>NZ_CP024052.1:5600000-6483319 GCF_002688545.1 Micromonospora sp. WMMA2032 | reverse complement strand
CTCCCGCAGCGTCAGCAGCTGCACGGCCTCGCGCGGGATCCGGCCGCCGCTGCGCTCGGCCACCCAGTCGGGCAGGTCGGACGAGCCGAACCCGAACGTGGCGTCCCGGGCGTACGGCGTCCGGCCCACCGGCGTCCAGCCGTCGGCATCGGCCACCCAGTGCCGGCCGTCGACGGTCACCCGCCCGCCCTCGATGAAGGCGGGCACCAGCAGGACGCCGTCGAACCCGCCACCGAGACCGTCCGCCAAGGCCATGGTCTCGTCCGGGAAGTGTCCGCGCAGGGTCGAGTCACCCCGACTGACCACGACGACCCGACTCCGCACCGACTCGGCCGCGGCACGGATCTGCCGGCCGGTCCTGGTGTTGATCTCCGCGGCCCGGGCCGGATCGAGCGACCGCGAGTTGGTCAGCAGGAACAACGCCGGCGGTCTGGAGGAGAGTTCCCGGCGATGGCGGCGGCGTCCATCGGGTGAGCACCGGCACCCCGTGCACGTCTGCGTGCCGGTCGGGTCGTCGTCGAGGACGACGACCGTGCGCCGTTCGGCGGCGATGCGCTGTGCCAGTGGCGGTACGAAGGGCTCCGCCCACGGGGCGGGCAGCCCGGCCAGGTCGGCGCGGTCGACAGGTGACTCATGAGCCGGTCAGCTCCACCTGGACGCCGCCGGAGCGGCGCGGATCGAGGAAGACCGAGCGCCGGCCGCGGATCCCCTGGTGCGGCGCCGGCTGGTCGGGCGGGACGCCGACGCCGTCGCCGTGCCAGGCCACGTCGACCGAGTCCACCGCGAAGCAGAGGTGGTGCAGGCCGGCACCGTGCCGGTCCAGCCACTCGTGCAGCGGGTGCGGCCGGACCAGCGGCTGCACCAGTTGCAGGTGGACGTTGCCGAGGTCGAGGTGGGTGAGCAGGACCGTGTCGTCGTTGACCACCTCGGCGTGCGTGACGGCGAAGCCCAACCGGTCCCGCCACAGCGCCAGCGCCTGCTCCGTGTCGGGCACCACCAGCCCGACGTGGTCGAGCCCGCGAACCTGCTCGCGCATGCTCATCCCTTCACCGCTCCCGCGGTCAGGCCGGACAGGTAGTAGTCCATGAGGAAGGAAAAGATGATCACCACGGGCAGCGCGCCGAGCAGCGCACCGCCCATCAGTTGGCCCCAGGCGAACACGTCGCCGACCTGCAGTGCGTTGACCAGGCCCACCGCGACGGGCTGCTTGTCGGTCGAGCGCACGAAGGTCAACGCGTACAGGTATTCCTGCCAGCAGAGGGTGAAGGCAAAGAAGAACACCGAGACCACGCCCGGCAGCACCAACGGCAGGTCGATCACCATCATCGCCCGCAGCCGGCTGGCGCCGTCGATCCGGGCGGCCTCCGCCAGTTCGACCGGCAGACTCTGGAAGTAGCTGGAGAGCATCCAGGCGATGAAGGGCACCAGGAAGGTCAGGTACACCAGGATCAGCGCGCCGAGGGTGTTGCCCAGGTGCAGCCGGTTGACCACGACGTTCATCGGGATGAACAGCAACGCCGGCGGGAGGAGGTAGGTGGAGAAGACGATCACGCCCACCACGGCGCCGCCGCGGTACCGCAACCGACCCAGGCTGTACGCCGCCGGCACCCCGATGACCAGGGCGATCGCCGAGGCCGACAGCGCCACGATCAGGCTGTTCAGCGTCCAGGTGAGGAACTTCGTCTCGGTGAGCAGCTCCCGGAAGTGTTCCAGGGTGAGCCCACTGACCGAGAACGGCCGGTCGGCGACCCGGTAGAGGTCCGATCCGGTGCGCAGCGAGGTCAGCGCCATCCAGACGAACGGGAACAGCGTGAAGACGGTGAACAACGTCATCGTGACGGTGATCAGCAGTCGGCGGCCCAGTTTCAGGCGGCGCAGAACCCGTCCGGTACGCGGCGGAGGCGCGGGCAGGGGTGGCCGGGCGGCCCGGCCGGACACGGTGGTCATGGTCATTTCGCCTTTCGTCGCATCACGGTCAGTTGCAGCGCGATGATCGCGGCGAGCGCGGGGAACACGAAGAACGAGATCGCCGAACCGGAAGCGATGTCCGCGCCCCGGATGCCGGTGCGGAACGCCAGCGTGCTGATCAGGTGGGTGCTGTTGACCGGGCCGCCGTTCGTGAGGATCCAGACGATCTGGAAGTCGCCGAGCGTCTGCACGAACGAGAAGAGGGTGACCACCACCAGGATCGGGGTCAGGTGCGGAAGGATGACGTACCGCAACCGCTGCCACGCGCTCGCGCCGTCGACGACGGCCGCCTCGACGAGTTCCTTGGGTACGGTGGCCAGCCCGGCGAGGATGATGATCCCGAAGAACGGGGCGCCACGCCAGATGTTGACCGTCTGCACGGCGGCCATCGCCCAGCCCGCCTCGCCCAACCACGGGATGTTGCCGTCCACCAGCCCGGCCTGCCGGCCGAGGTAGGTCAGCACGCTGAAGTCCGCCTGGAACATCCACATCCAGGCCAGCACGCTCAACGACGAGGGCACGACCCAGGGCAGCAGGAACGCGGCCCGGAAGAACCGGCGGAACCGACGGACCTCGTTGAGCGCCAGCGCCATCACCAGGCCCAACACCAGCTTCGCGAGCACGGCGGTGACGGTGTAGTTGAACGTGTTCCACATGGTCCGGGCGAAGACCGGGTCGTCGAGCAGCTCCAGGTAGTTGGTCAGCCCGACGAAGGAGACCGAATCGCTGCCGAGTGACTTGTCCGTCAGGCTGAACCACACGGTGAGCACCAGCGGATAGCCCACCAGCCCGAGGACCACCACCGCCATCGGCAGGACGAGCAGGTAGCCCAGCGGGGTCTCGCGGTCCAGGAAGGACCACCGCTCACGGGCGGCCGGAGGGCCCGGCCGGGCCGGGTGTCGCGGCCCCGCGGCCCGGTCCACTGTGCGTACGGTCATCGACGTCAGCCCCCGTACACCTTCTTGAGCTCACCCTCGGCGACCCGGATGGATTCCTCCGCGCTGGCCTTGCCGCTGATCACCCGGGCGAACATGTTGACGATCGTCTGGTTGTTGTACGCCTGGGCCGACTGCCGGGAGGCCGGCCCCGGCCAGCCCGGCATGTGCCCGCCGGCGGCCAGACCCTTGAGTCCCTTGAGCTTGGCCTCGGAGTTCCACGGCATGGTGGGCAGGTCGTCGTAGCCCTTCAGCAACGGGGTGTAGTAGGTGAGCGCGATCTCGGCCAGCTTGCCGAGCTGCGCCTTGTCCATCAGGTGGCCGAAGAGGTCCTTGGCCGGTTCGATCCGCTTGCTGTGCGAGAAGATCGCCAGCGAGTTCATCTCGACGAGCTGTTGGTGACCGGCGGGGCCCTCGGGGTAGCGCGCGTGGCTCATGTTCTTCGCGACGTCCGGAGCCTGCTTCTGCGCGGTGTACCAGATGCTGGTGGCGTTCTGGGTCACCGCGATCTTGCCGGCGAGGAAGCTGGTGTTGTTGCCGCCCTCGTCGTAGGAGGAGATCTCCGGGGCGCTCGCGGCGGCCAGGTCCTGCATCACCTTGATGGCGGCGCGCGTCTCGGCGCTGTTGATGGCGACGGTCTTGCCGTCCTTCTCCACCTCGGCGGCCCCGTAGGACCACAGCAGGGAGTAGGCGACGCTGGCCGAGTCGTTCGGCCCCGCCTGACTCATGGTGAGTGCGACCCGGGGAAGCTTCGCGTCCCGCAGCCGGGTCGCGGCCTCGACGAGACCGGTCCAGGTCTTCGGAAACTCGGTGATCCCCACCTGCGCGAACAGGTCGGTGCGCCAGTTCATCACGTGCGCGGTGTAGGCGCGCGGAACGGCCCGCCACCGGCCGTCGACGACGCAGGCGTCCCGGGCGACGTCGTACCAGCCGCCGTTGCGTTCACCGATGGATTCGCACAGGTCGGTGAGGTCGACCAGGCGATCCGCGTAGATGTGCGCCTGGTTGGCGAAGAGCTCACCGAGGTCCTCGCCGGCGCGGGACTCGACGACCGCGGCGATCTGCTCCCGCCATTCCTTGGCGAAGGTCAGCTCGACGGCCCCGTCGTGGGAGTCCGCCCAGGCGGTGGCCTGCTTCTGCTGGAGTTCGTGGATGGCGGGGATGAAGCTGGCGCGCATCAGGCCGGTGAGGCTGGCTCCGCCGAGCGACGTCCCGCCGGCGGTCGAGGTGCCGTCCTCGCCACAGGCGGCGAGGGCGACGGTGAGGCCGGCGCCGAGGCCGAGGCTCAGCGCGTGGCGGCGGGTCAGGCCGGTGCGGCTCAGGTGTGCCATGGCTCCTCCAAAGAGGGGGCGAGAAGGTGTGGTGGGGGTGCGGAGGTCGATCGCGTCGGCCCGTTCCGATGTCTCGGGGAGAGCCGTCGTCGGGGCCGACTGTCGGGCGGTGACGGACGAGGGCGCCACTGTCAGTCAGCCCGGTGGCTCGGGAGCAGCCCGCGGCACTGCCCGGGCGGTGGGCGGGGCGGCGTGACCGCGGGTGTCGCCAGCGGGCGCCACCCCGTCCACCCTCACTGCAGGAAGTTGCGCAGCTTGGTCGCGTTGCCGGAGTCGTCACCGGTGATCAGGTAGTACATCATTCCGGCGTCGGAGACATCGCCGTTCTTGTTCATCACGTTGTTGACCACGTCGTGCACGTAGCGCAGACCCGGGTCTGCCGAGTTGGCCATCCAGGACCACCTGGCCTCGCCGCCGTTCGTACCCAGGCCGGCGTTCTGGTCCGGGATGCGGGTGTACCGCACCTGGGGGAAGTCGCGGCGGATGTCCGCGAGGTTCCAGATGTTGTCGTCGTCGTCGTGGTTGTTGTTCCAGTCGGAGTGGGAGATCAGCGTGACGTGCGGGTGGACCGCAGGGTTAGAGGCGTCCAGCGCCCGGTGTACGACACCCATCGGCCCGGCGCCGATCAGGCAGAGCCGGCTGCTGGCCGTCGAGGCATCGATCTTGTTCTTCAGGTGGGTGACCGCCCGGCCGAGATCGGCCTGGCTGTTGCGGAAGATGACGCCCGTGTCGTAGCCGAACCGGCTCGCGGTGCCCTCGGTCGCGGTGACCATGTCCCGCTCCCAGCTCGCGGTCGAGCTGCCCAGGTGCGAGTTGTAGTCCCAGTGCACCAGGCGGGACTGCTGGCCCTTCTCCGCGAGCAGCGCGAGCGCCATCGCGGAGGCGCCGATGTCGTCGCGGTCGTGGTAGTTGCCGTCGGAGCTGACCGCGATCCGCTCACACGGGTAGTTGAGCGCGGGTGCGGCCGCGTGGGCGGCCACCGCGCCGGGACCGAGCAGCGTGACGGCCGCGACCGCCGTCGCGGCGACGCGCCACCCCCTGCTGAACGCCTTGTTCATTCGACCTCCGTTCGTCGATGCGAACCTGACGGATACGTTGTATACAGTGAACACGGACAACGTCAATGGAAACTTTGTGGCAATACCTCGGTAACACTGCGCAACCGAGGTGGCGACCAGAACCGAGGACGGGCCACGAGGGTCAGCGCGATACGACGCCCGAACTGCAACACGGTTGTTCCATGGGCGGTCGGTCCGCCCGTCGACGAACTCCGCCCGGCGGGCCCGGACGCCGGTGAACACCCCGACCCGCCCCCGGGGGTTTCATGTCACCGCCACCCCGGCGCCGTCGATGAATCATTTCAGCCTTCGCTCGGCCCGGACGATCGCCGGCGAGATCCGCGACCGCCTACGGATACGCTGCTCAACCGACCTTCCGCGGAGTGACGGCTCCGGCACTGTCATCGGTGATCATCGCGCCAGAATTGAGATGCGTGGATGAGCATGGCAGCCTCGGGCCCACCGCCCGACTCCGTCCGACCGAACGGGTGCCGCACGCACCACCGGCCTGCGACCCGCTCCACACGGCGGTGGTGACACGTACCGGCCCTCGGTTGGGCGAGCCGGGGGCCGGTACCCCCGCGTGCCGGCGAGATCGGGCGGGTGGCATCGAGCAAGCCCGTCGTCGTGCGCGGCCCACGGTGCGGAAACCGGCGTTGCCCATCGACGAGTCGGGCGGTTTGGACGACCGCGCGGAGGCCCAGCCTTCTGGCGCGGTCGGCCAGCAGCCGGTGGTGGACGGGGGCCTGGCCGGTGAGCAGGCTGGCCCAGGCGGGGCGCCGGCGCGGTCAGCTTGCCGGCCTGGACGACGTTCTCGTTCGCACCGGTCACCCCAAGCGTCCCTGACCCCGGCCGGGCGGCCGGGATCAGGGACGCGGGAACTACCGCGAGTGGTGACGTGCCGGGTTCGAGCGACCGACGCGCACCGGAATCAGGACAGCGCCGGGTAGGCGTTCTGCATGAGCTGCGCGAACTGCGCCGGGAACCAGGCACCGGAGATCGGTGCGTTGGGCAGGGCCCCGGTCATGCTGTAACCGTTGCGGGCGTTGCCGGTGTAGGTCGGGTCGCACATCCGGTCGAAGCCCTTGCCCTCGTCGTTCGGGATGGCGGTGCTGGAGCCGTCCGACTCGCCCGGCGGCTTCACCCAGACGTAGGCGTCGATGCCCGGCTCGGGGTTCGCCCGAGGCCGCTCACCGAGACCCGCCCCGGCCTGGTTGCACCAGTTGCCGGCGTGGATCCGGCGGTCGATGCGGCCACCGTTGACGTAGGCGTCGACGTTGGTCATCGGGCCCGGGCCGGTCGGCCGAGCGGAGCCGCCCCAGCCGTTGCGGGAGGTGTCGATCAGCATGCCGATGTTGTTCCGGAAGCCCTTGGAGATCAGCTCCTGCCGGAACGCCTGGGCGAACGAGAGCTCGTCGACGTAGAAGTTCCAGTCCACCCACTTGGACTGCCGCACCATCTGCCCATTCACCGTGTCCGTGACCTTGAAGTACGGCTCCTTGAGGGCGGAGTAGTTCGCCGTGTTGACGATGAAGCCGGTGACGTTGTCCACCGTGCTGCCCGAGGCGATCGCCGCCTGGTGCAGCAGGGTCGCGACGGGGCTGAAGTTGCTGTCCCAGCCGATCCAGCCGTGGTGGGCGGCGTCGATGTAGTTGTAGACGTTGCCGATCGCGCCGAGCTTGGCCAGCGCGTAGCCGACGCCGTTGATGTACGCGCCGTTGGCCTTGACCGTGTCGCACATCGCGGTCGCGCCCGGGCTGCCGCCGGTGTTGGTGTGCAGGTTCGGGATCGAGTCGATCTCGATGATGTTGACGATCCGGAGGTCCTTGTACTTCGGGTCGGCCTGGATCGCGGCGATCGGGTCGATGTAGTCGGACTTGTACTTGGGCAGCTCGTTCGGACCGAGCTCACCGTTGGAGGCGAGCGCGGCGCAGTCGCGGCCGGGCAGGTTGTAGATGACGAACTGGATGTAACCGGCACCCTGCCGCAGCGCCTCGTCCAAGTGGTCCCGCACGCCCATCGCGCCGTTGGAGCTGCTGTCCGGGGTGCCGTTGATGGCGGCGATGCGGTCGAGCCAGACCGCGGTCGGGTTGTTCGACACCCGGTTGCCGCCCGCGACCGACTCGGCCTTGGCCTTCCACTCCGGGTTCACGTAGCCCCTCACCCCGGCGTACGGGTTGTCCACCTTCGGTCCGGGCGGGGTCGTCGGGCCGGTCGGCGACGGGGTCGGGCTAGTCGTCGGCGACGGACCGGTGGTCGGGCTCGTGGTCGGCGACGGGCTGCTGGTGGGCGGTGTGGTCGGAGTGCCGCCGTTGCAGACCGTGCCGTTCAGCGTGAACGACGTCGGTTTCGGATTGCTGCCACTCCACGAGCCGTTGAAGCCGAGGCTCAGCGTCGCGCCGCTGGCGACGGCGCCGTTCCAGGACTCGTTCTGGGCACTGACCTCCCGGCCGGACTGCGCCCACCGTGCGGCCCAGCCCTGCCCCACGCGCTGACCGCCGTCCGGGAAGGTGAATCCCAACGTCCAGCCGTTGAGGGCGTCGCCGACATTCTTGATGGTGACCGAGGCGGTGAACCCACCCGGCCAGTCGTTGGTCGAGTAGGACACCTCGCACTGGGTGGCGGCCTGGGCTGCGGTGACGGGCAGCGCTACCAGCCCTCCCGCGACCAGGACGCCTGCTCCGGAGAGCGCGACCGCCCGGCGTGAGCCGGAAAGCCTTCTCCACACGTTCATTTGCACAGATCTCCTTCGGGACGGTACCGGGCCGTGGGAGGCCCGGTCGATCGACCCGGCGGGCAGCCGAACGAACGGCCCACCGGTGTCATCGACGTTGTTCCTGAGGTGCCCGACCCGGACGGGCGGTGGTGGTGCGATGGCGTCGACAGTGACGCGATGAGCAGGTCGGCGGGTAGGCCATCCGGAGAACCGGTGCCCTTGACCTCCCGCCGATGTGCCGTTTACGAGCGGCCCCTAAGCCCCACAACTGTCACACGAGCGCGCTTCCATTGCAATAATCCAAGAGAGTAATTTTTCTCGGTCACATCTGGCATCAAAATAAGCGCGGAGCCGGGCACTCATGCAAAGCGAAGAAAGCCGCGCGCAGTCCACTGCCGACCGTCGCTTCGCCCAAAGTTAGCAGCTCAGGGCAGCCACAACGCTCGTCGAAAAGCGAGCAGCCTCCAACCCGAAAACTGTCACCGACTCGTCACGTCACCGGTAAGACTTAATGCGCACCGAAGACTCAGGTCAAAGTCCCCCATCCCCTGCTTTTGGTGCACGAGATTCGAGCGACGAAAGCGACGCCGTCGCCGTGAGCGGTTTTTTCTGCTGACGTCGAGATCCCGCGCCGCGCCACACCGGCGGGAACCGGGGACTGTGCGGGAGTGTCTTCGCCAGAGGCCGGCGGCAGGACACCCGCGCCGACACGTCGACGCACCTTCGAGACAACCGGAACGGTTGGGCCGAGGTGGTCACTCGGCACGCCGGGACCGATCGACGATCGGCGGCTTTCTCCGGACCGCGATGGGGCTCGCCGCGGCGCCCGTCGACCCCGGGCCTCTGCAGCGCGACCACACTGAATGCCTGATCGGGGCACCTGATCGCCATGTTCAGCCAGATTGCTCCGGCGGCGGTCGGACCAGGTGGATCGAGTGCCGGCAGGCGGCACCCTGCCGATCGGTGCTCGCCGGCGCGTCGCAGCCATGGTCCATCACTGCGGCACCCCGGCGTAGTCGCCGTCGCACGAGGTCGGTACGGCCCTCCCCGGGATGCGCTCACCCGGGCAGCAGCAACGACGACGGTGGTCACCGTCGTTGCCAGCCAGCTGCCGATATACACGGCCCAAGCATCGTCAGAGCACGTACATACGGGCCACATCTTCGATCCCCTCACCCCACCCCACCGCCCCTGACCTGCGACGGCGTAGATCGAGGCTCTGAAACGTCCACGCAATCGAGCGACTCCCCGACCGACGTCGGGTGTCCGGCCGAGCGGGATCCCGTCGAAGGCAGCCGGGTAGCCACCGCCGGCGACGGCGTTCCGCCCGGCCGTCCTGCCCGGGCGGAACGCCTGGTGCACGTCGCCGTCAGCGCTGGACCACGTCGAAGAGATCCAGGTTGAGCAGGTAGTCGCCGGCGCCCTCGAAGGTGAGGGTGAGGCGCTGCTTCGTGCCGGCCCTGAGGTCGACGTCGGCGGCGACGACCTGCCAGGCCGTCCAGCCACCGGTGCCGCGGACGGTCGTCCCCCCGACCTGCGCCTGGCCCTGCTTGACGCTGATCCGGGCGCCCGTCGCCGCCGACGCGTAGCGGAAGGTCAGCCGGTGGCGGCCGGAGGCGGCGACGTCCACCTCGTACGTGACCGAGGAGCCGTCGGTGACGTACCCGATGCTGCGCCCGTCGGCACCGGCGGTGGTCTCGATGCGAACGCCGCCCGTCTGCGCGGTGAAGTCCTCCGCCTGGATGCGGCCGGGGACACCTGGCGGGTTGGCGCCGCCCGGCGAGGCCACCTGCCTCACCCCCGTCGTGGTGTGCACGACCTTCTTCAGGCCACCGTCGGCGCGGAAGTGCAGGTAGTCCACCGAGGCGTTGCGGCGGTATCCGGCACCGGGCTCACCGGCGGCGTTGGTGTAGTTGCCCACGTGGTAGAAGTAGTACCACCTGTCGGCGTACCGGATGATCGAATGGTGGTCCTGCGCCCCGGCCGGGCTCGGCCCGACCGCTCCCTTGAGCTGGCCCGCGCCGCCGAACGGGCCGTACGGTGAGCTGCCGGTGGCCCAGAAACCCTGATCGCTCTCGCCCTGCCAGTCGGTGTAGGTGAAGTAGTAGGTGCCGGCCTTCTTGAAGACGAAGATGCCCTCCTTGTGGTTGGTCGCGCCGTAGCTGACCACCCTCGGGCTCTCGGCGAGTTCAGCCATGTTGCTCTTGAGTTTGGCCACGTACGGGACGTGCCTGGTCTGCCCGCCCTCGTTCTTCCAGCCGCTCCAGTACAGGTAGTAGTCGCTGCCGTCCTGCAGGACCATCGGGTCGATCCCGGAGATGTTCGGGATGTGACGGCCGCTGTCGGCGAACGGCCCCGCCGGGCTGTTCGCGGTGGCCACACCGATCCGCCAGATCCCGCTCCTGTCCTTGTGCGGGTAGAACAGGTAGTTCGTCGTGCCCCTGCGGGCCGCGCCCGGCGCCCACATGTAGCCGCGGGATCCCCAGCTGACGTCGCGGGAGTGCAGGATCTCGCCGTGGTCGGTCCAGTTGACCATGTCGGTGGAGGAGAAGACGTGGTAGCCGTCCATCCCCGAGTAGTTCGTCGAGGTGTCGATCGGCGGCCGGTCCTGGGAGGTGTACATCCACACCCTGCCGTCCCACACGTGGACGTCCGGATCGGCCCCTCGGATGTTCGTCACGATCGGGTTGCCGGAGGCCACCTCGGCGGTCGCCATCGCGGCCTGCTGTTGTTCGGCGTCGGCGGAGGTGATGCCGGCGACCGCCATCCCGAACACGGTGACGGCGCTGACGGCTGCGGTGAGCAGCCTCCCTCTTCTGTGCACCACGGAACTCCTTCTCGGGCCACCGGCCTCGTCGACCCGACGGCCGGCACGGGGTTGCTGCTGACGGTGCAGAACACTCCGCGCTGCCGTGGACGGTTTCGTCGCAGCAGCACCGAATCCGGCGTTCCCCCGGTGAAACCTGGGCCGCTGGCGCGACGTGTCCTCCTGCGATCGGTGCTTCCGCCGATCGACGGAAGCCGAACGAGTACTGAGGAGACACGACGATGTCACGACGATCCTGGCGTCAGCTGGCGATTGCCGGCCTGCTGGTGGCCGCGGGTGGTGGGGCCTGGGCGGTGGCCCCGACCGCCTCCGCCGACGACGCCCCCCGCATCACCCAGCTCGCCGGTGTCACCGAGGGCGCCACGCTGAGCGGCACCGCCCGGATCGAGGCGCGCACCAGCGGCACGGTCGACCGGGTGGAGTTCTCGCTCTCGGGCGCGAGCACGGCGACCTGGACCGAACGGGATGCGCCCTACTACTTCCTGGGCAACAACGGCACGGTCGTGCCGGGCTGGAACGCGGCCGCCGCCCCGGACGGCGCGTACACGCTGGCGGTGCGGGCGATCGGCCCCGGTGGCACCGCCCAGCAGACGGTACGGTTCACGGTCGGTCAGCGGGTCGGCGCGCCGGGCGCGACGCCGGCGACCGGCGGCGACGTGAGTGCGGCGAACCCATCGGTCAGCAACGGGGTGGCGACGTTCACCGCGAACAAGGCCATCGGCAAGCTGTCCGTACCGGACTCCTGGACGGAGATCGTGATCGGCGCAGGGGTGACGCTGAAGGGCAACTTCTTCATCCCGGCCAACCGCACGAAGGCGCTGACGATCACCGGCCGGGACAAGCAGACGTCCCAGTTGACCGGCGACGGCCCGCACGTCAAGGACTACGCCCGGGCCGGCGTGACCACCGAAGCGAAGATCAAGCTGACCCTGCGCACCTACACGTCGGTCAACCCGCGCTTCTACCACATGTGGGCCAAGAACGCGCATGTCGTCATGTCGGGCATGCGGTACCTCGACACCCGGGACCTGGGCAGCAACAACTCCGACGGCTTCAGCGGCGGCGACGACTCGCTGATCGAGAACACCCTGATCGACACGTGGGACGACTCCGCCAAGCTCTACACCGGCGACCTCACCATCCGGGACACCACGATCGTGCACAACCGCAACGGCGCGCCGATCCAGATGGCCTGGGGTGACTACGGGAAGGGCACCGCGATCCTGGACGGGCTGACCGTCATCTCCAACTCGTCCGACGGCTACAACCAGGGCGTCTTCTCCTGGGCCGGCGGCACGCAGGCCGACACCCGGACGATCCGGATCGTCGGTGCGGGTTTCGTCCGCAAGGTCAACCCGGGCATGGTCGAGGCGCCGCTCTACGCGTTCAAGGACGGCGTGAAGAACAAGACCATCCGGGTCGAGGGCGGCGACTGCGCGGTGGTGCGCAGCACCTCCGCCAACACCGTCCAGGGCGTCAACACCTCCGGCAACAAGGTCGTCGTCACCGGCTGCGAGTGACGGCACCACCGGGTGCGGAGCCGGGCCGTTACCCGACTCCGCACCCGGAGTACCACCACCCTCACCGCAGCGGCGACCGCGATGGTGGCGGGTATCTGGATCCTCCGCACTTCTTCGGTGGCGACGACGACGGGTCGCCCTTCGGATGGGACAGCCGGACGGTGCCCGAGGGGAGGTACTCCCTGACGGCTGTCGCCAGCAGAGGATCCATCACGGCCAGGCGCAGCGTCACATTCGCCGTCGACCAGGACGGCCGCCCGACCCCGCCTCCCGCCGAGCCGGCGCGGAACCGCCGGCCGGGCGGGGCCGGTCCTCACCTCAGTGTGTCGATGACCTCCTGGAGGCGGCCGGCACTGCGGGAGAAGGCCTTGTCGTTGCGCAGGCGGTGCGGCTGGTACTCGTCGCCCAGCCCGCCGAAGGTCTCGACGGCGCCGTTGTGTCCACTATGGATCCGCTGACCGTCGGCGACTCGGTCGAGCATCATCGTGACGATGTCCGCGGAGATCCCGCCGGCCGCGGCGACCAGCTTTCGGAGGTTCTCGCTCCAGTTGCGGCCGTACTCGTCGTCGATGTGCGCCTCGGCCGCGAAGAACGGGCGGTAGAGCGTCGATCCGAGTGCCATCGCGGTGTACATCTCGAAGTAGCTGATTCTGTCGTCACCCGGCAGCAGGCCTTTGCCACCGAGGTCGGTGGAGACCGTGGCCACGATGGAGCTGAGGTGGGTGCGGAGAGCGGCCTTCTGCGCGGCGCTGAGCCCGGGGTGGCCGTTGGCGCCCGGCTCGGTGCCGGTGACGATCGCGATGTACCGGTACGCGTGGTTGGCCTCGAACTGTGACAGCCCGGAGACCATGTACAGCCGTCCCTGCGAGGTGTTCTTGCTGGTGACCGGCAGCCGTGGGGTCGTGGATGCCCTGGTCGTCGCGGCGGAATCGGGTCTGCTCGGCGCACCGGAGGCCGGGGCGCCGCTGGTGCGCTGCGCTACCGAGGCGCTCGGGACCGGGGCCGGCGTCGTCGTGACCGCGACGGTGACCGGCGGCGTCGCCGATGGAGCCGATGACGCAACCCGGGCGTCGCCCGGCTCGCACCCGGCGCCCGCCCCGGCGAGGGCAACGATCAGCATCAGCGCGACGACCTGCGGCCGCCGTCGAATGGCCGGTACGAGGCCGTGGGTGCCAAGGGGAACGGGCGGCCTGCTCTGATTCTGGTGTTGGAGGTTCACACCCAATGGCACTCCGCGGGCCGGTGCCAGGTTTCACAGCTCGACCCGTTCGGTCAAGCGTGGGAGGTCGCCGAGCGGGTGGTCACTCGGGAACCCGGTCGTGCAGCAGATCGACGTAGAAGGCTCGCTGGTCACCGCGGATGGAGAAGCGCGTCTGCTCGATCCAGCCGAACTGTTCCAGGGTGCGGCGCATCGGCTCCAGCAGCTTGGTCTTCTCGCAACTGTCGTTCGGAGCGAGGATGCCGTCGAGGTCGGTGAAATCCGCCCGCGCGTTCGTCCCGTCCAACCTGAGGTAGCGGAAGCGGTGGGCGTCACCGTCGAAGGCACTGCTCAGGCCGGCGGCCCGATCGGCCGGCGAGGGGCCGTCGAGCAACGCACGCAGGGCCTCCCTGGCGACGCTGCGGGCCGGGACCTCCCGGGTCACCGCGACGACCTGCGGGCAGCGCCGACCGACCTGTTCACGCAACAGGAACAGCTTCACCCGACGGGTGCCGGCGGTCGGCTCGGTCGCCGGTTGGATCGGGCCGTCGGTCTCCCTGGGCCGGGCGCTCGCCGTCGCGGTGGACGGGACGTCGGAGGGGCGGGGCGGCGAGGGCACCGGCGCCGGTGAGGCAGGGGTCGTCGGCGCGGGCGCGGCGAGCTGCGGCTCGGGCGGGGGTGCGCCCATCCCGGCGACCACGCCGACGGGAACGGCCGCCATCGCCACGGCGGCCAAGCCGGCTGCGGCGACGGACCGGATGCGGCGACGGCGGACGCGGTGGCGCAGGTCGCCGAGATCCGGTGGACGCGCGGTGTGGGCGGCGGTCCCGGCCATCCGGCGCAGCGCGTCACGCGTCGCCTCCGAGTCCGGAATTCCGTCAGTCACCGCCACCTCCTCGGGGCGTAGCCGTCGCCCTTCCACTGTTTGACGCTGCCGCATTAATCACATACGGTGCGATCGTTATTTAAGCGGATGAGTACGACAGTGTCCAGGTCGGATGGTCGCCGCACGGCAAGCGCCCTGGATCCGGGGATGCGCACTGCGAACAGGTGTCGAAGGGTCCGATGTCGACAGATCGGGAGTTCACCGAGTTCTACCTGGCGACGTACCGTCGACTGGTGGGCCAGCTGTTCGTGCTGACCGGTAACCATCACGACGCCGAAGAGCTTGCCCAGGAGGCGTTCTCCCGTGCGCTGCCCCGGTGGGCGAAGATCAGCGGCTACGAGGTGCCGGAGGCGTGGGTCCGGCGGGTGGCGTTCAACCTCGCGTTCTCCCGGCGTCGCCGGGCGATGCGCGGCGCGGCCGCCCTGCTGCGCCTCGGCAGCGATCGGGCCCACGACCACGACAGCACCGACGGCGTCGCCGTCACCGAGGCGCTGCGGGCGGTTCCGGTACGGCACCGGCAGGCACTGGTGCTGCACTATGTCGTCGACCTTCCGGTGCGGGACGTGGCTGTCGAGCTGGGCGTCCCGGAGAACACCGTCAAGACGTGGCTGCGGCGGGGCCGACAGCAACTGCACGCGGCGCTCCGGGTGGACGAGACGACCGCGACCGGCGACCTCCTCGCCCACCTTCGCCCCTGAGCAGAACCGGGTGGAGCACGGCGTCACCGCCGCACCCCACCCGCTCAGCTCACGGTGCTGCTGTCGACGTCGAGGGAAGGCCCGACCCGCCGGTACAGGCCAGGCGCAGCGGAACGGTCACCGCCCCCCGCCCGCCGTCACCGCAGGAAGTTGCGCAGCTTGTTGGCGTTTCCGGAGGCGTCACCCGTGATCAGGTAGTACATCATCCCGGCGTCGGAGACGTCGCCCTTCTTGTTCATGACGTCGTTGACCACGTCGTGCACGTACCGCAGCCGCTGGTCGGAGTCGTCGGCCATCCAGGCCCACTTCCCCTCGCCGCCACCGGTGCCCAGACCGGCGTTCTGGTCCGGGATCCGCTTGTACTTCACCTGGGGGAAGTCGCGGCGGATGTCGGCGAGGTTCCACCGGTTGTCGTCGTCGTCGTGGTTGTTGTTCCAGTCCGAGTGCGAGATCAGGGTGACGTGCTGACGCGCGGCGCTGTTCGAGCCCTGCAACGCCCGGTACACCACGCCCATCGGGCCGGCACCGACGAGGCAGAGGGTGTTGCCGGCGGTGGAGGCGTTGACCGCCGCGCGGAGGTGGGACACGGCTGCGCCGAGGTTCGTCTGGCTGTTGCGGAAGATGCCGGCCACGTCGTAGCCGAACCGCCCGGCGACGCCCTCGGTGGCGGTGACCATGTCCCGCTCCCAGCTCGCGGTCGAGCTGCCCAGGTGCGAGTTGTAGTCCCAGTGCACGAGCCGGGACTGCTGGCCCTTCTCCGCGAGCAGCGCCAGCGTCATGGCGGACGCGCCGATGTCGTCGCGGTCGTGGTAGTTGCCGTCCGAACTCCAGGCGATCCGCTCGCAACCGAAGTCGAGAGCCGGCGGCGCAGCCTGCGCGGGCTGCCCGGTGAGCGCGACGGCGGCGCCGAGCCCGAGGGCACAGGCGGCAGCCGCGAGGCCGGGGCGGTTGATCCTTGGCATCAGTGGTCCTTCCGGTACGAGGGTGCGGTCGCCGCCCGGCCGGGACCGGATGCTGTCGGCCCGGCCGGACGGCTCACAGACGGACACCCCGACCCATGGTGGAAGGTTTCACCGCCACCACGGGTCAACTGCCCGGCATACCGCCCTCGGGTCAGCCGTCGCCGCGCCGGCCGCCCTGCGGGCGTGAGCCCTCGCAGGCCTGCTGAGCGCTCGCCCAGGTGGCGTCGTCGACGTCGGCCGGCCGTAACGCCTCCAGCCCGCCCTGGCGGTTCCCCTCGGCCGGCTGTCCCGAGGGTCGGGCGGTGGGTCGGTTGCTCGGTCGGGCCGTCCGGTCCCCCTGCCCGCTGCGGCCGGGTCGGGCCGAGGGCAGGTCATCGGGTACGTCGATGCCCTGCTCGCGCAGGCACGCCGCGTACGCGGCCAGCCCACCGGACGCCGGCGGGGTCGGGTTCGACTGCTCGGCCGCCGGTTCGCCGCCGCAGCCGGCCGCGAGTGCGAGCAGGGCGGCGCCGACCGCCACGGTCAGGGCCGGTCGTCGATGGATGCGGGGCATGTGGCTCTCCTCGGGTCTCGGGTGCGGGCCCACGCCCGCCCGACCGGGTCAGCAGAGACGACCAACCTCCGGCGTCGCTCCGACGGGCCTGGGAGTCGCCTCGGAATGGTGGGCTGTGAGGTAACTCCGAGGTGCGGCCGAGTTCTCTGTCAGCAAGTGGGTCGACGATCGCTGCCATGGGCATCCACCTGCACGTGTGGCGGGCGGTCCGGCGCCGGCCGGTACCCGCCGTCGCCGCCGCCACGTTGGTCGCGGTCACTGTCGCGGCGGGGGCGGTCGCGTTTCCCGGCGACGCGGATCGGACCGCAGCGCCGGCGGCGACCGTACGGGTGGACCGGGGTGAGGTGACCTCGGCGGTCGCCGCCACCGGCTCGGTACGGCCCGCGGCGAGCCGTGGACTGGCGTTCACCGCGGTCGGCACCGTGACCGAGATCCGGGTCCGCCCGGGGGCCGACGTCACCGTCGGGCAGGTGCTCGCGGTACTCGACGACGAGGAGGCCCACGCCGAGGTGACGCGCGCGGAGCAGGCGCTGGCCGACGCACGCGCCGCGCTCGACGACCTCGAGGCCGAGGATGAACCGGACACCCTCGCGTGCGCCACGTCACCCGTGTCGGACACGCGGGGAGACGGCGCGGGAGGTGCAGCCGGCGCCGCCACGGCGGGCGACACCGCCCGGACGACGCCATCGGGCGACCCGGGGTCACCCACACCGAGGCCCGAGCCTGACCAGCCCTCGCCGTCGGCCACCCGGTCGGCCACACCGACTCCCACGGGATCGTCGGCCGCCCCCGTCAAGCCCTCGCCGAGCGGAACCGGGAAGGGGCCGGCGGCTAGCGCGTCGACCCCGGCGTCGGCGGGCCCACGAGGTTGCCCGGCGGAGCCGGGTGGTTCGGGGCCGGGCGGGAACGCCGCCGGCGCCGACCCGCTGCTGCGGGCGCACCAGCAGGTGACGGCCGCGCAGCTGGACCTGGCCGAGGCGGAGGATCGGCTGGCCGGCACGACCATCACCGCGCCGGTCGCCGGACGGGTGCTGTCGGTGGCCGGGCCGGTGGGAACCCGGGTGTCGGCGGGTGCGCGCTTCATCGAGCTGGCGGTCGTCGACGGGATGCAGATCACGGCGACCTTTCCGGAAGCCGACGCCGGGCAGATCACGGTGGGGCAGGCCGCCACGGTGACCCCGGCCGGACGGCCGGACACCGAACTGGACGCCGAGGTGGTCGAGGTGGACCCGGTGGGCACCAGCGACGGTCAGGTGGTCCGGTTCGGGGTCCGGCTCGCGCTGGACGGTGCTCCGGACGATCTGCTGATCGGGCAGAGCGCCGCCGTGCGGATCCGGATCGCCACCGTCGCGGACGTCCTGCGGGTCCCGTCCGGCGCGGTCGAGATTCGGCCCGACGGGTCGGGCACCGTACTGCTCGCCGGGGCGGCCGAACCACGCGCCGTCGTGATCGGTGTGCGGGGGGACCAGTTCGTGGAGATCAGGTCCGGCCTCGCCGAGGGTGACCTGGTCCTCGCCACCGGATGATCTCGCTCAGCTCCGGAACAGGTCGCTCCCAGCTCGCTCCGAGGTTTCCCCGATAGACCTGGCAATCGTGTCTGATCGCCGTACCCGTGTGCTCGTCGTCGACGACGAGGAGAACATCCGTGCCCTGCTGTCGGCGACGCTGCGGCTGGTCGAGTTCGACGTGCGGGTGGCCGGCGGCGGCCATGAGGCGTTGGCCCTGGCCGAGGAGTTCGATCCGGACCTGGTGGTGCTCGACGTGATGCTGCCCGACCTCGACGGCTTCCAGGTCGCCCGGCGGCTGCCCGGCACGGGGGCCGGGGTGCCGGTGCTGTTCCTCACCGCGCGGGGCACGGTGGAGGACCGTATCTCCGGGTTGACCGTCGGGGCGGACGACTACGTGACCAAGCCGTTCAGCCTGGAGGAGGTGGTGCTGCGGATCCGGGCGATCCTGCGCCGCAGCCGCGCCGACGACGCGCCGGCGCCGGACGGCGTGCTGCGCTACGCCGACCTCGAACTGGACGAGGACGCGCACGAGGTCCGGCGCGGCGGCCGCGTCGTCGAGCTGTCGCCGACCGAGTTCAACCTGCTGCGGTACCTGATGGTCAACGCCGGCAGGGTGGTCAGCAAGGCGCAGATCCTCGACCGGGTGTGGAACTACGACTTCGGCGGCGACGGACGGATCGTCGAGTCGTACATCTACTACCTTCGCAAGAAGATCGACGTGCAGGCCCCACCGCTGGTGCACACCGTCCGAGGCGTCGGCTACACGCTGCGGGTGCCTCGCACGGGGGGTGGGTGACGGTGGGACGCCGTCGCGCCGTCCGCGTGCGGCGGCTGCGCCGCTGGGGACGCTGGACCCTGCGGTCCCGGCTGGTCGTGGTCGTGGCAGCGCTGACCGCACTCGCGCTGGTCGCGGCGAACGCGGCCGGGCTGGTGCTGCTGCGCCGAACCCTCACCGACCGCATCGACGACCAGCTCACCGCGGTGAGCCGGCCGTTCACCCGGGACACCGTCCCGACCTACGACCCGCGCGAACGCACGCGCGTGCTGCCGCGCGCCCGGCTCGGCCCGGAGCAGGTGGTGCTGCTGTACGGCCCGGACGGCAATCTGGAGGACGTCCGGCGCTCCGACGAGTCGACCACGGTGCCGGTGGTCGAGCCGTACGACGGGCTCGTCGCCCGTGCCACCGACGCCCGCCCGTACACCGTCGAGGCCACCGACGGAACAGCCGCCTGGCGAGCCTTGGTGGTCGAGCGTGGCGACGACCGGGGCATCGCGGTGCTGGCGGTGTCGCTGCGTGAGGTCGAGGAGACCACCGACCTGCTGCTGCTGATCGACGCGGTCGTGATCGTGGTCGTCCTGATGCTGCTGGCGTCGCTCGCCGCGGTGGTGGTCCGGCTCGGCCTTCGGCCGTTGACCCGGATGGAGCAGACCACGGCGCAGATCACCGGGGGCAACCTGGCGCGCCGGGTGCCGGACGCCGATCCGCACACCGAGCCGGGCCGGCTCGGTGGGGCGCTCAACCTGATGCTGGACCGGATCTCCACCGAGGTCGCCGCCCGCCGCGAGTCGGAGCGGCGGCTGCGGCAGTTCATCGCCGACGCCTCACACGAACTGCGCACGCCACTGACCTCCATCCGGGGTTTCGCCGAGCTCTACCGTCGGGGCGGAACGCCACCGGGTCCGGAGTTGGACGAGACGATGGCGCGGATCGAGGCCGAAGCCGCCCGGATGGGCCTGCTCGTCGAGGACCTCCTGCTGCTCGCCCAACTCGACCACGAACGCCCCCTGCGACGCCGGCCGGTCGACCTGCTGGCCGTCGCCGCCGACAGCGTCCGCGACGCGCACGCCCGCGCACCCCAGCGGCGGATCCGTCTGGTGGCCCTCCACGACGACGACGGGTTCGAACCGGTGATGGTCAGCGGCGACGAGCACCGGCTGCGCCAGGTGGCCGCCAACCTGCTCAACAACGCCCTGCAGCACACGCCGCCGCAGGCCCACGTGACGGTCCGCACCGGGCGACTGCGGGGTACGCCGGCCGGACCGCCGCCCGTCACGGCGGTGGGAGACCCGCTGCCCGCCGCCACGCCGGCCGCGGTGCTGGAGGTGACCGACGACGGGCCGGGCCTGGCCACCGACCAGGCCGTACGGGTCTTCGAGCGGCTCTACCGCGCCGACCCGAGTCGGGCCCGCGGCAGCGGCGGGTCCGGCCTCGGCCTGTCCATCGTGGCGGCCCTCGTGCGGGGACACCAGGGCCGGGTCGAGCTGCTCACCGCCCCCGGCCGGGGGGCCACCTTCCGGGTCCTGCTGCCCTCGGTGCCCGACGCCGACCGCGACGAACTGGTCGACCTGCTCCGCACCATCCACGGCTGATCCACCGGCGGCTGTGCGAGAACGTCCAGCGGGCACGGAGCCCGCTCCGAGCCTGCCCCCGTTCACTGCCGTGCAGGAACCGAACGGGAGGCAGCATGCGTACGAGAACACGGACCATCGCGGCGACGGCGGCCCTGGCGTTACTGACCGGGGCGCTCCTGGTGCCCCGATGGGTCGACGACACCCGCGACGAAGGGCTGACGGTGACGGCGAGCGGCTACTTCTTCGTCGGTGGGCAGCAGGTCACCGACGACAGCGGCGACCGGACGTCGACCACCTGGACCGGGCAGACGATGGTCCACCAACTCGTCCCCACCGGGGCCGACAAGCCCCCGGTGATCATGATGCCGGGGCTCGGGCTCAGCTCGTCGATCTTCCTGACCACGCCGGACGGCCGGGAGGGTTGGGCACAACAGGCGGCCCGCGCCGGCCACCCCGTGTACGTGCTGGACGAGCCGTCCCTGGCCATCTCCGGCTTCGACGTGCGGCCGTTCAACGCGGTGGCCGCCGGCGAGGCCCCACCAGAGAGCCAACCGACGATGTCGGTGTGGAGCGAGGAGGAAATCTGGCCGCGCTGGGGCTTCGGGGCGTCACCCGGCCAGCCGTACCCGGACACCCGGTTCCCGGTGCGGGACATGGACCAGTTCCTCGCCGCCCTGCCACCGTACTGGCGGCCTGACGGCGGCACGGCCGGTGCACGCGCTGACGCGCCCCCACAGCAACCCACCCCCGAACCGTCGGCGACCGCCACCGGTGCGGCCGACAGCAGCAGCCGGGGACCGGGAGCGACGGCTCAGGAACAGGCGCTGCTGGCCCTGCTGGAGCGGACCGGCCCGGCGATCCTGCTCGCCCACTCGGCCGCCGGTTCGGCCGCGTTCGCGGTGGCCGACCAACACCCCGAGCAGGTCGTGGCGGTGGTGGCCGTCGAACCCGTCGGCTGCCCCACCGACGCCGACCAGGCACCCACCGCGCCGACGATCGCGGTCTACGGCGACCGGATCGCCGAACGTCGGCAGACCGGGCGACTCGACGCCTGCCGGCGCACCGTCGGTCTCGTCGACACCGCCGGCCACCCGGCCCAGCTGGTGTACCTGCCCGACGAGGGCGTCCGGGGCAACACGCACCTGATGATGCAGGACGACAACAGCGACGACATCTGGCACCGGATCGAGGACTTTCTCGCCGACAGCTGACCACCGCCCGACTCCCAGCCGGCTCCGAGGTTGCGCCGGGTGCGCTCCGAGCCGCCACCCCCAGGCTGTCGGACATGCGTGTGCGACGACTCATCCCTGCCCGCGGCCCGTCCCTGCTCGTCAACACCGGCCTCGTCGTGGCGGTGCTGCTCGCCGGCGGCTGGGCGTACACCACGTTCACCGCGCCGGGGACGGCGAGCGCCGGCGAGGCCCGGACGGTGCCGGTGAGCCGGGCGACGGTGACGTCCGCGGTGTCCGTACCCGGATCGGTGCGCAGCGCGGCGACCGCGACCGCGACCTTCGCCACCGCCGGGCCGATCACGGAGATCACCGTGGCCGTCGGCGACTCGGTGAAGAAGGGCCAGGTGCTGGCCCGGGTCGACGCCTCGGCCGCGAAGCGGGAACTCGCGGCGGCCGAGGCCGACCTGGACGCGGCACAGGATGCGGCGGACCGGGCGGCGGAGACCGACGGTTCCACCACCCAGGCGGATGCGGCGGTGACCCAGGCGGAGCTGAAGGTCGCCGCCGCGCGGGAGAAGGTCGACGGCGCCACCCTGACCGCGCCGATCGCCGGCACCGTGGTGGCCGTCAACGGCAGCGTCGGGGACTCCGGCACCTCGGCGGGCGGCGCGACCGGAGGCGGCGCGACCACGGGCGGCGCGACCACCGGCGGCGCGACCGGAGGCGGGAGCACCGCGTCGGGCTCGGGAGGCGACGGACTCGTGCAGATCGCCGACCTGACCCGGCTGGAGGTCACCGCCGCGGTACCCGAGGCCGACGCTACCCGGCTCAAGGCAGGCATGCCCGCCACGGTCAGCTGGAACGCGCTGCCCGGCACCACCGCCGACGCGACGCTCGCCGCGATCGACCCGAACGCCACCACCGCCAACGACGTGGTGACCTACGGCGTCACCCTGAGCCTCAAGGACCGTCCGGATGCCGCCCGGCCCGGCCAGAGCGTGCAGGTCACCGTCACCCTCGACACGGCCGAGAACGTCGTCGCCGTATCCGCTCTCGCGGTGACCAGCGCCGGCAACCGGAACACCGTGACCGTCCTGGACAACGGCAACCCGGTCGTCCGCCCGGTCGAGGTGGGCCTGCGGGGCGACCAACTCGTCGAGATCACCTCCGGCCTGACCGAGGGCGACCGGGTCGTGCTGCCCAGCACCGGCGGCGCCGACCCGAGCACCGGCGGCGGCGGGCGCGGCGGGCCCGCGGGCGGCGGCCTGACCGGTGGCGGCGGGCGGGGCAACCGGTGACCCTCTACCTGGTCGACGGAGCCCACCGCACCACCGAGGGCCCGAACCGTCCGGTGCTCGACGTCCGTGACCTGACCAAGGTCTACGGACAGGGCGAGGCGACCGTGCACGCGCTGCGCGGGGTGTCGCTGACCGTCGCGGCCGGCGACTACGTGGCCATCATGGGATCCTCGGGATCCGGAAAGTCGACGCTGATGAACATCCTCGGCTGCCTCGACGTACCCAGCGCCGGCACCTACCGCCTGGACGGGGTCGACGTCAGCCGACTCGACGACGCCCGGCTGGCCCTCGTCCGCAACCGGCGCATCGGGTTCGTCTTCCAGTCGTTCAACCTCATCCCCCGCACCTCGGCGGTGGCCAACGTCGAGCTGCCCCTGGCGTACGCCGGCGTCAAGCCGGCCGAGCGACGCCGACGGGCCCTCGCGGCCCTGGACATGGTGGGTCTCGCCGGCCGGGCCGACCACGAGCCGAACCAGCTCTCCGGCGGGCAACAGCAACGCGTCGCCGTCGCCCGCGCCCTGGTCACCGAGCCAGCGCTGATCCTCGCCGACGAACCCACCGGAAACCTCGACAGCCGCTCCACCGAGGAGGTGCTGGCCATCCTCGACCAGCTGCACACCGCCGGCCGCACCATCGTCATGATCACCCACGAGACGGAGGTGGCCGCCCGCGCCCGCCGGCTGGTCACCCTCTTCGACGGACGGATCACCACCGACGTACGACAGGACGGTGCCCGGTGAGCCTGCTGGAGATCCTCCGCTTCGCCGGCCGCGGCGTCGCCGCCAACAAGCTGCGCTCGGCACTGACCATGCTGGGCATCCTCATCGGCGTCGCCGCCGTCATCCTGTTGGTCGCCGTCGGCAACGGCTCCGCCCAGGCCGTCAACCGCAGCATCGAGGCGCTGGGCACCAACACCATCACCGTGTCCAGCACCGCCCGCGGCGGGACGACGCCGTCGGCACTCACGGTCGACATCGCGCGGTCCCTGCACGACCCGGCACTCGCCCCCGACGTCCGCGCGGTCTCACCGGTGGTCAGCACCACCCCGACGATGACCCACGCCGGGACGGAGCACCCGGTGGCGCAGTTCCTCGGTACCCACCCGAGCTACTTCGGCTCGTCGAACAGCCCACTCGCCGCCGGCGCCGCCTTCACCGACCAGGATGTGGCCCAGGGTCGGCGGGTGGTCGTGCTCGGCCGGACCGTCGCCACCGAGCTGTTCGCCGACACCGACCCGGTCGGCCAGCAGGTCACCGTCGGCGGCGCACTGTTCACCGTCGTCGGCGTCCTCGCCGAGAAGAGTTCGGCGTCCGGCTTCTCCGACCCGAACGACCTCGCCGTCGCCCCGCTCACCGCCGTGCAGCAGACCATCACCGGGTACGGCCCGGTCAACTCCATCCTCGTCGAGGCCACCGGCCCGGACCGCGTCAACGCCGCCCAACAGCAGGTCACCCAGATCCTCAACCAGCGCCTCAAGCTACCGGCCGGCACCGCCGCCACCGGCCGTGGTGGAGGTGGTGGTGGTGCGGGTGCCGCGCCGTACCGGATCCAGAACGCCGCCCAACTCCTGGCCACCCGCACCGAGACCGCACAGACCTTCACCGTCCTGCTCGGCACCGTCGCCGGCATCAGCCTGCTCGTCGGCGGCATCGGCATCACCAACATCATGCTGGTGACCGTCACCGAACGCACCCGGGAAATCGGCATCCGCAAGGCCCTCGGCGCACCCCGACGCACCATCCTCACCCAGTTCCTCGCCGAGGCGACCATGCTCAGCGTCCTCGGCGGCGGCCTCGGCGTGGCCGCCGCCCTGATCGGCAGCCGGTTCACCATCGTCGGCGTGCAACCGGTGATCGTGCCCAGCTCCGTCGCACTGGCCCTGGGCGTCTCCGTCGCGATCGGGCTGTTCTTCGGCAGTGTCCCCGCCAGCCGCGCCGCCGGCCTGCGTCCCATCGACGCACTCCGCTACGAATGACAGGTGAAGACATGACGACCGACCTGGACACCGCTCTCGCCGCCGGACCCCGCCCCTGGCGGAACCGGGCCACCCCGTGGCTCGCGGCAGCGCTGCTGCTCGTCGGCGGCTTCGCCGGCGGCGCTCAGGCGCAACGGGTATACGGACCGGATCCCGCCCCCGCACCGGCGGGACGCGGGGCAGCGGTCGACGGACCCGCCGGTGGGGCCCGCGGCGGCGGTGCCCGTGGCGGTGGCGCCGCTCCCCCGGCCGCCACCCCCACCCCGGCCACCACCGGCACCGTCACCGACATCGACGGAGACACCATGAAGGTCCGGCGCGAGTCCGGCGAGGTGGTCACCGTGCAGACAGGCGACCGTACGCAGGTCCGGCTCACCGGTGCGCTCAAGGACCTGCAGACCGGCGACACGGTCGTGGTGACCGGGGACAGGCAGGGCAACGACATCACGGCCGCCACGATCACCCGAACGGAGTAGCGGCTCCGCCCAGGCCGACGCCCTGTCGCGATGCGGAGAGAAGGCAGATCCTGAACGGAGCGGCCCCGACGGTTCGTCCCGTTGATCGAGGGCCTCCGGTTCAGGTTCATGACCGGTGGCCACCATCGACCTCCAGGATCGGGCGTCGTCGTACCGGTGGCGCGCAACTACGCTGATGACCTGACCGCCGGCCATGGTCGGATCGTGGTGGATCTCCTCGACGAGCGTGTCTCCCGCAGGTGCACCACCTCGCGTTCTACTGGCGGGCTGGTCCGGTGCGGGCGGCTGAACCGGTCGGTGATGCCTGCGATTCCTTCGGCTCGGTACCGGTCGGCCCACCGCTTCGCGGTGTTCACGCTGACCTGAAAACTCTTCCAGGCGAACCGAGAGCGCCCAGCGGACTTGGTGCCGCCGCGCGTGCGCAGGCCGGCGATGTCCACGTCGGTCTTCAGTCTGAAGTCGCCGGGCACTCTGTCATGGCCGGCGCCTACGGTGTCGGCCATGACGTGGCACGGAACGCTACCGCCGGACATCCCCGAGGGCCGGTTGATGAAGCCGTACAACGGCACCACGCCGGTGTACTGGCTCTCCTCTCACCCCGCCGCCGCGGGTGAGTGGTCCCGGTGGCGGGCCCGGCATCACCGAACCGGACTGTGGCCGCTGCTCGCGCTGCACGTCGAGGGCGACGACGAACCGTTCGGCATCGACGCCGAATACGACAGCATCACCGCGATCGAGCAGCACGACAGCGGGATGGTCCTCGCCGAGTGGTGGCAGGAAACCACCGACGACGAAGAATCCGCCAGCCTCGGCCACCTCGACCCGGTCGGTACACGATGGCCCGGCCGCACACCCGCCCCGGATCGGCAAGGCCCGGTAGAACGCTTCGCCGACCAGTACGCCGACGTGCTCTCCACCGGCCAGGCCCGCCTCGCGCTGGTTCCCGCGACCGACGGCGCACACGCATTAACCCAGATCGGCTGGACCGGGCCGCTCAACCACGACAACGACACCGCCCGCTTCGCCGCCGTCACCCGCGATTGGCAGCATCGCTTCGGGGCCACAGTCGTCGGCCTGAGCTTCGACACCCTCCACTTGAGCATCGCCGCACCACCTGTCACCGCCCACTCAGCACTGCAGGTGACCGCCGAACACTTCGCCTTCTGCCCGGACAACATCTGGCAGAGCCACACCGACACCTTCCGCACGTACGCGGACGCAATCATGGGCCTGAACTGTTGGACCTTCTGGTGGGACTGACCGGCAGGAAGACCTGCCGGGCGAAGGCGGTCCGGCGCGGCCCTGCCGTCTGGTGTGCCCGGGTGCGGCTTGCGCGGCTCGACTCTTCGCGCCGGCAGGGATGCCGTCGCAAGACGAGATCACCACGGTGCTCCAGGACGCCGACCTAGCCGACAAGGCCGAGGGCTACCGACAGCTCGGACTTCGACTGACCCACCGGCTCGAAACGCAAACGGTGCGCGCTGAAGTGGATCCCAGCGCGCACCGTGGGGTAATGGTTTGTGTCCGAGGGGGGACTTGAACCCCCACGCCCTATACGGGCACTAGCACCTCAAGCTAGCGCGTCTGCCATTCCGCCACCCGGACCTGCACGTACAGCCTACCCGGTCGGCCGAGGTGATCTTCTCACCGGATCAGCCGGCCGTCGGGCCGCACGGGGGATTACTGTACACGGCCCGGAACGATCATGCACATCACCGCCAGCTCCCCACGTTTTCCCTGGTCAAAGCCGTCCACGAGCAGGCGGGTAGCGCGCGACGGACGATTCCGGGCAGCATTGCTCACGTGTCCCACCCCTCCCCGTTGACCGCCGCTCAACACCAGGCCCTCGCACTGCGCGCGGCGGGCGACCTGACCGGCGCCCGCCGGCTGCTCGCCGACGCGATCACCGCGGCCCGACCGGCGTACGGCGAGGACCACCAGGACGTCCTGACCACCGGTCACCTGCTGGCCCGGCTGCACCGGGAGGCCGACGACCCGGCCGCCGCCCGACGGACGCTCGAGGAGGCGTACGCGGCCGGTGAGCGTCGCCGCGGCGACGCCGACCCGCTGATGCTCGCGCTCAGCTTCGACCTGGCCGCGGTGGCGGAGGAGCTGGGCAACCGGCACGAGGCCCGCCGCAACTACAGCCGCGTCGCCACCGCCGGGCCCGCCGTGCTCGGTCCGGACCACCCGGCGGTACGCGCGGCGCGGCACTACCTCGGCGGCTCCGCCGCCGCTGCCGGCCCGCGCCCCGATCCGGCGCTGTCCGGGCCCACCGTGTCGCTACCGGCGGTCACGCCGTCGTACCCTCCCCCGCCGGTCCCGCCGCGACCCACTCCTCCGGTGCCGCCCGCACCACGCGTACCGGGTGCCGAGTGGGCCCCGCAGCCGAAGCCCGCGCCCGATCCGGCGGTGCCTCCCGCGCAGCGCCCGGGAGCCCCTGCTCGCGCCCACGGCACGCTGCCGCCCCCGCCGGCGATCCCGATCTCGTCGCCTCCGCTCGCACCGGCCGCGCCGGACCGTACGTCGAGTCCGTGGGCTCCTCCGCCCGTGCCGCCGACCACCGGCCTTCCGACGCCGCCCGAGGATGCGACCACGCGGTTCGCCGCGCCGCCCGAGGAAGCCACCACCCGGTTCCCCGCGCCACCCGCCGCCGGTCCGGGCCGCCCGGCGGCCTTCGACACCGCGCCGCGGCCGACGGTCGGGCCACCGGCACCCGCCGTCCCGCCGGCGCCACCGCTGACCGGACCGCCGGTCCCCGGTGTCACGCCGGTGCCCCCGACCGTCCCTCCCGCTGTCGGTGCACCGCCGCCGGGACACCCACGGGTCGTTCCGCCCGCGCCCTCGCTGCCGGGGCCGCCGGCCGCACCGGCCACCTGGCAGACGACGTCGGCGGCCGGCCCGGCGCCGGCCAACGCCCCGCACGGGTCCGCGCCGCGCGGCCCGGTGCATCCCGTCTCGGTACCGCCCGTGCCACCGGCGCCGGTCACCTCGACCTCCGCCCTGCCACCGGCCCCGGTCATCCCACCACCGGCGCCGATCTCCAGCCCGCCGGCCCCTGGAACACTCCCGCCGCCGGCGGCGGGAGTGTTCCAGGGGCCGACCTCGGGTCCGCCGGCACCCGTCGTCCTCCCGCCACCGCCGGCCGTCATCTCGGTGCCGCCGGCGCCGACCGCGGTCCCGCCGGCCCCGACCTCGGGCCCGCCGGCGCACGGCGTCCTTCCGCCGCCACCGGCCGTGCCCGCCGCCCCGCCGGTCTCCGCTCCTCCGGCCCCGGGGCGACCGGTCCCCGCCCCCACCTCCGGCCCACCCGCCCCGGCCGCGCAGTTCCCCGGGGCCGCCTCGACACCTCCGGTCCCGGCGGCGCCCGCCCCGCCGTCGCGCACCACGGCGGCACCGGCGACCGCTGCCGGACCCGCATCCGTCGGGGCGACACCGATCTCCGCACCACCGGCTCCGACGGCGCCGGACCCCACGCCCCGCCCGGCAGTTCCCTCGCCGCCGCCAGCGCCGGGAGTGCCGGCGCCCGGTGCCGGCGAACGCACGCCAGGACGCCCGGACCCGAACCCACCGGGCCGGCCGGAAGCCGGCGCGACGCCGCCCGTTCCCGGTGGCCCAGGCTGGGACAGGCCGACCGTCCAGGTGCAGCAGATCGGTCCGCTGCTGCGCGAGGAGGCGGAGCGCGCAGCGACCGCGACAGGTGAGGCCCGCCCGGACGCCCGTCCCACCGGCGGTCCGCCCCCGAACACTCCGCCGGTGGACGCGGCGCGGCTGAGCGCGTTCCCGGTGAGCGCGCCGCCGCGAGGTGACACGCCGGTGAGCGGGCCACCGGCCACTGCGGCGTCGGCGGCCGCACCGTCCGCCGCCGGGCCGACCGCCCCCATGCCCCCGTCGACCGCGCCACCGGTCCCGCCGGTCGTCGCCCCACCGACCCGTCCGGTCAGCGGACCACCCGGACAACCCGTCAGCGCCCCACCGACCTTCCCGGTCAGCGGACCACCCGGACACCCGGTCAGCGGGCCGGCGGCGTACCCGGTCAGCGGGATGCCGGTCAGCGCGGCCCCGATCAGCGCCTCCCCGGTCAGTGGGTCGCCGGTGCCGCCGTGGGGCATGACCGCTCCACCGTGGAGCAGCGTCGCGCCGCCCCAACCGGTGGACCGGCCCGCCGGCCCGGAGCCTGAGCCGGCCGCCGAGCCGGCGCCGGGGCACGGGACGGAGCCGGACGAGCACGAGGAGACGCCGGACGAGGGGCGGTCACTGCCGGTCTACGACGGGCTGCTCGACTTCCCCGAGTCGACGCGGCCGGACCACCCCCCGTACCCGGAGCAGCCCGCGTACCCGGAGCAGGGCTCGTGGCCGGCGGTGCCGCCGTCGTTCCACCAGCCGGCCGCGTACCCGGAGGTGGAGGAGCCGGAGTCGCGCGGCCGGAACCGTACGGTGCTGGCCCTGCTGGTCGGCGGCGCGGTGCTGGCGGTGGTGGTCGCGGTCGGCGCGGGCGCGGTCTGGCTGAACCGGGACGCGGCGCCGCCGGCGCCGGCGCCGAGTGCGCCGAAGCCGAAGGTGACCGGACCGCCCCCGACCGACCTGCGGTTGCGGGACGACACCACCACGATCACGGTGACCTGGACCGACCCGACGAGCGGCGGGGTGCCGTTCGTCGTGGCCGGTGGTCAGGCCGGGCAGAAGCTCGGGGTGATGGCCACCGTGGACGCCGGGCAGACCCGGTACACGGTGAACGGGTTGAGCGCGCGGCTGGACTACTGCTTCACCGTGCTGGCGGTCTACTCGACCGATTCGTACGCCACGTCCGGTCAGGTGTGCACGGACCGCGATGGCGGCGCCACGCCGAAGTGACGGGGCACCGAGGACACGCTCGGTGTCCACAGGGAGACGGTGCGGGTTTCACCGGCCTCTGCCGGCACCTATGATGGCTCCCGGCTCTGGGGAGGGTCGACCACGCGCGGCGCCCTCCCCCACCGACGCGGGGAGGCAGCCGGCAGTGACCACCATCGAGGACGTCACGAGCACCGGGCCGGAGACGGCCCGCCCCCGGTCGCGGATGCGCGGCGGCCTGGTGACCATCGGCACCGTGGCCGCGTTGCTGGCCGCGATGGGGCTGACCGTGCTCGGGCTGGGCGCCGCCGACAACGCGGTGGCCAACTACGACGCGTCCTCGTGGTTGTGGAGCACCACCCGCAGCGAGCTGGCCCGGGTCAACGGTGTCACCGCCCGGGTGGACACCCGGATGGAGGTGCCCGGCGGGCGGCGGCACCAGATGCAGGTCGCCCAGACCGACCGGCTGCTGATCCTGCGCGACCTCAACACCGGCCAGGTCAGCTCGCTGGACCTGGCGACGTTGCAGATCACCGCCAGCACGCCGACCGCGCCGGGGTTCGGGGTCAGCGTGGCGCTGCACGAGGACGCGGCGTTCGTGGTGGACGCGGTGCAGGGCATCGTCCGGCAGCTCGACCCGCGGGCGCTGACGCCGGTGGGCGAGCCGGTCCGCTACCCGCCGGGCATCGCCGGCGGGACGTTCGACGGCGCCGGGAAGCTGTGGATCGCGGTGCCGAGCGAGGGCACCGTTTCGGCGGTCACCGCCGCCGACCTGCCGGACACCCCGGGTGACGCCCCGCCGGCCGGGCTCAGCCCGAAGCGGGTCGAGACGTACGAGGTGGCCGAGCCCGCGCACGAGCTGGTGGTGTCCACCCTGGACGAGGGTGTGGCGGTGCTGGACCGCACGTCCGCGTCGTTGGTGACGGTGGTCGGCGGCCGGACGCAGCGGGCCGGGCTGACCATGACCGCGCCGGGCAACCTGCCGACGCGGACCAGCGGGCCGCAGGTGCCGGTCACCGTTCCCGGTGACCGGTCGGTGCACGTGGTCAGCGACGGCGCCGAGGTGAAGCGGTTCACGGTGCCCGGGGCGGGCGCGCGGCTCAGCCCGGCGGTGGCCTGGGCGGGCCGGTTCTACTGCGCCGACGAGAGCACCGGCGCGGTCTACTCGTTCGACGCGGCCGGCCAGCTGGTGGAGACGATCAAGGGTTCCGGCCGGCCCGGCCCGGTGGAGCTGGAGGTCCGCGAGAACCACCTGTTCATCAACCCGCCGGACTCGTCCACCGCCCAGGTGGTCGACGACCGCAACCGGGTCCGCGAGGTGAACAAGTACGCCAACGACGTGCTCGGCGGCGACCCGCCGCCGGTTCCCCCGCCGCCGCCCCCGCCGAAGAAGCCGAAGGTGGGCAAGCCGGGCGCGCCGAAGGCGGTCACCGCTGCCGCGGGCAACGCGTCGGCGCGGGTGAGTTGGCAGGCCGCCGCGTCCAACGGCGCCGAGATCACCCGGTACGTGGTGGAGGGCGGCGGTCAGACCCACGAGGTGGGCGCGAACCAGCGCGCGTTGGAGGTCACCGGTCTGACCAACGGTGAGACGTACACGTTCTCGGTGCACGCGGTGAACGCGAAGGGTGACGGGCCGGCGCGCCGCAGCAACCCGGTCGTGCCGACCGCCGAGGTGCCCGACCCGCCGGCCTCGGTGACCGCCGAGGCCCGGCCGGACGGCACGGTCCGGGTGAGCTGGCCCGAGGCCGACGGCCAGGGCAACAAGGTCACGAAGTACGCGGTGACCGCGACCTCGGCCGGTGCGAGCGCCCCGGCCGGCGAGTCACCGAAGACCGAGCTGGTGGTGCCGGCCGGCGCGCTGGAGTACGGCACCCAGTACGCGTTCACGGTGACCGCGGTGAGCGAGAAGGGCGCCGGGTCGAAGGCGTCGCCGGTGAGCAACACGGTGGTGCCGTTCACCGTGCCGAAGGCGCCGACCGAGCTGCGCGCGTCCACGGTGGCCGACCAGCCCGGCACGATCGCGGTGCAGTGGTCGCCGGCGGTGGAGAACGGCCGCCCGGTGACGAAGTACGTGGTGCAGGCCGGCGGCAAGACCGTCGAGGTGACCGACGTGCGGGCCACCGTGGGCGGGCTCGGCAACGGCCAGAACGTGACAGTGAAGGTCAAGGCGGTCAACGAGGCCGGCGACGGCCCGGAGGCCAGCACCACCGCGCGTACCGTGGCCGCGCCCCGGATCACGGTGACCGGCTCGTCGGCGGACGCCACCTCGGTGACGGTGACGTTCACCGTGGACGCGGGCGGCGGAAAGGCCACCTGCACGGCGGCGACCGGCGGGAAGACGGCCAGCGGGAGCTGCTCCAGCCTGCGGGTGACCGGGTTGACGCCGGGCACGGCCTACACGGTGACGCTGACCGCGTCCAACGCCGCCGGTAAGGGCACGGCCACCCGCGCGCAGACCACCGACCCGGTCTACGGCATCGCCACCTGCAAGAACGGCCCGGACGGGGACCAGCGGACGTACTGCAACAAGGACGTGCCGGGTCGTAACGGGAACGAGATCTTCAAGGTCACCCAGCAGGACGACGATCGACAGGCGGGCTGGGTGCCGGACGGCACGCGGCTGCGCACGTACTGCAAGGCCAAGGGCGAGGACGTCGACGCCTGGATCTACAACAACGACAAGCGGAGCACCTGGTGGGTCCAGGTCGACTACAAGGGCAGGACCTACATCCCGTGGGCGTGGCTCAACCTGGAGGGCGGCGACAACCTCAACCTGCTGCCCACCTGCTGACCTCGCCCGGACCGAAAGGCACACCGTGAACACGCACGAACCGCTCAGCCAGCCGGAGGTGCAGGGCTTCGCCGCCCTCGCCGCCCGGCTGGCCGACAACGTCAACGCGGTCGTGCTGGGCAAGCCGCAGGTGGTCCGGCTGGCGTTGACCGCGCTGTTCGCGCAGGGGCACGTGCTGCTGGAGGACGTGCCCGGGGTCGGCAAGACCACGCTCGCGCGGGCGGTGGCGGCCACGGTGAAGGGGCAGTGGCGGCGGATCCAGTTCACACCCGACCTGCTTCCCTCCGACGTGTCCGGTGTGACGATCTTCAACCAGGCCAGCCGCGGTTTCGAGTTCCACCCCGGGCCGGTCTTCGCGAACATCGTCATCGCCGACGAGATCAACCGTGCCTCGCCGAAGACCCAGTCGGCGCTGCTGGAGGTGATGGAGGAGCGGACGGTCACCGTGGACGGCGTACGCCACCCGGTGCCGCAGCCGTTCCTGGTGGTGGCGACGCAGAACCCGGTGGAGATGGACGGCACCTACCGGCTGCCCGAGGCTCAGCTCGACCGGTTCCTGGTGAAGCTCTCCGTCGGCTACCCGGACGAGGCGGTCGAGGTGGAGGTGCTGCGCGGCGCCACGGTCCGCTCCCCCGACTCGCTCACCGCGGTCACGGACACCGCCACCGTCGGCGAGATGGTGAAGATGGCCCGGCGGGTGCACATCGCCGAGCCGCTCTACGCGTACGCGGTGCGGCTGGCCGCGGCCACCCGGACCCATCCGCAGGTGCGGGTCGGGGTGAGCCCGCGCGGGGTGATCGCGTTGACCCGGGCGGCGTGCGCGTACGCGCTGATCGACGGCCGGGGCTGGATCATGCCGGAGGACCTGAAGGCGCTGGTCGAGCCGGTCTTCGCGCACCGCCTGCTGCTCACCCCGGACGCGCAGGTGCGGGGCGTCACGCCGGCCGAGGTGCTGCGCCAGGCGGTGGCCTCGGTGCCGGTGCCGCTGCCGTCCGGCCAGCCCGCCCCGGTGCACGGCTGAGCGTGGGGATCACCGCCCGGGGGATCGGGCTGCTCGTCGCCGCCCTGGTGCTGCTCGGCGTCGGCTTCCGGTACGCGTACCCGGAGCTGACGGTGCTCGGCGCGGCGGCGGCCGTGGCGGTGGGCTACGCCGGGGTGACCGCCGCGTGGCGGCCCCGGTTGGCCGTCGAGCGTCGGGCCGACCCGGACCGGGTGGCCCGCGGCGAGCCGGCGGCGATGGAGTTGACGGTGCGCAACACCGGCCGGCTGCGGGCGGCGAACCTGGTGGCCGAGGACCGCTGCGCCGGCTCGCTGGTGCCGGTGCCGCTGCTGCGGCTGAGCCCGGGACGCGACACGGTGGTGCGCTATGCGGTGCCGACGCAGCGGCGCGGAGTGGTGCCGGTGGGGCCGTTGCGGGTCGTCCGCCGCGACCCGCTCGGCCTGGTGGCGCTGGCCCGCGGCTACGGCGACACCGTCCCGGTGTGGGTGCACCCGCGGATCCACCCGCTGTCCGCGGTGCCCACCGGCGCGGGGCGCAGCCTGGACGGGCGCACCGACAGCGTGCCGCACGGCTCGATCACGTTCGACTCGTTGCGGGAGTACGTGGTCGGCGACGAGCTGCGCCGGGTGCACTGGCGGACCAGCGCCCGGGTGGGCGAGCTGATGGTGCGGGAGAACGTGGACACCAGCCTGCCGCGGCTCGTGGTGGTGCTGGACAACCGGTCCGCCGCACACCCGGGACGGGTCGCGGGCGTGGCGGAGTCGTTCGAGTCGGCGTGCGAGGCGGCCGCCTCTGTGGTGGCCGCCGCGGTGCGCGAGGACCTGCCGGTGCGGTTGCTGCTGGTGGCGCCCGCCGAGACCGAGCCCGCCGGCCCGGCCGGGCCGCTGGACCGCCTCGCCGCGGTCGAGCTGGCCGAGGGCGGGTCGGAGGTGCTGCCGGCGGCGACCGCCCGGCTGCGCCGCGACCGGCTCGGCGACACGCTGGTGTTCCTCACCGGGCCGGGCGGCCGCGAGGACCTGGGTCACGTCGGCGCGCTGCGCGGCGCGTACCCGTCGGTGGTCGTCGGTGTGTTCGGCGCGACGGGACCGACGGCGGCCGGTGGGACGGGCCTGGTGGTGCTGGACGCGGCGGACGGCGCGGCGTTCGCCGCCGAGTGGGACGGGATCCGCCGGTGGTGACGCGGCTGCGCGCCGTGCCGGTGCCGGCGGCGCTGGTCGTGCTGGTCGCGCTGTCCGGTGTGGTGCTGGGCCGGGTGTACGCGGACCCGCTGCCGACCCGGCTGATGGTCGGCGCGGCGGTCGGCTCGGTGCTGGTCAGCGTGGCCGCCCGGCGACTGCCGTCCTGGTTGGTGGCGCCCCTGTCGGTGGCCGCGCTGACCGGCTGGACGCTGTTGTCGCTGCGGCTGGCCGCCAGTCACGCGGCGCTGCCCGGCGGGCTCGGCGAGGTGGCCGTGGACGCCGCGCGCAACGCGATCCCCCGGCTGCTCACCGCGATGATCCCGGTCGAGCCGGCGCCGGACACCGTGCTGGTCCCGGTGGTGGCCGCCTGGCTGGCCGGGCTGACCGCCGCCGAGGTCGCGCTGCGGGCCGGGCGGGTGCTGCTGGGCTACCTGCCGCCGGTGCTGCTCTACGGCGGCGTGCTCTACGTGGTGGGGCCGAACGCGGAGCCGGCGGTCGGGCCGACGGTGCTGTTCGCGGCCGTCGCCGCCGCCGGCCTGGCCGCGCCGGGCCGGCGGGCCGACCCGGCCGCCGGCGACCCGGTGGCCGACCTCCCCCCGACGGTACGCGCGGCGGTGCGGCTGCGGCTGGTCGCCGCGACCGCCGCCGGGCTGGCCGTGGTGGTGGGGCTCGCCGCGCTGCTCGCACCGGTGGTGGCCGGCCAGGTGGAGGACCGTCCGGTCGATCCGCGCCGCTACGTGGAACCGCCGCAGGTCGAGTCGCTGGACGAGAACCCGCTGATCCGGATCTCGGGCTGGGCGTTGAACCCGGACCAGCGGCTGCTCGACGTGCGTACCGTGGCCGGCGCGGGCGACGGCGGGCCGCCGCGGATCCGGCTGGCGGTGCTCAGTGACTACGACGGGGTGACCTGGCGGGTCGGGGCCACGTACCGCAACGCGGGGCGGGTCCTGCCCGCCGCCGAGTCGGCGGCCGGCGCGACCACCGACACGGTCCGCCAGGAGATCACGGTGGGCGACCTGACCGGGCGGCTGCTGCCGGCGGTGCCAACGCCGCGCGAGGTGACCGGCGCGCGGGTCGCCTACGACCCGGAGACCGGCACGGTGATCCGGCCGGAGGGACTGGCCCCAGGGCTGCGGTACGACGTGTCCTCGGTGCGGGAGCGCCCGGACCTGAACCTGGTCACCACCGCGAACGTGCCGGCCGGCGACGCGGTGGCCCGGGTGCTGCGGGTACCGGACGGGGCGCCGGAGCAGCTGCGGCGGCTGGCCACCCAGCTCGCCGAGGAGAACGGCGCCCCGTACGCGCGGGCCGACGCGATCGCCACGTTCCTCGCCGAGCACTACCGGGTCACCGCCGACGCCCCGAGCGGGCACGCCTACCCCAACCTGACGTTCTTCCTGTTCGGGCCGCGCAACGGCGGCGGGCAGCGGGGCACGTCGGAGCAGTTCGCCGCCGCGTTCGCGGTGCTCGGTCGACTCGCCGGCCTGCCCACCCGGGTGGTGGTCGGGTTCGAGCCGAAGGCCGACGGGCCGGTGCGGGCCGCCGACGCGTACGCCTGGCCGGAGGTGCTGTTCGAGGGCGTCGGCTGGGTGCCGTTCGATCCGATGCCGCGCCCGGACTCCGAGCCCCGCCCGGTGGAGGAGGACTTCCGGCCGAAGCCGGAGGACCCGCCGCCGTCCGAGGTGCCGGCGCCGACCGAGGAGCCCTCCGCCACTCCCCCGGCCGCCGCGCCCGCGCCGGCCCGGCCCGACCGGGGCCCGGGTACGCCGGTGCTGGTCGCCGGCGGCGTCGGCGGCCTGGTGCTGCTGGTCGGCGCGGTGCTGGCGGTCCTGGCGGCGATGCGCCGCCGGCTGAGCCGGTCCCGCCTGGCGGAGGGCGATCCCGGCCGGCGGGTGACCGGCGCCTGGCGGGAGCTGACCGACGCGCTGCGGCTGGCCGGCCGGCCCGTGGGCGACGACCTGGCGGCGGAGGAGGTCGCCGAGCAGGCCCGGGCCACGCTCGCGGCGGCCCGGGCGGCGCGGTCGAGCGATGGGGTGGCACGGTCGGACGGCGGTGCGGCATGGTCGGGCGACGGGGTGGGCGAGCTGGCCGACCTGGTGAACCGGGCCGCGTTCGCGCCGGGCAGCGTCGACGCGGCGCAGGCCGCGCGGGCGGCGGAGGTGGCCACCGGCTACGTCACGGCGTTGCGTGCGGCCCGGTCCCGCTGGGCACGGCTGTGGTGGACCGTGCGCCCGGGTCCGCTGCGCTGGCGCCGCTGATCGTGGCCCCCTCGGCGGTTCGCCGCTCACGCCCGGGCGCCCCCGGCGGCACGCCGAGGGCTCCGGGAGCGTAGGCCCCTCGGTCGGCTAGGAACTTGACGACGTAGGTGGATCGGTCACCCCGGCACGTCGGGAGCCCTGACGTCCGCGGCACAACGCGACCGCCTGGCGAACGCTTCCGCGCGACGACCGTCGGTGCACCGAGTCGTTCACGTCATCAAGTTCCTAGTCAGACGACGGAAAAGGTCCGGTCCGCCGGGCGGGGTCCCGCCAGGCGCGGGGGTATCCGGCGAGGCGACGAGGGCCCGCGGCTACGAGTCGGCGGCGCGCAGCTTGCGGACGAGCTTGCGCAGACCGGCCTGCCAGCCGTCCGGGTCCTCGGCGCGGCGGCGGGCGTAGTCGGCCACCTCCGGGTGGGGCAGGATCAGGAACCGCTCCTCGGCCAGCCCGGCGACGACGGTGTCGGCGACCTGGTCCGGCGTGAGGATCGCCCCGGACGCGGCGATCACCCGGGCGCCCAGGTGCCCCTCGGCGAGGCCGTCGGCGAGCATCGGCGTGTCCACGCCCTGCGGGCAGAGCGCGCTGACCCGGATGCCGGCGTCGCGGTAGGTGATGGCCAGCCACTCGGCGAAGCCGACCGCCGCGTGCTTGGTGGCGGTGTACGGGGCGTCCCCGACCGCGGTCAGCACCCCGGCGGCCGAACAGGTGAGCAGCAGGTGGCCCTGCCCCCGGCGCAGCATGCCGGGCAGCACGGCCCGCGCGCTGTGCAGGTGACCGAGCACGTTCACCCGCCAGGCCCGGTCCCAGTCGGCGTCCGGCGCGTCGATGCCGCCGCCGGTGGCCACGCCGGCATTCGCGCAGAACAGGTCGATCCGGCCGTGGCGGCGCTCGGTCTCGTCGACCAGCGCGCGTACCGCCGCCTCGTCGGTGACGTCGAGCCCGACCCCGGACGCCACCGGGCCGATCGCCTCGGCCGCCGCGCGGGCCGCGTCGGCGGCCAGGTCGGCCAGCACGACGGCGGCGGCGCCCTCGGCGGCGAACCGTCGGCCCAGCGCCGCGCCGATCCCGCCGGCCCCACCGGTGATCACGACCACCCGGTCGGTCAGGTTCATCTCAGGCCACCTCCGTCGCGTCGACGCCGAGCCGGGGCAGCAGACCGGCCCAGGCGTCCGCGCCACCCTCGGTCGTCTCCGGGGTGGGCAGCACCGCCAGCACCGGCACGTCGACGCCGTGCGCGGCGTACCGGCGGGCGCCGGCCACGCACTGCTCGGGCGAGCCGTGCAGCACGAGCGCGTCGACCACCTCGTCCGGGACCGCGGCGGCGGCGCCCCGGCGGTCCCCCGCCTCCCACGCCCGCCACATCGGGCCCAGCGTCTCCTGCCGACCGAGCCAGCGGTGGAAGGCGGCGTACGCGGGCACGGTGAGGTAGCCGGTGATCAGGCGGCGGCCCAGGGCGCGGGCGTACCCGGCGTCCTCGGTGGGGCAGACGAAGATCCGCGCGGCGACCTCGAAGCCGGGACGGCGATCGCCCAGCTCGGCGACGGCGGTCGGCACGTCCTCGGCGGCGAGCCAGTTGAGGATCACCCCGTCGGCCTCGGCGGCGGCGAGTCGCAGCATGCCGGGGCGCAGCGCGGCCAGCAGGACCGGCGGCGGCACGGCCGGCGGGCGCTCGAGGGTGAACCGCCGGACCGCGAACGTGTCGTACGCCCCGTCGACGGTCTCGCCCCGCAACGCGGCCCGCAGGAAGCGCAGCACGTCCCGGGTCCGCTTGAACGGCTCGTCGTACGCCACCGCGTTCCAGTCCCGCACCACCACCGGCGACGAGGCGCCGACACCGAGCGCGAACCGACCCGGCGCGGCCTCGGCCAGGGCGGCGGCGCTCATCGCGAGCAGCCCCGGGCCCCGGGTGAAGGCCGGGGTGATCGCGGTGCCGAGGCGGAGCCGGGGCGCCCAGGCGGCGGCGAGCGCGAGCGGGGTGAACGCGTCGGTCCCGGCCACCTCCGACGACCAGACGTCGGTGAACCCGGCGTGGTCGAGGGCCGCGTAGACGGCGGCGTGGTCGGCGAGCGGGATGCCGCCCAGCGGTACGGTCATGCCCCATCGGTTCGTCACCTGTCGATCGTGCCCGTCCACCACCGCCGGGAGCAAGATCCTCCACCGATACGACCGATCCGCACCATGGCGCCCGGAAAGAGTGTTACGACTGCCGGGTGAGCGGGATCGGGGACGGGAGACGACGGTGAAGGTCGCCGAGCCCGCCGCGCTGCGTGCGACCGACGGTGACGGGGGCCGGGCGACCTTCCTGGAACTCTTCTTCGACCTGGTCTACGTGTTCGCGCTGACCCGGATCTCCGCGCGCGCCTTCGAGGACCTGGCGCTGGAGGGCGGCCAGACGAACTGGTCCGCGGTGACCGGTGGCGGCAAGACGCTGCTGCTGCTGTTCGCGCTCTGGGCGGTCTGGCAGGGCACGGCGTGGACGACCAGCCGGTACGACCCGTACCACCTGTGGTTGCAGGTCATCGTGATCACCGCGCTGCTCTCGGCGATGGTGATGGGGGTGGCGATCCCCCGCGCGTTCAGCGAGAACGGCCTGCCGTTCGCCGTCGCGTACGTGGTGGCGCAGGTGACCCGGCCGGCGATCCTCATGCTCGTGCTGCGCAAGCTCCAGTACCGCCGGTTGAAGCTGCGCATGTTGATCACGTTCTGCGCCACGGGCGTGCTCTGGCTCGCCGGCGCGGTGCTGCCGGTCGACGCCCGGGTGGTGCTCTGGACGCTCGCGCTGCTGTTGGAGTACCTGGCCGCCCGGTTCGGCTGGCCGGTGCCCGGCCTGGGCCGGTCCACGATCTCCCGGTGGGACATCCACGGCGAGCACCTGTCCGAGCGCTACCAGCAGTTCTTCCTGGTCGCGCTCGGCGAGACGATCCTGCTGGCCGGTTGGACGTTCACCGGCGTGCCGACCGGGGCGACCGCCGTCGCCGCGTTCGCGTTCGCGCTGGCCACCTCGATCCTGCTGTGGCGGATCTACGTGCAGCGGGCCGGGCAGATCCTCGGCGAGGCCGTGACGAGATCCGCGCACCCGGCCACCATCGGCCGCTCCGCCGCCGACACCCACCTGGTCATGGTGGTCGGCGTGGTGGCCACCGCGATCGGTTACGAGTTGGTCATCGAACACCCGACCGGGCACAACGAGCTGCCCTGGCTGGCCATGATCCTGGGCGGCCCGGCGCTGTTCCTCGCCGGCCGGGCCCGGTTCGAGTACGAGGTGTTCGGCCGGGTCTCCCCGTCCCGGCTGGTGGCGATCGCTGCGTTGCTGCTGCCGGCACCGCTGCTGCTCCGCGTCGCACCGCTGGCCGCGTCGGCCCTCGCGGTCGTGGTGCTGGTGGCGGTCGCGGTGGCCGACGCCCGCCGTGCGTGGGGGCGCCCGCCGGAGGCCGCCGCGCCGCCGTTCTGACCGTCGCGCACGCGCTTCGGTCGGTGCGGGACGACGCCCCCACCCGCGGGCTACGATCCGCGCGTGACCTTCTCGCTCGTCGCCCGATCCGCCGACGGGCAGCTCTACGGCGTGGCCGTGGCCAGCCGGTTCCTCGCCGCCGGGGCGTTGGTGCCGGCCGCCGAGGCGCTGGTCGGGGCGGTGGCCACGCAGGCGCACGCCAACCTCGCCTACCGGGCGCAGGCGCTCGCCCTGCTGCGCACCGGCGTCCCCGCCGTGGACGTGGTGGCCGGTCTGGTGGCCGCCGACCCGGGACGCGACGACCGGCAGCTCGGCGTGGTCGGGGCGACCGGCGCCGGGGCCACCTGGACCGGGCCGCGCTGCCACCCGTGGGCCGGCGGGCAGGCCGGCGACGGCTGGGCGGCGCAGGGCAACATCCTGAGCGGCCCGCAGGTGATCGACGCGCTGCGCGACGCCTGGCTCACCGGCACCGATCTGCCGTTCCCGCAGCGGCTGTTCGCCGCGCTCACCGCCGGCGACCGGGCCGGCGGCGACCGACGCGGCAAGCAGAGCGCCGCCCTGTTCGTGGTGCAGCGGCACGGCGGCTACGCCGGCACCGGCGACGAACTGGTCGACCTGCGGGTGGACGACCACCCGGACCCGGTCGCCGAGCTGGGTCGCCTGCTCGGCATCCACACCATGATCTTCGGTCGCCCCGACCCGGCCACCCTGCGCGACCTGACCGGCCCGCTCGCCGTCGAGGTGGCGGACCTGCTCGCCGCCGCCGGTCACCCGGTCGGCCCGGCGGGCCTGGACGACGCGCTCGCCGCCTGGTCCGGCCTGGAGAACCTGGAGGAACGGTTCGTGCCCGGCCGGATCGACCCGATCGTGCTGGAGCACCTGCGGCGTGCCGCGGCGGCCTGAGCGGCGTCAGCCGCCGAACGCGAGCCGGCGGATGCCGGCCTCGGCCAGCGCCGTCCGCTCGGCGTCGGTCACCGGCAGCCGGCCGGTGGCCTTGCGCAGCACGGTGAGCGCGTCCCAGCCGAGCCGGGCCGGCACCGGCCGCCCGCCGGTGAGCACGTCGACGACCACGGCCGCCGCGGTCGGCGTGGTCCAGGGCGACCGGTCGAGCGCGTCGGCCAGGTCCAGGCCGTGCACCGCGACCTCCACCACCCGGGTACGCAGGAACTCGCCCACCGCCATCGCGTCACCGTGCCGGGTCCGCACCACCCGGCCGGCGGGCGCGTCGGCCACCGCCGTGTCGGTGGCCCGCCAGGCCCGGCCGAACTCCCGCGCCACCTCGGTCACGCCGGGCAGTTCCCGGGCGGCCCGCCGTGCCCCGTCGATCCGCTCCCGGTCGACGGGCGGGCTGAACTTGGCCGCGCCGAAGTAGCCGGCCGCGTCCACCTCGGCGCGAGGTGGCGCGGGTTCGGCGAGCATCCCGGCAAGCCGCCCCACCCCGGTGACCACGTGCGCGAGCAGGTCCCGCACCAGCCAGGGCGGGCACGGTGTGGGCCGGTCCAGCGCCGCCTCGTCGAGGCCGTGCACCACCCGCTCCAGCCGGGCGCACTCGTCCCGGAAGGCCGCCCGCGCCGGTTCCACCGGCGTGCTCAGCCCTTCCACCGGGGCACCAGCCGGTGCACCACGGCCAGCACCAGCGCGGCCACCACGGCGATCGTGCCGGCGATGCCGGCCGCGCTGCCCGCGTACCCGATGAAGAGCGGACGGCGGCCGAGGTCCTCGACGGCGACGGTGGAACGGTCGACCAGCCAGGACAGCGCCAGCGCGGAGCCCAGCAGGGCGACCGCGCCGGCGACGCCGAGCACGGCGGCGCCCAGCCGGTGCGCGTCGCCCCGCTCCACCACCGCCTGCTCCCGCTGGAAGAACAGCAGCACCAGACCGGCCGCCGCGGCCCACGCGCCCACCACCAGATAGGCGGCGATCGCGTCGCTGGGCCGGTGCCAGCCGGCCGAGAGCGTGGCGACCCCGGCGGCGGCGGCGTACCCGGCGCCGAGGAACGCGCCGGCCACCCGCACCTGCCTCGGCAGCACCAGGATCAGCGCGATCGCCACCGACGCCGCCACCGCGGTGTGTCCGCTGGGCAGGCTGTTGCCGGCGGCGGCCCGTTCCGGGTCGATGCCGAAGTCGGGGCGGACCAGGTAGTACTTGAGCAGCTGGGTACTCACGTTCGCCCCGGCGATGAGCAGTGTGGCGGTGACCGCCAGCGCCTTGCGGCCGCGGATCAACGCGATGAAGCCGATCACCGCGGTCGCGACCAGCAGCGACACCACCGACATGGCGTTGAGGAGCGTGTCCACCGGACCGTCGATGCGGTCCTGGCCGATCCGGTTGCCGGTCAACGCGACCGTGTCCAGCCACTGGCCCAGTTCGGTGTGCACGGCGAACCGCCACACCAGCACGAACATCGCTGTCTGGGTCAGGGCCAGTACGACCAACCAGACCGCCGTCCAACCCCTCGCCGTCTCCCGCACCCGCACAACTTAGCGGTCGGCCCGGTCCGGCGCGCGCGGGAGCGCCCCGGATCCCGGCGTAGGTTGAGGCGGGGCGATCGGAGGAGGTGGCAGGTGACCGGCGGACCGGAACGGGAACGGCCCGCCGAGCCGCGCCCGGAGTCGCTGGCCGACCTGCTCGGCGGGCGGCGGGGCGCGGTGGACGCGACGCTGCCCCCGCTCGCGTTCGGGCTCGGCTGGGTGCTCGGCGGGCTGTGGGGAGGCGTGTTCGCCGCGGTGCTGACCGGCGGCGCCGTGGCCGGTTGGCGGTGGCGGCGCGGCGACCGCCCGCGCTCGGTCCTGATCGGTCTGCTCGCGGTCTGCGTGGCCGCGCTGATCGCGGTGCGCACCGGCCGGGCCGCCGACTTCTTCCTGCTCCAGATCGCCTCCAACGCGGCCAGCGCGCTGGCCTGGGCGGTCAGCATCGTGGTGCGCTGGCCGCTGCTCGGCGTGGTGGTCGGCGTGGCGTTGCGCCAGCGGGCCCGGTGGCGCCGTGACCCGGCGTTGCTGCGGGCGTACGGCCGGGGCAGCTGGGTGTGGACGGCCACCTACGTGCTGCGGGTGGCGGTCTTCGTGCCGCTCTGGCTGGACGGGCGGGTGGTGGCGCTGACCGTGACGCGGGCGGCGCTGACCTGGCCGCTGATCGCGGCGGCGCTGGCGGCGAGCTGGGTGGTGGTCAGCCGGTCGCTGCCGCCCGGACACCCGGGGCCACGACACCCGGTGGTCGTGCCCGATCCGGACGGGGAGCCGGCGACGTCCCCGGAAAAGTAGTGGAGAGGCCGCCACGGGGGGAGCGGCCTCTCCGTGAAATACGGTACTCCGTCCGCGCCACGGATGTGATCCCGTGGAGCGCTGATTTTTCCGTGCCTTTTCGCGCCATGGGTGGTCCCCGGGCGGAGTGGTGGGCCGGTCCGTCCGCTGCGTCGTCCGGACGGCCGGCCCACCCGGCCTGACCGTGGGCGTCAGGCCGTCCGCCGACCCGGCCGCTCCGTTCCCCCATCGGCCGGGGCGGCCTCCCCCGTGGGCGGGGCGGACCCCGCCCACGGAGGAGGAGTCACCTCATCCCTGCGGGAAGTAGGTGCCGTAGTCGGCGTACGCCATCGCGACGTCCGCCTGGGCCCAGAACCGGTGGTAGTTGAAGACCGGCTCCGCGCCGCCGTTCAGGTACGCCTGCACCTTCGGCCAGTCCGGGTCGTTCTTGTAGAACGAACGGATGTCCAGGAAGCTCTTGCCGCTGGCGATCGCGTCGCCGTTGGGCATCTTCCCGGTCCAGCCGGAGGGCACGTAGAGGCCCTGACCGTCGGCGGCGTTGTAGACGTCGTCGAAGCGCTTGTAGTCGCCGCGCTTCTCCGGCATCGAGACGCCCTTGCTGTCGGCGGCCGCCGAGAGCGCGTCCAGCAGGCCCTTGGCGGTGGTCTTCGCCGCGGTGTTGCCGGACTTGGCCGCGTACGCGATGAGCGTGCGGGCGTAGGCGGCGGCGACGCCGACGTCCTGACCCTTGACCGTCACCTCGACGTGCAGGTTGGTGTTCGGCTGCGGGCTGGTCGGGTTCCAGTTGGCCGGCTGGCCGGTCCACTTCATGTCCGACGGGATCGACCAGTTGGCGCCGGTCGTGGTGTTGGCGATCGCCCACGGCACCCACTTGTCCAGCAGCGCCTTGGCCTTGGCGTTGCCGGTCTGCAGGTACAGCTCGGCGATGCGCTGCATCGACCACGCCTGCATGCCGAACCACTGGTTGGACGGCGGGTCGTTGTAGACCGGGTCGACGTCGTAGAACATGCCGTAGAAGGTGGCGGTGCCGGCCGGCGGCTGGGCGTAGCTGCCGTCCCAGCTGTTGGTGGCGCCACCGGCGATGCCGCCCTCGGCGGACTGCAGCCAGGTGTAGAACTCCAGCTGCCGGTCCAGGCTCTTCTGCCAGTCGGAGACCGCGGTCGGCGACTTCGGCTTCAGCTCGGCGACGTTGGTCATCGCCCACGCCGCGAACGGGTTCTGGTAGCCGAAGTGGTTGTGGCTGGAGCCGATCCGCCACGACCAGTTCTGCGAGGCGTCGTACGCGCCACCCCAGGCGTAGTACCAGGAGAGCAGGTAGTGCGCCGAGTCGCGGCCGCTGCCGGCCGGGCAGGTGGACGCCCCGACGCAGTTGCCGATCTTCTTGAAGTACTTGTCGAACAACGCGTAGCGCAGGTAGTCACCCATCTTCGCGGCCTTGGCCACGGTGGCCGCCACGTCGGCCTCCTTGCCCTGCGCCTTGGCCCAGGTGAGCGCCCAGTACGCGGCCTGCACGGCGCGCGCGTCGGCGTCCGGCGCGTTGGTGTACTTCCACTGCTTGGCCGGGGCGTTGGACTCCTTGACGAACAGGTCCAGGTAGCCGTTCGGGCCGCCGTGCTTGAACGTGTCGCAGGACGGCTGCGGCACGGTCTCCCACACCGATTCCTGGGTGCCCCGCTGGAACGTGTTGATGTACGCGGGCTTGGTGGTGCCGTCGCCGCAGCGGCCGAAGCCGTAGGTGTTGTCGACGTCGAGCAGCCAGTGCATGCCGTAGATGTCACCGGTGCCGTAGGTGGACTGCAGCTCCGAGCGCAGCGGGTCCTGGCCGACCGGGACGCTGGCCTCCAGCGCCGACGGGTACTGGCTGGGCAGGTTGTGCTCGGCCGCGTACTGCGGGGTGCCCGGCGCGCCCGCCGTCGGCTGGTCTGAATGATTCGGAATGATATATTTTTCCATCACCGTCCAGGCGTTGTTGAACGGGGCCCAGTTCTGGGTGACCCGGCCGTACTGCGCCTCCAGCCAGAGCCAGAAGCTGAACGCCTCGGACGTGGTCTCGTGCCCGTGGTCGGGCGCCTCGACGATCAGCGTCTCGATCGAGTGGTACGGCACGCCCTCGGGGCTGAAGTAGCCCGAGTTCTTGATCTTGCCGTACTGGTCGAGGAACTTCTTGATGTAGGCGTTGTCGCCGCCCGGGGTGTCGTTGTCGACCTCGGTGGCGACCACCGCGACCGGGGCGAAGCCGGTGGCCGACGCGGTCACCGTGGCGGTGCCGCCGGCGGTGTCGGCGTCCTCCGCGGCGGAGACGGTGGCGGTGACGCCGGTGCTCCAGTTGCTCGGGGTGAGCGTCAGCGTGGCCGGCGAGACGGTGATGTCGCTGTCCCCGGTGACGGCGAGGGTCACCGGGACGTTCGCGCTGGGCGCCGCGCTGAGGGTGTACCGCACCGTGGCGCTGCCGCCCTCCTCGACGCTCACCGCCGACGGGGTGGCGACCAGCTTCGGCCCGGTGGCCGCGCTGACCGTGAACGACTTCTCCGCGGTCGCGCTGCCGGCGGCGTTGTCGTACGCCTTGGCCTGCACGGTGTAGCTGCCGGCCGGCAGGTCGAGCAGGTCGTAGCCGTACGGTGCGGTGGTGTCGGTGTTGACCAGCAGGCCGTTGCGGTAGAACTCGACCTTGCTGATGGTCCCGTCGGGGTCGCTGGCGGTCGCGGTCAGCGGGACGTCCGCCGGCGCCTCGAACGGGCCGGCCGGCACGCCGAGGGAGACCGTCGGCGGCTGGTTGGTGGTGGCGCCGTTGCAGGCGACGCCGTTGAGCGTGAAGGCGGTGGGCTTCGGGTTGCTGCCGCTGTAGCTGCCGTTGAAGCCGATGCTGGTGGACGCGCCGGTGGGCAGGCTGCCGTTCCAGGACTCGTTGGTCGCGGTGACCTCGCTGCCGGACTGGCTCCACTTCGCCGACCAGCCCTGGGTGACCCGCTGGCTGCTGTTCGGGAAGGCGAACTTCAGCGACCAGTTGTTCAGGGCGTCACCCAGGTTCTTGATGGTGACGGTGGCGGTGAAGCCGGTGCTCCAGTCGCTGGTCGCGTAGGTCACGTCGCAGGCCGGTGCGGCCTGCGCGGAGCTCGCGGGCAGGGCCACCCCGCCGATGGCGAGGGCGGTGGCGGCGACCATCGCCGTACGGCGACGTCTGGCCAGAAGTCTCATGTGGGCGGTGTCTCCTCGGACCGGGCCGGGACCGGGGTCCCGGCGGGGCGCCTCCACGCGTCGACGGGCGTACGCGGGGGGACGGAGGCGTCCGGAAAGGGGTCGTCCCGGCCGTGCCGGGGATCGGGCGCCGCACCGGTTCTCACCGGGTGCCCTCGGCGGCCCGCGCTCGCGAGCTGGCTCCAACGTCGCGTGTGTCGAGAGTGTGACATGGAAGCGCTCCCACCACAACGGCCAGGGCAGATACCCACGTCCATGTTTCGATCTCGTTTAGGGGCTTTTCCAAAGCCGTGACGGGCGTTACAGTCGCAGCATCGCCGATGGGAGCGCTTCCATCGACGGAGATGTAAGTACTGGATCGTCGGGGACACCCGTGCCCGACGCGTCGGCCCTGTGGCCGACGGCGGACCAGCCCGGACACCGCCGCCGGCCATCACCCGCCAGACGGAGGGAGGTGGAACCAGAGCCACTCGCGTGGCCCGGCTCCCGCGCGACACGCACGACGGACGCCAATTCCACTTCGTGCGTGTGTGCATCACCGGTGGGGACGGGGGTTGCCCTCCCCCGTCCCCACACTAAACCCCCGTTGTCGACGGCAAAAGAGGCCGACGGGACAGGCGCGACACGCCACCCGGACGGCCTTTCTCGCTATCTGCCCCACCCTCGCCGCTCGCCCCCAGCCCCCGAGCGACACCCGCCCACCCCACTTCCGGCCGCCCGCCGGCCGCGCCGCCTCCCGCCGCGACCGCCGGATCGAGGCCGGCCGCCCCTGGCCTATGCTGGGAGCGCTCCCGGCCCCAGGGCGGCCCGTCACTTCGAGGAGAAGTCCCATGTCGTTACTCACCCGACGGCGCCTGCTCCGCCGCGCCGCCCTGTCCGCCACCGCCGCCGGCGCGGCCCGGACCGGGCTCGCCGGCGCCACCCTGGCCGGGACCGCCGCCGTCGCCGTCAGCGGCTGCGACAGCCCACCCGAACGCAACACCGACGCCGAACCGGACGGCGGGCTACGGTTCCCGGACGGCTTCGGCTGGGGCGCGGCGACCTCGGCGTACCAGATCGAGGGGGCGGCCAAGGAGGACGGACGGGGCGAGTCCGTCTGGGACACCTTCAGCCACACCCCGGGGCGCACCCGCAACGGTGACACCGGCGACGTCGCGGCCGACCACTACCACCGGTACGCCCAGGACCTCGACCTGATGCGCGAGCTGGGGCTGCGCAGCTACCGGTTCTCCATCTCCTGGCCCCGGATCCAGGCCGACGGGTCCGGCCGCCCCAACCAGCGCGGGCTGGACTTCTACCGCCGGCTGCTGGACGGGCTGCACGAGCGGGGCATCGCGCCGATGGCCACGCTGTTCCACTGGGACCTGCCGCAGGCGTTGCAGGACGACGGCGGCTGGGAGAACCGCGACACCGCCGAGCGCTTCGCCGACTACGCCGACGCCGTGTTCCGGGCGCTCGGCGACCGGGTGCCGGCGTGGCTGACGATCAACGAGCCGAAGACCGTGGTGCAGAACGGCTACATCTGGGGTCACCACGCGCCCGGCCACCGGGACGAGGCGGCGGCCTACCTGGTGGCGCACCACCTCCAGCTCGCCCACGGCCTCGCCGTGCAGGCGTTGCGCGCCTCCGGCGCGTCCGGACGGATCGGCCCGGCGCTCAACCTGCACCCCTGCTACCCGGCCGACGACAGCGCCGAGGCGGCCGCCGCGACCCGCCTCTACGACGGCTACGAGAACCGCCTCTACCTCGACTCCGTCTTCAAGGGCGCGTACCCGCAGGACGTGCTGGCCGACCTCGGGCCGGACAGCCGGATGGTCCGCGGCGTCCGGGACGGCGACCTGAAAATCATCTCCAGCCCGGTCGACCTGCTCGCGGTGCAGTACTACACCCCGATCTACGTCACCGGCGGCGGCGGGACCGTGCGGAAGTGGCCCACCTCGGAGGCCGAGTGGCAGCAGATCTACCCCGAGGGCATGTACGACATCCTGACCCGGGTCACCCGCGACTACGGGCGGGTGCCGATCACCATCACCGAGAACGGCCTGCCCTGCCCGGACACCCCCGGCCCGGACGGCACCGTCGACGACGCCGGCCGGGTCAGCTTCCTGCGCGACCACTTCGCCGCCGCCCACCGCGCGGTCCGCGACGGCGTGCCGCTGGAGAGCTACCACGTGTGGTCGCTGCTGGACAACTTCGAGTGGGCCGAGGGCTACGACCAGCGCTGGGGCCTGGTCTACGTGGACTACGCGAGCCAGCGGCGGGTGCTCAAGCGCAGCGCCCACTGGTACCGCGAGGTGATCCGCCGCAACGGCCTCTGACCGGGACGGCCCGGCCGGCACCCGCCGGCCGGGCACCCGCGCTCAACGCGTGGTAGCAGCTCAGCGCGGCAGCGCCTGCTGGAGCTCGGCGCGCAGCGCCGGGGTGAGCATCTCGCCGGCCTGCTTGGCCAGCCGGGCCATCTCGTAGCCGACCACGCCGATGTCGGCGTCCGCGCCGGCCAGCGTCGCCAGGATCGAGCCGTCCCGGATCTGCATGACGAGGAAGTAGCCCCGTCCCATCTCGACCACGGTCTGCTTGACGACGTCGCCGTCGAACATCTGCGCCGCGCCCGCGGTGATGCTCATCAGGCCGGAGGTCACGGCGGCGAGCTTGTCGGCGTGGTCGCGCGGCAGGTGCGCGGAGATCGCCACCAGCAGCCCGTCGGAGGACACCACCACGGCGTGCGCCACCCCGGGGACCCGCTCGGCGAACGCGTTCACCAGCCAGCTCAGGTCCCGTGCCTCCTGGCTCAACGTCGTCACTGTCGTCGTCCCCCTTCGTCGCGCGGCAGATACATCTCGGTGGTCTCCTCGGCCTCGGCCCGCCGCACCCCGCCGTAGAAGCGGGACAGCATACCGCCGACCGCCTCCGGGTCCGGCTCCTGCCGCACGGCCGGGCGGGCGGCCGAGGTGACCGAGGTGAGCTGGGCCATCGGCACGCGTACCGGCAGACCCCGCTCGTTGGTCCCCCCGGTCACCGGCGTCGGTGCCGGCGCCGGCGTCACACCGAGCACCGACGACGTCGGTCCCTGCCGGCTGAACCAGCCGCCGCCGGCCGCCGCCGCGGCCCCCGGGGTGAGCACGTCCTCCGCTCGGCCGGGCACCGGACGGGGTCGGGGCACCGCGGCGGGCGGGCCGGTGGGCGTCGGCGGGCCGGTCGGCGCGGCCTCCGCCACGTCACCGAGCGGCCGGCCGGTCAGCGGCGACACCGGCAGCGCCGCCGGCGGGCCCGGCTGCGGCACCGGGTGCCGCCCGGCCACCGGCAGCTCGGCGGTGGCCGCGCCCAACGCCCGGGACGCCGCGGCCACCTGGCTGGTCAGCATCCGCGCCGGCGCGGGCGGCTCCAGCCCGGGGGCGGGGGCCTCGGCCAGCAGGTGGGCCGGGATCCGGACCCGGGTGACCAGGCCCTCCCGGCCGGGGCGCAGCTGGACCCGCACGCCGTGCCGGGCGCCCAGGTGGCTCACCACGAACAGGCCCATCCGCTCCGAGGCGCCCACGTCGGCGGCCGGCGGCTCGGCCAGCACGGCGTTCGCCTCGGCCAGCGCGCCCGGGCTCATACCGAGCCCCAGGTCGACGATCTCCACCAGCGCGCCCGGGCCGTCCGCCTCGACCACCACCCGTACCACGGTCTCCGGGCGGGAGAACGCGGTGGCGTTCTCCAGCAGCTCGGCGAACAGGTGCACCAGGTCGCCCACGGCGTGCCCGACCACGTGCAGGTCGGTGCGGTTCTGGTGGCGGACCCGCTGATACTGCTCGATCTCCGCGCTCGCCGCGAGCAGCACCGCGCCCAGCCCCACCGGGCGGTTCCACCGTCGCGTGGACTCGGTGCCGGCGAGCACCAGCAGGCTCTCGTCGTTGCGGCGCATGCGGGCGGCGAGGTGGTCGAGCTTGAACAGGTTCTCCAGCTGCTCCGGGTCGCTCTCCTCGCGTTCCAGGTCGTCGAGCAGCTCCAGCTGCCGCTCGACCAGCACCTGGCTGCGCCGGGCCAGGTTGACGAACATGGCGTTGACGTTGCGGCGCATCATCGCCTGCTCGACCGCGACGTCGACGGCACTGCGGTGCACCGCCACGAACGCCTCCGCCAGCTCGCCGATCTCGTCCTGCGAGTCGACCACCGCCGGTGGCACGTCGATCGCGCCCACCGGCCGGTCCACCGTGCGCAGTCGCTCCAGCGTGAGCGGCAGCTCCACCTGCGCGATGCGCAGCGCCTGGCCGCGCAGCTGCCGCATCGCCCGGGCGACGGACCGGCCGACCAGCAGCGAGATCAGCACGGCGATCAGGAGCACCGAGACGATGCCGCCGGCGACCAGCAGCGTCTCGCGCAACTGCCGGGCGCTGGCGTCGTCGGCCCGGCGCACCGCGTCGTCGAGCAGCTCGCCCTCCAACTGGCGGAACAGCTCCTGCCGCTGCTCGCTGGCCGCCCACCACTGCGGCGCGGACAGCAGCGCGGGCTCCGCCGCGCCGGTGGGCAGGGTCCGCTCCTCCAGCCGGGTCGCCGTGACGAAGGCCGGGTCGACCGAGGTCCGGTCGTAGCGGCGGACCTGCTCGGCGGTCGCCGCGACCCGGAACGCGCCCAGCGCGGTGAGCTGCTGGGCCCGCAGGTCGCTCAGCGTCACCTGGTCGTCCTGCTCGTACCGCCCGGCGCGGGACGCCGCGTACAGCTCGCCGCGGATCCGGGAGGACAGCTCCTTGACCCGGGACAGCTGCACGTAGCGCAGCACGGACTCGGTCAACGCCTGCTGGTCGTCGCCGGGCGACGGCTCGGCCAGCAGGTTGAGCAGCGCCGCCACGGCCCGGTGGTAGTTGCTGAGCACGGTGTCGCTGGAGAGCACCGCGGGCGGCACCGCCGCCCGGATGTTCACCACCTGGTCGTACGCCTCCAGCGCCTCGGAGTAGGAGACCCGCCAGGCGGCGTCGGCGTCGGCCAGCGGCTCGGCCGCGACGCGCAGCTCGTCCACCGCCCGGTCGGTGGCCTCCTGCAGCGGCCGTAACGCGGCGACCGCGGCGTCCCGGTCGGCACCGGTGCCCGCGCGGCGCAACGCGGCCAGCTCGCCGGCTGAACGGTCCCGCTCCTGCTGGAGCCGGTCCACCGCGGCGGTGATCTGCCGGCCGATGCCGACCTGCTGGGCGAAGTCGCTCAGCGCCGTGGTCTGCCCGACCAGCCCCCGGGTCTGGATGCCGGCCAGGACGAGGAACGCCAGCGTGGGGATCACCAGGACGGTGGCGAGCTTGGTGCCCATCCGCCAGTCCCGCAGCCGGTACCCCGAGCGCCGCCGGTGCGGCGGTGGGGCCGCACCGCGGGCCGGGTCGGGAGCTGCGCCCACACTTGCCTCCTCGTTCCGACTCCACCACGGCGGGGAGCGGAGTCCATCCAACCAGGCCCGGAGGCGGTGTCAACGGCCGCCCGGGCGGCATGAGCAGGACGGTCAGCGCGGCGGGTGGGCGGTCACGTGTTCGGCGCGGCGCCCTCGTCCGTCCGGCCGATGCCGCCGATGTCGACCGCCTCGGCGACCCGACCGAGCGCCACCAGCGCGGCGCCGGTCGCCCCGATCTCCGGGTTGCGCTGCCACCGGACCGTACGCGGGGCGAGCACGTCGGCGAACGCCCCGCGCCACCAGGGTGAGGCGGTCAACGCCCCGCCGCCGAGCACCACCTCCATCGGCTCGCCCACGCCGGCCTCGAGCTGGGCCAGGTCGTCGGCGACGAGCCGGCACAGGCCGGCCATCAGCGCGGCGAGGATGTCGACGGCGGTGGTGCCGAAGCTCAGCCCGCGCAGCTCACCGGAACCGGCCGGCGCCGTCCCGGGTGGCCGGTCGCCGCCGAACCGGGGATTGGCCCGCACGACCAGGTCGGCGGCGGCCCGGTGCAGCGCGGCCTCCAGCTCCGCACCCGTGGGCAGCCGCAGCTCCCGGTCGGCCCAGGCGAACAGGTTCCCGCCGCTGGAGTACGCGGCGCCGGTGACGACGTGGTCGTGGTCGACCCGGTAGCGCCACAGCTCATCGGGCAGCGGCGGCAGCTCCGCACCGGCCGGCACCGCCTGGATCATGCGGACCGCGGCGGAGGTGCCGATGGTGACCGCCGCGCGCGACGGGTCGACGCAGCCGGACCCGACGTTGGAGGCGGCCCCGTCGCCGATCGGCGCGGACCAGCGCGCCTCGGTCAGCTGCGGCCAGCGCCTCGCGTAGCCGGGGCCCAGCCGGCCGTGCCAGCCCGGCGGGGCCAGCGGCGGGAGCTGGTCCGGACGGACGCCGGCCAGCGCGCACGCCTCCGCGTCCCAGTCCAGGTCCCGCAGGTCGAGCAGCCCGGTGCCGGAGGCCAGCGACATGGACATCGGCGCCGTGTCGAGCAGCTCGCCGAGGACGTACTCGGCCAGCCCGGCGAACCGCACCGTCCGGTCCCCGCACCGCTCCCGCAACCAGGGCAGCCGCACCGACCAGTAACAGCGGTGCCACCAGGTGCCGGTACGCCGGTGGTAGTCCTCCGGGTCGGCCGGACCACCGTCGCCGTCCGGCGGCGCGGCCCGGGTGTCCAGCCAGGTCAGCACCGGACCGGACGGTGTGCCGTCGGCGGCCAGCGGCAGCACCGAGTGCCACTGCGCGGACGTCGCCACCAGGCCGACCCGCCGCAGGTGCCCACCGGCGGCCAGCTCGTCCAGGCACTCGACCAGGCACGCCAGGTAGGTGGCCGCGTCCAGCGTCCCGGTGCCGTCGTCGCCGGTGGCCAGGTGCACCTTGCGACGGGCCAGCGCGCCCGGGCGCGGCACGGCGTCCGCGTCCAGCACCAGCCCGCGTACCGAGGAGGTGCCCAGGTCCAGAGCGAGAATGTCCATCGCCGGTCAACCTACCCGGCGGGACCGGCGGCGAAGCCAAGATCCGTACCCGCTCCCGCGCGATCGGGTTCCCCGACGCCGGCCGATCGCGTACAGTGATCGCCATGCCCGCGCACCCGAACTGCTGGTGGCCCGCCGACCCGGCGGCCCACCCCCGCGCGTAGCTTCCCCACGCGGCCGCCCCACGAGGCGGCCGCCGGTCTCCCCCGGCAACCCGGGCCGCCTCACCGGCGGCCACCGGCCCACCGAGGAGACCCGATGACCCGCCCGTCCGACCCGCTCGCCGCTGTCGCCGCCGGCCTCGACCCCGGCCCCTTCGCGCTCGTCCGCCGTGAGGGCGCCGACCACGTCGACCTGTTCGCCGGTCCGGTACGCACCGCCGACCAGCTCGCCGACCTGCCCGTGCCCGAGGGCGCGGCCGGCCCGCGCACGCTCGCCCTGGTGCCGTTCCGACAGATCACCGAGCGCGGCTTCGACTGCGTGGACGACGGCCTGCCGTTGGAATACCTGGCGGTCGAGCAGCACCGGCGGATACCGCTCGACGAGGTGCTGGACGCGTTGCCCGACGCGCCGGTGCGCACCCGCGACGCCGGCTTCGACATCGCCGACGACGAGTACGCGGCGATCGTCGAGCGGGTGCTGGCCGACGAGATCGGTCACGGCGAGGGGGCGAACTTCGTCATCCACCGCACCCTGCGGGCCACCGTGGAGGGCGACCCGCTGGCCACGGCCCTGGCCGCGCTGCGTCGGCTGCTGGTGCGCGAGCGCGGCGCCTACTGGACGTTCCTGGTGCACACCGGCACCCGGATCCTGGTCGGGGCCAGCCCGGAGCGGCACGTCAGCGTCGCCGACGGCCTGGTCGAGATGAACCCGATCAGCGGCACCTTCCGGCACCGGGGCGAGACCGTGGACCGGGACGCGCTGCTGCGTTTCCTGCACGACCCGAAGGAGGTGGAGGAGCTGTACATGGTGCTCGACGAGGAGCTGAAGATGATGGCCGTCGTCGCCGAGCACGGCGGGCAGGTGGTCGGGCCGTACCTGAAGGAGATGGCGCACCTGGCGCACACCGAGTACCTGCTGGCCGGGCGTTGTTCCCGGGACGTGCGGGAGGTGCTGCGGGAGACCATGTTCGCGCCCACGGTGACCGGCAGCCCGATGGAGAACGCCTGCCGGGTGATCGCCCGGCACGAGCGCACCGGCCGCCGCTACTACGCCGGCGTGCTCGCCCTGCTCGGCCGCGACGAGCAGGGCCGGCAGACGCTGGACGCGCCGATCCTCATCCGCACCGCCGAGTTCTCGCCCGAGGGCGCGCTGCGGGTGCCGGTCGGCGCCACGCTGGTCCGGCACTCCACCACCGCCGGCGAGGTGGCCGAGACGCACGCCAAGGCCGCCGGTGTGCTGGCCGCGCTGGGTCTCGGCCCGGAGGCGCCGCACCCGGGCGTCGAGCCGGCCGTCCGCCACGCCGACGACCCGGAGGTACGGGCCGCGCTGGCCGCCCGCAACACCCCACTGGCGCGGTTCTGGCTGGAGCAGCGGGAGCCGGGAGCGATCGCGCTGCGCGGGTTGGCCGGCCGCCGGGCGCTCATCGTCGACGGGGAGGACACGTTCACCGGGATGCTCGCCCACCAGCTCGGCGCGCTCGGCCTGTCGGTCAGCCGGCGCGACTGGCCGGATCCGGGCCCGCTCGACGGGTACGACCTGGTGGTGGTCGGTCCCGGCCCGGGCGACCCGCGCGACGTGACCGCGCCGAAGATGGCCGCGCTGCGGACGCTCCTGGCCGAGCTGCTGGCCTCGGGCCGGCCGACCCTGGCGGTGTGCCTGGGCCACCAGTTGCTGGCCGGGCTGCTCGGGCTGCCGCTGCACCGCCGGGACGCGCCCTACCAGGGGCTGCCGCAGGACGTGCCGGTGTTCGGGGTGACCCGACGGGTCGGGTTCTACGCCAGCTTCACCGCCCGCGCCGACGCCGACCGGGTGTCCGGCCCGTACGGCCCGGTCGAGCTGTCCCGCGACCCGGGCGACGGCGCGGTGCACGCGCTGCGCGGCGCCGGCTTCGCCGGGGTGCAGTTCCACCCGGAGTCGGTGCTCAGCCAGGACGGCACGGCGGTCCTGGCGGACCTGCTCGGGCATCTGCTGGACCGGCCGGCGCTGAGCGCGCATGGGGCGGCCGATCGGGGGTAGGGCGAAGGACGGCCGGTGGCGCGGACGGGTTCGAGAGCCCCCGTCCGGCCACCGGCCGCCCACCCGGGTCGGTCAGCCGGCCATGCCCTTCTTCAGCGCGGCGCCCATCAGCACGGCCCGCTTGGCGGTCAACGCGGTGGCGGCCAGGGCCACGTGGTCCGGGGCGACCTCGCCGTTGTTGCTGGTGTGCGAGGCGCCGTAGGGGTTGCCGGCGACGAACTGGCTGGGGTCGGTGTATCCGGGGGTCACCACGATGCCGCCCCAGTGGTAGAAGACCGTGTACAGCGACAGCAGCGTCGCCTCCTGGCCGCCGTGCGAGGTCGCGGTCGAGGTGAAGCCGGTGTACACCTTGTCCGCCAGCGCGCCCTGCGCCCAGAGCGGGCCGGTGGTGTCGATGAACTGCTTGAGCTGCGCGGCGATCATGCCGTACCGGGTCGGCGAGCCCATGATCACCACGTCGGCCCAGGACAGGTCGTCCGGCTGCGCCTCCATCACGTCCTGCGTCTCCAGCCGGTGCGCCTGCCAGCCCGAGTTGGAGCGGATCGCCTCGTCGGGCGCCAGCTCACGCACCTTGCGCAGGCGCACCTCGGCGCCGGCCTCCCCGGCCGCCTCGACCGCCGACTGCGCCATCTGGTAGGTGATGCCGGTCGCGCTGTAGTAGATCACCGCGACCTTGACCTGGCCATCCATCAGACGTTTCCTCCTCGATTCGGGTCAGCTCCGGCGACTACCCGTTACTTGTCGCGTCAAACTCCGGGCGGGCATGATCGGCGGGTGGAGATCCGCCCCGCGACCGCCGCCGACTGGCCGCTGATCTGGCCGTTCCTCCGGGAGATCGTGGCGGCGGGCGAGACGTACACCTGGCCGCGCGACGTGACCGAGGAGCAGGCCCGCGCGCTGTGGATGGCGGCGCCGCCCGGGCGGACCGTGGTCGCGGTGGACCCGGACGGCACGGTGCTCGGCTCGGCGAAGCTGGGGCCGAACCAGGCCGGCCCCGGGGACCACGTGGCCAACGCCGGCTTCATGGTCGCCCCGGCCGCCGCCGGACGGGGCGTCGGCCGGGCGCTCGCCGCGCACGTGCTGGCGGCCGCCCGCGCGGACGGCTACCGGGCCATGCAGTTCAACGCCGTGGTGGCCAGCAACACCCGGGCCGTACGGCTGTGGCGGTCGCTGGGCTTCGCGGTGGTCGGCCGGGTGCCGGAGGGCTTCCGCCACCCGGACCAGGGGTACGTCGACCTGCTCGTGATGTACCGACGGCTGGACTGAGCGCGGCTCAAGATTTGCGCAAGTTCCGCGGGCAACCGGCCTTCCGCCCGCGCGCGCCGGGGATCCTGGTCGCACCGGCGCCGGCCGACCGCCGCCCCCGCGCCGGGAACCTGAACGGGGGATCGCGCTCCGTCGGCAGCGTGGCCGGCGCAGCGCGATCAGGGGCGGTCCGGTCCGCCCGGTGCTGTCGGACGCCGGGCCTATGCTGACCGTCCACCCGTCGACGGGAGGCCGCCCGTGCCCTTACGTCTCAGCCGCGCCGAGGCCCTCGCCCTGCGGATGACCAGCCTGCTGCTGCGCCCGCACCCCACCGCCCGACCGGAGGGCGTGGCCGACGTGGTCGAGTGGTTCGGCGCCATGCAGGCACAGGACGCCGCCAGCGGGCTGTGGTCGCTCGGCGTACGCCTGCCCGGCCGCACCCAGGACGACGTGCGGGCGGCGCTGGAGCGGCGCGAGGCGCTGCGCACCTGGCCGATGCGGGGCACGGTGCACCTGGTGCCGGCGCGCGACGCGCACTGGATGCTGGCGGTCACCGGCGTGCGGGCGCTGGCCACCGTCGCCGGCCGCTGGCGTCAGCTCGGGCTCACCGTCGCCGACGGCGACCAGGCCGGCGACGTGCTCGGCGAGGCGCTGTCCGGCGGCGGTCGGCTCAGCCGCACCGACTGCCTGGCCGCGCTGCGCGACGCCGGGCTGGACACCTCCGGCCAGCGCGGCTACCACCTGCTCTGGTACGCCAGCCAGCGCGGCATCACCTGCATCGCCCCGCACGTCGGCGCCGAGCAGACGTTCGTGCTGCTCGACGAGTGGGTGCCCGACCCGCACCGCCCGGAGCGGGACGAGGCGCTGGCGATGCTGGCCCACCGCTACGTGCGCGGCCACGGTCCGGTGACCCGGCACGAGCTGGCCCGCTGGAGCGGGCTCACCGTCACCGACGCCACCCGGGCCGTCGCGCTGGCCGGTGACCGGATCGCGCCGGTCGAGGTCGACGGCGAGGCGGCGGTGGTCGACGCCGCGCTGCTCGACGCGCCCCGCGCGCCGGTCGACGACGTGCACACGCTGCCCGGTTTCGACGAGTACCTGCTCGGCTTCAAGGACCGTTCGCTGATGCTCGACCCGGCGCACGCCGACGCCGTGGTGCCCGGCAACAACGGGATGTTCCAGTCCACGGTCGTGCGCGACGGCCGGGTGGTCGGCACCTGGAAGCGCACGCTGGGCAAGAGCGCGGTGACCGTGACGGTGCGGCAGCTCGTGCCGTTCGACGTCGCGTTGCGCGCCCGGGTCGACGCGGCCCTGGCCGGCTACGCCCGCTTCCTCGGGCTGGAGCTGCGCCACTCCTGGTGAGCGGCAGCCGAACGTCCCGCCGCCCACCCCGGATCACGCCGATCTCGGGCCCCTTCGCCCGCGCTCGGGCCGCCGATCTTGGAGTTGTGGTTCCCGGTTCACACCCTTCCGACCCGGTTTGCAAGGTGCCACAACTCCATGATCGGCGGAATTGCCGCAGGGCGGTGCGCCATCGACACCAGACCTGGGAACGCGGCGCTCGCTCTTGAGGCGGACAGCCCCGCCCCGATCCCGGGTTGCGACGATCTTGGGGTTGTGGTTCCTGTTTCGCGGTGATTCGACAGGATTGCGAGAAGGAGGAGGGCCGGGGACGGGCAGCGCAAGGGCCGGCGACGGAAAGCCACCGGCCCTTGCGCGTGAGCGTGCTCAGTCGGCCAGCGCGCCGGCCGCCCGGCCCTCGTGCAGGGTCAGGTTGCGGCCGCTGCCCGGGTCGAACAGGTGGATCTTCTCCAGGTTGAACCACACCCGGCGGGTCTCGCCCTCGCGCACCGGCGACTCCGCCGACAGGCGGGTCACCAGGCTCGACCCGGCCCCGGCGAAGTCGGAGGCGCCCGCGTCGGCGGCCAGCTCCTCCAGCTCGGCGGCGCTGGCCCGCTCCCCCTCGACGGTGAAGTAGACGTACTTGTCCGACCCCATCGACTCGACGATGTCGACCGGCGCCTCGAACTCCAGGCCCCGGGCCCGGGTCTCGTCGTCGATCAGCGCGGCGTCCTCGAAGTGCTCCGGCCGGACGCCGAGGATCAGCTCGCGGGGCGCGTCGCCGGCCTCCAGCTCGCGGCGGATCCGCTCGCCGATCGGCACGTCACCCAGCGCGGTGCGCAGCCGCCCCTCCTCCACCGCGGCGTGCAGGAAGTTCATCGACGGGGAGCCGATGAACCCGGCGACGAAGAGGTTGCGCGGGTTGTCGTACAGCTCCTGCGGCGGGCCGACCTGCTGCACCGCGCCACCGCGCATGATGACCACCCGGTCGCCCAGGGTCATCGCCTCGGTCTGGTCGTGGGTCACGTAGACCGTGGTGGTGCCGAGCTGCTTCTGCAGCCGGGACACCACGGTCCGCATCTGCACCCGCAGCTTGGCGTCCAGGTTGGACAGCGGCTCGTCCATCAGGAACGCCTTGGGCTGGCGCACGATCGCCCGACCCATCGCGACCCGCTGCCGCTGGCCGCCGGAAAGGTTGGCCGGCTTGCGGTCCAGCAGCGCGGTCAGCTCCAGCACCTTGGCGGCCTCGTCGACCTTCTGGTTGATGGTCTCCTTGTCCATCTTCGCCAGCCGCAGCGGGAACGCCATGTTCTCCCGCACGGTCATGTTCGGGTAGAGCGCGTACGACTGGAAGACCATGGCGATGTCCCGGTCCCGGGGCGCCTTGTCGTTGACCCGCTGCCCCGCGATGCGCAGCTCACCGGAGCTGATGTCCTCCAGCCCGGCGATCATGTTGAGGGTGGTCGACTTTCCGCAGCCCGAGGGGCCGACCAGGATGACGAACTCGCCGTCGGCGATCTCCAGGTCGACGTCCCGCACCGCGGTGGTCCCGTCCGGGAACCGCTTGCTCACCTTGTCCAGCACGATGTCAGCCACTGTTACCACCTATCCCTTGACTGCGCCGGAGGTCAGACCGGAGACGATGCGGCGCTGGAAGAAGAGCACGAACAGGATGATCGGCACGGTGATCACCACGGCGGCGGCGCAGATCGCCCCGGTGGGGTCCTCGAACTGCGACTCGCCGGTGAAGAACTGCAGGGCCACCGGGACCGTGCGGGACCGCTCGGTCGAGGTGAGCGTGATCGCGAACAGGAAGTCGTTCCAGCAGAAGATGAAGACCAGGATGGCCGTGGTGAACACGCCCGGCGCGGCCAGCGGGGCGATCACCCGCCGGAACGCCTGCCCCTGGGTGGCGCCGTCCATCTTGGCCGCCTTCTCCAGGTCCCACGGGATCTGCTTGAAGAACGCCGACAGCGTGTAGATCGCCAGCGGCAGCGCGAACGTGATGTACGGCAGGATCAGGCCGGGCCAGGTGTCGAAGAGGCCGAGCTGACGCTCGATCTCGAACAGCGGCGACACCAGTGACACCTGCGGGAACATCGCGATCAGCAGGGACACCCCGACCAGCAGCTTCTTGCCCGGGAAGTCCAGCCGGGAGATCGCGTACGCGGCCATCGTGCCGAGCACCACCGCGATCAGGGTGGCGATCAGCGCGATGCCGATCGAGTTGACCAGGGCCCGGACGAACTGGTCGGTGTCGAAGATCGTCCGGTAGTTGTCGAGGGTCCACTCCCGCGGCCAGAACTTGCCGTCGGTGAGCGTGGCCGGGGTCTTGAACGACAGCGAGGCGATCCAGAGCACCGGCACCAGCGCGAAGACGACGACCACGAGGTCGAGCACGCCCCAACGCAGCTTCGCCCGTGTGGTGGTTTCCACGGCCATGTCAGCGCCTCTCCCCATCGTCGCTGCCGGGGGCAGCGGTGCCGAACAGCTTCACGAAGACGAAGGCGATGATCGCCACGGTGATGAAGATCAGCACCGACATCGTGGAGCCGATCCCGAGGTTGAGGCCCCGGATCAGGTTGTTGTAGGCGAGCATCGACACCGACGAGGTCTCGTTGCCGCCGTTGGTGAGCACGAAGATGTTGTCGAAGACCCGGAACGCGTCGAGCGTGCGGAACAGCAGCGCGACCAGGATCGCCGGCTTCATCACCGGCAGCATCACCTTGGTGAACCGCTGCCACGCCGTCGCGCCGTCGGTGGAGGCCGCCTTGAGCAGGTCCTCCGGCACCAGCGCCAGCCCGGCCATCAGCAGCAGCGCCATGAACGGGGTGGTCTTCCAGATCTCCGCCAGCATGATGATCGCCAGCGAGCTGGCCCGCTCGGTCAGCGGCGCGCTGCCGTCGAACAGGTTCGCCAGGTAGCCGGTGCCGGGCGTCCAGGCGTACCGCCAGGAGAACGCCGCGACCACCGTGACGATGCCGTACGGGATCAGCGCCGCGGTGCGCACGATGCCGCGCCCGACCAGCGTCCGGTGCATGATCAGCGCCAGGCCCATGCCGAGCGCCAGCTCGATCGCGACGGTGACCACGGTGATCAGGGCGGTCACTCCGAACGCGGTCCACCAGAAGTCGTTGCTCAGCACGGTGACGTAGTTCTCCAGCCCGACGAACTGCCGCTCGTCCGGGAACCGCAGGTCGAAGCGTTGCAGGGAGAGCCAGACCGAGTAGAGGATCGGGTACGCGGTGACCGCCACCATGACCAGGGCGGCCGGCGCGCACAGCAGCCAGCCGAGCCGCCGCTCGGCGCGCTTGTTCTCGCTCAACGGGGCGCGGGAGCCGCGTCGGGCCCGCTGAGCCGGCACGGCGGCGTGCCGGCCGGTCGACTCCTCCGCCTCGACGGCGGCCTCGGCGCCGGCCGGGCTCGCGTTCACGCTCATGGCAGAACCCCCTTCGACTCCAGCGCGTCGGCGATCGCCCCGCGCAGTCGGTCGGCGGTCTGCTCGGGCTGGATCGCCGACGGCGGCGACAGGATCGCCGACATCACCGTGGAGATGCTCTGGTACGCGGGCGTCAGCGGTCGCACCGCCGGCTCCTTCAGCTCCTCCAGGATGGTTTCCTTCATCGGGTACGCCTCGTCCATCTCCGGGTCGTCGTAGACCGCCTCGATGGTCGGGGGGACGCCGTCGTTGACCGCGGAGAACTTCTGGTGCTCGGCGTTGCGCAGGCACCGGGCCACCTCGAACGACTCGGTCGGGTGCTTCGAGTAGGTGCTGACCGCCAGGTTGATCCCGCCGATGGTCACCTTGCTCGGGGAGCCCGCCTCGATCCCCGGCACCCGCGCCCACTTCACGTTCTTCGCCAGCTCCGGGGCGGCCTCCTGCAGGGCCGGATACACGTACGGCCAGTTCACCTGGAACGCGCCGCCGCCGGACTGGAACTCCAGCCGCACCGGGTCCTCGACGGCGTTGCTGAACGACGCCGAGGTCACGCCGGAGGTGGCGAACGTCTTGAGCTGCTCCAGCGCGCGCACGGTCCCGGCGTCCATCACCGCCTTCTTGCCGTCGTCGCTGAGGATCTTCCCGCCGGCGCTCTCGGCCAGCGTGTTGTAGAGGACGACCAGCCCTTCGTACTGGGCGCCCATGGTGAGCACCTGGTACGGCTTGCCCTGCTGCTTGAGCTGCTGGGCCGCGGAGATCATCTCGTCCCAGGTCTTCGGCGGTTGCGACACCAGGTCGGACCGGTACCAGAGCAGCTGCACGTTGGTGTTCTTCGGCGCGGCGTAGAGCCTGTCCTCGTACCGGGCGGTGTCCAGCGGGCCCTCGAGCGTGCCCTGCTCCACCTCGGCCTTGTCCTGGCCGGTCCACTCCCGGATCCACTCGGCGCTGGCGAACTCCTGGGTCCAGGTGACGTCCAGGCCGAGCACGTCCATGCCGGTGTCCTGCGCCGCCAGCCGGCGCACCATCTGCACCCGCTGCTCGTCGGCCTCCCGCGGCAGCACCCGGTAGGAGATCCGGTACCGCCCCTGCGCCTGCGCGTTGCAGTCGTCGACCACCTTCTGCAGGTTCTGCTCGGGCGGGTAGTACAGGTTGATCGTGGGCGTGCCGCCGTCGCCGCCGGACCCGCAGGCGGCCAGCGGGGCCACCAACGCCAGCGCGGCGGCGGCGGCCGCCGCGCGTCTCACCGGCCGCCGTGCGGCCGTGTCGGGGACTGTCGTCATCACCCTCCCCCTCTCTTCGGCGAAGAACCGGGGAGGTCACCCGTGCCCCGGCGCACGGCGAGACGGTCGAGGCACCGGCCTGTCCGCCCGACGCCCCGGGCGTTTCGTGCGGCTGAACGTGCCCGACCTGCGACGAAGCGAAACATGACGGTCACGTGACGGTGACCGCCGCGCTGCGGGCCGGCGCCCCCCGCCCTAGGTTGGGGTGATGGACGCCACCTTCTTCTTCGATCCGGTGTGCCCGTGGACCTGGCGCACCTCCCGCTGGCTGGTCGCCGTCGCCGAGGCGCGCGGGCTGGGCGTCGAGTGGCGGGCGTTCAGCCTGGCCATCCTCAACGACGGGCAGGTCGCCCCCGAGTACGCCGAGGCGATGGCGGCCTCCGGGCGGGTGCTGCGGCTGGTGGAGGCGCTGCGCGCGCAGAGCCGCCACCACGACGCGGGCCGCCTGTACACGGAGCTGGGCACGCGCAGCCACGACGCCGGCGACCCGCTCGGCGACCGCGTCGTCGCGGCGGCGGTGGACGCGGCCGGCCTGGCGGACGTGGCGCCGGCGCTCGACGACGAGAGCTGGGACGAGGCGGTCCACGCGTCGCACGCCCTGGCGTACGCCTCGGCCGGGCCGGACATCGGTTCGCCGGTGCTGATGGTGCCGGACGCCCGCCGGGGCATCCACGGCCCGATCCTGACCGAGGTCCCCGGCGTCGAGGACGCCGTGACGATCTGGGACTCGATGCTGCCGCTGCTGCGTCTGGAGACGTTCCACGAGCTGAAGCGCGCGCGCCGCTGACCGCCGTCCCACTCCGTGAGCGGGGAGACTACCCAGCGTCAGTCGACTCGACTAGCGTTTCCCTAGCTCCGTAGCCAGCGCGTCGCCGCCGATGTCGATACGCCGCCGGCCGTCCCCCACCGCCCGCCCGATCGGTTGGTTCTCGCGGGAACTGCCGTCTGCTCGCGTACCGGTTGGGCAGGATTCCCCCCGAGGAGGTGCCGTCGTGCAGGACACCCGCGCTCTCGCCCTGACGTTCGAGGTGAGCGGCCTGCCCCCGGTCAAGACCGAGGCCCTGTCCATCTTCGCCGCCGGGCACCGGCAGGCGACGAGGGTCCGCGCGCTGCTCCAGGCCGCCTGCACGGCGGCCCAGCGCACCGGGTGGACCCCGCTCGCCGGTCCGATCGAGGTGGACCTGACCCTGCGTTGCCCGCCCGGGCACCGCACCTCCGACGCCAGCACGTTGCTCGGCGGGGTGTGCGCGGTGCTGCAGGACAAGAAGCGGGTGGCCAACATCGGCCTCGCCCACCTCGGGGTGCTGGTCGACGTCGCCCTCTGGGCCGACGACCGGCAGATCCGCCGGCTGTCGTACGCCGAGGAGCCGGCGGAGGAGTTCTCCTACCAGGTCCGGGTCGCGGCCGTACCGACGATGGTTTGACCGACGCCCGCGGTGGGGTACCGCGGACGCCGACGAAGGGAGCGCCGATGTCGGAGCCACATGTCACGCTCGATCCGAGCGGGCTCGATCCTGTGCAGCAGAAGCTGCGCGGCCCGCTGGAGGATCAGCTGACCTCGGCCCTGCAGGCGGCCGCCGACCGGGTCCGTGCCAGCTACGCGGGCGAGCCGGTCGAGGACGTCTGCCGTCGGTTGCTCGACGAGACCCGCGCCGGCCTGCACCCGGACATCGCCGCCGGCTTCCAGCCCGACATGGACGAGTTCTGTCGGGTCGCGGTGGCGATCGTCCGGGGCGAGGCCGGCTGAGCCGGCGGTCCCACCGGCGAAGGTGAGTACGCGTACCGATGGCGGACGCGCGCGGGGCGACGAGAATTCTCCGCGTGCGAACTCGAATCGTGGTCGTCCTCGCCACCGTCGGGCTGAGCGGGCTCATGCTCACCACCGGGTGCTCCTACCGGGAGAGCATCTGCGCCGACGGTGAGTACCCGGTCATCGCGGTCGGCCCGGGCGGCGGCCGGGCGTGTCTCCCCGACGGGGAGGAGCCGACCGCCCCGTACGTGCGCTTCCCGCCGGACAAGGTGCCGCGGCACGTCGACGACGAGTGGGACGTCTACTGGCGGACCCACGGCATCGACGAGAACGGCGCCGTCATCGAGACCTGAGCCGACCGGCGGGTCCGGCGGTCAGGCCCGCCGGACGTCGACGGAGACGACGTGGGTGCCGTCCGGCCGGGTCGACTCGCTTAGCCGCACCGGCAACCGCCCACCGTCCGGCGGCCGCAGGCCGAGCCCGAAGCTCAGGTGCCCCTCGAAGTCGCCGGCCGCCGCCCATCCGAGCAGCGTCGGGTAGCCGATCGCCGCCGGCGGCACGTCGGCCGTCCCACCGCCCCGGGCGTCGTGCGCCTGCGCCGGTTCGAACCGCACCGACAGGTACGCCGTGCCGGGCAGGGTGACGGGCGCGCCACGCCCCTCGGTCACCACCTGCGGGACGTAGCCGACCTGGTACGAGGGGGTGGGCCCGCGGAAGGCGAAGGTGATCCGGCTGAACCCCTCCGCGGGGTGGTCGCCGGTCTGCACCGACACCAGCACGGGCAGCGGTTCGCCGGGGGCCGGGGTCACCGGGACGCGCACCGGATGCGTCACCCGGGCGGGCGAGCCGGGCACCGCCCAGCCCCAGGTCACCCGCCAGGAACCGGCGGTCGCCGACGGGTCGGTCGCGGTGGGTGGGGTGGTCGCCGCGGGAGGGGACGCGGCGGCGGTCGGGACCGGCGGCGCCGCGGTGGCGGACGTCGCCGGGGGCGCCGGGTTCGCGCCGTCGTGGCCGGTCGAGGTGCAGGCCGCCGCGAGCAGCACGACCAGCCCGGCGAGCAGCGGTACGCGCTGAGGTGTCATGACTCAGTGTCGCTCCGTGACCGGCGCGCGCACCAGAGGCGTCCCGCCCGGATTCCGGTCGGCCGGACGGGTCAGGACCGGGTCCGCAACTCCCCGGCCCTGACCCCGGCCGTCCGGCGTGGTAACGGTCTACGCCGTGGGAACACGACGGGCGTGGCACGCCGCCCACGCCGGGCTCCGCACGGCGAGCCGGTCTGCCCGCACTCAGCTCCACGGTGCTCACACCACCGGACTCCGGTGCGCCCCCGACTCACCCCGACGAGGCGTGGACGCCGGCTCAGGTTAGGCAGGTCCGCGCAGGTCGGACAAGCTTCGACCGCACCCCTGCGGTTGTGATTGATGTCAATGCCGAAATGCGGCATGTCGACGTAACAGGGTCAGCCGACCGGGCGCTGTTCGTCTTCGAGACGCCGACCGCGATCGGCCCGTCGCGGCGGCGCGGACCGGGCCGCCGCCGCACCGGCGATGAGAGCCAGCGCCCCCAGGTGCAGCACCCGCACGCCGGCCGGGGCGGGGATGGTGGCCGCCGGCAGCCCGGGCAGCAGCAGCGCCCCCAGACCGGTGACCGCCAGGGCCACCCGCCAGAACACGAGCCGGTTCGTCGGTGGCGCGGGCGGGGGCACCCCGTCGAAGATCGCGCCGCGACGCGCGTCGTGCAGCGCCAGGACGACCACCAGCAGGCCGCCGCCGAGGCTGGCGAACACGTCCGCGAACTGCCACCAGTACATCCCGGTCAGGGCGTGGAAGTCGGCGACGCCGAACAGGCGGGGCAGGCGCTCGGTGTGGCTGATCCGGTCCCACGCGACGTGGCTGAACGCGCCGATCAGGGCCGAGCAGACGGTGACCTGCCAGGGATGCCGCACGCCGGCCAACGCGGCGTACTGCGGCCAGCCGAAGAACCTCGGCGCGGGCAGGTGCGCGGCGATGCCGGCGACCACCCGGCGGACGATCCAGGCGTACGCGAGCGCGACCGGCAGGCACCACCAGAGCAGCCCGCCCAGCGTGTGCGTGCGCAGGCCGAGGTCGAGGCGGGTGCCGCTGAACAGGTAGGCGACGTCCGGCGCCACCGCGCCGGTGGCCAGCGCCACCCCGTCGAACCAGTGCGGCCGCCACCGCTTCAGCGGCAGCACCGGCGCGAGGTGCGACGGGAAGGTGAGCGGCACCTGTCGGACGTTACCGGCCGGGTCAGAAGTGCCGGACCAGGTCCGGGAACGTGGCCAGCCGAATCACCCCGGGGTCGGTCGGGTCGAGTTCCTCGTGCTCCAGCACCCAGGTGTTCTCGTTCGGGATGAAGACGGCGTTCATCCCGGCGGCGCGCGCGGGCAGGATGTCCGAGCGCGGGGAGTTGCCGATCATCCACGCCGCCGTCGGGTCGAACGCGTGTTGGCGAGCCAGCCACCGGTAGGTGTCCGCGTCCTTCTCCGCCACGATGTGCGCCGCCCGGAAGTGGTGCAGCAGCCCGCAGGCGTCGAGCTTGCGCTGCTGCTCCTCCCGCTCGCCCTTGGTCAGCAGCAGCAGGTCGTGGCGGGTCGCCAGGTCGTCCAGCGTCTCCGCCACGCCCGGCATCAACTCGACCTGGTGCCCGACCAGCGCCGCCGCGAGCTGCTCGATCTCGGCGCGTTCCGGCCCGGTGGCCGGACGTTCGCGCAGCTTCTCCAGGCACTCGCCCAGGCTGCGCAGGAACACCTTGCTGCCGTAGCCGTGCGCCACGGCGTTGGCCCGCTCGATGTCGTCGAGCCCCGCCCGGATCTGCGTCCGGTCCAGGGTGGGGTGGTCGAGCCAGGTGAGGAAGTCGTCGATCACCCGCTCGAAGAGGACGTTGTTCTCCCAGAGCGTGTCGTCGGCGTCGAAGACCAGCACGGCGGCCTCCCGGCGCGGTCGCGTCACACCACCCTCCCCTCGTGGACCCGCACACCCTACTCCGGCCCACCCCGGGCCACACCCGAGTTGAACGGGGCCTCGCCCCACCACCGGTCGGGCACGCGGACCGGCCGTTCGGCGGCCGGTCAGGGGCGGCTACCCGACTGCGGAACGCCTGCTCGGGCGGCATGCTTCGGCGATGACGACCGCATCCGCCCCAGCACCACCGTCCCGCACCCGTCGCCGGCGACGCGCGGTCGTCGCCGTGGCGGCCACGATCGCCGCCGTGGTCGGCGCGCTCCCGACGACTCCGGCCCTCGCCGTCAACGCCGCGCACACCACCGTGGTCGGCGCCGACCCGGTCGACTGGACCCCGCACGCGCTCGACGGCACGGTGACCCGGATCCTGCAGATCGGCAACCGGGTCTACCTCGCCGGCACCTTCACCACGGTCCGCAACGCCGGGCAGTCGGCCCAGCTGGCGATGCCCCGGCTGGTGGCCCTCGACGCGACCACCGGCCGGATCGACACCACGTTCCGGCCGCGGGTCAACGGCGCGGTGCGGGCGCTGGCCGCCGCCCCGGACGGCCGCTCGCTCTACGTCGGTGGCGCGTTCACCACTGTCGGCGGCGTGGCCGCGTCCCGGCTGGCCCGGATCGACGCGGCCACCGGCGCCCGGGTCGCCGGGTTCACCCCGCCGGCCCTCAACAACCAGGTCAACGACGTACGCCTGGTCGGCGGTCGGCTGGTCGTCGGCGGCGCGTTCCAGACCGTCGGCGGGGTGACCCGGCGTGGCCTGGCGGCGGTGGACGCCACCACCGGCGCCGCGGACCCGTCGGTGGACCTGCGCCTGGCCGGACCCCGGGTGACCAGCTCCGGGGCGACCGCGCCGGTCAAGGTCGAGGCGCTGGACGTTTCCCCCGACGGCCGGAAGCTGGTCCTCGCCGGCAACTTCAGCACCGTGGCGGGCGTGGCGCGGCACCAGCTCGCGGTGGCCGACCTGACCGCCGCCGGGGCCACGCTCTCCGGCTGGTCCACCGACCGCTACCAGCCGCCGTGCGCCAGGACGATGCCCGCCTACCTGCGCGGCGTCGACATCGCGCCGGACGGCAGCTGGTTCGTCGTGGTCACCACCGGCGGGCCGTTCCCCGGCACGCTCTGCGACACCGCGGCCCGGTTCGAGTTCGGCGCCGCCACCGCCGGCAAGCAGCCGACCTGGGCCAACTACACCGGCGGCGACACGCTGCTCTCGGTGGCGGTCACCGGCGCCGCGGTCTACGTGGGCGGGCACCAGCGCTGGCTGGACAACCCCCTGGGCCGCAACTCCGCCGGCGCCGGCGCGGTGTCCCGGCCCGGCATCGGCGCGATCCACCCGACCACCGGCCGGGCGCTGCCGTGGAACCCGACCAAGGCGCGGGGCGTCGGCACCGCCGAGCTGTACGCCACCGACCGGGGCCTGTGGGTGGGCAGCGACACCGAGACGTTCGCCCGCGAGTACCACGCCCGGGTGGCGTTCCTCCCGCTGCCCTAGCCGGCGCGGGGCGCGCCGGAGCCGGCGCGTCCCGCGCTCAGCGGCGCAGCGTGAGGATCAGGTCGGCGACCAACGCCGTCCACCCGGTCTGGTGCCAGGCGCCCAGACCGGCGCCGTTGTCGCCGTGGAAGTACTCCGGGAAGCAGATCAGGTCCCGCCAGTCCGGGTGGGTCTGGAACAGCTGCGCGGCGCCGTAGATCGGCCGCCGGCCCCACCCGTCCCGGGTGAACAGCGAGATCAGCCGGGCCGACAGGTCGTCGGCGATCTCGTCGAGGGTGCGCTTGACCCCGGACCGGGTCGGATATTCCACCTGGAGGTCGTCGCCGAAGAACGCGGCGTAGTCGCGCAGCGCGCTGATCAGCAGGAAGTTCGTCGGCATCCAGATCGGGCCGCGCCAGTTGGAGTTGCCGCCGAACAGCCCGCTGGTGGACTCGGCCGGTTCGTAGCCGACGCTGAACTCCTGCCCGCCGAGCGTGACCGTGAACGGCTTGTCCAGGTGGGCGCGGGAGAGCGTGCGCAGGCCGTACTCGGAGAGGAACTCGTCGGTGTCGAGCATCCGGGCCAGCAGCCGCACCACCTGCTCCGGGCCGACCATCGACAGCAGGCGCTGCTGACGGCCGTCCGGGCCGAGCCGGCGGGCGCCGATCACCTCGGCGTACTCGGGACGGTTGGTGAGGAACCAGCGCAGCCGGGCGCCCAGCTCGGGCAGGCGGCGCATGGTCCGGGCGGTGAGCCGGGTCACCGCCGCCAGCGGCAGCAGCCCGACCACCGAGCGCACCTTCAGCGGCACCTGCGTGCCGTCGGCCAGCCGCAGCACGTCGTAGAAGAACGCGTCCTCGTCGTCCCACAGCCCCTGGTCGTACGCGGCCGCGGCGATGTACGCGAAGTGCTCGAAGAACTTCGTCGCGGTGTCGACGTAGGCCCGGTCGTGCTCGGCCAGCACGATCGCCATGTCGAGCAGGTTGAGCGCGTACATGCCCATCCAGCCGGTGCCGTCGGACTGCTCCAGCACCCCGGCCACCGGCAGCGCGGCCGAGCGGTCGAACGGGCCGACGTTGTCCAGCCCGAGGAAGCCGCCCTCGAAGACGTTGTTGCCGCCGGTGTCCTTCCGGTTGACCCACCAGGTGAAGTTGAGCAGCAGCTTGTGCATCACCCGGGCGAGGAACTCGTGGTCCCGCGAGCCGTCGATCTCGAACACCTTCAGCGCGGCCCAGGCGTGCACCGGCGGGTTCACGTCCCCGAACGCCCACTCGTACGCCGGGATCTGGCCGTTGGGGTGCAGGTACCACTCGCGGAGCAGGAGCAGCAGCTGCTCCTTGGCGAAGGCCGGGTCCACCCGGGCGATGGTGACGCAGTGGAAGGCCAGGTCCCAGGCCGCGTACCAGGGGTACTCCCACGGGTCCGGCATGGAGATCACGTCGAAGCTGTTCATGTGCCACCAGGCGCTGTTGCGCCCGTGCCGGCGGCCGGCCGGCGGCGACGAGCCGGGATCGCCCTCCAGCCACCGCTTGACGTCGAAGTGGTAGAACTGCTTGCCCCACATCAGCCCGGCGATCGCCTGACGGGCGACCAGGGCCTCGTCGGCGGTGGCGGCGGCCGGGATCAGGCTGTCGAAGAACCGGTTGGCCTCGGCCCGCCGGGCCCAGAGCACGGTGTCGAAGCCGTCGCCGAGGTCGGCCGGGGCGGGCGGGTCGCCGGCCGGCGGCGGCGCGGTGCGGGTCAGCCGCAGCCGGATCTGCCGCTGCCCGCCGGCCGGCACGTCGAGCACGTAGTGCAGCGCGCCCTTGGTGCCGGTGCGCTCCGGGTTGACGGTGGTGGCGCCGGCCACCACGTGGTCGTTGATGCCGTCCTTCGGGTACGCGGACCGCCCGGCCAGCCCCCACAGCCGCTCGGCGTTGGTCTCGTTGTCGCAGAGCAGCGGGGTCGGGTCGCCGTCGCCCTCCAGCAGCAGCTGGCCCAGCACCCAGTGCTCGCCGACCAGCCGGGAGCCGGATCCGACCAGCCGCGGGACCCGCTCGCCGCCGGGCAGCCCCCAGGCCCAGGTGTTGCGGAACCAGAGCGTGGGCAGCACGTGCAGGGTGGCGTCCTCGTCACCCCGGTTCGCGACGGTGACCAGGAGGCACATGTCCGTCGGCGACGCCTTGGCGTAGTCGACGGTGACCGCCCAGTACCGGTCGTCGTCGAAGATGCCGGTGTCCACCAGCTCGTACTCGGTGTCGTCCCGGCCGCGCAGCGCGTTCACCGCGACCAGCTCGTCGTACGGGAAGGCGGCCTGCGGGTAGTGGTAGCGCCACCGCATGAAGGAGTGGGTGGGGGTGGAGTCCTCGTACCACCAGTACTCCTTGACGTCCTCGCCGTGGTTGCCGCCGTCGCCGCCGAGGCCGAACATGCGCTCCTTGAGGATCGGGTCCCGCCCGTTCCACAGCGCCAGGGCGAAGCAGAACGTCTGCCGGTCGTCGCAGACGCCCGCCATGCCGTCCTCGTTCCACCGGTAGGCTCGGGACCGCGCATGATCGTGGGGGAAGTAGTCCCAGGCCGTGCCGTGCTCGCTGTAGTCCTCCCGTACCGTCCCCCACGCCCGCTCGGACAGATAGGGGCCCCATGCGCGCCAGTCCTGCTCCCCGGCGTCGGCCTGGGCGAGCCGGTGCCGCTCGGGGTCGGAGGTCGCGGAGGTCGGGCGGTCGGTGATCACCCGCACATCTTCGACGCCTCCGGGGTACTTCTCCACAGCGGCCATTGTCGCCGTGGCATGTCACACCTCGCTGCCGGTGGAGGAAAGTTGATCGACATCCGCTTCGGCCCGCAGGTCTGTGGTGACCTGTCCGCGTCCGCCGGCCGGGAATGGCTGGTCACGGACGGGCGCGGCGGCTACGCCATGGGCACCGTCGCCGGGCTGCGCACCCGCCGCTACCACGGCCTGCTCGTGGTGGCGGGCGAAACGCCGGCGTCCCGCAAGGTGGGACTGGCCAGCCTCGACCCGGCGGTGACCCTGCCGTCGGGGCGGCAGGTCCGGCTCGGCGCGCACGAGTGGTCCTCCGGGGTGGTCGACCCGCGCGGCTTCGAGCTGCTGGAACGCTTCGACCTGGCCGACGGGCTGCCGCGCTGGCGGTGGCGGATCGGCGAGGTGGTGATCGAGCGGGAGATCGCCATGACGTACGGCCGGTCGTGCGTCGCCGTGGTACACCGGCTGGTCTCCGGCGGCCCGGTCCGGCTGGACCTGGCCGCGGCCTGCACCTGGCGGGACGCCCACGGCGAGCGGCGGGCCGACGGGCCGGCGCCCCGGCTGGAGCCAGCGGCCGGCGGCGCGGTGGTCGACGGCGCGTTCCGGCTCGCCGGGCCGGACTGGACGCCGGAGGGCCAGTGGTGGCACGGGGTGCGCCACCGGGAGGAGGCGGCCCGCGGCCTGCACCCGGACGAGGACCTCTGGTACGCCGGTCGGTTCTCCGGCGCGCTGGACGAGCCGGGGGCGACGGTGACGGTGCTGGCCTGGGCGGACGACCTGGCCGAGGAGCCGCCGCCGGCGACCGCCGTCGTCGAGGCGGCCCGGCGGCGCCACCGCGCGGTGGTGGCCGCGGCGAAGCCCGAGGACGCGGTCGAGGCGACGCTCGCGCTGGCCGCCGACGCGTTCGTGGTGCGCGGCGCCACCGGCCCGGACGTGGTGGCCGGCTACCCCTGGTTCGGCGCCTGGTCGCGGGACACGATGATCTCCTACGAGGGGTTGTTCCTCTGCACCGGCCGCGCCGACGAGGGCCGCGAGCTGCTGCGGGCGTACGCGGGCACGCTGTCGGAGGGCATGCTGGCGAACACCGCCGACACCGGCCGGGTCGAACACAACACGGTCGACGGCACGTTGTGGTTCCTGCACGCGGTCGCCCGGCACGTCACGGTCACCGGCGACACCGACCTGGGCGACGAGCTGCTGCCCGCGCTGCACGGCGTGGTGGAGGCGCACGTGGCCGGCACCCGCTACGGCATCGGCGTCGACCCGGCCGACGGGCTGCTCACCCAGGGCGGCCCGCCGGACGTGGCGTTGACCTGGATGGACGCCCGCGTGTACGGCGTGCCGGTGACCCCGCGCACCGGCAAGCCGGTCGAGGTCAACGCGCTGTGGGTCAACGGGTTGGCCGGGCTCGCCGAGCTGACCGAGCTGGCCGGTCGGGACGCCGGCGCGCTGTGGGACCTGCACTCCCGGGCCACCACGTCGTTCCGCTCCCGCTTCCCCGCGCCGGCCGGCTGGCTGCACGACGTGGTGGACGCCCCGGCGCCCGCCTACCCGCTGGGCGGCGCCGCGCACCACGACGACGACCTGCTGCGCCCCAACCAGCTGCTCGCCTGGTCCCTGCCGTACGCGCCGCTGGAGCCGGACGAGGCCACGCTGCGCCGCGTCGCCGAGGCGCTGGTCACCCCGCTCGGGCCGCGCAGCCTCGCCCCCGACTCCCCCGGTTTCGTCGGGCGGCACCGGGGCGGTCCGGCCGAGCGGGACTCCGCCTACCACCAGGGCACGGTCTGGCCGTGGCTGACCGGGCCGCTGCTGGACGCGTACCGCCGGGCCGGCCTGCCCACCGACGACCTGCTGGTGGGCCTGGAGGGGCACCTCACCGAGGTCGGCCTCGGCTCGGTCAGCGAGACCGCCGACGGCGCCGCGCCGCACGCCGCCACCGGCTGCCCGTTCCAGGCGTGGTCGGTGGCGGAGCTGCTGCGCGCGCGGCGCGCCCGCCGGTAACGCGTTACAGACCGGCAACCGGCGCGTCGCCGCTGGTTATCGACCCCTGGGCAGGATGGGTGGCGACCCCACCGGAACCCCGCGGCGACGCCGCGGGGCGGGGACACCACAACTCAAAGGGGGCCGCGTGTCAGCTGACGCCGAAGTGATCGACATCCAGCCCGCCCGGCACCTGCGGGTGCTGCTGCTCTCCTGGGAGTACCCACCCGTGCTCGTCGGTGGGCTCGGCCGCCACGTGCACGCGCTCTCCGTCGCCCTGGCCGCCGCCGGGCACGAGGTCACCGTGGTCACCCGGCACGCCGACGGCGTCGGGCTGGAGGAGTACGCCGACGGCGTCCGCATCGTCCGCGCGGCCGAGGACCCGGTCCGGTTCCCGCTGGCCACCGACTCCCTGCTGGCCTGGACGATGGCGTTCAACCACACGCTCACCCGGGCCGCCCTGCGCGCCGCCGGCTCCGGCGGCTACGACGTGATCCACGCCCACGACTGGCTGGTCGCGCACACCGCCGTCACCCTGGCCGAACACCTCGACGTGCCGCTGGTGACCACCATCCACGCGACCGAGGCCGGCCGGCACCAGGGCTGGCTGCCGGCGGAGATGAACCGCACCATCCACGGCGTCGAGCACTGGCTGAGCAACGCCTCGGCCCGGGTGATCGCCTGCTCCGGCTACATGCGGGAGCAGGTGGCCCGGCTGTTCGACGTGCCGTCCGGCCGGATCGACGTGGTCGCCAACGGCGTGGACGACCGGGCCTGGCGGGCCCGTCCGCACGCGGTCGCCTCGGCCCGGGCGCGCTTCGCCGCCGGCGGGCCGCTGATCGGGTACGCCGGCCGCCTGGTCTACGAGAAGGGCGTGCAGCACCTGGTGCACGCCGTGCCGCACCTGGCCGACCGGCACCCGGGGCTGCGGGTGGTGATCGCCGGAGACGGCCCGTACCGGGACGAGCTGGTCGACCAGGTCGACCGGCTGCGCCTGGGCGACACGGTCCGGTTCGCCGGCTTCCTGGACGCCACCCAGCTCCCGGCGGTGCTCGCCGCCACCGACGCCACGGTGATCCCCAGCCTCTACGAGCCGTTCGGGATGATCGCGCTGGAGGCGGCAGCCGCCGGCGCGCCGCTCGCGGTGGCGCGCACCGGCGGGCTGGCCGAGATCGTCGAACCGGGCGTGACCGGGGTGACCTTCCCGCACGGCGACCCGGACGCGCTGGCCGGCGCGGTCGACCGGCTGCTCGGCGACGAGGTCTTCGCCCGCCGGGTGGCGCGCCGGGCGCGGACCATGGTGACCCGGCGCTACGCCTGGTCGGCCATCGCCGCCCGCACCGCCGGGAGTTACGCCGCCGCCCGCCGGGAGCACCACACGTTCCAGGCCCGCCGGGCCGCCGCGCTGCTGGCCGGCAACCGGTCCGCCATCGCCATTCCGGACGGAAATCTGCTGGCCGGCGCGGCGAGCTAGGGACGCCGCCCCGACGAACGATAGGTACCGTCCGATCCGTTGGCTATTGTGGACCACGACCAGCGGTGAGGAGTGCGGTGCGGGAGGTAGTGATCGCCGGGCGGTACCGCCTGCTCGAGCTGGTCGGCCGCGGCGGGATGGGCCAGGTCTGGCGCGCTCGGGACGAGGAGCTGCACCGCGAGGTGGCGGTGAAGCAGGTGGTGCCGCCGAACTGGCTCGCCGAGCACGAGCGGGACGAGCTGCGCGCGCGCACGCTGCGCGAGGCGCGGACGGCCGCGCGGCTCAGCCACCCCAACGTGGTGCGGGTCTACGACGTGGTCCGGGTCCAGGGCGACCCGTGGCTGATCATGGAGTACGTTCCGTCCCGCTCGCTTCAGGAGATCATCGAGAGCGACGGCCCGCTGCCGCCCCGGCGGGCCGCCGGGATCGGGTTGGCCGTCCTCGCCGCGCTGCGCGCCGCGCACGAGGCCGGGGTGCTGCACCGCGACGTGAAGCCCGCCAACGTGCTGCTGGCCCGCGACGGCCGGGTCCTGCTCACCGACTTCGGGCTGGCCGTGTTCGAGGGCGGCGACGGGGCCATGACCCGTCCCGGGCTCGTCCTGGGCTCCCCGCAGTACGTGGCCCCGGAACGCGCCGCCGAGGGTGCGTCCAGCGTGGAGGCGGACCTGTGGTCGCTGGGCGCCACGCTGCACGCGGCGGTGGAGGGCCGCTCGCCGTACGCCCGCAGCACCGCGATGGCCACGCTGGCCGCGCTGGCCAGCCAGCCCCCGGACCCGGCCCCGCACGCGGGTCCGTTGATGCCGGTGCTGGTCGGGTTGCTGCGCCGCGACCCCCGCAACCGGCTCGGCCACGACGAGACGGCCCGGCTGCTCACCGCCGCCACCGCGCCGGACGCCGACGTGCCGGGCGCCGACGTGGCGGATCGGGCGGCCGCCGGGCGGTCGGCCCGGTCGGCCGGCGAGGCGCCCGGCCGGTCGGCCGGCGCGGACGTGCCGGCGCGGACCGGGTCCGCCGGCGCAGCCGACCCGCCGGGCCGGACCGACGAGCCGGGCCGGACCCACGAGCCGGGCCGGACCCACGAGCCGGACCGGACCCACGAGCCGGACCGGACCGACGCGGACGGCTGGGACAGCACCGGCACGGCGGCCGGGCCGCCCGTCGACTATCCCGACCTGATGCCGCCCGCCGCCGCCGCGCGCGCCTGGAGTCGGGCGGCCCTGCGCAGCGAATGGGCGCCGCCCGGCGAGGCGGACGCCACCGAGTCGTCGACCGAACCGGTCGAACGGTCCGGGCCGGTCGAACCGGGCCAGCCCGACGGGTCGGCCCGGACGGGTCGTGGCGGGCCGCCCCGGGAGACCACCGACCGTCCGAGCGGCAGCCTCGGCCCCACGGTCCTGACCAGCTTCGTGGACCCGGGCAGCCCGACCGGGCCGGAGGGCCCTCAGGCCCGGGCCGACGCCCTCAGCCCGGTGCACACCGGCGGGCAGGCGTCGCCGCCACCCGGTCCCGCCCCGGTCACCCACAGCGGCCCCGTGGACACCGGCGTGCTGCGCGGCGGCCGTGCGGGAAGCGGCGCGCTCCCCGTACGCCCCGACGACCTCGGTAGGGTGCCCACGCGCGGCGGCGAGGCCGGCCACGGCGGCACATCCGGCGACCCGGTCCTCGGCGGCGGCGTGCGCGCCGGAACCGCTCCCGGTGCTCCCGGGGGCGGTCGGACGGACGGCGGCGCGGGCGCGGCGGCGGCCCGACGCTGGGGCCTGGCGGCGGCGGCCGCGGCGCTGGCCGTGGCCGCCGGGGTCGGCACCGCGCTCGCCGTCACCGACGACCACGCGCACCCGCCGGACGACGACCGGCGCGGCGAGGGCTCCGGCCAGCCCTGGGACCGCCCGCCCGGACCACCCGGCGGGCCCGGCGGCGTGCCGGCCCCGCCGTTCCCCTGCATCCGGCCCGACGTGGCGGGCACCCCCGTGCAGAAGGGCCCGCCACCGGCCGACCCGGCGGTCACCGTGCCCGCCGGCTGGGTCTGGCCGGCCGACGCCGGCGGGTTCCACATCGCCCTGCCCGCCGGCTGGCTCCAGCTGCGCTCCGGCGACACCACCTGCTTCCAGGACCCGGCCACCCGTCGCATCCTGGGCGTCGAGCCCTACCCGGGCGGAGACCCGGTCGGCCGGCTGCGGTCGTCCGAGCGGGACCTGACGTCCGCCGGCCGGCTGTTCCAGTACGAGAGGGTGCGGCTGGCCGCCGACGGCGACGGCGCGGAGTGGGAGTGCCGGTGGACCGCGCCGTACGGCGAACGCATGCACGCCTTGCGGGTGCTGCCCGGCGAGGAGGCCGGCTGGACGCTGGGGTGGACCACCTCCGACGCCGACTGGCCCGCCGCCGCCGCGCAGTTCGCGCTGATCCGCGAGAGCATCCGGCCGATCCGGCCCACCCGTACCGCGGGGTGACCGGCAGGCGTCTCATCACCGACAGTCGGGGCCGGCGGGCCGGGCCGGGGCGACATACTTCCTGGTGATCCGGCGGGCGCCACCGGGACGTCCCGGTGCCCCTCCCCAGTGGACCGTCCGGATGATGCCCCGCCGTCGCACGGCCTGACTACAGTGGCGTAGTTTTCTCGATCAAGATCTCTGGGGAGGGCGAGCCGAGATGATGGGACCATCCCACGCGCTGTCCGGCGCGGCGGTGTGGCTGACCGGCTCCTGGGCGCTGGACCAGTTCGCCGACTACCACCAGACGCCGCTGGCACTGGCGGTGGGCACCGCGGTCTGCGCGGGCGGGGCGCTCTTTCCCGACCTCGACCTCTCCGGCAAGGTCACCCGCAACCAGGGCGGCGCCACCGTCGCCCGGACGTTCGGCGTGTTCAGCCTCTTCGTCGCCGAGGTGATGGAGAAGATCTCCCTCGGCGTCTACTACGCCACCAAGCTCAGCAAGGACCCGCGCCGCAACAACGGGCACCGCACGCTGACCCACACGATCCCGTTCACCGTGCTGGTCGGGTGGGGCACCACCGCGCTCTGCGCCCACTACGGCAAGTGGGCGGTGGTCGGCATCCTGTTCTTCATGATCGGCCTGGCGCTGCGCGGGCTCTTCGACGAGTGGGCGGAACGGGCCGGCTGGGTCGTGGTCACGCTGGTGTCCGCCGCCGCGGCCTGGTTCACGTTCGCCAACCTGCCCGGCGACCGGGGCTATCCGATGATCGGCCTCGCCATGGGGGTGGGCTGTTTCGTGCACATCCTCGGCGACATGATCACCCGCGCCGGCGTGCCGATCCTCTGGCCGATCCCGATCAGACGCCGGATGTGGACCATGATCGGGCTGCCCAACAAGATCGCGCTGCGCACCGGCAGCAAGGCCGAGACGGTCGTGCTGCGGGCCGCGCTGACCGTGCTGGCCGTGCTCGCCGCGGTTGGGCTGGTCGCGCCGTCGGTGCTGCAACGCTTCGACATCCAGGTGTGACCGGGGCCTTCCCGGCACCGGTCGAGGACGAGGCGGTGCCGGCGTTCTGGCAGCGGCTCGGGCTGCCCGGCCTGGCCGACGTGCACACCCACTTCCTGCCGCCCCGCCTGCTGGCCAAGGTGTGGGCCTACTTCGACGCGGCCGGCCCGCTGGTCGGCACCGAGTGGCCGATCCGCTACCGCTGGGACGACGACACCCGGGTTGCGTACCTGGGCCGGCTCGGCGTGCGGGCGTTCACCGCGCTGGCGTACCCGCACCGGCCCGGCATGGCCGAGTCGCTGAACCGGTGGACGCTGGACTTCGCGGCGCGTACCCCGGGGTGTCTGCCGTCGGCGACGTTCTTCCCCGAGCCGGACGCCGCCCGGTACGTCGCGGACGCCCTCACCGCCGGCGCCCGGGTGTTCAAGGTGCACGTGCAGGTGGGCGGCTTCCGACCCACCGACCCGGCCCTGGACGCGGTGTGGGGCCTGCTCGCGGACGCCGGCGTGCCGGTGGTCGTGCACGCCGGGCACGCCCCGGTGGGCACCGCGCACACCGGGCCGGAACCGTTCGCCGCGCTGCTCGCCCGGCACCCCCGGCTGGCCACCGTCGTGGCCCACCTCGGCGCGCCCGACTATGTCGCGTTCCTCGACCTGGCCGACCGGTACGCCGAGGTCAGGCTCGACACCACCATGGCCTTCACCTCGTTCTTCGACCGGTTCGTGCCGTTCCCGCCGACGCAGCGACCCCGGCTGCGCGAGCTGGGCCTGGCCGGCAAGGTGCTGCTGGGCAGCGACTTCCCGAACATCCCCTACCCGTACGCCGAGCAGCTCGACGGATTGGCCCGGTTGGACCTGGGCGACGACTGGCTGCGCGCGGTCTGTTGGGGCAACGCGGCCGCGCTGTTCGACCTGGCCTGAGCCGACGCCTCACCGGGCGACGGCGCGCCGCACCCACCCAGGGCGGCTCCGGAGTCGCCCGACGCCACGGGCGGCGAGGGCGTACGCGGCCGTCGGCGGAAGGACCGCGAGCGCGGCGAGCCCCGCCACGACCGGGATCCGGGCGGCGGGAACGTCCGTGGCGACCGACGCGGCGACGGCGTAGCCGACGGCCAGGACGATCGCGGCGGCCCCGGCGAGCGCCGACGTCGCGACCACTCCCCGGCGCCGGCCCGCCACCTCTGCGACGGCCACCGCGGGCAGGAAGAGCAGCGGCAGCAGGGCCAGGCCGACCACCGCCGCGACCAGCACCAGCAGCGGACCGGCCAGCGGCCCGCCCGGGTCGGCGTCGGTGACCAGCGCGTACGACAGCAGGCCGAGGTAGCCGACGACCGCCTCGCCGAGGACCACGAGCCAGGCGGTGGCCATGCCCACCAGATGACGAGCGACCACGACGCTCCCTCCCCGTCGGGGTGTCGTCCCCCGCGGACGGTAGCGAACGCGAGGCACCTCGCGTCAGCGGGGCGTCAGCACGCAGAACTCGGTGCCGTCGGGGTCGGCGAGCACCACGTCGTCGGCCGTGTGCCGGCCCGTGCCGACCCGGGTCGCGCCGAGCGCGACCAGGCGGTCGACCTCCGCGTCCCGGTCGCCGCCCGACGGGACGACGTCGAGGTGCAGCCGGTCCCGTCCGTCGCTCGGCATCAGCGGCGGGCCGCTCCAGGTGACCTTCGCGCCGCCGCCCGGCGACTGGATCGCGGTCTCCTCGTCCTGGTCCCAGACCAGCGGCCAGCCCAGCGCCGCGCGCCAGAAGTAGCCGACCGCCCGGGTGCCGTCGCAGTTGACCGCGCCGATCGGCCCGCAGCCGGCGAGGAAGGTGTTGTCCGCCTCGATGACGCAGAACTCGTTGCCCTCGGGGTCGGCGAGCACCACCTGCCCGTCGTCGGGGCCCTGCCCGATGTCGATGTGCCGCCCGCCCAGGGCCAACGCCCGGGCCACCGTCTCCCGCTGGTCCCGCGGGGATCCGCTGGTCAGGTCGAAGTGCACCCGGTTCTGCGTGGTCTTCGGAGTGGGGTTCCGGAGGAAGCGGACGCGGAAGCCGGGGTCGCCGTCGGGCAGGAGCGCGACCCCCTCGCGCGGGTCGTCGACGATCTCCCGACCCAGCACCCCCGACCAGAACCGGGCGAGCCGCAGCGGCTCCGCCGCGTCGACACTGATCGCGTAGAGGTGACTCGTCATCGCGGTGCTCATCTCCGATCCGCCGTCCGAGCGTCTGTCGACAGGTCGGGAGCGTAGGGCGGAGCGGGGCCATCCGCAGCCGAATATCGGGCGGGCTACTTCGCCGGCAGGGCCCGGGCGGAGCGGACCCCTCGGTCGACCCAGCGGGCCAGGTCGGCGTCGCGCTCGCACGCGGCGGGGTCGACGGTCACCCAGCCCCGCATCGGCCGCCCGCGCATCACGGTCGCCCCGGCGCCGGGCTCGGCCAGCGCCGCCTCGGTGTCGGCCGGATCGACGCGCACCATCAGGCCGCCGGCGCCGCGCACCACCACCGACATGTTGCCGCGCAGCATCATCGCCAAGCCGCCGAACATGCGCCGTTCGGTGACGCCGGGCTCGCGCCCGACCAGCTCCCGCACCCGGTTCGCCAGGTCCTCGTCGTAGGCCACCGTCACATCCTGGCACCGGGGTCCGACACCCACTGTGCGCGCTTGTTAAGAAGGGGCCCTTCCTCTACCGCAGGCGTTAAGAAGGGGCCCTTCCTTACCCCTCAGGCGCCGACGCGCTGCTCGGGGATGGACAGCCCGTAGAGCGCCATCAGTTCCGGGCTGTCGATCCGGCTGCCGTCGGCCACCGCGTCGCAGGCGATGTCGACGATCTGGTCCTTGTGCGCCAGCAGGTAGGGCCGGGCGCCGACGTCGGCGCTGGCCAGCGTGGCGATGCCGGACCAGTGTCGGCGGCCGAAGAGCATCGGGTAGCCGCGCAGGCCGTCGTAGGTCGCGCAGACCAGCACGTCCGGGTACGGCAGCGCGGTCACCCGGCGGACCGCCGTCGCGGTGAGCCCGGGCATGTCCACCGGCACCACGACGACCGCCTCGATGCCGTCGTCGGTCAACGCGGCCAGCCCGGCCCGGATCGAGGAGCCCACGCCGGTCCCCCAGGCCCGGTTGACCACCACGGTGGCGCCGGTGAGGTCGGTGGTCTGCCGCACCTGTTCGGCCGCCGCGCCCAGCACGACCACGACGTCCGCGCAGCCCGCCGCGGTCATCGTGTCGATCATCTGGCTCACCAGCGGCTTCTCGCCCTGGTGCAGCAACGCCTCGGGGCCGCCGATGCGGCGGCCGCCACCAGCGGCGATGATCATTGCAGCGATCCGGTTCAGCGGTGCCCCCTCGACCAGGGGGACGGACCGGGCACAGCCGCGCCCGGTCCGTCCCGTCGTACGCACACCGGACCCAACGAGCACGATCAGGGCCGGGTAGCGGGGCAAATCGGAAAATTGTGGGACTAAGCCGCGTCGGCGTAGCAGTCCACCGTGGACAGGTCGAGCGGGAAGCGGACCGGCGTGTCGCCGAACAACAGCCGGGTGGCCCGCTCGCCGGCCGCGGTCACTGCCTCGGCGACGGCGGCGGCCTGACCGTCCGGACAGTGCACCATCACCTCGTCGTGCTGGAAGAAGACCAGCTCCGCCCCGGTGCCGGCAAGCTCGGTGCGCAGCGTGGCCAGCAGCGTCGAGGCCCACTCGGCGGCGGTGGCCTGGATGACGAAGTTGCGGGTGAAGCGCCCCCGCGACCGGGCCGCCCGGGCCGACGGGCTGTGTGGATCCACCTCGCCGTCCGGCGCCGCGTCGTCCCCGTCGGCGAAACCGACCGAACCGGGCGGGCAGGTGCGGCCCAGCCACGACCGGACCAGCCCGCCGGCCTCGCCGGTGCGGGCGGCCGCCTCGACGTAGCCGAACGCGGTCGGGTAGTTCTTCCGCAACACCGCCAACGCCGGCACCGCCGCACCGCCGGTCTGCCCGTACATCGCGCCGAGCAGCGCCACCTTGGCCCGGGGCCGGTCACCGCCGAAGGCGTCCCGGGCCAGCGCCGCGTAGAGGTCGCCGGCGCCGCCCGCGGCGGCCAGCCGCTCGTCCCCGGAGACCGCGGCGAGCACCCGCGGTTCGAGCTGGCCCGCGTCGGCCACCACGAACGTCCAACCCGGGTCGGCCACCACGGCCCGGCGGATCACCTTCGGGATCTGCAACGCCCCGCCGCCCCGGGTGGCCCACCGGCCGGACACCACGCCACCCGGCACGTACTCCGGGTGGAACCGGCCGCCGGACACCCAGGCGTCGCGCCAGGCCCAGCCGTGCGCCGTCCAGATCCGGTAGAGCTCCTTGTACTCGAGGACCAGCGGCACCGCCGGGTGCTCCACCCCCCGCAGCACCCAGGCCCGCGTGTTGGGCAGCTCCACACCCGCCCGGGCGAACGCCCGCAACAGCTCCGCGGGCGAGTCGGCGTGCAACCGGCGTACGCCGAACGCGGCGGCGATCCGCGCCTGCAGCTCGGCCAGCCGGCGCGGTGGCCCACCCACCGGGGACGCCTCGCCGAGCAGCTCCGCCAGGATCGCGTCGTGCACGTCGACCCGCCAGGGCAGCCCGGCCGCGCCCATCTCGGCGGCGACCAGCGCACCGGCCGACTCGGCGGCCACCAGGAGCCGGAACCGGCCGGGATGGGCGGTCGCGGCGATCCGGGCGAGCTGGTCGGCGTACACCCTGGTCAGGGCCGGGACGCCCGGGCCCGCGGGGCCGGACGGCGGCTCGAAGAGCGCGGCCTGGCCGTGCCCGGGCGGCTCCGGCGGGCGGGGCGCCGGATCCGGCGGGACCGGCGCGCCGGTCAGCCGGGCCCAGGCGGCGGGCAGCGCCCGCGGCTCGCCCCAGCGGCCGGCGTGCCCGAGCAGCAGCGCCTCGGTCAGCTCCACGTCGTGGCAGCGGTCGAGCCGGACGCCGGCACGCAGCAACCCCGGGTAGACGCCGCCGCCGGTGGCCCACACCCAGCGGGGCCGGTCGGCGGCCTCGCGGGCGGCCACCGCGCCGGCCAGGTCGACGACCTCCTCGGCCGGGCCGGCCGGGCGACCGCTGGCGTCGAGCGGTTGCAGCACGCCGCCGCCCCGCTCGTCCGCCACCACCGCCACCAGCACGGAGGTGATTCTGCCTCGCCCCACCGACACGCCGTGCGGGAAAGGAAGGGCCCCTTCTTAACGCCTCCGGTAGAGGAAGGGCCCCTTCTTAACAACGGCGGTTAAGAAGGGGCCCTTCCTTCGCCGGGGGCGGGAGGGGGCGGGCGGGTGCTACTTGCTGACGCCGGCGGTGAGACCGGACTGCACCTGGCGCTGGAAGACGATGTACACGATCAGCACCGGCAGCATCGCCATCGTGACGCCGGCGAACAAGCCGGACCAGTCGGACTTGTAGCCCTGGTTGACCGACAGCTCGATCAGACCCTGCGCGATGACCTGGTGCTTCGGCTCACCGGCGACCGACTGCATGAGCAGCGTCGGCAGGTACCACTGGTTCCACTGGCCGAGCACGTTGAAGATGCCGATGCTGATCAGGCCGGGCTTGGCCATCGGCAGCATCACGCTGAAGAACGTACGGGTGTGCGACGCCCCGTCGACCTGGGCCGCCTCGGCGATCGAGTCGGGCAGCGTCCGGAAGAACGAGTGCATGAAGAAGATCGTGAACGACAGCGACCACGCCACGTAGACGAGGATCAGCATGAGGTGCTTGTTCGGGCCGAGCAGCGGCAGGCTGACCCCGGTGTTGTAGACGCCCTTGAACAGCGGCACCGCGGCCAGGTAGATCGGCAGGGTCAACCCGGACAGGAACATCCAGTAGATCAGCCGGTTGCCGCGGAACTCGTAGCGCGCCAGGGCGTACGCGGCCATCGAACCGAGCAGCATCGTCAGGGACACGCTGAAGACGAGCACGAGCAGCGTGTTGAGGAAGAAGCTGTCGATCCCGGCCGTCCAGGCCCGGGCGAAGTTGTCCCACTGCAACGCGGCGGGGATCAGCGACAGCGGCTCGCGGATCACCTCCGAGTCCGTCTTGAGCGCCGACATCACCACCCACAGCAGCGGGTAGACCACCATGATCGCCCAGACCGCGAGGAACAGGTGGGAGAAGCCGTTGAAGAACCGGCCGCCGAGGCCGTTGCCGGCGCCCTTGACCCGCCGCCCCGTCGGCGGGCCGGACGGCGGCTCCGTGTCGGGTCGGGTCCGGCCGGAGGAGTGCGTCACCGTGCTCATCGTCCAAACCTCCTCAGAACTCGATCCGCTCACGGCGGGTGATCCGCAACTGGAGCGCGGCCAGCAGGATGGTGAAGATGGCCAGCGCGACGGCGATGGCGCAGGCGTAGCCGAACTGGCCCTTCTGGAACGCGTTGAACTGGATCACCGAGGCGAAGATCTCGCTGGCGTGGTTCGGGCCGCCCTGGCTCGGCGTCATGACGAAGACCAGCGCGTACATGTCCAGCGCGATGAAGCCGAGGTAGACCCAGGCGACCGAGATGCTGTCCCGCAGCAGCGGCAGGGTCACCCGGAAGAAGGTGTGGAAACGACCCGCGCCGTCGAGGATCGCCGCCTCGTAGATGTCCTTCGGGATCGACTGCATGGCGGCGGAGAACAGCACCATGTAGAAGCCGGCGCCGCTCCACACCGCGATGAGCAGCAACCACCACAGCACCGCGGGCACGCCGAGGAACGGCTCCGGGTCGGCGGTGAACGCGATCGGGTTGTCCGCGTCCACCAGTCCGATCTTGATCAGCAGGCCGTTGATCAGACCCTGCCCGTCGGTCCGGTAGATCTGCTGCCACATGACCGCGATGACGACCAGCGACAACACCTGCGGGAAGAAGAAGATCACCTTGTAGATCCCGGAGCCGAACACTCCGCGGATGCCGGCCCTGTCCTCGCGTCCGCCCACGTTGAGCAGGAACGCGAGGAACAGGGCCAGCGCGATCGTGAACAGCGGCACGGTGACCAGGAAGAACACGTTGTGCCAGAACGCCTTCCGGATCAGCTCGTCGGAGAACAGTCGGACGTAGTTGTCCAGCCCGACGAAGTTCTGGGAATCCGAGTACCCGCCCCAGTCGGTCAGCGAGTAGCCCGCCGCCTGGGCGAACGGCCACACCACGTAGAACAGGTACAGCGCGACGGGCAGGGCCAGGAAGCCCGTGACGAAACGCGCGACTCCGTGCCGCATTGGACTCACTTCCTCGACGATGTCAGGCGGTGCGGGTCTGCTTCTTGATCGACGAGTCCTTGGCGACCTTGTCCGCGGCCACCTGCATCTTGTCGACGAACTGCTGCGCGGTGAGCCGGCCGGCCATCAGCTCCTCGGAGAGGTTCTGGCTCTCCTTGTCCAGGTCGGCGTAGAAGTCCGGGAACTTCACCGAGATCAGCTCTCCGCTGCCGCCCTTGACCAGGTTGTTCGCGCTGGCCAGCGCGCTGTCCTGGACGTTGTCACCGGAGCCCTTGGTGGAGGCCAGCGACTTGGTCAGCTCGGCGAACTTCGCCGAACCGGCCTTGGACAGGATGGCCCGCAGGAACTCCTTCGCGGCCTCCTTGTTCGGCGCCTTGCTGGGCACCACGAAGCCCTCGCCGGAGGAGGCGAAGACGTCCTTGGCGGCCTTGTCGCCCGGCTTGCTCCAGTAGTCGGAGATGGTCAGCTCGAAGCCCGGCGGGATGGTCGCCGACATCTCGTTCTTCAGCCAGGTGCCGACCTGGATGAACGCCGCCTTGCCGTCCAGCCACGCCTGCTGCGACTGGGTGTGGTCCAGCTTGCCCGGCAGGAGCAGCTTGTCCTTGACCAGCTTCTCCCACGGCTCCAGCGCGGCGACGATACCGTCGGCCTTCCAGGCGCCGTCCTTCAGGTTGTCGATGTCGACGACGGCCTGCTTGCCGACGGCCTTCCAGATGCTCGCGAACAGCGCCCACCGGGGGTAGTAGCCGTGCGCCGCGTCGTGCACGTACGGCGCCATGCCCTTGGCCTTGATCTTCGGCGCCAGCGCGAAGAACTCGTCCCAGGTGGTCGGGGCGGTCCAGCCCTCCTTCTTGAAGAGCGCGGCGTTGTACCAGTTGCCCCAGACCGTGTAGGCCACGTTCACCACGTAGAACTTGCCGTTCTGGGTGCCGTCGGCGACGGTGCCCGGCAGCAGCGAGTCGGCCACCGTCCCCTCGCCGTCCCACGCCGGCGCGGTGAGCAGGTCGTCGAGCGGCTCGATGGCGCCCTCGTTGATCAGCGTGCTGCGGTCCATCATGTCGGCGCCCGAGTTCATCACCAGGTCGCTCGGCTGGGTCGCCATCTTCGGCTGCTCTTCGGTCTTGATCTTCTGGGTGGAAGACATGTTGACCGTGACGTTCGCGTGCTTGGCGTTGAAGATGACCTTGTCTTCCTTGGCCCACTGGTCACCCAGGCCACCGTTGAAGACGACCACCTTGACGGCGCTGCCGTCCTTGACGCCGAACGGGTTGTCCTTGCTCTTGGCCGCGCCGCCGCCGTCGGACTTGCTCGGCTCGCTGCCGGCGCAGGCGCTGAGCAGACCGGCGGCCGGGACCGCGATCAGGCCGGCCGCGGCGGCGCGCTGCAACAGGGTCCGGCGGCTGAGGTCGCCGGACTTCTCGGGGGTAACCGACATCTTGTCTCTCCTTGTGGTGTCGGGTCAGGCGGTCCGCCGGAGGCGCCCGGCGTACCGCGACTCGAGGGCGAGGTTGTGCTCGTCCCCACCGGGGACGTTGGCGGAGAGGTAGACAGGGGGTACCTCTCCGGCCTGGTGGAACCGTCGTACGACCTCGGCGGTCAGCAGCTGCGCCAACAGCGCCGCGGTGACCGACGAGACCGCACAGACCGCGCCGCCGCCCTCGAGCGGCAGCAGTGCGTCGCCGTACGGCGCGCCGTTGTCCAGCACGACGTCGGCGAGGTCGGCGAGCCGTTGCCCGGACGGGTGCCGAGGGGCGACCCGGGCGGTGTGCTCGACCGAGGTGACCGCGATCAACGGATGGCCGCCCCGCTTGACCAGCGTCGCCAGCTCCACCACGGAGCCGTTGATGCCGGACTGCGAGGCGACCACGAACACGTCCTCCGGCTGCGGCGCCGCCAGGGCGTAGAGCTGGTGCGCCACCGCCGGGTCGCGTTCCAGCTTGGGGTCGGCGAGCACGTCGCGGGGCGCGTCGCCGTGCAGCACGAGGTCGTGCAGGGAGAGTCGGTTGGTGGGGACCAGGCCACCGGCGCGGGCCACCAGTTCGGCGGCGAACGCCTCCGAGTGGCCGGCGCCGAACGCCTGGAGGACGCCGCCGGCGCGCAGGCCGCCGGCGATCAGGTCGGCCGCCCGGTCCACCACGGCGGCCTGGCTGTCGACCAGCCGGTCGAGCACCGGGCGGACGGCGTCCGCGTACCGCTGGGCACTGATCATGTGTGGGACCCCTTCGCGGCCTTGTGCCCGTCGACGGCCTGGGCGGTACGCCGGAAGGCCGCGTGGGCGCGGTCGTGGGTGCGCTGCGCCACCGCGATGTAGAGCAGGTCGAGCACGACGAGCTGAGGGTGCCGGGCGGAGAGCGCGTCCGGCCGGAACGTGGTCGCCTGGCTGGCGGTGACCAGCACGATGTCGGCCAACTCGGCCAGCGGCGAGCGGGGGAAGCCGGTCAGCGCGACGGTGGTCGCCCCGCGGCTGCCCGCCTCGGCGAGCAGCTCGATGGTCTCGCGGGTCTGGCCGGTGTGCGAGATGCCGAGCGCGACGTCCCCGGCGCCGAGCAGCGCGGCGCTGGCCAGCCCCTCGTGCACGTCGCTCCAGGCCCAGGCGGCGACGCCGATGCGGTGCAGGCTGAACTGCATCTCCTCGCCGACCAGCGCGCTGCCGCTGGCGCCGAAGATGTTCACCCGGCTGGCCCCGGCGATGGCCACCGCCGCCCGCTCCACCTCGTGCAGGTCGAGCAGCGCCGCGGTGTCGTGCATGGCCCGCGTGTCGGCGGCCATGATCTGGTCGAGCACCCGGGACAGCGGGTCGCCGGGCTGGATCTCGCGACCGATGTCGACGGTCCAGCCGGCGGACCGGGCCCGGCCGGTCTCGGCGGCGATGCCGAGTCGCAGGTCGGCGTAGCCCTCGAAGCCCATCGCCCGGCAGAACCGGGTGATGGTCGCCGGTGACGTGCCGCTGCGCTCGGCCAGCTCGACGATGGTGGCCCGGGCCGCCGCCTCCGGGTCGCTGAGCACGTGCTCGGCGACCCGGCGCAACGCCCCCGTCAGCTCCCCCGCGCCGGCCCGGACCCTGGCCAGCACCCCGTCCGAGGAGACGGTCACCGCACCCCGCCGGTCGACCGCGTCGGCGTCGACCACCGCGGTCCCCGCGGGGGTGTCCACCTCGTGATCAACCATCGGACGCCTTTCGGAAAGAGTGTTAACTGTTAGTGGTAAAAGTTCTTACTGAAGGCCCCTCCGTGTCAAGAGCGTGGGCGAAGTTTTCAAACTGTTACCTGACGCACAGCCGCGATCTTGCGTCCGGGAACGCGGCCGACCAGCATGGGAGCCATGTCGGACACCGTCGTGGTCGGCCTCGACGTCGGAGGTACGTCCACCCGCGCCACCGCGCTGAACCTCGACGGCGTACGCCTGGGCGACGGCCGCGCCGGCGGCGGCAACCCGACCAGTCACGGCGCCGAGCGGGCCGCCGCCGAACTGCTCGCCGCCCTCCGCGCGGCGCTCGCCGAGGTCGACCCGACCCGGGTACGCGCCGGCGTGATCGGCCTCGCCGGCGCCGGCCGCCTCCTCGCCGACCCGCACGGCCGGGACGCCTTCGACCGGGCCTGGGCCGAGGCGGGGCTCGCCTGCCCGTACACCGTGCACGGTGACGCCCTGGTGGCCTACGCCTCCGGGACCGCCGCGCCAGAGGGCACCGTGCTCATCGCCGGCACCGGCGCGATCGCCGCCCAGGTACGTGACCTGCGCCTGGACCGCACCGCCGACGGCCACGGCTGGCTGCTCGGCGACGCCGGCTCCGGGTTCTGGCTGGGCCGCGAGGCGGTCCGCCGACTCCTGACCGACCTGGACCGGGCCGACGCCCCGGGAGCGCTCGCCCGCCGCGTGCTCACGGAGCTGACCGGCACGACCGAGGTGGCCGCCCGACCCCGGGCGACCGCCGATGCGGTCGTACAGGCGGTGACCCGGCGGCCACCGGTGGACCTGGCCCGCCTCGCGCCGCTGGTCGTCACGGCGGCCCGGGAGGGCGAGCCGACCGCCGCCGCCCTGATCGGCGAGGCCGCCGCGCTGCTGGCCGAGAGTGTCTCCCGGATCCGCCCGGCCGGCGCGACCGATCCGGTGGTGCTCGGCGGTGGCCTGCTCACCGGCGACACGCCGTTGGCCACCGCCGTCCGGTACGAGCTGACCGTCCGCTGGCCGGACGCCCCGCTGCACAGCGCCGGGGACGGTGCCGCCGCCGCGGCCTGGCTCGCCGCCCGGGACCTGCCCGAGGTGGCCGACCCGGCCGCGCTGCACACCCGCCTCGTCCCGCCACCGGCCTGACCCCCGCGCCCCGCGCCCCGTGCCCCGTGCCCCGTGCCCCGTGCCGACGGACGATAACCCCCAACGCCCTGTCGAGCTGATAACACCAACGACTCACCCTCACCCACAGCCGCTGAGTCGTTGGTGTTATCAGCTCGACAGGCGACGGAAACCACGTCCCGTCCGTGACCGAGAAGTCGATGACGTGAACGACCCACACTCGCCGGGCACGCAGCTCCACCGGCTCGGTGGAACACCGTAGGCGCCACACCGGCCCGCCCACACCCACGACGTTCCACCCACCGCGCCGCCGGCAGAGCCCGACCCCTGCTGACGGTGTGCGGCATCCAGGCCTGCAGGCGGTCAGGGCAGTGCGGTCAGCGTGGCGGCGAGACGGGTCCAGACCTGGGTACGCCAGCCGCCGTCGAGCAGGGTGAACGTCCGCCGTTGCAGCGGGTCGTCCGGGTCGAAACCGGCGTGCTCCAGGAACAGCCGGGTGCCCCTGCCCTCGGGGACCAACGTCCAGGTGACCACCGTGTCGAGCGAGCCACCACGCCACGCCCACCGCAGCCGCCGTGGCTCGTCAAGTTCCAGCACCTCGCAGTGGACCACCCCGTCGAACCCCTGACCGGGGCGCGCGACCGTGCGGAAGGTGAAGTGGTGCCCCGGCACCGCCCGGAAGTCGTTCGGCATGAGCCACCGTTCGAGGAGATCGGAATCGGTCAGGGCCCGCCACACCTTGGCCGGGGGGTGGGGCAGGAACTGGTCCACCCCGATACGCGTCGGTTCACTCATCGGGCAGCTCGTCCAGCACCTCGCGCAACCCGGCCAGGCGGGAGCGCCAGAACCGCTCGTACGGGGTGAGCCAGTCGGCCAGTTCGCGCAGCGGCTCGGGGCGCAACGCGTAGAACCGCTGCCGCCCGACCGGCTGCTCGGTCACCAGCCCGGCGTCCTTGAGCACCCGCAGGTGCTCGGACAGGCTGGGTCGGCGCATGTCGAACCGGTCGGCGAGCCGCTGCACCGGCTGCTCCCCCTCCTCGCGGAGCAGCCGCAACAGTTCGCGCCGGGTGGGGTTGGCCAGGGCCGCGAAGACGTCCGGCTCAGACACGGGTCTCCTGCAACGCGATGCCGTTGCCGTCCGGGTCGGCAAAGGTGGTGTACCGGCCCCAGGGCGCGACCTGGATCCCGTCCTCGGCGAACACGACCCCCCGCTGGCGCAGCCGGGCGACGTCGGCGTCGAGGTCGTCGCTCTCCAGCACCAACCCTCGGAGCGAGCCGGCGGGCATGCTGTCGAACCAGGTGACCAGCGTCAGCGTGGTCGCGGCGCCCTTCGGGGCCACCTGCACCCAGCGGCCGCCGGGCCCCATCGGGTTGTCCCGCACCAGATCCAGACCGAGCACGTCGACGTAGAAGTCGCGGGCCCGGTCCTGGTCGCTGACGGGTACGGAGACGATCTGCACGTGGTTGACGGACATGCCCGTCAGCATAGGTAGGAGATTTCCTACCGGTCAAGCGGAGGAGAGGCCGGCCGCCACGACGGGCGACCGGCCTGCGTACCTGCTCAAGCGGTCGGGTACCCCTGCGGCCCGGAGCCCTGCGGCGGGGTCGGGTTTCCCTGCGGGCCCGGAGCGTGCGGCGCGGTCGGGTGCCCCTGCTGGCCCGGACCGTGCGGCGCCACCGGCTGGCCGTGCGGCGGCGCCGCATGCCCCTGTCCGGCCACGCCGAAGGGGGCGCCCGCCTGACCCGGAGCCGGGTAGCCGGGAGCCGGCTGGCCGTGCGCCGACGGAGCGAACATCCCGGGCTGCGGCGCGCCGGCGAACTGGTGCGCCGCGGCCTGCTCGCGGGCCTCCTTGCGGGCCTTCACCGCCCGCACGGCCAGCAGGATCGGCAGGACGAAGACGTAGAAGAAGATCTGGTAGCGGCCGCCCTCGAAGAGGAAGAACAGATAGAAGCCGTAGGCGAACATGGCGAGCCCGACGACCACGTTGAGGATCCGGGAACCGGTCCCCTGCTCCTTGACGGCGATGCCGAGGGCGACCATGGCGATGCCGCCGAGCAGCAACAGCAGTGTGTAGATGAGGAAGAACATGGAATTCCTGTCGATGAGGTGAGCGTGCCGGCTCACCCTAGGGGAGCACGGTCATCCGCACTGCCCCGTTGCCTGTGGCAACGACCTCACTTGAGCTGCCCGGCGGTCAGGCCGGCCTGGACCTGCCGCTGGAACGCCACGTAGACCACGAGCACCGGCAGCACGGCGATGGTCAGGCCGGCGAAGAGCTGGGCGTAGTCGCCGGCGTAACCCTGGCTGACCGCGAGCGAACTGAGTCCCTGGGCGAGCATCCGGTCCTGCCCGTCGCCGGGGATGAGCACCTGGGGCAGCAGGAACTGGTTCCAGTGACTGAGGAAGTTGAAGATGCCGACGCTGATCAGTCCCGGTCGCGCCATCGGCAGCATCACCCGGAAGAAAAGCCGGAAGTGCCCGCAGCCGTCGATCATGGCGGCCTCCGCGATCGAGGTCGGCAGCGTCCGGAAGAAGGCGGTCAGGAAGAACACCGTGAACGGCAGCGAGTATGCGGTGTAGACCAGGATCAGGCCCGGCCAGGTGCCGAGCAGGCCGACGCTGCGCACCACGAAGAACAGCGGCACCAGGGCCAGGAACACCGGGAACATCATTCCGCCGACGAACAGGTAGTAGACCACCTGACGGCCGCGGAACTCGTAGCGCGCGAAGACGTACGCGGCGGTGGCGCCGAGCAGCATGGTCAGCGTCAGCGAGCCGGTCACCACCACCAGGCTGTTGAAGAAGAACCGGCCGATGTGGGCGTTGGTCCAGGCCCGCCCCCAGTTGTCGAACCGCAGCGCCTCGGGCAGGCCCCAGGGATCGGCGATGATCTCCCCGTTGCTCTTCAGCGAGCTGAGCACCATCCAGGCCAGCGGCAGGATCGTCATCGCCGCCCAGAGCAGCAGGAAGCCGTGCGAGAAGACGTTCGCCACGCCCAGCTCACGCCGGGGCGGACGGTCGGCCGGGGTGGCCGCGCCGGTCGCGACGGCGGTCGGGGCGCCGGTATCCACTGTGGTCACGAGTACTCGATCCGATCACGCCGGGCGGTCCGCAGCGCCAGCACCGCCACCGAGAGGGTCAGGAAGAACATGGCCACGCCGATCGCGGAGGCGTACCCGAACTTGTTCTCGCTGCCGAACGAGGTGTCGTACATGCGCAGGCCGATCACGTCGGAGGAGAAGTTCGGCCCGCCGTTGGTCATGAGCTGCACCAGGATGAAACCGTCCAGCGCCGCGATGGCCAGGTAGATCCAGGCCACCTGGATGGTGTCCCAGAGCAGCGGGATGGTGATCTTCCGCAGCATGGTGGCGCGGGAGGCGCCGTCGAGCAGCACCGCCTCGTAGATGTCGCGCGGGATGGCCTGCATCGCGGCGCCGAACAGCACCACGTAGAACCCGACGTTGCTCCACACCATCACGGCCAGCACGCACCAGAACGCGAACCTCGGGTCGCCGAGCCAGGCCGGGGTGGCCAGCCCGACCGCCCGCAGCCCGCCGTTGAGCAGACCGCTGGTCGGGCTGTAGATCTCCTTCCACAGCAACGCGATGATCACCACGGAGAGCACCTGCGGGAAGAAGTAGACGAGCCGGTAGACGGCCGTCCCGCGTACCCCGGTGACGCCGGCGCGGCCCTTGCGCCCGCCCATGGTGAGCATGCTGGCGAAGAAGAGGCCCAGCGCGATGGTCACCACCGGCACCACCGCGAGCAGGATGGCGTTGTTCTTCAACGCGTTCCAGACGTACCCGTCGTGCAGCAGGGTGCGGAAGTTCGCCAGGCCGACCGGGTCGGCCTCCGCCGAGTAGCCCAGCCAGTCGGTGGTCGAGATCTGGAACGCCTGAAGGTACGGCGAGAGCACGAAGATGCCGTAGAGCGCCAGCGGTGGCAGCAGGAAGCTGAGGATCAGCGGGTATCGGCCGTGTCGCATCCGAGCGTCACGCGGCCCGCTTGTACTTCTTCACCGAGCTGTCCTGCGCGATCGAGTCGGCGCCCTTCTGGCACTGGTCGAGGAACTCCGCCGGGGAGATCCGGCCGCTGAAGAACTCGCCGCAGGCCGCGTCGACCAGGTTGCGCTCCAGCTTGCGGTAGTAGTTGTTGTAGACCCAGTTGAAGCCGTTGGAGCCGGACGCGTCCAGCGCCTTGACCACGGTGCTGAGCCCGTACGGCAGGTCGATGCCCTCGGTGGCGCCGGCGACCACGGGCAGGCTGGCGACCTTCTTCGTGAAGTCCTGGGCGCCCTTGCGCGACAGCATGGTGCGGAAGTACTCCAGCCCGCCGGCCACGTTCTTCGCCTTCGCCGGCACCATGAACGGCTCGCCCGCGGTGCCCCGGATCGCCTCGAACGGCAGCTTGTCGCCGCTGCCCAGGCTCGGCGTCGGCGCGACGGTCATGTTGAAGCCGGCCGGCGTGACGTCCTTCTGCTCGCTCTCCAGCCAGGAGCCGCAGGAGATGAACGCGGCCTTGCCCTGACACCAGGCGGTCTGCGACTGCTTGTGGTCCAGGCCCGGCGAGCCGTCGAGGATGAACTTGTCCTTGACGATCTGGTGCCAGGCGTCGGCGGCGGTCTTCATGGCGTCCGACTTCCAGGCGTTGGGCTCCAGGTTGTCGATGGCCAGCGCGACCGAGGGACCGCCCAGCTTGATCGCGGTGGAGATCAGCGGCCAGCTCATGTAGCGGGGGTGCACGCCGGCGTACGTCCAGGGGGCGATGCCGGCGGCCTTGATCTGGCGGCAGAGCGCGATGTGCTCGTCCCAGGTCTTGGCGTAGGTCCAGCCGCGGTCGGCGAAGAGCTTGGTCGAGTGCCAGATGCCGTAGACCGTGTAGGTGTAGTTGAGCACCAGGAACCGGCCGTCGTAGGAGCCGACCTCGACGGTGCCGGGCAGCAGCGTGTCCTTCACCGTCTTGCCGGGCGTGTCGAGGCTGGGCGCGGCGAGCAGCTCGCCCAGGTCGGCGATCGCGTTCTGGGAGACCAGGCCGTTGAAGTCGATCTGGCCGGCGCCGGAGTTGTTGACCACGTCCGGCGGGCTGCCGTCGACGAAACGGGGCTGGAGCGTCTTGCTGATCTCCGCGGTGGCCGAGTGCTTGATCTCCGCCTTCGGGTACTTCTCCTTGTACATGGCCTCGTGCGCCTTGGCGTACTCCTCGCCGAAGCCGCCGTTGAAGATCACCACCTCCAGTGGCGCGTCCTCCTTCACCCCGAGCGGGTTCTGCTCGCTCTTGGTGCCCTGGTACGCGCCACCCTCGCCCTTGTCGTCGCCACCGGAGGTGGCGCAGCCGGCGAGCAGACCGGCGGCGGGGGTGGCCAGCAGACCGGCGGCGGCGCTGCGCCGGAGGATCTCACGCCTGTTCATCGCAACTCCTCGGTTCGTACGCGGGGTGGCGGATCTGTCGCTTGTCTTCACATCGGCTGTTGTTGCTGAAGAATTTCTACGCTGACGCGACGCGGATCACAAGACTTCTCGACCGATCCGTTATCCGTACCGGTCGCCGATGGCTGGCATAGCCTGGCCCCATGCGCCGCCTGCGGCAGCTCGCCGAGCGCACGCCGCCGGGGCGGGAGCGCTACGTCGACCTGCTCCGGGCGCTGGCCATCACCATGGTCGTGCTCGGCCACTGGGGCGTCACCGTGATCGGGTACGAGCACGGCCGCCCGGCCGGCCGCTCGGCGCTGGCCGACCTGCCCTGGACCTGGCCGCTGACCTGGGTGGCCCAGGTGATGCCGGTGTTCTTCCTGGTCGGCGGCTATGCCAACGCCGCCTCGCTGGCCGCCCGCCGGCGTCGCGGCGGATCCGCGACCGGCTGGCTGGTGGACCGCAGCGCCCGCCTGGTCCGACCGACCACCACGTTGCTGCTGGTGCTCGCCGCCGGCGCCACGGTCGCCACGCTGCGCGGCGCCGAGGCGACGCAGGTGCGCACCGTGGTCTGGTTCGCCACCATCCCGCTCTGGTTCCTGGTGGCGTACTTCGCGGTGGTGGCGCTGACCCCGCCGATGGTGGCGCTGCACCGCCGGTTCGGGCTGGTCGTGCCGGCGGCGCTGGTCGCGCTCGTCGCGCTCGGTGACCTCGGCCGGCTCCTCGGTCCGGCCGGCCTTGCCGACGGCAACTACCTGTTCGCCTGGCTGGCCGTGCACCAGCTCGGTTTCGCCTGGTACGACGCGACCCGACCGGCGCAGCCGACCAGCGACACGCCCGGTGCCGGCCGTCCCGGCAGATCGGCGGCGACGGGCGTCGGACCGCACGACGCCGTCGGCCGCGCCGACGGCCGCCGGGGTCACGAGCGGACCGGGTTGCGCCGACGCGAGCTGCCGCTCTCCCCCCGGGCCGGCACGATCCTGCTGGCCGGCGGCCTGGTCACGCTGGTGCTGCTCACGGTCGTCGGGCCGTACCCGGTGGCGATGCTGCACGTGCCCGGCGAGCGGCTGGACAACGCGGCGCCGCCGAGCCTGGCGCTGCTCGCCGCGGCCGCCGCCCAGCTCGGGCTGATCCTGCTGCTGCGCGGTCCGGCCGGGCGCTGGCTGCGCCGTTCCGGCCCGTGGCAGGCGGTGATCGCGGTCAACGCGGTGGTGCTCACCGTCTTCCTCTGGCACCTGACCGCCGCGATCCTGCTGGTCGGTCTGCTCGACGCGCTCGGCGTGCTGCCCACCGCACCGGTCGGCACGGCGACCTGGTGGGCCTGGCGGATCCCGTGGCTGGCGGCCCTGGCCGTGGTGCTGGCCGTGCTGGTCGCCGTCTTCGGCCCGATCGAGGCCCGCACCCGCCGCCCGTCGGGCCCGCCCGGCGGCCGTGGCCGAGCCCGCGCGCACGGCCGGGTGTCGACCGCGCTGGCCGTCGCCGGGTACGCCGCCCTCGTCGCCGGTCTGCTGCTGAACAGCCTCGCGCCGAAGGAGGCGGCCGAGCCGCTCGGCCTGCCCGCCCCGGCGCTGGTGGCGTACCTGGCCGGGGCGGGACTGCTGCGGCTGCTCAGGTCTGGGTGGGGAAGCCGAGGTTGACCCCGCCGTGGCGCGGGTCGAGCCAGCGGCTGGTGACCACCTTGCCCCGGGTGAAGAACGCGACCCCGTCCGCGCCGTGCGCGTGCAGGTCGCCGAAGAGCGACGCCTTCCACCCGCCGAACGAGTAGTAGGCCATCGGCACCGGGATCGGCACGTTGATCCCGACCATGCCGACCTCCACCTCGTGCTGGTACCGCCGGGCGGCCCCGCCGTCGTTGGTGAAGATCGCCGTGCCGTTGCCGTACGGGTTCGCGTTGACCAGTTCCACCGCCTCGTCGTACGAGCCGACGCGCAGCACGCTCAGCACCGGGCCGAAGATCTCGTCGGCGTAGATCGACATGTCCGGGGTGACGTGGTCGAACAGCGTCGGGCCGAGCCAGAAGCCGCCCGGCTCGCCGTCCGGCGTGACGTCCCGCCCGTCCACCACCGGCACCGCGCCGGCCGCGATCCCGGACTCCACGTAGGAACGCACCCGCTCGGCGTGCGCGGCGGTGACCAGCGGACCCATGTCGCAGCCACGTCGACCGTCCCCGGTGCGCAGCCGGCCGATCCGCTCGGCGATCCGCTCGACCAGCGCGTCCGCCACCGGCTCCACCGCCACCAGGGCGGAGACCGCCATGCACCGCTCCCCCGCCGAGCCGAACCCGGCGTTGACCGCCGCGTCGGCGGCCAGGTCCAGGTCGGCGTCGGGGAGCACCACCATGTGGTTCTTCGCCCCGCCCAGCGCCTGCACCCGCTTGCCGGCCAGCGCGCCGCGCTGGTGCACGTACCGGGCCACCGGGGTGGAGCCGACGAACGACACGGCCCGTACGCCGGGGTGGTCGAGCAGGGCGTCGACCGCCTCCTTGTCGCCGTTGACCACGTTGAGCACACCGTCGGGCAGGCCCGCCTCGGTGAACCACCCGGCGAGCAGCAGGGCGGCACTCGGGTCCTTCTCGCTCGGCTTGAGCACCACCGCGTTGCCGCAGGCCACCGCCACCGGCACGAACCAGAGCGGCACCATCACCGGGAAGTTGAACGGGGAGATCACCGCGACCACGCCCAGCGGTTGCCGCAGGCTGTAGGAGTCGACCTCGGTGGAGACGTTCTCGCTGAACCCGCCGCGCAGCGCCGAGGGGATGCCGCAGGCGTACTCGATCACCTCGAGCCCGCGTTGCACCTCGCCGGCGGCGTCCGCGAGCACCTTGCCGTGCTCGGCGGTGATCACCTCGGCGAGCCGGTCCCGGCGGGCGTGCACCAGCTCCCGGAACGCGAACAGCACCGCCGTGCGTCGGGCCAGGGAGGCGTCCCGCCAGGCGCGGGCGGCGCGCTCGGCGGCCTCCACCGCGCCGGCCACGTCGGCCGCGCCGGCCAGCGCCACCCGGGCGCTACGGCGGCCGGTGGCCGGGTCGAAGACGTCGCCGCGCCGCTCGGACTCTCCGGCGGTCGGCTTGCCGTCGACGTAGTGCCCGATCACGCTCACGCCGCCTCTCCGACCGACGACCGGATCGCGTCGACCAGGATGGCCAGGCCCTCGCGGGCCTCGTCCTCGGTCAGCGTCAGCGGCGGACCCATCCGCACCACGTTGCCGTACAGCCCGCCCTTGCCGACCAGCAGGCCGCCGGCGCGGCACGCCTCGAAGACCCGGGTGGTCAGCTCCGCGTCCGGCTCGACGGTGCCGGGGCGGACGAACTCGACGGCCAGCATCAGGCCCTTGCCGCGTACCTCGGCGACCTGGTCCAGCTCGGCGGCGGCCGCGCGCAGGCCGTCGGCGAGGATCGCGCCGACCCGGGCCGCGTTGGCCTGCAGGTCGTGGTCGAGCAGGTAGTCGAGCACCGCGTTGCCGGCGGCGGTGGAGATCGGGTTGCCGCCGAAGGTGGAGAAGCTGATCGCCGGCACCGACTCCAGGATCTCGGCCCGGCCGACCACGCCGGCCAGGGCGAAGCCGTTGCCGACGCCCTTGGCGAAGGTGAGCAGGTCCGGTGTCACGCCGTGCGCCTGGTAGCCCCAGAAGTGCTCGCCGGTGCGCCCCCAGCCGGTCTGCACCTCGTCGCTGATCAGCAGGATGCCGTGCTCGTCGAGCACCTTCTTCCAGGCGGCGAGGAGCCCGTCCGGGCCGTGCACGAAGCCGCCGACGCCCTGGATCGGCTCGGCGATCAGGCAGGCCACGTCGCCGGCGGTCTGGGTGGCGAGCACCTCGCGCAGGTCCTCGACCGCGGCGTCGACCCGGTCGTCGGCGTCGAGCCGGGCCAGCAGGCCGCGCAGCCGCTCGCCGGAGTGCAGCCAGGCCACCTGCAACGGGTTGAGCGCGCTGGCCGACCAGCCGCGGTTGCCGGTCACGCCCATCGCCGCGTACGACCGGCCGTGGTAGCTGTTGCGCACGGCGAGGATCTGGTGCGAGCGCCGGTGGTTGGTGGCGACCAGCAGGGCGGCCTCGTTGGCCTCGGTGCCGGAGTTGGTGAAGAAGACGCGGGCGTCGGGGATGCCGGAGAGCCGGGCGACCTTCTCGGCCAGTTCCACCTGCTGCCGGATCAGGTAGAGCGTGGAGGTGTGCACGAGGCCGGTGCGCAGCTGCCGCTCGACCGCCTCCCGGATCTCCGGGATGTCGTGGCCGACCATGGTGGTCAGCACCCCGCCGAAGAAGTCCAGGTAGCTGCGACCGGCCGCGTCGGTGACCCGACGACCGGACCCGGCGACGAGTTCCAGCGGTTCGGCGTAGTAGAGCGGCATCCAGGACGGGAGTACGGCCCGGTGCCGGGCGAGGAGGTCGTCGGACGTCATCGGCGCACCCTTCAGCGGCGGTCTGGTCCCCGCACGCTCCCACCGCGCCCGGACAGGGACAACTGCCACTGTGTCGCGCGGCGACGCCCCCGACCTGACACCACGTCAAGCGGTCGTTGCGCTTTCCGGAGCGAAACGGGCCATCTGCCGAGCTTCCCGTCGCCGGTCGACGTGCTCTACCACGCGATCCGCAGCGCGGTCGCGTCACGGCCGCGACCGACAGGCGCCGCCGGTAGCATCCGCCGGGTGCGGACGACTCAGGTGGAGCTGCCGGCCGGCGTGGCGGGGACGAGCCACGCGGAGCTGCTGTCCGGAGTGCGGTCCTGGGTGGAGTCACCGCCACTGCGCGGCCTGGTGGCCCGCTTCGGCGGCGACTGGCCGGCCGGCGACCTGACGGCGGTGCTGGCCGGGCTGGACGTGTTCTCCGCCCGGCGCTGGGACTTCCGCCAGGGGCGGGAACGCCCGGACGCCCGGGAACCGGCGTTCGACCCGGGGACCGCCGGACTGGTGCTGGCCGCGGCCACGGCGCTGGGCCTGGTCCGGGCCACCCCGCCGGCCCGCTCCGGGTACGCGCACCTGCTGGTCCTCGGCGGGCTGGCGCACGCGTGCCTGCGGCGCACCGCGTACGCGGCGCTGCTGGCCCGCACGGCCCGGGTGGCCGGCGAGGTGGCGGTGCTGGGCAGCTTCCGGCCGCTCTCCCCGGCCGAGTCGGCGATGCTGGCCGGGGCCGGGGTGCCCGGGTGCGCCACCGAGGTGGACGTCCTGGACGCCGGCGTACGGCTGGCGTTCGGGGTGGACGAGCCGGCGCGGGAGGGCGGCGGGCCGGCCGACCACCCGCACCGCGCCTGGTCGTCGCGCACCTACCGGCCGGCCGGGCTGCCCCCGGTCCGGGTGCTCGCCGCGCCGTCGAGCGAGCCGGAGCGCCGCCGCGCGCACACCGCCGACACGCAGCGGTTCTGGGCCGAGCACGTCCGGCTGCGCGCCGGTGACCCGGTGCTGATGGTGACCGCGCCGATCTACGTGCCGTTCCAGCACTGCGACGCGCTGCGGACGCTGGCCGTGCCGTACGGGTGCGGCATCGAGACGGTCGGGGTGGACCCGGCGGCGAGCGCGCCGGTTCCGGTGCCGGAGCCGACCCTGACCCCCGGCCGCTATCTGCAGGAGATCCGCTCCGCGCTGCGGTCGATGCGCGCGTTGCACGCCGTGCTGACGACCGGCTGACCGGCCCGGACCGGTGGCCGGCGCACGGCGAACCGCCGCGCGCCGGCCGATGGGTCGGGTGCTCAGTTGACGTAGACGGCCGGGCTGCCGGTCTTGCTGGTGTCCTTCACCGGCGAGTAGGTCGCGGTGAAGTACGCGGTGCCGAAGCAGAGCGACGGGCCGGAGAACTTGGTCAGGGTCTGGTTGGTGAAGGCGATCGAGTTGGTGGCGTTGGCCGCCGTGCCGGTGAGCGTGTTCGTGCTGGTCCGGTAGACGCAGGTGATCGGGCCGAGCAGGGAGTTCAGCACGACCGTGCTCTGGATCGGCGCGGCCGCGGTGCCGGAGATGGTGACCACGCCCGCGCTGGTGACCGACGTGGTGTAGGGCAGGTTGTTGACGGTCACGCTCTGCACGCCGGTGGTGCCGAAGACGTTCGTGGTGCAGCTGCTGAACGTCTGCGCGGTGAGGCTCTCGGTGGCGGTGCCGGGAGCGGTCGGGTTGCTCAGCACCTTCGCGCTGAAGCTGGACGCGGCGCACTTGATGCCGCTGGTGCCGCTGGCCGACGAGTAGAAGGTGGCGTTGGTGCCGCTCTTCAGGCTGGCCTGGATGACGTCGTTGACCGACACGGCGGTGCCGGCGACGCTCGGGTAGGTCAGCACGGCGCTGGCCAGCGAGGTGGAGGGGGCGGCGGTGGCGGGGGCGGCGCCGACCAGACCGGTCAGCAGCGCCAGGGCGGCGAGGCCCGCGCCGATGCGTCCGTACCTGGGCATGGGGGTTCCTTCCGGGGGTGGGACGGGGACGTGCCGGCGACGTCCGGGACGGACGGCGCCGGGGGTGGTGAGCCGCCGCGACTCAGCGGGACCGGCGGCGTGGGGCACTGCGGCGACGCCGCGTCACCTGCTTCTCTCCGCCCTTGGGAGGACGCCCGTGGGCGGCGATAATGGCAGCCATTCGGGCCCTCCTTCGACGCGACAGGGGTGACCGTACGAGAGATCACCAGCGGTGACGGAGCGTGGACTGAGCGTGTCGAAAGTTATAAACCTCAGAGGGTCGTAAAGTCAACGCATCAAGGAAGGCCGATATCTTGACCACGCAGAGCCCGCCACCGCCGGCGCCCGCCCCGCTACCGGGCGCGCGGCACGGCCGCGACCCCGACCGCGCCATCAAGCGCGGCCCGCGGCGGGTGCCGGCCGAGGAGGTGGCGGCGACCCAACGCGACCGCCTCTTCGACGGGCTGGTGCGGGAGGTCGCGACCCGGGGGTACGACGCCGCCCGGGTCAGCGACATCTGCCATGCCGCCGGGGTCACCCGGCCGGCGTTCTACGCGCTGTTCAGCGGCAAGCAGGACGCGTTCCTCGCCGCGTACCGGCACGGCATCTCGGTGGTCTCGCAGCTGATGGAGGGCGCCTACCGGGACGCCGGGCCGGACTGGCCGGACGCCGCCCGGGCGGCGCTGCGCACGCTGCTCGACGTGCTCGCCAGCGTGCCCGCCTTCGCCCGGATGGCGCTGGTCGAGGTGGACGCGGCCGGTCCGGACGCCCGCCGGGAACGGGACGCGCTGCTGCACAGCTTCCGCCGGTTCTTCGCCGACGCGGGTCCCGGGCCGGCGGTCACCGGGGTGGACCGGGACGTGCTGGTGTCCACGGTGGTCGGTGGCATCCACGCCACGATCCGGGGCCGGGTGGCGCAGGGACGGGCCGAGGAGTTGCCGGCGCTGCTGCCGGTGCTCACGTACGCGGCCACCGCGCCGTTCCTGGGGCCCGACGGCGCCCGGCGGGCCACCCGACCGACCCGTCCGGACGACGGTCCGAGCACGACCGCGCCCTGCGCGCCGACCGGCCAACCCTGACCGACCCGGTGGGAAACCGCTGCGGTTTTTCACTTTGGCCGCAATTCACACATGCCGCCCAACTCGCCGCTACGGGCTGTTGACCGCCCCTTTACCCAGCGGTAACTTCGGCCTGCGCCTCCGTGGCGCGGAAACCCCGCAAAGCCAATTCACATCGTCGCGAATGAATTGATCTCGAAAGGGAGCCGCCATGTCGGAGCAGACCGCACCGATCGAGGCCGACCAGCCGAGCAGCGGCGTCCGCTGGCGCCGGTTCGCCGTCACCCTCGGCGCGGTGGCGGCCGGGGCCGCCGGCATGGTGGTGCTGACCGCGCAGGGCGTGCTCGGTGCGCAGTTCGCCATCTCCGGCATGCCGTTCACCGTCACCGCCGACCGGCTGGAGGGCACCGGGTTCGAGCAGTTCGCCACGCTCGACCAGATGATCCCGGACAGCCCGAACCAGGGCGACACCGGCGGTCAGGTGCTCGTCATCGTCTCGGCCATCGACAAGGCCGAGCTGACCAACCTGTGCCAGAGCATCAACCTGGGCGGGACCAACCTGCGGATCACCGCCGGCGGCTCCGGCAAGCCGGTCACCGCCCGCACGCTCGTCGTCGACGGCGACGAGATCGCCGGCAACGCCTCGTTCAAGAAGATCAACGTCGGGCAGGACGCCAGCACGGTCGACCAGGTCCCCGGCGTCACTGGCAACCCGGGCGTCTTCGCCCAGCAGGCCGACACGGTGACCATCACCAACCTGCGGCAGAACAACTACGCCACCACCGCCGCGATCTTCACGCTGCCCAACCTGCGTATGGGCTTCAGCTCCGACGGGTGCTGACGTGACCGGCGGACAGCACGCGGCGCCGGCCACCCGCACCCGTGGGCGCTGGCGCCGCTGGCGACGGGCCCGGCCGTTCACCGCCGGGCTGCTCATCGCGCTCGGCGGCGCGGAGATGCTGGTGACGCTGCGCGCGCCACTCGGGGTGCTGCTGCACGTCGGGCCGCAGGGCCTGGCCGCGTACCTGGTCCCGGCGGTCCTCGTGCTCTGCGGGGTGCTGCTGATCGCCACCCCGCAGCAGCGGGTCTTCTACGCGCTGCTCTCGCTGCTGCTCGGGCTGGTCTCCTGGCTCACCTCGAACCTGGGCGGATTCCTCATCGGCATGCTGCTGACGTTGGTCGGCGGCGCGCTCGCGTTCGCCTGGACACCGGCCAAGCAGCGGTCCGGACGGGCCGCCCCGACCGCCGGGAACCCGCCGCCCGCACCCCGCGAGCCGACCGACGACGCCCTGCCGGCCCACGACGACACGCCACCGGCGCACGACGCACCGGGCCGCGACGCGCTGCCGGCCCACGACGCGGTGCCGGCGGAGTCGCGGGGCGGACCGGCGGACCGGGGCTGACCTCAGCGGGCCGTGTCGGCGACCGCCTGGGCGAACACCTCGGAGCGGTGCTCGAAGTTGCGGAACCGCCCGTAACTGGGCGCCGCCGGGGACAGCAGCACCACCCCGCCGGCGGGGGTGAGCTTGCGGGACAGGCCGACGGCGGCCACCAGGTCCTCGGCCAGCTCGGTGCGGACCGCCGGCAGCCCGGCCAGCGCCTCGACGATGCGGGGACCGCTGTCCGGGATGCCGATCACGGTGATCTCCCGCTCGGCCAGGTGCTCCCGCAGCGGGGTGTAGTCGAGCCCTCGGTCCGTGCCGCCGACGATCACGGTCAGCGGCCGGCCCTCGTACGCGTCGATCGCGTGCATGGCCGCGTACGGGCTGGTGGCGAGCGTGTCGTCGACGAACGTGAGCCCGGACGGGTCGGGGATCTCGGTGAGCCGGTGGGCCAGGCCCTGGAACTCGGCGACCGCCACGGCGAGGCTGTCCCTGCGCGCCACCACGTCGACGCCGAGCGCGTCGAGCACGGCGAGCGCCACGCAGAGGTTGCCCTCGTTGTGCCGCCCGACCAGCGGCAGCACCGCGCGCGGGAACAACGGCGTGTCCCGCAGGTGGAACCACCGCGTGCCGTCCGGACCGGTGGCCACGTGGGTGGTGTCCGGCGAGCCGGCCCGCACCGCCGCCCGGTCGCCCAGCTCCACGGCCAGCCGCGGGTCGGCGCCGTTGACCACGACCGTGTGCGGGCCGTGCGCGACCAGGTTCAGCTTGTCCCGGTAGTACTCCCGCTCGCCGCCGTGCGCGTCCAGGTGCTCGGGGAACAGCGCGGTCACCACCGCCACCCGGGGCGAGTCGGTCAGGTCGGCGCACTGGTAGCTGGACAGCTCCAGCACGTACAGGCCCGCCTCGGGCAGGTCGAGCAGGGGCACGCCGATGTTGCCGCCGAAGACGTTCGGCCGGTCCATCGCGGTGAGCAGGTGACTGATCAGGCTGGAAGTGGTGCTCTTGCCCTTGCTGCCGGTCACCCCGACGGTGCGGTCCGCGTGGTCGGCCATCCAGAGCGCGCTGCCCTGCGTCACCGGGACGGACCGGCGGCGCAGCTCCACCATCCACGGGTGGGTGTTCGGCACCCCCGGCGACCGGACCACCACGTCGGCGGCGGCCAGCCGCGCGAAGCCCTCCTCGCCGGTGACCAGCGGCGCCGCCGCGGCGAGCGGGCCCTCCCAGGGCAGGGTGAGGAAGTTCGCGCTGTCGTCCACGGCGACCAGGCCGGCCGGACCGTGCGCGGCGATCGCGGTCACCGCGGCCCGGCCCTCGCGACCGGCGCCCCAGACGGCGACGTGACGTCCGCGCAGATCAGACAGGCGCACGGGCTCTCCTCGTACTCGGCGGTGCTCGGCGGGCGGGGTCCGGCCCAGCCGGACACGGGTGGACGAACCAGGGCCTATTATGGCGTGTGCCCAACGAGCAGCTGCGGCGGATGGACGCCTTCACCTTCCCGTCCTACTCGATCGACTTCGCCACCGGCGAGGTCCTGTTCGACTACGCCCTGACCGGTCCCGACGGCGAGCAGCGGTTCACCGAGGTGATCACCCTGCCGCTGCCGGCCGAGCCGGTGCCCGACGCCACCGCGGCCACCCTCGCCCGGGTCCTGGAGCTGCTGCACGTGGTCGCCGGCGTCAGCTACTACAAGGCCGCCGCGCCGCCCCGGCTGGTGCTGCCGGCGCCGCTGGGCGCCGCCGCCGTCGAGCTGGTCACCGCCGTCTACCGCAAGGGCCTCGCCGAGTACGCGTACCGCAACCAGCTGCCGCACGTGCTGGAGCTGCGTCCCGAGGTGCCGTCCGGCACGGTGGACCCGGCCGTGCCGGTGGACAACTCCGACCGCCGCCCGCTGTCCGCCGTCGGCGGCGGCAAGGACTCGATCGTCACGCTGGAGGCGCTGCGCCGGGCCGGCCTCGACCCGGTGCCGTTCTCGGTCAACCCGAACCACGTGATCGTCTCGGTCAACGAGGCGTCCGACCTGGTGCCGCTGGCCGCCCGGCGTCGGCTCGACCCGGTGCTGTTCGAGCTGAACGCCGCCGGCGCGCGCAACGGGCACATCCCGGTCACCGCGATCAACTCGCTGATCGCGGTCGCCACCGCCGTGCTGCACGGCCTCGGCCCGGTGGTGATGTCGAACGAGCGGTCCGCGTCCGACCCGAACCTGGTCTGGCAGGGCCACGAGATCAACCACCAGTGGTCCAAGGGCGTCGAGGCGGAGGGGCTGCTGCGGGCGGCGCTGGCCGAGCATGCCGGGCTCACCGAGCCGTACTTCTCGCTCCTGCGCTCCCTGTCCGAGCTGCACATCGCCCGGCTCTTCGCCGAGATCGACCGGTACGACGCGGTGGTGACCAGCTGCAACGCCGCGTTCAAGCTGCGGGACGCGAGCGAGCGCTGGTGCCGCGACTGCCCGAAGTGCCGGTTCGTCTTCCTGGCCATGGCTCCGTTCATGGCCCGCGAGCGGCTCACCGGCATCTTCGGCGGCGACCTGCTGGCCGACGAGTCCCAGATCCCCGGCTACCGGGAGCTGCTCGGCGTCGACGGCCACAAGCCGTTCGAGTGCGTCGGCGAGGTGGAGGAGTCGGTGGTCGCGCTGAGCCTGCTCGCCCAGCAGGACCAGTGGCGCGACGCCCCGGTGGTCCGGGCTCTGGTGACGGCGCTGCCGGACACCGCCTGGCAGACGGCGTCCACCTCCGACGTCTTCACTCCCGGCGGCCCGAACTTCGTCCCCGCCCCCTACGCCAAGGCCCTCACCGCGCTCGCCTGACCCGCCCCACCCCGGCCCCTGCCGTCGATCATGAAGTTGAGCCGGCGTTCCGCCCGATTCGTCCCCGCCAACTTCATGATCGACCGCTGGTCCGCGCGGGCGCGGGGATCGGCGGACGGTCAGGGGGTGCGGACGGCGTCGAGGGCGAGCAGGGCCACGTGCAGGGAGAGGCACTGCTCGACGGAGTCGAGATCGGCGTCGAGAATGCGGCCGATGCGCGCCAGCCGCTCGTAGAAGGCCGGCCGGGACAGGTGCGCCGCCGACGCCGCCGCCGACTTGTTCCGCCCCTGTTCCAGGTACGCCCGCAGCGTGCCGAGCAACTGTTCCCGAGGGTGCTGGGCGTCGTACGCCAGCAGCGGGCCGAGTTCGCGCTCGACGAACGTCTGCAACCGGGGCTCGTCCCGCAGCAGGTGCAGCAGGCCGGCCAGCCCGACGTGCGGCAGCCGGAAGCAGGGCAGGTCGCGGGGGTCCCGCCGGGCCGCCTCGGCGATCTGCCGCGCCTCGACCAGTGACCGGCGCGCCTCGCGCAGGCTGCCCACGCCGGACCCGGCCGCGACGACCACCGACGGGCGGGTGACCGCGTCGACGGACCGCGCCACCGCCCCGGACGATCCGCCCCGGGCACCGGGGTCGCCCTGGCGGGTCGGGCGGACAGCGGGCGGGCGGACCGGGGCGGCGTCGAGGCGTACCCGGCGCAACGCCGCGGCGAACGCGGCGAGTGCCTTCTCCTCGTCGGCCGGGTCGGGCAGCGCCAGCAGCGCGCCCACCGCCTGGTCGTCGACGGCGCTGGTCAGGGCCGTGAGCTTGGCCTCCCGCAGGGCCGCGCCGACCGCCTCGGCCAGGTCGCGCAACCGGGCCGGGCCGGAGTCCTCGGGCAGGTCGGCGGCGTCGCCGGCCGCGTCGTCGGCGCGGTGCCGGACCACCACGCCGACCAGGTGCCGGCGGTCCAGGGTGACGCCGAGCGCCTTGGCGCGCAGGGCCACCTCGTCCACCGGGCGGGAGTGGTCGATCAGCGCGGTCAGCAGGGTGCGGTGGATCTGCCGTTCCAGGCCCTCGGCGTCGCGCCGGATCAGCCGGCCCAGCGCCAGCGTGGAAGCGGCCCGTTCGATCAGGATGGTGAGCCGGGTGGGCGGGGTCGCCTCGGCCGCCGGCCAGCGCAGCAGCAGCCGTCCCCAGTCCTGCCCGCGCGCGCCGACGGTGGTCACCAGCCAGCCGCTGTCCGGGTCGTACGCGGTTCGCCCGGCCGGGCGGATCTGCCGGGAGTGCTGCTCCCAGCCGTCCAGCAGCAGTTCCGCGCTCTCCCCCGCCGGGTCGTACGCGAGCACCTGGCGGGACAGGTTCTCCAGCACGACCGGGCAGCCGGCCAGCTCGGCGGCCTGGCGGAGCACCTCGGTCGGTTCGGCGCCCTCCACGGACAGCTCGGTGAACCGCTGGTGGATCTCCTCGGTGGCGCGCAGCTCGGTGAGCTGGGCGTCCACGATCAGCGCGTGCACCGCCTCGGTGATCCGCACGAACGGGGTGGCCCGGCGCAGCTCGACCAGGGGCAGTCCGCGTCGCTCGGCGGCGGCCGCCATCACCCGGGGCACCCCGCTGACGTAACGGCGGCCCAGCTCGACGACCAGCCCGGAGACCCCGACGTCGGCCAGGTCGCCGATGAACGCGCGCAGCCCCGCGTCGTCGGCGGGCAGCCCGATGCCGGTGGTGAGCACCAGTTCCCCGCCGCCGAGCAGGGTGGCGATGTCCGGCACCTCGGCCACGTGCACCCACCGCACCGGGCGGTCCAGCCCGGCGTCCCCGGCGACCAGGCGGGGCGCGCCGTGGCGCACCGGCACCAGGGCGAGCACCTCACGCACGGTAGGGAACACGGGCGACACGCTACCCTGCGTCACCGCCGCTGCCGAAGGCCCGCCCCGGGAGCCGGTCGCCTCTTCGACGCACCGCGCCCCGCTCAGTCGACGCCGAACTCCATCGCGGCGCGGTCGAGCGCCGCGTCCTCGGCGGAGGGGACGCCCCGGGAGGCGATGGCCTCCGCCCCGCCCTCGGGCATCGCGCCGATCAGGCCGGTCGAGGCCGCCTGGGCGGCGCCGACCATCCGCTGCGGGGCCGCGCCGCCGACCATGCCGAGGGAGGCGTACTGCTCCAGCTTGGCGCGCGAGTCGGCGATGTCCAGGTTGCGCATGGTGAGCTGGCCGATCCGGTCCGCCGGGCCGAACGCCGAGTCCTCGGTGCGTTCCATGGACAGCTTGTCCGGGTGGTAGCTGAACGCGGGACCGCTCGTGTCCAGGATCGAGTAGTCCTCGCCGCGGCGCAGCCGCAGCGTCACCTCGCCGGTGACGGCGGTGCCGACCCAGCGCTGCAACGACTCGCGCAGCATCAGCGCCTGCGGGTCCAGCCAGCGTCCCTCGTACATCAGCCGGCCCAGGCGGCGGCCCTCGGTGTGGTAGTTGGCCAGCGTGTCCTCGTTGTGGATGGCGTTGACCAGCCGCTCGTACGCGGCGTGCAGCAGCGCCATGCCGGGCGCCTCGTAGATGCCCCGGCTCTTGGCCTCGATGATCCGGTTCTCGATCTGGTCGGACATGCCGAGACCGTGCCGGCCGCCGATGGCGTTGGCCTCCAGCACCAGGTCGACCGCGCTGCCGAACTCCTTGCCGTTGATGGTCACCGGGCGGCCCTGGTCGAAGCCGATCGTGACGTCCTCGGTGGGGATCTCCACGGCGGGGTCCCAGAACCGGACCCCCATGATCGGGCTGACCGTCTCGATGCCGGTGTCGAGGTGTTCGAGCGTCTTCGCCTCGTGGGTGGCGCCCCAGATGTTGGCGTCGGTCGAGTAGGCCTTCTCGGTGCTGTCGCGGTAGGGCAGGCCGTGGGCGAGCAGCCACTCGGACATCTCCGTGCGCCCGCCCAGCTCGGTGACGAAGTCGGTGTCGAGCCACGGCTTGTAGATGCGCAGCTGCGGGTTGGCCAGCAGGCCGTAGCGGTAGAACCGCTCGATGTCGTTGCCCTTGAAGGTGGAGCCGTCGCCCCAGATCTGCACGTCGTCGGAGATCATCGCCCGCACCAGCAGGGTGCCGGTCACGGCCCGGCCGAGCGGCGTGGTGTTGAAGTAGGCCCGTCCGCCCGAGCGGATGTGGAAGGCGCCGCAGGTCAGCGCGGCGAGCCCCTCCTCGACCAGGGCGGCGCGGCAGTCGACCAGCCGGGCGACCTCGGCGCCGTAGCTGAGCGCGCGGCCGGGCACCGAGGCGATGTCGGGCTCGTCGTACTGGCCGATGTCGGCGGTGTAGGCGCAGGGCACGGCGCCCTTGTCGCGCATCCACGCGACCGCGACGGAGGTGTCGAGGCCGCCGGAGAAGGCGATGCCGACGCGTTCACCGATGGGCAGGGAGGTGAGAACCTTGGACACAGGAAAGATTATGCGTCAAAGCGCATGGTCATGCAAGCGAATCCTCAGAGCGGATCGTCGCGACCCAGCTCCCAGAACGCCACCGCCGCCGCGGCGGCCACGTTCAGCGAGTCCACCCCGCGCCGCATCGGCAGAACCACCCGCACGTCGCTGGCCGACTGGGCCGCCTCGGTCAGGCCCGGCCCCTCGGCCCCCAGCAGCAACGCGGCCCGCTCCCGCTGCGCCGGGGTCAGCCGCTGGATCGGCACCGCGTCCGGCGCCGGCGTCATGGCCAGCACCGTGAAACCCGCCTTCCGCACCTGGTCCAGGCCCGCCGGCCACCGCTCCAGCTTCGCGTACGGCACCGCGAACACCTCGCCCATGCTCACCCGCACGCTGCGCCGGTAGAGCGGGTCGGCGCAGGTCGGCGACAGCAGCACCGCGTCGACGCCGAGCGCCGCCGCCCCCCGGAAGATCGCGCCGAGGTTGGTGTGGTTGTTGACGTCCTCCAGGACCACCACCCGCCGGGCGGCGGCCAGCACCTCGTCGGCCGACGGCAGCGGCCGGCGGTGGAACGAGGCCAGCACGCCGCGGTGCACGTGGAAGCCGGTGGCCCGCTGGAGGACGTCCGGCGTCGCGGCGTACACCGGCGCGTCCCCGGTGTCCAGGTCGGCGAGCTGGTCCACCCGCTTCGCGTCGACCAGGTACGACCGGGCCGGGTAGCCGGCGCGCAGCGCCCGCCGCAGCACCAGCTCGCCCTCGGCGATGAACAACCCGTGCGGGGGCTCCCAGCGGGTCCGCAGCTCCACGTCGGTCAGGGCGCGGTAGTCGGCGATCCGGGCGTCGTCGGGGTCGGTGATCTCGTGGACGGGCACCCGACGATTCTGCCCCGGCCCGCACGTCGGTCAGGCGCGGGTGTAGCGCAGCAGCACCGAGCGGCCGTCGAAACCGCGCGTGTCGACCAGCCGCAGGTCCTGCCGGGCCAGGTCGGGGAGCACCTGTCGTCCGCCGCCGAGCAGCACCGGGTGCACCACCACCTGGAACTCGTCGACCAGCCCGAGCGCGGCCAGCGCGGTCGCCGCGCCGGTGCCGCCGGTGAGCAGCAGATCCCCGTCGAGCTGGTCGCGCACCTCGACCACCTCCGCGGCCAGGTCGCCGCCGCCGACCACCCGGGCGCCGTGGTCGGCCTCGGCGAGCGTGCGGGAGACGACCACCTTCGGGGTACGCCGCCAGATCGGCGCGAACGCCAGGTCGTGCGGGTGGTCGGACATCGACTCGACCCGCGGCCAGTAGGAGGACATCATCTCCCACACCCGCCGCCCGTAGAGGAACGCTGCGGCCCGCTCGGACAGCTCCTGGGAGTACGCGGACAGCTCCTCCCCCATCTCCGGCCAGTCGAACTCGCCGTTCGGCCCCTCGATGAAGCCGTCGACCGACTGGTGCACCCAGTAGATGACCTTGCCCATGGCGTGTTCCTCCGCGTACCGGTGCGCCCCCGACGGGCGCGCTCACCGATGGGTCGGAGCCGGCGCGGCGGATCCGACACCGCCGCGAAGACTCTTTGTCCGCAACCGCTAGCCTCCGGGTGCGTGACCCGTCCTGTGATGATCGCGCTGATCGGTGTCGACGGCTCCGGCAAGACGACGCAGGCGAAGGCGCTCGCCCGACGGCTGTGCGCGCGGGGCGTGCGGGCGCGCTACTTCGAGAACGCCGGCGGCCGGCCGCTGTGGAACCGGCTGGCACGGGCACTCGGCCGCCCGGACGGCGTGGCGCTGTTCGGCCGTCGGGCCTACCCGGCCCTGGAGGCGACGGTGCGCGCGCTGGCCATGGCCCGGACCGTGGCGGCGGCCCGCCTGACCGGCCGCGTGGCGGTGCTGGACCGGTGGACCTGGTGCCAGGAAGTGATCATGGCGGCCCGGGGCGACCGGGGACGGCGGGCGGTCCGGGCCGCGTACGCGGCCTTCCCGCGCCCGACGGTGGTGTGCTTCCTGGCCACCGCGCCGGAGGTGGCCCAGCGCCGGATCGTTGCCCGGGGCATCGACACCGAGGATCTGGCCCACCTGCGCGCGCTGGACGCCGCCTACCGGGCGCTGCCCGACTTCGGCACGTTCGTGGTGCTCGACGGCGACCGCACCCCCGACGAGGTGGCCGCCGCCCTGGACGCGGCGGTGCGGTGTTAAGCGGAGGCCCCGCCTATACCGGAGGCGTTAACAGGGGGCCCCGCCTTACCCGCGGCCCTGGAGCCAGCGGAGCAGGTCCGACGGGAGGTTGTCGCGGTTCTCGTCGCGCGGGGTGGGCCGCTGGGGTTCCTCGCGCGGTTGCGGGCGCCGCGGGTCACCGGCCAGTTCCCGGCTGGGCGCGGTGAAGTCGCGCACCGGCTTGCCGGCGACGGCCGCCTTGATGGTCCGGGCCACCGCGTCGATCACCTTCGCCTGCACGGCGGAGCCGACCAGGTCGGTGGAGTCGTCCGGGTTGGCCGCGATGCCGGCGACGGCGACCTGCGGGGTGAATCCGACGAACGTCTCGGTGGCGTTCCGCTCCGAGCTGCCGGTCTTGCCGGCCACCGGACGGTCCACGATCCGGTCGACGCCGGTCGCGGTGCCGCCGTTGCACTGCCCGTACGCCGACTGCTGGCCCACCGGGCAGCGGGCCGCGTCGGTGGCCGCCCGGGCCACGTCCGGCTCCAGCACCTTCTTGCAGTTCGGCTGCCCGACGCCGACCTTCCCGCCGTCCGGCGCGGTCACCGAGACCACCGGCAGCGGGGAGCAGTACGTGCCCTCGGCGGCCACCGTCGCGTACGCGTTGGCCAGGTCCAGCGGCGTGGTGGCGGCCACGCCGAGCGTGAACGCGCCCCAGTTCGCGGCGTCGTTGCGGGCGAACGCGGCGTCCGAGTCGGCCCGGAAGGTGATGCCGAGACGCTGCGCCATCTCCACCACCTTGTCCTCGCCGACCTGCTCGGCCAGCCAGACGAAGTACGTGTTGACGGAGCGGCCGAAGCCGTCCCACATCATCCGGTAGCCGTCCATCCACTCCGGGTTGGCGTTGGCCGGGCACCACGTGCCGTCGCAGTTGCCCTCGTCGTCGGAGGCGTAGCGGGTGGGCAGCTTGCTCGGGGCGTCGAAGCCGGTCGCCAGCGGCTTGCCGGCCTCCAACGCGGCCAGCATGGTGAACAGCTTGAACGTCGAGCCGGCCTGGTAGCCGTCGACGCTGGCGCCACCGGAGATCAGCGGGTTGACCGTGTTCGGGTGGTTGGCCTGTCCGGCCGGGTTGTCGGCCAGGCTGTAGTGCCGGTTGACCGCCATGGCGAGCACTCGGCCGGTGCCGGGCTCGACCGCCGCGATCGGCAACGCGCGCTTGTCGTCGTACCCGTAGACCTTGGTGGCCTGCTGCTGCGCGGTCTGCTGGATTTTCGGGTCGAGCGTGGTGGTCACCCGGTAGCCGCCGCGGCGCAGCGCCTGCTCCCGCTCCTCCGGGGTGCTGCCGAACGCCGGCTGGGTGAGCCACCACTGGCGCAGGTAGTCGCAGAAGAAGCCCCAGTCGTCGCGGCCCTGCGCGGTCGCGGTGCAGCCGTTGGGCTGGGCGGTCGGGCGCAGGGTGAGCGGCGCGGCCTTGGCCGCCGCCGCCTGCTGCGCGGTGATCGCGCCGGTCTCGGCCATCGAGTCCAGCACGTACGCCCGGCGGGCCGTGGCCTGGTTCTTGTCGCCGTCGATCGGGCTGTACGCGTCCGGCGACTGGACCAGGCCGGCGAGCAGCGCCGCCTCGCCGAGCGTCAGGTCGGCCGGGGCCTTGCCGAAGTAGCGCTGGGCGGCGGCGGCCACCCCGTACGCGCCGGAGCCGAAGTACGCGATGTTGAGGTAGCGGTTGAGGATCTCGTCCTTGCTCAGCGACTGCTCCAGCGCGTTCGCGTACCGGATCTCCTGGAGCTTGCGCCCGACGGTCTGCTCGGTGGCGGCCTGCCGCTCCTCGGCCGTGCGGGTCGGGTCGGTCTTGAGCACGTTGCGGACGTACTGCATGGTCAGCGTGGAGCCGCCCTGCTCGGTGCCGCCTCCCTTGACGTTGGCGACCAGCGCGCGGGCGATGCCGCGCAGGTCGGCGCCGCCGTGCGAGTAGAACCGCCGGTCCTCGGCCGCGACGATCGCCTGACGCATCACCGGGGCGATCTCGGCCAGCGGCACGTCGGTGCGGTTCACGTCGTAGAACGTGGTGATCAGGGTCTTGCCGTCGTTCGCGTAGAGGTAGGAGCGCTGCGGCTGGACCGGGGTGCGCAGCGCGTCGGGCAGTTCCTCGTACGCCCCGAGGCTCGCCTTGGCGACGAGCCCGCCGAGCAGGCCGGTCGGCAGCGCGGCCAGCGCGAGGACGAGCCCGGCGAGCACGCCGGCGAGCAGCACGGTGAGGAGCCGCGACAGCGGCGACCGGGGAGACGGCATGGGCTCCAGGATTGCCGCGAAAGCCGCCTACCGGCCACTTCGCCAGGCAACTGTCAGTTACCTCACGGCAACCGCTCAGCTTCCGCCGCCCGCGCCGAACCGGTCATCCGGCGGCAAGCGGGCCGTCCGGTGACGAGGGCGCGGCCGGGGCGGCGGCGACGCTGGCGGTGGCCGCGTCCCGGGCGATCGTCTCCGGGACGAGCCGGCCGGAGCGGTAGCCGATGCCGATGCCGGCGACCAGCACGAAGATCGCCCCGAACGTCTGGAGCGAGCCGATCAACGCACCGCCCAGACCGAGCAGCGGAGCGGCGATCATCAGCATGGTGCCGTCGCCGTAGGAGAACATCCCCGAGCGGGCCACCGACCAGCCGGTGAGGAACCACCCCACGCTGTAGCAGGTCGCCCCGAACAGCACGATGCCGCGCGCGGTCAGCCCGAACACCGGCGTCTGCTCGGCCAGCCCGGCGAACGGCAGCATCAGCACCATCCCGCCGATGCTGGCCAGCAGCCCGGCCAGCGCGATCCGGCGGCAGCGGGTGGCGGCGAGCAGGCCGGTGAGCGCGAGCAGGGCGAGCAGCCCGAGCCAGACCGACGCCACCCAGCCGACCAGGTAGAGCGGCTGCCCGTCGGCCGGGTAGGGGTCGTTGCCCACCCCGCCGTCGCTGGCCATCGCCACCACGCCGTAGAGGACCGCGTACGCGGGCAGCAGCCAGACCGCCGCGCGGGCGAACCGGCGTACCGACCAGGCCCAGCTCGCGTCCGTGGCCGGCGCGCCCCGCCCCGGCTCGGAGACGAACGGCAGGACCCCGAACCCACCTCCGGTACGCCGGGAGCCGAGCGGTCCACCGGGATCGTGCGCGCCGGGGACCGGGGTCCGGGAGAAGAGCCGGTTCGCCGGTTCCTTCATGCGTCACCTCGCTCGCGCCACGGGCTGCCCGGGACACGCAAACGGCGCTCCGGGCCTGGTCACCATCCGTCCTCTGCACCGATGGTGGCAGGCGCCGGAGCGCCGTATGAGCGATTCTCGGATTTGCCGGTCAGCCCCGCTCGCGCTGGTCCGACGGGTCGTTGAGCAGGCTCGCCGGGGAGACCGGCTCCGGGGCCGGCAGTCCCTGGGGGGCGTTGCCACCGGTGGCCTGCGCCTCCGCGACGCGTACCTCGTCGTGGATCTCCTGGGCCGCGACGGCCGCGGCCTGGGCGGCCTCGGCGGCCTCCCGCTCGACCTCGCCGGCGGTCTGGCTGGCCCCCGGCGCCGGCGCGTCGCCGGCCATGTTGGCCAGGCCGCCCAGCGCGCCGCCCATGCCCTCCAGGGCCTTGGTCAGCTCGGTCGGGACGATCCACACCTTGTTGGCCGTGCCGTTGGCGATCTGCGGCAGCGCCTGGAGGTATTGGTAGGCCAGCACCTTCTGGCTCGGGTTGGCGGTGTGGATCGCGTCGAAGACGGTGCGGATGGCCTTGGCCTGACCCTCGGCCTGGAGGATCCGGGCCTGCCGGTCACCGTCGGCGCGCAGCACCGCGGCCTGCTTCTCACCCTCGGCGGTGAGGATCTGCGACTGCTTGTGCCCCTCGGCGTTGAGGATGGCGGCACGGCGGTCCCGCTCGGCGCGCATCTGCTTCTCCATCGAGTCACGGATGCTCGGCGGCGGCTCGATCGCCTTGATCTCGACCCGGGTCACCTTGATGCCCCAGCGGCCGGTGGTCTCGTCCAGCACGCCGGACAGGTGCCGGTTGATCTCCTCGCGGCTGGTCAGCGCGCGCTCCAGGTCCAGCGAGCCGATCACGTTACGCAGCGTGGTGACGGTGAGCTGCTCGATCGCCTGGAGGAAGTTGGAGATCTCGTAGGTGGCCCGGACCGAGTCGACCACCTTGAAGTAGAGGACGGTGTCGATCGAGACGACCAGGTTGTCCGAGGTGATCACCGGCTGGGGCGGGAAGCTGACCACCTGCTCGCGCAGGTCGACCTTGGTGCGCACCGCGTCCACGAACGGCACCAGCAGGTTGAGACCCGGGTTCAGCGTCCGCTTGTACTTACCGAGCCGCTCCACCACGTCCTGACGCTGCTGCGGCACGATCCGCACCGCCTTGGCCAGCGTCACCACCACGATGACCGCCACGGCGATCAACAGGATCGCTGCAAACTCCATATGGTTCACCCTCTCGCTTCGGGCGGCTCGCCCGGGGCGGAAATGTCGTCCTGCCAGACCAGGGCGGTCGCGCCCCGGACCTTTATCACCTGCACCCGCTCACCCGGCGCGTAGCGTTGCGTCGCGTCGTACGACCGGGCCGTCCACAGCTCACCATCGATCTTGACCATCCCGTGGTCGGCGTCCACCGGCTCCAGGACCACCGCGCTCGACCCCTCGATCGCCTCGACCCCGAACGGCTGCTCGCCGGTCTCCAGCGCCGAGCGGGCGTTGCGGCGGATCACCGGCCGCGCCACCGCCACCGACAGCGCCGAGACCACAGCGAAGATCACCGCCTGGAGCGCCACCGGCGCGCCCAGCGCCGCGGCGCCGGCGGCGGCGAACGCGCCGACGCCGAACATGATCAGGAAAAGCGTCGTCGTGAAGATCTCGGCGACCGCCAGCACCACACCCAGCACGATCCAGAACACGGCGTCCACGAGACCAATCGTGACACGTCAACGCACGTGTCATCGAACTGTCATGATCGCTAGGCTCGGCCCAGTGCCCGCCGACGAGGAGGACGAGATGGCTCTGCTGCCCGAGACCGCACGCCGGGTGGACCTGCTGGTCGCCCGGGCCCAGGCCGAGGGGCACGCCCCGTCGCTCGCCCTCGGCGTGGTCCGCGACGGCGGGCTGGCACACCTGGCGGTCGCCGGCGAGCAGCCCCGCCCGGACGGCGACCTGCAGTACCGGATCGGCTCGATCACCAAGACCATGACCGCCGTGCTGGTGATGCAGCAACGCGACGCCGGGCGACTGGCGCTGGACGACCCACTCGACACCCACCTGCCCGGCACCCCGGTCGGCGCGCTCACCGTGCGCCAGCTGCTCGGGCACGCCAGCGGCCTGCAACGCGAGCCGGACGGCCACTGGTGGGAACGCGCCGAGGGCGCCGACCTGGACACGCTGCTCGCCGGTCTGACGCCGGCGAAGATCGCCCACCCGCCGCACCGCGTCTACCACTACTCGAACCTGGCGTACGGGCTGCTCGGCGGCGCGCTGGAGCGGATCACCGGCACACCGTGGGCCGACCTGGTGCGGGAGCGGCTGCTGGAGCCGCTCGGCATGCGCCGCACCACCTACCACCCGACCGAGCCGTACGCCCCGGGCTACGTCGTGCACCCCTGGCACGACACCCTGCGGGAGGAGCCGCGCACCGACACCGGGGCGATGGCGCCGGCCGGGCAACTCTGGTCCACCGTCGCGGACCTGGCCCGCTGGGCGACGTTCCTGGCCGACCCGGACCCGGCGCTGCTCGACCCGGCCACCCTGACCGAGATGTGCGCGCCGGTGTCGATCAGCGACCTGGACTCCTGGACCGGCGGGCACGGCCTCGGCGTGGAGCTCTACCGGGTCGGCGACCGGGTCTACGTGGGCCACGGCGGCTCCATGCCCGGCTACGTCGCCGGCCTGACCGTGCACCGACCCACCGGCACCGCCGTGGTCGACTTCGCCAACTCGTACGGCCTGCGCGGCGGGCACCACGTCTCCGGGCTGGGCCGCGACGTGCTCACCCACGTGCTCGACGCCGAGCCGCCGCTGCCCGCCCCGTGGCGCCCGGCCACGCCGCCCGGCGCCGAGGCGGCCGAGCTGACCGGTCACTGGTGGTGGATGGGCCTGGCGCACGAGTTCCACGTCGACGCCGCCGGCGACCTGGTGGGCGGTCCGGCGGGGCGGGCGCCGTTGCGCTTCACCCCGGAGGGACCGGACCGCTGGCGCGGCCACTCCGGCTCCCAGCACGGCGAGATCCTCACCGTCATCCGCGACGAGGCCGGAACCCCTGTCGCGCTCGACATCGCCACCTTCGTCCTGACCCGCACCCCCCACCAGACCCCCTGACCCGCCCGCGCCTCCCTCGCCTCTTTCCCGAAAGCGGCGATCAAGGGGTTCGTGTCGGTGTGGATCTCCAGGCGGGCGTGAACTCTTGATCACGGAGCAGGGAGGGCGGGGCGGGGATCGTGCCGGCTGAGCGACGGTCTCGTCGTTGACGGAGGCGCTGACCTTCTCGCGGTGCGGCTCCTGCTCCACGGGGCTGGGCCACCCCCGGGGCGAGCAACCACTACGCGGGCGAGGTCACGAAGTCGATCAACCGCTCCATGGCGTTGATGAGCGGCGTCTCCACGTCGGCGAAACTGTCCACCCGGGACAGGATGTGCCGCCACATGTCCGCCGGCTCGGCCACCCCGAGCGCGGCGCAGACTCCCTCCTTCCACGGCCGGCCGGGCGGCACCACCGGCCACGCCGCGATGCCCAGCGCCGCCGGCCGCACCGCCTGCCACACGTCGACGTAGGGGTGCCCGGTGACCAGCACGTACGGCGAGTCCACCCGCGCCACGATCCGACTCTCCTTGGAGCCGGCCACCAGGTGGTCGACCAGCACGCCGAGCCGCCGATCCGGGCCGGGCGCGAACGCGCGCACCTCCGCGGGGAGGTCGTCGATGCCGTCGAGCGGCTCCACCACCACGCCCTCGATCCGCAGGTCGTCGCCCCAGATCCGCTCCACCAGCGCGGCGTCGTGCACGCCCTCCACCCAGATCCGGCTGGCCTTGGCGACCTGCGCCCGTACGCCGTCCAGCGCGATCGAGCCGGACGCGGTGCGCCGCCGGGCCGCCGGCACCGGGGCACGCGTCGGCCGGCGGAGGGTGACCGGGCGGCCGTCGAGCAGGAACGCGGCGGGCAGCAGCGGGAAGTTGCGCCGCCGCCCGTGCCGGTCCTCCAGCACCACGGCGCCGGACTCGAAGCCGACCACCGCGCCGCAGAACCCGGAGTCGGCGTCCTCGACCACCAGGTCGGGTTCGGCGTCGACCTCCGGGATCGCCTTCCGTCGCCGCCAGTCGCCCGCCAGCACGTCCCCGTCGTATCGCCCCGCCATGACGATCACGCTAACCACCGGCCCGGCGTGTCGCTCGCCGACGCGCCGACCGTGACGCCACCGGGCGACACGAAACGGTGCGAAGGGGGTAGTTGGGGGCAGGTCACGCCGCCGGAGCGGCAGCCGAGACAGCGGCGGCGGGGAGCACGTACCCTTTCCGCATGTCCTCCCCCGCAACGGGCGCGGCCACGCTGGCTCCGCGCCGGTCGAGCCGGTTCGTCGCCTGGGTACGTGCCTGGCGCGCCGGCCTGGTGCCCTTCGACGAGGTCGCCGACGCCATCGCCGGCGACGAGGAGCATCTGGTCGCGGACGCGCCCGGCACCTGGACCGACGTGTCCCTGCGGGAAGCGCTGCCCAGCCTGGCCCGGCACTCCCCGGACGAGATCCGCCTGGTGCTGCCCGCGCCCGGCGACCCGCGCGGCCTGCCCGGCCCCGGTGACTTCACCGGCGCGGCCCTGCTCGCCGGCGAGGCCGTGGTGGCCAGCGGGCTCGGGCTGGTGCCGGAGGTCCGCACCCACACCTCCGGCTCGGGCATGACCTGGGAGACGGTGCTCTGGCGGGTGCACCCGCTGCCCGCCGACGCGCCGAAGGCGTCGCTCACCTCGCCCGGCGCGGCCGAGGCGGAGGCGGAGCTGGCCGCCGCGCTGGCCGAGACGACCGCGGCGCTGACCCGGCTGGACGTCGCCCAGTGGCGCCCGGAGCTGGCCGGCGCGCTCGCCGCGCTGCGCCGCCCCGACGGCACCACCGACCTTCCCCCGGGCTTCGACCCGCGGGCACGCCGGCTGTTCGCCCGCGCGGCCGTGCTGGACCGGGTGCTCGCCCTGGCCGGGGAGAGCGCCCCCGGCGGCGCGGTGAACACGTTCGAGGCCCAGCAGCGGGACGCGGCGCTGCGGCCGCTGACCACCGCCTGCCGACAGGCCCTGGTGGCCGCCTGCAACGCCCCGCTGCGGCTGTGACGCCCCGCCTCAGATCTCGTCGATGAGGTCCGCCACCGAGTCGACGATCCGGGACGGCCGGTAGGGGTAGCGCTCCGCCTCGACCCGGCTGCTGATGCCGGTGAGCACCAGGATCGTCTCCAGCCCGGCCTCCAGCCCGCAGAGGATGTCGGTGTCCATCCGGTCACCGATCATCGCGGTGGACTCCGAGTGCGCGTCGATGGTGTTCAACGCCGAGCGCATCATCATCGGGTTCGGCTTGCCGACGAAGTAGGGATCCACCCCGGTCGCCTTGGAGATCATCGCGGCCACCGAGCCGGCCGCCGGCAGCGCGCCCTCGACCGACGGGCCGGTGGCGTCCGGGTTGGTGCAGATGAACCGGGCGCCGTCGTTGATCAGCCGGATCGCCTTGGTTATCGCCTCGAAGCTGTAGGTGCGGGTCTCCCCCAGCACCACGTAGTCCGGGGCGAAATCGCTGAGCACGTAGCCCACGGCGTGCAGCGCCGTGGTCAGGCCGGCCTCACCGATCACGTACGCGGTGCCGCCCGGCCGTTGGTCGGCCAGGAACTGCGCGGTGGCCAGCGCGGACGACCAGATCGCCTCCTCCGGCACGTCCAACCCCATCCGGGCCAGCCGGGCCTGGAGGTCGCGCGGGGTGTAGATGGAGTTGTTCGTCAGCACCAGGAACGGCTTGCCGGAGGCGCGCAGCTTCTGGACGAACTCCGGGGCGCCGGGCACCGGCTGCCCCTCGTGCACCAGCACGCCGTCCATGTCGGTGAGCCAGCTCTGCACCGGCTTGCGGTCATGCATCGTGTCGTCCCCAGGGGTGTCGGTGGTCGGTCGGGCTCAGGGCCGGCGGGCCGCGGGCACGCAGCACAGCGCCGGGCAGGTGTCCCAGGCCGGCAGCTCGCCGAGGCGGCGGCGCAGCCGCTCCCCGTCGGGGGCGGTGCGCTCCGCGACCAGCTCGCGGACCATCGCCACGAACCGTGGGTCGGTGCCCGGCGTGCCGGCGCGGACGAAGTCCAGGCCGAGCTGCTTGGCCGTCTCCAGCGCCTCGGTGTCCAGGTCCCAGACCACCTCCAGGTGGTCGGAGACGAAGCCGATCGGGCTCACCACCACGCCGGTCACGCCCTGCTCGGCCAGGCTGGTCAGGTGGTCGTTGATGTCCGGCTCCAGCCACGGCACCTGGGGCGGGCCGGACCGGCTCTGCCAGACCAGGTCGTAGGGCAGGTCCGGGGCCGCGGCGGCGTGCACCAGCCGGGCGGTCTCCTCCAACTGGGCGGTGTACCGGCCGCCGTGCGGGCCGGCGGTGGCGGCGGCCGAGGCCGGGATCGAGTGCGCGGTGAAGACCAGTCGGGTGCTGTCCCGCTTCGCGGGGTCGAGCTGGGCGAGCGCGGCGCGGACCGCGTCGGCGTGCGGCTCGACGAAGCCCGGGTGGTCCCAGAACTGGCGCAGCTTCTCGATCAGCGGGGCGTCCGGGCCGACCGCGGCCCGCGCCGACGCGATGTCCTCCTGGTACTGCCGGCAGGAGGAGTAGCCGCCGTAGGCGCTGGTGACGAACGCCAGCGCCCGGGTGACCCCGTCGTCGCGCATCCGCGCCACCGTGTCGGCGAGCATCGGGTCCCAGTTGCGGTTGCCCCAGTAGACCGGCAGGTCGACGCCGTTGGCGGCGAAGTCCTCCCGGATCGCCGCGAGCAGGTCGCGGCACTGCTGGTTGATCGGGGACACCCCGCCGAAGTGCAGGTAGTGCTCAGCCACCTCGGCCAGCCGCTCCGGCGGCACGCCCCGCCCCCGGGTGACGTTCTGCAGGAAGGGGAGCACGTCCTCGGGCCGCTCGGGACCACCGAAGGAGACCAGCACCAACGCGTCGTACGCCATGGCCCCTATTCTTCCCCGCCCGCCGTGACGCTCGTGCGACGCCCCCGGCTCATGGCGGTAACGCCCGAGCGGGCAATGTTAGGAAGGGCCCCTTGTTATGCAGAATGCGTTAACAAGGGGCCCCTCCTTACACCTCAGGCGCCGATGGCGTGGTAGCCGCCGTCGACGTGCACGATCTCGCCGGTGGTGGCCGGGAACCAGTCGGAGAGCAGCGCCAGGCAGGCCCGCGCGGCCGGCTCCTGGTCGGTGAGGTCCCAGCCCAGCGGGGCCCGCTGGGCCCACGCCTCCTCGAACTGGTCGAACCCGGGGATCGACTTGGCCGCGATGGTGCGCAGCGGCCCGGCGGCCACCAGGTTGCTGCGGATGCCCTGCTTGCCCAGGTGCAGCGCCAGGTAGCGGGAGGCGGACTCCAGGCCGGCCTTGGCCACGCCCATCCAGTCGTAGACCGGCCAGGCCTTGGTCGCGTCGAACGTGAGGCCCACCACCGAGCCGCCGGAGGACATCAGCGGCAGCGCCGCCATGGCGAGGGACTTGTAGGAGTAGGTGGAGACCTGGAGCGCGGTCGCCACGTCCGCCCACGGCGCGTCGAGGAAGCCGCCGCCGAGGCAGCTCTGCGGGGCGAACCCGATCGAGTGCACCACCCCGTCCAGGCCGTCGACGTGCTCGCGTACCCGGTCGGTCAGGCCGGCGAGGTGCTCGTCGTTCGTGACGTCCAGCTCGATCACCGGGGCCGGCTCGGGCAGGCGCTTGGCGATCCGCTCCACCAGGGAGAGCCGGCCGTAGCCGGTGAGCACGACCTGGGCGCCGTTCTCCTGGGCGAGCTTCGCCACGGAGAAGGCGATCGAGGCGTCGGTGATGACGCCGGTGACCAGCAGCCGCTTACCGGCCAGGAGTCCGGACATTGCGCAGTTCCTCCGTGCTCTCTCTCAGTGACCCATGCCCAGGCCGCCGTCGACCGGGATGACGGCGCCGGAGATGTAGCCGGCCGCGTCCGAGGCGAGCCAGGTGACCACGGCGGCCACCTCCTCCGGCTCGGCGAACCGGCCGGCCGGGATGGCCTTGCGGTATTCGGTGCGGCGCTCCTCGGGCAGCGCCGCGGTCATGTCGGTGTCGATGAAGCCGGGCGCCACCACGTTCGCGGTGATGTTGCGGCTGCCCAGCTCGCGGGTGATGGAGCGGGCCACGCCCACCAGGCCGGCCTTGCTCGCGGCGTAGTTGACCTGACCGGCGCCGCCGTAGAGGCCGACCACCGAGGAGATGAAGATCATCCGGCCCCACTTCGCCCGGAGCATCTTCGTGGAGGCCCGCTTGGCGACCCGGAACGAGCCGGTCAGGTTGGTCTCCACGACCCGGGTGAACTGCTCGTCGGACATCCGCATGATCAGCGTGTCGTCGGTGATGCCGGCGTTGGCGACCAGCACCTCGACCGGGCCCAGCTCGGCCTCGACGGCGGCGAACGCGGCGTCGACGGAGTCGGCCTCGGTCACGTCGCAGCGCACCCCGAAGAACCCCTCGGGAGCCTCGCCGCTCCGGTAGGTCACCGCCACCCGGTCGCCCTGCTTGGCGAAGGCCTGCGCGATGGCCAGGCCGATCCCCCGGTTTCCGCCGGTCACCAGCACGGTACGGGCCACGGGTCCCCCTCTGCTCCTGATCTCTCGGTCGGTCGGAGCCTAGGGGTTACCGACAGGTAAGCGCTAACCCGACCAGGTCAGCGGCGCGCGTGGCCGGCGGGCATCCACCGCTCGGCGGGGGTCACCCGGGGCCGGTCGGCCGAGCGCGCGCCCGACCCGCCCCGGGTGTACGATGATCGCGTCTGCGGGCCGTTCTGCGCCCGCGCTCCGGGCCCCGCCGAACGCAGGAGGTGATCGCTGTGCGAGATAGCGATCCTCCCAGTCGTGGCCGGGCCCACCGTCAGCCCCGCTGAGCCACGGCTCGGTCGACGCGGCTGACCCGCTTCCCGCCCTCCGCACCGCATCCGCTCCCCGGCCCGCGCCGGGGTCGGCCCTGCCGCGCGGCGGAGCACCCGGTCACGACTTCGTGTGCGTCCCTCCCGGTCCACCCTGCGGCCCGCGTCACCGGGCCGACCGTCGCCACGGAGCACCATCATGAGCCGTTACGCCGCCCCGCTGGGCTTCACCCTCGCCGCCGTCTGGGTGGCCGTCCTGTTCGTGCTGGCCGGCGGCGGTCACTGACCGCCGCCGACCCGCGCCCGGCTCAGATCAGCCGGGACGTCCAGAGCAGGCTCAGCCCGCCGGCGCACAGCGCCAGGAGCAACGCGATCCCCGCGTACCACTGGGTGATCTCGCGGGGCTCCGTGCGGTAGCCGATGGAGCTGCCCATGTCCTGGTAGACCTGCTTCAGCTCGCTGACCGACGCGGCCTCGTAGAAGAAGCCCTGGGTGGTCTCCGCCAGTTGGGAGAGCGCGCTGCGGTCCACCGGCACCCGCTGGAGCTGGCCGCCGATGTCGACCTGGCCCGAGTCGGTGCCGAAGGCGATGGTGGAGACCGGCACGTTCGCCGCCTGCGCCGCCGCGGCCGCCTCCTCCACCGAGCGCCCCGACGTGCGGTAGCCGTCGGAGAGCAGCACGATCCGGGCCGGCGGGATGCCGGCGGCGCCGTCGGCCGGCACCGACCGGATCGCCTCCAGGCAGGTGAAGACCGCCTCACCGGTGGCGGTGGCCTCGGCCAGCACCAGCCCGTCGATGGCGGTGGTCACCGCGCCCCGGTCCTTGGTCGGCGGCACCAGCACGTTCGCCGACTTGGCGAACGAGACCAGCCCCAGGTTGTAGCTCTCCGGCAGCTCGCCGACGAACTGCTTCGCGGCCTCCTGCGCGGCCTCCAGTCGGTTCGGCGCCACGTCGTCGGCCTGCATGGACAGAGACACGTCGATGGCGAGCATCACGGTGGCCCGTTCCAGCGGCTCCCGGGTGTCGATCGCCGGCCGGGCCAGCCCGGTGGCCAGCACCAGCAGGCAGAGCAGGAACGCGGTGGCCGCGGCGTGCCGCCGCCAGCCGAGCCCCTTGGGCGCCAGCGTGCGCAGCAGGTCGACGTTGGTGAAGCGCAGCGCGTACTGCCGGCGGTGCAGCTGCCGCCAGACGTACGCGGCGGCGAGGGCGAGCACCGGCAGCACGGCCAGCAGCCACCACGGTTGCAGAAATCGGATCATCGGGTCGTCCCTCGGGTACGGGCGTGCCGCTGCGCGGCGACGAAACGCACCATGTCCAGCAGCCAGTCTCGGTCGGTACGCAGGCGCAGGTGGGCCGCGCCGGCGGCGCGCAGCTCGGCGGCGATCGCCCCGCGCTGGGCGGCCGCCGCCTCGGCGTAGCGGCGGCGCAGCCCCGGGTCGGCGGTCTGCACCTCGTGCAGCTCCCCGCTCTCCGGGTCGACGACCGGCAGCACGCCCACGTCGGGCAGTTCCAGTTCACGCGGGTCGACGATCTCGACGGCCAGCACGTCGTGCCGGACCCGCAGCTTGCGCAGCGGCCGACCCCACTGCTGCGGCGGGGACAGGAAGTCGGAGATCACCACCGCGACGCCCCGCCGGCGCGGCGGCCGGTTGAGCATGTCCACCAGCGCGCCGAGGTCGCTGCGGCCGGGCTGGATCTCGGTGCCGGCGACCGCCCGCAGCAGGCCCTGCGCCTCCTTCCGCCCGGCCCGGGCGGGCAGCCGGTGCAGCGAGCCCGGCCCGGCGGGTGGGGAGGCGCCCCGCCACCGGCCGGGCGTCGCCGGCGCCCCGGTGCCGACCACCGCGCCGATCCGGTTGCCGCCGCGCACGGTGAGGTGGGCCAGCGCGGCCACCGCGGCGACCGCCACGTCCCGCTTGAGCCACCGCCCGGTGCCGAAGTCGAGGCTGGCCGACAGGTCGACCGCCAGCCAGGTCTCCAGCTCGCGGTCCGCCACCGTACGCCGCACGTGCGGCATGGTGGTGCGGGCGGTGACCGGCCAGTCCATCCGGCGGACGTCGTCGCCGGGGCGGTACTCCCGGGACTCCCCCGCCTCGCTGCCCGGGCCGGGCAGCAGGCCGGCGTAGTCGCCCTGGAGCAGCCCGTCCAGTTTGCGGGTGACCATGAGCTGCAGCCGGGCCAGCACGGCGCCCGAGCGGTCGCCGGTGGCCGGCAGCCGGGTGGGCGGGGTCACGGCCGCTGCCCGGGCCAACCGTTGTGCGGCACGGCCACCGGTGGTGGCGTGGCCTGCTGGCGGGGCGCGACCGCCGGCAGCGGAATGGTCGACATCACCCGGTGCACAATGTGGTCGGCCGGCACGTCGTCGGCGAGCGCGTCGTAGCTGAGCACCAGCCGGTGGCGCAGGATGTCCGGCGCGATGTCCTGCACGTCCTGCGGCAGCGCGTAGTCCCGGCCGCGCAGCAGCGCCAGCGCGCGGGTGGCCCGGACCAGGCCGAGCGAGGCACGCGGGCTGGCGCCGTACTGGATGAGCTGGGCCACGTCGGGCATGCCGTGCTCGGCCGGGGCGCGGGTGGCGAGCACCAGCCGGACCGCGTAGTCGACCAGCGCGTTGTGCACGAAGACCTGGTCGGCCTTGTGCTGCAGGGCGATCAGGTCCGGGGTGTCGAACACCCGGGTCGGCTCCGGCGGTGCCACGCCCATCCGGTAGACGATCTCGCGCTCCTCGGCGTCGGTGGGGTAACCCACCACGATCTTCATGAGGAAGCGGTCCCGCTGCGCCTCGGGCAGCGGGTAGACGCCCTCCTGCTCGATCGGGTTCTGGGTGGCCATCACCAGGAACGGGTCGGGCACCCGGTGACTCTCGCCGCCGATGGAGACCTGCCGCTCGCTCATCACCTCCAGCAACGCCGACTGGACCTTGGCCGGCGCGCGGTTGATCTCGTCGGCGAGCAGGAAGTTGACGAAGACCGGGCCCAGCTCGACGTCGAACTTCTCGCTGGACTGCCGGTAGATCCGGGTGCCCATGATGTCGGCGGGCACCAGGTCCGGGGTGAACTGCACCCGGGCGAAGGAACCGCCGACCACCCGGGCGAGCGTCTCCACGGCGAGCGTCTTGGCCACCCCGGGCACGCCCTCCAGCAGGCAGTGCCCGCGGGCCAGCAGCGCGACGAACATCCGCTCGACCATCCGGTCCTGGCCGACGATCACCCGTTTGATCTCGAACAGCGCCCGCTCCAGCAGCGTGGCGTCCTGCGCCGGCGTGGTGGTCGCCGCCGGCGGCGGCGCGTCCGGCTCCGCCTCGGTCGGGTGCGGCACGTCGGGCGTGGTCGGCTGGGCCACCGGTCCTCCACAGCTGGGTCGTCGTCGTGGCGTGGTGCGCATTAAGACTGTCATGCCTTGCTGAGAGCCGAGGGCGGGAGAGGCACGATTCCGCCGCGCCGTCCCACCGCGCGGAAAACGCTGAACACGGGTGGACAACAAGGGGTCCGGCGTGTGTACGATTCACCCCGTCGCCGGGCGGCTCCCCCCGTGGCCGCCCGGCGCTCAAACTCCCGGCGTGCGGCCCTAGACTCGCCCCGGTGACGACTCCCATCCCGGACCAGGCGCTGATCTGCTCGGCGCGGGGATGTCGCGCCCCCGCGGTGTTCCAACTGCGCTGGCACAATCCCCGGCTGCACGCCCCCGAGCGGCGCAAGACCTGGCTGGCCTGCCCGGCGCACCGCGCCTCGCTCGGTGACTTCCTCGACGCGCGCGGCTTCCTGCGCGAGGTGGTGCCGCTGCCGGAATCGCCTACGCTCGAATCGTGAACGAGCAGACCGTCCGACCACCCGCCGTCCGCCGCCACGGCGGGTCCGCCCGGTGAACGGTGCCGACCGCGCCGGCCCGCCGCCCACTCCGCCCGGGCCGCTGGAGCCCTGGCCGGAGACGGTCCGCTGGCAGCCGATCTCCCGCGACCTGATCTGGGTGGAGCTGATCCGGCTCGGCATCCTGCTGGCCGTGGCGCTGGTGGTGCTCGGCGTGATCTGGGCCGTCGCCGGGCACTGGCTGCTCGGCGCCGCGATCGGCGTGGCGCTGCTGCTGTCCGCGTGGCGCGCGGTCACCATCGTGCGCGCGGTCCGCGCCTGGGGGTACGCCGAACGCGACGACGACCTGCTCGTCCGGCACGGGCTGCTGGTCCGCCGGCTCTCCATCGTGCCGTACTCCCGGATGCAGTTCGTCGACGTGAGCGCGGGTCCGCTGGAGCGCGCCTTCGACCTGGCCACGGTGCAGCTGCACACCGCCGCGGCGGCCAGCGACGCCCGGGTGCCCGGCCTGCGCCCGGCCGAGGCGTCCCGGCTGCGGGACCGGTTGACCGCGTTGGGCGAGGACCGGGCGGAGGGCCTGTGAGCGGGCGGAGCGAGCCGGAGTCCGGCGGCGCTCCCCCGCCCCGGGAGGACCGGCCCGCCGATGCGGAGCCGACGACGAACGGACACCTCTGGCCGCCCGCGACCGGCTACGGCCCGCCCGCCCCGCCGCCGCCGGGCCACGAACCACCGCCGGGCCACGAACCACCGCCCGGTCACGGACCGCAACCGGGGTACGGGCCGCCACACCCGGGGTACGGGCCGCCACACCCGGGGTACGCGGCGCGACCGGCTGCCGGGCCCTGGGCCGCGCCGGCCGCGCCCCCGCCCGGCCCGTGGGGTCCGCCGGCCGGCGGCGAGGAGCCGCGGCAGCGCCTGCACCCGTTGAGCCCCGCCGTGCACGGCGCGAAGTCACTGGTCGTGGTGATCGCCGGGCTCTCCTGGTCGACGCTGTCCCGGGTCGGGTTCGGCTGGTTCGCCGCGCTCGTCGCGGTCTTCGTCCTCGGCGCCACCGTGCTGTCGGTGATCAGCTGGTGGAACACCGGCTACCACGTGGTGGGCCGGGAGCTGCGGGTGTACGAGGGGCTGCTGTGGCGGCGCACCCGGGCCATCCCGCTGGAGCGGTTGCAGGCGGTCGAGGTGGTACGGCCGTTGCTGGCCCAGCTCACCGGCCTGGCGGAGCTGCGGCTGGAGGTGGTCGGCGGGGGCAAGACCGAGGCGCCGCTGGCCTATCTCAGCGTGGCCGAGGCCACCGCGCTGCGGCAGCGGCTGCTCGCCGTGGCCGGTCGCGCGCCGGCGTCCGTGCCCGCCGATCCGGCCACGCCGCCGGCGCCCGCTCCGGCCGGCCGCCGGCTGCACGCCGTGCGCAACCAGGACCTGCTGGTCAGCCAACTGCTCACGCCGCAGGCGTTCCTGCTGCCGTTCGGCCTGGCGTTCGTGGTGGCGCAGTTCCTGTCCGAGGGTTCCTGGTCGTTCATCGCGGTGGCCAGCACGCTGACCGCGATGGCCGGTGTGCTGCTCCAGCCGATCCGCCGGGTGCTCGACGACTGGAGCTTCCGGCTGGACCGCGACGACGGCACCCTGCGGGTGCACAACGGGCTGCTGGAGACGCGGATGCAGACCGTGCCGCTGCACCGGGTGCAGACCGTCGGGGTGACCTGGCCGCTGCTCTGGCGGGTCAAGGGCTGGCTGCGGCTGCGGCTGGAGGTGGCCGGCTACTCGGCCGGTGAGCCGGACGACCGCAACCGCCCGGACCGGCTGCTCCCGGTCGGTGACACCGGCACCGGCGAGCTGGTCGTGGCCGAGGTGCTGCCCGGCGTACGGCTGGGGGCGTTGCCCGCCACGCCGCCGCCCCCGCGGGCCCGCTGGCTGCGCCCGCTGAGCCGGGCGGCGGTCGGCGCCGGCCTCGACGACGAGGTCTTCGTGGCCCGCTCCGGCCTGCTGACCCGCCGGCTGACGCTGGTCCCGTACGCCCGGATCCAGAGCGTGCGGGTCACCCAGGGCCCGGCACAGCGCCGGCTACGGCTGGCCACCGTGCACGCCGACACCGCCGGCGGGGCCGGCGCGGCGGCGGTCGACCGGGACCTGACCGACGCCTGGGAGTTGGCGGCCGAGTTGACCGCGCGGGCGCGCCACGCGCGCCGGGCGGCGTAGGGAAGGGCCGCCCGGAGGACGGTCAGCGACGTTCGGCGGGAACGGCGTCCCGGTCGGCCCCGGGTGTGGCGTCGGGGCCGGCGGCGGGCGCGGTGACGCCGGTCACGGCGGTCGGGGTCCCGTCCCGGCGGGACCGTCGGGCCCGCCACCAGCGCTCGGCCAGGCCGACGACCAGGAACGTCATCCCCACGTACGCCCAACCGACCAGCACGTCGATCAGGTAGTGCTCGCCGCTGTACATCAGGGTGAACGTCATGGCCAGCGGGTACGCCAGCATCAGCGGCCACCACCGCCGGCGCACCGAGCGCAGGAAGAACAGCACCACGAACAGCGCGAACGCGGTGTGCAGCGACGGCATGGCGGCCACCGGGTTGGAGGCGATCTGCCCGGCGTTGAGCAGGTTGCCCGCGCCGTGCATGCCGATCTCCTTCCACCCCCGGGTGGAGATCCGCGCCACCTCGGTGAGCAGCCCGTTCTGCGCCGCCCACCACGGCGGCGCGGCCGGGTAGGCGAAGTAGGTGACCAGGCCGGCCGCGCAGAGGAAACCCCACCGCGACATGTACGCGATCCAGCGCCCCCGGTTGCGCATCCACAGCACGGCGGCGGCGGCGAGCGTCGCCACGAAGTGGGAGAAGTAGATCCAGCTCACCAGGACGTCCCACCAGCGCACCTGGTCCGGGTCGTAGAGGTGCTGCTGGAGCCAGATCGTCGGCACCTCGCCGCCGGTGACCCACCCGGTCAGGAAGCGGTCGGCGACGATCAGCTCCATGGCGTGCGGCGTGGCGCCGTTGTCGGCGAACCCGCGGGACAGGTTGTACGCGGCGAGCAGCAGCACCACCGGGATCCAGTCCCGGGCGAAGCGCAGGTGGCTGCGCCACGGCCGGGCCGAGTTCCAGGCGACCGTGCCGGCCCAGATCCACAGGAACGCGTACGCCGGGTCGGTGGGCAGGCCGATGGCGAGCCACGCGGCCACGAAGGCGATGCCCCAGACGGTCATCGCGATCACACGACGACGCCCGCCGTCGGGGGACGCGGTCGGTCCGGCGGGGGCGGGGGGCGGGGGATCTGTCAGCACGGCCATCGCGGACAAGGTTAACGGCGGGCGACCGGCGGACCGACGCCGACCGTCGGTGGGCCGGCCCGGAGCGGGGTCGGCGGGGGGCCCGGACGCCGGACGGTCCGCCGTCGGCTGCACTAGGCTCGGCCGCATGCAGGAGCAGCCGGAGTCGCCGTTCGCGCCGGGCCTGACCGCCCGCGTCGAGCTGACCGTGACCGACGCCGACACCGCCCGGGCGCTCGGCTCGGGGGACGTGCCGGTGCTCGGCACCCCCCGGGTGCTGGCGCTGGCCGAGGCGGCCACGGTGGCGGCCCTGGCGCCCCGGATGCCGGCCGGGTCCACCACCGTCGGAGTCCGGGTCGAGCTGGAGCACCGCGCGGCCACCCCGGTCGGGCGGTCCGTGTCGGCCCACGCCGAGCTGGTCAAGGTCGACGGGCGCCGGCTGGTCTTCGAGGTGACCGTGACCGACGGCCACACGGTCGCCGCGCAGGGGCGCGTCGAGCGGGCGTTGGTCGACCGGCAGCGCTTCGTCGAGCGGGCCGTCGGCGCGTCATGACCGCTCGCTTCGAGGAGATCGCCGCCGGCGTGCACCTGCTGCGCGAGCCCCTGCTGCGGGTCAACGTGGTGCTGGTGGTGGGCGACGGAGCCGCGCTGCTGGTGGACACGCTCTCCACCGCCGGGCAGGCCCGCGAGCTGGCCACGGCCGCCCGGGCGGTGACCCCGCACCCGTGGACGATCGTCAACACCCACCACCACTTCGACCACTGCTTCGGCAACGTCACGCTGGCCGCCGAGCCGGGCACCGAGGTGTACGCGCACGCCCAGGCGGTGGCGGTGCTACGGGACCACCCCGACGCGCTGCGCCGGGCGGCGTACGAGGAGATGCGCGCCGAGCAGCCGGCACTCGCCGACGAGCTGGCGCGCACCGAGCTGGCGACGCCGACGCACGCGGTGCACGAGCAGACCGTGCTGGACGTGGGCGGGCGGCGGGTGCTGCTGCGCCACCCCGGGCACGGGCACACCGACGCCGACCTGGTGGTGCACGTGCCGGACGCGGACGTCCTGGTGGCCGGTGACCTGGTGGAGCAGAGCGGGCCGCCGGCCTTCGAGGAGTCGTACCCGTTGCAGTGGCCGGACGCGGTGGCCGACCTGCTGCGGCTGACCACGCCGGCCACGGTGGTGGTGCCGGGCCACGGTGAGCCGGTCGACGCGGACTTCGTACGCGAGCAGCACGCCCGGCTCGCGCGGCAGGCGTGGCTGATCCGGGCCGGGCACACCGGCAGCGCCCCGCCGGAGCGGGTGGCGGCCGAGTCGCCGTTCGGGGCCCGGCCCGGCCTGATCGCGGCCCGCCGCGGTTACGCCGAACTCGACGGCACCGCCTGAGCACGCGGCCGGCGACGGCCGGCCGGTGCGGCGGCGGCCGGTCGGTGCGGCGGCGGCCGGTCGGTGCGGCGGCGGTTGGTGCGGCGGCGGTCGCGGGTCAGGGGCGGTTGCGCAGGGCGGTGAGCAGCGCGTCGAGGTGCGGGGCGGCGGCCAGGACGGCCGAGCGGGCCGCGGGATCCACCTCGGCGAGGGACTCGGTCAGCAGCGCGGCGCGGTGGACCTCGTAGTCGGCCATCCGCCGGCGGGCCGCCTCGGTGACGTGCAGGCGGACCACCCGGCGGTCGGCGGGGTCGCGCTCGCGGGCCAGCAGCCCGGCGTCGGTGAGGTCGCGCACCAGCGTGCTGACCGTGTTCGGCGCGGTGCCGAGCCGGCGGGCCACCTCCTTCCCGCTGATGCCCGGGGCGGCCCGCACCAGCAGGAGCAGTTCCACCTGGGCCTCGGGCAGCGGCTCCCGAGCGGCGCGGGCGACGGTCCGGCGGCGCAGCAGCCGGTGCAGCTCCCCGAGCACGGCGCCGAAGCGTGCGATCTCCTCGTCGGTCGCCACGGAGTCACCTGCTTCACATCGCAATAGTTCTGACTACAGAGATAAGGTTACCCGGAACGCACCAGATCCAGGGGGAACCTTCGTGAGCCAGACCGTGCGGGCCGCCGCGCGCCCGACCGTCGACCGGCCCGCCGCGGCAGGCGGCGGCATCACCCTGCTGGTGCTGCTCGGCACGCTCACCGCGATCGGTCCGCTCTCGCTGGACATGTACCTGCCGGCGTTCCCGGCGATGACCCGCGAGCTCGGCGCCGACCAGGCCGGCATCCAACTCTCCCTGACCACCTGCCTGGTCGGCCTGGCGCTGGGCCAACTCGTCACCGGCCCGCTCAGCGACCGCTGGGGACGGCGCCGTCCCGTGCTGGTCGGCGTGGTCGCGTACGCCGTGCTCGCGCTGGCCTGCGCCGCGGCGCCGAACGCTCCCCTGCTGGCCGCCGCGCGGTTCGTCCAAGGCGTGGCCGGCGGCATGGGCGTGGTGGTCGCCCGCGCGGTGGTCCGGGACCTCTACTCCGGCCGGGACGCCGCGAAGTACTTCTCCCGACTCACCCTGGTCTTCGGCGTGGCGCCGGTGGCCGCGCCCAGCGTGGGCAGCCTGGTGCTCCGGTTCGGCTCCTGGCGGGCCGTCTTCGTCGCCCTGGCCGTCATCGGCGCGTTGCTCGCCGTCGCGGTGGCGCTGCGGCTGCCGGAAACCCTGCCGGTGCAGCGCCGCAGCACCGGCGGCCTGGGCGCCACCGCCCGCACCATGCGGTCGCTGGTCGCCGACCGGGTCTACCTCGGGTACGCGCTGACCCAGGGCTTCGCGTTCGCCGGGCTGTTCGCGTACATCTCGGGGTCGTCGTTCGTGTTCCAGGACGTCTTCGGCGTCTCCGCCACGGTGTTCAGCGTGATCTTCGGGGTGAACGCGCTCGCCCTGGTCGCCACCGGGCAGCTCAACGCCCGGCTGCTCGACCGGTTCAGTCCGCGCCGGCTGCTGGTCACCACGCTGGTGGTCGGCCTGGTCACGGCGGCCGGCGTGCTGACCGGCGCACTCGCCGGCAGCCTGGCGGTGACGGCGGTGGCGCTGTTCGCCTTCGTCGGCTCGCTGGGCATGGTGATGCCGAACAGCACCGCGCTGGCGCTGGACGCGCACGCCCGCCACGCCGGGACCGCCGCCGCGCTGATGGGTGGCGTCCAGTCGGTGGTCGGCGCGCTCGCCGCACCCCTGGTCGGTCTCGGCGGCGAGGGCAGCGCCCTCCCCATGGCCACCGTCCTGGCCGGCGCCGCCACCCTCTCCCTGACGGCGGTCCTCACCCTCACCCGCCCCCGCTGACCTCCGCCGCCCGAGGGCCGGTGTGTTAACAGGGGGCCCCTCCTCTACCGGAGGCGTTAAGAAGGGGCCCCTCCTTTCACGCGAAGCGGGCGGTGACGGCGGGGCGGGTGGGCATGGCGGTGGCGCCGCCGGGCGACTCGCACACCAGCCCGGCCACCCGTAGCGCGAACGCCACCCGCTCCCGCCAGCCGAGCGCGTCGGCCGGTTCGCCGGCGGCGAGCAGCTCGGCCACGAGCGCGCCCATCACCGAGTCGCCGGCGCCGGTGGCGTCCACCGCCTCGACCTTCGGGGCGGGCACGCGCACCACGTCGTCGGCGGCGGCGACCAGGGCGCCGTCCGCGCCGAGCGTGACCACGACGGTGGTCGCGCCCAGTTCCCGCAGGTACGCCGCGACGCCCGCGACCGGCTCGTGCGGGTAGAGCACCCGGGCGTCGGCGCTGCTGAGCTTGACCAGGTGTGCCCCGGCGGCGAACTCCGCGACCACCCCGCGCAGCCGGTCCAGCGCGTCGGGCGCGGTGAGCAGGCTGGGGCGGACGTTCGGGTCGAACACCCGCAGGCCGCCCGCGATCGCCCAGGCGCGGCGGGCGGCGGCCAGCACCGGCGGGTCGAGCAGCACGATCGAGCCGCAGTAGAGCACGTCGGCGCCCTCGACCAGCGCCACGTCCAGGTCGTCCGGGCCGAGCAGGGCGTACGAGCGGGGCTCGCCGTAGAAGCGGAACTCCGGCTCCGGACCGGCGAAGGTGGCCACCGCCAGCGCGGTCGGGGCGGGCACGGTCACCGCGCCGGCCACGCCCACGCCGGCCCCGGTGAGGAAGGCCCGGATCCGTCCGGCCAGCGCGTCGTCGCCGAGCGAGCCGACGAACTGCACGTCCCCGCCGAGCCGGGCGACCGCCACGGCCACGTTGAGCGGCCCGCCGCCGACCGCCTGCCGGTAGACGGGTTCCCCGTCGTGCTCGGCGTCGAGCAGGTCGACAAGCGCCTCGCCGAGCACCACCGCGTACCCCATCCTGGCTCCTCTCCTCGTCCTCCCCCGATCCTGGCGCATGCCGGGATCCGGCGCGACGGGACCCGGGCATCGACCAGCGGCTATTGCATATGGCGGCCGGACGTGATGGGATGGCGCTGCCGGGAGGGCGCGGTGGGCTGCCGCGCCGCCGGGTCGAGCCGACGCGAGGGCACCCACGGTCCGTGGCACGGACCGCAGGCGGTGCGCGTCCCCCGACGGTTCCGGCCGCACGCCGACCGCCGGGCGCGGGCACCGCGATCGTCGCATCCGCTCGTCGCAGCGGGGCGGGCCGAGAGCAGGTCGCGCTCCGCCAGTCAGGAGATCCCCGTGCACCGATCCCGTACGGCCGCGCTGGTCACCGCGGCCCTCACCCTGGCCCTGGGCGCGTTCGCCCTGGCCTCCCACTCCGATCCGGCCGCCGCGCACGGCGCGGCCATGACGCCGGGCGCCCGGACCTACCTGTGCTGGAAGGACGGCCTCTCCGGCACCGGGGAGATCCGGCCGAACAACCCCGCCTGCTCCGCCGCGGTCGCCCAGAACGGGGCGAACTCGCTCTACAACTGGTTCAGCGTGCTGCGCTCGGACGCGGGCGGACGCACCGTCGGGTTCATTCCCGACGGCAAGCTGTGCAGCGGTGGGAACCCGAACTTCAGCGGCTACGACGCGGCGCGCAACGACTGGCCGATCACGCACCTGACGGCCGGGCGGTCGATGGAGTTCCGCTACAGCAACTGGGCCCACCACCCGGGCACGTTCTACTTCTACGTCACCAAGGACAGCTGGAGCCCGACCCGCCCGCTGGCCTGGAGCGACCTGGAGGAGCAGCCGTTCCTGCAGGTGACCAACCCGCCGCAGCGCGGCGCGGTCGGCACCAACGACGGGCACTACTACTTCACCGGCAACCTGCCGACCAACAAGAGCGGCCGGCACATCATCTACTCGCGCTGGGTCCGCTCGGACAGCCAGGAGAACTTCTTCGGCTGCTCCGACGTGACGTTCGACGGCGGCAACGGCGAGGTGACCGGGATCGGTTCGGGCGGCGGCACGCCGACGCCCACGCCGACCACCCCGACGCCCACGCCCACCACCCCGACGCCCACGCCCACCACGCCGACGCCCACGCCCACCTCGACGCCGACCATGCCGGCGGGCACCTGCATGGCGGTGTACAAGGTGGTCAGCGCCTGGCAGGGCGGCTTCCAGGGCGAGGTCATGATCATGAACCACAGCACCCGGACGTACGCCGGGTGGACCGCGAACTGGACCTGGCCGAGCGGCCAGACCATCAACCAGGTGTGGAACGGCACGTTGAGCGGCAGCGGGGCGTCGGTGACGGTCACCAACGCCGCCTACAACGGCAGCGTCCCACCGGAGGGCACCACCACGTTCGGCTTCACCGCGAACACCTCCGGCACCAACACCCTGCCGACGGTCACCTGCACCGGTCGGTGACCCCGCACCGGTAAGGGCCCCCGGGGGGAACACCCCGGGGGCCCTTCACCGCGTACGGGTCAGCGCACCATGCTGCCGACGACCGGCTTGGTGAGCAGCGCGGACTGGTTGCGCTGGATGCCCGGGTCGAGCGTCTTCGCCACGAAGATCGCGTGCCAGATGCAGAAGATCAGCACGGTCCACACCTTGCGGGAGTGGTCGGCCTCCTCCCGCTTGTGCTCGTCCAGCAGCCGCAGCGCGTACGACAGGTCGACCAGGTCGCCCGCGCCGGAGGTGGACAGCACGTGCCGGGCCCACTCGTACATCTCGCCGCGCAGCCACACCCGGGTCGGGGTGGGGAAGCCCAGCTTCTTGCGGTTGACGATGGCCGGCGGCACCACGCCCTGCAGCGCCTGGCGCATGGCGTACTTGGTGGCCTCGGAGCGCGGCGGCAGCTTCAGGTCGACCGGGATGCCGGCGGCGACGTTGAACACCTCCCGGTCCAGGAACGGCACCCGGACCTCCAGCGAGTGCGCCATCGAGATCCGGTCGGCCTTGACCAGGATGTCGCCGCGCAGCCAGGTGTAGAGGTCGACGTACTGCATCTTGGTGACGTCGTCCAGCTCGGTGCACTCGGCGTAGATCGGCGCGGTGACGTCGGTGTAGCGCACCGAGGGGTCGTAGCGACGCAGCAGGTGCTGCTTCTCCTCCTCGGTGAACATCCGCGCGTTGCCGTAGTAGCGCTGCTCGATCGGGGTGGTGCCGCGCTCCAGGAAGCTCTTGCCCTTGACCCCCTGCGGGATGGCCTTGGAGACCGCCCGCAGCCCCTTCTGCACGCCGTCCGGCAGGCCGTTGACGGAGCTGAGCGAGAGCGGCTCGCGGTAGATCGTGTAGCCGCCGAAGAACTCGTCCGCGCCCTCGCCGGAGAGCACCACGGTGACGTGCTCGGCGGCCTTCTTCGCCACGAAGTAGAGCGGCACCAGGGCCGGGTCGGCGACCGGGTCGTCCAGGTGCCAGACGATCTTCGGCAGCGCGTCGATCATGTCCTGCGGCCCGATCTTGGTCGGGATGGTGGTCACGTCGAGGTGCCGGGCCGAGTCCTGGGCCACGTCGATCTCGGAGTAGCCGGGCACGTCGTAGCCGACGGTGAAGGTGAGGATGTTCGGGTTGAACTCGCGGGCCAGCGCCACCACCGCGGTCGAGTCGATGCCGCTGGACAGGAACGAGCCGACCGGCACGTCCGAGCGCATGTGCATCCGGACGCTCTCGCGCAGCGTCTCCCGGATCTCGTGGTAGAGCTTCTGCTCGTCGGAGACGGGCGCCGGACGGAACACCGGCCGGTACCAGCGGCGCACCTCGATCCGGCCGCCCGGGGTCCAGGTGAGGTACTCCCCCGACCCGATCCGGCTGATCCCCTTGTGCAGCGTGCCCGGCTCCGGGACGTACTGCAGGGTCAGGTAGTGGCTCAGGTTGGCGGTGTCGATGCCGGCGTCGCCCTGGTAGGCGGAGTGCGCGAACGGCAGCAGCGCCTTCTTCTCCGAGGCCAGGTAGAGGCCGTCCTGAGTCTCCAGGTAGTGCAGCGGCTTGATGCCGAAGTAGTCCCGGGCGCCGAAGGCCCGCCGCTCCTGCCGGTCCCAGATCACGAACGCGAACATGCCGCGCAGCTTGGTGAGCACCTGCTCACCCCAGTAGTGGTAGCCGGCGACGATCACCTCGCCGTCGCCGTTCGTGGCGAACTGGGCCCCGTGGTCGCGGATCAGCTCGTCCCGCAGCTCGATGTAGTTGTAGATCTCGCCGTTGAAGGTGAGCAGGTAGCGGCCGCCGGCGTAGGGCAGGGGCTCGTGGCTGAGCGCCACGTCGATGATGGCCAGGCGCTTGTGCGCGAACACGCCGTCCGCGTACCGGCCGGAGGCGTCGCCGACCACCTCGACCCCGGTCTCGTCCGGGCCACGGTGGTGCAGGCACTCCAGTGCGCCGGCGATGTGGTCGCGGTGGGCGGCGGCGTCGCCGCGCGCGCTGAAGAAGGCCAGGAGTCCGCACATGGGGGCCATCTTTCCACGCGCCGGAAGCCACCGTCGCGGCACCGCAGGCACCTCCCGCTCCCGTGCGCGCGGTACCGTCTGGACCAGCGACGAGGCGCAGGGAGGGCGGATCATGGCCGAGGAGCGGACGCAGCAGGGCAAGCCGGCGGACGGCACGGAGTCGCACGACCCGGACTTCCCGGAGGCGTTCCTGTCGTTCATGCGGCAGGGCTGGCGGGACACCGAGCTGTCGGTCACCCCGAGGCCCGAGGTGCCCAACCACGCCAAGCGACGGGCCGCGCTGGCCGAGGCCTTCCCGGGCGAGACGCTGGTCATCCCCACCGGCACCGAGAAGGTACGCGCCAACGACACCGACCACCGGTTCCGGCCGGGCAGCGACTTCGCCTACCTGACCGGCGACCTGGAGCCCGACAGCGTCCTCGTGCTGCGGCCGGGCGGCGAGGCGACACTGTTCATGCGGCCCCGCTCGTCCCGGGCGACCGACGAGTTCTTCCGCAGCCGCCACGGCGAGCTGTGGGTGGGCCGGCGGCCGACGCTGCGGGAGAAGTCGACCGAGCTGGGCCTGCCGACGGCCGACCTGAGCGAGCTGGACGCGGCGCTGGCCGACCTGGCCCCGGGGCGTACCCGGGTGTTGCGCGGCTTCGACGCCCGGGTGGACGCCGCGGTGCGCCGGTACGACGGGCCACGCGCCGAGGGCCAACCGGGCCGCGACCGGGAGCTGGCCATCGCCATCTCGGAGCTGAAGCTGGTCAAGGACGAGTGGGAGATCGCGCAGCTCCAGGAGGCGTGCGACGCCACCGTGCGGGGCTTCGAGGACGTGGCCCGCGCGCTGCCGGCCGACCGGGCGGTCTCCGAGCGGCTGCTGGAGGGCGTCTTCGCCCTGCGCGCCCGGCACGACGGCAACGACGTGGGCTACGGCTCGATCGTCGGGGCCGGCGAGCACGCCACGATCCTGCACTGGGTGCACAACCACGGCGCCACCCGTCCGGGTGATCTGCTGCTGATGGACATGGGCGTGGAGAACCGCAACCTCTACACCGCCGACGTGACCCGGGTGCTGCCGGTCGACGGCCGGTTCACCCCGTTGCAGCGCCAGGTCTACGACGCCGTGTACGCCGCCCAGCAGGCCGGCATCGACATGTGCAAGCCGGGGGTGGGCTTCCGCGACGTGCACCTGGCCTCGATGCGGGTGCTGGCCGAGGCGCTGAAGGACCTCGGCCTGCTGCCGGTGAGCGTGGACGAGGCGATGGACCCGGCCTCCACGGTCTACCGCCGGTGGACGCTGCACGGCACCAGCCACATGCTCGGCATCGACGTGCACGACTGTGCCAACGCGCGCAAGGAGACCTACCGCGACGGCCCGCTCGGCGAGGGCTACGTGCTCACCGTCGAGCCGGGGCTCTACTTCCAGCCGGAGGACGAGCTGGTCCCCGAGGAGCTGCGGGGCATCGGCGTGCGGATCGAGGACGACATCCTGGTCACCGCCGACGGTCCGGTGAACCTCTCGGCCGGGCTGCCGCGCCGCTCGGACGAGGTGGAGACCTGGCTGGCCGAGCAGCGTGAGGCGGGGCCCCGCCTGCCCGGCTGAGCCTCCGGGCCGCGTTCCACGGCGGGCCCCACCACCGCAGGACGGTGGTGGGGCCCGCCTTTTGCGCCTTCAAGGTCCGAATGCGGGCTTTTTTCGGATACGTCTGCCTCGCGAGGAACCTTCTCATACGGTGTCGAACAGAGGCTACAACCGGTTTGTAGCTGGTCGCCCGGCCTGGGGCGGTGCGACCCGTTTGGGAAGAACCGAAAGGGCGGAAGGCTCTCATGTCCAACGACGTAACGACACCCGACGGCGGGGCCCCGACGGGCACCCCGCCGACGAGCAGGCGGCGGGCGCTCTGGGTCGCCACCGGCGTGGCCGGGCTGACCGGCGTCGTCGGTCTGGCGGCGCTGGGTGGCCTCGCCGCTCGGGACGACAAGTCCGGCGGCACGGAGCCGGTGGCGGACAACCACGCCGCGGCGCCGCAGCACTCCGACAAGGACTCCCGCGAGGAAGGCAAGGGCGACGAGCACGGCAAGGACCATGGCCAAGAAGGCCGCGAGTGGGGTGACAAGGGTGACCACGGCAAGGTCCGCGAGGTGCCCTGCGACGACGACGCCCTGGTCGACGCCCTCGACCTGACCAACCGGGACCACGGCGGCACCCTGAAGCTGGCCGAGAACTGCACCTACGAGGTCGGCGTCAAGGACCGCAAGTTCGGCGCCGCCCTGCCCGAGATCAAGCAGGACGTCACCATCAAGGGCAACGGCTCCACCATCAAGCGCGACGCCGAGGACACCTTCCGGATCTTCCGCGTCGTCGACGGCGGCGCCCTGACCCTCAAGGACCTCACCGTCAAGGGCGGCAACGCCAACGAGTTCAAGTACGGCGGCGGACAGGGACCGGCTCCGGCCAACGGCGCCCCGACCGACGGGGCGGCGCTCACGCCGATGGCGTCGGGCCCGATGGGTGGGGACGAGAAGCGGGGCGAGGGTGACGGCGGCGCGCTGCTGGTCGAGCGCGGCGGCAAGGCCCACCTGTCCCAGGTCAAGCTCACCCACAACAACGCCGAGGGCAACGGCGGCGCGATCGCCAACTACGGCCGCGTCTGGGTCGAGGACAGCAAGGTCTACGACAACCACGCCCAGGGCGACGGCGGCGGCATCTTCAACCAGGGCGTCCTCAAGGTCGAAGAGTCCCACGTCGACGACAACACCGCCGGCGGCAACGGCGGCGGCATCGCCAACGGCAACGGCGAGCAGCACGGCGGGCACGGTCCGGCCGACGTCGCCGGCGCCGAAGCGGAGAAGGACGCCAAGGGCGGCCACGACAAGCACCACGCCGGCACGGTCGAGATCATCGGGGCGCACGAGGGCAAGGACGCCTCCCTGAGCACGCTGAGCCACAACCGCGCCGGCAGGAACGGCGGCGGCCTGTTCAGCAGCGGCGGCTTCGTCACGGTCTCCTTCACCGCGATCGGCGGCAACACCGCCTGCGGGAACGGCGGTGGTGTCTACGCCGAGAACACCGACCTCGACCTCGACAAGGTGCACGTCGCCGGGAACCACGCCGACGGCAACGGCGGCGGCGTGGTCGTCACCGGGGGCAAGCACTGGGCCGGGAAGGACAACGGCGACGCGGGCGCCACGATCTCGGACAGCGTCATCGTCGACAACACCGCCAACCGCTTCGGCGGCGGCATCTTCAACGGCGAGTGGCTCGTCAAGATCGAGGACGGCTTCCTCACCCGCGAACACGACGAGGACGACAACGCCACCCTCACCATCCGCGACACCCTGGTCAAGGGCAACACCGCCCTCAACGGCGGCGGCATCTTCAACAACAAGGCGAAGATCACCCTCACCAAGACCCACGTCACCAAGAACACCGCCACCGACTCCAGCAAGCTGCACCGCGTCGCCGGCGGCGTCCTCAACAACGAAGGACACGTCAAGCTCGACGACGAGTCCCTCATCAGCAACAACGACCCCACCAACTGCGCCAACACCGTCGAGGACTGCTTCAACTGAACCACCACATAACCGCCGGAGCTCTCCTCCCGCCACCGCGGCGGGAGGAGGGCTCCGGACCCGGCATCGCTGTCGCGGTTCGTGCCCTGTGGGGTCAGCCCGGTGACCTCGACGCCGCTGGGCGTGTCGCGGCGGCTTGCCGGACGCATCACGAACGATATGACTCCTGGTCATAGGTATGACTGAGCGGTATATCGCTCTCCGGCCCTCATGTCCGCCGCCCGCCGCTCGCCTCCCGACCCGACCGTCACCACCTCCCGCCCCGCCCGTCCCGGCGCGGTGTCCCCGGCCGGGGCCTCCCGTACCTGCTGCGTCGGCGCGACCCACCCGCACCCTTATGCGGGTTTTTTTCGTATATGGCCACGAGGCGAAGAAGGCTCTCATACGGTCGTGTTCAGCAGCTACAACCGATTTGTAGCGAAGGCCGCCTCGCTGTGGCGAAGCGACCTTGTCAGGTACAAGGAGAGGGCAGAGAGCTCCGATGTCCAACTACCTTCGCAATAACGATGACGCCACCCGCGAGACCGTTTCCCCGCTCCGGCGCCGCCGGCTCTGGCTCGCCACCGGCGTCGTGGGCCTGACCGGAGCGGTCAGCCTCGCCGGCGTGGCCTACGCGACGACCGGGGTCACCGGTCCGCACCGGCTCGCCGACGTGAAGTGGTCGACCGCGCAGCAGCTCAGCGACGACGCCCACGGCGACGACGAGGGCGGGTACGGCGAGGACGAGTACGGCCGGGACGAGCACGGCAAGGACGGCAAGGACCGTGGCCAGGAAGGCCGCGCCAAGGGCGAGTGGGGCGAGTGGGGTGACAAGGGCGACCACGGCAAGGTCCGTGACGTGCCCTGCGACGACGACGCCCTGGTCGACGCCCTCGACCTGACCAACCGGGACCACGGCGGCACCCTGAAGCTGGCCGAGAACTGCACCTACGAGGTCGGCGTCAAGGACCGCAAGTTCGGCGCCGCCCTGCCCGAGATCAAGCAGGACGTCACCATCAAGGGCAACGGCTCCACCATCAAGCGCGACGCCGAGGACACCTTCCGGATCTTCCGCGTCGTCGACGGCGGCGCCCTGACCCTCAAGGACCTCACCGTCAAGGGCGGCAACGCCAACGAGTTCAAGTACGGCGGCGGACAGGGACCGGCTCCGGCCAACGGCGCCCCGACCGACGGGGCGGCGCTCACGCCGGCCCAGCCGGCCGCCCCGGCCGCTCCCGCGGTCGCGGGGGCTCAGGCCGCCACCGCGGCGCAGGCCGCCACGGCGCCGGCGCAGGCCGCTCCGATGGCGGCGGCCGCTCCGGTGGTCGCAGCCGCTCCGGTGGCCGCAGCAGCTCCGGTGGCCGTGGCCGCACCGGTCGCGGACGCGCCGGGCAAGGAGGAGAAGCGGGGCGAGGGTGACGGCGGCGCGCTGCTGGTCGAGCGCGGCGGCAAGGCCCACCTGTCCCAGGTCAAGCTCACCCACAACAACGCCGAGGGCAACGGCGGCGCGATCGCCAACTACGGCCGCGTCTGGGTCGAGGACAGCAAGGTCTACGACAACCACGCCCAGGGCGACGGCGGCGGCATCTTCAACCAGGGCGTCCTCAAGGTCGAAGAGTCCCACGTCGACGACAACACCGCCGGCGGCAACGGCGGCGGCATCGCCAACGGCAACGGCCTGTCCGGCAAGCACGACGCCGAAGCCTCTTCGCTCAAGGGCTACGACCCGAAGGGCAAGCACGACGAGGCCGGCACGGTCGAGATCATCGGCTCCGACCACGGCAAGGACGGCGTCAAGTCCACCCTGTCGCACAACCGCGCCGGCAAGAACGGCGGCGGCCTGTTCAGCAGCGGCGGCACCGTCACCGTCTCCTTCACCGCGATCACCGACAACACCGCCTGCGAGAACGGCGGTGGCGTCTACGCCGAGAACACCGACCTCGACCTCGACAAGGTCCACGTCGCCAAGAACCACGCCGACGGCAACGGCGGCGGTGTGGTGGTGACCGGCGGGAAGCACTGGGGCTACCCCAACAACAAGGACGAGGCCAGCGCCACCATCTCGGACAGCGTCATCGTCGACAACACCGCCAACCGCTTCGGCGGCGGCATCTTCAACGGCGAGTGGCTCGTCAAGATCGAGGACGGCTTCCTCACCCGCGAACACGACGAGGACGACAACGCCACCCTCACCATCCGCGACACCCTGGTCAAGGGCAACACCGCCCTCAACGGCGGCGGCATCTTCAACAACAAGGCGAAGATCACCCTCACCAAGACCCACGTCACCAAGAACACCGCCACCGACTCCAGCAAGCTGCACCGCGTCGCCGGCGGCGTCCTCAACAACGAAGGACACGTCAAGCTCGACGACGAGTCCCTCATCAGCAACAACGACCCCACCAACTGCGCCAACACCGTCGAGGACTGCTTCAACTGACCTGACGGTCCCGGGGTACGGACCGGCCCCCCTGCCACGAGTGGCAGGGGGGCCGGTCCGCCGGTGGATCAGCTCTGGACGAAGACCGCCACGCTGCGCGCCGGCACCGTGAAGGTGCCGCCGGCCCGGTCGAACGAGGCCGTCCGCAGCGCCGGATCGGCCGAGTCGCGCAGCACCGGGTGCAGCGCCACGGTCGCCCCCCGCAGACCGCTCACGGTCTGCTTCGCCGTCTCCGGGGTGGCGTTGAAGACGACGGTCACCGACTTCCACTTCCCGTCCAGCCCGCGGGCGTCCAGGGTCATGGTCAGCACGCCCGGGGTCTCCTTCTCCCCGGACAGCGGGAACGCGACCCGCTTCTGCACCTGCGCGGCGGTGGACAGGCCGAACACCGGCGAGGAGCGCCGGACCCGCAGCAGCTCCGCGTACCGGGCGTCGGCCAGCTCGACCGCCGCGCAGTCCGGCACCAGCTTCGGATCGGCCAGCAGCGGCTTCGCGTACGGCCACTTGTCCTTGTTGTCCTGCTCCGGCGGCAGGCCGGCGCCGAACCCGTTGCCCTGGGCGCAGTCCCAGCGGATCTGGTTGAACCAGTCACCGGAGTTGTACGAGTTGCGGTCCAGCGACTTCGAGCGCAGCCGCTCCGAGCCGGCCGTCACGAACCCGGTGCCCTGCCCGAGCGCGGTGGTGGCCAGCGCCAGCACCTGCATCCGCGCCCGGTCCTGCGCCGAGGTCCCCTGCGGCAGCTTGTACGCCAGCGCGTCGTAGAGGATCTCGTTGTCGTGCGCGTCAACGTACGTGACCGCCTCGCCCGGTGCTGCCGTGTAGCCGGCCGGGGAGCCGTTGTAGTCGACCTGGGCGCCGGTGACCGTCTTCCCGGCGGAGTCGGTGAACCGGTAGTCACGCAGGTTGCCGGTCAGGCCCACCTTGATCAGGTCGTGGCCGTGCAGCAGCCGGGCCTTCTGCTCGGCCGCCGAGCCGTTCACGGCGTCCCCGTTCGGGTCGGTGAACAGGCCGGAGGCGAAGCCCTGCACGCGCGGGTTGGCGTCGAACGGACCGCCGCCGCGCACCGCGTCGCGGAGCCGGTCGTTGAACGTGCCGACCCCGGTGCCGGCCATGTTGGCCTGGGTGGCCTGGACGAACCGGGCGTCGTTGGCGACCTCGCCGAAGTTCCAACCCTCGCCGTAGAGCAGGATCTTCCGGCCGTCCACCCCGTCGCGGGCGAGCGTGAGCTTGTCCAGCGCGGCCCGCACGGCCAGGATGTTCGCCTTCGGGTGGTGACCCATCAGGTCGAACCGGAAGCCGTCCACCTTGTACGCCTTGGCCCAGGTGACCAGCGAGTCCACCACGAGCTTGCCCATCATGGCGTGCTCCGGGGCGGTGTTGGCGCAGCAGGTCGAGTTGGCGACCGCGCCGTCGTCCAGCAGCCGGTGGTAGTAGCCGGGCACCACCTGGTCGAGCACCGACTTCGGGTCGGTCCCCGCGGCCGAGGTGTGGTTGTAGACCACGTCCATGACCACCCGCAGGCCGGCCTGGTTCACCCCGGCGACCATCTGCCGGAACTCGGTGGTGCGCTTCGCGCCGCTCGGGTCGACCGCGTAGCCGCCCTCCGGGACGGTGTAGTGCAGCGGGTCGTACCCCCAGTTGTAGCCGTCGGTCTCGGCCACCGCCGCGACGCACTTCTGCTGCTCCTCCGAGTCCGGCGGCAGCTTCGCCAGATCGCAGGCGGGCCGGGCCTGGTCGGCCCGCTTCTCCGGGATGGTGGCGAAGTCGAACGCGGGCAGCAGGTGCAGGTAGTTCACCCCGGCGTCGCCGAGCGCCCGCAGGTGCGTCATCCCGGCGGTCCTCGGGTCGGTGAAGGCGAGGTAGGTGCCCCGCTTCTCCGCCGGGACCGTGCTGTCGGCGATGGAGAAGTCGCGCACCGACAGCTCGGAGATCTGCGCCTTGGAGGCGGGCGCCGCCGCGGGCTTGCGCAGCTTCGACCAGCCGGCCGGCGCCAGGGCCGGGTCGCTCAGGTCGACGATCTGGCTGTGCGTCGAGTTCGGCGCGAGCGCCACCGAGTACGGGTCGGTCACCGACGCGGTGACCACCTTCTGCGCCGCCGGCTGCCAGGCCTCGACCTGGTAGCGGTAGTAGCGGCCGGTCCACGCCCTGGTGCCGCGCACCGACCAGACGCCGGTGCGGTCGTTGCGGCTCATCGCCACCGTGCTCGGCTGCGCCGTCGGCGAGTCGAACAGCTGCAGCGACACCTTCCGCGCGGTCGGCGCCCACACGGCCAGGGTGGGCACCCGGCCGGCGAACGTCGGGCCGAGCTTCGCCCCGGTGGCCGCCGCGTAGACGTCGTCGAGCACGCCCGGGATCTGCACCCCGGTGGCGCCGAGCAGGGCGCCCTCGGCGTCCCGCTCGGTGACCACGAGCTGCCCGCGCAGCGCCGCCGGCACCTTGGCCAGGTCGGCGCGGTCCAGCGTGAACGCGCGATAGGTCCAGAGCTGGGGGTACGCCTGCCGTTGCGCCTCGGTCAGCCCGTTGCGCTGCGCCCGCAGCGGCAGCGTGGTGTACGTGCCGGTCAGCTCGCCGTCGGCGATGCCGAGGCCGCCGGCCGGGGCGGCGACCAGCGCGTACCGCTTGCCGTCGGTCGGTCCGGTGGCCCAGGCGACGGTGGACCGGTCGATCCACTGCGCCTTCTGCTTGGTCAGGTCGAGGTCCTTGGCGGCGCCGGTGGTGGCGGCCGGCAGCAGCCGACCCTTGACCCCCGCCAGCAACCAGACCTCGTGCCCGACGGCGGTCAGGTCGAGCCGCTGGTCGTCCGGCTGGTCCTTCTCGTCGCCACGGTGAATGATGTAGCTCAGCCCGGTCGCGCCGGCGGCGAGGGGCACCCGGAACACCGCGCCGTACGCGTCGATCTTCTCCGGCTTGAGCGGGGCGGCCCAGTCGGTCGGGTTGGCCGCGCCGTCCCACAGGTGCAGGCCCCAGCCGTCGTAGTTGCCATCGGCCTTGCGCCAGTGGATGACCGCGGTGCCCTGGTCGACCGGCGGGTCGGGCTCGCCGGTGGCGGCCTGCCGGGTCGGGTAGAGCGTCGGGTCGCCCTGCTTCACCCAGACCTCGCCGGTCTGGGTCACGTCGATGGTGCGGTCGTTCGCCACGTCCTTGTTGCCGTCTTTGTCGACCACGAGGAAGCCGACCGACTTCGCACCCGGCTTGAGCTTCACCCAGGCGAACCGGCCGTACGAGTCCTCACCGGCGAACGGCTGCCCCTTGGGCCACTCGGTGGCGTACGCCGGGTCGATGTCGCCCCAGGTGTAGAGCCCCCAGTCGTCGTACCCGCCGGCCGGGCGCTGGTAGTGCACGATCGCCCAGTCCCGGGACGCGCCCTGGGCCGGCGTGCCGACGGTGCCGGTGGTGCGGGCGGTGGCGGTCCGGCCCTTGCCGTCGCGGACCACCGCCTTGTACTCGACCTTCGTGCCGCCGGCCAGGCCGGTCAGGTCGTGGTGGACCGTGTACGGGGCCCGGTCGGCGGTGCCCAGCAGCGTCCACTTGCCGCCGGGGACCCGGGCGGCGAACGTGACGGTGGCCAGCGGGTCACCCTCGACCTGGGCGGTGATCGCGGTCCGGGTGGGGACCGGCGCGTCACCCGGCTCGGTGAGCGTGATCCGCGGGGCCGCGCCGGCCGCCGGGATGGCCCGGTCGGCCTTGAGCACCACTGCCGACATCGCCGGCACGGTGAGGCTCAGCTTGCCGTCGCCGCCGGCCGTGGTGGTGGCGGCGCCGCCGTACACGCCGGTGAAGCGGCTGCCGGCCGACCACGTGTCCACGGTGACAGTCTGCGGGGTCGAGGCGTTGTTCACCGCCGCGACGTACTCCACCCGATCGGACGGAAGGACGCGGGAGAACGCGAAGACGCCCGGGCCGTCGGCGGCGTGGCGGGTGACCTGGACGCCGTCGCGCAGCGCCGGGTGCGCCGCCCGCAGCTTGCCCAGCTCGGCGATGGTCCGGTAGAGCGGGTGCCGGGTGTCGTACTGGTCGGCGGCGTGGGTGCGGGTGGTGCCGATCAGGTCGTCGTCGAGGTAGTCCGCGGTGCGCGAGGCGAACATGTCCTGGCGGGCGTCCTTGTCGCCGCCGGGGCCGGTGAAGCCCTGCTCGTCGCCGGAGTAGACCACCGGCTGGCCTCGGGTGAGGAACATCAGCTGGTGGGCGAGCTGGTCGCGGCGCAGTTGGGCGGCGTCGTCACCGCCGGCCGCGGCGATGAACGAGCCGATCCGGCCCATGTCGTGGTTGCCGAGGAACGTGGTCAGCCGGTTCGCGTTCGTGTCGCGGGCGGAGTAGAGGTCGTCCTTGGCGTACACGTCGGCGAGCGCCTTGGCCGAGCCGTCCGCGGCGGTGTAGCCGCGCGCGGCCTCCTGGAACGAGAAGTCGAGCGTGGCGGGCAGGCCGCCCTGCCGCACGTAGGTCGACTCGATCTCCTGGTCGGCGCTGTAGACCTCGCCGAACATGAAGAAGTCCTTCTTGCCGGCCTTCGCCGCGTAGGCGTCGATGCCCCGGGTGAACTGCGGCCAGAAGTCGAGGTTGGCGTGCTTGACCGTGTCCAGGCGGAAGCCGTCGACGCCGGCCTTCCCGATCCACTGGCCGTAGATGTCGGTCATGCCGCGCACCACCTCGGGACGCTCGGTCCACAGGTCGTCGAGGCCGAAGAAGTCGCCGTACTCGCTGTTCTCACCGGCGAAGGTGGAGTCGCCGCGGTTGTGGTACATGGTCGGGTCGTTGAGCCACGCCGGGACCTTGACCTTCGCGTCGGCCGGGCTGGCGAACGTCGGGGTGTACGGGAACGACGTCGAGTTCACCGCGGGGAACTTCCGCGTGCCGTCGGCGTAGTTGCGGTCCTCGAAGGCGCGCCCCCGCGTGTCCGTGTACGGCGCGGTCTTCTTGTCCACGTAGCCGTACTTGTCCTCGGCGTACCGGATGATGTCGGCGGTGTGGTTGACGATGATGTCGAGGTAGACCTTGATCCCGCGCCGGTGCGCCAGGTCCACCAGCTTCTTCAGCTCCGCGTTGGTGCCGAAGTGCGGGTCGACCTGGGTGAAGTCGGTGATCCAGTAGCCGTGGTAGCCGGCCGAGACGTCGGCGCCGGTGCCCTGCACCGGCCGGTTCTTGAAGATCGGCGCCAGCCAGATGGCGGTGGTGCCCATCCCCTGGATGTAGTCCATCTTGTCGATGACGCCCTTGAGGTCACCGCCGTGGTAGAAGCCCTTGTCCTTCGGGTCCAGGCCGGTGGCGAGCCGGTCGCCGCGGAGGCCGCCGGTGTCGTTGCGCTTGTCGCCGTTGGCGAAGCGGTCCGGCAGCACGAAGTAGAACTGCTCCGCCTTGGCGGTGGTCCGGCCGGCCTTGAGCAGCGTGTCGGCGGACGGTTCGCGGTCCCACTGCGGGGCGTTCCCGGCCGCGAGCACGTCGGGGGTGGTGGCGCGGTCGGTGCCGTCGGCGTTCAGCTGGTGGAGGGCCACCGGAACGCCGACGAGAGTGAGTACGAGGGAGGAGACCAGGGCGAGCAGCGCCTTGGGGGATATCGGCGGCGGTTTCATCGACGGCCTTTCTCTGGTCGCTGATTCGCCCGCACGCTAGCCCTTGCCGAAACATTCTGCAATACCTTGCAAACGATGCTGCAACAAAGCAGTCATCTTGCAAGCGAGGTGCCGGCGTCGCCGCCCGATCAGAGCCCGGCGCAGGTCACGCCGTCGACCGTGCAGCTCGCCGGACGGAGGCCCGCCCGTTCGATGTGGAACTGCACCGGCACCGACGCGCCCGCGGCCAGGTCGACACCGCTGCGGTAGGTGAACACGTCGTCGGCAAAGCCGAACGTGCCCTGCTCGGCGCCCTGCACCCAGGCCGTGACCAGCCGGCCCCCGGGGAACGTCAGCCGCACCGTCCAACCCCGCGCCGCGGCTCCGGTGTTGACCAGCCGCACCTCGCCGATGAAACCGCCGTCGAAGCTGCTCACCACCGCGTACCGGCCGGTCACGGCGGACGGCGGGGCCGGCGGCGGAGGCGGCGGGGCGGGTCGGCCGCCGGCGCGCGGGCTGCTCGTCGGCGCGACCGGCGTCGGCGCGGCGGGCAGCACGGTCGACCGCGGGGACAGCCCCGGGACCACGGGCCGCGCGGCGGTGCTCGACGGGGCGGCCGGGCCGCCGGACGGGGTGGGCGGGGACGACGGCAGCCCCGGCAGCGACATCACCGGGTCCGACGGCGCGGCCGCCGGGAACGTCCGCCGGCCCCGCACCGAGCCGAGCGCCACCACCAGCAGCACCACCATCACGATGACCCCGATCGCGACCAGGACCCAGGGCGACGAGGTGATGGCGGCCCCGGGCGAGGAGCCGGGGCGACGCGTACGGGACATGGTCCTCCGTTCGGCGGGCCGGGCCAGCGTAGCCACGGAGACCGGGGTACGGCGAGCGGTCCGCGGGGTCTGCCGCGCGACGGCAGGCACCTGATACGTTGCACGCCGATCAATGACCACAATGGCTCGTGCAGCCGGCAGGACGGGTGGCAGTGACTCAGTGGCAGGGCAACATCCGGCGAGCGTCCACGCAGGACGCCGCCGTCGTGACCGCAATCCTCGCCGAGGCGTTCATGCGCGACCCGGTGAGCGGCTGGATCTTCCCGGCCGACGACCACCGCGCGCGGGTGCACCCCGCGTTCTTCGGGCCGTTCGTCGCCCTCGCGCTGCGGACCGGTGAGGTCCACGTCGCCGGCGACGGTCTGGGCGCCACGCTCTGGCTGCCGGTCGGAGGCGACCACGCTGAGGACGAGGGTGAGGAGCTCGCCGACCTGGAGAGCGCGATCGGGCCGGAGGCGATGAAGCGCTTCGGCGTGCTCGACGAGCTGATGGCCGCCAACCACCCCGGCGAGCCGCACTGGTACCTGCCGTTCATCGGCGTGCACCCCGACCACCACGGCAGGGGTGTCGGATCGGCGTTGCTGCGCGACCGGCTGGCCGAGCTGGACCGGTCCGGCACCGCCGCGTACCTGGAGGCCAGCACTCCGCGCAACGCCGCGCTCTACGAGCGGCTCGGTTTCCGGCGCCGTCCGGTGACGCTGGACCTGCCCGAGGGACCCAGCCTCTACCCGATGTGGCGCGACCCCGCCTGAGCGGGGCGGTCCCGCCCCGGCCCGTCGGGGCGGGACCTCAGCGGCGTACCGTCGTGGTGCTGGCGTCGAGCGCGCCGACCACGGCGGCGAGCAGCCCGTCGAGCTGCGCCGGCAGGAACCGCCGGCAGTCCCGCATCCGGCCGCCCACTTGCGGGTCGAAGATGTGCGCGGCGAGCCCGACCGCCTCGGCGAGGCTGGCCAGCAGCAGCGTGCCCGGGTCCAGCTCGGCCGGGGACGAGTGCATCAGCATGGCGGTCAGCCGCACCCGGGGCGAGGCCGCCTGGTTCGGGTCGATGGCCGGCCAGCGGACCGACCGGCCGATGAGCTTGCCCTGCTCGCGTCGCAGGACGCCGGCGGTGACCAGCCGGGTGCCGACCCGCTCGTTGATGTTGAGCTGGGTGCGCAGGTAGCGGATCCACAGCCGGGCCGGATGCGCGCCCTCACGACGCAGGATCTCGGTGATCAGCAGATCGGTCAGCGGCTCCTGCCACAACCGTGGGTCGACCGCGGCGATGCCGCCACCGTCGAGCGCGATCCGCCCCTCGAACATCAGCTCGGCGAGCGCGGCACCGGCCAGCCCGCACTCCAGCCGGTCGACGGCGACGTGCGGCTTACCGGTGAACTCGTCGTGTCCGATGAGGAACAGCGCATCGGCGAGCCGGTACGTGGCTTGTGCCCCGGGGTAGGTCATGGTCCATCCTCGAACGGTGGCCGTGATCGTCGACACGGGACGGTACGGCATGACCACGCACAGCTCAATTCCGGTCGCACGCGCGCGCCCCAATCGATATCGAAGTGGGGTTGTGACGATCCGTGATCACCAATACCCTGCCTGAGGCTGTTCCGAAGTAGACACCCCTACCCCCTCACCCCCTCCCCTGGAGAAGCCTTGTCCTCCGATCCGTTCTTCTCCGACGGTGGGCTGCGCCGTGGCCGTCTCGGCACCGCCCATCTCGTCTTCTTCACCGTCGCCGCGTCGGCCCCGCTGACCGTTCTCGGCGGCGGCGTCACCACCATGTACGCCGTCAGCGGCAACATCGGCGCCGCGCTCGGCTTCCTGCTGCTCGCCGCCGTCCTCGCGGTCTTCGCCACCGGCTACGCCGCGATGAGCCGGTACGTCGCCAACGCCGGCGCGTTCTACGCGTACATCGCCAACGGCCTCGGCCGGGCCGGCGGGGTGGCCGGCTCGGCGGTCGCGTTGGCCGCGTACAACGCCATCCAGATCGGCCTCTACGGGCTGCTCGGCGCCATCGTCTCCGACTTCATGTCGGCCAAGGCCGGGCTGGACCTGGCCTGGTGGGTCTGGGCGCTGCTGGCCTGGGTCTTCATCGGCCTGCTCGGCGTGCTGCGCATCGACCTCAACGCGAGCGTGCTGGCGGTGCTGCTCGTCCTCGAGTGCATCGTGGTGCTGATCTTCGACCTGGTCGCGTTCGCCCACCCGGCCGGCGGCAGCGTCACCACCGCCGGCATCAGCCCCGGGCAGTTGTTCGGGGCCGGGTTCGGCGCCGTGCTCGCCTTCACCATCGCCTCCTTCACCGGCTTCGAGAGCGGCGCCATCTACAGCGAGGAGGTGAAGGACCCGCGGCGCACGGTGGCCCGCGCCACCTACATCGCGGTCGCCTTCACCGGTCTGTTCTACGCCTTCTCCGCCTGGGCGCTGACCGTGCTCACCGGGCCGGAGAACGCGCCGCAGGCCAGCGGCGAGGCCGGGCCGGGCGTCGTCTTCGGCGCCCTCGACCAGTACACCGGCGCGGTCGTCGCGGACATCGCCAACGTCCTGTTCATCACCAGCGTGCTCGCCGCCCTGCTGTCGTTCCACAACGGCGTCGCCCGCTACCTGTTCGCGCTGGGCCGGGAGAACGTCCTGCCCCGCTTCCTCGGCGCCACCTCCAGCCGCAGCGGCGCTCCGGTCGCGGGCTCGCTGGTGCAGAGCGTGCTGGCCGTGGTCGTCTTCCTGACGTTCGCGGTCACCGGCCGGGACCCGGTCATCGACCTGTTCACCTGGCTGTCCGGCTCGGCCGCGGTCGGTGTCGTGCTGCTGATGACGCTCACCTCCGCCGCCGTCGTCGGCTTCTTCCGGGGCCGCTCCGGCCCGGAGACGCTGTGGCAGCGGGCGATCGCCCCGGCGCTCGGCACGGTCCTGCTCACCGCCGTGCTGCTGGTGCTGCTGTTCAACTTCGACGCGCTGCTCGCGCCGGACACCGCGAGCTACCTCAAGTGGCTGCTGCCGGCGATCCCGGTGATCGCCGGTGCGCTCGGCCTGATCTGGGGCGCGGTGCTGCGGACCAGCCGGCCGGACACCTACCGCCGGATCGGCCAGGTGACCGAGGAGGGCCTGCACGAGCCGGGCCTGCACTCGGCGCCCGAGGCCGACCACTGGGTCGGCAGCCGCCGCTGACAAGTAAGGAGGGGCCCCTTCTTAACGCATGCGGTAGAGGAGGGGCCCCCGCTTAACACCCGGGGGCGGTTCAGGCGGTGCGGATGACGGTGCAGATCACCGGGCCCTCGTCGGTGGTCCGCAGCACGTAGCGGTAGCGCTCGCCCGGCACCGCGCCACCCTGGCTGTCCAGGAACTCCCACCGCACCGCCACCTCGGTGAGCAGCGCCGACACCTGCTGCACGTCCTCGATCTGGGCGTTCGCGGCGACCAGTTCCCGCTCCTGGTAGTCGGGTGCGGCGCCGACGAAGCTCAGCGCCACGGCGGCCGGTGAGGTGAACGAGAAGCTGTAGGTGTCGGCGACCACCAGCCCGGGCAGGGCGTAGCAGCCGGCGATGGCCGGCACGTCGGCGGTGGTCAGTGCCACGCCGTACCGGTCGAAGAAGTCGGTCAGCGTGTCGAGGTCGGTGGAAGCCGTCACGAGGCTCCTCATTACCGGCCGGCCGACCGGGCAAACCTGGTCAGCGGGGTGGGATGCGCACCTCGATCTCGGCGCCGAGCTGCGCGCCGCCGGTCAGGGCCAGGTCGTCGCCGCTCCAGAACCGCCCCGGGTCGTACCAGTTGGGGCGCCGGCCGGCGGGCAGCAGCCCCATCGCCTCGTAGGTCACCGCGACCACCTCCGCGCAGTACGCCGTCTCCAGCGCCCGGTCGCGGCCGGAGGTCCGGCCACCCTCGGTCGACCCGCTCCCGTCCGTCGGCAGGCCCCCGTCCGGGGTGGACGGACGGCGGCGGGGGTGCGGCACCCGACCCCGGGCCCAGCGCCAGGCGAGCTGCGCCGTCGACGGGAAGGGCGTTCCGTCGAGGCGGGCCACGGTACGCAGTACCGCCTCCTCCATCGCGGCGTCGACCGGCGGTTCGAGCTGACGCAGCCAGCCCCGCTGGCCGTAGCGGTTGGCCCAGACGCAGACCGCGTCGCGCAGGTCATGTAGTTGCACGCCGCGCTGGTGCGTGCCGGTCCACATGTCCGGCAGCGAGCGGCCCAGCTCCGCGTGCCACATCAACGGCGGCATGTCGTCCAGCACCACCGCCATGCCCACGTGGTTGACCGGGCTGTTGGTGGTGAACTGGATGGCCCGATCGGGCACGCTGCGTCCGCGGAACACCCACAGGTCGCCGGTGCGGGTCAGCTCCACGGCCTCGTCCAGGCTGATGCTCATGGAGGACTACCCTAAGCCGATGCGGCAACGAGTGCGGTGGTGGAAGCTGCTCGGCCTGGCCGGTCTCGCCGGCGTCGCGGCGACGGGCGTGGTGGTGGCCCGGGCGGAACGACGGCGGCGGGCGTACACGCCGGAGGAGATCCGGGACCGGCTGCGCGAGCGGCACGCGAAGGCTTCTTCCTCCTCCTGACTGGAGGGTTACGGGCGGCGGTGACCTGCCCTATCATCGGTGCGATGGGAAACAGTTTCTGGGAGACACAGTTTATTCTCGATCCGCCGGCCGCCCCGGTCGAGCGGCACGGCGACGTCGACCTGCACCTGCCCGCCGGCGACGGCCCTCACCCGGGGGTCGTGGTGGTGCACGGCGTTCCCGGGCCTCCGGAGGCGCCGGACGCCCGGGACTGGCCGCTCTACCGCGGCTACGGCGCCCTGCTCGCCGACCGAGGCGCGGTCGTCGCGATCCCCCGGCTCGCCGTGGCGAGCCCCGACGACCTGACCACCGTCGCCACCCGCGTCGTCGACGCCGCCGCCCTGCTTCGGGCCGATCCCCGCGTCGACAGCGACCGGTTGGCAGTGTGGTTCTTCTCCGGCGCGGGCCTGCTGCTCGGCGACTGGCTGCGCGACCCGCCCCGTTGGCTGCGCGGCCTCGCCGCTACGTACCCGCTGCTGGCACCCCTGCCCGAATGGCCCCCGATCGACCGGCGTTTCCACCCGCTCGACGCCCTCACCCCGCCCACTCCCACTCCCCCCGCAGCCGACGCCATCGGACCGGCGGGCGCGGTCGGCGCGGCGGGCACGGGCTCGGCCGGTGTGGTTTCCGCCGCCGGCGCTTCGCCGACGCTCGTGCTGACCCGGGTCGGGCGGGACCGACCCGAGGTCGCCTCCACCGTCGCGGCGTTCACCGCCGCCGCCGAGCGACAGGGTTGGCCGATGCGCGTGGTGGACGTACCGAACGGACGGCACGGATTCGACGCTCTGGACCACACCGAGGAATCCCGGACTGCCGTCCGCTCCGCCCGAGATGCCCTGCTCGACCTGCTCACCTGACGTCCCGATCCATGACGCCGAGGTGGCGGCGACACGGCGGGGTCTCGTCGCGGCGACGCGGCTGGTGTCGGGTGCCGACCCTCGGGTGGGACGCCCGGGGTGACCTGGGCCGGCTGTCGGTGCGTCGGACCGTGACATTCGCGTGTCCGCCACCCGGCCGCTGAACGCGAACGATGCCGGGCCGGTGGCTCGGTCGCCGCCCGCGCCCAGGACGGGTCGGCCACAGCCCGCGCCCGCAGCACTCGCCTCCGCAACGCCTTTCGAGCTGATATCAGAAACGACTCGGGGCGCCGGTGCCCGCCCGCTCCGGGAACGCGTGAGTCGCTGACGGCATCAGCTCGAAAGGCACCGTGACCGCGGTGACCGTGTCGAAGAACGGCACGTCGAGGGCGTCGCCCGGCCCGTGCCGGGTCCACCAGACGCCCCCGTCCGTGGCGCCCGCCGGCCCGATGCCAACTGCGCCGGCTGGGGTGAGCCGCCGCCTCGCCTCAGCATCGCTCCCCTGCGAGACACCCGAGATCGGTAGGAAACGGCCCCGATCGGGGCCGTTTCCTACCGAGATTTCGCGACCGCCGACCAGAAGCCGGCGTCGGCGCGGACAGCGTCGACGGCGATGTGACCCGTGATGTCCGGTTCGGGCGAGCCGCCGCGTGCGGGGCTGCGTGCCATGAGCCGTTTGTCCGGTTCGGCCGTGGTCGGCGCCACCGTGAGCGTGGAATCGGTGCCGGGGGTCAGGCGTTGTACCGGCTAGACCGCGCGCCCCCCGACCATCGCGTCGGCAGGCCAGGCCCCGGTCGGAATGACCGGCCCCCGCCGGTGGTTACATCCCCCTTGAGCCGCCCGTGCAGGCCACCCGCTGGCCGCCGGACAGGCGCCCCCGGGCCGCCGGGCTTTCAGACTTCCCCCTCTTCGCACGGCACCCCCGTGCCGTGTCCCCCCACCCCCCCCCTTGGGAGGCACCATCATGGCTACCACCCTGCTGCGTAAGACCGTCCTGACCGCTGCCGGTATCGCCGCGACCGCCGGTGGCATCGCCGGCCCCGCGATCGCCGCCCACGCCAGCCCGGCCGAGAAGACCACCACCATGGCCGCCAAGAGCGGACACGGTGAGCGGGAACTCGACGTGCGCTACGAAGCCCAGCCCAACTTCTACTACTGCGGCCCCGCCGCCGCCCGCAACGCCATCAGCGTCCTGGGCAAGAACATCGACGTCGACGCCATGGCCCGCGAAATGGGCACCACCGAAGCCGGCACCAACAGCATCAACGACATCACCCCCGTCCTGAACAAGGAAACCGGCAAGCCCTACCGCTCCGTCGAAATCAAGAGCGCTAAGGCCGACGACAAGCAGACCGACACCCTGCGCACCGACATCATGCGCACCATCGACGACGGCCGCGCCATCGTCGCCAACATCGCCGGCACCGCCACCGACACCGACGGCACCACCCACTCCTTCGAAGGCGGCCACTACATCAGCGTCATCGGCTACCGCGACAACGGCACCACCGTCACCATCGCCGACAGCGCCAACCCCAACACCGCCACCTACCGGATGAGCATCGACAACCTCGCCGACTGGATCGCCACCCGCGGCTACAGCACCAGCTGACCCACCAACACGGCAAAGGGCCCGACCCCACCACGGGGCCGGGCCCTTTCTCAGCGTTCCGTCGCCCCGACCGGCTCGGCCTGGTCGGGCGTCTCGACCGGGCCCAGCCGCTTCGCGCGGCGGCGCAGCCACGCGGTGCTGACCAGGCCGGCCAGCACGGCGAGCACCAGCCCGGCCCAGGAGATGTCCTTGAGCCAGTGCTCGGCGGCCCGCCCGACGGAGAACAACAGGTAGGTGGTGCCGAACGCCCAGACCAGACCGCCGGCCGCGTTCGCCACCAGGAACCGCCGGTACGGCACGTGCAGCGCCCCGGCCAGCGGGCCGGCGAGGATGCGCAGCAGCGCGACGAACCGCCCGAAGAAGACCGCCCAGACACCGTGACGGGCGAAGCTCTGCTCGGCGCGGGCCAGGTGCGCCGGGCCGAGGTGCTTGGGGAAGCGCCGACCCAGCCGTTCGAGCAGCGGCCGGCCGCCGCGGCGGCCCACCGCGTACCCGATGGAGTCGCCGACGATCGCGCCGGTCGCGGCGGCGATGGCCACCCACTCGGGCTGGACCACCCCGGCGGCGGCGAGCAGGGCGGAGCTGACCAGCACGATCTCGCCGGGCAGTGGGATGCCCATGCTCTCGACGCCGATCACCCCGCCCACGATCAGGTAGATCACGCCCGGGGGTAGCGCGGAGAGCCAGTGCTGCACGTCGACCACACGCCGACCCTACCCGCGCGACGTCGCCTCCCGAGGGCCCGAAGGACACGTGTGGACCCGTCGCCGGCCGGGAGCCCTCCGCGTCCCGCACGCTGGCACGAGGTTGCGCGAATAGCAAGACGGACGTACGGTTTTGTAGAGACCGACGTAGGTAAGTGTCGCCTAAGCACGGCGGCGCCCCGGTCGGTGCGACAAACTGCTCAGGACTACTCACGGTCGCTGGTGTGAAGGAGTACGACGTGGCGAGCCTCGACACCTTCGGTGCGAAGACCCAGCTACGCGTCGGAGACGCGAGCTACGAGATTTTCAGGATCGACAAGGTGGAGGGCCACGATCGGCTGCCCTACAGCTTGAAGATCCTGCTGGAGAACCTGCTGCGGACCGAGGACGGCGCGAACATCACCGCCGACCACATCCAGCAGCTCGGCGCGTGGGACCCCACCGCCGACCCGAGCGTGGAGATCCAGTTCACCCCGGCCCGGGTGCTGATGCAGGACTTCACCGGTGTGCCCTGCGTCGTCGACCTGGCCACCATGCGCGAGGCGGTCCGCGACCTCGGCGGCGACGCCACCAAGGTGAACCCGCTCGCCCCGGCCGAGCTGGTCATCGACCACTCCGTCATCGCCGACCTGTTCGGCCGCGAGGACGCCTTCGAGCGCAACGTCGAGCTGGAGTACGAGCGCAACAAGGAGCGCTACCAGTTCCTGCGCTGGGGCCAGACCGCGTTCAACGAGTTCAAGGTCGTCCCGCCGGGCACCGGCATCGTGCACCAGGTCAACATCGAGTACCTGGCCCGTACGATCATGGAGCGCAACGGCCAGGCGTACCCGGACACGGTCGTCGGCACCGACTCGCACACCACCATGGTCAACGGCCTGGGCGTGCTGGGTTGGGGCGTCGGTGGCATCGAGGCCGAGGCCGCGATGCTCGGCCAGCCGGTCAGCATGCTGATCCCGCGCGTCGTCGGCTTCAAGCTCTCCGGCGAGATGCCGGCCGGCACCACCGCCACCGACCTGGTGCTCACCATCACCGAGATGCTGCGGAAGCACGGCGTGGTCGGCAAGTTCGTCGAGTTCTACGGCCCGGGCGTGAGCGCGGTGCCGCTGGCCAACCGCGCCACCATCGGCAACATGTCGCCGGAGTACGGCTCGACCGTGGCGATCTTCCCGATCGACGCCGAGACCGTCCGCTACCTGGAGCTGACCGGCCGCGACGCGTCTCAGGTCGCGCTGGTCGAGGCGTACGCCAAGGAGCAGGGCCTCTGGCACGACCCGGCGCGCGAGCCGGAGTACTCGGAGCGCCTGGAGCTGGACCTCGGCACCATCGAGCCGTCCCTGGCCGGCCCGAAGCGCCCGCAGGACCGGGTGCCGCTGGGCAGCGCCAAGACGCTGTTCCGCTCGGCGCTGACCGACTACGTGGCCGCCGACGAGACCGGCGGCGACCCGGGTCGCAAGCCCGGCGTGCCGCAGCAGGAGAAGCCGTTCGGCACCGACGGCCCGGCCGACGAGGCCAGCGCCGAGTCCTTCCCGGCCAGCGATGCCCCGGCCAACGGCGTCAACGACCCGGCGGACGCGCCGCGCGACCTGGAGACCGCCGCCGTGGGCGCGGGCGGCCGGGCCACCAACCCGGTACGCGTGACCGGCGCCGACGGCGTCGAGTACGAGCTGGACCACGGCGCCGTGGTGATCGCGGCGATCACCTCCTGCACCAACACCTCGAACCCGCAGGTGATGATCGGCGCCGCGCTGCTGGCCCGCAACGCGGTGGAGAAGGGCCTGGCCCGCAAGCCGTGGGTGAAGACCACCCTGGCCCCGGGCTCGAAGGTCGTCATGGACTACTACGACCGCTCCGGCCTCACGCCGTACCTGGAGAAGCTCGGCTTCAACCTGGTCGGCTACGGCTGCACCACCTGCATCGGCAACTCCGGCCCGCTGCCGGAGGAGGTCTCCGCCGCCGTCAACGAGGGCGACCTGGCCGTCGTGTCGGTGCTGTCCGGCAACCGCAACTTCGAGGGCCGGATCAACCCGGACGTCAAGATGAACTACCTGGCGTCCCCGCCGCTGGTGGTCGCGTACGCGCTCGCCGGCACCATGGACATCGACCTGGCCAACGAGCCGATCGGTGAGGACTCGCAGGGCAACCCGGTGTACCTGCGGGAGATCTGGCCGAACACCGCCGAGATCCAGGACGTCATCGCCTCGGCGATCGGCGCGACCGGCTTCAGCTCCGCGTACGCCGACGTGTTCGCCGGCGACGAGCGCTGGCAGTCGCTGCCGACCCCGACCGGTGACACGTTCTCCTGGGACGGCGAGTCGACCTACGTGCGTAAGCCCCCGTACTTCGAGGGCATGCAGCAGCAGCCGACCCCGGTGCAGGACATCGCCGACGCGCGGGTGCTGGCGAAGCTGGGCGACTCGGTGACCACCGACCACATCTCCCCGGCCGGCTCGATCAAGGCGGACTCCCCCGCCGGCACGTACCTGGCCGAGCACGGCGTGGCCCGGCACGAGTTCAACTCGTACGGCTCCCGCCGAGGCAACCACGAGGTGATGATCCGGGGCACGTTCGCCAACATCCGGCTGCGCAACCAGCTCGTCCCGGGGGTGGAGGGTGGCTTCACGGTCAACCACCTCACCGGCGAGCAGTCCTCGATCTACGACGCCTCGATGGCCTACCAGGAGGCGGGCGTCCCGCTGGTCATCCTGGCCGGCAAGGAGTACGGCTCGGGTTCGTCGCGGGACTGGGCGGCCAAGGGCACCATGCTGCTGGGCGTGAAGGCGGTCATCGCCGAGTCGTACGAGCGGATCCACCGCTCGAACCTGATCGGCATGGGCGTGCTGCCGCTGCAGTTCCCGGTGGACACCACCGCCGAGTCGCTGGGCCTGACCGGCACGGAGACGTTCTCGATCAGCGGCGTCACCGCGCTGAACGACGGCGACACCCCGCGCACGGTGAAGGTCACCACCGACACCGGCGTGGAGTTCGACGCCGTGGTCCGCATCGACACGCCGGGTGAGGCGGACTACTACCGGCACGGCGGCATCCTGCAGTACGTGCTGCGCCGCATGATCGCCAGCTGAGTTCGGATGTAAGGAAGGGCCCCTTTTTAACAGCGAGCTGTTAAAAAGGGGCCCTTCCTCTACCCCAGGCGTTAATAGGGGGCCCTTCCTTACACCCTCAGCGCAGCCGGAGGGCGACGGCGCGTGCCTCGGAGTCAGGTGAGCGGCGGGAACCACAGGAAGCGCCGCACGATCGCGATCGGTCAGCGGCAGCACCACCCGGGGGTACGCCGATGTCGGTGTCGGTTCGGTCATGCCTCCACCATGCCGAGGGTGCCCGAACAATCACACAGCGTTGTGCAATCTTCTTCGGACGGTTCTCTGCTCCGGGGAGGAACGGGCATGAACCACGCCTTCGTCACCGCGCTGGCCGGCGCCGGCCACACCGCCGAGAGCCTGGCGGAGCGGCTCGGCCTGCACCCGAAGACGGTGGCCCGGTGGGCGAACCCCGGGCACATCCCGCAGAGCCGGCACCGCGCGACTGTGGCGAACCTGCTGGGCCAGCCGATCGAGGCGCTCTGGCCGGACGTGATCCGCCGTCACGAGCCGGCGTGGTTCCGCCCGTGGGTGGACATCGAACGCGAGGCGGTCGCGCTGCGCGCCTTCCAACTGGCGTGGGTGCCGGGCCTGTTGCAGACCGAGGCGTACGCCCGGGCCACGTTCATCGGCCAGCCGCTGACCGCCGACGAGGTCACCGACCTGGTCACCGCCCGGCTGGACCGGCAGGGCATCCTCACCCGGGCGCGCGGGCCGCTGTACGTCGTGGTGCTCGACGAGCAGGTGCTGCGCCGCGCCGCCGCCGGCGACCGGGCACTGATGGCCGCGCAGGTGACCTATCTGCTCGCCTGCGCCGAGCTGCCGAACGTGCAGCTCCACGTGGTGCCGGTGGACACGCCGACCTATCCCGGGCTGGACGGCCCGTTCGTCATCGCGGAGCTGCGCGACGGCACTCGGGTGGCGCATGTGGACAGCCAGGCCCGCGCGCAGATCATCGAGCAGCCTTCGGAGATTGCTACCCTGGAGCGTCGGTGGGAACGGGAACGCATCCGGGGCGAGGCGCTGCCCCGCGCGCGGACCCTGGAACTGCTGAGGGAAGTGGCGGCGGCATGGACCTGAGCGGCGCCCGGTGGCGCAAGAGCACCCGCAGCGGCGGCAACGGCGGCAACTGCGTGGAGGTCGCCGGCAACCTGCCCGGTGTGGTCGGCGTCCGCGACTCGAAGGACCTGGCCGGACCGGTGCTCACCTTCACCCCGGCTGCGTGGACCCGGTTCATGACGTCGACCCGACGCTGAGGTGGCCAGGGCTGCATCAGGCGAGCCTCACCAGCCCTGATCCGGGGCACATTTCCCTACCGGTCGCCAGGGAAGCACGGCCGGTTGTCGATCTCGTCAACGTTCATGCCCCGCGCCGGCCGTCGGACGTCACCAGCCGGATGTCAGTCTTCGCGGCTTCGGTCAGGAACAACGACGCACCCGACCTGCCGAGCGGCGACCGGACGCGTGGCCTCTGGGCCGCTGGGGACGAACGCCATAGGCGCCGCCCCCAACGCCGCCGTTTCCTGACGTGAACCTCAGGTGCCAGCCGGCCGGCCACGTTCCTTGCCCAGCGCCGCGACGAAGAAATCGCCCCCGTCCTTGTCGACCCCCGACACCTCGATCACCTCATCGCCGGACACGGTGATCGTTCCCAGGTTGACGCCCGTCTTCCACTCGACATTCTCGATGCGATCCAGCGAGGCGGAGACGAAGTCGTCACGGACGAGGCCGTCGAAGAAAAAGAAGACGCGCTGGCCGGTCAGGACCAAGAGGCCGTTACCGGGTCCATGCCTGCCGGCAACCAGGGCCTTGACCCGCTCCTCCGGCTGGAGATGGGATTCCAGCTCCTTGAGCTCGCGCCCTGCCCCGATTCGGGAACCCATCCGCTCGACGGCCGCCGCGACATCAACCGTGTGCTGTTCACTCATCCTCAATCAATCCTCGAGAGAGTAGGGACCACTGGCTGGCAGAAAACTTTGTCACAACCGCCCGCGCCGAGCACCGTAGGGAACGCCGACAAGCACGATGAGAATCAACACGCCACCGATAACCGCCATCGTGATCCCTCGGGAGTCACCATTGACGACTCTGACGACCCCCCACACGAGCACAATCAACGACAACACTCCCGTGGCTGCTGCCAGAGCACGCATCAGGCTCTTACTGTAAGGGCCACCAGAATCCGAGGTCGGGTGGTTGGCCATTCAATCCTCCCATATCTGGGTCGTCGCACGGATTGGGCGAGAGTGGTGGCGCCTCCAAACCATTTCTGGCATTTTCGGCGCCACCACTCGGCTAGCTACCCGATTGACCGTTGTGGCAAACTCGCCTCACCGGCCAGCGTCGTCGAGTTACGACACCGCATCGCCCGCCTTCGACGCCAGAGCCATGCACCCCAGCTGACCGATCACCATCGAGGCACCGGCTGTCGCGGGAGCAGCGAGACCCAGGACGAAGTTACAGCCGACTTCCACCGCAAGACTGACCGCAAGGGACGCAGCCTGGTCCTCAAGGGCGTCCGTATCCCCGCTGGCGAAGTTGACGGCGGCTTCGCCGAGGTCTCCATACCAACCGATGTCGCCGAGAATATCGGCAATGCTCTCCCCAGTCGGGTCGGTGTAGTTGACGGGGTTGGCACCCGCGTAGGCGTATCGGTTTCCGTTCCGCGGGTTGCCGATGAAGCTCAGGCTGTCCTGTTGCGTGAAGCGACCCTGCTGGGGGTTGTACCAACGCTGCCCCAACTTGGTGAAGCCGGTCGTGGAGTCGTAGGTGCCGCCGGTGTAGCGAATGAGGTTGCTGGCGCCGAGGTTGTACTCGTCCGTGGTGGTGGCGTTGCCGTAGGGGTCGTACCTGTACGTGGCAGCAAGGGTGCCATTGGCCTTGACGACCGCCACCGGCGTGCCGAGCCCGTCGAGGACGAAGGCGGTGTCGATGCCGTTGATCCTGAGGCCGAGCGGCGTGCCGAGGCCGTCGCGCTCCACGTAGACGGTCGTGCCACTGGCGGTCCAGGACTGGAGCCAGGGCATGCCGTGCTGGTCCTCGTAGCCGTACTGCATCGTGGTGGTTCCGACGCGGGTCAGCTCGACCTGGTCGGCGCCGGCGTAGGCGAACGTGCCGGAGTTCGCGGTGGCCATCTGGCTCGCGCCGTTGTAGGTCATCGGGTTGACCGACGGGTTGCTGGCGCGGGTCTGGTTGCCGCGGTTGTCGTAGGTGTTGTTCGTGGTGGTGACCTGGTTGGCGGTGTTGAACGTCAGGGTCTGGGTGGTGGTGCCGTCGACCTTGACGGTCTTGCGGTTTCCGTTGCTGTCGTACGTGTAGTCGTAGGTCTTGCCGTTGTAGTTGGTGGCCTTGGTCAGCCGGTTGGACTTGTCGTAGGTGAACTGGCTGATCGCGCCGGACGTCTCGTCCTTCTGCCACTGCCGCAGCCCGGTGTCGTCACCGCTGGCGGTGGAGCACGGTTGGCCGGAGGTGTACTTGGCGTAGCAGTAGGTCACGTCGAACACCGTCGCGGGGGCGGCGGAGTTGCGGGTGGCCGTGATCCGGGTGGGCCGGTCCGACTTGTCGTAGGTGGTCTTGACACGCAGGGCGTAGACGCTGTTGCCCTCGTTGCTGGCGAACCACATGTTCTCGCGGTTGCCGTCGTCGTCGTAGGAGTAGTTGTAGCGGGTGCCGCTGGCGGTGTCGGTGCGGACCAGCCAGTTGCGGCTGTTGTAGTAGTGCTTCGTGGTGCCGCGACCGTCGGTGATCCCGGTCAGGTTGCCCGCCAGATCGTGGTCGTAGATGAAGGTCGCGGTGCCGGGGTTCGTGCGCCGGTGCAGCCGGTTGAGTGCGTCCCAGTCGTAGGTGGTGGTGCCGGTGGCGTCGGTGCGGGTGACCAGGTTGCCGGCGCGCCCATACTCGTAGGTGACGTCGGACATCGTGCCGCAGCCGGAGTAGCTGGTCTTGCGGACCCGGTCGTCCTTCGTCCACTCGAAGGTGGTGGTGCACGCGCCCTGGGTCACCGTGGCGATGCGGCCGAGGATGTCGTAGGTGAACGACTTGACCGCCAGCCCGTTGCCGGTAGGCGGGGTGACCGTCTTGATCTGCTTGTCGCCGTCGTAGGCGTAGGTGGTGGGGTTGCCGGTGTTCGCCGGGTCGGTGGAGGTCTTGACCGTGCCGTCGGTGTTGTAGTCGACCTCGGCCTTGGCGGCGAGCGCGTCGGCGGTGGAGGTGCGGTTGCCGGCGCCGTTGTAGGTGTAGGTGGAGGAGTTGTTCTGGGCGTCGGTCGCCGAGGACGGCTGGAAGTTCGCCGTCGGGTTCGTCGAGGTCGCCGCGTTCGCGTACGCGGCCGACGCGCTGGCCCCGGACGGCGACGCCGACTTCGTCAGCGACTGCTCGGCGTTGGCGCCGAAGGTGTTGGTGACCGTGCTGCCCTTCGGGCTGACGTCGGTCTTGACGTCCTGCCACGGCGTGTAGGTCTTGGACCGCTCGTTACCGGCCGGGTCGGTGGCCTTGGTGACCCGCTTGTCGCTGTTCAGGTCATACGTGGTGTGCGGCACCGAGGCGACCGGCTGGGACAGGTCCTGTCGGGGGTCGGCCACCATCGTCTGGGACGACGTCGGGTACGCGAAGCGGGTGGTCGCGCCCTGGCCGGTGGCGTTGTCGGTGACCTGGGTGAACGAGGTGACCCGGTGCTGACCGTCGTAGGTGACGGTGCTGAAGGTGTCGTCCTTGTTCCAGATCTTCACCAGGTCGCCGGCGGTGTTGTACTCGAACGCCCACTGCCGGGTCGCTCCCAGCAGGTCGATCGCCTGGAGGCGGTTGTTGGTGTCGTACTTGTAGGACACCTCGCGGATGACGGTGTAGCCGTCGGTCTGCTCGTACTTCGTCAGCCGACCGTTGGCGAACGTGGCCGTGGCCTTGCGCGCGTACTGGCCGCCCCGGTCGGAGACGACCTGGGTGAGCTGGCCGCCGCTGTAGGAGTAGTCGGTGACGTTGTCGTTGCGGTCCTCGGTCTTGTCGAGCAGGCCGTCGGAGGTGAAGAACAGCTTCTTGCCGCTCTCGTTCTCGGTCAGCTTCCAGCCGGTGCCGTTCTTGACCAGCTTGGCCTTGAACTCACCCGGCGTGGTGTAGGCCGACCCGGACCAGGTGAACTTGCCGACCACCCCGTCGGCGGCGGCGTAGGTGACCGACCCGTCGTCGGCCGGGTACAGCTTGACGTCCTGCCCGGCCCGGGTCCGCCAGCCCGGCCCGTGCGCGCCGGCAGACAGGTCGCTGCCCAGCATCAGGCTGTTGAACGACGCGCCCAGCGTCACGTTCCCGGCGATCCCCGGCAGCGTGAGGTCCGTCGTGTTCACCATCAGGTTGCCGGACCCGACGTTGACCTTCACCTCCATCCGGTCGGCCAGCGAGAACGACACCTGCGTGCCGCTGCGTACCGGCCCGGTGCCCTTCGGCACCGACGGCGCCGCCCCCGCGGCGGCCCGTGCCACCGCACGCTGCGGCGAGTCGTACAACCACACCTTCGACGACGACCGGGGCGACACCTCGGGCGCCGACTCCGTCGCCTTCGGCGCGGCGGGCGCGGCGGACGCGGCCGGCGGAACCGCCAGCACCGACGTGGCCAGTAGCGCGGACGCCACCCCCACGACCACTTGACGTTGACCCATCGACACTCCTCACCAGACAGTTTCCCGGCGGACCTGTTTCCGCCGGAAAATGGACGCACCGCACCGTGCCGACCACGACGGAATTCGTGGCAGCACAGGATTCGACGCATCTGCAAAAGCGCAGGCGTCATCGCGGAAAGAGAAAAGAAAAAGCGGATCGGTCAGTACGGGTGACGCAGCCGCCAGGGGTGCGGCTCACGCGCCGCACCAGCATCCACCAGCACGGTCAGGTCCCCACCAAACCGGGGCGCCGCCTCGGCGCACGCCGGAGAAGACTCACTCCAGGGCCGGAACGCCCCGAGGAATGAGTATGCCGAGACGGCTCAATGGCGCCGCCACACACGCGGCCAGCGCCGCAGGACCTCACTCATGTCATCCCCGTGGTTGTCATCGGTCAATCAACGTGACGACGACGCTATCCACCACACAAACGGGAGTCAATGAAAACTACATCCGGAAAGGAGCAAAGCCGCGAATCCGGGCACAAGTAATGGAAAGATCGCGCTGCGTGACCGGCCGTCCATCGACCTACTCCGCCGACTCCAGCACGGCCTTGAGCCGGGCCAGGTCGGCCTCGACCAGCGCGGTGTCCCGGGCGAAGTCGGCGTCGCTCATGCCGGGGCCCCGCCGGAGGCTGAACACCACCTCGGTGCCGTCGCCGTTCGCGATCGCGCGCAGCGGCACGTACACCGTCTCGCCGGAAGGCGTCCGCACCTCGTGGTCGAGCACGCCGAAGTCGTTGGCCGGCGCGAACGTCAGCCCCGCCCGCCCCTCGGGCGTCTCGACGTACCAGCGGCCGTCCTCGCGCGTCACCGAGCCACCCAGGCCGGGCGCCCAGCGCGGCAGGTTCGCCGGGTCGGACGCGAACGCGTAGACCTCTGCGACCGGACGGTCGATGTGCACACTGAGGTGCCGGGACGGCGTACCCACGCCGCCGATGATGGCACGCCCGTCCGGCCGGGGCCACGACCGAGCCGGTCGCCGCATAGGGTGCGGGCGTGGGACTCGACGCGTTCGTGCACTGCCGGTGCTGGCAGGACGGCCTGGCCGCGCCGTGCCCGGTGGGACCGGTCGGCTACGACGACGAGGGCTGTCTGATCCTGCTGCCCGGCGACGGGTACGACGCCGCGGCCGAGAACGCCTTCTACGCCTGGAAGGCCGAGGACGCCTGCCCGCACCGCCACATGGAGCTGGTCAGCGAGGGCCTGGCCAACTGGACCGGGGTGCGCATGTTCCAGCAGGCGCTGCGCGCGGCCGGGGCGCACCGCTTCCCGACGCTTGTCGCCGGCCTGCCCGACGGCAACGACGGCGGGCTGACGGTCGAGCAGGCGGCGACGGCGCTCGCCGAGCTGGACGCGTTCCGGGAGAGCCGGATCGCCGACGAGACCGCGCTCGTCGACGAGGCGACCGGGGAGGTGGTGATGCAGTACATCGAGGATTACCACGGGATCTTCATGCACGGGTCGGGCTGGCACGCCGGCGTGGATCCGGCCGGGTTCTTCGTCGTCGACACCGTCGCGCAGCCACCGTCCACGCTGTTCCGCGCCACACGGTTCACCCAACGCGTGCTGCCCGACGGCCGGGTGGACCTCGTCGGCGACGACGGGACACGGGCCACCGTGGCGATGAGGCCGGTCGGCGAGCACGGCTCGCCGGCGCCGGAGCGGCTCGCGGTACGGACCGGACCCCGGTGCGCCGACGACTACGCCTACATCGTCGAGCCGCTGCGCCGACTCTGCGCCGCGTCGGTCGCCACCGGCAACCCGGTCATGTGGTGCTGACCGGGCCGGTCACCACGGCACCACGCCCGCGTCCTCGAAGAAGCCGCCGGTCGGCCCGTCGTCGGGCAGCGTCGCCAACCGGATCGCGACCGCCGCGCCCTGCTGCGGCGTGCGCACCCCGCGGAAACCGTTCAGGTCGGTCGCGGTGAAGCCGGGGCAGGCGGCGTTGACCAGGATGTTCGTGTCGGCCAGCGCCCGGGCGTACTGGATGGTGACCGCGTTGAGCATCGACTTCGACGGCGCATAGGCGACGGACAGTGGGCCGGTCTGCTGCTCGCCGGCGGAGGCGCTCTGCCGGGCGAGCGAGCCGACCCCGCTGGACATGTTGACGATCCGGGGGGACGCCGAGCGGCGCAGCAGCGGCAGCGTCGCCTCGGTCACCCGGACCACGCCGACCACGTTGACCTCGACCGCCGCCCGCACGGTGGCCACGTCGACGCCGCCGGGCTGCTGCGGCATTCCGCCGGTCACGCCTGCGTTGTTGACCAGCACGTCGAGGCCGCCGGCCCGCTCCTCCAGCAGGCGCGCGGCGGCGGTCACGCTCGCGTCGTCGGTCACGTCCAGCGGTACGCCGAACGCGTCCACGCCGGCCGCGCGCAGCGTCGCCACGGCGGTCTCCCGGCGCCCCTCGTCCCGGGCGCCGACCCCCACCCGCCAGCCGAGGGCCCCCAGGCCCGCCGCGATCTCGTACCCGATTCCCTTGTTCGCGCCGGTGACCAGCGCGACGGTGCGTTCGCTCATGCGGTCGATCCTGGTCGCGCCGCGATCGGGCGGCCAACACCGTCTCGGTAGTGTGCGATACCCGCCGGGTATCGATCCGGGGGTACGGTGGCCGGGTGGAGACCCGGGAGCTGCGCTACTTCGTCGCGGTCGCCGAGGAGCTGCACTTCGGCCGTGCCGCCCGTCGCCTCGGGATCGCCCAGCCTCCGTTGTCGCGGGCCATCCGCCAGCTCGAACGGCGGCTCGGGGTGACGCTGCTGGACCGTGACCACCGCGCCGTGGCGCTGACCCCGGCCGGCGCGGTGCTGCTGCGCGAGGGACGGGCCGCCCTGGACGCGGTGGCGGCCGCCGACCGCCGGACCCGTCGCGCCGCCGCGGACGGCGGTCCCGGCCTGGTCCTGGCCACCAAGGCGGGCGCGTCCCACGAGCTGCTGCCGAAACTGCTCGACGCGTACGCCGCGGAGCCCGACGCGGTGGCCGTGGAGGTGCTGCTGTGCGGCATCGGCGAGCAGGAGCGGCTGCTGCGCGACGGGCGGGCCGACGTGGCGCTGCTGCACCTCCCGTTCGACTCGACCGCCGGGCTGGACACCGAGGCGCTGGTGACGGAGCAGCAGGTGGCGGTGGTGCCGGCGGGGCATCCGGTGGCCGGCCGGACGCAGCTGCGGCTGGCCGACGTCGAGGCGCTGCCCGACCTGCCGTTGCCGCGCTGGCCGCAGCGCGACGGCACCTATCCCGAGGGTCCCGGCCCCCAGGTCCGGGAGCACGCCCAGCTGTTCCAGCTCATCGCGCTCGGCCGGGCCGCGGCGGTGCTGCCGGAGTCGTGCCGGCCCCTGCTGCGCCCCGATCTGGCCGCCGTGCCGGTGCCGGACGCGCCCGCGGTGACCACCGTGATCGCGTGGCCGCCGCACAGCCGGTCGCGTCCCCTGGCCGCGCTGGTCCGGACCGCCACCCGCCTCTAGGCGAGAAGGTCCTTGCGCATGTGCTGGGTGACCACGCGATAGCCCGACGTCCGGTAGAGCGACGCGGCCCGCTCGTTGGCCCCGAAGACGTTGAGTTCGAGCGCCCGGGCGCCCCGCTCCCGGGCCACCGCCTCGCCGGCGGCGAGCAGCGCCCGGCCCAGGCCCGCGCCGCGCCGCTCGGGCGCCACCTCGATGTCGTAGAGGAAGGCACAGTCCGGGACGCCACGCGGATGGGTCAGGCCGATCCACAGGTGGCCGACCGGGGATCCGTCGGCCGTCTCGCCGATCAGGAAGAGCATGCCGGGCGTCTCCATGCCCTCGGGCAGCAGTGCGGCGTTGGCCTCCCGGGCCCGGTCGAGCGCCTCCTCGGCCGGCCAGTTGCCGGCGGCGACCTGTTCCTGGGCGTAGCCGGCGGCGAGTTCGTGCTGCCAGTTGTCGAACTCCTGCGGGGACATCGCCCGGACGGACACCTCGGTCATGTGCGTCAGACTCTCACGGATGCCGCTGGTCGGCCGGCCCCGGTGCCCGCGGGCCAGAGGCTGGCGCCGCGGCGTGTCGACTCCGATCGGCGCAGGCCGTGACGAGCGATATACCTCAGTGTCATATTTATGACGCTCAGGTATATCCCGGAAGAGTGATGCCTTCTTCCGTGCGTGGTGACTGTCAGTCGCCGGCGGCTCGTCGGCGTGCCTCCCGCAGCTTCATGGCGTGCTCCAGCAGCGTGATCAGCACCTCCTTGGCCGAGTCCCGCTCCCGCGCGTCGCACAGCACCACCGGCACGCCCGGGTCCAGGTCCAGCGCCGCCTGCACCTCGTCGAGCCGGAACGTCCGGGCGCCCTCGAAGCAGTTCACCGCCACCACGAACGGCGTGCCCCGGCCCTCGAAGTAGTCGATCGACGGGAAGCAGTCGGCCAGCCGGCGGGTGTCGGCGAGCACCACCGCGCCGAGCGCGCCGAGCGCCAGCTCGTCCCAGACGAACCAGAACCGGTCCTGCCCGGGCGTGCCGAACAGGTAGAGCACCAGGTCGTCGCTGATGGTGATGCGGCCGAAGTCCATCGCCACGGTGGTGGTCGACTTCTCCTCCACACCGGACAGGTCGTCGATGCCGATGCCGGTCTCGGTCAGCACCTCTTCGGTGCGCAGCGGCCGGGTCTCGCTGACCGCGCCGACCAGGGTGGTCTTGCCCACGCCGAACCCGCCGGCGATCAGGATCTTGATCGCGGTGGGCAGCGGCGCCGCTCCCGCCGGCCGCTCAGAGCGCCCGTAGTCCATTGATTACCGCCTCGAAAACGTGCTCGTCGGGAAGGCCGGCGGGGGTGGCGCGCGGCTCGCGTACCTGCACCAGGCTGCGGGCGGCGAGGTCTCCGAGGAGGACCCGGACCGTGCCCACCGGCAGGTTGAGATGGGCGGCGATCTCGGCCACGGACTGGATCCGCTGGCAGAGGCCGACGATCGCCACGTGCTCCGGGCCGAGCCCGGACTCCGACCCCACATCCGTGCGGGTCGCGCTGACCAGGGAGATCAGGTCGAACGTCCCGGTGACCGGGCGGGCCCGGCCTCCGGTCACGGCGTACGGGCGCACCACCGGGCCGGCGTGGTCGTCCACCCACTCCTGCTCCGCGGACTCCCCCGGGCCGGTCATCGCGCCGTGTTCTCGCCGAGGGGCTGTTCCCGGGTCGGTGATGCCACGAACCGGCCGACCCGGGTGACCAGCATGGCCATCTCGTACGCGATCAGGCCGACGTCCGCGTCCTCCGCCGCCAGCACCGCCAGGCAGGCGTTGCGGCCGGCCGCGGTGACGAAGAGGAAGGAGGACTGCATCTCGATGATGGTCTGCTGTACCTGACCGCCGCCGAACCGCTTGCCCGCCCCGCGCGCCAGGCTCTGGATGCCCGCCGCCATGGCCGCCAGGTGCTCGCCGTCGTCCCGGCTGAGGCCGCGGGACGAGGCCATCAGCAGTCCGTCCGTGGAGAGCGCCACGGCGTGTTCCGCCTGCTTGACCCGGCCGACCAGGTCATCCAGCAGCCACGCCAGATCCGCGCTCGAAGCCGTCTTCTGCGCCACTCGTCGTCCTCTTCTCCCCGGCTGGTGCCGTTCTCGTCCCGGTCCCGTCGCGTCGACGGCCCCGGTCAGGTGGCCTGCTCGTTCTCGTCGGCGGGCGCGCCGCCGGCCCCACGCGCCCCGCCGAGCAGGCGTGCCGCGTCGGTGCGGCCACGTCGGGTGCCGCTCTGGTAGGAGCTCATCATCCGGCGCACCTGCTCCGGCGGGCGCGCCGTGTCGTCCGCCCCGTCGTCCTCCGCCTCGCTCTGGTCGTTGCGCAGCTCCGGATTGAGGCTGGCCTGGCGTACCCGGACCGGCAACCCGGCGTCGGTCACCGCCGGGACCTCCTCGGTCGCGGACGGCGCCGCGGGGGGTTCGACCACGGCCAGCTCCGCGGTCGGCGCGGCGACCGCGGGCTGCCGTTTGCGGGTACGGGCCGGCAGCCCGGAGGGAGTCAGCCGAGGCGCCTGCGGTTCCGGTTCGGCCGCGGTCGTACCGTCGTCGGTCGGCTCGGTCGGCTCGGTCGCGGCGTCGCCGGCCGCGGCGGTCGGGGCCGCGACCGGGTCCGCGGCGGGCGGGGCGGCCGGCTCGGCGGCCGCCGGCAGCGCCGGGGCGACCGGGCCCGCCGTCATGTCGACGGACCCGCCCGGGTCGCCGTCCACGGTGATCAGTTCGCGCGGGATCAGCACCACCGCTGTCGTGCCGCCGTACGCGGACTCCCGGAGCTGGACCTTCACGCCGTGCCGCTCGGTGAGCCGGCTGACCACGAACAGGCCGAGCCGGGCCGCGTCCGCCAGGTTCAGCTCGGACCGGTCGACGATGCGCGCGTTGGCGGCGGCCAGCTCGTCGCCGCTCATGCCGAGGCCACGGTCCTCGATCTCGATGGCGAAGCCGTTGCCGACGAGCTGGCCGCGCACCTCCACGGTGGTCTGCGGCGGGGAGAAGGAGAGGCCGTTCTCGATCAGCTCGGCCAGCAGGTGGATCACGTCACCGACGGCCCGGCCGGTCAGCGACACCGGGCCCAGCGGTCGCACGGTCACCCGGGTGTAGTCCTCGACCTCGGCGACCGCGCCGCGCACCACGTCGACCATCGGCACGTTGCGCCGCCAGGCACGGCCCGGCGTCGAGCCGGAGAGCACGATCAGGTTCTCCGCGTTGCGCCGCATCCGGGTGGCCAGGTGGTCGACCCGGAACAGGTCCTCCAGCTCCTCGGCGTCGTGCTCCCGGCGTTCCATGGCGTCGAGCAGGGTGAGCTGGCGGTGCACCAGCGCCTGGGTGCGCCGGGCCAGGCTGAGGAACACGTCGCGGACGCTGCGGCGCAGCTCGGCCTGCTCGACGGCGGTGCGGACGGCGGTCTCCTGCACCCGGTTGAAGGCCCTGCCGACCTGGCCGATCTCGTCGTCGCCGAACTGCAACGGCGGCGCTTCCCGGGCGACGTCCACCTCCTCGCCGTGCCCCAGTCGCTCCACCACGCTGGGCAGCCGCTCGTCGGCCAGCCGGATGGCGGCCCCGCGCAACCGTTCGAGCTGCCGGACCAGCGACCGGGCCGTGGTGATCGAGACGATCACGGACGCGACGACGGCGATCAGGCCGAGACCGGCGGCGAGGACCAGCCGGACGATGACGCCGACGGCGACCGGGGTGGCCCGCGCGACGATGTCCTCACCACCCGCGAGGATCACCTCGCGCAGGTCGGCCATCGCCGGCTCGGCGGCGGCCCGCCAGGCGGCGGCGGTGATCGGCGGGCGCACGTCCTCACCCTTGGCCGCCAGCACCCGGTCCTGGAGGGTCCGGAGCGCGACGAACGCCTCGCCGTCGACCATCTGCTGGTAGCGGGTCCGGTCGGTCGGGGCGAGTTCCCGGGCGGTGCGGTCGGCGAGGAACCACTGGGCGCCGACCAGCCGGGCGATCGCGGTCTGCTCGGCGACGGTCAGCCGGTTGGCCGAGACCGCGCCGGTGAGCAGGGCGTCCTGTTGGGACAGCAGCTCCCGGGAGCGGTTCAGGTCGATGAGCGCGGCGGTGTCCCGGGCGATCTGGTCGTCGTCGAGGCCGCCGAGCGCGTCGAAGACGGCGAAGATGCCGTCGACCGCCTCGTCGTAGGCCGCCAACGTCGCGGTCCGGTCGATGGTCTTGCGGCCGACCTCCTCGCGGACCTGGACGAGCTGACCCAGCTCGGTCTTCAGCTCGGCGAGCCGCTGCTCCAGCTCGTCGCTGGCCGGCACCTCGGTACGCCAGTCCTGCACCGAATCCCACAGCGCGGTGGCGGTCTCGTCGGTGCGCGCCCGCTGGGCCTGCAACTCCTGCAACTGCCCGGGGTCGGACTCACCCAGGTAGCGCAGCGACAGCCGGCGCTCGTTCTGCAACTCGAGCAACAGCGGATCGCTCGGCTCGAACACCCGGGCGTTGAGCGCCTGCACGCCGAGCAGGTTGAACCCGTCGCGCACGGTCACCCAGGCCGCGAACGCCCAGAGCGCGGTCAGCGACGCCAGCAGGGCGATGATCTTCGTACGGAGATTCGTACTGCGGGAACGCATCACACCGTCCTGGCCCGGTCTTCGGTCGGTCCGAAATCCGATCGACTCCGGCGCACGCTAGCAGCCGTCGTGAACTCCATTCAAGCGATCCTGATCATGGTGGCCTCCGGGTGCGCCGACGCCCGACCGGCGTGCCCCGAGGCGGCCAGCACCGCCGCGCGCACGATCAGCGTCGGGCGGTAGAGGTCCTTGTCGTGCCACAGTGCCGGACCGCCGTCGCGTCCGTCCAGGTCGGACAGGAGAGCCCGCCCCCGGGCCAGCGCCGCGCCGATCCGGGCATCGCCCGCGCGGCCCGCGCCGGCCAGGGCGAGCACCGCGTACGCGGTCTCCTCGGCGGTGCCGCGCCAGCGTCCCCAGGAGCCGTCCGGCCGCTGGGTCGCCAGCAGCCAGCCGACGCCCCGCTCGACCGCGGTCCGCGCCGCGCCGTCGGGCGCGTGGTCGGCCAGCGCGAGCAGCACCGCATACGTGGCGTAGTAGGCCGAGGCGTGCCACCGGTCCTCCCACCGCCCGTCCGGCTCCTGCCGCCCGACCAGCCAGTCGGTGACCCGGCGCCGGGCCGCCGTCACGCCCGGCCGGCTCGGGTGCTCACCGAGCGCGTCGAGCACGTGCGCGTTGGTGGTCAGCGACGCCCCGTCCTCCCCCGGCCAGGTGCAGAAGTGCCGCCCGGTGTCGTATCCGGCGAGCGCGCCCACGCCGGGCGACCGGCCCAACCGGGCGAGCGCGTAGAGCGCCACGGAGGTGGTGTCGGCGTCGGCCGGCAGCCCGGGCGCGGTGGCCGCGCCGGACGCGCCGACGGCGGCGCGCAGCCCGGTCAGCACCCGCTCGGGCACGCGCACCGGGACGCCGGCCCGGACCAGGACGGCGAGCACCCACGCCCGCTCGAAGACGGTGATCGGGCTGGCACAGGGCACCGGACCCGACCGGGCGACCGCGTACAGGTAGTCCAGGGCGGGGCCCGGCTCGGGCCGGCCGAGCCAGGCGGCGGTGGCGGCCGGTGAGGCGCCCACCGCCCCGCTGGCCGAGGGACGCACGCCCGGCGCCCGGTACGCCAACTCGCCGGCCACCTCCAGGGCGTGCGCCAGTTTCTCCGGCACGGGCCGCCCGGCGGCCAGCAGTCCGCGTACCCGGGTCAGCCGGTTCGGGTCCAGACCGGCCGGCAGCGGCAGGCGGGGCCGGCCGGCCCAGTCGGCCAGCCCGGGCGGCGGACCCGCCGGCGCGTCGACGAGCCGGTCGACGGCGGCCAGCAGCGCCGGCACGATCAGGTCGGTGGCCGGCAGGTCGGGCGGGGTCTCGGCGCGCAGCGCGGCGGCCAGGAACGCCAGGCCCCGGTGCGCGGCGGCGGCCACCGACTGCGGGGCCGGTCCGCCGCGGCGCAGGTCGGTCAGGAGCGCCTCGACCGCGCTCAGCGTCGGCACGATCGCGTAGCCGCCGGGAGCGCCCCACCCGCCGTCCGGGCGCTGCCCGTCGAGCAGCCAGGCCAGCCGCTCGCCGTGGCCGGGCAGCCAGGGCGCCAGCGCGACCAGCCGACCGGTCTCGTACACCGACGGCGAGGTCCCTCCCGCCGAGTCGTCCACGAGCGCGCCGACCGGCTCGGGCGCGGGCCCGACCCGGGTCTCCGGCTCGGCGGTGAGGCTCACCGCACGCCCCAGAAGTCGGTGTGCCGGTAGAACCCGGTGGTGAAGCCGAGCTGCCGGGACAGGAACTCGGCCTCCCGGGGCGACTCGTCCGCCAGCTTCGCCAGCCGTACGCGGCAGTGGTCGACCTGCTCGGCGAACCGCCGTTCGACCTCGGCCGGGTCGTCGACCAGCAGCAACGCGTTGAGGTCGCCCGACTCCGCGTCCCGCCGGTGCGTGCCGAGGTCGTTGACCAGCCGTAGGGCCCGCTGCACCTCGTCGGCGACCTCGATCAGCCGGTCCAGCGCGGCGGGGTCGACGACCGATCCGGTGTGGATCCAGTGGGCCACGTCGACCACGGTGGCGGCGAGGTTGTCCGCGTTGTCGAGGTAGTCGGCGAGCGTGGGCCGGGTGGTGCGCCGCCAGGTCCACTCCCGGGCCATCGCCCGCACCGTGCGCTCCATCGTGGCCCGCCAGCGTCCGCGCAGCGCCGGGTAGGCGGGCGCGGCGGCGACGTCGTCGCGCAGCTCGGCGAGGAACCGGCCGAGCGGGTCGTCGGCGTCCGCGCCGTCGAGCACGGCCAGGCAGGTGTCGGAGATCCGGTCGACCTCGGACCGACTGGTCGCCTCGTGGTCGACCAGCCAGTCGACGGCGAACCCCCAGAGCACCGCGCGGTTGGTGACCGCCAGCTCCGCGGCGGTGTGCCAGGGGGCGCTGAACGCCATCGCCGAGGCGATGCTGCTGAACAGGGTGGCGTCGAACGGCTCGCCGGGGAACAGGTCGGGGTGCGCGGCCGCGGCCCGGCGCAGGCCGCGCTGACCGTGCGCGGCGAGCGCGCAGATCCGTCCCTGCTCGGCGGCGGCGGCGATGGGATCCGGCAGCGGTCCGCCGGTCACGCCGGCTCCGCCCGGCCGGCGGCGAGCAGGGTCAGCTCGACCCGCCGGCGTGGCCGCAGCGCCGCCGCCAGCCGCAACCCGGGCACGTCGGTGCGGTCCAGCCGGAAGCGGTAGCGACTCAGCATCGTGGCGAGGATGAGCTGGGCCTCCAGATAGAACAGGTACATGCCGAGGCACTGGTGCGGACCGCCGCCGAACGGGAAGTGGGCGTAGCGGTGGCGGGCGCGGACCCGCTCCGGGCGGAACCGCTCCGGGTCGAACTCGTCCGGGCGGTCCCAGAACTGCCGCATCCGTTGGGTGATCAGCGGGCTGACCGCCATGGTGGCGCCGGCCTCGATCGGCACGCCGTCGATGACGTCCGCGGCGACCGCGCGACGCGGGATGATCCAGCCGATCGGGTAGAGCCGCAGCAACTCGTCCAGCACCATCCGGGTGTAGGTGAGCCGGTTCAGGTGCTCCCGGCGTACCGGCCCGGCGCCGACCACCTCGTCGATCTCGGCGTAGAGCCGCTCGGCGACCTCGGGATGCTGGTGCAGGTGCGGCCAGGCCCAGGTGAGCACGTTGATGGTGGTCTCGGTGGTGGCGGCGAACATGGCCACGGTGTCGTTGCGGACCTGCCGCTCGTCGAGCTGCCGGCCGTCGTCGGTGCGGGCCCGCCAGAGCGTGGAGATGATGTCGTCGCCCTGGTCGGCGGCGTCACGGGTCTGCCGGACGATCGGCACCAGCACGTCGTCGACGACGCGTACCGCGCGGCGGAACGCGCGGTCTCCCGGCATCGGCAGCGACAGCGGCGCGAACGGCACCACGATCCGCGGGATGACGGCGGTGGCGATCCGGTCCTGGGCGTCGATCACCCGCATCGCGTCCGGCACCGAGATGCGGTCGGCGAAGAGCACCTTCATGATCGCCCGGCTGACGATGCGGGCCTGCTCGACGCCGATGTCCACCGGCCGGCCCGCGCGACAGGGCTCGTCCAGCTCGTCGACCGCGTCCCGGACGGCGTCCGCCATGCCGTCGACGAGCGCCTCGACCCGCTTCGCGGTGAACATCGGCTGGAGCATCCGGCGGCTGGCCGACCAGATCTGGCCCTCGCCGAGGATGCCCTCGCCGAACAGTCGCTTGACCGGGCGCCAGAACAGTCCGTCGCCGGCCCGCTCGTAGTTGTCCGCCCGGTCCCGCAGCACGTGCTGCACGTGCCGGGGGTGGGTGACCAGGTAGGGGCGGAACGAGCCGAGGTTGAGCCGGACCAGGTCGCCGCCGGTGCGGTTACCGACGTCGATCAGCGCCCGGGCCGGGTCGCGCAGGACGGCGGGCAGGATCTGACGCAACGGCACGGTGTGCGGGCGACCGGCAGGCCGGTACGGGCCGGACGAATCGGCCACCTGAACGCTCCCTCGGGTTGCTGAGGGTCGCCACCCCATCGCGACCCGTGAACGTTGCTCGTGAGCATGCCATCCTGAGCGACGAATCAAAAGACGGGGCGGAGGATATTTCACGTAACAACATTCTCTTTGTCGAGAATGGAGCCAGTGGGACGTGCGTCACGCGGGAAGTCTTTCTGGTGCCCGGGCGTCGTCCCCCGGGAACGCGGGCGCGGGCGCGTCCGCTGTGCCAAGCTTCGGGCATGGACGACAAGACCATCCTGAGCCGGATCTCGGAACTCGTCGACGAGGAGCACCGGCTGCGCTCCGACGCGCAGCAGCACGAGGCCGGCACCGACGACGAGGCCCGGGAGCGGCTGCGCGCCCTGGAGGAGTCCCTGGACCAGTGCTGGGACCTGCTCCGTCGCCGCCGGGCCGCCCGGCAGGCGCACGGCGACCCGGACGCCCAGGGCGAGCGCCCGGTGCCGGAGGTCGAGCGCTACCTGCAGTGAGCCGAGGTCCCGGGCGGGACGACTCCCGCCCGGGACACCCGGTGGTCAGCGGATCCCCGCCTCCCGGAGCAGCACCTCGGTCAGCGCCACCGGGTCGGTGTCGGCGGCGGGCAGTCCGCGGGCGGTGAACCAGGCGGCCACCACCCGCACGTCGCGGGCCAGGAACTCGGCCCCCTGCGGATTGGCCACCACGTCGACCACCTGCGGCAGATCGATCATGACCAGCCGGCCCGCGTGCACCAGGAGGTTGTACGGCGACAGGTCGCCGTGGGCGTACCCGGCCCGGGCCAGCACCAGCAGGGCCTCGACCAGCTGCTCCCACAGGTCGCGCAGCCCGTCGTCGGTGGGTCGGACCTGGGCCAGCCGGGGCGCGGCCTCCCCCGCCTCGGCGTCGCCGACGAACTCCAGCATCAGCTCGGTGCCGAGCAGCTGGACGGGATAGGGCACGGCGATCCGCCCGGAGGCGGCGCCGATCTCCCACAGCCGGGACAGCGCGGCGAACTCGGCCGCCGCCCACTGCCCGGCGATCATCTGCCGGCCGAACGCGGTGCGGCCGGCCATCGCCCGCATCTCCCGCGACCGGCGGACCCGGCGGCCCTCCAGGTAGCCGGCGTCGCGGTGGAAGAGCCGGTGCTGGGCGTCGCGGTAGCGCTTGACCGCCAGCAGACAGGCACGGTCGGTGTCCGGCACGGCACGGCGGACCAGGTGGACGTCCGCCTCCTTGCCGGTCTTCAGCACCCCGAGTTCGGTGTCCCGGGCGGCCAGCTCGGTGACCAGCCAGTCGGGATGCGGCTCGGGGCCGTGGACCGCCTGGTCCCAGGAGGACCAGCTGTCCTCCGCGTCGGGCTCGGCGTCGGGGTCGGTGAGGGTCGGCGGGGCGTGCCGCCCCCGCTTCAGGAAATCGGGCTCGTCGTCGTCGAAGCGGCTCTTGCCGCGGCCACGGCGCTGCGGCGCCGGGATGTCGTGATCGCGCACGGGTGGATCTGTCCTTCGATCGAGGCTGGTGGAGGCAGGTGGAACGACCCTGCAAAGACGGCCATGACCGACCTCCTCTCCTCGACCGGGCGACACCCGGCTGCGCCCTCGCGCGGCACCATGCTCGTGCGCCGCGCCGGACGGCGCAACCGGTTTTCGACCCCGCCGCGCTCAGCCCGCCAGCACGGCGGCCACGGCCGGGATCAGCCCGTCCTCGACCCGGGTCGGCGCGAACCGGGTGTCCGACCAGCGACGCCCCCGGTGCAGCCAGACGCTGGGCAGGCCCACCGCGGTCGCGCCGCCGATGTCCGCCTCCGGACTGTCGCCGATCACCCACGCGCCGCGCAGCGGCATCCGGGCCCGCTGCGCGGCGAGCGCGAAGATGCGCGGGTTCGGCTTGCTGACGCCGGCCTCCTCGGAGATCACCCAGTCGGCGACGTAGCGGTCCAGACCGGTCTTGCGAATCTTGGTGTCGTCCTGCCGGGCGGTGCCGTTGGTGACCACGACCGGCACCCAGCCGGCGTCGGCGGCGATCCGCAACGCGCACGCCACCAACGGGTCCAGCCGCATGAGCGCCCCCACCCCGTCGTGCAGCTCGTCGACCAGGTCGATCGAGGGGATGCGCAGGCGGTAGCGGTCACGGATGGCGTCGGCCACGTCCCAGCGGTTGGTCAGCCCGTCCGCGTCGACGGAGACCAGCCAGTCGAGGTCGGTGGGCGGCGCGCCGATGCCCTCCAGGAAGCGTTCTCCCCAGGAGCGGAACGGCCCGTCGCGGTCCAGCAGGGTGTTGTCCAGATCGAGCAGGAGCAACGGCACTTGGGCACCCTACGGGAAGGGTCGGAGCACCGACAGGGCCGAGGGTCCCCCCGCGCGCTCAGGCGACGAGTGACGCCCGCGGGTCGCCGCCGTCGGCGGGCCGGTCGAGCAGCATGGTGTGGGCCGCGCGGGTGGCCGCCAGAGCCTCCGGGTCCAGCGTGGCCACCAGCACGTCCTCGCCGGTGTCCGCGCCCCGGGCCAGCGGTCGGCCCTCCGGGTCGTAGACCGCCGCGCCACCGTTGAACCGCCAGGGATCGGCGCCGCCGACCGCGTTGGCGAAGACCACGTACATCGTGTTGTCCAGCGCGCGGGCGGCGTAGTAGAGGTCGCGGCGGTGCGCGGAGCCGGCCAGGTAGCCGCTCGGGCAGAGGTAGCCGTGCGCGCCGTCGCCCGCCGCGGCCCGGCCGTGCTCCGGGAAGCAGCCGTCGTAGCAGATGCCCAGGCCGAACCGCCACTGCTCGACCACCAGCGTGGCGCCCCGCCGGCCGGCGTCGAACAGCTCGCGCTCGCCGCTCCAGAGCTGCTGCTTGTCGTACCCGACGGTGACCGCGCCGGTCGGGTCCACCACCAGCGACGAGATGGTGCGCCGCCGGTCGGGCTGCCGGACCGCCGCCCCGATCACCACCGCGGCTCCCGTCTCCCGGGCGGCGTCACGCAGCGGGTCCAGCCTCGGGTCGTCGACCCGGCCGTCGGGGTCGGCGGCCACGTCCGTCCCGGCCGGGTCGGCGCCCAGCGTCGGCGGGTGGTACGCCGGCAGGAACAGCTCCGGCAGCACCACGACGCGGGCGCCGGCGCGCCCGACCAGGCGCGCGGCGGTGCGGGCGTTGCCGGCGACGTCGCCGGGCACGGGTTCGGCCTGCACGGCGGCGACGGTCAGCGGACGGGAGGGGAGCGACACGACCGGGATGTTAGCGAACCCTCTCCCAAGCCGTACGTACGGTTTGCGTCGACCGTCTCCACCTGCGACGATCGTTCCCGTGCCCAGAGTAAGTCAGGACCAGCTCGACGCGCGCCGACAGGAGATCCTGGGCGCCGCGCGGGCGTGTTTCGCCCGGCACGGCTACGAGGGCGCGACCGTGCGACGGCTGGAGGAGGCCACCGGCCTGTCCCGGGGCGCGATCTTCCACCACTTCCGGGACAAGGACTCGCTCTTCCTCGCCGTGGCCGAGGACGACGCCGCCGCCATGGTCGAGACCGTCGCGCGCAACGGCCTGGTCCAGGTGATGCGCGACCTGCTCGCCCGGGCCGTCTCCCCGGACACCACCGGCTGGCTCGGCAGCCAGTTGGAGGTCTCCCGCCGCCTGCGCACCGACCCGGCCTTCGCCCGGCGCTGGGCGGAACGCTCGGCCGCCATCGCCGAGGCGACCCGGGAACGCCTGCTCCGCCAGCGCGAGGCCGGCGTGCTCCGCGACGACGTGCCGATCGACGTGCTGGCCCAGTTCCTGGAGCTGGCCTACGACGGGCTGGTGCTGCACCTGGCGATGGGCCGCCCGGCCGGCGACCTGAGCCGGGTGCTCGACCTGGTCGAGGAGGCCGTCCGCCGGCACTGAGTCTCGGTCCGGTAACTCGGCCCTCCGCGGAGATCGACACTGGCGCTCCTGCTCCACAATGAGCCGCGACCCCCTCGCGACAGGAGCAGCCCATGACCGTCCTCGCGGCCGACACCTGGGGCATTCCCGGTCCCGTCTTCCTGCGCTGGTACCTCGTGGCCGCCGTCGTCCTGGTCGTGGGCACGGCGGTGTACCGGTTCCGGGCGCTCGCCGGCACCCCGGTCACCGACCACGGCGCGCTCGGACCGCAGCAGGTCGCGTACCTCAACGGCGGCGACCAGCTCGCGATCTGGACCTCGCTCGGCGGGCTGCGCCGGGCCGGCGCGGTCGGCGCGCACCCGGACCGGCGGCTCGCCCCCGGTGGGCCGCTGCCGGCCGGCGTCACCCCGCTCGACCAGGCCGTCCACCACGCCGCCACCCGTGGCCTGCGCACCCGCGAGCTGGCTCGCGACGAGTGGGTCCGGCGCGCGCTCGACGAGCTGCGCGACGGCCTGGTCCGCCGGGGCCTGGCCCTGGACCCGGACCGACGCCGGGCACTGCGGCGCGGCGCCGTGCTGATCGGCGTCCTGCTCGCGATCGGCTTCCTGCGCGCCTTCGTCGGGCTCTCCCACAGCCGGCCCGCCGGCTTCCTGATGCTCGCCCTGGTCCCGCTGTTCATCGCGTTCCTTCTGTTCAACCGCGTGCCCTGGCGCACCCGGGCGGCCACCGCCGCGCTGCGCGACCTGCGTCGCCGGCACGCCTGGCTGCGGCCCGCCGCCGCACCGGCGTACGCGACGTACGGCCCGTCGGACGCGGCCCTGGGCGTGGCCCTGTTCGGCACCGCCACGCTCTGGACGATGGACCCGGGCTTCGCCGAGCAGGCCGAGATCCAGCGACAGGCGATGGGCTCGGCGGGCAGCACGGGCACCTCCTGCGGCGGCGGCAGCTCCTGCTCCGGGGGCAGCTCCTCCTGCTCCGGCGGCAGCTCCTGCGGTGGCGGCGGGGGTTGCGGCGGCGGTGGCGGGTGCGGCGGATGAGCGCCCCGTCCGGCGTCGGCATCGGCTGGCGTCCCGAGATCGCCGGCTTCGTCGCCGGGCTGCCGGGGCTGCGCTTCGTCGAGGTGGTCGCGGAGGCGGTCGCCCCGACCGGTCCGCTCCCGGCCGGCCTGGCCGAGCTGCGCGAACGCGGCGTCACCGTCGTACCGCACGGGGTGCGGCTGTCCCTCGGCGGCGCGGAACCCGTCGACCCGGCCCGGGTGGCGCACCTGGCCCAGGTGGCGGCGGCGCTGGAGGCGCCGCTGGTCAGCGAGCACATCGCGTTCGTGCGCGCCGGCGGGTTGGAGGCCGGACACCTGCTGCCGCTGCCGCGCAGCCGGGAGGCGGTGGCCGCGGTGGTGGCCAACGTGCGGCGGGCGCGGGCGGAGCTGCCGGTGCCGCTGGCGCTGGAGCCGATCGCGGCGCTCTTCGACTGGCCCGACGACGAGCTGGACGAGGCCGACTTCCTCACCGAGATCCTCGCCGCCACCGACGCGCTGCTGCTGCTCGACGTCGCCAACGTGCACGCCAACGCCCGCAACCGGGCCGGCGACCCGACCGCCCTGCTCGACCGGCTGCCGCTGGACCGGATCGCCTACGTGCACGTGGCCGGCGGCGCCGAGGCCGGCGGCTTCTACCACGACACGCACACCGACCCGGTCCCCGCCGAGGTGCTCGACCTGGTCCGTGAGCTGTGCGCCCGACGCCGCCCGCCGGCGCTGCTGCTGGAACGCGACGGCCACTACCCGCCCGCCGCCGAGCTGCGTGGAGAGCTGGACGCGCTCGCCACCGCCTCCGGGTATCCGGTGGTCACGTGAGCGGCGACCTGGCGGCCCGACAGGCCGAGCTGGTGGCGGCGCTGGTCGCGGGCGGGCCGCTGCCGCCCGGCTTCGCCCCGACGCCGGTCGACGCCGCGCGCCGGGCGCTGCTGCGCAAGCGGGCCGGCGACGTGGCCCGGCACTGGCCGTTGCTCGCCGCCGGCCTCGGCGCCGACTGGCCGGCCACGTTCACCGGCTGGGCGGACGGCCGGCCCACCAACGGCTCGCTGCGCGACGGCTGGGACCTGGCCCGCGAGCTGCGCGACCGGGGCGCCCTGCCGCCGCTCGGCGCGGAGGAGGTGGCCGCCCGCGAGGCCGCGAGCCGCTACGACGGCCGCACCGCGCCCCGGCCCCGCCGCCTCCCGGCCGTCGCCCGGGCCGGCGGCGCCGTCGCCGCCCAGCTCGCCGGCCGGGTACGCCTGCTGCGACCCGCCCCGCGCTGACACGCGCCCTGCGGTACGGCAGGATCGCAGGCATGGATCTCGGACTCGCCGACCGGGTGTACGTGCTCACCGGCGCCTCCGGCGGCCTCGGCTTCGCCACCGCCGAACAGCTCGTCGCCGACGGCGCCCGCGTGGTGATCTCCGCTCGGGCCCCGGAACGGGTGGCCGCCGCGATCGACGCGCTCGGTGACCCGGAGCGGGCGATCGGGCTGACCGCCGACCTCACCGACCCGGGCACCCCGGAGCGGCTCGTCGCGGCGGCCCGGGAGCACTTCGGCCGGCTCGACGGCGCGCTGGTCTCGGTCGGCGGCCCGCCCCGGGGCACCGCCGCCGAGGTCACCGACGCGCAGTGGCGGGAGTCCTTCGAAACGGTCTTCCTGGGCAGCGTCCGGGTCGCGCGCACGGTGGCCGGCGCGCTCGGCGACGGCGGCGCGATCGGGCTGGTGCTCTCCACCTCGGTCCGGGGGCCGCTGCCCGGCCTCGGCATCTCCAACGGCCTGCGGCCCGGCCTGGCCGGCGTGGCCAAGGACATGGCCGACGAGTACGGCCCGCGCGGCGTACGGGTGTTCAGCCTGCTGCCGGGGCGGATCATGACGGACCGCAACCGGGAGCTGCTGGCCGCCGCCGGCAACGCCGACCGGGCCCGCGCCGAGGCCGAGGCGGCGATCCCGCTGCGCCGCATCGGCGACCCGGCCGAGTTCGGCCGGGTGGCCGCGTTCCTGCTCTCCCCCGCCGCCGGCTACGTCACCGGGGTGAGCGTCCCGGTCGACGGCGGCGCCCTGCGCGGCCTGTGAGGGCGTCCGGGGTGGCCTCGCGACCGGTGGGGGCGGTTCGGTGAGCGATCGACGCCGTCCGGCCGGCGGCCGGCCGGAACCCGCGCCCGGTCCGGGCACACCGGCCCGGCGCCACCCCCGACCCAGCCGGGAACAGCTCGCCGCCGCGGCCGACCGGCTGCTGCCCGACGTGATCGCGCCCGGGCTGGACGTGCTCTTCGTCGGCATCAACCCGGGCCTGTGGTCGGCCGCCACCGGCTGGCACTTCGCCCGCCCCGGCAACCGGTTCTGGCCGGCGCTGCACCGCGGCGGCTTCACCCCGCGCCAACTGCACCCCAGCGAACAGGACACGCTGCCCGCGCTGGGACTGGGCATCACCAACATGGTGGCCCGGGCCAGCGCCCGCGCCGACGAGCTGACCGCCGAGGAACTGGTCGACGGCGCCCGCGCGCTGACCGCGAAGGTCGAGCGCTACCGGCCACGCTGGGTGGCGGTGGTCGGGGTGACCGCGTACCGGATCGGGTTCGTCCGGCCGAAGGCCGGGTTCGGGCCGCAGCCGGAACCGCTCGGGCCCGCCCGGCTCTGGGTGCTGCCCAACCCGAGCGGGCTGAACGCCCACTTCACCCCGGAGACGCTCGGCGCCGCCTTCGGCGAGCTGCGCGCCGCGGTCGCCGGCGGATAGCCGGGAACGGCGACTATGCCAGCCGTTCCATGCGGTTCCAGCCGGACCAGCCGCGCTCGCGCATCAGCTCCACCAGACGCCGCACGCGCGGATCGGATTCGACGGCGAGCGCGTCCAGGAGATCGTGCGGCATGTCCTCGTAGTCGGCGTGGACCTCGCCGCCGGTGTCGGCCTGCTCGGCCAGGCAGGCCATGACGTCGGCGGCCTCCGCCAACCGCGGATCGTCGCCGTCCCCGTCACCGTCGAAGACCTCCGACAGGATCCGGTAGAGCCGGACGACGTGCGGGTCGTCCAGCTGCGCGATCTTGCCGGGGATGAACTCGCGGACGCGATCGGGCCAGCGGGCCGCGAGCAGGATCCACCCGTCCCGCTCGCCCTTCAGCACCCGCTCCGACACTCCGATCTCCCGCAGCCGATCGAGATAGGCGGTCACCTCCGCCGGGAGTGCCAGCGCGTCCCCGGCGGCGAGTCGGGCGATCTGCCGGCGGCTGGTTTCGAGCCGTTCGATCTGGTCGCGGAGGTGGCTGTCGATCCGGTGGATCCCTTCGGTGAATGTCGGCTCGCCGGCGTCGAGCAGCCGGCCGACCTCCGACAGCGGCACCCCGGCACTGGCGAGCGTGCGGATCTTGATGAGCGACACCACCGCCGTCGGGCCGTACCGCCGGTAGCCGGAAGCGTCCCGTTCCGGCTCGGGCAGCAGCCCGACCTGGTGGTAGTGCCGCACCGTCCGCACCGTGACGCCGGCGTACGCCGCGAGTTGCCCGATCGTCAACATGCTCTGATCCTGCCCTCGACGTGCCCGGCCCCGTCGCCTCGACTCAGGAGGTCCGCCGACGGTAGGAGACGGTGGCGAACACGTAGGCCACGACCAGGAGGCCGACGCACCAGGCGAGGGCGGTCCAGATGCCGGAGCCTACCGGCCGTTGGTCGAACAGGGCCCGGATCGTGTCGACGATGGACGTCACCGGCTGGTTCTCGGCGAACGCGCGGACCGGGCCGGGCATGGTGTCGGTCGGCACGAACGCCGAGCTGACGAACGGCAGGAGGATCAGCGGGTAGGAGAACGCGCTCGCACCGTCCACGGATTTCGCGGCCAGGCCGGGCAGCACGGCGAGCCAGGTCAGCGCCAGGGTGAACAGGGCCAGGATGCCGGCGACCGCGAGCCACCCCCGCACATCCGCCCCGGTGCGGAAGCCCATCACCAGGGCGACGAGGACGACCACCGCGATCGAGACCAGGTTCGCGACCAGCGAGGTCAGGACGTGCGCCCACAGGATGGCCGACCGTGCGATCGGCATGGACCGGAACCGGTCCACGAGACCGCCCCGCAGGTCGAGGAAGATCCGGAACGCGGTGTACGAGATGCCCGACGCGATCGTGATGAGCAGGATGCCGGGCAGCAGGTAGTTCACGTACGAGTCGGTGCCGGTGTCGATCGCGCCGCCGAAGACGTAGACGAACAGCAGCATGAAGGCGATCGGCATGATCGCGGTCGTGATGATCGTGTCCGGGCTGCGGGCGATGTGGCGCAGCGACCGTCCCAGGAGAACGGCGGTGTCACCGAGCACGTGCCTGTTCATCGCTGTGCCCCCTGGGCGTCGGCACCGACCAGGGCGAGGAAGACGTCCTCGAGGGTCGGCTGCTTCTCGACGTACCGGACCTCGGTGGGTGGGAGGAGCCGCTTGAGTTCGGGCACGGTGCCGTCGACGATGATCCGGCCCTCGTGGAGGATCGCGACCCGGTCGGCGAGTTGCTCGGCCTCGTCGAGGTACTGCGTGGTGAGCAGCACCGTGGTGCCCCGCGCCGCCAGGTCCTTGACCGCCTGCCACACCTCGATGCGGGCCTCGGGGTCCAACCCGGTCGTCGGCTCGTCGAGGAAGATGACCGGTGGATCCCCGATGAGACTCATCGCGATGTCCAGACGGCGGCGCATCCCACCGGAGTACGTCGCCACCCTCCGCGCGCCCGCCTCGGTCAGCGCGAAACGCCGCAGCAGGTCGTCCGCGATCGCGCCGGGTTCCCTGAGGTGTCGCAGCCGGGCGACCAGGACCAGGTTCTCCCGCCCGGTGAGGACCTCGTCGACCGCGGCGAACTGCCCGGTGAGACTGATGGACTCCCGTACGTCGGCGGCTCGCGTCCCGACGTCGAAGCCGTTGACCCGGGCGGTCCCCGCGTCGGCCCGCAGCAGCGTGGCGAGGATCCTCACCAGCGTGGTCTTGCCCGCCCCGTTCGAGCCGAGCAGCGCGAAGATGCTGCCCGGCGCCACGTCGAAGTCCACGCCGCGCAGCACCGTGACCTGCGCGAACGACTTCTCCAGGCCCTGGACCTCAACGGCGGGGCGTTCCGTCTGGTTGCTCATGACGCTCAGCATGAGCGGTTGACGCTGCGTCAGGGTCAAGCCCGCGAAGCGGACGGTCCGACGGCAGCCAGTGCGGTGAACCGGGCCTCGATGCGGTTGAGCCGAGAGCTGTTCGGTCGGGGTGTACGCCGGCTCGACGTCGTTGGCGGCGGCCCGGTCGCCCCGGGGTTACCCGCATGCCCTGCGCGCAGAGCAGCACCATCTGGGCCCGCCGTCACGTCACCACCGACCCGGGGCCGCTGCGGTCGATCCGCAGCAGGCGCTGCCCCTCGTCGTCGATCTCCCGAACCTGGACGTGGTCGGCCACGCCGACCAGTGTTCGCTGAACGCGCCGATCGGGAGCTGATCCCGATCGGCGCGTCGCGGGCTGCGGGTGGCGGTATCAGCGGAGGTGCCGGGCGAAGAACCGTAGCGTGCTGTCCAGCTCGAATGCCGGGATCTCCCCGTGCTTGCCCGGGTTGGCGTGCAGCGTCTTCTCGGCTGAGGCCAAGGCGTCGAACAACGCCAAGCCCTGGGCCTGCGGCACCCGCTCATCGTCCCACTGCAGCAGGAACTCCACCGGGACCGTGATCCGCGCGGCGGCCTCGGCTGAGGCCAGCGCCCCGCCCAGGCCCAGCACTGCCGCGCGGACCCGGGGTTCGGCGGCAACGAATGGAACGCCGAGTCCGCAACCCAACGACACGCCCCAGTAGCCCACCGGGCCAACACCGACGTGCTCGAGTTGCTGGACCGCATCGAGGACCGCCCGCCATTCCGGGACGGTCTGGCGGGCTACGAGCGCCTGGAAACCAGCGATCAGCGGAGCCAACTCTTCCCCGGCATCCACGCGAGCCTGGTTCTCGGTGGCGATCCGGTTGTACTCCTCGACCTTCGGCCGGTCGCCGTGGCCGGGCACGTCGACGGCCGCCACCGCGAAGTCGCACTCGGCCACGAAGCGGCGCGCACGGGCCACGATGCCAGGGTCCTTCTTGTGTTGACCGCCGCCGTGTCCCATGAGGACAAGAGGGCGAGTACCGGCGGCACCTTCCGGCGTCCACAGCACGCCGGGAATCTCACCGAGGACAAAGAGCTGTTCGGAGACACCGTCGGACGACGTCTCAGAGGTGAAGCGCATAGCGTTCAAGCCTTCCGGAATGCCTTCTGCGGGCACTCCCTAGGCCGTGCGAGGGAGGGAGGCCCGACCTGTCATAGCGTTGATCGGTCTCACCTCCTCAGTTCGCGCAGCAGCGCACAGCGAGGGCGAACGTACCACAGAGGGCTTCACCCATGTCTGGGCAAGGATGTCGCCAGGGCGAACGTCGCCGGAGGCGGCACTAGTTCGCGGTGGCGGGCGGCATGCTCTCCTGGGCGACGTAGGTGCCCATCGGCACCGTGGTCACCACCGGCTCGGGCTGCTCCGGCTCGGCGTAGGGCGCCGGCGAGTCGGCGACCGCGAACTGGGTGCGGTAGAGCTCGGCGTAGAGACCGCCGACCGCCACCAGCTCGTCGTGCCGGCCACGCTCGACGATGCGCCCCTCGTCGAGCACCAGGATCTGGTCGGCGTCGCGCACGGTGGAGAGCCGGTGCGCGATCACCAGCGCGGTGCGCCCGGTCAGCGCCACCGACAGGGCCCGCTGCACCGCCGCCTCGCTCTCCGAGTCGAGGTGCGCGGTGGCCTCGTCGAGGATCACGATCGACGGGGCCTTCAGCAGCAGGCGGGCGATCGCGATGCGCTGCTTCTCGCCGCCGGAGAAGCGGTAGCCCCGCTCGCCGACGGTGGTGTCGAGCCCGTCGGGCAGCGCCCGCACCAGGTCGGCGACCTGCGCGCCGGCAAGGGCCGCCCAGATCTCGTCGTCGGTGGCGTCGGGCTTGGCGTAGCGCAGGTTCTCCCGGATCGTCTCGTGGAACAGGTGCGAATCCTGCGTCACCACACCGATCTCGTCGCGCAGCGAGGCGAGCGTCGCGTCGCGCACGTCGACGCCGCCGACCAGCACCTGGCCGTCGGTGACGTCGTAGATCCGGGAGATCAGCATGGACAGCGTCGACTTGCCGGCGCCGGACGGGCCGACCAGGGCCACCATCTGCCCCGGCTCGACGGCGAACGAGACGCCCTTGAGCACCGGCTCGTTGACCGTGCGGTCGAGCGTGGTGACCTCCTCCAGCGAGGCCAGTGACACCTCGGCGGCGGTCGGGTAGCGGAAGCGCACGTCGCGGAACTCGACCCGACCGTTGCGGGGCGGGACCGGCACCGCATCCGGCTTCTCCGCGATGCCCGGGCGCAGGTCGAGCACCTCGAAGACGCGGTCGAAGGAGACCAACGCGCTCATCACGTCGACCCGGACGTTGGACAGCGCGGTGAGCGGACCGTAGAGACGGGTGAGCAGCAGGGCCAGCTTGACGACGGTGCCCGCGCTGACCGCGCCGGCGACCGCGAGCCAGCCGCCCACACCGTAGGTCAGCGCCTGGGCCAGCGAGGCCACCAGCAGCATCGCCACGAAGAACGTGCGCGAGTACATCGCGGACTGGATGCCGATGTCACGGACCCGTTCGGCCCGGCGGGCGAACCGGTCCGCCTCCACCTCCGGCGCGCCGAACAGCTTGACCAGCAGGGCCCCCGCGACGCCGAACCGCTCGGTCATGGTGGCGTTCATCTTGGCGTCGAGGTTGTAGGACTCGCGGGTGATCTCGGCCAGCCGCCGGCCGACCCGGCGGGCCGGAATGATGAAGATCGGCAGCAGCACCAGCGCCAGCACGGTGATCTGCCAGGACAGCACGAGCATCGCCCCGGCCGTGAGCACGAGCTGGATGACGTTGCTGACCACCCCGGACAGCGTCGAGGTGAACGCCCGCTGGGCGCCGAGCACGTCGTTGTTGAGCCGACTGACCAGCGCACCGGTCTGGGTGCGGGTGAAGAACTGCAACGGCATTCGTTGGACGTGGTCGTAGACCCGGGTGCGCAGGTCGAGGATGATGCCCTCGCCGATGCGGGCGGAATACCACCGCTGGGCCAGCGAGAAGAGCGCGTCGGCCACGGCCAGCACGGCGATGATCAGGGCGAGCCGGACGACGGTGGACTGGGCGGCCGGGCCGCCGCCGGCGATCGCGTCGATGACGTCACCGGCGAGCAGCGGGGTGGCCACGCCGATCACGGCGGCCACGATCACGGTGAGCAGGAAGACGACGATGTCGCGCCGGTAGGGCCCGGCGAAGGCGACGATCCGCCGGGCGGTGCCGCGCTTGAGCTGGTGGGCGGAGACCTCGTCGCGGTTGCGCAGCGACCGGAGCATGCTCCAGCCGCCCATGCCGCCGCCGGCCATGTGGTTGGACATCCGTCACCTCCGGGTCGTCGGGCAGCATGAACCGTCGGGTTCAATTCTCCCGACGCCTGTGACAACCTCGCGAGTAACCCGGATCTTCCCGAACGGTCCTTACTATTCGCCCCGCCCGGCCAGGTCCCCAATCCGCCGCGTCTGCGCCTCCCGCTCGGCCCGCTGCTGCTCGGCGTGCGAGCGTCCGACCGCGCCGGCGAGCAACGCCTTGATCTCCACGATCGCGTCCCGGTTGTTGGCCAGCAGCCCGGCCGACAGGTCGCGGACGGCGGCGTCCAGCTCGTCGTTGGGCACCACCAGGGTGGCCAGGCCGATCCGGTCCGCCTCGGCGGCGTCCATCCGGCGGCCGGTGGCGCAGATCTCCAGCGCGCGGGAATAGCCGACCAGCTCTACCAGGCGGCGGGTGCCGGCCAGGTCGGGGACCAGACCGAGGGTCACCTCGGCCATGGACAGCTTGGCGTCGGCGGCGAGCACGCGCAGGTCGCAGGCGAGGGCGAGCTGGAAGCCCGCGCCGATGGCGTGGCCCTGCACGGCGGCGATCGAGATGACGTCCGGCCGGTGCAGCCAGGTGAAGCCGCCCTGGTAGTCGGCGATCCGGTCGGCGCACTCCGCCTCGGACAGCGTGGCCAGCTCGGCGAAGGAACCGGGCCCGGTGGCGCCGGCGACCGCCAGGTCCAGGCCCGCGGAGAACGCCCGGCCCTCCCCGCGTACGACGACGACGCGGACGTCGCCGGGCAGGTCCCGGGAGAAGTCGCTCATCGCGCGCCACATCGCCGGGGTCTGGGCGTTGAGAACGTCGGGCCGGCACAACGTCACCGTCGCGACCGGCCCGTCGCAGTCGAGTCGCACTCCGGTCGTCTCGGCGGTCACCGGACCACCCGGAGCGCGGCGCTGATGGACGACGCTGGGGGGCGGGTCACGCCTTCTTGCGGCGCCGGGCGCCGCCGCGCTGCCGCAGCTGCACCCCGGACTCGGTGAGCACCCGGTGGATGAACCCGTAGGAACGGCCGGTCGAGGCCGCCAGAGCACGGATGCTCTCTCCGCCGGTGTACCGCTTTACCAGGTCTTTGGCGAGCGTCTGACGCTCGGCCCCGACGATCCGGCGACCCTTCTCAGTGCTGGTGGCTGTGCCGGTGGCTGCCATGCTGATTCCTCACGTCCCAGACTGTGCGGTTCGGATACGGTCCCACCTATTAGACCGCCTCGGACGATCATGCGCCAGATATCAACTATTCGCCAACCGACACGCTACGCAATGTCAGCTTCCCGATAGAGTGATCCTTCCGACCGGCTGATCCGTACCGACCCGAGCGGAACGGACGTGGCGGGGGCTCAGGCCAGCTCGACCAGTTCCAGCAGGTCGTCGGACCAGGCGTCCTCGTCGCCGTCGGGCAGCAGGATGGCGCGGTCCGGCTTGAGCGCGGTGACCGCGCCCGGATCGTGGGTGACCAGCACGATCGCGCCCGGGTAGCGGGCGATGGCGTCGAGCACCTGCTCCCGGCTGACCGGGTCGAGGTTGTTCGTCGGCTCGTCGAGCAGCAGCACGTTGGCGCCCGAGCAGACCAGCGTGGCCAGCGCCAGCCGGGTCTTCTCCCCGCCGGAGAGGACACCCGCCGGCTTGTCCACGTCCTCGCCGGAGAACAGGAACGCACCGAGGATCTTCCGCAGGTCGGTGTCGGTCTGGTCCGAGGCCGCGCTGCGCATGTGCTCCAGGATCGTCCGGTCCACGTCCAGCGTCTCGTGCTCCTGGGCGTAGTAGCCCAGCCGCAGCCCGTGCCCGGGGCGCACCTCGCCGGTGTCCGACTCCAGCAGGCCGCCGAGCATCCGCAGCAGGGTGGTCTTGCCGGCGCCGTTGAGGCCGAGGATGGCCACCCGGGAACCCCGGTCCACCGCCACGTTCACGTCGGTGAAGATCTCCAACGACCCGTACGACTTGGACAGGCCGGTGGCGGTCAGCGGCGTCTTGCCGCACGGCGCCGGGTTGGGGAACCGGACCTTGGCCACCTTGTCGGCGTGGCGTACCTCCTCCAGCCCGGAGATCAGCTTCTCGGCCCGGCGGGCCATGTTCTGCGCGGCGACGGTCTTCGTGGCCTTGGCCCGCATCTTGTCCGCCTGCGCCATCAGCGCGCCGGCCTTCTTCTCCGCGTTGGCCCGCTCCCGGCGGCGGCGCCGCTCGTCGGTCTCGCGCGCCTCCAGGTACGCCTTCCAGCCGAGGTTGTAGGTGTCGACCACGGACCGGGTGGCGTCCAGGAACCACACCTTGTTGACCACGGACTCCAGCAGCGACCCGTCGTGGGAGATCACGATCAGGCCGCCCTTGTGGTTGGCGAGGAAGCCGCGCAGCCAGGTGATCGAGTCGGCGTCGAGGTGGTTGGTGGGCTCGTCGAGCAGCAGGATACCGCCGCCGTTCTCGCCGGCGTCGCGGAACAGGATCCGGGCCAGCTCGATGCGGCGGCGCTGACCGCCGGAGAGCGTGCCGATGGTCTGCGCCAGGGCACGGTCGGGCAGGCCGAGGTTGGCGCAGATCCGGGCCGCCTCGGCCTCGGCCGCGTAGCCGCCGAGAGAGGCGAACTGGTCCTCCAGCGCGCCGTAGCGGCGGACCAACCGCTCGTCGTCGGCGCCCTCGGCGAGCTTGTTCTCCAGCTCCTTCATCTGCGCCATGAGGACGTCCAGCCCGCGCGCGGAGAGCACCCTGTCGCGGCCGGTGACGTCGAGGTCGCCGGTACGGGGGTCCTGCGGCAGGTAGCCGATGGCGCTGCGCCGGTCGATCTGCCCGGCGTACGGCTGCCCCTCCCCCGCGAGCACCTTGAGGGTGGTCGTCTTGCCGGCGCCGTTGCGGCCGACCAGGCCGATCCGGTCGCCCGGCTGCACGCGCAGGGTGGTGTCGGACAGCAGGATCCGGGAACCGGCGCGCAGTTCCAGGCCGGTGGCAATGATCATTTCGGAGTACTCGCTCTCGGGTCCGGAAGGGCTGACTCAGGGCACGCGAAAGCGCCGGCGGGTGGTGATTTCCCGTCGGCGCGGGGCCGTTCAGCCTTCGCAGCGCAGCACGGGGCCAAGTGTACCGGGCGGCCGGTGCCCACTCCGTCGGATTACCGGGCAAGATCATCGGGTACCGAATCCGCCGTCCGGACCCGGTCCGGTACCGCAACCACCACACACGGACACATCGGTGATCGGGGTCAACATGGAGCTGAATGAGAACGCGCGGGTCGACACCAGTCAGGTGGACGACCGGCGAGGGTCCGGCGGCGGAGGCGGCGGGATGGGCATCCCGATCCCCGGCGGCGGCGGCCGGGGCGGGATCGTGGGCATCATCATCGCCGTACTGGTTGCCCTGGTGGGCGGCGGCTTCGGCCTGAACGCCGCCACCAACGGCGGCGGCTCCGAGCAGGGCGACAACACCTCGCTGGAGCAGAAGTGCTCGGCCGAGGACGCGCTGAAGCAGCTCGACTGCCGCAACACGCTGTACGTCAACTCGATCCAGGCCTACTGGCGCACCGCCATGCCGGAGGTCTTCGGCGAGCAGTACCAGCCGTCCAAGACGGTCTTCTTCAGCCAGAACGTCAGTACCGGCTGCGGCGCCGCCGACTCCGGGGTGGGCCCGTTCTACTGCCCCGCCGACGACCTGGTCTACATCGACCTCACGTTCTACCGGCTGCTCGCCGACCAGCTCGGCGCCGAGGGCGAGTTCGCCCAGCCGTACGTGCTGGCCCACGAGTACGGCCACCACGTGCAGGACCTGCTCGGCACCGAGGCGCAGATGCGCCGCCAGCAGCAGCGCGACCCGCAGAACGCCAACGCGCTCTCGGTCAAGCTGGAGCTGCAGGCCGACTGCTACGCCGGCGCCTGGGCGAAGAACGCCACCGGCACCGCCGACGAGGGCGGCCAGAAGATCTTCAAGAGCATCACCGACCAGGACATCCAGCAGGCGATCGACACCGCCGAGAAGATCGGCGACGACGCCATCCAGCAGCGTTCGGGTCGGCCGGTGAACCCGGACGAGTTCACCCACGGCTCGTCCGAGCAGCGCAAGCAGTGGTTCACCAAGGGCTTCTCCACCGGTGACCCGAAGTCCTGCGACACCTTCGGCTCCAGCCAGTGACGCCGGACGCCTGACCGGCTCCACGCCCGGGCCGCCGGCCCGCACCGCTGACCTCGACAGCGGGCGGGCCGGCGGCCCGACTCGTGCCCCGACCGGTCAGGCCGGCACTGCCACCTGCGCCGGGGTGGACCGCTCGACGGTGGTCCCGTCGCCCAGCTGCCCGCCGCTGTTGTCGCCCCAGCACCACAGGCCGCCGTCGGTACGGATCCCGCACGCGTGGTCGGCCACCGCGAGGCCGCCGGTCCAGGTGGTGGCGTCACCGACGCGGGTCGGCGCGGACCGGTGGGTGGTGGTGCCGTCGCCCACCTGACCGGTCGTGTTCTTGCCCCAGCACCACAGGCTGCCGTCGGCGCGGGACGCGCACGTCGCGTCGCCGCTCGCCGCGACCGTGCTCCAGGTGGTGGTCGTGCCGACCTGGACCGGCGCGGTCTGGAAGGTGCCGCTCACGCCCAGCTGCCCGTACCCGTTCTCGCCCCAGCACCACAGCGCTCCGGACCGGATGCCGCAGGTGTGTGCGTACCCGGCGGTGACGCCGGTCCAGGTGGTCGCGGCACCGACCTGCGCGGGCGTCGTCTGGGAGCCCAGGAAGCCGAGGCCGAGCTGCCCGTCCGAGCTGAGACCCCAGCACCAGAGCGTGCCGTCGGTGCGGACGCCACAGGTGTGCCCGAAGCCGGTCGAGACGCTCGCCCAGGTGGTCGCGGTGCCGACCTGCAGCGGGGTGTTCGCGACCCACGGCGAGGTGCCGACGCCCAGCTGCGAGGTCCGGTTGAAGCCCCAGCACCAGAGCGTGCCGTCGGTCCGCACGGCGCAGGTGTGCTGCGGGCCGGCGCTGACCCGGGCCCAGGTGGTGGCGGTGCCGACCCGCACCGGCGCGCTCCGGCTGGTGGTGGTCCCGTCACCGAGCTGGCCCCGGAAGTTCGAGCCCCAGCACCACAGCGTGCCGTCGGTCCGGATCCCGCAGGTGTGGCCGGAGCCACCATCGACGGCGGCCCAGGTGGCGGTGTCGACCCGTGCCGGTGCGCCCCGGTTCGTGGTGGTCCCGTCACCGAGCTGACCGGCGTAGTTCGAGCCCCAGCACCACAGGCCCCCGTCGGCGCCGATCGCACACGTGTGCGCGCCGCCCGCGGTGACGGTGGTGACCGTCGGCGCGGCCGACGCGGCGGTGCCGGCACCCGCGGCGGCCGGGCCCGCCGTGAACGTGACGCCCGCGGCGCACATCGCCGCCACGGCGGCGAGGAGCCGCGTCGCACGGTGGCGCCACCGGGCGTTTCGATATCCGCTCATGAAGTTCCTGTCTCCCAACGATGTCGGTGCCTGACTGGCGGAGGTGACGCTGCCCTGGCGGGTCGCCCGGAGACCCGCCACGTCACGACACCGACCCTATGCATCGTCGTCGTTCGATGCACCGCTGGTGACGTCGATTGACCGCACTTGATGCGATCTTTCCCGTTCAGCGGACCAGGATGTGGACCGCCCGGGCGGCGGAGACGGCCGCGACCAGCACCGCGTGCCGGGGCTCCGGCACGTCGAGCAGCCGCTCCGCCCGCAGCGCCGCGAGCGGCGCCAGCCGCCGGTCGGCCAGCACCGTGTCCACCGCCCGCCGGTCACCGCCGCACACCAACGCCGCGAGCGTCCCGACCGCCGGCAACAGCAGGCGTACGGCGAGATCGGCCGCGTCGCCCAACGCCGCCTTCGCCTGGTTGTCCCGCCGCCGGGCGAACCGCTGCTGGGACCAGCCCCCCGCGGCGGTGCGCCCCTGCACGTAGCGGGTGTCCACCTTGGAGACCACCAGCTCGGTGCCGTCGGCCACCCCGACCGCCACCGCGCCCTTGCGGGCCAGCAGCAGCCCGAGCCGGCGGGGCGCGGCGGCCACTCCGGCGAACGCCGCCAGGTCCGGCGCGGGGCGCGCGCCGGGCGGGGTGTGCAGCTCGGCGGTGGCCCCGTCCGGGGCGGTGAGCAGCAACCCGTACCCCAGGGCGGTGGTGGTGGGCGGCCCGTGCCGCTCGGCGAAGCCCTCGACCCAGCGCACGACGCGGGCCGGGTCGACCTCCACCCACCGGCCGCCTCCGGCTGCGGGTCGGCTGCTCATGGCACCGACCCTACCCAGCGGTGGAACTCAGCCGGCGACGTCCACCGTCACCCACGGCCCGTCCTCACCGGTGGCGGTGCGGCAGGCGTACGTGAGCGCGGGCGCGTCCGCCGGGAGCAGACCGGGCGGCACCAGGAAGATGCCGTCGGAGACGTCCTCGACAACCGTCCGCCGAGCGGCGTCCCCGACCGCCACGGAAGGCGCGCCCGAACAGCCGGTGACCACCACGACGACGCCCAGCACGCGGGAGGCCGCCGTCGCGGGCAGGCCGTGGCACGCGCTGACCGCTCCCGTCTCCGTGCCGTCGGACCGGACCTCGCTGACCCGCCAGCAGCCCGGCGCGCCGGTGCGCAGCGCCACCGTGTGTCCGGTGGGAGCGGACACGGTTGTCACCGGGGTCGACCAGTCCACAGCGACGTCGTCGACCCGGGCGTCGCCCCGGCCGCGCCCGTCGTCACAGGCCACGAGCAGGCCGAGCACCAGCGCGAATCCCGCGGTCAGAACTCGGGTGCCCCCCATCGCACACCTCCTCGCCCTCCACAGGCTAGTCAGCCGGGCCGCAGCGTGGTGACCGCGAGGGCGGCGATCAGGGCGCTGGAGACCAGCCCGGTGACCAGGCGACCACGGGGACCGGACAACGCGCGCCCCACCACGGAACCGCCGCCGGCGACCAGCAGCTGCCAGCTCGCCGAGGCCAGGAACGCCCCGGCGACGAACAGCGCGGCGGCTGCCGGGTCCGGGTCGGCGGCATCACGGCGGCCCAGCACCAGCGCGGCGAAGTAGAGCACCGTCGCCGGGTTGAGCAGGGTCAGACCGAGCACCGCCGCGTACGCCCGGGTCGGCGTGTGCAGCCCGCGCCCGACCGGGGCCCTCGCCACCTCCCGCCGCGCGGACCAGGCCCGCCACAGGCCGTGCGCGGCGATGCCGAGCAGCACCAGCGCCGCGACCACCCGCAGCGGCCCGGCGGCCGGGGCCAGGAAACCGGCCAGCCCGGCGCCGCCGAGCGCGGCGGCCGCGGCGTAGAGCCCGTCGGCGGTGGCCACGGCCAGCGCCGCGGCCGCCCCGACCCGGAACCCGGCGCGGGCGCTCAGCCCGAGAATGAGGATCGCGATCGCGCCGACCGGGATGGCGACGCCGTAGCCGGCGACCAGCCCGGCGAGGAACGCGCTGGTCACGAGGGCGGGCGACCGGTCGAGGCGGCCGGCAGGTCACGCTGTCGACGCGCGGCGGTGGCCGCACGGACAGGAGCCTGCTTCGGGTACGCCTCGATCACCCGCTCATCCTGCAACCTCGCTCCCCCGCCCCGCCATCGGATTTCCCCCCGTGTCCGCCCGGCTCGCGCCCAGCTTGCCGGCGTCACTCGGCTCGGCTCGGCTCGGAGATCTTGGTAGGAGATGGCCCCTATAGGGGCCGTTTCCTACCAAGATCTACTGCTGTCCTGACTGGCGGTCGCGGGCTCCCGGATTTCGGGACGTGGGGGGCGACGAGGTGAGTGGAGTGGGGCGCGCGGCAGACCAGGCCGACGCGGAAGGGGCCGGAGCGAGGCGAAACGCTAGCCGGGGGGACAACGAGCCGGGCGCGCCACCCCGGAAGGGGTGACGCGCCCGGAACCGTGACCGTGGAGCGGTCAGACGTTGAAGCCGAGGGAGCGGAGCTGGTCGCGCCCCTCATCGGTGATCTTGTCGGGGCCCCACGGCGGCAGCCAGACCCAGTTGATCCGGATGTCGTTGACCAGGCCGCCACCGGGACCGGTGGTCAGCGCCTGCCGGGCCTGGTCCTCGATCACGTCGGTCAGCGGGCAGGCCGCCGAGGTCAGCGTCATGTCCAGCGTGGCGACGTTCTCGTCGTCCACGTGCACGCCGTACACCAGGCCCAGGTCGACCACGTTGATGCCCAGCTCGGGGTCGACGACGTCCTTCATCGCCTCCTCGATGTCACCGATCGCGGCCTTGCCGCCGGCCGGCGCCGCCGCACCCGCGGCCGCACCGTCGGCAACAGCCCCGTTGACGGCAGTGCCGTCCGTCGCCACCGCGCCGGCCTCGGGGGTCATGTTCTCGTCGCTCATGCCTTCACCTCCGGGCTCACGCCCACCCCGGCGCGTGCCGCGGCGTCCTTGAACGCCATCCACGACAGCAGCGCGCACTTGACCCGGGCCGGGTAGCGCGCGACACCCGCGAACGCCACCCCGTCTCCGAGCACGTCCTCGTCCGGCGTGACCTGGCCACGCCCGGACATCAACTCGACGAACGCCTCGTGCACCACGGCGGCGTCCTGTGCGGCCCGGCCGCGCAGCAGCTCGTGCAGGATGCTCGCCGACGCCTGGCTGATCGAGCAGCCCATCCCGTCGTACGAAATGTCGGTGAACACGCTGCCGTCGGTCGCCACCCGCACGGTGATCTCGTCACCGCAGGTCGGGTTGACGTGGTGCGCCTCGCCGACCTGGGCCGCCGGGTCCGCCTCCCGCAGGCCACGGCCGTGCGGATGCTTGTAGTGGTCCAGGATGATCTCCTGGTAGAGCGACTCAAGCTGCATCACTTGAAGACCTTCCGCACCTTGTCCAGGCCCGCCACCAGGGCGTCGATCTCCGCCGTGGTGGTGTAGAGGTAGAACGACGCCCGCGTCATCGCCGGCACCCCGAAGCGGGCGCACACCGGCTTGGCGCAGTGGTGCCCCACCCGCACCTGCACACCGAGCGAGTCGAGCACCTGCCCGACGTCGTGCGGGTGCACGTCACCGAGGGCGAAGGAGATCGTCCCGCCCCGGCCGACCGGCACGGTCGGGCCGAAGATCCGCAGCCCCGGCACGGTGGCGAGGGCGTCCAGCGCGTACGCCGTCAGCTCCTTCTCGTGCCACTGGATGGCCGGCATGCCGATGCCGGTGAGGTAGTCCACCGCCGCGCCCAGCGCGACCGCCTCGGCGATCGGCGGGGTGCCCGCCTCGAACCGGGCCGGCGGCGCGGCGAACGTCGAGCCGGCCATCGTCACCGTCTCGATCATCGAGCCGCCGCCCATCACCGGGGGCATCGCGGCGAGCAGCTCGCCCCGGCCCCAGAGCACGCCGATGCCGGTCGGGCCGCACATCTTGTGCCCGGTGAAGACGATGAAGTCGGCGTCGAAGTCGACCACGTCCATCGGCAGGTGCGGCACCGACTGCGAGCAGTCGAGCAGCAGCAGCGCGCCGACCTCGCGGACCCGCGCGGTGATCCGCGAGGTGGCGTTGACGGTGCCGAGGATGTTCGACATGTGCACCAGCGAGACGATCTTCGTCCGCTCGGTGACCAGGTCGTCCAGGCCGGACTCGTCGAGCCGGCCGTGATCGGTGACCGGGAACCAGCGCAGCGTCGCGCCGGTGCGCTCCGCGAGCAGCTGCCACGGGACGATGTTCGAGTGGTGCTCCATCTCGGAAATCACGATCTCGTCGCCGGGCCCCAGCCGGAACGGGGGGTCGGCGTCCGCGCGCAGCGAGGCGTTGGAGAACGCGTACGCCACCAGGTTGATCGCCTCGGTGGAGTTCTTGGTGAACACCACCTCGTCGACGCTGGGGGCGTTGATGAACGCGGCGATCTTCGCCCGCGCGCCCTCGTACGCGTCGGTCGCCTCGGTGCCCAGCGTGTGCACCGAGCGCGACACGTTGGCGTTGTGCCTCGCGTAGTGCTCGGCGAGCACGTCCAGCACCTGCCGCGGCTTGTGCGAGGTGTTCGCGCTGTCCAGGTAGACCAGCGGGTGGCCGTTGACCTCCCGGTCCAGGATCGGGAAGTCGGCCCGCACCGTCGCCACGTCGAAGCGGGGCACGTCGTCGTACTGCGGCATGCCCGCCGGGATCGCGATCGAGGTCATGTCAGGTCAGGCCCGCGCCGCGCCGGCCCCGGCGACGTACCGCTCGTAGCCCTCTTCCTCGAGCTTGTCGGCCAGCTCACGGCCGCCCTGCTCGACGATCCGGCCGGCCACGAAGACGTGCACGAAGTCCGGCTTGATGTAGCGCAGGATCCGGGTGTAGTGGGTGATCAGCAGCATCCCCGTGTCGCCGGTGTCGCGGACCCGGTTCACGCCCTCGCTGACCACGCGCAGCGCGTCCACGTCGAGACCGGAGTCGGTCTCGTCCAGGATGGCGATCTTCGGCTTGAGCAGCTCCAGCTGCACGATCTCGTGCCGCTTCTTCTCGCCGCCGGAGAAGCCCTCGTTGACGTTGCGCTGGGCGAACGCCGGGTCCATCTGGAGCTTCTCCATGGCGCCGCGCAGCTCGCCGGCCCAGGTGCGCAGCTTCGGCGCCTCGCCGTCGATGGCGGTCTTGGCGGTACGCAGGAAGTTGGCCACCGACACGCCGGGGACCTCGACCGGGTACTGCATGGCCAGGAAGAGGCCGGCGCGGGCGCGCTCGTCGACGGACATGGAGAGCACGTCGGAGCCGTCGAGGGTGACCTCGCCGCCGGTGATCTCGTACTTCGGGTGGCCGGCGATCGAGTAGGCGAGCGTCGACTTGCCGGAGCCGTTCGGGCCCATGATGGCGTGCGTCTCGCCGGAGCGCACGGTCAGGTCGACCCCGTGCAGGATCGGCTTGAGCTCACCCTCGGGCAGCTTGACCGACACCTTCAGGTCGCGGATCTCCAGGGTGCTCATCGGGTCACTCCATTGCTCGGCGTCATGCTGACGTAGATCTCGCCGTCGCGGACTTCGACGGGGTAGACGGGTACGGGTTCGGTCGCGGGCAGCCCGGTGGGCTCACCGGTACGCAGGTCGAAACGGGATCCGTGCAGCCAGCATTCCAGCGTGCAGCCCTCGACCTCGCCCTCGGAGAGCGCGACGGCGGCGTGCGAGCACTCGTCGCGCACGGCGTAGAACGCGTCGTCCTCGCCGTGCACGACCGCGATCTGCACGCCGTCCACGTCGGCGCTGATCGCGGTGCCCTTCGGCACGTCCTCGGTCGAACAGATCCTGATCATCAGGCCCCGGCCTTCGCCAGGCGCGCCTCGATCGCGTCGCCGAGCCGCTCGCGCAGGTCCTCGACCGGGATCTTGTTGATCATCTCGGCGAAGAAGCCACGCACCACCAGGCGCCGGGCCTCGGCCTCCGGGATGCCCCGGGCCATCAGGTAGAACAGCTGCTCGTCGTCGAACCGGCCGGTCGCGCTGGCGTGCCCGGCGCCGGCGATCTCGCCGGTCTCGATCTCCAGGTTGGGCACGGAGTCGGCCCGGGCGCCGTCGCTGAGCAGCAGGTTCCGGTTGATCTCGTACGTGTCGGTGCCGGTCGCCTCGGCCCGGATCAGCACGTCGCCCACCCAGACGGTGTGCGCGTCGTCGCCCTGCAGCGCGCCGCGGTAGCCGACGTTGCTGCGGCAGTCCGGCACGGTGTGGTCGACCAGCTGCCGGTGCTCCAGGTGCTGGCCCGAGTCGGCGAAGTAGAGGCCGTACAGCTCGGCCTCGCCGCCGCGCTGCGTGTACTCCACCGAGGTGTACTGCCGGACCAGGTCGCCGCCGAGGCTGACCTGCACGTGCACGATCTTGGCGTCGCGACCCAGCTTGACCCTGAGGTGCTGGGCCTGGACCGCGTCGTCGGCCCAGTCGGCGACCGTGACCAGGGTCAGCTTCGCCCCGTCCGCCACGGTCACCTCGACGTTGTCGGCGAGCGTGGCCGAGCCGACCTGCTCCAGCACCACGGTCACCTCGGCGAAGCGGCCCACCTCGAGGAACGTGTGACCGAACGCGAGCGCCTCGGCGGTCTCGCCGACCACCCGCAGGCGCACCGGCTCCGCCACCACGGCGTCCCGGGCGACCTGCACCAGCAGCGCGCCGTCGGCCCCGCCGTACGCCAGCGCGCTGACCCGGTCGAACGGGGTGAGCACGCTGCCCACCCGCGGGTCGTCCCGGCCGATCCGGTCGACGGTGACGCCCTCGGGCAGGTCACCGTGCTCGTGCCGGACCGCGCCGGTGGCGACCTGGGCCGACGAGGCCAGCCCACGCAGGCGCTTGAGCGGGGTGAAGCGCCACTCCTCCTCCAGGCCGGTCAGGGCCGGGAAGTCGGCGACGTCGTACGAGCGGAGCGCCTGCGACTTGGTCGTGGGCGGCGCGGAAGCCTGGGTAGTCATCTCTTCCTTGGTCTGTTCTGCGACGACGGTGTCAGTGGATGCGGAGGGCCGCGGTCAGCCGACCGCACCTTCCATCTGCAGCTCGATCAGGCGGTTGAGCTCCAGCGCGTATTCCATCGGGAGCTCCTTGGCGATCGGCTCGATGAAGCCGCGCACGATCATCGCCATCGCCTCGTCCTCGCTCAGGCCCCGGCTCATCAGGTAGAAGAGCTGGTCGTCGCTGACCTTGGAGACGGTCGCCTCGTGCCCCATCGACACGTCGTCCTCACGGATGTCGACGTACGGGTAGGTGTCGGAGCGGGAGATGGTGTCGACCAGGAGCGCGTCGCACTTGACCGTGCTCCTGCTGCTGGTCGAACCCTCCAGCACCTGCACCAGGCCCCGGTAGGAGGTGCGGCCGCCGCCCCGGGCGATCGACTTCGACACGATGGTCGAGGAGGTGTGCGGCGCGGCGTGCACCATCTTGGCGCCGGCGTCCTGGTGCTGGCCCTCGCCGGCCATGGCCACCGAGAGCACCTCGCCCTTGGCGTGCTCGCCGGTCATGTAGACCGCCGGGTACTTCATGGTGACCTTGGAGCCGATGTTGCCGTCGACCCACTCCATGGTCGCGCCCTCGTGGCACACGGCGCGCTTGGTGACCAGGTTGTAGACGTTGTTCGACCAGTTCTGGATGGTCGTGTAGCGGCAGCGCGCGTTCTTCTTCACGATGATCTCCACGACCGCGCTGTGCAGCGAGTCGGAGGAGTAGAGCGGCGCGGTGCAACCCTCGACGTAGTGCACGTACGCGCCCTCGTCGACGATGATCAGGGTCCGCTCGAACTGGCCCATGTTCTCCGTGTTGATCCGGAAGTAGGCCTGCAGCGGGATCTCCACGTGCACGCCCTTCGGCACGTAGATGAACGAGCCGCCGGACCAGACGGAGGTGTTCAGCGCGGCGAACTTGTTGTCGCCGACCGGGATGACCGTGCCGAAGTACTCCTTGAAGATGTCCTCGTGCTCGCGCAGCGCGGTGTCGGTGTCGAGGAAGACGACGCCCTGCTCCTCGAGGTCCTCACGGATCTTGTGGTAGACCACCTCGGACTCGTACTGCGCCGCGACGCCGGCGACCAGCCGCTGCTTCTCCGCCTCCGGGATGCCCAGCCGGTCGTAGGTGTTCTTGATGTCCTCCGGCAGGTCCTCCCAGCTGGTGGCCTGCTTCTCGGTGGACCGGACGAAGTACTTGATGTTGTCGAAGTCGATCCCGGTGAGGTCGGCGCCCCAGGCCGGCATCGGCTTGCGGTCGAACAGCCGCAGGCCCTTCAGGCGCAGGTCGAGCATCCAGGCCGGCTCGTTCTTCTTGGCCGAGATGTCCCGGACCACCGCCTCGTTGAGGCCGCGCTGGGCGGACGCCCCGGCGACGTCGGGGTCGGCCCAGCCGTACTCGTAACGACCGAGGGCAGCGAGCTGCTCCTCCTGGGTCAGGGGCTGGACGATCTGCTCGGTCATCTATCTGTCCTCACAGTGGTGACGGTGGAACCGGACTGGGCGGGAATGTGCGTGGTGCACACGCCGTCGCCGTGCGCGATGGTGGCCAGGCGCTGCACGTGGGTGCCGACCAGACGGGAGATCACCGCGGTCTCGGCCTCGCACAGCTGGGGAAACTCGGCGGCCACGTGCGCCACCGGGCAGTGGTGCTGGCAGAGCTGGCCGCCGGACGCGATCGTGGACGCGTTCGCAGCGTAGCCCTCGGCGGTGAGCGCCTCGGCGAGCGCCTCGGCCCGCGCGAGCGGGGCGTCGCCGTCGGCGTCCTCCACGGCCGCCCGGCAGCGGGCCTCCAGCGCGGCGACCTGCTCGGCCGCGAACGCCGCGACGGCCTCGGCGCCGCCGGTGCGGGCGATCCACCGCAGCGCCGCGGTGGCCATGTTGTCGTAGTGGTGGGTGCCGCAGCGCACCCGGGCCGCGTCGGTCAGCACGAACACCTTGGCCGGCCGGCCCCGCCCCCGGCTGCCCCGCACGGTCTGCTCACGGGCGACGACGTCACCGTCGGCGAGCATGGCGTCGAGGTGCCGGCGGATCGCGGCCGGGCTCAGGCCCAGCGCGGAGCCGAGCTGCGCGGCCGTGGTGGCGCCCCGCTCCAGCAGGAGCTGGGTCACCCGATCCCGCGTCGACAGGTCGGCGGACGCCGTCGCGCTGGTGACCGAACTGGTCACCGGCTCTCCGGACAGCGCTGCCGCGTTTTTCACAACGGCAACGTTACGTAATTCGTCGGAGCCCCGCAAACCCGGGGTCCGGTGATTCCGACCACCGGGTCGGCGGAGTCACCCGATCGGGATCAACTACGGTGCGTAGGATTCGCTCCGTGAAGCGTTCCGTCCGGTTCCCGGTCTCCCCCACGCTGCTGCGCCGCCTCGCGTTCGCCTCGATCATCGCGAACGTCGCGATCGTGGTCACCGGCGGGGCCGTCCGACTCACCGCGTCCGGCCTCGGCTGCCCCACCTGGCCCCGGTGCACCGACGAGTCGTACACCACCACGTCGGAGATGGGCGTGCACGGGGTGATCGAGTTCGGCAACCGGCTGCTCACCTTCGCCGTCGGGATCATCGCGCTGGCCGTGGTGCTGGCCGTGCTGGCCCAGGTGCCCCGCCGTCGCGGGCTGCTGCCGCTGGCGGTCGGCGTGCTGTTCGGCATCCCGGCGCAGGCCGTCATCGGCGGCGTCACCGTGCTCACCAACCTCAACCCGTGGGTGGTCGGGCTGCACTTCCTCGCCTCGATGGTGGTGATCGCCGCCGCGTACGCACTCTGGCGGCGCACCGGCGAGCCGGACGGGCCGGTCACCCCGACCGTGCCGACGCCGCTGCGTACCCTCGCCCGGATCACCACGGTGGTGAGTGCCTCGGTGCTGGTGGTCGGCACCTGGGTGACCGGCAGCGGCCCGCACGCCGGCGACCAGGGCGCGGCCCGCAACGGCCTGGACCCGGAGTCGATCTCCCAGGTGCACGCCGACGGCGTGTTCCTGCTGATCGGCCTGTCCGTGGCGTTGTTCTTCGCGTTCCGGGCGGTCGGCGCGTCGCGCGCCGCGCGGGCCGCCGGGGTGCTCCTCGCGGTCGAGCTGGGTCAGGGCCTGATCGGCTTCGTCCAGTACTTCACCCACCTGCCCGCCGTGCTCGTCGCGGCCCACATGCTCGGGTCCTGCCTGGTGCTGCTGGCCACGCTGGGCGTGCTCTGGGCCACCCGGGAGCGCCAGCCGGTCAGCCCGCCGGCCCCGGCCGCGCCCGTCGCCGAACCGGTGGGCGCCGCGGCCTGACCCGGGCGTTACCGCCCGGCGGGAGCGGGAAAGCGGTCCGGACCACGGACCGTACGCCCGAGGGGAGCTCCCGGTGTCGCGCAAGGGCCTTGCCACGACCACCCCGCAGCGGATGACCCCGGTGGCCGGCGCCCCGCTGTGGTGCGACGCCCGCGAGTTCGGGCTCACCGGCGACGGGGTGACCAACGACCAGCCGGCCCTGGCCGCGCTGGTCGACCGCCTCGGCGCCGGCTACGACGCCGACGGCCGGGCCCGGGTGATCTACTGCCCGCCGGGCCTCTACTCGATCCGCGACGCCGGCACCGTCTGGCGCAGCGGAGTCTCCCTGATCGGCGCCGGCTCGGCGGCCACCCGGTTCCTGCTCAGCAACGAGGGCGACCGGGCCGCCCCGGTGCCGCTCGCCTACTGGACCACCGTGCAGCACGGCGCGGACCGGGACCGGCACATCGCGGACTGCACCTTCGCCGACTTCGAGATCGACGGTTCCGGGGTGGCCCAGACCGCGTACGACTACCTGGCCAAGGGCCTCGGCCTGCAGTACGTCGTCCGTGGCGTGTTCCGCAACCTCTACATCCACCACACCGGGGCCACCGGCCTGGGCTGCGACTTCCTCCAGGACAGCCTGATCGACGGGGTGGTCGTGGTGGGTTGCGGCCGACTGGACAACGGCCAGCAGTGGGGCGGCGCCGGGATCGGCGTCGGCATCGGCGGGTGGGGCGACGTGGAGCGGCTCACCATCGCCAACTGCACCACGCTCGGCAACGGCACCAACGGAATCTTCCTGGAGCTGCAGAAGGACTACTGGGAGCCGCCGCGCGGCATCCGCATCATCGGCTGCCACAGCCAGGCCAACCGGTTCGGCATCTCGGACTGGGGCGCGGACGGCCTGATCGTCTCCGGCTGCACCATGACCAACAACCTGGAGGCGGGCTTCGACGTCTCGGCCAACGGCACCGCCGGCATCGCCGGACGCGGCGGCCTGCTCACCGGCAACGTGATCGACTGCAACGTCGGCGACGGCATCAGCATGGGCAACACCCCCGGGCCGTACGCGGTGCAGGGCAACCGGATCAGCAACAACGGCGGGTACGGCTACCACGAGCACGACCTGGGCCACGGCTACCGGGGCGCGGCCGCGGACGTGGTGATCGAGGGCAACGACATCCGGGAGAACGCGCTGGACGGGATCCGGATCGACCGGCCGATGCTCGACGCGTCGATCGTGGGCAACCGCATCCGGGACAACGGCCGCCGCTCCGCGCCGGCCCATCGGGGCTCCGGCGACGCGGTGCGCTACGGCCCGCGCGAGGTCACCGACGGCGCGGCGGACTGGCCGGCCGGCGGCCACCGGGGCAAGGTCGTCCGGGTCGACTCCCGCGACGCGGTGGTGGCCGACAACACCGGCAACCGGCTCTCCCTGGCCGAGGTACGGCCGGACGGCATGACCGGGTGGAACGAGGCGATCCCGGAGCCCGGCGCGGCGTACGAGCTGCCCGACGGGCCGCCCGCCTGCGCCGGGATCACCATCGCCGCCCCGTTCGACTCCGCCACCGTGCGGAACAACCGGATCTGGCACCGGGACGCCGACAGCCAGACCTACGGGCTGTGGGTCACCGAGGCGGGCAGTTGCGTCTCCTGCGCCGTCGAGGACAACGACCTCGCCGGGACCCGGGCCGCCCTGCGGCTGGACACGCCGCCGATCGGCGGTCGGTGGGACCGGAACCACACCGACCGCGACTGACGGCCCTCGGGCGGCGGATCAGGGTCGACGGGCCAGGTGGGCTACGACCGCCTCGGCGAGCCGCTCCGGCGCGCCGTCGGCGTGGCCGACGAACAGGCTGGGCTCGGTCAGCTCCAGCTCCACCAGCACGGGCGTGCCGGCCGGGCCGGGGATCAGGTCGACCCGGGCGTAGAGCAGCCGGTCGGCGCCGCCGGGGACGGCGGCCAGGACCTTCTCGGCGACCGCGCGCTGCTCCGCCGTGGCGGTGCGGGCGTCGATCCGCTCCTCCTTGTAGAGCGCGGCCTCGCCGAGGTCGGGGCCGGTCAACATCGGGCCCTTGCGGATCGCGTGGCTGAACGCGAGGCCGTCGGGGCCGGCCAGGAAGAGCAGCGCCGTCTCGCCGGCGGTGTCCACCGCGTCCAGGTAGGGCTGGACCATGGCGACCCGCCCGACGTCGCCGAGACGCCGCACGTGCGCCGACGCCAGCTCCCGGTGTTCCGGGTCGGTCAGGTCGTAGCGCCCGGTGTCCTGGCTGCCCGCGCTGACCGCCGGTTTGATCACGTGCTCGCCGTCGGCGGGCGGCGTCCAGCTCTCCCCCGGGGCCACCCAGGCGGTCGGCACGGTGGGCGCACCGGCGGCGGACAGCTCGGCCAGGTAGCGCTTGTCGGTGTTCCAGGCAACCACGTCGGCCGGGTTGGCCAGGGCCGGGACGGTGCGGGCCCAGGCCACGAACTCGTCCCGGCGCAGCGCGTAGTCCCACGGCGAGCGGAGGACGACCAGGTCGTAGCCGGTCCAGTCGACGGTCGGGTCGTCCCAGACCGCGATCTCCGCGGTGACGCCGCGGGCGTCGAGCGGGGCGAGCGCGAGCCGGTCGTCCGGGTCGAGGTCGGGCAGCGCGGCACAGGTGACGAGAGCGACCCGGGGTTTCCCCCGGGTCGACTGGTGGTGTGCGGTCATGCGGTTATGTCAACGGGCCATCGTGCGCCGGGCCATCGACCGCCAGAGGTCGTTGCTCGGACGCATCTGGTCCATCAGCTCACGCTCCCAGGCGTTCTCGACGTCGACTCCGGCCTTGGCGCAGGCCTGCCGCGCGACGTCCGTGCCGTCGGCGAACTGGTCGGCCCACACCCCGTCGGAACCCACGAGGACGATCCGTGCGCCGCGCTTGCCGACGTACTCGATGACCGCCTTCGCGCCGCCGTGCCCGGCGGCGAACGACTTGATGCCCGCGACCAGGCCGTTGGGGGCCTGCTCCGCGGTCTTGTCAGCCGTCAGCGTCGTATCGGAACCATCTGCCATGACGCGAAGCCTAAGCAGAGTTCCACCCGGATGTGCGAGAACGATGAACTGAATGTGATGCCAATTACCCATTGGTTTAAGGAGAACCACAGGTAATTTGAGCACTCTTGTCGCCTATATCCGGGCAAAACCGGCGGGCGAGATAGTCACACTCTGTCCCGGTTGGCCCCGTCCGGTGGACTCGGAAAAAATTTCTGATGAACCGCCTCACGTGCGGAAACCATCCACCCGGGTCAAAGAGCCGGACCCGTGCGGTGATCACGCGGTAAGGGTGGTGTCCCCAGCGGGACGAGAAGACGTGCCGGAAGCGCCGGGTCAGAGCAGGGCGTCGAGGGCCACGGCGGCGAAGAGGATGGTGAGGTAGGTGGTCGACCAGTGGAACAGCCGCATCGGCTTGACCGCCTCGCCGCGCGTCGCGCGCCGGCACAGCTTGTGCGCCTCGACCACGAAGATCCCGCCGACGACCAGCGCGGTCACGCCGTAGATCGGGCTCATGCCGAGCGGCCACACCGCCAGCGAGGAGAGCAGCGTCAGCCAGGAGAACCCGATGATCTCGGCGTTGACCCGCCGGACCGACGCGACCACCGGCAGCATCGGGATGCCGGCCCGCGCGTAGTCGTCCTTGTACTTGATGGCCAGCGCGTAGAAGTGCGGCATCTGCCAGAAGAAGACCACCGCGAACAGGCCCCAGGCGGCCGGGGACAGCGAGCCGGTGACCGCGGCCCAGCCGATCAGCACCGGCGCGGCCCCGCAGACGCCGCCCCAGAACGTGTTGGCGGCCGTCGTCCGCTTCAGCCAGAGCGTGTAGACCAGGTCGTAGTAGGCGATCGCGGCCAGCGTCAGGCCGGCCGCCAGCCAGTTGGTGGTCGCCGCCATCAGCGCCACCGAGACCGCCGCCAGCACCAGACCGAAGACCAGCGCGCTGCGCGGCGACACGGTGTGCGCGGGCAGCGGCCGACGCTTGGTCCGCCGCATCAACTGGTCGATGTCCCGGTCGATGTAGCAGTTGAGCACGCTGGCCGCGCCGGCGGCGAGCGAGCCGCCCACCAGCACCACGGCCACCAGCCACAACGACGGCATCCCGCCGTCCGCCAGCATCATCGCCGGCACGGTGGTGACCAGCAGCAGCTCGACGATCCGCGGCTTGGTCAGCGCCACGTACGCGGCCACCACGGCCCGTACGTCCCGCCGCCCGGTCGCCGGCGCCTCCGCCACCGTGCCCACCGGCGACTGCCCGGCAGGGTTGCTGACGGGGCGCTCGGTGATCATGCTCACGGATTGCCACCTTCCGGCATCGGCGGGGGAGGTCGGTCGGCCCGGACCCGTCCGGGCCCACACACCGCCCCACACACTACGCGTCGTCGTTTTGGCTGCCCCGCAGACCCGGCAACGGTGCGGGCCGTCACACCCGGGGTTGAACGCCCGATCGGGCCGGATCCGTAGAGAACAGCATGCCGAGATCCCCGGGCGGACGTTTAGCCACGCTCGATAGGGTCATCAGTGAGGGTTCCGCCCATCTGCCGAGGAGCACATCAACGTGGCTGCCAAACGACCCGAGCTTCCCGCTCTCCACTGGTCCGACCTCGACCGCAGGGCCGTCGACACGGTCCGCGTGCTGGCCATGGACGCCGTGGAGAAATCCGGCAACGGCCACCCGGGCACGGCGATGAGCCTCGCCCCGGCGGCGTACCTGCTCTTCAACCGGGTCATGCGGCACAACCCGGCCGACCCGAACTGGCCCGGCCGGGACCGGTTCGTGCTCTCCGCCGGGCACTCCAGCCTGACCCTCTACATCCAGCTCTTCCTCTCCGGCTACCCGCTGGCGCTGGACGACCTCAAGGCGCTGCGCCAGTGGGGCTCGCTCACCCCGGGCCACCCGGAGCACGGCCACACCCCCGGTGTGGAGACCACCACCGGCCCGCTCGGCCAGGGCCTCGGCAACGCGGTCGGCATGGCCATGGCGGCGCGCCGCGAGCGGGGCCTGTTCGACCCCGAGCCGGACCGCGCCGACTCGCCGTTCCGCCACGACATCTGGTGCATCGCCTCCGACGGGGACATCGAGGAGGGCATCACCCACGAGGCCAGCGCGCTCGCGGGCCACCAGCAGCTCGGCAACCTCTGCGTGATCTACGACGACAACGAGATCTCGATCGAGGACGACACCCGGATCGCCAAGAGCGAGGACGTGGCGGCCCGCTACGAGGCGTACGGCTGGCACGTGCAGACCGTCGACTGGCGCAGCGGCGACGCCGACCAGGGCGACTACCACGAGGACGTGGAGGCGCTCTACCAGGCGCTGCTGGCCGCCAAGGCGGAGACCGACCGACCGTCGTTCATCGCGCTGCGCACGATCATCGGCTGGCCCGCGCCGAACAAGCAGAACACCGGCAAGATCCACGGCTCGGCGCTCGGCGCGGACGAGGTCAAGGCCACCAAGGAGATCCTCGGCTTCGACCCGCAGCGCACCTTCGAGGTCGACGAGGAGGTGCTCAAGCACGCCCGCCAGGTGCTGGAGCGCGGCGCGCAGGCGCAGGCGGAGTGGACCACCGGGTTCGACGCCTGGGCGCAGGCCAACCCGGAGCGCAAGGCGCTGTGGGACCGGATGGCCACCCGTACGCTGCCGACCGGCTGGACCGACGCGGTGCCCACCTTCCCGGCGGACGCCAAGGGCGTCGCCACCCGGGCCGCCTCCGGCAAGGTCCTGGAGGCGCTCGCCCCGGTGCTGCCCGAGCTGTGGGGCGGCTCGGCCGACCTGGCCGAGAGCAACAACACCACCATGAAGGGCGAGCCGTCCTTCGTCCCGGCGGCGCACGCCACCAAGGACTTCCCGGGCGACGAGTACGGCCGCACGCTGCACTTCGGCATCCGCGAGCACGCGATGGGCTCGATCCTCAACGGCATCGCGCTGCACGGCGGCACCCGTCCGTACGGCGGCACGTTCCTGGTGTTCAGCGACTACATGCGCCCGGCGGTGCGGCTGGCCGCGCTGATGAAGCTGCCGGTGACCTACGTCTGGACGCACGACTCGATCGGCCTCGGCGAGGACGGCCCGACGCACCAGCCGATCGAGCACCTGACCGCGCTGCGGGCCATCCCCGGCCTGGACGTGGTCCGCCCGGCCGACGCCAACGAGACCGCCTGGGCGTGGCGGCAGGCGCTGGAGCACACCGACCGGCCGACCGCGCTGGCGCTGAGCCGGCAGGCGCTGCCGACCATCGACCGCAGCGAGTTCGGCTCCGCCGAGGGCACCGCCAAGGGCGGCTACGTGCTGGCCGAGGCGTCCAACGGCAAGCCCCAGGTGATCCTCGTCGGCACCGGCTCCGAGGTGCAGCTCTGCCTCACCGCGCGGGAGCGGCTGGAGGCCGACGGCACCCCCACCCGGGTCGTCTCGATGCCCTGCCAGGAGTGGTTCTACGCGCAGGACGAGGCGTACCGGGAGTCGGTTCTGCCGCGCGGGGTAAAGGCACGGGTGAGCGTGGAGGCGGGCATCGCGATGTCGTGGCGGGCGATCGTCGGCGACAGCGGCGAGTGCGTGAGCATCGAGCACTACGGCGCCAGCGCGCCCTACACCGTGCTCTTCGAGCAGTTCGGGTTCACCCCCGACCGGATCGTGGCCGCCGCGCACGCGGCGCTCACCCGGGTGGGCGACATCACCGGTTTCACGACCGGCAACTGAGGGGAGCGTGGACGGCATGACGGACAGGCTGAGCGAGCTCCAGAACGCCGGGGTGGCGATCTGGCTCGACGATCTTTCCCGGGTACGACTGACCTCCGGCGGGCTGGACAAGCTGCGCCGGGAGAAGCACGTGGCCGGCGTGACCACCAACCCGACGATCTTCGCCAAGGCGCTGAGCGACGCCGACGAGTACGACTGGCAGCTGCGTGACCTGGCCGTCCGCGACGTGGACGTCGAGGAGGCGGTCCGCATGCTCACCACGTACGACGTGCGGTGGGCCTGCGACGTGATGCGGCCCTCGTACGACGCCAGCGCCGGCGTGGACGGCCGGGTGTCGATCGAGGTCGACCCGCGCTCGGCGCACGACGCGGACAAGACCGTCGCCGAGGCCAAGGCGCTGTGGTGGCTGGTCGACCGGCCGAACCTCTTCATCAAGATCCCGGCGACCGAGGAGGGCCTGCCGGCGATCACGAAGACGCTGGCCGAGGGGATCAGCGTGAACGTCACGCTGATCTTCGGCCTGGACCGCTACTCGCAGGTGATGGAGGCGTTCCTGGCCGGCCTGGAGCAGGCGCAGGCCAACGGGCACGACCTGTCGAAGATCGGCTCGGTCGCCTCGTTCTTCGTCTCCCGGGTCGACAGCGAGGTGGACAAGCGGCTGGAGAAGATCGGCTCCGACCAGGCGAAGGCGCTGCGCGGCAAGGCCGCGGTGGCCAACGCCCGGCTGGCCTACGAGCGGTACGGCGAGGTGTTCTCCTCCGCCCGCTGGCAGAAGCTGGCCGACGCCGGCGCCCACCCGCAGCGCCCGCTGTGGGCCTCCACCTCGACGAAGAACCCGGACTACCGGGACGTCATCTACGTCGAGGAGCTGATCGCGCCGGGCACGGTCAACACCATGCCGGAGCCGGTCATCCACGCCTACGCCGATCACGGCGAGACGCAGGCGGACACGATCACCGGCGCGTACGACGACGCGCGGCGGGTCTTCGCCGACCTGGAGTCCGTCGGCGTGGACCTGGCCGACGTGATCGCCACCCTGGAGAAGGAGGGCGTGGAGAAGTTCGAGGCCAGCTGGCTGGAGCTGCTCGAGGGGGTCAAGAAGTCCCTCGCCGAGGCGGCCAAGGGCGCGGACCGCCCGCACCAGGCCGCCGGGGACAACGCGCGGGCCGCCCAGCAGGCCGGCGGGAACGCGTGACCGACGGCGTCCGACGCGTCCCGGGGCCCCGCCCCGGGACGCGTCCCGCCGTACCGTGGAACGGGTGAGGTGGCACCCGTGAGCGCGAGGAGTGAGCCGGGCCTGCGAGCCCCGCAGTCGCGAGCTGAGGTAACACCGTGAGCGCGCGGAGCGAGCCGCGTGTGCGAGTCCCACAGCCGCGATCAGAGGTGGCAACGTGAGCGACCTGTTGGCCGGGCCGGCGGACATCGCCGCCGGCCTGGCCGTGCACGGCGCGGACGCGGTCGACCGGTCCGCGCGCGCCGCGCTGGTCGCCCACGACGTCCCCGCGCGGCTGGCCGCCCAGGACCCGGCCCTCTGGGGCCCCGGGGCCGAAGCGGCGGCGCGCGCCCGGCTCGGCTGGCTGGACACCCACTGCCGCAGCCGCGACCTGCTCCCCCAACTCGCCGAGTTGACCGCCGAGCTGGGCGACCTGGACCACGTGGTGCTCGCCGGCGACGCTGACCTGACGCTCGCCGCCGAGGTGATCGCCGGCTGCCTGGACCGGCCGCTGACCGTCCTCGACACCGCCGACCCGGGCCCGGTCCGCGCGGCCGTGGCCGACCGGCCGGCGCGTACCGTGCTGGTGCTCGCCGCGCGGCACGGCCTGGACCGGACCGCCGACGCGCACCTGCGGGTCTGGCGCGAGGCCTGGGACGACTCCGGGCCGGAGGCCGCCCGGCACGTCGTGGTGGTCACCGCGCCCGGCTCCCCGCTGGAGGCGCTCGCCGACGAGCTGGGCGCGGTGGTGATCCCGGCCGATCCGGAGGTGGCCGGGCCCTGGACCGCGCTCACCGCGTTCGGCCTGGTCCCGGCGGCGCTCGCGGGCGCGCCGGTGATCGAACTGCTGGACGAGGCGGCGGCGCTGGCCGGCGCGCTCGACCGGGACCGGGACAATCCCGGCCTGGCGCTGGGCGCGGCCCTGGCCGGGGCGGCGGAGCACGGTCGGGCCACCGTCGCGCTGGTGCCCGACGGCACCGGCCTCGACGGGCTGCGCCACTGGGCCGCCGCGCTGCTCGCCGAGGCGACCGGCGGGCGCGTGCTGCCGGTGGCGGCGGAATCCCCCGACGCTCCCGGCGCCACCGGGGCGGGCGTGCTGACGGTCGGCCTCGGCGGGGCCCTCGGCGCGGGCGTCGGGCCCGGCGTCGCCGCCGACGTCGCGGTCAACGGTCCGCTCGGCGCCCACTTCCTCACCTGGGAGTACGCCGCCGCGGTCGCCGCCGCGGCGCTGCGGGTCGACCCGTTCGCCGAGCCGGCGGACCCGGCCGGCGACGACGAGCCGGCGCCGGACGCCGGGCCGCCGTCGTCCGTCGAGGGCGCGATCGAGGTGTACGCCCCGACCGGCGCGCCCGCCGACCTGGCCGGCGCGCTCCGCTGGCTCTGCGCCGGGCTGGGCGAGGACGAGCACCTCGCCGTGACCGCCTACCTCGACCGGCGGGCCGACGCGGCGGTGACCGGGCTGCGCCCGCTGCTGGCCCGCGCCACCGGTCGACCGGTCACCCTCGGGTGGGGGTCGCGTCGCCCGGGCGTCACCGACGCGCGCGGCCGGCATCTGCTGATCACCGGTGCGGTCACCGATGATCTGCCGGTGCCCGGTCGCCCGTACACCTTCGCGGAACTTCAGGCGGCCCGGGCCGCCGGCGACCGGCGGGCCCTGGCCGGCCGGGAGCGACCGGTGCTGCGACTGCACCTGACCGAGCGGGCGGCGGGCGTCGCCCAACTGCTGGATACGGCCGGACGGACACGCACGTGACGATCAATGACCTGGAATCGACCGACCGAGATGCAGGAGGAGGTGGCCCGGTGAACCCACTGCGCGACCCCCAGGACCGGCGGCTGCCGCGGATCCCCGAGCCGTGCGCCCTGGTGATCTTCGGGGTCACCGGGGACCTGGCCCGGAAGAAGCTGCTGCCGGCGGTCTACGACCTGGCCAACCGGGGGCTGCTGCCGCCCGGTTTCGTGGTCCTCGGCTTCGCCCGCCGGGACTGGGGCGACGGGGACTTCGAGTCGGTCGCCCACGACGCGGCCAAGAAGCACGCCCGCACCCCGTGGCGGGAGGAGGTGTGGGCCCGCCTGGCCGGCAACATCAAGTTCGTCGGCGGCTCGTTCGACGACGACGCCGCGTTCGACCAGCTCGCCGGCACGCTGGACGAGCTGCGCGACTCGCACGGCATCGCGGGCAACGCCGCCTTCTACTTCTCCATCCCGCCGGCGGCCTTCCCGGTGGTTCTCAAACAGCTCGCCCGCACCGGCATGGCGGACAACGCGAAGTCCGGCGGCTGGCGTCGGGTGGTGGTGGAGAAGCCGTTCGGCAACGACCTGCCGTCGGCCAAGGCGCTCAACGACCTGGTCGACGACGTCTTCACCAGCCAGGACGTCTTCCGGATCGACCACTACCTGGGCAAGGAGACGGTCCAGAACATCCTCGCCCTGCGGTTCGCCAACAACCTGTTCGAGCCGCTCTGGAACTCCAAGTACGTCGACTCGGTGCAGATCACCATGGCCGAGGACGTCGGCATCGGCACCCGGGCCGCGTTCTACGACTCCGTCGGCACCGCCCGCGACGTGCTCCAGAACCACCTCCTCCAGCTGCTCGCGCTGGTGGCCATGGAGGAGCCGACCAGCTTCGACGCCGACGAGATCCGGGCCGAGAAGCTCAAGGTGCTCAAGGCCATCACGGTCCCCCGGGACGTCTCCCGGGACACCGTGCGCGGCCAGTACCTGCCCGGCTGGGTGGGCGGCGAGCGGGCCAAGGGCTACCTGGAGGAGGAGGGCGTCCCGGAGGGTTCCACCACCGAGACGTACGTGGCGGTGAAGCTGGGCATCCAGAACCGGCGCTGGGCCGGGGTGCCGTTCTACATCCGGGCCGGCAAGCGGCTCCCCCGCCGGGTCACCGAGGTGGCCATCATGTTCAAGAAGGCGCCGCACCTGCCGTTCAACGCCGCGGACATGGAGTCCCTCGGCCCCAACCAGCTCGTCATCCGGGTGCAGCCGGACGAGGGCGTGGTGCTGAAGTTCGGCTCCAAGGTGCCGGGCACCACGATGGAGGTCCGCGACATCGCGATGGACTTCCAGTACGGCGAGGCGTTCACCGAGTCCAGCCCGGAGGCGTACGAGCGGCTGGTGCTGGACGTGCTCATCGGCGACCGGACGCTGTTCCCCGATGCCGCCGAGGTCGAGCAGAGCTGGCAGGTGGTCGACCCGCTGGAGCACGCCTGGGAGGGCACGAAGCCGGAGCCGTACCGGGCCGGCGAGTGGGGCCCCCGGGCCGCCGACGAGATGCTGGCCCGCGAGGGCCGGGCTTGGAGAAGAGCATGATCGGGTTGTGGGACACCACCGGCAACGAGGTGGTCAAGGCGCTGGCCGCGGAGCGACGCAGCGCGGGCGGGGTGGCCAGCGGCATGGCGCTCACGCTGATCGTCGTGGTGGACGAGAAGCGGGTCCGGGAGGCCGAGGCGGCAGCCACCATCGCCGCCGCCGCGCACCCCTGCCGGCTGCTCGTGGTGGTCCGCTCCGACGTCGAGCGGGACCGCAACCGGCTGGACGCGGAGATCGTCGTCGGCGGCCGGCTCGGGCCGTGCGAGGCGGTGGTGACCCGGATGTACGGCCGGCTCGCGCTGCACGCCGAGTCGGTGGTGATGCCGCTGCTGGTGCCGGACGTGCCGGTGGTGACCTGGTGGCACGGCGAGCCGCCGGAGGAGATCGCCACCGACTTCCTCGGCGTGGTGGCCGACCGGCGGATCACCGACTCGGCGCAGGCCGCCGACCCGATCGCCGCGCTGAAGCAGCGGGCCCACGACTACGCCCCGGGCGACACCGACCTGGCCTGGACCCGGATCACCCCGTGGCGCACGCTCGTCGCGGGCGCGTTCGACACCACCCAGGCCCGGGTCACCGAGGCGACGGTGGTGGCGCCCCGCACCGACCCCACGGCGGCACTGATGCGCGGCTGGCTCAACGCCCGCCTCGGCATCGACCCGGCCTGGGAGCACACCGACGAGTTCCCGCGGATGCGGGAGGTGCAGCTGCGCTGCGCCAACGGCGACGAGCTGACGCTGACCCGGGACGACAGCATCGCCGTCTTCCGCCGCACCGGGCAGGAGGACCGGACGCTGCCGCTGGTCCGTCGGCCGCTCGGCGACGAGCTGGCCGAGGAGCTGCGCCGGCTCGACGCCGACCAGGTGTACGCCGAGGCGCTCGGCGCGGCGGCCGGCCTGGCCGGGCTGGACCAGCGCCCGGCGCAGCGGGTGCACGTGTGGAAGGACCCGGCGACCGCCCGACGGGCCGAGGCCGGCGTGACCGCGCACGCGGGCGCGACCGCGAACGAGTGACCGCCCGGACCGGGCGGTCGGACAGCACAGGTGACCGCCGCGGGGCGGTCGGACAGAGAGCACACGGATGACTGAGGCGAGTGTCGCCGTACACGCCGACCCCGACCTGCTGGCGCAGGCGGTGGCGGCCCGGTTGGTGGTGAAGCTGCTCGACGCGCAGGCCGAGCGGGGCCAGGCGTCGGTGGTGCTGACCGGCGGGCGGATCGCCGCGGCGGTCTACCGGGCGGTCGGGCAGCTGCCCGCCCGGGACGCCGTGGACTGGTCCCGGGTCGACGTGTGGTGGGGCGACGAGCGGTTCCTGCCGGCCGGCGACCCCGAGCGCAACGAGACCCAGGCCCGGGCGGCGCTGCTGGACGCGGTGCCGCTGGACCCGACCCGGGTGCACCCGATGCCGGCGTCGGACGGTCCGGCCGGCGACGACCCGGAGGCGGCCGCCGCCGGGTACGCGCGGGAGTTGGCCGCCGCCGCCCGGCCGGGGCACGCCACCCTGCCCCACTTCGACGTGCTGATGCTCGGCGTGGGCGAGGACGGGCACGTGGCATCGGTGTTCCCGGAGCACCCGGTGCACCACGACAACCGCCCGGTCAGCGCGGTGCGGGGCAGCCCGAAGCCGCCGCCGGTGCGGACCACGCTGACGCTGCCGGCGATCAACACGGCCGAGGAGGTGTGGCTGGTCGCCGCCGGGGCGGACAAGGCGCGGGCGGTGGGCATGGCGCTGGCCGGGGCCGGATCCCGGCAACTGCCGGCGGCGGGGGTGCGGGGTGTCTCCCGTACCCTCTGGCTGCTGGACCGGGCGGCGGCGGCCGACGTGCCGCCCCGCGCGCGCAGCCTCCGCTGAGCGGTAAGGAAGGGCCCCTTCTTAACGCCTCCGGTAGAGAAGGGGCCCTTCTTAACACCTGGGCTCAGGCGCGGCCGCGACGGCGGCGCAGCGCGGCGAGGGCCTCGGCGAGCAGCGCCTCCCCCTCTTCCGGCGTGCGCCGCTCCTGCACGTACGCCAGGTGGGTCTTGTAGGGCTCGGCGCGGGTGCGGCCCGGCGGGTTGCCCGGGTCGGGGCCGGCCGGCTCGCCGCAGCGGGGGCAGTCCCACGAGGCGGGCGTCTCCGCCTCGGCGGCGATCAGGAACTCGACCCGGTGCCCGTGGCGGCACCAGTAGACGACCGGCCGGCGCGGCGCCGGTTCGGTGCGCTGGTCGAAACGCTCGGGGGCGGACCCGATCCGGGTGCCGCGGATGACGTTGTTGCTGGGCACGGTTGCTCGCTCCCTGTCGTCGGAGGGGACCGGCGCCGGAGGGGGTCGGCGCCGGGCGACGGGCGGAGAAACAAAACTGCGCGCGGTCCGTGACGGACCGCGCGCAGATTGTACGCTTCTCGGCGCTCGCTCAGGTGCCGCTGCTCATCTGGAGCCGGAGCCAGAGCCCGATCCCGACGATGCACGCGAACCAGACGATCCCCACCAGGACGGTGTAGCGGTCGAGGTTCTTCTCGGCCACGGACGAACCGGCCAGGCTGGAGCTGACGCCGCCGCCGAACATGCTCGACAGACCGCCGCCCTTGCCACGGTGCAGGAGGATCAGCAGGGTGAGCAGGACGCTCGTGATGACCAGCAGCGTGATCATCGTGTAGGCGAACCAGATCGGCATGGCGGGGGTCAGTCCTCTCGTTACGATCACTGCCCGGACCTGTCGGGCACGGCGGCACCGACCACTGGACGGGCAGCGTCAAGGATAGCGAGCGATCAGCGGGCGGTGTGCTCCGGGAACCGGCAGATCTTCGCGAACTCCTCGGCGTCCAGGCTGGCGCCCCCGACCAGGGCCCCGTCCACGTCCGGCTGCGCCATGATCGCGGCGACGTTCGAGGACTTGACCGACCCGCCGTAGAGGATCCGGACCTGCTGCGCGGTCGCCTCGTCGTAGGTCTCGACGAGCCGCTTGCGCACCTCGCCGCACACCTCCTGGGCGTCCTCCGGCGTCGCCGTCTTGCCGGTGCCGATCGCCCAGACCGGCTCGTACGCCACGACGACCTTGGTGACCTGCTCGGCGGTGAGCCCCTTCAGCGCGCCGTCGAGCTGGTCGCAGCAGTGCGGCACCTGACGGAGCTGCTCGCGCACCTCCAGGCCCTCGCCGATGCACAGGATCGGGGTGAGCCCGTTCGCCAGCGCCGCCGCCACCTTCGCGTTGACCAGCGCGTCGTCCTCGTAGTGGTACTGCCGCCGCTCGGAGTGGCCGACCACCACGTAGCCGCAGCCCAGCTTGGCCAGCATCGGCCCGGCGATGTCACCGGTGTAGGCGCCCGACTGGAACGGCGACAGGTCCTGCGCGCCGTAGCCGATCAGCAGCTTGTCGCCGTCCACCGCGGTCTGCACGGTGCGCAGGTCGGTGAAGGGCGGCAGCACCACGCACTCGACGTCGGTGAGCTGCTTCTCGTTGAGGCTCGCGGCCAGCTTCTGCACCAGCAGGTTGGCCTCGAGGTGGTTCAGGTTCATCTTCCAGTTGCCGGCCATCAGCGGCCGGCGGGTGGTGCTCGCCATTCAGTTCTCCAGGGCCGCGATGCCGGGGAGGGTCTTGCCCTCCAGGTATTCCAGGGAGGCGCCACCGCCGGTGGAGATGTGCCCGAACGAGGACTCGTCCAGGCCCAGCGCCCGCACCGCCGCCGCCGAGTCACCGCCGCCGACCACGCTGAACGCGTCGGCCTTGGTGATCGCCTCGGCCACCCCGCGGGTGCCGTTCGCGAACGCCGCCATCTCGAACACGCCCATCGGGCCGTTCCAGAAGATGGTCTTCGCCTGCGACAGCGCGGCGGCGAAACCGGCCACCGTCTCCGGGCCGATGTCCAGCCCCAGCCGGTGGCTGGGGATGCCGTCGGCCGGCACGGTGTCGTGCGCGGCGTCCGGGGCGAAGGCGTCCGCGGCCACCACGTCGACCGGGAGCATGATCTTGCCCGGGGCGCGTTCCATCAGGTTGCGGCAGGTGTCCACCATCTCCGCCTCCAGCAGCGAGGTGCCCACCTCGTGGCCCTGGGCCTTGAGGAAGGTGAAGCACATCCCGCCGCCGATGAGCAGCCGGTCGACAGTGGGCAGCAGCGCCTCGATCACGGCCAGCTTGTCGGAGACCTTCGAGCCGCCCAGGACCACCACGTAGGGCCGCTCCGGGTCGCCGGTGAGCCGGCTGAGCACCTCCACCTCACGCAGCACCAGGCGGCCGGCGACGTGCGGCAGCCGCGCCGGCACGTCGTGCACACTGGCGTGCTTGCGGTGCACGGCGCCGAACGCGTCGTCCACGTACACGTCGCCGAGCGCGGCGAGCTGGTCGGCGAAGGCGCCCCGCTCGGTGTCGTCCTTGCTGGTCTCGCCCTTGTTGAAACGCAGGTTCTCCAGCAGGGCGACCTGGCCGTCGGCCAGCTCCGCCACGGTCGAGCGGGCCGAGTCGCCGACGGTGTCCTCGGCGAAGTGCACCGGGGCGCCGAGCAGCTCACCGAGCCGGCCGGCGACCGGACGGAGGCTGAACTGCGGGTCCGGCGCGCCCTTCGGGCGGCCCAGGTGCGAGCAGACGACCACCTTCGCGCCGGCCTGCACCAGCGCGCTCAGCGTCGGCAGGACGGCGCGGATCCGGCCGTCGTCGGCGATCCTTACTCCGTCCGGAGCGCCGCCTTGCGGCGCGGAGGCGGAGTCATGATCGTTTATCTCACCGGTCTGCTTGTCGAGCGGGACGTTCAGGTCGGCGCGCACCAGCACGCGCCGACCCGACACCCCCTCGGCGAGCAGGTCGTCGAGGTTGCGGATCCCTGTCACAGCGAGGAACCGACCAGCTTGACCAGGTCGACGAGGCGGTTGGAGTAGCCCCACTCGTTGTCGTACCAGCCGACGACCTTGACCTGGTTGCCGATCACCTTGGTCAGCGGCGCGTCGAAGATGCACGACGCCGGGTCGGTGACGATGTCGGCGGACACGATCGGGTCCTCGTTGTAGACCAGGACGCCCTTGAGCGGGCCCTCCGCGGCGGCCTTCAGCGCGGCGTTGACCTCGTCCACGGTGGTCTCCCGGCCGACCTCGACGGTCAGGTCGGTGGCCGAGCCGGTCGGGATCGGCACCCGCAGCGCGTAACCGTCCAGCTTGCCCTTCAGCTCCGGCAGCACCAGGCCGATCGCCTTCGCGGCGCCGGTCGAGGTCGGCACGATGTTGAGTGCGGCGGCCCGGGCCCGACGCAGGTCCTTGTGCGGCGCGTCCTGCAGGTTCTGGTCCTGCGTGTACGCGTGGATGGTGGTCATCAGACCCTTGGTGATGCCGAACGTGTCCTGCAGGACCTTGGCCATCGGGGCCAGGCAGTTCGTGGTGCAGGACGCGTTCGAGATGATGTTGTGCTTGGCCGGGTCGTACTGGTCCTGGTTGACGCCCATGACCACGGTGACGTCCTCGTTCTTCGCCGGCGCGGAGATGATGACCTTCTTGGCCCCGCCGTCGATGTGCGCCTTCGCCTTGGTGGCGTCGGTGAAGAAGCCGGTGGACTCGATGACGACGTCGACGCCGACCTCGCCCCACGGCAGCTTGCCGGGGTCCTTCTCCTCGAACACCTTGATGGCCTTGCCACCCACGGTGATCTCGTCGGCGCTGGCCTTCACCTCGTGCGGGAGACGGCCCAGGATGCTGTCGTACTTGACGAGGTGCGCGAGCGTCGCGTTGTCGGTCAGGTCGTTGACCGCCACGATCTCGATGTCAGCGCCGGACGCCAGCACTGCCCGGAAGAAGTTACGGCCGATCCGGCCGAAGCCGTTGATGCCAACCCGGATGGTCACAGGTCCCATCTCCTCGCGTTCTGGTCCGCCGGCGTCGGAGCCCGGCCGGCGGAGATTGTTCGCCGACCGGTGGAGCCGGCCGTTGACGGTTCATCTCGGCCACCCCGCCGCGGTCCCAGGAGACCAGACCGCCCGAGGCGGTGAGCACGGCGAGGGATGCCTTTGCCGGCCCCCTTGCCGTACGCAGCGACCTTATCCGAGCGCGCGCCGCCGTGCTGCGCCGGGTGGTGATCCCCCTCGCAGCTCGACGCCTCACCGGTCCTATCAGACCACGAGCATGTCGGGCGTGACGGCCGCTTCCGTATCCGGGATGCCCAGGTCGCGGGCCCGCTTGTCGGCCAGCGCGAGCAGCCGGCGGATCCGGCCGGCGATGGCGTCCTTGGTCAGCGGCGGCTCGGCGAGCGCGCCCAACTCCTCCAGGGAGGCCTGACGGTGCTCCAGCCGCAGCCGCCCGGCCGAGGTCAGGTGGTTGGGGGCGTCGTCGGCGAGGATCTCCAGCGCCCGGGTGACCCGGGCGGCGGCGGCCACCGCGGCACGGGCCGAGCGGCGCAGGTTCGCGTCGTCGAAGTTGGCCAGCCGGTTGGCGGTGGCCCGCACCTCCCGGCGTACCCGACGCTCCTCCCAGGCCAGCACGCTGGAGTGCGCGCCGATGCGGGTGAGCAGCGCGGCGATCGCGTCGCCGTCCTTCACCACCACCCGGTCCACGCCGCGCACCTCGCGGTTCTTCGCGGTGATGCCGATCCGGCGGGCGGCGCCGACCAGCGCGAGCGCCGACTCCGGCCCCGGGCAGGTGATCTCCAGCGCGCTGGAGCGGCCCGGCTCGGTCAGCGAGCCGTGCGCCATGAACGCGCCCCGCCAGGCCGACACCGCACAGCACACGTTGGCCGCCACCACGTGCGGCGGAAGGCCCCGCACCGGGCGGCCGCGCACGTCCAGCAGGCCGGTCTGCCGGGCGAGCGCCTCGCCGTCCTTGACCACCCGCACGATGAAGTGGCTGCCCTTGCGCAGGCCGCCGGAGGCGAGCACGTGGATCTCGCTCGGGTAGCCGTAGACCTCGGCGATCTCCCGCCGCAGCCGGCGGGCCACCGCGCCGGTGTCCAGCTCCGCCTCGACCACGACGCGACCCGACACGATGTGCAGGCCGCCGGCGAAGCGCAGCAGGGCCGCCATCTCCGCCCGGCGGCAGCAGGGCTTGGGCACGTCGACCCGACTCAGCTCGTCCTTGACCGCAGCCGTCATCGCCATTCCAGCGCCCCCTCAGGACCGGTTCCGGCGTGTCGCCGGTGATTACGTACGTGTCTAACGATCGGCGCCCAGGACAGGCACCAGTGCGGCGCCGAGTGCGGCCGGATCATGACGGGGCGTGCCGTCGGTGACGGCGACGGGGGCGAGGACCAGCCGGGCACCCAGCGATTCTGCCGCACGTTCGACCGCCGCGGGGTCACCCACCGCCGTGGAGTCGGCCAGCACCATGTCCACCTTCAACTCGGGCAGATAGCGCCGCAGGGTGTCCAGATGGTCGGGCAGGGAGAGCCCGGAGGTCTCCTTCTCGGCCACCAGGTTCAGCGTCACCAGCCGGCGGGCCGGGCTGGACACGATCGCGTCGGCCAGGCCCGGCACCAGCAGGTGCGGCAGCACGCTGGTGTACCAGCTGCCGGGCCCGAAGATCAGCCAGTCCGCGGCGCGTACCGCGGTCACCGCCTCGGCGCACGCGGCCGGCGCGGCCGGGGTCAGTCGCAGCGACTCCACAGTGCCCGAGGTGACCGCCACCTGGTGCTGGCCGCGCACGGTGCGCACCTCGTCCGGGTGGGCCGGGTCGACGCCGCGCACCCGGGCCTCGATGCCGACCGGCTGGCGGGACATCGGCAGCACCCGGCCGACCGCGCCGAGCATGGCGCCGGCGTGGTCGAGCGCGGCCACCGGGTCGCCGAGCAGTTCGGTCAGCCCGTGCAGCAGCAGGTTGCCGACCGCGTGGCCGACCAGCGGATCACCCGCGCCCGGCGCGACCGGCGCGGCGGGTGTCGGCGCCGGCGCGCTGGCGGCGAAGCGGTGCTGGAAGAGCGCCGCGCTGCGCCGGGTGGCCGGGTGGTCCCCGGCCAGGGCGACCAGCGCCTGGCGCAGGTCGCCCGGGGGCAGGCCGCCGCGCTCGGCGCGCAGCCGGCCGCTGGAGCCGCCGTCGTCACCGACCGTGACCACCGCGGTGATGTCCAGGTCCAGTCCGGGTACGCAGTGCCGCAGCGCCCGCAACGACGCCGAGAGACCGTGCCCGCCGCCGAACGCGACCACCCTGGTCGGGGTCATTCCCGCCCCAGGTCCCGGTGCTGCGCGTTGGCGGCGATGCCGGAGCGGCGCAGCCGGGCGGCCAACTCCTCGGCGATCGCCACGCTGCGGTGCTTGCCGCCGGTGCAACCGACGGCCACGGTCAGGTAGCGCTTGCCCTCCCGCTCGAACCCGGCCGTGGTGGCGTTGACCAGGTCGGCGTAGCCGGCGACGAACGCGTCCGCGCCCTCCTGGCCCAGCACGTACGCGCTGACCGCCTCCTCCCGGCCGGTGTGCTCCCGCAGCTCCGGCACCCAGTACGGGTTCGGCAGGAAGCGCGCGTCCATCACGAAGTCGGCGTCGGGCGGGAGGCCGTACTTGAAGCCGAACGACAGCACGGTGATCCGCAGCCGGCGGGCGTCCTCCCCGCCGAACAGCTCCTCCACCCGGCGGCGCAGCTGGTTGACGTTCAGGTGGCTGGTGTCGATGATCACGTCGGCCTGGTCGCGGGCCTCCTCCAGCAGCGCCCGCTCCACCGCGATGCCGTCGGCCAGCCGCCCGTCGCCCTGCAACGGGTGCGAGCGGCGCACGCTCTCGAACCGCCGGATCAGCACCTCGTCGTCGGCGTCCACGAAGACCACCCGGGGAGAGAAGCCACGCTCGCGCAGCTCCCGGATCGCCCCGGCCAGGTCGGTGGAGAAGGCGCGCGAGCGCACGTCCAGCACCATCGCCGTACGCCGGGCCGCGCCGCCGGCCTTGAACGCCAGCTCGGCCATGTCGAGCAGGAGCGCCTGGGGCAGGTTGTCGACCACGTAGTAGCCGACGTTCTCCAGCGCCCGCGCCACCGTGCTGCGCCCGCCGCCGGACAGGCCGGTCACCACCACCAGGGAGGTGTCCGCCTCGGTCGGCGCCGGCCGCACCGGCACCGTCTCCGTGTCGGTCGGCACCAGCTCTCCCGCCGTTCGCGCCTCGCTCACCCGCTACCCCCAGCCGTGGCGCCGCGGCCGAGCGGCCGCGCATGGTCAGTCGCCGACTCTAACGGCTACGACCCCGCCCGGGATTCCACGGGGTGACCACCGGAACAGGCGGTTGCCCGATTTGTCGGGGTACCCGTACCCGCCACACGCCCGCGCGGGACGAGGCGTTGTCGGCGGGCGCTCGTAGACTGCGCGGATGGTCTCCCCCACCGACGAGCGGACCGAGGACGCGCTGCGGGTGTTGCGCCGGGTCTTCGGCTACGACGCCTTCCGCGGCTTCCAGCAGGAGGTCGTCGAGCACGTGGTGGCCGGCGGCGACGCGCTGGTGCTCATGCCCACCGGTGGCGGCAAGTCGCTCTGCTACCAGATCCCGGCGCTGGTCCGCGACGGCGTGGCGGTGGTCGTCTCCCCGCTGATCGCGCTCATGCAGGACCAGGTCGACGCGCTCACCGCGGTCGGCGTCCGGGCCGGCTTCCTCAACTCGACCCAGGAGCCCACCGAGCGACGCCGGGTCGAGGCCGCCTACCTCGCCGGCGAGCTGGACCTGCTCTACCTCGCGCCGGAGGGGCTCGCGGTGCGGTCCACCCTCGGCCTGCTGGAGCGCGGCCGAATCGCCCTGTTCGCGATCGACGAGGCGCACTGCGTCTCGCAGTGGGGGCACGACTTCCGTCCCGACTACCTCAACCTGTCGATGCTGCACGAGCGGTGGCCGGACGTGCCGCGGATCGCGCTCACCGCCACCGCGACCCGGGCCACCCGCACCGAGATCGCCACCCGGCTCCGGCTCACCGAGGCACGGCACTTCGTGGCCAGCTTCGACCGGCCCAACATCCAGTACCGGATCGTGCCCAAGCGGGAGCCGCGCCGCCAGCTGTTGAGCCTGCTGCGCGACGAGCACCCGGGCGACGCCGGCATCGTCTACTGCCTGTCCCGGGCCTCGGTGGACAAGACCGCCGAGTTCCTGGTCGCCAACGGCATCCCGGCGCTGCCCTACCACGCCGGCCTGGACGCGCGCACCCGCGCCGTCAACCAGCAGCGCTTCCTGCGCGAGGACGGGCTGGTCATGGTCGCCACGATCGCGTTCGGCATGGGCATCGACAAGCCCGACGTCCGCTTCGTCGCCCACCTCGACCTGCCCAAGTCGGTCGAGGGCTACTACCAGGAGACCGGCCGCGCCGGCCGCGACGGGCTGCCCTCGACGGCCTGGCTGGCCTACGGGCTGCAGGACGTGGTGCAGCAACGCAAGATGATCGAGACGTCGGAGGGCGACCTGGCGCACCGGCGCAACCTCGCCGCCCACCTCGACGCCATGCTGGCGCTCTGCGAGACGGTCCGGTGCCGCCGCGCCCAACTGCTCGACTACTTCGGCGAGTCCGGCGCGGCCACCTGCGGCAACTGCGACACCTGCCTCGACCCGCCGGAGTCCTGGGACGGCACGGTCGCCGCGCAGAAGCTGCTCTCCACCGTCTACCGGCTCGACCGCGAACGCAACCAGCGGTTCGGCGCCGGGCACAGCATCGACATCCTGCTCGGCAAGCACACCGACAAGATCGACCAGCACGGCCACGACACGCTGAGCACCTTCGGCATCGGCACCGAGCTGCGCGACGCCGAGTGGCGCGGCGTGGTGCGTCAACTGCTGGCCGAGGGCCTGCTCGCGGTGGAGGGCGACTACGGCACGCTGGCGCTGACCGAGGCCAGCGCCGACGTGCTCGGCCGACGGCGCACCGTCACCCTGCGCAAGGAGCCGGAGCGGCCGCTGTCCGGCCGGGCCGCGAAGCCCCGGGGCGCGGCCACCGTCGTCGCCGACCTCTCCCCCACCGCCGCGCCGGTCTTCGAGCGGCTCCGCGCGTGGCGCGCGGCCACCGCCAAGGAACAGGGCGTGCCGGCATACGTGATCTTCCACGACGCCACCCTGCGCCAGATCGCCGCCGAGCCGCCGGCCTCGCTGGCCGAACTGTCCCGCGTCAACGGGGTCGGCGAGAACAAACTCGCCAAGTACGGCGAGGGAATCCTCGCGGTACTCGCCGACGGATGAGAAAGGGCCCGGCCCCGTGGTGGGGTCGGGCCCTTTGCTGTGTTGGTGGGTCAGCTGGTGCTGTAGCCGCGGGTGGCGATCCAGTCGGCGAGGTTGTCGATGCTCATCCGGTAGGTGGCGGTGTTGGGGTTGGCGCTGTCGGCGATGGTGACGGTGGTGCCGTTGTCGCGGTAGCCGATGACGCTGATGTAGTGGCCGCCTTCGAAGGAGTGGGTGGTGCCGTCGGTGTCGGTGGCGGTGCCGGCGATGTTGGCGACGATGGCGCGGCCGTCGTCGATGGTGCGCACGATGTCGGTGCGCAGGGTGTCGGTCTGCTTGTCGTCGGCCTTAGCGCTCTTGATTTCGACGGAGCGGTAGGGCTTGCCGGTTTCCTTGTTCAGGACGGGGGTGATGTCGTTGATGCTGTTGGTGCCGGCTTCGGTGGTGCCCATTTCGCGGGCCATGGCGTCGACGTCGATGTTCTTGCCCAGGACGCTGATGGCGTTGCGGGCGGCGGCGGGGCCGCAGTAGTAGAAGTTGGGCTGGGCTTCGTAGCGCACGTCGAGTTCCCGCTCACCGTGGCCCTTGCGGTCGGCGACAACGGTGGTCGTGCCGGTGGGGGCGGCGTGGGCGGCGATCGCGGGGCCGGCGATGCCACCGGCGGTCGCGGCGATACCGGCAGCGGTCAGGACGGTCTTACGCAGCAGGGTGGTAGCCATGATGGTGCCTCCCAAAGGGGGGGGTTGGGGGGACACGGCACGGGGGTGCCGTGCGAAGAGGGGAAAGTCTGAAGGGGGGCCTGCGCGGCGGCCGGGGGCGGCCTGCACGGGCGGCTCAGGGGGATGTAACCACCGGCCGGGGGCCGGTCATTCCAACCGGGCGGCCTGCCGGGGTCGGGGTGTGTAACCACCAGTGGCGGCCGATCCATTCCGACCGGGCCTGGCCTGCCGACGCGACGGTCGGGGGGCGCGCGGTCTACCCGGTACAACGCCTGACCCCCGGCACCGATTCCACGCTCACGGTGGCGCCGACCACGGCCGAACCGGACAAACGGCTCCTGGCACGCAGCCCCGCACGCGGCGGCTCGCCGAACCGGACATCACGGGCACATCGCCGTCGACGACCTCCGCGCCCGACGCCCGCTTCTGGTCGGCGGTCCCGAGATCGGTAGGGAGCGGCCCCCGATCGGGGCCGTTTCCTACGAGATCTCGGGTGTGCCGGAGGGTGGAGCGTTGATCCTGAGGCGAGGCGTCAGCTCACCCCACCCGACGCAGTTGAGGGCCGGCGGGCACCACCGGCGGGGGCGTCTGGTGACCACCCGGCACGGACGGGCAGCGCCCTGTCACGGTGCCTCTCGAGCTGATGCCGTCAACGACTCACGCTCTCCTCGCGGGAAGGCACCAACGCCCCGAAGCAACTCACGCTCCCATCGCGGGCACCGACGCCCCGAAGCAACTCACGCTCTCGGCCGCGGGCGGGCACCGGCCCCCCGAGTCGTTTCTGATATCAGGTCGAAAGGCGTTGCGGAGGGCGAGTGCTGCGGGCGCCGGGCTGTGCCCGATCCGTCCTCGGTGCGCGGGCGGCGACCGAGCCACCGGCTCGATCACACCCCGGGTCGCAGCCATTCGACGGCCGGCTGGCGGGAGAGCGGATCGCGCCGCGCGACGCCACCGACAGCAGGCCACCTCACACCGCGTGTCCCACCCAGGGGCATGTCTCCTCTTCGCCGATATGACTGAGCGTCAGAGATATGCCTCTCTGAGGTATCCGTGTCAGCGCATGCCTCCTGGTCAGGCCGACACGCCCGGCAGCCAAGGGGAGAGCCGACCAACCGACCCCAACGCCGCGCGCCACGACAACCACGCCCACCACGACCATGCCGCCACCGGCGTCCGCCCGCGCGCCATCCGCCGTACCGCGTCGCCAGGCAGCGCGGAACGCGCCGCGCCGGTGTCCTCGTGCGGCCGGTGGTGCTCCCGTCTACGTCACCCGGCCGGGGTGGCGGCGTCGGAGCCGTCGAGCGCGGCCAGGATCGCCTCGGCCGTACGCCGGCCGACCCCCGGCACCTCGGTGATCTCCTCGACCGTGGCCGCGGACAGCCGCTTCAACGAGCCGAAGTGCCGCAGGAGCGCCTTGCGCCGGACCTCGCCGAGGCCGGGGACGCTGTCCAGCGCCGACTCGGTCATCCGCTTGGAGCGTCGCTGGCGGTGGAACGTGATGGCGAAGCGGTGCGCCTCGTCGCGTACCCGTTGCAGCAGGTACAGCGCCTCGGACGTGCGGGGCAGGATGACCGGGAACTCGTCGTCGGGGAGCCAGACCTCCTCCAGCCGCTTGGCCAGCCCGCACAGTGCCACGTCGTCGATGCCCAACTCGGCGAGCGCCTGCGCGGCGGCGGCCACCTGGGGCGGACCGCCGTCGACCACCACGAGCTGCGGCGGGTACGCGAACCTGCGCGGCCGCCCGGTGGTCGGGTCGATGCCGGGCCGGTCAGGGTCGGCGGCGGTCTCCTCGCCCAGCTCCCCGGTCTCGGCCCGGGCGTCCAGGTAGCGGGCGAACCGTCGACGCAGCACCTCGGACATGGCGGAGAGGTCGTCGGTGGCGCCGCGCACGATGAACCGGCGGTATTCGCTCTTGCGGGGCAGCCCGTCCTCGAACACGACCATGCTGGCGACCACGTCGGTGCCCTGGATCTGGGAGACGTCGAAGCACTCGATCCGCAGCGGCGAGGTGCGCATGGCGAGCGCGTCGGCGATCTCGTCGAGCGCCTGGCTGCGGGTGGTCAGGTCACCGGCCCGCTTGAGCTTGTGCCGGGCGAGCGCGTCCTTGGCGTTGCGCTCGACCGTCTCCAGCAGCGATCGCTTGTCGCCCCGCTGCGGCACCCGCAGCGACACCCGGCTGCCCCGCCGGGCGGAGAGCCAGTCGGCCAGCGCCTCCGCGTCCCCCGGCAGCTCGGGGACGAGCAGCTCGCGCGGGACGTCGGCCTCGCCCTGCTCACCGCCGTAGACCTGGGTGCAGAAGTGGTGCACGAGGTCACCGGTGGTCAGCTCCTCGGTCTTCTCCACCACCCAGCCGCGCTGGCCCCGCACCCGACCGCCGCGGACGTGGAACACCTGCACCGCCGCCTCCAGCGGGTCGTCGGCGAAGGCGACCACGTCCGCGTCGGTGCCGTCACCGAGCACCACGGTCTGCTTCTCCATGGCCCGGCGCAACGCGGCGACGTCGTCGCGCAACCGGGCCGCCCGCTCGAACTCCAGTTGCTCGCTGGCGTCGAGCATGTCTCGCTCCAGCCGGCGGACCATGGTGTCGGTGCGGCCGGCCATGAAGTCGCAGAAGCCGTCGACGATCTCACGGTGCCGCTCGGCGCTGACGCTGCCGACGCACGGCGCCGAGCACTTGCCGATGTAGCCCAGCAGGCACGGTCGACCGACCTGGCCGGCCCGCTTGAAGACGCCCGAGGAGCAGGTCCGCGCCGGGAAGACGCGCAGCAGCAGATCGAGCGTCTCGCGGATGGCCCAGGCGTGCGAGTAGGGCCCGAAGTAGCGCACGCCCTTGCGCTTGGCGCCACGCATCACCTGCAGGCGGGGATATTCCTCGTCGAGGGTGACCGCCAGGTAGGGGTAGGACTTGTCGTCGCGGTAGCGGACGTTGAACCGGGGGTCGTACTGCTTGATCCAGGTGTATTCCTGCTGGAGCGCCTCCACCTCGGTGGCGACGGTGATCCAGTCCACCGACTCGGCGGTGAAGACCATCTGCCGGGTGCGCTGGTGCAGGTTGACCGGGTCGGCGAAGTAGGAGTTGAGCCGGCTGCGCAGGTTGCGCGCCTTGCCGACGTAGATCACCCGGCCGGTGCCGTCCCGGAAGCGGTAGACCCCTGGCAACTCCGGGATGGTGCCGGTCGCGGGACGGTAGGTCGAGGGGTCAGCCACGGACCAAGCCTAGTCCGCACCCCCGACACCCGGCCGCCGCCGCGCCCCCGCCCGCGAGCGGCGGGCGGGAGGGCGGGATGCCGGTCAGGCCAGCGTGATCTGGTCGCCCTCGACCTTGATCTCCTTTGCGGCCAGGGGCTTGGTGGCGGGGCCCTGCTTGACCGAGCCGTCGCTGATCGAGAACCGGCTGTTGTGGCAGGTGCAGTTGATGGTGCCACCGTCGACGTTCGACACCGGGCACCCCTGGTGCGTGCAGATCGGGTCGAACGCCTTGAACTGGCCGGCCTCGGGCTGGGTGATCACCACGCCCTTGCTGGCGTAGATCGCGCCGCCGCCGACCGGGATGTCGGTGGTGCGGGCCAACGGCGCGCTGCTGTCCCGGTCGCCACCGCCCGCGTCGCCGGTCGCGGTGGCGCCGGGTGGGCCTCCGCTGGTCGGGGCCAGCCCCGGGGTCGCGTCGTCGTCGCCGCATCCCGCGAGCACCACGGCCGCGCCGACGGCTCCGGCACCGGCGAGCAGGGTCCGACGGGTCTGGGTGACCGGTCCGGTCCGCACCTGGTCGTCACTCATCTCCGGCCTTTCTCTCGGCTGTCGCCACCGGTCATGCTCCGGGGCCACAGTGTGCAACACGCACCAGGATCCGGCACGGTTCATACTGTCGCGTCACGAAACGGGCGTCTGTGCGGATGACGGACGGGGCCGGACCGCCGGCCCCGTCCCTCGTGCCCGTGGGTCAGCGCGCCCCGGCCGGCACCTTGCGGGCGCGGGTCTTGGCCCCGCCGTTGGCCTTGGCCGCCCGGGTGGTGGCGGCCTTGGCGCCCTTGGCCGCGCCGTCGAGCTTGAGGATCGGCCGCAGGAACTCGCCGGTGTGGCTCTCCGCAACCTCGGCGACCTCCTCCGGGGTGCCGGTGGCGAGCACCGTGCCACCCCGGTGACCGCCCTCGGGGCCCATGTCGATGAGCCAGTCGGCCGTCTTGATCACGTCGAGGTTGTGCTCGATGGTGATGACCGTGTTGCCCTTGTCGACCAGGCCCTCCAACACCATCAGCAGCTTGCGGATGTCCTCGAAGTGCAGGCCGGTGGTGGGCTCGTCGAGCACGTAGACGGTGCGGCCGGTGGAGCGCTTCTGCAGCTCGGAGGCGAGCTTGACGCGCTGCGCCTCACCGCCCGACAGCGTCGGCGCGGGCTGGCCGAGGCGGACGTAGCCGAGGCCGACGTCGACCAGGGTCTTCAGGTGCCGGTGGATGGCCGGGATGGCGGAGAAGAACTCGGCCGCCTCCTCGATCGGCATGTCCAGGACCTCGGCGACCGTCCGGCCCTTGTAGTGCACCTCCAGCGTCTCCCGGTTGTAGCGCGCGCCCTTGCACACCTCGCAGGGGACGTAGACGTCGGGCAGGAAGTTCATCTCGATCTTGATCGTGCCGTCGCCGGAGCACGCCTCACAGCGCCCGCCCTTGACGTTGAACGAGAACCGGCCCGGGCCGTATCCCCGGACCTTGGCCTCGGTGGTCTCGGCGAAGAGCTTGCGGACGTGGTCCCAGACCCCGGTGTAGGTGGCCGGGTTGGAACGCGGGGTGCGCCCGATCGGCGACTGGTCGACGCCGACGACCTTGTCCACGTGCTCCAGGCCGGTGATCCGGGTGTGCCGGCCGGGCACCAGCCGGGCGCCGTTGATCTGGTTGGCCAGCACCGTGTAGAGGATGTCGTTGACCAGCGTCGACTTGCCCGAGCCGCTGACCCCGGTGACCGCGATGAGCTGGCCGAGCGGGAAGCTCACGGTGAGGTTGCGCAGGTTGTGCTCGCGCGCGCCGTGCACCACCAGCTCCCGGCCGGGCGTCTGCGCCCGGCGGGTGGCCGGCGTCGGGATGACCTTGCGCCCGGACAGGTACGCCCCGGTGACCGACTCGGCGTTGTCGAGCAGCGCCGGCACCGAACCGCTGTGCACGATCTTGCCGCCGTGCTCGCCGGCGCCCGGACCGATGTCGACGATCCAGTCGGCAACCCGGATGGTGTCCTCGTCGTGCTCGACCACGATCAGCGTGTTGCCCAGCCCGCGCAGCCGCAGCAGCGTCTCGATGAGCCGGTGGTTGTCCCGCTGGTGCAGGCCGATCGACGGCTCGTCGAGCACGTAGAGCACACCGACCAGGCCGGAGCCGATCTGGGTGGCGAGCCGGATGCGCTGCGCCTCACCGCCGGAGAGAGTGCCCGCGGGGCGGTCCAGGGAGAGGTAGTCGAGGCCCACGTCGAGCAGGAACTTCAGCCGGGCGTTGATCTCCTTGAGGACCCGCTCGGCGATCATCTTCTGCCGGTCGGTCAGCTCGATGCCGGCCAGCAGGTCGGCCGCCTCGCCGACGGAGAGGTTGCAGACCTCGGCGATGCTCTTGCCGGCCAGGGTGACCGCGAGCACCTCCGGCTTGAGCCGGGCGCCGCCGCACGCGGCGCAGGGCACGTCCCGCATGTAGCCCTCGTACTTGTCGCGGGACCACTCCGACTCGGTGTCGGTGTGCCGGCGCTCGATCCACTGCACCACGCCCTCGAAGCCGGTGTAGTAGGAGCGCTCGCGGCCGTACTTGTTGCGGTAGCGGACGTGCACCTGGTCGTCGGAGCCGTGCAGGATCGTCTTCTGCGCCCGCGACGGCAGCGCCCGCCACGGCGTGTCGATGTCGAAGTGCTCGGCCTCGCCGAGCGCCTCCAGCAGGCGCAGGAAGTATTCCAGGTTGTGCCCGGTGGCCCAGGGCTGGATCGCGCCCTCGCGCAGCGAGCGCTCCGGGTCCGGGATGACCAGCTCGGGGTCGACCTCCTTCTTGGTGCCCAGGCCGGTGCACTCCGGGCACGCGCCGTAGGGCGCGTTGAAGGAGAAGACCCGGGGCTCCAGGTCCTCGATCGCCAGGGGGTGGTCGTTCGGGCAGGCCAGGTGCTCGGAGTAGCGGCGCTCGCGGGCCGGGTCGTCCTCCGGCAGGTCGACGAAGTCGAGCAGCACCAGGCCGCCGGAGAGGCCGAGCGCGGCCTCGACCGAGTCGGTCAGCCGCTGCTTGGCGCTCGGCTTGACGCTGAGCCGGTCGATGACCACCTCGATCGTGTGCTTCTCCTGCTTCTTGAGCTTCGGCGGCTCGGTCAGCGGGTGCACCACGCCGTCGACCCGGGCCCGGGCGTAGCCCTTGGCCTGCAGCTCGGCGAAGAGGTCGACGTATTCGCCCTTGCGGCCGCGCACCACCGGCGCGAGCACCATGAACCGGGTGCCCTCGGCCATGGCGAGCACCCGGTCGACGATCTGCTGCGGGCTCTGCTTGGAGATCCGCTCACCGCAGATCGGGCAGTGCGGCTCGCCGATGCGGGCGAAGAGCAGGCGGAGGTAGTCGTAGACCTCGGTGATGGTGCCGACGGTGGAGCGCGGGTTGCGTGAGGTCGACTTCTGGTCGATGGAGACGGCGGGGCTGAGGCCCTCGATGAAGTCGACGTCGGGCTTGTCCATCTGACCGAGGAACTGCCGGGCGTAGGACGACAGCGACTCGACGTAGCGGCGCTGCCCCTCGGCGAAGATGGTGTCGAACGCCAGGCTCGACTTGCCCGAACCGGACAGCCCGGTGAAGACGATCAGGGCGTCCCGGGGCAGGTCGAGACTGACGTCACGCAGGTTGTGCTCGCGCGCGCCACGGATGATCAGACGGTCGGCCACGGTGCGTGTGCTCCCGGAAGAAGAATGTGCGGCGGATCTGTCCGCCAGACGTCAGGTCTGGGCGGTTCTCACAGGTTGTCGAGGCGCAGGGAAGGCGCCCCGGCAACTCTAGCCCCGAGGTGTGACAACTTCCGTCGGGCGCACATTCCCCCAGCTCAGACCGGTCGGGCGGGATGCGGCCAACCCCGCCCGGCCGGTCCGGGCCGACTCAGAATGCGCCGGGCGCGGGCGGGGTCGCCGGACGCCCGGTGCGCCGCCGCCCGCCACGCCACCCGCCCCGCCGCTCGGCGGCCAGCCGGGCCGCGCGACGCCCGCCCTCGTACGCGACCTCCCGCTGCAACCGGCGCCAGCTCTCCCAGCGGCGCGCCGGCAGCTCGCCGCTGTCCAGCGCGTCCCGCACCGCGCAGGCCGGCTCGGCGTCGTGCGCGCAGTCGGCGTACCGGCAGCCGGTGGCCAGCTCGGCGATGTCGGCGAAGGCCCGGTCCAGGCCGGCCACGCCGTCCAGCAGGCCGACCGCGCGTACCCCGGGGGTGTCCAGCACCGCTCCCCCACCCGGCAGCGGCACCAGCGACCGCCAGGTGGTGGTGTGCCGGCCCTTGCCGTCCACCCGGCGGATCGCCTGGGTCCGCATCACGTCCGCCCCGGCCAGCGCGTTGACCAGGCTCGACTTGCCGGCCCCGGAGGGGCCGAGCAGGCCCAGGGTGCGTCCCGGGGCGACGTGCCGGCGCAGCGGCGCCAGGCCGGTGCCCCGCTCGGCGCTGACCGCCAGCACCGGCACCCCGGGCGCCAGGTCGGCCAGTTGCCGGGCCACCGCGGCCGGGTCGGCGGCCAGGTCCGCCTTGGTGAGCACCACCAGCGGCTCGGCGCCGGACTCGTGCGCGAGCGAGAGCAGCCGCTCGATCCGCGCGGCGTCCGGCGTCGGGTGCACCGGCTCGACCACCGCGGCGGCGTCGAGGTTGGCGGCCAGCACCTGCCCGCTGGCGTCCTTGCCGGCGGTGCGCCGCACCAGCGCGGTCCGTCGCGGCAGCACCGCCTCCACCGTGACCGCGCCGTCCGGCCAGGTGGCGAGCAGCACCCAGTCGCCCGCGCAGGGCAACGCGGTCAGGTCGCGGGCCGCGGCGGCGAGGACGCCGCCGCCGAGGCTCGCCCGCACCGGCCCCTCCGGGCGGAGCACGGTGCACACGCCCCGGTCCACCCGGGCCACCCGCCCGGGTCGGTGGTCGGCGCGTCGATCGAGGTGGGTCGCCCAGTCGGCGTCCCAGCCGAGGGCGGTCAGGTCCAGGTTCATGGTGTCCTCATCGGTGTCGAGGGGGTTCACGGCGGAACACGCGTGCTTCGACCGGCATGCTCACCACCTCCGCTCCGACTCCCGGCGCCCGCGTCCGGCACGACGTCGACCCGGCGCGTTCCCGCCGCGAGCCGCTGTCGTTCGCCCCGACGGTAGGGGCCGCGCCGACGCGCCGAAAGCGATTTCCCCGGCGGCGCGGCCGGTTCCCGCCCGCTACTGTCGAACCCGTGAGAACGAGATGACCAGTGACCCCCTGCTGTTGACCGGTGACCTGGCCGAGGCGAACGACCGGCTGCTGCGTACCGTCGCCGGCCTGACCGCCGCGGACGTCGCGGCGCCCTCGCTCCTGCCGGGCTGGACCCGCGCGCACGTGCTCACCCACCTGGCCCGCAACGCCGACGGGTTCGTCAACCTGCTCACGGCCGCGCGCACCGGCGAACCGATCCCGATGTACGCCTCCGTCGAGGCGCGTAACGCCGACATCGAGGCGGGGGCCGGCCGGGGCCCGGCCGATCTGCTGGACGACCTGCGCCGCAGCGGCCAGCGCTTCGACGCGGCGGTGGCGCAGATGCCGGCCGAGGCGTGGGGCGCCATGGTGCAGGCCCGGCGCGGTCCGTGGCCGGCGGCGCTGCTGGTCTGGGGCCGGCTGCGCGAGGTCGAGGTGCACCACGTCGACCTGGCGACCGGCTACCGCCCGGCGGACTGGCCGGAGGCCTTCGCCCAGCGCCTGCTGCACGAGGTGACGACCGGGCTGGCCGGCAACCCGGACGCGCCGGCCATGGTGCTGCGCGTCGACGGCGCCGCACACGAACTCGTCGTGGGTGACCCCGAGGGGGCGCCCACGGTCACCGGCCCCGCGCCGGAACTCGCCGCCTGGCTGACCGGCCGGGGCGCGGGCGAGCTGCTCACCGTCGTCCCCGACGGTCCCCTGCCGAACCCACCGGAATGGATCTGAACGCCGTCATGACCTACACCGGAGACGTCACGCCCGGCGGCCCGCCGGCCGTGCGCGAGCTCGACCGGCTCACCGTCAGCAAGCTGTCGGTGGGCCCGATGGACAACAATGCCTATCTGCTGCGCTGCCACGCCACCGGCGACCAGGTGCTGATCGACGCCGCGAACGAGGCGCCCCGCCTGCTGGAGCTGGTGGGCGACGGCGGCCTGGCCGCGGTGGTGACCACCCACCGGCACATGGACCACTGGGTGGCGCTGGAGGAGGTGGTCGCCAAGACCGGCGCCCGCGCGCTGGTGCACGCCGACGACGCCGAGGGCCTGCCGATCGACGCCGAGCCGCTGCGCGAGGGCGACACCGTCGACGTCGGCGACTGCGCGCTGGAGGTCATCCACCTGCGCGGGCACACGCCGGGGTCGATCGCGCTGCTCTACCGCGACCCGGCCGGCACCCCGCACCTGTTCACCGGCGACTCGCTGTTCCCGGGTGGGGTCGGCAACACCGACCAGGACCCGGAGCGGTTCGGCCAGCTCGTCGACGACGTCGAGGCCAAGCTCTTCGACCGGCTGCCGGACGAGACCTGGTTCTATCCGGGACACGGCAAGGACAGCACGATCGGCGCGGAGCGGGCGGCGTTGCCGCAGTGGCGGGCCCGCGGCTGGTGAACGCGCCGGGTCCGGCCTCCCCCGTGGCGGCCGGACCCGGCCCGGTGCGCCGGTCACCGCGCGCAGCCGGCGCCGGGCGCCGAGCAGCACCGGCCCGGCCAGCAGCAGCCCGACGGCCATGGTGAGCACCGTCGGGTCGGGCGCGCCGGGCAGCAGCACGGTCAGCGTCCGCGCGGCCAGCCCGAGTGCCACGTAGAGCCCGGCCCAGAGCGTGGCGCCGAGCGCCGCGCAGGTCACGAACCTCCGGTACGGCATCCGGAGCCCGCCGGCGGCCAGCGGCAACAGCGCGTTGAACACCGGCAGGAACGGCGCCACCAGCACGATCCGTCCGCCGCCGCGGTGCAGCAGCGCCTCGGCGGCGGCCCACCGGGACTCGCCGATCCAGCGCCCCAGCCGGCCGTGCCGCAACCGCACGCCCCAGCGCCGCCCGGCGAGGAAGCTCAACGACCAGCCGGCCACGCAGCCCGCCACCACGGCCGCGACGGTCACCGCCCCGCCCGCCGGTCGGCCCGCGCCGACCGCCGCGAGGACCGCGGCGTCCCCGGGCACCAGCACCCCGAGCAGGGGTACGGCGTCGGCGAGCATCACCACGCCGAGGAGCCCCATCAGCAGCGTGGTGGGCAACTCCCCGAGCTGGGCGAGCAGGTCCGTCATGATGAGCACGCTATGCGCCACCGACCGCCCGGCACATCGGGCGTGACCCCCCACCCGACCCGGAGGCCGGACCCGGGGGCCCCTCAGGGTCAGCGGGGGCGGAGCACCTGCACCCGACGGACCGGGGAGTCGACCGAGGGCTCGGTGGTCGGCACCGGATAGCTGGCCACCAGGTCCAGGCCGTCCGGCGGCAGGTGCCCGCGGTCCGGGTCGCCGACCAGCACCTCGACGCCGCGCTCGGCGCACCGGCGCAGGTACGGCAGCACCCGGGCGGCCAGCCCGGCGTCGTAGAGGGCGTCACCGGCCACCACCAGGTCGACGCCGGCGACGCCGTCGAGCAGGTCCTCGCCGTCGGCGGTCACCCGGACCTGGTTGGCCCGGGCGTTGACCGTGACGGCCGCCACCGCGTAGGGGTCGACGTCGTTGGCGATCACCTGGTCGGCGCCGGCGAGCGCGGCGGCGATGGCGACCAGTCCCGACCCGGCGGCCAGGTCGAGCACCCGGCGGCCGGCGACGAGGTCGGGGTGGTCGAGCAGGTGCCGGGCGAGCGCCTGCCCACCGGCCCACACGGAGGCCCAGTACGGCGGCGGCAGCGACCGCCCGGCCGCGGCCTCCATCCGCGCCCACCACAGGATCGCGTCCTCGGCCAGGTGCAGGCGTACCTCGGGCACGAACGGCGTGCCGACCAGCCGCAGGCGGTCCGGGCCCGCGCCGGGCGCCGCGATCTCCTGTTCCAGGTCGGCCAGTGCCGTGGTTGTGGTCATCGGGGCAAGCATGCCGTGCCCCGATCGGCGCCGGGGGCATTTCCGGCTCGCAGGTATTCACGTGCCACGCCGGCACTTCCGGCAGCGGATCCCGGTTCGGCCGGTTACTGTCAGGGTGGTAGAGGGCGATCATCGGCCGAGGGGCCGGTGCTCACCCGCATTGAACAGGGAGAGACGCATGGCAACCGGCACGGTCAAGTGGTTCAACTCGGAAAAGGGCTTCGGCTTCATCGAGCAGGACGGCGGAGGCCCGGACGTGTTCGTCCACTACTCGGCCATCCAGAGCAGTGGCTACCGCGAGCTGAACGAGGGCCAGAAGGTCGAGTTCGAGGTGACCCAGGGCCAGAAGGGCCCGCAGGCGGACAACGTCCGTCCGATGTAGCGACGTGCCGGTGGCGGCGGTCGGAGCACCGACCGCCGCCACAGTGCATTCTTCGGGCCCGGCAGCCGACCAGGGCATTCCCCCGGCCCGGCACGGCCGGCCGCCGCACTCCTCAGGCCGGCACGGCCGGCAGGTCGCGCCGCCGGCGCAGCGGGCCGACCAGCAGGATCAGCGGGGTGAGCGCCAGCCAGGCGGTCATCACCCGGATCGCGCCGTCCGGCCCCCAGGCGGCGCCCAGCGCGCCGGCCACCACTGCGGCGAGCGGGATGGTGCCGTAGTTCAGCAGGTGCATGCTCACGGTCACCCGGCCGAGCAGTTGGTGCGGCGTGTAGGTCTGCCGGAAGCTGCCCTTGACCACGTTGCCGACCGCGACGCCGAGGCTCACCAGCACCCCGCCGAGCACCAGCCAGGTCACCCGCACGCCGGGCCCGGCCAGCGGGATCAGCAGCGCGGGCGGGCCGGTGAGGGCGCCGGCGACCAGCAGCGCGCGGGCGGTGCCGAGCCGGCGGGCCAGCCGGGCGGCGGACGCCGCGCCGACGATGCCGCCGAGGCTGGCCACACCGATCAGCAGGCCGACCAGGCCGGCCGGCAGGTGCGCCGAGCGGACCAGGAAGACCACCAGCACGGCCTGGTAGCCGGTCAGCCCGATGTTGCTGGCCGCCCCGAACACCGTCAGCACCCGCAGGTAGGGGTCGCGGGTGACGAAGCGCAGCCCGGCGGCGACCTCCTGACGCAGCGACGACGCCCCGGCGGGGCGGCGCGGCCGGGGCTCGACCGCCCGGATCCGGTGCAGGCACAGCGCGGAGAACAGGAAGCTCACCGCGTCCAGCGCCACCGCGACGACCGCGCCGGCGAGCTGGGCGATCAGGCCGGCCAGTCCCGGGCCGACCAGGTAGCTCGCGGTGTGGGTGGCGTGCAGCCGCGAATTCGCCTCCGGCACCTGCTCGGGCGGAAGCAGCGTGGGCAGGTAGACCTGGTCGGCGGTCTCGAAGAAGACCCGGGCCAGCCCGGCGCCGAGCGCCACGACCAGCAACTGCCAGACGGTGAGCAGGCCGAGCGGCGCCGCGACCGGGACGCTGAGGAACAGCGCCGCGGCGGCCAGGTCGGCGCCGATCATCACGGGGCGGCGGCGGACCCGGTCGACCCAGGCCCCGACCGGCAGGCCGGCGAGGAGCCAGGGCAGCCAGGCGGCGGCGGTGAGCACCGCCACCTGGAACGTGGTGGCGTCGAGCACCGCCACGGCGACCAACGGCAGCGCCACCGTGGTCATGTTGCTGCCCACGGCACTGACCGTGTGCCCGGTCCAGAGCAGCCGGAAGTCGCGGTGCCGGAACAGCCCGCCGCGCGGGCGGTCGACGGCCGGCGCGGACGGTCGGGCCGGGGCGCTCACGGCCGGGCCGGGACGCCGTAGGAGAACAGGAAGACGGGCTCGCGGCGCTGCCCGTCCTCGGGCACGGGCCGGTCGGCCCACCGGGCGAAGAGCGCGATCACCTCCTGGCTGAGCTGGGCCAGCTCGTCCGGGGTCAGCCGCAGCCACTTGTCGGTGCTGAACGGCCCCTCGCCCCAGGCGGCGCGGGTCTCGTCGGAGGCCGCGTGCCAGGCCCGCACCAGCTCCGCGTGCCGCTCCAGGTTCAGCGAGCCGGCCGCGTCGGCCACCGCCCGGTCGGCGGGGTCGCCGTCGAAGTCAGTGGTGGACCAACGCACCCCCCGGTCACGCAGCCGCCACCACCGCTCGCGACGGTCCCGGGCCAGCTCCGGCGCCTCCACCAACAGGTCGGCGGCGGCCAGGACCCGGAGGTGGTGGCTGACGTTCGCGGGCGCCTGGTCGGTGTGCTCGGCGAGCAGGCCGACGGTGCACGGACCGTGCACCTTGAGCACGTCCATCAGCCGGCGACGCAGGGGGTGGGCGAGCGCCGCGAGCACTCGCGAGTCGGTGACCTGCCGGACGGTGGGCTCTGTCATGCCACCCACCCTGACATTAGCAAGAGTTGTTGCGCAATACCTGTTGCGGATCTGTTCGGACGCCGCGGCGTCCGCGTCGACGCGGACGCCGCGGCACCGGACGGTCAGGCGGTCAGCCGCCGGGACAACTCGTCAGCGACGTCCCGGGCGATCTGCGGCGGGATCGCCTCGGCGATCTTCTCCGGCGGGAGGCCGGCGAGGACCCCGCTGACGATCTGCTGCTCGTCGGTGAAGTCCTTGCCCGACAACTCGTTGACCTGCGCGACGAGCGCCGGCCAGGCCCGCGCCATCGCCAGCATCTGCTGCAACGGCGAGTTGGCCATCGGTGGGGTGACCAGGCCGGTCGTGTTGACCGGTGAGATCAGCCAGTTGCGCAGGTTCTCGACGTCGGCCAGCACGTCGCCGACCGTGCGGTTCGGGTAGCCGGTGTTGCCGACGAGCTTGTCGGTCTGTTCCATGTCGTCCTCCGGTTTCACAGGGGCGATCAGCCCGATCGCGGTGAGATAACGGCGGAACAGCGGGGTCTGGTCCCGGCCCGCCTTGGTGGAGTCGCGGAAGAAGCTGAAGTGGGTGTGGAAGAGGTGGCTGCTGTCGCCACTGGTGCGCTTGCCGAGCCGGTCCCAACGCCGCACGGTCCGGCCGTCCGGGGAATAGATGATCTCCCGGATGTCCCGGGTGTCGGCCGCGTTCGCCGCGCACTGCGCCGCCATCCAGGTGGAGAAGGTGCGCAGGGTGTGGGTGGCGCCGCCGGAGCGGACCGAGAACGTGCCGACGTCCAGCGCGGACGCGTACAGGGTCAGCCCGGAACGGTCCCGGATGGACTCCACCACCGAGTAGTCGTTGACGACCACCCGGTCGGAGCCACAGTGGTAGCCGCCCCGGTGGTTCGCGTCTCCGACGATGCCGACCTCGGCCGGTTCCAGGTCCTGATCCCGTACGGCGTTCTTGTCGACGTTGAGGTAGGTGAGCAACAGGTTGCGGACCGCCAGCAGGTTCGCCGGAGCCGAGGTCATGGTGGATCCCCTTCCGATCGATGGCCGGCAGGGCATGACGATCACAGCACGTGATGGCTTGCGATCTGCGGTCGCGCCCCGCCGATGAGTTGCACGGCACCGGGCACCTGCTCCGAGCTTAACCACGGTTTGGGGAAAACGCCCAGTTCAGAGGCGGTATTTGGAACTATCGGGCCGCTGTGGACGGTGCCGGCGCCAACGGCAGGTCCAACCCCGAGGGATGTTCACCATCGTGCAGCACATCGCGCCATCCAGCACGAAGAGTCACGGCGGTGCCGAGCGGCTCCCCGGTGCCGGGGTTGCGGGCGTATCGCGGGTGGGCGCCGCCGGAGACCTGCAGGCGCAACCGGTGCCCGGACGCGAACCGGTGCGCGGTCGGCCAGAGCGTGACCGGAACGCGGACCGCGCCGGAGGCGTCCCGGGGGAACCGGTCCGGCTCGACCCGGGCCAGCCCGTCGCAGACGTTCCAGGACCGCCCGCGCCGGTCCACGTCGCACAGTCGCACGAACACGTCCAGGTACGACAGTTCGCTGCGCAGGTGGATCTCGGCGTGCACCGGCCCGACCACCTCGACGGCGGCCGGCAACGGCTCGGTGGTGTAGGTGAGCACGTCCGGCCGCGACTCCACCGGCCGGTTGTCCACCGCGCCCGCCCGCTGGGCCACCAGCAGCGGTCCGCCCAGCGACGGGGTCGGATCCGCCGGGTCGTACCAGATCCGGTCCGGCGCCTCGGCGTCCGGCGGCGTGCGGTCCAGCCGGCCGTCCGACCGCAGGTGCCAGCGCGTCGGGGTGGCCGGCGGCGGCCAGTCGGGCAGGTCCCGCCACCCGCCGCCGTCGCCGCCCACGTGCACCCGCACCGGTGCGCGCTCCGGCCGGACCCGGCCGGCCAGGTGCGTGTCGAGCCAGTCCAGGCCCTCCCGCAGGGCCGCCACGAGCAGCCCCGGGCTGCCGTGGGTCCAGGGACCGACGGTGAGCCGGGGCCGGGCGCCGGCGGCCCGCAGCCGGGCCCAGTCGTCGAGCTGCGCCGGGAGGAAGATGTCCTGCCAGCCGCTGACCATGGTCACCGGCGCGCGCACGTCGGTGATCCGGTCGCCGAAGACGCGGGTGCGCCAGTAGTCGGCGTCCGGCGTGTGGTGACGCAGCCACTCCTGGAAGAACGGCACGGTCACGCCGGTGGCGACCCGGTCCGCCTCGGCCAGCGGAAGGTGGGACAACGCGCGGGCCAGTCGGGGTTGGCCGCGTTTGAGCTCCCACTGCCGGGCCAGCCAGGGCACGGTCTGCGCCTCGAGCAGCTCCGCCCAGGTGAGCACCGTGTCGAGCGCGAAGGACTCACCCGCGTACGTCGAGTCGCGGGTGGCCGAGGCGGTCACCACGGCGACCATCGCGCGCAGCTCGTCGCCCGCCTCGGCGGCCACCGCCCACTGCACGAACCCCTGGTAGCTGGCGCCGAACATGCCGAACGCGCCGGTCCACCAGGGCTGGCGGCGCAACCAGTCGAGGGTGTCCAGGCCGTCGTCACGCTCGTGCACCAGCGGGACGAACTCGCCACCGGAGCCGTCCGTGCCGCGGCAGGACTGGATCACCACGTGGAAGCCCCGTTCGGCGATCAGGCGACCGAGCAACCGGACCGGCCCGCCCCGGCCGTACGGGGTGCGGATCAGCACGCACGGGGCGCCGGCGAGATCCGGCGCGTAGTGGTCGGTGCGCAGGCAGGTGCCGTCACGGACCCGGACCGGGAGGTTCCGGGTGACGGTCACCCGGCCGGTGCGGGCGGCGGGCAACCGCAGTGCCGCCGCGACGAGCCGGGTGACCGGTCGCACGGTCAGCGGTCGCCGGCGGGGTCGGGGGCGGCGGCGCGGCGGGGCTCGCCGCGGGCGGCGCGCACCTCGTCGCGGTGCGCCCGCATGGACCGCATCATCTCGGCCATGAACCGGTGCACCACGGCCAGCTCGTCGTCGGTGAACCGGGCCATCACCTCGTCGGTGCGGCGGCCGAGCGGCCCGAAGAAGCTCTGCGCCAGGGTGGCGCCCCGGTCGGCGTAGTGCAGCAGGACCTTGCGGCGGTCGACGGTGTCCCGGTCGCGCCGGATGTGGCCCGCGCGCTCCAGCCGGTCGACCAGCGCGGTCACCGACCCGGAGGAGAGATTGAGCACCTCACCGAGCCGTCCCGGGGTGATCGGCTCGCCGACCAGCTCGGCCTCCATCACCGCGATGAGAGCCTGCAGGTCGGTGGCGTTGAGCCCGTGCAGGCCGGCGAACGCGTGCCCGACGTGCTGCGCGTCGAACGAGTAGCGACGCAGGTCGTTGGTGATCTCCGCGACCATCCGCCCCCGCGGGTCGTCCCGCCGCCGGTACATGCCGTGCCCCGCCACCGCTCGCCGCCACCCCCTGCCCGCTCCGGTCCGGTTGCAGCATAGGCCCTCCCCGGATAATCTCGCTCATCAAGATACTCTCTCGGCAAGAATCACCCCCGCAAAGAAACCTGTGAGGGCACCGATGTCACTGTTCACCCGCGTCGCCCGGGGCCGGTTGGCCGCCTGGCTCACCGTGGTCGCCGCACTCGTCGTCGGCGCGGTCGTCTTCGGCCTACCCAAGCCGGACAATCCCCAACCCGTCTCCGCCACCGGCCTGTCCGTCGAGTGGCAGTCGACGCAGGTCGAGCGGCTCCAGGAGCAGCTGCCCTCCCGCGACACCCAGCCCGCCCTGGTGGTGGTCAGCCGCGACGACCGCGCCCCGCTCAGTGCCGCCGACCGCAGCGCGCTCGACGGCGCGGCGGCGGAGCTCGGCGCGCTCGCGGCCGGCGGCCGGGTCGCCCCCGCCCAGGTCTCCCCCGACGGCACCGTCGCGCTGGTCGTCGTGCCGCTGTCCACCGCCGGCGATCAGCAGGCCGTGGTCGACGAGGTGGTCAAGGTGCGCGACGCGGTCGGAGACCTGCCCGCCGACCTGACCGTCGAGGTCACCGGCGGGCCGGCGTTCACCGCCGACCTGAGCAAGGTGTTCCAGGGCGCCGACACCACCCTGCTGCTGGTCACCGCCGCCGTCGTGGCGCTGCTGCTGCTGGTCACCTACCGCAGCCCGTTCCTGTGGCTCGTACCCCTGCTGGTCGTGGCCGCCGCCGAGCAGCTCACCCTGCGCACGGTGGAGACCGTCGTGCCCGCGCTCGGCATCTACCTGCCCAGCGGCCAGGTCACCGGCATCGCCAGCGTGCTGGTCTTCGGCGCCGCCACCGACTACGCCCTGCTGCTCATCGCGCGCTACCGCGAGGAGCTGCGCCGGGACGAGAACCGCTTCACCGCCATGCGCTCCGCCCTGCGCCGCACCGCCGAGCCGATCCTGGCCAGCGGCGGCACCGTCGTGCTCGGAGTGCTGACGTTGCTGCTGTCGGAGCAGGAAACGAACCGGGCGCTCGCGGTGGCCTGCGCCATCGGCGTCGTGTTCGCCATGCTCTCCGCCCTGTTCGTGCTGCCCGCGGCGCTGGTGCTCTTCGGCCGTGGCCTGTTCTGGCCGTTCGTCCCCCGGGTCGGCGGCGCCGCCCGCGAGGGCCGGCTCTGGGGACGCCTCGGTGCGCTGGTCGTCCGCCGGCCGCTGCCGGTCGCGGTGCTGGCCACCCTGCTCCTGGCCGGCCTCGCGCTCGGCGGCCTCGGTATCCGCACCGGCCTGTCCGAGACCGAGCAGTTCCGCGAGAAGCCCGAGGCGGTCGCCGGCGCGGAGACCCTTGCCCGGGCCTTCCCCGCCGGCAGCACCCAGCCGGTGGCCGTGCTCACCAACCCGCAGGCCGCCGCGGCGGTCGTCGCCGCCGCCGACGCGGTGGACGGCGTCGCGTCGGTCCGCCCGGGCCTGGCCGGGGACCGGGTCGCCCAGGTCGACGTGGTGCTCACCGCCGAGCCGGGCACCGCCGCCTCCGACCGCGCGGTCGTGGCGCTGCGCGACGCGGTCGCCGCCGTGCCGAACTCGGCGCCGCCGACCGTGGCCGGCGCGGAAGCCCCCGACGGCGCGCTGGTCGGCGGCACGGTCGCGGCCACGTACGACTCGAACGAGGCCAACACCCGCGATCTCCGGCTGATCCTGCCGATCATCCTGCTGCTGGTCGGCGCCGTGCTGGTGCTGCTGCTGCGCGGCCTGCTGGCCCCGCTGCTGCTGGTGCTGACCGTGATCGCGTCGTTCTTCGCCAGCCTCGGCGCGGCCTGGCTGCTCTTCGACCACGTGCTGGACTTCCCGGCGCTGGACTCCGGCGTGCTGCTGCTGGCGTTCGTGTTCCTGGTCGCCCTCGGCGTGGACTACAACATCTTCCTGGTCACCCGGGCCCGGGAGGACGCCCGCCGGGTCGGCACCCGGGACGGGATGCTCTCCGCGCTGCGCGTCACCGGCGGCGTCATCACCAGCGCCGGTGTGCTGCTCGCCGCGGTCTTCGCGGTGCTGGGCGTGCTCCCGCTGATCACGCTCACCCAGATCGGGATCATCGTCTGCATCGGCGTGCTGCTGGACACGCTGCTGGTCCGCACCGTGCTGGTGCCGGCGCTGGCGTTCCTGCTCGGCGACCGGTTCTGGTGGCCCGGTCGGATCAGCCGGGAAGCGGACGCGCCGGCCGAGGCGCCCGGCGCGCCGGCCGAACCGGTCACCGCGCGGGACTGACCCGACGTCCGGGGGTCGGCGTCACGCCGGCCCCCGGACACCCGACGGGCCTCAGAACGCCAGGCACTCGCAGCTGGTCATCAGCTCGCGCACGTTGTAGACGTACTGCGGGTTGGGGATGGCCAGTGGCTGCCCCTCCCGGGCGACCGCGCCGTGGCCGTAGTTGTACGCCGCGATCACGGCGTTGAGCAGGCACGAGTTCAACTCGGCGGTGCACAGCGAGGCGTCCAGCCGGTAGTCGGACTCGAAGTACATGTCGCCGATGTACTTGGTCAGCCAGGCCAGGTAGGTGCCGCCGAGGTAGGCGTTGTCCCGGTAGTCGTCGATGTCGTAGGACTGGCCGAAACGCTGGTTCATCCACTCCGCCGTGGCCGGCATGACCTGCATCAGCCCGACGCCGCCGTCACAGGCGACGATGGTGGACTGCCAGCCGCTCTCCTGCCAGGCGGTGGCCTTCATCAGGACCGACGGGATGCGGATGTCCGGCGCCGACGTGGGCCAGTAGGTGCGGGCCGCGGCGTCGGCCAGCGCCGCCTTCACCTGGCTCTGCGTCGCCTTGGTGCCCCGGTGGCTGGGCTTGCAGCCGGCGGGCGCCGGCTTCGGCGGGGCCGGCGGCACCTGGGTCTCGGTCGGCGGCTTCGGCTTCGCCAGCGGCTTGGTGGACGTGCGGGACGGCTTCGGCCGGGGCTTCGCCGACGCCGACGGGCTGGGCCGCCCGCCCATCGCCTCGACCGCCGGCGGCTCCTCGCTCGGCGCGTCGGCGGGCGCCTCCTCCGGCGCCTCGACCGGGGCCACCGTGGGCAGCTCCGCGGCCACCTCCCGGACCGGCTGCTCCTCGCCGCCGCAGCCGGTCACCAGACCGGCCGCCACCAGCGCCGCCACCGCAGCCGCAGCCCACCGGCTGACTCCTCGCCGCATCGAACCTCCCCGTGGTCCCCGTCCGGCGCACCCTAGCAGGGATCGACGGGCCTGCGGGGTACCCGCGACGCCGGCCGCCGCTCCCGGGGCCGCGGCGGGCCCTCCCCCACGACCGGCCGGCCCGGGGCGGCGGCCCCGGGCGCCGGCCCGCCGTCGCCGTCCGCCGCGCGGTCCCGGGTCGCCCAGGCGACCACGAACACGGTGGTCCACGCGGCGCCCAGCAGCACCGCGGACGCCGTGCCGCTGGCCGTGCTCCAGCCCAGGTAGAGCCGGGCGCCGGTGACCGCGACCACGCCCGCCGACGCGGCGGTCCACACCGCCACCCCGACCGGCCAGCGGGCCCCCCGCGACAGCAGCCAGGCCAGCGTGCCGAAGCTCGCGGTGACCACCGCGTTCTGGGTGGGGAACAGGTCCCGGACGTCGTCCGGCCCGCCCGGACCGGTCAGGTCCGCCACCACCACCAGCAGCACCAACGGCACGGCCGCGCCGACCGTCCCCACCACCCCCAGCGGGTCCGCGCGCCAGGACCGCCGCCGGCCGGTCACCACCACCGCCACCAGGGCGACCGCCGTGATGAGGACCCAGCCGCGCAGCACCGACACCGCGCCCAGCGCGGCGTCGACCACCCCCTGGGTACGCCGGGCGGCGAACCAGTCCGCGACCAGCCCGTCGAGCACGCCCAGCCCGCTGTGCCGGACCACCGCCTCCAGCAGGGCGGCCACGGCCAACCCGGCGCCGAACAGCAGCGCCAGCCCCAGCACCAGGTTGATCAGCAGCGTCCAGACCGGGCCGACGCGCATGCCGACCAGGAAGAACAGCACCCCGTAGCGGTTCCGCAGCCAGCGCAGCGGCGGCAACGCGCCGGCCCGGGCCGCCAACGCCCGGACCGGGTCCGGGTTACGTCCCAGCCACCGGCCGGCCAGCACCACGCCGAGCAGGCACACCAGCAGCACCAGCACCGCCCCGGTGGCCCGGCCCAGCAGCTGCGACACCCGCTCGTACGACTCGCCGGCCAGGTAGCCGGCCAGCACCGAGGCGCCGACCCAGCTCACCACCCCGGCCAGGTTCCACGGCGCGAACCGCCGGTACGGCAGCCCGGCCGCACCGGCCAGCCGGGGCGCCAACGTGCGGGCGAACGCCACCCAGCGGGCGGCGAACACGCCCCGCCCGCCCAGGCGCTCCAGCAACTCGTCGGCGCGTCGCCAGCGGTGCGCTCCGATCCGGGCGCCGAGCCCGGAGGCGCGCAGTCGCGGCCCGTACCGCCGCCCGGCCCGCCACGCGAGTGTGTCTCCCATCACGGCGGCGGCCACCATGGCCAGCAGCGCGGGGACGAGCCGTAGCGTCCCCGCGTACGCTAGGAAGCCGACCAGCAGCAGGGTCGCCTCGCCCGGCACCAGCAGCCCGAAGATCACCGCGGTCTCACCCGCCACGATCGTCGCGGCGGCCAGGTAGATCAGCAGGGGCGGCAGCTCCTGCAGCCAGTTCAGCAGGTCAGGCATCCGGCACCCCGCACGGGAGCCAGCATGCCAGTCGCTGGAACGGTCGGCACAGCACTTTCGCCACAGATCCGGGCGATCTCGGGGTGACCCCGAGGCGTGCCCCGGCAACCGCAGACAGGAGTATGGAGGGTATGCAGCTACGCACCGACCTCCGCAACGTCGCCATCATCGCCCACGTCGACCACGGCAAGACGACCCTGGTCGACGCCATGTTGCGGCAGGCCGGCGCCTACGGCGCCCGTGGTGAGGACACCGAGCGGGTCATGGACTCGATGGACCTCGAGCGGGAGAAGGGCATCACCATCCTCGCCAAGAACACCGGCGTGCGGTACCTGCCGGCGGACGGCGACCCGGTCACCATCAACATCATCGACACCCCCGGTCACGCCGACTTCGGTGGTGAGGTCGAGCGCGGCCTGACCATGGTCGACGGCGTGGTGCTGCTGGTGGACGCCAGCGAGGGCCCGCTGCCGCAGACCCGGTTCGTGCTCCGCAAGGCGCTGCGCGCCCGGCTGCCGATCATCCTGGTGATCAACAAGGTGGACCGCCCCGACGCCCGGATCAAGGAGGTCGTGGACGACACCTATGAGCTCTTCCTCGACCTGGACGCCGACGAGGAGCAGATCGACTTCCCGATCGTCTACGCCTGCGCCCGCGACGGCATCGCCTCGCTCACCCAGCCGGCCGACGGCGCCGTGCCGGACGACAGCAGCAACCTGGAGCCGCTGTTCCGCACCCTGCTGGACACCATCCCGGCGCCGGCGTACGAGGAGGACGCGCCGCTCCAGGCGCACGTCACCAACCTCGACGCCTCGCCGTTCCTGGGCCGGCTCGCGCTGTGCCGGGTCCGCCAGGGCACGATCAGCAAGGGCCAGACCGTGGCCTGGTGCCGCACCGACGGCAGCACCCAGCGGGTCCGCATCTCCGAGCTGCTGATGACCGAGGGCCTGGAGCGCAAGCCGGCCGAGTCGGCCGGACCGGGCGACATCATCGCCGTCGCCGGCATCCCCGAGATCATGATCGGGGAGACGCTGGCCGACGCCGAGAACCCGATCCCGCTGCCGCTGATCACCGTCGACGAGCCGGCCATCTCGATGACCATCGGCACCAACACCTCGCCGCTGGTCGGCCGGGTCAAGGGCTCCAAGGTCACCGCCCGGATGGTCAAGGACCGGCTCGACAAGGAGCTGATCGGCAACGTCTCGCTGCGGGTGCTGCCCACCGAGCGGCCGGACGCCTGGGAGGTGCAGGGCCGTGGTGAGCTGGCGCTGGCCATCCTGGTCGAGCAGATGCGCCGCGAGTCCTACGAGCTGACCGTCGGCAAGCCGCAGGTCGTCACCAAGGAGATCGACGGCAAGACCTGCGAGCCGGTCGAGCGGCTCACCATCGACGCGCCGGAGGAATACCTGGGCGCGATCACCCAGCTCCTCGCCACCCGCAAGGGCCGGATGGAGCAGCTGGTCAACCACGGCACCGGCTGGATCCGGATGGAGTGGCTGGTGCCGGCGCGCGGCCTGATCGGCTTCCGCACCGAGTTCCTCACCGACACCCGGGGCACCGGCATCCTGCACCACGTCTTCGAGTCCTACGAGCCGTGGTTCGGCGAGCTGCGCACCCGCAACAACGGCTCGCTGGTGGCCGACCGCGCCGGCGCGGTCACCTCGTTCGCCATGATCAACCTGCAGGAGCGCGGCCAGCTCTTCGTCGAGCCGACCACCGAGGTGTACGAGGGCATGATCGTCGGGGAGAACTCCCGCTCCGACGACATGGACGTCAACATCACCAAGGAGAAGAAGCTCACCAACATGCGGGCCTCGACCTCCGACGAGACCGAGAAGCTGATCCCGCCGCGCAAGCTGTCGTTGGAGCAGGCCCTGGAGTTCTGCCGCGAGGACGAGTGCGTCGAGGTCACCCCGACCTCGGTGCGCATCCGCAAGGTGATCCTGGACCAGACGCAGCGGGGCCGGATGGCCGCCCGCCGCAAGCACGCCGGCTGACCCACCAGCCCGACGCCCCACCCGGAGCCCGGCCCGCCACCCCGGCGGACCGGGCTCCCCCTTTCCCCGTCACCCGTCACCCGTCACCCGTCACCCGTCACCCGTCACCCGTCACCCGTCACCCGTCACCCCGTCGATCATGAAGTTGGCGGCGATTTCGGAGATCAACTCTGCCGCCAACCTCATGATCGACGGGGTGGGGGCGAGATCTTGGTACGAAATGGCCCCCATAGGGGCGCTTTCCTTCCAAGATCTCCGCGTGTCTCGATATGTGGTATCGGAGTCGCCTTGTGGGAGGGAACGAACCGGTGAGGCGGGGGGCGGGGCTGAACGGAAGGGGGCCGCGATGGGGTGCGAGAGGCGGAGACGCGTTCCGCGGCGAAACGCCGGGGGCGGCCGGTTCCTGGCCCCGGTCACCGCGCCGTTGCGACTGCTGGACGGGTGAATGGCACGACGGGCGGGAGCTGGCAGGACGGAGCCGAACCCCGTGGCCGGGGGAGGAAAGGACGGGGCAGGAAAGGCCGTGGCGGAGCGGGAGGCAATCGCGGAGACAGCGGGGAGCCGGGCAGCGGGACGGGTGGGCACCGCTGACGGGTGGCCGTCAGCGGGGTCTGGTGGCGCGCAGGGCCAGGATGTCGGGGACCGGGCCGGAGCCGGACTCGACCACCTCGTCGAGCACCAGGCCGGCGGCGGCGACGGCGGTGAGCAGGTCGGCCAGGGGCAGGTGCCAGGCGCCCACCCGGGCCCGCACCCCGCTCGCGTTCCAGGACCGGGTCGTGCGCTCCCGGGTGGCGTAGCCGCCGTCGATCACGATCCGCCCCGGCTCGGACCGATCCGCGAAGGCGCCCACGAAGCAGGGATGCACCCCTATGTGCACCAGCCGGCCGCCCGGGGCCAGCACCCGGGCCGCCTCCGCGATCGCGGCCGGATAGTCCGGCATGTCGGTGTGCGCCAGCACGCAGACCACGGCCGGCAGGGCGCCGTCGGCCAGCGGCAGGGCGGTGGCGTCGGCACCGGCCACCGGCAGCCGGGAGCGGGCGTGCCGCAGTTGTCCGGTCGACAGGTCCACCCCCACCGGCGACCAGCCGAGCCGGTGCAACTCGGCCGCGTGCGCACCGGTGCCGCAGCACAGGTCCAGGCACCGCCCGGGGCCGGCGCCCAACAGCTCCGCCAGCACCGATCGGACCCGGTCCATGTAGGCCGCGGAACCGACGGTGGCGTACTCCTCGTACCAGTCCGCGATGTCGTCGTACAGGGCGGTCGTCATGTCCGCACGCTAGCCCCGGACCCGGCCGTGCCGCTGCCCCGCGCGCGCCGAAGATCCGCTACGGTCACTCCATGATCTGGGAGGACCTCGACGCGCACCTGGACAAGGTGCCCGGCACCGTCTCCGCGTACGTGGGCCGCCCCGGCGCGCGGCCCACCTGGACCCGGCGGGCCGACGCCACCCACTACGCGGCGAGCACCATGAAGGTCGCCGTCCTGGTGGCGCTGCACCGCGCCGCCGAAGCCGGCCGGCTCGACCTGGACGCGCCGCTGCCGGTGCGCAACTCCTTCGACTCCGCGCTGCCCGGCGCGCCCCGCTTCACCAACGCCCGCGACTACGACAACGACGAGGCGGTCTGGGACCGCGTCGGCGGCGCCGCCCCGCTGCGCTGGCTGGCCGAACGCATGATCGTTCGTTCCAGCAACCTGGCCACCAACATCTGCATCGGCCAGGTCGGCCTGCCCGCCGTCGCGCAGGCGTGGGCGCTGGCCGGCGCGCGGCACAGCGTCACCGGCCGCGGCATCGAGGACTTCGCGGCCCGCGACGCCGGCATCGACAACCTGGTCACCGCCGCCGACCTGGCCGCCCTCCTCGGCGAGCTGGCGCTGGGCGCGAACCGGCCCGGCCCGCTGGCCTCGCCGGCCGGCTGCGCCGCCATGCTCGACGTGCTCGTCGCCCAGGAACACCGCGAGGACCTGGCCGCCGGCCTGCCCGACGGCACCCGCATCGCACACAAGAACGGTTGGGTACGCGGTGTCCGCCACGGCGCCGGCGTGGTCTTCCCGGACGACGCGCCGCCGTACACCGTCGTGGTGTGCACGACCACCGACCTGGCCGACGGCGGCGCGGACGGCGAGCAGGTCGAGGACGACGCCTGCCGGCTCATCGCGCACGTCTCCGCACGGGTGTGGGACGCCCGGCACGAGCTGGCCGGCTGAGGTCCTACTCCAGCAGCCCCGCCCGCAACCCCGCCCGGACCTCGTCGGTCACGCCCAGCCCGTCACGCAGGTACGCCTCGAACGTGCCGTGCACCCGGCGCACCTCGTCGTAGGCGGCGTCGAGATACTCGGGGCGCACCTCCAGCAGCGGCCGGGCCACCGCCGGGTCCAGGTCCGGCCGACGGCGCGTCATGGCCGTCAGCAGCACCTCGCGCAGGCTCTCGGTCAGCTCGTTGTGCCGCAGGTAGTCGGCCCGGATGGCCGGCTCCGGCACCCCCAGCGCGGTCAGCAGCACCACCGACAGCCAGCCCGTCCGGTCCTTTCCGGCCGAGCAGTGGAACAGCAGCGGCAGGTTCGCACCGTCCGCGGCCAGCCGCACCGCGGCGCCGAACCCGGCCCGGGCCGACTCCCCGGTGACGAACCAGCGGTAGATCGCCGTCATCGCCCCCGGCATGCCCTCGGTGGCCAGCGCCGCGTACGCGTTCAGGTCGTGGCCCTGGAGCACGGCCGAGACGTACGTGAACACCGGGTGCGCCGCGTCGTAGACCGGCAGGTGCACCCGCCGGGGCTCGCCCACCAGCCGGTCCGGCGGGGCCACCGCCTGCTCGTCGGCGTCGCGCAGGTCCACCACGCAGGCCACACCGAGCTTGCCCAGCACCGGCAGGTCGTCGTCGGTGAGCCGGCCCAGCGCCGCGGTGCGCAGGAGCCGCCCGGCGCGGACCCGCCGCCCGTCCGTCGTCGGCAACCCGCCCAGGTCGCGGGCGTTCGGCGCGCCCACCAGCTCCCAGTCCCGCCCGGTCATCGGCCCTCCCCTGCTCGCTGCCAGTTGCCTATAGGGTGCCCCACATGACGATCGCCGCGGTACGCACCCACCGGCTCTCGGCCCCCTTACACACCCCGTTCGTCACCGCGCTGCGCCGCACCACCACCGTGGAAACCCTGGTCGTCGAGGTGATCGACGGCGACGGTCGCTCGGGTTTCGGCGAGGCCCCGCAGGTGTGGCAGGTCACCGGCGCGTCGGTCGCCGGGGCCGAGGCGTGCGTCCGCGAACTGCTCGCGCCGCTGCTGACCGGTCGCGACGCGGACGACCTCCAGGCCCGGTGCGCGCAGGTGCGCGGGGCCGTGGTGGGCAACGAGTCGGCGAAGGCGGCCGTCGACGTGGCGCTGCACGACCTGGCCGCGCGGCGACTCGGCGTACCCCTGGTGCGGCTGCTCGGCGGCACCGCGCTGCGCGTCCCGACGGACGTCACGCTGGCCGCCGGCGACGCGGTCGACCTGGCCACGGCGGCCGGCCGGCGGCGGGCCGAGGGGTTCACCGTGCTCAAGCTGAAGGTCGGCACCGACGCTCTCGGCGACCTGGACCGGGTCCGTTCGGTGCGCGCCGCCGTCGGCCCGGACGTCCGGATCCGGCTGGACGCCAACCAGGGCTGGACGCCCCGCGAGGCGGTCCGGGTGATCCGCGGCATCGAGGACGCCGGGCTCGACGTCGAACTGGTCGAGCAGCCGGTGCACCGCCGCGACCTGGACGGGCTGGCCTGGGTCAGTGACCGGGTGGACCTGCCGATCCTCGCCGACGAGTCGGTCTTCGACGTACGCGACCTGGTCGAGGTGATCCGCCGCCGGGCGGCCGACATGGTCAACGTCAAGCTGGCCAAGTGCGGCGGGCTCCAGCCGGCCCGCACGCTGCTCGACCTGGCCGCCGCGCACGGCATGGGCACGATCGTCGGCTCGATGATGGAGGGTCCGGTCGGCGTGGGCGCGGCCGCCAGCCTGGTGGCCGCGTACGGCACCACGGCCGTGTCGGACCTCGACGCCGCCTGGTGGCTCGCCTGGTCGCCGGTCGGCGGCGGGCTCCGGTACGAGGGCTCGACCGTGCTGCTGCCGGACGCGCCGGGGCTCGGGATCACCGACGTGAGTGAAGCTAAGGTTCAAAGCCGCGGTTGAGTGTCGTTGGAATTTTTCATAGGGTCGCCCGGAGAAGCGTGGGAGGAGGGGTGCACATGGCGCCTCAGCCGGGCCACCAGGCCGTCGTACGGGTCGCGGTGGCGACCCTGTGGACCGCACCCGAGGCGGTCCGCGCGATCGACCGCCCCGCCCTGGCCGACCCACCTGACGTCGCCGCCTGGATCGCCGCGATGGACACCGAGCAGCAGGTCGGCGACTGCGTCCTGACCCAGCTGCTGCTCGGCGAGCCGGTGCTGGTCACCGAGGTCCGGCCGGACGGCTGGGCCCGGGTGGTCGCGCTCGGGCAGCCGGCCGCCAAGCTCGACGTCCGCGGCTACCCGGGTTGGCTGCGCACCGCCCACCTCGTCGGGCCCGTCGACGCCGCGCCGACCGCCGGCACGCTGGTGGTCGACGTCGTCCGCACCGCGCTGCGCGCCGCCCCGGACGGACCACCGGCGCTTCCCGGCGTGGTCCTCGGCACCCACCTCGCCTCGGCCGGGCGACCGGTGGACGGCTGGCGGCCGGTCCGCGCGCCCGGCGGGGTCGACCCGCTCTGGGCGCCGGAGGGCGACCTGGTGCCGCTGCCCGGCGAACGGCCGGAGGCCAAGGAGGTGCTCGCGGTCGCCGAACGGCTGCGGGACCTCGTCTACGTCTGGGGCGGCCTGTCCACCGACGGCATCGACTGCTCCGGCCTGGTGCACCTGGCCTGGCGGCGGTACGGGACCACCCTCCCCCGGGACGCCGACGACCAGGCCGAGGCCACCACCCCGCTGGCGTTGGACGACGAGCGTCCGGGCGATCTCTACTTCTTCGCCCGCCCCGGCCGGCGCATCCACCACGTCGGCATCGTCTCGGCCGAGCCGCACGACGGCCGACGCCGGATGCTGCACGCCTGCTACCGCACCCGCCGGGTGGTCGAGGAGGAACTGCCGGAGGCCCGGGTCGCCACCCTCGTCGGCGCCCACCGGGTCTGACCGGGCGGACGGATCAGGGACGCCCCCGACCGGCGGGGACGCCCCTGACGTACGCACCGGTCAGCTACGCGCCTCGGCCAGCTCGCGCCGCCGGTCGCGGGACGACTTGACCAGGCTCGCCACCGTGGCGACGGCCAGCGTGCCGAGGATGACGGTCAGCGACAGCCAGATCGGGATGTGCGGCGCCCAGGCCACGTGCTCACCGCCGTTGATGAACGGCAGGTTGTTGTCGGCCAGCGCCTCCAGGACCAGCTTGACGCCGATGAAGCCGAGCACCACGGCCAGCCCGTAGCTGAGGTAGATGAGCCGGTCGAGCAGCCCGCCGAGCAGGAAGTAGAGCTGCCGCAGCCCCATCAGCGCGAAGACGTTGGCGGTGAAGACGAGGTAGGGCTCCTGGGTGATGCCGAAGATCGCCGGGATCGAGTCGAGCGCGAAGATCAGGTCGGTGGTGCCGATCGCGATCATCACGATCAGCATCGGGGTGAACAGCCGCCGCCCGTTCTCCCGGGTGGTCATCCGCGCCCCGTCGAAGTCCCGGGACAGCGGCAACGCCTTGCGGCTCCACCGGATCAGCAGGTTCTCGCTGAACTCGTCCTCGTCCGGCTCGCCCTGCCGGGCCAGGTTGATCGCCGTGTAGATGAGGAAGGCGCCGAAGATGTAGAACACCCAGGAGAACTGGGAGATCAACGCGGCGCCCGCGGCGATGAAGCCACCGCGCATCACCAGCGCCAGCAGGATGCCGATGAGCAGCACCTTCTGCTGGTACTGCCGGGGCACCCCGAAGCGGGCCATGATGATCACGAAGACGAAGAGGTTGTCCACCGAGAGGCTGTACTCGGTGAGCCAGCCGGTGTAGAACTGGCCGGCGACACTCGCCCCGGAGGTCGCCCAGAGCACCGCGCCGAAGACCAGCGCCAGCGCCACGTAGAAGCCGACCCAGAGGCTCGACTCCCGGACGCTGGGCTCGTGCGGGCGGCGACCGATGATGAACAGGTCGGCGAGCAGGACCGCGATCATCGCGGTCAGGGTTACCGCCCACACCAATGCGGACACGTTCAAATCCATCCTCCGGCAGACACGCAGCGTCGGGCACACCGTACGCCGGGTGTGGGGCCGGGGTGCGTCGACGCTGACTCTGGTGACTGTCGGAGGTCTCTTCCGCCGGGGCCTGGTGGTCCCGACCGACGGAGCCGGGTCGAACCACCGGGGGGTGCCGGCGCTCTTCCGTGCTGACGACTCCGTCGCGGGGGAATACTCCCCTCCTCGGCCGCCATTGTTCACCATCACCCCCAGGTGCCGCATCTCCGGGCGTCCGATCGGGCCTGTCGCGTGCCCTGACTCACGTCACGTCGCGCAGTGCGTCCTAGGAGGCTAGGTGAACGGCCGGAAGCAGGCGTCAGCGTGTCGCCCTGGGGTGACCCGATCAGTCAAGAGCGATATACCTCAGAGGCATAGATATGCCTCTGAGGTATATCGCTCTTTGCGGGCCTCTCGGTCGCGGGCTCCGCGCGGATCCGGGAGCCGGTTCAGGCGGGAGGCAGACGAGCGGCAGCCGGGCCCCGGCCAGCGGGACCCGGGCCAGCCGAAGCCGAGCCGGGCAGGCAGTCCGGGAAGCGGGAGCCGTCAGGGGCGCGCGGGCAGCACCGGATCGGTGAACGACCAGCCGGCGGCGAGCAGCGCGTCGCACGCGGTCACCGCCGTGGCCAGCCGCTCCTCGTGCCCGCCACGCAGCTCGACCACCGGCGCCCCGCACCCGGCCAGCTCGGCCCGGAACCGCCCGGTCATCCACGCCCGCAGGTGCTCCCCGTCGCGCAGGCCGTCGTCGTCGAACGGCACTCCGGCGTCGTCGGTGAGCAGGTACAGCGCCGGGCGACGGGCGGCCGCCCGGACCCGGGCCGAGGACGACCCGAGGTAACGCTCCTCCCAGATCGCGGTGGCCCGGGCGTCGGTGTCGCAGAACAGCAGCGGACCGCTGAGCCGGGCCGCCGCGTCCTCGGCGGCCTGCTGCTCGCGGACCACCTCGACGAAGTCATCCCGGTCCCAGCTCACGTCGACGACCGTCGCCTCCGGGCGGGACCGGCGCAGCGCGGCGAGCTTGCGCTCGGTCAGCTCGCGGCCGTACTCCGGCACCCAGGCGGTCCGGTAGTGGGCGGCCAGCGCCCGCGCCATGGTCGTGGTGCCGGTGGACTCGGCGCCGACCACCACCACCCGGCGGACCAGCCACGCCCGCACCGGCGGGCTCAGCCATCGCCAGTGCGCCGCCGGGTCCGCGCGCACCGCGGTGCCGGACACCGGTACGGCCCGACGCCCCGGGTCCACGGCGACCGCGACCGCGTCGAACCGGCGGGCCAGTTCCTCGCCGTACGCCTCGGAGGAGAAGACGGCGTCCACCGGCTCGCCGCCGAGCGCGTCGGCGAACACCGCGCAGTGCAGGTCCCAGACCGCCGGATCCGCGTAGTCGACGGGGTGGTCGTCGTACCGGCCGACGAAGCGCACCCACGGGGTGTCGGCGTGGTTCTCGCGCAGCCAGGCCAACCTCAGCTCCAGCGGGATCGACTCCCGGCTCGACGGCGCCACCACCACGGTCACCGCGGCGCAGCGGGCGGCGGCCGCCTCGACCAGCGCGTGGTGCCCGGCGTGCGGCGGATAGAACTTGCCGACCACCAGGCCGTGCCGAAACGGCCGTCGGTCGCCGGCAGGCCCGCTCATGCCGCCACCGGCGCGGGGCCGGGTGGCACCGGCGTGGCCGCCGCACGCCGCCGCAGGTCCGCCCGCCAGGCCCGCAACCCCACCACGCAGAGCGCCAGGAAGATCAGGTACAGCCCGCCGGTCAGCCACAGTCCCTTGTACGCGTAGAGCGGTATGTAGATCAGGTCGGCGGCGATCCACAGCCACCAGCTCTCCACCAGCTTGCGGGTCTGACCGTAGGTGGCCAGCAGCGACAGCGCCGTGGTGACCGCGTCGGCGAGCGGGACGGTGGAGTCGGTGGCCCGGTCCAGCAGCGCCCACAGGCCGGCGGTGAGCAGCACCCCGGCCGCGCCCAGCGCCCACCACTCCCGCCGCCGCGTGCGGGCGACCGTCAACCGGCTGCGCCGCTCGCCGCCGACCAGCCAGTGCCACCAGCCGTAGACACCGAGCGCCACGTAGACGAGCTGGAGGCCGGCGTCGGCGTACAGGCCGGCGGTCCAGAACAGCACCATCAGCAGCAGCACGTTCGCGATGCCGACCGGCCAGTTCGCGATGTGCTGGCGGGTCACCAGCCAGACGTTCACCACGCCGGTGACGAAGCCGAGCAGCTCGGCCCAGGTGGTGCCCGCGCCCAGGACGGTGAACGCGGTGCCGGTGAGCCAGTCGAGCATGTGTCCTCCCCCGCTGCCGGCGCCGCCATGGAGGGATGCGGCCCGCCGGAGCGCCCCCGGAGCGTACCGGTGGGCGCCCGGCATGAAAGGCTGCGGTCATGGTTCTTGAGGTCGCGCTGATCGACGTGACGCCCGGAAACGAGGACGACTTCGCCGCCGCCTACGCGAAGGCCCGTCCGGTCCTCGCCGGCGCCGAGGGGTGCCGCTCCGTGCGGATGACCCGCGGCGTGGAGTCCCCCACCCGGTTCGTGCTGCTGGTCGAGTGGGACTCGGTCGAGGCGCACGACGTGAACTTCCGGCAGACCGAGCGGTTCGCGCAGTGGCGAGGGCTGATCGGCCCGTACTTCGCCGGCCCGCCGCTGGTCGAGCACTTCGTCGACGTGCCCGCCTGATCTGTCGTACCCCTCACATAGCCTGCGCGCGACGCGCGGCCACCGGTCCCGACGGGCATCGGGGGCGCCGGGCCCGGTGGGCGCGCGGCGTCACTCCAGCTCGTGCGGGTCCCGGGGCCGGGGCACCGGCGCGGCCCCGAGCCGGCGGGCCAGCAGCTCGGCCGTCGCCTCCCCGGTCAACGCCGCCGCGAGCAGCCGCTCGATCACCTGCTCGTAGCGGGCCACGTCGGTCTCGGCGACCAGGCGCAGGTCCGTGGTGAGCGTCTCCACCAGCACCGTGCGAGGGTCGGCCGGGTCGGGATAGGCGTAGTAGGAGAAGGGCGCCAGCGGGTGCAGGTCGTCGCCGGGCGAGGCGCCGCGCGGCAGCACGCGGACGGTGACGTGCGGCCGCTCGGCCAGCGTCAGCAGGTGCCGCAGCTGGTCCCGCCACACGTCGGCCGGCAGGCCGCCCGGGTCGCAGGCCCGCTCGTCGATCAGCGCGGTGTAGTGCGGCGGGTCCGACCGCACCAGCAGCTCCTGGCGCACCGCCCGGGCGCGGACGTCGGCCTCCACGTCCACGCCGTCGGCGAGCAGCGCGCCGGCGGTCACCCGCAGCCGGGCGTACGCCGGGGTCTGCAACAGCCCGGGCACGAGCGCCGGCTGGTACTCGACGATGCGCTCGGCGCCCGCCTCCAGCTCGGCGTACGCCCGCTGCCGCTCACCCATCTCGCCCAACGCCTTGGACCAGCCGCGGCCGGTGGCGGCGTCGCGGGCGATGACGATCAGCTCGTCGCGCTGGTGCGGTGGCACCGCGTAGACGTCGAGCAGGTCGAGGACGTCGGCCAGGTCGGGCCGGCTCTGACCCAGCTCGATGCGGGACAGCTTCGATGTGGACGCCCAGCCGAGCCGGGCGCACACCTGCTCCAGCGTCATCGACTCACGCCGACGCAGCCGGCGCAGCTCGACGCCGAGCCGCACCCTCCGGACGACAGGACTTGCTGACAACGGCATGCGCGCCTCCCAGGGTGGGAGCGTACGCATGACCATCACACACGGCAATACCTCGCTCGCGCAGAGCTACCGTGCGGGACGCGGTCAGGGACGGTAGGTGCCGAAGGACCAGACCACGCCGGCCACGTCGCGGGCGGCGTAGTCGCGGGAGCCGTAGTCGGTGTCGAACGGCGCCCGGACGATCTCCGCGCCGGCGGCGCGGGCCTGCTCGTGGTGCGCGTCGACGTCGTCGACCGCCACGTAGACGCGGTAGTCGTCGTCGGCCGGCCGGCTCGCCGGCGCGGGCCCCGGCCCGACCATGACCAGGTCGTCGCCGTGACCGAGTTGGGCGTGGCGGATCGTGCCGTCAGGCCCCTCGTGCAGCTCGTGGACGGTGAGGCCGAACGCCGACCGGAGGAAGTCGACGCCGGCGCGGACGTCGGGATAGCGCAGGACCGGATAGATGCTTCGCATGCCGGTCAGTCTGCCGCCCGCCGGGTCACCCGGGATTGGACGAATGCGATCCGGTCCGGACCAGCGCCGCGGGTGTGGCGCCGGCGAACTCCTGGAACTCCCGGATCAGGTGCGACTGGTCGTAGTAGCCCCACCGGGCCGCCCGCTCCGCCCACCCCGTCCCGTGCGGGCCGGCGGCCGGCGCCGCGCACAGGGTGCGGCCCAGGCTGGCGTACGCGCGCTCGAAGCGCAGGAGGCGGGCGACGGTCTTCGGCGGCAACCCGAACTCGCGCCGGAACCGCACCGCCAGATGGCGGCGGGACCAGTCGACCTCGTCGGCCAGAGCGCCGACGCTCACCGCTCCGCCGGTGCGGTCGAGGCGCCGCCAGGCCCTCAGCAGGCGACCGTCGACCGGGTCGGTGGCCGCCAGCCGCGCGGCGAGGGCGGCGTCGAGCCGGGCGAAACGCGCCGGCCAGGCCGCCTCGGCGGCCAGCTCGTCGCGGAGCCGGACCAGCCAGCCGCCGACCCCGTCGACCGGGACCGCCCGGTTGGCCAGCTCACCCAGGGGCACCCCGAGGAACCGCCGGGCGGCCGGCGCGCTCAGCACCACCTGCACGCCCGCGCCGGTCCCGGTGGTGCGGGTGACGCACCAGCCGTCGAACGGGCCGGCCAGGAAGGCGCTGCCGGAGACCCCCCGACCGACGGCGCGCGGGTCGGCGACGTCGAGGGGGTCGGCCCAGCCGAGGATCAGCACCACGAAGGCGCCCGCGACCTCCCGGCGCACCAGCGGGGTGGACGCGACCTCCCGGTAGCCGAGGTAGCGGTCGACCCACGGACGCAGCCGGGGATCGGGCAGCCCGACGACGGCCTCGGTCAGCATCGCACCCCTCCCCGCGCCGGCGTGCCGGTCACCGCACCCCGGCGGCGTCCATCCCGCGCAACTCCTTCTTGAGGTCGGAGACCTCGTCCCGGATCCGGGCGGCCAGCTCGAACTGCAGCTCCCGCGCGGCCGCGAGCATCTGGTCGTTGAGCTCCTGGATGAGGTTGGCCAGGTCGGCCCGGGCCATGCCCTCGCGCGACGGCGTCGCCGCACCGCCCCGACCCCCACGGCTGCGCGTCTCCTTCACCGGCGCCTTGCCCCGGGACAACTGCCGGGCGGCCCCGCCGACCGTGGCGTTCTCGGTGTCCTCCGCCTCGCGGTAGATGTCGTCGAGGATGTCGTGGATCTTCTTGCGCAGCGGCTCCGGGCTGATCCCGTGGGCCTCGTTGTGCGCGATCTGCTTGGCCCGGCGGCGGTTGGTCTCGTCGATCGCGTTCGCCATCGACGGGGTGATCTTGTCGGCGTACATGTGGACCTGGCCGGAGACGTTACGGGCCGCGCGGCCGATCGTCTGGATCAGCGACCGGCCGCTGCGCAGGAACCCCTCCTTGTCGGCGTCGAGGATCGCCACCAGGGAGACCTCGGGCAGGTCGAGGCCCTCCCGGAGCAGGTTGATGCCGACCAGCACGTCGTAGTCGCCCTTGCGCAGCTCGCGCAGCAGCTCGACCCGGCGCAGCGTGTCGACCTCGGAGTGCAGGTAACGCACCCGGATGCCGTTCTCCAGCAGGTAGTCGGAGAGATCCTCGGCCATCTTCTTGGTCAGCGTGGTGACCAGCACCCGCTCGTCGCGCTCGGTGCGCAGCTTGATCTCGTGCATGAGGTCGTCGATCTGCCCCTTGGTGGGCTTCACCACCACCTCGGGGTCGATCAGGCCGGTGGGCCGGATCACCTGCTCGACGAACTCGCCCTGGGCCTGCTCCAGCTCCCACGGGCCGGGGGTGGCGGAGAGGAAGACCGACTGGCCGACCCGCTCCAGGTATTCGTCGAACCGCAGCGGCCGGTTGTCGGCGGCGCTGGGCAGCCGGAAGCCGTGGTCGATCAGCATCCGCTTGCGGGAGGCGTCGCCCTCGTACATCCCGCCGATCTGCGGGATGGTCACGTGCGACTCGTCGACCACGGTGAGGAAGTCGTCGGGGAAGTAGTCGAGCAGGCAGTGCGGCGGGCTGCCGGGCAGCCGGCCGTCCATGTGCATCGAGTAGTTCTCGATGCCGGAGCAGAAGCCGACCTGGCGCATCATCTCGATGTCGTAGGTGGTGCGCATGCGCAGCCGCTGCGCCTCCAGCAGCTTGCCCTGGCGCTCCAGCTCGGCCAGCCGCTCGGCCAGCTCGGCCTCGATGTCGCGGATGGCCCGCTCCATCCGCTCCGGACCGGCGGCGTAGTGCGTCGCCGGGAAGATCACCAGGCTGTCCACCTCACGGACCACGTCACCGGTCAACGGGTTGAGGTAGTAGAGCTTCTCGATCTCGTCGCCGAACAGCTCGATCCGGACGGCCAGCTCCTCGTAGGCCGGGATGATCTCCAGCGTGTCGCCGCGGACCCGGAAGGTGCCGCGCTGGAAGGCCATGTCGTTGCGCGTGTACTGGATGTCGACCAGCCGCCGCAGCAGCTGGTCGCGGTCGAGCTCCTGGCCCACCTTGGCCCGCACCGCGCGGTCGAGGTATTCCTCCGGCGTGCCCAGGCCGTAGATCGCCGAGACGGTGGCGACGACGATGACGTCGCGCCGGGTGAGCAGCGACATGGTCGCCGAGTGCCGCAGCCGCTCGACCTCCTCGTTGATCGAGGAGTCCTTCTCGATGTAGGTGTCGGTCTGCGGGATGTAGGCCTCGGGCTGGTAGTAGTCGTAGTAGGAGACGAAGTATTCGACCGCGTTGTGCGGCAGCAGCTCGCCGAACTCCTTGGCGAGCTGGGCGGCGAGGGTCTTGTTCGGGGCGAGCACCAGGGTGGGCCGCTGCAGCCGCTCGACCAGCCACGCCGTGGTGGCGCTCTTGCCGGTGCCGGTCGCGCCGAGCAGCACCGTGTTGCGGTCGCCGCGGCGCACCCGACGCTCAAGGTCGTCGATGGCTGCCGGCTGGTCGCCGGCCGGCTGGAACTCGCTGACGACCTGGAAGCGGCCGTCGAGCCGGGGAATGTCGAGCGCCATGACACCAACCGTACGCCCGCGGTCCGACACTTCCCCCGACGACCACGGACCGTCCCTGATCGGCTTCGATATTCCCATTGTGTGGCTCATCTCACCGGTCTACCCTCGTACCGTAGGCCGCTCGCGGCGGCCGCCCGGGCCGGTGGCCGCCCCCTCCGGGGGCCCGGCCGCCCCCGGCGCCAGGGCCGCAGCACCCGGGACGACCGGCGTGCGCGCCCACGGTGGTCGCGCCGACGGCGCTGACCGGCCGCCGCGAGCGCCCCTGCTCGTCACCGAAACCCCACCGCCGCGTTCTCCACGTGTGGAGACCTCTCCCGAGCGCCGGCCGCGAGGCGATCACACCCCGGACACCGGCGCGCCCACCCCGGCCGCGGAACCGGGCCGGCCGCGCACCGAGAGAGTCCCCCACCGGCCCACCGCACGCGGCGGCGGCGACCAGGCCGTACCACGCGAGCCGGGCCGGGGGCACCGGCGCGGCCGGACCAACGCCCCGGCACGACCGGCCACGGTCGCCGGTCGCCGTCGGCGGACCGACGCCGGCACCGGCCGGTTGTTTGCCCGGTCCGCCGGCCCCGACGACGACCCGGAGACGGACGGCAGGGCCGACCCGCCCGATCCACCGGGCCGGCGGCGCGTCGCGTTGGCCGCGCTCGTGGCGGCCGCCGCGGCCTCCGCGGCCGTCCTCGTCGCCGGCCTGCCGGGCGGCTCGCCGGAGCCGGCCGACCGACCCGGGGCGGCCCGTGCGCTGAGCGCGGACGAGGCCGATCGGGTGGCCGCGCTACGGGTCGGCAACCTGCGGGACGTCCGCGCCGGCGTGCGGGTCGCCGTCGGCGCCGGCGGCGACCGCGTCGAACTGCTCGGCTGGGTCGACTGGGCCCGGCCGCTGGTCTACCTGGACGTCGGCGGGCCCGGCGCGGGCGCCGACCGCGGGCTGGCCCAGGCCACCGCGTCGACGCTGCTGGTCCGCCCCGACCCGAGCGCGCTGCCCACACCCGCGCGCCCGCCGCTGGTCCCGCCGGTCGACCGCTGGCGGCTCCGCGAGCCGCCCGCCGGGCGGGGCCTGGCGGCCGTACGCGACCTCCTGCTCTCACTCGGTGCGGACCGGGTCGACCCGGCCGGACCGAACGGTCGCTGGCTGCGCCGGGAGACCCTCGGGGGCGTGCCGGTGGACGTGGTCCAGGCCCCGCTGGCCGGCGGCGCCACGCCGTCGGGCGCCCCCGCGCCGACGCTCTGGATCGACCCGGACGCCCGCCTGCACCGGCTGACCGGCCGGCTGCCCGACGGCGCCCCCGTCACCGTCGACCTGGTTCGCGTCGACCGACCCACCCTGCGCCCGGTGGACGCGCTCGGCGGGCCCCCCGGGCAGCCCCGGGCGCTCACCGACGACGAGGCCGACCGGCTGGCCCGGCTGCCCGCCCGACTGCGTGCCGCCGGTGGCGCGGCGGTGACCGTGGCCGCCCCGCTCGGCCCGTCCGCCAACCTGGGCGGCGCCGGCACGCTGAGCTGGGCGGCGCCGTCGGCCTACCTGGCGGTGAGCGACGAGGACACCGGCCGCCGGTCGCTGCGGTGGATCCGGCCGGGGCGGGTGGCACAGACACCCGGGTCCCCCGACGGTCCGGGCACGCCACCGACGCCGGTGCCGACCGGGCTGCTCACGGCCACCGCCCGGCCGGCCGCCGACGACCTGGACCGGCTGGTCGACGCCACGCTGCGGGCCGCCACCCGCGCGCCCGCCGCGGCGGCGGTCCGGATCCGCGAGGACCGGCTGGCCGACCACGTGGTGGACGTCGTCGAGGTCCCGGGCGGCCGGCGCTGGTGGCTCGACCGGGGCGGGCTGCCGCGCCGGGTGGAGCTGCGTACCGGCCGGGGCGTCTGGGTCCGGCTCGACCTCACCCCCGGACGGAGACCGGGCGCCGGCCCGACGGCCGCGCCGTCCGCACGCTGACCGCCGGGCGGGACAGGCGCCGCCTCAGGGGCGCCAGCCGGTCTGCGCGGCCCACTCCTCGGCCCGCAGGTGCTCCTCGTCGAACCAGGGATCGCCGAGCGTGCCCTGCTCGGCGCCCGCCGGCGCGGTGGCCGCCAGATCCCGCTTGACCTGGAGGTAGTCGGCCCGCCGCCCGGGGTCGGCGCGAAGGTGGTCGCGCATCAGCAGCGCGTACCGCCAGCCGGCGGAGCCGGCCGCGCGCAGGTGCAGCAGCACCGGACGACCGGGGTCCGCGCTGCCGTGCAGCCGCTTCGCCCAGTGCACCCGGTCGGGCCGGCGCGGCGCGTCCCACCACTCCCCCGGCAGGCGGGGGAAACCGGCCTCGGCCAGCCGGTCGGCGAGCGGCCCGTCCGCCTCCTCCAGCGACGGCACCGTCAGCTGGATGTCGATGACGTCGGGCGCGGCCAGCCCGGGCACGGCGGTGGAGCCGACGTGGTCGACCCGGACGTCGCCGCCGACCGCGTGCCGGATCCGGGCGGCCAGCCGCGCGTACTGCTCGGGCCAGGTCGGGTCGGGCCCGGTCGGCGCCGGCGGACCGGGCCGCACCGCGTGCCGCGCCCGGAGGTTGCGCTCGTAGGGCAGCAGGCGCTCGTGCCAGAGGCGGTCCACCGCGTCGTGCAGCTCGGCCAGCGTGCCGTCATTGGTGAGCAGCGCGTCCGCCACCGCCCGCCGGCGGGCGTCGTCGGCCTGCGCGGCGATCCGCCGCTCGGCCTCGGCCGGGTCCATGCCCCGGTCGCGGGACAACCGCGCCAACCGGGTCGCCACCGCCGTCTGCACCACCAGCACCAGGTGGTACGTGGGCGCCAGCCCCACCTCCACCAGCAGGGGCACGTCGTTGACCACCACCGCGTCGGCGGGAGCGGCGGCGACCAGCTCGGCGGTCCGCGCCCGTACCCGGGGGTGGGTGATCGCCTCCAGCCTGCGGCGGGCCGCCTCGTCGCCGAAGACCACGGCGCCGAGGGCGGCCCGGTCCAGCGCCCCGTCGGCGTCCAGGACCCGGTCGGAGAAGGCGGCGACCACCTCGGCCAACCCCTCGGTGCCCGGGGCGACGACCTCGCGGGCGATCCGGTCCGCGTCGACGACCACCGCGCCGAGCGCGGCCAACCGGCGCGCCACCGCGCTCTTGCCGGATCCGATTCCGCCCGTCAACCCCACCCTCAGCACCCGGACAGTCAACCGGATGCCCGTCCGCGTGCCAACCGGACCCCGCCGGCGACGACCGGATCCGGTCGTCGCCGGAAACGGAGCGGACCCCGCCCCCGGCGCTCCGCTGGTGCGGAACGCGGGGACGGGGCCCGTTCGTCGGAGGCGACCTGCCGACCCGCCCGAGGGTGGACCGACGTCAGCGACCGGTCACTTGCCGCCGGCGAGCTTCTCCCGCAGCGCGGCGAGCGCCTCGTCGGTGGCCAGCGTGCCGGCCGGCTCCTCGGCCTGACGGCTCGGGGCCGAGGTCGAGGTGGTGGTGGCGCTGGTCGTGGCCGGAGCCGGGTTGGCGGCGGCCTCGGCGTCGGCGGCGCGGGAGGTCTGCACCTGCTTGGTGTGGGCCTCCCAGCGCTGACGCGCCTCGGCGTACTGCTGCTCCCAGGTCTCGCGCTGCTTGTCGTAACCCTCGAGCCACTCACCCGTCTCCGGGTCGAAGCCCTCGGGGTAGATGTAGTTGCCCTGGTCGTCGTAGGTCGCGGCCATGCCGTAGAGGGTCGGGTCGAAGTGCTCCTCGCCCTCGACGAAGCCCTCGTTGGCCTGCTTGAGCGACAGCGAGATCCGGCGGCGCTCCAGGTCGATGTCGATGACCTTGACCATGACCTCGGAGCCGACCTGCACGACCTGCTCGGGGATCTCCACGTGGCGCTCGGCCAGCTCGGAGATGTGGACCAGGCCCTCGATGCCGTCGTCCACCCGGACGAAGGCGCCGAACGGCACCAGCTTGGTGACCTTACCCGGCACGATCTGCTGGATCGCGTGGGTGCGGGCGAACTGACGCCACGGGTCCTCCTGGGTCGCCTTCAGCGACAGCGAGACCCGCTCGCGGTCCAGGTCGACGTCCAGGACCTCGACCTCGACCTCCTGGCCCACCTCGACGACCTCGGACGGGTGGTCGATGTGCTTCCAGGACAGCTCGGAGACGTGCACCAGGCCGTCCACGCCGCCCAGGTCGACGAACGCGCCGAAGTTGACGATCGAGGAGACGACGCCCTTGCGGACCTGCCCCTTCTGGAGCTTGTTGAGGAACTCGGTGCGCACCTCGGACTGCGTCTGCTCCAGCCAGGCCCGGCGGGACAGGACCACGTTGTTGCGGTTCTTGTCCAGCTCGATGATCTTGGCCTCGAGCTCGCGGCCGACGTACGGCTGCAGGTCACGCACCCGCCGCATCTCGACCAGCGACGCGGGCAGGAAGCCGCGCAGGCCGATGTCGAGGATGAGACCACCCTTGACGACCTCGATGACCGAGCCGCGGACGACGCCGTCCTCGTCCTTGATCTTCTCGATCGTGCCCCAGGCCCGCTCGTACTGCGCCCGCTTCTTGGAGAGGATCAGCCGACCCTCCTTGTCCTCCTTCTGGAGGACGAGGGCCTCGATGTGGTCACCGACCGAGACGACCTCGGCGGGGTCCACGTCGTGCTTGATCGACAGCTCCCGAGAGGGGATGACGCCCTCGGTCTTGTAGCCGATGTCGAGCAGGACCTCGTCCCGATCGACCTTGACGACGGTGCCTTCGACAATGTCGCCGTCGTTGAAGTACTTGATGGTCTCGTCGATCGCGGCGAGGAAAGCCTCCTCGGAACCGAGATCGTCGTGCGTGACCTTGTTGGCGCTCGAGGGGGCCTCGATGCTGCTCGTCATGTGGGCGGTTGCTCCGGTCGGATGGGTTGTCACAGCGGGCATGGGTGTCGCGGTGACTCTTCCGCGCCAGCGGATCCGTCGCGGGGCACACCGAACGATCGACGCGAGAAGATCATTAGTGGCTCCGGTGACCGCGCACCTGCTCCCTGCCGAGGCACACGATCCGCGAGCGCATCGTCTAGCCTACCCGCTGCATTACCACAGCGTGCAAGCCCTCCCGGGTCCGTGCGACCTCATCCGCTGCGAAAGCGGAGATTTCGCGCGGTAAGGTGCCACAGCTGTCTCGTCCGTCACATCTTCCCCACCCGCAACACGCCGACCCCGACCGGATCCGGCGCCCCGCTCGGCCCTAGCGTGGACGGGTGGACGACGACAGGGTGACCCGCCGGCGGGTCGACGCCGCCGAGATCCGCCGCGCCAACCGGGGCTGGTGGGACACCGACGCCGACGCCTACCAGGCCGAGCACGGCGCGTTCCTCGGCGAGACGGACTTCGTCTGGTGCCCGGAGGGGCTGCGCGAGGCCGACGCGCGGCTGCTCGGCGACGTCGCCGGCCGGCGGATCCTCGAACTCGGCGCCGGCGCGGCCGCCGCCGCCCGCTGGCTGGCCGCGCAGGGCGCCCGACCGGTCGCCCTGGACCTCTCCGCCGGCATGTTGCGGCACGCCGCCGAGGCCGCCGACCGGACCGGGGTACGCGTGCCGCTGGTGCAGGCCGACGCGCTCGCGCTGCCGTTCGCCGACGCCGCCTTCGACACCGTCTGCACCGCGTTCGGGGCGATCCCGTTCGTGGACGACTCCGCCGCGGCGATGCGCGAGGTGGCCCGGGTGCTGCGCCCGGGCGGCCGGTGGGTCTTCTCGGTCACCCACCCGATGCGCTGGATCTTCCTCGACGACCCGGGCGAGGGCGGGCTGACCGCCGTGCACTCGTACTTCGACCGGTCCCCGTACGTCGAGCAGGACGAGCGCGGCCTGGCCACGTACGTGGAGCAGCACCGCACGCTCGGCGACCGGATCCGGGAGCTGGTCGGCGCCGGCTTCCGCCTGCTCGACCTGGTGGAACCGGAGTGGCCGGCCGGGCACGAGGGGATCTGGGGCCAGTGGAGCCCGCTGCGCGGCCGGCTCTTCCCCGGCACCGCGATCTTCGTCGCCGAGAAGCCGGCCACCTGACGCCTGGCGGACGCGGCCTCTGGCTGCGGTCGCACGCCCCGGTTCATCTGCGGGTTGCCCAGTCCGTCGGTGTCGGGCTCAGTTCGAACACCAGCCGGCAACCGGACGTGCTGCTGTGTGACGCCGGACTGGGCAGCGACCGGTCCCTGCCGCGAGCGGCGGACGTCGTCCTGGCCGTCGAGATCGTCTCCCCCGGCACCCGGCGGGTCGACCGGTTCGCCAAGCCGGGCGAGTACGCCGCCGCCGGCATCCCGTTCTACTGGCGGATCGAGCAGGATCCGATGCACCTCTACGCCTACCGCCTCGGTGACCGGATCGGCCCGGGCGGCGAGCGCCAGTACGAGCTGGTGACCGACGGCAGCGAGGTGATCGAGCTGACGAGCCCTTCGCCATCAAGCTGCCGATCGCGGAGATCCGGCCCTGACCGTGCCGTTAGCCGCTGGTGCCGGCGGGTAACCGGCCGGCATGGCCGAGATGGAGTTCCGCGCCGGCGACCACGTCTCCTGGGCCAGCCACAGCGGCCGGGCGTACGGGGTCGTCAAGGAGAAGCTGACCGAGCGCACCCACGTCCGCGGGCACGCGGTGGACGCCTCGCCGGAGCAGCCGCAGTACCGGATCGTCAACGACGACTCGGGCCGCGACGTCGCCCACCGCCCGGAGGTGCTGCGCCATGAGTCGCGCTGAGGATCCGCAGCAGACCTACCGGGAGTTCACCGACGCGGTGAACATGAAGCCCGCCGAGCTGACCCGCTGGCTGGAGAGCGACGAGTCCAAGCACGTCGGCTGGCACAAGAAGGGCACCCAGGGCGGCGAATCCGTCGGGCACGACTCCGGCCGCAGGATCGTCGACCTGCTGCGCCGCAAGCGCGCCGACCTGACCGCGGCCGACTACAAGCACATGCGCAAGGTGATCGGGTACGTCCACCGGCACCTCGCCCAGCGGCCCTCCGGCGACGTCCGGGACACCCGCTGGCGCTGGTCGCTGATGAACTGGGGGCACGACCCGCTCAAGGGCTGAGCCCGCCTGGTCGCTCGCGGCGTGTTGGTACCGTGCCGGCGATGACGACAGGCACCTCGATCGACGGCCGTCATCCCCGTGCCGGACGGGCGGTCCTCGTGGCGGGCCTCGGGCTGGTCGCCGTCGCGGCGCTCGTGCTGGTGGCGACCGGCAACACCGGCGTCAGGTACAGCGCCGACCACGACGGCACCGTGCCCATGTGGAACCGGTGGATACCGGCGCTGGTCGGCATCGCCCTGATCCGGCTGATCCCGCCCGCCGCCGACCCGCGATGGCCGGACCCGGTCGCGCCGTACCGCGAGGCGGTGCCGCTGCTGCTGGCCGGCGTCGCGTTCGCCGCCGTCATGCCGCTGCTGGGCGGCGAGCCCGCGTACTCCGTGCTGAAGCTCGCGCTGCTGCTCGGCGTACCGGTCGGGGTGTTCCTGGCCGCGCGCCGGCGGCCGCCGCGGTGGCGGCCCGGGCCGGCCCCGGCGGACGCCGCCCACCGGTGGGGTCCGGCGCTGCCGGTGGCGGTGTGGCTGGTGCTCAGCTACGCGACGCCGCTGGCCGTGCCGGCCAGTGAATGGGGGCGCACCGTCACCGTGGTCGAGCTGGTCGTCGTGCTGCTGGTGGGCTTCGCGGTGAACGCGGTGCTGGAGGAGGTGTTCTACCGGCGGTGGCTGCAGACCCGGTGGGAGTCGCTGCTGGGCCGCTGGCCGGCGATCGTGCTCGCGTCGCTGGTCTGGGCCGCGTGGCACGTGGCCATCCAAGGCAGCGGCCGCCCCGGCGTCGACCTGGCATCGGTGATCGTGAACCAGGGCGTGATGGGGCTGTTCCTCGGCTACCTGTGGTCCCGGTACCGCCGGATGTGGCCGCTTCTCGTGGTGCACGGCGCGGTCAACGCGATGCCCGCGCTGCTCGGCCTCTGACTTGACCCTGCCGCAGGCGGCAGGGTCGGACGATGCCGGCATGGAACGCCGCACGCCACGCGTCGCCGTGGTCACCGGTGCGGGCACCGGCATCGGCCGGGCCACCGCACACGCCTTCGCCACGTCCGGGTACGCCGTCGTCGCCGTCGGCCGGCGCGCCGCGCCGCTGTCGGAGACCGCCGCCGGCCGGCCGGCTGTCACACCGCTGGCCGCCGACGTCACCGCGCCCGACGGGCCCGGCCGGATCGTCGGCGCCGCGCTCGACCGGTACGGCCGACTGGACGTCCTGGTCAACAACGCGGGCGTGGCCGGCGGCGGGCCGCTGGCGGAACTGGACGAGGACGCCGCCCGGCGGCAACTGGAGACGAACCTCCTCGCGCCCATTCGGCTGGCGCACGCCGCCGTCGAGGCGCTCGCCGCGACACGCGGCGTGCTGGTCAACGTCACCACGTCCGTCGGCCTGCGCGCCTGGCCGGGCAGTTCGGTGTACGCGGCCGGCAAGGCCGCGCTGGACTCGCTGACCCGCAGCTGGGCGGTGGAACTCGCGCCGCGCGGCGTCCGGGTGGTGGCCGTGGCGCCCGGCGCGATCGACACCCCGATCGGGGTGCACAGTGGCCTGTCCCCCGAGCGGCGCGCGGCGGTGCGGGACTGGCAACTCGCCCACACACCGGCGGGCCGGATCGGCCGCCCGGAGGACGTAGCCTGGGCGATCCGGCGGCTGTGCGAGCCGGAGGCCGACTTCGTCACCGGCGTGGTGCTGCCGGTGGACGGGGGCGCGGTGGTCGCGTGAGAGGACGGTGGCGGCGGTGCGGATCGGCGCGGTGGCGAAAGCGACGGGCTGCACGCCGCGTGCCCTGCGGCACTACGAGGAACACGGGCTCATCGCCTCGGTCCGGGCGGCGAACGGCTACCGCGAGTACGACGAAGCGGTGGTCACCCGGGTCCGCAACATCCGTCACCTGCTCGACGCCGGGCTGACGCTGGACGACGTGCGGGTCTTCCTGCCCTGCCTGGACGGGGACCTGGCCTCCGCGCCGTCGTCTCCGGCCGGACTGCGGGTCGGGCGGCAGCGTCTGGCCGTACTGGACGCCCGGATCGCCGCCCAGGTGGCCGTCCGCGACCGCCTGGCCGCCGCCCTTCAAGCCGCCGCGCCCACACCCCAGCCTCTGCTTCCGTCTCCACCGCACGTGCCGTGATCAAGGGGTGGGTGTCCGGATCGCACGGGCGGTGGGGTCAGTGGTCGGCGCTGTTCCAGTCGCGGCCGTCGCCGACCGACACCTCCATCGGGACCGAGAGCGGGTGTGCCTGGCCCATCTCCCGGCGCACCAGCACCTCCAGCGCCTCGCGCTCCCCCGGTGCGACCTCGAAGACCAACTCGTCGTGCACCTGCAACAGCATCCGGGACCGCAGCCCGGCCTCGCGCAGCGCGGCGTCGACGCGCAGCATGGCGACCTTGATGATGTCGGCGGCCGAGCCCTGGATCGGGGCGTTGAGCGCCATCCGCTCGGCCATCTCCCGGCGCTGCCGGTTGTCGCTGACCAGGTCGGGCAGGTAGCGGCGGCGACCCAGGATGGTGGAGGTGTAGCCGTCCTGCCGGGCCCGGGCCACCACCTCCTGGAGGTAGTCGCGGACCCCGCCGAACCCGGCGAAGTAGTTCTCCATCAGCCCGCGCGCCTCCTCGGCGGTGATGCCGAGCTGCTGGGAGAGGCCGAACGCGCTCAGCCCGTATGCCAGGCCGTAGTTCATCGCCTTGATCTTGCGCCGCTGATCGGCGGTGACCTGGTCGACCTCGACGGTGAAGACCGACGAGGCGGTCGCCGCGTGGAAGTCGTGCCCGGAGTTGAACGCCTCGATCAGCGCGTCGTCCGAGGACAGGTGCGCCATGATCCGCATCTCGATCTGGCTGTAGTCGGCGGTCAGCAGGGACTCGTAGCCCTCGCCGACCACGAAGGCCCGGCGGATCCGCCGGCCCTCCTCGGTGCGGATGGGGATGTTCTGCAGGTTCGGCTCGGTCGAGGAGAGCCGCCCGGTCGCCGCCACGGTCTGGTTGAACGTGGTGTGGATCCGGCCGTCGTCGGAGACCGACTTGAGCAGCCCGTCGACCGTCGACTTGAGCTTGGCGACGTCGCGGTGCCGCAGCAGGTGGTGCAGCAGCGGGTGCTCGGTCTGCGCGTAGAGCCACTGCAACGCGTCGGCGTCGGTGGTGTAGCCGGTCTTGATCCGCTTGGTCTTGGGCAGGCCCAGCTCGGTGAAGAGGATCTCCTGCAGCTGCTTCGGCGAGCCGAGGTTGAACTCCCGGCCGACCACCTCGTAGGCGGCCTGGGCGGCGGCCTTCACCTCGGCGGCGAAGTGCGCCTCCAGCTCGGAGAGATAGTCGGTGTCGGCGGCGATGCCGGTGCGCTCCATGGTGGCGAGGACCCGCATCAGCGGCAGCTCCACGCCGGCCATCAGCCGGGCGGACTGCTCGCCGTCGCGGGACAGCTCGGCGTCGATCGCGTCGGCCAGGTCGAGGGTGGCCCGGGCCTGGAGCATCAGGTTCTGCTCGGCCGCGCCGTCGTCGCCGAACCCGTCGAGCGTGAGCTGGCCGGTCTCCGGGGCGTCGACGCGCAGCTCGCGGTGCAGGTAGCGCAGCGCCAGGTCGGTGAGGTCGTAGGACCGCTGGTCGGGGCGGGCCAGGTAGGCCGCGATCTGCGTGTCGCGGGCGATGCCCTGCAGGTCCCAGCCGTGCGCGGCGAACGCCAGCACCGCCGGCTTGCTGTCGTGCAGCACCTTCGGGCGCGTCGCGTCGGCGAGCCAGCCGGCCAGGGCGCTCTCGTCGTCGGCGCCCAGGCCGCTCGGGTCGAACCAGGCCGCGGCGCCACCGGCGGTGGCCAGCGCCATCCCGGTCACGGTGGCGGTGTGCCGACGGTTGGGACCGGTGTCGAGGGTGACCGCCAGACCGACGGGCGCGCCCGCGCCGGCGTGCGAGTCCAGCCAGCCCGCGACCGCGCCCGGCTCGGTGAGCACCTCACCGGCCAGCTCGAAGCCGGCCTCCGCCTCCGGCTCGACCGCCTCCAGGTACTGGTAGAGCCGGTCGCGCAGGATGCGGAACTGGAGCGTGTCGAAGACCTGGTGCACGGCCTCCCGGTCCCAGCCCTGCCAGCGGGCGTCCTCCGGGCGCACCGGCAGCTCCAGGTCGGAGACCAGGCAGTTGATCTCGTAGTTGCGGATCACGTCGGCCAGGCGCTCGCGCAGGCTGTCGCCGGCCTTGCCCTTGATCTCGTCGGCCCGGGCCACCACGCCCTCGACGCCGCCGTAGAGATTGATCCACTTGGCCGCGGTCTTCGGCCCGACGCCGGGCACGCCGGGCAGGTTGTCACTGGTCTCGCCGACCAGCGCGGCCAGGTCGCGGTAGCGGTCCGGCGTGACGCCGTACTTCGCCTCGACCGCGGCCGGGTCCATCCGGGCCAGGTCGGAGACGCCCTTGCGCGGGTAGAGCACGGTGACCCGGTCGCCGACGAGCTGGAACGCGTCCCGGTCGCCGGTGGTGATCAGCACGTCCATGCCCTGGTCGCGGGCCTGGCAGGCGAGCGTGGCGATCACGTCGTCGGCCTCGAAGCCCTCCTTCTCGACCACCGGCACGCGCAGCGCGGCGAGCACCTCCTTGACCAGGCTGACCTGGCCCTTGAAGTCGGTCGGGGTCTCACTGCGGCCGGCCTTGTACTCCGCGTAGCGGTCGGTGCGGAAGGATCGGCGGGAGACGTCGAAGGCGACCACGATGTGCGTCGGCTGCTCGTCGCGGAGCACGTTGATCAGCATGGAGGTGAAGCCGTAGACGGCGTTGGTCGGCTGCCCCGTCGTGGTGGAGAAGTTTTCCACCGGCAGGGCGAAGAAGGCCCGGTATGCCAGGGAGTGTCCGTCGACGAGGAGCAGGCGCGGCGTCGTAGCTGTCACGGCAGCGACTCTAGTCCGTGGCCCCGACAACCCGTGGCCGGCGGCACCGGGAACACGACGGCCGGTCGCCCCCACGGGGACGACCGGCCGTCGACCGGTACGACCTCAGGCCACGCCGAGGTACGCGTCCTTGACCGCCTGGTCGTGCAGGAGATCCTGGCCGGTGCCCTCCTTGACGATCCGGCCGGTCTCCAGCACGTAGGCCCGGTGGGCGCGGGAGAGCGCCTGCTGGGCGTTCTGCTCGACCAGCAGGATGGTGGTGCCCTGCTCGTTGATCCGGGTGATGATCTCGAAGATCTGCTGGATCAGCATCGGCGCGAGACCCATCGAGGGCTCGTCCAGCAGCAGCAGCTTCGGGCGGGCCATCAGTGCCCGGCCCACCGCCAGCATCTGCTGCTCGCCACCGGAGAGCGTGCCGCCGGCCTGCTTGCGTCGCTCGTGCAGCCGGGGGAAGAGGTCCATGACCATCTTCAGATCCTCGGCGATGCCCGCGCGGTCCCGGCGGGTGTACGCGCCCATCTCCAGGTTCTCGATGACCGTCATGCCGGGGAAGACTCCCCGACCCTCGGGCGCCTGCCCGATGCCCCGGATCACCCGCAGGTCGGCCCGCATCCGGGTGACGTCGGTGCCGTTGAAGACGATCGAGCCCTCGGCCACCGGGCGCAGCCCGGAGATGGCCCGCATGGTGGTGGTCTTGCCGGCGCCGTTCGCGCCGATCAGGGCCACCACCTCACCCTCGTCGACGTGCAGGCTGATCCCGTGCAGGGCCTGGATCCGCCCGTACAGCAGGGTCAGGTCGTTGATCTCAAGCAGCATCGGTCGGCACCCCCAGGTACGCGGCGATCACCTTCGGATCCTCGCGGACCGCGGCCGGCAGGCCCTCGGCGATCTTCTTGCCGAACTCCAGCACCACGATCCGGTCGGTCACGCCCATGACGAGTCGCATGTCGTGCTCGATCAGCAGCACCGTGGTGCCATTGTCGCGGATCTTCCGGATCAACCCGAGCAGTTCCTCCTTCTCCGCCGGGGTGAAGCCGGCTGCCGGCTCGTCCAGGCAGAGCAGTTTCGGGTCGGTGGCCAGGGCCCGCGCGATCTCCAGCCGGCGCTGCTCGCCGTACGAGAGGTTGCGCGCCAGATCGCCGGCGCGGCGCTCGATACCGACGAAGCGCAGCAGCTCGTGGGCCTTGTCCCGGCCCTCCCGCTCCTCCCGCCAGTGCCGCGGCAGCCGCAGCATCGCGGAGATCACGCTGGTCTTGTGGTGGGCGTCCGCGCCCACCATCACGTTCTCCAGCGCGGTCATCTCCGGGAACAGCCGGATGTTCTGGAACGTCCGGGCGATGCCCGCCTTGGTGATCCAGCTCCGGCGCTTGCCGTTGATCCGCTGCCCGGCGAACCGGATCTCGCCCTCGGTGGGCCGGTAGACGCCGGTCATCGCGTTGAAGCAGGTGGTCTTGCCGGCGCCGTTCGGGCCGATCAGGCCGAGGATCTCCCCCTTGTACAGGGTGAACGCGACGTCGTTGAGCGCCACCACGCCGCCGAAGCGGAGCGTGACGTGGTCGACCTCCAGCAGCGGCTCCCGGCCCGCCGGGGCGGTGTCGCCCGGGTTGGTCTCGACCGGGGTGTCCGACCCGGACTCGGGCGGGGTGCCGACCGTGCTCCGGCCGTCGTCGGCGATGTCCCGCTCGCTGGTCTGATCCCGCTCGCTGTGCATCTGCGGCTCACTCATTGGGCACCGTCTCCTGGGGAACCGCTTCCTTGCGCCGGTCGGCGAGCTCGGCCGCCCGCCGCCGGTTGGGCACCAGACCCTGCGGCCGGAAGATCATCATGACGATGACCACGATGCCGAACACCAGGATCCGGTACTCGGCCGCGTCGAACTCCAGCCCGAGGAGGTCGCCGACGCCGCGCAGCCACTCCGGCAGGTACCAGGTGACCGCGCCGCCGACGATGGCGCCCTTGATGTTGCCGGCGCCGCCGAGGATCACCGCGGCGAGCACCAGGATGGAACTCTCCAGCACGAACTGGTCCGAGTTGATGAACGTCTGCTTGCCGGCGAAGACCGCGCCGGTCAGGCCGGCCACCGCCGCGCCGATGGCGAACGCCCACAGCTTGTACTTGAACGTGGGCACGCCCATCACCTCGGCGGCGTCCTCGTCCTCGCGGATGGCCACCCAGGCCCGACCCACCCGGCTGTTGGCCAGGTTCCGGATCAGCACCAGCACGACCAGGATCAGCGTCAGCATGAGCCAGTAGTACGGCCGGGAGTCGACCACCCCGAACAGCGCCTTGCCGTCGCTGCCGTTGCCCGGCGGGTGCGGGATCGCCGGGATGCCCCGCTGGCCCTGGAGGAGGCCGTCCTGGCGGGCCGCGTACAGCCGGATCATCTCGGCGAAGCCGAGCGTCACGATGGCCAGGTAGTCACCGCGCAACCGCAGTGTCGGGCCGCCGAGGATCACGCCGGAGATCATCGCCACCATCACCGCCAGCGGCACCGCCGCCAGCCACGGCCAGTTCGTGCCGAACCGGCTCTCCGGCGAGGTGAGCAACGCCACCGTGTACGCGCCGAGCGCGTAGAAGCCGAAGTAGCCCAGGTCGAGCAGGCCGGCGAACCCGACCACCACGTTGAGGCCCACGGCGAGCAGCACGAACACGGCGGTGTCGAAGAGCACCCCGGCGAAGTCCGAGCGGGTGGTGTAGAGGGCGAAGTACTCGCTGCCGATCGGGAAGCCCAGGTACTCGTAGAACCACTTGTTGGGCAGGATGTAGAGCAGCACGATCAGCGCGGCGATCGCCGCCCAGCGCACCTGCCTGGGCATGGCGGCCCAGCGGGTCTTGAAGCCCGCGGTCCGCTTCTTGTCCACGGTGGCGGTCATGCGCGCGCCCTCCCGAGAGATTCGCCGAGCAGACCGGTCGGCCGGAACATCAGCAGCACGATCAGCAGCACGAAGCCGGTGAAGTCCTTCCAGTCGCCGCCGAACAGGCCGGCGGCGTAGTTCTCCGCCACCCCGAGCAGCAGGCCGCCGAGCAGCGCGCCGCGGAGGTTGCCGATGCCGCCGAGCACCGCGGCCGCGAAAGCCTTGAGCCCGATCAGGAAGCCGATGTTGAACTTGGTGTAGCTGAACCGCAGATCCCACAGCAGCGCGCCCACGCCGGCCATCAGACCGCCGAGCACGAAGACCAGCAGGATGACCCGGTTCTTGTTGACGCCCATCAGAGCGGCGGTGTCGGCGTCCTGGGCCACCGCGCGGATGCCGCGGCCCAGCCGGCTGCGGTTCACGAACTGGTCCAGCGCCACCATCATGACCAGCGTGACGCCGAGGATCACCAACTGGAGGTTGGTCACCGCGGCGCCGAAGACGGTGAACACCGGCTCCTGCGGGATCATCGTCGCCATGCCGAACGGCGCGCGGCTGGTGCCGATGCCGAAGGACTCGGCGAGCACGAACGAGGCGCCGATGGCGGTGATGAGGAAGGCCAGCGGCGGCGCGTTGCGCTTGCGCAGCGGCCGGTAGGCCACCAGCTCGACGGTGACCGCGGTGGCGGCCGCGGCGACCATCGCCACCGCGAGACCGGCGACGACCGCCAGGATCAGCGGGCCGAGCGCCGGGGCGGCCGAGTTCTGGTCGTAGCCGAGGGCCTGCCAGGTCCACAGGGCGGAAAAGGTACCGACCATGAAGACCTCGGAGTGAGCAAAGTTGATCAAGCGTAGAACGCCGTACACCAGGGTGTAGCCGAGGGCGATGAGCGCGTAGATCGCGCCCTGCTCCAGGCCGGTGATGGTCAGCGCCGGGAAGTTCCCGAAGAGCTCATCGAAGTTCAAATGGGGGCTCCAACTGTGCGGCCAAGCGGTGCGGCCGGGAGAAACTCACTCCCGGCCGCACGCCTGGTGTCCCGTGACAGGACCGGATGAACCGGTCAGCTCTTGGGGATCTCGATGTCGGGGACGACCTTGCCCGCGTTCACCTTGAACGCCCACACGATGACCTGCGCCGGGTCCAGCTCACCGGTGGACTCGAACTTGTAGGTCACGCCGGTGGCGTCACCGGCCTTGTTGTAGGACTTGATGAAGCTCAGCAGGTCGGCGCGGGTGCCCTTGCCGTCCTTGATGCCCGCCAGCATGATCTTGGTGATGTCGTACGACACGTCGGCGTAGGTGCCCGGCTCGGCGTTGTCGAACGCGGCCTTGTAGTCGGTCACGAACGAGCCCTTGGCCGCGGTGGCCGGGGCGCACGGGCAGGTGAGGATCGTGCCCTCGGCGACCTGCTGGCCGGCGACCTTGATGAAGTTGGCGTCGTTGACACCGTCACCGGCGACCATCGTGCCCTTCCAGCCCGCGCCCTTGAGCTGCTTGAGCAGCAGGCCGGCCTCGGTGTAGTAGCCACCGAAGAAGAGGACGTTCGCGCCACTGGCCTGGATCTTGGTGACCACGGCGGAGAAGTTGGTCTGCTTGACCTGGATCTTGTCCTCGCCGGCAACCGCGCCGAGAACCTTCTTCACCTCGTCCACCAGACCCGCGCCGTACGCGGACTGGTCGTCCACCACGTAGACCTTCTCGGCCTTCAGGACGTCCTTGATGTACCGGCCGGCCGCCGGACCCTGCGAGGTGTCGTTGCCGACGCCCCGGTGGAAGATCTTCCAGCCCTTGGTGCTCAGGCTCGGCCGGGTGGCCGACGGCGTGATGATCGGCAGACCGGCCTCGTCGAAGATCGGGTCGGCCACCTCCGACTCACCCGAGAACGCCGGACCGACCACGCCGACGACCTTGGTGTCGCCGGCCGCCTTCTGGGCCAGGGCCGGAGCCTTGGCCGGGTCACCCTGGGAGTCGTACTCCTCCAGGTTGACCTTGCAGTCCGCGTTGTCCTTGTTGTACTGGTCGATGGCCAGCTTGGTGCCGTTGCGCATGTGGATACCGAGACCCGCGGCGTCGCCGGTCAGCGGGCCGAAGAAGCCGATCTTCAGGTCGCAGGCGGCCTTGCTGCCCCCCGCATCGCTACCACTGTCAGCCTTGCAGGCCGCGCCACTGAAAACGAGCGCGCCGATGGCCACACCACCGAGCACCCGTGCGAGCTTCTGCCTCACGGCTCGTACCCTCCTCCGTCCGAAGGCCCGGAAACCACCCAGCGCGAATTGGACCTTGCGAGGGCTGGCCGGACCGACCGCGATCCCGGTCTGGGCCGGGACGTTATCCCACCAGCGGGGGGCGAAGGTAGACCTGAGAAGCGGGGTTGACCTAACCGTTACGTTGAGTGGCCGGATTCACAGCTGTGGTGTAACACACCGGATCACGGGGTGGGACGATCGGACATCCGACACCGACCGGAAACACGCTGGTGAGAACGTCACGCGGGGTGCCACGAGCCCCGCGCGGACCACACCCGCGCCCGGCCACCGTCGTCCACCAGCAGCAGGGCGTCGTCACCCGCCGCCGCGACCGCCACCGACCGGTCGCTGCCCCCCGGAACCGCCGCCGGCAGCGCCACCGGCAACCACCGGTCACCGTCCGGCGAGAACCAGCCCGCGCCCTCCGCCGGACCGGCGAGCACCGCGAACACGCCGTCGCCGCGCGCCGCCAACCCCCACACCCGGGCGGGCCGGTCCGCGCCCCCGCCCGCCGGACCGCCGGTCGGCCGCCAGGCGTCGCCCTCTCCCACCCACGCGCCCACGCCGTCGCCCCGCCGGCCCAACGCCACCGACCGGTCGCCCAGCCGGACCACCCGTTGCAGGTCCTGGTCCACGCCGCCGCCGGGGAGCACCGCACGCCGCCAGGACGACCCGTCCGGCGAGGTCCAGACCGCCGCGTCCGATCCGGTACGCCCCGACGGCAGCACCGAGCCCACCATGAGCCACCCCGACCCGGTCGCCGCGCCGTCGGCCGCCCAGGGCCGGCCCGAACCGTCGGCGACCAGCCCCGGCACACCGCTGACCAGCCGGAACTCCGAGGCGTCCGGCGACACCCAGGCCGCCGCGCCGGTGGCCCGGTTCCCGGAGATCAACCAACCGCCCGGCCCGCCCGCGACCCGACCCACGTTCACCGCGTCCGGGCCGCCGAACACCTCGAACTCCGCCGGCACCTCGACCAGCGAACCGTCCCGGTCCTGGCGCCAGGTGCTGATCCGGGGATTGCCGTGCACCCCGCCGCTACGACCACCCACCGCCACCGGCCGGCCGTCCCGGCAGCCCACCGCGGTCAGCACGTTCTCCGCCCCGTACGCGCTGCGCGGCACCGGACGCAGCGGCGTCCAGGCGACGCCGTCCACACTCGACCAGGCGGCCGGATGCGGCGTCCCGTCCGGGTCCCGCACCGCCCCGACGACGAACCACCGCCCCGCGCAGGCCGCGGCGTCACGCAACACCTCCCGACCGGAGAGGCCGGCCGGCAGCGGCAGGTCGACCTGCTGCCAGGCCGGGCGCAGCGGCTCCGGCGCGGGCCGGTCGGCGGCGTGACACGCGGCCAGCAGCGCCACGAGCAGGCCGAGCACCGCCGCCGGTCGTCGCATGCCGGCGATCGTATCGACCGCCGCCGACCCCGGTAACCCGACGACGGGTCAGGAGGCGGGCTGCGCCACCTCGCCGCCCGCGGTCTCGGCGAGGATCCGCTCGGCGACCTCCTTCATGGTCATCCGGTGGTCCATCGCGGTGCGCTGGATCCACTTGAACGCCTGCGGCTCGGTCATCCCGTACGTCGTCATCAGCGCGCCCTTGGCCCGCTCGACGGTCTTGCGGATCTCCAGCCGGTCGGTCAGGCCGGCGACCTCCGCCTCCAGCGCGGCGATCTCCGAGTAGCGGGACAGCGCGATCTCCACCGCCGGCACCAGGTCGCTCTTCTGGAACGGCTTGACCAGGTAGGCCATCGCGCCGGCCGCCCGGGCCCGCTCGACCAGGTCCCGCTGGCTGAACGCGGTCAGGATGATCACGGGGGCGATGCGCGCGCCGGCGATCCGCTCGGCGGCGGCCAGCCCGTCCATGATCGGCATCTTGATGTCGAGGATGACCAGGTCCGGCTTCAGCTCCTCGGCGAGCTTGACGGCGGTCTCGCCGTCACCGGCCTCGCCGACGACCTCGTAGCCCTCCTCGACCAGCATCTCGGCCAGGTCCAGCCGGATGAGCGCCTCGTCCTCGGCGATCAGAACGCGCTTGCGCTCGGCATCCGTCTGCATCTCGCCCACGAGCCACTCCCACCGGTTCGAACCTGACACCCGCCGTGCCGGGTGTCGCCGCCCCTAGCCTAGTGGGTAACCTGTTGGAGCCGAACTACAGAAGCTCCCGTAGCCCAACCGGCAGAGGCCATGCACTCAAACTGCATACAGTGTGGGTTCGAATCCCACCGGGGGCACAAATTGTCATACAGGCGTTCGAAGATTGCCTGGTGCATCCACCCGAGATCCGCGCTCGCGCACGAAGTCTCTATCTCGCCGGAGCGACCGTCGCCGAGGCCGCTCGTGCGGTCGGGTTGTCCTACCCCACCGTCCGGCACTGGTGCGTGGACCGCCCCGAGCCGAGGCAGCGGAGCACGGCGGAGCGGTGTTTCCGCTGCCGAGCAGGTGTCGACGATCCGCCAGATCCGGCGCAGTACGCCTATCTCCTCGGCCTCTACCTGGGCGACGGCCACCTCGTCGTGGGCCGGGTACCGGTCCTGCGCGTCTTCTGCGCCGACGACTGGCCGAACCTGATCGCCGCCTGCGAGGACGCGATGCGGGCGGTCATGGCCACGTCCGTGCAGCGGGTGCAGAAACAGGGCTGCGTCGCCGTGCAGAGCTACGGCACGCACTGGCCGTGCCTGTTCCCGCAGCACGGGCCGGGCAAGAAGCACGAGCGCCCAATCGTCCTGGCTGACTGGCAGCGACCCATCATCCAGGCACACCCCGGCGACTTCCTACGCGGTCTTTTCCACTCCGACGGCTGCCGGGTCAGCAACCGGGTGACCGTGCGCGGCAAGAAATACGTCTATCCGCGCTACATGTTCGTCAACGAGTCCACCGACATCATGGGCCTCTGCCAGTGGGCGCTCGACCTGCTCGGCATCGCCTGGCGGATGAACCGCCGCAACTCCCTGTCGGTGGCCCGCCGCGAGGCCGTCGCCGCCCTGGACCGCCACGTCGGCCCGAAGTCCTGACCGGACGGCGCCGGCGATGCGGCTGGGGCCGCAGCTGGAGCCAGCGCCCGCGCCAGGTCAACCCGAGGCGCCGGTGACGCGGCCGGGCCTCAGATCGTGGCCAGCGCCCGCGCCAGATCCGCCCGCAGGTCCTCCGGGTCCTCCAGCCCGACCGAGACGCGCAGCAGCCCGCCGCACGGCTTCGCGTCGCCCTCGACCGGCCGGTGGGTGAGCGAGGCCGGGTGCTGGATCAGCGTGTCGACGCCGCCGAGCGACACCGCGTGGGTGATCAGCTCGCAGGCGCCGGCGACCACGGCGGCGGCGGGCGCGCCGCCGCGTACCTCGAAGGCGAGCAGGCTGCCGGTGCCGGACATCTGGCGGCCGACCAGCCCGGCCGGGTCGTGCAACGACGGGTGGTGCACGCGCTCGACGGCGGGGTGGCCGGCGAGCCAGGCGGCGAGCTTCTCGGCGCCGGCCTGCTGGGCGCGGACCCGCAGCGGCAGGGTCTGCAGGCCGCGGTGCAGCAGGTACGCGCCGAGCGGGTGCAGGACGGCCCCGGTGACGGCGCGGACCTGGCGCAGCCGGGCGGCCCACTCGGGCGCGCAGGCGACGACGCCGGCGAGGACGTCGCCGTGTCCACCGATGCTCTTGGTGGCGCTGTGCAGCACGAGGGCGGCGCCGTGGCGGGCGGGTCGCTGGAGCACCGGGGTGGCGACGGTGTTGTCGACCAGCAGCGGGACGTCGCCGGCGGCGGTGGCGAGCGCGGCGATGTCGACCAGGTCGAGGGTGGGGTTGGCGGGGGTCTCGACGACGACCACTGCGGTGTCGGGGCGGATCGCGGCGGCGACCTCGCCCGCGCGGGCCCAGGTGACCTCGGTGCCGAGCAGGCCGGTGGCGAGGACGTGGTCGGTGCCGCCGTAGAGGGGGCGGACGGCGACGACGTGGCGGTTCCCGTCGCGGGTGGCGGCCAGCAGCGTGGCGGTGAGCGCGGCCATGCCGCTGGCGAACGCGACCGCCTCGGCGGTGCCCTCGAGCTGGGCGAGCGCGGTCTCGAAGCGGGCCACCGTGGGGTTCCAGAGGCGCTGGTAGACGGCGCTGCCGCCGGCCGGGAGGGTGCCGCCGGTGGCGAGCGTCTCGTAGTCGTCGCCGCCGCCGGCGACGGAGGGCAGCGGGTTGGTGGTGGAGAGGTCGATGGGCGGGACGTGGACGCCGAGCCCGGCGAGGTCGTCGCGTCCGGCGTGCACGGCTGCGGTGTCCACGGAAGTCATGGCGGGAAGCGTCGAACATGACGACGCTTCGAGGCAAGAGGAGCGAACAAGATTCTGCGAATCACGCTTTCGTCTCGCCTGAGTTCGGTGAAAGATGGCGGCATGCCTGCCGCACCGAATGATGTACGGCCGTTCGCCGGCCTGGACGACGTCGACCGCGCGATCCTCACCGAACTGGCGACCGACGGGCGGCTGCCCAACAACGCGCTCGCGGAGCGGGTGGGGGTGGCGCCCTCGACGTGCCTGACGCGGACCCGGGCGCTGCGCGAGTGCGGGGCGATCCGCGGGTTCCACGCCGAGGTCGACCCGGCGGCGGTGGGCCTGCCGTTGCAGGCGCTGGTGTCGGTGCGGCTGACGGCGCACGAGCGGGCCGCGGTGGACGCGTTCCGGGCCCGGTCGGTGCGGCTGCCGGGGGTGGTGTCGGTGTTCCACGTCGCGGGCGCGGAGGACTACGTGCTGCACGTGCGGGCGGCCTCGGGTGACGCGCTGCGCGACTTCGTGCTCGACCACCTGGCGGTGGACCCGGTGGTGCAGCACACCCAGACCAGTCTGATCTTCGAGCAGGCCCGGGGTATGGGGTAGCGCACCCGAGGGAACAATTCCGGCACTCGGCAGGTTGCACCCACCCGTGATCGACGTACCGATGTCTGTCCTTGACCTTGCCCCGGTGGCCGCGACCGGCAGCGCCGGTGAGGCGCTGCGGCACACCACCGAGCTGGCCCGCCGCACCGAGGAGCTGGGCTACCGCCGGTTCTGGGTGGCGGAGCACCACAACATGCCGGCGATCGCGAGTTCGGCGCCGGCGGTGCTGCTCGCGCACCTGGCCGCGAACACCAGCACGATCCGGCTGGGTTCGGGCGGGGTGATGCTGCCCAACCACGCGCCGCTGGTGGTGGCCGAGCAGTTCGGCACCCTGGAGGCGCTGCACCCGGGCCGGATCGACCTGGGCATCGGCCGGGCGCCCGGTACCGACCAGGTGACCGCGCTGGCGCTGCGCCGCACCATGGAGGGCCTGTCCGCGGAGCACTTCCCGCGTGAGCTGGCCGACCTGATGAACTACTTCTCCGGCGCCGAGCCGGGGCCGATCACCGCGACGCCGGGTCGGGGGCAGTCGCCGCAGGTGTGGCTGCTCGGGTCCAGCGGGTTCAGCGCCCAGCTCGCCGGCCTGCTCGGGTTGCCGTTCTCGTTCGCGCACCACTTCAGCGCGCAGAACACGATCCCGGCGTTGCAGCTCTACCGGCAGCACTTCCGGCCGTCGCAGTGGCTGGACCGGCCGTACGCGATGGTGGCGGTCAACGCGGTCTGCGCGGAGACCGACGAGCGGGCCGAGTGGCTGGCCGGGCCGGCCGGGCTGTCGTTCCTGAAGCTGCGGTCGGGGCGGCCGGAGCCGCTGGTCACGCCGGAGGAGGCGGCGGCCTACCCGTACTCGGAGTTCGAGCGGGAGTTCGTGGCGCAGCGCCGCGACGGCCAGGCGACCGGCTCGCCGGAGACGGTGGCCGGGCAGCTCGGTGCGCTGGTGGAGCGCACCGGCGCGGACGAGTTGATGCTGACCACGATGGTCTACGACGTGGCGGACCGGGTCCGCTCGTTCGAGTTGATCGCGGAGAAGGTCGCGGGTGGCCTGCGCCGGGAGGGCTGAAACACGCTCTTCATAGCCACGTCACCGCCCCGTCGCGTGGGACGCATAGCTTTGTCCCCGGTGGTGGTACGGCATTCCCGGTCGGGACGGGTCGGGAATGCCGCGGTGTGGTGCACCGGGTCGCCGGCCGAGCGGATTCCGCGGCCGGCGGCCCGGTGCCTGCTTTTCCGTCAGCGCAGGTAGATGTCCGGCGCGGCCGGTGTGCTCATGCCGTCGCCGAGGTGGAATCCCGGGTGCGGCGGTTGGTTGTAGGCGGTGTTCTGCCAGGCCACGGCCACCCGATACTGCGGGTCGTGCATCAGGGTGGGCAGCCGCAGACCGGTGGTGACCGGTGTGCTGTAGATCCGCAGCGCGGTGCTGTCGGCGGTGCGCCAGACCACCTCCTCGCGCCAGTCGCCGAGGATGTCACCGGAGAGTGCCGGGGTGGACTTGGTGCCGTTGTTCGACGCGACGTTGCCGCCGGTGAGCAGGCGGGTCTCGCCGCCGGTGCCGTACTTGTCGACCTTGGTGCCGTCGAGCAGCTCGCGGACCGGATCGCCGTCCCACCAGATCAGGAAGTTCGCCGACGACGGCTTGCGGCCGACGTTCTGACCCCGGGTGTTGAGCAGGCCGTCGACCGCCGACGACCAGGACTCCGCGCCGGGGCTGCCGGCCCAGACGTCGTCGGAGACACCCCGGCCGTTGTCGCCGTCGGGCGCGGTCTGCCAGAGGATCTGCCCGGTACGCGCGTCGGCCATCCACGAGCTGGGCTTGCTGGCGTCCTCGTCGACCTTGAACACCTCCAGGCCGGCGCGGGCCGGGTCGAGGTCGCCGACGTGCAGCGCGTCGCCGTGACCGTTGCCGGTGGAGTAGAGCAGCCGGCCGTTGTCGTCGATCGTGGCAGCGCCGTACACGATCTCCTGGCGGCCGTCGCCGTCCACGTCGGCGACGGACAGGTTGTGGTTGCCCTGACCGGCGGCGGCGCCGTTGCCGGACGCGTTGGAGTCGAACGTCCACCGCCCGCGCAGCGTGCCGTCGCGGAAGTCCCAGGCGGCGATCACCGCCCGGGTGTAGTAGCCGCGCGCCATGACCAGCGAGGGGCGCTGCCCGTCCAGGTAGGCGGTGGCGGCGAGGAACCGGTCCACCCGGTTGCCGTAGGAGTCACCCCAGGACGAGACGGTGCCGCGCGGCGGGTCGTAGTCGACTGTGGACAGGGCGGCGCCGGTGCGGCCGTCGAACATGGTCAGGTACTCGGGGCCGGCGAGCACGTAGCCGCTGGAGTTGCGGTGGTCGGCGGAGGCGTTCCCGATCACCTGGCCGGTGCCGGAGCGGGTGCCGTCGGCGGTCTTCATGGCCACCTCGGCGTCCCCGTCGCCGTCGTAGTCGTACACCTGGAACTGGGTGTAGTGGGCGCCGGCGCGGATGTTTCGGCCCAGGTCGAGGCGCCACAGCCGGGCGCCGGTGAGGGTGTACGCGTCGACGTAGACGGTGCCGGTGTAGCCGGACTGCGAGTTGTCCTTGCTGTTCGACGGGTCCCACTTGAGCACGAACTCGTAGCGGCCGTCGCCGTCGAGGTCGCCCACGCTCGCGTCGTTGGCGGAGTAGGTGTACGCCTCGCCGCCCGGCGTGGTGCCGCCGGGCGGCGGCTGGATCGGCACGTCGAGATAGCCGTTGGCGAACTGCAGCGCCGGGGCGGACGCCGCCTGCTCGGCGCCGTCCACCACGGCCCGCACGGTGTACGCGGACCCGGCGGCCGCGCCGGCGTCCAGGTAGGTGGTGGCGCCGGTGATCGGGCTGCCGTTGACCTTCGTGCCGCCCCGGTAGAGGTTGAACGACACGCCAGTGGTCTCGGTGCCGAGCAGCCGCCAGGAGACCAGGTTCCCGCTGCCGGAGCGGACGCTGATCAGCCCTCGGTCGAGCTTCTCCATCTGCTTGGCGCCGGCCGGTGGCGTGGTCGGTGGAGGCGTCGTGGTGGGGGGTGGTGTGGTGGGCGGAGGTGTGGTCGGGGTCGCGCCGGTGCAGGTGGTGCCGTTGAGCGTGAACGCGCTCGGCACGGGGTTGGCGGCGTTGTTCCACGAGCCGTTGAAGCCGAAGCTCGCGGTGCCGCCGGTGCCGATCGCCGCGTTGTAGCCGGCGTCGCGGGCGGTGACCTGGGCGCCGGACTGGCTGACCGTGGCGTTCCAGGCCTGGACGACCTGCTGGCCGGCGGCGAAGCTCCAGGCGAGCGTCCAGCCGTTCACCGGGTCGCCGAGGTTGGTCACGGTGACGTCGGCGCCGAAGCCGCCGCTCCACTGGTTGGTGATCCGGTAGTCGATCCGGCAGGCAAGGGCCGCCGCGGCGGCGGTCACCGTGGTGAGCGCGCCGGCCGTCAGGGTGAGCGCCGAGGCCGCGGCGAGCAGCGCGAGCCGACGGCGTGGGGTGGTGGGATGCACGGGGATGCCTTTCGCGGAGGTCAGGCACGCGAGGGCGCCGACCTGCCCGGGCCGGCGAGAGACTACGCGCGCTGACGCGACGGCCGACGCCGGACATCGACGTCGGTAACTAGGCTCCGCGTTCCGTCAGGTTAGGGCATCGCCGCACACCCGACAAGCCGCTCTCCCGACAAGGCCGGCGCCCCCGGCCCCTCGCCGGAGGCGGAGACCGCCGGCCGCTGACTCCCGCCGGCCGCTGACTCCCGCCGGCCGCTGGCCGGTGACGGTGAACGCGTCCCGTCCGCCGTCCGCCCCGGCCACGGGTCGGATTGCCGGCTGGCGGTCCGTCACTCGCGGTAACCGCCGTCCACGGCCGACGATGGAGAGGCGATATACCGCTGAGTCATGAATATGTCCCAGCGGTATATCGCTCGAAAGGGATTGAGGTCTCGACCGGCGACGCGCCGACGGAGGCCGCGCCGGCGGGTGTTCAGCCGGGAGCTTGTCGTGGCGGGATCGCCCCGGGAGACGCCGCTCCCGCCCGGCCCGGATCACCAGGCGCGGGCCGGAGCCGGCCGCGTCAGCTCTCGACGGCGGCAGCGAGCCGGCGGGACTCCCCCGGCTCGTCGAGCGAGGTGGCAGCCTCGGGGGCGACGGGAACGGCCGGAGCGGCGGGAACGGCTGAAGCGGCCGGAGCGGCCGGAGTGGCGGCGAGCGCCGCGTCGACCGTGGCGCGGGCACGGCGGGCACGGCGCAGCGCGCGTACCGCCAGCACCACGGCGACCAGCCAGCCGGCGCCGAGCGCCGCGTAGACCAGGGCCGGCACCGGGCCGCCCAGCTCGCCGGCGCGCAGCAGGGTGCGGGCGTTGGTCAGCACGATCACGCCGCCGATGACGGCGCCGAGCACCTGGGCGGGCACGATGCGGACCAGCCAGGCCGCGATCGGCGCGGCGATCAGGCCGCCGACCAGCAGCGCGGCCACGGTGGGCAGCAGGAAGCCCTCGGAGCCGAGCCCGATCAGGAAGCCGAGGCTGGCCGCGCCCGCCACCACGAACTCGGAGGTGTCCACCGAGCCGATGACCTTGCGCGGCTCCATCCGGCCGGAGACCAGCAGCGCCGGGGTGGCGACCGGACCCCAGCCGCCACCGCCGGTGGCGTCGACGAAGCCGGCGACCAGCCCGAGCGGGGCCAGGAAGCGGCTGCGCAGCCGGCCGGCGGCGCGGTTGGCGCGCAGCGGCCGGGAGAAGCGGACCAGCAGGTACGCGCCGAGGGTGAACAGGATGGCGGCCATCCAGGGGGCGGCCGACTCGGTGGAGATGGAGCTGAGGAAGGTGGCGCCGGCGAACGCGCCGAGCGCGCCCGGCAGGGCGATGCGCCCGACCACCTTCCAGTCGACGTTGCCGAAGCGCCAGTGCGAGACGCCGGCGGCGAGCGTGGTGCCGATCTCGGCCAGGTGCACCGAGGCGGAGGCGGCGGCCGGCGCGACCCCGGCGAAGAGCAGCAGGGTCGAGGAGGTCAGCCCGTACGCCATGCCGAGAGCGCCGTCGACCAGTTGCGCGGCGAGCCCGACGAGGGCGAGGACCAGCAGCTTGCGCACGAGCGCCCCCTGACTTTTCGGTATCTCCTATCGACTTGGTCGACAATGCGGCACGGAGGGGGTCCCGGTCAAGTCCCCCATCCGGTTGGTGGGAACACGCCGGACGGCCCCGAGGGCGGGCGGTCGGGAGCGCAGCGGCGGGCGTCAGCTCCAGGCGCGCGGGTCGGCGGCCAGCTCGTTGACCCGGCCGGGCAGCGTGCCGGCGGCCACGTCGGCGATGGTGACCAGCTCCAGGATCTCCCGCTCGCTGGCCCGCAGCGCGATCCAGACGTCCTGCAGCGCACGGGCCGCGCCCTGGTAGCCGAGCTGCTCCGGACGCTGCCCGCGCACGTGCGCGAGCGGGCCGTCGATCACGCGGATCACCTCGGCCAGGGAGATCTCGGACGCCGGCCGGGCCAGCCAGTAGCCGCCCTCCGGGCCGCGCTGCGCGTGCACGATGCCGCCCCGGCGCAGCTGGAGCAGGATGCTCTCGAGGAACTTCGGCGGGATGTCCTGGGAGCGGGCGATCTGCTCGGCGGTCACCGGCCGACTCCGCCCGACGGCCGCGCCGTCGGCGACCGAGGCCAGCTCGGCGGCCGCACGGAGGGCGTAGTCGACCCGGGCGGAGAGACGCATGCCGGCAAGGTTAGTCGCCGGTTCAGCCGCCCGGACTCCCGACCCTCGGCCGATCGGTCACGGTTGCCGGCTCAGCCGCCGACCCGACGCAGCAGCCCCTCCTGCACGGCGCTGGCGATGTGCCGGCCGTCGGTGGTGAACATCCGGCCGGTGGCCAGGCCACGGGCCCCCGACGCCGACGGGCTCCAGCAGTCGTAGAGGAACCACTCGTCGGCACGGAACGGCCGGTGGAACCAGAGCGCGTGGTCGAGGCTGGCGCCCACCACACCACCCGGCCCCCACACCTCGCCGTGCACCGACAGCACCGAGTCGAGCAGCGTCAGGTCGGACGCGTACGTGAGGGCGCAGGCGTGCAGCAGCGGATCGTCCGGCAGCTTGCCGTCGATGCGCATCCAGACCCGCTGGTGCGGCTCCGCCGGCCGGTCGCCGGGGCGTACCCAGCCGGGCTCGCCGACGTAGCGCACGTCGATCGGGCGCGGGATCTGACCCCAGATGCCGAGCCGTTCCGGGTAGCGGGACAGCCGGTCGGTCATGGTCGGCACGTCGTCCGGCGCGGGCACGTCGGGCGGGAGCGGGGCGTGGTGGTCCAGCCCCTCCTCCTGCCGCTGGAACGACGCCGACATGAAGAAGATCGGCTTGTCGTGCTGCAACGCCACCGAGCGGCGCACCGAGAAGGAGCGGCCGTCGCGGACGTTCTCCACCTGGTAGTCGATCGGCTCGGCCGGGTCGCCGGGCCGGACGAAGTAGCCGTGCAGCGAGTGCACGGCCCGCTCCGGGTCGACCGTGCGGCCGGCCGCGACCAACGCCTGGCCGGCGACCTGACCGCCGTAGACCCGCTGCGGGCCCACCGGCGGGCTCATCCCGCGGAAGGCCATCTCGCCGGTCTGTGCCAGGTCCAGCACCTCCAGCAGCTGGTCGACCGCCGCCTGCCCGGTCGCCACCGGAGCGTCACTCACTGCGCCACCTTCGTTCGCGACTGCGGGGCTCGCAAACCCGGCTCACTCCTCGCGCTCACTGGAGCGCCCGGGCCGAGGCCGCGTCGACGAGCGAACCGAGCTGGTGCACCCGCAGCGTGTTGGTGGAACCGGGGGTGCCGGGCGGGCTGCCCGCCACGATCACCACGTAGTCGCCCGGGTTGGCCCGGTTGAGGCCGAGCAGCGCCTGGTCGACCTGGCGGAACATGTCGTCCGTGTGCTCGACGAACGGCATCAGGAACGTCTCCACGCCCCAGCAGAGCGCGAGCTGGTTGCGCACCTCCGGCACCGGGGTGAAGGCCAGCAGCGGCAGGTCGCAGTGCAGCCGGCTGAGTCGCTTGACGGTGTCGCCGGTCTGCGAGAACGCGACCATGGCCTTGGCGCCGATGGCGCGGGCGATGGAGGACGCGGCGACGGTCAGCGCGCCGCCGTGCGTACGCGGGTCGTGCTGCAACCGGGGGACGGCGATCGAGCCGGCCTCGGTGGTGGTGACGATCTTCGCCATGGTGCTGACGGTGAGCACCGGGTACTTGCCGACGCTGGTCTCGCCGGAGAGCATCACCGCGTCCGCGCCGTCGAGCACCGCGTTGGCCACGTCGGAGGCCTCGGCACGGGTGGGTCGGGAGTTCTCGATCATCGAGTCGAGCATCTGGGTGGCCACGATGACCGGCTTGGCGTTCTCCCGGCAGAGCTGCACGGCGCGCTTCTGCACCAGCGGGACCTGGTCCAGCGGCAGCTCGACGCCGAGGTCGCCGCGGGCGACCATGACGCCGTCGAAGGCGAGCACGATCGCCTCCAGGTGGTCGACCGCCTCCGGCTTCTCGACCTTGGCGAGGACCGGGCGGCGCACACCCTCCTCGTCCATGATCGAGTGGACCAGCTTGATGTCCTCCGCCGAGCGGACGAACGACAGCGCGACCAGGTCGACGCCGAGGCCGAGGGCGAAGCGCAGGTCCTCGGCGTCCTTGTCGGACATGGCCGGGACGCTGACCGCCACGTTGGGCAGCGAGACGCCCTTGTTGTTGGAGACCGGGCCGCCCTCGGTGACCAGGCAGCGGATGTCGTTGCCGGTGACGTCGCTGACCTCGACCGCGACCCGGCCGTCGTCGATCAGCAGCCGGTCGCCCGGCTTCACCTCCTGCGGCAGCTTGCGGTAGGTGCAGGAGACCCGCTCCTTGGTGCCGACGATCTCGTCACTGGTGATCACGACGGAGTCGCCGGTGCGCCACTCGTGCGGCCCGTCGGCGAAGCGGCCGAGGCGGATCTTGGGACCCTGGAGGTCGGCGAGGACGGCGACCGGCTTGCCGGAGGCCTCGGCGGCCTCCCGGACCATCCGGTAGACCGACTCGTGGTCGGCGTGACTGCCGTGGCTGAAGTTGAGCCTCGCCACGTTCATGCCCGCCTCGACGAGCCCCCGGATGCGCTCCGGGGACGAGGTGGCGGGGCCGAGAGTGCAGACGATCTTCGCGCGGCGTGTCACGCCCATCAGGCTAGTCTCTCCTCCGGGTCGACCTGCCGGCCGACCCCTTGCGGACTGAGGAACAGTTGTCCAACGACGCGCGAAACCCGCGCGGGCGGGCGGTGGATGCACCGCACCGCGACGTCGTGAGTGGCGGGCATCGGCGACCGCGCGGCGGAAATCGTACCGCTCGCCGTCACCGTCCGGCCGGGTGCTCCCGGGGATCCGGCCGCCCCTGTCCGGCCCGGGGCGCGGGCGGGCCGGCCGGCGGCAGCGTGGGCACGGCCGAGAAGACGCCACGCGGGTCGTAGCGGCGCTTGGCCCGGCGCAGCCGGTCCCAGTTCGGCCCGTAGGCCAGCCGGACCCGGTCGGTCTCCTCCGGCGCGAGCAGGTTCGGGTAGCCGCCGGGCAACGCGTGCGGGGCCAGGGCCGCGCTGGTGTGCTCGGCCCACGCCCGGTGCGGCGCCGGGTCGCCGCCCGGCGCCCAGACCGCGATGATCTCGGCGAGCAGGTGGTCGGCGCGCAGCCCGAACGCGGTCTCCCCCACCCCCACCCGGGCCGCCGCGCCGTGGAAGTGGTGCAGCGCGATCGCGGAGAACGGCGAGCTGACCGCGCCGGCCGCCGCGGTCAGCGCGGCCACCACCGGCTCGTCCACCCGGGGCAACCACCGGGTACGCAGCAGGTAGTGGTTGCCGTCGGCCATCCCGCCGTCGAACATGCGCAGCACGTCCTCGTACGGCAGCGGTGCGACCTGGTCGACCAGCGGGGTGCCGAGCGCCCGCAGCCGGTCCACCGCGGCCCGGCCCGCCGCCTCGTCGGCGCCGGTGAACACCGGGGCGAGGAAGACCACCGGCTCCCCCGCCGGGCCGGGCAGGAAGCCGGCCATCACGGTCAACTCGTCCGGCGCCCGGCGGACCTCCTCGCCGTAGCCGCGCAGTACCGCCGCCGCCTGGTCCAGCGGGAACAGCAGCATGCCGGCGAGCGCGGCGGCCAGCGGGTGGGTGCGGTAGCGCAGCGCGGTGACCACGCCGAAGTTGCCGCCTCCGCCGCGCAACGCCCAGTACAGCTCGGGCTCGTGCGTGGCGTCGGCGGTCACCCGGCGGCCGTCGGCGAGCACCACCTCGGCCCCGAGCAGGTTGTCCAGCGCCAACCCGAACCGGCCGCAGAGCGGGCCGTACCCGCCGGCCAGGGTCAGCCCGGCCAGCCCGACCGCGCGCACCACACCGGTGGCGACGACCCGGTCGTACGGTCGCAGGGCGGCGAGCACGTCGGCGGCCGTCGCCCCGCCACCCACGGTGACCTCCCCGGTCCCGGGGTCGAGGTCCACCCGGCGCAGCGCGGTGAGGTCGAGGACCAGGCCGCCGTCGCGCAGGGCCCGGCCGGCCCAGTCGTGGCCGCCGGCACGCACCGACAGCGGCACGTGGCAACGCCCGGCGACGCGAACCGCGCGCGCGACCTCCCCGGCGTCGCCGACGCGGGCCACCAGGGCGGGCGTGGCGGCCGGGGCACCGTTCCACAGCCGCACGGCGTCGGGGTACCCGGCGTCGGCCGGGGTGAGCAGGCGGTCGCCGAGCAGCTCGCGGAGCAGGTCGGTGGCGCGCGGCAGGTCCGGGGCGGAGGTCATGGCGGCTCCTCGACCGACCCGGGCCGGCGGCGCCGGACGGGCCGGGGCGGCTCACTGCGCCGGACCGTAGCACCGCCGCGACGCCGCCGCCGTCGCCCGCGCGACAGTGCGCGGCGACCCTCAGCTCTGGGTCTTGAGCAGCGGGAACTCCAGCGAGCCGGCGGGGCAGAGGAAGGTGAGCACCTCGACCCGGTAGAGCCCGGCCTGCACCGCGGGATCGGCCTCCATCACGCTGCGCACGTCGTCCACCGAACCGGTCCGGGCCAGGCCGAAGCCGATCGGCGGGTCGGGTTCCCGGGCCGGGCCGTCCACCGAGCCGTCGACCAGCACGATGCCGCGTCGCTGCAGCGCCCCCATGTGCTGGACGTGCTCGGCCTGCAACCGCTGCACGGTCTCCTCCGGCAGCGCCCGCCCGGACGGACCCGGGTAGAGCACGATGCATTCGTACGTGTCCAGCGCGAAGTCGAGCCGTGGCGTCGCCCCCATGCGCACCTCCTGACCACCGTCCCGCCCAGCCTCGCACGCCGGCCCCGGCCGCCGGGTGGCGTCGCGGCAACTGGCGGCCACGGTGCGACGGTTGCCGACCCGCCGGGCCGTTCGTCCCGTCGCGCGCGCGACGGGGACCGGTCCGACGATCGCCCGCGGCGGCGTGCCGCTGGTACGTTTCCGGGTACTGCGGACGCCCACACCCGAGCGGAGGTCCCGGGTGAGCATCACCCCGCCGGACGGCGCCCGGTCGCCGGACGTCGTCGCCGCCACCGGCGCGGACGCGGGCGCGGTTCGCGGCGATCAGCGGCTGCGGCTGCTCGCCGCGCTGGCCACGGCGCTGTCCGACGCGAGCGACCCGGACGAGGTGGCCCGGCGGGCGGTCAAGGTGCTGGCCGGAACTCCCGCGCTGCCCTTCGTGCGGCTTCACCTGGCCGGGCCGGACGGTCCACGACCGGCCGCCGCGGACGGGGTCGAGGTTCCGCCGGCGTCGGCCGACGGGTGGCCGGTGGCCGCCGTGCTGGCCGACGGCATGCCCCGGCTGCTGCCGCCGCGGTCCACCGACGGCGGGTCGGCCGCGCCGGTCGTCGCCCTGCTGCCCGTGCCCGACCCGGACGGCGACCGCCCGGCCGGGGTGCTGGTCGCCGCGCTGGCCCCGGGCGGCCCGGTCGACGCCGACGCCCGCGCCTTCGTCGAGCTGGTCGCCGGGCAGGTCGGCACGGCGCTGGCGCTGGCCCGGGCGAGGCGCCGGCGGGCGGCGGACCGCGCCGCGCCGGCCGAGCTGCGGCTGTTCCAGGCGCTGGTGGAACGCTCCGGCGACTTCATCGCGGTGGCCACGCCGGACGGCCGGACCGTCTACGTCAACCCGGCCGGACGGGCGCTGGTCGGGCTCGGTGACCGGGAGCGGGTGGACGGGCTGGGCCTGGTCGACTTCGCCGCCCCGGACGCGCGGGAGCTGTGGCGCACCGAGCTCATCCCGACCGCGTTGCGCGAGGGGCACCACCGGGCGGAGAGCCGCCTCGTGCGCCGGGACACCGGCGAGGCGATCGACGTCGACCACCAGACGTTCACCGTCGCCACCGGCGACGGGCGGGACGGCACCGCGTTCGTGGCCACCGTGGCGCGCGACGTCAGCGACCGGCAGCGGGCGCTGCGCCGGGCGGAGGCGCTGGCCCGGCTCGCCGGGGCGCTCAGCTCGGCGCGTGGCCACGAGGCCATCGTGGAGGTGGTGACCACGGTCGGGCCGGCCGTGGTGGACGCGGTCGCGCTGCGGGTGGCGCTCGCCCGACCCGGCCGTACCGTGCTCGACGTGGCCGGCGGCGACGTCACCGCCGAGCGGGTGCCGGTGGACGCCGAGGCCCCGCTGGCCCGCGCGGTACGCGACAACGCGGCCCTGCCGCTGACCGGCGTCGACGGCCGGACCACCGGGCTGTGCCTGCCGCTGCGCTACGGCGACGGTGCCGCGCTGGGCGCCCTGGAGGTGCGCTGGGCCGGGCCGGTCGCCGAGGACGAGGCGCTGCGGAACCTGCTCGACGCGGTGGCCGGGTTGTGCAGCCAGGCGCTGCAACGGGCCGAGCTGACCGGGTCGGCACAGGCGATGGCCGGCTTCGCCGCCCGGCTCAGCGTGACCCGCTCCACCGCCGAGGCGATCGAGGTGATCCTCGACGCCGCCACCACCGCGCTCGGGGCGGAGCTGCCCGGGCTGGCCATGCGGGACGAGGGCCGCCGGGTCCGGCTCTGGTACCACGGCGACGTGCCGGGCACGCTGGCCGCCACGTTCCGCGACCTGACCGTCGACGACCCGCGCCCGATCGTGCGCGCGCTGCGCGACGGGGAGCGCATCGTGCTGCGCGACCGGGCCGACTTCGCCGCCCGGTTCCCCGGGCTGGCCGACCCGGTCGGCGGGCACGGCCTGGTCACCACCGTGGCGCTGCCGCTGTTCGGCGCCGGTCGCCGCCCGATCGCCGCGCTGGGTTTCGGTTGGCGACGGGAACGGCCGCTGCGCGACAGCGACCTGGCGCTGCTGGACACCGTCGCCGACCTGTGCGAGCAGACGCTGGAGCGGGTCCGGCTGGCCGCCGCCGAGCACAACCTGGTGACCCGCCTGGCCGGCCGGCTGCGCAGCTCGTCGCTGACCACCCCGCGCGGCCTGGAGGTGGCCACCCGCTACCGGCCCGCGATGAGCGGCCTGCACCTGGGCGGCGACTGGTACGACCTGGTCCGGCAGGAGGGCGACCGGCTGGCCGTGGTGCTCGGCGACGTGGTCGGGCACCAGGTGGAGGCCGCCGCCGACATGGCGCAGCTGCGCACCATGCTGAACACGCTGATCCGGCTGGGCGTGCCGCTGGAGGAGGTGTTCCTGCGGCTCACCGAGCTGCTCGGCGTCGGCTTCCTCGGCACCTGTCTGGTCGTGGTGGTCGACCCGCGGGCCCGCACCGCGCGGGTGGCCCGCGCCGGCCACCCGCACCCGGTGGTGCTGCCCACCGGCGCGCCGCCGCGCACCGTGCAGACCGAGAACGCGATGCCGCTGGGCATGGTGGACCGGCCGATGACCGTCACCACGATCCCGTTCGGCCCCGGCGACCTGCTGGTGGCGTACACGGACGGGCTGGTGGAGCGGCGCGGCCGGCCGTACGACGAGGGCGTCGGGGCGCTGCACCGGGCGCTGGTCGCGGTGCGCGACGAGCCGGCGGAGGCGATCGCGGACGCGTTGCTGCGCGACCTGGCCGGCTCCGAGGACGACCAGGCGCTGGTGGTGCTGCGGCACCTCGGCTGAGCGGGCATCGGCGGGCCGTTTCGGGGAATGTCGAACGGTCGGGCGGCGTGACCGCCCGCCGACCGCGACACAGGAGGACCGTGATGGCCACCAGCACCCAGCCGGCGAAGGCGTCGGGCAGCTACCGGATCGGCGGTGACCTGCGGGTCGACCGCCTCGGCTACGGGGCGATGCAGCTCACCGGCCCGGGCGTCTGGGGCGATCCGAAGGACCCGGCCGAGGCGGTGCGGGTGCTGCGCCGCGCGTACGAGCTGGGCGTGACGTTCATCGACACCGCGGACTCGTACGGGCCGTTCGTCAGCGAGATGCTGATCCGGGAGGCGCTGCACCCGTACGCCGAGGACCTGGTGGTCGCGACGAAGGCCGGGCTGACCCGCTCCGGTCCGGGCGACTGGCGGCCGGTGGGGCGCCCGGAGTACCTGCGCCAGCAGTGCGAGCTGAGCCTGCGCCACCTGGGGCTGGACTGCATCCCGCTCTACCAGCTGCACCGGATCGACGAGAAGGTGCCGCTGGCCGACCAGCTCGGTGAGCTGGCGCTGCTCAAGCAGGAGGGCAAGATCCGGCACATCGGGCTTTCCGAGGTGAGCGTCGAGCAGATCGAGCAGGCCCGGGCGGTCACCCCGATCGTGTCGGTGCAGAACCTCTACAACCTGGCCGACCGCAGCGCCGAGGACGTGCTGACCCACTGCGAGCGCAACGACCTGGCGTTCATCCCGTGGTTCCCGATCGCCACCGGCAACCTGGCCCGCCCCGGTGGCCCGCTGGACGCGATCTCGACCGGCCACGGCGCCAGCCCCGCGCAGCTCGCCCTGGCCTGGCTGTTGCGGCGCTCGCCGGTCATGCTGCCCATTCCGGGTACGTCGTCGGTGGCGCACCTGGAGGAGAACGTGGCGGCGGCCGAGGTGGAGCTGAGCGACGACGAGTTCGAGGCGTTGGCGCACGCGGCCTGAGCCGGTCGGCCCTTTGCGGCGCGTGATCGAGCAACTACCGTCAGAAGGATTCTCATGAGTGGGGGTCCGCTGTGGACGAGTTCGACTACGTCGTCGTGGGCGCCGGTGCGGCCGGGTGCGTGCTGGCCAACCGGCTCTCCGAGGACCCGGGCACCCGGGTGCTGCTGCTGGAGGCGGGGGGCTGGGACCGCAGCCCGTTCGTCCGCGTGCCGAAGGCGTTCTCCCGGTTGATGGACGACCCGCGCACCGCCTGGCACTACCCGGCGACGATCGGGCCCGGCCGGCGGGAGACCTGGCAGCGCGGCCGGATGATCGGTGGTTCGACCTCGGTCAACGGGATGATCTGGAGCCGGGGCGCGGCCCGGGACTGGGACGCGCTGGCGCCGCTGGGCTGGGGCTGGTCCACGATGCGACAGGTGTTCCAGCGGCTGGAGGACCACCCGCTGGGCCCCGCGCCGCACCGGGGCGTCGGCGGTCCGGTGCGGCTCTCCGTCGCCACCGGCACCGACCCGCTCGCCGAGGAGATGGTGGCGACCGGCGTCGGGCTGGGCTGGCGCCGGGTGGACGACCTGGACGCCGACGACGACGAGCGGATCGGCTACCCGACCGCCACCATCCACGGCGGACGCCGGGTCAGCGCCGCCGACGCGTTCCTGCACCCGTGCCGCGGCCGACCCAACCTGACCGTCGTGGTCGAGGCGGTCGTGCTGCGCGTGCTGGTCGAGGGCGGCCGGGCGGTCGGCGTACGGGTCGCGCACCGGGGCCGGGAGGTCGAGCACCGGGCGGCCGGCGAGGTGATCCTCGCCGCCGGGGCCCTGGCCACCCCGCAGCTGTTGCAGGTCTCCGGCATCGGGCCGGCGGACACCCTGCGCGCGGCCGGCGTGCCGGTGCTGCTCGACCGGCGTCGGGTGGGCGCCGGCCTGCGGGAGCACCGGTCCGTCGCGATGCAGCACCGGCTCGCCGGGCCGGGCGGCTACAACGCCCGGCTCGGCAGTCCGCTCGGGCAGGCCCGCGCGGCGCTGCGCTGGCTGCTCACCCGGGGCGGCCCGCTCGCGCTGCCGGTGCTCGACGTCGCGGCCCACGTGAAGTCCCGGCCGGAGCTGGACCGCCCGGACGCCCACCTGCTGATGGCGCCGTTCTCCGCCGCCCCGCCGCGTCCGGGTCGGGCGCTGGAGCTGGAACGGGAGCCCGGCGTGATGTGCCTGGGCACGGTGACCCGGCCGGACAGCGAGGGCCACCTCGCGATCACCGACGCCGACCCGCGCATCCCACCGGCGATCGTGGCGAACTATCTGGCCACCGCGCACGACCGGCGGGTGGCGGTCGACCTGTTCCGCCGGATGCGGGAGTTCTTCGGCGCCGGGCCGATCGCCGGGCGGGTCCGGGCGGAGACGGTGCCCGGGCCGGCCACCCGGACCGACGAGGAGATCGTCGCGGCGGCCGTCGCGCACGGCTACTGCGGCTACCACGCCATCGGCACCTGCGCGATGGGCCCGGACGACGACCACGTGGTGGATCCGCGGCTGCGGGTGCGCGGCGTCGACGGGCTACGGGTGGTCGACGCGTCGGTGCTGCCGGTGATGGTGGCGGGCTGGACCAGCGCCCCCGTGACCGCGCTGGCCTGGCGGGCGTCCGACCTGATCCTCGGTCGCGACCGGGGGTGAGCGTCCCGGTCCGGGCCCGCCCGTCGGCGGGCCCGGAACGGGTCAGACGGCGAAGCAGTTCGGCCGGATCTGCGCGCCGGCCAACGTCTGGCGCACCGCCGTGTAGGTGGTGCCGTCCAGGACCAGGCCGAGGTGCCCGACGATCCGCAGCGGGCACCACGCCTGCACCAGGATGTTGGTCGCGCCGTCGGCGAGCGCCGCGTTGTCGACCGGCCGGACCAGTTCGTCCTGCCAGGTGCGCACCGTGGTCCAGCGGACCGGGCCCGGCGTGTCGTCACCGGCGTTGAGGTCGGCGAGGAAGCTCGACCCGATGGTCATCTGCTGGCAGGCGACGATGCCGGCACAGCTGCCCAGCCCCAGGAAGTTGACGATGTTGGCGACGTAGGTGCCGTACTGCGGGCTGCCCAGGCTGACGTACTGGTCGACCTTGGCGGAGCCGCCGAGGAACTTGACGTACCAGCGGCTGACCAGGCCACCCTCGGAGTGGGTGACCAGGTCGACCCGGCTCGCGCCGGTGGCGGCACGGACCTGGTCCACGTAGGACGACAGTGCCCGGGCGGACTCGCGGATGTCGCCGAAGCCGAGGTTCGGCAGTTGGTAGATGGAGACCCGGTAGCCGTCGGCCCGCAGCCGGGCGGCGATCGGCTCGTAGGCGATGGAGATTCCGATCAGGCCGCCGACCACGACGACCGGGTCGGCCGCCGCGGCGGCGGCCCGGTCGGCGGCGGTGACGGTGTCCACGGTGGACGCCGTGGAGGTGGACGCCGTGGCCGGCGGGGTGGTGGGTTCGGCTGCGGCGTGCGCGGCGGTGGCCGGCAGGAGCAGGGCGGTGGCGGCGGTGGTGGCGGCCAGGATCGTTCGGAGCAGCATGGGCTGCACCTCCGGTGGGGAGGCACCCGGGGGACCCGGGAGGGACGGGTGGGATCCGATCGATCGTGGGAACGATGATGCGTGTCCGATTTCACACACGTCAATGGAAAGTTACGCGCCGGTAACCAGTTGTCGCGCCCTCCGCGCAAACCGGCATCCCGGGCCGGATTCCGCACCCGGCGATGCGACGCGGCTACATGTCGAGGATCCGGGCCAACTCGGTCGGCGAGGCCGTGCAACTGACATTGGTGAGGAGTTCCGCATCGTGCCGGACCAGGGCAACGCCCCGCGGCGAGGTGTAGAACACGACGGGCGTCAGGTCACCACGCCGACGCAGTTCGCGCACCAGATCGAGCCCGGCGGTTGGGTTGAAGCGGCCGCTCTCGGTGCGGCCCACGTCCGAGACGATCACGGTCGGCGTCATGCCTTCGAGCAGCTTCAAGGCCGTCTCGGTGGAGGTCGCCTGCACCACCTCGTAGCCACCGTCCGTCGCCCGAGCCCGCTCGTACAGGTTTCCGCCGGGTTCGTCGTCGACCCAGAGGATTCCCCGCGGAGCGGGATGGCTCCCCATGGGCTCGACACTCGGCTCCTGCCCGCGGTCGACCAGTGCGGACAGTTCGTTCACCCGGTCCTGCAGGTCTTCGATGAGCTTGCGAGTCTCGTTCGAGGCGGTCTGGACACTGACCCTGGCACCGCCCACCTCGACATCGACCGAGTGGCTCTCCCGCAGCAGCCGGCGCACCGCGGGCAGAAGGTAGATCAGGATCACGACCACCAGAAGTGGCCATGCCAGGGTTGCCACCGCTCGCATGATGTCCGCCATGCCCGCCACTCACATCGATCGACGCCAAAGGGACTCGTGGACGCTAGCCCGAGGCAAGTCGCCGATCGACTGGCTGGTCAGTTTGACGACACTGATCCGTATCGCAGAGTCCGGCGCTCAGTTGCCGAGTGCCTGGACCTTCGCGATGGTCTCCTGCACGTGCTGCCGCGCCGGCTCCCCGCCCTGCGCCGCCTGCGCCAGCGCCTGCCGGTACGCGTCGATGACCCCGATCAGCGGGCCGGCCGTGGCCCCCTCCAGCGCGCCCGCCACCAGCGCCCGCGCTTCCGCCGCGTCCTGGGCGGCGGCCGCGGTGCGGGCCTTGGCCTCGTCCAGCTTCTGCGCCGCCGCCGCCAGCCTCGCGATGATCTCCGCCGCGCTCACAAGCCCTCCCCGCGTCCCACCCTGCCGACCACCGCGCAGCCTACCGCCCTCCGTCCGCCCCACCTCTTCGTCGATGGCGGGGAGGCGAGGGCGGCGGGGGTCAGCGGAGGAGGCGGAACAGGACGAGGTAGAGGCAGAACAGGGACGGGGAGACCAGGGCGCAGATCACGAAGCCGAGCGGGACGTAGCGGCCGGCCGGGGCGCTGCCGTCGTCCAGCGCCGGGCGGCCCCACCGGGCCAGCACGAGCTGGCCGGCCACGAAGGACATCAGCGGCACGCCCGCGCAGGACAGCGCCGCCACCAGGTCCATCCCGGACACCGGCAGCGGCGAGCCGACCAGCGCGCCCAGCATGAGCAGCGAGCCGACCAGCGCGCAGCCGCCGTAGACCGCCACCGCACGTGCGGGCGCCGACCAGGTGGGCAACAGCACCGGCGTGCGGGCCAGCGCCTCGGCCTCCTGCCCGTGCCGGTCGGCCTCGTCGGCGAGGCGGCCGGCCGCCGCCAGCTCCGTCGCCGGGTCACCGGCCCGCGGCTCCGGCACGCTCCCTGCGGGATACGCCCCGACCTCCGCCCGCCCCGGCGCGGCGGCTGCGCCGCCGGTCACCCCGTCCCCCGGTCCGGCGCCGGTCGGCGGCCCCGCCGACACGCCACCGGCCGGCACCGCCGGGGCCGGCGCCTCGGCCGGAACCGCACTCATCGGCACCCCGATCGCCTGCCCGAACCGCTCCAGGCGCTGCCCCTGCGCGGCGAGCCGCTGCCCGAGCGTGTCCACCCCGGCCTGCAGCCCTCGCCGGCGCTCCGCCTCGGCGGCGATCGCCCGTTCCCCGCCGCGCTGCCGGCCGGACAACTCCCGGATCAGCGCCGCGTAGTCGTCGAACCCGGTCATGGTTGTTCGCTCTCGCCGGCGAACGGCACGATCAGGGCGGTGCGGTGCTCGTGCCGGTCGACCAGCAGGGCGCGGCCCTCCCGTGGGGTGTAGGCGAGGTCGTGCGTGCCGAGGTGCAGGCCCAGGTCGGCGGCCGGCACGTTCAGCGCGACCAGGGCGGTCACGTCGTCGCGGTGGCCGCTGCCGCCGAGGTCGTCGGCGAGCCGGCGCAGCCCGCGCCACCAGCCGAGCACGTGCACCCCGCGCGCCGGGCCGTGGCGCAGCACCGCGCGCAGGTCGTCGTACCCGGAGCGGAACGTGCCCGGGTCGGTCGCGCCCAGCACGCCGGCGGCGGCGTCCATCCCGAACCCGACCAGGTAGGTGCGGCCCGCCGTCGGGGCCTCGCCGCCGGCCGCCTCGGCGAGGTGGGCGCGCAACCCGTCGACGTCCAGCCGGCGTACCGGGTGGCCGGCCGCGGCCAGCGTCATGGCCAGGTCGTCGGCGACGTCGGTGGTGCCCGGCGCCAGCGGGGCGAACAGGAACCGGGCGCTGCCGGCAGCGTGCTGCCGGGCCAGCGAGAGGGCCGCCGACCGGAGCACGTCCGCGCCGCCGGCGGCGGTGCCCACCACCGCCAGGTGCCGGCCCGGGCTCGCGTCGAGGGCGAACCCGGCGGCGCTGCCGGCGACGTCGACGACGCGGCCCACCAGCGCGTACGGCGGGTCGGCGCCGGGCGCCAGCGCGGCCCAGGCGGGGTCGTCGGCGAGCCGGGGCGTCTCGTGGCCACGGAAGACCGCCGGTGGGTGGGAGCCGTCGGGTCGGGCCGCGTGCAGCTCGTGGCGCAGCGCCGCCAGCTCGGCCGAGGCGGCGTGCGCGTCGGGGAACCGCACCTCGACGTCCGCGCCGGGCGCGCCGGCGGAGGTGTTCACCACGGCGGTGCCGACGGTGAGCCCGCGCGCCGCGTCGTTGCGCGGGTCCAGCACGGCGTCCCCGCCGGGCAGCGCGACGCGCAACGGGAACTGGCCGAAGATGGCCTCGGCCCGGCCGTAGAGCGCCTCGATGCCGGTGGTGCTCTGGCTGGCCAGCACCAGGTGCAGGCCGTACGAGCGGCCCTTGCGGGCCAGCTCCTCGATCAGGTCGACGGCCTGCCGGGCCAGCGCGTCGTTGCCGGCGAACAGCACGTGGAACTCGTCGACGACGGTGACGATCCGGGGCGGCCGGGCGTTCGGCGGCAGGTCGGCGAGCCGGCTGACCCCGTGGCGCTTGAGCAGGTCGGCGCGGCGGCCCAGCTCGGCGCGCAGCTCGCGCAGGACGGCCACGCCGTACTCCCGGTCGGACTCGATGCCCACCGCGCGGGCGTGCGGCAGCCAGGACGGGTCGCGGTCGGTGGGCACGAACTCGGTGAAGCTGACCCCCTCCTTGAAGTCGAGCAGCATCAGCCGCAGCTCGGCCGGGGAGTAGCGGGCCGCCAGCCCGTAGAGCACGTCGAGCAGCAGCACCGTCTTGCCGGCGCCGGTGCGCCCGCCGACCAGCCAGTGCGGGGTGGCGTCGTCGAACGCGACGGCCAGCGGCCGACGGCCGGCCCGGCCGAGCGTGGTCCGCAGGCCGGCGGCGGCGGAGGACGTCCAGCGCTCGGCCGGGAGCAGGTCGGCGAAGGTGACGGCGCCCTGGTCGACCGCCTCGGCGTAGCGGCGGGCCAGCGCGGTCACCGCGGCGTGCGACGGGTCGCCGTCGAGCACCACCGGCGCGGCCAGTCCACTGCCGTCGGTGCTGAACGGGCGCCCGGGCGGATCGCCCACGAGGGTGTAGCGCTCGGTGAGCCGCAGCTGGGTGGTGGCGCCCAGCGGTGGCGCCGTGGTCGCCCCGGCCGGCGGATGCCCGGCCAGCAGGACGCACACGGCCGCGGCCGGGCCGGCGTGGGTCAGCGCGGCCAGCCGGGCCAGTTCCCGGGGCGCGGGCGCGGACGCGGCGACCACCACCAGCAGCTCACGGTCCTCCGGCGCGCTGCGCTGGGCGGCGCGGGCGTGCCGTTCCGCCGCCTCCAGCAGCGCGGTCGTCTCCGCCTCGGTGGTCGCCGCCGGACCGAGCACGCCGGCGTCGTGCAGCGGGCGCAGCGGCAGGAAGGCCGCGCCGAAGGCGGCCTGGTCGATGCCGACGACCCGGACGGCGCCGGCCGGGGCGGCGGTGAGCAGCCGCACCACCACGGCGCGCAGCAGCTCGCCGACGCGCGGGTCGCGGGCGTCCGCGTCGACCGCGAGGTGGGCGCCGGCCCCCACCGGCACGAGGACCGGGAACGCGCCGTCGACCGTCCGGGCCTCGCCGAGGCGTACCGGGACGGGGTGGGTGGCGACGCGGGCGGTGCCGGGCACCGCGGCGGCCATCTCCCCGCCCAGCCGGGCCAGCCGCGCGACCAGCGCGGGACTGCCGACGGGCGCCGGGCCGGCGGCGCCGAGCATCCGCCGGGCCGCCTCCCAGTGGCGCAGCGCCTGCCGGTGCCGGTCGACCGCCTGCCGGTACGCCGCCGCGAGCCTGCCCACCGTCCGCCCTCCGACGCCGTCTGCGATCGAAGGAACCCTAACGGACGCGCGCCGCAGCGGCACGGGACGCTCGGCACCCGAGGTTCGTCCACTGTTCACCCCGGGTCGTACGGCCGCGCCGCCAGCCGTTCCCCCGGCGCGGATTGCCTGCCAGTGCAACCCGTGTGCACAGGAAGGCGACGACGTGACCTCCTCTCCCCTCTCCCGGCGGTCCCTGCTGCGCGGCAGCGCGGCCGGCGGACTCGGCATCGTGGTGGCCGGCAGCCTGGACGCCATCGCCGGCCCGGCGGCGGCCCGGGCCGCGTGCCGACCCGCGGTCGGCTACGGCGACCTGGTGCCGGACCCGGCCGGCCTGCTGGCCCTGCCGCCCGGTTTCTCCTACACCGTCGTCGCGCAGGCGGGGGTGACGTTGCTGGAGTCGGGGCAGCCGACCCCGAGCGACGCCGACGGCACCGGCTGCTTCCGCGGCCCGCGCGGGTCGGTGCTGGTGAACAACCACGAGATCGGCGGCGACGAGCCGTACCCGGTGCCGGCGCTGCCCGGCCTCACCTACGACCCCGGCGCGCGCGGCGGCACCACCACCATCGAGGTGGACCGGCACGGCCGGCGGCTGCGTGAGTACGTCAGCGTGGCCGGCACGCACAACAACTGCGCCGGTGGCATCACGCCGTGGGGCACGTGGCTGACCTGCGAGGAGACCGAGCAGCGGGCCGGCGGTCAGTTCCTCAAGGACCACGGGTACGTCTTCGAGGTCGACCCGCACGACCGGTCGGCCAACCAGGACCCGGTGGCGCTGCGGTTCCTCGGCCGCTACGCGCACGAGGCGGTGGCGGTCGACCCGTACACCCACTCGATCTACCTGACCGAGGACGCGAGCGGCCCGAACGGCCTCTACTTCCGGTGGACGCCGCCGCCCGGTTTCCGGGGTGGCAAGGGCGCGCTGCGGGCGCTCGCCCAGCGGCCGGACGGCGCCACGGCCGGCAGCCTGGCGGCGATGCGCTGCCTGCGCGGCGACGGGCACGTGGCGGACCTGTCCGAGGCCACCACGCCGGGCACCCGGTACCGGGTGGAGTGGGTCGAGGTGCCGGACCGGGACGCCCGTACCGTGTCGGTGCGCAAGCAGTTCACCGACGCCGAGGTGACCCGCAGCCGCAAGCTGGAGGGCGCCTGGTGGGGCGACGGCGGCGCGTACTTCGTGGCCAGCTACGCCCGGCGCAGCGACGGCAGCGTCAACGAGCACGACGGCCAGGTCTGGTTCTACGACCCGCGGCGGCAGACCGTGACGCTGAAGACCATCTTCGGGGTGAACACCGACCCGGAGGCCGACCACGGCAACTACGACGGGCCGGACAACATCACCGTCTCCCCGTACGGCGGGGTGATCCTGGCCGAGGACGGCGAGGGCGTGTCGCACCTGGTCGGCGTCACCGAGCAGGGCAAGGCGTACCCGCTGGCCCGCAACGAGCTGAACGACAGCGAGTTCACCGGCCCGACGTTCAGCGCGGACGGCACGATCCTCTACGCGAACATCCAGTCCCCCGGCTACGTCTTCGCGATCACCGGCCCGTGGCGCCGCCCGAGCAACGCCCACCCCTGACCCGCCGCTCCCGCCGCCTCTCGTCGATCTTGCACTTGCTGCCCCGGCAAAGGGCGCATGAGCCGCGTTCTGTCGACTCAAAGTGCAAGATCGGCGGGGGCTGGCGGGGCCGCCTGCTCCCCGACCTCGGCCGGCGGACTCTGCGGTCCCGCCCTGCGGCTCAGGCGGGTGTCGCCGGCGGGCGCAGGCCGTCCAGCGCGATCGCCAGCACCCGGTCGCGCTGCGCCGGGTCCGGGAACTGGTACGCCGCGAGCCCGCTGATCAGCCGCACCACGTCGTCGAAGTCGGCGTCCGGCCGGGCGGCCCCGGCGGCCTGGGCCCGGCGCAGCAGCGGCTCGCCGGCCGCGTAGATCTCGGTGCGGCAGCTGCGGAACACCTCGGAGTCGTGCACCAACTCCTCGGCCAGGGCCCGCTTGGTGGCCACGTAGGCGACGAACCGGTGCAGCCAGCCGACCAGCGCGTCCCACGGGGCGAGGTCGGCCAGGTCGGCGGCGGAGGCACTGAGCGCCCGCACCTCCTCGACGTAGACCGCCTCGAACAGGTCCCGCCGGCCGGGGAAGTTGCGGTAGAGGGTGCCGATGCCCACGCCCGCCCGGCGGGCGATCTCCTCCAGCGACGCCCCCGCGCCGCACTCGCCGAACACCTCGCGGGCGGCGGCGATCAGCGCGTCGTAGTTGCGCCGGGCGTCGGCCCGTTTCGGGCGGCGCGCGAAGACCTCGTCCCGCTGGTCGGCGCTGGCCATGACGCGCGTCACCTCTCCCTCCCGCTTGCAACCGGAGGCACCCCTCCGCTACGTTGGTGGAGGCACCCCTCCGGATAGCGTACTCCGGACTTCCCGGCCGCGTCCGGCCGGCGTGGGTGACCGAAACCGACCCCGGACCCCAGGAGGTCCCGCCATGCCCGCTGACCGCTGACCACCGGCGACGACCCGGCCGCCACCGCCGCCACCCGCGCGAGCGGCCACCGATCTCGTACCGAACGGGAGTTCTCCCACATGATCGACACACCCCGGCGCGGCTCGCGCCGGATGACGTTCCTCGTCCTCGCGGCCGGCACCGGATTCTTCGCGATGCTCCAGTCGCTGATCACCCCGGTGCTGCCCACGATCCAGCACGACCTGCACACCTCGCCGAACACGGTGACCTGGGTGCTGACCGCCTACCTGCTCTCCGCGTCGATCTTCACGCCGATCCTCGGCCGGGTCGGCGACATGATCGGCAAGGAGCGGACCCTGGTGGTCTCGCTCGCCGCGCTCGCGCTGGGCTGCCTGCTGGCGGCCGTCGCGCCGAGCATCGGCGTGCTGATCGCCGCCCGGGTGGTCCAGGGCATCGGCGGCGCCGTCTTCCCGCTGTCCTTCGGCATCATCCGGGACGAGTTCCCGGCCGCCCGGGTGAGTTCGGCGGTCGCCTCGATCTCGGCGGTCGTCGCCGTCGGCGGCGGGCTGGGCGTGGTGCTGGCCGGACCGATCGTGGCCACCCTCGGCTACCGCTGGCTGTTCTGGATCCCGCTGGTGGTGGTCGGCCTGACCGCGCTGGCCGCGTACCGGTTCGTGCCGCCGTCGCCGGTGCGCACGCCGGGCCGGATCAACTGGCTCAGCGCGCTGCTGCTGTCCGGCTGGCTGGTGGCGCTGCTGCTGCCGGTCAGCAAGGGCGCCGCGTGGGGCTGGGGCTCCGGCCGGGTGGTCGGGCTGCTGACGCTGGCCGTGGTGCTGGCGGCGGCCTGGCTGGTCGCCGAGGCCCGGGCCGGGAACCCGCTGATCGACCTGCGGATGATGCGCCTGCCGGCGGTCTGGACGACCAACCTGGTCGCGCTGCTCTACGGCGCCTCGATGTTCTCCGTCTACGCGTTCCTGCCGCAGTTCGCCCAGATCCCCACCAGCGCCGGCTACGGCTTCGGCGCCAGCGTCACCCAGGCCGGGCTGTTGATGCTGCCGATGCTGGTCGGCATGTTCGCCGCCGGTCTGCTGGCCGGCCGGCTGGAGTCCCGGTTCAGCGCCAAGGCGCAGCTGAGCACCGGCGCGGCGTTCAACGTGGCGGCGGCGGCGATGCTCACCGTGGCGCACGACACCCGGTGGGAGGTCGGCGTGGCCGGCGGCCTCGTGGGCCTCGGCATCGGGTTGGCGTTCGCCTCGATGGCCAACCTCATCGTGGCCAGCGTGCCGGCCGCACAGACCGGCGCCGCGACCGGCATGAACGCCAACATCCGCACCATCGGCGGCGCGATCGGCGCGGCCCTGGCCAGCGCCGTGATCACCGCTCACCCGCAGGCGAGCGGGTTGCCCCGGGAGGCCGGCTTCACCGCGGGCTTCCTGCTGCTCACCGGCATCTCGCTGGCCGCCGCGCTGGCCGCCCTCGCGGTCCCCTCCGGGCGCCAGGCGCGACCTCGACGGCGGCGGCTGGGACCGGTGCCGGGCGTGACCGGCGCGCCGGTCGTGGCGTCGGAGACGGTCGGCAGTCTGGCGCCGGCGGGCCGCTGACCCGCGTGAGTTGTTAAAAGGGGGCCCCTCCTCTGCAGGATGCGTTAAGAGGGGCCCCCTCCTTACACCTCAGCCGATGGCGGCGGTCAGCGCGGCCAGGTAGCCGTAGCGGTAGCCGCTCGCGTTCGGGTGGTACGCCTCGATCACGCCGCTGGCGTCGCGGATCCACGGCTCGGCCGCGCAGACACCGTGCCCGGTGAAGTACGGCCGGGCGTCGACGAAGGTGGCCCCGGCCGCGCCGGCCCGGTCGGCGGTGACCCCGTTCAGCACGTCCGCGGCCTGGTTGAGGATGGTGCGCTTGTAGCTGCTCATGGCGAGCAGGCCGCAGTATCCGGTCTCGAACAGCCGCGGGTAGCCCAGCACCACCAGCCGGGCGTTCGGGGCCCGCTCGCGGATCGCGGCGTAGGTGGCGTCGAGCCGGCCGGGCAGCGTGGCGGTGGCGAACGCCTTGGCCCCGGCCACCGCGCTCTCACAGCTCGACGTGCTGCCGAAGCGGCAGCTGGTCATCACGTCGGCGAAGCCGGCGTCGTTGCCGCCGATGGTGATGGTGACCAGCGTGGTGCTCGCGCTGAGCTGCCCGACCTGGTTGTTGCGGACGTCGGCGGTGACCGCGCCGCCGCAGGCCGGGAACCGGAAGCTGGTGACCGCGTGCGCCGCGGCCCAGAGCGGGGCGTACGACTTCTGGCTGCGCAGGCAGGTGGAGAGGTCGTACGGCCCGGCGCCGACGCCGGAGGAGTAGGAGTCGCCCAGGGCGACGTAGTTGACGGTGGCGGCGCGGGCCGCGCCGGGCAGGAGCACGGCGCCGAGGACGGCCGCCAACACCGCGGCGAGGGCGGTACGGACGCGACGGGACATGACAGGACCTCCACGGGACAGGGGTGGTGGAGCCCGTTGACCGCGCGCGTGGCCGAGGGGTCGTGCTTGTTACTAGTCGGTAATGCTATCGAAACATTCGCAAGAATTGAATAGCTGCCGACCCAGATCCGTTTACATGCGTCGATTAGGTTGGCCGGTGCGTACACCCGACGGAGGGAGTCCCACCCGTGCGACGCGCACTCACGGCGGCGATCGCCGCCCTGACCCTCACCACCGCCGGCACCACCGTGACCGGCGCCCCTGGCCTGGCCGCCCCGACCGGACGGGGCGGCCCGCACCCCGCGGCGGCGACCCCGACGCCGGGCAGCCCCGGGCTGGGCGACAGCTACTTCCCCGACTACGGCAACGGCGGCTACGACGTCGACCACTACGACATCCGGCTGCGCTACGAGCCGTCCACCGACCGGCTCAGCGGCACCACCACGATCCTGGCCACCGCCAGGAAGGACCTGTCCCGCTTCAACCTCGACTTCGCGCTCGACGTCGAGTCGGTCCGGGTCAACGGCTGGGCCGCCAGGTTCGCCCGGGCCGGCGACCACGAGCTGGTGATCACCCCGGCCCGGCCCCTGGCCAGGGGCCAGCAGCTCACCGTCGTGGTGAAGTACGCCGGCGTCCCCTCGCAGACGAAGGTCTACGGCTACACCGGCTGGACCCGCACCGCCGACGGGGCGCTCGCCGTGAACGAGCCCGAGTCGGCCTGGTGGTGGTATCCGAGCAACGACCACCCGAAGGACAAGGCCACCTGGGACATCTCGGTCTCGGTGCCGACCGGTGTCGAGGTGGTCAGCAACGGCGTGCAGCCGCGCGACCCGCTGCCGGAGGCCGGCAACCGCACCCGGTGGAGCTGGCGCAGCGTGAAGCCCGGCGCCACCTACCAGGCGTTCCTGGCCATCGGGCAGTACGACATCGTCACCGACACCGCGCCGAACGGGCAGCCGGTGGTGAACGCGTACAGCACCACGCTGGGCGAGCGCGGTCCGGCGGCCCGGGCCAGCATCGAACGCACCGCCGAGATCGTCGACTGGGAGAGCGGGCTGTTCGGCCCGTACCCGTTCGAGGCGCAGGGCGGCGTGGCCGGGCCGATCGACGGCATCGGCTTCGCGCTGGAGACGCAGACCCGACCGGTGTACGGCCCCGGCTTCTGGCGACGCGGCGCGAACCCGTACGTGGTGGTGCACGAGAACGCGCACCAGTGGTTCGGCGACTCGGTCTCGGTGGCGGCCTGGCGCAACATCTGGCTGAACGAGGGCTTCGCCTCGTACGCCGAGTGGCTCTGGTCGGAGGAGCAGGACGAGGGCACCGCCCAGGAGCTGTTCGACTTCACCTACTCCAGCTACCCGGCCGACTCGGAGTTCTGGCAGGTGCTCCCCGGTGACCCGGGCGCCGACCGGATCTTCGACGACGCCGTCTACGACCGGGGCGCGATGGCGCTGCACCAGATCCGGCTGGCCGTCGGCGATCCGGCGTTCTTCCGGATCCTGCGCGCCTGGACCGCGCAGCGCCAGTACGGCAACGGCACCATCGAACAGTTCCAGGCGCTCGCGGAGCGCGTCTCCGGTCGCGACCTGGACGCGGTGTTCACCACCTGGCTGTTCACCGCCGGTCGCCCCGAGGTGGGCGCCACCGCGCGGGCGACCTCGGCCCCGACCCGACCCGCCTCCTGGGCGAAGATCCGGGCCGCGCACGACCTGCTCGGCCGCTGACCGGCGCCGGCCGGGCCCGCTCCCCCACCGGCGGGGCGGGCCCGGCCGGACCGGCCCCGGGTCCGTGGTCCCCGCTGCGGCCGGGTACGGCCCCGGTCAGCCGGCCGCCGGCGCGGGCGTCCCGACCGGCGTCGCCGGCGTCCGGGCCGCCTCGACCGCGCGGATGTGCCGGTACGCGAACCAGAGCGGCGGGAACGCGCCGACCGCGAACGAGAGGTCGACGAGCGTCCAGAACCACGGGATGTCCCGGATCGGGCCGCAGATCAGGGCCAGCGGCACGATGCCGGCGCAGGCGATCATTCCGACCTGGACCACCCAGACGTTACGCACCGGGTCGCGCAGCGGCCCCCAGAACGCCACCGCCAGCACCAGGTGGGCGAACGCCAGCCAGTCGGTGCCGTAGAGCAGGAACGGGTAGTCCCGGTCCGCGGCCACCAGCCCGTCGTGGACCCGCTCGATCCAGCCGACCAGCGCCGGGAGCCGCCCGGCGAGCGGGTCGAGCGCCGCGAGCAGCCACCGGACCTCGATCTCCAGCGGGAACGCGGTCACCCCGCTGAGGAAGAGCCCCACCACCACGACCCAGAGCCAGCGGCGGATGCGCCGCAGGCGTACCTCGACGTCCATGCCCGCAGCGTAACGATGATCATCGTGCCGGCGGGGCCCCGGCGGGCATGACGTGGCCCACCTCAGCGGCGGCCCGCGTCCACCCGGGCGGCGGCCGAGGCCGGTCGGGCCGTGCCGGGGCGGACCCCGGGCCGTGCCGCCGGGACCGGCCGACCGGCCATGACGGTCGGCGCGACACCCGCCGCGACGGTCGGGGTCGGCCCGGACGGGACCGGCGCGGCACGTCGGACCGGCCGCACCACCCGCACGGCGCTCGCCGCCACCCGACGGACCGGACGACGCACCGCGGGCAGCGCGAGCGTGAGCCGACCAACCGGACGACGCACCGCGGGCAGCGTCCGGACGAGCCGGCGCTCGCGCAGCCGGTCCAGCGCCACCCCGGCCGCGAGCGTCGCCACGGCGCTGACCGCGCCGGCCAGCACCAGCGTCTGGCGGGGGCCGGCGTGCTCGGCCAGCCACCCCAGCAACGGCGCGCCCACCGCGGCGGCGACCGATCCGGTGACCGCGAGCGCCGCCAGCACCCGCCCGCGCATCGCGTAGTCGGTGTCCAGCTGCGCGCGGGCGCCGACCGTGGTGTCGATGACCACGGCCGCCGCCGCCACCGGCAGGATCACCGCGGCGAAGCTCGCCGTGCCCGGGGCCAGCCCGGCCACGATCTGCAGCGCGCTGGCGAGCAGCCCCGCGCCGACCAGCACCGCGTAGCCCAGCTCGGCGCGGCGGGCCGCGACCAGCGCGCCGAGCACCGCTCCGACGGCGAAGACGGTGGACAGGAAGCCGTAGCCGGACGCGCCGCCGCCCAGCGGCCCGTCGCTCATCGCCGCCATGGTCACCTGGTAGTTGCGGCCCAGGCTGCCCAGCACGAACGACAGCGCCAGCGCGACCAGCACCACCGGCTGACCCCGCAGGTAGCGGAACCCGGCCCGGATGCCGCCGTCCGCGGGATCCACGTCGGCCGCCACCGGCCCGCCGGTGTGCCGCTCCCCCTCGCGTACGGCCAGCAGCGCGACCACGACCGCCACGAAGCTGGCCGCGTTGACCGCGAACAGCAGCGCCGGGCCGACGGCGGCGACCACCACGGCGCCCACGCTCATGCCGAGGATCCGCCCGGCGGAGTTGGTCAGCGAGCCGAGCGCGAGCGCGTTGCCGAGGCTCTCCCGGTCCACCAGGGTGGACGCCCAGCGGCCCAGCACCGGCCCCTCGATCGCCGACACCGCGCCGGTGGCCAGCGAGATCGCGTAGACGGCCGGCAGACCTCCGACGCCGGTGAGCGCCACCACGGCCAGGCCGGCGGCCAGCACCGCGTGCGCCGCCTGTGCGGTGACCAGCAGCGGCTTGGCGGGCAGGCGGTCGGCCAGCGCGCCGCCCCACACGCTGAGCAGCAGCGTGGGCAGCGCCTGGAGCAGGACGGTGAGGCCCATCGAGGTGGCGGAGCCGGTCTCCGCGAGCACGAACCAGTTGACGCCGAGCACCTGCATCCAGGTGCCGGTGACCGACACGAAGCCGGCACCCGCCCAGATCCGGTAGTTCCGGTGGCGCAGCGCGGCGAACGTGGCGCCGAGAGCCACGACGATCTCCCCCGTTGACGACAGCGACATGACGAAGGCCGGACCCTCGTGAGGTCCGGCCGGTCGCCAAGTCTGGCGGCGGAGGAAACGTCGTGGCGACAGTTGGTGGCAGGTGTCACCGGGCGACCCGGACACCCGGTCCGGGTCGGTGCGATACCGGGCGTCCCACCCTGACGCAGGTGTTAAGAGGGGCCCCCTGCTCTACCGGAGGCGTTAACAGGGGGCCCCTCCTTACACGGCGAGTGGCTGCCGGGCCGGGTCGACCGGGGCGGGCAGCTCGCCCACCCCGCCCAGGTACGCGTGGATGGCCGCGGCCGCGGCCCGCCCCTCGGCGATCGCCCAGACGATCAGCGAGGCGCCCCGGTGCATGTCCCCGGCGACGAAGACCCCGTCGGCGTCGGTCTGCCAGTCGGGGCGGGCGTCGACCGCGCCGCGGCCGTTGCGGGTCACCCCGAACTGGGCCAGCAGCGGCTGTTCCTCGGTGCCCTCGAAGCCGATCGCGAGCAGCACCAGGTCGGCCGGGATCTCCCGCTCGGATCCGGGCAGCGGGGTGACGATGCGCCGGCCGTCGACCTTCTCCACGGTCACCTCGGCGATGCGCACGGCGCGGACCTGCCCGGTGCCGTCGTCCACGAACTCCTGCACCGCCACCGCGAAGACCCGCTCCCCGCCCTCCTCGTGGGCCGGATAGGACCGCAGCACCCACGGCCAGGTCGGCCACGGGTCCCGCGCGCCGTCCCGCTCCGTCGGGGGCTGCGGGTAGAGGTCGAGCTGGTGTACGCCGGCCGCGCCCTGCCGGTGGGCCACGCCGAGGCAGTCCGCCGCGGTGTCGCCACCACCGATGATCACCACGTGCTTGCCGGCCGCGTCGATCGGCGTGCCGTCCGGCAGCACGGCCAGGGCGGGCCGCCCGTCGCCCGCGGCCGCCACCACCCGGTTCGCGGCCACCAGGTGCGCCATCGCCTGGTGCACGCCGCGCAGCGCCCGGCCCGGGGTGCCCGGGGTGTCCCGGCCCTGGAGCGCGCCGCAGGCGAGCAGCACCGCGTCGTGCTCGGCGCGCAGCTGGTCGGCGGTCACGTCGACGCCGACCTCGACACCGGTGCGGAACCGCACCCCCTCGGCGGTGAGCTGGGCGACCCGGCGGTCGACGTGCTGCTTCTCCAACTTGAAGTCGGGAATGCCGTAGCGGAGCAGGCCGCCGATCGCGTCGTCGCGCTCGTACACGGTGACCGTGTGACCGGCGCGGGCGAGCTGCTGCGCGGCGGCCAACCCGGCCGGGCCGGAGCCGACCACCGCGACCGACCGGCCGGTCGGGGCGGAGGCGGGCCGGGGACGCAGGCCGTCGCGGGCCACCGCCGCGTCGGCGATCTCCACCTCGACCTGCTTGATGGTGACCGGCTGCTGGCCGCCCAGGCCGAGCACGCAGGCCGCCTCGCACGGTGCCGGGCAGAGCCGCCCGGTGAACTCGGGGAAGTTGTTGGTGGCGTGCAGCGACTCCACCGCCGCGTCCCAGTTGCCGGTGCGGACCAGGTCGTTCCAGTCCGGAATTCGATTCCCGAGAGGGCAGCCGGCAGTGTCGCTGTGGCAGAACGGGATGCCGCAGTCCATGCACCGGGTGGCCTGCTCGCGGACCAGTTCCTCACCGGCCGGCGGGTAGACCTCCCGCCAGTCGGTGATCCGCACCGGCACCGGGCGGCGGGCGGGCAGCCGCCGGTCGTAGCGCAGGAAACCGTTGGGGTCAGGCACGAGCCACCTCCTGGGCGACCACCCGGGGCGCGGGTGGTACCGGGGCGGGAGAGAGGGCACTCATCACCGCGTCGTCGACGTTCCGGCCGGCGGCTTCGGCGGCCCGCATGATCTCCATGACCCGGCGGTAGTCCCGGGGCACCACGGCGGTGAACTCCTCCACCGCCTGCGGCCAGCGCTTGAGCAGGTCCTCGGCGACCGCCGAGTCCGTCTCGGCGAAGTGCCGCTGGACCAGCTCGTGCAGCCGGTCGCGCTCCTCGTCGCGCAGCGGCGACAGGTCGACCAGCTCGGCGTTGACCAGCCGGCGGTCGAGCCGGTGCACGAACGCGGTGCCGCCGGACATGCCGGCGGCGAAGTTGCGCCCGGTCGGACCGAGCACCACCACCGTGCCGCCGGTCATGTACTCGCAGCCGTGGTCGCCGAGACCCTCGACCACCGCGGCCGCGCCGGAGTTGCGCACCGCGAACCGCTCGCCGACCCGACCGCGCAGGAACACCTCGCCGCCGGTGGCGCCGTAGAGGATCGTGTTGCCGGCGATGATCTGGTCCTCGGCGCGGCGGCCGGGCTCGGCGTCGGCGCCGACGAACGGCGCGTCGGCGTCCGGGCGGACCACGATCCGCCCGCCGGACAGTCCCTTGCCGACGTAGTCGTTGGCGTCGCCGTGCAGGCGCAGCGTGACCCCGCGCGGCAGGAACGCGCCGAACGACTGCCCGGCGGTGCCGCGCAGCAGGAACTCGACGGTGTCGTCGGGCAGCCCGGCGCCGCCGAACCGGCGGGTCACCTCGCCGCCCAGCATCGCGCCCACGCTGCGGTGCTCGTTGCGCACCTCGACCTCGACCCGGACCGGGGTGCCGTCGCGCAGCGCCGGGCCGGCCAGCTCGATGAGCCGGTTGTCCAGCGCCGCGTCGAGGCCGTGGTCCTGGGCACGGACGCCCCGGCGGGCCGCGCCCTCGGGCAGCTCCGGCAGGTGCAGCACGCGGCTCAGGTCGAGCCCGTGGCCCTTCCAGTGGTCGATCGCGCCGACCACGTCGAGCAGCTCGGTGTGCCCGATCGCCTCGTCGATGCTGCGGAAGCCCAGCTCGGCCAGGTAGCCCCGGACCTCCTCGGCGAGGAAGAGGAAGAAGTTCTCCACGAACTCGGGGCGGCCGGTGAACCGCTCGCGCAGCACCGGGTTCTGGGTGGCGATGCCGACCGGACAGGTGTCCAGGTGGCAGACCCGCATCATCACGCAGCCCTCGACGATCAGCGGGGCGGTGGCGAAGCCGAACTCCTCGGCGCCGAGCAGCGCCGCGACCAGCACGTCCCGGCCGGTCTTGAGCTGGCCGTCGACCTGCACGGTGACCCGGTCGCGCAGCTTGTTGAGCAGCAGCGTCTGCTGCGCCTCGGCCAGGCCCAGCTCCCACGGGGTGCCGGCGTGCTTGAGCGAGTTGAGCGGGGACGCGCCGGTGCCGCCGTCGTGCCCGGAGATGAGGATGACGTCGGCCTTCAGCTTGGCCACGCCGGCCGCCACCGTGCCCACACCCACCTCGCTGACCAGCTTGACGTGCACCCGGGCGGCCGGGTTGACGCACTTCAGGTCGTGCACGAGCTGGGCCAGGTCCTCGATGGAGTAGATGTCGTGGTGCGGCGGCGGGGAGATCAGGCCGACACCCGGGGTGGCGTGCCGGGTCCGCGCGATCCACGGCCAGACCTTGTTGCCGGGCAACTGCCCGCCCTCGCCGGGCTTCGCGCCCTGCGCCATCTTGATCTGGAGGTCGTCCGCGTTGACCAGGTATTCGCTGGTCACGCCGAACCGGCCGCTGGCGATCTGCTTGACCGCCGAGCGGCGCGCCGGGTCGTGCAGCCGCTCGACGTCCTCGCCGCCCTCGCCGGTGTTGGACTTGCCGCCGAGCCGGTTCATCGCGATCGCGAGCGTCTCGTGCGCCTCGGCGGAGATCGACCCGTACGACATGGCGCCGGTGGCGAAGCGCTTGACGATCTCGGTGGCCGGCTCGACCTCGTCCAGCGGCACCGCCGGGCGGACGCCGGTGCGCAGCGTGAACAGCCCGCGCAGCGAGCCCGCCTGCGCGGCCAACTCGTCGACCTTGGCGGTGTACCGCCGGAACACGTCGTACTGGCGGCTGCGGGTGGCGTGCTGAAGCAGGAAGACCGTCTCCGGGTTGAACAGGTGCAGCTCGCCCTCGCGGCGCCACTGGTACTCGCCGCCGACCTCCAGCCGGTCGCTGGCCTGTGCGCCCGGCGCCGGCCAGGCCCGCGCGTGCCGGGCGGCCACCTCGGTGTGGATCTCGGCCAGCCCGATGCCGCCGATCGTGCTCGGCGTGCCGCGGAAGTAGCGGTCGACCAGGCGGGTGTCCAGGCCGACCGCCTCGAACACCTGCGCCCCGCAGTACGACGACACGGTGGAGATGCCCATCTTGGACATGATCTTCAGGACGCCCTTGCCGAGCGCCTTGACGTAGTTGCGCACCGCCTTCACCGGCTCCACGCCGGCCAGCGCGCCGGTGGAGATCATGTCCTCGACCGACTCGAACGCGAGGTACGGGTTGACCGCCGCCGCGCCGTAACCGATCAGCACGGCCGCGTGGTGCACCTCGCGGCAGTCGCCGGACTCGACGACCAGCGCCACCTGGGTCCGGGTCTGCTCGCGCACCAGGTGCTGGTGCACCGCGGCGGTGAGCAGCAGCGACGGGATCGGCGCCAGGTCGGCGTTGGAGTCCCGGTCGGAGAGCACCAGGATCCGTACGCCGTCCTCGATCGCCTCGGACACGTGCCGGCAGATCTCGGTCAGCCGGGCCTTGATGCCGGCGCCGCCGTCCCGGATCCGGTAGAGACCGGAGACCCGGACCGCCTTGAAGCCGGGCAGGTCGCCGTCCTCGTCGATGGAGAGGATCTTGGCCAGCTCGTCGTTGTCGATCACCGGGTAGGGCAGCACGATCTGCCGGCAGCTCGCCGGGCCCGGGTCGAGCAGGTTGCCCTCCGGCCCGATGGTGGACGCCAGGCTGGTCACCAACTCCTCCCGGATGGCGTCCAACGGCGGGTTGGTGACCTGGGCGAAGAGCTGGTGGAAGTAGTCGTAGAGCAGCCGCGGCCGGGTGGACAGCGGGGCGATCGGCGTGTCCGTGCCCATCGAGCCGATCGGCTCCGCTCCGCTGCGGGCCATCGGGCCGAGCAGGATCTTCAGCTCCTCCTCGGTGTAGCCGAACGTCTGCTGCCGGCGGCGCACCGAGTCGTGGGTGTAGACGGTGTGCTCGCGCGGAGGCAGGTCGTCCAGCTCGATCAGACCGGCGTGCAGCCACTCCTGGTAGGGCTGCGCGGCGGCCAGTTCGGTCTTGATCTCGTCGTCGGAGACGATCCGACCGTTGACGGTGTCGACCAGGAACATCCGGCCGGGCTGGAGCCGGCCCTTGGCCACCACGGTGGTCGGGTCGAGGTCGAGCACGCCCGCCTCGCTGCCCAGCACCACCAGGCCGTCGGAGGTGTGCCACCAGCGGCCCGGGCGCAGACCGTTGCGGTCCAGCACCGCGCCGACGATCTCGCCGTCGGTGAAGGCGACCGAGGCGGGGCCGTCCCACGGCTCCATCAGGCTGGCGTGGAAGCGGTAGAACGCGCGCTTGTCGGCGCGCATGTCCGGGTCGTTCTCCCACGCCTCGGGGATCATCATGAGCACCGCGTGCGGCAGGCTCCGCCCGGCCAGGTGCAGCAGTTCGAGCACCTCGTCGAAGTTCGCCGAGTCCGACGCGGCCGGCGTGCACACCGGGAAGACGCGGCGGATGTTGCCGGGGATGCTCGGGCTGCGCAGCAGCGCCTCGCGGGCCTGCATCCAGTTGCGGTTGCCGCGGATCGTGTTGATCTCACCGTTGTGCGCGATGAAGCGGTACGGGTGCGCCAGCGGCCAGGACGGGAACGTGTTGGTGGAGAAGCGTGAGTGCACCAGCGCGATGGCGCTGACCACCCGCTCGTCGGTCAGCTCCGGGTAGAACGCCGGGAGTTGGTCCGGGGTGAGCATGCCCTTGAACACCATGGTGCGGCCGGACAACGACGGGAAGTACGCCGGCACGCCCCGCTCGGCGGTCTCCCGCTCGACCTGCTTGCGCAGGCAGAACGCCACCCGGTCCAGGTCGAGCCCGGCCAGCGGGGAGCCGGCCGGGCCGGCCGGCGAGTCGGTCAGCCGGTGCGCGGCCACGAAGAGCTGCCGGACCCGGGGCATGGCCGCGAGCGCGGTCTCGCCCAACCCGGACGCGTCGGTCGGCACCTCGCGCCAGCCGAGCACGTCGGCGCCCTCGACCAGCGCGTACTTGTCCACCACCTGGCGGGCGCGCGCCTCGGCCGCGTCGTCGTCGGGCAGGAACACCAGACCGGTCGCGTACTGGCCGGCGGGGGGCAGCGGGAAGTCGACCACGGCGCGCAGGAACGCGTCCGGCACCTGGATCATGATGCCGGCGCCGTCACCGGTGTTGTGCTCCGCGCCCCGGGCGCCCCGGTGGTCCAGCCGGCAGAGCGCCCCGAGGCCGTTCGCGACGACCTGGTGCGAGCGCCGCCCGTGCAGGTCGGCCACGAAGGCCACGCCGCAGGCGTCGTGCTCGTACGCGGGGTCGTAGAGCCCCGTCGTCCGTGGGGCCGGCTGCGGGCTGAGAGGGTACGGAAAGGCCACCGGGCCTCCTGTCGTCACTCAGGTTGGATCATGGTGGGGACGACGTCGGCCCTCTGGGGTTTATTGAGTCTACGTTAGGGCGTCCGGCGCAAGGCCAGTTCAGATTGATCACACTTCCAGAATCTGGGACGTGTAGTCTCGCGCGGTGGATGTCGTACGAGCTGACGCACTCGACCGGTTGGAGCGTTTCTACGACGCGGTGCCCCGTGACGGGGCCCGGACCGAGGAGTTCGACTCCCTGGTGCTCTTCGTCCGCGACGGTGCCGGTTGGCCGTTCTACGCCCGCCCCCGGCTCGACGCCACCGAGAAGCCCACCCTGGCCGAGGTGACCGCCGTCCGCGCCCGGCAGCGGGAGCTGGGCCTGCCGGAGGCGTTCGAGTGGGTGCACGAGCACCAGCCGGAGCTGCTCGCGGTGGCCCGCTCGGCGGGGCTCACCGTGCTGGAGGCGCCACTCATGCTGCTCGAACCCGAGCTGCTGCCCGAACCGGGGACGCTCAGCGACGTACCGGTGCGGGTGCTGGACCCGGGCGACCCGGGCTTCGCCGCGGACATCGCGCTGCGCCGGGCCGTCGCCGCTGTCGGTTTCGCGAACGGCGGCACCGCGCGCGGCGAGGCCGGGCCGGCCGAGCGGGACGCCGCGGTGGCCCGCCTCGACGTGGAGGCGCTGGAGGAGGAGGCCGCCCGGGTGACCGACGGCCGGCGCGTATCGGCGCTCGCCGGCACCCCGCAGGAGGGCGCGCTGGCCAGCGGCATGGCGATGCGGGTGGACGATGTGGCGGAGATCGCCGGCGTGGCCACGCTGCCCTCCGCCCGCCGACGCGGCCTGGGCGCCGCGGTCACCGCCACGCTGGCCCGGGAGCTGCGCGCCGCCGGCACCGACCTGGTCTTCCTGAGCGCCGGCAGCGAGGACATCGCCCGGGTCTACCTGCGGGTCGGCTTCCGCCGGGTCGGCACCGCCTGCATCGCCGAGCCGGCCGCCGTCATCTGACCAGCACGCCGACCGGACGGGGGACGTGCGAGGCGGTCAGGACGGCGGCTGCCAGGCGGCGGCCGCCGCGGCGGCCGTGTTGCGCATCCGCGGGCTGATCGTGCCGAGCGCCGCGTCCCGGGCGCGCAGCGCCAGCCGGCCCCGGGTCTGCAGCACCGCCGACATCCGGCGGGTCTGCCGCACCATGGTGGCCGCGCGCGGCCGGCGCAACCGGTCGTAGCCGGTCACCGCGTCGGGCAGCCGCGATTCGCGCAGCAGCCCGGCGAGCGTGGCCGCGTCCTCGAACGCCAAACAGGCGCCCTGCCCCAGGTGCGGCGGCATCGCGTGCGCGGCGTCGCCGAGCAGCACCACACCGCCCGGGCCGACCGGGAAGCCGTACGCCCGGGGCAGCGGCCGCAACTCGCGGATCTCCTGCTGCACCACGTCCGCCGGGTCGGTCGCCTCGAGCAGCGTGGCGATCGGCGCGGGCCAGCCCGCGTACCAGCGCTTGAGCAGGGCCAGCTGGATCTCCGGCGGCTCGGGGCGGGGCGCGCCGGCGGCGGTGGCCACCCAGTAGATGCCGCCCCGGCGGGAGGCTCCGGCGGTGCCCCGCTCACCGAGTGAGGCGGCCACGAACCGGTAGCCGGCGCCCAGCGTCTCGCCGTGCACCGGCTGGTCGGCAGGGAGCTGCGGCGCGCGGTACCAGGGGATGACCGCCCGCCAGGCCGCGCAGCCGGAACTCACCACCGTCGTCTCCGGGCAGAGCTGCCGGCGGATCTCGCTGTCGGTGCCGTCGGCGGCCACCACCAGGTCGGCCTCGACCGTGTGCCGGCCGTCGCCCACCGCGGGACGTTCGCCGGGCACCGCGCGTACGCTGCGCACACTCACCCCGGTGCGCAGCTCCACCTGGTCGCCCAGCCCGGCGATGAGCGCGTCGTGCAGGTCCTCCCGGTGCACCACCACCGGCATCCGGTCGGCCGGCGTGGGCCGGGGCTGCACCAGCCACTGCCCGTCCGGGCGACGGATGCCGCCGTCGGGCAACGGCGTGGCGATCGCGTCCAGCCCGGCGCCGAGCCCGAGGGCGCGCAGCGCGCGTACCCCGTTGGGCCACAGCACCACGGCGGTCGGCTCCGGCCGGACCCGGTCGGAGCGTTCCAGCAGCGTGACCCGCCATCCGGAGCGGGCCAGCGCGCCGGCCACCGCCATCCCGCCGAGGCCGGCGCCGACCACCACCGCGCTGCGCATGACTCCCCCGCTCAGCTGTCCCGGTCCGTCGGGCGCCCGCCGGCGTCCGCCCGACCGGCGTCCGCGCGGTCGGTCCCGTCCGTGTGGTCCGCCCCGGCCGGGTCGTCGCCGGCCCCGGCCCGGTCGGCCGACGCGTCGTCCGGGCCGTCGGTCGCCGCGCGGTCCGGCCGGTCCGTGTCGTCGTCGGTCACCGCACGGTCCGCATCGTCGTCGGTCACCGCACGGTCCGCATCGTCGCCGGAGGCCGCACGGTCCGCGTCGTCGGTCGCCGCCGGCTCTGTCGGGGGCAGCGCGCCGGTCTCCCGGTACGCGCGGAACTGGTCCTCGGTCACCACCCGGTACCCCTCCGGCGCGACCGGCCGCGCGCCGGCCTCGCCGGCCGAGAGGTCGACCTGGGACACGTCGCCGGCCGGCGCCACCGGGGCGGCCGGCTCACCCACCGGGACGAGGTATTCCCGGGGACCGCGGACCCGCACGAAGTAGACGAGCGCGCCGAGGAAGACCAGCGCGGCGGTCCAGACGTTGAGCCGCACGCCGAGGATGTGGTTGGCCTCGTCGGTGCGCATCAGCTCGATCCAGAACCGGCCCGCCGTGTAACCCATCACGTAGAGCGCGAAGGCGCGGCCCCGGCCCAGCCGCAGCCGGCGGTCCAGAATCAGCACCAGCGCGGCGACGCCGACGTTCCAGAGCAGTTCGTAGAGGAACGTCGGGTGGTAGAGCCCGGGTTGCAGGACCGGGTTGCCGGCGTCGTCGCGCAACGCGTGACCCGGGTTGTCCGGGTCCATCACGTGCACCTCGAGACCCCAGGGCAGGGTCGTCCGCCCGCCGTACAGCTCGTTGTTGAACCAGTTGCCCAGCCGGCCGATCGCCTGGGCCAGCGGCATCCCCGGCGCCAGCGCGTCGGCCACCACGGTGAGCGGGATGCCCAGCTGCCGGGCGGCGAGCCACGCGCCCACCGCGCCGCCGGCCACCGCGCCCCAGATGCCGAGGCCACCCTCCCAGATGTAGAGCGCCTTGATCGGCTCACCGCCGGCGCCGAAGTATTTCTCCGGCGAGGTGATCACGTGGTAGATCCGGGCGCCGACGATGCCCGCCGGCACCGCCCAGACCGCGATGTCGAGCACCGCGCCCGGGGCTACGCCACGGCGGCGCAGCCGGTACTCGGTGACCACGCAGGCCACCGCGATGCCGGCGATGATGCAGAGCGCGTACGCCCGGATCGGAAAGGGACCGAGCTGCCAGACGGCGGTGCTGGGGCTGGGCATGGCCGCCAGTGGGGTCATCGGGGCGAGGGTCACGGGTGCACACGGTACCGGTGCGGACCGTGTGTGCGGCACCCCGGTCCGCCGCGTCGTGGAGCCGCATGACTTCTGGTTTGCGCGGCCGTACGCTCTTTGTCCATGAGCGCGCTCACCTGGGCGGTCGCCGCGGTCGTCAGCGACGGGTCCGGCCGGGTGCTGCTCTGCCGGCGCTCCGGCGGCGTGCCCCGCTGGGGCCTGCCGGGCGGGCGGCTGCGCCACGACGAGAGCCCGCCCGACGCCGCCGTCCGGGCGATCCGCGCGGAGACCGGCCGGCTCGTCGAGCTGGTCGACCTGGTCGGCCTCTACCGGGTCGCCGACCCGAGCGCTCCCGTGCCCCCGGCCGGCCGTTGCGGCCGTGCGCCGGACGTCCTGGTGCACGTGTTCCGCGCCCAGCTTGCGAATGGGGCTCCGGCCGCCGAAACGGCACCCGGCTGCCATCCCGAGTGGCATCCCTCTGACGCACTGCCCCGCGCGCTCACCCCCGCCACCCGGGCCGCCGTCGCGGACGCGCTCGCCGGCCGTTCCGGCGTGCTCCGGAACACGCCCGCCGCCGACCCGCCGCGGGCGGACGCGCATCCGTCCGACGGCGTCGGCAGGGCGCCCGGCCAGCGGTCGCCAGGTGGCCTCGACACCGGCCGGCGCTGAGCGGCATCGGCACTGAGCAGTCCGGCGCGATCGAGGGCCGACGCCGATCGAGGGCCGACGCGAGGTCGCAGCCGACGCGAGGTCACGGCCGACGCGTGGCGAGCCGCCACTGTGTCGGGGTCGGCCCCGGGCGGCCTGTCGGCCGGAGAGGGCCGCCTCGACTCGCTCGACCGGCTGGGTCTCTTCCCGACGCCTGTCGCGCTGAGACCGGGCTGGGTCTCTTTCCGACGCCTGTCGAGCTGATATCAGTAACGACTCAGCGCACGGGAGGGGATCTCACCAGGACGGCGGGCATCGCCGGGACTGCGCAGGACCGGACGCCACTCGGCCGGACCGGCGGTAGCGGGGTGAGCCAAGCAGCGCCTTCTCGGCAGCGTGGCGTCAACCGTGCGCGCGAAGACGGCCCGCTGCGCCCTCGGGGCAGCGCGATATCACGAACGACTCAGCTCGAAAGGCGTGCGGCGGGGGTGGCCCGATCTCGGGCGGCGGGAACCGACGGATTCGGCGCGAGCCTGCCCGGCACCCGGCGCGAGCCAGCCCGGCGCCCGGTCCGAGCCCTGCCCAGTGCCCAGTGCCCAGTGCGAGTCTGAGCGGTGCCCGTGCGAGCGCGGAGACCCGACGGGCGCCCGACACCGGCCCGACGGCGGCCGATGCGAGCCCGACAAGTGCCGGACGGCTGGCGGAGACGGTCAGCGGACCGGGTTGCGGACGCCTTCGGCCAGTTCGGCGCTGAGCGTGCGCAGGGCGGTGAGGCCGGCGTCCTGGTCCGGGGCGTCGAGCACGCACCGGACCAGCGCGCTGCCCACGATCACCGCGTCGGCGTAGCCGGCGACGGTCGCGGCCTGCGCGCCGGTGCCCACGCCCAGCCCGACCCCGACCGGCAGGTCGGTGACCTCGCGCAGCCGGGAGACCAGGACCGGGGCGGCCTCGGAGGTCTGCGACCGGGCGCCGGTGACTCCCATGATCGCGGTGGCGTAGACGAAGCCACGGCAGTGCTCGACGGTCATCCGCAGCCGCGCGTCGGTGGAGGACGGCGACACCAGGAACGTCCGGTCCAGGCCGTGCGCGTCGGAGGCGGCCAGCCACTCGGCCGCCTCGTCGGGGATCAGGTCGGGCGTGATGAGGCCGGTGCCGCCGGCGGCGGCCATGTCGCGGGCGAACGCGTCCGGGCCGTACTGCTCGATGGGGTTCCAGTAGGTCATCGTCACCACGGACGCCCCGGTCGCGGCGACCGCCTCGACCACGCGCAACGCGTCGGCGGTGCGTACGCCGCCGGCCAGGGCGATGTCGCTGGCCTTCTGGATGACCGGGCCGTCCATCACCGGGTCGGAGTAGGGGATCTCCACCTCGATGACGTCCACACCCGCCTCGACCATGGCGGTCATGGCGGCGATGCTGCCCTCGACGGTCGGGAAGCCGGCCGGCATGCAGCCGATCAGCACGGCCCGCCCGTCGGCCCGGGCCTTGTCGAACGCGACCCCGATGCGGCTCACGCAGTCACTCCTTGTCGAGGATGCCGAAGTACGCCCCGGCGGTGTGGACGTCCTTGTCGCCCCGACCGGAGAGGTTGACCACGATCACCGGCTCGCGGCCCAGCTCGGCGGCGAGTTCCGGGGCGATGCGCTTGGCACCGGCCAGCGCGTGCGCGCTCTCGATCGCCGGGATCACGCCCTCGGTGCGGCAGAGCAGCTCGAACGCGGCCATCGCCTCGGCGTCGTCGACCGGCAGGTAGGTGGCCCGGCCGGTGTCGTGCAGCCAGGCGTGCTCCGGCCCGACGCCCGGGTAGTCCAGCCCGGCCGAGATCGAGTGCGACTCGATGGTCTGGCCGTCGGCGTTCTGCAGGACGTACGTGCGGGTGCCGTGCAGCACGCCCGACGAGCCGCCGGTGATGCTGGCCGCGTGCCGGCCGGTCGCGACGCCCTCGCCGCCGGCCTCGAAACCGTAGAGCCGGACCCCGGTGTCGGGCACGAAGGCGTGGAAGATGCCCAGCGCGTTGGAGCCGCCACCGACGCAGGCCGCGACCGCGTCCGGCAGCGCGCCGGTCAGGTCCAGGCACTGCTGGCGGGCCTCGACACCGATGCCGCGCACGAAGTCCCGAACCATCTCCGGGAACGGGTGCGGCCCGGCGGCGGTGCCGATCAGGTAGTGGGTCGTGTCGACGTTGGCGACCCAGTCCCGCATCGCCTCGTTCATCGCGTCCTTGAGCGTGCGCGAGCCGGTGGTGACCGGGACGACGGTGGCGCCGAGCATGCGCATCCGGGCCACGTTGAGCGCCTGCCGCTCGGTGTCCACCGCGCCCATGTAGACGACGCACTCGAGGTCGAACAGGGCGGCGGCGGTCGCGGTGGCGACGCCGTGCTGGCCCGCGCCGGTCTCGGCGATCACCCGTCGCTTGCCCATCCGCCGGGTGAGCAGCGCCTGGCCGAGGACGTTGCGGACCTTGTGCGCGCCGGTGTGGTTGAGGTCCTCCCGCTTGAGCAGGATCCGGGCGCCGAGCTGGGCGGACAGCCGCCGGGCCTCGTACAACTTCGAGGGGGTGCCGGCGTAGTCGCGCAGCAGCGCGTCGAACTCGGCGAGGAACTCCTCGTCGCCCATCGCCTTGCGGTACGCCGCGTCCAGCTCGTCCAGCGCGGCGACGAGCGCCTCGGGGACGAACCGGCCGCCGAACCGGCCGAAGTGGCCGGCGGCGTCGGGGACCTGGCCGGCTGCGGGTGCGGCGCTCATCGCGGGGCGTCCTCTCGGGTCGGGTGGCCCGGCGCGGGTCAGCGCACCGGGCGGGGCGTGGCCGGGTGGTTACCGGCGTTGACCAGCTCGGCGACCGCCTCACGGGGGCTCTTCTGGGTGACCAGTCCCTCGCCCACCAGGACGGCGTCGGCGCCGGCCGAGGCGTAGCGGATCAGGTCGTGCGGGCCGCGCACGCCGGACTCGGCGATCTTGACGACGTTGCTGGGCAGGCCGGGCGCGATCCGCTCGAACACCGAGCGGTCGACCTCCAGGGTACGCAGGTCACGGGCGTTGACACCGATCACCTGGGCGCCGGCCTCCAGGGCCCGGTCCGCCTCCTCCTCGGTGTGCACCTCGACCAGCGCGGTCATGCCCAGCGACTCGATCCGCTCCAGCAGCCCCACCAGCGCGTTCTGCTCCAGCGCGGCGACGATCAGCAGTACCAGGTCGGCGCCGTGCGCCCGCGCCTCGTGCACCTGGTAGCTGGAGACCACGAAGTCCTTGCGCAGCACCGGCACGTTCACCGCGGCCCGGACCGCGGCCAGGTCGTCCAGCGACCCGCCGAACCAGCGGCCCTCGGTCAGCACGCTGATCGCCCGCGCCCCACCGGCCGCGTAGTCACCGGCCAGGTCGGCCGGGTCGGCGATCTCGGCCAACCGCCCCTTGGACGGCGACGAGCGCTTCACCTCGGCGATCACGGCCACGCCGGGCCGGCGCAGCGCCGCGTACGCGTCCAGCGGCGGCGGCGCGGCCGCGGCCAGCTCGCGGATCCGCTCCAGCGGAACCTGCTCCTGGCGCCGGGCCACGTCCTCGCGGACGCCGGCCAGGATCTCGTCGAGCACGCCTGCGGACGGCGCCCCTGCGGCGTCGTCCCCCTCCGCGTGCGCATGCTCAGCAGTCACCAACGGACTCCCCTCTCCGGGTGTCATGGGCCGATGCTAGGGGGCGCCACCTGGCGACACGTGCCGGGGGGTATGGCGCACCTCACGAAACGGGCTGTGGCATGATGGCCGACTTCTGGTGAACGCGGTGTCACGCAGCGCCACCGTGCGTATCGATCGCCGCCCATGCCCTATCTCACCACGGCCGCTTCCGCGCCGCAGCGGGGCGGGTCCCGCGCGACTGTGACCAAGCTCAAGGACCTCCGGCCCTGCCCTGGTCGCTCCCTCTGTCGGACCGTTGACCTGGGCTTCACGGCGCCGAAACGTGAGCCCGGCAGCATGGTCCTCGGGCAGACTCGACGAGGCGGCTGCCGACCGTCACCAACGATCTCGTGCGGGGTGAACCAGTGAGCGTCAACGGGCCGAACCAGACCATGGGCCTGACCACCATCTCCCGGACCGTCGCCTCCCTCGCCGTCGGCGTGGTGCACACGCTGGAACGCGCGGTGGCGGGCGACGGCCGCACCCGTACCGCCCGGGGCAACGCCTGGGAGGCGGTCTGCGCCGACCGCGCCCGGGCCGCACAGCGTCGGGAGCTGGAGCGGCTGGTGGCCGAGCTGGCCGCCGCCCGGGCCGCGGCCCGCGAGCGCCGGGACGCGCGCGAGGCCCAGCCGGTCAGCTGACCGTCGGGTCCTCGCCCCGGTCCAGCGCGTCCCACGCGTCCCGGGCGCCCCGCTCGACCGCCGGCCGCTCGGCGCCGCCCGGCGCGGCCGACGACGACGCCGCCCGCCGCTCGTAGCGGGCGCCCATCGCCGGCCACCCGCCGCCCCGCAGCGCCGCGAACGCGCCACCGGCGGCCAGGGCCAGGCCACCCGCCAGGACCAGCGCCGGCCAGTGCCGGCTCACCCCCGACTCGGCGAGCCCGATCCCACCGCCCAGCGCCACGGCCAGGCCGATGCCGGCCAACAGCGCGCCCAGCACCCGGCGCAGCCGCCCCCCGGTCGCCAACAGCGCGCCGCCGCCGGCCAGCCCGACCCAGGCCAGCGCCGACACCCACGGCAGCAGCTCCGCGCCGGTGCGGCCCGGCCGCCCGGGCGGCAGCGACCCGCGGGTGGTCACCTCGGCCGACCAGGTCCGGGTCACCGCCCAGCAGGCCAGGCCCGCGCCGGCCAGGCAGAGCAGCACCGCGTACGCCAGCTCGCGCCGGCCCCGCGCGGCGGGCGCGCCGGTCGCGGCCGTGCCGGACGCGCTCATCGGGCCGGCCGCAACGTCTCGGCGGCGGCGATCGCGGCGAGTACCGCGGCGGCCTTGCTCCGGGTCTCCTGCTCCTCGGCGGCGGGATCGGAATCGGCCACCACCCCGGCGCCGGCCTGCACGTAGGCGCGGCCGTCGCGGATCAGTGCGGTCCGGATGGCGATCGCCATGTCCAGGTCGCCACCGAAGGCGAAGTAGCCGACGGTGCCGCCGTAGACGCCACGGCGGACCGGTTCCAGCTCCTCGATGATCTCCATGGCGCGGACCTTGGGCGCGCCGGAGAGCGTGCCGGCGGGGAACGTGGCGGCCAGCGCGTCGAACGCGGTGCGGTCCTCCCGCAGCTCGCCGACCACGGTGGAGACGATGTGCATGACGTGGCTGTAGCGCTCGATGGTGGCGAACTCCGGCACCTCCACCGTGCCCGGCCGGCAGACCCGGCCCAGGTCGTTGCGGCCCAGGTCGACGAGCATGACGTGCTCGGCGCGCTCCTTCGGGTCGGCGAGCAGCTCGGTGGCGAACTTGGCGTCGCCCTCCGGCGAGCCGCCGCGCGGGCGGGTGCCCGCGATCGGGTGCAGCAGGGCCCGGCGCCGCCCACCCGGACCGCCGCTGACCTTGAGATGCGCCTCCGGGGACGAGCCGACGATGTCGAAGCCGTCGAAGCGCAGCAGGTACATGTACGGGCTGGGGTTGGTGGTGCGCAGCACCCGGTAGACGTCGAGCGGGTCCGCGTCGGTGGGGCGCTCGAAACGCTGGCTGAGCACGATCTGGAAGCACTCACCGGCCCGGATCGCCTCCTTGGCCGCCTCCACCGCCTTGGGGTATCCGCCCTCCGGCGTCCGGCTCACCACCTCGCCCACGCCGGGCCGGCCGACCGTGGCGACCATGGGCGGAATCGGACGGGACAGCGCGGTGGTCATGGCGTCGAGGCGGCCCACCGCGTGGTGGTACGCGGCGGCGACCCGCTCGTCCCGGTCGGGCGTGTCCGGCGGCGGAAGGACCGCGTTGGCGACCAGGATCGCCGAGCCCTCGTAGTGGTCGAGCACCACCAGGTCGGTGGCGAGCATCATGCCCAGCTCGGGCACGTCCAGCTCGTCGCGGGTCAGCTCGGGCAGCCGCTCGAACCGGCGGACCAGGTCGTAGCCGAGGTAGCCGACCAGGCCGCCGGTGAGCGGCGGCATGTCGCCGGCCGGGTCCCAGGCCGGGCCGGCGAGCGCGGCGACGGTCTCCCGGAGCACGGCGACCGGGTCGCCGGTGGTGGGCACGCCGGCCGGCGGCGTACCGGTCCAGTGGGCCGCGCCGTCGCGCTCGGTGAGCGTGGCGGCGCTGCGTACGCCGATGAACGAGTAGCGCGACCAGGCGGTCCCGGCCGCCCCGACGCCCTGCTCGGCGGACTCCAGCAGGAACGTGCCCGGCCCGCCGGCGAGCTTGCGGTAGACCCCCACCGGGGTCTCGGCGTCGGCGAGCAGCCGTCGGGTCACCGGCACGACCCGCCAGCGGGCCGCCAGCTCGGCGAAGGTGGTCCGGTCCGGGGCGACCGCGCCGTCGGTCACGGGGTCGCCTCCGGCGAGCTGACCGGCAGCTCGGTGAAGAAGCAGGTGCGGTGCCCGGTGTGACAGGCCGCGCCGACCTGCTCCACGCTGACCAGCAGCGCGTCGCCGTCGCAGTCCAGCGCCACCGAGCGGACGTACTGGTGGTGGCCGGAGGTGGCGCCCTTGACCCAGTACTCCCCCGGCTGCGCGACCAGTAGGTGGCCCGGCCGGTGGTGAGCGTGCGGTGCAGCGCCTCGTCGTCCATCCAGGCGACCATCAGCACCTCACCCGAGTCGTGCGCGCGGACCACGGCGGCGACCAGGCCGTCCGGGGTGCGGCGCAGCTTGGCCGCGATGGCCGGGTCGAGCCGGGAGGAGCGGGCCGGGCCGGGGGCCGCGGCGCCGCCGGAGCGGGCGGGGGCGCCGGTCACCGGCGCGTCAGAGGCGGGCACGGTTGACCATTCTCCCGCACGCGGCGTCGGCACCGCCGACGTGTCCCGGGGGACGGGCCCGACCGGGTCCAGCGCCCGGCCCAACTGGCGCAGGTAGCGCTCCACCCGGCCGTCGACCAAGGCCTCGGCCAGGTCCGTGCCGGCCACCTCGGCGATCTCCCCGGCGTACGGGCGGACCAGCGGGAGGATCCCGCGGACCAGGCGACCGGCGGCGGCGCCGACCTCGGCCGGGTCGGCGGGGCGCAGACCGAGGCAGAGCAGCATGTCCGCGCGGTAGCCGGGGGGCGCGACCGGCAGGTCCAGCGCGGCGGTCAGGGCGGCCCGGCGGGACACCACCCGCACCGTCGGGTTGGCCAGCCGCAGCACCGAGGGGCAGAGCCGGGCCAGGTCGGCCGCGGCCAGCCGGACGCCGATCGGGTCGTCGGCCCAGTGGGCGCCGGCCACCTTGCCCAGCGTGGCGATCAGCTCTTCGAGGCGCGGCTCGTCGGCGGGCTGGCAGAGCACCGGCAGGTCGATCCGGCGGCGCCACTCGGGCACCGCCCAGAGCAGGCGGGCGGGCGCGGTGACCGGCAGCCCGAAGGCCCAGTCGGCGGGCTGACCGAGCCGGTGCACCCAGGAGCGGACGTCCCGGGCGGCCACCGAGACGTGCACCAGCCGGCCGTCGAACTCGGTCAGGTAGGCGCGGCGGGCCGCGTACGGGCCGGCGGGGCGGGCCGGGGCGGTGGTTCCGGGGGTGCGGACCGCGCGGTCGTCGTCCGCCGCGACGAGCACGTCCACGTCGACGTCGCTGTGCTCGGTGGCGGCCCGCCGGGCGTGGCTGCCACGCAGCATGATCCCGACGACCGGCCGGTCCGCGGCCTGCCGCAGGCGGGCGGCCCACTCGTCGAGGAATCCGGACTCGGGCAACGAAGCGGGACCCACCGCGACATGGTGCCGGAAGTCCGATCTTCGGCGCAATGCCCGATGGCGGACCGGGTGTCCGCTACTGGGCGACTTCAGCCCAGTTCCTCCTCGGCCCTCCGGTACGCGTCGATCTTGTGGTCGAGGACCGTCAGGTCCTCGGTCAGTTCGGCCATCCGGGCCAGCACGCGGGCCCGGTGCGCCTCGAACAGCGCCCGCCGCGCGCCGAGCGTGCGATCACCCTGCCGGGCCAGCTCGGCGTAGCGGCGCATGTCCCGCACCGGCATCCCGGTGCGGCGCAGCCGGGTGAGCAGGAACAGCCAGCTGACGTCGCCCTCGGTGTAGCGCCGCCGACCCGCCGAGTCCCGCCCGACGGGGGCGACCAGCCCCTCCTGCTCGTACCAGCGCAGCGTGTAGGTGGTCAGGCCGACCCGCTCCGCCGCCTCGCCCACGCTGAGGCTCTTCTCCCGGATACCGATGTCCACCGGTCCAGGCTTCCAGTTCGAGTCCGCTCGAAGTCAAGCCCGTTGACCGACCGGAGAAATTCATCTAGCGTTGATTTCAACAGTTGATGAGTTATCGGAGGCGACATGGACGACGCGGTGTCGGTCCGTGACCTGGTGATCGAGCGCGGTGGACGGCGGGTGCTGCACGGCATCAGCTGCGCCGTGCCCCGGGGCACGGTCACCGGGCTGCTGGGGCCCAGCGGCAGCGGCAAGACCACGCTGATGCGCGCCGTCGTCGGGGTGCAGAGCGTGCGCTCCGGCACGGTCGACGTGCTCGGCCGGCCGGCGGGCGCGGCGGACCTGCGCCACCGGGTCGGCTACCTGACGCAGGCGCCCAGCGTCTACGCCGACCTGACCGTGCGCGAGAACGCCCGCTACTTCGCCGTGCTGCACGGCCGGGGGCACGCCGAGGCCGACCGCGCGGTGGCCGACGTCGGCCTGGCCGCGGCGGCCGGGCAACTGGTCGGCACGCTCTCCGGCGGTCAGCGCAGCCGCGCCTCACTGGCCTGCGCCCTGGTCGGCGACCCGGAGCTGGTGGTGCTGGACGAACCCACCGTCGGTCAGGACCCGGTGCTGCGGGCCGACCTCTGGGCGCGGTTCCACGCCATGGCCGCCGCCGGCACCACGCTGCTGGTCTCCAGCCACGTGATGGACGAGGCGGCCCGCTGCGACCGGCTGCTGCTGATCCGCGAGGGGCGGCTGGTCGCCGACGACACGCCGGCCGCGGTGCGCGCCGCCACCGGCGTGGACGACCTGGAGGAGGCGTTCCTGCGCCTGATCCGCGGCACCGAGGAGGCCGGCGCGTGAACCCGAAGATCCTGACCGCCACCGTCGCGCGGATCCTGCGCCAGCTGCGGCACGACCGGCGCACCGTGGCGCTGCTCGTCGTGGTGCCGGTCGTGCTGCTCACCCTGGTCTACTTCATGTACGTCGACCAGCCCACCCCGCCCGGCGCGCCGAGCACCTTCGACCGGGTGGCGCTGATCATGCTGGGCTTCTTCCCCTTCATCATCATGTTCCTGGTGACCAGCATCGCCATGCTCCGCGAACGCACCACCGGCACGCTGGAACGGCTGCTCACCACCCCGCTGGGCAAGCTCGACCTGCTCTTCGGCTACGGCATCGCGTTCGGCCTGGCCGGGGTGGTGCAGTCCACCGTCGCCTCGCTGGTGGCCTACCAGGTGTTCGGGTTGGACACCGCCGGCAGCCCGTGGCTGGTGGTCCTGATCGCCGGGGTCAACGCGGTGCTGGCCGTGGCGCTCGGTCTGTTCTGCTCGGCGTTCGCCCGCACCGAGTTCCAGGCCGTCCAGTTCATGCCGGTGGTGGTCGCCCCGCAACTGCTGCTCTGCGGGCTGTTCGTGCCGCGCGAGCAGATGGCCGGCTGGCTCCAGGCGGTCAGCGACGCGCTGCCGCTGTCGTACGCGGTCGAGGCCTTGCAGGAGGTCGGCGCGCACGCCGAGCCGACCGGCACCATGTGGCGCGACGTGGCGATCGTGGCCGGCGCGGCGGTGGCGGCGCTGGTGCTGGCCGCCGCGACGCTGCGCCGGCGCAGCGGGTGAGCCCACGACGCACCGGCCGGCGGCCCGGCAACCCGGACACCCGGGAGTCGATCCTGGCCGCCGCCCGGGCCGCCTTCGCCGAGCGGGGCTTCGACGCCACCCCGATCCGGGCGGTCGCCGCCGCCGCCGCTGTGGACCCGGCGCTGGTGCACCACTACTTCGGCACCAAGGAGGACCTGTTCCGGGCCGCCATGGCGATCCCGATCGACCCGGCCGAGCTGGTGCCCCGGGTGCTGGCGGGTGGCCGGGACGAGGTCGGCGAACGCCTGGTCCGCACGTTCCTGGGCGTCTGGGACTCCCCGGCGGGGACCGCCGCGGTGGCCCTGCTCCGCTCCGCCGTGAGCAACCAGTGGACCGCCCGCCTGCTGCGCGAGTTCCTGACCACGCAGATCCTGCGCCGGGTCGTCGACCGGCTCGACCTCGACCCGGCCGAGGTGCCGCTGCGGGGCGCGCTGGTCGCCACCCAGATCGCCGGCCTGGCCATGATGCGCTACGTGATCCGCCTGGAACCGGTCGCGTCCGCGACGCCGGACACCCTGGCCGCCACGATCGGCCCGACCGTCCAGCGCTACCTCACCGGCCCGCTGGACGCGGGCTGACCCGCCCCCCGCGCCGATCTTGCACTTGCTGCCCGGACGAAAGGGGACGATCCACCCCTACCGGGGGCCGAAAATGCAAGATCGCGGGCGTTCGGGGTGCCGGGGTCAGCGGGTCTGTTCCAGCCAGGAGGCGTAGAGCAGGGCGTACACCGAGTCGGTGTCGCGGACCAGCTCGTCGTGCGGGCCGCGCTGCACGATCCGGCCCCGGTCCACCACGATCACCTCGTCCGCGGCCTGCGCGGTGGAGAGCCGGTGCGCGATGGCCAGCGTGGTCCGGCCCCGGGTGACCGCGTCCAGGGTGCGTTGCAGGCGTACCTCGGTGGCCGGATCGACGGCGCTGGTCGCCTCGTCGAGGACCAGCAGGTCCGGGTCGGCGACGTACGCGCGGGCCAGCGCCACGAGCTGCCGTTCACCCACGCTGAGCGCCTCGCCGCGCTCCCCCACCGGGGTGTCCAGCCCGGCCGGCAGGCCGTCCAGCCAGTCGGCCAGGCCCAGCTCGGTGAAGGCGGCGGTGAGCCGCTCGTCGGTCAGGTCGGGGCGGGCGAAGCGGACGTTCTCCCCGACCGTGGCGTCGAACAGGAAGCCGTCCTGCGGCACCATCACCACCCGGGCGCGCAGCGAGTCGAAACGCACCCGGCGCAGGTCGACGCCGGAGAGCAGCACCTCGCCCCCGGTCGGGTCCATCAAACGGGTGAGCAGCTTGGCGAAGGTGGTCTTGCCGCTGCCGGTCTCGCCCACCACCGCCACCCGGCTCTTCGCCGGGATGTCCAGCGTCACGTCGTGCAGCACCGGCGGACCGCCCGGGTAGGCGAACGTCACCCCGGCGAAGCGGACGTCCAGCGGACCGGCCGGCAGGTCCCGTCCCTGCGTGCCCGGGTCGGCCACGTCCGGGGCGACGTCGAGCACGTCGAGCACCCGACGCCAGCCGGCGATCGCGTTCTGCGCCTCGTTGAGCACCTCGGTGGCGATCTGCACCGGCTGGATGAAGAGCGTGACCAGGAACAGGAACGCGGTGAGCTGGCCGACCGACAGCGTCCGGTCGACGCCGAGGTTGACCCCGACCACCACCACCCCGGCCAGCGCCAGGCCGGCGGCCAGCTCGCCGACCGAGCTGCCCAGGATGCTGATCCGGATCGCCCGTTGCTGGGCCAGCCGTTGCCCGTCGATCGCCGCGTCCAGCCGCCGGGCGGTGCGCCCGGCGATCCCGTACGCCCGGATCACCGGGGCGCCCACCACGCTCTCGCCGATCGCGCCGAGCAGCGTGCCGGTGCGCTGCCGGACCAGCCCGTACGCGCCGGCCAGCCGGCGCTGCAACGATCGGATGATCAGCACCGCGGGCGTGAACGCGATGAGCACCACCAGCGTCAACTGCCAGGAGTACGCGAGCATCACGGCGGTGGTGACCAGCAGCTGACCCAGGTTCACGATCAGGATCACGCCGCCCCACTGGAGGAACTGGGTGATCTGGTCGACGTCGCTGGTGACCCGGGAGACCAGCGAGCCTCGCCGCTCCGACTGCTGGTGCAGCATGGACAGGTCGTGCACGTGCCGGAACGCCCGGGTGCGCACCCCGGCCAGCGCGGTCTCGCTGACCGTGAACAGCCGGCGCATCATCAGATAGCCGCAGGCGGTCGTCACCACCAGCACGGCGGCCGTGATCGTCACGGTGAGCGAGATGACGTCAAGGTCGAGCCCGCCGACGATGCCGTGGTCGATGCCGCGCTGCACCGCCACCGGCACGGCCACCCGACCGATCATGTAGACCAGGGCCAGCGCCAGCGTGCCGGCGAGCCCGGTCTTCAGCTCCGGGGAGAGCGCCAACCCGCGCCGCAGCGTCCCCCAGGTCGACTCGGTCCGTCCCTCGGCGGCGACACTGCTCACCGGTCCACCTCCATCTCCAGGCCGGAGGGCACCGGCGCGACCTCCTCGTACGTGTGCTTCTGCTCGCGCTCCTGCTCGGCCTGCTCGTACGCGGTGACCAGGTCGACGTAGCCGGGCACGGTGGCCAGCAGCTCGGTGTGCGTACCCCGGGCCACCACCCGGCCCTGCTCCACGTAGATCACCTCGTCGGCGAGCGCGATGGTGGCCCGCCGGTACGCCACGACCAGGATCGACGCCGGCGCGCCGCCGTCACCGGGAGTCCGCAGGCCGGCCAGGATGGCCGCCTCGACCCGTGGGTCGACGGCGCTGGTCGCGTCGTCGAGCACCAGCAGCCGGGGCCGCCCGGCCAGCGCCCGCGCCAGCGTCAGCCGCTGCCGCTGGCCGCCGGAGAGCGAGGTGCCGCGCTCGCCGACCATGGTGTCCAGTCCGTCCGGCAGGGCGGCGACGAACCCGTCCGCCTCGGCGAGCCGCAGCGCCGCCCACACCTCGTCGTCGCCGATGCCGTCGCGGTCGAGCGTGATGTTGGCCCGGACCGTGTCGTCGAAGACGAAGGGCACCTGGGCCACCAGCGCCACGGTCGCGGCGAGCGACGCGGCGGTCAGCTCCCGCACGTCGACGCCGTCGAGCGTGACCCGGCCGGAGTCCGGGTCGACCAGCCGCACGGCCAGCGACGCGATGGTGGACTTGCCGGCCCCGGTCGGCCCGACCAGCGCGACGGTCTTCCCGGCCGGCACGGTGAACGTCACCGCACCGAGCACCTCGGCGCCGGGCAGGTGCGCCTCGGCCGGCTCGTACCCGAAGTGCACGTCGTCGAAGCCCAGCGTGGCCGGTGTGCGGGTGGCCGGGTCGAACGCGACCTCGCCGTAGGGCATCTCGCCGGTGGTGTCGAGGACCCGGCGGACCCGGTCCCAGCCGGCGACGCTGCGCGGCAGTTCGGCCAGCACCCAGCCGATGGCCCGCACCGGGAAGGCCAGCACGGTGAACAGGAACGCCACGCTGACCAGCTCGGTCACCGTGATCGCGCCCTGCCGCAGCCGGATCGCGCCGACCACCAGCACGGCGAGGGTGCCGAGGCTGGGCAGCGTCTCCAGCATCGGGTCGAAGACGCCGCGCAGCCGGCCGACCGAGATGAGCGCGTCGCGCAGGTCGCCGGCGCGGGCGGCGAAACGGGCGGTCTCCTGCGCCTCCCGGCCCATGGTCTTGACCACCAGCGCGCCGTCGAAGCTCTCGTGCGCGATGCCGCTGACCTCGGCGCGCAGGCGCTGGGCCCGGGCCTGGCGGGGCGCCATTCGGCGGGAGTAGACCACGTTGAGCGCGAACAGCGCGGGAAAGACGGCGAGGCCGACCAGCGCGAGTGCCCAGTCGGTGACGAAGAGCGAGGCCACCGCGCCGACCAGCATCACCAGCGTGCCGACCGCGAACGGCAGCGGCGCGATCGGATACCAGGCGGCCTCGACGTCGGAGTTGGCGTTGGACAGCAACGTGCCGGTGGAGTTGCGGTGGTGCCAGGCCAGCGGCAGGTCCAGGTAGCGGCGGGTGACCCGGCGGCGGTAGGCGGCCTGGAGCCGGTACTGCATGTAGCCGGCGCCGAGTCGCCGGCCGAAGATGCCGACCACCCGCAGCACGCTGATGCCGAACAGCGCCGCGGCGGCGAGCGCGAGGACCCCGCCGCCCACCTCGCCGCGCTCGACCGCCGGCACCACCACCTCGCCGACCACGCCGCCGACCACGTACGCGCTGGCGATCACGAGGAGGCCGAAGAGCACACTGCCGGTCACCGCCACCGTGAAGATGCGCGGTTGCTCCCGGATCGCCCGGCCGAGCACCCGTAGCCCTCTGCCGAGCACGTCCCGACTTGTCCCGCTCGCCACGCTCTCCCCCGCCGTAAGCCGCCCGTTTCTCCCCCATCCTTACCGCACCCCGCCAGGTCCGCCGACCCGGCCGGGATATGTCCGCCGTCACGTTCGCCCCGGAGCTGGGCGGACGACGGTGCGTGGTCGGCCGGTCGCCGCGGCCGCGCCGGGCACGGCGCGCCGATCGGCCCGCCCGGGCCTACGATCGGGCCATGCCGCGGTACGCCCGGGCGGAGCGCGAGGCGCTCGCCGATCTGATGCTGGAACTGGGACCGGACGCGCCGACGGTCAACGAGGGGTGGACCACCCGCGACCTGGCGGCGCACCTGCTGGTGCGCGAGCGCCGGCCGGACGCGGCCGGCGGCATCCTGCTGCCGCCGCTGCGCGAGCACGGCGAGTCGGTCCGCCGGCGGATCGCCGCCGGGTCCTACCCGGAGCTGGTGGCCCGGGTGCGCCGCCCGCCGCTGTGGAGCCCGGTGAGCAATCCGCTCACCGACGAGCTGGCCAACGGGCTGGAGTTCTTCATCCACCACGAGGACGTCCGCCGGGCCCGGCCCGGCTGGCGCCCGCGCGACCTGCCGGCCGGGCAGCAGCGGGTGCTCTGGAAGCGGGTCGGCCTGCTGGCCCGGATGGCGTTGCGACGCTTCCCGGCCGAGGTGCTGGTGCAGGCGCCGGGTCACGGCGAGCTGCGGGCCGGGCGCGGCGGCGAGCGGCTGCGGGTGGTGGGCGCGCCGGGGGAACTGGTCCTGTTCCTCACCGGTCGGCAGCGGGTGGCCCGGGTCCAGGTGGACGGCCCGGCCGAGGGCGCCGAACGGCTGCGCACCGCCGAACTGGGCTTCTGACCCACTGTGCGGGACCGGTCACCGCGCCTCGTGGAAATTGCGCAACCCAACGACGGTGACCGATCCGGCCTGTCGTACGCTCCTCGCCGCCGCTCGAGCAGACGGGCGGCGGACAGGGGACACGACGGATGCGTGCCTTCGCGCTCTCGGCGCTGCACGAGCCGCCCTTCCCGGCCCGGCGGCACCCTGACGTCGACCGGATCGCCGGGGAGAGCGCCGGCTGGGCGGGCGAACTGGGCCTGGTCGACGACCCGGCCGGGCGACGCCGACTGGCCGGCGCGCACGCCGCCGAGCTGGCCGGACGGGCGTCCCCGCAGGCGTCCCCGGACGGCCTGCGCCTGCTGACCGATCTGATCAACTGGCTGTTCGTGATGGACGACGCCTGCGACGACGACGGTCTGGGCGCGGACCCGACCCGGCTCGCCCCGACCGTGGCGGCGCTGCTGGCCGTGCTCGACCGGCACGGCGACCCGGACGCGCCCAGGCCGACCCACGTCGGGCCGCTCGCGGTCGCGCTCGACGACCTGTGCCGCCGGGCCCGTGGGAAGCGGCAACCGGCGTTGCTACTGCGTTTGGTCAGCCAGTTGCGGGAGTACCTGCTGGCGCTGCTGTGGGAGGCGGCCAACCGGGAGCACCGGCGGGTGCCCGGGGTGGCCGAGTACACGCAGATGCGCCGGCACACCGGCGGCGTACGCCCCAGCTTCACCATGACCGACCTGGCGCGCACGCCCCGGACCGGCCCGGCGCAGCGGTCCGAGCCGGCGCTGGCCGCGCTGGACGCCCTCGCCACCGACCTGGTGTGCTGGTGCAACGACCTCTTCTCCTACGGCAAGGAGCGCGGCGTCGCCCCGGAGGCGCACAACCTGGTCACCACCATCGCGGGCGAGAACGGCCACGACGAGCCGGCGGCGCTGCGCGCGGCGGCGGCCCGGTTCAACACCGCCCTCGCCACCTACGCGGAGCGGGACGCGGCGCTGGCGGGCGCGGCCGACGACGGGGTGCGGGCGTTCCTGGACACCCGGCGGGACTGGATCCGGGCCACGTACGACTGGTCCCGCGCGGCCGCCCGCTACACCTGATCCGGGTTCCACGACGCGGGACCGGCATGGTACGCGCCCGCCGGGGCTAGCCGCTGCCCCGGTGCAGGCAATACCCTTCGGTAACCGCAGATCGGCGTGACCCCCGTCACGTCCCTCCACCCTGAAGGCGGCTACAGCGATGGCTCTCGATGTACCGTACCGTTCCGTACCCGACATGTTCCTCAAGCGCGTGGCGGATTCCCCCGACCGGCAGGCGTTCGCCCACCCCGCACCCGACGACTCGGGCCCGGTCTGGCTGACGTGGGAGCAGGTCGGGCAGCGCGCCAAGGCGATCGCGGCCGGGCTGCACGGGCTCGGTGTCGGCCTGGAGGACCCGGTGGCGATCCTGGCCAACACCCGGCTGGAGTGGGTGCTCGCCGACTTCGGCATCATGTGCGCCGGCGGGGCCACCACCACCGTCTACCCGACCACCGAACCCGACGACGCCGTCTACATCGTCGCCGACTCCGGGTCGCGGGTGCTGTTCGCGGAGAACGGCGCCCAGGCGGCGAAGATCGCCGGCGCGGAGCTGCCGGCCCTGACCCACGTGGTGCTCTTCGACGGCACGCCCGACCCGGCCGCCGGCGTACCCCAGCTCACCCTGGCCGAGCTGGAGGAGCGCGGGGCCGCCGCGCTGGCCGCCGAGCCCGACCTGATCGACATGCTGGTCGCGGGGATCGGGCCGGACCATCTGGCCACCCTGATCTACACCTCCGGCACCACCGGTCGCCCGAAGGGCGTGGAGCTGCTGCACGGCGGCTGGTGCTGGGAGGGCGTGGCGCAGGCCGAGCTGGGGCTGCTGCGGGTCGACGACCTGCAGTACCTGTGGCTGCCGCTGTCCCACTCGTTCGGCAAGACGCTGCTCTGCGGCGCCACCCACGTCGGCCTGCCCACCTACGTCGACGGCCGGGTGGACAAGCTGGTCGAGCTGCTCGGCGTGGTCCGCCCGACGCTCATGTGCGGCGCGCCCCGGGTCTTCGAGAAGGTCTACAACAAGGCGGTCACCACCGCGCAGGGCGCCGGCGGCGCGAAGGCGAAGATCTTCGCCTGGGGCGTCTCCGTCGGCAAGGAGAAGGTCGCGCTGGAGCAGGCCGGCAAGCCGGTCCCGGCCGGCCTGCGGCTGAAGTACGCGCTGGCCGAGAAGCTCGTCTTCAGCAAGCTCCAGGCCCGGCTCGGCGGCCGGATGCGGGTGCTGGTCTCCGGCGCGGCGCCGCTCAGCAAGGAGATCGCCACGTTCTTCGCCGCCGCCAACCTGCCCATCTCCGAGGGCTACGGTCTCACCGAGACCAGCGCCGGCGCCTTCGTCAACCCGCCCGGCGGCCTGAAGATCGGCAGCGTGGGCCGGGCCATGGGCGACCTGGAGTGCCGGATCGACACCGACGGCGAGATCCTGATGCGCGGTCGTCCGGTCATGCGCGGCTACCACAACCTGCCCCAGGAGACCGCCGAGGCGTTCACCGCCGACGGCTTCTTCCGCACCGGCGACATCGGCACCCTCGACGACGACGGCTACCTGCGCATCACCGACCGGAAGAAGGACCTGGTCAAGACGTCCGGCGGCAAGTACGTGGCGCCGTCGCACATCGAGGGCATGTTCAAGGCGGTCTGCCCGTACACCTCCCAGGCGGTGGTGATCGGCCAGGCCCGCAACTACTGCACCATGCTGGTCACGTTGGACCCGGACGCGATCAAGGGCTGGGCCGCCGGCACCCCGCTGGAGGGGCGCGACTACACCGAGATCGTCACCTCCCCCGAGGCGCGGGAGATGGTCGAGGGCTACGTGGCCGAGCTGAACACCAAGCTCAACCGCTGGGAGACGATCAAGAAGGTGACGATCCTCCCCCGCGACCTCACCATCGAGGACGGCGAGGTCACCCCGTCGCTGAAGATCAAGCGCCGCAGCGTGGAGACCAACTTCGCCGGCGAGATCGACAAGATGTACGAGGGCACGCTCGCCGAGCTGTAGGCGACGCCCGCGAGGCCGTGCCGGCCGTGCCCCACCGTCCCGGGGCACGGCCGGTCGGCCCCGTCGCGGGGCCGGGACGTCGATCACAGGTGCCGCTGCCGCCACCGGCTCTGCTCGGCCTCCGCGGCGAGCTGCTCCTCCAGGGCCAGCCGGCGCACCCGGCGCCGCCGCCCGTCCTCGCTGCGCGTCTCCCAGGCGATGCCGGCGGCGGTGAGCGCCGCCAGCACGCCCAGCGCGCCCACCTCCGGGATGCGGAACGCGAACGGACCGGCGGCGGCGAGCGCCGCCGCCGTGACCAGCAGCGGCCAGTGCGTCTCGCGCAGCGCCAACCACCAGCAGCCGGCCAGGCTGAGCAGGTAGAGCGCGACGCCGCCGAACAGCACGCCGCCCCAGAAGTCGCCCAGCGGCCACCCCCACGTGGGCGTCTCCCGCGCGGCGACCTCGGCCAGCAGGTCCTTGAGGCCGAGCGCGTAGAGGATGGTGCCGGTGATCATCGGCAGGTGCAGGAACGTGTAGACGTCGCGGGCCAGCCGCAGCCGGGCGACGCGGTCCCGGGCGTGGTGCAACGCCTGCTCCATCGCGAACGCCAGGGTGTCGAAGTACGCCCACCAGAGCGCCGCCACGATCAGGATGCCGAGCAGCGCGGCCACCGCCACCGGGCCGGTCAGCGGCAGTCCCCGCTTCGGGCCGAGCCCGAGTGCGATGATCGACTCACCGAGCGCGACCAGCACCATCAGCGCGTGCCGCTCCGCCCAGTGCCCGGCCGAGACCACCACCCACCAGCGCCGCGCCAGCGTCACCCCGACGCCGTACTCGACCAGCAGCGCCAACGTCCAGAGCGTCAGTTGCAGCCCGACCGCGAACCGTCCCTCCGGCAGCCGGGACGGCACGGTTCCGGCGACCACCAGCAGCACGGTGGCCACGACCGGGACCAGGGCGCGTATCAGGAGACGGCGGCGGCGGACCGGGTCGGCGCGGTCCGTCCAGCCGAGGACGGCGAGCTGAGCCATCCGGATCACGAAGTAGGACCCGGCGAAGACCAGCGGCCCGGGCAGCCCGCCCGGGCGGTCCACGAACGCGCCGGGCACGCTGAGCACCAGCAGGAACGTGGCGGCCACGGTGACGAACCCGACCAGCGGCAGCACGCCCTGGTCGGCGCGCAGCGCGTTGCCCATCCGGGCGAACCCGGTCCACGACCACCACAGCAGGGCCAGCACCAGCACGAAGCGGTAGAGGTTGGCCGGGGTGAGTTCGCTGGCGGTGAGCGTGGTGACGCTGAGGAACGCGAAGACGAAGACCAGGTCGTAGAAGAGCTCCAGCCGCGTGGTCCGGGAGCCCGGCGCGCCGGGCCGCACCGACCGCGACCACCGCGCACCACCCCCGTTGCCCACCCGCGCAGTCTGCGGGGCCGCGCCGGGCCGGTGATCCGGTTCGCGGGACACCCACCGGATCGGGCGGCGGGCGGGTCAGGCGATGACGCTCGGCTCCCGCCACTGCGGCCGGCCGGCCCGGTCCAGGTCGTAGCGGACCGCGGCGAGCCGCCCGACCGCCTCCACCAGCTCGGCGGCCGGCAGCGTGAAGGGCAGCCGGAGGAACCGCTCCAGCGTCCCGTCCAGGCCGAACCGGGGACCGGGCGCCAGCCGTACGCCGACCTCCTCGGCGGCCCGGGCCAGGGCGCTGGAGATCGGGCCGTCCAGCTCGGCCCAGAGCGTGACGCCGCCGCACGGCACGGTGACCCGCCAGTCCGGGAGCCGCTCGGCGAGCGTCGCGACCAGCGCGTCCCGCTGGGCGGCGAGCTGCGCCCGGCGGGCGGTCACGATGGCCGGCGCCTGGTCGAGCAGGTGCACGGCGACGAGCTGGTCGAGCACCGGGCTGGCCATGTCCACGCCGACCCGGGCCGCGGCCAGGCGCTGCACCTGGGGCGCGGAGGCGCGCACCCAGCCGATCCGCAGGCCGCCCCAGTAGGGCTTGCTCATCCCGCCGATGCTGATCACCCGGGAGTGCCGGTCGAAGACCGCCACCGGGGGCGGCAGCGGGGTGCCGTCCAGCGGCAGGTCGACGAAGGACTCGTCCACCACCAGGTCGGTGCCGGCCGCGTGCGCCGCGCCCACGAGCCGCTCGCGCAGGTCGGCGGCCATCAGGTGACCGGTCGGGTTGTGGAACTCCGGGATCAGGTACGCGAGCTTCGGCCGGGTCTGCCGGATGCTGCCGAGCAGCAGGTCGGCGTCCCAGCCGTCGTCGGAGAGCCCGTGGGTGGTGATCCGGGCCCGGCGGGCGGCGAGCGCGGCGAGCGCGTTGGGGTAGGTCGGTGACTCGACCAGCACCCCGCCGCCGGGTGACAGGGCCAGCCGCAGCACCAGGTCCAGCGCGTGCTGGGTGCCGCTGGTGACCATGATCTGCTCCGGGCTGGTGGGCAGCCCGCGCTCGGTGTAGCCGCGGGCGACCGCCTCGCGCAGCTCGATGATGCCGGTGGGGTGGTAGCCGGCGCCGCCGAGGTAGCGGGGCAGGTCCTCGGCGGCCGCCCGGGCGGCCGGGACGAGCTGGGCCGGCGCGGAGAGCGCGGCCACCCCGAGGTCGATCATGTCCCGGTCGTCGAGCGGGGTCCACAGGCCGGTGCTGGCGACCCGGTGGGTGCCCGGCAGCATGGTCCAGCTCCCGGCGCCTCGGCGGCTGGCCAGGTGGCCGGTCTCCCGCAGCTCCCGGTAGGCGGCGGTGACGGTGGTCCGGCTGATCCGCAACGCCTCGGCCAGCTCGCGCTCGGCCGGCAGGCGTACCCCCAGGGGCAGCCGGCCGTCGGCGAGCAGGCCCCGCACGGCGCCGGCGAGCGCGGCGTAGTCGGGGCTGCGCCGGCGGCCGGGCAACGCGTGCCACTGGCCGAGAAGACGCGCCAATTGGACACCGCGCACCTGGGTCGTCATGGCCACACCTCCGGAATTGGCCCCTTTGCACTCCGCAATTGGCCCCTAGGGTGGCATGCATGGCTCAGCTTGGCAATCTCCGGCACCGGCCGGCGCGACGGCTCACCCAGCTCTACGCCGGTCTCGCCCTCTACGGCGTGAGCATGGCGCTGATGATCCGCTCCGGGCTCGGCCTGGACCCCTGGGACGTGTTCCACCAGGGGCTCGCCCGGCAGACCGGCCTCTCCTTCGGCACCGTCACCATCGCCGTCGGCGCGCTCGTGCTGCTGCTCTGGATCCCGCTGCGGCAACGCCCCGGCCTGGGCACGGTGAGCAACGTCGTGGTGATCGGGCTGGTCGTCGACGCCACCCTGGCCGCTCTGCCGCCGGGCGAGGGCCTGCCGGTGCGCACCGCGTTGCTGGTCGTCGGCATCGTCGCCAACGGCGCCGCCACCGGCCTCTACCTGGGCGCCGGGCTCGGCCCCGGCCCCCGCGACGGCCTGATGACCGGGTTCGTCGCCCGCCACCCGCGCTGGTCGGTGCGGCTGGTCCGGACCGTCATCGAGGTCACCGTGCTGGCGCTGGGGTGGCTGCTCGGCGGGACGGTCGGGCTCGGCACCGTGGCCTACGCGCTGGCCATCGGACCGCTCGCGCAGATGTTCATCCCGATCTTCGCCATCCCCACCCGACCGGCGGACGCTTACGCTACGTGACGGCCGCCGGGCCGACCGCCACGGGATGGGACGAGCCGGACGGCCCTGAGCTGCGACGACGTACGGCACCGAAACCAGGTGTTTTCTCCGCCGCCGTCGCCGGGCATCATTCGTGCATGGGGGAGAACGGATGGCGTTGGAGCGACGCCTGGATCTTCGTCGCGTTGGTCATCGCGAGCGGTGCCGGCCGGCACCGCCGGGCCGCCGCCACACGCCGCCCCGAGGGGGTGCGCCTCGCCGACGTCCTCTCCACCGCCGACCACCTCAACCAGGCCATTCCCGAGCGGCACGAGGTCGAGGGGGCGGTCCGCCGGCTCGTCGGCGCGGGGCTGGTCAGCGTCGCCGACGGCTGGTTCCGGGTCACCCCGGACGGTGAGCGGCTCTGGCGCACCCGGCCCAGCGCCGGGCTGGGCACCACCGTCGACACGGTGCAGGGCGTGCTGAGCCGCCGGCACCCGCCGGGCGAGTCCGAGTGGCACCTCGACGAGGACGACCACGCCGCCGCCGTGCAGGAATATGTCGTCCGGTCGATCCCGATGCCGCGCCGCTCCCCCGAGGGACACTCCGGCCGGCCCTGATCCCGCGGTCAGCGCACCGGGTGCCCGGCGCCGCGCAGCGCGTCCTTGACCTCGCCGACGGTCAGCTCGCCGAAGTGGAAGACGCTGGCCGCGAGCACCGCATCGGCGCCCGCGCCGACCGCCGGGGGGAAGTGCGCCACCGCGCCCGCGCCACCGCTGGCGATCACCGGCACCTCGACCACCGCGCGAACCGCCTCGATCAACGGCAGGTCGAAGCCCGTCTTGGTGCCGTCGGCGTCCATCGAGTTGAGCAGGATCTCGCCCGCGCCCAGCTCGGCGCCACGCGCGGCCCACTCGACCGCGTCCAGGCCGGTGCCCCGACGACCACCGTGCGTGGTCACCTCGAAGCCGCTCGGCGTCGCGCCCGCCGGCGCGCGCCGCACGTCCAGCGAGAGCACCAGCACCTGCCGGCCGAACCGGTCGGCGATCTCGGCGATCAGCTCCGGCCGGGCGATCGCCGCGGTGTTCACCCCGACCTTGTCCGCCCCGGCCCGCAGCAGCGTGTCGACGTCGGCGACCTGCCGGACGCCGCCGCCCACGGTGAGCGGGATGAAGACCGACTCCGCGGTGCGCCGCACCACGTCGAGCATGGTGCCCCGATCGCTGGAGGAGGCGGTCACGTCGAGGAACGTCAACTCGTCCGCGCCGGCCCGGTCGTAGGCCGCCGCCAGCTCCACCGGGTCGCCGGCGTCGCGCAGGTCGAGGAAGTTGACCCCCTTGACCACCCGACCGGCGTCCACGTCCAGACACGGGATCACGCGTACCGCCACCGTCATGCCCCGAAGCCTAGCCAACGCGCGGGCGGCGGCGACCGGCCTGTGAGGCCGGCCACCGCCGCCGGGTCGCCCGCCGGTCAGAGCCGGACGAGCATCTTGCCGAGGTTCTCGCCGCGCAGCAGGCCGAGGAACGCCTCGGGCGCCTGCTCGATGCCGTCGACCACGGTCTCGTCGTAGGACAGCCGGCCCTCGCGCAGCCAGCCGGCCATCTCCTGGACGAACTGCTCGCGCAGGTGCCCGTGGTCGCCGACCAGGAAGCCGCGCAGCGTCAGCCGCTTGCCGATCACCAGCGCCAGGTTGCGCGGGGCGGCCGGCGGCTCGGTCGCGTTGTACTGGGCGATCATGCCGCAGATGGCGGCCCGGCCATGCAGGTTCATCGCCCCGATCGCGGCCTCCAGGTGGTCTCCGCCGACGTTGTCGAAGTAGACGTCGACGCCGTCCGGGGCGGCGGCCTTGAGCTGCTCGTACACCGGTCCGTCGTGGTAGTCGAAGGCGGCGTCGAAGCCGAGCGCGGTGAGCCGCTCGACCTTCGCCCGGGAACCGGCGCTGCCGATCACCCGGCCGGCGCCGCGCAGCTTCGCGATCTGGCCGACCATGCTGCCCACCGCGCCGGCCGCGCCGGAGACGAAGACGGTCTCGCCCGGCTTCATCGCGGCCACGTCGAGCAGCCCGGCGTACGCGGTCAGCCCGGTCATGCCGAGAACGCTCAGGTAGGCGCTGACCGGGGCGAGGCCGGGGTCGACCCGGCGCACGGCACGGGCGTCGACGAGCGCGTACTCGCGCCAGCCGAAGCCGTGCAGGACGACGTCGCCGGGCTTGACGCCCTCGGCCTCGCCGGCCACCACCTCACCGATCGCGCCGCCGTCGAGCGGGGCGTCCAGCGCGAACGGTGGCACGTACGACTTGACGTCGTTCATCCGGCCGCGCATGTACGGGTCGACCGACATGAACTGGTTGCGGACCACGACCTGGCCCGGACCCGGCGTCGGCACCTCGGTGGTGACCAGCCGGAAGTTGTCGGCGGTCGGCCACCCCTGCGGGCGGGACGCCAGGTGGATCTCCCGGTTCACAGTCACAGTGCCTCCCGGACGGTCAGGGCGACCTCGATGTTGCCGCGGGTCGCGTTGGAGTAGGGGCAGACCTGGTGCGCCGCGTCGACCAACCGCTCGGCGGCCGAGCGCTCGACGGCGGGCAGGTCCACCACCAGCGTGACGGTCAGGCCGTAGCCGCCGCTGCCGTTCGGGCCGATGCCCACCTCGGCCTCGACGACGGAGCCGGTGACGTCCGCCTTGGCCTGGCGCGCGACGATGCGCAGCGCGGAGTGGAAGCAGGCGGCGTAGCCGGCCGCGAAGAGCTGCTCCGGGTTGGCCGCGCCGCCGGCGCCGCCCATCTCCTTCGGCACGGCGAGGTCCAACTCGACGGTGCCGTCGGAGGTGCGGACGTGGCCGTCGCGGCCGTCGCCGGTGGCCCGGGCGGACGCGGTGTAGAGCACCTGCATGTCACTGCTCCTTCTGTGAGTGGATCGTCTCGGTGACCCGGGTGAGGGTGTCGCGCAGGCCGATCAGCTCGGCCTCGGTGAGCCCGGTGGCCATCGCCACCCGCATCGGCACCTCCGCCATCCGCTCCCGCAGGGCCCGGCCCCGGTCGGTGAGGCCCACCTCGACCCGGCGCTCGTCGGCCGCCGAGCGGGTACGCACCACCAGGCCGGCCGCCTCCAACCGCTTGAGCAGCGGGGAGAGTGTGCCGGAGTCGAGCCGGAGCCGCGCGCCGAGCTCGGAGACCGTGGGGGCGTCGTCGTCGCGCTCCCAGAGAACCAGCAGCACGAGGTACTGCGGGTAGGTCAGTCCGTGCGCGTCGAGGATGGGCCGGTAGACGTCGGTCAGGGCGCGCGACGCCGCATAGAGGGCGAAGCACACCTGCCGGCGCAGCACCAGATCATCGGTCACGCGTTGAACAGTAGCGCGCAATCAAGTTGTGCACAACTTGATTGCGCCGACGGTGTCGGACGCGGGCGGAGCGGGCCATCGCCGGCCACCGCCTTTCGAGCTGATATCGGAAACGACTCAGGCACCGCGCCGGGCGTCCGGACGGGCCGCGCCCCGCCGCCGCCGGCAGCTCCGGACATCCGGAGCGACCCGGCTCTTCCCGGCCTGCCGCCGCAGCCCCCGCCGCCGCCTCGGGTCAGCCCTCGCCCCGCCGCGGGTCAGCCCTCGCCCCCGCCGCGGGTCGGGCCCCGCCGCCGGACGTGGCCGTGTGGGTGAGTCGTTTCCGATATCAGCTCGAAAGGCACCGGAAAGGCGACCCTCCCCCGCCCGGCCGCGGAACCGGGAGGGGGCCGGCTCAGCCGACGGGGAGATACGCCTCCAGCTCGACCTCGACCAGGTGCTCGGGATCGATCAGCCCGGCCACCACCACCATGGTCGCCACCGGACGCACCGGGCCGAACACCGCGTTGTGCGCCCGGCCGACCTCGTCGACGTAGAGCCGGTCGGTCACGTACATCCGGGTCCGTACCACGTCGGCCGGGGTGGCGCCCACCTCGGCCAGCGCGTCCAGGCCGATCCGGATCGCCTGCGCGGTCTGCGCCGCCGCGTCCCCCACGTGCGCCACCCGGCCGTCCACCGTGGAGGTGCAGCCGGCCGTGATCGCCAGGGACCCGGCCCGGACCACCCGCGAGTAGCCGTAGAGCGCCTCCCAGGGGCCGCCCGAGCCGAGCCGGGTCACCGCCGTGCCGTCGACCGGCAGCTCGCCCGGGCCTGCCGTCACGCGCCGGCCCGCAGCGTGGCGATCGCCTCGGCGACGGTGAACGCGCCGGCGTAGAGCGCCTTGCCGGCGATCACACCCTCGACCCCGACCGGCTCCAAGGTGGCCAGCGCCCGCAGGTCGTCCAGCGTGGACACGCCACCGGAGGCGATCACCGGCGCGTCGGTGCGGGCGCACACCTCGCGCAGCAGGTCCAGGTTCGGCCCCCGCATGGTGCCGTCCTTGGTGATGTCGGTGACCACGTACCGCGCCGCGCCGGCGGCGTCCAGCCGGGCCAGCACCTCCCACAGGTCACCGCCGTCGCGGGTCCAGCCACGCGCCGACAGGGTACGGCCACGCACGTCCAACCCGATCGCCACCCGGTCGCCGTACTCGCCGCAGATCCGGTCGCACCACTGCGGGTCCTCCAGCGCGGCGGTGCCGATGTTGACCCGGGCCGCCCCGGTGCCCAGCGCCGCCCGCAAGGACTCGTCGTCGCGGATGCCGCCGGAGAGCTCCACCTTGACGTCGAGCTTGCCGACCACCTCGGCGAGCAGCGCGGCGTTCGAGCCACGGCCGAACGCCGCGTCCAGGTCCACCAGGTGGATCCACTCGGCGCCGTCGGACTGCCAGGCGAGGGCCGCCTCCAGCGGGTCGCCGTACGCGGTCTCGCTGCCGGCGGCGCCCTGCACGAGCCGGACGGCCTGGCCGTCGGCGACGTCCACGGCGGGCAACAGGTCAAGGCTCAACGCTTCTCTCCTCGCATCCTCAACGACGGTCCAGCGCGATCACCACGATCGCCGGCAGGACCAGCAGCAACAACACGACCAACGCCAGACGCAGGGCGAGGTCGTCGACGAAACTCCAGATGCCGACCACCGCGACGGCGGTGAACAGCACGATCGCCGCCCGCTCGCCGCGGCTGTGCCGGCGCAGTCGACCGGTACGCCCCCGGCGCAGGCGCGGTGTCAGTCGGCGTACGAGGGCCTGCCGCCACTGGCGACGGGCCGTGCGGCGGGCGCGGGCGGCGCGCTCGCGCTCCTGCTCGGCCTCGCGGGCCGCCCGGCGCCGGGCCCGTTCCTTACTCAAGCGTGCCGAGCCAGTTGCGCAGCAACGCGGCCCCCGTGTCGGCGGACTTTTCCGGGTGGAACTGGGCGGCCGACAGCGGGCCCCGCTCCACCGCCGCGACGAAGTCCGCACCGTGGTGGGCGGTGGTCACGGTGGCGCCGGCGGCGGCCAACGCGGTCGGGTCGGTGACGCCGTAGGAGTGGACGAAGTAGAACCGGGCGTCGGCCGGCAGCCCGGCGAAGAGCACCGAGCCGTCCGGGGCCGCCACCGTGTTCCAGCCCATGTGCGGCAGCCGGGGCGCGGGCAGCCGGGTCACGCCGCCCGGCAGCAGCCCGAGCCCCTTGGTGACCACGCCGTGTTCCTCGCCGTGCCCGAAGAGCACCTGCATGCCGACGCAGATGCCGAGCACCGGCCGGCCGGCGGCGACCCGGTCGGCGATGACCGGACCGGCGCCCAGCTCCTCGATCCCGGCCATGCACGCGGCGAACGCGCCCACGCCCGGCACCACCAGGCCGTCGGCGGAGGCGGCGGCGGCCAGGTCGGCGGTGACCGTCACGTCGGCGCCGGCCCGCTCCAGCGCGCGCTCGGCCGAGCGCAGGTTGCCCGAGCCGTAGTCGAGCACCACCACCCGCGCCATCAGCCCTCCCCAGGCAGCAGCCAGAGCAGCCCGCCGGCGGTGGCCAGCGCGGCCAGCAGGCCGGTGACCACGACGGCGGCCCGGTTGGCGCCCTGCTTGTAGAGCGACCAGGTCCCGCCGACCAGCACCCCGGCCAGGATCAGCAGCAGCGTCGGCCACACCCGCATCAGAGCGCGCCCTTCGTGCTCGGCACCACGCCCGCGTTGCGCGGGTCGAGCGCGGTGGCCTCGCGCAGCGCGCGGGAGACCGCCTTGAACTGGGCCTCGACCACGTGGTGCGCGTCCGGGTGGCCACCGGGACGGGCCGCCCGCAGCACGTCCACGTGCAGCGTGATCCGGGCCGCCTGACCGAACGACTCCCAGATGTGCCGGGTCATGCTGGTCGGGTAGACCGGCCCGATGTACGGGGCCAGCGCCGGCTCGTCGTGCACCACGTACGGGCGGCCGGACAGGTCGACCGCGGCCCGGACCAGCACCTCGTCCATCGGCACGGTGGCCGAGCCGTACCGGCGGATGCCCGCCTTGTCGCCCAGCGCCCGGTCGAACGCCGCGCCCAGCGCGAGCGCGGTGTCCTCCATCGTGTGGTGCGCGTCGATCTCCAGGTCGCCCACGGTGTGCACGGTCAGGTCGAAGCCGCCGTGCCGGGCGATCTGGTTCAGCATGTGGTCGTAGAAGCCGACGCCGGTGGAGATGTCGGCCTCGCCGGTGCCGTCGAGGTCGATCTCGATCAGCACCTTGGTCTCGTTGGTGACCCGCTCGATCCGGGCGGTGCGGCTCATGACAGCTTCTCCGTTGCGGTGAGGAAGGCGTCGGTCTCGGCCGGCGTCCCGGCGGTGACCCGCAGCCAGCCGGGCAGGCCGACGTCGCGGACCAGCACGCCGGCGTCGAGCAGGGTACGCCAGGCGGCGCCCTGGTCGCCGTCGACGGCGAAGAGCACGAAGTTGGCGTCGCTGTCGGCGACGCGGTGGCCCCGGGCGCGCAGCACGGCGACGATCCGGTCGCGCTGCTCCTTGATCGCGGTGACGGTGCCGAGCAGCGCGTCCCGGTGGGCCAGCGCCGCCCGCGCGGCGGCCTGGGTGAGCGCGGAGAGGTGGTAGGGCAACCGGACCAACTGCACCGCCTCCACCACCGCCGGGTCGGCCGCCAGGTAGCCGAGCCGGCCGCCGGCGAAGCCGAACGCCTTGCTCATGGTGCGGGTGACCACCAGCCGCGGGTGGCCGGGCAGCACCGCGAGCGCGCTGACCGTGCCGGGGCGGGCGAACTCGGCGTACGCCTCGTCCACGACCACCATCCCGGGCGCCTCGTCCAGCACGGCGGCGACCACGGCCGGGTCGAGCGCGGTGCCGGTCGGGTTGTTCGGCGAGCAGAGGAACACCACGTCGGGCCGGTGCCGGCGCACCTGGGCCACCGCGTCGGCGGCGGTGAGGCCGAAGTCGGCGCCCCGGGCCCCCGGGACCCACCGGGTGCCGGTGCCGAGCGCCAGCAGCGGGTGCATCGAGTAGGCCGGGGTGAACCCGAGCGCGGTGCGCCCGGGTCCGCCGAACGCCTGCAACAGCTGCTGCTGGATCTCGTTGGAGCCGTTGGCCGCCCAGACGTGGTCGGCGGTGAGCCCGTGACCCAGGTAGGCGGCCAGGTCGGCGCGCAGCGCCACGGCGTCCCGGTCCGGGTAGCGGTTGAGGTCGCGCAGCTCGGCCGCGACGGCCTTGCCGATCGCCTCGACCACCGGCTCGGGCACCGGGTAGGAGTTCTCGTTGGTGTTCAGCCGCACCGGCACGTCGAGCTGCGGCGCGCCGTACGGCGTCCGCCCGCGCAGGTCGTCCCGGATCGGCAGGTCGTCGAGCGTGGTCACGAGGTGCCGCCCGCGGGGAAGCGGACGCTGACCGCCTGGCCGTGCGCCGGCAGGTCCTCGACGCCGGCCAGCGTGACCACGTGCGGCGCCACCTCGCGCAGCGCGTCCTGCGTGTATTCGACCAGGTGGATGCCGCGCAGGAAGGACTGCACGGACAGGCCGGACGAGTGCCGCGCGCAGCCGCCGGTGGGCAGCACGTGGTTGGAGCCGGCGCAGTAGTCGCCCAGCGAGACCGGCGACCACGCGCCGACGAAGACCGCGCCGGCGTTGCGCACCCGCAGCGCCCACTCGCGGGCGTTCTCGGTCTGGATCTCCAGGTGCTCGGCCGCGTACGCGTCGACCACCCGCAGCCCCGCCTCCAGGTCGTCGACGAGGACCACGCCGCTCTGCTCGCCGCGCAGCGCGGTGCCGATCCGCTCGGCGTGCTTGGCGGCCGGCGCCTGCCGGGCCAGCTCGGCGTCGACCGCGTCGGCCAGCTCGGTGGACGGGGTGACCAGCACGCTGGCCGCGAGGGGGTCGTGCTCGGCCTGGCTGATCAGGTCGGCGGCGACGTGCGCCGGGTCGGCGGTGTGGTCGGCCAGGATGGCGATCTCGGTCGGGCCGGCCTCGGCGTCGATGCCGACCACGCCGCGCAGCAGCCGCTTGGCCGCGGTGACCCAGATGTTGCCCGGCCCGGTGATCATGTCGACCGGCTCGCAGCGCTGTGCGCCGGCCGGGTCGACGGTGGCGCCGTACGCCAGCATCGCCACCGCCTGGGCACCGCCGACGGCGTAGACCTCGTCGACGCCGAGCAGCGCGCAGGCGGCGAGGACGCGCCGGTCGGGCAGGCCGTCGTTGTCCTTCTGCGGCGGGCTGGCCACCACCAGCGAGCGGACCCCGGCCGCCTGGGCCGGAACGACGTTCATCACCACGGTCGACGGGTACATGGCCAGGCCGCCGGGGACGTAGAGGCCGACCCGGTCGACCGGCACCCACCGCTCGGTCACCGTGCCGCCCGGCACGACCTGGGTGGTGTGGTCGGTGCGACGCTGGTCGTCGTGGACCTTGCGGGCCCGGGTGATCGACTCCAGCAGCGCGGCCCGGACCTGCGGGTCCAGCTCGTCCTCGGCGGCGCGGATCACCTCCACCGGCACCCGCAGACGCTCCGGCGAGACACCGTCGAACCGCTCGCTGGCCTCCCGGATCGCCGGGTATCCATGCTCGCGGACCGCCTCGACGAGCGGGCGGATCCGCTCGACCGCCACGGAGACGTCGAGCTGGGCACGGGGCAGCAGGCGGCGCGGGTCGCGTACCCCGCCGCGCAGGTCGATCCGATTCAGCACGTCTGCGAGTCTAGGCCGCCGCCGCGCGGACCGGTCGGGGCCGCCCGCACGCCGGGACGGTGAGCCGGGACACGCCGGACGGGGCGTCCGGGGGATACGCTCGATCACGTGAGCGCACGGCTGCCGGTGTTCCCCCTCGGGACCGTCCTCTTCCCCGGGCTGGTCCTTCCGCTGCACATCTTCGAGGAGCGCTACCGGGCGTTGGTCCGCCACCTGGTCGGGCTGCCCGAGGGCGCGCCCCGCGAGTTCGGGGTGGTGGCGATCCAGGCCGGGTGGGAGGTCGCGCCCGCCGGGCCGCCGGGGCGGTCCGGGCTGGCCGGCGGCCCGGTCACCCTGCACGAGGTGGGCTGCACCGCCGAGCTGCGGCAGGTCACCGAGCTGGCCGACGGCGGTTTCGACATCGTCACCGTGGGGCGGCGGAGGTTCCGCATCGCCGAGGTCGACGACGCCGCCGAGCCCTACCTCACCGCCGAGGTGGAGTGGCTGCCCGAGCCGACCGGCCCGGACGAGACGGCCGATCTGCTGGCCGCCCGGGTGATCTCGGTGTTCCGGCACTATCTGGGCCTGATCCGGCCGGACCCGGAGGACATCTCCGAGCAGCTGCCCGAGGACCCGACCGTGCTGTCGCACCTGGTCGCCGCGACCGCCGCGCTGACCGTCGCGGACCGGCAGCGGCTGCTCGCCATCGACGACACCCCCGGCCGGCTGCGCGCCGAGCTACGCCTGCTGCACCGGGAGACGGCGCTGCTGCGCCAGGTGCGGGCCGTGCCGGTGCCGCTCAGCGAGCTGGCGGGTCTTCCGGCGCCGAACTGATCCCGGGCGGCGGCCGGTCGCCCACCTGACCCGTCGGGGGCGGCCAGTCGCCCGCCTGACCCGTGGGGGGCGGCCAGTGGCCGCCGGGCTCCGGTTCCGGGCGCAGCGACGGCCAGCGGGACCACCCGGCCAGCAGCGTGTATGTCACGGCCGCGCCGAACGCGGCGAGCAGCAGGCTGCCGTGCGGCACGGGCAGCGGCCCGTACCAGTCGACGCCGCCGGCGCGCAGGTCGGCGGGCTTGGTGAAGTCGGTGCCCGGCGGCGCGGTGTCCAGCAGCCGTTGGAACGTGGCCAGCCCGATCCGGCGGCCCACCTGCCAGGCCACCACGGCCGCGCCGAGCCCGCCCAGCGTCACCGCGAGCAGGCCGGCCGGGCCACGTCGACGACGCAGCAGCACCCAGAGCGCGACCGCGGCGAGCACGCCGAAGCCGAGCGCCAGGAGGCTGAACCAGCCGTCGGCCGCGATCGGCTGCTCCGGCTGCGCCGTGGTGTAGACCGCCCCGTCCGGGGTCTGCCGCACCGGTGTGTCCGGCGCCAGCCACGCCCAGAGCAACCCCAGCGGCGCGCCGAGCGCGGTCAGGAGCGCCGCCAGGCCGAGGACGGTCGCGACCGGGCGGCCGACGGCACGCCGGGCGGCCGGGGACGCTCCGGGCAGCTGGCCGACGACGCCCGGATGGCCGGCGAGCGGGTCCGCGCCGGGCGCGGTGACCGGGGTGCCGGCGGGCACCGGCAGCCCACCCGGCCAGGCGGGCGGCTGCGCGTCGGCCGGGCGGGCGCCCTCGGACGGCTGCGCGTCGGTCGCGCGGGCGCCCTCGGGCGACCGCCCGTCGGTCGCGCGGGCGCCGGCGGACTGCGCCGCCTCGGGCGCCTGCCGGTCGGTCGGTCCGCCGCCGGGACGCTCGGGATCAGGGGTGTCCGGACTCACCCGGTGATCCTCTCAGGCCGGGGCCCGGCGCGGGGCGGTGGTGGGCGGTCAGCGCGCGAACGGCTCCACCATCACCGCGGCCGCCTTGAGCCAGGCGTCCCGGGTCTCCGCCTGGAGCTGGTGGTATTCGATCGAGGAGCCGGTCTCGAGCGCCGGGTCGTAGGGCACCACGGCGACCGCCCGGGTGCGGGTGGCGAAGTGCCGCTCCAGGTCGTCCTGCAGGGAGGTGCGACCCGGGGTCGGGCAGGAGATCAGCGTGACCGCGTTGTCGGCCAGCTCACCCATGCCGACCTCGTGCAGCAGGTCGAGCATCCAGTCGGCGCTGAAGGCGGCGTCCTCGCGCGGCACGGTGGTCACCACGAGCTGGTCGGCGGCCTGCATGACGGTGCGCCAGTTCGGGCTCTCCACGTTGTTGCCGGTGTCCACGCAGACGACCTCGTGGGTCCGGCGCAGCAGCTCCAGCACCCGCTTGACGGTGAACTGGTCGAGGCGCTGGGCGAAACGCGGGCTCTCCTCGCCGGCCAGCACGTCGTAGGAGCCGTCGGAGGCGTGCCGCAGGTAGTCGTCGAGGTGCGACAGCAGCGTGTCGCCCTCCAGGATCTCGATCTGCGCCAGGTCGTGGACCAGGTGGCGGATGGTGCGGGCGTGTCGGGCGCTGCCGGCCCGCAGACCGAGCGTGCCGCGCAGCTCGTTGTCGTCCCAGGCGAGCACGCCGCGCCCGCGCACGCTGCCCACGGTGGCCGCGGCGAGCACGGTCGCGGTGGTCTTGTGCACGCCGCCCTTGGGGTTGGCGAACGCGAGCACCCGGGGCGTGCCCAGCTCGCGGCGGAGCACCCCGGTCGCCCGCTCCAGCTCGGGGTCCTGCTGCGGGGCCCGGGCCCGCCACCGCGCCGGCGCCGGCTCGACCGGGCCGGGCCGGGCTTCCACCGGCCGTCGCGGGGCGGGCAGCACCGGCTCCGGGCCGGGCGGGGTCTCCGGGCGGTAGCGGCCCCGGTCCAACAGCGCGTAGCGGGACTCCGCCGGGGGCGGCGCGGGCCGGTAGCCGCCGTCGAGCAGCGCGTAGCGGGACTCGACCGGCGCCTCGGCCCGCCCGCGCGGCTCGGGGACCGGCTCGCCGCCCCACGACGGTTCCGCGCGTGGTTCCGGGGCGAGGGGCGCCTCGGCGCGCCAGGACGGCTCGGGGGCGTACGACGGCTCGGCCCGCCAGCTCGGCGCGGCCGGCGGCTCCGGGTCGGCGCGGTACGCGGGTTCCGCGCGGTAGGCCGGCTCGCCGTCGAGGCGCGGGTCGGCGCGGAAGGCGGGGTCGACCCGGAACGTGGCCTCGGCGCGGTAGCCGGGCTCGGCGCCGTACGACCCGTCGGCGGCGCGGCCGACGGCGGCGGCGCGGCCGGTCCACCCGTTGCCCGCGCCGCGACGCGGCAACGGCTCGGGCGGTGGTGCCGCGTTCTCCTCGGCGCGCCGGTCGGCGTCGGTGTGCTCCGCGCCGCGACCGCCCAGCCGGGCCCGGTCGAGCAGCGCCCGCCACCGCGGTGCCGGCTCACCCTGCCGACCCCAGCCGGTCTCGCTGCCGTCCAAGGATTCGCCCTCCCCCAGCCCATCGATCTCCGCCTGACAGGCTACGAACGAAACCCTATTCGGACCACTCCCCGCTCCGCACATCGCCCGGTGGCCCTCCTCACCGTGTCACCCGTCGCGCCGTCGCGCACCGGGGTGTCTCAGGAGGTGGGAGCGGGATTGGGCGACCCGGACCCGGTGGTGGCCGGGCGGGCGACGGGTGAGGGTCCGCTCACCGTCGGTGCGGCTTCCGACGAATCACCCATACCGTCGCCGGACGCCAACCCGGTGTCGGCCGGCGGCCGGGCCACGTCGCGCTGCTCCGGCAGCGGCGGGGTGAACACCGTGCGGTCCAGGCGGGTCACCTCCGGCGCCGGGTCGACCCCGCGTACGCCGGGACGGCCGGCGAGGGTGCGCAGCACGTCCGGCCCGCCCCGCACCACGGCGGCGTAGACGCAGGCGCACCCGGCCCGGTAGGCGTCCGCCTCCCGGGCCGCCACGTCGGCCCCGGTGGCGTACACCCGGCGCGCCTCGGGGTCGGCGGTGGCCGCCGGCGCGGCGGCGCGGGACCGGTAGTCCGCCGCCTCGCGGTCCTTGCGCGCGGCGACCTCGGCCATCCCACCGACCACGTCGTCGGGCAGGCGCAGCGCGGCGATGCGCACGATCTCGGTCTGCCGGCCCGGCAGCGGCACCCGCGCGACCACGGCCGAGGCCGGTGTGCCGCCCAGCGTGGACGCCACCCGGGCCGGCGTCAGGTAGGCGGTGAACGAGACCAGGGCGTAGCCGTCGGGCGCCTGGAGCCGGGCCAGCTCGTCCCCGGCGGCGCGCAGGTACGCCGGCACCGCGTCGCCGTCGGCCACGCCGACCCGGGTCACCTCGCCCACCGTACGGTCGCCCACCGGCCGGTCCCGTCGCTGCGCCACGGCCACGACCAGCACGATCAGCGCACAGGCGAGGGCGAGCCAGGTCAGCGCGGCGGTGCGCGACCGGCGCGGCGGCGCGGGACGGTCGGTCACGGTCAGTCGCGCAGGATCTCCAGCGCCCGGGCCAGGTCGTCCGGGTAGTCGCTGACGAAGGTGACCTCGTCGCCGGTGCGCGGGTGCGCGAAGCTCAACGAGCGGGCGTGCAGCCACTGCCGGGACAGGCCGAGCCGGGCGGACAGCGTCGGGTCGGCGCCGTAGGTCAGGTCACCGACGCAGGGGTGCCGCATGCTGGAGAAGTGCACCCGGATCTGGTGCGTACGCCCGGTCTCCAGCCGCACGTCGAGCAGGCTGGCGGAGGGGAACGCCTCCAGCGTGTCGTAGTGGGTGATGCTCGGCTTGCCGCCGGAGACGACCGCCCAGCGGTAGTCGTGGTGGGGGTGCCGGTCGATCGGCGCGTCGATGGTGCCGCGCAGCGGGTCCGGGTGACCCTGCACCACGGCGTGGTAGCGCTTCTCCACCTCGCGTTCCTTGAACGCCCGCTTCAACGCGGTGTAGGCCAGCTCGCTCTTGGCCACCGTCATGATTCCGGTGGTGCCCACGTCGAGCCGGTGCACCACGCCCTGCCGCTCGGCGGCGCCGCTGGTGGAGATCCGGTGACCGATGCCGGCGAGCCCGCCGATCACGGTCGGGCCGGTCCAGCCGGGGCTCGGGTGGGCGGCCACCCCGACCGGCTTGTCCACCACCACGATGTCGTCGTCGGCGTAGACGACGGTCAGCCCGGGCACGGCCTGCGGCACCACGGTCGGCGGCGCGGCCGGCGCGGGCAGCGTGACCTCCAGCCAGGAGCCGGCCCGGACCTTGTGCGAGTTGGCCCGGACCGCGCCGTCGACCAGCGCGTCCCCGGCGTCCACCAGCGCCGCCGCGGCGGTGCGGGACAGCCCGAACAGCCGGGACACGGCCTGGTCCAGCCGCATGCCGTCGAGCCCGTCCGGGACGGGCAGGGACCGGTGGTCGCCGCCGGTGGCGAACGCGGCGGTCACGCGCGCTCCTTCTGGTCGGCCGGGGCGTCCTCGGTGGCGGGTTTCGCGGCGGCCCGGGAGCCGTCGCGCTGCCGGCCGGTCAGCTCCAGGAAGACCGCCAGCACCACGCCGCAGAACAGCGAGCTGTCGGCCAGGTTGAACACCGGGAAGAACTCGCCGTACGGGCCGAACACGCTGATCATGTCGACCACGTGGCCGACGAAGTGCCCCGGCGCGCGGAAGATCCGGTCGGCCAGGTTGCCCAGCGCGCCGCCCAGCACCAGACCCAGCGACACCGCCCAGGGCAGCGAGCGCAGCCGCAGCGCCATCCAGGCGATCCAGGCGATCACGCCGAACGTGATCAGCGGGAAGACCCAGGTGTGGTCGGAGCCGATGCTCCAGGCCGCGCCGCTGTTGCGGGTGAGGGTGAAGTAGACGGCGCCGCCGAGCACCGACACCGGCTCCTCCCGGCCGGGCAGCTCGCTGAGCGCGAGCTGCTTCGTGCCGAGGTCCGCCAGGAGCGAGACCAGGGACACGCCGAGCAGCAGGCCGACCGCCTTTCGGCGGGGCGCGCCGGCGCCCGTCTCGGTGGTGCCGGACCCGGCGGGCGGTGCTGCGGTCATCTGCTCCCCATCGACGCTCGCGACGGTGGCGGTCACCGTCTGCCGTACGGCCGCCGGGGAGCGGACGTCAGCGCCGCTCCTCCAGCTGCTTGCAGCTCACGCAGAGGGTGGCCGACGGGAACGCGGCGAGCCGCTCCACCGGGATCGGGTTGCCGCACCGCTCGCACCAGCCGTAGCCACCCTCGTCGAGGCGCTCCAGCGCGCGCTCGACCTGCGTGATCCGCTCCTTGATGCTGTTGGCGAGAGAGATCTCCTGCTCGCGCTCGAACGTCTTGGTGCCGGTGTCGGCCTGGTCGTCCCCGGCCGAGTCGGTCAGCCGGTCGCGCTGCAGCTCGGTGATCTCGCTCAGCGTCTGATCGTACTCGGCGTTGAGCTCGTCCCGCCGTGCCGCCAGGGCGGCCCGGATCTTCTCGGTCTCCGCCGCGCTGCGGGTGGCCTTCGCCACCGGCTTGCGGCCGGCGGTCCTGGTCTCGGCTGGCTTCGCCATCGTCAGCTCCCTCAGCCGCGTGGGCGCGGCGCTCAGCGGTACGTGGGCAGGGGTCACCGGCGCCGGCGTCCCCCACGAACAGACGGGCGCACGGCGACCGCGCCGCGCACTCCGGAGGTTGGCAAGAATACGGAACGTACAGGCGTCCGACAACGTGCCGCACCGTCGCTCCGCGTTTCCGCCCCGGAATGCCACTAACCGGGGCAAAAGGAACGCTAGCAGATCAGCCGGTCCGGTCCTCCCCGTACTCCCCAAACCAGCGGGCCAACCGGCCCCGGCGACTGACCGCCCGCAACCGCCGCTCGGTGGCGTCCCGCACCCCGGCGGTGGCGACGATGAGCAGGCTGTCCCCCACCTTCAGCCGGGTGTCCGGACCGGGCACGAAGCCGACCCCGTCCCGCAGCACCAGCGTGACCGCGGCGCCCACCGGCAGCCGCAGCTCGTCCACGTGCACCCCGGCCAGCCGGGAGCCGGCCGGCACCTCCAGCTGGAGCAGGTCGGCCCGCATCCGCTCCAGCGGCGCGGTCTCCAGCAGGATCTCGCTCGCCTCCGCGGGCGCGGTCACGCCCAACCGGCGGGCCGCCCGGGCCAGCGTCCCGGCCTGGAGCAGCGTGAAGATCACCACCAGCACGAACACCGCGTCGAAGAGCCGGTCCGCGCCCGGCACCCGCAGCGAGAGCGGGATGGTGGCCAGCACGATCGGCACCGCCCCGCGCAGGCCGGCCCAGGACAGGAAGAGCTGCTCGCGCAGGTTCACCCGGAACGGCAGCGCGGACACCGCCACCGACAGCGGCCGGGCGAGCAGCAGCAGGGCCAGCCCGGTGATCACCGCCGGCAGCACCGCGGCGTCCAGCCGGCTCGGCGACACCAACAGGCCCAGCAGCACGAACAGGCCGATCTGGGCCAGCCAGGCCAGCCCGTCGGCGAAGCCGAGGATCGCCTGCCGGTGCGGCAGCCGGGAGTTGCCGAGCAGCACCCCGGCCACGTAGACGGCCAGGAAGCCGGAGGCGTGCAGCACCGACCCGGCCGCGTACGCCAGCACCGTGAAGCCGACCACCGCGATCGGGTAGAGCCCGGACGAGGGAAGCGCGGCGCGCCGCAAGGCGTACCGCCCGGCCAGGCCGGCGCCCACCCCGACCGCCGCGCCCGCCCCCAGCTCGTAGCCGAGCACCAGCGCCTCGTACCACCAGGGGTGGGCCGCCTCGGCCCCGGCCCGCGACAGCAGCAGCACCAGCAGGACCACCGGGGCGTCGTTCATCCCGGACTCGGCCTCCAGCGTGGCCACCAGTCGCGGTGGCAGGCGCAGCCGGCGCAGGGTGGCGAAGACCGCCGCCGCGTCGGTGGACGACAGCACCGCGCCGTAGAGCAGGGCCAGCCGCCAGTCCAGGTCCAGCAGCAGGTGCACCACCACGCCGACGACCACGATGCTGACCACCACGCCGACCGTGGACAACGCCGAGGCCAGGCCGAGCACCGGGCGCAGCGTGCTCCACCGGGCGCTCAACCCGCCCTCGGCGATGATCACGATGAGCGCGCAGAAGCCGAGCACCCGGGTCAGCTCGACGTCGTCGAAGTCGATCCCCAGGCCCGCCTCGCCGATCAGCACGCCCAGCGCCAGGTAGACCAGCAGGCTGGGCACGCCGAGGCGGGTGGAGAAGCGCACCGCGCCCACCGCGACCAGCAGCACGGCCGCGCCCACCAGCAGCGCGAGGTTCAGCCCCGGGGTCATCGCCGACCGGCCCGACGGTTCCTCACCCGGCGCTGCCGTCGCGCAGCCGACGCAGCACCTCGGGCAACCCGTCGGGCGGGTGCGCCACCAGGAAGATCTTGTCCCGGCTGGCCGCGCCGGACCGCAGCGACACCGCGGCGGGCCGGACGCCCAGCGCGTCCGCCAGCGCCCGCCGGACCGCCTCGGTGGCCCGGCCGTCGACCGGCGGCGCGTGCACGGCGACGACGAGCGCGGGACCGTGCGGCCCGTCGTGGCGACCGCCCACCCGGGCCCGGGACGCGCCGGGCTTCACGCGCACCGCGACGGTGAGCGGGGTGTCCGCGATCGTCATGGTCAGTACGGCCGGGCGTCGGCGAGCAGCGTGGTGCCCGCGGCGCAGTGGGCGCACGGGGTGAAGCCGAGCTCGACCGCCTCGGCGACCGGCAGCGGTTCGTCCGCCCGGCCCACCAGGTGCGGGCAGTCGGTCAGGTGGAAGCGGGGGTGGCCGTCGACGACCCGGACCTCCTCCGGCAGCCGCACCAGCCGGGCCAGTTCGCCGGCGGTGAGGTGTTCGGCCGGGGGCTCACCCTCGGACAGGTCGCCCGGCGCGGGCGAGGTCGGTGTCACCTCGGCGCGGCCGGCGGCGCGGGGCACCGGGGGCGCCCAGGCGTCGGCCGGCGGGTCGTACGGCTCGGCCACCGGCGACCCGGGCGGTTGCCGCCACCCGGATCCGCCGGCGCCGACCGTCGACGTGTGGTGCGGGACCGGGCTCACCGGCTCGTCCGGGGACGGGCCGGAGCGCGCGGTCCGGGTGCGCGGGCCGGCTTCCCGACCCGCCGTGGCCCTCGCGGCGGCCGCCTGGCGGGCGAACGCGACGAAGGCGACGGCGGACAGCAGGCTGGCCGCGATCGACACGATCAGCAGCGGGCTCGACCCACCGGCCAGGCCCACCACCAGCAGCACGACCGCGACGAGGATGAGCAGGACGCTCGCGGCTATCACAGCTCACCCCCGGCCGCGTCGTGTCGGTCTGGGCGGTCGGTGGCCGTCCCGGGGACGGCCACCGACGCGGGATCAGCGGCCGGACTCGAGCGAGCCGGCGCGGCCGCCACCGTACGAGCCGGCGAGGCCGGCCGTGGCGAGGCCGTTGCTGCCGCCGGCGGCACGGGTGCCCTCGGCGCGGTTCATCTCGACCTCGAGGCCCTGCCCGCGACCGTCCAGGTCACGCAGCTGGCTCTCCAGGTAGGCCTTGAGACGGGTGCGGTACTCCCGCTCGAACTGCTTGAGCTCCTCGATGTGCTTCTGCAGCGCGGTCCGCTTGGCGTCCAGGCCGCCCATGGCCTCCTGGTGCCGCTGGCGGGCGTCCCGCTCCAGGGCGTCGGCCTTGGCGCGCGCCTCGCGGGTGACCTCCTCGGCCTTGGACCGGGCCTCGGAGAGCAGGCTGTCGGCCTCGCGCCGGGCGTCGGAGACGTGGTCGTCCGCGGTGCGCTGGGCCATCATCAGCACGCGCAGCGCCTGCTGCTCGCCGTCCCCGGTCACCCCCGCCGGGCCGCCCTGCGTGCGGACCTGCTCCAGCTCGGCCTGCATCGCCCGGGCCGCCTGCTCGGCGGCCGCCTTGTCGCGCTGCACCCGGTCGAGCTGGGCCTTGACGTCGTTGAGCTCCGCCGCGAGGCGGGCGTCGCCGCCGGGGCCGGCGGGCGCGCCACCCCGACCGCCGCGCTCCACCTGGGCGCGCAGCTCGTTGTTCTCCTCGATCAGACGGGCCAGCTCACGCTCGACCTCGTCCAGGAAGGCGTCGACCTCCTCCTCGTCATACCCCCGCTTGCCGATCGGCGGCTTTTTGAAGGCGACGTTGTGGACGTCGGCCGGGGTCAGCGGCATCGAAACTCCTCGGGTCAGTTGCGGCCGCGAAAGCGCTCTGGTCAGGCGAACGCCACGATCAGGCGCTGTAACACGAACTCCATCAGCACGAACAGGATAACCAGGAGCACAAGGGAGGCCAGGTCGATGCTCACGGTACCAATTCGCAGTGGTGGGATCACACGCCTCAACGCTCGCAGGGGCGGATCAGTGACGCTCCACACGACTTCCAGTCCCGCCGATGCGCCACGCCCCGGCTGCCAGCGGCGACCGTAGGCCAGCACCGCGCCGAGAACAAATCGGGCAAGAAGGACGAGCAGGAAGAAGTACAGCAGCAGGTAGAGCACCTGGAACAGGATCGACAACACGGCAGGCGACGTCCCTCGGTCGTGCGGGCTAGCTCAGGCTGAAAAAGCCGCCCTCAGCGATCTTGGCCTTGTCCTCCGCGGTGACCTGGACGTTGGCCGGTGAGAGCAGGAACACCCGGTTGGTCACGCGCTCGATCGTACCGCGCAGGCCGAACGCGAGCCCGGCGGCGAAGTCCACCAGCCGGCGGGCGTCCGCCTCGTCCATCTCGGTGAGGTTGATGATCACCGGCACCCCGTCCCGGAAGTGCTCGCCGATGGTCCGCGCCTCGCGGTACGTCGTCGGGTGCAGGGTGGTGATCTGGTAGCGCTGCTCCTCCTCCGGAGCCACCACCCGCTCGCGCGGCTGGGCCTGCGGCGCGAGGGCGAGGTTGTCCCGGGTGTGGTAGCTCAGCGCGCCGGAGCCGTCGGAGGAGCGGGTGATCGACCGGACGCTGGAGCGCTCGGTCCGCTCGGCCCGCTCCGGGCGCTCGACCTCGGACCGGTCGGCGTCGACGGCGCGGCCGGTGCGCTCGCTCAGCCGACCCCGCTCGCCGACCCGGCTCCGGGTCGTCGGCGGCTCGTCGGCCTCGTCGTCGTCCTCGTCGGCGAACTCCTCGGCGTACCGGCTCGACCGGTAGCGCGACGAGTCCCGGTAGCCACCCTTGTCGTAGCCACCGTCCTCGTACGCCCGCTCGTCGTCCTCCTCGACGAGACCGAGCCAGACCCCCGCCTTGCGCAGTGCACCCATCCCCGCGCCCTTCCGTCCGCCGTGCGGCACGCGCCCCCGTGCCGTGTCGCTTGATCACGAGTGGACGATCATGCCCACCGGACCGGATCGGCAATCCCCTGACGTGCGGTTCGCGGCCCGCCCGCCACGGCCCCCGGCTACGGGAACGCCGTCCTGAACAACACTGATGTAATTTGCTTCCGTCGTGGTCAGGCTACCCCAGCGTGGGGCGCATTCCGAGCAACGCGCTGCCGACGCGGACATGTGTCGCGCCGTGCGCGACAGCGCTCTCCAGGTCGCCGCTCATCCCCGCCGACAGCACCGTGGCACCCGGATGGTCGCCGCGCAGCCGCGCCGCCACCTCGGCCAGCCGGGCGAACGCCCGGTCCGGCTCCCAGCCCAGCGGGGCCACCGCCATCAGACCGGCCAGTCGCAGCCCGTCCGCGCCGGCCACCGCCGCGGCCACCGGGTCGAGCCCCCGATCGGGGTCGGCCAGGCCCGGCAGCGCCCCGCCCCGGGCCGCGTCGCCGTCGATGCTCACCTGCACCAACACGTCCAACGGCCGGTCCCGGGCGGCGGTCGCGGCGGTGGCGAGCGCGGCGGCCAGCCGGACGCTGTCGACCGACTGGACCACGTCGGCGTACCGGACCACCGACCGGGCCTTGTTGCGTTGCAGCTGGCCGATGAAGTGCCAGCGCGGCGTGGCCCCGGCGCCGGCCACCGCCGCCGCCTTCGGCGCCGCCTCCTGGTCCCGGTTCTCCCCCACGTCGCGCACCCCCAGCTCGGCCAGCGCGAGCACGTCGACCGCCGGGTACGTCTTGGTGACCGCGACCAGGGTGACCGAGTCCGGGGACCGGCCGGCCGCCGCGCAGGCGTCCGCGATCCGGGACCGGACCCGGGCCAGCCCGGCCGCGAGCTCGGTGCGACGCTCCGGCCGCACCGTCAGGGGTGACTCCGTCATCGGGGCGGCTCAGGACCCGTTCTTGAGGAAATCGGGCACGTCGACGTCGTCGAAGAGCACCCGGCGCGACGGCTGCTGCGGGGCCGGCATGGTGGCCGGCGGGCTCACCGGCGCGTTCGACTGCGCCGGCGGGTTCTGGTTGCTCTTGCGCGGCGGCTCGACCGCCTTGTACGCCGGAGCGCCCCCGTCGAAGCCGGCCGCGATCACGGTCACCCGCACCTCGTCGCCGAGCGCGTCGTCGATGACCGCGCCGAAGATGATGTTCGCGTCCGGGTGGGCCGCGTCGGTGACCAGCTGCGCGGCGTCGTTGATCTCGAACAGGCCGAGGTCCGAGCCGCCGGCGATGGAGAGCAGCACGCCCCGCGCGCCGTCCATGCTCTGCTCCAGCAGCGGGCTGGAGATGGCCGCCTCGGCCGCCTCCACGGCGCGGTTCTCGCCCCGGGCGCTGCCGATGCCCATGAGCGCACTGCCGGCGCCGCTCATCACGCTCTTCACGTCGGCGAAGTCCAGGTTGATCAGACCCGGCGTGGTGATCAGGTCGGTGATGCCCTGGACACCGGAGAGCAGCACCTGGTCCGCGGTGCGGAACGCGTCCATCATGGAGATGTTGCGGTCGCCGAGGGCCAGCAGCCGGTCGTTCGGGATGACGATGAGCGTGTCGCACTGGTTGCGCAGCTCCTCGATCCCCGCCTCGGCCTGCACCTGGCGGCGCTTGCCCTCGAACGAGAACGGCCGGGTGACCACGCCGATGGTGAGCGCGCCGAGCTTGCGGGCGATGTTCGCCACCACCGGCGCGCCGCCGGTGCCGGTGCCGCCGCCCTCGCCGCAGGTCACGAAGACCATGTCGGCGCCCTTGAGCACCTCCTCGATCTCGTCCCGGTGGTCCTCGGCGGCGTTCTTGCCGACGTCCGGGTTGGCGCCGGCGCCCAGCCCCCGGGTCAGCTCCCGGCCCACGTCGAGCTTCACGTCGGCGTCGCTCATCAGCAGCGCCTGCGCGTCGGTGTTGATCGCGATGAACTCGACGCCCTTGAGCCCAACCTCGATCATCCGGTTGACGGCGTTCACGCCGCCACCCCCGATGCCGACGACCTTGATGACCGCCAGGTAGTTGTGCGGAGGTGTCATCTCCGGTCCTTTCCCTTCGAGATTGGCATGGGCCGACCCCACACGGCTTGGCCGGACCAGCGGCGGAGCATCTGCCCTGAACTCTCCGACGGCTGAACCCTCACCCTCTACTAGAGGCTTAGGGCTATGTCAACCACTGATCTCTTCGGGGCAACGTATGCGCCGCCGCGCCAGGAGCCAAGGACCCTTCCGGCGTGTCGCCGACCGAGCGACCCGGGACACAAGGGCCGCTCGCCGCCCCAGGGCTACTGGAACGTGACCACGTCCGGGGCGCTGACGTCGATGCGGTCGGCCCGGCGCCCCAGCAACGCGGTGGCCACCGTGGACTTGTCCGAGCTGCGCGAGGCGTCCCCCCAGAACACCTCGCGGTCGCCGCGCAGCAGCAACGTGATCCGGGCCAGCCCGGCCACGTCGACCGCGACCAGCTCCGCGCGCAGCTTCGGACCGAGCGCGGCCAGCACCGCCAACCCGGCCCGGGTGCCCGGGTCGTCCGGGCCCGGGCGGGCGACCCTGACCAACGGCATCCCCGTCGGCGCCTGGTCCAGGTGCTGGAAGACCACACCGGAACCGTCGACCACCGCGAACCGCTCGCCCTGCGGCACCGCCGCCACCGCCACCCGCTCCTCGACCCGGATGACCAGCGTCCCCGGCCAGTCCCGCTCCACCGTGGCCCGCGCCACCGGCGGCAGCGCGCCCACCCGGCGCGCGGTCGCGGCCAGGTCCACCCGGGCCAGCGGCGCGTTGTCCGGCACCGCCGCGGCGTCCCGGATCTCCACCGGCGTGACCATGCGCGCGCCGACCACCCGGACGTCGCGCACACCGAACAGGCCGGTGCCGAGCACCGTCCAGGCGACCAGCCCGGCGACGGCCGCCACCGCGGCGGCGACCGCCCAGGGCAGCGCCGCCCGCATCCGCCGCTGCCGGGCCCGGGCCATGAAGCGACGGGTGGACGGCGGCACCGCGTCCGCGCCGGCGCGCACCAGCTGCCAGCGCCGGACCGGGCTGCGCCGCCCCGACCCGCCGTCCTGGCCGGGGGTGCGGCCGCGGGCCGGCCCCGGGCTCATCCGGCGGTGGCCGCCGCGCCGTCCGGGTCGACGCCGGCGCCCAGCGCCGCGGCGCCTCCGGCCCGCGCCAGCAACGCGTCCAGCAACTGGTCGCCCATCAGCGAGATCGGCGGCGCGCCCATGGTCACCACCACGTCTCCGGTACGGGCCCGGCGGGCCACCTCGGCCGGCACGTCGTCCCACGCCTCGACGAACACCTTGTGCTCGGCCGGCAGCGGCACCGCCTCGATCAACGCGGCCGAGCCCTCGCCGGGCCGGCGCATCTCGCCCGGGCCGAACACCTCCAGCAGCACCAGCTCGTCGGCGATGCCGAGGGCGGCGGCGATCTCCGCCTGCAGGTCCCGGGTGCGGTAGAGCCGGTAGGGCTGGAACACCACGATCAGCCGTCCGTCGCCGGCCACCTCGCGCAGCGTCTGCAGGGCCAGCGTCATCGAGGTCGGGTGGTAGGCGTACTCGTCGTAGACCAGCACGCCGTCCGCGACACCCTTGCGCTCGAAGCGCCGCCGCACGCCGGGGAACGCGCCGAGCGCGGCCTCCGCCGCCGCCACCGGCAACTCCAGCAGGTACGCCGCGAGCACCGCGGCGGCGCTGTTGAGCGCCATGTGCCGACCCGGGATCGGCAGCCGGATCTCGCCCAGCGACCGGCCCTCGACCTCGGCCAGGTAGCGCACCCCCTGCGCGGAGGAGGTGACGTCGCTCATCCGCAGGTCGGCGTCGGCGGACTCGCCGTACGTCCACACCCGACGCCCCTCCGCCCGCAGCGTCTCGGCCAGCCGCCGGCCGCCCGCGTCGTCGGCGCAGGTGACGACGAACCCGTCCGGGTCGGTGAGGCGGGCGAACTCCGCGAACGCGGCCTCCAGGTTGGCCAGGTCGCCGTACGTGTTGAGGTGGTCCGCCTCGATGTTCGTGATGATCGACACGTACGGGCGGTAGATGAGGAAGGACCGGTCGCTCTCGTCCGCCTCGACCACGAAGTGCTCTCCGGTGCCGTGGTGCGCGCCGGAGCCGACCTCGGAGATCTCCCCGCCGATGACGAAGGACGGGTCGGTGCCGGCCTGCTGGAGCACCATGGTGACCATCGACGTGGTGGAGGTCTTGCCGTGCGTGCCGGCGACCGCCACCGTGCGCCGGCCGGTCATCGCCGCCGCCAGCGCCTCGGATCGGTGCAGCACCCGCAGGCCCCGCCGGCGCGCTTCGACCATCTCCAGGTGGTCCTGCGGGATCGCCGAGGAGTAGACGACCGTGTCCACCCCGTCCAGGTTGGCCGCCTCGTGCGTCGAGTGGATCGTCCCGCCCAGCGCCCGCAGGCCGGCCAGGGACGGCCACTCCCGCAGCTCGCTGCCGGAGACCGGCAGGCCCCGGGTGAGGAAGAGCCGGGCCAGGCCGGCCATCCCGACCCCGCCCACCCCGATCAGGTGGATCCGGCCCAGGTCCTCCGCGGTCGTCGTGCCGGCGGGCGTGAACTGCGCGGTGTTCATTCCAGGTACCTTCCCGTCGCGACGGCCCGCATCAGCGGGAGACCGCCTCGTAGACGAAGTTCAGCAACGCCACGTCCCCGTCGCGTCGGCCGTACGCGGCCGCGGCGTGGCTCATCGCCCAGAGCCGCTGCGGGTCCCGGATCAGCGGGATCACCGTGCGCTCCACCCAGGCCGGGGTCACCTCGGCGTCGTCGACCAGCAGGCCGCCACCGGCCTCCACCACGGGCAGCGCGTTGCGCTTCTGCTCCTGGTTGCTGTGCGGGTAGGGCACGTAGATCGTGGGCAGGCCGATCGCGGCGACCTCGGCGCAGGTCATGGCGCCGCCCCGACCCAGCATCAGGTCGGCCGCCGCGTAGCCCAGCTCCATCTCGGACAGGTAGGGCAGCGTCACGTACGGCACCGGCAGGTCGGTGGGGACGGAGACCGCCTCGTTGCGGGCGCCGATCACGTGCAGCACCTGCACGCCGTTGCGGGCCAGCTCCTTCGCCGCGCCGGACACCGCCAGGTTGATCGAGCGGGCGCCCTGCGAGCCACCGGCCACGAAGAGCACCGGCAGGTCGGGGCGGAGCCCGAAGTGGGCGCGGGCGGCGTCGCGCAGGGCGGCCCGGTCCAGCCCGGCGATGCCACGACGCAGCGGTACGCCGACCACCCGGGCGTCGCGCAGCGCCTCGGCCTGGGCCGGCTGGTGCGGGAAGCCCACCGCGACGTTCTTGGTGAACTTCATGCCGAGCCGGTTCGCCACGCCCGGCGGCACGTTGACCTCGTGGATGACGATCGGCAGGTCGCGGCGCCACGCGGCCAGGTAGCCGGGCACCGAGACGTACCCGCCGAAGCCGATCACCACGTCGGCCTGGACCTCGTCGATCACCTTGCCCGCCGCGCGGGCCGCCTTCCACATCCGGTCCGGCGTGCGCACCAGGCTCATGTTGACCGACCGGGGCAGCTGGTAGGCCGGGATCTGGCGCAGGTCGTAGCCGGCCGGCGGGATCAGCTCGTTCTCCAGGCCCTTGGGTGTGCCCAGACACGTGATCCGGACGCTCGGGTCGTGTCGGCGCAGGCAGTCGGCGAAGGCGAGCAGCGGGTAGATGTGCCCGCCCGTACCCCCTCCGCAGAGCACCACCGAACGCAGCGGACCCATCAGCGTCTCCTCTCGCTCGCCGAGCCGGCGCGCGCCCGGTCGGGCCGGGCGCCGCGCGGCGCGGCCTGGTCGTCCTGCCGTCGCTGCCGGGACCGGGGCACGGACCCACGGTCCGCCGGGGGCGGCGCCGGTCGACGGCGCCGGCCGGGAAGCGGCGGCAACGGGGCCCACACTAGTCGGACCCATCGGGCCGGCGGACGGGCATGCAGGGCGCGGGCCGCGTCCGGCTCGGCGCGGGCGAAGGAGGCGAGCATGCCGATCGCGGCCAGCGTCACCACCAGGGCGCTGCCGCCGTCGGAGATGAACGGCAGGGGTACGCCGGTCAGCGGCAGCAGACCGGTGACGCCACCGATGTTGATCACGGCCTGGCCGACCAGCCAGGCGGTCACACCGGCGGCGGCGAGCCGGCGGAACGGGTCCTCGACCCGGCGGGCGATCCGCATCCCGGTGTACGCGAGCACGGCGAACAGCGCCAGGATCACGGTGCAGCCCACCACGCCCAACTCCTCGGCGACGATGGCGAAGATGAAGTCGTTGTGCGCCTCGGGCAGGTAGTTCCACTTCAGTGAGCTCTGGCCCAGGCCGACGCCGAACCAGCCGCCGTTGCCGATCGCGTAGCGGGCCTGCACGAGCTGGTAGCAGTAGTCCAGCTCCTGCTCGAAGCAGGTCTTCGGCGACGGCGGGTCGAGCCACATGGTGAGCCGGCCGAGCCGGTAGTTGTCGGCGTCCCGCGAGCCCGAGCCCGCGCCGAGCGAGGCGGCGGCCACCAGCAGGCCGATGCCGGCCAGCCCGATCGCGGAGAGCGCGGCGAAGACCCGGCCCCGCACGCCGGCCGCCCACAGCAGCCCGACCACGAGCGCCAGCAGGCAGAGCATGCTGCCCAGGTCGTTGAAGCCGACCAGCACGAACAGCAGACCGACCACCGGGAACAGCGGCGTGGCCAGTTCCCGCCACCAGCCCAGCGCGGCGCCCTTGCGGGCCAGCACGTGCGCCGCCCACAGCACCAGCGCGAACTTCGCCACCTCGACCGGTTGCAGCGAGATCGGGCCGAGGGAGAGCGACAGGAGTTCGGCCTTCAACGGCCCGATGGACGCCACCCCGAACAGCGATTCCAGCGCGACGAGTAGGTTGAGCAGCAGCATCAGCGCCACCGCCACGCCGAGAGCCGGGCGGCTCACCGCCCGGAACGTGCGTGCGGGCAGCCGCTGACAGGCCCAGAACGCGCCGATGCCGATCACCGCGAAGACGGCCTGCTTGGTCAGCGACGCCGACGCGTCGCCGCCCTCGGCGAAGTCCTTCACGCTGGTCGCGGAGAAGACCATGGTGAGGCCGATCAGCAGCAGCAGGCCGGTGCTGGACAGCAACAGGTAGTAGGAGGCGAGCGGGCGGGCCAGCAGGCCGCGCAACGCGGCCAGGCCGCCGGCCGGATCCCAGCCCGCCGCGACGGTCGGTGGATCGGCCGGCGGCGTGGCCGCGGGCGCGCGGCGGATCGGCGGGTCGCTGCTGGCCTGGATGTCTCGTCCCTCCCCCACACGCCCATCATGGCGGCTCGACCCGCCCGCCCGTGGCGCAACCGCCCGGTCGGCGTGTCGGAACTGAAGGAAGGGCCCCTTCTTAACAGACGTCTGTTAAGAAGGGGCCCTTCCTTACACCTAGCTGACCGCGGCGAGGAACTCGCTGTAGAACAGGCCCAGCGCGATGGCCACCCCGATCCCGGCGATGATCCAGAACCGGACCACGATGTTGACCTCGCTCCAGCCGGCCAACTCGAAATGGTGCTGCAGCGGCGACATCCGGAACACCCGCTTGCCGGTGGTGCGGAACGAGATGATCTGGATGACCACCGACATCGTGATGATCACGAACAGGCCGCCCAGGATCGGCAGCAGCAGGACGGTCCGGGTGGACATCGCCATGCCGGCGATCAGGCCGCCCAGCCCGAGCGCGCCGGTGTCACCCATGAAGATGCGGGCCGGCGAGGTGTTCCACCAGAGAAAGCCGACGCAGGCCCCGGCCGCCGCGCCGGCGATCAGCGCGATCTCCAGCGGGTCGCGCACGGTGTAGCAGTATTCCCCGGCCGGGTAGTTCGGGTCCGCACACCAGTGCCGGTACTGCCAGAACGCGATCAACGCGTACGCGGCGAGCACCATCACCGAGGCGCCGGTGGCCAGGCCGTCCAGGCCGTCGGTGAGGTTGACGCCGTTGGTCGCCGCCATCACCACCATGATGATGACGATCACCGCGCCGATCTTGCCGATCTCCAGCGCCGGGATGTCCCGGATGAAGCTCAGCGTGGTGCTGCCCACCGTCTCGGTGTTGGTCGCGTTGCCGCTGACGTCGGTCATGCTCGACGGGAAGTAGACCGCCACCGCGCCGAAGACCGCGCCGACGAGGATCTGCCCGGCCAGCTTGCCCCGCTTGTTGAGGCCGCCGCTGTGCCGCTTGCGGACCTTCAGGAAGTCGTCGATGAAGCCGACCGCGCCGGAGAACACCATCAGCCCCAGCAGCACCAGCGCCGTGATGGTCGGCTCGACCTGGGCGATCTGCGCGTCCGGCAGCGTGGTCAGGGCCAGGTGCCCGGCGACGTACGCGATGACCGTGGCCAGGATAAAGACCACGCCGCCCATGGTCGGCGTGCCCTTCTTGCCCTCGTTGCTGGCGAGCCCGAGGTTCGATCGGATCGGCTGGCCGGCCTTCAGCCGGGCGAACACCTTGATCGCGATCGGGGTGCAGAACAGCGAGATCAGGAACGCGACCCCGATGGCGACGATGACCGCCCTCATGCGGCGCCGCCCTCCGTCCCGTCCGCACCGGCGTCCGCGCGCAGCGCGTCGGCCACCTCCCAGGTCCGGTACCGGGAGCCCTTCACCAGCACCACGTCACCCGGACGCAGCTCGCTCCGCAGCACCTCGACGGCCGCCGCCTGATCGGTGAGCAGCACCGACTCTCCTCCCCAGTTGCCTACCGCTGTCGCGCCCTCGTGGATCGGCGCCGCCGGCTCGCCCACCACGAGCAGCCGGTCCACACCCAGCTCGGCCGCGAGGCGGCCGACCTGCTGATGTCCCTCCCGTTCGAAGTCGCCCAGCTCGGCCATGTAGCCGAGCACCGCGACGGTACGCCCCTCGCCGCGCATGCTGGCCAAGGCGCGCAGCGCCACGCCGGTCGAGGCCGGGTTGGCGTTGTACGAGTCGTCGATCAGGGTCACGCCGTCGGAGCGTTCGACGACGTCCATCCGCCGGGTGGAGACCAGACCCAGCTCGTTCAGCGCCGCCGCCAGGTCGGACAGCGGCAGGCCGAGCTCCCGGCCGACCGCCGCGGCCGCGAGGGAGTTGGACACCTGGTGCCGGCCGGTCAACCCGAGCCGCACCGGGGCGCTGCCCTCCGGGGTGACCAGCGTGTACGAGGGCCGTCCCCGGCCGTCCAGCGTCACGTCCACGGCGCGCACGTCGGCGTGCGGAGACTCGCCGTAGCGGACCACCCGGGCCGGCGTCCGCGACGCCATCGCGTCGACCCGGGGGTCGTCGGCGTTCAGCACGGCCAGCCCGTCGGCGGGCAGCGCCTCGACCAGTTCCCCCTTGGCCAGCGCGATGGCCTCCACCGAACCGAACTCACCGAGGTGCGCCACCCCGACGTTGAGCACCACCGAGATCCGCGGCGGCACCACGTCGCACAGGTAACGGACGTGGCCCACCCCGCGGGCGCCCTTCTCCATCACCAGGTAGCGCGTCTCCGGCGTGGCCTGCAACGCGGTGTAGGGGTGCCCCAGCTCGTTGTTGAACGATCCGGGCGGCGCCACGGTCGGGCCGAGCCGGACCGCCAGCTGGGCGATCAGGTCCTTGGTGGTGGTCTTGCCGGAGGAGCCGGTCAGCCCGATCACGGTGAGTGCGGGCAGCCGGTCGACCACGGCGCGGGCCAGCCGGCCCATCGCGTCGAGCGCGTCGTCGACCAGCACCATCGGCACGCCGGGCACCTCCCGGGTGCCGAGCACGGCCACCGCGCCGGACTCCACCGCGCCGGCGGCGTAGTCGTGGCCGTCGACCCGCTCGCCGGGGAAGGCGACGAAGAGGCCGCCCGGCACCACCTTGCGGGAGTCGAACTCCACCGTCCCGGTGACCCGGGCGTCCGGGTCGGCGCCGGTCAGTCGACCGTCGACCGCGGCGGCCACCTCGGCCAGCGTCAGCGGGATCATCGCCGACCCACCAGGTCACCGAAGCGGGCGCGCAGCGCCGCCGCCAGCTCCACCCGGTCGTCGAACGGCAGCACCTCGCCGCCGATCTCCTGGCCACGTTCCTGGCCCTTGCCCAGCACCGCCACCACGTCACCCGGTTCGGCCACCCGGACCGCCTCCTCGATCGCCGCCCGCCGGCCGGGCACCTCGATGATCCGGGCCGGTGCGGCGGCGGCGTACGCGCCGGCCAGCACCTCGGAGCGGATCAGGGCCGGGTCCTCGGTACGCGGGTTGTCGTCGGTCACCAGCACCACGTCGGCGCCCCGGGCGGCCACCTCGCCCATCACCGGGCGCTTGCCCCGGTCCCGGTCGCCGCCGGCGCCCAGCACGCAGACCAGCCGGCCGTCGGTCAGGCCGCGCAGCGCGGTCAGCACCGCCTCGATGGCGTTCGCCTTGTGCGCGTAGTCGACCACCCCGCGCACCGGGGCGTCGCCGCTGACCAACTCCAGCCGGCCGGGCACGCCGCCGCAGGCGGCCACGCCGCGCGCCGCGACGGCCGGGTCGACGCCGGCGGCGACCAGGGTGGCCACGGCCAGCAACGCGTTGGCCACGTTGTGCCGGCCGGGCAGCGCCACGGCGGTGGGCAGCGTCAGCCCGTCCGGGCCGTGCAGCGTGAAGCGCTGGGCGTAGCCCTCCCCGTCGATCCCGTCGGCCCACCAGGTTGCGGTCGGGTCGCCGGCCGCCGAGTAGGTCACGGTCTCCAGCTTGTGCAGCGGGCGCAGCGCCGGGTCGTCGTGGTTGAGCACCTCCACCCGGCAGCGCCCGTCGAAGAGGCGGGCCTTGGCGGCGAAGTAGTCCGCCTCGTCGGCGTGGAAGTCCAGGTGGTCGGAGCCGAAGTTGGTGTAGCCGCCGACGTCGAACCGGACCCCGCCGACCCGGCCCATGGCGAGCGCGTGGCTGGACACCTCCATGACCACCGCGTCCACTCCCCGCTCGCGGGCCACCGCGAGCATGGCGTGCAGGTCGGTGGCCTCCGGGGTGGTCCGGACGCTGTCCACCACCAGGTCACCGAGGCGGGTCTCCACGGTGCCGATCAGGCCGGTGGTGTGCCCGGCGGCGCGCAGGCCGGACTCGATCAGGTAGCTGGTGGAGGTCTTGCCGGCGGTGCCGGTCACCCCGATCACGGTCAGCCCGGCGGTCGGGTCGCCGTAGACCATGGCGGCGACCTCGCCGAGCGCGGCCCGGGGGTCGTCGACGACCAGCACGGGCAGCCCGGCGTCGGCGGCCAGCGCCACGCCGGCCGGGTCGGTCAGCACGGCCACCGCGCCGGCGCCGGCCGCGGCGGCGGCGAACTCCGCGCCGTGCCGGCGGGCGCCGGGCAGGGCGGCGTACAGGTCGCCGGGACGGACCTCCTGGCTGGCGTGGGTGACGCCGGTGACGGCCGGCTCGGCGGCGGCCTCCGGCGGCGTCAGCGCCAGTCGGGCGGCGAGGTCGCCGAGCCGGACGGGACGCACGGTGGCGGGACGTGGATTGCCGGGCACGGCGTCAGACCCTACCCGGTCGTCCGGTTCCGACCGCACAGCCGCCCCGGTGGTTCGTCGCCACTCACCGATGATGTCCCGCCGTGCCGACTCAGCGCGGAAAGACCTCGAACTTCGGGGACTTGTCGGTCAGCGACGGGGGCACCCGGTTCTGCCGGAGCGTGTAGCCCATCATCTCCCGGAACGCCGGCGCGGCGACCGAGCTGCCCTCGCCGCCGGGGCTCCAGGCGAACACCGCCACCACGTAGCGCGGGTTCTCCGCGGGAGCCATCCCGATGAACGAGCCGACGTCGCCGGGCTGCCGCTTGCCGTTGTCGTAGCGCAGCCCGGTGCCGGTCTTGCCGGCCACCCGGTAGCCCGGCACCGCGGCGGCCAGGCCGGTGGCCCGTTCCCCCGGGCCGTTGTCGACCGTGGTGACCGCCTCCAGCATCCGGCGCAGGTCGGCCGCGTTGTCCGGGCTGAGCACCGAGCGGGTGACCGGGGCGGCGGCGGGCGTCCGGGTGCCGTCCGGCCCGATCGTCTCCTTGATCAGGTGCGGCTGCACGTACGTCCCGTTGTTGGCGATGGCGGCGTACGCGGCGGCCATCTGCAGCGGCGTGGCGTCCACGCTGTGCCCGATCGGCACCGACCCGTACGCCGAGCCGCTCCACTGGTCGGCCGGGAGCAGCCGGCCGGGCGCCTCGCCCGGCAGTCCCTCGCCGGTCGCCTGGCCCAGCCCGAACCGCTTCTGGTAGTCGATCAGCCGCTCCTTGCCCAGCTTCTCGGCGATCTCGATGGTGCCGACGTTGGACGAGAAGGCGAGCATGCCCGGGATGCTCATGGTGCGGCCGTTCGCCGGGTGGGTGTCGCTGAAGGGCACTCCGCCCCGGACGATCGTGTTCGCCACCGGGAACGTGGTGTTCGGCGTGATCACGCCCTCCTGGAGCGCCGCGCCGTAGGTGATCGCCTTGTGGATCGAGCCGGGGTCCACCACGAACGTGGTGGCGGTGTCGTCCCGGTCGGACGGCGAGTCGACCTTGCCCGGGTCGGCCGCGTTGTAGGTGGGCTGGCTGGCCTGGGCCAGCACCTCGCCGGTCGGGACGTCGATGATCACGGCAGCGCCGACGCTGCCCTTGGCGTCGGCCAGGTGCTTGGACAGAATCCGCTGGGTCATGAACTGGAGGTCGCGATTGATGGTGAGGCGCAACGAGCTGCCCGGCTTCGGCTGGGTGGTGCGGCTGTAGCCGCCCGGGATCGGCGCGGCCAGGTCGCCCAGACCCACCTCGTAGGTCCGCTTGCCGGCCTGCCCGCGCAGCACGTCGTCGTACTTCGCCTCCAGCCCCTCCAGGCCGTTCATGTCCTGGCTGACGAAGCCGATCAGGTTGGCGGCCAGGTCGTCGCCGGGCACCTCGCGCCGCTCGTCCCGGTGCACGTTGATGCCGGCCAGGTCCAGCGCCATGATCTGCTTGGCCCGGCCGATCTCGACGCCGCGCGCCAGGTAGACGAACTGCGACGGGGTGTCGGTGCCGGGCAGGGTGCGCTTGCGCATCTTGTCGGCCAGGTCCGAGGCCGGCACGCCGAGCAGCGGGGAGAGCAGCCGCGCGGTGGCGAACCGGTCCTTGACCCGGGTCGGGTCGGCGAAGACGTACCGGGCCTCGACGCTGTGCGCCAGCGGCTCGCCGGCCCGGTCGAGGATGGCCCCCCGCGGCGCCGGCAGCTCGACCACGGCGAGCCGGTTGGGCAGGCCGCCGTCGGCGTACGCCGGGGTGTCCACGGTCTGCAGGTAGACCAGCCGGACGCCGATGCTGGCGAACAGCGTCAGCGCCAGCACGGTGCCGAGCCGCAGCCGGCGGCCCGCGTCGCCCAGCTTGGGCGGGCGGCGGGGCTTGCGTACCGGCCGGCGGGCCGTCGGACGGCGCGGGCCGGGCCGGCGCCGTGGCGGCGGGCCCTCGTCCTCGTCGTCGAACGGTTCGCGGGCGGAGCGGTCCGCGACGGTCCGGACCACGCCGGCGCGGCCGCCCGACGTGGTGGTGCGGCGGCCGGCGCGGGCCGGCTCGCCCGCCGGCGCCGGCTCCCGGCGGCCGGCCCGACCGGCCCGACCGCCGTCGAGCACCTGCAACGCCGGCCGGAACGGGTCGCCGGACCGGCTGCTGCGGGGGGTACGACGCTGCTCGGCGCCGCCCTCCCGGATGGTGCGCCCGCGCGGCGTGTAGGCCCGGGCGTCGGAGATGCCCCCGACGCCCGGCTCCCGTGGCTCGGCCCCCCGTGACGAGCCGCGCCGGGAGCCCGTGGCGTCCCGGCGCGGTTCCTCCGACCTCGGTGGCACTGCTCAGCCTCCGTTGCCCTGCTGGCTGGTGACCGACGGCGCACCCTCGGCGGGGTGCGGGACGCCGATCGTCTTCCCGTCCGGCAGCCGGATGTAGGCCGGGTCCTCCGACTCGACCAGGCCCAGCTTGCGGGCGTTGGCGGTCAGGTTGCCGGGATCCTTCTGCTCGGCGATCTCCTTGTTCAGCTGCTGCTCGTCCACGTCGAGCTTCGCCTGCTGCTGCTGGAGCTTCTCCAGCCGGAAGGCGTTCTCGTTGATCTTCGTGTTGATCGCCAGGATGCCGAGCACCCCGCCGACCACGAGCACCAGGATCAGCCCGACGAACGGCGCCCGCGGCACCCGGATCGGCGGCGGCGGGGCGACCCGCAGCCGCGGCGTCGTCGCGCCGGTGGTCCGGGTGCGCTCGGCCGGCCGCAGCGCGGCGCTGCCCTGGGTCGGGAACTCGCGCGCCCCCCGGGCGCGAGTCCCCTCCCGGCGGTCGGTCGCCGCCGTCGTGTCCCGCGTCATGCGCTGCGCCGTGGTCCGGCCCCCCGACCGCGGTGCGCGCTGCCCGACGGCGCCCCGGCCGTCGCGCTTCTCGACGTTCATGTCCCCTCCCCCTCCTCGTCCGTCCCGTTCCCGTCCCCCGGGGCCGACCGCGGGTCCGTCGCGGACCCCGGTGACCCCGTCCCCGGTTGGTGCATCGCCTTCACCCGGCGGCGGTACCGTTCGCGGTCGGTACGCCCCTGCCGGGTCGCCTCCGGGTCGAGCCGTTCCGCGGCCCGCAGCCGCACCGAGGCGGCCCGCGGGTTCGCGGCCACCTCGTCCTCCCCGGGAAGCTCGGCGCCCCGGCTCAGCAGCCGGAACGTCGGGCCCGACCCGGGCAGTTCGACCGGGAGGTCGACCGGGCCCTTGCTGCGGACCCGGTCGGCGAGCGCCTGCTTGGTGAGCCGGTCCTCCAGCGAGTGGTAGGACAGGACCACCATGCGGCCGCCCACGGTGAGCTTGTCCAGCGCGGCCGGCAGCGCCGTCTCCAGCGCTGCCAGTTCTCTGTTTACCTCGATCCGTAAAGCCTGAAACGTTCTCTTTGCCGGGTGTCCGCCGGTTCGTCGGGCCGGTGCCGGAATGGCGTCCCGGACCAGCTCGGCCAGCCGGGCCGAGGAGGTGATCCGGGTGCGCTCCCGTTCCCGGATGATCGCCGAGGCGATCTTCCCGGCGAACTTCTCCTCGCCGTACACCCGCAGCAGCCGGGCCAGATCCGGGTGGGAATAGGTGTTGACCACCTCCTCGGCGGTCACCCCCCGGGTCTGGTCCATCCGCATGTCCAGCGGCGCGTCCTGCGCGTACGCGAACCCGCGGTCGGGCGCGTCCAGTTGCAGCGACGAGACGCCGAGGTCGAACAGCACCCCGTCGATCGCCGGGTAGCCGAGCCGGTCGAGCACCTCGGGCAGTTCGTCGTAGACGGCGTGCTCCAGGTGGATCCGGTCGGCGAACCGGGCCAGGCGGACCCGCGCGTGGGCGAGCGCCTCGGTGTCCCGGTCCAGGCCGATCAGCACCGTCTCCGGGTGCGCCGTGAGCACCGCCTCGGCGTGCCCGGCCAGGCCGAGCGTGGCGTCGACGTGCACGGTCCGGCCGGGGCGGCCCAGCGCGGGGGCCAACAGCTCGAGACACCGCTCGAGCAGCACCGGCACGTGCGTGCCGCGTAGCTCCCCCATCTCGACCCCCACCCGTTCGTCAACCGTTTCCGTCACGTGTCCGTCGTCGCCACGGCGCCTCGCCATACCGCCAGATCCCCATCCGCTCCCGCCCGCCGGAGGCCGCGGCCCTCCGTGTCGGATCGTGCGCCTGGCACCGGGGAAGGGGTGCCAGGAACTCGAAAGCGGCTGGAGATCTCGCAGTACGTCGGGCGCCGTCACGCCCTACAGACCGCCGGGCAGCACCCCCTCCTCGATGTCGGCGAAGTCGTCTTCGCTCTCCGCGAGGTAGGCCTCCCAGGCCGCCCTGTCCCAGATCTCCACCCGGGTGCTCGCCCCGATCACGACCAGGTCCCGGTCGAGGGCCGCGTACGACCGCAGGTGACCGGGAATGGTGACCCGGCCCTGCTTGTCGGGCACCTCGTCGTGCGCGCTGGCGAAGAAGACCCGGCTGTAGGCCCGGGCCGCCTTGCTGGTCATCGGCTGCGCGCGCAACTGGTCCGCGATCCGCTGGAACTCGGGCATCGGGAAGACGTAGAGGCAGCGCTCCTGCCCTTTGGTGATCACGACACCCCCCGCCAGCTCGTCCCGGAACTTCGCCGGCAGGATCAACCGGCCTTTGTCGTCCAGGCGCGGAGTGTGGGTGCCGAGGAACATCGGCCCAACCCCCTCGCCCTGAGCGGCGTTCGCGGCGCCGCTGACCCCCCGGGCCGGTGTGGCCCTCCCGGCCTCACCATCGCGCCCCACTCTACTCCACTTCCCTCCACCTGCAACCAGAATCGCCCGTCCGGCGTGGCGTGTCCGCGCGCAAAACCGCACGTCAATGCGGGTGGGGCGGAGTGGAGGGGGTGGCGGCCCCCTCGGCGCGGTCCGCTACCCGACATCGACCGCCGCCGTCCGGGCGAGCGCGGCCCGACCGTCCGCCGCGCCGTCCCCGGCCGAACGGTTCACCGTCGGCGGCGATCTGGCGGGGGCCGTGGTCCGGTAACCTCGCTCGGGTGACGGACGCGAAGATGCCCTTGCGGGCAAAGGTGGCCAGCTCCGTGTCGCGCACCGCCGCGGCGCTGTCGCGGGCCGCGGGCCGGGGCGACGGCTCGGTGATCGGCGGCTGGATCGGCCTCAAGATCGACCCCGACCTGCTCGCCCACCTCTCCACCGGGCGCGCGATCGCCCTCGTGTCCGGCACCAACGGCAAGACCACCACCACCCGGCTCACCACCGCCGCGGTCGGCGTGCTGGGCCGGGTCGCCACCAACTCCTTCGGTGCCAACATGCCCACCGGCCACACCTCGGCGCTGGCCAAGGCCGGCAGCACGCCCTACGCGGTGCTGGAGGTGGACGAGCACTACCTGGCCCAGGTGCTGGAGGCGACCGAGCCGCACGTGGTGGCGCTGCTCAACCTCTCCCGCGACCAGCTCGACCGGGCCAAGGAGGTCGCCATGATGGCGCAGCTCTGGCGCTCCGCCCTGGTCCGGCATCCCGACGTACGGGTGGTCGCCAACGCCGACGACCCGATGGTGGTCTGGGCCGCCTGCCCGCCGGCCGACCCGGCCCAGGGGCACGTACCGCCGCACGTCACCTGGTTCAGCGCCGGCCAGCGGTGGCACGACGACTCGTGGGTCTGCCCCGAGTGCGGCTCCACCATCCAGCGCTCCGGCGAGCAGTGGTGGTGCACCGGCTGCCCGCTGCGCCGCCCCGAGCCGCAGTGGACCGTCGAGGACGACGGCGTGCTCGACCCCACCGGCGCCTGGCACAAGATCCAGCTCCAGCTCCCCGGCAAGGTCAACCTCGGCAACGCGGCCACCGCCCTGGCGGTCGCCGCCGAGTTCGGCGTACGCCCGGTGGACGCGGTCTCCCGGCTCGGCTCGGTCACCTCGGTGGCCGGCCGCTACGCCCAGGTCGACCGGGACGGGCGCAACATCCGACTGCTGCTGGCCAAGAACCCGGCGAGCTGGCTGGAGGCGTTCGACATGGCCGACGTCGCGCCGACACTGCTCTCCATCAACGCGCGCGACCCCGACGGGCTGGACACGTCGTGGCTCTTCGACGTCGACTTCTCACCGCTGGCCGGCCGGCAGGTGCTGATCACCGGCGACCGGGCGTACGACCTGGCGGTGCGACTCGACGTCAACGGCGTGCCGTTCCGGCACGTGCGCACGTTCGACGAGGCGGTCCGCGCGGTGCCGCCGGGCCGGCTGGAGGTCATCGCCAACTACACCGCCTTCCAGGACATCCGAGCGGAGCTGGACCGTGTCAACTGAGAGCCTGCGCATCGTCTGGATCTATCCCGACCTGCTGTCCACCTACGGCGACCGGGGCAACGCGCTGATCCTGGCCCGCCGGGCCCAGCTGCGCGGCATGCCGGTCGAGGTGCTGGAGGTCCGCTCCGACCAGCGGCTGCCCGCCACCGCCGACATCTACCTGATCGGCGGCGGCGAGGACGGCCCGCAGGCGCTGGGCGCCCAACGCCTGATCGCCGACGGCGGGCTGCACCGCGCGGTGGCACAGGGCTCGGTGGTGTTCGGGGTCTGCGCCGGCTACCAGCTCCTCGGCACCTCCTTCTTCGCCAAGGGCACCAGGTGCGCCGGCCTGGAACTGCTCGACCTCTCCTCCGACCGGGGGCCGACGCGGGCGGTCGGCGAGCTGGCCGGCGAGGTCGACCCACGGCTGGGCATCCCGCACCTGTCCGGGTTCGAGAACCACGGCGGGCGCACCCACCTCGGCCCGGGCGTGTCACCGCTGGCCCGGGTCACGGCCGGCGTCGGCAACGACGGCACCACCGAGGGCGCGTGGCGGGGCAAGCTGCTCGGCACCTATTCGCACGGCCCGGCGCTGGCCCGCAACCCCGACCTGGCCGACCTGCTGCTGCGCTGGGCCACCGGCATCCACCAGCTCCCCCCGCTCGACGACACCTGGGCCGACCGGCTCCGGTCCGAGCGCCGCACCGCGGTGGCCGCCGCCGCCCGGGCATGACCGGCGCCGCCCGGCCGGGGCGGCGACCGGTGGCCCGCCGGCTCGTCGGGTTGCTGCGGCAACCGTCGGCGCGCCGCTTCGGGCTGCTCCTGATGCTGCTCGCCGGGTTCGGCGTGACGCTGCTGCTGGTGCCCCGGCCGGACCCGGCCGAGCTGCCCCGGCTCGCCGACGCGCTCGGCGGCTACGGTCCGGTGGCGGCCGTGGTCGGCGGCGCGCTGCTGCTGGTGGCGCTGGTGCCCCGCACGTTCGTGACGCTGGCCGCGGGCGCGATCTTCGGTCCGGTGCAGGGCGCCGCGTACGCGCTCGGCGCGGCGCTGCTCGCGGCGGCGCTCGGTTTCACCGTCGGCCGGCTGCTGGGCCGCGACTTCGTCGCTGAGCGGGTACGCGGCCGGCTGGCCCGCCTCGACGGCTGGTTCGCCCGGCAGAGCGTGTTCGGGGTGATCACCGTCCGACTGCTGCCGATCGCCGGCTTCGGGCTGGTCAGCTACGGCTACGGCACCACGGCGGCCCGGATCCTGCCGTTCCTCGCCGGCAGCGTGATCGCCTCGGCCCCCACCGCCATCGGCTACGCCGCGATCGGCGCGGCGGTGAGCAGTCCCGGTTCGATCAACTGGTACGCGGCCGCGCCGGCCAGTCTCGGTTTGATCGCCAGCGTGCTGATCATCCATCGGTGGTGGCGGGCCGAACGGCAGCGCCGGATCGGCCCGAGCTGACGTGACCGGCTCCGGCGAGATCCTGCCCGGCGGCTTCGTCGCCGAGGTGGTCCGCGTCGGAGACACGGTGCGCCGGACCCCACCGGCCGACGCCGCGTTCGTCGCCGCGCTGCTGCGCCACCTGGCGGCCACCGCGCCCGGGCTCGCGCCCGCGTACCTCGGGGTGGACGAGCAGGGCCGGCAGGTGCTGTCCCACGTCGAGGGCCGGGTGCCGTGGCGCGACCGGGAGGACCCGGCCTTCTTCACCGACGCCGCGCTGACCCGGCTCGCCGGGCTGGTCCGGTCGCTGCACGACGCCTGCGCCGGCACCGACCTGGCCGCCGGCGCGGAGACGGTCTGCCACCGGGACCTGTCGCCGAAGAACACGGTGTACCGGGACGGCCCGGACGGTCCGGTGCCGGTGGCGCTGCTGGACTGGGACCTGGCCGCGCCGGGGCGGCGGATCGAGGACGTGGCGTTCGCCGGCTGGCACTGGGCCACCCTCGGCGGCGACGCCGACCCGGCCGAGCTGGGCCGCCGCTGCCGACTGATCTGCGACGCCTACGAGGGGCCGGCCGGCCGGCTGCTCCCCCGCGACGAACTGGTCGATGTCCTGCTCGACCAGGTCGAGGGCACGTGGCGCGGCATCGCCACCGGCGCCGACCGGGGCGAGCCCGCCATGCGCCGGCTGCGCGCCGCCGGCGTGGTCGAGACGGTACGCGGCTGGCACGACTGGCTGCGCCGGCACCGCCCGACGGTCGAGGCCGCGCTCTTCACGGGGTGAGTGCTCCGGCACGGCCGGCCACCGGCCCGGCACCGCTCCGCGGCTTCCGGTAGCCGGCCGGCCCTCGGCCGCTGGGCGCCGGCCACTGGGCGTCGGGCGCTGGGCGCCGGCCACTGGGCGTCGGGCGCTGGGCGCCGGCCACTGGGCGTCGGGCGCTGGGCGCCGGTCACTGGGCGTCGGTAGCCGGCCCCGGCCACGCCGACCTCCGGCCGCGCGGCGCCGGCTTGTCGCCTCCGCAACGCCTTTCGAGCTGATATCAGAAACGACTCGGGGCACCGGTGCCCGCCCGCTCCGGGAACGCGTGAGTCGTTGACGACATCAGCTCGAAAGGCACCGTGACAGCATCTGGTGGCCGCCCGGTCGACGCTCACCGGCGAACACGTCGCCGACTACGTCGGGGTTTGACCCGAACCGACGACTGTCAGGTAGCCGGCCAGCACCCGGTCCACCCCCGCCGGCCGTCCGGCCGCCCCACCGGCCGGACGGCCGGACGGTGCAGGGTCACCGGACGTCCCGAGGCGAGCAGCTCACCCACCCGGCGCCGTCGGCATCCGGCCGGCGGGCACCACCGACGTCCCCGCGTCCGCTCGACCGCCCGTAACGGCGGCAACCGCATGGGCGCTCGCCCCACCTTGGCGGGACCCGGTCAGCGGGGCGGGACGACCAGGCCGGCCTCGTAGGCGGCGATCACCAGGTGCACCCGGTCGCGGGCGCCCAGCTTGGTGAAGAGCCGGGCCACGTGCGCCTTGGCGGTGGCCGGGCTGATCACCAGCTCCGCCGCGATCTCCGCGTTGGACAGCCCGCGCGCGACCAGGCCGAGCACCTCCCGCTCCCGGTCGGTGACGCCGGGCAGCGCACGGGGGCGGGGCGCCGGGGCGGGCCGGCGGGCGAACTCGGCGATGAGCCGCCGGGTCACCCCCGGCGCGATCAACGCGTCGCCGGCCGCCACCACCCGCACCGCGCCCAGGATCTCCTCCAGGGCCATGTCCTTGACCAGGAAGCCGCTCGCGCCGGCGCGCAGCGCCGCGTGCACGTGCTCGTCGTCGTCGAAGGTGGTGAGCACGAGGACCCGGGTGGCTCCACCGGAGGCGACGATGTCCCGGGTGGCCGCGATCCCGTCGGTGCCGGGCATCCGCAGGTCCATCAGCACCACGTCGGGCGCCAGCTCCCGCGCCGACCGGACCGCCTCCGCGCCGGTGCCCGCCTCGCCGACCACCACCAGGTCCGGCGCGTCGGCCATGAGCACCCGCAGGCCGGCCCGCACCAGCGGCTGGTCGTCGACGAGGAGCACCCGGATCGTCATGCCGGACCCACCGGCAGCACCGCGGCGACCCGGAAGCCGCCCTCCGGCCGTGGCCCGGCGGCACATCGGCCACCGAGCAGCGCGGCCCGCTCCCGCATGCCGACGATCCCGTGCCCGTCGCCGCCGACCGGGCCGCCCCGCCCGTCGTCGACCACCTCGACGCGTACCCCGTCCGGCGCGTGCCGCACGGTCACCCGGCACCGGTCGACCCGCGCGTGGCGTACCACGTTGGTCAGCGCCTCCTGCACGATCCGGTACGCGGCCAGCTCCACCTCGGCGGGCAGCGGACCCGGCTCGCCGTCGACGGCGAGCGTCACCCGAACCCCGGCGTCGGCCGCGCCCGCGACCAGCCGGTCCAGGTCGGACAGTCCGGGGGTGGGGTCCAGCGACGCCGCCGCGTCGTCGGGGCGGCGCAGCGCGCCGAGGGTACGGCGGAGCCCGGCCAGCGTCTCCCGGCTGGTCGTCTCGATGGTGGTGAGCGCGGCCCGCGCCTGCGCGGGTTGGGTGTCGATGACCCGGGCGCCCACGCCCGCCTGGATGGCGATCACGCCGATGCTGTGTGCCACCACGTCGTGCAGCTCCCGCGCGATGCGGAGTCGTTCGGCCGTGACCGCCTCGGTGGCGGCGTGGGCCCGCATCTGCTCGGCGTACGCGCGACGGGCCAGCACCGAGTTGCCGGCCACCCAGGCGGCGAGGACCGCCGGGACGGAGAGCGTGGCCCGGTCCGCCGCGTCGGCGGCCGGGTTCACGAAGGCGGCGGCCACCTGCACCAGGAGCACCATGACCGCCGCGGGCACCGACACCCGACGCGGTGCGCGGGCCGCGACCACGCCGAGCATCACGTCCACGACGAGGAACTGGAGGTACCAGAGGCCGTTCAGATAGCCCTGCTCCCACGCGTTGGTGGTGGCGGTGACCAGCGACGCGCCGGCGAGCATGAGGCCGAGGGCGAGCAGCGGCCGGCGACGCAGCAGGCCGGCGGGGAGCAGCACCACCAGGACCGGCGCGAGGTAGCGCAACGGGAGCACCGGCACGCTGTGGTCGGGGGTGGGCACGACCAGCACCGGCCCGCCCGCGCCGGAGGTGGCCGCGAGCAGCAGCGCCACCGGCAGCAACGCCACCGCGGACCAGATCAGGACCGTCCGCACCCGTCGGGCCACGACGCGCGGACGCGGGACGACCGCCTCCATGGACCCACCGTAGTCAGCGGCCGGTGTCCCGGTCATCGGCCGGCGGGCGTACGCCCGGGGGCGGGTGTCGCCGGGCCGGGTGTGGTCCCCGGCACGACGACCCGGCGGCCGGGACGCGGGAGCGTCGAGGCCATGATCGAGCTCAGGGACCTCACCAAGCGGTACGGCGGGACGACCGCCGTCAATCGACTGACCCTCACCGTCCGGTCCGGACACGTCACCGGATTCCTCGGCCCGAACGGCGCCGGCAAGTCCACCACGCTCCGACTCGTCCTCGGCCTGCACCGGCCGACCGGCGGCGTCGCCCTGGTGGACGGGCGGCCGTTCGCCGGCCGACCACGCGGGCTGCGGTACGCGGGCGCGCTGCTGGACGCCGGCGACGTGCACGGCGGGCGCAGCGCCCGGGCGCACCTGGCGGCGCTGGCCCGCAGCAACGGGCTCCCCCGAACCCGGGTGGGCGAGGTGCTGGAGCAGGTCGGCCTGGCCGAGGTGGCCCGACGCCGGATCGGCGGCTTCTCCCTCGGCATGCGGCAGCGCCTCGGCATCGCCGCCGCGCTGCTCGGCGACCCGCCGGTGCTGATGTTCGACGAGCCCTTCAACGGCCTCGACCCGGAGGGGGTGCGCTGGGTGCGCGGCCTGTTCCGCCGGCTCGCCGCCGAGGGCCGGACCGTGCTGGTCTCCAGTCACCTGATGAGCGAGGTGGAACAGACCGCCGACCACCTCGTGGTCATCGGGCGCGGTGAACTGCTCGTCGACGAGAGCCTCGCCGCGTTCGCCGCCCGCACCGCCCACGACCGGGTCGTCGTGCGTACGCCCGATCCGGCCGCGCTCGGCGCCGCGCTCGCGGCGGCCGGCGGGGTGGTCACCCGCGACGGCGACGGCCTGACGGTCACCGGCCTGCCCGCCGGGCGGGTCGGTGAGCTGGCCTTCCGGGCCGGTGTCGTGGTGCACGGGCTGCACGCCGGCGCCGCCTCGCTGGAGGAGGCGTTCATGGCGCTCACCGCAGACCGACTCGACTACGCCGCCGGAGGCCGATGATGCGCGCTCGTTTCCGTGACCTGCTCGCCGCCGAGTGGATCAAGCTGTGGTCGTTGCGCTCCACCTACGGGGCGCTGGCCCTGATCGCGGTCTCGGCGGTCCTGTTCAGCGCCCGGGCCGCGTTGGGCGACCACCACAACTGGCCGGACTACCCGGCCGAGCGCCGGGCCGCCTTCGACCCGATCCACGACGCCTTCCCCGAGGAGGGCTGGCTGTTCGTCGTGCTCGCGGCCGGCGCGGTCGGCGCGGTCATGATCGCCGGCGAGTACGCCAGCGGGCAGATCCGCACCACGTTCCTCGCCGTGCCGGACCGGCGGGCCGTGGTCGCCGCCAAGGTCACGGTGCTGGCCGCCGTCATGCTGGCGGTCGGCGCGGTGGCCGCCTCCGCCTCCTTCTGGGCGTCCCAGACGATCCTCGCCGACCGCGACGCGGGCGCGTCGATCGGCGACCCGGGGGCGTTGCGTGCCGTCGTCGCCTCGACGCTGCTGCTGCCGGTCTGCGCGCTCCTCGGGCTCGGCGTCGGCGCCCTGGTGCGGCACACCGCCCCGGCGATCGTGGTCACCACGACGCTGCTGCTGCTCGCCCCGCTGGCCTTCGACATCGACCGGCGGTGGACCGCGGCGATCCACAACGCGCTGCCGGTGTCGGCCTGGGAACGCCTGGTCGGGAACCCGTACGTGCTGCCGAACCTGCACGTGGCGACCGTGCCCGCGTCCTGGGCGGTGTACGCCGCCTGGCCGGTGGCCGCCGCGCTGCTCGCCGCCGTGGTCGTGCACCGCCGCGAGCCCTGATCCGTCGTGGGCGCGCCGCACCGGGCGCGCCCACGAGCCGGTTCAGACGACGACCGAGACCATCCGGCCCTTCACCACGATCACCTTGCGCGGCTCCTTGCCGGCCAGCGGGCCGGCGACCGCCTCCAGCGCGGCGGCGCGGACGGTGTCCTCGGTCGCGTCGGCGGGCACCTCGATCCGGCCCCGGACCTTGCCGTTGACCTGCACCGGGTAGGTGACCGAGTCGGCCACCAGCAGGGCCGGGTCGGCGACCGGGAAGTCCGCGTACGCCAGCGAGGTGTCGTGGCCCAGCTTGCGCCACAGCTCCTCGGCCAGGTGCGGGGCGAACGGGGCGACCATCAGCACCAGCGGCTCGGCCACCTCGCGCGGCGTCCGCTCCAGCCGGGTCAGGCCGTTGGTCAGCTCGATCAGCTTGGCGATCGCGGTGTTGAACCGGATCCCGTCCATGTCGCCGCGGACCCCGTCGACCACCTTGTGCAGCAGCCGCCGGGTCGCCTCGTCGGCCGGCGCGTCGGTGACCCGCAGCGCACCGGTCTGCTCGTCGACGACGGTGCGCCAGACCCGCTGCAGGAACCGGTACGAGCCGACCACCGCCCGGGTCTCCCACGGGCGGGACACCTCCAGCGGGCCCATCGACATCTCGTAGACCCGGAACGTGTCCGCGCCGTACGCCGCGCACATCTCGTCCGGGGTGACGACGTTCTTCAGTGACTTGCCCATCTTGCCGTACTCGCGCCGGACCTCGGTCTCGCCGTGGAACCACCGGCCGTCGACCTCGACGACCTCCTCGGCGGGCACGTAGGCGCCCCGGGGGTCGGTGAACGCGTACGCCTGGATCATGCCCTGGTTGAACAGGCGGCGGAACGGCTCGAACGACGAGACGTGGCCCAGGTCGTACAGCACCTTGTGCCAGAAGCGCGCGTACAGCAGGTGCAGCACGGCGTGCTCGGCGCCGCCGACGTACAGGTCGGTGCCCCCGGGGTCGCCCGCGCCGCGCGGCCCCATCCAGTACGCCTCGTTCTCCGGCTCGGCGAACCGTCGCGTGTCGGTGGGGTCCAGGTAGCGCAGCTCGTACCAGCAGGAGCCGGCCCACTGCGGCATCACGTTCGTCTCGCGGGTGTAGCGCTTCGGCCCGTCGCCCAGGTCCAGCTCCACCTCCACCCAGTCGCGCCGCCGCGACAGCGGGGTCTCCGGGTCGCTCGCCGCGTCCTCCGGGTCGAACGTCTTCGGCGAGAAGTCGTCGACCTCGGGCAGCTCGACCGGCAGCATCGACTCGGGCAGCGCGATCGGCGCCCCGGTCTCGTCGTACACGATGGGGAACGGCTCGCCCCAGTAGCGCTGCCGGGAGAACAGCCAGTCGCGCAGCCGCCAGGTGACCGCGCCGGCGCCGTGCCCGTTGGCCTCCAGCCACTCGATGATCCGCGCCTTGGCCTCGGCCACGCCCAGGCCGTTCAGGTCGATGCCGCGCTCCGGCGCGGCGCTGTTGACCGCCGGGCCGTCACCGGTCCACGCCTTGCCGGCGAAGCCCTCCGGCGGCTGCACGGTCCGCACGATGGGCAGCTCGAAGACCTCGGCGAAGTCCCAGTCCCGCTCGTCCTGGGCCGGCACCGCCATGATCGCGCCGGTGCCGTAGCCGGCCAGCACGTAGTCGGCGATGAAGATCGGGACCCGCCCGCCGGTGGCCGGGTTGGTCGCGTACGCGCCGACGAAGACGCCGGTCTTCTCCTTGCTGTCCGACTGCCGCTCCACGTCCGTCTTGGCCGCGGCGGCCTTCCGGTACGCCTCGACGGCCTCGCGCGGGCTGCCGTGCCCACCGGTCCAGGCGTCCCGGGTGCCCTCCGGCCAGGCGGCCGGCGCCAGCACGTCGACCAGCTCGTGCTCGGGGGCCAGCACCATGTAGGTGGCGCCGAAGACGGTGTCCGGCCGGGTCGTGAACACCCGCACCGGGGCGTCGTCGGTCGGGAAGTCGATGTGCGCGCCGGTCGAGCGGCCGATCCAGTTGCGCTGCTGCAGCTTGATCGGCTCGGGCCAGTCCAACGTGTCCAGGTCCTCCAGCAGCCGGTCCCCGTACGCGGTGATCCGCATCATCCACTGCTTCAGGTTGCGCTTGAAGACCGGGAAGTTGCCGCGCTCGGACCGGCCGTCGGCGGTGACCTCCTCGTTGGCCACCACGGTGCCCAGTCCCGGGCACCAGTTCACCGGCGCCTCCGAGACGTACGCCAGGCGGTGGTCGTCGACGACGCGCCGCCGCTCCCCCACGGTCAGCTCGGTCCACGGACGCCCGTCCGGGGTGGCGCGGGTGCCGCCCTCGAACTCGGCGATCAGCTCGGCGATCGGCCGGGCCTTCTTGGCGTCCGCGTCGTACCAGGAGTTGAAGATCTGCAGAAAGATCCACTGGGTCCAGCGGTAGAAGTCGGTGTCGATGGTCGCCACCGAGCGCCGCTCGTCGTGGGCCAGCCCCAGCCGGCGCAGCTGCGCCTTGAACCGCTCGATGTTGGCCTCGGTGGTGGTCCGCGGGTGGGTGCCGGTCTGCACCGCGTACTGCTCGGCGGGCAGGCCGAACGCGTCGAAGCCCATCGCGTGCAGCACGTTGCGCCCGGCCATCCGCTGGTAACGGGCGTAGCAGTCGGTGCCGATGTAGCCCAGCGGGTGACCGACGTGCAGGCCGGCACCGGACGGGTACGGGAACATGTCCAGCACGTACATCTTCTCGGCGCCCGCCCGCGGGTGGCCCGGGTCGGCCAGCGGGCCGACCGGGTTCGGCGCGTGGAAGGTGCCCTCCCGCGCCCAGGTGTCCTGCCAGCGGGTCTCGATCTCGTCGGCCAGGGCGGCGGTGTACCGGAACGGGGGAATGTCGGTGGCCGGTGCGGCTTCCTCACTCATGGCGTCTCCTCGGCGCGGGTCAGGTCGGATGTGGGAGCTGCGCTGCGGGCACAAAAAAGCCCCTCGCGCAGGAGGGGCGGCCGTGCTGTCGCGCGTCAGCGCATCAGCACGGCTCGGTAAGAAGCAGGAAGACTCCGGCCATGTCCGGCAGTGTACCCCCGTCCCCCGTCCGGCGAATATTCGGGGCGTAACCGACCGACCACCTGCGGGGGTCGGCGATAACGACAAACATGGTTAGCCTGAGAGGCCAGTGAGATTTCTGCGGCAAACGAGGCTCGGCGTCGCGAACCCAACGGCGGGTCCAGGTGCTCTATACAGAGCTGCCGTCCAGGCGACGAGGAGGAGGCCCGTGACACAACAGACCTGGGACGAGGTGGGCGGTCTGCTGCCGCACGACGAGTTCCGTGCCGCCAGCGAGGCCGTCGTGTCCAACATCGAGCAGGTCATCGAGGGCAAGACGGCCACCGTCCGGCTCGCCCTGGCGGTGCTGCTGGCCGAGGGCCACCTGCTCATCGAGGACGTGCCCGGCGTCGGCAAGACCAAGCTCGCCAAGGCGATGGCCCGCTCCATCGACTGCTCGGTCCGCCGGATCCAGTTCACCCCCGACCTCCTGCCCAGCGACGTCACCGGCGTCAGCGTCTACAACCAGGAGACCCACGACTTCGAGTTCCGCCCGGGCGCGGTGTTCGCCAACCTGGTGGTCGGCGACGAGATCAACCGGGCCTCGCCGAAGACCCAGTCGGCGCTGCTCGAGTGCATGGAGGAGCGGCAGGTCACGGTCGACGGGGTGACCTACCAGCTGCAGACGCCGTTCATGGTGATCGCGACGCAGAACCCGATCGAGATGGAGGGGACCTACCCGCTGCCGGAGGCGCAGCGGGACCGGTTCACCGCCCGGATCGCGATGGGCTACCCGGACCCGCGCGCGGAGCTGGCCATGCTCGACGGGCACGGCGCGACCGACCCGTTGCAGGGGCTGCGCCCGGTCTCCGACGCGGCCACCGTGCGCCGGCTGATCGGTCACGTCCGCCAGGTGCACGTCGCCGACGCCGTCAAGCAGTACGCGATCGACCTGGTCACCGCCACCCGCGAGGCACCCGACCTGCGGCTCGGCGCGTCCCCGCGGGCCACCCTGCAACTGCTGCGCACCGCCCGCGCGGTGGCCGCCCTGGAGGGCCGCGACTACGTCCTGCCGGACGACCTGCAGGTGCTCGCGGTGCCGGTGCTGGCGCACCGGATCATCCCGACCGCGGACGCGCAGCTGGCCCGGCGCACCACCGACGCGATCGTCGCCGAGCTGGTGCACCGCCTGCCGTTGCCGCACGACCGGCAGCGTTCCCCGTACGACACCCGGCCCGGCGGCGGCAACAACGGCCGCGGGCCGTACGAGCCGCGGAGGCCGTGACGTGCGCGACGGGCTGCGTGGGCTGACCACCCGCGGCCGCTCCTTCCTGGCGGCCGCGGTCGCCGCCGCGATCTCCGCGGGCATCCTCGGCGAGAAGGATCTGCTCCGGGTGGCCGTGCTGCTCGCCGTCCTGCCGCTGCTCGCGGCGGCCTACGTCGGGCGCAGCCGCTACAAGCTGGCCTGCAACCGCTCGCTCGAACCGCACCGGGCGCCGGTCGGGGCCAGCTCCCGGGTGGTGCTGCGGCTGCAGAACCTGTCCCGGCTGCCCACCGGCACGCTGCTGCTGGAGGACCGGCTGCCCTACGCGTTGGGCAGCCGGCCCCGGGTGGTGCTGGAGCGGCTCGGCGCGCACCAGGCCAGCTCGGTGGCGTACACGGTCCGCGCCGACGTGCGCGGCCGCTACGAGGTGGGTCCGCTGGTGATCCGGCTGACCGATCCGTTCGGCCTGTGCGAGCTGACCCGGTCCTTCCCCAGCACCGACCACCTCACCGTGATCCCGCAGGTCACCCCGCTGCCCTCGGTGCGGCTGCCCGGCGAGTACGCGGGCAGCGGCGACAGCCGGGCCCGCTCGGTGGCGGTGCACGGCGAGGACGACGCCGCCACCCGGGAATACCGGATGGGCGACGACCTGCGCCGGGTGCACTGGAAGTCGACCGCCCGCACCGGCGAGCTGATGGTGCGGCGCGAGGAGCAGCCCTGGGAGAGTCGGGCGACCGTGGTGCTGGACACCCGGGCCGCCGGCCACCGCGGCGAGGGCCCGACGGCCAGCTTCGAGTGGGCGGTCTCGGCCGCCGCCAGCATCACCATGCACCTGCGGCAGGCCGGCTACAAGCTGCGCCTGGTCACCGGCAACGGCGTCGACGTCGGCGCCACCGAGGCCGGCGGCGAGGGCCTGCTCCTCGACCACCTCGCCGAGGTGCACCTGGACCGGCGGGGCGAGATCACCACGCTGGTGCAGCAGGTCCGGCAGCGGGCCGACGGGGGTCTGATCATCGCGCTGCTGGGCACGCTCGGCACCGCCGAGGCGGAGCTGCTGGCCGGGCTGCGTGGCAACGGCGCCACCTGCGTGGCGTTCCTGCTCGACAGCAACACCTGGCTGAACCTGCCGGCGAAGGCGCGGGCCGAGGCGGAGCGGGCGCACGGCAGCGCCGCGCTCGCCCTGCTGCAGAGCGGCTGGCGGGTGATCGGCGTGGAGCACGGCAACCGGCTGCCGGTGCTGTGGCCGCAGGCCGGCCGTGGCTCCCAGGGCTTCGCCCTGCGGGCGGCGCTGGCCGAGACGGTCGCCGGAGGCATGCGATAACCGGAAGGGTGGTCCTGTGACCCCGCACCGCAACATCGGCTTCGTCGCCGCGGCGGCGACCCTGCTGGCATCGGCCCCGCTGTCGGCGATCTTCGAGCGCTGGACCTGGTTGATCCAGGCCGCGATCGTGGTCGCCGTGGTGGCCGGCGCGGCGGCGCTGAGCCGGCTGGGCCGGGCGCCGCTGTGGGGACAGCTGCTGGCCATGCTGGCCGGCCTGACCCTGGGGCTGACCTGGGTCTTCCCGGGCGGCACCGAGGCGTTGGCGTTCGTGCCGACCCCGGCCACGTTCGGCCACTTCGGCGACCTGCTCCAGGCGTCGCTGCAGGACATGCGCACCTACGGCGTGAAGGTTCCCGACGTCGACTCGCTGCTCTTCCTCGCCGTGCTCGGCATCGGCGCGGTAGCCGTGGTGGTGGACGTGCTCGCGGTCGGGCTGCGCCGCCCGGCGCTGGCCGGGCTGCCGATGCTGGCCATCTACTCGGTGCCGGTCGCGGTCTACCTGGACAGCGTCCCCGCGACCCCGTTCGTGGTGGGCGCCTGCGGCTACCTGTGGCTGCTGGTCACCGACAACGTCGACCGGGTCCGCCGGTTCGGTCGCCGGTTCACCGGCGAGGGGCGCGACGTCGACGTCTGGGAGGCCTCGCCGCTGGCGGCGGCCGGCCGACGGCTCGCGGTGGTCGGTGTGGCCGTGGCGGTCGCGCTGCCCCTGGCCGTGCCCGGGATGACCGGCGGGCTGATGAACAACGTCGGCGCCGGCCCGGGCGACGGCACCGGGCGCCCCGGGCAGGGTGGCAGTCCCGGCCGGATCGACCTGTTCGCCGCGCTCAGCGGCCAGCTCAACCAGAGCGAGGAGGTCGAGCTGGTCAAGGTCAGCACCAACGAGCCGAGCCCGTTCTACCTGCGTCTCGGCGTGGTGGACGAGTTGCGACCGAGCGGCTTCCAGGCCCGGGTGCCGTCGGGCGGGCCGGTCACCCGCGCCCTGCCCGACCCGGGCGACCGCGCTCCCCGTGGGGTCGAGCAGCGGCGCTACCGGGCCACCGTCGAGGTGACGAAGAGCCTGAACATGCCGCTCATGCCGGTCTACGCCGAGCCGGTCGACACCGACGACCTGAGCGGCAACTGGCTCTACGACCCGAACCAGCAGATCGTCTTCTCCAACCGGGAGAACGCCCGCGGCAAGCGCTACTCCTTCGAGTACGTCCGGTCGACGTTCAGCCCGTCGGCGCTGCGCGCCGCGCCGACCCCGCCGGCGGAGAGCGCGGTGATGCGGCAGCAGACGTCCCGGCCGTCGGTCGCCGCCGTCGAGGACCTGGTCCGAAAGCTGGTCAGCGGCCGGCAGAACGACTACGACAAGGTCCGGGCGATCTACGAGTACTTCTCCGTGGAGAACGGCTTCTCCTACTCCCTGTCGACCCGCAACGGCAGCAGCGGGGAGGACATCACCGACTTCCTGGCCACCAAGGTCGGCTACTGCCAGCAGTACGCCGCGGCCATGGCCTGGCTGGTCCGGGCGGCCGGCGTACCGGCCCGGGTCGCGGTCGGGTTCACCAACGGCGGCCGGGCCGACGGCGGCACCTACGTCCTGACCAACCGCAACCTGCACGCCTGGACCGAGGTCTACTTCGGCGGGATCGGCTGGGTGCCGTTCGACGCCACGCCGGCGGCCGCCGTCACCGGCTCGGTCCGCTCGTCCTGGGCGCCGGACACCGACGCCCCGGAGGAGATCTCCCCCTCGGCCGGCACCACCGCCGCGCCGGGTGCCACCGACCCGTCGGCCGGGGCGCAGCAGCCGAACCGTGAGGAGCGGGACATCGACCAGGGCCTGGCGCTCGGCGACGGTGGGCGGGCCCAGCAGAACCCGGTCTGGCCGTGGTGGCTGGCCGGGGCGCTCGCCCTGCTGGCCCTGCTCGCCGTGCCGGCCCTGCGCCGCTCCACGCTGCGCCGACGGCGGGTCCGGACAGCCGCGCCGACGGCCACCGCGGTGACCGTGCCCGGCCAGCGGGGCGGCCCGCGCGAGATCGTGGTCGGGGTGGACGCCGACGCGGTCCGTGCCGACGCGCACGCCGCGTGGGACGAACTGCTGGACACGCTTGTCGACTTCCACGTCCGGGTGGACCGTACGGAGACGCCACGGGCGACCGCCGAGCGGTTGAGTCGGGAGGCGCTGGCCGAAGACACCGGCGCGGCGACCGGGGTACGGCTGCTGGGTCGGGCCGAGGAGCGGGCCCGCTACGCCCGGGACCCGCTCGGCGGCGCCGAGCTGCACCCCGCGCTGCGCAGCGTCCGGGGAGCCCTGGCGGCCCGTGCGGACCGGCGGACGAGGCTGCTGGCCGCGTTGCTGCCGCCGTCGGTGTTGGCGCGGTGGCGGACCGCCGCGGCCGAGCGGTCGGCCCGACTGGTGACCACGACCGGGCGGGCGCGGCAGCGGATGCTGCGCTGGAGCCCGCGCCGCCTGTTGGCGGGCCGCCCGGCCCGCTGACCCACCCGACCCGCTACCCCACCGGCCCCCACTCGCCCCGGCCCGCCGCGTCCCGGTCGATCAAGGAGTTTGCGCCAGCGCGAACCCCTCCCCCGACACAAACTCCTTGATCACCGCCGCCGGCCTACGCCGCACCGCGGCGAGATCTTGGTACGCAGCGGCCCCGGTAGGGGCGCTTTCGTACCAAGATCTTCGTGATTCCGGTGAGGTGGACGATCGATCTCGTGAGCGAGGACGGGGGCCGGTCACGGGAGGGGGAGGCACGCACCGGATCAGCCGCAGCGATCGGCTTCCGGTATCGACTGGCGACGGTGGCGGGTGCGGCGGAGGAGACCGGCGCGGCGGTCAGGGGTGCAGGGTCGGCACAACGGACAACGGTCAGCTGTCGACGCACGACGGGCAACGGTCAGCTGTCGGCGCACGACGCTCGGCGGGCGGCGGGCGGCGGGCGCGACACGGGCCGGACCGCGGCCATGGTGACGGGAGCGCGCTCGTCGACGGGTCGACGAGTCGGCGCTGCGGCCCGCCCCGGGTTCAGGGGCGGGGCGCGGTCAGCGGTGGCCCTCCGGGCGCTGCCGCCAGCGGTCCTCCATCCGGTCGAGGAAGGAGCCCCGGCGACCGGCGCTGCGGCCACGGGGACGACGCCGGCTCGTCGTGCCACCCACCACGTGCAGGTCGGGTGACTGGGATCTGCGGTGCGACTGCGCCGCAAAGATCAACGAGGCCAGCATGACGACGAAACCCGCCACGGCCACCGCGGGAATCTTGATCACGGCACCGTAGATCAACAGGGCCAGACCAGCGACGACCACGCCGGCAGCGACGAGCACGCGACGCCGCGCGTGGAAACGCGGGTCGCTGGCGCGCACGGCCGAGGCGAACTTGGGGTCCTCGGCAAGCGACCGCTCGATCTGCTCGAACAGCCGCTGCTCGTGCTCCGAGAGCGGCACGGCACTCCTCCCCGGTCACGTTGGTCGGCCCGGGCGGGCCGACAGACCGTGGCAGCCAACCGGCTGCTTACCCGCAAGTCTACGAGGGCCCTCGCGCGTCGGAAAGCGGGACGACCTACGGCCGGGTCGGTTTTTCGACTCGTCGTGGATCCCGCCTGCCGAGAAGACTGGCCGGACCTATGACGGACCGCCCGAATCGGGCGGCCGCCGCGTCGGCCGCCGCCTCCGCCTCCCGCCAGCCCCGCTCCGGCGCGCCCAGCGTGAGCTGCTGCGGCGTTTCCTCGGCGGCGGCGAGCCCCTCCATCCGGACACCGACCAGTCGGACCGGTTCACCCGGGGCGAGGGCGCCCCAGAGCGCCCAGGCCGTGTCGAACATCTCCCGCGCGGTGTCGGTGGGCACGGCGAGGGTGCGGGAGCGGCTGATCGTGCGGAAGTCGGCGAACCGGACCTTCAGCGACACCGTGCGGCCCACCTGGCCGGCCGCGCGCAGCCGGGCGCCGGCCTTGTCGGCGAGGGCGAGCAGGGATCGCCGGATCTCCGTCGGATCGGTGACGTCGGTGTCGAACGTGACCTCGGCGCCGATCGACTTCTCCACCTGCTCGGGAGAGACCCGGCGCGGGTCCCGCCCCCAGGCCAGCTCGTGCAGGTGGGCGGCGGACGCCTCACCCACCGCCCGACGCAGCAGACCGGCCGGCGCCTCGGCCAGGTCGCGCACGGTGCGCAGGCCGAGCCGGTGCAGCGCCTCGGCCGAGCGCTCCCCCACGCCCCACAGCGCGGACACCGGCAGCGGGTGCAGGAAATCCAGCACCTGGTCGGCGGGCACCACGAGCAGCCCGTCCGGCTTCGCCCGGGTGGAACCGAGCTTGGCCACGAACTTGCTCGACGCCACGCCGACCGAGCAGGTCAGGTGCTGCTCCTCGGCGACCCGGCGACGGATCAGGCCGGCGATGGCGGCCGGCGGACCGAACAGCCGCCGGGCGCCGGTCACATCGAGGAACGCCTCGTCCAGCGAGAGCGGCTCGACCAGCGGCGTGACGTCGCGGAAGATCCGCATCACCGCACGGGACGCCGTCGAGTAGGCGGTGAAGTCGGGCGGCAGGTAGACCGCGTGCGGGCAGAGCGCCCGGGCCCGGGCGGTGGGCATGGCGCTGCGGACGCCGTAGCGGCGGGCCTCGTAGCTGGCGGAGCTGACCACCCCGCGCGGGCCGACGCCACCCACCACCACCGGCCGGCCGCGCAGCTCGGGGCTCCGGCGCACCTCCACCGAGGCGAAGAACGCATCCATGTCGACGTGCAGGATCGCGCAGCCGGTGTCGTCGGCGTCCGGCCCGAAGCGCGGATCCCCGCCCCGGGGCAACGACTGGCTGCGGCCCATGCCCCGCAGGCTAACCCGCCGGTCCGACAGGGTCGCCGGTCAGCCCCGGACCACCAGCAGCGGGACGGTCATCTCCGCGGCGGTGTCCGCGCCGTGGTACGCCACCAGCCGCGACACCACCGGCGGCTCGGAGCGGGTGGCGACCACCGCGTACGTGTCCCGGCAGACCACCACCACGTCGCCGATCCGGCCCAGGTGCGCCTCGGGCACCGGCCCGAACCAGCCGGTGGCCACCGCCTCCGCCCGGGTCAGCACGTCGGCCGCCCCGCCCAGCACCCCGGTCCAGGTGGCCACCACGTCCGCCTCGGCGCCCGGCTCGACGTGCAGGTAGCGGACCCGGGGCTCGCCGGCGACCACCCGTACCCCGGCCCGCAGCCGGGGGTCGGTGTCCAGATCGACCCGGTGCCCGGCGGGGATGTCGAGCTGGCCGTGGTCGGCGGTGACCAGCAGCGCGGCGTCCGGCGGCAACCCGTCCACCAGGCGGGCCAGCAGCGCGTCCACCTCGGCCGCCGCCGTCCGCCACGGCGCGGAGTCGATGCCGCTCAGGTGCCCGTGCCGGTCCAGGTCGGGGTGGTAGCCGGAAACCACTGTGGGCCCGGCGCCGGCGGCCAGCGCGGTCAGCATCCGCGCGGCGAGCGCGTCGACCCCGGTCGCGCCCCGGTAGTCGCCGCCCCGGTTCGCGGCCAGGGTGAGGCCGCTGCCGGCGAACTCGGGTCGGCTGACCACGGTGACCGCCACCCCGGCGGCCCGGGCCCGCTCGTACCAGGTGGGGACCGGCTGCCAGCGGGTCGGATCGGGGTCGGCGGACCAGTCGACGTGGGTGAGCACCCGGTCCGTGCCGGGCACCCGGACGGTGAAGCCGAGCACCCCGTGCGCGCCGGACGGGGTGCCGGTGCCGAGGCTGACCAGGCTGGTCGGGGTGGTGGAGGGGAAGCCGGAGGTGAGCGGCACGCCGGTGGTGGCCGCCAGTCCGGCCAGCGTGGGCGCGTACGGGGCGGCGGTGGGGATCTGGTGCCAGCCCAGCCCGTCGACCAGCAGCACGGCGATGCGGCGTACCCCGGCGAGCCGGGGCGTCAGGTCGAGCAGGTCGACCGCGCCGGGCACGCCGAGCAGCGTGAGCGCGCTGGGCAGCACGTCGACCAGGCTGCCGCCGCCGTAGCGGGGCGCGACCCGGTCGAGAGGGCCGGTCATGCCGGGCGGCGGGCGAAGACGTGCAGCTGGGCGGCCAGGTCCCGGTACGGCGACCGACCGGCCAGGGACCGTTCCAACTCCACCAGGGCGGCCGGCTGACCGTCCGCCACGGCGGCCGGCAGCAGGTCGGCGAGGACGCGTACGCCGTGGATCTCCTCGACGACGAGCCCGGCGGCGGTGAGCAGCGCGGCCGCGCCGTCGGCGTCGTATCGGCGCCGCAGGCTGTCCCGACCGCCGGCGGTGCCCTGCGGGTCGGCGGCGAGCGCGGCGGCGTTGTCCAGCTGCCCGTTCATCGCCCGGCCGAGCACGGCGGCGGCCCGCCCGGCGACCAGTACGCTCGCCGCTCCGCCCGGTCGGAGCGCGGCGACCAGCGCCGTCGTCACCGGTTCCGGGTCGTCGACCACCTCGAGGACGGAGTGGCAGAGCACCAGGTCCACGGAGGCGGGCTCGACCACCCCGGCGAGCGCGTCCGCGTCGCCCTGCCGTGCGCGTACCCGGTCGGCGACCCCGGCCTCGGCGGCCCGGCGGGTCAGCGCGGCGAGCGCGTCGGGGCTGGCGTCGACCACGGTGACCCGGTGACCGGCCTCGGCCAGGGGGACGGCGAAGCCGCCGGTCCCACCGCCGACGTCGAGCACCGAGAGCCGCTCACCGGCCCGCCGGTCCAGCTCGGCCCGGAGCACGGCCCAGATCACGGCGGTGCGGGGGGTGAGGGTTCGGGTCTGCTCCACGTCGCCGAGCCTAGTCACCCCCGGCCCGCGGGTCAGGACTCGCCGCCGCCGGCCGGGTCCTCCTCGGCGCGGGAGCGCTGGGCGTTGGCCACCGGTCCCTCGGTCACCTGGTATTCCCGCGGCTCGACCTCGTGGGTGGGCGCCCACCCGGTGCCGAGGCGGGTCCGTCGGGCGTTGGCCACGCCACCGGGGTACGTGCTGTGAAAGGTCATCTGGTTCATCCCCCATACCCGGGTGGGCCACTCTGCCCAACCCGTGTCCGGGAGTCTCCCGCCTCGGGCTCCGGGAAACCGTAATGTGGATCACTCCACTCAGCGGAAATCCCGGGACGCCGGCGTGACGGGCGGCTCGATCGCGTCCAGCCGGTCCGCGGTGAGGTTCGTGACGCCCTCGTGCCGCTGCAGCCGGCCCCGCACCACCAGTGCTCCGCTGGTGCGGGCGATTCGACGGTAGCGCTGCCACAGCCCCGGGGAGCAAGTGACATTCAGCATTCCGGTCTCGTCCTCCAGGTTGAGGAACGTGACCCCGCCGGCGGTCGCCGGCCGCTGCCGGTGGGTGACGATCCCGCCGACCCGGATCCGCTGCCCGGGCGGCACCTGACCGAGCCGGGCGATCGGCACCGCGCCCAGCGCGTCGAGCCGGTCCCGGATGAACCGGGCCGGGTGGCTCTCCGGGGACAGGCCGGTGGCCCACACGTCGGCGACCAGCCGGTCCACGTCCGCCATGCCGGGCAGCGTGGGCGGGTCCGCGCCGGTCACCGTGCCGGGCAGCCGACCGGGCCGGTCCTGGGCCGCCGCGCCGGCCGCCCAGAGGGCCTGCCGCCGGGTCAGCCCGAAACAGGCGAAGGCGTCCGCGGTGGCCAGCGCCTCCAGCTGCGCGGCGGTGAGACCGACGCGGCGGGCCAGGTCCGGCATGTCCCGGTACGGCCCGTGCGCCGCCCGCTCCGCCTCGATCCGCTCGGCCACGTCCGCGCCGAGGGTACGGACGCTGCCCAGCCCGAGCCGGACCACCGGGCCGCCCAGCCCCCAGGCGTGCGGCGGCTCGCCCGGCACGCTGCCCCACCGGGTCTCCGGCGTGGACTCCAGCACCGCCTTGGCGCCGCTGGCGTTGATGTCCGGCCGGCGCACCTCCACGCCGTGCCGGCGGGCGTCGTCGGTGAGCGTCTGCGGCGAGTAGAAGCCCATCGGCTGGGCGTTGAGCAGCGCGGCCAGGAACGGGCCGGGGTGGTAGCGCTTGAGCCACGAGCTGGCGTAGACCAGGTAGGCGAAGCTCATCGCGTGGCTCTCCGGGAAGCCGTAGCTGGCGAACGCGGTGAGCTTGCGGTAGACGTCGTCGGCCAGCTCGCCGGTGATGCCCCGCTCGGCCATCCCGGCGTAGAGCCGGTCGGCGATCTGCGCCATCCGCTCCACCGAGCGTTTCGCCCCCATGGCCCGGCGCAGCTGGTCGGCGCCGGCCGCGTCGAACCCGGCCAGGTCGATGGCGAGCTGCATGAGCTGCTCCTGGAACAGCGGCACACCGAGCGTCTTCTCCAGCGCGTTGCGCATCAGCGGGTGCGCGTACGTCACCGGCTCCTGGCCGTTCTTGCGCCGGATGTACGGGTGCACCGAGCCGCCCTGGATCGGGCCGGGACGGATCAGCGCCACCTCCACCACCAGGTCGTAGAACTCGCGGGGCTTGAGCCGGGGCAGCGTGGCCATCTGGGCCCGGCTCTCCACCTGGAACACCCCGACCGAGTCGGCCCGGCAGAGCATGTCGTAGACCTCGGGGTCGTCCAGCGTCATGTCGCCCAGGTCCAGGCTCATCCCGATCAGGTCGTAGCCGTAGTGCAGCGCGGAGAGCATGCCGAGGCCGAGCAGGTCGAACTTGACCAGGCCGACGGCCGCGCAGTCGTCCTTGTCCCACTGGAGCACGCTGCGCCCGGGCATCCGGCCCCACTCCACCGGGCAGACCTCGATCACCGGCCGGTCGCAGATCACCATGCCGCCGGAGTGGATGCCCAGGTGCCGGGGGAAGGTCAGCAACTCGTTGGCGTACGCGACCACCTGCTCCGGGATGTCCGCCACGTCGACCGCGGCGACCGAACCCCACCTGTCGATCTGCTTGCTCCAGGCGTCCTGCTGCCCGGGCGAGAAACCGAACGCCTTGGCCACGTCCCGCACCGCCGACCGGGGCCGGTAGGAGATGACGTTGGCGACCTGCGCGGTGTGCTCCCGGCCGTAGCGGGCGTAGACGTGCTGGATCACCTCCTCCCGCCGGTCGGACTCGATGTCCACGTCGATGTCGGGTGGCCCGTCGCGTTCCGGGGCGAGGAACCGTTCGAACAGCAGCCGGTGCCGGACCGCGTCCACGTTGGTGATGCGCAGCGCGTAGCAGACCGCCGAGTTGGCCGCCGACCCCCGGCCCTGGCAGTAGATGTCCTGCGCGCGGCAGAACGCGACGATGTCGTAGACCACCAGGAAGTAGCCGGGGAAGCCGAGGTCTTCGATCATCCGCAGCTCGTGCTCCAGCTGCGCGTACGCCTCCGGGTGCGCCTCGGGTGGGCCGTACCGCTCGCGGGCGCCGTCCATGGTCAGCCGGCGCAGCCAGCTCATCTCGGTGTGCCCGGCCGGCACCGGGTACGCCGGCAGCTGCGGCGCGACCAGGTGCAGGTCGAAGGCGAGTTCCGCGCCGAACTCCGCGGCCCGCGCCACCGCCCCGGGGTACGCGGCGAACCGCGCCGCCATCTCCGCGCCGCTGCGCAGGTGGGCGGTGGCCGCGGCGGGCAGCCAGCCGTCGATCTCGTCGAGGCTGCGCCGGGCCCGGACCGCCGCCACCGTGGTGGCCAGCCGCCGCCGGCCCGGGGTGGCGTAGTGCACGTTGTTGGTGGCGACCGTGGGCAGCCCGGACGCGGCGGCCAGCTCGGCGAGCGCGTCGTTGCGGTCGGCGTCGACCGGGTGGCCGTGGTCGGTCAGCTCCACCGCCACCGTCTCCGCGCCGAACAACGCGGTGAGCCGGTCCAGCTCCCGGGCCGCCGCGTCGACGCCCTCGGTGAGCAGCGCGGCCGGCACGTGCCCCTTGCGGCAGCCGGTGAGCACGAGCACGTGGTCCTTCAGCTCGGCTGCGATCTCCTCCAGCTCGCCGTAGACCGGGCGGCCCTTCTCCCCGCCGCGCAGCTGGGCCCGGGAGATGGTGGCGGCGAGGCGGGCGTACCCCTCGTGGCCGTGCGCGAGCACCAGCAGGTGCCGGCCGAGCGGGTCGGGTTCGCCGTTCTGCGGGCCGGGCAGCCCGAGGGACAGCTCCGCCCCGACGATCGTCGGCAGCCGCAGCGCGCGGGCCGCCTCGGCGAAGCGCACCACGCCGTAGAAGCCGTCGTGGTCGGTGACGGCGAGCGCGGTGAGCCCGAGCCGGGCCGCCTCCTCGGCCAGTTCCTCCGGGTGGCTGGCCCCGTCGAGGAAGCTGAAGTTGGAGTGCGCGTGCAGTTCCGCGTAGGGGACGACGCCGTCCGGACGGTCCAGCTCCGGCGGTTGGTATTCCTGGCGCTTGCGGCTCCAGGCCGGGGAGTCGCCGCCGTCGGCGTCGACCGCGAGCGGGTCCACCACGTGCAGGTGCCGCTCGCCCCGGCCCGGCTCGTCCCCGCCCCGCCCGGAGAGCACCTGCTCCAGCTTCGACCAGGGCATCTTCGGGTTGTGGAAGCTCATCCCGCGCTCCCTGGCCCTGACCTGCGGTCTCCCCCGCCTGTCGCGTCCACCGGCCGAAGGTCGACCTGCGGCTGCCTACAAACTTGATGACACGGATGAGTCACAGCGACGACGACGGCGGGGCACCGCGATCCATTCGCATCGTCAAGTTCGTAGCCTCCGGAGGGTGGGAGTCGGCGCGGCATGTCGGCACGTCGCGGCGTCGGCGGATGCCGCTCAGTCATAGATGGCCTCCACCAGCCACTGCCCGCCCTCGACCGCGAGCAGCAGGGCGGTGCCGTCGGCCAGGCAGACCTGGAACCGGGCGCGACGACGCGCCTCGGCCGGCGCCCACCAGCGCTCGTCCACCGGCCATGGGCCGACCCATCCGGAGATGTCGGCGGGGCGGCCGGTGCCCACGGTCAACCGGGCCGGCGGCGCGCTGACCGCCAGCCGGGCGCTCACCACGACCGGCTGGCCGGACGCGTCGTGCACCTCGGCCGACACCGGGGTGGGCAGCACCACGGCCGGTGACGGTGGCGGGATCCGCCCCGGCCACGGCGGCTCGGGCACCGCCCGACCTCGGCCGGCCCGGCCACCGACCCGCCTCGCCGCCGCGCCCGGGCCGCCGGACGCGACCGGCGCGGCAGCCGCACCGGACCGCACGGCCGGAACAGCGGCCGGACCCGACGACCCGAAGCCCGACGACGCGGCCCTCGACGACGCGGCCCCCGACGACGCGGCCCCCGACGACGGAAGAGCCGACGACGGGGCGCCCGACGACGGAAGGGCCGACGGCGAAAGGGCCGACGACGCGACGCCCGACGACGGAAGGGTCGGCAGGGGCGGAGGGCCGGGGCGGGCGGGCACCCGTTCGTCGCCCCACGGCACCAGGCGCACCTGCTCGGCCGGGGAGCGCCCGCCGCCGAGGACGGCGGTGACCACCGCCTCGGGGCCGAGGATGCCCTGCACCCGGCTCAGCGCGCGGTGCGCCCGCTCCCGTTCCGCGCCGGTCTCCCCCCACAGCCCGGGTTGCAGGCCGGCCTGGGCGAGCACGCCGTCCGGCACCAGCCGCAGCCGGATGATGCCCGCGGTCGGGCGGGCCGGCCGGGCCCCGCCCCGGCCGTTGCTGCCGGAGAGCCAGCCGTCGAGCTGCCACCGGACCCGGTCGGCGATGGCCGCGGCGGTGAGCAGGCCGTCGTGTCGCCAGACCCGGTGCAGTTCCTGGCCGTGCGCGGTGACCGCCTCGATGCCGAGCCGGGTGCAGGCCAGGCCGTACGCGGCGAGCCGCTCGTGCAGCCGCTCGGCCAGCGTGCGGGCGGCGAACGCGGCGGCGTCGACCCGCTCGATCGGCTCGTCGTGGTCGGCGGTGACGGTCAGGTCGACGGGCGGCTGCCGGACCGCGAGCGGCCGGTCGTCCCGGCCAGCGGCGAGCCGGTGCGCCAGCGCCCCGTCGAAGCCGAACCGGGCCAGCACGTCCCCCGCGGGCAGCGCCGCGAAGTCGCCGAGGGTACGGACGCCGAGCCGGCGCAGCAGGTCGGCCAGGGCGGGCCGGCCCAGCGCCTCGACCGGCCGGCCGGCCAGGAACTCCGGGGTGCCGCCGGGGGGCAGGATGTGCCCCTCCCGGGCGGCCAGCCCGGCCGCGAAGACCCCGTCGGCGATGCCGACCTGGCTCTCCACCGCACAGCTCTGGGCGACGTGCTCGACGATCCGCTCGGCCGCCGCCTCCTCGCCGCCGAGGTAGCGGCTCGGCCCCCGGGCGGCCGTGACACACGCGCCGGGGCGGATCACCTCGACCCCGGCGACCACCTCCTCGACGGCGGCCACCACCGGTTCGAACGCCCGCGCGTCCCGGCCGGGGTCGTGGTCGACCACGGTGAGGTGCGGGCAGCGCCCCTGGGCCTCCCGCCGGCGCAGCCCGCGCCGGATCCCCTCGGCCCGGGCCCGCTCGGAGCAGGCGACCACCCGGTTGGCGTGCAGCACCACGACCGGGTCGGTGGCCGGCACGCCGTCGACGATCTCGGCGGCGAGGACGGGCCAGTCCGGGCACCAGAGCAGCAGGGCCCGCGGCGGGGCGGTGCTCACCGGCCCACCGCGGGGGCCACCACGCGCAGCCGACGGGCCGGGGCGGTGACGGACGGGACGCCGGCCCCGGACGCGCGGGGGATCACCCGGGTCAGCTCGTCGCCGGGCAGCCACACCTTGATCTCCTTGGGCCGGGCGGCCGCTCCCCGGCCGCGGGCCGAGACGGTCACCTCGCGGCGGCGCAGCCGCCCCCGGCCGGGCCCGAGCCCCTGCCAGACCCCACGGACCACCTGGAGCGTCACGTCCGCGCCGTCCCACCGCCCGTACGGGACCAGCACGCTGCCGCGCTGCCGGGCCCGGGCGGCCAACCGGGTGGCGACCGAGGCGGCGACCGTGGTCGGCACGGCGGTGACCACCACGTCGACCCCGTCGATGAGCGCGGCGACGACGGTGGGCCACTCCGGGCCGGGGTGCGGCACCAGCGCGAGCCGGTCCAGGGCGATCCCGGCCTCGGCCGCCGCACCGGCCCCGAAGGTGGGTACGCCGACCACGGCGCACCACGAGCCGGCCCGGGACGCCTCGGCGAGCAGGGCGAGGATCAGCGAGGTGGCGCCGCTGTGCCGGGGCTGGCCGGCGCCGATCGCGACGGTGCTGCCACGACGCAGGCCCCGGTTGGGCAGCAGCCCGGTCAACTCGGACCGGACGGGGAGCACCCGGTGGCCGCCGGCCGGGTCGGGCGCGCTCGCCGGCCGGACCAGCTCGGCCAGGGCGGCGGAACCGACCACCATGCGGCCCGCCATCGGACCAACCCCCCGTCGTGTTTCGCCACGGGCCCCGCCCGCGGATGGTGCTGTGGATCATGTGCTGCGCGGCACGCGCGTGCCGTGGGAGCGGCGCCCGGCCGCCCGGGGTCCCGCCGACGGCGGCCGGGCGCCACGTCAGGCGGCGGCCGCCCCGGATCGCGCCGGGGCGTCGGAACCGCCGAGCCGCAGGGGCCGGTGCAGGCCGTCGAGCGTCGGTTGGTGGGCCAGCCCGAGTGCGGTCTCCACCACGGTGACGAACTGCTCGGCGGAACGGAGCAGATCGTCGGCCTCCCGGGCGGTGACCACCCGGGGGATGCCCGCCTCGGCGGCGGCCCGCTTGCTCGCGCCGGCGGCGAAGTAGGCGGCCCACTCGTCCAGCTCGGGGGCGACGGTGGCGAGCAGCACCCAGACGCTGGTGATCCGGTTGCGCCGGGTGGGTGCGGGGCGGGCCCGGGCGGCGAGCACGGCGGCGGCGGCGCGCAGCGCCGCGAGGTGGGCGGCGGCGTAGCGGAGGCCGTCGGGACGGGTGCGGGCGGCCTCGGCCAGCCCTTCGCGCGCCACCACGAGCAGCTGGGCGGGGGTGCGGTGCGGCAACACGTGCGCGGGCACCGTGGGCGCCTGGGCCGGACTGGTCGGCATGGGTCTCTCCTCCGCGTGTGGCCGGGGCGGGCGGTCGCGCGACGGGATCCGTCGCCCGGTCGCCCGGAGCGGTCGGTGCGGAGGAAGACGCACCTCAGGTGGCGGCCGGCCGGGTGTGGACGCTTCCCCACACCCACACCCGGCCGGCGTACCGGCGGGTCCGTCGCCCGCCGCCCGGGGGTCGTGGGCGGCGGGCGACGACCTGCCTGTCGGGCCTGGACTCGCGACTGTCCGAGGCCCGGTGCGGCCCGCGGAGCCGCACCTTCCGGAGGCCGGTGCCGCGAAACACCGTCTCCGGAGCCGTGGAACGAGGTGTGCGACCCGGGGGTCGGAATCGAACACTCGTTCTAACTACCCTGACAGTACACCTCCCCACCGACGAAAACGCAACGTGTGACGCGCCGGGGACACGCCGGCACCCCGTCGGATTCCCAGCCGGGGCACAGCAGCGGCAAAGGAGAACCGGAACTCGCCGGCCCAGGGTTTACCCCATGAGCGTCAGCCGTACCGAGAAGACCCTCCGGTGACCGCCGCCGTGGCCGGCCGGCAGGCCCCACGCCGCCCGCCGCCGACCGCCCCCGCCTGGTGGGCCGACGTCGCCGGCGCCCTCGCGGCGCTCAGCCTGCTGGTCGTCACCGCCCTCTGGACCGCCGACCGTGGCGTGCAGGAGCTGCTGGCCGGCGCGGCCACCGGGCTCACCTCGCTCGGCCGGCTCGCCGGCCTGGTCAGCGCCGACCTGATGCTGGTCCAGGTGGTGCTGATGGCCCGGGTGCCGCTGCTGGAACGCCGCTTCGGCCAGGACCGGATCGCCCGCTGGCACCGGCTCGCCGGATTCGCCTCGTTCCACCTGCTGCTGACGCACGTGCTGCTGACCGTGCTCGGATACGCCGGCACCGCCCGCCGGGGGGTGCTCGCCGAGACCTGGGACCTCGTCGTCACGTACCCCGGGATGCTGCTGGCCACCGCGGCGCTGGCGCTGCTGACGCTGGTGGTGGTGACCTCGGTCCGCGCGGCCCGGCGGCGGCTGCGCTACGAGTCCTGGCACCTGCTGCACCTCTACGCCTACCTGGGCGTCGCGCTGGCTCTGCCGCACCAGCTCTGGACCGGCGCCGACTTCCTCGCCTCGCCGCTCGCCCGCGCCTACTGGTGGACGGTCTACCTGCTGGCGCTGGCCAGCGTGCTGATCTGGCGGCTCGGCCTGCCCGCCTGGCGCTCGCTGCGCCACCGGATCGAGGTGGCCGCGGTGGTCGCCGAGGCGCCCGGGGTCACCTCGGTCTGGCTGCGCGGGCGAGACCTGCACCGGCTGCCGGTACGGGCCGGCCAGTTCCTGCTCTGGCGGTTCCTGGACGGTCCCGGCTGGTCCCGCGCCCACCCGTACTCGCTGTCCGCGCCGCCGCGGGGGGACCTGCTCCGGATCACGGTCAAGGACCTGGGCGACGGCAGCGCCCGGGTGGCCGCCCTGCGCCCCGGCACCCAGGTGCTGATCGAGGGGCCGTACGGGCGGCTCACCGGGCAGCACTGGCGGGGCGGCGGGATCACGCTGCTGGCCTGCGGTGTCGGGCTCACCCCGCTGCTGGCGCTGCTCTGGGAGCTGCCGTACACGCCCGGCGAGGCGGTGCTCGTCCACCGCGCGCGCACCCCGGAGGACCTGGTCTTCTCCGCCGAGCTGGACCGCCTCGTCACCGAACGCGGGCTGGTGGTGCACCACCTGGTCGGGCCCCGGGCGGCGCGGCCGTCCTGGCTGCCGAGGTACGCCGAGGGGCTCTCCGACGCCGAGGCGCTGCGACGGCTCTCCCCCGACGTGGCCGGACACGACGTCTTCCTCTGCGGGCCGGACGGCTGGGTCGACGCCGTCCGGGTCGCGACCCGCGCGGCCGGGGTGCCCGACGCGCACGTCCATCACGAACGCTTCGCCTGGTGACGGGCGCGAAGGGAGGATCCGTGCGACGGATCACCGTCTGGCTGCTGTCCACCGTGGCCGCGCTGGTGCTGCTGTTCAGCTACCGGACCAGCACCATGGGCGCGGGTGGGGAGACCGGCGCGGTCGCCACCGGCGGCGCCACGACCGACAGCGGCGGCAGCGGCACGGCCACCGGGTCGGTGGCGCAGACCCGGTGGGGGCCGGTGCAGGTACGGATCACCGTCTCCGCCGGGAAGATCACCGATGTGGCCGCCGTCCAGGTGCCCGACGGCAACCACCGGGACCAGGAGATCAACGACTACGCGGTGCCGATCCTGCGGCAGGAGGCCCTGGCGGCGCAGAGCGCGCGGATCGACACCGTCTCCGGGGCCACCGTCACCAGCGACGGCTACCGGGAGTCGCTCCAGTCCGCCATCGACGCGGCGCACCTGCGGTGACCACGCCGGCCGGACCGGACCGGCGCGCCTGGGTGGAGCAGGTGATGGGGCTGCCGGTCAGCATCCACCTGCGCGGTCCGGCGGTGCGCACCGAGGCGGTGGCGGAGCGGGTGGCCCGGGTCTTCGCCGAGCTGCGCCGGGCCGACGCGGTGTTCAGCACGTACCGGCCGGACAGTCAGCTGGGTCGCCTCGGCGGCGCGCCGCCCGATCCGGCCACCACCACGAACCCGCTGCTGCGCGAGGTGGCCGCGCTCTGCGAGACCGCCCGCGCGCGTACCGGCGGGTGGTTCGACGCCCGTCGCCTGCCGCTGCCCCTCGGCGGCGTGGGCTTCGACCCGTCCGGGCTGGTCAAGGGCTGGGCGGTGGCGCGCGCCGCGCGGCACCTGACCGACCTGGCGGGGCACGACCTGTGCCTCAACGCGGGCGGTGACGTGCTGCTGCGGGCCGCGCCGGGCCGGCCGCCCTGGCGGGTCGGCGTCGAGGACCCCGACCGGCCGGACCGGATGCTCGACGTGGTCGAGCGGGCCGACGGCGCGGTGGCCACCTCGGGCACCGCCCGGCGCGGCACGCACATCACCGACCCCCGCGCCGGGCGACCGGCCGGGGCCGTCCGGTCGGTCACCGTGGTCGGCCCCGACCTGCTCTGGGCCGACGTGTACGCGACCGCGGCGGTCGCCCGCGGCCCGGACGCCCCGGACTGGCTGGCCACCCTGAACGGGTACGCCGCGCTGGTGGTGGACGCCGCCGGGCGGGTCCGGACCACGCCGGGCTGGCCCGGTTCCCGTTTCCCGGCCCGGTCCGGCGCGGGCCGGGCCGGGTCCGGAGCGCAGGTGGCCGTATCGTCGGCGTAGCGGGCGGACCGGCGCCGCCCGGCGAGGTGGGAGGGCGATCCGTGCGGGCCGGTGAGGTCGACAAGAAGCGGCTGTTCGAGCTGCTCTGGGGCGCGCCCGCCGGCCCCCGGCGGGGCCCCCGCCCCACCCTCTCGCCCGCCGCCGTGGCCCGCGCCGGCATCGCCGTCGCCGACGTGGACGGGCTGGACGGGCTCACCATGCAGCGGGTCGCCGAGTCGCTCGACGTCACCAAGATGGCGCTCTACCGCTACGTGCCCGGACGGGCCGAGCTGGTCGCGCTGATGCTGGACGCGGCGCTGGGCGAACCCCCTCCGGCGCCGGCCGGGGCCGACTGGCGCGGTCAGCTCGACGACTGGACCCGGCGGCTGGTCGAGCGGTTCCGCCGGCACCCGTGGGCGCAGGCGGCGGCCGTGGGCGCCCGGCTGCCCGGACCGCACGAACTGTCCTGGGTGGAACGGGTCGTCGCCGCGCTCGCCGGGACGGGGCTCACCGCGACCGAGCGGCTGGACGTGGCGACGTTGCTGGTCGGGCACGCCCGCAACCTGGCCGGCCTGCCGCCCGGGTCCGGCCGGGAGGCGGCGTTCGGCGCGCTGGTGCGGGGCCGCGAGGACCGCTACCCGGCGCTGGACGCCGCACTGCGCCCCGGCCCGGACGGCCCGGCCGACCACGACACCCTCGACTTCGGCCTGGCCCGCATCCTCGACGGCATCGCCGCGTTCATCGCCGCCCGCGCCACCGGCGGCGACCCGCCGTGACCCCACCGGCTCGTCCGCGGGCGGCAGACTGACGCGCATGGCTGACAAGGACGACCCGAAGACGGCGCTGCGCCACTACCTCCAGGCGTGCCGCGACGACCTGATCTGGAAGCTCGACGGGTTGGGCGAACGCGACGCCCGGCTGCCCCGTACCCCGACCGGCACCAGCCTGCTGGGCATCATCAAGCACTGCCTCAACGTCGAGGCCGGCTACTTCGGGCCCACCTTCGGCCGCGAGTTCCCGACGCCCGAGGAACTGGTCTCCCTGGCCGCGCAGGAGGAGGACCCCCAGGCGGACTGGTACGCCCGGGAGGACGAGACGAAGGACGGGCTGATCGACCTCTACCGGCGCGTCGGGGCCTTCGCCGACGAGACGATCGCCGAGCTGCCGCTCGACGCCCCGGGACGGGTGCCGTGGTGGGGGCCGGACGCCCCGGACGTGACCCTGCACGAGATCGTCGTGCGGGTGGTCTACGACCTCGCCCGCCACGCCGGGCAGGCCGACATCCTGCGCGAACAGCACGACGGGGCGATCGGTTGGCAGCAGGGGAACACCAGCCTCCCCGGGACCACGACTGGCCCGCGTACGTCGCCAAGCTGACCGGGCTCGCCGACCGGTTCCGGTAGCCGGGCCGGCGGGACGCGGCGTGGGTGGCTGCGCGCCGGGCGGGCGCGGCGGGGAGAATGGCCGGCATGCAGCCACACCCGAACGTGCAGGCGGTGCAGCGGGCGCTCGACGACGCGGGAGCGCGGGACGGCTCCGGCGGCCCGAGCCGCGTCCGCCTGCTGCCGGAGGCGGTGCACACCGCCGCCGCGGCGGCCGACGCGCTCGGCGTCGCCGTCGGCGCCATCGCCAACTCGCTGATCTTCGACGCGGACGACGCGCCGCTGCTGGTGCTCACCTCCGGCGCGCACCGGGTCGACACCGCCGGGCTGGCCGCCACGCTGGGCGTGACCCACCTGCGCCGGGCCAGCCCCGACTTCGTCAAGCGGCACACCGGCCAGGTGATCGGCGGGGTCGCCCCGGTCGGCCACCCCGGACCGTTGCGCACCCTGGTCGACACGGCCCTGGCCGGATACGACGAGGTGTGGGCGGCCGGCGGCGTGCCCCAGGCGGTGTTCCCCACCACGTACGCGGAACTGCTGCGGATCACCGCCGGCACCCCGGCCGAGGTGGCGTGAACCCCGACCTCGTCACGCTGCACGTGTGGCGCATCCCCCGCCGGTCCGTGCCCGGGGCGCTGGCCCGGATGGCCACCCACCCGGCCCGGTTGCGCCGGCTGCCCGGCGTCCGCTTCGCCAAGCTGCTCGGCACCGGGACCGGCACCGGCTTCGGGCCGGGCGACGCCGACCTGACCCGCTGGGCCGCGCTGGCGGTGTGGGACTCCCCCGCCGACGCGGCAGGCTTCGACTCCTCCCCGGTCGCCCGGTCCTGGGCCCGGATCGCGAGCGCCGCGGTGCGGGTGGAGCTGCGTCCGCTGACCAGCCGGGGCCAGTGGTCCGGCCGGGAGCCGTTCGGCGCGCCGGCCGGCGGCCGGGCAACCGGGCCGGTGCTGGCGCTGACCCGGGCCCGGCTGCGGGCCCGGCGGGCGGCCACGTTCTGGCGGGCGATCCCGCCGGTCGCCGGCGCGCTGCACGCCGCGCCCGGGCTGCTCGCCCGGTTCGGCGTGGGCGAGGCGCCGCTGGGCTGGCAGGGCACGGTGAGCGTGTGGCGCGACCCGGCGGACCTGGTCGCGTTCGCGTACCGTTCCCCCGAGCACCGCGCCGCGATCACCCGCACCCCCACCGAGGGCTGGTACGCGGAGGAACTGTTCGCGCGGTTCGCGGTGGGCGACGTGGTCGGCGACCGTGGGGTGCTCGGCTGGGTCGCCGCCGAGGGCGACCCCGACTCGGCGAGAGGGAACGCATGAGGCTGGTGCGGTGGACGCCGGACGACCTGGTCCGGCGTCTGGACGACGTGGTGGCCGTCTACGGCGAGGCGATGGGCTACCGCCCCGACCTGCTGGAGGCCCGGCGCGGCTACATCGCCACCCACGTCCGCCGGCCCGGCTTCCGCGCCGTCGCCAGCCTGACCACCGAGGGACACCTGGCCGGCTTCGGGTACGGCTACCTCGGCGCCAGCGGCCAGTGGTGGCACGACCAGGTGCTGCGGGCGTTGACCCCGCCGGCCCGGCAGCGCTGGCTGACCCATCCGTTCGAGGTGGTCGAGCTGCACGTCCGCCCACCCGCGCAGGGGCACGGCCTGGGCGCCCGCCAGCTGCGCGCGCTGCTCGCCATGGCCGAGGGCGACACCACGCTCCTCTCCACCCCCGAGGCCGACGAGCAGACGTCCCGGGCCTGGCGGCTCTACCGCCGGTTCGGCTTCACCGACGTCCTGCGGCACTTCCACTTCCCCGGTGACGAGCGGCCGTTCGGCGTGCTCGGCCGGGACCTGCCACTCCCCCCGCCGGACCGGACATGAGAGGCGTGCGGCTGCCCTGGGCGCTGCTGGCCGTCCTGGTCCTCGCCCAGATCTGCTACCCGCTCACCGGCGGCGCGACCCGGGCCGGGCTGACCGTGGCCACCGTGGTGCTCGGCTGGCTGCTCTCCGTCGGCCACGCACTGCTCACCCGGGGCGTCCGGGCCGCGGCCGCGCTGGTCGCGGTCGCGACCGGCGGCGGGTTCGCCGTCGAGGCGCTCGGCGTGGCCACCGGGTTCCCGTTCGGCAGCTACGACTACTCCGGCGAGCTGGGCCCGAAGCTGGCCGGCGTGCCGCTGATCATCCCGTTGGCCTGGACCTGGATGGCCTGGCCGGCGTGGCTCACCGCGGTCCGGCTCACCCAGGCGTTAAAAGGGGGCCCTTCCTCTACCGGAGGCGTTAAGAAGGGGCCCCTCCTTGCACGGGTCGCGCTCGCGGCGGTGGGGCTGGCCGCGTGGGATCTGTTCCTCGACCCGCAGATGGTGGCCGAGGGCTACTGGACCTGGCTCGACGCCACCCCGGCGCTGCCCGGACTGCCCGGCATCCCGGTCAGCAACTACCTCGGCTGGCTGGGCTTCGCGGTCCTGTTGGCCGCCGCGCTGCGCCCGCTCGCCGGGCCGTCCGTCGACCGGGTCGACGGCCGGGACGCCCCGATGTTCGCGCTCTACCTCTGGACGTACGCCTCCAGCGTGCTGGCGCACGCGGTCTTCCTCCGGCTGCCCGCGTCCGCGCTCTGGGGCGCGGCCGGCATGGCGGTGGCCGCGGTGCCGCTGGCGGTGGCGCTGTGGCGGGGCCGCCGGGACCGGGCCGCCGCGCCGGATCCCACGCCGCGCGTCGACGCGCCGGCATGACCGCCGCCCTCGCGTCGGTGGTGGCGGTCGCCGCGCTCACCGGGCACACGCTCGTCAACGCGCTCGCCTGGCTGCGCCGCCCGGGCGCCGCCCCGGTGGAGGCCGCCGAGGCGGTGGCGGTGCTGCTGCCGCTGCGCGACGAGGCCGGCCGGGTCACCCCGTGCCTGCGCGCGCTGCTCGCCCAGCGCGGGGTGCCGGGGCTGCGGATCGTGGTGCTCGACGACGGCTCGACCGACGGCACCGCCGACGTGGTCCGCGCGGTGGCCGGCGCCGATCCCCGGGTGACGCTGCTCAGCGGCGTCGCCCCACCGCCCGGCTGGCTGGGCAAGCCGCACGCCTGCTGGCAGCTCGCCACCCGGGCCGACCCGGAACCGACGGTGCTGGCGTTCGTCGACGCCGACGTGGTGCTCACCCCGTACGCGGTCGCGGCGGCGGTGGCCGAGTTGCGCGCGGCGGGCGCGACGCTGCTGTCGCCGTACCCCCGGATCGTGGTGCGGACCGCGGCCGACCGGCTGGTGCAGCCGTTGTTGCAGTGGTTGTGGCTGACGTTCCTGCCGCTGCGCGCGATGGAACGCTCGCGGCGGCCCTCGCTGGCCGCCGCCGGCGGGCAGTTCCTGGTCGTGGACCGGGCCGGCTACCTGCGGGCCGGCGGGCACGCGGCGGTGGCCGACAAGGTGTTGGAGGACATCGAGCTGGCCCGGGCGGTGAAGCGGGCCGGCGGCCGGATCGCGCTGGCCGACGGCTCCCGGCTGGCCTCCTGCCGGATGTACGACGACTGGCCGCAGCTGCGCGACGGCTACACCAAGTCGCTCTGGGCGTCGTTCGGGCACCCGGCCGGCGCGGCCGCCGTGCTGACCCTGCTGCTCCTGCTCTACACGGCGCCCCCGCTGCTGGCCGTGGCGGCGCTGGTGGCCGGCGCGCCGGCGGTGGCCGCGGTGGCGTTCCTGGCCTACCTGGGCGGCGTCGCGGGGCGCGTGGTCAGCGCCCGTGCCACCGGCGGCCGGGCCTGGCCCGACGCGCTGGCGCACCCCGTGTCGGTCGTGGTCCTCGGTTGGCTGACCGTCCGGTCGTACCATCTGCGGAAGCGACGCCGGCTCACCTGGCGGGGTCGCCCGGTCACCTAGGAGGGGCACGTCATGGCGCGCATCGTGGTCATCGGCGCCGGCGTGGGCGGCCTCGCCGCCGCCGCCCGGCTCGCGGTCACCGGGCACGAGGTCACCGTCCTCGAACGGGCCGGCACGGTCGGCGGCAAACTCGGCCGTTACACCCACCACACCCCGGAGGGGGCGTGGCGCTTCGACACCGGGCCGAGCCTGGTCACCCTGCCGCAGGTCTTCTCCGACCTGTTCGAGGCGACCGGCGCGAAGCTCGACGAATACCTCGACCTGGTCCCGCTGGACCCGATCGTGCGGCACGTCTTCCCGGGCGGCGGTCCCACGCTGGACTCCTGCGCCGACCCGGACGAGTTCGCCGCCCGTGTCGGCGCCGCGTTCGGCGACCGGTCCGCCGCCGACTGGCAGCGGCTGTGGCGCCGGGCCGACCGGGTGTGGGCGGCCTCGCACCGGGACATCCTGCGCCGCACCGTCGACTCCCCGCGCGACCTGGCCGCGCTGGCCTGGCGGCTGGGCGACCTCGCCGCGATCGGCCCCGGCCGCACGCTGCGCGGCCTGGGCCGCAAATACCTGTCCGACCCGCGACTGCGGATGCTGCTCGACCGCTACGCCACCTACACCGGCGCCGACCCGCGCCGCGCGCCCGCCGCGCTGGTCGCCGTCCCCTACGCGGAGCTGGCGTACGGCGGCTGGTATCTGCGCGGCGGGCTGGGCACGCTCGCCGACGCGCTGCTGTCGCGTTGCCTGGACCTGGGCGTGGTGGTGCGCACCGACGCCGCGGTCACCCGGATCGACGCCGCCGGCGGCCGGGTGCACGGCGTACGCGTCGCCGGGTCGGCCGCCCCCGTTCCGGCCGACGTGGTGGTGGCCAACGTGGACGCGCTCACCGTCTACCGGGACCTGCTGCCCGACCCGCGCCGGCTGGCCGCGCTCACCGACCGCAGCCTGGCCGGCTTCGTGCTGCTGCTCGGCGTCCGCGGCGACTCCGGGCTGGCCCACCACACCGTCTTCTTCCCCGGCGACTACGACGCCGAATTCGACGCCGTCTTCGGCGACCCCGGTCGCGGCGTGCGGGCCCGTCCGGCGCCCGACCCGACCGTCTTCGTCACCGCCGCCGACGACCCGACGGTCCGGCCGGACGGCCACGAGGCGTGGTTCGTGCTGGTCAACGCGCCCCGGCACGGCACCGCCGCCGGGGCGGTGGACTGGCGGCGGCCCGGGCTGGCCGACGCGTACGCGGACCGGATCCTCGACGTGCTCGCCGAACGCGGCGTGGACGTGCGGGACCGGCTGGTGTTCCGGGAGATCCGCACCCCGGCCGACCTGGACGCGGCCACCGGCGCGCCGGGCGGGGCGATCTACGGCACCGCGGGCGGGCTGCTGCGCCCCGCCAACCGGGGACCGGCGGCCGGGCTCTGGCTGGTCGGCGGCTCCAGCCACCCGGGGGGCGGGCTGCCCATGGTGACGTTGTCCGCGGAGATCGTCGCCGAGGCGGTCGGCCCGGCCTGGTGAGGGTGTAAGGAAGGGCCCCTTCTTAACGCCTCGGGTAGAGGAAGGGCCCCTTGTTAACACCCACCCCACGCGACGCGCCCACTGCGCCCGCGCGGCCGGTCAGCCGGCGTCGACCAGGGCGCGACGCACGGCGGCGAGCAACTGGCCGAGGCCGAACCCGGCGAGCAGCACCCACACCGTGGTCGCCATGGTGATGGTGCCGGCGGTGAGGTCGGCGTCGATCAGCCCGGTGAGCCCGGCGACCAGCAGGCCGACCAGGGCCACACAGACCCGCGTGGGCCGCTCCCCCACGGTCACCGCGCCGATCTCCCGCATCCCGGCGGACACGGCCCGGGCCCGCACGTACTCGTGCAGCCAGGACAGTCCGCCGGCCGCCGCGACCAGCGCGCCGGGCGCGCCGAGCAGCCAGAACGCGATCAGCCAGGCCACCTCGCCGAGGCGGTCGGCGACCGAGTCGTAGACGTAGCCCAGCCGGGTGGTCCGGTTGGTGGCCACCGCCACCGCGCCGTCGACGCTGTCCGCCACCGCGGCGAGCAGCACGAACAGCGAGCCCAGGAACGGTCCGTCGCCGACCCGGCCCACCAGCAGGGGTACGCAGAAGCAGAGCAGCACGCCGAACACGGTCACCGCGGTCGGGCCGACCCGCAGCCGGCCCAGCACGTAGCCCACGTGGTAGGCGAAGCGCAGCCAGGCGCGCACCACCGGCGCCGCGGTCCGGGGATCGAACCCGCCGTGCAGCCGCGCCCACGCGGTCGCGTACTGGTCCCAGTTCAGCTGTGTGCCCACCACGGATCAACCGTAGAAGGGCGGCGCGGGTGTCGTCCGGCGGGTGGTCACACCCGGGCGTCGGCACGCAGCCGCTGCCAGACCTCGCGGGTGGCGGTCGACCGGTTGAGGGTGATGAAGTGGATCCCCGGCACGCCCTCGTCCAGCAGGCGGGCGCACATCTCGCCGGCCTGCTCGACGCCGAGCCGGTGGACCGCCGCGGGGTCGTCGGCCACCCGCTCGAACCGTTCGGCCAGCGCCCGCGGGAACGGCGCCCCGGAGAGCTGCACCGACCGCTCGATGGTGCCGATCTGGGTCACCGGCATCACGCCGGCGAGGATCGGGGTGTCGCAGCCGGCGGCGGCGACCCGGTCGCGCAGCCGCAGGTAGTCGTCGGCGTCGAAGAACATCTGGGTGACGGCGAACTCGGCGCCGGCCCGGCACTTGCGGACGAAGTGCGCGGTGTCGCTGGCCACGTCCGGCGAGCGCGGGTGCTTGTACGGGAAGGCGGCCACCCCGACGCTGAAGTCGCCGCTGTCGCGGACCAGCCGGACCAGGTCCTCGGCGTAGTGGACGCCCTCGGGATGCGGGACCCACTCGCCGCCCGGGTCGCCGGGCGGGTCGCCCCGCACGGCCAGCACGTTGCGCACACCGACCGAGGCCAGCCGCCCGATGACGTGTCGCAGCTCGGCGACCGAGTGGTTGACCGCGGTGAGGTGCGCCATCGGCAGCAGCGTGGTCTCGGTGGCGATCCGCTCGGTCACCGCGACCGTGGTGTCCCGGGTCGAACCGCCGGCGCCGTAGGTGATCGAGACGAACGACGGGCGCAACGACTCCAGCTCGCGGATGGCCTGCCAGAGCAGCTTCTCGCCGGCCGGCGTCTTCGGCGGGAAGAACTCGAAGGAGAAGGTCGGCCGGCCGTCACGGATCAGCTCCCCGATCGCCGGCTGGGAGTTGGGGAGGACCGAGGGAAGACCGAGCGCCACGGACCGACTCTAGCCGGACCGGGCGGGCGCACCGAGGATGTTCCCAGCCCGCGAGCAGGCCCCGCCGGAGCGTCGTACCCCGGGGGTAGAAACGACGGCAGCGCGGTGGGGTGGCCGGTGGCCGGCCCGGGGGCCCGCGTCGGGGGTCGCCACGACGGCGACGCGCCGGTCCGGCACGACCGGTGTCCGTGTCGCCGTCCCGCGCCGTACCCCCGGAGGACCCGATGATCCCGTCTTCGCCGTCCGGCCCCCGCCTGCTCGGGCCGCTCCTGGCCGAGCTGCGCTCCGCCCGCGGCTGGAGTCAGCAGCGGGTCGCCGCCGAGCTCTGCGCCGCCTCCGGCGTGCCCACCCTGACCCGCCACGAGGTGTCCCGGTGGGAACGCCAGGTCCGCCTTCCCGGTGACTTCTGGTCCGCGTGGCTGGCCACCGTCCTCGGGGTGCCCGGCGAGCTGATCGCCGAGGCCGCCGCGCGCAGCCGCCGCCTCGGCGTGGCGCCGGCGGCGGTCGACCCGGCCGGGTCGCGCGCCCGGTTCGCGTTGCTCACCCTGGCGCACCGCTGGGCCGCCGACCCGACCGGCGGCACGTCGGCCGGGCCGCTCGGCGACGCGCTGCTCCGCGCCGACCCGGTGGCCGGCGTCTCCCCGACCGCGCCCGAGGGTCCGGACGCGCCGCCGGGCGGCGCCCGTCCCCGCGCCGCGCCGGACGCCCCACCGGACGGGGTCGGGCTGGCCGCGCTGCGGCGCTGGGACGACCTGCTCGGCGGGGGTGACCTCGCCGTGCTCGGCGCCCGCCGGCTGCGCCGCGCCGCACGGGGCTACCGGCTCGCCGGGCCCACCGGCCGCCGCCGGCTGCTGCCGGTCCTGGCCGAGTCGGCCCAGCTGGCCGGATGGCTGGCCGCCGACGCCGGTGACCCGGCCGCGGGTCTGGCGGCCTACCGGCTGGCGCTGCGCGCCGCCCTGGCCGCCGGGGACCGGCCGCTCGCCGCGTACGTGCTCGGGTCCGCCAGCCACCTGCTGGCCGACGCCGGCGATCCGGCCGGCGCGCTCACGTTGGCCCGGATCGGGTACGCCGCCGGCCGCGCCACCGCCTCAGCAGGCCTGCGGGCGCTGCTGCTGCACCGGGTCGCGCTCGCGGCGGCGCTCGCCGGCCGGCACCGCGCCGCCGACCGGGCGCTCGCCGGCGCGGCCGGGGCCGGTGCGCCGGAGCCGGGCCGGGAACCGCCCTGGCTCTACTGGCTCGACGAGGCCGAGTTGGCGGCGATGACCGGGCGGACGCTGGTCGCCTCGGGCCGGCCGGCGCGCGCCGTCCCGTTGCTGGCCCGGGCGGCGACGGTCCCGGGCCGGCCGCGCCGGGCCGCCGTCTACGGCAGTTGGCTGGCCCGGGCGCACCTGGGACTCGGTGAGGTGCCCGAGGCGTGCGAGGTGGCCTCGGCGGCGCTGCTCGACGCCGTCCGCTCCGGCTCGCACCGGGCCGTCGGCCAGCTCACCGAGTTCCGCCGCGCCCTGGCCGCCCACCCGTCCGAACCGGCCGCCTGGCGCTACGCGGGGCTGACCGCGTCCGCCCGCCCCTACCTCCCCGGGCCGGCCCCCGGCTGGTCCGGGGAGGCGCGGGCGCGACGGGCGCACCCGGCGCGTCGCGCGGCACGCCGGGGTGGGGGCGCGCCACGACCGGTCGGGAGCGACTAGCGTCGGGGCGTGACCCACGCTGCTCCCGTCTCCCCGGTCGACCGCGCCGGCCTGCGCCAGCGGATCGACAAGGCGCTCACCGAGTTCCTCTCCGGCCAGCGTGGCTGGCTGACCGCCGTCGACGACGGCCTGCTGCCGGTCGCCGAGGCGATCGAGGCGTTCGTGCTGGGCGGCGGGAAGCGACTGCGCCCGGCCTTCGGCTACTGGGGCTATCGGGGCGCCGGCGGGGTCGACTCCGACCAGGTCGTGGCCGCCCTGGCCGCGCTGGAGTTCGTGCAGGCCAGCGCCCTGATCCACGATGATCTGATGGACCGTTCCGACACCCGCCGGGGTGAGCCGGCGGTGCACCGGCGGTTCGCCGCGCGCCACCGGGCGGCGGGCTGGGGCGGCGACGCCGACTCGTTCGGCGACGCCGCGGCGATCCTGCTGGGCGACCTCTGCCTGGTCTGGTCCGACGAGCTGCTGCACTCGGCCGGCCTGGCGCCGACGACGGTGGCGCGGGCCCGGCCGGTCTTCGACGAGATGCGCACCGAGGTGACCGTCGGGCAGTACCTGGACGTGCTGACCCAGGCCACCGGCGACACGTCGCTGGAACGGGCCGGCAAGGTGGCCCGGTACAAGTCGGCGAAGTACACGGTCGAGCGTCCGCTGCTGCTGGGCGCCGCGCTGGCCGGCGCGCCGGCCGAGGTGCACGCGGCCTACTCGGCGTACGGGCTGCCGCTGGGCGAGGCGTTCCAGCTCCGCGACGACGTGCTGGGTGTCTTCGGCGACCCGGAGCGCACCGGCAAGCCGGCCGGCGACGACCTGCGCGAGGGCAAGCGCACCTACCTGGTGGCGGCGGCGCTGGAGACGCTCGACCCGACCGGCCGGGAGCTGCTCCTCGGCGGTCTGGGCGCGCCGGATCTGGACGCCGCCGGGGTGGACCGGCTGCGCGAGCTGATCACGTCGAGCGGTGCGTTGGCGCGCACCGAGCGCCGGATCGCCGGCCTGACCGAGGGCGCCCTGGCCGCGCTCACCACCGTCGACCTCGACACCGAGGCCCGCCAGGCCCTGGTCGACCTGGCCATGGCCGCCACCCGCCGCACCGACTGACCCCACCCCACCCCGCCCGCGCCCCGTCGATCATGAAGTTGACGGCGGAGTTGATCTCCGATCGTGCCGTCAACCTCATGATCGACGGGCGGGGGCGGGGTCGGGTCAGAAGGCGACGGCCTGGGCGCGGCGCTTGACCTCGCGGGCCAGGTCGCCGCCGAGCGCGACGGCCGGCGTGCCGGGCAGGGACGGGTCCTCCCGGTAGAGCCAGCGCAACGCCTCCTCGTCGTCGTAGCCGGCGTCGGCGAGCAGGTTGAGCACGCCGGGCAGGTGCTTGAGCACGGTGCGGTTGGCCACCAGGTCGGCGGGGATCCGGCGGACACCGTCGCGGCGGATCGCGAGCAGCTCGCGGTCCCGGATCATCTGGTGCACCTTGCTGATCGACAGGTCGAGGCGCTCGGCCACGTCCGGCAGCGTCAGCCAGCCGGCCGGGTCGGTCGGTCCGGGCAGGTCGGCGCCCGTCTCGGTGGGTACGGAATCGGTCACCCGACCACCCTGCCACGTGCCCGCCCCACCGGCTGCACGGCACCCCGGACCCGGTGGCGGCAGCGCGGCGGTCCCCCCTCGTCCGAACCCGGCGGTAGCATCCTGTTCAACCTTCACCGTCCCGACACATAGACTGCCTGCCGATGGACACACAGGTCGCCGACACGTTGCTGGGCTCGCTGATCGACGGGCGCTACCGCATTCGCGGTCGCGTGGCTCGTGGCGGCATGGCGACCGTGTACACCGCCACCGACGAGCGCCTGGAGCGCACCGTGGCGGTCAAGATCATTCACCCGACCCAGGCGCCGCAGGCGCGGGCCCGGATGGCCGGCTTCGTCGAGCGCTTCACCGACGAGGCCAAGACCATCGCCCGGCTCACCCACCCCAACGTCGTCGCGGTCTACGACCAGGGGATCCACGCCGGTTTGCCCTACCTGGTGATGGAGTACGTCCGCGGCCGGACCCTGCGCGACGTGCTCGCCGAGCGGCGCCGGCTCGCCCCCGACGAGGCGCTCGCGATCGCGGAGCAGATGCTCGCCGCGATCGCCGCCGCGCACCGCGCCGGTCTCGTGCACCGCGACGTCAAGCCGGAGAACGTGCTGGTCGCCGAGGCGCCCACCGGCGGCAGCGGCAACCTGGTCGACGGCGTGGTCAAGGTGGCCGACTTCGGGCTGGCCCGGGCCGTCGAGGCGAGCGCCGAGGAGGAGAACGGCAACCAGCTCATGGCGACCGTCGCCTACGTGGCGCCGGAGCTGGTCACCCAGGGGCACGCGGACCCGCGCACCGACGTCTACTCCGCCGGCATCGTGCTGTTCGAGATGCTCACCGGCCGGGTTCCCTACGACGGCGACCGGCCGGTCGAGGTCGCCTGGCAGCACGTCGACCGCGACGTGCCGGCCCCGTCGACCCTGGTCCCGGCGCTGCCGCCGGTCCTGGACGCGCTGGTCGCCCGGGCCACCCGCCGCGACCCGGCCGCCCGCCCGGCCGACGCCGGCGCGCTGCTGACCGAGGTGCAGGCGGCTCGCGACGAACTGGGCAACCCGCACGCGCACACCGCGGTGCTGCGCCGGGTGAGCGACGACACGGCGGTGCTGAGCCAGCCGACCCAGGTGGTGGCCGCGGTCCGGCCCGCCGAGCGTCCCCCGTGGGCCCGGCTGCCCGAGAGCGGCGGGCAGCGCCCGCACCGGCGTCGGGCCGACGCGCCGGAGGGGCTGGGCGCACGGCTGTCCGCCCTGCGTACCCGGGTCATGGGCTCGCCGCGCGGCCGCCTCGCCGTCGCCGCGGCGGTCGTGGTGCTCGGCCTGGTGGCGGCGATCGGCGGCTGGTGGTTCGGGGTCGGCCGTTACACGGTCGCGCCGCAGATGGTGAGCCTGACCAAGGCCGAGGCGGAGGCGCAGGCCCAGCGCGGTGGTTTCACGCTGCGCTACGCCGACCCCCGCCACGACGAGAAGGTGCCGAAGGACACCGTGCTCGGGCAGGCGCCGGCGTCGGCCGCCCGGATCGTCAAGGGCGGCACGATCACGCTGACCCTGTCGCTCGGCCCGGAGCGGCTGCCGGTGCCGGACGTGGTGGGAAAGGACTTCGAGCTGGCCCAGGCCGAGCTGACCGGCCTCAAGCTGGTGCCGGCCAAGGGCCCCTCCCGCTACGACGACGTGCTGCCGGCCGGCGTGGTGCTGGCCACCGACCCGAAGGTCGGCACGGTGGTCAAGCCCGGGTCGAAGGTGACGCTGATCCTCAGCAAGGGCCGCGCCCCGGTGAGCGTGCCGAACCTGGTCGGCAAGAACGTCAACGAGGCGCGGACGATCCTCGGGCAGCTCGGGCTGACCCCGGAGGAGAACTACAAGGACTCCGACAAGCCGAAGGACGAGATCCTCGGTCAGAGCCCGGCCGACGGCACCGGCGTGGAGAAGGGCGCCAAGGTCAAGCTGGAGATCAGCAAGGGCCCGGCGCAGGTCGCCGTCCCGCGGGTGATCGACATGCCCTGCCAGCAGGCCAAGCAGACGCTGGAGAGCCAGGGCTTCCCGGTCAACATCCAGCTCAACCCGAACGGCGTGGCCCGGTTGCAGAACCCGGCCGAGAACACGCCGGTGCCGCCGGGCACGACGGTCACGGTGACCTGCCTGTGAGCGCAGATATGAACGCGAGGAGCGAGCGCCGGCGGGTCGGGTCGCACACGCCCACCTCCGGCGGCCTGGCCCGGGCGGCACTGCCGTACGCCGAGGCGGCCGCCTCCGAGGTGGTGCAGGTCTACGTCTCCAACTCGCGCGGCTGGGCGCTGCCGGCGGGCGACCCGGCGCAGGACGCGCTGTTCCGGGACGGCTGCGGCGAACGCGGGCTGCCCGTGTTCATCCACGCCTCGCTGCTGGTCAACCTCGGCTCCCCCACCCCGGCCACGGTCACCCGGTCGGCGGAGACGCTGGCGCACGCGCTGCGGCGGGGCCGCGCGATCGGCGCCGAGGGTGTGGTGTTCCACGCCGGCAGCGCGGTCGACGCCGGGCACGCGGAGGCGGCCCTGCGGCAGGTCCGGGAGTCGCTGCTCCCGCTGCTGGACGAGGCGGCGGCGATCGGCGGGCCGATGCTGCTGGTCGAGCCGAGCGCCGGGGGCGGCCGGTCACTGGCCTCGCGGGTCGAGCACCTGGACCCCTACCTCGACGCGGTGGACCGGCACCCCATGCTGGGCGTCTGCTTCGACACCTGTCACGCGTGGGCGGCCGGGCACGACCTGGCCGCCGAGGGCGGCATGACCGCCACGCTGGACACGCTGGTCGCCACCGTCGGCGCGGACCGGCTGCGGCTGGTGCACGCCAACGACTCGAAGGACCTGTGCGGCTCCACCCGGGACCGGCACGAGAACATCGGCAAGGGCAGCATCGGCGAGCCGGCGTTCGCCGAGCTGATGCGCCACCCGGCGACCGCGGGCGTACCGGTGCTGGTGGAGACGCCGACGGAGAAGCACGTCGGCCACGCCGCCGACATCGCCGCCCTCAAGCGCCTCCACCCCTGACCGGCCGGGCGGGGCTGACCAACTTCGTGATCAAGGAGTTCACGCCGACGCCGACGCGAACTCCTTGATCATTGAAGGAAGCGCGGGGTCAGGCGCGGAGGATGGTGGCGAGGGTCTCGGCGGCGCGGTCCACCTGCGCGTCGGTGACGTCCAGGTGGGTGACCAGTCGGGCCGTACGCGGGCCGAGCACCGAGATCAGCAGGCCCTCCGCCCGCGCGGCCGCCGCCAGGGCGGGCGCGTCGAGCGGGTGCTTGGTCAGGTCGAGCGGCACGATGTTGGTGCGTACCACGGTCGCGAGCACACCGTGCGGCGCGACCGCCTCGGCCAGCCGGGCGGCCTTGGCGTGGTCGTCGGCGAGCCGCTCGACGTGGTGCGCCAACGCGTAGCGGCCCGCAGCGGCGAGGATGCCGACCTGCCGCATGCCGCCGCCCATCCGCTTGCGCAGGAACCGGGCCCGGGCGATCTTCTCCGCGCTGCCCACGACCAGCGAGCCGACCGGCGCGCCGAGGCCCTTGGACAGGCAGACCGAGAGGGTGTCGAACAGCGCGCCGTACTCCGCCAGCGGCACCCCGTCGGCGACGTGCGCGTGCCAGATCCGGGCGCCGTCGCAGTGCAGGGCGAGCCCGTGCGCGTCGGCGACCTCCCGCAGCCGGCGCAGCGTCGACAGCGGGATCACCCCGCCGCCACCCCGGTTGTGCGTCTGCTCCACCGCGATCGCCCGGGTGGGCACCGCGAAGTAGCCGTCCGGCCGGACCATCCCGGCGACCACGTCCGGGTCGATCTCCGCGCCGACCGCCGGCCAGGTCCGCGACGAGATTCCGGCGTACGCGGCCGCGGCCCCGATCTCGTACGTGACCACGTGCGCGTCGGCGTCGCAGAGCAGCTCGTCGCCGGGCGGGACGTGGAGCTGAAGGGCGATCTGGTTGGCCATCGAGCCGGACGGGGCGAACAGCGCGGCCTCGTGCCCGAACCGGGCGGCCACCTCGGCCTCGAGGGCGGCGACGGTGGGGTCCTCCCCGTAGACGTCGTCACCCACCTCGGCGGTGGCCATCGCCTCCCGCATCCCCGGCGTCGGCCGGGTCACGGTGTCCGACCGAAGATCGATCACACTATCCACGGTGCCTCCTTCGGCTGCCGACTGCGGGGCTCGCAAGCTCACTCCTCGCGTCAGCCACGGTGCCTCCTTCGGCTGCCGACTGCGGGGCTCGCAAGCTCACTCCTCGCGTCAGCCACGGTGCCTCCTTCGGCTGCCGACTGCGGGGCTCGCAAGCTCACTCCTCGCGTCAGCCACGGAGCATCTCCGCAACCAGGAAGGCCAGCTCCAGCGACTGCTGGGTGTTCAGTCGCGGGTCGCAGGCGGTCTCGTACCGGTCGGGCAGGTCGAGGTCCTCGATGCCCTGGGCGCCGCCGAGGCACTCGGTGACGTCCTCGCCGGTCAGCTCGACGTGCAGGCCGCCCGGGTGGGTGTCCAGGCCGCGGTGCACCTCGAAGTAGCCGAGCACCTCATCGACGATCCGGTCGAAGTGCCGGGTCTTGTAGCCGTTGGAGGACTCGTGGGTGTTGCCGTGCATCGGGTCGCACTGCCAGACGACCTTGGCCCCCGCGGCGGTCACCTTGGCGACGATCGGGGGCAGCGCGTCGCGCACCCGGTGGTTGCCCATCCGGCTGATCAGCGTGAGCCGGCCCGGGATGTTGTCCGGGTTGAGCTTCTCGCAGAGCTCGATCGCCTCGTCCGGCGTCGTGGTCGGGCCGAGCTTGACCCCGATCGGGTTGGCGATCCGGGAGATGAAGTCGATGTGCGCGCCGTCGATCTGGCGGGTCCGCTCGCCGATCCAGAGGAAGTGCCCGGACAGGCCGTACGCCTTACGGTTGGAGATCCGGGTGAGCGCCCGGTCGTACTCCAGGGCCAGGGCCTCGTGCGAACAGTAGAGCGTGACCGTGCGCAGCGCCTCGTCGTCGGTCATCCCGCAGGCGCGGATGAAGGCGAGCGCCCGGTCGATCTCCCGGGCGATGGCCTCGTAGCGCTCGCCGGCCGGCGACTGCCGCACGAAGTCCTTGTTCCAGTCGTGCACCGCGTGCAGGTCGGCGAGCCCGCCGGCGAGGTACGCCCGGAGCATGTTCATCGCGGCGGCCGAGTTGGCGTACGCCCGGATCATGCGCTGCGGGTCGGCGACCCGCGCCTCCGGCGTGGCCTCCAGCGAGTTGATCATGTCGCCGCGGTAGGCCGGCAGCCCGCGCGCGTCGGTGGGCAGCGACCGGGGCTTGGTGTACTGCCCGGCGACCCGGGCCACCTTGACCACCGGCAGCGACGCGCCGTAGGTGAGCACGATCGCCATCTGGAGCAGGGTGCGGGCGTTGGCCAGCAGGTGGCTCTCGGTGTTGTCGGCGAAGGTCTCCGCGCAGTCGCCGCCCTGGAGCAGGAACGCCTTGCCCTCGCAGACCAGGGCCAGCCGCTGCCGCAGCTGGTCGACCTCGTAGGGCGCGACCACCGACGGCACCGTGTCCAGCACCGTGCAGACCTCGGCGACCTGGTCCTGGTCGGCCCAGGGCGGGGTCTGCGCGCGTGGCAGCTCCCGCCATCGGTCCAGGCCGAGGGCAGCGTCCTCGGCGGAGTCGGCGGTCGGGCGGCTGGTCTGCAGACCGGGGCTGCCCACGGCGGGGTGACTCAGCTGATGCCACTCATGGCGCATGAAGGAAAGCGTACGGCGACCGTCGAGGCCGCCCACCGCCGAGGGGGACGGTTCCGGTGGTTGGGAGATCAGCGCCACACCGGCGCCCGGGTCAGGGCGAGACGGTCGGCTGGGCGGTCCGGCCGCCCGGCGTCTCGCCGGAGATGCACCAGTCGGCGCCGGTGCGGGTGACCGTGAACAGCAGCGCGCGGGTCGCGGTGCGGGACCCGGCGGCCACCGTGACCGTGGCGCTGACCTCCTGGCCGTGCGGCCCGGACCGGACGTCGGTGATGGTCGCCTGCGGCACCGTGAAGTGGTCGGCGAAGTCGCCGTTCGGGCCGGTGGCCCCGGCGTCGAACGCGGCCTGCATCGGCGCGCAGAGCTGGCTGCGGCCGGCGGCGGCGTCGCGGGCGGCCAGCGCGTCCAGGTATGCCTGCACCCGCTCCCGGCTCTTTGCCGCCGCCTCCTGCGCCGGCGCCTGCTGCGCCGCGGGCGTGGCTCCCCCGGGGGCCCCGTCGTCGCCGCAGGCGGTCAGGGCGACCGGCAGGAGCGCGAGCAGGACGGTGGCGGTCGCCGCCCTCCGGTGCTGCTGACCCATCGGTTCCTCCCATCGGGGCATCGTGGCTGCCCGGCCACCGAGTCTGACACACCGACCGGCGCCCCGGCCGACGCCGTCCCGCGCCCTCGTCCGATCGCCCGGCCCGGCACGCACCTCGATCCTCGGCAGCCGCCGGGGGTCGATAGTCTCGGGTCGCGGGACGGTACCGGACCGCGCCATCCCCCGGAGGTGACGGACCATCCTCGCCGTGACATCCGTCGACACCGCGCGGCTGCCCCCGGCCGAGCGCTTCGACTTCTGGCAGGATCTCGTCGCCCGGCAGTCGTCGACGGCCACCATCCGCAGCGCGCACGCGGACGACTTCACCGCCTCGGCCCGGGTGGTCGATCTCGGCACGATCCGCCTCGGCGTCTGGCGTTACCCGTCGTTGGAGTTCACCCGCCCGGCCCACCTGATCGACAGCGGCGACCCGGAGCTGTACCAGCTCGCCCTGCCGTTGTCCGGGCGTGGGGTGATGACCCAGCAGCGCCACGAGACGCCGCTGGACCCGTCCGCGTTCGCCCTGGTCGACACCGTCCGGCCGCACGGCTCCCGGCTGCGACCGGACGGCGCGACGCCGGGAGCGGTGGAGACGTTGACGGCCCTGGTGCCGCACCGGGCGTTGCCGTTGGCCCCGCACCGACTGGCGGCGCTGTTCGCCGCCGGTATCCCGGCCCGCACCGGGATGGGCGCGCTGCTCGCCGCGTTCCTGCGGCGGATCGCGGCGCACCCGGAGCAGTACGCGCCGGCCGACGCCCCGCACCTCGACCGGGTCGCCCTGGACCTGATCGCCGGCACCCTGGCGGGGCTGCTGGACGTCGAGCGGGAGCTGCCGGTCGACGTCCGGGTCACCGGGCTCCGGGCCCGGGTGACGGCGTTCGTCCGGCGGCACCTGACCGACCCGGACCTCTCCCCGGCCGCCGTCGCGGCGGCGCACCACCTGTCGGTGCGGTCGCTGCACCGGCTCTTCGAGGGCACCGGTACGACGGTCGGCGAGCTGATCCGGACCGGCCGGCTGGAGCGGGCGGCGCGGGACCTGGCCGACCCGAGGCTGCGGGGGCTGAGCGTCGCGCAGATCGGCGCCCGGTGCGGGTTCGCGCACCCGGCGCACTTCAGCCGCGCGTTCCGGGCCGCCTACGGGTCGTCGCCCCGGGAGCACCGGGAACGGGCCGTGCGGGGCTGACCACGCGGGCGGGGAGGGGCCGGTGCGGCCCCTCCCCGCCGGGTGGGTGGTGCGTCGGCCCTCGGCTCAGCCGAGACCGCCCTTGATGGCGCTGATCAACTCACCGTTGCTCGTGTCTCCGGAGAGTTCCCAGAAGAACGCGCCACCGAGGCCCTGGGTGTTGGCGTAGCTCATCTTCCCGCCGATGGTCGCCGGGGTGTCGTAGCTCCACCAGTTGCTGCCGCACTTGGCGTACGCCGTGCCACCGACCGTGGCCGTGGCCGGGCAGGTGTTCTTGAGGACCTTGTAGTCCTCGATGCCGGCCTCGTAGGTGCCGGGCGCCGCGCCGGTGGCGCTGCCGCCGGGTGCGGTCTGGGTCACGCCGGTCCAGCCCCGGCCGTAGAAGCCGACGCCGAGCAGCAGCTTGTTGGCCGGCACGCCCTTGGACTTGAGCTTCTGGATCGCCGCGTCCGACCAGAAGCCCTGCTGCGGGATCCCGCTGTACGAGTAGAGCGGGGAGTGCGGGGCGGTCGGCCCCTGGGCGGCGAACGCGCCGAAGTAGTCGTACGTCATCGGCATCAGCCAGTTGAGGTTCGCCGCGGCGCCGGCGTAGTCGGTGGCGTCGATCTTGCCCCCGTTGCTGCCGTCGGCGGTGATCGCCGCGGTGACCAGGGCCGAGGAGCCGAACTTGCTCCGCAGTGCGGCGATCACGTTCTTGAACGCGTTCGGGCCGCTGCTGTCACAGCTGAGACCGCAGGCGTTCGGGTACTCCCAGTCGATGTCGATGCCGTCGAAGACGTCCGCCCAGCGCGGGTCCTCGACCATGTTGTAGCAGCTCTCGGCGAACGCGGCCGGGTTCTGCGCGGCCTGGGTGAAGCCGCCCGACCAGGTCCAGCCGCCGATCGAGTAGATGACCTTGAGGTGCGGGTACATCTTCTTCAGCTTGCGCAGCTGGTTGAAGCTGCCGCGCAGCGGCTGGTCCCAGGTGTCGGCGACGCCGTCGACGCTGTCCGCCGCGGTGTACGCCTTGTCGTAGTCGGCGTAGCTGTCACCGATGCTGCACCGCCCGCCGGTGGTGTTGCCGAAGGCGTACAGGATGTGGGTCAGCTTGGCGGCCGAGCCGCTGGTGTGGATGTTCTTGACGTGGTAGTTGCGGCCGTAGACGCCCCACTCGGCGAAGTAGCCGACCACCTTCTTGCCGCCGGTGGGCGGCGTGGTGGTGGGCGGCGTGGTGGTCGGCGGCGTCGTCGTCGGCGGGGTGGTCGTCGGCGGCGTCGTGGTGGGCGGCGTCGTCGTCGGCGGGGTCGTGGTCGGCGGGGTGCCGCCACCGGCGCAGGATCCACCGTTGACGGTGCAGTTCAGCGGCCCCTTGTAGGCGCCGCTGCCGTTGTAGCCCCAGCTGAAGCTGGCGCCCGGGGCGAGCGTCCCGGCCCAGCTCTTGTTGACCGCGACGTAGTGGTTGCCGCTGCGGGTCACGTCGGCGTCCCAGGAGCTGCTGATCGCGGTCCCGGAGGGCAGGTCGAACTCGATGCGCCAGCCGTTCACGCTGGCGCCGGTGCCGTTGGTGACGGTCACCCGCGCCTCGTGACCGGTCCCCCAGTCCTGCACCTTGGTGAACGTGGCGGTGACGCTGCCGGCGGCCGACGCGGTGGTCATGGGCACCGCGGCGACCGCGAGCGCGACCACGGCGCCGGCCCACAGGGCCCGGCGGAGCGATCTCTTCATACGGCGTCTCCCCAATAGTTAGGAAACTTTCCAAATTGATTGCTGAGACGCTACTCACGCCGTCATCACTTCGTCAAGATGTAGATGCGTCTATTTCACGGGTGGCGCGGGACGGTCGACGCGACGGGCCGTAGCCTCGTCGCATGACCGTTTTCGACGTGCAGATCGACGCCCTGAGCGGCGGCCCGGCCGACCTCGACCGCTACCGCGGTCGCGCCCTACTGGTGGTCAACGTGGCCTCCCGCTGCGGCCTCACCCCGCAGTACGCGGGCCTCCAGGCGCTCGCCGACGGGTACGCCGACCGGGGGCTGACCGTGCTCGGGGTGCCCTGCAACCAGTTCGCCGGCCAGGAGCCGGGCAGCGCCGCGGAGATCGAGGAGTTCTGCCAGGTGAACTACGGCGTGACGTTCCCGCTGACGGAGAAGGTCGACGTCAACGGGCCGGACCGGCACCCGCTCTACGCCGCGCTGGTGTCCACCCCGGACGCCGAGGGACACAGCGGCGACGTGCGCTGGAACTTCGAGAAGTTCCTCGTCGCGCCGGACGGCTCGGTGGCCGCCCGGTTCGGCCCGCAGGTCACGCCCGAGGACCCCGAGCTGCGCGCGGCGATCGACAAGGTCCTGCCGGCCTGAGGAGCACGGTGAAGCGGCATGCCTCCCACCGGAGGCATGCCGCTCGCGGTCGACGGGCCGGTCAGCCGGCGGCGGACCGGAACACCGGGTAGTAGCCGCCGGACTGGCCCGCGGCCGTCGGGTGGTACGAGACGGTCAGGTTCAGCACGTTCAACGCGTGCAGCCACTTCGTGCCGTAGCTGCACAGCTGGTGCCCGACGAAGATGGACCGGACGTCGGCGAACGTGAAGCCGGCCGAGGTGGCGGCAGTCCGGGTGATGTCGTCCAGCAGGTTGATGCCCTCGTTGATCTTCGCGCGCGAGGTCGCGCTGAGCCCGACGCAGGTCGTGCCGAGCTGGTAGAAGACCGGGTAGCCGACCACCACGACCCGGGCCGACGGCGCCCGGTTCCGGATGCCGTTGTAGACGTTGGCGAGTCGCCCGGGCATCTGCGTGCGGGCGATGTTCATGGCCGACTCCACGGCCGCCACGCACTGGGTCTCGCCCTGGAGCACACAGGTGCTCATGATCGAGGCGAAGCCGACGTCGTTGCCGCCGATCGTGACGCTGACCAGCGTGGTGGTCGAGGAGAGCGCGGAGAGCTGGCTGTTGATGACGTCCGCGGTGGTCGCGCCGGAGCAGGCGACCGAGCGGTACGAGGCGGGCCGGATGTTGGCGTTGTAGAGCGCCGGGTAGGCGTTCGTGCTGCGCAGGCAGTTGCCGCTCTCGGAGGTGTAGCTGTCGGCGCCGACGCCGGAGGCGTACGAGTCGCCGAGTGCGACGTACCGGTCGGACGGGGCGGCCTGGGCGGGCGCGGCGGCCAGGGTCAGCGCGACCCCGATCGACGTGGCGAGGGACAGGGCGAGGGTGGCAAGACGGGATCTCCGCACGTCGCACTCCTGGGGGTGGGAAGTGGTGGTGAGAGATAGATATCAATGAGATCACCATGCATGGAAGATCACCGATTTGCAGTCCCAGCAGATAGAGACTTGTCCATACAAATCGTTGCCGGCTTTGCGTTGGTAGTTGAAGGATTTCGCCAGGGAATGCGGCCGCGTCCCGCCGGGGTTGGCATCGGACATGACGACTGTGGGACTGATCGGCAGCGGCAACATCGGCGGCACGGTGGCCCGACTCGCGGTGGACGCCGGCCACGACGTGGTACTCAGCAACTCGCGGGGCCCGGAGACGCTGCGGGACCTGGTGGCCGAGCTGGGCCCCCGGGCCGGCGCGGCCACCCCGGACGAGGCGGCGACCGCCGGCGACCTGGTGGTCGTCACGATCCCGCTGCGGGCCTACCGCGAGGTGCCGGCGGCACCGCTCGCCGGAAAGATCGTGATCGACACGAACAACTACTACCCGGAGCGCGACGGGAGCTTCCCGGAGCTGGACGACGAGTCGACCACCACCAGCGAACTGCTCCAGCGGCACCTGCCGCGGTCGCGTGTGGTCAAGGCCTTCAACAACATCTACTTCGCACACCTGCGGGTGCTGGGCCGCCCGGCCGGCGCGGCGGAGCGGACCGCCCTGCCGATCGCCGGTGACGACGACGGGGCCAAGGCCACCGTCACGGCGTTCCTCGACTCACTGGGCTACGACGCGGTCGACGTCGGGCCGCTCGCCGAGGGCTGGCGGTTCCAGCGCGACACCAGCGCGTACGCGGGCATCTACGCCACGGACGGCGACTGGGAGCGGCCGGGACCGGTCGACGCGCAGCGGCTGCGCGCCGCCCTCTCCGCCGCCCGCCGCTACGCAGACAGCTGACGCACGGAGGTCGGGCCGGCGGGACCGCCCGCCGGCCCGACGCTCAGTCCACCTCGGTGGGAAGGGTCAACCGCATCGCCGGGTCCGCTGTCTCCCGGAAGCCCAGCGCGCGGTAGAGCGGCCGGCCGGCGGCCGTCGCCCGCAGATCGATCCGGCGTACGCCCCGACCACGGAACCAGGCCAGCAGCCCGGCGACGCAGGCGCGACTGTGGCCCCGCCGCCGGTGTGCCGGGTCGGTACTGACGTTGAAGACGTACCCGACCAGGCCACTCGGATCGTCCGGGCCACCCAGCCGCCGCTCGACCGTGCCCACCGCGCACGCCGCCAACGAGGTGCCCTCCGGCGCGTCGACCACGAAGGCGGCCAGCCACGGATCGGGCTCCACCAGCCAGGCGCGCAGGTTGTCCCGCGCCACCTCCTGCCACCGGCCCCGCGCGGTCGGCGTGCCACTCATCGCGGCGAGCATGAGCCCGCGCAGCCGGACCAGCTCGTCGGCGTCCGCCGGCACCGCCCGACGCACGGCACCCGTCGCCACGCCGGCTCAGACCGGGCGGCGGCCGGCGAAGCCGCACTCGACCCGGTGGTACCAGCGGACGTCGGTGTCCCCCTCCAGCCAGCACCAGAGCACCGCCCGCCCCTCCCGCTCGCCGGGGAAGTCGAGCAGCACCGGGGCGATCCCCTTGACCTCGATGCCGTGCTGGTGGAACTCCTCCACGACCGCGTGCAGCCGGGCCTCCAGGGCCTTCACCTCCGCGAGCCCGCCGAGCGCGCTGGCGCCGTGGTCGGCCAGGTCGACCCGCAGCTCGGCGAGGTCGGCCCGGTGCCGGATCAGCTCGTCGACGCGCGGCCGCAGCGTGGCGACCAGGTGTCGCGCCTGGGCGAGAGTGAACACCGGGCCAGTATGGGGCACGACATGACCCGAAGGCGGCCCGTCATCCGCGCCTCGCGGTGGTGTCGCACCCGGCCTCCCGCATGTCAGCCTGCCAGGCGGCTCGATCCGGTCGTTCTTGTCCGGGGCGTCGTCCGACAGGCGGGCCCGCTCCGGCACCTCGTGGACGAGCCGGTGCGGCAACAGGTCGACGTCGTCTGGCCGGCAGCCGCGCCGGCCCGATGGCGTGGGAGCCGCCGTCGTCGCAGCCCGACCACCGTCGACGGCGGCCCGCACAGGAAGACCTCCCGGCCGGGTTCGGGCACCGACGACCAGCGACGCCGGGTGACCCGGAGCGGTCAAGCGGACCCCGGCCTCCACCGAGGAGGTCGAGCGGCGGACCACCTTCGAGCGATTGTCGAGAGTTGCCGATGAAAGATCCTGATTGAGTCGCTGCCGCGATGGGTGTCGTTCACCCTTCGCGTTGTGTGGTGAGGTCGCCGACGGCGTCGGCGTAGAAGGTGTTGTCGAGGTGGAAGGCGACCTGGCGCAGCGTCCAGGCGTCTCCTTCGACCCGGTCGAGGCGCTCGTCGTCGAGCGCGCGGAGACGCAGTGACCAGATCTGCGCCAACCTGGTCAGTCGGCTGCGGGCTTCGTCCAGATCCTCGAGGGTGAAGGGGGCGAGGTCGGCCGGGGTGGTGATGGCGGAGGCGTGCCAGTGGTCGGGCAGGGGAGGTTGCCCTGCCAGGCGCGCCTCGAGTTCGGCGAGGTGGTCCAGAAGGTGGTCGGCGAGACGACGAATCGCCTTGTGCGGGGTGTAGACCCGGTCCCCGGCGGTGCGGGGCTGCCCGTCCCACGCCGGCCAGGTCTCCGCCAGCCGTAGGGCATGTGCGACGGCGTCCTCGATGACTCGGGCCGGGTCGCGGTCATCGGTGATGGGAGTGTCGTCGCTCATTCCGTCTGTTCCCCTCTCAGCTGTCCGAGTCCTCGACCTTAGGACTGGGATGGTTCGGCCCGGACCGAACTGTGCAGCTCGTGTGACGAGTCGGGGTGCGTTGACCACCCGCCGCCGCGCTCATCCACAGGTTTCGAGCGTTGCTCCCGCCTTGCCCCTCAGTCGGCCTGGGCGGCCAGTTCGCGGGCGCGGTCGCGGGCCGCCTCCAGCGCCGCCAGCATGGCCGCGCGTACGCCGTGGTTCTCCAGCTCGCGGATCGCGGAGATGGTGGTGCCGGCCGGTGAGGTGACCGCCTCGCGCAGCTTGACCGGATGCTCACCGGAGTCGCGCAGCATCACCGCCGAGCCGATGGCGGTCTGCACGATCAGCTCGTGCGCCACCTGGCGGGGCAGTCCGAGCAGGATGCCGGCGTCGATCATCGCCTCGACCAGCAGGTAGAAGTAGGCCGGGCCGGAGCCGGAGAGCGCGGTCACCGCGTCCTGCTGGGACTCGGGCACCCGGACGGTGGCGCCGAGCGGGGAGAACATCTCCTCGGCCAGCGCCAGATGCTCCCCGGTGGCGTGCGCGCCGGCCGAGATGGCGCTCATCGCCTCGTCGACCAGCGCCGGGGTGTTGGTCATCACCCGGACCACCGGGGTGCCCTCGGGCAGCCGCCGGTTGAAGAACGCGGTCGGCAGGCCGGCGCAGAGCGAGATCACCAGCTTGCCGGCGGGGACCTTCGGGCCGATCTCGTCGAGCAGCGCGGCGGCGTCCTGCGGCTTGACCGAGACGGCCAGCACGTCGGCCTCCTCGACCGCGGTCGGGTTGTCCACCACCCGCACGCCGTAGCGGTCCGTCAGCTCCTGCGCGCGGGCGGGGCGCCGGGCGGTGGCGAGCAGCCGCTCGACCGGCCAGCCGGAGCGGAGCAGCCCGGAGAGCATCAGCTCGCCGATCTTGCCCGCGCCGATCACCGCGACCGTGTGCCCGCCCACCGTGCCTCCTCGTCCCGCTCCGACAACTGTTAAGAGGGGGCCCCTGCTCTGCACGAGGCGTTAACAGGGGGCCCCTCCTTACACCTCAGCTGCCGAAGAAGACCTCGGCCTCGGCGTACCGCTCCAGCGGCACGGTCTTCAGCTCCCGGGTGGCCTCGGCCAGCGGGACCCGGACGATGTCCGTGCTCTGCATCGCGACCATCTTGCCCCAGTCGCCCTCGTGCACCGCGTCGATGGCCTGCAGGCCGAGCCGGGTGGCGAGCACCCGGTCGAACGCGGTCGGGGTGCCGCCGCGCTGGATGTGCCCGAGCACCACGGTGCGGGCCTCCTTGCCGGTCTTGGCCTCCAGCTGCTCGGCCAGCCACTGGCCGATGCCGCCGAGACGGACGTGGCCGAAGGAGTCGAGCTCCTGGTTGTGCAGCACCATCTGGCCATCCAGCGGCTGGGCGCCCTCGGCGACCACGACGATCGGGGCGTACTGGTGCTGGAAGCGCTTCTCGACGTAGCCGGCGACCTGCTCGACGTCGAACTGCCGCTCCGGCAGCAGGATCACGTTGGCGCCGCCGGCGAGGCCGGCGTGCAGGGCGATCCAGCCGGCGTGCCGGCCCATCACCTCGACGACCAGGGTGCGGTGGTGGCTCTCCGCGGTGGTGTGCAGGCGGTCGATCGCCTCCATCGCGATGTTGACGGCGGTGTCGAAGCCGAACGTGTAGTCGGTGGCGCCGAGGTCGTTGTCGATCGTCTTCGGCACGCCGACCACGTTGACGCCCAGCTCGTGGAGCTTGGTGGCGACGCCGAGGGTGTCCTCGCCGCCGATCGCGATCAGGGCGTCCACGCCCTGCGCGGCGAGGTTCTCCTTGATCCGCTCCACGCCGTTCTCGATCTTGAACGGGTTGGTCCGGGAGGAGCCGAGGATGGTGCCGCCGCGCGGCAGGATGCCACGCACCTCCGCGATGCCCAGCGGCTTGGTCAGGCCCTCCAGCGGGCCCTTCCAGCCGTCCCGGAAGCCCACGAACTCGTGACCGTAGGTGGCGACGCCCTTGCGGACCACCGCCCGAATGACCGCGTTGAGACCTGGGCAGTCGCCGCCGCCGGTGAGCACGCCGATACGCATGATCTGCTCATCCTCCTGGAGCATCAGGTGAAGCCCGGATAAGCCCCAGGATATGTGTCAGATCAGACCATCGGCGCCGTTGCCGGCCCGGGGCGGGCCGTCAGTGCGAACTGTAGTCGTCGCTGGTGCGCGCCGACACCGCGCCCCGGCCCGTCCCGACCCCCGGACCGGCTACCGGTCAGTAGCTGACCTCGTGGTTCTCCCCCGCCTTCGGCGGCTTGCCGGTGACCGCCGCCTTGGCGAAGCCGAGCAGGTTGACCACCGTGCTGCCCGGCGAGTCCCAGTACTCCGCCGAGCCCGCGTGCACCTTGATCAGCGTGATGCCCGGCGTGTCCAGGCCGTCCGGGAACCACGCCTTGAGCAGCGGGTTCCACAGCTTCTCGGCGCGCGCCCGGTCCCACTCCTCGGTGGCGGTGCCGGCCACCGAGACCCAGGCGTTGTGCCGCTGGTCCGAGAAGCCGACGTTGACCTGCGGGTTCACCCGGATCTGGCGGACCTTGGCCGAGTCGGCGTAGGCGAAGAACCAGAGGTCCCCGTCGAACTCCGCCTCCTGCAGCCCCATCGGGCGGCTGACCAGGCGCCCGTCCACCGCGCTGGTCGTGAGCAGGCAGATCCGGGCGTCCCGGATCAGTTCGGTGACCCGGCCGCGGGCCTCGGCGGCGTTGGTCGGCTCGTTGCTCATGGGGGCACTCCTGTCTCGGATCGGCGTGATGCCGCTCCGGTGCCCCGGGCGGAACGGGTCAAACCTCCCGAGTCGTCATCGCCCGCCAGCGGGCCAGATTGTGCCGGGCGTCGACGAGCGCGTCGTGCCGGTCCGCCTCGGCGTCGGGCAGCCGGGGCCGCCCCCGGTCGTCCCAGAGCTGGCGCAGCTCCTTGGTGAACCGCGGGATCTCCCGGGGCAGCGCCGGCATGGCGCCCCAGAGCTGGGCCAGCACGACGTGGTCGTACGCCGCGTACCAGGCCCACAGCTCCAGCTGCTCGCCCGGGCGGTCCCGCACCGGCGCCAGCAGGAACTCGTGCAGGTCGTCCCGGATCCGCTCGCGCGAGCGCCAGGCCCGGTCGGCCGGCGACGGCAGCTTGTCCAGCACGTTGCGCCGCACCCAGGGCACCGCCCGGGAGTCGTCGAACTCGGTGGAGACCGCGTAGAACTCGCGGCCGTACTCGTCGACGACGCCGATCGACACCAGGTCGACGGTGCGGCCGTCCTCGATGAATTCGCAGTCGTAGAAATAGCGGTAGACCATCGCCCCCATCCTCGCCCATCACCGTCGCGGGGTCGTCGCCGGGGCGTCCGCCGAGGTCGGCGCGGTACCGCCGGCAGACCGGGCATGGTCACGGAAGTGTTTCCAGGGGTGTACAGCACGCGACGGGGACGTCATGATCTGATGTGTACCGCCGTCGGGCGCCGAACCGGTTGAGCTGCCTCTTGCCGGGACTGACAGCTTCACCCGGTGTGCGAGTGGTGACTTCTGACCGGGGAGGGGTTGGGCCGTGGAGTCTCGCCTGCCGGAGCCGGGTGACGCGCTCACGGGTGTGGAGATGTTCGCCGGGCTGGAGCCGGAGGTGCGCCAGCGGGTCATCGCCGCGGCCGTCCCGCGCACCTACCGCAAGGGGCAACTTCTCTTCGTCGAGAACGACCCCGGCGAGTCGCTGATCGTGCTGCGCCGCGGCGCCGTGGCGGTGTTCCGCACCGCGCCCACCGGCGAGCGGGCCGTGCTGTCGGTGATCCGACCCCCGGACGTGCTGGGCGAGGTCTCCCTGCTGGACGCCTCGACCCGGTCCGCCTCGGCCGAGGCCATCGAGGACTGCGCCGCGCTGGCGCTGTCCCGGCCCGCCTTCATGGAGCTGGTCCACTCCAACCCGCGCATCCTCGACGCGGTGATGCGCTCGCTCGGCCAGCTGATCCGCCGGCTCACCGAGCAGAACGCCGACCACGTCTTCCTCGACCTGCCCGGCCGGGTGGCCAAGACGCTGGTCCGGCTGGCCGGCGAGAGCCAGGCCCCGATGATCACGATCGAGCTGAACCAGAGCCAGCTCGCCGAGATGGCCGGCGGCTCGCGGCAGAGCGTCAACCAGGCCATCGGCTCGTTCGCCAGCCGCGGCTGGCTGCGCACCGAGGGGCGCCGGATCGTGGTCACCGACGTGGCCGCGCTGCGCCGCCGCGCCGGGATGAACGACCGCTGACGGATACGCGACGAGGGCCGGGGCGACACGCCCCGGCCCTCGTCGTACGCGTCGGTCAGACGCCGGCGCTGCCCGGTCCCGCCCAGGCGGTGGTGCTGCCCGGGCCGGCCCACTCGTTCTTGTCCTTGCCCCCGGCGGAGCCCTCGCTGACGATGCCCTCGGCCTGCAGGCTGGCCAGGGTGGCCGCGTCCACGTCGACGGACTCGCCCGCCGAGTGGGCGACGCCGTCGCCGTCGGTCCAGTCGCTCTCCAGCTTCACGAACACCATGAGATCCCCCTTGGTCACGTCGTCCTCGTCCGGCGGGGATGAATGTAGTCGCCGCACGCGCCCTCGACCGCCCGGACGAGTGTCCACAAACCAACAGCCCGGTACCTGACATTGGCGGCGCCCGGGATACTCACGGTGACGCCGCGGGGGGCGGCGCCCGGCCGACACCGGCCGACCGACCCAGTGGAGGCCTGTCATCTCCGCGCAGTGTGACCGTTGTGGACGTACCGCGGCCGACGGCGACCGGTTCTGCGGTGGCTGCGGCGCCGAGCTGGGCGCGGTCTGCCCGCACTGCCTGCGCCCGCTCGCGACCGACGTGGCCTTCTGCACCACCTGCGGCTCGCCGCGCCCGGGCGCCCGGCAGTCGGTGCCCACGCCGCAGGAGGACCGGCGCCGGGTCAGCGTGCTCTTCGTCGACCTCATCGACTTCACCCCGTACGTCGAGCGCGCCGACCCGGAGCAGGTGCGCGGCATGCAGACCGGCTTCTTCTCCGCCGCCCGCCGGGTGGTCGGGCAGTACGGCGGCGTGGTGGAGAAGTACATCGGCGACGCGGTCATGGCGCTCTTCGGCGCCCCGGTGGCCACCGAGACCGACGCGCTGCGGTGCGTCCGGGCCGGGCTGGAGCTGCAACGGGTGCTGACCCGGTTCACCCCCACCGGCCACGACGAGCTGCGCTTCCGGGTCGGGGTGGCCACCGGGGAGGCGCTGGTGGACGTGGCCGCGGCCCGCGACGGCGGGCAGGCGATCGTCGCCGGCGACGTGGTGAACACGGCCTCCCGGATGCAGTCGGTCTCCCCGCCCGGCGGCGTGCTGGTCTGCGGCGTCACCCACGCGCTCACCAAGGACGCCATCCGCTACGACGAGCAGCCGCCGGTCACGCTGCGGGGCCGCTCCTCCCCCACCGAGGTCTGGCTGGCGCTCGCCCCGGTCCGCCGGCAACCCACCGACCGGGAGCCGGACACCACCCCGCTGATCGACCGCGAGCACGAGCTGGGCCTGCTGGTCAACGCGCTGCACCGTTCGCTGCGCGACCGGCTGCCGCAGGTGGTGACCGTGTTCGGCCGGGCCGGGTTGGGCAAGAGCCGGCTGGTGCGGGAGCTGCACCGGCACGCCGGCCGGCTGGTCGACGAGCCGCTGACCTGGCGCACCGGGCGGTGCCCGCCGTTCGGCGAGAACGTCACGTTCGCCGCGCTGGCCGACATCGTCAAGACCGAGGCCGGCATCCTCGACACCGACCCCGCCTCCACCGCGGCCCAGCGCCTCACCGCCGCGGTCGCCGAGCTGGTCGGCCCCGGCGAGCGGAACCGCCTGGTGGACGCGCTGCGCCCGCTGGTCGGGCTGACCGGCACGACGCTGCCCGCCGAGGAGGCGGAGTCGGCGTGGCGACGGTTCCTGCTGGCGCTCGCGGCCCGCCGCCCGACCGTGCTGGTCTTCGAGGACCTGCACTGGGCCGACGACGCCATGCTGCGCTTCGTCGAGCTGCTCGGCGCCGCCGCCCGGGAGGTTCCCCTGCTGCTGCTCTGCACCGCCCGCCCGGAGCTGGTCGACCGGGACCCGAGCTGGGCCGGGACGATCACCGGCTCGGTCACCGTCACGCTGCCGCCGCTGCGGGACACCGGCATCGCGTCGCTCTACGCGCACATGTTCGGCCAGGCCGCGTTCCCGGCCGAGATGCTCACCCCGCTGGTCGAGGTGGCCGGCGGCAACCCGCTCTACGCCCACGAGTACGTCCGGATGCTGATCGAGCAGGGCGCGCTGCGCCAGTCCGGGCGCGGCTGGTCGCTGGAGAAGCACCTCGACCTGCCGATGCCGGAGAGCGTGCACTCGGTCATCGCCAACCGGGTCGACCTGCTCGACGCCAAGGACCGGGCGGTGCTGCTGGCCGCCTCGGTGGTCGGCGTGCAGTTCTGGCCCGGCGCGGTCGCCGCCGCGCTGGGGCAGCCGGTGGAGTCGGTGGAACGCGCGCTGCGCCGGCTGGAGCAGCGCGACTTCGTGCACGAGCAGTCGGCGTCCACGATGGCCGGGCAGGCCGAGTTCCGGTTCCGGCACGTGCTGGTCCGCGACGTCTGCTACCAGCGGCTGCCCCGCACCGAGCGGGTGGCCCGGCACGAGCGGACCGCGGACTGGCTGGACGCGCTGTCGCAGACCCGGGACACCGACCTGGCCGAGGTCCTCGCCCACCACCGCTGGGCGGCCCACGAGATCGCCCGCACGCTCGGCCTCCCGACACACCGCTACGCCGGCCCGGCCCGCGCCGCGCTGCACCGGGCGGCCCGGCGGGCGTACGCCCTGCACGGGCTGGACGCCGCCGCCGCGCACGCCGGGCGCGCGCTCGGCCTGGCCGACGACAGCGACCCGGTGGGCCGGCTGCAACTGGAGCTGCTGGCCACCGAGATCTCGTTCTACCGCGACGGCAACGCGTTCCTCTCCGGCGGGGGGCCGGAGCAGTTGCAGGCGCTGGCCGACCGGCTGCTCGCGCACGGCGACGACGCCTGCGCGGCCCGGGCGTGGACGCTGCTCGGCCAGGCCGCCTGGCTGCGCGCCGACCGGACGGCGGCGGTGGCCTGCCTGGACCGGGCGGTGGGGTTGTTCGAGCCGCTGCCGGACAGCTCGCAGAAGGCCGACGCGTACGCCGAGCTGGGCCGGCTGCACATGCTCAACTACGAGCGGGACGCGGCGGTGTCCGCCGCCGAGACCGCGGCGGAGATCGCCGAGCGGCTGGGCCTGACCGAGACGCGCACCAACGCCCGGGTCACCGCCGCCACCGCCCGGTACCAGGCCGGTGACCGGTCCGGGCTGGACGACCTGCGCGCCATCGTCGAGTTCAGCCGGGGGCAGCAGTTGCTGGCGCTGCACCGGGCGGTGCAGAACCTCGCGTACGCGGTCCGCGAGGAGGGTGACTGGCTGCGCTCCGACGCGCTGCTGACCGCCGGCCCGACCCGGACGGCCAGCGGGCAGACGCTGACCACGAGCTATTCCGGCGAGGCTATGCGGGCCTACTTCGACGGGGACTTCGCCCGGCTGCTCGCCGCCGCCGACGCGTTCGTGGACACCCCCACCGGCGGGTGGGACATGCAGGTGCGCGGCCTGCGGTCCTGTCTGCGGGTGCTGCGCGGCCAGCCGGTGCCGCCCGCGCCCCGCGCGGCCGAGGTGACCGGGTCGGCGTACCGCGACGACGTGTCCGCGGCGCTGGACACCGCCCGGCGCAGCGGCTTCCACCGCCCGCACTGGACCATGCTCGGCATGGCGGCGCTCTGCCGGGCGCTGCAGGGCCGGGCCGAGGAGGCGGCGGAGCTGGTCGACGAGCTGGCCGGCTCCTGGTCGAGCGTGCCGGCCCTGGCCAGCGGCGAGTGGATCGCCGCGGCGGCGTACGCGGCGGCCCTGTCCGGGCGGGACGCGGCGGTGCGGGTGCGCGCGATGCTGGACCGGCTCGGACACCGGACGCCCTGGTCGGAGGCGGCGCTGCGGACGGTCACCGGCGCCGTGGCGGCGGCGGACGGCGACCATCGCCGGGCCGCCGAGCTGCACCTGGCCGGCGCGGAGATCTACGCCGGGATCCCGGACGTCACCGACCGGATGCTGGCCCTGGCGCTGGCCGTGGGGGAGCTGACGCTGGCCGGCGACCCCGGGGCGGCCGGGCCGCTGGCCGAGGTGCACGCGTTCGCCCAGCGCAACGAGGCCCCCGGGCTGTTGGCGCTGGCCCGGCGTCCGGTGCCGGACGCCGGTCCGGCGATGGCCTGCTGACCCGGCCCGCGGCGCCTCAGGCCGGCACCGGCTCCCGGGGCGCGGCCTTCGCCTTCTGGGCGTACGTGTCGACGTACTCGCGGCCGGAGAGCTCCATCAGCTCGTACATGATCTCGTCGGTGACGGCCCGCTCGACGAACCGGTCGCCGACCATGCCGGCGTAGCGGGAGAAGTCCAGCGGGGGCCCGAAGCGGATCCGGACCCGACCGAGGTTGGGCACGATCTGCCCGGTGGGCTGGATGGCGTCGGAGTTGAGCATGGCCATCGGGACCACCGGCGCGCCGCTCTCCAGGGCGAGCCGGGCGACGCCGGTCTTGCCCCGGTAGAGCCGGCCGTCCGGGGAGCGGGTGCCCTCGGGGTAGATGCCGGCGATGCCCCCGGCGCGCAGCACCTGGAGCTGGGTGTCGAGCGCCGCCCGGGCGGCCCGGCCGCCGGTGCGGTCGACCGGGATGGTGCCGGATCCGACGAAGAACATCTTGGTCAGCCAGCCCTTGAGGCCCCGGCCGGTGAAGTATTCCGCTTTTGCGATGAAGGTGACTTTTCGCTTGACGATCAGCGGTGTGAAGATGGAGTCGGAGAACGAGAGGTGGTTGCTGGCCAGGATCACCGGGCCGGTCGCCGGCACGTGCTCCAGACCCTCGACCTGCGGGCGGAAGACCAGCCGCAACACTGGGCCGAGGATGATGTACTTCAGCAGCCAGTACAGCACCGGGGTCCTTCCGGGTGGGGTGGCGACGCGCGGGACCGTGCGGGAAGAGGGTACGAAGCACGAGCGGCACGCCACAACGCACTCCCGGAACCGGGTGCCGGCGTGTCAGGATTCAGAGCACGACGGCGAAGGGGGTGTCCGGTGTCAGGGGGCGGGCCCCGTCGGGGACGGCGGGACAACGGGCTCGACGCGGCCGAGTACGCGGTCGCGGGCGACGTCGATCCGCGCGTGGGTGAGCACCTGCTCGACGTGCTCGCCGCCGGCGGCATCGCCGCATACCTCCAGCCCTCGGCCGACCTGAACCCGGTGACCCGCACCACCACCGTGCCGGCCCGACCGGTCGACCGGCTCTACGTCGACCGGTCCCACCTGACCACCGCGCGGGACTACCTCACCCAGCTCGCCGACGAGGGGTCCGACGACCCGCCGCGCCCGGACGAGCCGGACATCGAGGCCGAGTGGGCCAAGATCGTGGCCGGTTTCCACACCACGCCGACCGCGGGCAGCCACCCCTGGCCGGCCGCCGAGGACGTGGACGACCCGGTCCCGCCGGCCGGCGCCACCGCCGGCCGCGCCGAGGAGCCGGCCGGCCCGACCGCCACCGACGTGCGGCGGCTGCCCTACGCGGCGGACGTCTCCGGCGTCTCGCTCGGCCGTGACCGGTCCGACGAGCCCTCCCTGCTGGACGGGCTGGACACGTTCGGCGCCGACCTGCCGGGCGACGCCGAGGAGGAGCACTACACCCCGCCCCCGCCGCCACCGCTGCCGCGCTTCTCGAAGTACGCGGTGCTGGGCGTGCTCTGCGTCGTGCTCGGCTTCCTGCTCTTCCTCTCCCCCACCGTGGTGTCGCTGGTCGACCCGGCGGTGGTGACGCTGCTCGGCTTCACCGGCATCCTGGCCGGCTTCGTGATGCTCGTGTGGCGGCTGCGCCCGGGCGACCGGGACGAGGACGACCCGGACAACGGCGCGGTGGTCTGAGGCGCGGACAGCGGCCGCCCGGATCGCGGGACGCCGCGCGCCCCGGCTCGCCGTGTAACAGGGGTGTAACTTACGGTCAGTAGGAATACCGCTGAACGTCACTTCCCGCACCGGCTGTCCGGCTTGCGTCCCCTCCGGGCACCGGTCCCCTGCTGAGCGGATTGCCCGAGATGCGACAGAGCCCCCTCGTGGTGGTGGCCAACCGCCTCCCCATCGACGACAGTGTGGCGCCCGACGGCGCCTTCGAGTGGCGCCGCAGCCCCGGCGGCCTGGTGAGCGCCCTGCACCCCCTGCTCCGGCACACCCCCGCCACCTGGGTGGGCTGGGCCGGCGGCACCGGTCCGGCGCCCGCCCTGCCCGACGTGGACGGGGTCCGGATGCACACCGTCCCGCTCACCGGTGAGGACTTCCGCGACCACTACGAGGGCTTCGCCAACGCCACCCTCTGGCCGCTCTACCACGACGCGGTGGAGCAGCCGGAGTACCACCGCCGCTGGTGGGAGGCGTACCAGCGGGTCAACCAGCGGTTCGCCGAGGCCGCCGCCGAGGTGGCCGAGCCCGGCGGGCTGGTCTGGGTGCAGGACTACCACCTCCAGCTGGTGCCCGGCCTGCTCCGCGGCCTCCGCCCCGACCTGCGGATCGGCTTCTTCCTGCACGTGCCGTTCCCGCCGCCGGAGCTGTTCATGCAGCTGCCCCGCCGGGCCGAGCTGCTGCGCGGCATGCTCGGCGCCGACCTGATCGGCTTCCAGCGGGCCCAGGCCGCGCACAACTTCGCCCAGCTCGCCGCGAAGGTGCTCAGCCTGTCCGCGACCGACCGGCGGATCGCCGTCGACGACCGGGTGGTGCGCATCGGCGCGTTCCCGGTCGCCATCGACACCGCCGAGATGTCCGCGCTCGCCGCCCGGCCCGAGGTCGCCGACCGGGCCCGCCGGCTGCGGCAGGACCTGGGCCAGCCGGAGAAGGTGATCCTCAGCGTCGACCGGATGGACTACACCAAGGGCATCGAGCAGCGGTTGAAGGCCTACCGCGAGCTGCTGGCCAGCGGCGACGTCAAGGTGCGCGACACCGTGCTGGTGCAGGTGGCGGTGCCCAGCCGGGACCGGGTCGGGCAGTACCAGATCCTGCGCGACCGGGTGGAGCACCAGGTCGGCCGGATCAACGGGGAGTTCGGCCGGGTCGGCGAGCCGGCGATCCACTACCTCACCCAGCCGTTCGACCGGGCCGAGCTGGTCGCGCTCTACCGGGTCGCCGACGTGATGGCGGTGACCCCGCTGCGCGACGGGATGAACCTGGTCGCCAAGGAATACGTCGCGGCCCGGGTCGACGGCACCGGCGCGCTGCTGCTCAGCGAGTTCGCCGGCGCGGCCGCCGAACTGGAGCAGGCGTACCTGGTCAACCCGCACGACCTGGACGGCCTGAAGCAGGGGCTGCTCGCCGCGCTGCGGGCCGGCCCGGAGGATGTCGCGGCCCGGATGCGCGCCATGCGGGAGCATGTGGCCCACAACGACATCCACGCGTGGGCGGCGTCCTACCTGAGCGCGCTGGAGGAGAGCGGCTCGCTGCTGGGCCGCCGCCCCACCCCCCGCTGAGCCGGCGCCCGGCGCTCAGCCGAGCGGGGCGGGTGCCGGGTCCTTGTCCAGCCAGTCCAGGAGCGCGTCGAGCGGCTCCCGCCAGCGGGCGTCGAGCATCAGGTCGTGGCCCATGCCGGGGAACAGCAGCGGCGCGGAGGCGTAGCGGCGGGCCGCCCGGGTCAGCGCGGCCGGCGGCAGCACCCGGTCGTCCGGGCTGCCCAGCACCAGCACCGGCGGCCGGCCCACCGCCGGCTCGGGCTGCCGGCCGGTGAGCAGCTGCCACTGCGCCCGACGCCCGGCCCGGCCCAGCCGCGCCACGTGCCGGCGGGCGTCGGCGTCGGGCAGCTCCCGGCTGAACAACTGCCGCCGGTTGAGCCGCAGCCCCGCGCCGAAGACCGCCGGCAGCGTGCCGGCCGGGTTGCGGCGCAGGGCGGTGCCGACCGTCGCCCAGCCGCCGAGCACCGGCGCCACCAGCACCGCGGCCCGCGCCGGGTAGCGGGACATCGCGTGCGCCACCACCCGGGCGCCCGCGCCGTGCCCCACCAGCACCGCCTGCCGCGGCAGGCTCGCCGCCACCTGGACCACGTCATGGGTGTACGACCGCAGCGTCGCCTCCGGCGCCGGCTCGCTGCCGCCGTGCCCGCGCAGGCTCAGCGCGTACGCCGGGAAGCCGCGCTCGGCGGCGTGGCCGAGCCAGTGCTCGGCGAACGCCCAGGCGCCGTGCCCGAACCCGGGCACGAACAGCAGCGGCGGCTTGGCCTCCTCCCGCTCGGGCACCGCGGCCAGCACCTCCCGCCGCACCGGCCGCTCCGGTCGGGCCCACTCCCAGCCCCGCACCACCCGCACCCGCTCGCTGGTCATTTGCCCTCCTCCAGCTCGTGCAAGGCGCGCTGCAGAGCGCGCAGGTAGTCGGCGTGCCCGACCTCGAACCAGTGCCGGGTGCTGTCCTTGACCTTCGCCGAGTACCGCTCGCCGAGCCCGGCACGGACCCGGCGGTCGAACGCCTCGGCCCGCTCCGGCCGGGTCGCGCGCAGCGTGAGCAGCCGGGCGAAGAGCACGCTCTGCCAGTGCGAGATGGTGAAGATGCCGGAATCCGGCTGCACCAGACCGACCACGGCCAGCGTGGGATGGCCGGCGGTGAAGGCGTTCAGCCAGAGCCGGGGGCGGCCGGAGCCGTCCTCGTCGCCGAGCACCCGGCCCTTGAGGAACTCGAAGCGCGGCAGGTAGCCGGTGGCGAAGACGACCAGCTCCGGGTCGATCCGCCGGCCGTCGGCCAGCTCCACCGTGCGGTCGTGGAACCGGGCCACGTCCGGCACCGGGGTGATCTCGCCGTGGCCGACGTAGTAGACGAGCTGGCTGTTGGCGATCGGGTGCGTCTCGTAGACCCGGTGGTCGGGCTTCGGCAGGCCGAACCGGGTCAGGTCGCCGACGGTCAGCCGCAGCGTCCAGTGGTAGAGCCACTGCCGCACCCGCAGCGGCACCCGCAACGCCAGCAGCGTGTCGTTCACCTGGTCGGCGGGGCGGCCGAGGACGTACTTCGGGGCGTACCAGTAGCCGCGCCGGGTGGAATGCCAGCAGTGCGACGCCTGCTGGGCCGCCTCGACCGCGATGTCGCAGCCGGTGTTGCCGGCGCCGACCACCAGCACCCGCTTGCCGCGCAGCTGCGCCGGGTCCTTGTAGGACGAGGCGTGCATGACCTCGCCGCGGAACTCCTCCAGCCCTTCGTAGCGGGGCAGCTTCGGCGACCAGTTGTGCCCGTTGGCCAGCACCACGGCGGCGTAACGGGAGGTGCGCTCCGGGCCGTAACCGCCGGTGCTGCGGGTGGTCACGTCCCACCGGTCCCCCTCGACCGGCTCGACCCGGACCACCTCGGTGCCGAACCAGACGTGCTGGCGCAGGTCGAAGTGGTCGGCGTACCGCTCGAAGTAGGACAGCAGCTGGCTGTGGTGCGGGTAGTCCGGCCAGTCGTCCGGCATCGGGAAGTCCGGGAACTGGGTGAACGGCCGGGACGAGATGAGGTGCGTGCTGGCGTACACCGGGCTGCGGTCGTGCCGCCAGTTCCACGCGCCGCCGACGCCGGTCTCCCGCTCGTAGCAGTCCACGCCGAAGCCGGCCTCGCGGAGGTTCTTGACGGCGGTCAGGCCGCTGGCGCCGGCGCCGATGACGCAGACCGTGTCGCCCCGGTCGGAGACCGGTCGGTCGTCCCGGCTCGGGACGACGGTCGGGTCCGGGTCGGGGCGACCGAGGTCGGTGGAGGAGGACACCGGGACATCTCCTTTTGTGCGGCACGCGTGCCGGTCGGTGCGAAATCCTGCCGACAATGCCCGCCGTTGTCCAGCCGTCCGGTCCGCCACGGCCCACCCGGACGCGCGGCCCCGGCGCGCGCCGGGGCGGTCAGTCGGTGGGCAGCAGCAGATCGACCAGGACCGGGAAGTGGTCGCTGGCCCGGCGGGTGCGCGGGGTGTCGACCACGTCGTAGTCGGCCACGGTGATCCGCGGGTCGACGAAGAGCGCGTCGATACGGCGGCGTGGGTCGGCGCAGGAGAACGTGTGCCGGTCGGCCCGGTCGGCGGCCACCGCGGCGTCGGTCAGCCCCTCGGCGACGGTCCGCCAGGCCGGCCCGTCCGGCCCCTCGTTGAGGTCCGCGCCGGCCACCACGGGCAGCGGCGACGCGGCCAGCTCCCGCTTGAACGCCGCCGCCTGAGCCGGCCGCTCCGTCGGGTCGGTGGACAGGTGCGAGCCGGCCAGCAGGAAGTCGACCCCGCCCACCCGGCACCGCGCGTACGCCGCGCCACGCAGGTGCCGGCCCGGGGTCAGCGGATACCGCTGGCACCGCGTCTCGGTGACCCGCACCCGCAGGGTGGTCAGCAACAGATTGCCCAGCGACGGCAGGCCGCCGGCCGCCACCACCATGCCGAACGACTCGGCCAGCGTGGCGGACTTCTGCCGCCACCGGAACCGGCGCGGTCCCTCCTGGACGATCACCACGTCCGGGGCGACCTCCCGGACCACCTCGGCCAGCGCGGCGGTGTCGTCGCGCTGGCTGTGGACGTTGTACGACAGCACCCGCAGCGGCACACCCGGACCCGCCACGTCAGATCCGCCGGGCCAGGTCGGCGGCGCCGATCACGCCGGCGGTGTTGCCCAGCTCGGCCGGGCGCACCTCGGCGACGGGCAGGCGGCTGCGCTGCGCCAGGGCGTCGGTGAACGACCGCCGGGTCGGGCCGAGCAGCAGGTCGCCGGCGTCGATCACGCCGCCGCCGACCACCAGCACCTGCGGGTCGAGGATCTGCGCCATGTCGGCGAGGCTGGTGCCGAGCCAGCGGCCGACCTGGGCGAACGCCTCGGTGGAGACCGGGTCGCCGCCCTTGGCCGCGGCGGTCACCATCGGGCCGGTGATCGCCTCGGCCTCGCCGTCGGCCAGCTCCAGCAGCGCGGTGGCCCGGTGCGGCTCCTGCCGGGCGGCGGCCCGGGCGAAGCGGACCAGGGCGCTGCCGCTGGCGTACTGCTCGATGCAGCCCAGCCGGCCGCAGCCGCACTGGTGGCCGTCCGGCACGGTGAGCATGTGCCCCAGCTCGGCAGCGATGCCGTGGGCGCCCCGGACCAGCTCGCCGCCGAGGACGATGCCGCCGCCGACGCCGGTGCCGATGGTGAACATGACCATCGAGTCGTCGGCGTCGCGGGCGGCGCCGTAGCGGAACTCCGCCCAGGCGGCCACGTTCCCGTCGTTCTCCACGATCACCGGCAGGCCGGTGGCGTTGCCGACGTACTCGCGCAGCGGCTCGTCCCGCCAGGCCAGGTTGGGGGCGAAGAGCACGGTGGAGCGGGAGGCGTCGATCCAGCCGGCCGCGCCGATGCCGACGGCCTCGACCGTGCGGCCGGTGGCCAGCTCGGTGACCACCTCGATGATGACGTCGCGGGTCTTGGCCACGTCGTCGGCGGGGGTGTCCCGTCGCGTCTGCACGAGTACCGCGCCGGTGTCGTCCACGACACCGCCGGCCACCTTCGTGCCACCGACGTCGACTCCGATGGTCAGCGTCACCGCTGCCACTCCCCTCTGCTGTGCTGCCCCGGCACCGGCCGAACCGGCCGTTGCGGTCCCGGGATGTCCGGTGGTCAGGCCCCGTCGCCTGATGCGTCCGCGCCCACCTCGCCGGACGCCCGCGAGGCGGGCACCACGGGTTGGCCGGCCGGCGGCCGGCTCGACGCCGGCTCGTCCGGCCCGGCGGCGTCGGCGGGCGGTTGCGACGAGGCACCCGGGTCGGAAGCGTCCGCCCCCCGGGTGGCGGCGGACCAGACGTCCTGCTCGGGTGCCGGCTGAGAATCATGCCCGGTACGGGTCGCCTCGCGCCACACGTGGTCCCCGGGTTCGCCGGGAGCGGCACCGCTCGGGGTGGCCGGTCCGGCCGGTTCGGCCGGGGCGAACGCCCGCAGCAGGCTGGCCACCCCGGCGGCCAGGTCGCCGGCGCCGGTGGCCAGCCGCTCGGCGAATTCCGGACTCGGGTCACGCAACGCCGCGATCCCGCGACAGACCGGACAGACGCAGCATTCCGGGGAACCGGTGGCGAAACCGGCGCCCCCGGCCGCCGGGGCCGAGGCGTGCGACGAGGGGCGCCCCGGGCCGGCCCCGCCCGGGGTGTGACCGAGGACACCGGAGAGGATCCCACCGAGCGGACCCCACGGGCCCGAACCGGGGGCCGCGGCGGCCAACCTGGCGGAGGCCAGCAGCGTGGCGACGAGGCGCTCGGCCTCTTCCCGGGCCGAACCCGGATCAGTGGTGCCCATGGTTCGGCTCCTCCAGCGTGGCAACCGGGACGACGGTCGGGTCAGTGCGCCGCACCGGGTGCTTCTACCCGGCGCTTGAGCTGCTTCAACGCGGCATCCATGATCATTTTCTCGGCCTTGCGGCGGAACATGCCGAGCATCGCCACGGACAGCTCCACCTCGAGCGTGTAGGTCACCGTGGTCGTCCCGTCCGGATTGCCGACCAGGTCGTACGAGCCGCGCTGGGACCGCTGCATCTTCGACGGCGCGACCAGGTGCCACTCGATCCGGGAGATGTCCTCGGCGTACTCGTAGGCCAGCACGTACTCGTCGGCCAGCACGCCCGCGTCCAGCGTGAACCGGACCTGGCTGGCGTAGCCGTCCTCGTACTCCTCGACCACCTCGGCCTGCCGCACCGCCTCGGCCCACTCCGGGTAGCGGGGGAAGTCGCAGATGACCGCCGCCACCCGGTCCGGTGCGGCGCCGATGATGATCGACTGGGTGGAGGTGTCCGCCATGGGGGGAGGCTACCCGGCCACCGGCCGGACCGCGCCGCTCCACCCGCCCGCCGGGTGTCCCACCAGCCGGGCGGGCAACCTCCCTGGCCGACCCACCGGGGCGGGCGGGTAGGTTTCGACTAGCCGACCAGGCCGGCCCCCGCCGGTGCGAGCACGAGGGAGTGCAGGTGCGCGAGTTCTCCGTTCCGCCGATCGTCACCGTCGGCGACGCGGCCAACCTGACCGACCCGGTCTGGGAAAACGCCGAGGTCGCCCCGGACACCGTGCAGTTCGTCCGCCAGATCGGTGACGCGGGGCCCGCGTCCCGGTCCGAGGTGACCTGCCGGCAGTTCCGCGACGAGGTGGTCGCGGTGGCCCGGGGCCTGGTCGCGGCCGGCGTCTCCCCCGGCGACCGGGTCGCCCTGATGAGCCGCACCCGCTACGAGTGGACCCTGTTCGACTACGCCATCTGGGCCGCCGGCGCGGTCACCGTGCCGATCTACGAGACCTCCAGCGCCGAGCAGGCCGCCTGGATCCTCGGCGACTCCGGCGCCGTGGCCGTGGTCGTGGAGAGCACCGCGCACGCCACCCTGGTCGCCGGCGTCCGGGACCGGCTGCCCGAGCTGCGCGAGGTCTGGCAGATCGAGCTGGGCGCGGTCGACGACCTGGTCGCCGCCGGCGCCTCGGTGGACCCGGCCGAGATCGAGGTCCGCCGGTCGATGCTGAAGGCCGACGACGTCGCCACGATCATCTACACCAGCGGCACCACCGGCCGGCCGAAGGGCTGCGTGCTGACCCACCGCAACATCTACGCCGACATCGCCAACGCGGTGCCGGTGCTGCCCAACCTGTTCCGCGAGGGCGCCTCCACCCTGCTCTTCCTGCCGCTCGCACACGCGTTCGCCCGGCTGATCCAGGTCGGCGTGGTGCAGGCCCGGGCCACCATGGCGCACTGCGCCGACACCAAGGACCTGGTCGGCGAGCTGCAGGAGTTCAAGCCGACGTTCGTGCTCTCCGTACCCCGGGTCTTCGAGAAGGTCTACAACGGCGCGCGGCAGAAGGCCGAGGCCGACGGCAAGGGCAAGATCTTCGACCGGGCGGAGAAGGTCGCCATCGCCTGGAGCGAGGCGCTGGAGACCCCGGGCGGCCCGGGCCTGGCGCTGCGCGCCCAGCACACCCTGTTCGACAAGCTGGTCTACGGCAAGCTGCGCGCCGCCATGGGCGGGCGGTGCCGCGACGCCATCTCCGGCGGGGCGCCGCTCGGCGCCCGGCTCGGCCACTTCTTCCGCGGCGTCGGGGTGACCATCTGCGAGGGGTACGGCCTCACCGAGACCTCGCCGGCCGCCGCCGCCAACCTGCCCACCGGCACCCGGATCGGCACGGTCGGCCGGCCGCTGCCCGGCGTGACCATCCGGATCGACGACGACGGCGAGATCCTGATCTCCGGCGACATCGTCTTCCAGGGCTACTGGCACAACGAGGCGGCCACCGCCGAGGCGCTGACCACCGACGGCTGGTTCCGCACCGGCGACCTGGGCCAGCTCGACGAGGACGGCTACCTGAGCATCACCGGCCGCAAGAAGGAGATCATCGTGACCGCGGGCGGCAAGAACGTCGCCCCCGCGGTGCTGGAGGACCAGGTCCGGGCGCATCCGCTGGTCAGCCAGTGCGTGGTCGTGGGCGACCGGCAGCCGTTCATCTCGGCGCTGGTCACCATCGACGAGGAGGCGCTGCCGAAGTGGCTGGCCGCGCACGGGCGCCCGGAGACCACCACCGCGGCCGAGCTGCGCGAGGACGAGGCGTTGCGGGCCGAGGTGCAGAGCGCGGTCGACCAGGCCAACCTGTCCGTCTCCAAGGCCGAGGCGATCAAGGTGTTCCGGATCCTGCCCCAGGACTTCACCGAGACGACCGGCGAGCTGACCCCCTCGCTGAAGGTCAAGCGACAGGTCGTGCACAAGACGTACGCCACGGAGATCGCGGAGATCTACCAGCGCTGACTACCATCCGTCAGGTGCCCGCCTCCACATCCGGCCAGCCGCAGACGCAGCCCCTCGCGGTCGCGGCCCGCGCGGTCCTCCTCGCGCTGGTCGCCGCCCTGACCCTGTTCGCCACCCGCGACGCCAGCCAGCTCTGGTGGATCGCCCTGCTCGGCGTCGCCGGCCTGCCCGCCGTGCTGGCGCCGCAGCACCGGCTGCTCGCCCCGATCAGCCGCTTCGCCGAGGTCGTGGTGCTCGGCCTGGCCGCCAGCCAGGTCGCCGCCGACACCCAGCTCACCGGTGTCACCGGCGGGCTGGGCGCCTCGGCCGTGCTGCCCTACCTCGCCGTGCCGGTCACCGTGACCGCGCTGCGCCGCCGGTTCCGCGAGGGCGCCGCGCTGCTCGCCGTGGCGGCGGCCACGCTGCTGGCCAGCGCCGCGTTCACCGAGGTGGGCGGCGAGCCGCAGCTCGGCCAGCTCGGCTACCTCGCGGTCTGCGCCCAGTGGCTGATCCTGGCCGGCCTCGGCCTCTACACCGCCGGCACCCTGCAACGCGTGATCCGGGTCCGCAACGCCGGCAAGCCCCAGCCGTACGCGGAGGCCACCCGCCTGCTCACCCAGCTGCGGACGGTCGCCCGTCAGCTGCCCGGCGCCACCCTGGACCCGGGCGGCATCTCCGAGCACCTGCTGGAGGAGCTGCGGGTGGTGGCGAAGACCGACCGCGGCGCGGTGCTCTCCGCCAGCGGCGGCGGCCGGCTGGTCGTGCTCGCCCAGATCGGCGCGGACCGGGTCGACTGGGAGACGACGCTCGACGCCGACTCGGCCATCGCCGACGCCTGGGCCAGCCAGCAGCCGACCGTCTCGGCCCGCTCGCAGGCCCGGTCCCGGCGCTCCGGCGAGGTCTCCGCGCTGATCGTGCCGCTGGTCGCCGGCGTGCGCACGGTCGGCCTGGTGGTGGTCGAGGCGGACACCGCCGCCGCGTACCCGCCGCCGGTGGTGTCCCGGGTGACCGCGCTGACCGGCCCGGCCGCGCTGCGGCTGGAGGCCGCCCTGCTCTTCGACGAGGTGCGCTCGCTGGCCACCAACGAGGAGCGGCAGCGACTGGCCCGGGAGATCCACGACGGGGTCGCCCAGGAGCTGGTCATGGTCGGCTACGGCATCGACAACGCCCTGGCCACCGTGCACGACGACGCCGAGGAGACCGCCGAGTCGCTGCGCACGCTGCGCCACGAGGTCACCCGGGTGATCACCGAGCTGCGGCTCAGCCTGTTCGAGCTGCGCAGCGAGGTGGACCGGCACGGCGGCCTGGCCGCGGCCATCGCCGAGTACGCGCGCACCGTCGGCGCGGCCGGCGGCCTGCGGGTGAACCTGTCGCTGGACGAGTCCACCGCCCGGCTGCCGGCCGCCACCGAGGCCGAGTTGCTGCGCATCGCGCAGGAGGCGGTGACCAACGCCCGCAAGCACGCCGGCGCGTCGAACCTCTGGGTCACGTGTGAGGTGGATCCCCCGTACGCCCGAATCGAAGTGTCGGATGACGGTCACGGCATCGGTGACCAGCGCCCCGAGGGGCACTATGGTCTTGCGATCATGGCGGAGAGGGCGGAACGTATCCGGGGCCGGTTGGAGATCAGGCCGCGGCAACCCAGCGGCACAACCGTGGCGGTGGTACTCGGCTCGTCGCCCCGGCGCGATAAGGTGCGCGGCAGCGCCGCAGCAGCAGAAGGGGAGTAACCCGAGGATGACCACTAGCCCGACACCGGCCACCCGTACCAAGGTTCTCCTTGTCGACGATCACGACCTGATCCGCAAGGGTCTGCGGCACGCCTTCGAGAGGGACCGGCAGTTCGAGGTCGTGGGCGAGGCCGCCACGGCCGCGGAGGGCGTGCGCCAGGCCGGCGCGCTCCAGCCGGACGTGGTGATCATGGACCTGCGGCTGCCCGACGGCAGCGGCCTCGAGGCGACCCGCGCGCTGCGCAAGTCCAGCGCGTCGATGGGCATCGTCGTGCTGACCATGTACGCCGGCGACGACCAGCTCTTCGGCGCCCTGGAGGCGGGTGCCAGCGCGTTCGTGCCGAAGACCGCGCCGGCCGACGAGGTGGTGGCCGCCGCCCGGCACGCCGCCTCCTCCCCCAGCGCGTTCACCGCGGCCGACCTGGCCGAGGCGATGAAGCGCCGGCTCGCCCCGTCCGGCCCGCAGCTGTCCCCGCGCGAGGGCCAGGTGCTGCGCCTGCTCGCCGACGGCATGAGCGTGGCCGGCATCGCCAAGCAGCTCTTCGTCAGCGAGTCGACCGCCAAGACCCACATCTCCAAGCTCTACGAGAAGCTGGGCGCGGCCAACCGCGCCCAGGCGCTGATGACCGCGCTGCGGCTGGGGCTGCTGGAGGCCCCGGACGCGCCGAAGTTCTGACGCCGTCGCCGGAGAGGCCCCGTCCGCATGCCGGACGCGGGCCTCTCCGGCATTCCGGGCGCACGTGACCGCGTACGGTGAAGAGCCGGACGCGTAGCGACGGCGGTCTTTGCAGCACGACGGCGGGCAGGCAGAATACCCGGGTGATCCGCGCGGCGGTGACGGCCGCGCGTCGCCGACACCCAAGGGGCAGGGACATGCAGCGGCCGGACTGGGCACCCGAGACCATCGACATCGAGCGCCCCAGCGTGGCCCGCATGTACGACTACTACCTCGGCGGCTCGCACAACTTCGCGGCCGACCGGGCCGCCGCCCGGGCGATGGTGGAGGCGGTGCCGGAGGCCCCGCTGATGGCCCAGGCCAACCGGGCCTTCCTGCGCCGGGCGGTGCACTACCTCGCCGAGGCCGGCGTACGCCAGTTCCTGGACATCGGCTCCGGCATCCCGACCGTGGGCAACGTGCACGAGATCGCCCAGCGGATCGACCCCGAGTCCCGGGTGGTCTACGTCGACGTGGACCCGGTCGCGGTGGCGCACAGCCAGGAGATCCTGGCCGGCAACGAGCGGGCCGCGGTGGTGCGCGAGGACCTGCGCGACCCGGAGGCGATCCTGGGCCACCCGGCGGTCAACCGGCTGCTCGACTTCTCCCAGCCGGTCGCCGTGATGATCGTGGCGGTGCTGCACTTCGTCCCCGACGCCGACCGCCCGGAGGAGATCCTGCGGACGCTGCGCGCGGCGCTGGCCCCCGGCAGCCACCTGGTGCTCTCCCAGGCCAGCGACGACGGCCGGGACGGCACCGGCGAGCGGGCCGAGGCCGAACGGGTCTACCGGCGCACCGACAGCCAGCTGTTCATCCGCGGCCGGGCCGAGCTGACCGCGCTCTTCGACGGCTTCGAGCTGGTCGACCCGGGCGTGGTGTGGGTGCCGCAGTGGCGTCCGGACGCCCCCGACCAGGCGGAGAACGCCGAGCGGGCGGTCTTCATGGGCGGGGTCGGGCGGCTCGGTGGCTGACGACGTGGCCGCCACCGCCGGCCGCCACCGTCCCAGCGTCTTCGCCCGGGCCTGGGCCAAGGCGGTCTCCGGCACCAGCTACCTGCCGATGACCCAGGCGCAGCTGGAGGAGGTGCTCCAGCGGCTCACCGAGCGGCTCGCCCAGGCGCTGCGGGCCGACCCGTTCGACCTGCGGATCGGCCAGCAGGTGGGCGCGGAGCTGGTGCAGTCGCACATCGCCTCCGCCGAGGGCCTGGGCCGCACCGTCGAGGTGATCCAGCTGCGCCTGGTCCGCGACCTCGACCTGGTCGTCGACGACGTCGAGGATCGGATGGCCCGGCTGCTCGCCACCGTCGCCACCGGGTACGCCCGCGCGCTGCGCGACCGTACGCTCGACGAGCAGGAGTCGATCCGCCGGGCCGCGATGATGGCCCGGGCCCACGCCGAACGGGCGCTGCGCGACAGCGAGGCCCGGTTCCGGCACCAGGCCACCCACGACCCGTTGACCGACCTGCCCAACCGGACGCTGTTCACCGAGCGGCTGACCGCCGCGATCGACACCCCGGGCCGGGGCGCCGACCGGGTCGGCGTCTGCTTCCTCGACCTGGACCGCTTCAAGGTGGTCAACGACTCGCTCGGCCACCAGGTCGGCGACTCGTTGCTGGTCGCGGTGGCCCGGCGGCTGCGCCGGGCGCTCGGCGAGCACATGGTGGCCCGCCTGGGCGGCGACGAGTTCGTCGTCCTGGTGGAACGCACCGCCGGCACCGACGACGCGGTCAAGGTGGCCGAGGCGGCGCTGGCCGCGGTGCGGGAGCCGGCGCTGGTCGACGGGCACGAGCTGACCGTGTCGGCCAGCATCGGCATCGTGGAGCGGCCCGTGGCCGGCACCTCCCCGATGGAGCTGATGCGCGCGGCGGACAGCACGCTGCACTGGGCCAAGGCCGCCGGCGGGGCGCGCTGGTCGCTGTTCGACGCCGACCGCAACCGCCGCGAGCTGGCCCGGTACGCGCTCTCCGCGGCGATCCCCGCCGCGCTGGACCGGGGCGAGTTCTACCTCGACTACCAGCCGCTCACGTCGCTGCGCGACGGCCGGGTGCTCGGCATGGAGGCGCTGGTGCGCTGGCGCCACCCGGAGCTGGGTGTGCTCCGGCCGGACAGCTTCATCCCGCTGGCCGAGGAGACCGGCCTGATCGTCCGGCTCGGCAGCTGGGTGCTGGCCGAGGCGTGCCGCGAGGCGGGCACCTGGCGGGCGACGGACGGCGCCGCCCCGTTCGTCAGCGTCAACCTGGCCGTCCGCCAACTGCACCGGGCCGATCTCGTGCCGGAGGTGCGAGGCGTGCTCGGCCGCACCGGCCTGGCGCCGGAACGGCTGCAACTGGAGATCACCGAGAGCACCATGATGAGCACGGTGGTCGAGCCGGTGCGGGCGCTGCGGGTGCTGGGCGACCTCGGTGTCCGGGTGGCGATCGACGACTTCGGCACCGGCTACTGCAACCTCGCGTACCTGCGGGACCTGCCGGTCGACGAGCTGAAGGTGGCCGGTGAGTTCGTGACCGGGCTGCGGGCCCCGGCCGGTGACCCGGGCGGCCGCACCGACGAGCGGATCCTCGGCTCGCTGGTCTCGCTGGCGCACGCGCTCGGCCTCACCGTCACCGCCGAGGGGGTGGAGACGGCGCACCAGGCGGACCGCCTGCGCGCGATCGGCTGCGACGCCGGGCAGGGCTGGCACTTCGGCCGCCCCGGACCGGCCGTGCAGCACCTGCACCGCGTGCCCGTGGCGTAGGGCGGAACCCCTTCTCGACGCATCCGGTACAGGCGGGCGCCCGCCCGACACCTGGGGCCACGCAGGGGACGCGGCGGCGCGTCAGCTCGGGAGGCGTCGGGTGTCCGCCCCGTCCAGGTAGGCCAGGACCGCCAGCACCCGCCGGTTGTCGTCGCCGGACGGCGGCATCCGCAGCTTGCTGAAGATGCTGTTGATGTGCTTGTCGACGGCCTTCTCGGTGACGAACAGCCGGGCGGCGACGGCCGCGTTCGACCGGCCCTCGGCCATCAGGCCGAGCACCTCCCGCTCCCGCGGGGTCAGCTCGTCGAGCGGCTCCGCGCCGGCCCGGCGGGCCAGCAGTTGCGCGACCACCTCCGGGTCCATCACGGTGCCGCCGGCGGCGACCCGGCGCACCGCGTCGACGAACTGGTCCACGTGGGACACCCGGTCCTTGAGCAGGTAGCCGACCCCGCCGCGCCGGTCGGCGAGCAGCTCCCGGGCGTAGAGCTGCTCGACGTGCTGGGACAGCACCAGCACCGGCAGCCCGGGCAGCTCGGCGCGGGCCCGCACCGCCGCCTGCAACCCCTCGTCGGTGAACGTCGGCGGCAACCGGACGTCGATGACCGCGACGTCCGGCCGGTGCGCGGTCAGTGCCGGCAGCACCGACGGTCCGTTGTCGACGGCCGCCACCACCTGACAGCCGAACGCCTCCAGGATCCGGGTCAACCCGTCCCGGAGGAGGGCGAGGTCCTCGGCGATGACAACTCGCACGGCAGCTCCATGCTGATGACGGTGGGCCCACCCACCGGACTGGTCACCGTCATCGTCCCATCGAACGCGGCCAGCCGACGCCCCGTCCCGGCCAACCCGCCGCCCGCCGCCGCCTCCGCGCCACCCCGGCCGTCGTCACCGACCACGACCGACAGCCGTCCGCCGGCGTGCCGCAGCTGCACCCAGGCGCGGGTCGCCCCGCTGTGCTTGCCCACGTTCGCCAACGCCTCGGCCACCGCGAAGTACGCGGCCGACTCGACCGGGGCCGCCGGCCGGCCGGGCAGGTCGACGGTGACGTCCACCGGCAGCGGTACGGCCAGCGCCAGCGCCCGTACCGCGCCGGGCAGGCCCCGCTCGGCGAGCACCGGCGGGTGGATGCCGCGCACCAGCCCACGCAGCTCGGCCAGCGCCTGCCCGCTGCTCTCCCGGGCCTCGGCGAGCAGTCGACGGACCGCCTCCGGGTCGTCGCGCACCAGCTGCTCGGCCAGGCCGATGCTCATGCTCAGCGCGACCAGCCGGGCCTGCGCGCCGTCGTGCAGGTCCCGTTCGATCCGGCGCAGCTCGGCGGCCTGCGCGTCCACCGTCTCGGCCCGGGTGACGGTCAACTGCCGTACCCGTAGGGCCAGCTCGGCGCTGCGCGTCGGCGGCAGGAAGAACCCGGCGAACGTGACGTGCAGCCAGACCAGCCAGCGCCCGGCCGCCACGCCGACGGCCAGCAGCAACGCGCCGAGCGGGAAGCAGAGCAGCGCCTCCACCAGGTTGTCGACCGGCCAGAACGGGCCGTAGCCGTACCAGACGTCGACGGTGTGCAGCACCAGCGGGACGCCGACCAGCCCCTCCAGGCCGTACAGCGGGAGGGCGAACGCGGCCAGGCACACCGCGCCGGTGACCGCGCCGGGCAGCAGCCAGGCCAGGTCCCGCCAGGTCGCCGGGTCGGCCACCACCCAGCGGAACCGCCGCCACGTGCCGAACTGCGCGCCGGCCGGCGCCGGCAGGTACGGCGTGGCCATCCCGACGCCGCCCCACCCGGCCAGCCGACGGTGCAGCCCGGCGCAGACCCGTACCCCGGCGGTGACCACCGGGAAGAGGGCGAAGCCGACGCCGAACGCCGGGATCAGCACCAGCGCGGCCAGCGACAGCACGAACAGGGCCACGTGCGTGGTCAACGACAGCAGCGCGATCAGCAGCCCCTGGGCGGCGGTCACCGCGCCGGGCCGCAGCCAGGTCCGAAGCAGTACGCGCACCGATGCGTCCACGGACCTCATTCTCCGGCACCGCCGCCGCGGATCCGGTGGTGCTGGCACCACCCGTGGAGTCGGGGCGGCACCCCTGACCGGTGGGCCGCCGGCGGCGAAGGATCGCAGACAGGGCCCGCGGTCCGCGCCGGGCACGAGTGAGAGGAAACCGGATGTCCCCGTACCGAATGGCCGGGCTGCCCGCCGGCCGCCGCGGCAAGTACGCCGTCCTCGTCCTCTGGTTGGTGCTGCTCGCGGCCGCCGGGCCGCTCGCGCTGAAGCTGGGCGAGACGCAGGACAACTCGACGCTCGGCGCGTTGCCGCCCGGCGTCGAGAGCAGCCGCGCCGCGCAGCGGGCCGAGGCCGCCTTCCCCGAGGCCCGCCGGCAGCTGGCCGTCGCCGTCTACGTCCGCGACACCGGCCTCACCGCCGCCGACCGGGCCCGGGTCGACGCCGACCGGGCGGCCTTCGCCGGGTACGCCGACGGCGGCGCGGTCTCCCCTCCGGTGCCGAGCGCGGACGGCCGGGCGCTGCTGTTCTCGCTGCCGGTCACCGCCGACGAGCAGCGGCGCGCCGACGCGGTGAGCGCCATGAAGGACCGCCTCGCCGAGGGCGTGCCGGGGCTGCGGACCGCGCTGACCGGCGACGCGGCCGCCGAGAGCGACATCTGGGACGCGTTCGACGGGATGGACGGCGCGTTGCTGCTGGCCACTGCCGTCACCGTCGCCCTGCTCCTGCTGGTCACCTACCGCAGCCCGGTGCTGTGGCTGGTGCCGCTGCTCGCGGTGGGCGTCGCCAACCAGCTCGCCGGCGCCACCGTCTACCTGCTGGCCCGGCACGCCGGCCTGGCCGTGGACTTCCAGAGCCAGACCATCCTCACCGTGCTGGTCTTCGGCGTCGGCGTGGACTACGCCCTGCTGCTCATCGCCCGCTACCGGGAGGAGCTGCGCCGGCACGCCGACCGGCACGCCGCGATGGCGGTCGCGCTGCGCCGGTCGTACGGCGCGGTCTGCGCCTCCGCGGCGACCGTCGCGCTCGGCCTGCTCTGCCTGGTCGCGGCGGACCTGCCCGCCACCCGCGGCCTGGGACCGGTCGGCGCGGTCGGCATCGTGGCCGCGCTGCTGGCGATGACCACGTTGCTGCCGGCGGTGCTCGTCCTGTGCGGCCGGTGGCTGTTCTGGCCGTTCGTGCCGCGCCACACCCCCGGCGCGGACGAGCGGGACCGCACCGCCGACCACGGGGTGTGGCGGCGGGTCGCCGGCCTGGTCGGTCGCCGGCCACGCCTGGTCTGGGTGGGCACCGCCGCGGCCCTGGTCGCGCTGACCCTCGGGATCGGCAACCTCACCCTCGGCCTGCCCGACGACGAGTCCTTCACCACCGAGGTCGGCTCGGTCACCGGCCAGCGGCTGGTCGCCGCCCACTACCCGGACGGGTCGACCGCGCCGGTCGAGGTGCTGGCCGCCGCCGGCGCGGCCGACCGGGTGGTGGACGCGGTCCGCGCGGTGCCGGGCGTCGCGGAGGTGGGCGGCCCGCGGCGGTCCGCCGACGGCCGTTGGGTACGCGTCACCGCGGTGCTCGCCGCCGCCCCGGACAGCGCCCCGGCCCGGGACACCGTGAGCCGGCTGCGGACCGAGGTGCACGCGGTGCCCGGCGCGCAGGCGCTGGTCGGCGGGCGCACCGCGACGCTGCTCGACGAGCGGCGCACGGTGGACCGGGACAACCGGGTGGTCATTCCGCTGGTGCTCGCCGTCGTCCTGGTGATCCTGGTGCTCCTGCTGCGCGCGCTGGTCGCGCCGCTGCTGCTGATGGCGAGCGTGGTGCTGTCGTACGCGGCGGCGATGGGCGCGGCCGGGTTGCTGCTCGACGCGCTGGGTCACCCACGGCTGTTCGTCGGGGTGCCGCTGCAGGCGTTCCTGTTCCTGGTCGCGCTCGGCGTCGACTACACGATCTTCCTGATGACCCGGGCTCGGGAGGAGACCGCGTCGATCGGGCACCGGCCCGGGATGCTGCGGGCGCTCACCGTCACCGGCGGTGTGATCACCAGCGCCGGGGTGGTGCTGGCGGCCACCTTCGGCGCCCTGCTGGTGCTGCCGCTGGTGCCGTCGGTGCAGATGGGGGTGATCGTGGCGGTCGGCATCCTGCTCGACACGCTCCTGGTGCGCAGCCTGCTGATCCCGGCGCTGACCCTGGACCTGGGCGCGCGTACCTGGTGGCCGGGGCGGCTGTCCCGTCGGCGGGTGGCCGCGGCGCCGTCGCCCGCGGCCGAGCGGGCCGCGCTGCGGGTCTGACAGTTTGGTGGCCGCGCTGGTCAGCCGGCGAGCAGGGCGGCCATCCGCTCGGCCTGGGTCTCCCAGCGCCACTCCCGCTCCACCCAGGCGCGTCCGGCCGCGCCGAACTGTTGCGCCAGGTCGCGGTCGGCGAGCAGGGTGGACACCCGGTCGGCGAGCTGGGCCACGTCCCGGCCCCGGACCACGTACCCGGTCTCCCCGTCACGGACGGCGTCCGGCGCGCCGCCGGAGTCACCGGCCACCACCGGCAGCCCGGTCGCGCTCGCCTCCAGGTAGACGATGCCGAGGCCCTCCACGTCCAGGCCCCGGTTGCGGGTGCGGCAGGGCATCGCGTAGACGTCACCGGCCGCGTAGTGCGCGGGCAGCTCGGCGGTGGGCACCGAGCCGGTGAAGACCACGTCCCGCTCCACCCCGGTCTGTCGGGCCAGCTTCTCCAGCGTCGCCCGGTAGGGCCCACCGCCGACGACCAGCAGCGCGGCGTCCGGCACCCGACGGCGGATCTCGGGCATCGCCCGGATCAGCATGTCCTGTCCCTTGCGCGGCACCAGCCGGGACACGCACACCACCACCGGCCGATCGGCGAGCCCCAGCCGCAGCCGGACCTGCCCGCCGTCCACGCCCGGGTGGTAGGTGTCCACGTCCACCCCGGGCGCGAGCCGCCGCAGCTCGGTGAGCCCGTCCAGCGCCCGGGCCAGCCGGACCCGGGTGTACTCGCCGAGGTAGGTGGTCACGTCGACGCCCCGGCCGATGCGGCGCAGCGCGGCGCGGGCGCCGGGCAGCGCGGCCCAGCCGACCTCGTGCCCGTGGGTCAGCGCCACCGCCCGGCGGATCCCCGCCCGCCGGCGCAGCCCGGACGCCAGCAGCCCCAGCGGGGCCGCCGCGCCGAACCACACCGTGTCGCAGCCGTACGACCGGGCCAGTCGAGCCGCCCGCCGCGCCACCAGCGGGGTGGGCAGCAGCACCTTGGTGCGTTCGCGGACCACCTCGAACGGCTGGTCGGCGTCGAACTTCTCCGCGCCGCGCCAGCTCGACGCGTAGACCACCACCGAGCCGGCGGGCTGCCGTACGGCCAGGTTGTGCACGAAGGACTGGATGCCGCCGGGGCGGGGCGGGAAGTCGTTGGTGATCAGCAAGGTGCGGCTCATCGGCCGGTCTCCCTGGCGTAGGCGCGGGCGGCGGCCATCCGCTCCACGGTGGACGGGTGGGACGCCGACCACAGGTACTCCCAGCGCGGCGGGTCGGGGTCGGACAGGTTGACCCCGGCCAGGCGGCGCTGCATCGCCTCGAACGTCGTCGGGTCGCCGGTGAGCGCCAGCGCATGCGCGTCGGCGCGGGCCTCCACCCGGCGGGAGACCAGCGCCTGCACCGGGGTCGCGAGCAGACCTGCCACCGTGACCAACGCGATCAGCAGCGGGAACGCGCGGGGCTGGGCGATGGACTCGACGCCGGCCAGCCGCAACAGCGGCGTCCACGAGCCGACCAGGTAGAGGGCCACCACCGCGGCGGCGGCGCCGAGCGCGCCGAGCACGGTGCCGGTCCAGACGTCCCGGTCCTTCGCGTGCCCCAGCTCGTGCGCGACCACGCTGGTCACCTCCGCCGGCTCGGCCTCGCGCAGCAGGGTGTCGTAGACCACGACCCGCCGGGTCGGTCCGAGCCCGGAGACGTAGGCGTTGACCGCCCGGGTCCGTCGGGAGGCGTCAGCGACCAGCACGTCGCGCACCGGGACACCGTCCCGGGCGGCCATGCTGGTCAACTCCGTACGCAGCGGGCCCGGCTCCATCGGGGTGAACCGGTTGAAGACCGGCTCGACCAGCACCGGCAGCACGAACGACAGCACGACCACCAGGGCGGCGGCGCCGGCCGCGCCGAACGCCCACCACCAGCGGGGGGCGAGCCGCACCACCGTGTAGAAGCCGAGCAGCACCAGCGCCCCGATGACCGCGCTGACGGCGTACGACTTGAGCAGGTCGACCGCCCAGCCGCCCCAGCCCTGGGTGCTCAGCCCGTAGCGGACCAGCACGGTGCGGCGCCAGGCCGAGAAGGGCAGCGTGAGCAGGTCGGCGAGGAACATGACGGCCAGCCCGCCGAGCACGGCCTGCGCGACCCAGTGGCCGCCGAAGGGCCGGCCGGCCAGCTCGACCAGGCGCCCACCCAGCGGGGTGAGTCCGAGCAGCAGCGCCACCACCAGCCCGACCGCGAGCGCCGACCAGCCGGCCGGACGCAACGCGTCGTGAAACGCCCGACCCCGGGCGACCTGGTCGACCGGGAGCGACCGCAACGCCGCGAGCTGGTCCGCCCGGGGGGCCGGCGGCCGGCCCCACGGCACCAGCAGCACGACGGCCACGACCAGCGCGACCGCCAGCCCGGCCAGGCTCAGCACCGCCCAACCGCGCGGGGTCACCAGCCCACCCCGCCGTCGCGACCCGTCCGCGTCATGCCGCTCCCCTCCACCGTGACCGCCCATCCTATTGCCCGATCCGAGCGGATCCGCTCCGGTGCCCGACCGCACACCGCCGCCGCCGACCCCGCCCGGTCCCACCCGCCCCGGCCCGCGCCGGCGCACGTCGCCCCGCTCCCCGCGTCAGCCCTGGGGCGGCAGCGGGCAGCGGCTGACGGCGGTGGCACGGCAGCGGGCGACAGGAGCCGGCGGCATGCGCGGACGCGGGCGGTGGGCGGCAGGTGGCCGGGGCGTGAGCGGCGGGCGACCGGCGCGGGGACAGGCGTCCCGGGCCGAGTGACCGGCCCGGGCCGAGCGGCCGGCGCGGGCCGAGCGGCCGGCGCGGGTGGTGGGTGACCGACGCGGGTGGGGGTGACCGGCGCGGGTGCGGGCGGCCGGCGCAGGTGGGGGTGACCGGCGCGGGTGCGGGCGGCCGGGGCAGGTGGGGGCGGCCGGCTCGGGCAACGGCTCGGACTACTGGCGCTCGGGCGACGGGCGCTCCGCGGCGCGTCGTGGGCGGGTCGCATGCGCGGGCGGCGAAAGGCAGGGCCCGAGATCGATATGCCTCTCAGTCATATTTATGACCAGGAGTCATATCGCTCCTGATGCATGCGTCTGGCGGGCGCGACACGCCCAAGGGAACCGGGCTCGGGATCATGCCGGAGGGAACAGCCAGTCGACAGCAGCGGAGCGGACCCGTGGCGGGCTGAGCCGGGGCCGGCCGGCAGGACAGCGGCGCCGCCGACCTCGCAATGGGCGGTCATCGCCGCAAGCCGGAAGCAGCAGCGGCAGCGGCAGCAGCGGTAGCGGCACGTGCAGCCCCATGTCGGGGTTGGCAGCCGCGCGTCCACGCCCGACGGCGCGGTGGCGCGAGGTCGACAGTGGTCCGCCCGGCAGGATCGGCCGTCGGCCGTCGGCCGTCAGCCGTCGGCCGTCAGCCGTCGGTCGTGGGCCGTGGGCCGTGGTCCGTGGTCGGTGCTCGGGCGCCGGACCGGCGAGGCCGGCGGAGTCGGCCCGAGGGCCGGCCGTCACGGGCTCAACCCGGAGTGCCCGCCCGGCCGGCCTGGAACGCGACGGACTCAGCGAGCCGGACCGATGGACGGGGAGAGTCCGGGCGCGGGGGTCGGGCCGCCCGGAGGCAGGCGGTGGTCAGGCGACGCGGCGGCGGGCGGAGCGGCGGGGCGCCGGGGCCGGCGCGGACGGCAGCACCTGCACGTCGAAGCCGGCCCGGGCGAACACCTCGATCGCCCGGTGCTCGGCGGGGCCCAGGTCGGCCGACGGCGAGTCGGGGTCGAGCAGCGCGGTCACCAGACAGCCGGAGCAGCCGGCGCCGCGGATGCCGCAGGTGTCGCAGTCGATGAGCATCAACGCCTCCTGACGGGTCGCCGGTGGCGGTCGGGGAAGGGACCACCACCGTCGGTCACCGAAAGGCTATGCCTGGGGTGTGACAGAATCGGACAACGAGGCAGCACCCATCTCGAAAACGATCATCCGGCCACCAGTACGCCGAAGTGGCGCGATCGGAACGCCGCCGTCGAGTCGGGTCAGGAGCGGGCGAGGCGGCGCAGCAGGGAGTCGGCCCCGAGCGGGTACGCGCCGTGGCGGCGGACCCCGTCGGCGACCTCCCGGTCCGAGGAGACCACCACCACCGGGCGGCCGGCCGGCTCGGCGCGGACCAGCCGCCGGATCAGCTCGTCGGCGGTCTCCCCCTTGCGGGAGAAGAGCACGCGTACGCCGCGCGGCGCCGGGGGCAGGCCGTGGATCCGCTCGGCCCCGTCGAAGACGACGGTGACCTCGTCCCCGGTCTGCGCGGCGATCCCGCCCAGGCCGGTGATCAGCCGCTTGCGCTGCTGCTCCAGCGACATCTCGCCGAAGCCGCGTTTGGTGACGTTGTAGCCGTCCACCACCAGGTGTGCCCTGGGCAGGGCGAGGAGCTGGTCGAGGCGGGCCGGGTCGTCCGTGTCGCGGGCCCGGGTCGCGGCGCCGGCCGGCGCGGCTCCCGGCTGGTCGGCGAACGCGTCGGCGACGAAGTCGGCCGGCAGCGCGTCGACCGGGTCGAGCGCCAGCTCCCGGCGCAGCCCGACCGCGGCCTGACCGATCGTCTCCAGCAGCAGCCACAACCGGGCGTCGTCGACGGAGCGGGCCTCCTTGGCGCTGGCCCGGGCCACGCCGGCGGCGGCCTCCGCCTCGGCCAGCCGGGCCCGGGCGCGGCGCAGCTCGGCGTCCGCGTCGGCCGCCGCGCGGGCCGCCCGGCCGCGCTCGGTGGCCAGCAGTTCGCTGGCCTTGCGCTCCCGGGCCTGGGTCTCCCGCAGGGTACGGGCCAACTGGCGCGCCTCCTCGCGGAGCTGGCCCAGTTCCTCCCGGACCCGGGCCAGCTCGTCGCGCAGCTTGTCGGCCTCGACCCGGGCCACCGCCCGGTCGTGCTCGGCCCGGGTGGCCCGCTGTTCGGCCTCCCGCACCAGCTCGGCCACGACCGCGCTGTCCGCCTCGGCGCGTACCGCCTCGCCGCTGGCGTCGATGAGTTCCCGCCAACCCCTGGGTCGGGCCAGGTAGGCCAGGGCGGCCACCTCGACCGGGTCGGCCGCGGCCGGCGCGGTGCCCTCCACCACGGCCGCGCCGAGGTCGCCGGCGTCGGCCAGCACCCGGGCGGTGACCCGCTGCCGGAACAGCGGGTCGGCGGTGAGCTGGGCGGCGATCACCGGGGCGCCGAGCCGGGCCCGGCGGTTCGGGGCGAACTTGGCGACCCGGCGCAGCGGCACCGGCACCTCGTCGGCGGGCAGGCCGGGCAGCACGGCGGCGGTCAGCGTGACGATCCGCTGGCGGACCGGCTCGGGAAGGGTGGGCTCGGGCTCGACCGTGGTCGACGGTTCCTCACCGGCTCCGGGCGCACCGACCACCGGCTCCTCCGGGGAGGTGCGGTCGTCGTGCGGCTCGGTGAGGGGCATGTGGCAAGTCTCCCACCCCGAACGGGCCCACCGCCCGGTGAGTGAGCCGATCTCTCATCGTACCCCCGTGGTAACGGAAGGGGCCGGAGTGACCGGAGTGTCGGACCGTGCCGTTACCGTCCGGCGGGTGACGCGAGCGGAGTACGTCCAGGAGGCGTTGGCCGGTCTGGACCGGGCGGCGGGCAGCGGGGTCGACCCCGCGTTGCCGCTCTACGCGACCACCTTCGTGGTGGTCGACCTGGAGACCACCGGCGGCGCGCCGGACGGCGGGGGGATCACCGAGATCGGCGCGGTGAAGGTCCGTGGCGGCGAGGAGCTGGGCGTGCTCGCCACGTTGGTCAACCCCGGGGTGCCGATACCGCCGTTCATCACCGTGCTGACCGGCATCACCCAGGCGATGCTGCTGCCCGCCCCGCCGATCGAGCAGGTGTTGCCGAGCTTCCTGGAGTTCGTCACCGACGCCGTGCTGGTCGCCCACAACGCCCCCTACGACGTCGGCTTCCTCAAGGCCGCCTGCGCCAAGCACGGCTACGCGTGGCCCAACCCCCGGGTGCTGGACACCGCCGCACTGGCCCGGCGGGTGCTCACCCGCGACGAGGTGCCCAACCGCAAGCTGGGCACCCTGGCGGCCTACTTCCGCACCGCCACCCAGCCCACCCACCGGGCGCTGGACGACGCCAAGGCCACCGTCGACGTGCTGCACGGGCTGATCGGCCGCCTCGGCGGGCACCGGGTGGACACCGTCGGCGAGGCGATCGAGTTCGCCCGCGCGGTCACCCCCACCCAGCGGCGCAAACGGCACCTGGCCGAGGGGCTGCCGAAGGTCCCCGGGGTCTACATCTTCCGGGCCGCCGACGACCGTCCGCTCTACGTGGGCACCTCCGGCGACATCGCCACCCGGGTGCGCAGCTACTTCACCGCGGCGGAGAAGCGGGCCCGGATCTCCGAGATGCTGGCCGCCGCCGAGCGGGTGGAGGCGGTCGAGTGCGCCCACTCGCTGGAGGCGGAGGTCCGCGAGCTACGGCTGATCGCGGCGCACGCGCCGCCGTACAATCGCCGGTCGAAGTATCCCGAGCGCCAGGTGTGGCTGAAGCTCACCGACGAGGCGTACCCCCGGTTGTCGATCGTGCGCGACCTCGCGCCCACCGACTCGGCCTACCTCGGCCCGTTCCGGTCCCGGCAGGCGGCCGAGCTGGCCGCCGCCGGCTTCCACGACGCGGTGCCGCTGCGCCAGTGCACCCACCGGCTCTCCCGGCGCACCACCATGCCGGCCTGCGCGCTGGCCGAGCTGGGTCGCTGCCCGGCGCCCTGCGAGCACCGGATCACCCCGGAGGAGTACGAGCACCGCGCGGCCACCCCGTTCCGCACCGCCACGCGCGACGACCCCGGGGTGGTGGTCGAGGCCCTGCTCGCCCGGATCGAGGTGCTGTCCGCGGCCCAGCGCTACGAGGAGGCCGCGGTGGCGCGGGGCCGGCTGGTCGCGGTGCTGCGCGCGGCGGTCCGGATGCAGCGGCTGGCCGCGCTGACCGGCATCGCCGAGCTGGCCGCCGCCCGACCGGCCGCCCGGGGCGGCTGGGAGCTGGCGCTGGTCCGGCACGGCCGGCTGGCCGGGGCCGGGGTGTCCCCGCCGGGTGTCCACCCGCGACCGACGATCGCCGCGATCCGGGCCACCGCCGAGACGGTGCTGCCCGGGCACGGGCCGGTGCCGGCGGCCACCGCCGAGGAGACCGAGCGGATCCTGTCCTGGTTGGAGCGACCGGAGACCCGGCTGGTCGAGGCGACCGACGGCTGGGCCTCCCCGGTGGGTGGCGCGGGGCGGTTCCGTGACCTGCTGGCGAAGGCGGAGAACGGCGGGTCCCACCAACTCTCGACCGAACGCTCATGACCAAGTGTCCGATCGGACTACGTCGACTCCCTTAGTCTGTTAAAGAAGTGCAGACCTGCCCGATTCGCGGGCCTGCTCCCGGTCGCCGGTCCCGGCGGTCGAGGGTCGGGGTGAGGAGGTGTCCCAGGTGGACGTCGACGCCGGACACGGCGCCGCCCTGGGCGGCGCCCTTCCGACCCAGGGCGAGCTGCCGCTCACCCGCCGCCTGCGCTCCCTGCTCACCTGGCCCACCACCGACGGCGACCCGGTCACCGCCCTGGTCCGCACCCACCGCGGGATCCACCCCAGCGCCGACGCCTCGGTGCTGCGCCGGGCCTACACGATCGCCGAGAACATGCACCGCGGCCAGTTCCGCAAGAGCGGCGAGCCCTACATCACCCACCCCCTCGCGGTGGCGCAGATCTGCGCCGACCTCGGCATGGACACCATCACCCTGGTCGCCGCGCTGCTGCACGACACCGTGGAGGACACCCGCTACACGCTCCAGGCGCTCCAGGAGGACTTCGGTCGCGAGGTGGCCCACCTGGTCGACGGCGTGACCAAGTTCGACAAGGCGTTCTACGGCAAGGCCGCCGAGGCGGAGACCGTCCGCAAGATGATCGTGGCGGCCGGCAAGGACGTCCGGGTCCTGGTCATCAAGCTGGCCGACCGGCTGCACAACATGCGCACCCTCGGCGTCCGCTCGGCCGCCTCGCGGGAGCGGATCGCCCGCAAGACGCAGGAGGTGCTGGTCCCGCTCTGCGACCGGCTGGGCATCCAGACCCTCAAACGGGAGCTGGACGACGTGGTGCTGCTGCACCTCCAACCCGACGAGCACGCGCGGATCGAGCGGTTCGTGCACGACCGGCCGGGCTGGGACGCCTACCTGGGCGACGTGGTGGCCCGGACCCGGGCCGCGTTGCGCCGCAACCGGGTGGACGCCGAGGTGTCCCCCCGGCCGCGACACCTCTACTCGATCTGGAAGGACACGGTCGCCGGCGACCACGCCGCCCCGTACGATCTGCCGCGCATCGCGATCGTGGTGGACGGCCCACCGACCGACTGCTATGCCGCGCTCGGCGCCGTGCACGGCCTCTGGCGGCCGGTGCCGGGCCGGTTCAAGGACTTCATCGCCTCCCCGAAGAACAACCTCTACCGCTCGCTGCACACCAGCGTGTGCGGCCCGCAGGACCGCACCGTGGAGGTGCTGATCCGCACCAGCGAGATGCACCGTTCCGCGGAGTACGGCGTGGCCGCCCACTACCGCTTCCCCCGGGCCGCGGGCCGGGCCGCCGACCGGGCCGACGAGTTGGCCTGGCTGCGCCGGGTGCTCGACTGGGAGCAGGACACGGTCGACCCGACCCAGTTCATGGCGTCGCTGCGGTGCGACCTGGCCGAGGCGCAGATCCAGGTGGTCGCCGACGGTCGCCAGGTGGTGCTGCCGGCCGGGGCCACCCCGGTCGACCTCGCGTACGAGCTGGGCACCGAGCGCGGCGACCACTGCCTGGCCGCGCGGATCAACGGCCGGTTGGCCCCGCTCTCCTCCGAGCTGGAGGAGGGCGACGTGGTGGAGATCTTCACCGAGAGCGACGCGGAGAGCGGCTTCGAGGTGGACGTGGCCCCGCGGGGCCCGCGCCGGGAGTGGCTGGGCTTCGTCAAGTCCCCGCACGCCCAGATGCAGATCAACCGCTGGTTCGCCGAGCACACCGAACCGGGCATCTCGATCGCCGACAAGGTCCGCCTCGGCCGCGCCTCCATCGGGCTGGCGCTGCGCAAGCACAACCGGGGCCTGGCCAGCGACCTGCCGCTGCTGCGGCTCTCCGAGGAGTTGGGCTACCCCGACCTGGAGACGCTGCTGGTGGCGGTCTTCGACCGCACGGTCGAGCCGGACACGGTGGTCCAGCAACTGATCGACCTGGTCGACCACCGGCAGTAGGGTGAAGGTCGTTCGCCCGCGTCCGCCCGGCGGCCACTAGCCTGGACGCATGATCCCCCGCGCGCGTGCCACCGGACGGGCCCTCGGCTACCAGCTCTTCTACCGGCTTCCGGTCCCGCTGCGGCGGCGACTGGTGCGGTTGGCCGTGCCGAAGTACATCGTGGGGGCGGTCACGCTGGTCCGGGACACGGAGGCCACCGGCGCCGGGCGGATCCTGCTGCTGCGCCAGCCGCCCGGCCACAGCTGGACCCTGCCGGCCGGTCTGCTGCAACGCGGTGAGGCGCCCGTGGTCGGCGCCGCCCGGGAACTGTACGAGGAGTCCGGCGTCCGCCTCTCCCCCGACGCGCTCCGGCCGGCCGTGCCGAACGCGGTCGTGCACGCCAAGGGCTGGGTCGACGTGGTGTTCGAGGCGGAGGTGCCGGCGTCGCGCACCGAGCTGGCGGTCGACGGGGCCGAGGTCTTCGAGGCCGCCTGGCATCCGCTGGACGACCTGCCCCGGCTCAGCCGCGCCACCGCCAACCTGCTCGGCTACTACGGCATCGGGCCGCGCGCCGGCGAGGTCCCGCCGGCGACGCCACCGGCCGCGTGAGCCCACCGGCGGCCGGAGCGACGACGGCCGGGGTCGAGGTGTGCGCGGTCGTGCTGGCGGCGGGTGAGGGCACCCGACTGCGCCCGCTCACCGAGCGGGTGCCCAAGGCGCTCTGCCCGGTCGGCAACGTGCCGCTGCTCGACCGGGCCCTGGCACGGTTGGCCGGCCTCGGCCTGACCGGCCCGGACCGGGTCGCGGTGAACGCCTGCTACCTGGGCGACCAGGTGGTGGCCCGGGTGGGTGACCGGGCGCACCTGTCGGTCGAGCCCGGCGACCCGCTGGGCACCGCCGGCGGGCTGGGGCGGCTGCGGGACTGGATCGCCGGGCGGGGCGTGCTCGTCGGCAACGCCGACGCCTACCTGGCCGACCCGGAGACCCCACCGGGCCCGGACGTGGCCGCGCTGCTGGACGGCTGGGACGGGCGGAGCGTACGCCTGCTCGGACAGCCGGCGGACGACCCGGCCGCCCCCGGCACGTTCGACGGGCACCGCTTCGTCGGTTTCTCGCTCCTGCCCTGGCGGATGGTCCGGGACCTGCCGGCCACGTTCGGCGACCTGGTCCGGGCGGTGTGGCGGCCGGCGGAGGCGGCCGGCGCGCTGACCGTGGTCCCCTACCGGGGCACCTTCTACGACACCGGCACACCGGCCGACTACCTGGCCGCCAACCTGCACGCCGCCGGCCCGGACGGGCTGGTCGACCCGTCCGCCACCGTGGACGGCCGGGTCATCCGCTCGGTGGTGGGCGCCGGCGCCCGGGTCCACGGCACGGTCGACCGGTCGGTGATCTGGCCGGGCGCGACCGTCGCCGCCGGGGAACGCCTCGATCGCGTGGTCCGGGCCGGCGCCGACCTGACCGTCCCGGCCGCGCGGTGACCGCGCCGGGCTCTAGCATGGGCCTCGTCGCCGACGAACGGAGAAACGTCCCGTGATCACCGCGATCGTGCTGATCGACTGCGCCACCGACTCCATCCCCGAGGTGGCCGAGACCCTGGCCAACCTGCCCGGCGTCAGCGAGGTCTACTCGGTGGCCGGGCACGTCGACCTGATCGCCATGGTCCGGGTCCGCGAGTTCGAGCAGATCGCCCAGGTCATCGCCGGCAGCATCTCCAAGGTGCCCGGCGTGCTGAACACCGAGTCGCACATCGCGTTCCGTGCCTACTCGCAGCACGACCTGGAGGAGGCGTTCGCGATCGGGCTGGCCAACGCCGACTGAGACGGGCGGCCGGCCCGCCCCTGGTGGGGACGGGCCGGCCGACCTGGGTCGTGCGGTGCGTCAGCTCTGCGCGGGCGCCGGGGACTCGGTGCCCGGAGCGGGCTCCTCGGTCTCGGTGCCGCCCGGAGCCGGCGACTCGGTGCCGCCACCGCCCGGCGCCGGCGACGTGGTGCCGCCCGGGCTGGGCGTGCCGCTGGCGCTGGTCTGCGGAACCGGGATGCCCAGGGTCTGGGCCAGGGCCACCAACGCGTCGTAGTGCGCCTGGAGGACCGGCAGCGCGTCCTGGGCGATCTGCACCACCGACTGCTCGGAGCCCTGCGAGATCTCCGTCTGGGTGGCCTGGATGGCCTGGACGTGGCCGGCCAGCTGGGCGGTCACCCACGCCTTGTCGAACTCGGCCCCGCTGAGGTTGTTCAGCTTGTCGAGGACCTTCTGCTGGTCGGCGGTGGGGTCGGCCGGCAGCTGCACGTTCAGCTGCTGGGCGGTCGACTGCACCGTCTGGTCCAGCTGGGTGTGGTCCGTGACGAACATCTTGCCCAGGTCCTTGACCTGCTGGTTCTGGCCCTTCTGCTGGGCCAGGTTACCGGCGGTGATCTCGAACAGGTTGACCTGGTGCACCGCCTGCAGATACTGGGTGTCCTGCGTCGACGGCTGCGCCGCGGCCTGCGCCGCGGCGGCGGGCGCCAGCCCCACGACCACCAGCGCGGCCAGCAGGCCCAGGCGTTTGATTCCCAACATGCTTCCTCCCCCATGAGACGTCGGACCGCACGGATACCCGGCTGACCGGGGTTATTCCTGCGATTCCACCCGTCCGTGTCGGGGGGCGGCGGGGCACGGGGGCGGGGCCGCCGGGCGTCCGGCGGGCACAACCGGACGACAGTGCCGGAAACGGCCGTGGCGCCCGCCGGATGGCCCGGCGGGCGCCACGGTCAGTCGTACGCGACGGGGTCAGCGACGGCTCTCGCCGCTGCTGATCTCCTCCCGCTCCGGTCGGGGCTCGACCGGCGGGTGGCCCGGCGAGACCGGCGCCTCGGCCGGCTTCTCGATCGGGTAGAAGAAGCCCCGGATGGCGGGCCCGAGGGCGCCCAGCCGGTTCATCTTCTTCGGCACCACCCAGCCGACGTAGTCCAGCGCCGGCGCGTGACCGTCGTGGCCGTCCGCCGAGGTCAGCGGCTGGTGGACCTCGACGAACCGGCCGTCCGGCAGGCGTCGGATGATGCCGGTCTCCACGCCGTGGGCCAGCACCTCCCGGTCGTGCTGCTGGAGACCCAGGCAGATCCGGTAGGTGATGTAGTAGGCCAGCGGCGGGACGACCAGCAGACCGATCCGGCCGGCCCAGGTCATCGCGTTCAAGCTGATGTGGAACTTGTCGGCGATCACGTCGTTGCCGCCGGAGAGCGTCAGCACGATGTAGAAGGCGACGGCCATGGCGCCCACCGCGGTCCGGGCCGGAACGTCCCGGGGCCGCTGGAGCAGGTTGTGGTGCTTGTAGTCCTTGAGGCGGCGCGCCTCCAGGAACGGGTACATCGTCGACAGGCCCACCAGGATGCCCGGGAGCACGACCGTCGGCCAGAACAGCGGCGGGATGACGTACCCGTCGCCGATCGGGATGCTGATCTCCCAGCCCGGCATGAGTCGGGTCGAGCCGTCGAGGAACATGACGTACCAGTCGGGCTGGCTGGCCGCCGAGACGACCCACGCCTCGTACGGGCCGAAGTACCAGATCGGGTTGATCTGGAAGAGGCCACCCATCAGCGCGATCACGCCGAAGACGACCATGAAGAAGCCGCCCTGCTTGAGCGCGTAGCGCGGGAACATCCGCTCGCCGACCACGTTCTCGTTGGTCCGGCCGGGGCCGGGCCACTGGGTGTGCTTCTGCTTGAACACCAGGCCCAGGTGCACGCTGATCAGCGCCACCAGCAGGCCCGGGATGAGGAGCACGTGGGCGATGAAGAAGCGGCTGATGATGATGGTGCCGGGGAACTCCCCGCCGAAGATCGACGAGCTGACCCAGGAACCGATCACCGGAATCGACAGGATGATGCCGGAGGCGATCCGCAGACCGGTGCCGGACAGGCCGTCGTCCGGCAGCGAGTAGCCGGTGAAGCCGGCCAGGAAGCCGACCCAGAACAGCAGCGAGCCGATGATCCAGTTGGTCTCACGCGGCTTGCGGAACGCGCCGGTGAAGAAGACCCGGAGCATGTGCACCACGATCGCGGCCATGAACAGCAGGGCCGCCCAGTGGTGCATCTGCCGCATGATCAGGCCGCCGCGGACGTCGAACGAGAGGTCCAGGCTGGAGGCGTAGGCGGCCGACATCGGGGTGCCACGCAGCGGGGCGTAGCTGCCGTCGTAGACCACCTCGGTCATCGCCGGCTCGTAGAAGAAGGTCAGGAACACACCGGTCAGCAGCAGGACCACGAACGAGAAGAGCGCGATCTCGCCGAGCAGGAACGACCAGTGGTCGGGGAAGACCTTGTTCAGCAGCTTGCGCAGCGGCGTGGCGACCTGGAAGCGGTCGTCAACCGCCCCGGCGGTCTTGGCCGGCAGCGCGGCCCGATCGAACTTTCGGCGCTTCATGGCCGCTCCCAGAAGTCGGGACCGATGGTCTCGGTGTAGTCGGACCTCGCCACGAAGAAGCCCTCCTCGTCCACCTCGATCGGCAGCTGCGGCAGCGGCCGGTTCGCCGGGCCGAAGATCGGCTTGGCGTTGTCGGTGATGAGGAACTGCGACTGGTGGCAGGGGCAGAGCAGCCGGTTGGTCTGCTGCTCGTAGAGGCTGGCCGGGCAGCCGGCGTGCGTGCAGATCTTGGAGAACGCGACGTAGTTGCCCCACATGTAGTCGCCGCGACCCTTGCGCTCGTTCGCCTCGCGCGACTTCTGCGCGTCGTCCTCGCGCAGGTGGATGAGCAGGGTCGGCGAGTCGGCGTGCTTGTTGCTGACGCCACCCTCGATGCCGGGGAACACGGTGAGCTGACCGCCGACGCTGACGTCCGCGGGGCGGATCGGGCGGCCGTCCTCGCGGATCAGCCGGATCTTCTCGCCGCCCTCGGCCGGCTGGAAGCCGGTGGTGAACATCTGGTTGTTCTTGTGCGGCTGCTGGATCAGACCACCGACCAGCGGAGCCGCGACCACCGCGCCGACCGGCGCGAGACCGGCGAGCAGCGAGATGCCGAGCAGCGGACGGCGCTTCACCCCGAGCTCGTCGGCCAGGTAGAGCATGGTCTCACCGGTGATCTTGCGATCCTCCGGGTTGTCGACCTGGTCGTGCCGGTCCTGGATCGAGACCTCCTTGGGCAGCAGCTTCTTGCCCCAGGTCAGGATGCCGAAGCCGACGCCGAGGAGCGCCAGGCCCAGGGTCAGCCCGAGCAGCGGGGTGTAGAGCTTGTCGCCGCCCCGACCGGCCTCCCACTGCCACGGCCACCAGATGTAGATCGCCAGGAAGGCGGTGGCGAAGGCACCGGTCAGCAGGAACATCATGGCGACCGTGCGGGTCAGCCGGCGCTCGGCCTTGCTGCCCGGGACCACCTGCGCCTCGTAGTGGACGATCTCGATGTCGTCGCGCCGGGCGCCTTCCTGCACGATGTCGAACCGGGAGAGCCGGGGGTCGTTCACGTCGAGCGGCTCCGGGCCCGGCTGGGCCTGGTGCTCGGTGTGGGTGCTCATGCCGTCACCTCGCTACGCGTGGCGCCGGTGGCCGGCACCAGGGCAATGATACAGATGTTCGGCCGGGTCACGACTTGCCCGCAATCCACAGGCTCGCGAAGACCAGCGCGACGATGCCGACCAGGAAGATCGCCAGACCCTCGGTCGACGGGCCGTACCGGCCCAGGTTGAAACCGCCCTGGTCCTGGTCGTGCTTCAGGGTCTCCTGGATGTAGGCGATGATGTCCGCCTTCTCCTGCGGAGTGATCTGGTTGTCGCCGAACACCGGCATGTTCTGCGGGCCGCTCAGCATGGCGGCGTAGATCTGCCGGTCGCTGGCCGGCTTCAGGCTCGGGGCGTACTTGCCGGAGGAGAGCGCGCCGCCGCCACCACCGAAGGCGTGGCACTGCGAGCAGTTGATCCGGAACAGCTCGCCACCGGTGGACATGTTGGCGCCCTCACGCAGGTTGCCCGACGGCACCTGCGGGCCACCGCCCAGCTCCTGGATGTACTGGCCCAGCTGGCGCACCTGCTCGTCGGTGAAGACCGGCGGCTTGCGCATCGCCTGGGCCTCCTGCCGGGCCATGGGCATGCGGCCGCTGCTGACCTGGAACTCCACCGAGGCCGATCCGACGCCGATCAGGCTCGGACCCCGCCCCTCGACGCCCTGGGCGTTGCGACCGTGACAGGTCACACAGCTCACGTCGAACAGCGCCTTGCCCTCGTTGCCGGCGGCGCTCAGCGGCGGGTTGTCCTGCGCCTGCACGCCCGGGGCGAAGACGGTGTAGGCGCCGCCGGCCAGCATCAGCGCGGCGGCCAGCCGGACCGCGGCGCCCAGCCGGCGGCGGCCCCTGCTGCGCGCTACGGGCCGCCCGCGCAGCCGCGCGAGCAGACCGCGTCGGCGGTCGTTGTCAGAAGTCATGACCTGTGTCCTTAACCGGTTGGACCTTGTCTCAGGGGACGGAGCAGCGGCGCGGTTCGTGACGCGCCAAGATCACTGAAGCCAGTAGATCATGGCGTAGAGCCCGATCCACACGACGTCGACGAAGTGCCAGTAGTAGGACACGACGATTGCCGAGGTCGCCTGGGCCGGGGTGAACCGACCCATGGTGGTGCGGATCATGAAGATGATGAAGGCGACCAGACCGCCGGTCACGTGCAGACCGTGGAAGCCGGTGGTGAGGTAGAACATCGACCCGTAACCGTCTTCGTTGATCTTGACGCCCTCGTGCACCAGGTGGCGGTACTCGTTCAGCTGGCCGAGCACGAAGATCAGGCCCATCACGAAGGTGATCGTGAACCACCGACGCAGGGCGTGGACGTCGCCCTTCTCGGCCGCGAAGACACCGAGCTGGCAGGTCACCGAGGAGAGCACCAGGATCACCGTGAAGGTGGTCGCGTAGGGCACGTCGAGGGCCTCGGTGTGCTTCTCCCACAGCTCCGGCGCCGCCGCGCGGATCGAGAAGTACATCGCGAACAGCGCCGCGAAGAACATGAGTTCGCTGGAGAGCCACACGATCGTCCCGACGCTGACCATGTTGGGACGCGTCAGGGAGTGGATCCGGCTCTTGTCAATGGCTGGGGCCGCAGTCACGCGGTCATTATTGCCCTTGACCGGGACCGACGATCAGCGGGGTGGCAAACCGGTGCCCGCAGTGGCCCGATCGTGGTCGTCCGCTTCGCCTGACCTACCCTGAAAAGCGTGCTGCACGTCGATCAGATCCTCGCCGTCACCTCGGCGGCTCCGGCGACGCTCGCGGCGGGAGGCGAGGCCGCCCCGCCGCCGTTCACCGTCGCCCGGGTGCTCACCGAGACCCGGCTGGACAGCTGGCTCACCCTGGGCCTGGTGCTCGCCGCCGGCCTCTACCTCTACGGGGTGCACCGGTTGCGGCTGCGCGGCGACCGGTGGCCGGTCATCCGCACGGTGGCGTTCCTCGGCCCCGGCCTCGGCGGTATCGCGCTCGTCACGCTCACCGGCCTCGGCGCGTACGACACCGCCCTGCTCTCGGTGCACATGGTGCAGCACATGGTGCTGTCGATGATCGCGCCGATCTTCCTGGCCCTCGGCGCCCCGGTGACGCTGGCGCTGCGCACGCTGCCGGTGCGGCCCCGCAAGCGGCTGCTGGCGATCGTGCACAGCCGGATCGCCCGGATCTACAGCTTCCCGCTGGTGGCGTTCACCATCTTCGTGGTGAACCCGTTCGCGCTCTACTTCACCGACCTCTACGAGTTCACGCTGCGGCACGAGTGGGCGCACGAGCTGGTGCACGCGCACTTCATCGCCACCGGCTGCGTCTTCTTCTGGCCGTTGCTCGGCCTGGACCCGCTGCCCGGTCGCTGGCCCTACCCGGCCCGCGCGCTGCTCATGGTGCTCTCCGTGCCGTTCCACACCGTGCTCGGGCTCACCATCATGCAGAGCACCACGCTGTTCGGCGGCGACTGGTACCCGTCGCTGAACCTGTCCTGGTCCGACCCCTGGGAGGACCAGGTGGTCGCCGGCGGCGTGCTCTGGGCCGGCGGTGAGTTCGTCAGCGTCACCATGCTGGCCGTGCTGGTGGTCCAGTGGATCAAGCAGTCCGAGCGCGAGGCCCGCCGGCTGGACCGGGAACTGGACCGCCAGGAGGCCCGCCAGAAGGCCGCGGAGGCCAGCGCCTGAGTCCCGCCCGGGCAGGGCGTCGGGTCGAATGTGACGCCCGCTACGATCAGCGGGCAGCTACGAGGTGGGAGCCACGTCACGATGAGCGATCGTCTTTGCACCGTCCTGCTCTACAGCGACGACCCGAAGGTCCGGGACCGGATGCGGCTCGCCGTCGGCACCCGGCCGGCGCCCGGCATCGAGATCGAGTTCGTCGAGGCCGACGACTACGCCGGCTGCGTCCGGCTGGTCGACGACTACGAGATCGACCTGCTGCTGCTCGACGGCGAGGCGAGCCCGGGCGGCGGCATCGGCATCGCCCGCCAGATCAAGGACGACCGCGACGACGCGCCGCCGACCTGCGTGGTGCTGGCCCGCGCCGCCGACCGCTGGCTGGCCGCGTACGCCGAGGTCGACGCCACGCTGACCCACCCGCTCGACCCGGTGACCGCCGGCAGCACCGTGGTCGAGCTGCTGCGCCGCACCCACGCCGCGGCCTGACCCATCCTGCGGCGCCACGGCGACGCGGCCGTGGCGCGCGCCCCCAACCGCTTCACTCACGCCGCTCGGGAGGCCCGCCATGGGCGAACGGACCTGGCCGCTTCTGCTCAACGCGCTGCTGCGCGGCGAGGAGCTCTCCACCGCCGACACCGCCTGGGCGATGGGCGAGATCATGGCCGGCTCGGCCACCCCGGCGCAGATCGCCGGGTTCGCCGTGGCGCTGCGCACCAAGGGTGAGACCCCGGCCGAGCTGGGTGGCCTGGTCGAGACGATGCTCACCCGGGCCGTGCCGGTACGCCTGCCCGAAGAGGTGCGCGCCACCGCGCTGGACGTGGTGGGCACCGGCGGGGACCTGGCCCACACGGTCAACATCTCCACCATGGCCGCCCTGGTGGTCGCCGGCGCCGGGGTCCGGGTGGTCAAGCACGGCAACCGGGCCGCCTCCTCCTCGTGCGGCACGGCCGACGTGCTGGAGCAGCTCGGCGTGCCGCTGGACCTGGAACCGGAGCAGGTGGCGCGCTGCGTCACCGAGGCCGGCATCGGCTTCTGCTTCGCCGCCCGGTTCCACCCCGGCATGCGCCACACCGGTCCGGTCCGGCGGGAGATCGGCGTACCCACCGCGTTCAACTTCCTCGGCCCGCTGACCAACCCGGCGCGCCCGCGCGCGGGCGCGGTCGGCTGCTTCGACCGGCGGATGGCGCCGGTGATGGCGGCCGTCTTCGCCGCTCGGGGCGACTCGGCGATCGTGGTCCGCGGTGAGGACGGGCTGGACGAGTTCAGCACCGGCGCGCCGACCCGGGTCTGGGTGGCCCAGCAGGGCGCCGTCAGGGAGGCCCTGCTGGACGCGGCGGAGCTCGGGGTGCCCCGGGCCACCCTGGCCGACCTGCGGGGCGGAGACGCCGTCCACAACGCCGACGTGGTCCGGCGGCTGCTGGCCGGCGAGACCGGCCCGGTGCGGGACGCGGTGCTGGTGAACGCCGCGGTCGCGCTGTCCACCCAGGGCCCGCTCGACGGCGACCTGCACGAGGCGCTGCGGGCCAACCTGGTCCGGGCCGCCGAGTCGGTGGACTCGGGCTCCGCCGCTGCCGCGTTGGACCGCTGGCTGGAGGTCGCCCGCACCGCCTGAACGGGTGTCTGTCATACCCGCGTGCCAAACTACACGGGAGTAATTTTCCGTTTTCGGTCGATGGCTTCCCCGCCGCGACCGGCACCGGTCCGAGAGGAGACGCCCGTGTCCGCCCGCGAGTTGCCCTGCGACACCTGTGAGGGCGTCGTGCTGTTCGAGGCGCCGCCCTGCGGCGACGGGCACGGCGTCGACTGCCCCGAGCTGATCTGCACCGGCTGCGGCACGGCGATCCTGATCGCCCCGCACGCGTTGCGCCCGTCCCGCCGCCCGGCCCGCCGCGCCGCCCACCGCCACGCCGCCTGACCACCCCGGTTCCGCTCCCGCCGGATCGCCGATCTTCTTCTCGTCCGCCGGTCGGACCTCGGCAGGACGAGCCACCACCGAAAGGTCCGCGCCGCCGGCCAGCGGCGACCAGCGCAGCGACGTCACGCCCCTCCCACCCGCCAGCCGACCGTGGCCCCCCTCGGCCACTGCCCCACAGCGCCGGGTAGGGCAGGACTGAGCGGGGCGCCGGCAGGGCCAGGCAAGGCCGCGATCGCCCGTCCGGGCCGAGCCGAGCCGGGCCCCCCTGAGCCGAGCCGGCGGGCAGACCCATGGCGGCAGCCGAGCCCCGGCAGGCAGGCACCCAAGCCTGTCCCACCGCGCCACCATCCAGCACCAGCCCGCCAGGCCCCACCGCCCCCCCCCCCCCCCCGGACCCATCCCCCACCCACTCCCCTTCCACCCCAGCACCCGGTGATCAAGGAGTTGGCGTCAGGTGACGACGCCCCAGGCGACACAAACTCCTTGATCAACGTCAGACAGGTGGGTCAGGGCAGGCAGCGGACGGACCGACAGGCGGCCCAGAGCCGGCGCTGGACGAGCGCGAGGCGGGCGCGAGAGGGGCAGGCGCGAGAGGGGCAGGATCGCCCGGCCATCCCGCACCAGGCGCCACCGCCCAGGTCCGGCCGAGACCTCGGCGACCCGTCGTCCACAGCGAGCACCAACCCGCCGTCACCCACCACGGAGAGCCGTCGATCATGAAGTTGGCGGGGATGAAAGGGGCGGATCGCGCCGCCAACTTCATGGTCAACGGCGCCAGAGGGGGAAACAGTCAGGCCCGCTGCCCCGGAGGGGCGGCGGGCCTGACTGGTGGTTCGGGGGTCAGTGCTCGGCGGTGCGGCGGGTGCCGGAGTAGTACTCGAAGAGCAGCCCGCAGGTGGCGAAGACGACCGCCACCATGCCCAGGCCCAGCAGCCAGAACTGCCAGAACACGAGCCCGAGGCCGGCGATCGCGGCGGCCAGGGCCAGGCCGAACGGCCAGTAGCTGCCCGGGCTGAAGAAGCCGATCTCACCGGCGCCGTCGGCGATCTCACCGTCGGCCCGGTCCTCCGGCCGCAGGTCGATCCGGCGGGAGACGAACCAGAAGAAGCCGCCGCACATCGCGCAGAGCAGGAACGAGAGCAGCAGTGCCACGGTGCCGACCCACTCGACCCGGCCGTCGCTGTCGGCGTACGTCCAGGCGCCGTAGAGGACGGTCGCGCCGAGGAGGAACGTGGCGATGGTCAGGAAGATCTTCCACTCGGTCTTCATGCCGAACCCCTCAGTTTCCCGCGCCGGCCGTCGCGTCGGACGGGTTGAAGTTGTCCTTGGTGCGGCGGGTGTCGAACGGCTTCGTCTCGGTGGCGTACTCGGGCTCGCCGATCGCCTTGAGCGCGTCCTGGGTCGACTGGCCGCCCTTCTTGGCCGCCAGGAACTGCTCGTACTTCTCCGGCGAGACGACCCGCAGCTCGAAGTTCATGAAGGCGTGGTAGCTGCCGCACAGCTCGGCGCAGCGGCCGACGAACGCCCCCTCCTGGTCGATGCTGGAGACCTCGAACGTGTTGCGGATGCTGCCCGGCATCACGTCGCGCTTGAACAGCAGCTCCGGCACCCAGAACGAGTGGACGACGTCGCGGCTCTGCTCCTCGAACCGGATCGACCGGCCGCTCGGCAGCACCAGCACCGGGATGACCTCGCTGGTGCCCAGCACCGAGGCGACGGTGTTGGCGTCACGGCCCTGGCCGTCGCGGTAGTTGAACTGCCAGTTCCACTTGAAGGCGACGACCTCGACGGTGACGTCCGGGTTCTTCGACTCCTTGTTCACGTCGGTCTGCACGACCGCCGTGTAGTAGAAGAGCACGGAGACCACGAGGATCGGCGCGATGGTGTAGAGGAACTCCATCGGCAGGTTGTAGCGGGTCTGCACCGGCAGCTCGTTGCCGCGCTTGCGGTAGCGGATCACGCACCAGAAGATCAGGCCCCACACGAAGACGCCGACCGCGAGCGCCGCGATGCAGGACGCGATCCACAGGTCGTACATCCGGTGCGACTCGGGGGTGATGCCGCCCTGCGGCCAGCCGAAGCCGTCGAACGTCTTGCCGACGTCACAGCCGGTGAGCAGAACCAGCAGCGCCGCTCCGCCGAGACCGAGCCCGGCGATTCGACCAGCACCACGCCGCCGGCGCCCACCGGCCCCCGGGGAAGCGCTGTGCCGTACGGCCGACGGCCGTACCTCCGAACTCCTTGCGACCACCTGGTCCTGCCTCCCTAGCGCGCCGCGGCGATTCCGTGTTCTTGACACCGACGGCAAAGGCGTCACCGACGGTCGCAGATTACTCGACCATGGCGGGCCTGACCGTCTTGGGGTCACTGTCCGCCCCCATCGGGGGGATCTTGGGCGTACCCGAGCGATAGCGTGGAACGTCATGGACGCCTCCCCGGTCTACCTGGACGCCGCCAGCGCCGCTCCGCTCCACCCGGTGGCGCGGCAGGCGATGCTGGCCGCCCTGGACGACGGCTGGGCCGACCCGGCCCGGCTCTACGCGCCGGCCCGTCGGGCCCGTCAGCTCCTCGACGCCGCCCGGGAGGCCGCCGCGCAGACGCTCGGCGTCCGCGCCGACGAGCTCTCCTTCACCCCCAGCGGTACGGCGGCCGCGCACGCCGCCGTACTCGGTGGCCTGGTCGGGCGGCGGCGGGCCGGGGCGACGCTCGTGCACTCGGCGATCGAGCACTCGGCGGTGCTGCACGCCGCGCAGCGGCACACGGCGGCCGGCGGCGCGGCGGTGTCCGTACCCGTGGACCGGCTGGGCCGGCTGGACCTGGACGCCTGGGCGGCGGCGGTGGCCGCCCCCGGCGTGGCCCTCGCGGCGCTGATCGGAGCCAGCCACGAGGTGGGCACCGTGCAGCCGGTGCCCGCCGCGGCCGAGCTGTGCGCCGAGGCCGGGGTGCCGCTGTACGTGGACGCGGCGCAGCTGGTCGGCCGGGCGCCGCTGCCGGCGGGCTGGTCGGTGCTGACCGCCAGCGCGCACAAGTGGGGCGGCCCGCCCGGCGTCGGGCTGCTGGCGGTGCGCAAGGGCACCCGGTGGGAGTCGCCGTACCCGGCCGACGAGCGGGAGTCGGGGCGTACGCCGGGGGTGGTGAACCTGCCGGCGGTGGTGGCCGCGGCGGCGAGCCTGCGCGCGGCGGCGGCCGACGCGGCGGCCGAGGCGGCCCGGCTGGCGCCGCTGGTGGACCGGATCCGGACCCGGGTGGCGGCGGAGGTGCCGGACGTGGAGGTGGTCGGCGACCCGGTGGACCGGTTGCCGCACCTGGTGACGTTCTCCTGCCTGTACGTGGACGGCGAGGCGCTGCTGCACGCGCTGGACCGGCGTGGCTTCGCGGTCTCCTCCGGCTCGTCCTGCACGTCCTCGACGTTGCGGCCGTCACACGTGCTGGAGGCGATGGGGGTGCTGTCGCACGGCAACGTGCGGGTGTCGCTGCACCGGGAGACCACCGAGGCGGACGTGGAGCGGTTCCTCGCCGAGCTGCCCGGGATCGTCGCGGCCCTGCGCGCCGAGGCGGGGGTGACCGACCTGTGAGCGAACCGGACGAGGTGCTCGACTGTCGGGGGCAGCGCTGCCCGCTGCCGGTGATCAATCTCGCTCGCCGGGTGCCCGGGTTGCCGGCCGGCGCGGTGGTCCGGGTGCTCGCCGACGACCCGGCCGCCGCGGTGGACATCCCGGCGTGGTGCCGGATGCGGGGGCACGAGTTCCTCGCCGCCCACCCGCACGCCGGTCCCGCCTACGACGTCCGGGTGTAAGGAGGGGCCCCTTCTTAACGCCTCCGGTAGAGCAGGGGGCCCCTTTTAACGCCGGTGACGGCCGGAGCTCAGCCCAGGTAGGCGAGGATGCCGGGAAGCGGGTCGACGGCCACGGCGGTGTCGACCACCAGGCGCGGGCCGATCAGCGGCTCGTACTCGGCCCGGCGCCGCAGCGTCTGTTCCCAGGTGACGTGCTCCTCGGGCGGCCGGGCCTCGACCCGGCGGCGGTGCTCCGCCTCGTCGCCGCAGTGCACCTCGATCACCCGCAGCGGCACCCCGGCCCGCTCGGCCAGGTCGTGCCAGAGGCCGCGCGCGCTGGCGACCGGGTTCACCGCGTCGACCACCACGCTGAACCCCAGGCCGAGCTGCACCTCGGCCAGCCCGGCGACCGCCCCGTAGGCGGCCATGCCGGACACGTCGCCGGTGAGGCCGTAGCGGCCCAGCGCCCGTTCGACCGGGTCGACCGGCAGCACCGGGGCGCGCAACGCCGCGCCGACCCGGGTGGCCAGGGTGCTCTTGCCCACGCCGGGCAGCCCGGCGAACGCGACCAGCAGCGGGCCGCCGGCGCCGGCGCGGACCCCCGGGTCCACCCCGCCGCCGCCCGCCACGCCGGTCACAGCAGGTGCGGCCGGACGTCCTCGGCGGCCGCGTCGCCGTACGACTCGGCGAGCCGCTTCACGAACAGGTCCCGGCGGACCTCGTACTCCTGGCCACCGAAGTTCTCCAGCACGAGCGTGGCCAGCAGGCAGCCGACCTGGGCCGCGCGCTCCAGGCCGACGCCCCAGTCGAGCGCGGCGAAGAAGCCGGCCCGGAAGCCGTCACCGACGCCGGTCGGGTCGACCGCCTGGATCTCCCGCGCGATCGGCACCCGGATGGTGCCGACCTCCCGGCCGGCGATCTCCACGCCCTGCTTGCCCAGCGTGGTGACCCGCACCTTCACCCGGTCCAGCAGCTGCTCGTCGGTGAGACCGGCCTTGCTCTGCAGCAGCGACCGCTCGTACTCGTTGGTCATCAGGTAGTCGGCGCCGTCGATCAGGCCGAGCACGTCCGCGCCGTCCATCCGGGCGAGCTGCTGCGAGGGGTCGGCGACGAAGGAGTAGCCGCGGTCGCGGCACTCGGCGGAGTGCCGGATCATCGCGGCCGGGTCGTTGGCGCTGACCAGCACCAGGTCCAGCCCGCCGAGCCGCTGCGCGACCGGGGACAGCTCGATGTTGCGGGCCTCGCTCATCGCGCCGGCGTAGAACGAGGCGATCTGGCACATGTCGGTGTCGGTGGTGCAGACGAAGCGGGCCGTGTGCGCCACCTCGCTGACGTGCACCGAGTCGCAGTCCACGCCGTGCCGCTCCAGCCAGGAGCGGTAGTCGGCGAAGTCCGCGCCGACGGCGCCGAGGAGCACCGGTCGCAGCCCGAGCTGGGCCATGCCGAACGCGATGTTGGCGGCGGTGCCACCGCGCCGCAGCACCAGCTCGTCGACGAGGAAGGACAGCGAGACCTTGTCGAGCTGGTCGGCGATGAGCTGGTCGGCGAAGCGGCCGGGGAAGCTCATCAGGTGGTCGGTCGCGATCGAGCCGGTCACGGCGATCTTCATGTCAACCCTCGTGGTCGGGAGCACGGCGCGGTCAGCCTACCGGTCGGTCCGGTCGCCCGGACGGCGGTCGGCCGCCGACCGGTCGCTCCCCGCACATCCGGACGTCACCGCACGGACACCCACCGGTACGACGAAACGGCGGGACCACCCCGTCCGGGGTGGTCCCGCCGTTTCCGGTCGAGCGGGGCCCGCCGACTCAGCTGAAGGAGTCGCCGCAGGCGCAGGAGTTGCCGGCGTTCGGGTTGTCGATGGTGAAGCCCTGGGCGTCGATCCGGTCGGCGAAGTCGATGGTGGCGCCGGCCAGGTAGGGGGCGCTCATCCGGTCGACGACGACCTCGACACCGCCGAAGTCGGTGACGACGTCACCGTCGAGCGACCGCTCGTCGAAGAAGAGCTGGTACCGCAGGCCGGAGCAGCCACCCGGCTGCACGGCGACCCGGAGCCGCAGGTCGTCGCGGCCCTCCTGCTCGATCAGGGCCTTGACCTTCTGCGCCGCGACGTCGGTGAGGACGACGGTGCTGGGGGCCTGCGTGGCCTCGGTCGACTCGGTCTGCGCTGGCGTGGTCACGTGGAAGTCTCCCTGCGCGGTATGAGGTCCGGACGTACTGGCCAACGCCGCACGTCCGCCAGTATTCCCGGTGGTCCGTCTCCGATCGTACGCCGCTGCCGGCGTGACCACCCGGCGGCGTGACCAGCGGAACGCGCTCAGCGGCTCCACTGGCCGGCCAGGCGGGCCCCGAGCGCCCGCAGCCCCTCGGCCGGGCGCTCCATCGCCGCGGCCACTCCCCCGCGCTCCTCGCCGCCGAAGTGCTCGACCAGGCTGTGCGCCTCGGTCACGCCGGCCGCGGCGGCCTCCCGCCGGCCGGTGCTCACCCGTCCCGCCAGCACCACGCAGGGCACGCCGCGGTCGCGGGCCGCCCCGGCCACGCCGGCGACCACCTTGCCGCGCAGCGACTGGTGGTCGAACGAGCCCTCGCCGGTGACCACCAGGTCGACGGTGTCCAGCGCGGTGTCCAGGTCGACCGCCCGGGTGACCAGCCCGATGCCCGACTCACACCGGCCGCCCAGGGCCAGCACCGCCGCGCCGAGTCCGCCGGCCGCGCCGCCGCCGGGCAGCGCGCCGAGCCCGGACGGGCAGTCGGGCAGCCGCTCGACCAGCACGTCGGCCCAGCGCTCCAGCGCGGCGTCGAGCAGCAGCACGTCCGCCCGGGTGGCGCCCTTCTGCGGCCCGAAGACGCTGCTCGCGCCGTGCAGCCCGAGCAGCGGGTTGTCCACGTCGGTGGCGGCGACCAGCGCCGCGCCGCGCAGTCGGGGAGCGCCGTCGAGCCCGGCCACGGCCGCGAGCGCCGCGCCGCCGTACGGGAGGGCCCGGCCGGCCCCGTCGAGCGCTGTCACGCCGAGCGGGACGAGCATGCCGGCGCCCCCGTCGTTGGTGGCCGACCCGCCCAGCCCGACCACGACGGTCCGCGCGCCCGCCTCGACCGCGGCGGCGACGAGCAGGCCCAGCCCGTACGAGGTGGTGGCCTTCGGGTCGCGCTCGGCGGGCGACAGCAGGTGCAGGCCGCACGCCTGCGCGCTCTCCAGGTAGGCCACACCGTCGTCGGTGAGCAGGATCTCACCGGCGGCCGGGCGGCCCAGCGGGTCGACCGTCGGCACCGGCAGCCGGCGTCCCCCGAGCGCCTCGGCGAGCACGGCGACGAACCCGGGGCCGCCGTCGGCGAGGGGTCGCAGCAGCAGTTCGTCGTCGGGGGCGACGCTCCGCCAGCCCTCGGCCACCGCGGCGGCGACGTCGGGGGCCGACAGCGTGCCGGCGAACTTGTCCGGGCAGAGCAGCACGCGCATGCCGAGCAGTGTGGCAGGCCACATCGGTGGCGGCTGCGCGGCGGCCGGGCTGTGGGACCATGGGGTCGTGACTTCGACCTGGGTTGAGCCCTCCAACACCGCCACTGCGCTGCTGCTCCTCGGCCGCGGCAGCGACCCCGCCACCGAGCGTGGCGTGGAGTGTCCGGGTGACCTCCCCGCGCCGAGCGACCCCGACCTGGTGGCCCGCGCGGCGGCGGCGAAGGCCGCGCTCGGCACGAAGGTGTTCGTGCTGGGCCACCACTACCAGCGCGACGAGGTGATCCAGTTCGCCGACGTGACCGGCGACTCGTTCAAGCTGGCCCGGGAGGCCGCGGCCCGGCCCGACGCGGAGTACATCGTCTTCTGCGGTGTGCACTTCATGGCCGAGAGCGCCGACATCCTCACCTCGGACGCGCAGAAGGTGATCCTGCCCGACCTGGCCGCCGGCTGCTCGATGGCGGACATGGCGGTGCTGACGCAGGTCGAGGCCGCCTGGGACACGCTGACCGACCTGGGTGTCGCCGCCGACACGGTCCCGGTGACCTACATGAACTCCTCGGCCGACATCAAGGGTTTCGTCGGCCGCAACGGCGGCGTGGTGTGCACCTCGTCCAACGCCAAGCGCGCCCTGGACTGGGCGTTCGAGCAGGGCCGCAAGGTGCTGTTCCTGCCCGACCAGCACCTGGGCCGCAACACGGCGGTGCTGGAGATGGGCTTCTCGCTGGACGACTGCGTGCTCTACGACCCGCACAAGCCGGGCGGCGGGCTGACCCCGGAGCAGGTGCGCGACGCGAAGATGATCCTGTGGCGCGGGCACTGCTCGGTGCACGGCCGCTTCACGCTCGACAGCGTGAACGACGTGCGGGCCCGGGTGCCCGGCGTGAACGTGCTGGTGCACCCGGAGTGCCGGCACGAGGTCGTCACCGCCGCCGACCTGGTGGGCTCGACCGAGTTCATCATCTCCACGATCGAGGCGGCCCCGGCCGGCTCGGCGTGGGCGGTGGGCACGGAGCTGAACCTGGTCCGCCGGCTCGCGCTGGCCCACCCGGACAAGCAGATCATGTTCCTCGACCGGGCGGTCTGCTACTGCTCGACGATGAACCGGATCGACCTTCCGCACCTGGTCTGGGCGCTGGAGGAGCTGGTCGCGGGTCGCGTGGTCAACCAGATCACCGTCGACCCCGACACCGCCCGACACGCCCGGACGGCGCTGGACCAGATGCTCGCCCTGCCGGGGGTCTGATCACCGTCGGTCACCCCGCTGGCACGGAAACGCACCGGACACCCCGGTTCGTGCCCTCGCTGGCGATGTGACCGATTCCATTCTCGTCACGGAGGGCTATGCTGCCGGGGCGACGACACACGCGGGCCGTTTTTCGATGACCGCGATTCGGGTAGCGATGTACTTCGCAGACCCCTCACCTACACGGCAGCACCCAACGCGCTGGAGGTTGCGTTGACCGACGACGTCCTGGTCGTACACGGAGGCACTCCGCTCGAAGGGCGGATCCGCGTGCGCGGCGCGAAGAACCTCGTGTCCAAGGCGATGGTCGCCGCTCTGCTCGGCGACACACCCAGCCGACTGTTCGACGTGCCGCGGATCCGCGACGTCGAGGTGGTCCGCGGGCTGCTCGGCCTGCACGGGGTGAAGGTGACCGACGGCACCGAGGACGGCGAGCTGGTCTTCGACCCGTCCAACGTCGAGAGCGCCAGCACCGACCAGATCAACGTGCACGCCGGGTCCAGCCGGATCCCGATCCTGTTCTGCGGCCCGCTGCTGCACCGGCTCGGCCACGCCTTCATCCCCGACCTGGGCGGCTGCCACATCGGCCCCCGCCCGATCGACTTCCACCTCCAGGCGCTGCGCGAGTTCGGCGCCACGGTCGAGAAGACCCCCGAAGGGCTGCACCTGTCCGCACCGAACGGGCTGCACGGCACCAAGTTCGCCCTGCCGTACCCGAGCGTGGGGCCACCGAGCAGGTGCTGCTCACCGCCGTGATGGCCGAGGGCGTCACCGAGCTGCGCAATGCGGCGGTCGAGCCCGAGATCATCGACCTGATCTGCATCCTGCAGAAGATGGGCGCGATCATCAAGGTCCACACCGACCGGGTGATCGAGATCCAGGGCGTCAAGAAGCTGCACGGCTACACCCACCGGCCGATCCCGGACCGGATCGAGGCGGCCAGCTGGGCGGCGGCGGCGCTGGCGACCCGGGGCCACGTCGAGGTGCTCGGCGCGCAGCAGGCCGACATGATGACCTTCCTGAACATCTTCCGGTCGGTCGGCGGCGAGTACGAGGTCACCGACGCCCGACCGCCGAAGCTCGGCGACCCGGGCCAGGAGGGTGGCATCCGGTTCTGGCACCCGGGCGGCGAGCTGAACGCGGTCGCGCTGGAGACCGACGTGCACCCCGGCTTCATGACCGACTGGCAGCAGCCGCTGGTGGTCGCGCTCACCCAGGCCCGGGGCCTGTCGATCGTCCACGAGACGGTCTACGAGCAGCGGCTCGGCTACACCGAGGCGCTGAACACGATGGGCGCCAACATCCAGGTCTACCGGGACTGCCTCGGCGGCACCCCGTGCCGCTTCGGCCGGCGCAACTTCAAGCACTCCGCGGTGATCGCCGGCCCGAGCAAGCTGCACGCGGCCGACCTGGTCATCCCGGACCTGCGGGCCGGGTTCAGCCACCTCATCGCGGCGCTGGCCGCCGAGGGCACCTCGCGGGTGTACGGCGTCGACCTGATCAACCGCGGCTACGAGGACTTCGAGGCCAAGCTGGCCGACCTCGGCGCGCACGTCGAGCGCCCCTGATCACACTCTCTCCGTCGGCCCGGTGCACCGCGTGTGCACCGGGCCGACGCGTTTGGCTACCCTTGCCGGCGTGCCGTCGTTGTTTCGTCGCAAGTCAGCCGACCTCGTCGAGGAGTCCGTCACCCCGGTGACGACCGACGAGGAGTCCTCCGCCCGTCCCCGGGGCTACACGCCCAGCAAGAAGGAACTCGGGCAGACCACCCCGAAGCGCCCCGCCGCCGGTCGCCGTCCGGCCGCCCCGGCCCGCGCGCTGACCAAGGAGGAGGCCCGGGAGCAGCGCCGCGCGGCACGCGCCGAGGCCGCGGCCGAGTTCCGCCGCGAGGGCGGGCCACGCGACCGGGGCCCGGAGCGGCTGCTGGCCCGCAACGTGGTCGACTCCCGGCGTACGGTCGGCACCTGGTTCTTCGGCGGCGCGCTGATCGTCCTGGTCGGCTCCAACCAGGCCATGCCGCCGCAGGTGCGACTGGTGTCGAACCTGCTCTGGGGCGCGCTGGCCCTCGGCGTGCTGATCGACTCCGTGCTGATCGCCCGGAAGATCAAGAAGCTGGTCCGCGAGCGCTTCCCGAAGAGCACCGAGAAGCTGGGGTCGCTCTACTTCTACGCGATCATGCGGTCGATCACGTTCCGCAAGATGCGCGCCCCCGCCCCCCGGGTCAACATCGGCGACAAGGTCTGACCGGCGCGCACACGTGTTAAGCGGGGCCCCTTCCTATACGCCAGGCGTTAAGAGGGGGCCCTTCCTTTCACTGCGGTAGAGCCGGGCGACGACCTCCTCGATGTCCGGCTCGACGATCGAGATGTCCCGCAACGTGGCCAGGCCGGCGAGCCCCGCCACCACCTCCGCCACGCTCGCCGCCTCCAGCGCGAAGACCAGCCGCCGGCCGTCCGCCTCCACCCGCTGCACCGGCGCGCCGGGCAGCACCGGCGGCTCCGGCAGCGCGGCGTCCAGTTCGGCGACCACCATCCGGCGCGACCCGTACCGGCGGTGCAGCTCGGCGATCGAGCCGTCGTGCACCACCCGCCCGTGGTCGATCACCACCAGCCGACGGCAGAGCCGTTCGATGTCGGCCAGGTCGTGCGTGGTGAGTACCAGCGTGGTGTCACCGGCCCGGCCCAGCTCGGCCAGGAAGCCACGGACCGCCTGCTTGCTGACCACGTCCAGCCCGATGGTGGGCTCGTCCAGGAAGAGCACCTCCGGGCCGTGCAGCAGCGCCGCGGTCAGCTCGCCGCGCATCCGTTGACCGAGGGAGAGCTGCCGGACCGGGGTGTCCAGGAACGCGTCCAGGTCGAGCAGGTCCCGGCACCGGGCCAGCCGGGCGGCGTGCGCGGCGGCCGGCACCCGGTAGACGTGCCGCAGCAGGTCGAACGAGTCCCGCAGCGGCAGGTCCCACCAGAGCTGCGAACGCTGCCCGAACACCACCCCGATACGCAACGCCAACCGGGTCCGGTCGGCCACCGGCCGCAGCCCGCAGACCCGGGCGTGGCCCGCCGACGGCGTCAGCACCCCGGTCAGCATCTTCAGCGTGGTCGACTTCCCGGCGCCGTTGGGCCCGATGTAGCCGAGCATCTCGCCGCGCTCCACCCGCAGGTCGACCCCGTCGACAGCGGTCACCGTCCGCTTCTCGCGGCGCAGCGCCCCGGCCCTGACCCGGACCGTGAACTCCTTGCGCAGCCCGTCCGTCTCGATGACGTTCATGACCCCGTACTCCGGTAGTGACGGATCCCGACCCGCCAGGCCAGGGCGGCGACCGCCGCCGCGACCAGCGCGACGCCCGGCGAGGCCCACCCCACCCAGGGCGGCAGGCCGAGCGGGTCGGCGCGGCCGAGCAGCGCCAGCGCCGGGTGGTAACTGACGAAGGCGAACCCCATCCCGTACGCGAACAGCGCGCGGAACCAGCCGCCGTAGACGGTGATCGGGTACGAGGTGAAGTCGCGCCCCCCGTAGGTCACCGAGTTGGCCATCTCCCCCGAGTCGACCCAGTAGAACGACACCGTGGCGGTGGTGACGAAGACCGACGCGAAGAACACCACAGCGGCCGGCGGGGCGACCACGGCCAGCGCCACCCGGCCCGGGGTCCAGTCGATCCCCGCCGAGGCGAGCGCGTACAGCAGCACGGCCAGCCCGAACACGGCCCGGGACACCTTGCGCAGCGGCAGGTCCATCAGCAGCAGCTGGGGCAGCGCCGCGAGCGGGCGGACCAGCACGGCGTCGAACAGGCCGGTGCGGACGTACCGGGGCAGCCGTTCGATGTTGCCGACCAGCAGGTCGGCGGCGGCGAAGGCGCACGACGACAGCCCGACCACGACGAGCGTCTCGCGCAGCGTGAACCCGCCCAGCTCACGGGTCACCCCGAAGATCACCAGGACGGTGACCACGTCGAACACGGTCGCGCCCAGGTTGCCGACCAGGTCCACCACGAACGAGGTGCGGTAGGCGGCCTGCGAGCGGGCCTGCGCCCCGAGCAGCGCCCGGTACGCCCGCAGCGCGCTCTCGCGCTCAGCCACCCTGGGCGCGCTGTCGCGCTCAGCCACCCTGGGCGCGCTGTCGCGCTCAGCCACCCTGGGCGCGCTGTCGCGCTCAGCCACCCTGTACCACCAGGCGGCGCTCGGCACGGCGCTGGACCAGCCGGCAGAGCGCCAGCAGCAGCACCGCCCAGACCAGTTGCAGCCCGACCAGGCCGAGACCGGTCGACATCGGCTCGCGCTCGACCAGCACGTCCAGCGGAACCTGCAGGATGCTGGGGAACGGAGTGGCGTACCGCAGGGTGGCCTCCAGCCAGCCGGGGAGGAAGCCCAGCGGGAAGTAGAGCCCGGCCAGCACGCCCGAGCCGAGCGTCCAGAGGATCATCGGACCGCGGACGTCCTGGAGCCAGTAGGCGGTGGCGTTGACCAGGTAGCGGCAGCCGAAGCAGACCACCACGGCAAGCAGCGTGGAGAGCAGGAACAACGGCACGGTGGCCCAGTGCCGGGGCAGGTAGACGGCGAAGAAGAGCGGGCCGACCACCAGCGGCGGTACCAGCCGGGCCAGCGCGGCGAACCCGGCCCGGCCGAGGTCGACCGCGAGGTAGCTGGTCACCGGGTGCACCGGCCGCAGCAGGTCGGCGGCCACCTCGCCGGTGCGGATCCGGTCGGCCAGTTCGGTCCAGCCCCAGATGGCGATCACCGCCAGCAGGCCCTGCCCGGCCCAGACGAACGTGGCGAGCTGCGTCCGGTCGTAACCGGCCACGGCGCCGGCCGCGCCGGTCGCGGCGAGGAAGATGTAGCAGCGCAGGAAGCCGAACACGGTGTTGGTGACGACGCCCGCCACCGCGGCCTGGCGGTAGGTCGCGTACCGGCGGAAGCCGGCCGCCACTATCGCGCCGAATGTCCGAAACCATGGGGTAACGTGTGCGTCCGTGGGTGGTCCCACAGTGGCGGTGACCGAGCCCACGCCGTTACCCTCCTTCCGCAGCCACGACGTGCTGGACCGGGCGACTCTACCGGCACGTCCGGTGCCCAGCGCGACAATTTCCAACGAGGTGACACCGCCGTGAGCGAGCGACGCGAGCCGGCCCCGGGGCCGCGCCGCGCGAGCGGCGGGAGGGGCTGCCGATGAGTGGCTGGGGCAGCTGGCGCGAGCCGGCCGAACCGGCCTGGGCCGCCGAGCCCACCCACGAGTGGGAGCCGCAGTTCCCCGGACAGCGCTACCCCGGCGACATCGGCCTCGAGAACCTGACGCCTCCGCCCCGCCGTCGCGCCGTGGTCGGACGCGCCGAGGTACGCCCGGTCAGCCCCGCTCCGGGTGTCGAGCACCCGGTCAGCCCCGCCGGTCCCCGCCCCGACGACGCGTACCCGGTGAGCCCCGCGAGCCCGCGTGGCTCGTACCCGGTCAGCCCCGCCGGACCGCGCGAGGCCCGTCCGACCAGCCCCGCCGGACCGCGCGGCACCTACCCGGTCAGCCCCGCCGGGCCGCGCGGTACCTACCCGGTCAGCCCCGCCGGACCGCGCGGTACCTACCCGCTCAGCCCCGCCGGACCGCGCGAGGCCCGTCCGTCCACTCCGGCCGGCCCGGACGGGCGTCGTGCGTCGTACCCGGTGAGTCCGGCCGCCGCGGACGGTTCGCGCGGGTCGCACCCCGGCGGCGCGGGGCCGCGCGACCGGAACGGTCGTCCGGACGGACCGGGCCCGGACGACCGGCGGCCCTGGCCCGAGGAGCGGCACCGGCCCGGCCCGGAGCGCGCCGACCAGCGGTGGGTACGTCCCGCCGCGGCGTCGCACCGACCGGCCCCGCCCGGATCCGAGCCGGGTTGGGTGCCGGAACCGAACGAGGTCCCGCACGCCGGCCCGGGCTGGTCCGAGCGCCGCCGCCCGGTGGACGGCCGACGTGTCCCCGGGGACGACCACGAGGCCACCCCGGACGGTCGCCGCGGTCCGGCGTTCGACCCGCGTCGGGACGCCCTCCCCCACGGCCACCGGGAGGCGTCCCTCGACGGTCGACGTGAGGCCGGTCCCGGTCGGCCGGTCGACCGGCGGGACCATCCGATGGCGTCGCCGGAGCGGGACGGCCGCGACGGTTGGCGTGACCCCGGGGCCCGTCCCCCGGCCGAGCGGCGTGAGCCGGCGGGAAGCCGGTGGGACGGCGGCGCGCCGCGCCGCGATGCCGCCGCGTACCCCGAGACCCACCGCCAGGCGCCCGAGAGCGGGCGCCCCCGCACCGAGCCCGACCGGTACGGCCCTCCCCGCCCCGCCGCCGACCAGCGGTGGGACGGGCAGCGCCCGCCCGCCGACCGGGCCCGTTCCCACCAGGGCGAGTGGCCGGTCGTCGAGCCGCGTCCACGGGTCGAGCCCGCCGCCTACCGGCCCGACGAGCGGCACCGCCCGCCGGTGGCCCGCCCGACGCCGCCCGGATACCCGGTCCAGCCCGTCGACGGCGCACGCCCCGACGGTCGCCGCCCCGACCAGCCCGGCGCCGGCCGCCCCGAACCGCGGGACGTCCGGCCGCCCGCCGTGGACGCCCGTCCCGGTCAGGCCACCCCGCGTCCGGAACCACGCGATGCGCGACCGCCCGCCGTGGAAGGCCGCCCCGACCCGGCCGGCACCCGCGCGGAGCCGCGCGACCCTCGGTCCCCCGCCGTGGACGCCCGCCCCGGTCAGCCCGGCACCCGCCCGGAGCCGCGCGACCCTCGGTCCCCGGCCGTGGACGTCCGCGCCGGTCAGCCCGGCACCCGCCCGGAGGCGCGGGATTCTCGGCCGCCGGCCGCCTCGGGCCGGCCCGGGTCCGGCCGACCGCAGCCGGAGCAGGACGGCAGACGGTCCGACGTCGCCGCGAGCGCCGAGTACCGGCCCCGGTCCGAGCAGTGGACGGCACGGCCGGACGGGCATCCGTCGACCCGTGTCCCCGACGCCCGGGGTGCGGCTCCGGTCGAGCCCGCCGCTCGCACCCGCCCCGACGACGCCCGACCCCGGCCCGCCGCGGTACGACCGGACGGGATCACGCCGACGGCAGCACCGGTCCGCCCCGGCGAGGGACCGACCGTGCCCGGCGCCGAGAACGTGCCGGCACGTCCCGTACCGCCGGCGCGTCCGGAGGACCCGCACCGGTCGGAGGGACCGGGACGCTACGACGAGACCCGCCGTCCAGCCGCCGCTGAGCCCGACCGGCGGGTGGCCGCCGGCCCGACGCCGGCCGCGCCCGTCCGTGACACGCCCGGAACCGGACCCGTGCCGTCGATCCCCCGCCCCGGGGAGCCGGCCGCGCCGTCGATCCCCCGCCCCGGCGAGCCGGCCGCGCCGACGGACGCCGGCAGGTCCGCACCGCTGACGAACGGGTCCGGCGAGCCTGTCCCACCGGCAGCGCCGACCCGGCACGCGGATCGCCCGGACCCGCGCCCGACCGCCCGGCCGGGCCCGACCCAGGCCCCGCCGGCCCGCCCGGCACCGCCCGTCTACCCAGGCCCCTCGTCGACCCCGGCCGTCGGAAGCGGCGCGCCCCTGTCCGCACCGACCGGACCCACCGAGGCTCACCCGCGTCAGACCGTCCCGACACCACCCGCCGACCGCCGCCCGGAGACAGCGACCCCACCCGCCCCCCGAGCGCCTGGCGGGCCGCAGCCGGGTACGGATCAGCGGCCCGAGGAGGGCCCGGTCACCGGGGCGCGCACCGACACGACCCACAGCACGGTCACCGGGGCCGGGACCGACGCCACCCACCGCACAGTCGCCGGGGCCGGGACCGGGACCGGGACGACCCGAGGCCCGGTCACCGAGGCCGGATCCGATACGACCCACAGCACGATCACCAAGGCCGGGACCGACACCGCCTCGGGACCGGAGCGGGGACCGGCCACCGGCCCCCAGGTCGGCACGACCGACCGTCCCGGCTCCGCGACGGCGTCCGAGCCGCGCGCCGCCGCCGACCTTCCGCCCGGCCCGGAAACACGGCCGACCCCGCCGACCCCGCCGATGGACAACGGTCAACCTCCGACCGGCACGAACGCCGACCGGGTCGAGGAGCGGCCGGGCCGAGCGCAGGACGGCCGAGCGGTCGAGGAACGGCCGGAACGGGCCGGCAGCGGGCATTCCCCGGCGGGGGCAGGTCCCGCACCGCAGGCTGCGGGCGCGGGCGCGGAAGCCTGGTTCCGACCGAACCGACCGACGGCCACCGGGGACCGGGACGCGGGTACGCGACCTGCGGACCAGGACGCGACGGTCGCCGGGTCAACCCCGGCCGAGTCGGGCCCCGCGGACAGCGCCGACCGTCCCGGAGCCGACCGACTGGTCGAGGCCGACACCCACCATGCCGCGGAGCCGGCGGGCCTCCCGCACTCCGGCGACCGCTACAGCGGGGTCACCGTCACCGGCGTCATCCGGGAGGCCGACCAGCCGGTGACCGCCGCGACGAGGCCGGCCACCCCCGCGCAGTCGGGCCGCCCCATGCACCCGGCCGACCCCGGGCACCCGGCCGACCTCATGACGCCCGCCGGCTCCCCGAACCCGGCCGACCCCGGGCACCCGGACAACCTCGCCAAGCCCACCGACTCCCCGAACCCGGCCGACCTCGGTCACCCGGCCGGGCCCGCCGGCTCCGTGAACCTGGCCGAAGCGACGAAGCCGGCCGACTCCGTACCGCCGCCCGCTCTCGCGCAGCCCGTCACTTCCGTGGAGCCGGTCGACCTCGCGGAGCCGGCTGCCCCGTCCACCTCCACCGGCCGGGCCGGAGCAGCCGGCCCGGCCCCCGCCGCGGAGGCAACACCGGAGATCTTGGAAGATTCCGGCCCCCATGAGGGCCCTTTCCTTCCAAGATCTCGCGCGGGTGAGGAGGCGGGGGCGGAGGGGCGGCTGGTCGGCCTCCGTGGAGCGGTCGAGTCGGGGGCCGCCACCGGTGGAGCGGGCGAATCCGGCGTCGACGCCCGTGATCTCGTGGCGTCCGTCGACACGGCCGGGCGCACCGGATCGGCGACGTCCGGCGGTACCGCGAACGGGGTGGACCGGGCCATCGCACCGGCCCACCCGGGGCAGGCCGCGACCGAGCAGGCCGCCGAGTTGCTCGCCGCGACGGCGGACACCGCGACGGAACGGGCCGCAACGGACGGGGCCCTTGCGGAGCGGGCGAGCGCCGAGGACACCGGCCCGGAACCGAGCGTCACGGACTCGCCCGTCAGCGAGGCGGGCGTCCCGCAACCTCCGAAACCGAACGCCGCCGGGGTGGCAGCCGCCGTACCGGACTCCGCGACCACGGTCGAGGCCCTGCGGACCGACGCGTCCCGGCCCGGCGTGGAGCCACGGCCGCCGACATCCGGGCCCGGCACGCCGAGCCCCACCGGGTATGACGGGACGACGACCGAACCGGTCCTCGGCGATGGGCCGCGCGTCACCTCCGCACCACCCGCTCCGGCGTCGGCACCCTCGCCGTCGCCAGCGGGCCCGGCGCCGACGCCCGCCTCGTTGGCCTCGGCCGGTGCCACCCGTTCCGAGAGCACCGACGCCCCCACAGCACCCATCGGCACCACCACGAACCAGAACGCCCCGACAGCGCCGACCAACACCACCACGAAACACGACACCCCGACGACACCGGCCAGCACCACCGCAGGCCAGGACACCCCGGCAACAGCGCCCGGCACCACCGCGAAGCAGAGCGACACCTCGACCGACGGGACCGACGCCGGCGCGGGGCGGAGCGACACCTCGACCGACGGGACCGACGCCGGCGCGGACCGGGGCGCGACCACGGCCGAGGTCGGCACCGCCGGGGCCTCGGCGCGTACCGAGGACGACGCGGTGAGCGGCGCGCCCGGCGGTGAGCCGGACGGGGTCCCGGCGGAGCCGGTGCGGGGCGACGCGGCGGCGGGTGAGGGACCGACCGTCGACGCCGGCTCGGGCGGGGCGGCGGATTCGGGTGCCCGGGAGGCGGGACCGGAGGCCGGGGCGTCCGCTCCCGAGCCGGAGCCGCCGGTCGACCCGGAGCAGGCACTGGCCGCCGTGGGGTGGCGGCTGCACCCGGGGACGCTGCGCGAGGAGGCCCCCGACCCGGACGAGTTGCGGCGGATCCGGGACGGTCTCACCGGCAAGCTCGACACCGCGTTGGACAACCGCAGCCGGGCCCGGCTGCTCAGCCTCCGGTCGGTGGCGTCCCGGGTCCTCGGGGACCTGGACGACGCGGTCGCCGACGCGCGGCTCGCCCTCACGTACGCGGAGGCCACCGGTGAGTTGCGGCGGACCGCGCTGGCCCGCGCCCGCCTCGCCGAGGTGCTGCGCTGGCGTGCGGAGCACGCGGAGGCCGACCGGCTCTTCGCCGAGGCCAACTCGCCGGAGCTGCCCGACCGGCTGCGCGCGTTGCTGCACGAGCACGCCGGGCGTTCCTGCTTCGACCAGGGCCGGCTGACCGAGGCGTGCCTGCACTTCGAGCGGGCGCTGGACCTGCGGCAGGGCGAGGACGGGCCGCTCAACGCGCGTACCGTGGTCGCGCTGGACGCGGTGGCCGAGCGGGCCGCGGACGGCGGCTTCGGTCCGGCGCCGCGCAGCCGGGAGGAGATCCTGGGCACGCCGCGCTACCCGGTGCCGACGTTCGACGAGGAGCAGCAGCTCTGGGGGTACGCGGACGCCGACGGCGAGCTGGTCGTCGCCTACCGGTACGCGGAGGCCCAGCCGTTCCACGAGGGGCTGGCCTGGGTGCGTCGGCCGGAGGCGTCCCGCTGGGCGCTCATCGACGGCACCGGCGCGGCGCTGATCGAGGCGAACAACGGCTACCGGGCGGTGGGCCCGTTCTCCGAGGGACTGTCCTGGGTGTCCATGGACGGCAAGGGCCGGTGGATGGCCGTCGACCAGATGAACATCGTGAAGATCCCACCCGGGTACGAGGAGGCCCGGCCGTTCCGCAACGGGCTGGCGGCGGTCCGGCAGAACGGCGGCTGGGGTGCGGTGGACCGGACCGGGGCGGTGGTGGTGCCGACCCGCTACCACGGTCTGGGCACGTCGCTGGCCGACGGCCGGCACCTGGACGGCTTCACCTCCGACGGTCTGGCCGTGGTCGAGCTGGCCGGCCGCCGGGGCGTGGTGGACCGGGGCGGCCGGGTGGTGGTGGCGCCCGCGTACCCGACGCTGGTGGTGCACCCGGTGGCGTTCCTGGTCACCACCGAGTCGGGGCGGTGGGGCGCGTTGGACCGGCGCGGTGAGCCGCTGATCGATCCGGTGCACCGGGCCCGCGCGGAGGTCGCCGCCGAGATCGACCGGCTGCTCACCGACGCCAGCCCGGTGCTCTGACCCGGTCTCACGCCGTCGGCGGGGACCCCAGCAGCTCGATGCCGTTGCGGGCGGCGGCGTGCCCGAGCGCGGCCGGGTCGACCGGGCCGGGGTCGGGCAGCCGGCGTTCCGGCGCGGGTACGCCGGCCTCGGCGGCGAACCGCTCGAACCCGGCGGGTGTGGTGATCTGGAGCGCGCGCAGCGGCTCGTCGGGGCCGACCACGAAGCTGTGCGCGATCCCCACCGGCAGCAGGACGAAGTCCCCGGGGCCGGCGGTGAGGCTCTGCCCGTCGCAGTGGAACCGGGCGGTGCCGGAGAGCACGTAGAACATCTCGTCCTCGACCTGGTGGCGGTGCAGCGGCGGGGCGAAGCCGGGCGGGTTGACGAACTCGGCGACGGTGAGCCGGTCCCGGGTGTGCCGGCCACCTGCCTTCACGGTGCACAGGCTGCCGAGGAACCAGTGGGCCTCGCCGTCGTCGGGGCCGAGCAGGTAGGGGCGGATGGACATGGGGGCCTCCCGGCTTTCCGATGGACAGGCGGATATTCGATAGCCAGCAGTCTGGTGAATATACGGTTAGTATCGCGACGTCATGGCTGGAGTCAAGGACGGAAAGCGCCCCTACCGCTCCCCGGTGCGCGAGGAGAACGCCCGCCGCACCCGGCAGGCGGTGGTGCGGGCCGCGACCGAGCTGTTCGTCGCACGCGGATACGCGGCGACGTCGCTGGCCGACGTGGCGGCCGAGGCCGGCGTCGCCCGGCCCACCGTGTTCGCCGCGTTCGGGTCCAAGGCCGCGCTGCTGCGGCAGGTGCTCGACGAGGCGCTCGCCGGGGACGACGAGCCGGTGCCGGTGGCCCGGCGTCAGTGGTTCCAACCGGTTTGGGAGGCGCCCGACCAGGGCGGGGTGCTCGACGCGTACGCCGGGGTCTGCACGCTCATCGGCCACCGCGCGGCCGGCGCGTTCGAGACCGTGCGCCGGGCCGCGGACGAGGCGCCGGAGGCGGCCGAGCTGTGGGAGACCCTGCTGCGCAACCGCCGGGCGGGCGCCCGGATGGTGGTCGACCGGCTGCTCACCCTGGACGGACCGCTGCGGCCGGACACCGACACCGAGCGTGCCGTGGACGGCCTGTGGTTCTACAACGACCCGGCGCACTACGCGGCGCTGGTGCACCGGTGCGGGTGGACCGAGGAGAGCTTCCGCCGGTGGCTCGGCGCCCGGATGCGGGACGCGCTGCTGCCGGCGTGAACGCCGCGCGGCACCGGCCGGCGGGCCGGACTAGGGTCGGAAGCATGGAATTCCGACACCTGGGCCGCTCCGGCCTGATGGTCAGCGAGATCTCGTACGGCAACTGGATCACCCACGGCTCGCAGGTCGAGGAGGAGGCCGCCGTCGCGTGCGTGCGGGCCGCCCTCGACAGCGGCATCACCACGTTCGACACCGCCGACGTCTACGCCGGCACCCGCGCCGAGTCGGTGCTCGGCCGCGCGCTCAAGGGCGAGCGTCGCGAGGGCCTGGAGATCTTCACCAAGGTGTACTGGCCGACCGGCCCGGGCCGCAACGACCGGGGCCTGTCCCGCAAGCACATCATGGAGTCGATCGACGGCTCGCTGCGCCGCCTGCAGACCGACCACGTCGACCTCTACCAGGCCCACCGCTACGACTACAGCACCCCGCTGGAGGAGACGATGGAGGCCTTCGCCGACGTCGTGCGCTCCGGCAAGGCGCACTACATCGGCGTCTCGGAGTGGAAGGCGTCGCAGCTGCGCGAGGCCCACGCGCTCGCCCGTGAGCTGCGCATCCCGCTGATCTCCAACCAGCCGCAGTACTCGATGCTGTGGCGGGTCATCGAGACCGAGGTCGTCCCGGCCAGCGAGGAGCTGGGCATCGGCCAGATCGTCTGGTCGCCGATGGCCCAGGGCGTGCTCTCCGGCAAGTACCTGCCGGGTCAGCCGCCGCCGGCCGGCTCGCGCGCCACCGACGAGAAGTCCGGCGCCGACTTCATCGCCAAGTGGCTCACCGACGACGTGCTCACCCGGGTGCAGAAGCTCAAGCCCCTGGCCGAGCAGGCCGGGCTGACCATGCCGCAGCTCGCCATCGCCTGGGTGTTGCAGAACCCGAACGTCGCCTCCGCCATCATCGGCGCGTCCCGGCCCGAGCAGGTGCACGACAACGTCAAGGCGGCCGGCGTGAAGCTCGACGCCGAGCTGCTCAAGGCGATCGACGAGATCGTCGAGCCGGTCACCGAGCGGGACCCGGCGCAGACCGAGAGCCCGGCCCAGCGTCCGTGACGCCCGGTCCCGGGCCGGCGGTCACCGTCGGCCCGGGACGGCGCGTCAGCCCTGCCAGAAGCGGATCAGGTAGAACCCGAGCTGGTACAGCTCCCGGGGCAGGCCGAGCGCCTCGCCGACGGCGAAGACCCCGCCGAAGAACACCCGGTTGATCTGCGGGCTCCACAGCAGCGCGAAGAGCAGGATGAATCCGTACGGGGCGAACAGGTCGTACATCCGCCGGTAGGCGGGGCTGAGCCAGGGCTGGAGCATGTTGCCGCCGTCCAGGCCCGGCACCGGCAGCAGGTTGAGCACGCTGGCGGTGAGCTGGAGGAACGCGAGCAGCCCGACGCCGGCCCAGAACTCCAGCGGCCCGCCCAGGTCGGGCCCCCAGGTCAGCGCCGCCACCAGCACCAGCGTGAACAGCACGTTGGTGGCCGGCCCGGCCAGGCTGACCAGGGAGTGCCGCAGCCGGCCGGGAATGGCGTGCCGGTCCACCCAGACCGCCCCGCCGGGCAGGCCGATGCCGCCGAGCAGCACCACGACCACCGGCAGCACGATCGACAGCAGCGGGCTGGTGTACTTCAGCGGGTTGAGCGTCAGGTAGCCGCGGTGCGCGATGTCCCGGTCGCCGGCCCGGTAGGCGATCACGGCGTGGGCGTACTCGTGCAGGCAGAGCGACACCAGCCAGCCCGACACCACGAAGAGGAACACGTCGAACCGGACGTTGCCGTACCGGTTCCAGGTCATCACCCCGGCGGCCACGAAGAGCGCGACCAGCGCCAGGAAGATCGGGCTGGGCCGGAACGCCGCCCGGGGGACCCCGAGCACCAGCGGGTCGCCCGGGCGGTCGTAGCCGGTCATTCGGCCGGGGGCTGCAGGCTCATCCGGTATTCCACCCGGTCGTCCTCGACCAGTGAGACGGTGGTGACGCCGGACGTCGCGAGCTCCCGCCAGGTCTGGCCGATCCAGGACTCGGCGTCCGCCTGATTCGGGAACGACTCAGCCGGCCCGTCGACCGCTTCGCCGTTCGTGCCCTCGTACCGCCAGCTCCACGCCATGCCGCGTCTCCCCTCGCCGCCGTCGCCCCGTGGGACGCCAAACCCCCGCAAGCCTAGTCGGCCCGCCGCGCGACGGCCCGCCGCCACATGGATCATGCCGGTCGCCGGCCGGTACGGTGTCGCGGTGCTGACTTCGGGAGTGGTGCTCAGCGAGCGGTACCGGCTGGACGAACGCGTCGCCACCGGCGGCATGGGCGCCGTGTGGAGGTGCACCGACACGCTCCTGGACCGGGCCGTCGCGGTGAAGGTGCTGCTGCCGTCGCTGGTCGCGGACCCGGAGTTCACCACCCGGTTCCACGCCGAGGCCCGGATGCTGGCCGCGCTGCGCCACCCCGGCATCGTGCAGGTGCACGACTTCGGCTCGGCCGTGCTCGCCGACGGCAGCCAGGTCAGCTACCTGGTGATGGAGTACGTCGACGGCCAGCCGCTGTCGAGCTGGGTGCGGCAGGCCGGCCGGCTCGACCCGGCGTCCACCATGTCGGTGGTGGGGCAGGCCGCGCAGGCGCTGCACGCCGCCCACCTCGCCGGCATCGTGCACCGCGACGTGAAGCCGGGCAACCTGCTGGTGAAGCGGGACGGCACGGTGGTGCTCGTCGACTTCGGCATCGCCCGGGCCAGCACCATGGCCGGCATCACCGCCGCCCACATGGTGCTCGGCACCGCCTCGTACATGTCCCCGGAGCAGGCCGCCGGCCAGCCCGTCTCGCCGGTCACCGACGTGTACGCGCTCGGCGCGGTGGCGTACTTCTGCCTGGCCGGCCGCCCGCCCTTCGACGGCGACAACCCGCTGCAGGTGGCGATGCGGCACGTGCAGGACGAGCCGCCGCCGCTGCCGCCGACCACGCCCCCGGCGGTGGTCGAGGTGGTCCGACGCGCGCTGGCGAAGAGCCCACGCGACCGCTTCCCGACCGGGCTGGCCCTGGCCGAGGGCGCGCGGGACGCCCGGGACGCCACGCTGGCCGTCGTGCCGGTCCCGCCGCGCCCGCCGTGGGCGGTGAGCGGCCCCGCCGAACCGGGCCCGGCGTCCGCGCCGGCCGATCTCCCGAGCCCGGCGTCCGCGCCGACCGGCCCCCCGAACCCGGCGTCCGCGCCGACCGGCCTCCCGGGCCGGGGTACGGGCGGCGCGTTCCCGTCGCCCCGAGCGGGCGACCCGTACCCGAGGTCCGGCCCGGGTGGCCCCTCGTCGGCGGGGTCGGACCAGGGGCCGGCGACGCGGGAGGAGCCGGCGCGACGCGGGCGGCGGGCGGTGGCGCTGGCCGGCGTGGCCGGTGTGGTCCTGGTCGCGGTGCTGGTCGCGGTGGCCGTGACGGCGGTGCGCTCCCCCGACGAGCCGGGTCCGGGGCCCGGCCCGACCGCGGTGGCCGGGGAGTCGGCGGTCGCCGATCCGGTGGCGCCGACGACGGCCGACGCCGCCCCGGTGACGCCGAGCCCGAGCCGTGCGGGGCGGCCCGGCCGGTCCCCGTCGGCCACGCCGAGCCGCACCGCCGCGCCACCGAGCGAACCGGCGCCGAGCACCGGCGCCCCCGCCCCGACGAGCGGCCCGCCGGCGGCGCCGAAGGCGAACCCGTACACCGCGACGCAGGTGTGCGGCAGCGGCTACCAGGTGATCGACTCGGCCACGTTGACCGCCGGCGGGATCCGGCAGGGACGGGTCTACCTGCTCTACCGCGCCGCGTCCGGCACCAACTGCGTGGTGACGCTCAAGGACGCCGACGTCGGCCGGGTCACCACGGTGACCACGTACCTGGAGGTCCAGGGCAGGGCCCGGCAGACCCAGAGCGGCGGCTACCAGTACTACGCCGGCCCGGTCCGGGCCACCGCCGCCGGCGTCTGCGTGAAGTGGGGCGGCTCCACCCCCGGAGCCACCTACGCGAGCCCCTTCGAACACTGCGACTGACCCCGCGCCCGCGATCGTGCGGTTGCCGCCCCGACAGAACCACCATTTCCGGCATCCCGAGGGCCGCAACCGCAAGATCGACGCGGGGAGGGGGCGGGGAGGGGCGGGGTGCGGGCGGGAGAACTAAGGTACGGGCATGTCCGTTGACGGGTGGCACACCCTCCTCGTGCTCGGCGGTATCCGCTCCGGCAAGTCCGAGTTCGCCGAGTCACTGGTCGCCGACGCGCCCACGGTCCGATACGTGGCCACCGCCCCCGCCGGGGAGCCGGAGGACACCGAGTGGGCGGGCCGCCTCGCGGCGCACCGCGCCCGCCGGCCGGGGAGCTGGACCACCGAGGAGACCGCGGCGGATCCGGGCCGGCTGGCCGAGCTGATCACCGCCGCCGGCCCGAACGACACCGTGCTCGTGGACGACCTCGGCGGCTGGGTCACCGTGCTGCTCGACCCGGCCCACCAGCCGGCCGACGACACCGCCACCGTCGCCGAGCTGGCCGCCGCGGTCCGCGCGAGCCAGGCGCGGCTGGTGCTGGTCAGCCCGGAGGTCGGCCTGTCGCTGGTGCCCACCACGCCGCTGGGCCGGGCGTTCACCGACGCGCTGGGCGCGACCAACCGGGCGGTCGCCGACGCCTGCGACGCGGTCGCGCTCGTGGTGGCCGGCCAGACCGCCTGGCTCAAGCCGCCCACCCCGGCCGCCGCCGCCCCGGCGACGCCCGGGTCCACCCCGGCGGCGCGGCCGGCGGCACCGGGAAGCCGCGGAGCCACGCCGGCGGAACCGGCGACCGGCCCGGGAACGGCCGAGTCCCGCCCGGCCGACCGGCCCTGGGCGCCGTCCACCGCCTCCACGCCGGACCCGGGCGGTCGGGCCGTGCCGGACGTGGCGCTGCCCGAGGTGCTCACCCCGACCGCCGCGCCGGTGCCCACCCCGGGGCAGGGCGGGACGTCCGGCGCGGGCGACTGGGCGGCCCCCACCATGGCATTGCCGATGATCGCCACCGGGCTGGTCATCCAGCCCGGCATGGAACTGCCGATGCCGGACGACTACACCGGCCCGCAGGCGGTCGACCGGCTCGCCACGCTCGACGTCCCCGGCGCCGGGCTCGGCGTGCTGGAGCAGGTGGTCGGCTTCGCCGCCGCCACCCAGGGCACCGCCACCCCGCGCCCGTGGGACGCCGTCCGGGTGCTGCTGCTGCACGGCGACCACGACGGCGGCGCATCGGCCGGGGCGGCGCCCGGCGAGTCGGCCCGCCGCGCCCGGCAGGCCCGCGCCGGGCGGGGCGCGCTGGCCCGGCTGGCCGCCGAGAACGGCGCCAGCCTCCAGGTCGTCGAGGCACCCACCTCGGCGCCGTTCGAGGACGGTCCGGCGCTCCCCGCCGACCAGGTGGAGGCGGCGCTGCGCTACGGCTGGCGCCTGGCCGAGCAGGCCGCCGACGCCGGCGTACAACTGCTGGTGCTGGCGGCGTGCGGGGCCGGCGCCGAGGCGGCGGCCGCCGCGGTGCTGGCGGCCACGGCCGGCGCGGAACCGCCGGCCGTGCTCGGCCGGGTGGTGAACGAGCAGGGCGAGATCGACGACGCGGCCTGGATGGTCCGCTGCGCGGCCGTCCGGGACGCGCTGCACCGCACCCGGCGCTCGCCCCGCGAGGCGCACGACATCCTGTCCGAGCTGGGCGGCGGCGACATCGCGATGGCCACCGGCGTGCTGCTCGGCGCCACCGCCCGACGGGTCCCGGTGCTGCTGGACGGCCCCGTCGGCACCGCCGCCGGGATGGTCAGCCGCGACCTGGCCGGGCAGGCCCGGCACTGGTGCCTGCTGCCCGACCACGGCGGCCGTCCCGGGGTGCGGCTCGCCGCCGACGTCCTCGGCCTGACGCCGCTGCTGGACCTGCGCCTCGACCTGGGCGAGGGGGCGACCGCGCTGGCCGCCCTGCCGTTGCTGCGCTCGGCGTTGACGCTGGCCGCCACCCTGCCGGTGCACCCGTCACTCGGCGGCGGCGCGGAGGACGAGAGCTTCGCGGAGCCCGAGCCGGCCGGACCGGGACCGACCACGACCGGCGCGGACGAACCGGACTTCGCCGAACCGGAGCCGGCCGGACCGGGACCGACCACGACCGGCGCGGACGAACCGGTCTTCCCCGGCCGACGTGCCGACTGAGGCCCGGCTCGCCGACGGCGTCCGGCTGGCGCTGACCACGTTCACCACCGCGCCGCTGCGCGCCGGCCCGGTCGACCGGGCCACCGCCGGCACCGCGATGGCCCTGGCCCCGGCGGTCGGCGCGCTGCTCGGCGCGCTGCTCGGCGGGGTGCTGCTGCTCGCCGGCGCCGTCACCCCGCCGCTGGTCGCCGCCGGGCTCACCGTCGGGCTGGGCGCGCTGCTCACCCGGGGCCTGCACCTGGACGGGCTGGCCGACACCGTGGACGCGCTCGGCTCCTACCGCCGTGGCGCGGCCGCTCTGAAGATCATGAAACAGCCGGACGTCGGCCCGTTCGGGGTGGTCGCGCTGGTGCTCGTCCTCCTGCTCCAGACCGCGGTGCTCGCGGAGCTGGTCGGGCGGGACGCGGTCGCGGCGCTCGCCGCGGTGGTCGCGGCCACCGCGGCCGGACGGCTGGGGGTGACGCTGGCCTGTCGCCGCGGGGTGCCGGCGGCCCGACCGGAGGGCCTGGGCGCGCTGGTGGCCGGCACCGTGGGGTGGGTGGCGCCGACCGTCGGCGCGCTCGCCGTGGCGCTGCTGGCCGCGCCCGCCGTGCCGGGCCGCCCGTGGCAGGGGCCGCTCGCCGTGCTCGGCGCGCTCGCCGTCGCGGCCGGGCTCCTGCGACACCTGGTACGCCGCTTCGGCGGGATCACCGGCGACGTCCTCGGCGCCCTCGTGGAGATCGTCACCACGCTGTCCTACCTGGGACTGGTCCTGACCGGCTGATCGCCACCCGGTCGGACGGGTAGCGTTCGGGTTGGTGCACCGGCGCGGTCGAGGGGGACGACATGCTCATCACGGACGACTTCCTGCCCGTACCGGTGCCCGAGTCGCTCGACGCGACCTATCTGGTGCCGATCGCCGGGCTGCCCCGGGTCAGCCCGAAGACCGCGGTGGAGGGTCTGGCCGGCCGGCTCGCCGAGCCGGTGCACGGGCTGGCGAAGCAGATGCTGGACAGCCCTCTGATGAGCGTGGACACGCGCACCGTCGACGAGTTCCCGGAGCTGCCGCCGGACCTGCTCAGCGCGTTCGGCGCCACCGACGAGCAGTTGGCCCGGCTGGCCGCCGCCACCCACCTGGTGGTGGTGCAGGCCGAGTACCGGCCGGGCTGGCCGCCGGCGCACGAGTGGGCGGCCCGGGCGGTGGCCGCGGCGGTCGCCGAAACGGTCGGCGGGGACGTGGTGGACGTCTTCGGGCTCCAGTTCCTCGACCCGGCGGCCGCGCTGCGCTCGCTGCCCGACGAGCACGGCCGGATCCGGCTGGTCGACTGGGTGCTGGTGCCCTACTCCTCGGACGCCGACGGGCTCTGGTTCACCACCAAGGGGCTGCGCCGGTTCGGGCTGCTGGAGTTGCAGGCCCAGGGCGTGCCGGACCACCTCACCCGGGCCTGGGGCGCGGTGATGACCGGGGCGGCCCGGCGGCTGCTGCGGGACTGGACCGACGGGCTGGCCGGCGAGGAGGTGCCGGCGTTCGTGCAGCTGCCGGTGCTGGCCACGGTGACCGGGCACGACATCGCGGTCGCGTACGGCAATCCGGAGCAGCACGGCGCGACGGCGCCGGTGCTGCTGCGGTTGGAGCTGGATCCGGCCACCGACCCGGACGCCGACTCGTTCCTGAGCCTCAACCCGCCGCCCGGGCACCCGGGCCCGCCCGGGCGCTACTTCGCCGCCGCCTGCGCGACGCTGTTCAACGGCATCCAGCCGGACGTCCGCTACACCCGCACCGGCGACGCGATGAGCCGGGCGGTGGCCACCGCCCGCGCCTCGCTCGGCGACATCCGGGCCCGGTTCCTGGCCGGCCGGCTGCCCGACGAGAGCCAGCTCGTGGTCAAGTACGGCCTGCCCGGTGACGAGGGCCCCGAGTACGTCTGGGCCGGGGTGACCTCCTGGGAGGTCCCGGAGCGGATCGTCGGCGCCAGCGCCAGCGACGCCAACACCGACCCCGGCGTGCGGATCGGCTCGCCGGTGGTGGTGGAGGCGTCGGACGTGGTCGACTGGGCCGTGCTGGACGGCACCGGCGTGCTGGAGGGCGGCTGGACGCAGGCCGTCCTCGACGCCGGCGAGCGCCTCGCCGAGGACTGACCCGCGCGGTTCAGCGGACGGACGGCTGGACGAACGGGGGCTTCGTCAGGCGCATCCGGGCCCGCCGGCCGCGGATGTCGACCTCCAGCTCCTCGCCGTCGGGCAGCTTCGGGTCCGTGGCGACCAGCGCCAGTGCGACGCCGTGCTTGAGCGTCGGGCTGAACGTGCCGCTGGTGACGACGCCGACCTGCGTGTCGCCGGCGTACACGGCCATGCCGGGACGCGGGATGGCCCGGTCGACGGCGGCGAGGCCGCGCAGCGTACGGGCCGGACCGGCGGCCTTCTCGGCGCGCAGCGCGTCCCGGCCCCAGAAGGCCGGCTTGTCCCAGCCCACCGCCCAGCCGGAACGGCCCTGCACCGGGGTGATCTCCGGGGAGAGGTCCTGCCCGTGCAGCGGGTAGCCCATCTCGGTGCGCAGCGTGTCCCGGGCGGCCAGGCCGCAGGCGCGCACGTCGTCGGCGGCGGCGAGCAGCGCGTCCCAGACCGCGACCGCGTGCTCGGCGGGCACGACCAGCTCGTAGCCCAGCTCGCCGGTGTAGCCGGTGCGGCAGACGGTCAGCTCCACGCCGGCCAGCGTGGCGGTGGAGAAGCTCATGTACTCGTGCCCGGTGGGCAGGCCGAGCCCGTCGAGCAGCTCCGCCGACCGCGGGCCCTGGACCGCGAGCACGGCGTACGCCTCGTGCTCGTCGGTGACGGTCACGCCGTCCGGCGCGGCGGCGCGCAACCGGCGGGCCACCTCGGCGGTGTTGGCCGCGTTCGGCACCAGGAAGACGTGGTCGTCGGCGTGCAGGTAGGCGATGATGTCGTCCACCACGCCGCCGGTGGCGTCGTCGCAGCAGAGCGTGTACTGCGCCTTTCCGGGCGCGATCCGGCCGAGGTCGTTGGTCAGGCAGGCGTTGACGAAGTCGGCGGCGCCCGGCCCGGTGACCCGGACCTTGCCCAGGTGCGAGACGTCGAACACGCCCACAGCGGTCCGCACCGCCGTGTGCTCCTTGAGCACGCCGCCGCCGGCGTACTCCAGCGGCATCTGCCAGCCCCCGAAGGGGGCGAACTTCGCGCCGAGCGCGGTGTGTCGCTCGTGCAGCGGGGAGCGGCGCAGCCGGGTCTCGGCGGCGTCGGAGGTCACCTCGGTCATGGGTGGCAACTTACCGGCCCGGACCGGGCTGGTTAGCATCGGCGGGATCCCGTCGACGTCCATCGGCGGGACAGCCACGCCTCCGACGGGTAGGTTGCCGCCGGAGAGACCTTCACCGCCGGTACGCGACGACGCGGCCGGCCCGGCCCGCCCGGAGTAGCTTTCGTGACATCGCCCCGCACCACCCTCAGCCTGGTCGACACCGACCCCGCCGAACTCGCCGTCGACGCGATCGTGATCGGCGTGCACAGCCAGACCACCGAGCCGGGCAGCGGCGCACCCGCCCACGCCCTGCTGCTGGCCAGCGGCGCGGAGAGCATCGCCGCCGCGTTCGACGGCAAGCTGACCGAGACGCTGGCCCTGCTCGGCGCGACCGGTGGCCCCGGCGAGGTGATCAAGCTGGCCACGCTGGGCACGGTGACCGCACCGGTGGTCGCCGCCGTCGGGCTCGGCCCGGAGCCCTCCGGCGCCGCCCCCGGGCCCGAGTCGCTGCGCCGCGCCGCCGGCGCCGCGGTCCGGGCGCTGGCCGGCGCCGCGCGCGTCGCGCTCGCCCTGCCGCTGCCCGACGACGCCGACGCGCCGGCCGCGCTGCGCGCGGTCGCCGAGGGCGCGCTGCTCGGCGGCTACCGGTTCGCCGGCTACAAGACCAAGCCGCAGCCGACCCGGCGGGAGCCGGTGGCCGAGGTGCTGGTCGCGGTGCCGGACGCGGCCGACGCGACCGCCCAGGCCGAGGTCACCCGCGCGCAGGCGGTGGCCGGCGCGGTGCGGACCAGCCGGGACTGGGTGAACACCGCGCCGAACGAGCTGCGTCCCCCGGCGTTCGCCGACGTCGTCTCCGCCGCCGCCCGCGAGGCGGGGCTGGAGGTCGAGGTGCTGGACGAGGCGGCGCTGGCCGCCGGCGGCTACGGCGGCATCCTCGCGGTCGGCCAGGGCTCGGAGGCCCCGCCGCGGCTGGTGAAGCTCACCTACACCCCCGCGGGTGGCGGCAACGGCAAGCGGGTCGCGCTCGTCGGCAAGGGCATCACGTTCGACACCGGCGGCATCTCGATCAAGCCGGCGCAGGGCATGTGGGAGATGAAGTCGGACATGGCCGGCGCGGCGGCGGTCGGCGCGGCCATGCTGGCGGTCGCGGCGCTCAAGCCGTCGGTGACGGTCACCGGTTACCTGCCGATGGCCGAGAACATGCCGTCGGGCACCAGCTACCGGCCGGGCGACGTGATCAGCATGTACAACGGCAAGAAGGTGGAGGTGCTCAACACCGACGCCGAGGGCCGGATGGTGCTGGCCGACGCCATCGCCCGGGCGTGCGAGGACGGCGCCGACTACCTGTTCGAGACGTCGACGCTGACCGGCGGCCAGGTGGTCGCGCTGGGCAAGCGGATCGCCGGCGTGATGGGCACCCCGGAGCTGTGCGAGCGGGTCCGGGTGGCCGGTGACGCGACCGGCGAGCCGGCCTGGCCGATGCCGCTGCCGGACGACGTGCGCAAGGGCATGGAGTCCGACGTCGCGGACATCTCGCAGGTCAACGCCGGGATGGACCGGGCCGGGCACATGCTGCAGGGCGGCGTGTTCCTGCGCGAGTTCGTCACCGACGACGTGGCCTGGGCGCACATCGACATCGCCGGGCCGGGCTACCACTCGGGCGAGGCGACCGGCTACTGGACCAAGGGCGGCACCGGCGTGCCGGTGCGCACCCTGCTCCACCTGGTGGACGACGTCGCCGCCAACGGCTGACGTGCAAGGAAGGGCCCCTTCTTAACGCCTGGCGTTGTAGAAGGGGCCCTTCTTAACACCTGGGCTCAGGTAGCTCAGTACAGCTCGGGCCGGCGCTTGCGGCGCTCGTTGTAGTCGCGCATCCGCTGCGGGTAGCCCATCAGCCGCACGTCGTAGATCGGGATGGCGATCTTGTGGGCCCACCGCCGGGCCTCGTCCGGGCTGCCGACCCGCCGACGGGTCCACTCGCCGTCGTCGGCGATCAGCATCACGGTGGTCTCGGTGACCGTCGTCCGCGGTTCCAGGAACGCCTCGACGCCCCGGCGGGTGCGGACGAAGTTCTCAAGGTGGTCCAGATCGGCGCGGTCGGCGGCCCGGTCGCGGCTCACCGCGGCCACCCGCTTGCGTCGTCGGAACAGCGCCACCGGACCCACTCCTCCCCCGGACGTCATCGAAGACGATGCCAAGGGTACGTGTCGCCGACGTGTCGTTGGGCACCTCGGTACGCGCTCGGTCCGTGGTGGTGACAAGATGACCGAGGTGGGGTGTGCCTGTTACTCCGCCGTAACCCCCGATGCAGTGACGCGACCTGGGAGTTGGATGTGAGCGAGCCGAACGACACGACCTTCGACATCGTCATCCTCGGAGGTGGTAGCGGCGGCTACGCGACCGCCCTGCGCGCCGTCCAGCTCGGCCTGACGGTCGCGCTGATCGAGAAGGGCAAGCTCGGCGGGACCTGCCTGCACAACGGGTGCATCCCGACCAAGGCGCTGCTGCACGCCGCCGAGATCGCCGACCAGACCCGCGAGTCCGAGCAGTTCGGCGTGAAGGCCGAGCTGGTGGGCATCGACATGGCGGCGGTCAACTCGTACAAGGACGGCGTGATCTCCCGGCTGTACAAGGGCCTTCAGGGCATGCTCAAGAGCAACAAGGCGATCACCATCGTCGAGGGCCACGGCAAGCTGGTCGGCAAGAACGTCGTCGAGGTCGACGGCAAGCGCTACACCGGCCGCAACATCGTGCTGGCCTCCGGCTCGTACGCGAAGAGCCTGCCCGGCCTGGAGGTCGACGGCGAGCGGATCATCACCAGCGACCACGCGCTGACCCTGGACCGCGTCCCGGCGTCGGCGATCGTGCTCGGCGGCGGCGTGATCGGCGTCGAGTTCGCCAGCGTCTGGAAGTCCTTCGGCGTGGACGTGACCATCGTCGAGGCGCTGCCCCGCCTGGTCGCCGCCGAGGACGAGGAGTCGTCGAAGGCGCTGGAGCGGGCGTTCCGCAAGCGGAAGATCAACTTCAAGGTCGGCAAGCCGTTCGAGAAGGTCGAGAAGACCGACAACGGCGTCAAGCTGACGATCTCCGGTGGCGACACGGTCGAGGCCGAGCTGCTGCTGGTCGCCGTGGGCCGCGGCCCGAACACCGCCAACCTCGGCTACGAGGAGCAGGGCGTCAAGATGGACCGCGGCTACGTGCTGACCGACGAGCGGTTGCGCACCAGCGTGCCGAACGTCTACGCGGTCGGCGACATCGTGCCCGGCCTCCAGCTCGCGCACCGCGGCTTCCAGCAGGGCATCTTCGTCGCCGAGGAGATCGCCGGGAAGACCCCGGCCGTGATCGACGAGGCCGGCATCCCGCGCGTCACCTACTGCGACCCGGAGCTGGCGTCGGTCGGGCTGACCGAGGCGAAGGCCAAGGAGCAGTACGGCGCCGACAAGGTCAAGACCTACAACTACAACCTGGGCGGCAACGGCAAGAGCCAGATCCTCAAGACCGCCGGCCACGTGAAGCTGGTCCGGGTGGACGACGGCCCGGTGGTCGGCGTGCACATGGTCGGCGCCCGGGTGGGTGAGCTGATCGGCGAGGCCCAGCTCATCTACAACTGGGAGGCCTACCCGGCCGAGGTGGCGCAGCTCGTGCACGCCCACCCGACCCAGAACGAGGCCCTGGGCGAGGCGCACCTGGCCCTGGCCGGCAAGCCGCTGCACGCGCACGCCTGACACGACAACCGCGGCGTCCGGCGACGGGCGATGATCCCACCAGGGGAATGAAGGAGTCTGGAGAACATGCCGGTATCGGTCACCATGCCCCGGCTCGGCGAGAGCGTCACCGAGGGCACCGTCACGCGCTGGCTCAAGCAGGAGGGTGACACCGTCGAGGTCGACGAGCCCCTGCTGGAGGTGTCGACCGACAAGGTCGACACCGAGATCCCGTCGCCCGCGGCGGGCGTGCTGAGCCGGATCGTGGTCGGCGAGGACGAGACCGCCGAGGTCGGCAGCGAGCTGGCCGTCATCGCCGGTGAGGGCGAGGACGCGGGCGCGGCTCCCACCGAGAAGGCCGAGCCGGCCACCGAGCCGACGGCCGCCGCCGAGGGCACCGGCCCGGAGCCGGAGCAGCAGGCCGAGCAGGCCGCCGCCGAGCCGGGCGCCGAGGCCGAGCAGCCGGCCGTCGAGGAGCCGGCCCAGCCCGCCGCGTCGTCGGGCGAGGGCACCCCGGTGACCATGCCGGCCCTGGGTGAGAGCGTCACCGAGGGTACGGTCACCCGCTGGCTCAAGCAGGTCGGCGAGACCGTCGAGGTGGACGAGCCGCTGCTGGAGGTCTCCACCGACAAGGTCGACACCGAGATCCCGTCGCCGGTCGCCGGCACGCTGCAGGAGATCAAGGTCGCCGAGGACGAGACCGCCGACGTCGGCGCCGTGCTGGCGATCGTCGGGGCGGCCGGCGCCGCGCCGGCCCAGCCGAAGGCGGAGCCGAAGCCCGAGCCCAAGGCGGAGGCGAAGCCCGAGCCGAAGCCGGAGCCCAAGGCCGAGCCGAAGCCGGAGCCGAAGGTCGAGGAGCCGACCCCGGGTCTGTCCTACAACGAGCCGTCCGCCGAGGCGGAGACGGCCGCGCAGCCGGCCAAGGCCGAGCAGGCCGCCCAGCCGGCCGCGCCGACCGCCACCCCGCAGCGCCCGACCGCCCCGGCCCAGGGCGGCGGCGAGGAGGCCGCCGGCTACGTGACGCCGCTGGTCCGCAAGCTCGCCGCCGAGCACGGCGTCGACCTGGGCTCGGTCAACGGCACCGGCGTGGGTGGCCGGATCCGCAAGCAGGACGTGCTGGAGGCGGCCGAGAAGGCGAAGGCCGCCACGGCCGCGCCGGCCGCCGCCGAGCCCGCCGCCGCGAAGGCGCCGGCCCAGCCGGCCGCCAAGCCGGAGCCGAGCGCCAAGCGGGGCACCACGGAGAAGCTGCCGCGGATCCGGGCCACCATCGCCAAGCGGATGCAGCAGTCGCTGCACGAGACGGCGCAGCTGACCACGGTCGTCGAGGTCGACGTCACCAAGGTCGCCAAGCTGCGGGCCCGGGCCAAGGACTCGTTCCAGGCCAAGCACGGCGTGAAGCTGTCCTTCCTGCCGTTCTTCGCCCTGGCCGCGATCGAGGCGCTGCAGACCCACCCGATCATCCAGGCCAGCATGGACCTGGAGGGCGGCACGATCACCTACCCGGCCGCCGAGCACCTGGGCATCGCGGTGGACACCGAGCGCGGCCTGCTCGTGCCGGTCATCCACAACGCCGGTGACCTCAACATGGGCGGCATCGCCAAGCGGATCGCCGACCTGGCCGAGCGCACCCGGGCCAACAAGATCACTCCGGACGAGATGGCCGGCGCGACGTTCACGCTGACCAACACCGGCAGCCGGGGCGCCCTCTTCGACACCCCGATCGTGCCGTCGCCGCAGTCGGCGATGCTCGGCACGGGTGCCGTGGTGAAGCGTCCGGTCGTGGTCAACGACCCGGAGCTGGGCGAGGTCATCGCGGTGCGGTCGATGGTCTACCTGGCCATGTCGTACGACCACCGCCTGATCGACGGCGCCGACGCCGCCCGCTTCCTGACCTCGGTCAAGGAGCGGCTGGAGGCCGGCAACTTCGAGGCCGAGCTGGGTCTCTGACGTTCGACAGCGGAGGGGCGCGCGGCGACTGCCGCGCGCCCCTCCGGCGTTTCACCTGTCAGCCGCGCAGGTGCTCCTCGGAGACCGTCCAGAGCCGCTCGGCGGACTCCGGGTCCCGGGCGTACGGGGCGTAGCCGGTGCGCGTGCCCGGCTGGTTCACGCCGGCCTCCTGACAGTCCTCGAAGTACCGGCCACCGGCGCCGGCGACCAGCGGCGAGGCCGCGACCAGCACCGAGGTGGCCGCCCCCTGCTCGGGCGTCTTCCAGTACGCCGCTCCCCCGCCGCTCTGCGCGCGCATCCGGTCCAGTTCCTCATCGCTGATGTAGCGCTGGAGGTTGGTCCGGATCGCTCCCGGCATCAGCGCGTCGACGACGATCCCGTCGTCGGCCCAGCGCCGGCTGGCCTCGACCGCGAAGAGCACGTTCGCGGTCTTGGACTGCCCGTACGCCGCCCACGGGTCGTACGGCCGCTGCCGGAAGTGGATGTCGTCGAACACCACGGGCGAGCGCAGGTGGGCCGCCGAGCTGACCGAGACGACCCGCGCGCCCCCGGCCGCGGCGAGCGCGGGGTGCAGCCCGGTGGCCAGGGCGAAGTGCCCGAGGTGGTTGGTCGCGAACTGCATCTCCCAGCCCTGCTCGGTGCGCATCTCGGGCGAGGCCATGATGCCGGCGTTGTTGACCAGCATGTGCAGCGGGCCGTCCCAGGTGCGGACGAAGGCCGCCACCGAGTCGAGGTCGGCGAGATCGAGCGGGGCGACCAGGATCCGGTCGTTACCGGTGGTGCCGGTGATGTCGGCGGCGGCGCGCTGCCCGGCGTCCGGGTTGCGGACCGCGAGGGTGACGTCCGCCCCGGCGGAGGCGAGCGCGCGGGCGGTCTCGACGCCGATCCCGGAGGCGCCGCCGGTGACGACGGCGCGCCGGCCGGTCAGGTCGAGGTCGCGGACCACCTCCAGGGCGGTGGTCTCGCGGGAGAACGGGGTGGTGACGGGAGTGCTGGTGGTCATGATCCATCCTTGTCGAGGGCGGGGCGGATCGACGTCCGCCCGCTACGATGAGAAGCGGAGGACCCTCCGTTAACACCGAGACTAACCGGAGGATCCTCCGGTTGCCAGTCCGGCCGGGTGCCCGCCCGGTCGAGCCGAGGAGGAGCCGTGCCCGACCGACCGCTGCGCGCCGACGCGCTGCGCAACCGGCAGCGACTGCTGGACGCCGCGGTCCAGGCGTTTTCCCGGGCAGGCGCCGAGGTAACGCTGGATCGGGTGGCCAAGGAGGCCGGGGTCGGCATCGGCACCCTCTACCGCCACTTCCCGACCCGGGAGGCGTTGATCGAGGCGGCCTACCGCAGTGAGCTGGCCAAGCTCTGCGACGCCGGGCCGGAACTGCTGGCGGACCGGCCCGCCGAGGCGGCGCTGCGCGCGTGGATGGACCGGTTCGTCGACTACCTCGCCACCAAGCGGGGCATGGCCGACGCGCTGCGGCTCGCCATCGCCTCCGGCGCCAACCCGTACGCGCACAGCCGGGACCGGCTGCTCGCCGCGCTGGGCGACCTGCTGGCGGCCGGCGCGGCCGAGGGCACCGTGCGCGCCGACGTGGCCGCCACCGACGTGCTCGCGAGCCTGAGCGGCGTCTCCCTGGTGGCGGGTGAGCCCGACCAGCGCGACCAGGCCGGCCGCCTGCTCGACCTGCTGATGGACGGGCTGCGTCACCGGCAGGGCTGACCGGGACCCGGTCCGCGTCGTTCCGGCCCGCCGCCGCCGGGGCGCTGACAGACTCGGCCGGTGAGCGGGTACGGGTGGCGGGGGCGCCTCGGGCCGGCCGTGCCGGTGGCCCCGGGGGCCCGGGTGGACCGGTTCGAGATCTTCTTCGACCTGGTCTTCGTCTTCTCGTTCTTCATCATCACCCGGGCCACCGCCCTCCAGGTGACCGGCGGCGCACTGCTGCACGCGCTGCTGGTCCTGGCCGTGCTCTGGTGGTCGTGGGTGGTGCACAGCGTGGTGGCCACCCGGGTACGGCTCGGCGAGGGCTTCGTCCCGGTGCTCATGACCGTCGGCATGGCCGCGCTGTTCACGTTCGCGCTGTCACTGCCGAACGCGTTCCGCGACCCGCGCGGCAACGCGGCCGGACCGATCGTCGCGGCGCTGAGCTACACCGTGCTGCGGCTGGTGCACCTGCTGCTCTACCTGCACGTCGTGCGGGACAGCCCGAACGAGCGCCGGCAACTGGTCCGGTTCGCCCCGGAGGTGATCGGCAGCACCGCGCTGCTGCTGGTCGCCGCGCTGGTGCCGCCGAAGGTCGACGGTCTCACCTCGGCCGCGGTGGTGCGGGACGGGCTGTGGGCGACGGTGGTGCTGCTCCAGTACGGCACCGGTCTGATCGCCGGCACCTGGGGCTGGGGCGTCGCCTCGGCCGAGCACTGGACCGAGCGGTACGACCTCATCCTGATCATCGCGCTGGGCGAGTCGGTCATCTCGGTCGGCGTGGGCAGCAACCTGCTCGGGCAGCCGCCCACCTGGCCGGCCGTCGCGGCGGCGGTGCTCGGCATCTTCTTCACCGCCGCGCTCTGGTGGGCGCACTACGACATGGTCGGGCCGGCCGCCCGGATCGCCCTGCACGCCGCCGAGGACGGACCCCGGGTGGCGATGGCCCGGGACGCGTACGCGTACCTGTTCCTGCCGATGATCGCGGGCATCATCCTGTTCGCGCTCGGCGCGGAGATGATCGTGCACGGAATCGCCGACCCGAACGTGCCACCGACCGAGCGGGCGCACGGCGCGGGCGTGCCGCTGCTGTTCGGCGGCGTGATCTGCTTCCTCTGCGGCAACATGCTGTTCCAGGCGCGGACGCTGCGCACGCTGAGCTGGACCCGGGTCGCGGCCGTCCTCCTGCTCGGCGCGTCGATCCCGCTGGCCGAGCGGGTGCCGGGCCTGGCCGCGCTGGGCCTGCTGACCGCGATCACGGTCGGTATGGTGGCCGCCGAGGTGGTCGTCTTCGACGAGGGCCGGCGGGCGCTGCGGAAGCTGGTCTTCGAGGAACGGGCCAGCCACGAGGCGCACGAGGCGGCGTGGCGGGCCCGCTGGCACGAGCAGCCCGACGACCGCGACGAGGGCGAGTGAGCGCGCTGCGGTGAACCGATCGGCGGTGGCCTCCGTGGAACCACTCGGCCCACCACCGGGCCAGGAGAGAACGGGGACCGCATGACCACCGACACCGTCCACGCCGGCGCGGCCGGCACCTGGCAGCTCGGCGACCTGACCGTCAACCGGATGGGCCTCGGCGCGATGCGGCTGACCGCGAACGCCGACGGCAGCCCGAGCGACCGGGACCGGGCCGTCGCCGTGCTGCGCCGCGCGGTCGAGCTGGGCGTCAACCACATCGACACGGCGGCGTTCTACTTCTCCCCGCTGCGCTCCGCCAACGAGCTGATCAACCGGGCGCTGTGGCCGTACCCGGAGGACCTGGTCATCGTGACCAAGGTCGGGCCGGGCCGGGACCCGTCCGGCGGGTGGCTGCCGGCGGCCCGGCCGGACCAGTTGCGCGGCCAGGTCGAGGAGAACCTCCGCCAGCTCGGGCGGGACCACCTCGACGTGGTCAACCTGCGGGTGCACGGCCCGGAGCCGCTGGCCGAGCACTACGGCGCGCTCGCCGAGCTGGTCGACGCCGGGCTGATCCGGCACCTCGGCGTCTCGGCGGTGCGCCCGCACCAGGTCGCCGAGGCGCGGACGGTCGCGCCGGTGGTCTGCGTGCAGAACTCGTACGGCCTCGGCTACCGCCGCAGCCACGACGAGCTGATCCGGGACTGCGCCGCGCACGGCACCGCGTTCGTGCCGTTCTTCTCCATCGTCACCAGCGGGCGGGAGGCCGGCGCCACCGGCGAGGAGCACCCGGAGGTCGTCGCCGTGGCCCGCGAGCACGGCGTCAGCCCGGCCCAGATCCGGCTGGCCTGGACGTTGGGACGCGGCCCGAACGTGCTCGCGATCCCCGGCACCGGCAACCCGGCACACCTGGAGCAGAACATCGCCGCCGGCGCCCTGCGCCTCTCCCCCGCCGACCTGGCCCGCCTCGACGCGGTCTGAGGCGGCGGGCAGACCCACCCCTTCGGCCCTCGGCAGAAGGGGTGGGTGCGGCGAGGGGCGCGGCCGGAGACTGGGCCGATGGCGATCTTCTCCGTACAGGCCCGGCCCACCGACGCGGCGAGTTGGGCGGAGCTGGCCCGCACCGTCGAGGCCGCCGGTTTCGACGCGCTCTCCGCGGCCGACCATCCCGGCTCCGGCCCGTCCCCGTTCGTGGCGCTCGCCGCCGCGGCGACGGTGACCGGCACGCTGCGCCTGCGCTCGTACGTCTCCAACGCCGGCGTCCGGGAGCCGGTCCTGCTCGCCGCCGACGTGGCCACCCTGGACGTGGTCTCCGGCGGTCGGGCCGGGCTCGGCCTCGGCGCCGGCCACACCCCGGCCGAGTGGCGGGCGGTCGGGCGCGAACGCCCCGACGTCGCCGGCCGGGTCCGCCGGTGCGTCGCGGTGGCCGAGGCGGTGCGGGCGCTGCTGGCCGGCGACGAGGTCACCGTCGACACGCCGGACCTGACCGCGCACGCCGCCCGCCTGGACGCGCCCCGGCCGGTCCAGGACCGGATCCCGCTCACCGTGGGCACGGCCAACTCGACGTTGCTGCGCTGGGCCGGCGCGCACGCCGACGTGGTCGGCCTGACCGGCTTCGGCCGCACCCTCGCCGACGGCCACCAGCACGAGGCCCGCTGGCGGGCCGACCAGATCGAGGCGCAGCTCGCCCACGTGGCGGCGGGCGCGGCCGGCCGGGACGCGCCGCCGGTCCTGGAGGCGCTGGTCCAGCGGTTCGCCGTGACCGACGACGCCGAGTCGGTCGCCGCGGAGACGGCCGCCGAGACCGGCCTCACCCCGGCGGAGGTGCTGGCCACCCCGTTCGTGCTGGCCGGCACCGCCGACGAGATCGCCGCGGCCGTCGCCGCGCACGAGCGCCGCTGGGGCGTCACCCGTTTCGTGGTACGCGCCGACGCCGTCGCCGCGCTCGCGCCGCTCCTGCCCCGGCTGGCCGGAAACGGGTCGACTTCGAGCGCACTCGAGATAGGACACTGAGGCCATGACGACGACACGACGACTCGGACGCAGCGACATCGAGGTCAGCGCCATCGGCATGGGCTGCTGGGCGATCGGCGGCCCGCTCTGGGCCGGCGCCCAGCCGCTGGGCTGGGGCGAGGTGGACGACGACGAGTCGGTCCGCACCGTCCACCGGGCCCTGGACCTCGGCGCGAACCTCTTCGACACCTCCTGCAACTACGGCGCCGGGCACAGTGAACGGGTGCTCGGCCGGGCGCTCGCCGGTCGCCGGGACCGGGCGGTGATCGCCACGAAGTTCGGCTACCTCACCGACGAGGCGACCCGGCAGGCCACCGGCGAGGACGCCGGCCCGGCACACGCGCGGCGCAGCCTGGAGGGGTCGCTGCGCCGCCTCGGCACCGACCACGTGGACCTCTACCAGCTCCACCTCAACGGCCTGCCGGTGCCCCGCGCGCTGGACCTGGTCGACACCCTGGAGGCGCTGGTCGACGAGGGGAAGATCCGGGCGTACGGCTGGAGCACCGACGACCCGGAGTCGGCGCGGGCGTTCGCGGCGGCCGGGCCGCGCTGCGCGGCGATCCAGCACGACCAGTCGGTGCTGCGGGACAACGCCGCGATGCTCGCGGTCTGCGAGGAGTTCGACCTGGCCAGCCTCAACCGGGGCCCACTGGCGATGGGCCTGCTCACCGCGAAGTACCAGGGCACCCCGGCCGCCCGGGGCGGCGACGACGTACGCGGGTCGGCTCCCGAGTGGCTGGACTGGTTCAGCGAGGGTGTGCCGCGCGCCGAGTGGGCCGAGCGGGTGGCCCGGGTCCGCGAGGCGCTCACCGCCGACGGCCGCACGCTCGCCCAGGGCGCGCTGGGCTGGCTGCTCGCCCGCAGCGCGCGCACGCTGCCCATCCCCGGCTGCCGGACGGTGGGCCAGGCCGAGGAGAACATCGGCGCGCTGGCGTACGGGCCGCTGCCGGAGACGGCGTACGCCGAGGTGGAGCGCCTCCTGGCCGACCTGCGCACGGCTACGGCGGCGGCGTGAGCGCCGTGACGCCCGGAGACGCCGGGTCCGACCGCCGCTTCGCGCTGCCGCCCGGCGCGGACGAGCGCACGCTGCTCGACACGTTCCTCGACTTCCAGCGCGACGCCCTGGTCCGCAAGTGCGCCGACCTGTCCGACGAGCAGTTGCGGTCACGTCCGGTGCCGTCCACCGGCCTGTCCCTGCTCGGCCTGGTCCGGCATCTCGCGACCGTCGAACGCTGGTACTTCCAGGGCGTGGTCGCGGACGCGCCCTGGCCCGGCGACCTGTTCGACCTGACCGACGACTTCGACGCGCCGTTCCACGACGTCGCCGAGGCCACCGGCCCGGGCAGCTTCGCGATCTGGCGGGAACAGGTGGCGACCTCCCGCCGGATCGCCGCCGCCCTCCCCCTCGACGCGGTCGGGCGCACGCCGGGGGCCGGGGCCGAACGCTCGCTGCGCTGGGTGCTCCTGCACATGATCGACGAGTACGCCCGGCACCTGGGTCAGGCCGACATCCTGCGCGAGGCCGTCGACGGCCGCACGGGCGAGTGAGTGAGTGAGACGACTCCGCAACACGGGGGCGTGACGAGTGAGTGATTTCGCTCAACGCATCCGGATCGCGCTCCGTACTCGAAGATATGAGCATGCGGATCCTCATGGCCGGCGTCTCCGGCTTCCTCGGTACCCGACTGGTCGACCGGCTCGCCGCGGACGGCCACCAGGTCATCCGCCTGGTCCGCCGCGCGCCGCGCACCCCCGACGAGCGGCAGTGGAATCCGTCCGCCGCGCAGCTCGACCCGCAGCTGGTCGCCGACGCCGACGCGGTGGTCAACCTGGCCGGCGCCGGGGTGGGTGACAAGCGCTGGAACGACGACTACAAGAAGCTGATCCGGACCAGCCGGGTGGACAGCACCACCACACTGGCCATCACGATCGCCGGGCTGCCCGCGACGGACCGGCCGGCGGCCCTGCTGAACTCCTCCGCCGTCGGCTGGTACGGCAACACCGGCGACCGGACCGTCGAGGAGGACGCGCCGGCCGGCGAGGGGTTCCTGGCCGACGTCTGCCGGGTCTGGGAGGCCGCGACCCGACCGGCCGAGGATGCCGGGGTACGGGTGGTGCGCCTGCGTACCGGGCTGCCGCTGCACCGCGACGGCGGTCTGCTCAAGCCGCAGCTGCTGCCGTTCCGGCTGGGTGTCGGCGGCAAGCTGGGCAGCGGCCGGCAGTGGCTGCCGTGGATCTCGATGCGGGACTGGCTGGACGCCGCGGTGTTCCTGCTGGCCCGCGACGACGTGGCCGGCCCGGTCAACGTGGTGGGCCCGGCGCCGGTCACCAACGCCGAGTTCACCCGGGAGCTGGCCCGTCAGCTGCACCGGCCGGCGATCATGCCGATCCCGGCGCTGGCGCTGAAGGTGGCGCTGGGCGGCTTCGCGCACGAGGCGCTCACCAGCACCCGGGTGCTGCCGGGGGTGCTCGGCAGGGCCGGTTTCACCTGGACCCACCCGGAGCTGGCGGGCGCGCTGCACGCCGCCCTCACCGAGTGACCGGCGAGGGCGACGCGGTGCGGGTGCTCAGCAGCCGATGACCCAGTAGCTGGGGCCGGTCTGCTTCAGCGCGGTGGTGTAGAAGGTGTTGTAGAGGCCCATCCGCTGGCCGCTGCCGAGCGCGTAGGCGTACCCGCCGGACTGGTAGGCCCGGCCGGCCACGACGTGCGCGTAGTTGCTGGCGGTGACGCAGACCGGCGACGTGGTGGGCGTCGGCGAGGGCGACGAGGTCGGGGTGGGCGAGGCGGTCGCCGTCGGGGTCGGGCTCGGCGTGGTGCCGCCGCCCAGGCCGAAGAAGAGCGCGTCCCGGTAGGTCGAGCAGATGGTGTCCAGGAAGTACGCCCCGGCGGTGCCGCACTGGTCGGCCGCCGAGCCCGGGTCGACCGGGGTGCCGTGGCCCATGCCGGAGACGCGGTAGACGCGCACCTGGTCGTTGCCGTAGACCTCCAGGCTGGTGCCGCCCGGCAGCGACGAGGTGCTGGTCGGGGTCTGGGACACGCCCAGCACGTTGGTCCACTGGTCGCGCGACTCGGTCGCGTTCGCCACGTTGACCGTGTAGTCGCTGGTGCCGTGCCAGACCGCCACCCGGGGCCGCTTGCCGGAGTAGCCGGAGTAGGCGTTGCGGACCAGGTCGCCCCACTGCGCGGGGGTCTTGTCCACGCCCGGGTTCATGCAGCTGAAGGCGCTGGTCGTGCTGGTGGCGCAGCGGTACGGGATGCCGGCGATCACCGAGCCGGCGGCGAACACGTCGGGGTAGGTGGCGAGCATGACGGAGCTCATCGCGCCGCCGGCGGACAGGCCGCTGACGAAGACCCGGCCGGCGTCGGTGCCGTAGTTCGTCTTCGCGTAGTCGACCATCTGCTTGATCGACAGGGCCTCGCCCTGGCCTCGGGCGGTGTCTCCGGTCTCGAACCAGTTGAAGCAGGAGTTGGCGTTGTTGCCGGACGGCTGCTGCGGCACGATCAGCGCGAACTTCCACTGGTCGGCGTACTTCTGCCAGCCGGAGTTGGTGAAGTACGTCGAGGCGTTCTGGGTGCAGCCGTGCAGCAGCACCACGGCCGGCGCGTTGGCCGGCAGGCCGTCCGGCCGGTAGGCGTACATGGCCAGGTTGCCGGGGTTGGAGCCGAACCCGCTGACCTGGGTCAGCGAGGCGGCCTGCGCGGGCAGGGCGGAGACCAGGACGGCGGCCGCGGCCAGCACGACCCCGGCCGCCGCCCCGGCGAGGCGGGTGATGAGGGATGAGGAGCGGGACACGGGGACCTCCCGATCGTGGAATGTGAACTGAGTCACCCTCCGAGTTGCCGCGACGTTACGTCCGTGTTTCATCGACAGGAATGGTTGCCGGTCACACATTCACCGTCCGGGCGGTGTGCCCAGGTCCGATTGGTAACGTCCGCTGCGTGCCGTTCTCCCCGTCCCCGGTCACCGGCCCGTCGCCGGGCACCGCCGCTCGCGACCGGCGCGCCGACCTGCTGGTGACGCTGGCCGCGGTGGCCCTGGCGCTCTGGGTCACCAGCGGCATGTGGCGGGACCCGAACAGCCGCACGATCACCGTCAACTCCAGCGACCAGGCGCTGTTCGAGTGGCTGCTGGCGTTCGGCGGACACGCGTTGACCCACGGCGAGAACCCGCTCTTCACCCACCTGATCAACGTCCCGGACGGCGTGAACCTCGCGGTCAACACCTCGATCACCGTGTACGCGGCGGTCTTCGCGCCGCTGACGTACCTGATCGGGCCACCCACGACGTTCCTGGTGATCCTCACGCTCAACCTGGCCGCCACCGCGGTGGCCTGGTACTGGCTGCTCAGCCGGCACCTCGTCGGCAGCCGGCTGGCCGCCGGGGTGGGCGCGCTGTTCATCGCCTACTGCCCGGCCATGGTGTCGCACGCCAACGCGCACCTGAACTGGACCGCGGGCTGGCTGGTGCCGCTGCTGGTCTGGGGCGTGTTCCGGCTGCGCCGGCCGGGGCGCGCGGTCACCGGGGGGATCGTGCTGGGGCTGCTGGTGGCGGTCGCCTTCTCGATCGCCGCCGAGGGGCTGTTCTTCACCGCCCTGGCGCTCGGCGTGTTCCTGCTGGTCTGGGCGCTGGCCCCGGCGCGCCGGGCCGAGGCGCGCGCCGCGCTGCCGCGGATGGCGGCCGGGCTCGGCGTGACCGCGCTGGTGGCCGGGGCGCTGCTGGCGTACCCGCTCTGGCTGCACTTCGCCGGGCCGCAACGGTTCCACGGCACCGGCTTCGACCCGCTGGTCCACTCCGAGGACATCGCCGCCTACGGGTCGTACCCGCGCCGCTCGCTGGCCGGCTGGGCCGGGTGGGGCACCTCGCTGGCGCCCAACCCGACCGAGGAGAACTCCTTCTTCGGCGTCCCGCTGCTGCTGGTCGCGGTCGCCTGCTTCGCCCTGCTCTGGCGGCGCGCCGACCGGGCGTTCCGGGCCACCCTGGCCGCGCTCGGCGTGACCGCGGTGGTCTTCGCCGTGCTCTCCTGGGGGCCGACGGCCAAGTGGAACGGCCGGCGCACCGACCAGCTGCTGCCGTTCGGGGTGCTGGACAACCTGCCGGTGGTCAACGCCGCGCTGCCGTCGCGGTTGGCGCTGGTCGTCGCGCCGGTGATCGGCCTGCTGCTGGCGTACGCGGTCGACAGCCTGCGGGCCCGGCCGCCCCGGCGCCGGCCCGGCGGCGCGGCCTGGACGGTCGGGTTCGCCGTCGCGCTGCTGCCGTTGCTGCCCACCCCGCTGCTCACCAGCGTGCGCGAACCGGTCCCGGCGTTCATCACCACCGGCGCCTGGACGCGCTACGTCCCGCCCGACGGGGTGCTCACGCCGCTGCCGCTCACCGTCGACGTCTACCCCGACGGCCAGCGCTGGCAGGCGCACGCCCTGGCCCACCGGCAGGGTGAGTTCCGCATCCCGGCGGGCTTCTTCCTCGGCCCGGGCGGCCCGGACGACCGGGGCCGGATCGGCCCGGTGCCGCGCACCTTCGACACGCTGATGGACCAGGCCGGCCGGACCGGCCTGGTGCCGATCATCACCGAGGGCAGCATCCAGCAGTCGCGGGCCGACCTGCGCTACTGGGGCGTGCGGGCGGTCGTGCTGGCCGACCGGGTGCACGGCGCCAAGTACGACGTCGACGAGGAGGCGCTGCGCCGCACCGCCACCGCCCTGCTGGGCCCGCCCGAGCGGGTCGAGGACGTCTGGGTGTGGCGGGTGCCGGCGGCGTGACGCGACGAGCGTCACGGGTCGGGGTCCCGGCCGGCGGGACTAGGCTGGACGGGTGAGCGTGACGACTTCCGGGCTGACCGCCGTCCGCGCCGGCCTGCTCGACTACCAGGCCGCCTGGGACGAGCAGCGCCGGCTGCACGACGCCGTGGTGGCCGGCGAGCAGGGCGACACCGTGCTGCTGCTGGAGCACCCCAGCGTCTACACCGCCGGCAAGCGGACCGAGCCGTGGGACCGGCCGGTGGACGGCACCCCGGTGGTCGACGTGGACCGCGGCGGCAAGATCACCTGGCACGGTCCGGGGCAGCTGGTCGGCTACCCGATCGTCCGGCTGCCCGACCCGGTCGACGTTGTGGCCTACGTGCGACGCACCGAGCAGTTGCTGATCGACGTCTGCGCCGAGTTCGGGCTGACCGCCGGCCGGGTCGAGGGGCGCAGCGGCGTGTGGGTGCCGGAGGACGACCGGGGCCCGGCCCGCAAGGTGGCCGCCATCGGCATCCGGGTGGCCCGCGGCGTCACGCTGCACGGCTTCTCCGTCAACTGCGACTGCGACCTGGGCTTCTTCGACCGGATCGTGCCGTGCGGCATCCGCGACGCCGGGGTCACCTCGCTCACCGCCGAGCTGGGCCGGCCGGTCACCGTGGCCGACGTGCTCCCGGTGGTCGAGCGGCACCTGCCCACCCTGACCCGGGTCTGAGAATTCTGCCGGTGGTGTGTCCCGCCGGCCGGCAGGCCGATCGTCCCTATGGTGAAGGCCGGCGAACACGCCGGCCACCGAGTTCACCGGAGGCGACCATGCCCCTGTACGCCGCGCTGATCTACGCCGCCGACGTCGACTGGACCCGGCCCGAACACGCCGCCGAGATGCGGGAGTACAACGAGTTCGGGGCGGCCGCCGCGGCGGTGATCAGAGGCGGGAACGCGCTGTACCCGACCGCGACCGCCACCACGGTCCGGGTCTCCGGCAAGGGTGGCGAGATCCTCACCACCGACGGCCCGTACGCCGAGACCAAGGAGGCGCTGACCGGCTTCTACCTGCTGGAGTGCGCCGACCTGGACGAGGCGGTGCGGATCGCGGCCACCATCCCGGCGGCGTGGGCCGGGGCGGTCGAGGTCCGGCCGGTCATCCAGTTCTGAGATGGCGGCGTTGCCCGGTGACGCGGCCGTGGCCCGGGTGGTCCGCGACGAGCGGGCGCGGATCCTGGCCACGCTGATCCGCGTCACCGGCAGCGTCGACCTCGCCGAGGACGCCACCCAGGACGCGGTGGTGCGCGCGCTGGAGGTGTGGCCGCGCGACGGCGTGCCGGACAACCCGCGGGCCTGGCTGCTCGTGGTGGCCCGCCGCCGCGCGATCGACCTGATCCGTCGGGAGGCCAACCGGGCCGGGAAGGAGGCCGAGGCGATGGCCCTGCGCGACGTTCCCCCCGATCCACCCGGAGCGGTTCGCGACGACCTGCTGCGGCTGGTGTTCACCTGCTGCCATCCGGCGCTGTCGCTGGACGCGCAGGTGGCGCTGGCTCTGCGTACCCTCGGCGGGTTGACCACCGCGGAGGTGGCCCGCGCGTTGCTGGTCGCCGAGGACACGATGGCCAAGCGGCTCACCCGCGCCAAGCAGAAGATCACTCAGGCCCGGATCCCCTACCGGGTACCGGAGGCGGAGCAGTTGCCGGACCGGCTCACCGGTGTCGCCACCACCATCTACCTGATCTTCAACGAGGGGTACGCGGCCGGCGCCGGAGCCGACCTCGTGCGCGGCGCGACGGCCGACGAGGCGATCCGGTTGGCCCGGTTGCTCGCGGAGTTGATGCCGGACGAGCCCACCGTGCTGGGCCTGCTCGCGCTGCTCCTGCTGCAGGACTCCCGCCGCCACGCCCGACGCGGTCCGGACGGGCGGCTGCTCCTGCTGGCCGAGCAGGACCGGTCGACCTGGGACCGGGACGCGATCGTCGAAGGGGTCACCCTGGTCGGGCGGGCGCTGCGTCGCGCCCCGCACCGACCCGACCGGTACGCGGTGCAGGCCGCCATCGCTGCCTGCCACGCGCTCGCCCCGAGCTGGCCGCAGACACCGTGGGAGGCCGTGATCTCCTGGTACGACGTGCTGCTCCGGCTGTGGGACACGCCGGTGGTCCGCCTCAATCGGGCTGTGGCAGTGGCCGAGCGGGACGGCCCCGGGGCCGGGCTGGCCCTGGTCGACTCGATCGACGGGCTGGCCGGCTATCCGTGGTGGCACGCTGCCCGGGCCGAACTGCTGCGGCGCCTGGGTCGGTGGGTCGAGGCGGTGGCCGCCTACGACCGAGCGTTGACGCTGGAGCTGAACGAACCCCAGGCCGCGCATCTTCGACACCGCCGGGCCGAGTTGGCCGGTTGACGCGTGCCCTCGTCCGGTCCGGCCGGCCCGACGACGCCGGGCCGGCCGGGTCGGTCACGGCGTCAGGCGGTGCAGGTCGCGCGGGAAGGCGGTCACCTCGCGAACGTTCGCCGCGCCGGTGAGCCGGGCGACGAACCGTTCCAGCCCGATCGCGAAGCCGCCGTGCGGCGGCATCCCGTGCCGGAACGCGTCCACGTACCCGGCGTAGGGCTCCACCGGCTCCCCCCGGGCCGCCAACGCGGCCAGGTAGTCGGCGTGCCGGTGCAGCCGCTGCCCGCCGGTGACCAGCTCGACGCCGCGGAACAGCAGGTCGAACCCGTTGGAGTACGCCGGCCGGGCCGGGTCCGGGTGGGTGTAGAAGGGGCGCTTCGCCATCGGGTAGCCGGTGACGAAGAGGAAGTCGCTGCCGTGCTCGGCGTGGGCCCACTCCCCCAGCGCCCGCTCGTGGGCGGGAGCCAGGTCGGGTTCGTCGGCCGGGGCGCCGGCGATCGTCAGCGCATCGGTGAAGTGGACCGCCGGGATCTCGGCGGGCACCGGCGGCACCGTGACGCCGAGCGTGCCCAGCGCGGCGCCGGCCCGGTCCGCCACGGCCGCGAGCATCCCGGCCACCGTGTCCCGCAGCACCGCCATCACGTCCCGGTGGTCGGTCACGAACCCCAGCTCGACGTCGAGCGAGGTGTACTGCGCCAGGTGGCGCACCGTGTCGTGCGGCTCGGCGCGGAACACCGGCCCCACCTCGTACACCCGCTCGAAGACGCCCACCATGAGCTGCTTGTAGAACTGCGGCGACTGGGCCAGGTAGGCGGGCCGGCCGAACCAGTCCAGCGCGAACACGTTCGCGCCGCTCTCGGTGGACGAGCCGACCACCTTCGGCGTGTGCACCTCGACGAACCGTCGCGCGTCGAGCGTGGCCCGGAAACCGGCCACCGCCGCCGCCGAGATCCGCAGCGCGGCGGACCGGGTGGGGTGGCGCAGCGCGGTCGGCGCGTGGTCGAGCTGGGTGGGCAGGCTCGCGGTGAGCGCCGGCCGGTACAGGTCGAACGGGGGCGGTACGGCGGGCGGGCCGAGCGGACGTACCGTCGGCTCGACGACCTCGACCCCGGCGGGCGCGGCGGGGTTCGCGACCACGGTGCCGACCACCTCGACGACGGTCTCCTCGGTCAGCGCCTCGACCTGCGCACGCACGTCGGGCGCGGCGACCACCACCTGGGCGAGCCCGGCGGCGTCCCGGACGATCAGGAACGCCACCGACTTGAGCAGCCGGCGGCGGTGGACCCAGCCGGCGAGCCGGACGGTCGCGCCGACATGGTGGGTGAGCTGGGAGGACAGGATGCGTTGCACGGTGGCTACCTCCTCGGTCGTTCGCAACGCGATCCGCAGAGAGGCGTGGGCGAGCGGGAACCTCGCGGTGCCACCACACCTTCGCCCCCGCCGAAACGGGAGCCTCGTTCGTCGCCTTTTCACCGGGGCCAGCCGGGCGGGTTCTACTGGGCGCGGGTGTTAGAAGGGGGCCCCGCCTCTACCGGAGACGTTAAGAAGGGGCCCTTCCTTACACGCGGCCGTTCCTCCCGCAGCTCGGGAGGGTCTTCGCGGGCCGGCGCCAGACCGCCTCGCAGCAACCGGCGGCTCTCTGGGCTGGCGGGTCGGTCCGCTACTCGGCTCCGTCGCAGCTCTGCCCGGCACGCTAGCACCACGATCGCCGGAATGTGACGGGGTTTTTTGACCGCTCGTGTCCGGTGTCACAACGTTTCCGGGGTGACGGCCGTCGCCCGACGTTCATCGACCGCCGCCGACCGGCGTAGGCTCGATTTCGTGACGATCGAGCAAAACGCGCCGACGACTGAGCAGCCAGCGCGCACCGCGACCGCCGCCCCGGAGGGGCGGCGCCTGCTGCGGATCGAAGCGCGCAACGCCGAGACGCCGATCGAGCGCAAACCGCCGTGGATCAAGGTCAAGGCCAAGATGGGGCCGGAGTACACCCAGCTGCGCGGGCTCGTCTCGCGCGAAGGGCTGCACACGGTCTGCCAGGAGGCCGGGTGCCCCAACATCTACGAGTGCTGGGAGGACCGGGAGGCCACCTTCCTCATCGGCGGCGACCAGTGCACCCGGCGCTGTGACTTCTGCCAGATCGACACCGGCAAGCCGGCCGAGTTCGACGCCGACGAGCCGCGCCGGGTCGCCGAGTCCGTCGCCGCGATGGGCCTGCGCTACGCGACCATCACCGGCGTGGCCCGTGACGACCTGCCCGACGGCGGCGCCTGGCTCTACGCCGAGACGGTCCGGCAGATCCATGCCCTCCAGTCCGGCTGCGGCGTCGAGCTGCTGATCCCCGACTTCAACGCGGTTCCCGAGCAGCTCGCCGAGGTCTTCGGCTCGCGCCCGGAGGTGCTCGCGCACAACGTCGAGACGGTGCCGCGCATCTTCAAGCGGATCCGCCCGGCGTTCCGCTACGAGCGCTCGCTCGACGTGATCCGGCAGGCCCGGGCCGACGGCCTGGTCACCAAGAGCAACCTCATCCTCGGCATGGGCGAGGAGCGCGCCGAGATCTCCCAGGCGCTGCGCGACCTGCACGAGGCCGGCTGCGAGCTGATCACCATCACGCAGTACCTGCGCCCCTCCCCCCGGCACCACCCGGTCACCCGCTGGGTCAAGCCGGAGGAGTTCGTCGAGCTGCGCGAGGAGGCCGAGGAGATCGGCTTCGCCGGCGTGATGAGCGGGCCGTTGGTCCGCTCGTCGTACCGGGCCGGGCGGCTCTACCAGCAGGCGCTCGCCGCCCGCCAGGAAGTCGTCGCCACCCGCTGACGGCCCGTCCTCCGCGCCGCCGGTCGGCGCGGAGGACTACCGGGCCCGGCGCTGCGTCGGCGCGGGCGGCGGCGGCGGCGGGTCGAGCAGACCGAGGCGGTGGGCCAGCGCGGCGGCCTCCACCCGGTTGGTCACGTCCAGCTTCGCGATGATCCGGGAGACGTGCACGCTGGCCGTCTTCGGCGAGATGAAGAGCCGCTCGGCGATCCGGCTGTTGCTGTGCCCCTCGGCGACCAGCCGCAGCACCTCCCGCTCCCGGCTGGTCAACAGGTCCGGCCCCGGCCGGCCGGTGCCGCGCAGCCCGACCCGGCGCGCCAGCGTGGCCACCTGCTCCCCCAGCGGGGTGGCGCCCAGGCGATCGGCCACCTCGGCCGCCTCCCGGACGGCGGCGGCCACCTCGTCCCGCTCGCCGGCCGCCGCGGCGGCCTCGGCCAGCCCGAGCAGCGCCCGAGCCAACGGGTACGGCTGCCCGGTCGCCCGCCACTGCGCCACCGCCGACCGCCACGCGCCCAGTGCCTCACCGCCCGCGCCGGGGCCGGTCAGGATCGCGGCGACCTGCGCGCGGTGGGCGCGCTCGGCCGGGTGCCGGACGGGCAGCACGGCGGCCAGCGCGGAGACCTCACCGGCCAGTGCCGCGTCACCGGCCAACACGGCGGCGCGGGCCGCCACGTGGAGCACCGGCCACCCCTCGCGGGGCCGGTCGGCCAGGTGCGCGTCGGCCAGGGCGGCGCAGGCCGCGCGTACCGCCTCCACCTTGTCGTCGGCCGCCAGGGCCGCTTCCACGCGCAGCTCGTGCAGCGGCAGGCGGTGGTTCGGCCAGAGATAGGGCCGACCCAGGAACGCCAGCGCCCGCCCGACCAGTTCGTCGGCCGCGGGATGCGCCCGGGCCAGCCGGAGCCCGGCCCGCAGTTGCAGCCAGTGCAGGCCGGTCATACCCGGCGGATCGATCCGGGCCGCCTCCGCGCAGGTGTCGTCGGCCTCGTCCCACCGCCCCAGGGCGATCAGCGCCTCGGCCCGGTTGGACAGCAGGTAGGCGCCGATCGAACGGCTGATCCCGACCCGACGCGCCTCGCTCACCCCGGCCGCCGCGGCCTCCTCGGACTCGGCGTACCGGCCCAGCTCGTAGAGCACGTCGGAGAGGAAGACCAGGGCACTGACCAGCGCCCGTGAGTCGCCGGCGGCCCGGGCCCGCGCCTCCACCCGGCGCAGCTCGGCCAGCCCGAGGTCGGGGGTGTCCTCGGTGCGGTGCAGCACCGCGATCCGGGTGGGCAGAAGCGCCAGGTCGGTGCTGCCGATCTCGGCCGCGCCGGCCATCGCCTCGGCGGCCACCGAGGCGGCCTCCCCCGGGTCGACCTTCATCAGGTGCGCCGCGATGTCGGCCAGCACGCCGAGCCGGTCCGCGCCGCCCGGCGCGCCGGCCGCCAGCCGGTACGCCTCGCGCAGCTCGGCGGCGCCGTCGCTCTTGCCGAGCAGGGCGAGCAGCCGGCCCCGCTGGTCGAGCAGGGCGGCGGCCCGCAGCGGCTCGGCGGTGGAGTCGACCTCGGCCAGCGCGGCCCGGGTGAGGGTGAGCGCCCGGCCGAGGTCACCCGCGGTGACGGCGGCGGTGAGCGTCTCCTCCAGCACCCGCAGGTGGTCCATGCCGAGACGGTCCGCGGCGTCGGGGACCAGCTCCCACAGTTCGAGGACGCGCTCCAGCAGCCGGCTCTGCTCGGCGTACGCGTATCGCTCGGCCGCCGCCGCGGCGGCGACCCGGGCCGCGGTGAGGGCGCGGGGGTGGTCGTGTGCGGCGTACCAGTGGTGGGCGATCTCGGCCGGGGCGCGACCGGCGGCCACCAGGTGCGGCTGCGCCTCGATCGCGGCGGCGTAGCGGGCGTGCAGCCGGGCGTGCTCACCGGGGAGCAGGTCGTCGTGCACCGCCTCGCGGACCAGCGCGTGCCGGAACTCGTAGTCCCCGTCCGGGTCGGCGACCACGAGCTGGCCGGCGACGGCGGCGCGCAGCGCGTCCTCCAGCTCGGCCTCGGGCAGCCCGGCCACCTCGGCGAGAAGTTGGTGGGCGAACCGGGTGCCGCCGGCGGCGGCGATCCGCAGCACCCGCTGGGCCGGCTCGGTCAGCCGGTCGACGCGGGCCAACAGCAGGTCCCGCAGCGTCTCCGGGATGGTGGCGCAGCCGATGGGCCCGCCGGCGGCGGCCAGCTCCTCGATGAAGAACGGGTTGCCCTGGGTGCGGTCGTGCACGTCGTCGACGGCGCGCGCGGCCGGCTCCGCGCCGAGCAGGTCGGCGAGCACGGCGGCGGTGCCGTCGTGGTCGAGCCGGCCCAGCTCGATCCGGTCCACGCCCCGGACCCGGTCCAGCTCGGCGAGGAAGGGCCGCAGCGGGTGGCCGCGGTGCAGCTCGTCGGTGCGGTAGGTGCAGACGACCAGCAGGCGGGTGGCGCGGGCGGCGCGCACCAGGAACCCGATCAGGTCGCGGGTGGACCGGTCGGCCCAGTGCAGGTCCTCGATCACCAGCACCAGCGGGCGGTCCTCGGCGATCCGCCGGAACAGGTCGGCGACCAGGTCGAACAGGTAGCCGCGCGGGGTGTCGGCGAGGGCCGGCCCGGCGGGTGCGGCGGCGCCGGCCGGCATCCGGGCCAGCTCCGGCAGCAGCCGGGCGAACTCCGCCTCGTAGCCGGCGAAGACCGTCGGGCCGTCGTGCCGCAGCACGTCGCGCAGCGCGGCCGCGAACGGGGCGAAGGGCAGGCCGGCCTCGCCCAGTTCGAGGCAGTGGCCGACCAGCAGCCGCGCTCCGGCCGCGGCGACGTGGCCGCCGAACTCCTCGATCAGTCGGGTCTTGCCGACGCCGGCCTCCCCGCCGACCAGCACCGTGGTCGGGTCGCCGCCGCGGGCCCGGGCCAGCGCCTCGCGCAGCACGGCCAGCTCGGGCTGCCGGCCGACGAGCACGGTGCTGGCGGCGCGTACGGTCACGCCGTCGAGCATGCCATGGCGGTCCGACGGCGTGACCGGTCCAGCCGGCGTCGCCGGTCCGACCGCCCCCGTGGCGGCCGGACCGGCGACGTCCGGGCCCGTGGTCTCCGGCCTCCGCGCCGATCCGGCGACGACCGGTTCGATGCCGGCGCCGGCGACCGGCGGGGCGGTCACCGGCGGGCGTCGGTGGTGCGGGCGGTGTGCTGGCGCCGGCCCAGCCACCCGTGCGCGTGCCGGCGGGGCAGCGACCGGGCGAGCCGGTCGAGAGCCGCGTCGGCCTGCAGCTCGGAGGCGTGGCTGCGGTGAATGCTGAGCAGAAATTCCGCGTCGTTGCCGAACATCGTCGATCTCCCTGTCGTGCGGTGTGCCGTCCCTGTCGACATCGACTTTCCGCGCGAAGGTGCCCCCGGGGCATGGGTACGGTGCCTGATCTTCGCCCGCCCCACCTCCTTACCCGGGGGCCGGGACGGGCCGGCGCGGCCGTAAGGTACTCAGCCCGCGCCGGAAGGGGCGGCCACGGATCAACGGGCCGGGCGCCGACCACTAGACTCTGCGGCATGGCAAAGCCCCAGGAGAAGGTCTCGTTCGGCCAGCGGCTGAAGCAGATCGGGATGGTGTTCCGGTTCACCGCCAAGCAGGACAAGTGGTTCGCGCCGCTGACGGCGGCGGCGGTGCTGATCCCGCTCGCGCTCACCGTGGTCGCGGTGCTCGCCTGGGGCTGGCTCTGGCTGCCGATCGGCATCCTGCTCACCCTGCTCGCCGTGCTGATCGTGCTCAACCTGCGGTCCAACAAGGCGATGATGAACGCCGCCGAGGGGCAGCCCGGCGCGGCGGCGCAGATCATGGAGAGCATGCGCGGCGACTGGCGGGTCACCCCGGCGGTCAGCTCCACCACCCAGATGGACATGGTGCACCTGGTGGTGGGCCGGCCCGGCGTGATCCTGCTGGCCGAGGGAAACCCGCAGCGCGTCCGGGGCCTGCTCGGCCAGGAGAAGCGCCGGCTGGCCAAGGTGATCGGCAGCGCCCCGCTGCACGACTACGTGATTGGCCAGGGCGACGGTGAGCTGCCGGTCCGCAAGCTGCGGATGACGCTGATGCGACTGCCCCGCAGCCTCTCCCCCAAGGACGTCAACGCCCTCGACAAGCGCCTCAAGGCGCTGACCGCGCGGCCGCAGATGCCCAAGGGCGCGGTCCCGAAGAACATGCGGCCGCCGCGCGGCGCGTTCCGGCAGACCCGGGGTCGCTGACCCCAGGCGTACGCGAGAAAGGAGCCGGTCCCCCGCGGGGCCGGCTCCTTTCCCGTGCGGGTCAGCGGCGGGGCGCGTCGGTGACGACCGAGCCGGTGAGGCGGTCGTGCAGGCCGCGCCGGTGCTCGTCCATGATCAGGGCCGGCACGACGAGGGCCAGCAGGAGGCCGCGCAGCAGCGCCCGGACGATCCCGATCCGGCCGCCGTCGGCCCACGCCACGCAGCGGACCCGGGTCAGGAACATGCCCGGGGTCTGGGCGAACAGGCCGAGGAAGAAGCCGTACTCCAGGACCAGCACCAGGACCGGTGACCAGCCGTCCCGGGTCGGGTGGGCGAAGGTGCCGGCGACCAGCAGGCACAGGATCCAGTCGATGAGCAGCGCGCCGAAGCGGCGGCCGAGGCTGGGCGGCGTGAAGGCGGGGTCGGTGGCGGGCGGCACCGGGGTGGCGGTATCGGTCACAGCGGCCAGGGTAGCGCCGCGTCGGCACCCACCGGTAAATCCGACGAACGCCACAAATGACCACAGAAGGGGCGGGGATGACGCTCCGCGAGCGACGTAACACGGCGGAAACAGAGGAGACACGGCCGGGCAACCGCCCGGCCATAGCGTCGCCAGGAGCCAGCCACCGGAGTGGACCTGCCAGGAGGACGTGTGTTCGCCAATCCCGAGGAACTCCTGCGATACCTCAAGAACGAGGACGTGAAGTTCGTCGACGTACGTTTCTGTGACCTGCCCGGCGTGATGCAGCACTTCAACCTGCCGGTCGAGTCCTTCGACGACAGCGTCTTCACCGACGGCCTCGCGTTCGACGGCTCGTCGATCCGCGGCTTCCAGGCCATCCACGAGTCGGACATGCTCCTGCTCCCGGACGTGGCCACGGCCTTCGTCGACCCGTTCCGGGCGCAGAAGACGGTCGCGATCAACTTCTTCATCCACGACCCGTTCACCCGGGAGGCCTACTCCCGGGACCCGCGCAACGTCGCCAAGAAGGCCGAGGCCTACCTCGCCGCCAGCGGCATCGCCGACACCGCCTACTTCGGGGCCGAGGCCGAGTTCTACATCTTCGACTCGATCCGCCACGAGACCTCCGCGCACCAGTCGTTCTACTACATCGACTCGATCGAGGGCGCCTGGAACACCGGCCGGGTCGAGGAGGGCGGCAACCGCGGCTACAAGACCGCCTACAAGGGCGGCTACTTCCCCGTCCCGCCGGTCGACCACTACGCCGACCTGCGCGACTCGATCGTGCGGCGCCTGGTCGACACCGGGTTCACCGTGGAGCGCTCGCACCACGAGGTCGGCACCGCCGGCCAGTCCGAGATCAACTACCGGTTCTCGACCCTGCTGCACGCCGCGGACCAGCTCCAGCTGTTCAAGTACATCGTGAAGAACGAGGCGTGGGCCAACGGCAAGACCGCCACGTTCATGCCCAAGCCCTTGTTCGGTGACAACGGCTCCGGCATGCACACCCACCAGAGCCTCTGGCTGAACGGCGAACCGCTGTTCTACGACGAGACCGGCTACGCCGGCCTGTCCGACACCGCCCGCTGGTACATCGGCGGCCTGCTGCACCACGCGCCCTCGCTGCTGGCCTTCACCAACCCGACCGTCAACTCCTACCGGCGCCTCGTGCCCGGCTTCGAAGCCCCGGTCAACCTGGTCTACTCCCAGCGCAACCGGTCCGCCTGCACCCGCATCCCGGTCACCGGCAGCAACCCCAAGGCCAAGCGCGTCGAGTTCCGCGTCCCCGACCCCTCGGCCAACGTCTACCTCGCCTTCTCCGCGATGATGATGGCCGGCCTGGACGGCATCAAGAGCAAGATCGAGCCGCCGGCCCCGATCGACAAGGACCTCTACGACCTCCCGCCGGAGGAGTGGGGCGACGTCAAGCAGGTGCCGGGCTCGCTGCCGGCCGTGCTCGACTCGCTGGAGGCCGACCACGACTACCTGCTCGACGGCGGTGTCTTCACGCCCGACCTGATCTCCACCTGGGTCGACTGGAAGCGGGCCAACGAGGTCGACCCGGTGCGCCTGCGCCCGACCCCGCACGAGTTCGCGATGTACTTCGACTGCTGAGACAGATCGAGGCGCTGACCCGCACCAGTCGGGTCCGGCCTCACAAACGGCGGTCATGTCCGGCTCCCAGCCGGCATGACCGCCGTTTCGTGTCGAACGTGACGGTCGCGCGCCGATCGCGGCATGGCCGGACGTCAGCGATGATGGGGCGACCGCTCGTAGGGGTAGTGATGACGACACGACCGACGCTGTTCCTGACCGTAGGACTGCCGGGCACCGGGAAGACCACGGAGGCGCGGCGCATTGAGGTCGCGGAGAAGGCCCTTCGTCTGACGAAGGACGAGTGGGTGAAGGCCCTCTACGGGTTGGCGAACCCGCCGTCGGCTTCCGACGTCATCGAGGGACGGCTCATCGAGATCGCGCTGCGGGCGCTCGAACTCGGCGTCAACGTCGTCATCGACTTCGGCCTCTGGGGCCGGGATGAGCGTTCGGCCCTACGTCAGGCAGCAGCCGACCTCGGCGCGTCGGTGACGATGCGCTACTTCCAGCTCACACCGGCCGAGCAGCGGCAACGACTTGACCGGCGGCTGGCCGAGGAGCCGCACACGACCTGGCACATGTCCGACGAGGAACTCGCCACGTGGGCTGCCCGCATGAGCGTCCCGACGCCGGGGGAACTGGACGGCAGCGAACCTGTCGACGACCCACCGGAAGGGTTCGCCAGCTGGGACGAGTGGCGCAGGCACCGCTGGCCCGCCGCGATCTCCTAGAACCAGCCCGCCACGGCGAGAACCTCCGTCCAGCCGTCCCGGCCGTGTCACGCGGCACGGCGGCGCAACACGGCCCGGACACCGACGACGGCGACGACCACCACCAGCACCGTCATCAGCACCGCGCCCGGCGCCTTGCTGAACCGGGCCAGATTGGATCCGTCCGGCAGAGTGAGCGCCGACGCGACCGCGCAAGGTGCCACGAACCACACCTGCCGGGCCAGCGGCACCGCCGCGACCGCGAGCAGGGTCAGCGGCCAGATCGCGTACCAGGGGTGGAAGACCGGGGCGAGCAGCACGGTGGCGGCGAGCGCCAGGCCCGCGCCGAGCAGCGCCACCCGCGGGCGGGCCGACGTCAGCCGGGCCACCCGTTGCCGGGCGTCGTTGAGCCGCCGCAGCCCCGTCCACGCCTGCCACCAGAGCGCGACGAGCGTCCCGGCGAGCAGCACCAGCGCGACCGTCCGGGCCACCGGCACCGCCGCGGGCCGCTGCCCGGCCAGCTCACCGGCGTAGTCGATCACGAGACCGACGGCGGTGGGCGGGGAGGTCCACTGCTGCGAGTCGCCGCTGTGCCCGAGCCCGCCGATCCAGCCCAGCCCGAGGCCGGTGGCGAGCGAGACGACCAGCAGCGTGCCGAGCACCGACGCGGCCAGCTGCCCGCCGTCGCGCAGCAGCGCCCGCCAGGTGCAGCGGCCGAGCACGGCGGCGAGCGCCCCGAACGGCAGCGCCACGACGGCGACCGCCTTCACCGCCACGGCCAGGCCGAGCAGCACCCCGGCCACCAGCAGCGCGCGCGGCCTGCCCGGCCGGCGGACCAGCACCAGCAGGCCGAGCAGGAGCAGCCCGAGCGCGAGCGCGTCGTTGTGCGCGCCGGCCACCAGGTGGGTCCCGACCAGCGGGCACGCGAGCACCAGCCAGGCGGCGCGGCGGGTCGGCACCCCGGCGGCGCGGGCCAGGCCGGGCAGGCAGAGCGCGACCAGCAGCACCCCGGCCACCGCGACCAGCCGCAGCGCCACGATCGTCCCGACCAGGCCGCCACCGACGAGCACCGCCAGCCCGGCCAGCAGCACGAAGAACGGCCCGTACGGCGCGGGGGTGTCCCGCCAGATCGGCGACACCGAGTCGGTCCACGGGCAGCCGGCCGCGGCGACGCCCAGCCGGTAGGGGCTGACCCCGCGCGTCCAGGTCCAGCCCTGGCAGGCGTACGAGTAGACGTCCCGGCTGCCCAGCGGCGGCGCGGCCAGCAGCGGCAGGGTCCAGAGCCCGGCGGTCAGGTATGCCCAGCGGCCCGACGGGGCGCCCCAGCGCAGTGACCACCAGGCGCCCACCAGCAGCGCCGTGCCGACCAGCCAGCAGAGCAGCGTCGCCGGCCCGTGCGGGGCCTGCCAGAGACCGGCGAGCGTGGCGCGCGGCGGCGCGTCGGGCAGCGCCCCGCCGAGCCAGCCCGCGAGGGTGAGCAGGATCGCGCCGGCAAGACCGGCATACCGGGCGACGCTGGCGGCGACCGGTCGGACCGGCGCGTCGGGCTCGCTCACCGGCACACTCCTCAGGACACGGGAACCGGCTGCCGACCCTTCCGGGCCGACCGTACCAACCGCACGACCAGCACGATCACGAACAGCGTCATCAGCGGCGCACCCGGCATCTTGGTGTACCGGGGTAAACCGGTCCCGTCGGCCAGCACCAGGAACGACGACACCACGGTGACGATCGCGAACCACCGGGTCCGCCGCGCGGTGGCGGCCAGCACGGCCAGCGGCCACAGCCAGTACCAGGGGTGGAACAGCGGGGAGAGCGCGACGGTGGCGGTCAGCGCCAGCGCCGCGTGCCAGAACGGCTCGCCCCGGCGCCAGGACCGGAACCAGAGCCAGACCAACACCGCGACCAGCACCACCATGCCGATCGCCCGGGTCACCGGCAGCGCGTCCACGTGCACGCCGAACGGCGCCAGCAGGTAGCCCACGGTCTGCCCGACCGCGGTCGGCGGCGAGGTCCAGGCCACCACCAGCCCGCCCTGCTCCAGCCCGCTGATGAAGCCGAGCCCCAGCCCGGCGGCGAGCGTCGCGCCGGCCAGCGCCGCCAGCGCGCCGCCGACCACCCACGCGCCGTCGCGGACCAGCGCCCGGATCCGGTACGGCCCGACGATCGCGGCCAGCGCCGCGAACGGCAGCACCACCAGCGCGGTGATCTTGACGCCGGCGGCCAGGCCGAGCAGCACGCCACCGGCGAGCAGCGGACCCGGCCGACCCGGTCGGGCCGCCACCACGGCCAGCCCGGCGACGAGCAGGCCGACCATCAGCGCGTCGTTGTGCGCGCCGGAGGCCAGGTGCACCGGCACCAGCGGGCTGGCCAGCGCCAGCCAGAGCGCCCGCTCCGGCGGCACCCCGCAGCGGCGGGCCAGCACCGGCAGCGCCCAGGCGGTCAGCGCCACCCCGGCGACGGCGAGCAGCCGGAACAGCGCGACCGCGCCCCACAGCGAACCGGTGGCCTTGACCACCGCGCCGGAGAGCAGCACGAACAGCGGCCCGTACGGCGCCGGGGTGTCCCGCCAGATGAACGAGATGGTGTCCAGCCAGGGGCAGGGCAGCGCGGACACGCCCTGCTCGTACGGGTTGATGCCGCCCGAGAAGCTGGCCCCCTGGCAGGCGTAGGCGTAGACGTCGCGGCTGCCCAGCGGCGGGGCGACCAGCATCGGCAGCAGCCAGAGCGCGACCGTGACCAGCACCCACCGGGCGGACGGCACCCGGTCGCGCAGCGACCACCAGGCCCACGCCAGCAGCCCGGTGCCGACCAGCCAGAGCCCGATGATCAGCGGACCGTTCGGGCCCTGCCAGATGCTGACCGGCGTCGGACGCAGCTCGCCGTCGGGCAGGGCGCCGCCGAGGAAGGCGGCCACGGCGAGCAGCACCGAGCCCGCCAGGCCGATCCAGCGCGAGAGGTGGTGAGGCACGTCCGACATGCTGCCAGTACGGTGGTTCGCGATCAGGAGGTGGGCATGCGGGGCACTCGGGTGGTGGCGGTGTCCGCCGCGTCGGCGCTCGTCCTGGCCGTGCTCCAGCTCACTCTGCCGGTCACCGGGTCGGACCTGTCCGCGCAGGTCGCCCGCGCCGACTTCTTCGCCGCGCACGGGTCCGCCCTGGTCGACCTGCGCTGGTACGGCGGGGTGCACCCGTGGGGCTACAGCCTCGTCTCGCCGCCGCTGATGGCGGCGCTCGGGGTACGCCCCACCGGCGCGCTCGCCCTGTTCGCCTCGGCCACCGCGTTCGCGGCCCTGCTGGTCCGGCTCCGGGTGCCCCGCCCGCTGCTCGGCAGCCTGGTCGGCGTGGTCACCATCGCCGGCAACCTGGTCTCCGGCCGGGTCACCTACGCCCTCGGCGTCGCGTTCGGCCTGGCCGCGCTGCTGGCGCTCACCTTGCCCGCCGCCCCGGGCGGCCGGCCGTCGGGCGCTCCCGCCGGCCCGGCCCGGCGGTTCCGCGCCGGGTGGGTACGCGCCGCGGCAGTCGGCGTCGCCGCGCTGCTCGCCTCCGCGGCCAGTCCGGTGGCCGGGCTCTTCGTCGGCCTGGCCGGCGTCGCGCTGCTGCTGACCCGCCGGTACGCCGACGGCCTGCTGCTCGCCGTGCCGGCGGCCGGCCCGCTGGCGGTGACCGGGCTGCTGTTCGGCGAGGGCGGCTGGATGAACATCAGCCGGGCGGACACGACGCACGCCGTGGTGACGAGCCTGCTGGTGGCGGCGCTGGTGGCGTACCGGCCGGTCCGGGTGGGCGCGCTGCTGTCCGGGGCGGGGGTGCTGGCGGCGGCGCTGCTGCCCACCCCGGTCGGGTTGAACGCCACCCGCCTGGTGGTGATGTTCGCGCTGCCGGTGCTGGCCGCCGCCGCGACGCCGCCGGACCGGTTCACCGCGCGGTGGCCGATCGTGCGCCGGCTCCCCCGGGCCGCCGGCGCGATCACGCTGGCCGCCCTGCTGGCGGTGGTCTGCTGGTGGCAGCCGCCGGTGGTCACCGCCGACCTGCGCAGCGCCGGCGACCCGACGGCCGATCCGGCCTACTTCGCGCCGCTGCGCGCGGAGCTGGACCGGCGCGGGCTCACCGGGCGGGTGGAGGTGCCGCCGACGCGCAACTACTGGGAGGCCGCCCGCCTCGGCGAGATGCCGCTGGCCCGGGGCTGGTTGCGGCAGGCCGACATCGACCGCAACCCGCTGTTCTTCACCACGGTCCCCGGCGCCTCGGGCACCGGCGTCCCGTTGACCCCCGACTCCTACCGGGCCTGGCTGGCCGACAACGCGGTGCAGTACGTGGCGGTGCCGGACGTCGAGCTGTCCTGGGTGGGGCGGCCGGAGGCGGAGCTGGTGACCGCGGGCCAGCCGTACCTGACCGAGGTCTGGTCGGGCCGGCACTGGCGGCTGTACGCGGTGGCCGACCCCACCCCGCTCGTGGGCGCGCCCGGCGAGCTGGTCCGGCAGGACGGCGCCTCGGTCACCTTCCGCGCCCCCGGACCCGGCCGGGTCCCGGTCCGGGTCCGGCACGACCGCTGGCTGACCGTCACCGGCGGCGCGACGCTCGCCGCCGACGGCGGGTGGACCGTGGTGACGGTCCCCCGCGCCGGCACGTACACCCTCGGCAGCTGAGCCGCCGGCTCACCCGGCGCGCAGGCTCCGGGTCAGGGCCGGGATCATCACCGCCGCCGCGACGAGGTGCAGCCCGACCAGCGCTGCGACGGTGGCGGCGTCCGCCCCGACCAGGAACGGCGGGACCAACGAGATCGCGGTCAGCGTCCCGGCCGTCCACCCGAACCGCGCGGCGGGGCGCGCGCTCCACCGCAGCAGGGCGGCGGCGAGGACCACGCCGACGACCGAGAAGAAGCCGGTCACCACCGCGAACCCGCCCAGCGGGATCCGCTCGCCGCCGTCGGGGATCGCGAAGTCGACGCCGAGGGCGCGGGCGAGCGCGGCGGCGAGCGTGGTGGCCAGCACCGCCGCGAGCGTGGCGAGCAGGCCGGTGCCGGCGAGCCGGCGGAAGCGGTGGCCGGTCCGGCCCGCCACCGGTCCGGCGGCCACCGCGGTGTCGTTGCCGCTGGTCATGTCGTTCCTCCAGGGTTCGTTGTCGGGGGTGTGGATGCGCACCGTCGCGGTGCGCCGGTCGGGGTTGCGCAGGGCGCGTACGCCGGTGTCGCGCAGCCAGAAGCAGGCGTCGCGGCCGAGGACCGGCCCGGGTGCGCCGTCGCGCAGCTCCAGCTGCACCCGCCCGCGGGTGACGACGGCGAACGCGTCGCGCCACTGGGCCGCGACCACGGCGACGCGCGCGCCGCCGGGCAGCGTGAGCGTCCGCACCGGGGGCTACTCGGTGCCGTCGGCCGGCAGGCGCTCGGGCAGCCCGAGCCGGGGGAACTGGTCGGCGTGGAACGTGACGATCTCGGTGATCGCCCCGTCGGTGACGCGCAGGGCGTCGAGCGTCAGCGGCAGGTACGCGCCCTCCCCCTCCCGCCAGAGATAGAAGGCGACGGCGGGCTGCCGGTTCACCGCGGTCGGGACGGCGCGCAGGCGCCCCAGCTCCCCGAAGCCGTCCGCGACCCAGTCGCCGACCACCGCGTCGCGGCCGACCTGGAGGCCCGGAGTGGGCGGCATCGAGCAGCGCACGTCGTCGCGCAGCAGCGCGGCGAGCCGGTCGACGTCCTTGGCGACGCTGGCGTCGGTGAAGCGGCGCACCAGCTCGCGGGTGCCGGCGTCCTCGTCGCCGCCGGTCCAGTCCTGTCGCTCGGCGGGCAGGTGCGCGCGCATGCCGGCGCGGGCCCGCTGCAACGCGCTGTTCACCGAGTTGACGGAGTCGCCGAGCAGCTCGGCGACGTCCCGCGCCGGCCAGCCGAGCACGTCGCGCAGGATCAGCACGGCCCGTGGGCGGGGCGCGAGGTGCTGGACCGCGACCAGGTACGCCAGCTCGATCGTCTCCCGCGCGACGGCGACCGCCTCCGGCTCGTCCGCGTCGCCGGCGGGCAGCTCGTCGAGCAGTCGGTCCGGGTAGGGCTGCAACCAGGGCACCTCGCCGCCGGTCGCCGGTTGCGGGCGACGCTTGGCCAGCAGGTCCAGGCAGGCGTTGGTGGCGATCCGATAGAGCCAGGCCCGCACCGTCGACCGTCCCGCGTAGGTCTCCCGGCGCCGCCACGCCCGCAGGAACGTCTCCTGTACGGCGTCCTCGGCGTCCTCGAACGACCCGAGCATCCGGTAGCAGTGCACGTGCAGCTCCCGCCGGTGCCGCTCGGTCAGCCCGGAGAAGACCGGCTCGTCGACCTCGCCCCACCCCGCGGGCCGTGTGTCCGCACTCATCTCGTCATCCTCACGTCTCGTCGTGTGCCGTCGTAGGTGTGACGGGCACGGGCGCGAGAACTCATCACCCGGGGCGGTTTCCGCCCGAGCTCAGAGCGGGGCTTCGAGGATGCGCTGGACGACGGTGCGGGAGTGGCGGCCGGTGCGCAGGTATTCGTCGAGGAACTCGCCCGGGTCCTCGTGACCCAGCAGGCGCACCACGCCCGCCAGCTCCACCCCGTGCCGGGGCAGCTGGTCGCCGGCCCGACCCCGGACCAGCATCAACGCGTCGCGGACCTGCGCGGCGAGGGTCCAGCCGGCGGCCAGCTCGGCTGCGTCCCCGCCGTCGAGCAGGCCGGCGTCGCGGGCGGCGGCCAGGGCGTCGAGGGTACGGGTGACGCGCAGCTCCGGCAGCCGGCCGGCGTGCCGGAGCTGGAGCAGCTGCACCGCCCACTCGACGTCGGCGAGGCCGCCCCGGCCCAGCTTGGTGTGGGTGGCCGGGTCGGCGCCGCGGGGCAGGCGCTCGGTCTCCACCCGCGCCTTGATCCGGCGGATCTCCACCACCTGCTCGCGGGTCAGCCCGTCGGCCGGGTAGCGCACCGGGTCGATCATCGCCTCGAACTGCGCGCCCAGGTCGGCGTCGCCGCAGACGAAGCGGGCCCGCAGCAACGCCTGCGCCTCCCACACCCGCGACCACCGGGCGTAGTACTGGGCGTAGGCGGCCAGGCTGCGGACCAGCGGGCCCTGCCGGCCCTCCGGACGCAGGTCGGCGTCGATGCCGAGCGGCGGGTCGGGGGCGGGCGCGGAGAGCAGCCGACGCAGCTCCTCGGCGATCGCGTGCGCGGCGGCGCTGGCCGCGCTCTCCTCCGTCCCGGCCGGCGGGTCGTAGACGAAGAGCACGTCGGCGTCGGAGAGGTAGTTGGACTCGTACCCGCCGAGCCGGCCCATGCCGATCACCGCGAAGCGCAGGCCGGGCGGGCCGGGCTGGGCGGCCCGGGCGGCGCGCAGCGCGGCGGCCAGCGTGGCGTCGGTGACGTGGGACAGCGCGGTGCCAACCGCGGTCACGTCGACCACTGTGGGCCGGCGTTCCCCGCCGCCGACCGGGCGCGGGGTGAGCGGGGCGAGCGACCCGGCCCGGCTGAGCACGTCGGCGCAGGCGATCCGGACCAGCTCGCGGCGGCGCAACGCGCGGACCGCCCGGGTGGCCTCGACCGGGTCGTCGTGCCGGGCCGCCGCGGCGGTGAAGCCTTCGACCAGGGTGTCCCGGGGGCGCGGGGTCAGCTCGGTGTCCTCGGCGAGCAGCCGCAGCGCCTCCGGCTCGCGGGCCAGCAGGTCGGCGGCGTAGCGGGAGGAGGAGAGCACCCGGGCCAGCCGGCGCGCCACCGGGCCGGAGTCGCGCAGCAGGCGCAGGTACCAGGGGGTGCTGCCGAGCTTGTCGGAGACCTGCCGGTAGTTGAGCAGCCCCCGGTCCGGCTCCGGGGCGTCGGCGAACTCGTCCAGCAGCACCGGCAGCAGCGTGCGCTGGATGGCGGCGGTGCGGCTGACCCCGCCGGTGAGCGCCTGCAGGTGCCGCAGCGCCCCGGCCGGGTCGGCGAAGCCGAGCACCTCCAGCCGGTGCCGGGCCGCCTCGGGCGTGAGGCGCAGCCCTTCGGCCGGCACCCGGGCGACGGATTCCAGCAGCGGCCGGTAGAGCAGCTTGGCGTGCAGCCGGCGTACCTCGGCGGCGTGGGTGACCCACTCGGCGCGGAACTCCTCGACGGCGCTGCGGCCCGGGGTGGCCGCGTAGCCGAGCGCGGCGGCGAGCCAGCGCAGCGCGGCCGGTTCGGTCGGCACGGTGTGGGTGCGGCGCAGGCCCTGCAGCTGGAGCCGGTGCTCGACGGCGCGCAGGAAGCGGTAGCCGCGCAGCAGCGCCTCGCCGTCGGCGCGGCCGACGTAGCCGCCGGCGACCAGGGCGCGCAGCGCCGGGACGGTGCCGGGCACCCGCAGCGACTCGTCGCCGCGGCCGTGCACGAGCTGGAGCAGTTGGACGGCGAACTCGATGTCGCGCAGCCCGCCCGGACCGCGCTTGATCTCGCGTTCCAGCTCCTTCGGCGGCACGTTGTCGAGGATCTTGCGGCGCATGGCGCGGACGTCCTCGACCGCCTCCGGCCGCTCGGCGGCGGTCCAGACCAGCGGGGCGAGCGCGTCGATCCACTCCCGGGCCAGGTCCAGGTCGCCGGCCGCCGGGCGGGCCTTGAGCAGCGCCTGGAACTCCCAGGTGCGGGCCCAACGCTTGTAGTAGGCCAGGTGGCTGGCGAGCGTGCGGACCAGCGGGCCCCGGTTGCCCTCCGGGCGCAGCGCCGCGTCGACCGGCCAGGCGACCAGCCCGCAGACGTGGATCAGCCGGGTGGCGACCTGGGTGGCGGCGGACAGGTCGTCGTCGGCGGCGGCGACGAAGATGACGTCGACGTCGGAGACGTAGTTGAGCTCGTCGCCCCCGCACTTGCCCATCGCCACCACCGCCAGCCGGGGCCGGGGGGTGCCCTCGGGCAGCTCGTCGACGGCGATGTCGTAGGCGGCGGCCAGGGTGGCGTCGGCCAGCCCGGACAGCGCGGCCATGGTCTGCTCCAGGCCCCGCCCGCCGGTCAGGTCGGCCGCCGCGATCCGCAGCAGCGCCAGCCGGTACGCCTGCCGCAGCAGCGGGACCGCGCCGGTGACGGTGGTCAGCCGGGCCGCCACGGTCAGGTCGAGCCGCCCGTCGGCGGTGGGGGCGAGACCGTCCGGCTCGGTGGCCAGCACGGCCCACTGCCCCGGGTTGGCCACCAGATGGTCGCCGAGCGCCGAGGACGCGCCGAGCACCGCGACCAGCCGGCGGCGCAGACCGGGGTCGGCGGCCAGCGCGTCGCGGACCGCCACCTCGTCCCCGGCGCGCCGCTCCGACTCGACCAGCCGGTGCAGCTGGCGCAGGGCCAGGTCCGGGTCGGCGGCCCGGGACAGCGCGGTGAGCAGCTCGGCGGCGTGCTCGTCGGCCGGTTCCTGTGCCTCCGGGCGCCACAGGTCGAGCCCGTCCGGGCCGAGCAGGTCGGCGGCGCGGGTGGCGCCGTCTCCCTCGGCGAAGCCGTAGCGGGCCAGGCGTCCGCGGGCCGGCCGGGTCACGTCACGCCCCGAGCAGCGGCAGGCTGCGGCGGGTGCTGTCGTCGCCGAGTTCGCCGAGGGCGAGCGCGGCGAACCGGATCGCGAACGGCTGCCAGGCCTCCTCGACGTCGGCCATCGCCCGGTCGCAGGCGGCCACCACCAGCTCCGGGTCGTAGCCCAGCTCGGCCAGCGTGGCCGAGTCGCGGGACCACTCGGCGATCATCGCGGTGTCGCACTCGATGTGGAACTGCAGGCCCCAGGCCCGGTCGCCGAGGCGGAACGCCTGGTGCGGGTAGCGGGTGGAGGCGGCGAGCAGCGTCGCGCCGTGCGGCAGCTCGGTGATCTCGTCGGCGTGCCACTGGAGCACGTCGGGCATCAACGGCACGTAGCGGAACAGCGGGTCGGTCTCGGCGGCGTCGCGCCGGCCCACCACGGTGGGGCCGATCTCCGGCCCGGACGGGCTGCGCTCGACCCGGCCGGCGTGCGCGGTGGCGAGCAGTTGCGCGCCCAGGCAGATGGCCAGCGTGGGCACCCGCCGGCGGACCGCCTTGCGCAGCAGCCCCTCCAGCGCCGGGAACCAGGCCGCGCCGGGGCTGTCGTCGGGCAGCGGGTAGGCCTGCTGGTCGCCGCCGAGGACCACCAGGGCGGCGTATCCCTCCAGGTCGTCGGGGAGCGCGTCGCCGGCGTGCGGGCGCACGACGCGCAGCTCCAGGCCCCCTTCGGTGAGCCACTCCCCCAGGCGGCGGAGGTCGTCGGTCGGGTCGTTCTCGATCACCAGCGCGGTCGCCACGACGTCGAGGCTAGCCGGTGCGCCCGGCGGCGGACGGTCCGGCTCGGCCGCACTAGGCTCCCGGTCGTGCCCACCGACGACTGCCTGCGCCCACCGGCCCTGCGTCCCGGCGACGCGGTGATGCTGGTGTCGCCGTCCGGCCCGACCCGCCCGGAGCGGGTGGCCCGCGGCGTCGAGCTGCTCACCGGCTGGGGCCTGCGGCCGGTGCCCGCGCCGAACGCGTACGCCCGCCGGGGTTACCTGGCCGGCGACGACGCGCTGCGGGCCGCGGACCTGAACGCGGCGTTCGCCGACCCGGAGATCCGCGGGGTGATCTGCACCCGGGGCGGCTACGGGGCGCAGCGGGTGGTCGACCTGATCGACATGGCCGCGGTACGCCGGGACCCGAAGGTGGTGGCGGGCTTCTCCGACATCACCGCGCTGCAGTTCGCGCTCTGGCGCGGCGCGCGGCTCGCCGGGGTGCACGGCCCGGGCGCCGCCTGGCGGGACGAGCGCACCCCGATCCGCTCGGCGGAGTCGCTGCACGCGGCGCTGACCAGCACCGAACCGGTGACCGTCGCGGCGGTCGAGGCGGAGGAGACGTATCCGGTGCGGGTGTCCGGCCGGGCCGAGGGCCGGTTGCTGGGCGGGAACCTGTGTCTGATCACCGCGTCGATCGGCACCCCGGACATGCCCGACCTGCGCGGCGCGATCCTGCTGGTCGAGGAGGTGCAGGAGCCGCCCTACAAGATCGACCGGATGCTCACCCACCTGCGCCGATGCGGCGCCCTGGACGGGCTCGCCGGGGTGGCGGTCGGCCAGTTCACCGAGTGCGCCGACGGCTGGGACACGACGGTGGTGGACGTGCTCACCGACCGCCTCGGCGACCTCGGCGTCCCGGTCCTCGGCGGCCTCCCCGTCGGTCACGGCCCGAACCAGCTCACCGTCCCGGTGGGCACCCCCGCCGTCCTCGACACCACCACCGCCACCCTGACGGTCACCCCCGCCGTCCGCTGACCCCTGTCGATCCCGGGGGGAGGTGGGCGACGGCGCCGGTTTCCAGGGCGGCCCAGACCGCGCCGTCGGGGGTGACCGTCAGGCCGTGGGGTTCGGAATTCGGCGTCGGCAGGTCGTGGGCGGTGACGTGGCCGTCGGGGGCGACGTGGGCGATGCGGTTCGCGGCCCACTCGGTGAACCAGCAGCCGCCCGCCGGGTCGGCGACGATCGCGTGCGGGCGGGACGTCCGGTCCGGCAGCGGGAACTCGTCGATCCGCCCGTCCGGGGTGATCCGGCCGAGCTGCCCGGCGCCGATCTCGACGAACCAGAGCGCGTCGTCGCCGCCCCGGGTGATGCCGACCGGCCCGGCCGCGTCCGTGGGCAGCGGGTGCACCGCCACCGACCCGTCGAGGTCGACCCGGGCGATCGCGTTCGCCTGGTTCAGCGTCAGCCAGAGCGCCTCGTCCGGCCCGACGGCCAGCATCGACGGGAACGCCTTGGTGACCGGCAGCGGGAACGTGGCGACCTCCCCGTCGACGGTGACCCGGCCGACCGTGTCGTCGCCCATGCCGGCGTACCAGAGCGCCCCGTCCGGCCCGGCGACCAGGCCGCACGGGGAACAGCCGGGCGGTAGCGCGACCGAGCCGCTCTCGCCGTCGACGGTGGTCCGGCCGAGCCGGTGGTCGCCGGAGCGGGTGTACCAGAGCGCGCCGTCCGGGCCGGTGGTGATGATCAGCGGCCGGCTCTCCGGCGGGTCGGCGCGGTAGGTCCGCACCTCGCCGTCGAGGCCGAGCCGGGCGACACCGCCGGAACCGGCCAGCGTCAGCCAGAGCGCGCCGTCCGGCCCGACCGTGATCGCGTACGGGCCGGAGCCCGGCCCGGTGAGCGGGACCTCGCGGATGACGGGCTGTGTCATGAGGGATGCCTTCCGTCGGGATTCCGCCCAGCCTCACGGCCGCCCCGGCGGCCCCGCAACCGCATTTGTCCGGATCGGTGGCCCCGATTGCCAGCTCGCTGACAGGTTCGCCACGGGTGGCCCCCAGCTCCGGCGGTCACTGTCGGTGACGTCATCGCACCACCACCGAACAGGAGAACCGCATGATCCGCACGACGAGGAAGCGCCTGCTGGTCGGCCTCGCCGCCGCCGGGGTGCTCGGCGTCGGGATCGCCGCCCCGACGGTGGCGCTCGCCGACGACAAGAGCCCCGCCCCGAGCGCCAGCACGAGCGCCGACCGCGACGGCGAGCGCCAGCAGCGGCACGCCGACCGGCAGGCCGAGTTCGCCGACGCGCTCGCCAAGGAGCTGGGCGTCCCGGCCGACAAGGTGACCGCCGCGCTGGAGAAGCTGCGCGAGCAGCGCCAGGCCGACCGGCCGGAGCGGCCGCAGCCGCCGTCGACGCAGGACCGGCAGGCCGCCCTGAAGGAGCGGCTGGACCAGGCCGTCAAGGACGGGAAGCTGACCCAGGAGCAGGCCGACGCGGTGCTCAAGGCCGCCGAGGCCGGCGTGTTCCCGGGCCCGGGCGGCATGGGCCACCGCGGCTGGCACGGCCAGGACGGCAGGCCCGGCGAGTGACCCGGTGGCCCCGCCTCCCCTCGCCGGCCGCACCTCCCTCCCGGCCGGCCCCGGCGGGGCCACCCAGGCGAGGGCGGGGTCCGGACGCGTCCGGACCCCGCCACGCCGTCGTCAGCGCAGGTACGGCCCGTCCCCGCCGACCTTCCCCGGGGCCGGGTTGCCGGGCAGGTCGAGCACGTAGACCCGCAGGTTGCCCCGGCCGCTGACCGAGGCGGTCAGCGTGCCGTCGGTGACGGTGCGGACGTCGCCGGTGACCGCGTCGGTGTACCGGCCGTTCGGCACGCCGCTGAACGTGGCGCCGCCGGACACGGTGACCAGGGCGAAGCTGTCCACCGCACCCTGGGTGAAGCGCCGCTTGTACGCCATCGCGCCGCTGACGCCCTCGGTCGAGTACTGCCCCTTCTGCAGCGCCGGCACGGCCCGCCGGATCAGGTTGAGCCGTTGCACGTGCTTCACCAGCGGTTGGCTGAGCGTGGTGGCGACCGCCCCGCTGGCCGAGCCGACCACCCCGAAGTCGGCGGCGGTGACGCTGCCGGCGAGATGGTCGCCGTAGTAGGCCCGGCCGGTGGTGTCGAGCGGGCAGCTCGGTCCGCAGTCGATCCGGGCGCCCTTGCGGAACTCGATCTCGGAGCCGTAGTAGAGCGTCGGGATGCCGCGGAACGTCCACATCAGGCTCATGTTCTCCGCCCAGGCGTCGGTGCCGCCGGCGTAGCGGGTGGAGGACTTGTTCGGCCCGTAGTCGTGGCTGTCGACGTAGACCACGTTGTAGGTGGCGTCGTTGTAGCTGTCGTCGGAGTCCTTCCCGTTGCCGAACGCGTTGCCGGCGTCGGAGAAGTTCATGTGCATCCGCATGTCGATCACGTTCATGCCGGAGAACTTCGAGTGGTCCGGCGCGTGGTACGCGTTGCCGCGCAGGAACGCGTTGTCGGTGGTGGGCTGTCCGGACGGGCCGAGCAGCTGCTCGTAGTCGTACTGCTCGATCGCGGCCCGCACGTCGTCGGGGCTGTACTCCCTGCGCTCGGACCAGGTGAAGAACTGGGCGGAGTGGTTGACGGAGCCCCGGTTCCACTTGTCGTTGACGAACGCGGCGACCTCGCCGAAGACGTAGAAGTCCCGGCCCTTCTCGCCGAACCTCGACACGGCGTGCTGCTGGATGGCGGGCAGGAAGCGCCGGTTCCAGGTGACCCGGGGGATGTGCACGGCGGTGTCGATCCGGAAGCCGTCCACCCCCATGTCGATGAACCGGTTGTACGCGTCGATCAGGTAGCGCTGCACCTGCGCGTTCTCGGTGTTGAAGTCGGCCAGGTCCTCGTGCAGCCAGCAGCTGCGCGCGTCCTCGCCCTCCCAGTTGCCGATCCAGCACTGGTGGTACCTGTCGGCGGGGAAGAGCCTGCTGGTCGGCGTGGGCCACTGGCACTGGTAGAGGGTGTAGCCCTCGGCGCTGCGCCCGCCGGTCGGCGTACCCCAGTTCAGGCACTGGTTGCCGGCGGGCGCGGCGGACGACCAGAGATCGCCGTTGTACGGTCGGCCCTTGGCCTTGGCGTTCTGCGCCGGGGTGAGCGCCGGGTCGGTGCCGGTGGCCTCGACCATCGGGTCGTAGGCCCGGCCGGCCTGCGGCTGGTCGTAATACCACTTCCACTGGTCGTCGCGGGTGCCGTAGACGGTGGGCGTGAACAGACCCTTGGCGCCCCACCGGGAGCTGTGGTTGTAGACCACGTCCTGGAAGATCTTGATGCCCTTGGCGTGCGCGGCGTTGATCAGGTCCTGGTAGGACGCGCCGGCGCTCTCCAGCCGCGGGTCGACCCGGTAGAAGTCCCAGCCGTGGTAGCCGTGGTAGTCGTAGTCGGAGCGGTTGAGCACCACCGGCGTGATCCAGATGGCGGAGAACCCGAGCGCCTTGACGTAGTCGAGCTTGTCGACGAGCCCCTTGAAGTCGCCCCGGAACATCGGGTCGTCGTTCGCCGCGTTTCCCGAGGCGACGTGCTGGCTGCCGCCCCGGTTGTTGGCCGGGTCGCCGTCGGCGAACCGCGCGGTCATGACGAAGTAGATGCTGTCCTCGCGCGGATCGCCGCCGAGTGGCGCGCCGCCGGCCGGCGGGTTGCCGGTGGTCGCGGACGCCGGCGCGCTCGCCGCCGACCGGTTGCCGGCCGCGTCGAGCGCCCGCACCGTCCAGGTGTACGTGGTGGCGGGCCGCAGGTCGTACGCGACGTACCGGGTGGTGGTGCTGGTGACCGTGACGGTGCCCGCGCCCCCGGTGCGGGTCAGCTCGTAGCCGGTGACGGCCCGGTCGTCGGTCGCGGCGGTCCAGCTCAGGGTGACCGCCAGCCCGTCGGCGACGGCGGTGAGCCCACCCGGCGTGGACGGCGGGCCGGTGTCCGGCACGACCGGCGCGCACGGGTCGGCGGCCCCGGCGGTGACCCGGCCGTTGTCGACGATGCTGCGCCCGGCGCCGAGGGTGTAGTCGGCGCCGCCGTTGTTGTCCCAGGTGCCGGCGTTGTCGTTGAACGCGGCGGTGAGCCCGGTGGCGGCGCCGAGGTCGACGACCCGGCGGGCCCAACCGGCGCAGCGCGTCTCCATGGCCACGCCCGGCGCGGTGGTCCAGGTGCCGCCGGTGGGCCGGTAGTGCAGGTTCGCGGTGGACCAGCCGCGCGGGGTGAGGTGGTACCAGACCTCGGCGGTGTTCCCGCCGCCGGTGCTTCCGGTCGGTGTCGGCGTCGGCGTGGATGTCGGCGGGGGCGTGGCGCAGGGATCGCCCGCGCCGATCCGCCCGGCGGCGACGGTCACCGCGCCGGCGGTGAGCCGGTAGTTGGCGCCGTTGTTGTTGTCCCAGACGCCGCTGCCGTTGGTGAAGACGACCTGGAGGCCGGTGGCCGCACCGAGGTCGACGGTCCGGCGACGCCACCCGGCGCAGGCGGTGTCCATCGGTACGCCGGGCACGGCGGTCCAGGCCTGCCCGTCGACGCCGTAGTGGATGTTGACCGACGCGCCCCAGGCGGCCGGTGGCTGGTAGTAGACGGTGACGGTGTTCGCCGCCGCGGCGGCGGTGAACGGCAGCAGCGCGGCGAGCACGCCGGCGGCGAGCGCGAGCGCTCCCCACCGGCGGCGGGTGGTGGTGGTCGTGCCCCTCATGGCGCTCTCCTGACACCCCCGCCCGCACGACGGGCGCAAGGGGATGAAGGCGTTGCAAGAACTTGCGACGCGTGGTGCCAGGAAGTTACCAGCTTCGATCCCCGGAAACCAGGGGTTCACAATCGACGATGCGCGCAACCACTTGCACCCACCGCAACACCTTGCTCCCGGCTGGCCCACCGGCCGGGAGCAAGGGTGCGGTCAGCCGGCGGCCGGCGGGGTGAAGACGCCGAGGAGGTTGCCGGACGGGTCGCGCAGGCGGGCGTGCGTCAGCCCACTCGGCGTCGTGACCGGCTGCGCCAGCACCGTGCCACCCGCCGACTCGGCGCGGCGGCAGGTCTCCGCCACGTCGGTCACCTGCGCGTAGAAGATCGCGTAGTTGTCGGCGGCGGAGTCGGTGCCCCGGATCGCGCCGCCGATCCCCGGCTTCCCGCCGGCCGCCGTCTGCCGGTACGACCCACCCGGGCCGCCCTGCTCCTCGAAGGACCAGCCGAACATCTCGGCGTAGAACCGCTGCGCCTCGTCCGGCCGGTCGGAGCCGATCTCGAACCAGGTCACGGGCGTGCTGGACATGCTGCCTCCTGTCGTCGCGCCGGCCGTCCGGCCGGCGTCGTCAGAAGTCAGCCTGAGCGGCCGCCGCGACACCGTCCTGTCGGTGTTTCGGAATCACACCGCCACGTCACCGCCGGACAAAGCCCGTCCGGTGGACGGTCGTGGCGGCACGGGAGCCAGCACCAGCGGTCGGATCCGATCGACGAGATCCGGGCGGCGTCCGGCGAACAGCCGGGCGAGCCGGTCGGCCTCCGCCGGGCTGAGGTGGAACTCGTCGATCCCCAGTTCGGTGAGGCGGACCACCGCCTCCACCGCCAACTCCTCGGTGTACGCGCTCCACGAGCCCTGGTCGGCGTGCAACGTTCGCCCCACGATGCGGGCGACCTGACGGGTCTCCGGGTCGTCGGCGCCGATCAGCGCGAGGCAACAGCGGAGGAAGGCGCCGGCGGCCCGGTCCCCGGCCGTCGGCACGAACTCGAGACTGCTCAGCACCGCGATCGCGGCGGCCCGGGTCACGAGGCGATCGGCGGCGAGCCGGTCCAGCAGCACCACCGCCATGTCGACCTCGTCCCGCTCGTCCGAGCCGTGGAAGGCGATCACCAGCGACGCGACCACGCGATAGTGTGCCGCCCGGTCCGCGGGCCCGAGGCCCGGCATCCCCAGGACCGTCGTCACGAGCATGCGGCCCACCGACAGTTGCCCCGTGTCGCCACCACGTACCACCCAGGCGAACCCCGGTGGGAACATCTCCACCAGCGGCTCCAGCGCGTGCTGGACCGCGTCACCGGCGACGCCACACTCGAAGTTGGCCACCGAACGCAGGAAGGCGGCGTCCGGCCCGGACTCCACCTGCAACCAGTTCGACTCCGACGACGAGGTGGGCGGGAACGTCCACCCGAGGTCCACGTCCGGCGGTCTCCATCCCTCCGGAGCGAGGCTCAGGCCGATCTCCCGGCGCCGGCCGTCGCCCCGCCGGTCCAGCGCGACGGCGTTCACCAGACTCCGGTACTCGCCCTCGGCGAGCTGCGAGCGCCAGAGCAGTGCCTGGCGCGTCCAGGGCACCCGGACGTCCGGCTCCGCCGGATAGAGCTGACCGCCGGCCAGCTCCTCGACCGCGCAGAGCGCCAGCACAAGCAGGTTCGCACTGTAGACGGCGTGCCGTTCGGGCACCGACAGCGCCCGGGGCCGGTACGAGGCGAACGTCCGCCCGGGCCGTCCGTGGTGCACGCTCTGGAACAGGCGCAGCAGCACGTCGAGGATGCCCGCCGCGTGATCGCCCGGAGACGACCGGAGAGCCTCGACGAGGAACGCGACGACCGGCGCCCGCCCGGTCAGGGTCGCGAACGACAGCAGCGCGTGCAGTGGATCGTCGTCGACCGACGCGCTCCGCAACATGGTCGTCGCCGCCTCCCGTGCAGCCAACTCCTCCAGCACGAGCGCGGTCGTCCGGGCGACCAGGAACTCGCCGAAGGTGGCATGCAGGAACTCGTACGTCTCCGTCCGCTGGTCCCCCCGCAGCGCCTGCGTCCGGTGGACGAAGAAGAAGCGCCCCAGCACGATCTCCGCGGCCCGCAACGGCACCCGGAGGCTGCCGTCGGCGCGCGCCTGCGGCGCCCCGCCGGCCAGGAACGCGAGCTCGCCGAGGTCCGCCTCCAACTCCTCCTCGGTGACCCACTGCACGCCCCGGTTGAACATCGCGAAGGCCACCACGGCCAGCCGGCGCAGCTCCGCCTCGGTGGCGCGGGACAACTCCCGCTCGGACAGCCCCTCCCGGTGCTTGACCACCTCACGCCGGGCGAAGCTACGCAGCAGCTTCTCGTACAGCTCACCCCGGCCGAGCGTGCCGGCCGACCGCAGGTCGTTGCCGTCGGCGGCGTAGAGAGCGAGCATGAGCAACAGCAGTGGCTGCCCGGCCAGCTCGCGGTGGGTCAGCACGGCCGCCGGATCCAGCGGCGGCACGCCGAGCACCGCGAAACCGTCGGAGTTGGCCGCGTTCCAGGTGGTCACCCAGCGGGCGACCCGTGCCGGGTCGAACGGCTCCAGCCGGAGCGCGACGGTCCCCGGCGGTGGCTTCGCCCGGTCGGCCACACTGGTCCGGCTCGTGACCAGCACCGCCACCGGTCGCCCCTGATCCACCTCGCGCTGCTGGAACTGGGCCACCTTGAGCAGGTAGTCCGTCTGGGTCACGCCGGTGGCCTGGAGCAGTTCGTCGAAGCCGTCCAGCAGCACCACCGGCAGGGCGTCGCCGGCCGACCGCGCCAGCTTGGGCCATGCCAACCGCTCCCCGGTGGCGTCCCGCACGGCCTGCTCGATCTGATCCTGAAGGTCCGCCTCCAACCGGACCTCCCGCAGCACCACGCGGACGACCAGGAAGTCACGGGCCGGCAGCTGGGCCGCGAGGACCCGGGTCAGCACGGACTTGCCGGAACCGGGCTGACCCAGCACCAGCAACGGCGCGTGAACCGCCTGGGGGGAGGTGAGATGCCCGATCAGGAACTGGACGAGATCCTCGCGGGCCGGCTGCACCGCCCACCACGACTCGTCGCTCGGCCGCGACTGCTCGCCCAGTGCGGCCACCCGGTACGACGGCGGCACGTACGCGACGCCGAGCGCCGGGACCCGGAGACCGTCCGGCACCTCACCCGAGTTGATGATCGGCCGGTCGAGCTGTGCGCGGTACGAGCGGGCCAACGCCTCCCGCCAGTCGCTGGGCGTGCCGCCGGTGGCCATCGCCGCCAACGTCTCGCGCAGCTCGACCAACCCGACCGCGAGCTGGCGTACCTCTCCGCGGGTCGCCTCGTGCTCGTGCAGCCCGGCCCAGAACGCGACCTCCGGGAAATCCGCCGCCAAGGCGGTGAGCAGATCACGATGGCGCTCGACCGCGAACTCCGGTATCCGCTCCAGCGCCTGCCGCAGCGACTGCTTCTCCCCGTCGGTCAGCCGTTCGCCCACGGCCAGCCCGTCGACGAAGTCCGCGACCCGCCCGACCAGAAGCACGTAGTGGTTCCGCAGCAATTCCCGCAGCCTCGCATAGGGCACCTCGGGCGCGGGGAGCGGCGCCGGGATCTCGAAGAGGACCCGTGCGACGGACCGCCTGCTCTCCGACCCCGCCCCTGCCAGGGTCAGCTGCTCGGACCGACGCAGCTCCAGGTCGGCGAAGTCGAAGGGCAGGTCCGCCTCGGCGAGCGCCTCGAAGAACGCGGTCACCGCGATCACCGCGTGCGCGGCCTCCAACCGCTGCGTGCGCCCGTACCGGGACAGCCCGGAGCGCTTCTCGGACGCGACCCGTACCACTTCGTGGCCGAGCCGGACGAACTCCGCCTTGGCGTCGAAGAGGCCGAGCAGCGCCGGCACCGGCACCGACGCGGCCAGCAGCACTCCCCCGGTCAGCTTGTCGAACCAGTCGACGACCTTGCTCTTCTCCCCGCCCAACAGGCGTACGGCGTCGGCGTAGCTGAGCGTGTCGGGCACGCGTGTTCCTCCCCCGGGGCGGCAGACCCGCCAGCCTCCCCCATCCGGACCGGAAACGCTGTCGGGTTTCAGACCAGGGTGAGCGGGCGGACCCGGTCGACCGGGAGGTCGAGGTCGTCGGGGCGCAGTTCCCGGGTCACCGGCTCGGCCAGCGGGTGCACCGAACGGATCCGGTCGGTGCGGAAACACCGCAGCCCGTCGCGCAGCCGGCACCAGGCGACCAGGTACCAGTGCGTCGCGTTGCCCAGGTAGGCCAGCGGCTCCACGTCACGCGCCGAGTCGGCGCCGTCGCGGTCGGCGTACCGCAGGCGCAGCACGCGCCCGGCGGCGACCGCGTCGGCGACGGCGGCTGGGACGGGGGTGCCCGGCCCTTCGCCCACCAGGTGCACCCGGCCGGCGAGCCGGTGCGCCTCGGCCACCGCGGCGGGCGGCATCACCGCGACCAGCTTGCGCAGCGCGGCCCCGGCCGCCGAGGCGAACGGGGAGCCACCGAGGCGGTGCAGCGCGACGGCCATCGCCACCGCCTCGGCCGGGTTCAGGTTGACCGGCGGCAGCGTGCGCGCCCGGTCGACCACGTAGCCGCCGGTGCGGCCCGGCTCGGCCCAGATCGGCACCCCGGCGCCCTGCAACGCGCTGATGTCGCGCTCGACGGTGCGGGTGCTGACCTCGAAGCGGTGGGCCAGCCAGCGCGCGCTGCGCGGGCGCGGCGACACCGCCCGCAGCTCCTCGACCAGGGCGTAGAGACGGTCGGTGCGGTTCACGTCCCGGACGCTATGCCCCGGGTCCGACAACCGTCAGGCGATGCAGGCGCAGACGATCAGCGCGGCGCCGAAGTGGGTGGCGGCGCTGACCCGGGCCGCCGGGTGCGGCTCGTCGGCGGCGATGACGTCGCCGAGCTTGCCCGGGGTGAGCAGGTCCAGCACCAGGAACGCCAGCGCCATCACCAGCAGGCCGACCAGCCCGAAGATCACCGTGGAGGCCAGCCCTTTGGCGAAGGAGCTGTAGCTGGTCAGCACGGCGGTGAACACGATGCCGGCGATGCCGAGCTGGTTGGCGGCGAGCAGCAGCGCCGCGTTGCCGTTGCGGCGCGTCCAGATCAGCTCCCGCAGCTTGCCCGGCGTGAGCAGGTCGACCAGCAGGAACCCGGCGGCCATCAGGCCCACCCCGACGACCCCGAACACGATGCTCTGCCACGCCCCGTTGAGCAGGTCTCCCAGCACCGAACGCCCTCCCCGGCTCCGTTCGCCCGGCGCGGGTGCGCGGGCGGTGCCGCAGACGATAGCGGCACCGCGCCACGGTGATCTAGAGCGAGAGGTAGTGCTGCCGCTCGTAGGGGGTGACCTCGCGGCGGTACTGCTCCCACTCGGCCCGCTTGTTGCGCAGGAAGAAGTCGAAGACGTGCTCGCCGAGCACCTCGGCGACCAGCTCGGAGCCGGCCATCACGTCGATCGCCTCGGACAGGTTCTCCGGCAGCGCCTCGTAGCCCATGGCGCGGCGCTCGGCGCTGCTCAGCGACCAGACGTCGTCCTCGGCGCCCGGGGCAGCTCGTAGCCCTCCTCGATGCCCTTGAGGCCGGCGCCGAGCATCACCGCGAACGCCAGGTAGGGGTTGGTCGCCGAGTCCAGCGACCGCACCTCGACCCGGGCCGAGTTCGGCTTGCCGTAGGCCGGGACCCGGACCAGCGCGGAGCGGTTCAGGTGACCCCAGCAGACGTACGCCGGGCTCTCGGTGATCCGGTCGGGCAGGGCCTGCGGGAACAGCCGCTTGTAGGAGTTGACCCACTGGTTGGTGACCGCGGTGTATTCCCGGGCGTGGGTGAGCAGCCCGGCGATGAACGACTTGGCGACCTTGGACAGCTTCATCGGGTCGCCGGCGTCGTGGAACGCGTTGCGCTCCCCCTCGAACAGCGACAGGTGGGTGTGCATGCCGCTGCCCGGCTGGTCGGTGAACGGCTTCGGCATGAAGCTGGCCTGCACCCCCGTGGAGAGCGCCACCTCCTTCACCACGTGCCGGAACGTCATGATGTTGTCGGCGGTGGTGAGCGCGTCGGCGTAGCGCAGGTCGATCTCCTGCTGACCCGGAGCGACCTCGTGGTGGCTGAACTCCACCGAGATGCCGATCCGCTCCAGCGCCAGCACGGCCTGGCGGCGGAAGTCCCGCGCCACGGCGTGCGTGGTGTGCTCGAAGTAGCCGCCGGTGTCCACCGGAACGGGCACCGAGCCGTCCTGCGGGCCGTTCTCCAGCAGGAAGAACTCGATCTCGGGGTGGGTGTAGAAGGTGAAGCCCTTGTCGGCCGCCCGGGAGAGCATCCGGCGCAGCACGTGACGCGGGTCGGCCCAGGACGGGCTGCCGTCGGGCAGCAGGATGTCGCAGAACATCCGCGCGCTCTCGCCGCTGACCCCGCCCTCGAACGGGAACACCTGGAACGTGGTCGGGTCGGGCATGGCCACCATGTCCGACTCGAAGACCCGGGCGAAGCCCTCGATGGCGGAGCCGTCGAAGCCGATGCCCTCCTCGAAGGCCGCCTCCAGCTCCGCCGGGGCCACCGAGACGCTCTTCAGCGTGCCGAGCACGTCGGTGAACCACAGCCGGACGAAACGGATGTCCCGCTCCTCCAGCGTACGGAGGACGAACTCCTGCTGACGGTCCACATCCACCCCTCGTGACACGTACGTCCTGCACCGGTCGGGCCGGCCCGGCTGACCGCTCAGTCTTCACCGGCCTCGTTACGCCGACGTTACGCCCTCCCCCGGCGGGTCGTCCTGCCGTGTCCCGCCCCGGGGGACGCCGGGCGGGCGGTGGCCCGCGTCTCCCGCGACCGGCGGGACTGGGGCGGGACGACTGGGGGAAGATGGGGACATGCCCACCCTGCGTCTCGCCCTGTGCCAGGTCAACCCGACGGTCGGCGACCTCACCGGAAACGCCGAGCGGGTCCGCGCGTGGACCCGCAAGGCCGCCGACTCCGGCGCCCAGCTGGCCCTCTTCCCCGAGCTGATGGTGACCGGCTACCCGGTCGAGGACCTGGTCTTCCGCCGGTCCTTCGTCGCCGCGTCCCGGGCCGCGCTGCACCGGCTCGCCGCCGACCTGGCCGCCGACGGCCTCGGCGACCTGCCGGTCCTGGTCGGCTACCTGGACGCGGACGGGCCGCCGCAGGTCAGCTCCGACGCCGAGCCGGGCCGGGGGGCCCGCAACGCGGCGGCGCTGCTGCACCGCGGCGAGGTGGTGGCCACCTACTTCAAGCACCACCTGCCCAACTACGGGGTGTTCGACGAGGACCGCTACTTCGTTCCCGGCGACACGCTGACCGTGGTGCGCGTCGGCGGGGTCGACGTGGCGCTGACCATCTGCGAGGACCTGTGGCAGGCCGGCGGCCCGTTCGCGGTGGCCCGGCAGGCCGGCGTCGGGCTGGTGCTGAGCATCAACGGCTCGCCGTACGAGCTGAACAAGGACGACGCGCGGCTGCCGCTGGTGCGCCGGCGCGCCGCCGAGGCGGGCGCGGCGATCGCGTACGTGAACATGGTCGGCGGCCAGGACGAGCTGGTCTACGACGGCGACTCGCTGATCGTGGCCGCCGACGGCACGCTGCTGGCCCGGGCGCCGCAGTTCGTCGAGCACCTGCTGGTGCACGACGTGGAGCTGCCCGCCGCGCCGGAGGCGACCGGCGGCGCCACCGACCTGGCCGACGGGATGCGGCTGGTCCGCCACGAGGTCTCCGGCATCCCGGCCGCGCCGACCGGTGAGGCGGCGATCGGCGGGATCATCGAGCCGGTCGCCGACGAGGCCGAGGTGTGGCAGGCGCTGGTGCTGGGGCTGCGCGACTACGTGGACAAGAACCGCTTCCCCTCGGTGGTGCTCGGCCTCTCCGGCGGCATCGACTCGGCGGTGGCGGCGGCCCTCGCGGTGGACGCGCTCGGCCCGCAGCGGGTGGTCGGCGTCTCGATGCCCAGCCAGCACTCCTCCGAGCACTCCCGCACCGACGCCGAGGACCTGGCCAAGCGGACCGGCCTCGACTACCGCGTCGAGCCGATCCAGCCGATGGTGGACACGTTCCTGGCCAACATGTCGCTGTCCGGCGTGGCGGTGGAGAACCTCCAGGCCCGGGTGCGCGGCGTGATCCTGATGGCGCTGTCGAACCAGGAGGGCCACCTGGTGCTCACCACCGGCAACAAGAGCGAGCTGGCGGTGGGCTACTCGACGCTCTACGGCGATTCGGTGGGCGGCTACAACCCGGTCAAGGACGTGTGGAAGACGCTGGTCTGGCGGCTGGCGAAGTGGCGCAACGCGGACGCGGCCCGGCGCGGGGAGACCCCGCCGATCCCGGAGAACTCGATCGGCAAGCCGCCGTCGGCCGAGCTGAGCCCCGGCCAGCTCGACAGCGACACGCTGCCCGACTACGACGTGCTCGACCCGATCCTGATCGGCTACGTCGACGGTGACCTGGGCCGCGACGGCCTGATCGAGTCCGGCCACGACCCGGCGGTGGTGGACAAGGTGCTGCGGATGGTGGATACCGCCGAGTACAAGCGGCGGCAGTCCGCGCCCGGCACCAAGATCTCCATGAAGGCGTTCGGGCGGGACCGGCGACTGCCGATCACCAACCGCTGGCGCGAGGACGGCTGAGCGGGCCTCGGCCGGGAGTGAATTCCTCCACTCCGACCTGCCCCCGACCGGCCGCCCGGTGCGACGATCGCGGGGAACCCGGGGACCGCGCGCGCGGCCTCGAGGAAGGAGATTGTCATGGTGGAGTCCACCCCGACCGAGGTGACCGCCCTCTACGGCGGGCCGGCCACCCGGCGGATCCGCACCCGTGACCTGATCGCCGCCAAGGAGCGCGGCGAGCGGTGGGCCATGCTCACCTCGTACGACCAGTACACCGCCTCGATCTTCGACCAGGCGGGAATCCCGGTGCTGCTGGTCGGCGACTCGGCGGCGAACAACGTCTTCGGCTACGAGACCACGCTGCCGGTCACCGCCGAGGAGCTGCTGCCGCTGGTCCGCGCCGTGGTGCGGGCCACGAGGCACTCGCTGATCGTCGGCGACCTGCCCTTCGGCTCCTACGAGGAGGGGCCGGCGCAGGCGCTGCGCACCGCGGTGCGGTTCATGAAGGAGGGCGGCTGCCACGCGGTGAAGCTGGAGGGCGGCCGGCGCTGCGCCGCCCAGATCGAGGCGATCGTGGGGGCCGGCATCCCGGTGATGGCGCACATCGGCTTCACCCCGCAGAGCGAGCACACGCTCGGCGGCTACCGCGTGCAGGGCCGGGGCGACACCGCCGAGGAGGTGCTCGCCGACGCGCGGGCGGTGGCCGACGCGGGCGCGTTCGCGGTGGTGCTGGAGATGGTGCCGGGCGAGGTGGCCAAGCGCGTCACCGGTGAGCTGCGCATCCCCACCGTCGGCATCGGCGCCGGCCCGGACACCGACGGGCAGGTGCTGGTCTGGCAGGACATGGCCGGGCTGCGCACCGGCCGGGCGCCCCGGTTCGTCAAGCGTTACGCCGACCTGGCCGGCGCGCTCACCGACGCCACCCGCCGGTTCGCCGACGAGGTACGCGGCGGCGAGTTCCCCGCCCCCGAACACACCTTCTGAGGTGTAAGGAAGGGCCCCTTCTTAACGCCTGGCGTAGAGGAGGGGCCCCTTCTTAACGAGCGCCGCTCAGAGATCCGTGACCCGGATGCCGGCGTGCGCCTTGTAGCGCTTGTTGATCGCGATCAGGTTCGCGGTGAACGCCTCGATCTGGTGGGCGTTGCGCAGCCGGCCGGCGTAGATGCCCCGCATCCCGGGGATCCGGGCGGCCAACGCGGCGACCACGCCCACCAGGTCCCGGTCCTCGGTGCAGATCAGCACGTCGAGGTCGATCCGATCGACCTCCGGGTCGGCCAGCAGCGGCGCGCTGACGTGGTTGAACGCGGCGCAGACCCGGGAGTCGGGCAGCAGCGCGGCGGCCTGCTGCACGGCGCTGCCCTCGGCCACGGTGAGCGCGTACGGGCCCTGCTTGTCGAAGCCGAGCGGGTTGACGCAGTCCACGACGATCTTGCCGGCCAGCGGTTCAGCGAGCGCGGCGACGGTGGCGGCGTGCCCGTCCCACGGCACCGCCACGATCACCACGTCGCTGCGCCGGGCGACCTCGTCGTTGTCGGCGCCGGTGACCGTCGCGCCGGCCGGCATCCCGGGCAGGGCGGCGATCTCGGCGGCGGCCTGAGCGGCCCGGTCGGCGGCGCGGGAGCCGATCAGCACGGTCTGCCCGGCCCGGGCGAACCGGTAGGCGAGTCCCCGCCCCTGGTCGCCGGTGCCACCGATGATGCCGACGGTCAGCCCGGAGACGTCGGGCAGCGTGGTCGCGTCGTAAGCCATGCGGTCATCCTCGCAAAGGGTGCCCGGCGTCGGCGCGTCGAGGCGCTGTGACAATCCCCGCCCCCGCCGGGTCGGTGCGGGACGTCCACCGCCGGTCAGGCGCGTTCGAAGGCGACCTTGCGCTCCACCGGGTCGGCGACGGTCAGCCGGACCCGGACGCGCTCGCCCAGCGGCAGGTCGCCGACGCAGCGGGCCCGCACCGGCGGCTCGTCCAGCGCGACAGTGCCGCCGGGCGGCCGGCCGGCCCGGCCGTTGCCCGCCGGGCGCGGCTCGTCCACGTCCAGCACCGCCGCCTCGAACGTCTCCCCCACCCGGTGCGCCAGCAGCACCGCCTCGGCCAGCTCGATCGCGCCCCGGGTGGCCGCGCCGGCGGTACGGTCGGTCGTCGCCATCACCTCCGGCAGCTTCGGCAGCGCGTCCCGGACGTGCTCGGGTACCTCCCGGCCTTCGTGCAGGGCCAGGCACGCCTCGGTGGCGTAGCGGTCGGCGAGCCGGCGCAGCGGCGCGGTGACATGCGCGTACGCGGCGGCCACCCCGCCGTGCTCGGGCTGCTCGGGCACCGCGCCGTCGAAGGCGGTGTACGCGGCCCCGCGCATCAGCTCGGCGGCCTGGTCGACGAAGGCGGCGGCCCGGGGTCGCGACGCGTCCAGCCCGGCGAGCACCTGACCGACCGGGACACCGTCCGGCCACGGCACGCCGAGCGGGCCGGCGGCGGTCCGTAGCCGCTCGACCGCCTCCGCGCGGGGACGCGGCATCGTCCGCAGCAGCCCGATCCGGCCGGCGAGCATGATGTCGGCGGCGGCCATGCCGGTCAGCAGCGAGATCTGGGCGTTGTGTTCCTCCATCGCCCCGGGGCCGCGCAGCACCAGCCGCCAGCCGTCGCCGTCGGGCTCGACGTCCTGCTCGGGCAGCGGCAGGTTGATCGCGCCCCGGTGCAGACCACGGGTGGTGAGCAGGGCCCCGATCTCGGGCAGCAGGGCGATCGGCTCGGGCAGCCGGCCGGCGTCGGCGTCGCGTTGCACCCCGCCGTAGTCAAGTTTCGCCCGGCTGCGCACCAGGGCCCGTTCCAGGGTGACCGCGACCGTGCCACCGTCGGCGTCCAGGTCGATGGTCCAGAGCACCGCGGCCCGGTCGGCGTCGGGCAGCAGGCTGGCCGCCCCCTCGCTGAGCGTGTGCGGGTGCAGCGGCACGTTGCCGTCCGGCAGGTAGACCGTCTGGCCCCGGCGCCACGTCTCCGCCTCCAGCTCACCGCCGGGGCGTACGTGGGTGAACACGTCGGCGATCGCGTACCGCACGCGGTAGCCGCCACCGGGACGGCGGGCGAGGTGCATCGCCTGGTCGAGGTCGCGCGAGGTCGCCGGGTCGACCGTGACGAACGGGACGTCGGTGCGGTCGACGACGGCCGGCGGCGGCGCGGCCGCCGCCGTGTCGGCCTCGCGCTGCGCCGCGGCCGGGAAGCTCTCGGGCAGTCCCAGCTCGCGGCGCAGCGCGCCGAAGTCGATGCGGGGCGCCAGTACGCGTCGGATCACCACGCGGTCAATCCTGACAGCGTCCCGCACGTTCCGCTCACCGGCGCGACGGCGTCAGCTCCCGCCGCGCGGGTGAGCGGTCGGGGTCAGGCCCGGCGGGCCGGGGCCTTGCGGGCGGTGGTGGTCCGCTTGGCCGTGGTGGTCTTGCGGGCCGGCGCCTTCTTGGCCGCCGTGGTCTTCTTGGCCGCGGTGGTCTTGCGCGCGGTGGTGGTCTTCTTCGCCGGGGCCTTCTTGGCCGCCGTCTTGCGCGCCGCGGGGCGCGTCGAGGCGGTGGTCTTCTTGGCCGGCGCCTTCTTCGCCGCGGTGGTCTTCTTGGCGGCGGTGCTCTTCTTCGCCGGCGCCTTCTTCGCGGTGGCCGTCCGGGCGGTGGTCGTCTTCCGGGCCGCCGTGGTCTTCTTCGCCGCCGTCGTGGTCTTCTTCGCGGGCGCCTTCTTCGCCACCGTCTTCTTCGCGGTGGCCTTCTTGGCCGGCGCGCTCTTGGCGGTGGTCTTCGTGGCCGGCGCCGTCCGACCGGCGGTCTTCTTGGCCGCGGTCTTCTTGGCGGTCGTCCTGGCCGCCGTGGCCCTGGTGGCGGGCGCCTTACGCGCCGCCGACACGACCTTCTTGGCGGCGGCCTTCTTCGCCACCGCCTTCTTCGCCGGCGTCCGTCCGGCGCCGGCGCCCGAGGCGTTCGGCGACGCCTTGGTGACCGTCGTCGTCCTGCCCGCGGTGGTCCTCTTCGCGGTCGTCCGTTTCGCGGCCGGGCGGGTGGCCTGCTGTGCTTCGGCCATCTCGGTTCCCTTTCCTGGGGACGTGCTCTCGCCCTCGCGGAGCACGGATCACCTCGACGCGGGCCCTCCCGCGCCGTCTAGCGGCCCTCCCCGGCCCAACGGGCGTCCTCGGCATCCCACGCTTCGTTACGCTCCCGCACCTGCTGCAGGGCGTTCTCCGCGTCGGAGGCTGAGGCGTACGGTCCGAGAACGTGCTTCGCGGGGCACACGTCGGCATCGGTCTCGACCCGGTGGTGTCGCGTGCACCAGTAGTAGTGCCCACCACTTCCGTCGTCGCTCATGCGATCACTGTGCACCGGGAACCGCCCGGCCGCCACCGGAACGCCACAAATAGTCGTCGCCCTCTCCACATTAGACCTGGTCGTGGCGGTCGGGGCGGGGAATGGAGGAACAACCGCAGCGACCACCGTCGTCCGAACGGCCGGTACCACGGACGGTCCGCACCGGCCAGGATGACCGCTCGTGATCACCATGACGACGGGCACGGGGGCCTGCCCGCGATGCGGCCGGACGCCGGTGTCGCTGGACGGGGCGCTGCCCTGGTGCGCCGGATGCGACTGGAACCTCGACGCCTACGACGCGGACCGCCGGCCGCCCGAGTTCGGCTGGTCCTGGGTCGACAGGCGCACCCACCGACTGGCCACGCGCCTCACCCGCCGGCAGTACGCCGCGCTCGTCGGCCGGCCCCTGGAGTCGACCGGGCGCTCACTCGCCGGCGCGGTCACCGTCGGCATGTCCCTGCTGCTCCTGCTCGGCGTGGTGGGAGTCGCCGTGGCCGGGGTGTGGCTGCTGGTCGCGTACCCGTTTCCGAACCTCGCGGTGGTGGGCGGGGTGGCCCTGATCGCGCTGGCGGTGGCGCTGCGGCCCCGGTTCGGCCGACTCGACCCGGATCTGGAGGTGCTCACCCCGGAGGAGGCGCCGGAGCTGCACGCGCTGATCCGGGAGGTGGCCACCGCCGTCGACGCGCCGCTGCCGCACCTGGTCGGCGTCGACGACGACATCAACGCGTACGCGACGTCGGTGGGACTGCGTCGACGGCGGGTGCTCGGCCTCGGGCTGCCGTTGTGGGGTGCGCTGGACGGGCCGGCGCGGGTGGCGTTGCTGGGCCACGAGCTCGGTCACTTCGTCAACGGCGACATCCGACGCGGCCCGGTCACCCAGCCGGCGCTGACCATGCTCGGCAACGCCGCCGACCTGTTCCGCCCGCGGGGCGACACCCAGGCCGACGGGCTGCTGGCGATGGTCGGCGAGTGGCTGGGCCGGCTGGTGTCCTGGACGCTGTCCCGCCTGCTGTTCGCCGGCCACGTGGTGCTGGTCGCCACCGCGTTGCGCGACAGCCAGCGGGCCGAGTACCTGGCCGACGAGATGGCCGCCCGGGCCGCCGGCACGGCGGGTGCGACCCGTCTGATCGACGTGCTGCTGCGCACCGAGTCGGTGGCCATGGTGGTCCGCAACGCGGTGCGCGGCGGGCAGGGCCCGGCCACCTGGCGGGTGGGGATGAACCGTTCCCTGGACGGCGCGGCCGAACGGCTGCCGCTGGAACGGCAGCTCACCATCCGGGAGGACGCCTCGCTGTTCGCCTCGCACCCGCCGGCCGGGCTGCGGCACCGGATGTTGACGGCGCGCAGCCCCTGGCAGCCGGCGGTGGAGCTGACCGAGGAGCGCGCCGCGCGCATCGACGCGGAGCTGGCGCGCCACTACGAGCGGGCCGGCCGGGCGCTGAGCTGGTCGGCCTGAGCCGGTAGCGGCGGTGGGCGGTGGGGCGGTCAATTGCCCGCCGGCGGTCCGGCGACCGACGGTCGGCGACACCGCCGGACGGGACCGGACCTCGGTTCTCGCCGCCTGTCGAGCTGATGTCACCAACGACTCAGACCGCGACCCGCGCCCGACCGTCCGCGTCACCCGCCGGCGTCCGGTGGCGGGCGGCCATCCCCCGGCAGCGGCCGAGCAGGGCGAGCGTGACCAGCACCAGCGCGAAGCCGGCGAACTCGTGGTCGAGCAGCCAGAAGAACTGCACCACGACCAGGTGCAGCACCAGCGCGAACGTGAGCGCGCCGAGCGCGCGGGCCCGCCGGCCTGCCACCCACAGGCCCAGCCCGACGGCGGTGACGAGCAGCGCGGCGACCGACGCCGCCACGTGGACGCCGCGCCACGGCCCCGGCTCACGGGACAACAACACCAGCGGCCGGCCCAGCGAGAACACGGCGAGCAGCCCGACCGCCACCACCGTGGCGCGGTCCAGCGCCGGCGACCGAGTCGTTCCCGACAGCAGCTCGACCGGGGTATGCAGACGGTCCGGCCAGCGGAGCCCGGGACGGCGAACGTCACCCGCCGCCACCGCGTACGCCAGGGTCTGGGCCGTGTTGGCCCGCCGTTCCCGCTCGGTGGGCGGCCGGCGGCCCACCACGAGGACCACGAACAGGCACGCGGCGAGGAACGTGGTGTGGATCAGCGCGGCGACCGGCTCGTAGAAGTAGTCGTGGTCCCGGGTGACGAACTTCCCCACCTCGTCGATGAACAGCCCGAACCCCACGCCGGCCAGTGCGGCGGCGGCGGTGCGCACCGCCCGGCCCAGGAAGAGCATCGGGAGCAGCTGCGCGACGAGCATGACGAGCCCACCCCAGAGCAGGTGCGCCACGTGCAGCTCGCCGGAGCCGAGCTGCGGGAAGCCGGTGGCCGCCAGGTAGAGCCGGGTCACCGCGACGGTGAGCGCGGCTGCGACCAGGAAGAGCCGGAAGCGGCGTAGGCCGTCGGCGTCCCGGAGCGGGAGGCGCTGTCGGGGCAGGCTCATACCCCGATCCTGCGCGGCCGGTACGGCGACCGACATCCGGAACCGCACCCATGCTTCCCCTAGGGAGGGGCGACGCCCGGCCATGCTGTATCCCATGGGCCATCGAAGCGACCGGGAGTCCGATATCCCCCGGCTCCTCGACGAACTCTGCGTCAGGCTGGGCTTCTGCCTGTCACCGGCGGAGAGCCGACTGCTCCGCGAGTCGCCCCCGGGTGGGGTGGACGGCTTCACCGACGCGGTGCTCGCGGCCGAGGGGATGAGCGGCAGCGAGCACCGGGACCTCCGTCGTCAGGTACGAGAGGTCGTCGAGCGGCACCTCAGCCGATGGCCGGAGGCAGGCGATCACCCGCACCGGTGAACTTTGTCGTGTTTCCCGCACCGGCGCGGCGCACCCGACGCCAGGGAAGGCGCGCGAGTCGCGTTCAGCGGCAATCAAGGACGCGCCGCCGGAACCCAGGAGGTCCGCACGAACGAGGAAGACGGCAGTCCCGTCGTCGGCGGCCACGCCATCGGCCTCCGCCGACACCAGGACCAGTGGAGTCGACGACACGACACGCCGTGTCCGCAGTGCCCTTACGACGCACCGCACCGCAGCCGGACTCGGCAACACGGGCTCGGGCCCGACGCCGATGCCGATGCCGATGCCGAAGATCGGAGCCTTGTCGACGAGCGACCATTCGCGGCCCTGCGCGTCGGTGAACACGACCCGCACCACAGCCGGGAACGAGGGAGGTCCACCTAGTCGACTGCTTCGCAGGCAAGCTCGACGCGGTCGCCAGGGATGGAGAGGCGTCGTTCCATTGCTCGATCCTGCCTGCCGAAGCGACTCGTGCAAGCCTGCAAAAGTCTCGGTGCCCGGTGTTGGCGCGGGCTCCAAACGCTGGTGAGACTGGGGCGGCTGACGTGCCCGGCTCAGTCGTGGCGGTGGCCGTTCAGGTCGCCGCGTGCCCAGCTGACTCGTTCCGGCCGGTCGCCGGTGTCCCCGTAGCAGAACTCTTCTACAGCCAGACGAATCTGAAGTCTGGGCAGCGTGCTGCGGGGGCTGTGGATCAGTCCAGCGTCGGGGTTCGCCACGACCTGGGGGTCGACCTTCGGTGGTCTTGGGTTGTCGGTCAGCCAGACGTGCTCATTGGTGCCGCCGCGTCTCGGGCTGCGGGAATCGACGCACCACATCAAGGCTCCGTAACCGGCGGTCTTGTTGACCGCGACGGCGAGCCAGGTGTCTGACGTCAGCTCGTCGTCACTGACGGGCCCGTCGGCGATGCCGAACCAGGCAAGATCGTCAGATGGGAGCCGGTCCATCGTTAGCTCGACCAACTGAGCCTTCTCCTCCAACGTCGTCGCGTGGCGCCAGGACTCATCAAACACGCGACTGCTCACCGACAGAATCACGCCCGAGACCGTAGCGATCCGACCAGGTTTCCTCCAAAGGTAGGACCACGGCCTTATGCCGCCCGACAACGGCATCCTGCCCTCCATGGGTCGGTCGGCGACTCGTTCGACAACGCCCTGATGGAGAACTTCTGGCCGACCTTGAAGATCGAGCTGGTCTACCGCAACTCCTGGCGGACCCGCGACGAGGCCGAGAACACGATCTTCGCCTACATCGATGGCTGGTACAACACCCGCCGCATCCAGAAAGACCTCGGCTGGCGATCCCCAGACGAGTACGAGACCGCCTGGCACACCCACCAGGCCCGACCGGACGAGACGGCTATCGTTCAGCCTGAGCCCACCGGCGCCAGGTCAACCCTCCGGCGAACCGGGGGAAGCTCGTCCACCGACAGGACGTGCCCGACCCTCCCACACCGCCGCCTGCCCCGACTCCGTAACCAACGAATGCCGGCCCGGAGAGGCCCCACGACGGCACGGCCCGACCGACCCGAGACGAGACCAACTGAGTCGGCGCTCAAGACGTCTCCAGGGCGTCGCCGGGCGTCAAACGCCGGCCAAAGTTGACCGACGACGACCATCGACGCCCGGACATAAAACCAGCTCAGAGCCATGATCACGGCTCTGAGCTGGTGGGCGACGGACGAGTCGACCTGTACGCCGGATTAAGATCATCGCACCCTTGCTGACCTGGGGCGAAACCTGGTGAAGGCCGCTGTAGGCCGTCGCCAGGCCGTACAGGCAACTGCGCCGGCCGTCAGCCCAATCTAAGGCCCCCCGAAGTCAGCCAACCTCAGCGATCGAGGATGACTTCAGGAGGACGACGCTCCTCTGGAGCGTGCTCACCGAAGACTCGTAGCGCGACCCCTGCCCTCTCAGCATCGCTGGCAAATATCTCGTGACCGTTCGGCACCAAGCTCAGCTGTGCACGCCAGTTGTCCAGGTCGGCAGATCCAATGCCTCTTGTTACTGACGGGGAGGGGTTCGGCGGGAGGTCGTGCGAGATCAAGTGACTACGGACCCTCGCGGGCACCTGACGAGAGTAGAAGCGAGACAACCCCCACCATCCATTCAAATGAACCTGCAAGAGCCTGAACCCGCCAGACCGCATTGTCTGCATATCTTTTGTGGGTTTCGCCGCACACCAGTCGAGTAAGTTCTTATTGTAATGAGGTACGAAGTAAGCGATCATTGCATGCTCGGCGAGATCTACCCCCGACCCCAGCACTCGACCCGTTTTCATTTCTACGTAGCGATCGTAATATCCCCCGAACAGGTCAGGCCCATCATCGGAGTCATTTATGTGGTCGGACGAGGACATGGTGGCGTACTCGACCTCCAGTGGGGTCACGAAGACATCCCAGCCGCCTGGGAGATGGTCCTCGTAGATCCTCGACAGGGTTTCGTGCTTGCGAGTCCGTTCCCACACATTGCTTGAACCATCTTGCCCGTACGCTTTACCTACGTACATGACTTCTTGCCCGGCGATTTCTTCGTTGGCGTCCATGAAGAAGCTGGCAAACGCCCATGCGTCGCCGTGGATTGTGTGATCACCGCTACGCAACGAGAAGTAGCTTCCATCGGCATGTAGTCGGAAGCTGGAAATCACTTCACCATCCGGCGCAGGGATCACGAGCCTCTGACGCCATTCTTCCGCATGACCTTCTCGTCGACTTACGACGTCGACCTTCACGCCGTAAGGCTTCGAAAGGACGCTAGCCGGGTCAAGGCGCACTTGCGGCCGGCGCGAAATCAGATAGAGATGCGAGCTCTGAAGAGCGACCGCCAGATCCGTAGAGTCGAAACGCCTCTGATAGATGTGGACCGGCCGCACACCGATAGTAATTGTTCCCGCCACATCCACCACTCTAGCCCCATCGAGCGATACACAGAAAGACCCACATAGTGATTAATTCCGACAGACTAGAGCCTGTTGCGATGGAAAATGTCGTCGATCGCTTTTCGGGTGCGTTCCTCGCTGGCGGGCATCAGATGGGTGTAGACCCGAAGCGTGAAGCCGGGGTCGGAGTGCCCGAGATACGACGCGAGGGCCTTGATGCTCTCCCCCGCGTCGAGCAGCGACGAGGCGTAGAAGTGGCGCAGCGCGTGCATACCAGTGGCCCGGGTCGGCGTGATGCCGGCCGCCCGTACGGCGGGGCGCCAACTCTTGTCGTCAAAGGTGTGTCGGTTGATCGCACCCCGCCGGGTGGTGGTGAACAGCAGCGGCACCGTCACCCGCTCATCGTCGGCCGGGTTCTCCCACGGCAGGGTGAGCGACACCGACGGGAAGCCGTCGATGTGCTGACGCAGCACCAAAGCGACGGAGTCAGGCAGCGGTATCCGGCGGTCCCGGTCGTTCTTGGGCAGGCCGAAGACGAGCCGGGACCGGACGAGCTTGACCTGACGCGAGACGTGCACCCACCCGGCGTCAAGGTCGATGTCGTCGACGCCGAGCCCCAGGATCTCGCCCTGCCGCAGACCGCAGCCGGCGCCCAGGTCGACCATCGCCCGGTACCGCTGGGCGAGGCCACCGCGGATTGCCGAGACCTGGTCGTGGCGCAGCGGCACCACCCGGCGCTGTACCGGTCGCGGCTCGGTGACCGACTTTGCCGAACACGGGTTCTTCGCGATCCGTTCGTCGTCGACGGCCGCGCCGAGGATGGTCCGCAGGTGCGCGAAGATGACGGCCCGGGTCGCCGGGGCCAGCTTGCCGACCAACGCGGCGTCCCACTCCCGGATGTGGCCCGGCTTGATCGCCCCCAGTTGCCGAGAGCCGAAGAACGGCAACAGGTGCTTGCGTACCCGATGCTCAGTAACCTCCCGCGTCGACTCATCGAAGGAACGAGTTCGGAGCCAGGATTCGGCGTACTCGGCGAAGGTGATGCGGCCGGCGGACGGGTCGACGTAGGAGCCGCGAAGCTTGTCCGTCTCGGTGGAGACGAGGAAGGCATCAGCGTCGCGCTTGGCCCGGTCCGGGAAGGACTGGCTGCGTTCCCGGCCGTCCGGGCCGATGTACCGGACCCGATAGCGCATCCCCTTGCCGAACAGATCCGACTTGATCCGTTCCTTCCGGCCGCCGGGATGTTTGATCACCTTGTACCAGCGATCCTCGACGTGCCCCATCAGGCCGCCGCCTGCTCACGTACCCATGCCCGGACCGCTTCCGGCTCGTAGCGCAGGTGTCGGCCGACCCGAGCCGCCGGCGGACCGTACTTGACCTTGCGCCAGCGGTACAGCGTCTCCTGCGGCACCCGGAGATACGCCGACACGTCCCGAACCGTCCACAGCTCGTCCTTGGCCATCACAGCCCCTCCCCCGTCTTGTCGTCCGCTTCCGTCGTCGAGCTGTCGTCGGGGAGCTGGGCCGCGCGGTCCTTGGCGGCGAGCAGTTCGGAGCGCCACCGGGCGCGTTCACTGATCGACCGCAGCAGCCGGTGAGCCATCGCCGGCACGTCCGGGTCATCGGGGCGGGCCAGTTCCCAGGCGTGGCGGACCCTTTCGACGGTGGCGCCCTGGTCGTCGACGCCATCGAGGCCGACGGTGACGCCGAGCAGCGCCCGCACCCAGGCCCGCACATCGTGCTTGTGGTCGGAGAGCGTCTTGCCGGACCAGTCGCGGGAGATGAGGACGCGCCGGCCGCCGATGCCGAGCGTGTCCCGCTGGTGAACTTTGCCCTTGCAGCGGCCCGGCTTGAGCTTCGCGTGTGCCTTCTTCGGCTGGACCCCGTACAACAGCCAATTCGCGCACCGGTCGGTGCACGGGGTCACCCGCAGTTCCCGCCACAGCCGGTCCAAGTGCGCCCGCTGCCTATCGGTGGTCGCCTTGTGGCAGTCGCCGGTGTGCTTGGTGATGTACTTCGTGACGTACCGGATGGTCCGCTCCGCGTCAGCGGTGCCGGGCATGACGCCGCGAGCGTCGACCTGGGCGCCGAAGCGCACCACGTGCACCGGTTCCACGTCCGGGTCGGCGTCGACGGCGTCGAGCGCTTCCGTCCAGGTGGTCAACGGCTGGCGGGTGTCCGGGTCGACCCACGCGCAGGCGTCCTCGTCCCACACCGGAGGCCGCTCGACGGTGTACCGCTGGGCGTCGACCGCCGGCCACCACACTTGGTGGTAGGTCGCTGCCGCGACGGTACGCAGGATGTCCCGGGGGATCGTGCCCCGGATGGCGAAGTGCGCGTGCGGGGCGAGGCGGCGTTGCGGCTCGACGCAGCCGGCGTACTGGACGTTCCAGCCCTCACACCTCCGCAGGTTCTGCCAGAACCGGTCGAGCAGCCGAGGGAAGTGCACCGCGTCCCACGCCGCGCGGCGATAGTCGTACCGGTCGGGGTTGAGCGGGGTGCCGTCGGGGCGGACCGGGCCGTAGGAGTCGAGGGTGAGCGTCAGCCACATCGACGGCCGGTAGGTGGCCCCGTCCGATCCGGTGTATGTCCTGCCGACGGTGCGCGCCTCGACCTTGCGCCGAGGCAGTTCCGGGGCGTCCTGCCGCCGCCGGGTGGAGCGCTTGCGGCGCGGGCCGATGTCGTCGTCGCCCTGGTCCTCGTCGGCGGTGGCGTGCGGAGGGGCGACCCGTCCCCGGAGCCCTTCGGCCGCGATCGCCTCTTCCACCTCGCGGATCGCCTCGTCGAGGTCTTCGACCTGGTCCCACTGGCACGCCCGGGACGCCTCGTCACGGGAGAACTCCAGGTGTGCACGGAAGAGGATCAGGGACGACTGTTCCTCGGTCGCCGGTTCCGGGGGCGGTAGCGGCTCGTCGTCGCGGTGCCAGCCCTCCCGGATCTGCGCCTGCCGCAGCCGGCGGTTCTTCTTCGCGCACGGCGCGCACTTGTCCTCCCGGGTCGCCCCGCAGGGCAGGTCGATGACGTCGGTCAGGCCGGTGTCGAGATCCGTGCGGCGCATCGCCAGGGGGCGCACGCAGACGCCGTACTCGGCGGCGATCTCCTTGAGCACGTCCACCGAGCGGGGAAGCGCCATGCGGGCCGCCCGCGACCCCGGCAGAGGAGCAGCGGCCGGGGTCGGGGCGGCCGGCGCGAGGCCGGGCAGCGTTGGAGCGGTCATCGGATGATCCCGACGACGTGCGGCCGGTTGGGCTGGACAGCGCGCGGAGGCAGTGCCGCCGGGACGACGGGCGGCGTCGGCACGGTCGGGCGGACCGGTTCGACCTCGGTGGCTTCCGCCGGCTCGTCGTACCGGTACGCGCCGGGCTGGTCCGGCTCGACAGCCGGCGGGGTGACCGGGGCGTTGGACAGGACGACCTTGACCAGTGCGAGGAATGCCAGCGACGGCACCGCCGCCACGGTCCAGCCCCACACCGACGATTCGGCTTCCGCGACCTGGGCCGCGAGGGACAGCAACGCGAACGCCACCAGCAGCGAGCCGACCAGGCCGACGGGTCGACCGGTGCGACGGCGGGCGCGTAGTTCCAGGCCGAGGTAGATCGTCATCAGCTCGACCGCTACGGCGTTGGCCCAGCCGATCCAGTTGGGTTGGCCGTGGGCGACGGACAGGTCGTGGACGTGGGTGAAGGCGGCGGCGCCGGCCATGGCGCCGATGGCGAGCAGGATCACCAGCCGTACGGCCGATTCGGTGCGCTCGGTCATCGCCACTCCCGCAACGGCTTCTCACAGATGGTCAGGTCGATGCGGATGCGCCGGTCGGCCATGTCGGGGCGGCGGTTGACCATGTGCGCCAGGCCGTGCAGGGCGGCGGCGGTCTGGTTGGCCGGGCCGACCAGGCGGATGCGCAGCGGGCGTCGGAGCCGGTTGACGATGCGGGTGAGGGTGGTCATCACGGGTTACCTCCTGGCCGGTCGGATGTCGGTGCGGATGTAGTCGGGAGGGGCGCCGAGGGTGGCGACGGCTTCGGAGAGGCAGCGCCACAGCGCCCATGCCTCGTCGGGGGTCAGGGACATCCGTCGCCGGCCCGCGCCGACCGCGAGATAGACCGGGTACGGGTCGGGCCGTTGCGGGTCGACGCGGACGGACACGGCGGTGACGGGTTCGGGGGTGCGCAGCCGGTAGAAGCGGCGACCGTTCGGGAGGGTGGTCACCGCGGTTCACCCCCGCCGTCGGAGTCGAGGAGGTTGCGCAACGCGTCGGGCAGCAGTCGCCCGGATGGCTTGCGGGGCAAGGGAAGGCGTACCGGTTCGGTGGCGGTTTCCCGGCCGACCTGGGCGAGGATGTCCGAGGCGTCAGCCGGCGCCGGGAACCGCTGGGCCATGTCGCGGATGTCGTCGTCGCTGACGTAGGAGAACCGGACCCGCATCGGGTCGGGGGTGCCGTCGAGGATCACGTACCCGACGCCCTTTGCCCACCGGGGCATCTGATCCGCGAGCGCGCCCCGGTTGCGGGCCCCGTCGCCGAGGACCATGTCGACCTGTGACGCCTCGGTCAGGCCGAGCGCGATGCGGGTCGGGAACAGGTCCCGGAACGGCAGCACCTCCTTACGCGGGTCCTGCAACGCGGCCACCACCAGGACGCCGACGCCGGCACCCTGCGACAGCAGCAACCCCAGTGACGACGCGATGCGCTTGCGCAGCTCGACATCCTGCAAATAGGCGGTCAGCGCCGCCATCTCGTCGACGACGACCACGACCAGGGGGTCCGCCTCGGTCGGCGTGTGCACCCGAACCGTTCCCGCCAGGCGGGTCTGACGTTCCCGCAGCACGGTCACGGCCTCGTCGAGCAGGTCCGCCATGGCCTCGAATGACTTGCACGCGAACCGGGCGAACATCGGCCGGCCGAGCGCGAACTCCATCCCGCCCTTGGGGTCGACCACCCACAGCCGCACCAGCCCGGAGGCGACACCGCCGCCGAGGACTCGGACCAGCGACCACAGCACCGAGCCCTTCCCCGACCGGGTGGCGCCGCCCACCAGGACGTGCGTGGCGAGCAGATGCAGCGACCAGGGACGCAGGTCCTCCCGCCGGGCCAGTGGGAGCGCGGTGAAGTCCGGCACCGCCGGCACCGGGAACGGCGGCACCAGCGTGCGCAGCGCATCGGTACGCACCAACGCCACGTAGACCACCGTCGGCCGGTCCCGATACCGCACCCGATCCACCAGCCGCAGCACCCACGCACCCCGACCGGCACGCGTCGGCGGGTCGCCGGGGCGTTCCGCGTAGACCCGGGCGTGCCGGCGGCCGAAGGCGTAGGCCAGGTTCGCGCTCATTCGCTGGAACTGTTCCGGCGTCTGCCCCCGGACCATCCGCACCGTCAGCACGTCGAGGGCCTGATCCGAGCGGACCCGCAGCAGCTCGGGGAGAACGTGTCGACGGTCGAACGTCTCGGCGAGCCCGCACAGCGTCATGGCCTCACGCCACACCCGCCGGTAGACGAACACCCGCCGGAACGACCCGAGCAGCGGACCCGCCAGCCACGCCCACCACGACGACTCATCCCGCCAGCGCCACACCGCCGAGACCGCCGCTCCCAGCACCAGCGGCACCACCAGGCCGGGCCAGTCGAACTCGACGTAGAGCCAGAGCGCCAACACCACCGCGCCGGTTGCCACCGGGTGACGCAGGCACCACCACAGCAGCCGCCCCGACCAGCGCAGCACCAGGCCGACCGCCACCGCCCAGACGGGCAGCTCTAACCGCTTCGGACGGAACACCAGCAGGTCACCGGCCGAGGTCGTCACCACCTCACCGCGAGGCCGCCCGATCACTGGGCACCCCGCAGCGACACGAACCGGCCCGACGCATCCCGGACCGGAGGAAACGGAAGGACGAGCTGCCCCACGCAGCCCTCACACCGACCGTCGGCGCCAGTGGTCGGATCGAACCGCGACTGACACACGCCACACCGAGGCCAGCCACGGCCAGCCGGACGCATACCCTTGGACACGTCACTACCTCTCTCGACAGAGCAGGGGAAAGAGACACAGGGGCGGGGCTGCCGTCCGCCAAGACCTGACAGCCCCGCCCCCACCAGATGCGGCTACGCCGCCGCCTTCTTGGTCACGCCCGCTGGCGCCCGCAGTCCGGTCGCGCGAAGCGAGTACGCCATCCGGTTGTTGTTGCTCACGTAAGGCGTGACCGTCATCCCGTCGAACTCCACCGCCTCGAACGGCGCACCTGTCGGCGGCACCGGCTGGTAGTCGGCAGAGATCTTCACCGTCGTCTCCCGCGACCGCTTGCCCAACTCGGGGTCGAGATCCATCACGCGCACCTGCCACACCCTCTGGCCGGTCAGCTTGTCCTTCGCCGGGCTACGCCGGCCGGTCTTCTCGTCGTAGTCCTCGACCTCACCCATCGACTCGGGGACCAACGCGCACCCCGCCGGGAACACGTCCTCGAACCGCACGGCGAACCGGGTTCCGCCTCGCAGAGCCATCGCCCAACCTCCAACTTGTTAACTTGTCTGCCAAGTCGCGGTCCAAGGTAGATGGCACTTGGCAGACAAGTCAACAAGTCTCCAGCTCGACCATCGGAGGTTCGCCCTCAATATCTGTTATGTCTGTTCTGAACATCGAGCGCGCCGCGCACAAAGGCATACGGGATCATGTTCGCGTGACTATCCGCGCATCCACCGCCATGCTGATCGTCGGAGCGGCATTGGTGCTGTTGGCCATCCTGACTCCGGTGCCAGTTGATTGGTGGCTCAAAGCATTCAGCAAGCTGACTGATTTTTGGCTCGCTGCTGCAATCGCGACACTAGGGGCAGCCGCACTGACCTTCGGGCTGAGGCTTCGTCGCCATCCCCGATCTGGACGCCCACCTTCCGCGGCGCCCCTCCCGCCGGATCGGCAACTAAGGCCCATTCCAACGTGGACCTTCCCCGTCGGGGCCATAATCATTGTATTAGTCACCTGGATTGCCGTCCTATGGCTGCAATCAGCAGCTCCTAAGGGCACGAACCCGCAAGCGGCGCAACTGCGAATTAATGCCATCCGGACAGGCCTATCGGTGGGCGCAGGCGCTGTCGGCGCTCTTGCCCTGCTGCTAGCGCTTCGTCGCCAACAACTGGCGGAGCGAAGTCAGCAGGCCACAGAGTACGACGCGGGTGAGAAGCGCGTGACAGAGCTATATGTGAAGGCAGCTGAGCAGTTGGGATCAGAGAAAGCGCCTGTCCGACTTGCGGGTCTTTACGCCCTTGAGCGACTAGCACAAGCCAATCCTATGCACCGACAAAGCATCACTGAGGTAATCTGCGCATACCTGCGGATGCCACTTCCTATCGTGTACGGCGAAGGTGAATCGTCAGACGATGTTGCCGAACAGTCTCAGCATGCCGAGAAGTGGGGTGGAGAGCGACAGGTCAGGCTTGCAGCACAGCGACTTCTCGTGAAGCACGCAAAGAATGATGCGCAAACCGTGGCAGAGGGAGCATTTTGGGGCAGCCTCAACTTGGACCTGGCAGAAGCCACACTGATAGATGCCGACTTCTCCGGGACACAAATTGGCTCACTGAACTGCAGAGGGTCGAAGTTCCTTGGGCACGCCAGCTTTAGGGATTCAACTTTTCACAAGCGACCCGACTTTCGAGCAGCCAAATTTTCAGCTGAGGCAACTTTCACGGGCGCTCGTTTCGCCCTAGGAGCAGACTTTATCCAGGTCCACTTTCAGAACAGAGCTAGATTTAATAAGACTAAGTTTGAAGGAGAAGCGGATTTCACGTCAGGAGCGTTCGAGAACGTTACATTCTTTGATAACTCTTCATTTCTAGCTGATGGCGACTTTTCCTTTTGCACATTTCGGGATAGTACTCGCTTCTTCAAAACCAAGTTTGGAAATGATGTATGGTTCGACAACGGCCGCTTTCTTGACAGACTGGCATTCGATGGAACAGCATTCGGCGGCGATGCGAGCTTCGATAGTTCACGATTCGAAGGAACCACCTTCTTTCGAGTCTCTGAAATCAAGGGCAGCTTCGAATTCACCGCAGCCGTCATTTCGAAGAAGGATGGAGCGCGTGCCAATGTGTGGCCCCAGGGCTGGAGGGAAACCGAAAACGGAGAAGGGCTCGAAAGAGAGCAAGTTTTCGAGATCGAGGTCGAATAAATTCGATCTAGACCAGGCGATCGAGAGACAAGCCGTTGGGCAGCATCGAGGCTAGGGCCTTGGCTCTGGCCTCGATGATCCGCATTCGGGCCTGATACTCGGCCGGTTCCCGGTGCGCTGCCTGGCTGGTGACTTGGCCGGGCCACTTGCGGTAGAGCAGCCCGTACTCCCGGGTGAAGTAGCCGGCGCTTACGGCGTTGGCGGCGAGCAGCAGGCCCGTGTCCTCGGAGGCGGGAAGCGCCATCCAGCCGCCAAGGGCGAAGACGAGATCCCGCCGCAGGCACAGCGTCGCCGGGTGCACCGATGCCCGGTAGTCGTTGGCTTGCCAGAACGACAGGACCGAACCGCGGTCGACGACCCCGCCGGCTGGATCCTTGTCCCAGCCGGCGGTTGACCCGTCGGGCAGCAGATCGAGTACCCGCGAGGTGGTCCAACCGATCTGCGGGTGCGCGTCGAACGCGGCGATGTCCCGGGCGAGCGCGCCGGGGGTCAACTGGTCGTCGGCATCCAAGACCTTGATGAGATCGCCTGAGACCCGGGAAAGAGCGAGGGTACGGGCGACGCCAGGCCCACCGGGGCGACCGGTGCCGAGGCTGATCCGGGGATCGTCAGGCAGCTCGTCGGCCAGGACGCCGGTCTGCCCGTCCTCCTGGACGAGCCATTGCCAGTCCCACCCGGTGGGCATTTCCTGCTTAGCCAACGACTCGTAGGCACCAGCAAGGTGCTCGATGCTGGGCGCGTGGACCGGGGTGACGACCGAGACGAGCTGCGTCACGTTTTCCACCGCTGAAGTTTGTGGGAGTAGACAAGCTCGGTGCGATCACCCGGCATCACGACGTCGGCGACCTCGACGACACGCCCCGTGGTGTCGACTGAGGTCTTCCGGACGGTGAGGACGGAGACGCCCGGGTCGATGTCCAGAAGTTCGGCCTCGTCCGGCGACGGCGGACGCGCGCGGATCTCGTCGTCGATCCGGTCCAGCTCGATGCCGATGGTGTGGAGCTGGTGCTGTGTACCGCCCGGCCACGGCTCTTTGCCCTCATCGAGCAAGTCCGGGTTCGCGGCCACCAAGTCGTATGGCAGGTACGAGTACGACACCGTCAGCGGCGCGTTCTCATTCCGGGAGGAAGTCCAGTAGACCCGGCGTAGCAGCGTCGTGCCCGGGTCGACCTGCAAGGCCGCCGCCATCTCCGCATCGGCCTCCACGCGGGTGTACTCGGCGTGGAACTTGAGGTCGTCGACGGTCAGGCCGGTGTCGTGCTCGGTGGCACCGGTCTTCAGCCGCTCGTCCTCGTCGAGCAGGACCCGGTCCTTCTCCCACTGGTAGCGCTCGGCGTTGCGTCGGCGTACACGTTGGCGGGGTGCTCGCACGTAGGTGCCGCGTCCCTGCTCGGCGCGGACCAGGCCCCACTCGCGGAGCTGCCGGATCGCGTTGCGAACGCTGGTGCGGGACAGGCCGGATGACTCGGCAAGCTCGGTTTCGCTCGGCATCAGGGTGCCGGGAGCCAGTTCTCCGCCCATGATCTTTGCCCGCAACTCCTCCGCGAGTTGCAGGTATCGAGGGCGCCAGTCCCGGCCTTGCACACCGGTCACCGTACCCCCTAGACGTTCCAACGTCTGCCAGGTGGTCCCCCCCGCCGGGCGTTCGGGGACCGGAGCAACCGGCGCCGCAGGCCGCTTGGTCTGTCGTCCAGCAAGCCAGGGAGCCCGGCCGGGGCGCCGGCGCTCAGGGTTGCTCATCGCGCTCTTCCAGGTACTGGCCCTTGGTCATCATCACCAGCCGGGCATAGCTCAGTTCGTAAATGAGCCGGTCCAGGCGGATCCGGTCGAGCAGGACGGGTTGCGTCGAGCCGTTGCGAGTGGCGTCGAGCTTCACGACCAGGTCCCTTCGCGCGAACCGATCGAGGAGCATCTGAACGCTGACCCAGCCCGTCCGTTCCTGACCAACGGTGGCGAGAAAGCCTCGGTGCATCGGGTCGTTCGGTCCGCATCCTCGGCACCACGCCGGGCATTCGACAGCACCCGTCACCAAGCCCATGACGCTCTCCCGCTCGATCTTCGGCTCAGCCACTGTGGCTCCCGGTATCTCCACCGGCCTCGACCACCAGGCCACTGAGGCGCTCGATTAGTTGAGTGGCCTGCGTCAGGGGCAGTTCGGCCCAGCCGATGCCGGCCCGACACGTCGCATGCAGCGCAATTAGGGGAGTCCGAGCGTCGACGCCAATGATGTACGCGACCACCATCCCGCCCGCGCGAGCGTCGCCGATCCGGCGCGTCGCACCGCGATGATAGCGGGTCATCTCCGTCATCAGCGGCGGGACCAGGTGACCGCAGCGATCGGGGGCACACCAGCTTGGATGGTTCACGATGCCTGCAGGCTTGTTCGTAGGCGTCACCGTGGCCACCACCCGACACCGCCCGGGTAGATCTGGACTTGCGTGATCGGCGCGCTGAGCCACAACGTGGACGACTCCTGCGTCTGCTCGACTGACCATCGCGATGCCCGTGGGACAACCACCAGGCGCGTGCGCGGAGGGACCTTAGCCTCGGCTGAACGCACGGGGTGCCGCTTCCGGAGCCACCACAGGAAGAGCCGGCGGCGTCGATGAGGACGGCTGGACATCGCACCTCCACAGGTAGAAGAGAGCCGGTGGCCGACTACGGGGCAATGCAGCCGGTGGCCAACTCGAATAGAGGCACGGCGCACCGCCCGACGGGGACGGGTCGGATATCGCCGAGCCAACTTGTCCGCGCGGCTACCGCAACCGGTCCGACAGGACGCCGCGCGTCAGGTGCGACCAGGAGGGCCAGCGCGAGGCCACCCCTGACACGAGTCGTCACCCCAGCCGCACACAGGGAAGCGTATCTACAAGTGAACGAGTTGTCTAGCAGTCGAAAGGGGTCACTTGGTTGACACTTGGTAAGACAAGTGCCAGGTACGGTAACCAGGTGCCCACCTCGCACTACGGACAGCCTCGATACCGCCTCATCGCTGACGAGCTCAGAAGACGGATCGAGGCCGGCTCCATCCCGCGCGGATCACTTTTACCCCCTGAAAGTTCGCTCACCGCAGAGTTCAATGCGAGCCGCGGCACGATTCGACAGGCAATTGCGCTTTTGAGACACGAGGGTATTGCCATTACTGAGCACGGCAGGGGCACTCAGGTTGCCGCCTTTTTGCCCGGGGAGGAACCGCCTCGCAGCATCGACCTTGAGCGGATCCATCGGGAAGTCCCCGCCGATGCAGAACTTGCTGCGATCTTTGGCATCAATATCGGAGCCACTCTGGTGAGGGATGAGGCTGTCGCACGAGAGGGAGCAGAGGTCGAAAGTGTGACGCGAACCTACCGCAGGCCCCGGGGCGGTCCATAAGAGCCAAGAGTGACGCATCCGAAGAGATCGTTCCGCTAAGCACCGAAACGCAGGGAAGAACCCATGACGCATGCTTTCGAACGCACACCCCTTTGGCAGTTGACGCTCGGCAGAGAGGCCGGCGAATACGAGAGGGAATGCGAGACTCTGCGCCACGCTTACATGCAGTTCCGTGATACGGTCGAACCACTAGCGTCTGAGATATCGCAGTCCATGCCCATGTTTACCGATCACTCGATCAACCACATAGACGCGCTATGGGACGTTGCCTCTATCATTTGCGGTGACGATTTTGAGATGAATCCGGCCGAGGCATTCGTCCTGGGGGGCGCTTTCCTACTGCACGACCTCGGGATGGGTTTAGTTGCATACCCGGGAGGAATTGACGAAGTCAAGCAGGATGCGTTATTCGATGATCTACACTATGCCGCAGTCGCGCGCTTGACGAACGATTTGCCAAACGCCACTGGAGCAGCGGTAACCGAGATTGCGTTGGATGAGACAGTCGCTGCGATCCTTCGACTCCGTCATGCCAAGCGAGCTGAAAGGCTAGTGGGGGAATTCTTCCAACTTCCGAATCGGCAGGGATTCTACCTCCTGCAAGATGCTCAACTTCGGCAAGCATATGGTCCTCTCATCGGCCGTATCGCTCATAGCCATTGGTGGGAGGTCGAGAACCTCCCTAAGCAGTTTGGACAAGTGATGGGATCGCTAGCCGACTATCCAGCCGACTGGCACATCGACCCATTGAAGATTGCCTGCATTCTGCGCTTGGCCGACGCTGCTCACATCGATAGCAGGCGGGCGCCCACCTTCCTGCATGCTTTCCGCAATCCGATTGGTCCTTCGCGGGATCATTGGGACTTTCAGCAGAGATTGATGAGGCCGCGACGCGTCGGTGACAGACTTGAATATACGTCTTCTGTGCAATTTCGCAAGGATGAAGCCGGCGCATGGTGGCTTGCATACGAAACCATTCGCATGATCGATAGCGAGTTGCGGAAAGTGGATGCGCTATGCGCTGACCTGGGACGGCAAAGGTTCGCTGCTCGCTCTGTGGCAGGCGCCGACACACCATCCCGTCTCGCAAATTACATCCCTACCGATCAGTGGGAGCCGGTTGACGCTCGCCTAAGAGTATCGAATGTGCCCCACTTGGTAGCAACCCTCGGCGGCAGCGCCCTATACGGCCAAAATCGCCTTGCCGCAATCAGGGAATTAGCAGCAAATGCTGCCGACGCTACCCGAGTGCGTCAGGTTATGCACGGCGGAAGTGATTCCGTCGTTAAGATCAGGCTTCGGCAAGAGGAGGATGCGGGAGGGAACCCGTCCTTCTGGCTAGAGGTCACAGATCAAGGAATTGGTATGGATGCAGCGACTCTGGTGGCCGCTCTCACTGATTTCGGTCGGTCGAACTGGCAATCCAACGACATGATTGCGCGCTATCCGCGATTGTTGGCAAAGGGATTCAGGTCAACAGGACGTTTCGGAATCGGATTTTACGCTATATTTATGGTTGCGGATGAAGTATCGGTGACTAGTCTGCGTTGGTTCGATCAGCCTGAAAACACCCACGTCCTTGAATTCAAGAGCGGCCTACAAACTCGCCCCTTACTACGTAGGGCGGAGGAGGATGAGCACTTGCAGTTTGGCGGCACCGTAGTCCGTGCACGCCTCCGTGCGCATCCACTTCAGAAGGACGAGGGCATTCTCTGGTCGTATAGCTGGCCTGACCAGGAAGATCCCCAGGTCGACTCGTCGTTATCGCTTAATGAATTGTTGCGATCAAGGATGCGCACGATGTGCGCGCTAGCCGACGTTGACATTGAAGTCCAAGGACCGACAGAGGCCACGCCGGTCAGAATCATTAGGGCGAATGACTGGAAATTCATAAAGGCGGGAGAGCTTTTCGATCGGCTCGTCGATCCACGATCGAATTTTCGAGCACGCGAGGGAGATGATACCTACCTCTACTGGCGATCGAACTTTGAGCGACACGCGGCGAATCTCACCGACGCCTCAGGTGAAATAGTTGGCCGGATAATGCTTGATGTCGACGGCCGTGAGCTACCAGACGAAGTCGGTGCCTTCGTTTGGTATCCACCGAGCTGCACCATCTATGTCGGAGGCTTGGAGGCAGATGAATTAACCCATTTTATAGGTGTCGTCGTAGGCGAACCCCTGAAGGCTGATCGCTCCGCTGCAAGAACTCTAGCTGAGCTACCTGATTTTGAACGTTGGGTCCAATCTCAAATGGATCATCTAGAGTCGTGTTCTGCCACAAGCATAGGGGCCCTCTCGGGGGCTGCGGTAGCACGCTATCTGAATCAGGCCGTTCCAAAAATGCCCTGCGGGTTTACCGCTGACGGCAATCTTCCGTTAGAGAAACTTGCCACTTGGGCCAAGAGTAAGCATGAATTAATTTTGCTTGGGCAAGGCACAATGCTCTGCTTCAACAAAACCGATGGCGGCAAGCGTTTTATAAACTTTCAAGATGGTGAAGAAATTGATATGCCGGACAATGTTCTTCTCTTGGAGTTCAGCACAGACTACTTGATTCCTGAAATTGATCGCCCGGAGCCAGAAACTGACGAAATACTTCAATTGATGGCAAAGCCTGGTAGTCCATACCGCAGGGTTTGGCCTGGCACGGGAATTTCCTCTACGCCAAGATACGTGATCAGAGCAATCGCCGAAGCTTGGGCGGTTCCGGCGGAGGACCTAGACGTGCAGCTGCTGGCTTGGGACCGGGATTCAGAAGCTGACAACCGATTCATTCTAACGACGAGGCAAGGAAAAAAGAGCGCTCACTTTGGCCTACGCATTCGCAAGCCTCACGCAGCTCAGGCCTCCGAAGTGACTAGTTGATCTGTGGAATGATGATCGATTCCACAAGGACCCAGATGGTTGCAGCCGATGCAACAATGAAGATGAAGACGTATGTTTCGTACCATCGATAGAAATTCCGCAAGCGAGGCGCATGCCTCAGGTCTGGAGAGTAATATTTAGCCAGGATCTCACACTCCTCCTTTCGATAATCCACCCAAGCCATCGTCCCGACAACGACAAGCAAGGCAGCGAAAAGAGCGATGCCAGTTAGGATTGTCAAGAAACCCCGTATCCCGGCTCGCGCTACGGCGGGCCCTATCTGCCACTTCTCATACCCAACGAACAGCGCGAGCGCCGCCGTAGAGAGCGCTGTGGCTAATGATTGATAGATTGCGAGAAAGCGATAGACGTTTTCGTTCGTGGCGTGGAGCTGCTGCAATACGAATTTGTAGCGCTCGTGAACGAGTTCAGGCATTTTGTCGGCCGTCGGTCGCCTGCGACTAGCTTGAGTTGTTAGCCGGCTCATAGGTCTGATCATATCCGCAGTGTCTACAAGCCTTTGATCGTAGGAGACAAACCGCAGGAGACAACCGCAGGAGATCCGCGGGAGATCCACGACTGCCGAATTTTTCTTGGTTGAATCAAGGCACCGCGCTCCGCGCGGTGCGGGGCGGCAAGCCCGGCCGGCGGCAAGCCGCCCCGGCCGCCTACGGCGCCGGGGCGGTGAGCCACCGACAGCCGCCGGGACACCCCGCCCCAGGGGAAGAGGAACCAGCCTCAGCGAGGCCGTGACGGAAGCCAGCGGGGCCGCTCTGGTCGGATGTCGGGGCTTCCGACTGCCGCGCCAGTCCAACCCCGGGACTGGCTTGCCACCGGATCACCGGGTTGCGGCACCAGTTCCACCGCCAGAACGTGCCCGACAGCCGGCGGCATAGCGGCAGAGGGCCCGACGCCGCCGGAAGGGCCCTCAGGACGAGGCAGGGCGTAGGCCGAATCCGAGGCTGGCTGAGCCAACACTCAGGCCGTCTCCAGGCCGTCCCAGGCCGTGGCCAGGCCGTCAAACGCCACCCAACGATGACCGAGGCCAACCAACGGCACCAGACAAACGACCAGCTCAGAGCCTTGATCACGGCTCTGAGCTGGTGGGCGACGGACGAGTCGACCTGTACGCCGGATTCTGTGCCCGGCGCGTCCGAGGACGCGCCGGCGGCGGCCATCCATCTAGGCCTGCCGTCGCCGGCAGGCTCCAGCGGCCTACCCGCAGACATCGGACGGGCAGCCCTCAAGCGTCTGCGCGGGTCGTCATCTTGCGGTGACGGCCCCTTCTTGGCCTTGCTCCGGGTGGGGTTTACCGAGCCACCCCGGTCACCCGGGGTGCTGGTGGGCTCTTACCCCACCGTTTCACCCTTACCGTCCCGTGACGGGCCGGCGGTCTGTTTTCTGTGGCACTGTCCCGCGGGTCACCCCGGGTTGCCGTTAGCAACCACCCTGCCCTGTGGAGTCCGGACGTTCCTCGGCGACGGGCCGGAGCCCGTCGACGCGACCGCCCGGTCGACTCGTCCGTCGCGCTCTCATCCTAACGACGCACCCGTCACGCGCATTTCCGACCCGGGCGCGACGGCGGACCGCGAGTTCGCCGAGGTGGCGACAGCGCGGGGCCGGGGGCACAGCCGCGGGATCCGGGCGCAACCCGAGCCCGAACCAGGCAGGCGACCCGGTCCCGGGCGTACTAGCCTCTGGGGATCATGGATCTCTCCGACGCCGCGCTGCTGCTCGCCGCCGGCCTCGCCGCGGGCACGGTGAACGCGGTCGCCGGCGGCGGCTCGCTGATCACGTTCCCGGCGCTGATCGCGAGCGGCCTGCCGCCGGTACCGGCCAACGTCACCAACTCCGTGTCCGTCTTCCCGGGCTACCTGGCCAGCGTGGCGGGCAGCCGGGCGGATCTGCCGCGCGGGCGGGCCCTGTGGTCGCTGCTGCCGACCGCGGCGGTGGGCACCGTGGTCGGTTGCGTACTGCTGCTGGCCACCCCGGCCCGCGCGTTCGAGCTGGTGGTGCCGTTCCTGGTGCTGGGCGCGACGGCGGTGCTGGCGTTCCAGGACCCGCTGCGCCGGCTGGTGGGCCATCCGGCGCAGCTGAGCCCGCGCCGCCGTACGGTCACCGTGCAGGTCATGGTCGCGGTCGGCAGTGTGTACGGCGGCTACTTCGGCGCGGCGCTCGGGGTGATGCTGGTGGCCGGGTTGGCCCTGGTGCTGGACGCCACGCTGGCCCGGGTGACGGCGGTGAAGAACCTGCTCTCGGCCGTGGTGGGGCTGACCACGCTGGTGGTGTTCGCCCTGTTCGGCCCGGTGAACTGGGTGGCCGTCGCGGTGGTCGCGCCGGCCACCCTGGTCGGGGGGTACGCGGGCGCCCGGCTGGCCCGCCGGCTTCCGGCGGTGGTGCTGAAGACGGTCATCGTGCTGTTCGGCACGACCATCGGCCTCTACCTGCTGTGGCGCGCGCTGACCTGACGATCGGTCAGTACGCCTCCCCCACCGGCTCCTCCGGGGCGTGCTCGGCGGTGCGGGCGGCCCGGTTCCACACCACCCGCTCGCCGTAGCCGGCGGCCATCAGGTGGCCGAAGCCGAGGTAGACGAGCACGCCGACGGCGAGCACCCCGAAGCCGACCCAGAACGGCAGCGCCAGGCCGTGCTCGGCCAGCTTGCCGGAGATGATCGGGGCGGGCGCGGCGGCGCCCCAGCGGACCAGGTTGAACGCGCCGGTGGCGACGCGGCGGTCGGCGGAGCCGAGGCCGAGCGCCAGGTCGGTGAGGTTGGCGTTGGCCAGGCCCATGAACAGGCCGGCGACGACCAGGACGACGAGCGACATGGCGGTGCCGGTGGAGGTGGCGAACAGCACCATGCAGGCCAGCAGGCCGACGATGGCCACGCCGACGGTCTGCACCGCGCCGATGCGGTGGGCCAGCCGGTGCCCGATCAGCAGGATGCCGGCGGCGAGGCCGAGGCCCCAGCCGGTGAACGCCAGGCCCAGCGGGATGACGTCGAGGCGCAGGAACAGCGGTGTGTAGCCGAGCACCACGAAGAAGACGAAGTTGTACGCGGCGGTGACCACGCAGAGCGTGATGAACGCCGGCCGGCGGTAGGTGGCGAAGATCTGGCCCACGCGTACCGGAGCCTGCTTGGTTGTGGGTTCGCGGAGCTTGCGGGCGGCGACGCCGAGCGCGAGCACCATGAACACGCCGCAGACGAAGAACGGCAGCCGCCAGCTCACCTCGCCGAGCAGGCCGCCGATGAGCGGGCCGACGGCGAAGCCGAGGCCGAGCGCGGTCTCGAAGAGGCCGACCACCCATTCCCGGTCGTTGGCGAGGTTGACCAGCACCACCATGGCGGTGGCGAAGAACATCGCGTTGCCCAGGCCCCAGACGCCGCGCAACACGGAGAGCTGGACGATGTCGTTGCTGAACGACGCGAGGATGGCGGCCAGGCCGACCACCGAGACGCCGGTGATCAGCACCGGTTTGAAGCCGAACCTTCCGCTGGCCAGGGTGGCCGGGATCATGCCGACGGCCATGACCGCGATGTACGCGGTGAAGAGCAGCTCGACCTGCCAGGCGGTGACGCCGATCGCCTCGCCGATGGCGGGCAGGATCGGGTCCACCACGGCGATGCCGGCGATGGCGAGGAACGCCACGAGCGTGGTGGCGTAGATGGCACTGCGGTTGGGCTCGGATCGGCGATCCACTCCGCAACCTCCCCAGATAGCTGTATCGTACAGGTAATTTTCTTGTATCATACAGCTATGAGCGACGACGCCCACGCGAAAGAGGTCACACTCGGCCGGATCGAAACCGAGGTCGCGCTGCTGATGCGACTGGGCGAGGCCACCCGGCGGGGCACCGGCACCATGGAGCACAGGCTGCTCGACCGCGCCGCGTACGTGATCCTGCGCCACCTCGACCAGGCCGGGCCGCAGAACGTCTCGGCGCTGGCCGCCCGGCTCAACCTGGACGGGTCCACGGTCACCCGGCAGGTCTCCGCGCTCCAACGCGACGGCCTGATCGCGCGTACCCCCGACCCGGCCGACGGGCGCGGCACGGTGATCTCCGCGACGGCGGCCGGGCTGCAGCGGATGGCGGCCGTGCGGGCCGCCCGCACCCGGCTCTACGGCGAGATGCTGGCCTCCTGGTCCGAGGCGGACCGGGACACCCTCGCGGAGCTGCTGCACCGCCTCAACGAGGCGCTCGACGCGCGCAACCGCCGCCGCTGAGGCGGTTGTTAAGAGGGGCCCCCTCCTCTACCGAATGCGTTAAGAGGGGGCCCCTCCTTTCATGCGACCGGCTCGCGCGCGGCGTCGGCGCTGTCGGCGGAGGTGGTGACCCGCGGGTCCCCCTCGTCGGCGAAGTAGTCGTCCGGCGTGGTGCCGTCCGGCCCGTCGGCCACCTTCGCCGCCCGCAGCACCAGCGTGCCCAGCGCGGCCACCACCAGGTTCACCAGCACCGCGACGATCCCCACGTAGATCGTCTTCTTGGTGTCGAAGCCGAACTCGGAGAGCGGGAACGCCGAACCGGCGAAGTGCTTCTTCCCGGTCGCCGGGTTGCCGATCTGGTAGAGCATCCACATGCCCAGGCCCATGCCGGCCACCCAGCCGGCGATCAGCGCGCCCCGGTGGAACCAGCGGGTGTAGAGGCCCAGCGCCACCGCCGGCAGCGTCTGCAGGATGATCACGCCGCCGATGAGCTGGAGGTCGATGGAGAACTGCGGGTCGAGGAAGACGATGCAGGCCACCGCGCCGACCTTCACCACCAGCGAGGTGATCTTCGAGACGTTGGCCTCCTGGGCCGGCGTCGCGTCCCGCTTCAGGTACTCCTTGTAGATGTTGCGGGTGAACAGGTTGGCCGCCGCGATCGACATGATCGCCGCCGGCACCAGCGCGCCGATGCCGATGGCCGCGTACGCCACACCGGCGAACCAGTCCGGGAACTGCTGGTCGAACAGCAGCGGCACCACCGTGTTGCCGTCGACGCTGCCCTCCTTCGCGCCGGGCAACGGCTTCACGTTCGCCGCGATGGCCATGTAGCCGAGCAGCGCGATCAGCCCGAGCAGCAGGCTGTAGGCCGGCAGCGCGGACATGTTCCGCTTGATCACGTCCCGGTTCCGGCTGGCCAGCACGCCGGTGATGCTGTGCGGGTAGAGGAAGAGCGCCAGCGCCGAGCCGAACGCCAGCGTCACGTACTGGAGCTGGTTGTTGGCGTTGAGCAGGATGCCGTCGTTCGGATTCGGTGAGGCGGCGAACTTCGCGTCCGCGGCGTCGAAGATGCTGCCCCAGCCGCCCAGCTTGTAGGGCAGGTAGACGACCGCCACCAGGATCACCACGTAGATCAGCGAGTCCTTGACGAAGGCGATCAGCGCCGGCGCGCGCAGCCCGGACTGGTAGGTGTAGGCGGCCAGGATGGCGAACGCGATGATGATCGGCAGGTGCCGGGCCAGCGCGCTGTCGCCGGTGACGCCCATGGTCTTGAGCACCGCCTCGATGCCGACCAGTTGCAGCGCGATGTACGGCATGGTGGCGACGATGCCGGTGATCGCCACCAGCAGCGCCAGGATCGGCGAGCCGAACCGGTTGCGCACGAAGTCGGCCGGGGTGACGAAGCCGTGCCGGTGCGAGACCGACCAGAGCCGGCAGAGCACCAGGAACACCAGCGGATAGATCACGATCGTGTACGGCACGGCGAAGAAGCCGGCCGCGCCCGCCCCGAAGATCAGCGCCGGCACCGCCACGAACGTGTACGCGGTGTAGAGGTCACCGCCGACCAGGAACCAGGTGATCCAGCCGCCGAAGCTGCGCCCGCCCAGACCCCACTCGTCGAGGTGGGCCATGTCCTGCGGTCGCCGCCACCGGGCCGCCACGAAACCCATGGCGCTGACCAGGAGGAACAGCAGCGAGAAGACGATGATCTCGGTGAGGTGGTCGCGCCACATCAGCGGTCACCCCGCTTCTTCTTGGTCATCTGGTAGACCAGCGTGGTGGTGCCGACGCCCAGCAGGATCCAGGCCAGTTGCAGCCAGTAGAAGCGCGGGAACCCGAACAGCCGGGGCGAGTCCGCGTTGAAGAAGGCCGGGATCAGCGGCACCACGATCGGGATGAAGAGCAACCAGTTCCAGGGACTCTTGTCCTTCGCCCTGGATCGCGCCGTGTCCAGCGCCTCCGGTTCCGGTGTGGCCATGTGACACCCTCCGGGCAGTCGTAGCGGGCCATGTGACGGCCGGAGGCTACGACCCTGTGAGCGCGGTCACGTTCGACAGACCGACGCCGATGCGCCGAGCGGCCGCCGGCGTGCGCCGAACGGCCGCCCGGGGCTCAGAGGTTCCGCAGGTGCGCGGTGTCGTTGACGAGGCGGACGGCGACGCCGCCGTCCGGGTAGAGGTCCAGGACCGAGACGCCCGCCGTGTCCAGGTAGAGCCGGTGCAGGAACGCGTCGCCGGCGGCGAGGGCGTCGCGCAGCACCAGCTTGATCGGCGAGACGTGGGAGACGACCACCACGGTCTCCCCCGGGTACGCCGACCGCAGCCGGTCCACCGCGCGCCCGGTCCGCTCGGCGACCTCGGCGAACGACTCACCCTGCGGCGGAGCGACCCGGGTCGAGGCGAGCCAGGCGTCCAGTTCGCCCGGCCAGCCCTGGCGCACCTCGGCGAACGTGCGTCCCTCCCAGATCCCGAAGTCGCACTCGATCAGGTCGTCGTCGGTGCGTACCGGTGGTTCGCCGACCCGCGCGGCGACCGCCTCGGCGGTGGCCACGCACCGGGACAGCGGCGAGCTGACCACGGCCGCGACCGACGGCGCCAGCTCGGCCACCCGGGCGGCGGTGGCCCGGGCCTGCGCCCGGCCGCGCTCGGTCAGCGGCACGTCGCCCCGGCCGGAGTAGCGCTTCTGCACGGTGCGCTCGGTCTCCCCGTGCCGCACCAGGATCAGCCGGGTGCCCTCCTCGGTCGGGCGGGGCTCCCACGAGGCGGGCGTGGTGGCCGGGTCGGTGCCGGTGGCCCGGGCCACCGTCGCCGCGGGCGGCGGGGTGGCCGCGGACCCCGCCGGAGCGCCGGCGGCCGCCGCGTCCATCGCCGCGTTGGCCAGGGCGTCCGCGTGCCGGTTGCGCTCGCGGGGCACCCAGACGAAGCGTACGGCTGCGAACCGGCCGACCAGCCCGGCGGCCTGGGCCGCGAGCGGGCGCAGCCCGGGGTGCTTGATCTGCCAGCGGCCGCACATCTGCTCGACCACGAGCTTGGAGTCCATCCGCGCCTCGACCTCGACCGCGCCCAGCTCGGCGGCGGCCTCCAGCCCGGCGATCAGGCCCCGGTACTCGGCCACGTTGTTCGTCGCCGTGCCGATCGACTCGGACCGCTCGGCCAGCACCTCGCCGGTCGCCGGGTCCCGGACCACCGCGCCGTAGCCGGCCGGCCCCGGGTTGCCCCGGGAGCCGCCGTCGGCCTCGATCACCACCGCGCGCACCGCCACGGCGACTACAGCCCCGACTCGTTCGTCCGGACCATGATCCGGCGGCACTCCTCGCAGCGGACCACGTCGTCCGGGTCGGCCTTGCGGATGCGGGCCAGGTCGGCGCCGGAGAGCTCCAGCCGGCAGCCGCCGCAGCGGCCCCCGGTGAGCAGCGCCGCGCCCAGCCCGGTGTCCTCGCGGATCTTGTCGTAGAGGGTGACCAGGTCCGCCGGCAGGTCACCGGCGAGCGGCTGGCGGGAGGTGCGCTTGAACTCCTCCTCCTTGGCGATCTCGGCCAGCGCGTCGTCGCGGCGCTGCTCGGCCGCGGCCCGGCGCTCCCGGGCGTCGGCGATCCGGCCCTCGATGCCGTCGAGCACGCCCTGCGCGGTCTCCCGCTGCTCCATCAGCTCCAGCTCGGCGTCCTCCAGGTCGCTCTGCCGGCGGTTGAGCGAGACCAGCTCGTGCTGGAGCGCCTCCAGCTCCCGGGCCGGACCGCTGCCCGAGGCCAGCCGGGCCTCGTCCTTGCTCTTGCGCGCCCGCACCTGGTCGACGTCCTTCTCCAGCCGGGCGATGTCCCGGTCCAGGTCGTCGACCGCCACCTGAGCGCGGACCCGCTCGTCCTCCAGCGCGGACAGCTCCCGCGCGAGCGCCTCCAGCTCGGCCCGCTCCGGCAGGCTCCGGCGGCGGTGCGCGAGCTGGGCCAGGGTGGTGTCGATCGCCTGCAGGTCGAGCAGGCGACGCTGCACCTTCGGGTCAGCCTTCACGGTCGGGGCTCCTTGTCGTCCGGTCGGGGCGCGGCGGCGTGCACGGTCCACGGGTCGGTGTCCAGGTCGGACACCACGGCCTCGACGCCCAGCTCGTCCCGCAGGTGGGCGGCCAGGTCGTCCAGCCAGGGTCGTTCGGTCGCCCAGTGGGCGGCGTCCAGCAGGGCCGGCCCACCGGCGGCGAGGTGCTCACCGGCCGGGTGGTGACGCAGGTCCGCGGTGAGGAACGCGTCCACCCCGGCCGCGGTCGCCTCGGCGAGGAAGCTGTCCCCCGAGCCACCGCTGACGGCGAGGGTACGAACCATACGCCCGGGATCACCCGCGGCGCGAACTCCCCAGGCGGTGACCGGGAGCACGTCGGCGGCCCGCCGGGTCAGCTCGGCGAGGGTCGTCGGGGCGGGCAGCTCGCCGATGCGGCCGATGCCCCGGCCGGGGCCGTCGGCGGGCGAGCCGGGGCGGGGCGGGTGCAGCGGGCGCAACCCGGTCAGCCCGAACCGGGCGGCCAGGGCGTCGGACACGCCGGGGGCGGCCACGTCGGCGTTGGTGTGCGCCACGTACAGGGCGACGTCGGCCTTGATCAACCGGTGCACGATCCGGCCCTTGTACGTGGTCGCGGCCACCGAGGAGACGCCGCGCAGCAGCAGCGGGTGGTGCGCGACGATCATGTCGGCGCCGGCGGCGAGCGCCTCGTCCACCGTCTCCGGGACCACGTCGACCACGCAGGCGACGCGGCGTACCGGGTGGTCGGGCTCGCCCAGCACCAGGCCGACCCGGTCCCACTCCTCGGCCCAGGCCGGCGGGTAGCGGCGGTCCAGGGCGGCCACCACGTCGGCGACGGTGGGCGGCGATCCGGTTGTGCTCACGGCCGGCCAGCTTACCGGCGTCCGGCCGGGGACACGCCCACCGCGGTGGCGCGGGGCCGTCGGACGTCGACGGGCCCCGCGCCCACCCGTCAGCCGACCGGGGCGACCGGCCGCGCCGCGCCGTCCAGGGCGGCCAGGCCGGCGTCCCAGGGGAAGGCGTCCAGGTGCCGCTCACCGGTGCCCGGCGGGTGCAGGCGGACGACGTGCTCGCCGAACACCACCCGGACGCCCCACTCGCGGAGGCGGGCCAGGCTCGCCCGGAACGCCGGGTGCCCGGCCATCGCCTCGTTGGTGTACGGGACGGCCGCGATCGGCACCCCGAGGCCCTGCGCCTCGACCAGCAGGCCGAGCGCCAGCGTGTCGGTGATGCCCACCGCCCACTTGTTGACCGTGTTGACCGTCGCCGGACAGACCAGGATCGCGTCGGCCGGGGGCAGCACGTCCGGGTCGCCCGGGTTCTTGTAGTGCGTCCGGACCGGGTGACCGGTCTGCCGGGCCAGCGCCGTCCGGTCGACGAACTTCGCGCCGTCCGGCGTGGTGACCACACAGACCGTCCAGCCGTCTCGCTGGGCGAGGTCGACCAGCCGGCCGACGTGACGGGCCAGCGGCGAGCCGCAGGCGATGACGTAGAGCACCCGGCGGTGCCCGTTGCTGGTGTGCGGACCGCTCATCCGACCCGACCCGCGCTCATACTCCTACTCCCATGTGCTCAGCCAACTCCGCGATGGGCGGAGGCGGCGCACCCCGTGTGCGACGGAGCACGTCCGACATCACCTCGTGGGCGATGGGCCGGCAACGGATCTCGGAGGGCGCGAGCCGGTCGCCCCGCAGCAGCATGTCGCCGGCGTTGGCGACGTCGCCGATCTGGGCGTAGCCCCGGGCCAGGTCGAGCAGGTGGTGCGCGCGCCGCTCGGGCAGCAGCGCGTTGAACGCGGGCTCGGCCAGCCGGTGGTGCGTCTCCACCGCCCGGCCGCCGTCGCCCAGCTCGACGGCCGCGGCGGCCCGGTGCAGCTCCAGGTTGGTCGGGCCGAACGACGTCCAGTAGTGGTTGTGGTCGGCGCCGAGCAGGGTGGCCGCCTCCCCCGCGCCGGTGAGCAGGTCGTCGACCGTCGCCGAGTCGCCGATCCGGGCGGCGGCCATCGCGCCCTGGAGCAGCAGCATGCCGTAGACGGACAGGCGCTCGGGCCGGACGTCGTTGTCGCCGCCGGGGGCGAGCCGGTTGGCGATCCGCACGTTGAGCTCGAGCGCCGGGCGGGGGCGGCCCATCGCGACGAGGGCGTTGCAGACCCGGGTGGTGGCGATGCCGGCGAGCAGCGGGTCGTCGGCCCGCTGCGCCACCGCCATGGACCGGTCGGCGGCCAGCCAGGCCAGGTCGCACTCGCCGAGCTTGCGCAGCACCGAGGAGGCGATCTGGTAGACCTGCCCGAGCAGGTGGGCGGCCTCCCGGGCCTGGTCGCCGCCGCCGCCGTAGCCGGCGTCGGCCGCCTGGGCGTCGCGCAGCAGCTTGGGCAGCGCGCGGGTGAGCATGCCGTAGCGGCCGTACTGGTAGGTGAGCCAGGCGTGGTTGACCGCCTTGTGCATGTCGGCCAGCGGCGGCGGGTAGGGCGCGGCGTCGAAGTAGGCGCTCATCGAGTCGTACCGCTCCAGGGCGGTGCGGATCTCCTCGACCTCGACCTGGTCGATGCAGTTGAGCGCGTCGGTGCGCCGCTCCGGGTCCTTGCCGTGCAGCAGTTGCACGTCGATCTGGAGGATGTCGGCGATCTCGTAGAGGACCGAGAACTTGTCCAGCCGGCGGACGCCGCGCTCCACCTTGTCCACCCAGCTCTTGGACTTGCCGAGCCGGTCGGCGAAGACCTGCTGGGACATCTTGCGGCGACTCCGCCAGTACGCCACCCGCCGGCCTATGGGTAGTTCGTCCATCCCTGCTCCCTCCCCCTCACGGCGCCGGCCGGTCCCCCCACGTCCATCAGGTTTGCCCTGGTCGCACAGGTTGTGCGTCAGCCGTCCAGCCAATTCTCGTAGTTTTCGTGCAAGTTGCACCGGCCGTTCGTCAGCTCAACGAACGTGGGTTTAGGCAGTGACGGCTTTCGACGTGTGGCATGTGGACGGTTCGGCGGGGCGAGAGGGGATGGCACACATGTGGGGGAACGTCCGACCGCGCGTCGCTCACCTGTCGCCGCTGGAGCGGGTCCGGCTGCGCCGGGTCGCCGTCCGGTACGCGCTGCACGGTTGGCCGGTCACCCCGGGGGCCTGCCTGGCCAACAGCCGCTTCGTCTGCGGGCGGGCCGGCTGTCCCACAGTGGGCTGCCACCCCGCCCTGGAGGACTGGGAGCGCGCGGCCAGCGCCGACCCGGCCCGGGTGGCCACCTGGTGGCGGGACCGCCCGCACGGGGTGCTGCTGCCCACCGGACACGCGTTCGACGTGCTGGAGGTCGCCGCCCACCTCGGCCGGCGGGTGCTGGACACGGTCGCCACCCACCCGGCCGGTCTCGGCGTACGGGGGCCGGTGCTGGTCACCCCGACCGGCCGCTGGATGTTCCTGGTCCGCCCCGGCGACCCGCTCCGGCCGGAGCTGGAGCACTGCTTCCACGTGGTGCGGCACGGCCCCGGCTCGTGGATCCCGGCGCCGCCGACCCGGCTGCCGGAGGGGACCGTGCGCTGGGCGGTCGCGCCGGAGCAGGCCCGATGGCAGCTCCCCGACTCCTACCTGGTGCAGAACGCGCTGATCGCCGCGTTACGGGCCGCCGGGGTGACGCTCACCCCGGACCTGCTCCCCGGCCACCTCCCCCTGCCCCGCCGAGGCCGCTGAGCCGGGACAACTGCCCGACAGCGACCTCCCCGGCACCGCACTCGTTGAGCCTGCCGAGGGCGCGCACGCGCCAGAGCGGGGGTTTGACGATGTCCAGGGACGACGCGGCCCGCCACACCGGCGGCACCGAGCCACCGCGGCACCGCCGCCGCCCGTGGGGCTTCACCCGCCCCCGGGGCGCCCGCCCCGGCCGCCCTCGACCGCCGGGCTCCCGCCCCGCCATCCTCCACCGCCCCCTCCGCTGACCGCCCCGTCCCCGTCAGGGGTCACCGGGAGGGTGCGGGAGTGGAGGAGGCGGGCGGTGTCGGTGACCACGGCGTGCTGCCAGGGGGTCGGTAGGCGGTCCAGCCAGGCGATGCCGGGGTCGCCCATGGCGACGGCGGCGGTGGCGTAGGCGTCCGCCAGCCCCAGGTCCGGGCCGACCACCGTGACCGAGCGCAGTCCGACCGCGGGCGTCCCCCGGCGCGGGTCCACCACGTGGTGACCGCGCTCGTACACCCCGGACGTGGCGACCGCCAGGTCGGTGCCGGTCAGCACCAGGCAGGTCGCCGCCGGGTCCCAGGGATGCCGCACGCCGATCCGCCACGGCTCACCGGTGGCCGTGTGGCCGCGTACCCGCACGTCGCCGCCGGCGTTCACGCAGTGGTTCGGGGCGCCGGCGGCCAGCAGCCGGTCCGACGCCACCTGCGCCGCCCAGCCCTTGACGTAGCCGGACGGGTCCAGCCGCCCGGTCGCGTACGCGTCGAAGAAGCCGTCCGTGGCGGACCACAGGTCGGCGCAGCACTCGAGCACGGCCCGCAGGTGGTCGGAGGCGTCGGCCAGCGCCAACTCACCCCGGTCCAGCCGGCACACCTCGCTGTCGTCCCGGTAGGTGCTGAACCGCGCGTCCACCTCGCGCAGCCAGTCGAACGTGTCCTCGGCCAGCTCGTGCAGGACGGCGGCGGGCAGTTCGTCGGCCAGGTCGAGGCTGATCGCCGTACCCATGATCTGCTCGACCCGGCGCAGCCCGGGCCGACCGGCGGCGGTCAAGGCTAGGCCTTGTCGATCGCGGCCTGCAGCGACTGCTTGTAGGCGGTGCTGGTGTAGGTGGCGCCGGAGACGGTGCTCAGGTTCGCGCTCTGCTTCGCCACCACCTCGCCCGAGCTGCCGCTGTAGCGGGCCTGCACGTCGTCGCTGCGCTGGCCGGACTGCCCGCCCAGCGGCATGCCGATCGCGGTGGCGTCGACGATCCGGCTGCCGCTCAACGTGATCCGGACCTGGAGCGAGCCGTACTCGTAGCTGACCGACGGGCCGGTCACCGTGCGGGTGGTCGGCTTCGGCGGCGCCTTCGTGGTGGTCTTCGGCGCGGCCGGGGCGCTGCTGGTCCGGGTGCCGCCCCGGCTGGCCGGCTTCCGGTCGGCGGAGGGCTTGGCGCTGGGCTTCGCCGACGCGCTCGGCGCGGCCGAGGGCGTCGCCCCGCCGGGCGAGGTGGGGGTCGGCCCGCCGGGCGCGGGCGAGCCGCCCGGGGCGGCCGGGGCCAGCGCGGCCGGCAGGTCCTGGGCCGCCTGCCCGGTGCCCGGCGCGCCCTTGAGCACCACCAGCGCGGTGGTGCCGGCGGCCAGGCCGGTGATCGCGAGGAGCGCGCGACGCATGGTGCTTCTCCTACAGCTCGAACGCGGTGAGGTGGATCTGGCGGCGGGGCACGCCGGCGGCGCGCAGCGCCTTGACGGCCTCGTCGACCAGGCCGCCGGGGCCGCACAGGTAGACGTCGCGCCGGGTCAGGTCGGGCACCAGCCGGCGCAGGCCCTCGGGGTTCATCACCTGCCGGGGGCCGGGGTCGTCGCGGCGGCCGATCACGTACCAGACCGAGGTCTGCCGGGCCTGGGCCAGCCAGTCCAGCTCCTGGTGCAGCAGCACGTCGGCCGGGGTGCGGGCGCGGTAGATCAACGCCGCGCCGGGCGGCAGCTCCTCCAGCATCGCTCGCAGCGGCGCGATGCCGCTGCCCCCGGCGATGAGCAGGGCCCGCTCGCGGGTGCGGTGCGCGGCGGTGAACGTGCCGGACGGGCCCTCGGCCCACACCCGGGTGCCCGGGGTGAGGTCGCGCAGCTCGGCGGTGTGGCCGCCGACGACCTTCACGGTGAGCCGCAGCCAGCGGCCGTTGGCCGCCGCCGAGACGGAGAACGGGTGCGACTGCCACCAGCAGCCGGGGTTGAGGAACCGCCAGCGGAAGTACTGGCCGCCGAGCATGTCGATCTGGTTGAGGCGGTGCCCGGTCAGGTAGATCGAGACGGTGTCCGGGCTCTCCGCCACCACGTCGGCCACCCGCAGCCGGTGCCGCAGGTTGAACACCAACGGCGCGATCACCCGGCCCCACACCAGCGCGGCCACCACCAGCAGGTACGCGGCGATCCAGCCGGTGCGCACCGGCCCGGGCTCGTAGAGCTGGGCGCCGTTGCTGAACTGGTGCGCGTACCCGAGCAGCAGCGTGAGGTAGCTGGTCAGGTGCAGCACGTACCAGAGCTCGTAGGGCAGCCGGCGGCGTACGCCGCGCACCGCGGTGACCCCGACCGCGACCATGACGCCGGCGGCCACGAACGCGGAGACCATGTCCTCGTAGTCGGTCAGCAGCGCGCCGACCTCGCCGAGGACCGAGTTCTTCTCCTGCCGGGCGTAGCCCACCACCAGCAGCGCCATGTGGGTGAGCACCGCCACCAGGAGGGTGGCGCCGAGGTCCCGGTGCAGCCGGGAGATCCGCTCCCCGCCGAGCGTGCGTTCCAGCACGCCGAGCCGGCTCATCATCAGCACCTGCGCCAGCAGCAGGTAGCCGGCGACCAGGCCGGTGACCCGACCGCCGGCGGTGAGCACGTCGGCGGTGTCGGTCAGCGAGCCGGCCGGGGTGTCCAGCCACCACGGCAGGACCGCGGCGGCCAGGCCGAGCCAGAACACCACCGCCAGCGCACGCCGGCCGCCGGGCCCGCGGCGCGGCCGGCCCGGCGGTACGGGAGCAGCCGGACGGCCGCCGTACGGGGCGGAGTGCCCGGTACGGCGGCCGGCGGCGCGGGTGTCCTGATACGTCACGCGTACATCTTGATCGGGGTGAACTTCTGCCGGGGGAAGACCTTGTCCACCTCGGCGGTGGTCAGGCCGAACCGGCCCTGCGCCACCGACCCGTAGACGTTGAACATGTTGTTGTACTCCGGCACGTCGCCGCTGTCCAGCTTGTCCAAGCCGTTCCAGGCGCCGAGCAGCGACCCGGCGAGCTTGCGCCCGGACAGCACGGTGACCACGCCGCCGTGCCCGTGGTCGGTGCCGCCGCCGTTCGAGCCGACCCGGCGGCCGAACTCGCTGGACACCATGATCGTCACGTCCGACGCCCGGTCGCCCAGGTCGGTGAAGAACGCGGCCATGGCGTTGGCCAGCTCGTTGAGCCGCCGCCAGAGCTGGCCGCCCTCGCGGGTGCCCTGGTTCTCGTGGGTGTCGTAGCCACCCATGCCGACGGTGGCCACCCGCACGTTCGCCCCGCCCTTGATGAGCTGGGCGAGCTGCTTGAACGCGTTCCCGACACCCTGGTACTCGACCCCGGGGGCGGCGGCGTACGGCTTCGCGGCGAGCTTCTGGGCGGTGGCCAGCGCGCCCATCCCCTCGATGACCGACTCCTCCACCGGGTGGTTGATCCCGGTGAACAGGCCACGGATCGCCTTCTCGGTGGCGGCGCGGTACTTGTCGTCGCCGTTGAGCCGCAGCTCCCCCACGCTGTTGAGGGAGATCGCGCCGTTCACGCCGACCAGCGAGCGGGGCAGCGTGCTGCCGATGCCGACGCTGCGGAACGCGGTGCCCTTGCCGAGCGTGTCGACCAGGCTGTCCAGCCAGCCCCGGCCACCGGTCTCACCGGGCAGGCCGCCCAGGTTACAGGCGTCGGCGGCCTGGAAGTGGCTGCGGGACAGCCGCGGGTCGGAGACCGCCGGCACGAAGCCGAGCTGGCCCGCCTTGAGCCACTTCTCCAGCGGGGCGAACGCGCTGGTCAGCTTGAAGCCGCGGCCCAGGGCCAGCGAGTCGTTGCCGAGCAGCAGGTCGGGCCGGGCCTTGGCGAGCACCGGGTCGTCGGCCGGCGCGACCAGGCTGAGCCCGTCCAGCCCGCCGTAGAGGAAGACGTGGATCAGGGTGCCGGTCTTGGTCGCCGCGAACGACGCCGAGGTGGTGACGAACTGCGCGGTGGCCAGTGCGGTCGCGGTGGCCGCGGCGCCGGCGACGAAGGTACGCCGGGTGACGCCCCGGCCGTCCTGCTGGGCCTCCTCGACCTCCTCCAGGCGGCGGTACCGGTCGGCCTCGGCCGCGTTCTCGGCCGCGACGATGTCGGCCTCGGCGCGCAGCAGCGCCTCGGCCGGGTTGTCGGCCAGCCGCCGCAGGTCGGGGCATTCGGGGTGCAGGGGGTACGGGTTCACGGTCATCTCCATCGAATGCCTCACCGGAGGTGGTGCTGGGGGGACGCGAGGATCGTCCGCGCGACCGCGGCGATGGCCCCGTTGAAGGTGGCGTCGACCTTGGTGCTCTCGGTGACCCCGGCCACGGCGAGCACGAGCTTCTTCTCCTTGGCGCTCAGCTTCTGGTGCACGAGCTTCTGCGCCAGCGCGTCCACGTACGCCCCGGCGGTCGTCGGCGGCTTCGCCACCAGCTTCTCCGGCTTGACGTAGGTGAACTGCTTGCGCCAGCCACCGAGCAGGTCGCCGGCCTCGTTCCAGCCGTCGATCATGGTGCCGGCCGAGGTCCACGCCAGGTAGACGTCGGCGTAGCCGTCGGGGGTGGGCTTGCCCATCGGGTACTGGCCCAGCTCACGCATCTTGTCCTGGATCTGCCGCAGGCCCTGGGCGAACGGCGTACGCCGCTTGTCGCCCTCGAACCCGGCGGTCGCGTCCGGGCCCACGCCCAGCGACCGGTACGTGGCGACCAGGTACTCCATCGGCCGGCGCACCTTCTGGCCGACGGCGGCCCAGAACTCCGACGAGCTGAACAGCGTCGCCAGCACCGGGCGGATGTTGCCCTTGTTGGTGGTGTACGCCTTCGCCAGCCGGTCCACGATCGACTTCGGCGGGGTGTCGGAGACGAACCGGGTGGCCAGGTTCTGGGCCACGTACTTCGCGGTCGACGGGTGCAGCGCGATGTACCGGATGTACGAGTCGATCACCTTGTCGGCGACCTTCGGGTCGCTCGAGTTGTTGGCGTGGCTGAACCCGAGGATCTTCACCTTGCCGACGTAGTGCCGGTCGGCGAAGAACATGTACTTGCCGTCGGCGACGCCGCGCCCGGTCTGCAGCATCGCGGCCTGCCGCACGTCCTTCTCGGTGTAGCCGCCGTCGACGCCGACCGAGTACAGCTCCAGGTTCTCCCGGGCCAGGTTCTCGTTGATCGCGTCCTTGCGCGAGTCGACCTGGTTCAGGTAGAGCAGCAGCGCCGGGTGCTTGTTCGCGGCGACCAGCATGTCCGGGTAGCTGCCCAGCGCGTGCTTGCGGATGACGTCGCGGTCGAACGCGTTGCGGTAGTTCTCGCCGCCGTCGAAGTCGGCCGCCACGTGCAGGAAGTCGTTCCAGAAGTCGACCATCACCTCGAAGAGCTGGCGGTCGGACCAGATCTGCCGGGCGATGGTGGCGTCCACCGTCTCCCGGGCCGGGTCGACGCCGCGCTCGTTGAGCTGCTCGCGCTGGTCCCGCAGCTGGGTCGGGCTCAGCTTGAGCGAGGGCAGCTCGGCCAGCTTCAGCTCGCCCTTGGTCGGGGCGATCTTCTCCGGCTCCAACTGCTGGCGCAGCCAGTCGTCGATGCCGAGCCGCTTGATGTCGGCGATCACCTTGGGCGTCGGGCCGAACGTGGTCCGGCGGGCCAGGTGGGTGATCGGGTCCTTGGCGAGCACCGTCTTCACGGTCACCTCGGTCGCCTCGGCGGCGGCCGCCGGGCTGCCGAACAGGCGGCCACCGGCCGGGGCGTTGCGCTTGAGCGCCGCACCGGCCCGCGAGCCCATGTAGCTCTCGTTCTGCTCGGTGTAGGTCCGCACGGTGCTGGGCTGCTGGCCGCTGGGCCGGGCCGTGGTGCCGTCGGTGGTCACCGTGCCGGTGGCGTCACCCGCCGCCTCGTCGGTGAACAGGCCACGGATCTGCGGGGACAGGGCCAGGGCGGCGCCGCCGGCAACCACCGCCGCGCCGCCCAGGGTCGCCAGGGCGCGGCGCCGGCCGCTTCGCGGCGCGTCCGCACCGTCGTCGTCCAGGCTGGGCAGTCCCGGTCCGGGCGGCGGGCCGTACCCGCCGGCGGGCTGGGCGTAGCCGCCGGGCGCGGGCTGGGCGTAACCGCCGGCGGCGGGCTGGGCGTAGCCGCCGGTCGCGTGGCCGGCGGGGGCGAAGCCGTTCGGCCCGACCCACTGCGGGCCCGCGCCGGACTGCGGGGCGGGGTGCCCGCCGGCGTACGGCGCGGCGGAGTCTCGGTACCCGTCCGGATGGGGGTGCTGGTATCCGTCCCAGCCGCGGTCGTCCCGGGGTCGACGCGGTGGCACGTTCAGGTCGGCCATGTACCTATCCCGTTTTCTTCGAGCGCCGGCACGCCGGCCACCCGGGGGTTGGGTGGCGGAGGGGCGGCGACGGTTGCCGGAGAGTTGCTACGGGAAAGTAGCCAGCGCTCCCCGGCCGCTCAAGGCGCACCGAAAGCGCCCGTGCGCGCACTTAAGACGGTGCTCAGGCCGGCTGCACGAGGCCGGGCACCCCGACGCCACCCGCCGACCGTCCGGAGCAGGGACTACCCGGGCGCCGACCGCCCGGACGTGACGTTTCGGCCCGACGCGACGCTGCCGGCGGCGTTCACCACCTCACGCAAACTTAAGGTAGGGATAAGCCTGCGCTGAGGTCCCGGACATCCGGACTGCTGGACAGCCGAATGACGATTTTTGGGCGATATACCGCCTGGTCATATCTATGACTCAGCGGTATATCGCACTTTGCGGCCTCGTCGTCCCGGCCGCGACCGGCCACCGGGCCGTGTGTGCACCCGTGTCCGGCTCGTCGAAACAGCAGCAGCGGCGGCGCGTGACCGCCCTTCGATCCGGGTATGCCGCCGAACCGCTGAAGCCGTGAGGGGAAGGCACCGCCATGCTCAGCCAAGAGGATCAGCGCAGGTTCGAACAGATCACCCGCCAGCTGCGGGAGAGCGATCCGCGGTTCTTCGCCCGGTTGGACAACCGGGTCAAGGGCCGCCGGGGCCGGTACATGATGCTGCTGACGATCGTGCTGTGGGCCTCGCTGCCGGCGATGACCGTGCTGGCCGGGAGGTTGGCCGGTGCGATCTGCGCGGTGGTGCTGGTCGCCAACGCCGCCCTGATGTGGCGGTTCCGCCGCCGCCTGCTGTGAGCGTAAGGAAGGGCCCCCGCTTAACGCCTCCGGTAGAGGAGGGGCCCCCGCTTAACGCTCCGACGCGGCTTCGCCGCGACCGAACTCCCTGGGCGACGCGGCTTCGCCGCGACCGAACTCCCGGTACGCACGCCGCAGCCGTTCGGCCAGGCCCGGCCCGCCGATCCCGGCGCCCGGCGGGCCGAGCTGGCGCAGCAGCAGCTCCGGCCCGGTGGCCAGGGTGGGCGGTTGGTCCGGCAACGGTGTCGGCGACAGCCAGAACCGGGCCAGTTCCTCGTCCGGCTCGACGGCCGGCAGCCCGGCCATCGCGCGGGCGGCTCCGAGGACCGGCACCGCGCCACCGACGTCCGGCGTGCCGGCGTCCGGCATGAGGGCGTCCGGCGTGCCGGCGTCCGACGGGGTGTCGGCGGGGTGCGCCCCGCGCAGCGACCGCAGCCGGTCGAGCAGGTCGGCCCGGGGCCGGCCGCGCCAGTGCAGCAGCTGGAACGGGTCCGCGTCGAACGCCTCGGCCAGCAGGTAGAACGTGGCCGCCAGGTGCTTGCACGGCACCGCGAAGTCGGGGCAGCCGCAGCGCTGCGCCAACTCGCCCACCCGCTCGGGGAACAACGGCGCGCCCGCCTCGGCGAACACCCCCTCCAACTCGCCCGGCAGGTCGCCGGCGAGAAGGCGGGCGCTGAAGAACGCCTGCCCGGCCAGCTCCGCCTCGATCCGCCGCCACACCTCCTCCGGATGGGCGGCCAGCCCGATCCGCACCGGGTACGGCGTCGGCCGGGACCCCTGCACCTCGGCGGTGACCTCCCCGGGCGAGATGTCCAGCCGGAGTACCTGCCCCCGGCGCGCGTACGCCCGGCCCCGGGTGAGCCGGGAGCCGAGCGCGAACGACTCCAGCACCTCCAGGAAGCGGCGCGACCACCAGGACTGCCCGATCGCGCCCCGGGTGCTGCGGGCCCGCAGGCCGCCCTCGACCCGCAGCGGCGGCCCGTACTCGTCGAACCGGCGGGCCGGCCGGTCGTCCGGTGTGGTCACTCGACCACCGCCCCGGACTCCAACGTGAACAGCTCCCGCAGCGTCGCGGTGGACAGCTCGGTGACCCACTGCTCCCCGCTGCCCACCACCGACCGCGCCAGGCTGCGCTTGTCGGCGATCATCGCGGCCACCTTCTCCTCCACCGTGCCGGCGCAGACGAACTTGCGGACCTGGACGCGGCGGCGCTGTCCGATGCGGAACGCCCGGTCGGTGGCCTGGTCCTCGACCGCCGGGTTCCACCACCGGTCCACGTGCACCACGTGGTTGGCGGCGGTCAGCGTCAGGCCGGTGCCGCCGGCCTTGAGGGAGAGCACGAACAGCGGTGGCCCGTCCGGGGACTGGAACCGGGTCACCATGGCGTCCCGTTCGGCCTTGCCGACGCCGCCGTGCAGCAGCAGCACCTCCCTGCCGGTACGCGCCGACAGGTGCCCGCGCAGCATGCCGCCGAACTCGGCGTACTGGGTGAACAGCAGCGCCTTCTCCCCCGCCCCGAGCACCTCGTCGACGATCTCGTCGAGGCGTTCCAGCTTGCCGGAGCGGCCGACCAGCGCGGACCCGTCGTGCAGCAGCTGGGCGGGATGGTTGCAGACCTGCTTGAGCCGGGTCATGGTGGCCAGCACCAGACCCCGGCGCTCGATCCCGTCGCTGGACTCGATCTTCGCCATCATGTCGTCGACCACGGCCCGGTAGAGGGCGGCCTGCTCGGCGGTGAGGTTGCAGACCACCTCCATCTCCAGCTTCTCCGGCAGGTCCGTGATGATCGACGGGTCGGTCTTGAGCCGGCGCAGCACGAACGGGCCGGTGATCCGGCGCAGTCGCTCGGCCACCTCGGCGTCGCCGTGCCGCTCGATCGGCTCGGCGAAGCGCTTGCGGAACGTCGCCGCCGGGCCGAGCAGCCCCGGATTCGCGAACTGCATGATGGACCAGAGGTCGGCGAGTCGGTTCTCCACCGGCGTGCCGGTGACCGCGACCCGGTGCCGCGCGGGCAGCGACCGGACAGCCTCGGCCTGCCGGGTCGCGGCGTTCTTGATCGCCTGCGCCTCGTCCACCACCACCCGGTGCCAGTCGACGCCGGCCAGCTCGAACGCGTCCCGGGCGGCCGCCGAGTACGTGGTGAGCACCAGGTCCGACTCCCGCACGGCGGCGGCGAAGCCGTCGCCCCGGGCACGTTCGGCGCCGTGGTGCACGTGCACCCGCAGCCCGGGCGCGAACTTCGCCGCCTCCCGCTGCCAGTTGCCGACCAGCGACATCGGACAGACCAGCAGCGTAGGCCCGGCCTCCGGCGGGTCGCCGGCGAGCAGCGCGAGCAGCTGCACGGTCTTGCCCAGGCCCATGTCGTCGGCGAGGATCCCGCCGAGCCCGAGCGACTGGAGGAAGGCCAGCCAGGCCAGCCCGCGCCGCTGGTACGGCCGCAGCGTCCCGGCGAAGCCCGGCGGCGGGTCGGCCGGGGTGAGCCGCCGCTCCGCCTCGCCGGCCAGCAGCTCGCCCAGCGCCCCGTCGGCGACCACGTCGAGCACCGGCAGCTCACCGGCCCGGTCGTCGCCGGAGAGCCCCATTCGCAGCAGGTCCGCCACGGTCAGCTCGCCGGAGGAACGGAGCAGCCGGAGCCCGGCCTCCAGGCGCTGCGCGTCCAACTCGACCCACCGGCCGCGCAGCCGGACCAGCGGCGACTTCAGGTCGGCCAGCGAGGCCAGTTCCTCGGCGGTCAACGGCTGGTCGCCGAGCGCCAGCTCCCAGCGGTAGTCGACGAGCGCGTCCAGCCCGAGGCCGCCGGCGGTGGTGGCCACCGCGCCGGGAGCGGTGCGGCTGCGCGCCCGCAGCCGCGCGCCGAGCCGGGACGAGGAACGCCGCCACCAGGACGGCAGCAGCACCCCGAAACCGGCCGCGTGCAGCACCGGCGCGCCCTCGCGCAGGAACCGGTGCGCGCCCTCGGCGTCCAGCTCCATTCCCTCGGGGGCGGCGGAGCGCAGCGCGGCCTCCAGCTCCGGCCAGAGGCGGCTGGCCCGGCCCAGCTCGGCCAGCAGCGTCTCCTGCGGGTCCACGCCCCGTGCGGCGAGCGCGGGCGCGGGTCGCTGCCAGATGTGCCCGGCGTCGACCACCAGCCCCGGCTCGTCGGCCGGGTGCAGGCCGAACTCCACCCGCCAGGTGGCACCCTCGACCAGTTCGGCGACCGGATCGACGGCCGGTTCGACGAGGCGGAACGTGCCCCGTACCGCGCCGCCGGCGGCGTCGCGCTGCCACGCGTCCAGCTCGGCCCGCAGGGTCTCCAGCGCGGCCGGCTCGGCGGGAAAGGCGCGCTGCGGGCCGGTGAGCGCGGCCAGCCAGCGCGGCACCGGCCCGCCGGGGCGCATCGCCCGGTGCAGCCGGGTGTCGGCCAGGGCCACCCGGGCGGCGGCGTCGACCAGGGCGTCCAGCGCCTCCGCGACCAGCTCCCCCGGTCCCGCGCCGGCTGCGGTGGGCGCGCCTGTCGTCACCGGGGCGACCACGGGCGCACCCGCGGCCTCCGGCTGCCACTCGCGGGCCGTCCGCGCCGCCGGGGGCAGGGCCAGTGCCAGGTCGCGGGCCCACGCCGCGTCGGTGCCGGTGAGCAGCGGCCGCCAGACCGCGAGCGCGGTCGCCACGTCGGTCTCGGCCACCACCCGCAGCCCCCGCCCGCCCCCGGTCCGGGCCGCCGCCGACGGCTGCCGTCCGGGCGCCGACCCGTCCGGGCCCGCGAGCGCCGTCGACAGCGGCCCGCCGGGAACCGCGCCGCCCGGCCCGTCGGCCCGTCGGCCGGACGCCGGCCGCCCACCCCCGGGGTACGCGTCGACGACGCCGGGCAGCACCCGACCCCGCGTCACCAGGTCGGCGGCGAAGTCGGCCAGCTCACCCAGGTGGCGCAGGCTCGCCCCGACCGGGTGCGGCCACCCCGCGCGCAGCAGCGCGAACGCGTCGTCCGGGGCGTACGCCAGGGCGGGCACCCGCCAGCCGGCGCGGGTGACCGGACCGCGGCCCGGGTCCTCGACGGCGGCCCGGACCAGCTCGGGCGAGTCGACCGGCGAGCCGGCGCGGGTGGGCAGGCCGAGCAGGACGGAGACCGGCTCGCCCGGCGGCCCGTCGAGCGCGGCGGCGAGCGTGGCGTGGTCGGCGGCGAACGGGTGCGGTCGTTCGCGCGGCACGCGGCCGGGTCGGCGGGGCGCCCGGGCCGGCAGCGTGCCGTCCTCGGCCCACAGGGCGAGCCCGGCACCGGGCAGCCACAGCCCGTGGATGACCAGCACGTGCTTTCCCCCTCGACGACGCCCGGGGCCAGGATAGGCGGCCGGTCGGCGTTATCGTCGGCGCCATGGTCGACCTCCTCGTGATCGGCGGGCTCGGCGTGGACGTCCGCGCCCGGGTGCCCGCCCTGCCGCTGCCCGCCGCCGACTCGCTGACCGTGCCCCCGGTCGAGCTGCGGATCGGCAACACCGGCGCCGGGGTGGCCCTGGCCGCGCACGCGCTCGGTCTCCGGGTGACGCTCGTCGACGTGCTGGGCACCGACCCGGCCGGCGACGTGGTCCGGGCGGCGCTGGCCCGTACCTCGGTGCGGACCGTGCTGGTCGACGCGCCCGCCGGCACCCGCCGTTCGGTGAACCTGGTCGACCCGGCGGGCCGGCGGATGTCGCTCTACGACCCGCGGCCCTGGTCCGGTCCGGCGCCGTTCCCGCAGGCGGAGCTGGCGGCGCTGGTCGCCGGCGCGGCCCACGTGCACGTGTCGATCATGGACTGGGCCCGGGACGCGCTGCCGGTGCTGCGCGCCGCCACCTCCCTCTCCACCGACCTGCACGACTGGGACGGCGACAACGACTACCACCGGCCCTTCGCCGAGGCCGCCGACCTGGTCTTCGTCAGCGACGTCAAGCTGGGCGAGAGGGCCGGCAAGGAGGCGGCCGCGCTGGCGCCGCGCACGGTCCTGGTCACCGGTGGCTCCGCCGGCGCGACGCTGTACGCCCCGGACGCCCCGCCGGCACACGTGCCCGCGGCCGAGCCGCCGGCGCCGGTGGTGGACACCAACGGCGCCGGAGACGCCTTCGCCGCCGGCCTGATCGCGGCCCGGCTGCGCGGCGCCGCCCCGCTCGACGCGGCCCGCTACGCCGCCCGGGTGGCCGCCGCGGCGTGCACGCACGACGGGATGGAGTATCCGGACGGGTTGCTCCCGAGGCGCTGAGCCTCAGATCGCGCCGGTCTCGCCGTCGGTCAGCTCGCGCAGGATGTCGGCGTGGCCGGCGTGCCGGGCGGTCTCCTCGATCAGGTGGACCAGCACCCAGCGCAGCGACACCTCGCCGAGCTGCGGGTGCGGCACCACGTGGTCGAGGTCGAACCGGGCGGCGATGGCCCGGGACCGGTCGCAGGCCGCCTCGTAGGCCACGGTGAGCGCCTCGACCGTGTCGGCCGGGCCGAGCGTGAAGCTGGCGTCGGCCTCCTCCTGCGAGGTCAGGTAGACGTCGCCCGGCTCGGGGGCGAACAACCGGCCGAACCAGTTGCCCTCGACCAGGGTCAGGTGCTTGAGCAGCCCGGCCAGGGTGGTCAGCGAGGGCACCAGGCGCCGGCGGGCGTCGGCGTCGGCGAGGCCGCGTGCCTTGCGCAGCACGGTGGCGCGGTGGAAGTCGAGGAACGCGTCGAGGATCGCCCGTTCGTCGCCCGTGCGGGCGAGGACCGGACCGAGTGCCGGGTCGATCGTCGAGTTCGCCATCCCCGGACCCTAGTCGCCACCGTGGCCCGCCCGCTGCCCCGTGATCCGCTGCGCGCCCCGGCCGGCCGGGGCAGGATGGGCGCATGGCTTCCTCGGTGCACATCCCCCTGGTGGGCGGTACGGCCGACGGCGAGACCGTCACGGTCGAGCTGGACAGCAACGGCCGCCCGCCGCTGACCCACCACCACCTCGGGCCGGGCGGGTTGGCGGAGGCGCAGATCTACGAGCTGGAGTCGGGTGACCGGCCGGACCACGAGTGGGTCTACACCTGGCGCGGCCCGGCGGTCTGACCGGACCCGGTCAGACCGCGGGGGTCAACGCCCGGGCCCGGATGCTGTCCAGCACGCTGCGGGTCACCTGCGAGGTGCCCCGCGCCTGGTCGCACACCTCGGCCACCCGCCGGGCGGTCTCGTCGGCCCGGGCCGCCCGCTCGTCCCACAGCCGGTCCACCTCGGCCAGCAACGGGCCCTCCACCTCCCGCTCCACGCCACGCAGCGCCGGCACGCCGAGCCGCTGGGCCAGGTCGAAGACCTTGCCGGCGTACGGCAGCGGCAGGAACGGCGTGTTCATCATGGCGGCGAAGATCAGGAAGTGCAGCCGCATGCCGACCGCCAGGTCGAAGTGGCGCATCAAGCCGAGGATCTGCGCCGGCCGGTAGTCGCCGTGCAGGATCCGGCCCCGGTCGGCGGCGATCATGTGCGACAGCACCCCGTGCGAGTGCCGGATGTCGTCGCGCTCCATCGGCACGAAGAGCACGTACGCGTCGATCCGGTGCACCAGGAAGTCGCCGATCTGGGCGAGCAGCCGGTGGTAGCCGTCGACGTCGAGCCGTTCCGCGGCGCGCCCCGGTTCCCGCACGCTCAGGCCGACGAGCCGGGAACCGGCCGGCACGCCCTCCTCGCGCAGCCACTGCGCCGGGAACTCCTCGGGTTCCAGCAGGAACGCCGGGTCGGCGGTCACGGTGATCGGGTTGACCAGGCCGGCCTCCTCCAGCACCATCCGCGACTCCTGGTCGCGGACGGTCACCTCGACCGCCTGCGCCAGCGTCTCGCGCACCATGCCGGTGTCCATGCCGTCGGTGAGCGGGCCGACGCCGACCGCGTAGGTGAGCAGGGGCAGCCCGCGTTCCTGGGCGACCCGGACCACCCGCAGGTAGCGCCGGGCCTCCTTGTCGTAGAGGATGCCACCGCCGCCCAGGATGAGCAGGTCGAGCTGGTTGAGCACCTGGGAGGAGTCGACCCGGCTGACGCCCTCCCACGGCACCGCCTCGACGTCGGGGTGCGCCAGCGCGGTGTGCGCCGGGTTGCGGGAGAAGACGATGATCCGCGCGTTCGGCTCGTGCTGGCGCAGGTCGGCCAGGAGACCCGTGAGGATCGCCTCGTCGCCGAGGTTGCGACCGCCGTACGAACCGAGCACGCCGATGGTCAGTCCGGTGCGATCCGGCATCCGTTGCTCCTTCCCGGGGAACGTCCCGGCCCGCGTTCCCGCTGGCCGGGCCGGCATAACTTGCCGGGTCGGCGCTGGGCCGGCGACGGCGCTCAGTCGGGTGCGGCTCCCACCAGACGGGAGACGAGGGTGGAGACCACCTGGTCGGGGTCGAATCCGGCGTCGATCGAGGTGGTGAGCAGGTCGAGCAGGAGCCCGTCGACGGCGTAGTGCAGCAGCGCGATCTCGTACGCCCCGCCGGGCAGGCCGGCGGCGACGTGGAAGGCGACGTCGTCGGCGTACCCCCGGCGGAGCACGCCGCCGAGCGCGGCCCGCAGCTCGGGCCGGCGGGCCGCCTCCAGCCGCAGTTCGATCAGGGCCCGGGTGAGGTCGGGCTCGCGGGTGGTGCGCGCGACGATGTCGCGCAGGTAGTCGGTCATCAGCGCGAGCGACGGCTCCCGGCGCCCCAGGTCGGCCAGCACCGCCGGGTCGGGCGCGATCCGGTCGAAGATCCGTTCGGCCAGGCCGGCGAGCAGCGCCGCCCGGGACGGGAAGTAGTTGGAGGTCGTGCCGGTGGGCACGCCCGCCTCGGCGTCGACCGCCCGGTGGGTCAGTCCGCGCGCGCCGGCGGCGGCGAGGACCGTCAGGCCGGCGTCGGCGAGCTGGGTACGGCGTTGCGGGTTCCTGGCCACGCGAAGACAGTAGCAAAAACCACGACAGGTGTTGTACATTCGTCGCCGAACCACGACAGCCGTCGTGGAATCCCCGGACATCGGAGTCGGTTTGCGTAAGCTCGTGTACTTCGTCGCCAGCACCCTCGACGGCTTCATCGCCGCCCCCGACGGGTCCTTCGACTTCCTTCCGCTGGAGCCCGACGTCGCTCCCTACCTGGTCTCCGAGTGGCCGCAGACGCTGCCCACGTTCGCCCACGCCCAGCTCGGCGTGGACTCGCCGCCCGCCGGCCGCTTCGACACCGTCCTGATGGGACGCGCGACCTACGAGCCCGGCCTGACGCTCGGCTTCCCCAGCCCCTACGACCACCTGACGCAGTACGTCTTCAGCCGCTCCCTCGCCCCGGCCGACCATCCGGACGTGCGGATCGTCGCCGGTGACCCGGTGCCGTTCGTCCGCGAGCTGAAGGCGCGGCCCGGGGCCGACATCTGGCTCTGCGGCGGCGGGCAGCTCGCCGGCCAACTCCTGGACGAGGTCGACGAGCTGGTGGTCAAGCTCAACCCGGTCGTCGTCGGCAGCGGCATCCCGCTGGTCGACCGGGGCTTCGACCCGCGCCGGTTCACGCTCACTTCCACGCGCCCCTTCGACAGCGGCGTGGTGGTGCTGCGCTACACGCGGTAAGGAGGGGCCCCTTGTTAACGCATCCGGTAGAGGAGGGGCCCCTTCTTAACAGGGGGTGTTAAGAAGGGGCCCCTCCTTGCAATCCGGTTGCCGCGGCGGGCGGCGACACGTCACCGTGGGGCGGTGACCGGCCCGAGCAAGACCCGACTCCACTGGCGCGAACTCCCGGCCCACGTCCGCACAGCGATCGAGGCCATTCTCGACGACCGGGTGGTGGCGGCGGAGTCGCAGCCGGGCGGCTTCTCCCCCGGCACCGCCGACCGCATCCGCACCGCGCGCGGCGGCCGGGCCTTCGTCAAGGCGGTCAGCCCGGCGCAGAACGACCGCAGCCCCGACATGCACCGCGCCGAGGCCCGGATCGCCGCCGCCCTGCCCGCCGACGCGCCGACACCCCGCCTGCTCGGCAGCCACGACGACGGTGACTGGATCGCGCTGGTCTTCGCCGACGTCGAGGGCCGGCACCCGGTCACCCCGTGGGACGCCGGCGAGCTGGACGCCGCGCTGTCCACGCTGGAGGCGATGGCCGTGGCGCTCACCCCGGCCCCCGCCGCCGCGACCGCCACCGCCACCGAGCGGCTCGTGACCGACTTCGGCGGCTGGCGGCGGATCGCCGAGGACCCGCCTGCCGACCTGGATCCGTGGGCCCGGGCCCACCTGTCCGACCTGTGCGCCGCCGCCGACCACGGCCTCACCGCGCTGACCGGCGACACGCTCTGCCACCTCGACGTACGCGCCGACAACCTGCTGCTCGGCCCGGACGGCACGGTGACGGTCGTCGACTGGCCCTGGGCCTGTCGCGGCCCGGCCTGGCTGGACACCCTGCTCACCGTGGTCAACGTCCAGGTGTACGGCGGGCACGACCCGGACGAGCTGCTGGCCACCCGCCCGCTGACCGCGCACGTCGACCCGACCGACCTGACCGGCGTCCTGGCCGGGCTCACCGGGTTCTTCCTCGACGGCGCCCGTCAACCGCCGCCGCCCGGCATCCCGACCGTCCGGGCGTTCCAGCGGTTGCAGGGCGACGCGCTGCTGCCCTGGCTGGCCCGCCGGCTGGACGGGCCGGCGCGCTGACGCGGGCCGCGCCGTCCACCGGCTGCCACACGACTCCGCCGGCCCCCACCACGGGCGCGCCGTTCCGTGCCGGATCATCCGGCACGGAACCGTCGGTACGCTGGTGTCATGACCGCCATGGGCCCGACGCGTACCACCCCGGACCTGTCCTTCCTGCTCGACCACACCAGCCACGTGCTACGCACCCGGATGGCCGCGGCCCTGGCCGAGATCGGGTTGACCGCCCGGATGCACTGCGTGCTGGTGCACGCGCTGCCCGAGGAGCGCACCCAGATCCAGCTCGCCGAGATCGGCGACATGGACAAGACCACCATGGTGGTGACGGTGGACGCGCTGGAGCGGGCCGGGCTGGCCGTCCGCCGCCCGTCGAGCACCGACCGGCGGGCGCGGATCATCGCGGTGACCGAGGAGGGCGCCCGGGTGGCCGAGCGCAGTCAGGAGATCGTCGACCGGGTGCACGCCGAGGCGTTGGCCAGCCTGCCCGACGACGAGCGGGAGGTCCTCGTCCGCGCGCTGGAGAGCCTGGCCGCCGACCACCTGGCCACCCCGGCGCAGAATCCCCGACCGGTACGCCGCGCACGCCAGTAGTTCTTTAAAAGATTGTCTGCAACGGAACTATCCGTTACGGTCCTCCTGTCGCCCCTTCCGACAGGAGGACCCCATGTCTCGCGGCCTCGCCCTCGGCGTGCTCGCCACCGGCGCTCTGATGACCATCCTCGACGGCAGCATCGTCACCATCGCGATGCCCGCCATCCAGCGCGACCTGGACTTCACCCCGACGAGCCTCAGCTGGGTGGTCAACGCCTACCTGATCGCGTTCGGCAGTCTGCTCCTGCTCGCCGGCCGCCTCGGTGACCTGCTCGGCCGCCGCGCGATGTTCCTGGCCGGCACCGCGCTGTTCACCGCGGCCTCGGCGCTGGCCGGCGTGGCCGGCTCCCCCGCCGTGCTGGTCGCCGCCCGGTTCCTGCAGGGCGTCGGCAGCGCGGCGGCGACCGCGGTGAGCCTCGGCATCCTGGTCACGCTCTTCCCCGGCACCGCCGAGCGGGCCCGGGCGATCGCCCTGTTCAGCTTCACCGGCGCCGCCGGCGCGGCCATCGGTCAGGTCGCCGGCGGCCTGATCACCGACGCGTTCGGCTGGCACTGGATCTTCCTGATCAACCTGCCGATCGGCCTGGTCACGATCGCGCTCGCCGCCCGCACGCTGCCGGCCGACCGGGGCATCGGGCTCGCCGCCGGCGCCGACGTGGCCGGCGCGCTGCTGGTCACCGCCGGCCTGGTGACCGGAATCTACGCGGTGGTCACGATCGAGCGGTACGGGGCGACGTCCGCCCGCACCCTCGGCCTGGGCGCCCTCGCGGTCGCCCTGCTCGCCGGCTTCGTGCTGCGGCAGGCGACCGCGCGCCGGCCGCTGATGCCGCTGCGGATCCTCCGCTCCCGCGGCGTCGCCGTGGCGAACGTGGTCCAGGTCCTCACCGTCGCCGCGACGTTCGCGTTCCAGGTCCTGGTCACGCTCTACCTCCAGCAGGTGCTCGGCTACGACGCCACCCGCACCGGGCTGGCCCTGCTGCCGGCGGCGGTGACGATCGGCGCGGTGTCGCTCGGCGTCTCCGCCCGGCTCAACGGGCGCTTCGGCGAGCGGGCCGTGCTGGTGGCCGGGCTCGTCCTGCTCGTCGCCATGTTCGCGCTGCTGGCCCGGGTGCCGGCGGACGGGAGTTACCTCGTCGACGTGCTGCCGGTGATGCTGCTCGCCGCCGGGTTCGGTCTGGTGCTGCCGGCGCTGACCGCGCTGGGCATGTCGGCCGCCCGCGCCGAGGACGCCGGTCTGGCCTCCGGGCTGTTCAACACCACCCAGCAGCTCGGCATGGCGCTCGGCGTCGCGGTGCTGTCCACCCTGGCCGCCGCCCGCACCACCGACCGGGTCGCGCACGGCGACGACCGGGTCACCGCGCTGACCAGCGGCTTCCACCTCGCGTTCGCGGTCGGCGCCGGGCTCGTCGTGGTCGCCGTCGTCCTCGCGTACGCGCTGCTGCGCCCGCGGGTGACGGCGGGCGCAGCCCCGGCGGAGAACGCGGACGCGCTCGCCGCCTGACCCGCCCCGGCGTGCCGCGCCGCTCAGCCGGGGGCGCGGACGGTGTGGGTGAGGAAGGGCAGCACCGCCGCCGGCAGTGCCGGCGACGCGACCACCTCCCGGTGGGTGAGCCCGGGCAGCACGGCCAGCCGGGACGCGGGACGCTCGGATCCGTCGCCGCCCGGGTCGCGGTGCCCACCGCCGAGCAGGCCGTAGAACTCGGCCACGTGGCTCGTCGGGATCGCGTCGGCGTCGGCGAAGACCAGCAGCACCGGCATCGGCAGCGCGGCCACCTCGGCCGACCAGTCGTAGTCGCGGCGCAGCAGGTCGCCGCTCTTGGCCCAGAGCGTGGGCCAGTCCTGCGGTCGGGGCGCGACCCGCGCGTACCGCTCGTACGCCGGGGTGCCGCGCATGCGCTCGGCGGCCCGCTCGTCGTGGGCGGACATGGCGGCCAGCGCCTCCGGATACCAGCCGCGCCGCCGGCACGGCGCGGAGACCACGACCAGGCGGCGGACCAGGGTGGGGTGCTGGATCGCGGTGCGCAGCGCCACTCCGCCGCCGAGCGAGTAGCCGAGCAGGTCGACGGCGGGCAGGTCGAGCCGGCGCAGCAGGGCGGCCAGGTCGTCGGCCATCGACTCGTGGCGCAGCGGCCGGTCCGCGTCGGGGGTCCGGCCGTGTCCCTGGAGGTCGACCGCGATCAGCCGGCGGCGCGCGGCCAACGCGGGCCGGACCGGCGCGAACGTCTCGGTCGAGCCGTAGCCGCCGTGCAGGAGCACCAGCGGCCGGCCGGCGCCGTGCACCTCGTACCAGACCTGCCGCCCGCCCACGTCCGCATAACCCACCGGCTGATCGTGCCGCCGCGGGGCCGCGCTCCGGGTGCGTTTGCGGTCGCCGGGACGACCGGAAACGCACCCGACGGCGCGGTCAGCTGACGCCGGTGACGGCCTTGACCAGGTTGATGCCGAAGTAGATCACGAACGCCACGGCGACCGCCCAGAGCAGCGGGTGGATCTCGCGGGCCCGGCCCTGCGCCACCCGGATCGCCACCCAGCTGACGAAGCCGGCGCCGATGCCGTTGGTGATCGAGTAGGTGAACGGCATCAGCGTCATGGTGAGGAACGCCGGCACGGCGACGCCGAGGTCGGTGAAGTCGATGTCCTTGACCTGGCGGATCATCAGCGCGCCGACCACCACCAGCGCCGGGCCGGCGGCCTCGCTGGGCACCAGCGACACCAGCGGGGTGAGCAGCAGCGCGCCGAGGAAGAGCACGCCGGTGACCACGCTGGTCAGGCCGGTGCGGCCGCCGTCGGCGATGCCGGAGGACGACTCCACGTACGTGGTGGCCGACGACGCGCTGCCGGCGCCACCGGCGACGGCGGCGACCCCGTCGACGAAGAGCACCTTGCCCAGGCGGGGCATGTCGGTGCCGTCCTCGGTGGCGAGGTTCGCCTGCTTGGCGAGCCCGACCGTGGTGCCCATGACGTCGAAGAAGTCGGCCAGCACCAGCGTGAAGACCAGCAGCAGCGCGGTCATCAGGCCGACGTTGGCGAACGCGCCGAACGAGACGTTGCCGAGCAGGTGCAGGTCGGGCTTCTGGATCAGCGGGTCGGGCAGGGTCGGCACGTTGAGCCGCCAGCCCTCCGGGTTGGGCTTGCCGTCGACGAACGCCGGTCCCGGCTTGGCCAGCGCGTTCACGATCACCGCGACCACCGTGGTGACCACGATGCCGACCAGCACGCCGGCCTTGACCCTGCGGGCGACCAGGATGCCGGTGACCAGCAGGCCGACCAGGAAGACCACGGTGGTCCAGCCGCGCAGCGTGCCGTCGCCGCCGAGCTGCACCGGAACCGTGGTGCCGGCCGCGTCCGGCACGCGCCGGACCAGGCCGCCGTCGACGAACCCGATCATGGCGATGAACAGGCCGATGCCGGCGGCGATGGCGGCCTTCAGCTCGGCCGGGATGGCCCGGAAGACGGCCTTGCGGAAGCCGGTGAGCACCAGCACGGTGATGATCAGGCCCTCGACGACCACCAGGCCCATCGCCTCGGCCCAGGACATCTGCGAGGCCACCGCGTACGCCACGAACGCGTTCAGCCCGAGGCCGGTGGCGACGGCGAACGGCACCCGGCCGACGACGCCCATCATGATCGTCATGACGGCGGCCACCAGGGCGGTGACGCCGGCGACCGGGGCGATGCCGAGCAGGTTGCCGTCGGCGTCCGGCGCGGTGCCGATGATCAGGGGGTTGAGCACCACGATGTACGCCATCGTGGCGAACGTCGTGAGCCCGGCGAGCACCTCACGCCGCACGGTCGAGCCGCGGTGGGTGATCTCGAAGTATCGGTCGAGGCGACCCCGCGGGGCGGGTTCGGTCGGCTCCACCGGGGCAGCATGATCCTGCGTCGTCACGCTCATGGCGTGGCTTACTCCGTTCCGGGTTGGCCCGCCGGTCGTGCCGGACGGGCGGTGGGGGTGCAGCCGTCCCGGTGCGGTTGGCCCGGAGAACGTCGGGACGGCTGGGCTCCACGGACGCCGTGAAGCACTACGAAGCCGCGTCCCGGGTCCCGGGAGCGACTTCGCGCCGCCACCCTAACCGCCGGGTAACCCCGGTCGACCTGCTGCTGAGCGCGCGGCGTGGGCAGGATCACTCGCGGGCACGGGGACGGGCGCGCAGGTGGGCGCGCTCACCCTGGCTGCCGAAGAGGCTGAGGAACTCCACACCCTCGGCGTCGGCACGACCGAACCAGTGCGGCACCCGGGTGTCGAACTCGGCCGCCTCACCCGGTTCGAGCACCAGGTCGTGCTCACCGAGCACCAGGCGCAGCCGCCCGTTGAGGACATAGACCCACTCGTACCCCTCGTGGGTCTTCGGCTCGGGCACGGCCCGGCCGCCGGCCGGGATGATCAGCTTGTACGCCTGGATGCCGCCGGGCCGGCGGGTGAGCGGCAGCATGGTCATCCCGAACGCGGCGACCGGCCGCAGGTGGATGCGCGGATCGCCGGTGGGCGGCGCGTCGACCAGCTCGTCGAGGGTGACGCCGTGCGCCCGGGCGAGCGGGAGCAGCAGCTCCAGTGTGGGCCGGCGGCCACCGGACTCCAGCCGGGACAGGGTGCTCACCGAGATGCCGGTGGCGGCGGAGAGGTCGGCGAGCGTGGTCTCCCGCTCGCGGCGCAACGCGCGCAACCGGGGGCCGACCGCGTCGAGCGCGCCGTTGAGGTCGTCGTCCATTCCGCCAGTTTGCCAGATCGGCAACGGAGTTTGCAGATTTGGCGGCGACGGCCGCAGGCTGGTCGCGGAGGTGGTCGAGATGACCGAGGTACGGACGGACGGCTACGAGGTACTGGTGATCGGCGGCGGCGCGGCCGGCCTGAGCGGCGCGATGATGCTCGCCCGGGCCCGACGGTCGGTGCTGGTGGTCGACGCGGGCAGCCCGCGCAACGCCCCGGCCGACGGGGTGCACGCGCTGCTGGCCCGCGACGGCATGTCGCCGGCCGAGCTGCTGGCACGCGGCCGGGACGAGGTGCGCGGCTACGGCGGGCACCTGCTCACCGGCGAGGTCGAGGCGGCGGCCCGCGACGACGACGGGTTCGACGTGACGCTGGCCGACGGCCGCCGGGTGCGCGCCGCCCACCTGCTGGTCACCACCGGCCTGGTGGACGAGCTGCCGGAGGTGCCGGGCCTGCGCGAGCGCTGGGGCCGGGACGTGGTGCACTGCCCCTACTGCCACGGCTGGGAGGTGCGCGACCAGGCGATCGGAGTGCTGGGCAGCGGCCCGCTGTCGGTGCACCAGGCGCTGCTGTTCCGGCAGTGGAGCGACGACGTGGTCTATCTCCGCCACACCGCGCCGCCGCTCACCGACGAGCAGGCCGAGCAGCTCGCCGCGCGCGGCGTGCCGGTGGTCGAGGGCGAGGTCGCGGCCGTCGAGGTCGCCGGGGACCGGCTGACCGGGGTACGCCTGCGCGACGGCCGTACGGTCGCCCGCGAGGTGCTGACCGTCGCGCCCCGGATGGTGGCGCGGGCCGGGTTCCTGACCGGGTTGGGCCTGCGGCCGGCACCGCACGCGAGCGGGGCGGGCGAGCACCTGCCGGCCGACCCGACGGGGCGTACCGAGGTTCCCGGGGTGTGGGTCGCGGGCAACGTGACCGACCTGTCCGCCCAGGTCGGCGCCGCCGCCGCGGACGGCGCCCGGACCGCCGCGATGATCAACGCGGACCTCGTGGCCGAGGAGACCCGCCGGGCCGTCGAGGCGTACCGGCGCACGCGGGCGGGTGGGCTCACCGCGAATCCCGCCTAACCCGACAATTCTTCCCCTAGGTTGAAGGCGCAGGAGGCAGTCGAGACCGGGGGGCGACGTGGAGAGCTATCCGGCGATCGAGGATCACGGGCTCATCGGGGACCTGCAGACCGCCGCGCTGGTGACCTGTGACGGGACCGTCGACTGGTTCTGCGCGCCGCGCTTCGACTCGCCGAGCATCTTCGCCGCGCTGCTGGACAAGGAGAAGGGCGGCTACTTCCGGATCGCCCCGCACGAGGTCCGGTACGTGACCAAGCAGCTCTACCTCCCCGGCACGCCGATCCTGATCACCCGGTTCATCAGCGCCGACGGCGTCGCCGAGGTGATGGACTTCATGCCGGTCACCGGCGAGCGGGCCACCGACTCGCACCGCCTGGTCCGCATCGTCAACATGGTGCGGGGCAGCATGCGGTTCAGGGTGGAGTGCCGGCCCCGGTTCGACTACGCGCGGGAGAAGCACCAACTGGAGCGGCACCGCAACGGCTACGTCTTCCGCGGCCGCACGGAGTCGCTCACCTTCCACCCGGTCGACCCGGTGCGGCGGCTCATCTCCCAGACCGGCGACGTGCACCTCGACGACGGCGACCTGGTCGCGTACGGCACGTTGAACGAGGGTGACACCGGTGGGGTGGTGCTGGAGACGGGCGGCATCGAGCCGCGCATCATCCCGCCCGAAGAGGTCCAGGGCATGTTCGAGTGGACCCGGGACTACTGGCGGCGCTGGGTCGAACGTTCCCGCTACACCGGCCGCTGGCGGGAGATGGTCGAGCGTTCGGCCATCACGCTGAAGCTCATGACGTACGCGCCGACCGGCGCGATGATCGCCGCGCCCACCGCCGCGCTGCCGGAGCTGGTCGGCGGCACCCGCAACTGGGACTACCGCTACACCTGGGTACGCGACACGTCGTTCTCGGTGCACGCGCTGCTCGGCCTCGGTTTCACCGAGGAGGTCAGCCGGTACATGGACTGGCTGGACGAGCGCATCCGCGAGGCCGGCGACCACCAGGACCCGCTGAAGATCATGTATCGGGTGGACGGCTCCTCCGACCTGCACGAGGAGGTGCTCGAGCACCTGGAGGGCTACCGCGGCTCCCGGCCGGTGCGGATCGGCAACGGCGCCGCCGACCAGCTCCAGCTGGACATCCACGGCGAGGCGCTCTACGCCATGCACCTCGCCGACGAGCAGGGCATCCGGGTGTCGCACCAGGTGTGGAAGAGCACCGTCCGGCTCGTCGACTGGCTGTGCCACAACTGGGACCAGCCTGACGCCGGCATCTGGGAGAGCCGCCACCACCCCCGCAACTACACCTTCGGGCGGGTGATGTCCTGGGTGGCGCTGGACCGGGCGATCCGGCTGGCCACCCGCACCGGCCGCCCCGGCGACATGTCCTGCTGGGTCGAGCAGCGCAACCGGATCTACAACCAGGTCATGGCCCGCGGTTACCACCGGGAACGCGGCAGCTTCGTGCAGGCGTACGACGAGAACGTGCTGGACGCCGCGCTGCTGGCCATGCCGGCGGTCGGCTTCGTCACGCCCAGCGACCCGCTGTGGCAGTCCACACTGGCGTCGATCGAGCGGGACCTGGTCTCCGACAGCCTGGTCCACCGCTACGACCCGGTGCACTCCCCGGACGGTCTTCCCGGCCACGAGGGCACGTTCAACATGTGCACCTTCTGGTATGTCGAGGCGCTGGCCCGGTCCGGCCGCCTGGACGACGCCCGGCTCACCTTCGAGAAGATGTTCACCTTCAGCAACCACCTCGGCCTGTACGCCGAGGAGATCGCCGCGACCGGTGAGCAGATCGGCAACTACCCGCAGGCGTTCAGCCACCTGTCCCTGATCAACTCCGCGCTGGCGCTGAACGACCTGCTCGACGTCGAGGCCGAGGCCCGCCGCCGCCAGTGACCGTCACTCAGGACGGCACGGTCCCGACCCGGATGCGGTTGCCGTCCGGGTCGGTGACCTCGAAGTCCCGCCCCCAGTCCTGGCTCCGCACCTCGACCCCGCCGCAGGCCGCCGCCGCCGCGTCCACGTCGTCCACGTAGAGGTAGAGCAGCGTCCCGGGCCGGGCGTCACCGGCGTGCTCGGACAGGTGGATCTCCATGCCGGGCCGGCCGATGCCGACGTAGCGCGGCAGGTCCGGCGCGAACCGGTGCTCCCACAGGCGGGCGAAGCCGAGACGGGCGTACCAGGTCGCGGCGGCGTCGGCGTCGCGGACCCGCAGGATCGGCGCCAGTCGCTCGGTCATCCCGCGATTGTGCCAGCCCGGAGGAGCATGGTGTTGTGGTCGATATACCGCTGAGTCATGAATATGACCAGCAGTCATATCGCTCTCCGGGGCATGTGGCTCCGGGCCGCCGCCGCAGGTGTCGATCGCGACCGATGCGGGCACCACCGTCGGATGGCGGAGGGGCGGGGGGCCGGCGTGGAGCCGGTGGTGCTGTTCGCGTCGCGGTGGTGGCCGGCGGTGCTCGTCCCGCTCGGGATCCTGGCGACGACGATCGCGATCGGCTTCCGGCTGCACACCGCTTCGGTGCTCACCTGGAGCGGACTGACGGCGGCCACCGTGGTCGCGGCGTGGTACCAGCGCGACGGGGCGCTGCTCGCCGACGACCTAGGACTGCTGGTCCGGCACCGGGGACAGGTCATCCGCAGCTACCGGTGGTCCGAGATCCGCGAGGCCGGGATCGCCCGGCCCGGCTTCGCCCGGCTCGCGCTCGCCGTGTTCCCGGAGGGCGGTCCGTGGGACGTGCCAGGGCCGAACAACGCGGTCATGGTCGGGCGGGTCTGGCAGTTGCGGGCGCCGGACCCGGAGACACGGGACCGGGTGGAGGCGCTTCTGCGCTCCCACGGCGTCCGGATCAGTGACCCGTCGGGGCGGCCCGACGGCTCTCGTAAGAGCTGATGCGGTCACCGGCCCTTACGAGAGCCAGCGGGGGCACGGTCGGATCGGCCGCGAGGATGTCCCGAGCCCTTACGGGAGATCGGGGCGGACGATGAGTGTCACGTCGCTGCTGGTGGCGATCGCCAGGGTGCGGCCGGACGGGGAGAAGCCGGCGGCGCGCAGTTCGGAGTAGTCGGCATGGAGGACGTGCCACCAGGACGTGCCCGGTGGGCCCTTGCAGGCACCGCCGTCGGCGGACAGCAGGACGCGATGGTTCGGCCACTCGGGCGCCACCACGTCGACGGTCCACCCGTCGCCGGTCGTGGCGTGCAGGCCGCCGCCGAACAACCCGGCGACGCGTACCCGCGTTCCCACCAGCACGCCGATGCCCGGACAGGCCAGGTCCGGCCCGGACGGTGACGCGTCGTCGGGGTCGGGGTCACGGTCCCGGGCGATCGTCGCACCCGTTGTCGCGTCGATCAGGCCGAAGCCGTCCATCGAGACGACCATCAGCAGATCGACGCCGGTCTGCGGGTGGACACCGAAGCCGACGCCCTGCAGCCCGCCCACCGGTATGCACCGGCGCGTCCGGTCGAGGTGTCGCCATGGCTCCGGCGGCGCGACGACCGGAGCGGCGAGAAACCTCGCCCGCAGCCGCTGTTGGTGGTCCGAGAGCATCCCGTTGTCCTCCGATGCCGGCGGAACCAACTGGCGCCCCGGCCTCGCCGGCAGGCCCTTGGGAAAATCGACAGGCGGCCCTTCATGACCGCCACTGCTGCCACCGTCCGCCGGTGGTGTGTGGTGGGCGCGGCAGGTTTCGAACCTGCGACCCCTCGCTTGTAAGGCGAGTGCTCTCCCACTGAGCTACGCGCCCGGAACGCCCGAACGGCGGGCCGGAGCGGCAAGCTTACCTGCCGGCCTCCGGCCCGGTCGAACGACGTGCCCGGGGTGGATCAGGCGGCGACGGCCTCGGCCAGCGCCTTGCGCCAGCCCTGCTGGTCGCGCGCCTCGCCGGGCATGTTCATCTCGGCGAACCGGACCACGCCGGCCTTGTCGATGACGAACGTGCCCCGGTTGGCGATGCCGGCGACCTCGTTGAACACGCCGTACGCCTGGGCGACCGCGCCGTGCGGCCAGAAGTCGGCCAGCAGCGGGAACTGGTAGCCCTCCCGGTCGGCCCAGATCTTGTGGGCGTAGACCGAGTCGACGCTGACGGTCAGCACCTGGACGTCGTCGTTCACGTACTCGTTGAGGTTGTCCCGCACCTCGCACAGCTCGCCCTGGCAGATGCCGGTGAAGGCGAGCGGGTAGAAGACCAGCAGCACGGTCTTGCGACCGCGGAGGTCGGAGAGCCGGACCTCCTGGTTGTTCTGGTCCTTGAGCAGGAAGTCCGGCGCCTCGGCGCCAACCTCGATGGGCATGCGCGCTCCCTCGGGATCGGGTCTGGAAATGATCAGGGAGACCCTACTTCTTGCTCTTCGACCCGCGCCGCAGCACGAGGCGGGCACCGCTCCAGTCGCGGCCGGCGTTGATGGTGGAGGTCTGCTGGAGGCCGGCGGTCTGCGCGCTCTCCGCGACCTCGCTCGGCTCGACGTGGCCGTCCCGGCCCGCCTTGGGCGTCAGGAGCCAGACCACCCCGTTGTCCGCCAGCGGCCCGAGGGCGTCGACGAGCAGCTCGAAGAGGTCACCGTCGCCGTCGCGGTGCCAGACCAGAACCGCGTCGACCACCTCGTCGGTGTCCTCGTCGACAAGCTCTCCACAGCGGTCGGTCAGGGCGTCCCGGAGATCGGTGTCGACGTCGTCGTCGTAGCCCATCTCCATGACGACCATGCCCGGTTCGATCCCGAACCGGTCCGCCAGGCTGCGTACCCCGTCGGCGGCCTGACCAGCGGTCGCGCTCACTGTCGCGTGCCTCCTCATCTCATGCCTGCTCGTGGCGTCGTGCGACGCCGTCGCGCCCAGTCCACACAGTTGCGGCTCGCCGCGCAAGTGGCGCACCGGGTGGAACGGAATTTACCGTGCCAGCAGCGTACGGGCACCCTGGGTGATGGCCTCCTCCGAGACCAGAACCTGACGGGCAGCCGGACCTAATGGTACAAACGAGTCAAGTGCCGCCACCCGGCGCGCCGCCCCCACGTACCCGGTGTCGACCAGCGCGGCCAGCACCCCCTCGCCCACCCCGCCGGAGCGCCGCGTCTCGTCCACCACCAGCACCCGGCCGGTCGCGGAGGCCTCCCGGATGATGTCCGCCACCGGCAGCGGGGCGAGCCAGCGCAGGTCCACCACCCGGGTGCCGATCCCCTCGTCGGCCAGCCTGGCCGCGGCGCGCAGCGACATCCGCACGCCGTTACCGAAGGTGATGACGGTGAGGTCCTCGGCCGAGCCGACCCCGTACACCCGGGCCCGGCCGACCGGCACGTGCCGGCCGGCCCAGGCGCCCGGCTCGGCGTACTCGGCGGTCCACTCGCCGTCGCCCTCGGTGTAGAGGTCGCGGGCGTGGTAGAGCGCGATCGGCTCCAGGAAGACGCACACGCTGCCGTCCACCCGCGCCGCCGCCAGGCAGGTCCGCAGCATCGGCGCGGCGTCCTCCGGCCGGGCCGGCACCGCGATCACCAGCCCCGGCACGTCGCGCAGCACCGCCACCGAGTTGTCGTTGTGGAAGTGCCCGCCGAAGCCCTCCTGGTAGGCCAGGCCGGCGACCCGCACCACCATCGGGTTGCGGAACGCGCCCCGGGAGAAGAAGCGCATGCTGGCCGCCTCGCCCCGCAGCTGGTCCTCGGCGTTGTGCAGGTACGCCAGGTACTGGATCTCCGGCACCGGCAGCATGCCGGCCAGCCCGGCGCCCAGCCCGAGCCCGAGGATCGAGGTCTCGTCGAGCAGCGTGTCGAACACCCGGGCCGCGCCGAACCGGTCCCGCAGCCCCTTGGTGACCCCGTACACCCCGCCCTTGACGGCGACGTCCTCGCCGAAGACGGCCATCCCGGGGTCGTCGAGCAGGCCGTCGGCCAACGCCGCGTTGATGCTCTGCGCCAGCGTCAGTGGCCCGGTCAGCTCCGGCGGCTTGCCGCCGAACGCCTCCGCGCGGGCGGCGGCGCCCGGACCCACCGCCCGGGCCGCCGCCTCGGCGACCGCCCGGGACACCCGCGCCGGCCGGCGCGGCGCCAACTCCGCCACCACCTCGACCGGGGAGGCCAGCTTCGGCTCGTCGAGCACCTCCTCGGCGATCCGGCGCAGCTGCCAGCCCCGCTCGTCGTACCGGGCGAGCAGGTCCCCGCCGCCGGCGTACCCGGCCTCCACCAGCCGCCGCGCGGTGGCCAGCAGCGGGTCCCGGGCCGCGTCGGCGGCGATCTCGGCGGGACTCCGGTACGCGGTCTCCGCGTCCGCGCCGGCGTGGCCCATCAACCGGACCGTGTCCAGGTGCAGCACGGCGGGCCGGCGGTGCCGGCGCACCCAGTCCGCCGCCTCGGCCGCCACCCGGTGGCTCTCCACCACGTCCGTCCCGTCGGCGGCGAAGTAGCGGATGCCGGGCCGGGACCGCAGCGTGGCCGCCACCCATCCCTCGGGCGAGCGCACGCTGATGCCGAGCCCGTTGTCCTCGCACACGAACAGGACCGGGACCCGCAGGTCGGAGTGGTCGTACCAGCCGGCGGTGTTGAACGCGGCGGTGGCGCTGGCGTGGTTGACCGAGGCGTCGCCGAACGAGCAGACCACCACCGCGTCCGCCGGCCAGGACGTCGCCTCCGGCTCGCCGTCGGCGCGCGGGCCGCCCCGGCGCGGCCGCTCCAGCGCCAGTGCCAGGCCGACCGCCCGGGGCAGGTGCGAGGCGATGGTGGAGGTGGTCGGCACGACCGCGAGGTCGGCCCGACCGAAGACCTTGTGCCGGCCGCCGGCGATCGGCTCCGCGGCCGAGGCGGCCATTCCGCGCAGCACGTCGCGCGCCGCGTCCGCGTAGGCGTCGTCGGGGGCCGGCGGGGGCAGATCGGGTACGTCGGCGGTCGCGTCGCCGTCCGCGTCCACGGTCACGCCGCCCCTCGCGTCACCACCCCCGGCCGGCGTCACGCCGACCGTCGCGTCGCCGTCCGCGTCCACGGTCACGCCGGCTCCGGGCGGGAGCCGCACCGCCTCGGCCGACGGTTCGCTCCCCTCGGCACCCGGCCGACCGCCCCGCTCACCCCGCAGACGGGTTCCGACCGCCGGATCCGGATCGTGGAGGGACGTGGCCCCCAGGGAGGCACTGTCGTTCCCAGATCTGGACATTTCCCGCGATTCGGGAAGCTCATCCCGGGAACCGGGAGACGTGGAGTCGGGCGAGCCGTCGGGGAGGGGCGCCGCCGAATCGTCGGACGGCGGTGCGTCGGGGAGCGGGGGCGGCGGGCCGGGCGGGAAGTCGCCGGCCGCCTGGGCGGCCCGCAGGCAGTAGAACGCGCCGGACCGGTAGTGCAGCAGTGCCGGGTCGGTCGGCCGGAGCGCGGCGGCGACCGCGGCGTTGCCCTCGTGACCCGCAGAACCGATCGTGTAGTACCCCTCGCCGAAGCCGCGCAGCCAGCGCCCGGCCAGGTCGAGCAGCCGGCTGGTGAGCTGCGCGTCGAACAGGGCCAACAGCTGGGCCCCGGTCAGCGGCCCGCCGTCCGGCAGCGGCTCGGCCAGGTCACGCCGCCGCTCCGGCGCGCCGAGCGCGGCCAGGTCGGTGCGGAGCCGGTCGTCGAGATCGTGCGGGGTGGTCACGTCGGACAGCATTACCGACTCCGGGCCGCCGCGCCCAGTCGGACACGTTCCGCCCGGTGTGGCTCAGACCTCGCCGCACTCCTCGGGGCAGCCGCCGTCGGAGACCTTCCAGACCAGCTCGCGCAGGGCGGCCAGCTCGGCGGTGGTCAGCCCGTCGAGGAGTCGGGAGTCCGACATCACCCGCCCCACCCGCTCGCGGACCTCGCGTCCGTGCCCGGTGACCACCAGCGTCTTCTGCCGCCGGTCGGCGGGGTCGACCCGCCGCTCGACCAGCCCGGCCTGCTCCAGCCGGTCGGCCAGACCGGTGACGTTGGACCGGTCGCAGCCCAACTGCTCGGCGAGGTCGCGGGCCGGCAGCGGATGGTCCGGGTCCAGCTCGTGCAGGGCCCGGGCGGCCGCCGGGGTGAGCCCCAGCGCGGCGACCGCCTCGTCCTGGTGGTGCCGCAGCGCGGCGGCGACGTGCAGGATCCGGCGCACCGTGTCCCCGGCCAGGCCGGGTCGATCGTCGGGGGACGGCGACTCCATGCCCCGATCGTACGTGACCGATCAACAATTGACATGCTCCACTATATGTTCCGGCGCGACCGGTCGGGCCGGCCGGAGCGCCCGCCGGGCGGCCACCGCGCCGGCCAGCAGCAACCCGGCGGTGACGACCGCCGGCGGCAGGGCCAGCGCGGCCCCCCGCAGGGCGGCCGCGGTCAGCGCCAGGTGGACGCCGCCGACCACGGTCACCCCGAGCACGGCGGCGAGCAGCGTGCCGGTGGAGACGAGCGCGGACAGGGCGGCCGCCGCGCCCGCCGGCACCGCGTCGGTGAGCCGGGTGACCAGCGGGCTGAACGCCGCCGCGTGCGCTGCGCCGCCGAGCAGCAGCAACGCGCCGCCGGCCACCCAGGGCCAGCCCCGGGCGGAGAGCGCGGCGAGGAGCACCGCCACCGCGGCCAGCACCGGCGGCCCGGCCACCGGCAGGACCGCGCGGGTCGCCTCCGGCAGTCGTGCGACCGCCAGACCGCACAGGGCGAAACCCGCGGCGTACGGGAGGAACGCCAGCCCGGCGGCGAGCGGGCTGAGGCCCAGCGCGTCCTGCGCCCGCACTGTGAACACGAACAGGAAGCCCGCGTAGCAGCCCATCACCACGCAGCAGGCGAGCAGTCCGGCCGGGACGCCGGGATGGCGCAGCACCGTCACGTCCAGCAGCGGGGCGTCGCCCCGACGGGCCCGCCTCCGCTCGTACCCGAGGAAGAGCCGCAGCCCGACGGCGCCGGCGGCGACCGCGGCGACGCGGATCCCGATGGGCGTGTCCAGCACCAGCGGCAGCACGAGGGTGAGCATCGCCGCGGCCAGCAGCGCCGCGCCGGTCAGGTCGAGCGGCTCCCGCCGGGGCGGCGCGGCCGGTGGCCCGGCCAGCACCCGCCGGCCGACGATCTGGAGAGCCACCCCGACCGGCACGTTGACCAGGAACGCCAGCCGCCAGGTGAGGCCGCCGAGGTCGAGCGTGACGAGGAGCCCGCCGAGGACCTGACCGGCGGCGACGCCGAGAGCGAGCACCATCGAGTACGCCCCGATCGCGCGCGCCCGGGCCGCGTCCGGCAGCGCGGCCCGGATCAGCGCGAGCACCTGCGGCACCATCAGCGCGCCCGCCGCGCCCTGGGCCACCCGGGCGAGCACCAGCGTGACCGGCGTCGGGGCCAGGCCGCAGGCCAGCGAGGCGAGCGTGAAGCCGGCCAGGCCGAACAGGAAGACCCGGGGGCCGCCGTGCCGGGCGCCGAGGCGGGCGCCGACCACCACCAGCACGGCGAAGGTGAGCGTGTAGCCGGCCAGCACGAGCTGCTGGACGGCGGCGGAGCCACCCAGGTCGGCCCGGATCGCCGGCGCGGCCACGGCCGTGATCGAGGTGTCCATGGAGGCCATCGCCTGCCCGGTGAGCAGCACCACGAGCAGGGCGGCGGGTCGGCGGTGCGAAGTGGTCACGCCGGCCACCCTGCCGGGCCGGCCGTCCCCGGTCTTGTCGATCCTTGCGGGGCGTTTCCGTCGTCGCGGCGGCCTACGCTGACCCGCATGCGTACCGCCACCCGGCTGCTGGCCCGACCGGACTTCCGGGTCACCGTGGTGCGCTGCCGGGACGACCACCGCGGCTGGTCCACGCCCGAGCCGGCCGACGCGTACGGCCTGGTGCTGGCCCGGCGGGGCGCCTTCCGGCGGGCCGGTCGCCACGGGGCCACGTGGGTCGGGTCGACGGTGGCCTACCTGACGGTCCCGGGCGAGGAGGAGCGGTTCGCGCACCCGGCCGGCGGCGACGAGTGCACGTCGGTGCACCTGTCGGAGCGGCTGTGGCGGGAGCTGTTCGACGACCGGCCGGCGCCGGGCACGGTGCACGTCGACGGCCGACTGGACCTGGCCCACCGGCTCCTGCTGCGGGACGCCGCCGATCCCGACCACGCCGCCGCCGAGCGGCTGGTACGGCTGGTCGGGCGTGCCGTCACGCCGGTCGCCGGCGGCGGCGGGCCGGGCCGGCGGCTGGTGGAGCGGGCCCGGGCGGCGCTGCACGACGACGCCCCGGAGGCCGCCGGGCTGCTCCCGCTGGCCCGGGCGCTCGACGTGTCGCCCTACCGGCTCAGCCGCGAGTTCCAGGCCCGCACCGGGGTGCCGCTCACCCGCTACCGCAACCGGCTGCGCGTCGCCCGGGCGCTGGACCGGATCGAGCAGGGGGACGTACGCCTGGCCGACCTCGCCGGCGAGCTGGGCTTCAGCGACCAGGCGCACCTGACCCGCACGGTCCGTGCCCACCTCGGCCACACGCCGGGCGAGCTGCGCCGGCTGCTCGGCTGACGTCGTCGCCTTTCGTCCGCCGGCCGCTGTTCGACGGAAAGTGCCGTGCGGTCGCCTCGGTGTCACCTGACGGCCATCGGCGCTCGCGAGGCTGCCCGGAGTCGACGAACCGGACTCCGGGGAGGAAACCGTGGCACTGTCCCGACGTACCATCCTGCTCAGCGGCGCGGCGCTCGGCGCCGCCGGCGCGGCAGCCGGCCTGCCGGTCGCGGCCGCCGCGTCGCCCGGCCCGCTGCGCCGCGACCCGTTCACGCTCGGGGTGGCCTCCGGCGACCCCGACCACGACGGCTTCGTGCTCTGGACCCGGCTCGCGCCGGAGCCGCTGGCCGAGGACGGCCTGGGCGGCGTGCCGTCCCGGGTGGTGCCGGTGTCCTTCGAGGTGGCCGCCGACGAGCGCTTCCGGCACGTCGTGCGGCGCGGCGTCCGGTTGGCCCGGCCGGAGTCGGCGCACAGCGTGCACGTCGAGCTGGACGGACTGCTCCCCGGGCGGGAGTACTTCTACCGGTTCCGGGCCGAGCGCTGGCTCTCCCCGGTCGGCCGCACCCGCACCGCCCCGGCGCCGTGGCTGATGCCGTCCGCGCTGGCCATGTGCTTCGTCTCCTGCTCGCAGTACGAGCACGGCTACTTCACCGCCTACCGCCGGCTGGCCGAGACCGAGCCGGAGCTGATCCTGCACCTCGGCGACTACCAGTACGAGTACGCCAAGGACACCTACACCGTGCCCGGCGGCAACGCGCGCGACCACGAGGGCCCGGAGACCCGGACGCTGGCGAACTACCGGCAGCGGCACGCCCAGTACAAGACCGACACCGACCTGCAGGCGGCGCACGCGGTCGCGCCCTGGGTGGTGGTCTTCGACGACCACGAGGTGGAGAACAACTGGGCCGACGAGGTGCCCGAGGCGCCCGACCCGGACTTCCTCACCCGGCGGGCGGCGGCGTTCCAGGCGTACTACGAGAACATGCCGCTGCGCCGCACCTCGATCCCACGCGGCATCGACATGCAGCTCTACCGGCGGGTGCGCTGGGGCCGGCTGGCCACGTTCCACATGCTCGACACCCGGCAGTACCGGGACGACCAGGCGTGCGGCGACGGCTACAAGGACTGCGCGGCGGCGTCCGACCCGGCCCGGTCGATCACCGGCGCCGCGCAGGAGGCGTGGCTGCTGGACGGTTTCCGCCGCTCCGAGGCCCGCTGGGACCTGCTCGGCCAGCAGGTCTTCTTCGCCCAGCGGGACAACAACGCCGGGCCGATGACGGTCACCAGCATGGACGCCTGGGACGGGTACGTCGCCTCGCGGGACCGGATCACCCGGGGCTGGGTGGCCGCCGGGGTGCGCAACCCGGTGGTGCTCACCGGCGACGTGCACGCCCACTGGGCGAGCGACCTGAAGCTGGACTACGCGGACCCGACGTCGCGCACGGTCGGCAGCGAGCTGGTCTGCTCCTCGATCACCTCGACCGGGGACGGCGCGGACTCGCCCACCGGCTCGCACCCGTGGCTGGCGTTCAACCCGCACCTGCGCTTCCAGAACAACCTGCGCGGGTACGTCCGCACCACGATCACCCCGAAGGACCTGACCGCGAACTTCGACGTGCTCCCGTACGTGAGCCGGCCGGACGCGCCGGCGTACACCCGGGCCACGTTCGTGGTCGAGGACCGGGTCCCCGGGTTGAACCTGACGTACGACCGGCCGCCGGCCGCGGCGCGGACCGTCGCTCCCGGGGCGGACCAGGGCCGGCAGACGGTGGAGGCGGAGACCGTCCGGCCGTGACCGGCGGAGGCCGGGGCGGGTGCGACGCGCCCGGCCCGGCCGCTCAGCCGGCGAGGAACGAGAAGCGCACCTGGCGGTCCGGGTTGTCGCCGTTCGGGTCGACCAGGCAGATCGACTGCCAGGTGCCGAGCTGGAGCCGCCCGTCGAGCACCGGCAGCGTCGCGTACGGCGGCACGAACGCCGGGAGCACGTGGTCGCGGCCGTGCCCGGGTGAGCCGTGCCGGTGCCGCCACCGGTCGTCGGTGGGGAGCAGGTCGTCGAGCGCACGGAGCAGGTCGTCGTCCGACCCGGCGCCGGTCTCGATGATCGCCAGCCCGGCCGTGGCGTGCGGCACGAAGACGTGCAGCAACCCGTCGCCGGCCCCGGCGACGAACCGCTCGGCCTCGGCCGTGATGTCCCGGACGGTCGGCCGGGACCCGGTCCGGACGCTGATCACCTCACTGCGCATACGGCGCATTCTGCCGCAGCGGCTCAGTTCCCGCCGCCACCAGCGCCACCGCAGTCGCCGCCACCGCCACCGTCGCCGGAGCCGTAGCTGGGCATCTCCCCACTCGTGCCGTGCGGGCCGGGTGGGACGTAGTCGAAGGCGTTGCCCCCGCCCGCCGCCTCCCGGTAGCCGGACCGGAAGCGGCGCTGGTGCCGGAGTTCACCGACGCCGCCGAGGACCAGCAGCACGCCACCGCCCAGGACGAAGATCCATTCCGGCCCCCACTCCGGGGTACGCGCGATCTCCCGTGCCAACCCCACCGCGGCGACGAGCGCCACGAGCACCCCCAGCGCCGTCATCACGCCGCCGACCAGAACCGGATCCCGCCGCATGCCGGCAGGGTAGCCGTGGACCGCCACGCGCGACCCGGCTAGCGCATCCGGTGATCGCACAAAGTTACTGGTGGGTACCTGTGTTCAGCGTCGCGTCTGGGGGAGGGAGACGTGACGACGAGCGCCACGAGGGGGCAGGATGGCGCTAGAGACCTATCCCACACAGAACCGAGGGAACGCCTGTGGCTACGGAACGCAAGCGCCCGGTGATCACCGCTGGTCTGCCGAGCCAGCTTCCGGACATCGACCCTGAAGAGACCAGCGAATGGGTCGAGTCGCTCGACGGTGTCATCGACGAGCGCGGAACCAAGCGCGCCCGGTACGTCATGCTGCGCCTGCTGGAGCGGGCCCGCGAGCGCCAGGTCGGGGTGCCGTCCCTGACCACCACCGACTACATCAACACGATCGCGCCGGAGCGGGAGCCGTGGTTCCCGGGTGACGAGCACATCGAGCGGCGGCTGCGGGCGTACATCCGCTGGAACGCCGCCATGCTGGTGCACCGGGCGCAGCGGCCGGAGATCGGCGTCGGCGGCCACATCTCCACGTTCGCCAGCTCCGCGTCGCTCTACGAGGTGGGCTTCAACCACTTCTTCCGGGGCAAGAACCACCCGGGCGGTGGTGACCAGATCTTCTACCAGGGTCACGCCTCCCCCGGCATGTACGCGCGGGCGTTCCTGGAGGGCCGGCTCAGCGAGAGCCAGCTCGACGGCTTCCGGCAGGAGCTGTCGCACCCCGGCGGCGGGCTGCCGTCGTACCCGCACCCGCGGCTGATGCCGGACTTCTGGGAGTTCCCCACCGTGTCCATGGGCCTCGGCCCGCTCAACGCGATCTACCAGGCGCGGTTCAACCGCTACCTGCACCACCGCGGCATCAAGGACACCTCCCAGCAGCACGTCTGGGCGTTCCTCGGCGACGGTGAGATGGACGAGGTCGAGTCGCTCGGCGCGATCGGCGTGGCCGCCCGCGAGGAGCTGGACAACCTCACCTTCGTGATCAACTGCAACCTCCAGCGCCTGGACGGACCGGTCCGCGGCAACGGCAAGGTCATGCAGGAGCTGGAGGCGTTCTTCCGGGGCGCCGGCTGGAACGTCATCAAGGTCGTCTGGGGCCGCGAGTGGGACCCGCTGCTCGCGGCGGACACCGACGGCGCGCTGGTCAACCTGATGAACACCACGCCCGACGGTGACTACCAGACCTACAAGGCGGAGTCCGGGGCGTACGTCCGGGAGCACTTCTTCGGCCGCGACCCGCGCACCCGCAAGATGGTCGAGCACCTCTCCGACGACGAGATCTGGAACCTCAAGCGGGGCGGTCACGACTACCGCAAGCTCTACGCGGCCTACAAGGCGGCGACGGAGCACACCGGCCAGCCGACGGTGATCCTCGCCAAGACGATCAAGGGCTGGACCCTGGGCTCGCACTTCGAGGGCCGCAACGCCACCCACCAGATGAAGAAGCTGACGCTGGAGGACCTGAAGCTCTTCCGCGACCGCCTCTACCTGGACATCCCGGACAAGCAGCTGGAGGAGAACCCCTACCTCCCGCCGTACTACACGCCGGGCGAGAAGTCGGACGAGATCGCGTACCTCAAGGACCGGCGGCAGCAGCTCGGCGGCTACCTGCCCACGCGCAACACCGCGCGCAAGACGCTGGCCGTCCCGGGCAGCGAGCGGTTCTCCGACGTCAAGCGCGGGTCGGGCAAGCAGAAGGTCGCCACCACGATGGCGTTCGTCCGCCTGCTCAAGGACATCATGAAGGACAAGGAGTTCGGCAAGCGCTGGGTGCCGATCATCCCGGACGAGGCCCGCACCTTCGGTATGGACTCGCTCTTCCCGACCCAGAAGATCTACTCGCCGCACGGCCAGCGCTACACCTCGGTGGACCGGGAGCTGTTCCTGTCCTACAAGGAGTCGACCACCGGGCAGATCCTGCACGAGGGCATCAACGAGGCCGGTTCGGTCGCCTCGTTCACCGCCGCCGGCACGGCGTACGCCACGCACGGCGAGCCGATGATCCCGCTGTACATCTTCTACTCGATGTTCGGCTTCCAGCGCACCGGCGACGGGTTCTGGGCGGCGGCGGACCAGATGGCGCGGGGCTTCGTGCTCGGCGCCACCGCCGGCCGGACCACGCTCAACGGTGAGGGCCTCCAGCACGAGGACGGCCACTCGCTGCTGCTCGCCGCCACCAACCCGGCGGTGGTCTCCTACGACGCGGCGTTCGCCTTCGAGCTGGCGCACATCATGGAGAACGGCCTGCACCGGATGTACGGCGAGGAGCAGGAGAACGTCTTCTACTACCTCACCGTCTACAACGAGCCGATCTTCCAGCCGGCCGAGCCGGAGGGCGTGGACGTCGAGGGCATCCTCAAGGGCATCTACCGCTACTCGCCGGCGCCGCAGGTCGGTGACGACGCGCCGAAGGCGAACATCCTCGCCTCCGGCACCGGCATGCAGTGGGCGCTCAAGGCCCAGCAGCTGCTCGCCGAGGACTGGGGCGTGTCCGCCGACGTGTGGTCGGTGACGTCCTGGACCGAGCTGCGCCGCGACGCGGTGCAGTGCGAGGAGCACAACCTGCTCAACCCGGGCGAGGAGCAGCGGGTGCCGTACATCGCGCGGAAGCTGGCCGACGCCGACGGCCCGAAGGTCGCGGTCAGCGACTGGATGCGCGCGGTGCCGGACCTGATCTCCCGCTGGGTGCCCGGTGACTACACCTCGCTCGGCACCGACGGCTTCGGCATGTCGGACACCCGGCACGCGCTGCGCCGCCACTTCCACGTCGACGCCGAGTCGATCGCGGTCGCCACGCTGCGCCAGCTCGCCCTGCGCGGCACGGTGCCGGCCCACGTGCCGGCCGACGCCGCCCGCAAGTACGCGCTGGACGACGTCACCGCCGCCCCGGTCGGCGAGACCGGCGGCGACAGCTGAAAGGAAGGGCCCCTTCTTAACGCCTCCGGTAGAGAAGGGGCCCCTTCTTAACACTTCGGGTACAGACGACGATGGTCCGGCGTCCCTGGCGGGGACGCCGGACCATCACCATCGCGGGCGACGCCGGGACGGGCTCGGTCAGCCGACGGCGGCCAGGTCGGTCAGCCGGGCCAGCGAGTCCTCCAGGTCGGCGCCGACCCGGCGCAGGCCGAGCCGCAGCAGGGCGGCCTTGACGGGGCCGGCGGGCCACCGCACGACGATCAGTCGTACGACGGTGCCACCGTCCTCCTCGTCCGCGGTCAGCTGGACGTAGATCTCGGTGCGCGCCTCGGCCCGGGCGCCCGCGCCCTTGGCCCGTTCGCGCCAGCCGATCAGGGTCGGCTCCTGGTAGGCGATCACCTCGGCCTCGTGCGCGGAGCCGCGTCCGGCCTGGACCAGTTGTCGCCGGCCGAATCCCTCCCCCGACAGGACCTCGGCCGCGCGGACCCCCGCCAGCCAGGCCGGCAGCTGCTCGGCCCGCTGCACGACGTCCCAGACCACTTCCACCGGCGCCGCCACGTGTGCGCTGCGTTCCACGAGGATCATGAGTATCTTTCCCCCACTTAAATCACATCCGCGATATTCGGCACTCTATGTGTAAATCGGACTTAAGCGGACGAGTTTGGAGAAGACACGCCGGAAACCCTTGTGCCGTCGACGCTTTCCGGCCTATGGCGCGGCGGTCGTCCGAGCCCTAGAGTCGCGAACACGCTTCACGTCTCGGGAGGGTGACTTGACGACCGCGCCGATGCCCGACTTCCCCGCCGGCTTCCGCTGGGGGGTGTCCACCTCCGCGTACCAGATCGAGGGGGCGACCACCGTCGACGGTCGCGGGCCGTCCATCTGGGACACGTTCGCCCGCGAGCCCGGCCGGATCGTCGACGGCACCACCGGCGACGAGGCGTGCGACCACCACCACCGGTACGCCGAGGACACCGCGCTGCTGGCCGGGCTGGGGGTGTCCGCGTACCGGTTCTCGATCTCCTGGCCCCGGATCCAGCCCACCGGCGCCGGTCCGGCCCTGACGGCCGGGCTGGACTTCTACGACCGGCTGGTGGACGGTCTGCTCGCAGCCGGCGTGGACCCGGTCGCCACGCTCTTCCACTGGGACCTGCCGCAGGCGCTGGAGGACGCCGGCGGCTGGCTGAACCGGGACACCGCCGCCCGCTTCGCCGAGTACGCCGACGTGACCGCGGCCCGCCTCGGCGACCGGGTGAAGCTCTGGATCACGCTCAACGAGCCATTCATCCACATGAGCCTCGGCCACGGCATGGGCGTGCACGCGCCGGGCCGGGTGCTGCTCTTCGACGCCTTCCCGGTCGCGCACCACCAGCTCCTCGGGCACGGTCTCGCGGTCGCCGCGCTGCGGGCCCGCACCGCGAGCCCGGTGGCGATCGCCAACAACTACTCGCCGGTGCGGCCGGCCGGGGACAGCGACGCCGACCGGGCCGCCGCCGCGGCGTACGACGCGCTGCACAACCGGCTCTTCACCGACCCGCTGCTCGGTCTCGGCTACCCCGACGCGCCCGGCGTCGACCCGACCGTGGTCCGCGACGGCGACCTGGACGTCATCGCCGCGCCGATCGACGTACTCGGCGTGAACTACTACAACCCGACGGGCATCCGCGCGCCCGAGGAAGGGTCGCCGCTGCCGTTCGAGATCGTGCTGCTGGACGGTTACCCGCGCACCGCGTTCGACTGGCCGGTCGCCCCGGACGGGCTGCGTGAGCTGCTGCTCCAGCTCCGGGACCGGTACGGCGACGCGCTGCCGGAGATCCAGGTCACCGAGAGCGGGTGCGCGTACGACGACGCGCCCGACGCCCAGGGCCGGGTGAACGACCCGGAGCGGATCGCCTACCTGGACGGGCACGTGCGCGCGGTGCACGAGGCGATCGGCGCGGGCGTGCCGGTGACCGGGTACTTCGTCTGGTCGCTGCTGGACAACTGGGAGTGGGCCGAGGGGTTCACCAAGCGCTTCGGCCTGGTGCACGTCGACTACCCGACCCAGCGGCGCACGCCGAAGTCGTCGTACGCCTGGTTCCGTGACCTGGTGCGGCGATGACCACGGTGAACCCGACGCCGGCCTCGCTGCCGGCGGCGCTCGCCGAGCCGACGGTGCCGGTCCGACGGAGCTGGATCGCGCTGATCTTCGCGGCCAACCTGGGCGTCTGGATGGCGTTCTTCACCCCGATCCAGGTTCTGCTGCCGCAGCAGGTGGAACGGATCGCGCCGGGCGACAAGGAGGCCATGCTGGCGGTGGTGACCGGGCTCGGCGCACTCGCCGCGGTGCTGGCCAACCCGCTCGCCGGCGCGTTGTCGGACCGTACCTCGCTGCGGCTGGCCAACCGGCACTTCGGCCGCCGGCACGTCTGGACCGCGACCGGCGCGGTGGTCGGCGCGGCCGCTCTGATGCTGCTGGCCCGTCAGGACAGCATCGCCGGGGTGGCGGTGGCCTGGGTGGCCGCGCAGGTCTGCTTCAACGCCATGCTGGCCAGCCTCACCGCCGCGATCCCGGACCGGGTGCCGGTGGCCCAGCGCGGCGGCGTCTCGGGCTGGGTGGGCATCCCGCAGGCGCTCGGCCTGGTGCTGGGCGCGGTGCTGGTCACCGCCGTGGTGACCGGAAACGCGGCCGGGTACGCGGCGATCGCGCTCGCCGTGCTGCTGCTGTCGCTGCCGTTCGCGCTGCTCACCCAGGACGACCCGCTGCCGCGGGAGCACCGGTCGCCGGTGCGGCTGCGCGCCCTGCTCGCCTCGATGTGGATCAGCCCGCGCCGCCACCCCGACTTCGCCTGGGCCTGGTTCACCCGCTTCCTGGTGCAGACCGGCAACGCGCTCGGCACGCTCTACCTGCTCTACTTCCTCACCGACGGGGTGCGGGTGACCGACCCCGAGGGCTCGCTGCTGGTGCTGATCCTGCTCTACACGCTGGGCATGATGCTCACCGCCGTGGTCGCCGGGCGACTCTCCGACCGCTCCGGCCGGCGTAAGGTCTTCGTGATCGTGTCGGGGCTGATCATGGCGGTGGCGGCGACGCTGCTCGCCGTCGCGCCGGTCTGGCCGATGGCGATCGTGGCCGCGCTCCTGCTCGGCGCGGGCTACGGCGTCTACCTGGCGGTGGACGCCGCGTTGATCACCCAGGTGCTGCCGGCCGCCACCGACCGGGCCAAGGACCTCGGCGTGATCAACATTGCCAACTCGGCGCCGCAGGTGCTCGGTCCGGCGCTGTCCGCACCGATCGTCGTGCACCTCGGCGGCTACCCGACGCTGTACGCGGTGACCGCAGCGGTCACCCTGCTCGGCAGCGCCCTGGTGGTGAAGATCAGGGCGGTGCCCTGACCGGCCCCCTGCCGGAACACGGTCGCGGCCCGCCGTAGGCTGGGGGACGTGACGGTACGTGTACGCTTCGCCCCCTCCCCGACCGGAATGTTCCATGTCGGCGGCGCCCGCTCGGCGCTGCAGAACTGGATCTTCGCCAAGCAGCAGGGCGGGGTGTTCGTGCTCCGCGTCGAGGACACCGACGCGGCCCGCAACAAGCCCGAGTGGACCGAGGGCATCCTCTCCGCGCTCGACTGGATCGGCATCTCGCGGGGCAGCTACGAGGGCCCGTACTTCCAGTCCTCCTACGCCGGCGAGCACCGCGCCGCCGCCCAGCGCCTGTACGACGGCGGCCGGGCCTACTACTGCGACTGCACCCGCGAGGACGTGCAGGCGCGTACCGGTTCGCAGCACCGCGGCTACGACGGCTTCTGCCGCGACCGCGGCCTGGGGCCGGGCGAGGGCCGGGCACTGCGCTTCCGTACGCCGGACGAGGGCGAGACCGTGGTGGTCGACCTGATCCGGGGTGAGCCGACGTTCGAGAACAAGCTGATCGAGGACTTCGTCATCGCCCGTGGCGACGGGTCGCCGGTCTTCCTGCTCGCCAACGTGGTCGACGACATGACCATGGGGATCACCCACGTGATCCGGGCCGAGGAGCACCTGCCCAACACCCCGAAGCAGCAGTTGCTCTGGGACGCGCTCGGGGTCAAGCCGCCGATCTGGGCGCACGTGCCGGTGGTGGTCAACGAGAAGCGGCAGAAGCTGTCCAAGCGGCGCGACAAGGTCGCCCTGGAGGCGTACCGGGACGAGGGCTACCTCGCCGACGCGATGCGCAACTACCTGATGCTGCTCGGCTGGGCGCCGTCGGGCGACCGGGAGATCGTGCCCTGGTCGGTGATCGAGGACGAGTTCCGGCTCGACGAGGTCAACCCCTCCCCCGCCTTCTTCGACGAGAAGAAGCTGCGGGCCTTCAACGGGGAGTACATCCGGGCGCTGCCGGTGGAGGACTTCGTCGCCGCCTGCCGGCCGTGGCTCACCGGCACCGACACGATCGCCCCGCCGCCGTGGCAGCCGGCCGAGTTCGACCCGGCCGCGTTCGCCGCGGTGGCCCCGCTGGCGCAGACCCGGATCGCGGTCCTCAGCGAGATCGTGCCGAACGTCGACTTCCTCTTCCTGACCGACCCGCTGATCGACGAGGCGGCCTGGGCGAAGGCGATGAAGGAGGGCGCCGCCGAGCTGCTGGACGCCGCGATCGCCGCGTTCGACGCGCTCGACTCGTGGGACGCCGAGTCGCTGAAGGCCACGCTGGAGGCGGTCGGCGCGGAGCGCGGGCTGAAGCTGGGCAAGGCACAGGCGCCGGTCCGGGTCGCGGTCACCGGACGCACCGTCGGGCTGCCGCTGTTCGAGTCCCTGGAGGTGCTCGGCCGCGACCGCACGCTCACCCGGCTGCGCGCCGCCCGGGTACGCCTGGTCTGACCCGCCCGGCGCGGTCGCCCCGTGACGGTCGCTCCGCGGACGCCCCGACCGTGCCGTCCGGCGGGGCGGGCCTGGCGGCGCGGCCCGACGGGGTGGGCCCAGCGGCGCGGCCCGACGCGGCACGATCCCGCGGCGTGGCGCGGCTGGCCTGTGGGGAGCCGACCGGCGTGTCGTCCGCAGGCGTGTCGCGGCCGAGAGCCGATACAGGTGCGAGCGATATACCGCTGGGTCATATTTATGACTCAGCGGTATATCGCTCGCACGTTCGTCCTTCTTTCGCGGCCGTCACGCGCCGTGTTCGGCGTGCTCGCCCGGGTCAGCGACGGGTGGCGCGACGGCGCAGCACGAGCGCTCCGACCAGGAGCAGCCCCAGCACCACCACCGGGGCGACGGTCCAGAGCCAGCCCGTACCCCCGTCGTCGTCCCCGGCGGCGGCCGGGGACGGGCTCGCCGCGGACGGCGAGCCGGCGGACGGCGAGCCGGCGGCGGTGGATGCCGGCGCGGTGGTCGGCGTGGCGCTGCCGGGCGCGGCGCTCGCCGACGGCGGCTCGGCCGGCGTGCCCGTGGTCAGGGTGAACCGGATCTCCCCCTTGACCGGGTGTCCGTCGTCGGAGGCGAGCTGGTAGGTCACGATGTAGAGCCCCGCGGCGCCTGGCTGGAACGGCACGCTCACCCGCTTGCCGGCGAACGTCGGCGCGCCGCCCGCGGCGGCCACGTTGTCCGGCCCGGTGACGGTGACCTTCGTCGTGGCTTCCTTCGGTGTGGCCAGGAACCGCAACTCGATCCGCTTCGGCGCGGCGGCCAACCGGGCCCCGTTCTGCGGATCGCTGCCGGTCAGGGAGTTGTGCGCGGCGGCCGGGGCGGCCGGCAGCAGCAGCGACGCTCCCGCCGCCACCCCGAGGACCACCAGCCAGGTACGCGCCACACGGGCAACCGTGCCCCCCATGAACCCCTCCATCCGGGTAAGATCCGGCCGCTGATCATCGGCCGGCTATTGGTCGGTCTCAGCTCGCAGATAGTTCCAAATACTCTTCCACCAGCTGCAACCAGGCGACGTTCTGCGGAGTCTTTGAGGTGGACAGGTCCAGTGTGACCCGCAGCGGAAGCCAGCCATCGAACGGGGCGAGGAGGCGGCGATGGTCCGGAAGGTGAGACGGGTGTTGACCGTCCTGACCGGGGCGGCGGTGGCACTGGTGTGCTCGCTGGCCCTGGCCGGCCCGGCGCCGGCCCAGGCCGCGCCCAAGCCGAAGCTCGCCCCGGGCGGGGTGGACATCACCGGCGACCGGCTCGACCAGCCGCTGCGGCTGCGGGCCGACACCCGCCCGGCCGACGTGAACCTGATCGTCGACCAGGTCAAGTGGCTAGGCGCGACCGGTCAGCTGCGCGGTCCCGCCGCCAAGGACCTCGGTCCGAAGTACACGGTGGTGGTGCTCGTCGCCGGCACCCCGAAGAACACCTTCGACCTCTTCCCGCTGGCCAAGGGCGGTCCCCGGGTCTACCGGCCGGCCAAGCAGCCCGACCTGAGCCGCCCCCGGGCCGGCTGGTTCTTCGGGCGCCTCAACATGTCCGAGACGCTGCGCTCGGTCGGGGTGCCGCTGGCGCCCCGGTTCGACACGCTCTCCGGCGGCATCGGCGGCGGCGAGCGCGTGCTGCCGGAGGACGCGCTCGACCCGGTTGAGGACCTCGACACCGCCCTCGGCGAGTTGCAGCGGCTGCTGCTGCTCAACGTCGGCGTGGTGGTCGTCATCACGGCCGGGCTGGCCGGCATCGCGCTGCTGGTGCGTCGCCGCACCCGCTGAGCGTCGACTCAGACCGTCAGCACGACCTTGCCCCGGACGTGCCCCGCCTCGACGAGGCGGTGCGCCTCGGCCGCCTCGGCCAGCGGGAGCGTACGGGCCACGTGCACGGTCAGCCGGCCCGCGTCGACCAACCCGGCCAGCACCGCCAGGTCCGCCGCGGATGGTTTCACGAAGACGTAGGTGCCGCCGAGCCGGGTCACGTGCTCGGGATCGGCGGTGGACATCATCCGGGCCGGCCGGGTGATCAGCTCCGCGGAGACGTCCAGCGCGTCGCCGCCGAACAGGTCCAGCACCACATCCACCCCGTCCGGCGCCACCGCCCGGACCCGGTCCCGCAGACCGTCGCCGTAGGCGACCGGCTCCGCGCCCAGCGACCGGACGAAGTCGTGGTTGGCCTCGCTCGCCGTGCCGATCACCCGGTCCGCGCCGAGCGCCCGGGCCACCTGCACCGCGAGGTGCCCCACCCCACCGGACGCGCCGTGCACCAGCACGGTGTCACCGGCGCCCGTGCGGGCCAGCTGCAACGCCTGGTACGCGGTGAGCCCCGCCAGCGGCAGCCCGGCCGCCTCCGGCCAGGAGGCCCGCACCGGCTTGTCGGCCAGGCACCGCTCGGGGGCCGGGACCAGTTCGGCGTACGTGCCGTGCTGCACGTCGTCGCGGCGGACGTAGCCGATCACCTCGTCGCCGACGGCGAACCCGGCCACCGCCGGACCGACCGCCTCCACCACCCCGGCCGCGTCCCACCCCGGCACCAGTGGGAAGTGGCTCGGGAAGGCACCGGCCAGGTGCCCCTCGCGGACCTTCCAGTCGACCGGGTTCACCCCGGCCGCCCGCACCCGGACCAGGACCGTGTCCGGCCCCACCGGCGGGGTGGGCAGCTCGCGCGGAGTCAGCAGGTCGGCCGGCCCGTACGCGTCGATCGCGATCGCCTTCACCCCACCCACGCTAACCGCCGGACGGGGGTCGCGTGGTCAGCACCAGCGGCGCGGCGGCCGCTCCCGGCGCGTCGTGCGGTTGCCCGGGCGCACCGCGCCGTGCCGGTGGGCCCCGGCCCAGCCGGCCCGGTCGCTGCGGCAGCTGGGCACCGGTGTCGGATCGGCGGCGTGCGGCGACGGCTCGGCGGCGCGCTGACGCGGCATCACCGGCTCGTCGTCGGCGTGCTCGGGCCCCCGGCCGACCGCGGGCTCACCCGTGTGGGTCAGGCCCGTCCGGCGCGGGTGCCTGGCCGCCGCCGGCTGCTCGTGACCCGGCCGGCAGGGCTCGCCCTGGGCGCAGCCGTGCTCGGCCTCCCCGTGCGCCATCCCGGTCTCCTCCATCTCGCCGTCGCCCGCCGGGCGGAACGCCCCGACGCGCCCTGACACCGTACTGGCCCGGCCGGACGAGATCGTCAGCGCGTACCGGTGGAGATCGTCCGGGCGGGGCGGCCCCGTCCCCTCGGAGTGGAACCGCTGGTCACGGCGTGTCAGGCTGGGACGGTGAGCGAATCGGGCGGGACCGAGACGTCGGCGACGCTGCGCCGCATCGAGCGGGCGGCGGGTGGCCTGGCCACCGCCAGCGTGGCCCGGATGGACGAGACGCTGCCCTGGTTCCGGGAGCTGCCGGCCGACCAGCGCTCCTGGGTCATGCTGGTCGCCCAGGCCGGCGTGCGGTCACTGGTGCAGTGGCTGCGCCAGGGCGGCGGCGCGACCGACCGCACCCAGGAGGTCTCGGACGAGGTCTTCGCCGCCGCGCCGCAGGCGCTCGCCCGCTCGATCACCCTCCAACAAACCGTGGCGCTGATCAAGGTGACCATCGAGGTGGTCGAGGAGCAGGTGTCGGAACTGGCCGTGCCGGGCGAGGAGCAGTCGCTGCGGGAGGCGGTGCTGCGCTTCTCGCGGGAGATCGCGTTCGCCGCCGCCCGGGTCTACGCCCGCGCCGCCGAGAGCCGGGGCTCCTGGGACGCCCGGCTCCAGGCGTTGCTGGTCGACGCGCTGCTGCGCGGCGACTCGCCGGACGTGCTGGCCAGCCGGGCCGCCGCGCTGGGCTGGTCGGACGCGCCGCCGGTGGCGGTGGCGGTGGGCCGCTCGCCCGGCGGTGAGGTGGCGGCCGTGCTGCACACCGTCTATCGGCAGGCGAGGCGCATCGGCGTCGAGGTGATCGGCGGGGTGCACGGCGACCGCCTGGTCATCGTGCTCGGCGGGGCGGCCGACCCGCTGGCGGCGACCGAGAAGCTGCGGACCGCGTTCGGTGACGGGCCGGTGGTGGTCGGTCCGGCCGTGCCCAGCCTGGACGAGGCGACCGAGTCCGCCCGGGCCGCGCTGGCCGGGTTCCGGGCCGCGCCGGCCTGGCCGACCGCGCCGTGCCCGGTCGCCGCCGCCGAACTGCTGCCCGAGCGGGCCCTGGCCGGCGACGCCGAGGCCCGCCGCCGGTTGCGGCACGACGTGTACGCGACGCTGGCCCGCTCCGGCGGCGAACTGCTGGAGACGCTGGACGCGTTCTTCGCCGCGGGCGGCACGCTGGAGAGCGCCGCCCGGGCGCTGTTCGTGCACCCCAACACGGTGCGCTACCGGCTCAAGCGGATCGCCGAAGTGACCGGCTTCTCGCCGCTCGCCCCGCGGGACGCTTTCGCACTCCAGGTCGCGCTGACGGTCGGTAGGCTGGACCCGGTGGTACCGGCAGTCGCACCCGTCCCGAGCCAGACAGGGAGCCCAGGGGGCCGGAAAACCACCCAGAGCGGCGATGATCGCCACCGATCTTTGTAGGTTTCCTCTAAAGCTTCTAGTGCGGTTTCGTGCCGTGCGTTACAGCGCGACCCGCGAGTATCCGTCAGAGTCGTACACGTGCTCGCCGTACTCTCCCCCGGACAGGGCTCGCAGAAGCCCGGCTTCCTGACCCCCTGGCTCGACCTCGCCGACGTCGAGGCGCGCCTGCGCTGGTGGTCGGCGCTGGCCGGCGTCGACCTCGTCCACCTGGGCACCCGGGCGGACGCGGACGAGATCAAGGACACCGCCCGCACCCAGCCGCTGCTGGTGGCCGCCGCGCTGCTCGCCGCCGAGCACCTGCCGATGCACGACGTCGGGCTGGTCGCCGGGCACAGCGTGGGTGAGCTGGGCGCCGCCGCCCTGGCCGGGGTGCTGCCCGCCGAGGCGGCCGTGACCCTCGCCGGCGTACGCGGCCGGGAGATGGCCGCCGCCTGCGCGCTCGAACCGACCGGGATGGCCGCCGTGCTCGGCGGCGACCCGGACGAGGTGCTCGCCGCGCTCCAGGCGCACGGGCTGCACCCGGCCAACCGCAACGGCGCCGGTCAGATCGTCGCCGCCGGCGCGGTCGGCGGGCTGGAGAAGCTGGCCGCCGAGCCGCCGGCCCGGGCCCGGATCATCCGGCTCCAGGTGGCCGGCGCGTTCCACACGCCGTACATGGCCCCGGCCGAGGCCGCCCTGGCCGGGGTGGCCGCCGGCGTGGCCGTGGCCGACCCGACCCGGATCCTCCTGTCGAACCTGGACGGCGCCCCGGTCGGGCACGGCCGGGAGACGGTGCTCCGCCTGGTCCGGCAGGTGACCGCCCCGGTCCGCTGGGACCTGTGCATGCGCTCCCTGGCCGACCTCGGCGTCACCGGAGTGGTCGAGCTGCCGCCGGCCGGCACCCTGGCCGGCCTGGTGAAGCGGGAGCTCAAGGGCGAGGGCGCGCCGGAGATCGTCACCCTGAACACCCCCGACGACCTGCCCGCCGCGCGCGCCCTGATCGCCCGGCACGGCGGCGTCGCCGCCCGACCCCCGGCGCCCCGCCTCCGGGTGGTGGTCTCCCCCGCCGCCGGAGTCTTCCGGCCGGTCGCCGAGCTGGCCGAGGGCGCCGAGCTGCGCGCCGGCCAGGTCGTCGGCCACGTCACCGGCCGGCAGGGGCCGGTCGAGGTGACCGCGCACGACAGCGGGCCGCTCACCGAGTGGCTCGCGCACCACGAGGACCCGGTCGCCCCGGGCCAGCCCCTCGTCCGCATCGGAGGATCGCACTAGATGGCCGGCAGCCGGATCGCCGCGATGGGGCACTACCAGCCCTCCCGCGTGGTCACCAACGACGAACTCGCGCAGATGGTCGACACCAACGACGAGTGGATCCGGGATCGGGTGGGCATCGTCACCCGGCGGATCGCCGGCGACGAGACGGTGGCCGACATGGCCACCGCCGCGGCCGGCAAGGCGCTGGCCAACTCCGGCCTCACCGCCGCCGACATCGACCTGGTCGTGGTGGCGACCTGCACGTCCGTGGACCGCAGCCCGAACGTGGCCTGCCGGGTCGCAGCCAAGCTGGGCATCAGCGCGCCGGGTGCGTACGACGTCAACACCGCCTGCTCCGGCTTCGCGTACGCGCTGGGCACGGTGGACCACGCGATCCGGGCCGGCGCGGCGCGCAACGCGATCGTCGTCGGCGCGGAGAAGCTCTCCGACTTCACCGACTGGACCGACCGCTCGACCTGCATCATCTTCGGCGACGGCGCCGGCGCGGCGGTGGTCACCGCGACCGCCGACGACGAGCCGGCCGGGATCGGGCCGGTGGTCTGGGGTTCCGCGCCGGAGAAGAGCGACGCGGTCCGGATCGAGGGCTGGCGGCCGTACATCGCCCAGGAGGGACAGTCGGTGTTCCGCTGGGCCACCACCGCGCTGGCCCCGCTCGCGCTGCAGGCCTGTGAGCGGGCCGGGGTGGACCCGTCCGAGCTGGCCGCGTTCGTGCCGCACCAGGCGAACGCCCGGATCATCGACGGCATCGCCAAGCGGCTGAACATCCCGGACGCGATCATCGCCAAGGACATCGTCGAGTCCGGCAACACCTCGGCGGCGAGCATCCCGCTGGCCCTGTCGAAGATGGTCGAGCGGCGCGAGGTGCCCTCGGGCGCCCCGGTGCTGCTGTTCGGCTTCGGCGGCGGCCTGACCTACGCCGGTCAGGTCGTCCGCTGCCCCTGAAGACCCCCTCGGGCGCGCACGCGCTCCAGGTGCGGTGACCGGCGACGCCGGGCACCGAGAACCCCCCGATGAGAGGAACCAACCGCAATGACCCGTGACGAGATCACCGCCGGCCTCGCCGAGATCCTCGAAGAGGTTGCCGGGGTGAACCCGGACGACGTGGCCGAGGGGAAGTCCTTCACCGACGACCTCGACGTCGACTCGCTCTCCATGGTGGAGGTCGTGGTGGCCGCCGAGGAGAAGTTCGGCGTCAAGATCCCGGACAACGAGGTGCAGAACCTGAAGACCGTCGGGGACGCGGTCAGCTACATCGAGGCGCAGTCCTGATCATGAGTCGCCCCGACGTCGTCGTCACCGGGCTCGGCGCGACGACCCCGCTCGGCGGGGACGTCGCGTCGACCTGGGACGCCATGCTCGCCGGCCGCTCCGGGGTGAGTGCGCTCACCCAGGAGTGGGCCGCGCAACTGCCCGTCCGGATCGCCGCCCAGCTGGCGGTCGACCCGGCCGAGGTGCTGGACCGGGTGAAGCTGCGCCGGCTGGACCGCTCGGAGGCGATCGCCATCATCGCCGCGCGGCAGGCCTGGGCGGACGCCGGGCTGGCCGACGCCGGGCCCGACCCGGAGCGGCTGGCGGTCAGCGTCGGCTCCGGCATCGGCGGCGCCACCACCCTGCTCGCCCAGGACGACGTCCTGGAGGCGTCCGGCCCGCGGCGGGTCTCCCCGCACACCATCCCGATGCTGATGCCCAACGGTCCGGCCGCCTGGGTCGGGCTGGAGATGGGCGCCAAGGCCGGGGTGCACTCGGTCGCCAGCGCGTGCGCGACCGGCGCGGAGGCGATCGCGCTCGGCCTGGACATCATCCGCGCCGGCCGGGCCGACGTGGTGGTGGCCGGCGGCACCGAGGCGGTCATCCACCCGCTGCCGATCGCCGGCTTCAGCTCGATGCGGGCCATGTCGACCCGCAACGAGGAGCCGGAGCGGGCCTCCCGGCCGTGGGACAAGGGCCGGGACGGCTTCGTGCTCGGTGAGGGCGCGGGCGTGGTGGTCCTGGAGCGGGCCGAACACGCCGCCGCCCGCGGCGCCCGGGTGTACGCGCGCCTGGCCGGCGCCGGGATCACCTCGGACGCGTACGACATCGTGCAGCCGCACGCCGAGGGCGAGGGCGCGATCCGGGCCATCGCCCGGGCGGTCGCCGACGCGGACGTGGCCCGGACCGACATCGTGCACGTCAACGCGCACGCCACCTCGACCCCGGTGGGCGACATGCTGGAGATCGGCGCGCTGCGGCAGTCGCTCGGCGACCACCCGGTGCTCACCGCCACCAAGTCGATGACCGGGCACCTGCTCGGCGCGGCGGGGGCGCTGGAGTCGATCGCCACCATCCTGGCCATCCGGGACGGCGTGATCCCGCCGACGATCAACCTGGACGACCCGGACGAGGGCCTGAGCCTGGACGTGGCCGCGCACAAGGCGCGTCACCTGGAGATCCCGGCCGCGCTGAACAACGCGTTCGGCTTCGGCGGTCACAACGTGGCGCTGGTCTTCACCCGCCCCTGAGCCGCCCTGATGTGGGGAAGGGCCCCTTCTAGGGGCCCTTCCCCACATCAGGCGCGGTTGCGCGGATGCTGCCGCGCGGTCCGCTCGTTGCCGCGCCGGTAGTTGCCGGTCCACCGGGCCATCACCAGCTGCGGGTCGTCCTCGACCTCGGCCAGGAACTGCGCGGCCCGACCGCCCCGTAGCGTGCCGGCGACCCGCCCGTGGTGCGTGATCACCACCGTGCCGTCGGCGCGCTCGACGTAGCGGAAACCGTGTGCGGGCTCTCCCATGGGCGCTCACCCTGCCAGCCGGGCGGTCGGTGCCGCATCCGGTTTCCGCCGCCGGGGGTGTTAAGCGGGGCCCCCTCCTCTACCGGAGGCGTTAACAGGGGGCCCCTCCTTACACCTCAGGCGCCGCAGGTGGTGGCGGGGAGGCCGGGGACCGGGACCGGGGACCGGCCGGTCGGGCGGGCCTTGCCGGCGAGCACCGCGGCCAGCGCGGTCATCGAGGCCCGGGTCGACGAGTAGGTGGCCAGCACCGTCGGCGACTTCGCCCCGGACAGCACGTACGGGGTGTCCATCGCCACCGTCACGTCGGCGCCGGCCCGCAGGTCCTTCGCCCCGTCGCCGTAGCCGACCAGGTGCACCACGGTGCCGCCGGACGGCACCACCTTCACCCCGGCGGCGGTGAGCGCCTCGGTCAGCACGGCCCGGGTGCGGTCCCGGCCGCCGGAGGAGGTGACGCTGACCGGCCCGGGCACCGCGCCGCCGCACCGGCCGCGCAGCACGGTCACCGCGGCGGCGGCCAGGTCGGCGGCGGCCTTGCGGTGGCCGGCGTCGTCCAGCGTCCCGAGCGCCGGCTGGGCGTGGCCGGCCAGCCGGAACTTCATGGTCAGCACCCGGGTGACCGCCTCGACCAGGCGGGTGCGGGGCAGCGAGCCGTCCGTCAGCGCGGCGCGCAGCCCGTCGTACGCCTGGCCCACGTTCGGGGTCATCAGGATCAGGTCGTTGCCGGCGTTGAGCGCCCGCACCGCGGCCTCGCCCGGCGACCACTTCTTCGCCGGCGCCATGTTCATCCCGTCGGTGATCACCACGCCGCGGAAGCCGAGCTGACCGCGGAGCACGTCGGTGAGCAGCTTGCGGGAGAAGGTGGCCGGGGTGCCCGGGTCGACGGCCTTGACGTTCAGGTGGGCGGACATGACCGCCATCGCGCCGGCGTCGATTCCGGCGCGGAAGGGCGGGAACGCGGTCCGGTCGAGCACCGCCCGGGACTGGCCGACCACCGGCAGCTCGGTGTGCGAGTCGGCGGCGCTGAGGCCGTGCCCGGGGAAGTGCTTGACGGCTGCCGCGACACCCTCGGCCTGCAGCCCGCGTACCGCGCCGGCCACCTGCGGCGACGCGGTCGCCGGGTCGGCGCCGAAGGAACGCGAGCCGATCACCGTGCTGCGGGTGGCCAGCACGTCGGCGACCGGGGCGAAGTCCATGTTGATCCCCATCGCGGCCAGCTCCGCGCCGGCGGCCCGCCAGGCCGCCTCGGTCAGCGCCGGGTTGCCGGCCGCGCCGGCGGCGAGCGGGCTGGGCAGCTGGGTCACGCCGTCGGTGATCCGGGTGACCACGCCGTACTCCTGGTCGGTGCCGACCAGGAAGGGCGCGGCGCCGGCGGGCAGCTTCCCGGCGGCGGCGCGCAGCCCGTCGGTCAGCGCGCGGACCTGCTTCGGGTTGTCGACGTTGGTGGTGGCCTGGTTGCCCGAGGTCGGGTCGTCGGCGCTGAAGCCGACCAGGATCACGCCGCCGAGGCGGTACTTCGCGACCATCTCGGCGGGGGTGTCGACGCCGGCCAGGGCCCGGTTGCCGGCGGCCGACCCGGCGGACACGTCGGTCGCCGAGCTGCCGTAGGCGTAGGGCATCAGCACCTGCCCGACCAGGTCCTCGTCGGAGAGCGTGGCGACCAGGGCGGCGGCCCGGGCGGCCGGGTCGTCGACGGTGGTGGTCGGCGCGGCCGACGACGGCGCCGCTGTCGACGGCGCCGGGCGGGGGCGGTCCGGCCCGTCCGAGCAGCCGGAGACGACCAGCGCGGTCAGTGCGGCGAGCGCGACGGCGGAGCGTCGCGGGGAAATCGACACGCGCCCCACCGTATCGGGGCAACTCGGCCGGCGTCACCCCACCCGGGTGAGCAGCGTCACCGGCGCGCCGTCGCCGGCGTACCGGTAGGGCTCCAGCTCGGCGTCCCAGGCGGTGCCGAGCGCCTTGTCGAGCGCGTGCGCGAGCGCCTCCGGCGCGCGGGCGGCGGCCATCAGGGCGCGCAGCCGGTCCTCGCCGAGCTGGATGTCGCCGGCCGCCCCGACGGTGGCCCGGAACAGGCCCCGGCCCGGGACGTACATGAAGCGCTCGCCGTCGACGCCGGGACCGGGCTCCTCGGTCACCTCGAAACGGATCATGGGCCACTGCCGGAGGGCAGCGGCCAGCTCGGCGCCCGTCCCCGGGCTGCCGGTCCAGCCGCACTCGGCGCGTCGGGCGCCCGGATCGACGGGCTGCGCCGTCCAGTGCAGGTTGACCGGCGCGGCGAGGACGCGCGCGATCGCCCACTCGACGTGCGAGCACACGGCGAGCGGGGTCGAGTGGACGTATACGACGCCACGCGTTGGCACGGTGACCTCCCGGTGAGCCGAGGTGCGTCTTCCCCTACGACCTCGTCACCCGAGTGGTCCCTGGCACACATGATGACCGCTGTGACAGGTGGTGCGCCAGCGAATCGGAAAATTCGCCGTGGCCGGGCGGCGGGAAATACCCGGGCGGCTGACCCGGTTGTGCACCCTGACGGCGCGACGACCAGCCAGGCGTCGGGTTCGTGTACAGTTCTCTGGGCGGTTCTGTGCCGCCGCACGTCTTCGCGGGCCGGCGCTCACCCCGGGCGTCACTCGCACAGCCCCCGGACGGATCCCGTCCCCACCGTACGTCTGCAAGGAGTACCTCCGTGGCGAGCAACACCTCTAAGACCGCGCGCGCGTCAGTCCGGGCCGGCCAGGCTGGCCAGGGTGGCGCCCTCAGCGTGCTGGGCGAGTTCAAGTACCTGATCCCGCTCAACGGCGGCAAGCACGCCTACGTGCGCAACCTGACCAACGGCAAGACCGCGCACCTGCGCACCGACTCCGACGCCTTCGTCGAGGAGATCCGCGTGCTGGCCGCCGCCGGCCACGCCGCCAAGATCCGCGCCGAGATCAACGGCCTTGCCGCGGCCCACCCGGGCCACGGCTGGGACGCCACCGAGAAGCGTCTCGTCGAGGCCGGCGTCTTCGAGGGCTGAGCGCCCTCACCCGCACCACCGGACCGCCCGTCGGGGATCACCCCGGCGGGCGGTTCCGCGTCTCCTCCTCCGGCAGCAGGGTGACCTCGCCGGTGGCCAGGTCGTAGAGCGCGCCCACCACGGCCAGCTCCCCCGCCGCCACCGGCCCGGCGAGCAGGTCGTCGGCGCGCAGCGCGGCCACCGTGCGCCGGACGTGGCGGCGGATCGCCAGCGGATGGGCGGCCGGGTCGTCCACGCCGACCTCGACCACCGCCGGCGCGATCCGGTCCACCACGTACGCCAGCGCGCCGGCGGGCCGCCGCCCGGTGCGCAGCGCGTCGACCGCCGAGCCCACCGCGCCGCAGCGCTCGTGGCCGAGCACCATCACCAGCCGTACGCCGAGCTGGCCCACCACGTACTCGATCGAGCCGCACACCGCCCGGTCCAGGACGTGCGCGCCGGTGCGGATCACACAGATCGACCCGAACGTCTGGTCGAAGATCGCCTCCAGCGGCACCCGGGAGTCGATGCAGCCCAGCAGCACCGCGTACGGCTGCTGGTCGCCGGAGGCCACCGCCGCGGCCGCCGTCACGTCGTGCCCGTGCAGCGGCTGGCCGCTGACGAACCGGCGGTTGCCGGTGAGCAGTTCGGCCAGGGCGGCCCGGGGGCTGCGGGCGGCGGGGGTGGCGGGCATGTCTCCAGCCTGGTCACCGATCCGACCGGGCGGGGCCGGACGTCGAATCTTCTCCCCACCCCGGTTGCCGTGGTGTCATGGCGGGTAACGCCGGTGTTACCGCCGGGTCACTCCGGTGCGTGCGCCGGTCGGCCCGGGGGAGGTGGACGATGCCGGAGCATCGGGAACTGCGGCTCTCCGACGACGTGCGCCTGCACGTCACGGTCAGCGGACCGGTCGACGCCGAGGTCACCGTCGTCCTGCTGCACGGCTGGACGCTGGACGGGCGCAGCTGGCACCACCAGGTCGCCGAGCTGCGTGAGCGCTTCGCCGACCGGGTGCGCCTGGTGACCTACGACGCGCGCGGCCACGGCCGGTCGAGCTGCCTGGCGTTGCGCGACGCCACGCTGGCGCAGCTCGGCGACGACCTGGCGGCGGTGGTCGACGAGATCGTCCCGTCCGGGCCGGTCGTGCTGGTCGGGCACTCGATGGGTGGGATGACCGTGATGGAGTACGCCCATCGCCACCCCGACCGGTTCGCCGCACGCACCGCCGGCCTGGTCTTCGTCTCGACCACCGCCGAGGGGCACACGCACACGGTCTACGGGCTCTCGCCCCGCATCGCCCGGTTGATCCGCCTCGCCGAGACCACCGGCGCCGGGGTGCTGGCCCGCTGCGGCGGCTGGCGGCCCCCGCACGCGCTGCTGCGGGCGCTGCGCCCGAGCATCCGCTGGATGCTCTTCGGCGACCGCTGCGACCCGGCGGACATCCGGCTGGTCACCTCGGCGGTGGCGCACGCCACGCTGCGGTCGATCGGCGGGTTCCGCGCCTCGATCGGCGCCCAGCACCGGCTGGAGACGCTGACCGCGCTGGGCGGGCTGCCGGCGGCGGCGCTGGTCGGCGACCGGGACCGGCTCACCCCGCCGCCCTGCGCCGAGTCCATCGCGGCGGCGCTGCCGACCGCCGAGCTGACCGTCTGCCCCGGCGCCGGTCACATGTTGATGATGGAACGGCCGGACGCTGTCAACGCGGCCGTCGCCGGGGTGCTGGACCGGGTCCTCGCGGCGCCGGGCGCGGGTGGGGGCGACCCCGCCGCCGTCGCCGCCGTCACACCCTGACGGCCACCGTCGCGGTGCCACGCCGGGCCGCGGTGCGACGGCCCGGAAAACGGGTGGGAACGACCGGATAACGGGCAACCGCCGTGGACGCGGCCCCGGCCGGCGGCATGGCCCCGACGTCCGCGTTGCCGGCGGCCCGTACCCTCATTCAGCCCGTCGTGCCGTCCGACCCCAGGAGCACCGCGTTGACCGACCAGACCACGCTGGACCGGGAGATCGCCGCCGAGCAGCGGCATCTCGACCGGGTGTACGCCCGGCTGGCCGAACTGCGCCGGTCCGCGGCCGACGCCGAGCGGGAGGGGTACCGGCTGGCCCGGGTGGGCACCTTCGGCGCCCTGGTCGAGCGGGACGCGATGGTCTTCCACGCCGCCCAGCGGCGGCACGTGCTGGACGCCGAGCACGAGGGGCTGGTCTTCGGCCGGCTGGACCTGCGCACCGGGCAGGTGCTGCACGTGGGCCGGCTGGGCGTGCGCGCCGAGGACGCGGAGACGCTGGTGGTGGACTGGCGGGCGCCGGCCGCGGCGGCGTTCTACCAGGCCACGCCCGCCGAGCCGCGCGGCGTCGTCCGCCGGCGCACGATCCAGTCGGCCGCGGAGAAGGTCACCCGGATCGAGGACGACCTGCTCGATCCGGAGGCGGCCCCGGCGGACATGGCGGTGGTCGGCGACGGCGCGCTGCTGGCCACGCTGTCCCGGGCCACCGGCCGGGGCATGCGGGACATCGTCGCCACCATCCAGCGGGAGCAGGACGAGGCGATCCGCTCCCCCGCCGGCGGCGTCACGATCGTCTCCGGCGGCCCGGGCACCGGCAAGACGGCGGTGGCGCTGCACCGGGCCGCGTACCTGCTCTACTCCGACCGGGCCCGCTACGCCGGCGGCGGCATCCTGGTGGTCGGGCCGTCCGGCGTCTTCGTCGAGTACATCGCCTCGGTGCTGCCCTCGCTCGGCGAGGAGACGGCCACGCTGCACTCGCTGGGCTCGCTCTTCCCGGGGATGTCGGCGACCCGGACCGATCCGCCGGAGGTGGCCGCGGTGAAGGGGTCGCTGCGGATGCGCCGGGTGCTGGAGCGGGCGGTGCGGGACGCGGTGCCGGACTCCCCGGCGGAGTTGCGCCTGCTCTACCGCGGTGAGCTGCTGCGGCTGGAGCGGCCGGCGCTGGACGGCATCCGGGACCGGACGCTGACCCGGGGCGCGCGCCGCAACGAGGTGCGCCGGTCGGCGTTCGACGCGGTGCTCGCCGCGCTCTACGCGCAGGCCCGCACGCTGCGGGTGGGCCGGTTGCCGGAGCAGCCCGCGTTCGAGGACGAGATCATCGAGCGGCCGGAGTTCCGGGAGTTCCTCAAGGCCTGGTGGCCCCGGTTGCACCCGCGCCACGTGCTGGGGTGGCTCGCCCGCCCGGACCGGCTGCGCCGCTACGCCGGCGGGATCCTCTCCTCGGCCGAGATCCGGTCGCTCACCGAGGCGTACCGGTCGCTGGACGCCGACGGGCCGACCGTCGCCGACGTCGCGCTGCTGGACGAGCTGGACGCGTTGCTCGGCACTCCGGTGCGGCGGGCGAAGCCGAAGCGGGACCCCTACCAGCTGGCCGGCGGCGTCCGCGAGCTGAGCACGCACGCCGACCGGCAGCGCGCCGCCCGGGCGGCGGCCCGGGAGCGTCCGGTGGACTACCGCGACTACGCCCACGTGGTGGTGGACGAGTCGCAGGACGTCTCGCCGATGCAGTGGCGGATGATCGGGCGCCGGGGCCGGCTGGCGTCCTGGACGGTGGTCGGCGACCCGGCGCAGACCGCCTGGACCGGCGACCCGCAGGAGCTGGACCGGGCCCGCGACCAGGCGCTGGGCCGGCGTAAGCGGCACCGCTACGAGCTGACCACCAACTACCGCAACTCGGCGGAGATCTTCGCGGTGGCGGCGGCGGAGATCCGCCGGCTGTATCCGGACCTGACGCTGCCCGACGCGGTGCGTTCCACCGGCGTGCCGCCGGTCGAGCGTACGGTGCCCGCCGCCGAGCTGCCGGCGAGCACCGTCGAGGCGGCCCGGGTCCTGCTGGGCGAGGTGGAGGGCACCGTCGGCGTGATCACGCCGGTGCCGCGCCGGGACGAGGTGGCCGGCTGGCTGGACGGCCTCGGCGCCGGCCGGCTCCAGGTCGTGACCAGCCTGCAGGCCAAGGGCATGGAGTACGACGGCGTGGTGCTGGTCGCGCCGAGCGAGATCCGGGCCGACCCCGGCTCGGGGGTGCGCACGCTCTACGTCGCGTTGTCCCGGGCCACCCAGCGCCTCACCACGCTCGACCCGACCGGGTGATCCACCCTCACTTGCACACATAGCGATGTGAACATACATTGGGCCTGGCCGGGGTGCGGGAGGGAAGGGTGTGTGCGTGGGCGCAGGTCATGACCACAGCGGTGCGGTGACCAACGCGGCGCACCGCCACCGGGGCCGGCTCTGGGCGGCGTTCGCGCTGCTCACCGCCCTCATGCTGGTCGAGGCGGTGGCCGCCTTCGCGACCGGTTCGCTCGCGCTGCTCTCCGACGCCGGGCACATGTTCACCGACGTGCTCGGCATCGGCATGGCGCTGGCCGCGATCACCGCCACCCGGCGCGCCACCACCGATCCGCAGCGCACGTTCGGCCTCTACCGGCTGGAGGTCCTCGCGGCGCTGGCGAACGCGGTGCTGCTCGGCGCGGTCGCGGTCTACGTCCTGGTCGAGGCGGTACGCCGGTTCGGCGACCCGCCGGAGGTGCTGGCCGGCCCGATGCTCGTGGTGGCGGTGCTCGGCCTGCTCGCCAACGTCGGCGCCTTCGCGCTGCTGCGCTCCGGGGCGCAGGAGAGCATCAACCTGCGCGGCGCGTACCTGGAGGTGCTCGGCGACCTGCTCGGCTCGCTCGGGGTGATCGGCGCCGCGCTGGTCATCGCGGTCACCGACTGGTGGTGGGCCGATCCGCTGGTGGCCGTGGCGATCGGTCTGTTCATCCTGCCCCGCACCTGGCGGCTCGGCCGGGCGGCGGTGCGCATCCTGGTGCAGGCCGCGCCGGAACACCTCCAGGTGACCGCGGTGCACGACCGACTGGCCGCCGTGCCGGGCGTTGCGGAGGTGCACGACCTGCACGTCTGGACGCTGACCTCGGGCATGGAGGTGGCCTCGGCGCACCTGACCACCGATCCCGGCGCCGAGGTCGCCACCGTGCTGGCCGCCGCCCGGGCCGCCCTGCACGAGGACTTCTCGATCGATCACGCCACGTTGCAGATCGAACCCGGAGCGTCGGCCGGAGCGTGCGGCCCGACCGAGTGGTAATTAGGGCAAACTTAAATCTCGGCCGCTATTGTGGCGTAATGCCGGCTTTGCCGGGATCACCGCTCCGGGCCACGGAGCCGACCCCGGGCAACGCCGGTAGGCTCGGTCGCGGCCACACCGCGGGGCGCCACCCCGGCGCCGGTGGAGCGGCCGTCGCCTAATCGCCCGCAGGGCGAGCCGGGGAACCACGTACGTGGGGTGCATCCGCGTCAGCGGTAGGGATCTTCCGTCCCGAACCCGTCAGCTAACCCGGTCGGCGGTTGACGGAAGGACATGTGAATGCCCCCAGTGGCACCTGTACGACGGACGGCCGCCCGGATGGCGGCCCTGCTCGTCGCGATGCTGACCCTCGGCGTCGTGACCGTGCCGGCCTCCCCCGCCGCGGCGACGTGGTCGGCCTCCCCGACCGGCCTGCGCGCCGCCCCCGGCGGTGACGACGAGGGCGGCACGCCGGAACTGCGCGCCCAGCTCGACGCGGCCAGCAAGGGCTGGCTGGAGGCCAAGGCCGCGCTGAGCCGGTCGGTGGCCCGGCAGAAGCAGCTCACCGAGCGACTCGACGCGGTCGGCGCCGAACTGGCCGTACGCGACGCCAAGGTCGGCGAGATCGCCGAGGTGGCCTACCGCACCGGCCGGATGGGCACCGCCGCGGCCCTGCTCGGCAGCAGCAGCCCGGAGGGCTTCATGGACCGGGCGGCCGCGCTGGAGCAGGTCGCCGCGCACGAGGACCGGACGCTGCGCGACCTCATCACCACCCGGGACGAGGCGACCCGGACCCGCGCCGCGCTCGACGGCGAGATCCGGGAGCAGCGCAAGCAGGTCACGGTGATGGCCAAGCGCAAGCAGCAAGCCGAGCGAGCGCTGGAGGTGGCGAACGACCGGCCGTCCGCCGGCAGCGGCGGCGTCCGGGGCACCTCGACGGCGAACGCGACGCCGGCCAAGCGCAACTCCGACGGCTCCTGGCCGGCGGAGTCGTGCAGCGTCAACGACCCGACGCCGGCCGACGGCTGCATCACCCCGCGCACCCTGCACGCGCTGCAACAGGCCAAGGCGGCCGGCTTCACCCGGTACGTCTCCTGCCACCGGCCCAGCGGGTCCGGCGAGCACCCGAAGGGACGCGCCTGCGACTTCGCCGCCCAGAAGGACGGCTTCGGCGGGGTGGCCAGCGGCGGCGACAAGACGTACGGCAACAACCTGGCCGCGTACTTCGTGCGCAACGCCGACCCGCTCGCCGTGCTCTACGTGATCTGGTTCAAGCAGATCTGGCTGCCCAGCAGCGGCTGGAAGTCGTACAGCGGCGGCAACGGCGACCCGTCCAGCGACCACACCAACCACGTGCACCTGTCGGTCTACTGAGCACTACGCTCCCCGACGTACCCCGGGTGTCGTCGCGCGGCCCACGACGCGGGCCGCGCGACGGCCGACGATCGGTGGCATGAGACGACTCTCCCCCGCCGGACGCAAGGCGCTGCTCACCGCGCACCTGGTCACCTCGCTCGGCTGGCTCGGCGCCGACCTGGGGCTGCTCGCGCTCGGCGTGGCCGGGCTGCGCGGCGCCGACCCGGAGGTCGTCTACCCCGCGGCGGCGTTGCTGGTCACCTGGCTGTTCGCGCCGCTGAGCGTCGCGGTCTGGCTGATCGGGGTGACCAGCGCGCTGCTCACCCCGTGGGGGCTGCTGCGGTGGCGGTGGGTGCTGGTGAAGTTCGTGCTCACCACCGTGATGCTCGGGCTGGTGCTGCTCCTGCTGACGCCCCGGGTCCGGCACCTCGGCGCGCTGGCCGGCGCGGCCGACGCGCACCTGCGGATCGACCTGGTGGTGCCGCCCGCCGTCTCCACCACGCTGCTGCTCGTGGCCACCGTGCTGTCCACCTGGAAGCCGTGGGGGCGGCTGCGCCCGCCCGCCCGCCGGCCGGTCCCGGCGGGGCGGGCCGGCTGAGTCAGGCCGGCCGGCCCTCCAGGGTCGCGCCCAGACGGGCCGCGAGGCCCAGGTGGGCGGCGCGGGCCTGGCGGAACGCGTAGCCGAACAGCGGGGCCGGCGCGGTGAGAGTGATCTCCACGTCGATCCGCACCACGCCGTCGGGCTCGTCGCGCAGCCGGGTGTGGTTGCGGACCGTCGTCGCCGGCTGCTGCCGGGCCACGGTGACCACCTCGTCCTCGGTGGCGACCAGCACGTCCGCCTGGTAGGTCACCGGGAAGTGCAGCGGGCCCAGCTCCAGCCGGTCGGTGATCGCATAGCTGGCCAGCGCTCCGGGCCGCGACGGCACCTGCCGGACCCGCACGATCAGCGGATGCAGCTCGCCCTGCCGGCTCAGGTCGCCGAGCAGGGCCACCGCGTCCGCCCGGGTGCACCGGGCCTGCACGGTGTAGCTGAAGCTGTCGCTGCTCTGCAACCGATCCCCCTCGCCGTCGTGGGTCGCGACGATCGTCCCGTACCGGAGCCGGGCTGGCAACGGGTCGAAGGTCCCCAGGCCGGAGGGGGGTCGAGGGCGGCGCTCAGGCGCCGGGCAGCACCTCGGGGGCGTCGTCGGCGAACCAGGGCTCGGGCGCGCCGAAGAGGCCGAGCAGACCGGTCACCCAGAGCTGCCGGTGCACGAACCGGCTCGGCTCGGTGACCACGAGCTTGACGCCGCTGACCTCGCACGTCTGGAAGCCGGCGACCATGGCGCTGATGCCGACGGAGTCGATGAACGTCACAAGCCGCATGTTGAGCTCGATCCGGGCGGGACGGGCCTTCGCGAGCACCTCGGCGATCGCTTCCCGCACCTCGTACGCGGTGTCGACGTCGATCTCCCCACGGGGCGCGATCTGGACGACACCACCCGGACGCACCGACTTCACGATCGACAGGCTCACGCGAGCACCTCCACTCGCCCGTACGGGCGCCTCATCAGTACGCGGGCCGCGACCGAGAGTATTCCTCCGACGGCCCCCGTCGCCACCCCCCGGGATGAGCAATTCGCGGAGTGGGCACACCTGGGCGAACCCAATCCGGACCTCCGGGTTCCAATTTCCCCTTCGACGCGGACCACGACCGGCCGAACGACCGGGCCGGACCGGCCGATCCGCCGACCCAGGGTAGCGGGCCCGCGCACCTCGCGCGGACACCCGGTCCCCGACACGTTCTCCACGGTTCGTCCGGTTCGCCCCGACGGCGGCCCGGGCCGCGGTCGGGACGGGTTTGGCGCGCACGCCGACGGGGCACAGCCCACGGGGAGTGAACCGTGACGCGCCGGATGAACACCGGAGTCCGAAGTGGCCGCCGGGCTTCGGCACCCGAGGAGGTAGAACGATGTTCGGATCCAGCCTGATGGACCGCCGCAGCAAGCCCGAGCGGGTCGCGGACCAGGCGTGGCAGCACCTGCTCTCCGCCGTCGGCTCCGCCGGTGACAGCGTGCGGGACGCCACCCGGGCGGCCCGTCGCAACTCCTCCGGCCTGGCCGACGACGCCACCGACCTGGTCGGCACCGCCGCCGACGAGGCGCGCCGGCGGGCCAGCCTCGCCTTCGACGCGCTCGCCGGCCGCCGGCCCGCGCTGCCCTGGACGCTGCTGATCGCCGCGGCCCTGGCCGGCGCCGCCGTCGGCTGGGCCGCCGGCACCGCCGCCCGCGCCGCCGGCAGCCGGGACCGGGTCGCCGACGAGATCGAGTTCGTCGACGTCGACCGGCCCAACTCCCCCGCCGGCCTGGACGGCTGACCGGGGCCGTACGAGCCGGCCGGTGGCCGCCCCCCGACCCCCGGGGGCGGCCACCGGCGTCTCCACCACCCGGCGGGGCGTTCCTCGCCCGGATCGGGTGAGGGCGGGTCACCCGGTCCGCGCCCAGGATCGGTGGTGCGGGAGTACGTGCCCGCGTCGCCGACCGACGGGGAGGAGAGCCGGATGGCCACCGAGACGACCACGCGTACGGACCGGGACATCCAGTCCGCCGTGCTCGACGAGCTGACCTGGGAACCCCGGGTGGGCCCCGACGAGATCGGGGTGACCGTCACCGACGGCGTGGTGACGTTGACCGGGCGGGTCGACAGTTACGCCAAGAAGTGGGCCGCCGAGCGGGCCGCGCACCGGGTGGCCCGGGTCCGCGCGGTCGCCAACGACCTCGCCGTCCGGATCGACACCGCCGCCGGCCGGGAGGATCCGCAGATCGCCGTCGCCGCCGCCCGCGCCCTGGAGTGGGACGCCTTCGTGCCGGTCGAGGCGCTGCACGTCACGGTGGCCGACGGCTGGGTCACCCTGCACGGCGAGGTCGAGTGGGAGTACCAGCGACGCGCCGCCGAACGGTCCGTCGCCCGGCTCACCGGCGTACGCGGGCTGAGCAACGGGATCACCGTCCGGCCGGCGGTCCGCGCGGACGGGCGGGACCTGGCCGAGCAGATCGTGGACGCGCTGGCCCGCAACGGCGCGACCGAGGCCGAGCAGGTCGGCGTCCGGGTCCACGGCGACACCGTCCTGCTGGAGGGCCAGGTCCACTCCGGGCCCGAACGCGACGAGATCGAGCGGGTGGTCTGGAACGCCCCCGGCATCCGGGAGGTGCACAACCACCTGTCCGTCCGGCGCTGAGCCCCGAACCACCCGGCCCGGGTGAGCCCGGCTCACCCGGGCACGGGCCAGGGTGGGAGGCATGAGTGATCCGAACGGGCTGATCACACCCGGGCAGGTAGCGCCCGGGTTCACCCTGCCGGCGTCGCCGGACGGGCGGGAGGTGGGCCCCGGGCAGTTCCGTGGCCGTCCGGTGGTGCTGGCCTTCTATCCCGCCGACTGGACCCCGGTCTGCGGCGACCAGATGGCCCTCTACCAGGCCGCCCTGCCCGAGCTGGAGCGGTACGACGCGGTGCTGCTGGGCATCTCGGTGGACAGCGTCGACTCGCACCGGGCGTTCGCGGAGAGCCGGGGCATCCGCTTCCCGCTGCTGGCCGACTTCGAACCCAAGGGCGAGGTGTCCCGCCGCTACGGCGCGTACGCGCCACGCGGGCAGTCGGACCGGGCGCTCGTGGTGATCGACCCCGACGGCCGGGTGGCCTGGAGCCACCTCTCCCCGCCCGAGGTGAACCCGGGCGTGGACGGCATCCTCGACGCCCTGGAGCAGCTGGGCACGGATCGGCGGGTGAGCACCCGATGACGACGCCGTTGCAGGTCACCACCGCCCGACTGCGGATCCCGGTGTCCGAGCGCGACCACGTCCGTGGGCCGGCCGACGCGCCGGTCACCATCGTCGAGTACGGCGACTTCCAGTGCCGGTTCTGCGGCGCCGCGTACCCGAACCTGGCCGAGGTGCTGCGCCAGCGGGCCGACGTGGTGCGGTTGGCGTACCGCCACTTCCCGATCACCAACGTCCACCCGTACGCGGAGAGCGCGGCGGAGGCCGCCGAGGCGGCCGGCGAGCGGGGCCGGTTCTGGGAGATGCACGACTGGCTCTTCGAGCACCAGGACCAGCTCGACCCGGTGCACCTGTCGCTCGGCGTCGAGCAGCTCGGGCTGCCGCCCGAGGAGGTCGGCGCGGAGGTGGGTCGGCAGGCCCACGCGGACCGGGTCCGGCAGGACTTCGTGGGCGGGATCCGCAGCGGGGTGAACGGCACCCCGACGCTGTTCGTCAACGACGTCCGACACGACGGCGGCTACGAGCTGGCCGAGCTGCTGGCCGTGGTGGACGCCGCCGCGAACGCCTGACCGGTCAGATCAACCGCAGCTCGCGCGCCCGTCGGACGGCCTCCCGCCGGCGGGTCGCGTCGAGCTTGCGGTAGATGTTGCGGACGTGCGTCTTGACGGTGTTGACCGACAGCGACAGCTCGGCGGCGATCTCCACGTTGGACAGGATGCTCTGCAGGTAGCGCAGGATGGTCAGCTCCCGCTCGGTGAGCGGCTCGTCCAGGGCCCGCGCCGAGGCGTCCGGCGTCGCCTCGGGCCGGTGCGCGTCCACGTCGCGGACCAGGTCGCTCACCGTCGCCCAGTAGGCCGTCCCGGAATCCAGGTGCGTGGCGAGCAGGTCGCGGACGTCCGGCTCGGCCCGGGTGAACACGCGCCGGCAGCCCTCCGGCTCGGCCAGCGCCAGCACCTCCTCCAGCAGCCGTCCGGCCCGCCGCCCGTCGCCGGCCGACCCGGCCGACGCCGCCTCCAGCAGCCCGGCGCCCAGCCGCACGGGCAGCGGCCAGTCCGCCGCCTCGGGCGCGGTCCAGTCGGGCAACGCCCGCTCGGCCCCGCGGGCGTCGCCGGCCCGCAGCCGCAGCCGGGCGGACGCCAGCGCCAGCGCGGGATCGGGTGATCCGCCGTCGCCGACCACGTCCAGCAGCGCGCGGGCGCCCTCCAGGTCACCGACCGCCGCGCGGAGCTGGGCCTCGGCGGCGGCCAGCCACGCGCCCAGCTCCGGCCCGGGCGCCCCGGCCCGGGCGGCGGCGAGGGTACGCAGCGCCGCCGCCGGCTCCCCGCCGTCGGCCAGCAACCCGGCCCGGCAGAGCGCGGCCAGCGCCGCCGCACCGGGCTCCGCGCCCGCCGGCCCGGCCAACGCCAGGTGCGCGGCGGCCTCCGCCGGCCGGTCCCGCTGCCAGCAGACCAGCGCCAACGCCAGGTACGCGTGGCCGCAGTCCCGTCGGGACGACCAGCCCTGGCAGGGCGGCATCGCCAGCGCATCCCGGGCGTGCTCCTCGGCGGCCCGCAACGCGCCCCGGGCCGCCTCCAGCAGCGCCGAGCGGCTGGCGCAGAGCAGCTCGATCCGGGGCCGGCCGGCCCGCCGCGCCGCCACGAGCGCCGTCCCGAGCCGCGCGCCCGCCGTCGTCAACGCCCCCTCGGCCAGCGCCACCAGTCCCAGCGCGGCATCGGCGACAGCCCGTACGTCGTCCTCCTCGCCGTTCCCGGCGTGCGGGTCGGCGGCGGGCACCCCGACCCCGGGCGCGCCGGCCTCGGGCCTGCCGACCGGGGTTCCGACGGTGGTGCGCAGGCGGTCGGCGGCCCGGCGTACCTCCTCGTGGTCGCCGGCGAGCCGGGCCAGGCCCAGCTCCACCGCGGCGGCCAGCCGCCGGAACCGGTCCCGACGGGGTTCCGGCAGGTCGACCGCGTGCGCGACCGCCCGCCGCAACTGCCCGTCCGCGGCGGCCGGGTCCCCGGCGTACGCCCGCTCGGCCGCCGCGGCCAGCGCCAGCTCGGGATCCCGCCGCACCGCCTCGGCCGGCGGCTCGGGCGGGGCCGGGGCGGCGGGGGCCGGGGCCGGCTCGTCCGGGGCCAGCTCGGGCCAGCGCGTCAGCAGCAGCGTGGTGGCGTCGTCCCACTCGGCGGCGGCCAGCGCGTGGCGCAGCGCCTCGGCCGGTCGGCCGTGGGCCGCGCACCAGCCGGCCGCCCGCCGGTGCAGCTCGCGCACCTCCTCGGCGGGGAGCCGGTCCAGTTCGTCGCGGAGCAGGTCGGCCAGCAGCGGGTGCGGCCGGTACCAGGGCGGCTCGCCGCCGTCGCGCTGGACGAAACCGCCCTCCCGGGCCGCCTCGGCGAGCAGGTGCCCGGCGTCGGCCCGGCCGGTCAGCGCGGCGGCGAGGTCGGCGCGGACCGCGACCGTCACCGCGCAGCGGCGCAGGACGTCGCGGGCGGCCGGGTCCAGCGGCGTGAGCACCTCGTCGCGCAGGTACGCGGCGACGTCCGGCTGGTCGCCGCCGAAGCGCTCCACCGCGCGGGCGGGGTCGGCCCCGGCGCCCAGCGACAGCGCGGCGAAACGCAGCCCCGCCGGCCAGCCGGCGGTCCGCTCGGCGAGCCGGGGCACCGCCTCGGGCGGCACCGGCACCCCGTGCGCGACCAGCAGATCGGCGACCTCGTCGGTGCGGAACGCCAGCTCGTCCGGACCGATCGTGGTGAGGTCACCGGCCAGCCGCCAGCGGTGCAGGGCCAGCGGCGGCTCGTGCCGGGCGCCGGCCACCAGCCGCAGCCGCCCGTCGCCGTGGCGGAGCAGGAACTCCAGCCCGGCCAGCGCCGCCGGGTCGGTCACCCGGTGCAGGTCGTCCAGGACCAGCAGCACCGGCCGCTCCCGCGTGGCGAGCGCGGCGGCGAGCGTCTCGAGCTGCTCCGGCCGGGGCGGCGCGTCCGGCACCGGCGGCGGCCCCTCGTCCGGCTCCTCGGCGACGGCCGCGCGCAGCGCGGCGGCCAGGTACGCCCAGAGCCGCCCGGTGGTGTCGCCCTCCGCCACGGTCACCCAGACCGGCGCCGGGCCGTCCCGCTCCCCGCGCGCCCAACCGGACAGCACCGTCGTCTTGCCCCAGCCGGCCGGGGCCAGGACCAGCGTGACCGGCCCGCCCGCGCCCCGCTCCAGCCGGTCCAGCAGGCGTGGGCGGAGCACCACCGGCTCGGGCGGCACGGGTGGGGTCAGCCGGGACGCCAGCAGCGGCGCGGCGGCGTCGGTGGTGAGCGGTTCCGGCGTACCGAAGACCTCCGTCGTGGCGTCGGTCGGCGCGGTGGCGAACCGGACCTGGTCGGCCTCCTCCGGCATGCGTCCCCTCCCCCGTCGGCACGGGGGGCGGTTACCCGGACCGGACCGGTTCACCCCTTCGGGGCGAACCCGCCTCACCCGGACCACCCCCACCCTGGGGGTACGCGGGCGGCCGGCCATCCAGCTCCGGCCGCCCGGCGACCCACGACCTCGGGAGGGCAGGTGGCGCGGACCGGACGGTGGGCCGGCGGCGCGCTCGCGCTGGCGGCCGGTGGCGCGAACGTCCTGGCGCGTCGGCGCGCACGCCGGCCCGGCACGGACCCTCGGCCCGGGCGCTGGCAGGTGGTGACCGTGACCGGTCGGCCCGACCAGGTGCTGCCACCCGGGCGGTGGCCCGAGCCGTTGCGTCGGCTCGACGGCGCGGTGGAGGTCCACGCGCGTCCGGCCCCGGGTGGACGCGGCACCGAACTGGCGGTACGCCCGCTGGGCGGGGAGCCGACGCTGCCCGGGTTCGCCGCGCACCTGGTCGGCGATGACCCGGGCCGGTTCCTGCGCCAGGTGCTGCGGGAGACGAAGCAGCTCCTGGAGACCGGGGAGGTGCTGCGGGCGGACCGCTCGCCGCTGGACCGGCCCGGGGCCGCCGGGTGAGGGCGCTCTGCTGGGAGGGCGCGGACGCGCTCGCGGTGCGCCGGGTCCCCGACCCCGAGCTGCGCAACGCCCACGACATGATCGTCCGGGTACGTCGCAGCGTGACCTGCGGCGGCGACCTGCCGCTGCTGGCCGGGCGGATACCGGAGGCGGCCGCCGGCGAGGTGCTCGGCCACGAGTTCGTCGGCGACGTGGTCGAGGTCGGGCCGGACGTGCGGCGACACCGGGTCGCGGACCGGGTGGTGGTCGGCGCGTCGGTGGCCTGCGGGGCGTGCTGGTTCTGTCGGCAGGGTCTGCTGGCCTGCTGCGACAACGGGACGTCCGGCGGGGCGGCCGAGCCGGAGTGGGGTCCGCCCACCGCCGGCTGCTACGGCCGGCCGGCCCGGCTCGGCGGTTTCGCCGGTGGTCACGCCGAGTTCGTCCGGGTGCCGTACGCCGACGTGGGCGCGTTCGCCGTACCCGCGGGCGTGGACGACGACCGGGCGGTGTTCGCCGCGGACGCCGCCCCGTCCGCCTGGCACGGGGCGGAGCTGGGCGGCATCGGCCCCGGCGACGTGGTCGCCGTCTGGGGCGCGGGCGCGGTGGGCCAGCTCACCGCCGGGGCGGCAGTGGCGCGCGGCGCGGCCCGGGTGGTCGTGGTCGACGAGCACGACGACCGGCTGCGGATGGTGACCCGGAATCCGGGCGTCGAGGCGCTCAACCACCGGTACGTGGACGTCCTCGCCGAGCTGCGGGAACGCAGCGGCGGCCGGGGACCGGACGTGTGCGTGGACGCGGCGGGTCCGCCGGCCGGGCCGACGCGGTGGCCGACCGGCGAGCCGGACGGCGGGGTGGCGCTGCGCGAGGCGGTGCACGCCTGCCGCAAGGGCGGCACGGTGGTGGTGCTCGACGGCGGGGCCGGGTTCGTCGACCGGTTCCCGGTCGGCGCGGTGGCGGAGAAGGGTCTGGTGGTGCGCGGCGGCCGACGCGCCGGGCCCGGCGCCATCCCCGAGCTGCTGGACCGGATGGCCCGGGACGAGCTGGTGACCGAGCACCTGGCCACCCACCGGCTGCCGCTGGAGCGGGGCGCCGACGGGTACGCGTTGTTCCGGGACCGGGCCGACGGCTGCGTCCGGGTGGTCTTCACCCCGTGATCCGGGCGGGCGCGGATGGCACACTCGGCGGATGCGCGCAGACCGTCCGTACGACCTCGTCCTGTTCGGCGCCACCGGCTTCACCGGCGGCCTGACCGCGGAGTACCTGGCCCGGCACGCGCCGGACCGGCTGCGCTGGGCGCTCGCCGGGCGCAACCCGGCCAAGCTCGCCGCCGTCCGCGACCGGCTGGCCGCGATCGACCCCGGCCTGGCGGACCTGCCCCTGCTCACCGCGGACGTGACCGACCCGGCGTCGCTGCGGGCGGTGGCGGAGAGCGCCCGGGTGGTCGCCAGCACCGTCGGCCCGTACGTGCACCACGGCGCCCCGCTGGTGGCCGCCTGCGCCGGCGCCGGCACCGACTACCTCGACATCACCGGCGAGCCGGAGTTCGTCGACCTCATGTACGTGCGGCACCACGCCGAGGCGGTGCGCACCGGCGCGCGCCTGGTGCACGCCTGCGGCTTCGACTCGATCCCGCACGACCTGGGCGTCTGGTACACGGTCAAGCAGCTTCCCACCGACGGCCCGGTCACGGTGGACGGCTACGTGCGGGCCGGTGGCCGCTTCTCCGCCGGCACGTACCACTCGGCGCTGACCGCGTTCGCCCGCACCGGCGAGGCGAGCCGGGCGGCCCGGGCCCGCCGGGCGGTGGAGCCGCGACCGGAGGGGCGGCGGGTGCGGGCGGTGCCCGGCAAGGTGGGCCGGGTCCGCGAGTTCGACCAGTGGGCGGTCCCGCTGCCCACCATCGACCCGCAGGTCGTCCGCCGGTCCGCGGCGGCCCGCCCGGAGTACGGCCCGGACTTCCGCTACCGGCACTTCGCGGCGGTGAAGCGGCTGCCCACCGTGCTGGTGGCCGGTGCCGGCCTGGCCGGTGTGCTCGGGCTGGTCAAGGTGCCGCCGACCCGACGCTGGCTGCTCGGTCGGCTCGCCTCCGGCCAGGGGCCGAGCGCCGAGCAGCGGGCGAAGTCCTGGTTCCGGGTGCGGTTCGTGGGCGCCGGCGGCGGCCGGCGGGTGGTGACCGAGGTGGCCGGCGGCGACCCCGGCTACGACGAGACCGCCAAGATGCTCGCCGAGTCGGCGCTCTGCCTGGCGTTCGACGACCTGCCGGAGACCGCCGGCCAGGTCACCCCGGTGGCCGCGATGGGCGACGCGTTGCTGGACCGGCTGGTCCGGGCCGGGATCACGTTCCGCACCCTGCCCGAGGGACGTTGACCCTCGACCTGGTCGAGGTCACAGGATGACGGCCGTGGAGAGCGAACTTCGCAGCATCGGTGAGCTGGCCCGGGCCAGCGGGTTGACGATCAGCGCCCTGCGGTTCTACGACCGTTCCGGGGTGCTGACGCCGGCCCGGGTGGACCCGGTGACCGGCTACCGCTGGTACACCGGCGACCAGGTGGCGCCGGCGCGCCTGGTGGCCGGGCTGCGGCGGGTCGGCATGCCGCTGGCCGGGATCGCCGAGGCGCTGCGGCACCGGCACCGGCCGGCCGAGGTGCACCGCCTGCTCGACGCGCACCTGCGGCGGCTGGAGGACGGCCTCACCGACGCGCGACGCGAGCTCTCCCGGATCCGTCGACTGATCGACCCGGAGGAGACCACCGTGACCACCCGACTCGTGCTGTCCCGCGCCGCCCTGTCCGAGGCGGTGGACGCCGTACGCTTCGCCGTCGGCGCCGATCCGGAGCTGCCGGCCCTGTCCGGCGTGCTGCTGGCGGTCGAGCCGGACGGCGTGCACCTGTCCGCCACCGACCGGTTCCGGATGGCCGTGGCCCGGGTCGACGCCACGGTCGACGGTCCGCCGGTGACCGCGCTGCTGCCGGTGGCCGCCGTCGACGAACTGCGCGCCGCGCTGGACACCGACGCCGGGCCGACCGTGGCGGCCGAGGTCGCCGCGGACCGGGTGACCGTCTCGGTCGGGGACCGGCCGGTGACCGCCGTCCCGCTGCCGTACGACTTCCCGGACGTCCGCCGGCTGCTGCGCGCGCGGGTCGGCGACGCGCCCGCGTACCGGATCCCGGTGGACGGCGCGGCGCTGCGCGCGGCGCTCACCGCGGCCGACGTCCCGGTCTGTCACCGGGCGCACGACGGGGTCGCGCACGAGGTGGTGGCCCTGGGCCTGGACGGCCGGGGCGAGCTGCGCCTGGTCGACCCGGAGGCCGCGCCGGTCGCGGACGGGTTGCGGGTCGGGGTGAACCGGGAGTACCTGCTCGACGCGCTGGACGCCGGCGGCGGGCAGCTCGTGCTGGAGCTGGACGGGCCGATCACCCCGCTGGCGGTGCGCCGGGCCGACGACGCGCACGCGTTCTCCGTCCTCATGCCCGTGCGCCTGTAGACCGGGCGGGCCCGGGCCGGCGGGGCCGCGACGGTAGCATCTGGGGGTCCCACCTGACTGCCTGGACGGAGGCGTACGAGCAGCATGCTCGACATGGAGTTGATCCGGAAGGATCGCGAGGCGGTGGCGACCGCGCTGGCGAAGCGTCTGGATCCCGCCGAGGTCACCCGGGCGCTGGACGACATCCAGCGGCTCGACCAGGAACGACGCGCGCTGATCACGGAGATCGACGCCGAGCGGCAGCGCCGCAAGGCCGAGGCGCGCGCGTACGCGGAGGCGAAGCGGTCCGGCACCACGCCGCAGCCGGTCGCCCCGGAGGCCGAGCGCAAGCAGCTCGCGGAGCTGGAGTCCCAGCTCGACGAGGTGCAGTCCCGGCTCCGCTCGGCGATGAGCGAGCTGCCCAACCTGCCCGCCGACGACGTGGTCGCCGGGGGCAAGGAGGCCAACCGGGTGGTGCGGACGTTCGGTGAGCCGCCGGCCATCGAGAAGGTGCGCGACCACGTGGAGCTGAGCCGCGCGCTCGGCCTGGTCGACCACGAGCGGGGCGTGAAGCTCGGCGGCTCGGGCTTCTGGATGTACACCGGCATGGGCGCCCGGCTGGAGTGGGCGCTGGTCAACTGGCTGATCGAGCAGAACATCCAGGCCGGCTACGAGTTCCTGCTCCCGCCGCACCTGCTGCTGGACACCGCCGGCTTCGCCGCCGGGCAGTTCCCGAAGTTCTACGACGACGTCTACCACCTGGACCGGCAGTCGGCCCCGCGCGGGCAGTTCCTGCTGCCCACGTCGGAGACGGCGATCCTCGGCGCCTACCAGGACGAGATCCTGGAGACGGGCCGGCTGCCGGTCAAGGCGTTCGCCTACACCCCGTGCTACCGCCGCGAGGCGGCCGGCTCGCACTCGGACGAGCGCGGCACGGTGCGCGGCCACCAGTTCAACAAGGTGGAGATCTTCCAGTTCACGCTGCCGGAGCAGGCGGGCGAGGCGCTGGAGGCGATGGTCGGGCACGTCGAGGGCCTGGTCGACAAGCTCGGTCTGCACTTCCAGACCAGCCTGCTCGCCGCCGGTGACGCGAGCGCCTCGATGAAGAAGACGCTCGACGTCGAGGTGTGGATGCCGAGCACCGGCAAGTACAAGGAGGTGTCTTCGGTCTCCTGGGCCGGTGACTACCAGGCCCGCCGGGCGGCCATCCGCTACCGCGAGCCGGGCGCGAAGCAGACCCGGTTCGTGCACACGCTCAACGGTTCGGCGCTGGCCACCAGCCGGCTGTTCCCGGCCATCCTGGAGCAGTGCCAGCAGCCCGACGGCTCGGTCGTGGTCCCCGAGGTGCTGCGCGACAAGCTCGGCACCGACCGCCTCACCCCGCGCTGACCCGCCCCCGCTCCCCCGCCCCCACCTCTCCCCCGCGATCTTGCACTTCCGGCCCGTGAGAAGTCCGCTTCACCCCTTCCGCCCGGGCACCAACTGCAAGATCGCGGGGGCGGGGGCGGCGGGTGAGGGTGGTGAGGAGGAGCAGCAGGGTCAGGAGGGCCGTGAGGACGGCGGGGCCCAGAGTGTCGACGGCGCCCACCAGTGCCTGCTGCGCCCGGGCGGCGGTGCGGATCACCGGGTCGGTGAAGGCGTCGCGGCGGCCCAGGGCGAGGCGCACCTCGTACCAGCCGTACCAGGCGACGTAACCGCCGGCGACCAGCAGCACCAGGCCGCTCAGGCGCGGCGCCCACGCGCCGGCGCCGCGCAGCCCGGCCACCACCCGCCCGCGCAGCAACGCCACGGCCAGCGCGGCCACACCGACCACCAGGGCCATCCCGAGGGCGTACGCGCCGAACAGCGCCAGCCCGCGCAGCGGCGACCCGGCCCGCAGGCTGGTCACCACGATCGCCAGGAACGGCGCGATGGCGCAGGTCAGCGACGTGAGCGCGTACGCCGCGCCGAACAGTGCCATGGACGGCCAGGTGCGGGTGAGCCGGGGCGCGGTGGTGAACGGACGGGGCGCGGGCAACCGCCGGCCGGCGAGCAGCCAGCAGCCGGCCAGCGCCAGGAGCACGCCGAGGGTCACGGTCAGCCAGGGCAACCGGGGCCGCAGCCAGTCCGCCGCCGGCGCCACGGCCAGCCCGAACGCGCCGAAGACCAGCACGTACCCGAGGGTCAGCCCGGCCGTCGCGGTGAGCGCGCGGCCGACCGCGCCGCGGCCGTCGCCGGGACCGGCCACCAGCAACGACAGGTACGCGGGCAGCATCGCGAAGCCGCACGGGTTGACCGCGCCGAGCATGCCGGCGGTCAGCGCGAGCAGCAGCGCGCCGGTCATCCCCGGGCCAGCGTCTCGACCTGCCGGGTGAGCGACTCGCCGTCGAGGAAGCCCTGGTGGACCACCTTGCCGTCCCGGTCGAGGATGACGAACGTGCTCTGCTCGACCACCTTGAAGCGGCGCCACACCGCGCCGGCGCGGTCGTCGAGCTGCGGGGTGCCGGCCAGGTCGAACTCGGTGACGAACTCCTTCATCGCCTTCTGTTGGCCGAGCCCGGCGACGCCGACGATCGGCACCGTGTCCCGGTAGGTCGGGGCGATCTCGGCGACGGTCCACGCCTGGCTGGCGCAGGTGGCGCACCAGGGGGCCCAGAACCAGAGCACCACCGGCCGCCCGGCCAGGGCGGCGGCGGAGAACGCCGTACCGTCGAGGGTCTTCGCGTCGAACGCCAGCGTCCTCGGCACCCGGGCCGGCGCGGTCGGCGACGGGGCGGTCGACGACGGGCCGGCCGACGCGCTCGCGGCGGTCGTCGGCGCGGCGGCGGACGGGGCGGCCACCGCACCGACCGACGCGGTCCGCTCGGGACCGACCGCGCAGGCCGCCGTGGCGGTGAGCGTGGCGGCCAGCACGGCGGCGGCCCCGAGACGACGAACGGTGGGTGATGCCATCGACGCTCCTGACGTGGTCGTCACTCCGCCTTGACCAGCCGGAGCGCGAGTTCGGGACAGACCTTGACCGCCTTGAGCGCGCCCTCGCGCAGCCAGGTCGGCACCGGGGTGGCGGGGAAGGCGGGGAAGCCGTTGCCGTCGAGCCGGATGAAGTCCGGCACCACGTGCGCGCAGAGTCCGTGCCCGTCGCAGCGGGACCAGTCCAGGGTGAGCTTCTGCGGGTTGCCGTCGGGCGCGCCGGGCAGGCCCATCGTGCCCTTGACCCGTTTGCCGCAGCCCTCCCCAGTGGCGTGCAGCCGCAGGTCGTCGGCGAACACCTCCATGGCGGAGAGCGCGAACCGGGCGGTGCCGTCCGGATGGCTGCACGCGCCGCGCCCCTTCACGTCGCCGGCGGCGGCCCGGACGAGCTCGACCGGGGCGCTGCCGGAGACGGCGAGGTCGACGGAGCGGGCCAGGTCGGGCAGCCCCATCTTGCACGGGCCGCACTGCCCGGCGGACTCACCGGCCAGGTAGCGGACCACCTGGGCGGCCTCACCCAACGGGCAGGTGTCGATGCCGAGCGGCACGATGATGCCGGCGCCGAGCGTGCCGCCCACCGCGGCCAGTCCCTTGCGGGAGACCTCGGCCCGCTCCGCCGCCTCGGCGGTGATCCACTTGCCGTGGTAGCCGCCCATCAGGATGCCCGGCCCGGGCGGCACCTCGCACAGGTCGAGGATCTCGCGCAGCGGGGTGCCGGCCGCGCACTCCACCACGGCCGGCCGCTTCGCCGATCCGGTGACGGTGAGCAGCACGGTGCCCGGCTCGTCGTCGGTGCCGAGCGCGGCGTACTCGTACGGGCCGATCCGGGCGGCGACCGCGAGCTGGGCGTACGTCTCGGCGTTGGAGAGCAGGGTGGGCAGCCCGCCGACGCCGGAGTCGCTGGAGCGCTTCTTGGTGCCGGGCGGGATGTGCGGCAGGCCGTTGATGCCGTTGACCAGCGCGCCGCCCTCACCGGAGATGAACCGGTGCGGCACGGTGACGATGGTGGTCGGCACCGGCATCCGCCGCTCCTGCAACGCCTCGGTCAGCGAGGGCCGGCCCACGTCGTCGTCGGCCACCCCGATCACGATCTCGTCGGCGTCCAGCGCGAACGCGGCCAGCGCGGCGCCGTCCAGGACGAGGTGCGGCGCCCGGGTGAGCAGCACCTTGTCCTTCCAGCTGGCCGGCTCGCCCTCGCTGGCGTTGACCACCACCACGGCGGACAGGTTCTGCCGCTCGCAGGACTCCAGCACCGCGCGCAGCTTGCGGGCGAACGGGAAGCCCGCGCCGCCCTTGCCCTTGAGGTCGATCGCCTCGGCGAGCCGCAGCAGCGCCGCCGGCTCCATCGGACCGATCGGGCCGTGCACCTCCTCGTGGGCGAGCAGGTCGAGCCGGCCGAACTCGGCGAAGCCGGCGGTCAGGCGGGGTTCACCGACGCAGGCGACCGGGGGGACGGTCGTCCGCATCATCGGGCCTCACCCCGCAGCCCGGCCCAGTACGCGCCGTCGACCGCGTCCGCGTCGGCCCGCTTGCGCCGGCCGGAACGGCTCTCCTTGGTGGCCCGCAGGGCCCGGCGGGAGGCCAGGTCGACAAGCGTGGGGGTGTCGTCGACGAACTCGTCGTCGGCGGCGTAGCGGGCCGGCGGGCGCCAGTAGTCCGGCTCCTCCGGCACGTCCTCCTCGTCCCGGTAGCGCCGTCCGGAACCGCTGCGCGGCTCAGCGGTGACCGGGGTGCCGGAGATCGGTCCGGCCGAGATCGGCTCGCCGGAGACCGGGCGGCTCTCCCAGCGGCGCGGGCTGTCCCACGGCTCCTCCGCCTCGTCCGTCGGACGCGGCGGGGCCGAGTAGCGGGCCACCTCGGCGGGGGTGGCGTACCGGCCGCTGTCCGGCGGGGCCGAGTGGCGTCCGCCGGTGTCCGGCGGGGCGGAGTGCCGGCCGCCGCTCTCCGGCGGGGCCGAGTACTGCGCGACCATGTCCTCGTCGGCCCGGGACCGGCGGCTCACCCGCTCCTCGTCGTCCCGGCGGCGGCGACGGGACCGCTCCCCGTCCCGCCGGCCGACCGGCTCCAACTCCTCGGTGTTCCGCCGGACGGCGGGCACCCGCTCGGAGTCCCGGCCGCGGCGTACCGGCTCGCGCTCGTCGTCCCCGCGCCGCGAGGTGCGCCGCGCGGCCGGGACCTCCTGCGTCCGGACGCGGCGTTCCGGCGCGTCCGTCTCCCCGCCGCGCCGCCGGGCGGCGGCCGCGCGCACCGGCTCGCGCAGCGATCCGGGTTCCGGCACCACCGGTACGGCGAACCGCTCGGGGTCCCGCCGGCGGGCGGTGCCGGCCGGCGCGGTCCAGGTGGCGGTCGCCTCGGCCCAGCGGCCCCGGCCGGCGCCGCTCTCGTCCTTGTCGGCGGCCTTCTTGCGGCCGAGCGCGGCGAACACGCCGGTGCGCTCCTCGCCCTTGCCCGCCATCGCCTTGTTCAGCGCGGCGGCCTGGTGCTGCTCGCGGCTGCGCTTGCCGAGGTGGACGGAGACGCGCACCAGCAGTGCCATCACCACGAGCAGCACGCAGGCGAGGTAGCTGAGCACCACCCAACCGGCCGCCGTCCGGCCCGCGTTGAGCCCGTGCAGCAGCGCGAACGGCCAGGACACGTACGCCATCGAGTGCAGCGCCCGCCAGAACCACTTCGGACCGACGCCGGCGAACCGGACCCGGATCAGGCCGGTCCAGAGCACGCTGACCATCAGCAGCGCGGCGACGGTGCCGAGCCCGACGTAGAGGCCGCTGCCGCCGACGAACGGCACCACCGCGTCGGTGGGCCCGGCCCGCCCGATCGCGATCTTGGTGATGACGTGGAACAGCAGCCCGGCCACGCCGAGCACGCCGGTGGCGCGGTGCGCCGACTGGAGCAGCACCCGGTGCCGAATGAGCAGCACCAGCCGGTCGGTGGCGAGCAGCCCCAGCATCACGGTGAGGCTCAGTGAGACCAGGGCGACCACCCCGGCGAAGAACTCGGTGAAGAAGAATCCGTACGAGTACATGAGGCCGCCGGCGCCGGCGAGCTCGACACCCGCCCACGTGAGGCCGAGCGCGGAGGCGGTCAGCGCCACCATCGCGGACTTCGACATGGTCCGGACACCACGGCTGGTGGTGGTGGTCCGGACGGTCATCGCCTTCTCGTTCTGCTGTGCCCGGGCCATCTGCTCCTCGATCGTCTCGCGGCGGCGCCCCCACCGGCCGACCCTGCTCCCACCTCAGGTACGGAGCGACGCCCCGGACGGATCACCTCCGGTAAGGAATTTCTCGGCCGATTCCTCGAACCGTCCCGACCGGGCGCGCGTGTAGCACCCAACGCAACGACGGATGCCCATGCATTGACAGTCCTTGCAACACACTCGTAACCTTGCGGAAAATTTCAGCGCCGGTTGCAAGAAGCCGGCACTGACGCCCTCCCCAGGCTCCACTCCCCCGCACCCCCGCACCCCGCAGGAGTCCTGATGCATCGACGCCGATGCCGCGCCGCGGCCCTCGTCCTGGGCCTGGCCGCGAGCCTGCTCGTCCCGACCACAGTGGCGGCTCCCCCGGCCGCCGCCGCGACCCCCGGAAGCAAGAAGGTCATCGTCCAGCTCTTCGAGTGGAACTGGACGTCGGTGGCCAGCGAGTGCACCAGCACGCTCGGCCCCAAGGGCTACGGCTACGTCCAGGTGTCCCCGCCGCAGGAACACGTCAACAGCAGCCCGTGGTGGGTGTCCTACCAGCCGGTCAGCTACCGGATCGAGTCCCGCAAGGGCACCCGGGCCCAGTTCCAGTCCATGGTGAACACCTGCCACAACGCCGGCGTCAAGGTGATCGTCGACGCCGTGGTCAACCACATGTCCGGGCAGGAGAACGGCGGCACCGGCTGGGCCGGGACGTCGTACGGCCACTACAACTACCCGGGCGTCTACTCGTCGCAGGACTTCCACTACTGCGGCCGCAACGGCAACAACGACATCGCCAACTACAACGACCGGTACGAGGTGCAGAACTGCGAGCTGGTCAACCTCGCCGACCTCAAGACCGAGTCGGACTACGTCCGCACCCGGCTGGCCACGTACCTCAACGACCTGCTCTCGCTCGGCGTCGACGGGTTCCGGCTGGACGGCAGCAAGCACATGCCGGCCGCCGACATCGCGGCGATCAAGGCCAAGCTGTCCCGGCCGGCGTACCTGGTGCAGGAGGTCATCTACGGCGCGGGTGAGCCGGTCCAGCCGACCGAGTACACCGGCAACGGCGACGTGCACGAGTTCCGGTACGGCAAGGACCTGGCCCGGATGTTCAACAACGAGCGGCTGGCGTACCTGCGCAACTTCGGCGAGTCCTGGGGCTACCTGTCGAGCGCGAAGGCGGTGGTCTTCACCGACAACCACGACACCCAGCGCGAGGGCGGCGTGCTCACCTACCGCGACCGCGGCGAGTACGCCCTGGCCAACGCCTTCATGCTGGCCTGGCCGTACGGCACCCCGGCGGTGATGTCGAGCTTCACGTACTCCGGTCGGGACCAGGGTCCCCCGTCGGACGGCAGCAACAAGGTCACCAACACCACCTGCTACTCGGGCTGGGAGTGCGAGCACCGCTGGCCGGTCATCGCCAACATGGTCGGCTTCCGCAACGCCACCGAAGGCGCCGGCGTCACCAACTGGTACGACAACGGCTACCAGCACATCGCGTTCAGCCGGGCCGGCAAGGGCTACCTGACCGTCAACGACGAGGACTCCGCGATCAGCGGCCGGTCGTACTACACCGGCCTGCCGGCCGGACGCTACTGCGACGTCATCCACGGCACGTTCAGCAACGGCTCGTGCAGCGGACCGGTGATCACCGTGGACTCGGCGGGCTGGTTCGCGGCCACCGTCAACGCGCACGACGCGATCGCCATCCACGTCGGCGCGAAACTGAGCTGACCTCACCCGGAAGCCCCCGTGCCGCACTTCGCGGTACGGGGGCTTCCGTTCGGTTACAGTCAGTTTCGTGCTGTTCGACCGGTTCTCCGCGCGCCGGCCTCCCGGCTGGCTGCTCGCCGCGCTCGGCGTACCGCTGCTGCTGGTCGTCGCGCTGCTGGTGGGCCGCGCGCTCACCGCCGGCGCTCCGCCGCCCGCGCCGACCGTCGCCGCGCCGCCGACGTCCCCGACGGCCTCACCGAGCCCGTCGCCGCTGGAGTCCGTCCCGCCCGCCGCGCCCGCACCGACCGACCTCCCGGTGATCACCTACGACCCGGCGCCCCGCGGCTTCCCGGCCGATCCGGCCCCGGCCGACACCAGCCCGCTCGGCGAAGGGCTGCGCCCGGACCGGAACGTGGCCGCCTACGACGCGCCCGGCGGACGGCCGCTGGCCTTCCTCGCCCCGACCATCAGCGGGGTCCGGCTGACCGTGCCGATCGTCGAACGCCGGGCCGGCTGGACCGCGGTGCTGCTCCCCTCGGCCAACCGCACCGTCGGCTGGCTGCCGTCCGGCGGCTGGACCACCGTGGCGCTGCGCGACCAGATCGTGGTGGAGCGCCGCACGCACCGGCTCACCTGGAACCGGGACGGGCGTGCGGTGCGCTCCTGGCCGGTCAGCCTCGGCATGTCCGGCCAGCTCACCCCGCTCGGTCGCACGTTCGTGCTGGGTCGCACCCCACCCCCGCAGGACGTCTACGGCGGCGTCGACATCTTCGCCCTCGGCGCGATCCCCGACGACCCGGACGCGGTGCCGACCGGGTTGCGCGGCGCCCACATCGGACTGCACAGCTGGTACAACGACGACACGCTCGGCGAGAACGTCACCAACGGCTGCATCCGGCTGACCCGCAGCGCCCAGCGCCAACTCCTCGCCGAACTGGAACCCGGCACCGGCCTCGTGGTCGTCGACCGCCTCCCCTGACCGCCCGGCCGTGCAAGGAAGGGCCCCTTCTTAACACTCCCTGTTAAGAAGGGGCCCTTCCTCTACCGGAGGCGTTAATAGGGGGCCCTTCCTTCTACCCGAGCAGCCAGCCGTTGGCCTCGGCGACCCGGACGGCGTCGGCGCGGTTGCGGGCGCCGGTCTTGCCGATGGCGGACGAGAGGTGGTTGCGGACCGTCCCCTCGGACAGGTGCAGCGTCGCGGCCAGCTCGGCCACCGTGCCGCCGCCCCGGGCCGTGCGCAGCACCTCGGTCTCCCGCTCGGTGAGCGGACTCGACCCGGTGGCCAGCGTCTCGGCGGCCAGCGTCGGGTCGACCACCCGCAGGCCGGCGTGCACCCGGCGCACCGCGTCGGCGAGCTGCCGGGCCGGGGTGTCCTTGACCACGAAGCCGTTCGCGCCCGCCTCCATCGCCCGGCGCAGGTAGCCGGGCCGACCGAACGTGGTCACCACCAGCACCCGGCAGGCGGGCAGCGCGCCGCGCAGCGCGGCCGCGGCGGCCACCCCGTCCAGGCCGGGCATCTCCACGTCGAGCAACGCCACGTCGGGGCGGGTACGCAGCGCCTCCGGCACCACCTCGTCGCCCCGGCTCACCTCGGCCACCACGGTCAGGTCCGGCTCCAGCGACAGCAGCGCGGCCAGCGCGCCGCGCACCAGCGCCTGGTCGTCGGCGAGCAGCAGTCGGATCGGCTCGGTCACCCGCGGTCCCTCCCGTTCGTGTCCGGCACCGCGACCCGGAGCAGGAAACCGCGCCCGCCGGGCGCTCGGGCCACCGTCACGGTCGCGTCCAACCGGGCCGCCCGCTCCCGCAGCCCGACCAGGCCGTGCCCGGCGCCCGCCGATTCTCCGGCCGGTCCCCGACCGTCGTCGCGGACCTCCACCGCCGCCGGGTCCACCCGGATCACACAGCGCCGCGCGCCGCTGTGCCGCACCGCGTTCGTCACCCCCTCGCGGACCGTCCAGCCGAACAGCTCGTCCCGGTCCGTCGGCAGCTCCGGCACCGTCTCCGGCAGCTCCGCGACGATGCCCGCGGCGGCCAGCGCCGACCGGGCTCCGGCCAGTTCGGACGCCAGGTCCACCCCGCGGTACGCCCCGACGGTGCCCCGCACGTCGGCCAGCGCCTCCCGGGCCAGCCGCTCCACGTCGGCGATCTCGGTCGCCGCCCGGGCCGGGTCCAGCTCCAGCAGCCGGCCGGCCAGCTCGGCCTTGACCGCCACCACGGTCAGCGAGTGCCCGAGGATGTCGTGCAGGTCGCGGGCCGTCCGCGCGCGTTCCTCGGCCACCGCGAGCCGGCGGATCTCCTGCTGCGCGGCCTGGAGTTCGGCGTTGCGCTGGGCCAGCCGGCTCACGCCGAACATGGCGAACGAGGCGAGCAGCACCGCGAAGACGACGGTGCTCTCCGCCTCCCAGCCCGGCACGAGGCGCGAGGTCACCGGCGGGGTCGCGGCGGCCAGCGCCACCACGACCAGCGACTCCACCGGCGGCAGCAGGAACACCGCGGCGGCGGCCACGAAGACCAGCGTGGCCAGCCAGTCGCCGCCGGTGCCCGGGATGCCGACCAGGCCGAGCGCGAGCAGCAGCGCGATCAGCAGCCGGGCCCGTCCCGGCGGGACCGGGCGGTGCTGCTGCCGGCAGGCCCGACCCCACTCGAAGATCAGCACGTACGCGACGCCGAAGGCGATGACCGAGGCGAGCCCGAGCACCCGCCGCCACAGCTCCGGCTGGTGCAGGGCGGTGACGAACGGGATGTTGAGGAAGAAGAGCCAGACCGCCGCGAGCAGCCAGCCGGTGAACCGCCAGTGGCGGTTCACCGGCCGGACCCGGTCGGGCGTCGACGTCACGCCGACCACGCTAGACCCCGCTCAGACCCGGGTGGTGTCCCGGCGGAACAGCCGGGCCGCGCCGAGGCCGAAGAACGCGGTCCAGGCGGCCACGTTGGCGACCGCCGCCCAGTCCACCCCGGTGCCGGTCAGCGGCGCGCGGGCGAGCTGACCGACCCCGTACACCGGGGTGAACGTGGCGATCTGCCGCATCACGTCGGGCAGCAGATCGAGGGGAACGAACAGGCCGCCCAGCATGGCCAGGATGGCCAGCGCCGGGCCCATGAACTGCATGACGTTCTCGGCCGGGGCGAGGTAGCCGACGAAGAGGCCGAACGCGGCGAAGACCAGCGAGCCGATCCAGGCGGTGAGGCCGGACTCCAACCAGACGTGCGCCGGCAGCCGGACTCCGGAGGCGGCGCCGACGGCGAACTCGACGAGCACGCCGAGCAGCCCGAGCACCATCGCGGTGGCCACCTTGGTCGCCACGTACGCGGCGGGACGCAACGGGGTCAGCCGCAGCTGCCGGCTCCAGCCCAGCGCGCGCTCGGTGGCCACGGCGGCGCCGGCGCTGGTGGTGGCGACCATGGCCGCGTACACGGCCAGGCTGATCATGATCCAACCGGTGACCGGCAGGCCGTTGTCCAGCTTCTCGCCGCGCGAGGGCAGTCCGAACAGGAGGAAGAACACCGCCGGCATGACCAGGATGAACATCAGCGTGCGACGGTTGCGCAGCACCCGGCGGATCTCGATGGCGAGCACCGGGGTGCAGAAGCCACCGAGCGCGGGGGGCCGGCGGTCGGCCCGGCGGGGCTCGGTGGTGGTGGGCGAGGAGGTGGCGGTCATGGCGATGCTCCCGGGAAGGTCGGTGTCAGGCGGCGGTGAGGGCGAGGAACGCGTCCTCGAGGTTGCGGGAGGTGATCTCCAGGTTCCGGGCGTCGGTCCGGGTCAGCAGGTGCCGGGCGACCACGTCGGAGTCCTCGCTGTGCACCAGGATCGCGTCGCCGCGTACCTCGACCGAGCGCACGCCGGGCAGCGCGGCGAGCGCGGCCTGGTCGGCGCCGGGCAGCGTGGCCCGCACCACCCGGCCGGCGGCCAGGTTCTTGATCTCCGCGGTGGTCCCGTCGGCCACCACCCGCCCCTGGCGGACCAGCACGATCCGGTCCGCGTACGCGTCCGCCTCGTCCAGGTAGTGGGTGGCGAACAGGACGGTACGGCCGGAGCGGGCGTCGGCCCGGATCGCCTGCCAGAAGTCGCGCCGCCCCTCGACGTCCATGCCGGTGGTCGGCTCGTCCAGCACCATCAGGTCCGGATCCGGCAGCAGCGCCAGCGCGAACCGCAGTCGCTGCTGCTGGCCGCCCGAGCACCGACCCACCGGCCGGTCGGCGATCTCGGCGATGCCGGCCCGCTCCAGCACCTCGGTGACCGGTCGGGTGTGGCCGTAGAAGTGCGCGGTCATCCGTACCGTCTCGGTGACGGTGAGGTCCTTGAGCAGGCCGCCGGTCTGCATCACGGCGGCGACCCGGCCGAGCCGGACGGCGTCGGCCGGGGTGCCGCCGAAGAGCCGGACGGCGCCCGCGTCCGGGCGGGCCAGCCCGAGCAGCATGTCCACCGTGGTGGTCTTGCCGGCGCCGTTGGGGCCGAGGAAGGCCACCACCTCACCGGGGGTGATCCGCAGGCTGAGCCCGTCGACGGCGGTCACCGGGCCGAAGGTCTTGGTGAGTCCGGCCAGTTCGACGGCCGGTGCGGTGTCGGTCATGTCCACGATGCTCCGGCCCGCGACGCACCGGACCCGGGAGCAGCCGTCACCTTCCGCCCGTGACATTTGTCAGGGCGGCCCGGGCGGCAGGGCCGCCACCCGGGCGCGCCTGGTCAGTGTGCGACGCCCTCGCGGGCGCGGCGGGGCAGCAGGAACGCGCCGGCGATCGTCACCAGCAGCAGGCCCAGCTCCGCGACGAGGGTGACCCGCACGGCGTGGCCGACCCCCGCCGTCGCGACGTCGAAGAAGACGGTGCCGAGCAGGGCCACGCCGAGCGCGCCGCCGAGCTGCTGGACGGCGGTGAGCGTGCCGGAGGCCGAGCCGGTCTCCTCCTCGTCCACCCCGGAGAGCACGATGTCGAAGAAGGGCGCCATCACCAGCCCCATCCCGAAGCCGACCGCGAGCAGCGCGGGCGTCAGCCGCCACGGGGTGACGTCGTCGCCGACCAGACGCAGGGTGAGCAGCATCCCGGCCACGCCGGCCACCACCACCCCCAGGCCGAGGTGGATCAGCCGCCGGCCGAGACGCCGCGCCAGGCCGGCGCCGGCCAGCACGAACGCGAGCACCATGCCGAGCGCCTGCGGGACCGAGGCCAGGCCGGTGCGCAGCGGTGACCAGCCCAGGCCGAGCTGGAGATAGAGGCTGAACACCAGCGAGAAGCCGGTCAGCGCGGTGAAGAACGCCAGGCCCGCGACCAGCCCGCCGGTGAACGCGCGGCGACGGAACAGCGTCGGCACGACCAGCGGGTCGCGGCCGGCGCGCTGGCGGGCCAGCTCGTAGCGGGCGAAGAGCGCGAGGACCAGGACCGCGCCGACCGGCATGGCCAGCGTCCACCAGGGCCAGCCCAGTTCCCGTCCCTGCACCAGTGGATGGACCAGCAGCACCGCGCCGAGCGAGACGAGCAGGACGCCGGGCAGGTCGAGGCGGGTGGCCCGGGTGGCCCGGGACTCGGGCAGGAAGCAGAGCGCGCCGAGCGCGGCGAGCAGGCCGAGCGGCACGTTGATCAGGAAGATGGCCCGCCAGCCGGTGCCGGCCAGGTCGGCGTCGACCAACCACCCGGCCAGGATCGGACCGCCGACCGCGGAGAGGCCCATCACCGGGCCGAAGGCGCCGAAGGCGGCGGCCAGCTCGTCGGCGGAGAACATTTCCTTGATCAGGCCGAGCCCCTGCGGGAGGAGCAGGGCGCCGAAGAGGCCCTGCACGACGCGGGCGGCGATCAGCGTGCCGGGGCCGGCGGCCAGCGCGCACAGGGCCGAGGCGGCGGTGAAGCCGAGCACCCCGACCAGGAACATCCGGCGCCGGCCGTACAGGTCGCCGAGCCGGCCGCCGGTGACCAGGCCGACGGCCATGGCCAGGGTGTAGCCGGCGCCGAGCCACTGGATGACGGCGGGCGAGCCGCCGAGGTCTGCCCGGATCGCCGGGCCGGCGAGGTTGGTGACCAGCACGTCGAGCAGGTCCATCACCTCGGCACTGAGGATCACCGCGAGCGCGATCCAGCGCCAGCGGTGGCCGGTGGTGGGCGCGCCCGCCCGCTCCGGCGTCACGGTTTCGGTGGTCATGGCTCCCCCGATCGAGTCGAACAGTGTTCGCTGTCGAACACCGTTCTAGCAACGAACGGCGTTCGCGGCAAGTACGATGTTCGAGTCCCGACCGCCGGAGGTGTCCGTGAGCGACCAGCCCGCCCCGCCGTGGCGTACCCGCGCCCGCAGCCGGCCGGCCCCCCGCCGCCCGCTCAGCCAGCAGGCGGTGGTGGACACCGCGCTCGCCCTGATCAACCGCGAGGGGCTGGGCGCGCTGAGCATGCGGCGGGTCGCCCAGGAGCTGGGCACCGGGCCGGCGTCGCTCTACGCCCACGTCTCCGGCAAGGAGGAGCTGCTCGAACTGCTGGTCGACCGGGCCAGCGCCGACATCGTGGTCCCGGCGCCGGACCCGGCGCGGTGGGCCGAGCAGATCCGCGAGGTCGCGTGGCAGGCGTACCGGGTGTACGCCACCCACACCAACCTGGCCCTCGCCTCGCTCGCCACCATCCCCACCGGCCCGAACGCACTGCGTGTCACCGAGGGGATGCTGGAGATCCTGCTGGCCGGCGGCGTGCCGCCCCAGCGGGCGGCCTGGTTCCTGGACCGGCTCTTCCTCTACATCGCCGGCGACGCCTACGAGGGCGCGCTGTACGCGGAGAAGGCCCGCGCCGCCGGGCAGGACCCGCCCACGTGGTGGGCGAACATGCACCGGCAGCTCCGGGCGTACTACCAGGGCCTGCCCGCGCCGACGTACCCGCGCATCCTGGGCCACCTGGACGAGCTGATGGCCGGCGGTGGGGACGAGCGCTTCGGCTTCGGCCTGGACCTGCTGATCGACGGGCTGGCCGCGACGGCGCCGGCCGGGAGTGAGGGCCACCGGGCCGGGTAACCCGCGGCATGGGTGTACCGACGGGACGGGTCGACACGATCGTGCTCATCCACGGGCTCTGGATGACCTCACGCAGCTGGGAGCACTGGGCCGAGCGCTATGCGGCGCGCGGCTTCCGAGTGCTCACCCCGGCCTGGCCCGGCATGGACCGGGAGCCGGCCGAGCTGCGCGCCGACCCCACCCCGATCGCCGGGCAGCGGATCGCCACGATCGTCGACCACTACGCGGCGATCATCCGCGAGCTGCCCCGCCCGCCGATCGTCATGGGGCACTCGTTCGGCGGCCTGATCGCCCAACTGCTGCTCGACCGCCGCCTCGGCGCGGCCGTCGTCGGCGTGCACCCCGCGCCGGTCAAGGGCGTGCTCAAGCTACCGCTGAGCACGCTGCGCTCCGGCTTCTCGATCCTGCACAACCCGGCCAACCGGCACCGCGCGGTGCCGTTCACCGCCGAGGACTTCCGGTACGCCTTCGGCAACACGATCAGCCAGGACCAGTCCGACGCCGCCTGGGAGCGGTACGCCGTCCCCGGCGCCGGGCACGTGCTGTTCGAGGGCTCGTTCGCCAACCTGGACCCGCACTCGGCCACCGAGATCGACCGCACGCGCGGCGACCGCGCCCCGCTGCTGATCACCGCCGGCGGCGAGGACCACGTCATCCCGCCGTCGCTGGCCGTCAGCCTGGCCAACCTCTACCGCAGCTCCACCGCGATCACCAGCTACCGGGAGTTCCCCGGCCGGTCACACTTCGTCGGCGGCGAACCGGGCTGGGAGGAGGAGGCGGACTTCGCGCTGGAGTGGGCGGTGGAGGCGGCGAACGAGTTCTCCCCGACCGTGGTCAGCGAGGCGCCCCGGCACTGACCCGCGACGAATCGGAAAGCAGCAGGATATATCTCCGCCGAGAGAAATTGATATCATGGCACCGTTCGCCTGCCGGAGGAGGAAGCACACGGTGTCCCGAACCATCCTCGACGTCGATGACGATCTCCTGGCCGAGGCTGCCGAGATCCTCGGCACCGGCACCAAGAAGGCCACCGTCAACGCCGCACTGCAGGCGGTGGTCAACCGCGAGAAGCGGCGGGAGTTCGCCGACTGGCTCAAGAGCGGCGGCCTGCCGGACCTCACCGACCCGCAGCAGGCGACGAAGCACGAAGCGGCATGACGCGCGAGCACTATCTTCTCGACAAGTCCGCGCTGGCCAGATGGCCGAAGCCCGCTGTGGCGCCGGTGCTCGACGAGTTGTCCGATCGGGGTCTGCTGGCTGTCTGCGGCGCGATCGAGATCGAGGTCGTGCACAGCGCCCGCTCGGCCAAGGAGGCGCAACGGGTCCGATGGTTGCTGCGCGGATTCGACTGGCTTCCGATGCCTGACGACATCTGGGACAGAGCGATCGACGTACAGGTGAAGGCGCTGCACAAGGGCAGCCACCGGGCGCTCTCGATGGCCGATCTGCTGATCGCTGCCACCGCCGAACGACATGGTGCGACGGTGCTGCACTACGACGGCGACTTCGACCTGATCACGGCGATCACCGGTCAGCCGACGACCTGGGTGGCGCCGGCCGGAACCGCTGACTGATCGGTGGGCCACGGCGCGGTGCCGTTCGGCCCTGGTGTGGGGGTGCCCGCGCCGGGTATGACAGGGACATGAGGGCGAGTTTCCGGCTCGGCCGGATCGCGGGCGTACCCGTCGGCGTCAACTGGAGCGTCCTGGTCATCTTCGTGCTGATCGCCTGGTCGCTGTCGGCGAGCCTGTTCCCGCGCTCGTACCCGGGAAATTCGACGCTCGCCTACGTCGCCGCCGGCCTGGCCGCCGCGGTGGTCTTCTTCGTCGGCCTGCTCGCCCACGAGGTGTCGCACGCGGTGGTGGCCAAGCGCAACGGCATCGAGGTCGAGGGGATCACGCTCTGGCTCTTCGGCGGCGTCGCCGAGTTGAAGGGCGAGGCGAAGGACCCGGGCGCCGAGCTGCGGATCGCCGGCGTCGGACCCCTGGTCAGCCTGATCATCGGCGTGGTGTTCGGCACGATCGCGGTGGCGGTCGCGGCGGCCGGCGGGGGCGGGTTGCTGCTCGGTGCGCTGTCCTGGCTGGCCGGCATCAACGTGCTGCTGGCGGTCTTCAACGTGCTGCCGGCCGCGCCGCTGGACGGCGGGCGGCTGCTGCGCGCGGCGGTGTGGAAGGCCACCGGCGACCGGACCCGGGCCTCGGTGGTGGCCGCGCGCGCCGGCTGGGTGCTGGGCATCCTGCTGATCGGCCTCGGGCTGTGGCGGTTCCTGGTCGGCGCCGGGTTCGGCGGGCTCTGGCTGGCGCTGATCGGTTGGTTCCTGATCGGCGCCGCCGGCCAGGAGGAGCGCGCCGCCCGGATGGGCGACGCGCTGCGCGGCATCCGGGTCGGCGACGTGATGACGCCGCAGCCGCAGACCGCGTCCGGCGACCTGACCGTGGCCGACTTCGTCGACCACTACCTCTTCGCGTACCGGCACTCGACGTTGCCACTGACCGCCGACGGCCGGCCGGTCGGCCTGGTCACGCTCGACCGGGTACGCGGCATCGCGGCGGACCGCCGCGCCTCCACCACGCTGGCCGAGGTGTCCTGCCGGGCCGACGAGCTGGTGCTCGCCCGCCCCGACGAGCAGCTCAACGACCTGCTCCCCCGGCTCAACGAGTGCACCGACGGCCGGGCGTTGGTGGTGGTCGACGACCGGCTGGTCGGGATCGTCTCGCCCAGCGACATCAGCCGCGCCGTGCAGCGCGGCAGCCTGCGCCAGCAGATGCCCGCCGGGCGCTGAGATCAGTCGCGGGGGAAGTAGACGTCCATCTCCGGGGTGCGGAACTTCCCGTCCGGGTCGAACTCGCGCAGCAGGGCCCGGAAGTCGCCGTGCCGGGGGTACGCGGGCGCCGGATCACGCTCGAAGAGCTTGCCCCAGTGCGGGCGCGGCGCGAACGGGGCGAGCCGCTGCTCCACCTCGGCCAGCACCGGTGCCACCGCCACCGGGTCACCGACCCAGGTGAAGTGCACCGCCAGCGTGTCCCGCCGGAAGTTCGGGCTCAGCCACAGCTCGTCGGCGGCCACCGTCCGCAGCTCGCAGACCTGGAGCACGGCGGCGATCCGCCCGGCGACCGGGTCGAGCGCGGCGAGCGCCGCCGCCGCGTCGGCGCGGGCCACGTGCCACTCGGACTGCAGCTCGTCGCCGCTGCTCGGGGTGAAGCCGAGCCGGAAGTGCGGCAGGCGCTCGTGCCACGGCCCGGCCTCGCCGAGCTGGGCGGTGCAGTGCTCCGGCGACATGCCGGGCACCGGGTGCCGGGGCGTGTCGGCGGCCACCGTGTCCAGCCAGTCGGCCGGGGGCGGCGCCTGATCGGCGTCCTGCTTGATCCACACCTGGTCGAAGCGGTCCGACCGCCACCCGGTGAAGACGCTGACGCTGTACGCGGCGTCGAGCGCCTCGTCCAGCGCGGCGCGGGGCAGGCCCAGCCGCACGTACTGCCGCACCGCGAACGTGGGCACCACGTCGAGGGTGAGCCGGGTGACCACGCCCAGCGCGCCCAGGTTGACCACCAGCCCGGCGAACCTCGGGTCGGTACGGTCGACGGTGAGCAGGTCACCGTCGGCGGTGACCAGCTCCAGCGCCGCCACGGCGGTGGCCAGGTTGCCGTTCGCCGGGCCGGATCCGTGGGTGGCGGTGGCGACCGAGCCGGCCACCGAGATGTGCGGGAGCGAGGCGAGGTTGCGCAGCGCGTACCCCTGGTTGTGGAGCGCGGTGGCCAGGTCGCCGTAGCGCACGCCGGCGGCGACCGTGACGGTGCGCCGGTCGGGGTCGAGCGCGACGGTCGGCGGCAGGCCGGCGAGCGTGATCTGCGTGCCGGCGGTGTCGCCGAGCCGGTTGAACGAGTGGCCGGTGCCGACGGCCCGGACCCGGTCCGCCCCGGCGACCAGCCGGCGCACCTCGTCCACCGAGGTCGGCCGGTGCCGGTCCCGCGCCGACCAGCGCACGTTCCCGGCCCAGTTGGTGTCGGTCATGGGCTGCATCATGCGCCATCCGGCGCGGACAGGGTTGCTCCGGGGGCCGAGCGGGAATCCTGGACGGATGAGCAGCTACCGCGACCCGAGCCTCCGCGGCGACGTGTACCCGTCGGAGGAGGAGATCGATCCGACCGGGGTGGACCCCGACCTCATCGGCGCGGCGCCTGACGCGACCGCGCCGGCCCCGACGCCGACGCCGGAGCCCGAGCCGGACCCGGTGCCCCGGCCAGGCCCGCCGCCGCGCTCCGGGCAGGGCCGGTCGATCGTGACCCGGCACCTGGACGGATCCGTCGAGGTGGTGACCGACCTCGACGGCGACGGCGTGGCCGACGTCGTGCAGGTCGACCTGGACGGCGACGGCGTCCCGGACGTCACGTACCTGGACAGCGACCGGGACGGCCGGCTCGACACGGTGCGGCGGGCGACGGCCGGCTGACCCGGCCCGGCCGACCACGGCCCGCCCAAGGTGCGACGCCAGGCCGTCCCGGCGTGCTCCGGACCCGCCCCGATCCGCCCTGCCCCGGCCATGGCCTGGTCCCTGCCCCGGCCATGCCCGGTCCCTGCCCTGCCCGGTCCTAACCCCAGCCCGGCCCCAGCCCGGCCCGCCCTCGGTCCCGGCCATCGGTTCCGGCCCGGGCCCGGTCCCCGGCCATCGGTTCCGGCGCGGGTCGTCCGGCATCCCGGTTCCGCCCCGCCCTCAGGCGCGTCCGGCGGGCCGGCGTCCGTCGGTCCCATCAGGCACCCGCCCCGGTCGCAGGGCCGTCCCGCGCCGCCCCGGTTTCAACGCCGGCTGTCAGCCAGCTCGACTCTCACCTGGCCACGGAGGCTCAGCGAATCGCTCGCCCGACAACAAGCCGCTGTTCCGAGCGCACGGTCACCCTCCGCAACGCTCCGTCAGAAGCAGTGTCACCTCGAACCCATATGACTCAGAGTCATAATTATGACTCTGAGTCATATCGCGCTTGGCGAGAAATCTCCTCCCGACCGTGCTGGGCCGGCTGAGGAAGCTCGGGGCCGAGTCGGACCGAGCCGAGCCGAGCCGGACCGGACCAAGCCGGACCGAGCCGAGCCGGACCAAGCCGGACCGAGCCAGGCGGAACCGAGCCAGGCCAGGCGGAACCGAGCCAGGCCAGGCCAGGCCGAACCGAGCCAGGCCGAGCCGGGGCTCAGAGCTGCGGCATCACCTCGGCGGCGACCAGCTCCAGGTGGTCCAGATCGGCCAGGTCGAGCACCTGGAGGTAGACGCGATCGCTGCCGGTCTCGGCGTACCGACCGAGCGTGTCGACCACCTCGGCAGGTGTGCCGGCGGCGCCGTTCGCGCGCAGCTCGTCGGGATCCCGGCCGATCGCCTCGGCGCGTCGGGCCACCTCGGCGTCGTCGCGCCCACAACACAGCACCAGCGCGTTGGACCAGGTCATGGTGGACGGGTCCCGGTCGATCGCGGCACAGGCGTCGCGTACCCGCTGGAACTGTGCCTTCGTGTCGTCGACGGAGGCGAACGGCAGGTTGAACTCGTCGGCGTAGCGGGCCGCCAGGCGGGGCGTACGCTTCGGGCCCATGCCGCCGAGCAGGATCGGCGGGCGGGGCCGCTGCACCGGCTTGGGCAGCGCCGGCGAGTCGCTGACCGGGTAGTAGGTGCCGGGGAAGTCGAACGTCGACCCGGGCGGGGTGGACCAGAGCCCGGTGATGATCGCGAGCTGCTCCTCCAGCCGGTCGAACCGCTCCCCCAGTGCCGGGAACGGGATGCCGTACGCGCTGTGCTCCTCGGCGTACCAGCCGGTGCCGATGCCCAGCTCGACCCGGCCGCCGCTCATCTGGTCGACCTGCGCCACGGTGATGGCCAGCGGGCCGGGCAGGCGGAAGGTGGCGGCGCTCATCAGCGTGCCGAGCCGGATCCGGGTGGTGTCCCGGGCCAGGCCGGCGAGTGTGGTCCAGGCGTCGGTCGGACCGGGGTCCCCGCTCACCGAGCCCATCTTCAGGTAGTGGTCGGAGCGGAAGAACGCGGCGAACCCCGTCTCCTCCGCGCGGCGCGCCACGGCGAGCAACTGGTCGTAGCTGGCCCCCTGCTGGGGTTCGGTGAAGATCCGCAGTTCCATGCCCCGAGCATATGGACCCGACGGCGACGCGGCAGCGCCCGCCTGCATTCCTTGACAGTCATATAACCAGTGAGGCATATTGCCAGCGTGTCCGTGGACGCCTTCGCCGTACTGGCCGAACCTTCCCGCCGCCGCATCCTCGACCGGCTGCGCCGGGCGGAGAGCAGCGTCGGCGACCTGGTGGACGCGCTGGGGATGAGCCAGCCGGCCGTCTCCAAGCACCTGCGGGTGCTGCGCGAGGCCGGCCTGGTCACCTGCCGCACCGCCGCGCAGCGGCGGATCTACCGGGTCGACACCGGACCGCTGCGGGCGGTGGACGACTGGCTCGGGCCCTACCGGCGGATGTGGGACACGCACCTCGACGCCCTGGAGCGCCACCTCGACAGTCAGGAGTGACCATGCAGCGCGACAGGTTCCGCCCCGGCCCGCTCGCCGACGTCGAGCTGGTCCCCGGGGGCGACCGGTGGGACCTGGTGCTCGTCCGGGACCTCCGGCACCCGCCGGAGAAGGTGTGGGCCGCCCTCACCGACCCGGAACAGCTGGCGCAGTGGGCGCCGTTCCGGTCCGACCACGACCTCGGCAGCCCTGGCGAGACCACGCTGCGCACCGTCGACGGCGACCGGGCCCACCCGGCCCCGGCCCGCGTGCTGCGCGCCGACCGGCCACGCCTGCTGGAGTACACCTGGGGTGACGCCCTGCTCCGCTGGGAGCTGGCCCCGGCCGGCGCCGGCACCACGCTCACCGTCCGGCAGCGGATCGACCGGCCCGACCTCGCCCCGATGGTGGCCGCCGGCTGGCATCTCTGCCTCGACGTCGCCGGTCATCTGCTCGACGGTGATCCGGTCGGCCCGATCCGGGGCGCGGAGGCGAAGGACTTCGGCTGGGCGGAGCTGCGCGACGCGTACGCCGAACGCCTGGACCGCCCCTGAGCCTCAGACCGCGCGGGCCGGCGGGTCCGGCAGCGTGATCGCGTCCGAGGCCCGCCGGATCGGCTCGGCCACCCGGCTGACCATCCGCTCCCGTCCCGGCAGGCGCGGCAGGAGGCGCAGCATCGACGTCTGGAACCGGATCTGCGTGGCCGAGCCGAGCACCATCCCCTTCAGGTTGCGCTCGGCCAGGGCCTGGTTCGCCGCGGCGAACGGCCGCATCCGACGCTCGTACGCGGCGAATCCGGCCGCCGGTTGCCCGCCCGCCTCGGCCAGCGCGGCGGCCAGCACGTACGCGCCCACCAGTCCCAGGCTGGTGCCCTGGCCGGAGGCCGGCGAGGCGGCGTGGGCGGCGTCGCCGACCAGGCCGACGCGGCCGGACGACCAGCGTTCCATCCGGACCTGGCTCATCGCGTCGAGGTAGAGGTCCGGCGCGTCCGGCAGCGCGGCGAGCAGCTCGGGCACCCGCCATCCCGAGCCGGCGAACGCCCGCCCCAGCAACGCCCGCTGCCTGGCGGCGTCGCCGTGGTCGGGGGCGTCGGCCGGCGAGCGGAAGAGGAAGAGCGCCCGGGCGTCGGGCGCGCCGGCGGTCCGGTAGACGCCGACGGTCCGCCCGGGGGCCGGGTGCAGCAGCTCGACCCGCTCCTCGCCGAACCCGGCGGGCACGGTGCAGATGGCGATGTGGTGCCCGAGAGGGCGCAGGTACGCCGACTCCGGGCCGAACGCGAGGCGTCGTACCGTCGAGTGCAGTCCGTCGGCGCCGATCACCAGGTCGAAGCGGCGGCGCGCGCCCCGCGCGAACGTCACGTCCACGCCGTCGGCGGTGGGGCGCAGCGCGGTGATCGACTCGTCGAAGCAGTGTTCCACGTCTCCGGTCGCCGCCCGCAGGATCCGGGTCAGGTCGCCGCGCATGATCTCCACGTCGCCTCCCGTGCGGCCGCCGAAGAGGGCCGCGTCCATGGTGGCGAGTTGCCGGCCGCGCCGGTCGAGGAATCGGGCCAGGCGCATGCCGGTGTCGTGCGCCCGGACCGAACCGGTCAGGCCCATCCGGTCCAGCACGGTCAGGGCGGCGCCCCGGACGTCCACCTTGTAGCCGCCGTCGCGGGGCGCGGCGGCCCGTTCCACGACTGTGGGTCGGAAGCCGTGGTGACGCAACCACCAGGCGAGGGCGCAGCCGGCGACACCGCCGCCGGAGATCAGCACATCGGTCATGCCGCCGACGGTACAAGCGTGTCAGACGTTTGTGCAAGACAGAATTGCAACACCTCGGTACGCTGTCCGGCATGGGTAATCGGGAGGACCTGCTCGACGGGGCGAAGCGCTGCCTGATCGAGAAGGGCTACGCGGCCACGACCGCCCGGGACGTGGCCACCGCGGCCGGCACCAGCCTGGCCGCCATCGGCTACCACTTCCGCACCACGCGGGCCCTGCTCGACGAGGCGCTCGTCGGCGCGATGGCGGAGTGGGGCGAGGAACTGGACCGCGCGCTGGCCCGGGACGCCGGGCCGGACGCCGACCCCGAGCAGCGGTTCGAGCTGGCCTGGGAACGGATCATCGAGTCGTTCGCCCGGCTGCGTCCCCTGTGGGCGGTGCAGTTCGAGCTGATCGCCCGGATGGACCGCTCCCCCGACCTGCGCGCGGCGTTCGCCGCCGCCAACCGCCGGGCGCGACTCGGGCTGGCCGAGGTGTTCCACCGCCTCGACCCGGACACGGACGAGGCGACCGCGCTCAAGCTCGGCGCGTTCCACCAGGCGCTGCTCGGCGGCGTGGCGGCCCAGTGGCTGGTCGACCCGGACGCCGCGCCCTCGGCGAAGGAGCTGACCCGGGCCCTGCGGACCGTCGCCCGGGAGCTGGGCCCGGCCTGACGAGCCGGTTCGGCCGGGGCACCACCGGCACGACCGCCGCCGAACGGGCCGCCGTCAGCCCGAGGGCCGGACGGCCGCGGTACGACCGACGAACTCGAAGGTCTGCCGCGCGGCCTCGACGGCGTCGTGCCGCTCCGCGGACGACCAGTCGCGCCCGGCCAGCGCCTGACGGAAGTCCCGCCAGTCGGCACCCGGGGCACGACCGCTGCGCCGGAAGAAGCGTGTCCCCTCCCCCTCGGCCAGGCCGAGCCGGCGCTCCACCACGGGGGCGATCACGCTGCCGCCCAGGGCACTGCCGAGCAGCACGTACCGGCCGCCGACCGCCCGGGGCGTGGTGTCCAGGCGGACGCCGGACGTCCGGTCGGCCGCGACTCCGCCCCCAACGCCGAGCGCGGCCAGGTCCGCCCGGAGCAGCGCGGCGGCCTCACCGAGCCGGGCACCGACCGGCAACCCGGTCCAGTCGGCGGCGGCGAGGTCCCGTTCCAGCGGCGCCCAGGCGGCGAGCAGCGCGGCGAGCGTGCCGCCGAGGTCCGCCCGGCCACGGATCCGGTCGGGCAGGGCCAGTCGGCGCTCCACCACGACGTGGTGGTCGCGGGTGCCTTCGCGCAGCGCGGTCAACATCGGCGACACCACCGCCGCCACCCGCCGGGGCCGGACCTGATCGGACATCCGGCGAGTATGTCCTGACCCGTCCAGCGCCCGTCGACCGGAGTGGCACGACGTGGTCCTCACCTCGCCACATTCCCGTCAATCGTTTCGACGGAATTCGACACGCGGTCCGGCGCGTCCCCTTTCCCGCACCACCCGCCGGTTGCTCGACCGGATCCGAATATGACAATCACGCGACGATTTGCTATCGGCGCCTTCATATTCGAGAGTGCCGCTCACCGACGTTCACGCCGCCGGGCCAGCTCGGACAGAAAGCATCCTGATCAGGGAAAACGCACCTCCCGAGCGTGCGGGCGGGCTCACCCGAAGGCCCGGACGACCGAATTCGACCGCCGTTTTTTGTGTGCAGTTCCACATTCCCCGCAGTCCCGACTGGATTTGCGGCGATGACGTCGGTAGGTTTCTCGGCCGGCCCTCACGGCCCAGACAACGTGACCGATGTTGATATGACGGACGAGACGCGAAGACAGCCTCCACCGGCGCGATCCGCGGTGGCCGGCGTCGGAGAGGGGATCGTGTCCGCGCTCGCAGTGAAGTCGCTCTACAAAATATTCGGGAACCGAGCCGACGAAGCGGTGGAACGCCTGGCGGGCGGCGCACCGCGCACCGAGGCGCTGGCCGGCCTGCCGGCCACGGCCGCCGTCATCGACGCGACCTTCGAGGTACGCCCCGGCGAGATCTTCGTCGTGATGGGCCTCTCCGGCTCCGGGAAGTCGACCCTCATCCGGATGCTGAACGGGTTGCTCCGCCCCACCGCGGGCAGCGTCCGGATCGACGGGGTCGAGGTGACCTCGCTCAAGCCGGCCGCGCTGCGCAAGCTGCGCCGGGACAAGGTCAGCATGGTCTTCCAGCACTTCGCGCTCATGCCGCACCGCACCGTGCTGGAGAACGCCGGCTACGCGCTGGAGGTCGCCGGCCTGCCCAAGGCGCAGCGGCGGGAACGCGCGATGGACGCGTTGCGCATGGTCGGGCTGACCGAGTGGGCGGACAAGCTCCCGCACGACCTCTCCGGCGGCATGCGCCAGCGAGTCGGCCTGGCCCGGGCGCTGGCCGCCGACACCGACATCCTGCTCATGGACGAGGCGTTCTCGGCGCTCGACCCGCTCATCCGGCGCGAGATCCAGGACCAGCTCCTGGAGTTGCAGGCCGAGCTGGGCAAGACGATCGTCTTCATCACCCACGACCTCAACGAGGCGATGCGCCTCGGTGACCGGATCGCGATGATGCGCGACGGCCGCATCGTCCAGATCGGCACCGCCGAGGAGATCCTCACCGATCCGGCGAACGACTACGTGGCGCAGTTCGTGGCCGACGTGGACCGGACCCGGATCCTGACCGCCGCCTCCGTGATGGAGAAGCCGCACCACGTCCTCGACGTCAACGCCGGCCCCCGGGTCGCCGCCCGGGCACTGCGGGAGAGCCAGACCTCGGTGGTCTACGTGACCGGGCCGGGGAAGCGGTTCCTCGGCACGGTCACCGAGGACGAGGTGCTGCGCGCGCTGCGGGAGAACCGGACCAACCTCGACGGGTACGTCTCGGGCGAGCGCGTCCGCACCGTCACCGAGGACACCGCCGTGGCCGACCTGTTCGCCGACTGCGCGGAGAGCCAGCACCCGGTGGCCGTCCTGGACGACCGGGGCCGGCTGACCGGGGTGATCCCCCGGATCACCCTGCTCAGCGCGCTCGCCAGCGCCACCCCGGACGAGGCGCCGCACGCGTCGGCCCCGCACCCGCCGGTCCCGCGACCGGCCGAGCCCGCGACCGGGCCCGCCGAGGCGGAGCTGGTCGGCGACAAGGAGATGTCGGCATGAGTCTGCGCGAATCCCCGCTCGACGCCGCCCTGCCCCGGGTCCCGCTGGGTGAGTGGACGGAGTCCGCGGTGGACTGGGCCACCCGTACCCTCGGCCCGGTCTTCGACGCTGTCGCGTCCGTGGTCGAGGCCCTGGTCAGCCCGCTCGACCAGCTGCTCAACGGCGTACCCGCCGTGGCGGTCGTCGCGGTGCTGGCCGCCCTGGGCTGGTGGCTGCGCGGCTGGAAGTTCGGCCTCGGCACCGCGGTCGGCCTCGGCCTGGTGGCCGGGATGCCGTACTGGGAGGAGACCATGAGCACGCTCGCGCAGGTGCTCGTGGCCAGCGTGCTCGCCCTGCTGTTGGCGATCCCCCTGGGCGTCTTCGTGGCCGAGAACAGGCGGGCCTCCGCCCTGGCCCGGCCGGTGCTGGACCTGATGCAGACGATGCCGGCGTTCGTCTACCTGATCCCGGCGATCTTCTTCTTCGGCATCGGCACGGTGCCGGGCGTGCTCGCCACGCTGGTGTTCAGCATGCCGCCCGGTGTCCGCCTGACCGAGCTGGGCCTGCGCCAGGTCGACAGGGAGATCGTGCAGGCGGCCGAGTCCTTCGGCGCGCCGCCGTGGATGGTGCTGCTGCGGACGAAGCTCCCGCTGGCGCTGCCGACGATCATGACCGGCGTGAACCAGGTGATCATGCTGGCCCTGTCCATGGTGGTCATCGCCGGCATGGTCGGCGCCGGCGGACTCGGCGACGTGATCATGTTCGCGCTCTCCCAGGTCGAGGTGGGCAGCGGCTTCGAGGGTGGGATCGCGGTCGTGGTCCTCGCCGTCGTGCTCGACCGGCTCACCGATTCCGTGGGCGACCGGTTCCCCTCCGCGCGGGCCCAGCGCCTCGCGCGCGAGGCCGCCTGACCGTCGCCCTCCCCCGCCGGCACCCCTGGTTCCGCGTACGCGGAACCGCCGGCACCCCGAAAGGAAGGGAAATTCTGTGTTCACGACAGTGAAGCGCGTGCTCGCGCTGGCGGTGACCGCCACCCTGGCCCTGGGCGGCGCGGCCGCCTGCGGCGAGAAGTCGGACGACGCGTCCGGCGCCGACAAGAAGATCACCATCGGCTACATGGCCTGGGACGAGGCGATCGCCGCCTCGAACCTGTGGCAGCACATCCTGGAGGACAAGGGCTACCGGGTCCAGCTCAAGAACCTGGAGGCCGGGCTGGTCTACGGCGGCCTCGCGAACGGCGACATCGACCTGTTCCTGGACGGCTGGCTGCCGCTCACCCACGCCTCCTACGTGGAGAAGTACGGCGACAAGCTGGAGAAGCTGGGCGTGTGGCACGACGACGCCAGCCTCAGCATCGCGGTGCCGAAGTACGTCGAGGGCGTCGACTCGCTGGCCGACCTGGCCGGCAAGGCCGGTACGTTCGGCGGCGAGATGATCGGCATCGAGCCCGGCGCCGGCCTCACCAAGGCCACCCAGGAGCAGGTGCTCCCGCAGTACGGCCTGGACGGCTCGATGAAGCTGAAGACGTCCTCCACCCCGGCCATGCTGGCCGCGCTCGACGGCGCCATCGCGGACAAGAAGCCGATCGTGGTCACGCTCTGGCACCCGCACTGGGCCTACGCCAAGTACGAGCTGAAGGACCTGACCGACCCGAAGGGCACGCTGGGCAAGGCCGAGCAGATCAACACGTTCGGCCGGCAGGGCTTCAGCGAGGACTTCCCCGAGGTCGCCGCGATGCTGAAGAAGTTCAAGATGGACGGTGACCAGCTCGCGTCGCTGGAGGACCTGATGTTCAACACGCACAAGGGCGACGAGAAGAAGGCGGTCGAGGAGTGGCTGAAGGCCAACCCCGACTACCTGAAGACGCTCGCCTGAGCGAACGTCAGTGACCCCAGGGGCCCCGCCGGTTCGGCGGGCCCCTGGCCGTCCATGCCGCCATCCTAGACAGCGGCCCGGTCGTCGCCCGGCATCTCGATGTCGCCCCGTCAGGCCGCCCGCCGGCGCAGCCAGCCGGTGCCGCCGGCGACCACCGTCGCCCCGATGGCGGTGCCGATCGCCACCAGCGCCGCCCCGATCGCCCACAGGCCGCTGTCGTCGCCCGCGGCGGCGTGCGCCGCCCACGGCACGGTGAACGCCACCGTCATCACCGAGGCGACCAGCCAGGTGTTCAGCCACCAGCCGCCGGCCACGGCGAGCGCCACCAGGGTCAGCACCGCGGCGGCCACCTGCCGGACCGCGTACGGTCCGCCGGCCGCGCCGGTCTCCGGATCCACGGTCCAGCCGGACTCCCAGCTCAGCCAGGCCCACCAGGCGCCGGCCGTGGCCGCCGCGAGGATCAGCCCGCCGAGCACCGCAGGTCTCGTCGTCACATTTGGAGATCCTGCCGGGCCGGGGTGGGCGGACGGATGAGCATCCGTACTCGTTTCCGGTGGGGTGCTGGCAGGATCTCCAGGCGTGACGAGTGTGTCCCGCCCGCCGGGCGCGCTGCCGCGGGTCGTGCCGGCGGGGGCGCTCGCGGACGTCCCGGCCGACCGGTTCCTGGCGTTGCTGGAGGCGGTCACCATGATCCTCACCCTGCCCGGGCGCGCCGCGACACGGGTGGACGCGCTGGTGGTCCCCACCGGCCAGGGCGAGGACTGGCGCCTCACCGACGCGATCCGCGCCTGGGAGGCCGACCGGGCGCTGCGCCACCTGCTGGTGGCGAGCACCAACCCGGCCGAGCGGACCTACCGCCCGCTCACGCTGGATCGCCTGCGGGCGCTCGGGCTGCGCCGGGTCGACGGGGTCGTGCTCCAGGCCGAGCCGGCCGGCGACACCGGACAGCAGGCCCGGTGGATCGTCGACCGGGTTCGGGAGCTGGGCATCGGCAGTCTCGCGCTGGTCGTCTCCCCGTACCACCTGGTCCGGGTCTACCTCACCGTGTTGCGGGCCGCCGACGACGCCGGCCTGCGGGTGCCGATGGTCCCGCTGCCCGTGGCGGTCGCCCCGCACGCCCCGGTGCCGGAGGCCGGGGCGTGCGGGTACGACCTGGTGGCCGGCGAGGTCAGCCGGTTGCTCCGCTATCCGGACGAGGGCTGGATCGCCACCCCGGAGCGACTGCGCGCCTATCTGCGGTGGCTCTGGACCGAACACGGCGCCCTGCTCGCCGGCCCCGGGCCCGATCCGCTCAGTGCCAGTCGCTGATCCGCACGTCGCGCGGCGACGGCGCGCCCTCGCCGGTCTCCACCAGCGACTTCAGGCTCAGCAGGTAGGACCCCCACTTCGTGCCGCAGTGGTGCATGAACTCGACCGGCTCACGCCAACCCCGGTGGGCGAAGAGCACGATCGTCCAGTCGCCGTCCTGGCGCAGGTCCCACTCGACGGTGGTGCCGACCCACTCCGGCGGGCCGTCCACCACCCGCCAGACCACCCGCTCGGACGGCCGCAGCTCGACGACCTCCATGTCGAACCCGCCGGGCGGGAAGCGGAACTCCAGGACGCCACCGACCTCGGGACTGCCCGTCGTGTCGTCGGTCCACCAGCCGGCCAGTCCGTCGACGGTCGTCAACGCCTCGTACGCCGTCGCGGGGTCCGGGGTCCGCACCCCGATCCGGTGCAGGATGTCCACCATCTCGATCTCCTCGTCTCGTCACTCCGATTGGGTGCGCTGGATCTCCTCGGCGATCCGCTTGATCCGCCGCAGGCGGGCGTCCCAGGCGGAGCCGACCGACGCGAGTTGGGCCACCGCACGGGCGAGCTGGGCGTCGTCGACGCGGTAGCGCCGCTCGCGGCCGGCCGGGTCGCCCCGGACCAGACCGACCCGGTCCAGGACGCCGAGGTGCTTGGCCACCGCCTGGCGGGTCACCGGCATCTGCCGGCTCAGCGACGTGGCGGTGCCGCCGCCCTCGGCGAGCAGCAGGTCGAGCATCCGGCGGCGGGTCGGGTCCCCGATCGCGGACCACAGGTCGTCGTCGACCGGCTCGACCAGGGTGCTGGTCACGGCCGGACGGCCAGCGTCGCGGCGTAGGGCGGCAGTTGCGGCAGGAAGTGGTCCCAGCCGCTGACGTGGTCCCGGTACTGCTGCTCCAGCACGGCGATCTCCCAGCCCATCTCCCGGAAGCCGGTCTCGGTCATCCGCAGCAGGGTGCCGGCGCCCGACGGGGTCAGCTCGAACGTGACGAGCAGCGAGTTGCCCTCCACCGGCGTCTCGCCGGCGGGGTGGGTCCAGCGGAACGAGAACGTCCGGGGCGGGCGGGCCTCGACGACGGTGAACGGGACGACGGTGTCGCCGAAGACGATCTCCCCGGGCGCGCCGGGGGTCGGGGTGTAGCGGGCCTCGTCGGGCCACCATCTCGACAGGTGCTCGGGGCTGCTCACCACCTCGAAGACGATGTCGGGCGACGCCTCGACGAAGATCTCCCGCTCGATGGTCCCGTACTCCATGGCAACCTCCTGCAACCGTTGGTTGCACATGACGCTAGCCGCCCCCGGCCCGACGCGCAACCATTTGTTGCATGTGCGTGGTGGTGCCAGCGTCGTGTGCGTCCGCTGCCAGCACCACCCACCAGGGTCGGTGCCATGACGTACGCATTCGAGGCGGAGGGCCTGGTCAAGCGGTTCGGTACGACGACCGCGCTGGCCGGGATCGACCTCGCCGCACGACGGGGGACCGTGCTGGGGGTGCTGGGGCCCAACGGCGCCGGCAAGACCACGGCGGTGCGGATCCTCGCCACCCTGTTACGCCCGGACTCCGGGCGCGCCACCGTCGGCGGTCACGACGTGGTCCGCGAGGCCGCCGAGGTACGCCGGCTGATCGGGCTCACCGGCCAGTACGCCTCGGTCGACGAGGACCTGACCGGCACGCAGAACCTGGTGCTGATCGGTCGCCTGCTCGACCTGAGCCGGCGCGAGGCCCGGGCCCGGGCCGCCGAACTGCTCGCCTGGTTCGACCTGACCGAGGCGGCCGGACGGCCGGCCAAGACGTACTCCGGTGGCATGCGCCGCCGGCTGGACCTGGCCGCGAGCCTGGTCGGCCGGCCGGAGGTGATCTACCTGGACGAGCCGACGACCGGCCTGGACCCGGCCAAGCGCGAGGAGATGTGGGGCGTGGTCCGCTCGCTGGTGGACGACGGCTCGACGGTGCTGCTGACCACGCAGTACCTGGACGAGGCCGACGCGCTGGCCGACGAGATCTCGGTGATCGACCACGGCCGGGTGATCGCCCACGGCACGCCGGGCGAGCTGAAGCGGATCGCCGGCAGCCAGACGATCGTGGTCCGGCCGACCGAGCCCGACCGGATCGGCGAGGTCGCCGAGATCCTGCGCGCCAGCACCGGGACCGAACCCGAGCTGCCCCGCCCCGGGCTGCTCACCGTGCCGGTCGAGGGCGACGCCCCGTTCACCGCCGTGGTCCGCCGGCTCGACGACGCCGGCATCGGGGTGGCCGAGCTGGCGCTGCGGCTGCCCAGCCTCGACGAGGTGTTCTTCACGTTGACCGGCCACGGCGCCGACGAGCCCACGGAGGTGGCGGCATGACCACGACCACCCGCGCGGCGGCGACGCCGCCCCGCACCCGCGCGCCCCGGGGCGCCGCCCGCCGGTTCGGACTGGCCCGGCACAGCCTCGCGCTCGCCGGCCGCAGCCTGATCAAGACGCTCCGCACACCGGAGCAACTGCTGGACGTCACGCTCCAGCCGGTCATCTTCGTGCTGATCTTCGTCTACCTGCTCGGCGGCGCAATCTCCGGCTCGCAGCACGCGTACCTGGAGTTCCTGCTCCCGGCGATCATGGTGCAGACGGTGCTCTTCGCGTCCATCGCGACCGGCGTCAGCCTCAACACCGACGTCGAGAAGGGCGTCTTCGACCGGTTCCGCAGCCTGCCCATCGCCCGGTCCGCGCCGTTGGTCGGCTCCGTGGTCGGCGACCTGGTCCGGTTCGTGGTCTCCATCGTGGTGCTGTTCGCGTTCGGCTACGCCATCGGCTTCCGGATCGGCACCGACCCGCTGTCCACGCTGGCCGCCTGCCTGCTGACCATCGCGTTCGCGTTCGCGGTCAGTTGGATCGGCGTGCTGCTCGGCGTGGTGATGCGCAGCCCGGGCGCCGTGCAGGGCACCGCGTTCCTGGTCCTGTTCCCGCTCACCTTCGGCACCAACATGATGGTGCCGACCGACACGCTGCCCGGGTGGTTGCAGTGGTGGGTCGGGATCAACCCGGTGGCCGACGTGATGGAGGCGGCCCGGGGCCTGATCATCGGCGGCCCGGTGGCCGGGCCGGTGACCCGGTCGCTGCTCTGGACCGTGGCGATCATCGCGGTGTTCGCGCCGCTCGCGGTGCGGGCCTACCGACGTCGCGCCTGACCGGCCTCACCGAGCCGGGTCGCCGCCCACGAACGCGAGGGCGTCGGCCCGGCTCAGGCCGTGCCCCCGGGCGTACGCGGCGGTGTAGCCGTCCTCGCCCAGCTCGGTCCGCAGCCGTTCGGCGAGCCGCTGCGCGTCCGGGTTGGAGCGGTCCGGCCAGCCGCGCAGCGCGTCGGACGTGCCGAGCAGCTCGGCGGCCCGCTCGTACCGGCCCTCCGCCTCGGCGACCGCGACCCAGCCGACCGCGATGATCGCCATCACCGGCATGTCCCGTGCGGCCAGCCCTCGGACGGTGGCCTCGTCCAGGTGACGACGGGCGTCCGGCAGGTCGCCCCGGGCGAGCGCGAGATGCGCCATGGTGGCCAGCAGCAGGCCACGGAACTGCGGCGCGACCAGTGGCGCCTCGTCCTGTCGGCGCATCGCCTCGGCGAGGCACTCCTGCGCCTCGTCGAGCGAGCCCTCCAGCCGGGCGATGTCGCCGAGCATCATCAGCCCGAACGCGGCGTCCCGGCCGTCCCGGTCGGCCACCCGGTCGGCGACGAACCGGCGCAGCTCCGCCTTGGCGCCGGCCACGTCGCCGGAGCGGGCGCGGATGGCCGCCAGCCAGATCAGCTGGAAGCCCGGCTCGGCGGCCGGGTTCAGTTCGCGGACCAGGCGCGCCGACTCCTCCAGCGCGGCCGTGGCCGCCGCGAAGTCGCCGCGTTTGGTGAGCGCGTCGGCGTACTGGCTCAGCACCATCGACAGGCTCCACCGCTCGCCCACCGCGCGCAGCTCCTCGATCGCCCCGGTGAGGTCGCGCAGCATGCCCTCGGCGTCGCCGTCGTTCTCCCTGATCTGGCCGCGCATCGCCAGCAGCGTCCCGTCCGTCCACGGGTCGGGATGGCCGCGCGCCCGGTCGACCGCGGCGATCCCGGCGGCGGTGTCATCGGTGAAGATGGACAGCGCCGGTTCGAGCAGCGCCACCAGCGGGTGCCCGGTCCCCTGCGCCGCGCGCACGGCGTCGGTCAGCTCGGCGATCCGCTCCGGCGTCGGCACGTGGGCGCTGTGGAACATCTCCGTGACGACACGGATGGCGAGCACCACGGCCCGCTCCCCCGGCGGCGTCGGGCCGGGCAACGCGAGCGCACGGGCCAGCACGTCACCGCCGATGCCGCCGTCGTCGCCCCAGATCGTCAACGGCAGCGCCAGCCCCGCGCCGATCCGCAGCGCGGTGTCGGCGTCGCCGGCGTCGCAGGCGTGGTGCAGCGCGCCGACGATGTTCTCCCGTTCCGCCTCCAGCAGCCGCAGCCAGGGCAGCTGGCCCGCGGTGCGCAGGTGCGGCTCGGCGGTGCCGACCAGATCCCGGAAGTACGCGGCGTGCGCGGCCCGCGCCCCGGCACCCTCCCCGGCCGCGGCGAGCCGCTCCAGCCCGTACTCCCGGATGGTCTCCAGCATCCGGAACCGCCCGTCGTCGACCACCTGGAGCAGCGACTTGTCGACGAGCGCGTCGAGGAGCGCGGCGGCGGCCGGGCCGGCGACGCCGGCCGCCGACTCGGCGGTGACCGACGCCGGGAAGACCGCCAGCCGCTCGGCGAGCCGGCGCTCGTCGTCGGTGAGCAGCCCCCAGCTCCAGTCCACCACCGCCCGCAGCGTCCGGTGCCGGGGCAGCGCGGTGCGGCTGCCACCGGTCAGCAGCCGGAACCGGTCGTCCAGGCCGGCCGCGACCTGCCGGGGCGACAGCGTCCGCAGCCGCGCCGCCGCCAGCTCGATCGCCAGCGGCATGCCGTCGAGCCGGCGGCAGATCTCCACCACGTCCGCGACGTTGTCGTCGGTCACCGCGAAACCGACCCGCACGGCGGCGGCCCGGTCGCGCAGCAACTGCACCGACGGGTACGCGGCCGCGTCGCCCGGGCTCGCGTCGGCCGGCGGCAGGCGCAACGGCGGTACGGGTTCCAGCACCTCGCCGACGATGCCCAGCGGCTCCCGGGAGGTGGCCAGCACGCGCAGCCCCGGGCAGCGGCCCAGCAGGTCCTCGGCGAGCCGGGCGGCGGCCTCGACGACGTGTTCGCAGTTGTCCAGCACGATCAGCGTCTCGTCGGTGGAGATCGCGTCGACCAGCCGGCCGAGCGTGTCGCGGAGCGTGGGCCGGACCGGTTCCCGCGTCCGCTCCCGCCGGCCCACCGTGTCGAGCACGGCCCGGGCCACGTCGGCCGGGTCGGTGATCGGCGCCAGCTCGACCAGCCAGGCCCCGCCGGGCACACCGTCGGCCAGCCGGCCCGCCGCGACGCTCGCCAGCCGGGTCTTGCCGGCCCCACCCGGGCCGATGAGCGTGACCAGCCGGTTGCCGGCGAGCAGCCCGGTGAGCCGGCGCAGGTCCTCGTCCCGCCCGACGAACGTGGTGAGCGCCGCCCGCAGGTTGCCCCGCCGCCCGGCGGGCACGGCGGCCGGGGCCGCCTCGCCCCGCAGCAGCGCCAGGTGCGCGGCCCGCAGCTCGGGCGAGGGGTCGACGCCCAGCTCCTCGGCGAGCCGCTCGCGGATCCGCTCGTACCCGGCCAGCGCCTCGGCGGGCCGCCCGGCGGCGGCCAACGTGCGCAGGTGCAGCGCGGCCAGCCGCTCCCGCAGCGGATGTGCGGCGGTCAGCTCGTCCAGCTCGGCGACCAGCAGTTCCGGCCGCCCGGTGCGCAGTTCCGCGTCGATCCGGTCCTCCTGCGCGGTGAGCCGCAGCTCGGCCAGCCGGGCCGCGGCGGCCCCCGCATAGGCTGCGTCGGCGACCTCCGCCAGCGCCGGACCGCGCCACAGCGCCAGCGCGTCGCGCAGCGTCGCGAGCGCCTCCGGCGCGTTGCCGTCCCGCAGCGCCTCCCGACCCTGCCGGGCCAGCCGCTCGAAGCGCCCGGCGTCCACGTCCTCGGGGGCGAGGTCGAGCCGGTAGCCGGCCGGACCGCTGCGCACCCCCAGCCCGGGCACGGCCCGACGCAGCCGGGACACCAGCGTCTGCACCGCGTTGGCGGTGTCCGCGGGCGGCGCGTCCGCCCAGAGCGCCTCGGCCAGCGCGGGCAGGCTCACCGGGCGACCCGGGTCCAGGGCGAGGCGGATCAGCAGCGCCCGCAGTCGCGCCCCGGCGACGTCGACGGTCCGCTCGCCGTCACGGACCTCCAGCGGCCCGAGGATCCCCACCCGCACGCTGCCACTTTCTCATCCGAGTGCACCGCCCGAGCAGTCAGGCGTCACGACGCAGGTGGCGAGTGAGCGCCGGCCGACCGCGTCAGTCGTCGCCGCGTACGCGGGCGTGCACCTCCATGTCGTGCCGTCCGTCGGCGTGCACGGCCGCGTTGCGCCTGATGCCCTCCGGTCGGAAGCCCGCCTTGACGGCGACCCGGCAGGAGGCGTGATTGCGGGTCGAGTGGTCGAGTTCGAGACGGTGGAAGCCCACCGCACCGAGCGCCCAGTCGCTCACCGCCCGCAACGACCGGGAGGCCACACCCGCGCCACGGGCGGCCGGAACCACCCAGTACGCACACACCGCCACCCCGTCGCCGAGGTCCATGCCACCCAGGACCATGCGTCCCAGCACGTCACCGCCGCCGTACGTCATCGCCCAGCTCGCCGCCGTCTCCTGCGCCCACGCGCGGCGGTAGAACGCGAACCACTCGCGTACCTGCTCCTCGGAGGCGGGTCGGCGGGTGTGCCAGCGTCGGATCTCCGGATCCTGGTACGCGGCCAGGAAAGCCGCCGCGTCGGACGCCCGCCAGGGCCGCAGGACGAGGTCACCGCCGGCGGTGAGCGTCGGCTGCGGACCGACCGCGAGCGTGCCGGCGGGAACGGCGGGCGGTGTCGACAGAGGAAACCTCACCCGCCCATCCTGCCCGCGATCGGATCCTAGAATCGAGTGGTGAACCGCATCGATCAGGCGAGCCGGACGATCGCCGCAGCGCCCGCCGCGATCTACGACGCGCTCCTCGACCGAGAGGCGCTCGAGGCGTGGCTGCCGCCCGACGGCATGCGCGGGCGGATCGAGCGGTGGGATCCCCGCCCCGGCGGCGGGTTCCGGATGGTGCTCACCTACCTCGACCCCAGCGGCAGTCCGGGCAAGACGTCGGACGCGACCGACGTCGTCGACGTCGGGTTCGCCGACCTGGTACGGCCGGCGCGCGTGGTGCAGACAGCGGTGTTCCGGGCCGACGACCCGGCGTACGCCGGCACCATGACGATGACCTGGCACCTCGCCGCGGCCGGCGACGGCACCGAGGTGACGGTGACCGCGACCGGCGTGCCGTCCGGCATCGACCAGGCCGTCCACGAGGAGGGCATCGCGTCCTCGCTGGCGAACCTCGCCTCGTACGTCGAACCCGGCGACTGACCCTCGCCCGTCACCGCGTCGCCGCGCGCGCCTGCCCGATCCGCCCCGACGGACCGGTACCGTCGGGGCGTGGCAGCGGTGGCGGCGGGGGTCTTCCGTCGGACCCCTCTCGAACGGTCCGACCAGCGCCTCGCGTGGGACCGCACCGATCAGGCGTTCTTCGCCGCCGGCGCGTGCCACATCCTGGCCTGGGTGTGCCGGGACGCCTACCCGGACCGGCCGGTCGGGCTCGCCGGACTGCGCTTCACCGACGACCCGCAGGTCTGGCACGTGTACGCGACCTGGGCGGGGTGGGCGTTCGACCATTCCGGCTGGCACGCGGAGGCGGACCTGCTGGCGGCGAACCGCGACTTCGAGAGCCGGCCGCTGGAGGCCGTCGCGCTCCCCGCCGACCTGGCCGAGTTCTGCGCCGCGCACCACAGCCGCATGCCGCACCAGTACTGGGGCGATCCGCTGCCACGCGCCCGCGCCTACCTGACCCGGCACACGCCGCCGTGGACGTAGCGGTTCGCTCCTACTTGTTCGACGGCAGCGGCTCGCCGGAGACGACGGAGTACAGCTCGACCACCAGGGCGACGACGCCCGCCGCCGCGAAGAGCACACCGAGCCCCCGTTCGAACAGGACGAACCGCGCCACCCGGCGGTCGGCGTCGGCGTCCGGCAACCACCGCCACGGCGGCACCCGCCGGAGCATGCCGGCAGCGGCCGCCGAGCGGCGTACGTGCCACTCCGTGACGCCGCGGTAGTTGGTGGCCAGTGCGACACCGACGAGGCCGATGAACAGCGCGATCAGGACACCCGCAACGACCCGCCAGGTCTCCATCAGGCCTCCTGCTCGCTCCACCACCGCGCAAACCCGGTGACGCCACGGACCTGGATCCGGGATGCTGCGGCGCATGACCATCATCAGCTCCAACCCCGAGGGCGTGCACCCCACCCCGGGCTACCACCACGTCACGATCGTCGCGGCCGGTCGCACCGCCTACCTCGCCGGCCAGTGCCCGTTGGACGCCGACGGTGTCCTGGCAGGCCCCGGTGACGTGGAGGCCCAGGTGGACCAGGTCGCCCGGAATGCGCTGACCGCTCTCCGGTCGGTCGGCGCCGGTCCCGAGCACGTCGTGCGTACCGTCATCTACGTCGTCAGCGCCGACCAGACCGTGCTGGCCCAGGTGTGGCGACGGTTCCTCGCCACGCCACTGGCGGGCGCGTTCACCACCGCCAGCACGCTGCTCGGCGTGGCCCAGCTCGGTTTCACCGGGCAGTTGGTCGAGCTGGACGTCACCGCGGCGCTGCCCGAGCCGTCGTAGGTCGGGCGTCGCGGATCCCCTCGTCGTCGGACCTGCGGGTGTCGAGCGGCATGTTCTCGCCCGGCCCGTCGCCCCCCGGCGCGCCACCGCCGCGGGCGCGACAGCGCACCAGGTCCACGGGGCTGCCGTCCCGCCCCGTCACCGCGGTGATTCACCGGCCGGCGGCCTCCCGCGCGTTCCGCTCCACCATGTCCCGGTGAGCGGCCCAGTGCGCCGCGTCCGACGTGGGCATGTTCGTCGTCGTACGCAGCAGTCCGACGGTGCCGTCGATCAGCTCCCGAACGATGTCGGCGTGCCCGGCGTGGCGCTGCGTCTCGGCGGTGACGTGGACCAGGACCTGGTGCAGTGTCACCTCACCGCCGTCGCCCCACCACGGCACTCGGCCGACGGCGTCCAGCGGCAGGGCCTCGATCGTCGCGTCCGCGTGTGCCCAGGCCTGCCGGTAGCGGTCGACGACGGACTCGCGCGACTCAGTCGGCAGAGCCCAGGCTTCCCACGACGCGTCATCCTCGCACCATCGGGCGACGGCGTCACCCGGCCGCCCGAACGTCTCACCGAAGTAGCCGAACTCGCCGCGCGCCAGGTGCTTGACCAGGCCCAGCAGGTTCGTGCCGGTGGGCGTCAGCGGACGCCGGACGTCGTACTCGTCCAGCCCGTCGAGCTTCCACACCACCGCCTCCCGGGCACCGCGCAGATAGTCGAGCAGGTTCGCCTTCGGGTCGTAGATCGCCATGGTGCACAGCATGAGGCATCGATGCTCGCTCGGCCGGCCCCCTCGGGTGGTACTGGCCGTCCTGACACCGGCGGCGCCACACGCCGCCGTGGACCGGAGGTGGTCGTGGAATTCGCTGGTCACCGGCGGTGAGCTGTGCTTCCATACGGCGGGTGACGAGCGGAGACGCATCCGGCGCGGACGCGCCCCCGAGCGCCCGCCGGCGCACCGACCGCGACCTCGGCGACTGCCTCCGCGTGCTGGCGGAGGTTCATCGGCGCGACGGCTATCCGGTGAACTGGCCCGACGTCCCGCACGCCTGGCTCACGCCGTCGTCGCTCCTCGCCGCGTGGGTGGCGGAACGGGACGGCCGGGTGGTCGGCCATGTCGGCCTGTCCCGGAGCGGGACGGGAGACGCGGCACCCGGCTTGTGGAGCTCTCGCACGGGTGTGGGTGTCGAAGGGACCGCCGTGGTCAACCGACTGTTCGTCGCTCCGTCGGCTCGCGGCCACGGGATCGGTGTGCTGCTGATGGCGCGGGCTGTCGACGCGGCACGGGATCGCGGCCTGAGGCCGGTGCTCGACGTGGTGGCGTCCGACACCGCGGCGGTGGCTCTCTACGAGCGGCTCGGCTGGCACCTGCTGGGCACGGTCGATCAGCAGTGGAGCTCGGGGCAGCGGGTGGCCGTCCGGTGTTACGCGGCGACAACCTGAGGGGGCGCCCCTGAGGCTCAGTCGTCGCCGCCGACCCCGGGTGCCGCGGCGGGGGTGTCGAAGCGGCACGTCGGAGTTGGCGAGCCGACGGTCAGTCGCGCGCCGGCACCGGTGCCGGGGTGCCGTTCACGCAGCTCTCGACGAACAGGTCCTCGCCCTCCTCGGCCAGGGCGGCGTCCCCAGCCGCGGATCCGACGTGCGGCGTCTCGGGGCTGTTCCGTCCACCGTAGAGGTGTTGGTAGGCCCCGTCGCACTCCTCCCGGTCACCGGGGGTTCCCCGGCCCTGACTCTGCTTGGCGGCATGCAGGTCGGCCCCCCGATGAGCCATCTTGCGCAGGTAGTCCGCCTGCTCCTCAGGGGTCGCGCTGCTGCCGCACGAAGCGAGGAGCACCGCAAGAGGCAGCGACAGGGCCATCGCCGCGTAGCGCTTGTCCACCGGCGCAGCCTACCGATCCGCGCCCGGTAGCCGCTCCGGATGGCTCCCGCCGGACGAGGACGACTTCGACTCGGAGGAGGAGTTCAACGCGGCCGAGGACGTGTATCGGGAACGGCACGACGAGAACGGAACCCCACTCGGCCTCACCCGGTGGTATCGGCGCCGGCCGGCGAGGGCCGAGAGCCGGGTGCCGGGAATCGGCCGGCCCCAGGAGATCGAGCGGGGGTCCGCCGGCGCGCGCGCCGCCTCTATCATCAGCCGGTGCTGCGTCTCCGTCCGGCGGTTCTGGCCGCTGCCGTGGTCCTCGCCGTGCCGGGGTGTCAGGGCTACGGTCCCTCGCCGCAACCGTCCACAGTCGGCAGCACTCCCCCTGCCGCGGCCGTCTCGTACCCTGCTCTCAAGGGCGTCGCCCTGGCCGCCTGGGTGTGTGAACAGGTCGACCAGGCGGTGCGGAGCGGCACCCACGGCGATCCGGCCGTCATGCGGCCGATCGGCGAGGCGGCCAAGCAGTCCGGCGTCGACGGCTTCACCTTCAAGGGGTCCGTGCTGCTGGCGAAAGCCGACCTGGTGGAGCAACGTCGGGCGACCGAGCCAGGCGTGGCGATCGAGCTCCAGGTCAACGCCATGGACCTCAGCTGGACGTGCAGGGGAGCCGTCCAGCGGCCCGGTTGGCCGAGTGTCACCAGCCCGGCGGCGAAGTGACCGGGACCACGACGGGCATGCCGCGACAGGCGGGCGAGGGCCATGTTCGGTGTGACCACGCCTGAGATCACCGTCGCCACGTCCGAAGGCCGCGCCCGGGTCGTCACCTCGCCGGTCGCCGCGTTCAGCAAAGACGCCCTCCTGCGATTCCTGTTCCCCGACGACGCGACCTACGCAGCCACGTCGGCGCCTTGCGACGGCCCGGGCCCGCCGTTGCGCGGCGGGCCCGGCGTCGCTGCGGCGGCACGGCGACGCTCCGATCCGCGCCGGCATCGGCTCAGTGGGGAACAGGGCTCGCCACCGCTGCGCCCGGCGCCCCCGGATCGGGGGCCGGCATGCCCGGTCGGCCCGGGGCCGGCGCGCCCGCCGAGGGCGGAACCGGCCGAGCGGTCCCGCTCGGGCTCGGACTGGCTGCGCCCGGCGGAGGCGGAACCGCCCGAGCGGTCCCGCTCGGGCTCGGGACCGGCGTGCCGGGAGCGCCCGGCGGAGGGGGAACGGTTCCCCGTGCGCCGCCGGGACTCGGGACCGGCTCACCCGGCGGGCCCGGAACCGGCTCGTCCGGCCCGCTCGGGCTCGGCTTCGGGACGATCGTCGCCGGACGTGACGGCTGCCCGTCGTCGCCCCGGTCCGCGTAGGCGAACGGCGCGGCGATGACGAGCGCGGCCAGCAGGCCCGCCGTACCCACCACCATGGTGTTCCGTCGGCGGTGGCGTACGCGTCGTTCCGCCCTGGTCAGAGAGTCCTGCACGGTCGGTGCCTCCTCGGCGATCTCGGTGAGGGTGGTGCGGAGGACGTGCTCGAAGGGATCGGTCATCGCTGCATCTCCAGAAGCTCGCCGGCCGGCAGGAGCTGACGCAGGCGGGCGACCGCACGGGCGGTGCGGCTGCGCACGGTCCCGACCGAACAGCCCAGCAGCTCGGCGACCTGCGCCTCCGGCAGGTCCTCGTAGTAGCGCAGGACCACGACGGTCCGCTGCGCCGGCGTGAGTTGCCGGAGCGCCGCCCGCAACGCCAGCCGCAGGTCCGCTCCCCCGCTCGGGTCGGCCACCACCGGCGTACCGAGGTCGACCGGGGTCTCACGCCGCCGACGCAGCCGACGCCACCAGCTCACCTGCTCCCGGTACATGACCGCCCGCAGGTAGCCCTCCGGGTCGGCGTGACGGATGCTCCGCCACTTCGGGATGACCTTCGACAGCGCCGACTGGAACAGGTCCTCCGCGCTGCTCCGGTCGCCGGTGAGCAGGTAGGCGACCCGGATCAGCGCCGGCGCGCGACTCGCCACGAACTCGGCCAGCACCGCCCGTTCGTCCTCTTCCACCGCACCACCCTCGTTTCCTCGTCCACCCCTCACAGACGCCTGGGAGCCCCACCGCTATCCCGCCCCGTCGAGATTGTCGAGGGCTGTCGGCGGTCCGGGCACGGCGGTATCGTCCGGCGCGTGCCGCACACCGACTGGTCCGACGTACGCGAACGGCTGGCCCGCGTGGCCGCCGCGCCCGCCGCCTCCGCCGTCTTCGGGTCCGCCGGCCACCGGTGGGAGCTGGAGCCGCCCCTGAGCACCGGGGACCTGGCCGAGGTGGAGGCACAGCTCGGGGTGGAACTGCCCGGTGAGTACCAGGCCTTCCTGCTCGTCGCGGGCCGGGGCGGCGCGGGGCCGGCGTACGGGCTCTTCCCGCTGCGCCGGCGCGACGGACGGTGGTCGTGGGAGGGCGACGGCGCCGACCTCACCGACCTGGGCACGCTCGCGCGGCCCTTTCCGCACGTCGAGGCGTTCAACCCGGCCGACGGGCTGCCCGGCCCGCCCGACGAGGACGACTTCGACTCGGAGGAGGAGTTCAACGCGGCCGAGGACGCGTACTGGGAACGGCACGACGCCGTGGTGTTTCGGCCGGAGCACTCGGTCGGCCTGCTCTACCTGTGTCATCTCGGCTGTGCGCTGCGTGAGGCGCTGGTCGTCAGCGGACCGGCGCGGGGCCAGATGTGGACGGACGACACCGCCTCGGACGGCGGTTACCAGCCGCTGCGCGACGAGGACGGAACCCCCCTCGGCTTCGCCCGGTGGTATCGGCGCTGGCTGGAGGAGGCCGAGAGCCGTGTGGCACGTCGGGCCCGGGACAATGTTCGCTGTGACAGCACCTGAGATCACCGTCGCCACGGCGGAGGACCGGGGCCGGGTCGTCGCCTCGCTGGTCGCCGCGTTCACCAAGGACCCCGTCCTGCGGTTCCTGTTCCCCGACGACGCGACCTACGCGCCCTACGCCGGCGCCTTCTTCGGGCACCTCTTCGACAAGCGGCTACCCAAGGCGACGATCTGGACGGTCGAGCGCGGCGCGTCGGTCGCCATCTGGGAACCACCCGCCGCCGAGGGCGACGCACCGGACGACGACCTCGCCGACCGACTTCCCGCCGACGTGCTGCGGCGCGTCCGCGCGTACGACCGGGCGGTCCACGCCGCACTGCCCGCCGTCCCCTTCTGGTATCTCGGGGTGTTGGGCACGCATCCGGACCACGCCGGCCACGGGTGGGGCCACGCCCTCATGCGGGTGGGGCTGGACCGGGCCGCCGCCGACGGCCTGCCTGCGGTCCTGGAGACGAGCAACCCCGACAACGTCGAGGTCTACCGGCGCGCCGGCTGGGAGGTGGCGCACCGCTTCGCCGAACCCGTGCCGACCTGGGTCATGCGGCAGTCGACTCGCTGACCATGACGCCGGTTCTGTCCGGACGGGGTGCCATCATCGGCTCGTGTCGCTGTGGGACGTCGTCGGGCGCATCGGAATACCGCTGATCGTCGTCGGCGGCGCCGTGGCCGCGGTGTTCGTCGCCGCATCCGAGCCACCCGACAGGTTCTCCCGACCACACGGCTGGCAGTGGGCGTGGGTCGGGCTGTGGCTCATGACCGCCGGTGACGCGGCGTTCGGCGACGACAGGTCGTCGTTCGAGCGGGGTTGGAAGGGCGCCACCGCGCTTCTCGTCGCGGTGGCCGTCGCCGTCGCCGCACGGCGCCACCGCCGGTGGCGGAAGCACGTCCGCTCCACCGACGACTCAGCTCCAGCGGCCCACCCATGTCGCGGTGGTGGGTCGCGGTCAGTGGCACGGGTGCTTCGTGCACGTCGACCGCTGGACGACGAGTGATCCACCCCTGTCGTACTACCCGCTGAACGCCGAGCAGGTGACGGCGTTCCGGTCAGGACGCCTGTCGGTGCTGGACGTAGCCGTCGGATGCGGCAGTGGATGAACGCCCGGCGGAGTTGCTGGCCCACCTCGGGGGCCACGGCCTGGTCGCCCTGGTCAAGATGGACGGCGGAAGCCCACAGGGTCGCTGGACGGCCCCGGTGTCAGGCGGCCCGCTGGGCGGGGAATTCGACCATTGGCACGATCATGCCGACTCATCGGGCCGATCCATGCTGGGGTCCTCCTCGTCGGGCGACGATGTGATCACCTGGTCCCAGGCGTTGACGATGGCCGCGGCCTGCCGCTCGTTGCAGGCCAAGCCACTGAGCAGGACGTTGTTCTGATAGTCGAGGATCTCGAAGCGCCATCGATCGAGTTCGGGCCGACGTTCGAGCGTCGCCCAGAAGTGGCCGGAAAGATCGCTGGGGAACGCCTCGTCCGCCACGCCACCGCTCCTCTGCCTCAACTACAGCCCTGTCGAAGATCTCCGCCGGAGGCATCGGTTGGGGTCGCCGTCAGCATGACTGAAAGGGGAAAGCGGCTGGTGGGGCGGGCGGGGTTCGAACCCGCGACCGAGGGATTATGAGTCCCCTGCTCTAACCGGCTGAGCTACCGCCCCGTCACCGCGCCGGATCGTAACCCGCCGATCGATCTCCGGGCACCACCGCCCCGACGACGCCGCCGCCGCGACGCCCACGATGGGCAACGCGAGAATAACAGCGCGCAGCGACACGTCGGCTCAGCGCCGCAACTCCTCCAGCACCGCCCCGGCGGTACGCCACCCGCTGGCCAGCGCGCCCTGGATGGACGGGCTGTCCCGGTGATCGCCGGCCACGTAGAGCCCGTCGCCGAGCGCGACCGGTTTGCGCAGTCGGCCCTGCGGTGGCGGGGCGGCCGGCAGCGCGTCGGGCACCGTGACGGTGGTGAGGTGGGTCCAGTCCGCGGTGGAGCGGCCGTAGAGGCGTTCCAGCTCGGTCCGGATCACCCGCTCGGGCGGGGGCTGCGGGCCGACCACGGACGTGGCGACCAGGTGCTGGTTGGCCGGTGCGTAGGTGGGTGCGGCGTTGCTGAGCACCACCGTGTTGGCGATCATCTCCCGCCGGTCGCCGTCGAGCAGCAGGATCGGCTCGTCCAGCGGCGGGGTGTCGGCGCGGTGGTAGTAGGTGGTGTACGCGTGCATGCGTACCCGACTGATCGTGGGCAGCAGCGTGGTCGCCGCCGGCGGGTCGGCGGCGACCACGACGGCGCGGCAGGTGATCTGACCGGCCTCGGTGCGGACCCGGCCGGGCGCGACAGCGGTGACCGGGGTACGCAGCGCGATCAGCTCGGCGGGCAGCGGGGCGGCGACGGCGCGGGGCAGCGCGCCCATCCCGCGCGCGGGCAGCCCGATCCGGCCGCGGGCGAAGGACCGCAGGATGACCGCGAAGACGTGGCTGGAGGTGGCCAGCTCGCGGTCGAGCAGGACGCCGGAGAGGAACGGCCGGAGCAGCTCCTCGATGATCGCGTCGGAGAGGCCGGCCCGGCGCAGCGCCGTCTCGGTGCTGGTCTCGGGCGCGGAGAGCAGCCGCCCGACCGGGAGGCCGGCGCAACCGGCGGCGAGCGCGGCGAGGCGCAGCCGGTCGCGCAGCGAGCCGACGCCGGCGGTCAGCGCGCCGGGCGCGCCGGTCGGCTCGCGCAGCGGGTTGACCAGTCGCTCCAGCCGGTCGCCCCGGCGCACCAGCACCCCGGAGGTGAACCAGCCCAGGTCGAGCGTGTCCAGGTCGACGAGGCCGCCGAGCCGGGGGTAGGCGGTGTTGAGCACCTGGAACCCCCGGTCCAGCAGGAACCCGTCGACCTCGTCGGTGGCCACCCGACCGCCGAGCCGGTCGGCGCTCTCCAGCAGCCGCCAGGGCACGCCGGCGCGGTGCAGCCGGCGGGCGGCGGCGAGGCCGGCCAGGCCGCCGCCGACGATCACCACGTCGGTGTCAGGCACGGTCCACCCCCGCCCCGGCCCGGTCGCCCTCGCGGTGCGAGCGGGACAATCGGCTCGGCCACCAGACCTTCGGCCCGATGTCGTACGCGAGCGCGGGCACCAGCAGCGAGCGGACCACGATGGTGTCCAGCAGCACCCCGACGGCGACCGCCACGCCCAGTTCGACCAGCACCACCAGCGGGAGGACGGCGAGCGCGGAGAACGTGGCGGCGAGCACGATGCCGGCGGAGGTGATGACCCCGCCGGTGACCGCGAGGCCGGCCAGCACGCCGGCCCGGGTGCCACGCCGGACCGACTCCTCGCGGACCCGGCTCATCAGGAAGATGTTGTAGTCGATGCCGAGCGCGACCAGGAAGACGAACGCGAACAGCGGGAACGACTGGTCCACGCCGGGGAAGTCGAAGACGTACCGGAAGAGCAGGGCGCAGAGGCCGAGCGTGGCCAGGAACGACAGCACCACGGTGGCGATCAGCAGCACCGGGGCGACCAGGGCGCGCAGCAGCAGCGCCAGGATGACCGCGATGACGAGCAGCACCACCGGGATGATCACGTTGCGGTCCCGGACGGAGGCGTCGGCGGTGTCCACGTTGATCGCGGTGAAGCCGCCGACCACGGCGTCCGCGCCGGGCACCGCGTGGACCGCCTCGCGCAGGTCGCGGATGGTCTGTTCGGCGCCGTTGCTGTCCGGCGGGTCGGCGAGCGTGACGTTGAGCTGCACCCGCCCGTCGACGACCTTCGGGGGCGTGTTCTCCTCGGGCGGCGCGTTCTCGCCGCGCCGGCCGAGCGGCGCCACCGAGGCGACGCCCTTGACGCCCTGCGCCACCTGGGCGACCCGCTGGGCGGCGGCCTGCGCGGTGAAGACGGTGGCCGGGCTGCCGGTGCCGGCCGGGAAGTGCCTGTCGATCACCTCCTGGCCGGCCACCGAGTCGGTGCGCTGGGTGAACAGCTGGGACTGGCCGAGCGTGGTGGCGCCGAGTTGGGTCACCCCGATCGCGAGGGCGGCCAGCACCACGGCGGTGACGACCCAGACGGTACGCGCGCGGCGCGCCACGAAGCCGGCGATCCGCCCCCAGATGCCGTGCTCGGTGCGGGGGTCCGCGTCGTCGTGCCGGGGGCGCCGGGGCCAGAACGCCCACCGCCCGCCGAGCACCAGCAGGGCGGGCAGGAACGTGAGCATGACGAGCAGTGTCGCGGCGATGCCGACGGCACTGACCGGGCCGAGCGCCCGGTTGGAGTTCAGGCTGGACAGCAGCAGGCAGAGCAGGCTGACGATGACCGTGGCGCCGGAGGCGATGATGGCCGGGGCGGCGCCCTTCCAGGCGGCCTTCATGGCGTCCCAGGGGCGCTCGTGCCGGTGCAGCTCCTCGCGGTAGCGGGCGATCAGCAGCAGCGCGTAGTCGGTGCCGGCGCCGAAGACGAGCACGGTGAGGATGCCCTGCGCCTGCCCGTTGAGCTTGACCACGTCGTTGTCCGCCAGGACGTAGACGACGACGGCGGCCAGCGAGTACGACATCCCCGCGGCCAGCAACGGAAAGATCCAGAGCACCGGGCTGCGGTAGACGATCAGCAGGATGATCAGCACCACGACCAGGGTGACCAGCAGCAGCGGCCCGTCGATCGCGCTGAACACCTCGATCAGGTCGCCGAGCAGGCCGGCCGGGCCGGCCACGTCGACCGTGAGTCCGTCCCGGTCCGGGCCGGCGATGTTCCGCAGCTCGTCGACGACGGTGCGGATCTGTTCGCCCTCGGCGCTGTCGATGGGGACGATCACCTGGGCGGCCTGCTTGTCCTGGCTGACGATCGGTGGTGGCAGCGGACCGATGACGCCCGGCACCTGGGCGAAGCGCGCCGCGTCGGCCTGGATCCGCTGCTGGTCGGCGGGGGTGATGCCGCTGGTGCGCTCGTAGACCACCAGTGCCGGCGTGCTCTCCCGGTCGACGAATCCGGCGGCCAGGTCCTGCGCCCGGGTGGCCTCGGCGTCGGCGGGGAGGAAGGAGGCGTTGTCGTTGGTGGCGACCTCGCCGAGCTTTCCGGAGTAGGGGCCGGCGATGCCACCGACCACCAGCCAGCCGAGCACCACCGCAACCGCGACCAGCGTCGCGGTCCAGCGGCTGCGTCCTGCGGCCATCTCCACCACCCTCGAATCGACGCATCAATCGACGCAGCGGGAGTCTAAGTCGACAGCGACCATCCTGCCGGCCGAGCTGTCGCGCGCGGGCGGAAATCAGGCGGCTGCCCGGGCCTGGAAACGGAGAACGCCCGTCGGCCTGGGCCGACGGGCGTGACGTGGAGCGAAGCTCCCCCGATTGGACTCGAACCAATAACCTGCCGGTTAACAGCCGGCTGCTCTGCCAATTGAGCTACAGGGGACCGTGCACCGCCCGACCCGGATCTCTCCGCGCCGTGCGACGGGGACAAGAGTACAGGACATCCGCCGGTAGTGCGCCAGGGGGTTACCGGACCCGACCGGACCGGTGGACCGAGGGCGGATTACGGGACAAATCGCCATCTCGACACAGGGAGGTATGAGCGCGGAGCAGGATGGGTAGTTAAGGCACCGACAGAGGATGTAGGCGCGAGTGGGTCGCTTCCGCCGGGTATCGGCGGGGATCGGCAGAGCGTCAGGTACGAAAGGAGCCGCCATGCGCGGAAAGATCATGTTCCTTGGCGGGCTGGCTGCGGGCTTCGTCCTGGGCGCCCGTGCCGGCCGGGAGAAGTACGAGGAGCTGGTGGTCCGCGGGCGCAAGGTGCTCGACCACCCGACCGTCCAGGAGGCGGCCGGCGTCGCGCAGGCCCAGGCCACCCGGCTCTACTCGGAGGGCAAGGACAAGCTGGGACAGACCAAGATCGGCGAGAAGCTCGCCACCGGCAACGGTGGCAAGCAGGGGCTCTCCGACGCCGACAAGCCGTTCGCCGGCACGCCGGCCGCCGTCGGCAGCCGGAGCAGCGCCAACGGCACGGGCTCGACCAGCGCCACCGGCTCGACCACGACCGGCACGAGCACCAAGCCGTCCAGCACCGGCAACACGCTCTGACGCACGCGGACAGCGGGCCGGCCACCTTCGGGTGACCGGCCCGCTCCCGTGTGCCCGGACGCCACCTCCTCACGCGTCACGCCGCCGTGACGCGGGTGTGGCACATTCTTCGTGGGGAGGTGATCACATGCCGATGGTCGGACCGGAGACGGCGGAGCAGGCGCGGCTGCTGCGCCTGCTGCGCGACGACGGCCCGCGGTCACGGGTCGAGCTGGTCGACGTGCTGGGGCTGCCCCGGGCACGGTTCGCCGCCGAGGTCGACCGGCTGACCGAGCTGGGCCTGGTGGAGACCGCCGGCCCGGCGGCGTCCCGCGGTGGCCGTCGCTCGTCGCTGCTGCGGGTCGGCGCGCAGGTGCGCTTCGGCGCGGTGCTCGTCGGCGACGGCCGGCTGCGGGTCGCCCTCACCGACGGCGAGCTGAACCTGCTGGCCCGGCACGACGAGCCGGTCGACGTCCGGGTCGGCCCCGAGGCGGTGGTCGGCCGGGCGGTCGAGCTGCTCGGCAAGCTGCGGGCCGAGGCCGGGCTGGCCCGGCTGACCGGGGTCGGGGTCGCGCTGCCCGCGCCGGTCGCCGTCCGCGACGGCAGCCCCGTCTCCCCACCCGCCCTGCCGGGCTGGCACCGCTTCCCGGTACGCGACACGCTCGCCGCCGAGCTGGGCTGCCCGGTGCACGTCGACAACGACGCCAACGCGATGGCCCTGGGCGAGCGGCACGCCGGCACCGGCCGACCGTTCGACGACTTCCTCTACGTCAAGCTCGGCGACGCCGTCGGCTGCGGGCTGGTGCTCGGCGGGACGCTCCACCGGGGCGCGGCCAGCGGGGCCGGCGACATCGGGCACCTCCAGCTCACCGAGGACGGACCGCTCTGCGGGTGCGGCAACACCGGTTGCGTCGAGGCGTACTGCGGGGACGCCGCCCTGGTGCGCGAGGCGGTGACGGCCGTGCGGGCGGGGCGCTCGACGGCGCTGGCGGACCGGCTCGCGGAGGCCGGCACGCTGACGGTGGCCGACGTGGCCGCGGCGGCGACCGAGGGCGACGCGGCGGCGCAGACGCTGGTCCGCGACGCCGCCCGTCGCCTCGGGCAGGTGCTGGTCGGGCTGGTGAGTTTCGTCAACCCGGCCATCGTGATCATCGGAGGGGCGCCGCCCGGCATCGGGCCGGTCCTGCTGGCCGAGATCCGGGGCGTGGTCTACCGGCGCTCCACCCCGCTGGCCACCGGCAGCATGCCGATCGTCCTGTCCGACCTGGACGAGCGGGCCGCCCTGATCGGCGCGGCCCGCCTGGTCAGCGACCAGACCTTCGCCGCCCGCTGACCCACCTCCCACCCCCCGCCGCCGATCTTGCAGTTACGGCCCCCGAGATGCCGGATACACCCCGTTTCTGGGGGGCCACAACTGCAAGATCGCGGAAAGCGGGGGGTTAGTCGCGGGTGCTGCTGAAGGCGGCGTCGAAGGCGGCGGAGGGGGCGTCGAAGGCGAGGCGGCGGACGAACTGGAGCGCCTCCGGCGCGCCGACCAGGCGGTCCATGCCGGCGTCCTCCCACTCGATCGAGATCGGGCCGTCGTAGCCGATCGCGTTCAACGCCCGGAAGCAGTCCTCCCACGGCACGTCGCCGTGCCCGGTGGAGACGAAGTCCCAGCCGCGCCGCAGGTCGGCCCAGGGCAGGTGGGAGGAGAGCCGGCCGCGCCGGCCGTCCCCGGTGCGGACCTTCGCGTCCTTGCAGTCCACGTGATAGATCCGGTCGGCGAAGTCGAAGATGAAGTTCACCGGGTCCAGCTCCTGCCAGACGAAGTGCGACGGGTCCCAGTTCAGGCCGAACGCCGGCCGGTGGCCGATCGCCTCCAACGTGCGCTTGGTGGTCCAGTAGTCGTAGGCGATCTCGCTGGGGTGCACCTCGTGCGCGAACCGCACCCCCACCTCGTCGAAGACGTCCAGGATCGGGTTCCACCGGTCGGCGAAGTCCTGGTAGCCGCGCTCGATCATGGCCGGCGGCACCGGCGGGAACATGGCCAGGGTGTGCCAGATCGACGAGCCGGTGAAGCCCACGACGGTCCGTACGCCGAGCTTCGCCGCCGCCCGCGCGGTGTCCTTCATCTCCTCGGCGGCCCGGCGGCGTACGCCCTCCGGCTCGCCGTCGCCCCAGATCCGGGCCGGCAGGATGTCCTGGTGCCGCTCGTCGATCGGGTGGTCGCAGACGGCCTGCCCGACCAGGTGGTTGGAGATGGTGAAGACCTGGAGGTTGTGCTTGGCCAGCGTGGCCCGCTTGCGCTCGACGTACGAGTCGTCGGCGAGCGCCCTGTCGACCTCGAAGTGGTCGCCCCAACAGGCGATCTCCAGGCCGTCGTAGCCCCACTCGGAGGCGAGTCGGCAGACCTCGTCGAACGGAAGATCGGCCCACTGGCCGGTGAAGAGCGTGATGGGTCGCGCCATTGTCCTTCTCCCCTGTCGTGATGGGGGATTCCGTTGCGGACCGGGGCGAGGCGACCGGAGGCGGCGGCCCGAGGGCACCGGTGGACGCGTTAGCGTCTGCGAACCCGCGGGTTGCGCCTCCCGCCGGGCCACCGGCCACCTCACGGCCGCCGTCCCCACTCTATGGCCTACCTCACGGCAGGGTCCAGCGTTGGTTGGCGGCGCCGGTGCAGGTCCACAGGTGCACCGGCGTGCTGTCGGCCGAGTTGTTGCCGGACACGTCCAGGCACTTGCCCGACTGCGGGTTACGCACCGTCCCGTCGGCCTGCGCCGACCAGTTCTGCGCGCCCGTGCCGTTGCACGTCCACAACTGGATCTTCGTGCCGTCCGCGCTGCCGCCACCGGACACGTCCAGGCACTTGCCGTACGCCTTGACCGTCGAGTTCGGCGTCACGGTCCACGACTGCGCGGCCGTGCCGTTGCACGTGTAGAGCTGGATCTGCGTGCCGTCCGCGGTGGCCGCGCCCCGCACGTCCAGGCACTTGCCGGCCAGGCCCTTCACCGGGCCGACGCCGCCGGTGCCGGTCGAGCGGACCAGCGTGAAGTCGTCGACGTCGAACAGCCCGGACCCGCTGCCGGTGAACGTCAGGTAGACCGTCTGCGTGCCCGACGGCACCCCGCTCAACGCCGTGGAGACGTCGGCGAAGGTGGTCCAGCCGCCGGTGTTCGGCACCGCCACCTGGCCGAGCACCGGGCCGGTGGGCGAGCCGGTGCGCACCTGAATGGTGCCGCCCGGACCGCCGGAGACCACCCGGGCGCGCAGCGACGTCACCCCGGTCAGGTCCAGGCCCTGGTACGCGGCCCAGTCGCCCGGGTCGACGTACCCGAGGGTCTGCCCGCCGTTGGCGCCGGCCTTGGTGAACGCGCTGACGCCGCTGGCCGCGCTGAACGACTCGGCCTGCACGGTGGTGCTGCCGCTGGGCGGCGGGGTACCGCCCAGCTCCTTGATCCGGATGTTGCGGAACGACACGTCGTCACCGGTGCCGTGGTTCTGGATGCCGACGTGCCCGGCGAGCGACCGGACCGGGTCGGTGTTGGTGAAGTCGTTGATCCGGACGCCGTTGAGGAAGACCTGGAGGCGCTCGCCCTCGACCAGGATCTCGTAGGTGTTCCACTCCCCCGCCGGGTTGAGCGCCGCGTCCCGGGCCGCCAGGTCGGCGGACTTGAACCCGTAGATCGCGCCGGTGGTCCGGTCGGCCGCGTCGGTGGGGTCGATCTGCACCTCGTAGCCGTTGTTCACGGCCGAGTTCGGGTCGCTCGACGGCGGGAAGCCGACGAAGATCCCGGAGTTGTCGTCGCCGGCCACCCGCCAGTCCAGCTTGAGCGAGTAGTTGGTGAACTGCTTCGCGCTGTACCAGTAGAGCCCCATACCGCCGACCGAGGTGAGCGTGGCGTCGGTGTTGGTGAAGCTGCCCGGCCCGGCCTGGGACCAGCCGGTGGTGCCGCCGTTGTAGAGCGCGGTGTAGCCGGTCTCCGGCCGGCAGTCGGCCTTCGTGCGCCCGGCGGCGTAGCGGATGCCGCCGAGCAGGTGGGCCCGGAACGCCGGCTCGGCGTAGGACGCCTGGGTGTGCCCGCCGCCGGTGTAGAAGGACCGGCCGCCGCTGTAGGGCTTGCACCAGGCGTGCGGGTGGTCCCCGCCCATCGAGCCACCGGAGTACGAGGACTCGTCGAGGCTGGCCAGCACGTGCGCGGTGGACCGCGCGTTGGTGCGGTAGTCGTACCACTCGTCGGTGCGGTTCCACTGCTGCGGCAGGTGCGCGGTGGCGGCGTGCGCCCGGTCCTCCACCCTGACGGTGGCCGGCTGGATCGCCGGGTGGGACGCGAACCAGGCGCCGACCAGGTTGCCGTAGAACGGCCAGTCGTACTCGGTGTCGGCGGCGGAGTGCACGCCGACGTATCCACCGCCGCCGGAGATGTACGCCTCGAACGCGGCCTGCTGGGTCGCGTTGAGCACGTCCCCGGTGGTGTTGAGGAAGATCACCGCCTCGAAGCGGGCCAGGTTGGCGGTGGTGAACTGGGCGGCGTCCTCGGTCGCGGTGACGGTGAAGTTGTTCGCCGCGCCGAGGTCGCGGACGGTCTGTGTGCCGACCGCGATGGAGTCGTGCCGGAAGCCGGCGGTCTTGGAGAAGACCAGCACGTCGTAGGGGGCGTCGGCGGCGCTCGCCGGGGCGGCGGGGGCCGTGCAGGCGATGGTGGCGAGCACGGCGGTCACCGCCCCCAGCGCGGTGCGGAGGAGTCTCATCGGCGTTCTCCTTCCATTCCTCAGGGTAGGGTCCAGCGCTGGTTGGCGGCAGCGGTGCAGGTCCACAGGTGCACCGGCGTGCTGTCGGCCGAGTTGTTGCCGGACACGTCCAGGCACTTGCCCGACTGCGGGTTACGCACCGTCCCGTCGGCCTGCGCCGACCAGTTCTGCGCGCCCGTGCCGTTGCACGTCCACAACTGGATCTTCGTGCCGTCCGCGCTGCCGCCACCGGACACGTCCAGGCACTTGCCGTACGCCTTGACCGTCGAGTTCGGCGTCACGGTCCACGACTGCGCGGCCGTGCCGTTGCAGGTGTAGAGCTGGATCTGGGTGCCGTCGGCGGTGGCGGCGTTACGGACGTCGAGGCACTTGCCGGCCAGGCCCGTCACCGGGCCGGTGCGGACGGCCGAGGTGGCGAACGTGAACGCGTCCAGGTCGTAGAGCGCCCCGGCGCCGCCGGCGAACGTCAGGTAGAGCGTGGTGGTGCCGGCCGGCGGGTTGGTGATGGTGCCGGTGACGGTGGTGAACGAGTCCCAGGCGCCCGTGACCGGGACGGTGGCCGAGCCGAGCACGGTGCCGGTGGCCGAGCCGGCGCGCACCTGGAGCGTGCCGCCCGCGCCGGCCGAGGAGACCCGGGCGGTGAACCCGGTGGCGTCGGCGAGCAGGTACGGCTGGAACGCGATCCAGTCGCCGTTGTGGATGTCGCCGACGGTCTTGCCGCCCTCGGCGGTGCCCTTGTCGAACGTGTTGATCCCGGACGCGGTCTTGAAGTGCTCGGCCTGCCGGTGCCGGGGCTGGAGCGTGTGCTGGGTGTGGGTGGTGAGGCCGCCGGAGTCGGTGTACTCGGCGTCGAAGATGGCGAAGATGTTCGCCGCGTCGTCGTGCTCGCCGTCGACCGGGATGGCGATCGAGCCGGTGCAGCCGGTCGCCGAGGTGATCTGATGGCCGTGCTGGTCGTGGCCGAGCACGTAGGTCATCTTGACCTTGGTGCAGTCGATGGTGGCGTCCTCCGGGTCGGTGACGGTGATCCGGAACGGCACCGTGTCGCCGAAGGAGAAGAGCTTGCCGTTGCCGGGCGTCTCGATGACCACCGTCGGCGCGGTGTTGCCCACGGTGATCGTCACGCTGGCGGTGCCGGTGGCGCCCTGCGGGTCGCGGACGGTCAGCGTGGCGGTGTAGCGCCCGTTCGCGGTGTAGGTGTGCGACGGGTTGGCCGCGGTCGAGGTGCCGCCGTCACCGAACGTCCAGGCGTACGTCAGCGCGCCGCCCTCCGGGTCGGACGAGCCGGCCGAGGAGAACGCCACGGCCAGCGGGGCGGCGCCGGAGGTCCGGTCGGCGGCGGCCCGGGCCACCGGGGCGCGGTTGGCCCCGCCGAGGTAGTCGAAGCGGTACAGCGCCGAGTTGGCGTCGCCGTTGAAGTAGCCGGTGCCGTAGTCGAGCACGTAGTAGGAGCCGTCCGGGCCGAACGCGGAGTCCATCACCTGCTTGCCGGTCCACGGGAACGCGTCGATGGTGCCGGGTGAGCCGTCGGCGTTGAGGTGGATCGGCTTGATCCAGCCCCGGCCGAACTCGGTGGCGAAGAACTGCCCGTCGAAGGACTGCGGGAACTTGGTGGTGGACGGGTTGGCCGCGTCGTACCGGTAGACCGGGCCGCCCATCGGCGACTCGGAGCCGCCGCCGAACTCGGGCGGGCTGCCGGCGTCACCGGCGTAGCGGATCCAGGCCGGCTTCGCGGCCGGCAGCGTGGTGAGGCCGGTGTTGCGGAACGAGTTGTTCGTCGGGCCGCCGGTGCAGGCGAACTTCGCACCGGCGGTGCCGGTGGCGAAGTCCCACTCGGCGTACGTCTCGGCGGCGGTGTTGGTACCGGTGCAGTACGGCCAGCCGTAGTTGCCCGGGCCGGTGACCCGGTCGAACTCGACCTGCCCGGACGGGCCGCGCGCCGAGGTGGTGCCGGCGTCCGGGCCGTAGTCGCCGACGTAGACGATGCCGGTGGACTTGTCGACGCTCATCCGGAACGGGTTGCGGAAGCCCATCGCGTAGATCTCCGGTCGGGTCTTCGCGGTGCCGGGCGCGAAGAGGTTGCCGCTCGGGATCGAGTAGGTGCCGTTGGCGTTCACCTTGATCCGCAGGATCTTGCCGCGCAGGTCGTTGGTGTTGCCGGCGCTGCGCTGCGCGTCGTACCCGGGGTTGCGGTTGGTGCGCTCGTCGATCGGGGCGTAGCCGGCGGAGTCGAACGGGTTGGTGTCGTCGCCGGTGGACAGATAGAGGTTGCCGGCGGCGTCGAAGTCGATGTCGCCGCCGACGTGGCAGCACAGCCCCCGGTCGGCCGGCACGTCGAGCACGTCGACCTTGCTGGCCTGGTTGAGCGTGAAGTCGGCGTTGAGCGTGAACCGCGAGAGCCGGTTGACGCCCTGCCAGGCGGAGAAGTCGGTGCCGGTGGCCGGCGCGTCCCCGGCCGGGGTGGACAGCGGCGGCGCGTAGTAGAGGTAGATGTGCCGGTTGGTGGTGAAGCCGGGGTCGACGCCGACGCCCTGCAACCCCTCCTCGTCGTGGGTGTACACGGGCAGGGTGCCGATGACCGTGGTGGCGCCGGCCGCGTCGGTGCGGCGCAGCGTGCCGTTGCGGGCGGTGTGCAGCACCGACCGGTCGGGCAGCACCGCGAGGGACATCGGCTCGCCGGTCTCGGCGACACCTCGGGCGAGTTCGACCTGCTGGAAGTCGCTCGCCGGGATGGGGTGGGCGGACGCCGGGACGGGCGCCGCGGCCAGGGTGACCGCGCCGGCGGCCGCCGCGAGCAGCAGCGCCGATCCGGCGGCGAGTCGTCGTCGGGCTGGGGGGTGGTGGGGGTGGCTGGACATGCTGTGCTGTCCCTTCCTGACGCGCGCAGCCAGGACCGGGCGCGCGTCGCGCCGGATGCCGGGTGGGGGGATGCTGCGCCGGCCCGTCGGGTGCGGTTACGGCGGGCCGTGACCTCCGACGGGGCCGGTGGTCACCTCGACGAGGCGGGGCGGTGCGGGCGTTCACCTCGACGAAACAGCTCTGTGCTGCGCACGACATTAAGGGCTTTCGATTGGCCTGTCCATAGCTTCTGCTGGTTCCGGAAACACTTTTGTCGGGACGCGTCAAAAGTTGGCGTCACTGGCGACGGTCCACGGCCCGGTACGCGAGCGCGGTCAGGGCCCGCCGCGCCGGCTCGTCCAGCGGCAACCCGTCCAGCGCGGCCAGCGCCTCGTCCGCCCGGACCCGGATCATCCGCTCCACCGCGTCGCGCGCCCCGCACGCCTCGACGACGGCCCGCACCTCGGCGGCCCCGGCCCGACCCAGGCCCGGATCCCCGACCAGCTTCCGCAGCCGGGCCGCGCCGGTCGGGTCGGCCGCCGCCCGGGCCAGCGCCATCAGGACGGTGGGCTTGCCCTCCCGCAGGTCGTCCAGGTCGGACTTGCCGGTCACCGCCGGGTCACCGAAGACGCCGAGCAGGTCGTCGCGGAGCTGGAACGCGTCGCCGAGCGGATCGCCGAAGCCGGCCAGCGCGGCCACCTCCCCCGGGCCCGCCCCGGCCAGCGCGGCGCCGACCTGCACCGGCCGGGTGACGGTGTAACGGGCCGTCTTCAGCCGCACCACCGCCAGCGCGCTCGCCACCGAGCCGTCCCCGGCCGCCGCGGTCACGTCCAGGTACTCCCCCGCGATCACCTCGGTCCGCATCCGGGACAGCACGGCGTGACCCCGACGCAGCCGCTCGGCCGGCAGCCCGCAGCCGTGGAACATCTGGGCCGACCAGGTCGCGCAGAGGTCACCGCAGAGCAGCGCCGCCTGCCGGCCGTACGCCGCCGGGTCGCCCCGCCACCCGGAGCGGGCGTGCAGATCGGCGAAGTGCCGGTGCACCGTCGGCTCGCCCCGGCGGCGGTCGCTGCGGTCCAGGATGTCGTCGTGGATCAGCGCGAACGCGTGGAACAGCTCCAGCGCCGCCGCGGCGACCACGATCGGCCGGCCGTCCGGACCGCCGAAGCCCCGCCAGCCCCAGTAGCAGAACAACGGCCGCAGCCGCTTGCCCCCGGCCAGCACGAACCGGCGTATCTCGGCGTGGACGGCCCCCGTCCCGTCGTCCGGCCGACCCGGCCCACGCGCGTCCAGGAACGCGGCGAGCGCGGCGTCGAAGCGACCCCGCAGCAGGGCCGGTTCGGTCGGTACGACGGTGACGGTCATGGCGCCTCCCGGGCCAGTCCGGCGAGCTGGAGCAGCAACGCCTTGACGTCGGTCGCCGCGACCCGGGCCCGGGTCGCGGCCGGGTCGGAGCAGAGCAGCACCGGACCGTCCGCCGGGTCGGCGGGCAGCCGGCCGTGCGAGCCGCGCACCGCCCGCGCCCCGGCGTCCAGCCCCACCACGCTCATCAGGTAGCGCAGGCCGAGCTTCTTGCGGGCCAGCGCCACCGCCGCCCGCCGTTTCGCGGCGGCCGGAGCGGCCGGGTCGAAGAACAGCTCGGCCGGGTCGTAGCCGGGCTTGCGGTGGATCTCGACCAGCCGGGCGAAGTCGGGCGCCCGGGCGTCGTCCAACCAGTAGTAGTACGTGAACCAGGAATCCGGCTCGGCCACCAGCACCAGCTCGCCGGAGCGCTGGTGGTCCAGCCCGTGGCCGGCCTGCCCGGCGGCGTCCAGCACCTCGGCGACGCCCGGCAGCGCGGCGCAGCGCTTCGCCACCGCCGGCACGTCCGCCGGGTCCCGCACGTAGACGTGCGCCACCTGGTGGTCGGCCACCGCGAACGCCCGCGACGTCCACGGGTCCAGGTACTCCATCCCGGCCTGGGTGTACACCCGCAGCAGGCCCTCGGACCGCAGCATCCGGTTGACGTCCACCGGGCGGGAGACGTCGGTGATGCCGTACTCGGAGAGCGCGACGATCGTCGCGTCCCGCCCCCGGGCCGCGTCCAGCAGCGGGCCGAGCACCGCGTCCAGCTCGGCCGCCGAGGCGGCGGCCCGGGGGTCGGAGGGCCCGAACCGTTGCAGGTCGTAGTCGAGGTGCGGCAGGTAGACCAGGGTCAGGTCGGGGGCGTGGTCGGCCAGGATGCGCTGCGCCGCCCGGCTGATCCACGCCGACGACGGCAGCCCGGCGCCCGGCCCCCAGTAGCTGAACAGCGGAAACGTGCCGAGCGCGTCGGTCAGCGTGTCCCGCAGCTCGGGCGGGTCGGTCCAGCAGTCCGGCTCCTTGCGTCCGTCGGCGTGGTAGACCGGGCGCGGCGTGACCGTCCAGTCCACGTCCGCGCCCATCGCGTACCACCAGCAGACGTTGGCGACGCGGTAGCCCGGCTCCACCCGGCGGGCCGCCTGCCACACCTTCTCACCGCCGACCAGCGCGTGGTGCTGCCGCCAGAGCAGCACCTCGCCGAGGTCGCGGAAGTACCAGCCGTTGCCCACCACGCCGTGCCCGGCGGGCAGCTCCCCGGTGAGGAACGTGGCCTGCGCCGAGCAGGTCACCGCCGGCAGCACGGTGCCCAGCTCGGCGGTGAACCCGGCCTCGGCCACCGCGCGCAGCCGGGGCATGTGGGCCAGCAGCCGGGGCGTCAGCCCGACCACGTCGAGCACCACCAGCCGGCGGCTCATGAGGGAACCCCGGCCGCCGTGGACAGCCCGAGCGCGACCAGTTCGTCGCGGGCGAAGGCCAGCTCGGCGGCGATGCCGGCGGCCAGCTCCGCGTCGCCGCGCGGCCGCCGCGCCTCCGGCAGCACCCCCCAGGTGTACGTCTCCACGTCGAGGTGGTCGCAGCCGGCGGCCGGGCCGGCGAGGAGCGCGGAGAGGGCGGACCGCAGCACCGGCACGGTGGAGCGCAGCGGCGGCTCGGGCGGGGCGTGCAGCGGCACGTGGTAGTGCACCCGCCACGCCCCGGGCAGCCGCGCGTCGAGCGCCGCGTCGAGGTCGTCGGCGGCCCACGCCGGGTCGGCCGGGTCGATGGCGCCGGCGCAGCCCGCCGCCCGGGTCTGGTGCAGGAACCTCGGCTCGACGAAGCGGCGCAGCGCGTCGGTGGAACCGGCCGGGTCGGCCGCCTCGACGGCGGCGGAGACCTGCACCTTGACCACCGGCAGCCCGGCGTCGCGCAGCCGGGCCAACGCGTCGACCGGCTCCTCCCAGGCGCACGCGAGGTGCGCCAGGTCCAGACAGATCCCGAGCCGGTCGGTATCCATGGCTGACAATACCGCGCGTGCCTGTCCCGTGGACTCCACCAGACAGCCCGGTTCCGGTTCGAAGCCGACCCGGACCACCCGGCCGGTGTCCCGCTGCACGGCGGCCAGCCCGGCGGCGAGCGCGTCCAGCCGGCGCCGGGCGGTGTCCGCCCGTTCGACGTCCCACGGGGTGCGCCAGGCCAGCGGCAGCGTCGACACCGAGCCCCGGGCCGCGTCGTCGGGCAGCAGGTCGGCCAGCACCCGGGCCAGGTCAAGGGTGTACGCCAGCCGCTGCGACGTGGTCCAGTCCGGGTGGTAGACCGCGCCCTTGACCACCGGGGCCTGGAACGCCGCGTACGGGAAGCCGTTGAGCGTGACCACCTCCAGCCCGCGTACGGTCAGCTCGTGGCGCAGCCGGCGGCGGGCCGCCGGGTCGGCGGCGAGCGCGGCGGCCACCGGCGCGGCCAGCCAGAGCCCCAGCCCGAGCAGGTCGGTGTCGAGCGTCCGGCGCACCGCCACCGCGTACGTGTCGAGCTGGGCGAGGACGCCCGGCAGGTCCTCGGCGGGGTGGACGTTCGTGCAGTAGCCGAGATGGACGGTGGTGCCGTCCGGGTGCCGCAGCCGCATCACTCGCCCCCGCGCAGGATCGAGTTGCCGGCGAAGGTGGGCGCCGGGGCGTCCAGGTCGGCGAGGTCGAGCCGCCCGGACTGGCCGTAGAACTCCACCGGGTTGCGCCACAGCACCCGGTCGACCTCGTCGTCGTCGAACCCGGCGGCCAGCATCGCCTCCCCGGTGGCCCGGGTGAGCAGCGGGTCGGAGCGCCCCCAGTCAGCGGCCGAGTTGACCAGCATCCGCTCGGTCCCGTACGCGCGCAGCAACTCGACCATCCGGGGCGGCGACATCTTGGTCTCCGGGTAGATGGAGAAGCCCAGCCAGCAGCCGGTGTCCCGGACCAGCTTCACGGTGACCTCGTTGAGGTGGTCGATCAGCACCCGCCCGGGTTCGATGCCCGACTCGGCGACCACGGCGAGGGTGCGCTCGACGCCGCGCGCCTTGTCCCGGTGCGGGGTGTGCACCAGCGCGGGCAGGTCGTGCCCGACGGCCAGCGCGAGCTGCCCGGCCAGCGCGGCGTCCTCGGCCGGGGTCATCGCGTCGTAGCCGATCTCGCCGACCGCGACCACGCCGTCCTTGTCCAGGTAGCGCGGCAGCACGTCGAGCACCGGGCGGCAGCGCGGGTCGTTGGCCTCCTTCGGGTTGAGCGCCACGGTGGCGTGGTGCCGGACGCCGAACTGCCCGGCCCGGAACGGTTCCCAGCCGATCAGCGAGTCGAAGTAGTCGACGAAGCTGTCCACGCTGGTGCGCGGCTGACCCAGCCAGAACGCCGGCTCGACCACCGCGCGCACGCCGGCGGCGGCCATCCGCTCGTAGTCGTCGGTGGTCCGCGACGTCATGTGGATGTGCGGGTCGAAGATGCGCATGTCACGCCTCCGTGGTGGTGATGGTCAGTCGGTGCAGCAGCTCGGTCGCGTCGGCGGGCATGGTCCGGCCGGCGGCGTGCCGCTCGGCGGCGAACGCGGCCAGCATCTGGGCCAGCTCGGCGTCGGCCCGGCCGGTCAGGTCGTCGACCACGGCCAGCGGCACCCCGGCGAACACGCACTTGAGCACCGCCTGCCGCCAGGCCGGCTGCTCCAGGTGCCGGGCGTAGGGGCCGAGCGCGGCGGCGACCAGCCGGGTGTCGTTGGTGCGGATCGCGTCGTGCAGCAGCGGCACGCACTCCGCCCCGATCGGCAGCAGCGGCAGCGCGCGCAGCACCCCGCGCCGCTCGGCGGCGTCGCCGTGCCGGTAGAGCGCCTCGGCCGCGGCGGCGTGGCCGGACGGCAGCGCGGTGAGCAGCAGCGCCCGGACCGTCTCGTCGACGGTCCAGCCGGGCGGATCGGGCACCGGCCCACGCCCGCACCGCCGGGCGGCGGCGGCGAAGAAGCGCGGGATCGTGGCGGGTTCGGTCGCGACGCGGCGCAGCGCCGCGTCCAGCCACTGCGGATCGGGTACGCCCCGCAGCGCGGCGCGCAGTCGGTCGGGTGTCATGCCGTCTCCCCTCTGCCGGGTGCTGGAAGGTGGTCGGTCACCGCCCCTCGCCGCGCCGGGCGGCGGCGCGCAGGAAGTCCAGCGAGCGGGCGGCGACGGTCGGGGCGGCGTGCGAGTGCCGGGGCAGCTCCACCGCCACCAGGCCGGGGTAGCCGGCGTCGGTCAGGGCACGCAGCACCGGCGGGAAGGCGATCTCCCCGGCACCGAACTCCAGGTGCTCGTGCACGCCCCGGCGCATGTCGTCGATCTGCACGTTGACCAGGTGGTCGGCGACCGCCGTCACGCACTCGGGCACCGGCCGCGGCTCCAGGCAGCGACAGTGTCCGATGTCGAGGGTGATGCCGAAGCCGGGCGGCGCGCCGAGCGCGTCGCGCAGCCACCACCAGTCGGCGATGTCCGCCACCAGCATCCCCGGCTCCGGTTCGAAGCCCAGCGGCACGCCGGCCGCCTCCGCCTCGGCGCAGACGGTGGCGCACCCGGCGACCAGGCGGTCCCGGGCGACGGGCGGCGGCACCTGCGGCGGGCGTACGCCGGCCCAGAAGGAGACCGCCTCGGCGCCCAGGTCCGCGCCGACCCGGACCGCCCGGCGCAGGAACTCCAGCCGGCGGGCGGGGTCGTCGTGAAGCAGCGTCGGGGCGTGCTTGTGCCGGGGGTCGAGCAGGTAGCGGGCCCCGGTCTCGACCACCACGGCCAACCCCAGGGCGTCGAGCCGGCGGCGCACGGCGGCCACCCGGCGGGCCAGCCCGGGGGCGAACGGGTCCAGGTGGTCGTGGTCCAGGGTGAGCGCGACGCCCTCGTACCCGAGGTCGGCCAGGACCGCGAGCGCGTCACCGAGGCGGTGGTTGGCGAAGCCGTTGGTGCCGTACCCGAAGCGCAGCCGGCCCGGCCCGGGCGGAGTCGCGGCGGTCGGTGCCGCCGGCGCGGCGGTCATGTCGGGGAGACGAGTCGGGCCAGGCGGCGACCGATCGGGGCGGCCCCGGCGACGGCGAGGCCGAGCAGCCGCGCGCCGGCCCGGGCGGTCAGCGCGCCCTGCAACGCGGGCAGCCCGGTGATGCCGGCGCCGACGGCGGCCCGCACCCGGGCCGGCGCCGGGTCGGCGAGCACCCGGGCCTGCGCCCGGCCGTACCCGACGGCGTAACCGGCCGCGAGCACGGCCGGCACCCGAAGGAAGGGCCCCCTCTTAACGCCTCCGGTAGAGGAGGGGGCCCCGCTTAACACGGTCGGCCGGCCTGGGGCGGCGACCGCGATGAGCGCGGTGCCGGCCAGGGTGAGCCCGGGCAACCGCCGGTCCGGCATCCCGGTCACCTCGCGGCGGGACAGCGCGGTGACGGTCCAGGTGTGCGCGGCGACGGTCAGCGCGGCCGGCAACGCCCGCGCCGCACGGCCGCCCGTCGCGCCGAGCAGCACGTCCAGGCCCCGACAGGCGGCCATCACCGCCGGACCGGCGGCGGTGTCCTTGGCCCGCAGGTCGTACCCCCAGATCGTGGCCGCGAGCGGGAACGCGACGGCCGCCGCCCGGCGGCCGCCGGCGGCGGTGGCGACGGCGAGGCCGGCGGCGGTGAGGCCGGCCGCGACGCCCCACGCGACGGCCGGGCGGACCCGGCCGGACGGGATCGGCCGCTCCGGGCGCTCGACCGCGTCCAGCCGCCGGTCCGCCCAGTCGTTGGCGGCCATCCCGGCCCAGTAGAGCAGCACCGACGCGCCGGCCAGCGCGGGCGTACGCCGGTCGAGCGCACCGGCCGCCGCGGCGCCGGCCACCACGTCCCCGGGCACCGAGAGCGCGGCCGGCGCCCGGACCAGCTCGACCAGGTCGGCCAGCCGGGTCACCGGGTCACCCCGGCGTGCAGACCGGCGACGAAGTCGCACAGCACCGCCCACTGCTCACCGAGCGCGTGGCCGGTGTCGCCGAGCGGGTCCTTGAAGAAGAACGCCAGCTCGGCCAGCGCGCCCCGGCGGCCGGCGGCGTGCGCGGCGGCGGTGAGCCGGGCCAGGTCGAGCACCAGCGGAGCGGCCAACGCGGAGTCGCAGCCGTGCCAGGTGAACTCCATCCGCATCCCGGTGCCGAGGAAGCCGGCGAACGTGACCAGGTCCCAGGCCGTCTTGAAGTCGCCCAGTTCCTCGACGTAGTCGATCCGGGTGCTGCCCTGCGGCAGGTAGCCGAGCGTCTCGGCGAGGACCCGTTGCTTGCTGCCCACCTTGGCGGCGTTGGCGGCGGGTTCGGCGAGCGTGGCGCCGTCGCCGCCGCCGAGCAGGTTCGTCCCGGACCAGGAACGCACCGCCAGGTGACGCATCGCGAACATCGGCGCCAGCACCGACTTGAGCAGCGTCTCGCCGGTCTTGCCGTCGTGCCCGGCGTACGGCAGTCCGCGCTCGTCGGCCAGCGCCACCAGGGCCGGCAGCCGGGCCCCGGTGGACGGGGTGAAGTCGACGTACGGGCACCCGGCGGTGAACGCCGCGTACGCGTAGCGGGAGCTGGCCGGCAGCACGTCGACCGAACCGGCCAGCGCGGCGCGCAGCGCGGTCGGGTCGTGGTGGGCCGGGTGCGGGGCGGGCGTCGGCTCGGTGGCGGCGACGTTGACCACCACCACCCGCTCCAGCTCGTGTCGGCGGCGGAAGTCGGTGAGGTCGCGGACCACGGCGGCGATCCGGTCGCCCGGGCCACCGTCGGTCGGCGCGGGGCGCAGCGCCGCCTCCACGGCGGCCAGCTCAGGCGCCACGGCGTCGGCCAGCCGGGCGGGCAGCACCCCGGCGGCGGCGAGCGCCTCGGCGCGTTTGGTGAGCGGGGTGGCGACCACGTCGTGGCCGCCGAAGACGAGGTCGGTGAAGCCCGGCAGCGCGGGTCCGCGCAGCTCGGGAAGCTCGGTGACGCAGCCGGTCGGCGCGGTCAGCCCGGCCCGCAGGGCGAGCGCCCCGACCACGCTGGTGGTCGCGACCGAGCCACGTGCTCCGACCAGCCAGACACCTGTACGCATCGCGCTACCTCCCCAGGTCGGTGCCGGTCCACCGGTGCGGCCGGGGAATCCCGGTCCGGCCGCACCGGAGGGCCGTGCTGGTCGTGCCGCCCGGAGGGCTTCCGGCGGCACGCTCCCCGGAGCCGGCCTCGTCCCCGCCGCGGGGCGCAACCGCGGCGGGCCCTCGCCGGCCGGCGCCGGAAGGCTGTCGGCGGCGCTGCCGCGCCGCGCGGGAGGTGTCCGGTCGGGCCCCCGCGTCTCCCGGCTGGGTGAGCGGGGGCCCGGCGTCACACCTCGGCCAGGGCGGGTGTCACCTCCGTCCACGCGGCCCGCTCGGCCGAGCGGGTGACCGCGTCGAGCACGAGCTGGACCTGCAACGCGTCGGCGAACGACGGAGCCGGGTCGGCGCCGGTGGCGACCGCCTCGACGAAGTCCCGCATCTGGTGGGTGAAGGAGTGCTCGTAGCCGATGATGTGGCCCGGCGGCCACCACGCCGACAGGTACGGGTGGTCCGCCTCGGTCACCAGGATCCGGCTGAAGCCCTGCTCGGCGGCGGGCCGGGTGGCGTCCAGGAACTCCAGCTCGTTGAGGCGTTCCAGGTCGAACACGACGCTGCCGCGCGAGCCGTTGATCTCGACCCGCAGGGCGTTCTTGCGGCCGGTGGCGAACCGGGTGGCCTCGTAGGTGGCGAGCGCGCCACCGTCGAGCCGGGCCACGAAGACCGCCGCGTCGTCCACCGTGACCTCGCCCGTCGCGCTGCCGTTGCCGTCGGCCCGCGCGGCCAGGCCGCTCGACCCGGCGACCAGGGGCCGCTGGCGGACGAACGTCTCGGTGATCGCGCTGACCCCGGTGATGAGCTGGCCGGTCACGTACTGGGTCAGGTCGATGATGTGCGCGCCGATGTCGCCGAGCGCACCGGAGCCCGCCCTGTCCTTCTGCAACCGCCAGACCAGCGGGAACTGCGGGTCGACGATCCAGTCCTGGAGGTAGACCGCCCGGACGTGCCGGATCTCGCCGAGCCGACCGTCGGCGACCAGCTGCCGCATCAGGGCGACCGCGGGTACGCGCCGGTAGTTGAAGCCGCACATGGCGCGTACCCCGGACTCCCGGGCCCGCTCGGCGGCGGCCGTCATCTCCCGGGCCTCGGCGACGGTGTTGGCCAGCGGCTTCTCGCACAGCACGTGCTTGCCCGCGGCCAACGCGGCCAGCGCGATCTCGCCGTGGCTGTCCCCCGGTGTGCAGATGTCGACCACGTCGATCTCGTCGGACTCGACGAGTCGCCGCCAGTCAGTGGTGTAGCCGTCCCAGCCGAGCCGGTCGGCGGCCTCGGCCACCTTCGGTTCGTCCCGGCCGCAGACGAGCGACATCCGCACCCGCGCCGGCAGGTCGAACACCCGGTTCACGGTGCGCCACGCCTGTGAGTGCGCGGCGCCCATGAACGCGTAGCCGACCATGCCGACCCGCAGGATCCTGTCGTGAGTGGACAAGGTGGGTCTCCCCCCGTGTGTCAGAACCCGAGCTTCAGGTAGTCGCCCGCGTTCTCCTTGGTGATCGTCTCGGAGGAGAGCACGATCTCCTTCGGTACCTGGAGTTCGACCAGGTCGGACATGCCCTTGCCCTGGCCGATCAAGCGGGCCAGGGAGATGGCCGAGGAGGCCATCGACGGGCTGTAGGTGACGGTGGCCTTGAGCACCGTGCTGTCGGCGGCGATGTCCTCCATGGCCTTCTTCGAGCCGGCGCCGCCGACCATGAAGAACTCCTTGCGGTTGGCCTGGTTGACCGCGGCGAGCACGCCGATGCCCTGGTCGTCGTCGTGGTTCCAGACCGCGTCGATCTTCGGCAGGGCCTGGAACAGGCCGGTGGCGGCCTGTTGGCCGGAGTCCACGGTGAACTCGGCCGGCCGCCGGTTGGCGACCTTCAGCCCGTAGGAGGCGAGCGTGTCGGCGAAGCCCTTGGAGCGTTCCTGGGTCAGCTCCAGCGACTCGATGCCGGGGATCTCACCGATCACCGGGTTGCTCACGCCCTTGGCCTTGAGCTGCTCGGCGATGTAGGTGGCGGCGGCCACCCCCATGCCGTAGTTGTCGCCCTTGATCTGGAGGCGGTAGGCCCGCGCGTCGGGGAAGGCCCGGTCCAGGTTGACCACCGGGATGCCGGCCTTCATCGCCTCCAGGCCGAACGCGTTGAGTTCCTTGCCGTCGTGCGGCAGCAGCACGATCACGTCCGGCTTCTGGGAGATCAGCGTGGACAGCGCGGCCCGCTGGGCCGCCGCGTCCGCGCCGGCCTCCACCGACTTCAGCTCCACGTCCGAGTACGCCCCGGCCTGCGCCTTGGCGTTGTTGGTGATGGCGGCGATCCAGCCGTGGTCGGCGGCCGGGGCGGAGAAGCCGATGGTCACCTTCTTGCCCGGCTCGGTGTTGCCACCGGTCGCGGCGGCCTTCGTCTGCGCCTCCGTCGGGGTCTGCTCGTTGCTGGTGCAGCCGGCGAGCAGCACCCCGGCGGAGACCGCGGCTCCGCCGAAGAGCAACCGGCGGCGGGACAGATCGTGGCGCGGTGTTCTCATGACGACCTCCTGGATGAGGTGGTGGGGTGTTTTCGGGTGCGGTGGGTCGGACCACCGTCGGGTCGACGGCGGCCGGCGTGCGCGGTGGGATCAGGTGGTGGTGGCCCGGTTGCGGGCGAGGAACTGGGTCAGGCTGCGGAACTGCACCTGCTGGACCAGGACGGCGGCGACGATGATGCCGCCCTTGACCATGTTCTGGGCCTCGGCGGAGAGGTTGTTGATGGCGAAGAGGTTCGTGATCGTGGAGAAGATGATCACCCCGAGCAGGGAGCCGATGATGGTGCCCCGCCCGCCGCTGAGCAGCGTGCCGCCGATGATCGCGGCGGCGATCGCGTCCAGCTCGTAGAGGTTTGCCATCGCCGCCTGGGCGGAGGTGGCCTGCGCGGTCAGCATGACCGCGGCGATGCCGCAGCAGAGGCCGGAGAGCGCGTAGAGGAGCACGGTGTGCCGGCGGACGTTGATGCCGGCGAGCCGGGCCGCCTCCGGGTTGCCGCCGACCGCCACCGTGCGGCGGCCGAACGTGGTCCGGTTCAGCAGCACCCAGCCGGCCGCGACCACCGCGACCAGGATGTAGACCAGCAGTGGGATGCCGAGCACCTTGGTGGTCGCGATGCCGTTGATGAACGAGCTGGTGGAGACCTGGGTCTGCTTGTCGGAGATCTCCGCGGCCAGGCCCCGCGCGGCCACCAGCATGGCCAGCGTGGCGATGAACGGCACCAGTCGTCCGTACGAGATGAGCAGCCCGTTGACCACGCCGACGGCCAACCCGACGGTCAGCGCGCTGAAGATCATGCCGCCGGCGCCGTAGCTCTGGGTCGCCACCGTGGTGCACCAGACCCCGGCCAGCGCCACGATCGCGCCGACCGACAGGTCGATGCCGCCGCCGATGATCACGAAGGTCATCCCGACGGTGACCACGCCGACCACCGAGGCGAGCTTGAGGATGGTGAGCGTGTTGCCCCACACCCAGTTCGGGTCGCCGTAGAGGTCGGGGCGGGTCAGGATGCCGATGACGACCAGCACCACCAGCGTGGCGAGCAGGCCGAGGTTGCGCTTCGCGCCCTCCCCGCCGTCGCCCCGCCACCAGGACAGGCGGGACGCCGCGTCGGCCTTGGCGGTCTCCGCCCGGTCCACCGGCGGCGACTGCGCGGGCAGCGCGGTATCAGTGACGTCACTCATGCCGGTGCGCCTTCCATGAGGGACCCCGCCATGACGAGGTCGAGCACGGTGTTCTCGTCGAGTTCGCCGGCCGGTGCCTCGCGGACCACCCGGCCCTCCCGCATGACCAGCACCCGGTCGGCCAGGCCGAGCACCTCGGGCACCTCGCTGGAGACCAGCAGCACCCCGACGCCCCGGGCGGCCAGGTCCCGGATGACCTGGTAGAGCTCGGCCCGGGCGCCGACGTCCACACCCCGGGTCGGCTCGTCGAGCAGCAGCAGCCGGGTCTCCCCGAGCAGCCACCGGCCGACCACGACCTTCTGCTGGTTGCCGCCGGAGAGGGTGCGCACCGGTCGGCGTACGTCCCGGGGCCGCAGCTCCAGCGATGCGGCGACCCGGTCCGCCTCGGCCCGCTCCCGCGCGGCGTCGGTGAAGCCGAGACGGGCGTACCGGCCGAAGGTGGCCAGCGTGACGTTGCGGTAGATCGGTTCGCCGAGCAGCAGCGCCTGGCTCTTGCGCTCCTCCGGCGCCATCCCCATGCCGGCCCGCACCGCCGCGCCGACGCTGCCCGGACGCAGCGCCCGGCCGTCGACCCGGACCGTCCCCGCCTGCGCCCGACGGGCCCCGAAGATGGTCTCCAGCAGCTCCGACCGGCCCGAGCCGACCAGCCCGGCGATCCCGACGATCTCCCCGGCGCGCACCCCGAGCGACACGTCGGCGAACTCGCCGTGCCGGGTCAGCCCGTCCACCCGGAGCAGTTCCGCGCCGGCGCCGTCGGCGGCCGGGCGCTGCGGGAAGACGTACTCGATGGTCCGCCCGGTCATCCGCGCGACCAGGTCGCGGGTCGGGGTCTCGCGGGCCGGCAGGCTCGCCGCCGTGGTCCGGCCGTCCTTGAGTACGGTGACCCGGTCGCCGATCTCGCGGATCTCCTCCATCCGGTGCGAGATGTAGATGACCGCGATGCCCTGCGCGGTGAGTTCCCGGATGATCCGGAACAGGTTGCCCACCTCGTCGTGGGCCAGCACCGCGCTCGGCTCGTCCATGATGATCAGTCGGGCCTCGTGGGAGAGCGCCCGGGCCATGCTGACGATCTGCTTGCCCGCCGCCGGCAGGTGCCGCACCAGCCGGCCGGGCGGGATCTCCGGGTGGCCGAGCCGGGCCAGGATCTGCCGGGTACGGCGGGCCATCAGCCCGCGCCGCACGAAGCCGGACCGGCGCGGCTCGTGGCCGAGGAACGCGTTCTCCGCCACCGACAGGTCGTCGACCAGGTCGAGTTCCTGGTAGATCGTGGCGATGCCGGCGCGCATAGCGGCCTGCGGGTTGGCGAACGTCGCCGGCTCGCCCCGCCACACCACCTCGCCGGAGTCCGGCCGGTGCACGCCGGCCAGCACCTTGATCAGGGTGGACTTGCCGGCGCCGTTCTGCCCGAGCAGGCAGTGCACCTCGCCGGCCCGCACCTCCAGCTGCACGCCGTCCAGCGCGCGTACGCCGGGGAACGTCTTGACCACGTCGGTGAGGCGCAGCACCACCTCGCCCGCGACGGCGTCGGCGGGCGCCTCGACCAGCGGCTCCTTCGTGCTCACCTCGGCCTCCTCGGACTCCTCGATGGTCATGCGGGGCTGGCTGGGCATGCCCTCACGGCCCTCGCTGCGCTCGGTGCGCTCGGTCATGCGGGGCTGGCCGGGCATGCCCTCACGGCCCTCGCTGCGCTCGGTGCGTTCGGTCATGCGGGGCTGACCGGGCACGCCCTCACGGCCCTCGCTGCGCTCGGTGCGCTCGGTCATGCGGGGCTGGCCGGGCACGCCCTCGGTGCGCTCGGTCATGCGGCTTCCCCGAACGCGACGTCGCTGGCGAGCACGGCCGCGCCGGCGACGCCGGCGCGTGGGCCCAGCTCGGAGAGGACGACCGGCAGGTTGCCGGTGGCCAGCGGCAGCGAGCGGCGGTAGACCACGCTGCGGATCTCGGCGAGCAGGATGTGGCCGAGCTGGGCCAGCCCGCCACCGATTACGATCATCGACGGGTTGGTGAAGCTGACCAGGCCGGCCAGCACGCTGCCGACCCGCCGACCCCCGTCGCGGATGAGCTGGATGCAGGTGACGTCTCCCTCGACCGCGCCCTGTGCCACGTCGAGCGCGGTCACCACGCCCCGGGCGGCGAGCCGCTCGACCAGCGCCGGCGAGACCTCGGCGCGGGCCGCGGCGGTCGCCTCCCGGGCCAACGCCGCGCCGCTGAACACCGCTTCGAGGCAGCCGAGGTTGCCGCAGGAGCACATCGGCCCGTTCGGGTCGACCTGGATGTGGCCGATGTCGCCGGCGCACCCGTCGGTGCCCCGGTAGACCTCGCCGTGCAGATAGATGCCGCAGCCGATGCCGGTGCCGATCTTGATGAAGAGGAAGTCGTCGACCGAGTGGGCGACACCGCCGTGCCGCTCGCCGATGGCCATGATGTTGACGTCGTTGTCGACCACCGCCGGGCAGCCGTGCTCACGGGTCAGCAGCTCGCGGACCGGGAAGCGGTCCCAACCGGGCATGATCGGCGGGGAGACCGGGACCCCGTCGCGGAAGCTCACCGGGCCGGGCACGCCGATGCCGATCGCGTCCAGTCGCTCGTACGCCCCGTCCACCCGGGCCTTGTGCAGCAGCTCGTTGACCCGGTGCAGGGTCACCTTGGGCCCGGAGCGGATGTCGGCGGGTTCGGTGTACGCGGTCACCGGCTCCAGCCGCCCGTTGACCACCTCGACGTCGATCGAGCTGGCGCCCAGGTCGACCGAGGCGAAGCGCAGGCGCGGGCTCAGCTCGACCAGGGTGGACCGGCGCCCGCCCCGGGAGGCGGCAAGTCCGGCCTCGGCCACGTAGCCGAGGGCGACCAGGCGTTCCAGCTCGGCGAGCAGGCGCGGGCGGGGCATCTGGAGGCGGTCGCCGAGCTCGGCGCGGGAGACCGCGCCCTCGTCCCGGAGCAACCGCAGGAGCCGCACGTGCAGGGGATCGACCGTCCGCACCGGCGCTCACCTCCGCATCGGAGTCGTTCACATCGACGCAACGGCGATGTGTCGTGTCCGACACAGTAGGAGCCTTCCGGGTCACGTGTCCATAGCTTCGGCACAACCGATGGAAACTTTTGTCCATACGAACAAAAGCGTGTTCCGGATCATGAAAACGCGTCGCCCCGCCCGGTTCTCCGGGCGGGGCGACGCGAGGGTGGTCAGCGGGGAGTCGGCGCGTTGCGCTTCTTCCGCAGCTTGCGGTCGTCGCGCAGCTCGACGTAGGGCTCCTCGTCGGCCGGGTGCCCGGCCGCGATGGCGCGGCTGCGCTCCAACTCGGCGTCGAACTCCGCGCCGAGCAGGATGGCGATGTTGCTCAGCCAGAGCCAGACCAGGAAGATGATCACGCCGGCCACGGCGCCGTACGTCTTGTTGTACGAGCCGAAGTTGCTCACGTAGAGCGCGAAGAGGCCGGACACCACGAGCCAGAGCACCACCGCGAGCACGCCGCCGGGGCTGACCCAGCGGAACCCGCCGTGCCGGGCGTTCGGCGACGCCCAGTAGAGGATCGCGAACATCAGGCTGACCAGCACCAGCAGCACCGGCCACTTGGCGATGTTCCACACCGTGACCGCGGTCGAGCCCAGCCCGATCGCGTTGCCCGCCTGCTCGGCCAGGCCGCCGGTGAACACCACGATCACGGCGCTGACCAGCAGCATCACGCCGATCACCGCGGTCACCCCGAGGCGGATCGGCAGCGTCTTCCAGATCGGCCGCCCCTCCGGCACGTCGTAGATGCTGTTCGAGGCGCGCATGAACGCGGCCACGTAGCCGGAGGCCGACCAGAACGCGGCGACCAGACCGATCACCGCCGCGACGCTCGCCAGCCCGCCGGAGTCACCGGCCTGCGTGATCGCGCTCTCGATGATCGTGCGGATGTTGGGCTCCGGCACCACCTGGTTGACCGTGTCCTGCACGCCCTGGGTCGCCCGCTCACCGAGCAGGCCGAGCATCGAGATCAGCACCAGCACGCCCGGGAAGATCGAGAGCACCCCGTAGTAGGTCAGCGCGGCGGCCCAGTCGGTCAGGCTGTCGTCCTGGAACTCGCGGACGGTCCGCTTGAGCGTCGCCACCCAACCGGGGCCCGGCAGGTCGGTCGGGCTGTCCGGACCGTCGTCCGGCCCCACTGGCCCGGTGCGCTCGCGCCCCTCGCGGGCGGGAGACTCGTCGGTGGCCATCGCACCTCCCTCGTCGTGTCGTCCTGCACGACTTGCCCCGCGGCCGGGCCCGGTAACCAGCTACAGGTAGAGCAACCTGCCCATCCGCCGGGAGGCCAGCGCCAGCATGCCGCCGGTCAACGCCACCAGGTAGGCCACGTCGAGCACCCAGGACCAGCCGGACTCCCCCACGCACACGCCGCGGATCAGGTGCACCGACCGGTAGAGCGGGGTCAGCTCGACCAGCCAGCGCAGCGCCGCCGGGTAGGCCTCGGCGGGCACGAACGTGCCGGAGAAGAGGAAGAGGGTGAACTGGGCCGAGCCCATCAGGTCGAAATCCTGCCAACTGCGCAGCAGCGTCGCGACCGTCATGCCGAGCGCGCCGAACGCGAACCCCACCAGCACCGCCGCCGGGAACGCGACGAGCGCGCGTGACGCGGTGGTCAGGTCGAGCGTCACCATGATCAGCAGGAACGCGGCCGAGTAGAGGCCACCCCGCGCCATCGCCCAGCCCAGCTCGCCGAGGGCGATCTCGAACGGCTGCACCGGGGTCGCGATGACCCCGTCGTACAGCTTCATGTATTTCATCTTGCCGAAGAAGTTGAACGTGGTCTCGGACAGCGCGCCGCTCATCGCCGAGGAGGCCAGCATGGCCGGCGCGACGAACGCCGCGTAGGACACCACCGCGCCGCCGGGCAGCGTCAGGTCACCGACCAGCGCGCCCACCCCGATGCCGATCGACAGCAGGTAGAGCACCGGCTCCAGGAAGCCGGAGACCAGCACCAGCCAGTAGGCGCTGCGCAGCGCGGTGAGGTTGCGCTCGGCGATCGCGGCGGAGCGGCGCGCCCCCGTGACGCCGACCAGCCGGGGCAGGACGAGACCGACCACGACACCCCTTCCTAGACGACGAGTTGACGGCGGAACGCCCGCAGCGCCAGCCACCAGCCGGCGCCGGCCCAGACCGCGAGGTAGAGCAGGTGACCGGTGACCGACCACCGGGGCGCGACCCCCAGGGTGGCGGCCCGGCACAGGTCCACGGCGTGCCAGAGCGGCGTGGCCCAGGCGACCGGCCGCAGCCCGGCCGGCATCGACTCGACCGGGAAGAACACCCCGGAGAAGAGCGTCATCGGGATCACCGCGAACCGGAACAGCAACGCGAGGTAGCTGTCGCTCGGCACCCACGCGCTGAACGCGAAGGCCGGCGCGGCCACCGCCAGGCCGAGCAGCAGGGCGAGCGGCGCCACGGCCACCGCCCAGGGCGACCGCAACGCCCCGAACACGGCGGCCACCAGCAGGAACGCCAGCGCGCTGGTGACCACCCGGAACAGCACGAAGCCCAGGTGACCGGCCACGATGTCACCGGTGCGCAGGGGCGCGGCGACCTGGGTGTGGTAGGTGCGCACCCACTTGAAGTTGCTGTGCACCGGCCAGGTCGACTCGGCGACGGCGACCTGGAAGGCGGTCGAGGCGATCAGGCCGGGCACCAGCCACGGCAGGTAGGGCACCCCGTCGACGCCCTGGTCGACGTAGGCCCCGACGCCGAAGCCGAAGCCGACCACCGTGAGCACCGGCAGCAGGAAGGACGAGAAGACGCCCGCCCGCCACGTGCGCCGGTAGTTGACCAGGTAGTGGGCGAACACCGCCACCGCCGGCACCCGTGGCAAGCCCGCCCCGGCCCGGCCCGTCGCCGTCGTCACCCGCACCACCCCCGCCGACCTTCCTACCGGGCGGGTACGACAGGCGCCAGCGTGACCCGTCGGCGGTGGGGTCCCGACGCCTCCTCGGCGTCGGCACTCGCCGGGTCGGGCTGCTCGGGCCGGTCAGCGCCGGGGGCGAGCCCGGCGACGAACCCGCGTCAGGCGCCGGGGGCGAAGGCCCGACGCCGCCACCTTCCCGATCTGGCGGCCCATCCGTGCGGGTGTCCGCTTCCGTGGGAGATCTTGGAAGTGCGAGGCCCCTCTGAGGGCCGTTTTCTTCCAAGATCTCGGCGGGCGGGCATGTGGCGCCTCGCCCTCTCCGGGGGGGGTGGCGCAGATGGTCCGAGCCGGGACGCACCCATGGTGTTCCACCCACGGCGTCAACAGCCGACGAGTGGAACGCCATGGGTGCCCCCAAGGCCAGAACACACCCACGGTGTTCCACCGACGGAGTTGACGGGCGGTGGGTGGAACGCGGTGGGTGTCACCCCTCGGAGGGATGCGCCGGATCGTGTCCGGTGGGTGGGTGTCCGGTTCCGCGGTGGCGGGGCGGGACCGTCCGGACGCGGAATCGCCGGCGGGGTGGGCGGCGTCGTACACCCCCGGTACGCGACCGCGCGGGCGCACCCTCCGCTCGCGCCACCGCCTCACCGCCGCGAGCGGGGCTCCGGCCCACGAGCAAGCCGGACAGCACGGCCCTCGTGACCCGCCCCGGGCCCCACGAGCAAAAGGCCACCAACCGCGGGCACCAACCACGGGTACCGACCTCCGTCAGGTTCGACGGGGTCACGAAGGCATGCCGGTCCTTGGGACAGCCGGCCCCGCCGCACGAACGGCGCGGGCGTCAGTCGATCAGGGTGCGGCCGGTGAGGTGGAGGAAGACGTCCTCCAGGCTGCCGCGCCGCACCAGCACGCCGGCCGGGTCCAGGCCGCGCGCGGACACCTCGGCCACCGCGGCGTCGCCGTCGGAGACGTAGAGCAGGATGCGGTCGGGCAGCACCTCGACGCGCTCGCCCAACCCGTCGAGCTTGCCGGCGAACGCCTCCTGCGAGTCGCCCGCGAAGCGCAGCTCGACCACCTCGCGGGTGGCGTGCCGCTCGATCAGCGCGCGGGGCGACCCCTCGGCGACAATCCGGCCGCCGTCCATCACCACCAGGCGGTCGCAGAGCTGCTCCGCCTCGTCCATGTAGTGGGTGGTGAGCACCAGCGTCACGCCCTGCTGCTTGAGCCGGAACAGGCGCTCCCAGACCAGGTGCCGGGCCTGCGGGTCGAGGCCGGTGGTGGGCTCGTCGAGCAGCACGATCTCCGGATCGTTGACCAGCGCCCGGGCGATCGTCAGCCGCCGCTTCATGCCGCCGGACAGCGGGTCGACCCGGCTCTCGGCCCGCTCGGCGAGCTGGACGAAGTCGAGCAGCTCGGCGGCGCGCTCGCGGGCCACCCGGCGCGGGATGCCGAAGTAGCGCGCGTAGGTGGTGAGGTTCTCCCGGACGGTCAGCTCGGGGTCGAGGCTGTCGAGCTGCGGGCAGACCCCGAGCCGGGCCCGGATGGTCGGGCCGTCGCGCACCGGGTCGAGCCCGAGGATGCGCAGCTCGCCCCCGGACGGCGGGGAGATGCAACCGATCATGCGCATGGTGGAGGACTTGCCCGCGCCGTTGGGACCGAGGAAGCCGAACGCCTCGCCGCGACGGACCTCGACGTCGATGCCGTCGACGGCGGTGAAGTCGCCGAACCGCTTCACCAGCCCCCGCGCCTGGATGAGTGGTTGCCCGATGGTCACCGGCCGACCCTAACCGCCCGGTCCGACAACCCGCGCGCCCGCACGTTGCGTGACCGTCACTACGCTCCGTGATGGACCCATTTCATCGTTGGAAGCGGGCCTAACTCACCATAGTGGAGCGACTCCCGAAGACCGGTTCGTCTTTATGGCAGAACAATTGTGAAATCGCTTCGAAAAGAGTGTGCGGTGAGTGAGCGAAGGCTCATTCCGTCACTCAATGCAATCACGATCGGCAATGTTCCCATCATGTGCGCCATTCGCGTATCGTGCCCCCTCGTGCCACCCGTTCGCCCCTCCGACTCCACTCCCCCGTCACCCCGGACGCCCGCCGGCGGGCGTCCGGGGTCCGAAGTGGACTCCGACGCGGTGCCGCTCCCGCCCGACGACGGCGGGGTGGGCGACCCGGCGTGGGCCGACGACGGGCCGGGCGAGACGCACCACCACACCCGGGACCCGGACCACCCGGACACCCGCGAACTGGCCGCGCGGTTCGAGGAGGAGAAACCGGGGCGGACGCTCTCCGGACCGGTCGGCCGGCTCTTCACCGCGATCACCGTCGCGGTCGCGCTGCTGACGCTCTGGCAGGTGTTCTTCCCGCTGCCCCAGGGGAGCAAGTACTACCTCATCATCTTTCTCGCCGGCGTACTCCCGATGGTTTTCCTGGCGTACCCCTCGGGGGTGCGGCCACGGCGGACGGCGACCGGGCGGCCCGGGCCGACGGCGGTCGACTGGGCCCTCGCGCTCGCCGCGCTGCTGGTCTGCCTCTACCCGGTGCTGCCGGTGACGCTCGGCGCGGCCGGCGGCGGCTACGACGCGTTCCTCGACCGGCAGGGCCTGCTCGACCCGCTCGACGTGGCGTTCGGCACCGGGCTGCTGCTCCTGCTGCTGGAGGCGTGCCGCCGCACCACCGGATGGATCCTGCCGGCGGTGTGCGTGATGTTCCTCGGCTACGGCTACTACGGCGGGCTGCTCCCCCAGTCCTGGCCGGTGGCCCACGCGGGGCTGGACTTCGGGCAGCTGGTCGACGCGTTCTACAACTCCGACAGCGGCTTCTACGGCACCCCGCTCGACGTGGCCGCGTCGTACATCGTGCTGTTCACCATCTACGGCGCGGTGCTCGACCTCTCGGGGGCGGGTCGGTTCTTCGTGGAGCTCTCCGCCGCCGCGTTCCGCCGCTCCCGCACCGCCGCGGGGCGGACCGCCGTCGCCTCCGGCTTCCTGCTCGGCACCGTCTCCGGCTCCGGCGCCGCCACCACGGTCAGCATCGGAGCGGTGACCTGGCCGATCCTGCGCCGCGCCGGCTACCCCGCCGAGCGGGCCGGCGGCATGCTCGCCGCGGCCGGGGTCGGCGCGATCCTGTCGCCGCCGACGCTCGGCGCGGCGGCCTTCATCATCGCCGAGTACCTGGGCGTGTCCTACCTCCAGGTGCTCGGCTGGGCCACCGTGCCGACCGTCCTCTACTACCTGGGCATCCTGCTCTCCGTCGAGATCGACGCCCGGCGCTCCGGCGTGCGGCCGGTGGTCATCGACACCGGTTCGGCCTGGCGGCTGCTGGCCCGCTTCGGCTACCACTTCCTCTCCCTGCTCGTGATCGTGGTGGTGCTGGCGCTGGGCGCCTCGGCGATGCGGGCCGTGGTGATCGCCACCGCGCTCGCCGCCGTGCTGTCCTTCCTGGACCGCCGGCACCGGCTCACCCCGGCCCGGCTGGTCGCGGCGCTGCGCGACGGCGTCCGCGGGGTGCTCGCGGTGAGCGCGGTGTGCGCCGCGGCGGGCATCATCACCGCCACCACCACCAAGACCGGTCTCGGCCCGCAGGCGGCCGCGCTGCTGGTCTCCGGCGCGCAGTCGGTCAGCTCGGAGCCGGCCGTGGTGCTGGCGCTCACCGCCGTGCTCGCCGCGGTCGCGCTCAGCCTGCTCGGCCTCGCCGTGCCGGTCACCGCGTCCTTCGTGATCGGCTGGGTGATCATCGGCCCGGCGCTGCTGCACCTGGGCGTCGCCGCCCCCGCCGCCGCCATGTTCGTCTTCTACTTCGCGGTGCTGTCCGAGGTGTCGCCGCCGACCGCGCTGGCCGCGGTCGCCGCCGCCGCGGTCACCGGCGGCCGGCTGGTGCCGACCATGTGGCAGACCCTGCGGTACGCGCTGCCGGCGTACCTCATCCCGCTCGCCTTCGTGATCACCCCGACCGGCCTCGGCCTGCTCGGCATCGGCGGGGTGGGGCGGATCGTGCTGGCCGGCGCGGTCTCCGCGCTCGGCGTCGCCGTGCTGGCCGTGGCGGCCGGCGGGTGGCTGCCCGGCGTCGGCCCGGCCGGGACGCCGGAGCGGCTCCTCGGCGCGGTCGCCGGACTGGTGCTGCTCTGGCTGGAACCGCTGCCCATGGCGGTCGGCGCGGCGCTCGCCGCGCTGACCGTCGCGGGCGTGTACGTCCGACGTGGCGCCGGCCGCCCGTCGGCCTTGAAGTCCGTGCACCATGGGGAGGACAGAGGATGAGACGGATCGACACGCGAATAGCGGCGGGCGTCGGGGCGTTGGCCCTGGTCGCCGCCGGCGCCGCCGGCTGCGGGGGCCGACAGGACGGCGCGGCGACGGACGACGCCGCCCGCGACGTCACCTGCAAGGTCACCAAGGACACCCGGGTCGGCATCGCCACCGGCAACGCCACCGGGGTCTACTACGTGGTCGGCAACGCGCTCGCCGGTGAGCTGAGCAAGACCACCGACGGCAAGCTCACCGGGACGGCCGCCGAGACGGGCGCCTCGGTGCAGAACGTCGAGCAGCTCGTCGCCGGCCAGTACGACGTGGCGTTCTCCCTGTTCGACACCGCGGTCAACGCGGTGCAGGGCAAGGGCAGCTTCAGCTCGCCGCAGCCGGTCAAGGCGCTGTCCCGGATCTACGACAACTACACGCAGGTGGTCGTGCGGGCCGACGCGGGCATCACCTCGGTCGCGGACATGAAGGGCAAGAAGATCTCCACCGGCTCGCCCAAGTCCGGCACCGAGGTCATCGCCAACCGCCTGCTCACCGCCGCCGGGCTGGACCCGGCCAAGGACGTCCAGGCGCAGCGGCTCGACCTGACCAAGACCGTCGACGGCATGAAGGACGGCAGCATCGACGGGTTCTTCTGGTCCGGCGGCATCCCGACCGGCGGGGTCACCGACCTGTTCACCACCGCCGGCGACAAGGTGCGGTTCGTCGACATCAGCCCGCTGCTGCCGACGATGTCCGGGCTGAACCCGGCCTACCAGGCCGGCACCATCGGCAAGGACATCTACAAGACACCGGCCGACGTGCCCACCATCGTCGTGCCCAACGTGCTGCTCGTGCGGGACAACCTCGACGCGGACGTGGCCTGCGCGATCACCCGGACCGTCTTCGACCGCAAGGACGTCCTCGCCCAGGCCAACCCGGCCGCCAAGGGCATCGAGCTGGGCAACGCCCGCAAGACCGACCCGGTGCCGCTGCACCGGGGCGCGGAACGGGCGCTCACCGACCTCGGCGCGAGCTGACCCGACCGGCCGGGCCCGGACCCTGTCCGGGCCCGGCCCACCGACATCGACCGGGAGACCCCCGTGCCGCTGCCCCACCCCACCCGCGTACGCCGCCACCACCGTTCCGCGGACCGCGCCGGGCGTCTCCGGTCGGTCCGCGTCCAGCTGCTCGCCCCGATCCTGGTGGCGACCGCCGGTCTGGTGGTGCTGGGCGCGGCCCAGACCGGCGCCGCGCTGGACGCGTCCGCCGACGCCGACCGGGCCCGCGTGCTCGCCGGCACCGCAACGGCGACGGTACGGCTGGTGCACGAGCTGGAACGGGAACTCGGTGAGACGGCGGCGCTGCGCCAGCGGGGCGGCGCCTCCGGTCGGCCGCTGGTGGACGCGCAGCGACGTCGGGTGGACGCCGCCGTCGACCGTTACCGCTCGGCCGGTGGCGACGCCCGGCGGGCCGCCCCCGACCTGGCCGCCGTGCTCGACGACGCGAACGGCCACCTCGACCGGCTCGGCCCGGCCCGGGAACTGGCGCTGGCCGGGGAGCGCGGCGACCCGGCGTACGGGACGCTCGTCGAGTCGCTGCTCGCGGTGGCGGACGCGCTGCCCAGCCAGCTCCGCGACGCCGGCCTGGCCAACGAGGCGCGCGAGGTGGCGTCGGTGGCCGCCCAGGAGCACCTGTCCGCGCTGGAGCGCGACCTGCTCCGCGCGGTCTTCGTCCGGGGTGCGCTGGAACGGGGCGAGCTGGCCCGGCTCGGTCGGCTCCGGGGGGCCCGGGAGCAACGGCAGGCCGAGTTCCTCCGGATCGCCTCGGCCCCGGCGAACACCGCCTGGTACCGGCTGGTCGACGGCACGGACGTGACGACCGCCCGGCGCATGCGCGACACCGTGCTGGACACCGACGGCGCGCCCGAGACGCTGGAGACCGACGGCGACGCCTGGTACGTGGCGCAGAGCGGTGCCATCCGGCGGTACAACCTGCTCGGCCGGGAACTCTCCGACGGGCTGGACCGCGACGCCGCCGACCTGGCCGGCACCGCCCGGTGGCGGGCGGTGCTGACCGCCGGCGCGACCAGCACCGTCGCGCTCGGGTCGCTGGTCACCGCCGTGCTGCTGGCGGTACGCACCAGCCGTCGGCTGCGCCGGCTGCGGGTCGCCGCGCTCACCATGGCCAACCGGGAGCTGCCGGACCGGATCACCGCGATCGCGGCGGGCGAGGGCGCGCCGGCGGAGGGTCCGGCGACCCGGATGACCGACGGGATCCGTCGGGGTCAGGACGAGGTGGCCCAGGTCGCCGAGGCGTTCGACACCGTCAACCGGGCCGCGCTGCGCCTCGCCGGCCAGCAGGCGGAGCTGCGGCTGGACGTGACCCGGATGGCCGAGGCGCTGGCCCGCCGGATCCGCACGCTGATCACCCGGCAGCTCCGGCTGCTCGACGACTTCGAACGCGAGGAGACCGACCCGGACGCGCTGGCCCGGCTCTTCGCGCTGGACCACCTGGCCGCCCGGCTGCGGCGCAACGGCGAGAACCTGCTGGTCCTCGCCGGCGGTGAGCCCGGGCGGGGGCACGAGGGCGCGTTGCTCCTCGACGACGTGGTGCGCGCGGCGGCCTCCGAGATCGAGGACTACCTCCGGGTGGAGATCGACGTGCCGACCGCCGCGGTGCACGGCGCGGCCGTCGGCAACCTGGTGCACCTGCTGGCCGAGCTGCTGGAGAACGCCACCGTCTACTCCCCGCCGGACGCCCGGGTGCTGGTCGACGGGCGGCGCACCGTCGACGGCCTCGTCCTGCGCGTGCACGACCAGGGCATCGGCATCAGCGACGGCCGGCTGGCCGAGATCAACGAGCGGCTCGCCGTGCCGGCCACGCTGTCCAGCGCCGCCGCCGGCAGCATGGGCCTGCACGTGGTGGCGCACCTGGCCGCCCGGCACGGGATCCGGGTGCAGTTGCACGACGCCTCCGGTGGCACGGTGGCCCAGGTGGAGGTGCCCGAGTCGGTGCTGACCCGGGTCGAGTCGGTGAGCCGCCGGCCCACCGCCGAACGCCGGTCACCGACCGGGCTCGCCGCGCCCTGGTTCACCGCGGGCGCGGCCGCGACCCGCCCGGCCACCACCCGGGGCCTGGTCGCCGCCGCGCCGGTGACGGCCGAGGCCGCGCCGTCGGCGGGCGTCGTGCGGGGCGTCGCCGCGGTACGCCCCCCGGGCAGCGCCCTGCTGGCGCCCAGCGTGGCGCGGATCCGCCCGGCCAGCGCGCCGCCGGCGCCCGTGTCCACCACCGCCGCCGGCCTGCCGCGCCGGACCCGGGGCGGGCACCTGCCCGCGCCGATGCCCGACGCCCCCGCGTCACCGCCCGCGACGGACCTGCTCGACCCCGAGGTGGTACGCGCCCGGCTGTCCGCCCTCGCCGAGGGGGTGGCCAGCGCGACGCGCCGTGCCCCGAACACCACACCCACCGGGAGAACGCCATGACCACACCCGTTACCGCCGGACTCGACTGGCTGCTGGCGAACTTCGCCGAGCAGGTGCCGGACGTCTCGCACGCGCTCGCGGTCTCCGAGGACGGCCTGCGGCTCGCCGCCTCCCCCGACCTCTCCGCCGACCAGGTCGACCAGCTCGCCGCGGTGATCAGCGGTCTGGCGAGCCTGACCGTCGGGGCGGCCCGGCTGATGTCCGCCGGCCGGGTACGCCAGCAGATCGTGGACATGGACGGCGGCGTGATGCTGGTGATGGCGGTCGGTGAGCGGGCGCTGCTCGGCGTGCTCGCCGCGCCCGGCTGCGACCTGGGCCAGATCGGCTACGAGACGGCGACGCTGGTGCAGCGGGTGGCGGAGGCGCTGGAACCGGCGGCCCGCCGGTGACCGGCCGCCCGCGGTGGTTGGTGGCCGCCCTGTCGGCGGTCGCGCTGCTGGCCGGCTGCGGCGGCGGGGACGCCGGGACGCCGGCGTGGCACGGCGGGCGGATCTTCCTGGCCACCGGCAACACCACCGGCGTCTACTACCAGCTCGGCGGCGGGTACGCCGACCTGATCAGCCGCCACCTGCCCGGCTACGAGGCACGGGCGGAGCCGACCGGGGCGTCGGTGGAGAACATCACCCGGGTGGCCGGTGGCGACATGGAGATCGCGTTCAGCCTGGCGGACACCGCCGCGGACGCGGTCAACGGGCGGGGCGCGTTCGACAAGCAACCGCAGCCGGTGCGGGCGCTGGCCCGCGTCTACAGCAACTACACCCACGTGATCGTCCGGGCCGACGGCAAGATCCGCAGCTTCGCGGACCTGCGCGGCAAGCGGATCTCCACCGGCTCGCCGAGGTCCGGCACCGACATCATCGCCGGTCGCCTGCTCACCGCCGGTGGCATCAACCCGGACCGGGACATCCGGCGGGTCAACCTGTCGCTGCCGGAGACCGTGAAGCAGATGCGGGCCAACGCGCTGGACGCCATGTTCTTCTCCGGCGGGCTGCCCACCCCCGGCGTCAAGGACCTGCTCTCCGCCGCCCCCGGTGCGTTCCGGCTGCTGCCGCTGACCGAACTGATCGAGCCGTTGGGGGCCCGCTACGGCTCGGTCTACACCACCGCCACGCTGCCGAAGGAGGTCTACGGCACGCCCGAGCCGACGCCGACCATCACGGTGGCGAACGTGATCCTGGTGGCCGCGGACATGCCGGACCAGCTCGCGTACGACCTGACCCGGGTGCTCTTCACCTGGCAGGGCGAGCTGGTCCAGGTGCACCCGGAGGCGGCCAACTTCACCCGGTCCAGCGCGGCGCTGACCGACCCGATCCCGCTGCACCCGGGAGCGGCGAGGTTCTACCGCGACGACGGCTGACCGCGCCGAGCTTGACCCTCACACGGTGTCAGGGCCGAAGCTGGGAGGACCATGTTCAGTATCGGAGAGTTCGCCGGCCTGGGCCGGGTGTCGGTGCGCATGCTGCGCCACTACGACGCCATCGGCCTGTTGCGTCCCGCCCACGTCGATCCGCACAGCGGCTACCGCTTCTACACCGCCGCGCAGCTGCGCCTGCTCAACCGGGTGACCGCCCTCAAGGACCTGGGCTTCAGCCTCCAGCAGGTGCAGGCGCTGATCGACGAGAAGGTGGACGCCGCCGAGCTGCGCGGCATGCTGCGCCTGCGCCGGGCCGAACTGGCCGCGCGCATGCGGCAGGACACCGCCCGCCTGGCCCAGGTCGACGCGCGCCTCCGGATGATCGAGAGCGAGGGACACATGGACTCCGGAGACGTCGTCCTGAAGAACATCCCGGCGATCCGGGTGGCGCAGCTGTCCGCCACCGCCGCCGGCTACGACCACCCGACGTCGATCACGGAGAACCTCTCTCCGCTCTATCCGCGACTGATGGAGCTGCTGGAACGGCACGGGGTGAGGGTCACGGGCGCGCCGATCGCCTGGTACGAGCCGACGCCGTCCGAGCCGGGCGACGAGACGATCCGGGTGCACGCGGCGTTCCCGATCGGGGAGGCCGAGGTGGACCACGCCGACGGCTTCGAGGTGGTCACGCTCCCGCCCGTCGGCGACGCGGCGACCGCGCTGCACCACGGCGCGATGTCGGAGGCGTTCCGGACCGGCCAGAAGATCGCCACCTGGATCGACGACAACGGCCACCGGGCGATCGATCCGGGCTTCGCCCGCGAGGTCTACCTGGACTGCCCGATGGACGACCCGGAGCGGTGGGTGACCGAGATGCAGGTGCCGGTCCGTCTCTCCACCGCGGTCTGACCGGGTCCTGGGGACGCCGGGGCGTCACCGTCACCGGTCGACGCGGTCGCCCCGGCGGCGCCCCCGTCGGGACGACGGACGGCGCATAATCCGGGCGTGCCCCACAACGGACGCGCCGGCACCTGGCTGACGATCGGCCTGGTCGGCTCGGTGCTGTTCCGCGGCACCCTGTGGCTGCTCACCACCCTGAATCTCGCGCCCCTCCTCGGGCCGGTCGACCTGCTGCTCTTCGATACCCTCGAACACCCCGTCGGCACGGCGGTCTGGCTCGGCGACATCATCGCGTCGTTCCTGCTCGCCATCGTGACCGGGATCGTCTGTGGAGGGTTGCGCGGCGACCGTGCGTGGGCCTACCGGTGGGGGCGAGGGCTGGCCCGCTTCTATGTCGTCCTGAACCTGGCGACCGCCACCGTCTCCGGTGCCCTGATGTGGCACTGGGGCCCGCCGGCCCGCGGGCTCCTGGCCGTCCTGTTCGCCGGGTACCTCGTCTCGATCGCCGTCGCGGTCATGGCCGCCCGCGAGGTGACGGCACGGCGCGGGGCGGCGATGCCGGAGGACCGGCAACCGGCGCTTGACGGCCCGGGTGGTTAGACGTCGGCGGGCGTGGTGGTGGCCCGGGCCGCGGCGACCAGGCGGTCGGTCTCGGCGACCACCGCCTCGTCGTCGGCCGGCGTGCCCGGGTCGTACCGGACCGTCCAGCTCAGCCCGTCGACGCCGGGCACCCGGCGGGCGGCGATCCGGCCGGCGCCGCCGGGCACCGGATGGTGCGCGGTGTACGCCACCGAGCCGGTGACCCGGGTCCGCACCTGGTGCGGCAGGTCACCGGGGTCGACAAGCAGGTAGGTCTCGGCCGGGAGGTCGGCGACGACCAGGTAGCCGCCGTCGCGTTCGCCGACCGTCTCGGCCGGGGTGACGGTGAGCTCCCGGCCGGACCAGACCACCTTGAGGATGTCGTGCCAGCCGAGTCGCTCCGCGCGGCCGGGCAGCCAGAGCCCGCGGTTGCTGGCGACGAGCACGCCGTCGCCCTCGCCGTTGCCGGCGGCGGCCCAGGCCAGCACCCGCTCGTCGGCGGTCAGCGGCGGCCGGTCGGCCGGCGGGAGCTTCGGGCGGCGGTTGAACAGACCCATCACAGTCCTCCGGCGGCCTGCTCGCGCAGCGCCCGCGCGTGCTGTTCGAGCGAGAGCAGCTCCCCGAACAGGGCGAAGTATTCGTCCTTGTTGCTGACCGGGTTGATCCGCTGGATCTTCGACTTCAGGTCCCGGATCCGGCCGGTCACCGAACTCCACTGGAGCCGGGCCATGGTGACCGACACGTACCTCGGGTCGGGCTCGCCGTCGATGCGCAGCGGCTCGACCGCCAGCTCGCCGACGAGCGCTTGGGCGGCCAGGTCGTCGCAGGCGTCGCGGACCTGCTCGATCCAGACCGCGCCGCCGGTGGCACCGGACGCCCCGCCGGCGGCGGCCACGGCGGCGCGCACCGCCACGTGCACCGGGTGCTGGTAGTCGGCGGCCTCGACGGCGTCGAACATCGGACCGGCCAGCACCGGCTCCTGCAGCGCCAGCTTCAGCGCCTCCCGCTCCACCATGGAGCGTGGGCTGTCCACGCTCGGGGCGGCCTGGCCCCGCCGGGTCGGCGCGGACGCGGAGGCGGACCCGCCGGCGGCGGGCTGCCCGTGCGCGGCGGCCAGCACGGCACGCTGCACCGGCTCGATCTCCATGCCGAGGTCCCCGGCGAGCTTGCGGACGTATTCCGGGCGCTTCTCCCGGTCCTTGATCTTCGCGACCAGCGGCGCGGCCCGGCGCATCGCCTCCACCCGACCGTCGACGGTGTCGAGGTCGAACCGGTTGATGACGTGCCGGAGCGCGAAGTCGACGAGCGGCTCGCGACGCGCCACCAGGTCCCGGACGGCCAGGTCGCCCTTGGCCAGGCGCAGCTCGCACGGGTCCATGTTGTCGGGGCTGACCGCGATGAACGTGCGCCCGACGAAGCGCTGGTCGTCCTCGAAGGCGCGCAGCGCGGCCTTCTGCCCGGCGGCGTCGCCGTCGAACGTGAAGATGATCTCCCCGGCCCGCTCGTCGCTGTCGAAGAGCACCCGACGCAGCACCGAGATGTGGTCGCCGCCGAAGGCGGTGCCGCACGTGGCCACCGCGGTCGGCACGTCGGCGAGGTGGCAGGCCATCACGTCGGTGTAGCCCTCGACCACCACCACCTTGCCCTGCTTGGCGATCTCCCGCTTGGCCTGGTCGATGCCGTAGAGGACGTGCGACTTCTTGTAGATCGGCGTCTCGGGGGTGTTGAGGTATTTCGGGCCGTCGTCGTCGTCGAAGAGCTTGCGGGCGCCGAAGCCGATCACGTCGCCGGTGATGTCCCGGATCGGCCACATCAGCCGGCGGCGGAACCGGTCGATCAGCGAGCCGGAGCGGGCCGGGCGGGACAGACCGGCGGTGACCAGCTCGTCGTGGCTGAAGCCCTGCTGACGCAGGTGCTTGGTGAGCAGGTCCCACCCGTCGGGGGCGAAACCGCAGCCGTAGCGCTCGGCGGCGGCCCGGTCGAAGCCGCGCCCGGCGAGGAACTCCCGGGCCGGACGGGCGCCGGCGGTGGTGAGCTGGGCGCGGTAGAACTCGACGGCGGCGGCGTGCGCGGCCACCAGCCGCTGCCGCTGCCCCTGCTGCGGGCGGGGGCGCGGGGCGGACCGGTCGTCCTCGACATAGCGCAGCTGGATGCCGGCCCGGGCGGCGAGCCGCTCGACGGACTCGACGAAGCTCAGGTGCTCGGCATCCATCAGGAACTTGATCGCGTCGCCGCCGACCCCGCAGCCGAAGCAGTAGAACACGTTGCGGGCGGGCGAGACGTTGAACGAGGGGCTCTTCTCGTCGTGGAACGGGCAGAGCCCTTTGAGGTTGCCACCGCCGGCCGACTTGAGCGTCACCACCTCGGAGATGACGTCCGCGATGGCGGCGCGCTCGCGGACCAGCGCGATGTCCTCGTCCCGGATCCGCCCCGCCATGGCCGCCACCTCCTCGGCGTACATCCTGCCCTGCCGGACCGACGATCCGGTGGCCGGGGGGACGGGCGTGTGGCGGACGCCGCCCGCCCCCGCCGGCTCAGGCCGAGCGGACCGCTGTGGGGTCCCCGATGCGCGGGAACGGCTCGATGGAGAAGACCACCTCGACCGGCACCTCGAAGTGGGCGGCGATGCGCAGCGCCAGGTGCAGGCTGGGCCGGAACTCGCCGCGCTCCAGATAACCGACGGTCTGGTAGTGCACACCGAGCGCGTCGGCCAGTTGCCGGCGAGAGATGCCCCGTTCGGCGCGCAGCACCGCGATCCGGTTGTGCACGGTCTCGCTCATCGACGCCCTCTCATCCGACCCGCTGCATGGCCCGCTCCCGCCGGGCCGCGACCCGCGAGCCGGACTCCCGGCGGGCCATCCGACGCAGCACCACCGGGGCCAGCACGAGCCCGAGCAGCGCCCAGGCGCCGAGCACGCCGAGCGTCTCCAGGTGGCGCCAGGAGCCGCCCAGCTCGACCGCCGCCAGGTCGGCCGGGAGCAGCGCCGAGCGCATGCCCAAGCCTAGCCAGTAGAGCGGGAAGACCTGGGCGACGCCCTGGAGCCAGCCGGGCAGGCCGTTGATCGGGTAGAAGATGCCCGACAGGGCGATGAGACCGAAGATCGGCAGGACCACCAGGCCCATGTTGCGCGGGTTCTCGATCAGCGAGCCGATCACCGCGCCGAGCGGCAGCGTGGCCACCAGACCGAACGGCACCACCCAGGCCAGGGTCAGCCACGCGCCCGGGTCGCCGAGCCGCAGCCCGTCCAGGAAGAACAGTCCGGGTACGAGCTGGATGACGAGGCCGATCAGTGAGATCGCCGAGATCAGCACGAGCTTGCCGACCAGGTAGCCGAGCATCCCGTTGGGGATCGCCTTGGCGCGCAGCAGCGTGCCGTCCTCCCGGTCGACGATGAGCTGCTGGGCCAGCCCGAGCAGGCCGCCGAAGAGCAGGCCCATGCCCAGGGCGCTGGGCAGCGTCCGGGCGCCGAGCGAGAAGTCGGTGCCGGGCACGGTCGAGCCGCGCATGAAGAACATGGCGACCAGCAGGACGGCGGTGGGGAAGAAGTAGTTCCACAGGTCCTGGCCGTTGGTGAACGTGGTGCGCAGCTCGATCAGGCCGCGCCGCAGCCCGGCGCGCAGCGCGGCGGTGGTCGGGTTCATCGGTTCTCCTCCTGCTGCCACACCCGCTCGGCCCGGCCGGTGCGGATCCCGGTCTCCTCCTCGTGCACCAGCGTCAGGTACGCGTCCTCCAGGCTCGCCCGGCGCACCTCCAGCTCCCGCACCCGGTCGCCGTGCTCGCGGAGCAGGTCGCGCAGGAAGGCGGTGGCGTCGGCGGTGGCGTGCACGTAGCGCTCGCCGTCGCGGGTCCAGCGGACCTCGGCGTCCCCGGCGACGCGCCGGGCCAGCTGGTCCGGCGAGCCGTCGGCGATGATCCGGCCACCGGCCAGGATGAGGATCCGGTCGGCCAGCTTCTCCGCCTCGGCCAGGTCGTGGGTGGTCAGCACGATGGTGGTCTCGTCCAGGTCGGCGAGGCGGTGCACCAGCTCGTGGAACTCGCGCCGGGCCGCCGGATCGAAGCCGACCGTCGGCTCGTCCAGGAACAGCAGCTCCGGCCGGCCCACGATGCCGACCGCCACGTCGAGCCGCCGGCGTTGCCCCCCGGAGAGCCGGGCCACCCGGCTGCCGGCGTGCGCGGTCAGCCCCACGGTCGCCAGCAGGTCGTCGACCGGCCACGGGCGCGGGATCCGGTCGGTGGCGTACGGCGCGTAGAAGTCGCCGAGGTGGGCCAGCAGGTCCCGCACCCGCCACTTGCCGTGGTCACGCCAGGACTGGAGCACCACGCCGAGCCGGGCGCGCCACCGTTCGTCACCGCGAGCCGGGTCGACACCGAGCACCCGGACCGTGCCGGCCGACGGCAGCCGGAAGCCTTCGAGGATCTCGATGGTGGTGGTCTTGCCGGCGCCGTTCGGCCCGAGCAGGGCGACCACCTCGCCCCGCCGGGCGGTGAGATCCACGCCGTGCAGCACGTCGACGGCGCCGTAGCGCATGCGCAGGTCGCGGACGTCGAGGACGAGGTCCTCGTCGGGAGGTCGGGGAGCCGCGACAGCCCCCGGGAGTTCGACCGCAGTCATGCCCCGGAATGTAGCACCTCTACTATAGCTTGAGGTACATCCGCTCAACGGCGCGGGCGGTGCAACCACCGGGTGACCGGCGGCGGATCCTCCTCCTCGTACGACCGGGCGGCCCGGACCGCGGCGGCCAGTCCGGAGCGCCGGGGTCGGGCCCCGCCGCGCAGCGCCGGATCAGCGGCCATCTCCCGGACCATGGACACGGCCAGGCCGAGCATCACCACCACGAACGGCAACGCGACCAGGATGGTGGCCTGCTGCAACGCGGCCAGACCACCGGCCAGCAGCAACGCGGCGGCGACCGCGCCGATGAGGACGCCCCAGAGCACCACCACGCCACGGTGCGGCCGCAGCGCGCCGCGCGAACTCAACGACCCGAGCACCAGGGAGGCGGAGTCGGCGCTGGTGACGAAATAGAGCGCGATCAGCAGCATGGCGAGCACGCTGGTCAGCGTCGCCAGCGGCAACGCGTCGAGCAGCCCGAACAGCGCCTGCTCGGAGCCGGCGCCCACGTCGGCCACCAGGTCCCGGGTGCCGGTGGCCTGGGTCCGCAGCGCGGTCCCGCCCAGCACCGCGAACCACACCGCGCTCGCGCCGCTGGGCACCAGCAGCACCCCGATCAGAAACTGCCGGACCGTACGCCCGCGCGAGATGCGGGCGATGAAGGTGCCGACGAACGGCGCCCAGGAGATCCACCACGCCCAGTAGAAGATCGTCCACGAGCCCAGCCAGGCCGGGTCGGAGAAGGCGCCGGTGCGGGTCGACATCCGCACCAGGCCGCTCAGGTAGTCGCCGACCGCGGCCGGCAGCACCTCCAGGGTGTAGACGGTCGGGCCGACCACGAAGACGAACAGCATCAGCAGGACCGCGATCAGCACGTTGGTCGTGGACAGCCACTTCACCCCACGGTGCAGTCCGGAGAACGCGGAGATCACGAACGCCAGCGTCAGGGCGCCGATGATCACCAACTCGACGGCCCGGCTGTCCGCCACGCCGACCACCAGGTCCAGACCGGCCGCCACCTGGAGCGCGCCCAGCCCGAGGCTGGTCGCCGAGCCGAACACCGTGGCGAAGACCGCCAGCAGGTCGATCGCCCGGCCGAGCACGCCGTCCGTGCGGGCCCCCAGCAGCGGCGCGAACGCCGACGAGATCCGGTTGCCCCGCCCCTTGCGGAACGTCGAGTACGCCAGCGCGAGCGCCGCGATCGCGTAGATGCCCCACGGGTGCAGCGTCCAGTGGAACAGCGTGTACTGCATGGCCGTGGCCGCGGCGGCGCCGGTCTGCGGTTCGACGCCGGAGGAGGGCGGCGGCGCCGCGTAGTGCTGGATCGGCTCGGCGACGGCGAAGAAGACCAGGCCGATGCCCATGCCGGCGCTGAACATCATGGCGATCCAGGCCAGCCCGGTGAACTCCGGCTCCTCGTCGTCGGCCCCGAGGCGGATCCGGCCGAACCGGGAGGCGGCGACGACCACGGCCAGCACCAGGAACGCGTCGGCGGCGACCACGAAGAACCAGCCGAAGGTGTCGATCGTCCAGTTCAGCCCGGCCTCGCCGAAGCGGGCCAACGAGCCACGGGCGAACACGCCCCAGAGCACCACGGCCAGCACACCGGCCACCCCGAACCCGAGCACCACCCGGTCGGCCGGTCGCGTCGCGGGCCGCTCCCCCACCTGTTCCGCCATGGCCCCATCCTCGGCGGACCGGCACCCCGCCCGGGCCGAAAACCCCCAGGTCCGCCGTCGGGGTCAGACGGCGGCGGCCTCCTCGGCCTCGACCTCGGCGTTCCAGGCCGGCTTGGTGGAACGCCAGCCCTCGTCGTCCATGCCGCGCCGCCAGTAGCCGGAGATGGACAGGTCCCCCCGGGGCACGCCCCGCTCGACCCGCAGCAGCCGGCGCAGCTCCTTGACCGCGCCGGCCTCCCCGTGCACGAACGCGTGCACCCGGCCGGGCGGGAACTCCAACGCTCGCAGCGCCTCGACCAGCGGCGCGCCGAACGGACGGCCGGCGCGGTGCAGCCACCGCAGCTCGACCGCACCGGCGCTGACCAGGGGCAGCTCGTCGGCCGGGCCGCCCACCTCGACGTACACCTTGGCCGGCGCGCCGGCCGGCAGCCGCTCCAGGGCGGCGGCGATCGCCGGGAGTGCGCTCTCGTCCCCGGCCAGCAGGTGCCAGTCGGCCGCCGGGTCCGGGGCGTACGCGCCGCCGGGCCCGGCGAAGAGCACCCGGTCACCGGGGCGCAGCGCGGCCGCCCACGGGCCGGCCAGCCCCTCGTCGCCGTGGTGGACCACGTCCACGGTCAGCTCGCCGGCAGCCGCGTCCCAGGCCCGCACCGTGTACGCGCGCAGTCGCGGCCACTGCTCGACCGGGAACTCACGCCGGATGGTGGCCATGTCGACCGGGTGCGGGTAGGTCACCCCGGCCGGCGGGAAGACGAACTTCACGTAGTGGTCGGTGTACGTCCCCACCGGCAGGCCGGTCAGCTCGCCCCCGCCCAGCACGAGGCGGATCAGGTGCGGGGTGGGCCGCGAGGTCCGGACGACCGTGGCGGCGGTGAGCGTCTTCGGGCGTTCCGTCATGCCGCTTAGGCTACCCTAACTTCTCGTCCGCGCCCGGGGGGCGGTGCGGTCAGCCCGCCGACACCAGCCGGGCGTGCCAGGCCAGCGCGGCCGGATCGGTGAGCGAGGCGACCTGGTCGACCACCACCCGCAGCCGCGCCGCGTCGTCCGGGGCCTCACGCCAGAGCGGGGCGAAGACCGGGTCGAGCGCGTCCGGAGCCCGGTCGCGCAGCACGGCGACCAGCTCGGCGAGCAGCTCCCGCTGCCGGGTGTAGCGACCAAGGGCGCCGGGACGACGCATCACGTAGCGCAGGGCGATGCCCTTGAGCAGCGCACACTGCGCCCGGATGCGGCGCGGCACCACCAGGTCGGCCGCGTAGCGGCGGTGCGGGCCGGGACCGTGGCGTTCCTCGGTGGCCGCCACCACGGTCGACACGAAGCGGCCGGTGAGCACGCTGGTGGTGGCTTTCAGCGCGGCGAGGGCGCGGTGACTGCCGTCGTACGCGGCGAGCGGGGCGAGCACCGGATCGGCGAGCAGGCCGCCCAGCACCTCGCCCAGGTCCTCCGGCGCCTCCCCGGAGTAGGTGGCCGCCACGTCGGCGCAGAGCGCCCGCCGCTCGTCCGGGTCGGCCAGCAGCGGGCGCAGGTCGACGTACCCACCGTGGATGCCGTCCTCGACGTCGTGCACCGAGTACGCCACGTCGTCGGCCCAGTCCATCAACTGGGCCTCCAGGCAGCGGCGGTCGCCGGGCGGGGAGCCCGCGCGCACCCAGTCGAAGACCGGCCGGTCGTCGGCGTACACGCCGAACTTGCGCTCGCCGGGCCGGCGCGGCCACGGGTACTTGCCGACCGCGTCCAGCGCGGCCCGGGTCAGGTTCAGCCCGGCCGAGCGCCCGTCCGGGGCGAGCACCTTGGCCTCCAGCCGGGTCAGCACCCGCAGCGTCTGCGCGTTGCCCTCGAAGCCGCCGCAGGCGGCGGCCAGCTCGTCCAGCGCGTACTCGCCGTTGTGCCCGAACGGCGGGTGCCCCAGGTCGTGCGCCAACCCGGCGGTGTCCACCACGTCGGGGTCGCAGCCGAGCCGGGCGCCCATCTCCCGGGCGATCTGCGCGACCTCCAGCGAGTGGGTCAGCCGGGTCCGCAGGAAGTCGTCGGTGCCGGCGGCGTGCACCTGGGTCTTCGCGGCGAGCCGACGGAACGCCGCCGAGTGCAGCACCCGGGCCCGGTCCCGCTCGAACGGCGAACGCCCGTAGCCGGTGTCCTTCGGCGCCTCGACGACCAGCCGCTCCGCGTCGTCAGCGTGCAACGTCGTTTCGCGGGCGCAAGACGCAGAACTCGTTGCCCTCCGGGTCGGCCAGCACCGTCCACTCCACCTCGCCCTGCCCGATGTCGACGTGCCGCGCGCCCATGTCGACCAGCCGTTCCACCTCGGCCTCCTGGTCGGCCGGGCGCAGGTCGATGTGCAGCCGGTTCTTGCCCGCCCTCGGCCCGGCCACCGGGACGAAGACGATCCCGGGCAGCGAGTCGGGGGTCCGGCGGATCTCCACCTCGTCCGGCTTGTCGACGGTCACCTGGTAGCCGAGCGCCTCCGCCCACCAGCGGGCGAGCCGGGACGGGTCCCGGGCGTCGATGGTCAGGTTCTCCCAGACGGCGCTCATGCGGACACCCCTCCTGATCGACACGTGGCGGAAGCTCAGGTTACGCCGGGGTGGCCGCGATGGCGCGCCAGGCGGGGCCGCCGCAGGTCGGCGACGGCCCGCCCGGCGGCGTTCAGCGCGAGTCGGAACCGGTGGTGCTGATGGCCGCGCGACCGGCCTCCAGCCGGGCCACCGGCACCCGGAACGGCGAGCAGGAGACGTAGTCCAGCCCGACGGAGTGGAAGAAGTGCACCGACTCCGGGTCGCCGCCGTGCTCGCCGCAGACGCCCAGCTTCAGCCCGGGCCGCGCCGCCCGGCCCTCCTCGGCGGCGATCCGGACCAGCCGGCCGACACCGTCGGTGTCGATCGACTCGAACGGCGAGATGCCGAAGATGCCCAGCTCGAGGTAGCGCCAGAAGAACGCGCCCTCCACGTCGTCGCGGGAGAAGCCCCAACCCATCTGGGTCAGGTCGTTGGTGCCGAAGGAGAAGAACTCGGCGGCCTCGGCGATCTGGCCGGCGGTCAGCGCGGCCCGGGGCACCTCGATCATCGTGCCGATCAGCACCTCGACACCGCTGTCCCCGACCACCTCGGCGATGATCTTCTCGGCCTCGGCGCGTACCGTCTCCAGCTCCTGCACCGCGCCGACCAGCGGCACCATGATCTCCGGGCAGGCCCGGCCGCCGTCCCGGACGACCGCGACGGCGGCCTCGGCGATCGCGCGCACCTGCATCGCGAACAGGCCCGGGATGACCAGGCCGAGCCGCACGCCGCGCAGGCCCAGCATCGGGTTCTCCTCGTGCATCCGCCGGACGGCGGAGAGCAGCGCCTCCTCCTTGGCCACGTCCTCGCCGCGTTCCTGCGCGACCGCGACGTTGACCGCGAGCTGCTCCAGCGGCGGCAGGAACTCGTGCAGCGGCGGGTCGATCAGCCGCACGGTGACGGGCAGGCCGTCCATCTCCCGGAAGATCTCGACGAAGTCGGCCCGCTGCAACGGCAGCAGCGCGGCGAGCGCGTCGTCGCGCTCCCGTTCGCCGGAGGCGAGGATGAGGCGCTCGACCAGCTCCCGGCGGTCGCCGAGGAACATGTGCTCGGTGCGGCACAGGCCGATGCCCTCGGCGCCGAAGCGCCGGGCCCGGGCCGCGTCCGCGCCGGTGTCGGCGTTCGTGCGGACCCGCAGCCGCCGCGCCGCGTCCGCGTGCGTCATGATCCGGTGTACGGCCCGGACCAGCGGATCGTCGGTGGTCTCCGGGTCGAGTTCGCCCTCGAAGTACTGGACCACCTCCGACGGCATGACCGGCACCTCGCCGAGGTAGACCTTGCCGGTGGTGCCGTCGATGGAGACGACGTCGCCCTCGCCGACGGTGTGCCCGCCGACGGTGAACGTCTTCGCCGGGACGTTCACCTCCAGCTCGTCCGCGCCGGAGACGCAGGTCTTGCCCATGCCCCGGGCCACCACGGCGGCGTGGCTGGTCTTGCCGCCGCGCGAGGTGAGGATGCCCTTGGCCGCGATCATGCCGTTGAGGTCGTCCGGGTTGGTCTCCCGGCGGACCAGGATCACCGACTCCCCCTCGGCGGCCAGCTCGACGGCGCGGGCCGAGGTGAACACCACCCTGCCGGAGGCGGCGCCCGGGGACGCGCCGATGCCCTTGGCCACCGGCTGGAACTCGTGGTCGAGCTGGAAGCGCGGGAACATCAGCTGGGCGAGCTGCGCGCCGTTGACCCGGTGCAGCGCCTCGTCCAGGTCGATCAGGCCCTCGTCGACGAGCTGGCCGGCGATGACGAACGCGGCGGCGGCGGTGCGCTTGCCGACCCGGGTCTGCAGCATCCAGAGCTTGCCGCGCTCGATGGTGAACTCGATGTCGCAGAGGTCCTTGTAGTGCTCCTCCAGCCGGGCCATGATGCCGAGCAGCTGGTCGTAGGAGGTCTTGTCGAGCCGCTCCAGATCCTGCAACGGCACGGTGTTGCGGATGCCGGCCACCACGTCCTCGCCCTGGGCGTTGGCCAGGTAGTCGCCGTAGATGCCCTGCGCGCCGCTGCCCGGGTCGCGGGTGAACGCGACGCCGGTGCCGGAGTCGGGCCCGAGGTTGCCGAAGACCATGCTCACCACGTTGACCGCGGTGCCCAGGTCGGCCGGGATCCGCTCCTGGCGGCGGTAGAGGATCGCCCGCTCCGCGTTCCACGAGTCGAAGACCGCGCGGATGGCCAGGTCGAGCTGCTCCCGCGGCTCCTGCGGGAACTCGCGACCGGTGTGCTTGGCGAAGATCTGCTTGTACGCGTCGACCAGCCCGCGCAGGTCGTCGGCGTCCAGGTCGAGGTCGTTCTGCGTGCCCTTGGCGCGCTTGGCCTCGTCGAGCGCGTGCTCGAACTCCTCGCCCGGCACCTCGCAGACGGTCTTGCCGAACATCTGGATCAGACGGCGGTAGGAGTCCCAGGCGAACCTGTCGTTCCCACCCGCCTGGTTGCTCAGGCCGACCACGCTGCGGTCGTTGAGGCCGACGTTGAGGACGGTCTCCATCATGCCGGGCATGGAGAACTTGGCGCCGGAGCGTACGGAGACCAGCAGCGGGTCGTCCGGGTCGCCCAGGCGGCGGCCCATCTCGCGCTCCAGCGACTCCAGGTGGGCCTCGATCTGACCGGCCAGGCCGTCCGGCTCACGGCCGGTCGTCAGGTACGCCTTGCAGGCCTCGGTGGTGATGGTGAAGCCGGGCGGGACCGGCAGGCCGAGGTTGGTCATCTCGGCGAGGTTGGCACCCTTGCCACCGAGCAGGTCCTTGAGGTCCTTGTTGCCCTCGGCGAAGTCGTAGACGTACTTGTGCTCGACCGTCTCTTGCGCTGCCACCAGAGCCTCCCACGCGCGCCATTGACACTTAACGAAGGTTCAGTTCGGACATACCCCGGGAGCGACCACCGGTAATCCCGGCTCGTCAGCGATCGGTGGGCGAAGGTTAAGCGAACTTCGCGAGGCCTGGGACCGTTCGGTGACAATCGGCACAACGGTCACCACTGCCCGAGTCCGTACCGGTTGTTGGGAACGCTTCCACGCGCAGGATCACGCAATTCCGATTCCCCTCGTACTCTTGACGGCACTGGATATCGCCGAACCTGACCTTTGCCATATCCCGCGCAAATACACCCTCGGAGCCGTCGCCGTGCCGACCATCCCCGCCGCCCCCGAGAACGGGCCGCAGCCGACCGAACTCCCGCCCGTCGCCCGCCCGCCGGCCGACCACCTCCCCGACGTGTCGCCGACCGCCGCGGAGCTGGCCCGCGTCGCTGCCGACCGGGCCGCCGGCGTGCTCGCCCCGCCCGCGCCGGTCCGCCTGGACGCGGTGGTGCCCGCCCCCGAGCGGGTGCTCCCCGACCCGGCCGGCGACTTCGCCCTGACCCCGGACGCGGCACTGCGCGTCGATCCCGCCGGCCGCGACGTGGCCGACCAGCTCGCCGGCTGGTTGCGCCCGGCCACCGGCTTCCCGCTGCCGGTGACCGACACGGCGGAGCCGGCCGAGGGCCGGTTGACGCTCACCCTGTCCTCGGTCGACGCCGCCCTGGTCGGCGCCGCTCGGGCCGGCGACCCGACGGTCGCCGAACTCGGGGCCGAGGGGTACCGCCTCGACGTCACCACCACCGGCGTCCGGATCACCGCCGCCGGTCCGGCCGGCCTGTTCCACGGCGCGCAGACGCTGCGGCAGCTCCTGCCCGCGGCGGTCGAGAGCGCCACCCCGGTCACCGAGCGCTGGCTGGTGCCCGGCGGCACGATCGTCGACCGGCCGCGCTTCCCCTACCGGGGCGCGATGCTCGACGTCGCCCGGCACTTCTTCGGCGTCCAGGACGTGCTGCGGGTGATCGACCACCTGGCCCGGTACAAGCTCAACCACCTGCACCTGCACCTCACCGACGACCAGGGCTGGCGGATCGCCGTCGACTCGTGGCCCCGGCTCGCCGAGGTCGGCGGCGCCACCGAGGTCGGCGGCGGCCCGGGCGGCTGGTACACCCGGGACGACTACCGGCGGATCGTCGCCTACGCCGCCCGCCGCCACGTGACCGTGGTGCCCGAGATCGACCTGCCGGGCCACACCAACGCGGCGCTGGTCGCGTACCCCGAACTGGCCCCCGGCAAGATCGCGCCGCCGCCGTACACCGGCACGGAGGTCGGGTTCAGCTACGTCGACCCGGCCGACGAGCGGACGTACGCGTTCGTCGCCGACGTGGTCGGCGAGGTGGCCGCGCTGACCCCCGGGCCCTGGTTGCACCTCGGCGGCGACGAGGCGTTCAAGGTGCCCGCGGAGAGCTACCGCGCCTTCGTCGCACGGGCGCAGGAACTGGTCGCGGCCACCGGGAAGACGGTCGTCGGCTGGCACCAGCTCGCCCCGGCGGAGCACGTCGACGGGCGCGTCCTGCAGTGGTGGGGCACGAACGGCGACGACCCGGAGACGGCGGCTGCGGTACGCCGGGGCGCCCGCCTCATCCTCTCCCCCGGCAACCACGCCTACCTGGACATGAAGTACGCCCCGGACACCCCGATCGGGCACGACTGGGCCGGCCTCATCGACGTGCGACGCGCGTACGACTGGGATCCGGGCACCCACGTGCACGGCGTGCCGGCCGAGGCGGTGCTGGGGGTGGAGGCCCCGCTCTGGACCGAGTCGGTCACCACGGCGGCCGAGATCGAGTTCCTGCTCTTCCCGCGCCTGCCCGCCGTCGCCGAACTGGGCTGGTCACCGCGCGAGACGCACGACTGGTCCCGGTTCCGCAGCCGGCTCGCCGCCCACGGCCCGCGCTGGGCCACCGCCGGCATCACCTTCCACCGCTCCCCCGAGATCCCCTGGCCCCCCACCCCACCCCAGATCCCCACCCAACCCACCCCCCACACCGCGCCCACCCCCTGACCCACCGACCCCCAACCCGTCGATCATGAAGTTGACGCGACAAACCGGACACGAACAGCCGCCAACTTCATGATCGCCGCACCCATCCCGGCCAGGAACGGGATCGGGCACCCCCACCGACGCGAGCACCTGCGGGCCGTCACGGCCCGGCACGCGGCACGGCCGCAGCTCCCCGCGCCGCCCGGCGTCCTCCTTCCTGGGCTTCCCCGCCCGCCCATGCCCGCCCGACCGCAGACCCCCAATACCGGACAGATCGCCCAAAACGCCCACGCCGTCAGAGATCTTGGTACGACACGGTCCCCGGAGGGGCGCGGACGTACCAAGATCTCCGAGCCGATCCCGCCAGCGCCGAAACACGCAGCCAAGGCGCCGCACTCCCCTCCATCACTTCGTTGATCAAGGAGTTTGCGTCCGACTGAGGCCGGTGCACGACGCAAACTCCTTGATCAACGAGGTGGCGAGGGGCGGCCGTGCGGGGGCCGGGGGCGGTGAGAGCGGGCGGCCTGCCGTGGTGGGGTGGTTGTCCGGTTTCCGGGTGGTCGGGGTCACCGGTGGGGTGGAATCGGGGGTGGGGGCGCGGCGTTGTACATGGCAGACCGCGCCGCACCCGCCGACCGCCCGCCCCGCGGGCCGGGAATCGGGCCGGGACGCCGGTCGTTACATCTCCCGGAGCCGCCGAGCAGGTCGACAGCGCCTGCCGAGTCGGCACCGCCGCCGGGCAGCGCCCCCGGGAATGACCCCGGGCCCCCGGTCGTTACATCCCCGAGCCGCCGGAGCAGGCCACCCCGCCGCCCGAGCGAGCCACCTGATCTTTCTTCGCGGCACCCCCCGTCGCCGCGTACCCCCGACAGAGAGGCAACTGATCATGGCTACCACTCTGCTGCGCAAGACCGCCCTGACCGTCGCCGGCATCGCCGCCACCGCCGGTGGCATCGCCGGCCCCGCGATCGCCGCCCAGGCCACCCCGGCCGAGCGCGCCGCGCAGGTGCAGACCGACCGCCACGGTCACGGCGAGCGGGAGCTGGGCGTGCGCTACGAGGCCCAGCCCAACTTCTACTTCTGCGGCCCCGCCGCCGCCCGCAACGCGCTCAGCGTGCAGGGCAAGAACATCGACGTGGACGCGATGGCCAAGGAGATGGGCACCACCGAGAACGGCACCAACTCCATCAACGACATCACCCCGGTGCTGAACAAGGAGACCGGCAAGGACGTCTACAAGTCCACCGAGATCCCCGTGGACAAGGCCGGCGAGAAGACCGACAAGCTGCGCGCCGACATCGTGCGCGCGGTGGACGACGGCCGGGCCGTGGTGGCGAACATCGCCGGCACCGCGACCGACACCGACGGCACCACCCACTCCTTCGAGGGTGGCCACTACATCAGCGTGGTGGGCTACCGCGACGGCGGGAAGGTCGTGACGATCGCCGACTCGGCGAACCCGGACCAGGCCTCCTACCGCATGGACGTGGACGCCCTGGCGCACTGGATCGCCAGCCGCGGCTACAGCTCCTGACCGGAAGAACGAAGGGCCCGACCCCGTGGGGGTCGGGCCCTTCGGCGTGTCCGGGGTCAGCCGCCGGAGTCGTCCAGCTCGGCGCCGTCCGGCGGGGTGTCGTCGTCGCGGCTGGCCAGCCAACCGTCGGGCAGGAACACCTTGCCCGGGGAGTTGGTACGGCCGCGCGGCTGCCCGAGGTTCTCCACCGGGAACGGCACCGCCGGGTCGAGCTTGCCGAGCAGGTCGTCGAGCTGCGCCAGACTCTCGATCATGGCGAGCGACCGACGCAGCTCGCTGCCGATCGGAAAGCCCTTCAGATACCAGGCCACGTGCTTGCGGAAGTCGGTGCAGCCGTCCCGCTCGCCCCGGGCCGGGTTCCGGGCGCCGGCGACGAACTGGTCCACCAGCAGCTCGGCGTGCCGCCGCATGGTCAGCGCCACCTCGCCCAGCGAGGGCAGCCGCCGCTCGGCGCGACCGTCGAAGGCGGCCTCCAGGTCGGCGAAGAGCCAGGGCCGGCCCAGGCAGCCGCGCCCGACCACCACGCCGTCCACGCCGGTGTGGGCGACCATCCGCAGCGCGTCGTCGGCTTCCCAGATGTCGCCGTTGCCGAGCACCGGCACGTCGAGCGCCTGCTTGAGCGTGCCGATGGCGTCCCAGTCCGCGGTGCCGGAGTAGCGCTGCGCGGCCGTACGCCCGTGCAGGGCGACCGCCGCGACACCCGCGTCCTGGGCGGCCAGCCCGGCCTCGACGTACGTCAGGTGGTCGTCGTCGATGCCCTTGCGCATCTTGACCGTGACCGGCACCCCGGCGGGCGACGCGGCGTCGACCGCGGCGTTGACCAGCCGGGCGAAGAGCCGGCGCCGCCACGGCAGGGCGGACCCGCCGCCCCGGCGGGTGACCTTGGGGACCGGGCAGCCGAAGTTGAGGTCGATGTGGTCGGCGAGGTCGCGCTCCACCACGATCCGCACCGCGGCCGCGGTGATCTCCGGGTCGGTGCCGTAGAGCTGGAGGCTGCGCGGCCGCTCCTCGGCGCCGAACGCGATCATCCGCAGCGTCTTCGGGTTCCGCTCGACCAGTGCCCGGGTGGTGATCATCTCGCAGACGTAGATGCCGCCGCCCTGCTCCCGGCAGAGCCGTCGGAAGCCGACGTTGGTGATCCCGGCCATCGGCGCGAGCACCACCGGGGGCCACACCTCGTGCGGCCCGATCTTCAGCGCATCCACCGGACAAGTGTAAGGAGGGGCCCCTTGTTAACGTCTCCGGTAGAGCAGGGGCCCCTTCTTAACAGGGCCCATATCACAGTCGGCCCGCCAGCAGACGGTCCTCCACAACGACGACGGCTGTCCACAGGTCAGGCGCACGGGCAGGACACGGATCGGGCGGACCCGCACGCTGCCGGGTATGCCCGAACAGCCACCCGAACTCAGCGACCTGGCGGAACGCCAGCAGCAGATCGTCACGCGGACGCAGCTTCTCGGCGTCGGATTCGACGACATGTACCTGTACCGGCAGACCCGGCGCGGCCTGTGGCAGCGCGTCCTGCCGGCCACGTACGCGCTCGTCACCGGCACCCTCACCGACGAGCAACGACGCATCTCGGCCGCGCTCTACGCGGGCGCCGACGCACAGCTCACCGGTCTGGCGGCCCTGATCTGGTACGGCTTCCGGCACAGCCCGCGCACCACTGACGTACACCTGATCCTGCCGCACCACGTGCGGCGCCGCTCGGCCGGTCACGCGGTGATCGCGCGTGCCCTGGAGCTTGATCCGCAGGCCCGGCGGACCGTGCTGTATCCGGTGTGCTCGCCGGCGCGCGCGGTGGTGGACGCGGCCCGCGACCTGCGCCAGCTGCGGCCGGTACGGGCGACCGTGGCCGAAGCCGTCCAGCGCGGCTTCACCGACCTGGCCAGCCTGGACCGGGAGATCCGGCGAGCCAGGCGGAGCCGTACCGCCCTGATCCGGAAGGCGTTCGCAGAGATCACCGACGGGGTCCGCTCGGCGCCGGAGACCGAGCTGCGGGAGTGCCTGAGCAGCAGCGGCGTGCTCACCGAGATCCTGTGGAACCCGCGACTGTCGGCGGCCGACGGCTCCCGGCTGCCGACGCCGGACGGCTACCTCGCCGAGTGCGCGCTGGCGTTGGAGGTCGACTCGCGGGAGTACCACCTCAGCCCGAACGACTGGACGCGGACGCTGGACCGGCACAACGAGCTGAGCCGGCACGGGGTGCTCGTCCTGCACTTCACCCCGGCGCAGATCCGCAGGGAGCCGGGCCGCGTGCGGCGCATGGTGGAGGACGCGTCCGAGGCACGGCGCGGGCTGGGGACCGAGACGGGCGTACGGGCGGAGCCGATCTCCCCCGGATGACGGGTGTTAAGAAGGGGCCCCTTCTCTACGCCAGGCGTTAAGAAGGGGCCCTTCCTTACACAGCTCAGCAGCCGGGGAGGCGCTCGATCAGGTAGCGCTCGACCTGGTCCAGCGCGACGCGCTCCTGGGCCATGGTGTCCCGGTTCCGCACCGTGACGGCGTTGTCGTCGAGCGTGTCGAAGTCGACGGTGACGCAGAACGGCGTGCCGATCTCGTCCTGCCGGCGGTAGCGACGGCCGATCGCCTGCGAGTCGTCGAACTCGACCACCCAGCGCTTGCGCAGGTCGGCGGCGAGCTGCTTGGCCTTGGGCGAGAGCGCCTCGTTGCGGGACAGCGGCAGCACCGCGACCTTGACCGGGGCCAGCCGCGGGTCGAAGCGCATCACGGTGCGCTTGTCCACGCCGCCCTTGGTGTTCGGCGCCTCGTCCTCGTCGTACGCCTCCAGCAGGAACGCCAGCACCGCGCGGGTGAGACCGGCGGCCGGCTCGATCACGTACGGCATCCAGCGCTCGCCCTTGCCCTGGTCGAAGTACGACAGGTCGACGCCGGAGTGCTTGCTGTGCGTGGACAGGTCGAAGTCGGTGCGGTTGGCGATGCCCTCCAGCTCGGCGAACTCGGTGCCGCCGAACCGGAACTTGTACTCGATGTCGACGGTGCGCTTCGAGTAGTGGGAGAGCTTCTCCTTGGGGTGCTCGTAGAAGCGCAGGTTCTCCTCGGACAGGCCCAGGTCCAGGTACCAGTTCCAGCGCTCCTGCAGCCAGTACTCGTGCCACTGCTCGTCGGTGCCCGGCTCGACGAAGAACTCCATCTCCATCTGCTCGAACTCGCGGGTCCGGAAGATGAAGTTGCCCGGGGTGATCTCGTTGCGGAACGACTTGCCGGTCTGCGCGATGCCGAACGGCGGCTTCTTGCGGGCGACCGTCTCCACGTTCTTGTAGTTGACGAAGATGCCCTGGGCGGTCTCCGGGCGCAGGTAGTGCAGGCCCTCGTCGCTCTCGACCGGGCCCAGGTAGGTCTTCATCAGGCCGTTGAACATCTTCGGCTCGGTGAAGGTGCCCTTGTTGCCGCAGTTGGGGCAGTTCAGCTCCGTCAGCGAGGTCAGCGGCTTGCCGTGCTTGGCCTCGTACGCCTCTTCCAGGTGGTCGGCCCGGAACCGCTTGTGGCAGGACTGGCACTCGGTGAGCGGGTCGACGAACTCGGCGATGTGGCCGCTGGCCTCCCAGACCTTGCGGGCCAGGATGACCGCCGAGTCGAGGCCGACGACGTCGTCGCGCTGCTGGACCATGGTCCGCCACCACTGCCGGCGGACGTTCTCCTTCAGCTCGACGCCGAGCGGACCGTAGTCCCAGGCCGACCGGGTGCCCCCGTAGATCTCGCTGGAGGGGAAGACGAAGCCCCGGCGCTTGGCGAGGCTGACGACGGCGTCGATACGGTCGGCTGGCATGTTTCCTCCTACGCCGGCTGGCGGTCGGCGCGGTTGAGATGGATGGAACCGGGCTGTTCGGGACAACGGTACGACCGCGTCGGTCCCGGGCCCAGCAGAATACCGGGGAGCGCCTCAGCTCACCCCGCAGACCTCCATGCCACCGGTCTGCCGGTCGGGTGCCAGCGTGACGGTCTGCGCCTCCCGCCGGCCGCCGGCCAGCGTCACGTCCACCGGCACGGTCAGCGAGGCGGTGTCGACGTCGCCCACCCGGTAGCCGGAGATCTGCGGCTCGGTGGCGACCCGCTGCTCGAACTCCGGCCGGGACTCGCGTCGCCGGGCGTCGTCGCAGAGCTGGTCGTACGCCTTGGACCACTCCCGCGCGACCAGCGCCTGGTAGTAGTCGTCGGTGACGGCCCGGCCCTGCTCCCCGACCGCCTGCACGTTGCTCACGGCCAGCCCGACCACGGCCGCGCCGCCTCCGCCGCAGCAGAGCAGCACGGCCAGCGCGCCGACCCCGAGGCCGAGCCAGAGTCGGGACCGACCGCCCTCGGTGGGCGGGGCGGCGAACGGCGGGGCGACGCCGGGACCGGGCGGCGGCGCGGGCACGCCCGGGTCCGCCGGCGGGGCGCCGGGCGGCACGGGCGACGGGGGTGGTGCGGCCGGTCCGGGAGCGGTCATACGCGCCAGGGTAGTGCCCCGGGACTCAGCGGTAAGGACCTGCGGCACGATCACTGGCGACGACGACGATCTCGCCCTGCGGGGCGGCGCTGGCGAGCGTCTCGTACGCCGAGGGCTCGTCCACCGATCGGGCGAGCAGCGGCACGGCGCTGACCTTGACGTCGAACCCGCCCAGCGCCCGCCGGTACGCCCCGACCGACTCCCACTCGGTGAGCAGGCACCAGTGGGCCGGGTCGTCGAGCGCCCGCAGCAGGTCACCGCGCAGGTAACCGGGCCGGGCGGCGAGTGCGGCGAGCGCCGCGTGCGCCTCCCGGGTGAACTCGTCCGCCGTTTCGGCGTCCACCACGAACCGGTTGGTGACCAGCACGGCGTTCCTCCTCGTAGAGTTTGTGGCATGCAGCGTACGCAGAGTCCCGTGCTGTCCCGGTTGGCCCGGCTCAACCCGACGACGGTGTTCCTCGCCGCGCTGGTCCTGGTGCTGGTCGGCCTGTTCGCGCCCGGGCCGGCCGGCGGTGTCCTGCTGCTGGTGCTGGCCGCCGGCCTGGTCTGGCTGATGACGGTGACCTGGCCGGTGCAGGCGCCGGCGACCCGGGTGCTCCGGCTGCTGATGCTGACCCTGCTGATCGCGGTCGCGCTGGCCAAGCTGATGGTCGGCTGATCCGTGCGGCCTGACCTGCGGTGACATGCAATCATGCGTTTTTGACAATAATTTTCGTTGTCACGGACAGTTGATCCCATGACCGTTCGTGCCACTCCCCGTGCTCTCGCCGCCGCCACCGCCGCCCTGCTCACCGTCGGCGGTCTCGCCGCCTGCTCGACCGGCGACGGTGGTGGGAAGGACCCGGACAAGGTCGACGTGGTGGCCGCGTTCTACCCGCTGCAGTTCCTGGCCGAGCGGATCGGCGGCGACCGGGTCGCGGTGAGCAACCTGACCAAACCCGGCGCGGAGCCGCACGACCTGGAGCTGAACCCGCGCCAGGTGGGCCAGGTGGTCGACGCCGAGCTGATCGTCTACCTCACCGGCTTCCAGCCGGCGGTGGACGAGGCGGTCGAGCAGAACGGCGGCGACCGGGCCTTCGACGTGGCCGGGGTGGCCCCGCTGCTCGACGCCGCCGCCGGCGGGCACGAGCACGAGGGTGAGGCCGGTCACGAGGAGGAGGCCGGTCACGAGGAGGAGGGCGGCGGCAAGGACCCGCACCTCTGGCTCGACCCGACCCGGCTGGCCACGGTGGGCGACAAGCTCGCCGAGCGCCTCGGCCGGGCCGACCCGGACCACGCCGCCGACTACACCGCGCGGGCCGGCGCGCTGCGCACCGAGCTGGCGACGCTGGACACCGCGTACGCCGAGGGCCTGCGCACCTGCCAGCGCCGGGAGATCGTGACCAGCCACACCGCCTTCGGCTACCTGGCCGAGCACTACAAGCTGGAGCAGATCGGCATCAGCGGCCTCACCCCGGAGTCGGAGCCCTCCCCGCAGCGGCTCGCCGAGGTCGCGAAGGAGGCTCGGGAGCACCAGGCCGGTACGATCTTCTTCGAGACGCTGGTCAGCCCGAAGGTCGCCGAGACGATCGCCCGGGAGGTCGGGGCGAAGACCGCGGTCCTGGACCCGATCGAGGGCCCGCCCGCCGAGGGCGACTACCTCTCCGCCATGCGGGCCAACCTGCAGACCCTGCGAACCGCTCTGGACTGCTCATGACCCCACCCGTGATCGAGATCGCGCACGCGACCGTCGGCTACGACGGCCGGCCGGTGCTGCGTGACGTCTCACTGACCGTGACCGCCGGCGAAGTGGTCGCCGTGCTCGGCGCCAACGGGTCCGGCAAGTCGACGCTGGTCCGCGCCGCGCTCGCCCTGGTACCGCTCGGCGCCGGGTCGGTCGCCCTCTTCGGCACGCCGCAGCGCCGCTTCCGGCACTGGCACCGCATCGGGTACGTCCCGCAGCGGCTGGGCGCGGGCGGCGGCGTGCCGGCCACGGTGGGCGAGGTGGTGGCGTCCGGGCGGCTGGCCCGCCGGGGCGTGCTCCGGCCGGCCGGGCGGGCCGACCGGGAGGCGGTGACGGCGGCGCTGCGCGCGGTCGGGCTGGCCGACCGGGTCGGTGACCCGGTGGCCACGCTCTCCGGCGGCCAGCAGCAACGCGCCCTGATCGCCCGCGCGTTGGCCGGCGGGCCGGAGCTGCTGGTGCTCGACGAGCCGACGGCCGGGGTCGACGCGGCCAGCCAGGAGGCGTTCGCCGGGGCGCTGCGCGCGTTCCGCGACGGCGGGGGCACGGTGCTGCTGGTCGCCCACGAGCTGGGCCCGCTGCGCCCGCTGATCAGCCGGGCCGTGGTGGTGCACCAGGGCGGGATCGCCCACGACGGCGCGGTGCCCGAGCCGGCCGGCCACCACGCCGACCCGGACCACGAGCACGTGCACCCGCACTGCGACGAGGAGCCCGCCGGGCTCTGGACAGGCATCTGAGATGGACCTCTTCCAGTACGACTTCATGCTCCGCGCCCTGGTCGGCGCGCTGGTCATCGGGCTGGCCGCGCCGGCGCTCGGCATCTACCTGGTGCAGCGCCGGCTGGCGCTGATCGGCGACGGCATCGGGCACGTGGCGCTCACCGGCGTCGGCGCGGGGCTGCTGCTGAACCGCTCCCCCGTGCTGGTGGCGGTGCTCGCGGCCACCCTCGGCGCGGTCGTCATCGAGCTGGTCCGCGCGTACGGGCGCACCTCCGGGGACCTGGCGCTGGCGCTGCTCTTCTACGGGGGCATCGCCGGCGGCGTGATGCTGGTCGGGCTCTCCGACGCCAGCAGCGGGTCGCTCAACGCGTACCTGTTCGGGTCGCTGACCACCACGTCGCAGGCCGACCTGGTCACCATCGGCGTGCTCGGCGCGGTGCTGCTGGTGACCATGCTGGCGCTGCGCCCGGCGCTGTTCGCGGTCTGCCACGACGAGGAGTACGCCCGCGTCTCCGGCCTGCCGGTGCGGGCGCTGAACCTGCTCATCGCGGTGGGCACCGCGGTCACGGTGACCATCGCCATGCGGGCGGTCGGGGTGCTGCTGATCAGCGCCCTGATGGTGGTGCCGGTCGCCACCGCCCAGCAGGTGACCCGGGGCTTCCGGTCCACCATGACGGCGGCGATGGCGCTGGGCCTGTTCGCCGCGGGCGCCGGGGTCTTCGTGGCGGCCACCGCCGACACCGCGCCCGGCGCCTCGGTGGTGCTGGTGGCGATCGGCTCGTTCCTGCTGGTGGCGCTCGGCGCGGCCGGCGTCCGGGCGGTGCGGCGTCGGGGTCGGTCGACCGGGCACGCGCCGGTTGCCGAGCCGGCCGAGCACGAGGTGGTGCTCAGGTGAGGCCGCGCCGGCCGGCGCAGCTGGCATTGGTTACCGTTACGGGGTGACCGGCACGAACGGGTACGACGCCTTCGAGGGCGCGGGCGACCTGCTGCGCGCGCTCTCGGCCCCCATCCGGCTGGCGATCGTGAGCGAGCTGGCCGAGGGCGAGCGGTGCGTGCACGAGCTGGTGGAGAAGCTCGGCGCCCCCCAGCCGCTGGTCTCCCAGCACCTGCGGGTGCTGCGCGGCGCCGGCGTGGTGCGCGGCTCGCGGCGCGGCCGGGAGATCGCGTACGCGTTGGTCGACGAGCACGTCGCGCACATCGTGGCGGACGCGGTGAGCCACGCCGGCGAAGGGTCGTCCTGAGTCGCGGATCGGCCCTGTGCCGATGCCCACCCCCCGTGGCAGGCTGTCCGGCGTGAAGATCTACGCCGACCGTTTTCCGACCGCCGTCCGCCAGTTCCTCACCGATCTGCTCGTGGTCGCCTGGGTGTACGCGGCGATCCGCTTCGCGCTGTGGCTGCACGACCTGGTCGAGAAGCTCGCCGTACCCGGGCAGAAGCTGGAGGGGGCCGGCGGCGGACTCGCCGACAACCTGGCCGACGCCGGCGGCAAGGTCGGCCGGGTGCCGCTGGTCGGCGACGAGCTGACCGCCCCCTTCAACCGCGCCGCGGACGCCGCCCGGGCGATGGCCGAGGCCGGCCGCGACCAGCAGGAGCTGGTCGGGCAGCTGGCGCTCGCGCTGACCATCGCGGTGCTGGTGTTCCCGCTCGGCCTGGTGCTGTTCGGCTGGCTGCCGCTGCGGGTCCGCTGGATGCGCCGCGCCGGCGCGGCGAAGGCGATGGCCACCGCGCCCGCCGGCCGGGACCTGCTGGCGCTGCGCGCGCTCGCCGGCCAGCCGCTGTCGAAGCTCACCCGGATCGCGCCGGACGTGGCCGAGGCGTGGCGGCGCGGCGACGACGAGACCGTCGACGCGCTCGCCGCGCTGGAGCTGCGCAGGCTGGGGCTGCGGGCCGGCCGGTAGGGTGTGCCGGTGCTGTACTTCCTGATCGTCGTCGCCGTGCTGCTGCTGGGCTACGCGGGCGTGCTGGTGAGTTTCGTCCGTAAGGGTCGCAAGATCCCGCCTTCGGCGTACCTGGTGTTGGCCGCCCTCAACGGCCTGATCCTGGCGGCGGTGATCGCGTGGGCGATCGCCCGCGGTTGAGCGGCTGTTAAGAGGGGTCCCTTCCTCTACCGGACGCGTTAACAGGGGGCCCTTCCTTACAGGCGGCGGCGGACGTCCTCGGCGGTGGACGGGCCGGGCTGCCACCGGGCCACCCAGGGCAGGTCGGAGGGCGGGGTGACCACCCCGGTCTCCAGCGAGGCGTACCGGCCGGCGACGATCCGCTTCGCGGCGGCCACGTCGACCGAGTCGGTGTTCGACCAGAGGCCGGTGAACAGCTCGTCGACGCGCAGCCGGGCCTGGCGGCAGAACAGGTCGGCCAGCTCGACGTTCTCCGGGTGTTCGGCCAGCTCGGCGTAGGCCCGGACGCAGACCGCGGACATCGCGAACAGCTCGGCGCCGATGTCCACCACCCGGCCGAGGAACGCCTGCTTGCGCTCCATCTTCCCCTGCCAGCGGGACATCGCGTAGAAGGTGGAGCGGGCCAGCTTGCGCGAGGTCCGCTCGACGTGCCGCAGGTGCCCGGCCAGCGGCCCGAACTCCTGGTACGCCCCGGGCGCCTGGCCCCGGCCGACGGCCAGCGTGGGCAGCCACCTCGCGTAGAAGGCGCCGGCCCGTGCGCCGGCCTTCGCCTTACGGCCCAGCCCCGCGTCCGGGTCGATGATGTCGCCGGCGACCGAGAGGTGCGCGTCGACCGCCTCCCGGGCGATCAGCAGGTGCATGATCTCGGTGGAGCCCTCGAAGATCCGGTTGATCCGCAGGTCGCGCAGCAGCTGCTCGACCGCGGCCGGACGTTCGCCCCGGGCGGCCAGCGAGTCGGCCGTCTCGTAGCCGCGCCCGCCCCGGATCTGGATCAGCTCGTCGGCGATCCGCCAGGCCATCTCGCTGGCGTAGAGCTTGACCAGCGCCGCCTCGATCCGGATGTCGTTGCGGTCGTCATCGGCGAGCAGGCAGGACAGGTCGAGCATCGACTCCATGCCGTACGTGGTGGCGGCGATGAAGGACAGCTTCTTCGCCACCGCCTCGTGCTCACCGACCGGCCGGCCCCACTGGACCCGGTCGGCGGCCCACTCCCGGGCCACGTTGAGCGCCCATTTGCCGGCGCCGACGCACATCGCCGGCAGCGAGAGCCGCCCGGTGTTCAGCGTGGTCAGGGCGATCTTGAGCCCCTTGCCCTCGCCGCCGATCACGTTCTCCTTCGGCACGAAGACGTCGTGGAACCGGGTGAGGCTGTTCTCCAGGCCGCGCAGCCCCACGAAGGCGTTGCGCCGCTCCACCGTGATGCCGTCGCTGTCGCCCTCCACCACGAACGCGGTGATGCCGCCCCGCCGCCCCTCCGCCGCCGGCACCCGGGCCATCACCACCAGCAGGGTGGCGACCGTGCCGTTGGTGGCCCAGAGCTTCACCCCGTTGAGCCGGTAGCCGGTGCCGTCGGAGGTGGGCTCGGCGGTGGTGGCCAGCCGGGCCGGGTCGGAGCCGACGTCCGGCTCGGTGAGCAGGAACGCGGAGACCTCGCCGGCGGCCAGCCGGGGCAGGAAGCGTTCCTTCTGCTCGGGCGTGCCGAACATCTTCAGCGGCTGCGGCACACCGATCGACTGGTGCGCGGAGAGCAGCGCGCCGATCGCCGGACTCACCGATCCGGCGAGCATCAACGCCCGGCAGTAGTGCAGGTTGCTCAGCCCGAGCCCGCCGTACCTCCGGTCGATCTTCATGCCGAACGCGCCGAGCCCGGCCATCCCGTGGAACACCTCGTCGGGGATGCGCGCGTCGCGCTCGATCGCCGCGCCGTCCACCTCAGACCTGAGGTAGGCCCCGAACGCGCCGAGGAACTCCTCGGCGCGGGCCACGTCGTCCGGATCGGACCGGGGCCAGGGATTGATCAGGTCGAGCCGGAACCGGCCGAGGAACAGCTCCTTGCCGAAACTGGGCCGGTCCCAGGCAGCCTCGCGGGCCGCCTCGGCGACCTGGCGGGCCTCCTTCTCGGAGACCTGGCCCGCCTCGGCGGGCAGCGGCCCGGCGCCGTCGGCGGACTCGGGCCGGCTGTTCTGTGTCGTGGTCACGGCTGCCTCCTGGATGGTCGGTCCGGCTGCGGTCGACGCGCTCGACGAAAACGACGCTACCCCCGGGTGTTACCCAGGGGTAGCGTCGCGTGCACGCCCGATTTGGCGGACCGTCAGTCGCCGGACAGCGTCCGCGGGTCGTCGTCCTCGTCGTCGATGTCGTCCTCACCCCAGTTGCGCCGGGCGAACGGCAGGATGGCCCAGAAGGTCAGGAACCAGATCCCGGTGACCGCGCTGAGCACGAACGCGACCGGCCGGGGCAGCACGAAGTCGGTGACCAGCAGGACCGCGCTGACCATCGCGATCAGCATGAAGAACAGGCCGCCGGAGGCCATCCGGTGGGCGAACCGGACCAGCTCCGGCTTGCGTCCCTGGCGGAACAACGCGCGGTGGAACGCGACCGGCGAGATGATCATCGCGGCGGCGGCCGCCGCGGCCAGCAGCGCCACGATGTAGACGTCGCGCTGGAACTCGGTGGTCCGGGTGAAGGCGTTGCTGAACGGCATCGTCAGCAGGAAGGCGAACAGGATCTGCACGCCGGTCTGCGCGACGCGCAGCTCCTGCAGCAGGTCGGCGAAGTTGCGCTGCCAGCGCTGCTTCTCGGATTCCTTGGACAACTCGCGAACCTCCGGTGAAGACGGCACGGCCGGCGGGTGAACGCCCGCCGGCAGCACCGCCAGTGCCCCGCCCGAGTGATCGCGAAACGCCCTCACGGCCCTCGCTGGTTCGCGACTGCGGGGCTCGCAACCCCGGCTCACTCCTCGCGCTTCACAGTGCCAGCTGGTTCGCGACTGCGGGGCTCGCAACCCCGGCTCACTCCTCGCGCTTCACGCTCCGCGGCGGATGCGGCCCTCGTACCGTGCCTCCAACTCCGCATTGTGCTCGTCGCCGCCGCTGATGTTGGCGGAAAGGTAGACCGGCGGCCGTTCGCCGGCGGCCAGCAGCCGGGCCACCACCTCGGCGACGATCTGCTGGGCCAGCAGCGCCGCGGTGATCGAGGAGACCGCGCCGACCGCGCCGCCGCCGGGCAGCGGCAGCGTCGCGTCGCCGTACGGGGCACCGTTGTCCAGCACCACGTCGGCGAAGTCGGCGAGCTTGCGGCCGGACGGGTGCCGGGACGTCATCCGGGCCGAGTGCTGGGCCGAGGTGATCGCCACCAGCCCGTGCCCGCGCTCCTTCACGATCGCGGCGAACTCCACCATCGCCCCGTTCACGCCCGAGTTGGAGGCCAGCACGAACACGTCCTGCGGCCGGATCGGGGCCAGCTCGTAGAGGCGGTGCGCCACGGCCGGCTCACGTTCCAGCTTCGGGCCGAGCACGTCGGCCGGCTCCCCGCCCCGCAGCACCAGGTCACGCAGCGCGATCCGGTTGGTGGGGACCAGCCCGCCGGCCCTTCCGGCGATCTCCATGGCGAGCGCCTCGGAGTGCCCGGTGCCGAAGGCGTGCACCACCGCGTCGGCGCGCAGCGCCGTGGCGATCAGGTCGGCCGCCGCGGCCACGTTCCGCCGTTGCTCGGCAGCCACCCGGCCCATCGTCTCGGTCACCACCGCCAGGTAGTCCTCGGCGCTCACCGTCATGCTTCCTCCGCTCCTGTGCACCGGGCGAGGATCGCGGCGGCCAGCGGGCCGGGCGCCTCGTCGGGGATCCAGTGGCTGACGCCGTCGAGCACCAGGAAGCGGTAGTCCCCGGTGACGTGCGCCGCGCACGCCTCGGCGGCCGTCCGGCCGATCGCCACGTCCCGGTCGCTCCAGACGTACGTGGTCGGCACGCCCACCGCTCCGACGGCCTTCATGTCCGTCCCGCTCATCGCCCGGTACCAGTTGAGCGCCGCGGTGAGCGCCTCCGGCTCGCGCATCGGCTCGGCGTAGCGGGCCACCGCGTCGGCGTCCCCCACCCCGCCGAGCAGCCGCCGCAGCGCGGCGCCGCGCAGCGCCAGCAGCACCTTCTCCGCCTTGCCCGGCATCCGGAACAGCGCGATGTAGGCGGACTTCGCCTTCTGCCGGGGGTCGGTGGCGAGCGCGTGGCCCATCGCCGCCGGGTGCGGCACCGAGACCGCGGTCAGCGTCCGCACCCGCTCCGGGTGCGCCGCCGCCAGCCCCCAGGCCACGATCGCGCCCCAGTCGTGGCCGACCAGGTGCGCCCGGGTCACCCCGAGCGCGTCCAGCACGCCGGCCGCGTCGGCCACCAGCTCCGGGATCCGGTACGCCTCGACGGCGGTCGGCCGCGCGCCGGGCGAGTAGCCGCGCTGGTCCAGCGCGTACGTGCGCAGCCCGGCCGCGTGCAGCGCGGGCGTGACCGCGTCCCATTCGCCGGAGTGCTGCGGGAAGCCGTGCAGCAGCAGGACCGGGTCGCCGTCCGCGGGGCCGCCGGTGCGTACCTCGAACGTCAGTCCCCGCGCCTTCACCCGCATGATCGCCACCGTAGCCGACAGTTGCCCTGCTGGGCCCGGGGCAGGCGACGGTGCTAGCGTCTGCGACGAGACAACTTCACATCCGACAGGGGAGCGCACAGCGCTGAGAGTGCGGGCCGAGGCCCGCAGACCCTCGAACCTGATCTGGGTAATGCCAGCGCAGGGAGTTCGGTCGACCTCCAGCCGCGCCGCCGTCCGGGCGTTCCGGGCGCGGCGTGCGTCTTCTCCTGGTTCCTCATCTGAACTGGGAGTCCGTCATGAGCCACACCGACAGCAACCGCTGGCGTACGGTCGACATCGTCGTCGCCTCGGTGATCGCCGTCGCCTTCGGCGTCGTCTTCTGGGCCTGGGGCCTGCTCTGGAGCGCCACCGACGCGGCGTTCGCGTTCTTCCCGCCGGCGCAGGCGCTGCTCTACGGCGTCTGGCTGATCCCGGCGGTGCTCGCCGGCCTGATCATCCGCAAGCCGGGCGCGGCGCTCTACTGCGAGACCGTCGCCGCGATCGTCTCCGCGCTGCTGGGCAGCCAGTGGGCGAGCATCGTGATCCTCCAGGGCCTGATGCAGGGCATCGGCGCCGAGCTGGCGTTCGCCGCGTTCCGCTACCGCTCGTTCCGGCTGCCGGTGGCGGTGCTGGCCGGGGCGCTGACCGGCCTGGGCGCGGCGATCTTCGACTTCGTCTACTGGAACAAGGCCTACGAGCTGACCTCCTACCGCATCCCCTACGCCCTGATCACGATCGTCAGCGCCACCGTCGTGGCCGGCCTCGGCGCGCACCTGCTCACCCGGGCCCTGGCGAACACCGGCGTCCTGGACCGCTTCCCCGCCGGCCGCGACCGCGCCCTGGTCTGACCGGTCCGCCGCCCTGTTGATCAAGGAGTTCGCGTCGGCGGCGGGCGATATCCCTGACGCGAACTCCTTGATCACCGAGGCTGGGGAGGGGGTGGGACGGTGAGCGGGGTGGTGCTGCGCGGGTTCGGGTGGCGGCACGGGGGTCGGAAGCGGTGGGCTCTCCGCGGGGTCGACCTGCGCGTCGAGAGCGGGGAGCGAGTGCTGCTGCTCGGGGCATCGGGGGCGGGCAAGAGCACCCTGCTGGCGGCGCTGGCCGGGCTGCTCCCCGAGGACTCCGGCGAGCAGGAGGGCACCGTCGAGATCGACGGGCTGGACCCGCGCAAGGCCCGCGAACGCGTCGGCGTGGTCTTCCAGGACCCGGAGACCCAGCTGGTGATGGCCCGCTCGGGCGACGACGTCGCGTTCGGGCTGGAGAACCGGGGCGTACCCGCCGAGGAGATCTGGCCCCGGGTGGACGAGGCACTGCGCCGGGTCGGCTTCCCCTACCCCCGGGATCGCCCCACCGCCGCGCTCAGCGGGGGCGAGCAGCAACGCCTCGCCCTGGCCGGGACGCTCGCGCTGCGCCCCGGGCTGCTGCTGCTGGACGAGCCCACCGCCAACCTCGACCCTACCGGCGCCACCCTGATCCGCCGGGCCGTCGCGGACGCGCTCGACCCGGACACCACGCTGATCCTGGTGGAGCACCGGGTGGCCGAGGCGCTGCCGCTGGTCGACCGCGTGGTGGTGCTGGAGCCCGGCGGCGGGGTGCGGGCCGACGGACCGCCCGAGACGGTCTTCGCCGCGCACGGCGACGCGCTGGCCGCCGCCGGGGTCTGGGTGCCCGGACACACCGTCCCGCCGCGGCACGCCACCACACCGCCCGGCGACGTGCTGCTCGCCGCCGACCGGCTCGGCCTGCCGCCCCGGCTGGCCCCCACCGACCTTCGGGTACGCGCCGGCGAGGCACTCGCCGTCCTCGGCCCCAACGGCGCCGGCAAGTCCACGCTGGCACTGCTCCTCGGCGGCCTGCTGCGCCCCGGGACCGGCGCGCTCACCGCCTCCGCCGAGCTGGCCGGCCGGGACGCGCGCACTCCCCCGTACCGCTGGCGGGCACCCGCGCTGGCACGCCGGATCGGTTCGGTGTTCCAGGACCCGGAGCACCAGTTCGTCACCGGCACGGTGCGGGACGAGTTGGCGCTCGGCCCACGCCGTACCGGCCGGTCCGAGGCGGACGTCACCGACACCGTGGACGCGCTGCTGCACCGGCTGCGACTGGACCGGTTGGCCGGCGCCAATCCGTACACCCTCTCGGGCGGCGAGGCGCGGCGGCTGAGCGTGGCGACCGCCCTGGCCACCGCGCCCCGCCTGCTGATCTGCGACGAACCCACGTTCGGCCAGGACCGGCGGACCTGGCTGGAGCTGGTCGACCTGCTCGCCGAGTTGCGCGACGCCGGCCACGGCGTGGTCGCGGTGACGCACGACGCGGACTTCGTCGCCGCGCTGGCCGACCGGACGCTCACCCTGGACCGCCCGTCCGCGGACCCCGACCGGACGCGCACTGCCGGGTCCGCCGGTCCGCCGGATCCCGTCGGCTCACCGCCGGGCGGCCACGGCGCCAGCGAGTCAGTCGGCCGTCCCGGCGCGGACGGACCACCGTCACCTCCGACGCGTCCCGGCGCGGACGGACAGTCGCCGCCTCCGCGGCGAGGGGCGGGCACGCCGTGATCGATCTCGAACCGGTCGCGGCGCCCGACGCCCCGCTGGCGCGGCGCAACCCGGTGGCGAAGGTGGCCGCCGCGCTGGTCTTCACGCTCGTGCTGGTGGCGACGCTGGACCCGGTCGCGCCGGCCATCGCCATCGCGATCGAGCTGGCGGTGCTGCCGCTGTTCGGCGTCCGCTACCGGGTGCTGGCCCGGCGGGCCTGGCCGCTGCTGGCCGGAGCCGTGGGCATCCTGGTCACGCTGGTGCTCTTCGCCGCCGACCGGTCCGGTCCGGTGCTGCTCGACGCCGGCCCGGTGCTGGTCACCCAGGGTGTGCTGGTCACCGCGCTGGGCCTGGTGCTGCGCATGCTCGCGGTGGCGCTGCCCGGGATCGTCGTCTTCGCCACCACCGATCCGACCGAGCTGGCCGACGCGCTGATCCAGAACGCGAAGGCGCCGGCCCGGTTCGCCATCGGCGCGCTGGCCGCGTTCCGGATGGTCCCGCTGCTGGAACAGGAGTGGCGGATGATCAGCATGGCCCGCCGGGCCCGGGGCGTGGACGCCGGCCGGAACCCGCTGGCGAAGCTGCGGCTGTTCGCGTCGACCGCGTTCGCGCTGCTGGTCGGCGCGATCCGGCGGGGTACCCGGCTGGCCGTGGCGATGGACGCACGGGGCTTCGACGCCGGGACCCCGCGCACGGTGGCCCGGCGGCAGCACTTCACCCCGGCCGACGCCCTGCTGGTGGTCACCGCCGCGCTCCTGGCCGGCGCCGCCCTGACCACGAGCATCCTCCTCGGCACCTTCCGCCCTCTCATCGGCTGACCCACCCCAGCGCGGCCCCACGTGGTCGATCATGAAGTTGGCGGCACTCGGTGCCCGGAATGTCGCCGCCAACTTCATGATCGACGCCGTTGGGAAGGGTGGAGCCCCGGGCGCGGGCGCGCCCGGGGCTCTGCCGGTCAGCTGCGGCGGAAGGCGTAGAAGCGGGTCTGGCCGGCGCGCTGACTGCGCCCGGTCACCCGCCCCTGGCGACCGGCGGGCGGGCCGGCCGTGGGCGGCGCCGGGGCCTGCTCCGTCGGCAGGGACACCGGCGTCGACGGCGCCACGGTGAGCGCGTCGAGATCCCTCGGGGTCACCTCCCGCAGCGACGGCGACGGCTTGCGGGACTTCTTCGGGCTGCGCTTCGCGGGCATCCGCGGTCCTCCTGTCTGGCGGGCGCGCCGACCACGGACGCGCCGAGCGGGTACGCCCCGGGTGCGATCCGACCGCGACAGACACCGCGAACCACGGCGGCGGGAGAGGATGCGGACGCCCGGAGCAGGACGGGTCCACGGCACGTACGGCGGTGGACCGGGCTCGGAAGAAGGGCGTCAGTTACGCATGCCGGAAGGCTATCCCGCCCCGAACCGGTCGCGCATCCGAATTACCGCAGAACGCACCGCCACCGGCCACTCACCCGGCGTCGACGTCCCGGCCCACTCCCCCGGCGACCGCGATACGGTCGCAGCACGGCAGCGAGGACGAGAGGTGGCGGTACGCATGGCACAACAGGCGACGGCGCAGATCGGGGTCACCGGTCTGGCGGTGATGGGTCGCAACCTGGCCCGGAACCTGGCCCGCAACGGTTTCGCCGTGGCGGTGCACAACCGCTCGCCGGAACGCACCCGCAGCCTGGTCGCCGAGCACGGCGACGAGGGCACCTTCGTGCCGTCCGAGTCGCTGGCCGACTTCGTCGGCTCGCTGGAGCGGCCGCGTGCGGTGATCGTGATGGTGAAGGCCGGCGCGCCGACCGACGCCGTGATCGACGAGTTGGTCCCGCTGCTGGAGGAGGGGGACATCGTCGTCGACTGCGGCAACGCGCACTTTGCCGACACCCGCCGTCGGGAGGAGGCGCTGCGCGCGCACGGGCTGCACTTCGTCGGCACCGGCGTCTCCGGCGGCGAGGAGGGCGCGCTGCGCGGCCCGAGCATCATGCCCGGCGGCTCGGCGGAGTCCTACCGCAAGCTGGGACCGATCTTCGAGAAGATCGCCGCGCAGGTCGAGGGGACGCCCTGCTGCCGGCACATCGGCCCGGACGGCGCCGGGCACTTCGTGAAGATGGTGCACAACGGCATCGAGTACGCCGACATGCAGCTCATCGCCGAGGCGTACGACCTGTTGCGGGCCGGCCTGTCGGCGAGCCCGGCGGAGATCGCGGAGATCTTCCGGGAGTGGAACGGCGGCGAGCTGGAGTCCTTCCTCATCGAGATCACCGCCGACGTGCTCGGCCACACCGACGCCACCACCGGCCGGGCGTTCGTGGACGTGGTGCTCGACCAGGCCGAGCAGAAGGGCACCGGCCGCTGGACCGTGCAGAGCGCGCTGGACCTGGGCATCCCGATCACCGGCATCGCCGAGGCCACGTTCGCCCGGTCGCTGTCCGGGCACGCCGACCAGCGTGCGGCCGCCCGCCGGGTGTTCGCCGACGCCGGCGACAAGTGGCAGGTCGACGACCGGGACGCGTTCGTCGAGGACGTCCGCCGGGCGCTGCTCGCCAGCAAGATCGTCGCGTACGCCCAGGGCTTCGACCACATCCGGGCCGGCAGCGGGGAGTACGACTGGGACATCGACCTGGGTGGCACGGCCACCATCTGGCGCGGCGGCTGCATCATCCGGGCCCGCTTCCTGGACCGGATCCGGGAGGCGTACGACGCCGAGCCGGACCTGTCGACGCTGCTGGTCGCCCCCTGGTTCGCCGACCGGGTCAGCGCCGGGGTCCCGGCCTGGCGACGGGTGGTGGCCGACGCGGCCCGCGCGGGTGTGCCGGCCCCGGCCTTCGCGTCGTCGCTGGCCTACTTCGACGCGCTGCGCGCCGAGCGGCTGCCGGCCGCCCTGATCCAGGGGCTGCGGGACAACTTCGGCGCGCACACCTACCACCGGGTGGACCGGGACGGCTCGTTCCACACCCGCTGGGCGGGCGACCGCTCCGAAGTGGAGGCCTGAGCCTCACCACGCCCGCTCGGGCGACGGACGGCGGTGGGTCGGAGCCGACCCGGGTTCGGGGGCCCAGTCGGCGGCCGGCTCACCGGCGGCCAGCTCACCGATCTCGCCGGAGCGGACCGTCGGGGTGTGTCCGACGTCGGCGCACCAGCGCTCGGCCACCCCGGCACACAGCTCGGCGACCGCCTCGCGGCGCCCCGGCTCCACCAGGTCGGCGCCGGCCAGGGCGGCCGTCATCTCGTACCGGAGATCGCGCATTCTCCACCCCCGTGGCGGCGCGTCCCGGCGGCGCGCCCTGCGCCGATCGTAAGCGGAACGCCCCGCGATCCGGCCGGAAAGCCGGATGCGGGGCGTTCGCGGGACGGCCGGCACGGGGCCGACCGTCGGGGTCAGAAGAACCGGCGGCGCTTGGCCTTCTGCGGCCGGATCATGTCGGCGCCCTTGGTCAGCAGGCGGCTCACCCCGGTCGGGCCACGACGGGCCTCCAGGGAGTGGCTGAGCCGGCGCGCGCCGGCCGCCGCCAGCGGCACGGCGACCGCCATGACCGCCCACTGCGCGATCCGCTTCTGAATCATGTGGTTCACCTCCGCGTTGGCTGCTGTGGATACTCGTACCCAGCGCGGCGCGTCGCTAAGCGTGACCTCAGACTCCCGGGGCCACCGGGTTGGGCAGCGCCCCGCCGAAGCGTCGGTCGCGCTGGGCGTACAGCTCGCAGGCGTACCAGAGGTGACGGCGGTCGAAGTCGGGCCAGAGCGTGTCCAGGTAGACCAGTTCGGCGTACGCGGTCTGCCAGAGCAGGAAGTTGGAGATGCGCTGCTCGCCGGAGGGACGCAGGAACAGGTCGACCTCGGGCACCTCGGGGTGGTAGAGGTAGCGGGCCACCGTCTTTTCGGTGACCTTGTCCGGGTGCAGCTTGCCGGCGGCCACGTCACGGGCGATCGCGGCGGCGGCGTCGGCGATCTCCGCCTGGCCGCCGTAGTTGACGCAGAACTGCAGCGTCAGCGTCGAGTTGTCGCGGGACATCTCCTCGGCGGTCTGCAGCTCGGAGATCACGCTCTTCCAGAGCCGCCCGGCCCGCCCCGACCAGACCACCCGCACGCCCAGGTCGACGAGCTGGTCGCGGCGGCGGCGGATGACGTCGCGGTTGAAGCCCATCAGGAAGCGGACCTCGTCCGGCGAGCGCCGCCAGTTCTCGGTCGAGAACGCGTACGCCGACAGGTAGGGGACGCCCAGCTCGATCGCGCCCTCGATGGTGTCGAAGAGGCTGTGCTCGCCCTGCTCGTGCCCCTTGGTGCGGGGCAGCCCGCGCTCCTTGGCCCAGCGGCCGTTGCCGTCCATCACGATGGCGATGTGCCGGGGCAGCGCGCCCGCGGGCAACGCCGGCGGGCGCGCGCCGGACGGGTGCGGGGTCGGCGGCACCGGCTCGCGGCGGCGCGCCCTCGTCGATCGGATCACTCGGTCATCTCCCTGTTCACACCGGCGGCTGCGGGCCCGGAGCCGGCGCGCGGCGGGACCACACCCGGTCCCGCCCCGTCGGGCGGCGGGACCGCGCCGGTCGCCGGGCCACCCCGGTCGACCAGCGGCAGCGAGCGTAGCGCGCGTTCCAGATGCCACTGGAGGTGCGCCGCGACCAGCCCGCTGCACTCCCGGCGGACGCCGTTGTCGGCGGCGTCGGCGTACGCCCAGTCGCCGGTGGTCAGCGCGGACATCAGCGCCAGCGTGGCCGGCGCGGGGTGGGCGGCGCCGGGGGGTCGGCAGTCCGGGCAGACCGCGCCGCCGGCCGGCACCGAGAACGCGCGGTGCCGGCCCGGCTCGCCGCAGACCGCGCACGCGCTCAGCGCGGGCGCCCAGCCGGCGAACGCCATGCCCCGCAGCAGGTAGGCGTCGAGCACCAGCGTGGTGGCGTGGTCGCCGCGGGCGAGGGACTTCATCGCGCCGAGGGTGAGCTGGAACAGCCGCAGCGAGGGTTCCCGCTCCACCGGGGTCAGCCGCTCGGCGGTCTCGGCGATCGCGCTGGCCGCCGTGTAGCGGGGGTAGTCGCCGAGGAACCGCTTGCCGTACAGCTCGATCGCCTCGACCTGGCTGACGGTGTGCAGCGAGCTGCCCTGGTTGCCCTTGGGGTCGCCGGCGAGCTGGAGGTCGACGTGCCCGAACGGCTCCAGCCGGGCGCCGAAGCGGCTGGAGGTGCGCCGGACGCCGCGGGCCACCGCACGCAACCGGCCGTGCCGGCGGGTGAACAGCGTGATGATCCGGTCGGACTCGCCCAGCTTCTGCACGCGCAGCACCACCGCGTCGTCGCGGTAGAGCTGTCGGCGGTACCCGGCCATCAGGCCATTCTCCCTCGGGGTGCGATCTCAGGGTCGGCTCGGGGTGCGTCGGCGGGCGATCCCCGATGTGTCGGCCGCCCGGCCGGCCCTAGTGTGCTGGCCATGGCTTCGCTCCGAACGGCGTTCCGGCCGCGCACCGCTCTCCGATCGCCGCGTGGCGTGGTGGCCGCGACCGCGGCCACCACGCTGATCGTCCTCGCCGGGTGTGACACCCTGTCGTTCCGCCGGCTCGACTACGACCAGACCGAGCGGACGAAGATCGCCCGGATCACCGTCGACGACGGCGGGTCGGGGGACGTGATGGTCCGCGCCAACGGCCCCGCCGACCAGGTACGGATCAAGCGGGTGGTGCGCTACCAGGGCGGCGAGCCGAACAGCCGGTACGAGATCAGGGGCGACGAGCTGGTGCTGCCCACCGACTGCGGCCAGCGGTGCAGCATCTCCTGGGAGGTGACCGCGCCACCGGGCGTGGCGGTGCGCGGCGGCACCGGCTCGGGCAACGTCGACCTCAGCGGGGTCGGCGCGGTGGAGTTCACGCTCAGCTCCGGGGACCTGACCGTCAGCGGGGCGACCGGTGAGGTCCGCGCCGCGACCAGCTCCGGCAACATCCGGCTGGTGGAGGCGACCCACCCGGTGCGGCTGCGGGCGCGATCCGGCGACATCGAGGCCCGCCGGCTCACCTCCGCGATCGACGCGGAGGCCACCTCGGGCAACCTCACCGTCGAGCTGGACCAGCCCGCGCCGGCCCGACTGCACGCCACCAGCGGGGACGTCGACCTGGTCGTGCCGGACGGCCGCTACCGGGTGCGGGCGGACGCGAAGTCCGGTGACACGGAGGTCACCGTGACCAACGACCCGGGCGCGTCGGTGCTGCTCGACATCTCCGCCACCAGCGGCAACGTCACCGTCACCGCGCGCTGAGCCAGCGGGCGCCCTCCGCGACGCGTTCGCCGTCGCGGGGCGCCGGCACCCGGACCCCGACGCCGACCAGTCCGCCCGCCGCGCCCGCGGGGGCCGGACTGGCCGGGGCGGCCGCCGCCCGGTCGGCCACGGTCCGCCGGGTCCCGCCGGGAACCAGTTCCGGGGTACGCCGGGCGGCCAGGTCCTCGACCCACCCGACCAGCAGCGTCACCACGCCGACCAGCACGAACACCAGTCCCACCCGCAGCCACAGGCCGACCGGGTCGCGCGGCGACCAGCCGACCAGCCCGACCAGCGGGGTGAGCGCCACCACGAACGGCATGTGCCAGAGGTAGACGGTCAGCGCCCGCCGGTTGACCACCGTCACAGCGCGGCCGAGCGCCGGAACCCGGTCGACCCAGTCGGCGCCGGTGGGCGCGCGGCCGATCGCCACCAGGATGAACGCGGCCGACCAGAGCGCGTTGCCGAGGTGGATGTCGTTGATGTCGTAGCCGCGCGGACCCGGGTGGGTGGCGATCCAGGCCAGGCCGGCGGCGCCGAGGACCCCGGCGACCGGCAGCAGCACCCGGTTGCGCATGCGCCGCAGCAGGCCGTCGTGGTGGGCGAAGCCGAGCAGCCACGCGCCGAAGTAGAGGCCGAACTCGCGCAGCACGGTCGGCGGGTTCGCCAGCACGCCGAACTCGATCGCCGCCAGCAGCGCGTACGGGGCGGCCAGCGTGGGCAGCGGCGCCCGGCGGAACAGCCACAGCACCAGCGGCGAGGCGAGCACGAACCACAGGTAGTCCCGCAGGTACCAGATCGGGCTCAGCGCCAGCCCGCCCCAGTAGTTGGCCGGCGGGTCGCTGATCGGGAAGAGCCAGAGGAGCACCTTCGGCGTGAGCGGCAGCCCGGTGAGCAGCATGGCCGGCACGAAGACCGCGGCGAGCACCCAGAGCGAGGGCAGCAGACGGCGCAGGCGGCGCCCGACGGCGGGCACCCCGGTGCGGTCCAACGAGGCGGCCATCAGCGACCCGGCCAGCGCGAACATCACCGCCATCGCCGGGAACACCAGCGTGAGCGTGGCGTAGCCGGTGACGTGGTAGGTGACGACACGCACGATGGCCAGGAAACGGAGCAGGTCGAGGTAGCGGTTTCGCATCAGCTCGCAGCCGTGTCCGGGGGCAGGGACATGGTTCCCTACCCTGCTCCGGCGAGCCGCGAAACAGTCACCGACGTCCGTGGAACGTGAGATGTCCCATAGGACTGACTGATCCAGATCATTCGGGACCGGGGCGCGCCCCGGTCCCGGTCAGAAGCCGAGCTTGCGCAACTGCTTCGGGTCGCGCTGCCAGTCCTTCGCCACCCGGACGTGCAGGTCCAGGTAGACCCGGGTGCCGAGCAGCTCCTCGATCTGCCGCCGGGCGGTGGTGCCGACGTGCTTGAGTCGACTGCCGCGGTGCCCGATGACGATGGCCTTCTGGCTCGACCGCTCCACGTAGAGGTCGGCGTAGATCTTCGTGAGGTTGCCCTCGGCGATCATCTCCTCGACCACCACGGCGATGGAGTGCGGCAGCTCGTCCCGGACCCCCTCCAGCGCCGCCTCCCGGACCAGCTCGGCGACCAGCACCTGCTCCGGGTCGTCGGTGAGCATGTCGTCCGGGTAGAGCTGCGGCGACTCCGGCAGGTAGCCGGTCATCACGTCCACCAGCGTGTCCACCTGGTGCCCGGAGACCGCGCTCACCGGCACCACGGCGGCGAACTCGCCCAGCTCGCTGACCGCCAGCAACTGCTCGGCCAGCCGCTTCTTGTCGACCAGGTCGGTCTTGGTCACCACGGCCAGCACCGTGGCCTTCAGGCTGGCCAGCTCGCCGGTGATGAACCGGTCACCCCGGCCGACCGGCTCGTTCGCCGGGACGCAGAGCCCGATCACGTCGACCTCGCTCCAGGTCTCCCGGACCAGGTCGTTGAGGCGCTCGCCGAGCAGCGTGCGGGGACGGTGCAGGCCGGGCGTGTCGACCAGCACGAGCTGGGACTCCGGCCGGTGCAGCACGGCCCGGATGATGTGCCGGGTGGTCTGCGGCTTGTTCGAGGTGATCGCAATCTTGGTGCCGATGATCGCATTGGTCAACGTCGACTTGCCGGCGTTCGGTCGGCCGACGAAACAGGCGAAACCGGCCCGGTAGGGACGCTCCTGGGCCGTGGTCACTCGACCACCGTGCCGAGGACCGCACCGTCCGGCGCCGCCACGTGGATCGGCGCGTCGGCGGAGAGGTCACGCACCGCGGCGTGCCCGGCCCCGTCCAGCGTCGACGCCTCGGTCACCACCACCGCCGCCTCCAGCCGGCTCGCACCGGCCGCCACCGCCGACGCCACCGCCAGCTGGAGCGCGGTCAGGGTGAGCGACGGCAGCGCCACGCTGGCCGCCGCGTACGTTCGGCCGTCCTGGTCGCGGACCGCCGCGCCCTCCACGGCCCCCACCCGGCCCCGCGCGCCCCGGGCCAGGACGACGAGCTTGCCGTCCTCGGCGCTCAGCTCGGCCGGATCGGCGGGGGTGGGCAGTGCGGCCGGCACGGCGGCTGACTCAGGCATCGGCGGGTTGCCTCTCCTCGGAACGGTTGTTGTCGCCACGGGACTCGGACTGCTCGCCGCGCCCCGCGCCCTCCGACGCGGCGCCCGGCTCGGCCCGGCTCACCAGCACGGTGTCTATCCGGTTGCGCCGGCCGGTGGTGCCCTCGGCGATCAGCCGCAGGCCGGACACCTCGGCCTCGGCGCCCGGGATGGGCACCCGACCGAGCGCCTGGGCGAGCAGGCCACCGACCGTCTCCACCTCGTCGGTGGGCAGCTCGGTGTCGAACAGCTCGCCCAGATTCTCCACCGGCAGCCGGGCGGTCACCCGCACGGCCCCGTCCGCCAGGTGCTCGACCGGCGGGCGCTCGACATCGTACTCGTCGGTGATCTCGCCGACGATCTCCTCCAGGATGTCCTCGATGGTGACCAGCCCGCCGGTGCCGCCGTACTCGTCGACGACGATCACCAGGTGGTTGCGGGCCGCCTGCATCTCCGAGAGCAGGTCGTCCACCGGCTTGGACTCCGGCACGAACGTCGCCGGGCGCATCAGCTCGGCCACCGGCATCTCCCGCGCGCCCCGATCGCCCTGGATACGCCGGATCAGGTCCTTCAGGTAGAGCACGCCGAGCACGTCGTCGACGTTCTCGCCGATCACCGGGATGCGGGAGAAACCGGAGCGCAGGAAGAGCGCCAGCGCCTGCGCCAGCGTCTTGCTCTCCTCTATCCACACCATCTCGGTGCGCGGGACCATGACCTCCCGGGCGATGGTGTCGCCGAGCGCGAACACCGAATGGATCATCTGGCGCTCGCCGTGCTCCACCACGCCGCGCTGCTCGGCCAGGTCGACCAGCTCACGCAACTCCACCTGGGTGGCGAACGGCCCCTCCCGGAAGCCCTTGCCCGGGGTGACCGCGTTGCCGATCAGGATCAGCAGCGAGGCCAGCGGGTTCAACGCCCGGCCCAGCCAGCGCACCAGCGGCGCCACCGCCCGGCCCACCGCGTACGCGTGCTGCCGGCCCAGCGTGCGCGGCGCCACCCCCACCACCACGAAGCTCACCACCGTCATCGCGCCGGCGGTCACCAGCGCGGCCCGCCAGCCGGCGCCGAACGTGTCCACCGCCACCAGCGCGACCAAGGTGGTCGCGGTCAGCTCGGCCAGCAGGCGCAGCAGGAGCAGGAGGTTGAGGTGGCGTACCACGTCACCGGCGACCGCCTGGAGGGCGCGCGCGCCGCGCGCGCCGTCCCGGGCCGACTCGGCGGCGCGCGCCGGGGAGACCGCGGCCAGCGCCGCCTCGGTCATCGCGATCAGGCCGGCGAGGACCACCAGCCCGGCCGCGAAGACCAGGAGTTGAAGATCGGGCAGGCCGGCCGGAGCGCCGACCGCCGCCAGGGTGACCATCACCGCGACCGGGTCGACCGCCAGCTGGCCAGCAGCCGGGCCTGGAGACCGAACATCTCCCGCTCCTCCTCAGGCTCGGCGTGGTCGTAGCCGAGCAGGTGCAGCACGCCGTGCACGGTGAGCAGGTGCAGCTCGTCGGCGGCGGAGTGCCCGGCGGCGGCCGCCTGCTTGGCCGCCACCTCCGGGCAGAGCACGATGTCGCCGAGCAGGGCCGGCTCGCCGCCGGCCGGGGCGCTCTCCCCCGGCCCGTGGTCGACGCTGCCCTCGTCCATGGGGAACGCGAGCACGTCGGTCGGACCGTCGCCACCCATCCAGCGGTGGTTCAGCTCCGACATGTATTCGATGTCGACCAGCAGCACGGACAACTCGGCGAGGGGGTTGACCCCCATCTCGTCGAGGGCGTGCCGGGCCACGGCGAGCACGGCGTCGGTGTCGACCTCGACACCGGACTCGTTGGCGATCTCGATGGACAACTCTGTCTTCCTCTGGTGGTTAGCGGCGCCGGCCGGCCCGGCCGCCCTGGGCGGTCCGCCCCGGCACGGCGTGCACGCTCTGCGCCTGCTGGTTCTCCCGCTCGGCGTCCCAGCGGGCGTACGCGTCGACGATGTCGCCGACCAGCTTGTGGCGGACCACGTCGGAGCTGGAGAGCTGGGCGAAGTGCACGTCCTCGACGTTGTTCAGGATCTCCCGGACCACGCGCAGGCCGCTGGTCGTCCCGCCCGGAAGGTCCACCTGGGTGACGTCACCGGTGACCACGATCTTGGAACCGAAGCCGAGCCGGGTGAGGAACATCTTCATCTGCTCGGGCGTGGTGTTCTGCGCCTCGTCCAGGATGATGAACGCGTCGTTCAACGTCCTTCCGCGCATGTATGCCAGCGGGGCGACCTCGATCGTGCCGGCGGCCATCAGCTTCGGGATGGACTCCGGGTCGAGCATGTCGTGCAGCGCGTCGTAGAGCGGGCGCAGGTAGGGGTCGATCTTCTCGTTCAGCGTGCCGGGCAGGAAGCCCAGCCGCTCGCCCGCCTCGACGGCCGGCCGGGTCAGGATGATCCGGTTGACCTGCTTGGCCTGGAGCGCCTGGACGGCCTTCGCCATGGCCAGGTAGGTCTTGCCCGTGCCGGCCGGACCGATGCCGAAGACGATGGTGTGCGCGTCGATCGCGTCGACGTACTTCTTCTGCCCGAGCGTCTTGGGACGGATGGTGCGGCCGCGCCGGGAGAGGATGTTGAGCGTCAGGACCTCGGCGGGCCGCTCGGCGCTGCCCTGCTCGAGCATGCCGACGGTACGCCGGACGGCGTCTGTGGTCAGGGTCTCGCCTTTCTCGATCAGTTCGAGCAGCTCACTGAAGAGGCGCTCGGCGAGGGCGTTGTCGGCGGGCGCGCCGGTGATGGTGATCTCGTTGCCGCGCACGTGGACGTCGCTGTTGACCGAGCGTTCGACGAGTCGCAGGATCTCGTCACCCGCGCCGAGCAGGTTAACCATGATCTTCTGGTCGGGGACCGTGATCCTGGTCTGCACACGGGGCGGGCCGGGAGGTGGGGTGCCGGTCATAGGTCGGGCCGTCGGGCCCTGCGCCACCTGCTCTCCGATCTCGGCGCCGGGCCCTGCTGGCGCGGCGTACGGTTGCTCCCATCGTATCGGGTCGGCACCGCACGCACCGCGTCCATTTCCGGTGCTCCGGCGCTCAGCCGCCGACCCGGAAGTCGTAGCCGTCGAAGGTCTCCTGGCGGCGGGTGAACCGGTAGGTCGCCCAGTGCATCCGGACCACCACGCCCTTCTCGTCCCGGGTCAGCCGGAGCAGCTCGCCCACTTCCCGGCCGGAGACCGTGCGGAACACGTCCGGCCGGTCCGGCAGCGGCGCGAACACCGCCGGGGGCTTACCGGCCGGGTCGCCCGCGCCGCGGGCCCGCAGCGCGCCGTCGTGCCAGGAGAAGACGTACTCGAAGCCCTCGCCCCACCAGCGGCCCAGCATTCCGCGCAGGTGATCGGGCGCGGGTGGACCGGGTCGCCACGGCTCGATCTCCGCCGGGTCGTGCTCGGCGGCGGCGGCGAGCAGGTCGTGCACCAGGTCGAACACCTCCACCCCGGCGCCGGACGAGCCGAGCACCGCCGCGCCCATCGCGCCCGGGGTGCCGTCCCCGCCGCGCCGGCCGTAGACGGCGGCCAGGAAGCCGGGCATCGCGCCGTCGTGCCCCACGTGGGTCACCCGGGCCGGCTGCGGCACCAGGATCAGCCCCAGCCCGAAACCGGCCGCCCAGAGCGACTCGTCGGTCGTGGTCAGCGGCCAGCGCATCTCCTCGACCGTGGCCGGGGCGAGGACCGCGCCGGCCGGGTCCAGCGCCCGCGGGTCGGCCAGGAACGCCGCCCAGCGCGCCATGTCCGGCGCGGTGCTCCACAGCTGGGCGGCGGGCGCCACCGCGCCGAAGTCGGTGGGCGGTTCCGGGTGCGCCTCGTCGGAGTATTCGTCGACCAGGAAACCGGTCGCCGCCCGCTCCCCCGGCCGGGCGCCGGTGGCGGTCAACCCGAGCGGGTCGAGCACCCGCTCGGCGAGCACCTCGGCCCAGGAGCCACCCCGCAGCCGGGCGACCAGCTCGCCGAGCAGCGCCATGCCGAGGTTGGAGTAGTGGAACCGCCGGCCGGTGGGCAGCACCCGCTCGACCCGGGTCAGGTCCGCCAGCAGCTCGTCGACGGCGGGCGCGCGCAGGCTGTCCCACACGTCGCCGTGCGGCTCGCGTTGCAGGCCGGCGGTGTGCGACAGCAGCCGGCGCACGGTCAGCTCGCCGTGCGCGGTGAGGTCGAGGTGCCGCCCGATCGGGTCGTCCAGGTCGAGCAGGCCGTCGTCGCGGCACTGCATGACCAGCGTCGCGGTGAAGGTCTTGGTGACCGAGCCGATCCGGAAGACCGTCTCGGCGTCGAGCGGGGTGTCGTTGCCGGTGCCGCCCACCGCGCAGGTCCAGAGCGGGCGGTCGGCCCGGTGCAGGGCCGCCGAGACCGCCGGGATCCGGCCCTTCGCCTGCGCCTGCCGCACCATCCGGTCGAGCCGGTCGGAGATCCCGGTCATGGTCACCGGCAGAGCATCGGGCCGAGCGGCGCGCCACCGAGCAGGTGGGCGTGCACGTGGAAGACCTCCTGGCCGCCGTACGGGCCGGTGTTGAACATGAGCCGGAAGCCGTCCACCGTCAGGCCCTCCTCCTCGGCCACCACGGCCGCGGTGTGGAGCACCTCGCCGGCGAGCCCGGGGTCGCCCTGGGCGAGCGTGGCCACGTCCGCGTAGTGCTCCTTGGGGATCACCAGCACGTGGGTGGGCGCCTTCGGGTCGATGTCCCGGAAGGCGAGGGTGGTGGCGGTCTCACGGACGATGGTGGCCGGGATCTCTCCGGCGACGATCCGGCAGAACAGGCAGTCGACTCCCATCGCCGCAGTCTAGGGAGGGGCGGTGACCGACGGGGCCCCGGCCGACCCCTCGGCGCGGTGCGGCAGGATGGCCGGCATGGCGGGACGGGCGGTGCTGGTGACGGGGGCCTCGCGGGGCATCGGACGGGCGGTCGCGCGGGCGTTCGCGGCCGGCGGGGACCGGGTGGCGATCCACCACCGGGACTCGGCCGAGCTGGCCGAGGCGCTGCGCGGCGAGCTGCCCGGCGACGGGCACGTGGTGGTCCGCGCCGACCTGGCCGACGCGGACGCGGTCCGGGTCATGGTGGACGAGGCGGCCCGACTGCTCGGGGGCCTCGACGTGCTGGTCAACAACGCCGGCGTCTTCGGCCCGGCGGACCCGCCGCACCCCGTCTTCGGCAGCAGCTACGAGCAGTGGCGGGCGCGGTGGCGGGAGGTGCTCGACACCAACCTGGTCGGCGCCGCGAACGCGGCCTGGTGCGCCGCCCAGCACATGCGGGAGCGGGGCGGCCGGATCGTGAACGTCTCGTCCCGGGGCGCGTTCCGCGGTGAGCCGGCGAACCCGGCGTACGGGGCGAGCAAGGCGGGGATGAACGCGATGGCGCAGTCGCTGGCGGTGGCGCTGGCCCCGTACGGCATCGGGGTGGCCTGTGTGGCTCCCGGCTTCGTCGAGACGGACATGACCAACGAGCACCTCAAGAGCGAGCGCGGCGACGCGGTCCGGGCCCAGTCCCCGTTCCACCGGGTGGCCCGCCCCGAGGAGATCGCCGCCGCCGTGCACTGGCTGGCCAGCCCGGAAGCGGAGTGGGCCGCCGGCACCATCATCGACCTCAACGGCGCCTCCTACCTCCGCACCTGACCCCGCCCTCCCCCGCGATCTTGCACTTCCGGCCCTCGCGATGGGCGTTTCGTCACCTTTGCCGAGTCACAAAGTGCAAGATCGACGAGGGTTACCAGCGGGAGAGGCGGGTGGAGAGGACGGAGAGGGCGGCTACGCCGGCCGTGGAGGTGCGGAGCACCGAGGGGCCCAGGCGGACGGGGTGGGCGCCGGCGTCGGTGAACGCGGTCAACTCGGCCTCGGCGATGCCGCCCTCGGGGCCGACCACCAGCACGATCTCGCCGGTCGACGGCAGCTCGGCGGTGGTCAGCCGCTCCTCTGCCTCCTCGTGCAGCACGAAGGCGGCCGCCGCGCCGGCGATCCGTCGGGTGACCGTGGCGGTGGACTCGTCGGGTGCTCCCGCCACCACCGGCAGCCACGGTCGGCGGGCCTGCTTGGCGGCCTCGCGGGCGGTGGCCGCCCACTTCTCCCGGGCCCGTACGCCCCGGTCGCCGCGCCACTGGACGACCGAGCGGGACGCCGCCCACGGCACGATCTCGTCCACGCCCACCTCGGTCATCGCCTGCACGGCCAGCTCACCCCGGTCGCCCTTGGCGATGCCCTGCACCACCACCAGCCGGGGGACGCACGCGTCCGCGTACCCCCGGGTGGTGACCCGCAGGTCGAGCGTGCCCCGGCCGACGGCGGTGACCACCGCGGCGGCGGTGCCGCCCCGGCCGTCGGCGAGCAGCAGTTCCTCGCCGACGCGCAGCCGTTGCACGGTGGCCGCGTGGTGCCCCTCCGGGCCGTCCAGCGTCAGCGTGTCACCGGTGGGCAGCGCCTCGACCAGGAACAGCGGGGCGGACACCTCAGGCGTGCCCGTTGAAGGCGTCGCGCATCCGGGAGAAGAAGCCGCCCTGCTTGGTCAGCTCGGCGACCTCCTCGCCCCGGGTCTTGGCGAAGTCGCGCAGCATCCGCTCCTGGTCGGCGTCGAGCTTGGTCGGGGTCCGCACGTCCAGGTGGACGTAGAGGTCGCCACGACCGGTGCCGCGCAGGTGCGGCACGCCCCGGGCGCGCAGGCGCAGGGTGCTGCCGGGCTGGGTGCCCGCCTTGACGTCGACGGTCTCCTCACTGTCGAGCGTCTTGATGGTCAACCGGGTGCCGAGCGCGGCGGCGGTCATCGGCACGGTGACCCGGCAGTGCAGGTCGTCGCCCTTGCGGGAGTAGACGTCGTGCGGCCGCTCGTGGATCTCGACGTAGAGGTCGCCGGCGGTGCCGCCGCCCGGACCGACCTCGCCCTGCTGGGCGAGGCGGATCCGCATGCCGTCCTCGACGCCGGCCGGGATCTTGACGGTCAGCGAGCGACGGGTGCGCACCCGGCCGTCGCCGGCGCAGGTCGGGCAGGGGTGCGGGATCGTGGTGCCGTAGCCCTGGCAGACGGTGCACGGCCGGGCGGAGACCACCTGGCCGAGGAACGTCCGCTGCACCGACTGGACCTCGCCCCGACCGCCGCACGCCTCGCAGGTGGCCAGGTGGGTGCCGGCGGCGGTGCCGGCGCCCGAGCAGGTGGTGCAGAGCACGGCGGTGTCGACGGTGATCGGCGCCTCGACGCCGAACGCGGTCTCGTTGAGGTCGAGCTCCAGCCGCAGGATCGCGTCCGCGCCCGGACGGGTGCGCGGCCGGGGACCCCGGCTGCCGCCCGCCGCGCCGCCGAAGAACGCGTCCATGATGTCCTGGAAGCCGACGAACGGGCCGGCGCCACCGGGACCACCCGGACCGCCGGCGCCCCCGCCGCCCGGGGCGAGCGGGTCGCCACCCAGGTCGACGATCTGCCGTTTCCGGTCGTCCGAGAGAACCTCGTACGCGGCGTTGATGTCCTTGAACTTCTCCTGTGCCTCCGGGTCCGGATTCACGTCCGGGTGGTACTGCCGCGCCAGCTTGCGGTAGGCGCGCTTGATCTCGTCGTCGGAGGCGTCCCGGCTCACGCCGAGAATGCCGTAGTAGTCCCTGGCCACTGCGTTCGGTGTCCTCATGTTCGTCTCGCGTCACGCCGGTCGTCGGCCGAGGCCGGCCGTCGGCCCTGACTGGTCAGTTCTGGGCCAGCAGTTCGCCCACGTAGCGTGCCACGGCCCTCACCGTGGCGATGGTGCCGGGGTAGTCCATCCGGGTCGGCCCGAGCACGCCGAGCCCACCCACGATCGTGGCACCCGGGCCGTAGCCGGTGCTGACCACCGAGGCGGCCCGCAGGTTGTCGATCTCGTTCTCGTCGCCGATGAGCACCCGGGTGGTGCTCGGCTCCGTCTCGCCGATCAGCTTGAGCAGCACGACCTCCTCCTCGAGCGCCTCCAGGATGGGGCGCAGCGAGCCCTGGAAGTCGAGCAGGCCACCCCGGGTGAGGTTGGCCGTGCCGGCCAGCGCGATGCGCTCCTCGTGCCGTTCCACGAGCGTCTCCAGCAGCACGGTGGAGAGCGTGGTCATGGCCGGGCGCAGCTGGGGCGCGGACTCCTCGACCAGCGCCTGCACCAGCGGCGGCGTCTCGGCCAGTTGGCAGCCGACCAGCTTCTCGTTGACCAGCCGGCGCAGGGCGGTGACGTCGTCGGCGGGCACCGGGGCGGGCAGCTCGACCAGCCGCTGCTCGACCCGCCCGGTGTCGGCGATCATGACGACCATCAGCCGGGTGGTGGAGATCGGCACCAGCTCCAGGTGGCGCACCTTGGAGCGGGCCAGGCTCGGGTACTGCACCACGGCGACCTGCCGGGTCAGCTGCGCGAGCAGCCGGACCGTGCGGTGCACCACGTCGTCGAGGTCGACGGCGCCGACCAGGAAGCGCTCGATCGCCCGCCGCTCGGCCGGACTGAGCGGCTTGACCCGGGACAGCCGGTCGACGAAGAGGCGGTAGCCACGGTCGGTGGGCACCCGGCCGGCGCTGGTGTGCGGCTGCCGGATGTAGCCCTCCTCCTCCAGCACCGCCATGTCGTTGCGCACGGTCGCCGGCGAGACGCCGAGCTGGTGCCGCTCGACCAGGGCCTTGCTGCCCACCGGCTCCTGCGTGGCGACGTAGTCCTCGACGATCGCGCGCAGCACGGCGAGCTTCCGGTCGTCGAGACCCATGTCCCCCACCTCCTGACGCGGCTGGCACTCGACTGTAGCGAGTGCCAGTCTACGTCGGCACCCCCGCCGACGCGATGATCAGCGACGGACCTCCGGTGCGCCCCACCGCCCTCCGTCGACGCGCCGGGGCCGAACAGCCCTGGTGCCACTTGCCGGCGGGACCTACCGTGACGTGCATGACTGAACCTCCTCGCCCTCCCGGAGCGGGGGACCCCGGCCCCCAGCCCGACCCGACCGCGCCGTCGGCGCCCTACGGCTCCTCGCCTGCCGGTGAGCCGCCCACCGCACCACTGTCCGGGGCACCGGCGGCGGGCGGCTATCCCCCGCCCGGTGACTATCCACCCCCGGGCGGCCAACCCCCGTCGGGCGGCGGCTACCCGCCGCCGGGTGGCTATCCCCCGCCGGGCGGCGGCGCGCCGGGCTACGGCGCCGGCTACCCCGGTGGCGGCGGGTACGGCCCGCCGGCCGGTTACGCCAACAACGACGACAAGACCTGGGCCCTGGTCGCGCACTTCGGCGGCGCCGCCGGGATGCTGATCGGTGGCGGCGTGCTGGGCTGGATCGCGCCGCTGGTGGCGCTGCTGGCCCGGGGCAACCAGTCCCCCACCGTCCGGGCGCACGCGATCGCCGCGCTCAACTTCCAGCTCATCTGGTCGGTCATCGCGCTGGTCGGCTGGATCCTCACCTGCATCCTGATCGGTCTGGTGATCGGCTTCGGCGCCATGATCGTCGGCATCGTCTTCGGCATCCTGGCCGGGGTGAAGGCCAACGAGGGTCAGCTCTACCGCTACCCGATGTCGGCCAGCCTGATCAAGTGATCCGCTCCGGCCGGTCCCGGACGACGGGGCCGGCCGGCGCCGGTCAGGGCAGCAGGTCGCGGACCACCGCGTCGGCCAGCAGCCGGCCGCGCAGGGTCAGCACCACCAGGCCCCGCGCGTACGCCCCGGCGTCCAGCAGCCCCGCGTCCCGGGCCCGCTCGGCGCCGGTCCGGCCGGCCTCGTCGAGCACGTCCAGCGGCAGCCCGGAGGCGAGCCGCACCCGCAGCATCACGTCCTCCATGTGCTGCTCGTCGGGCGTCAGCCGTTCCCGGGCCAGCGCCGGTGACGCGCCCTCGGCCAGCCGCGCCGCGTACGCGGTCGGGTGCTTGACGTTCCACCAGCGCACCCCGCCGACGTGGCTGTGTGCCCCCGGGCCCAGGCCCCACCAGTCGGCGCCGGTCCAGTAGAGCAGGTTGTGCCGGCACGCCGCCGCCGCCGAGCGGGCCCAGTTGGACACCTCGTACCAGGAGAAGCCGGCCGCGCCGAGCGCCTCCTCCGCGGCCAGGTAGCGGTCCGCCGCCACGTCGTCGGAGGGGTACGGCAGCTCGCCCCGGCGCATCCGCGCGGCCAACCGGGTGCCGTCCTCCACGATCAGGGCGTACGCGCTGACGTGGTCCACCCCCGCCTCGACCACCTGCGCCAGCGAGGCGGCGAAGTCCTCGGCCGTCTCCCCCGGCGTGCCGTAGATCAGGTCCAGGTTGACGTGGTCGAATCCGGCATCGCGCGCCTCCCGGGCCGCGGCGGTGGCCCGGCCGGCGCTGTGCCGGCGGTCGAGCACCGCGAGCACCCCCGGCGCGGCGGACTGCATGCCCAGCGAGATGCGGGTGTAGCCGGCGGCCCGCAGCGTCTTGAGCGACTCCGGGGTGACCGACTCGGGGTTGGCTTCGGTGGTCACCTCGGCGTCGGCGGCCAGCCCCCAGGTGCGGTCGATGCCGTCGAGGATCCGGGCCAGGTCGTCGGCGGGCAGCAGGGTGGGCGTGCCGCCACCGACGAAGACGGTGTCGACCCGCGGCGGCGGCGTGTCGCCGAGCACCCGGTCGGCGAGCGCCAGCTCGGCCAGCACGCTGTCGGCGTACGTCTCCCGGCTCGCCCCGCCGCCCAGCTCCGACGCGGTGTACGTGTTGAAGTCGCAGTAGCCGCACCGGCTGGCGCAGAACGGGACGTGCACGTACACGCCGAAGCCGCGGGCGCCGACGGCGCGGCGGGCGGCGGCGGGCAGCGAGCCGTCGCGCGGGACGGGTTCGCCTTCTGGAAGGACGCCGGGCATGGCCACTAGTGTGCCCGGCATGACCTCTCCGGACGCTCTCGTGCGGGTCGCCACGGCCCGTGGGGTGACCACCCTCACCCTGGACAGCCCGCACAACCGCAACGCGCTCTCCACGGCGCTGATGACCGAGCTGCTGGCCGGGCTGGCCGCCGCGGTCGCCGACGACACGGTCCGGGCGATCGTGCTGGACCACACCGGTCCGGTCTTCTGCTCCGGCGCCGACCTGAAGGAGACCGCCGCCGCGTACGCGAGCGGGACCGTGCCCGCCGGGATGCTCGGCGACGTGCTGGTCGCCGTGCGGGAGTGCCCGAAGCCGGTGCTGGCGAAGGTGGCCGGGCCGGCCCGGGCCGGCGGGCTGGGCCTGATCGCGGCCGCCGACCTGGCGGTCTGCGCGCAGGAGGCGACGTTCGCGTTCACCGAGGTGCGGATCGGGGTGATCCCGGCGGTGATCTCGGCGACCGTGCTGCCCCGGCTGAGCCCTCGGGCCGCGGCCGAGTTGTACCTGACCGGGGACACCTTCGACGGCCGGCGGGCCGCCGAGGTCGGCCTGGTCACCGCCGCGGTGCCGGCGGACGGGCTGGACGCCGCCGTGGAGCGGTACTGCGCCTCGCTGGTCAGGGGGGCGCCTCGTGCCCTGGCCGGGGCGAAGGAACTGCTGCGCCGCCCGGCCGCCACCGACCTGCGGGCCGAGATCGCCGAGTTGGCGGCGCTCTCCACCGGGTACTTCCTCTCCGACGAGGGGCGCGAGGGGGTCCTGGCGTTCCGGGAGAAGCGCCCCGCGTCGTGGGTGCCGACCGGAGACTGAGGGGCGGGAGCGCCGCTCACCGGCCGGCCACATCGACGCGGTACGTGGCGGCCCGGTGACGCCGGGGTGAGACAGCCGGTCGGCCGAGCCGGGATGTGAGGTGGCCGACGTACGCTGGTCGGACTGTCGGGACAGGGGGTGCGGGTGCGGACGCGAGCGGCGATCGTGGCATCTGGTGTGGCGGTGTGTGTGCTGGCCCTGCTCGCGATCTGGTTCGTCACCAAGCAGTTCGGTCACCACCTGCGCCTGCCGGTGGCCAGCCGGACCTGCACGGTGCAGGCCGACGGCGAGGTGGTGCTCGGCGCCGACCAGATGGCGAACGCGGCCACCATCGCGGCCATCGGCGTGCAGCGCCGGATGCCCGAGCGGGCGGTGGTGGTGGCGCTGGCCACCGCCTACCAGGAGTCGCACCTGCGCAACATCGCGCACGGCGACCGGGACTCCCTGGGCCTGTTCCAGCAGCGCCCGAGCCAGGGTTGGGGCACGCCGGAGGAGATCCAGGACCCGCGCTACGCGGCGAACAAGTTCTACGCCGCGTTGAAGAGGGTCAGGGGCTGGGAGCGGATGCGGGTCACCGAGGCCGCCCAGCGGGTGCAGCGGTCGGCCTACCCCGAGGCGTACCAGAAGTGGGCGGACGAGTCGCAGGTCCTGACCCGCGCCCTGCTGGGTGAGGCGACCGGAGCGGTGGCCTGCACCGTCGGTTCGACGCCGACCATGCGCGGACCGGCCGCCGCCAGTGCGCTGCTGGAGGGGCTCACGCTCGACTGGGGGTTGCCCCGGCTGACCGCGGGGACCGATCTCACCGGGCTGACGGTGCCGGCGGGCGACGACCGCGACGGCTGGCGCTACGCGCACTGGCTGGTGTCGCACGCCGACGACCACGGCGTGAAGCGGGTCCGCTTCGCGAACCTGGAGTGGACGGCCGAGCAGGGCACCTGGGACCGGGTGAAGGGTGACCCGGCCACGCAGGTGCTGGCCGAGGTCTTCGCCGCGACCTGATCCGGCCGGCGCCGGTCAGCCGGCGAGCCGGCGGCGGACCTTCTCCCGCAGCGGCTCGGGCAGCTCCGGCACGTCGAGCAGGCGGGGTAGCAGCTCCGGCTCCAGCGTGGTCGCGCGGAACACCTCGCCGACGGTCACCCCGTGTGCCGGCCGGTCGACCACCTCGACCGGGTCGCCGGCACCGATCTCGCCCTCGCGCAGCACCCGCAGGTAGGCCCCGGGCGCGCCCCGCAGGGTGAACCGCTTGATCAGGTCCGGTACGCCCCAGAAGCCGGCGAACGTCCGGCACGGCGTGCGCGGCTTGGTCACCTGGAGCAGCGCGGAGCCGACCGCCCAGCACTCGCCGACGACCGCGCCGGTCACGTCCACCGCCCAGGTGCTGAGGTTCTCCCCGAAGACGCCCGGGCGGGGCTGCCGCCCCAACTCCGCGGCCCACCAGGCGGCGTCCTCCTCGGCGTACGCGTAGACCGCCTGGTCGGGGCCGCCGTGGTGGGCCGGCTCGCCGATGAAGTCGCCGGTCAGCCCGGCGGCCGTGACCGGCACCCGGCCCTCGGCCGGACGCTTGTCGATGCCGCTGCGACCGCTCGCGTCGCCCGCCCACTCCGCCTCGGTGACCGTGCCGAGGTTCACCGCCACCAGCCTGCCCGTCATGGCGATCAGCCTAGGCTCAGCCCTTGACCGCGCCGGCGACCAGGCCGGAGACCATCCGACGCTGGACCAGCAGGAAGAAGACGATCACCGGCAGGGTGAACAGCGTGGACGCGGCCATGACCGAGCCCCAGGCCGTGTCGTCCCGACCGAAGAAGAACGTCATCGCCACCGGCAGGGTGTACTTCTCCTGGTCGTTGATGAAGGTCAGCGCGAAGATCAGCTCGTTCCACGCGGTGATGAAGGAGAAGATGCTGGTCGCCACCAGGCCGGGTGCGACCAGCGGGAAGAGCACCTTGCGGAACGTCTGGGCCCGGCTGGCCCCGTCGATCGCGGCGGCCTCCTCCAGTTCCTTGGGCACCGCGGCGACGAAGCCGCGCAGCATCCAGACCGCGAACGGCAGCGAGAAGCCGAGGTAGGTGAGGATCAGGCTGGGCAGCGTGTTGTACAGGCCGAGCCGCTGGATCATCAGGAACAGCGGGATGACCAGCGCCTCCAGCGGGATCATCTGCACCACCAGGAGCAGGATCAGGAAGCTGGTGCGCAGCTTGAACCGGAACCGGGCCACCGCGGTGGCGGCGAGCAGCGCGACCAGACCGCTCAGCAGCACGGTGGCCACCGCGACCAGCACGCTGTTGAGGAAGAAGTCGACGAACGTCACGCCGGGGATGAGGTTGCCGGTGAGGATCTCCCGGTAGTGCTCCAGCGTCGGCTCCGCCGGCACCGGGCGCGGCGTGGACGAGAAGATCTCCCGGTTGGGCTTCAGCGAGGTCGCCACCATCCAGTAGACCGGGAACGCGGCGAAGAGCGCGACCAGCAGGCCGGCACCGTTGAGGGCGATCTTCTTCACGACTCGTCCTCCTGCTTGAGCACCATGCGGACGTACAGGGCGGTCACCACGAGCAGGATCACGGTGAGGATGACGGCGATGGCCGAGCCGAGGCCGTACTTGGGCGGCGGCGAGAACGCCTCCGCGTACGAGTAGATCGACAGCATGAACGTCGAGCGGTCCTGCGTGCCGCCGGCCAGCACGAACTGCTGGGTGAAGACCTTGAAGTCCCAGATCGTGGAGAGCACCACGAGGATGCCGAAGACCGGCCGCAGCATCGGGAACGTGACCGACCAGAAGACCTTCCACGGTCCGGCGCCGTCGACCCGGGCCGCCTCCTGCAGCTCGGTCGGCACGCTCTTGAGCCCGGCCAGCACGCTCACCGCGATGAACGGGAACGAGTGCCAGACCACCACCAGCGTCAGGATGCCGAAGAACATCAGCGGGTCGTTGAACCAGCCGTAGCCGGTCCAGTCGCTGCGCCCGAACAGGGTCGTGGAGAGCCCGTCCGGGAGCTTGTTGAACAGCCAGGTGACCAGGCCGCTCGTGTCGTCGAAGATCCACTTCCAGACGATCGTGCCGGTGAGCGCCGGAGTGGCCCAGGCGAGCATCACGCAGCTCGCCACGAACGTGGCCATCTTCTTGCCCAGCCGGTTGAGCAGCAGCCCGACCAGGGTGCCCAGCACCATGGTCAGGGCCACGTTGGCGACCGCGAACAGCACGGTGTTGCGCAACACCGTACGGAAGAACGGGTCGCCGAGGATCTGCGCGTAGTTGGCCAGGCCGACCCACGGCCACTCGCGGTCCCCCCGGAGCTGCCGGACGCTGTCCAACTTGTAGAAGGACATCATCACGACCTGGCCGAGCGGCCAGAGCAGGAGCACGGCGATGATCGCCAGGCAGGGCAGGAGCAGCAGGTACGGGAGGCGGTCCACCTTTCGGCGGGGCCGCCGCGCGGGGGTCTCCCCCCGCGCGGCGGCCTCGTCGGTGGCCTCGGTCAGCGTGGTCACTTGGCGTTGAGGATGCTTTCCATCTCGGTGGCCGCGTCGGCGGTTGCCTTCTCGACCGTCTTCTGGCCCTTGATGACCGAGCTGTTCATCGCCTGGGTCACCGTCTTGGTCCGGCTGACCTCGACCCACTTGGGGGTGAGCGGGGTCAGCTTGGTGTTCTGGATGGCGGTGGCGAACGCGGCCATCACCTTGTCGTCGGCGTAGTTGCCGCCGCTGACCAGGTCCTTGTAGACCGGGAAGAAGCCGAGGCTGCTGGCGAACTCCTGGTCCTTCTGCTTGCTCAGCAGCACGGTCATGTAGTCCCAGGCCAGCGCCTGCCGCTCGCTGTCCTTCCAGACCGCGATGTCGGACCCGCCGGCGAACGCCGGGGCGGCCTTGCCGTCCGGGCCGGGGATCGGGAACGTGCCCCACACCTTCTCGATGTCGGGGTTGTCCTTCTTCATCGCGCCGCCCTGCCAGCTACCGGCGAACGCCATGGCGGCCTTGCCGGTGGCGAACTGGGTCCGGGCGTCGACCTCGTTCCAGCCCGCGGCGGCGGGCGGGGCGACCTTGTGCACGGTCACCAGGTCGGTCCAGAACTTGACCGCCTTCTGCGCCTCGGGGGTGTTGTAGCCGGACTTCCAGGTGTCGCCCTCCTTGGTGGCGATCTCGCCGCCGGCCCCCCACAGGAAGGAGTAGAACGGCAGCTCGGAGTTGCCCGGCAGGGCGATGCCGTAGGTGCCGGGCTTCTTGGCCTGGACGGCCTTGGCGGCGGCGACCATCTCGTCCCAGTTCGTCGGCGGCTTCACGCCGGCCTCGGCGAACCAGTCGGTGCGGTAGTAGACGGCGCGCACGCCGGCGTACCACGGGACGCCGTACTGCTTGCCGTCGAGCTGGGCGTTCTTCACCAGGTCGGGAAGGATGTCCTTGCCCTCGGACCAGCCGTTGAACTTGTCCGTGACGTCGGCGAGCGCCTCCTGCGCCGCCCAGCCCTGGGTCTCGGTGTTGCCCAGCTCGGTGACGTCGGGACCCTCCCCACCGGCGAGCGCGGCCTGGAACTTCTTCGGCGCCTCGAGCCAGGGGATGTACTGCACCACCACGTCGGTCTCGGGGTGCTTCTTCTTGAACTCCGCCTCGACCGTGTCGAGGAACGTGGTCTGGGCGTCGCCGCCCTCACCCATCATCCAGACCGTCAGTTTGCTGTTGTCGGCGGCCTTGTCGTCGTCGCCGGAGCCACCGCAACCGGTCAGCACCAGCGCGGCCGACGCCACGATGGCGGTGACCGGAGCCAGCCGCTTCCACCTGTTCACGCCATATCTCCCTCAGGGCCGTTTGGCACTAACCTTCTCCGCCGCACCTTAGTAGGAAAATTTCCTTTACAACAGGGGGTGTTCGCGGCGGGCGGCCGAGGCGACCGTATCGCAGCCGGAGGCCCGGCCGGCAGGGGTGCCGTCCGGGCAGCTCAGAGGGGGCGTACGCGAACGGGCGCCCGGCCGGTGAGGCCGGGCGCCCGTCGAGGCGTTGTGGTGCGGGGTCAGTAGCGCGAGACGCTACGCCGACGGCCGACGCCGGCCACCAGGGCGACGGCGATGGCGGCGAAGAGCACCTGCAGCATCAGCTCGCGCCAGTCGATGCCGGCGGTCTCGGCGAAGCCGGAGGCCCGGGCGACGATCGTGCCCAGCAGCGCGGCGCCGACGCCGATCAGCATGTGCAGCCACATCGGCATGTTCTGCCGGCCCGGCACGACCAGCCGGCCCAGCGCGCCGACGATCAGACCAACGACCAGCGCGGTGATGATGCCCCAAACGGTGAGCTCCATGGTCGCCCTCCTCCTTCGGATCAAGTCACACGATGTCGTGTGTTCACTGTCGTGATCGATAGGTTCCCGACCCGCCAAAAATCCAAACCGACTTCGGTGACGAATTGTTCGGACGGGCAGTGAGCTGGGGTTTCTCCCCGAAAACCCCAGCCCGATTGCCCCCGACGGGAGCGCGAGGGAACCGACCGGGTTCAATGCGGAAACGCCGACGGGCGCCCGGCCGGTGAGGCCGGGCGCCCGTCGAGGCGCAGGGTGCGCGATCAGTGGTGGGTGACGCCCCGCCGACGACCGACGCCGGCCACCAGCGCGACCGCGATGGCGGCGAAGAGCACCTGCAGCAGCAGCTCGCGCCAGTCGATGCCGGCGGTCTCGGCGAAGCCGGAGGCCCGGGCGACGATCGTGCCCAGCAGCGCGGCGCCGACGCCGATCAGCATGTGCAGCCACATCGGCATGTTCTGACGACCCGGCACGACCAGCCGGCCCAGCGCGCCGACGATCAGGCCGACGATCAGCGCGGTGATGATGCCCCAGACGGTGAACTCCACGGTCGGTCCTCCTATAAGCGGTTTCGCACGTTCTGTGCGGTTCCTGTCGTGACCGCTAAGTTCCCGACCCGCCGAAAACCGAAACCGACCTCCGCGCCGTCCGAGCCCTTCTGACCGCCGCCGCGGCCCGAAACCGCAGGTAGGAGCGTCGTCCGCAGCTGAAAATTTCCTGAGAACGCGCACCGGCCGGCGCCCTCGGACGAGGACGCCGGCCGGTGGTACGGCTCTGCGGCTACTTCTTGCCGGCGGGCTTGGCGTCGCCGGAGTCGGAGGAGAGCGCGGCGATGAACGCCTCCTGGGGGACCTCCACCCGGCCCACCATCTTCATCCGCTTCTTGCCCTCCTTCTGCTTCTCCAGCAGCTTGCGCTTACGGCTGATGTCACCGCCGTAGCACTTGGCGAGCACGTCCTTGCGGATCGCGCGGATCGTCTCCCGGGCGATCACCCGACTGCCGATGGCCGCCTGGATCGGCACCTCGAACTGCTGGCGCGGGATCAGCGCGCGCAGCTTCGCCGCGATCGTCGTGCCGTAGTTGTACGCCTTGTCCTTGTGCACGATCGCGCTGAACGCGTCCACCGGCTCGCCGTGCAGCAGGATGTCGACCTTGACCAGGTCGGAGGCCTGCTCGCCGGAGGTCTCGTAGTCGAGCGAGGCGTAGCCCTTGGTGCGGCTCTTGAGCTGGTCGAAGAAGTCGTAGATGATCTCGGCCAGCGGCAGGGTGTAGCGCAGCTCCACCCGGTCGGCGGAGAGGTAGTCCATGCCGAGCAGGTTGCCCCGCCGGCCCTGGCACAGCTCCATCACGGCGCCGACGTAGTCGTTGGGCGTCAGCACGGTGGCCCGCACCGTCGGCTCGTACACCTCGGCGATCTTCCCGGTCGGGTACTCGCTCGGGTTGGTCACCACGATCTCCTGGCCGTCCTCGGTGAGGGCCCGGTAGACCACGTTCGGCGCGGTGGAGATCAGATCCAGGTTGAACTCCCGCTCCAGCCGCTCCCGGATGATCTCCAGGTGGAGCAGGCCGAGGAAGCCGCAGCGGAAACCGAAGCCGAGCGCCCCGGACGTCTCCGGCTCGTAGACCAACGCGGCGTCGTTGAGCTTGAGCTTGTCCAACGCCTCACGCAGGTTCGGGTAGTCGGAGCCGTCGATCGGATAGAGACCCGAGTAGACCATCGGCTTCGGGTCCTTGTAGCCGCCGAGCGCCTCCTTGGCCGGGTTGCCGTTGATGGTGACCGTGTCACCGACCCGGGACTGGCGGACGTCCTTCACGCCGGTGATCAGGTAGCCCACCTCACCGACGCCGAGCGCGTCGGCCTTCACCATCTCCGGCGAGATGACGCCGATCTCCAGCAGCTCGTGGACGGCGCCGGTGGACATCATCTTGATCCGGTCCCGCGCCGAGATCCGGCCGTCGACCACCCGGACGTAGGTGACCACGCCGCGGTAGACGTCGTACACCGAGTCGAAGATCATCGCGCGGGCCGGGGCCTCGGCCGCGCCGACCGGCGGCACGAACTGCCGGACGATCTCGTCGAGCAGGTAGGGCACGCCCTCACCGGTCTTGCCGGAGACCCGGATGCAGTCCGCCGGGTCACCGCCGATCAGGTGGGCCAGCTCCTCGGCGTACTTCTCCGGCTGGGCGGCCGGCAGGTCGATCTTGTTGAGCACGGGGATGATGCGCAGGTCGTTCTCGAGCGCCAGGTAGAGGTTGGCCAGCGTCTGCGCCTCGATGCCCTGCGCGGCGTCGACCAGCAGGATCGCGCCCTCGCAGGCGGCCAGCGAGCGGGACACCTCGTAGGTGAAGTCGACGTGGCCGGGGGTGTCGATCATGTTGAGCACGGCGGTCTCGCCGGCCCGGTCGCCCTCCCGGATCGTCCACGGCATCCGGACGGCCTGGCTCTTGATGGTGATGCCGCGCTCGCGCTCGATGTCCATCCGGTCCAGGTACTGCGCGCGCATCTGCCGGGGATCGACCACGCCGGTGAGCTGCAGCATCCGGTCGGCCAGGGTCGACTTCCCGTGGTCGATGTGGGCGATGATGCAGAAGTTCCGGATGCGCGCCGGGTCGGTGGCACCAGGAGCGTTCGCGCCGGGATCGAGCGTCGGTGGCACAGCGGTCCGTTCTGGTCGGCTGACGTGAGCGGGCCGGCGCGTCGCCGGCCCCCTCTATGCTCCCACGTCGCCCGGCGCTCGCCCGGGCTCCCCCGTCACTCCTGGGGCGGCTCGACGAAGAGCGCGGCGAGCTTCGGCAACCGACGCCGGGCCTCCTCCTCGTCGTCGAAGTCCCAGAAGTCGTTCAGGTCGGGCTCCGGCACCGGGTCGCGGTCGGCCGGCAACTCGCTCGCCGTGGCCTTCCGGTAGGCCTCCCACGGCACCGCCAGCATCGGCTCGCACTCGAACTCCTCGCCGCTGAGCGCGGCCGCCCGCACCCGGGGCAGCTCGGCCAGCGAGTCCGGCTCGGCGACCGCCCGGGCGAAGACCGCCCGGCCCTGGGTCATCAGCCAGCCCCGGAAGTATTCGAAGCCGTCGTCCGACGCGCCGCCGTTGATCAGGTAGGCCGCGCCCCACAGGTCGACCCGGTAGGAGGCGGCCAGCACCCGCCGCTGGTGGTGGGCGTACCCGACGATCTCCTCCGGGTCGCGCTCGGCCAGCAGCGCGACCGCCCGGGCGGCGACCGCGTCGGGCTCTCCCCCGGCCCCGCTCCGGGCGTCGTCGATCAACTGCCAGAACTCGTCGGTCCTCATGGTCAGGCAGTCTGGCAGAGCCCACCGACGCCGCGGCCCACACCGGGCGCCGTCGGTGCGGCAGCATGGTGCGGTGCGTGCGATCTCGCTACCCCCCGTCGCGTACGGGGCCACGGCCGAGCGGCCCGGCTGGGTCGACCTGCCGCCGGGGCTGCGTGACGCGCTGGCCGCCCGGCTCGGCGGCCCACCGGCGGCGGTCCGGGTGGCCGGCGGCGGCTTCACCCGCGGCTTCGCCGCCGTGCTGACCGGCCCGGGCGGCGACCCGGTGTTCGTCAAGGCGGCGGCGCTGGACGGGCAGCGGCACCTGGTCGACTGGTACGCCCACGAGGCCGCCGTCCTGGCCCGGCTCCCCGCCGGCCTGCCGGTGCCCCGGCCGCGCTGGGCGCTGACCGCGGTCGGCTGGTACGCCCTGGCCCTCGACGCGATCGACGGGCGCGTCCCCCGGCTGCCCTGGGACCCGGCCGAGCTGGACGCCGCCCTCACCACGTACGCCGAGGTGGCCGCCGCGCTCGCCGACCCGCCCGGTGACCTCGCCGCGCTCGGGCTGCCCCGCCTCGCCGACCTGGCCCGGGAGGACATCCTCTGGTGGGGCGAGGTGGCCGCCGGCCGCGAACCACTCCCCGCCCCGGCGGCCGGGGCCCCGCTGGCGGAGCTGGTCGCGCTGGAGTCCCGCCTCCCCGGCTACGCCGACGCCGCCCCCGGGCTGGCCCACGGCGACCTGCGGGTGGACAACCTCCTGCTCGACCCCGCCGGCCGTGCCTGGCTGTGCGACTGGACCTGGCTCTGCCACGGACCCGCCTGGTTCGACCTGGCCGGCCTGCTGCTCACCGCGTACGCCAGCGGCCTGGCCGCCGACGCCGCGTTCGCCCGCCACCCGGCCGTGGCGGGCGCGCCCGAGGACGCGCTGGACGTGACGCTCGCCGCGCTGGCCGGCTACCACCTGACCGGCGCCGCCGCCGGGCCGTCGACGATGTCTGCGCACCTGCGCGCCCACCGGCGCTGGAGCGGCGAGCAGGCGCTCACCTGGCTGGCCGAGCGGCAAGGCTGGTCCTGGGCGCGCCCCGCTGGATCCACCCCAGCTCGTTGATCCACACCAGCTCGGGGAAGTGGCGGTGTCGCACGGGCCCGGACCACACCACCTCCCCGAGGTGGTGCCGATCTGGCGTGATCCCGGGTTGCGACGGCATGCTGGTGGCGGGGTCGCCCGGAGGCGTTTTGGCTCGTCCGGGACCGACCTGGTAGCCTGGCTATTCGCGCGGCGATGACGCATGCTCGTCGTGCGCGAATGCAGACCAACCCGAGCTATCAAGACGAGGCTGTCGCGTGGCGAACATCAAGTCCCAGATCAAGCGCAACCGGCAGAACGAGAAGCGCCGGCTGCGTAACAAGTCGGTCAAGTCGTCGCTGAAGACCGCCATCCGGAAGTTCAACGAGGCTGCCGAGGCCGGCGACACCGAGAAGGCCAGCGTTCTCATGCGCGAGGCCACCCGGAAGCTGGACAAGGCCGCCAGTAAGGGCGTCATCCACGCCAACCAGGCGGCCAACCGGAAGTCGGCGATCGCCAAGCGCGTCGCGTCGTTCTCGGCCTGACCAACGCCGTAGACCCGACCGGAAGCCCCGGGGCAACGCCCCGGGGCTTCCGGCTGTCAACGTTCCACGGCGTCCTCCGCCCGGGGCGGAGGACCGGGCGGGACCGTCGGCACGGCGCACTGCCGCCAGAGTTGGCGGCCCGGGCCCGGCATCGACGGCTGTCCGGAGAGTGGCCCGGCGAGGCAGGTGCCGACACGTGACCCTCGATCACACGCTGGCCGTCCCGACCGACGAGCAGATCCGGGCGCTGCACGAACGGATCGCACCCCACGAGGAAGCCTTCACGCTCGTCTACACCCATTGCCGGATCGTGTGCGCCGTGGCCGAGCAGCTGCTCGACAGGTGCCCCACGGATCTGAACGTCGAGTTGGTCCGTGCGGGCAGCCTCCTGCACGACATCGGTGTCTATCGCCTCTACGGGGCGACCGGAGAACTCGATCACGCGAACTACGTCCGCCACGGGGTGCTCGGGCATGCGCTCCTGCGTGACCTCGGGTTCTCGGAGCGGATAAGCAGGTTCTGTTCCCACCACACCGGGGTCGGGCTCACTCGCGAGGACGTGCTGCGGCAGTGCCTGCCGCTGCCGGTGGCCGACTACACCGCCGACACGCCGGAAGAACAGCTGGTGCTGTACGCGGACAAGTTCCACAGCAAGACGGCACCGCCCACGTTCGTGACCGCGGAGTCCTACGCCGTCGGAGTGCGACGGTTCGGCGCGGACAAGGTGGCCCGGTTCGCGGCGCTGGTGGAGAGGTTCGGCGAGCCCGATCTTCGCCCCCTGTCCGACCGCTATCGGCACCCGATCATCTGAGAATCCGGCACCGCCCGCCCGCCGTCAGCCGGGGGTGCCGCCTACCCTCGTCGACCAGCCGCTGCGTCTCGCCTCGGTGCCGCAGGGCGATGACGCTGGAGATCCGACGGCCGGTGCCCGGCACCCGGACGGCCGTCCCGCTGCCCGCGCGGAGGTCCATGGTGGCAGGTCACGTCCGCGCCGTGGGGGTCCTCGTCGGCCCGGGCGCACGGGCCACCGGCACCGACGTCAGCGGAGTTCGCCGGCATGCGGGCGCGCTGTCCCCGCACCCGACGTTCGGCCCTGCAGTGCCGCGCGTGCCGTCGTCAACGGAAGGAGTCCGGCCAGGTCACGCCGGGCTCGGTCCCGCGTCTCCGCTCGCCGGCCCGGTCGAACGGCAGCGTGGATCGTCCCGGCTGGTGGTGGGGAACGGCCGGGCGCGGCGCCCCCGGTCCGGCCAGGCTCGGGCCGCCGGGCAGCGCCCGGGCCGTGGTCGGCACCGGGGCCCGCCCGACGACCGGCTCCATCTGCCGGCGGAACCGGTCCCGCTCCTGTTCGGGGACCTGGGCGGCGGTGCGGACGACCATCTCGGCCACGACGTCGTTGAGTTTGACCATCACCGCCACCGCGGTCGGCAGGACCAGCACCGCCCACCAGCTCACCAGCTCGGCGAGGGCGAGCAGCACGGCCAGCGCCGCCGCCCCCTCGAAGAAGAGGAAGCAGAGCACCCCGCCCGGGTTGACGAAGCGCAGGCCGAGCACCCGGGCGTAGAGCGGTCGGAACCGCTCCTCGTCCGTCGGCACGGTCGACCACGCTCGGGTCACCGGGCGCCGCCCCGCCGGGCCGCGGCCACCGAGAAGACGGCCCGTTCCAGCGCGTAGGCCCGGTCGTCGGCGCCACCCTTGACCGCCGCGTTGCACTCGGCGGCCACGCGCATCGCCTCGACCAGGCCCTCCGGCGTCCAGCCCCGGCCCTGGCGCTGGGCCCGCTCGATCTTCCACGCCGGCATGCCGAGGCTGCTGGCGAGCTGGTAGGCGCTGCCCCGGCCGGCCGAGGCGACCCGGGCCACGGTCCGTACGCCGTCGGCGAGCGCGTCGGCGATCGGCACCGGGTCCACCCCGACGTGCAGCGCCCACCGCAGCGCCTCCAGGGCGCCGGGAACGTCGCCGACCATCGTCGCGTCGGCCACGGTGAAGCCGGTCACCTCGACCCGACCCCGGTAGTAGCGGGAGACCGTGTCGGCCCCGATCCGCCCGTCGGTGTCGGCGACGAGCTGCGAGCAGGCGGCCGCCAGCTCGCGCAGATCGGCGCCGACCGCCGCGATCAGGGCCTCGGCGGCGTCCTCGGTGCACGTGCCACCGTTGCGGCGGATCTCCTCCCGCACGAAGGCCACCCGGTCGCGGTGCCCCTTGAGCTTGGCCGCCGGCACCACGGTGGCGCCCGCGGACCGCAGCCCGTCGGCGAACGCCCGGCCCTTGGCCCCGCCGAGGTGCAGCACCACCAGCTGCACGTCCGGGTCGGGATTCTTCGCGTACGCCAGCAGCGCGGCCGACAGGTCCTTGCGGGCGTCCTGGCCGGAGCGGAGCACCAGCACGCGCCGGCCGCCGAACAGCGACGGGCTCAACATCTCGTCGATCTCGCCGACCGTCAGGGAGCCGGCCTGGTATTCCCGGACGTCCACGTCGGCGTCCACCTCACGGGCCCGCGCCACGGCTTCGGTGACCGCGCGCGTGGCGAGCAGCTCCTCGTCGCCGAGGACGAGCAGAATAGGAGGCAGGCTGGCGGGGGTCACGTCGCCCATACTCGCACGCCCTCCGACCCGATCGTGCCTGCTCATCGGGGACTGTGACGGCACAGCCCGCACTCAACGCAAATCCAGACATTTGCCTTGATCCTCGCCTATCCCACCAAGATTCCCTCCTGTCCGTCATCGGGTCACCGGGGTCGTCCAGGGGCGGCGCCGCGTACCGCCACCGCCAGGCCGGTCGCGGTCCGGACCGCCGCCACGTCCCCGTCGGTGTCGGTCCGCACCACCCGCGCACCGCCACGGGCCAACCGGCCCAGCAGAGCCGGGTGGGGGTGCCCGTAGTCGTTGTCGACACCCACGCAGACCAGCGCGACCGCCGGGCGGACCGCGGCGAGGAACTCCGGATCCTGGTACGCCGACCCGTGATGCGCCACCTTCAGCACGTCGGCGCGGATCGCGTCGGCCGGGAGCGTCTCCCGCACCGCCCGCTGCTCCTCGGTCTCGGCGTCCCCGGCCAGCAGGATCCGCACCCCGGACACGGTGGCGGTCAGGACCAGGGAGTTGTTGTTCGGGTCGGAGCGGCTGCCGCGCAGCGGGTACGGCGGCCCGACCGCGACCAGCCGCACCGCGCCCTGCCCCCAACGCCATCCCGCCGGCGCCGGGGCCAGCGAGGCGCCGCCCCGACGGGCCGCCTCGCGCACCTGGGCGACGCCGTAGGCCGGCTCGGGCCAGGGTGGGCTCACCACCGCGCCCACCCGCCGGCCCCGGAACACGCCGGCCACCCCGCCGACGTGGTCCACGTGGAAGTGACTGACCACCAGCAGTGGCACCTCGCGGATGCCGAGACGGCGCAGGCAGGCGTCCACGCCGGACGGTTCCGGACCCGCGTCGACCACCACGGCCCGACCGGTGGCCACCGGCAGCACCAACGCGTCACCCTGCCCCACCGCGCACGCCACCACCACCCAGCCACGCGGCGGCCACCCGGAGGCGAGCAGCCGGACCGGCAGCGCGCCCAGCACCACCGCCACCACGACGGCCGCGACCAGCCGCCGGGCCCGACGCCTGCGGGCGGCGAGCAGCAGCGCCACGCTCACGACCGCCAGCAGCAGCGCGCCGACCACCCCGCCCACCCACGGCAGGGTCCCGGCCGGCAGCACGGCCCCGTGGGCCGCCACGGTCACCAGCCAGCGGGCCGGCCAACTCGCCAGCCAGGCGAGGAACTCGGCCCCGCCGGGCCACACCGGCGACAGCACCGCGGCGAGCACGCCGAGCACCGTGGCCGGCGCGACGGCCGGCACCGCCAGCAGGTTCGCCGGCACCGCCACCAGGCTGACCGTCGCGGACATGCCGGCGATCACCGGACCGCAGGCGAGCTGCGCGGCCGCCGGGACCGCCAGCGCCTCGGCCAGCCCCACCGGCACGCCCCGGCGACGCAGCGCGTCCCGCCAGCCGGGGGCGAACAGCAGCAGCCCGCCGGTGGCGCAGACCGACAACGCGAAGCCCGGGTCCCCGGCCAGCTCCGGGTCGAGCAGCACCAGCGCGGCGATCGCGGCGGCCAGCGCGGGCAACGCCGCCCGGGATCGGCCGGCGGCCAACGCGGCGAGCCCGATCGCGCCCATGGCCGCGGCCCGCACCACGCTCGGCGAGGGCCGCACCAGGATGACGAAACCGACGAGCGCGAGCACGCAGAACCCGGCGGCGGTACGCGGGCCGGCGCGCGCCCAGCGGGCCAGCAGCAGCACCGCGCCGACGACGATGGCCACGTTGGACCCCGACACCGCGTTGAGATGGGTCATCCCGGTGGCCCGGAAGTCCTCCTCCACCTCGGGCGGAAGCCGGCTCGTGTCACCCACCACCAGGCCGGGAAGCAGTCCGCCCGGCGCGTCCGGCAGCGGTTCGCAGGCACGTTGCAGCCCGGAGCGCAACGTGCCCGCCGCCCGCTGCGGCCACGACGCGCGTCCCTGCCGGGTCGGCGGCCCAGTCACCGAGAGCACCGCCGCGGTGAGGTCGCCGCCACGCGGCTCGGCCAGCCGCCCCCGGGTGGTGACCCGCTGCCCCGGCAGCAGCCCTCGCCAGCCCGGATCGGTGGCGAGCACCAGGCCGCGTACCGGGCCGGTGAGCCGACCGCCGTCGGGGCCGGTGAGGCGCAGCAGGTCGACGCGGACCAACAGCATCGTCGAGCGGCCGGGTGCGCCGCGTACCGGCCGGGGGTCGTCCCGGACCACCAGCTCGGCGGTGACCAGGGCGCGTTCGGCGACCAGCGCCCGCACCGGGGCGGCGTCCCGGACCGCGAGCCGGGCCCCGGTGGCCGCCGCCCCGCAGAGCGCGCCCAGCAGCACGGCGACGGCGATCCAGCCGTACCGGCGGAGCGGCTCGACGGGGCGGTGCCGCCCGGCGCGCAGGCCCAGGGCCACGACGAGGACGAGCGCAACGGCGACGGCGGCCAGCCCCGCGAGGGCCTGGACGCCGAGGTGCAGCCCGGCCAGCGCGGCCAGCCACGCGGCCACCGCGAACCCGGCCAGCCGCAGGTCCAACGCGGCGTCCGCGCCGTCGACGCTCACACCGTCACCAGGTCCTTGAGCTGCTCGTAGCGGGCGTCCCCGATGCCCTCGACCTGGCGCAGGTCCGAGACGGACCGGAACGCGCCGTGCTGCTCCCGGTGGTCGAGGATCCGCTGGGCGAGCACCGGCCCGACGCCGGGGAGCGCGTCGAGCTGGGCCAGGGTGGCGCTGTTCAGATTGACCGGACCCGCGGGCGGGCCGCCGCCGGCCGCCGGCCCGGGTGCGGGTTGCCCCGGCGGGGCGGTGACGCCGACCAGGATCAGCTCGCCGTCGGTGACCCTGCGGGCGGGGTTGAGCAGCGCCACGTCCACCCCGGGCAGCGCGCCGCCGGCCGCTTCCACCGCGTCGGCCAGCCGGGCGCCGGCCGGCAGCCGCACCAGCCCCGGGCGGCGGACCTTGCCGGCCACCGCCACGACCACCTGCCCGGACGGGGCGGCCGGAGCAGCCGCCTCGGTCGTCGCGCCGGCCGCTTCCCGCGTAGCCTCCCCGGCCACGCCGGCCGGCGCGACCGGACCCACCGGTTCGGCGGTCGGACGAGAGCGCCACGCCCAGAGGGCGGCCGCCAGGACGACGAGCGCGGCCACGGCGGCGAGGGCACGGACACCGCGACGGCCCGGGTCGAACGCGCCCGGCCCCGGCAACCGGGACGCCGGCCCGCGCGTGGGCTCGCCGGGTGACCTTGCCTCGGAGCTGTCGGGATCGGCCTCGCCCGACGCCGGGTCCGCCCCGGACAGCGGCGTCGGGCCGGGCTCCGGGCGGCCGCGTCGCGGTCCGCCGGGCTTGGGCACCGGGATCGGGTGGGCCGGCACGCGTCGCGGTCCGCCGGGCTTGGGCACCGGGATCGGGTGGGCCGGCACGCGTCGCGGTGCGCCGGGCTCCGGCACCGGGAACGGGTGGGCCGGCGCGCGTCGCGGTCCGCCGGGCTCCGGCACCGGGAACGGGTGGGCCGGCGACGGACCGGGGGTCGCCGCTCTGACGGCGGGCGGCACACCGTCGGCGGGCGCCGGATCGGCGGTCGCGCGACCCACCGGCGTGAACAACCGGGCGAGCCGCCGCCGCACCGTCGCCACCTCGTCGTCTGACACGGCTCGGGACGCTAGCGGCGAGGGCGCGCCGAGGACCGGCCCACGGACCCTCGTCTGTGGACAACGGCGACTTGTGGACAGCTACCCGATCATGCCGTCGATGTGCTACCGGCCGTCGGGGTGGGGGTCAGCGTGCCTCGGGGTCGAGGCCGAGCGCGGCCCGGCCCCCGTCGACCGGCAGCGTCGCGCCGTTGACGAAGGAGGCCCGCGTCGACAGCAGGAACGCGACCACGTCGGCCACCTCCGCGGCGCGCCCGATCCGGCCGACCGGGTGCAGCCGGGCCAGCTCGGCCTCCACCCGGTCCGCCCCGGACGGCTCCAGCCCGGCGAGGAAGGCGGCGTGCCGCTCGGTGTGGATCGAGCCGAGCGCGACCGCGTTGGCCCGGACGCCGCGCGGACCGTAGTCGACCGCCAGCGCCCGGGTCAGCCCCTCCACCGCCGCCTTGGCGGTGGCGTACGGCAACGCGCCGGGGACCGCCCGGCGGGCCTGGTGGGAGGAGACGTTGACGATCGCGCCGCCGCTGCCGGCGGCCAGGAACCGGCGTACGGCGGTGCCGGCGCCGACCACCGCGGGACGCAGGTTGACCGCGATCAGGTCGAACACCTCGCCGGCCGGGGCAGTGTGCAGCGCGGCGTCACGGAAGACGGCGGCGTTGTTGACCCAGCCGGCCAACGGCGCCGCTGCCTCGGCCCGGTCGGCGGCCCGTTCGGTGACCGCCTCGTCGGCGGCGTCCCCGGTCACGGCGTGCAGCCGGTCGGCGTCGGGGTGCCCGGCCAGCCAGTCCAGCGCGTCCGCGTCCCGCTCGACGACGACCACCGTGCCGCCGTCGCCGGCCAGCCGCTCCACGACGGCCCGCCCCACGCCCCGGCCGCCCCCGGTGACCACGTACGAGCGGGCGTTCATCGGACGCACCGGGTCGCGGGCACGAGGCCCGGACAACGGCTCACGGGCGGCGGTGGACGACCACGCAGGCCAGTCCGGGTCCGGCGTGCGCGGCGACAACCGCGCCGGCCTCGCTGACGTACGTGTCGTGCAGCCGGTCGCCCAACCGCTCGGTCAACGCGGCCAGCAGCTGGTCGGCGCGCTGCGGGGCGGCGAGGTGGTGCACCCCGAGGTCGACCTCGGCGTCCCCCGCCGCCTCGACCGCCAGGTCGACCAGGCGCGCGACGCCCCGGCTGGCGGTGCGGACCTTGTCCTTCACCACGATCGCGCCGTCCGGCATGTGCATGATCGGCTTGACCGAGAGTGCGGTGCCGAGCAGCGCCTCGGCCGCGTTGATCCGGCCGCCCCGGCGCAGGAACTCCAGCGTGTCGACGTAGAAGAAGATGGTGGTCCGGCCGACCGCGTCCAGCGCCGCCGCGCGTACCCCGGTCAGGTCGGCGTCCCCGGCGGCGGCCGTGGCGGCGGCGAGCACCGGGAAGCCGAGGCCCATGCCGGTGGAGCGGCTGTCGACAACGGCGACGCGGTCGCCGATCTCGGCGGCGGCCAGCCGGGCCGCCTCGACGGTGCCGGAGAGTTCGGCGGACAGGTGCACCGAGACCACACCGTCGGCGCCCTCTCCCAGCAGCGTGCGGTAGACCTGCGCGAACTGCTCCGGGGCGGGGCGGGAGGTGCTGACCGAGACCCGTCGGGCGCTCAGCGCGCGGGTGGCGTCGGCCGGGGAGGTCTCGACGCCCTCCAGTCCTTCGGCGCCGTTGAGCACGACGGTCAGCGGGACGACGGTGAGCCGGTGCGCACGGACCAGCTCGGGGGGCAGGTAGGCGGTGGAGTCGGTGACGACCGCTACGGGCATGACCGGCACGCTAGCCGATGTGGCGGTGCCGCGCCGGGGCCGGACGTCTCAGACCGCGTCGGTGAGCGCCGGCTGGGTGATCAGCCCGACATTGTGCGCCCGCAGGTGCCAGCCCCGGACCTCGTCGTGGCGCAGCTCGGTCCAGTGGCAGTTGGCCAGCGAGCCGACGCTGCGCAGCACCGCGTGGTCCCAGCCGAGCAGGTGACCGACGCCCTGCCGGGCCCCGCCGCCGTGGGTGGTCACCACCACGGTGCCGCCGGCGGCCAGGTCGGCCGCGTCGCGGAACGCCGCGCCGAGCCGCTTGCCGAGGTCGTCCAGGTTCTCGATGCCGGCGCCGGGGTCGGGATCGCCGGCCCGCCAGCGGGCGTACTCGTCTCCGAAGCGCTCGGCGACCTCGGTGAGGGCCAGGCCCTGCCACTGGCCGAAGTGCCGCTCGCGCAGCCGGGCGTCGGTGCGGACCGGGAGCCCGGTCAGCGCGGCGAGCGCGGCGGCGGTGTCGGCGGCCCGGCGCAGGTCGCTGGCGACGATGGCGTCGGGGCGCAGCGCGGCCAGCACGGGTGCGGCGGCGCGGGCCTGCTCCCGGCCGAGGTCGTTGAGCGGCACGTCGGTCTGGCCCTGGACCCGGCTCTGCGCGTTCCAGTCGGTGTTGCCGTGCCGCCAGACGATCAGGCGGGTCATTCGGCGGTGGCGGTGCCGGCGGCCGAGTCGGCCAGGTCGCGATCCACGAACGGGATCTGCGGGCAGTCCTTCCAGAGCCGGTCGAGCGCGTAGAACTCACGCTCCTCGGTGTGCTGCACGTGCACCACGATGTCGACGTAGTCGAGCAGCACCCAGCGGCCACCCCGCTCGCCCTCGCGGCGGATCGGCTTGGCCTTCTCCGGCAGCTCCAGCAGGCGCTCCTCGACGGCGTCGACGATGGCGAGCACCTGGCGCTCGTTGGGCGCCGAGGCCACCAGGAACGCGTCGGTGATCGCGAGCTGGTCGCCCACGTCGATGATGACGATGTCCTGTGCCTTCTTGTCGGCCGCGGCCTGGGCGGCGGCCATCGCCAGCTCGTGCGCGCGTTCGGAAACTGTCACCGTTCTCCTTCGATCAACCGTGCGACCCTCCAAGCCTCTCACACCCGGCGACGCGGCGACTTGGCAGTTCTGCCCGGTTACCGGGGCATACGGGTACGTAACGGGCGGGATCACCGCTGATAGAGCCGCCGTTTGGCGATGTACTGCACCACACCGTCGGGCACCAGGTACCAGACCGGCTCGCCCCGACCCACCCGGGCGCGGCAGTCGGTGGAGGAGATGGCCATGGCGGGCACCTGCACCAGGCTGACCGTGTCCGCCGGGAGGTGCTGGTCGGAGAGCTCGAAACCGGGACGGGTCACCCCGATGAAGTGGGCCAGTTCGAGGACGTCGTCGAGGTCCTTCCAGGAGAGGATCCGCTCCAGGGCGTCCGCGCCGGTGATGAAGAACAACTGCGACTTCGGGCCGTACTCGGCGTGCAGGTCCCGCAGCGTGTCGACGGTGTAGGTGGGGCCACCGCGGTCGATGTCGACCCGGCTCACCTGGAAGCGGGGGTTGGAGGCGGTGGCGATCACGGTCATCAGGTAGCGGTCCTCGGCCGGGCTGACCGGTTCGTCCGCCTTCTGCCACGGCTGTCCGGTCGGCACGAAGACCACCTCGTCCAGGCCGAACCGGTCGGCCACCTCGCTCGCCGCCACCAGGTGACCGTGGTGGATCGGATCGAACGTGCCGCCCATGATGCCGATCCGCCGGATGTCTTCCTCCACCCCGCGATCGTAGGCCGCGTGACGGCGACCCCCGGGCGGGGTCACCGGGGCCCGTGCCGGGCGGGCGCCCCGACCGCCCGGCACGGGCACTGGTCAGGCGGCCGCGGCGGCCACCGCGGTGCGGGCCACCAGCGCCCGGCGCAGGTCGTCGTCCAGGTCGGTGACCCACCGGCGCAGGCCGGGCGTGAGGTCGTCGCGGGCCAGCAGCGCCGCGGCCAACTCCCGGGTGGGCTGCGCCACCGCGTAGCGCGGGAACGCGGCGACCGTGACCGAGTCGGCCACCCAGGCGGTACGCAGACGCGCCGCCGCCGGCATGTCGGTGAAGTAACGCTCGACGTACCCGGCGGTCAACTCGGCCTGTTCGGGCTGCCAGAAGCCCTCGGCGGTCGCCTCGACCAGCCGGTTGGACAGCTCGGTGCTGCTCGTGACGATCTCCCAGGCCGCCCGCTTCGCGTCCGGGTCCGGCAGCGCCGCCCGGCAGGCCGCGGCCTGCTCGGCGCCGGTGGCGCTGCGGTCGGCGGCCGCCTCGGCGTCGATCTCCGCCGCGCCGACGGCGCCGAGCACCACCAACCGGCGCAGCACCGCCCAGCGCAGGTCGGTGTCGACCGAGAGCCCCGACGGCACCTGCTTGCCGGTCAACCAGTCGGCGAGGAGCCCGGTGTCGGTGGTGGCGGCGATCAACCCCCGCGCCGCGGCGAGCTGACGCGAGCCGCCCGCCGGCGCGGCGGCGAGCAACGCCGCGCAGGCGGCGGACACCCGCAGCAACGCGGCGTCGCGGGCCAGCGGGTCGAGGTAGCGGTCGACGAGCCGCCGGGTCAGCAGCAGCACGTCCTCGATGATGGTCACCTCGGTCTCGGCCGGCAGCGCCGCGGCGATCAGGCCGACCAGCGCGGCGGCGGGCCGCTCCCCGTCGGTGACGGCGTCCAGCGCCTCACCCCACAGCAACGCCCGGGCCAGCGGGTCGTCGAGGCCGGGCAGCAGCATCGGCACCGCGTCCGACGAGGCCGGGTCCAGTCGGATCTTGGCGAAGGTCAGGTCACCGGCGTTGGGCAGCAGCAGGCCGGTGGCCGGCTGCCCGACCAGTTCGGGCACCGGCGTACGGCCGCCGTCGGCGTCCGGGTCGAGGTCGACCTCGACCCGCCGGGCCGGGGCGTCGGCGGTCAGGTGGGCCACGCCGATGCGGTGCGGCCGCAGCACCGGGTGGCTCGGCGGGGCGGTCTGCACCACCGCCACCTCGGTCCACCGGCCGTCGCCGTCCACCGCGGTCTCGATGCGCAGCGTGTTCACCTGCGCCCGACGCAGCCAGCGCTCGGCCCAGCCGGTCAGGTCGCGTCCGCTCGCGGCGCCGAGGCCGGCCAGCAGGTCGGCGAGCGTGGCGTTGTCGAACCGGTGCGCGGCGAAGTGCGCGTTCAGCCCGGCCAGGAAGGCGTCGTCGCCGAGCCAGGCGACGAGCTGGCGCAGCACGCTGGCGCCCTTGGCGTACGAGATGCCGTCGAAGTTGAGCAGCGCCTGGGCGGCATCGGCCACCTCCTGCGGCGCCACCGGGTGGGTGGACGGACGCTGGTCGGCGGTGTAGCCCCACGCCTTGCGACGGCTCGCGAACGTGGTCCACGCCCGGTCGAACCGGGTCGCCTCGGCGGTGACCCGGGTGCCCAGGTACTCCGCGAAGGACTCGTTCAGCCAGAGGTCGTCCCACCAGCGCATGGTGACCAGGTCGCCGAACCACATGTGCGCCATCTCGTGGGCGATGGTGGTGGCGCGCAGCTCGCGCTGGGTGTCGGTGACCGCGGACCGGAAGACGTAGTCGTCGCGCAACGTGACCAGGCCCGGGTTCTCCATGGCGCCGGCGTTGAACTCGGGCACGAACGCCTGGTCGTACTTGCCGAACGGGTAGCGCTCGGCGAAGAGCTGGTGGAAGCGGTCGAGGCACTGCCGGGTGACGGTGAAGATCTCGTCGGCGTCGGCGTCGAGGTGCGCGGCGAGCGAGCGCCGGCAGTAGAGGCCGAGCGGGATGCCGTCGTGCTCGGACCGCAGCACGTGCCAGGGCCCGGCGACCAGCGTGACGAAGTAGGTGGCCAGCGGCGCGGTGGGGGCGAACTCCCAACGCCCCGGCGCGGGCCGGTCGGCGAGCTGCCCGTTGGCCGCCACCGTCCACTCCGGCGGCGCGGTGACGGCGAGCGTCACCGGCGCCTTCAGGTCGGGCTGGTCGAACGCCGCGAAGATGCGCGGCGCGTCGTCCAGGAAGGACATGGCGTAGAGGTAGGTCTCGCCGTCGGCCGGGTCGACGAAGCGGTGCAACCCCTCGCCGGTGTTGGAGTAGGCCATCTCGGCCTCGACGGTGAGCGTGTTGCTCGCGGCCAGGCCGGTGAGCGGCAACCGCTCGTCGGACAGCAGGGCCGGATCGAGGTCGCGGTCGTTGAGACGGGCCCGCAGGAGTCGGCGAGGCTTGACGTCGACGAAGGTCTCGGCGCCGGGGTTGGCCCGGAACCGGATGGTGACGGCGGAGCGGAACCGCTCGGCGTCGCCGGTCAGGTCGAGGTCCACCTGGTAGGACTCGACAGTGATCGACGCGCGGCGCGCGGTCGCCTCTGCACGGGTGAGGCTCGGCATCCGCTTATCCTGCCCGATGAGGTCCGCACGGACCTTCTCGTTACGCGTCGCGATGGAGGAACAACGATGGGTCAGCACCCCAAGGGCGATTTCGACCTCTCTCGGGCGGTGTGGCAGCGCGCGGAGGGAGACACCTCCGAGGGTGCGGTCGAGGTGGCCTTCGTCGACGATCTGATCGGGATGCGCAACTCGGCCGAGCCGGAGGGGCCTGTCCTGGTCTTCACCCAGGCCGAGTGGGACGCCTTCGTGGCGGGCGCCCAGGACGGCGAGTTCGACCTGGACTGAACCCGCGCGGTCAGTCACCGTCACCCCAGCCGAGCCCGCCCGGCCCGGGCGCGTGGTGGAACCCGGGGTGGTCGGCCACGTCGGCGCAGCGCTCGCCGTCGGGCCCGACCGCCCCGCAGAACAACCGCTCGGCCCGGTGCCAGGCGTCGGCCGGGGACAGCGCCGCCGCGCCGAGTGCCAGCTCCGGGCGGAGCAGGCCGAGAGCCTCGGCGTACGCGACGGCCAGCTCCCGCGCGACGGCGGGCTCGGCGGCCGCGAATCCGAGGTGCACGGTGAAGAACCGCGGCGGGCGGGGCGCGGCCCGGCGGGGACCGCCGATCAGCGGCTCCTCCCGACTGCCGCCCCGCAGCCCGGCGACCGCCCCACGCCGCCGTCGCTCCGCCCTCTCGTCGCGCATCCGGGTCCTCCCCCGTCGTCGGTGACCGCCCACCGGACGCCGTGCCGGCGGGCGCCGGACCGGCGCCCGCCGACCCGCGTTCCGAGCCAACCAGCTTTTCCGCACCCGGGGAGGGGCCAGCGGCCGGCCGTGTGGCTGGCCCCTCCCCCGAGCGGCCGGACCTGCGGTAATGGAGGATTCGGCCGCGTCGGCCCGGGTAGGCAGCGCAACGTCGAGCAGGGCCACCGAGCCGGGTCAGGAGCCGCCGAGATGAGCACCATGCCGAGCGACCGGAGCCCGGACAGCACGCTGGCCTTCCTCCGCGAGGGCTACCGCTTCGTGGGCGCCCGCTGCGACCGGTTCGGCACCGACGTCTTCCAGACCCGGCTGCTGCTGGAGCCGACGATCTGCCTGCGCGGCCGGGAGGCCGCCGAGCTGTTCTACGACGAGGAGCGGTTCGTCCGGCGCGGCGCCATGCCGATGCGCGGGCAACGCACGCTGACCGGCGTCGGTGGCGTCCAGGGTCTCGACGGCGAGGCGCACCGGGCCCGCAAGGCCATGTTCATGTCGATCATGACACCGGCCGCGATCCGCCGGCTCGGGCAGCTCTTCGACGACGAGTGGCGGGCCCGGACCCCGGCCTGGGCGCAGGACGGCCCGGTCGTGCTCTACGACGAGGTGGGCCGGATCCTCACCCGGGCGGTCTGGGCCTGGGCCGGCGTGCCCCTGGCCGAGGTCGACGTGGCCCGCCGGACCGCCGAGATGCACGCGATGATCGACGCTCCCGCCGTCCTGGGGCCGAAGCACTGGCGCGGGCTGCTCGGCCGGCGCCGGGCCGAACGCTGGGCCGGCGAGCAGGTCGACCGGGTCCGCGCCGGCGCGCTGCCGGCGCCCGAGGGCAGCGCGCTGCGGGTCGTCGCCGAGCACCGGGACGAGCGGGGCACGCCGCTGCCCCGCCGGATCGCGGCGGTGGAGTTGCTCAACGTGCTGCGCCCCACCGTCGCCGTGGACCGGTACGTGGTCTTCGCCGCGCTGGCCCTGCACGACCACCCGCACTGGCGGGACCGGTTGGTCGGTGACGACACCGCGACCGAACAGTTCGTGCAGGAGGTACGCCGCTACTACCCGTTCTTCCCGCTCGCCGCCGCCCGCGTGCGTCGCTCGTTCGAGTGGCGGGGGTACGCGTTCCCGCAGGGCCGCCGCGTGCTGCTCGACCTGTACGGCACGAACCACCACCAACGGATCTGGCCGGAGCCGGAGCGGTTCCGCCCGGAGCGCTTCGCCGGCTGGCGGGACGACCCGTTCGGGCTGGTCCCGCAGGGCGGCGGCGACCACCTCACCGGGCACCGCTGCGCCGGCGAGTGGATCACCATCGAGCTGATGAAGCGGGCGGTGACCCAGCTGACCGGCACGATGAGCTACCGCGTCCCGCCACAGGACCTCGCGCTCGACCTGGGCCGGATGCCGACGCTGCCGCCCAGCGGGCTGCTGGTGGACGGGGTGCGCCCAACCGTCTAGGACCGGGCGTACCGGTCCGGGTGAGGCGGCCCGCGGACGCCGGACGGCCGCCCCGGCGATCTCGTAGCCCCAGTGCCCGGGGGTTTCAGCGGCCACGTGGCGGGCAACCGGCTGCTCCCCGAGCGGACCGGAGGACGACGTGACGGACACCGCTGCGCACCCACGCCGACCGGACCGGACCGCCGTGCGCTCCGCGCCGGTCCGGCTGCCGATGGCGTACGTCCTGCCGGTGCGCGCCCACGACGACCGGGGTCTCGACGAGCTGACCGGCTACCTGCGCGAGCTGAGCCGATGGGTCGACGTGGTGGTGGTCGACGGGTCCGCGCCGGCGCTGTTCGCCCGCCACGCCGCCGCCTGGCGGGGGCTGGTCCGGCACGTTCCGCCCGATCCGGCGCTGCGGGGGCGCAACGGCAAGGTGCTCGGGGTGCTCACCGGGGTGGCGCTGGCCCGGCACGAGCACGTGGTGGTCGCCGACGACGACGTCCGCTACGACCTGCCGGCGCTGCGCGCCGTGCACGACCTGCTCGACCGGGTGGACCTGGTCCGGCCGCAGAACCACTTCGACCCGCTGCCCTGGCACGCCTGGTGGGACACCGGCCGGACGCTGCTGGCCCGGGCGTTCGGCGGGGACTGGCCGGGCACCCTGGCGGTGCGCCGGAGCACGTTCCTGGCCATGGGCGGCTACGACCCGGACGTGCTCTTCGAGAACCTGGAGCTGGCCCGGACGGTCCGGGCGTACGGGGGCAGCGAAGCCGCCCCCGCCTGGCTGTACGTGCGGCGACTCCCGCCCGCCGCCGGGCACTTCCTCGGGCAGCGCGTGCGCCAGGCGTACGACGAGACGGCCCGACCGGCGTGGCTGCTGGCCGCGCTGGCGGTGCTGCCGGCGACGGCGGCCGCGCTCGCCGCCCGGCGGCCGGGGCTGCTGCTGCGGGCCGGGCTGGTCACCGTGGCGGTGGCGGAGGTCGGCCGGCGCCGGGCCGGCGGCGCCCAGGTCTACCCGGCGCACACGACGCTCGCCGCGCCGGTCTGGCTGCTGGAACGGGGCGTGTGCGCGTGGCTCGCGGTCGGCCGGCGGCTGCGCGGCGGGGTGCCCTACGCGGGCAGCCGGCTGCGGGTGGCGGCCCACTCCACCCGGACGCTGCGCCGGCGGTCGGCCGGGCGGCGCCCGGACGACCTGGTGCTCTGGGTGGAGACCGGCTGACAGGCAAGGCGGGGCCCCTTGCTCTCGCCTGGGCGACAAGAAGGAGCCCCGCCTGACACGGGAGCCGTCGTCAGGAGCGCGCCTGGTGGGCGCTCTCCCGCACGTCCTGCGCGGCGCTGCGGCCGTCGTCCCTGACCGCCTGGGCGGCCTCCTGCGCGGTGGACCGCACCGACTCGGCGGCGTGCTGCGCCGGCTCGCGCAGCTCCTCCCTGAGCTCCCCGGCGACCTCGCCGAGCTTCTCCTTGACCACGCCGCCGTGCTCGGTCGCCTTCTCCTTGACCTGCGCGGCGAGCTGCTGCTCCCGCCGGGTGGCCGGGATGAGCGAGGAGACCAGCATGCCCACGCCGAAGGCGATCACGCCGGCGGCGATCGGGTTGCCCTCGGACTTCTGCCGCACCACGTGGGGCGCGCGGTGCGCGGCGTCGCTCACCGCGGAGGCGGCGGAGTGGGCCTTGTCGCCCACCGTGGACGCCGCCGAGGAGGCGTGGTCGCCCACCGAGTGGGCGGCGTGGCCGGTGCTGTGGCCGAGGTCGGAAGCGGTTCCCATCACCTTGTCCTTCACGTTCGTCAGCGCGCTGCGCACGCGCTGCTTGCGGTCGTCGACGATGCGGCCCGGGCTGACCTTGTACGCCAGGGCGTCCACGTCCGAGCTGAGGTTGTTGCGGGTGGCTTCGATCTCCCGGCGGATCTGGTCGGGATCGGTGCTCATCGGGTGACTCCCTCCGGGTGCGGCTTGAGTGCGTCGGGGATGCGCTGCACGCTGTCGTTGGTCTGCTTCAGGCCACGGATCTGCTCGGCGTTCCGCTTCGCCTTCGAGTAGAGGACGGCGGCGACGACGGCCCAGATCACGGCCACGATGAGCGCGGCCAGTCCGGAGTCCATGACGTTGTCGAGGAACTGCCACACCGCGATGGAGACGAAGAGCGCCACCATGTAGCCGCCGAAGCCGGCGCCGCCGTAGAAGCCGGCGGCCTTGCCCGCCTTCTTGCCCTCCTGGCGGATCTCGGCCTTGGCCAGCTCGACCTCCTGCCGCATCAGCGTGGACAGGTCGCCGGTGACCTGGCTCATCAGCTCACCGATCGAGCTGCTCCGCACCTCGTCGGCATGGTGCGGCGCGCCCGTCGCCTGGTAGCCGGGGTCCTGCGTCGGCACGGTCATGCCGTGGTCTCCCTTCTGCCGGTCCGGCCGCTCACGGACGGGGAGCGCCGGTCGACGGCACGCCCGGCAGCGGGTCGGTCTGGCTCGGCGGCGGCAGCGGCTGGCCGGTGCCGCCGGCCGGGTCGGCCCAGGTGTTCGGGGCGCCGCCACCGGGGTAGGCCGCGCCGGGCGCGGAGTAGCCCGGGTCCGGCTCGGCGTAGCTCCCCGGCGTCGGGTCGAGGTAGCCGCCCGGCGGGGTCTGGGCGGGCACGGTCGGCGTGGTCGGGAGGACCGCGGTGCGGTCCGGGTCGTACGCCGGCCGCACGCCACCGTCGTCGTTGCCGACGGCGGCGATGTTCCGGGTGAGCCGGCCCGCGACCACGCCGAGCAGCGCGGCGCCGACCAGGAACGTGCCCGGGTTGCGGCGGGCGTAGCCCTTCACCTCGTTGAGCAGGTCGCCCGGCTCACGCTGCTCCAGCCAGCCGGCGACGCCGTGCACCCGCTCGGCCGCCTGGTGGGCCAGCTCGGTGACCGGGCCGGAGCCGCCGCCCTGCTGCGCCATCGAGCGCATCTCGTCGGCCAGCGACCGCAGGCCGCTGGCGGCGCGCTGCTGCTGCTGGCCGGCCTGGGAGGTGACCTGGTTGCGGGCCTCGCCGTAGAGGTCGCGGGCCTGCCGCTTGGCCTCGCCCACCACCTCCTGGCCCTGCTGCTTGGCGGTCTGGGCGACCGCGCCACCGGCGCCTGCGGCGTCGGAGCCGACCTGCCGGGCCTGGTCGCGCACGCCGCCGCCGTTCGTCGACTCGTACGTGGCGGACGTGGGGGAAAGATCGTGAGTCATGGTGTCCCTTCCGCTCGTGCGTTCCTCGCGGTTGTCTTCGGGGGGTCACGCGAATTGCTTTCCGCGTGACAAGGGCCCTACCCCCGGTCGTCGGGTCCATGCCTGATTCGTCATTTCTCTGCGGAACCGACCCGCCCCGGTCACAGAATGGGGTGCCTGCCCGCCTGGGCGGCGTGGGCCCAACGGGGGTGACAGAGATGGCACGTGACGTGCGCGGACGTCCGTCGGCCCGGCCGGCGGTGCAGAAGGTGGCGCTCGCGGCGGCGGCCGTCTTCACGCTGATCGGCGTGCTCGGCTTCGTGCCCGGCGTCACCACCCACTACGGGGACCTGGCGTTCGCCGGGCACCACTCGGAGGCGAAACTGTTCGGCCTGTTCCAGGTGTCGGTGCTGCACAACCTGCTGCACCTGCTGTTCGGGCTGGTCGGCCTGGTGATGGCGCGGCGGCTGGCCGGCGCGCGGGTGTTCCTGGCCGGCGGCGGCGCGCTCTACCTGGTGCTGTGGCTCTACGGCTTCGTCATCGACCGGGAGACCTCCGCGAACGTCATCCCGCTCAACGACGCCGACAACTGGCTGCACCTGTTCCTCGGCTTCGGCATGCTCGCCTCGGGCCTGCTGCTGAACAACGAGATGGGCACCGGCAGCCGTCTGGACACCCCGATCGACCGGCCCTGACCGGAGGCGACACGCCGGGCCGGTGGTCCAAGGCGGTCAGCGGCGCACGCCGAGACCAGCGCCGGACCGCGCGGGTCAGGCGGCGACCGGGAGCTGCTTGGCGAAGCAGACGCTGTACGGGTTGTCGACGTACTCGCCGTAGACCGGCACGGGCCGGTAGCCGCTGGAGCGGTAGAGCGCGATCGCGGCCGGCAGGTAGGTGCCCGTCTCCAGGCACACCGTGCGGTGCCCCTGCCGGAACGCCAACTCCTCCAGCGCGCCCAGCAGCTGCCGGGCGATGCCCCGCCCCCGGTACGCCGGCCGCACGTACATCCGCTTCAGCTCGCCGGTGTCCGCGTCGAGCGCCTGCAGGCCACCGCAGCCGACCGCCCGGCCACCCACCACCGCGGCGAGGTAGCGGATGTCGCCGTGCACGACGGTCACCTGCCCGTCCAACCCGCCGTCGGCGTCGCGCAGCTCACGCTGCTGGGCGACGACGAGCGCGGCGATCTCCGGATCGGTGGCGGGCCGGGATTCGATCAGCATCCGGCCACGGTAGGTCGGCCGGATTTCGCGGAGGTTTCCGGCCACCGACCCCGAAACGGCTACTCGGAGTCCGGTTCCGCCGGCTCGGGGGCAGCCTCGATCTCGTCCTCCGGCCGTACCCGGCGGGCCTTGCGCGCGGCCAGCCGGTCGGACGCCGAGGGGCGGTTCGACTTCTCCTCCAGGCGCACGTCGGTGCCCCGGTTGCCGGGGACGAAGTCGACGCCGGCGTAGAGCGTCGGCTGCCAGTCGAACTCGCGCTCGCCGATGCGCACCAGGTCACCGGCCTGCGCGCCGGCCTTGGCCAGCTTCTCCTCCACGCCGAGGCGGGCCAGCCGGTCGGCCAGGTAGCCCACGGCCTCGTCGTTGTCGAAGTTGGTCTGCTTGACCCAGCGCTCCGGCCGGCTGCCCCGGACGGTGTAGGAGCCGTCCACCTCGGCCTCGATGGTGAAGCCCGCGTCGTCGACCGCCTTCGGCCGGATCACGATCCGGGTCGGCTCGGCCGGCGGGGCGGCGCGGCGGCCCTCCTCCACCAGCTCGGCCATCGCGTAGGTCAGCTCGCGCAGCCCCTCACGGGTCGCGGTGGAGACGTCGAAGACCCGGAAGCCGCGGGCCTCCAGGTCGGGGCGGACGATGTCGGCGAGGTCCTTGCCGTCCGGCACGTCGACCTTGTTCAGCGCGACCAGCCGGGGCCGGTCGGCGAGCCCGCCGTACTGGGACAGCTCCGACTCGATGGCGTCGATGTCGGCGAGCGGGTCGCGACCCGGCTCCAGCGTCGCGGTGTCGACCACGTGCACCAGCACCGCGCAGCGCTCGACGTGGCGGAGGAACTCCAGGCCCAGGCCCTTGCCGGTGGCCGCGCCCGGGATCAGGCCGGGCACGTCGGCGACGGTGAAGGTGTGGTTGTCCACCCGCACCACGCCCAGGTTCGGCACCAGCGTGGTGAACGGGTAGTCGGCGATCTTCGGCTTGGCCGCGGAGATCACCGAGATCAGCGAGGACTTGCCGGCCGACGGGAAGCCGACCAGGCCGACGTCGGCGACGCTCTTCAGCTCCAGCACCACGTCGAGCTTGTCGCCGGGCTCACCCAGCTCGGCGAAGCCGGGCGCCTTGCGCCGGGCGTTGGCCAGCGAGGCGTTGCCCCGTCCGCCCCGACCGCCGCGGGCCGCCTCGAAGGTGGTGCCCACCCCGACCAGGTCGGCCAGCACCTCGCCGTCGAGGCTCTGCACCACGGTGCCGTTGGGCACCTTGATGACCAGGTCGCGGCCGTTGGCGCCGTCCCGGTTCGAGCCGGCCCCGCCCTTGCCGTTCTCGGCCTTCAGGTGCGGCCGGAAGTGGAAGTCGAGCAGCGTGGTGACCTGCGCGTCGACCACCAGCGACACGCTGCCGCCGTGGCCGCCGTTGCCGCCGTCCGGGCCGCCGAAGGGCTTGAACTTCTCCCGGTGGATCGAGACACAGCCGTGCCCGCCGTCGCCGGCCTGCATGTGCAGGACGACCCGGTCAACGAACGTCGTCACGACGCCAATCCTTCCAGCGGGGTCCGCCCCGCACGTGGAAAAGCGAAGCGGGCCGGGACCCGAGGTCCGCGGCCCGCTTCGCCTTCGAACTACTGCTGCGGCACGATGCTGACGGTCTTGCGACCGCGCTTGGTGCCGAACTGCACGGAACCGGCGGCGAGGGCGAACAGCGTGTCGTCGCCGCCACGGCCGACCAGGTCACCGGGGTGGAACTTGGTGCCACGCTGACGGATGAGGATCTCACCCGCGCTGACGACCTGACCACCGAAGCGCTTCACGCCGAGCCGCTGGGCCGCGGAGTCACGACCGTTACGCGAGCTGGACGCACCCTTTTTGTGAGCCATTGGAGGACGACCTACTTCCCGCTGTTGGAGATGCCGGTCACCTTGATCTGGGTCAGCGGCTGCCGGTGACCCTGACGCTTGTGGTAGCCGGTCTTGTTCTTGAACTTGTGGATCCGGATCTTCGGGCCCTTGGTGTGCGCGGCGATCTCGCCGGACACCGCGACCTTGGCAAGCTTCGCCGCGTCGGTCACCAGGTCGTCACCGTCGACGAGGAGCACCGCGGTGAGCTTCACCGCGTCGCCGGGGGCACCGGCGAGCTTCTCGACCTCGATCACGTCGCCCTCGGCGACCTTGTACTGCTTGCCGCCGGTCTTGACGATCGCGTACATCGGAGGCGGACTCCCTGTCGTTGAGGCTGCTGGCGTCTTCACCGACCGTCACCGGCCGGTCGTTCCCACGGCGTCTCGCCGGGAGCCGTGACACCGGCGGCGCGGGCACGCGGGAACTCGGCACACCAAAGTGCGCCGCAGGCAAGCGTACGCCATACCCGGCCCGCCGCCCAAACCGGCCCCGCCGATCAGGCCGGGCAGAGCTGGTCGAGGCGCTCCTGGAGTCGGTCGAACTCCGCCTCGTCGATCGCCCGCACGTCCGTGCCGAGCCCGCCCACCTCGGTGGCCAGGTCCGCCAGCAGGGTCCGCAGCCGCGGGTCGGTGGCCCGCCCCGACTGCTCCCGCAGCACGTCCCGCCAACCCGCCAGCGCGGCCTCCGCGTCCCGTTCGGCGGCGTCCGCCCGGCTCCGGTCCCCGGTGCCGCCCGCCCGCAGCATCTCCGCCAGCTTGAACACGTACGTCTGCACCGCCGTGGAGCCGGCCTGCTTGGCCCGGGCGCAGACACCGGCGTCGCCGGTCGCGGTCGGAGCCGGAGCGGGCGAGGTGGCGGCCGGGGCCGGCGAGGCGAAGCCGACCGCGAAGGGGTCGTCCCTCCGGTCGGCGCAGCCCGCGCCCGCCAGCAGCAGTCCGGTCAGCGCCGTGACCACGAACACCCGACGCATGAGTCCTCCCTCCGGGGCGAGCCGGCCCGACCGGGGGTCGACGGGGAAACGGCAGGGCCCCTGCTCGGCACTCTGTTGCCGGAGCGGGGGCCCTGTCAAACGCCACGCAGGTCAGCGGCTCACGGCCGGGTACGCCGCCGGGCGCCGCCACGGCGGGACCGCCGCCGCGAGGTGCCGCCCTCGGTGCCCTCGTCGTCGCTCTCCCCGTCACCGATCGCGTCCGGGTCGTCGGCCGCGGCCAGCCGGGCCGAGTCGCCCTCCTGGCTGTCCGCGACCGCCGGGGCGGCCGGCGTGTCCGTCTCGAACCGGGACAGGTCGTAACCCTGGGTGTCGTAGTAGTCGTCGTCGGTGGACTCGACCACCTCGGCGACGGTCCGCTCCGGCGCGGCCGACGACTCGGCGGCCGGCTCCGGAGCGGCCTCCGCGGCCGGCTTCTCCGCGGCGGCCTTGCGGCCCCGGCGACGGCTCTTCTCCTCGGCCGGCGCGGTGGCGACCGCCGAGGCGACCGCCTTGACCTTGTCCCCCGCGCCACCGCCGCGCGGCTTCTCCGGCACCGGCTCGGTGTGGATGATCACACCCCGGCCCTTGCAGCACTCACAGGTCTCGCTGAACGCCTCCAGCAGGCCCGCGCCGATCCGCTTGCGGGTCATCTGGACCAGGCCGAGCGAGGTGATCTCGGTGACCTGGTGCTTGGTGCGGTCCCGGCCGAGGCACTCGGTGAGCCGGCGCAGCACCAGCTCCCGGTTCGACTCCAGCACCATGTCGATGAAGTCGATCACCACGATGCCACCGAGGTCACGCAGCCGCAGCTGGCGCACGATCTCCTCGGCCGCCTCCAGGTTGTTGCGGGTGACCGTCTCCTCCAGGTTGCCGCCGGAGCCGGTGTACTTGCCGGTGTTGACGTCGACGACCGTCATCGCCTCGGTCCGGTCGATCACCAACGAACCGCCGGAGGGGAGGAACACCTTGCGGTCCAGGCCCTTGAGGATCTGCTCGTCGATCCGGTACTCGGCGAACACGTCGGCGACGCCGGCGTGCCGGCGCAGCCGCGCCACCAGGTCCGGCGAGACGTGCGACAGGTACGACTCGACCAGGTCGTACGCCGGCTCACCCTCGATCACCAGCTCGCGGAAGTCCTCGTTGAAGAGGTCCCGTACCACCCGGATGACCAGGTCCGGCTCCTCGTAGAGCAGCACCGGGGCGCCACCGGAGGCCGCCTTGGCCTGGATGTCCTCCCACTGCGCCTGGAGGCGCTTGACGTCGCGGGCCAGCTCGTCCTCGCTGGCGCCCTCGGCCGCCGTCCGGACGATCACCCCGGCGCCGTCCGGCACCAGCTTCTTCAGCACGTCCCGCAGGCGCTTGCGCTCGGTGTCCGGCAGCTTGCGGCTGATCCCGGAGGCGTTGCCGTTGGGCACATAGACCAGGTGCCGGCCGGAGAGCGCGATGTGACTGGTCAGCCGGGCGCCCTTGTGCCCGATCGGGTCCTTGGTCACCTGCACCAGGACCGAGTCGCCGGAGCGCAGCGCCTGCTCGATCGAGCGTGCCCGGCCCTCCAGGCCGGTGGCGTCCCAGTTGACCTCGCCGGCGTACAGGACGGCGTTGCGCCCGCGCCCGATGTCGACGAAAGCCGCCTCCATGCTGGGCAGGACGTTCTGCACCTTGCCCAGGTAGACGTTGCCGGCCATGGTGCCGGACGAGTTGCGGGTGACGTAGTGCTCGACCAGCACGCCGTCCTCGAGCACGGCGATCTGGGTGCGGTCGCCGCGCTGGCGGACCACCATCACCCGGTCGACCGCCTCGCGGCGGGCCAGGAACTCCGACTCGCTCAGGATCGGCGGCCGGGTACGCCGCTGCTCGCGACCGTCCCGCCGGCGCTGCCGCTTGGCCTCCAGCCGCGTCGAGCCGGAGACGCCCTGCACCTCGTCGACCGCCTTGCGCGGCTCACGGATCTTGACGACGGTGGGCACGCCGTCCTCGGTGGCGGTCTCCGCCTCCCCCGCGCCCCGACGACGGCGACGACGACGGCGACGGGTCATCCCCTCGCCCTCCGCCTCCTCGTCCTCGGCGACCTCCTCGGCCTCGGCCGTCTCCGCCGTACCGGACTCCTCGACGTCCTCGTCCTCGGACTCCTCGGCGCCGCCCTTGCCCCGGCCCCGGCCGCGGCGACCGCGGCGACGACGGCGACGGGCCGCGGCGGCCTCGTCGTCCTCGTCGATCTCCTCGGCCTCGGCGGCCTCCTCCTCGGCGGCCTCGACCTCGACCTCGGCCTCGACCGGCTCGGCCTCCCGGCGGCCACGCCGCCGGCGCCGACCGGTCTCGGCCGGCTCCTCCACCGGCTCCTCGGCAACCGGGTACGTGACCCGGACGGCGGGCACCTCATCGGGCTGCGGGGGCATGAACAGGACGGTCGGCGCGCTGAGCGCGGCCCGACGACGACGGCCGGTGGTCGGCCGCTCCTCGGCAAGTTCCTCGGCCGGCTCCTCGGCGGCGCCCGGAACGGCGGCCCCGGTCGACACCGCGCCGGTGGCGTCCGACAGCCCACCGGCCCGGGCCAGCGTGGCCTCGTCGGTGCGGGGCAGCGCGGCCTCGTCCGGGGTGGGCTCGTCCTCGGCGTCCTCACCGATCGCGTCTTCCTCGCCGTCGAGCGCGGCCCGACCCTCGGCGACCTCACCCGCACTCCCGGGCGCCGAGACGGGCCCGTCGACCACGGCGTCGGGCTGCGGCTCGGCCACCGCGTGCGGCTCCGTCACCGGCCCGACGGCCTCGGCGGGCGCCTCGGTCGGCGACTCGACCGCCGGCGCGGCCTCCGCCGCGGGCGGCGTGGTCTTGCGACGACGGGTACGGGTCACCTTGACCGGCGGCACGACCTCGGCCGAGGTGGCCTCCACCCCGGCAGCCGCCACCGGTTCCTCGACCGCCTTCGCCGGGGTCGCCTTGCGGCGCCGGCGGGTGGTCTTCGGCGCGGTGTCCAACTCTCCCGCCACCGGCGCGAACACCTCGGCCTGCGGCGACTCGCCGCTGCCCACGGCCGCGGCGGACGCCTCGACCGGCGCGTCGGTCTGCTCCGGCTGGTTGAGCGGGGCCGCCTTGCGGCGGGTGGCCCGCTTGCGGGCCGGCGGCTTCGCCTCGGCGGCGCCGTCCGTGCTGGCGGCGCTGTCGGTGGTCGCGGCGGACGCCTCGGCCGGCTCTGCGCCGGTCCGTTCGCCGCCCTCGGGCTCGTTCTCGAGCATGGACGTTCTCCAGTTCTGGCTGCCCCGGGCGCGGTTGAGCGCTGCCACGCAGGGTTGCCGCAAAGGTGTTTCCGCCGGGCGCGCAGGTGCGCGACCGCCGAAGTCTGCCTGCCAGAGCGCTGACCGTCGGTCAGTGCTCTCCGATGGCTGCCCCGTCGCGATCCGCGTCCAACGGATCGACGATCTCGCCCTGCGCGGTCAACGTGCCCTGCGCCAGCCGGATCACCTTCGGGGTGACCGGCGGCTCCAGGTCGGCCACCACGCGGAGGCCGGAAAGGACGTCATCGGGCCGTACGGACGGGGTGACCTGCCGCACGACCAGTTCGAGTATCGCACATGGCGCCGCCGCCGCCCCGGAAGGCGTCTCAGACGACGTCGACGCATCGATGGCGATCACCGCAGCGCGGGCGTCGAACGTCCGCCGGCCCTGCTTGGTCATCCGCTCGACCTGGATCTCCTCCGCGGCGGTGAACGCCGCCACGGCCGCGCCGAGCACGCTCGGCTCCACCTCGGGCAGCTCGATCCGCCAGCGCGACGCCTCGATCCGGTCGGCCAGGCTGCCGCCGGTGGCCTCGACCGCGTCGAGGACGTCGAGCCCGGGTGAGAGCGCGGCGTCCAGGGCGGCCCGCAGCGCCGCCGGATCGACCGGCTCCCGCAGCCCGATCTCGAGGTATTCGGCCTCACTGGCCACGCCGGTGGGCGCCGCGGAGGCGTAGGAGATCTTCGGATGCGGGGTGAAACCCTGGGAGAAGGCGATCGGTACGCCGGCCCGGCGCAACGCGCGCTCGAAGGCCCGGGCGAAGTCCCGGTGCGAGGTGAACCGCAGCGGCCCCCGCTTGGCATACCGGATGCGGACCCGCTGGACGACGGGGGCCTGGCCGCCCTCGGGTTGAGGCTTTCTGGCGATCGTGAACTCCTCGGCTGTGCCTGCGTGTCCGCCCCATCCTGGCGCAGTCCCAGCCGCACCCCGCGACCGGGTCCACCACACCCCGGGTCAAACCACCCCGAACCCTCCCGGCCCCGACCCCGGGCCCGTCCCCGTCCCCCGGCCCGACTCCCGGCGTCGATCATGAGGTTGGCGGCGGAGTGGATCTCCGTTGGTGCCGTCAACCTCATGATCGACGCGGGGAGGGGGTGGGGTGGGAGGGGTGGGGTGGGGTGGGGGTGCGGGGGGGTCAGCGGGGGGTGTTCGGCGGGGTGGGTCCGGGAGCGGCGGGCGGTGGGGCCCACGGGTTCTGGCCGGGTGGGAACTGCTGCCCGTGAGCCGGCGGCGAATGGGCGCCCGGACCCGGCTGGGCGTAGGGGCCAGGCTGGGGATACTGCCCGTGCTGAGGGTGGGCGCCCGGACCGGGGTGGGCGCCGGGCCGGGCGTAGCCGGCCGACGGGGTGGCCGGGTGACCGGCCGGGACCGGTGGGCCGTGCCCGCCGTCGCCCATCCGGTCGAGCACCTCGTCCGGGATGTCACCCGCCCGGGCCAACTCGCGGCGGTGCCGGCGCCGGTTCCAGATCAGGAACCCCACCAGTGCCAGCAGCACCACCAGCGCCACCGCGATGCCGATCCCGACGACCATCACCTGCTGGTCGGTGGGTCCGCCGCGGTCGCCGTACTTGGTCACGTCGAAGTTGTCGTCCTCGGCCGCGGCCGGTGGCGCGGCCGCGCTGGGCGACGCCGCGGCGGCGCCGAGCAGCGGGTTCGCCGACACCGACGGGACGTCGGCGGTCAGCGCCGCCACCGGGTCGATCCGACCGAAGCCGAACCGCGGATCGCGGCCGGGCGGGCCGGCGTCCCGGGCGGTACGGATGATCCGGTTGATCACGTCGGGCGCGGAGAGCTTCGGGTACTTGGACCGGATCAGCGCCGCGACTCCGGACACGATGGCGCTGGAGTCGGAGGTGCCGTCGCCCCAGCCGTAACCCCGGTCGCGGCCGATGTTGTAGACCTCGTCCCCCGGCGCGGCGATCACCGCCTCCGGGCCCTGCGCCGAACCGTTCCAGAAACCACCGCCCCGGCTGGTGCCGGTCACCGCGATCACACCGGGGATGTTGGCCGGCGCGCTGACGTCCGGGCCCAACTGCCGGACGTTGCCGACGGCGGAGACGACGACCACGTCGCGTTCCAGCGCGTACCGGACCGCAGCCACCTCGCCCTCGTCGACGGCGCCGGCGCTGCCGTAGGACAGGTTGATCACCTTCGCGCCGCCGTCGACGGCCATCCGGATACCGGTAGCGGAATCCTCCGGGGTGAACGATCCGCCGGGCGGCTTCCGGATGGGCAGGATCTGGGCGTCCGGAGCGATGCCGTCCACTCCGGCCCCGTTGGCCGCGATGATCCCGGCCATGTGAGTGCCGTGACCCGCCGGGTCGCGCCGGCCGTCGCCGGTGTCGCGGGTGCTGGCCCCGCGCAGCACCCGGCCGCGCAGGTCCGGGTGGCCGGCGTCGACGCCGGTGTCCACCACCCCGACCACCACACCCCGGCCGGTGGAGATCTGGTGCGCCCGGTCGATCCGCAGCTCGTCCAGGTACCACTGCTCGGCCCGGCGCGGCGCGGCGGCCGCCGGCTGGGCGGCCCCCAGCACCATCAGACCGGCCAGCACCCCGGCCGCCACCGGCCGGAGCGCGCCGACGTTGACCCTCATCCGTCCGTCCTCATCGCAGGATGCCCGGGGTCGCGCCGTCACCGGCGCCCCACGGATCGTCGTCCTCGGTCAACCACGACGAGTGCTCGCCACCGCCGCCACCGTGCCCGGCGCCGCCGTGCCCGCCCATCATGCCGCCGCCCATCATCCCGGCGCCGGCCGTGCCGCCGCGGGAGCCGCCCGCGCCCATGCCGCCCGCGCCGGTGGCGCTGCGCAACGCGTTGGCCGCGCTGGTCAGCGGCGGCACCTTGCCGTTGCCGCCGCCCACCATGCCGGGCAGCGCGCCCACACCCATCCCGCCGGCCGCGCCGAGGCCGCCGCCACCGATGCCGCCGGCGGAGCCGAGACCGGCCCCACCGCCGCCGAAGCCGCCACCGGCACCGCCGCTCAGCCCGCCACCGGCACCGCCGAAGCCGCTGCCCGGGCCGCCGGCCGTGATGGTGCCCGGACCGCCCGCGCCGGCCAGGCCGGTGCCGTAGTCGTGGTCGCCGGAGCCCGGGTAGCCGCTGCCGGAGCCGGGGATGCCGCCGGTGACCGGCGGGGTGTACGAGCCGGAACCACCGCCGAGGTCGGAGCCGCCGATGGTCGGCGGGGGCGTGAACGAGCCGCCACCACCTCCGCCGCCGGCGCCACCGCCGATGCCGGTGCTGCCGAGCGAGGGCATCTTGCCCCCGGCACCGCCGCCACCACCGCCGCCCGGCAGACCGGTGTCCGGCACGCCGGAGGGCGGGGTGCGGGTGTCCGGGCGGTAGCCGTCATCGGCGTCGATGTTCGGTCTGGGCACGTCCAGCTTGGGGCGCTCGGTCTCCACGGCGACCGGCAGGGGCGACATCGCCTTGTTGGCCGCCTCCTGGTTGTCCCGGTACCAGTTGTCCAGATGCGACTTGGTGTCCCACCAACCGCCACGCTTCTGATCGCCGGCGTTGCCGTCGACCTTCATGGTGGCTTCCAGGTCGTCGGCCTTGTCGCGGAACGCGCCGTCGGCGTAGAGCGCCTGGTTGGCCTGGTAGTCCTTGCGCAGCGCGGCGAGGAACCCGGACTGGCTCTCGCCGTCGCGGGCGTCGTCCAGCTCGGTGCCGCCGGGCAGGCTCCACTCGTTCCAGCCGAAGTCGTCCATCAGCGGGATCGGGATGCTGGCCACCGCCGTGCGGATGTCGCCCTCGATCCGCGACAGCGCGCCGCTGACGCCGCTGGCGTGCGTGATCAGCTCCTCGATGTCCTTGCCGATGGTGGTCAGGTGCTCGCGGTAGGCGTCGCCGCCGCTGCCCTTCCACCCGGCCAGCAGGCCGGGCAGGCCGCCGCTGTGCGGGCGCTCCTTACCGGGCGCGATCGGGCCGACGAACGAGCGCCCGACCAGCGAGTCGCGCAGGTAGCCGAGCGCGGTGGAGAGGTTGCTCCAGCCCGCCCCCACGGACCCGACGGTCTCCGGGTCCGCCGACAGCGTCACCTCACGGACGCAGCGCTCCCAGGTGCCTCCTGCCATGACCGTCTCCCCCTCAGGCCGTGTACGGGTAGGTGGGCTGCTGCCCGGCCTCCGGCGGCGGCGCCGCGGACTCCAGCAGCCGCTCGATCTGCTTGCCGTTGGCGGCGTTGCGGGCCTCCGCGTCGCGGAACGCCTTCGCGATGTCCTCGGTGCCCTGCTTCAGGCCGGCCAACTTGCGGGAGATGTCCTTCAGGTGGGCCTCCATGTTGGCCGTGGACTTCGTCAGCGCCGCCCACTGCATCCGGGCGTCCTCGTACGCGCCGAACGGCGTGCCGTTGGCGACCGTCTGGGCGTTCGTGCCGTCGCCCTTCATCCGCTCCTTGATGCGTTCCATCTCGTAGCCGATGGTGTCGTCCACGTACTGCTTGAGGCGCTCGACGTATTCCGCGGCGGCGTCCAGGTCCTCGACGCTGACGTGCAGATCGCCGGTGTCCGGCGGCGTGATGCCCATGCTGCTGTCCTCCCCGCTACCGGCCCCCGGCCGGTCCAATACGGACGCAGCGTATCGAGGATGCACCACTGCGGGCACCCCCACCCCACGGCGGCGCGCGGTTGCCGCGAAAGACGACGGAGCGCGGGAACCCCGGGGGGTTCCCGCGCTCCGCGGTGGTTCGGCGCCGTCAGCCCTGCGCGGCGGCGGGCTGCTTCAACCCGCCGACCGGCGTCAGCGGCAGCAGCTTCCGGCCGGTCGGGCCGATCTGGATCTCGGTGTCCATGGACGGGCACACGCCACAGTCGAAGCACGGCGTCCAGCGGCAGTCGTCCTGCTCGTACTCGGACAGCGAGTCCTGCCAGTCCTGCCAGAGCCAGTCCTTGTCCAGGCCGGAGTCGAGGTGGTCCCAGGGCAGGACCTCCAGCTCCTCGCGCTCGCGGGTGGTGTACCAGTCGAGGTCCACCCCGTACGCCGGCAGCACCTCGGTCGCGGCGTCGACCCAGCGCTGGTAGGAGAAGTGCTCGCTCCAGCCGTCGAACCGGCCGCCGTTCTCCCAGACCCTGCGGATAACCGCGCCGACCCGGCGGTCGCCCCGGGACAGCAGGCCCTCGATCAGCGACGGCTCACCGTCGTGGTAGCGGAAGCCGATCGCCCGGCCCAGCGACCGGTCGCTGTTGATGGCCTGCTTGAGCAGCTTGAGCCGGCCGTCGATGACCTCCGGCCGCTCCATCGAGGCCCACTGGAACGGGGTGTGCGGCTTCGGCACGAACCCGCCGATGGAGACCGTGCAGCGGATGTCCTTGGATCCGGTGGCGGCGCGGCCGGCCCGGATCACCTCGTGCGCCATGTCGGCGATCTCCAGGACGTCCTCGTCGGTCTCGGTGGGCAGGCCGCACATGAAGTAGAGCTTCACCTGCCGCCAGCCGTTGGAGTACGCGGTGACCACCGTACGGATGAGGTCTTCCTTCGACACCATCTTGTTGATCACCTTGCGGATCCGCTCCGACCCGCCCTCCGGGGCGAAGGTCAGGCCGGTCCGGCGCCCGTTGCGGGACAGCTCCTGGGCCAGGTCGATGTTGAACGCGTCCACCCGGGTCGAGGGCAGCGACAGCGAGACGTTGGTGCCGGCGTACTGCTCGGCCAGGCCGGAGCACATGTCGCCGATCTCGGAGTGGTCGGCCGACGACAGCGACAGCAGGCCGACCTCGTGGAAGCCGGAGAACTCCAGCCCCTGCTGCACCATCTGGCCGACGGTGGTGATCGACCGCTCCCGCACCGGACGGGTGATCATGCCGGCCTGGCAGAACCGGCAACCCCGGGTGCAGCCCCGGAAGATCTCCACCGCGTACCGCTCGTGGACCGTCTCGGCGAGCGGGACCAGGGGCTTCTTCGGGTACGGCCAGGCGTCCAGGTCCATGGTCGTGCGCTTGTGCACCCGGAACGGCACGTCCGGGCGGTTCGGCACGACCCGCTGGATCCGGCCGTCGGGCAGGTAGTCGACGTCGTAGAAGCGCGGGACGTAGACGCTCTCGGTGCGGGCCAGCCGCAGCAGCAGCTCGTCCCGGCCACCCGGGGAGCCCTCGGCCTTCCACTCCCGGACGATGGTGGTGATCTCCAGCACCGCCTCCTCGCCGTCGCCGAGCACGGCGGCGTCGACGAAGTCGGCGATCGGCTCCGGGTTGAACGCGGCGTGCCCGCCGGCCACGATCACCGGGTCGGCGTCGGTGCGGTCGGCGGCGAGCAGCGGGATGCCGGCCAGGTCGATCGCGGTGAGCAGGTTGGTGTAGCCCAGCTCGGTGGAGAACGAGACACCGAACACGTCGAAGTCGCGCACCGGCCGGTGGGCGTCGACGGTGAACTGCGGCACGCCGTGGGCGCGCATCAGCTTCTCCAGGTCCGGCCAGACCGCGTACGTGCGCTCGGCCAGCACGTCGGGCAGCTCGTTGAGCACCTCGTAGAGGATCTGCACGCCCTGGTTGGGCAGGCCCACCTCGTACGCGTCCGGATACATCAGCGCCCAGCGCACGGTCGCCGCGTCCCAGTCCTTGACCACCGCGCCCAGCTCCCCACCCACGTACTGGATGGGTTTGGTCACCTGCGGCAGCAGCGGCTCCAGCCGGGGCCAGACCGAGTTGTCGGCGGTGGGACGTGGGGTCGTGGACGGGGCACTCATGATGCCCAAGGGTACGCGGTCCCCCGCCCCGACCTCCCCCACCGCCACCCTTCCCCCACCCCACACCCGTTGATCAAGGAGTTGGCGCGCCGATCCGCGCTCCCCGCCCACGCGAACTCCTTGGTCACCCGCGGGAGCGGAGGCGGGGGCGAGGGTCGGGGGTGGGCGGGGATTCGGCGGAGGTGGCGGGGCGGTACTAACCTCGCAACGGGCGCGAGAGGAGATTGCCGCGATGTCGCAGCCGCAGCCGGGGGCGGGCCGGCCGGCCGACGGGACCGAGGAACGGGTCGTCGCCGAGCCGCCGTCGCCCGGGCCGAAGCAGGTCGACGCCGAGGGCTCCGCCGAGGCCGCCGGCCAGCTCGCCGACCCCGCCCCGGACAGCTCCGCGCCGGAGCGCGACGCGCCGGGCTCGGAGCCGCCGACGGACGGGGACAGCGACCCGAACGCCGCCACCGCACCCCCGGCCGACACCGCACCACCGGAGCCGAACGCCACCCCTGACCCGCCCGACCCGGACAGCACTGCCCACCCGGACCCGCAGGACACCCCCCGCCCGGGCCCGGAGGACACCGGCCGTCCAGACCCGGAGGACACCGCCCGCCCGGGTCCGGCGGACACCGGCCGGCCCGACCCGGACGACGCCGCCGAGGCGCCCGCGGTATCGGCCGACCCCGTCGCCGCGCCGCGGGGGACGGACGCCGACGACACCCCGCCCGCGCCGGCCGGACGCGCCCGGGGCTCCGCCGCCGTGCCGGGCCGCACCGCGCCGACCCCGTCGGCCCCCGACCCGACCCGGGTCGAGGACGCGCCGGCCCCCACCCGCGCCGATCACGCGCCGGACCGGACGAAGGTCGAGCACGGGCCGAACCCCACCCGGGTCGAGACCGCGCCCCGCTGGAGCGGCTCCGCCGCGGTCCCGCCCCCGCCGGCCCGGCGGCGTGCCTGGGGCGAGTCGGCCGAGCCCACGCCGGTGCCGCCGGTCGAGTCCCCCGAGCACGCCACCCCGGTCGACCCGTGGGCGGGCGTGGACACCACCGGCTGGGACCTGCACTCGGTCGAGCTTCCGGCGTTGCCGCCGACGCTGCCCTACACCGCGCCCTGGCCGGCCCACCCGGCGCCGCCGCACCCGGCCGCCGCCCACCCGGGGCCGCCGCCGCACCCGGCCGCCGCCCGACCGGTGTCGCCGCCCGCGCACACCCCGCCGTACCCGGGTCCGCCGGCCGCCCGGCCGGTGTCACCGCCGGCACACACCCCGCCGCCGGCCCCGGTCGCCCCGCCGCGGCCACCGAAGCAGGCGCGCCCGCCGAAGCAGCGCCGGGGCAGGACCCCGCCGCCGGTGGCGCCGCCGCCGGGCTGGCGGGCCCCCAAGGGGTACGTGCCGGTGCCGGTACGCCGGCGGCGTCGCTGGCCCTGGCTGTTGCTGCTCTCCGTGGCGTGCTGCTGCGGCGTGCCGCTGTGGTGGGCCCAGCCGCTGTCCAGCCAGTACCCGGCCAGCGCCAGCCTCCCCGACCAGCTCGACTCGATGCGGCTGCGCCAGGACCAGGGCAGCCAGGCCGCGGCCGAGGACCTGAAGAGCCGGGTACGCCAGGCGGACTGGCTCGCCGAGGACACGTTCGCCGGCATCTACACCACGAACGACGGCAAGCGGGTGACGCTGTTCGGCAGCACCGGATTCCGGTTCAGCCCGGAGTCCGACGCCGAGGCCGAGCTGAAGCGCCTCGCCGGCGACTACGACCTGCAACCCTCGGTGACCGTGGACACCGGCGTACGGGGCCGGCACGAGCGCTGCGCGGTGGGCCGGGCGGACGGCGACGCGGTGGTGGTGTGCACCTCGGTCGACCACGGCAGCCTCACCACCGGCGTGTTCACCCGACTGTCGGTGGACGACAGCGGCCGGCTCCTCGACGAGCTGCGCCAGCGGGTCGTGGTCCCGAAGCAGTCCTGAGCGTCTCGCTCAGGCGGCCGCCTCACCCGGCGTCTGCTCGCTGCGCTTCGGGGCGTAGCGCGGGACGTACTCCTGGCCGGTGAGCTTCTGGATCTCCGACATCATCTCGTCGGTCATGGCGCGCAGTGAGGTGCGGTCGTCCGGCCGGCCGGTGAAGTCCAGCGGCTTGCCGAACCTGATGGTGATCTTGGCGCGACCGGGCCGGGGCACCCGCGTACCGATGGGCTGGGCCTTGTCGGTGCCGGTCACGCCGACCGGGATGATCGGCACTCCGGCGGCCACCGCGAGCCGGGCCGCGCCGGTACGCCCGCGGTAGAGCCGCCCGTCCGGGGAGCGCGTGCCCTCCGGGTAGACGGCGACCAGGTCGCCGGCCTTGAGCACCGGGATCGCCGCGTCGAACGCGGACAACGCGGCCCGCCCCCCGGCCCGCTCGACCGGGATGGCGCCGAGCCCGGTCAGCACGAACTTGGAGAAGCCGCCCTTGATCCCGGTGCCGTTGAAGTACTCCGACTTGGCCCAGAACGCCAGGTGCCGGGGGACCACCGTGCCGAGGAGCAGCTCGTCGGCGACGGAGAGGTGGTTGCCCGCGAAGATCGCCCCGCCGGTCGCCGGGATGTGCTCCAACCCCTCCACGTGCGGACGGAAGGCCAACCGGAGCGCGGGCGCCACGGTGAGCTTGCCGATGGTGTAGAGCAGGGGCACGGGTCCTCCGGCGGTCGTACGTGAGACAGGCGCTGTCACGGTAGCCGACGCTGCCACCCCCGGCCGAGCGGGTGGCCCGCAGTCCACCCGCCGGTGCGCGTGTTAGGAAGGGGCCCTTCCTATACCGAAAGCGTTAAGAAGGGCCCCTTCCTTACATCTCACACGCGGCGGACGCTCACCACCACGCGCTCACCGTCGCCCGCCTCGCCGGCGAAGCCCTCGAGCCCCTCGGCGAAGTCGACGGTGTCGGCCAGCACCTCCCGGGCCACGAACCCGGTGTACGCGGCGACCGCCGCGCGCACCTCCTCGGAGGCCGAGACGGCCACCGCGATCCGGTCCGAGACGTCCAGGTCGGCGTCCCGCCGGGCCTGCTGCACCACCCGGACCACGTCCCGGGCCAGCCCCTCGGCGGCCAGTTCCGGGGTGACCTCGGTGTCCAGCACCACCACGCCCTCGCCGCCGGGCAGCGGCGCGGAGTGCTCCGCGTCGGCGGCGACCAGGCGCAGCTCGTACTCGCCCTCGGCCAGGGTGACCCCGGCGGCCACCGGAGCGCCGTCACGCAGCTCCCAGTCCCCCGCCTTGACCGCCTTGATCACCTGCTGGACCGCCTTGCCGACGCGCGGGCCGAGCGCCCGCGGCACCACGGTCAGCACCTGCTGGCAGTAGGCGTCCAGGTCGTCGGCGAGCACGACCTCCTTCACGTTGACCTCGTCGGCGACCAGGTCGGCGAACGGCCGGAGCTGGGCCGCGACCGGCGAGGCCACGGTCAGCTTCGCCAGCGGCAGCCGCACCCGCAGGCCCTTGGCCTTGCGCAGGGACAGCGCCGCGGAGGCGACCGCCCGCACGTTGTCCATCGCCGAGACCAGCTCGTGGTCGGCCGGGAACTCCTCGGCGGACGGCCAGTCGGTCAGGTGCACCGACCGCTCGCCGGTCAGCCCACGCCAGATCTCCTCCGCGGTCAGCGGCGCCAGCGGCGCCACCACCCGGCAGAGCGTCTCCAGCACGGTCCAGAGCGTGTCGAACGCGTCCGCGTCGCCGGCCCAGAACCGGTCCCGCGAGCGGCGCACGTACCAGTTGGTCAGCGCGTCCAGGTAGGACCGCACGGTCGCGCAGGCGCCGGAGATGTCGTACGCGTCCATCTGCGCGCCGACGGTCGCCACCAGCTCGTTCGTCTTCGCCAGCACGTACCGGTCGAGCACGTTCACCGAGTCGGTGCGACGACGCGCGGTGTGGCCGTCGGCGTTGGCGTAGAGCGAGAAGAAGTACCAGACGTTCCACAGCGGCAGGAGCACCTGCCGCACCGCGTCCCGGATCAGCGTCTCGGTCACCGCCATGTCCCCGCCGCGCAGCACCGGCGAGGACATCAGCATCCAGCGCATCGCGTCCGACCCGTAGGAGTCGAACACGTGGTAGACGTCCGGATAGTTGCGCAGGCTCTTGGACATCTTGCGCCCGTCCGAGCCGAGCAGGATGCCGTGGCTCAGGCAGTTGCGGAACGCCGGCCGGTCGAACAGCGCGGTGGCCAGCACGTGCATGGTGTAGAACCAGCCGCGGGTCTGCCCGATGTACTCGACGATGAAGTCACCCGGGTAGTGGTGCTCGAACCACTCGCGGTTCTCGAACGGGTAGTGCACCTGGGCGAACGGCATCGAGCCGGACTCGAACCAGCAGTCCAGCACCTCCGGCACCCGGCGCATCGTCGACCGGCCCGTCGGGTCGTCCGGGTTGGGGCGGACCAGGTCGTCCACCGCCGGCCGGTGCAGGTCGGTCAGGCGTACGCCGAAGTCCCGCTCGATGTCGGCGAGTGAGCCGTACACGTCCACGCGCGGGTAGTTCGGGTCGTCCGACTTCCACACCGGGATCGGCGAGCCCCAGAACCGGTTCCGGCTGATCGACCAGTCCCGGGCGTTGGCCAGCCACTTGCCGAACGAGCCGTCCTTGATGTGCCCCGGCGTCCAGTTGATCTGCTGGTTCAGCTCGACCATCCGGTCCCGGAACGACGTCACCGCGACGAACCACGACGACACCGCCTTGTAGACCAGCGGGGTGTCGCAGCGCCAGCAGTGCGGGTACGAGTGGGTGTAGACGTCCTGCCGCAGCACCACCCCCCGCTCCTTCAGCTCCCGGATCACCGGCTTGTTCACGTCGAAGACCTGCTCGCCCTGGTACGGCGGCACCAGCGCGGTGAACCGGGTGTGGTCGTCCACCGTGACCACGGTGGGGATGCCGGCGGCGTTGCAGGTGTTCTGGTCGTCCTCGCCGAAGGCGGGGGCCAGGTGGACGATCCCGGTGCCGTCCTCGGTGGTGACGAAGTCCGCGCCGAGCACCTGGTAGGCGTTCGGCCCGGCCGGCTCGACCAGGAAGTCGTAGAGCGGCGTGTAGCGACGCCCGACCAGGTCGCGGCCGTACACGGTGCCGACCTGCTCGTACCCCTCCAACTCCTTGGCGTACGCGCCGAGCCGGGCGGCGCCGACCACATAGCGGTCACCGTCGCGCTCCAGCACCGCGTACTCGATGTCCGGACCGACGGCGAGTGCCAGGTTCGACGGCAGCGTCCACGGCGTGGTGGTCCAGACGCCGAGCTTGACCGGCCCGCGCAGCGGCTCCGGCGCGCTCTCGTCGGCGGTCAGCTCGAACCAGACGGTGAGCGTCGGGTCGTGCCGGTCCCGGTAGACGTCGTCCATCCGGGTCTCGGTGTTGGACAGCGGCGTCTCGCACCGCCAGCAGTACGCGAGCACCCGGAAGCCCTCGTAGACCAGACCCTTGTCGTGCAGGGTCTTGAAGGCCCACATGACGCTCTCCATGTAGTCCAGGTCGAGCGTCTTGTAGTCGTTGGCGAAGTCGACCCAGCGGGCCTGCCGGGTGACGTACCGCTCCCAGTCGTGGGTGAACTCCAGCACGGAGGTGCGGCAGGCGTCGTTGAACCGGGCCACGCCGAGGTCGAGGATCTCCGCCTTGCTGGTGATGCCGAGCTGCTTCTCGGCCACCACCTCGGCCGGCAGGCCGTGGCAGTCCCAGCCGAACCGGCGCTCGACGTGCCTGCCGCGCATGGTCTGGTAGCGCGGCACCACGTCCTTGACGTAGCCGGTGAACAGGTGGCCGTAGTGCGGCAGGCCGTTGGCGAAGGGCGGGCCGTCGTAGAAGACGTACTCGTTCTCGCCGTTCCGGCCGGCGTCGCGGGCCTCGACGGACGCTTCGAAGGTCTTGTCGGCGGTCCAGTGCTCCAGCACCCGGCGCTCGACCGCGGGCAGGTCCGGGCTCGCCGGGACGCCGACGCCGGTCGGGTCGTGCAACGGATAGGCCATCGGGGTCGCTCTCCTCGCGCAGCTCACTCGTCGTGGGTCTGCGAGGACGAACCTCCGGGGTACGCCTGGAACGGCGCTCCCGGGTGGTCCGCGGTACCACCCCGCTTGGCGGTCAGGATCGACCGCCCGCTCATCGGTCGGCTGTGACGGGCCGTCCCGTCCGGTTCTACTGGGCCGGTTGCCCGGCTGTTCTTCCGGAGGCTCACCGGTGATGGCCGGGTCGTCGCCTGTGCGCCCAAGCTTACCCGCCCCGCCCCCCGCTCCGCCTCCGAGTAAGGACGGGCCCCTTCTTATCGCCTACGCGATAGGAAGGGGCCCCTCCTCACACTCAGCGGCGGGTGGGCGCCGGCAGCGTGGTGCTCCAGAGGGAGGCGCCGGCGCGGTCGCGCAGGTGCACGGTCAACGCGCCCGACTCCCCGTCGATGTCGACCTCGCCGAAGTGCTGGAAGCCCTCCGCCGGCGAGGTGTTCGCGGCCGGCGGGGCGTGCACGAAGACGGCCTTCGGGCCGAAGGTGCCGTCCAACGCGTTCGGGCCGAACGCCCCGGCGTGCGCCGGGCCGGAGACGAACTCCCAGAACGGGCTGAAGTCGCCCACCGCCGCGCGGGCCGGGTCGTAGTGGTGGGCGGCGGTGTAGTGCACGTCGGCGGTGAGGAAGACCAGGCCGGTCACCCCGGCCCGGTGGGCCGCGCGCAGCACCTCGGCGAACTCCAGCTCACGGCCGGCCGGCGCGCCCGGGTCGCCCTGGGCCACCCCCTCCTGCGCGCCCGGGCCGTCCGGCACCACCACACCGATCGGCAGGTCGTTGGCGATCACCTTCCAGGTCGCCCGGGACGCACGCAGCTCCCGGACCAGCCACTCCCGCTGCGCCCGGCCGAGCAGGCCGCGCGCCGGGTCGGCGTACGTGTTGCCGTCGTTCGGGTCCTTCCAGGTGCGCATGTCCAGCACGAAGACGTCCAGCAGCGGCCCGTACGACAGGCGTCGGTACAGCGGCCCGCCGGCCGGCGCCGGCAGCCACTCGTGGAACGCCTGCCGGGCCCGGGCGGCGAGCACGTCCACCCGCTTCTCGGTGTACCGGTCGTCGACCAGGATCTCCCCCGGGTACCAGTTGTTGACCACCTCGTGGTCGTCCCACTGGTTGATCTGGGGCACCTGGGCGGCGAAGGCCCGCAGGTGCTCGTCGAGCAGGTTGTAGGCGAACTGTCCCCGGTACTCCGCCAGCGTCTCGGCGACCTTGCTCTTCGCCGGCGTCACCAGGTTGCGCCAGAGCCGCCCGTCGGGCAGCGTGACGCGCTCGGCGAGCGGGCCGTCGGCGTACACCGTGTCCCCGCTGCACAGGAAGAAGTCGGGACGCCGCTCGCGCATGGCGCGGAAGATCGCCAGGCCGTCGAAGTCCGGGCTGATCCCCCAGCCCTGCCCGACGATGTCACCGGTCCAGACGAACCGCACGTCCCGCCGCTGGTGCCGCCCGGGGGCGGTGGCGAACGAGCCGGTCAGCGGCTCGCTGCACACGCCGTGCCGGTCCAGGCTCTCCACCCGTACCCGGTAGTGCAGCCGCTCGCCCGCCGGCAGGCCGCGCAGCCGGACCCGGCCGGTGAAGTCGCCGTCCGGGTCGACCACCGGGCCGCGCACCAGCCGCGCGCCGCGCAGGTCGGGTCGGCGGCTGACCTCGACGAGCATCCGGCCGGGCCGGTCCGCCCGGGTCCAGACCAGCGCCGAGTCGGCGGTCACGTCACCGCTCTGCACGCCGTGGGTGAGCGACGGCCGCCCGCTCGGCCGCCACGCCGGGGCGGCCGGCGCGCCGGCTCCGCCGAGCAGCGCCCCGCCGGCGGCCCCCGCCCCGGCGACCAGTCCGGCGCGGAGCAGCGTACGTCGGTCGATGTGCGTCATGGGTCCTCCCGGTCTCGACGAACTCGCCAGACCGGTCTACCGGCCCGACATGGCCGGGGACGTGGCCCGAGGTGACCGGCACCTCAACGACGGCTGTCCGGACCCCGGCATGAGCGGCGTCACACCGCGTCACACCCGGCCGGCCGTGGACCGTCCTGTCCGCGTACCCGAATTTCCGAGGAGGCGGCGATGAGCCGGATCGACATGGCGGCGGTGGCGCCGGAGGCGTACCGGGCCGTGCTGGGGCTGGAGAAGTACGTCCGGGCGAACGTGGACCACACGGTGCTGGAGCTGGTCAAGCTCCGGGCGTCGATGCTCAACGGCTGCGCGTTCTGCGTGGACATGCACAGCCGGGAGGCGTTGGAGGCCGGGGAGAACAGCCGGCGGCTGTTCGCCGTCGCGGCGTGGCGGGAGGCGCCGTTCTTCGACGAGCGGGAGCGGACCGCGCTGGCCCTCACCGAGTCGGTGACCCGGCTGGGCGACCACGGCGTGCCGGACGACGTCTGGGACGCCGCGGCGAAGGTCTGGTCGGAGAAGGAACTCGCGGACCTGGTGACGGCGATCGCCACCATCAACGTGTGGAACCGGGTCTCGGTGACCTGCCGGACCCAGCCGCCGGCGCTGGACTGACGGCGGACGTGCCACGGCCCCGGTCCCGCGAGGTGCGGGCCGGGGCCGTCGGCGGTTCCGGTCAGCCCAGCTCGGGGAACCAGAGGGCGATCTCGCGCTTGGCGCTGTCGGTCGAGTCGGAGGCGTGCACCAGGTTCTCCCGGTTCGACAGCGACAGGTCACCGCGGATGGTGCCGGCGGCGGCCTTGCGGCCGTCGGTGCTGCCGATCATCCCGCGCACCACGTCGATCACCTGGTCGCCGGAGAGCACCAGCGCCACCAGCGGGCCACCGGTCATGAACGTCTTCAGCGGCGGGTAGAACGGCTTGTCGACGTGCTCGGCGTAGTGCTGGTCGGCGAAGTCGCCGTCCATGGTCCGGCTCACCATCGCGTCGATCCGCAGGCCCTTGCGCTCGAAACGGGACAGGATCTCGCCCACCAGACCACGGCGCACCGCGTCGGGCTTGATCAGTACGAGCGTCCGCTCGTCCGGGCTGCTGCTGGACACGCTGGTTTCCTCCTGCGCACTCAAACGGGGTCGGGCTGGGTACGGTCAGCGTAGCGACCCGGTCCCGGCGCCGGCGCGGCGGCTGCGTCTTCCCTGGCCCGCCGCGGCGGCCTAGCCTGGCCCTGGAACCCCTGGGAGGTCCACTGTGGCGAATGGCGGGAACCGCACGATCGCGCCGGTACGCAAACTGATCGGCGCGGTGCTCGGCACCGTGGCCACCTTCGTGACCGTGTTCGGCCTCGGCATGACCAGCTGGGCGATCGTGGCCCTCGGCGTCGCGCTGCTGGTGCTGGCGATCGCCCTGGCCACGGTGCGCGGCGGTGGCCGCACCTGGGTGGTCGGCCTGGGGCACGTGCACAGCGCCTCCGAACCACCCACCCAGTACGCGTTCGGGCGCTGCGAGCTGCAACTGGTGATCGACGCCCCCGGGCTGCCGCCCCGCTCCAAGAAGATCATCGAGCCTCGGGTGCCGGTCGCCAAGTGGCCCTCGCTGGGCCAGGCGCTGCCGGTCCGGGTGGCCCTCGACGACCAGCGGCACGTCCGGGTGCTCTGGGACGAGGTGCCGACCCACGCCGAGACGGCCGCCGCGGTCGCCGACCTCCCGCCCGAGTACGCCGGCCCGGACCCGCTCGACGAGCCGCTCATCGCGCAGGAGGCACCGCCGTGGGCCGGGCGCGCCCCGGAGGACGAGTTCCGCGACGACTACCCGCCCGCACCGGACCCGTTCCTGGACGACGTCCCGCCCCGACCGGAGGACCGCGAGCCGGTGGTGGTGCACCAGCGTCCCGGCGGCCCGGTCGTGCTGGAGGGGCAGCTGGTCGAGCCGGCCGCCGCCAACCCGCTCCCCCGCCGCGCCCCGGCGCCCCGCGCACCGGCCGAGGAGCGCGACACCGTGCCGGTCGGCACCGTGCCGGTCGACCCGATCGACGTTCCGCTGGACGCGCCGGACGAGCCGTCGGACGCGACCGCGCGGGCCGACGCCCCGCCCACGGCCGAGGAGCTGGACGAGGCCATCTTCGGTCCGTCCGCCCACCCGGAGCCGGACGAGCTGGCCAGCCCGATCAGCGGCGTCGGCATCACGCTGCTCGTCACCGACCTGGACCGGTCCCTCGACTTCTATCGCGAGCTGGGCTTCGACGAGCTGGACCGGGGCGAGGGCAACGCCGTGCTCTCCTCCGGGCCGACCCGGCTGGTGCTGCGCCGGGTGACCGGCGCCGCCCCGATCAGCCGCCGGCTGGTGCACGTCAACCTGGAGGTCGACGACATCCAGGCGGCGTACGAGCGGCTGCGCGAGTCCGGGGTGCGGTTCACCTACGCCCCACGCGTGGTCAACCGGGGCACCAAGCTGGAGGTGTGGGCGGCGGCCTTCCGCGACCCGGACGGTCACGGCGTGGCGCTCACCCAGTGGCGCGCCCTCGCCGAACCCAAGGAAGGGCCCCTTCTTAACGCCTGAGCGATAGGAAGGGCCCCCTCTTAACGGGAAGCGAACCGCGAACGGCGCTCAGCCGAGGATGACCCGCCGGACGTGCAGCGCGTACGCCCACACCAGCGCGAAGATCACACCGAGCGCGAACAGCGACCAGTGCAGCAGCCCGGAGAGCAGCAGCAGTCCCTGGAGCACGGTTCCGGCGTGCCACGCCCAGGGGCGGCGCATCATGCCGGCCAGCACCACGCAGGCCACCGCCAGCGCGACGATGACGCCGATCGCCGCGCCGCCCAGGTCACCGCCGACCACCCGGATCGGCTGGATGGCGAGCAGCAGCACCAACGCCTCCAGCGAGAGCGTGCCGGCGCCCAGCCCGCGTACCGCCTTGTCCGGGTTGCGCAGGCCGGAGCGGCGCCCGCCCTCCGGCGTCGGCCCGCCGGGCTGCTCCGGACCGCCCGGCTGCGCCCCGGCGCCCGGCCGGGACGACCGCCGCGCGTCCGGGCCGGACGGGCGCGGCTCGGCGTCCGGGTGCCGCTGCGGGTCCGTCATCGCTTGAGCAGCCGGCGGGCGTCGGCCACGGTCACCACCGATCCGGTGACCAGCACGCCCACCCCGGACAGTTCGCCCGGCACGTCGGACTCGGCCTCCGCCACGGCCGCCTCGATGGCGTCGGGCATCTCCCGGGCCACCTGGACCCGGTCCGGCCCGAAGACCTCCCGGGCCAGCTCGGCCAGCTCGTCGACCGGCATGGCCCGGGGCGAGCTGTTCTCCGCCACCACGACCGAGTCGAGCACCGGTTCGAGCAGTTCGAGCAGGCTCGCGGCGTCCTTGTCGCCGAGCACCGCCAGCACGCCGACGAGCTTGCTGAACGCGAACTCCTCCTGCACCGCGGCGACCGTCGCGGCCATCCCGTGCGGGTTGTGGGCGCCGTCGAGCAGCACCGTCGGCGCGGTGCGGACCCGCTCCAGGCGGCCCGGCGAGCTGGTCGCGGCGAAGCCCTCGCGGACCGCCTCGATGTCCAGCTGCCGCCGCGCCCCGGCGCCGAGGAACGCCTCCACCGCGGCCAGCGCCACGGCGGCGTTCTGCGCCTGGTGCGCCCCGTGCAGCGGGATGAAGATCTCCTCGTACACCCCGCCCAGGCCCTGGATGGTCAACACCTGGCCGCCGACGGCGACCGCCCGGCGCAGCACCCCGAACTCGGCGCCCTCGCGGGCGACGGTGGCGTTGACCTCGGCGCAGCGTTCCAGGATCGGCCGGGCCGCCTCCTCCTCCTGCGCCGCCGCGATCACGGTGGCGCCGGGGTGGATGATGCCCGCCTTGTGCAGCGCGATGTCCTCGATCGTGTCGCCGAGCCACTCGGTGTGGTCCAGCCCGATCGGGGTGATCACGGCGACGCCGGCCTGGATCACGTTGGTCGCGTCCTCCGCGCCGCCGAGCCCGACCTCCACCACCGCGACGTCGACCGGGGCGTCGGCGAACGTGGCGAACGCCAGCGCGGTGGTCATGTCGAAGTAGGTCAGCGGCTCGGCGGACCGCTGGTCGACCAACTCGGCCAGGGGCGCGATCTCGCGGTACGTGGCCACGAACCGCTCCTCGCTCACCGGCTCGCCGTCCAGGCTGATCCGCTCCCGGACGGTCTCCAGGTGCGGGCTGGTGTAGCGGCCGGTGTGCAACCCGAACGCCCGCAGCAGCGAGTCGATCATGCGGGCCGTCGAGGTCTTGCCGTTGGTGCCGGTCAGGTGGATCGACGGGTAGGCCCGCTGCGGGCTGCCGAGCAGGTCGAGCAGGCTCTCGATCTTCTCCAGCTCGAAGTGCATCCGGGTGAAGCCGCGCGCGTTGAGCGCGGCCTCCACCTCGGCGAACGCGGAGCGGTCGGCACGGTCGCTCATGAGGGCAGCGCCTCCAGGGCGGCGTCGATCCGGACCAGGTCCGCCTCGGCCACCGCCAGTCGCTCACGGATCTTGGCCACCACCGGCTCGGGCGCCTTGCCGACGAAGGCCGGATTGTCCAGCTTCGCCCGCGCCTGGGTGGCCTCCTTCTCGGCCGCCGCCCGGTCCTTGGCCAGCCGGGCACGCTCGGCGGCCACGTCGATCGAGCCACGGGTGTCCAGCGCGACGCTCACCGCACCGGGCATCGCCAGCGTGGCGCTGGCCTGGAAGTCGTCACCGGGCGCGTCGAGCCGGGCCAGCGAGCGGACCAGCGGCTCGTGCGCCGCGATGCCCGCGCCGGCCAGGCCGTCGAGCCGCGCCGCGACCCGCTGCGTCGGCCGCAGGCCCTGGTCCGACCGGAACCGCCGGACCTCGGTCACCACCCGCTGGAGGGTGCCGACCTCGCCCTCCGCGGCGTCGTCGACCAGGGTACGGTCGGCGACCGGCCAGGCCGACGTCAACACCGTCTCGCCGCCGTTGAGCGCGACCCACAGCTCGTCGGTGACGAACGGGATCACCGGGTGCAGCAGCCGCAGGAGCTGGTCCAGCACGTGCCCGAGCACCCGGCGGGTGGCGTCCGCCGCCGGGCCGCCCTCGGCCAGCACCGGCTTGCTCAGCTCCACGTACCAGTCGCAGACGTCGTCCCAGGCGAAGTGGTAGAGCAGGTCGCAGACCTTCGCGAACTCGTACGCCTCGAACTGCTCGTCGACCTCGGCGGTGACGTGCGCCAGCCGGGACAGGATCCACCGGTCGACGGTGGAGAGGTCAGCGGCGGCCGGCAGCGGCCCGTCGGTGTGCGCGCCGTTGAGCAACGCGAACCGGGTGGCGTTCCAGAGCTTGTTGCAGAAGTTGCGGGAGCCCTGGCACCACTCCTCGCTGACCGGCACGTCCTGGCCGGGGTTGGCGCCGCGGGCCAGCGTGAACCGGGTGGCGTCGGCGCCGAACCGGTCGATCCAGTCCAGCGGGTCGACCACGTTGCCGAACGACTTCGACATCTTCTTGCCGTGCTCGTCGCGCACCATGCCGTGCAGCGCCACCACGTCGAACGGCTGCACGCCGTCCATCGCGTACAGGCCGAACATCATCATCCGGGCGACCCAGAAGAACAGGATGTCGTAGCCGGTGACCAGCACGCTGGTCGGATAGAACTTCGCCAGGTCCGGAGTGTGCTCCGGCCAGCCGAGGGTGGAGAACGGCCAGAGACCGCTGGAGAACCAGGTGTCCAGCACGTCCTCGTCCTGCCGCCAGCCCTCGCCGGTCGGCGGCGTCTCGTCCGGGCCGACGCAGACGATCTCGCCGGCCGGGCCGTACCAGACCGGGATGCGGTGGCCCCACCACAGCTGGCGGGAGATGCACCAGTCGTGCATGTTGTCGACCCAGGCGAAGTAGCGCTTGGCCAGCTCGGCCGGCTCGATCTTCACCCGGCCGTCGCGCACCGCGTCGCCGGCGGCCTTGGCCAGCGGCCCGGTGTTGACGAACCACTGCAGCGACAGCCGCGGCTCGACGGTCGTCTTGCACCGCGAGCAGTGCCCCACCGCGTGCAGGTACGGCCGCTTCTCGGCCACGATCCGGCCCTGCTCACGCAGCGCCGCCACGATCGCGGGCCGGGCCTCGTACCGGTCCAGGCCCTCGAACGGCCCGGGCGCGGTGATCACGCCGCGCTCGTCCATGATCGTCAGCGAGGGCAGGTCGTGCCGCTGGCCGATCTCGAAGTCGTTCGGGTCGTGCGCCGGGGTCACCTTGACCATGCCGGTGCCGAACGCGGGGTCGACGTGCTCGTCGGCGACGATCGGGATGCGCCGGTCGGTGAGCGGCAGGGCCACCTCGGTGCCGATCAGGTGCCGGTAGCGCTCGTCGTCCGGGTGCACCGCGACCGCGGTGTCGCCGAGCATCGTCTCGGCCCGGGTGGTGGCCACCACGACCTCGTCGCCGTAGCGGATCGAGATCAGCTCGCCCTCGTCGTCGGTGTGCTCGACCTCGATGTCGGAGAGCGCGGTGAGGCAGCGCGGGCACCAGTTGATGATCCGGTTGGCCCGGTAGATCAGGCCGTCGTCGAAGAGCTTCTTGAACATGGTCTGCACGGCCCGGGAGAGGCCCTCGTCCATGGTGAAGCGCTCACGGTCCCAGTCGACCGCGTCGCCGAGCCGGCGCATCTGGCCCAGGATCGCGCCACCGGACTCGGCCTTCCACTGCCAGACCCGCTCGACGAACTTCTCCCGCCCCAGGTCGTGCCGGGACAGCCCCTCACCGGCGAGCTGCCGCTCGACCAGGTTCTGGGTGGCGATGCCGGCGTGGTCCATGCCGGGCAGCCACAGGGCCTCGTGTCCCTGCATCTTCTTGCGCCGGGTGAGCGCGTCCATCAGCGTGTGCTCGAACGCGTGGCCCATGTGCAGCGAGCCGGTGACGTTCGGCGGCGGGATGACGATCGCGAACGGCGGCTTGTCGCTGCTCGCCGACGCCCGGAAGTGCCCGCCGGCCACCCACTGCTCGTACCGTCGCTGCTCTACCTCGCCGGGCTGGTACTGGCCGGCAAGGGTCGGGGCGTCGGGGCGGTGGGCATCCAGTCTCTCGGTCACCCTGAAAGTCTACGGAGCGCTTTCGGAGACCTGACGTGCGCCACCGGTGATTCGCGTACGGTGGCGGGCATGTCCGACGCGCATCTCACCGAGCGTCCGGTCGACGGGGGTCACGGTCCGGTCGAACTGACCGAGGAGCCGATCCAACTGAGCCGCCGCGACCCCGCGCTGGAGCCCGAACGGCGGCCCGTGTCACGGCGCCGGAAGATCGTGCTGGCCGCCCTGCTGGCGGCCGGCCTCGCCGGCGCCGGCGCCCTCGGGCTGGGCGGCTGGCGAGTGGTCCAGGAGAAGGACACCCGGCTGACCCAGCCCGCGGACGTGGCCGGGCTCACCCGCGACGACAGCGACCGGGCCCGCAGCACCGCCGACTACCTGCGCGACGGGTTCGCCGCCGACATCGAGCTGGACCGCAGCTTCGGCGTGGTCTACACCGATCCGGGCGACGCCAAGCGGTCCGTGCTGCTCTTCGGCGGCACCACCCTGCTCTGGCAACCCGAGCGGGACCTGGACACGCTCTTCGGGCTGATGGCCGACGAGACCGGCAAGGTCGCCGGGCTGCGTGAGGTGGACGCGGGCCGGCTGGGCGGCGTGATGAAGTGCGGTACGACCAGCGGCGACGGCGGCGACTTCGCGGTGTGCGGCTGGGCCGACCACGGCAGCGTGGTGATGGGGATGTTCCCCGGCCGCGCGGTGGACGACTCCGCGACGCTGTTCCGCCGGCTCCGCGAGGGCATCCAGACCCGCTGACCCGAGAAGGGGTCGGGCCGGCTCTCCTGCAGCCCGACCTCTCGCCGGCCCGTCTCCCCACTTCGGAGGTCGCGGTATCGGTGCCCAGAAATGCGTCAGGGCCACCCCGTGCGGGGTGGCCCTGAGCTGAAGATTGTCCGGCGGTGTCCTACTCTCCCACACCCTCCCGAGTGCAGTACCATCGGCGCTGGAGGGCTTAGCTTCCGGGTTCGGAATGTGACCGGGCGTTTCCCCTCCGCCATGACCGCCGTAACTCTATGAACATGTCAACCATCCCAGGTCGGGTGGTGTTTGTTCAGAGTTGCACAGTGGACGCGTAGCAGCTTGGTAGTCAAGTCCTCGGCCTATTAGTACCGGTCAACTGAACCCGTTACCGGGCTTACATTTCCGGCCTATCAACCCAGTCGTCTAGCTGGGGGCCTTACCCCACAAAGTGGGTGGGATACCTCATCTTGAAGCGAGCTTCCCGCTTAGATGCTTTCAGCGGTTATCCCTTCCGAACGTAGCTAACCAGCCGTGCCCCTGGCGGGACAACTGGCACACCAGAGGTTCGTCCGTCCCGGTCCTCTCGTACTAGGGACAGCCCTTCTCAAGTATCCTACGCGCACGGCGGATAGGGACCGAACTGTCTCACGACGTTCTAAACCCAGCTCGCGTACCGCTTTAATGGGCGAACAGCCCAACCCTTGGGACCTGCTACAGCCCCAGGATGCGACGAGCCGACATCGAGGTGCCAAACCATCCCGTCGATATGGACTCTTGGGGAAGATCAGCCTGTTATCCCCGGGGTACCTTTTATCCGTTGAGCGACACCGCTTCCACATGCCAGTGCCGGATCACTAGTCCCGACTTTCGTCCCTGCTCGACCTGTCAGTCTCACAGTCAAGCTCCCTTGTGCACTTGCACTCAACACCTGATTGCCAACCAGGCTGAGGGAACCTTTGGGCGCCTCCGTTACCCTTTAGGAGGCAACCGCCCCAGTTAAACTACCCACCAGACACTGTCCCTGAACCGGATAACGGTCCGAAGTTAGATACCCAAATCAACCAGAGTGGTATTTCAAGATTGCCTCCACCCATACTGGCGTATGGACTTCACCGGCTCCCACCTATCCTACACAAGCTAATTCAGATACCAATGTCAAGCTATAGTAAAGGTCCCGGGGTCTTTCCGTCCTGCCGCGCGTAACGAGCATCTTTACTCGTAATGCAATTTCGCCGGGCCTGTGGTTGAGACAGTGGGGAAGTCGTTACGCCATTCGTGCAGGTCGGAACTTACCCGACAAGGAATTTCGCTACCTTAGGATGGTTATAGTTACCACCGCCGTTTACTGGCGCTTAAGTTCTCCGCTTCGCCCCGAAGAGCTAACAGGTCCCCTTAACGTTCCAGCACCGGGCAGGCGTCAGTCCATATACATCGAATTACTTCTTCGCATGGACCTGTGTTTTTAGTAAACAGTCGCTTCCCCCTGCTCTCTGCGGCCATACAACGCTCCACCCGCGCGGGGCTTCACGTCTCCGGCCCCCCTTCTCCCTAAGTTACGGGGGCAATTTGCCGAGTTCCTTAACCACAGTTCGCCCGATCGCCTCGGTATTCTCTACCTGACCACCTGTGTCGGTTTGGGGTACGGGCCGCTCAGAACTCGCTAGAGGCTTTTCTCGGCAGCATAGGATCACTGACTTCACCTGAATCGGCTCGGCATCACGTCTCAGCCTACATGCACCGCGGATTTGCCTACGGTACGGCCTACACGCTTACCCCGGCACAACCACCGGCCGGGATCAGCTACCTTCCTGCGTCACCCCATCGCTTGACTACTACCCGCCAGGTTCCCACGCTCCCCGCATCAGACCCGAAGGTCATCCACGGTTTGGGTGGTTAGCACAACGAGGTTCATCAGGGTCGCTCTTTCGCGGGTACGGGAATATCAACCCGTTGTCCATCGACTACGCCTCTCGGCCTCGCCTTAGGTCCCGACTCACCCAGGGCGGATTAGCCTGGCCCTGGAACCCTTGGTCATCCGGCGGAAGGGTTTCTCACCCTTCTTTCGCTACTCATGCCTGCATTCTCACTCGTGCCGCGTCCACAGCTGGGTCACCCCGCTGCTTCACCCCCGGCACGACGCTCCCCTACCCATCCACACACCTGCACAAGGAATCAAGTCCAAGCGAGGTTGAAATGTGAATGCCACAGCTTCGGCGGTGTGCTTGAGCCCCGCTACATTGTCGGCGCGGAACCACTTGACCAGTGAGCTATTACGCACTCTTTAAAGGGTGGCTGCTTCTAAGCCAACCTCCTGGTTGTCTATGCGACCCCACATCCTTTTCCACTTAGCACACGCTTAGGGGCCTTAGCTGGTGATCTGGGCTGTTTCCCTCTCGACTACGAAGCTTATCCCCCGCAGTCTCACTGCCGCGCTCTCACTTACCGGCATTCGGAGTTTGGCTGATTTCGGTAAGCTTGTGGGCCCCCTAGACCATCCAGTGCTCTACCTCCGGCAAGAAACACGCGACGCTGCACCTAAATGCATTTCGGGGAGAACCAGCTATCACGGAGTTTGATTGGCCTTTCACCCCTAACCACAGGTCATCCCCCAACTTTTCAACGTTGGTGGGTTCGGCCCTCCACGCGGTCTTACCCGCGCTTCAGCCTGCCCATGGCTAGATCACTCCGCTTCGGGTCTAGAGCATGCGACTGAATACGCCCTATTCAGACTCGCTTTCGCTACGGCTCCCCCACACGGGTTAACCTCGCCACATGCCACTAACTCGCAGGCTCATTCTTCAAAAGGCACGCCGTCACCCCGCAAGGCTCCGACGGATTGTAGGCGAACGGTTTCAGGTACTATTTCACTCCCCTCCCGGGGTACTTTTCACCATTCCCTCACGGTACTCGTCCGCTATCGGTCACCAGGAAGTATTTAGGCTTACCAGGTGGTCCTGGCAGATTCACGGCAGATTTCAGGAGTCCGCCGCTACTCGGGAACACCCACAGAAGACTGGCAACTTTCACCTACCGGACTATCACCGTCTACGGTCAGCCATTCCAGACTGTTCGACTAGCCACCAGCTTTGTAACTCCTCGAGTGCGTGTCAGCACACTCAGCAGGGTCCCACAACCCCAACCACGCAACCCCTGACAGGTATCACACGC
>NZ_CP024052.1:1792500-5597500 GCF_002688545.1 Micromonospora sp. WMMA2032 | reverse complement strand
GGCCGGCGCCGCTCTCGCAGCCACCCGCCCGGCTCCCTGCCGGCTTTCGCACTCTACCCGGTCGGCTTCGCATTCGCAACCCCGTGTTCCCGGAGTGTCGAGCACCGCCCGAATCCTCAGTCTGGCTCGGCGTTCCCGCCACCAGCCTGGCGCCCGCTCTCGGCCGGTTTGCCCCGGCCTCCCGCGTGCAGAGAGAAAGTTACGCGGACCGCCCCGGGAAGGCAAATCAATGATCGTGACTACCCCGCGCGCGGTCGCCGGATTCCGACCCGGCGGAGGGATCCGCGTAGGGACCTGCCGTGCCAGAGTGGTCGGCATGGCTGACCTGACCCGGCACCCGGTGCTCGCCGAAGAGGCTCTGCTCGGGCTCCTGCTGCCGTTCTGGCAGTTGGTGATCGGCGCCTTCGTCCTCGCCGTGCTGCTGCTGTCGGTGGGCCGCCTGATCCGGCGGGGGCCGTCGCGGATGACCACCGCCCTCCTGATCTGCGCGGCGGCGATCGCCGGCTTCACGGTGGTGGGCGTGCTCCTGGGGAGCTGACCGTTCAGAGCCGGCGGTTCGCGAGGCTCGGCAGCTCGGCGCGGATCGTCCGCAGCCGGTCCAGGTCCAGCTCGGTGACCGCCAGCCCGGGGCCGTCCGGAACCTGGCTCAGCACCGTCCCCCACGGGTCCACCACCATGCTGCGCCCGAAGCACGTCCGCCCGGGGTCGTGGTCACCGGTCTGGCCGGCCGCCGCCACGAAGCACTGGTTCTCGATCGCCCGGGCCCGGAGCAGCACCTCCCAGTGGTCCCGCCCGGTGTGCGCCATGAACGCCGCCGGCACGACCAGCAGCTCGGCCCGGCCGTCGGCGGCGAGCAGCCGGTAGAGCTCGGGGAACCGGAGGTCGTAACAGACGGACAGACCGACCCGGAGTCCCTCGACGTCGACGACGACCGGCTTCTCCCCCGGCGCGACCGTGGCCGACTCCTGGTAGGACACCCGACCGGGGATCTCCACGTCGTACAGGTGAATCTTGCGGTAGGCGGCGGCGAGCACGCCCTCGCGGTCGAAGACCAGCGAGGTGTTCCAGGTGTGTTCCGGATCCGGCCCGGCCTCGTGGAACGAGCCGGCGATCACCCACATGCCGAGCCGTCGGGCAGCCTCGGCGAAGAACCGCCCCACCGTGCCGTCCACCGGCTCGGCCGGTGGCATCCGGTCGGCGTGGCCGAGGTAGTCCACGTACTCCGGCAGGACGGCGAGGTCGGCGCCGGCCGCCGCGGCCCGGACCAGCAGGGCCTCGGCGGCGGCGAGGTTCGCCGCCCGGTCGTCGCGGGCGTTGAGCTGGCAGACGGCGACGCGCATGACCCCGAGGGTACGGGGGCAGGCGGATGGGCGACAGGGCTCAGACGCTGGCCAGCACGAGCGCGGCGGCGGCGAATCCGAGCCCGGCCAGCTGCACCGGCCGCAGCCGTTCCCGGTCCACGGCGAGCGCCAGCAGGACCGTGCTCGCGGGGTAGAGCGAGGCGATCGCGGCCACCACGCTGAGGTGCCCCCGACCGGCGGCGGCGAGGAAGAGCGCGTTCGCCGCGGAGTCGAGCAGGCCGGCGGCGGCCGCCCAGCCGAGCACCCGCCGGCCGAGTCCCAGGCGGGCGCCGGTGCGGGCGACGAGCGCGAGGCCGAAGGCGATCGAGCTGACGCGTACCGCCAGCACCGGCCACATGCCGGCGCTCTCGTCGGCCTGGCCGAGCAGGGCGAAGAAGATGCCGAAGAGCAGACCGGCGGCGAGGGCGGTCCCGATCACCCGGCCGGAGAGGCGGCCGGCGCCACCCCGCTCCCCCAGGCTGACGAGCGCGATGGCCACCACGGCGAGCCCGGCACCGCCCAACGCCAGGGTGCCCGGGGAGTGGGCCAGGAGCAGGCCCGCGACGATCGGCACGACCGCGGCGGTGATCGCGGTGACCGGTGCCACGACCGCCATGACGCCGGTGGCCAACGCGCGGTAGAGCAGCATGACGCCGGCGGCGCCGGCCACCCCTGCGAGCAGGCCCCAGGCCAGGTCGAGCGGCAGCGGTCTGCCGGGCACGACGAGCACGAGAACGAGCAGCAGCGGCAGGCTGAGCAGCTGCGAGACGACGGTCACGGCGATCGGGTGGGCGTGCCGGGACGCCTTGCCCCCGGAGAAGTCGGCCGTGCCGAACGCGATCGCGGACACCGCGGCGAGCACAATGGGAAGCACCCGACAGTCGTACCATAATATTGACCGCGAAGGACAGTGTGATGACCGATACCGGCGGACGCGTGAGCGCGGTGACCTCCGCGGTCGCCCGACAGGTACGCGAACTGCGGGCCGCCCGGGGTTGGTCCTTCGACGAGCTGGCCGGCCGGTCCGGCGTCAGCAAGGGCATGCTCGTGCAGATCGAGGGCGCCCGGACCAACCCGAGCATCGGCACCCTCTGCCGGGTGGCCGACGCGTTCGGCGTCAACATCGCCCGGTTGCTGGAGCCGGCGGAGGAGAAGGCGGTACGGGTCACCACGGCGGACGAGGCGCCGGTGCTGTGGCGCGGCGCGCACGGCGGCACCGCGCAGCTGCTCAGCGGCATCGGCGAACCCGACCTGGTGGAACTCTGGGACTGGCGGATGCGGCCCGGTGAGGAGTTGCGTTCCGCCGACCACGCGCACGGCACCCGCGAGGTCCTGTACGTGCTGGACGGCGCCGTCACGGTCACCGTCGACGGCGCCGACCACGAGGTACGCGTCGGCCAGACGGTGGAGTTCCACGCCGACCGGGAGCACGGCTACCGCGCCGCCGGCGACGAACCGGTACGCCTCGTGATGGTGGTGGTCACCCCGTCGGGCGAGTGGGACCGGCGGACCCGGTCACGCGGACCGCGCCCGAGCTGACCCGGGCGCGGTCGCGACGGCGGTCAGGCCGACTTCTCCTCGCGGTCCCGCCGGCGCCGGCCGGTGAACTCGCGGGGCACGATCGTCGGGTTGACGTTCTCCAGGACGACCTCGCGGGTGATCAGCACTCGGGCGGCGTCGGGGTTGCTCGGCACCTCGTACATCACGGAGAGGAGCACCTCTTCCATGATCGCCCGCAGGCCGCGGGCGCCGGTGCCGCGGAGCATGGCCTGGTCGGCGATGGCCTCCAGCGCCGGCTGCTCGAACTCCAGCTCGACGCCGTCCAGCTCGAACAGGCGCTGGTATTGCCGGACCAGGGCATTGCGCGGCTCGGTGAGGATCTTCACCAGGGCGCCCCGGTCGAGGCTGCGCACGTTGGTGATCACCGGGAGCCGGCCGATGAACTCGGGGATCAGCCCGAACTTCAACATGTCTTCCGGCATGACCTGGCTGAAGATGTCGTCGGTGGACCGCTCCGACACCGACCGGAGTCGGGCGCCGAAGCCGGTGCCGCCGGAGCCGGTGCGGGCCTCGATGATCTGGTCGAGGCCGGCGAACGCGCCACCGCAGATGAACAGCACGTTCGTGGTGTCGATCTGGATGAACTCCTGGTGCGGGTGCTTCCGGCCGCCCTGGGGCGGCACGTTGGCGACCGTGCCCTCCAGCATCTTGAGCAGCGCCTGCTGCACGCCCTCGCCGGAGACGTCGCGCGTGATCGACGGGTTCTCCGACTTGCGGGCGATCTTGTCGACCTCGTCGATGTAGATGATGCCGGTCTCGGCGCGCTTGATGTCGTAGTCGGCGGCCTGGATCAGCTTGAGGAGGATGTTCTCCACGTCCTCGCCGACGTAGCCCGCCTCGGTGAGCGCGGTGGCGTCGGCGATCGCGAACGGGACGTTGAGCATCCGGGCCAGCGTCTGCGCCAGGTGGGTCTTACCGCAGCCGGTCGGGCCGAGCAGCATGATGTTGGACTTGGCCAGTTCGACGCCGTCGCTGCCCGAGCCGGGCGCGCCGGCGGCCTCCGCCTGGATCCGCTTGTAGTGGTTGTAGACCGCGACGGCGAGCGCCTTCTTGGCCTGCTCCTGGCCGACGACGTAGTTGTCGAGGAACTGGCAGATCTCCATCGGCTTGGGAAGCTCTTCCCACTTCACCTCGCCGGACTCGGCCAGCTCCTCCTCGATGATCTCGTTACAGAGATCGATGCACTCGTCGCAGATGTAGACGCCGGGGCCCGCGATGAGTTTCTTGACCTGCTTCTGGGACTTGCCACAGAAGGAGCACTTCAGTAGGTCGCCGCCGTCACCGATCCGTGCCACCTACGTTCTCCCTGCACTCATCGGCCGGAGCGCCGGCCCTGACCTGCGAGCGCCCGAGGCGCTCGTCCGTCCTGTCGTTCCACCATGCTGTCGGCTCCACCCGATCCGACCCGCGGAGCGGTACAGACCCGACGTTACCCGGTGGCCGGGTTTTCTCCGACCCCCAAAACGGGTGTGTCAGAGGTCGGCCGGGAACGATGCCCCGACCGACCTCCGACCCCGCGTCGCTCAGCCCGCGGCGTGGGACGCCAGCAGACCCTTCTTGCGGCTGGTCAGGATCGTGTCGACCAGCCCGTACTCCTTGGACTCCTCGGCCGTCATGATCTTGTCACGGTCGATGTCCTTGCGAACCTGCTCGATCGGGCGGTTGCAGTGCCGGGACAGCATGTCCTCCAGCTGCGTCCGCATCCGCAGGATCTCCCGCGCCTGGATCTCGATGTCCGAGCCCTGCCCGTAGCCGCCCTCGGTGGCCGGCTGGTGGATGATGATCCGGGAGTTCGGCAGCGCCATCCGCTTGCCCGGGGTGCCCGCGGAGAGCAGCACCGCCGCCGCGCTGGCCGCCTGCCCGAGGCAGACGGTCTGGATGTCGGGGCGGACGTACTGCATGGTGTCGTAGATCGCCGTCATGGCGGTGAAGGAACCGCCGGGCGAGTTGATGTACATGATGATGTCGCGGTCCGGGTCGGTGCCCTCCAGCGTCAGCAGCTGGGCCATCACGTCGTTGGCCGACGCGTCGTCCACCTGGACGCCGAGGAAGATGATCCGGTCCTCGAAGAGCTTGTTGTACGGGTTGGACTCCTTCATCCCGTACGACGTGCGCTCGACGAACGACGGCAGCACGTAGCGGTTGTGCACGGCCGCGAACTGGGGCGGCAGGCTCAGGTCGGTCATCGTCAGCTCCTCGCTCAGCTCAGGGTCCCGGCGCCATCCGGAACCTGGGCGGCTCCGATGATCACCTTGTCGATGAAGCCGTAGTCCATGGCCTCCTGGGCGGTGAACCAACGGTCGCGGTCCGAGTCGGCCTCGATCTGCTCCTGGGACTGGCCGGTGTGGTGCGCGACCCGCTCCTGGAACATCCGCTTGGTGTAGAGCATCTGCTCGGCCTGGATCGCGATGTCCGACGCGGTGCCGCCGAGGCCGCCGGAGGGCTGGTGCATCATGATCCGCGCGTGCGGCAGGGCGTAGCGCTTGCCCTTGGTGCCCGCGCAGAGCAGGAGCTGGCCCATCGAGGCGGCCATGCCCATGGCCACCGTCGACACGTCGTTGTCGATGTACTGCATCGTGTCGTAGATCGCCATGCCGGAGTAGACCGAGCCACCCGGCGAGTTGATCCAGAGGAAGATGTCGCGGTCCGGGTCCTCCGCCGCGAGCAGCAGCAGCTGCGCGCAGATGCGGTTGGCCACCTGGTCGTTCACCTCGCTGCCCAGGAAGATGATCCGTTCCTTGAGCAACCGGTTGTAGACCGAGTCGTCGAGGTTGCCAATGGAGTCGCCACCGCGGGCCTCGATCGCCCGGAGCGACTTCTTGGGGATGTGCATGTCGGTCATGGCAGCCCTTCGCTCTCCGTACCGTCCTACCCGACACTAACCGCTCTGCCGGGAGGCGTACTCCCGGTCGGGGCACTGTTCGCTCTCAGCGCAGTCACCCGCTCGGCGTACCCCGGAAAGGGTTTCGGCCGCCGCCCGGCGCGCAACGCGGGACGACGGCCGACGCCCTGACGATCAGTGCTGGTGGTCGTGCTCGGCCTCGTTCTGGGCCCGCAGCGCGTCGAGGGAGACCTCGTTGCCCGCCGCGTCCTTGATCGTGATCTTCTCCATCACCGCGGCGAGCGCCTTGCCCCGGCGGACGTCACCGAAGACGGCCGCGGCGGCGCCGGAGCGGACCAGCTGGTCGTAGTACTGCTGGGGAGCCATGCCGGCACGCTGGGCGCGGTGCACGATCTCGTGCCCGAACTCGTCGTCGGAGACCTGCACGTCCTCGGCGTCGGCCAGGGTGTCCAGCAGGAGCTGGATCTTGACGCCGTCGGTCGCCGCCTCGGTCAGCTCGGCGTCGATCTGCTCCTCGGTCTTCTCCTCGGCGGCGAGGTATTCCTCCAGGGAGGCGCCGATGCGCTCGAGCTGGTCGACCATCGCGGCCTTGCGGCTCTCGACCTCTTCCTTGACGACACCCTCCGGCGCCGGCACCTCGGCGGCGGCGACCATCTGCTCGAGGGCCTTGTCGCGGGCGGCGTAGATCTGCTCGACCTGCTTGCCCCGGGTGACCCGCTCCCGCAGGTCGCCGCGCAGCTCCTCGATGGTGTCGAACTCACTGGCCATCTGCGCGAAGTCGTCGTCGAGCTCGGGGAGCTCCTTCTCCTTCACCGTGCGGACGGTCACCGCCACGTCGGCGTCGCGGCCGGCGTAGTCGCCGCCGACGAGCTGGGTGGTGAAGGTGGTGCTCTCGCCGGCGGCCAGGCCGACCAGCGCCTCGTCCAGACCCGGCAGCAGCTGCTTGCTGCCCACCTCGTGCGAGATGTTGCTCGCCGAGCCGCCCGGCACCTCCTCGCCGTCGACCGTGGCGTTCAGGTCGATCTGCACGAAGTCGCCCTCCTGGGCGGCCCGCTCGACGGTCTTCAGCGTGGCGAAGCGCTCGCGCAGGCTGTTGACCTGGTCGTCGATCTCGCTGTCGGCGATCTCGATCTCGTCGACGGTCACCTCGATGGTGGCCGGGTCCGGCAGCGTGATCTCCGGACGGACGTCGACCTCGGCGGTGAAGTTGAGCGAGTCACCGTCGTTGAACTCGGTGATGTCCACCTCGGGGCGGCCGAGCGTCTTGAGGTCGTGCTCGCGGACCGCGGCGAGGATGTTCTGCGGGATGGCCTCCTGGATCGCCTCGTTGAGGACGGTCCCCCGGCCCACCCGCTGGTCGATCACCGCGCTGGGAACCTTGCCCCGGCGGAAGCCGGGAACCTGGACCTGCTGGCCGATCTCCCGGTACGCCTTCTTGAGGCTCGGCTCGAGCTCGACGAACGGCACCTCGATGGCGAGCCGCACGCGCGTCGGGCTCAGAGTCTCGACGGTGCTCTTCACAGGCGTACTCCTTGACGGATCTGGGTGTTGAGTCTGGGGCGTGATTGCGCGCATCGAGTGTAGGCGAGCCGGGCTGCGGCACGGGCAGCGCCCGGGTGCCGCGCGGAAAAACCGGCGGTTCCCGGGACGATCCGGTCGCGTACGACAGTCGGGGTGGCGGGATTTGAACCCACGGCCCCTCGCTCCCAAAGCGAGTGCGCTACCAAGCTGCGCCACACCCCGTGGCGACGAAGAGTGTATGCCGTCCGACCCCCCGAGCGGGTGACCGGGGCGCGCCGCGTCGCCCGGCGGGGCCTGCCGGCCGGTGGCCGTGCCCCGCCACCTCACCGAGGTGGCGGAATCGTCCTGCCCCGAACCCCGCCACCTCGCCGAGGTGGCGTCGATCATGGAGGTCGACGACGACGCGGTATACCGCCGCGCGTCCGGATCGGGGATTCGGTAGGCTGTCGGGCGCGCCCCGCCGCTGTGGGGTGCACGCGGGCGTAGCTCAATGGTAGAGCTTCAGTCTTCCAAACTGACTACGCGGGTTCGATTCCCGTCGCCCGCTCCAACACCCTCCGGCCCAGGTCAGAGGCTGCATCCCCCGACCCTGGGCCGGTCGGCCACTCCCCCGCTCCGATCTTGCGGGCCATCCGTGGGCCATTAGCTGTTCTGGCCGCCCTTGCCTCGGGTGTGCCGGACGATCCGCCGGTCCATGGCCGAGGCGATCTCGCGGTCCCGCTCGCTGGTTGCGTGCTGATAGATCAACGCCGCTCGCATGCTTGCGTGCCCCATTCGCTGCATCAGCTCGCGAGTGCTCGCGCCAGAGGCTGCGGCGAGGGTGTTCCCGGTGTGCCGCAGGTCATGGAAGTGGAAGCCAGGAAGGCCCACCGAGGCGACCGTTCGCGTCCATTTGACCGCACGGCCGAAAGTTGCCGGATCGCAGCAGCGCACCCTTGTCGCCGGTGAAGACCAGGGCGTCAGCGTCGACGGCGGTGAACTCGGCCAGATGCGCCCGCAGGGCTTCGACGGCGGCGGCCGGCAGGGCGACGACCCGGACCCCGGCCGCCGACTTGGGCGGCCCGAATTCAAGGCGGCCCGCAAAGCGGGCCGCGCCGGCCCGGCCCCGGCCTGCTGGCGACCTCCGGCCGGCATCGGCCGGGCCGGCCGGCCACGCTTGGGGACGACAATCCCGTGAAGACCTCGGGGCTCCGCCCCGAACCCCGACCCTCCTCGGAGATCCGCACAGCCAGGTAGCTCACTTTCCAAAGCGACGCCAAGCATCTTCGACTACCGCGTTGACACTCTCACCTGCGGCAACAAGGTCTGTAGTCGTGAACCGTTCCGCCTCACCCAAACGCCAGCGGACCGCTCGGTGACCGAGATCGGCGTACTCAGGGAACAGTTGCGCGAGGTAGTCGCCGGCTGCGGCCTTCGAGATGATGTCACCGTGGGCCAGCGTGTAGTGCAGTCGCGCGGGTCCGAGCACGAACCAGGCCACCGTCTCGGCGTCCATGGCTGCGTCGGGTGCCACGTCGGCTAGCTCTGCGGGGAACGTCGAAGCCGTCGACTGCCAGTATTCACGGAGGTTGTCGAGGTTGTAGCGGCGCAACTGCTCGGGATCGACTCGCACCCCCAGTTCTACGGCGGCCGGGCCGCGAACCGGGATGCCGTACCGCTGCAAGGTCAGCCATAGCACCGGCGTGAGCTCGCCGCAGGGCTTGTCGGTCCTCAATTCACCGTTGACCACGAACGGCAGGACCCGCCTGTCGCTCGGCCAGGACTTCGCCAGCGCGGGCTCCAGGTAGACCCCGTCGAGATGGGGTGACCGAGGCATCTCGGCATGGATCTTCGCGAGATGGGCGAGGTCGTGGCCCGTTGCCGGACGCGACGTCATGATCACTGTGTCGACATCGCTGACACCGGGCTGCCAGGCCCCGAGCGCGGCGGACCCGACGACGTAGAGGCCTCGCACATAGCCGGGCAGTGCCTGATCAACCGCTTGGAGATAGGCCCGCGTCAGCTCATCGATCATGAGATCGACCGTAGCAACTCGACGTCGACGCCGGAGTCCTGGCTGGGCCATCCACGGGCCAGTAACCGTGGCGCGCAGCGGTCATGAGCGGGCACGAGGGGCACGTAGCGCCGCCGCCGGCCGCAGGCGTTTCGGGCATCACGACCGGTTGAGCGCGCTCTTCCAAACTGACTACGCGGGTTCGATTCCCGTCGCCCGCTCCACCCGTCAAGGCCCAGGTCGAGCGCGTGACCGCGGGCGCGCGCCGGATCGGTGCGCCGTCTCCTACCGACCGGTCGGCAGGGCGGTCAAGCCGGCCGACCTGGCGTCCGCCCGTACCCACGGTGAGCGATCGGCCGCCCATACTGTCGAGATGTCCGTTGTCGAGGGTCCTCGTCGTGCCGGCCGGGTCCGCCGTTGGCTGATCGGAGCTGCCACCGGCTGGCTCGCTCTGCTGGTCGGCCACTATCTGGCGTACCCCCTGTCCGCCGTGCTGCCGCTGGGCGGGCTGGTGGTGGGAGCCGCGTGCTGGGTGCTGGCCGCGGGATGTTCGGTGGCCGCGCTTGTCGCGCTGCTGCAACGGCGCGCGTACGTGTGGGCGGCGGTTGTCCTGCTCGCGGCGGCCGGGGTCGGGGGCGTCCTGTGGACCACGGACTGGGAACGCGTGTACGTCGACAGCCAGTTCCGCCTGCACCGCGGCGGACTGGACGACCTGGCGGCGCAGCACCGCGCCGGGACGTTGCCCGCCGATGCCCGACTCCCGTGGCAGCTCGGCCATCTCTCCGTCGACGGGCAGTCGCACCGGCGCGGCGACGCGCGGTATCTGCCGCTGTGGCAGGACTGGCGCGGGGAGAGCGGAGTCGGCATCGCCTACTTCCCCACCCCGCCCGGACCCGACACGCTGATCGCCACCGCACCCGGTGACCTCGGTCAGCCGGTGCGGCATCTCGGCGACGGCTGGTGGTGGGTCGCGTAGCCGCGCGCGGGGCTCGCTTGCCCCGCGCCCGGCCCGACGAGACGTCGGGCCGTCACGAACTGCCGGTACTCGTCCTCGTCGGCGCGCTTCACCGCGCCACGTCTCCCGGTCCCATGACTGGTGAACGGCGCGGTGGCGCGGGGAGGTTGCCCCGACGGCGGATCCGGTGCGTCAGTAGTGGTCCTCGATCGGCCGGCGCGCCTCGTCGAACAGCGCCGGCCCCTCGTAGCGCACCGGGGGCGGCGCCGGGGTGGCCGGCTTCACCGCGGCGAACTGCTCGCTGGACAGCGCGTACACCACCCGGCCGAGGCCGGACACGCCGATCGCGGTCGCGCACATCGGGCAGGGCTGGCAACTGGTGTACATGGTGGTGCCGGCGGCCACGTCGGGGGCCAGTTCCCGGGCGGCCCAGCGGGCCAGCTTGAGTTCGGGGTGGGCGGTGATGTCCGAGTCGGACACCACGGTGTTGTGGTCCTCGATCAGGACCGAGCCGTCCGGACCCACCAGCAGCGAGCCGAACGGCCGCTCGCCGGACGCTCCGGCCCGGTCGGCGAGGTCCACGGCGTGGCGCAGGAACGCCTCGTCGTCCGGTGTCATCGGGCCTCCTCGGGGCCGTCGTGCGTCGCCACGGCCGCGGACGCCTCCAGTCGGCGGCGGATCCGTTCCCTGTCCTCCCCTGGCAGCGCGTCGGCGACCAGCAGCCGGGGCAGCAACTCCGGCTCCCGCGTCGTCGCCCGGAACACGACGGCCGCGGTCACGTCGTGGTCGGGGCGGTGCACGACCTCGACCCGGTCGCCGGCCCGCACGCTGCCCGGAGTGACCACCCGCAGGTACGCCCCCGGACGCGCCGCCTCGGTGAACCGCATGATCCACCCGTGCTCGCCCAGCCACCCCTGGAACGTGCCGCACGGGATGCGCGCGCAGGAGACCTCCAGCACCAGGTCCGCGCCGACCCGCCACCGTTCCCCGATCAGCGCGCCGTCGACGTCGACGCCGGAGGTGGTCAGGTTCTCCCCGAAGGCGCCGTTGCGCAACGCCCGGCCCAGCTCGGCCTCCCAGCGGTCCAGGGCCTCCCGGGCGTACGCGTAGACCGCCTGGTCGGGGCCGCCGTGGTGGGCCACGTCGTAGACCCGGTCGCCCGCCAGCCCGACCTGGCCGGTGCCCTTGGGGCCGGGCGCGGTGACCAGGACGGGACCGTCGACGGGCCGCTTGTCGATGCCGGTGGCCTCGATTCCCTTCCACGGGTTGGGTCGCGGCCGGCCGACGTTGACCGAGAGCACCTTCATGGCGGCGACGGTAGGCGCTGACGGCCGACCGGGCCACCCCATTCCCGCACCGGGGCGGGAAGCGCGGCGGCGCGGGCTGCGTACGATGCGGGGCCGGACATCGGCTCGTCGGGTGGAGGTAGCGACGGATGTCAGGCCAGCAGGACGGTTTCGCGCTCGCCGTGGACCTCGGCACCTCGAACACCGTGGCGGTGCTGCGCCGGCCCGACGGGCGTACCCGGCCGTTGCTGGTGGACGGTCACCCGATCCTGCCGTCCGGTGTGTACGCCGACGCCGACGGTCACCTGCACGTCGGCCGGGACGCGCAGCGCCTGGCCCAGGCCGACCCGGCCGGCTACGAGCCGAACCCGAAGCGGCGGGTCGACGAGGAGACGGTCGAGCTGCGCGGGCGCGCGTACCGGCCGGCGGAGCTGCTGGCCGCGACGCTGCGGGCGGTCGCGGACGCGGCGGTGGCCGCGGTCGGCCTGTTGCCCCCGGCGGTGGTGACCCATCCGGCGGCCTGGGCGGCGCCCCGGCGACAGGTGCTGCACGACGCGCTGGAGCTGGCCGGGTGGCCGGCGGCGGCCGAGCACACCCTCGCCGGGCCGATCGCGCCCGGCACCCGCCTGCTGCGCGAGCCGGTGGCCGCGGCCCGCTACTACACCCAGGTCCTGCGCCGGCCGGTGCCGGTGGGCGGCGTGGTGGCGGTCTTCGACTTCGGCGGGGGGACGCTCGACGTCGCCGTGCTCCGCAACGAGGGCGCCGACCCGTGGGGCGACTCCGGCTTCCCGCTCGTCGCCACCGGCGGGATCGCCGACCTCGGCGGCCTCGACCTGGACGCGGCCCTGCTGGGCCGGCTCGGCGAGCTGGTGCGACCGGCCCATCCCGAGCGGTGGGCCCGGTTGACCGACCCGACGACGACCGCCGAGCGGCGGGACCGTCAGCAGCTCTGGGACAACGTGCGCGGCGCCAAGGAGATGCTCTCCCGGGCCGTGGTCGCGCCGGTCGCCGTACCGGGGGTGGAGGAGGCCGTTCCGCTGACCCGGGAGGACTTCGAGCGGCTCGCCGCGCCGCTGCTCGCCCGCGCGGTCGCCGAGACCCGGAACGTGACCGCCGCCGCCGGCCTGCGCCCGGACCAGCTCTCCGGTCTCTTCCTGGTCGGCGGCTCGACCCGGGTGCCGCTGGTGGCCCGGCTGCTGCACGCCGAGCTGGGGATCGCGCCGACCGTGCTGGAGCAGCCGGAGCTGCCGGTCGCCGAGGGCGCGCTGACCGACCTGCCGCTGCCCCGCGCGGCCCGGCGTCCCGGGGCGCCGGCGGCGCCACCGCAGCCCGGACCGCCGGCGCCGGCCGGACACGAGGCGACCACCGCCCCCGCGGCCCGCGTCGGCGAGGGCCCCGCCTCGGTGCGCGGACCGCACGGCACCGTCCCCGAGGCGGCGGCCCCGGTGCCCGCCGGCCCGCACGGCACGCTGGTCGCCGACGCGCCCGAGCAGAACCCGGTGGGCACGGCCCGTCCGGCGCCCCCGCCGCCGGGGAACGCGCCGCCGCACGCCGGCGCGTTCACGCCGGGGTACGCGTCGGCGTACGCCGCCCCTGCGACGACCGAACAGGCGCGGCCGGCCGATGGCGGCTGGCCGAGCGCGGCGCCGGTTGCCGGCGTACCCGGATCGCCGCTCCCGCCGACCCCGGACGCCGCACCGCCGGGCGGCGGGGGTCGGGGACGCGGCCGGCGGGGCCGGTGGATCGCGCTGGGCGCCGGTGTGGTGGTGGTCGGCCTGGTGGCCGCGACGCTGCTCTGGGTGTTCCGGGACCGGCACCCGGCGCTGGACTTCCAGGCGCCGGTGCTGGTCGGAACGGTGGCCGTCGGCGACGAACGGCCGGGTGAGATGTTCACCGCGACCCTGGCCGACCGCGCCTACCTGGCCTGGTCGCGGCCGGACGACCGCCTCACCGTGCGGGCGGTCGACACCGCCACCGGAAAGAAGATCTGGGAGCAGCAGACCGGGGTGGGCGCGGACCGGTGGGCCGGGATCCGGGCGCTGCCCGACGGCGTCGCCGTCCTCGCCGAGGCGTCCGGCTCCGCCACGCCCCGCCCCCTGCTGGTGCTCGACGGCGGGAACGGCGACCAGCGGTGGAAGATCGACATCCGGGGCGACGACGAGATCTTCCTCGGCGCCGACCGGGTGGTGTGGTTGGACCGGACCGGCAACCGGCTGGTCGGGCTGCGGCTCGACGACGGCCGGCAGCGCTGGGTGCAGGACAATCCGCGCAGCGAGTACGGCGACGCCCGGACCGTGGTGGTCCCGGTCGGCACCGCCGAGGCGCTCGACGGGGCCGGATATCCGGACGGCTCGCCGCGCGCGCCGTGGGCGGGGAAGGCCGACCGGCTGGTGCAGGTCGGCGCGGACCGGTCGGTGCGGGTGCTCGCCATGAGCAGCGGCGAGATCCTGAAGAGCCGGGGCAACGTGGCCGACCTCGACGACCCGGTGACCGCCCGCGACGACCGGCTGTACGTGGCGGAGACCGACCGGGGCCTGCGCCTGGTCTCCTACGACCTGGGCAGCCTGGGCGTGCCCGACGTGCTGTACGCCTCGGAGCCGGGCAGCCGGGCGAAGGACCTGGTCACCTGCGGGGAACACCGCGCCTGCCTGCTGGAGGTGCCGGAGGCCGGCGCGGACGGCACCCGGGTGGTCGCGGTGACCGAGGGCGAGGACAGCCGGCAGTGGCCCGCCCCCCAGGCGGAACGGCTGGTCCCGCTCGGCGAGCACCTGCTCGCCGAGCGGGACACGCCGCGCGACGCGGTGACCCTGTTCGGGCCGGACGGCGCCGCTCCGGTCCTGCGCGACCGCGACGGCGTGGCGGTCCGGCTGGACGCCGGCAACCTGCTGCTGTTCAGCGAGGCGCCGAGCGGCTACGAGGACGACCGCAGCCTCGCCGGGCTGGCGGTGGCCGGAAAGCCGTTCGAGATGGGGCTGGTCAAGCAGATCCGCAGCGAGTCCTGCTCGTGGAACACCGAGACGCTCGTGTGCGGCGCGGACAAGGAGTTCCGGCTGTACCGGTTCGCCGGGTGAGGGCGTCCGGACGGCGGACCGAAAGTGAGCTTGACAGCGATCGATGTCTCGGCTGGTGTGGACGGCAGTGACATCGACGTCCGTCAGGAGGCCCCGTGTTCGTCCGACGACGGTGGACCGCGCTCGCCGCCACCAGCATCCTGATCACCGCCGCCCTGTCCCATCCGGATCCCGGCGCGGCCGCGCCGGCCGCACCCACGATCACCCTCGCCCCCACCGAGACCGCGCTGGTCCGGGTGCGCCTGGCCGACCAGGGGCAGCTCGACCGCCTGGTGGCCGGCGGCGCCGACCTGGCCAACCGGCCGCGCTCGCGCGACGGCCGGCCGGTCGCCGACCTCGTCCTCACCGGCCGGCAACTCGCCGACCTCACCCGGCAGGGCGCGAGCGCGGTGCAGGTCGTGCAACGCGCCGACGACGGCGCCCGGCGACTCGCCGAGAGCGTCCGGACCGCCGAGGCCCGCACCCGCGGCGGCCTGCGCGCCGCCGACGGGGCGGACACCCTCCAGTTCCTCCAGGCCTACTGGTGGACCACCGGCGGGCGGACGTTCCTCCAGGCCCAGGTGGCCACCACCGCGACCGACGACCCGGACGTGGAGATCACGGTGAGCTGGCGGACGGCCGACGGCGCCACCGGCTCCTTCCCGCTCTACCGGTTCGAGGACTCGGGCGAGTACCAGTACCACTACGCGCTCCCCCAGCCGGTGCCCGCCCGGCCGGTGCAGCTGACCGCCACCTCCAGCCTGGGCGGGACGAGCCGGCCGGTCACGCCCGCGCTCTGGCCGGACGCCGCACCCCCACCGCAGCCGGCCGGCTACCAGAAGGACTTCATCGACGCCTACCTCACGCCCATCGACATCAAGGCGCGGATCGCCCGGCTGGGTCGCCAGTACCGCGACCTGGTCGACGTGATCGACCTGCCCAACCGCACCCAGGGCTACCGGCGCACCGCCGCCGCCTACCTGGGTGATCCGGCCGCCGCCGCGGTGGTGGTGGAGTCGGTCCGCTTCGGCGACCAGGGCATGAACGGTGTCCAGGTGCGCACCGTCGACCCGGGTCGGGCGAACCGGCCGCTGACCGTCCGGTACCGCGACCGGGTGCTCACGGTCTCCCTGGCCACCGACGTCGCCGGCAAGGTGACCAGCAGCACCGACGACGTCGCGGCCGCGATCAACGCCCGGCAGGGGGCGCGGTTCCGGGCCACCGTGGAGGACGGCTCGGCCGGACTGCCGATGCCGGTGGCCGGGCCGGTACGCCTCGACGACGGGTTGCAGGGCACCGAGGTGCCGGCCCGACCGTGGACCGTGCAGGCGCTGCGCATCGGCAGGCACCGGGACGGCTCCCGGGTCGGGGTGCTCGCCTACTCGCAGGAACACGCCCGGGAGTGGGCGACGCCGCTGGTCACGCTGGAGTTCGCCGAGCGGCTGCTGGCCAACGCCCGCACCGACGCGGCGACCCGGCAGCTGCTGGAGCAGGTGGACGTGTTCGTGATCCCGACCGTCAACCCGGACGGCGCGAACTACTCGTTCCACGACTACAACTTCCAGCGCAAGAACCTGGTCAACCACTGCGCCGGCACGGCACGCGACCCGAAATACCGCACCAGCTGGGGCGTGGACGTCAACCGCAACTACACCGTCGGGTCCCTGTTCGACGGGTACGTGGGCGCGAGCGCCAACTGCCTGTCCGGGAACTACGCGGGCACCGCCGAGCTGTCCGAGGCGGAGAGCCGCAACGTGATCGACCTGGCCAAGGCCCACCCGAACATCAGGTTCGCGATGAACGTGCACTCCTACGGCGGCTACTTCATGTGGCCGCCCGGGGCGTACAAGGCGGACGGGCGGGTCACGCTGCCGCGCCCGTCGATCGACGAGTCGACCCTGTTCCTGGCCAGCGCCCGGCGGATCGTCGGGGCCATCGCGGCCGAGCGGGGCACGGTCACCTGGCCGTCGCAGACCGGCCCGGTCGCCGACGTGCTCTACTCGGCGGCCGGCAACTCGGCCGACCAGCTCTACTACGAGCTGGGCATCTTCGCCTGGGACTTCGAGGTGGGCAACGACCGCTGGAACGAGGCCACCGGGCAGTGGGAGGGCGTCGGCTTCCAGCCGCCCTTCGACGAGGCGCACGGCGAGTCGCAGGAGTATGCCGGCGGCCTGGTGGAGCTGGTCCGGGTGGCCCGCGACTACGCGGCCCGCAACCCGGTCCGGCGCTGATCCGAGGGTCCCCGGCCGGCGCGTCCGGCCGGGGACCCCGGCGTCAGTCCGTGGCCCCGAGGTCCCGGAAGACCGCGAGCGCGCCCGGGTCGTCGATGGTCGGGGGCACCGGCTCGTCCCGCCCCTCTACCAGGCCACGCATGGTGCGACGGAGGATCTTGCCGGACCGGGTCTTCGGCAGGGCCGGCACCACGGCCACCCGGCGGAACGCCGCGACCGGGCCGATCCGCTGCCGGACCAGGGCGACCAGCTCACCGGCGAGCGCCTCCGGGTCCACCTCGGCGCCGGCCTTGAGCACCACGTACCCGCTGGGCACCTGGCCCTTGAGCGCGTCGGCCACCCCGATCACCGCGCACTCGGCCACCGCCGGGTGGGCCGCCAGCACCTCCTCCATCGCCCCGGTGGAGAGCCGGTGCCCGGCCACGTTGATCACGTCGTCGGTGCGGCCCATCACGTAGAGGTAGCCGTCGTCGTCGAACCGGCCGCCGTCGCCGGTCAGGTAGTGGCCGGGGAAGGTGGCGAGGTAGGAGCGGACGAACCGCTCGTCGTCGCCCCACAGCGTGGGCAGGCAGCCGGGCGGCAGGGGCAGCCGGATCACGATCGAGCCGTCGACGCCGGCCGGCACCTCCCGGCCCGCGCCGTCGACCACCCGCACGTCGTAGCCGGGGACCGGCACGGACGGTGAGCCGGCCTTGATCGGCAGCGGCTCCAGGCCGCGCGGGTTGGCCGCCACCGGCCAGCCGGTCTCCGTCTGCCACCAGTTGTCCACCACCGGTACGCCGAGCCGCTCGCCCGCCCAGGCCCAGGTGTCCGGGTCCAGGCGTTCACCGGCCAGGAAGAGGGTGCGCAGCGCGCCGAGGTCGTACCGGGAGAGGTGCGCGCCGTCCGGGTCCTGCCGGCGGATCGCCCGGATCGCGGTGGGCGCGGTGAACAGCGCGGCCACCCGGTGCTCGGCGGCGACCCGCCAGAACGCCCCGGCGTCCGGGGTGCCGACCGGCTTGCCCTCGTAGAGCACGGTGGTCGCGCCGGTGAGCAGCGGCGCGTAGACGATGTAGGAGTGGCCGACCACCCAGCCCACGTCGGAGGCGGCCCAGAACACGTCGCCCGGCTCGATCCCGTAGACGTTGCGCATCGACCAGCGCAGCGCCACCGCGTGCCCGCCGTTGTCCCGCACGACGCCCTTCGGGCGGCCGGTGGTGCCGGAGGTGTAGAGGATGTAGAGCGGGTCGGTGGCGGCGACCGGCACGCACTCCGCCGGCTCGGCGTCCGCCATCGCGTCGTCCCAGGTGAGGTCGCGGCCGGCGACCAGCGGCGCCGGCTCCTGCGGGCGCTGCACCACCACGCAGTGCCGCGGCGCGTGGTCGGCCTCGTCGAGCGCGGCGGCGAGGATCGGGTGGTACGGCACCACCCGGTCGACCTCGATGCCGCACGAGGTGGCCACCACCACCGTCGGCCGGGCGTCGTCGATCCGCACGGCCAGCTCGTGCGCGGCGAAGCCGCCGAAGACCACCGAGTGCACCGCGCCGATCCGGGCGCAGGCCAGCATGGCGATCACCGCCTCCGGCACCATGGCCAGGTAGAGCAGCACCCGGTCACCGGGCCGGACGCCGAGCCGGCGCAGCGCCCCGGCGAACCGGGCGGTCTCGGCGAGCAGCTCGGCGTACGTGAGGGTGCGGACCGTGCCGGTGACCGGGCTGTCGTGGATCAGCGCCGGCTGGTCGCCCCGGCCGGCGGCGACGTGCCGGTCGAGCGCGTTGTGGCAGGTGTTGAGCCGCCCGTCCGGAAACCATCGGTACAGCGGCGCGGCCGAGTCGTCGAGGATCCGCTCCGGGGGCGTGAACCAGTCGATGTCCCCGGCCGCGTCCCGCCAGAAGCCGGTCGGGTCGGCGATGCTCCGCTCGTACGCTGATCGATACGCGCCCATGCCGCCATGCTGACCCGGGTCGGGTCCGGGCACGACGGTCGACCGGGGCCGGTGCGCCGGAAGCGCGTCCCGGCTCGGTGAGCGGCCCGGAGCCGCCGACGGGCGGTCGCCCGTCGGCCCGGCTGGCTCATCCCGACGGGCGACGGATGAACCGGGCGGCGCCGGGTAATGCCAACGCCGTCCTGGTGGAGTGACGACCGGCGTCGCGGCGTACCGCGACCCCGCGGGCGGACGGTGACACGCCGTCCGCCCGCGTGCCGCCGGATTTTTTGATCAAGAGGGTTCCGTCGACTAGCGTGCGCCCACGTGAAATCGATGCGCATTTTCCCTGTCGTGCTGGCCTGCGTCGCGGTCACGGCGCTGAGCGCCTGCGGCGGCGAGGACAGCTCCACCCGGGCCGACTCCGCCGCCACTTCCGCCGCGCCGACGCCCGCCTCGTCGACCCCCTCCACCGCCCCGACCTCGGCGGCCGCCGCGGCCACCGTCGGCGAGAAGGACCTCTGCACCTCCGCCAAGAAGATCAACGACGAGATGAAGGCGAAGCTCGTCGCGGCCATGCAGTCCAGCGGCGACACGAACGCCCAGCTCGCGAAGATCCTCAAGGAGCTGGGCGGAAAGGTCAGCGCACTGTTCGCGACCGCCGGCGACGGCCCGGCGGCCACCGCCCTGCGGCAGTTCAGCGTGGAGGTCACCAAGGCCGCGGCGGCCCCCGACCCGGTCACCGCCGCCGACAACCCGACCATGGCCAAGGCCGGCGAGGACTTCAACGCCGCCTGCAAGGCGGTCGGCGTCACCACCGTCTTCTGAGCGACGCCGGGACGCGCGGGCGGGCTGCCGCCCGCGCGTCCTGCGGTGATCAGTTGCCGGTGACCCAGTTCCAGGCGGAGACCACCCACTCGGTCTGCTGGAGGTAGGCCACCCCGACCCCGACCAGGAACAGCGCGGTGATCAGGTGGGCGCCGCGGGCGCCGCGGCGCACCCGGCCGAGCTGCCGCTCCAGAATCAACCGGCCGAGCAGCCGGGAAAGCGCGAACAGGCCGACCGCGGTGAGCAGGCTGAGGACGAACGTGAGCAGCGGAGCGATCAGGTTGCCCCGACCGGAGATCGCCCAGATGCCCCAGCAGACGAACGCGAACAGGGCGCCGGCGGCGCTCCACTCACCTCCCCGGCGGGCCTGGGTGAGGTGCCAGCTCATCGACCGGCGCGGCGCCGGCTCGCCGGACCAGTCGGCGTGCTCGACGGTCGGGAACTGCTCGGTGCGGGGTGTACGCGGTCGGCCGACCGCCGCCACCCCGCGCCGGAACGCGTCCCGCTGCTCGGGCACCGGCTGGGGCGGCACCTCCACGGTGCGCTCCGCCCACGGCTGTGTCTGGTCCGCCATCTTCCGTCCTCCCCCTCGACCGACGTCGGCCACGGTTCCGAGGGTAGCCACCCGGCAAATAGGGTGCCGACCCCCACGGTGATGGGGTACACACGGGCGATGACCGACGCGGTGGTGCCCCGGGCCGACGACTTCGACGAGATCGCCGCGCTCCTCGCGCTGGCCTTCCACGGCGACCTCAACCCCGAGCTCCAGGCGGTCGAGCGCCCGATCTTCGAGCCGGAACGCTCGCTCCTGGTCCGCGACGCCGGCACGGCGGTGGCGCACGCCGCCGCGTTCAGCCGCGACCTGACCGTACCCGGGGCGACCGTGCCGGCGGCACACGTCACCATGGTCGCGGTCGCCCCCACGCACCGCCGGCGGGGTCTGCTCAGCGGGCTCATGCGCCGGCAGCTGCGCGAGGTCCGCGACGCCCGGCACGAGCCGGTCGCGGTGCTCTGGGCCAGCGAGGGACGGATCTACCCCCGGTTCGGCTACGGCTCGGCCGCGCAACGGCTGATCCTGAGCGCCGACACCACCGGGCTGCGACTGCCCGCCCCGACGGCCGCCGAGGGCACGCTGCGCCTGGACCGCCCGGTCGCGCACCGCGACGAGTTGGCCCGACTGTACGAGCGGGCGCGCGCCGACCGGCCCGGCTGGTCCCGACGCGACGAGCGCTGGTGGACGTACGTGCTGGCGGACGTGACGAGCCGGCGGCAGGGCGCGACCGAGCGGCGGGTGCTGCGGCACGACGGACCGGAGGGGCTCGACGGGTACGCGCTCTACCGGACGAAGGAGGAGTGGGTCGGCGAGGTCCCCCGCGGCGAGGTACGGGTCGACGAGGTCGTCGCGGTCACGCCGGAGGCGTACCTGGCGCTGTGGCGGCTGCTGCTCTCGGTCGACCTGACCCGGCGGTTGTCGTTCCCGATCGCGGCCGTCGACGAGCCGCTGCTGCGCCTGGTCGACGAGCCGCGTCAGCTCGCCCCGCAGCTCGTCGACGGGCTCTGGGTGCGGGTGGTGGACGTGCCGGCCGCGCTCGCCGCCCGCCGCTGGGCCACCGACGTGGACGTGGTGATCGAGGTCACCGACGAGCTGCTGCCGGAGAACACCGGCCGGTGGCGGCTCGTCGGCGGGCCGGGCGGGGCGGAGTGCGCCGCCACCACCGCACCGGCGGGGCTGGCCTGCGACGTGCGCGCGCTCGGCGAGCTGTACCTGGGCGGCACCACCCCGGCCGCGCTGGCCGGCACCGGCCGCGTCCGCGAACTGGTCCCGCACACCCTCCGTACCGTCTCGCCGGCCTTCACCTGGCACCGCGCCCCCGCCCCGATGGAGAACTTCTGACGGGTCCCGGGGCGGTACGGTCGGGGAATGGGTGAGGCGGAGCGACGGCGACGGCGACTGCGGCATCAGGCCGAGGCGGTCGACACCGGCGCGGCGGGCGCGCACCCGACCCGCGAGACGGGCGCCGACACGGCCGGGGCGGCGGGCGCGGCCGTGGAGACGAGCGCGAGCACGTCCGGGGTGCACGACGACGTCGCGCCCCGCCCACCGCACGGCCCCCGGCGGGCCGAGCACGGGACCTCCGACGGCGGCTCGCGGTCGCCGCGCGGCACCCGACGTGCCGAGCCGGAGTCGGAACCACGGGGCCGGCGCGCCGGCCCCACCGCAGACGAAGGCGAGCGCGGGCTGCGCGGTCTGGTCGGTTCGGGGTCGTCGCAGGTGAGCGTGACCGCGGCGATGCGGGCCCGGGACGCCGCCCGCCCCACCGACGACGACCTCGCCGAGGCCGAGGAACGGATGGTGCTGGTCCGCCGCAACTGGGTGCCCCGCGAGGAGCTGCCGCGCGGCGGACGCTGACGGCCGCACCCGGGCGGGTGCGGCCGGACGCGGATCAGGCGGGCAGCTCGGGCAGCCGGCGGCTCTGCTCGTAGTCGGCCACCTGGGCGATCCGCCGGCTGTGCCGGGGGTTGCCGGAGAACGGCGTGGTCAGGAACGCCTCGACCAGGGCGGTGGCCTCGTCCAGCGTGTGCTGCCGGGCGCCGATCGCGACGATGTTGGCGTCGTTGTGCTCCCGCGAGAGCTGGGCGGTGTCCACGTTCCAGGCGAGCGCCGCCCGGACGCCGGCCACCTTGTTCGCGGCGATCTGCTCGCCGTTGCCCGAGCCGCCGATCACCACGCCCAGGCTGCCCGGGTCGCCGACCACCCGGTCACCGGTGTGCAGGCAGAACGCCGGGTAGTCGTCGTCCGGGTCGAAGGCGTGCGGACCGACGTCCACCACCTCGTAGCCCTGCTTGGCCAGGTGGTTGGCCAGGTGCACCTTCAACTCGAAGCCGGCGTGGTCGGATCCCAGGTAGACGCGCATACCGCGCAGTCTGACAGGCCCGCCTCGCAGCCGGCGCGCGGGCGGCGGCTGCGAGGCGGATTCGTCACACGGTCAGTGCGGCAGCTCGGCCACCACCAGGCCGGCCCGCGCCTTCGGGGTGAACCAGGTGCTCTTGCGCGGCATCTTCTCCCGGGCCAGGTTGACCGCGACGAAGTCGTCCACGGTCACCGGCGCCACCAGCACGGCCAGCTCGGCACGGCCGGCGTCGACCTCGCCGGTCAGCCAGCTCGCCGGGTAGTCGCCGCCCACGTACGTGATCCGCTTGTCGCCCGGGTCGAGACCGAGCGCGTCGCGCAGCAGCAGCCGCTCGACCAGCGCGTGGTCGAGGTTCTCCAGCCGGCCGGCGCCGACGTGCGGCAGCGTCACCGCGTACCCCCGGCCGGCGAGGTGCAGGTGCACGGCGCCGCCGGTGGCCGGGACGCCGGGGGGCCGTCCGCCGGGGTGACCTCCGCGCCGGCGGCGCGGAGCCGGTCGAGCAGCTCCTCCGGGGTTGTGGTCAGCTCGCTGACCAGCCGGTTGTAGGGCTGGATGGCGACCGACGCGGGCGTGGTGACCACCGCCAGGAAGCGCGGGAAACCGCCGGTCTGCGCGGCCAGGCTGCGGTGGTTGCCGTCCGCCACCACCAGCTCGCCGCCGCCGGCCAGGGCGGTCAGCTCGTCCTGCGTCCGGCCGGGGCCGACCAGCCAGATGGCGTGGGTGCGGCCGGACTGGTCGACGTCGGTCGCGGCGGGCGCGCCGGCCGTCTCGGTCGCCGCCGCGAGCGCGGCGTGCAGCTCGTCGCCCCGCCCGGTCTGGAGCAGGAGTACGGGTGAGAGCAGGTGACCGAGCGCCTCGGCCAACGCGACGCGCTCGCGCACCTTGGCGATGAACACGTCCTCGTTGCGGATCACCAGACCCGGCTCGTCGGCCCGGGTGGAGATCTGGTCGGTGTCGACCATCGCCCACAGCCCGTACGCGCTCTCCTCACCGGGCGCGCTGATCCGGTAGAGCACCACGACCTGCTCGGCCGGGGTGTAACTGCCGTCCGCCTTGGCCTCGCCGAGGCGGGCCACCGCGTCCGGCAGCGCGTCGAGGAAGGACTTCCCCAGGCTGCCCGGCGCCCGGTGGGGCATCTCGATGCCCAGGGCACTGTGCGGGTTCGCCTCGACGATGGCGGTGATCTCCGCGTCGTCGGCGAACTCGTCGTAGTTCTGCGCGCCGGTGCCGCCAGTGGTGATCCAGGCCCGGGCGATCGGATGCACGACCGTCATGCCCGCTGACGCTACCCGGGCCCGCTCCGCCGCCGCCGCCGGACTCGCTCCCTTCCACCAGGTGAAAGGAAGGGCCCCCTGTTAACGCCTGCGGTAGAGGAGGGGCCCCTTGTTAACAGCGGTCGGGGTCAGGCGGTGGGGTTGCGGTGCCGGCCGGGCGTCGCGGGACGGCGGGTCGGCGCAGCCGGACGGGAGCCGGCGTTGAGGCGTACCGTCGTCGCCCCCGCGGTGGCCGGGAGGCCGGCGGCGCCGGACCGGGCCGGGGCACGGCCGGGGCGGTCGGCCTCGGGCGGGGTCATCCGCGAGGTGGCCACCACCCGGGCCACGCCGACCACGATCGGCGGGGCCAGCAAATCGGCCAGGTCGGCCGGGCCGGCCGGCCAGTCGCCCTCGGCCACGGACCAGTACGTCGCACCGGAGTCCTCGGTCGCCGGCTGCGGCGCGTCGTCGGACATGCGGCGGTGCTTACCCATGGGAACGCCTCCAGGAGCTGCCGTGGTGCGGCCTCGTTCGGGCCGCCGGCTGGGACACCCGGTGAAACGAGCCCCGCGCCGACCCGGTGACGGGCGGCGCGGGGCTCGGCGCGCTGCGGCGCGGGTTGTTAATAAGGGGCCCCGCCTCTACCAGAGGCGTTAAGAGGGGGCCCTTCCTTACCCCTCAGTCGAAGATGGGGCCCTGGGTGCGGGTGCGCTTGAGCTCGTAGAAGCCCGGCGTCGCGGAGACCAGCAGCACGCCGTCCCAGAGGCGGCCGGCCGCCTCCCCCTTCGGCGCCGGCGTGATCACCGGACCGAAGAACGCCACCTGCCGGCCGTCCGGCCCCGGGGCGTGGACCACCGGGGTGCCCACCTCGGTGCCGACCGGCCGCATGCCCGCCTCGTGGCTGGCCCGCAGCGCGTCGTCGTACTGCGTCGACTCGGCGGCGTCGGCGAGCGCCGGGTCCAGGCCGACGTCGGTGAGCGCGCCCACCAGCATGTCCCGACCCAACTCCTCCTTGCCGAGGTGGATCCGGGTGCCCATGGCGGTGTAGAGCTTCGCCAGCGCCTCGGCCCCGTGGGCCTGCTCGACGGCGATGCACACCCGCACCGGACCCCAGCCCTTGCGCATCAGGTCCTGGTACTCCTCGGGCAGGTCCCGGCCCTCGTTGAGCACGGCCAGGCTCATCACGTGGAACCGGATGTCCACGTCCCGGACCTGCTCGACCTCCAGCAGCCAGCGGGAGGTGATCCACGCCCACGGGCACAGCGGGTCGAACCACATGTCCGCGGTGACACGTTCGGTCACGGTGTCATCCCTTCACGACTTTCCCCGCGCCGGGAGCCCGGCGCCTTCACCTCCGATCCTCACCCCGCGCCGCATCGACCGGTACCGGAATGAGAGCGTGACCTCGGCCACCGAAAGCGGTGTGTGCATGGAAGACTCGGTTTCGGCCGGCCGCCACGAGCGGACCGGGGCGAGGCCGGTGCCGCGGGGCGCGGCGAGACGAGTGGGATGGAGACGAACAGTGCCGGGAGTGCGCAACCTGACCCAGGTCGAGGCGACCGAGCGGGCCCGCCTGCTCGAGGTGACCGGGTACGACATCAGCCTTGACCTGTCGACCGCCGTGCAGCCCACCGGCCGCACGTTCCGCTCGGTGACCGAGGTCCGGTTCCGCTGCACCGAGCCGGGCGCGACCACCTTCATCGAGACGGCCGCCGAGTCGGTGCGCTCGGCCACGCTCAACGGCGATCCGGTCGACCTGTCCGACTGGTCCGCCGAGAAGGGCCTCACGCTGACCGGCCTGGCCGCCGAGAACGTGCTCGTGGTGGACGCCGACTTCGGCTACTCGAACAGCGGGCAGGGTCTGCACCGCACGGTCGACCCGGTGGACGGCGAGACCTACCTCTACAGCCAGTTCGAGACCGCCGACGCGCAGAAGGTCTACGCCTGCTTCGACCAGCCCGACCTGAAGAGCGTCTACACCTGGCACGCCACCGTCCCGGACCACTGGCGGGTCGTGTCGAACATGCCGGTGGAGCGCGAGGAGGCCGCCGGTGAGGGCCTGAAGACCGTGCACTTCACCGGGTCGGAGCGGATGAGCACCTACATCACCGCGCTCTGCGCCGGGCCGTACCACGAGGTGCGCCACACCCACGACGGCATCGACATGGGCTACTTCTGCCGGGCCAGCATGGCGCCGCACCTGGACGCCGACGACCTGCACCTGATCACCACGCAGGGTTTCGACTTCTTCCAGGAGAAGTTCGGCGTCCGCTACCCGCTGCCCAAGTACGACCAGCTCTGGGTGCCCGACTTCAACGCCGGCGCGATGGAGAACTTCGGCTGCGTCACGCACGCCGAGTCGCACTACATCTTCCGCTCCCAGGTCACCGACTTCGAGTACGAGCAGCGCGCCAACACGGTCCTGCACGAGCTGGCGCACATGTGGTTCGGCGACCTGGTCACCATGCGCTGGTGGAACGACCTGTGGCTGAACGAGTCGTTCGCCGAGTGGGCCAGCCACTGGTGCAACACCAACGCCACCCGATTCACCGACGCCTGGACGACGTTCCTGTCCATCCGCAAGAACTGGGGCTACCGGCAGGACCAGCTCTCCTCCACCCACCCGGTCTACTGCGAGATGCCGGACCTGGAGGCCGTCGAGGTCAACTTCGACGGCATCACGTACGCCAAGGGCGCCAGCGTGCTCAAGCAGCTCGTCGCGTACGTGGGTGAGGAGCCGTTCCTGGCCGGCCTGCGCGCCTACTTCGGCAAGCACGCCTGGGGCAACGCCACCTTCGACGACCTGCTCTCCGAGCTGGAGGCGGCCTCCGGCCGGGAGCTGCGCAAGTTCGCCGCCCAGTGGCTGGAGACGGCGCAGGTCAACACGCTGCGCCCGGAGGTGACGATCGGCGCCGACGGTGCGTACGAGCGGGTGCTGGTCCGACAGGAGGCGCCGGCCGGGTACCCGACGCTGCGTACCCACCGGATCGGGGTGGGTCTCTACGACCTGACCGACGGCCGCCTGGTCCGCCGCGAGCTGGTCGAGACGGACGTGACCGGTGAGGTGACCGAGCTGTCCGCGCTGCACGGCAAGCCCGCCGCGGACGTGCTGCTGCTCAACGACGAGGACCTCACCTACACCAAGCTGCGCCTGGACGAGCGGTCCATGTCGACGGTGGTACAGCACATCTCCGGTTTCGACTCGTCGCTGGCCCGGGCGCTGTGCTGGACGGCCGCCTGGGACATGACCCGCGACGCCGAGCTGTCCGCCCGCGACTACGTGGCGCTGGTGCTGGCCGGGCTGACCGCCGAGACCGACATCAACCTGGTGACCGCCACGCTGCGGCAGGCCACCACGGCGCTCACCTTCTACGCCGACCCGGCGTGGGCGCCGACCGGCTGGGCGGACCTGGCCCGCACCGCGCGGACCGCGCTCGCCGCGGCCGAGCCGGGCAGCGGCTTCCAGCTCGCCTGGGCCCGGGCGTACGCCTCCGCGGCCCGCTCCAGCGAAGACCTGGCGACGCTGCGCGGCTGGCTGGACGGCAACGGCGTGCCGGACGGGCTGACCGTCGACACCGAGCTGCGCTGGGCCGTGCTGCAGGCGCTCGTCGCCAACGGTGCGGCGGGTCCGGCCGAGGTGGACGCCGAGCTGGCGGGCGACCGCACGGCCAGCGGCGAGCGGGAGGCCGCCTACGCGTACGCGCTGGTGCCGACCGAGGCGAACAAGGCCGCGGTCTGGGCGCAGCTCACCGGCCCGGACGCGCTGCCCAACTGGCGCAACCGGGCGCTGCTGCAGGGCTTCACCCACCCGGCGCAGGTCGAGCTGACCGCGCCCTACCGGGAGCGCTACTTCGCCACCGTCGACCAGGTGTGGGCGCAGCGGGACAGCGAGCCGGCGCAGGAGTTCGTGCAGCTCGCCTACCCGGCCTACCTGGTCGACGAGGACACGGTCGCGGCGACCGACGCCTGGCTGGCCCGGGACGGCCAGCCGGGGTCGCTGCGCCGCCTGGTGGCCGAGGGACGCGACGGCGTGGTCCGCGCGCTGAAGGCCCGGGAGCGGGACGCCCGCAGCGCCTGAGCAGGGAGCACGACGGCCGGGGCCGGCGTGGGCGGGAGCCCGCGCCGACCCCGGCCGTTTATCGTGTACGGAGGAGGTGGACGTGATGGCACAGCCGATCTACGAGTGGCGGCCACCCGAGCGCGACTGGCGGGAGCAGGATCTCTTCGACCTGCCCGAGGACGGAAACCGCTACGAGATCATCGACGGGAGCCTGCACGTGACCCCACCCCCGGGGTTCGCCCACCAGGAGTTGGCGGACGATCTGCGCATGGCCCTCCGCCTCGCCGCGCCTGCCGGATGGCGGGTCATCCGGGAAGCCGGCCTGCGCGCGCCCGGCAGCAATCTCACTCCCGACATCAGCGTGGTCAAGCCGGACGCCCCCCGCGACGGCCTGTGGCTGCACGCGGCGGACGTGGTGCTGGTGGTGGAGGTGGAGTCGCCGAGCAGCCGGCGGCACGACCGTTTCACCAAGCCCTCCGTCTACGCCGAGGCCGGCATCCCGCACTACTGGCGGGTGGAGCGGGGCGAGTTCGGGCCGGTGATCTACCGCTACCAGCTGACCAAGGGCGTGCACTACGAATCGCTCGGCACGGTTGGCCCCGACGATCCGGTGCAGGTCGACGAGCCGTGGCCGATGCGGCTCGACCCTTCCGCCTGGCCGCGCTGAGACCACGAGAAAGCCCGGCCCACGCGTACGCGGGCCGGGCTTCGTCGTGCGGGTGGGCGGGCGCTCAGCCCTTGCCGGCGTGGCTGGCGAGCTGGTCGAGGCCCTGGATGACGCCGCCGGCCAGGTCGCCGCCGCCGAAGGCGGCCACCATGGAGAGCGCGGCCAGCTTGGCGTACGTGTCCGGGATGCGCTTGCGCGCGTACTTGCCGGTGACGATCTCCAGCTGCCGCTGGTTGGGCGACACGGCGATCAGCACCGACTTGTCCGGCTCGGCGAGCTGCCGGTGCAGCCGCTCGGCGTGCTCCCGGATCGGCTCGTCGAGGCCGCCCACGTAGACCGAGAAGACCAGGCCGGTGCCCTGGTCGGCCAGGCGGAGCGCCTCGTCGATGCGGAGCAGCTGCCGGGTCGAGAACGGCCCGTCCAGCACGTCGGGCGGGGTGCCCGTCCCGGTCATGGGCCGCGCTTCACCAACGGTCACTTGCGCCTCCGGTTCCACCGGCCGGCGCCTCCCGGCCGGCCTGCTCCTGCTTGCGGCTGGTCAGCGCCGGGGCCTGCGCCCCGGCGGTCAGCGCCGTGCCGGCCGAGTCGGCCAGCTGCTCCGGACGGCCCAGGAACCAGACCGGAGTGAAGTCGAAGGGCCGGCCCGGCCGGTAGCGCTTGGCGCCGCCACCGCTGCCACGGTTGCCGACGGCCGCCAGCCCGGCGATCACCAGCACCGCGGCGAGCGGGATGCCGACGAAGACCACCAACGTCTCGGTAACAGACAATCCCAACGCCCCCAGGCGGAAAGAGAGACCAGGAATGTTCCGGGTCGGGTGGACGGTCACGACGGGCCGCGCCCGACCTCGCTTGTGATGTTCACGTTAGCGGAGTCGGCGGCCCGCCAGATTGCGGGGTGCTGATCCCATCCGCCACAGCAGTGCTCCAGTTGCGCGGCAGTGGCGATCAATGTCGCGTCGTCGCCGTACCGGCCGGTGAGCAGCACCCCGACCGGCAGGCCCTCGGCGGTCCGGCCGACCGGCAGCGAAACGGACGGGTCGCCGGTGACGTTGAAGACGGCGCAGTACGGCGAGAAGCGTCGCTGCCGGTCGAAATCCTCGGCCGGGTCGAGCGCGGCGAACGCGCCGACCGGCGCCTGCGGAGCCGCCAGCGTGGGGCAGAGCAGCAGGTCGCAGCCGGCGGTGCGGCGCACCCCGCGGCGCACCTGGGCCTGGAGTTCGCCGAGCGCGGCCATCAGCCGGGCGGCGCCGAGCGCCTCGCCCCGCTCGCGCAGGAACCGGGTCAGCGGCAGCAGGTCGTCTTCGCGGTCGGCGGGCACCGGGGCGAGCGCCAGCGCGTACCAGACGGTTTCGAACATCGGCCAGGCCTCCGGGCCGAGCGGCGCGGGGACCTCGACCACCTCGTGGCCGGCCTCGGTGAGCAGCGCGGCGGCCCGGTCGACGGCGGCGACGCAGTCGGGGTGGACCGGCTCGTCGGCGAGCATCGGCGTGGTGAAGCGACCGATCCGCAGCCGGCCGGGGACGGTGCGGGCGACGCCGAGGTAGCCGCCCGCCGGGGCGGCCGGTGGGAGGTAGGGCTCCCCGGGCACCGGTTGCGCCAGCACGTCGAGCAGCGCCGCCACGTCGGTGACGGTGCGCCCGAGCGGGCCGTTGGTGGGCAGCCCGAACGCGCCGAAGCCGAGCGGACCGCCGGAGACCAGGCCGCGGCTCGGCTTGTAGCCGACCAGGCCGCAGAGCGCGGCCGGGATGCGCAGCGAGCCGCCGCCGTCGGAGCCCTGCGCCACCGGCGCCAGCCCGGCGGCGACCGCGGCGGCCGCGCCGCCGCTGGACCCGCCCGCCGTGTACGCCAGGTCCCACGGGTTGCGGGCCGGCGGCGCCACCCGCCCCTCGGAGTAGAGCGAGCAGCCCAGCTCGGAGGTGGTGGTCTTGCCGAGGCTGACCAGCCCGGCGGCGGTCAGGAAGCGGACCACGTCGGCATCGACCGGCGGGACGAACTCGGCGAAGGCGGCGGAGCCGAAGGTGGTCCGCACCCCGGCGCTCAACGTGAGGTCCTTGATCGCGGTCGGCACCCCGTGCAGCGGCCCGCGCGCGTCGGCGGGGGCGGCGTCGGCGGCCCGGGCCGCCGCGCGGGCCCGCTCTGCGGTGACCGTGACGAACGCGCCGACGGTGTCGGCGAGCGCGTCGACCCGGCGCAGGTGGTGGTCGACCAGTTCCAGGCTGGACAGCTCACCCCGCCGGATCGCGGCGGCCTGCTCCAGCGCGGTCAGGTCGTGCGGCTCGGCCATTCCGCCATCCTGCCCGGTGCGCGGTCGGACGGCCGGACGACACGACCGAGGTGACCCCGACCGAGCCGCGCACCCTGCGCCTTCGCACCGACCCGTCCTGACAGACGCCCCCGAGGCCGCCGGGTCAGCGGCCGAGCGCGGTCAGGACAGGGTCCCGGGCGGGGCCACCCACTCCGATCGAGGGCCACCGACGTCCGCCAGCAGGTCGAAGTCCCGGTCACAGTGGAGGACGGTCGCGGAGTATTCCGCCGCGACCGCCGCCACCGTGAGGTCAACCGGGCTCGCCGCCCGGTGATGGCCCCGCGCGGTGAGCGCGAGTTGCAGGTCCCGGGCACGGGTGGAGACGGCCTCGGTCACCGGCAGGTCGACCATGACCTGAGCGCGACGGGCGCGGATGGTCATCGCGTCCCGGAAGTCCCGCGCGCTGCGACCGTCCTCGAGATCGAGTGGCAGACATGTCGCGGCCAAGCCCTCCTCCAGGATGGCGCTCACCCGCTTGGCCACGACGGGCAGTCGGAGTCGAGCCCACGCCGAGGTGTCGATGAGATAGAGCCCGCCCGCGACGCTCACGCCGCGTCCTTCTCGCTGGCGGGCACCTTGTCGTCGCCGACGATGCCGGTCCAGTCGCGATCGACCGACAGGAGTTCCCGGATCGCCTCCATCCGCTCGCTGCGCTCGGCGACCAGCCGCAACGCCGCGTGGATCGTGTCCTTCTTGCTCTTTGTGCCGAGTTCACGCCGGGCGCGTTCGAGCAGTTCGTCGTCAAGGTCGATGACAGTCTTCACGGAGCGACTATATACTCTTCTAAGCTATTTATATATCGGTTCGGCCGAGGAAGCGCAGGGCGTTGCCGCCGAGCAGCGCGGCCCGCTGGTCGTCGGTGAGGAAGTCGGACCGGTGCACCACCTGCCCGACCGGCCGCTCCCCCAGCGGGTACGGGTAGTCGCTGCCGAGCAGCACCCGGTCGGCGCCCATGGTGTCCACCAGCAGCCGCAGCGCGGCCGGGTCGAACACCACCGAGTCGACGCTGAACCGGTCGACGTAGGAGCTGGGCGGCGCGGTGGACGCCCCGCGTACCAGGTCACCACGGCGGTGCCAGGCGTTGTCGGCGCGCCCCAGCCAGAACGGGAAGCTGCCGCCGCCGTGCGCGAAGCAGATCCGCAGCGTCTCCGGCACCCGGTCGAACACCCCGCCGAGGATCAGCGCCAGCACCGACAGGTGCGTCTCCGCCGGCATCCCGGTCAGCCAGCGGGCCATCCACCGGTCCAGCCGGGGCCCTCCGGGCATGTCCCACGGGTGCACGAAGACCGGCGCCCCGACCTCGGCGCAGTGGGTCAGGAACGCCACGATGCCGGCGTCGTCGAGGTCCCGGTCGCCGACGTGGTTGCCGATCTCCACGCCGGCGTGCCCGGCCGCCAGGCAGCGGTCCAGCTCGGCACAGGCGGCGTCCGGGTCCTGCAACGGCACCTGGCAGAACGGCACCAGCCGGTCGCCGTCGGCGGCGGTGACCTCCAGGGTGAGGTCGTTGAAGATCCGGGCCACCTTGACCGCCTGGTCGGCCGGGCGGTCGTAGCTGAAGAAGACCGGGGTGGGCGAGACGACCTGCACGTCGACGCCGTCGGCGGTCATGTCGGCCAGCCGGGTGGGTGCGTCCCAGCACGGCGCGCCGACCGGCCGGAACTCCGTCTCCCCCACCATGATCATGGCCGCGCGCTCGGAGTCCACCCGCAGCCAGGGCCAGCCGGACCCGCCGCACGCCGCGGCGAGGTCCGGCCACCCCTTCGGTACGACGTGCGTGTGCACGTCCACCACCGGCACCGGCATCAGCCCTTGCCCGGGTGCAGCGCGCCGCAGTTGTCGCAGGTGCGGGCCTTCTCGTCGGCGTAGAACGCGGCGAAGACCGGGGGCAGGTCGGCGGCGATGTCGCGCACCTGCAACTCGACCTCGTGCACCTTGTGGTGGCACTCGGCGCAGTACCATTGGAACTTCTCCAGCGTGCCCTCCTCGCGGACCCGCTCGATCACCATGCCGATCGAACCGGCCTCGGGGCGCTGCGGCGAGTGCGGGGTGTTACGCGGGAGCATCCACATCTGACCCTCGCGCACGTGCACCGTACGCGGGCCCTCGGGCAGCATCAGGTTGATGTGCATGTTGCCCTTGACCTGGTAGAAGAACTCCTCGTACGGGTCGACGTGGAAGTCGGTGCGCTGGTTCGGGCCACCCACCACCATGACGATGAAGTCGTCGCTGCCGGGCAGCATCTCCTTGTTGCCCACCGGGGGCTTGAGCAGGTGCTGGTTCTCCCCGATCCAGCCGGAGAAGCTGAACGGCTCGGCGATCTCACTCATGGGGACCTCCCGACGGAAGTAGGGCGACGGCCTGCATCTCGATCAGCAGGTGCGGGTGCGGAAGCTGGTGCACGGCCACCGTGGTCCGGGTCGGCCCGGTGGCGTCGAAGAACTCCGCCCACACCTCGTTGTAGCCACCGAAGTCGTTCATGTTGACCAGGTAGCTGGTGACCTGCACCAGGTCGGCCAGGTCGGCGCCGACCGAGCGGAGCAGGTCACGGATGTTCCCGACCACGGCCCGGGTCTGCTCCCGGATGTCCAGGTCGGTGGTGCCGAACTCGTCCACCGACACCCCGGCGAACGTGTTGTCCGGCCGGCGCGACGACGTACCGGAGACGTAGACGAACCCGCCGGCCACCTTGACGTGCGGGAACGCACCCCGCGGCACGGCCTTGCCGGCCACCACGCGGGCGGTCACGGGAGCGCCTTGAGGGAGGCGGAACCGAGCTTCTCCACGGTGGCGCGGACGTGCGCGCCCGGGCGCAACGGCACCGCGGCGGTGGCCGCGCCGGCCAGGAACACCCAGCCCTTGCGCAGCCGTACGCCGTGCCGGCCGGCCAGCCGCAGGCCCTCGTCCAGCGCCCGGCGCGGGTCGCCGAGGATGGCGGCGGTCGAGCCGACCTGCGCCACCCGCCCGTCGATCTCCAGCAGCACGCCGAGGTTGTCCAGCCCGTCCGGCACCGGCGACCAGGGACCGACCACGAACGCGGCGGCCGAGGTGTTGTCGGCGATCACGTCCGGCAGCGAGAAGGTGAAGTTCGCGTACCGGGAGTCGATCAGCTCGATCGCCGGGGCGACCGCGCGCACCGCCCGGGTGAACGAGCCGACCGGTTCGCCCGGGTCGGGCAGCCGGTCCAGCAGGAACGCCACCTCCGGCTCGACCCGGGGGTGGATGAAGTCGCCCACGTCGACGCCGCCGCCGTCGGGCACCCGCATCACGTCGGTCAGCCGGCCCCAGATCACCTCGTCCACGCCGACCTGCGCCATCTTCGCCTTGCTGGTCAGCCCCATCTTGAGGCCGACCAGCCGCTCACCCCGGTCGAGGCGGCGCTGCACCAGCGCGGTCTGCACCGCGTACGCCGCGTCGACGTCGAGGCCGGTCTCGGCGGCCAGCTGCGGGACCGCGGTGGCGTCGTCGGCCGCCGCGCCCAGCTTCTCCGCGATGCCGGCGATGTCCGGCCCGATCATGCTGCGCCACCTTTCGTTCGCGACTGCGGGGCTCGCAAACCCGGCTCACTCCTCGCGCTCACCGGGTCTCCTTGCCGGCCAGGTCGAGTGCCACGTCCACGATCATGTCCTCCTGGCCGCCGACCATCCGGCGGCGGCCCAGCTCGACCAGGATCGAGCGGACGTCCACGCCGTACTTGGCCGAGGCCCGCTCGGCGTGCCGCAGGAAGCTGGAGTAGACGCCCGCGTACCCGAGGGAGAGCGTCTCCCGGTCGACCTGGACCGGCCGGTCCTGCAACGGGCGGACCAGGTCGTCGGCGGCGTCCATCAGCGCGAACACGTCGCAGCCGTGCTTCCAGCCGTGCAGCTCGGCGACCGCCACGAAGACCTCCAGCGGCGCGTTGCCGGCGCCGGCGCCCATGCCGGCCAGCGACGCGTCCACCCGGACGGTCCGCCCGGCCGGCGACCCGAGCGGGCCGTCGCCGAGGATCCGGCCGTGCTCGACCGCCAGCACGCTGTTCGCCACGCCCAGCGACAGGTTGTGGTGGGCATGGATGCCGATCTGCGTCTCGGGTTCCAGCACCTGCCGGTACGCGTCGACGCGCTGCGCCACGTCCGACATCAGCAGCCGCCCGCCGGAGTCGGTGACGTAGACGCAGTGCGCGCCGTACGACTCCATCAGCTTGGCCTGCGCGGCCAGCCCGGCCGGGTCGTTGAGGTGCGACATCATGAGGAACCCGGAGACGTCCATGTCGTTCTCCCGGGCCCACGCGATGTGCTGGGCGGAGATGTCCGCCTCGGTGCAGTGCGTGGCGATCCGGACGCTGGTCACGCCGAGCGCCTTGGCCGCCTTCAGGTCGGCGATGGTGCCGATGCCCGGCAGCAGCAGCGTGGTGAGCCGCGCGTTCGTCAGCACCTCCGCGGCGGCGGCGATCCAGTCCGCGTCGGCGGCGGCGCCGTGCCCGTAGTTGACGCTGGAGCCGGCCAGGCCGTCGCCGTGCGCCACCTCGATCGCGGCCACCCCGGCGGCGTCGAGCGCCGCGGCGATGGTCCGCACCTGGTCGACGGTGTAGCGGTGCCCGATGGCGTGCATGCCGTCGCGCAGCGTCACGTCCTGGATGTAGAGGTCGGTCATCGGACGCTCACCTCCGTCGCGCGCAGCGCCACCAGCCGCTCCGCGGTACGCAGCGCGGCCGACGTCATGATGTCCAGGTTCCCGGCGTACGCGGGCAGGTAGTGCCCGGCGCCGGACACCTCCAGGAACACCGACACCTGGAGGCCGGTGACGTGCCGGCCCAGCACCGGCGCGTACGTGTCCACCGGGTCGAACTGCACGTCCTGCTTGAGCCGGTAGCCGGGCACGTACTCCTGCACGGTCGCCACCATGTCGGCCACCGAGGCGGCGATCGCCGCCCGGTCGGCGTCGGCGTCCGGGCAGAGGCAGTAGACCGTGTCGCGCATGAGCAGCGGCGGGTCGGCCGGGTTCAGCACGATGATGGCCTTGCCGCGCTCGGCGCCGCCGACCACCTCGATGGCCCGGGCGGTGGTCTCGGTGAACTCGTCGATGTTGGCCCGGGTACCCGGGCCGGCGGACTTCGAGGCGATCGAGGCGACGATCTCCCCGTACGCGACCGGGGTGACCCGGCCGACCGCGTGCACGATCGGCACGGTGGCCTGGCCGCCGCAGGTGACCATGTTGACGTTCGGCTCGCGCAGGTGCTCGTCGAGGTTCACCGGCGGCACCACGTACGGGCCGATCGCCGCCGGCGTCAGGTCGACGACCGTCCGGCCGTGTGCGCGCAGCACCTCGTCGTGACGCTTGTGCGCGCCGGCCGAGGTGGCGTCGAAGACGAGCTGGACGTCGGCGAACTCGGGCAGCGCGACGAGGCCGTCGACGCCCTCGGCGGTGGTGGTCACGCCGAGCCGGCGGGCCCGGGCCAGGCCGTCGGAGGCCGGGTCGATGCCGGCCATCGCCACCATGCGCAGGCTCTCACTGAGCCGCAGCACCTTGATCATCAGGTCGGTGCCGATGTTGCCCGACCCGAGCACCGCCACACCTGTCGTGGTCACGAAACCTCCCGGGAGAAGCAGGTACGCACCGAGCCGAGCCCGGAGATGCGCGCCTCGTACGCGGCGCCGGGGGTGACCGGCACCATCGGGCCGAGCGCGCCGGAGAGCACCACGTCCCCGGCCTTCAGCGGGTCACCGGCGCGGGCCATGGTGCCGGCCAGCCACTGCAGCGCGTGCAGCGGGTTGCCGAGGCAGGCCGCGCCGGCGCCGACCGAGACCGGCTCCCCGGCGTGCTCCAGCACCATGCCGCACAGCCGCAGGTCCACGTCGGCGAGCCGGCGGGGCGCGGTGCCGAGCACGAACAGCCCGCTGGAGGCGTTGTCCGCCACCGTGTCCACGATGGAGATGTCCCAGTCGGCGATGCGCGAGTCGACGATCTCGACGGCCGGCAGCACGTGGTCCACGGCCCGGATCAGGTCGACTGTGGTGACCCGCTCGTCCGGCAGGTCGGCGCCGAGCACGAAGGCGATCTCCGCCTCCACCCGGGGCTGGAGCAGCCGGCCGATCGGCACCTCGACGCCGTCGCCGACGGCCATGTCGTCGAAGAGCACCCCGAAGTCGGGCTGGAAGACGCCGAAGCTCTCCTGCACGGTCCGCGACGTCAGGCCGATCTTCGCGCCGACCCGGCGGTGCCCCTTGCCCAGACGCTGCCGGGTGTAGACCTGCTGCGCCTGGTACGCGGCCTCGACGTCGCCCTCGGGCAGCAGCCGGCCGCGCAGCGGCGGGCAGGGTTTCCCCTCCTGCCGGGCCACCGCGAGTTCCCGGTTGGCGGCCTCGATGTCCACTGTCATGTCGGCTCCTCGCTCACTGTCCTCGGGACGCCGGCCATTCTCACTCATGAGAGGTCCACGCAGACGTTGGTCAGCTCGGAGTAGAAGTCGAGCGAGTGCACGCCGCCCTCCCGGCCCACGCCGGACGCCTTCACCCCGCCGAACGGCGTGCGCAGGTCGCGCAGGAACCAGGTGTTGACCCAGACGATGCCGGCGTCCAGCCGGGACCCGGCCCGGTGCGCCCGGCCCACGTCCCGCGTCCAGACGGTCGCCGCCAGGCCGTACTCGGTGCCGTTGGCCAGCGCGTACGCCTCGTCCTCGTCGTCGAACGGCGCGACGTGCACCAGCGGACCGAAGACCTCCTCCTGGTTGGTGCGGGCGTCCGGCCCGAGGCCGGTGAGCACCGTCGGCTGCACGTACGCCCCGCCGTCGCGGGCGTCGCCGAAGCGCGGCGTGCCACCGCCGGCGCGGACCTCGGCGCCCTCGGTGCGGGCCAGCGCGTAGTGGCCGAGCACCTTGTCCCGGTGGCCGTGCGAGATCAGCGGCATGTTCACCGTCGCCTCGTCGGCCGGCCAGCCGTACGCCAGCTCGTCGGCGCGCTTCGCCAGCCGCGCGGTGAACTCCTCGAACACCGGCCGCTGCACGTAGATCCGTTCGGTGCAGAGGCAGACCTGGCCGCCGTTGGTGAAGCTGGAGCGGACCGAGCCGGCCACCGCCGCGTCCAGGTCGGCGTCGGCGAAGACCAGGCCGGCGTTCTTGCCGCCCAGCTCGAAGCTGACCGCCTTCACCCCGTCGGCCGCGGCCCGCATGATCGCGCTGCCGGTGGCCGACTCGCCGGTGAACGTGATCGCGTCCACGCCGGGGTGCCGGGTCAGGTGCTCGCCGGCCGAGCCGGGCCCGAAGCCGTGCACCAGGTTGAACACGCCGTCGGGCACGCCGGCCGCGGCCATCACCTCGGCCAGCAGCGTGGCCGAGGCCGGGGTCTCCTCGCTGGGCTTGACCACCACGGCGTTGCCGCAGGCGAGCGCCGGGGCGACCTTCCAGGTGAGCAGCAGCAGCGGCAGGTTCCACGGCACGATCACCGCGACCACGCCGACCGGCTTGCGGACCGCGTAGTTGAGCGCCCGGCCGCCGGTCGGGGTGACGGTGGTGAACGACTCGGTCGGCGCGGTCGCCACGATCTCGGCGAACGCGCGGAAGTTGGCCGCGCCGCGCGGAATGTCCAGCGTGCGGGCCTGCGAGATGGACTTGCCGGTGTCCGCCACCTCGGCCGCGACCAGGTCGTCGAAGCGCCGTTCCAGCTCGTCGGCGACCCGGCGCAGCACCTCGGCGCGTTCCCGCTCCCCCATCCGGCCCCACGGGCCGCGCAGCGCCGCCCGGCCGGCGGCCACGGCGTCGTCGACCACCGACGAGGATGCCTCGACGACCTCGAACACCGGCTCGCCGGTGACCGGGCTGCGCTTGGTGAACCGGGTCCCGGCGTCGACGAACGCGCCGCCGACGAAGTTGCGCAGCAGGCCGGGGCCGTCCGGCGCGTGCCCGGCCATCAGCCGGGGGTCCCAGAGCGTCATCGCCGCCGCCCCAGCGCCGCGCCGACACCGGCGGCCAGCAGCGCCGCCGCGCCGGCAGCGACCGCGCCGACCACCGCGTACTGCCGGCGCACCCGGCGGCGCACCTGCGCGTACGGGGTGGTGGAGAAGGAGACCAGCTCGTACTGGGAGACGTAGCGGCCGGGCAGCGCGCGCTCCAGCGCGTGCTCGACCTTCTTGCGGGTCCGGAACACCGGCGAGGCGACCTTGTCCCGCATCTCCACGAAGTTGGCCAACGCCATCCGGGCGATCGCCTCCGCGTCGTCCTGCCGGCGGTGCTGGAACAGCGGCAGCGCGGCGGCCCACTCGTCGTCGCACTCGTCGAGGCAGCGGTCCAGCTCGACGACGTCCTCGAAGGCGCAGTTCGCGCCCTGGCCGTAGAACGGCACGATGGCGTGCGCGGCGTCGCCGAGCAGGCCGACCCGGCCGGCCACCTGCCACGGCGTGCAGCGCACCGTGCCGAGGACCCCGACCGGGTTGTGCTGGTAGTCGTCGACCAGGTTCGGGGCGAGCGGGACCAGGTCCGGGTAGTGATCGGCGAAGAACCGCTCGATCGCGGCGGGACTGCTCAGCGACGCGAAGCTGCGGGTGCCGTGCGTGGGCCAGAACAGCGTGCAGGTGAAGGAGCGGTCCGGGTTCGGCAGCGCGATCATCATGGAGGTGCCGCGCGGCCAGATGTGCAGCGCACCCGGGTCGAGCGCGAACTCCCCGCCGATCGGCGGGATGGTCAGCTCCTTGTAGCCGTAGTCGAGGAAGTCCAGGCTCTCGGTCAGGCCCCCGTACGCGAGCAGTTGCCCGCGCACCGCGGATCCGGCGCCGTCGGCGCCGAGGACGACCGACGCGGTGGCGGTGACCTTGCCCTGCGGGGTCTCGAACGTCATCTCGCCGCCGACCGGGTCGAGGCCGACCAGCCGGTGGTCGAACGCGACCCGCACGCCCGGCAGCGCGGTCGCGGCGTCGAGCAGCGCGTTGTTCAGCGCGCCCCGGCTGATCGAGTTGATCGCCCGGTCCCCGGAGACGCTGTACGACTGGAACTGCGACTCGCCCTCGACCGGGTGGATCATCCGGCCGCGCATCGGCAGCGCGTCCGCCATCACCTGCTCGTCCAGGCCGATGCGGCGCAACGCGTCCAGCCCGCGCTCGGAGAGCGCCAGGTTGATCGAGCGGCCCCGCTCGACGGTGCCGGTCCGCGGGTCCGGCCGCCGCTCGTAGAGGGCCACCGGGTAGCCGCGCCGGGCCAGGAAGCAGGCCAGCAGGCAGCCGGCCAGTCCGGCGCCGACCACCGCGACCTCGTCGCGCTCCCTGCTCATGAGGCGGCCTCCACAGTCGCGGCGAGCGCGTCGGCGACGCGCCAGCAGTCGTGGTACGTCGAGTAGAGGGGCACCGGGGCGAACCGGACGATGTCCGGCTCCCGGGCGTCGGCGATCACGCCGTGCTCGTGTCGCAGCCGCTTGGTCAGCTCGTTCGCGCTGCCCGTACCGATGCGGACGGAGAGCTGGCACCCGCGGCGGGCCGGATCGCGCGGGGTGACCACGGTCAGCGGGCGACCCGGCGTCACCTCGTCGAGCAGTTCCTCCAGCCAGCCGGTGAGCCGCAGGCTGCGCTCACGCAGCGCGGGCATGCCGACGGAGTCGAACAGCTCCAGCGAGGTGCGCACCGGGCCCATCGCGAAGATCGGCGGGTTGGAGATCTGCCACGCCTCGACGGTGGCCGGCGGCCGGGACACCGGTGTCATCTCGAACCGGGTGGCCGCCTCGGTGCTCCACCAGCCCTCGAACCTCGGCAGCGAGGGGTCGCCGTGGTGTCGCTCGTGGACGAAGACGCCGCCCAGGGCGCCCGGGCCGGAGTTCAGGTACTTGTAGGAGCACCAGGCGGCGAAGTCGACGTCCCAGTCGTGCAGCGCCAGCGGCACGTTGCCGGCGGCGTGCGCCAGGTCCCAGCCGACGACCGCCCCGGCGGCCCGGCCGGCGGCGGTGATCGCCGGAATGTCCATCAGCTCGCCGGTCAGGTAGTTGACGCCGCCGAGCAGCAGCAACGCGACCGTGTGCCCCTCGCGGGCCAGGTAGTCCAGGACGTCCTGCGTGCCCAGCGTGTCGCTGCCGGGGCGGGGCTTGAGCCGCACCACCGTGGCGTCCGGGTCGAGGCCGTGGAAGCGGGCCTGGCTGCGCACCGCGTAGCTGTCCGACGGGAACGCGCTGTCCTCGATGACGATCGTCGTCCGCTCCCCCGCCGGGCGGTAGAAGCTGACCATCAGCAGGTGCAGGTTGACCGTGAGGGAGTTCATCACCACGGTCTCGGTGGGCAGCGCGCCGACCAGGCGCGCGGCCGGCGCGGTCAACAGCTCGTGGTACGGCAGCCAGGCCCGCTCCGCCTCCAGGTGCCCCTCCACGCCGAGCCGGCGCCAGGCGTCCAGGTCGGCGACGAGTTCGTCCCGGGTGGCCCGGGGTTGCAGGCCCAGCGAGTTGCCGGCCAGGTACGCCACGTCGGGATGGCGCCCGCCCTCGGCCGGCGGCACGTGGAACAGGTGGCGGTGGCCGGGATCGGCGGCGTCCCGCCGGTGGGCTTCGCTCTCGGGGGTGTGCATGCTGTTCTCTCCGGTCACATAGCGGTACGGGCCGACCACAGCTCCGGGAAGACGACCCGGGCCATGCTGCGCTGCAACCATGCCAGGCCGGCCGAACCGCCGCTGCCGACCTTGGCGCCCATGGTCCGCTGCACCGCCTTGACGTGGTTCCAGCGCCAGTCGCCGAACTGCTCGGCCACCTCGGTCAGCGCGTCGCCGAGCAGGCGCAGGTGGTTGTCCGGGCCGCTGTCGGCGTAGACGCGCACCCAGGCCGCCTCGACGCCCGGGTGCGGCTCGTGCTCGGCCGCGACGTCCCGGTCCAGCAGATCGTCCGGCAGGTCGAAGCCGCGGCGGGCGAGCAGCGCCACCACGTCGTCCCAGAGGCTCGGCGTAGCAAGCGCGGCGGTCAGCTCGGCGTGCACGTCGGTCTGCCGGCGGAACGGACGGATCAGCGCCGGGTCCCGCAGGCCGAGCAGGAACTCCAGCTGGCGGTACATCGCGGACTGGAAGCCGGAACCCTCACCGAGCCGGTCGCGGAACCGGTTGAAGTCGGCCGGCGTCATCCAGCGCAGCCCCTGCCAGGCCGCGTTCAGCCCCTCCAGGTGCAGCGCGGCCCGGCGCAGCGGGGGCAGCGCCTCCCAGATCCGGTTGGCCCGCACCTCGCGCTGGGCGTGCCGCAGCTCGTGGCAGGTCAGCTTGAAGTACAGCTCCATGATCTGGCTGACCATCAGGAAGGACATCTCGCCCGGATCGTCGCTGAGCGGCTGCTGGAGCCGGTGCAGCGTGCTCGCGTGCACGTACGCGTCGTAGGGCACACGGTCGGCGAACTCCAGCGTCGGCTCGCCACCGTTGCGTGCCGCTCGGGCCGCCCGCTGCTGCGAGGTGGCCGGGCGCACCGCCGTCGTCTGTTCCACCGTCTTCTCCGTCCGTACGCGGGGTAGACGCCATGATCTCGCCGGTCCGGGCGCGGATGGAATGCCTGTTCAACGGCGGTAAGGTGGTCTGACCTCACGACCTGAAAGCATCTCGGGTCGCCGACTTAACGTAAGGAAGGTCGCCGCGTGGACGACATGGACTGGGCGCTGCTGCGCGAGCTCCAGGCCGACGCCCGGCTCTCCTACAGCGAGCTGTCCCGCCGGGTGCACCTGTCCCCGCCGGCGGTCGCGGAGCGGGTCCGGCGGCTGGAGGAGTCCGGGGTGATCACCGGCTACCACGCCCACGTGGACCTCACCCGGGCCGGGCGGACCGTGCTGGCGCTGATCCGGATGTCCTGTTACGGCTCGCGTTGCATCCTGAACGACCCCCGGGTGGCGCAGTGGCCGGAGATCATGGAGATCCACCGGATCACCGGCGACGCGTGCAGCATGCTCAAGGTCGCGGCCGAGTCGATGGGCGAGTTCGAGGAGGTCATCGACCGGCTCGCCCCGTACGGCCAGCCGTCCAGCACGATGGTGCTCTCCACCCCGCTGGCCTGGCACCCGGTCGTGAAAGGCGGGGCCCCCTCTTAACGCTTCCGGTATAGGCGGGACCCCCTGTTAACACCCCCGCCGTCCGGGAACGCAGCCCCCACTGCCCGTCAGCAGGATTCCGGTGCACCGACGCACCGGGAGGGGGGAACCATGCGAGGGCTCCTGTCACACCGTGCGCTGTCGTCCGTCCTGGGCCTGGTCGGCCTGGTCGCGGCGTTCGTCCTGACCACCGCCGTACCGGCCCGGGCCGGGGAGAGCGTGTTCATCGAGGTGACGCCGAACAGCGTCCAGGCCGGGTCCCGGGTGACCATCCGGGCCGGCTGCGACAACAGCAACAACCGCCAGGCCCAGGTCACCTCGGACGCCTTCGGCCGGGTGATGCTGCGGCCGGACAACGGCTTCCTGACCGGCTCGGTCACGGTGCCCGGCAACAAGGCGCCCGGCGACTACCCGGTGAACCTCGACTGCTCCAACGGCAACACCGCCTCCACCATGCTCACCGTGCTGAACATGAGCCAGCCGAGCAAGGGCCCGGCGACCGGCGGCGGGGGCACCGCCGGCGGCGGCCGGGGCGCCGGCTCGCTGCTGCTGGTCGGCGGCCTGGTGGCGGTGGCCGTGGTGGCCGGCGTGGGCGCCCGCCGCAAGTCCGGTAGCCGCGTCTGACCGGGGTGCGGCCATGGCCCGCTCACCGCGACGCCACACCCGCACCGGACCGCAGCCGCCCCGGAGTCGCCCCGGCGGCACGGGACGGCGCGGCGCCGCGCACCCGCCCCGCGCCGTCGCCACCGAGGTGGGTCGCGACGGCCGGGATCGCGCCCGACGGCGGCTCCGAGCCGCGCTACGGCTGACGTCCCGCGCCGCCCGCCGGTTCGCCCACGCCGCCGGGCACGCCTTCTCGGCCAGCGTCGCCACCGCCGACCCGCAGGCCCGCCCGGTCGCCGTCCGTCCCGGCCGGACCACCACCCGCCGGTACGCCCCGGGGCGCAGCCCCGGCGCCCCGGTGCTGGTGGTGGCGAGCCTGATGGCGCTGATCGTGGCCATGCTCGGGGTGGAGCGGGTGACCGGGGTCAGCGTGCTGCCCGACCGGATCGTGGCCGGCCTGCGCCCGCCGCCGAAGAAGTTCCCGGTGCTGCCCGCCAGCCCGCCGACCGACCTCACCATCGGCAAGCTCGACCTGCGCGCGCCGGTGCACCGGGTCGGCATCGCGCCCGACGGCAGCATCGCGGTGCCGGACGTGAGCCGCGCCGGCGAGGTCGGCTGGTACGACCAGGGCCCCACCCCCGGCCAGTACGGGCCCGCGGTGCTGGTCGGGCACGTCGACACCACCACCGGGCCGGCCGTCTTCCACGGGCTGAAGGAACTCGACGACGGCGACCGGATCGAGGTGACCCGGCAGGACCGCTCGGTGGCGGTCTTCGAGGTGACCTCGATCGAGCGGTACGGCAAGGAGAAGCTGCCGGTGGAGGACGTCTACGGCGACTTCAGCCGCCCCAACCTGCGGTTGATCACCTGCGGCGGGCGCTGGGTGGGCGGCGAGACCGGGTACGCCGACAACCTGGTGGTCTACGCGTCGCTGGTCCAGGCCCGCTGAGCGCCCTCAGGCCGCTTCGACCTCGGGCTCACGCAGGTCGAGCCAGTCCGCCCAGCGGGGGTCGGGAGCGCGGTGGCCCAGCACCCGCCAGGCGTTGCCCTTCGGCGCGGCCGGCAGGTGGTGCAGCCGCCAGCCCAGCTCGGCCGGGGTCTTGTCGCCCTTGGTGTGGTTGCACCGGGCACAGGCGGCGACCACGTTCTCCCACGCGTGCCGGCCACCCCGGCTGCGTGGGAAGACGTGGTCGATGGTCTCCGCCGGCCCGCGACAGTAGGCGCACCGCCACCCGTCGCGCGCGAAGATCGCCCGGCGGGACAGCCCCACGTGGGTGCGGTAGGGCACCCGGACGTAGCGGGTCAGCCGCACCACCGAGGGCACCGGGAGCGCGTTGCGGGCGCTGTGCAGGATGCCCTCGCCGTCGGCCACGCAGACGGCCTTGGCGGAGAGCACGAGGATCGCGGCACGACGCACCGACACGACGCACAGGGGCTCGTAGGTGGCGTTGAGAACGAGTGCACCGGAGCCCGCCGTGGGTCGTATGTCAGGCATCGCGCTCACCCTCCCGGTCCAGCCGCTCCCGCCGCCTGCACTCCGGGACCGCCCGCGACAGCGCGCGACGGCCCCGAGCGCCGGCCGGGACCACCGACGTCCGTTGCGCCAATAGTCCCTGATCGCGCCCCGGATTGCACGCACGAATCTTCAAAGCCGCCCACCGGATCACCCGCATCGGGTCGGTCCGGCGCCGCACGCTACGCCGGGCCGGCGCTACGCAGGGTGTCGAGCCTGACCCACTGGCCGGCGTGAGCGCCGGAGGCCAGGCGGTAGTGCTGGACACCGTCGAGGGCGGCGCGTAGATCCACCGTCACGGTGTCACCGACGGCGAGGTCCGCGGCCACCGACGTCACCCTTCCGGCCTCGTCGACGGAGTACGCCCTGCCGGGCGCGGCGACGACCACCGCCGGCCGCGGGATGCGGTAGCCGATCGGCGCAGCCCTCCCCCTCTGGTACGACCGGCCGGGGATCTCCCGGACCAGGTAACCGCTCAGCGCGCCCTCGGTGAGGTCGTACCAGATGCCGGTCTGCCGGAGCACCTTGTGCCGTTCCGCGGAGGCCGCCTCCGCGGGCCGGGTCAGGGTGACCCGCTTCCGGTCGAGGACCGTGCCGGACGCGTCGAACCTGTACCCCTCGTGGTCCCCGGCGGCGAGCACGACCGTTCCGGACACCCCTCGGGTGGGGTGGTCGGAGTAGAACAGGTCCATGATCCCGGCGAAGGCCGGGTCGCCGGTGATCGCGTGCAGCACAGCGTGCTGGATGATGTGGGTCGAGTGGTACATGCCCGCGTCCTTGCGGTGGGTGAGGCAGTACCTGCTCCGCCACTGGCGGGTACGGACGAGATGGTGGACGTCCCGGGCGGTCGTGATCGCACCCTGGAGTATCTGCTTGGCCTTGGCGTCGCGGCTCATGGTCCAGTAGTCCCAGAGGCCGAAGGCCGAGAAGATGTGCCCGTTGTAGGTCCGGTCGCCGCGCACCCGCTTCGGGTGGGCGTACTCCTCCAGCCAGAGCAACTCGTCCTTGACGTACATCCCCCACGGCTCGCCGGCCACCGGCGGGACCCGGTAGGACGCGAACGTCGCGTCCGCCGCCTCACGCCAGGGGGTGCGCTCGCCCACCACCTGCGCCAGCCGAACGAAGAGGCTCAGCGCCTGCCCCTGGGCCATCATCGAGTACCACGGCGTCTCGTAGACGTCGGTCTCCCGGTGCATGGCGTGCCGGAATCGGTACGGGTAGAACCAGCCGCCCTGGTGGACGACCCGCCGGTCGATCAGGCGCTGCGCCTGCGTCATCGCCCGATCGAGGAACACCTGCTCGCCGGTGACCCGGTAGGTCTCCAGCAGGTTGATGCCGTACTGGGCCTGGCCGACCGGATGGTCGTAGAGCTTTCCGCCGAGCATCGACATGCGTGCGCCGTGCTCGTCGTGCGTGCCCGAGTCGACGATCGGCAGCCGGACGCCGCTGTAGTACGGCCGCTGGCCCTGCGGCAGATCGCGGATCTCGAACGGGTCGTACCGGAACCTCAGCGGCGAGTCGCCGGACAGCGTCGCCGCCGCCCCCGCGGCCGCCAGCGACGCCGCACCGGCCGCCGCGGCCGCCACCGTCAGCACCCGCCGGCGGGACCAGGACCGGTTCGTGCCTAAGTGTTCCTCCGTCATGTCGCTCTTCTCCCCTTTGCTCGCCCAACCTCGACGTGGACGGCCAGTCACGAGGCCCCCGTGTGGGCCAGGGCGCGTTCTCCCGCCCCCCGGGTACAACGGAGCAGGGAGGCAAGGGGGTTGCCCACGCACCGGCGCACGGTGGGTCCGCGCCGGACGGGGTCAGCGGGTGCGGTACGAAAGCACTGTGAATCTCTCCGACCTGATCACCGCTGTGCTGGCCGCCGTCGCCGACCGGCGACCGGACTGCCAGGGCAGCAGTTCCTGCGAGTGGGTGTACCGGGTGTCCGGCTCCGCCTGGTTCGCCGAGAGCAGCTACTGGATCCTGTTCAAGCCGCTGCGGATCGCGCTGATCCTGCTGCTCGCGGTGGCCGCGCGCTGGGCGTTGCACCGCACCATCAACCGGCTGGTGCGCACCACCACCCACGGCGCGGTGCCGACCATGCTCCGCCCGCTGCGGGAGCGGATCCCCAGCGCCGCCCTCGACCCGGAGCAGTTCGTGCCGGAGCGGCGCCGGCAGCGGGCCGAGGCGATCGGGTCGGTGCTGCGCAGCATGGTCACCGCGTTCGTCTTCGGCATCGCGCTGCTGATGGTGCTCAAGGAGTTCAGCTTCGACCTGGCCCCGCTGCTGGCGAGCGCGGGCATCGTCGGCGTGGCCCTCGGCTTCGGCGCGCAGAGCCTGGTCAAGGACCTGATCGCCGGCCTGTTCATGCTGATCGAGGACCAGTACGGCGTGGGCGACACGGTCGACCTCGGCGAGGCGACCGGCGTGGTGGAGGCGGTGGGCCTGCGGGTGACCACGGTCCGCGACGGCCGGGGTGTGCTCTGGTACATCCGCAACGGTGAGATCGTCCGGGTCGGCAACAAGAGCCAGGGCTGGGCGCTGGTCGTGGTGGACCTGCCGATCGGCTTCGCCGGCACCGAGGAGGCCACCGCGGTGCTGCGTACCGCGGCGGCGTCGGTGGCGCTGGACCCGGAGCTGGCGCCGGAGATCGTGGAGCAGCCGGAGGTGCTCGGCGTCGAGCAGATGACGGTCGACGGCGCGGTGATCCGTACCGTGGTCAAGACCACCGCCGAGGGACAGTTCGCGGTCGGTCGGGAGTTGCGTCGGCGCCTCGCGGAGGCGCTGGAGAACTCGGGGATCACGGCCCGGATCGCGGCGGCCCGGCTCTTCCCCGGCCTGCCCCCGCAGCCCTCGCCGCCGCCGCGGCCGGAGGGGACGGGCACCGGCGGCGCCACCTGACGTACCCGTACCGGACGGACGATTTCCGGGGGTCGCGCGTCGCGCGGCCCCTCGGGTATCGTCCGTTCGTTCAGTCGGAGATGCGACGATCAATCCGTTCGCCCTAGCCAGTTGTCAGACGATCGGGCAGAATCCGGTGAACGCACTCCACCGGGGAGTGTGCTCCTGTCCTCGCTGATCGGTTGATCTGACGACGGTTCCCGGCCGGGCCATCACAAGTGGTCGACCAGGAACGATGGAGGCGACGGTGTCCGACGAGCGACCCGACCAGGAGGGTCCGGCCACCTTCCGCGACGTGTTCGGTCAGTCCGAGTTCCGCGCGCTCTTCGCCGCCAACGTCCTCTCCTGGATCGGTGACTACCTCGCCAAGGCCGCGCTCACGGTGCTGGTCCTCCAGGAGACCCGCTCGGTCGCCCTCTCCGCCGCCGCCTTCGCGGCCAGCTACCTGCCCTGGCTGATCGGCGGCCCGCTGCTGTCGGCGCTGGCCGAGCGGCACCGCTACCGCCGCGTGATGGTCCTCTGCGACCTCATCCGGATGGCGCTGATGGTGCTGGTCGCGATGCCGTTCATGCCGGCCTGGGCGATCCTCGTCCTGATCTTCGTGGCGACGCTGGCCAACCCGCCGAGCCAGGCCGCGCGTTCGGCGTTGTTGCCGCACATCCTCGAAGGCGACCGGCTGGTGGTGGGCCTCACCGCCTCCACCAGCGCCGTCCAGACCGCCCAGGTCGTCGGCTACCTCGCCGGCGCCACCATCGCGGCGCTCAACCCGAGCACCGCGCTGCTGATCAACGCGGGCACGTTCGCCCTGTCGGCCCTCCTGGTCCGGTTCGGCCTGCGGGACCGGGCGCCGGCACTGGCCACGGGGCCCCGCAACCACCTGCTGCGGGAGACCGCCGAGGGCTTCCGGATCGTCTTCGAGCGACCGGTGCTGCGCGCCATCGCGGTGCTGGTGTTCAGCGCGATGGTCTTCTCGATCGTCCCCGAGGGCCTCGCCGCCGGCTGGGCCGCCGAGCGCACCGGCGGCGGCATGGACGCCGGCACCGCGCAGGCGCTGATCATGGCGGCCAACCCGGTCGGCTACGTCATCGGCGGGATCCTCATCGCGCGGCTGGTCGGTCCGACCCGCCGGTTGACCCTGCTGCCGCCACTGGCGGTGCTCGCGCCGGCCGCGCTCGTGCCCGCGCTGCTCGACCCGCCGCCGGCCGTGGTGGCCCTGCTCGCCGCCGCGTGCGGCTTCGCGGTCGCCGGGATCGTCCCGGTCGCCAACAGCCTCTTCGTGCAGGCCCTCCCGGACGGCTACCGGGCGCGGGCGTTCGGGGTGATGGCCAGCGGCACTCAGGTCATCCAGGGCGGCGCGGTGCTGGCCACCGGCGCGCTGGCCGAGCACTTCTCCATCCCGGCGGTCGTCGGGGTCTGGAGCGCGGCGGGGGTGCTCCTGATGCTCGTCGCGGCGGCCACCTGGCCCCGCCCGGCGACGATCCAGGCGGCCGTCGAGACCGCCCAGGCCGAGTCCAGCGCCGCGCGGGCGCACACCCCGGCCCGGGGGCCGGGAGGGGGCGAGCGGGGGCGGGAGCACGGCCGACGCCGGCACGCGGTGACGTGACCGGCGCCGCCCGGCGGGCGGAGGCGGCGGCCGGGGCGCACCTGGCAGGATGGAAGCGTGACTTCCCCAGGCGAGTCGATGACGCTCTTCGAGGCGATCGGCGGTGAACCGGCCTTCCGCAAGCTGGTGGACGTGTTCTACGCCGGCGTCGCCGACGACCCGCTGCTGCGGCCGATGTATCCGGAGGAGGACCTGGGCCCGGCGGCGGACCGGCTGACCCTCTTCCTGGTCCAGTACTGGGGCGGCCCGCACACCTACTCCGAGCAGCGCGGCCACCCGCGACTGCGGATGCGGCACGCCCCGTTCCGCATCGGCGCGGCCGAGCGGGACGCCTGGCTTCGTCACATGCGCCGGGCGGTGGACGAGCTGGACCTGCCGCCGCAGCTCGCCGCCGCGCTCTGGGACTACCTGGAGCGGGCCGCCTATTTCATGGTGAACGTGGTGGAGGACCCGGCCGCCGGCTGACCGACGGCCCGGTGGAAAGTCAGAGCAGGGCGCCCTCGTCGTGCAGCCAGTCGACGAACGTGGTGGCCACCGCGGCACCGCAGTCGAGCATCTCGACCAGCAGCGCGTCGTGGGTGCCGGCGCCGAGCGGCACCTGCAGCTCGGCGTAGATCGGGAGCTGCCCCCGCTCGGTCGGGTCGCCGATGTAGGCCTTGCAGAACCGTCGGGTGTGGTTCCACTCGTTGACCACCCGGTAGGCCCGGTCGGCCCAGTCCGGCGGCACCGTCGCGTGAGGACGGGCCCGCATCACCAGGATCTCGTCCTCCGGGCCCTCCAGCGCGACCAGCACGGCGTGCCGCTCCCACATGGCGAGCAGGTTGCCGTCGCCGTCGGCCAGGTAACGCACGTCGAGCAGGTCGAGCGCGTCGCAGACCCGGCGGAGGGTGACCGGGGCGACCGTGGCCGGCATGTCGGCGATGACCGGACGCTCGGGCGCCGCCGCGTCGTCTCCCGGCTGGCGCGGGGCCGGTGGCCCGACCCGGACGGTGTCGTCCACTGTGGTCCCGCTTCGAGTCTCCGGATCGCCGCCACCGGCGGGACCGGGGCGCCATGACCACCACGGCATCGCTCGCGCACCTCACTCCCCAGCGGATCCAGCCGCCTACGGTGCGTTGGATCCGAGGATGGACGGTACCCGGACAGCCGGCAGGAGGCATCCCCCCAACGACCGCCCCAGCCCGGAAGAACGATGCGGGGTCAGCCGTTCGGATGAGCCCGGGTAGGCGTCAGTGCAAGATCCGCGACGGTACGCGACCACGCCGCCCCGTACGGACCGACGAGTCCGACCCAACGGCCGGCCACCCGCACCTGAACGTCACCCGCGCCGACGAAGCCCATCCGGACCACGCCCTGCACCAACCGCTGGGACACCTCCACCGGCGCCTGCGGCGCCTCGTCCGGGGTCACCACCACCGCGACGTGGTCCAGCAGCGCGTCGCGCAGCACGCGCTGACCGACCGCCCGCCCGGCCACCCCGTGCGCCGCCGCCTCGCGCAGCGTCCCGGCCGCCGCCTCGGCGATCCGGCGCACCTCCCCGCCGGGCAGCACCTCCACCGGCCGGCTGGCCGGCGGCGGCAACGGCCAGCGCCAGGCGTCGTCCCGCCGCCGCGGCAGCCCGTTCCCGCCGGCCGAGAGTTCGGCCAGGAGTTCCCCGGCGGCGACCGTGACGTCACCGGGGGCCGTGCCGGGCACGCTGCGCACCACGAGCACGCCCCAGGGCAGGTGGGCCCAGAGCGCCGTACGGCCGGCGCCGGGCACCGGCCGGAGCCGGACCGGGGAGGCCGGGTCGAGCCGGACCAGCCGGGCCAGGAACGCGCCGGCGTCGGCCACCGCGGTCAGCCCGTGCCCGGCCGCCGGCCCGGTCACCCGGCCAGCCCGGGGGCGTAGCGGAGCAGGAACGCCCGCTCCTCGGGCGCGATCCGGCGCGGCCGCTGCGCGGACAGGTCGAACGGCACCAGCACCGACCGGGCGGTGCCGGCCAGCGCGTCGCCGTCGTAGAGCTCGTAGGCGACCGAGAAGGACGCGGCGCGGATCTCGTCGACCCAGAGTTCGATCCGCACGGTGGGCGCCGCCTCCGCGGTGGCCCGGCCGAGCGCGTAGTCGACCGGGCGCAGGTAGTCGACCTCGTGCCGGCGGATGACCACACCGTCGGCGAACGAGCCCACCCCCCACGCCCGGCCGCCGGCGAACATCATCGCCACCCGGGCCTCCTCGTAGAGCGTGAGGAAGCGGGCGTTGTTGACGTGGCCGTACGCGTCCAGGTCGGACCAGCGCAGCGCGCAGTGGTAGACGAACCGGTCAGTCACGGGTGAGCTTGCGGTAGGTCACCCGGTGCGGCCGGGCCGCCTCGGCGCCGAGCCGGTCGATCTTGTTCTTCTCGTACGCCTCGAAGTTGCCCTCGAACCAGAACCACTTGGCCGGGTTCTGGTCGTCGCCCTCCCAGGCCAGGATGTGCGTGGCGACCCGGTCCAGGAACATCCGGTCGTGGGAGATGACCACCGCGCAGCCGGGGAACTCCAGCAGCGCGTTCTCCAGGCTGGAGAGCGTCTCCACGTCCAGGTCGTTGGTCGGCTCGTCGAGCAGGATGACGTTGCCGCCGATCTTGAGCGTCAGCGCCAGGTTGAGCCGGTTGCGCTCGCCGCCGGAGAGCACCTTGGTCGGCTTCTGCTGGTCCGGCCCCTTGAAGCCGAACGCGGCGATGTACGCCCGCGAGGGCATCTCGACCTTGCCCACCATGAGGTGGTCCAGCCCGTCGGAGACGACCTCCCACACGCTCTTGTCGCCGGCCAGGCCCTGCCGGTTCTGGTCAACGTACGACAGCGAGACCGTCTCGCCGACCCGGACCGAGCCGCCGGTCGGCTCCTCCAGCCCGACGATGGTCTTGAACAGCGTGGTCTTGCCGACGCCGTTCGGTCCGATGATGCCGACGATGCCGTTGCGCGGCAGCGAGAACGACAGGTTGTCGATCAGGACCCGCTCGCCGAACGCCTTGGTCAGGTTGTTCGCCTCGATGACCGTGTTGCCCAGACGCGGGCCCGGCGGGATCTGGATCTCCTCGAAGTCCAGCTTCCGGGTCTTCTCCGCCTCGGCGGCCATCTCGTCGTAGCGGTCGAGACGGGCCTTGGACTTGGTCTGCCGCGCCTTGGCGTTCGAGCGGACCCACTCCAGTTCCTCGGAGAGGCGCTTCTTCATCTTGGCGTCGCGGCGGCCCTCGACGGAGAGCCGGGCGGCCTTCTTCTCCAGGTAGGTGGAGTAGTTGCCCTCGTAGGGGTAGGCCCGGCCGCGGTCCAGCTCCAGGATCCAGTTGGCCACGTTGTCCAGGAAGTACCGGTCGTGGGTGATGGCCAGGACGGTGCCGGCGTACTTGGCCAGGTGCTGCTCCAGCCACTGCACGCTCTCCGCGTCCAGGTGGTTGGTGGGCTCGTCGAGCAGCAGCAGGTCGGGCGCCTCCAGCAGCAGCTTGCACAGCGCCACCCGGCGACGCTCACCACCGGACAGCGTGGTGACGTCGGCATCCGGCGGCGGGCAGCGCAGCGCGTCCATGGCCAGTTCGAGCTTGGAGTCGATGTCCCACGCGTCGGCGGTGTCCAGCTCCTCCTGGAGCTTGCCCATCTCCTCCATCAGCTCGTCGGAGTAGTCGGTCGCCATCTGCTCGGCGATCTTGTTGAACCGCTCCAGCTTGGCCTTGGTCTCGGCGACCGCCTCCTCGACGTTGCCGAGGACCGTCTTGGCGTCGTTGAGCGGCGGCTCCTGCGCCAGCATGCCGACGGAGTAGCCGGGCATCAGTCGGGCCTCGCCGTTGCTCGGCCGGTCGAGCCCTGCCATGATCTTGAGGAGGCTGGACTTGCCGGCGCCGTTCGGACCGACCACACCGATCTTGACACCCGGCAGGAAGTTCAGCGTCACGTTGTCGAGCACGACCTTGTCGCCGTGCGCCTTGCGCGCCTTGTCCAGGACGTAGATGAACTGGGCCACGGTGCGGGCTACCTCCGTCGGTTGCGATCGCGGGCTTGCGGGGCGCGAGGCGCGGGCGTCGATCTCCGCCCGCCGCCGCCGGCCGGGGGCCGGCCGCGCGCACGCCGTCGTCAATCCTGACAGGTACGGGCGGCCCCGCCCACATCACCCCACCCCAGCGGTACGAGGCCGGGGATGTCGACAAGATCACGCGGAGGGTTCGGCGGTTCTCGGACGGGTAGGGAACTCCGGCACGGGGGATCAGACGCCGCAGCTACGCTCAGTACGCTCATCGCGGTGGACCCGTCATACCCGGAGGTGGCCGATCGTGACCGTCCGTAGCTCCTTTGTCGTAGTGGCCAACCGCCTGCCCGTCGACGAGGTGAGCACACCCGAGGGGCGGCAGTGGCGGCGCAGCCCGGGCGGCCTGGTGACCGCGCTGCACCCGGTGCTCGCCGAGCACCAGGGCACGTGGGTCGGGTGGGCCGGCGGCACCGGCGCCGCGCCCGAGCCGTTCGACCTGGAGGGGATCCGGCTGCACCCGGTGCCGTTGAGCGCCGAGGAGCTGGAGCGCTACTACGAGGGCCAGTCGAACGCGACCATCTGGCCGCTCTACCACGACGCGGTGGAGACGCCGGCCTACAAGCGGCGCTGGCGCGAGGCGTACCGGTTGGTCAACGCCCGGTTCGCGGAGGCCGCGGCCGACGTGGCGGCCGAGGGGGCCACGGTCTGGGTGCAGGACTACCAGCTCCAGCTGGTGCCGGCGATGCTCCGCGAGCTGCGTCCGGACCTGCGGATCGGGTTCTTCCTGCACATCCCGTTCCCGCCGATCGAGCTGTTCATGCAGATGCCGTTCCGCACCGAGATCCTGCGCGGCCTGCTCGGCGCGGACCTGGTCGGCTTCCAGCAGCGGCTGGCGGCGCAGAACTTCGTCCGGCTGGCCCGGCACCTGCTCGGCCTGCGCTACGAGGGGCAGATGATCCAGGTCGACGGCCGGCAGGTGAAGGCGGGCGCGTTCCCCATCTCGATCGACACCAAGGAGATGGAGCGGCTGGCCGAGGACCCCGCGATCCAGGCCCGGGCCAAGCAGATCCGCGAGGAGCTGGGCAACCCGAAGACCATCATCCTGGGCGTCGACCGGCTCGACTACACCAAGGGCATCGAACTCCGCCTCAAGGCCTTCCGGGAACTCCTCGCTGACGGAAAGTTGACAGTTCCCGACGCGGTTATGGTGCAGGTCGCCACGCCCAGCCGCGAGCGCGTGGAGCACTACCAGGCACTTCGGGTGAAGGTGGAACGCGAGGTTGGCCGGATCAATGGTGAATTCGGCCGGGTCGGCGTGCCGGCGGTGCATTATCTGCATCAGTCGTACAGTCGCTCCGAACTGGCCGCGATGTACGTCGCGGCCGACGTGATGATGGTGACCCCGCTGCGAGACGGAATGAATCTGGTGGCCAAGGAGTACGTCGCATCGCGCGCCGACCAGGGCGGCGCGCTCGTGCTCAGTGAGTTCGCCGGCGCCGCCACCGAGCTGCGCCAGGCGTTCCTGTGTAACCCGCACGACCCGGACGCGGTCAAGGACGCGTTGCTCCGGGCCGTACACATCGAGAAACCCGAGGCCCGCCGCCGGATGCGCGTCATGCAGCGGCACCTGCGCAGCCACGACGTGGGCCACTGGGCCAAGTCGTTCCTCAGCGAGCTCGGTGTCCCCGATACGGAGGTGGCGTGACCTCGCCCGCAACCGCCACCGCCCACGGTGGCGCGCTGGACCCGGAACTGCGAGCCGCCATCGGCCGCATCGCCCGGATGCCCCAGCTCCTCGTCGCCTGCGACTACGACGGCACGCTCGCCCCGATCGTCGAGGACCCGAGCAAGGCCGTGCCGCTGCCCGAGTCGGTCGCCGCGGTGCGCGCGCTGGCCTCGTTGCCGCAGACCAGCGTCGCGGTGGTCTCCGGTCGCGCGCTGCGTGACCTGGCCACGCTCTCCCGGCTGCCCAGCGAGGTGCACCTCGTCGGCAGCCACGGCTCGGAGTTCGACATCGGCTTCGTCGAGCGGCTCACCCCGGAGCTGATCGCGGTCCGGCACCGGCTCCGCGAGGTCCTGCGCGACATCGCCGCCGCGCATCCGGGGGTCCGCCTGGAGCGCAAGCCGGCCAGCGTGGCCGTGCACACCCGCGGGGTCGACCCGCAGATCGCCGCCGCCGCCGTCGAGGCGGTCCGCAGCGGGCCCGCGACCTGGGAGGACGTCACCGTCACCCAGGGCAAGGAGGTCATCGAGCTGTCGGTGGTGGCCACCCACAAGGGCACCGCCGTCGACCAGCTCCGGACCCAGCTCGCGGCCAGCGCGGTGCTCTTCATCGGCGACGACGTCACCGACGAGAACGCGTTCGGCAACCTGCACGGGCCGGACGTCGGCATCAAGATCGGCCCCGGGGACACCCAGGCGGACTACCGGGTGGCCGAGCCGATCGAGGCGGCCCGGGCGCTCGGCCTGCTGCTGGAGACCCGGCGGCACTGGCTCTTCGGCGAGCGGGCGGTGCCGATCGAGCGGCACTCGATGCTGGCCAACGGCCGTACCGTCGCACTGGTCACGCCCGAAGCCAAGATCACCTGGCTGTGTCACCCGAAGCCGGACTCGGCGGCGATCTTCGCCGACCTGGTCGGCGGCAGCCCGGCCGGGCACTTCACCGTCGGCCCGGAGCGCGGCGGCATCCCACTGGGCCAGCGTTACCGCAGCAACACCATGACCGTGGAGACCCGCTGGTCCGGCCTGACCGTCACCGACTGGCTGGACCTGCCCGTCCGGGAGACGACCCCGGACGACCCGGTCGTGGTCAGCGGCGACTCGACCCTGGTCCGCGTGCTCAGCGGCACCGGGCGGGCCCGGGTCGAGTTCGCCCCGCGCCCCGAGTTCGGTCAGGTGGCGGTCCAGCTCCAGCCACTCGACGACGGTCTGCTGGTGCTCGGCTCCAACGAGCCGGTCGCGTTGCACTCCCCCGGTGTCGAGTGGGAGGTCACCAACGACGCCGGCTACGAGACCGCGAAGGCGGTGGTGGACCTCTCCGCCGCCGGCGGTCAGGTGGTGCTGGAGCTGCGCTTCGGCACGCAGAGCCTGGAGCCGCACCGGCTGCCGGTGCACGAGCGGCAGACCGCCGCCGAGCAGCCCTGGAAGGACTGGGTGGCCTCGCTGCGGCTGCCCGCCACCGCCCGGGACCTGGTCGCCCGCAGCGCGCTGACGCTGCGCGGGCTCTGTCACGAGCCGACCGGCTCGATCCTCGCCGCGGCGACCACGTCGCTCCCCGAGGAGCTGGGCGGGGTCCGCAACTGGGACTACCGCTACTGCTGGCTGCGGGACGCGGCGATGACCGCCCGCGCGCTGGTCGACCTCGGTTCCACCGAGGAGGCCGAGGGGCTGCTGCGCTGGATCGACGGCGTGGTCGACCGCACCGGCGGCCATCCGGAGCGGTTGCACCCGCTCTACACCGTCGACGGCTTCGAGCTGGGCGCCGAGGCGGTCATCGACACGCTGCCCGGCTACGCCGGCTCCCGGCCGGTCCGGGTCGGCAACCTGGCGAACCACCAGCTCCAGCTCGACGTCTTCGGCCCGGTCGCCGACCTGATCGCCGCGGTGGCCGACGCCCGGGGCTCGGTCCGCGACGACGAGTGGCGGGTGCTGGAGAACATGGTCGAGGCGGTACGCCGCCGCTGGCACGAGCCCGACCACGGCATCTGGGAGGCCCGCCTCCCACCCCGGCACCACGTCTTCTCCAAGGTCATGCTCTGGATGACCGTCGACCGGGCGCTGCACGTGGTGCGTCAGCACGGCGGCGAGGACCGGCCGGAGTGGGTCGAGCTGCGCGACCGGATCGCCGCCAACGTGTTGGAGCACGGCTGGCACCCGGAGGCCGAGGCGTACAGCGTCGCGTACGGGTACGAGGAGATGGACGCCTCGTCGCTCTGGATCGGCATCTCCGGCCTGCTCGCCGGCGACGATCCGCGCTTCCTCTCCACCGTGCTGAAGATCGAGGCGGACCTGCGCAGCGGCCCGGTCGTCTACCGCTACCACTGGGACGACGGCCTGCCCGGCCGGGAGGGCGGCTTCCACATCTGCACGGCGTGGCTGATCGAGGCGTACCTGCGCACCGGCCGCCGCACCGACGCCGAGGAGCTGTTCACCCAGATGGTCGACACGGCCGGCCCCACGGGCCTGCTGCCCGAGCAGTACGACCCGCTCGCCGAGCGGGGCCTGGGCAACCACCCCCAGGCCTACAGCCACCTGGGCCTGATCCGCTGCGCCCTGCTGCTGGACAACATGCTCAAGCAGTGACCCGACGGCGGCGGGGGCCCCGTTCCCCCGCCGCCCCGCCCCCGGCGATCTTGCACTTGCTGCCCCGGCAAAGGGGGCGCAACGGGCATCTCTCGGGCGCCAAGTGCACGATCGGCGAGGTTGGCGGGCGTCAGGGGGTCAGGGCGTGGACCACGTCGCCGATCACCACGATCGCGGGCGGGCGCAGCGCGGCGGCCTCGACGTCGGCGGCGACCGTGGCGAGGGTGGAGCGCAGCGTCCGCTGGGCGGCGGTGGTGCCCTCCTGGATCACCGCGGCCGGGGTGTCGGCCGGCTTGCCGTGCGCGATCAGGGCGGCGGCGATCGCGGCCAGGTTCTTCAGGCCCATCAGGACCACCAGCGTGCCGCGCAGCCCGGCCAGGGACTCCCAGCGCACGAGCGACGCCGGCGAATCCGGTGCGACGTGCCCGGAGACCACGGTGAACTCGTGCGCCACGCCCCGGTGGGTCACCGGCACGCCGGCCACCCCGGGCACCGCGACCGCGCTGGTGACCCCCGGGACCACGGTCACCGGCACACCGGCCTCGGCGCAGGCCAGCAACTCCTCGCCGCCGCGCCCGAAGACGTACGGGTCGCCGCCCTTGAGCCGGACCACCACCTTGCCGGCCCGGGCCCGCTCCACCAGGATGCGGTTGATCTCCTCCTGGGCGCGCGACGGCCCGTACGGGATCTTCGAGGCGTCGACCAGTTCGACGTCCGGCCGCAACTCGTCCAGGAGCAGCCCCGGGACGAGCCGGTCGGCGACCACCACCTCGGCCTCGGTGAGCAGCCGCCAGCCCTTCACGGTGATCAGCTCCGGATCGCCCGGCCCGGCGCCCACCAGCGCTACCCGACCGCCCGTGGTGTTAAGCGGGGCCCCTTCCTCTACCGGAGGCGTTAACAGGGGGCCCTTCCTTGCGCCCAGGAGGTCGCGGACGGCGTCGCGGACGGTCATCGCCCGGCGCGGGTCGCCGCCGCCGAGGACGGCCACGGTCACCGGGCCGTGCCGGGTCACGGCGGGCGTCCAGGCGCTGGCGGCGGCCCGGTCGTCGGCCCGGACGCAGAAGATCCGCCGTTCGGCCGCGGCGGCGCTGACCGCCGCGGCGGCCACCCGGTCGTCCACCGCCACCTGGACCAGCCAGGCGCCGTCCAGGTCGCCGGGGGCGAACCGGCGCGGCTCCCAGCGCAGCCGGCCGGCGTCGGAGTGCGCGCGCAGCGCCGGGGTCAGCTCGGGCGACACCAGCAGGACGTCCGCGCCCGCGTCGAGCAGCGCGGGCACCCGCCGGGTGGCGACCGCTCCCCCGCCCACCACGACCACGCGCCGGCCGGCCAGCCGCAACCCCAGGGGGTACGGGCTGGGCGACGCCTCCGGGGCCGGCTCGCTCACTTCTCGGCCACCCCGGCCGCGTCGAACGTGGCCACCTCGTGCAGCACCCGGACGGCGCCGGTGACGACCGGCAGGGCGAGCAGGGCCCCGGTGCCCTCGCCGAGGCGCAGTCCCAGGTCGATCAGCGGATCGAGCCCGAGGTGCCGCAGCGCCGCCGTGGCGCCCGGCTCGGCGCTGCGGTGCCCGGCGACCATGGCGCCGACCGCGTCCGGCGCGAACGCGGCGGCGGCCAGCGCGGCGCTGACCGCGATCACGCCGTCGAGCAGCACCGGCACCCGACGCGCGGCGGCGCCGAGGATCAGGCCGGCCAGCGCGGCGTGCTCCAGCCCGCCGACCGCGGCGAGCACCCCCAGCGGGTCGGCCGGGTCGGGCGTGTGCCGGGCCAGCGCGGCCCGGACCACGGCGACCTTGCGAGCGTAGGTCTCGTCGTCCACGCCGGTGCCCCGGCCCGTCGCCGCCGCCGCGTCCACCCCGGCGAACACGGCGACCAGCGCGGCGGCCGGGGTGGTGTTGCCGATGCCCATGTCGCCGGTGAGCAGGATGCCCGCGCCGCCGTCGACCAGCTCGTCGGCGACCCGGATGCCGGTCTCCACCGCCGCCCGGGCCTCGTCCCGGGTGAGCGCGGCGGTGACGGTCATGTCGCGGGTGCCGGCGCGGACGTTCGCGGCCACCAGGCGCGGCCCGTCCGGGTCGGCGGGCGTCGCGACGACGTCGACGGTGAGCGCGGACGGGCCGGCCGGGTCGGCGGCGCGCGCCGCCGGGTCGGGCGGGGTGACCGACAGCGGGGTGGCCACGCCGACGTCGACCACGGTGACCGAGGCGCCGGCCTGCCGGGCGAACGCGTTGACCACCGCGCCGCCGGCCAGGAAGTTGCCGATCATCTGGGCGGTGACCTCCTGCGGCCACGGGGTCACGCCCTGGGCGTGCACGCCGTGGTCCCCGGCGAAGATCGCCACCGCGGCCTGGTCGGGCAGCGGCGGCGGGCAGGCGCCGGCCAGCCCGGCGAGGCGTACCGAGAGCGGCTCCAGGGCGCCGAGCGAGCCGGCGGGCTTGGTCAGCCGGCCCTGCAACTCACGCGCGGCCGCCATGGCCGTCTCGTCGAGCGGCCGGATCGCCGCGACGGTGGACTCCAGCATCATGCCTCCAGGATCCGTGCCAGCGTCTCGATGAACGCGTCGGTGGTGGCCCGGTCGCGCACCGCGATCCGGAGCCAGTCCGGGCCGAGCCCGGGGAACGTGTCACCCCGGCGTACCGCCCAGCCCTGCTCCCGCAGCCGCTCCCGCACGTCGGCGGCGCCGACGCGGTGGATCAGCACGAAGGCGCTGGCCGGGCGGCCCGCCACGCGTACCCCGGGCAGGCCGGACAGGCGGGTCACCAGGTGGTCGCGGTCGGCGGCGAGCCCGGCGGCGATCGCGCGTTCGGCCGCCACGGCGACCGGGGCGGCGCAGGCGGTGGCGGCGGCGAGCGCCGGGGTGGAGACCGCCCAGAGCGGCTGGGCGGCGGCGAACCGGGCCAGCAGCGCGGCGTCGCCGAGCAGGTAGCCGATCCGCAGCCCGGCCAGCCCCCAGGTCTTGGTGAGGCTGCGGACCACCACCAGGCCGGGCAGGTCGCGCCGGGCGGCCAGGGACTCGGGCTCGCCGTCGACGCCGGGCGCGGCGGTGGTGTCGGCGAACGCCTCGTCGACCACCAGCACCCGGCCGGGGCGGGCCAGTGCGGCGATCGTGTCCGCCGGGTGCAGCACCGACGTCGGGTTGGTGGGGTTGCCGACCATGACCAGGTCGGCGTCGGCGGGTATCCGGGCCGGGTCGAGCCGGAAGTCGTCGGCCGGGTCGAGCAGGACCCGGTCCACCCGGTGGCCGGCGGCGCGCAGGGCGGCCTCCGGTTCGGTGAACTGCGGGTGCACCACCACCGGGTGGCGGGCGTCGCGCAGCGCGCGGGCGATCAGCACGAAACCCTCGGCGGCGCCGGCGGTGAGGAGTACCTCGTCCGGGGGTCGCCCGTGCCGGTGAGCGACGGCGGCGCGGGCGGGCGTCGGGTCCGGGTACGCGGCCAGATCGCCCAGGGCGGCGGTCAGCGGGTCGGCGAGCCACTCGGGCATCGGCGCGCGGCGCACGTTGACGGCCAGGTCGACCAGGCCGGGCGTGGCCTCGGAGTCCCCGTGGTGGCCCAGGTCGGGCTCGTCGAGCGCGGCGGCGCTCCCGGTCGGTGGTGCGGGCATGTCCGCGATCCTGCCGGGAAGCCGCCGCCCGGGACAGCGCATCCCGGCGTGGGTCGCGTCACGACCCGCCGGTTTATGAGTTCTTCTCATTTCCGAATCGGAAATGTCATAGCTTGACCCCGTGAGCAACCGACCCCTTGCCTCCGCTGGTCGTGCCGTGCCCCTTCTCCGCGCCGGGCTGATCGCCGGCATCGTCGTCGCCGCCGCGTTGTACCCGCTCGTCGCCGTCACCGGCATCGGCGCCAAGGCCACCGCGCACGCCGTGGAACAGAAGACGAACATCCTCAAGACCGCGCTGCCGGCCGAGACGTCGTACGTCTACGCGCCCGACGGCAAGACCGTGCTGACCATGTTCTACGAGGAGTACCGGCAGTACACCAAGATCGAGAACATGTCGCCGAACATCCAGCAGGCGATCGTCGCCGCCGAGGACAACCGGTTCTACCAGCACCACGGCGTCGACCCGAAGGGCGTGGCGCGGGCGTTCGTGTCCAACGCCCGCTCCGGCGGCGTCTCCCAGGGCGCCTCGACGCTGACCATGCAGTACGTCCGGATGGCCCTGCGGGACAGCGCGACCACGCCCCGGGAGGTCCAGGAGGCCACCCAGCAGACCAGCCTGCGCAAGGTCAAGGAGATGCGCATGGCGCTGGACATCGAGAAGCACCTGAGCAAGGACCAGATCCTGGAGCGCTATCTCAACTCGGCCTACTTCGGCCACCGCGCCTACGGGATCTACGCCGCCGCGCAGATCTTCTTCTCCAAGACGCCGGCCACGCTCACCCCGGTCGAGGCGGCCACGCTGGCCGGCCTGGTGAAGTCCCCCTCGGAGTACGACCCGATCACCTCCGACCAGAAGGACGCCACCGGCCGGCGCAACTACGTGCTCGACAACATGGCCCGCCTCGGCTACCTCTCGCCGGACGCCGCCGCGTCGGCCAAGGGCCAGCCGATCAGGCTGAAGCTGACCACGCCGCCGAACGACTGCGCCGCGATCGACGGCGGGCACCGCAGCTGGGGCTTCTACTGCGACTACCTGAAGAACTGGTGGAGCGCGCAGCCCGCGTTCGGCGAGAACCGCCTGGAACGGATGGACAAGCTGCGGCGCGGCGGCTACCGGATCGTGCTCGCCCTCGACCCGAAGACCCAGGCGGCGGCGGAGAAGAACGTGGGCGCCAAGGACAACACCGGCAGCCCGTTCGCCAACGGCATCGTGGTCGCCGAACCCGGCACCGGCCGGATCAAGGCGATGGCGGTCAACCGGAACTACTCGCTGGACCTGGCGGAGAACCCGAACAGCTCGAACCCCGAGGCCGGCCCGAAGGTCAAGGCGAACTACCCGAACACGGTGGCACCGCTGCTGGGCGGCGGGTCGCTCCCCGGCTACCAGGCCGGCTCGACGTTCAAGATGTTCCCGATGCTCGCCGCGCTCAACGCCGGGATGCCGCTGTCCACCGCCTACGACTCGCCGTACACGTACAAGTCGGCGGTCTACGACGGCTGGGCCCCGTCCAACGCCAGTGGCGCGATGACCGGCCGGCAGACCATGTGGTCCGGCTTCGGCAAGTCGGTGAACACCTACTTCATCCAGCTGGAGGAGAAGATCGGCGCGGACGCCGGGGTGCGGCTGGCCGAGCAGCTGGGCCTGCGCTGGCGGACCGACGTGGACAAGGAGCAGGCGTCGCCGGCCAAGGCGAAGAAGTGGGGCGCGTTCACGCTGGGCGTCTCGGACGCCACCCCGCTGGAGATGGCGAACGCGTACGCGGCGATCGCCGCCGACGGGCGCTACTGCGAGGCGATCCCGGTCAACGCGATCATGAACCGGGACGGCACGCCGGCCACCTACTCCACCGCCGGCGGGGTGCAGCGGGAGATCGCCAAGCCCCGGTGCCGGCAGGTGGTGAACGCGGACGCGGCCCGGGCCGCCACCGACGCGGCGCGCTGCCCGACCGGGGACACCCCGGCCAAGGGGAGCTGTGGCGGCTGGTCGACGGCCGACAGCGTGCGGGGCACGGTCGGCCGCCCGGTCGCCGGCAAGACGGGTACGACCGACAGCACCCGGTCCGCCTGGTTCGTCGGCTACACGCCGGAGCTGGCGGCGGCGAGCTTCATCGCCGACCCGGACAATCCGTTCAACGCGGTGGGCGACGGGCAGTCGCAGATCCCGGTGAACGCGGTGGCCCAGACCCTACGGGACTCCCTGAAGGGCCAGCCCACCCGCCAGTTCACCCCGCCCTCCGACCAGATAGTCGGCTGAGCCCCACGTTCCGCCCGGGGGTGCGCCCGGGTAGTTGATCAAGGAGTTTGCGTCCGGGATCCCCAGATCCGCCGACGCGAACTCCTTGATCGACGTGGGAGAGGGGCTCAGCGGAGGTCGGCGGCGACGAAGGACCACAACTCCAGGTCCACCCGGGCGCCGCGGACGAAACCGGCGTTGCGGAGCAGGCCCTCGTAGCTGAAACCGGCCTTCTCGGCCACCCGCCGGGACGCGACGTTGCCGGGCGCCACCCGCAGCTCCACCCGGTGGAATCCGTGCTCCAGGATCAGCGCGATGGCCACCGCGTCCACCGCCTCGGCGGCCAGGCCGTAGCCGCGGGCGTGCGGCGCGATCGCGTACGACACCTCGGTGAGCCGGGCGCCCCAGTCGGTGCGGCGGGTCCACAGGCACCCCACCACGCGCTGGTCCTCCCGGCGGACCACCGCCCAGTGGTCGCCGTCGCCGCTGTCCCGCCGCTGCCGGGCCAGCTCCGTGCACCACGCCCGCCCGTCGATCTGCCCGGCCGCCTCGGCCAGCGGCAGCCACCGCTGGGTCTGCCGGTCGCCGAACACCTCGTCGACCGCCGCCGCGTCCGTCGCGACCAACCGGCGCACCTCGGTCCGCGGGGTGGAGACGGTCAGCGCCGGGAACCGGCGTACCGCCACCTGACCGATCACGCCAGGGCCGCCGAGGGCGCCAGCGCGGCGGCCACCAGGCGGGACGCGACGCCCGGAAGCGCGGCCCAGTGCGGCACCAGCTGGGAGGCGTGCACGCCGTGGCGGACGAAGCCCTCCGGGGTGCCGCCGTCCCAGCGCCAGGCCGGTTGGTCACCGGCGCGCGGGGTGAGCACGGCGGCGTGCTGCTTGTGCCCGGTCACGGTCGCGCCGGCCGGCGCCACCACGCTGCCGGTGACCGCCGTGGCGTCCCGGTAGCCGACCACCAGGCCGTCGCGGACCGTGCCGACCGCGTCGAGCACGCCGCACATCGGCAGGCCGTCCAGCTCGCGCGCCAGCCAGAGCAGGCCCGCCCCCTCGGCGACCACCGGACGGCCCGACCGGGCCAGCTCCGCCACCGCGATGCACAGCCGGCGGTTGGCGGAGAGCTGCTCCGCGTACGTCTCGGGGAGCCCGCCGCCGACGACCAGCGCGCGGGCCCCGGCGGGCAGCGCCTCGTCGCGCAGTGGGTCGAGCGTGACCACCTCGGCGCCGGCGGCCCGCAGCAGCTCGGCGACCTCCGGATGGCTGTAGCTGCCGGCCGGGCCGCCGGCCAGCGCCACCACCGGCCGCTCCGCCGGGGCGGACGGACCGTCCGCCGGCTCCGGCGACCAGGGCTCCACGCTCAGGGCGGGAGCGGACCGGGCCAGCGCCAGCAACCGGTCCAGGTCGACGGTGGCGGCGACCGCCTCACCGAGCCGGCGCACGCCGCGCTCGGCCTCGGCGTCACCGCGCACCACGGGCGCGGCGCCGTGCCGGCGGGCGGGCAGCACCGGGGGCAGCTCGTGCCGGCGCAGCGCGCCGTAGACCGGCACCCCCACGTCGTCGAGCGCCTCGCGCAGCAGCGTCTCGTGCCGGGGCGAGGCCACCCGGTTGAGGATCACGCCACCCAGCCAGAGCTGCTCGTCGTAGGAGCGGAAGCCGTGCACCAGCGCGGCCACCGACTGCCCCATCGCGGCGACGTCCACGACCAGCACCACCGGGCTGCGCAGCGCGGTGGCCACGGCGGCGGTGGACTCGCTCTCCGGCCGACCGGCGACCGAGTCGTAGAGCCCCATGGTGCCCTGGACCAGCGCGAACCCGGCGCCGGCCGCGCCGTGCGCGAAGAGCGGGGCGACCCGCTCCGGGCCGACCAGCCGGGGGTCCAGCGTGCGGCCGGGGCGACCGGCGGCCAGCCCCAGGTACGCCGCGTCCACCTGGTCCGGCCCGACCTTGAAGCCGGCCACCGGCACGCCGCGCTCGGCGAGGGCGGCGAGCAGGCCGAGGGAGAGGGCACCGGTGCCGTGCCCGGAGGAGGGCGCGCTCAGCACGACGCGCGGCACGTCGGTCATCATCGACTCCTGGGTCCGGGGTGATTTCCGCCCGCGTGACCATACCCGTCCGCCCCGGCGCCCGTCGGCCGCGGAGCGTCCCGTTCCGCCCGGCAGCCGCGAGTGGCCCCGCTCATACGGGTAGCCTTGGCCAACGTGTACCGGTTCCTGCTGACCCCGCGCTGGCTCGGCTACCTCGCGCTGACGCTGGTGGCCGCCACGGTGATGGTGTTCCTGGGCAACTGGCAGCTGGACCGCTACCGGGGCCGGTCGGCGATCAACGACCGGATCGACGCCGGCGCCACGATGACCCCCGCGCCGCTGCGCGACGCGCTGCCCGCACCGACCGGTGGCCCGGGCAGCGTCGGTCCCGCCCCGGCCGAGCGGCTCACCTGGAGCCGGGTCACCGCCACCGGCCGCTACGACACCGCGAACGTCGTGCTGATCCGGGGCCGGACCGTGGACAACAAGGTCGGCTTCGAGGTGCTCACGCCGCTGGTGCTGGCCGACGGCAGCGCGGTGCTGGTCGACCGCGGGTGGGTCCCGCCCGCGCCGGGCGCCGGCGCCACCGCCCAGCCCTCGGTGCCGGCCGCGCCGACCGGCGAGGTCACCGTCACCGGCCGGGTGGTCGGCAGCGAGAGCGGTGGCGGCGGGGTGGACCGGCGCGACGGCAAGCTGGAGGCCCGGCGGATCGTCATCCCCCGCCTGGCGAAGCAGCTGCCCTACCCGGTGACCGGCGGTTACGTGCTGCTCGACGGGCAGACCCCGGCCGCCGACCCGGCGTTCCAGGCGGTGCCGATCGGGCACACGAACAACTGGCAGAACTTCGGTTACGTCTGGCAGTGGTGGATCTTCGCGGTGATGAGCCTGGTCGGCTACGGCTGGGTGGCCCGCCGGGAGGCGCGTCGACGGGCCGGCCTGGACGGCCCGCGCGAGCCGGTGGACCGGGCCGCCGAGCCCGCCGCCACCTGATCCGTCAGCCGGTGACCCGGCCGGCGTGGATCGCCCGCACCGCGTCGATCGTGTCCGCCTCGGCGGCGGTCTTGTCGTCCCGGTAGCGCACCACGCGGGCGAAACGCAGCGCCATCCCGCCCGGGTAGCGGCTGCTGGTCTGCACCCCGTCGAAGGCGATCTCGACCACCTGCTCCGGCCGGACCCGCACCACCCAGTCGCCCTTCTCCACGGCCAACGACAGGAAGCGCTCGGTCTGCCAGCGCAGCAGCTCGTCGGTGAGCCCCTTGAACGTCTTGCCGAGCATGACGAACTCGCCGGTGCCCGGGTCGCGGGCGCCGAGGTGCAGGTTGGACAGCCAGCCCTGACGCCGGCCGCTGCCCCACTCGACCGCGAGCACCACCAGGTCGAGCGTGTGCCGGGGCTTGACCTTGACCCAGGCCGAGCCGCGCCGGCCCGCGTCGTAGGGCGCGGCGGGATCCTTGACCACCACCCCTTCCTGACCGGCGTCGACCGCCGCCGCGAACGCCGCGCCGGCCTGCGCCACGTCGTCCACCTCGACCCGGCCGACCAGCAGCGACGGGTCGACCGCCCCGGCCAGCGCCGCCCAGCGCTCGCGGCCCGGCTCATCGATCAGGTCGGCGCCGTCGAGGTGCAGCAGGTCGAAGAAGTACGGCGTCAGCACCGGCTCGCCGGTGCGCTCGGCGGCGGCCAGCACGGCGGGCGCGACCGGGGTGCGGCCGGTGGTGCTGGGCGTGGTGCGCCGGGCCGCGCGGCTGGACGTCTCCTGGAACGGCAGTGGACGGCCGGTGGCGTCCAGCCCGATCGCCTCGCCGTCGAGCACCAGCTCGCGGGCGGGCAGCGCGCGGACGGCGGCCACCACCTCGGGCAGCCGGCCGGTGATCTCGTCGAGGCTGCGGGTGAACACCGCGATGTCCTGGCCGGAGCGGTGCACCTGGATGCGGATGCCGTCGAGCTTGACGTCGACCACGGCGGGGAGGCCGGTGGCGGTGAGGGCCTCGTCGACCGAGGGCGCGCTCTGCGCCAGCATCGGCGCGAGCGGCCGGCCCACCTGGAGCCCGAACCCGGCCAGCGCGGCGGCGCCGCCGGTGAGCGCCGCGACCGCCACCGCCCGCAGGTCGCCGGCGAGCAGCAGCGCGCGCCGCACGGCGGTGGCCGGCACGTCGGCGGCCCGGGCCACCGCCTCGGTGAGCAGGCCGGCCTGGGCGCCCTGGCGCAGCTCACCCCGGAACAGGCCGACCAGCAGGCGTTGCTCGTCGGCGGTCGCCGCGGCGAAGAGCCGGCCGACCAGCTCACGCCGCCGCGCCTGGGAGCCGGCGCCCCCGATGCGGGAGATCTCCTCGATCGCCGCGTCGACAGCGGCCACGGTCAGGGTGGGCTCGGTCGCCGGCGGGGGCAGGTCACGCAGACCCGCCCAGCCGACACCGGTCTGGCGCTGACGCAGCTCGCCGGCGAGGTAGCCGGCGCCGGCCGGGATCTCGCCCGGATCGAGCGCGCGCAACGCGGCGGCCAGCAGCTCCACCTTGGCCCGACGGCCGCCGGTGGCGCCGACCGCGGCCGAGGTGGCCGCCAGCTCCGCGAAACGCACGTGCACATCCTGCCAGTGACCTGTGACGGCGGGGCGCTTCCGGCGGCCCGGCGCACCACACGGGTGTCGCCGGGACCGCCGGAAGCTCGGACGCGACGACCCGGGCGTGCCGGTCGCCGGGCCGCGCGCCCCGGGGACGGGCCCGGATCGCTCCGGGACCGGGACGAAGGTCAGGCCGAGACCGGCTCCTCGACGCGCAGGCCGCGCCCGCGCACGCCGTCGGCGACCCGGGTCAGCAACGCGTCGAGGGTGACCAGCGTGGCGGAGAGCTCACCGAGCTGTTCCTTGAGCGTGGCCTCGGGCCACGCGGAGACGTCGACGTCCCCCAGAGCACGGACGGCGGCCTGGAGCCGCGCCATCTCGTCGTTCGTACGCATGTTCGAAAGGCTATAACACCCAGCCGGCCGACACACCGCAAACTCCGACATCCGCCCCGAAGTTACGGTTTCGACACCGGGCGCGTCGTCGGCGAGGTGAGAGGTCGGTCAGGAGCGATATACCTCAGCGGCATAATCATGACTCACCGGTATATCGCTCCGACCACCTCAACTCCCCTACGACCGTCACTCTTCGTGACGACGCCGTCCGGACGTGCCGGTCAGGCGCGGCCCGCCTCGGCCACCTTGGCCAGCAGCAACGCCTCGGCCAGGCAGACCCGGGCGAACTCGCCCAGGTGCAGGCTCTCGTTCGGCCCGTGCGCCCGGGCGTGCGGGTCCTCCACGCCGGTCACCAGGATCGCCGCCCGCGGGAACATCTCCTGGAACGTGGCGATGAACGGAATCGAGCCCCCCACCCCGATGTCCACCGGGTCGGTGCCGTCCCAGGCCCCCCGGAACGCCGCCCGCGCCGCGTCGAACATCGGGCCGGTCGCGTCGATGACGCACGGCGAACCGTCGTGCTCGAACGTCACCGTCACCCGCGCGCCCCACGGCGCGTGCCGCTCCAGGTGGGCGGTCAGCGCCGCGTACGCCTTCTTCGGGTCGTCGCCGGGCGCCAGCCGCACGCTCAGCTTGGCCTTGGCGGACGGCACCAGCGCGTTCGGGGCCTCCCCGGTGGACGGCGCGTCGACGCCCAGGATCGCCAGCGCCGGCTTGGTCCAGAGCCGGTCGGTGATCCGCCCGGTGCCGAACAGCCGCGCGCCGTCGACCAGGCCGGCCTCCGCGCGGAACCGGTCCTCCGGGTAGTCGACGCTGGCGCCCTCGCGGGCGGCCAGGCCCTCCACCGCCACGTCACCGGCGTCGTCGTGCAGCGTGCCGAGCAGCCTCACCAGCGCGGTGAGCGCGTCCGGAACGGCCCCGCCGAACATGCCGCTGTGCACCGCGTGCTCCAGCGTCCGCACCTCCACGAAGCAGTTCACGATGCCGCGCAGCGAGGTGGTCAGCGCCGGCACCCCGACGTCCCAGTTGGCGGAGTCGGCGATCACGATGACGTCCGAGGCCAGCTCGTCGCGGTGCTCGGCGAGCAGCCGCTCCAGCGAGTCCGAGCCGTACTCCTCCTCGCCCTCGATGAAGAGCACCACGCCGACCGGGAGCCGGTCACCGAACGCGCGCAGCGCGGCGACGTGCGCCATGATGCCCGCCTTGTCGTCGGCGGCGCCCCGGCCGTAGAGGCGGCCGTCGCGCTCCACCGGCTCGAACGGGTCGGACTCCCACAGCGACAGGTCACCGACCGGCTGCACGTCGTGGTGCGCGTAGAGCAGCACGGTGGGCGCGCCGGGCGGGGCCGCCCTCGTCCCGATCACCGCCGGCTGGCCGCCCGACCGGACGATCCGGGTGTCGAGACCGCAGCCGCGCAGCAGCTCGGCCACCGCCTCGGCGGAGCGCTCCACGTGCGAGTGGTCGAAGCCCTCGAAGGCGATGCCCGGGATGCGGACGAGGCGTTCGAGGTCGGCACGGACGCCGGGCAGTTCGCGCTCGACGGCGGCCCGCACCTCGGACTCGGAGATGATCGGTGAGGTCATGACCGGAATCGTATGCCGGCCTTACCCGAGCACGGTGTCCGAGCCCGGTCGCCGGCCGAACCGCACGTAGTAGCGGTCCGGGTCGTGCGGCACCGCCGGCGCGCCGTCGACGACCAGGTCCACCGCCGCCACCGTGCCGTCGGCGGCGAAGTGCGCCCGCTCCCCCGCGTGCCAGCGACGCAGCTCCGGCAGGACCTGCGCGCCGTCGCGGGCCAGCGCGCGGGACAGCCGCAGCTCGGCCGGCGCGGTGACCAGCACCGACAGGGTCAGTTCGGGGCGCACCAGGGCGCGGGCGGCGCTCACCCCCTCCACGATCAGCACCGGCCCGGCCGGCACCGCCGTCACCCGGTCCAGGAAGCGGCGGCGGACCCAGCTGTACCGCCGGTAGCCGCCCGGCCGCCCGGCCCGCACCGGCCCGAGCACCCACTCCTCCAGCCGGGTCCAGAAGGTGAGCTGGTCGTCCCAGCCGTCGAGCAGGTCGTCGGTGCGCACCAGCGGCGGCCGGTCCCCGCCGGCCCGCGCCGCGAGGGCGTCCGCGAGGCGCGTCGCGAACACGCTCTTGCCCGCGCCGCTCGGCCCGTCGACCGCCACCAGGCGGGTACGCCCCAACCGCGCCGGCCCGGCCAGCACCCGCCCGGCCAGATCGGCGTACGCCTCGACCACCGCCACGTTCACCCGACCGACGCTAACGTTCCCCCGTCCGCTGGATCCTGCGACCCGGGCGGACCCGTTCACCGGGCGGCGTGGCGGCACCCTGGGCATGATCGGGGGGTGCTCCATGACGTGATGTGTCCGGGCGTCGACGCCCTCCTGGAACAGGCCCGCGCCGGTCTCCGCCGGCTCACCCCGCACGAGACCGTCGAGGCGGTCCGCGGCGGCGCGCTGCTCATCGACACGCGTACCGAGGCGCAGCGCCGCGAGGAGGGTGAGCTGCCCGGCGCGATCGTCATCGACCGCACCGTGCTGGAGTGGCGGCTCGACCCGGCCAGCGCCTGGCGCATCCCGGAGGCGACCGGGTACGACCGCGAGATCGTGGTGGTCTGCCGGGAGGGCTACAGCTCCAGCCTGGCCGCCGCCAGCCTGCAGACGCTGGGCCTGCGGCAGGCGACCGACATGATCGGCGGGGTGCAGGGCTGGCGGGAGGCCGGGCTGCCGATGTCCGACCGGCCGGCCGACGTGCGCCACTGAGTCGCGCCGACCGCTCCCCGCCCGGACCCCGCGGTCACGGTGTCCGCGGCGCGCCGGGTGGCACGAACGGCAGGCCCGGCGGGGGGCCGGACTCGATCAGCCGCCAGAGCGCGTCCGTGTCGAGGTGCTCCTCGACCAGGTCGCCGAGCAGGTCCAGCATCCGCTCCCGGGCGGCGGCGAACGAGGTGTCCGGCGCGACCTTGAAGCCGGTCCGCCCGGCCGCCTCGGCCACCTCGGTGAGGAAGCGGCGGCGGAACGCGTCCGAGGAGAACGTGCCGTGCCAGTGGGTGCCGTAGACCGCGCCGAGCCGGGCGCCCTCGCCGGTGCCGTCGGCGTGGCGCAGCAGCGGCGGCAGACCCGGGTCGGCGGCCGAGACCCGCCCGTGGTGGATCTCGTAGCCGTGCACCGGCACGTCCCCGGCGGCGGTGCCGACCGCGCGGCGCACCGTCTTGCGCTCGTCGAAGGTGATCTCGACGGGGAGCAGCCCGAGGCCGGGGACGGTGCCCCGGCCGCTCTCCACCGGGTCGTGGACGACCCGGGCCAGCATCTGGAAGCCGCCGCAGATGCCGAGCAGCGGCCGGTTGGCGGCGGCGTGCGCCCGGACGGCGTCGGCCAGGCCGGTCTCGCGCAGCCAGGCCAGGTCGGCGACGGTGGACTTGGAGCCCGGGAGCACCACCAGGTCGGCGGCGGCCAGCTCGGCCGGCTCCACGGTCAGCCGGACCCGCACGCCCGGCTCGGTGGCGAGCGCCTCGACGTCGGTGGCGTTGCTGATCCGGGGCAGCCGGACCACCGCCACGTCGAGCCAGTCGGTGCCCCGCGGCGCCGCCGGCCGGCCGAGCACCCGCCCGTAGGCGAGCGAGTCCTCCGCGTCCAGCCACAGGTCGAGCGCCCAGGGCAGCACCCCGTACGTCGGACGGCCGGTGACCTGGCGCAGCATGTCGAGCCCGGGTCGGAGCAGCCCGAGGTCGCCCCGGAACTTGTTGATCACGAAGCCGGCGACCAGCGCCTGGTCGGCGGCGTCGAGCAGCGCGACCGTGCCGAACATCGACGCGAAGACCCCACCCCGGTCGATGTCGCCGACCACGACCGTGGGCAGGCCGGCCTGCCGGGCCAGGCCCAGGTTGACGTAGTCGCCCGTGCGCAGGTTGATCTCGGCCGGGCTGCCGGCGCCCTCGCAGATCACCACGTCGTACTCGGACCGCAGTTCGGCCAGCGCCGCGTACGCCGTGGCGGCGAGCCGGGGTCGCAGCGTGTGGAAGTTGCCGGCGGTGACCGTGTCGACCGCCTCGCCGAGCAGCACCACCTGGCTGGCGTGGTCGCTGCCGGGCTTGAGCAGCACCGGGTTGAAGCGCAGGTCGGGGGTGAGCCCGCAGGCGGCGGCCTGCATCGCCTGGGCCCGGCCCAGTTCGCCGCCCCGGCCGTCCGGGCCGACCACCACCGCCGAGTTGTTGGACATGTTCTGCGCCTTGAACGGGGCCACCCGGACGCCCCGGCGGCGCAGCCAGCGGCAGATGCCGGCGGTGACCACGCTCTTGCCGGCGTCCGAGGTGGTGCCGGCGACCAGCAGGCCGCCGCTCACCGCCCGCTCCCCCGCCGCCCGGCGCGCACGCCGCCGCCCACCGGGGCCGAGCCGGCGAGGACGCGACCGGCGGTGGACCGGCCGCCGGCGGCGCGCAGGAGCCCGCGCGCCGCGGCGCGGCCGGTGGCACCGGCCAGCCGGCCGACGGTCACCGGGTAGAGCGCGGCCAGGCCGAGCGCGGCCACCCCGACCGCGCCGGAGATGCGGGCGGCCCGCTTCAGGTGCCGCGCCTCCGGGCGGGGGCCGTCGCCGAGGAACGGCCGCGTCTCGGAGCGACCGAAGTAGACGTTGCGCCCACCGAGCCGGACGCCGAGCGCACCCGCCATGGCCGCCTCGCACTGGCCCGCGTTCGGGCTGGGATGGTCGGCCCGGTCCCGCCGCCAGACGTGCCAGGCGGCCGCGCGGTCGCCGTGCGCCACCGGGGCGACGGCCACCGTGAGCAGCCCGGTCAGGCGGGACGGCACGAGGTTGAGCAGGTCGTCCAGGCGGGCGGCCGGGGTGCCGAAGCGCGCGTAGCGGGGCGAGCGGTGGCCGACCATGGCGTCGAGCGTGTTCGCCGCCCGGTAGCCGAGCAGGCCGGGCAGCCCGGCGACCGCGCCCCACACCAGCGGCGCGACCACCGCGTCGGACGTGTTCTCGGCGACCGACTCGACGGTGGCCCGGGCCAGCTCGGGCTCGTCGAGGGCGGACGGGTCGCGGCCGCAGAGGTGACCGAGGCGGGCCCGCGCGGCGGGCAGGTCGGCCCGACGCAGCGCCCGCGCCATCACCCGGGACTCGTGCCGCAGCGTGCGCCCGCCCAGCACCGTCCAGGTGCCGGCGGCGACCAGCGCGGCCCGGGCGGCCGGATGCCGGCGGGTGGCCAGCGTGGCGGCGGCGCCGAGCAGCACCGGCGCGCCGACCGCGAGCGCGGTGAACGCGGCGCCGGCCGACCGGTCGGGGCGGTAGAGCCGGCGCTCCAGCGCGCCCGCAGACCGGCCGAAGCCGGCCACCGGATGCCACCGGCGCGGGTCGCCGAGCAGCGCGTCGAGCGCGTAGCCCGCCACCAGCCCGGTCGCGTTCGCCATGGCGGTCGCCTGCCGCACCCGTCACCACCTCCGGCCGGCCAGCCTAGCCGTACCGCGGGGTGGCCACGTCGTCGTCGCCACCCCGCGCCCCCGTTCGCACAGCCCGACGGTCAGGCGGGCACCGGCGTGCGCCGCCGTCCGCGACGACCCGGGGCGGCCCCGGCGCCGCCCGTGCCCGCGCCACCCGCTCTCCCGTCACCCGTCCCCGAGTCGCCCGGCTCGTCGCCGCCCGCGCGGTCGGTCTCCGGCAGGTCGACCTCGGCCAACTCGTCGTCCCCGGCCTCGACCGGCTCGTCGCCCTCGTCGGCCGACAACTCGTCGTGCTCCCCCGCGTCCAGGCCGGTGGGCCAGGCGTCCCCGTCGGGGACCGCGCCGCCGAACCGACCGTCCCCACCGCCCGGCCGGCTCTCGGCGCGGCCGAGCCCGCCGTGGGCGCCGCCCGCGCCGTCGAACCCGCCGGCCGCGTCGGGGCGGGCGTCGAACGGGTGGGGCTCGCCGGCCCGCTCGATCCGGCCGGCGAGCCCGACCCGCGCCGCCCCGAACTCCGGCGGCGGGAAGTCGTCGTCGAACGGCCGGTCGTCGAACGTGGCCGGGGCCTGCGCGTCGGGCACCGGCGCGGTCGCCTCGCCGTGCACCCGCTGCTCCGCCTCCGCGTCCTCGACCGAGCTGGTGGCGGCGCGGGGCTGGTTGCGCAGGAAGCGGGCCCGCCCCCGGGACAGGTCGTGCCCGACCGCGACCGCCTCCAGCTCGTAGAGCGTGCGGTGGGTGCCGGCCTCGTCGGTCCAGTCGCGGGTGTAGAGGCGGCCGGCGACGATCACCGGGTCGCCGACCGCCACCGACGCGGCCACCCCCTCGGCCAGCCGGCGCCAGCAGTTGACCCGCACGCGCAGGCTGTTGCCGTCCACCCAGCGGCCGCTGTCGCGGTCGAGCCGGCGGGCGGTCGAGGCCACCTTGAAGTTGGCCACCAGTGTCCCGCTCTGGGTGGTCCGGCGCCATTCCGGCGCGGTCAGCACGTTGCCGACGATCGTGACGTACGTATCGAACATCGCCCCTCCAGGGATCGGCTTGTCCGGCAGAGCGTGGCCGCTTCGCCCGGTCGGTTCGACCGCCGGCGCCCCGCCTGTGGACGACGGACCGCCTTGTGGACAACCCCCTGATCAAGGTCCCGGTCTGCTAGGACCACGGACCCTACGGTGCCGACCTGCGGCGACGCATGATCGGAATGTGACCGGCGGAGGGCGTTCCGGAATCACGCCGGCTGGGTAAGTACTTGATCAACCGAGAGAAAGGGAGCGCCGATGCTTCTCCGAGACGTCCGCGAGGCAGGGCGATGAGCGCCGTGGCGAACCCCGCGACCGTGGCCGAGTGCCTGCGGGTCGGTGCCGGGTTCTCCCAGGGCGACCGCAACTGGATCGCCGAGCAGTTCGCGACGCTGGACGCCCGGCTCGCCGGCTTCCACGCCGACGCCACCGAGCTGGAGGTGTCGGTCAAGGACCGTGAGGCCCGGGGCCAGAAGGTGACCCTGGAGTGCTGGGTCGCCGGCCGGCAGAAGATCGTCACCACCTCGACCGAGGAGGACCTGCACGCCGCGCTCAACGACGTCCGGGACGACCTGCGCCGCAAGCTGAACGACGCGAAGACCCGGCAGGAGCCGCGCAGCAACAAGCATCTGCGCGCGGTCGACCAGCCCGAGGACGTTCCGGTGCAGGCCACCGCGCGCGAGGACGCCGAGACCGCCTGAGCCCCGTACGCCCCCGCCCGCACGGTGCCGGCGGGCGGGGGCTACCGCCGGGTAGCGAGGCGGCGTACCGTCGCGGTCGTGGAACCGGACGTGCTGGGAGCGCCCTACGAGCGGCGGACGATCGACCTGGGCACCGACGACGAGGGCCCGGTGGTCGCCACCCTGGTCCGCCGGCGGGCCGACCGCCCGACCGGCCGCGCCGTGCTCTACGTGCACGGCTTCGTCGACTACTTCTTCCAGACCCACGTGGCCGACTTCTTCGCCGAGCGCGGGTGGGACTTCTACGCCCTCGACCTGCGCAAGTACGGCCGCAGCCTGCTCCCGCACCAGACCCCGAACTTCTGCCGCGACCTGGCCGACTACTTCCCCGAGCTGGACGCCGCGGCCGAGATCATCCGGGCCGAGGAGGGGCACGACACCCTGCTCGCCATGGGCCACTCCACCGGCGGCCTGATCATCTCGCTGTGGGCGGACGCCCGACGCGACGCCGGCCTGGTCGACGGCATCGTGCTCAACAGCCCCTTCTTCGACATCAACGCCCCCTGGGTGGTCCGCCGGCCCCTCGCGGCCGCCGTCTCCCGCCTGGGCCGTCGGGCGCCGCAGCGCATCCTGCCGTTCGGGCTGGGCACGGTGTACGGCGAGAGCCTGCACGCCGACCACCGGGGCGAGTGGCGCTACGACCTGGCCTGGAAGCCGCTCGCCGGGTTCCCGGTCCGGGCCGGCTGGATCAACGCGATCCGGGCCGGCCAGCGCCGGCTGCGGGCCGGTCTCGACATCCCGGTGCCGGTGCTGCTGGCGTGCTCCACCCGCAGTTTCCGGGGCGCGAAGTGGCACGACAACGCCACGCTCGCCGACGCGGTGCTCGACGTCGAGCACATGGTGCGCTGGGCGCCCCGCCTCGGACGGCACGTCACCCTGGCCCGCTTCGACGGCGGGTTGCACGACCTCACGCTGTCCAGTCCCGTCGTACGCGAGAAGGTCTTCGCGGAGGTCGGGCGCTGGGCGGAGGGCTTCCTCCGGGCCGGCCCGACCGAGCCGGAGTCCGCGCCGCCGGCCCCGCGCCGGCCGGCCGACGAGCCGGCCGGGGCGACCGCCGACGGCTGACCCGGTCAGCCGTCGACCACCTCGGCGAGCGCCGCCCGGATCCGGTCGAACGTCGCGACCGGGTGTCCGCCCCCGCCGGATGGCAGCAGCACGCCCAGGCAGCGCAGCGCCGGCCCGCCGTCCGGCCCGGCCTCGACCGCGAACACCGGCGCGCCCACGTACCCGGCGGGCAGCTCGCGGGTGACCCGCACCTCGTCGCCGTCCCGCGCGACCCGCTCGACCACCGCCTCCAGGGGCCGCGACCCGTCCTCCCCCACGCCCAGGGCCAGCACGAACGCCGAGGCGGGCGCCGCGCCGATCCGGGCGACCGCGTCGGCCGGCGCGGCCACCGCCTCGGTCACCTGCTGGGTACGCCAGCGCCAGCCCCGGTCGTCGGCGTAGCCGTGCAGCCCGCCGGTGGGCATCGCGGCCAGTCCCAGATCCGGCAGGTGCAGCCAGTGGTCGGCGAAGCCGGGCAGCTCGATCGGCTCCTCCGCCCCCTCGGCCGGGTCGGTGACGCTCGGCCGCAGCCCGATCTCCCCGTACGCGGAAGCGGTGACCGGGTCCGCGGTGAGCAGCCACTCGTGCGCGATCTCCCCGTCGTCGGTCGCGCCGACCAGCTCGCTGTAGAAGAAGGCGGTGCCGACCGTGCCGACCGCCGCGCCGGGTCCCGCCGACCCGGTGACGGGCAGGATGGCCCGCCCGAGCAGCTGGCACAGCTCGAAGACGATCTCGTTCTCGGTTTCCTGGTCGAGCAGCATCCGCCGAGGGTACGGACCGCGCCGTGGCCGCCGGCCCGGGACCCGCCGGAACCGGGATGCCGGGCGGGGCCCCGGCATGGGACGCTGGGCGACGACGTGGACGCGCCGACCCGTACCCCCGGGCGGGCCGGAGCCGGCGGTACCCTCTTGGCGCGACGATCGTCGGCGCGCGCCCGTAGCTCAGCGGATAGAGCAGGGGACTTCTAATCCCAAGGCCGCAGGTTCGAATCCTGCCGGGCGCACCCCCACCACCGCAGGTCAGCGGCTTTCCGCTCCCGGTCGGGAAGATCTCCACGGCCTCCGTACGGCCATTCGTGCAGCCGAGTCAGCCGACGAGGTGCTTCGCGGCTTCGTAGCCGAATTCCAGGCGACAGCGCCGGTCCTGTCCGCCACCCTGGCGACCATGAGAGCGGACGAAGCAGGGCTTCCCGAACAACCTGAGGTCGTCCTGATGTGCGGGGTGGCTGGCGCGGGAAAGACGACATTCGCCAACGGCCTCGAGGCCATGGGTTACGTCCGCCTGTCCGTCGATGAGGAGATCTGGCGTCGCTTCGGTCGCTATGGCATGGACTACGAGCCCGACCGGTACGAGATGCACACCGAAGTCGCGAGGCAGGCTGTGCGGGAGCGGTTGCTCTCACTCATCGCACAGCATCGCAACGTCGTCATCGACTCCAGCTTCTGGCAACGGTCACGTCGCCAGGCGTACAAGGAGCTGATCGAGCAGGCCGGGGCCCGTTGGCGCCTCGTCTACCTGAAGACCGACCCGGCGCTGCTACGGCAGCGTCTCCATGCGCGAGCTGAGCGCTTCGACGCCAACGCCGCGTTTCCGATCACCGACGAACTGCTGGACCGCTACCTCCAAAGCTTCGAGCCGCCGTTCGGCGAGGGGGAGGAAATTGTGGAGGTGGCCGCCGACTGACGAGCTGAAGGCCGTGTACGGCACGCGCAGCCGCGAGCAGGTGGGCTCCACAGTGTCACCGTCCGGGACAGGCTGGACGGGCTGACGACTGCCCGACGAGGAGATCCGCCTCAACCGCTCGGTACGGTTGTTGACCATGCAGCGGTTGGCGCTCTTCGATCTCGACAACACGCTCGTGGACCGTTCGGAGGCATTCCGGCGCTGGGCGGTCGAGTTCTGCGCCGATCGCGGACTTCCGGACGACGCATTGGCCTGGCTGATCGCTATGGATCAGGACGGGTCCGTGCCCCGCGACTGGTTCTTCGGCGAGGTGACGAAGCGTTTCGGCCTGGCAGCTTCGGTGGATGAGACATGGAGGCAGTACCGACGCCGGATACCGGAGCTGGTGAGCTGCCACCACGAGGTGCTGGCGTCGCTGACGCTACTGCGCGACGACGGCTGGACGGTCGCGATCGTGACCAACGGTCAGGCCGACAATCAGCTGGGGAAAATCAGGCGTACCGGGCTGGACCGATGCGTCGATGCCTGGGCAGTGTCCGGAGAGTTGGGCATCCGGAAGCCAGCACGCGAGATCTTCGAGGCGGCGGCCCGTGGGTGCGGCCTCGATCTGCGGGGCGGGGGCTGGGCAATCGGTGACAGCCCTGTACTTGATGTCGAGGGTGGCCGCGCGGCAGGGCTCGCCACCATCTGGGTCAGCCGAGGGAAGGAATGGCCGGCGGAACTCACCCCGCCCGACCGCACCGTCACGGGCGTAGTGGCCGCTGTCGAGGTACTGCGAGGCGTTGGCGTGCCCGACACGGCGGCCGACCGAGCGTGCGAGCGAGGGCGGTGAGACATGGGCAAGAAGAACCGATACCCGGGGCCCCGCGTGAACAGGCCCTACCGGACAGGGCCCGAGCAGGCGGACCGCTTGACGCTGCTCACCGAGTGGCGCAACTTCGTGCCCGAGCGCCCGGTCCTGGTCCGGGCCGGAGAGACGATCTGGGTCGAGGACTTCGGGCTACCTGAGCACCGCACGCCGCAGTATCACCTCGTGGTGAGGCGGAAGAACGGCCAGCTGGACGCCTACCCCGGCGATCTGTGCCGCTGAGGCGCGGCGACGGACGCCGGGGCGTACCGCGCGAAAGCCGACGGCGCTGGGGCCGAGACTCCCGGGCGCCGGCAGACACCCTGCGCGGGCGACGGCCCCCGTACAGCCGTTCGGATATGTTCTCCCGGTCGCCCGCCGGCGGCGGCACCACGTCCGACCGGAGGCTCCTGTGGGTGTTCTGTACGACTATTTCCGCGCTCCCGACGACGAGGCCGTCGCGAAGCTGATGGCCGCCACCGACGGCGGTCCCGTGGTGCGGGCGGGAAACTCCCCCGTCGCGGATGCCGTGGACGGCACGGCGATCGATCCAGCCGTCGTCCTCGGCAAGGTCGTCGCGTTCGCCCTCGACGTGCCGTGGTCCACCGACCTGGTCGGGGATCGGCTCGTCTGGCCGGAGGGCGTCGCGCAGGACCGCGAGTACGAGGGACCCTGGGTCGTCGTGCTGGGCGAACGCGCCCGGGACGCGCTCGCCGAGATCCCCGACGACCGCCTGCCGGGCCTGGCCGAGCGGTGGTCGCGCGTCGAGGAGCTGTCGTACTACAGCGACACGCGGCCGGAGGTCATGCTGTCGCGTCTGCGGGAGTTCGTCGGGCTGGCCCGGCGAGCGCGCGGGAACGGGGAGTACATCTACTGCTGGATCTGCCTCTGAGCCATGCCCGACGACTCCGGTCACGCCCAGGCGGTCGGTGCGGCACGGAGGTCCTGTTCGACCCGCGCGCGCACCGACTCCGGGTCGACGCCGAGTTCGCGCAGGATCGCGGCGGCCTCGCCGGCGTCGTCCTCGACCAACGCCAGCAGAAGGTGACTGGTGCCGGTGTCGGGGTGACGGTGGGCGAGGGACATCTCCATCGCCCGTGCCATCGCGGCGGTGACGTCGGCGCCGGTGAACGGGTCGCCGGGGCGCAGACTGCCCAGTTGCTCGGCGAGCGCCTCAGCGGGCGGCTCCTCGGGAGCGCCACGTCGCGAGGCCAGGTCGCGCACGCGGTCGGCGTCGACGCCGTGGGCACGGAGGACGGCCGCGCCCTGGTTACGGCTGGCGTGTTCGGCGGTCAGCGGGATCCGGGCCGCGGCGAGCGTGTCGTCGTGGGTGAGAACTGCGAGCAGCATGTGCGGCGGCCCGATCACGCCGTGGCCCAGCCGGACCGCCTGTCGCCTCGCCTCGACGTCGACTCCGGCCAGGACGGGTCCGAGGCGGCTCAGTCGGGACATGCGGGCGAACAACCTTCCCGCGAGTCGGGCGCCCAGCGACCCGGCACCCGGCGACACCGCGAGCCTCTCCACGTCGAGGTCCGGATGGGGGTCGTCGGCCCGGCGCATGGCCGGGTCGGCGCGCAACCGGTCGACGGCCTCGGTGCGGGCGTGTTCGTACGGAAAGACGTAGCGGGTTCCGTCGCAGGTGGGCAGTTCCAGGATGCCGAGCACGAGGTGGGACAGGTTGGCGAACGGGGTCCGGCCGTCGCGCGCCGCCCGCAGGGCGCCGGTCAACGCGCCCCGGGCACCGTTGGTCCAGGTCGGACGGTGCCGCGGAGCCGTCGGGTCGGCCCTGCCGCGCCTGTTCGGACGGCGGTGGACGCTCCACTCGACCTCGCGCAGCGCGGCCCGCACCTCGGCGTCGAACTCGCCGACGGGCTGCGTCACCAGCTCGCCGACGGACCGCCCGGCCGGGAGGCGGCGCGGGTCGGCGACGATCCGCATGAGGTTGGCGCCGTTGGCGCCCGCGAACAGCCACGGCGGGACCGACCTCTGGTACGGGGCCACGCGGCACAGCAGGTCGAGGGTGCCGACGCTGCTCGAACCGTTGCGCACCGCCACCGCGTAGGCCTGCCGCATGACCGTCATGGGCCGGTCCCCGAACGCGACGAACGGTCGCTGTTCCTCGTACGGCGGCATCGGTCCTCCCCGTTCGGACGAAGTCGCGCTCGTCAAACGGTAGGCGGCGCGTGTCGACGACGCCACCGCCGTTCGTCCGATCAGGATCGGGCGTCCTCGGCCTAACCTCTGCGGTATGCGCAAGCGGCTACGGATCGCGCTCGGTGTCGCGCTGGCCGGCGCGTTGGTGGCGCCGGCCACCGTCCTCGGCGTCCACCTCGCCCACCCCAGGGACGAGGACGGTTACCTCGCCTATCTCCAGCGGTACGGCGATCCGGGGAGCGACAACCCCGTACCGGTGCTGCCGCCCGCCGCCGATCTGGTCGCCGAGGGCGAGACGGCGTGCGACTGGATGCGCGACCAGCCGTACGCCCTGTGGCGAACGGATGCTCGGTACCACTTTCAGGCTGTCTACCAGCGCTACGAGCAGCACGTCGGAGATCGCTCGCCACGGTGGGGCTCCGCGCTGCCCGAGATGAGCTCGGTGACGTCGGGTGCCTGGGCCTACCTGTGTCCAGCCGAGTGGGAGCTGCGGCAACCTCGACGCCGTCCCTTCGCCCCACCGCCGGACTGACACCTTCGGGGCGGCCGACGGGAAGCAGTCTCGACGGGCGGCCTCATTGGCACCGTCGGTACTCGGACCTGAAGTGCGCCCGCAACGCGTCGTAGCTGACCCGACCGTGTTGGGTCTCGAACGACATCTCGGTGACGGGCGTGCCGGCCGGATACGCGATCATCTCCTCCGGCAGTTCGAGCGCATCGGAGTACGTCCGGCCGTCGGTCGTCACGATCGTCACCGACAACCGCCTGTCGAACCGGGCCGGCGGCGCCTGCCGGACGTTGCCGAACCCCGCGCCGAGGACGATCAGGCCGGAGCGTGTGTCTTCGTCGGTCGGTTTCCAGGCCTCCCAGAGCAGCACGAAGTCACCGCCCTTGTCCTTGTCGGGCAGCCGGTGGAACTCCACCCCGTCGACCGTGTCCCCGGGGCAGATCGGCGCGTGGACGACGGTTCGGTCGCCGATGCGCGCGAAGCCCAGGTCGTAGTCGGGGCGCGGCGGGTGCAGACAGGCACCGCAGAGCAGAACAAGCCCGAGCGACAGTACGGCGAGGAGTGTGGCTCGACGACGAACTCGGATCGGCATTCGGGTCTGCCCGTCCCCTCGGATGTCGGTGACCATGTCGCGGAGTGTGCGCCAGCGTCAGGCGGGGGGCGGGTCGGTGCGGAGTCGGCTGTAGAGCAGGCCGTCGCACCAGCGGCCGTCCCGGAACTCGCACGCCCGCACCACGCCCTCCAACCGGAAGCCGGCCCGCACCAGCGCCCGCTGCTCGGCCGTGTTCTCCGGGTGGGTGCCGGCCTGGATCCGCTGCACCGGCGTGTGCGTGAACAGGTAGTCGCAGAGCATCGCCTGCGCCCGCGCACCGATCCCCCGGCCCCGCCACTCGGGCAGCAACGCGATGCCGATCTCCCAGCACCAGGTGGGGCCGCCGAAGTCGCGCCGGCCCCAGCCGACGAAGCCGGCCGCCGTCCGCTCGTCGGTCACCTCGACCATCAGCCGGCTGTTCTCCGTGCCCAGCCAGCCGTCGAGGGCGAAGCGCCGGGCCGGGGCCTGCGGGTCGGTGAAGCCGGCCCAGTCCAGGCCGATCAGGCCGGGTTCGGTGGCGAACCGGCGGAACATCGCCAGATCCTCCTCGGCGACCGGCCGCAGCCGCACCGCCGGTACGCCGTCGGCCCTGCTCGTCCCGGTCACGCGCCGACCATAGCGGCCGGAAGTGTCGCCCGCCGCCCGTAGGCTCCCCGCATGGTGACCGAGACCGATCTCCGCCTGCCCGACGGCCGCACCCTGCACGTCTACGACACGGGCGGGGCGGACCGGCTGCCGGTGTTCTGGCACCACGGCACGCCGAACGTCGGCGCCCCGCCCGCGCCGCTGTTCGCCGCCGCCGACCGCCTCGGCCTGCGCTGGGTGTCGCACGACCGCCCCGGCTACGGCGGGTCGACCCCGCTGCCCGACCGCGACGTCGCCTCGGTGGCGGGCGACGTGGCCGCGGTGGCCGACGCGCTGGGTCTCGACCGGTTCGCGACGATGGGCCACTCCGGCGGCGGCCCGCACGCCCTGGCCTGCGGCGCGTTGCTGGCCGACCGGGTGGTCGCGGTGGTGGTCGGCGCCGGGCTCGCGCCCTACGGCGCGGCCGGGCTGGACTGGTTCGCCGGCATGGTGCCGTCCGGGGTGGCGGCACTGCGCGCCGCCGCTGCCGGGCGGGCGGCCAAGGAGGCGCACGAGGCGTCCGACGTCGAGTACGACCCGGAGTTCACCGAGGCCGACCTGGCCGCGCTGCACGCCGAGTGGTCCTGGTTCGACAGTGTGGTCGGCCCGGCGGTGGCGGCCGGCCCCGACGGGTCGATCGCCGACGACCTGGCATATGTGCGGCCGTGGGGCTTCGACCCGGCCGCCGTCACCGCGCCGGTGCTGCTGGTGCACGGCGAGCGGGACGGCATCGCGCCGGTGGCGCACGCGCGGTGGCTGGCCGACCGTTGCCCCGCCGCCGAGCTGCGCACCTTCCCCGAGGACGGGCACATCTCCGTGCTGCGGCACGCCGAGCCGGCGCTGGAGTGGCTCAGTCGCAGATCCGCCAGTCCCCGTCTTCCTTGACCAGCGGGAGGACCTGGGTGATGGCGACACCCTCGCGCGGGGTGAAGCGGACGTTCGCCGAGCCGCGTACCCGGCCGTTGTTGTTCGTGACGTTCAACCCGACGATCTCGTAACCGGTCAGCTCCGGCTGGGCGGACTGCTGCCGGACGAAGTCCGCCTCGCCGAGCCGGTCGCGCACGTCGGCGCAGAACAGCTCGTAGGCGGCCGGATAGTCGCGGGCGACGACCGCGCCGGCGAAGGTGTCCACTGTGGCGCGGGCCGGACCGGTGGCGTCCTGCACCACCCGGTAGAGGACGAAGCCACCCACGACGCCGCCCGAGCAGCAGAGGGCGAGCACCACACCCAGCACGATGAACAGCGTCCGCTTGGACTTCTTCGGTGGCACCATGGCCGGCTCGTACGCCATGCCGGCAGGGTAGGGAGCCCGGTCAACCGGTAAACCGGATGCCGGTCCTCCGCTTCTCGGCGACCATCGACGGATGCCCGCACACCGTCCACCCGAGCCGGACATCCGCACCTACTACACCGACGTCTTCGTCGAGGCGGACCGCCTCGACCGGTCGCCGCAGGGGCGGCTGGAGGGCCGGCGCACCCGCGACCTGCTGGCCCGGCTGCTGCCCGCCCCGCCCGCCGACGTGCTGGACATCGGCGGCGGCCCGGGGGCCTACGCGGGCCCGCTCGCCGCCGCCGGTCACCGGGTGCACCTGGTCGACCTGGTGCCCGCGCACGTGGCCGCCGCGCGGGCCGCGTATCCGCTGGTCACGGCCACGGTCGGGGACGCCCGGGCGGTGCCGCTGCCGGACGCGGTGGCCGACGCGACGCTGCTGCTGGGCCCGCTCTACCACCTGCCCGACCGGGCGGACCGGGTGGCGGCGCTGCGCGAGGCGGCCCGGCTGACCCGGCCGGGTGGGCCGGTGGTGGCGGCCGTGATCAGCCGCAACGCGGCCCTGATCGACCTGACCGCGCGGGGCCTGGTGGACGAGGAGAACCGCTGGCTGCTGCGGGAGGAGTACGCGACCGGGGTGAACGACCCGCGCACGGGCTTCACCACCGCGTACTTCCATCGGCCGGACGAGCTGGTCGGCGAGTTCACCGCGGCCGGGTTGCCCGACCCGACCGTGTACGGGGTGGAGGGTCCGCTCTGGCCGCTGCTGAACGCGCTCGACACCGCCCCGTCCGAGCGGTTGTTCGAGGACGCGGTGGCCTGCGCCGAGACGTTCGAACGGGACTGGTCGGTGCTCGGGGCCAGCGCGCACCTGCTCGCGGTCGCACGCGCCTGATCCGGGGGTACGGCAGCGACGCACCGCGTACCGAGGGTGACCAATTCCGAAAAGGTATGTTATTCTCCGGCGTCAATCTATGCCGTGCGGACCCGGCCGGGTCGCTGCCGGAAGGACACCTCCCCGATGCCGGTCGCTGCCGCCACGCCCCTGTCCCGGTCGCCTCTGGACCGTCCGGCGGGCGGCGCGTTCACCCTGATCTTCACCACGCTGCCCGCGTTGCTGCGACTCACCTGCGGCCTGGTCGGCGCGGTCGTCGCGCTGTCCGTGCGGACGCCGCCGGTGCGGGTGGCGCTGCTGCTGCCCGCCGTCGCGCTGCTCACCGCCTGGTCCGGCTGGTACGCCTTCCGCGCGCTGCGGCACGGCATCGGCGGCGCGCTGGTCGCCGGTGACGTGGCGCTGACCACCGCCGCCGTGCTCGCCCTGCCCTGGCTGGTCGCCCCGGAGGTGCTCCCGGGCGAGGCGAGCTGGGTCGCGGTGCTGGCCAGCACCACGGTCATCAACGCGCAGGCCACCGCCCCGGCCCGCTGGTCGGTGCCGGCCGGCCTGCTGGTGACCGCCGCCTACGCCACCGGGGCCACGGTGGCCGGGAACCCGGTCGAGGCGCGGGCGCACACCGGCACGCTGCTGGTGCAGACCGGCTGCACTGCGGTGATGACGGCGGTGATGCGCCGGCGGATCGGGCGGGCCGACGCGGCGTTCGCGGACTACCAGCGCCTCTCCCACGAGGCGGTGGTGGCCCGTGCCGCGCGCGAGGCCGAACGGCGGCACCACCGGGACCTGCACGACACCGTCCTGGGGACGCTCACCATGGTCGGGCTCGGCGCGGTTCCCGGCAGCTCGGCGGCGTTGCGCGAGCGGTGCGCGGCGGACCTGCGTACCCTCACCGCGCTGGCCGGCGCGCGGACCGCGACCGGCGACGTGGACCTGGACGAGCGGCTCCGCGCGGTGGTGGCCGGGTTGCCCGAGCTGTCCGTGGCCGCGACGCTGGCGCCGTGCCGGGTGCCGGCCGAGGTCGCCGCGGCGCTCGCGGACAGCGCCGCCGCCGCGTTGGCCAACGTCGCGCGGCACGCGCCCGGCGCGACCACCACGCTGCGCCTGGCCCGCGAGGGGCGCGCCGTCGTGGTCGAGGTGGTCGACGACGGTCCCGGCTTCGACCCGACCACCGTCCCGGCGCACCGGTACGGGCTGCGCGAGTCGATCCACGGTCGGATGGCCACCGTGGACGGCCGGGCGGTCGTGACCTCCGCCCCTGGCGCCGGCACCGGAGTCCGGTTGGAGTGGTCGAATGGCGACTGAGGCGGGTACGGCGGTGACCACCGGCGCCGCGCCGCGTACCCTGCCCCGGCCCCGGCTGGCGGCGCGCTCCGGGACCGCCTCCGCCCCGCCGGAGGCGCACGCGGTGGCGGACGCGTCGGACCGGGGCGCCCGGGTCGTCGCGGTCGTCATCGCGCTCGCCTGGCATCTGGCGATCGGGCTGCCGGCGGTGCTGGCGGCCGGTCCCGGGATGGCCGCCCCGGCGGTGGTGGCCGCCGGTTGGCTGGTGACCGCGTTGGTCGGCGTCGCGACCGGCGTACGCCTGCTGCGTGGCGGCCTGCCCCCGGCCGGGCGACTGGCCGCGGTGCTGCTGGTGGTCGACGCGGCGGTGTTCGCGGCGGCCGGCGGGCGGTTCCTGTTCACCTCCGCCAACTGGGTGTGGGGCGGCCTGGCGTGGTTCTTCCTGCTGGTGCTCTGGCGGCGGCCGGTGCGCTGGCTGCTCGCGCTGCTCGCCGCGCACGCGACGATCGCGCTGGCCGCCGTCGTGCTCCACGGGGCGACCGCGCCGGCCGACCTGAGCCGCTACGCGATGTACGTCTACGGCACCTCCACCCTGCCGGTGGCGGTCTTCGCGGGCGCGGCGGCGCTGACCGCCCTGGTCCGGGACCGGGCCGGCACCGCCGCGGCGGTGCTGGCCGTGGCCGCGGAGCGCGAGGCCGCCGAGCGGGCCCGCGGCGAACGGCAGGAACGGCTCGCGCTGGTCAGCGGCACGGCCGAGGAGGTGCTGGCCGCCCTGGCCGCCGGGGACGCCGATCCGGCCGACCCGGCGGTACGCCGCCGCGCGGTGCTGGCCGCGGCCCGGCTGCGCCGGTTGATCGCCGAGTCGGACGACGTGCCCGACCCGCTGCTGCACGAGTTGCGCGCCGCCGCCGACCTGGCCGAGCGGAACGGCCTGCCGATCGAGCTGGTCGCGGTCGGCACCCCGCCGGCGCTGCCGGTCGAGGTGCGCCGGGGCCTGGCCGACCCGCTGACGGCGGCGCTCGCCGGCGCCCGAGGGTGGGCCCGGCTGACCGTGGTCGCCGGCCCGGACGAGGTGGTGGTCAGCCTGGTGACACCGGACCACGACGGCCCGGACGACGGCGTCGCCCCACCGGGCGGGGACGGGTCGGTGGAGCATCTGCACGAGCGGGACGGGGAGATCAGATGGACGCAGACCCGCTGGCGGCGGATGTGAACGCGGGACGGGCGATCGGGGTGGCGATCGTGGACGACCATCCCGTCGTCATCGACGGGGTGCGCGCCTGGCTGGCCACGGAGCCACGGCTGCGGGTACTGGCCACCGGGGACGACCCGGACGCGGTGCTGCGGGCGGCGCCGGACGCCGAGGTGGTGCTGCTCGACCTGCGCCTGCACGGGCGGATGGTGCTCGACAAGCTGGCCGAGTTGAGCGCGGCCGGGCGGCGGGTGGTGGTCTACTCCGAGCACACCGACCCGCAGACCATGCTGGCCGCGCTGGACGCGGGGGCGATCGCGTTCCTGGCCAAGCACGAGGGGCGCGAGCACTGCGTGGCCACGGTGCTCGCCGCGGCGAGCGACCGCCCGTACGTGCCGCCGGCGCTGGCCGGGGCGATGGTCGGCGACGCGCGCCCGGACCGTCCGTCCCTGTCGGACAAGGAGCGCGAGGCGCTGCTGCTGTGGTTCCAGTCGATGTCGAAGGCGTCGGTGGCCCGGCGGATGCAGATCAGCGAGCACACCGTGAAGCAGTACGTCGACCGGGCGCGCATCAAGTACACCCGGGCGGGGCGTCCGGCCGCCACCAAGGCGGCGCTCCTCGCCCGGGCGATCGAGGACGGCCTCGTCCGACCGGAAGATATCGGCATCTACCGGTCGCAGGCGTCGGCCGACCGGCCGACCCCCTAACGGCTGTCATGACAATCACCCCAGGAATCCGCGAGGCTCGTCAGTATCGCCAACCGTCACCGGGAGGTCGTACCGTGCCGGAGGACGCCGCACCCTTCTTCATCGGGCCACACCGGTTCGACGCCGACGACGACCCCACCCGTCCCGTGCTCGACCGGCGCTACGCGCTGGTGCCCGAGCCGGGCGAGCGGCTGCTCGGCCAGCACCGGCTGCCGGTCGCCGGTCACCTGCTCGGCCCGTCCGAGGACGTGCGCTGCTGGGCGATGCCCGCCCCGGCGTCCGTCACGGTGACCGACCGGCGGCTGGCGTACGTCTGCACCGGCTCGGAGCTGTCCCTGGTCTCCGGGCGGGACAGCCGGACGGACGCCCGGCACCGGCGTACCGTCCGGCTGTCCCGTCTGGTCAGCGGTCAGATCCGCTGGCAGTGGCCGTCCCGACTGGAGCTGGCCGAGGTCGGCGACGACACCGCGGAGCTGCGCGTGGTCTGCGACGCGCTGCGCACCATCCGGCAGCCGGCGCTCGCGCTCAGCGGCCCCGTCGACCTGGTCACCGCGCTGGCCCGGCAGGTACGCCGGTCGGTGGCCGGGTTCCGGCTGGCCCACCCGGACCTGGTGGACCTGTCCCCGCCGGAACGCGACGTCCTCGCCACCCGGGTGGCCGCGTCCCCCGGTCCGACGCTGGGCGCGGTGACGTTGCCGGGCTCGCTGCCGGTGGAGTTCCTGTCCCGGGACGACTACTACCGCCCGCTGGCGGTGGACACGCCCGCCTGGCCGGTGACCGACTTCCCGGTCCGCGACCAGCCCGGCTCCGCCTGCTGACGCCTCTCCCCGTCGACCGCCGTCCGGTCGTCCCCGCCCGCCCGTCCTGGGCGGTGGGGACGTGGACGCGGAGGGTCAGGAGGTGCTGCGGGAGCGGCGGTCCGACCGGTCCAGTTCGGCGGCCTGCTCCGGCGTGGGCGCGCTGCCGCCCAGATGCGCCGGCTGCCACCACGCGTCGTCCGGGCCGGCCGGCTGGTCCGGGTATTCCCGCTGGGCGCGGTCGACCAGCGCCGACAGGCGGGTACGCAGGTCGGCCGTCATGGCGTTGCCGTCCGGGTAGGCGGCCGGGTCCATCGGCTCCCCCACCAGGATGGTGATCGGGGTGTGCCGGCGGGTCAGCGTGCGCGGCCGGCCCTTGGTCCACAACCGCTGGGTGCCCCAGAGCGCGACCGGCAGCAGCGGCACGCCGGCCTCCTGCGCCATCCGGGCGGCGCCGTTCTTCAGGTCCTTCACGGTGAGGGAGCGGCTGATCGTCGCCTCCGGGAAGACGCCGACCACCTCGCCCCGGCGCAACGCGCCGACCGCGGCGGCGTAGGACCCGGCGCCGGCGGCGCGGTTGACCGGGATGTGCTTCATGCCGCGCATCAGCGGCCCGGAGATCCGGTGCCGGAAGACGCTGTCCTTGGCCATGAACCGGACCAGCCGGCGGGACTCGTGCGCGCCGTAGCCGCAGAAGATGAAGTCGAGGTAGCTCACGTGGTTGGACGCCAGCACGGCGCCACCGGTGCGCGGCACATGATCGCTGCCCTGCACGTCCAGGCGCAGGTCGAGGGCGCGGAACATCGTCTTGGCGGCGGTGATCACGGGCGGGTACACGAGCTCCGGCATCCGGCAACTTTACCCCGGGTAGGTTACGCGACCGTAGGGCCGCTCTGCCCTGCGCAGACCGGGGTGGTTTACCGGCCCGGCCACCGCCACGATGGCCTGATGACCGAACGCGGCGTGCTGCTCTGGATCCACGGCGGGGGCTGGCGGGCCCGGGACCACGAGGACGGTGCCGCGCTCACGTCGCTCGGGCTGCGGGTGGTGCCGGCGGGCTACCGCTTCTCGCACCAGGCCCACTGGCCGGCGCAGCTCGACGACGTCCGTGCCGCCGCGCGGGCGGCCCGGGCCTCGGCCGGTGACCTGCCGCTGCTGGTCGGCGGCGACTCGGCCGGTGGGATGCTCGCCCTCCAGGTCGCGTTGCGCGGGGTGGACCGGCCGGGCGACGTGGCGGGCGCGCTGGCGTACTGGGCTCCGGTGGACCCGCTCGACCCGGAGCAGCGGCGCCACCGTCCCCCCGGCGACGACCCGTGGACCGACCTGCTGGGCCACCCGCCGGCCGCCGGCGACCGTGCCACCACGGACGCGACCGTCGCCACCCACCTCGGCTCGGGCGTGCCGGTGCTGCTGGTGCAGGGGCGCGACGACGTGCCGGTGCCGGCCGCCCAGGCGGTCGGGCTGGCCGCCCGGCTGCTCGCCGCCGGCCACCCGACGCACCTCTGGCTCACCCACGGCGGCCACGCGCTCGACCTGGCCCGGCCCGACCTGCGCGCCGTCGCCGCCGCGTTCCTGGACAGCGTCCTGCCGGAGGTCCCGGCCGACTAGGTTCTACAGGCATGCCCGACCTCGCCGCGATCGTCATCCACTGCCGGGACCCCTACCTGCTCGCCCCGTTCTGGAGCGCGGTCAGCGGGCTGCCCGTGGTCGAGGCGGACCGGGCGAAGCTCGCCGAGCGTACGCTCGCCCCGAGCGAGGCGGTGCTCCTGCGCGACCCGCACGGGCGGCGGCCCGACCTGTGGATCAGTCCCGCCGCCGAGCTGCCCGCGCCCGGCCGGATCCACCTGGACCTGGTCGGCGACGCGGAGGAGCGGGCCGCCGTGCTGGAGGCCGGCGCGACGGTGGTGCGCGAGCTGCCCCGCTGGACCGTGCTGGCCGACCCGGAGGGCAACGAGTTCTGCCTGCTGCCCCCGAACGAGGCACACGCCGCCTCGCCGCCCGCCGGGCACTGACCGGCCGGCTCAGTCGCCCAGCTTGTGCAGGTCCAGCCGGCCGCGGGCGAACGCGTCCACCCGACCCCACCGGCCCGGGATGTCCAGCACCTCGATCCGGCCCATGCCCACCGGCAGCCGCGGGTCCACCGCCAGGTGCCCCTCGTGCGGCTCCAGCCCGAGCATCGTCCGGATCAGCAGCAGCGGCGCCCCGGTCGACCAGGCCTGCGGGCTGCACGCGGTCGGATACTCCACCGGGAACTTGGTCAGGTCCCGCTGGTAGCCGCCGAACGCCTCCGGCAACCGGCCGTCGAAGTAGGTGGCCGCGTCCAGGATGCCGTTGGCGACGGTGGCCGCCTCCTCGGCGAAGCCGTACCGGCGCAGGCCCCACGCCACGAACGAGTTGTCGAACGGCCAGATCGTGCCGTTGTGGTAGCCGATCGGGTTGTAGCGGACCTCGCCCTCGGCCAGCGTCCGCACGCCCCAACCCGACCAGAGCCGGGGCCCCACCAGGTGCTCGGCGAGCATCGGCGCCCGTTCGTCGTCGACGATCCCGCTCCACAGCAGGTGGCCGATGTTGGAGCTGAGCACGTCGCACTGGCGCCCCTCCGGGTCCAGGGCGAGCGCGTAGAAGCCGCCGTCCTCGACCCACCAGTCGCGGTTGAACCGCGCCTTCAGCTCCGCCGCCTCCCGCTCCAACTGGTCGGCGTACGCGGGGTCGCCCCAGAACTCCCGGGCCATCCGGGCGGCGCGCATCTTCGCGTCGTACGCGTAGCCCTGCACCTCGCAGGAGGCGCGCGGGAACGGCGGCAGCGTGCCGTCGGCGTACGAGATGGAGTCCCAGGAGTCCTTCCAGCACTGGTTCTCCAGGCCGGTGTCGGTGTTGCGCCGCTCGTACCAGATGTAGCCGTTGCCGATCAGGTCGGCGTAGTCGTCGATCCACTTCAGCGCGGCGCGGCACTCCCGTTCCAGCTCCCGGACCAGCGCGACGTCGCCGCTCCACTTCTCGTACTCGTCGAGCAGCACCACGAACAACGGGGTGGCGTCGACCGAGCCGTAGTAGGGCGAGTGCGGCTGCTCCTCGAACGCGGCGGTCTCGCCGTACCGCATCTCGTGCAGGATCCGGCCCGGGTCCTCGTCCCGGAAGTCGTCGAACCGGGTGCCCTGCAACGCGGCGAGGATGCGCAGCGTGGTCTTCGACATCTCCGGTGCGAACGGCAGCACCTGGAGGCAGGTGAGGATGCTGTCCCGGCCGAACATGGTCATGAACCAGGGCAGGCCGGCGGCGGGCAGCGTCTGCCCGCCGAGCGACAGCGGCGAGAAGCGCAGCGCCGCGAGGTCGACCAGGCTCCGCCGGTAGGTGGCCGCGACCCGTCCGTGCTCGCTGTTCACCTTCGGCGCCCGGTCGATCCACTCCTCCAGGTCGTGCTGGAGCGCGAGCCGCTCGGTGCCGTGCGCGCGCAGCCCCATCCGCAGGTCCCGACCGCCCGGACCGATGGCGAACGTCTGCACGTCGATGAGCACGTCCCACTGCTCGTTCGGCTCCAGGTGGATGCTCCAGGCGAAGCCCTTGCGGTCGTAGCGGGCCGGTTGGTTCGCCGAGACCACCGTCTCCCGCTTGAAGTTGCCGCGCCGGTAGCCCAGGCGCAGCCGGTCGGACTCCGCCTCGGAGTACAGCTCGCCCTTCTTGTTCAGGATCTCGTCCTTGACCTGGAACAGGTCGGCGAAGTCGGACCCGGCGTCCATCCGGATCTCCAGGTCGACCGGCTTCTCGTCGTGGTTGAGGATGGTCAGCGTCTCCCGGAAGCTGCCGCCCACCGCCCGTTCCCGGATGATCGACAGCTTCGCGTCGACGTAGTGCGTGGCCATTCCCGGCACCAGGAAGAACCGGGCCTCGTAGTACTGCAGGTCGTCGTAGGACAGCGCGTTGAGCCGCTCGCCGTTGACCGTCAGCACCCACTTGGAGAGGTAGCGGGTGTCGAGCGAGAAGAGGCCGGTCGGCTCGCTCGGCGTGGCCTCGATGTCACCGGTGTCCTCGGAGACCACGAACGTGTTGCCGTCCAGGATCCGGACGGTGTTGGTCCCGGGCATCAGGCGGCCCTCCTCTGGAACGTGTGGTGCGGCCCCCGGGAGTTCGGCGGACCGGGGAAGACCCGCTCGACCTGGAGCACCAGCCGCAGGTCACCGACGACGGTCATGTCGCCCCGCAGCAGCGCGGCGACGGCGTTCTCCTCGCCGCCGACCAGGTCGGCGAAGAGCCGGGGCTCGGTGCCGACCACGGTGTCCGCCTCCCCGTCCTCCTGCCGCACGCGCAGGTTGCCCCGGTCGATCTCCAGCAGCCAGTGCGTGGTCTGCGCACCCTCGTGCAGGTCGAACCGGAGCGTCCCGGACGTCTTGACCAGCAGGGGTTCGAACCCCCGCCGGTCCAGGTCCTCGAAGAATCTCGTGGTCATGTCCACCATCCGGCCGACTCCTCCCGCGCTCCCGGCCTCCTCCGTCCGAGCACGGGTCCCCGCCGGGCGGCGGGTCAACCTCGCCCGTTCCGGGTGAGGCGACCGTCGGCGTACGCGAGACGCCGGCCCCCGAACCGGGAGCCGGCGTCACCGCGTGGACCGGTCAGTTGTTGGGGTCGTCGGCGCTGATGTCCGCGAGCACCGACTGGGGTTCCCGCTCCACCGCCAGGTCACCCATCGAGATCAGGCCGACCAGCCGCCCGTCGTCGATCACCGGGAGCCGCCGGACCGCGTAGGTGCGCATCAGGTCGGCGGCGGCCACCGCGTCGTCGTACTGGCTCACCGTCACCACGTCCTTGCTGGTGATCTGGTTGAGCGTGGTGGAGCTGGGGTTCATGTCCTCGGCGACGCCCCGGACCGTGATGTCCCGGTCCGTGACGATGCCGATCACGTTGTCGCCGTCGGTCACCACCACGTCGCCGATGGCGCTGTCGCGCATCTCCTGCGCCGCGGCGGTGAGCGTGTCGTTGCCGTCCATCGTCACCAACCGGGTCGTCATGAACTCTCCGACCGTTGTCATGGTGCTCCCCTCTCGGTGTCGGCACCGCCGTCTACCCGCCGCCCGAGGCGGGGTAACGCGGGCCGCTTCACCGCCGGTGCCGCAGCCGCCGGAGCAGGTCGTAGGAGCCGTTGCTGGACAGCCCGTAGAAGAGCGGCAGCAGCAGGAGCACCACCAGCGCCACCGGCACGCTCACCCACCACCCCACCCCGCCGGCGATCGCGTACGCGGCGACGCCGAGCGCCGCCCGGATCCGTTCGGCCGCGAAGAACCGGGCGGTCACGCCCGCCTGCAGCAGCTCCCGGTGCCGGCTCAGGTAGTGGTAGAGCCAGAGCCAGGCCGCCGAGAGGACGACGCCGACGACCGCGTACGCGGCGACCGCGACCCGCTCGTCGAAGGTGTCACCCTTCTCCACCGCGCGGGAGACGAGCGCGGTGACGAAGGGCAGCAGCGCCACGCTGAACAGCACCCCGAGGTTGGCCCAGTGCAGGCCCCGGTCGGCGCAGCGGACCCGGTGGAACGTCCCCTTGTGGTTCAGCCAGTTCACGGCCACGTACAGGTAGGACGTGACGTAGGCGAGGTAGACCGGCCACTGGTCGAGCAGCGCGTGCAGCATCCCGCCCGGCGCCGACTCGGGCACGCGCAGGTCGAGCACCAGCAGGGTGATGACGATGGCGAAGACCGCGTCGCTGAAGCCGATCGCCCGGGCCGTGTCCGAGCGCAGCCCGGCCTCGATCTCGACCTCGTCGACGTCCCCCGGGTCCCGTCCGGCCGCCATGGTTCCTCCCGCCCGCCGGCGTGGTTCGCCGACGACCGGGCCCGCATACCCGCTGCGGGGGCGTCCGTGCGGTCACGGACGCCCCCGCAACGATTCGACGCTCCGGCGCCGAGCCGGCTCAGCGTTCGGCGGCGACCAGCTCGGCGAGCTGCACGGCGTTGAGCGCCGCGCCCTTGCGCAGGTTGTCGTTGGCGCAGAACAGCGCGAGCCCGTGCGCGACGGTCTCGTCGACCCGGATCCGGCCGACGTAGGTCGGGTCCTGGCCGGCCGCCTCCAGCGGCGTGGGCACGTCGCGCAGCGCCACCCCGGGCGCGCCGTCGAGCAGCTCCCGGGCGCGGGCCGGGTCGATCGGCCGGGCGAACCGGGCGTTGATCTGCAACGAGTGACCGGTGAAGACGGGCACCCGCACGCAGGTGCCGGAGACCTTCAGCCCCGGGATCTCCAGGATCTTGCGGCTCTCGTTGCGCAGCTTCTGCTCCTCGTCGGTCTCGTCGGAGCCGTCGTCGACGATCGAGCCGGCCAGCGGGAGCACGTTGAACGCGATCGGGGCGGCGAACGAGCGCGGCGTCGGGAACGGCACCGCCGAACCGTCGAAGGCGAGCGCGCTCGCGTCCTCGGCCACCTTGCGGACCTGCTCGTCCAGCTCGGCCACGCCGGCCAGGCCGGCGCCGGAGACCGCCTGGTAGGTGGCGACGACCAGACTGACCAGCTCGGCCTCGGCGTGCAGCGGGCGCAGCACCGGCATCGCGGCCATCGTGGTGCAGTTCGGGTTCGCCACGATGCCCCTGGGCCGGTCGGCGAGGGCGTGCGGGTTGACCTCGGCGACCACCAGTGGCACCTCGGGGTCCATCCGGAACGCGGAGGAGTTGTCGATGACCACCGCGCCGGCCTCGGCGACCCGGGGGGCCAGCTCCTTCGCCGTGCCCTTGCCCGCCGAGAAGAGCACGATGTCCAGCCCGCGGTAGTCCGCGGTGGCCGCGTCCTCGACGGTCACCTCGCCGTCGCGCCAGGGCAGGGTGCGCCCGGCCGACCGGGCCGACGCGAACAGCCGCACCTGCTCCGCCGGGAACTCGCGCTCCGCCAGCACCTGACGCATGACGCCACCGACCTGGCCGGTGGCTCCCACAATGCCGATCCTCATGCCCGCGAGGCTACCCAGCCGGGCGGGGCGGGCGGGAAGCCTTTCCCAGCGCGCGGGCCGGGGCGACGGGAATCACACGTCCCGCCGCCCCGCCCGGTCAGCCGTGGTCGACCACGTCGCCGAGGCCGGCGGCCACCAGTTCGTCCCGGATCACCGCCGCGTCCCCCTCGACCACCAGCGTCAGCGACTCCGGGTGCAGGTGCGCGGCGGCGGCAGCGGACACCTCCTCGACGGTCGCCGCGAGCAGCGCCTCGCGCAGCCGCGCGTGGTAGTCGTCCGGCAGGTCGTGCACCACCAGCGTGGTCAGCGCCGAGGCGATGGCCCGCGGGCTCTGCAACTCGACCGAGAGCTGGCCGGCCCGCCACGAGCGGGCCACCTCCAGCTCCTCCTCGGTCACCCCGGTCAGCTGGGTACGCGAGACCTCGCCCACCGACTCGACCAACGCCGGCGCGGTCACCGCGGTCTGCACGCCGGAGGTGACCGCGAAGCGGCCGAACCGCCGGGACGAGGCGAAGTCGCCCCGGATCCCGTACGTGTAGCCGCGCACCTCGCGGATCAGGTGGTTGAGCCGGGAGGTGAACGCGCCGCCGAGCACGGTGCCGGCCAGTGTCATCGGCACGTGGTCGGGGTGGGCGCGGTGCGGGGACGGGTGACCGAGCCGCAGCGTGGACTGCACCGAGCCGGGCCGGTCGACCAGGATGACCCGTCGCCGGCCGGCGAGCGTCGTCTCGATCGGGCCGCCCCGGTCGACCGGACCGCCGCCCGTGCCGGCGAACGCGGTCGCGCCCAGCGCGTCCAGGTCGATCCGCTCCAGGTCACCGGCGACGATCAGGGTGCCGGGACGGATGAACCACTCGGAGTGGAAGACGGTCACGTCGTCCGCCTCCAGCGCGGCCACGCTCTCCGGGTCGCCGTAGAGCGGGCGGCCCCACCGGTTGTCGGCGCCGAAGAGGTCGGCACGCAGCACCGCGTCGGCGCGCGGGCCGGGGTTGGCCCAGTCCATCCGCAGCGCGGTCGCCTCGTCGTCGCGGACCCGCAGCACGTCGGTCGGGTCCAGCCGGGGCGTGCGGACCGCCTCGGCGAGCAGCTCCACCGCGGCGCTCAGCCGGTCGACCGGCACCTGCACGCTCACCTGGAACGAGTCCCAGTCGAGGCCGGCCACCAGCTCGGTGCCCAGCGCCTCGATGGCCAGCGCGTAGGCGGTGGCGTCGCGCTGCGCGGTGCCCTCCTCCAGCGCCTTGGCCAGCACCGCGCCGAGCCCCTCCTTGCCGACCGGCTCGCGGCCCGCGCCGCCGTCGAGCAGCAGCAGCGCGACCGCGAGCGTCTGCCCGGGCAGGTGCGCGGCGACCACCTGACCGCCGGCCACCGTCCGCCGGACCACCTGCGGGAACCGGTAGGCGCGGGCGGCGCCGGGGCCGGGACGGGTGGCGATCAGCGTCATGAGGTCTCCTCGGGCAGGTAGGTCAGGATCACCCGGTCGTCGGCGCCGAGCAGCGCGGCGGCCTGCTCGGCGATCTGCTCGGCGGTGACGGCGAGCCAGCCGGGCAGCCGGTCGGCGGCCCGGGCCGGGTCGCCGAACTGGGTGGCGTACCGGCCGAGCGTGTCGGCGCGACCGTCGACGGTGGACATCTGCCGCCACCACATGGTGCTCAGCAGCGCCTTGGCGCGGTCCAGCTCGGCGGCGGTCACCGGCACGGTGGCCAGCTCGTCCACCACCTCGGCGAGCCCGTCGCGCAGCCGCTCGGCGGTCACGCCGGGCCGGGCGGTGGCGGTGGCGATCAGCGGCGCGGGGGCGTGCGCCAGGTCCACCCCGTACGCGCCGACCAGGTCCGGCTGGGCGATCCGTTCGCCGTCGGCGAGCCGCTGGTAGAGCCGGCTGCCCCGGCCGCTGCCCAGCACGGTGGCGAGCACGGTGGTCACGTCGTACCCCGGGTCGCCGAACGGGTGGGTGCGGTGCGCGAGGTAGACGCGGGGGGCGGGCACGTCGGCGGTGACCGTCTGAACCGCCGGCGTGCCGGTGGCGGGCACGGTGCGCCCGTCCGGGGCGGCCGGGATGTCGGAGCGGGCGGCGAGGCCGCCGAAGTATTTGTCGGCCAGCGCGAACACCTCGGCCGCGGTGGTGTCGCCGACCACCGTCAGCACCGCGTTGTTCGGCGCGTAGTAGGTGCTGTGGAACGCCTGGAACGTGGCCAGGTCGGCGGCGTTCAGGTCGGCCATCGACCCGATGGTGGCGTGGTGGTAGGGGTGGCCGGGCGGATAGAGCAGCGGCAGCAGCCGCAGCCAGGCGTCGCCGTAGGGGACGTTCTCGTAGCGTTGCCGCCGCTCGTTCTTGACCACGTCGCGCTGGTTGTCCAGCGTCTCCTGGGTCAGCGCCGGCACCAGGCCGCCCATCCGGTCGGCCTCCAGCCAGAGCGCCAGTTCCAGGTGCTCGGCGGGGACGGTCTCGAAGTAGTTGGTCCGGTCCGGGTTGGTGGTCGCGTTCAGCGATCCGCCCGCGCCCTGGATCAGCTTCATGTGCTCGGTCTTCGCCACGTTCACCGAGCCCTCGAACATCAGGTGCTCGAAGAGGTGGGCGAAGCCGGTCTGGCCCGCCGGTTCGTGGCGCGAACCCACGTCGTACCAGAGGTTGACGGCCACGGCCGGGGCGGTGCGGTCCTCGCTCACCACCACACGCAGGCCGTTGTCCAGTCGGGTCGTCTCGATCGGCCAGGGGTAACCGCTGTCGGGCATGGCACGACGCTATCCGATCCCGGGGGCGGAAAGGTGACGCGCGGGGAGCATCGTCGCCGCGCGCCGGGGTACCCGAGCGCCATGGTCACCCCCGTACCGTCCGCCGTCGAGCGGGCCGCCGCCGCGCTGGCCCGCCTGCGGCACGCCCGGCTGCTGCATCCCGCCGGCCGCACCTTCGCCGCCGAGGTGCTGATCTGGGGTACGTCGGGACCGCCGACCGGGGTGCCGCTGCTGGACCGGCCGGGCCGGTGGCCGGCCACGGTCCGCCTCTCCAAGGGGGTGCCGACGCCGGGCGGCTGGCCGGACGTGCTGGGCGTGGCGGTCCGCCTGCACCGGGATCCGGAGCCGCCGGTGGACCTGCTGGTCAGCTCCAGCGGCGCCGCGCCGGTGCTGCGGAACCTGCCGCTGCCCCGGCGACGCTTCACCGGGACGTACACCTCGATCATGCCGTTCCGCGCCGGGGCGCGGCGGCTGTTCCTCGCCGTGCTGGCCGACCCGGACTCGCCCGACCTGGGTCGCTCCCTGGCCGGGGTCGACGCGGCGGTGGCCGCGGACGAGCCCCGGCTGGTGCTCGCGGTGGCCTCGGCGGTAGGCCCGTGGCGCCCGTTCGGCGAGGTACGCCTCGACGGGCGGCGCGGCGCCCCGGAGGACGCCGCGCTCGCCTTCGACCCGGTCGGCAACGTGCCGCCCGGCCTGCGCCTGGCCGGTCCGCTGGCCCGGCTGCGGGACGCCGGCTACCGGGGGTCGCGTCGGGGCCGGGGCGTCGGGCTCAGTCGGGGGGCTCGATCGGGGTGACGGTCTCCTCGGAGGTGCGGTGCTCCAGCACCGTGTCGGGGGCGGCGTTGCGGTCCTCCTCGCGCAGGTCCGACTCGGCGAGGATCGCGTCGGCCTGGGCCTCCGCGTCGTCGCTGCCCACCGCCGCCTCCTCCGGCAGCAGGTGGGCTCGGGACTCGATCCGGTCCTGGTCGCTCTGGTCGTGGCTCATGGTCGTTCCATACCCCGCGTTCCGCTCTGCGGAACGGAGCGGGACTTCCCGGTCGCGTCGGGTAGGCTGGCCGACGTGACGCGGTCGTATCGATGGTTTAGGCAGCCGGCTGGAGGAGCCGGTGACTCGACCATGAGCTGACGTCACCACCTCTTCGAGCCGGCCGGGCAGGGATTCTTTTCCCTGCCCTTTCGTATGCGAGCAGCCGGCTCGATCCCCCGGACCCGGCACGGGGGCACGGTCGGCGGAAGGAATCCCCACCGTGACCACGTCCCAGGACGCCCATCGGGTCATCGACCAGCGCATCGACCGTGTGGTGCCGCTGACCACCCCGGCCCTGCTGCACCACGACCTGCCGCTGGACACCCCGCTGGCCGAGGCCGTCGTGGCCGGCCGGCGTGCCGTCGGCCGGGTGCTGGACCGCGACGACGACCGGTTGCTCGTCGTCGTCGGCCCCTGTTCCGTGCACGACCCGGCCGCCGCCCTGGAGTACGCGGGACGGCTGCGCGAGGCCGCCGACCGGGTCGCCGACGACCTGCTGGTGGTGATGCGGGTCTACTTCGAGAAGCCGCGCTCGACGGTGGGCTGGAAGGGCCTGATCAACGACCCGGCGCTGGACGGCTCGGGCGACGTGAACACGGGTCTGCGGACCGCGCGGGCGCTCCTGCTCGACGTGCTCCGGCTGGGCCTGCCGGTGGGGTGCGAGTTCCTCGACCCGATCACCCCGCAGTACATCGCCGACACCGTGGCCTGGGGGGCGATCGGCGCCCGGACCGTGGAGAGCCAGGTCCACCGGCAGCTCGCCTCCGGCCTGTCCATGCCGATCGGCATGAAGAACCGGCCCGACGGCAGCATCGCCACCGCGGTGGACGCGATCCGCGCCGCCGGCGTGCCGCACGTCTTCCCCGGCATCGACGTCTCCGGCACCCCGGCGATCATGCACACCCGGGGCAACGCCGACGGTCACCTGGTGCTGCGCGGCGGGGGCGGCCGGCCCAACTACGACGCGGAGTCGGTGGCCGGGGCGCTGGACCTGCTGCGCGCGGCCGGCCTGCCCGAGCGGGTCGTGGTCGACGCCAGCCACGCCAACAGCGGCAAGGACCACCGCAACCAGCCGGTGGTGGCCGCCGACGTGGCGGCGCAGCTCGCCGCCGGGCAGCGCGGGATCGTGGGCATCATGCTGGAGAGCTTCCTGCTCCCCGGCCGGCAGGACCTGGACCCGACGCGGGAGCTGGAGTACGGCCGGTCGATCACCGATGCCTGCATCGGCTGGGACACCACCGGCGAGGTCCTGGACCACCTGGCCCAGGCCGTCCGGGCGCGCCGCGCCACGCTCCCGACCCCGGCCTAGGCGGGGTTGGGGGGAGTTTGACCGGTTCGGGGCCGGGTAGGTGGTCGGCGTGACCGATGACGCGCCCGTGACCGAGCAGCCGGACACCAGGCCGCTCGACGACCTGCTCGACGACCTCTACCGCGGTCAGGAACGGATCACCCAGGCGGACATCTACCGCCGGGCGGTGGCCGCCGAGCTCCCGGCCGAGCTGCTCACCCGGATCGCCGCGCTCCCCCAGGGCGAGTACGCGGTCGACGAGGCGGCCGAACTGCTGGGCGGCACGGTCGCCTGAACACCCGCCCGACCGAGAGGACCCGACATGACCGACCGCGAGCCCGAGCACGAGCACCTGGCGGCGCTCGGCCAGCCCCCGGAGGGCATGGACACGCTGCCGGAGCCGGACTTCGCCAACGAGCACGACCGCACGGCGGTGGACCGGGACATCATCACCGGGGCGGACGAGGACGAGCGCGAGCCGGAGACCTCGCGCGGCTGGGCCGGCGAGGACCACGGCACCACCCCCACCTGATCTTCGGCACGACGACGGGGCCGGCGCACTCGCGCCGGCCCCGTTCCCGTCGTGCTCACTTCTCGTGGTGCCCGCCCTCGGCGGCCTGCTGGGCCACCGCGTAGCCCATCTGGAGGAAGTCGGAGGCGGCCACCGCGGTCAGCGCGGTGGCGACCAGCCGGGTCAGCCGGGGCGCCAGCACCAGGCCGCCGGTGAGCCCGGTGGCCACCCAGACCGCCAGGCAGAACGGGCAGCTGACCAGCTCGCCGAGCGCGTGCCGGGTGGGGCTGCCCTCGTCCCGGACCTGCTCCATCACCTCGCCGCTGCCGATCGGGTGGTCGTAGCGGGTGAACGGCGCCCGCAGCGGGCTGGTGATCGCGTCCTTGGACAGCAGCCGGCTCAGCTTGTGCGTGGCGACCGAGAGCAGCACCACGTCGCCGGGCGAGGGCCGCTCCGGCACCGGCCGGCCGGTCGCCCGGACCAGACCGACCAGCGCCGCGGTCACCCCGGCGTAGGTGCCCATCGCCTTCAGGTAGCCCTCCAGCGGTCGGTGCTCGTGCGGCGCGTACGCCTGGCGCAGGCGCGCCACCTTCTGCTTCAGGCCACTCCCGGTCAACCCGGCCTCCCTCTCGTGCGTCGTGGCGGGCCGGGCTCAGCCGGCGGTCAGGTTGTCGGCCACCTCGCGGTCGAGGTTGGCCAGGATCTCGTCGGCCAGGGCGTGGTCCGGACCGGCCAGGTCCAGGCGTACCCGGGCGCCGCCGGCGTCGGCCGGCTCCACGTCGATCTCCGCGGACCAGTCGGCGGCGCTCCACCGGGCCCGCATGTCCTCGGCGTCGACCACCTCCACCTGGCAGTCGCCGGAGCGGCGCAGCTCCTCCGGCAACCAGGCGGAGGAGCGGTCCGGGTCGGTCGCGGTGTTGAACACCACCTCGGGCGGCGCGGACATGCCGCGCTCGGCGTGGCTGGCCATCAGGCGTCCCGCAGTCGGCTCGGGTCGACCTCCCGGCCGGGGTGCCGCGCCAGGTACTCGGTCTCCAGCTCGGCGGTCCGGCGCAGGTGGTTGGCGAGCGCGGAGTCGGTGGCGTGCCGCAGCGTGTCCAGCCGGGTGCGGTGCAGGCTCTGCATCTCCCGGATCAGGTCCTCGTCGCCCAGCTCGGCGGGGTCCACCCCGAGCAGCTCACCGTCGCCGGCCCCGGTGGTGCGGGCGTGGTCGCCGTCCCACTCGGTGACGCGCTGCTCCGGGCTGGCGTCCCGGCGTACCGATTCGGTCATCGTCGCCCCCTCGTCTCGTTCGGGCTGGCGACTAGACGGATGCCCAGCGCGGCTGCCACCAAACCCGGGGCACCTACGACGCCGCGTCGGAGACGGCCGGCGGCCCCGGTACCCTCGATGGCATGCAGCGGCTGTGGACACCGGCGTGGATCCTCCGCCACGTGGCCATGGTCGTGCTGGTGGTGGGCTTTCTCGGGCTGGGCTGGTGGCAGGTGACCCGGGCCGCCCAGGGCAACGCGCTGAGCTTCGGCTACGCGATCGAGTGGCCGGTCTTCGCCGGTTTCGTGGTCTTCGTCTGGTGGCGTGAGGTGCGGCACGCGCTGCGCGCCGCGCCGGGGCCGCCGGCCGCGCCGCCGCCGGCGGCCACCGACCCGGAGCCGGTCACCACCACCCCGGCGGTACGCCGGCCGGTGCGCGCCGTCCGGGTGCCGGCGGCGCCGCTCGACGGGGCGGACGACGGCGAACTGGCCGCCTACAACCGCTACCTTTCCTGGTTGAACGCGAATCCGGGCGCCCGGCCCGGCGACTATCCCGGCTGAGGCCGGTGCGGAAGGACGGACGACGGTGGGCGGAGCCCTTACCCGGTACCGCGTGATCGCCTGGATCGTGGGCGTGGCGCTGGTGGTGCTGGTCCTGATCGGCATGCCGCTGAAGTACGGCTTCGACAACCCGAGCGTGGTGGCCGTGGTCGGCGTCGCGCACGGCTGGCTCTACATGCTCTACCTGGCGCTCACCTTCGACCTGTCCCGCCGGGCCGACTGGCCGTTGAAGCGGATGCTGCTGGTGATGCTCGCCGGCACCGTGCCGTTCGTCTCGTTCTACGCGGAACGGCGGGTGAGCCACTGGGTGGCCGCCGGGAACCGGCCCCGCACCCCGGAGCCGGTCGCCGGCTGACCCCCGGACCGCCGCGCCGGCTCAGCGCGCCGGCCGCCACGGCGCGGCGGCGGGCGGGTCGGTCCAGCCACCGAGGCGCGCGCCCTCGCGGGCCCGGCGCAGCGCGCGGGTCACCTGGCCGAACTGCCGCTCGTCGTCGCTGCTGAACAGCAGCACCTCGGCACCCCGGATCCGCCCCCACAGCTCGTGTGCGGGCGGGCGCCAGCGGTCGCCGAGCAGCACCAGCAGCAGCGGCAGCAGTCCCACCGCGCCGAGCGTCAGGTACGCCCCGGCGGTGAGCCGCTCCAGGCCGCCGGTGAAGCCGAGCAGCAGACCGACCGCGGCGATCAGCGCGGCGGAGACGGCGACCGCCCGCACGGCGAGCCGGTCGTGCGGGCCGCGGGTGGTCCAGAGCTGGGTGATCTCGGTCACCGCCCAGCTGTTGCGGCCGACGGTGAAACGCTCGGCGGTGACGACGATGCCGGGTCGGGCGTAGAGCAGCGTGGGCGCGGTCGCGTGCGGCGACCGGGGCGGGCGGGCGGAGGAGCGATCGGTCTGCACGGCGGCCTCCCGGGGTCGCGGATCCCGTGGTGGGGATTCCCGGTTCCGCGCTTCATTGTGTGGCGGACACGCCACCCGACCTCGGGTTTTCGCCCGCCCGGCCGGTACGTCGCCGGACCGGCCCGCCGGAAACAGAGAACGATTTCCGTCTTTGTCATGACTTTGCCTGGCGTGGCCTGGCGACATCCGTCCAGAACGACGAATCGGGCGAGTCGCGCCTTCCGCCCAGGAGCGCCGAAGCCCGCGACGTGAGGTCCGCGAAACGGTCACGGACGGTCAGCTGCCCCATTGTCACTTTCCGACACTTTGCCAACTTTCGCCCCTGCTTGAACTCCCGTCCACTCCGATCACGGGTTAGGTTGTCCAGGTCGGTCCGGTCGACCGCCGTCCGCCCGGACGGCGCCGGGTCGGTGTCGACGGGGCGTGGCACGCCTCCCGTCGACCGTGGAGAGGAGCTTTCCGCTCTTGTCGTCCTTACGGATGCTGCTCCGCTCGCTGGCGGTGGCCGGCCTCTCGGCCGCGCTGCTCGCTCCGGCGTCGGTGGCTCGGGCCGAGCCCACCCCCGCCGAGCTGACGAAGCAGATCGAGAAGTCCTCGACTGAGCTGGAGCGAATCGTCGAGTCGTACAACAAGCTCAACGAGGAGATCAAGGCCAACAAGGCCACCGCGGCCACGTTGGAGGCCCGGATCGGCCCGTTGCAGGAACAGGCCGAGCGGAGTCGCGCCGACGTGGGCGCGATCGCCGCGACGGCGTACAAGACCGGTGGCATGCGCACCGCGGCGGCCCTGCTGGAGCCGGGCGGCCCGGCGTCGCTGCCGGACCGGCTGGGCACGCTCGACCAGCTCACCCGCCAGCGGCAGCGCACCATCGACAGCTTCACCGGCGACCAGCGCCGGCTGATCGACCAGAAGACCCGGCTCGACGTCACGCTGGCGAAGGAGGCGGCGCAGGCCAAGCAGCTGACCGCCGCCAAGAAGCGGATCGAGGCGGACCTGGCCGGCCTCTACGAGATGCGTCGCAAGGCGTACGGGCGGGCCACCGAGGCCCCGGTCAAGGCGAGTTCGGCGGGCACGCCCCCGGCCGTCTCCGGCAAGGCCGGTGTCGCGGTGCGGTACGCCTACGGCGCGGTCGGCAAGCCCTACGGCTACGGCGACGACGGCCCCGGCAGCTACGACTGCTCGGGGCTCACGCTGGCCGCCTGGCGGGCCGCCGGGAAGTCGCTGCCGCACAGCGCGGCGCAACAGTGGAACGCGGTGACGCGGATCAGTCGCAGCCAGCTGCAACCGGGCGACCTGGTGTTCTACTCCGGCCTCGGACACGTGGCGCTCTACGTCGGCGGCGGTCAGATCATCGACGCGCCGAGCGCGGGCCGCAACGTCAGCAAGCGGGGCATGAACATCATGAGCATCGCCGGCTACGGCCGGGTCTGACCCGTAACGACGAACGGCCGGCGTCCCCCTGTCGGACGCCGGCCGTTCGTCGTTTCCATTACTACCAGGTCAGGCCGCCTGCAGCCCCTCGGCGCGGGCCAGCTCACGCAGCCGGCCGAGGGCCTGGATCTCCAGCTGGCGGATCCGCTCCCGGGAGAGCGAGAACCGCGACGCGACCTCGGTCAGCGAGTGCTCGCGCCCGTCCTCCAGGCCGTAGCGGGCCCGCATGATGCCGGCCGACCGGTCGTCGAGGTGGTTGAGCAGACCCTCGATCCGCTGCCGCTCCAGGCCGGTCAGCACGATCTCCTCCGGCGACGGCGCGTCGCTGTCGGCGACCAGGTCACCGAGGTTGGTGTCGCCGTCGTCGCCCACCGGGGTGTCCAGCGAGACGGTGTCCTGCGACCAGCGGCGCAGCTCGTTGACCCGCTCGACGGTGACGCCGAGCGCGGTCGCGATCTGCTCCGGCTCCGGGTCGCTGCCCAGCTCGCGGGTGAGCTGCCGGGCCACGTTGCGCATCCGGTTGACGTCCTCCACCAGGTGCACGGGCAGCCGGACGGTGCGCTCCTGCTGGGCGATGGCCCGGCTGATCGCCTGCCGGATCCACCAGGTCGCGTAGGTGGAGAACTTGAAGCCGCGCTCGTAGTCGAACTTCTCGACCGCGCGGACCAGGCCGGTGTTGCCCTCCTGGATCAGGTCCAGCATGGGCATGCCGGAGCGCACGTAGCGCCGGGCGATGGAGACGACCAGCCGCAGGTTGGCGCGGATGAACAGGTCCTTCGCCCGCTCACCTTCGACCACCACGCGCTCCAGTTCCTCCCGGGTGGCCCCGTCGGGGAGCCGGTCGGTGTCGAGCAGGTGCTCGGCGTAGAGACCCGCCTCGATCGCCTTGGAGAGATCCACCTCGCGGGCGGCGTCCAGCAGCGGCGTCCGGGAGATCTCGTGCAGGTAGACGCCGACCAGGTCCCGCTCCTCGGCGACCTCGTCGGTACGCATGCCGATGTTCTTGTCCACGATTGCCACGGTCCCCTCGCTCGCGCCGGTTGCCCGGTTCCTTGCCATCCCCACGTTCATCAGCCCTCCCCGTAACCTCCGCTGTGCCCGTAGGTGCTGACACCTACACAACAGATGTGACGCGTCGGGGATTCCATGTCGTGAGTCGAAACTGTCACGAATGCCTGAGTAGTAGCTGAGAGCCCGGTCCATGTTTCCTGTCAGGACCCCTGCTCGGGCGGCTCGCGACCGCCCTGGTCGGTGGGCGCGGGAGCAGCGGAATCGCCGTCCGCCCATGGAATGGCACCATTGCCTGTTCCATGAACACAGCGAGCCGCGTCACCGCGTCATTGCGATCCTGGTCACTGCCTGATACGCGCCCGTGGACCCACCGGTTCAGCCACGCTGAGGATTACCCTCCGCCTCGTTGAACAATCCGCTCGGGGAGAGACGTCCCCTCCCGCCACGTGATACGCGTCGCACCCGCCGGGCGGATGCGCCGGGCGGGTGGTTTCGCGCTCGGGGTCAGGAGGCGAGCAGGGCCAGGGCGCCGCGTACCTGGTCGGCGGAGCGGGCCAGCGCGGCCCGGGCGGCGGGCACCTCCGCGCCGGAGACCAGCGCCACCAGGGCGGTCTTGAGGTCGCCGTCGGCCTCCCGCAGGGCAACCCGGCAGACCTCCTCGGCGCACCCGGTCGCCTCCACCAGGATCGAGATCATCCGGCCGCGCAGCTTGGCGTTGGTGGCCACCATGTCGATCATCAGGTTCGAGTAGACCCGGCCCAGGCGCACCATGACGGCCGTGGAGAACGTGTTCAGCACCAGCTTCTGCGCGGTGCCCGCCTTCATCCGGGTCGACCCGGTGACCACCTCGGGTCCGGTGTCCACCCCGATGAACACGTCCACCGACGGGGCGGCCTCGGCCTCCGGGTTGGCGCACAGCAGCACGGTCCCGGCCCCCTGGGCCCGGGACGCGGCGAGCGCCCCGAGGACGTACGGGGTGCGCCCGCTGGCCGCCAGGCCGACCACCAGGTCGCCGGGGTGCACGCACTCGCCCGCCTCGGCGGCGCCGCCCCGTTCGTCGTCCTCGGCGTCCTCGACGGCCCGCCACATGGCCTCCGGGCCGCCGGCGAGGTGCGCGCAGAACCAGTGCCGGGGCGAGTTGAACGTGGGGGCCAGCTCGGCCGCGTCCAGCACGCCGAGGCGGCCGGAGGTGCCGGCGCCGAAGTAGTGCACCCGGTGCCCGCCGCGCAGCGCGGCGACGGCCAGGTCGACGGTCTCGGCGATCTCGTCGAGCACGGCGGCCACCGCGGCCGGCACCCGACGGTCGGCCTCGTTGATGACGGTGAGCACGTCCCGGGTCGACATCAGGTCGAGGTCGACGCTCTGCGGGTTGCGTCGCTCGGTCGGCGCACCGACCCGCACCACCGGACGCACCACGGCCACCTCGTCCCGTTCCACCCGGCCCGCCGTCATCCCCGCCTCCGCCCGGGACCCACCCGGTGCGACAGGACGGCCTCGGCGGTGGCCTCCAGGGCCTTCTTGGTCCGGGTCCGGCTCCGGGCGGCCACTCCGACGAAGAGGCAGTCGACCACGGTGAGCTGGGCCAGCCGACTGGCCGTCGCGCCGGACCGGTAGGTCGTCTCCCGGGCGGCGGTGGTGAGCACGTGGTCCGCGACGTCGGCGATCGGCGAGCGGGGGAAGTTGGTCAGCGCCACCGTGGTGGCCCCGCGCGCCCGGGCCTGCTCCAGCACCTCGATCACGTCGGAGGTGGTGCCGGTGTGCGAGATGCCGACCGCGACGTCGCCCCGGCCCAGCAGCGCCGCCGAGGTGAGCGCGGTGTGCACGTCCGGGAAGTAGAACGCGATGCGGCCGATGCGGTGCAGCTTCTGCTGGAAGTCGGAGGCGACGAAGCCGCTGGCGCCCGCGCCGTAGACGTCGATCCGGCCGGCCGCGCCGATCGCCTCGACGACCCGCTCGCAGACCGCCGGGTCGAGCTGCTCGGCGGTCTCCTCGACGGCCCGCGCGTCGTTGAACGCGATGGTGGCGATGATCTGCGCCAGGTCCGCGCCCGGCGGGATGTCGCCGCCGACCACCCGGGCGTCCGGCGGCTCGACCCGGCGCGCGGCCTCGGCGGCGAGCCGGATCCGCAGCTGGGGATAGCCGTCCATGCCGACCGACCGGCAGAACCGGATCACGGTCGCCTCGGATGTCTCGGCGGCGGTGGCGAGGTCGGTGATGGTACGCCGGGCCGCGTCGGCCGGATCGGCGACGACCAGCCGGGCCACCCGCTGCTCGGCCGGGGACAGCGAGGGAAGGAGGCCGCTGATGTGGACGATCAGTCCACCGGGCTCGTGACTCGCAGAAATCTTCGGACTCTTCGCCACGGATGAAACTTACTTTCACAGGCCGTGAGCGTCAACCATGACGCCGCGTATCGGGAAATTTACCGCCTTCCGCGCCCGGCCCCCTCGCCCAGGGTCCCATCGTCGCAGCCCGGCCGCCTCATCCGGTCCGGTCGAGTCGGTGCCGCCGGCCGACCGGACCGTCCACCGTCATGCGCTCCCGGACCGGCCGGACGGCCGTCGCCGGGTCACCGGTCGGCCCTCCGGGCGGCCGGTTAGCGTGTGGGCATGGCGGATCGCACGGTGCTGGTGACCGGAGGCACGGGCGGGCTGGGGGGCGCGGTCACCGCCGCCTTCCTCCGGAGCGGCTGGCGGGTGGTCGTACCCCAGCGGGAGCCCGGGACGGACGACGGTCCGGTCCGGGTCGTGGCCGACCTGCTGACCCCCGAGGGGGCGGCGCGGGCGGTCGAGGCGGCGACCGACGAGCCGGCCGCGCCGTTGCGCGCGGTGGTCAACCTCGTCGGCGGGTACGCCAGCGGCGGGCTCGTGCACGAGACCCCGGTCGCGGAGTTCGAGCGGATGCTGCGGATCAACCTGCGTCCGACCTACCTGGTCACCCACGCGGCGCTGCCGCACCTGGTCGAGGCCGGTGGCGGCGCGGTGGTCTGCGTGTCGGCCCGGGCGGCGGTGGCGCCGTTCCCCGGGGCGGCCGGCTACGTCACCGCCAAGGCCGCGGTGCGGGCGTTCGCCGACGCGGTCGCGGTCGAGTACCGGCCGCACGGAGTGCGGTGCAACACGGTGCTGCCGAGCGTCATCGACACCCCGGCCAACCGGGCCGCCCAGCCCGAGGCCGACCACCGGCGGTGGGTGCCGCCGGCCGAGATCGCCGCCGTGATCCGCTTCCTCGCCTCCGACGAGTCCGCGCCGACCAGCGGCGCGAGCGTCCCGGTCTACGGCCGGGCCTGAGCCGGCACCGGTCCGTCCCGCCCCGCGCCGCCGGAGGGCCGAGGCGTGCCCTCCGGGCCCGGTACGGCCAGGGCCGGCGGGTCGTCCGGCAGCCACTCGCTCAGGTGCGCCCGGATCCGGCGGGCGACCTCCTCCGGTGTGCCGCTGCCGTCCACCACCACGAACCCGGCGTACTCCGGCAGCGACCGGTAGGCGGCGTCCGCCGCGGTGAGCCACCGCATGCTCTCGTGGTCGGTGCCGCGCCGCTCGATCCGCCGGTACGCCTCGGCGGGGTCGAGGGTGAGCAGGAACGTGACCCGGGGCGACGGGAAGATCCGGTACCCGGCTCGGGCCAGCCGCTCCCAGCGCTGCCCGCCGTGCGCCCGGATGCTGGCGTACTGGCAGGCCGACCAGCGGTCCATCACCGCCGTCCGGCCGGTCACCAGGCAACTGACCAGGGCCAGCGCGATCGCGAGCCAGCGCAGCGCGGACTCGACCGCGAGCAGCCCGTCGCGGCCGACGAGCCGCTGCGCGTCCGGCCGGCCGACCCGCTGGGCGAGGCGGCCGAGCCAGCGGCGACCGCCGGCGTTGCGGTGGTAGGTGGCGGGGTGGCCGGCGGCGGTGAGCGCCTCGGCGAGCCGGTGGGCCTGGGTGGTCTTGCCCGAGCCGTCGATGCCGATCAGGGCGACGGCGCGCAGTCGGGCCCTGCCGCGCCGCGTTCGCAGTGAGCTGGCCACCTTGCCGAGGCTATCCGACCGACGCTCACCATTGGCGATTTGTCGCTTTCCTCCCCGAGCGGACGCACCGCGCCCGATCAGGTGTGACCGGAGCTTCCGCCGGGTACGCCTGTTGATCCCACCGCCCATGACGACGACGGGAGACCCAGATGGCCGAGCGCGGGGACGAGACCCTGGTGCACACGCTGAAGAAGGTCGCCGCCGTGCTCAAGCAGTCCGAGATCCCCTTCGCCCTGGGCGGCAGCTTCGCCGTGTACGCGCACGGCGGCCACTCCAGCGACCACGACGTGGACTTCCTGCTCCGCGAGGCCGACGTCGACCGGGCCCTGGAGGCGCTGGTCGAGGCCGGCTTCACCGCCGAGCGCCCGCCGGAGGACTGGCTGGTCAAGGTCTACGACGAGGGACGCATGGTGGACCTCATCCACCGGCCGATCGAGACCCCGGTGACCGAGGAGACGTTCGCCGACACCATCGTGCGCCCGGTCGACGCGATCCACATGCCGGTGCTCTCGGCCAGCCAGCTCATGGTGCACAAGCTGCTCAGCTTCTCCCAGCACTACTGCGACTTCGCCCGCGCCCTGCCGCTCGCCCGTTCGCTGCGGGAACAGATCGACTGGGAACGGGTACGGAAGGAAACGCAGCACTCGCCGTACGCGGAGGCGTTCCTGGTGCTGCTCGACCGGCTGGACGTGCTGCCCGGCGGCACGCCCGGCGGAAGGGAGACCCCGTGACCGGACGGTCCGGCGACGTGCCCCCCGACGAGTACGTGGAGGCGGAGATCCAGAGCATGCTGGCCGAGGACCCGTCCGTGGCCGAGCAGGGCATCACGGTGGTGCGCCGCGAGCGCGGGCTGGTGCTCTACGGCGAGGTGGAGAGCCCGCACCGGCGGGAGGAGATCCTCCGCCGGGTGGCCGAGCGCTTCCCGGACACGCCGGTGACCAGCGACATCGGGGTGATCCGCACCCAGGCGCCCACCCAGGTCGAGGAGCTGCCGTGAGGGAGGTTCGATGGTGATCCGGATCGCCGCCGTCGGCGACGTGCACGTGGACGAGGACGTGGTGGGCCGGTTCCGTCCTGCGTTGGAGGAGCTGCCCGACTGCGCCGACGTGCTGCTGCTCGCCGGCGACCTGACCCGCCACGGCACCGAGGCCGAGGCCCGGTGCGTGGCGCGGGAGTTCGGCGACCTCGGCGTACCGGTGATCACCGTGCTCGGCAACCACGACCACCAGTGCGACCAGGTGCCGCAGGTGGTCAAGGTGCTGGAGGACGCGGGGATCACCGTGCTGGAGGGCACCGGCACCGTGCTGGAGTGCGCCGGCGGGCGACTCGGGGTGGCCGGGGTCAAGGGGTTCGGCGGCGGGTTCGCCGGGCGGTGTGCCAGCGACTTCGGCGAGCCGGAGATGAAGGCCTTCGTCCGGACCACCCGGGAGAGCGCCGACGCGCTGGCCGCCGCGCTGTTGTCGCTGGAGTGCGACTCGCTGGTCGCGCTCACCCACTACTCCCCCGTGCCGGACACGCTGGCCGGCGAGCCGCTGGAGATCTACCCGTTCCTGGGCTGCTACCAGCTCGGGCAGGCGATCGACTCGGCGCCGACCGCACTGGCGCTGCACGGCCACGCCCACCACGGCACCGAGCGTGGCACCACGCCGGGCGGAGTCCGCGTCCGCAACGTCGCGCACCCCGTGATCAAACAGGCCTACAGCGTGTTCCACCTGGGCGACCAGGTCGACTGACCGGGAGGTTTCCGGGATCGGCGCGCCGGGTATCCAGCCGTCATGGAGCTGATTCTCTGGATTCTCGCAGTCGTACTCGTGGTCGCCGGAATTCTCGCGCTGTTCCGCCGGCAGATCCTCTGGGGCATCGTCCTCATCGTCGTCGGCCTGCTGGTCGGCCCGGGTGGCGTCAGCATCTTCAATTAGCGACCCCTGTCCTTCACCCCTGACCCGCCGGGGTCGTCGGGTCCGGCGCTCTGTCCTCCCAGACCGGAGCGTCCGGACCCGGCGATCCCGGCGCTTTCGCGTCCGGAGGGGTTTGTCCCCGGCGCGGAACGGCAATCATCTCGACCATGGAGACAACTCAGAGCGCCGGGCGGCGCACCGCCGGGGTCCGGAAGTGGTGGGCCCTGCTCGGCTTCGGCGCCGCCACGTTCGCCGCCGCCGCCATCGGCGGGCTGGGCGTCCGGGGCACCTCCGCGGAATACCAGAGCCTGGAGCAGCCCGCCTGGGCGCCGCCCTCCTGGCTGTTCGGCCCGGTCTGGACGGTGCTGTACGCGTTGATCGCGATCGCCGGCTGGCTGGTCTGGCGCCGGGTCGGGTTCGGCCCCGCGCTCGGAGCCTGGGTCGCGCAGCTCGTGCTCAACGCGATCTGGACGCCGCTGTTCTTCGGCGAGGGCCGGTACGGGCTGGCCTTCGCCGAGATCGTGGTGATGTGGCTGGCCATCGGCGTGACCGTGGCCCTGTTCCGGCGCGTCTCCCGGCCCGCGACGCTGCTGATGCTGCCCTACTGGGCCTGGGTCACGTTCGCCGCCGCGCTCAACTTCGCCATCTGGCGGCTGAACTCCTGACCGGTGCGGGCGCGGGGACCGGTCGTCCCCGCGCCCGCCGGGGTCAGCAGCGGGGCACGCCGGGGATGTAGCCGTCGTAGCCGGTGTAGACGTAGGCGTCGGAGATGAACCGCCCGGAGCCGATCCGGTCCCAGATCGAGCTGGTGCCGTAGGTGCCGGTGACGCTGGTGCCGCTGGTCTGGCAGTAGATCGTCACCCCGGCGCCGTCGGCCACCGTGCCGACCGCGCTGTAGCCGGTGCCCGGACCGGACCGGACCGTGAGCGCGGCGCCCGCGGTGTTGACCGTGCCCGCGCCGGTGTCCGCCCCGGCGCAGCCGTTGTCGCTGGTGTAGGTCTTCGTGCCCCAGTAGAGGGCCTGGGCGCCGTTGAACTTGATCTTTACGGCGCTGCCGCTCGAGCGCTGCTCGTAGTGCAGGTGCGGGCCGGTCGACCCGCCGGTGGTGCCGACGTAGCCGATCACCCGGCCGTACCCGACGGTCTGCCCGACCGAGACGTTGAAGGCGTTCAGGTGCGCGTAGTAGGTGGTCCAGCCACCGCCGTGGTTGATCCGGACGTACTTGCCGTAGCTCGTGTCGCCGAGGTTCGTCACCACGTCGACCGTGCCGGGCGCGCTGGCCACCACCGGGTCGCCGAGGTCGTCGGCGCGGTTGAAGTCGATGGCGTTCGCCGGACTGTGATTGGTCCGCGTCTGGCCGGACCAGGACTGGTTGCACGGGAACGGGACCTTGAAGGTCGGCGCGGCCAGGGCGGGCGCCGCCGGGACCAGGACCGCCGCCGCCAGGACCGCCACCCCGGACGCGAGACTGAGCCACCGCTTACGCATCCACTGCCTCCTATGTTGAAAGTCTTCAATCTGATGCGGACAGCGTGACAGAAAGTTCCATCGAACGGAAGATTCGTGGGAGCGCACCCACGGCCGCTGGCGAGGGTTTCGGGATTGTTACCGGGCCGTGTCCGGCAGGGGGGTGGACCGGACGCGATGCAAGCGCTTACATGTGGGGACGACCATCGGACCGGCGCGGGTTCGATTTCCCCCCACGCGCCGGCAAGGAAGGAGATCGGCATGGCGTTTGCCAGATCACGCCAGGCTCTCGCGGTCACCGGCGTGCTGGGGCTGGCGCTCGGCGTCGCCGCCTGCGGCACCGGCAACGACAAGAAGAGCGACAACGCGAGCTCGCCCGAGTGCGCGGCATACGAGAAGTACCAGGGCAACGACGGCAAGAAGGTCACGATCTACTCCTCGATCCGTGACATCGAGGCCGACCGGCTGGACCAGTCCTGGAAGCAGTTCGAGGACTGCACCGGCATCGAGATCGACCACGAGGGCTCGGGCGAGTTCGAGGCCCAGCTCCCCGTCCGGGTGGACGGCGGCAACGCCCCCGACATCGCCTTCATCCCGCAGCCGGGTCTGCTGAAGCGCTTCGTCGACTCGGGCAAGCTCAAGCCGGCCGGCGCCGACACCAAGGCCATGGCCGAGCAGAACTACTCCCCCGACTGGCTGAAGTACAGCACCGTCAACGGCCAGTTCTACGGCGCCCCGCTGGGCTCCAACGTGAAGTCCTTCGTGTGGTACTCGCCGAAGACCTTCAAGGAGAAGGGCTGGTCGGTCCCGACCACCTGGCAGGAGCTGATCGACCTCAGCGACAAGATCGCGGCGAGCGGCACCAAGCCGTGGTGCGCCGGCATCGAGTCCGGTGACGCCACCGGCTGGCCGGCCACCGACTGGATCGAGGACGTCCTGCTGCGTACCGCGGGCCCCGAGGTCTACGACCAGTGGACCACCCACGGCATCCCGTTCAACGACCCGCAGGTCGCCACGGCCGTCAACCAGGCCGGCACCATCCTGAAGAACGAGAAGTACGTCAACGGCGGCTTCGGCGGCGTGAAGAGCATCGCCACCACCGCGTTCCAGGAGGCCGGCACGCCGATCACCTCCGGCAAGTGCGCGCTGCACCGCCAGGCGTCCTTCTACGCCAACCAGTGGCCGCAGGGCACCAAGGTGGCCGAGGACGGCGACGTCTTCGCGTTCTACTTCCCGGCGATCGACCCGGCCAAGGGCAAGCCGGTGCTGGGTGGCGGCGAGTTCGTCGCGGCCTTCGCCGACCGTCCCGAGGTCCAGGCGGTGCAGACCTACCTGGCCTCCGGCGAGTACGCCAACAGCCGCGCCAAGATCGGTGACTGGGTGTCCGCGAACAAGAAGCTGGACCTCAACAACGTCCCGAACCCGGTGGACAAGCTCTCCGTGGGCATCCTGCAGGACGAGAAGACCGTCTTCCGCTTCGACGGCTCGGACCTGATGCCGGCCGCGGTCGGCGCGGGCACCTTCTGGAAGGGCATGGTCGCCTGGATCAACGGCAAGGACACCACGAGCGTCCTGAACGACATCGAGGGCAGCTGGAAGTGATCTGAGAGGGTGGCCCGGTCCGCGACGCGGACCGGGCCACCCTCGAGGCATCCGAACCCTTGAGGGAGGGTTGATGGAGTTCGACTTCGCGGCGGAACAGCCGAAGTTCCTCATGCTGATGTACGGGCTGATCGCTTTCGTCGCGGTGGTGGGCGGCCTGCTCCTGCTCCTCGACGTGGTGCCGGCCTGGTTCGCCCGGCGCCGGGAGGCGCAGCTGGTCGCGGCCGTGACGGCCGGCGGTCCGCCGCCGCGCCGGCGCAAGCAGCGTGAGGGCCTGTTCGCGTTCTTCTTCCTGCTGCCGACGCTGCTGTTCCTGACCATCGGTCTGGTGGTGCCGGCCATCCGCACCACGCTGCTCTCCTTCATGGACGCGCGCAGCACCGACTGGGTGGGGCTGGACAACTACGGCTGGATGTTCTCCGAGGACTCGATCTTCCGGGTCCTGCTCAACACCCTGGTCTGGGTGCTGCTGGTCCCGCTGGTGGCCAGCGCGTTCGGCCTGGTCTACGCCGTCCTGGTGGACAAGGCCCGGTTCGAGTCGGCGGCCAAGTCGCTGATCTTCCTGCCGATGGCGATCTCGTTCGTCGGCGCCGCCATCATCTGGCGGTTCATCTACGCCTTCCGGGGCGACGGGCAGGAGCAGATCGGCCTGCTCAACCAGATCGTGGTCAGCCTCGGCGGCGAGCCGAAGCAGTGGTTGCTCGACTCGCCGCTGAACACGCTCCTGCTGATCGTGATCATGGTGTGGATCCAGGCCGGCTTCGCCATGGTGGTGCTCTCCGCGGCCATCAAGGCCATCCCGGCGGACATCATCGAGGCGGCCCGGCTGGACGGCACCACCGCCTGGCAGATGTTCTGGCGGATCACCATGCCGAGCATCCGGCCCGCGCTGATCGTGGTGGTGGTGACGATCTCCATCGCCACGCTCAAGGTCTTCGACATCGTCCGGACCGCCACCAACGGCAACTACGACACCAACGTGATCGCGACCGAGATGTACAACCAGGCGTTCCGGTACGGCGAGAACGGGCAGGGCTCGGCGCTCGCGGTCTTCCTGTTCGTCCTGGTCCTGCCGCTCGTGATCTACCAGATCCGCAACCTGCGCAAGCAGCGGGAGGGCTGAGATGACCACCGCCACGCCCACCGTCGGAGCCGGCGTCCAACCCCCGGCGCCGCTCACCCGGGCCGCCCGGGTCCGCAAGCGGCTCAACAGCCGCACCGCCACCCTGGTCTCGATCGTGCTCGCGCTGCTCTGGACGATCCCGACCTTCGGCCTGTTCATCTCCTCGTTCCGGCCGGAGGACCAGATCAAGACCACCGGCTGGTGGACGTTCTTCCGCGACCCGCAGTTCACCCTGCAGAACTACCAGGACGTGCTGTTCAGCACCGGCTCGTCGGGGCAGCTCGCCAGCTACTTCATCAACTCACTGGCGATCACCATCCCGTCGGTGCTCTTCCCGATCGCGTTCGCCTCGCTGGCCGCGTACGCGCTGGCCTGGATCAACTTCAAGGGCCGGGACTGGCTCTACATCGGGATCTTCGCGCTGCAGATCGTGCCGCTGCAGATGGCCCTCGTGCCGCTGCTGAGGTTCTTCTCCACCGGCGTCACCCTCGGCGGGGTCCAGATCCTCCCCGCGTGGGACCTGGTCGACGAGCAGAAGTTCGCGCAGGTGTGGTTCGCACACACCTGCTTCGCGCTCCCGTTCGCCGTCTACCTGCTGCACAACTTCATCTCGCAGCTCCCCGGCGACCTGATGGAGGCGGCCCGGGTCGACGGCGCCACCCACCCGAAGATCTTCCGGACCATCGTGCTGCCGCTGATCACGCCCGCGCTCGCGGCGATCGGCATCTTCCAGTTCCTCTGGGTCTGGAACGACCTGCTGGTCGCGCTGATCTTCGCCGGGGGCGGCGACGAGACCGCCCCGCTGACGGTCCGGCTCGCCGAGCTGGCCGGCACGCGGGGCAACGAGTGGCAACGGCTCACCGCCGGCGCGTTCGTCTCGATCGTCGTACCGCTGCTGGTGTTCCTGTCCCTCCAGCGCTACTTCGTGCGGGGCCTGCTCGCCGGCAGCGTCAAGGGTTGATCCGTCGTCCCGCCGCCGCCGGCCGGCGGCGGCGGGACACGGGTCGCAGCGGGGAGCCACGATGACCAAGATTGACGACGTCGCCCGCCTGGCCGGGGTCTCCACGGCCACCGTCTCCCGGGCGCTGCGCGGGCTGCCGACGGTCTCCGCCGCCACCCGCCGGCGGGTCCTCGCCGCCGCCGAGCAGCTCCAGTACGCGGTCTCGCCGAGCGCCTCCCGACTGGCCGGCGGCCGGACCGGCACCGTCGCCGTGGTGGTCCCCCGGATCACCCGCTGGTTCTTCGGCACCGTGGTCGAGGCGGTCGAGGACTACCTCCAGCAGAACGGCTACGACCTGCTGCTCTACAACCTCGGCGGCCGGGAGCAGACCCGCCAGCGGGTGCTCCGCCCGGCCGGCCTGCACAAGCGGGTGGACGCGATCATGCTGGTCGCCACCCCGCTGCGCGCGGCCGACGTGCACGCGCTGACCAAGCTGGACCTGCCCGGGGTGACGATCAGCTCCGGCAGCGGTGTGCCCGGCTGGCCCTGCGTCCGCATCGACGACGTGGCCGCCGCCCGGACCGCCACCCGCCACCTGCTCGACCTCGGCCACACCCGGATCGCGCACATCTCCGGCGACCCCGACGACGAACTGGCCTTCACCACCCACCTCGATCGGCGGCGCGGCTACCAGGAAGCGCTGCGTGGGGCCGGCATCCGCCCCGACCCGAGCCTCGACGTCGAGTCCCGCTTCACCATCGACGGCGGCACCCGGGCGACCGCCGAGCTGCTCGCCCGGGGCGAACCGCCGACCGCCATCTTCGCCGCCTGCGACGAGATGGCGATGGGCGCGGTCACCGCGCTGCGCGACGCCGGACTCCGGGTCCCGCAGGACGTCAGCGTGATCGGCATCGACGACCACGACCTGGCCGGGGTGCTCGGGCTGAGCACGATCGCCCAGCCCGCCGCCGAGCAGGGACTGCTCGCCGCGCGCATCCTGCTCGACCCGCTGGGCGCCCGGGTCGCGGAGCCGTACGCCGGTCTGGTGCCGGCCCCGCGCGACGCCGACACCGACGGGGGGACGCCGTCGTCGGTGATCCTCCCCACTCGCCTGGTGGTGCGGGAGTCGACCGCGCCGCCCCGGGCACACTGAACGGACCCGTTCGCCCCGCACGCACGACAGGGAGAAGGCGCTGAACACCGACGCGACGCAGCAGAGCCCGGCCACCGGCTGGTGGACCGAGGCGGTCATCTACCAGGTCTACCCGCGCTCGTTCGCCGACTCCGACGGCGACGGCATCGGCGACCTGCCGGGCATCACGGCCCGCCTCGACCACCTCGCCGAGCTGGGCGTCGACGCGCTCTGGCTGTCCCCGTTCTATCCGTCCCCGCAGGCCGACGCCGGTTACGACGTGGCCGACTACCGGGACGTCGACCCGCTCTTCGGCACGCTCGCCGACGCCGACAAGCTGATCACCGAGGCGAAGGCACGCGGCCTGCGGGTGATCGTCGACCTGGTGCCCAACCACACCTCCTCCGCGCACCGCTGGTTCACCGCCGCCGTGGCGGCGGCGCCGGGCAGCCCGGAGCGGCAGCGCTACGTCATCCGGGACGGCAAGGGCCCGGACGGCGCCGAGGCCCCGAACGACTGGGAGAGCGTGTTCGGCGGACCGGCCTGGACCCGGCTGCCGGACGGGCAGTGGTACCTGCACCTGTTCGACCCCGGCCAGCCCGACCTCAACTGGGACAACCCGGAGGTGCGCGAGGAGTTCCTCGGCGTCCTGCGCTTCTGGCTCGACCGGGGCGTGGACGGGTTCCGGGTGGACGTCGCGCACGGCCTGATCAAGCAGGCCGACCTGGCCGACTGGCAGGAACCGCAGGAGATCCTCTCCGGCAGCGAGGTGGACAAGCCCCGGCCGCCGATGTGGGACCAGGACGGCGTGCACGAGATCTACCGGGAGTGGCGCCGGCTGCTCGACTCGTACGCCGGGGAGCGGGTCCTGGTCGCCGAGGCGTGGGTGGAGCCGGCCGAGCGGCTGGCCCGCTACGTCCGGCCGGACGAGATGCACCAGGCGTTCAACTTCGAATACCTGATGGCCGCCTGGACCGCCCCGGCCCAGTACGCGGTGATCACCCGCTCCCTGGAGGCCACCGACTCGGTGGGCGCCCCGACCACGTGGGTGCTGTCCAACCACGACGTGGTCCGGCACGCCTCCCGGCTCGGGCTGACCACCGCCGGCGGCCGGATGAACGGCATCGGCGTCGACGACCCGCAGCCCGACGTGGCGCTCGGCCTGCGCCGGGCCCGGGCGGCCAGCCTGCTCATGCTCGCGCTGCCCGGCTCGGCCTACCTCTACCAGGGCGAGGAGCTGGGGTTGCCGGAGCACACCACGCTGCCCGACGAGGCCCGGCAGGACCCCACCTGGGCCCGCAGCGGGCACACCCAGCGCGGCCGCGACGGCTGCCGGGTGCCGATCCCGTGGGAGGCCGACGCCCCGTCGTACGGCTTCGGGCCGACGGACGCGAGCTGGCTGCCCCAGCCGCCGATGTGGGCCGAGTACGCGCTGGACCGGCAGCGCGGCGTGCCCGGCTCGACGTACGAGCTGTACCGCACGGCGCTGCGGTTGCGCCGCGAGCACGCGCTGGCACGGGGCCCGCTGCGGTTCCTGTCCTCCGGTGACGAGGTGCTGACGTTCACCAACGGTGACCTCACCGTGCTGACCAACTTCGGCGCGGCGGCGGTGCCGCTGCCGGCCGGCGCCTCGGTGCTGGCGTCCAGCGCCCCGTTGGACGGCGACACGGTCCCCACCGACGTCACCGTGTGGTGGATGTAAGGAAGGGCCCCCTGTTAACGCCTCCGGTATAGGAAGGGCCCCTTCTTAACACTCACCCGTTAAGAAGGGGCCCTTCCTTCCAGGCGGTCGGCGCGGGTGTGCAGGAGCGCGTCGACCTGCGCGATGTCCCGGGGTGACGTGCGGGCGGCGAGCCAGTACATGATGCCGGTGGGGATGAAGAAGAGCTGGAACGCGGCCAGCCCGACGGCGTAGTTCAGCGGCGGCGGGAACACCAGCCGCAGCCCGCCGAACACCAGCCCGACCACCCCGTTGCCGGCCGCCCGTCCCACGCCGTTGACCAGGTTGCCCAGGCTGTAGACCGTGCCCCGGTGCTCGGGCGGGTTGACGTCGGCGATCAGCGCGAACCAGTTGGGCGAGTTGGCCGAGGTGAGCGCCAGCGCCACCACGGCGGTGAGCAGGCTCAGCCCGACCGTCGGCTCGGTCAGCACACTGGACAGCACCGCCGCCACCACCGCGCCGGAGCCGCCGCCGTCGGGCACGTCGATACGCATCGGCACGAAGAACAGCACCAGGTAGAACGGCACGGCCGCGAGGACGCCCACGGCCGCCACCGTTGCCCGGCCGCTCGGCGTACGCCGTTGCAGCGCGTCGCCGACCAGCCCGCCCACGATCGACAGCGCGCCACCGAGCTGGAATAGGGTGGCGAAGACGCTGCCCACCACGACGGCAGTGGCCTCGGAGTAGCCCTGCGCCTCGGCTCGCTCGCGGAACAGGTTCGGCAGCCAGACCAGCGAGCCGAACGCGGCCTGGGCGGTCAGCCCCTGCAGGATCAGCCACCGGTTGGTCCGCCGGGCCAGGATCCGGGGCAGGTCGGCGCGGCTGATCCGATAGTCGTACTCGCCGCCGGCGTCGAGCGCCTCGGCCAGTTCCGGCTCGCTCTGCCCGCGCCGGATGTCGTACGTGAACAGGTACGCCGCGGTGGCGGCCAGGCCGACGACGGTCAGCAGCAGGAACGGCCGCCGCCAGTCGGTCGCGCCGAGCAGGCCGCCGGTGAGCGTGCCGGCCAGCGTGCCGACGCCCTGGGACAGGCCCCAGAAGCTCATCACCAGGCCGCGGCGGCGCGGCGAGATCAGGTCGGTGACCACGGAGAAGCCGACCGAGCCGACAGCGCCCAGCCCGACCGCGGCGACGAGCTGGGCGGCCAGGAACATCGAGTACTGCCCGGCCAGCGCGCTGCCGCCGGTGCCGGCCGCCCAGACCAGCGTGCCGACCATCAGCAACGGCTTGCGGTTGCTCCGGTCGCCGACGTACGCCCAGCCCACCGCGGCCACCGCGCTGACCAGGAAGCTGACCGCGGTGACCAGGCCGAGCATCCGCTGGGGTACGTCGAACGCCTCGGAGATCGGCCCGTACAGCGGCGGCACGAGACCGATCGCCACGTTGTCCAGCGAGGCGAGCACCACGAAGACGACGACGCTGTAGTACCGGTGCGCCGCGTTCCCGCGCCGGGAGATCCTGGTGCCCCTCATGCAGGGCAGCCAACCAGGTACGCGCCGGATCCGGGACACCGCCCCCGGCCTGCCGCGCGTGTTAAAAAGGGGCCCCTCCTCTACCGGAGGCGTTAAGAAGGGGCCCTTCCTTACCCTCGGGCGCGGGCGTAGCGCTCGCGGATGGCGGGCACCGGCTCGGCCGTGTACTCCTCGGTGTCGCCGATCGACCAGGCCGGCGGGGCGTCGCCGCCGAGCGCGACCCACGCGGCCTGGCGGGCCGCGCCGTCGGCCACGTACTCACCGGGCGGCGGGACCACCACCGGGCGGCCGAAGACCTGCGGCGCGATCGCGCGGACCGCGGCGGACCGGGCGCCACCGCCGACCAGGATGATCCGGTCGGCGCGGGCGCCCTGGGCGAGCAGCGCGTCGAGGCCGTCGGCGAGCCCGCAGAGCATGCCCTCGACGGCGGCCCGGGCCAGGTGCGCCGGGGTCGACGTGCCCAGCGTCAGGCCGCGCAGCTCGCCGGTGGCGTGCGGGCGGTCCGGCGTCCGTTCCCCCTCCAGGTACGGCACCAGGACCAGGCCGTCCGCGCCCGGTGGAGCGGCCAGCGCCAACTCGCCGAGCGTGTCGAGGTCGACGCCGAGCAGCGTCGCGGCGGCGTCGAGCACCCGGGCCGCGTTCAACGTGCAGACCAGCGGCAGGAACCGCCCGGTGGCGTCGGCGAACCCGGCCACCGCGCCGGCGGCGTCGGCGGCCGGCGCGTCGGCCACCGCGAACACCGTGCCGGAGGTGCCGATCGAGACGACCACGTCCCCCGGGCCGGCGCCGACGCCGAGCGCCGCCGCCGCGTTGTCTCCGGTGCCCGGCCCGAGGAGGACCCGGCCGGCGGCGCCGGACCCTGCGCCGCCGACCGGACCGGCGGCGGTCGGCCCGTCGCCGAGCGTCGCCGGGTCGAGCTGTCCGGCCGCCTCGGCCGGACCGAGCACGACCGGGACCCGCGGGCGCCGGCCGAAGGCCTGCTCCAGCAGGTCGAGCCGGTATTCGCCGGTGCGCGGCGACCAGTAGCCGGTGCCGCTGGCGTCGCCCCGGTCGGTGCGCAGCGCGTCCAGGCCGGGAGCGCCGGCCAGCCGCCAGGTGAGCCAGTCGTGCGGCAGGCAGACCGCGGCCACCCGGTCGGCGTTCGCCGGCTCGTGCCGGGCCAGCCAGCGCAGCTTGGTGGCGGTGAAGCTGGCCACCGGCACCGCGCCGGTGGCCTCGGCCCAGAACCGGCGGCCGGTCTCCCCGCCGCCGGCCTCCTCGACGAGGTCCCGGGCGGCGTCGGCGGAGCGGGTGTCGTTCCACAGCAGCGCCGGGCGGACCACCTCGCCCGCCTCGTCCAGGCAGACCATGCCGTGCTGCTGGCCGCCGACCGAGACGGCGGCCACGTCGGCCAGGCCGCCGGCCTCGGCGACGGCCGCCCGCAGGGCGTCCCACCAGGCGGCGGGGTCGACCTCGGTGCCGGCCGGGTGGGGCGCCCGGCCCTGCCGGACCAGCGCCCCGGTCTCCGCGTCCCGGACCACCACCTTGCAGGACTGGGTCGACGAGTCGACCCCCGCGACGAGCGGCATGGCGGCCCGCCTCAGCGCGCGCCGAGCACGTGCTCGACGGCGAGCTGGTTGAGCCGGACGAAGCCGAAGCCCTTCGCCCCGGCCGCCTCCGGGTCGAACTCCTCGAACGCGGTCCGGTCGGCGAGCAGCTCGGCGTAGCCCTCACCGGGGTTCAGCGTCGGGGTGGCCAGCTCGGCCACCCGGGCGGCGGCGAGCGCCTCGGCGACCTCCGGGTCGGCGCGGAACGCCGCGGCCCGCTCCTTGAGCAGCAGGTAGGTCCGCATGTTCGCCTCGGCGGAGGCCCACACGCCGGTCATGTCCTCGGTGCGGGAGGGCTTGTAGTCGAAGTGGCGCGGGCCGTCGTAGGCCGGGCCGCCGTTCGGGCCGCCGTGCTCCAGCAGGTCGACCAGGGCGAACGCGTTGAGCAGGTCGCCGTGGCCGAAGACCAGGTCCTGGTCGTACTTGATGCCGCGCTGGCCGTTGAGGTCGATGTGGAACAGCTTGCCCTGCCAGAGCGCCTGGGCGATGCCGTGGGCGAAGTTGAGCCCGGCCATCTGCTCGTGGCCGACCTCCGGGTTGAGCCCGACCATCTCCGGGCGGGCCAGGGTGGAGATGAAGCCGAGCGCGTGGCCGACGGTGGGGAGCAGGATGTCGCCCCGCGGCTCGTTCGGCTTGGGTTCGAGCGCGAAGCGCAGGTCGTAGCCGTTGTCGACGACGTACTGGCAGAGCAGGTCGACGGCCTCCCGGTAGCGCTCGAGCGCGGCCTGGACGTCCTTGGCCACGTCGTACTCGGCGCCTTCCCGCCCGCCCCACATGACGAACGTCTTCGCGCCCAGCTCGGCGGCGAGGTCGACGTTGCGCAGCACCTTGCGCAGCGCGTAGCGGCGCACGTCGCGGTCGTTGCTGGTGAAGCCGCCGTCCTTGAACACCGGGTGGTTGAACAGGTTGGTGGTGACCATCGGCACGACCAGGCCGGTCTCGTCGAGCGCCTTGCGGAACCGGCTCAGCCGGGCGTCGCGGGTGGCCGCGTCCGCGCCGAACGGGACCAGGTCGTCGTCGTGGAACGTGATCCCGTACGCGCCGAGCTCGGCGAGCTTGTGCACGGCCTCGACGGCGTCCAGCTCGGGCCGGGTGGCGTCGCCGAACGGGTCGCGGGCGGGCCAGCCCACGGTCCAGAGGCCGAAGGAGAACTTGTCCGCGGGGGTGGGACGGGGTGCCATGGGAACCTCCGGGTGGTGGTGGCGTCCGCGATTTGTTCAGCGGTTGAATTAAATGGCGGGGATGTGGCAGTGTCAAGTGGTGACCAGCGCCAGCACCGCCGGAGCGGTCCGGCAGGGCAGCCTGCGTGAGCTGAATCTCGCGGTGGTGCTCCGGCGGATCGCCGCCGCCGACCGACCGCCCTCGCGGGCCGGCCTCGCCGCCGGGACCGGGCTGACCCGGGCCACCGTCTCCGCCGTCGTCGACGACCTGATCGCCGGGCGGCTGGTCGCCGAGGCCGAGCCACCGCCGCGCACCGGTGCGGGCCGGCCGGCCCGGGGCCTGGTGCTCGCCGCCGACGGCCCGGCCGGCCTGGGCCTGGAGGTGAACGTCGACTACCTGGCGGCCTGCGTGGTCGACCTGACCGGCACGGTCCGGCACCACCTGGTCCGCCGCGCCGACCTGCGCCCGGTCTCCCCCGCCGACGCGCTCGCCCGGCTGGCCGCGCTGGCCGCCGAGGCGCGTGCCGCCGCCGTACGCGACGGGTTGACCCTGGCCGGCGCCGCGCTCGCCGTGCCGGGCCTGGTGGGCGACGGCGGCCTGGTCCGGCTGGCGCCGAACCTGGGCTGGCGGGACGTGGACGTGCCGGCGCTGCTCGCCGGGCAGCCCCTCGCCGAGCCGGTCGACGGCGTCCCGCCGCTGGTGGTCGACAACGAGGCCAACCTCGCCGCGCTCGGCGAGCTGTACGCCGGCCCCGCCGGCCCGCGCAGCTTCCTGCACGTCACCGGTGAGATCGGCATCGGCGCCGGCATCGTGCTGGACGGTGCGCTCTACCGGGGGGCGCGCGGCTGGAGCGGAGAGATCGGTCACTTCCCGGTGCAGCCGCAGGGGCGGCCCTGCCGCTGCGGTGGCCGGGGCTGCCTGGAGCGGTACGCCGGCCAGGAGGCGATCCTGGCCGCCGCCGGGCTGCCCGGCGCCGAACTGCCGGCGGACACCGCCGCCACCCGCCTCGCCGACCTGGCCGAGGCCGGTGACGCGGCCACGCTGGCCGCCCTGGCCGACGCCGGCACCGCCCTCGGCGTGGCGGTGGCGGGCGTGGTGAACCTGCTGGACCTGGACACCGTGGTGCTCGGGGGCGGATACGCCCCGCTCTCCCCCTGGCTGCGTCCCCCGGTGGCGGCGGAGGTCTCCCGTCGGGTGCTCACCGCCGCCTGGTCCCCGGTCACGGTGCGACCCGCCGTGCTCGGCGCCCAGTCCGCCGCGGTCGGCGGAGCCACCTCGGTGGTCCGCCGGATCGTCGACCGACCGGTGGGCTGGCTGGCCCGGAGCGGCTGACCGGGGCCGTCCTCGACAAGCATTCGTCGTGCCCGCTGGGTACGCTTGCCGTCAGGCAACCTGTCCGGCGAGTGAGGGGTGCACCGACAGCATGCGCACGGGTCGACCGACCGAAGCGCCCGGCCACCGGCGGTGACCGCCGCGCGCCGGGGCGGTGTCGCCGGGCCGGTCAGCGGCGGTGGACACGCCCGGAGGAAGCGACCCCGGCGGGTGGCCGGGGTCGGTGCCGCGCTGCCGGCCGACGACCAGCTCGCCCGGGAACTGCTGGACGGGCTGGCCGAGGCCGTCGTGACCGTCGACGCCGCCGGCGAGGTGGCCCTGGTCAACGCCATGGCGGCGGAACTCCTCCCCGAGCTGACGCCGGGCGTGGATTTGGCCGGCTGCGCGGTGCCCGGGCTGGCCGAGGCGACCCGCGACGGCGCCGAATCGTTCGAGACCGAGCACCACGGCCGGCGGCTGCGGGGCGTACGACGCGGGCTCGCCGGGGAACGCCGCGCCTGGTACGTGCGGGACGTCACCGAGGAGCAGGCGCGCACCGACGCGCTGCTCACCGAGCGGTCCCGGACCGCCTTCCTCGCCCAGGCCGGCAGCCGCCTCGGGCTCTCCCTGCACCGTGACCAGACGCTGCGCACCGCCGTCGACCTGCCGGTGCCCTACCTGGCCGACGTCGCCGTGGTGGTGCACCGCCCGCCGCCCCCGGCCGAGGACGAGCCGCACTGGATCCGGTACGCGACCGGCGACCCCGGCCCGGTCACCGGCGTGGCCGGCTGGCGGACGGTGGAGTCGGTCCCCGGGCTGGTCGAGGCGCTGGAGGGCGACCTCACCGAGCCCAGCCCCTGGCTGGACGCGGAGCTGGCCGACCTGGCCGAGGTGCTGCCGGCGGGCTTCGGACGGCCGGGCACCGTGCTGATCAGCCCGATGCCCAGCGCCGGCGGCCCGGCCGGCGCGCTCGTCCTGGCCCGGCGCCCCGAGCGGCCCGGCTTCGACCAGCGGGAGATCTCGCTGGCCCGGGAGTTCGCCGCCCGGGCGGGCGCCGCGCTGGCCGCCGCCGAACTCTACGGCGAGCAGGCCCACCTGGCCCGCGTGCTGCAGAACAGCCTGCTTCCGCCGGAGCTGCCCCGACTGGCCGGGATGGCGCTGGCCGGCGGTTACCGGGCGGCCGGGGACAGCCTGCGCATCGGCGGCGACTTCTACGACCTCTTCCCCACCCCCGCGGGTGGCCTGTTCGCGCTCGGCGACGTCTGCGGCAAGGGCGTCGGCGCGGCCGTGCTGACCGGCCGGGTCCGCCAGTCGTTGCAGACGCTGCGCCTGGTCGAACAGCGGCCCCGGGAGCTGATGGAGCTGCTCAACCGGGCCCTGCTGGACGCGCCCGGCGCGGCCCGCCGGGCCCAGTTCACCACGCTCCTGCTGGGCACGCTGACCCGGGAGCCGGACGGCGGGCTGCTGGTCCGGGTGGCCGGCGGCGGCCATCCGGCGCCGTTGGTCGTCCGGGCCGGCGGCGGGATCGAGACGGCCCCCGTCGGCGGCATGCCGGTGGGGGCGCTGACCGACGCGCGGTTCGTCGAGGCGGAGATCCGGCTGGCCCCGGGCGACCTGCTCCTGACGTACACCGACGGGGTGACCGAGGCCCGGGGCGGCCCCACCGAGGTGGCCATGTTCGGCGAGGCCCGGCTGCGCCAGGCGCTGGCCTCCGGCGCCGGGCTGCCGCCGGCGGCCCTGGTCGACCGGGTCCTCCAGCTCGTCGACGAGTGGCTCGACGGGCAGCCGCACGACGACATCGCCATGCTGGCCGTGGCCGCCGCGTGAGTGCGGCCTGCCGGATCGGGCCGGAGTCGCTCGCCGCGTACCTCGACCACCTGGAGCGGGCCGACCGGGCCGGCGCGGTCGCGCTCGCCCAGGGCCTGCTGGCCGAGGGCTGCTCGGTCGCGGACGTCCTGGTCGACCTGGTCGCGGTCGCCCAGCGGGAGATCGGCCGGCGGTGGCTCACCGGTTCCTGGAGCGTCGCCCAGGAGCACGCCGCGACCCACGTCAGCGAACTGGTGGTCGACGCGCTGGGCGCGGCCGTCGGCCCGCCGCGCCGCGGGCACGTGGTGGTGGCCTGCGTCGAGGGCGAGTGGCACGCGCTGGCCGCGCGGATCGTCAGCGAGGTGGTCCGGGCGGCCGGGTGGCGGGTCACCTTCCTGGGCGCCAGCGTGCCGGCCCGGCACCTGGTCTCCTACCTGCACCAGACCGGCCCGGACGCGGTGCTGCTGAGCTGTGTGCAGCCCAACCGGCTGGTCCGGGCGGCGCGGATGGTGGAGGCGAGCCGGACGGCCGGGGTGCCGGTGCTGGCCGGCGGTCCCGGCTTCGGTCCGGAGGGTCGGTGGGCGACGGCGATCGGCGCGGCGGCCTGGGGCGCCAGCGCCCGGGACGCGGTCCGGCTGCTGTCCGGACCGCTGTCGGCCGGCGCGCACACCGGCGCCCCGCCGCCCCCGCCGGACGACGCGTACGTGGCGGTGCTGCACCGCAGGCGTGATCTGGTCCGGCTCGCGCTGAGCGTGGTCGATCCGCCGGAGGAGACCGCCGAGGACGTCGCCTCGGGACTCGCGCACCTGGTGGACGCGCTGGTCGCGGCCGTCCGGGTGGACGACGACCAGCTGCTGCTGGACTTCGTCCGGTGGCAGGGGGAGGCGCTCACCGCCCGGGGCGGGCGGGAGGTGCTCGACGACGTCCTCGGTGCCCTGGAACGGGCTCTGACCGAGCATCCCCGGGTGGTCGCGCGGCTGCGCACGGCCCGGGCCGCGGTCGCCCTCGACTGAGGGCGCGGTCCCGGTGGTCGACCGGGCCGGGTCAGGCGGTGCGGGCCACCGGGGGTTCACCGGGCGGGTGCGGTTCGCCGGCCGGGGCAGGCGGGGTGGGTTCGGCGGCCGGCGCCGGCGGCGTCGGCTCGGCCGACGGGTCCCCGATGCGCTCCCCGGAGGGTTGCAGGACCGGCCAGCCCTCGGCCACGGTGGCCTCACCGCGCCGGCCGACCTCGTCGAACTCGCGCATCCCGCGCAGCAGGGCCGCCCGGCCGTCCACGCTCATCCCGGCCAGGATCCGCGCCAGCCGGTGTCGCCGGTCGGTGCGCAGCTCGGCGAGGAGCCGTCGGGCCGCCGGGGTGAGGTGCAGCGAGATCTCCCGGCGGTCGTAGCGGCCCGGCTCGCGCTCCAGCATCCCGGCCGCCACCAACCGGTCGCAGAGTCGGCTGGCGGAGGAGAGCAGCATGTCGGTCAGGGTGGCGAGCCGACGGAGGTTGATCCCGTCATACTGCTCGATGACCATGACCGCGCGGAGCTGGGCTCCGGAGAGCCGGCTGGTGGTGCGCTCCCGCGCCGCCTCCCAGACGGCCAGCAGGGTGCCCGCCGCCTCGTCCAGGGCGGCGGACATACTCGCTTCAGGTCCCCGGGGACCGCGCTCTTCGGTCATGGTGGGCCCGAGACTACTCCCCGGACCAGCCCGGCGACCTGTGCAAAGGAGCAAAGATGAGCGGAGCGGAGGTTCGCGCGCGTCAGATCGTGACGGATGCGCCGACAGATCTCATCGTGGACCGGCTCGCCGCCGAACTGGCCCGCCGGTACGGGATCACCCGCACCGAGCTCTACCAGGTCGACTACCGGCTCGCCGAACTGCTGCCGCTGGGCGGCGGTGAGCCGATCACCGGCCCCGGTCACCCGGCCTGGCGCGCCTTCGACCACCAGGAGCCGGTGGTCGTCGACGGAACCGGCTGGTTCCCGGTGGGGATGCGGGGTGAGCGCCGGGGCGTGCTGCGGATCTCACCGGCGCCCGACGACCCGGACGCCCTCCGGCAGCTGGACACCATCGCCACCGTGGTCGGGCACGAGCTGGCCGCCGTCACCTCGACCACCGACATCTACCTGGGCGCCCGCCGCAGCCGACGGCTCACCCTGGCCGCCGAGATGCAGTGGGAGCTGCTGCCCGGGCGCAGCCGGATCCGGCCCTCGTTCAGCCTCGCCGGGCAGCTGGAGCCGGCGTACGCGGTGCGTGGGGACAGTTTCGACTGGTCCGACGACGGCCACCGGCTCTGGCTCGCGGTGCTCAACGGCTTCGGCGAGGGCGTGGCGGCGGCGCTGCTCACCTCGCTGGCCACGTACGCGCTGCGCAACGCCCGCCGGGCCGGTATCTCCCTCGCCGACCAGGCCGCCCTGGCCGACCAGGCGATCTTCGCGCAGCATCGGGGCGCGCAGCACCTCTCCGTGCTCCTGCTGGAGCTGGACCTGGCCACCGGCGCGCTGACCGCGGTCGACGCCGGCTCGCCCCGCCTGATCCGGCTGCGCGACGGCGTGGTGGCCGAGCAGGTGCTGGACAAGCAGTTCCCGCTCGGCATGTTCGAGGCCACCGACTACCGGGAGCAGCGGTTCCAGCTGGAGCGCGGCGACCGGCTCTTCGTGGTCAGCGACGGGGTGATCGACGCGACCGCCGAGCGGGTCCGGTACGGCGAGGCGGCGCTGGACCGGTTCCTGCGCCGCACCGGACCGATGGAGGCGCTGGACGCCGTCCGGTCGCTGATCGGCGACCTGCGCGCGTTCGTGGCCGGCGACCTGGTCGACGATGCGGTGGTGGTCTGCCTGGACTGGCTGGGCCCGCAGCCCTGACGGTCCGCCTCAGTACGCGCCGCGGCTGTTGAGCACGGCGCCGAACGTCTTCCAGAGGATGGTCAGGTCGGCCGCGAGCGACCAGTTCTCCACGTAGTAGAGGTCGAGCCGGATGCCGTCCTCCCAGCTCAGGTCGGATCGGCCGCTGACCTGCCAGAGGCCGGTCATGCCGGGCTTGACCAGCAGTCGGCGGGCCACGTCGCCGTCGTAGCGGGCCACCTCGGAGGGCAGCGGCGGGCGCGGGCCGACCAGGCTCATCTGCCCGAGCAGGACGTTGGCGAGCTGGGGCAGCTCGTCCAGCGACCACTTGCGCAGCAGCCGGCCCACCCTGGTGACGCGCGGATCGTCGCGCATCTTGAACATCAGGCCGTCGGTCTCGTTGCGTGCGGCCAGCTCGGCGAGCAGGGCGTCGGCGTTGACCACCATGGTGCGGAACTTGAAGACGCCGAACTCCTCGCCGCCCTGGCCGACCCGGGTCTGGCGGAACAGCACCGGACCCCGACTGTCGACCTTGATGGCCAGCGCGATCACCGCCAGCAGCGGCGAGAGCAGGAGCAGGGCGATCAGCGAGATCGACCGGTCGACGAATCCCTTGACCAGCTTGCGGGCGCCGCGAAACTCGGGCGCCTCGACGTGGATCAGCGGGAGGCCGGCGACCGGGCGGGTGTGGATGCGGGGGCCGGCCACGTCGGTCAGCGCCGGAGCCACCACCAGGTCCACCCCGGTGCCCTCCAGCTGCCAGCCGAGGCGGCGCAGCCGGGTCGCGGTCAGCTCGCCGGACGCGGTGACCGCCACGGTGTCCGCGCCGATCGCGGTGGCCGCCTCCGGGATGCCCCGGAACGACCCGACCACCGGCACGTCGCCCAGCCGCTGCGGCACCGGGGCGAGCAGGGCGTCCGGGATGCAGGCGCCGACCACCTGGTAGCCGGCGTACGGCTCCCGGCGCAGCGTGTGCACCAGCTCCAGCACGTGCGCGGTGTCGCCGACCACGAGCACCTTGCGCGACCAGCCGCCGCCCCGGTAGCGGGCCTTGTGCAGCCGCTTGCGGGCCGCGAACCGGGCCGCCTCCAGCCCGATCGTGCCGACCGCGAAGGAGATCGCCAGGAAACCGCGGGACACGCCGACGTCGGCGATGTACCCGGCGATGGCGATGCCGCCGGCGAGCCGCAGGCTTGCCGCGCTGACCCGTCGGTACTCGTCCGCGCCGTAGCCGAGCACCTGGTCGTCGTAGCAGCGCATGGCCTTGAGCGAGACCAGCCAGACCAGCAGGAGCGCCGGGGCGACCACCACGTAGGGGATCTCGGATCCGGTCGGCTGCTCGTCACCGAACCGGGCCAGGTAACCCACCAGGATGGCCACGGCGAGCACGGCGGTGTCGAGCACCACCAGGACCCGGATGTAGGCCCGCTCCGCGGCTCGCGTCGTCGCACCGGGGCGGTCACCGCCGGGTCGCGACGTCCTGGCGGGGGTCAACAGCGTCGCCGAGGTCACGGGTCCTCCCCACTCTGCTCAGGACCGCCCCGCCCCCGCCCGGCTCCGGAGGGAGCCTGCGGTCGGGGCACCCGGTCATCATGCCAAGACAATTATGGTTACCGATTGATTCGGACACATTACCGTCAGTTCACTTTCCCGTGCTTGACCCGGGAAGCCTTCCGCCGTACCGGAAATCCGGTACGGCGGAAGGCTATCGCTGAGTGTCGGGTCAGCGCGGAGCGGGCGGCCGCAACGCGATCGCCTGCAGGAAGATCTCACCGATCTTGCTCGGGTCGGTGGTCACGAACGCGCCACCCTTGGTCACATTCGTGATCGACTTGAGCTCGGCGAGGCTGACCTCGTTGCCGATGCCGATGATGATCACCTGAACCGGCTGCTCGTCGTCCTGCAGCTTCTTCAGCTGATCGAGCAACGCCTTCTGCGAGATGCCATTGTCGTCGTCGTTCTTGCCGTCGGTGAACAGCACGATCGAGTTGACCTTGCCCGGCTCCCAGTCCTGCTGGACCTTTTTGTACGCGGCCAACATGGTGTCGTAGAGGCCGGTGTCGCCGTCTGACGGACGGATCGACCCCAGACCCTGCTGGAGCGCCCCACGGTTGCTCGACAGCGGCTTGATCCCGACGATCTCGCGATAGTCCTGCGAACCGTTCAGGTTCGTGGAGAAGGTCCACAGGCCGATCGACCAGGAGTCGTCGAAGAGTCCGAGGCCCTGGCTCGCGGCGGCGACGGTGACCTGCTCTCGGCTGGCGCCACCCGCGGTCGCCACGGGCCTCTTCATCGAGCCGGAGACGTCGATGACGCAGAGCATGCGGCCCGACTGGGTAGCCACCGACCAGGTGGTGGTCGCCTTCTGGATGGCGACCGGGTCCAGGTCGGCAGCCCCGCCCTGGCCGGACGCCGGGACGGGAGTCGCCCCGCCGTTCGCCGGGCTTGGCGCCCCCTGCGGCGCCTTGAACCCGTTACCCCAGTTGCCGTCGGGCGCGCGCAGCGACTGCGCGGCGAGCCGGTCCTTGAAGTCACCGGAGCGCAGGGCCTCGTAGAGCACCCGCGCGGCCGACGCCTTGCTCGGCTCGATGCCGGGCAGCACCGCGAACGGGTAGTCCAACGCGATCGGGTCCGGCTTGAGATAGAGCGCGGCCAGCGAGATCGGCGGCTTGGTGTTGTTGTAGGCGATGACGTCTTCCTCGGACAGCGCCGCCGCGCCCAGCCCGTTGGCGATGGCCGTGGGGTCGGACGAGCGCGGGAACCGCGCGAGGAGGTCCTGCCGCAGCGAGGAGCGGTTGGTGGCCAGCGCCCGCAGTGCCCCGACCATGGCCTCCTGGGCCTTCGGGGAACCGGCCTCACCGGTGGAGCTGGCGGCGGCGGTCAGCGACAGCAGGCCGGACAGGCCGGCCGCGTCCTGGGTCGGCTCGACGATCCCGGCGCGCAACGGCTTGCCGCTGGTGACCTGGCTCAGCAGGTCGGTCCAGCGGAGGTCCCTGTCCGGCCAGCCGAGACGAGAGGCCACCGGTTCGGGCAGCGCGACCACCACCGGGCTGCGGGCGATCGAGGCGCCGTTGCCCGGCGCGAACGCGGTGGCGCCGCCGCTCTTCAGCCGGACCAGCCAGGTGGAGGAGTCGGGCACCCAGACGTCAGGGGTGACAGCGGTGCCGCTGGCCTGGCCGACGCCGGCCAGGGTGGCGCCGTGCTTGCTCGCCACGGCGGCGGCCACGTCGACCGGATCGGCCGAGGTGACGTTGACGGCGATGCAGGTGTCACCGACCCGGGCGCCGTTGGCGACCCAGTCGTCGGCAGCGCCGCGTACCGCCGGGGCGATCTCCGGGGCGGCCGACACCGACAGCTCGATCCGACCCGAGCAGTTCGGGCCGGCCAGCTGCTGGTATCCGAACCAGGAGCCGGCTACGACGGCGACGAGAGCGGTCGCCGCCGCGGCGGCACCTGCCCCACGAAGGTTAGTACGCATGCGATGGCGGCCAGACACGGTGACCATCTTGCGTATCTCGTGGGGTTACTGCCACAACCGTTCGGACGAAAGTTACGCAGGAGAAACAGTTGATCACCTAATCGATACACTGAGTCACGAGCCAGTGATCCCAGGTGATTCCGGTCCACTCCGGACAGTGCTGTCCGTCACCGTTCCGTCACACCAGCACGCACGTCGGACTCGCCACCGGAACCGGCTCACCGACCCGCTCCGGCACGCCGCTGCCCGGGTCCACCCGGAAGACGCCGATCAGGTCGGCCCGCTCGTCGGCGACGTAGAGGTGCTCCCCGGCCAGGGCGAAGTGCCGGGGCCACCCACCGTCGGTGTCGACCTCGGCCACCAGCTCCGGCGCGGCGCCGTCCAGCGCGAAGACGGAGACCGTGCCCACGCCGCGGTTGCCCACGTAGAGGAAGCGGCCGTCCGGTCCGACGGCCACCTCCGAGGGCTGCACGTGCCCGGTCCGGCCGCTGGCGTCGACCCGGACCCGCTGGTGCAACCCCTCCGCCGTCAGGTCGTACGCGGTCACCGTGGCGTCCAGCTCACCGACCAGCCAGGCCCGGCGGCCGTCCGGGTGCCGGGCCAGGTGCCGGGGGCCGGTGCCGGCCGGCGTCCGCAACCGGGGCGCCCGGGGCACCAGCCGCCCGGAGGCGACGTCGAGGTCGTACCGGTAGACCGAGTCGGTGCCCAGGTCGACGGCGAGCAGGGGCCCGTCCCCCGGGTCGGGCGAGACCATGTGGCAGTGGGCCTTCTCCTGCCGCTCCGGGTCGGCGCCGTGCCCCTCGTGCCGGACCAGGTCGGTGCGCTCCCCCGGCACGCCCTCGGCGTCCACCGGGAACACCGCCACACTGCCGCCGCCGTAGTTGGCCACGAAGACGTGCCGGCCGTCCGGCGCCACCGCGAGGTGGCACGGCTCGCCACCGCCGGTCGGGAGGACGCCCAGCGGCGCGAGGTCGCCGTCCGGCGCCACCCGGAAGGCGCTCAGCCGCCCCTCGGACAACTCGTTGACCGCGTAGAGCACCGGAAGCACCGGATGCCGGACGAGGAACGACGGCGACGGGGTGACCGCCGCCGTGCCGAGCGGGGTCAGCGCCCCGGTCGCCGGGTCCCGCCGCGCCGCGACGATCCCCTCCGCCCGTCCCCCCGCCTCCGCCGTGTAGCCGCCGATGTGGACGACCTCGCCCGTGCCGGTCACCGCTCCCACCTTCCGCCGATCCTGCCGCGATCCCACCAGAGGCTTCCCGGAGAACCGCCCGGTCACTCGTGATTCGCGGACCGGATCCAGGACGGGGCGGCGCTCAGCCCACCGGCACCGGCTCGCCGCGCTGCCGCGCGACGTGCTCGACCAGCGAGATCAGCACCAGCTTGCCGGACTGCCGGTCCCGGGCGTCGCAGAGCACCAGCGGAACGTCCGGATCGAGGTCCAGGGCGTCCCGCACCGCCTCCAGCCCGAACCGCCGGGAGCCCTCGAAGCAGTTCACCCCCACCACGAAGGGCACGCCCCGCTGCTCGAAGTAGTCGATCGAGGGAAAGCAGTCGGCCAGCCGGCGGGTGTCGGCGAGCACCACCGCGCCCAGCGCCCCGAAGGCCAGCTCGTCCCAGAGGAACCAGAACCGGTCCTGCCCCGGGGTGCCGAACAGATAGACCTGGAGGTCGTCGTTGATGGTGATCCGGCCGAAGTCCATGGCCACGGTGGTGGTGGACTTCTGCTCCACCCCGGAGACGTCGTCGGTGCCGAGACCCGCCCCGGTCAGCACCTCCTCGGTCTGCAGCGGCCGCACCTCGCTCAACGCGCTGACCAGCGTCGTCTTGCCGGCGCCGAAGCCGCCGGCGATGAGGATCTTCAGGGCCAGCGGCAACCGCGACGCGGCCGGCTCCCGGTCAAAGCGCACGGAGTCCACTGACCACCGCCTTGAGGATGTTGTCGTCGGGCAGGTACGCGGTGGCCGGGGGACGGTGCACCGCGACGAACCCGTGGGCGAGGAGGTCGCCGAGCAGCACCCGGACCACGCCGACGGCGAGGTCCAGGTCGGCGGCGAGATCGGCGACGGCCTTCGGCCGCCGGGCCAGCTCGACCAGGCGGCGGTGCTCCGGCTGGAGACCGGGCGCGCCGGCCGGCTCGGCCGCCGGCGTGGTCAGCACGAAGGCCAGCAGGTCGAAGCCGTCGACCGGGGGGCGCACCCGCCCACCGGTGAGCGTGTACGGGCGGACCACCGGGCCCGCGTCGGCGTCCAGCCACTCGTGCTGGGGGCCCGGGGACTCAGCGCGCATCGGTCGGCTCCCCCACGGCCCGGGCCGGTGCGGCCAGATTCTCCCCGACGCGGATCACCAGCATCGCCATCTCGTACGCCACCAGGCCGATGTCGGCGTCGGCGTCGCTGGCCACGGCGAGGCAGGCGCCCTGCCCGGCGGCCGTGACGAACAGGTACGCCGACTCCATCTCCACCACCGTCTGGCGGACCGCGCCGCCGCCCAGGTGCCGGGTGGCCCCCTTGGCCAGGCCGGAGAAGCCGGACGCCAGCGCGCAGAGGTGCTCCGCGTCGGCGCGGTCCTGGTCGGCGGAGGCGCCGAGCAGCAGCCCGTCCGCGGAGAGGACCACCGCCTGGCGGGCGGCGGGGACCCGTTCCACCAGGTCGTCGAGCAGCCAGTCGAGATCGGCGTTCTGCCGCGTCGTGTGCACCACTAGGCGTCCCTCTCAGTCGCGGTTCGATGGTCCGGCGCCGGCGAAGAGGGCTCCGCCGCCGGCTCCGGCGCGGTGGACGGCGTACCGGTCTCGGCCGGCTCGGCGGCGGACGCGTCCCGCAGCCGGGTGGCGGACGGGCCGCCGGTGGCGCGGGAGCCGTCCCGACGCCCCCGGGCGGTGCCCGCCTGCAACGCGGACATGGCCCGGCGGGCCTCCTCCGGCGTCCGGTGGGCCGGCACGTCGGCGACGGCCGCCCGGGGACGCGCCGTCGGCCCGCGTCGGCGCACCCGGCGGGGCAGCCCGTCGCCGTCGGCCGGCGGTTCCACGGTCGACGCGCGGGCCGTCGGCAACGGCACCACGGTCGGCTCGGATCGGTCCCGGTTCGGCCGGCCCGGCCGCCCCCGCGGCACCGTGGTCAGCCGGGTCACCTTCGCCATCCGCCGCCGCTCCGGCCCGGCCGGCGTGGCGTCCGCGCCGACCGGCGGCTCGTCGGTGATCAGATCGGAGGGGACGAGCACCGAGGCGGTCGTGCCGGCCGGCCCGGCCGGTCGCAGCTCCACCCGGACCCCGTGCCGGGCGGCCAGCCGGGCCACCACGAACAGGCCCAGCCGGGCGCTGTCGGCCGGGTCGAACTCCGGTGGCGCGGCCAGTTTGCGGTTGGCCGCCGCCAGCGCCGGCGGTGACATGCCCAGGCCCCGGTCGGTGATCTCGATGGCGTAACCGCCCGGGACGGTCCGGCCGGTGACGTCCACCCGGGTGCCGGGCGGGGAGAACGCGGTGGCGTTCTCGATCAGCTCGGCGAGCAGGTGGATCACGTCACCGACGGCCCGGCCGAGGACCCCGGCGGACTGCACCTCGCCCACGTCGACCCGGTCGTACGCCTCGACCTCGGAGATCGCCCCGCGCATCACGTCCACCGCGGCGACCGGGCGGCGCCAGCCGCGTCCGGGCGCGGCGCCGGCGAGGATGACCAGGTCCTCGGCGTGCCGGCGCAGCCGGGTGGCCAGGTGGTCGACCTGGAACAGCCCGGCCAGCTCGTCCGGGTCCTCGGTGCGGCGCTCCAGCCGGTCCAGCAGCGCCAACTGCCGGTGCACCAGGCCCTGGCTGCGGCGGGCCAGGTTGAGGATGACCTCGTTGAACCCGCGGCGCAGGGTGACCTCGTCCACCGCGGCCCGCACCGCGGTCCGCCGCACCTCGTTGAAGGCGCGCGCCACCTGGCCGATCTCGTCGCCGCCGTGGTCGAGTTCGGGGGCCTCCCGGTCGACGTCGACCTCCTCGCCCCGGCGCAGTCGGGCGACCACGTCGGGCAGCCGCCGCTCGGCCATGTCGGTCGCGGCGCCCCGCACGCCGGTCAGCCGGTGCGCCAGCGACCGGCCGACCCGCAGCACCACCAGGACGCAGACCACGACGGCCACCAGGCCCAGCACCCCGGCGGCGGCCAGCTGGACCAGGATGCGCACGGCCATCGGCACCGACCGTTCGGCCAGGCTGTCCGCACCGCGCAGCTCGAAGTCCCGCAGTCCCTGCCAGACCTCGGTGTGGCTGCTCTCCCAGGCCCGGACGTCGAACCGGGCGGGCAGCTCGGCGGAGCGGATCAGGGTGTCCTGCAGGGCGCGCAGCCGGAGGAAGCCCGGGCCCTCGGTCAGCCGCTGGTAGCCGGCGCGCTCGTCGGGCGGCAGGTCGGCGACCGCGTTCTCGGCCAGGAAGCGCTGGTTCTCGACGGTGCGCACGAGCTGCTCGTGCTCGCCCTCGGCGTACCGGCCGGCCGTGACCGCGCCGGCGAGCAGCGCGTCGGCCTGGCCCAGCAGCTCGCGGGAGCGGCCCAGCGCGGTGAGCGCCGACGCCTCCCGGTTGAGCTGCACGTCGGGCAGCGCGGCCATGGCGGAGAACGCCTGGAAGGCGGAACCGACCATCCCGCTGTAGAGGCCGACGGCGCCGGCCCGGTCCACCTTGCGGTCGTCGATGAAGGCCCGCCCCGCGGGCAGCGCCTCCAGCGCCGAGCCCAGCTGGTCGAGCCGGGCGTCGAGCTGGTCGTCGGCCGCGTCGCGCAGGTCCTCGCCGTCGAGCCGGCGGCGCAGCTCGGCCACCGCCCGGTCGGTGCGGGCCCGCTGCTCGCCCAGCTCCGGCAGGGCGGCGTCACCGGCGAGCTGGACCACCGAGAGCCGCCGTTCCCGTTGCAGCTCGGCGACCACGGTCTCGCCCGGGCGGCCGAGGTCGTAGAGGAGGGTACGCGCGGCGAGCAGGTCGAGGGCGGGGCCGAAGGTGAGCGTGGTGGCGAAGATCCACAGCGCCAGCAGCCCGGTCACCGGGCCGATGACCAGCGCGGTCAGCTTGGCGCGGATCGGCCAGTCGCGGGTGTTCAATCAGACCTCGCCCGGGAAGGTGTCGCTGGGTGGCGCCGGCAGCGGCCGCCAGATCGCCGGCCACGACGCCGGGCCCCGACCCGGACGCCTTGGGCAGGATACGTAATCCCGGACGGATGCACTACCGGCCGTCTCGCCGCTCACTACGGTCCGGAACGGTCACGCCGGACACCGATGGACTCCGGCCGCGGGCCGTTAGGGCGTCGCCGAACCGCCGGCTCCCGCGGACCGCGGCGGAAAGTGCTCCGGAACGGGATTGGCGATCACCCGCAGGAGGGAATACCTGCGGGCGAAGGAGGAGCCATGTCGCCCACCCAGGTAGTCGTCATAGTCATCGTCGTCGCCGTCATCGCCGCGCTGGTCGCGCTCGCCGTGGTCGCCAACCGCCGGCGGGCCCTCAAGCAGCGCTTCGGCCCGGAGTACGACCGGGCCGTCGCCGAGCAGGACAGCCGGGGCGCCGCCGAGCGTGAGCTGCGCGAGCGCGAGCGCCGGCACGCCGAGCTGGAGCTGACCCCGCTGAGCCCGGAGTCCCGGGCCCGGTACGCCGCCGCCTGGGAGGACCTCCAGGTGCGCTTCGTCGACTCGCCGGCGGAGACCGTCGGCGACGCCGACGAACTGGTCGGCCGCCTGATCGCCGAGCGCGGATACCCCACCGGGGACTTCTCGGACCAGATCGCCCACCTCTCCGTCGAGCACGCCCGCACCCTGACCCACTACCGCGACGCCCACGAGATCCGGCAGCGCAACGAGCGCGGCGAGGCCGGCACCGAGGACCTCCGGCAGGCGCTGGTGCACTACCGGGCCCTCTTCGCCGACCTGCTCGGCGAGGACCCGGTCGGCCAGCAGCCGCCGGAGCAGCGCCACCCCGACCACGAGCACGACGCCACGAGCCGCTGAGGAGGCCGCCGCCATGCGCCAGGAAGAGCAGCAGGTCACACAGGACCACCCCGAGGCCGTACGGTCCGCGCCGGTGCCGGTCCCCCCGCCGGGTGACCACACCGACGCCGACCGGCCGGGGGCCGACCGCGCGGACCGGGCCGACGTGCCCGAGGACGCGCTCGACGACCGGGGCACCTTCGACGACCCGGCCGTGACCGACCGGCGGGACGCGGACCTCGACGAGACCCGCGGGTACGACGCCGGGGAGCTGCGGGACGCGGCCGACCGGACGGACGACACCGACACCACGCGCGACGACGACGGCCGGCCGGAGTTCCACGAGCCGGCGCCGCTGCCGACCACGTTCGGGGCGGCCTCGGTGGGCGACGCGGTGGCCGCGTCGGCGCTGGCGAGCGGCCGGCCGCAGGACGAGCGGGACGCGCGCGACGAGGACACCGCCGTTCCGGGTGACGGCGCGCCGGGCCGCACCGAGCCGCTGGACGACGAGCGGGCCGACCCGACCGCCGGGGACCGGCTGCACGACCGGGACCGCTGGGAGGCGGAGCACTCCGACGCCGGCCCGGGCGCCGACGCGGTCCGCGACGACCGGTCCACCGACGGGGTGGTCCGGGACGGCGCGCCGGCGGACGGCGCGGTCGGGTACGGCAGCGCCGAGCCCGGTCTGGTCGACCCGGACAGCGAGCCGGTGCCCGCGGACGCGGACGGCGGGCGGCACCACACCGTCGACCCGGACACCGCCACGGCGGCGGGCGCGGCGGCGGTCGGCGCGGCCGGCTCGGGCGCGGCGCTGGCCGGCGCGGACCGGCCCACGCCGGGCGCGGTGCCGGCGGACGCGGCGACGCTGTTCGCCCCGGAGGCCGCGCAGGGCTTCCGGGACCGCTGGCGCGACGTCCAGCTGCGCTTCGTGGACGACCCGCGCGCCGCGGTCGGCGAGGCCGAGTCACTGGTCGAGGAGGCGATCGAGGCGCTGGCCACGGCGTTGCGGGAGCAGCGCACCCGGCTCGGCGCCTGGCAGGAGTCCGGCTCGACCGACACCGAGCAGCTCCGGGTGGCCGTGCGCGGCTACCGCGACTTCCTGGACCGCGTGCTGGGCCGCTGAGGCCCTGACCTGCCCCGGAGCCCCGGCCGCCGACGGCCGGGGCTCCGTCGTGCCCGACGGACCACGCAGGAGGCATGAAATTTCGCAATCGGGGTACCTGCCGGCGCAGCACGCACCCACACGAGGGGAGCAACGGGCATGGGCAGCGGCCTACGGTTGAACATGAACGCCCTGGACTACCTGATCCTGGCGCTCTACTTCGTCACGGTGCTGGGGGTCGGCTTCGCCGCCCGCCGCGCCATCAAGACCAGCGTGGACTTCTTCCTGTCCGGGCGGTCGTTGCCCGCCTGGGTCACCGGCCTGGCGTTCGTCTCGGCGAACCTGGGCGCGCTGGAGATCATCGGCATGGCCGCCAACGGCGCCCAGTACGGCATCATGACGGTCCACTACTACTGGATCGGCGCCGTGCCGGCGATGGTCTTCCTCGGCATCGTGATGATGCCCTTCTACTACGGCTCGAAGGTCCGCAGCGTCCCGGAGTACCTGCGGCTGCGCTTCAACCGCCCCACCCACCTGCTCAACGCGATCAGCTTCGCGGTCGCCCAGGTGCTGATCGCGGGCGTGAACCTCTACGCGTTGGCGCTGATCATGCAGGCGCTGCTGGGTTGGCCGCTCTGGGTCGCGATCGTGGTCGGCGCGGTGATCGTGCTGGCGTACATCACTGTCGGCGGCCTCTCCGGCGCGATCTACAACGAGGTGCTCCAGTTCTTCGTGATCATCGCCGGCCTGGTGCCGATCACGGTGATCGGCCTGGTCAAGGTCGGCGGCGTGAACGGGCTGATGGACGCGGTACGGGAGTCCAAGCTCGGAGAGGCCGGCCTGCACGCCTGGCAGGGCACCGGCAGCACCGACAACCCCCTCGGCGCGCACTGGCTGGGCATCGTCTTCGGCCTCGGTTTCGTGCTCTCCTTCGGCTACTGGACCACCAACTTCGCCGAGGTGCAGCGCGCGCTGTCGGCGCGCAACATGAGCGCCGCCCGGCGTACCCCGATCATCGCGGCGTACCCGAAGCTGCTCATCCCGGTGGTCACCGTGATCCCCGGCCTGATCGCCCTGATCACGGTCAAGGGACTGGGCGCCGACCAGGGCGACCTGGTCTACAACAACGCCATCCCGCTGCTCATGCGCGACCTGCTGCCCAACGGCGTGCTCGGCATCGCGGTCACCGGCCTGGTGGCCTCGTTCATGGCCGGCATGGCGGCCAACGTCAGCGGCTTCAACACCGTCTTCACGTACGACATCTGGCAGGCGTACTTCCGACGGGACCGGCCGGACGGGTACTACGTGAAGGTGGGCCGGATCGCCACCGTCGTGGCCGTGGTGGTCGGCATCGGCACCGCGTTCATCGCGGCCGGCTTCAGCAACATCATGAACTACATCCAGGCGCTCTTCTCGGTCTTCAACGCCCCGCTCTTCGGCACGTTCATCATCGGCATGTTCTGGCGGCGGATGAGCGCGCTGGCCGGCTTCTGGTCGCTGCTGTCCGGCACGGTGGTGGCGATCGCCACCTACGTGCTCTACAAGACCGGCGTGATCAGCTTCAACTCGGACCTGGAGGAGAGCTTCTGGGGCGCGGGCCTGGCCTTCGTGACCGTCGCGGTGGTGGCCGCGATCGTCACGCCGCTGACCCGGCCGAAGACCGACAGCGAGCTGACCGGGCTGGTGTACGGCCGCAGCGACACCACGCTGGCCGACGACTCGCTGGCCGGCGACGCGGCCTGGTACCGCTCGCCGGTGCTGCTCGGCGTCGTCGCCGTGATCCTGGCCGCCCTCTTCTACATCCCGGTCTTCTGAGGAAGGGACCCACGCCATGGCAGACAACGAGGACCGCCACTACCAGGGCGGCGAGGCCCACGACCCGCTGGTCGACGAGACCGAGGACGCCCGGGAGGCGCGTTCGGCGGCGGCCCGGCTGTTCGACATCCGCCGGGTGATCGGCGGGCTGTTCGTCGTGTACGGCCTGATCGTCGGGCTGATGGGACTCTTCGACTCCTCGGCCGAGATCGACAAGGCGCAGGGCGTCCGGATCAACCTGTGGGCCGGCGCGGTGATGCTGGTCTTCGGGCTGCTCATGCTGCTGTGGCAGCGGCTGAGCCCGACCGAGGCGCCGGAGCCCGGGCCGGACGAGTCCTGATCCGGCGGGCTGTCGGGCCCGGTCGGCATGGCCGGGCCCGCACGGGGTACGCCGGGGATCACGCAGTGGGACAGGAGGGCAGCAGCATGACCGATCGTGACCGCGGTGGCGAGCGGCCGCTGGAGGAGACCCCCGAGGTGGCGGCGGCGGTGGACGACGACAGCACGGTGCCGCAGCTGCGTACCGGCGGCACCGACCCGGACAACCCGACCTTCACCGAGCCGGACGGCGCGGTGGCCGACACCGGCGCGCCGGACATCATCGGCGACCCCTACGCGGCCGGCACCGGTGCGACCGGCACCGGCACGGGCGCCGGCGGGGACAACATCCGCACCGGCGCGGAGCAGCCGTGGGAACCGGAGGACCTGGTGCGGGCCCGGGGTCAGGACATGACCCCGGAGAACCTGGAGCGGGCCCGCCACGACCTGGCCGAGCTGGGCCGGGCGGCGATCGAGCGTACGGTCCCCTGACCCCGGACGGCCGGGGGCCCCTGGCCGACGTGGGCGTCGACCAGGGGCCCGGGGAACCCGCGCGGCGGTGCCTCACTCCCGCCGCCGCGGGTGGTCCGGCGTGACTCAGAGCGCCGGGTAGGCGTTCTGCATCAGCTGCGCGAACTGGGCCGGGAACCACGCGCCGGAGATCGGCGCGTCCGGCAGGGCGCCGGAGAGGTTGTTCCCGTTGCGGGCGTTGCCGGTGTACGTCGGGTCGCACATCCGGTCGAAGCCCTTGCCCTCGTTGTTCGGGATCTCCTTGCTGGAGCCGTCCGACTCACCCGGGGGCTTCACCCACACGTAGGCGTCGATGCCCGGCTCCGGGTTGGCCTTCGGCCGCTCGCCGAGGCCCGCGCCGGCCTGGTTGCACCAGTTGCCGGTGTGGTAGCGGCGGTCGACCCGACCCCCGTCGACGTACGCGTCCACGCTGGTCAGCGGGCCAGGGCCGGTCGGGCGCGCCGAGCCGCCCCAGCCGTTGCGGGAGGTGTCGATCAGCATGCCGATGTTGCTGTCGAAGCCGACCGAGACCAGCTTCTGCCGGAACGCCTGGGCGAACGACAGCTCGTCGACGTACTGGTTCCAGTCGATCCACTTGGACTGCCGCACGGTCTGGCCGTTCACCGAGTCGGTGACCTTGACGTACGGCTCCTTGAGCGCCGAGTAGTTGGCGGTGTTGACGATGAAGCCGTGCACGTTGCGCACCGTGCTGCCGGACGCGACGGCGGCGGCCTTGAGCTGGTCGGCGACCGGGCCGAAGTTGCTGTCCCAGCCGATCCAGCCGTGGTGCGCTGCGTCGATGTAGTTGTAGACGTTGCCGATCGCGCCGAGCTTCGCCAGCGCGTAGCCGACGCCGTTGACGTAGGCGCCGTTGGCCTTGACCGTGTCGCACATCGCGGTGCCGCCCGGGTTGCCCGAGGTGTTGGTCACCAGGTTGGGCAGCGAGTCGATCTCGATGATGTTGACGATGCGCAGGTTCTTGTACTTCGCGTCGCCCTGGATCGCGGCGATCGGGTCGATGTACTCGGACTTGTAGCGCGGCAGCTCGTCCGGGCCCAGCTCGCCGTTGGAGGCCAGCGCGGAGCAGTCCCGGCCGGGCAGGTTGTAGATGACGAACTGGATGTAGCCGGCGCCCTGGGCGAGCGCGGCGTCCAGGTGGTCACGGACCCCCATCGCGCCGTTGGAGCTGCTACCGGTGGTGCCGTTGATGGCGGCGATCCGGTCGAGCCAGACCGCGGTCGGGTTGTTCGACACCCGGTTGCCACCGGCGACCGACTCGGCCTTGGCCTTCCACTCCGGGTTCACGTACCCCTTCACCCCGGCGTACGGGTTGTCGACCTTCTGCCCCGGCGGGGTCGTGGTCGGCGGGGTCGTGGTGGGCGGGGTGGTGGTCGGCGGCGTCGTGGTGGGCGGCGTCGTCGTCGGCGGGGTGGTGGTCGGCGGGGTCGTGGTGGGCGGCGTGCCGCCGTTGCAGACCGTGCCGTTCAGGGTGAACTGGGTCGGCTTCGGGTTGCTGCCGCTCCACGCGCCGTTGAAGCCAATGCTGGTGCTGGCGCCGGTGGCCAGCGAACCGTTGTAGGACTCGTTCTGCGCGGTGACGTTCTGGCCGGTCTGCGACCACTTCGCCGACCAGCCCTGCTGCACGCGCTGCGAGCTGTTCGGGAAGGTGAAGCCGAGGTTCCAGGAACTGACCGGGTCACCGAGGTTCTTGATGACCACGGTGGCGGTGAAGCCACCGGGCCAGTCGCTGGTGGTGTAGTCCACGCTGCACTGGGTGGCGGCCTGAGCCGCGGTGACCGGGAGGGTCACCAGCCCGCCGGCCACGAGGACGCCGGCGCCGGTGAGCGCGAGCGTCCGGCTTCGGCCGGACAGCCTTCTCCACAGATTCATGCCACTGATCTCCTTGGGCGAGACCGGATCCGCGTACGGCCCGGCGGAATGGCGGCGGCGGTCGTCCTGCGGGAACGGCCGTGCGCGCCACGGGTTTCTTCGGGGGACGCCCGACCCGGACGGGCGTGAGGTGGTGGTGGTGCCGACCGGTCCGCAGGACCGGCCGATGGGAGCCCGACGTCGCCCGGTGAGACCGGTTGCCCTCGACGCCTCAGCTCGCGGTGTGGCTCCCCGAACCGCGTGCAGCGATTCTTGCATGGGAGCGCTTCCATGGCAATGCCTCGATACGCCTCCCCGACCCTACCCCCGACCTCCCGCCCCACGCGGGCTCGCGCGGCTAGCGCGGCGAGATCTTGGTACGACACGGCCCCCAGAGGGGCCTCGCCGTACCAAGATCTCCAGCTTGTCCGCAATGCGGAACGACCGTCCCAGCGAGCAGGACGCAGGGGGTGGTTGGAGTAGCAGAGCGAACGGGGCAGCAGGGCGGGGTGGGCCCGAACGCACGCACATCGGATCTCAGGCGGCTTAGCACCAGGATCGGCACATCATCGGCAAACTCCTAAAAACGAATCTTTCCCCGAATAAGTCGCGAAAAGGTCTAACGTCGGCGGTAGCTCGACTGACGTCGGGCTCAGGACGAACAGGGATGGAGTGACGCTGGTCATGGCTAAGAAGATGCTCGGGAAGGTCGTCGCGGGTGCCGCTCTGGGCGGCGCGGGCCTTCTCGTGTTCACCCCGGGGATGGCCTACGCGGGCGGACACGACGAGGGGAAGGTCATCGCCAAGCCGCACGTGGTCAAGGCGGGTGACACCGTCGAACTGCTCGAGATCTGCTCCGAGCCCCAGGAGCACGCCTCCGTCTGGTCGAAGGTGACCGGCAAGGTCGACCTCCACCCGGCCCGTGACGGCGAGCACGGCGACTGGTCGGACAAGGGTGGTGACTGGTCCGACAAGGGCGGCGACTGGTCCGACGGGGGCTGGGACGCCGACCAGGGCCCCGACGGCAAGGACGGGCACGGTCGCGACGACCACGGCAAGGGCCCCGAGGGCAAGGACGACCACGGCAGGGACGAGCAGGGCAAGGACGACCACGGCAAGGGCGAGCAGGGCAAGGGCGAGCAGGGCAAGGACGAGCACGGCCCGGGTGGCAACGGCATGCCGCAGCCGCCGGCCGACGTGCCGCAGCCGGGCGGCCAGCCCGGTGGCATGGGCGGCGGTGTGGCCGCCGACCACGGCGACCAGGCCGACTGGAAGGGCCACGAGGAGTACGGCCAGGACGCCGAACCGGGCTGGGAGAAGGAACAGCCGGGCCGGAACGCCGCCGACTGGGCGATGGACGAGCACGGCAAGGACGGCAAGGACGGCCACGGCCGGGACGCCAAGGACGAGCACGGCGCCTGGCAGGACGGCAAGGACGACTACGCCAAGGACGAGCACAGCGCCTGGCAGGACGGCAAGGACGAGCACGGCAAGGACGAGCACGGCAAGGACGACTACGCCAAGGACGACCACGGCAAGGACTGGCAGTCCGGCGGCGAGTACGGCCGCGGCGGGGACGAGTACGGCCGCGGGGGCGACGAGGCCGGCTGGGAGCACGGGAAGGACTTCGTCTACTACGGCGAGGCCACCGTCTCCGAGCACGCCCGCCCGGGCCGCTACGAGCTCAGGGGCTCCTGCGGCGAGGGCGAGCTGGTGGTCCTGCCCCGCGGCGGGGTCGACGGCGGTGACGGCGGGATGGCCACCACCGGCGTGGACCGCGGTCTCGCCACCGGTGGCGCGGGCATGATCGGCGCCGCGGCGCTGGGCGGCCTGGTGCTGCTGCGCCGGCGGCGGGCCGGTGGCCTGGTCTGACCGGACGACGACCCGGGCCGGCGGCCGTCACGGGAGACCGTGGCGTGCCGCCGGCGCGGCCGTCGTCGTCCTGCTCGCCATGGTGGGCGCGGGGCTGATCGGCGCGTCCGTACGGACCGTCCCAGCACCCACCCCGCCGCAACCGATCGCGCAGGCCGGGCCGGTCGCCACCGACCCGGCCCCGGACGTCGACCTCGACCCGACAGCGGAGGAGACGTCCTCCCCCGACGTGCCGGTCACGCCGCCCGACGCCGCCGTCGGCTCCCCCACCCCGGCGGTCGCCACCCCGCCGGCACCGGCCGTCTCCGGCACACCGGCCGTTCCGGGTTCACCGGCCGCGCCGGTCGCTGCGCCGGTCGCGCTGCCCCGGTCGGCGCCGACCACCATCTCGATCCCCCGGATCGGGGTGCGGGCCGAGATCATGACGCTCGGCACCAACCCGGACGGCACGGTCCAGGTGCCCCCGTTGGACCAGGCGATGAAGGCCGGCTGGTACTCCCCCGGCGCCAGTCCCGGCGAGGTCGGCAACGCCGTGGTCGTCGGGCACGTCGACTCCGCCCAGCTCGGCCCGGCGGTCTTCTTCAACCTGGGCGCGCTGGTGCCGGGCGACGCCATCGCCGTCGTCCGGCAGGACGGCTCGACCGCCACGTTCACCGTGGACGAGGTCCGGTCGTACCCGAAGACCGCGTTCCCGGCGGAGCAGGTCTACGGCCCGTCCGACGTGCCCGGCCTGCGGGTGGTCACCTGCGGCGGGGTGTTCGACCGGACCGCCGGCAGCTACCTGAACAACATCGTCGTCTACGCCCGGATGACCGCGTAGCCGCGAACGGCCGTGGCCCGGCGGTCGGTTCCCCGACCACCGGGCCACGCGCGGACGGAAGCGGTCAGGCCGCCGCCGAGGTCCGGACCAGGGTACGGATCTGACGCAGCAGCACGGACAGCGCGGACAGGTCGGCGCGGGACTCGTCGAACTCCCCCATCGCCCGGTGGGCCCGGTGGATCGAGGTCGCGTTCGCCTGCTCCCACTCCTGCACCCGTTCCGCCGGCGGGAGGCTGTCCGGGGTGGACCCGAGCACCTCCGCGGTGAGCGCGGCCAACGCGGCGTACAGGTCGTAGCGCAGCGCCATCCGGGCCAGGGTCTGCCACCGGTCCTCCCGGGGCAGCAGGGAGATCTTCGACAGCAGGGCGTCCACCCGGAACCGGTCGCTGAGCACGAAGTAGACCGAGGCCACCTCGCTCACGTCCCGCCCGGTCGTCTGCGCGGTCTCGACGATGTCGAGCAGGCCGAAGCTGTACATCAGGCGGGTCGCCTGCTCGGCCAGGTCACGCGGTAGCCCCTTGCCGACCAGCGACTCGATGTGCGCCGCGATCGCCTCGCGCTCGGTGCCCCAGAACAGGTGCTCCAGGTCCGGCAGGAGCCGGGTCACCCCGTCGCGCAACCGGGCGATCTCCGCCGGCACGTCGATCGGTGAGCGCCGGTTGGTCACCAGCCAGCGCACCGCGCGGTCGAGCAGCCGCCGGGTGTCCAGGTAGACGGCGGTCTGCAGCTCGGGCGAGACCTTGTTGTCCAGGGCCTCGACCGCGTTCCACAGCTCGCCCAGCCCGAACACCTCGCGGACCACCACGTACGCCCGCAGCACGTCGGCCGCGGAGGCCGCCGTCTCCTCGACCACCCGGAAGACGAACGAGATGCCGCCCCGGTTGATCGCCTCGTTGACCAGGACCGTGGTGACGATGTCCCGACGCAGCCGGTGCCGGCCCATCCGGTCGGCGAAGCGCTGCCGCAGCGGGGTCGGGAAGTAGTTGACCAGGACGTCGGTCGTCCACTCCTCGTCCGCCAGTCCCTCGCCGACGATCTCGCGCTCCAGCACGATCTTCACGTACGCGAGCAGCACCGCGAACTCCGGCGCGGTCAGCCCGTTCTCGGCGCGGACCGCCAGTTCCTCGTCCGGCGGCAGCGCCTCCAACGCCCGGTCCAGCGCACCGGAGCGCTCCAGCTCGTTGATCATGCGCCGGTGCACCGGGAGCAGCGAGGCGGCCTGCGCCTGGGCGTTGTTGACGGCCCGGGCCTGGTCGTAGTTGTCCCGCAGCACCAGCTCGGCGACCTCGTCGGTCATCTGGGCCAGCAGCTCGTCGCGCTCCGGCCGGTCCAGCTCACCGTCGGCGACCGCCGTGTTGAGCAGGATCTTGATGTTCACCTCGTGGTCGGAGCAGTCCACCCCGGCCGCGTTGTCGATGAAGTCGGTGTAGATGCGGCCACCGCCGGAGGCGTACTCGATCCGGCCCTGCTGGGTGAAGCCCAGGTTGCCGCCCTCGCCGACCACCCGGCAGCGCAGGGCGCGGCCGTCCACCCGGATGGCGTCGTTGGACTTGTCCCCGACCTCGGCGTTGGTCTGTGTCGACGCCTTGACGTAGGTGCCGATGCCGCCGTTCCAGAACAGGTCCACCGGCGCGGTGACGATCGCCTTCATCAGCTCCTGCGGGCTGAGCTGCGTGACGTCGTCGTCGAGGCCGAGCACCGCGCGCACCTGCGGCGTGATCGGCACCGACTTCGCGGTACGCGGGTAGATGCCGCCGCCGGCCGAGATCAGCTCGGCGTCGTAGTCCTCCCACGACGACCGGGGCAGGTCGAACAACCGCTTGCGCTCGTCCCAGGAGCGGGCCGCGTCCGGGTCCGGGTCCAGGAAGATGTGCCGGTGGTCGAAGGCGGCGAGCAGCCGGATGTGCTTCGACAGCAGCATGCCGTTGCCGAACACGTCGCCGGACATGTCGCCGACGCCGACCACGGTGAAGTCCTGGGTCTGGGTGTCGTGGCCCAGCTCGCGGAAGTGCCGCTTCACCGACTCCCAGGCGCCCCGGGCGGTGATGCCCATCTTCTTGTGGTCGTAGCCGGCCGAGCCGCCGGAGGCGAACGCGTCGCCCAGCCAGAAGTTGTGCGCGGTGGAGATCTCGTTGGCGATGTCGGAGAACGTGGCCGTGCCCTTGTCCGCCGCCACCACGAGGTAGGGGTCGTCGCCGTCGTGCCGGACCACGTCGACCGGCGGCACGATCTCGCCGCTGACGATGTTGTCCGTGACGTCGAGCAGCGCGGAGATGAACTCCTTGTAGCAGACCACCGCCTCGTCCCGGTCGCCCGGCTTCTGCTTGAGCACGAAGCCGCCCTTGGCGCCCACCGGCACGATCACCGCGTTCTTGACCATCTGCGCCTTGACCAGGCCGAGCACCTCGGTGCGGAAGTCCTCGCGCCGGTCGGACCAGCGCAGGCCGCCCCGGGCCACCGGCCCGAACCGCAGGTGCACGCCCTCGAACCGGGGCGAGTAGACGAAGATCTCGAACTTGGGCCGGGGCGCCGGCAGGTCCGGGATCGCCTGCGGGTCCAGCTTGAACGCCACGTACGCCTTCGGCCGCCCGCCCACCGGCTTCTGGTAGAAGCTGGTGCGCAGCGTGGCCTGCATCAGCGTCAGGTAGGCGCGCAGGATCCGGTCCTGGTCCAGGCTGGCCACCTCGTCCAGCGCCTCGCCGATCGCCTCGACCAGCTCGCCGCTGCGCTGCCGGCGCTCGTCCAGCGTGGTCGCGCCGGGCGCGAACCGGGTCTCGAACAGCTCCACCAGCAGCCCGGCGATCCGCGGGTACGCGATGAACGTCTGCTCCATGTACTCCTGGGAGAACACGGTGCCGGCCTGCCGCAGGTACTTCGCGTACGCCCGCAGCACGACCACCTGCCGCCAGGTGAGCCCGGCCCGCAGCACCAGCTCGTTGAAGCCGTCCACCTCGGCCTCGCCCCGCCACGCGGCGGCGAACGCGTTCTCCACGTGCGGCCGTACCTCGGCCAGGTCCTGGTGCCGCTCGGGCAGCTCCAGACCGAAGTCGTAGAGCCAGATCCGGCCGTCGACGCGCTCCACCTCGTACGGGTGCTCGTCGACCACCTTCACGCCGAGCGAGTGCAGCACCGGCAGCACGGCGGAGAGCATCATCGGCTCGCCGTACCGGTAGACCTTGAACCGCACGTCCATGGCCTCGTCGGCCTCGGCGGCGCGACCGGCGGCGTACGGGCGCGGCGCCAGCTGCTTGCGGAACAGGTGCATCTCCAGCTGGCCGGGCTCCTCCAGCAGCTCCAGCTTGGCCAGGTCCTTCATCGCCTCGTACGGCGTGTGCCCGTCCTTGTAGCCCTCCGGGAACGCGTCGGCGTACCGGCTGAACAGGTGCTTGGCCTGCTCGTCGCCGAGCTTGCGCTCCAGCACCAGCCGGTAGTCGTCGTCCCAGAGCCGGGTGGCGTCCGCCAGCTCCTCGGCCAGCAGGTCGGCGTCGATCTCACCGGGCGGGTTGTTCGGGTCGGTGCGGACGATGAAGTGCACCCGGGCCAGCATCGACTCGGTCACCCGGGTGGTGTAGTCGACGCCGACGCCGTTCAGCTCGCGCAGCAGGATGTCCTGCATGCGCAACCGGTTCTGCGTGGTGAACCGGTCCCGCGGCAGGTAGATCAGGCAGGAGATGAACCGCCCGTACGCGTCGCGGCGCAGGAAGACCCGCAGCTGCCGGCGGCCGGCCATCCGCAGCACGCCGATCACCGCGTGGTAGAGGTCGTCGGTCTTGATCTGGAACAGCTCGTCGCGCGGGTAGGTCTCCAGGATCTGGAGCAGGTCCTTGCCGGAGTGGCTGCGCAGGCTCAGGCCCGAGCGGTCCAGCACCTCGGCGACCTTGCGGCGCACCACCGGCAGTTCCTGCACGCTGGTCCGGTACGCGGCGGTGGAGAACAGACCGAGGAACCGACGCTCCCCGACCACCTCGCCGGCCTCGTTGAAGATCTTGAAGCCGATGTAGTCCAGGTAGGCCGACCGGTGCACGGTGGCCCGCGAGTTGGCCTTGGTGATGATGAGCAGGCGCTTCTCCAGCACCTTCTCGTGCGCCTCGGGCGTCATCGAGTTGAGCGACCGGGCCTCCGGCGAGTCCGAGCGCAGGATGCCCAGCCCGGTGCCGAGGACGGCTTCGAGGGCCTGCCCGCCGCCGCCCGTCCCGTCCGTGTCGACCAGCCGGTACTCCCGGTAGCCGAGGAACGTGAAGTGGTCGTGGGCGAGCCACCGCAGCAGCTCCACCGAGTCGGTGATGTCCTTCTCCGGCACCGGCGGCCGGTTGTCCGACGTCCGGGCGGCGGCCAGCTCGTCGGCGAGCGCCAGCGCCCGCTGCCGCATCTTGGGCCAGTCCTCGACGGCCTCCCGCACGTCGGTCAGCACCCGCTGCAACTCGCGGCGCAGCGCCTCCCGCTCGGCCGGGTCGCGGACCGGGTCGATCTCGATCCGCATCCAGCTCTCGACCAGGTCACCGGCGATCGCGTCGTCCGGCTCCACGTCGGCGGAGACCTCGGTGAGCCGGCCCAGCGGCTCGCGCCGGACCACGACCAGCGGGTGCACCAGCAGGTGCACGTCGAGGTGACGGGAGTTCAGCAGCGCGGTGACCGAGTCGACCAGGAACGGCATGTCGTCGGTGACGATCTCGACGACCGTGTGGTGCTGCTCGGCGTCCGGCTCGTGGATGCGCAGCTTCAGCTCGCCCGGCACCCGCTGCTGGGCCAGGTCCCGGTGGGCCCGGGCCGCCTCCAGCATCTCCTCGGCGGTGAAGCCGATCAACTCCTCGTCCGGCGCGAACCGCCAGAACCGGTCCACCAGGGTGGCCGCGTCGTGGTCGTCGCCGGCCAGCGCCACCGCCTGGGCGACCAGGCGCTCCGCGTTGGGTACGGGCTCGTCCAGCTCGGCGTCCTCGGACTCGTCGGCCAGTGCCTGCGCGGGCAGACCCAGGTCGTAGAGGGTGTCGATGCTGGAACCGGTCATCCCGGTCACTCCTGTGTCGAGACGGCCGTAACCGTCCCCGTCGGTCGCCGAATCGAAGCTGTCATCGTCCCGGCTGGTGTCAGCCTGCCGGAGGTCGGGTCCCGGTTTGATCGCCGGACGCCGGTCCATCGGTGCCACTCCCCTCGACCCACCGCGTTGTGGGTCACTCTGCCGCCCAGCCTAGGCCCTGCCGCTGTGTGCCTTCGTCGGCGGACCACCGGCCGGACGTCCGGATCGGGACTCTGTCCTTTCACCCGTTGCGGGTTCGTGGTCGGCCGGTCGCGGAGTACCCCGACTGGCGATGTTCATCACACTGCCACGCGCCGCGTGTCACCCCGGCGGACGAGGCGGCGGGACGGTGGGGAGCCGCGGGTCGTACTAGCGTGCAGGGCAGTTGAGCACCGGAGGGACCGCTTCATGCCCGTGTCGTACCCCGTCCGCCCCCGCCGTCACACCCGTCACCGCCTGGTCGCGACGGCGACCGCCGTCCTGATGGCGGCCGGTGCGGTGACCGCCTGCTCCGGCGAGGACGGGCCGGAGCAGGCCGTCGACGCGTTCCTGACCGGCTGGCGCTCCGGTGACCTGCAACCGGTCGGCTTCGTCGAGCCGACCGGCGCGCGGGTGCCGGCCGCCGAGGTGACGAAACGACTCAAGACGCTCTCCGGCGAGCTGGCCGCCGACCCACCGGCCCTGGAGCGCACCGGCGAGATCACCACCAAGGGCGACATCGCGACCGCCCGGGTCCGGCTGACCTGGCCGCTGCCCGGTGGCGTCCGCTGGTCCTACGACAACCCGCTGCGCCTCAAGCGCGGCGGCGACGACCGGTGGCAGGTGATCTGGGAGCCGGCCGTGGTGCACGAGAAGCTGGAGGAGGGCGACCGCCTCGCCCTGCGCCGGGAGGCGGCGCAACGGGCCGGCGTGCTGGACGCCGCCGGTCAGCCGATCGTCACGCCGCGCCCGGTGGTCCGGGTGCAGATCGCCCCCGGCGAGGTCACCGACGTGCCGGGCCTGGTGCGCCGGCTGGACGCCGCGTTCAAGGCGGTGCGGCCCGCGCTCACCCCGCCGGTCGACCTGAGCGACCTGCCCAAACGCCTCAAGGAGGCGGACCGGGACGCGCAGGTCGAGGTGGTGACCCTCCGCGAGGAGGCCTACCGGCAGATCAAGCCCCGGATCTACGAGCTGCCCGGCACCCGGTTCCCCACCGACAAGCTGATGCTCGCCCCGACCCGGGAGTTCGCCCGGGCGCTGCTCGGCTCGGTCGACCCGGCCCAGGCCGACGACCTCCAGGCCCACCCCGACCGGTACGCCCGCGGCGACCTGGTCGGCCACGGCGGCCTGCAGGGCCGGTACGACGAGCGCCTGCGCGGCGTCCCCGGGATCACCGTGATCACCGAGCGGCTCACCCCGGAGGGCGCCACCGAACCGACCGGCGCCGAACTGTTCCGCAGCGACCCGAAGGCCGGGCAGCCGGTGAGGACCACGCTCGACGTCGCCACCCAGAACGCCGCCGACGCCGCGTTGCGCGGCCAGACCCGGCGCTCGGCGCTGGTCGCCGTGCGGATCAGCGACGGCGCCGTGCTGGCCGCCGCGAACGGGCCCGGCGCGGCCGGCGAGAACCTCGCCTTCACCGCCCAGGTGCCGCCCGGCTCGACGTTTAAGATGGTCAGCGCGCTCGGCCTGCTCGACCGGGGCGCGGTGACCCCGCAGACGACGGTGGACTGCCCGAAGACCTCCGAGGTCGACGGCCGGATCTTCAAGAACTCCGACAACTTCGAGCTGGGCCCGGTGCCCTTCGCCACCGACTTCGCCAAGTCCTGCAACACCGCCTTCACCGCGCTCGCGCCGAAGCTCGGCCCGGACGGGCTCGCGCAGGCGGGCCGTACGCTCGGCCTGGAGGCCGGCTGGGACCTCGGCGCGGACGTGTTCACCGGCAAGGTCTCCGCGAACGGTGGGCCCACCGAGCAGGCCGCCGCCGCGATCGGCCAGGGCACCACCGTGGTGAGTCCGCTGGCGATGGCCGGCGCCACCGCGGCGGTGGCGCGGGGCCGCTGGGAGCAGCCGAAGCTGCTGCTGGACCCGGCGCCGGCGAAGCCCGCACCGGCCGGGCCGGCGCTCAAGCCGGAGTCCGTCGCGGCGCTGAAGACGATGATGCGCGGCGTGGTCACGTCCGGCACCGGCACGGCGCTGGCGAAGGTGCCCGGCGAGCCGGTGCACGGCAAGACCGGCACCGCCGAGTACGACAACAACCCGGCGCACACCCACGCGTGGTTCGTCGGCTGGCAGGGCGACGTGGCGTTCGCCGTCTTCGTCGAGCAGGGCGGGTCGAGCACGACGAGCGCGGTGCCGATCGCCGAGCGCTTCCTGCGCGGCCTCGCCCGCTGAGCAGCGCGCCGGCGTCCTCAGGTGACGTCGATGCCCGGCCGGTCCACGGCCGGTTCGTCGTCCTCGACGGGCGGACGCCGGAGGCGGCCCGGCCCCAACGGGTCGTCACCGACGGGCTCACCCGGCGGACGGTCGTCGACGTCGTCCGGCCCGTCGCCGTCGGCGGTGGGAACCGGGCCGATCGGCTCCACGGCCACGGCGGGGGCCGGTACGGCAACGGGGGCGGACAGCCGGTCCCGCTCCGGCCGGCCGTTGCCCGCCCGGGGCGCCGGCGCCGGCGGGGTGGCCGGCAGCAGCCGGGGCGGTACCGCGCCCGGCGCCACCACCGGGGCGAGCCCGGCCACCACCGTGTTCACGATCTCCGCCGCGTACGCGCCGTCCGGGTCGTAGTCGGGGTCGAAGACGGTCAGCTCGACGCCGAGGCAGTGCGGGGTGTCGACCAGCCCGGCGAGCAGGATCTCCAGCTCGGCGAAGGCGATCCCGCCGGGGTCGGGCGCGTCCACGGCCGGCATCACGGCCGGGTCGAGCACGTCCACGTCGATGTGCACCCAGTAGCCGGCGCAGTCGACGAGCTGCTCGTGCGCCCACTGGGCGGTCCGGGCCGCGCCCTCGGCGCGCAGCGCCGGCACCGGACGGGTGGTGATGCCGGCGGCCTGGAGGTCGAGGCGGTACTCGTCCTGCGCGCGGATGCCGAGCACCACCACGTCGATGTCGCGGAAGTAGGGGCGTCGCCCCTCGATGGCGGCCAGGTCGGGCTGCCCCCGCCCGGTGACCAGCGCCAGGTCCTCCCCGGCGGCGGCGCCCACGTAGGAGGCGTTGCCGGGGTGCCGGAAGTCGGAGTGGCCGTCGACGAAGACCAGCCCGATCCGTCCGCCGACCGCCTCACCGAGCCGGTGCATGGCCAGCGCCGAGCCGAGCAGCACCGAGCAGTCCCCGCCGAGCACCAGCGGGAACTCGCCGCGGTCGATGATCGCGCCGATCCGGTCGGCCAACGCCACGGAGTATCCGGAGATCTCCGGCGCGTGGCAGACGCCGTCGCCGGGCCGCCAGTCACCGGGGTCGTAGCGGGGCGGGGTCAGGCAGCCGGCGTCCCGGGCCCGCAGCCGAGCGAGCAGCCCGTGGTCGCGCAACGCCCCGGGGGCCTTGCCGCAGCCCGGGACGGAGCTGGGCGTGGGTGGCCGCAGGCCGAGGTTGGTCGGCGCGTCGAGGACGGCGATCCGGCGCATCATGGGCTCCCGTCCTCGGTGGTCGGGCGGGCCGGCGGTGCGCCGGCCCGCACGTGTGCGACGAACTCAGAACAGCGCGCTGGCCAGGGCGCGTCGGGCGGAGGCCACGGCGGGATCGTCCGGGCCGGCGATCGTGAACAGGCTGAGCAGGTGCTGGCGTACCGTGTCCCGCTCGTCGCCGGCGGTCCGGCGGACCAGGCCGACCAGCCGCTGGTAGGCCTGGTCCGCCAGGCCGCTGAGCACCTCGATGTCCGCGGCCAGCAGCTGCGCCGCCACGTCGTCGGGGGCGGCCGCGGCCGCGTCGAGCGCGCCCTGCGGATCCGCGCCGGCCACCCGGCGGGCCAGCCCGACCTGCGCCAGGCCCGCCTCCGCCGCCGCGTCCGCCGGGGACTCGGCCAGGATCTTCCGGTACGCCGCCTCGGCGGCGTCGAGGTCACCGCTCATCAGCGCGTCGTCGGCCGCGTCGAGCCGCGGGTCCTCGGGCTCGGCCACGGTGACCCCGGCGGCCTTGAGCACGGCTTGGAGCCACTGCCGCAGCTGGGACTCGGGCACCACGCCGGGGAAGGCGTCGACCGGGCGACCGCCGACGATGGCGTACGTGGTCGGCAACGTCTGGAGCTGGAACATCTGCGCGAGCCGCGGCTGCTGCTGCACATCGACCCGGGCCAGGAGCCACGCTCCCGCGCCCTCGGCGGCCAGCCGCTCCAGCACCGGGGCGAACTGGTCGCTCTCCGGGTAGCCGGCCGCGCCGAAGAAGACCACGACCGGTGTGGAGAGCGAGCGTTCGAGCACCTCGGACTGGATGTTCGCCTCGGTCACGTCGATCACGGCGGCCGAGCCGGCGGGGCTGCCCGGCAGCCCGGCGGGCGGACCGCCCGGTGACGGTGTGGCGGAGGGGGTGTCGGCCGGTGCGGGGGTGCGCAGCGCGCTGAGGTCGACCGCGCCGCGGGTGAAGATCGACGAGGTGATCCGTGGGTCGCTCATGGTTGTCTAGTCTCGCACGTGTCACACGGAACGCCGCTCACCCGCAACGGCGACGTTGCGACTCTCACCCCTGCTCAGAGGTGCAAGGAGGGGCCCCTTCTTAACAGACGTCTGTTAAGAAGGGGCCCCTCCTTGCACTAGAAGCGGGCGGGCTCGCGGTAGACGCCCCACTCGGCGCGCAGGGCGTCGCAGATCTCGCCCAGGGTGGCCTCGGCGCGGACCGCGTCCAGCATCGCCGGGATCATGTTCTCGCCGGTGCGGGAGACCTCGACCATCCGGCGGACGGCGGCGGTGACCGCGGCCTCGTCGCGGGCCGACTTGCGCTCGGCGAGCACCCGGCGCTGCTCCAGCTCCACCTCGTGCGAGATGCGCAGGATCTCCAGGTCCTTGGCGACCGTGCCGGTGTGGCAGTTGACGCCGACGATCTTCTTGTCGCCCTTCTCCAGCGCCTGCTGGTAGACGAACGCCGACTCGGCGATGTGCCCGGTGAACCAGCCGTCCTCGATGCCCCGCAGGATGCCGGAGGTCATCGGGCCGATGGTGTGCGGGCCCTCGCCGCCGAGCTGACGGATCCGGGCGAAGATCTCCTCCGCCTCGGCCTCGATCCGGTCGGTGAGCGCCTCGACGTACCAGGAGCCGCCGAGCGGGTCGGCCACGTTGACCACCCCGGTCTCCTCCATCAGCACCTGCTGGGTCCGCAGGGCGATCTCGGCCGACTCGTCGGTGGGCAGGGCGAGCGTCTCGTCCAGCGCGTTGGTGTGCAGCGAGTTGGTGCCGCCGAGCACCGCGGCGAGCGCCTCCACCGCGGTCCGGACCACGTTGTTGACCGGCTGCTGGGCGGTCAGCGACACCCCGGCAGTCTGCGTGTGGAACCGCAGCCAGAGCGCCTTCTCGCTGGTCGCGCCGTAGACGTCGCGCAGCCACCGGGCCCAGATCCGGCGGGCGGCCCGGAACTTGGCGATCTCCTCGAAGAAGTCCACGTGGGAGTCGAAGAAGAAGCTCAGGCCGGGGGCGAACACGTTGACGTCCAGCCCACGCGAGAGCCCCAGTTCGACGTAGCCGAAGCCGTCGGCCAGGGTGTACGCCAGCTCCTGCGCGGCGGTCGAGCCGGCCTCGCGGATGTGGTAGCCGGACACCGACAGCGGCTTGTAGCGCGGGATCTCCCGGGCGCAGTACTCCATCAGGTCGCCGATCAGGCGCAGGTGCGGCTCGGGGTCGAACAGCCACTCCTTCTGCGCGATGTACTCCTTGAAGATGTCCGTCTGGAGCGTGCCGTCCAGCGTGGACAGGTCGGCGCCCTGCCGCTCGGCGGCGACCAGGTACATGCAGAAGACCGGCACGGCCGGGCCGGAGATGGTCATCGAGGTGGTCACGGCGGCCAGGTCGATGCCGTCGAAGAGCACCTCCATGTCGGCGGCCGTGTCGACCGCGACGCCGCAGTGGCCGACCTCGCCGAGCGACTGCGGGTCGTCCGAGTCGCGGCCCATCAGCGTCGGCATGTCGAAGGCCACGGAGAGCCCGCCGCCACCGGCGCCGAGGATCATCTTGTAGCGCTCGTTGGTCTGCCGGGCGTTGCCGAACCCGGCGAACTGCCGGATGGTCCAGGTCCGCCCGCGGTAACCGGTCGGGTGCAGACCCCGGGTGTACGGGAACTCGCCCGGCCAGCCGATCCGCTCGAAGCCCGGGTAGGCGGTGCCCTCAGGCGGGCCGTAGACCGGCTCCACGGGCAGCCCGGAGAGCGTGGTGAAGTCCGCGTCGCGCTTGCGGGCAGCGTCGTAGCGGGCCTGCCAGCGGGCCCGGCCGGCGGCGATCTCGTCAGCGTCCATGCGCGGAGCTCCTCCTCGAGTCCTCGTGCCGAAGACCGAGTGTAGAACGCTGGCCTGAACGATCGCTAAGGACGGGCGTACCGGCCGGTAACCCGACTCAGGCGGAGGGCACCGCCGGGCCACCCAGCGCCACGTCGTCCACCTTGATGTTGATCTCGTCGACCCGCAGCCCGTACGCCTCGACGGCCGAGGTCACGGCCGCGCGGACCGCCTCGGTCACCTCGGGCACCGGCCGGCCGCCGTCGATCACGATGACCAGGTTGACCACCGCCGCGCCGTTCGTCACGTGCGCCGAGCAGCCGCGCCGCGCGTCGCCGACCTGGTCCAGCCCGATCCGGTCGAGCACGGAGTTGAAGAACCGGGCCACGTCGCCGCCCAGCTCGGCCACGCCGGGCACCGACTTCGCGGCGGCCACCGCGATCTTCTCCACCACCTCGTCGGAGACGTGCGTCGTCCCGCCCGCGGTGGTGGCGGGCGTCACCGACAGCTCCTGCGTCGCCTCGTGCTCCACGCTCTCCCCCACACCCTCGCTCCTACCGACCCCGGGAGCGTACAAGCCGCACCGCCGCCCGCCCGACCCACCGTCGAGGGTGGACCGGCGGCGTCAGGTGGCGAGCTGGGCCAGGAGGTCGTCGGCGGCGGCGTACGGGTCGATCGCGCCCTCGGCCACCTTCGCCGCGAGCGTCGGCAGTTGCGTACCGTCGCGCAGCGAACCGATCCGGGCGCGGAGCGCGCCCAGCGCGATCGCCTCGATCTCGGCGGCGGCCCGCGCCTCCCGCCTGCGGCGCAGCTCGCCGTGCCGCTCCAGCCAGTCGCGGTGCTTGTCGATCGCGGCGGCGATGTCGTCGATGCCCTCGGCCCGGGCGGCGATCGCGCGGACCACCTGCGGGCGCCACTCCCCCGGACCGCGCTCACCCAGCGCGATCATGCCCTGGATGTCGCGGACGGTGGCGTCGGCGCCGTCCCGGTCGGCCTTGTTGACCACGAAGACGTCGGCGATCTCCAGGATGCCGGCCTTGACCGCCTGGATCGCGTCACCCATGCCCGGGGCGAGCAGCACCAGCGTGGTGTCGGCCAGTGAGGCCACCTCCACCTCGGCCTGCCCGACCCCGACCGTCTCGACCAGCACCACGTCGCAGCCGGCGCCCTCCAGCACCCGTACCGCCTGGGGCGTGGCCGCGGAGAGCCCGCCCAGGTGGCCCCGGCTGGACATCGAGCGGATGTAGACGCCGGGGTCGGTGGCGTGGTCCTGCATCCGCACCCGGTCGCCGAGGATCGCCCCGCCGGTGAACGGGCTGGACGGGTCGATGGCCAACACCCCGACCCGGTGACCGCGCGCCCGCAGCGCCCGTACCAGCTCGTTGGTGGTGGTCGACTTGCCCACCCCGGGCGAGCCGGTGAGACCGACCACCTGGGCCTGCCCGGCGTACGGCGCCAACGCGGCCGCGACCTGCGGAAGCACCTCGTCGCCGGACTCGACCAGGGTGATCAGCCGGGCCACCGCGCGGGGGTCACCCGCGCGGGCCCGTTCCACCAGCAGGGGTACGTCCCGGCTGCGGCGCACCGGACCGGCGGCCCGGCTGTTCACGTCGCTCACGCCTGGGTCTCGCCACCCGTCGGCACGTGGATGATCAGCGCGTCGCCCTGCCCGCCACCGCCGCAGAGCGCGGCCGCGCCGGTGCCGCCGCCGCGCCGCTTCAGCTCCATCGCGAGCGTGAGGACGAGGCGGGCGCCGGACATGCCGATCGGGTGGCCGAGCGCGATCGCGCCGCCGTTGACGTTCACCCTGTCCGCGTCGATCCCCAGGTCACGGGTGGACTGGATGCCGACCGCCGCGAACGCCTCGTTGATCTCGATCAGGTCGAGGTCGTCGATGCTCAGGCCGCCCTTCTTCAGGGCGTGGTTGATGGCGTTGGACGGCTGCGAGTGCAGGGAGTTGTCCGGCCCGGCCACGTTGCCGTGCGCGCCGATCTCGGCCAGCCAGGTGAGCCCCAGCTCCTTGGCCTTGGCCTTGCTCATCACGACCACCGCGGCGGCGCCGTCGGAGATCGGCGAGGAGCTGCCGGCGGTGATGGTCCCGTCCTTGGTGAAGGCGGGACGCAGCTTGCCCAGCGACTCGGCGGTGGTGTCCGGCCGGATGCCCTCGTCCTCGCTGATCACCAGCGGGTCGCCCTTGCGCTGCGGGATGATCACGGGGGTGATCTCGTCGGCGAAGTGGCCGTTCTTCTGCGCGGCGGCGGCGCGCTGGTGGCTGGCCGCCGAGAAGGCGTCCTGCTCCTCCCGGCTGATGCCGTGCTTCGCGCCGTGCCGCTCGGTGGACTCACCCATCGAGCAGCAGTCCCAGGCGTCGGTGAGGCCGTCCAGGGCCATGTGGTCCTTGACCGTCACGTCGCCGTACTTGTAGCCGGAGCGCTGCCCGAGCAGCAGGTGCGGGGCGTTGGTCATGGACTCCATGCCGCCGGCCACCACGACGTCGAACTCGCCGGCCCGGATGAGCTGGTCGGCCAGCGCGATCGCGTCCAGCCCGGAGAGGCAGACCTTGTTGATGGTCAGCGCGGGGGTGGACATCGGGATGCCGGCCTCGACGGCCGCCTGCCGGGCCGGGATCTGCCCGGCGCCGGCCTGGAGCACCTGCCCCATGATCACGTATTGCACCTGCTCGGGCGCCACGCCGGCGCGCTCCAGGGCCGCCTTGATCGCGATGCCACCGAGTCTGGTCGCGGGGAGGTCCTTGAGGTTGCCCAGCAGGCGCCCCATCGGGGTTCGCGCGCCGCTGACGATCACCGAAGCCATTGCCTGCCTCCGAGGGGGTGCCGACCTGTACGCCTTAACGATTGTTCGGTCAGACTAGCGCCATGGCTGAGAACTCCCCCGTCGAGCCCGCTGCCGAGTTTGTCACAGACATCGGCCTGCGCCGCATCGACCACGTCGGGATCGCCGTGGCCGACCTGGACGCCGCGATCGACTTCTACCAGCGCACGTTCGGCATGCGCTGCGTGCACACCGAGACGAACACCGAGCAGGGCGTACGCGAGGCGATGCTGGCGGTCGGGCCGGACGCCTCCGGCGGCATGGTGCAACTGCTCGCCCCGCTCTCGCCGGACACCACGATCGGCAAGTTCCTGGACAAGCGCGGTCCCGGCATCCAGCAGGTCGCGTACACGGTGGCGGACATCGACGCGGCCTGCGCGGCGCTGCGCGAGCGCGGCGTCCGGCTGCTCTACGAGGCCCCGCGGCGGGGCACGTCGAACTCGCGGGTCAACTTCGTGCACCCGAAGGACGCCGGCGGCGTGCTGATCGAGCTGGTCCAGCCCGCCTGAGACGCAAGGAAGGGCCCCTTGTTAACAGACGTCTGTTAACAAGGGGCCCTTCCTTGCGTCCTAACACGTGGGAACGCGCGCGGCCCTGCGCGGTTGAACCTTCCCACGGACACCTCCACGCATCGGTCGATGCAGTTTTTCACAGAGGGGTTCCCGCCCTAGCTACCGTTCAGTAACGTCCGGCCCCACAGGAACGCGACCGGTGCCGGATGTGTCGATTGCCGACATGGCGGTCCCGTCGCACCGGCGCCGACGATGGCAGCACCCCTGCCCCCGGTGTGGGTGCGGACGAACGGGAGGTCACCGTGCAGGACATCCTCGAAGCGATCATGGCGGCGGAGGGCTCGGCGCAGCCCGAGCGGGACCTTGCCGGCCTCGCCGGCCTGCCGGTGCCGGAGAGCTACCGGGGCGTGGTGGTCCGCGCCGAGGACACCCGGATGTTCGACGGCATGGCCACCCGCGACAAGGACCCGCGCAAGGCGTTGCACGTCCAGGAGGTGCCCACCCCCGAGCTGGGCCCGGGCGAGGCGCTGGTCGCGGTGATGGCCAGCGCGATCAACTACAACACCGTGTGGACCAGCATCTTCGAGCCGCTGCCCACCTTCAAGTTCCTCCAGCGCTACGGCCGGCTCTCCGAGCTGACCCGGCGGCACGACCTGCCGTACCACGTGGTCGGGTCGGACGCGGCGGGCGTGGTGCTGCGCACCGGGCCCGGCGTCACCCGGTGGAAGGCCGGTGACGAGGTGGTCGCGCACTGCCTGTCGGTCGAGCTGGAGGACGCCGCCGGCCACGACGACACGATGCTCGACCCGCAGCAGCGGATCTGGGGCTTCGAGACCAACTTCGGCGGTCTGGCCGAGCTGTGCGTGGTCAAGGCCAACCAGCTGATGCCGAAGCCACGCCACCTGAGCTGGGAGGAGGCGGCCAGCCCCGGCCTGGTCAACTCCACCGCCTACCGGCAGCTCGTCTCGCACCACGGCGCGAACATGAAGCAGGGTGACGTGGTGCTGATCTGGGGCGCCTCCGGCGGCCTCGGCGGCTACGCCACCCAGATGGCGCTCAACGGCGGCGCGATCCCGGTCTGTGTGGTCTCCTCCCCGGAGAAGGCCGAGCTGTGCCGGAAGATGGGCGCCGAGCTGGTCATCGACCGCAGCGCCGAGGGCTTCCGGTTCTGGAAGGACGAGGAGACCCAGGACCAGGACGAGTGGCGTCGCTTCGGCGAGCGCATCCGCGAGCTGACCGGCGGCGAGGACCCGGACATCGTCTTCGAGCACCCGGGCCGGGAGACGTTCGGCGCCAGCGTCTACGTCGCCAAGAAGGGCGGCACGATCGTCACCTGCGCGTCCACCAGCGGCTTCCTGCACCAGTACGACAACCGCTACCTCTGGATGCACCTCAAGCGCATCGTCGGCAGCCACTTCGCCAACTACCACGAGGCGTGGCAGGCCAACCGCCTGGTCGCGCTCGGCAAGGTGCACCCGACCGTGTCGAAGACCTACGCGCTGGAGCAGACCGGCCAGGCCGCGTACGAGGTGCACCGCAACGCGCACCAGGGCAAGGTCGGCGTGCGCTGCCTGGCCCCCACCGACGGACTCGGCGTCCGCGACACCGAGCTGCGGTCCCGCCACGAAAGCGCGATCAACCGGTTCCGCGGGCACTGACCGTACGGTTGTCCCGGATTGCCTTTCCGGACGACCGGGACACCATTCGACTGTCGTGATGACAAAGGGCCGCGGGCACCGCCTCGCGGCCCTTTTCGCGCCCCGGTCCGGGTCCGGTCCGACCCGCCCGGGACCTGCCAAGATCGCCGGTTGGTCCGGTCCCGCCGCCGGGCGGAGTTGACCATGTAAACAGGACGCGAAAGCTGCCGACCACTCTTGCGAACCACCCTGGGGCGTCTGCGAGTATGTCCCAATGCCCCAGCAGCAGTCCTCCCCTCTTGCGTTCTTCGATAACGCGAACTCACAGCCCGATTTCACCGTTGGCCTGCGCGGTTACAACACCAACCAGGTCGACGACTTCATCGGCCGGCTGAGCGCCGCACTGAGCCAGTCCGAGCAGGCCCGCGCCGAGGCCGAGCAGCGGATGAACGACGCGCAGCGCCGCCTCCGCCAGGCCGAGCAGCGCCAAGGCGCGCTCGAGCAGAAGCTGACCGAGACCAACAAGCAGCTCGAGGAGAACAGCCGGCCGACGCTCAGCGGCCTGGGCACTCGCGTCGAGCAGATCCTCCGGTTGGCCGAGGAGCAGGCCAACGACCACCGCAACGAGGCCAAGCGCGAGTCGGAGGGCATCCTCTCCGCCGCCCGCCTCGAGGCGCGGGAGATCACCGACAAGGCCCGCGCCGAGGCGGCCGCCATGAAGGCCACCGCCGAGCGCGAGGCCGGCAGCGTGCGTACCGCCGCCGAGCGGGAGGCCGCCGAGGTGCGCGTGCAGGCCCGCCGCGAGGCGGACACCCTCCGCGCCGACGCCGACCGCGAGACCAAGCAGCTGCGTACGGTCACCGCGCACGAGGTGGCCGAGCTGAAGTCGACTGTCGAGCGGGAGGTCGCCACCCTGCGCGCGACCGCCGAGCGGGAGATCACCCAGCAGCGGGCCAAGGCCGCGCGGGAGGCCGAGGAGAAGCGGGCCGAGGCGACCAAGCTGCTCACCGACGCGCGCGACAAGCGCGACAAGGACCTCCAGGCCCTGGAGCTCCAGCTCGCCGAGCGGCGCGAGAAGGCCGAGCGCCAGGAGTCGGAGCGGCACGCCGCCCAGGTCGCGCAGACCCAGAAGCTGGTGAACGAGGCCGAGCAGCGGGCCCGCGCCGCCCAGGAGCGGGCGAAGGAGATCGAGCAGCGGGCCGAGGCCCGCCGGGTCGAGTCCGAGCGCACCGCCAACGACACGGTCGACAAGGCCAAGGCGCTGGCCGACAAGACGCTCAACGAGGCGCGCGCCGAGGCGCAGCGCGTGCTCAACGAGGCCCGCACCGAGGCCGAGCTGACCACGCAGGCCGCCCGCCGCGAGGTCGAGGACCTCACCCGCCAGAAGGACGCGGTCACCTCGCAGCTCGGGCAGATGCTCTCCGGCCTGGCCGGCATCGTGCCGGGCGTGCCGGCCGGCGGCGCCAACAAGGCCGAGGCGCCGAAGGCCGACGCCTCCGGGCAGAAGGTGACGGCCGAGTCGGCCAGCTGATCGACCACCCGCTGACGGGGCATGAGCCACGGCGCGGGGTGACACCGGGTGACCGGTGCCGCCCCGCGCCGTCATGCTGTCCGGCCCGTTTCGCCACGAGGGTGAAGTAGGTCCCAGAAGGGGCGTCCGTATCGCCCCAGCAGAGCCGGATGCGTGTGAGGATGGGGGCATGTCGCACGGCGAGGAACTGTTCGCGCTCGGCGGGGACGTGACCACGGAGCCCAGCTTCGAGTCCGCGCTGCGGGGATACGAGAAACGACAGGTCGACCGCTACGTCGCCCGCGCGGAACACGAGATCGCGGCGCTGACCACCGAGCGGGAACAGGCGTACACCCAGATCCACAAGCTGGCCGGCCAGGTCGAGGTGCTGCAACGCGACCTCGCCCAGGTGCGCAAGCAGATAGGTGTGGTGGACCGGGCCTCGTTCCGCCACCTCGGTCCGCGGGTCGAGCAGATCCTCACCATGGCCGAGGAGCAGGCCGACGACATCCTCGCCGCCGCCAACGAGGAGATCGAGGCCCGCCGGGCCGCCGCCGAGCACATCGTCGAGGAGGCCCGGGAGCAGGCCGCCCAGGCGCTCAAGGACTTCGAGATAGCGCTCGCCGCCCGCCGGGCCGAGGAGGAGCGGCACACCGCCGCTCGTAAGGCCGAGGCCGAGGCCACGCTGAAGGCCGCCAAGGACGAGTCGGCGAAGCTGCGGACCACCGCCAAGGACGAGTCGGACCGGCTGCGCACGGCCGCCCGGGACGAGGCCGAGAAGCTGCGCCGGACCGCCCAGGACGCGCTGGCCAAGGCCCAGCAGGAGGCCACCCAGCTGCGGGACACCGCCAAGGAGATCCACTCCCGGGCCCAGCAGGAGGCCGCCCGGCTGCGCGAGTCGGCCAAGGAGGCGCTGGCCAAGGCCCAGCAGGAGGCCAACCAGCTCCGCGAGGCGGCCAAGGAGGTGCACGCCAAGGGCCAGCAGGAGGCCAAGCGGCTCACCGACGCCGCCGCCGAGGCAGGGCGGGCCACCCACGCCAAGGCGCTGGCCGAGGCCAAGAAGATCGTGGACGACGCGGAGGAGGCCGCCAAGGTCACCCGCGGCCGCGCCCGGACCGAGGCCAACCGGCTCACCACCGAGGCCGTCGAGGCGGGCAAGCGCAACCGCTCCGAGGTCGAGGCGTACGTGCAGCGCATGCGCACCGAGACCGAGGCGTACGTGCAGCAGGCCCGCGCGCAGACCCAGCAGGAGCTGGGCGCCTGGCGGGCCGGGGTGGAGAAGGAGGTCGCCGAGCGGCGGGAGAAGGCGGAGAAGGAGCTGGCCCAGCGCCGGGCCACCGCCGAGCAGGAGTACGCCAAGCGCCGCGACGAGCTGGACAACCAGCACACCAAGCGGCACGAGGAGCTGGAGAAGGCGTACGCCACCCGGCGCGACGAGATCGAACGGACCGCCGCGAGCGTCCGGCAGGCCGCCGAGGAAGACGCGCTCGGCATGCGGCAGCAGGCCGAGCTGGAGGCCGCCGAGCTGCTGCGCCGGGCCGAGGCGGACGCCACCGCCCAGCGCCGCAAGGCCGACGAGCACGTCGCGGCCTCGCGGCGGCAGTTCGAGGAGTACGCGGCCACGACCCAGCAGCACCTCGCCACCACCCAGCAGCACCTGGCCGCCACCCAGCAGGAGGTGGCCGCGGGCCGGCAGCAGCTCGCCCAGGTGATGCTGGAGATCGCCAAGGCGCAGCAGGAGCTGGCCGACCTGCGCACCGAGACGTGGAAGTCGCGACAGGAGTCCGACGACCTGCAGCACCGGCTCACCGAGCTGCGGCGCGACGCCGACTCGGCCGGCATCGCCGCCACCCCGGTCGACCCGGGCGACCTCGCGGCCGCCGCCGGCGGCGACACCGGCCGCCCGACGGGTGACGGCACGCCGGTGGGCAGTGGCGCGCCGGCGGTGGGCAAGGGGGCCGGCCCGGCTCCGGTCAACGGGTCCGCGCCGGTGACGTCGGCAGGTGAGCCGGCTGAGGCGGGAAAGACCAAGCCGGTCGCCGAGCCGGTGACCACGATGGACTCCCCCGGCGGCGCCGGCGTCGACGGCGAGCCCACAGTGGCCGCCGTGCCGGGCGAGGGCGGCCGCGGCGCCACCCCGACGAAGATCACCAGCACCGGGGAGAACGGGAAGCGCCCGACGAAGCCCACCACCGACGAGCGCAGCGCCAAGCCGAGCACCGTCACGGTCGACAAGGACTGACCCGACCCCGCGTTCTGGCGGGTTCGGCCGCTCGCCGGACCCGCCGTCGCTCGACCTCCCCGAGCCCGCGCTCGCGCTCCGACCCGGCAAGATCCACACCAGGTCGCCCCGAGGGCGGCATCCCCGTGTCCCGTGCGCACCACGTCGGCACCTACCACGTTCCGCCCGCCACCGCCGCAGGTCAGTCGCCAACCTGCGTCGTCCGCGCGTGACGGACGGTGACGCCGTCGGCCCATGGCACCCGTCGAAGGCGATATACCGCTGGGTCATATTTATGACTCAGCGGTATATCGCTCGAAACCGACGTGCCCGGGGCGCTCCCACCGTCTCGAATCGGCAACAGGGGTCTGCCTCGATGCGGCGGGAAGCCTCGGAAGGATGGTCCGCCCGGGCGGTGGCGGCTAACCTGCGGGCAGGGGTCGCGGCGTCCGTAGCGCGGCTTGCCAGGAGGCCGCTCCGCGGGTCGGCCGGAGCAGCGGGAGCCGGGAGGAACGGGTGTCGCAGGAGGGATCGGCCACCCCGGACCAGAACGGCACCACCCCGGCCGGGGACGACAGCGGGCCGGTCCGGGACGACATCGGCCGCCCCGGGGACGGCAGCGGGCCGGTCCGGGACGACATCGGCCGCCCCGAGGACGGCAGCACCGAGACCGTGCCTGACGCCGGCCAGCCCGGGCACCGCACGGGCCCGGTCAACCGGGGTCGGCCGAGCCGCGCCGCAGACACCGCAACGGAAGCGGGCGACACCGACGTGCTCGTCGAACCGGGCGAGTTCGAGCCGAGCGGGCGGTTCGGCGTTCCCGGCCGGCCGCTGCGGCGCAGCAGCTTCCTGGTCGGGTTCACCGGGGCGCTCGGGGTGCTGCTGGCGTATGCGGTCTTCCTGGGCGTACGCAACGCGGCCGGCATCCTGGTGCTGGTGGTGATCGCGCTCTTCCTCGCGGTCGGCCTGCACCCGGCGGTGGTCCGGCTGCGCCGGTGGGGGCTGCCGCACGGGCTGGCCGTGGCGGTGGTGACGCTGACCGTCCTGCTGCTGATCATCGGCGGGCTGCTGGCGCTGGTGCCGCCGGTGGTGACCCAGTCCGGGCAGTTCGTGCAGCAGCTTCCCGGCTATGTCGAGGACCTGCGCCGCAATCCCACCGTCAACGACCTCGTGGTCCGCTACGACGTGATGGAGCGGGTCCGGTCGGCGGCGGACGCCGGCACGATCGGCCGGGCGCTCGGCGGCGTGCTGGGCGGCGCGCAGCTGATCTTCGGCACGATCTTCCGCGTGCTGACCGTGCTGGTGCTGACGATCTACTTCCTGGCCTACTTCGACCGGCTGCGCGACCTCGGGTACGCGCTGGTGCCGCGCTCGCGCCGGGAGCGGGTCCGGTTGATCGGCGACGAGATCCTGACCCGGGTCGGGGCGTACATGGTCGGCGCGTTGGCCATCGCGGTGCTGGCCGGGGCGAGCACGTTCGTGTTCGCGCTGGTGGTCGGCCTGCCGTATCCGTTCGCGCTGGCGGTGGTGGTCGCGGTGACCGACCTGATCCCGCAGATCGGGGCGACCCTCGGCGCGGTGGTGGTGACCCTCGTCGGGCTCGCCACCGACCTGCCGGTGGGCATCGCCTGCCTGGTGTTCTTCCTGGTCTACCAGCAGGTGGAGAACTACCTGATCTATCCGAAGATCATGCGCCGGGCGGTGTCGGTGAACGAGGTGGCCGCCCTGCTGGCCGCGCTGCTCGGGGTGTCGCTGCTGGGCGTGGTGGGCGCGCTCATCGCGATTCCCACGGTGGCCGCGTTGCAGCTGATCCTGCGCGAGGTGGTGCTGCCCCGGCAGGACGCCCGCTGAGCCGTTACTCCGCGCGCCGCTGGGCCGGCCCGGGGACCGGGGTGTCGGCGAAGGCGGCCACGGTGCGGTCCGCGTACGCGCTGACGTCGCCGGTCTCCATCGGCCCGTCCCAGGTGGTCGGCAGCGGCAGGGGCACGTCGGGGGCGGCCCGCCGGACGATCTCGTCGAGCACCCTCTCCGCGTCACCGACCCAGAGGTGCTTGGCGCCGTCCACGCCGACGACCTCGGCCTGCGGGATCGCGGCGAAGCGCTGCCGGGCCTCCTCCGGGCGCAGGTAGTCGTCGAACTCCGGCACCACCGCGGTGAGCGGCCGACCGGACTCGGCCCACACCGCGAGGTCCTCCGGTGCGGAGAAGCGCAGCGGCGGGGAGAGCAGGATCGCGCCGGTCACCGCCGGGTCGCAGCCGTACTTGAGCGCCAGGTCGGTGCCGAACGACCAGCCGACCAGCCAGATGTTCGGCAGTTCGTGGAACTCGGCGTACTCGATCGCGGCGGCCACGTCGAACCGCTCGCCGACCGCGCCGTCGAACGCCCCCTCGCTGGTGCCGCGGACGCTGCTGGTGCCCCGGGTGTTGAACCGGAGCACGGCCAGGTCGGCCAGCGCGGGCAGCCGCCAGGCCGCCTTGCGGAACACGTGGCTGTCCATCATTCCGCCGTGGGTGGGCAGCGGGTGCAGGCAGACCAGGGTGGCGACCGGCTCGCGCTCCAGCGGCCGGGCCAGCTCGCCGACCAGCGTGAGGCCGTCGGCGGTGTGCAGCTCGATGTCCTCCCGGCGGCCGGGCAGGATCGACGACGCGCGAATCGGAGTGCTCACCGTGCCAGTCTCCCGCGCCACCGGCCCCGCCGCCCGCCGGGGCGGGAACCTGGTGATCCAGATCGCTCAGCCGTAGCGGGGGGCGCCGCGGCCGCGCTGGAGGTTGGGACCACGCCGGTCCCGGGCCCGCCAGCAGCCGCTGTGCCAGTGCCGGCGGTCGGTGAGGTCACCCCGGTCGTCGGCCGGCCAGGCCACCAGGTGCGCCACGCCCGGGCGGATCTCCTGGTCGCAGCCGGGACAGCGGTACGTCTTGACGGACGCCCCACCGCTGATCGCGCGCACCTGCCAGTCGCCGTCGCGCCACTGCTGCACGGTCGGCACGCCGTGGCGCGCGCGCTCGGCGTCCAGGCCGGTGGTCTCGTCCCGGCGGGGGCGGTTGCGACGGGGGCTCACGGTCACCAAGCGTACGGGCCGCCGGCCGGACCGGTCCGGGTCGGGCGGCCCGGCCGGCGGGGGTCAGTCCCAGGTCGCCGGATCGGTCAGGTCCGGCGCCACCCGGGTCCCGGCCAGCACGCTCGTGGCCTCGGCCTCGGTGAAGTCGACCTGTCCCGCGGGCGGCTCGTTCGGCCACAGCCAGCCGAACGTGGCGGTCAGGTGCGCCTTCGGGATGCCGAGCAGTTCGAGCTGGTGTCCGTCCGCGGAGAGGCGGGCGGGACGCCCGTCCACCGTCCGGTTGCCGCTGGTGACGTCCTGGGCGATCTGCGCCCCATGCACCAGTTGCACACTCATCGTCGCCGTCGGCGAGCGGACGATGGTCAGCTCGACGGTGAGGCCACCCGGGAAGGCGTCGACGTCGACCGCGCAGGTGGCCACCTGGGCGTCCGGCGGCACGGCGCCCAGCCGCAGCGGCGCGTCGCACCGGCGTGCCTCGTTCCAGCGGATGGCGCCCACCGCCTCGGTCAGGGCACTCCGGTCGCCGCCGAGCATGCTCGCCCGGGCGTACAGGCCGGGGACCGGCTGCCAGGCCCGGACCACGCCGCCGCCCCCGACACGGAACTCGCGGACCCTGCCGTCGAAGGTCACCGGGATCGCGCCCTCGGCGCCGGGGAGGCCGTTGAGCAGAAGTTCGTTCACCGCCCGGCGGTCCGGGCTCACCTCGACCAGCACCGGTCGCCCGTCGCCGACGCGGTACCGGATCGACTCGGTCCGGTTCGCGGTGTAGACCGCCCATCCCAGGTAACGGGCCCGGCGGGTGTCCAGCCCCAGGTGCAGCACACGTGGGTCGCCGCCGACCAGGTCGGGGTGCCAGGCGGCACCCGGCGCCGCGTCGGCCCTCGGCGGGACCGGCGCGACCGCCGTCGGTGTCGTGGCGGCCCAGGGCATCCGTCCGGGCAGCCCGCCGACGTCCGTCCGTACCGCGCCGGCGAGGCCGAGCACGCCGACCAGGGCGAGCGCGGTTCCGGCGGTGAGCCGGCGACGCACCTGCCGGCGGCGGCCGAGCGTGCGGGCGTCCCGCAGCAGACGGCCGGTGTCGATCTCCCCCTCGGCACGCTCCCGCAGCGCCGAGGTGATCCGCTGGTCGAGGTCGGTCACTGCCGGCTCCCCTTGGTCGTCGGGACGCCGCAGCGCTCCCGGAGGTGGGCGAGCGCCCGCATCGCGTGGGTGCGGACGGTGACCGGCGAGCAGTCGAGGATCTGGGCGATCGTCGCGTCGTCCAGGTCCTCGTAGTAGCGCAGCACCAGCACGGCGCGCTGGCGGTCGGGCAGGGCGCGGATCAGTCGCCACATCGCGTCCCGGTCGGCCGCCTCGCCGTCGAGGTCGCCCCGCTCGGGCCGCTCGGCGAAGGTGTCCACCGCCAGCTCCCGGTTGACGCGCCGGCGCCACCAGGAGTTGTGGGCGTTGACCAGCATCCGGCGCACGTACACGTCGGGCCGGTCGGCGCGGGCGATCCGCCGCCAGTGCACGTACGCGCGGGCCAGCACGTCCTGGGTCAGGTCCTCGGCGCGGTGCGCGTCGCCGGTCAGCAGCCGGGCCAGGCGCAACAGGGCCGGGCCGCGACTGCCGACGTACTCCTCGAAGGTCACACCCTCATGACGCCGTCACCGGCGCCGGTTGTTGACCGGCTCAGCGCCGGGTGTGGTCGCGGAAGCCCCGGCCGCTCTTGCGGCCCAGGTAGCCGGCGGTGACCAGGTGCTCCAGCAGCGGCGCCGGGGCGAACCCGGGCTCACGCAGCTCCAGGTACAGCTCCCGCTGGATGGCCAGCGAGACGTCCAGGCCGACCACGTCGAGCAGCTCGAACGGGCCCATCGGGTAGCCGCAGCCCAGCTTCATCGCGTAGTCGATGTCGTCCGCGGTGGAGTAGCTGGCCTCCAGCATCTTCACCGCGTCGTTCAGGTACGGGAAGAGCAGCGCGTTGACGATGAAGCCGGAGCGGTCGCCGCAGACCACGCCGGTCTTGCCCAGCTTCGCGCAGACCGCGCGCGCGGTGGCCGACGTCTCGGTCGAGGTGCGGATGGTCTGCACGATCTCCACCAGCGGCATGATCGGCGCCGGGTTGAAGAAGTGCAGGCCGACCACGTCGGCCGGCCGCTGGGTGGCCATCGCCACGTCGATCACCGGCAGCGACGAGGTGGTGGTGGCGAGCACGACGCCCGGCTTGCAGATCTCGTCGAGGCTGGCGAACAGCGCCTTCTTGACGCTCAGCTCCTCGACCACGGCCTCGACCACCAGGTCGACGTCGGCGAGGTGCTCCAGCGTGGCGGACCAGGTGATCCGGCCCAGCGCGGCGTCCCGGTCGGTCTCGCTGAGCTTGCCCCGCACCACGCCCTTGTTGAGCGAGGTCTTGACCGCCTCGCAGACCTTGGCGGACTTCTCCGCGCCCCGGGTCACCGAGATGACCTCGTAGCCGGCCTTCGCGAAGACCTCGATGATGCCGGTGGCCATGGTCCCGGAGCCGACCACGCCGACCTTGGCGACCACCCGGGCGCCGTCGGCGAGCGCGGCGTCGCCGGCCGCCGGCGTGTGCTCGTCGGCGACCACCCTCGGCGAGCCCGGCCGCTCGTAGGTGTAGAAGCCACGGCCGGACTTCCGACCGAGCAGCCCGGCGGTGACCATCTGCTTGAGCAGCGGGGCCGGGGCGTGCCGGCGGTCCCGGCCGCCGCGCCGGTACATCGTGTCGAGGATCTCGTACGCGGTGTCCAGGCCGATCAGGTCCATCAGCGCCAGCGGGCCCATCGGCAGACCGCAGCCGAGCTTCATGGCGGCGTCGATGTCCTCGCGGGTGGCGTAGCGGGCCTCGAACATGCCGACCGCGTGGTTCAGGTAGCCGAACAGCAGCGCGTTGGCGATGAAGCCGGCCCGGTCGCTGATCGTCACGTCGACCTTGCCGAGCCGCTCACAGAGCGCCTCCACGTCGGCCACCACGTCGGCCGAGGTGACCACCGTGCGAACCACCTCGACCAGCTTCATCACCGGGGCCGGGTTGAAGAAGTGGATGCCGATGACCTGGTTGGGCCGGGTCGTGGCGACGGAGATCTCGGTGACGCTCAGCGACGACGTGTTGGTGGCCAGGATGGCCTCGGGCTTGCACACCCGGTCCAGCTCGGCGAAGATCCGCTGCTTGAGGTCCAGGTGCTCGGGCACCGCCTCGATCACCAGGTCCACGTCGTGCAGCGCGTCCAGCCCGACCCGGAAGTCGACCCGCGCCATCAGGGCGTCCCGGTCGGCCTCGGCGAGCTTGCCCTTGGCGACGGCCCGGTCGGTGGAGCCGGTCAGCGTCACCCGACCCCGCTCCAGCGCGGCGTCGGAGATCTCCACGGCGGTCACGTCGAGGCCGTTGCGGGCGAACACCTCGACGATGCCGGCACCCATGGTGCCCAGACCCACCACACCCACCCTGGTGAACTCGCGCGCCACGACCGGCCTCCCCTTGGTTGACTCCGCCGTTGCCGACATGAACGGCCGCTAAGGTTATGCGCCGGAGTCTGCCACGTGACGCTGCGTTGTCGAGACGCCGTGGGATATTTCACGCACCGCGTCTCAGGCGGGCGCGGCGACCCCGGCGAGCGCCAGCAGCTCGGCCACGAACTCGGCCGGCCGCTCCAGGTGCGGGCTGTGCCCGCAGCCGGGCAGCGCCACCTCCCGGTACGTCCCGCCGGCCGCCGCGTACCGCTCCAGCACCGCCCGGGTCTGCCCGAGCATCGGCTGCGGCGGGCACTGCTCGGCGCCGGGCCAGCCGGGCACCATGCCGAGCTGACCGAGGTAGGCCAGGTCGAACAGCGAGGTGTCCGAGACGATCACGTCGGCGTCGCCGCGTACCCAGGTCACCGGCGGCTTGACCGGCACGGCGACCAACTCGTCGGCGAGTCGGAAGTGGGCCGGGGCCAACGTGTTGAGCACGCCGCGCCGCCCGGCGGCGGTCCCCGGCCAGTGGGCCGAGGCGACCGCGGTGCCCGGGTAGTTGTCGTCCCCGGTGGCGGTGGTGAGCATGCTCTCCAGCAGCAGGTCCTCGTCGTCGCCGAGCGACGCCGGGTCGGCCACGTACGCGGCGCGCAGCACGTTGCGCGGGCTGGTCGGGCCGTCCGCGCCCCGGTCGCCGGCGGCGAGCCGGGCCACGAAGTCGGGGTTCGCGCCGCCCGCGCCGGTGCCGGCGAAGTCGGGCGTGGTGGGGGTGCCGTCGAGGTCCCGGGTGCCGCCGAAGCCGTACGGGGAGACCGGCGCCTCCAGCAGCAGCCCGGCCACCCGTTCCGGGTGGTCGACCAGCAGCCGCATCGCCACGCCGCCGCCGAGCGAGTGCCCGACCACCACCGGCCGGGACCCGGGCGCGAACAGCCCGGGCGCGTCCAGCAGGGCGGCCACGTCGTCGGCGAAGTCGCCGAGGCCCCGGGTGGCGTCGACGGGCGCGGTGTCGGTCTCGCCGTAGCCGCGCAGGTCGGGGGCGACCACCCGGAGCGTCTCCGGCAGCCGGGGCAGCAGTGGCTCCCAGAACGCGGAGGAGGAGACGTTGCCGTGCACCAGCAGCACCGGCACGCCGTCCGGCGGGCCGGCCACCCGGACCGCCTGGGTGATGCCGTTGGCCTGGACCGTGTGCCGTGCGCTCCGCATCAGCGCATGCTGGCACATCAGCCCGCCCGCAGCCATGTGGCCGACCTCCACACCGGTCGGCCCGGGCCTGTCGCCGCCGGGGGCGGCGCCGGCGGTCAGCGGGCGTCGACCGGCAGCGCCTCGCGCGACTCGATCGGCTGGCGCGGCGCCGGGACCGGCAGCGGCAGGGTCGGGCGCTGGTCGCGCCGCGGCGCGCCGAAGCTCATCCCGACCGGGTCGGTGCGGGCCACGCCCGGGTCGTAGAGGCGCAGGTCGGTGCGACCGAGACGGACCACGTCGCCGTCGGCGAGCGGCACGCTGCCGCTGATCCGTCGGTCGTTGAGCCAGGTGCCGTTGGTCGAGCCGAGGTCGGTGAGCAGCACCCCGTCGGTGGTGGCCTGGACGGTGGCGTGCCGCCGGCTCAGGTGGGGGTCGGCGAGCACGATGTCGGCGCTCGGCGCCCGACCGATCACCTGGACGCCCCGTCCGACCCGGAAACTGAGCCCACGCATCGCCCCACCGGACACCGTCAGCAGCGGCATCAGCTCCGGATGATCCTCCATGGACCGTCGACCTCCACCCCACATCGCCCCGCGGCGTCAGCCTGCCACCTCACCGTAGTGGCTCCCACCACCGCGCGGTCACCCCCGTGACCCCGGCCGGCCATCTCCCGTTCGCCGTTCGGGCAGTCGGCCGCGGCGCGATCGGGTGGCACCGGCGTCGATGCGACGCGGGCCGGTCCGGGCAGCGTACGGGGTCCGTGACACCTACCGGTGAGTAATGTTCGGGTCTAGACTGCGGCCATGACCGCTGTGCATGTCCCCGGAACCCCGCTCATCGAGGCCGGTCGACTGGTGTCGACGAGCCCGGCGACCGGCGCGGAGGCCGGGCGACTCCCGGTGGCGACCGAGGCGGACGTGCGCGCCGCCGTCGACCGGGCCCGCCCGGCGGCCGACTGGTGGGCCGGGCTCGGCTTCGCCGGCCGGCGGGACCGGCTCCAGCGCTGGCGCGGCGTGCTCGCCCGGCGGATCGAGGAGCTGGCCGAGCTGATGCACACCGAGGGCGGCAAGCCGGTCGGCGACGCCGTGGTGGAGATCCTCACCGCGTTGGAGCACATCGACTGGGCGGCCCGCAACGCCCGCCGGGTGCTCGGCCCCCGGCGGGTCCGCTCCCGGCTGATCCTGGCCGAGTTCACCGGTCACCTGGAATACCAGCCCTACGGCGTGGTCGGCGTGATCGGCCCGTGGAACTATCCGGTCTTCACCCCGATCGGCTCCGCCGCGTACGCGCTGGCCGCCGGCAACGCGGTGGTGTTCAAGCCCAGCGAGTACACCCCGGCCGTGGGCCAGTGGCTGGTCGACCGCTTCGCCGAGGTGGTGCCGGAGCAGCCGGTGTTCCAGGCGGTGCACGGGCTCGGCGACGTCGGCGCGGCGCTGTGCCGCTCCGGGGTGGCGAAGCTGGCGTTCACCGGCTCGACCGCCACCGCGAAGAAGGTGATGGCCGCCTGCGCCGAGACGCTCACCCCGGTGCTGCTGGAGGCCGGCGGCAAGGACGCGATGATCGTGGACGCCGACGCCGACCTGGACGCCGCGGCCGAGGCCGCCGTCTGGGGCGGGCTCACCAACGCCGGCCAGACCTGCATCGGCATCGAACGGGTCTACGCGGTCGACCAGGTCTTCGACGCGTTCGTCGACAAGGTGGTGACGAGGGCCGGCCGACTCACCGTCGGCGCGGACGGCACCGACCTCGGCCCGATCACCATGCCGTCCCAGATCGACGTCATCCGCCGCCACATCGACGACGCGGTCGCCCGGGGTGGCCGTGCGGTGCTCGGTGGCCCGGAGGCGGTCCAACCGCCGTACGTGCACCCGACCGTGCTGGTCGACGTGCCGGAGGACTCGGTGGCCGTCCGCGAGGAGACGTTCGGCCCGACGCTGACCGTCAACCGGGTCCGCGACGTCGACGAGGCCGTGGAGCGCGCCAACGCCCTCCCGTACGGCCTCGGGGGTTCGGTCTTCGGCCGGGCGCGGGCGGTGGCCGTGGCGCGGCGGCTGCGCTCCGGGATGGCCTCGGTCAACTCGGCGCTGACCTTCGCCGGCATGTCCACGCTGCCGTTCGGCGGCACCGGCGAGTCCGGCTTCGGCCGGATCCACGGCGAGGACGGGTTGCGCGAGTTCGGCCGCCCCAAGGCGGTCACCCGCCGCCGGGCCCGCTCGCTGCTGCCGGCCATGACGTTCGAGCGCACCCCGGCCGACGTCGCCCGCCTGGTCAAGGTCGCCAAGCTGATGTACGGCCGGGGGCGCTGAGCCTCAGAACAGCGTCAGCTCGTCGCGCTCGATGCCGCGCAGCTTGTCGTAGTCGACCACCACGCACCGGATGCCCCGGTCGGTGGCGAGCACCCGGGCCTGCGGCTTGATCTCCTGCGCGGCGAACACGCCGGTCACCGGCGCGAGCAGCGGGTCGCGGTTCATCAGCTCCAGGTAGCGGGTGAGCTGTTCCACGCCGTCGATCTCGCCGCGCCGCTTCACCTCGACCGCCACCGCGCGGGCGTTCGCGTCCCGGCAGAGCAGGTCGACCGGGCCGATCGCGGTCATGTACTCCCGGCGGACCAGCGTGAAGCCCTCCCCCAGCGTCTCCGGGTTGGCGGCGAGCAGCTCCTGCAGGTGCGCCTCGACGCCGTCCTTGCGCAGGCCCGGGTCGACCCCCAGCTCGTACGAGGTGTCCTGGAAGATCTCCTCCAGGGTGATCCGCAGCTCCTCGCCGGCCTTGTTGACCACCCGCCACACGCCGGGCGCCTCCTCCAGGCGACACGGCGGGCTCATCCAGTTCAACGGCTTGTACGCCCGGTCGTCCGCGTGGATCGACACCGAGCCGTCCGCCTTCACCATGAGCAACCGGGTGGCCGGCGGCAGGTGGGCCGAGAGCCGTCCGACATAGTCCACCGAGCACTTCGCAATGACCAACCGCACCCGACGAGGGTAGCGGAGCCCCCGGCCGCCGCCGACGAGCGCCACTGGCGCACCGGTGCCATATTGAGATCGTGCTCGAAGTCCTCACCGGTTCCGGACTCGCCGCCTCGGCGGGTCTGAACGCCTACATCCCGCTGATGCTGATGGGCCTGCTGGCCCGCTACACCGACCTGATCGAGCTGCCCAGCGGTTGGCAGTGGCTCGGCAACGGCTGGGTGCTGGCGATCCTCGCCGTGCTGCTCGCGGTCGAGGTGGTGGCCGACAAGGTGCCGGTGGTCGACCACGTCAACGACATGGTGCAGACGGTGGTCCGGCCGACCGCGGGCGGCCTGGCCTTCGGCGCCGGTTCCGGCTCGGAGACGGTCACGGTCAGCGACCCGGACACGTTCTTCTCCACCCACCAGTGGGTGCCGGTGGTGGTCGGGGTGCTGATCGCGCTCGGGGTGCACCTGCTCAAGGCCGCCGCCCGGCCGGTGGTCAACGCGACCACGGCCGGCTTCGGCGCGCCGGTGGCCAGCACCGCCGAGGACGCGACGAGCGTGGTCATGTCGGTGGTGGCGATCCTGCTGCCGGTGCTGGTGCTGGTGTTCGCGGTCGGCCTGGTGGTGTTCGCGGTCTGGCTGGTCCGCCGCCGCCGGCACCGACGCCGGGAACGCGCCGCCGCCCGCGCGGCCGGCTTCCGCGTCTAGCCGGCTGGGCCGGTCAGCGGCTCCGGTAGGTCATGCAGTCGGCCATGTCCATGTCCGGGCCCACCGTGATGGCCGGGGCGTGGCACTCCAGGTCGGAGTTGTGCTGGCAGTCGGAGCGTGAGCAGGCGCCGACCTGGGCGACCAACTGGTCGATGCCGCCGCGCACCGGCAGCTCCACGAAGGTGTGGCAGTGGGCGTGGTCGCTGCTGCCGATCGTGATGGCGAACGCGTGGCAGTCGTTCGTGTGGTTGTAGGCGCAGGACCGGACGGCGCACTCCTGGACCCGGGGCATCTCCATCGACGCGGTCATCATTCCCGCCCTTCCGTGGGTGTCTTGCCCCGATTTTAGGCTTTTGCGCCCTCCGCGTCAGCTCAACCCGTTGGCCTCGCGGATCACGGTGACCAGCTGGTCGATGATGCCGGTGAGCGCGAAGTCCTTCGGCGTGAACACCCGGGCCACGCCGGCGGCCCGCAGCGCGTCGGCGTCACCGGCCGGGATGATGCCGCCCACCACCACCGGCAGGTCGCCCCGCCCGGCCGCGCGCAGCCCGTCCAGCACGGCCGGCACGGCCGCCAGGTGCGAGCCGGAGAGCACGGAGAGACCGACCAGGTCGACGTCCTCCTCCACGGCGGCGGCCACGATCTGCCCGGCGGTCAGCCGGATCCCCTGGTAGACCACCTCGAAGCCGGCGTCGCGGGCGCGTACCGCGATCTGCTCGGCGCCGTTGGAGTGCCCGTCCAGCCCCGGCTTGCCGACCAGCAGCCGCAGCCGGCCGCTGCCCAACTCCCGGGCCGTGGCGGCGACCCGCTCGCGGACCGACGCGAGCCCGGCGTCGCCACCGACCCCGGCCGCGCCGGAGAGCCCGGTCGGCGCCCGGTACTCGCCGAAGACCCGGCGCAGCGCGCCCGCCCACTCGCCGGTGGTCACCCCGGCCCGCACGCACGCCAGCGTCGCGTCCATCAGGTTCGTGGTGGTAGCGGCGTCCGCGCGCAGCCGGTCCAGCGCGGCGTCCACGGCCGCCGCGTCCCGGCCGGCCCGCCACTGGCGTACGCCGTCCGCGGCGGCCGCCTCGACCGCCGGGTCGACCTGCTCGACCGCCTCGGCGCCGGCCGCGGTCAGCGGGGACGGCTCGGTCTCGGTGAACCGGTTGACGCCGACCACCACGTCCGCGCCGGACTCCATCCGCCGACGCCGGTCGGCCAGCGAGGCGACCAGCGCGCTCTTGAGGTAGCCGGACTCCACGGCGGTCACCACGCCGCCCATCTCCAGCACCTTCTCCAACTCGACCCGCGCGCCGGTCACGATATCGTCGACCAGCGCGGTCATCACGTGCGAGCCCTCGAACAGGTCCGGATATTCCAGCAGGTCCGACTCGTACGCCAGCACCTGCTGCATGCGCAGCGACCACTGCTGGTCCCAGGGGCGGGGCAGACCGAGCGCCTCGTTCCAGGCGGGCAGCTGCACCGCCCGGGCCCGCGCGTCCCGGGAGAAGGTGACGCCGAGCATCTCCAGCACGATCCGCTGGATGTTGTTCTCCGGCTGCGCCTCGGTCAGGCCCAGCGAGTTGACCTGCACGCCGTAGCGGAACCGGCGCTGCTTCGGATTCTCCACGCCGTAGCGGTCGCGGGTGATCTCGTCCCAGAGCGCGCCGAACGCGCGCATCTTGGCGATCTCCTCGACGAAGCGCACCCCGGCGTTGACGAAGAACGAGATCCGCTGGACCACGTCGCCCATCCGCTCGGCCGGCACCTGGCCGGAGTCGCGCACGGTGTCGAGCACGGCGACGGCGGTGGCGAGCGCGAAGCCGACCTCCTGCACCGGCGTCGCGCCGGCCTCCTGGAGGTGGTACGAGCAGATGTTGACCGGGTTCCACCGCGGCATCTCCCGCAGCGTGTACGCGATCACGTCGGCGGTCAGCCGCAGCGAGGCGGCCGGCGGGAAGATGTACGTCCCCCGGGACAGGTACTCCTTGATGATGTCGTTCTGCGTGGTGCCGGCGCAGCGGCTCAGCTCCGCGCCCTGCTCGGCGGCGACCGTGCCGTAGAGGGCGAGCAGCCACATGGCCGGCGCGTTGATCGTCATCGAGGTGTTCATCTCGGCGATCGGGATGCCCTCGAAGAGCGCCCGCATGTCGCCGAGGTGCGCCACCGGCACGCCGACCCGGCCCACCTCGCCGGCGGCCAGCTCGTGGTCGGGGTCGTATCCGGTCTGCGTCGGCAGGTCGAACGCGACCGACAGCCCGGTCTGCCCCTTCGCCAGGTTGCGGCGGAAGAGCGCGTTGGTGGCCGCGGCGGAGGAGTGCCCGGCGTACGTGCGCATCACCCACGGGCGGTCCCGCTCCGGCAGGCGTCCCGGCGTCGCGTCATCCATGGCCGGAGTTTAAGTTACCGTTCAGTAAAACGGGCTGTGGAAAACCACACAGGTCCATGGAGCGGACCGACGGGCACGGACGGCGACAGATGGGCGACACCACCACACCCCGGCCCGCGGCCGGGCACGCGGCAGTCGCACACTGGACGTCATGGAAGACGAGCTCGCGATCTCCGTACGGGGACTGCGCAAGACGTACGGCGACAACGTCGCGGTGGCGGGGGTGGACCTGGACGTCCACCGGGGCGAGGTGTTCGCCCTGCTCGGCCCGAACGGCGCGGGCAAGACCACCACGGTGGAGATCCTGGAGGGCTACCGGCACCGCGACGCCGGCGAGGTGCGGGTGCTCGGCGTCGACCCGGCCAGGCCCGACGCCGGCTGGCGTTCCCGGGTGGGCATCGTGCTCCAGGGCACCGGCGAGTTCGACGAGCTGACCGTCGGCGAGGTGGTCCGGCACTTCTCCGGCTTCTACCCCGACGCCGACGACCCGGACAAGGTGGTCGAGCGGGTGGGGCTGGGCGCCAAGGCCAGGGCGCGTACGCACACGCTATCCGGCGGGCAGAAGCGCCGCCTCGACGTGGCGCTGGGCATCATCGGCCGGCCCGAGCTGCTCTTCCTCGACGAGCCGACCACCGGTTTCGACCCGGAGGCCCGGCGCGAGTTCTGGGAGCTGATCCGGGACCTCTCCGCCGCCGGCACCACGATCGTGCTCACCACCCACTACCTGGACGAGGCCGAGGCGCTCGCCGACCGGGTCGGCGTGATCGCCGCCGGGCGGGTGATCGAGGTCGCGCCGCCGAACGCGCTGGGCAACCGGCAGGAGTCGCTGGCGACCGTCTCCTGGCGTACCCCGGAGGGAACGCCGGGCTCGGCGGAGACCGCGACGCCGACGGCGCTGGTGGCCGAGCTGGCCGCGCGCTTCGGCGGCGAGGTGCCCGGCCTGACCGTGACCCGGCCGACCCTGGAAGACGTCTACCTGCGGATGATCGGACACTCATGACCACCACGACGAAGCCGACGGCCCCGGTCGCCGCGGCACCGGCCCGGCGGCTCGGCGCGGGCACGCTGGCGCTGCGCCAGGGCCGGCTGGAGATCACCCAGTTCCTGCGCAGCCGGGAGTCCGTCGTGTTCACGATGGGCTTCCCGATCATCATGATCCTGATCTTCGCGGCGATCTTCAGCGACGAGATCGCCCCGGGCGTCAGCTACACGCAGTACTTCATCACCGGCATGATCGCGACCGGGCTGATGACGGTGAGCTTCCAGAACCTCGGCATCTGGATCCCGATCGAGCGGGACCGGGGCGTGCTCAAGCGCTACCGGGGCACGCCGATGCCGAAGTGGGTCTGGTTCGCCGGCAAGGTGATCATGGTGGTGGTCATCGGCATCGCCGAGACCGCGCTCCTGCTCGCCGTCTCGGTCGCGCTGTTCGACCTGGACCTGCCGCAGACCGCCGCCAAGTGGCTCACCTTCGGCTGGGTCGCCGTCCTCGGCGTCACCGCCTGCACGCTCTGCGGCATCGCCATCTCGTCGCTGGCCCGCACCGCCCGCAGCGGCTCCGCGGTGGTCACCCCGGTCGCGCTGGTCCTCCAGTTCATCTCCGGCGTGTTCTTCGTCTTCACCAGCCTGCCCACCTGGATGCAGCAGGTCGCCGCGATCTTCCCGCTCAAGTGGATGTGCCAGGGGCTGCGCTCGGTCTTCCTGCCGGACAGCTTCGGCGGCCAGGAGCCGGGCGGGTCGTTCGAGCTGGGCAAGGTGGCGCTGGTGCTGGCAGCCTGGTGCGTGATCGGTCTGGTGCTCTGCCTGAGCACCTTCCGGTGGACCACCCGCCGCGACGGCTGAGGTGTAAGGAAGGGCCCCTTCTTAACGCCTGCGGTAGAGGAAGGGCCCCTTCCTAACCACGCACACGACCGCACGCGCCTCGCGCGAGGTGGCACACTGCCCGGCATGGCACGCACGCTGAGCCGGCGGACACTGCTGACCGCCGCCGGAGGGATCGCCGGCGCCGGCCTGGTCGGCGGCCTGGCCGCCCGGCAGCTCTCCACTGCCCGGCCCGGACCGGAACCCACAGTGCCGGACGCACCGGTCGGGGACGAGCGGCTGATCCGGATCGCCTCCGGTGCCCGCGGGCGCGAGGTGGACTTCTGGACCGCCGTGCCCGAGGGGTACGGCGACGGCCGCGGCCTGCCCGTCTGCCTGGTCCTGCACGGCGCCTCGGCCACCCCGCGCGACTACGGCCGGTTCGGGCTGGCCCGCTTCCTCACCGACGCGGTGCGGCGCGGCGCCCCGCCGTTCGCGCTCGCCGGAGCGACCGGCGGCCGGCTCTCCTGGCGTCCCGCCGGCGACGACGACCCGCGACGGATGGTGCGCGAGGAGGTGCCGGCCTGGTGCGCCCGGCGCGGCTTCGACATCAGCCGGACGGCCGTCTGGGGCTGGTCGATGGGGGGCTTCGGGGCGCTGCTGCTGGCCGAGACGTACCCGGGCTGGCTGAGGATGGCGGCGGCCTTCTCACCCGCGGTGCGCCCCGGCGACGCGGTCTTCACCGGCGTGGACAAGCTGCGCGGCACCCCGGTCGGGCTCTGGTGCGGCCGGCAGGACAACTTCCTCTCCGACGTCCGCGCGCTGGCCCGGGTGCTGCCCGAGAAGCCGGTACGCGCGGCCTGGGCCGACGGGCGGCACAACTTCGGCTACTGGGGCACCGTCCTCCCGGACGCGTTCGCGCTGATCGGCGCCGCGCTCACCCCGCCCCGGCCGTGAACGGGCCGCGGACGTGAACCGCCCCCGGCCGCACGGGCCGGGGGCGGGACCAGCCGGTCAGTACGAGTAGAAGCCCTGGCCGGTCTTGCGGCCCAGGTCGCCGGCGGTGGCCATGCGCTGGAGCAGCTCCGGCGGGAAGAACTTCTCGTCCGCGGTGTCGGTGTAGATGTTGCGGGTGGCGTTGAGCAGCACGTCCACCCCGGTCAGGTCGACCGTGGCCAGCGGGCCCATGGCGTGCCCGAAGCCCAGCTTGCAGGCGGTGTCCAGGTCCTCGGCGGAGATCACGCCGGACTCGACCAGCTTGACCGCCTCCATCGCCAGCGCGCAGATCAGCCGGGTGGTGACGAAACCGGCGATGTCCCGGTTGACCACCACCACGGTCTTGCCGATCTCCTCGGCGAACGACCGGGCGGTGTCCATGGTCGCGTCACTGGTCTTGTAGCCCCGGACCAGCTCGCAGAGCTTCATCATCGGCACCGGCGAGAAGAAGTGGGTACCCACCACCGACTCCGGGCGCTCGGTGGCGGTGGCGATCTGGGTGACCGGGATGGCCGAGGTGTTGGTGGCCAGCACCGCGTCCGCCTTGCAGATCTTGTCCAGCGCGCGGAACACCTCGTGCTTGATCTCGATCTTCTCGAAGACCGCCTCGACCACGATGTCCGCGTCGGCCGCCGCCTCCAGCTCGGTGGTCGGGGTGATCCGACCCAGCGTCGCCTCGACGTCGGACGCCTCGATCCTGCCCTTCTCGGCGAACTTCGTCAGCGACTTCCGGATGCCGTCGACGCCCCGCTTCGTGGCCGCGTCGTCCACGTCGCGCAGCGTCACCTGCCAGCCCGCCTGCGCCGCCACCTGGGCGATGCCCGAGCCCATCAGCCCGGCACCGACGACCGCGAGTCGACCCGCCATCTGCTTCTCCCTCGCCGTGTTCTGGAATGTCCTCCAGAACCCTACTTAACGAGGGATAAGGGCCGTCAGATGGCCAGGTCGGGTTCCTCCGGCGCGGTGCCGCGCTCCACCTCGACGCCGAGCGCCCGCAGATCCGCCACGAAGTCCGGGTAGCCCCGGTCCACGTGGTGCACGTGCGAGACCTCGGTCGTCCCGTCGGCGCACAGCCCGGCGATGATCAGGCCGGCGCCGGCCCGGATGTCGGTGGCGCGTACCGGGGCGCCGGAGAGCCGCTCCCGGCCGCAGACCAGCGCGTGGTGCCCGTCGGTGCGGATCTCCGCGCCGAGCCGCATCATCTCGTTGGCGAACATGAACCGGCCGTCGAAGATGTTCTCGGTGATCAGCGAGCCGCCGTCGCTGACCGCCGCCAGGCCGATCGCCATCGGCAGCAGGTCGGTGGCGAAGCCCGGGTACGGCAGCGTGACCACGTCGACCGCCCTGGGGCGGTCGTCCATCCGTACCCGGAAGCCGTCGCCCCGGGTCTCCACCAGGCCGCCGGCCGTGACCAGCTTGTCCAGCGCGACCTCCAGGTAGGCCGGGTCGACGCCGGTCACGGTGACGTCCCCCCGGGTCATCGCGGCCGCGAACGCCCAGGTGCCGGCGACGATCCGGTCCCCCACCGTGGCGTGGCGGACCGGACGCAGCTCGGGTACGCCGACGATGTGCAGCGTCGAGCTGCCGGCGCCGGAGATCCGCGCGCCCATCCGGTTGAGCATGGTGCAGATGTCGACGATCTCCGGCTCCCGGGCCGCGTTGTCGATCGTCGTGCCGCCCCGGGCCAGCACCGCCGCCATCACCAGGTTCTCGGTGGCGCCCACGCTCGGGAAGTCCAGCACGATGTCCGCGCCGTGCAGGCCGTCCGGGGCCTCGGCGATGACGAAGCCGTGCTCGCCGGAGATCTCCGCGCCCATCCGGGCCAGGCCGGCGATGTGCATGTCCAGGCCGCGCGAGCCGATGGCGTCGCCCCCGGGGTGGGCCACCCGGACGTAGCCCCGACGGGCGAGCAGCGGGCCGAGCACGCAGATCGACGCGCGCAGCCGGCGGACCAGGTCGTAGTCGGCCTCCGCGCCGGGTCGCTCCGGCACGTCGATGACGACCGAGCGGGACCGTTCCACACCGCCGCGGGCCACCATCGGGTCGACCGGGTCGTCCGGGCCGAAGCGTACGCCGCAGCCGAGCCGGCGCAGCACCTCGCCCATGATCGCGATGTCGGTGATCCGGGGCACGTTGGTGATCACGCTGCGGCCGGGCGCGAGCAGCGCGGCGGCCATCAGCTTCAACGCCGAGTTCTTCGCACCCACCACGTGCACGGTGCCGGCCAGCCGGGCGTCCCCCCGTACCCGGATGACGTCGACGTCGCTGATCGCCGGGTCGCCGGCGTCACCCGGCCCCACCGCGGTCGGCCGGTCCGGCCGCACCGGGATCGTCAGGTCCGGTATCCGTAGGCTGTGCGTCATGGCCGTCCACCTCACGCGCATCTACACCAAGGCCGGCGACGCCGGCATGACCAGGCTGAGCAACAACGAGCAGGTGCCGAAGACCGATCCGCGGATCGCCGCGTACGCCGACGTGGACGAGTGCAACGCCTCGATCGGCGTCGCGCTCGCCCTGGGGCAGCTCCCGGACGAGCTGCGGGCAGTGCTGGAGTCCGTGCAGAACGACATGTTCGACGTCGGCGCGGACCTGGCCACGCCGGTGGAGCCGGACCCGAAGTATCCGCCGCTGCGGGTCACCGAGGAGTACGTCGAGCGCCTCGAAGGCTGGTGCGACGAGTACAACGCGCGCCTGAGCAAGCTCGACTCCTTCATCCTCCCCGGCGGCACCGCAGGCGCGGCACTGCTGCACGTGGCACGGACGACCGCCCGGCGCGCCGAGCGTGCGGCATGGGCGCTGGTCGCACACGACCCCGATCGGACCAGCCCCCTCCCGGCAAAGTATCTCAACCGGCTCTCCGATCTGCTCTTTATCCTGTCAAGAACGGCAAATCCGGACGGAGACGTGCTATGGGTGCCGGGCGGGAAGCGCTGACCGTCGGCGGCCTGCACCACGTGGAGGTCTGGGTACCCGACCTGGAGGCGGCCAGTCGTTCGTGGGGCTGGCTTCTCGGCGAGCTGGGCTGGGCCCCGTACCAGAACTGGCCGGCCGGCCGGTCCTGGCGGCACGGGCCCACCTACCTGGTGCTGGAGGAGTCGCCGGCGCTCACCGGCCGGACCCACGACCGGCTCGCGCCGGGCCTCAACCACCTGGCCTTCCACGCCGGCCCGCCGGCGGCCGTCGACCGCCTGGTCGCCGGCGCGCCCGAGCACGGCTGGACGCTGCTCTTCCCGGACCGGCACCCGCACGCGGGCGGCCCGGACAGCTACGCCGCCTACCTGACCGACGGTCAGGGTTACGAGGTCGAGTTGGTCGGCGAGACGAGCTGATCCGGGGGCGCGGGTGACACCGCCCCACGCCCCCGCCCGACCTCAGCACCGGTCGATCGCGCCCCGGCGGACGGGCGCGGTCCGACCGGCCCCCGGCCGCCGCGAGCCCGGCCGGCGGCGGGTCGGGCCGCTCCGGCCGCGGACCGGCCCGGTGCAGGCACGACGGACGGCGCGCCGTCGGCGTACCCGCAGCCGCCGGAACCCCAGCGCGAGCGCGACCGCCGCGACCACCGCCACCCCGGCGGCGGCCGGCACACCGGCCGGCAGGCCGCCGGCCGCCCAACCGACGAGCACCGTGCCGGGCACCCAGACGACCACCGCCAGGCCGTCGGCGAGCACGAACCGGCGGTACGGCAGGCCGGCGGCCCCCGCCACCCGGGGCACCAGCGTCCGGACGAACGCGGTCCAGCGGCCGAGCAGCACGGCGCTCCCACCCTTGGCGGCGACCAGCGCCTCGGCGCGCCGCCACCGTTCCTCCCCCACCCGACGGCCCAGCGGTCCGCGCCGCAGCCTCGGGCCGAGCAGCCGCCCCTCCAGATAGCCGAGCTGGTCCCCGGCGAACGCGGCGGCGGTGGTCACCGCCAGCGCGACGCCCAGGTCGACGCGACCGGCGCGGGCCAGCAACCCGACCGTCAGCATGGTGGTCGCGGCCGGCAGCACCACACCGGCCAGCAGCCCCACCTCGCCGGCGAGCACCGCCGCCGCGACCAGCAGCAGGAGGCCCGGCGGCAGCGCGTCGAGCCGGTCCACCAGGGAATCCGGGAAGGTCATGCCTACCAGCGTCGCGCCCCGGCCGGGCGACGACGTCCTGCCCACGGTCGGGCCGGGTCCTCCGGGTGGCCGGTCGTCGCCCTAGGGTCCACCCGGATCCGGCACCGGGTTGAAGCCGTCGTCGACCAGGCCGAGCCGGTGCGCCACCACCGCGGCCTGGACCCGGTTGCGCAGCTCCAGCTTCTCCATCGCGGCCGAGACGTGGGTCTTCACCGTGGTCACCCCGAGGTGCAGCCGCGCCCCGATCTCGGCGTTGGACAGCCCCGCGCCGACCAGCGCCAGCACCTCCCGCTCCCGGGGCGTGAGCAGGCCGAGCCCGGCGGCGGCCGGGTCCGGGGCGCGCTCGCGGTCGTGCGCGGCGAGCGCCCGGCGCAGCACCCGGGCCAACACCGGCGCGGCGAGCAGCGGCTCACCGGATGCCGCCCGCCGCACCGCGTCGACCAGATCCTCGGGGGCGCCGTCCTTCACCAGGTAGCCCTGCGCGCCGGCGCCGAGCGCACCGTAGACGTTCGCGTCGTCGGCGAACGTGGTCAGCACCAGCACCCGGGCCGCCGGCTGCTGCCGCAGGATCCGCCGGGTCGCCTCGATGCCGTCGAGCCGGGGCATCCGCAGGTCCATCAGGATGACGTCCGGCCGCAGCCGCTCGGCGAGCCGGACCGCCTCGTGCCCGTCCCCCGCCTCGCCGACCACCTCGAAGCCGCCGGCCGTCCGCAGCACCAGGCCCACGCCGGCGCGGACAAGGGCCTGGTCGTCGACCACCAGCACTCTGATCATTCGTTCTCCCTGATCGGCAGTCGGACCCGTAGCCGCCAGCCGCCGCCGTCGGTGCCGCCCGCGACGAGCGTCCCACCGAGCAGGCCGACCCGCTCGCGCATGCCGCGCAGGCCGTGGCCCGACACGGGCAGCCGGGTACGCGGGCGCGCCGGGCCGCTGTCCAGCACCTCCAGGAGGAGCGCCCCGTCGGTCACCCGGACGTCGACCGAGACGACCGCGCCCGGCCCGGCGTGCTTCAGGCTGTTGGTCAACGCCTCCTGCACGACCCGGGCCGCGGTCGTCCCGACCACCAACGGCACCCGGTGCAGCATCTCCGGCATCCGCACCTGCACCGCCAGGCCGGCCTCGCGTACCCGCCGGGCCGCGTCGCGGATCACCTGGACCGGCTCGACCTGCGACTCCGCCGGTTCCACCGCGTCCGGGTCGCGGAGCACCTCCAGCAGTTCCCGCAACTCGTCCAGCACCTGCCCGGCGGTGTCGCGCAACTCGCCGAGCGCCGTCACCGCCTCCTCCGGCCGGCCGGTGTGCTGCACGGCGTACCGCGCCGACCCGGCCCGCAGCGCGATCGCCGCGACGTGGTGGGCGACGATGTCGTGCAGGTCGCGGGCGATGGCCGTCCGCTCGGTCAGCCGGACCATCCGCGCCTCGGTCGTCCGCCGCTCCTCGGCCTCCCGGGCCCGCTCCTCGGCCGCCGCCGCCGCCTGCCGTACCCCGCGCAGATAGCGGCCGAACGTCACCGGCGCGGCGGCGAACCCGGCCAGCATCAGCACCCGGAGCACGCCGACACCACCACGGAGCAACTCCGCGTTCCCCGGGTCGATCACGTTGACCAGCGTCACCGCCAGGAAGAGCCCGTACGCGACGGCGGTGCCCGGCCATCCCGAGCGGTACGCGACGTAGCCCAACGCCACCGAGGCGGCGAACTGGGCGGTGTCCGCACCGGTCACCGTCACCGTGTCGGCGACGACCAGCAGCGCCGACGTGGCGAGCAGCACCGGCCACGGCCAGCGGCGCACCCCGATCAGGAGGAGCCCGGCGAGCACCGCGAAGACGCCGGCCCACGCCTCGCGCGGGATGCCGGGTATCACGATCCGGGTGCTGATCAGACCCAGGGCGGCCGTGCCGAGCCCGAGCAGCAGCTCGGGCCACCCGGTCCACCGCCCGCCCCTCATGCGGCCACGATACGGAGCGGGAAGGGCAGGTCGGCCCTTCCACCGGCCGGTGCCCCTCCTCCGACTGGCCGGTGTGCCGGCCCACCGCACGAGACCCCGACCGCGTACGCCCGCCTAGCGTCGGTGACCGTGATCAGCGACGCCCCCGCCTTCCTCGGCCAGTTCGCCCGGCACCCGCTCGCCACCGGCGCGGTGCTGCCCAGCGGATCGGCGCTGGCCCGGGACATCACCGCCGCCGTCCCCCGGACCGGACAGCCGCTGGTGGTCGAACTCGGCCCCGGCACCGGTGCCTTCACCCGGACCATCCAGCAGCGGCTGGCCGGACGCGGCCAGCACCTGGCGGTCGAGGTGAACCCCAGCTTCGCCGCCGCGCTCTCCCGACGTCACCCGGCCGTACAGGTCATCCGCGCGGACGCCGCCACCCTCGACCGGGTGCTGTCCGACCGGCACCTGCCCGCCGCCGACGTGGTGGTGAGCGGGCTGCCGTGGGCGGCGTTCGGCGCGGGGCGTCAACTCGCCGTCCTCGACGCGGTGCTGCGGACGCTCCGGCCGAGCGGCGCGTTCACCACGTTCGCGTACCGGCACGCGCTCGCGACGCGGCCGGCCCGTCGCTTCCGACGGCTGCTGACCGGAGCCTTCGAGGAGGTGACCGTCGGCCGGACGGTCTGGTCGAACGTGCCACCGGCCCTGGTCTACCACTGCCGCCGGCCCGTGCCGCGCTGACATGCGAAAGGCCGGCACCCCGTGTTCGGGGTGCCGGCCTTCGGTCTTACTTGGTCCAGTGCTGGGCCACGATGTCGGTGGCCTGCTTCTCCCACTGCGCGTAGGCGTCGGGGTAGGCGGAGACCTGGACGGTCTGCGCGGCCTCGGTCAGCGGCATCTTGTCCCAGCCGTCGACCTGCTTCAGGCCCTTGAGGAACGCCAGGGTCGAGTACTCGGGGTCGGTGATCTGCTCCGGCGTGCCCCAACCCGAGGACGGGCGCTGCTGGAACAGGCCCAGCGAGTCGTGGTCATTCTTGTCGCCGAGGTGGCCCAGGTTCTCCAGCTTCGACTCCTGCAGGCTGGTGGCGATCGAGATGACCGCGGCCCGCTCCGGCAGACCGGCCTTCTTCGTCGCGGCGATGATCGCCTTCGCGTTCGCCAGCTGCTCGTCGTTCAGGTCGATGCGCGACTGCTCACCCTGCACGGACGCGACAGCCACGACCGGCTTGGCGGCGGTGTGGGCGGTGTCGGCGTGGGCGGCGACCGGACCGGCGAACACACCACCGGTGAAGGCCAGACCAGCAATACCGAGAACGCTCTTACGCAGGATCGTGTTCATCAGAGGGGCTCCATTCGGGGGTCAACACACCGGGGGGGGTGTGGGCACCGTCAGGCGCGCGAAAAGTCTTGAGGGGATCCGGCAGGCTCGTGGGGCCGGGGGGCCAGTTCACGGGGGCCGGGTGTCCGGCTGGCTCGCGGGGCCGGGGGGCCTGCACGCGGCGCCGGATGATGTGTAACGACCGGCGGCCTGCCGTCATTCCCGCAGGCGCGGCGGCGGCCTCGGGGGGTCGCCTGCTCGGTCGTTCACCCGTCTACAACGCCGCCCGGCCCACGACGATTCCGCGCCCGGGGTGCCGCCCACCACCACCGAACCGGACACCCACCCCACACAGGCCGCGCGGGTGGACCACCACGGGTGCATCCGGAACCCCGCAGACACCCATGACGTTCCACCCACCGGCCGCCAACCCCGTGCGTGGAACACCAATGGGTGCACCCGGCCGCGGAGACACCCATGACGTTCCACCCAGCGCTCGCCAACCCCGCGAGTGGAGCACCATAGGTGCATCCCGGCCGCCGAGACACCCATGACGTTCCACCCAGCGCCCGCCAGCCCGGCCAGTGGAACACCATGGGTGCATCCCGGCCGCCGAGACACCCATGACGTTCCACCCAGCGCCCGCCAGCCCGGCCAGTGGAACACCATGGGTGCATCCCGGCCGCCGAGGCACCCATGACGTTCCACCCAGCGCCCGCCAGCCCTATCGGTGGAACGCAGTGGGTGTGTCCCGGCCATCGAGACACCCACGGCGTTCCATCCAACGCCCGGCAGACCCACGGGTGGAACGCCATGGGGTGTCCCGCCCCCGCAGACACCCACACCGTTCCCCCCGGCGCAAGCCAACCCCGCGAGTGGAACACCACGGGCGCATCCCGACCCCGCCACGTTCCACCCACCACCCACAAACCCCCACGGCACGTCGATCAAGGAGTTTGTGTCGACAATCGCCCGGAGGCACTACACAAACTCCTTGATCAACCAGTCGGTCGAGGAGGGAGGGCGCGGGGGCGGGCGCGTGGCGACAGGGCGAGATCTTGAAAGGTAAGGGCCGCCAGGAGGGCGCTCAGCTTCCAAGATCTCGCGACGCCTAGTTCGGTGCCGGGACCGGGACGGAAGCGGCGCCCGCGTGGGGAGGCGGAGCGCAACGACGTGGAGATGGTGTGTCCGGCCGGGGGTGATCCCGCCACCTCGCCGCAGCGGAGTCAGTCGGACCGCTCGGACGATGGCTGGGGTCAGGCGGCGGGCCAGTCCTGAGAGGCCAGACGCGGCGAGACCGCCCCCGGAGGGGCGGCCTCGAGCCAGGAGAGAAATCCGGTGACCGTGGAGCGCGCCATGGCGATCTCGACCGGAGCGTGGTGACTGGTACAGCGGAGGATCACCCAGTCGGACGGCATGGAGAGGCGCTCCTGCCCTTCGGGCAACCGGCGCCGCTCCACCGCGAGCCCCTTGCGGGAGAGCACCCGCTTCGGGCGGAGCGCGAAGCTGAACATGCGGTACCAGCGGAGTTCGTCGCCGACGAAGCGACCGAAGCCGGGGGACCATCCGCGACCGTCGAGCACCGTGGTGACCCGGACGCTCAGTCGGATGATGCCCCCGCTACGGGTGAACAGGGCCCGCCGGACGAAGAGAACCAGAAGCGCGACGACGACGACCGCGACGCCGATTCCGATCCCTTCGACGATCTCCATCGGCGGGTCGGCTCAGCGGGCCGGGGTGGCCGGGGTGGCGCTCTCGGCCAGGACGGTCACGCCCTCGCCGGTCACCGACAGGAAGCCGCCGGCGACGTCGTACGCGACCTGCTGGCCACCGGCCTGCTTGATGCGCACCTGGCTGGGCTCCGCGAGCTGGCCGAGCAGGGGCGCGTGCCCCGGCAGCACACCAAGCTCACCCTCGGTCGTCCGGGCGACGACCATCTCGGCCTCGCCGGTCCAGACCTTCTCCTCGACGGCTACGAGCTCGACGTGAAGCTGCTGTGCCACGCTGTCTCCTTGCTGCGGCGGCGGATTGCCGAAAGTCTAGTCGCGCCCCCGCCGCCCACCCAACGCGGGTGGTGAGAGCCGGGCCACGACGGCCCCGCACCCGCTCAGGCTACTTGGTCTTCTGCTTGAAGTCGGGGTGCTCCAGCAGGAACGCGTCCAGCTGCTCGGCGCGCAGGGCCGCGAAGAAGTCGTCGGCCGGGGGCAGCAGTTGCTCACCTCGGTAGGCGCTGCCGCTGCCGATCGGGCCGCCCGGCAGCTTGATCGTCTCGATCGCGTCGGGGCGGATGCCCTTCAGTGCCACTCCGAAGTCGACCACGCTGTTGCCTCGGCCGTTGAAGATCAGCGACTGCCCGGCCGCGCGCAGCACCCGGTCCAGCTTGATCGGGTTGGCCACCACGTCGGCGCTGAACGCCTGGCTCACCATCGCCTTGACGAACTGCTGCTGGTGCCGCTGCCGGCCGTAGTCCGCGTCCGGTACACCGTTCTTCGGGTAGCGCTGCCGCACGTAGTCCAGGGCCTGCCAGCCGTTCAGGTGGGCGTTGCCCTTCTCGTACTTGGCCTGCGGGCCGAGGTAGCCCCCGCCGCCGGGCTTGAGCTGGCGGGGCGTGCCGTCCGGCTTGAGGTGCTCGGACTTGACGTCCCGCTCGATGTACATGTCGACGCCGCCCATGGCGTCGACGATCTTCTTGAACCCGCTGAAGTTGATGATGGCGCCGGCGTCGAAGCGCTTGATGCCGGTGACCTGCTGGACGGTCTTCGCGAGCAGTTCGAAGCCCTGCGCCGCGCTCGGGTTCTTGCCCGGCACGTTGCTGCCGTGGGACATGGCGGCGTTGATCCGGTCGGTGCCGCCGGCGTAGTCGGCCTTGGGGAAGGCCGGGATCTCCACCCGCAGGTCGCGCGGGAGCGAGAAGAGGTAGCCCCGGTCCATGCCGGCCGGCACGTGCAGGATCATGATCGAGTCGGAGAGCGGGCGGGCCGTCGGGGTGCGGGGGTCCACGCCGACCAGGAGGATGTTGAGCGGCCCCTTGATGTCGCTCTTCTTCTCCGTCGCGCCGGCCGCCTGGTCGCCGAAGAGGTCGCCCTTGCCGACCGAGCCCTCGTAGCGGGCGACCAGGGCGTGATAGCCCACCAGCACCGAGCCGCTGAGCACCATCATGACGATGCCGAGGATGGTGCTGACGCGGGCCCACCGGGGCACGCCACGCCACATGGACCGCTTGCCGCGGTCCGTGCCGCCCTTACCCACGAGCATCTCCAATCGTCGCGCCCACGAGGAGGAGACGGGCGCGGGGGTCCGTTTCGTTGCAGAGATCGACGGTCGGGATGTGAAGTCGTGTCAGGAACGGTACCGCGCGCGTCGGCGAACCGCTTGCCGGTGAACCGGGCATCTGGTAGAGAGGCGCCCTGAACAGGCGAAGGCCGCCCCGACGATCGTCGGGGCGGCCTCCGTGGGTGTGATCGGGCTCTCAGCCCTCCTCACCCATCAGCTCCTTGGCCTTGGCCTTGAGGTCCTCCAGGCCACCGCACATGAAGAACGCCTGCTCCGGGAAGTGGTCGAACTCCCCCTCGCTGATCCGGCGGAAGGCGTCGATGGTCTCCGCGATCGGAACCGTCGAGCCCGGGACGCCGGTGAACTGCTCGGCGGCGTAGGTGTTCTGCGAGAGGAACCGCTCGATCCGGCGGGCGCGGCCGACGGTGAGCTTGTCCTCCTCGGAGAGCTCCTCGATGCCGAGGATGGCGATGATGTCCTGCAGGTCCTTGTAGCGCTGCAGGATCCGCTTCACCTCGGTGGCGACGGCGAAGTGCTCCTCGCCCACGAACTCCGGGGCGAGGATCCGGGACGAGGACGCCAGCGGGTCCACGGCCGGGTAGATGCCCTTGTCGGAGATCGACCGCTCCAGGTTGGTGGTCGCGTCGAGGTGGGCGAACGTGGTGGCCGGCGCCGGGTCGGTGTAGTCGTCGGCGGGCACGTAGATCGCCTGCATCGAGGTGATGGCCTGGCCCCGGACGGAGGTGATCCGCTCCTGGAGCTCGCCCATCTCGTCGGCCAGGGTCGGCTGGTAACCCACGGCGCTCGGCATGCGGCCGAGCAGCGTGGAGACCTCGGAACCGGCCTGGGTGAAGCGGAAGATGTTGTCGATGAAGAGCAGCACCTCCTGCTTCTTCACGTCGCGGAAGTACTCCGCCATGGTGAGCGCGGAGAGCGCGACCCGCAGCCGGGTGCCCGGCGGCTCGTCCATCTGGCCGTAGACCAGCGCGGTCTTGTCGATGACGCCCGACTCGGTCATCTCGGCGATGAGGTCGTTGCCCTCACGGGTGCGCTCACCCACGCCGGCGAAGACCGAGGTACCACCGAAGTTCCGGGCCACCCGGGTGATCATCTCCTGGATGAGCACCGTCTTGCCCACGCCCGCGCCGCCGAACAGGCCGATCTTGCCGCCCTTGACGTACGGGGCGAGCAGGTCGATGACCTTGATGCCGGTCTCCAGCATCTCGGTCTTCGGCTCCAGGTCCGCGAAGGCCGGAGCCTTGCGGTGGATGCCCCAGTGGTCGTCGGCGTTGATCGTCTCGCCCTCGGTGAGGTTGAGGCACTCGCCGATCGCGTTGAACACGTGGCCCTTGACCGCGTCGCCGACCGGCACGCTGATCGGGGCGCCGGTGTCCCGCACGTCGGTGCCGCGGACCAGACCGTCGGTCGGCTGCATCGAGATGGCGCGGACCAGGTTGTCACCCAGGTGCTGGGCGACCTCCAGGGTCAGCGTCTTCTCACCACCGGAGAGCGTCACGTCGACGTGCAGGGCGTTGAACAACTCCGGCATCGCGTCACGCGGGAACTCGGCGTCGACGACCGGGCCGATGACCCGGACCACGCGACCCGTGGCCGTCTTGGTCTCAACTGCGGATACAGTCATCACACTTCACTTCCCGACGCGGCCAGCGCGTTCGCGCCGCCGACGATCTCACTGATCTCCTGGGTGATCCCGGCCTGACGGGCCGAGTTCATCTCGCGCGTGTACTTCTCGATCATCTCTTCGGCGTTGTCGGTGGCGCTCTTCATCGCCCGCCGACGGGCGGCCGACTCGCTCGCCGCCGATTCCAGCAACGCCGCGTAGATCCGCGTGTTGATGTACTTCGGCAGCAGGGCGTCGAGCAGCGACTCCGGCTCCGGCTCGAACTCGTACGCCGGAAGCAGGCCCTCGGACCGCGGGCGGTCCTCGACCTGCATCGGGCCGACGATCCGGGTCACCGGGTTCTGCGTCATCAGGGACTTGAACTCGGTGTAGACGATGTGCAGCTCGTCGACCCCGAGGATCCCGTCCGCGCCGGCGCTGCCGTCGGTGTCGTCCGCGCCGGCGGTGAACGCCTTGATCAGCGTCTCACCGACCTCGCGGGCGTCCTCGAACGACGGCTGCTCCGAGAATCCGGTCCAGCTGCCGGCGATCTCCCGGTTGCGGAACCGGTAGTACGCCACGCCCTTGCGACCGATGACGTAGAGCACCGGCTCCTTGCCGTCGGCGCGGAGCCGGGCGATCAGCGACTCGGCGGTCCGGATCGCGTTCGAGCTGTAGCCGCCGGCCAGACCCCGGTCGGACGTGACCAGCAGGACGCCCGCCCGCCGCACCCGCTCGCGCGGGGTGAGCAGCGGGTGGTCGATCCGCGCGTTCGAGGCCAGCGCCGTCAGCACGCCGGTGATCGCCTCGGCGTACGGCAGCGAGGCCGCCACCTTGGCCTGGGCCTTGGCGATGCGGCTCGTCGCGACGAGCTCCATCGCCTTGGTGATCTTCTTCATCCCCTTGGCGGAACGGATCCGCTGTCGGAGAACGCGTACCTGGGCGGCCATCGGATCAGCTCTCGGCCGGGCGGTCGGTGGTGCCGTCGCGGAAGCGGGTCACCGTTTCGCGGGTCTCCTCGCCCTCCAGCGGCTGCGCCGGCGCGTCGTTGACCCGGACCTCGTCCTCCTTGCCCAGGAAGACCTGCTTGAACTCGGCGATGGCCGAGTCCAGCGAGGAGATGATGTCGTCGTCCCACTTGTTGTCCGCGATCGCCGCGAGCACGCCCTCGTGCTTGTGCCGGAGGTACTGCAGGAACTCCGACTCGAAGCGGCGGATCTCGCCGACCGGGACGTCGTCGAGCTTGCCCTCGACGCCGGCCCAGACGGAGACGACCTGCTCCTGCACCGGGTACGGCGAGTAGTTCGGCTGCTTGAGCAGCTCGACCAGGCGGGCGCCACGGTTCAGCTGGTTCTGCGACGCCCGGTCCAGGTCGGACGCGAAGGCGGCGAACGCCTCCAGCTCCCGGTACTGGGCCAGGTTCAGCCGGAGCGAACCGGCGACCTTGCGCATCGGCTTCACCTGCGCGGCGCCACCGACCCGGGACACCGAGGTGCCGACGTTGATGGCCGGTCGGACGCCCTGGTTGAACAGGTCGGTCTCGAGGAAGATCTGGCCGTCGGTGATCGAGATGACGTTGGTCGGGATGAACGCCGAGATGTCGTTCGCCTTGGTCTCGATGATCGGCAGGCCGGTCATCGAGCCGCCGCCCAGCTCGTCGGAGAGCTTCGCGCAGCGCTCCAGCAGGCGGGAGTGCAGGTAGAAGACGTCACCCGGGTAGGCCTCGCGGCCCGGCGGGCGGCGCAGCAGCAGCGACACGGCGCGGTACGCCTCGGCCTGCTTGCTCAGGTCGTCGAAGATGATCAGGACGTGCTTGCCGCCGTACATCCAGTGCTGCCCGATGGACGAGCCGGTGTAGGGCGCGAGGTACTTGAAGCCGGCCGGGTCGGAGGCCGGGGAGGCGACGATGGTGGTGTATTCCATCGCGCCGGCCTCCTCCAGCGTCCCCTTGATGGAGGCGATGGTGGAGGCCTTCTGGCCGATCGCGACGTAGATGCAGCGGACCTGCTTGGTCGGGTCGCCGGAGCGCCAGTTGTCGCGCTGGTTGAGCACCGCGTCCAGGGCGACCGTGGTCTTGCCGGTCTTCCGGTCGCCGATGATCAGCTGGCGCTGGCCACGGCCGATCGGGGTCATCGCGTCGACGGCCTTGATGCCGGTCTGCAGCGGCTCGAACACCGACTGCCGGGCCATCACGTTCGGGGCCTGGAGCTCCAGCTCGCGGTAACCCTCGTTGGCGATGTCGCCGAGGCCGTCGATCGGGTCGCCGAGGGCGTTGACCACGCGGCCGAGGAAGGCGTCGCCGACCGGAACCGAGAGCACCCGGCCGGTGCGCTTGACGCGCTGCCCCTCCTCCAGCTTGGCGGAGTCACCCAGGACGACGACACCGATCTCCCGGACGTCGAGGTTCAGCGCCACGCCGAGCGTGCCGTCCTCGAACTCCAGGAGCTCGTTGGTCATGGTCGAGGGCAGGCCCTCGACGTGGGCGATGCCGTCACCGGTGTCGGCGACGGTGCCGACCTCCTCGCGGGAGACGTCGGTCGAGTAGGAGGAGACGTAGCGCTCCAGGGCGCCGCGGATCTCCTCCGTCGAGATGGTCAGCTCGGCCATCCTCTGCTTCCTTAAAGTTCAGGGGCCCGGGATACCTAGTACCGACCGGTCCGATGGCGTCGAATCAGGGCTGCTAAGACGCTGGTCAGCGCTTCGCGAGCGCGTTGCGGGTCTCGTTGAGGCGGCGCAGGACGGTGCCGTCGTACAGGTCGGAGCCGACCCGTACGCGCACCCCGCCGAGCACGTCGGGGTCGACCGTCTGCTTGACGGACACCTCCCGACCGTACATCTCGGTGAGGCGGGCACCGAGGCGTCGCTCCTCCTCGTCGGTCAGCGGGGCCGCCACGGTCACGTACGCGACCTGCCGGTCCCGCCGGTCGGCGGCCAGCTCGACCAGCCGGGTCAGCGCTCCGCTGAAGGAGCGCCCCCCGAAGCCGGCGAGCGCGACCTCGACGAGGCGGACGGTGACCGGCCGGGCCTTGCCGGAGAGCAGCTGCTGGGCCAGGGTGGCCCGCCGCTCGACCGGGGCCATCGGGTCGGAGAGCGCGTTGGACAGCTCGGTGGAGCCGGAGACGACCTGCCCGAAGCGGAACAGCTCGTCCTCGACCTCGCCCAGCTCGCCGGCCGAGTCGGCGCTCGCCAGGAGCGCCTCCACGCCCAGCCGCTCGACGCCGTCGAGCAGCTGGGACGGGGCCGACCAGCGGCCGGAGACCAGCGTGGTGAGCAGGTCGAGCGCGTCCGCGCCGACCTTGCCGCCCAGGATCCCGGTGAGCAGCGCGCTGCGGTCCTCGCCCGAGCGGGCCGGGTCGGAGAGCGCCCGGCGCAGCCGCGGCTCGCGCCGCAGCAGGGCGGCGACGGAGAGGATGTCGTCGGCGGTGGAGGCCACCGCCGACGGCTCCGCGCCGCGGGCGTACGCGTCGAGGCGCTCGGCCCCGACCTTGTACGACTCCCGGCTGGCGGCCTGCATCAGCGGGCCCCCGTGCTCTCGAGACCGCTCAGGAACCGGTCCACGGTGCCCTTGCGACGCGCCTCGTCGGCCAGCGACTCACCGACGATCTTGCTGGCCAGGTCCACCGCGATGGTGCCGACCTCGGTGCGCAGCTCGCGCACGATGGTGGCCCGCTCGGCGGCGAGCTGCTCCTTGCCGGCCGCGATGACCCGGTCGGACTCCTCGCGCGCCTTGGCGAGGATGTCCTGACGGATGCCCTCGGCGTCGGCCCGGGCGTCGTCGCGGATCTTGGCGGCGTCGGTACGCGCCTCCGCGAGCTGCGCCCGGTACTGCTCGAGCAGCTGGTTGGCCTCGGCCTGGGCGGCCTCGGCGCGCTTGATGCCACCCTCGATCGCGTCGACCCGGGCCTGGAACGTCTGCTCCATGCGCGGGAAGACGAACTTCATCAGCACGAAGCAGAGCACGATGAAGGCGATCCCACCGACCACGATCTCCTCCCAGACGGGAATGATCGGGTTGTGGGTCGTCTCACCACCCTCAGCGGCGAGGAAGAACATGGAAGACCTCCCGGTCGAAGGGGGGCTGGATTAGAGCTGGCCCTGCCAGATGAAGCCGAACGCGATGCCCAGCAGCGCCAGGGCCTCGATGACGGCGAAGCCGATCCAGACGTACGGCAGGGTCATCCGGGACGACTCCGGCTGACGGGCGGTCGACTGGATGTAGGCCGAGAAGACCAGGCCCACGCCGATGCCCGGGCCGATGGCCGCGAGACCGTAGCCGATGGCGGCGGTGCTGCCCTCTACCGCGGCGTAGATGTCCATTGGTTGGTTCCTCCTGGTTATCACGCGTGACGGTCACGCGGGACGACAACGGTTGGTGCGAAAGATCGGATCAGTGCTCGTCGGCGAGGGCGCCCTGCACGTAGCTGGCGGTCAGCACCGTGAAGACGTACGCCTGCAGACAGATCACCAGGAACTCGAGGAAGGTCAGCGCGATCGTCATCGTCCAGGACAGTACCGAGACCGGTGCCAGCCAGGCGTTGGCGCTGATCATGGCGAACCCGCCGAGCGTGAAGACCAGCAGGAGCATGTGGCCGGCGAACATGTTCGCGAAGAGACGGACGGCCAGCGAGAACGGCCGGACGATGAAAGTCGAGAAGAGCTCGATCGGGATCAGCAGCGGCAGGATGAACCAGGGCGCCGGCGGAACCAGAGAGTTCTTGAAGTACTTCACGAAGCCGTGGTGCCGGATGCCCACGTAGTTGAACATCACGTAGCTGATCACGGCGAGGAAGGCCGGGAAGGCGATGTGCGAGTTCGGCGAGATCTGGAAGAACGGCACGATCGCGAAGAAGTTCGTCAGCAGGATGAAGCAGAAGAGCGTGGTGAAGTACGGCGCGAACCGCACCCCCGCGTGCCCGATCATGTCCACCGCGATGTTGTTGCGCACGAAGCCGTAGATGGATTCGGCGAACCACTGCTTCTTGGTGGGCACGAGCTGCGGGTTCCGGTAGCTGACCAGGAAGAAGATGATCAAGATACCGACGGCGACCCACACCATCGCCGTGATCTTGGTGAACCAGTACGAGTTCTCCGCACCCCAGGGCAGGATGCTGGGCAGGTAGAAGTCCCCCACGCTCGGTGGGAATTCCGCCTGGCCCTGAGCCAGGACGTTCGCCTGTCCGAACACCGCGTCCCTTCCTATGTAGGCGTGCCCAGCCGGCGGACGACCAGGATGATGCCCCCGGCCATGCCGAGCACGACCCCGATGCCGGTGGCGATGCCGCCGGTATCGAGCCAACGGTCGACCAACCAGCCGATGAAACCCCAGACGAGCATGCCTCCGATGAGGTATGAGAGCGCGGTCCAACCCTGACCGGCACCGGACGGAACGTCGCCCGGGCCGCCAGTGTTGGGGGGTTTCTGGTCACCGGCCATGACGGGGCGAACGATATCAGTCGAGCAGAAGAGGTTGTGCCTCACCCCCCGCACAACCTGGTTGTGTGGGACACGGGCGGGCGAAGTCGTCTGGAGGCACCGTACTCCTCCCCCGCCACTGAGAGAATGACCGATCGCGGACACACCGGCGCGTCGCCCGAAGGGTGGGACAGCTCAGCGCGCCTGCCGTCGCGCGTGGACGGTGGCCAACCACCAGATGTGCACTCCGGTCCAGACCACGACACCCGCCGCGACGCCCACGCAGAACGGGATCAGCCCCGGCCAGCCGGTCGAGGCGACCAGCACCATCACCCCGCCCAGCGCGGTCATCTTGGCCACGTAGAGGCCCAGCCCGAACGGCAGCACGAGCTGCGGGTCCCGGGCGTCCGCCCAGGCCAGCACGACGGTGGTCAGCGTGTAGCTGGCCGCCGTGACCGCCACCCCGGCCGCCGCGCCGAGCGCGCCGTCCGCGCCGCGCCACACCCCGCCGGCCACCGCCGCCACCGCGGCCACGACCGCCACCGCGGCCAGCAGCACGGGCAGGTGACGCAGTCGCCAGCCCCGGTCCGCGGCCGCCTCCGCCGCGCGCGTCCCCGGCTCAGCCACGGGGGTACGCCGGGAACGCGGTGACCAGCTCGGTCACGTCGGCGGCGATCCGGGCCAGTTCGTCGGCGCCCCCGGGCGCCTCCGGATCGGTTCGCACCGCCCGGCCGACCAACGCCGCTATCCGCCGCATCTCTCCCTCGCGCATGCCCTGCGTGGTGACGCTCGGGGTGCCCACCCGGATGCCGGAGGCGACCATCGGCGGCTGCGGGTCGTACGGGATCGCGTTCTTGTTGAGCGTGACGCCGGCGGCGTCGCAGCGCGCCTCGGCCTGGGCGCCGGTCACGCCGGCCTCCCGCAGGTCGAGCAGGGCCAGGTGGGTGTCGGTGCCGCCGGAGACCGGACGCAGGCCCTCGGCGGCGAGCCCGTCGGCCAGCGCGCGGGCGTTGCCGATCACCTGGGCGGCGTAGGTGCGGAACTCCGGCTGGGCGGCCTCGCGCAGCGCGACCGCCTTGGCGGCGACCGCGTGCATCAGCGGGCCGCCCTGGGTGAACGGAAACACCGCCTTGTCGATCCGGGCGGCGAGCGACTCCCGGCACAGGATCATGCCGCCGCGCGGGCCGCGCAGCACCTTGTGGGTGGTCGCGGTGACCACGTCGGCGTGCGGCACCGGCGACGGGATCGCGCCGCCGGCCACCAGGCCGATGAAGTGGGCGGCGTCCACCATCAGGTACGCGTCGACCTCGTCGGCGATCTCCCGGAACCGGGCGAAGTCGATCAGGCGGGGGTACGCGGTCGCGCCGCAGATGATCAGCTTCGGCCGGTGCGCCCGGGCCAGGTCGCGCACCTCGTCGTAGTCGATCGTCTCGGTGTCCGGCCGCACCGGGTAGCCGACCGGGTGGAACCACTTGCCGGAGAAGTTCACCCGGCTGCCGTGGGTCAGGTGCCCGCCGTGCGGCAGGTCCATCGCCAGCACGGTGTCGCCGGGCTGCACCAGGGCGGCGTACGCGGCCAGGTTGGCGCTCGCCCCGGAGTGCGGCTGGACGTTGGCGTGCTCGGCGCCGAACAGCTCCTTGGCCCGGGCGATACCCAGCTCCTCGGCGCGGTCCACCTCGGCGCAGCCGCCGTAGTAGCGCCGGCCCGGGTAGCCCTCGGCGTACTTGTTGGTGAGCGTGGAGCCGAGCGCGGCCAGCACCGCCGGCGACGTGAGGTTCTCGCTGGCGATCAGTTGCAGGCCGCCACGCAGCCGGTCCAGCTCACCCAGCACCACCTCGGCGATCTCCGGGTCGACGGCGCTGAGCTGCTGGAAGTCCGGTCCCCAGAAGGTGTCCCTCGCGTTCTCCACAGCGAAGGAGTCTACGGAGCCGCACACTGGATGCCGTGAGATGCCTCGTCACCGGTGCGACCGGCTACATCGGCGGGCGCCTGGCGCCCCGGCTGCTGGCCGAGGGGCACACCGTACGCTGCCTGGCCCGCAAGGCGGGTCGGCTGCGCGACGTGCCCTGGGCGGCCGAGGCGGAGATCGCCGAGGGCGACCTGAGCCGGCCGGAGACGCTGCCGGCCGCGTTCGAGGGCGTGGACGTCGCGTACTACCTGGTCCACTCGCTGGGCCAGCGCGGCTTCGAGGCGGCCGACCGGGAGGCGGCGACGAACTTCGCCGAGGCGGCGCGCGCCGCCGGCGTACGCCGGATCGTCTACCTGGGCGGGCCGGAGCCGGCGGAACGGGAGGGGCTGCCCTCGGCGCACCTGCGGTCCCGGGCGGAGGTCGGCCGGATCCTGCTGGACAGCGGCGTGCCCACCGCGGTGCTGCGCGCGGCGGTGATCATCGGGTCCGGCTCGGCCTCGTTCGAGATGCTGCGCCACCTGACCGAGCGGCTGCCGGCGATGGTCACCCCGCGCTGGGTGCGCAACCGGATCCAGCCGATCGCGGTCCGGGACGTGCTGCGCTACCTGGTCGGCTGCGCCTCCCTGCCGCCGGACGTGAACCGGGGCTTCGACATCGGCGGCCCGGACGTGCTGACGTTCGCCCAGATGATGCAGCGCTACGCCCGGGTGGCCGGGCTGCGGCGCCGGCTCATCCTGCCGGTGCGGCCGCTCACCCCGTCGCTCTCCTCGCACTGGGTCGGCCTGATCACGCCGGTGCCGAACGCGATCGCCCGGCCGCTGGTGGAGAGCCTGGTCCACGAGGCGGTGGCGCACGAACACGACATCGCCCGCTACGTGCCGGACCCGCCGGAGGGGCTGACCGGCTTCGACCAGGCGGTCGCGCTGGCGCTGGCGAAGGTGCGCGACGCGCAGGTGGAGACGCGCTGGTCGACCGCGAGCGGGCCGGACGCGCCGGCCGAGCCGCTGCCCTCGGACCCGCACTGGTCCGGCGGCACGACCTACACCGACCTGCGGGAGCGGGCCGTGGACGCGCCACCGGCGGCGCTGTGGCGGGTCATCGAGGGCGTCGGCGGCGAGCACGGCTGGTACTCGTTCCCGCTGGCCTGGTCGGTGCGGGGCTGGCTGGACCGGCTGGTCGGCGGCGTCGGGCTGCGCCGGGGCCGGCGCGACCCGCACCGGCTCCAGGTCGGCGAGGCGCTGGACTTCTGGCGGGTCGAGGAGATCGTCCCGGGTGAGCTGCTGCGGCTGCGGGCCGAGATGCGGCTGCCCGGCCGGGCCTGGCTGGAGATGCGCGCCGAGCCGACCGGCGAGGGCCGCAGCCGCTACGTCCAGCGCGCGGTCTTCCTCCCGCACGGCCTCCCCGGCCACCTCTACTGGGCCTCGGTCGCCCCGTTCCACGCCGTCGTCTTCGGCGGCATGGCCCGCAACATAGCCCGAGGCGCCGAACAGAGCCCCCCTTCCCGTTGATCTTGCAGTTGCGGCCCGGCTTTCGCGGCTTGTGCCGCTTTCGCCCGGGCCGCAACTGCAAGATCAGCAAGGTGGGTCGGGTCAGTTGCCGGTGCGAGGGCTGGTGTGTTCGAACGCGACGGGCTGGCCCGGGGGGACGAAGTCCTCGACCGGCTGGTCTCGCAGGGCCCAGGCGAGGATGCGGCCGACGGCGGCGATCTGCCGCTTCTGCACGCCGCCGCCGACCGCGTCCCGGGGGTCGTCCGGGTTGGCGGCGATGGTCGCCACGGAGAGCTGCGGGGTGAACGCGACGACCGTCTCGGTGGCGTTCCGCTCCGAACTGCCGGTCTTGCCGGCGAGCGGGCGGCGCAGGCCGGGGGCCAGTTCCTCGGCCGTGCCCCCGTCGCACTTGCGGTACATCGACTGGTCGCCGACCGGGCAGCGGCTGGCGTCGGCCGCCGCGCGGGCGACCTCGGTGTCCAGCACCTGCCGGCAGTCGGTGTTCCCGGCGGCCACCTTGCGGCCGGACGGGTCGGTGATGGAGGTGACCGGGGTGGGCCGGCACCAGGTGCCCTCGGCGGCCACCGTGGCGTACGCGTTGGCCAGGTCCAGCGGCGTGGTGGCGGAGACGCCGAGCGTGAACGGCCCCCAGTTCTTCGCCCCGTCGCGGGCCATCCGCGCGTCCTCGGGGGCGCGGAACACGATGCCCAGCCGCTCGGCCATCTCGACCACCCGGTCCGCGCCGACCCGCTCGGTCAGCCAGGCGAAGTAGGTGTTGACCGAGCGACCGAACGCGTCCCACATGTCCCGGTCGCCGTCCATCCAGTAGGTGTTGGCGTTCTCCGGGCACCACCGGCCGCCGCAGCTGGCCGGACCGCCGTCGATCGGGTACTTCGTGACGTAGACCCGGGGGGCGTCGAACTCGGTGTCCAGCGGCAGCCCGGACTCCAGCGCGGCCAGCAGCGCGAACAGCTTGAACGTCGAACCGGCCTGGTAGCCGGTGATGCCACCGCCGCCGGCCACCAGCTGGTTGACCGTGTTCGGGTAGTTCTGCTGCCCGGCCGGGTTCTCGGCCACGCCGTAGGTGCGGTTGACCGCCAGGGCCAGGACCCGTCCGGTGCCCGGCTGCACCACCGCGGTGGGGGCGGCGCGCTGGATCGTCTCCGGGTAGATCGCGCGTACCTGCTCGCTGGTCTTGCCCTGCACGTCCGGGTCGAGCGAGGACACGATGGACCACCCGCCCCGGCGCAGCGTGCGCTGGCGTTCGTCAACGGTCTTGCCGAACGCCGGCTGGGCGTTCCACCACTGGGTGAACCAGTCGCAGAAGAAGCCCCAGTCGTTGTGCCCGGCCGGCACGGCGGCGCAGTCGTTCGGGGTGCTCTTGGGGTCGAGGGCCAGTTCCGTCGCCTTCGCCGCGGCGGCGTCCGCCGCGCTCACCCGGCCGGTCTCCACCATCCGGTCCAGCACGTACGCCCGGCGGGCCACCGCCGCGTCGGCGTCACCGTTGATCGGGTCGTCGCTCGCCGGCGAGCGGACCAGCCCGGCGAGCAGCGCGGCCTGGGCCAGCGTGAGCCGGTCCGGGGTGGTGGAGAAGTAGCGCTTGCTGGCGGCGGCGATGCCGTACGCGCCCGCGCCGAAGTACGCGATGTTCAGGTACCGCCCCAGGATCTCGTCCTTGCCGACCTGCCGTTCCAACGTCAGCGCGTACCGCATCTCGCGGATCTTGCGGCCGACGGTGATCTCGGTGGCCGCGGCCCGCTGCTCCTCGGTCAGCCGGGGGTCACCGGCCAGCGCGTTGCGCACGTACTGCATGGTCAGCGTGGAGGCGCCCTGCCGGGTGCCCTCCCGGCGGTTGGCCGTGAACGCCCGCACCACGCCGCGCACGTCGACGCCGTGGTGCTCGTAGAAGCGCACGTCCTCGGCGGCCACGATGGCGTCCCGCATCACCGACGCCACCTCGCCGACCGGCACGTCCACCCGGTCCTCGACGTAGAACGACGTGATCAGCGTCTGGCCGTCGTTGGCGTAGAGGTTGGATCGCTGCGCCGGCTGCGGCGCCTTGAGCGCCTCCGGCAGCGTGGTGTACGGCATCAGGTTCTTCACGCCCAACCCGAGGACCAGCGCGGCCGGCAGCGCCGCGGCGGCCAGGGCCAGTCCGGCGAGCACGCCGGCGAGCAGAACGGTGAACAGCTTGTCGAGATGGGCCCGGTTCATCAGCTCTCCCCGCAGGAGCCGGCCGTACGGACCCGTCAAGAATGACCGGAATCGCCGCTTTCACCGCCATCTTCGGCGAAATGCGCAGGAAGTTCGCGAGAAAGGATGAACGTCAGGGCAGCAGCGCGGCGGCGAGCGGCTGGACCGTCTCCTCGATCTCGTCGGCCACCCGGCTGAAGCACTGGTCACCCCGACCCCACGGGTCGTCCAGATCGTCGGTGGGCAGCGCGGCGGCGCCCCGGCGGAGCGCGTCGACCGCCGCCACCAGCGCCACCCCGCGGGCGTGCACGGCATCCGGGGTCGGCTCGGCGGGCGGCAGGGCGGAGCGCTCGAGGCCGCCGAGCAGCCGGCCGAACTCACCCAGCACGAACGTGCGCCCGGCGGCGTCCGGACGCAGCGCCACCACGTACTCCTGCTGGTCGGCGGTGGCGGTGAGCACCAGGTCGGCGGCGTCGATGAGGTCCGAGCGGAGCCGGCGCGCGGCGAACCCGGCCACGTCACCGCCGCGCGCCGTCACCTGCCGGGCGGCGGGCGGGTTCATCTCCTCACCCGCGTGCCAGCCACCGGTGCCGGCGCTGTGGCTGTGCACCAGCGCGTCCGAACCGGCCGGGTCGACGTCGAGGCGGCCCAGCCGCTCCCGGACCGCGAGCAGCAGCAGCCGCTCGGCCATCGGGGAACGGCAGATGTTGCCCATGCAGACGTGCAGGACGGTGAAGGGCGGCACTCAGAGCCCCCGCTCGTCGAGGATGCCCGGCACCACGTCGCGCAGCTTGGGCAGCGTCACCGCGCCCTGCCGCAGCACCCGCGGCACCTCGCCGGTCAGGTCGACGATGGTGCTCGGCACCGGGTCCACCGCCGGCCCGGCCTCCAGGTAGGCCCGCACGCCGTAGCCGAGCTGGTCGCGGGCCTCCTCCGCGGTGAGCGCGGCGGGCTGGCCGATCTTGTTGGCCGAGGCCACCGCCATCGGCCCGGTCTCCCGCAGCACCTCCAGCGCGACCGGGTGCAGCGGCATCCGCACCGCCACCGTGCCGCTGGTGTCGCCCAGGTCCCAGGCCAGGCTCGGCGAGTGCTCCACCACGATCGTCAGCGCGCCCGGCCAGAACGCCTCGACCAGGTCGCGGGCCGCCTGCGGCAGCGAGAACACCAGGCCGTCGAGCGTGTGCCGGGAGCCGATCAGCACCGGCGGCGCCTGCCGGGCGCCGCCCTTGGTGTCCGCCAGCGCCTTCACCGCGTACGGGGTGAAGGCGTCCGCCCCGATCCCGTAGACCGTGTCGGTCGGCAGGACGACCAGTTCCCCGTTCTTGACCGCCTCGATGGCAGCGGCGATGCCGCGGTCCCGGTCGGCGGGCGACCGACAGTCGTAGAGCATCACGAGGAGTCAGTCTGCCACGCCGCGCCGGGGTCGGCGTGTCGGCCGTCCGCCCGGCGGGACGCCGTCGCCCAGCGGGGCCGCCCGGCCAGGTCCCGGTGCTCCGCCACGCGCTCGTAGCGGCCGTCGCCGGCGAGCAGCGCCGGCACCGCCGCGGCGTGCGTGTCGTCGTGCTCGACGCCGATCGCGCCACCCGGTCGCAGCAGCGTCGCGGCCCGGGCCACCACCGGGCGGATCACGTCCAGCCCGTCCGCGCCGCCGAACACCGCCTCGTCCGGGTCGTGACCGGCCACCTCCGGCGGCACCACCACCGACCGGGGCACGTACGGCGGATTGCAGAGCAGCACGTCGACCCGGCCCGCCAGGTCGGCCAGCAGCTCCGGGTCGGTGACGTCGGCGACCACCACCTCGATCGGCCGGTCCCCCGCCCCGGCGCGGGCGGCGGCGTTGCGGCGCAGCCAGGCCAGCGCGGCCGGGGACCGTTCCACCGCCACCACCCGGGCCGCCGGCACCTCCTGCGCCACCGCGAGGGCGATCGCGCCGGAGCCGCTGCACAGGTCCACCACGAGCGGCGCGGCGAGCCGGCGGGCGCGGTCGATCCCCCAACCGGCGAGCAGCTCGGTCTCCGGCCGGGGCACGAACACCCCCGGCCCGACCGCCAGCTCCAGGTGCCGGAACCCGGCCGCGCCGACCAGGTGCTGCAACGGCTCCCGGGCCACCCGCCGGGCGACCAGCGCGTCCAGGCGGTCCCGCTGGGCCGGACCGAACCCGTCGGCCAGCGCCAGCCGGCCGCGCGGCACCGCCAGCACGTACGCGGCCAACTGTTCGGCCTCCGCGCGGGGCGCCTCGACCCCGGCCGCGGCCAGCGCCCGGGCGACCCGGGCCACCACCAGCGAGGCCCGTTCGCGTTCTGTCCCTTCGGACGGGTGTTGCGGGAGTGTGCTCACGCAATAATCATGAAGCGTCGCGGGTCACCTCACGAGCGGGTGCGTCCGGGCGCACACGGCAGGGAGGTCGCGAGTGGGCTGGCTCGACCAGGTCGAGGACCAGGTTGACGCCCTCCGACGTGCCCGGGCGTTGCAGGAGGTCAGCCGCTCGGCGGAGGCCTGCGTCCTGCTCGACCGGGTGATCCGCACCACCGACGACCCGTACGCGCGCGCCGACGCGTTGGTGCAACGCCTCTCCGCGCTGATCAATCTCGGTCGGACGGCCGAGTTCACCCGCGCGATCGAGGACGCCTCCGCCGCCGTGCGGGATCTCGCCGAGCCCTACCTGCACGGGCACCTCAACGCCCTCGCCGCGCTCGCCGCCCACCACCAGGGCGCGCTCGACCGGTGCGTCATGCACCTGGTCCGGGCCGCCCGGGCGCTGGGCGCCGACGACACCCCGGACCGGGACACCGCCTGGGGCTGGCACGACCTGGCGATGGCGTACTCGTACCTCAGCTTCCACGGCCACGCCCTCGGCGCGATCGAGCGGGCCCGCGAGGTCGGGCTGAGCGCGGGCATCCCGGAGGAGACGTTCGCCGCGCCGGGGATCCGGCTGCGCAACGCGGTGGCCCTGGACCACAACGGCGACAGCGACGGCTGCCTGCGGGTGCTCCGCGACGTGGCCGGCGACCTGGCCCGGTTCCTGCGCGGCGGGCGGGCCGGCAACCTGCGCCCCAGCAGCCTCGCCGCCTACGGCTACGCCGCCGCCCGGCGGGCCGCGCTCGGCGACCGGGTGGAGTCGGCCGGGGACGCCGACCCGAACCGCCTGCTCGGCCACGGCGGCGACAGCGCCCGCGCCCGCGACCTGCGCCAGCTCGGCCAGGTCTGCCTGGCGGTCGCCGCCGGCCGGCCGATCGAGGCGGTCACCCGACTGGACGCGCTGCGGGTCTCCGACGAGACGCTGGGCGCGGCCGAGGCGCCCCGGCTGCGCAGCGTCGCGCTGGCCCGGGCCGGCGACCACGCCGGCGCACACCGGGCCGACCGGCACGCGTTCCGGCTGGCCGCGCGGCGCAGCGACCGCCTGCGGGACGTCTACATCGACGGCATCGCCGCCCGGATCGACCACGAGGAGATGCGCCGCGAGGCGGCCCGGTACGAGGGCGAGGCCCTCACCGACCCGCTCACCGGCCTGCCCAACCGGCGGCGGTTGGAGCGCTACCTCGGCGCGGTGGTGTCCCGGGGCGAGCGGGTGGTGATCGGCGTGTGCGACCTCGACGGGTTCAAGGCGGTCAACACCCGGCACGGCCACCACTCCGGCGACCTGGTGCTGCAACGGATCGCCGGCGTGATCAACCGGGTGATGCGGCGGGGCGACTTCGTCGCCCGCTACGGCGGCGACGAGTTCGTCGTGGTGCTCCCGGACACCGGCATGGCGGAGGCGGTCGAGGTGGCGCGGCGGATCGAGGCGGCCGTCCGCACCGAGGACTGGGAGTCGCTGGTCCCGGGCACCCCGGTCGGCGTGACGATCGGCTTCGCCGAGGTCGACGGCAGCACCACGGTCAGCGTCCGCGAGGCGCTCGGCACCGCGTTCGAGCTGGCCGACCGGGCGATGCTGCGCGCCAAGGACCGGCTCCGCGCGAGCTGAGCGGTAAGGAAGGGCCCCCTGTTAACGCCTCCGGTAGAGGAGGGGCCCCCGCTTAACGCCCCGGCGGTCAGCGGCGGGACAGCTCGGTCTCGCCGGCCAGCCGGGCCGCGCGGTCCGCCTCGGCCAGCGCGTCGAGCACCCCGTCCAGCTCGCCGGCCAACGCCAGGTCGAGGTTGTACGCGGTGTAGCCGATCCGGTGGTCGGTGATCCGGTTCTGCGGGAAGTTGTAGGTGCGGATCCGCTCCGACCGGTCCACGGTGCGGACCTGCGCCTTGCGCGCGTCGGAGGCCGCCGCGTCGGCCTGCTCCTGGGCCGCGGCGAGCAGCCGGGCGCGCAGGATCCGCATGGCCTGCTCCCGGTTCTGCAGCTGCGACTTCTCGTTCTGGCAGGACACCACGATGCCGGTCGGCACGTGGGTGATCCGGACCGCCGAGTCCGTGGTGTTGACCGACTGGCCACCGGGGCCGGACGAGCGGAACACGTCGATCCGCAGCTCGTTCGGGTCGATGGTGACGTCGACGTCCTCCGCCTCGGGCAGCACCAGGACGCCGGCGGCGCTGGTGTGGATCCGGCCCTGCGACTCGGTGACCGGGACCCGCTGCACCCGGTGCACGCCGCCCTCCCACTTGAGCCGGGACCAGACGCCGTTGCCGCCGTCCGGCACACCCTTGGTCTTGATCGCCAGCGAGACGTCCTTGACGCCGCCGAGGTCGGAGTCCTGGGCGTCGATCACCTCGGTGACCCAGCCGCGCCGCTCGGCGTAGCGGGTGTACATCCGCAGCAGGTCACCGGCGAACAGCGCGGACTCCTCGCCGCCCTCGCCGGCCTTGATCTCGACGATCACGTCCTTGGCGTCGTGCGGGTCGCGCGGGATGAGCAGCTCCGCCAGCCGCTCCTCCAACGCCGGCAGCGAGGCCGCGATGGTCTCCGCCTCGGCGGCGAAGGCCGCGTCCTCGGCGGCCAGCTCACGGGCCGCGGCCAGGTCGGCCCGAGCCTGCTCCAGTTCGCCGGCCGCCTTGTGCAGCGGCACCAGCTCGGCGTACCGGCGGCCGACCCGCCGGGCGGCGCCCTGGTCGGCGTGGATGGCCGGGTCGGCGAGCCGCTTCTCCAGCTCGGCGTACTCGTCGAGGAGGGCGGCCAGGCGCTCACTGCTCATGCTGCGGATGCTCCTTCGGAAGACGCCGGGCGAAAAACGGACGAACGCCCGCGCCCGGCACGGAGCCGGACACGGGCGTCGTCGACGGAGCTACTTGGCCTTCTTGGCCTGAACCTTGGCGTACTTCTGCTGGAACTTCGCGACCCGACCGGCGGTGTCCAGCACGCGCTGCTTACCGGTGTAGAACGGGTGGCAGGCGCTGCAGGTCTCGACGCTGATGGCGCCGCCCTTGGCGGTGCTGCGGGTCGTGAACGTGTTGCCGCAGGAGCAGCGGACCTCGGTGGTCACGTACTCCGGGTGGATGTTGGGCTTCATGTCGCCTCGGTCCTTTCGTCGGTGGTCGCCGGGTCGCCGTCGGTGCTCCCCGTCGTCCGCGACGGGCTCGGGCGTGAACCGGAACCGGTGGCCGATTGACCAGTGTGCCATGGGCGTCGCCCACTCGACACAGCAGGTCCGGCTGCCACAACGCCCGCCCGCCCCACCGCATTCCCGCCCCCACTCCGCCCACGCCCCCGACCCGCCCCAACCCACCCGCGCCGAGCCGGTCGATCATGAAGTTGGCCGCGTTTCCTGTCGCTTTTGTCCCGGCCAACTTCATGATCGACGAGCCGGTGCCGGGGCTCCTCCCCCAGGTCGAGGAGCCCCGGCCCTGGGGTCAGGCCGCGGGGGCCCGGACCGCGGCGACGGTGGTCACCTGCGCCTCGGCCTTCACTCCGTTCACCGTCACCCTCAGCTGGACCTGGACGCCGGGGCGCAGCGCGGTCAGCTTGCCGGTCACCGGGTCGAAGCGGGCGGCGTGCCAGGGACGGACGCCCGCCGCGCTGCCGATGTGCAGGTTCGGCGAGCCGGACCAGTCCGCGCTGACCGGCGCGGCCACCGGCACCTGCCGGCCGCCGGGCTGGGTGAGCGTGGCGGCGACGGCCGCCGGGGTCCCCACCCGCACCTCGGCGGGCGCGGTCAGGTCGAGCCGGTCGACGTGGGCGTGCGTCTCCGCCGCCACCCACCGCGGCCCCTCCGCCAGCGGGTCCCGGCGGGCCCGTTCGGCCTCCCGGGGCGTCACCGGGTCCACCCCGAACTCGGTCCAGCCGGTGAAACCGCCGAGGCCGGCCGGGGTGGAGGGATCCTTGCCCGCGTTGCCGTTGATCACGTACGGCACCCCGTCCACCCGGTCGGCGTGGAACGTGCCGACGTGCCCGTTCACCACCAGCGCGCCCTTGCCGGTGCGGTGCTGGAAGTCGGCCAGCCACTGCTCGACCAGGGCGGCCTCCTTCCGGTCGCCGAGCTGGCTGGCCTTGGCCGGGCTGGGATCACGCGGCGGGTGGTGGAAGAACACCGCGACCGAGCCGACCGACCGGTCGGCGGCCGCCGCGTCGAGCGTCCGGCGCAGCAGCTCCACCTGGTCGAACCCGCCCCCGCGCAGCGACCCGGTCGCCGTGGACAGGGTGACGAAACGGGTCCCGGCGTGGTCGAAGACGCGCGAGGTGTCCCCGAAGACGCTCCGGAAGTTGTCGATCGGCGCGCCCATGATCTCGTGGTTGCCCGGCACGTAGTAGTAGGGCACCTGGCCGCCCAGCTCCTCGTCCAGGATCCGCTTGGCCAACGCGAAGTCCGCCGGGTACGCGGTGTCCACGAAGTCGCCATCGATGATCAGGAAGTCCGGTCGGGCGGCGCGGACCTCGCGCAGCGTGCGGCGGGCCTGGGCGACCAGCTCGCTGTCCGGGTCGGCGGCGACGAACTGGGCGTCGGAGAGCACCGCGAAGCGCCAGGGCGCGCCGTCCACCGTGCCGTCGCGCAGCACCACCCGGTCGGTCCGGTTCGGCTCCGGCGGCGCCTGCACGTCCGGCGGCACCCGGGCCACCAGGTCGTCGATGACCACCTCGCTGCGGTACTGCTCGGCCGGGTCGGTCTCGGCCACGTAGAACCGGCGCACCCGCACCGGGTACTGCACCCCGGGCGGCACCGCGAACTCGACGTACTTCCAGCCGGTCCAGTCCAGGTAGGGGCCGCGGAGCACGAACTGGGTGTCCTGCGCGTCGTGCAGGTGCAGGCTCGGCCACTCCCCGGTGCCGTTGGCCTTGATCCACATCCCGAACGCCTGCGGCTGACCGGGCACGTCGATCCAGGCCGGCGGGTCGGCGTACGCGGCCCGGGTGCCGGTCGACTGGCTGAAGTCGTACGACATCCGCAGGCCGGTGCCGGTGTGCCCCTCGGCCGGAGCGACCGACCCGGAGGCGCGGGCCTGGCTGAACTTCCAGGATGCGGCGTCGTCGAAGCCGGCCACCGGCACGTCGGTCAGCCCGACGGTCACCGGCAGCACCGTGCTGCGCGCGCCGACGCGGGCGGTGACCAGCGCCGAGCCGGACCCGCCGAGCGCCTTCACGGCCAGGTTGCCGTCGCTCGTGGGCGTGATCGAGAGCAGGTCGTGGTCGTACTCCAGCGTCAGGTCGCCGGGCTCGATCGGCGCGGTGTTCCCCTCGGCGTCGTAGCCGACCACGCCGAACAGGCCGGTGTCGCCGGCCCGGTCCAGCCCGACCCGGTCGACGGTGCCGTCGATCCGCTCCAGCGGGCCGAGCACGGTCAGCTCGATCGTGCCCCGGGCCCGGCCCCGGGAGGCGGTGACGGTGCTCCGGCCGGGGACGGTGGCCCGGAACACGCCGTCGCCGTCGACCCGGCCGTGGGTGGCGCGCCAGCGCGGCTCGCCGGCGGCCGGGCCGTACGTCTCGTCGTAGCCGGCGGCGGTGAGTCGGCGGGTGAGGCCGGGGAAGACGCGGTCCGGCCGACCGCCCCGCACCGGGGCGACGCCCGGCGCGGCGGTCGGGTCGCTGGCGGTCTCCAGCCAGTAGCCGGTGAGCCGGCCGCTGCCCTTCGGCGCGTAGACGGCCAGGCCGTTCGGCACCGGGCGCTCGCTGCCGTCGGACGGGCTGTTCTCCACCTGGACCGCCGGCGCGCCCGGCTCGCGGGCCAGCAGGGTGGAGGAGCCGCCGCCGTCGAGGTTGAGCGCGTTCGCCGCGCCCAGCTCGGCCATCATCCGGCCCATCTCGGTCTGGGTGACGCCGCGGCTGTCCACCTGCCGCCCGTCCACCGTCAGCATGATCATCTTTCGGCCGTCGGCGGAGAAGCCCACCGAGGTACGCGGGGCCAGCGACTGGTCGGCGACGGTCTGCACCACGCCGTCGCGGACCAGCACGCTGCCACCGCCCACGGCGGCCCGCAGGTCGCCGCCGTCGGAGGAGCGCGGACGCCAGGACAGGTCCACCGCGTCGCCGGGGCGCAGCGCGGCGAGCGCGTCGGCGCCGGCCTCCCGGCCGAGCAGCACGGTGCTGCCGGCCGGGATCGGGCCCTCCCCCGCCGCGGAGGCCACGGCGGCCACCCGGCCGCCGGTCAGCGTCACCTCGACCACCCGCGCCGCGCCGTCCACCGCGCGCTGCCGGGGGTACGAGCCCCAGAGCGGGGTGAAGACGCCCACGCCGTCGCGCTGCACCATGTTGTTGAACTGGGTCAGCGACACCGGGCCGGTGGGCAGCGCGGCGGTGCCCTCGAAGCCGACCTGGACGACCCGGCCGATGCCCTGGGCGCTGATTCCCACGGCGTTCGAGTGCCCGGCGATCGGCGACTGCACCAGCTCACCGGAGCGGATGCCGACGCCCTGCGCCGCGCCCGAGTTGTTGATGTCGAAGAAGTCGCCGTTCACCGCCGCCACCGCCCGGGAGCGGTCCACCGCGGCGCGCAGCGGCTCGTCCCGGGTCACCGCGCCGGAGTTCACGTAGTCGACGGTCAGCCCGCCGGACAGGTCCGCGGTGAGCGCGTCGGCGCGTAGCCAGCCGGCCGCGTCGTACCGGTCGAAGGAGGTCAGGTCGAGGCCGGGCGCGACCGGCCGGGTGGTCTTCGTGGTCTCCAGCCCGCCGGCCGGTTCCACGCCGGCCAACGCGACCGCGGAATCGGGACGGGAGGAGGCCGCCGGAGCGTCCTCGGCCGAAGTGGACACCGGCGGCGCGGCCACGGCAGCGGGCGGTGACACCGGCGCGGTGAGCGTGAGCAGGGGCGTCAGCAGCAGGACGCCGGCGAAACGGGCGGATCGTCTGCGGATTCGCATGGACGACAGTCAACCCGACCGTGAACAGAAGTTTCAATACCTGACGGCTTAACCGTAGAAAAACTTCACGCCGTCGGGGCCGGTACGCGAACGAGGGGCACGGCCGTCGGCCGTGCCCCTCGTCGTCGGATCCGTCAGGTCACTCGCCCGGAGTGGACTTCGCGATCTGCATCAGGAACTCGATGTTGGTGCGGGACTGCTTGAGCCGGTCCAGCAGGAGGTCGAGCGCCGCCTGCGAGTCCAGCGAGTGCAGCACCTTGCGGAGCTTGTGGATGATCGCCAGCTCCTCCGGCGCGAGCAGGACCTCCTCCTTGCGCGTACCGGAGGGGTTGATGTCGATCGCCGGGAAGACCCGCTTGTCGGCGATCTTCCGGTCCAGCTTCAGCTCGGCGTTGCCGGTGCCCTTGAACTCCTCGAAGATGACCGTGTCCGCCATGGACCCGGTCTCCACCAGCGCGGTGGCGAGGATGGTCAGCGAGCCGCCGTTCTCGATGTTGCGGGCGGCGCCGAGGAAGCGCTTCGGCGGGTAGAGCGCGGTGGAGTCGATACCACCCGACATGATCCGACCGCTGGCCGGCGCCGCCAGGTTGTACGACCGGCCGAGCCGGGTCACCGAGTCGAGCAGCACGACCACGTCGTGCCCCAGCTCGACCAGGCGCTTCGCCCGCTCGATCGCCAGCTCCGCCACGGTGGTGTGGTCCTGCGGCGGACGGTCGAACGTGGCCGCGATGACCTCGCCCTTCACCGACCGCTGCATGTCGGTGACCTCTTCCGGCCGCTCGTCGACCAGCACCACCATCAGGTGGCACTCCGGGTTGTTGCGGGTGATCGCGTTCGCGATCGCCTGCAGCACCATCGTCTTACCGGCCTTCGGCGGCGACACGATGAGCGCACGCTGGCCCTTGCCGATCGGCATGACCAGGTCGATCACCCGGGTGGTCAGGATGTGCGGCTCGGTCTCCAGCCGCAGTCGCTCCTGCGGGTAGAGCGGGGTGAGCTTGTAGAACTCCGGCCGGCGCTTCGCCTCGTCCGGCTCCATGCCGTTGATGGTGTCCAGCCGGACCAGCGGGTTGTACTTGTCGCGCCGCTGCTCGCCGTCCCGCGCGGCCCGCACGGCGCCGGTGATGGCGTCACCGCGGCGCAGGCCGTACTTCTTGATCTGGGACATCGAGACGTACACGTCGTTCGGACCGGCCAGGTAGCCGGTGGTCCGGACGAAGGCGTAGTTGTCGAGCACGTCGATGATGCCGGCAACCGGGACGAGCACGTCGTCCTCACCGACCTGCGGCTCGCGGCCGCCGCCGTTGTCGCCGACCTCGCCCCGCTCGCCACGGCCGCGTCGACGGTCCCGGAACCGGCTGCGCCGGCCCCGCCGGCCGCCGCCCTCGCCGTCGTCGTCACCGTCGTCGCCCCGCTCGGCGCGCTGGCCCCGGTCGTTACGGTCACCGCGGTCGTTGCGGTCGTTGCGGTCACGGTCGTTGCGGTCGGCGCGCTCGCCCCGGTCGTTGCGCTCGCCCCGGTCATTGCGGTCGCCGCGCTCGCCCCGGTCGCCGCGCTCGCCCCGGTCGTTGCGCTCGGCCCGCTCGCCCCGGTCGCCGCGGTCGCCCCGGTCGTTGCGCTCGCCCCGGTCGGTTCGCTCGCCCCGGTCGGCCCGCTCGGTGCGGTCGGCCCGCTCGTTGCGGTCGGCCCGCTCGTTGCGGTCGGCCCGCTCGCCGTTGCGCTCGCGGCCCCGGCCGTCGTTGCGCTCACCACGCTCGGCCCGGTCACCACGATCCGCCCGGTCACCACGCTCGCCGCGCTCGGCCCGCTCGCCGGTCTCGACGGCGGGAGCCTCCTCGGCGCGCGTCTCGGCCGGCCGCGTCTCGGCGGTGGCGGCGGTGGCCCGGCTGCGACGGCCACGGGTACGGCCCTCGGTCGCCTCGGCGGTGGGCGCCTGCTCGGTGGGACGCGCCTCGGCCCGCTCCTCACGGACCTCGGCGTGCACCTCCTCGCGGGCGGGAGCGGCCGCGGCCGCGACCTCGGCCCGCGGTCGAGGGGTTCCGGCGGCGGCGCCGCCCTGCCGCTCGGTGATGGCACTGATCAGCTCGCCCTTGCGCATGCGAGCCGTACCGGAGATGCCGAGCGACGCGGCCAGGCTCTGGAGCTCCGGCAGCAGCATCGCCGACAGGCCGGTGCCGCTACGCCGACGACGCGTGGGGGCGGCGGTGGTGGCATCGCCAGCGACGTTGGAAACATCCGACGTCACGTCGGTGGTGTCGCTCAATGGATTCCTTCCCTCGATAGGCCGGGGCTGCCCGGAGTCGTGGAACCAGGTGGCCGGGCGGCCTCGGTGCACCCGCCTCGCAAGGACGCGTCGCGGGAGTCTGTAACACAGCAGCCGGTCGGTTTCCCGACTCACCAACCATCGGTGAGCAGGTCTCGCCGTCTGCGGCGACCTGTGGAAACTGCGGTGCGGCGTGGGCCTTGGGCAGGGGTGACGGGCTGACCGCCGAGAGCTTCGGGGGTGCGCCGAACCGCAGGAAGATCGCATGCTTCGCGGCTGTGCTCGGTCTAGAGCGTAATCAACTCTTCCGACCTGCGGCAACAGGGTCCCGCTCGGCGTGTCAAAGTCTACCCCGGGAAACCCGGGCCCCGCTGACATCTATCGGCAACTCCCAGCGGCGCCATTGTGTTCCCGGGTCGAATCCCGCCGGGACCTCGGACAACGCCAGCACGGTCGGACCGGCCCCACTGACCACGGCCGCCACACCCGCCCCACGCAGCGCGCTCACCAGCGTGGCGGTGGCCGGCATCCCCGGCGCCCGCTGGTCCTGGTGCAGGCGGTCGACGGTGGCCGGCAGCAGCAGGGCCGGGTCGGCGGTCAGCGCGTGCACCAGCAGGGCCGCCCGACCCGCGTTGGACGCCGCGTCGGCGTGCGGCACGGTGGTCGGCAGCGCGGCCCGGGCCTCCGCGGTCAGGCCCCGCTCGGCGGGCACGAAGACGGTCGGGCGGACGGCCGACGCCACCGGCAGCGAGACCGCCCGGGCGCCGGACGGCTCCGTCCAGGCGATGGTGAAGCCGCCGAGCAGGCACGGCGCGACGTTGTCGGGGTGCCCCTCCAGCTCCGCCGCCAGCCGCAGCGCCGCGTCGTCACCGAGCCGCTGCCCGCCGTCGGCCACCAGCGCGCGGGCCGCCAGCACCCCGGCCACGATGGCGGCCGAGGACGAGCCGAGGCCACGGGCCTGCGGGATCCGGTTGACGCACTCCAGCGCCAGGCCGGCCGGCTGCGCGCCGAGCACGTCGAAGGCGGCCCGCATGGCGGTCACCACCAGGTGCCGCTCGTCCGCCGGCAACTCACCGGCGCCCTCGCCGGTGACCGCCACCCGCACGCCGCCGTCGGTCACCTCGGCGGTGACGTCGTCGTAGCGACCGAGCGCCAGCCCGAGCGCGTCGAACCCGGGGCCGAGATTGGCGCTGGTCGCGGGCACCCGGACCCGGACCGGGCCGGAGGTGAGAGTGGTCGGCACCGGCTCATGCTAGGGCGTGCCACCGACAGCCGGCCGGATCGCCCGCAGCGTGGGACCCACGGGTCACCCGGCGCCGCCCGGCGCCTGCGCCGGCACCGGGTCGGCGAGCGAGAGGCGACGCGTCGCGAACCGCCAGCCGATCGCGTAGACGACGGTCACCAGGCCGCAGCCGGCCAGCACGGTCCGCTCGTCCACCCGGTCCACGACCAGCGCCACCACCAGCTGGCTGACCGCGATGGCCAGCGTCGCCAGCATCATGTCGGTGGCGAAGACCCGGCCCCGCAGCCGGTCCGGCACCTCGCCCTGCAGGGCGTAGTTGGACAACACCCAGTTGCTGCCGCCGCCGAGGTGGGCGAGAAAGACCAGGACCAGGACCAGCGGGAACCAGGACACCGCCGAGGCGCCCAGGTAGGCCAGGCCGTACAGCGACATCGACAGCGCCAGGCCGGTGAGCAGCCAGGCCCGGTTGCTGAGCACCCGGCGCATCAGGATCGGGCCGACCAGCGCGCCGGCGCCCCGGGCGGCGAAGAGCAGGCCCGCGCCGACCGCCCCGACCCCGTAGACGCCGGCCAGCAGCGGGAAGACGGTCAGCACGCCGTTGCCCAGACCGACCGCCGACTTCACCGTGACCAGCGCGAGCACGCGCGGCCGGTGCGCGATGTAGCCCAGCGCCTCGCGGATCGCCGCCCAGGTGCGCGGCACTGTCGCCGCCGGGTCGCGGGGCGCCTGGAGCGGCCGACGGATCAACGCCGCCAGGCCCGCCGCCCCGGCCAGCGCCGCGGCGGCCACCCAGAAGCTGGCGTACGCGCCGGCAGCGGCGCTCAGGATGCCGCCGAGCGAGGCGCCGACCACCGTCATCGTGCCCCAGGCCGAGCCGGCGACCGCGTTGCCGGCCGCCAGGTCCGCCGGATCGAGCACGTTGGGCAGGGCCGCCTGGGCGGCCGGCGAGTAGAACGCCTTGGCCACCGCCACGATCGCGATCGACACCAGCGCCAGCCAGGCCGTCCCGGCGTCACGGACGCCGAGCAGCAGCAGGATGCCGGCGAGCGCGGCCAGGTTGGCCACCATCATGACCTTGCGGCGGTCGAACCGGTCGGCCACGGTGCCGGCGTACGGGAGCAGCAGCGCGGTGGTGCCGGTGTCCACCGCCAGCACCAGCGCGCCCCAGACGCCGCTGCCGGTCAGCTGCGGCAGCAGCACCAGCAACGGCACCATGACGAACCAGTCCGCGCCGAACACCACCAACTCGGCGAGGAACAGGTTGCGGAAGTCGCGGTTGCGGACGAGGACCGAGAGGGTGGGCGACACGCCGGCACCCTATCGGGCCGCCCCCGGACCGGCAGCGTGACGCAGCAGGTCGGAGACGGTGACGAAGGTGTAGCCCCGGGCCTTCAGCCCGGTGATCATGTCGGGCAGGCCGCGGAGGGCGACCAACCGCCGCTCGTCACCGACGTCGTGGCCGAGCAGGATGGTGCCGGGCCGGATGTCGGCGACGATCCGCCGGGCGTGCCCGGCCGGGTCGTGCGGGAACTCGCTCTCGACCATCTGGAGCGTCCAGAGCACCAGCCGGTAGTCCAGCCGCGCGGCCGCGTGCAGCACCGACCCGCCCAGGTGCCCCCAGGGCGGACGGAGCAGCCGGGGAGCCGCCCCGGTGGCCGCCGTGATCGCGTCGTGGCTGCGGCTCAGGTCGTCGTGGGCCTTGGTGGCGTCCATCCGGGCGAGGTCGTGGTGGGCCCAGCTGTGGTTGCCCACCTCGTGCCCGCCCATCCGCCCCCGCACCAGCGCGGCGTGCCGCCGGGCCCGCTCGCCCACCAGGAAGAACGTGGCCGGCACCCGGTGCTCGGCCAACGTGTCCAGCACCATCGGCGTCCACTGTGGGCGCGGCCCGTCGTCGAACGTCAGCGCGACCAGGGGCGTGTCGGTGCGGACGCCCCAGACGACCTGCACCCCGCCCGAGCCGACGTCCTGCCGGCGGTTACCCAGGGTGGCACTGGCCGGGCCGCCCGCGAGCGGCAGCCGGCGGTCGGCCACCCGGGCGCTCTCCAGCGTGGCGGCGGAGCCGAGCGCGGCTCCGCCGAGCAGCAGCGCGGACCGGCGCAGCAGCGTGCGCCGACCCCACCGGCCCCCGCCGTCGACCATCACGCCCCCGCACCCCGAGTAGGCACCAGCTCACTGAGCGTACCGTCCGAGGTGGCTCACCATGTGCCCCGCGCGGGCACACGCGTGGAAGGGCCCCCGCTCGTCCAGGAGGCGTCGAGCCGGGGGCCCCCTCTCACTCGGTCGGGGGCAGCGGGGACTGCCGGCTCTTGGGCAGGCGGAGCACCTCGAACTGGTCCGTACCGTCGATCAGCGCGCCCGACGGCCGGGCCGGCGGCGCGGCCACCTCGGCCGGGCGCTCCCCGCCGCCGACTCCCACCGGGACCGGCTCCGGGGCGGGCGCCTCGGCCGGCTCGGCCGCCTCGACCTGCTCCGGAGCGCCCCGGCGGCGGTCCCGGCGGGCCCGCAGCGAGCCCTTGGTCCGCTCCACCATGGTGTAGAGCGTCGGCACCAGGACCAGCGTCAGCAGCGTCGAGCTGAGCAGGCCGCCGATCACCACGACGGCCAGCGGCTTCGAGATGAAGCCACCCTCGCCGGTCAGCCCGAACGCCATCGGCAGCAGCGCGAAGATGGTGGCCACCGCGGTCATCAGGATCGGTCGCAGCCGACGCCGGCCGCCCTCGACCACGGCCTCGGTGACGCCCATGCCCTGCGCCCGGTACTGGTTGATCAGGTCGAGCAGCACGATCGCGTTGGTCACCACGATGCCGACCAGCATGAGCACGCCGATCAGCGCCGGCACGCCCAGCGGCGTCCCGGTGGCCAGCAGCAGCGCGATCGCCCCGGTCGCCGCGAACGGCACCGAGATCAGCAGGATGAGCGCCTGGGTCAGGCTCCGGAACGTCGCCACCATGATCAGGAAGACGATCGCGATGGCGGCCAGCACGGCCAGGCCGAGGTCCGCGAACGCGTCCGCCTGGTCGGCGCTCACCCCGCCGATCACGTACGTGGCGCCCGGCACGTCCAGCGCGTCCAGTCGCTTCTGCAGCTCCTGGGTGGTCGCGCCGAGGTTCGAACCGGTGGCGGTGCCGGTGACCGAGACGCTGCGCTCACCGTCGATCCGGGTGACCTGCTGCGGGCCGTCGACCTGGTTGACGTCGGCGATCGCGTCCAGCGTCACCGGGCCCACCCGCAGCGCCCGCAGCTCGGCCACGTTCACCGGCGGCCGGGCCCCGGTGCTCAGCACCACGTCCTGCGCGGTGCCGTCCAGCGTGACCTGGCCGAGCGGCGCGCCCCGGTACGTCTGCGCGACGAGCTGCCCCACGGCCGCCTCGGTGAGACCGGCGCGGGCCGCGGCGGCCCGGTCCACTGTCACCTCCACCCGGGGCACCCGGGTGGCCAGGCCGCTGGTGACGTCCTCCACGCCGGGGGTGTCGGCCATCGCGGCGCGGACCTCCTCCGCCGCCCGGGTCAGCGTCTCCTGGTCGGCGGCCTGCACCACCACCTCGACCTGGTTGGCGGAGGCGTTCTGGCCACCGCCGAAGGTCAGCTCGCCGACCTCCGGGCCGAGCGCGTCGAACTCCTTGCGCAGCACCTGCCGCACGGCCGTGGCGTCGGTGTCGTCGGAGAGCGCCAACGACCAGGAGGCGCTGTCGCTGCCGCCCCCCGCCCACGGGTTGTCCCCGCCGCCGGCGCTGACCTGGTAGGTCTCCACCCCCGACGTATGCTTCAGCACCTCCTCGACCCGGGTGGCGGCCCGGTCGGTGCCGGCGAGTCCGGTGCCGGCCGGCATCTCCTGGCGGATCGCCAGCGTGTCCTGGCCGGAGTCGTCCAGGAAGTTGGTCTCCAGCTTCTGCGCCAGACCGAACGTGCCCAGCAGCACCAGCAGGCCGAGCGCCACGGTGGCCCACCGGCTCTTGCGGGATCGGGTGGCGAAGCCGATCACCGGCAGGTACGCCCGCTGCAACGGGCTGCGCAGTTCCTTCTCCTCGGCGGCCGCCCGGGCGGCGGCGTCGTCGGCCCCGCGCCGCGGGCGCAGGAACCAGTAGGCCAGCACCGGGATGACGGTCAGCGACACCAGCAGCGAGGCGAGCAGGGCCACCGTAACGGTGATCGCGAACGGCGCGAACAGCTGCCCGACGAAGCCGCCGACCAGGGCGATCGGCGCGAACACCGCGACCGTGGTGAGCGTGGAGGCGGTCACCGCGCCGGCCACCTCGCGGACCGCGGTCAGGATCGCCGCCCGCTTCTCCTCGCCGTACTCCAGGTGCCGTTTGATGTTCTCCAGCACCACGATCGAGTCGTCCACCACCCGGCCGACCGCGATGGTCAGCGCGCCGAGGGTCAGCAGGTTGAGCGAGTAGTCGCCGGCCCAGAGCACGATCAGCGCGACCAGCACCGAGAGCGGGATGGAGACCGCGGTGACCACCGTGGACCGCACCGAGAGCAGGAAGACCAGGATCACCACCACCGCCATCAGCAGGCCCAGCAGGCCCTCGGTGGTGAGGCTCTCGATGGACCGCTCGACGAACGGGGCCTGGTCGAACACCACGGTCAGCTCGGCGCCGGAGGCGGCCTCCAACTCGTCCAGCCGGTCCCGGATGTCGTGCGAGATGCCGACCGCGTTGCCGTCCGGGCTGGCGGTGACCGCGATCCCGAGGCTCGGCTTGCCGTTGGTGCGGGTGAACGACGTCGCCGGGGCGAGCTGCTGCTCCACCCGGGCCACGTCGCCGAGGCGCACCGGCGCGGCCGGCGCCGTGGTGAGCACGATGCCCCGCAGGTCGTCCACGGTGCGGATCGGCGTGCCGACCTGCACCGGCAGCGAGCGGTCGCCGTCGGCCAGCGCGCCGGCCGGCACGGCCACCCCATTGGTCTTGAGTGCCTGCGCGATCGCGGTCGGCGCCACCTTCGCGGCGGCCAGCTTCACCGGGTCCGGCGTGACGGTCACCACCTGGTCGCGGGCGCCGGTGACGTCCACCGAGCGGACCCCGTCCAGCCCCTCCAGCTCCGGTACGACGGTGGCGCGCAGCTTCTCGGCCAGCGCCCGCTCGTCCCCGTCGCCGGTCGCGGCGACCACCACGGCGGGCAGGTCGTCAGTGCTGCCGGCGATCACCTGCGGGTCGACGCCCTCCGGGAGCTGGGCGTCGATCCGGTTGAGCGCGGTCTCCATCTTGTTGACCACGTCGTCCAGGTCGGTGCCGAACTCGTACTGCACCTGGACCGTGGCCGCGCCCTCCCGGGAGGTCGAGGTGACCTTCTCCAGCCCCGGGATGCCCTGGAGGCTGTTCTCGATCGGCTCGGCGACCTGGGACTCGACGATCTCCGGGGCGGCGCCCGGGTACGGGGCCACGATGAACGCGGCGGGGAACTCCAGCGACGGCAGCAGCTGCTGCTTCAGCGACGGCACGGCGAACGCCCCGAACGCCGTGGTCACCAACGCGATGAGGGCGATCAGGCCCCGGTTGGCGAGACTGAATCTGGCGAGCAGCGACATGGGCGTTACTCACTCCTGAAGAGGGGTCTACGGGGTGCCCTGAGTCTGCCGCACACGCTCGCCGGCCCCGCATCCGCCCCGGGTGAGGTATCGGGCCCCGCTCACGCTCCAAGCTGACCTCCTCACCCCCGTTCGACCTCGCCCACCACCACGTGCGGGCGGGGCGTCGCGCCTCCCCGGCCTGGCGCCGCCCGGGACCGGTGTCGGTAGGCGGGAACCCGTAGTGGCGTCGGAACGACCCGTCCAGACACCCACAACGTTCCACCCGTGCTCGGAAACGGCAGTGAGTGGAACACCATGGGTGTCTGGACGGCCCGGAGACACCCATGGCGTTCCACTCGTGCCCTGCGACGGCCGTGAGTGGAACGTCATGGGTGTCTGCCACGTCGGCGAAGGCGCGCGGCGAGGTGGTCGGAGGCGGGCACATGCCGTCGCGCACGGCGGCAGCGAGGGAGCCGGGCACGGACGACGACGACCAGCGAGCACGCCGGCCCGCACCCGACGGAGATCAGCACCGCACCGGTCGGGGCACGCCGAGCGGGTCGACTCAGGCGAGGTCGAGGGAGCGGGCGGCGGCGAGGGCGTCGTTGGCGATGGTGACCGGCGCGGGAGCCGTCGAGATGGCCCACTCCGGGTCCTTCAGGCCGTGGCCGGTGACCGTGCAGACCACCCGCGACCCGGCCGGCACGCGCCCGGCGGCGGCCTGCTGGAGCAGCCCGGCCACGCTGGCCGCGCTGCCCAGCTCGACGAAGACCCCGACCTCACGGGCCAGCAGCCGGTAAGCCGACAGGATCTCCCGGTCGGTGACCGCCGAGATCAGACCGTCCGAAGCGTCCCGCGCGTCGACGGCCTTGGTCCAGCTCGCCGGGTTGCCGATCCGGATGGCGGTGGCGATGGTCGACGGCTCGGGCACCACCTGGCCGGTGACGATCGGGGCCGCACCGGCCGCCTGGAACCCGTACATCCTGGGTGCCTTCGTGGCGTTGCCGTCGCGCAGGTCCTCGGAGTAGCCCATCCAGTAGGCGGAGATGTTGCCGGCGTTGCCCACCGGCAGGCAGTGGATGTCCGGCGCGTCGCCGAGCGCCTCGACGATCTCGAAGGCGGCCGTCTTCTGCCCGTGCAGCCGGTCGATGTTGACGGAGTTGACCAGCGCGACCGGGAAGTCCTGGGCGAGCTTGCCGGCCAGGCCCAGGCAGTCGTCGAAGTTGCCCTGCACCTGGAGCAGCTTGGCGCCGTGCACCAGCGCCTGGGCCAGCTTGCCCAGCGCGATCTTGCCCTGGGGCACCAGCACCGCACAGGTGATCCCGGCCCGGGCCGCGTACGCGGCGGCCGAGGCGCTGGTGTTGCCGGTGGAGGCGCAGATGATCGCCTTGTCCCCCGCCTCGACGGCCTTGGAGACGGCGAGGGTCATGCCCCGGTCCTTGAACGAGCCGGTCGGGTTCGCCCCCTCGACCTTGAGCCACACGTCCGCGCCGACCCGGGCGGAGAGCACCGGCGCCGGCAGCAGCGGCGTGTTCCCCTCGTGCAGGGTGACGACGGGAGTGGCGTCGGTGACCGGCAGACGGTCCCGGTACGCCTCGATGAGTCCCCGCCACATGTCGCGCTCCTCGCCTCTCCGGCCCCGGCCGACCGGGACCCGCCAACAGCGTGGACCAGCCTCCCCGACCGGTCACCGGCACACCCCGTCCTAACCATCAGGCGGGACGCCCGGGTTACGCGCCGCCCTCGACCCGCAGCACGCTCGCCACCGAACGGACGATGTCCAGCCCGCGCAGCTCGCGGACGGTGGCGGCGAGCGCCGCGTCCGGCGCCACGTGGGTGACGATCACCAGCTCGGCGTCGCCCCCGGCCGGCCCCTGCCGCACGGTCGCGATGGAGACCTCGTGCCGGGCGAACACCCCGGCCACCGCCGCCAGCACACCCGGCCGGTCGGCCACGTCGAGGCTGATGTGGTAGCGGGTGAGCGCCTCGCCCATCGGCCGCACCGACAGGTCCGCGTACGCCGACTCGCTGGCCGCGTGCACCCCGGCGAGACGGTTGCGGGCCACCGCGACCACGTCGCCGAGCACCGCGCTGGCGGTCGGCGCGCCGCCCGCGCCCCGACCGTAGAACATGAGCTGACCGGCCGCGTCGGCCTCGACGAAGACCGCGTTGAACGCGTCGCCGACGCCGGCCAGCGGGTGGGTCAGCGGGATCATCGCCGGGTGCACCCGGACGTTGACGGTCTCGCGGCCGTCCGCGTCGACGCCCCGGGCGGCGATGCAGAGCAGCTTGATCGTGCAGCCCATGGCCTTGGCGCTGGCCACGTCCGCGGCGGTCACCTCGGTGATGCCCTCACGGTGCACGTCGGCGGCGGTGACCCGGGTGTGGAACGCCAGCGAGGCGAGGATGGCGGCCTTGGCGGCGGCGTCGAAGCCCTCCACGTCGGCCGTCGGGTCGGCTTCCGCGTACCCCAGCTCGGTGGCCTCCTCCAGCGCCTCGGCGAAGCCGGCGCCGGTGGCGTCCATGGCGGAGAGGATGAAGTTGGTGGTGCCGTTCACGATGCCGGTGACCCGGGTGATCCGGTCGCCGTGCAGCGACTCGCGCAACGGGCGCAGCAGCGGGATCGCCCCCGCGACGCTGGCCTCGTAGTAGAGGTCCGCGCCGCCCTCGGCGGCGGCGTCGTGCAGCGTGGCGCCGTCCTCGGCGAGCAGCGCCTTGTTGGCGGTCACCACGCTCTTGCCCGCGCGCAGCGCCTCGACCAACCAGCCCCGGGCCGGCTCGATGCCGCCGACGACCTCGACCACCACGTCCACGTCGTCCCGCTTGACCAGCCCGAGCGGGTCGGTGGTGAACAGCGCCGGGTCGACCGGCAGGTCGCCCCGGTCCCGGCCGAGCCGGCGTACGGCGATGCCGGCGATCTCCAGCGGGGCGCCGATCCGGGCGGCGAGATCGGCGGACTGCTCGTGCAGCAGCCGCACGACGTCGCTGCCGACCGTGCCGCAGCCGAGCAGCGCCAAGCGAACCGGTGAGGTCATCCCACATCCAATGCGAGCAGGTCGTCTTCGGTCTCCCGGCGGACGATCAGCCGGGCCCGACCGTCGCGGACCGCGACGACCGGGGGCCGCGGGACATGGTTGTAGTTGCTGGCCATGCTCCGGCAGTAGGCCCCGGTGCCGGGCACCGCGACAAGATCTCCGGGCTGCACGTCGGCGGGCAGGAATTCATCCTTCACCACGATGTCCCCGGACTCACAGTGCTTTCCCACCACGCGGGCGAGCATCGGCTCCGCCGCCGACGTGCGGTTCGCCACCGTGGCCGAGTAGGAGGCGTCGTAGAGCGCGGTCCGGATGTTGTCGCTCATCCCCCCGTCGACGCTCACGTAGGTGCGGATGCCGTCGACGTCCTTGACCGTGCCCACCTGGTAGAGGGTGAACACGGCCGGCCCCACGATGGCGCGGCCCGGCTCCACCGACAGGTGCGGCACGGCCAGGTTCTCCGCCGCGCACTCGCCGTCGACGATCTTGCGCAGCCGCTTGGCCAGGTCGTGCGGCGACGCCGGGTCGTCCTGCGTGGTGTACGCGATGCCGAAGCCGCCGCCCAGGTCCAGCTCCGGCAGCTCCACGCCGCGGGCGTCGCGGATCTGCGCCTGCAGGGCGAGCACCCGGCGGGCGGAGACCTCGAAGCCGCTGGCGTCGAAGATCTGCGAGCCGATGTGCGAGTGCAGCCCCCGCAGCTCCAGCACGTCCTCGTCGAGGATCTTGAAGGCGGCCGCGGCCGCCGCGCCGCCGGCGAGGGAGAAGCCGAACTTCTGGTCCTCGTGCGCGGTGGCGATGAACTCGTGGGTGTGCGCCTCCACGCCGACCGTGACCCGGACCAGCACCCGCGGGCGTACCCCGCGCTCGCGGGCCAGCTCGGAGAGCCGGTCGATCTCGGCGAACGAGTCGACGATGATCCGGCCGACCCCGGCGTCCACCGCCCGGGTCAGTTCGGCCACCGACTTGTTGTTGCCGTGGAAGCCGATCCGCTCCGCCGGCATCCCGGCCGAGAGCGCGGTGGCCAGCTCCCCGCCGGTGCACACGTCGAGGAACATGCCCTCCTCGGCGATCATCCGGACCACGGCGCGGCAGAGGAACGCCTTGCCGGCGTAGTAGACGTCCGCGTCCGGGAACGCGGCGCGGAACTCGCGGCAGCGCTCGCGCAGGTCGTCCTCGTCCAGCACGTACGCCGGGGTGCCGAACTCGGCGGCGAGGTCGCGGACGTCCAGGCCCGCGACGGTCAGCGCGCCGGCCGGGCCGCGCGCCACGTGACGCGGCCAGAGCTGCGGCACCAGGGCGTTGACGTCGACCGGGGTGCGCAACCAGGCCGGACTGCGGTTGCCGATGTCGCCGTGCAGGGCACCGGCTTCGTGCGCGCGCATCGGGAATTACATCCTCTCCGGGGCGGAGACGCCGAGCAGGTGGAGGCCGTTGGCGATGACCGTCCGGGTGGCGTCGTTGAGCCAGAGCCGGGCCCGGTGCAGGTCGGTGACCTCCTCGTCGCCGCGCGGCAGGATCCGGCAGTTGTCGTAGAACCGGTGGTAGGCCCCGGCGAGCCGCTCCAGGTAGCGGGCCACCAGGTGCGGCCCGCGCAGCTCGGCCGCCGAGGCGACCACGGCCGGAAACTCGGCGAGCGCCTTGAGCAGGTCGTTCTCCTTCTCGTGCACGAGCAGCTCGGCCCGGAAGTCGGCGGCGTCACCCCGGGTCAGCCCCGCCTCGGCCGCGTTGCGGCCGACGCTGGCGGTCCGGGCGGCCACGTACTGGACGTAGTAGACCGGGTTGTCGCGGGTGGCCCGGGTCCAGAGTTCCACGTCGATGTCGATCGGCGAGTCGCTGGAGTAACGGGCCAACGCGTAGCGGGAGGCGTCCACGCCGATCGCGTCGACCAGGTCCTCCAGGGTGACCACGGTGCCGGCCCGCTTGCTCATCCGCACGGGTGCGCCGTCGCGGAGCAGGTTGACCAGCTGGCCGATGAGGATCTCGAGATTGCGCGCCGGGTCGTCGCCGAAGCAGGCGGCCATCGCCTTCATCCGGCCGATGTAGCCGTGGTGGTCGGCGCCCAACATGATCACGACCCGCTCGAAGCCGCGCTCCCGCTTGTCCAGGTAGTAGGCGCAGTCGGCGGCGAAGTAGGTCCACTCACCGTTGGACTTGCGCAGCACCCGGTCCTTGTCGTCACCGAAGTCGGTGGTGCGCAGCCAGGTGGCGCCCTCGGACTCGAAGACGTGCCCGTGCTCGCGCAGCCGGAGCAGCGCCTTCTCCAGCTCGCCCCGGTCGTGCAGGTCCTTCTCGTTGAAGTAGGTGTCGAACTCCACCCCGAAGTCGCGCAGCGAGGACTTGATCTCGCTGAACATCAGCTGGACGCCCTCGACCCGGAACACCTCCTGGGCGGCGTCCTCGGGCAGGTCCAGCACGTCGGGCCGGCGCTTGACGACCTCCGCCGCGATCTCGGCGATGTACGCGCCGCCGTAGCCGTCCTCCGGCGCCGGCTCGCCCTTGGCCGCGGCCAGCAGCGAGCGGGCGAACCGGTCGATCTGCGAGCCGGCGTCGTTGAAATAGTATTCGGTGCCGACGTCGGCCCCGGTGGCCCGGAGCAGGCGGCTGAGCGCGTCTCCGACGGCCGCCCAGCGGACCCCGCCGATGTGCACCGGGCCGGTCGGGTTGGCCGAGACGAACTCCAGGTTGATCCGCTGCCCGGCCAGGGTGTCGGAGCGCCCGTACGCCGGGCCGGCCTCGACGATCACCTTGGCCAACTGGCCGGCGGCGCCCGCGTCGAGCCGGATGTTCAGGAAGCCCGGGCCGGCGATCTCCACCGACTTGACCCCCGGCGCCCGGCCCAGCTGGTCGGCCAGGGCCGACGCCAGCTCCCGCGGGGGGACGCCCACCTTCTTGCTGAGCTGCAACGCCAGCGTCGAGGCGTAGTCGCCGTGATCGGGGTTACGGGGTCGCTCGACGGTGGTCTGCGCGGGCAGCGCGGCACGGTCCAGGCCCCGCTCGTCGAAGACGGCGTGGGCTGCGGCGAGGACGACCTCGGCGAGTTCTGCGGGAGTCACTGAACCATGTTATCGGGGGTAGACTCGGGCACCGCGGAGGCGACCCAGCATGTGAACCGGCCCCGCGGTCCCCCTGACCGACCGACCTGACGAGGCACGATGAGCATCAGCACCCCGGGCGGCCCGGAGCGCCGTCCCACCGTGGTCAGCACCGGCAAGAAGCCGGCCGCAGGCCGTCCGGCGGCCGGCGACAAGCCCGCCGCGAAGGCCGGCGCGGGCAAGGCCGGGGGCGGCAAGGGCACGCCACGGCCGGGCGCCGGGGGCAAGGGCCGCAAGCCGGTCACCCCGGTGAAGGTGAGCCAGGGTCGCTCGTGGGGTCCGATCGCCCTGTTCGTCGCGGTCGGCGTGCTCGCCGTCGGCATCATCGGCATCGGCGCCTGGGCCGTCTACCAGGGCGCCCAGCCGTGGCAGAAGCGGGCGGACGCCATCAACGGCATGGTCGACTTCCGCAAGAAGGACAAGGACCTGGTCAAGGGCGGCAACCACCAGCCCGGCACGATCAAGTACGACGTCTCCCCGCCGGTCGCCGGCCCGCACAACCAGGCCTGGCAGAACTGCATGGGTGACGTCTACGACGCCCCGATCGCCAACGAGCACGCGGTGCACAGCCTGGAGCACGGCACCGTCTGGATCACCTACCGCCCGGACCTGCCCGCCGACCAGGTGGAGAAGCTCAAGAGCAAGGTGCAGGGCAAGGAGAAGCTGATGCTCAGCCCGTACGAGGGGCTGGACAAGCCGATCTCGCTGCAGGCCTGGGGCTTCCAGCTCAAGGTCGACAACGCCGACGACAGCCGGATCGACGACTTCATCAAGACGCTGCGGGTGAACGCCTCGATCGAGGGCCCGAACGCCCTCTGCGACCAGGGCGTCACCGCCACCGGCACCACCCCGCGGGACAACCTGCAGAACAACATGCCCGAGCAGCCGACCCAGTAAGGACGTCGCGATGACCGCTCCGGTGACCACCGACAGCGAGCTCGACGAGGCACCGGCCACCGACGAGGGCGGCCGGCCGGCGGCGCGCCGCTACGGCCTGCTGGCCGTGGCCGCCGCCATCGTGGTCGGGCTCCTGCTCGGGTACGCCGGCGGCCTGCTCACGCCGACGCTCACCCGGCCGGGTGACAACTCGGCCGAGGCCGGTTTCGCCCGGGACATGACCGCGCACCACAACCAGGCGGTGGCCATGGGCCTGCTGGCGTTCCGGCAGGGGCAGGACGCGGAGGTCCGCCAGGTCGGCGTCGACATCGCCACCGGCCAGCAGGGCGAGATCGGCACCATGCAGACGTGGCTGCGCTCCTGGAAGCTGGACCCGACCGGCGACCAGCCGGCGATGGCGTGGATGCCGGACGGGGCCGGGCTGGTGAAGAACGGGCTGATGCCCGGCATGGCCACTCCCGAGGAGATGGCGAAGCTGAAGGCGGCCAGCGGACGTCAGTTCGACCTGCTCTTCCTGAACATGATGATCCGGCACCACATCGGCGGCGTGCACATGATCGACGGCATCCTGGCCGAGGGGCACGACGACGACGTGCTCGCGGTGGCCCAGACCATGAAGAACACGCAGCAGAACGACCTGACCAACCTCAGCGCGGCGCTGAAGCGCCTGGGCGGCACCCCGTAACAGACGCGAAAGGCCGGCACCCCGGGTTGGGGGTGCCGGCCTTTCGCGTTGGTCCTACTTGGTCCAGTGCTGGGCCACGATGTCGGTGGCCTGCTTCTCCCACTGCGCGTAGGCGTCGGGGTACGCGCTGACCTGGACGGTCTGGGCGGCGTCGGTCAGGGGCATGGTGTCCCAGCCGTCGACCTGCTTCAGACCCTTGAGGAACGCCAGGGTCGAGTACTCGGGGTCGGTGATCTGCTCCGGCGTGCCCCAACCCGAGGAGGGGCGCTGCTGGAACAGGCCCAGCGAGTCGTGGTCATTCTTGTCGCCGAGGTGCCCGAGGTTCTCCAGCTTCGACTCCTGCAGGCTCGTGGCGATCGAGATGACCGCGGCCCGCTCCGGCAGACCGGCCTTCTTCGTCGCGGCGATGATCGCCTTCGCGTTGGCCAGCTGCTCGTCGTTCAGCTTGATGGTCGACTGCTCACCCTGCACGGACGCGACCGCGACGGGCTTACCAGCGGCGGCGTGGGCGGGGGTGTCGGCGTGGGCGGCGACCGGACCGGCGAACACGCCACCGGTGAAGGCCAGACCAGCGATACCGAGAATGCTCTTACGCAGGATCGTGTTCATGAGGGGGCTCCATTCGGGGGTCAACACACCGGGGGGTGTGGGCACCGTCAGGCGCTCGAAAAGTCTTGAGGGGATCCGGCAGGCTCGTGGGGCCGGGGGGCCAGTTCACGGGGGCCGGGTGTCCGGCTGGCTCGCGGGGCCGGGGGGCCTGCACGCGGCGCCGGATGATGTGTAACGACCGGCGGCCTGCCGTCATTCCCGCAGGCGCGGCGGCGGCCTCGGGGGGTCGCCTGCTCGGTCGTTCACCCGTCTACAACGCCGCCCGGCCCACGACGATTCCGCGCCCGGGGTGCCGCCCACCACCACCGAACCGGACACCCACCCCACACGGGCCGGGCGGGTGGACCACCACGGGTGCATCCGGAACCCCGCAGACACCCATGACGTTCCACCCACCGGCCGGCAACCCGGTCAGTGGAACACCATGGGTGCATCCCGGCCGCGGAGACACCCATGACGCTCCACCCAGCGCCCGCCAACGCCGTCGGTGGAACACCATGGGTGTGTCCCGGCCCGGGAGACACCCACCCCGTTCCACCCAGCGCCCGGCAGCCCTGCGAGTGGAACGCCACGGGTGTGCCGGCCGGGAGACACCAGCCCCGCTCGTCTACCCCGCCGTTCAAGGTTGGGGCCGCCGGGAGAGCGCCCGGACCTCGCACCGGCCAAGCGCGGCGCAATGACCAGAACACCCCACCCAGCCGGCGGCTACACGGGCCACCGGCCGGCTGCCCGTTGCCGGGCCGGGCGCTGCGCGCCCTGGAGCTGGGGCAGTGTGGTGCTCAAGGAGTTTGTGTCGGGTCACGCCCTCGCCGCCGACATGATCTCCTTGATCACCGGGAGGGCGCGGGTGGTATGTCGGATATGCCGCTTTGTAACGTTTTGGGGCTAACGGGTCATTGCGGCGCTCTGAGAAGTTTCTCCATACATATCGTGACCAGTTGCGATTCGGGCTCGTTGCGCAGGACGTGGGGGTTGCACTCAGAGACGCAGGGCGGTCGGTGACCAGCTGGTGCCGACGCCACACCATCGGCGGTGACGGGGCGGTGGCAGCCGTCCGTCGCGGACTGCGGCAGGGCGAGCCGGGAACGCTCAGCCGCGAACAGGAACTCGAACTGATCGACGTGTTGCGGGGCGTCCACCCCGACGAGTTCGGCATCGACGAGGAGCTCTGGACGCGCCAGAGCCTGACCACTCTCATCGAGCGCCGGTTCGGGCTGAGCATGGACGCCGGCCTCGTCGGGGCGTACCTGCGGGCCTGGGGGTTGGGGCCGCGCGAGCCGCGCGAGCGCGCCTGCGGCCTCTGCGTCGGCGCGGTCGAGCGCTGGGTACGCAGCGAGTACCCGGCGATCACCCGGGCGGCCCAGGAGCACGCCGCGGAGGTCTACTGGATCGGCCGGGTGCGCCTGCGGGGCACCATGCCGGCCGCGGACGTGGTGTCGGCGGTGTCGTCCCGTGGACGGGTGCGGTTCATGGTCACCACGCCCTCGGTGGACCCGCCACTGCCCCGGGACTTCGTCCTGCGGTTGAGCGGCGCCGAGGAGCGTACGGTGCACCTCATCGTGGACGGCTCCTGGCCGCGCAACGAGTGGCCCCGGCGGTTGCCCCGTCGGATCGTGCTGCACCCGCTGCCGAGCTGCGGGCGCGCCCTCGCCGCCGCCTGAGCCGGCGAAGATCGACTCGCGGATACCGATTCGGTGATCCGGGGAGGGGTTTGCTACTCTTCTCGGGTCGCTGAGCCCCCGTAGCTCAGGGGATAGAGCACCGCCCTCCGGAGGCGGGGGCGCAGGTTCGAATCCTGCCGGGGGCACCAGTCACGTCGAAGCCCGGGCCACAGTGCCCGGGCTTTCGCGTGTGGTCAGCCCGCCTCGCGCCGCGCCTTCGCCCGCCGCTTGCCCTCGTGCATCGCCTGGACCCGGGCCACCGGGATGGTGCGCCCCTCGGCGACCAGGTCGGCCGGCAGCGGCTGCGGGGCGGGCAGCGCCTCCGCCCACGGGTCCCGCTCCCCCAGCAGGCCGGGCACGGTCCGCACGGTGAAGTCGGCCGGCGTCGCCGACTCCAGGTCGGCCCAACCGACCGGGTACGACACCGGCGTGCCGGGCCGGATCCGGGGGCTGTAGGCGGCCACCACCGTCGTCCCGTACGCGCGGGTGGAGTCGACGAAGACGCGGCCGCCGCGGTCGGCCACGATGAACGCGGTGGTGGCCAGCGCCGGGTCGAGCCGTTCGGTACGGGCCGCGAGCGCCCGGGTCGCGGCGGCGGCCTCCTCGGCCGTGGTGGCCGGATCCACCGGCACGATGACGTGCAGGCCCTTGGCCCCGCTGGTCTTCACCGCGCCGGCCAGGCCGGCGTCGGTGAGCGCCTGCCGCACCAGCAGCGCGACCCGGACCGCCGCCGGGTAGGAGTCGCCCTCCGGCGGGTCCAGGTCGAGCACCAGGTGGGTGGGGTGCTCGGGCTGACCGGCGTGGGCCAGCGTGGGGTGGTATTCCACCGCCCGCTGGTTGGCGAACCAGAGCAGCGTCCGCCGGTCGTCGCAGAGGGCGAACGCGATGCGCCGGTGCGACGCCTCCGCCCAGACGTCGGTGCGGCGCACCCAGTCCGGCGTGTACTTCGGCAGGTTCTTCTGCATGAACGGCTCCTGCCCGGGCCGCACCCGCAGCACCGACAGCGGCCGGTCCCGCAACTCCGGCAGGATCCGCCCGTGCACCGCGTCGAGGTAGTCGACCAGGTCACGCTTGGTCGCGCCCGCCCCGTCGAACAGCGGCTGGTCCAGGTTGGTCAGCGACACCCCGGCCCGGGTCTCGTCAGCGGCGGCCATCCGCCCACCTTCCCGGGCCGGGCCCGTCTCGGCAACCCCGACACGGTCGCCGGCGGTCAGACCCAGAACGTGTCGTGTCGCAGGAAGAACTCGGCCCGCTCCTCCTCGCTGCGGTCGGCGAGGTCGCGCAGCCCCTCGAAGTAGCCTTCCCGGGGCGCGCCGGGGGCGAAGTGCAGCAGCATCGACGCGGGCTCGCCGGACTCGTTGCGGAACGCGTGCACCCCGCCCTCGGGGACGTGCACGAAGTCGCCGGGCTCCGCGTCGATCCAGCGGCGGCCGTCGTAGATGCGCACGGTGCCGGCGAGGATGAAGAAGGACTCCGAGATGGACCGGTGGAAGTGCGGGGCCGGGCCCGACGGTTGCGGACCCATCTCCCAGCGGTAGAGCCCGAACTGGCCGTTGGTGGTCGCCCCGGTGGCGAGGTAGCCGGCCGAGCCGCCGCCGGTGTGAACCAGTTCCGGCGGGTGCCCGGCCGGTCGGAACGTCGCGGTCGTCTCGCCCCGGTCCCCGGTGTAACGCGGCGGTGGATACGTCACGGTCCCTCCTCTGCCGGTGGAATCCCGACCGTACGTCCGTTTCGCTCGGGCCGCCGCCCCGTCCCGCGCGCTTTGTCACCGGGCCCCCGGCCTGTGACGATGAGGGCGTGCGTGACGAACAGGCGAACCGGTGTGGGCCCGGCGCGGCGGACCAGGCCCGGGCCTGCACCGTGCGGGAGGCGTTGGACCGGGTCGGCGGCAAGTGGAGCATCGGCATCCTGATCGCCGCCTCGACCGGTCCGGTCCGCTTCACCGAGCTGGAGCGGCGGGTGGAGGGGATCAGCCGGCGGATGCTCACGCTGACCCTGCGCAACCTGGAGCGCGACGGCCTGCTCGTCCGGCACGTGCACCCCACCGTGCCGCCGAAGGTCGAGTACACCGCCACCCCGATGGCCCGGGAGCTGTACGAGTCGCTGGTCGCCCTCACCCGCTGGGCCGAGCGGCACCGGGAGGCGATCAGCGCGGCCCGGACGACGTACGACCGGGAGCACGGCACGTCGGCGGGCTGAGTCAGGCCCGGACCCGCTCGGCCCACTCGATGTGGTGGTCGAAGAGCCAGGCCTGCGCGGCGCCCCCGTTGCGCGCCAGGAGACGGGCGAACACCGGCATGCCGAGGTCCCGGACCAGGCGCCCGACCGGGCCGGCCACCTTGGCGGTGCTGGTCCGCCGCCCCTGCGCGACCACCCGCTCCACCCGAGCGCGGCGCAGCCGCTCGTACGCCGCGAACGCGGCCGGCACGTCCGGCAGGTCGCGCAGGCAGCGGGCGAGCTGGACGGCGTCCTCGAAGGCCATCGCCGCACCCTGCCCCGAGGAGGGCGCGGCGGTGTGCGCGGCGTCGCCGATCACGACCATGCGGTCCCGGTGCCAGACCGGCACCGAGGGCAGGTCGTACGTGGGCCAGCCGTACTCGATCCGCGGGGTGTGGTCGAGGATCGCCGCCGCCGGGCCGGGATCGTCGGCGAGCAGGGCGTGCAGCCGGGAGCGGGCCTCCTCCGGGCCGACCGCGGCGAGCTGCTCCCGGCTCTGCTCGACCGGCTGCGGCGGGTTGGCGAACCACCACACCTCGTCCTCCCCCACCACGATCCAGCAGAAGAAGCAGCGTCGGCCGAACATCATCTGCATGGTGCCGCGCTCGTCGGGCAGGCGCAGCCCGCGGGCGAACCCGCCGGCGTTGAGCAGTGGCACCCGGCGCGGCGCGGGGGCGGCCGGGTCGATGAGCGTGCGGACCCGGGACCGCAGCCCGTCGGCGCCGACCAGCAGGTCGCCGTGCTCGGTGCGACCGTCGGCGAACCGGGCGGTCACCCCGCCCTCGGTCGGCGCGGCGCCGGTCAGCCGGGATCCGTGGACGAACTCGACACCCCGGCTCAGCGCCTCGTCCCGCAGCGCGCGGTAGAGGTCGGAGCGGCCGACCGTGCGGCTGCCCGCCGCGTCGAACGCGGCGAGCCGGCGCCCCCGGTGGTTGTGCATGACCATCCGCGGCGTGGGATGCCCGAGCCCGGCGACCAGGTCGTCGAGCCCGACGGCGCGCAGCGCGTCCAGCCCGTTGACCGAGAGCGTGAGGAACGCGCCCACCCCGACGGCGTCCCGCTCGTACGCCTCGTGGACGACCGCGTCGATCCCGGCGCGCAGAAGTGCCATGGCGGCGACGGGACCGGCCAGTCCCGCACCGACGACGAGAGCTTTAGTCATGTGATGACTATACATAAAATGACTAATGAAGAACAGGGTCACCTAGGGTGGGCCCATGACGGCTCGTCGCTCGCCGCTGGCGATGATGGTGCTGGCCCTCCTGGTCGAGGAGCCGATGCACGCGTACCGGATGCAGCAGCTCGTCCGGGAGCGGGAGAAGCAGGACGTGGTCAACGTCGCGCAGCGCAACAGCATCTACCAGGCCATCGAGCGGCTGCGCCGGGACGAGCTGATCCGGGTCGCGGAGACGACACGCGCGGAGGGCCGGCCGGAACGGACCGTGTACGCGCTCACCCCGGCCGGTCGCCGCGCCCTCGACGCCTGGCTCGCCGAGGCGCTCGCCACCCCCGCGCGGGAGTTCCCCGAGTTCCCCGCCGCGCTGTCCTTCCTGCCCATCCTGCCGCCGGAGGAGGCGGTCCGGCGGCTCGACCAGCGGGCCGACGCGATCGAGGCGCGGCTGCGCGAACGCGAGGCGGCGCTGGGCGCGGTCGACCTGCCCCGACTCTTCCTGGTCGAGGACGAGTACCAGCTCGCCCTGCTCCGCACCGAACTGGACTGGGTACGCGGTCTGGTGGCCGACCTGCGGTCGGGCGCGCTCACCTGGTCGGGCGACTGGCTCGCCGACTGGACCGGAGCACCGGCCACCTGACCTGCGGCGACCCGGCGCTGTGGCGAAGACCACGTCTTCCGTCTGACCGATCGGTCAGGTGCTGACCGATCGGTCAGGCATGCTGGAGGACATGGCACGCGCGACCCCGGCCACCCACGACGAGCTGCTCACCGCGGCGGCCCGTCGGTTCGCCGTCACCGGCTACAAGGGCACCTCGTTGCAGGACATCGCCCGCGAGGTGGGCTGCTCCAAGGCCACCGTGCTCTACCACTTCGCCAGCAAGGACGCCCTGCTCTGCGAGCTGATGGCCCCGGCCATCGCGGTGCTGGAGGAACTCGACACCCGCCTCGCCGGACGCACCGGGGCGGACGCCCAGCGGGTCGCCGCGGAGGGCTTCGTCGACCTGGCGGTCCGCTTCCGCCGGGAGATCGCGCTGCTCCGGGGCGAGTTCCCGGACCTGCTCCAGCAGCCGGCGTTCGCACACATCCAGCAGATCTCCGAACGGCTGGTCGCCGCCTTCGCCGGCTTCTCCGACCGGCCGGCGGCCCGCGTCGCCGCGCTGGTCGTCCTCGCCGGCATCGCCGAGACCTGCGGCGAGTTCCTGGACATCCCCGACGAGGAGCTGCGACCCGCGCTGCTCGCCGTGGCACACCGCGCGCTCGAACCCACCACCTGATTGCACTGTCCAACCCGAGGACGAAGGAAGGTCCATGGCGACCCTGCTGTACCGGCTCGGCCGGGCATCCCTGCGCCGGCGGCGACTCGTCGCCGTCGTCTGGCTCGTCGTACTCGTCGGTCTCGGCCTGGCCGCGGCCACGCTGAAGGGCCCGACGGCGAGCAACTTCACCATGCCGGGCACCGAGTCGCAGAAGGCGATCGACCTGCTCGCCGACCGCTTCCCGGCGGCCAGCGGCGCGACCGGCACCATCGCGGTGAAGGCGCCCCAGGACGGCGCGCTCACCACCCCGGCCGGTCAGGCGGTGGTCGGACAGCTCACCCAGGAGGCGGCCACGCTGCCCGGCGTGGTCGGTGCGGTCGACCCGTACCAGGCCCGGGCGCTCACGCCCGACGGCCGGTACGCGCTGATCCAGGTGCAGTTCGCCGGCCGGGCCGACGACGTCACGACCGAGCAGCGCGACGCGTACGAGAAGGTCGGCGCGCAGGCCGAGGCGCAGGGCTGGCAGGTCGCCCCCGGTGGCGAGGTGCTCAACGCCGAGCCGGAGGTCGGCTCGACCGAGGCCATCGGCGTGCTGGTCGCGGCGATCGTCCTGATCATCACGTTCGGCTCGCTGGTGGCGGCCGGAATGACCATGCTGAACGCGCTGATCGGCGTCGGCGTCGGCATGGCCGGCCTGTTCGCGCTCAGTGGCGCGGTCGAGCTGACCAGCACCGCCCCGATCCTTGCGTTGATGCTCGGCCTCGCGGTGGGCATCGACTACTCGCTCTTCATCACCTCCCGGCACCGGCAGAACCTGCTCGACGGGCTCTCCCCGAGGAGGCCGTCGGCCGGGCGGTCGGCACCGCCGGCTCCGCCGTGGTCTTCGCCGGCGCGACCGTCGTGGTGGCCCTGGCCGGCCTGGCCGTGGTGGGCATCCCGTTCCTCACCGTGATGGGCCTGGCCGCCGCCGGCACCGTCACCGTGGCCGTGCTGGTGGCGATCACCCTGGCGCCCGCGCTGCTCGGGTTCGCCGGCCGCAAGGTGCTGCCGCGCAAGCTGCGCAACCGGGAGGCGGTCACGTACCCGGGCACCGGCTCGGAGGACCGATCCGGTTTCGGGTTCCGCTGGGCGCACTGGGTGACCCGGTTCCGCATCCCGGTGATCCTGGTCGGCCTGCTCGGCCTGGGGCTGCTCGCGATCCCCGCCCAGGACATGCGCCTGGCCCTGCCGGACGCGTCCGCCGCCGCCGAGGGCACCCCGGCCCGGGTCAGCAACGACCTGATCCAGGAGGGCTTCGGCCCCGGCTTCACCGGCCGGCTCGCGGTCGTCGTGACGGCCGACTCCCCGCAGGCCACCCAGGCGGCGGTGCCGCAGGTCACCGCGCTGATCCAGAAGACCGACGGGGTGCTGGCGGTGGCCCCGCCGCAGCTCGACCCGTCCGGCCGTACCGCGCTGCTGGGCGTGATCCCGAAGACCGGGCCGACCGACGAGGCGACCGAGACGGTGGTGCACGACATCCGCGAGCAGGTCGGCGGCATCCAGAACGCGGAGGTGCTGCTCACCGGCGTGACCGCGATCGGCATCGACGTGTCGGAGAAGCTCTCCGACGCGCTGCCGGTCTACCTGCTGCTGGTGGTGGGCCTGTCCGTGCTGCTGCTGATGCTGGTGTTCCGGTCGATCCTGGTGCCGGTGAAGGCGGCGCTGGGCTTCCTGCTCACCGTGGCGGCCACGTTCGGCATCACGGTCGCGGTGTTCCAGCAGGGTCACCTGGCCGACCTGGTCGGTCTGGACACCCCGGCCCCGCTGGTCAGCTTCCTGCCGATCCTGCTCATCGGCATCCTGTTCGGCCTGGCCATGGACTACGAGGTCTTCCTGGTGTCGCGGATGCGCGAGGACTACGTGCACGGCGACACCGCGCGTCAGGCCACCATCAACGGGATGGGGCACGGCGCCCGGGTGGTCACCGCCGCCGCGCTGATCATGATCTCGGTGTTCGGCGGCTTCGTCTTCCTGGAGGACCCGATCATCAAGTCGATGGGCTTCGCGCTCGCGATCGGCGTCGCCATCGACGCGTTCGTGGTCCGGATGACCATCGTCCCGGCGGTGATGTCGCTGCTGAACAACGCCGCCTGGTGGCTGCCGCGCTGGCTGAACCGGATCCTGCCCAACGTGGACGTCGAGGGCGAGGGCCTGCGCGCCCACCTCGCCGAGCGCGAGCCCGCCGAGGTGAGGTGAAAGGAGGGGCCCCCTGTTAACGCCTGGCGTATAACAGGGGGCCCCTCCTAACGCCTGACCTCACACACCGGCCGGGTACGTCTCCATCTCGCCCGGCGTCACCAGCGCCGGCAGCGGGTGCAGCGCGGTCGTCTCGTCGCACCAGACGAACGCGTCGTACCGCTCACCGAGCCGGGTCGGCACGTAGTTGCCCCAGGACTCGAAGCTCGGGTCGTACACCACGCCGATGGCCCGGTGGTCGACCTCGCCGGTCACCCACTCCGGCTGGTCCTCCCCGCCGAAGACCAGCACCGCCCGATCCGGCATCAGCTCGTGCAGCCGGCGCTCGACCGACCCCTCGCGGGCCGGCGGCACCACCATCGTCTCGGCCGGCGAACCCCAGCGCGGGGCGGCGACCACGGTGCCCCGGTAGCTGCCGAAGCCGATCAGCGCCACCGCGTCCCGGCCGTGCCGTTCCCGCGCGAGCTGACCGATGTTCACCATGCCGTCCGCCGCCATCTCGGTGGCCCGGGCGTCCCCGACGTGCGTGTTGTGGGCCCAGACGACGCCGCGCGCGTCCGGGCCGTAGCGGTCGAGCAGCCGGTCCAGCGTGTCCGCCATGTGGATGTCCCGGACGTTCCACGACTCCGGCCCGCCGCCGACCATGGCCCGGTAGTAGCGCTCCGCGCCGGCCACCACCTCCGCGTTCTGCCAGGCCGAGAAGCGGTCCGGGCCGTCCGCGGCGGCCTGTTCCCGGGTACGCGCCAGCAGCCGGACCACCTCCTCCTCGCAGCGTGCGGAGACGAACCGGCTGGCCATCCCGTACTCCTCGACCTGCTTGCCGTACGGCTCGAAGCAGCGGTAGGCCTCCTGGGCCGCCTCCAGCGACGCCGGGTCCTCCTCGCCCAGGTAGTCGAAGATGGCCTGCATCGACTCCCAGAGGGAGTAGACGTCGAGGCCGTGGAATCCCGCCCGTTCCCCCTCCGACCGCTCCAGGTTCCAGGCCCGCAGCCAACGGCAGAAGCGGGCCACCTCGGCGTTCGCCCACATCCAGGTGGGCCAGCGTTCGAACCGTTCCAGCGCGACCAGCGGGTCGGCCAGTCCGCCCGGCGCACCCACCACGGACCGGTGCACCCGGTCGCAGTCCGGCCAGTCCCCCTCCACCGCCACGAAGTCGAACCCCTGCTCGGCGATGAGGCGCCGGGTCACCTGCTCCCGCAACCGGTAGTAGTCGTAGGTGCCGTGCGTCGCCTCGCCGATCATCACGATGCGGGCGTCCCGGACGCGTTCCAGCAACGGGTCGAAGTCGCTCGGCGCGCCGAGCCGCTGTACCAGCATGCCCGCGGCTACCCGGGACCGGTCGGGGCAAACCGGCGTCCCGGGGCATGCCACCCCGCCCAGCGGGTAGCCGCGCGGCATGACCGTCAGCGGCGCGCAGTTGCAGGAGTTCCTGGCCGGGCTCGACTACCCGGTCTCCCGGGAGGACCTGGTCCGGTGGGCCCAGGAGAACGGCGCCAGCACCGAGACGCTCCAGACGCTGCGGACGCTGCCGGCCGAGGAGTTCGGCACGCCGGCGGAGCTGGGCGAGGCGCTCGTCGTCGTGACCCGTTGAGCGGGAGCCCGCCTCTCACCGCACCGTGACCGCGACGGTGTGGTGGCCGGTGGCGCCGTCGGGGAACGGTGGGCGGCGGTCCTCGGGCTGCGGCGCGCCGGTGCCGTCGGTGGCGCGTACCCGCAGGCGGTGCGGGCCGGCCGGGGCGGACCAGGCGAACCGCCACTGGACCCAGGTGTCGGAGGAGGCGGTGGGCAGCAGCTCCGCCGTCCGCCACGGGCCGTCGTCCACCGAGACCTCCACCGCCGCGATGCCCCGGTGCTGGGCCCACGCCACGCCGGCCACGGTCACCGGACCGGCGGGAAGTCGGGCGAACGGCGCGGGCCGGTCGATCCGCGACGCCGTCTTCACCGGCGCCTCCCGGGCCCAGCCCCGCCGCACCCAGTACGCGTCGAACGCGTCGAAGGTGGTCACCTCCAGCTCGGTGACCCATTTGCACGCCCCGGCGTAGCCGTACAGGCCGGGGGTGAGCATCCGGACCGGAAAGCCATGCACGAACGGCAGCGGTGCGCCGTCCATGCCCACCGCGAGCATGGCGTCCCGTCCGTCGAGGAGGGTGGCGATCGGCGTACCGATGGTCATCCCCTCGTCGGAGCGGGCCACCAGCTGATCGGCGCCGGCCCGGATGCCGGCGGCGCGCAGCAGCGGGGCCAGCGGCGCGCCGAGCCACCGGGTGGTCCCCACGTACGGGCCACCGACCTCGTTGGACACACAGCTCAGCGTGACGTCGCGCTCGATCAGCCCTCGGTCGAGCAGGTCGGCGAAGGTCAGCTCGACCGGCCGCTCCACCATCCCGTGCAGCCGCAGCCGCCAGGCGTCCACGTCCAGCCGCGGCACGGTCAGCGCGGTGTCCACCCGGTAGAAGTCCGCGGTCGGCGTGCGGAACCCCGGCCCCACCCCGGCGGGCAGCGGAGGGGCCGGCGAGGCCGGGGCGGGCAGCCGGACGGCGTCCCGGCCGCGGGTGGCGTCGGCCAGGTTCAGCCGGCGCAGCGCGACCGTGCCGGCCCCGGCCAGGGCGGTCCCGACCGCCACCAGCGTGGCGTTGCGCAGCACCGCCCGCCGCGTCGCCGCCGGACGGCGGGAACGGGCCGCACCGGAACCGGCCGGGTCCGAACCGGCTGCGCCCGGACCGGCCGCGTCGGCCCCGGACGCCGCCCGGCCCACCCCCACGGGGTCGGGTGCGGCGCCCGGGGCGGCCGGCCGGCCGGGCAGCGGCAGCCAGCGCAGGAGGGCGGCGGCCACGGCGGCGCCGGCCAGGGCCGGCAGGGCGTCGGCCGGGCGGGCGTCGGGGCGGCTCAGGGCGGCGGCGGCGCCGGCGATCCCGAGCACCGCCGGCCCGAGCAGGCCCAGCGTCGGGCGACGGCGGACGGCGACGCCGGTGAGCGCGGCCAGCACGACCACCGCCACCGCGATTCCGCCCAGGAGCAGCGGCTTGTCGTAGGTGCCGAGGGTGCGCACCGCCCACTCCTTGACCGGGGTCGGCGCGCCGTCCACGACGGCGCCGCCGACCGCGACCAGGGGTGCCGCCTGTGGCCGGACGGCGGTGGCGAGCAGTTCCGCGACCGCCACCCCGGCGGCCGCCGCGAGCAGCCCCGTCCCGGCGGCCGCCGAGGTGCGGCGGATCATCGGTTCCTCCCCTCACCGGCCGGTCCGGGTCAGGACTTCGGCATCAGCACGGAGTCGACGATGTAGACGGTGGCGTTGGCGGTCTGCACGTTGCCGCAGACGACCGTCGAGGCGCCGTTCACGGTGAACTCGGTACCGCTGCCGGCGACCGTCACCTCGCCGCCCTGGAGGGTCTTGTGCGTGCCGGCGAGCTGGTCCGGGCTGAGTCGCCCCTCCACCACGTGGTAGGTCAGCACGTCGGTGAGCATCTTCTTGTCGGCGAGGACCTTGTCCAGATCGGCCTTGGGCAGCTTGCCGAAGGCGTCGTTGGTCGGCGCGAAGACCGTCACCCCCGGGGCGCTGTTCAGCGAGTCGACCAGTCCGGCCTGCTTGACGGCGGTGACCAGCGTGCTCAGCACCGGGTTGCCGGACGCCGCGGTCGCCACCGGCACCTTGGCCATGGCCGCGAAACTGCCGGGGTTCGACGCGTCGGTCGGCACCGCGGCACAGCCGGGTCCGAACTGACCGTCGGCCATCGCCGGGGCGCTGCTGGCCGGCGCGGAACTCATCGGGGCGCTGCCGGCCGGCGCGGCGGCGCCGCTGTCCTCGCCGTCCCCGCCGCAGGCGGCGAGTCCGAGGCCGAGCATGGCGGCGAGGGCGACGGCGGTGAGCTTCACAGGGCGCATCGGGTGAATCCCTTCAAGTGGTGAACTGTCGGTCTGGAAGGGATTCGGCGCGGATCGCCGCGCGGATGGGTCCGGTACGGAAAAGATCAGGTGAGCGCGAACGCCACCAGCGGCGTCGTGCTCGGGCGCGTCGACCCGCCCGCCGGCTCCTCGGTCACCCCGAAGGACCCCTTGCCGCGTACGCCCACCAGCAGCCGGGTGCCGGCGCCCTGCCCGGACGGCAGCACCCCGGCCGAGGTGGCGGTGCCGCCCTCGATCAGCCAGAGCTGGTAGGCCCGCCCCGGCGCCGGCGCGGCCAGTCCGTCCAGCAGCGCCACCCCCTCGTCCCGGCTCGCCGACGCGACCACTGTCACCCGGCCACCGGCCGGTGCGGTGGCGCCGCGGACGACCGCGTCCGGGGCGGCCAGCACCGCCCGGATCCGGCCCACCTCGTCCCGGGCCGCGCCGGCCTCGGTGCGCGCGTCGCGTACCCGCTGCTCCTGGGCCACCCAGGTGGCCGCGCCCGCGCCGCCGGCCAGCAGCACGGCGGCGGCCGCGACGGCCACCCGGCGCCGCCAGGTCCCGGCGCCGGGCGGCTCCGCGCGACCCGCCCGGCCGGGCCGTTCCTGCGGGGTGCGCCGGATCTCCGCCAGCACCGCCGCGCGCAACGTGGGCGGCGGCACCGACCAGGTCGGGTCGGCCAGCCGCGCGACCGTCTCGCGCAGTTCGGCCAGTTCCAGCGCGCAGCTCTCGCAGTGGTCCAGGTGCCGGGTGAACGCGGCCCGCTCGACGTCGTCCACCGCGTCGAGCACGTACGCCCCGGCGAGCGCGTGGATGTCGGTCATCGGCTCAGCTCCACTCCCAGGCAGTCGCGGAGACGGATCAGCCCGTCCCGCATGCGGGTCTTGACGGTCGGCAGCGCGGCGTCCAGCAGGCCGGCCACCTCGCGGTAGCTGTGTCCGCCGTAGTAGGCCAGCGTGATCGCCTCGCGCTGCACCTCGGTCAGCACGTCCAGGCAGCGCCGCACCTGCTGCCGCTCCAGCCGCGCCGCCGCCTCCTCGGCCACCTCGTCGTACGGCGTCTCCCGGGAACCGGCGGCGACCCGACGGGCGCGTTCGGCGCCCGCCTGTTCCGACCGGACCCGGTCCACCGCGCGGCGGTGGGCGATGGTGAAGACCCAGGCGGTCGCCGAGCCCCGGGCCGGGTCGAAGCGCGCGGCGGTGCGCCACACCTCCACCAGCACCTCCTGGGCCACCTCCTCGGCCTGGGCCGGATCCCGCAGCACCCGCCGGGCCAGGCCGTAGACCCGGGGCGAGACGATGCCGTAGAGCCGTTCGAACGCGGTCTCGTCGCCGCGCGCCACCGCCCGCAACAGGTCGTCGGCCTCGACCCCCGGGTCCGGGGCGGCCGGGGACAGCGCGTGCAGCCTCGACCGCCCCGGCACGTCACCGGCGCTGTCGCCGTGGGTCATCCGGTCCCGCCTTCCGTCCGCTCCGTCTGCCAGCACGGTAGGCATTCGGAGCCGGGGCCGTCCCGGATGGGCGGGGTTTCCCGCTCCGGCCGCTGTCGCTCGCGTGCAGCAGCCGGAACAGCACCAGCCACTGCTCGGGCCAGACCAGCCCGACCGGGGTGTCCGGCGCGACCCGGGCGGCGCGCAGCGCACCGTCCACCCGGCGGCCGGGATGAGCGGCGCGCAGCGACGCCGCGAGCGAGCCGCCGACGCCGCCGAACCCCAGCTCCACCATCCGCCGGTACGCGGGCAGCACGTCCGGCGCGAGCAGCGGCACGGCGCGGCGCTCCAGGCGCAGGATGCCGCCGTCCACGGCCGGCACCGGCCGGAACGCGTCCCGACGCACCCGCCCGGCCAGCCGCCAGTGGTGCTCCGGCCAGGTGGACACCGTCAGCCGGCTCCACCGGCCGTGGTCACCGGCGCGCTTGCGGGCGTAGTCGAGCTGGGTGAGCAGCGTCGCGGCCCGCAGTCCGGGCGCGGCGAGACACCACCGGACCACCGCCGCGGTCAGTGACCAGGGGATGTTGCCGGCGACCGAGAACGGCTGGTCGGGCGGGGACGCGGACAGGAAGTCGGCCGACCGGATCTCCACGTGCGGCAGCCGCGCGCAGGTCGCCGCCAGGTCCGGCAGCACGGTCGGGTCGACCTCGTAGGCGACCAGCCGGCCGCAGCGCGCGGCGAGCGGCCGGGTCAGCTGTCCACGTCCGGCGCCCACCTCCAGCAGCAGGTCGTCCGGTTCGGGCCGGACCGCCCGGACCATCCGCGCGACGGCGGCCGGGTCGGCGAGGAAGTTCTGGGACAGTACGCGACGGGACCGGTCGCGTGCGGTGGGTCGGCGGGGCGCCACGGGTTCGTCCTGTCTGTCGCCGGACGGCGACGGGTACGGACCGCTGCGCGGGTGTCGACGCCGGGCCGGCGGCGCTCCGGACAGGCCGGGTGCCGTCGGCGTGGGTGAGCCGGCGTGGATCGGTCGGGCGGTCCGAGCGGATCGGGACTCGGACGACCCTGGAGGGTTGGTCGGGACGCGGACCGGCCGGACCACCGCGCCACCTCGGTGAGGTGGGGTGGCCCGTGACCGCCCGACGCCACCACCTCGGCGAGGTGGCGCGGTCGGCGGATACCGGATGCCGCCACCTCGGGGAGATGGCGGGCCTGAGCCGAGGAACGCCACCTCCGGGAGGTGGCGGGACCGGCGGGTGCCCGGGCCGGGGAGGCTCGGGGCAGGTGGTCGGGTCAGGCGCGGCGGTGGGCGTCCCGGCCGGCCAGGGCCGGGCGCCGGACCCGCGGGCGGGCGACCAGGAGGGGCCCCCACGCGGCCGGCGCGGCGGCCACGTCGATCAGGGCATGCGTGAACATGCCGGCCACGCTAGCGGCGGGCCGCTCGGCCCGCGACGGGATTTCTACAGCTCGACCGTGCGGCCCTGGGCCCGGGCGGTCTCCGCCGCGTCGAGGACCGCCACCACCTCGCGACCGAAGCGCACGTCGCAGCGGTGGTCCCGGGTGCCCGCGTCGACCTCCTCCAGCAGCTGGTCCAGCGCGGCGCCGAACGCCTGGAGCACGCTGCCGTCGCCGGGCGGGACGCTCTCGGTGCCGTTCTCGCCGAAGAAGACGAAGTCCCGGGCGACCGCGTCGGCCGGCGCGTCCAGGGTGAGCGAGAGCGAGCTGGTCGCGCCGCCGTCGTGGGTGAGCAGGAGATGCACCAGGCCACTCGGCCCGTCCATCGCGGCGACCCGGGTGACCCGACCGAGCACCGGCAGGATCAGCGACAGCGCGTGCGGGCCGATGTCCCAGAGCGCACCCCGGTCCCGCCGCCACTGCGAGTCGCCGTACGGGTTCCCGGGCTGGTAGATCGAGGCGAACATGGTGGCCCGCGCGTGCTGCCAGCCGCCGGCGGCGGCGGTCGAGGCGAGGAAGCCGGTGACGTTCGGGTGGAAGCGCTGGGTGAAGAAGACCACCGAGGCCACCCCGGACCCCTGGGCGGCGGCGACCACCCGGTCGGCGTCGGCCAGGCCGAGCGCGAGCGGCTTGTCCAGCAGCAGGTGCCGCCCGGCGGTGGCGGCCCGGACGGCGATGTCGGCCTGCACGTCGGGCGGGAGCGCCACGGCGACCGCGTCGCACGCGTCGAGCAACGCGTCGACCTCGGTGAAGGCCGGGACGCCGTGCCGGGTGGCCAGTTCCTCCGCCTTCGCCGGGTTCCGTCCCCACACGCCGGCCAGGCGCGCCCGCGGATGCGCGTCGATGGCCGCGGCGTGCGTCTCCGCCGCCCAGTGACCGGTGCCGAACAACCCGAAGCGCACCCCGACCCCCTGCCGTCGTCGTCGGCCACCGGCGTACGCCCGGGGCCGTGATCCACGCTAGTCGTCCGAACCGCCCGGCGCGCCCCGACCCGGCGGGGACGGCGCTACTACACGGATTAGTAGACTGGGCCGGTGAACGACACAGCGTCGATGACCAGCGCCGCGGCGGCCGGCTCGCCGGTGGACGGGATCCTCGCCACGATCCCGATCGTGCTCTCGCTGGTGGTCGCGGTCTGGGCCCTGGTGGCCGCCGTGCGCCGGCAGCCGCCGGACCGGCTCCAGTTCGTCGGCCTGGCCGTGCTGGAGGTGGCGCTGCTCGCGCTGACCGTGGTCGCGCTCGTCGCGCTCGGCGGGGGCGACCGGCCGGGCGAGCCGGGCGCGTTCTTCGGCTATCTGGTGACGCTGGTCTGCCTGCCGCCGCTGGCCTGGGTGCTGGCCCGGATGGAACCGACCCGGTGGGGCTCCGCGATCGTCTGCGCGATCTGCCTGGTGACGCCGGTCGTGGTGGTCCGGCTGCAGCAGACCTGGGAGGTCGTCGGTGGTTGAGACCCGGACGCCGGAACGTGCCACCAACCGGGGGCCGGGCCGGCTGCTGATCGCGGTCTACATCTTGTTCGCCATCGCCGCGACCTCGCGCGCCGGGCTGCAGATCGCCACGAAGTTCGGCGAGGCGCCGGTGGCGTACCTGCTCTCCGCGCTGGCGGCGCTGATCTACATCGTGGCGGCGGTCGGGCTGGCCCGCGCCGGGCACGCCGGCCGCCGGGTGGCGCTGGCCTGCTGCTCGGTCGAGCTGGTCGGGGTCCTCGCGGTCGGCGTGCTGAGCATCGCCGACCCCGAGCTGTTCCCGGACGAGACGGTGTGGTCGGACTTCGGCAGCGGTTACGGCTACATCCCGCTGGTGCTGCCGGTGCTCGGCCTGTTCTGGCTCTGGCGCACCCGGCGCGACCCCGCCTGAGCGGGGCCGCGCCGGGCAGCGGTCAGTCCTTCGGGCCGCCGGCGACGTAGATGACCTGGCCGGAGACGAACGACGCGCCCTCGCTGGCCAGGAACGAGATGGTGTGCGCGACGTCCTCCGGACGGCCGGCACGGCGTACCGGGATCTCGGCGGCGGCGTGCTGCTGGAGCGCCTCGAAGTCGACCTTCATCCGTGCTGCCGTGGCCGCGGTCATGTCGGTGACGATGAAGCCCGGCGCGACGGCGTTGACGGTCACCCCGAACGGGCCCAGCTCGATCGCCAGCGTCTTGGTGAAGCCCTGGAGGCCGGCCTTGGCGGCCGAGTAGTTCGCCTGCCCCCGGTTGCCCAGCGCCGAGGTGCTGGAGAGGTTGACGATCCGGCCCCACTTGCGCTCGACCATGTGCTTCTGCGCGGCCTGGCTGAACAGGAAGGCGCCGCGCAGGTGCACGCCCATGACCGTGTCCCAGTCGACGTCGGTCATCTTGAACAGCAGGTTGTCCCGGAGCACGCCGGCGTTGTTGACGAGCACGGTCGGGGCGCCCAGTTCGGCGGCGATCCGTGCCACGGCGGCCTCGACCTGGGCCCGGTCGGAGACGTCGGCGCCGACGCCGAGAGCCCGGCCACCGGCCGAGCCGATGGCGTCCACGGTCTCCTTGGTGGCGGACTCGTCGATGTCGACCACGGCGACGACCATGCCGTCGGCCGCCAGCCGGCGGGCGGTGGCCGCGCCGATGCCGCGCGCGGCTCCGGTCACGATGGCGACGCGGGGCTCCTCCGACATGATTACCTCCCGGTAACTTGGGGTCGATCGAAGGAGCCTAACCCGCGCGCGCCGCGATCAGAGGTCCCGGCCCCGGCAGAGCCGGATCCAGCGGTAGCCGTGGCCGGCGAGCTTGAGCCGGTCGAGCTTGCCGACGTCCTCGTAGTTGCGGTCGGTCAGCACGTCGATCGGCAGGTCCGCCTCCGGGGCCAGCGTGCTCAGGTCGATCTCCACGTCCTCGGTGCCGAGGTTGTGCAGGAAGACCATGGTCCCGGTACGCCCGTCGGCGCGGTGCGCGAGCACGCCGGGCGGCATCGGCACGTCGATGTGGGTGGTGCTGCCGGAGCCGATCTCCGGCGCCTCCCGCAGCGTGCGGATCATGCGCTCGAACCAGCCCAGCAGCGAACGCGGGTCCTTGCGCTGGACGGTGACGTTGACCTGCTGGTAGCCGAAGTCCCCCTTGTCGATCACCGGGCGGACCAGCTTCTCCGGCTCGGCCGTGGAGAAGCCGGCGTTCTCCTTGTACGACCACTGCATCGGGGTGCGGATCGCGTCCCGGCCGTCCAGCGCCAGGTCCTCCCCCATTCCGATCTCCTCGCCGTAGCGGAGCACCGGCGTGCCGCGCAGCGAGAACTGGAGCGCGTACGCCAGTTCGATGTGCCGCCGGTCGTTGCCGAGCATCGGGGCGAGGCGGCGGCGGATGCCCCGGCCGTAGAGCTGCATGTTCTCGTCCGGCCCGAACTTCGCCAGCACGTCCTTGCGCTGGTCGGCGGTGAGGCGGGACAGGTCGATCTCGTCGTGGTTGCGCAGGAACGTCGCCCACTGGCCGCCGGTGGGCAGCTTCGGGGTGTCGCGCAGCGCGTCGATGATCGCCTCCGGGTCCTCCCGGGCGAGGGCGAGCATCAGCCGGCCGTTGAGCATGAAGTCGAAGAGCATGTGGATCCGGTTGCCCGAGCCGCTGCCGTCGCCGAAGTAGACCGGCAACTGGTCCGGCTCGACGTTCGCCTCCGCCAGCAGGGCCGCGTCACCCCGGCGCCACTGCACGTGCTGGCGCAGGTCGGTGAGGAAGTCGAAGTCCTTGGGCGAGTTCGGGTTGCCCGGCTCGGTCTTCTCGATGATGAACGGCACGGCGTCCATCCGGAAGCCGGAGACGCCGAGCTGGAGCCAGAACGAGGTGATCTTCTTGATCTCCGCGCGGACCTTCGGGTTCTCGATGTTGAGGTCCGGCTGGAACTTGTAGAAGCGGTGGTAGTACCAGGCCTTGGCGGTGCGGTCATAGGTCCACGTCTCGTGCTGCTCGCCCGGGAACACCATGCCCTGGTGCCGGTCGTCCGGCTCGTGGTCGGCCCAGACGTACCAGTCGCGGTAGGGCGAGTCCGGTGAGGACCGGGCGGACTGGAACCAGGGGTGCTGGTCCGAGGTGTGGTTGACCACCAGGTCGATGATCACCCGGATGCCGCGGTTCTGCGCCTGGTGCAGCAGCTCGGCGAAGTCGCCCAGGGTGCCGAGGCGCGGATCGACGTTGTAGAAGTCGGTCGCGTCGTACCCGTCGTCCTTGTTCGGCGAGGGGTGGATCGGGTTCAGCCAGAGGCAGGTCACTCCCAGCCTGGCCAGGTAGTCCAGTCGCCCGATCAGGCCCTGGAAGTCACCCACCCCGTCGCCGTCGGAGTCCGCGTACGTGTCCACGTCGAGGCAGTAGACGACCGCCTCCTGATACCACCTGTCACCCATGCGGCAACTACTTCTCCGAACGGCCGATCCGGCAAACCCGGTACGGTGCCCCCATGAGCGAGGAGGCCTCGGACTGGTCCGCCGGTGTCTGGCTGAACCCGCCGGAGCGCGCCGAGCCGGTCGACGGTGGCCTGTTGGTGGAGCCGCGCGGCGGCAGCGACTTCTGGCGGCGCACCAGCTACGGCTTCGTGCACGACGACGGCTCGGCGCTGCTCGCGCCGTTCCCGGTGGACAGCGCCGTCGAGGTCTCCTTCCGGCTGGACTACGGCGCGCAGTTCGACCAGGCCGGCGTGCTGGTCCGGGTGGACGAGCGGCGGTGGACCAAGGCCGGCGTCGAGGTCAGCGACGGCGCCCCGCAGGTCGGCGCGGTGGTGACGGACGAGTTCTCCGACTGGTCGGTGGCGCCGGTGCCGGACTGGTCGGGGCGGGACGTGACGGTGCGGGTGAGCCGGGCCGGGGACGCGCTGACCGTACGGGCCCGGGTGGCGGACGAGCCGTGGCGACTGGTCCGGGTCGCACCGCTCGACCCGGCCGCCGAGGCGTCGGCCGGGCCGTACTGCTGCTCCCCCAGCCGGGGCGGCCTGGTGGTCCGCTTCACCGGCTGGCGGCGGGGACCGGCGGACGCGGCGCTGCATCCGGAGAGCTGAGCCACAGGTGTGGGCGGGGCCGGGCCGGGTACTACCCCCGGATCCCCGGCAACCCTGTGGAAGGACCACGATGGCCCTGGCCCAAGACGTCGACCCGAACCAGTTCACCGGGCTGACCGGCTGGGTGGCCAGCGTGATCGACTCGTTCGGCGCGGTCGGCGTGGCCCTGCTGGTGGCGTTGGAGAGCATCATCCCGCCGATCCCGAGCGAGATCGTGTTGGCGATGGCCGGCTATCTCTCCGCCGAGGGCCGGTTCAACGTCCTGCTGATCGTGCTCGCCGCGACGGTCGGTTCGCTGCTCGGCGCGCTGGTGCTCTACTGGCTCGGCGCGGCGCTCGGCGAGGACCGCCTGAAGCGGTGGCTGGACCACATCCCGCTGGTCGACCTGGAGGACCTGGAGAAGGCCGACCGGTGGTTCGAGCGGCACGGCCGCTGGGCGGTGCTGATCGGCCGGGTGGTGCCGGTGGTCCGCAGCCTGGTCTCGATCCCGGCCGGCGCCAACCGCATGCCGTTGGGCGAGTTCGTCCTGCTCACCACGCTGGGCAGTGGGGTGTGGAACGCGTTGATCGTCGGCGCCGGCTTCACCCTCGGGTCGCGGTGGAAGGACGTCGACCGGTACAGCCAGTGGTTCAACTACGCGATCTTCGCCGTGTTCGGCGTCATGATCGTGAGCTGGGCGGTGAAGAAGGTACGCCGGCGGCGCGCCCGGCGGCAGTCGGTGACCGCCGGGCGCTGACCGCCCGCCTCAGCGACGGAACGTGAACCAGTTGACGTTGACGAAGTCGGACGGCTGGCCGCTGCTGAACGTCAGGTAGACCGTGTGCCGCCCGGTCACCCCGCCCACGTTGCCGGGGACCGACCGCCAGGTCTGCCAGCCACCGGTGTTCCCGACCGCGAAGCTGCCGATCGGCGGCGCGGTCGGGCTGTCCACCCGGACCTCGACCAGCCCGCTCACGCCGGCCGCCGCGCCGGAGGCGACCCGGGCCACGAAGTCGCGCGGCGGGGTCGACCCGAAGTCGACGTTGTCGTAGCGGGCCCAGTCACCGTTGGCCAGCCAGCCGATGTCCTGGCCGCCCTCGGCGCACGTCTCCACCTGCACGCCGTTCTGCGCGTTGAACGACTCGGCCTGGATGGTGGCGTAGGCGTCCCGCACCCCGCCGGGCGGCGGGGTGGTCGGGGTCGGCGACGGGTTGCCCCCGCCGCCGCGGGTGTAGACCGCCACGTAGTCGACGAGCATGGACCGGCCGGACACGGTGGCCGAGGTCGGCGTGGCCGAGCCGGCCACCCCGTCCGGGAAGCCGCCGCCCATGGCCACGTTGAGCAGCAGGAAGTAGCCGGCGTGGTTGGTCATCTGACCCCAGTACGGCTCGCCGACCTGGTTCTGCCCGACGGTGTGGAAGAGCTGGCCGTCGACGTACCAGCGCAGTTGCTGCGGGCTCACCGAGGCGTCCCACTCGAACCGGTAGGTGTGGAACGCCGACTGGCAGGTGCTGCCAGGGCAGGCCCGGGACGCGCCGATGCCGTTGAACTCGCCGCACGGGCCGCCCGGCGCGACCCCGCAGTGCAGCACGCCCCAGACCGAGTTGATCCCGTTGACGTTCTCCATCACGTCGAACTCGCCGATGCCCGGCCAGTTCTGGTAGTTGCCCCGGTAGGGGGAACCGAGCGCCCAGAACGCCGGCCAGTAGCCGGCCGCCGCCGCGCCGGTGACGTTGGGCATCTGGATCCGGCCCTCCAGGGCCAGCACGCCGCCGGACGGCGGTTTGAAGTTGGCCCGTACCGTCTCGATCCGGGCCGAGGTCCAGCGGCCGGCGGCGTCCCGCAGCGGCGTGATGCGCAGGTTGCCGGCGCCGTCGTGGGCCAGGTTGGCGGTGCTGGAGGTGTAGGTCTGGATCTCGCCGGTGCCCCAGTTGGCCGGCCCGCCCGGATAGCTGGTGCCGGTGTCGACGATCCAGTTGGCGGACGAGGGCAGCGTGTTGGCGGCGCCGGTGAAGTCGTCGCTCCAGACCAGGCTCCATCCGGAGGGTGGGGCCGGCACGGCCGCCTGCGCGGTCATCGAGACGCCGGCGAGCGCGGTGGTGGCGGCGAGCACGGCGGCGGCCAGGGCGAGCCGGCGGCGTGGCCGGGGCACGGTGGTGGGGGCGGCCGGGGCCGCCGGGATCGGGTCCATGTCGGGGTGCCTCTCTGCGGGGACGGGGCGGAGAGCGCTCTCTGAGAGCGATTTCTACGCGCCCGCCCCCGCACTTGTCAACGCTTGTCGATGGGTTCCGGAACCGGGCGGCGCAGCACCGCCTGCTCCACCGCGGTCCACGCGGTGGTGGTGACCAGGTAGAGCACGGCCGCGAGCGGCACCACCAGCGCCACCAGCACGGTCCCGAACGGCAGCAGCGGCACCAGCCGGCCGAGCACCGCCGCGCCGGGGCCCTCGGCCGGCGCGCCGGCCACCGTGCCGGTGGCGGCGGCCGCCCGACGCGCCCGCCGGGAGGACCACCAGGCCAACGCCAGCAGGACCGCCAGCAGCACCCCGAACACGACCGGCACCGGCCCGGCCAGCCCGTCGCCGAGGTGCCACCCCAGCGGTACGCCGGCCAACCGCTCCCCCAGCAGCTCCGGCGCGCCGTCACCGGTGGCGAAGAGGCGGTACATGACCAGGAAGAACGGCGCCTGCAACAGCGCCGGCAGGCAACCGGCGACCGGGCTGGCGCCGGCCCGCCGGTAGAGCGCGAACAGCTCGCTCTGCAGGCGGGTGGGGTCGTCGGCGTACCGGCGCTGGAGGTCGCGGACCTCGGGCGCGAGCGCCGCGCGGCGCCGCTCCCCACGGACCTGGGCCACGGTGAGCGGCGAGATCAGCAGCCGGACCCCGGCGGTGAACAGGACGATGGCGGCGGCCGTCGCGGCGCCGCCGGCGAGCGGGGCGAGCGTGTCGGCGAGCCAGGTGACGACGACCGCGGCGGCCGAGGCCGCGGCGTGCAACGGTGCGAAGGCAAGCATGGGAAGACCCCTCGGTGGCGATTCCGGATGCCCCGGGGCGGCGACGCGCGGCGGGACGGAGGACGACGGAGTCGGCCAGGAAAGCCAGCAGGAAGGACAGGCGGAGGACACCGGTTCGCCCCCCAGGGGCGGGCGACGGGACCGCAGCCGGGCGGCGCCTGGTGCGGGTGGCTGCCCGCCGGGCGTCCGGCGTGCGGCCGCCGGCATGTGGCTGCCCGGTGGTCCGTGTGGGGTGCGGCTGCCCGGTCCGGTGTGGCTACGCGGCCGAGGGGCGCAGCCCCGGCGCCCGGGGACGCGGACGGCCCGCCGCGTCCGGGTCGACCTGCCGGGGCACCCCGCGCCGGCGGGCGCGGGCCCGCAGGGCGGCGGCGTAGCGGCTGCCGGGCGGCGCGGGCAGCGCCCGGACGCGCAATGCGAGCAGCGTGGCCAGCAACAGCGCGGCGGCGACCGCCGCGCCGGCGAGCAGCCCGACCGGCCGGTCCGCGACCAGGGCGAGGCCATAGGCCCAGAGCCCCGTCAGCACCCCCAGCATCCCCGCCACGAACACCACCGTAGCCCCCCGTGTCACGTCCGGAGTGCCCCTTCGCACCACCTCGCCGAGCTGGCGCAATCCCCTCCCGCCCGACCCACGCGGCCCGGACCCGCCACTACGGCGAGGTGGCGGTATCGAAGCCCGCCTGATCCCCCCACCTCCCCGAACTGGAGGGATCACGGGGGCTCGAACGGGCGAAACGGGCCGACACGCCGAACGGCGCGTTTCCGGGCGACGACACGGTGGGTAACAGGGCCTCGACCACGCGGCACGGTGCCGCAGCGGGTCCGGAGGAAGCGGTGGTGACGATGGGCGGCTCAGTGGCGGAGCGGGAACGGAACGCCGCGCCGGGCGGAACGGACCTGCTGACGGTCGGCGTCGAGGAGGAGTTCCTGCTGGCCGACCCGCACACCGGCGCCGCCGTACCCGCCGTCGACCTGGTGATGGAGCAGGTGCCGGCCGAGCTGCGGGGGCAGGTGGAGCGCGAGTTCCAGACCAGCCAGATCGAGATCGGCAGCCCGCCCGGGCTGGAGCTGTCCTCGATCCGGCACTCGCTGGCGATGCTCCGCACCGAGCTGGCCGACGCCGCCGAGCGGGCCGGCGTACGGCTGCTGGCCATCGGCACCGGTCCGGTCGACGGCCCGGTGCCGCCGGTGGTGGACAAGCCCCGCTTCGACCGGATGATCGAACGGTTCCGGCTGCTGGTGCCCGGCCCCGGCAACAACGGCATGCACGTGCACGTCGGCATCCCGGACCCGGACACCGGCGTCCACGTGCTCAACCACGTCCGCCCCTGGCTGCCGATCCTGCACGCGGTCACCGCCAACTCCCCGTTCTCCCGGGGTGCGGACACCGGCTACGCGAGCTGGCGCTCGGTCGAGTGGGAACGCTGGCCGTCGGTCGCGCCCACTCCCTTCCTGGAGTCGCACGAGCACTACGAGCGCCTGATCCGCCAGCTCATCGCCAGCGGCGTGATGCTGGACGAGGGGATGCTCTACTGGTATGCCCGGCTCTCCGCGAAGTACCCGACCGTGGAGATCAGGATCGGCGACGTCTGCCCATCCGTGGACGACGCGGTGCTGGTCGCGGCGCTGGTCCGGGCGCTCGTGGCGACCGCGCTGACCGACATCGCGGCCGGCCGGCCGGCCGTCAACACCGACCACCACCTGCTGGTCGCGGCGCACTGGCGGGCCGCCCACGACGGGCTGGAGGGCGAGGGCGTCGACCTGACCGACGGCGAGCTGCGCCCGGCCTGGGAGCTGCTGGACCGGCTGGTCGACCGGCTCCGCCCGGAACTGGAGCGGCACGGCGACCTCGAGCGCGTGACCGACCTGCTCGGCGGGCTGCGCCGGCACGGCAGCGGCGCGGCGCGGCAGCGGGCGGTGTTCGCGCGTACCGGCAAGATGGTCGACGTGGTCGCGGACGTGGCCCGGCAGACCCGTGGCTGAGCTGCCCGCCGGCCGGGGCCCGGCGTGACAGGATGAGCGGCGTGGCGGAGCGGATGATCGTCGTCGGCGGGGACGCCGCCGGCATGTCGGCGGCCTCCCAGGCGCGACGCCGTCGTGACCGCACGGACCTGGAGATCGTCGCCTTCGAGCGGGGTCACTTCACGTCCTACTCGGCCTGCGGCATCCCCTACTGGATCAGCGGCCTGGTGCCGGAACGCGACCAGCTCGTGGCCCGCGCCCCGGAAGCCTTCCGCGACGACTTCGACATCGACGTCCGGATGCGGCACGAGGTCACCGCCATCGACCTCGACCGTCGCGAGGTGGTCGCGCGCGACCTGGACGGCGACCGCGAGGTCCGCGTCGGTTTCGACACCCTGGTATACGCCACCGGCGCCCGACCGGTGCAGCCGGAGTGGGCGCGCGACGACGTGGCCGGCGTGTTCGGCGTGCAGACGCTCGACGACGGCGCCGCACTGCTCGACTGGCTCGAACGCGAGCCCCGGCCCCGGCACGCGGTGGTGGTCGGTGGCGGCTACGTCGGCGTGGAGATGGCCGAGGCGCTGGTGCAGCGCGGGCTCTCGGTGCAGCTGGTCGAGCAGGCCGCGCAGCCGATGTCGACGGTCGACCCGGACATGGGCGAGCTGGTGGCCGAGGCGATGCGGGGCACCGGCATCGGCATCCGCACCGGGATGAAGGTCACCGGCCTGGATGAGCGGGACGGGCGGATCGCCGCGGTGGTCACCACCGAGGGACCGATCCCGGCCGACGTCGTGGTGCTGGGTCTGGGCGTACGCCCGAACACCGCGCTCGCCGAGGCCGCCGGCCTGCCGCTCGGCCCGTCCGGCGGGATCCGGGTGGACCGCCGGATGCGGGTGCCCGGCGTGCCCGGCGTGTGGGCGGCCGGCGACTGCGTGGAGAGCCTGCACCGGGTCAGCGGCATGCCGGTGCACGTCCCCCTCGGCACCCACGCCAACAAGCAGGGCCGGGTGGTCGGGATCAACATCGGCGGCGGGTACGCCACCTTCCCCGGCGTGATCGGCACCGCCGTGACGAAGGTGTGCGACCTGGAGGTCGGGCGCACCGGGCTGCGCGAGCAGGACGCGGCCAAGGCCGGCTTCGAGTTCGTCACCGTGCTTGCCGAGTCGACGAGCCGGGCCGGCTACTACCCGGGCGCGGAGAAGATGACCGTGAAGCTGATCGCCGAGCGACCCAGCGGGCGGCTGCTCGGGGCGCAGATCGTCGGCCGGTCCGAGGCGGCCAAGCGGATCGACGCGCTCGCCGTGGCGCTCTGGAACGGCATGACGGTGGACGAGATGACCGCGCTCGACCTGGGCTACGCCCCGCCGTACGCCCCGGTCTGGGATCCGGTGCTGATCGCCGCCCGCAAGGCCGTCGACGCCCTGGCCGGCACGGGTCGCTGACCCGGGCCGGCTATGTCGTCTGCCGCGACTCCGTGGCGGCCTGGACGAAGGCGCGGACCAGGGCGGTCTCCCCGCCGGTGCGCCAGACCGGCGCGTAGTGCAACACCGGCCCGTCGGTGATGGGCAGAAAGGTGATGTCGCCTCGCTGCCGGGTGGATGCCACGTCCGATCCGACCGGAGACACCACCTTGCCGCCGGCGATCCCCCGGAAGGCCTCCTCGAGGGTGTGCACGCCCAGTCCGCGCCGGACGGGTCGCCCGGCCGGGGTGGTGGACGGGGTGTGCGCCTCCCACACGTAGTCGGGAATGGGTCCCTCGGGGTAGACCACCGGATGGTCGCCGAGATCCTCCAGTTCGACGCTGCCCCGGCTGGCCAGCGGATGATCGGCGGCGACCGCCAGCACCAGATCCTCGTGGTGCAGGACCGGCCCGACCGTGAGGTCGGGCTCACGGATGGGTAGCCAGAGGATCCCGATGTCGATCGCGCCGGCCCGCAGCGGCCCGAGGGGGTCGGTGGGCAGGATCTCGCGCAGGCGCAGCTCGCACTGCGGGTGTCGCTGCCGGAACAGGTCGAGAGCGGCCTCGACCGACAGGTATTGGGTGGCCATGGTGCCGACGGTCAGCGTGCCGGCCTGGCCGCGGGCGGTGGCGGTGGCCTCCTCGATGCCGGACATGATCTCGTCGTAGCCGGCGCGGAGACGCTCCCGCAGCCGCTCGCCGAGTGGCGTGAGCCGGACGGCGCGGCTCGTACGCTCGAACAGGCCCCCGCCGATCCGACGCTCCTGCTGCTTGATCGACTGACTGACCCGCGACTGCGACACGTGCAGGCGTTCCGCCGTGCGGCCGAAGTGGAGCTCCTCGGTCAGCGTCAGGAAGATCTCGATGTCACGTAGTTCCACCGGGCGGCCCTGTCTCCCATCGTCACACTCGACCGCAGAGTCTAGGCCGCGGCGGAGACGCGCCGCCCGGTGCGATCCGGGCCACGCGTCACCGTGAGGGCCGGCGTCGATCGATTACCCGTGGCTCATGCGGCGATGCGATCTTCTGCGTTGTTCGGCGAGGGCGGCCGGACGAGGGTGGACGCATGAGCGAAGGCCGGATCGACATCGTGGCGGAGCCGGATCAGCTCGGCGTCGCGCGGTGGCACGCCGTGGCTTCCCCCGGCCGGGTGGCGGGGTTCGCCGGTCTGCGCCCGGTCGAGCCGTTCGAGTGCGGGTGGCCGCCGCCGACGGCCGCGCCTTCCGGCGCTCTCGAACTGAGCCTGCACGTGGAGCCGCCGTGGCGCCGACGGGGGATCGGCTCGCGGCTGCTGGCCGCCGCCGGTGCGCACGCCGCGGGCCGGCGGCTGGTCGCCGAGGTCGGGGCGGGTTCGGCCGGGGAGTCGTTCTGTGTCCGGCACGGCTTCCGACGCACCGGGTCCTGGGATCACGACCTGCTCACCTACTGCGATGTCCACCACGCCTGGCTGGGCGAGTTGGTCGACGTCGAGCACCCCGGCTACCGCCTGCGGCACTGGGCCGGGGACCCGGGCGACGCGACGAGCGTCGAGCAGTTGCTCCGGCGCCCGAGCCGCCCCGGTGACGCGGTGGTGAGCGCGGCGGAGGCGGACGGCGACCTGGTCGCGTACGCCCTGGCACGGAGCGACGGACCGCGGCGGCGGCGCGCCCGCCAGTACGGGCCGGCGGTGCGGGGCGACCATCGCGAACGGCGACTGGGCCTGTGGGTCAACGCCGCCCTGATCAAGCGGATACGGGAGATCCACCCGCACGTCGAAGAGGTCGAGACCCGTACCGCCCACGACGACCCGGCCCAGCTGGCCCTGCGCCGGCACCTGGGCTTCCGACCTCTCGGGCGGAGTGTCCGCTACGAGCTCACCCTGCCGTAACCGGCGGCCCCGACCACCACGACAGCGCGCGGAGCCCACGCGCGCCATCAAGGAGAGGTTTGTCATGAAAGGTGAAGTATGCCCGAGAGACTGCGTCGCCCCGGCCGGAGGCAGGGACCCGCCGCACGATCGCGGCTCCGCCGCCCCCCCGAATCCGACCGACGTCACCCACTCAGGAGTCCGTCACCATGTCCGTCACCCTTTCCGCCCACGACAAACTCACGCTCCGAACAGCCGCCTACGGCGCCGTCACGCTGCTGTCCGCCGCCGGAGCCGCCGGCGGCTCACCCCATCGGATCGCCACCGACGGATCCATCGCCCTGGCCTCGGCAACCGGCCTGGTCGGGCACGTGCTCGCCGAGAAGTCGACGGGCGTGGACCTCAGCGGCAGGTCGGTTGCCGCGATCGCCGACCGGGTGCTGCCCGCACTGACCGAGGCGATGCGCCTGCTCGCCCGGCAGGACCCGAGCGAGGCCGACAACTTCCGCCGTACCGTGGTGGTCGCCCTCGACGCGGGCGTGCGGAGTCGGCAGGGCGGGCCCGGCCCCGCCGTCACCGATATGATCGACAAGATCGTCGCGGCCCTCGACGCCGCCGAGGTGATCGCGTGACGGCCCCGGCGATCTCGGTCTCGGGGCTGCGCAAGGCGTACAAGGACAAGTCCGTCCTGGACGGCATCGACTTCGAGGTTCCCGCCGGCACCATCTTCTCCCTGCTCGGCCCCAACGGCGCGGGCAAGACGACCACGGTCAACGTGCTGACCACGCTGCTGGACGCCGACGGGGGCACGGTCCGTGTCGCCGGCCACGACCTCGCCACCGACGCCCGCGCGGTCCGCGCCGCGATCGGCGTCACCGGCCAGTTCGCGGCCGTCGACGAGTTGCTGACCGGCCGGGAGAACCTCCAGCTGATGGTCGACCTCAACCGGCGGGTGACCGGCGACGGCAGGCGGATCGTCGCGGGTCTGTTGGACCGGTTCGAGCTGGCCGCCTCGGCGGACAAGCCGGCCTCCACCTACTCCGGCGGCATGCGGCGCAAGCTCGACCTGGCGATGACGCTGGTCGGCGACCCGAAGATCATCTTCCTGGACGAGCCGACGACGGGCCTGGACCCCCGCAGTCGCCGCACCATGTGGTCGATCGTGCGGGACCTGGTCGCCGACGGTGTGACCGTCCTCCTCACCACGCAGTACCTGGAGGAGGCCGACCAGCTCGCCGACCGCGTCGCGGTGCTCGACCGGGGTCGCCTGGTCGCGCAGGGCACGCCCGAGGAGCTCAAACGCCTCGTTCCCGGGACCCATGTACGCCTGCGGTTCGCCACCGCCGCCGACCTCGACGCCGCCGCGGGGGTATTCCCCGAGGCGGCCCGCGACGACGACGCGCTGGCCCTGCGGGTGCCCGCCGACGGCGGCACGAAGTCGCTGCGGGCCGTGCTGGACCGACTGGACGAGCACTCCCTCAGCGCCGAGGGGTGCTCCGTGCACACCCCCGACCTCGACGACGTCTTCCTCGCCCTGACGGGCCACCCCACGGAGGTGGACGCGAAATGAGCGCCAACTCATTCGTCATGTTGCGCCGCAACGTCAAACACCTGGGCCGGAACCCGACGTCGGTGTTCAACGCCGTCCTGATGCCGATCATCATCATGCTGATGTTCGTCTACATGTTCGGCGACGCCTTCGACGTCGGCGTCGACTACATCGACTACGCGACGCCGGGCCTGATCCTGCTGGCCGTCTGCTACGGGCTGGGCGGCACCGCCACGGCGGTGAACTCCGACATGACCAAGGGCATCATCAACCGGTTCAAGGTCATGGACGTCTCCCGCGGCGCGATCCTGGCGGGCCACGTCATCGCCAGCCTGCTGACCAACCTGATCGCCGTCGCGGCGCTCGTCGGGGTGGCCTTCCTGCTGGGGTTCAGCCCGAATGCCGGCCTGGTCGACTGGCTCGCGGTGGGCGGCGTCACGGTGCTGCTCGCGTTCGCGGCGGGCTGGTTCACCGTCGCGCTGGGGCTGTCCGCGAAGTCGCCGGAGACGGCGGGCATGGCCGCCGTCCCGCTGGTCATGCTCCCGTTCTTCAGCAGCGCCATCGTCCCGGCCGAGAAGATGGGCCCCGGCCTGCGGCAGTTCGCCGAGTACCAGCCCTTCACGCCGATCATCGAGACCGTGCGCGGGCTGCTCGACGGCGCGCCCGACACCACCGACGCGTCCCTCGCGGTCGCCTGGTGCGTGGCCATCGCGCTCGTCGGCTACCTGTGGGCGCGCTCGACCTTCCGCAAGCGAGCGTGACCTTCGCCGGTGGAGTTGTTCGCGGCGCCGCCCCGGCGGCCCTGGCCCGATCCGGCAGTGCCGCGGACGTCAGGGCACCGCCGGATCGAGAACGCCTGGCGCGCGGCACCCGCGCGCCAGGCGTGGCGCGCGGCACGCCGTCCGGTGGGGAGCGTTCCCGCCTCGCGCCCGCCGTCACGCTGGCTCCGCGGTCGGAGCTGCTGCCGGCTCACCGGCAGAGCCAGCGGATCGGTCGTCCCACCGCCGACGGGTCGGCGTCCGTGTCACCGAGCTGCTCGCCCGCGATGATCCGCCCGTCGTCGCTCACGACCCACGGCACTGTGTGGCGCAGGCCGACGCCCGGTTCGGGAGCCGGCAGGTGGAGCAGGCGGGAACCGGTCAGCAGGGCGCCGGTCGGATGCGCCACCGGTTGGCCGTACGAGCCCACGGTCCAACCCCGGGAGTTCACCGCGACCGGTACGAACTCCGCGCTCGTGTGCGGGGCGACGAAGTCACCGGTCCGCAGGTCCAGCAGCGTCGGCGCGTACAGTGCGCGCGGCTGCTCACGGGGGGTGGAACCGAGCAACCAGTTTCCCCCGACCGACCGGGGCAGGAATCCGCGCGCCCCGTTGCCCGCCGTGGTCGGCATCGGCAGGAACTCACCGGTTCCGTCCGGCCGCCACCGGTAGCCCCGGTTGAGGTTCGGTCCGTAGCCATCGGTCAGCTCCAGCCCCTCCTCGCTCACCGTACCGATGATCGTGCCGTCGCCGGCGATGCCGATCGCCGTCCCCTCCCACCCCGGCCCGGGCAGCGCGAGGTCCACCGGCTCGCTCGTGGCCGAGGCCCAGAGGACCGGGACCGGCCGGACCCGCCGTCCCACCGGCTGCAGCCGCTCCCCCACCACCCGACCCGCGTCGTCCACCGCTGTCGGCCGGAGGCCGTCGCCTCCGGGGAGGCGGTCGACGCGGCCGTCCCGGACGACGTACGCCCGGTCGTCCGCGGCCCCGACGACCGTGCCGGCCGAGTTGACGGCCGCCGCCACCCCGTGACGCAGGGCACCCGGCAGCTCCGTCACCCGGTCACCGTGCCAGAGCACGGCCGTCTGCTGATCCGAACCGCGTCGCGCGGCGGAGCCGATCAGCCACCGGCCGGTCCGGTCGCCGCCGCTCACCGCGCCGCCGTCCGTGCCCTCGGGCAGCGGCAGGGGCGCGACGGTGCAGGCCGTCGGCGGCGGCACCGCGGACGGCGCGGGCGGCGGGGCGGGGCGGAGGAACAGCGGTGTCGCGCCGGCCGCCAGCGCGATGGCCACCGCCACCCCTCCCGCCACGGCGCCCCGGTGTCGGCGACGACGCCGACGGCCCTCGCGCAGGGCGTCGCCCAGATCCACCCTCGGCCCCCGGGGCGGCTCATCCCCCGCCTCGCGCAGGAGCAGCGTGATCCGGTCCTCGTCCCATGTCATCGCGTCACTCCCGTCGTCCCGGCCGGCGCTGTCTCCGTGAGCAGCCGGCGCATCGCGGTCAGACCGTGCGAGGTCTGGCTCTTCACCGTGCCCGGGGAGCAGCCCAGGATCCGGGCCACCTCCTCGACCGGCAGGTCGTGCAGGAAGCGGAGCACCAGGACGGCCCGCTGCCGGGGCGGCACCCGGTCGAGCGCGGCGCGCAGCGTCGTCCGGTCGTCGGCGCCCCGGTCCTCGACCGGTCGGGTGTCCGGCGGCGACCCGAACAGCCGCACCCGCCACCAGCCCGTGCGCCGGCCGTCGAGGAACAGTCGCACCAGGACCGACCGGACGTAGGCGTCCCGGTGCTCGGCCCGAGCCACCCGGGACCAGCGCTGGAACAGCCGGGTCACGGTCTCCTGCACCAGGTCGTCCGCCTGGTCGACGTCGCCGCTGAGCGCGTACGCCAGACGGTGCAGCGCAGGCAGGCGAGCGCTGACGTACTCCATGTACTCCTGGTCCGATGCGTCTGGCATCCGGTTACCTCCGTCGCTCCACCCGTTCAGACGGGGTCCGGCCGGATTCGGTTGTACGGATCCGCCGGTTCGTTGCCCGCAACGGGGCAGCGGAGGCGGAACGGAATTCAGTACGGTGCCCAGACAGCGACTCTCCGTCGCGTCGATCCGACCCGGAAGGGGCACCTGACATGCGGTGGTGGCGAACGGCTGCGGCGAGTCTCCTCCTGCTGCCGGGCGGCCTGGTCGCCGGCGCTCCGGCCGCGAGCGCCGCGGCCGATCAGGCGCCGCCGGTGCTGGCCGGCATCACCGTCTCCCCCGACGCGGTCTCCGTGTCCGGGGTGGACCTGGTGCCGGTGACCGTGTCCGCGCACCTGACCGACGAGACCGGGGTCGAGCCGAGCGGCGAGATGGACGGCAGCAACCTGCCGGCCGTCACCCTCCTGCGGGCTGCCGGCGCCGACGCGACCGCCTCCCAGTCCGCCGAGCTGTCGCTCACCTCCGGCACACCGCAGGACGGCGTCTGGAGCGCGACGATCCAGGTGCCGTCCACCTGGGACGGTGAGTGGGAGGTCAGCCGGCTGGTCGCGGTGGACTCGGCCGCCAACCGTCTCGACGTCGACCCGCCGGCCTCGGCGGACACGAGGCTCGCCGTCACCGGCACCCACAAGCCCGCGGTCACCATGCGGTTCGCGCCGGATCCGCTGGCCGGCGACGGTCCGCTCACGGTCGAGGGGCGGTTCTACGACGAGGACACCGGCAAGGGCATCGGCAACCAACCGATCTACTTCGGCCAGGACAACCTCTGCGTCGAGTCCCCGAGCCCACCCAACGGCACCACCCGGGCGGACGGCACCTTCTCCCGGGTCTACCCGAGGGGCGACGACTTCCTGCACTGCGTCGGCATCCTGCGCCCGTCCGACATCAGGATCGCCACCTCGTTCATCGTCGTCGCGGCGCGTCACCCGCGGGTCAGGCCGCTTGTCTCGGTGACCGCCAGCAGCACCAGCGTCGCACCGGGCAGGAAGGTCACCTTCACCGGCACGGTCAAGCCCAGCACGCCCGACGTCGTGCTCCAGCAGCTGCGCGGCGGGACGTGGCGCAAGGTGGCCGGCGCGTCGGTCGGCGACGGCGGCCGCTACACCCTCTCCGTGACCCCGCCAACAGCCGGCACCTTCCGCTACCGGGTGGTGGCGCCCAAGGACGACCCGGCGCTGGCGGGCGTGTCCGAGACCGTCACGGTCCGGGTGGTGGCGCCAGGCGGTGCCGGCCAGCCCGACGGCGGCTCCGGCGGCGGCTCCGGGACGCTGCCGATCACCGGCCCCGCGATTCCGTCGCTGGTCGGTGGCGCGGCGGCTCTCCTGCTCGCCGGCGCCGGCCTGATGCTGGTGGCCCGGCGACGCCGGGTGGTCACCGCGACGGAGGGCCACGTCACCGGCCGCTAGGCACGGCAGGATGCCGACGCTTGCCCGGCTTCTCCGGCCCCGGCACGGCGGGGCGGTGTCGGTCGCCCGGGTCGGTCAGGATGACCGGATGCGGTGGGAGATTCCGAACGGATTGCGGTGGGTCGAGCGGGCACCGGCCGGACGGGCGTGGCTGACCGATCTGCCCGGCCGGCTGGCGGACTGCGCGGCGCGCTGGGAGCTGACGCTCGGCCCGCCGTTCGCCTACGCGTTCGCGTCGTTGGCCCTGCCGGCCGAGCTGCCGGACGGGACGCGGGCGGTGCTGAAGCTCCAGTACCCGGACGACGACAGCGTCCACGAGGCCACCGCGCTGGCGCACTGGGCCGGTCAGGGCGCGATCCGGCTGCTCGCCCACGACGCCGGGCGTCGGGCGCTGCTGGTCGAGCGGTGCGACCCGGGTACGCCGCTGCACGCGCTGCCGCCCGACGCCGCGCTCGACGTCGCGGTCGGCCTGCTGCCCCGGCTCGGGGTGCCGGCCGGGCCGCCGTTCACCCCGCTCGCCGAGGAGGCGGCCGGCTGGGCGGAGCGGATGCCGGGGAACTGGCGGCGGGCCAACCGCCCGTACGAGCGACGACTGCTGGACGCCGCGCTCGGGCTGTTGGCCGAGCTGGCGCCGGACCAGGGCGAGCAGGTGCTGGTCAACCAGGACCTGCACGCCGGCAACGTGCTGGCCGCCGGTCGTGAGCCGTGGCTGGTCATCGACCCGAAGCCGCTGGTCGGCGAGCGGGAGTTCGCGGTGGTGCCGCTGGTGCGCGGCGCCGAGCTGGGTCACTCCCCGGCGGCGGTCCGGCACCGGCTCGACCGGCTCAGCGCGGAGCTGGGCCTGGACCGGGAGCGGGTGCGCGGCTGGGCGGTCGGTCAGACGCTGGCCTGGAGCATCGGCGGCGACCAGGTCTTCCCCGGCCAGGTCGAGACGGTCCGTTGGCTGCTGGACGAGGGGTGACTCAGCCCGCCTGGCAGGTGGGGCACCAGTAGAGGTTGCGGCCCGCCAGCGTCCCCCGGCGCACCTCGGCGCCGCAGACGTGGCAGGGCGCGCCGGGACGGCGGTAGACGTAGACCTCGCCACCGTGCCGGTCGACCCGGGGCGCCCGGCCCGTCGCCTCCGGCAGGTCCTCGTCGCGCACGGTGTCGATCCGGCCCCGCTCGACCGCGCGGGTCATCAGGGTCACCAGGTCCACCCAGAGGTCCGCCCACCCGGCCGGCGTCAGGTCCCGGCCGGGCAGCAGCGGCGGCAGGCCGGCGCGGAACAGCGCCTCGGTCACGAAGATCAGGCCGGTGCCAGCCACCACGGACTGGTCCAGCAGCAGCGCGGCCAGCGGGGTGGGGCTGCGCCGGATCCGCGCGTACGCCCGGTCCGGGTCGGCGTCGGCGCGCAGCGGGTCGGGGCCGAGCCGCTCGCGCAGCGCCGCCACCTCAGGCGAGGTGAGCAGCTCGCAGGCGGTGGGTCCACGCAGTTCCAGCCAGTGCCGGTCGCTGCGCAGCCGCAGCCGCAGCTGCCCGACCGCCGGCGGCGGCTCCCCCGACCCGTCGGCGAACTTCCCGTACAGCCCGAGGTGCACGTGCAGCGTCAGCTCGCCCGCGTAGTGGTGCAGCAGGTGCTTGCCATACGCCTCGGTGCCGTCGAGGACGGTGCCGCTGAGGCGGGCGGCGCCCTCGGCGAAGCGCCCCTGCGGGCTGTCGGCGTGCACCTTGTCGCCGGCGAACAGCTCGGCGTGCCGGGCGGCGAGGCGGTGGATGGTGTGTCCCTCTGGCACGACCGCCAAGGTTAGCCAGCCGGGCCGGGCCCCGCCACGGGACGTCATTGAATCGACGCCTGTCGAATGCCAGACTGGTCGCGTTCGCGCCCGGGAGCCGGTGCGAGCCGCTCGATCCGGGGAGGGACGCGCGGGGTGGTGCGCCACCCGGCGCCGGGCAGCCTCTCCCCCACCCGTCCCGCTGGTCGCGCCACGGCGCAGGGCCGCGCCGAGGCGATCGCGCGGCGGGGCCGTGACCGTCTCCCGTCCGGCGTCGGCCCGGCCCGGCGCCCGCAGTCCCAGGAGTACCCCATGGTTCGCACGTTCGGCGCGGCCCTGGCCGCCGCGCTCGCCCTGACCGGCCTGGCCGCTCCGGCCGGCGCCCTCCGCTCGCCCGCCTCCACGGCGGCGACGCCCACGCCCGCCCCGACGCTGACCTGCCCGCCCGCGCTGCCGGTCAGCGGCCAGGTCACCGGGGCCACCACCAGCAGTCTCACCATCGCCTACTGGATGGTGCTCAGCCCACCCTGCGGCTACGACCCCCCGCTGGTCGTCAGCCTCTTCGCCAGCCGCGAGGACGCCACGCAGTGGCGCGATCCGGTGGCCGAGGCCGTCACGGGCCCGGAACGCTCCGGGTCGGTGACCGTCGGCGGGTTGACACCCGGCACCGCCTACTGGTTCCGGTTCGGCGACACCAAGGGCGTCCGGGATCCGTACGTGATCGGCGGGCCGGCGCGGACCCTGTCGTTCTGCGCCGCGACGGCCACGATCGACAGCAGCTGGGGCGGCGGCTTCGTCGCCACGGTCACCGTGCGCAACAACGGGACCGCGCCGATGTCGGGCTGGCTCACCTCCTGGCGGTGGTCCGGTGACGAACGCGTCCAGTCGGTCTGGGGCGGGGTCGCGGAGGGCGTCGGCCCGGACGTCACGGTCCGCAACGCCTCCTGGAACGGGACGCTGCCCCCGGGCGGTTCGACGATGTTCGGCCTGCTCGTGGCGACCAGCGCGGCGCCCGGCACCATCACGCCGGACTGCCGCGGGTGACCCGGGGAGGCGCGGAGCGGGCGACGGGTGTCGATTTCCGCGCGCCTGGGTATCCCTTCCCTGTCATGCGCGGCCTCCGCGCCTGGATCAGGAGGTGCCATCGTGAAGATCCTGTCCCGCCGGAACCCTCCGGCGTCGAATACCGATGTGAACGGCGACGGCGTGGTGGACGCCCGCGACGGGAACACCGCCGCGGACGCGCCGGCCGACCGGCCGGTGGTGACCGACCGGGACGCCACGCAGACCACGTACCGCAGCGGCGCGACCGCCACCGAGTCGGAGCGGGCCGCCGAGGCCGACCGGGTCGCGGACGCCGACCGGGTCGAGGTCGCGGAGCGGACCGGCGAGCCGGAGCGGCGGGCGGCGCAGCGGGCCGCCGCGGCGCGCGCGGTGACCCGACGCCCGTCGGGCTCGACCGCGACGCCCGTCGACCCGGACCCCACCAGGGACCGCACCGTCGACCTGGACGGTGACGGGCGTCCCGACCGTCCCGTCGACCCGACCGTGGCCGGCCCCGTGGCCCGCCCCGTCGACACCGACGGCGACGGCCGTCCCGACCGTCCGGTGGACGCCGACGGCGACGGCCGTCCCGACCGCGAGCCCGACCCGGCGCTGACGAAGAAGCCGCGGGCCAGTTTCCTCGCCACGCTCGGCCTGATCGTCTCCGTGGTCGGCGCGCTGTTCGTGCTCTCCGGCACGCTTGCCGGCTACGGCATCGGGCTGGGCGCGGTCGGCGCGGTGCTGGCCGTCCTGGGGCTGATCGCCACCCGGCGCCGGCACGTGGCCGGGAAGACCGACGCGCTGATCGGCGTGGCGGTCGGCATCGCCGCCGTGGTGCTCGGCGTGGTGGCGATGACCGGCCAGTTCGACTGGCCGACGACCGACGGCGAGTGGGTGGGCCGGCTGCGCGAGTGGCTCGACTCACAGTTTGCCGATCGGTTCTGACGGGCACATTTCCGATCGCCGGCAGCGCCGGCAGCCCGACCAGCTCCGGTGGTTCACCGGCCGGGCACAACCTCTTTCGGGGGCGGCGGTTCGCCGCCCCCGAAGTTGTGTCCGGGGTACGGGCGGCCAGCGTGAGCTGTCGACGCAACGTTCCGTCGTGCCGAGCGGTCCAGACGCAACGATCCGCTGCTCGACGCACGTTATCGCGGTGGATGTCGTCGTACCGGGGCGCATAACGTTGGACCACGGCGCCAGCCCGTGGGCCGACCGTGGCCGGGCGCGCCCGACCCTGGGAGCACGACATGACGATGGACGCCACCCGCCAGCGCTTCCTCATGTGCCGGCCGACGTACTTCGCCGTCGACTACGCGATCAACCCGTGGATGGACCCGACCGCCCCGGTCGACGCCGACCTGGCGATCCGGCAGTGGGAGCAGCTCCGCCGGACCTACCTCGACCTGGGTCACGACGTCGAGCTGATCGACCCGGTCGCCGGGCTGCCGGACATGGTCTTCGCCGCCAACGGCGGCACCGTGATCGACGACAGGGCGATGGCGGTGCAGTTCCGTGACCCGCAGCGCGCCGACGAGGCGCCCGCCTACCGGGCCTGGTTCGAGGCCGCCGGCTTCGAGATGTACGACCCGAAGCACGTCAACGAGGGCGAGGGCGACGTCCTGCTGGTCGGCGACCACCTGCTCGCCGGCACCGGGTTCCGCACCGCGCACGCCTCGCACGCGCAGCTCCAGGAGGTCTTCGGCTATCCGGTGATCACCATGCAGCTGGTGGACCCGCGCTTCTACCACCTGGACACCGCGCTCACCGTGCTCGACGAGCGGACCGTGGCGTACCTGCCGGAGGCGTTCTCCCCGGGCAGCCGGGCGGTGCTGCGCCGGCTCTTCCCGGACGCGATCCACGCCACCATGGCCGACGCCGAGGTGCTGGGCCTGAACGCGGTCAGCGACGGCCGGCACGTGGTGCTGCCAGCGCAGGCCACCGACCTGGCCGCGAAGCTGCGCGACCGGGGCTACGAGACCATCGGGATCGACCTGTCCGAGCTGCGCAAGGCCGGCGGCGGACCGAAGTGCTGCACGTTGCGACTCCGTCAGGGAAAGGCGAGCAAGTGATCATCGACGACATGCTGCGGACTCCGTCCGCGGTCCGGGACGCGGAGCGTCACACGGCGCACAACTACCACCCGCTGCCCGTGGTGATCTCCTCGGCCGAGGGCGCCTGGTTGACCGACGTGGACGGCCGCCGCTACCTGGACTGCCTGGCCGGCTACTCCGCGCTGAACTTCGGCCATCGGCACCCGAAGCTGATCGAGGCCGCGCACGCGCAGCTCGACCGGCTCACGCTGACCAGCCGGGCGTTCATCCACGACCAGTTCGCCGACTTCTGCCGGGAACTCGCCGCGCTCTGCGGCAAGGAGCTGGTGCTGCCGATGAACACCGGCGCCGAGGCGGTGGAGACCGGCATCAAGGTCGCCCGCAAGTGGGGCTACCAGGTCAAGGGTGTGGCCCCGGGCCAGGCCAACATCGTGGTGGCGGAGGGCAACTTCCACGGCCGCACCACCACCATCGTCAGCTTCTCCACCGACGAGGACGCACGGGCCGACTTCGGGCCGTACACGCCGGGCTTCACCGTGGTCCCCTACGGCGACCTGGACGCGCTCACCGCGGCGATCGACGAGAACACGGTGGCCGTGCTGCTGGAGCCGATCCAGGGCGAGCAGGGCGTGGTGGTGCCGCCGGAGGGTTACCTGCCGGGTGTGCGCCAGCTCTGCACCGACCGGAACGTGCTCTTCGTCGCCGACGAGATCCAGTCCGGCCTGGGCCGCACCGGCCACACCTTCGCCTGCGACCACGAGGGCGTCGTCCCGGACATGTACCTGCTGGGCAAGGCGCTCGGCGGCGGCATCGTGCCGGTCTCCGCGGTGGCCGCGAACGCCGACGTGCTCGGCGTGCTCCAGCCGGGTCAGCACGGCTCCACGTTCGGCGGCAACCCGCTGGCCTGCGCGGTCGCCACCGAGGTGGTCCGCCTGCTCGCCACCGGCGAGTTCCAGCGGCGCTCGGCCGAGCTGGGCGAGCGGCTGCGGACCGGTCTGGAGGCGCTGCTCGGCAAGGGCCTCGTCGCCGTGCGCGTCCGCGGCCTCTGGGCGGGCGTCGACATCGACCCGGCGCTGATGAGCGGCCGGGAGGCCTGCGAGCGGCTGATGGAGCGGGGGGTGCTGGCCAAGGACACCCACGGCTCGACCATCCGGCTCGCCCCGCCGTTGGTGATCACCGCCGAGGAGATCGACCACGCGGTGGCGCAGCTCGCCGCCGTGCTGGCCGGCTGACTCCGTACGCGACAGGGCGCCGGGACCACGACGGTCCCGGCGCCCTCGCGTGCGACGGTCAGGGGCGCGGCAGCCGCATCGCCATGGTCGGCGCCTCGGCCATCACCGAGTTCGGGGTGTAGGTCGCGTCGCTGGCCATCTCGCCGGCGCGGCCGACCTGCACGCCCGGGTAGAGCTCGATCAGGTCGCCCTCGCCCAGCACCCGGGACTGCTGCGGCGGCAGCGGGATCCGCTCCGTCTCGACCATGGATCCGCCCGGTCGTACGCCGGAGCCGTTCGTGCTGATGTCGGTGACCACCACCTCGCCGCCGCGGCCCAGCGCGAACTGGACGTGGCTGCGGCTGATCCAGCGCCGGGCCTCGTCGTTGAGCCACTGGCCGAGCGTCACCCCGCCCGGCCCGTCCGGCGCCCGCCCGACCGCCACCGGCTCGGTCTCGGTGAGCGCGAAGCGCCGCCGCACCAGCCCGCCGATCCGCACCGCCAGCACCTCGCTGCGCGGACGCGGTCCGCCGTCGGAGAGCCGAGCGCCGTGCCGCGGACACGTCGGTACGCCGGTGCGCAGCGTGGGTGGCGGCTGCTCGGCCGGGGCACGGTCCACCGCGGCCAGGTCGGCGAACGCGCCGCCACCCCCGCCGCCGCCGAACAGGGCGCACCCCGGCTCGGGGCAGCGCCACTGCCGGGAGAGCACCTTGACCCCGGCCGGCGAGCGACTGCCCGTGGTCGGGTCCTGGCCGCCGCCGACGTGCGCGATGAAGACCGGACCGCCGGCGCCGGGCACCGGGGCGAGCACCCGGCCGGCCTGGCCGAGCCACGGGTAGCGGCCGACGAGCCCGTCCAACCGGGCCCGGGTGAGCACCGGCAGGCCGAGCAGATCGGCCACCTCCAACATCCGGTCACCGGGCTGGTCGAGCACCTCCACCAGGCCGTCGTCGGCCCAGCGGCGGACCACCATCCGCTCGTTGGAGGTCAGGTCCGCGTCGGACAGGAGCGCCCGGTGCACGATCGCGTAGACCGGGACGCTGTCCTCGCCGATCTGCCGGGACAGGGCGTCGATCACCATGCCGAGCCGCAACAGGCTGGCCGGGCGGCCACCGTCCAGGTTCTGCCAGCGGATGACCTCGGCCAGGTCGACCACGGCCCGGGCCAGCGAGGGGTCGGTGCAGACCCGCCCCTCGATGGCGTCCAGCACCTTGCTGATCTCGAATCTCATGCCGCGCTCCGCACGATGTCGTCGCCTGACCCGCCCGGGGCGATCCGCCCCGTTGGGCCGCGCGCCACCACCGTGGCGCGCCCTCCACCTGGCGACGACCCTACCGGCCGCTCCCGACGGCGGCCCGGTGCCGCCCGCCCGGAAGGGGCGCGCGCCACGGCAGGGGACGTCCCCCCGACGCCCCCTGCCGTGTCTCCCCCCGACTCAGCCCGTCCGCAGTGGGCGGCCCGCGTCGTGCAGGTGCGCCAACGCCTGCCGGTACGACTCGATCAGCCCGGTCTCCGCGTAGGGGATGCCCTGTTCGGCGCAGTACGCCCGGACGAGCGGCCGGGCCCGGCGCAGGTTGGCGCGGGGCATGTTCGGGAACAGGTGGTGCTCGATCTGGTAGTTCAGGCCGCCCAGCGCCAGGTCGACGACGCGGCCGCCGCGCACGTTGCGGGACGTGAGCACCTGCTTGCGCAGGTAGTCGAGGTCGTCCTCGGCCGTCGGCATCGGCATGCCCTTGTGGTTGGGGGCGAACGCACACCCCATGTAGAGGCCCCACAGGCCCTGGTGCACGGCGGCGAAGACCAACGCCTTGCCCGGGGACATCACCGCCAGGAGCAGTCCGACGTAGCCGACGCCGTGCGCCGCCAGCAGCAGCCCCTCCACCACCCGGTGCCGCACCGGGACGCGCCACCGGCCGTCCGGCTCCCGGCCGGTCAGCGCCCGGACGCTCGCCACGTGCAGCGCCAACCCTTCGAGCAGCAGCAGCGGGAAGAACAGCCACGCCTGCCGACGGGCCATCCACCGGCTCAGGCCCCGGGTGGACCGCGCCTGCTCGTGCGTCCAGACCAGCGCGCCGGCGCCCACGTCCGGGTCCTCGTCGGTGTGGTTCGGGTTGGCGTGGTGCCGGTTGTGCTTGTCCACCCACCAGCCGTAGCTGAGCCCGACCGCCAGGTTGCCGGCGACCAGGCCGGCCACCTCGCTCGGGCCGCGCCGGCGGAACATCTGCCGGTGCCCCGCGTCGTGGCCGAGGAACGCCACCTGGGTGGTGGCCACCGCCATCGCGACCGCCAGCGCCGGCTGCCACCAGGAGTCCCCGACCGCCGCCACCAGCGCCCAGCCGGCCAGGAAGGCGCCCAGGGTGAGGACGATGCGGACGGCGTACCGGCCGGGCCGCCGGTGGAACAGGCCCGCCTCGGCGACCCGGCGGGACAGGCGCGCGTAGTCGCTGCCCCGCCGCGCCCCCGGCGCCGCCAACGTGGAAGTGCTCATGCGGTGTCGCCCCCCGGTGCCGCGAGCCGCGCACGCCGCGCGACTCTCCGTCACCGATCCTCCCGACCTGAACACCCGGAGTTAATCCCGCACACCCCCGGATCCCCGGTGGTGCTACCCCCACCCGTCCCGTCGGGGGGTCAGGTCAGGCGACCGACCAGGGTGCGCAGGCGGGCCAGGTCGCGGCGGCGGCGCTCGTACGTGGCGGCCAGGGCGATCAGCAGCACGCCGCCCAGCCCGAGGAAGATCCAACGGGGCAGCAGGTCCCAGCCCCGGGCCAGCTCGTGCAGCGCCAACGGCACCAGCGTGGCCGCGCCCAGCACGACCGGGGCCTGCCAGCGCCGGACCGCCCCGCCGAGCACGACACCGAGCGCCACCACCCCGAGCGCCAGGCGTCGCCACGGCTGCGGCTCCCCGGACGCCAGCACCGAGACGAGGCTGGGCAGCAACGCCGCGCCGAGCCCCGGGCCGAGCGCCAGCCAACTGGTCAGCCCCGGCCGGTGCCGCAGCGCCACCAGACCGGCGGCGAGCGCGAGCACCGCCGCCGGCACGGTGTACGCCTCCAGCACCGTCACCCCGCCGGCACCGAGCAGCAGCCAGCCGCCGAACAGTTCACTTCCGGCCGCGCCGCCCGCCAGCGCCCGCCGCCCGGCCGGCGTCTCGCCCCGACGCAGCACCCGCAGCGCGACGACCGCCCCCCACAGCACGCACACCGCCGCCGCGTGGCGCAGCGCGCCCACGGTGAGCAGCAGTGCGAGCAGCGCCACCGCCTGGGCCGCCGCCTCCAGCGCCGGCGCACCGGCTCGGGCCACCCCGCCGGGCGAGGCGGCCCGCTCCCCCGGCCGCCCGCCCGCCGCCGGCACCCCCGACACGCCGCCGCGCAGCGATGGCACCGCGTGCAGGGTCACCGCCGCGACGGCCAGGACCGCGAACCCGGCGGTACGCGGCGGCAGCCCGGCGGCCAGCGACGCGGTGAGCGCGAAGCCGGTGGCCGAGGCGACCGCGCCCAGCCAGCCGGCGAGCCGGACCACGACCGGGCGCCCCGTCACCCCGGCCACGGCGCCGGCCACCACCAGCGCGCCCAGCCCGGCGAGCGTCCCGGCGCGGGTGGCCAGCAGGCCACCGAAGCCGGTCGCCACCAGGACCGTCCCCAACGGCGTCAGCACCGCCGGCAGCGCCGGACGCGGGCCGGCCGACGCGGCGACCAGCAGCGCGACGAGCCCGGTCCCGAACGCCAGCGCCGGCACCACCGGCCAGGGCGCCCCCGCCGCCGACAGCAGCACCGGCAGGGCCACCGCGCCGAACGGCGACGCGGCCAGCGCCGGCAGCCACCGACGCCCGCCCGGCGACGCGACCCGGGTGTACGCCGCCGCGGCGACACCCAGGAGCAGCAGCGCCAGCCCGGCCCGGGCCGCCTCCACCGGCGCCGCCGTGGCGGCGGGCACCCCGGACCAGGGTCGGACCGGCAGGTCCACCAGCACGGCCAGCGCCACCGGCGCGGCGATCAGCAGCGCGAGCCCGGCCAGCGGGAAGCCCACCGCGCGGAGGACGGGCGCCGGCCGGGCCCCGCCGCCGGCGGCCAGCGCCAGCAGCGCACCCGCCACGGCGTAGAGCCCCACCGGCTCCGCGCCCGCCCCGACCAGCGACCCGAGACCGACCGCGGCGAGCGTGACGGCCAGCCCCGCCGAGGCGTACCCGCTCAGGTCGGGCCAGGTGCGGCGGGCCGCCAGGACGGCGAGCACCGGCACCACGACGGCGGCGGTCCCGCCCCGCAGCTGCCACCAGGGCGGCGCGCCCAGGCCGAGCAGCCCGACGACCACCCCGGCCGGGACGGCGACCAGCGCCACTGCCAACGCGACGCCGGCGACGACCGGCTGCGCGCCCCGCCCACGCCGGCCGAGCGCGGCCACCGTCACGCCGAGCGCGGCCGACACGGCGAGCACCGCGCCCGCCCCGGCCGGCGCGGCGCAACCGACCAGCAGCGCGTGCCCGAGCAGCACCGCGCCGGTCGACGAGGCGACGGGGACGACGACCCGGCCCGGGCGCGGGCGGGCCACGGCGGCCAGCAGCAGCGCGGTGGCCGCCACCAGGTCGACGACCAGCACCAGCGGCCACGGCGTCGCGGCCACGGCCGGCACGGCCAGGGCGGTCAGCCCGGCGGCGACCGCCCCCACCAGCGGCCGGGCGGCCCGGGGCGTCAGCAGCGCGACCGCGCCGGCGGTGAGCAGCAACGCCGGCGGCAGCTGCCAGCCCCAGGACGGGGCCGGCGCGATCCGGCCGCCCTGCCAGGCCGGGAAGGCGACGGCCGCGCTCGCGGCGGCCACCAGCCCGGTGAGCACGACGGCGACCTGGCCCAGCCCGGCGGTCACCGCGAGGGCGCCCACCCGGGGGCCGGTCCGCAGCCCCGCCGGCAACGCCCGGACCGCTCCGGCCAGTACCGCCACCGCGAGCCCGGCCGCGAGCAGCAGCAGCCCGGGACGCAGCTCGGCCACCGGCCGCAGCAGCGCGGCCGCGAGCACCGGCACCAGCAGGCCGGCGGTCACCGCCCGCCAGAGCCGCCCGCCGGCCGCGACCGCGCCGGCGAGCAGGGCCAGCGCGACCACCAGCAGCGGGCCACCGGCCAGCAGCGGCGTGCCGGCGGCCCGGCCGAGGGCCAACGGCACCAGCGCGCAGCCGGCCGCCAGGGCCAGCGCCGCGCCGTGCCCGACCCAGCCGAGCACCTCGCCGGCCAGCACCGCCCCGGCGGCCGACCCCCCACCGGCGCGGGTCCGGCGACGCAGGGCGACCACCACCACGAGGTCGCCCAGCGCCGACGCGGTCAGCACCAAGGCCCAACCCGCCGCGCCCGGCCGGGCCGCCGCCACGGCCAGCGGCAGCACCGGCTGCGCGGCCAGCCACGCCGCGAACCACGGCCCGGTGAGGCGGCTGAGCCGCCCGTACCCGGCGGCCACCAGCGCAGCGGCCGCCGCCACCAGCGCGGCGTACCGGCTGCCCGGCCAGCCGGCCACCCCGAACAGGTTCACCGACCAGGCGGCGTACCCGTCCAGGAGCACCAGGAGCAGACCCACCGCGGCGATCGTCTCGGCGGTGCCGCGCAGCCCGCGCGCCCGGGCCACCAGCGGCGCGGCGAGGGCGACCACGGTGACCGCGAGCAGGATCAGCGCCCGACCGGCCACCCCGAACGCGGCCCACGCGACCGCGGTGAAGACCACCGCGGCGGTGCCGAGCAACAGTCCACCCAGGACGAAGAGCAGGCCCTGCACGGCCCGGGTGGAGGTCTCCGCGCCGCCGGGGCGGGCCGACGCGACGGGCGGCAGCGGTCGTACCGGCGGCGGTCCGGCGACGACCGGCGCCGGCGCGGCGACCGGACGCGGCGCGGGGATCTCCAGGCGGATCCGGGCGGCCAGCGCCGCCCGGGCCTGACGGACCGTGGAGAGCCGGCCGGCGAGATCCTGGTACGCGGCCCGGGCCGCCTCGACCTTCGGGGTCAGCGCGGCGATCTCCCGGTCCAGCCGGACCACCTCGGCGGCGGGCGGGTACGGCGGGCGGCCGCAGCCGCGGCATCCGGCGACGAGGTCGGCCGGGGCGCCGCAACCGGGACAGGGGTAACCGGTGTTCTCCACCCCGCCAGCTTCGTCGCCCCCGGGGCGGGCGGACAGAGTAGGCGTACCTAGGGACGGGTCTGCTCGCGCACCCAGGCGGTGTAGCCGGGGTTGCCGCTGTCCTCGCGGCTGACCAGGATCTCCGGCACCTCGTACGGGTGGTTGGCGCGGAGCTGGTCGACCAGCGCGTCCACCCGGTCCGGCGCGGTCTTGAACCGCACCGACCACTCGGCGGTGGTCTGGATCGCCGACTGCCACCAGTAGGTGCTGTCCACCGGCCCACCGACCTGGGCGCACGCCGCCAGCCGGCCGGCGACGGCGGCAGCCGCCAGGACGTCCGCCACCCCGCGGGCGTCCACCACCGTCGTCACCACGCAGATCTGCTCCACCAGCGCACCCTACGCGGACGACCGCGCCGCCGCCGCGAACCGCGCGGGAATCCGGTCAGGCGTCGGCCGTGTCGTCCCGGTTGGCCGCGACCCACCGGTCGATCCGACCCCACCAGTCGAACAGCCAGTCGACGCGTTCCTGCTTGCCGGCCGGGATCTCCTCCGGTGGGACGGACCAGAACCGCATCACGATCCGCTTGTCCATCGGCAGCTCGCGCCACACGTCCGCGACGGTGAGCATCTGGTCGAGCCCGGTGTGCGCCACGAAGATCACCCCGGCGTCCGGCGCGGCGTCGAGCGCGGCGAGCAGCCCGCCGGGCTGCGGGGCGAGCACGTGCTGCATGCGCTCGGCGCGCAGCGCCATCCGCTCCAGGCCGAGCGACCGCAGCCGGGCGATGGCGCGCAGCCGGCGCGACGGGGTGAAGTTGCCGCCCTCGGGGAAGATCACGAAGGCGTCGTCGTCGTCCAGGCCGGTGGCCAGGTGGCCGATCTGCCGGACCGCCGAGTCCCGGCCGTCCGCGCCGGGCGCGATGAAGCGGTTGGGCAGCCGGTTGAGCAGCACGTCGATGGCCGGGTCCCACTGGAGGCTCTCCTTGAGCACGATCCGGGGTTCCCGGTGGAACCAGTTCACCAGCGCGTGGATCAGGATGAACGAGTCACCGGGCCCGGCGTGCCGGCAGAGCACCAACTCGGGCCGGCCGGGCAGCGCGGTGTCCGGGTCGGTGCCGACCACGTCGATGCTCAGCCGCAGCGTCCACCGGGCCTGCCAGAACAGCACCCGCAGGAAACGGCCGGCGACCACGTAGTGGGCCCGTTGGAACGCCGGCGACCGCTTGTACGCGCCGAAGCCGGAGGCCACCCAGAGCAGGAAGAGGGCGAGCAGCGCGGCGGCGTCCCAGACCAGGTAGACGGCACCGATCCAGAGCAGTCGCAGCGGGCGCAGCCGCCCCGGCACCAGCGGCGACGCGGCCAGCGCCAGCAGCGCCCAGACCGGGAGCGTGGTCACCACGGCGACGGCGAGCAGCACCACGCCGGGTGCGAGCAGCAACCGGCGTAGCCAGCGGGGTGGCAGCGGCATCAACGCTCCAGCGCGGTGTCCAGGTAGCGGCGCGAGGCGGTGTACGCCCGGCTGATCCGCCGCCCCACGGCCGCCATGTCCCGGTACGCCCACGGGCTGTCGTCGCGCGGGTCCAGACCGCCGGTCGGCAGCACGTGCACCGCGACGCCGTCGGGCAGCGCCGCCATCTCGCGGGCGAAGCGGTGCCGGCGGGCGATCTCGAACGCGACCTGGGCGATCTCCCAGGGCCGGCGCGGTGGGCTCAGCTCGCGGTCGATCCGGCCCACCTGGAGCACGAAGATCTGCGTCGCGCCGGCGGCCACCGCCTCGCCGACCGGGATCGAGTTGACCACCCCGCCGTCGATGTAGTGCTGCCCGGCGATCTGGGTGGGTGGCAGCAGCCCCGGCACCGAGGCGGACGCGAGCACGGCCGGCACCAGCGGGCCCTCACTGAACCAGTGCTCGGCGGCGCGCTCGATGTTCGCGGCGCAGCAGCGGAACGGCACGGCCAGGTCGGCGAACGTGGTGCCCTCGCCCAGCTCGCTCTCCAGCAGGCGGCGCAGCGGGCGGGGCGAGTGCAGGTGGGTGCGCGCGGCGAAGCGGCGCAGCTGCCGGGCGACCGAGTCGCCGTACACCTCGCTGGCCTCCGGGGAGGCCCAGAGGCGGACCAGCCGGTCGGTCACCGCCTCGGTCGGGTCGGCGGCCACCAGGGCGCCGTTGACCGCGCCGATCGAGGTGCCGAGCACCAGGTCGGGTCGGATCCGGTGGCGGAACAGGGCCCGCAGCATGCCCACCTCGACGGCGCCGAGCACTCCCCCGCCGCCGAGCACGAACGCCACCGGACCACCCGCCATGCCGTTCATCCTGGCACGCGGCCCACAGCCCGGCCCGTCGGTGGCGGCGGGGCCGACCACGGCCGTCACGGACGGTCAGCGGCGGCGCGCGGGCCGCGACCCGGGATCGGACGGCCGTTGACAGGTCGGACACATTCCCGCAACCTGGTAGCGCTCCCGAGCCCAGGCAGGTGCGAGGCGATGGCGACACTGCAGGCCGGCCGTCTGCTGGCCCGGCGGTACCGGCTCATCGACCGGATCGGCGCCGGCGGCATGTCGGTGATCTGGCGCGCCCGCGACGAGGTGCTCGACCGGGTGGTCGCGGTCAAGGTCCTCGCCCCCTCGCTCGCCGCGGACGCCCGCTTCCGGGACATGGTGCGCGAGGAGGCCCGCTCCGCCGCCCAGCTCGACCACCCGCACGTCACCGCCGTGCACGACTACGGCGAGACGGTGGCCCCGGACGGTGCGATCACCTCGTTCGTGGTGATGGAGCTGCTCAGCGGCGAGGAGCTGGAGCACCGGCTGACCGAGGGGCCGTTGCCCTGGCCGACGGCGGTGGAGACGGGCGCCCAGGTGGCCGAGGCGCTCGCCGCGGCGCACCGGCTCGGCATCGTGCACCGGGACGTGACCCCGGCCAACGTGATGATGACCGGCAACGGCGCCAAGGTGCTCGACTTCGGCATCGCCACCCGGATCGGCGAGCCGGACGAGGACGAGGACGGCGGCACGTTCGGCACCCCGGCGTACGTGGCGCCGGAGCGGCTGGACGGCGCCCCGGCCCAGCCGGCCACCGACGTCTACTCGCTGGGCGTGCTGCTGTTCGAGACGCTGACCGGCCAGCCGCCGTACCCGGCGGACACCTGGGAGCAGCTGAGCGCCGCGCTGGCGGACAGCCCGGCGCCCACCCTGGACGGCGTGCCGGGGCTGCCCCGGCCGGTCGCGGAGATCTGCCTGCGCTGCCTGGACCGGGACCCGCGCCGCCGGCCGACCGCGCACCGGGTGGCGGCCGTGCTCCGCGACCAGCTGCTGCCCGCCGACCCGCAGGCGGCCACCATGCTGGCACCGACGATGACCCTGCCCGCGCTGCCCGCTCCCCCGAACCCGACGACGGCGACCGCGGCGACGCCGGGTCCCGCGCCGGACCGGCGACGCGCGCTCGCGTGGGCGGGGGCCGGCGTGGCGGTGGTCGCCGCCGCCGCGCTGCTGGTGCCCGCGCTCACCCCGGACCGGCCGAGCCAGCCCGGGGCGCTGCCGACCACCGCGCCGGTGCGGGTGCCGTCCACCGCGCCGGAGGAGACGGCCGGCACCCCGTCCACCGAGCCGACGCCGCCGGCCGCCACCGTCGGGCCGACCGCTCCGGCCGCCGACCCGGCCGACGCGGCCGAACGGGTCGACGGGCTGATCGCGGCCGGGCTGGCGGAGGGGCAGATCCGCGACGACGTCGGCGTCGACCTGCGCAACCTGCTGCGCAACGCGGTCGCCGCCGACGAGGGCGAGGTGACCGCCGCCGTGGACCGGCTCCGCGGCAAGATCGCCGAGCGCCGGCGCGAGGGCAGCATCAGTCCCGGGTACGCGCGGCAGCTCGACGCCGCCGCCGCGCGGCTGCTGGCCGGACCGACCTGACCGGTCAGCCGGCGACGACCGGGGTGACCGCGCGCGGGCGGTCGGTGGTGGCCCGCGCGGCCAGGAAGCCCCGGTACACCGCCTCGTGATCGGCGGCCATCCGTTCCACCGAGAAGTTCTCCGCGACGTGCGCGATGCAGTCCGCCGGGTCCAGGCCGGCCGCCGCCCGCAGGGCCGCCGGCAGCTCGTCGGCGTGGTCGCAGACCAGCCCGGTGACGCCCGGTCGGACCAGTTCCGGCACCGCGCCCCGGCCCAGCGCGACCACCGGCGTACCGGTCGCCATCGCCTCCACCATCACCATGCCGAACGGCTCGGCCCACTGGATCGGCATGATCAGACAGCGGGCGTCGAGCAGCAGCCGCAGCGTGGCCTCCCGGTCCGCGTTCACCACCAGCGTCACGTCGGAGTCCAGCATCGGCTCGACCACCTGTTCCAGGTAGCGGCGCTCGGCCGGCTCGTGGCACTTGCCGGCCAGGGTGAGCGGCAGCCCGGCCGCGCGGCAGGCCCGGATCGCCACGTCCGGGCCCTTGTCCGGGCTGAACCGGGCGAGCCAGAGCACCGGCCCGGCCCCCGGCGACCGCTTGCGCGGGACGTCCCGCAGCGGCATCGCGTTGTGCACCGTGCCGACCCACGGCAGGCCCGGGTTGGCCCGACGCTGGGCGTGCGAGATCGCGATCAGGCCCACGCCCCGGTCGGTGTTGCTGAGCACCGTGCCGTACTCGCCGACCGGGTTGCCGTGCACCGTGGCCACGGTGGGGACGCGGCGGCGGCCGGCCACCATCGGGCCGATGGTGGTGTGGTCGTGCACCAGGTCGAAGTCGGCCGGGTCCACCAGGCGGTCGACGTGGGCCAGGTGGGCCAGCTCGGGCAGCGACTCGCCGAGCCGGTCGTACTGCAACTCCGCGCAGGTGGAGACGAAGCGGGCGTTCGTGCCGTGCTCCGTGCCCGCGCCGAACAACGTCACCGCGTGCCCCCGGTCGATCAGCGCGTCGACCAGCCCGGCCACCAGCGTCTCCAGCCCGCCGTACCCGGGTGGCGGCACCGAGAGCCACGGCGGCACCACCATCGCGATCCGGAGAGGTCCGGTCCACGCGCGGTCCGGCTGGTTCACGGCCACGAGCCCTCCCCGTTGGTCCCCGGCGTACCCGATCGGCGGCGGGTTCCCGACCCGACCGGCGGTAAACGGCGGCGCCGCCGGCCCTCGGCCGACGGCGACGGCGGGCGGCCGACGCTCAGTCGGTCACCACGATCCCGACGTGCACCTCCCGTACGCCGGGCAGGGCCCAGGCCGCCCGTTCCGCCTCCTCCCGCTGCCACCAGGCGCGCACCACGCCGGCGAGCACCACGGTGTCGCCCTCGACCCGGGCGTCGACGCGTTCGGTCCCGGTCCGCCGGACGAGCAGGCGGCGCAGGTCACGGCGGTTCTGCTCGTCGCTGGGCGGAGTCGGCGGGCGCACCTCGACCAGGTTGGTCACCCCGCGTACGCCCCGCAGCCGGCGCAGCTCGCGTTCGGCGGTCCGACGCTGGAAGCCGTACTCCACCTCGCCGCGGAGCATGACCCAGCCGTCGGCGACGGTCACGTCCAGCCGCTCGGCCGGCACGAAGCTGTCCCACTCCAGCGCCCGGCTGGCCGCGATCGCGATGTCGGCGTCGGTACGCCGGTCCGTGACCGGCAGGTCGACGTCGAGTTCGCTGGCGACGGCACGCACCCCGCGTACCCGGTGCGCGCAGCGCTCGGCCGCCCAGCGCCGGGCGTAGCTGTCCACGTGGCCGGTGAGCGTGACCACGCCGTCGGCGACGGTCACGCCGATCTCGGTGGGCCGGGTCTGCGCGTCCCAGTCCAGCTCGGCGAGGACGTCCCGCTGGATCTCCTGGTCGGTGCGTACGGCGACGGTGGTGGTCATGTCCCGAGGGTGCCGCCGGTGGGGGTGAGCCCGGGTCACCCGGACCGGGTGAGGCACGAAAAAGGGCGGCGGGTGACGGAGCCAACCCCCTTGGCTCCGTCACCCGCCGCCCGGGAGGGAGGCAGGTCTCGCGGACTATGACGTCTCGGCGAGCGTCACGGTTGCCGTCTCGGCCGATCCGTTTCGCTTGTACTGGACCTCGACCCGGTCGCCGACCTTGCCGGCCTGCACGGCGCCGACCAGATCGTTGGAGTCGTTGACCACCGTGTCGCCGAACTTGGTGATCACGTCGCCCCGCTGGAGCCCGGCCTTCTCGGCGGCGCTGCCCGGCGTGACGGCGGCGACCAGGGCGCCGCCGTCCTCGGCGGCGTTCACGCTCACCCCGAGCGACGGGTGGCTGACCTTCTCGCCCCGCTGGAGCTTCTCGGCCACGTCCTTGGCCTTGTTGCTCGGGATGGCGAAGCCGACGCCGATGTTGCCGTTGCTGCCCTGCCCGGCGGTGGCGATCGCGGTGTTGATCCCGATCACCTCGCCCCGGGTGTTGACCAGCGCGCCGCCGGAGTTGCCCGGGTTGATCGGCGCGTCGGTCTGCAGCAGCCCGGAGATCGAGCTGGCGCCCTGCTGCGGGTTCTGCTGCTGGCCGCCCTCGCCGGCGGCGATGGTGCGGTCGCGGGCGCTCAGGATGCCGGCGGTCACCGAGCCCTGGAGGCCGAGCGGGCTGCCCAGGGCGAGCACCTGGTCGCCGACCTGCATGGCGTCGCTGTCGCCGAACTTCGCCGCCTTCAGGTTGCTCACGCCGCTGGCCTGGACCACCGCGAGGTCGGTCTTCGGGTCGGTCCCGACGATCTTCGCCGAGGCGGTCTTGCCGTCGGCGAAGACCACCTTGACGGTGTCCCCGCCGGCGGAGGCGACCACGTGGTTGTTGGTCAGCACGTACCCGTCGGCGCTGAGGATCACCCCGGAGCCCTCACCGCTGTTCGTCATGATCGTGACGATGCTGTCCTGGACCGCAGCCGCGATCTTGGGCAGGTCGGCGCTGTTGATCACCGGGGCGGCGGAGTAGGTGCGGGTGACGCCGCCGCCGTCGTCGAGCGCGAGGGCCAGCGCGCCGCCGGCCACGCCCGAACCGAGCATCAGGGCCAGCGCCAGCGCGCCCGCGCCGACGAACTTGCCGGCCCGGCTCGGCCGCGCCGGCTGGTGCGGACCCCACGGCGGGACCGGCTGCCCGGCCTGGTGCGGGTACTGCTGGTGCGGCTGGGCCTGGTAGGTCGGTACCGGGCCGGCGGAGTGCGGCGACGACGGGTAGCCGGCGCTGCCCTGCTGCGCCCAACCGCCCTGGTGCTGGCCCCCGTACCACGGGTAGGGCTGCTGCGACTGCCCGGAGACCGGGTACGGCGGGGCGGACGGCGTCGCGGCGGACGGCCCGTACGGGTGGCCCGGCGAGCCGGCGGGGGTGCTCTGGCCGCCGTGGGCTGCCGGGTCGGCCTGGGCGCCGGCGGCGGCCGGCGAATCCGGGCCGGGCCGGGTCGCCCACCCCGACGGAGTCGGCGTGTCGGGAGAGCCGGCGTGGGCTGTGGTTCCGGCGGCCGGGGAGTCGGCCGGAACCGGCGCGGCGGCCGGGGTGGTGGTGGAGTCCGACGTCCCGCTCTCGACGCGGGGCAGCTCGGCGGTGTGGTGCGACGGCTCGGCGTCGGCGGGGGCCGGCGACCGCTGCGGATCGGTCTCGTGCTCGGTCATGACACCAGCTTTCCCCGTGGCACTGTCACCAGCCTGGAATCCGCCTGAATGTTTTCTGTAAGTCACTCGCCCGGCTCCGGCGACTCCGGCAGCAGCGGCAGCTTCACCCGGAACGTGGCGCCCCCGCCCGGCGTCTCGGCCGCCTCGACCGTGCCGTGGTGCGCCGCCACCAGCGCGGCGACGATGGCCAGGCCGAGCCCGGTGCTGGTCGGCCCGCCGGCCCGCCGGGTCCGGGCGGCGTCCACCCGGTAGAACCGCTCGAAGACCCGTTCGGCCTGCTCCGGCGTCAGGCCGGGCCCGGTGTCCGCGACCTCCACCACGGCGACGTTGCCGGTCTCCGCCCGCAGCCGCAGCGTCACCGCGGCGTCCGACGGCGTGTGGGTGAGCGCATTGGTCATCAGGTTGCCGATCACCTGGCGCAGCCGGGCGTCGTCGCCGAGCACCACCAGCGGGCCGGAACCCGGTTCCCGCTCCAGCTCGATCCGCCGGTCCGGATCCACCACCCGGGCCGCCTCCACCGCGTCCGAGGCCAGCACCGGCAGCTCCACCGGGGCCAGCGCGATCGGCCGCTCCCGGTCCATCCGGGCCAGCAGCAGCAGATCCTCGACCAGCAGCCCCATCCGGGACGCCTCGTCCTCGATCCGGCGCAGCAGGTCGGCGGTCTGCTCCGGCTCCCGCGCCGCGCCCTGCCGGTACAGCTCGGCGAAGCCCCGGATGGTGGTCAGCGGGGTACGCAGCTCGTGCGAGGCGTCCGCGATGAACTGCCGCATCCGCTCCTCCGAGCGGCGGGCCCGCGCCTCCGACGCCTGCGCCGAGGCGGCCGCGTCCCGGGCGCCCATCTCGGCGCTGCGCGCCGCCGCCTCGGAGGCGGCCCGCGCGGTGAACGCGGCCTCGATCTGGGCCAGCATCGCGTTCAACGCCCGGGAGAGCCGGCCCAGCTCGGAGGTCGGGCAGGCCCGCCCCTCCTCCGGGTCGGGCACCCGCCGGGTCAGGTCGCCGCCGGCGATGGCCGCCGCGGTCCGCTCGATCTCCACCAGGGGCTTCAGGCTGGTACGCACGATGCCCGCACCCACCGACGCCAGGATGATCATCACCGCTCCACCGACCAGCAGGTCTATCCAGAGCAGCTGCCGGACGGAGAGATCGACGTCGTCGAGGTTCTGGCCGACCACCCGGTACGAGTCGTCGCCGTCCTGCCGCACCATCAACCGCCACCGGACCCGCTTGTCGGCGCCGTCGTCGGTGAACGCTTCCCCGTTGGCGTGCTCGTCGTACCAGCTCTGCTGGCCGATGCCCGCCGGCAGGTCCTGGTCGTCGAGCGCGCGGTCGCGTGCCACCTTGCCCTGCCGGACGGTGCTGTTCCACTGCGCGACCAGGTAGTCGGTCGGAAGCGTGCTCAGGTTCTCCTGGCTGACCGTCACACCGCGGTCGAGCTGGTCGTCCAGCTCGCCGTCGATCCGGCCCACCAGATAGTCGTGCAGGAAGTACGCGGTGGAGACGCTGATGACCAGCAGTGCCCCGCCGACCAGTGCCAGCACGGCGGTGACCAGCTTGAGCCGGAGCGGGATCCCGCGCAGCCAGCCCTTCGCGTCGTGGACGGCGCTCACGCCGCCGGCTTGCGGAGCACGTAACCCACCCCGCGCAGGGTGTGGATCAGCCGGGGCTGGGTGTTGTCGACCTTGCGCCGCAGGTAGGAGATGTAGGACTCGACGATGTTGTCGTCACCGCGGAAGTCGTAGTTCCAGACGTGGTCGAGGATCTGCGCCTTGCTGAGCACCCGGTTGGCGTTGAGCATGAGGTAGCGCAGCAGCTTGAACTCGGTCGGCGACAGCTGCACCCGCTGGCCGGCCCGGTGCACCTCGTGCGTCTCCTCGTCCAGCTCCAGGTCGGCGAAGGTGAGCCGGGACGGCGCGTGCTCGCCGGTCGCGGTGCGCCGCAGCACGGCCCGGATCCGGGCGGTCAACTCCTCCAGGCTGAACGGCTTGGTGACGTAGTCGTCGCCGCCCAGGGTCAGCCCACGGATCTTGTCGTCGGTGGCGTCCCGCGCGGTCAGGAACACCACCGGGGTACGCGTGCCACCCTCGCGGAGCATCCGGATGACCTCGAAGCCGTCGAGGTCGGGCAGCATCACGTCGAGCACGACCAGGTCGGGCCGGTGGTCCTTGGCGGCGTGCAGCGCGGCGCTGCCGCTGGTCGCCGTCGCCACGTCGAAACCGGCGAAGCGCAGGCTCGCGGAGAGCAGTTCGAGGATGTTGGGATCGTCCTCGACGACGAGCAGTCGGGCCTCGGTCTGGGTAGCCGCCATGGCTCCCATCATCCGTGCTCCGGCTGCGGTCGCGCTGGGCGCCACCTGGAAACAACCTGTGAGCTCAGCGGAGCAGTCGTCGCAGCCCGTCGAGCGCGCCGTCGAGCACCCGGATCGCGGTGCGGAGCTGGTTGTCGCTGAGCCGCCCGGCCCGGACCAGGGCGCCCACCTCGACCGTGAACGCGGCCAGCCGCGTGTCGAACTCGGCGAGCAACGGCGACTCGGCCGGGCCGGGCGGGCTCCCGTCGCCGCCCGGGCGCGGGGGCGGGGGCGGGGGTGTCCAGCGGCCCTGCCGGGTCTGCCGGGCCACCTCGCGCAGCTCCCGCTTCAGGTCGCGCACCGAACCGCGTACCTCGGTGCGGATCTCGCCGGCGAGCGCCGAGAGGTCCTCGACGGAGGCGCTGATGTCGGCCTCCAGGGTGGCCAGCTCGTCGGCCCGCTGCCGCAGCTCGGCCCGACCGGCGTCGGTGATCTCGTAGACCTTGCGCCCACCCACGGCGGTGTGGGTCACCAGACCCTCCACCTCCAGCCGCTGGAGCCGGGGATAGATGGTGCCGGCGCTGGGCGCGTAGAGGCCGAGGAAGCGCTCCTCCAGCAGGCGGATCAGCTCGTAGCCGTGCTTGGGCCCGTCGTCGAGGAGCTTGAGCAGGTAGAGCCGGAGCCGCCCGTGACTGAACACGGCGGTCACGGCAGGTCCTCCACGTCGTCGGCGTCCGCGACCGGGCGGGCCAGCAGCGCGATGCTGCCGGACGTCGCGGACGCCCAGAGCTTACCGGCGCCCCCGCCGAGCACCCCGTGGCTGTCCTTGACCGCGCCGAAGCCGTGCTGACCGCCGCAGATCTGCGGGAAGCCGCTGGTGATCCGGCCGGAGGTGGTGTGCAGGTGCACGCTGAGGTCGCTGTCCTCGCGGACCCGCACGGTGATGCTGCCGGAGATGGCGCTGAGCCGGATCTCACTGCCGCGCGGGTTGTCCAGGTCGCAGGTGATCGAGCCGGACACCGCGTGGGCGCGGACCCGCTCGGGCGCGCTGTCGGCCAGGATCAGCTCGCCGGAGACCGTCTCCAGGTCGAGGTCGCCGCCGATGCCGAGCGCCTCCACCGGGCCGGAGACGACCTTGGCGGTGGTGCGGCCACGTAGCCCCATCAGGGTGACCTGGCCGGAGGTGACGTCGACCCGGGTGTCGCGACGCAGTCCAGAGGCGACCAGCGCGCCGTCGACCAGGTGCAGGTCGGCCAGCGCCTCGGCCGGCACCGCCACCGACACCTCGGCGCGGTAGCGGCGGCGGAGCTGACCCAGCCACCAGAGCACGCCCGGCCAGTGGGTGGTCCGCTCGTGCCGGACGGTCAACCGGCCGTCGCGCAGCTCGACCACGAGGGGTCGGCGGCTGATCCGGGTGACGTCGATCCGGGCCGGGCCGTCGGTGGCCACCACGTTGAGCCGGCCGCTGACCAGCCGGACCTCGAGCCGGGTGACCGGCTCGTCCAGGGTGAGCCGTTGCGGGCTGTCGACCGTCCAGCTGGCCATGGGTCCTCCCCTCGTCGCGCGCCCCCCGATGGCACGCCCGGTGAAGGAGAACTATAACGCGATACATCGCGACTGAACAAGTCCCTATCGCGACCGTATCGCGTCTCCCCTCGCACTTCCCCCGTTGACCAAGGAGTTCGCGTCGACTTCCGGCAAGACCGCCGACGCAAACTCCTTGATCAACGAGACGAGTCCCCGGACCGGGAAGCCCGGGACGTCAGCCCGAGGCCGGCCTCGGTCGTCCACCGTCCGGGGCCGCGAGGCTCCGCTCACGCTGCGGACGCCGAGATCTTGGTACGAAAGGGCCCTCATAGGGGCCGTTCTGTACCAAGATCTGCGGACGTTCTGAGAGGTGGAAGATCGATCCCTTTGGGTGGAAGGGTTCCGGGGGGGGTGAAGCGCGAACCGCTGTCGGCGGGAGGGGGGCGGGGCGGGGCGGTGCGGTGCGGTGACGCGGCGGCGGGGTGGTGGTCAGGCGACCAGGTCGAGGTCCGGCCCGGCCACGCCCGACGGCGACGGCACGACGCCCGGGGAGGACGAAACGTCGGCCCGGGACACGACATCGATGAGGGAGCGGGACCGGGGTGCCGACAAGAGCGAATACACGGTCGGGCCACCGAGCACGGGGGCGGGACGGGCCACCCGGGTCCGGGTGGGCGGGGCCGGGTGGACGGCGGACTCGGCGGCTCGGGCCAGCAGCCGCCGGTCCGCCCCGTCGGCCGGGTGCAGGGCGGCCGTCACGGTCACCGCCACGGTCAGGTCCCGGGCCGCCAACACCCGGCGCACCGACGCCCAGAGCGTCTCCTCGCCCAGGAACGCGGGCAGCGTGCTCGGGTCGCCGGCGTACCGGTAGGCGAGGCCGAGCGGCACCACGGGCGCCCCGGCGACGACCGCGGCCTCGAACATCGCCGGTCGGAAGCCCCGGGCGGGGCGGCAGTCCGTCGCCGCGCCGCACCAGGTCGTGCCCTCCGGGAACACCGCCACCGGGTGCCCGGCGCGCAACGCCCCGGCCACCCGGTCGACCGTGGCCGGCAGTTCGCGCGGTCGGGACCGGTCCACGAAGACGGTGCCCGCCGCGGCGGCCAGCGCGCCGACCACCGGCCAGCTCCGGACCTCGCGCTTGGCCAGCATCCGGGCCGGCGCGACGGCGAGCACCGCGAGGATGTCCAGCCAGGAGACGTGGTTGGCGACCAGCAGCGCGCGGCGGCGCGGCGGCCGGCCCCGGACCGTCAGCCGGACGCCGAGGGCGCGCAGCGTTCCCCGGGCCCAGCGTCGCAGCGCCGCCCGCCGGTCGGCCGCCGGCAGCAGCGGCAGCACCGCCGCCAGGCCGGCCCCGGCCAGCAGCATCCCGAGTACGCCGAGCAGCCGCCCGGTCCGGCGCGCCCACGACACGTCCGGCGCGGCGGGCGGCGGCAGGCAGTCCGGCCCGCAGCCCGAGGCGGGCCGCCAGAGCCCCTCGGCGGTCACGAGCCGGCCTCGCCGAGGAAGTGCTTCAGGTAGCGCGGATTCATCCGGTCCAGCGAGAAGAGCACGTAGAAGTCGGCGCAGCCGAAGTCCGGGTCGTACGCGGGCTCGCCGCCGACCCACGCGCCGAGCCGCAGGTAGCCGCGGAGCAGCGGCGGCACGAGCGCGCGGCGTTCGGCGGGGGTGAGCGTGGCGGGGTCGACGGCGGCCGACGCCTCGGCGAGCCAGGGCCGGCGCGGGGTGACCCGCAGCGGCGGCGGGGCGAGGTGCCGCGCCCGCACCTGCGCCCACACCTCGGCGGCGGCGGTCCCCCCGTCGGCGACCGGCACCGAGGCGCAGCCGCCGAGCCAGCGCGAGCCACGCAGGTGCAGGTAGCGGCAGATCCCGGCCCACATCAGGTTGATCACCGCCCCGGTGCGGTGGTCCGGGTGCACGCAGGAGCGCCCCGCCTCGACCAGGTCGTCGTGGAGCGGGGCGAGCGGGGCCAGGTCGAACTCGCCGTCGGCGTACCGCCGGTCGGTGCGTCCGGGCGGCAGCAGCCGGTAGGTGCCGACCACCTCCTCGGTGCCCTCGCGGACCACCACCAGGTGGTCGCAGTGGGCGTCGAACTCGTCGGCGTCGAGCCCGGCGGACCCCGGCGGCAGGGTGGCGCCGAGTTCGCTGGCGAACACCTCGTGGCGCAGGCGTTGCGCGGCCGCGACCAGGGTCGGGTCGTCGGCGATCAGCAGGGTGTAACCGCTGGTCGTGAGCGGTGCGCCAGCGGCGTGCAGAACGGCCATGGGTCCTGTGTAAGGGCCCCGGGTTGCCGCCCCCGGGGTGAGGGGTGTCGATCCGGTGAACGCCCGTCGGCGGCGGCGTGCGCGAACCGGTGACGGCGGGTGTGCGAGGCTGCCGGGCGACCGCCGACGACGGCGCCGGCGGCGCACGGAACCCGGAGGTGCACATGCTCGTCGAGGCCCGCTTCCACGGACCGGACGGCTCGGGCAACGGCGGCTGGAGCGCCGGGATCTTCGCCGCGCTGATCGACGACCGGGGGCCGGTGGAGGTCACCCTGCGCCGACCGCCGCCGCTGGACACCCCGCTGACCGCCGGCGACGGCGAGGTGCGCGACCCGGAGGGCCGGCTGGTCGCCGAGGTACGCCGGGTCGCGCCGGTCGACGCGGTCGTGCCGCCGGTGGACCGGGCGACGGCCGAGCAGGCCGCGCGGGCGTACCCCGGTCTGGTGGACCACCCGTTCCCCGGCTGCTACGTCTGCGGGCCGACACGCCCGGACGGGCTGCGGATCTTCCCCGGCCGGCTGCCCGACGGGCGGACCGCCGCGCCGTTCCGCGCGCCGGCCGAGGTGGTGCCGGCGACGGTCTGGGCGGCGCTGGACTGCCCGGGCGGCTGGGCGGTGCTCTCCGCCGGCCGCCCGTACGTGTTGGGCCGGATCGCCGCGCAGGTCACCGCGCTGCCGCGGCCCGGCGACGAGTGCGTGGTGACCGGCCTCGCGGTGGGCGGCGAGGGGCGGAAGGCGGAGGTGCACACCAGCCTGTACGGGCCGGACGGCGCCCTGCTCGGCCGGGCCCGTGCCACCTGGGTCGCGGTGCCGGCGGGCTGATCTCCTCCCTGAGGAGGACGGCGCGTACGCATCCCGCCTGATTGACCCCCTTGCGCCGGGTTGGAAGGCTGTGCGGGGCGCCCCCGCAACGGCGCCCCCACCGGCGTGCGTCCAGCGCGCCGGGGCAGGAGAGGAGAATGATGTCCGACGGGCAGCCACGCCCCAGTGCCGCGACCGGCCAGATCATCGTGTCCGGCCTGACCAAGCAATACAAGAACGTCCGGGCGGTCGACAACCTGTCGTTCACCGTCGAGCCGGGCCGGGTCACCGGCTTCCTCGGCCCGAACGGCGCCGGTAAGACGACCACCCTGCGCATGTTGCTCAACCTGGTCACGCCGACCGCCGGCACGGCCACCATCGGCGGCCACCGGTACGCCGACCTGACCGACCCGCTGCGCACGGTGGGCGCGGTGCTGGAGGCGTCCAGCGCGCACAAGGGCCGCACCGGCATCAACCACCTGCGGGTGATCTGCGCGGCGGCCGGGCTGCCGAAGGAGCGGGCGGACGAGGCGCTCGCCCTGGTCGGGCTCTCCCCGGCGGCGAAGCGCAAGTTCAAGGGCTACTCGCTGGGCATGAAGCAGCGGCTCGGGATCGCCGCCGCGATGCTCGGCAACCCGCAGGTGCTGATCCTGGACGAGCCGGCCAACGGCCTCGACCCGGAGGGCATCCGCTGGATGCGCGGCTTCCTCAAAGGGCTGGCCGCCGAGGGTCGTACCGTGCTGGTCTCCAGCCACCTGCTCTCCGAGATGCAGCTGCTCGCCGACGACGTGGTGATCATCGCGGCCGGCAAGCTGGTCCGGCAGGGTCCGGTCGAGCAGGTGATGGGCTCGATGACGCACGGCGCCCGGGTGCGGGTGCGCACCCCGCAGGCGGACGAGCTGGCCGCGGCGCTGCGCGAGCAGTCCGCCACGGTCGACGCCGACCCGCACGGCGCGCTCCTGGTCGGTGGCGTGGACGCGCCGACCGTGGGCCGCGTCGCGCTGGCGGCAAAGGTGGAGCTGCACGAGCTGACCACCGAGCGCCCCGACCTCGAAGGGGTCTTCCTGGAGCTGACGGCCGGAAAGGCGGAGATCCGATGACGCTGGTCCGATCCGAACTGCTCAAGATCCGCACCACCAGCACCTGGTGGATCTTCGCGCTGATCAGCGTTCCCCTGTGGGGGCTCGCGCTGCTCTTCAACTGGCTGCAGACCGACGCGCTGGCCAGCGGCAACGTCGGCGACGTGCCGGCCGACCAGGCCGACCAGGTGCAGGCGGTATCCAGCGCCGACAGCATCGCGGCCAACCTCTACACGAACGGGCAGTTCTTCGGGCTGCTCATCGTGATGCTGCTCGGCATCGTGGTGGTGACCAGCGAGTTCTTCCACCAGACGGTGACCACCACGTTCCTCACCGCGCCGCACCGCACCGCGGTGATGCTGGCCAAGCTGGCCGCCGCCGGTGTGCTGGCGCTGCTGTTCTGGATCGGCACCACGGTGCTCAACCTGATCTTCGCGCCGCTGATCCTGAACGCCACGGACGTCGGCGCGCAGTTCGGCAGCGGGGCGGTCTGGCGCGCGGTGGCCCTCAACGGGCTGGCCTACCTGCTCTGGTCGGTGCTCGGCGTCGGGCTCGGCGTGCTGATCCGCAGCCAGATCGGCGCCACCGTGACCGGCATCCTGCTCTACCTGGGTGGCACCATCGGCGCGGCCATCGCCATCGGCCTGCTGGCGCAGCGGTTCGGCGACTGGATCAACCAGCTCCAGCTGCTGGTGCCGTCGCTGGCCTCCGGCCTGATGGTCAGCGGCGCCGAGATCCCCGGCAACCCACCCCGGTGGGCGGGTGCCGCGGTGCTCATCGGGTACGCGGTGGTGACCGGCGCGATCGGCGTGCTGACGATCCGCCGGCGCGACATCTCCTGAGTCGCCGCGCTCCGTGGCCCCGGCCGGTGACCCCGTGTCACCGGTCGGGGCCGCCGTCGTCTAGCAGGAGTCGCCGGATCACGCAGCGTTTGCCGAACTTCTGGCATCTTCTGTGAAACGGGCCACCAGCCGGAGGCGAGAATGCCTGCGGCAATCGCACGGCGTAGCCTGGGATCCGTCTTCCGTGCCCCGGCGAAGCGGGCACGGGAGCCACCGCGTGACATTCACAACCGCGTGAAAGAGGCGATTAGCGGCCGTGTCGACCCAGCAGACATCGCAGGAGAACCCACTGGCGGGTTTCGGCCCGAACGAGTGGATCGTCGAGGAGATGTACCAGCGCTACCTCGCCGACCCCTCGAGCGTCGATTCGGCCTGGCACGACTTCTTCGCCGACTACCGGCCGGCGCCGGGCTCCGCCACACCGCGCCCGGAGGCGCCGGCCAAGCCGGCCGCCAAGCCCGAGCCCGCGGAGCAGCAGGAGGCCGTCGCCACGGTCACCGAGCAGCCCGCCCCCGCCAAGGCCGCCCCCGCCGCTCCGGCCAAGCCGGCCGCCAAGCCCGCTGCCAAGCCGGCGGCGAAGGCGCCCGAGCCGGCCCCGGCGAAGAAGGCCGCTCCGGCCAAGCCGGCCGCGAAGGCGCCGACCGCGAGCGCCGCCGGCACCACCCCGCTGCGCGGCGTGGCCGCCAAGATCGTCCAGAACATGGACGCCTCGCTCTCCGTCCCCACCGCCACCAGCGTGCGCTCCGTCCCGGCCAAGCTGCTGGTGGACAACCGCATCGTGATCAACAACCACTTGGCCCGCGGCCGTGGTGGCAAGGTCAGCTTCACCCACCTGATCGGGTACGCGATGGTCCGGGCGCTGGTCGAGCACCCGGAGATGAACAACTCCTTCGCCGAGGTCGACGGCAAGCCGGCGATGGTCCGCCCGGAGCACGTCAACCTGGGCATCGCCATCGACCTGGTCAAGCCGGACGGCTCCCGCAACCTGGTCGTGCCGTCCATCAAGGCCTGCGAGCAGATGGACTTCCGGCAGTTCTGGCAGGCGTACGAGGACGTGGTCCGGCGCGCCCGCCGCAACGAGCTGACCATGGAGGACTACTCCGGCACCACCATCTCGCTGACCAACCCGGGCGGCATCGGCACGGTGCACTCGATCCCGCGCCTGATGCAGGGCCAGAGCGCCATCATCGGCGTCGGCGCGATGGAATACCCGGCGCCCTACCAGGGCATGAGCGAGGCCACCCTGGCCGAGAACGCGGTCAGCAAGGTCATCACGCTGACCAGCACCTACGACCACCGGATCATCCAGGGCGCGCAGTCCGGCGAGTTCCTCAAGGTGATGCACGAGCTGATGCTCGGCGAGCGCGGCTTCTACGACGAGATCTTCACCTCGCTGCGGATCCCGTACGAGCCGGTGCGCTGGATGCGCGACGTGGCCGTCGACAGCGAGGGCCAGATCAACAAGACCGCGCGGGTGCACGAGCTGATCCACGCGTACCGGGTGCGCGGCCACCTGATGGCCGACACCGACCCGCTCGAGTTCAAGATCCGCAAGCACCCCGACCTGGACGTGCTCCAGCACGGGCTGACGCTGTGGGACCTCGACCGGGTCTTCCCGGTCAACGGCTTCGCCGGCCAGCAGCGGATGAAGCTGCGCTCGATCCTCGGCGTGCTGCGTGACTCCTACTGCCGCCGGGTCGGCATCGAGTACATGCACATCCAGGACCCGGAGGAGCGGCGCTGGATCCAGGAGCGGGTCGAGCGCAAGTACGAGAAGCCCAGCACCGACGAGCAGAAGCACGTGCTCAACCGGCTCAACGCCGCCGAGGCGTTCGAGACCTTCCTGCAGACCAAGTACGTCGGCCAGAAGCGCTTCTCGCTGGAGGGCGGCGAGTCGCTGATCCCGCTGCTCGGCGAGGTGCTGGAGTCCTCCGCCGAGGCGGGGCTGGACGAGGTCGTCATCGGCATGGCCCACCGGGGCCGGCTCAACGTGCTGGCCAACATCGTCGGCAAGCCGTACGAGAAGATCTTCTCCGAGTTCGAGGGGCACCTCGACCCGCGCTCCACGCAGGGCTCGGGCGACGTGAAGTACCACCTCGGCCAGAACGGCAAGTTCACCACCCCGGACGGCGAGCACGCGGTCAAGGTGTCGGTGGTGGCGAACCCGTCGCACCTGGAGGCCGTCGACCCGGTGCTGGAGGGCATCGTCCGGGCCAAGCAGGACCGGATCGACCTCAAGCTGGAGGGCTACACCGTGCTGCCGCTGGCGGTGCACGGCGACGCCGCCTTCGCCGGCCAGGGCGTGGTCGCCGAGACGCTCAACCTGTCCCAGCTGCGCGGCTACCGCACCGGCGGCACCGTGCACGTGGTGGTCAACAACCAGGTCGGTTTCACCACCGCCCCGGAGTACAGCCGGTCCAGCCTCTACAGCACCGACGTGGCCCGGATGATCCAGGCGCCGATCTTCCACGTGAACGGCGACGACCCGGAGGCCGTGGTCCGGGTGGCCCGGCTCGCCTTCGAGTACCGGCAGGCGTTCAACAAGGACGTCGTGATCGACATGGTCTGCTACCGCCGGCGCGGGCACAACGAGGGCGACGACCCGTCGATGTCCAACCCCGAGATGTACAAGATCATCGACTCGAAGCGGTCGGTCCGGAAGCTCTACACCGAGGAGCTGATCGGGCGCGGTGACATCACCGTGGAGGACGCCGAGGAGCTGCTGCGCGACTACCAGGGGCAGCTGGAGCGGGTCTTCAAGGCCACCCGGGACGCCGCCACCAGCCCGCGCCAGCTCAGCCGCCCGAAGCGGGAGGACGAGCCGGAGCCGCAGGTCGACACCGCCACCGACGCCGCCGTGGTCAAGGCGATCGGCGAGGCGCACGTCAACCTGCCGGAGGGCTTCACCCCGCACAAGCGGATCCAGCAGCTGCTGGAGCGGCGCCGGAAGATGTCCGTCGAGGGCGGCATCGACTGGGGCTTCGGCGAGATCATCGCGTTCGGCTCGCTGCTGCACGACGGCGTGACGGTCCGGCTCGCCGGGCAGGACTCGCGCCGGGGCACGTTCGTCCAGCGGCACGCCTCGGTGGTCGACTCGAAGACCGGCGACGACTACCTGCCGCTGAAGTCGCTCACCGCCGACGGCGAGCGGTCCCGCTTCTTCGTCCACGACTCGCTGCTCTCGGAATACGCCGCCATGGGCTTCGAGTACGGCTACTCGGTGGAGAACGTCAACGCGCTGGTGGCCTGGGAGGCCCAGTTCGGTGACTTCGTCAACGGCGCCCAGTCGGTGATCGACGAGTTCATCTCCTCCGGCGAGGTGAAGTGGGGCCAGCGCTCCGCGGTCACCCTGCTGCTGCCGCACGGCCACGAGGGGCAAGGGCCGGACCACACCTCCGGCCGCCCGGAGCGCTTCCTCCAGCTCTGCGCCGAGGACAACATGCGGGTGGCCATCCCGACCACCCCGGCGAACTACTTCCACCTGCTGCGTCGCCAGGCTCTGTCGCCCAAGCGCAAGCCGCTGGTGGTGTTCACGCCGAAGTCGCTGCTGCGGCACAAGCTCTGCGTGTCGCCGGTGGAGGACTTCACCACGGGCACCTTCCAGCCGGTGCTGGCCGACACCGCCGCCCCGGCGCCGGAGCAGGTGAAGCGGGTGCTGCTCTGCTCGGGCAAGGTCTACTACGACCTGTTCCAGGCCCGGCAGGAGCGGGGCGTCACCGACACCGCGATCCTCCGGATGGAGCAGCTCTACCCGCTGCCCGTCGAGGAGGTCCGGGCCGCGCTGGCGCAGTACCCGAACGCCGAGGACTTCGCCTGGGTCCAGGAGGAGCCGGCGAACCAGGGCGGCTGGTCGTTCGTCGCGCTCAACCTGCTGGAGCACCTGCCCGAGGTCCGGCTGCGCCGCATCTCCCGCCCGTCCGCCGCCGCCCCGGCGGTCGGCTCGGCGAAGATGCACGAGGTCGAGCAGAACGCGCTGATCGAGGCGGCTCTCCCCCGCCCGTGACATCACCCGCAGCGGCCCGCCCCGACATCGGGGCGGGCCGCTGCCGTACGACGAGAGGAACACCGTGTACTTCACCGACCGTGGCATCGAGGAGCTGGTCGAGCGCCGGGGCGACGAGCAGGTCAGCCTGGAGTGGCTCGGCGAGCGCCTGCGGGACTTCGTCGACCTGAACCCCGAGTTCGAGACCCCGATCGAACGCTTCGCCACCTGGCTGGCCCGCCTCGACGACGAGGACGAGGACTAGTCCCCTCCCTCCCGTCTCCCCCGCGATCGTGCGGTTGCGGCCCGGCAAATGCCCGGACGGCGGCTTTTGTCCGGGCCGTAAGTGCAAGATCGACGAGGGCTGGCCGGGGGGCGAAGGACCCGGGCGCGGGTTCGTGCGATCTTGTAGCGTGAGGTCGTGGCGCGCAGCGTGTACCTGACCAGTGTGGGGTCGGGCGGGGGCAAGTCGACGGTGGCGCTCGGGCTGGCCGAGCTGCTGTCCCGACAGGTCGGGCGGATCGGCGCGTTCCGGCCGCTGGTCGCCGGCGACGGCGCCGACCCGATCCTGGCCCTGCTCACCGAGCGCTACCGGATCGAGCTGCCGGTCGGCGAACTGCACGGCGCCACCTATGCCGAGGCCACCGAGCTGGTCGCGAACGGCCGCCGGGAGGAGCTGATCTCGGCGATCGTGGCCCGCTACCGGGAGGTGGAACGACGCTGCCCCGCCGTCGTGGTGGTGGGCAGCGACTTCGCCGACGGCGACGGCGCCGGCCCCCGCGAACTGGCCTTCAACGCCCGGCTGGCGACCGAGTTCGGCAGCGTCGTGGTGCCCGTGGTGGACGGCTTCGGGCAGCCGCCCGAGGCGGTCGCGGCGGCGCTGCGCGGCGCGTACCACGATCTGGCCGACCTCGGCGCGACGGTGGTCGCGGTGGTCGCCAACCGCGTGCCCGGGCCGATGACGCTGCCCGAGCTGCCGGTCCCCGCGTACGCGATCCCGGAGGTGCCGGCCGTGTCGGCGCCGACGGTGGCCGAGGTGGCGGCGGCGCTCGGGGCCACCCTGCTCGCTGGCGACCAGGCCGCGCTGGACCGCGACGTGCTCGACTACGTGGTGGGCGCCGCACACGTGCCGACGCTGCTGGACCACCTCACCGACGGCGCGCTGGTGATCACCCCGGGCGACCGGGCCGACCTGCTGGTCGCGGCCGGCGCCGCGCACGTGGCGGGGCAGGTGTCGCTGGCCGGGCTGGTGCTCACGCTGGGCGAACAACCCGACCCCCGGGCGATGCGCCTGGTCGAGCGGATGAACACCGGGCTGGCCGTGCTGTCGGTGCCCACCGACAGCTACGACACGGTCGAGGCGTCCAGCCGGATCGAGGGCCGCCCCAGCACGGCCAACCCGCGCAAGGTCGACGCCGCGCTGGGCGCGTTCGAGCGCTGCGTGGACACCGACGACCTGGCCCGCCGGCTGCGGGTCACCCGCTCCGCCCGGGTCACCCCGCTGATGTTCGAGAACGACCTGATCGACCGGGCCCGGGCCCGCCGCCGTCGGCTGGTGCTGCCCGAGGGCGCCGAGGAGCGGATCCTTCGCGCGGCGGAGGTGCTGCTACGCCGGGGTGTCGCCGAGCTGACCCTGCTCGGCCGCCCGGACGAGATCGCCCGACGGACCCGGGAACTGGGCGTCGACGTCGGCGACGCGCAGATCGTCGACCCGGCGACCAGCGAGTGGCGGGACGAGTTCGCCGCCACGTACGCGAAGCTGCGCGCGCACCGGGGCGTGACGCCGGAGCTGGCGCACGACATCGTGGCGCAGCCCAACTACTTCGGCACGATGATGGTGCAGACCGGCCACGCGGACGGAATGGTCTCCGGGGCGACGCACACCACGGCCGCGACCATCCGGCCGGCGTTCGAGATCATCCGGACCGTGCCCGGCGTCTCGGTCGCGTCCAGCGTCTTCTTCATGCTGCTCGCCGACCGGGTGCTGGTCTACGGCGACTGCGCGGTCAACCCGGACCCGGACGCGGCCCAGCTCGCCGACATCGCCATCTCCTCCGCCGACACCGCGGCCCGGTTCGGCATCGAGCCGCGGGTGGCGATGCTGTCGTACTCGACCGGCAGCTCCGGCGCCGGCGCGGACGTGGAGAAGGTCGCGGCGGCCACCGAGCTGGTCCGCGAGCGGCGGCCGGAACTGCTGGTCGACGGCCCGATCCAGTACGACGCGGCGATCGACCCGCAGGTCGCCGCGACCAAGCTGCCGGACAGCCCGGTGGCGGGACGCGCCACGGTGTTCATCTTCCCGGACCTGAACACTGGCAACAACACGTACAAGGCGGTGCAGCGCTCGGCCGGCGCGGTCGCGGTCGGCCCGGTCATGCAGGGCCTGCGCCGGCCGGTCAACGACCTGTCCCGGGGCGCCACCGTGTCCGACATCGTCAACACGGTGGCGATCACCGCCATCCAGGCCGCCGCGGAGGCGTCGGAATGAGCCGCATCCTGGTCCTCAACAGCGGCTCCTCGTCGGTCAAGTACCGGCTGTACGACGGCGACGAGGTGCGCGACAAGGGCACCGTGGAGCGGATCGGCGAACCCGGCGGCGGGCCGGCCGACCACGAGAGCGCGGTCCGGGAGATCATCGAACGGCTCGACCTGACCGGCCTGGCCGCCGTCGGGCACCGGGTGGTGCACGGCGGACGGCGGTTCAGCTCTCCGGTGCTGATCGACGACGCGGTCGTCACCGGGATCGAGGAACTCGTCCCGCTCGCCCCGCTGCACAACCCGGCCAACCTGGCCGGCATCCGGGTGGCCCGGGAGGCGCTGCCGGACACCCCGCAGGTGGCCGTCTTCGACACCGCGTTCCACCACACGCTGCCGGAGGCCGCCGCCACGTACGCGATCGACCGGGAGACCGCCGAGCGCTACGACGTGCGCCGGTACGGCTTCCACGGCACCTCGCACGCGTACGTCTCGCGGCGCACGGCGGAGCTGCTCGACCGGCCGTACGCCGAGCTGAACACGATCACGCTGCACCTGGGCAACGGGGCGAGCGCGTGCGCGGTGGAGGGCGGCCGGAGCGTGGCCACGTCGATGGGCATGTCGCCGCTGGAGGGCCTGGTGATGGGCACCCGCAGCGGCGACCTCGACCCGACCGTCATCTTCCACCTGCGCCGCGAGGGCGGGATGGGCGTGGACGAGATCGACGACCTGCTCAACCACCGCAGCGGCCTGCTCGGGCTGACCGGCGTCAACGACATGCGGGAGGTGCTGGCCCGCCGGGACGCCGGTGACCCGCACGCGGCGCTGGCGTTCGACGTCTACTGCCGCCGGATCACCGGCTACGTGGGGGCGTACTACGCGTTGCTCGGGCGGGTCGACGCGATCGCGTTCACCGCCGGCGTCGGTGAGCACGCCGCGCCCGTCCGGGCGGCGTCGCTGGCCGGGCTGGAACGGCTCGGCGTCGCCGTCGACCCGGGCCGCAACGACGGCACGGGCGACCGGGTGATCTCCCCGGCCGGCGCCGAGGTCACCGTGCTCGTGGTCGGCACCGACGAGGAGCGGGAGATCGCCCGCGAGACCCGCGAGGTGCTCGCCGCCTGACCCCAATCCCGCCTGCCCGACTCAGGACCGCAAACCATGATCGACACCACCTCGCCGAAGTGGCGGGATCATCGGGCCCTGGATGCGGCAACCTCGCCGAACTGGTGTTGATCATGCCCGGCGGAACTGGGGCGGGAGCGGGAGCGCCGGCCCAGGACGAGCACGCCGGGAGCCGGCTCGCCCGGTCAGCCCAGGGCGAGCCAGGCGACGAGCGCGACGACCACCACGGCGGCGACGGCGAGGCCGGCGATGAGCGGCAACCGGGACGGCGCGGCCGCGGCGGCGGCCGGTTCGGGCGCGTCCACGAAGGCGCGGAACTGCGCGGTGTTGCCGCTCGGGTCGGTGTAGTTCTCAGCCATGCCGGTGACCCTAGCGAAGCCCGCCGTTCCCGCGTGCCCCGCCGTGCCGGCGTCGACGGACCCGGGCGGCCGGCGCGCGCAAACCCGCCCGGGCGGTGGAGGCACGGCCCGGCCGGGTGGCGGAGGCAGCCGGCCCGGACGGCGGGCGCGGCCGGGCCGCTCGGCTGCCTACCGTGCAGGCATGACGGGGCAGCGGCTGGTGGCCGTGCTGATGACGGCGCTGCTGGCCGGCTGCGGGTCGGCCGTCGCCACCACCGGTCCGGTCCCGGCCGGCGTCCGGGCCGCGCCGAAGCGCCCGTACGCGGTGGGGATGCGGCAGTTCACCGTCGACCCGGGCGGCGTCCGTCCCCTGCCGGTCACCGTCTGGTACCCGGTGGAGCCGTCCGCCTCCCCCGGCCCGGTCACCGCCCCTCCCGCCGCGCCGGGTGTCCGGGCGGGGGCCCGGGTGGCCGTCGGGCGGTTCCCGGTGGTCGTGTTCAGTCACGGCCTGCGCAGCCTGCCCGCGCTGCACGCGCAGCTGACCACCCGCTGGGCCGCCGCCGGTTTCGTGGTGGCGGCGCCCACCTACCCCCGCACCAACCTGCGCGCCCGGAGCTTCACCCGCGACGACGTCCGCAACCAGCCGGCCGACGCCTGGCGGCTGGTCCGTCACCTGGTCCGCCTGGGCGCCCGCCCCGGTGACCCGCTCGGCGCGCACCTGGCCGTGGACCGGTTCGCCGCCGCCGGGCACTCCGCCGGCGGTCACACCACGCTCGGCATGTTCGCCGCCGGACAGCCGTTCCCGGTACGGGCCGGGATCGTGATCGCCGGTGGCCGGCCGGTCGCCGGCGTCGCCCGGCCGCTCGCGCCGATGCTGTTCGTGCACGGCGGTGCCGATCGCGTCGTGCCGGAGTCGATCGGCCGGGCCGCGTACGCCCGCTGTCTCGGGCCGGCCGCGTTCCTGAGCCTGCCCGGTCAGGGCCACGGCGAGTACCTGAACCCCAACCGACCCGGCTTCCCCCAGGTGCTCGCCACCACCACCGACTTCCTGCGCTGGACGCTCTACGCCGACCGGGCCGCCCTGCGCCGCCTCCCCGCCGACGCCACCGCCCCCGCCCTGACCACCTTCACCACCCGCTCCCTCCCCACCTGACGATCATGAAGTTGACGGCGACAAACCGGACACCGGACCCGCCCACCTCATGATCGACGGTTAGGGTGCGGGCGTGGACGGGGTGGCCGGGCGGCAACTGGACGCGATTCGGGAGGTGGTCGAGCTGGCCGGGGCGGCCGGGATCGAGGTGTGGCTGCGGGGTGGCTGGGCGATGGACTTCCACCTCGGCGCGGTGAGCCGCCCGCACGTCGACGTCGACTGGTACTGCTGGCGCCGGGACGCCGCGGGACTGTCCGCCCGGCTGGGCGCGCTCGGCTGGCGGCCCGACCCGCGGATGCCGGCGGCGACGCAGCTCGACGTGCTCCGGGGTGACGTCGAGCTGAGCTTCGCGTACCTGGACCGGGACGAGGTGGGACGGGTGGTGGTCGGGGCCGGCCCGTGGGCGGGCACTCCCCTGCCGGAAGGGATGCTGGGCGGCCCGTCCGGCCGGATCGGTCCGCTCACCGCGCCGGTGATCAGCGTGGCCGCGCAGATCGAGTTCAAGGAGATGTTCCCGGTCTGGATGCCCGACCGGCCGCGCCGCGCCAAGGACGCCGCCGACCTGGCCCGCCTCCGGGCGTCGACCGGCGGCGGGCCCTCGGTGCGCTGACCCGCCCGGGTCGCCCCCGATCGCGAGGCACAATCGAGTTCATGCGTCGTCGTCCCGTCGCCCTGGCCACCGCCGCCGCCCTGTTCGGCGCCGGCCTGACCGGCTGTTCCGAGCCGACCGCCCCGACCGGGCGGCCCGCACCCGACACCCCGCCGACGACCACGGCGCCCACGCCGCGCGTACCCGCCGGGAAGGCGCCCACGAAGAGCTTCGCGGTCGGCGTACGCCAGGTGAAGCTGAACCGCGACGGCGACCGGCCGCTGCCGGTGACGCTCTGGTACCCGGCGGAGGGCGCGGCCGGTGGCGCGGCCGAGCGGTCCGCGCCGGCGGCGGACGGGCGGTTCCCGGTGGTGCTGTTCAGTCACGGCCTCGGCGCCCGGCCGGAGGACTACCAGGTACTGCTCACGCGCTGGGCGGCGGCCGGTTTCGTGGTCGCCGCGCCGCGCTTCCCGCACACCGGCCGGGGTGGCGACGGCAACCCGCTGGACGTGCTCAACCAGCCGGCCGACGTGTCGTACGTGCTGACCCGGGTGCTCGCCCTCGGCGAGAAGGCGGGCGACCGGCTGCGCGGCCGGCTGGATCCGGAGCGGGTCGCCGCGACCGGGCACAGCGCCGGCGGGGTGACCACCATCGGGTTGTTCACCGCCGGGCGGGACGAGCGGCTCGACGCCGGCATCGTCTTCGCCGGCACGGCGCTCGGCGTCGGCACCGCGTTCGCCGGGGCCGCCGCGCCGCAACTGTTCGTGCACGGCGAGGCCGACGAGGTGGTGTCGTACGCGGCCGGCCGGGCCGTCTACGACGCGGTGCCGTGGCCCAAGGCGATGCTCAGCCTGCCGAAGGGCGACCACGGTCGGGCGTTGCTGGGTGACGGCAGGGCGCTGGGCGTGGTCGCCGACACCACCGTCGAGTTCCTGCGCTGGACGCTCTACGGCGACCCGGCGGCGAAGAAGCGCCTCCCCGCCGACGCCGCCAGGGGCGGCCTGGCCACCCTCGACGACCGCCTGTAAGGAAGGGCCCCTTCTTAACGCCTCCGGTAGAGAAGGGGCCCCCTCTTAACACGCCATCCGTCTCAGGCGGTGTGGTCGATGACGACCTTGCCGAAGACCTCGCCGGAGTGCAGCCGGGCGAACGCCTCGGCGATCCCGCTGAACGGCACCACCCGGTCCACCACCGGGCGGACCTCGTGCTCGGCGCAGAACGCGAGCAGTTCGGCCAGCTCGTCCGGGGTGCCCATCGAGGTGCCGAGGATCTCCAGCTGCATGGCGAAGACCCGGCGCAGGTTGACGGCGGGCTCGTGGCCGGCGGTCGCGCCGGAGACCACGATCCGGGCCATCGGGGCGGCCGACTTCAGCGAGTGGTCGAAGGTGGCCGCGCCGACCGTCTCGATCACCACGTCGACCCGCTCGGGCAGGCGGGCACCGGGCTCCAGCGCGGTCGCCCCCAGCTCGGTGATGCGCTCCCGCTTGGCGGCGTCGCGGCTGGTCGCGTACACCCGCTTGCCGAGCGCGACGCCGAGCGCGACCGCCGCGGTGGCGACGCCACCGCCGGCGCCCTGGACCAGCACCGACTCGCCGTCGGCGACCCGGCCCTTGGTGGTGAGCATCCGCCAGGCGGTGAGCCAGGCCGTGGGCAGGCACGCCGCGTCGGTCGCCGACAGGCCGTCGGGCAGCGGCAGCAGGTTCATCCGGGGTACGGCGACCAGCTCGGCGAAGGTGCCCTGGTAGTGCTCGGAGAGGATGGAGACCCCGCGCGGGTCGCCCGGGGTGGGCACCACCGGGTAGATGACCACCTCGTTGCCGTCCGGGTCGGTGCCGACCGCGTCACAGCCGAGGATCATCGGGAGCTGGTCGGCGGTCAGCCCCACGCCGCGCAGCGACCAGAGGTCGTGGTGGTTGAGCGAGCTGGCCCGCACCCGCACGGTGACCCAGTCGTCCTGCGGGTGGGTCGGCTCGGGACGGTCGCCGACGGTGAGCGCGGCGAGCGGGTTGTCGGCGTCGAAGGCCGAGGCATAGGCGGCACGCATGATCGGCACGGTAACAAGCTGAGCGGCCGTTAAGAAGGGGCCCTTCCTCTACCGGAGGCGTTAAGAAGGTGCCCCTCCTTACACCCTCAGCGGCGGGCGACGCCGTCGCGCCGGGCGGCCTCGGCCACCGCGTCGGCGACCGCCGGGGCGACCCGCGGGTCGAGCGGGGACGGCACGATCGCGTCCGCGGTCAGCGACTCGGCGACCACGCCCGCGATGGCGTCGGCGGCGGCCACCTTCATCGCGTCGGTGATCCGGGTGGCGCCGGCGTCCAGCGCGCCCCGGAACACGCCCGGGAAGGCGAGCACGTTGTTGATCTGGTTCGGGTAGTCGCTGCGCCCGGTGGCGACCACCGCCACGTGCCGGGCGGCCACCTCGGGGTGCACCTCCGGGGTGGGGTTGGCCAGCGCGAACACGATGCCGCCGGGGGCCATGCCGGCCACCGCCGCCTCGGGGATCTGGCCGCCGGAGACGCCGACCAGCACGTCCGCGCCGCGCAGCGCCTCGGTGACGTCACCCTGGCGGCCCTCGGCGTTGGTGAGGTCGGCCAGCTCGGCCTTGGTGCCGGTCAGCTCGCGGTGCCGGCCGATGATGCCGCGGGAGTCGCAGACCACCACCCGCGCCGGGTCGACGCCGCCGGCGATCAGCATCTTCGTCACCGCCACCCCGGCCGCCCCGGCGCCGCTGACCGCGACCCGTAGGTCGCCGAGCTTGCGGTTGAGCAGCGTCGCCGCGTTGCGCAGCGCGGCCAGCACGACGATCGCGGTGCCGTGCTGGTCGTCGTGGAAGACGGGGATGTCCAGCGCCTCGTCCAGCCGGCGCTCCACCTCGAAGCAACGGGGGGCGCTGATGTCCTCCAGGTTGATCCCGCCGAACGAGGGCGCGATCGCCCGGACCGCCGCGACGATCTCGTCCACGTCCTGGGTGTCCAGGCAGACCGGCACCGCGTCCACGCCGCCGAACTGCTTGAACAGCACCGCCTTGCCCTCCATCACGGGCAGCGCGGCGCGCGGGCCGATGTTGCCCAGACCGAGCACGGCGGAGCCGTCGGTGACCACCGCGACGGTGTGCGACACCCAGGTGTAGGTGTCGGCGAGGTCGGGGTCGGCGGCGATCGCCTCACACACCCGGGCCACACCCGGGGTGTACGCGAGGGAGAGGTCCTCCCGACTGGTCAGCGGCACCGTCGAGGTGACGGCCATCTTGCCGCCGACGTGCAGCCGGAAGACGGGATCAGCGGGGTCCGGGGTGGACGAAGACATGGTGACTCCAGGATCTGTCGATGCAGACGGACCGGCCGGCGTGGTCAGCGGTGGTCAGCGACCGGCGGGGCGGCGGTGCGGGGGTCACCCGGGCACTTTCCGAGCATAGTCACGCACCGGCTCCCAGGATGTGAGCGGGGTCATATCCGCCGCTACCCCTGCCGGCCCCTGATCCGGGCCGGACGCGGCCACCAGCGGGCCACCACCCGCCCGCGGACGTCGGCCACGCCGTAGGCCCGGGAGTCGTCGGCGACCAGGTCGTTGTCGCCGCGCAGCCACCAGCCGCCGGCGCGCGGTTCGACCGCGCGCTTGACCACCAGCAGGTCGGGGCGGGTGCGGAAGACGGCGACCACCACATCGCCGGGGCGGACCGGCCGGCCACCGGTGCGGACCAGCACCGCGTCGCCGTGGCGCAGCGTGGGCGACATGGACGGGCCGGTGACCAGGACCGGCACCAGCGGGCCGCGCAGCGCGGGCACGGCGTGTTCGTCCACACCTGGCACCGGGTTTCACCTCCCGCCCGCTGGAAAGCATCTCCAGGAGTAGTGTCGTCTTGGATCATCGCAAACATCCCATGGAGGACCCTGATGCGCCTTCCCCGCATCCTCACGCCCCGTGTGACCGCCAGTGCCCACTGTGACCTGCCGTGCGGCGTCTACGACCCGGCGCAGGCCCGGATCGAGGCCGAGTCGGTCAAAATGATCTGCGAGAAGTACCAGGCCAACACCGACCCGGAGTTCCGCACCCGCGCCATCCTGATCAAGGAGCAGCGGGCGGACCTGGTCAAGCACCACCTGTGGGTGCTCTGGACCGACTACTTCAAGCCGCAGCACTTCGAGAAGTACCCGCACCTGCACCAGCTCTTCAACGAGGCCACCAAGCTGGCCGGCGCGGCCGGCGCCAAGGGTGGCACCGACCCGGCCAAGGCCGACGAGCTGCTCTCGAAGATCGACGAGATCTCGAAGATCTTCTGGGAGACCAAGCAGGCGTGACGTCGCCCGTCGCGGCACCGACGATCCGGCCGGTACGTCCCGAGGACGTACCGGCCGTCGTCGCCATGGTGCACGAACTCGCCGAGTACGAGCGCGCCCCGGAGCAGTGCCACCTGACCGCCGAACAGCTCCACGCGGCGCTCTTCCCGGCCGCTCCGGCGCTCTTCGGCCACGTCGCGGTGGACGCGGCCGACGAGCCGGTGGGCTTCGCCCTCTGGTTCCTCAACTTCTCCACCTGGGCCGGCGTGCACGGCATCTACCTGGAGGATCTCTACGTCCGGCCGGCGGCCCGGGGCACCGGCGCGGGTCGGATGCTGCTGGCCACCCTCGCCGGGATCTGCGTCGAGCGCGGCTACGAGCGCCTCGACTGGTGGATGCTGCACTGGAACCCGGCGGCCCGCTTCTACGCCTCGATCGGGGCCACGCCGATGGACGAGTGGACCCCGTACCGGCTCACCGGACCCGCGTTGCGCGAGCTCGCCGCGCAGTCGACGCCCGCACCCACCCACCCGGCCGCCTGACCGGGTAGAGTCCCGCACCGGGGGGATGAGGCGTGACTCAACTGACCGGGCAGCCGACGACGGACGACGACGTCGTGCACCTCACCGTGCCCGCCGACGGTGGTTACCTCGGCGTGCTCCGCACCGCGACGGCCGGCCTCGCGGCCCGGCTCCAGTTCGCCCTCGACGAGATCGAGGACTTGCGCATCGCCGTCGACGAGGCGTGCGCCATGCTGCTCGCCATCGCGACCCGGGACGCCGAGTTGGAGTGCCGCTTCGCGGTCACCGAGGACGCGCTGACCGTCGAGGTGACCGTGCCGACCGTGCGAGGGGCCACGCTCCCGTCCGAGTCGTCCTTCGCCTGGAAGGTGCTCACCGCGTTGACCACCTCGGCCGGCGCTCACGCTGCCGACGGCCGGGCCACCATCTCGCTGCTGACCCGTCGCGCCCGCGGCTACTGACCCACCGGGAGCTGCCGCAGGGGCGGCCGTCAGGGGGTCGGGTCGCCGAAACCGAGCGCCCGGTTGGTCGGGCCGCTCACCAGCAGACCCACCATGCCGAGCCCGAGCGCGATGAGCGGCAGCCCGAGCCAGCCCAGGCCGCCCTCGATCATGAACCAGCCGACCGGCAGCAGCATGAGCTGGAGCACGATGGCCGGCGCGCGGGCGCCGGCCCGCCGACGCGACAGCGCCCCGCCGAGAGCCCAGAGCGCGACCGCGCCGCCGACGGCGAACGCGGTCACGAGCAGCGCCGAGGCCAGATCGGTGGTCCGTGCGGTGAGGTCGGACCAGATCAGCCACGCCGCGACCAGCCCGAGCGCCACCGCCTCGGCGCGCAGCAGGAGCACCGCCGCGCGGAGCGGGCCGGGGGTCGGGTCGGAGTCGATCGTCACGGGCGCCACGATACCGGTGGGTAGTCGCGGTACAGTGCCGCCCATGCGGGCCGTCCTGGTGGTCAATCCGAAGGCCACCACCACCAGCGAACGCAGCCGGGACGTGCTCGTCCGGGCGCTGCGCAGTGAAGTCGACCTGTCGGTGCGGTACACCCGCCGACGGGGCCACGCCATGGATCTGGCCCGGGAGGCCGCCCAGGAGGGCGTCGACCTGGTGGTCACGCTCGGTGGCGACGGCACGGTCAACGAGGTGGTCAACGGGTTGATGGCGGCCGAGCCGCCGACGTTCCGCACCGGGCAGACCTCGGCCGAGCGGTTGCCGGCGCTGGCGACCGTGCCCGGCGGCTCGACCAACGTCTTCGCCCGCGCCCTCGGGTTGCCCCGCGAGTGGCCGGACGGCACCAGCATGATCCTGGAGGGGTTGCGGCTGGGCCGGTCCCGCACCATCGGGCTGGGTCGGGCGGACGACCGCTACTTCACGTTCTGCGCCGGCTTCGGGCTCGACGCGGCGGTCATCCGCCGGGTGGAGCAGGCCCGCAAGCGGGGTCGGGTCTCCACCCCGGCGCTCTACTTCCGGTCCACCGCGAGCCAGTACTTCGTCGGCTCGGACCGTCGGCATCCGCCGATCACGCTGGAGCGGCCGGGTGAGGCGCCGGCCACGGAGTTGGCCACCGCCATCATCCAGAACACCGCGCCGTGGACGTACCTCGGCGACCGGGAGATCAACCCGAATCCGGAGGCGTCGTTCGACCTCGGGCTGGACGTGCTCGCCATCCGGCAGCTCAAGGTGGCCAGCACCGCACGGACGGTGACCCAGTTCTTCTCCCGGAAGCCCGATCCGCACGGCAAGCAGGTGCTCCGGCTGCACGACGTGGCGGAGTTCACCCTGCTCGCGGCGCGTCCGCTGCCGTTCCAACTGGACGGCGACTACCTCGGCGAGCGGGAAAAAGTCAGATTTACCTCCGTGCCGGCCGCACTCAGAGTAATCTGCTAGGTCTCGGGTATCCCAGTCGGTTGACGCGGACCCCCCGCCGCGCGGGTGCGGTGGCCGCCACGCCGAGGAAGGGTGCCGGAAATGTCAGCAACGTCACGCAGACCGTACTATATTGATCCTCGACTGTGGCACGCCGGGTAACGAGAGACTTCGGAAACCCGGACAAATGGGTGGTGAGCCCGCTCACTGTTCGGAGTTTTTCCGAGCGTCACCCTTGACATCGCTGTAGTTCGTGAAAGTATTCACAAGCGAACTCGTGTTACCGGGACATTGCCTGGATATGCTCGGCAGGTTGAGCTGTTCCAGCAGGTCCAGGGGCCCGCAGCCTGCTCACGCAGCGCCGAATTGATGGATGCTGACCGTCACCTATCGGCAATGCGGATGCATATAGGAATAGCAACGAAGCGTTATCTGGCCATCCACTAAGAATGAGGAGTGTTGCCGCCATGGACTGGCGCCACGATTCGGTCTGCCGCGACGAGGACCCGGAGCTGTTCTTCCCGATCGGGACGTCCGGTCCGGCTCTCCTGCAGGTGGAGCAGGCGAAGGCCGTCTGCCGGCGCTGCCCCGTGACCGACCAGTGCCTGCAGTGGGCGCTGGAGTCCGGTCAGGACGCCGGCGTCTGGGGTGGGATGAGCGAGGAGGAGCGCCGCGCGGTGAAGCGCCGCGGCGGTCTCCGGGTGCTGCGCGCTCACTCCGCCTGACCCGCACACGCGAGACGCCCCGGCCGGGATTCCGGCCGGGGCGTTCTGCTGTCCCCGGGCGCTCAACGCGCCGCCGCGTCCACCCGCCGACGCACCAGGTCGGCGAGTTCCGGCAGATCGGTGAGCGGGTCGGCGACCGCCACCGCCCCGGCCGAGCGGGCCGCCGCGCGTACCCCGTCGTGGAACCGGCCCGGGGCCAGGAAGTAGGCCGCCACCGCGACCCGACCGGCCCCCGCCGCGCGCAGCCGTGCCACCGCGTCGCCGACCTCCGGGGGCGCCGCCGAGGCGTAGGAGACACGGCAGGGCACGCCCAGGCCGGCGCCGAGCGCCGCGGCGACCCGACCCACCGACGCCCGCGCGGCCGGGTCCCGGGTCCCGGCCGCGGCCAGCACCACCGCGTCCAGGTCGCCCGGGTCGTCCCCGGCGGCCTCGGCCAGCCGGCGTCGCAGCCCGGCCAGCAGCCGGCCGTCCACCGTGCCGCCGGTCGGCCCCAGCACGTCGGTCACCCGCACGTCGAGGTCCGCGCCGGCCGCCGCCACCGCCGCCGGGATGTCCACCTTCCGGTGGTACGCGGCGGTGAGCAGCAGCGGCACCAGCACCACCCGGGAGTGCCCGTCGGCGGCCAGTCCCCGCAGCACCTCGGTCGGACCGGGGTCGGTGTGGTCGAGCCAGCTCGGCAGCACCGGGCGGCCGGGACACGCGACCGCCACCGCCCGGGCCAACGCCCGGGTGGCCTCGGCCGCCCGGGGATCGCGGCTGCCGTGCGCCACCAGCACCACCGGTGGCGCGGCCGTCAGGTGTGCAGCCCGCACTCGGTCTTCTCGAACATCGCCCACCGGCCGGCCCGGGGGTCCTCCCCCGCCTTCGTCCGGCGGGTGCACGGCCAGCAGCCGATCGAGCCGTAGCCCCGGGCGAACAGCTCGTTGACCGGGATGTCGTGGCGGGCCACGTACGCGTCCACCTCGCGCTGCGTCCAGGCGGCGATCGGGTTCACCTTGACCTTGCCGCGACGCGGGTCGAACCCGACCACCGGCGTGTTCGCGCGGGTCGGCGACTCGTCCCGGCGCAGCCCGGCGGCCCAGGCGTCGTACCCGGCGAGCGCCCGCTCCAGCGGTTCCACCTTGCGCAACTGGCAGCAGTCGTCCGGGGACCGGTTGAACAGGCGCGGGCCGTACTGGCCGTCCTGCTGCCCGACGGTCATCCGGGGCCGGATCGAGCGGACCCGCACCGGCATCCGCCGGGCCACCTCGTCGCGGACCCGCAGCGTCTCCGGGAAGTGCAGCCCGGTGTCCAGGAACACCACGTCCACGCCGGGGGCGACCCGCGAGACCAGATGCGCCAGCACACCGTCGGCCATCGAGCTGGTCACGCAGAACCGCTCGCCGAACGTCTCCACCGCCCAGCGGGCGATCTCCAGCGCGGGCGCGTCCGCCAGCTCCCGCCCGGCCTCCTCGGCCAGCAGACGCAGCTCCTCCGGGTCGCGCCGGGCCGGGTCGGCCGCACCGCCCGCGCCGACCAGGCCCAGGCCCGCGGCGGAGACCAGGCCGCTCACCGGGTCACCGCCCGGCCCAGCAGACCGGTGAACCTCACCGAGAAGACCCGCGCGCAGGCGTGGCACTCCCAGGCGCCGTGCCCGGCCTCGTGCGGTCGCAGGTCCTCCTCCCCGCAGTAGGGGCAGTAGAGAGGCGCGGATCGGGCATCACTCATCGGAGCTCCTCCTCGTCGACTCTGATCACCCAGCGGGCGAAGGTCTCGCCCTCGGTCCGGCCGGCCAGGTAGCGGCGGGCCAGCCGTTCCACGTACTCCGGAAGGTCGTCGGCGGTGGTCTTCAGGCCGCGCAGCTTGCGGCCGAAACCGGCGGTCTGGCCGGCGGCCATGCCGAGGCCGCCGCCGAGGTGCACCTGGAAGCCCTCGACCTGCCGGCCGTCCGGGCCGACCACGAGCTGGCCCTTGAGCCCGATGTCCGCGACCTGGGTGCGGGCGCAGGCGTTCGGGCAGCCGTTGAGGTGGATGGAGATGTCCGCGTCGAAGTCGCGCAGCCGCTCCTCCAGCCGGGCCACCAGCTCCTCGCCGCGCCGCTTGGTCTCCACGATGGCCAGCTTGCAGAACTCGATGCCGGTGCAGGCCATGGTGCCGCGCCGCCAGGCCGACGGCCGGGCCTCCAGGCCGATCCCACGCAGCGCCGCCACCAGGGACTCGGTCCGCTCCGGCGCCACGTCCAGCACCAGCAACTTCTGGTACGGGGTGAGCCGTACCCGGTCACTGCCGTGCGCCTCGACCACGTCGGCGAGCTGCGCCAGCTGGGTGCCGGAGACCCGGCCCACCACGGGCGCCGCGCCCACGTAGTTGGCGCCGTCGCGCTGCGGGTGCACGCCGATGTGGTCGACCGGCTTCGCCGGCAGCTCCGCGGCCGGGCCGTCGAGCAGCGCGCGGCCCAGGTATTCCTTCTCCAGCACCTCGCGGAAGCGCTCCACGCCCCAGTCGGCGACCAGGAACTTCAGTCGGGCCCGGTTGCGCAGCCGCCGGTAGCCGTAGTCGCGGAAGATGCCGACCACGCCCGCCCACACGTCCGGCACCTCGTGCAGCGGCACCCAGACGCCGAGCCGCTTGGCCAGCATCGGGTTGGTGGAGAGCCCGCCGCCGACCCAGACGTCGAAGCCGGGGCCGTGCTCGGGGTGGTCGACGCCGAGGAGCGCGATGTCGTTCGCCTCGTACGGGGTGTCGACCAGCCAGGAGATCGAGGTCTTGAACTTGCGCGGCAGGTTGGAGAACGCCTTGTCGCCGACGTACCGGCGGACGATCTCGTCGATGGCCGGCGTGGGGTCGAGCAGCTCGTCGCGGGCCACCCCGGCGACCGGGCTGCCGAGCACGATCCGGGGGCAGTCGCCGCACGCCTCGGTGGTCTGCAGGCCGACCGACTCCAGCCGGCGCCAGATCTCCGGCATGTCCTCGACCCGGATCCAGTGGTACTGGATGTTCTGCCGGTCGGTGATGTCGGCGGTGTCCCGGGCGAACTCGCGGGAGATGTCCGCGACCACGCGCAGCTGGGCCAGGTTGAGCTGGCCGCCGTCCACCCGGACCCGGAGCATGAAGAACTCGTCCTCGAGCTCGTGCGGCTCCAGCACGGCGGTGCGCCCGCCGTCGATGCCGGCCTTGCGCTGGGTGTAGAGCCCCCACCAACGGAACCGGCCGCGCAGGTCCTGCGGGTCGATCGAGGCGAAGCCCCGGTGGGCGTAGATGTTCTCGATCCGGTCCCGCACGTTGAGCGGGTCGTCGTCCTTCTTGATCCGCTCGTTGGGGTTGAGCGGCTCACGGTGCCCGAGCGCCCACTGCCCCTCGCCGCGTGGCCGGCGGGGCGCACGGGCGGCAGGCGCCGGGCTGTCGGGACGGGTCGGGGTGCTGCTGACCGCCATCGCGGCGTCCTCCATCGGTCTGCTGTGGTGCCTGGAGCGCGGACGCGGCGGCCGGCCCTGAGAAGGGCCGTGGACGGCGATGTCGATGACGGCCGGCGCGAGTACGCGCCCGAGACGGAAGGGTCGGGCGTCGTCAGTGGGCCGGACAGATCGCGCTGCGCACGCGGCCGTAGTCGACGTGGCGACGGGCCACGAAGCGGCGGACGACAGCGGCGGTCATGGGCCTCATGCTGCCACACCACCGTCCCACCGACCACCGCCCGCCCCGGTGATCCCACATCACGGGCGCCCCCGCCCAGATCGACACCCATCCACCCCCCACCCCCCGTGACCAGCATCACCCCACCCGAGATCGTCGATCATGAAATTGGCGGCGGCAAAAGGAACGGCGGGTGCCGTCAACCTCATGATCGACCGCTGGGGGCCGGGGGTGGGGGGCCCGGTCGGGGGTGGAATCGGCGGAGCGGGGTGGCGGGGGTGGGCGGGCGTGTGACGCTGCGGGATGTGAGCGCGTTCGCCGGGCCTGCGCCGTCCCGAGCCCGCCTCGGTCGGCCGGTGTGGGTCGTACCGGGGCTGCTCACGCTGGGGATCACGCTGGTCGGAATCGGACACGCGCAGCCGTGGCGCGACGAGCTGGCCACCTGGAGCGCCGCCACCCGCCCGCTGCCCGACCTGCTCCGGCTGACCCGCGTCATCGACGCCGCCACCGGGCCGTACTACGCGCTCATGCACGGATGGACGGCGCTGGTCGGCACCTCGCCGACCGCGTTGCGGCTGCCCTCCGCGCTGGCCATGGCCGCCGCCGCCGCGCTGACCGCCCGGCTCGGCGCGCGCCTCGTCGGCGACCGGGCCGGGCTGCTGGCCGGGCTGCTGTTCGCGGTGCTGCCGGCCACCTCGCGCTACGGCCAGGAGGCCCGCCCGTACGCCCTCGCGACGCTGCTCGCCGTGCTCGCCACGCTGCTGCTGGTCGACGCGCTGCGCCGGCCGACCTGGAGGCGTTGGGCCGGGTACGCGCTCGCCGTCGCCGCGCTCGCCCTGGTCCACCTGATCGCGCTCACCCTGCTCGCGGTGCACGCCGTGGTGGTGCTGCTGACCGCCGCACGCGGCCCGGCGACGGCCGTCGACCCGCCCGACCGGTCCCGGCCCGAGAGGCTCGACGCCGGCGCGGCCCGCGACGCCCGAGGGGCGCCGGTACCCGGCCGGCGGGTGCTGGCGCGGTGGCTGCTGGCGCTGGTGCCGGCCGTCGTGCTCGTCACCCCACTGGCGCTGGTCGCCCGGGGCCAGCGCGGTCGGCAGCTCGACTGGGTCGACCCGGCCCGCCTGCCCGACCTGGCGGCGCTGCCCGGTGGGCTGGCGCAGAGCGGCGTGGTGGGCGGGTTCCTGCTGGCCCTCGCGGCGCTCGGCGCGGTCCGGCTGGGCCGGCGGGCGCTGCTGCCCGCCGCCGCCGTGCTGCTGCCGGTGCTGCTGCTCTTCGCGGCCGGCACGGTGGTGCCGCTCTGGGTGAGCCGCTACCTGGTCTTCACCGTGCCGTTCGCCTGCCTGCTCGCCGGCGCGGCCCTGGCCGGGACGACACCGACCGGGGCCACGCCGGCCGGGGCCACGCCCACCGGGGCCACGCCCGCCGGGGCCACGCCCGCCCGGGCGGCGGTCAGCGGGACGAAGCCGACGGGGACCGCTCCGGCCGGAGCAGGGCTCGGGGCGGCGCTGGCCCTGGTGGCGCTGGCCGGGCTGCTGGGGCTGCCCGACCAGGCGGCGTTGCGCCGTACCCACGAGTGGCCGCGCGGCGCGCCCGTCGACTACGCGGGCGCGGCCCGCGTGATCGCCGCCGGCGAACGGCCGGGTGACGCGATCGTCTACTCGCCCCGCGACAGTTGGCTGTTCCCGGATCTGGGCATGGCGTACCACCTGGGGTCGCGGCTGCCCCGTGACGTGCTGGTGGTCCGCGACCAGCGGCAGGGCGCGGACCTGTGGGCCACCGAGTGTGAGGCCCCGGCGCGGTGCCTGGCCGGGGTGGACCGGGTCTGGCTGGTGGTCACCGGGCGTCGGGCGGACCCGCTGGCGGCGGTGCCCGGCGCGAAGGGCGCGGCGCTGCGCGACGGCTTCACGGTGCGTCAGGTCTGGCCGCGCCCGGGCCTCACGGTGGCCCTGCTCGCCCGGTGAGGCGGTCGGTGGTGCCCCGGGCCAGCGGGACGACCAGCGCCGCCTCGGTGCCGCCGCCGGCGCCGTTGCGCAGCTCGATGGTGCCGCGCAGCTCACCGGTGACCAGCGCCCGGACGATCTGGAGGCCGAGGTTGCCGCCCCGTTCGGCGTCGAACTGCCCGGGCAGGCCGCGCCCGTTGTCGGTGACCGAGACGTGCAGCTCCTTGCGGAGCCGGTGCACCGAGACCACCACCTCCGGCTTCGGCCCGTCCGGCGCAGCGGGAGCGCCGTCCTCGTCGGCCGGCGGGAAGCCGTGCTCCACGGCGTTGAGCAGCAGCTCGTTGAGCACCATCACCAGCGAGGTGGCGATCTCGGCGGGCAGCACGCCGAAGCTGCCCTTGCGGCGCATGCCGACGGTCACCTCGGTGGCGGCCACCTCGGTCGCGGCGCTGGCGACCCGGTCGACGATGCCGTCGAACTCCACCGCCTCGTCGCTGGACATGGAGAGCGTCTCGTGCACCAGCGCGATCGAGGCGACCCGGCGTACCGACTCCTCCAGCGCGACCCGGGCCTCGGGCATGGCCACCCGGCGGGCCTGGAGGCGCAGCAGCGCGGCGACGGTCTGCAGGTTGTTCTTCACCCGGTGGTGGATCTCCCGGATGGTGGCGTCCTTGGTGATCAGGGCGCGGTCCCGGCGGCGTACCTCGGTGATGTCGCGGACCAGCACCAGCGCGCCGATCGGCACTCCGGCGGGCATCAGCGGCAGGGCCCGGGTCAGCATGGTGGCGCCCCGGGCGTCGATCTCCCGCCGGGGCGGCGCCTCGCCGCGCAACGCGGCGAGCACGGCGTTGCCGGCGTCGGTGCCCTCGAGCGGGTCGCCGGCCAGCCGGCGGTGCAGCTTGGCCAGGTCCTCCCCCACCAGGTGGGAGGCGAAGCCGAGCCGGCGGTACGCGGACTGCGCGTTCGGGCTGGCGTAGGTGACCTTCCCGTTGGCGTCGAGCCGCACCAGCCCGTCGCCGACGCGGGGCGCCGAGGTGGTCTCGCCCGGGTGCCGGGGCGGCGGGAACGTGCCGTCGGCGATCATCTGGGCCAGGTCGTCGGCGGTGGTCAGGTAGTTCAGTTCGAGCTGGCTCGGGGTGCGCGCGGTGGAGAGGTTGGTGTCGCGCCCCACCACGGCGATCACCTCGCCGTTCTCCCCGTCACCGGTGCGCAGCCGCACCGGGATGGCCTCGTGCCGGGCGGGCACGTCGCCGTACCAGACCGGGTCGCCCTCGCGCCAGATCCGGCCCTGCCGGTGGGCCACCTCCAGGTGCGCCACCTCGGGCCCGCCGACGATCCGGCCGACCTGGTCGTCCAGGTAGGCGGTCGGCGCGGTGGTCGGGCGGACCTGAGCCACGCAGAGGAAGGTGCCGTCACCGTCCACCGGCACCCAGAGCAGCAGGTCGGCGAAGGAGAGGTCGGACAGCAGCTGCCAGTCGCCGGCGATCCGGTGCAGGTGGTCGATGTCCGCCGGACGGAGCGCGGTGTGCTCCTCGGCGAGGTCACGGAGGGTGGACACGCCCCACAGCGTGCCACGCCGGACCTCACATCGTCGCCGTGACCTTCTTCAACCCGCGTGGTGCGTCCGGGTCCTCGCCACGGGCCAGCGCCAGGGCCAGCGCGAGCCGTTGCAGCGGCAGGATGTCGAGCAGCGGCGCGTACCGCTCGTCGACCTCGGGCACCGCCATCCGGGTCTCCCCGACGTCGGCGGAGCCGACCACCACCACGTCGGCGCGGCGCTCGCCGAGCCGGGGCAGCACCTCGCGCATCGACGTGCCGCCGGGGCCGGAGCCGACCACGGCCAGCACCGGCACGTCCGGGTCGGTCATGGCGAGCGGGCCGTGCAGCAGGTCGGCGCCGGAGAAGGCGAGCGCCGGCAGGTACGACGTCTCCATCAGCTTCAGCGCCGCCTCCCGGGCGGTCGGGTACGCGTAGCCCCGGCCGGTGGTGACGAGCTGGGCGGCGAACCGGTAGCGCGGGGCGAGCCGGGCCGGGGTGTCGTCGGCGAGGGTGCGCGCGGCCAGCTCGGGCAGGCGGGCCAGCGCGTCCCGTTCCTCGGCGGGCAGCGCGCCGTCGCCGGCGCGTACCCCCTCGACCAGCATGAGCAGCGCGAGCAGCTCGGCGGTGTAGGTCTTGGTGGCGGCGACGGCCCGCTCGTGGCCGGCGGCGATGTCGACGCTCAGCTCGGCGGTCTCGACCAGCGGCGAGTCGGGGTTGTTGGTGACGGCGAGGGTGAGCGCGCCGGAGGCCCGGGCGACCCGCAGCACCTCGGCCAGGTCGGGCGAGCCGCCGCTCTGGCTGACGCCGACGACCAGCGCGTCGGAAAGGTCGGGCCGGGCGCCGAAGACGGTGATCGCGCTCGGCGAGGCGAGCCCGGCGGGCAGCCCGAGGCGGATCTCGGTGAGGTAGGCGGCGTAGAGCGCGGCGTGGTCGGAGGTGCCCCGGGCGGTGAAGACCACGTGCCGGGGCCGCCGGTCCGCGACGACGGCCGCGACCTCGGCGATCGCGGTGGCGTGCTCGGTGGAGAGCAGGCGCTCGTAGCCGGCCGGCTGCTCGTCGATGTCGGCGGCCATGCCGACCCCTGGACGGGTCACCCCGCACCCCCTTCTGCGCGATTGCCGCGCGTTCGATGCTCAGTCTTGCACGTTTGAGCGGTCGCGGGCAACGCAACGAACAGTAGTGCGCAGTGGATCACCAATGCTGGACAAGATCCCCTACGCTTGCCCGGCTGACGACCCGACCGGCGAGAGGACGACGTGCCCGAGGACGACGCCGCGCTCTCCGCGGAGGAGGAACTCGCGCTGGCCCGCCTGGCGCTGGGCGAGGGCGACCTGCGGCACGCCGCCGACCACGTGGCCGCGGCGCTGGTCCGCTCCCCCACCCTGCCCGAGGCGCACGAGACGCTCGCCCGGCTCGCCGCGGCCAGCGGAGGCGACCTGGACCTCTTCCCGCTGGGACAGCACGCGTTCGTCGGCGCCGTGGTGGCGCGGGCACACCTGCTCGCCGCCGCCGGCCGCCCCGCCGAAGGGCTCGACCTGCTGGCCGCCGCCACCGGCTACGCGCCCGGCGCGCCGTGGGCCGCCGTGCCCTGGGTGACCGCCGCCGACCTGCCGGAACGCCTCGATCCGGAGCGCACCGCGCGGATCCTCATGCAGGTCTGCGCGGCCGTGCCGGACCCGGTGCCGCGCCGGCTGCGCGAACCGCTCCAGCCCTACCTGGCGCTGGCCCGCAACGCGATCACCGTGCACCCCGAGCACCCGCTGCTGCTGGGCGCGGCGTCCGCGCTGGCCCGACGCCTGGGCGAGGTCGCCTTGGCGGTCACCTGGGCCACCCGGGGGGTACGCGCGGAGCAGACCAAGCTCGGCGAGGTCTGGCTCGGGTACGCGTACCGCAGCGCCGGCCGGACCGCCGACGCGCTGGCCGCGCTGGAGCGCGCCGTCGCGCTCGACCCGGACGACCTGGCGGTCTACGCGGACATCGCCGGCACGCTGGCCGACCACGGCCGGCTGGACGCCGCGCTGGACTGGGTGGACCGCGCGCTGGCGAAGGACCCGTCCTTCGACTGCGCCGTGCACACCGCCCACCGGCTGCGCTTCCAGCGCGACGGGAACGTCGACCACCTGGTGGCCCTGGCCGACTTCGTCCGCGACCACCCGGACGACTCGCACGAGCACGGCGACCTCGCCGAGTGCTGCCGGGGCCGCCCCTGGCTGGGTCAGGTGACCCCGGTGGGCGCGGACGATCCGCTGGTGCCGGAGAGCCTCGCCGACAGCACGCTCCCGTCGGCCGGCGCGGTACGACGGCTCCAGCAGCTCGCCCAGCCGGCCTGGGCCCATCCCCCGGCGGCGTACGACGCCGCGGTCGGCCTCGCCACCGTCGACCTCGCCGACCTGCTCGGCCTGCTGGCGCATCCGCCGGAGACGCCGCCCACCGCGCTGGGGCGGGTGCTCGCCGGCCAGGATCCCGCGCTCTGGGTGCGGTGCGCCCAGGTCTGGGCCTGCCTCGGCCTGCTCCACCACCGCACCGACGAGCCGTGGGCGGAGTCCACCCGCCGCCGGGTGCTGGGGGCACTGGCCGCCGCCGGTCCCGGCCCGGTCGCCGAGGCGGCGCTGTTCGCGCTGGTCACCGCCGCGTGGGTGGAACCCGGGGTACGCGCCGACGTGGCCGGCCTGGTGGCCGGGCGGCTCGCCGAGGTGGCGGGCGGGCGGGCCCGCCGGACCCCGGCGGCGGTGTCGCTGGCGCACCTGGCCCGGGCCACTCCGGCCCTCGACCCGGCCGCCCGCGCCACCGCCGAGGCGTTGGTCGCCGATGCCGGGGCCGGCCCGCTGCGCCGGCTGTGGCGGCACCTCGCCGCCCTGTTCCGTCGCGCCTGACGACGCCCGGGGCGGTCCCCCGGGACGGTGCTGCCGGTACACGGTGTTAAGAAGGGGCCCCGGTACAACGCCAGGCGTTAAGCGGGGCCCCTTCCTTACACGTCAGACGGGGGCCTTGCCGAGCGCGATCTCGGCCTCGTCCTCCGGCGTGGCGCCGGCCGGCGGGGCGTCGTTCGTCGCCCGCAGCGGCACCTCCTTGATGAACCAGGCGAGCACCGGGACCGCCACGGTGAAGAAGACGGCCCACAGGAAGACGTGCGAGATGGCGTCGGCGAGCGCGCCCAGCACCACCTCCCGGGTGGCGCCGGTGAGCTGCTTGAGCTTCTCCAGGTCCAGCGCTCCGCCCTCGCCGCCGCCCTTGCCGGCGAACGCCGGGCCGGCCGCCGAGTCGGCCAGCCGGTTGGCGAAGACGGCACCGAAGAGCGAGACGCCGAACGAGCCGCCGATGGACCGGAAGAAGGTCGCCGCGCCGCTCGCCGCGCCCAGGTCCTTCTGCTCGACGCTGTTCTGGGCGATCAGCATCGAGGTCTGCATGAGGAAGCCCATGCCGACGCCGAGCACGACCATGTAGATCGAGGACTGCGTCTTGCTGGTGTCGAGGTCGAGCAGGCTGAGCAGCCCCATGCCGAGCGCCATCACCACGCCGCCGATGATCGGGAAGGCGCGGTAGCGCCCGGTCTTCGTGATCGTCCGGCCCACCACCAGCGAGACGACGAGCATGCCGAACATCAGCGGGAGCAGCAGCAGTCCGCTGTTCGTGGCGGACGCGCCCTGGACGGTCTGCTGGTAGAGCGGGAGGAAGTTCATCGCGCCGAACATGGCGAAGCCGAGCAGGAACCCGATCACCGAGATGAGCGCGAAGTTGCGGTTGGCGAACAGGCCCAGCGGCAGGATCGGCTCGGGCACCCGCCGCTCGACCAGGGCGAAGGCGACCAGCGCGACCACGGCCAGCGCGGCGAGGCCGAGGATCTGCGGCGAACCCCAGTCGTACTCGTTGCCGCCCCACGTGGTGACCAGCACGAGCGCCGTGATGCCGACCGAGAGCAGCGCCGCGCCCAGCCAGTCGATCTTGTGTTCGGTGCGGTACTTCGGCAGGTGCATGGTGGTGGCGAGGACCAGCAGCGCCACGCCGCCCAGCGGCAGGTTGACGTAGAACGCCCAACGCCAGGACAGGTTGTCGGTGATGAAGCCGCCGACCAGCGGGCCGGCCACCATGGCGATGGCCATGATGCCGGCGATCATGCCCTGGTAGCGGCCCCGCTCCCGGGGCGGGACCAGGTCGCCGATGATCGCCATGACGCCGACCATCAGACCGCCGGCGCCGAGACCCTGGACCGCCCGGAACGCGATCAGCTCGACCATGCCGTTGTCGGTGCCGCCGAAGACGCCGGAGCCGGACATGCCGCAGAGCGCGGAGCCGATCAGGAAGACGACCACCGCGGTGAGGAAGACCGCCTTGCGGCCGTAGAGATCGCCGAGCTTGCCCCAGATCGGGGTGGAGACCGTCGTTCCGAGCACGTACGCGGTGACCACCCAGGTGAAGTGGTCGGCGCCGCCGAACTCGAACACGATGCGTGGCAGCGCGGTGCTGACGATCATGTTGTCGAGCATCGCGAGCATCATCGCGATCATCAGGCCGAAGAGGACGACGCGGACGTTGGGTCTCGCGGTGACCTCGGCTGGTTGACTCATGGGTAGGCTCCCCCGCAGATCGGTGATCGACTTACTTGCCGCCCGGCTAGTTTGCTTACTAGCCGCACGGTAAGCTGGGTACGGACGAGCGTCAAGCGGATTGGAAGGTGTCGGTCGGTGAGCGAGGGCACAGGCGGCACGCGCCAGCGGATCCAGGCGGTCGCGCTGGAGCTGTTCACCGAGCAGGGATACGAGAAGACCTCGCTCCGGGAGATCGCCGAGCGCCTCAACGTGACCAAGGCCGCGCTCTACTACCACTTCAAGAGCAAGGACGAGATCGTCACCAGCTTCGTCGACGACCGGCTCCGCCGGATGGACGAGCTGATCGCCTGGGCCGCCGAGCAGCCCGCCACGCTGGAGACCCGGCGCGCGCTGATCGGCCGGTACGCCGACGCCATGTTCGCCGGCGAACTGCCCAAGGTGATGCGCTTCTTCGAGCAGAACCAGACCGTGCTCAAGAGCCTCGCCGCCGGCCAGCAGATGCGCGAGCGGATGATGCGGCTGGCCGGCGAGCTGTGCCGGGGCGACGAGTCACCGGCCGCCCAGCTGCGGGCCGCGCTCACCCTGTTCGCGGTGCACACCAGCTGGTTCGCGGTGCGCGCGCCGGGCATCTCCGACGACGAGCGGAAGAAGATCGCCCTGGAGGTGGCCGACGAGCTGCTGGCGAAGATCGGCGGCTGAGCCGGCTCAGCCCTCGGCGGTCAGCGCCAGACGCAGGCCGAGCAGGTCGACGCCGGGCAGCGGAGACCAGTCCTTCTCCGGCAGCCGGACGAACCCGAGCCGGTCGTAGAGGCGCCGCGCGCTCGCCGCCATGCCGTCGCGAACGCAGATCACCACCGCCGTGCAACCCAGCTCGACGGCGCGCGCCACACACGCCCGCGCCAACGCCGCGCCGGCGCCCCGGCCCTGGGCGGCCGGGTCCACCGCGAGCATCCGGAACTCCGCCTCGCCCGGCCCGGCCAGCTCCGCGTACGGGGTCCCGGGCAGCACGAACGTGACCGCGCCGAGCACCGCGCCGGTGGGCTCGTCCACCGCCACCAGCACCTCACCAGTCTCCGCCCGGCCGGCCACGTCGGCGAGCACCACGGCGTACCCGTTCTCGCCCTTGAGCTGGCCGTCCGCCTCGTACGCGGCCACCGTCAGGCGGGCCACCGCCGGGAAGTCCGCCGGTTGCGCGCGGCGGACGAGCAGGCCGCTCAACCGATCACCGCGATCAGATCGCCGTCCTGCACCACGTCGCCCTCGTTGACCGCGAGCTGCTGCACCACGCCGTCGGACTCGGCGACCACCGGGATCTCCATCTTCATCGACTCCAGGATCACCAGCGTGTCGCCCTCGGACACGGTGTCCCCGGCCGACGCGACGACCTTCCAGACGTTCGCCACCATCTCGGCGCGGATCTCCTCGGCCATGTCCCGGCCCTCCCTCTGTCCGACAGTCCTGCGACGGTATCCAATCATGACGCCGGTCACGCCGGCCCTCGGACCACCCGCGCGCTGACCCGCCCCGCCGCCCACGGGACGGACCGGGCGGCACTAGCATCGTGCGGGTCGGCTCCCGGCGCGCCGGGGACCACACGCGACCTCCGCCGCGCTCCGCCGCGGACGGACCGTGACCAGCACAAGGAGGCAGAGCATGGCGAAGAAGGCCCGGAAGAAGAAGGCCCGGAAGAAGAGCGGCGCGAACCACGGCAAGCGCCCCAACTCCTGATCGTCCGCGATCAGCGCGCCGGCCCGAGGCCGGACAGACCGGTGGCCCGGGTCCGTGCGGACCCGGGCCACCGGTGTACGTGCCCAGTCAGTCAGCCAGCTCGCGCGACTCGGTCGTCTCGAAGACCACCAGCTCGGTCAGCCGCAGCCGCAGCCGCTCGCGCAGCTTCTCCGGCGCGGCCTCGTTGCCGCAGCACCGGGCGACCAGCGCCTTGACCTCCTGCTCGATGCCGTACTCGCGCAGGCATGGGCCGCACTCGTCGAGGTGGTGCCGGATCAGGACCCGACGCTCCTCGGCACACTCCAGGTCGAGGTAGAGGTAGACCTCGGCGAGCACCTCGCGGCAGTCCGTCTCGTGCGGTTCTCCACAGCTCACGGTCACACCTCCCGGCCGGCGGTGGCGGTCGAGCCCTTCGACGACGCGGCGCTGAAACCTCGCTCCGACGCGTACCCCTCGAGCAGCTTGCGCAGATTACGTCGGCCTCGGTGCAGGCGGGACATCACGGTGCCGATCGGCGTGCCCATGATGTCGGCGACCTCCTTGTAGGAGAAGCCCTCGACGTCGGTCAGGTAGACGGCCAGGCGGAACTCCTCCGGCAACTGCTGGAGGGCCTCCTTGACGTCGCTGTCCGGCAGCCGGTCGAGCGCCTCGGTCTCGGCCGAGCGCAGACCGCTGGACGTGTGCGACTCCGCCTCGGCGAGCTGCCAGTCGGTGATCTCGTCGGTCGGCGCCTGGACCGGCTGGCGCTGCCGCTTCCGGTAGGAGTTGATGTAGGTGTTGGTCAGGATCCGGTAGAGCCAGGCCTTCAGGTTGGTGCCCTGCTCGAACTGGTGGAAGGCGGCGTACGCCTTCAGGTAGGTCTCCTGGACCAGGTCCTCGGCATCCGCCGGGTTGCGGGTCATCCGCAGCCCGGCAGCGTAGAGCTGATCGACGAAGGGCATCGCGTCCCGCTCGAAGCGGGCCCTGCGCTCGTCCGTCTTCTCGGTGGTCAACCGCACATCCCCTCGCGTCGGATGCTTTCCCGCCGAGGATACGCGTACCCGGGAGCCAGCAGATTCACTTCCCGAGTGTGTGCCGGTGCTCACGGCCGACCCCGACGCGGGCCACTCCGGCGCGTCGAGCAGCCGCCGGAGCCGCCGTTCGTCCCGTTCGTCCCGCTCCCGGTTCCGTGTCTCGATCGGCACCGGTCACCCCCCTCGCGCTGACAATGTCATCCAAGGGGCTTCAACGCGAAGCGCGGGCCGTCGCATTCCATCGCACCGGCTCGACCACCCGTCCACCCGTTCCCGGCCCCAGCCTCGGCCGCGACCGACGCTGGGACCAGGAAGGGCCTGGGAGGTGACCCCGGCGCGCCCGAACCGGGCGGCCGGCGCCACCCGGTGCAACGACCACCGCCGGGGAGGGTCACGCGTCCCGGGCCGTGGTTCAGGTCAACCAACCGCGAGCGGCGAGCCAGTCGCGGACCGCCGCCGCCGTACCCGTCGGATCGACCCGCAGGTCGTGGCGCTCCCCCGGCCGGACCACCACCTCGACCCCCGGCCCCGCAGCGGGTACGCCGAAGGGGTCCCGGTCGCCGTTGACCACCAGCGTCGGCAGGCCGGTGTCCAGTTCCGCCGCCCGCGAGCGTTCCGGCCGCCCCGGCGGGTGCAGCGGGAACGCCAGCGCCACCACACCCGACGCCCCGACCGTCCCGGCGGTCCGGCAGGCCACCCGGGCGCCGCTGGACCGGCCGCCCACCACCCAGCGGCCGGCGTCGGGCAGGCGTCGACGCAGTTCGGCCAGCACCGCCGTCCAGGCCTCGTCGAGGTGCCCGGCCGGCGCCGGCGCGCGCCGGCCGGCGACCCGGTAGGGCTGGGTCACCAGCACCACTCCCGCCCCGGCGTCGCACACCGCGTCGCGGACCGCGACCAGGTCCGGCGCGTCCACGCTGCCGCCCGCCCCGTGGCCCAGCACCAGGACCGTGGAGCCGGCCGCCGCCGGCCGGTCGAGCCGGATCCGGGCCGGCCCCCGCGCAGTGTCGATCTCGTCGTCGTGCCGCACCGCCTCATTCTGCGCGCGACGCCCCGCGCGACGCGGACGGGAGCAGACATCCCGCCCGACCACGGCCTCAGCCGCCCACAGCCCACGGCCCACGACTCACGGCCCACGACTCACCGCTCACGATCCTGCGCATTCGGCTCGGAACCCTAGAGATCTTGGTACGGAATGGCCCCTGTAGGGGCCTTCTTCTACCAAGATCTCTAGCTGTCTCGTGCCGTGGAAGCGGAATCCCACCGAGTGGCGAACTGCCAACCGAAGCGGCAACGGCGACGGATGAGCCGCGCACGGTGAACGCCATCGCGGCCGGACCGACGGGAACCGACACCTCGAACCGGCCGCGCACGACAACGCCCGTCGGCAACGCCCCAGCTCCGCACCGCCGCCGACGCCGACGCCGAATCAGCGCGGCAGGACGACCCGTCCGCACCGACCAACGTGAGATCGGCACTGCCGGCGGGCCGGCGACACCGCTCGGCGCGAGATCGGCGATGCCCGGCGCCCGCGGGCCGGCGGACCGGACCGCGGGCGACGGGCGTGATCAGCTCAACGGCACCAGCGTGAGCAGACGGTCCCGGACCGGCGGGCCGGCCTCGTCGATCGCGTCCGGATCCGGCTGCACCTCGCTGCGCCAGGCGACGAGCATGGCTCGCCGCTCACGCGGCGTGGTGCCGCCCCAGACGCCGTGACAGTCGCCGACCTCCAGCGCCCAGGCCAGGCAGGAGCCCTGGACGTCGCAGGTGCGGCAGAGCGCCACCGCCGCGTCGGCCGGCTCGTTGGGCGCCGGGAAGAACGTCTCCGGATCGACGCTCTGGCAGGTGCCTCTGGTGCGCCAGGCATCATCCTGTCGCCGTTCGCGCAGAGCCCGTAGCAGTCGTGGATCGCGCCGTGCGGCGGCCACCTCGTGCGGGCGGGGCATGCGTGCCCGTGTCAATACACCCACCTCCCCCGTGGGACCGGCGAGGATCTTCGAAGAGATCGATGGGTGTCATCCGCCCCGTGCGAACGGACACCCACCACCGGCGCTGTGTTCTATCGCACTCGCGCACGCGGGGACAAGGGTCTCCGGTAAACATGGCTGAACGTCCGGGCGACGTTTCAGGCGTAACCCCGGCAAATCAGCACACGACAATGTGCCGAGCGTGATCAGAACAGCGTCAGTGTGGAATCCGCCTCCGCCCCCGCCGGGCCGACCCGTCGGACCAGCTCCGGCCCGTCGTTGCGGACGTCGCCGACGGCCGGTGAGACCGGCCGGATCTCCAACCCGGCGAGCTGCGCGTCGTCGGGCGGGACGAGCAACGCGGCGGGCTCGTCGGTCGGGCCGAGCCACGCCGCCCAGCGGTCCGGGGACAGCAGCAGCGGCATCCGGTCGTGCACCTCGGCCAGCTCGCCGAGCGCCGCGGTGGTCAGCACGCTGAACGTCAGCCGGGCCTGGCCGGCCGACTCCCAGAGCGACCAGATGCCCGCGAACGCCAGCACCGAGCCGTCCCGTGGGGTCATGAAGTAGGGCTGCCGGCGGCCGTCGGTGCGACGGACCCACTCGTACCACCCGTCGGCCGGGACCAGGCAGCGCCGGCGGGCGAAGGACGGGGCGTACGCGCGGCTGGTGGCGACCGTCTCGGCCCGCGCGTTGATCATGCGGGCGGCGCCGGCGGCACTGCGGGACCAGGGCGGGAGCAGGCCCCAACGCCCGAGGGAGAGCAGCCGGTGCCCCTCGGGCGCGAGCCGGACCAGCGGCACCGGATCGGTCGGGGCGACGTTGAAGTCGGGCCCGACGCCGCCGGTGGAGTCGACCGACTCGAACAGCGCGCTCAGGTCCCCCGCGCTCCGGGTCGTCGCATACCTCCCGCACATGGCGCCCACGCTAGCCCCACCCGGGCGTTTCGGCTGTCCCGCTCACCGGGAGCAGGGCGCGGGGACGGTTCCACCGGGCCGTCGGGTTGGCAGAATGGAGGCGTGGGGAATCTGACCGCGACGCGTCCGCCGCAGCCGTGGACCGCGCCGACCGCGAGCGACCCGGTCGCCGCGACGCTGCGCCTGCCCGGTTCCAAGTCCATGACCGCCCGGGCCCTGGTGCTCGGCGCGCTGGCCAGCGGGCCGTCGACGCTCGCCCGGCCGCTGCGCGCCCGCGACACCGAGCTGATGGCCGGCGGCCTGCGCGAGCTGGGGGCCCACATGTCGGCCTCCGACGACGACCGCTGGCTGGTCCGCCCGCACGCGCTGGTCGGCCCGGCGCACGTCGACGTCGGGCTGGCCGGCACCGTGATGCGCTTCCTGCCGCCGGTGGCCGGCCTGGCCGCCGGGCGGGTCACGTTCGACGGCGACCCGCACGCGCGCACCCGTCCGCTCGGCCCGCTGATCGACGCGCTGCGCACGCTCGGCGTCCGCATCGACACCCCACCGACCGGCAGCCTGCCCCTGGTGGTCCTCGGCGCCGGCCGGGTGACCGGCGGCGAGGTCGTCATCGACGCCTCCGCGTCCAGCCAGCTGGTCTCCGGGCTGCTGCTGGCCGCCCCCCGCTTCGACCGGGGCGTGGTGGTCCGGCACCAGGGCCCGCCGGTGCCGTCCGCGCCGCACCTGCGGATGACCGTGCAGATGCTGCGGGCCGCCGGGGCGGCGGTGGACGACACCACGCCCGATGTCTGGGTGGTCGAGCCCGGCCCGCTCACCGGGCGCGGCTGGGAGATCGAGCCCGACCTCTCCGGCGCCGCGCCGTTCTTCGCCGCCGCGCTGGTCACCGGCGGTGAGGTCACCCTCCAGGGCTGGCCGCGCAGCAGCCTCCAGCCGGTCGAGCAGCTGCGCGAGCTGCTGCACCGGATGGGCGGCGAGGTCACGCTCGGCACCGACGGGCTGACCGTGCGGGGCACCGGCACGGTCCGGGGGCTGGACGCCGACCTCTCCGACGTGGGTGAGCTGACCCCGGTGCTGACCGCGCTCACCCTGCTGGCCGACGGCCCGTCCCGGCTGACCGGGATCGGTCACATCCGGGGCCACGAGAGCGACCGGGTCACCGCGCTGGCCAAGGAGTTCGCCGGGCTGGGCGCGGACGTCACCGAGACCCACGACGGCCTGGAGATCCGACCCCGGCCGCTGCGCGGCGGCACGTTCCGGACGTACGCCGACCACCGGATGGCGCACGCCGCGGCCGTGGCCGGCCTGGCCGTCCCCGGCATCGAGGTCGACGACGTGACGTGCACCTCGAAGACCATGCCGGAGTTCCCGGCACTATGGTCGGGGATGGTGACCGGCAAGAACTGAGAGCGGGGGACGTCCTGGCGACGAAGCGGCGGGAGTACGACGAGGACGACGTCCGGGTACGTCCCGGCCGGTCGTCGCGGCCCCGTACGCGCACCCGGCCCCGGCACGCCGACGCCGTCGACGGGTTCGTGATCGCCGTGGACCGAGGGCGCTACACCTGCGTGCTGCCCGACGCCGGTCCCGAAACCCCGGTCGTCACCGCCATGCGCGCCCGCGAGCTGGGACGCAAGTCGGTGGTGGTGGGCGACCGGGTGGGGCTGGTCGGCGACACCTCCGGCGCGTCCGGCGCGCTGGCCCGCATCGTCCGCATCGCCGAGCGCCGCTCCGTGCTGCGGCGCACCGCCGACGACGACGAGACCACCGCCGAGGGCCGGCTGGAGCGGGTGGTGGTGGCGAACGCCGACCAGTTGGTGATCGTCAGCGCGCTGGCCGACCCGCCGCCGCGCACCGGGTTCATCGACCGCTGCCTGGTGGCCGCGTACGACGCCGACATCGAGCCGCTGCTCTGCCTCACCAAGGCCGACCTGGCCGGTCCGGAGGCGGTGCTCGGCTACTACACCGAGCTGGAGCTGCCGTACGTGCTGATCCGCCCGGAGTCCGACCTCGCCGAGCTGCGGGCGCTGCTCGCCGGCCGGATCTCGGTGCTGGTGGGCCACTCCGGGGTGGGCAAGTCGACGCTGGTCAACCGCCTCTGCCCGGACGCGGAGCGGGCGGTCGGCACGGTCAGCGCGATCGGCCGCGGCCGGCACACCTCGACCAGCGCGGTGGCGTTGCGCCTGCCGCCGCCGCCCGACCCGGTCGGCGACCCGGGGTGGATCGTCGACACGCCCGGCGTCCGCAGCTTCGGGCTGGCGCACGTCTCGGCGGAGAGCCTGCTGCACGGCTTCCCCGACCTGGTCGAGGCGACCGTCGACTGCCCGGCCAACTGCCCGCACACCGCCGACGAGGCGGACTGCGCGCTGGACGCCTGGGTGGCCGCCGGCAAGGCGGACCCGCGCCGGCTGGCCTCGTACCGGCGGTTGCTGGCCTCGCGCAGCGGCGAGGGCGACCCGCGCGAGCCCGAGCGCAACCCGGGCGATCCGCTGGCCGGGTCCTGACCGGCGGACGGACGCCCCACCCGCCGGTGCCACCGGCGCGGCCGACGCTAGCGTGTCGACCATGACCGGGTACGCCGACGACCTCGCCCTCGCCCACCTGCTCGCCGACGCCGCCGACGCCGTCTCCACGGCCCGGTTCCGCGCCCTCGACCTGCGGGTCGAGTCGAAGCCGGACCTGACCCCGGTCTCCGACGCGGACACCGCCGTGGAACGGGAGATCCGGGCCCTGCTGGCCACGCACCGGCCGGCCGACGGCCTGCTCGGCGAGGAGTACGGGGAGCAGCCCGCCGCCGGCCCGGACGGGCGGCGCTGGGTGGTCGACCCGATCGACGGGACGAAGAACTTCGTCCGGGGCGTACCCGTCTGGGCCACCCTGATCGCGTTGCTGGAACACGACCGGCCGGTGCTCGGCCTGGTCTCCGCGCCGGCGCTCGGACGGCGCTGGTGGGGCGCGGTGGGCGCGGGCGCGTTCGCCGGGCCCGGCCCGGCCGAGGCGACGCCGATCCGGGTCTCCGGCGTCACGGCGCTGGCCGACGCCAGCGTCTGCTACTCCTCGCTCACCGGCTGGGAGCAGGCCGGTCGGCTGGACGCGATGCTCCAGCTCATGCGGGACACCTGGCGCAGCCGGGCGTACGGCGACTTCTACGGCTACATGCTGCTGGCCGAGGGCGCGCTGGAGGTGATGGTGGAGCCGGAGCTGTCGCTGTGGGACATCGCCGCGCTGGTGCCGATCGTCACCGAGGCCGGCGGCACGTTCACCGACCTGGCCGGGCGGCCCGCGCCGGCCGGCGCGGACTCCGGCGACATCAGCGCGATCGCCAGCAACGGCGCGCTGCACGGCGACATCCTGCGCCGGCTCGGCCGGCCGGCCGAGCGCTGACCCGGCGGGAGCTCTATCCTCGCCAGGTGGTCTCCTCCGGCTGGTGCTTCCTCGCGGCGATGATCGTCGCGTACGGCTTCGCCAACCTTCTCCAGTCGGTCGCCGCCGCGCGGACCACCGTGCACCACACGTTCGACCCGGGGCTGCTGCTGCGGCTGGCCGGTCACCGGACGTACCTGATCGGGCTGGCCTGCCAGGTCGTCGGCTTCGTGCTGGCCTTCCTGGCCCGCCGCGACCTCCCGCTGTTCCTGGTCCAGGCCAGTGTGGCGGCCGGGCTCGGGGTGACCGCCGTGCTCGGTGTGCTGGTGCTGAAGTGGCGCCTGCCGGCCGCCGAGGTGGCCCTGTTGGTGCTGCTCTTCGGTGGGATCACCGCGCTGGTGCTCTCCGCCGAGCCGGCGCCGTCGCGGCAGCTGGGCACCGCCGGGTTGATCAGTCTGGTGGTGGCGCTCGGCGCGATCGCCGTGTCCGGCTTCTTCGCCGCCCGGCTGCACGGCGCGCCCGGGTCGGTGGTGCTCGGCTCGCTGGCCGGGATGGCGTTCTCCGCCGCCGCGGTGGCGGCCCGACCGCTCGCCTCGGCCGATTCGGCGGAGGCGTTCGTCCGCGACCCCCTGCTCTACCTGCTGATCGCCCACTCGGTGGTCGGTCAGCTGCTGCTCGGCCTGGCGATGCAGCGCGGTTCGACCACGGCCGCGGTGGCCGCGATGGACGCCGCCGGAGCGGTGCCCGCGGCGATCGTCGGCCTGCTGCTGCTCAACGACAAGATCTGGCCGGGGCGGGAGTGGCTGGCCGGGCTCGGCTTCCTGGTCACGCTGGCGGCCGTGGTGGGCCTGACCCGGTATGCCGAGCCGCAGCACCACCACGCGACCGCCCGCGACCGGGGGCCGGCGATGATCGGCGCCGGGGTGGTGCCCGCTCAGGCCGCCTCGACCGGTCCCCGGGCCTCGACGACCACCTCGACCGGCGGGGTCGGCTCCACCGGGGTGGCCGGCCGACGGCGCCCGATCACCCGCTCGTAGAGACGCTCCAGCGCCGCCGCCGTCCGTTCCCAGGTGTAGCTGCACCGCACCCGGTCCACCGCGGCGTGGCCGTACGCGAACCGCCCGGCGTTGTCGGTGAGCATCCGGCGCAGCGTCACCCCGAGGGTGCGGACGTCGCCCGGGGGCACCAGCTTGCCGGTCACCTCGTCCACCACGGCGTCGGCGATGCCGCCCATGGCGTAGCCGACCACCGGCACCCCGCAGGCCATCGCCTCCAGCGAGACGCGGCCGGCGGACGAGTAGTGCGGCGTGCAGGCCACCACGTCGGCGGAGCGGTACCAGGTGGCCATCTGGTCGTGCGGGACCGCGCCGACCAGCTTCACCTGCTCGGCCACCCCGGCCCGCTCGGCCAGCTCGCGCAGCCGGCGCGCCTCGGCGTGGCCGGCCAGCCGTTCGGCCGGCGGTCCGCCGGCGATCACCAGCTCGGCGTCGCCGACCAGCCGCATCGCCCGGATCAGGTCGTCCTGGCCGTGGCCGGCGGAGAGCCCGCCCACGGAGAGGATCCGGGCGCGCTGGTCCCGGGGGGCGGCCTCGCCGTCCGGGTGGAACTGGCCGAGGTCCACGCCGGTCGGCACCATCGCCACCGAGGTGCGCTGGAGGCCCATCCGGGTCAGCTCGTCGACCTCGTCGTTGCACTGGGCGACCGCCACGTCCACGGCCCGGGTCAGCGCCCGCTCCAGCGGGATGCGCTCGCCCGGCCCGCCGTAGCTCCGGCCGAGGTGACGCAGCTGCTCGACGCCGAGCGAGTGGAAGGTCTGCACCACCGGGATGTCGGTGGCCCGGACCGCGTGGGCGGCGGCGAGACCGCCCACCCAGTAGTGACCGTGCACGACCTCGGGGGCCCACTCACCGGTCCACTCCTGCGCCAGCCAGCGGCCGAACTCGGACACGTACGGCACCAGTTCGGCGGTGGGCAGCGGGTCGGCCGGGCCGACCGGCACCCGCTCCAGGCGGTAGCCGTCCAGCTCGGTGAGCGCGGGCTGGGCCGCCGCGTCGCGGCGTTCGTACACCCGGACCTCGTGGCCCCGGGCGGCGAGTTCCGCCGCCACACGCGCAATGTGCTCCTGGGTCCCGACGGTGGGACCGTCGGTGGACGAGCCGGCGTGCGCGCATACAAGGCCGACGCGCATGGTGCACCTCCATGCGTTCTCGCGAGCGGGGTCTCCCGGTCAGAGCGTCCCATTAACCCGGGTCCGGTGCGCCCAAACCTGGCAGATCGCCGGTGGCGACGGAGCGTCGCGCGGGCGGGACACCGCGCCGACCGGTCCCGATCAGGCCGACTCGGGCGGCATGACCGGCCGGCGCGGGGGTACCGGCGAAGGATGCCGCTCACCCGCACCCTCGCCGACGCCACCGTCGTCATCACCGGCGCCTCCAGCGGGATAGGCGCGGCCACCGCCTACGCGCTGGCCCGTCGGGGCGCCGCCGTGGTGCTGGCCGCCCGGACCGAGGCGGCGTTGGAGCGGGTCGCCGCGCACTGCCGGGAGTTGGGCGGGCGCGCGCTGGTGGTGCCCACCGACGTGACCGATCCGGATGCGGTGGAGCGGCTGGCGGCGCGCGCGGCGGCCGAGTTCGGCCGGATCGACGCCTGGGTCAACAACGCGGCCGTCGGCACGGTGGGGCTGTTCGACGAGATTCCGGTGGCCGAGTTCCGCCGGGTGGTCGAGGTGAACCTGCTCGGCACCGTGCACGGAATGCGGGCCGCGCTGCCCTGGCTCGGGGCGGCCGGGGGCGGCGTGCTGGTCAACAACGCCTCCGTGCTGGCCGAGGTGGCCATGCCGTACCAGTCGGCGTACAACGCCACCAAGCACGCCATCCGGGGACTGGCCGACACGGTCCGGCAGGAGCTGCGGGTGACCGGCCGGGGCGCCATCTCGATCTGCACCGTGCTGCCGGCCACCATCGACACGCCGTTCTTCCGGCACGCGGCGAACCACACCGGCCGGGAGCTGACCCCGCCGCCGCCGGTCTACCCGCCGGAGATGGTGGCGGAGACGATCGTCCGGCTGCTGCGCCGTCCCCGCCGGGAGGCGTACGCGGGGGGCGCGGCCCGGCTGATCGGGCTCCAGTGGCGGCTCGCCCCGGCGGTGGCCGAGCGGGTGCTCGGCTGGTACACCGCGCGCACCCAGTTCGGTCCCGGCGTACGCCTGGACGCCACCGGCAACGTGTTCACCCCCGACGCGGCGGCCGAGCGGACCGACGGCTGGTCGGGTCGGCGCGGCCAACTCCTGCGGCTGACCGCGGCGTTCGGGCTGGCGGCGGCCGGCACGGCGGTCGGCACCGTCGCGGCGATCGGCCGACGGTCCCGGGCCGGTCGCTCATGAGTCCCGTCGACCGGACCGATGCGCGGGGGGAGGCCGACGTGCACAATGGGACGATCATGCCGACGGACGCACGTTGCCTGGTCGAGACCGCCGAATCCTCCGCGACGGTCCGGCTGACCGGTGTGCTCGACCGGGCCGGGGTGGACGCCGTGCGGGGCGCGCTGCTCGGCCGACTCTGGGCCCGGCCGGGGCCGATGGTGGTCGACCTGTCCGGGGTCCGGATCCCCGACCCGCAGGCGCGCGAGGCGCTCGACGAGGTCGGCCGCGCGGTCGCCGACTGGCCCGCCACCGACCTGCTGTTCGTTTCCGGTGGCCGGCCGGTCCCCCGACCGGCGGACGCGCCGCCCGAGCTGCTCGACGTCGAGCTGCTCCCGGTGGTGGAGGCCGCGCGCGAGGCCCGCGCGCTGGTCACCGACGGCTGTGCCCGCTGGGGACTGCCGGAGCTGGCCGAGCCGGCCTGCATCGCGGTCACCGAGATGGTCAACAACGTGGTGGCGCACGCGGCGACGCCGATGACGCTCCGGCTGGCGTCCCGCGGCGGCGCCCTGCACGTGGCGGTACGGGACCACGCCGCCGGGCGTCCGACGTACGCGGGGCCGGCGCCGGTCGACTCGGTGGGCGGCCGGGGACTGCTGCTCATCGACGTGGTGGCCCGGCGCTGGGGCAGCACCGCGCTGCCCGACGGCAAGGTGGTGTGGTGCGTGCTGCACGCCGAGGACGAGGCGGCCTTCCGCAACTGAGGCGGGATTTCGCCCTCTTGCTCCCGATCCACCCGCTCGGTCGCGGTTAATGCGGTCAACGCAGTGGGTAGTTCACCCCCATGCGCGACGACGAGTACCCCACCCCCGTGTCCGACCCCGAGGCGGAGGGCCTGCCCGACACCGCCGACGACGACTCGACCGCCAACGACGACGTCCTGACCGGGCGCGAGGCGGACGGTCCCGAGCCGGCCCAGATCCCGGGTGACCGCACGCCGGTCGCGGTGGACCGGTTCGGCACCACGGCGGAGGAGCAGCTCGACGGCGAGTCGCTGGACTACAAGCTCGACCGCGAGCAGTACGAGCGGCCCGCCGACGACCCGCTCGCCGGCCCGGTCGACCCGGACATCGCCGCCGAGGCGGACAGCGAGGAGGCCGCGGCGCAGGCCCAGCTCGACGCGGACGTGATCGACCCGGGGCCGGTCTCCGACCCGAACTCCCCGGTCTCGATCTACGACCACGGCCAGCTCGGCACCGTCGCCGACCACCAGGTGGGCCGGCTGGTCGAGCCGGACGAGGGCGCGCGCACCGACCAGGAGACCGACAACGTCGCCTACGACGCCGGCGCGGCCGGCGGCGGCGCCACCGCGGAGGAGCTGGCGATCCACGAGACCCGGCCGCCCGAGGCGCGCTGAGCTCTCAGCCGTCCAGGCCGCGCTCGATGGCGTACCGGGTCAGCTCGACCCGGTTGTGCAGCTGGAGCTTGCCCAGGGTGTTCTGCACGTGGTTCTGCACCGTCCGGTGGGACACCCCGAGCCGCTCGGCGATCTGCTTGTAGGACAGCCCCTTGGCGACCAGACGCAGCACCTCGGTCTCCCGTTCGGTGAGCCGGGGTGCGTCGTCGTGCGGGGTCGGCGGCGCGGCCGCGAGCCGCCGGTACTCCCCCAGCACCAGCCCGGCCAGGCCGGGCGTGAACACCGGCTCTCCGGCCGCGGTGCGGCGCACCGCGTCGAGGAACTCGGCCGGGGCGGCCGACTTCACCAGGTAGCCGGTGGCCCCGGCCTTGACCGCGTCCAGCACGCTCTGCGGCTCGCCGCTGGCCGACAGCATGAGCACCCGCACGTCGGGCAGGGCGGCGCGCAGCCCGTGGATCACCTCCACGCCGGAGACGTCCGGCAGTTGCAGGTCGAGCACGACCAGGTCGGGCCGGGCCGCCGCGGCCACCCGGACCGCCTGCCGTCCCTCACCGCTGGTCGCCACCACCTGGTGGCCGGCCTCGGTGAGGTCGCGGGCCACCCCTTCCCGCCACATCGGGTGGTCGTCGACCACCATCACCCGGATGCTCACCGCCGGCTCCTCGGCACGATCAGCTCGAACTCGGTCCCGGCGCCCGGCGTGGAGACGATCCGCACCTCACCGCCCAGATCGACCACCCGACCCCGGATGGACTGGGCCACCCCGAGCCGCCCCTGGGTGGCGGCTTCCGCCAGCCGCCCGTCCGGGATACCCGGCCCCTCGTCGCGTACCGAGACGGTCACCGTCTCCTCCTCGTCCTCGATCAGCACCCAGGCCCGCCCGCCGGCGTGCCGGGCCACGTTGTCCAGCGCCGCGCCGACCGCCGCGGCCAGCTCCCCGGCCGTCCGCGCCGGCAGCGGCACCGGGGTCGCCGGGGCGGCCACCTGGACCGTGGCCGAGGCGTACCGGTCGAGCAGGTCCCGCAGGTCCCGCTCGTCGGTGTCCCGGTCCGGCGCGACGCCCGCCCGGCCGATCAGCGCCCGCAACGCGGCCTCCTGCTCACCGGCCAGCCGGGCCAGCTCCGCCGCCTCGCCGTCCAGGTCCGCGCCGCGCCGCCGGACCAGCGCGAGCACCTGGAGCACCGAGTCGTGGATGTCCCGGGCCAGCCGTTCCCGCTCGCGGGTCGCCGCCTCCAGCTCCACCGCCCGCTGCAACCGGGCCTCCGCCTCGACGGCCAGCCGGGCCACGTGCCCGACCACGACGCCGGCCAACAGCATCAGGATCGCGCCGGTCAGCGCGGACGGGCTGATCCGGTCCCGGGTGGCCAGGTCGGCGCCGCCGAGCACCAGCGCGGCCACCGCGCCGCGCCGCCGGCCGCCGGAGACCGCCCAGGCCAGCACCGGCCCGGCCAGCCAGGCGACGGTCAGCGTGGGCACGCCGGCGGCGAGCGCCGTGCGGCCCACCACCCAGGGCGTGGCCAGGATGATCGCGAGCACCACGCCGAGGTCGGCCAGGAGCAGCGGCCAGCGGCGTCCGCCCGGGCGTCCGTAGCCGGCCGCCGTGACACCGGTCCAGGCCAGCATCGCCAGCAGGACGGCGCCCGCGGCGACCGGGTGCGCGTACCGGGTGGCGTCGCGCAGCACGAGCAGGCCGACGTACGCCAGCGAGGCGAAGCGGAACACCGCGATGGACCGCCAGAACGGGCCTTCCAGGCCGGAGGACGACGGCATGGGCGTCACCATGCCACAGCCCGTCACCGGCGGGCCGCCTGGTGCGGGCCGATAAACCCTGACGTACGGTGGAAATGCCGCGAAAGTCGTCGAGAAGCAGCGCTGGGACGGGGTCATGACGGACGGAGAATCCCCCGCACAGCGTACGGTTGTGCCCATCGAACCTTCCCTCCTCATCGCCGAGGCCTTCGACCAGGCCCAGGTGACCGAGCTTCGGCACTCGGTCACCTCCTGCGCGCACGCGACGGGGCTGGCCGGCCAGCGACTCGACGACTTCGTGCTGGCGGTCAACGAGCTGATCACCAACGCGGTTCGGCACGGCGGCGGGCAGGGCCGGCTGCGGCTCTGGCGCCGGGGCGGCGACCTGGTCTGCGAGGTGGCCGACCACGGCCACGGGATCAGCGAGCGACGGTTGCGCGACCGCGACCGGCCGGCGCCGGACACCGCCGGCGGTTGGGGGCTCTGGCTGGCCCGGGAGCTGAGTGACTCGATGGAGGTGGAGACCGGCGACGCCGGCACCGTCGTCCGGATCACCGCGGCTCTGGGCGCCCGGCAGCCCGCCGACCGTCCGCTGGACGGCTGACCGGCCACCGGGCCGTCCCCTCAGCCGAAGAGGGCGCTCACCGACTCGCCGTTGTGGATCCGACGCATCGCCTCGGCCAGGGCCGGCGCCACGGAGAGCACCTCCAGCTTCGGCACCCGCTTCTCCGCGGGGATCGGCACCGTGTTGGTGCAGACGATCTCCAGCACACCGTCCTGGGCGCTCAGCCGCTCCAGCGCCCCGCTGGAGAACAGACCGTGCGTGCAGGCCAGCCGGATCGACCGGACCTGCCGCTCGCGCAGGTGCGAGATCAACTCGATCACCGTGCTGCCCTTGGCGATCTCGTCGTCGAGCACGATCACGTCCCGGTCCGCCACGTCACCGATGATCGTGCTGATCTGCACCCGGTCGTCGCTGAAGCGTTGCTTGGCGCCGGCCGCGACCGGGGTGCCCAGCATCCGGGCGAACGCGGCGGCCTCCTTGGCGTTGCCGAGGTCCGGCGAGACGACCACCGCGTTGCTGAGGTCGTACCCCTTGAAGTGGGCGGCCAGCTCGCGCAACGCGTGCAGGTGGTCCACCGGGACGCTGAAGAAACCGTGCACCTGGGGCGAGTGCAGCGTCATGGCCAGCACCCGGTGCGCGCCGGCCGAGGTGAGCAGGTCGGCCACGAGCCGCCCGCCGATGGAGATCCGCGGGGCGTCCTTCTTGTCCGACCGGGCGTACGCGTAGTGCGGCAGCACCACGGTGATCCGGCCGGCCGACGCGCCCCGGGCGGCGTCGATCATGAGCAGCAGCTCGACCAGGTGCTCCTGCACCGGCGGCACCAGCGGCTGGATGAGGAAGACGTCGCGCTCCCGGCAGTTGGCCTGCAACTGCACCTCGAGGCAGTCGTTGGCGAACCGGGACACCCGCACCGGGTGCAGCGGAACGTCGAGGTGGGCACAGATCTCGGCGGCGAGGTCCGGGTGGGCGGTCCCGCTGAACACGGCAATGTCACGCACGTCTGCTGATCGTACGGGTCGATCGAGGGGAGACGGTGGATGCTCCCGGCGGGTACGGTGCTGCGGTGACCGGAGAGTTCGTCGCCGCCATCGACCAGGGCACCACCTCCTCGCGGTGCATCGTCTTCGACGCCGACGGCGAGATCGTCGCGGTGGCCCAACGCGAACACCGGCAGATCTTCCCGCGGCCCGGCTGGGTGGAGCACGACGCGGACGAGATCTGGACCAACGTCGAGCACGTGGTGCGTGAGGCGCTGGCGAGCGCCGACATCGGTCCGGAGCAGCTGGCCGCGGTGGGCATCACCAACCAGCGCGAGACCACAGTGGTCTGGGACCGGGCCACCGGTCGGCCGGTGGCCAACGCGATCGTCTGGCAGGACACCCGCACCGGCCCGCTGCTGCGCGAGCTGGCCGAGGCGTACGACGAGGAGCGACTGCGCGCCCGCACCGGGCTGACCCTGGCGACCTACTTCGCCGGCCCGAAGCTGCGGTGGCTGCTGGACCACGTCGACGGGCTGCGCGAGCGGGCCGAGCGGGGCGAGGTGCTGTTCGGCACGATGGACAGCTGGATCATCTGGAAGCTGACCGGGCGGCACGTCACCGACGTCACCAACGCCAGCCGCACCCTGCTGATGGACCTGGAGACCCTCGACTGGGCCCCGGAGCTGCTCGACGCGCTGCGCATCCCGGCCGCGATGCTGCCCGAGATCCGCTGCTCGGCCGAGGTCTACGGCACCGCCGACGGAGTCCTCGCCGGGGTGCCGGTGGCCAGCGCGCTCGGCGACCAGCAGGCCGCGCTGTTCGGACAGACCTGCTTCCAGCCCGGCGAGGCCAAGTGCACCTACGGCACCGGCAGTTTCCTGCTGCTCAACACCGGCGCCAGCCCGGTGCCGTCGCGGCACGGCCTGCTCACCACCGTGGCCTACCGGATCGAGGGCCAGCCGGCCGTGTACGCGCTGGAGGGCGCGATCGCGGTCACCGGCTCGCTGGTGCAGTGGCTGCGCGACAACCTCGGCCTGATCTCCACCGCCCCGCAGGTCGAGGAGCTGGCCCGCACCGTCGACGACAACGGCGGCTGCTACGTGGTGCCGGCCTTCTCCGGCCTGTTCGCCCCGCACTGGCGCAGCGACGCCCGGGGCGTGATCGCCGGCCTGACCGGCTACATCACCAAGGGGCACCTGGCCCGCGCGGTGCTGGAGGCGTCCGCCTTCCAGACCCGCGAGGTGGTCGACGCGATGAACGCCGACTCCGACGTGGCGCTGCGCCGGCTGCGGGTGGACGGCGGGATGACCGGCAACGCGCTGCTCATGCAGTTCCTCGCCGACGTGCTCGACGTGCCGGTGGTGCGGTCCCGGATCACCGAGACCACCTGCCTCGGCGCCGCGTACGCCGCCGGCCTGGCGGTCGGCTTCTGGCCCGACCTGCCCACGCTGCGGGACAAGTGGCGCTCCGACGCCCAGTGGGAACCGGCCATGGACCCGACGCACCGCGACCACGAGCTGCACCAGTGGCACAAGGCCGTCCAACGCACCCTGAACTGGGAAGACTAACCCCGGTTTTCCGCGATCTTGCACTTACTGCCCTGACGCAAGGGACATTCCCGGGCGAATCGGCGGCCGAAAGTGCAAGATCGCGAGGGTGGGGGGCGGTCAGCGCGGGGTGAGGACGCAGAACTCGTTGCCCTCGGGGTCGGCCATGACCCGCCAGTGGATCTCGGGGTCGCCCAGGTCGATGGCGGTGGCGCCGAGCGTGCCCAACCGGGCCACCTCGGCCGCCAGGTCGTCCCCCGCATAGGGGCGGACGTCGAGGTGGACGCGGTTCCACCCGGGCTTCGCGTCGGTGCTGCGGACGAACTCCAGGTAGGGGCCGACGCCGGCGGCGGAACGCAGTGACGCGTGCCGGTCGGTGACCTCGTGCCGGGTCCAGTCCGTCGCCTCGCCCCAGAACCGCGCCATCTCCCGTGGGTCCGCGCAGTCGACCACCACCGCGGCGATCGGCCCGGTGTCCCGGTAGACCTCGCGCGGCTCCAGCACGCAGAACTCGTTGCCCTCCGGGTCGGCCATGACCGTCCACGGGACGTCGCCCTGGCCGATGTCGACGGCTGTCGCGCCGAGGCCCGTCAGCCGCGCGACCAGCTCCGCCTGGTGGTCCGGCGAGGTGGTGGCCAGGTCGACGTGCACCCGGTTCTTCGCCGTCTTGGGTTCCGCGGAGACCACGAGGTCGATGAAGAGGGCGGAGGGATCGGGATACGGGACGCCCGGCGGTTCGAGGTTGATCACTCCGGGCGCCTCGCTGGAGGTCTCCCAGCCGAGAGCCTTCGCCCAGAACGCGCCCAGCGCGACCTCGTCGCGGGCCTTCAGGTTGATCTGGACAAGCCGCGTCGTCATGTCAGTCCCAACGGTTTCCGGTGAGCTTCTCGTACACCTCGACGTAGCGTGCCCGGGTCGCCTCGACGACCTCCGCCGGCACCTCCGGCGCCGGCGGCTGCTTGTCCCAGCCGCTGCCGGTGGCCCAGTCCCGCACGTACTGCTTGTCGAAGGAGAACTGGGCCCGGCCCGGCTGGTAGGACTCGGCCGGCCAGAACCGGGACGAGTCCGAGGTGAGCAGCTCGTCGGCGAGCATCAGCGTGCCGTCCGGCGCCCAGCCCAGCTCCAGCTTGGTGTCGGCGATCAGGATGCCCCGGTCCGCGGCGATCTCCGCACCGCGCCGGTAGACGTCCAGGGTGATCTGCCGCAGCCGCTCGGCGGTCTCCGGCCCCACCTTGTCGACCACCTGGTCGTAGGTGATCGGCTCGTCGTGCTCACCCTTGGGCGCCTTGGTCGACGGGGTGAAGATCGGCTCGGGCAGGATCGACGCCTCCACCAGGCCCCGGGGCAGCGGCACGCCGGAGACCGAGCCGGTGCGCTGGTACTCGGCGAAGCCACCGCCGGTCAGGAAGCCCCGGGCCACGCACTCGACCGGCACCATCTCCAGCCGGCGGCACCGGATCGCCCGGCCGGCGAACTCCGCCGGTACGTCGGTGGCGGAGATGACGTGGTTCGGCACCAGGTCCGACAACTGCTCGAACCACCACAGCGAGAGCGCGGTGAGCAGTCTGCCCTTGTCCGGGACGGGGGTCGGCAGCGCCACGTCGTAGATGGAGATGCGGTCGGAGGCGACCAGGATCAGGTCCGCGCCGTCGGCGTAGACGTCCCGGACCTTGCCCGAGTGCAGAAGTTCCACGGCGCTAGTACACCATGGGCGCGACCGCCCGCCCGGCGCGCCCACCGGCCGTCCCGTCCGGCGTTGACACCCCGGGCCGGGGCCGGTGGAATGATCCGTCCACCCCAGTTTCGGAGAGAACCGTGCGCGCTGAACGGTCCGTCCCCCGTCCCGGCCTCGACCGGCGACGGTTCCTCGGCGCGCTCACCGGGCTGCCGCTGCTCGCCGGCGGACTGGCCGGCTGCGCCCCGGAGGAGGAGGCGGCCGCCGAGGACGGCCCGATCGAGTTGTCGGTGTTCTGGTGGGGCGGCAGCCGCCGGGCCCAGGCCACCGAGCAGGCGCTGCGCCTCTACACCCAGCAGAACCCCCGGGTCAGCTTCCGGATCACCTGGCAGGGGCTGGCCGGCTACTACGACCGGCTCGCCACCCAGGGCACCGGCGGCAACGTGCCGGACCTGTTCCAGATCGACGACACGCTGCTCACCGAGTACACCCGCCGCGACATCCTGCTCGACCTCACCGCGTACGCCGACGACGGCCGGCTCGACCTGCGCGACCTGCCGGAGCAGTTGGCCCGCTACGGCCGGGTGGACGAGCGGACCGTGGCGGTGCCCGCCGCCCAGACCAACGCGGCGCTGGTCTACAACCGCGACCTGCTGCGCTCGCTGGACCAGCCCGAGCCGCGCACCGGCATGTCCTGGAAGGAGTACGCCCGCTGGGCCGCCCAGGTCACCCGGGCGTCCGGTAACCGGGTGGCCGGCTCCATGGACGCCTCCGGCGACTACCGGGCGCTCTGGCTCTGGCTGCGCGGCCAGGGCAGCGAGCTGTACCAGGGGCGGCAGCTCGGCTTCAGCTCGGCGGAGCTGCTCTCGTGGTTCGAGTTCTGGGAGGTCGCCCGCTTCGACCGGGCCACCCCGAGCGCCGCGCTCGTGGAGCAGGCGGACACCGGCGAACTGAACCGCCAGCTCGTGGTCACCGGCCACACCGCGGCTTCCTTCGCCTGGTCCCACCAGCTGCCGGAGCTGCAACGCCTCACCGAGGACGAGCTGGGCGCGGTCGCCTTCCCCGGCACGCCGGCCGCACAGTGGCCCCGGGCGTCGATGTACTGGGCCGGCTTCCGCGGCACCCGGCACCCGGGTGTGGTGGTGGACGTGCTCAACTTCCTCACCAGCAACGTGGCGGCCGGCCGGATCCTCGGCGTGGAGCGTGGCGTGAACCCCAGCACCCAGGTCCGCACGTACGTGGCCGCGGGCGTGACCGACCGGGCCGAGAAGCGGGTGACGAGCCTGGGCGCGGAGCTGGACGAGCTGGCCGGCCCGGCGCCCGCGCCGCCGCCGAAGGGGCACGCCAAGGTGCGGACGTTGCTCATCGAGGCGGCCGAGAGCATCCGGGGCAAGCGGGCCGGCGCCCGCTCCGCGACCTCCCGGTTCATGGCCCGGGCGAACGCCGCCCTGGCCGAGTGACCGCCGCCCGCCGCGCGTGGGCGCGGCGGGCGGAGCCCCGGGTGGTCGTCAGCGCGGCGGGCGGTTCCGCCGGTTCCGCGTCAACAGCACCACCAGCAGCACGATCCCGCCGACCACCACGAGGCAGCAGAGCAGGCCGAGGAAGCCGAAGCCGCCCCGGGACCGCCGTCGTGCGGCCTCCACCACGAGTTCACCGGTGCCGGTCGACGCCCAGGCCGCGACCGGTACGAAGACCGAGAGCGCGACCGTTCCGAGGACCGCACCGAGGCGGCCCCACCATCTGTTCCATCCAGCCATGCCCCCATCCTCGCCGAGGTGCGCAACCGGGGCACGCCGGACGCGGCGGAGGAATCCGGAAACGGCGAAGGGCCCCGGAGCGAACTCCGGGGCCCTTCGTCACGAGTAGCGGGGACAGGATTTGAACCTGCGACCTCTGGGTTATGAGCCCAGCGAGCTACCGAGCTGCTCCACCCCGCGTCGGCTCGTACAGCTTATCGCACTGGAATCGTGGAGATCAGCCGGGTCCCCGATCCCGCCGAAGAGGCCCGACGGGGGGAACGGCGAAGGGCCCCGGAACGAACTCCGGGGCCCTTCGTCACGAGTAGCGGGGACAGGATTTGAACCTGCGACCTCTGGGTTATGAGCCCAGCGAGCTACCGAGCTGCTCCACCCCGCGTCGGCTCGACAACCGTAGCGCACCGACCCGGGGAGGCGCAAAACGGGTCGTCAGTCCAGCCACCGCCGGACCGCGTCGACCGCCCGCCGGCTGTCCGCGTCGAACTGGGCGCGCTCGGTCGAGGTGCTCTCCCAGCCCTGTTCCCACAGCACCGTCACCACGTCACCGGAACGCACCGCGCGCACCAGGTGCACCTCGTCGCCGCCGCTCGGCTCGCCGTTGGCGTCCAGGTAGGGCCTGCGCGTCTCGAACAGCACCGACTCGTCGCCGTACCCGGAGTCGGGCAGCAGGCGCTGGCGCACGGTCGTCGAGGGTGCCTCGGGGACCGGCTGGGCGGGGCAGGCCCGGACGGCCACCCGCAGCTCGGCCAGCGCCTCGTCGGCGCGCCCGGCCCGGTAGATCGTGATGCTGTGCCGGTAGCTGCCGGAGGGCACCGCGTCGGCCGGCGCGCCGGCCCGGCGGTACGGCAACGTCCGGGCCCGCGACGCGACGACCCACTCGGTGCCGGGGCTCGATCCGCAGAGCACCGGCAGCACCGCTCCCGGGCCGAACTGGTTGCCCGTACCGGCGTCGTTGGCGGCGGGCAGGGCGAAGAACGCCCGGTCCGGGATGGTGGTCGGGGCGCCCGCCGTCGGACGTCCGGCGCTCGACGGCGCGGCCGGGCTCCGCCCCCCGGAGGTACGGGCGCCGGTAGGGGTCGGCGGGGCGGGCGAGGGCGCCTCGGCCGGCCCGGCGGTGGTGGGCGGTGGGGTGGGCACCGGCGTACCCGCGGGCGGCGGCGCGACCGGTTCCGGCCCGGCGGCCAGCACCAACTGGCTGCCGGCCACCGTGGCGGCGACCAGACCGGCGACCGCCAGCGACGCGAGCGCGGCCCGGTGCCGGGCCCGGCGGTCCGCGCCGTGACGCAGCCGGTCCGGCGACGGCAGCACCCGCTCGTCGGTGTCGTCGGCCAGGGCCCGGTAGTAGCGGTGCAGTTCACGCGACATCGTTGACCTCCAGCTCCTCGGCGGCGACACCGGGCAGCAGCTCGGCCAGCCGGGCCCGTCCGCGGGACAGCCAGGACTTCACGGTGCCGGCGGGGACGCCCGCCTCCCGGGCGATCTCCTCCACCGGCAGGTCGAACAGGTAGTGCAGGGCGAGCGCCTGCCGGTGCCGGGCGGGCAGCCGCCGTAGCGCCGCCACCAGCAGGACGGTGTCCTCGCCCGGTGGTCCGACGTCGTCGGGCGGACCGGTGCGGCTGACCGCCAGTCGCCAACCGCGCAGCCGTCGGAACCGGTCGGTGGCGAGCCGGCTGATCACCAGCCGCAGCCAGGCCTCCGGCGCGGGATGGCCGGCGAGCTTCGCCCACTGCCGCCAGGCCCGGGCGTACGCCTCCTGCACCAGGTCCTGGGCCTCGGCGGGGTCGTCGGCCACCGCGTGGCCGTACCGGAGCGCCCGCCCCGACGTGCTGCGGTAGAAGTCGTCGAAGCTGTTCGCGTCACGCATCTGCCCTCCCGCCTCCCCTCACGTCCACCTGCTCTGTTGACGGTGGAGCGGGGTGCCGGGTTGCGGCCGGGAAGTCCGGTACACGACACGAGCCCGTGCTCCGGTGACCGCTGCGGGTCCCGGAGCACGGGCTCGTGGTGTCGCTCGGCGTCAGCCGCTGGGCGAGGGGGCGGGTGAGGCCGGCGCCGACGGCGAGGCGCTGCCCGAGGGCGCCGGGCCGGCCGGCCCGTTGGCCGCCGCCTGGGCCTGCTGGAAGGCGGCCATCGCCTCGTCGAGCGCCTTGAGCGCCCGCCCGTACCGCTCGAAGTCGCCGGACGTCTGCGCGGCCTTGACCTCGGCGATCGCGGCCTGCACCTGGCTGGCGGCCTGGGCCAGCTCACCGGTGAGCGGCGGCGGGGTGTTCGTGCCCCCGGGCGGCGGCGGCGTGTTCTCGTCGTCGCTCGGCGGCGGGGTGCCGTTCTGGGCGCGTTTGCCCTGCTCGACGAGCTGTTTGATGCCGTCGCTGAGGTTGTTGGCGAGCACCACGTACGAGCCGCCGTCGCCGTAGGAGAGCAGCACCTTCTGCAACAGCGGGTACGCGTCCTGGCTGCTGCTCTTCACATAGACCGGCTCGACGTAGAGCATCCCGTCGGCGAACGGCAGCGACAGCAGGTTGCCGTACTGCACCTGGGCCTGGTTGGAGGAGAGCAGGTTGAGCTGCTGCCGGATGTCGCCGTTGTTGGTCATCTGCTGATGCACCTGGGTCGGCCCGGAGACCCGGGTCTGGTCCGGCAACTCCAGCACCTCCAGCTGGGGCTTGCCGTCGACGTACGAGCCGGACACCAGCGCGGCGAGGTTCTGCCGCCCGTTCGGCGTGACCGCGGAGGTCAACTGGAAGCGGGGCCCGTCCTGCCCGGGGAACTGGGTGAACAGGTAGTAGGGCGGCTGCTTCTGCCCGCTGTCCGGCGCGTCCGGCACGTTCGGCACCTGCCAGAAGTCCTGGCCGGAGTAGAAGTCGCCGGGGTCGGTGACGTGGAACTTGGTGAGCAGGTTGCGCTGCACCTTGAACAGGTCGGCCGGGTAGCGGAAGTGCTCGGCCAGCTCCGGCGGGATGTCGCCCTTGGGCAGCACGAGGTCACCGCCGAACGCCTTGTTCCACGCCTTCAGCACCGGGTCGGTGTCGTCGTACGAGTAGAGCTTGACCGTGCCGTCGTACGCGTCGACCGTCGCCTTCACCGAGTTGCGGATGTAGTTGACGTTCTCCCGGGCGAGCTGGAACGTGCCCCGGCCGGTCAGCTCGTCGGCGGTCTCCGCCTGGAGGTTGACCCGCTCGGCGTACGGGTAGGTCGCCGCCGTGGTGTAGCCGTCGATGATCCACAGGACGCGGCCGTTCACCGAGGCCGGGTACGGGTCGCCGTCGAGGGTGAGGAACGGCGCGACCTTCTCCACCCGGTCGCGCGGGTTGCGCACGTAGAGCAGCTTCGAGTTCTCGTTGACCGCCTCGGACAGCAGGAAGTTGGTCTCCTGCTCCTTGATCGCGTAGAGCAGCCGCCGGGGGAACGAGCCGACCTTGACGCCACCCTCGCCGGTGTAGGTGTAGTACTGCTCGCCACCGGTGGAGGTGGGCCGGTCGAACTCGACGTTGCGGTCACCGGTCTGCCCGACGATCGCGTAGTCGTCGGCCTCCATCCGCTCGCCGTAGTAGATCCGCGGCTGCTGGGCCGTGATCTCCTCGGTCGGCGAAGAACACGCCTCCTGCGCCTTCTCGCCGAGAAAGCCGGAGACGAAGTACGGCTGGCCGCCGCAGACCACCTGGTTCGCCGGGGCGGCCACCAGGCCGTACCCGTGGGTGTAGACGGTGTGCCGGTTGATCCAGTTGTTCTGCTGGTCGGTCAGCTCGCCGTAGTTGATCTCACGGACGCCGACCACGTAGTCGGACGTCTTGTCCTTGACCGCGTAGCGGTCGATGTCCAGCTTCGAGCCGAAGTCGTAGAAGCCGCGGACCTGCTGGAGCTGGGTGTAGGTCTCGGAGACCAGTTGCGGGTCGAGCAGCCGGACGTTCGGGACGACCGAGGTGTCGGTGGCCAGGCTGGCGGGTGGCACGAGGTTGCTCGCCGCGTACGGCGTCGTCTTCGTGACCTCGAGACCGAACGCGGCCCGGGTCGCCTCGATGCTGCGTTCGATGTACGGCGCCTCCTTGTCGCGGGCGCTCGGCTTCACCTCGAACGTCTGCACCGCCCACGGGTAGATGCCGCCGATCGCCACCGCGGAGACCCCGAGCAAGGCCAGCGAGATGCCCGGCCAGACCAGGTTCCGCATCACCGCGTTGGAGAACACGATGATCGCGACGGCCACCAGGACGGAGATCCAGGCGAGGATCTCCTTCGCCGGCAGCAACGCGTTCACGTCGGCGTAGCCGGCGCCGTAGAGCTTCGCGCCCTCGTTGTACTCCAGCAGCATGGCGCGCCGGTCCAGCACGTACGCGACGGCCTTGAGCAGGACGAAGACGGCGACCAGCGAGCTGAGGTGGGCGCGGGCGGCGTTGGTCATCCGGTCGCCGACACCCTGCAGCCGCACCCCGCCGAACACGTAGTGCACGGCCAGCGCGCCGAGCAGGGCCAGCACCACCGCGGTGAAGCCGACACCGAGCAGGTAGCGCCAGAACGGGAGCTGGAAGACGTAGAAGCCGACGTCGACGCCGAACTCCGGGTCCTTCACGCCGAAGTCGCCACCGTTGCGGAACAGCAGCCACTGGGTCCACCGGCTCTGCGCGGAGAGCCCGGCGAAGAGCCCGATCACGGCGGAGGCCAGCGCGATCCAGGTGCCCAGCCGAGGGCTCAGCAGCATCCGGTAGCGCTCCAGCGTGGCCTGCTCGGCCGAGTGCGGGCGCATCCGGGGCCGCAGCCGGTAGGCCAGCCAGAGGTTGCCGGCGACGATCAGCGCCATGCCGACGCCGACCACCAGGAACAGCAGCAGCCGGGTGGCGAGCACGCCGGTGAAGACCTGGGTGTAGCGGACCTCGTCGAACCACAGCCAGTCGGTCCAGGCGTTGACCCCCCAACCGAGCAGGGTGAACAGCACGAACACCCCGACCAGGACCCCGATGGTGACGCGTCCGCGCCGGCTCATCCTCGGCAGGGGACTGCTACGCATGACCACTGTTGGCTCCGCACGCTCGATGTGATCGGCTCCGACCAGGCACCCCAGAGTACGGGGTGTTCCTGTACACGTCGGGTCAAGGTCACGTCACGATCGCCCGGGGCCGTCGGCGGCCCGGTTCAGCAGCGGGTCGGCTGACCTCCGGCGCGCAGTTTCTCCAGTGCCGTCAGCGCGTCGTCCACCGTCGCCACCTTCAGCAGCGGCAGGTCGGGCTGCGGGTTGCGGACCGCCTCGGCGCAGTTGTCGGCGGGCACCAGGAAGACCTTCGCGCCGGCATCCTTGGCGCCGACCAGCTTCTGGGCGATGCCACCGATCGGGCCGACCCGGCCCTCGTCGTCGATGGTGCCGGTGCCCGCGATGACCTGGCCGCCGGTCAGGTCGGCCGGCTCCAGCTTGTCGATGATGCCCAGGGTGAACATCAGCCCGGCGCTCGGGCCGCCGATGTCCCCGAGGTCGATCTTGAGGGTGAACGGGTGCGGCTGCTGCTGGTCGATCTCCACCCCGATGCGCGGACGGCCGTCCTGCTCGCGACTGGTCACCCTGGCCGTCCCCGGGGCGCCGTCCCGGGTGTAGCCGATCGTCAGCGCGGTGCCGGCCGGCTTGGCCCGGATCAGCTCGGTGAGCTTGGCCGCGCTGGTCACCGGCGCGCCGTCGACCGAGGTCAGCACGTCGTCCGGCCGGAGCACGTCGACCGACGGCCCGCCCGGGGTGACCGCCTTGACCAGCACCTTGATCGGGTAGCCCAGCTCCCGCAGGGCCGCCGTCTCGGCGCTGGTCTGCGAGTTCTGGAAGTCCTCCGCGTTGCGCTTCTCGACCTCCTCCTGCGACTCGCCCGGCGGGTAGACCAGCTCGCGCGGCACCACCGCCTCGTCGGAGGAGAACCAGCCGGCCAGCGCCGACCGGAGCCGCACGGTGGGCTGCACGCCGACCGTGGTGAGCCGGAGCTGACCGGCGGAGGTCGACGTCGCGCGGCCGCTGACCTGGATGATCTCCTTGCCGTTCTCACTGCCGAGCGTGTTGACCGTCGGACCGGGGCCGAGCACCACGTACGGCAGGGGGACGCTCAGCACGCCGACGCTGAGCAGGGCGGTGAGCAGGGCACCGAGCAGGACGGTCACGCCGCGACGTCTCATGCGCCAGAGCGTACCGATCCGTCCCGCGCCGTCCGGCGCGGTGACCGGTGGACTTCGCCCTCAGCGCAACGCCGACGGGCACGACCTGCGGCGCGGCCCGCGTACCGTAGACGTCGTGCCTGATATTCCGTTCGGTTTCGCGCTCCCGGGTGGTCAACCACCAGACCCCAACGATCCCGCGCAGATGCAGCAGTTCATGTCGCAGTTGCAGCACCTGCTGTCCGCGCCGGGCAGCGGGCCGGTCAACTGGGACCTGGCCCGGCAGGTGGCCGCGAGTCAGCTCGCCGCCGCCGGGGACCCGGCGGTCTCGCCGTTCGAGCGCAACGCGGTGGAGGAGGCGCTGCGCATCGCCGACCTCTGGCTGGAACCGGCGACCTCGTGGCCCTCCGGCATCCGCACCTCGGTCGCCTGGAACCGCAACGAGTGGATCTTCAAGACGCTCGACGTGTGGCGCAAGCTCTGCGACCCGGTGGCCAGCCGGATGGTGGGCGCGATGGGTGACCTGGTGCCGCCGGAGGCGCGCGCGCAGCTCGGCCCGATGCAGTCGATGGTCGCCACGCTCGGCGGCGCCCTCTTCGGCGGTCAGCTCGGCCAGGCGCTCGGCTCGCTCGCCGCCGAGGTGCTCTCCGCCGGTGACATCGGCCTGCCGCTGGGCCCCGCCGGCACCGCCGCGCTCGTCCCGGCCAACATCAAGGCGTACGGCGAGGGCCTGGAGCTGCCCGAGGACGAGGTACGCCTCTACGTGGCCCTGCGCGAGGCCGCCCACCAGCGCCTCTTCCAGCACGTGCCGTGGCTGCGCGGGCACGTGCTGACGGCGGTGGAGAACTACGCCGCCGGCATCCGGGTCAACCGGGAGGCGATCGAGGAGGCGATGGGCCGGGTCGACCCGACCGACCCGGAGTCGATGCAGGCGATCGCGCTGGAGGGCATCTTCACCCCGGAGGACACCCCGGCGCAGAAGGCGTCGCTGGCCCGGCTGGAGACCGTGCTCGCCCTGGTCGAGGGTTGGGTGTGCCACGTCGTGGACAGCGCCGCCGGTGACCGCCTCCCCAACGTCGTACGCCTCGGCGAGGCGTTCCGCCGCCGCCGCGCCGCCGGTGGTCCGGCCGAGCAGACGTTCGCCGCGCTGGTCGGCCTCGAACTGCGGCCGCGCCGGCTGCGCGAGGCGACGGTGCTCTGGGCGGCGCTGACCGAGCACCGCGGCATCGCCGGCCGGGACGCGGTCTGGGGCCACCCCGACCTGCTCCCCTCGGACGACGACTTCGCCGCCCCGGAGGCGTTCGCCAGGACGAGCACCGATCTCGACGACGAACTGGCAAACTTCGACTTCACCGCGCCGGGCGCGCCGGAGGAGAAGCCCCCCGGCGAGGACGACGACAAGCACTGACACGTACGCGACGGGGCCCGCACGGATCACCGTGCGGGCCCCGTCCGCGTCCCCACCCCGCCGCCCAGCCCGCCCCGACCCCGACCCCGGCCCCGGCCCCGGCCCCGGCCCGGCCCGGCCCATCGATCTTGGAGTTGTGGCGCCCAAGATGCCCGGGTAGCGCCTTTCGTTAGGTGCCACAAGTCCAAGATCGACGCGTTCGACGGGTGGGACGGCGCAGGCGGTGGGTCAGGCGGGGCGGGCGGACAGCAGGGCGCGGGTGGCCTCCCAGCCCTCGACGGCCGGGTCGAGCGTGGCCAGGTCGGCGGGTCCGCGCAGCCGGCGCCATCCGGCACCGACCGCTACCTCCCCCGGACTCGGGGCCGCCCGCCGCACCTCGGCCGGGGCGGTCGTGTCGAGGTGCACCGTCGGCAACCACGCCGGTACGGGCAGCCGCGCCGCCACCCCCAGCAGCCCCGGTCCACCCCCGTCCACCGGGGCCACCGCCACCGGCCGGGAGGAGAGCGGCCGCAGCAGCTTGCCCAGCGTCAGGCCGGGCACGTCCGGAGCGTCGGCGGCCACCACGGCCACCTGGTCGAAGGCCGGCCGGTCGTCGCCGGTGAGGGCCGCGAACACCGCGTTCGGCGTCGGTTCGGGCACCTCGTACACCGGGGTGCCGGGCCACACCACGGCGTCGGCGAGCCAGCGGTCCGCCGGGGTCACCGCCACCGCGGTCTCCACCTCGTTGAGCGTGGCCAGCAGGTCGACCACGTCCTCGGCCAGGGCGGTCCGCCACCGCGCCGGCTCGATCCCCGGCGGCGACCAGCTCACCGGGCCGAGCAACGCCACCACCACACGTCGCACCATCCGCCGACCCTAGCGCCCACCCCCACCCCACCCCGCCCCCACCGGCAGCGTCAATCATGAAGTTGGCCGCGACAAATCGGACCGACTGGTGCCGCCACCTTCATGATCGACCACGAAAGGCGGTGGGGGCGGGTCAGGGGACGGCGGCGGTGGCGGCTACGCCCTCCAGGTAGCCGCGGGCGCGCTCGGAGCGCGGATAGCGGGCGACCAGCGACCAGAACTCGGCGTTGTGGCTCGGCACGATCAGGTGCGCCAACTCGTGCAGGAGCACGTAGTCGATCACCCAGTCGGGCATGTCCTGGATGCGGTGGGAGATCCGGATGGTGCGGTCGGCGGGGGTGCAGGAGCCCCAACGGCCGTTCTGGTTGGTCACCCACCGCACGCTCGCCGGCGCGGCGGCCGACATGTGCTCCGGCAGGTAGAGCCCGATCAGGCGGGTGGCGCGGGCGAGCAGCTCGGCGTCGGAGCGGGCCAGCCGACCCTCGCGGGCGGCGAGCCGGGCCAGCATCCGGTCGACCCACTCGCTCTCCTCGGCCCGGGAGAACTGGTCCGGGATGAGCACGACGACGCGCTCCCCGTCCCGGTACGCGGACACCGTGCGCCGCCGACGCTGGCTGCGCCGCACCTCGACGACGGGCTTCCGCGTCCCGGCCATTACCGACCCGCGCAGCCTCGGTTGACTGTCACGAGGGAAAGCTAATGCGTACTGACCAGGACTCCGCAAGAGTCAACACGACGACACGCGCCCGGAAAATGGCGGTTGATTGTCAGGAGTCCTGAAAAAATTCTTTGCGGGGGAAGTTGACCATCACCTGGCGGCCGTCCACCACGTTAGGTGATCTACCACGGGTCGTCGGCGGTGGGGCCACGCGAAGGGGATCTGAGCGTATTTAACCGGCGTGTCCCCGCGAAACTGACTTATCAGACGTTACCCGGCGTGCACACTCTTGCCGTCGACTTGCTCACAGAGTCGGCGTGCAGCTGACATGGAACTGCCCAGACCTGGGTAGGGTCCGCCAACCAGCGGTCAGGTGACTGACCGCGGAGAACCCCCGGCGCCGGAGCCACAGGTGGCCCCGCCGCAGGGAGACCCGCCGGGCACCTCCGGCGGACGAGACGAGGAGGCTACCGTGGCCGACCAGGCCCAGACCTACAACGGTTACTGCGTGAAGTGCAAGGAGAAGCGGGACTTCGAGGGGCACGTGGAGGTCTCGAAGACCGGCATGAACATGGCCAAGGGCAAGTGCCCGGTGTGCGGCACAACAGTGAACCGCATCCTGGGCAAGGCCAAGGTCTGACCCGTCCGGGTCGCACGGGGGAGGGGCGGCCGTCGGGCCGCCCCTCCCCCGTCGCCTATCCGACACGGTTACCGGCCAGTTGTGGAAAACCGGCGATGTCTTGTGGACAACGCTGGCCACGGCGCGCCGCACCTGTGGACAACGAACGACGGAGCGCGTGGATGCGGTCACTGTTCGTGGCGTGACCGAACCGAATCCGATCACCCGCCCGACCCTGCTGCCCGGTCTGACCCGCCTCTGGCGGGACCGGCACACGCTCCAGCTCGGCGTGGAGCCCGGCCCGGCGGTGCTGCTGGAGGTGACCACCCCGGCCACCGTGCACCTGCTCGACCTGCTCGACGGCTCCCGCAGCGAGCGGGCGGTGCTGGTCGCGGCCACCGCCGCCCGGGTGCCGGCCGGCGAGGCGCGCGCCCTGCTCGACGCGCTGCGGGCCGCCGGGCTCGTCGTACCGGCGCAGAGCCTGGTCCCCCGGGGCCTCTCCGGGCCGGTCCGGGCCCGGCTCGGCACGGAGGCCGACGCCCTCGCCCTGGCCACACCCGACCTGCCCGGCACACCGGCCGCGCTGCTGCGCCGCCGTCGCGCCGCCCGGGTGCTGGTCACCGGCGCCGGCCGGCTCGGCGCGGCGGTCGCCGTCGCGCTGGCCCAGGCCGGGATCGGGCACGTCGTACCCGATCTGACCGGCCCGGTACGCGCCGGCGACCTGGTCGGGACCGGCCTGACCGCCGCGGAGCTGGGTCGGCCGCTGGCCCCGGCGCTGCGCGCGGCGCTGGGGCGCTGCGCGCCGGGCACGAGCTGCCACCCGCTGCGCTCGACCCGACCCGACCTGGTGGTACAGCTCGGAGTCGACCGGCCGGCCGACGCGCTCGCCACCGGGTACGCCCGCCGTCGCCAACCCCACCTCCTGCTCGACCTGCGGGGCGGCGTACCCGTCGTCGGGCCCCTGGTCCGGCCACCCGCCGGCCCCTGCCTGCGCTGCCTCGACCTGCACCGCGCCGACCGCGACCCGGACTGGCCGGCGCTCGCCGCCCAGCTCGCGGCCGACCGGGACGAGCGGGCCTGCGCGGCGACCACCCGGCTCGCCGCGGTGGCCGTGGCGGCGGCCGAGGCGCTGGCCCAGCTCGACGGGGGCACACCGGAGACGCTCGGCGGCGCGGTGGAGGTCCGGGCCGCCGGCCGCCTCCGGCACCGCCGCTGGTCGCCGCACCCCTCCTGCGGCTGTTCCGGGCGTCGCCCGATCCGGTCGGCCGCGTCCGCTCCCGGCCGCACGGCAGCAGCGAGCCCCTCGCGTCGGTAACAATGGCCGGGTGACCGACATCCCGCGCCGGGCCGTGTCCCGCACCGCCAAACTCGCCGCCCTGCCGCTCGGATTCGCCGGTCGAACCGTCCTGGGCATGGGCAAGCGGGTCACCGGGCTCGCGTCCGACGTCATCTCCGCCGAGATCCAGCAGCGCACGGCCGAGCAGTTGTTCAGCGTCCTCGGGCAGCTCAAGGGCGGGGCGATGAAGTTCGGCCAGGCCCTGTCGGTCTTCGAGGCCGCACTGCCCGAGGAGGTCGCCGCCCCCTACCGGCAGGCGCTCACCAAGCTCCAGGAGGCCGCCCCGCCGCTGCCCGTGGCGACCGTGCACAAGGTGCTCGCCGAGCAGCTCGGGCCGGACTGGCGGGACCGGTTCGTCTCCTTCGACGACACCCCGGCCGCCGCGGCCAGCATCGGCCAGGTGCACCGCGCGGTCTGGCGCGACCCGGGGTACGGGCCGAACGGCGGCCCCCGACACCGGGACGTGGCCGTGAAGATCCAGTACCCGGGCGCCGGCGAGGCCCTGCTCGCCGACCTCAAGCAGCTCTCCCGACTGGGCGGGATGTTCCGGGCGATCCAGCCGGGGCTGGACGTCAAGCCGCTCCTGGCCGAGCTGCGCGAGCGGATCACCGAGGAGCTGGACTACGAACTGGAGGCCGAGTCGCAGCGCGCCTTCGCCGCCGCGTACGCGGACGACCCGGACATCTACATCCCGGAGGTGCTCGACGCCGCGCCCCGGGTGCTGATCACCGAGTGGGTCGAGGGCATCCCGCTGTCCCACATCATCCGGGAGGGCACCGAGGAGCAGCGCGACGAGGCCGGGCGGCTGATGGCCGAGCTGCACCTCTCCGCGCCGGAGCGGGCCGGGCTGCTGCACGCCGACCCGCACCCGGGCAACTTCCGGCTGCTGCCGGACGGCCGGCTCGGCGTGATCGACTTCGGCGCGGTGGCCCGGATGCCGGAGGGCACGCCCGAGCCGATCGGCCGGATCGCCGCGCTCGCGCTGCGCGGCGACGCCGACGGCGTGGTGGACGGGCTGCGCGCCGAGGGCTTCGTCAGCCGGACCGAGCCGATCGACGCCCAGGGCGTGCTCGACTTCCTCCGTCCGATGCTGGAGCCGATCGCCGCCGACGAGTTCCGCTTCACCCGCGCCTGGCTGCGCGGTGAGGCGACCCGGCTGGCCAGCCCCCGCTCCCCCGCCTACCAGCTCAGTCGGCAGCTCAACCTGCCGCCGTCGTACCTGATGATCCACCGGGTCACGCTGGGCTCGATCGGGGTGCTGTGCCAGTTGGAGGCGAAGGCGTCCTACCGGGCGATCCTGGAGCGTTGGCTGCCCGGCTTCGCTCCGGTGGCCTGACGCGGATACGCCGAAGGGGCGGTGACCATCCGGTCACCGCCCCTTTCGTCATCGTGGTGGTACTAGAGAACGCCCAGGTCGCGGGCCGACTGGCTACGACCCCGCATGGCGACGGTACGGGCGGAACGGGCTGCCTCAGTGCTCGTGGTGGTGCGACCGGCCTGAGGCCGGCGCATTCGAGCCCGGGACAACGCTTCGTGGAGTAGTTGCATCTCGGTTCCGTTCGGCAGGTGCAGCATCGGTTTTCTCTCTCAGGTCGGCCGGTGGAGGGACACCGGCATCGGTCGGTTTCGGAACGCAGGTGTGTCAGGCTGCCAGTCGGACGGCGCTGCGCGACTCGGACAGCCCACTGGCCGCCAGTCGCGCCTCCGCCTCGACCCGGAGCTGGGCGTCACGGGCGAGGTCCTCCTTGCGCGGCCGGCCACGGGGCCGCTTGCGCGGGACGACCGCGCCACGCTCGAAGATCTCGCCGCCCCAGACGCCCCAGGGCTCGGCCCGCTCCACCGCCCCGGCCAGGCACTCGACGCGCAGCGGGCAGTCCCCGCAGAGCGACTTGGCCAGCTCGAGCTCGGCGGGCGAGTCGGAGAACCACAGGTCGGGGTCGAACTTCCGGCAGGGCAGGTTCGCCTCCACCTCGACGCTCACGTCGAGTGGGGCCAACGCCAGACTCATCCTCCGGTCACCTCTCTCTCACTTCGATCTCGTGGATCGCATTTCCGACGTACTTCGACGGGCAAAAAACTGAGGCCGCGGATCCCGGTATGCGGGTTCCGCGGCCTCGAGGTGAGCCGGTGGTCTGTGGATCAGACCGGTCTACCTCGAGGTGGAACGCCGCGGACATCCGTGCGCTTCTTGCCGCCATCGATGTCCATGCCCGTGAAGCCACTGGTCCCCTCGACTCCGGTGAGCGGCGCGACGGTCAGGTTCAGCTCGGCCTGAACCCGGACCTGGTGCACCTGCGGAGCCGACGGTCGGGCGGCGAGGGCCACCCGCACGGCCGACAGCGGAACGCCGGCAGCTGGCATCGCCGCCGGACGCTCGTAGGTGTAGATCTCCATTGGGGCCACCTCCCTGACTTTCCTCGTGCCGACCATGGACTCATCCCCCTTGAGCAGCCAGAACGGCGCTGCTCGCGAGGTGTGTCCTGAGGCTATTCCTCGCCCGCGGGCGAGGGCAAACGATTTACGGCTAGATTTCAAAAGTTTTCTGCGGGCAGACGTCGTCGACCGCTGCGCCGGCCACCAGGGCCAGCACCGTATCCCCGTAAAGCCCCACTTTTCGGGGCCCGATCCCGGCGATCGCGACCAGGTCCTCGGTGCGGGCCGGCTTCCGCTCCGCCAACGCGGTGAGCGTGGCGTCGGTGAACACCACGTACGCCGGCACCTTCTGCGCGCCGGCCACCCGCTGCCGCCACTCGCGCAACCGCTCGTACAGCTCCTCGTCCAGGTCGGACGGGCAGGTGGGGCAGCGGCCCAGCTTCCGGTCCGCGCCGGCGAGCAGCGTGGCGCCGCAGATCCGGCACGAGACCACCTGGGGCCGGCGCCGTTCGGCGCGCCGGGCCGGCCCGGCGGCGGCCCGCTCGCCGCCGCCCGAGCGGTCCAGCTGGGGCAGGAAGCGGGACGGGCGCCGCGCCCGGCCGCCGGGCGAGCGCGCCGTCGCGTACGACAGCCAGAGCCACTCCCGGGCCCGGGTGATCCCCACGTAGAGCAGCCGCCGCTCCTCCTCGACCTGCTCCGGGGTCTTCGCGTAGGTGGTGGGCAACGTGCCCTCGGCGAGCCCGACCAGGAACACCGCGTCCCACTCCAGGCCCTTGGCCGAGTGCAGCGAGGCCAGCGTGACCCCCTCCACGGTGGGCACGTGCTGCTGGGCGGCCCGCCGGGCGAGTTCCTCGGTGAAGTCGGCCAGGCCACGCTGCCGTTCCACCGCCGCGGCCTCGCCGATCGGCAGCAGGTCGGGCGTGGCCGCGTACTCCTCGGCGAGCTGGACCAGCGCGGCGAGCGCCTCCCAGCGCTCCCGCGCGACGCCGCCGGCCGGGGGCGCGTCCGGTGCCCAGCCGACCGCGGCGAGCCCTTCCACGACGGCCGCCCGCAGCGGCGTCCCGCCGGGGACCGACCGGGTGGCGGCGCGCAGCGCGATCATCGCCTGGCGCACCTCGGGCCGCTCGAAGAACCGCTCCGCGCCCTGGAGCACGTAGGGCACCTCGGCCTCGGTGAGCGCCTTCTCGTACGCCTCGGACTGCGCGTTGGTGCGGAACAGCACCGCGATCTCCCGGGCCGGGGTGCCACCGGCGACGAGCGCCCGGCAGCGGGCCGCCACCGCGTTGGCCTCGGCCGGCTCGTCGGTGAAGATCCGCAGCTCCGGTTCCGGGCCGGGTGGACGCTGGCCGTGCAGCTCCAGCCGCAGCCGCGCCTCGGCGCCCCGGGCCTGCGCGATGACCGCGTTGGCCAGCCCCACCACCTGCGGGGTCGAACGGTAGTCGCGGACCAGCCGGACCACCGTCGCGCCCCGGTGGTGGCGCGGGAAGTCGACCAGGTACGACGAGGTCGCGCCGGTGAACGAGTAGATGGTCTGGCTGGCGTCGCCGACCACGGTCAGGTCGTCGCGACCGCCGAGCCAGGCCTCCAGCAGCCGCTGCTGGAGCGGGTTGACGTCCTGGTACTCGTCGACGACGAAGTGCCGGTACTGGTTGCGCACCTGCTCGGCCACGTCCGGGTGCTCCTCGATGCCCCACACCGCGGCGCGCAGCATGTCCTCGAAGTCGATCACCCCGTTGCCGCGCTTGAGCCGCTCGTACGCGTCGAACACCTCGGCCACCCGGGCCGGCTCGTACGGCGTCTCGCGCAGCGCCTTGGCCGCGGCCACCACGTACTCCCCGGGCTCGACCAGGGACGACTTCGCCCACTCGATCTCGCCGGCGAGGTCCCGCGCGGCGGCCCGGTCGGCGCGCAGGCCCACCTTGGCGGCGGCCAGGGTGACCACCCGCACCTTGCTGTCCAGCAGCTCCGGCATGGCCCGGCCGGCGAGCAGCCGGGGCGCGAAGTAGCGGACCTGCCGCAGCGCCGCGGCGTGGAAGGTGCGCGCCTGCACGCCCTGCACCCCGAGCACGGTGAGACGGCTGCGCATCTCGGCCGCGGCGCGGGCGGTGAACGTGACCGCCAGCACGTGCCGGCCGGCGATGTCGCCGGTCAGCGCCCGGTGGGCGATCCGCGAGGTCACCGCCCGGGTCTTGCCGGTCCCGGCGCCGGCCAGGATGCAGACCGGGCCGGCCGGGGCGGTCACCGCGGACCGCTGCTCCGGATCCAGACCGGCCAGCACCCGTTCCGCCGCTGAGTGAACGCCCACAGCAGGGAATCATCCCAGCATCGTGTGACGTTGCAGCGGTTAGCCTGGCCTGATCGGACCGGGCGCGAGCCACCCCTTGGAGGACCAGACCATGTTGACGATGTATTCCACCCCGTGGTGCGGCTACTGCCACCGGCTGAAGTCGCAGCTCGACCGGGAGGGCATCGCGTACGAGGTGGTCGACATCGAGCAGGACACCGCGGCCGCGGAGTTCGTGATGGGCGTCAACGGCGGCAACCAGACGGTGCCGACCCTGCGCTTCGACGACGGCAGCGCCCTGACCAACCCCTCGATCAACCAGGTCAAGCAGCACCTGGCCAGCCTGCCCGGCTGACCTGCCCACGCCGCGCGAGCGGCCGTACCCGGTTGCGGGTACGGCCGCTCGTCGCCGTTCAGGGGGCCCGGCGTCGGCGGGCGGTGGCCAGCATCTCGTCGTCGAGCGGCCGGCGCGGGGTCGGGACACGCGCCGCGCCCACGGCCGGCGGGGTGAGGCCGCGGCCCCGCCACAGGTAGAGGCCGGCGGCCGTGGTGACCGCCCCCACCAGGGCGAACAGCAGCCGGTAGTCGAACACGCCGACGAGCAGCGCGCCGGTGCCGATCGAAGCCGCCTGCGGCCCGCTGACCAGTGCCTCCGAGGCGGCGGTCACCCGGCCCAGCAGCGCCGGCGGCGTCCGCCGCTGGACCAGCGTGTGCAACCCCACCATGGTCAGCGGCAGCGAGACGCCGGCCAGCAGCAGCGCCACCACCCCGAGCCAGAGCCGGGGGTACGCGAGCGCCAGCGCGGCCGGGCCGAAGAACGTCACCCCGGCGGCCAGCGCGCCGACCTCGCCGAACCGGCGCACCACCGCGGCCGAGAACAGGCCGCCGACCAGGCCACCGACGCCCTGCACCATGACCAGCACGCCGACGAACGCGGCGTCGCGGCCCAGACCCAGGTCGACGTACGCGAAGATCAACGATTCGGTGAAGCCCATCACCAGCGAGCCCAGCCCGTACCCGAGCAGCGCCCGGCGCAGCGCTGCCTCGCCGGCCAGGTGGCGCAGCCCCGCGCCCAGCTCGGCGGGGCCGCGCCGGACCGGTCGCGGCGGCCCGCTCTCCTGCACCCGGAGCCGGCCGACCACCGCCGCGGCGACCAGGAACCCGGTCATCGCCAGGGTGACCAGCAGCCAGCCGCCGACGGCGGCGTACACGCCGGCCCCGGCGAGCGGGCCGATCAACCGCAGCCCCTGCCGGACCGTCTGCAACGCGCCGTTCGCGTCGGGCAGCAACTCGGCCGGCACCAGCTGCCGGATCAGCGCGTTGAGCACGGCGGTCAGGGTGATGTAGGACAGGCCGTAGAGCGCCGCGACCACGTAGATCACCCAGACGTCGGTCCGGTCCCGCACGGTGAGCAGCGGGCCGAGCAGCACGGCGGCGACCAGGTTGGCGGCGATGAAGAACGGCCGCCGGCGGTAGCGGTCGACCACCCAGCCGACGAGCGGTGCCAGCGCCATCGGCGCGATGACGGCGAAGATGGTCGCTCCGGCCATGCTGTCCGAACCGGTCAGGTCCTTCACCCAGACGGCCAGTGCGAGCAGCAGGATCGACTCCGCCGCCATGCTCGCCACCAGCGCGGCGAACAGGAGGCGGAAGTCGGGGCGGCGCAGGACGGTGCGCATCGGTTCCCTCCGGCGGGGGTGCGCCACTCCGGGCGCGTCGGGGGCGGGCGCCGGTGAAGGCGCTCTCCACGGTCCTCTTTTTGTCTCGTGACACGCCCTCGCCGGAACCTCCGACACCGGTCGCGCCGTCCATACTGACCGTGGGGGGCGAATTTCATACAGTTACCGTCGCGTCCTGCGACGGTCGACGGGAAAGAGGACGCCGTGCCTCCTGCCGCACCAGGCCCGATTCTGCGCCGTCGCCGACTCGGCACCGAGCTGCGTCGGCTCCGCGAACAGGCCGGTCTCACCGGTGACCAGGTCATCGAGCGGATCGGCTGGGCCTCCGCATCCAAGTTGTCCCGGCTGGAGAACGGCCGGAGCCGGCCCGACCCGGACGACGTCGACGTCCTGCTGACGCTCTACGGCGCCGACGAGGAGTTGCGCGCGGAGCTGACCGGGATCACCCACGAGGCCGGTGACATGCGGGGCTGGCTGCGTAACTTCCCGGTGATGACCCAGCAGCAACGCGCCTTCGCCGAGCTGGAGGCCGGCTGCGCGGAGATCTCGGAGTACAACCCGGTGCTGGTGCCGGGGCTGCTGCAGACCCCGGGCTACGCCCGGCACCGGATCATGTCCGCGGCCCAGGTGGCCGCCGAGGCAGGCGACCCGGAGACCGAGGACCCGGAGACCGAGGTACGCGCCCGGCAGTCCCGCCAGTCGTTGCTGACCCGCTCCCCCGACGTGCCCCGCTACACCGCGGTGCTGGAGGAGGCCGCGCTCGGCCGGCGGGCGGGGCCGCCCGAGGTGCTGCACGAGCAGCTCGTCCACCTGTGCGAGCTGGCCCTGCTGCCGAACGTGACGCTGCGGCTGCTGCTGCGGGACACGCGGGTGGGCGATTGGTACCTTCCGCCGACCGCCTTCTCGGTCTACCGGTTCGCCGATCCCCTCGATCCGGAGACACTGGCCATCGAAGGTGGGTTCACCGACGTCATGTCGACCGAGGTAAACACCCTAAATCGCTATAAAGTGGTGTTCGAGTGGCTATGCGCGTCGGCACTCTCCGCATCGGACACCCTCTCCTGGTTGATCGAGGCGACGGGACGGCTGACCGGCACGGCAGTCGAGTCCACGGTGGCGTACGGGCCGGCAACGGCGCCGACCCAGCGTCGCCGGGACTCGGGGCGCCTCACCACGGAACGGTGATCCCTCGCGGACACCGCCCGCGCTCCGGCGTCGCTCGTTCCCATCGGAGCACCACATCAGGAGCAGGACCATGAACGAGATCCGCACCAGCACGACCTCCCTCTCGGGGCAGCTCGCCGGCGCCGCCTGGCGCAAGAGCACCCGCAGCCAGACCTCGAACTGCGTGGAGGTCGCGCCGCTCGGCACCGGGCCGGCCACCGTGGCGCTGCGGGACAGCAAGGACCCGAGCGGGCCGGTGCTGCTGTTCAACCGGGCCGGTTGGCTCGGCTTCATCGCCGGGGCGAAGAACGGCCGGTTCGACCTGAACTGATCCGGCGAGTGCCCGGGGGCCGTCGGCGTCACGCCGACGGCCCCTCGCGTGTCCATCCCCGACAACCGTGCTGACCTGGGGTCCCCCGATCGGTCGAGCCGGCCGGTTTCACTTGCTGGGACGACATGCGGGCGTAACATGACGCGGGAGTGACGTGGAAGTTCCAGCGCATCCGTCCGCTCTCCGGGGGACACCATGCGGTTCCTGATCGTCCGCACCGAGATCCGTAACGCCGCCGACGCCGACATCGCCGCCGCCTGGGCGGGCGGGGGCCGCCTGCGGGACGAGACGAGCGCGCCGGAGGCCCGCCGTCAGGTCGTGCACGCGGAGGACCGGGACGCCGCCCTCCTGCTCGCCCGCGCCCTGTCCGCCGTCGGTGCGGTACGCGCCGGCCGGCACCGGGTCAAGGTGCTGCCCGTCGAGGAGACCGCGCCCGGCCACCCCTACCGCTGGGACGGCGGATGACCGGCCGCTGACGTCCGTCGTGGCCGGACCGGCTCCCCCGCCGCGCTCCACGCCTCACCCGGCCATGACGGCCCGTGTTCCCGGCCCGCGACCGCCGCGGCAACGACGGTCCGGGCCGGGACCGTGTCCGCCCCCGCCCGGCCCGCCCGCCCGGCCCGCCCGGCCCGCCCGCCCGGCCCGCCCGGCCCGCCCGGCCCGCCGGAATCCGCCTGGCCCGCCACCTCGCCGAACTGGCGGCAACAACCCGCTGCGGACCACTCCACCACGCCGAGGTTGCGCGACGCGCGCGCCGGACCCCGCGACGCGTGGCCGGCGGATCGTCCTGTCGCGCTCGCCGCCCAGTCACCCTCGACGAGTGCGATATACCGCTCGGTCATATTTATGACCCAGCGGTATATCGCACTCAACCCCACTCTTCGGGTGGGCCGGTCACGGACCGTGCACCTCGGACCGAGCGGGTCAGCAGTGGCCGTCGAGCCAGCGGTGCACCAGGAAGAGCGCGATCGACGACGGCGGGGGCAGGAGCAGGCGGTCCCCGCCGTCCACCGTCACCGGCTCGTCGGCCAACGCCGCACCGATCTCCCGGCGGCTGAACCAGCGGGCGTGCGCGATCTCGGTCGGGTCGACCCGGATCGGCGCGTCGGCGTCGGCCCGGGCGAGAAAGCCGAGCATCAGCGAGCCGGGGAACGGCCAGGACTGGCTGGCCACGTACGCGATCTCCGCGACCTCGACGCCGACCTCCTCGCGGACCTCGCGCAGGACGGCGGCCTCGGCCGACTCGCCGGGCTCGACGTAGCCGGCCAGGCAGGAGTAGCGGCGCAGCCCGGGCGTGTTCGGCCAGGCCGCGTTGTTGCCGAGCAGGCACCGGCCGTCCGGGCCGTCCACCCCGTCGTGCACCAGCACGATCATGGCGGGATCGGTACGCGGCCAGGCCCGGTCGCCGTCGGGATCGATCCGCGACCAACCCGCCTCGTCGATCCGGGTCGGGTGCCCGGTGCGGGACGAGTATTCGTGCCGGAGGTGCCAGTTGAGCAGGGCCAACGCGGTGGTGAACACGCCGGCGTCCCGGTCGCTCATGAGGTGGCCGACCTCGCGCAGGTGCGCCCGGCGGGTGCCCGGCAGCTCCGGCAGCGGCCCGTCCACCGCGAAGACCGGCACCCCGTCCGGCTCGACGCCGAGGAACATCGGTACCGAGCGGGGCACCTCGGGCAGCTCACCGGGGCCGATCAGGACCAGCTCGGGCGGGGCCGCCACGCCCCGGACGAGCGCGCGCCCCTCGTCGGCCGAGTCCAGCACCAGCACCCGTGCCCGTTCCCAGGCCTCGGCCAACCAGGCCGGGTCGGTCCGCAGGTGGGCGGCCCGGTCCAGGGTGGACCGGGCCAGCGGCGGCGCGGACTCGCCGGTCACCGGCCGCCCCCCGTCACGGGGTCTCCGTCCGCACCGGCCCCAGCACGGCCAGCGAGTCCGCCACCCGGGCGGCGTCACCGAGCACCACGGTGACCGCCCGGGCCGGGGCCAGGTAGCGGGCCCCCGCCTCGGCCACGTCGTCCACCGTCGCGGCGGCCAGCCGGGCGGCGTGCTCGGCGAGGAAGTCCAGCCGGAGCCCGTTGCCGGCGTACGCGCTGGTCAGCGACGCGAGACCGGCCTGGGTGGACATGCCGAGCTGGAGCGTGCCGAGCGCGTACTGACGGGCCTGCTCCAGCTCCTCCGGTTTCGGCGGCACGGTGGCCAGCCGGCCCAGTTCGTACAGCGTCTCCACCAGCGCCGGCGCGGTCACCTCGGTGGCCACGTCGGCGCCGGCGACCAGCACCGACCCGGCCACCGAGTGCTCGACCAGCGAGTGCGGGCCGTAGGTGTAGCCCTTGTCCTCGCGGATGTTCTCCACCCAGCGGGAGGAGAAATAGCCGCCGAAGATCAGGTTCGCCAGCTGCAACGCGGCGTGGTCGGGGTGGGTGCGGGGCACCGCGGGCAGCGCGAGGCGCAGCGAGGACTGCACGGAGCCGGGCCGGTCGACCAGCACCAGCGGGCCTGGTTCGAGCGGCGGCGCGGACGGCAGCTCGGCGGTGTGCCCGTCCCCCCGCCAGCCGGCGAGCGCCCGCTCGGCGGCGTCCAGTGCCCGTTCCGGCTGGACGTCGCCGACCAGCACCAGCACCGCGCCCGCCGGGTGGACCCGCTCGGCGTGCAGCCGGCGCAACGCGGCCGGGCGGACCGCCCGGACCTGGTCGGGCTCCGGGGTCTGCACCGCGTACGGGTGGCGGCCGTAGACCCGCTTGAGCAACGCGGTCCGGGCCAGGTGGGACGGCTGGCTCTGGGCCACCTGGATCCGGTCGACCAGGCGGTCCCGCTCGGTCTGGACCCAGTCACCCGGGTAGGTGGCGCCGGTGAGCACCTCGGCGAGCAGTTCCAGCACCCGGTCCAGCCCGGTGACCAGGGCCGCGCCGGAGAGCATCAGCCGGTCCGGGTCCACGCCGGCGGAGAGCCCGCCGCCGACCTTCTGCAGCTCGGCGGCGATCTCGGTGGCGCTGTGTGCCTCGGTGCCGGCGAGCACGGTCTGCGCCAGCATGGCGCCGCGGGCCAGGTGGGCGCGCCCGAACGGCATCCAGAGGCGCAGTTCCACGAGCGGTACGGCGGGCCGCCGGACCGCGATCACGGTGAGGCCGTTGCCGAGCGTGCGCTCGGCCTGCTTCGGCACCTTGAGGCGACGGTTGGGTCCGAGCGCCGGCAGCGGCCGGACGGTGGTCGGCGTACTCATTTCAGACCTCCGGCGACGACCTCGACGGACGCGCGGCGCTCGGGCCGCAGGGTGGCGGCGGCGGCGCGGACCTGCTCCTCGGTCACCTCGCCGACCAGCCGGGGCAGCTCGTTGAGCAGGCCCGGCTCGCCGCGCTGTTGCTCCAGGACGGCCATCCGCAGCGCCCGACCGAGCACCGCGTCGGTGTCGCGCAGCAGGTGGGTGGCCATCCGGGCCTGGGTCCGGGCCAGTTCCCCCTCGGTCAGCCCGTCGGTGGCCAGCCGGTCCAGCTCCTCGTCGACGGTGCGCAGCACCTTGTCGACGTCGCCACCGGGCGGCAGGTGCGCCTGGAGCAGCAGCGCGGTGGGGTCGCGGACGTCGAAGGGGTCGCCCATGAAGCCGAGGTAGCCGCCCAGCCCGGTGACCGAGCGGTCCCGCTGCACCATCCGCTCGACCAGCCGGGACGCGTCGCCGTCGGTGAGCACCTCGGCCAGCACCACGTAGGGCAGGTAGCCGGTGAAGTCGCCGATCGGGTCGGGCACCCGCCAGGCGCCCGCCACGGCCGGGAGCGGGGCCAGCGCGTCGGTGTACGAGCTGCGTCGCTCGGCGGTCAGGTCCGGCTCGGCGAAGTCGGGTCGCTCCGGGGCGGGGCGGGCCGGCACGTCGCCGAAGTGCCGCTCGATCAGGGTGGTCGCCTCGGCCACGTCGATGTCGCCGCTGACCGCGAGCACGGCGTTGCCGCTGGCGTAGTAGCGGCGGAAGAAGTCGGCCGCGTCGGCCACCGTGGCGGACTCCAGGTCGTCGAAGGACCCGTAGCCGTCGTGCGCGTTGGGGAAGGTGTCGAACATCACCGGGGGCAGCGTGAGCCAGGGAAAGCCGCCGTACGGCCGGTTGAGCACGTTGACCCGGATCTCCTCCTTGACCACGTCGACCTGGTTGCGCAGGTTCTCCTCGGTCAGCCGGGGGCCGCGCATCCGGTCGGCCTCCAGGAACAGCGCCCGTTCCAGGGCGTTGCTCGGCAGCGTCTCGAAGTAGTCGGTGTAGTCGAGGTGGGTGGAGCCGTTGAACGTGCCGCCGGCGCCCTGCACGTGCCGGAAGTGGGCCAGCTTCTCCAGGTTCTCCGAGCCCTGGAACATCAGGTGTTCGAAGAGGTGGGCGAAGCCGGTGCGCCCCTCCGGCTCGGAGCGGATGCCGACGTCGTAGACCACCGCCACCCCGATCACCGGGGCGCTGCGGTCCGGCGTGAGCACCACCCGCAGGCCGTTGTCGAGGACGAACCGCTCGACCGGGTACTTCGTCGCTGGGATCTTCGCTCTGCGCGTCGGCACGAGATCGACACTAGCGCCTCCGTACCGACCGCACCGGCGGTGTGCCCCGGCCGAACGGTGGACTGTCGCGGGACGGTCTTGACGGCGGCGGCCGCTTGCCCCACTCTTCCTACCAACTAAATAGGAATACTGCGGATTGGACATGTGATGAGACGGCTCCCCCTGCGCCGCCTGGCCACCCTGGCCACCCTGGCCGTGGTCGGCGCGGCCACGCTCGGCGCCACCGCCGCCTGCGGCGACGACAGCGACGCCGCGGGCGACTCCGGCCCGGTGACGCTGCGCCTGGGCTACTTCCCCAACATCACCCACGCGCCCGCCGTGGTCGGCGTGGAGAAGGGGATCTTCAAGGAGAAGCTGGGCGGCGACGTCACGCTGGAGACGAAGACGTTCAACGCCGGCCCGGCGGCCATCGAGGCGGTCTTCTCCGGCGCGCTCGACGCCACGTACATCGGTCCGAACCCGACCGTGAACGCCTTCTCCAAGTCCAAGGGCGAGGCGGTCCGGGTGGTCTCCGGCGCCGCGTCCGGCGGCGTGGCGCTGGTGGTCAAGCCCGGCATCACCTCGGTGGAGCAGCTGCGCGGCAAGAAGATCGCCACCCCGCAGCTCGGCAACACCCAGGACGTCGCGCTGCGCTACTGGCTCAAGGAGAAGGGCCTGCAGACCACCAAGGAGGGCGGCGGCGACGTCAAGGTCGTCCCGCAGGAGAACGCGCAGACCGTCGAGACGTTCGGCAGCGGCGCCATCGACGGCGCCTGGGTGCCGGAGCCGTTCGTCTCCCGCCTGGTCAACGCCGGCGGCAAGGTGCTGGTCGACGAGCGCGACCTCTGGCCGGACAAGAAGTTCGTCATCACGAACCTGCTGGTCAGCACGAAGTTCCTCAAGGCGCACCCGGACGTGGTGAAGAAGCTGGTCGAGGGGCAGGTCGCGGCGAACGAGTTCGTCAACACCAAGCCGGACGAGGCCCAGCAGGCGATCTCCGAGCACATCGGCAAGATCACCGGCAAGCCGCTGGACGTCAAGCTGATCAAGCAGGCCTGGCCGACGCTGGAGTTCACCAACGACCCGATCGCGGCCTCGCTGAAGGCCGGCCTGGACCACGCCGTCGCGGTCGGGCTGACCCAGCCGGTCGACCTGAACGGCCTCTACGACCTGACGTACCTCAACGAGGTGCTCAAGGCGCAGGGCAAGCCCGAGGTCACCCAGCCGTGACGTCGACCACGACGACCCCGCGCGGCGCGACCGGCTCGGTCGCGCTGCGCGGCGTGACCAAGGTGTACGGCCAGGGCGAGCAGGCCGTCCTGGCGCTGGACGGGCTGTCGCTGGACGTGGCGCCCGGCGAGTTCGTCTGCCTGGTCGGCGCGTCCGGCTGCGGCAAGAGCACGCTGCTCAACCTGGTCGCCGGCCTGGACCGGATCAGCGGCGGCACGATCGAGCTGGGCGAGGGCGTCAACCCGGGCCTGATGTTCCAGGAGCCGGCGCTGTTCCCGTGGTCGACCGTCGAGGGCAACGTCGAGGTGCCGCTGAAGCTGCGCGGGCTCCCCCGCGACCAGCGCAAGGCGCGGGTGGCCGAGCTGCTGCGTACGGTCCACCTGTCCGACTTCGGCCGCAAGCGTCCGCACCAACTCTCCGGCGGCATGCGGCAGCGGGTCGCGCTGGCCCGCACGCTCGCGCTGGACACCCCGGTGCTGCTGATGGACGAGCCGTTCGGCGCTCTCGACGCGATGACCCGGGACATCCTGCACGACGAGCTGGAGCGGATCTGGGGCGAGCGCAAGCTCACCGTCCTGTTCGTCACGCACAACGTGCGCGAGGCGGCCCGGCTCGCCGACCGGATCGTGCTGCTGTCCAGCCGACCCGGCCGGATCATCTACTCCACCCGGGTCGACGTGCCACGGCCCCGGCGGATCGACTCGCCGGAGGTCTCGGCCATCGCCGCCGAGGTCACCGACCGGCTGCGCAAGGAGGTGGGCCGCCATGGCCAGTGACACCCTCGCCGCCTCGGCGCGTACCGACGCGGAGATCTCCGGTCTGGACGCGCTGGAGATCGCCGGCCGGGAGAAGGGCCCGTCCCGGGTCCGCCGCCTGTGGTCGGCCACCTGGCCGAAGTTCGCCGCGCTCGCGCTGGCCGTCGCGATCTGGCAGGCGGTGGTCTGGTCCGGGTGGAAGGAGCCGTGGGCGCTGCCCGGCCCGGCGGTGGTCTTCGGCGACCTCGGGGACTACCTGCTCAGCTCGGCGCTCTGGGAGGGCTTGGCCACCACCGCCCGGCGTGCGGCGGTCGGGTTCGCCGCGGCGGTCGCGGTCGGCCTGCTGCTCGGTCTCGGGGTGGCCCGGGTCAAGGTGCTCCGCGCCGCGCTCGGTTCGATGATCACCGCGTTGCAGACCATGCCGTCGATCGCCTGGTTCCCGCTGGCCATCCTGCTGTTCCAGCTCAGCGAGCAGGCGATCTTCTTCGTCGTGGTGCTGGGCGCCGCGCCGTCCGTCGCCAACGGCGTCATCCACGGCGTGGACTACGTGCCGCCGCTGCTGGTCCGGGCCGGTCGCAACCTCGGCGCCCGGGGGCTCAACCTCTACCGGTACGTGATCGCGCCGGCCGCGCTGCCCGCCATCGTGGCCGGGCTCAAGCAGGGTTGGGCGTTCGCCTGGCGCAGCCTGATGGCCGGCGAGCTGCTGGTCGTCATCGCCACCCGCACCTCGATCGGCGCGCAGCTCACCTACGCCCGTGAGCTGAGCGAGGCGCCCCGGCTGATGGCCATCATGATCGTCATCCTGGTGGTGGGCCTGCTGGTGGACACCGCGTTCGGCGCGGCCGACAAGGCGATCCGCCGCCGCTGGGGTGTGCTGGACCAGGCCGGCAACTGACGCCGTGTACATCTCCGCGCGCGCCGACTACGCGCTCCGGGCCATGCTCGCCGTCGCCGCCGCCGGGTCCACCGGCGACGGGGGTGCCGGCGACGGGGGTGCCGGCGGCGGGGGTGCCGGCGGCGGCGAGCTGGTCAAGGCGGCCAGTCTGGCCGACAGCCAGGACATCCCGCTCAGCTTCCTCCAGGGGATCCTGCTCGACCTGCGGCGGGCCGGGCTGCTGCACAGCCATCGCGGCACCGAGGGCGGCTACGCGCTGACCAGGCCGCCGGCGGAGATCAGCGTCGGTGACGTGCTCCGCGCGGTCGGGGGCGCGCTCACCAGCGTCCGGGGGATGCCGGCCGACCGGACCGGCTACCACGGCGTGGCCACCGGCCTGCGGGACGTGTGGCTGGCGGTGGACGGGGCGATCGCGCTGGTGGTGGACCGGACCACGCTCGCGGACCTGCTGGCGGACCGCGCGCCGGCGCCCTGACGCCGGGCGGGGCCCGGTGCCGGGGCCCCGCCCGGCTGCTCGCGCCCCCGGCGGTCGTGTCGGGACGCTCGTCTGTGGTGAGTGCCCCACAGGCGAAGGCATCCCTCCGAGGCGATATACCGCTGAGGCATATGTATGCCTCAGCGGTATATGCGTTCCTACCGGACAGTCGCCGGAGGACGTCACACTGCGTGACATCCTCGATCCGGTCGACAGTGCGGATCACCCAGGGTTGAACGTGCGGGCCGCGCCACGGTCCTGGGGACCGTCCACGGCCGGGTGCCACGGGCCGAACGCGGCCACCACGGCAAGCGCCAGACCGGCGCCCGCGACCGCGAGCACCAGCAGCACCTCCCGGGCACCGCCCGGGCCGGCGTCACCCGCCATGGCCGCCCCTCCGCATCCGGCTGGTCCCCCCGGACCGCCCCGGGACTCAGCATCGTCGCCCGGCCGGCAGCGGACAGTCGGCCACCCGACTGAACATCCGCTGATCCCCGACTCAGCGGGCAGCGCGGAGCGACCGGTCCGGGACGCCGGCGAACTACCGGTCGGCGACGCCGGGAAGGACCACCGGAAAACGGCCGGTCAGCGGCGACGCGGGCGGCGGCGGGGCCGGGTCGCCGGGGCGGGGTGCGCGGCGGCGGGCGGCGTGATGGTCACCGGCACGCCGGAGGGCTCCCGCGCCCCGGTCAGCCGGCCCAGCTCCGCGTCCCCGGCGCGTACCCGGGTGGTCTGCGGGTTGATCCCGGCGGTGCTCATCAGTCGGGCGACGTCCCGACGCTGCTCCGGCAGGACCAGGGTGACCACCGTGCCCGACTCCCCCGCGCGGGCGGTCCGGCCGCCCCGGTGCAGGTAGTCCTTCGCCTCGGTCGGCGGGTCGGCGTTGACCACCAGGTCCAGCCCGTCCACGTGGATGCCCCGCGCGGCCACGTCGGTGGCCACCAGCGCGGTGACCAGTCCGGTGCGGAACTGCTCCAGGATCCGGGTGCGCTGCGGCTGCGACTTGCCGCCGTGCAGCGCCGCCGCGCGTACGCCCTTGGAGAGCAACTGCCGGGCCACCCGGTCGGCGCGGTGCTTGGTGGCGATGAACACGATGGTGCGGCCCTCGCGGGCGGCGATGTGCGCCAGCGCGGTCTGCTTGTCCTCCGCCTCCAGGTGCAGCACGTGGTGGGTCATCGCGGTCACCGTGGCGGTGCCCGGGTCGACCGAGTGCGTCACCGGATCGGTCAGGAAGCGCCGGACCAGCCGGTCCACGCCCCGGTCCAGGGTGGCCGAGAACAGCATCCGCTGCCCGCCCGGCGCGACCTGCTCCAGCAGCTTCGTCACCTGCGGCAGGAAGCCCATGTCGGCCATCTGGTCGGCCTCGTCCAGCACGGTGACGGCCACCTGGTCCAGCCGGGCGTCACCCCGGTCGATCAGGTCGTGCAGCCGGCCGGGCGTCGCCACCAGCACCTCGGCGCCGGCGCGCAACGCGTCCGCCTGACGGGTCAGGGACAGCCCGCCGACCACGGTGGCGCACCGCAGCTTGAGCGCGCCCGCGTACGGGGTGAGCGCGGCGGTCACCTGCTGGGCCAGTTCCCGGGTGGGTACCAGGACCAGGGCGAGCGGGCGGCCGGGGCGGGCCCGGTGACCGGCCGTGCGGTGCAGCAGCGGGAGCCCGAACGCCAGCGTCTTGCCGGAGCCGGTGCGACCGCGACCGAGCACGTCCCGGCCGGCCAGCGAGTCGGGCAGCGTGGCCGACTGGATCGGGAACGGCGCGGTGATGCCCTGCCGGGTCAACTCGGCGACGAGCGCCGGGGCCAGGCCGGTGTCGGCGAAAGTGGGCGCAGTGGTGCTCACGGTCATGCGGAAAGCCTTCCTCGAGGCGGCACGTGTCGAGGAAGGGCGCCGGGAGCCGGCGCGTCACCGGCGTCACCGGTGGTCACAAGCACGAACCGAAAAGGGTACGGGCCGGCCCGCCTCGGCGCGCCACGTCCCGCGAACGGGAGGGCGGCGCGGCGGGCCGGCCCGTGCACCACGCCCGACGGGGCGCGGTGGTGGTGCCGGTTGATCCGAAGATCAGAGCGGACGGATGTTCTCCGCCTGCGGGCCCTTCTGGCCCTGGGTCACCTCGAACTCGACCCGCTGGTTCTCGTCCAGGCTCCGGTAGCCGGAGGTCTGGATCGCCGAGAAGTGGGCGAAGACGTCGGCGCCGCCGTCGTCCGGGGTGATGAAGCCGAAGCCCTTGTCAGCGTTGAACCACTTGACGGTGCCAATTGCCATGTGTTTCGTCTCCTTGACGGAACGGTCGGCCCGCACGTGTTGCGGGCCGGAGAGGAGCCCACCGCGCGATGGTCGCACGGCGTGCCTGTCGCTGCTGGTCGCCCCGCCCGGAGAACTCCGGACACAACAAAGAGCGCCTGGGGCCACAATCCGCCAGGCGCACACAGAGTCTCTGGAAACCAAAACTGCAACCCGGACAACGTATCACGGATCTCGGCCGGTGGGGAGATCACCGGGAAAATTCCGGGACGTCGGCGACCAGCGCGGTCAGACCGGCGGCGTCGAGCAGGTCGGTCGGGCGGACCGTGGCGGAGTCCCGGACGTAGTGGAAGGCGGCACCGACGCGGTCGACCGGCACCCCGGCCAGTTCGGCCCAGGCCAGCCGGTAGACCGCCAGCTGTACCGCCGCGGCGTCCGCCTCCCGGCCGACGGGCTGCCGGCCGGTCTTCCAGTCGACCACGTCGTAGCGCCCGCCCGGGCGGGCGAAGACGGCGTCCATCCGACCCCGGACCACCACACCGGCGATCACCGTGGCGAACGGCACCTCCACCTCCAGCGGCACCCGGTCGGCCCACTCGCTGGCCAGGAAGCGCTCCTGCAGCTCGGCGAGCGCCTCGTCCGGGGCGGCGTCGTCGTCGGCCGCGCCGGGCAGCTCGTCGACGTCGAGCAGGCGGTCGGCGCCGAAGCGCTGCTCCAGCCAGGCGTGGAAGGCGGTGCCACGCCGGGCGTACGGGTTGGGTTCGCTCGGCATCGGCCGGCGCAGCGTACGGGCCAGCGCCTCCGGGTCGCGGCGCAACGCCACCAGCTGGGTCACCGAGAGCTGGCCGGGCAGCTCGACCTCGACCGCCTCGGCCCGGCGGGCCAGCTCGGCCCGCTCGGCGAGCAGCAGGTCGGCCTCGCGCCGCCAGCGGGCCACCTCCGGATCGTCGCCCGCCGGGTCGGCGGGGGGCGACGCCGGGTCGGGCGGGGCCAGCGGGGTCGCGACGGGACCGACCGTGGCCAGCAGGGCCGCCTCGCGGCGGGCCGCCTCCGGATCGGCGAGGTGACGGCGGACCAGCGCCGCCGCGTCGGTGAGCGCGGGCCGCCGGGCGCCGAGCGGGTCGGCCGGCCACTCGGCGCGCAGCACCGTCTCCGTGGTCGGGTTGACCGCGTCCCCGGCCGGCTCCGGCGCCCAGGCGTCGACCACGTGTCCGTCGACGCCGGCCAGGCCGACGTCGTAGATCTCGCGGAGGAACACCGACGGGCCACGGAACCGCTTCGTCCCCTCACCCCACCAGTAGCCGGAACAGAGCAGCAGCCGACGGGGCCGGGTCACCGCCACGTACGCCAGCCGGCGCTCCTCCCGCTCGTCGTGCGCCCGCCAGGCGTCGGTGAAGTCGGTCACCGCCCGGGCCACGCCGCGCTGGTCCGCCGCATCCGGCAGGCCCAGCTCGGGCAGCCCGTCCGCGTCGCCGCGCAGCGGGAAGGGCAGCACGCCGAGGCCGCCCAGCCAGTGGTCGGAGTTGCGGACCGGCCCCGGCCAGACGCCCCGGGTCAGACCGGCGACCGCCACCACGTCCCACTCCAGGCCCTTCGCCGCGTGCGCGGTGAGCACCTGCACGGCGCCCGCCACCACCTCGACCTCGCCCGGCGCCAGCCCGCGCTCCTCGTCCTCGGCGGCGGTCAGGTAGGCGAGGAAACCGGCGAGCGTGGCACCGGGCGTCTCGCCGCTGAACCGGGCCGCGACGTCGCCCAGCGCGTCCAGGTGGGCCCGGGCCAGGCCGGCGTCGCCGGCGCCGTCCCGGCCGGCCCGGACCGCCACCTCGACGTCCAGCCCGATCGTGCGCTCGATGTCCGCGATCAGCTCCGGCAGCGACTGGTCCAGCCGGTAGCGCAGCAGCGCCAGCTCCATCCCGTACGACCGCAGCCGGGCGAAGCCCTCCGCCGAGTACGCCTGCGCGGGCCCCAGGTCGGCCAGCGCCTCGACCAGCGTCGCCTCGTCCAGCGCGTCCACGGTGATCTCCGGCCCGTCGTCGCCGGTCAGCTCCCGGCGACCCCGGGCGATCGCGCGGGCGCGCCGGTGCAGGGCCACCAGGTCACGCGGGCCGATCCGCCAGCGCGCGCCGGTGAGCAGGCGCAGCAGCGCCGCCCCGTCGGTCGGGTCGGCGAGCACCCGCAGGGTGCAGACCACGTCCCGTACCTCCGGGGTGTCCAGCAGGCCGCCGAGGCCCACCACGTCGACCGGCAGCCCGCGGGCCCGCAGCGCCGCCTCGATCGCCGGGATCTGGCTGCGCAGCCGCACCAGCACCGCCGTGGTCGGCCGGCGGTCGGCCGGGATGTGCTCCGGCAGCGCGCCCGGCATTGCGGCCGCGCCCCGCCAGGCCGCCAGCACGCTGTCCGCGATCCAGTCGGCCTCGTCGGCGTACGTCTCCAGGAGCGCGCAGTGCACGGTGCCGGCGGCCTGCCCGCCCGGCGTGCGGTGCGGGATCGGGTCGCGGACGCTGAGCGCGGCGTGCAGCTCCGGCACCCGCGCGCCGGCGGCCCGCAACGGCACCGAGAGCGCGTTGGCGACCGCGAGGATCTCCGGCCGGTTGCGCCAGCTCGTGGTGAGGCCGAGCACGGCGGCGGGCGTGCCGTCGGCGCGGGCGAACTCGCCCGGGAACCGGTCGAGCGTGCCGGCGCTGGCCCCGCGCCAGCCGTAGATGGACTGGCAGGGGTCGCCCACCGCGGTCACCGGGTGGCCGCCGCCGAACAGCGCGTTGAGCAGCACCACCTGGGCGTGGCTGGTGTCCTGGTACTCGTCGAGCAGCACCACCCGGAACCGGTCCCGCTCGATCACGCCGACGCCGGGGTGGTCGCGCGCCACCCGGGCCGCCCGGGCCAGCTGGTCGGCGAAGTCCATCGCCTCGAAGTCGTCCTTGCGCCGGGCGTACGCGCGCACCAGCGGCAGCAGCTTCAGCCGGGTCTGCTGGAGCTGGAGCGCCTTGCGCACGTCGGCGTAGACCCGCCCGGGACGCGACTGCACCTCGGCGAAGAACCGGCCGGTCCAGGCCGCCAGCTCGTCCGGGTCGACCAGGTGCTCGTCCAGCTCGCCGGCGAGGGCGAGCACCGCGTCGGTGATGGTGGACGGCATCCGGTCCACCTCGGACATGTCGCCGTCGTAGTTGCGGACCAGCAGGTCGACCAGCTGCCAGCGGGACGCCTCGGTGAGCAGCCGGGTGGTCGGCTCGTACCCGGCCCGCAGCCCGTGCTCGGTGACGATCCGCCCGGCGTACGAGTGGTAGGTGGAGACGGTCGGCTCGCCCGCGAGCGGGTCGTCCTGCGGGTCCCGCCCCTGCCGGCCCAGCCGGCGGACGAGCTGGTCGAGCCGGGTCCGCACCCGGTGCGCCAGCTCGCCGGCCGCCTTGCGGGTGAAGGTGAGCCCGAGGATGTGCTCGGGGCGGACGTAGGAGTTGGCGACCAGCCAGACCACCCGGGCCGCCATCGTCTCGGTCTTGCCCGAACCGGCGCCGGCGACCACCAGCAGCGGTTCCACCGGCGCCGCGATGATCGCCGCCTGCTCCCGGGTGGGCGCCGGCAGCCGGAGCAGCCGGGCCAGCTCGACAGGTGTGTAGCGGGGCCCGGCGTCGGCGGCGCGCGGCGTCGGGGTGGCGGTGGCGCCGAACAGCGCCGGCTGGATCGTCATGAGCTCTCCGGGGGCGGCTCGACCACCTGGCGGCCCTGGCCGGAGACCGGGCAGCTGGTGCGTACCGGGCAGACCCGGCACTTCGAGTTGGCCACGGCGGCGAATGTCGAGGCGGCCATCGTGTCGGCGGTGCGGCGGACCAACGCGGTCGCCCAACCGGCCTCGGGGCCTTCGCCGGCGGCGGCCTGGGCCTGCTCCTTGGCGTCCCGGGCGCCGGTGCCGAGCTGCACCAGCGCGGCTCCGCCGGACTCCCCGCCGAACTCCGCGAACCCGCCCGCCTCCACGGCCGCCTGGTAGGCCCCGAGCTGCGGATGCTCGGCGACCTCCCGCTCGGTGACCGCCGTCGACTTGCCGGTCTTCAGGTCGATCACCACGAGCCGCCCCTCGGCGTCGACCTCCAGCCGGTCCACCCGGCCGGTCAGCTCGACCGGGCGGGACGGGTCGTCGAGGCGGACCGCGAACTCGTGCTCGATGGCGAGCAGCCGGCGCGGGTTGCCGGCCAACCAGCGCAGCAACTTGTCGACCATCGCCTCGGCGCGCTGCCGTTCCGGCCCGGCCATCCACCGGGCGGCCAGCTCGATCGCGTCGAACCGGGCGGCCACGTACTCCAGCAGCGCCTCCCGGTCGACGCTGGCGTCCTCGGCCAGCATCGCGGCGGCGTGGACCAGGTTGCCGACGCCCTGCGCGGCGCTGGCCGGCCCGCTGCCGCCGTGCCGCTCCAGCAGCCAGCGCAGGCTGCACCGCAACGCGCTCTCCATGGCCGACGGCGTGACCCGCACCGGCTCGCCCTCGTCGACCAGCGGCCGGTCGTCGGAGAGCCCGCGCAGCCCCCACCAGTCCTCCGGGTGCGCGCCGGGCACCCCGGCGGCGGCCAACCGGGCCAGCTCGCCCGCCGCCGCGTGCCGCCGGGTGATCGGCGCCGCCGGGTCGGTGACCGCGGTACGCAGCTCCGCCACCAACGCGGACAGGGTGAGCCCGCGCGGCGGCAACGTCACCGGGAGCACGCCGGGCGTCGCGTCCTGCGGCTGCTCGTCGCCGTGCGGCACCGGCCCGTCCGGCTGCTGTCCCGGGCCACGGGTGCCGCTTCCGCCCGCCGGGCCGCCACCGTTCGGCGTCGCGGCGTCACGTCGCTCGCCGTGCGGGCCGTCGCCGTTCGGGCCGTCGCCGTCGGGGCTCGGCGGGGTGGTGCCGCCCGCGCCGGTGGCGGGCGGGTCGGTCACGGCCAGCTCGTGCAGGAACCGGCTGGGCTGCTCCTCGTGGTCGTCGCCGCCGACCGCCGCGGAGGCGACCGCGGTGACCAGGAGCCGGCGCCGGGCCCGGCTGACCGCGACGTGGAACAGCCGCCGCTCCTCGTCCAGCAACGCCGACGTCTGCCCGACCAGGCTGGCCCGCAGGCCGGCCCCGTCGGCGCGGCCGGCGAGCACGTCGACCAGACGCTCCGAGCCGAGCAGGCTGCCGCGCAGCCGCAGGTCCGGCCAGACGCCCTCCTGCACCCCGGCGACGGCCACCAGGTCCCACTCCAGGCCCTTCGCGGCGTGCGCGGTGAGCAGGCGTACCGCCTCGCCCCGGTCGGCCGAGGCGGCCAGCGTGTCCGCCGGCAGCTCCTGCCCGAGCACGTGGTCGAGGAAGACCTCGGTGCGCGCGCCGGGCAGGCGGTCGGTGAACCGGGCCGCCGCGTCGAAGAGCACCAGCACCGCGTCCAGGTCCCGGTCGGCCGCCTCGGCCCGCCAGCGCTGGGCGGTCTCGTGCTCACCCGTGGCCGCCCGCCCCCGCGTGATCTGCCCGGCCCAGCGCTCGGCCAGCCCGCTCTCCCGCCACACCGCCCAGAGCACGTCCTCGGCGGTGGCGCCGGGGGTGCCGGCGGCCTCCCGGGCGGTCGCCAGCAGATGGGCCACGGCCTGCGCGGGAGCCGCCCAGCGCCGCTCGATCGCGGCCAGCTCGGCCGGGTCGCGCAGCGCCTCCACCAGCAGCTCGCCCGAGGGACGGCGGTCGCCCCCGGCCAGCGCCAGCGCCCGCAATCCCTGGCGCAGCCGCCGCTCGGCCAGCGGGTCGGCCCCGCCCAGCGGCGAGTGCAGCAACGCGACCGCCGCCTCCTCGTCCAGCCGGTCGGGTTCGAGCGCGCACCGCAGCAGGAGCAGCAGCGGGGCCACCGCCGGCTGAAGGTGCAGCGGCAGGTCCTCGCCGTGCACGACGGTGGGCACGCCGGCGGTGTGCAGGGCCCGGCGCAACGACGGCAGTTGCCGGCCGGTCGACCGGACCAGCACCGCCATCCGCGACCAGGGCACGCCGTCGAGCAGGTGCGCCTCGCGCAACGCGTGGGCCAGCCAGGCCGACTCGCTGGTGGCCGAGCGGAACGTGCGTACCTCGACCGCGCCGGCCGGGGCGTCCGGGAGCGGGCGCAGCCGCCGGTGCGCCGCCGGGCCGCGCAGCCGGCGGGCCAGCCGGGCGGTGGCCGCCAGCAGCTCCGGCCCCGCCCGGTAGGAGGTGGTCAGCGTGACCTGGGCGGCCGGTGCGCCGGAGGCGGTCCGGAAGCGGTGCGGGAACGTGGTGACCCCGGCCGGGTCCGCGCCGCGGAAGGCGTACGTGGACGAGTCGGGGTCGGCGAAGGCGACCAGGGGTGCGCCGCCGCCGGCCACCACGGCGAGCAGGTCGAGCTGGGCCGGGTCGGTGTCGGCCAGTTCGTCCACGTAGACGTGGGCCAGCCGGCGGCGTTCGGCGGCGAGCAGCTCCGGGTCGTCGAGCAGCATCCCGGTGGCCGCCCGCACCAGCTCCGCCGGGTCGTACGCGACCGAGCCCCGGTTGCTCACGTCGCGCAGCGCGAGGACGGCGACGTACTCCCGCAGGAAGCGCGCGGCGGCCGGCCAGTCGGCGCGGCCCAACTTCTCGCCCAGCCGGGCCAGCTCGACCGGGCCGACGCCCCGCTCCGCGGCCCGCATCAGCAGGTCGCGGAGCTGCTGGGCGAACGCCCGGGTCCGCAGCGCGGGGCGCAGGTCCTCCGGCCAGCCGACCGGGTCGTCGTCCGGGTCCTCGCCGACCACGTCGAGCAGCTCCCGGATGATCAGATCCTGCTCCGGCCCGGTGAGCAGCCGGGGCGAGGGTTCGCCGCGCTCGGCGGCGGCCCGGCGGAGCAGCCCGAAGGCGTACGCCGGGAAGGTCCGGACCAGCGGCTCGCGCAGCACCCGGTGCCCGTCGCCGGCGATCCGCGCCTCGATCCGGTGGCGCAGCTCGGTGGCGGCGCGCCGGCCGAACGTGAGCACCAGGACGCGTTCCGGATCGACGCCCTCGGCCACCCGCGCGGCCACCGCCTCGACCAGGGTGGCGGTCTTACCGGTGCCGGGACCGCCCACGACCAGCATCGGCCCGTCGGTGTGCGCGACGACCTCGGCCTGCACCGGATCCACCCGCCGGCGAGCGCCTCCGGCCGACCCCACCTCGGCGTCGGCCCCGGCCCGGGCGTGCGAGGGGTGCGCGGCATCGCCCGTCGACCCCCCGGATCGCGGCTGCGTCACGGCCGGCCCGTCGGACCGGCTCACCCCCTGCCCCGCCCCGGCGTCGTGGGTGACCCCCGCCCCCGCGTCGCCGGGCCGGCGCACCAACCGGTACGCCTGCATCACCCGACATCCCACCACGCCGGTACGACACCCGGAAACCGACGCCACCCCACGCGCCGCAGCTCACCCGGGCATCGGGAACGGTTGGCACACGGGCCGGCAGTGGGCCCGGCGTGCCCCGAGCGCCGGTCGCTCGCGGCCTCCCGCACCCCGAACAGTCCCTCGAACCCCGTGCGAAGCCCGCCCGCAGCGGAATCCCGACCCCGCCGGCGGGCCCGCAGACACCCATGACGTTCCACCCGCCCCGCCCGCACGCCGTGAGTGGAACGGTATGGGTGTCAAACGGGGCCGCAGACACCCATGACGTTCCACCGGCCCGCTTCGCTACGGGTGAGTGGAACGGTATGGGTGTCAACGGGGCGGCGCGGGGAAGGGCGGCTAGGTGAGGCGGGCGTCGATCAGGTCGAGGGCGGCGGGCACGCTGTCCGCGACCATCAGCAGGTCCATGCCGGCCGGCTTGAGGAAGTGGCGGTCGGCCAGCGAACCGAGCCAGTCGAGCAGCGGCCGGTAGAACCCGTCGGCGTCGACCAGCACCATCGGCTTGGCGTGCAGGGCGAGGGTGGCGGTGGTCCAGACCTCGAACAGCTCGTCGAGCGTGCCCAGGCCGCCGGGCAACGTGACGAACGCGTCCGACTTGTCGACCATCAGCGTCTTGCGGCTGGCCATCCCGTCGGTGACCAGCAGCTCGTCGGCGGCCAGGTCGGCGACCTCCAGGTCGACCAGGGACTGCGGGATGACGCCGACCGTGCGACCGCCGGCGGCGCGCGCGCCGTCCGTCACGGCGCCCATCATGCCGACGCAGCCGCCGCCGCTGACCAGCGTGTGGCCCCGCCGGGCCAGCTCCGCGCCGGTCTCGGTGGCCAGCGCCAGCCAGCGGTCGTCGAGGGTACGGGAGGACGCGCAGAACACGCAGACGTTGGCCATGTCAGGGCTGCCCCGCCGGACCCTCGGGGGCGGCGTCGGCGGCGGCACGCTGGTCGGCGGCCACCCGGGCCACGGCCTCCTCGCGGACCGCCTCCTGCTCGGCCGAGAGCACCGCCTCGGCCTCGACGATGTGTCGTACCGCCTCGTTGACGTCGTCGGTGACGCAGATCAGGTCCAGGTCGTTCGGGCCGATCTTGCCCTCGGCGGCCATGCTGTCGCGCAGCCAGTCGAGCAGGCCGCGCCAGTAGTCGGCGCCCATCAGCACGACCGGGAACCGGGTCACCTTGCCGGTCTGCACCAGGGTCAGCGCCTCGAACAGCTCGTCCATCGTGCCGAAGCCGCCGGGCAGCACCACGAACGCCTGGGCGTACTTGACGAACATGGTCTTGCGGGCGAAGAAGTAGCGGAAGTCGATGGCCAGGTCGACCCAGTCGTTGAGGCCCTGCTCGAACGGCAGCTCGATGCCGAGCCCGACGGAGAGACCGCCCGCCTCGCCGGCGCCCCGGTTGGCGGCCTCCATCACGCCCGGACCGCCGCCGGTGATCACCGCGTAGCCGGCCCGGGCCAGCGCACCGCCCAGCTCCTCGGCCAGCCGGCACTCCGGGCTGTCCGGCTTGCTCCGCGCCGAGCCGAAGACGCTGACCGCGGGCGGCAGGTCGGCGAGGGTGTCGAACCCCTCGACGAACTCGGACAGGATCCGCAGCGCCCGCCAGGCGTCCTTGGTCTTCCAGTCGCTGCGCCCCCGGGAGTCGAGCAGCCGCTGGTCCGCGGTGCTGGTCGGGATCGCCCGGTTGCGCAACGTGACCGCTCCCCGGTGCCGCTCCCCTCGCGGCCCCCGCTCAGCCGGCCTCCCGCTGCTCTCGCTCATGGGGCCACCGTAGTGGAGCGCCGGCGGCGCGGCGCGGAGGCCGGCGAGCCCGAGAAATTCTTTGCGATCAAGGGCAACTAATTCGCTCGCCCGTACGTCTTACTATTCACATACCCGGTATGCCCGGGCGACGCGCCTTCGGGGGAGGAGCCAGCGTTGATCAGCAACAGCGAGATGATCCGGATCCGCCGGCAGATGCAGCGACGGATCCGGGACGTGGTGGCCGAGCGCCGCCGCACCCGGATGATGGAGGCCCACCGCTCCGATCTCGCCGGTGACGCCGGCGAGGCGGACGCGCCGCTGACCACGACCGTCTGACGGTCCGGGGCCCGCGCCGACGCGCGGGCCCCGGATCGCGTACGTCAGGCCGGGGCGAGCCAGCGGTGCAGGGTGGCCGCACCGTCCCGGATCTTGGTCAGCTCGACGTGCTCGTTCTTGTGGTGGGCCAGGTTCGGGTCGCCGGGGCCGAAGTTCAGCGCCGGGATGCCCATGGCCGCGAAGCGGGCCACGTCCGTCCAGCCCAGCTTGCCGATCGGCGCGGCGCCGACCGCCGCCAGGAACTCCTGCGCCGCCGGGCTCTCCAGCCCCGGCGCCGCGCCGGCCGCCGCGTCGGTGACCGCCAGGTCGAAGCCGACGAAGACCTCGCGCAGGTGCGCCTCGGCCGCCGCCGGGTCGCGGTCCGGCGCGTACCGGTAGTTGATCTCGATCTCGCAGTGGTCGGGGATCACGTTGCCGGCCACGCCACCGGTGATCCGCACCGCGTTGAGCCCCTCGCGGTAGTCGCAGCCCTCGATGGTCACCCGGCGCCCCTCGTACGCGGTCAGCCGGCGCAGCACCTCCCCGGCGCCGTGGATGGCGTTCACCCCGTGCCAGGACCGGGCCGCGTGGGCCCGCTCGCCGTGCGTGGTGACGATCGCCCGCATCGTGCCCTGGCAGCCCGCCTCGACGATGCCGTACGTGGGCTCCAGCAGCACCGCGAAGTCGGCCTGCAACCATTCGGGGTGGGTCTGCCCGACCAGGGTGAGGCCGTTGTAGCGCGACTCGATCTCCTCGGCCTCGTAGAAGAAGTAGGTGACGTCGTAGCGCGGGTCGGGCAGCGTCACCGCAAGGTGCAGCGCGAACGCCACCCCGGACTTCATGTCGGAGGTGCCGCAGCCGTACATGAGGTCGCCGCGCATGGTCGACGGGAAGTTGCCGTTGAGCGGGACGGTGTCCAGGTGGCCGGCGAGCACCACGCGCTGGGCCCGGCCCAGGTCGGTGCGGGCCATCACGGTGTTCGAGTGCCGGTAGGTGGTCAGGTGCGGTACGCCCCGCAGCACCTCCTCGACGCAGTCGGCGATCGCCTTCTCGTTGAGGGAGACCGACTCGATGTCGACCAGGGCACGGGTGAGCGCCACCGGATCGGCCAGGACCTCGGGGGTCAACGGGTTCTGCATGTCTCGCACGGTACCGTCATCCTCGGTGGGCGCGAGGCACACGTTCCGCGCCCGCGGCCGCGAGCAGCGGCGGACGCCGCCGCCTTGACGAGAGGGTGACATCGTGACGTCCGCACCATCCGCGTGGGGCATCGGCCTGGCCACCGTGACCGCCGACGACCAGGTGCTCGACACCTGGTACCCGACCGGCAAGCTGGGCCTCGGCGAGCTTCCGCTGGTGCCCGGGGAGGACCAGGCCGACGTGCTCGACCTGCCTCCGGGCGCGATCGGCGAGCGGGCGCTCCCCGGGCTGCGCACGGTCGAGGTGACCACGGTGATCGGCTCGCTGGACGACCCGATCAAGGACGCCGCCGACGCGTACCTGCGGTTGCACCTGCTCTCCCACCGCCTGGTGCGGCCCAACGAGCTGAACCTCGACGGCATCTTCGGCAAGCTGGCCAACGTGGCCTGGACCTCGGCGGGGCCGTGCCCGCCGGAGCGGGTGGACGAGCTGCGCGTGATCGAGCGCGCCGCCGGCCGCCACCTGGCCGTCCACGGGGTGGACAAGTTCCCGCGGATGACCGACTACGTGGTGCCCGCCGGGGTGCGGATCGCCGACGCGGACCGGGTCCGGCTGGGTGCGTACCTGTCCTCCGGCACCACCGTCATGCACGAGGGCTTCTGCAACTTCAACGCGGGAACGCTCGGCACCTCGATGGTCGAGGGCCGGATCGTGCAGGGCGTGGTGGTCGGCGACGGCTCCGACGTCGGCGCGGGCGCCTCGATCATGGGCACGCTCTCCGGCGGCGGCACCGACAAGGTCCGCATCGGCGAGCGCAGCCTGGTCGGCGCGAACGCGGGCATCGGCATCTCGCTGGGTGACGACTGCGTGGTGGAGGCGGGCTGCTACGTCACCGCCGGTTCCAAGGTCACGCTGCCGGACGGCCGGGTGGTCAAGGCCCGCGAGCTGTCCGGCGTCGACGGGCTGCTGTTCTGGCGCAACTCGGTGACCGGTGCGCTGGAGGCGAAGCCGCGCACCGGGCGGGGCATCGAACTGAACGCCGCCCTGCACGCCAACGACTGAGGTTCGGAGTCCGGGTCCGCGACGGCATCGCCGCGGACCCGGACGGTCCGGCTCACCGCAGGCGGTACGCCTGGATGATCCGCTGGGTCACCGTGTTGCCGGCGTCGTCGCGGGCCGAGGCCCGTAGCGACACGTAGCCCGGCCCGGCCGGGTGCCGGACGGTGGCCGTCCAGCCGCCGCCCTGCTTCTTCAGGGCCGCCTTCCGCCAGGTCTTCCCGCCGTCGTAGGAGACGTCGACGGTGAGCGCCGCGACCTTGCCCGACGGCGCGCCGGGCTGGCGCTGCACCGCCACCGGGACGGTGAACGTCCGACCGGCCGGCGCGGTGCCGTCCAGCGCGAGCGCCGGGGTGAACCGGACCGCCATGGCCGGCAGCCGCGCCGGCACCTCGCCCGGCACCCGCTTCGAGCGGAACGTCCAGCTCGCCGACACCTCGGTGCTCAGGTCCGTGAAGGACCGCGTCGCGCTGGTCTCCACCCGGTAGTTCGCCGCGCCGGGCGGCACCTCGAAGTCGCCGTACCCGGGGTAGGGCGACTCGCCGACCAGCTTGCCGTTGCGGTAGAGCGCGGTCCGTTCGGTGTCGTTCAGCGAACCGCCACCGTGCCCGGCCGCGTCGCTGTGCACCGGCAGCGAGACCACGATCGTGTCACCGGTGCGGGTGATCCCCTGCTCCGGCCAGCGCGGCTGCGGGAAGGACGGGCCGTAGGGCGCGTTGTTCCAGTCCTCCCGGTGGTCGCGTCCGGCCCGGTAGCGCGTCGGCCCCGACTCCAGCACCGCCTGCGTCTCGAGCCAGCCGTCCGGGTCCCGCCGGCCGAGGTCCAGCTCGAAGTTCCAGCGGGTCCGGACGGTGCTGAGGTGCTCGACCCGCTTGCCCGGCACCTGGACGGGCACGACGATCGCCGAGCCGCCCATGTTGTAGTCCGGCTCCGGGTAGACGATCCGTTCGTTCTCCAGACCCGCGTACCCGTTCGCGAACCGGCTGGTGACGTGGGCCAGGTCGGCCGCCCGGTAGTGCCGCGTGAACCCGGTCGGGAAGCGGCCGGGGAACAGGTCGCTCAACCCGTAGAAGTAGGGGCTGCGCTCCGGCGCGGTCGGTTCGAGCCACTGGCTGGTCAGCGAGCCGACGAAGACCTTGTCGGAGACGGACCGGCCGAGTTGGGCCGAGTAGAGGCCGTCGAAGCGGTCGGTCCAGAGTCCGAAGCTGGCGTAGTAGTCACCGAACCCCCACGCGGCGGTGAAGTCGATCAGCAGCGGGGCCGCGCCGCGTTGCGGCACGGTGGTGCGGACCGGCTTCGCCCGCCGGGCGTCCAGGACGACCCGCTGGTCGCGCTTCACTACCAGTTCCGGCTGCGCCAGCATGGAGACCTCGGACCAGCCCTGGTCGCCGTCCACGAAGAGCAGGCTCTGCACCCCGTAGCGGCCCTTGGGCACCCGGACCCTGGCGTCGCCGTCGGCGTCGTACACGTCCCGGTAGCTGCCGTCGTCGAGACCGAGCAGGCTGGTGTAGTGGTCGCCGGTCAGGGCGCCGGCCCGGTTCCGGTGCGTGACGGTCAGGTCGTAGCTCTCCACCTCGCGGTCCACCGCGAGCGGCGTCACCGCGACGGTGTCGCCGGACCGGGCGGTCAGCCGGCCGGTCCAGTAGCCGTCGACGCCGCCGAGGCGGGTGTCCACGACGACCGTGACCTGCCCGGCGCCGCCCGCCGGGACGGTGAGTCGGGAGGCGCTGAGGGTGATCATCCCGGCCGGCGCGGACCGGCCGCCGGGACCGGCGAACGTGGTGGCCAGGTCGAGGGTCAGCGGCGCCGGCCCGTCGTTGCGGTAGGTGACCGTCCGGCTGATCGGCTGGTCGTCGGTGTGCGGCCAGGCCGCGACGCCGAACGAGACCGAGGCCGGTTCGCTGGTCACCCGCTCGGTGATCGCGTGGGCCACGTCGACCCGGCCGGCGCCCTGCTGGTACGCGGTCTGGTCGGGGTGCGGCCGCGCCGAGGCCATCAGCGTCGCCTTGTAGCGGCCCGCCGTCCAACCGGGGTGCTGCTGGGCGATCAGCGCCACCGCGCCGGCCACGTGCGGGGTCGCCATCGAGGTGCCGGAGAGGGAGACGTACCGGTCCCCCACCGGGTCGCCGATCTGCCCGTTGGCGGCCCGGGCGGCGACGATCTCCACGCCGGGCGCGGTGATGTCCGGCTTGATCGCCCCGTCGCCGACCCGCGGGCCGCGGCTGGAGAAGTCGGCCAGTTCGTCGTCGCGGTCCACCGCGCCGACCGCCAGCGCGGCGTCGGCGCTGGCCGGCGAGCCGACCGAACCGTCGATGCCGTCGTTGCCGGCGGCGGTGACGAACAGCGTGCCGGTCTGCGCGGTGAGCGTCTCGACCGCCTGTTCCAGCGGGTCGACCTCCGGACTGTCGGGGCCGCTCAGGCTCATGTTGACCACGGCGGCGTGCTGCTCGGCCGCGGCCCACTGCATGCCGGCCAGGATCGCCGACTCGGTGCAGCCGAAGACCTCGCAGACCTTGCCGGAGAGCAGCGTGGCGTCCGGGGCCACACCCCGGTACTTCCCGCCGGAGGCGGCCCCGCTGCCGGCGATGGTCGAGGCGACGTGGGTGCCGTGGCCGACGATGTCGTCGGGGTTGGCCTCCTCGCTGAAGTTGCGCGCCTCGGCGACCTTGCCGGCCAGGTCCGGGTGGGTGAGGTCGACGCCGGTGTCGAGCACGGCGACCTTGACGCCCTTGCCGGTCCAGCCGGCGGCCCAGGCCGCCGGCGCGCCGATCTGCGGCACGCTGTGGTCCAGCGTCACCCGCCGTCGGCCGTCCAGCCAGATCCGGTCGACACCCCCCGCCGCGTCGAGCCGCGCACCGGACCGGCCGGCACCGACCGCGTCCCAGAGCGCGCGGGCGTCGCGCTTGGTCGCGACGACCGCCGCGCCGCCGATGGCCGGCAGGTCCCGGGTCACCCGGGTGCCGGCGAGCGGCGTCGTCGCCCGCCGGGCCACCCCGGGCCGGTACGACACCAGCAGCGGCACGGTGTCGCGGCGGGCGTCGTCGTAGCCGGCCTCGATCAGCCCGGTGACGTCGAACAGGCGCTTGTCGAGCCGGCCGGACCGGACCAGCGGCAGCGCGTCCTGGGGCAGCACGGTGAGGCGGTCGCGGTCGCGGCCGACCACGAACTGGAGGCCGGTCCGGCCGGCGCCGGGGCGCACCGCCGCGCGGCCGCCGGCCGCGACGGTGACCTGGTCGCCGGTGATCAGCGTGACGGTGACCGGGTGGCCGGGCGCCCGGGTCGGCGCGGGCGTGCCGGTCGGGGCGGCCTGTGCGGGTACGGGCAGACCGAACGTCAGCCCCAGGGCGAGGCCGAACGCGGCCAGTTTTCTGCGGTTCCGGAGCAACCTTCCTCCTCCGTCAGACGTTTCATCGATGGGGAACACATCGATACGAGTTATCAGAATTGCATACCGGGTATGCAACGGGAAGTCGCCAATCCGACCGAACCGGTACCGCACCGCCGGGCGGACCGGGCATGATCCACCGATGACCGCCATGAGGGACCGGATGCTCGCCGGCGAGCCGTACATCGCCGACGACCCCGCGATCATCGCCGACCTGGACCGCGCCGCACGCCTCACCGAACGCTTCAATCGCAGCTCCGCGGAGGACCCGGAGGGCCGACTCGCCGCTCTGCGCGACCTGCTCGGCACGCTGGGCGAGGACACCTGGGTACGGCCGCCGTTCCACTGCGACTACGGCTTCCAGACCCACATCGGGCCGCGCAGCTTCGTCAACTTCAACGCGGTCTTCCTCGACGTCGCCCGGATCACCATCGGCGCCGACGTCCAGATCGGACCGAACGTGCAACTGCTCACCGCCACCCACCCGGTGGAGCCGGAGGCCCGGCGAGCCAAGTGGGAAGCCGCCGAACCCATCACCATCGGTGACAACGTCTGGCTCGGCGGCGGAGTGATCGTGCTCGCCGGGGTGACCATCGGCGACAACACGGTGGTGGGTGCCGGCGCGGTGGTGACCCGGGACCTGCCGGCGAACGTGGTGGCGGTCGGTAACCCTGCGCGTCCGGTCAGAACCCTCGGGGATCCGGCCTGACCTGCAAAAACAAGCGTTCCAGCGGATGCGGATTCCGGGACGGGCGTGCACCCTGGGTAGTGAGGAGTTCACTCCGGGGAGGCGCGATGGAACGGGTGCTGGAGCTGCGGGTGCACGGGGTGTCCAACACCCCGCCCGATCAGCTGCTCGGTCTCCATGGCACGCCAGGCGGTGACGGTCCGCAACCCGCACAGGTCGCCGGCGGGCCGGTGACCGGCTTCTACCGGTCGAGCGCGGCCCAGCGGGACGACCCGGTCACGGTCGAGGCGTACAGCTGGGGGCGGCTGACCTCCGGCGCGCGGACCCGGCGGGACGTCGAGCGGGCCCTGTGGACGCTCCTGCTGCCCTTCGCGCTGGCCAACGTCGCCCTGCACGCCCGCACCGGCATCCCGCCGGACCCGGACCAGGAGCGCTGGGGCAGCCGGTCCGGCATCACCGCCTGGCTCATCCGGCTGTTCTGCCTGAGCCTGACCTGCACCCTGGTGATCGCGGTGACCGGGGTCGGCGTAGACCTCATCGGCTGGCAGTGCGTCGGACGGGACTGCCTCGGCCAGCTCCCCGGGCCGTGGGAGTTCCTCGGCAACTCCTGGTGGCGCCAGGGCACCCGGGCGCTCGCCCTCGGCCTGCTGCTCCCGCTGCTCGTGGTCGGCGCGATCGGCCTGGTGGCCTGGCGCACCTACCAGTACGAGGCGCAGATGCCGGCCGAGCCCCGCCACCGCCAGATCGCGCCGGAGGACGGCGGTCAGCCGGTCGAGCGACCGGAACCGCCGGAAGTGCCGGAGAACCCGTTGCAGGACCCGACGTTCTGGAACGGGGAGGGCCAGCTGCGCCGGGCCGCGGTGCTGCACCTGTGCACCGGGGCGGTGGTGGCCGCCGCCGTGCCGGTGGCCGCCGTCATGATCATGGATCCGCCACGTGGCACGCGGGCCGTGATCGCCTGGTCGACGGTGACGCTGTTCGCCGCCGTGGTGGCGATCGCCGTGGTCGCGGTGGGTCGCCCCTGGCTCAGCCGGCGCCAGGGCGCGACCCCGCTCGGCCGGTGGAGCGCGGCGGTGGCCGGGCTCACCCTGCTGAGTCTGGTCGGCACGTTCGCCCTGCTGCTGCTCCCGGACGGTCCGGCCGGTCAGCCGCTGTCGACCTACCGACCGCCGATCGGGTGCGTCGCGCAACCCCACCTGGCCGGATGCCGCACCGACCGATCGTTGCCCGGGTACGACACCGCGGTCGCCTGGCTCGTCACCTACCAGGTGCTGTTGCTGGTGGCCATCGCCGCGGCGAACCGCTCCGGCCGGCGGGCGTTGCTCGGACCGGTGCTCGGCGCGGTACTACTGCCGCTCGGAACGACCTGGATCGAGCGCGGCCTACCGGGTCTTCCCCCCGCGCCGGACGGAGTGAACACCTGGATGCTCGTCGGCCCGGTGGTCGCGCTGGCCGTCGCCGGCCTGCTGTTGCCCCGCCTCCGGCCCGCCGTGCCCGCCCAGCCGCTCGGGGCGTACACCGATCTCGCCTGGCGCGGGTGCGCGCCGGCGGTCATCGCAGGCTTCGGCTGGATGATGGCCGTGGCGTACTGCGCCGGGCTGCTCTACTGGGTCAGCGACCGGCTCGACGGGCAGGCGGAGCCGAGCGGGCCGAGCCGGGTGGTGCCGCCGCTCGCCGTGTTCTGGGCCGGGCTGGCCTGCGTGATCGGCCTGCTCGCCCTGCTCGCGCTGCTGGTGCGGGTCGCGGTCCTGCTGCACCGCCTGCGCCGCGCCGAGTACGGCCGACTGACCGCCGCCGGCGGCCTCTCCGCCCACGACCTGCGTCGGTGCCGTGACGTCAGCACCTACCGGGCCCTGCACCGGCTCGTCGGCGAGCACGCCGTCCGGCTGGTCGGCTGCTACGCCACCGTCTCCGCGGCGCTGGTCACCCTCTGCTGCGCCGCGGCACTCTCCGGCCACCGGCCCAGCCCGCTCTCCCCGGCCGGCTGGCAGGCCGCGGTCCACTGGGCCGCCGAGCGGGGTGACGCGTTGCTCGGCTGGCTGCCGGTGATGACGAGCGCGCTCGGGCTGCTGATCTACCGCACCGACTCGGTCCGCCGGTCGGTGGGCGTCATCTGGGACGTGTGCACGTTCTGGCCCCGGGGGGCGCACCCGCTCGCCCCGCCCAGCTACGCCGAGCGCGCCGTGCCGGAACTCCAGACCCGGGTGGCCGGGCTGCTGGCGCTGCCACCACACCATCCCGACCGGATGGACGGGGTGATCCTCTCCGGGCACAGCCAGGGCACCGTCATCTGCGCCGCGGTGCTGCTCCAACTGCCCCGCCGGTGGCGGCGACGGACCTGGTTCTTCTCCTACGGCTGCCAGCTCACCCGGCTCTACGGTCGGGTCTTCCCGGCCTACTTCGGACCCGAGCGCCTGCGCACGCTGGCCCGGGCGGTCACCTGGCCCGGCGGGCACGTCGCCTGGACGAACTTCTGGCGGAACACCGACCCGCTCGGCTGGCCGGTCAGCGCCGGACAGCGGGACGTGCCGGTGACCGACCCGGAAGCGCTGCACCCCTCCGGCGGCGAGGTGGCCGACCCGCCGATCCGCAGCCACAGCGGATATCCCGAGGCGGTCGAGTTCGCCCGCGAGCGGGCCGTGGTGGCCCGGCTGCTGCGCCGGACCGTGCCGTCACCCCGGCAACGGATCGGCTAACCGGACCACCAGGTCGGCCTGCCCCGCCGTGCCGGCCACCAGCCGGGCGTTCTCCTCGTCGCTGCCGAGCGCCCAGGCGCGTGCCTGCTCCGGCGACTTCCCGTACGCCTCGTGGCGGGCGGTGAGCCGGCGCAGCCGCAGCTCGGCGTCCAGGTCGAGGAACCACGCCTGGTGCAGCAGCGAACGCACCTCCTCCCACGGGTCGTCGCGCAGCAGCAGATAGTTGCCCTCGGTGACCACCAGGCGCACCTCGGGCGGCACCTCGATCGCCCCGGCGACCGGTTCCTCCAGGTCGCGGCGGAACTCCGGCGCCCACACCGACGTCGGCTCCAGCCGCCGCAGCCGGCGCAGCATGGTGACGAACCCGTTGACGTCGAACGTGTCCGGCGCGCCCTTGCGGCCCGTGCGGCCGAGCCGGGCCAGCGCCGACCCGGCCAGGTGGAAGCCGTCCATCGGCACCAGTCGGGCGGTCGGGCCGACCTCGGCCACGATCCGCTCCGCCAGCGTGGACTTGCCCGCCCCGGGCGCGCCGGCGATGCCGAGCAGCTGCCGGGGGCCGTCCCCGGCCAGCGCCCGGGCGCGGGCGACCAGCTCGCGGAGCGGGAGCACCTGGGGCGGCGGCATCAGTCGAGCACCGGCTCGCTGATGGTGAACCGCGCCTCGACCGCCGCCTGCACCGGCTGTGGGGCCGGATCCAGCTCCAGCTCCGGAGCGGAGTCGCCGGACCGGGCGAACGCGGCCTTCGCCAGCATCGGCGGCGCGGCGGTCAGACCGGTGTCGGCCAGCTCCCGCAAGGCGGTCACCCGGGCGCCGAGCGCCTCCGCGTACTCCCGGGCGCGGACCAGCGCGTCGGCGATCGCGGCGTGCCGCGCCTCCCGGTAGGCCGGGCTGTCCGGCCGCAGGGACCACACCGGACCGGCCACCTCGACCTGCTCCTGGTCGGCCAGGCGCAGCATCAGCTCGCCCAGCGCGGTGAAGTCGGTGACCGTGACCGTGGTGCTCACGCTGCCCTGGTAGGCCACCACCCGCTCGCCGGAGCGCTTCGTCACCGGCCAGACCCGGACCTGGCCGGTCTCCCGCCGTTCCACGGTCGACCCGGCGGCGTCGAGCAGCGCGCGCACCGCGGCGGCCCGTTCGGCGAGGCGGGTCAGCGTGGTCTCCCGGTCGCGGTCCCGCGCGACCGCGGTCACCGTGAACCGGGCCAGCTCGGGGGCCACCTCCCGGTACGCCTCGCCGCGTACCGCCACGACCGGTGCGTCCGCCATGCCGCTCAGCCTAACGGCGGGGTGGCCGGCAGGTGCGCCGTGTAGCCGACCGCGCCGGCCGTCACCCGGCACCCGGTCAGGTGACCGCCCGCCGCGCCCAGCTCACGCAGGTAGGCCAGCTCGCCGGCGTGGTCCGCGCCGGCCGGGAACTCCCGCTGGTGCGCGGTGAACCCCCGCGCGTACAGCGTGGCCCGGGCCGCCCGCGCCTCGGCCAGCCGGCCGGTCAGCGCGTCGGCGTCGCCGGCCCGCAACGCCGCGGCCACCTCGTCCAGGAACGCGCCGACGGCGGTCAACTCGACCAGCACCCGGTCCCGGTTGGCGAGCAGCATGTTCGCGGTCCGCTCGGGCGGGCCACCGGCGACCCGGGTGCCGTCGGCGAAACTGCCGGCGGCCAGCGCCAGCACCGCGTCCCGCAGCGCCGAGCGCTGCACCGTGCCGGCCAACGCGCCGGCCAGCACGTGCGGCACGTGCGAGGCGAGCGCGGCGGCGGCGTCGTGCTCCGGCGCCGACATCGGCACCACCCGCGCGTGGAAGACGTCGACGAGCAGCGCGGTGAGCCGACGGAACGCGTCCAGGCCGGTCGGCCCCGGGCAGAGCACCCAGGCGGCGCCGTCGAGCAGGTCCGCGCCGGCCGCACCGAGACCGGCCCGGTCGGCGCCGGCCATCGGGTGCCCGGGCACGAACCGGCGCCCGAGCCCCTGCGCGGTGGCCGCCGTGGCCACCTCCGCCTTGGTGCTGCCCACGTCGGTGAGCACGCACCGGTCGTCGGTGGCGGCGGCCACCCGGGCCAGCATGGCGGGCAACGTGGGCAGCGGCCCGCAGACGAACACCACGTCCCGGCCGGCGACCGCCTGCTCGACCGCGTCGGACACCGCGACGCCCCGATCCCGCAGCCGACGCCGGACCGCCGGCTCCGGATCCCAGCCGGCCACGTCGAGGCCCGCGTCGCGCAGCCGGAGCAGCACCGAGCCGCCGATCAACCCGGTGCCGACCACCGCCGCGCGCGCCAGCCCGCCGGCCTCGCCCACCATCGGCCCACCTCGGCGTCCGCGTCGTCCCGGAGCCGGGCGGCCCCGCGGGAAGTCCCGCCGAGGATATCGCCCGCCGCCCCGCCCGGGATCACGGTCGGGCCCTCGGGGGAGATCGATTCGGACGGACGGGGGTTGTCCCCGTGGGACCCGCGTCGTACGGTCCCCCGGCGGCTCGACCGGATCGACCGGTCGGGCCCTCGTCAACGGGGGAAGGAAGACGCATGTCCGCGACGTACCGGGCGCTCGCCTCGGTGGTCATGTTGATCGGTTTCTACGTCGTCGCGCTGCTCCAGCTCGCCGCCGTGGTCGCGCTCGGGGTCTGGCTGTTCGGCCACACCAGCGGCGTGATCACCGGCAAGCTGCTGCTGCCGCTGGTGGTCGCGCTCGGCGCGGTCGGCGTGGGGATGTGGAAGGCGATCCGTACGAAGAACGAGCCGGCGCCCGGCCTGATCCTGGACGAGCGCGCGGCGCCCCAACTCTGGGCCACCGTGCGTGAGCTGGCGACGGCGGTCGGCACCCGGGCGCCGGACGAGATCCGGCTGGTGCCGGAGGTGAACGCGGCGGTCGGCGAGCAGAGCAGGCTGCTCGGCCTGGTCGCCGGACGGCGCACCCTCTACCTCGGGTTGCCGCTGCTCCAGGCCATGCGGATCGACCAGCTCCGGTCGGTCCTGGCGCACGAGCTGGGCCACTACTCCGGCCGGCACACCCGGCTGGGCGGCGTCGCCTACCGGGGCCGGGTGGCGATCGGGGAGACCATCGAGCGGATCAGCCCGCGCAACCCGATCGGCTGGGTGTTCAAGGGTTACGCGATGCTCTACCTGATGGTCGACAACGCCGCGTCGCGCCGTCAGGAGCTGGAGGCGGACCGCGCCTCCGTCGCGCTCGCCGGAACCGAGGCGGCCACCTCGGCGCTGCGCACGCTGCCGGCGCTGGACGCCGCCTGGGGCTTCTACATGCGCCGCTACGTCGAGCCGGGCTGGTCGGCCGGGCTCGCGCCGGACGACCTCTTCGGCGGCTTCGCGCACCTGCTCCAGGCGCGCCGCGACGAGATCGACGAGCTGCGGGAGAACGCCCCGGAGGGCACTCCGTCCCGGTGGGACACCCACCCGCCGATCGGCGTCCGCGTCGCCGCGATGACGTCCGTGCCGCCGACGGCGGCGGGTGCGGACGACCGACCGGCCTGGATCCTGCTCGCCGACGTGGCCGGGGCCGGCCGTGCGCTCCAGTCACTGGTGGTCGAGCACGGCTCGCGGCGGCTGCTGCCCTGGCCGCAGTTCGTCGCCGAGTCGGTGGCCGCCGGCGTGCAGCAGCAGGCGGACGGCATCTACCGGGCGGCCGGCCGGTTCACCGGCAACGCCGGGCCGGGACTGCCGACCGTGCTGGAGCTGGTCCGCGCCGGCCGGCTCGGCGAGTTCGCCGAGCGGTTCTTCGGCGGCGCCACCCGCGAGGAGGCCGCCGCCGCCTTCGCCGGCCCGATGGAGACCCTGCTGGACAACGCGGCGGTCCGCGCCGGGCGGGCCCGGTGGCAGCTCTCCTGGTCCGGGCCGGCGCAGCTGGTCGGTCCGGCGGGCGAGCCGTGGGACCTGGCCGAGGTGGCCAAGCTGGCGGTCGCGCCGGAGAGCCTGGACGAGGCGCTGGCCCGGCTGGCCGCGCTGGGGATCGACGTCGGCGCCGCCACGGTGGTGCAGGCCCGCGCGTCGGCCCGGGACGCCGACCTGATCGGCGGGCTGGCCAACATCAAGATCGACGGCCGGGAGCACGACGTGCTGGTGCTCGACAACGGCCTGGTGCTGATCCCCGACCCGGGCAAGGCCGGCGAGGGCGAGAAGCGGCTGACCGCGCTGGTCGGCTCGGTGCCGGTCGCCGAGCTGGCCGGCCGGCACCCGTACCTGCCGTACGAGGAGATCACCTCGGTGGAGGTGCGGCGGGAGGTGCCGTTGAAGGCCACGCTGACCCTGTTCGACGGCCGCACCGTGCAGATGCAGGAGCTGATGGCCAGCGAGTTCCTGGAGAAGCGCAGCCGGGACACGCTGCTGACGGTGTTCCGGAGGATCAACGGCTGACCCTTCCGGCCGCCGACCCCGGTCAGGGTCGGCGGCCGGGTGGTCAGGACTCGGCCAGCCGGCCGGCCACCGCGTCGACGCGCTCGTCGGACTCGGTCAGCGCCACCCGGACGTGCCGGGCACCGGCCGGGCCGTAGAACACCCCGGCGGCGACCAGGATGCCCCGCCGGGCCAGCCAGTCGACCGTGTCCCAGCAGTCCTCGTCGCGGGTCAGCCACAGGTAGAGCCCGGCCTCGGAGTGCTCGACGGTGAAGCCGGCGCCGGTGAACGCGGCCCGCAGCTTCTCCCGCCGGGCCCGGTAGCGCTCCCGTTGGGCGTCGGCGTGGGCCTGGTCGCCGAGCGCGGCCACCATGGCGGCCTGCACCGGGGCCGGCACGATCATGCCGGCGTGCTTACGGATCTTGAGCAGCTCGGCCACCAGCGCCGGGTCGCCGGCGACGAACCCGGCCCGGTAGCCGGCCAGGTTGGAGCGCTTGGAGAGCGAGTGCACCGCCAGCACGCCCGCGTACGACCCGCCGCAGACCTCGGGCGAGAGGATCGAGACGGGCTGCGCGTCCCACCCCAACGGCAGGTAGCACTCGTCGCTGGCGACCACCGCCCCGCGCTCCCGCGCCCACTCGACCACCTTGCGCAGGTGGGCGGCGGGCAGCACCCGGCCGGTCGGGTTGCCGGGCGAGTTGACCCAGACCAGGCGCACCCGGGGATCCGGGCCGAGGGCGGTCAGCGAGTCGCTGCGCACCGTGGTCGCGCCGGCCAGCCGGGCCCCGTCCTCGTAGGTCGGGTAGGCGACCGGCGGCACCACGACCACGTCACCGGGGCCGAGGCCGAGCAGCGTGGGCAGCCAGGCCACCAGCTCCTTGGAGCCGATCGTCGGCAGCACACCCAGCCCGTCGACGCCCGCGCCGCAGGCGCGGGCCACCCAGGCCGCGATCGCGTCCCGCAGGGCGGGCGTGCCCGCGGTCAACGGGTAGCCCGGCGCGTCCGACGCGTCGGCCAGCGCCTGCCGGATCAACGGTGGCACCGGGTCGACCGGCGTGCCCATGGAGAGGTTGACGAGACCACCCGGGTGCGCCGCGGCCGTGGCGGCCGCGGCGTCCAGCGTGTCCCAGGTGAACTCGGGCAGCCGTGCCGAGACCGGCGTGGGCCGGCTCAGTGGCCCTCGCCGCGCGGCGGCTGCGCGGCGACGAAGGTGGCGTCCTTCTCCACCTTGCCGATCTTGGAGGCGCCCCCGGGCGAACCCAGGTCCTCGAAGAACTCGTAGTTCGCGCCGGTGTAGTCCTTCCACTGCTCCGGCACGTCGTCCTCGTAGAAGATCGCTTCGACCGGGCAGACCGGCTCACAGGCACCACAGTCGACGCACTCGTCGGGGTGGATGTAGAGCATCCGGTTGCCCTCGTAGATGCAGTCGACCGGGCACTCCTCGATGCATGCCTTGTCGAGCACGTCCACGCACGGCTCGGCGATGATGTAGGTCACCGGTCTTCTCCTCCGCAAGACTCGTCGCGATCATCCGCAACGGTAAGAGCCTAGTATCTCGCCGGGGAGGGGGTCGATCGTGCTCCGACAGCAGGACGTGGGACACCGGATCGTGGTCCGCCGGATTGTGGGGATTCGGGGAGGCCGGCCGCTGTTCTCCGACGCGCTCGGCGAGCTGGTCGAGCTGAGCGAGACGCACATCACGCTCGCCACCGACGCCGGTCCGCTGCGCGTACCGGTCGGCGAGGTGCACCGGGCCAAGCGGGTGCCGCCGGCCCGCCGGCCCACCGCCGCCGCCGTGGTCGACCTGGAGGTGGCCGCCGACGAGGCCTGGCCCGCCCCGGTACGCGGACGGCTCGGCGACTGGCGCCTGCGCTCGGCCGCCGGCTGGACCGGCCGGGCGAACAGCGCCCTGCCGATCGGCGACCCCGATCGCCCGCTGCCCGCCGCGCTGGACGCCGTGCAGCACTGGTACGCCGACCGGGGCCAACCGGCGCTGGTGAACACCCCGCTGCCGCTGGCCGCCCCGGTCGGCGCGGAACTGGACGCGCGCGGCTGGACGTCCCGCCCGCCGGTGCTGGTCCAGACCGTCCCGCTGGCCACCCTGACCGCACCGGACGCCGACGCCGCGCCGGAGCGGCGGGTGACGCTGGCCGACGCGCCCGCCGACGACTGGCTGGCGGTCGCCGCCGACCGCAAGGGCGGACTGCCGGCGGAGGCGCGGCACGTGCTCACCGCCGTGGACCGGGTCCGCTTCGCCGAGCTGCGGGTCGACGGGCGGCTGCTCGCGGTGGGCCGGGGCACCGTCACCGGCGAGGGCCGCTGGTTCGGCGTCAGCCTGCTGGAGGTGCTGCCGGAGGCCCGCCGGCAGGGGTTCGCCGCGGCGGTCGTGCGCGCCCTGGCCGGGTGGGCCGCGGCGGAGGGAGCGTCCCGTGCGTTCCTCCAGGTGGAGCAGCGCAACGTGGGCGCGGTGGCGCTCTACCGTCGGCTCGGCTTCACCACCCACCACACCTACCTGACCCGGGTCGCCCCCTGAGGTCAGCGGCGGACGATCTTGCGGGGCCGGGACGCCTTCATCTCGGCGTACCGCTTCAGCTGGCGGGACCGGTGGTCCCGGCCGAGCGCGGTGAGGATCAGGTAGCCCACCAGCACGCCGGCCAGGGTGGCCGCGAGGTAGAGCCAGATCTGGGCGAAGAAGAGACCCGCGCCCCCGCCGAACGGGTTCTCCCCGACCAGCAGCGGGCCGACGAACACGGTCAGCGCCAGCGCCACGACCACGCCGACGGCCAGGTCGCCCGCCCAGTGCCCGAGCGGCCGATCGGCACCCCAGCGGAACGAGGTGACGGCCAGGATCAGCCCGATCACCAGGAACATCGCCAGGGAGACCCGGCCGGAGGCGGTGTCGTCGTCCGGGAACGCGAACCGGATGACCAGCCGGGCCACCACGTTCACCGCGAACAACGCGGCCGCCAGCACGCCGACCGCACGCCACCTCTGAGCCATCGCACGCCTCCCGCCGTACCACCCGCCCCCACGGCGGGCCTCTGGCAGGAATGTCTACCACCGCCACCTGTGCGGCGTCAGCACCTACCGGGAGACCGGCGGCGGCACCACGATCTGCCGGAAGCCGAGCACCGCGAAGGTGACCGCACCGGCGACGATCAGCGCCAGGCCGAGCACGTTGTCGCCGGCCAGCGCCAGGTCCCCCTCGGTGGTGCGGAAGCCGCCCACGACGATCACCAGGAACCAGGGCAACGCGGCCAGCGCCACCGCCCACCGGGTGCCGGTCGACCGGTGCGCGAACGAGCCCAGCAGCACCGTCGACGCGACCACGGCCGCGATCCCGGCGAGCACCAGACCGATGCCGACCAGCGCCTGGGCGCCGCCGGAGCGGCCCTGCACCGTCTCCCACGCCCAGGTCGCGAAGATCAGGTCGAGCAGCGCGGCCAGGACACCGGCCCAGACCGTCACCACGCCGCCGGCCACGCGCAGCGCACGGTCGAACGCCCGCTCGGCGCGCGACGGCGACGCGGGTGGCTGCGGCTCGGGAAGGATCGACACGGGTGCGGCGGGCAGCGTCACCGGAGACCGGCCGCCGCGACCGGGGTGCGGTCCGGCCCGTCCAGGCCCAACCCGGCGAAGAGGTCGTCCTCCCAGCCGTACGGGCCGACGCCCGGGCCCTTGCCGCCGACCGCGAGCGTGAAGTATTCGACCCCCATGAACTCGGCGCCGAAGTTGCCGGCGATCGAGTAGAGCCACGAGTTGGCCGGGATCTGGGTGGCGTGGGCGCGCATCGCCGCCTCCTTCGCGGCGTGCTGCTCGGTGGCGTCGATCCGCGCCGCGATCTGCGCGTCCGGCGTGCCGAAGGGCAGGTCGTCGACGTCGTCGATGCCGGCGAAGGGATTGTCCGACGACTCGGTGAACGCCTCCAGGCCGGCGTCCAGCACGCTGCGCGGCATGGCCGTCCAGTAGACCTTGGCCGGGGCGATCCCCTCGGCGGCGGCCAGCTCCACGCCCCGCATCGCCACCCGGTGCGCCTGGATGTGGTCGGGGTGCCCGTAGAAGCCGTTCGGGTCGTACGTGATCACGACCTGCGGGCGGACCTCGCGGATGACCTCCAGCAGGTGCCCGGCGGCCTCGTCGAGGTCGGCGCGCCAGAACGCCCGCGGGTGGTCGTTGGTGGCCAGCCCCATCATCCCGGAGTCGCGGTAGCGGCCGGCGCCGCCGAGGAACCGGTGGTCGGTGACGCCGAGCGCGGCGCAGGCCGCGGCCAGTTCGCCGATGCGGTAGCCGCCGAGCTGGTCCGCCTCGGCGGCGCAGAGCCGCGCCAGCTCGGGGACGTGGATCTCGCCCTCCTCGCCCAGCGTGCAGGTCACCAGCGTGACGTGGGCGCCGGCGGCGGCGTAGTGTGCCATCGTCGCGCCGGTGCCGATCGACTCGTCGTCGGGATGCGCGTGGACCAGCAGGAGGCGTCGGTCGGGCAGCGTCGTCACGCCCGTCACTCTAACCGGCGGTCCTGCCCGCTCGGCGCTCATGCGTCCGCCCAGGTCGGCCACATCACGCCCGGCACCCGCCTACGATCTGCAGGCGTGGACTTTCCCGAGCTGGCCGCCCGTACCCGTCGGTTCAGCCACGGGGCGCCGCGCGCCGTCTCCGTCGCGGGGGACGGCTCCCGGGTGCTCTTCCTGCGGTCCGCGGGACCGGAGGACCCGGCCGACGCACTCTGGCTGCTCGACGTCGACAGCGGCGAGGAACGCCTGGTCGCGGACCCGGCGGTGCTGCTGGGCACGGACGCCGAGCCGGCCCGCCTCGCCCCCGGCGAGCGGGCGCTGCGCGAGCGGCTGCGCCTCAGCTCCGGCGGCATCGGCTCGTACGCGCTGGACGCGGCCGGCCGGGTGGCCGCGTTCGCGCTGGCCGGGCGGCTGTTCCGGGCCGACCTGGTGCACGGTGACGTGGTCGAGGTCGCCGCCGTGGGGCCGGTGATCGACCCGCGCCCCGACCCGGCCGGCGAACGGCTGGCCTACGTCACCGACGCGGCCGAGGGCGTCCGCCGGGGCCAGCTGCGGGTCGTCGAGCCGGACGGTACGGACAACCTGCTCGCCGGTGAGGACAGCGGGGTGACCTGGGGGCTGGCCGAGCACATCGCGGCCGAGGAGTTCCACCGCTACCGGGGCTACTGGTGGGCGCCGGACGGTCGCAGCGTGCTGGCCGCCCGGGTCGACGAGTCCCGCCTGCCGCGCTGGTACCTGCACGACCCGGCCGAGCCGGCGAGCCCGCCGACGTCGCTGGCGTACCCGGTGGCCGGCGGCCCGAACGCGGAGGTCAGCCTGCACCTGCTCGACCTCGACGGCGGCTGGGTCGACGTGCACTGGGACCGCGAGACCTACCCCTACCTCAGCTCGGTGGACTGGGCGGACGGCGGGCCGTTGATCACCGTGCTGCGCCGCTCGCAACAGCACGGCCTGGTGCTGGCGGTGGACCCGCGTACCGGGGAGACGCAGGTGCACGCGGAGCTGGCCGACCCGCGCTGGGTGGAGCCGATCCCGGGCACCCCGGCGCACCTGCCGGACGGGCGGGTGCTGGTCGGCGGCGAGCTGGCCCACGACGGGTACGACGCCCGCTGCCTCTTCGCCGACGGGACGCTGCTCACCCCGCCCTCGCTGTACGTGCGGCGAGTGGTCGGGCGGCTGCCGGCCGGTCCCAGCACGGCGGCCGACCTGCTGGTGGAGGCGAGCGAGGGCGAGCCCAGCCAACGCCACCTCTACCGGGTGCGGACCACCATCGGCGGTGGGATGGACGCCCGCCGGATGGGCAGCGACCCGGGCTGGCACACCGCCGCGATCGGCGGATCCACGCTGGTGGTGGGCATCGCCTCGCTGGAGCACCCGGGCGTGCGGTGGCGGGTGTGGCACGGCGACCGCGAGGTGGGCGAGCTGCGCTCACTGGCCGCCACCTGCTCGTACGCGCCGCGGCCGACGCTGGTCCGGGTGACCGACCGGCGGCTGCCCAGCGCGGTGCTCTACCCGGTCGAGCACGTCAAGGGCACGCGGTTGCCGGTGCTGCTGGACATCTACGGCGGCCCCGGCCACCAGGAGGTGATCGCGGCCCGCGGCGCCTGGCTGGAACGGCAGTGGTGGGCCGAGCAGGGCTTCGCGGTGGTGACCATCGACAACCGGGGCACCCCGGGCATCGCGCCGTCGTTCGAGAAGGCGATCCACCGCCGGGTCGCCGACGTGATCCTGAGCGACCAGGTGGACGCGCTCACCGCGCTCGCCGGCAAGCACCCCGACCTGGACCTGGAGCGGGTGGCGGTGCGCGGCTGGTCGTTCGGCGGTTGGCTGGCCGGGCTGGCGGTGCTGCGCCACCCCGAACTGTTCAAGTGCGCGATCGTCGGGGCGCCGGTCACCGACTGGGCGCTGTACGACACCGCCTACAGCGAGCGCTACCTCGGCATGCCGGACGACGGGATGGACGTCTACGCGCACCACTCGCTGGTCGAGCTGGCCGCCGAGCCGCTCGGCGACCCGGCGCAGGCCCGGCCGATGCTGCTGGTGCACGGGCTGGTGGACGACAACGTGCTGGCCGCGCACACGCTGCGGCTCTCCGCCGCGCTGCTGGCCACCGGCCGCCCGCACGCGGTGCTGCCGCTCACCGGCGCGAGCCACCTGGCCGCCGGCGGGGTGTCCGAACGCCTGCTCCGCCTGGAACTGGACTTCCTCCGCCGCTACTTGGCGTAAGGAAGGGCCCCTTATTAACGCCTGCGGTAGAGGAAGGGCCCCTTCTTAACGTCGCGCGTTAAGAAGGGGCCCTTCCTTCAACCACAGGTACGGCTACTGCTTGACGAAGGCGTTCACGAAGTTCGGGTAGCCGAACACGGAGGAGATGAAGACCCCTCCGGCCTTGGAGCCGTGCACGTTGTAGGCCACGTCCACGTAGAGCGGCACCACCGGCGCGTGCTCCTTCATGATCCGCTCATCCAGCTTGCCCCACTCCGGGCCCTGGTCGGCCGGGGGCAGCGCCAGGATCCGGTCCATCTCGGCGTTGATCGCGTCGTCGTTGAAGTACGACTGGTTGCTGTTGCCCTCGGCCTTGATGGTGCGGCCGTCGTAGAGCACCGGCAGGATCGAGGCGCCGCTCGGCCAGTCCGCGGCCCAGTTACCGATGTAGAGGTCCCACGGGTTGTCCTTCTTCTTGACCTCGTCCAGCTTCGCGTCGTCCGGGATGTTCCGGACGGTGATCTTGAAGCCGGCGCGCTCCAGGTTGCCCTTGAGCTGGACCGCGATCTGCTGCTCGTCGGTGTTGTCCGCGACGCCGAGGACCAGCTCCGGCGTCTGTCCGCCGAGCAGCTCCTTCGCCTTCTCCGGGTTGCCGTTGGCACCCGCCGGGTAGGCGTCGTACGCCTTGTAACCGATGGTCGACGACGGCATCAGGGTGGTCATCGGCTGGGCGACGGTCTGGCCGCCGAGCGCCTTGACCAGGCCCTCCCGGTCGATCGCGTAGTTGAGCGCCTGGCGGATCTTCAGGTCCTTGACCCGCTGGGTGTTGATCACGAGCTGGTTGGCGCTCGGGGTCGGGGACAGCAGGGTGCGGGCCTTCAGCGCAGGGTCACCGGCCACCTTGGCGACCAGCGCCGGCGGCACCGAGTTGAACGCCAGCGCGCTCTGGTCGGCGCCGTTGTCCGCGATCACCCGGTTGTTGGCGGCGTCCTGGGTCGGGCCGAAGGTCCAGACGAACTGGTCCGGGTACTGGTGGCGCACCGGGTCGGTCTTCGCGTCCCAGTTCGGGTTGCGGTCCAGCGTGAGCTGCACGCCGACCTGGTTCTTGGCGATCTTGTAGGGGCCGGACGAGAACGGCTTCTGGTCCAGGTTGACCCCGGTGTCCTTCTCCGGCTTCAGCGGCGCCGTGGTGGGCAGCGAGACCGCGAACGGCAGGTCGCAGCGCGGCTTGGCGAACTCGAACCGCAGCGTCTTGTCGTCCGGCGTGGTCAGGCCCGGCGGCAGCGACGTCTTGTTCTTCTTGAAGTCCCACTTGGTGTCGAACTGCGCGGTGTCGGCCAGCCACTCCTGGATGTAGGTGGGGCCGCTGGTGAGGTCCGGGTCGAAGGAGCGGGCGATGCCGTACGCGATCTCCTTGGCGGTGATCGGGCTGCCGTCCTCGAACTTCACCCCGTCCTTGATCGTGAATTCCCAGACCTTGCAGTCGTTGTTGACGTTCTTGCCCGGCGTCTCGGCCAGGTCGCCCACCAGGACCAGGCCGCCCTTGCCGTCGTCCTTCCACGTGGTCAGGTAGCGGGCGAAGAGCGGGCTGGCCATCAGCCCGGCGAACGAGTACGTCCGCTGCGGGTCCAGGTGGGAGATGGGGGTCTCCCGGATGATGGTGAACGTGCCGCCCTTGGCCGCGCCCTCCACCTCCGGCGCCGGCCCCTGCGAGTCCTTGGGGTCGGTGGCGATGACCCCGGTCTGCTGCCGGCTGCCGTCCACCTTGGTGCCCTCGCCCGTGTTCTCCGAGCAGGCGCCCAGCCCCACAACCAGTGCGATGGCGCCGCCGACGGCGGCCGCTGCGCGTGGTCGCATGTCCTACCTCCTCCACCCGTACGCCGGGCGCATCCGCCGACGTCCCGAGGATCGTAAAGAAGAAAAACTACGAGTTGTGTAACAGTTCTCGATAAATTTCGTCGGACCGTCGGTCAGCCCAGGCGCACCCGGGGGTCGATCACCGCGTAGAGCAGGTCCACGATCATGTTGGCGAGCACCACGAAGACCGCCGCGATCAGCACGGTCGCCATGATGGTCGGCAGGTCACCGGAGCGGACCGCGTCCACCGCGGTCCGACCCATCCCGTTCAGGCCGAACGTCGTCTCGGTGATGACGGTGCCGCCGAGCGCCCCGCCCACGTCCAGGCCGGCGATGGTCACCACCGGCGTGATCGCGGCCCGCAGCGCATGTCGGCCGTACACCTTGCGTTTGGCCAGGCCCTTGGCGCGGGCGGTGCGGACGAAGTCCTCCGACAGCGTCTCCAACATCTGCGCCCGGGACAGCCGGGCATAGATGGCGGAGAAGAGGAAGGCCAGCGCCAACCAGGCCAGCACCAGCCCGCTGCTCCATTTCAGGGGGTCGTCGAAGAACGAGGTGTAGCTGGGCACCGGTAGCAGGCGCAGGTTGTAGACGAACACGATGAGCAGCACCGCGCCGACGAAGTAGAGCTGCAGCGAGGCGCCGGTCAGCGAGAAGCCGATCGCCGCCCGGTCCAGCCAGCTCCCCCGGCGCAGCGCGGACAACATGCCCAGGCCGACGCCGAGCAGCAGCCACAGGACGGCCGCCGGGATGACGATGCTCAGCGTCACCGGCAGCACCCGGGCGATGGTGTCCGAGACCGCCTCGTTGGAGACGTACGACCAGCCGAGGCAGGGCGCGTCGCACTGGCCGCCCTGGGCGCTGCCCAGGTCCCGCCCGGTGACGATGCCCTTCATGTAGCCGGCGTACTGGCTGATCAGCGGGTCGTTCAGGCCCAGCTCCTGGCGGACCCGTTCCAGCCGCTCGGGGTTGCAGTTCTTCGGGCACATGCCGGTGACCGGGTCGCGCGGCAGGGCGAAGAACATCAGGAAGCTCAGCACGCTGACCGCGAAGAGCGTGAGCGCGGCCGAGAGCAGCCGGCGGACGAGGAAACGCGTCATGGGTCGGCCTCCTACCGGGACGACTTCGGGTCGAGCGCGTCGCGCAGCGCGTCGCCGAAGAGGTTGAAGGCGAACACGAGCGCGAAGATCGTGATGCCGGGGAAGAAGACGTACGCCGGGTCGGTCTGCAGGTAGTCGAGACTGCGGTAGATCATCCGGCCGAAGCTCGGCGTCGCGTCGGTGAGGCCGACGCCGATGAACGACAGCGCCGCCTCGCTGGTGATGTACTGCGGCACCGCCAGCGAGAAGGCGACCAGGATCGGCGCCCACACGTTCGGCAGCAGCTGACGGAACAGCATGTGCCCGAGACCGGCCCCGCTGGCCCGGGCCGCCTCCACGAACTCGCGCTCGCGCAGCGCGATGATCTGGCCCCGGACCAGGCGGGCGGTGCTGGTCCAGCCGAACAACGCGAAGATCGAGATGAGCACGCCGATCTGGAAGTACGCCGGGACGGCCTCCCGCTGGCCGTAGAAGCGCAGCGCGACGGTCGGCATCAGTGCCAGCGCGATGATCAGGAACGGCATCGCCAGGGTCAGGTCGGTGATCCAGTTGATCACCGAGTCCAGCCAGCCACCGAGGTAGCCGGCGAGCGTACCCAGCGTCACGCCGATGACGGCGGTCAGCACGGCGGCGGCGAACGCGATGAACAGCGACGTCCGCAGCCCGTGCACCATCCGGATGAAGATGTCCCGACCCAGGCCGGGCTCCAGCCCGAACCAGTGGTCGCCGGTGACGCCGCCGGCGTAGCCCAGCGGCATGCCGTAGCCGTCGAGACGGCTCTGGAACTGCTCCTTCGGCCCCACCCCGTACAGCGCCTCGATCAGCGGCACGGCCAGCGCGACCAGGACGAAGAAGACGAGCAGGGCGCCGCTGACCAGGGCGGTGCGGTCCCGCCGGAGCCGCGCCAGCGCGAGTTGGCCGGGTGAGCGGCCGACGAACTCCTTGTCCCGGCGCTCGTCGCCGTCACCGGGCGACTCGATCTCCGCGAGCGCCACGCCCTCGACCGGGGACAGGCTCATTCCGCCACCTCCTTCAGTTCCGGGGCGTCGCCGCCGCCGACCGCCGCGGGCGCGACAGTGCCACCGCCGACCGTCGCCGGCCCGGCGGCGTCCACCGGTCCGCTCTCCGGGTGGTGGCAGGCGGTGAGTTGGGTGCCGCCGTCGCGGGTGGTCAGGGCGGGTGTTTCGGTGGCGCAGCGGTCGGTGGCTTTCCAGCAGCGGGTGCGGAAGCGGCAGCCGCTGGGTGGGTCCAGGGGGGTGGGGACGTCGCCGGTGAGGCGGATGCGGCCGGCGGGGCCGAGGGTGGTGACGTCGGGGATGGCCGAGAGCAGGGCGCGGGTGTAGGGGTGTTGGGGGCGGGTGTAGATGGTGTCGCGGTCGCCGATCTCGACGATGGTGCCGAGGTACATGACGGCGACTCGGTGGCAGAAGTGGCGGACCACGGCGAGGTCGTGGGCGATGAACACGAACGCCAGGTCGAGGTCGCGTTGCAGGTCGCGCAGGAGGTTGATGACCTGGGCCTGGATGGACACGTCGAGGGCGCTCACGGGTTCGTCGGCGACGATGAGCTTGGGTTGCAGGGCCAGGGCGCGGGCGATGCCGATGCGTTGGCGTTGCCCGCCGGAGAACTCGTGCGGGTAGCGGTTGTAGTGCTCGGGGTTGAGTCCGACCAGTTCCAGCAGTTCCTGCACGCGTTTCTTGACGCCGCCGGGTGGGGTGATGTTGTTGACCTGCAGCGGCATGGCCACGATCCGCCCGACGGTGTGGCGGGGGTTCAACGACGCGTACGGGTCCTGGAAGATGATCTGCAGGTCCTGGCGCAGCGGCCCCAACGCGCCCCGGCGGGCGTGGGTGATGTCCCGCCCGGCGAAGGTGATGCTGCCGGCGGTGGGTTCCAACAGCCGCACCAGCATCCGCCCGGTCGTGGTCTTCCCACACCCCGACTCGCCCACCAGACCGAGGGTCTCGCCGGGGCGGACGTCGAAGTCCAGCCCGTCGACCGCCCGCACCGCGGCCCTGCCCCGCAGCCCCTGCCGCACCGGGAAGTGCTTGGTCAACCCCCGCACCGACAACAGCGGCTCAGCCGCGATCCGGGCGGCGCCGCCCGGATCGCGGCCCGCCTCCGACGTGCCGGCCACCGGCGTGTGTCCGTTCGGCACAACGTTCATCGGGCCACCCCCACCTGGGCTACCTCGTCGCGGTAGATCCGCTCCCGCGCGGCGACCGGCAGATGACACGCCACCAGATGCCCTGCCACCCCCGCCGAAACCAGCTCCGGTACCTCAGTGCGGGAGCGGTCGCCGTTGACGTCGGCATAGCGGCAGCGGGGATGGAACGCGCAGCCCGACGGCAGGTTGATCAGACTCGGCGGGTTGCCCGGGATCGGCACCAGGTCCGCGTCGGCGTCACCGTGCAGCGACGGCACGCTCGACAACAACCCCCACGTGTACGGATGCTGCGGCCGCCGCAACACCTGCTCCACACTGCCGTGCTCCACCGCCCGACCGCCGTACATGACGAGGACGTCATCGGCCACCTGACCGACCACACCCAGGTCGTGGGTGATCAGGATGATCGCCGAACGGAACTCCTCCTGAAGATCATTGAGCAGGTCCAGGATCTGCGCCTGCACCGTCACGTCCAACGCCGTCGTCGGCTCGTCCGCGATCACCAGATCCGGATCGTTGACCAACGCCATCGCGATCATCGCCCGCTGCCGCATCCCACCGGAGAACTCGTGCGGATACTGCTCGAACCGCCGCGCCGGCTGCGGAATCCCCACCCGGCCCAACATGTCCACCGCCCGGCTACGCGCCTCCCGCCTACCGGCCTTCGGGTGGTGCACCCGGTACGCCTCAGCGATCTGCTTCCCGACCGTGTAGTACGGATGCAACGCCGACAGCGGATCCTGGAAGATCATCGCCATGTCCCGACCCCGCAGCCGCCGCACCTCCTCCTCCGGCAGACCCACCAACTGACGCCCACCCACCGAAATCTCCCCGGTGACGGACGCCCGCCTGGAGTTGTGCAGACCCAGAATCGCCAACGACGTCACGCTCTTCCCCGAGCCGGACTCACCCACGATCCCGAGCGTGCGACCCCGCTCGACGGCGAACGACACCCCGTCCACAGCCCGGACCACACCGTCCTCGGTGTCGAACCGCACCCGCAGGTCCCGGACCTGGAGATAGGGGCCCTCGCCGGAGCGCTGCTCCGGCACCTCCGGGCGGTCCGGCTCCCCGGACGGCACTGCATCCGACCTGCCCATGACCGCCTCCCCCTCCTGATGAAGAGAACCTACAGGAAACCTCTGGAGGCGAAAATAAGCTACAAAGGCCGGGCTGTCAGCGGTCAGAGCGTAACGACTCGGTTTCCGACCTGAACAGCCCTCACCAGGGACATTCACCGACGCGAGTGGGCATCGTCGTCTCGTCGGCGCACCTGAGGTGCGACCATGGTCCCGGCGACGAAGGGAAGATTCCCGCGGCACGAGGTGGAGGTGACCATGACCGCGGCGGTGTTCGGCCACGACGGCCCGTGGACCGAAGAGGAGTACCTCGCCCTCAGCGAGACGCAGCAACGCGTCGAACTCTTCGACGGGAGCCTCCACGTGACGCCGGCGCCCACCCCGCGGCACCAGCGGATCCAGCGGAACCTCGGCAACCTGCTCGAAACCGCGGCGCGGCGCGTGGGCCTGGAGCTGCTGGAGACGGTCAACGTCCGGCTCAAGCCGGGCCGGATACCGATTCCCGACCTGGTCGTCACCGAGCCGATCGACTTCGACGAACCGATGATCGAGGCGCGGGACGTCCGGCTCGTCTGCGAGGTCATCTCACCGAGCAACGCGGCGACGGACAAGGTGCTCAAGATGCACTACTACGCCGCCGCCGGCATCGAGTGGTACCTGCTGGTCGAGCAGGAGACCGGCACGTTGCACCTCTACCGCCGCCAGGGCCGGCACTACCGGGAGGTGTCGGTGACCAAGCCCGCCGAGGTGCTGGAGCTGACGGACCCCGTCCGGGCGACGATCCGGCCGGAGGATCTCGTCCCCTGACGGATGTCGGTGCGCTCGCCTAGGGTCGGCCCATGAGCGAGCGCCATCGAGCGAATCGTCACCGCAGTGCGGCCGTGCCTCCTGGCCGCGCGGAGCGAAGCGTAGTGCCGTCATGAGCGAGTTCGACGCGGCCACCGCCGCCGTGCAGGCCGCCCTCGACGCCGGGGCCCGCTATGCCGACGCCCGGGTGATGCACCGCCGGTACGAGTCGATGTCGGCGCGCAACGGTGACGTCGAGGAGCTGACCCAGCACGAGAGCGTCGGCCTGGGGGTGCGCGCCCTGGTCGGCTCCGGGTGGGGTTTCCAGGCCGTACCCGAGCTGTCCGACGCCTCGGCCCGCGACGCCGGCCGGCGCGCCGCGGCGATCGCCACCGCGAGCGCGCGCGTCTCCGGCCCGCCGATCGACCTCGTGCCGGTCGAGGCGGCGGTGGCGAGCTGGGCCTCGACCTGCGCGGTCGATCCGCTCGGGGTGCCGCTCTCCGACAAGGGCGACCTGCTGGTCGGCGCCACCGCGACCATGCGGGAGCACGGGGCCGACCTGGCCGAGGGGCTCTACCAGATCTGGGACACCACGAAGTGGTTCGTCTCCAGCGAGGGCCACCGGATCGACCAGCACATCCGGGAGTGCGGCGGCGGCATCTCGGCCACCTCGATCGGCGACGGCGAGACCCAGCGCCGGTCCTATCCGAGCTACCGGGGGCAGTACGGCACCACGGGGTGGGAGCTGGTCACCTCACTCGACCTGGCCGCGCACGCCGCCCGGATCGCCGAGGAGTCCCGCGAGCTGCTCACCGCCCCGGAGTGCCCGGCCGGCGAGACCGACCTGATCCTCGGCGGCGAGCAGCTCGCGTTGCAGATCCACGAGTCGGTCGGGCACGCCATCGAGCTGGACCGCATCCTGGGCTGGGAGGCGGCCTTCGCCGGCACCTCCTGGCTCGACCTGGCCCGCCTCGGCTCACTGCGCTACGGCTCCGAGCTCATGAACGTGACCATCGACCCGACCATCCCGGGCGCGCTGGGCAGCTTCGGCTTCGACGACGAGGGCTCCCCGGCGGTCGCCCGGGACGCGGTCCGCGAAGGGCGGTGGGTCGGGGTGCTCGCCGGCCGGGACTCGGCCGCCGTCGCCGGCCTGGGCTACGGCGGCAGCGTACGCGCCGACGGCTGGGCCCGGCTGCCGATGGTGCGGATGACGAACGTGGGCCTGGAACCCGGCCCGCACACGCTCGACGAGATCGTCGCGGCCACCGACGACGGGGTGCTGATGGACATCAACCGGTCCTGGTCGATCGACGACAAGAGGCTCAACTTCCAGTTCGGCTGCGAGGTCGGCTGGGAGGTGAAGAAAGGCCGCCGGGGGCGGATGCTGCGCAATCCCACCTACACCGGCATCGGGCCGGTCTTCTGGCGGTCGATGGACATGCTCTCCTCGGAGATCGTCCCGTGGGGCACGCCCAACTGCGGCAAGGGGCAACCCGGCCAGGTCGGGCACACCGGCCATCCGGCCGCCCCGGCCCGCTTCCGCGGCGTCCGTGTGGGGGTGCGCGCGTGAGCGCCGAACAGGATCTCGCCGCCCGGGTGGTGGAGCTGGTCCGGCGCGTGGCCGGGCCGGGCGCGGAGGCCGAGGTGCTGGTGACCCGCACCGACCTCGCGCTCACCCGCTTCGCCAACTCCTCGATCCATCAGAACGTCGCCGAGACCGGCACCGCGATCCAGCTGCGGCTGCACGTCGACGGGCGGACCGCCGCGGGTGGCGGCAACCGGGTCGACGCCGACGGGCTGGCCGCGCTGGTCGAGCGGACCCGGGCCGCGGCCCGGCTGGCCCCGGCCGACCCGGCCTGGCCCGGGCTCACCGCGCCGACGCCGACGCCGTCCGGCCCGGGCGTCGACGAGGCCACCGCGTTCGCCTCGCCCGACGAGCGGGCGGCCCGGGTACGCGCCTTCGTGGACGCGGTCGAAGGGCTGGAGGCGGCGGGCTACTGCCGCACGGCGTACCGGTCCGGCGCGTTCGCCAACTCCGCCGGGCACTCGGCGCAGGGGCGGGCGGCGGAGGCGGCCATGGACGGCATCGCCCGCACCGGGGGCGTCGACGGCGTGGCCCGGAACTGCGCCGACCGCCTCGCCGACCTCGACGGCGCCGCGCTCGGCGCCCGCGCGGCGGCCAAGGCACGGGCCGCGGCCGACCCGGTGGAACTGCCGCCCGGGCGCTACGAGGTGGTGCTCGAACCGGCGGCGGTGGCCGACCTGTTGCAGAACCTCGCCTGGTTCGGCTTCAACGGCAAGCGGTACGCCGAACGCCAGTCCTTCGCCGAGCCGGGCGCCGCCCAGTTCGACCCGGCGGTGACGCTGGTGGACGACCCGCTGCACGCCTCGACGCTGCCGTTCGACCTGGAGGGCACGCCCCGGCGGGCGCTGCCGCTGGTGGAGGCCGGCACCACCCGGGCGGTGGCCCACGACCGGCGCAGCGGCGCGGACGCGGGCGTCGCGTCCACCGGGCACGGCATGGCCGGCGGGTCGACGTTCGGGCCGATCCCGCACAACCTCCGCCTGCTGCCGGGCGCGCCGGACACGGTCGACGCCGGGGTCGCGGCCGGACCGGTGAGCGCCGGGGTGACCGGGGCGGTGGGCGACCCGGACACCGCGGCCCTGGTGGCCGGCGTGCGGCGCGGACTGCTGGTCAGCGACTTCTGGTACACCCGGGTGCTGGACCCGAAGCAGCTGGTCGTCACCGGGCTGACCCGCAACGGGGTCTGGCTGGTCGAGGACGGCGTGCCGGTGCGGGCGGTCCGGGATCTCCGGTTCACCGAGTCGTACCCGCGGGCGTTGGGGCCGGGCCGGGTGCTCGGCCTGGGCCGGTCGCCGGTCCGCCAGCCGGACCGGATGGACGGGTCCTGGTGGGAGGGGCCCGCCCTGCGGCTGTCGTCGTGGAACTTCACCGGCGGCGCGTCCGGCTGATCCGGAACACCGACGCGGCGACGCCGTCCGCATATTGATCATGATCCGGGTCTTTCCAACCCGCGGGACACACGGGACACTGCGTTGCGCGGCCGGGCCGTGAAGATCGGCGTAACGTGTGTCACTTAGCCGCGCCGGTTCACCGGCGTGGTCCCGCGCGTGCGCAGGACGTGACAGTGACGTCAGGGAGATGACTCGAATGACATCAACGGCAACGAGACCGCGGGGAGCGCGGGCACGTGCCGCCATCGCGGCGAAGACGTTGCGGACCGACCGCTGGTGGTTCGCGCCATTGATCACCGTCGTCGGGCTGAGCGCGTGGGTCATCTACGCGACCGTCCGGGTCTTCATGCACAAGTGGTACTGGGTGGACCAGTACCACTACCTGACGCCGTTCTACTCCCCCTGCGTGACCGAGCGCTGCGTCGAGGGTTCCTCGCACTTCGGCAGCTTCCTGCCCGGCTGGTGGATCATCCCGGACGCGGCGCTGACCCTGCCGTTCCTGCTGCTGTTCCGGCTCACCTGCTACTACTACCGCAAGGCCTACTACCGGTCGTTCTGGCTGTCGCCGCCGGCGTGCGCGGTGCCGGACGGGCACCAGTCCTACAGCGGTGAGACCCGGTTCCCGCTGCTCGGTCAGAACCTGCACCGCTACTTCTTCTACGCCGCCGCGATCATCTCGCTGATCAACACCTGGGACGCGATCTACGCCTTTCACTCCCCCGAGGGCTTCGGCTTCGGCCTGGGCAACGTCATCCTGCTGATCAACGTGGTGATGCTCTGGGCGTACACGATCTCCTGCCACTCCTGCCGGCACATCATCGGCGGCCGGCTCAAGCACTTCTCGAAGCACCCGGTGCGCTACAAGGCGTGGACCGGCGTGTCCTGGTTGAACGTCCGGCACATGCAGCTCGCCTGGATCACCCTGGGCACGCTGGCGCTGACCGACTTCTACGTGATGGCGGTGGCCGCCAAGTGGATCACCGACCTCCGGTTCATCAACTGAGGGCCCCTGACATGACTGAGACGCGAATCGAACGACACCACTACGACGTCGTCGTGATCGGGGCCGGCGGCGCCGGCCTGCGCGCGGCGATCGAGGCCCGGCTGGCCGGCAAGAAGACCGCGATCATCTCGAAGTCGCTGTTCGGCAAGGCGCACACGGTGATGGCCGAGGGCGGCGCGGCGGCCGCGATGGGCAACGTGAACTCGCGCGACAACTGGCAGGTGCACTTCCGGGACACCATGCGCGGCGGCAAGTTCCTCAACAACTTCCGGATGGCCGAGCTGCACGCCAAGGAGTCGCCGCAGCGGATCTGGGAGCTGGAGACGTACGGCGCGCTCTTCGACCGCACCTCCGACGGCAAGATCTCGCAGCGCAACTTCGGCGGCCACGAGTACCCACGACTGGCGCACGTCGGCGACCGGACCGGCCTGGAGCTGATCCGCACGCTCCAGCAGAAGATCGTGTCGCTCCAGCAGGAGGACAAGCGGGAGTTCGGCAGCTACGACGCCCGGATCCGGGTGTTCGCCGAGACCACGGTCACCGAGCTGCTGCTCGACGGCGACCGGGTGGCCGGCGCGTTCGGCTACTACCGCGAGTCCGGTGAGTTCGTCCTCTTCGAGGCGCCGGCCGTGGTGCTGGCGACCGGCGGGGTCGGCCGGTCCTACAAGGTCACCTCGAACTCCTGGGAGTACACCGGGGACGGTCACGCGCTCGCGCTGCGCGCCGGCGCCACGCTGATCAACATGGAGTTCCTCCAGTTCCACCCGACGGGCATGGTCTGGCCGCCCTCGGTGAAGGGCATCCTGGTCACCGAGTCGGTGCGCGGCGACGGCGGCGTGCTGAAGAACTCCGACGGCAAGCGGTTCATGTTCGACTACGTCCCCGACGTCTTCCGCAAGCAGTACGCGGAGACGGAGGAGGAGGCGGACCGCTGGTACACCGACCCGGACAACAACCGGCGTCCGCCGGAGCTGCTGCCCCGCGACGAGGTCGCCCGCGCGATCAACAGCGAGGTCAAGGCCGGTCGGGGTACGCCAGCCGGCGGTGTCTACCTGGACATCGCCTCGCGCAAGTCGGCGGAGGAGATCCGTCGCCGGCTGCCCTCGATGTACCACCAGTTCAAGGAGCTGGCCGACGTCGACATCACCAAGGAGCCGATGGAGGTCGGCCCGACCTGCCACTACGTGATGGGCGGCGTCGAGGTGGACCCCGACTCCGGCGCGGCGGCGGGCACCGTACGCGGGCTCTTCGCCGCCGGCGAGGTCTCCGGCGGGATGCACGGCTCCAACCGGCTGGGCGGCAACTCCCTGTCCGACCTGCTGGTCTTCGGCAAGCGGGCGGGCGGCCACGCGGCCACGTACACCGACCAGCTCACCGCGCGCCCGGCGGTGTCGGTGGCGGCGGTGGAGGCCGCGGTGGAGACGGCCCTGGCGCCGTTGCAGCGGGACACCGGCGAGAGCCCGTACCAGCTCCAGCAGGACCTCCAGGTGGTCATGGGCGACCTGGTCGGCATCATCCGGCGGGAGGGCGAGCTGGCCGACGCGCTGGGCCGGCTGACCGAGCTGCGGGAGCGGGTGGCGAAGGTGAGCGCGGTCGGCGGCCGGCGCTACAACCCGGGCTGGCACCTGGCGCTCGACCTGCGCAACATGCTCGTGGTCTCGGAGTGCACCGCGAAGGCGGCGCTGGAGCGGCAGGAGTCGCGCGGCGGGCACACCCGGGAGGACTACCCGGCGATGGACCCGAAGTGGCGGCGGGTCAACCTGGTCTGCTCGTTGGACGGGGACACGGTCCGGCTGACCCACAAGCCGCTGCCGAAGATGCGGCCGGAGCTGATCGGGCTGTTCGATCGGGCGGAGCTGTCCAAGTACCTGACCGACGAGGAACTCGCCGAGTTCGACGCCCTCACCGAACAGGAGCGCTGAGGAATGGGAACCGATCCGCAGCAGGCGGCCGGCAAGCCGGCCGCGAAACGCCAGTTCCGCATCTGGCGGGGCGACGAGACCGGCGGCGACCTGAAGGACTACTCGGTCGAGGTCAACGAGGGCGAGGTCGTCCTCGACGTGATCCACCGGCTCCAGGCCACCGAGGCGCCGGACCTGGCGTGCCGGTGGAACTGCAAGGCCGGCAAGTGCGGCTCCTGCTCGATGGAGATCAACGGCAAGCCGCGGCTGGGCTGCATGACGCGGATGTCGACGTTCGAGGAGACCGAGACCGTCACGGTCACCCCGCTGCGCACGTTCCCGGTGATCCGGGACCTGGTCACGGACGTCTCGTTCAACTACGAGAAGGCCCGGGAGACGCCCGCGTTCGCGCCGCCGGCCGACGTGGCGCCCGGTGAATACCGGATGCAGCAGGTCGACGTCGAGCGCTCGCAGGAGTTCCGCAAGTGCATCGAGTGCTTCCTGTGCCAGAACGTCTGCCACGTGATCCGTGACCACGACGAGAACAAGCAGGCGTTCTCCGGCCCCCGGTTCTTCATTCGCGCCGCCGAGCTGGACATGCACCCGCTGGACGCGAAGACCGACCGCAAGGAGTACGCGCAGTCCGAGATGGGGCTCGGTTTCTGCAACATCACCAAGTGCTGCACCGAGGTCTGCCCCGAGCACATCAAGATCACCGACAACGGGATCATCCCCATGAAGGAACGCGTCGTCGACCGCAGGTACGATCCCCTTGTGTGGCTCGGTAACAAGATCTTCCGGAGGGGTCAGGTGCCTCAGACCAGCGCGACCAGCGGGCATGTCAGCGGTGCGGTGACCGCCGGCGCGGCACACGGCGGGGTGCACTCCCACGCCGGCGGCTCGCACGACAGCGGCGCCGAGCGCCAGGCCCAGCAGGGTGTCAACTGGCAGCGCGAGGTGCCGCACCCGACCGCCCCGGCCGTCGACTCCAGCGGCAAGCTGCCGCTGACCGAGTTGACCTTCGACCGGGCCGCCGCGCCGTCGCCGTTCGGCGACGACGTGGAGTTCCCGCTGCCGCCGGAGCACCTCAACTTCGCCCACCCGCAGCAGGACGAGCCGAAGCACTGAGCAGCGCGACGATGACGGGGGCCAGCGGCACACGCCGCCGGTCCCCGTCTCGTTTCCGACCCGCTGTCCGGTTCGTGGTCTCAGGCGGACGCGGCGAGCAGCGGGCGCAGCGCGGGCACGATCGGCACGTCGGCCGGCAGCCAGGCGACGCTGTCCAACTCGGCGGCCGAGAGCCAGCGCAGCTCGGCGTGCTCCAACGCCTCCGGCTGGTCGCCGTGGAGCAGACGGGCGGCGTAGACGCGCAGGACGGAGCGACCGTGGGCCATCCGCACGTCCCGTCCCACCCGCGCGCCGACCGCGACCCGGACGCCCAGTTCCTCGGCGCACTCCCGGGCCAACGCCTCGGTCTCGGTCTCCCCCGGCTCGACCTTGCCGCCCGGGAACTCCCACCGCCCCGCCACCTCGGGGGGCGCGGAACGCTCGCAGGCGAGGACCCGGCCGGCCACGATGATCGCCGCCCCGACGACCACCCTCGGCTCCTGCCGGTCGGCCTGCCCGTTCCCGGTAACCCGTTCGGTCCGCACGAGCCACCAGCGTGCCAGATCAATCGGCGGTTTGGGTAGCTGAGTCGACCGTCAGGCCAACAGAACACGGAAGTGTGGGCGTGGACACACCATCTGTGCGGCGACAGACTAGAGGGCGTCGACTGGGACACGGGATGGCGACGATTTGGCCACAAGCCGGCAACGACGCCTGGGAGGTGCGGTGATGCGCGTGCTGTTCAGCGGCCGGGCGAAGCACGACTACCTCAGCGACGCGCTCGCCCTGCTGTCCGGATGGACCCGGGAGGGCGAGCAGATCCGCCGCACGCTCGTCCTCGACGACACCCAGCACGCCGCGCTCACCGAGCGGGTGGCCGTGGTGGCCGACGCGTTGCGGCTGCGCCCCGAGATCAGCCGCCGGGCCGACCGCACCCAGATCAAGGTGGGGCACGGCGACGACGAACCACTCACCGAGGGTGAGGTCCTGCTGGCCGCGCGCATCGAGGACGCCGTCCGGGCGGTCACCGAGCGCTGAGCGCTGGCGCGTCTGCCCTACCGTCGAGGACATGTCTGGCCCGACGTACGACCGCAAGGAACAGTTCCAGCAGATCCAGAGCGGCCTGCTGCCCGGTGAGCAGATCATCGCCGTCTACGACGCGATCGGCACCGGCACCGGCTTCATCGGCCTGACCGACCGGCGGGTGATCATCCAGGACCGCTCCTTCGTCGGCAAGCGGTACGCCATCACCAGCATCCCCTACTCGAAGATCACCAGCGTGAGCGTGGTGAGCAACAAGCACTGGGGCGGCTCGTTCTTCTCCACCGGCGCGATCGCCGTGCACGTCGGCACGCACACCTACGAGGTCGAGTTCCGTGGCTCGGAGAAGAGCCACCACGTGCACAACGTGATCCTGCACCACATCTCCTGATCGGACGGTGACACAATCGCCGCCATGGGGGGACGAGTCGCGCGGTGGCGCGCCTGGTGGGCCACCGACCGGCGGGCCGTACGCCTGATCCGCCGGCTCCTCCTGGTCGGCGCCGCCGGCGCGGTGCTGTCGACCGCCGTGACCGCGGCGAGCGTGGTCTGGATCCGCGACGGCGCCGAGGGGCACGCGTTCACCGCCGCCGACGTGCCGGAGGCGCCGGTGGCGCTGGTGCTCGGCGCGAAGGTCGAGCCCGACGGGACGCCGTCGCCGTTCCTGGCCGGTCGGCTGGAGATCGCGCGGCAACTCTTCGCGGCCGGCAAGGTCCGGGTGGTGCTGGTCTCCGGCGACCACATGAACTGGGACTACGACGAGCCGGACGCGATGCGGCGCTGGCTGGTCGAGCGCGGTGTGCCGGCGGACAGGGTCGTGCTGGACCACGCCGGGTTCGACACCTACGACTCGTGCGCCCGGGCCCGGCGGGTCTTCGGGGTGCGGCAGGCCACCGTGGTCACCCAGTCGTTCCACCTGCCCCGCGCGGTGACGCTCTGCCGGCGCCTCGGCATCGACACCAACGGCGTCGGCGACGACACCGCCCGCCGGTACGCCGACCAGTGGCGGATCAGCACCACCCGGGAGTACGGCGCCGCCGTGAAGGCCGCGGCGGACGTGCTCTCCGGCCGCGACCCGGTGCACCTGGGTCGTCGGGAGACCGCTGTCGACGACGCCCTGCGGGCCGGCTGAGGCGCGTAATCCGGTTGTCGCGGGTGGCGACGGCTGGTCTGCTGCCGTGATGTCCGTCTTCGACGATCCCGGCCTGTTCGGCCGGCTCTGGGCCGCCACCTACGACGGCCCGGGCAATCCCGGCCCCTCTCCCGCTGTCGACTTCCTCGCCCCGCTGGCCGACGGCGGCCCGGTGCTCGAACTGGCCGTCGGCACCGGCCGGGTGGCCCTGCCGCTGGCCGCCCGCGGCCTCGCCGTGGAGGGCGTCGAGGCGTCCCCGGAGATGGTGGCGCAGCTGCGCGCCAAGCCGGGCGGCGAGCACATGCCCGTCACCATCGGCGACATGGCGGACGTCCCGGTCGCCGGGCCGTACCGCCTGGTCTTCCTGGTGTTCAACACGCTGTTCAACCTGGTCGACGCCGAGCGCCAGGCGGCCTGCTTCCGCAACGTCGCCCGGGTGCTGACCCCCGGCGGGGCGTTCGTGGTCGAGACCTACGTGCCCGACCCGGCCGACTTCGACCGGGACGAGCAGGTCCAGGTCCGGGAGGTGACCGAGGACTCGGCCACCATCCGACTGCACCGGTACGACCGGGCGGCGCAGACGTTCGTGCGGCAGACCGTCACGTTCGACGCCGACGGTGTGCACCTCAGGCCGTTCGCCATGCGCTACGCCTGGCCGGAGCAGATCGACGAGATGGCGGAACGCGCCGGGCTGCGCCTCGCCGAGCGGTACGCGGACTGGGACCGGACCCCGTTCGACGCCGACAGCCGGGCGCACATCTCGGTCTACCGGACCCGGTAGCGGTCGCCCCGAGGGCCGGGACCTTTCCTCCCGGCCCTCGGTCGTGCCGGTTACGCTGGCGCGGCCGGGCCTCGGCCGCCACAGGGTCAGGAGGGGTCGATGACCGTCACCGTCGCCGCGATGGACGACACGCACGCCGACGCCGTGCTGGAGATCTACCGGCTCGGCATCGCCGAGGGGCACGCCACGTTCGAGACCGAGCCGCCCGACTGGTCCCGGTTCACCGCCACCCGGCTGCCCGGGCACCGGTGGGTGGCGCTCGACCCGGCCGGGCAGGTGCTCGGCTGGGTGGCCTGCTCGGCGGTCTCGGACCGCTGCGTCTACGCCGGCGTGGTCGAGCACTCCGTCTACGTGCACCCCGGGGCGCGGGGGCGGGGCGTCGGCCGGGCCCTGCTGGACGCGTTGGCGGCCTCCACCGAGGCGGCCGGCATCTGGACCATCCAGTCCGGCGTGTTCCCGGAGAACACCGCGAGCCTCGCCCTGCACGAGCGCTGCGGGTTCCGGGTGGTCGGCACCCGGCAGCGGATCGGCCGGCACCACGGCGTGTGGCGGGACGTCACGCTGATCGAACGGCGCAGCCCGCGGATCGACTGACCGGGGCGTCAGGCGACACAGAACTCGGTACCCTCCGGGTAGTACGCGGGGCAACGTTGACAATCAGGAGCCGCTTCGATCTCACATGCCGGCCAATGTCAGCACGTGGTGGAATCCGCGAGGCTGGGCCGGCGAACTCGTCATCGGTAGCACCAGGGCCGGTATGCCGGCGGCCACGGAACCGCCGTCGCCGCTGGGATGGTCACCGACCATCAGCGTCCGATCCGGCTGTGCCTCCAGGGCGTCGAGTGCGGTGCGCCAGATCTGCACATCGGGCTTGATGAAGCCGACCTCGTAGGAAAGCACGTATGCGTCGATGTAGCGGTCCAGTCCGTGCCGGGCAAAGCATTCGCGAATGTCCCAGCCAGTGTTGCTCACCACGCCAAGGCGAATATCGCGGGCGCTGAGGGCGGCGAGAGTGGAGGACGTGTCCGCGTACGGCTCGAGTGCTTCGGCGTGCGTTTCGTGCAGGGCTCGCGCGAACGGCAGGTCCACCCCACGGATCTGCTGCAGGACGGCCAGAATCGCCCGGTCCCACACCTGCGGGTCCAGGTCGCGGGCAACATGAGCAGGGTCCGCAGCCGTTGCCCGCAACAACTCAGCGAAATCCGCGGCGATGCGCTGAGCGTCACCGGCGACCACCTCCCGGCCGAGCGATGCCGCGGCGCTGCCGACCCAGCGGTCAGGGTCTCTGGCGAACAGGGTCCACGCGAAGTCGAACAGGACGGTCGTCACGGGTTTCGAAGCCACCAGGCCAAGCTAGATCAGCGGGACGACTCCCGTGGGGCCGTGATGCTCCTGACCGCACTCGACCGCTACCGCACCTCGTCGCCGTGGCGACTCCGCCCCTCGACCCGGTCCTGGACGATGCGCGTGCTCTGGTCGGGAACCAGCTCCGAGAACACCCGCAGGTGCTTCTGGTCCACCCACGTCACCTGGGTGCCGTCCCCGAAACCGTCGTAGCTGTCGACGCTCTTGCGGGTCAGGTTGTTCATCCGTCGGCCGTCGAGGTCGCAAGCGAACATGTCGGTCGCCAGCCCGTTCGGCTGCGGCGACTCGAACGCCACCCGGGCGCGTTCCGGGTCCGGACCCGACAGGAGCGGGCGACCGGTCGCCGGTGACAGCCAGACGTCCTCGGGGTAGCGGATTCCGGCACGGACGACGAGAAGGTAGGGCGTGCGTGACACCGGCCGGCCACCGACGCACTCGACCGCGACGACCAGCCCCGGTGTACCTGTCGACCGCGCGACCTCGACGTGCCCGGCGTGCAGGGCCACTCCGTCGACGTAGGGCAGTATGCCGCCGCGGTCGAGCAGGCCGACCGCGGCGAAGCGTCGCTGCGGGGGCCGCCCGGACACAGCTTGCAGGTAGGCGAGGTCCGTGATGATGTGCAGGACGACGGTGGCTGCCGCGCGACACGTGCCGCGCACCACGAACCGGTGGGGCAGCGGCGTGGCGCGGGCGATGTCCGTCCCGGTCAGGGTGTGCAGGTCGAGCCTGCGCGCGTTCGCCCCCGCGGCGGCCAGCGACCAGTCCGCCGGAAGGACGCACAGGTCCCGGCCCGGGACCAGCACCCGTTTCTGCGGGCCCTCGCCGTATTCGACCGCGCTGATCCGGACGTTGGACGCGACAGGTATCGCGTCCAGTTCGAGAGCGGGACGCAGGTGACGTCGCCGCACCCGCAGGCTGACGTGTCCCAGTTCCGCCGGATCGGCGGCGGGCCGGAACTCCAGCACCAGGTAACCGACGACGCACAGGACGGTCAGCGTCCACGCGATCCACAGGTTCCCGGCCAGGAAGGCGGGCACCTGGGACGTCGAGTAGTTCACGACGATGCTGGTCACCGTGAGGACGAGGGCGGCCAGCAGAGATCGACGTACGCCGCGCTCGGTCCGCATGCGCCGCAGGCTAGTGCACCCGGGGCTCGCCCTCCCATCCCCCGACGGGCCGAGTCTCTACACTGTGGACCCGTCCAAAGGCCGACGCGGCAGGCGGTCAGCGCGAGTGCGGCCGCCCGGTCAGACGAGGGGCGAGGGCAGCGGCACCTCTCCCCGCAGCGCCCGCTCCGCCAGCTGGACGCGCTGGGGGTGGAGGGTGGCATTGTGCAGCGGCTGGCCGGGCACGTTGATGCACCGTTCGCCGGGCACGGAGTCGCAGACCGGACACGGAAGGAACAGGCCGCAGGACGGGACGAGTTCCGCGCCCTGGGCCAGCGCCGCCCGACCGATCTTGACGAGAGACCGGTAGAGATCACGGTCCTGGTGTCGGGCGGCACTGGCAGCCACCTCCCGCATGCCCTCCCAGAACTGCTCGGCGGCCTTCGGCTCGTCTATGTCGATCCGCATCGTCCGGCATACCCGTTGTCGCCCGGTTCGCACCTCGGCATCCTGCCCGTCGCGGCGGTTCGCCCCGCCGGGTTCAACCCGCGCGGCGGAGCTCAGCGAGACGATCGATCCATCAGCGGAAACGCCACTCGACACCTGCCGTCGCCGACCGCTGGTCGACGAGATCTCACACTGTTTCGTGCCCCGTCTGTGCCCCGCCGTCACCGGGCGCTTCCGTGTCCACCTCATCGGCCGGGCGAGGAAGCCTTGCCAGGGTGGCCGCGAGGTAGGCGTTCCGGCGCGCGACGAGGCGTCGCAGGTACGGCCGCAGAATGCAGCTGGCCACGAGCCGGCCAACGGGTCCCATCGGCGCGGTGAAGTCGATGATGTCCCGCATGACGGTCGACGAGGAGTCGGCCGGGTTCGGCGTGAAGTGGTGCTCGTGGTGCCACCGACCGAACGGGCCGCTGATCTGCTCGTCGGTGAAGCCGTGCGGCCGCCGGTGGTCGGTGATCCGAACGGTCATCCGCCAGGGGAGGCCGAAGTGCCGGGCTTCCCACGTGACGACATCGCCGGCCCCCAACCGGCCGGTCGTCACGCCGCCGACCGCCCGTTCGCCGCTGGTCCCCATGGACTCGGTGTGCCTGGCGACGTCGAGGCAGGCGTCGAAGACGGTTTCCGGGGCTGCGTGGACGTCCGTGGTCAGCTCGATGCGCGGCACACCGCCACCGTAGGCCCCCGGTCGTGCGGGGAGGCGGCAGGACGAGCGCGCTGCACGACATCGCCGGCGGCCGGGTGTCCTGCGACGGTCGACGGTCGGCGCGGCGGCGGATCGGCGGATCGGCCGCGGTGGCCGGGTAATTCCGGTGACGGCGGTCGGGCGGGGGGCGAGGATGGTGCGTCGAGGGGGTGCGACCACGGATGGCCTTGACGGACGGCACGGACCAACATCGACCCGTCGCCCTGGTGACCGGCGCCGGCCGCAACGCCGGCATCGCCGCGTCGGTGGTGCTGAAACTGGCGCAGACCGGCTGGGACGTCGGCTTCACCTCCTGGACCCCGTACGACGAGCGGATGACCTGGGGAGCCGATCCCGGGGCCAGGACGCAGCTCGGCAGCCGAGCCGCCCGGCACGGGGCGAGAACCGCCGCGGTCGAGGCCGACCTCACCGATCCGCACGCCGCGGGGCGCGTCTTCGAGGCGGTGGAGCGAGAGCTGGGCCCGGTCAGCGCGCTCGTCCTCGCGCACTGCGAGAGCGTCAACTCGGGCCTGCTCGACACCAGCGTCGAGAGCTTCGACCGTCACTTCGCGGTCAACACCCGGGCGAGCTGGCTACTGATCCGCGAGTATGCCCGCCGGTTCCCGGGGCCGCACGGCACGGGACGCATCGTCAGCCTGACCAGTGACGCCACCGTCGGCAACCTTCCCTACGGGGCCAGCAAAGGCGCTCTCGACCGGATCACCCTGGCCGCCGCACAGGAACTGGCCCACCTCGGCGTGACCGCCAATGCCATCGATCCGGGCCCGACCGACACCGGCTGGATGACCGCAGAGATCAAGGATGCCGTCCTCCAAGCCACGCCGCTGCGTCGCCTCGGACGCCCCGAGGACTGTGCGAACCTCGTCGCGTTCCTGTGCTCCCCCGACGGCGGCTGGGTCAACGGCCAACTCCTGCGCAGCGACGGCGGCCTCGCCTGAGCAGCGCCACGCTTCCACCTGTTCAGCTTCAGATCTTTCTGCTTCGATGGCACGCAGGGCGCGTCCCCGCCTCGGTCGGGAATGAAGGAGCATGCGCGGTGTCCGGTTACCAGACCGTGTTGGCCGCAACGATCGCGGCCCTCGCGGCGTCCATCGGCTACTGGGTGACCCAGCGGGGGCAGCGCATCGACCGGAGGGCGAAGCTCTACGCGGAGGCCCTCGACGCGGTCCACAAATACCGCAATCTGCCGTTCCTTGTGCACTGGCGAACCCGCAGCGACCCGGACACCAGGTCAGAACTCAACCGGTTGACGCAGGATCGCGTCCAGAACATGTTCTACTTCAGCGGCCTTCTTCGCCTGCATTGTCCGGCCGTGGCTGAGGCTTACGATGCGCTGGTCGCCAAGACGCGTTCACAGTCGGGGCCTTATCGGCAGCAGGCATGGAAGGTGCCCGTGGCTGACAGCGACACGGAATTCGATCAGGGCCATCCGCCGTATGACTATGACACCCGGTCCGAGTACGACGCTTGCATCAACGCGATGCGCGCGGACCTGGCGCTCCTTCCGCCGCTCCGGAAGGACCGGCGCGCCCGGGGTGCGATCAGGGGCTGAGCGTCGCCACCCGCTACACGTTGAAGCGGAACTCCACCACGTCGCCGTCCTGCATGACGTACTCCTTGCCCTCGATCCGGACCTTGCCGGCGGCCTTCGCCGCCGCCATCGATCCGGCCGCGACCAGGTCGTCGTAGGAGACCACCTCGGCCTTGATGAAGCCGCGCTGGAAGTCGCTGTGGATCACCCCGGCGGCCTCCGGCGCGGTCGCGCCGACCGGGACGGTCCAGGCCCGCGCCTCCTTGGGGCCGGCGGTCAGGTACGTCTGGAGCCCGAGCGTCCGGAAGCCCACCCGGACCAGCTGGTTCAGGCCCGGCTCGGACTGCCCGATCGACTCCAGCAGCTCGCGGGCCTCCTCCTCGGGCAGGTCCACCAGCTCGGACTCGATCTTGGCGTCCATGAAGACCGCCTCGGCCGGGGCGACCAGCCCGCGCAGCTCGTCGAGGAACTCGGCGTTGCCCAGCTCCGCCTCGTCGACGTTGAAGACGTAGAGGAACGGCTTGGTGGTGAGCAGGTGCAGCTCACGCAGGTGCTCCAGCTCGACCTTCGCGGCGGCGGCGCCGGCGTACAGCGTGACGCCGTTGTCGAGGACCTCGGCGGCCTTCTTGGCGGCCTCGACGGCGGCGGCCCGGTCCTTGCGGAGCTTGGCCTCCTTCTCCAGCCGGGGCAGCGCCTTCTCCAGCGTCTGGAGGTCGGCCAGGATCAGCTCGGTGTTGATCGTCTCGATGTCGTCGGCCGGGGAGACCTTGCCGTCGACGTGCACCACGTTCGGGTCGGAGAAGGCGCGCACCACCTGGCAGATCGCCGAGGCGTCGCGGATGTTGGCCAGGAACGCGTTGCCCCGGCCCTGCCCCTTCGAGGCGCCCCGCACCAGGCCGGCAATGTCGACGAACGAGACCGGCGCCGGCAGCACCTTCTGCGAGGAGAAGATCTCGGCCAGCTTGGCCAGCCGCTCGTCGGGCAGCCCGACCACGCCGACGTTCGGCTCGATCGTGGCGAACGGGTAGTTCGCGGCGAGCACGTCGTTCTTGGTCAGCGCGTTGAACAGGGTGCTCTTGCCCACGTTGGGCAGGCCGACGATGCCGATGGTGAGACTCACGACGAACCAGCTTACGCGCCTCGCGGCCGGCGACCGGCAGGCAGGTCCGCCGGCCCGCTCAGACCGGTACGGCGGGCAGCAGGCGCGGCTCGATCCGGGTCTCCCGAGCGGTGCCGTCCTCGGCGCGGCTCACCTCGTACGCCGCCACGCCCTCACGGTCGGCCACCGCCTCGGCCAGCCGGGTGCCCCGGTAGATCAGCCCGACACCGTCGTCGGTGCAGTGGCTGGTCGGCAGCGTGCCGTCGGCGACCAGTCGGTGCATCAGCGGCCGGCGCTGCTCCTCGCTGTCGTAGTGCACGCCGTTGCCGTACGGGAGCCAGCCCAGCCCTTCGGTGAAGGCCCGCAGGGTCGGTCCGTAGCTGTCGGTGGCGCCGCCCACGTGCCAGCAGATCGAGCCGGCGGAGACCCCGGCCAGCACCACACCGGCCTGCCAGCACTCGTGCAGGATCTCCGGCAGGCCGTGCACCCGCCACACGGCGCACAGGTTGGCGACGCTTCCGCCCCCCACCCAGACGACGTCCTGCGCGAGCAGGTGGGCGCGGATGTCCTCGACGTTCGGCATCGGGTAGAGCGCCAGGTGGGACGGGCGGAACGGGGTGTTGGCGAACGCGCCGTAGAACACCGTGTAACCGGTCGGCTGGTCGCCGACGGCCTGACCCAGGTAGCAGATCCGGGGGGCGTCACCGGCCCCGGCCAGCTCGGCCATCAGCGGGAAGAGCTGGCTCGGCCGGGCGTCCCACGGCCCGCGGCGACGGCTGAAGAAACCCATGCTGGTGGCGACGATGGTCGGTTCGGTGGCAGGCATGCCCGTCCTTCCGGTCGTTGGCGTCCGAGATCATCCTGCCTGATCCGGCGGCTCCGCCTGGGCCCCGGCCAGCAGGGCACGCAACAGGTCGGCCAGCCGCTCCCGGTCGGCGGGGGGCAGCGTGTCGAGGATCCGCCGCTGCACCTCCAGCCCGGCCTCGGCCGCCTCCTCGACCACCCGGCGGCCGGTTTCGGTGAGGCTGACCCGCAGGGCCCGCCGGTCCGCCGGGTCGGGCGCGCGTCGGACCAGCCCGGCCCGTTCCAGCCGGTCGAGCCGGCCGGTCATCCCGCCGGAGGTCAGCATCAGCGAGCCGGCGAGCGCCTTCGGCGCCAGGGTGTAGGGCGGTCCGGAGCGGCGCAGCGCGGCGAGCACGTCGAACTCGCCGCGGCCGATGCCCCAGCCGGCGTACACCTTCTCCTGGCGGTCGCCGACCAGCCGGGCGAGCCGGTAGATGCGACCGAAGACGGCCATCGGCTCGGGGCGCATGCCGGCGCGTTCCCGGCGCCACTGCTCGACGATCAGGTCCACCTCGTCCGTTGCCACGGTTGCCGATTGTGCCGCACCTCGCACTTCCCCTTTTACTCGACCCTAACTATCTTATGGCTAAGCAAATTAGTGGCGAGGTAAGGAGTTTCCATGACCCACCGGCGCAGCGACGTCGCGCTCACCGCCCTGGCGCCGATCACCTGGGGCACCACCTACCTGGTCACCGCCGAGCTGCTGCCCGCCGACCGGCCGCTGTGGTCCGGCGCCGTCCGCGCCCTGCCGGCCGGCCTGCTCCTGCTGGCGCTCACCCGCCGACGGCCGCACGGCGTGTGGTGGGGCCGGGCAGCCCTGCTCGGCGCGCTCAACATCGGGGCGTTCTTCCCGCTGCTCTTCGTGGCCGCGTACCGGCTGCCCGGCGGCACCGCGGCCGTGCTCGGGGCCGTGCAACCGCTGCTGGTCGTCGCGCTCACCGTCGCCCTGCTCCGGGACCGGCCCGGCCGACCGGCGCTGCTCGCGGCGGTCGCCGCCCCGGCCGGCGTGGGACTCGTGGTGCTCCGGCCGGACGCCGGCCTCGACCCGCTCGGCCTCGCCGCCGGCCTGGCCGGCACCGCCGCCATGGCGGCGGGGCTGGTGCTCACCCGCCGCTGGGGCCGGCCGTCCGGGGTGGGCACGCTCGCGGTGACCAGCTGGCAGCTCGTCGCCGGCGGCCTGCTGATCCTGCCGGTCGCCGCCGTCGCGGAAGGCGCGCCGCCCGCGCCGGACGGCCCGGCCCTGCTCGGGTACGCCTGGCTCGGACTGGTCGGCACCGCGCTGGCCTACACGTTGTGGTTCCGGGGAGCCGCGCGCTTGCCGGCCACCCGGGTGTCGGTGCTCGGCGCGCTGAGCCCGCTGACCGCCGCGACGCTCGGCTGGCTGGTGCTCGGGGAGACACTCGGCCCGGCCCAGCTCGCCGGGTTCGCGGTGGCGGTCGCCGCCATGGTGCTCGGTCAGCTCCCGGGGCGCGCCGGCGCCGGACGGCGGCACCGTCAGCCGGCCAGCAACCGGCGCCAGTCGTCGGTCGCCACCCCCTCGGGCAGGGCGCCCGGCGGCAGCTCCGCCGCCGCGGCGAACGGCAGCGTGAAACGGTGCGCGGCGGCGGGCCCGGCCGCGTGCGACCGGTCGAGCAGCCAGCGCACCTCGTCGGCGGACCAGCCCAGGCCCGGCCGGGCCGCGATCTCCCGGACCAGACGCAGGCCGACCCGGGTGTCGTCGTCGTAGAAGCGCATGCACCAGTGGTGCGCCCACATGCCGAGCGCGCGCAGCCCGGCCGGGTCGAGCGAGCCGGCCAGCCGACCGCAGGCGGTGTCGGCGAACGGCCGCCCCGGGTCGTCGGCGCGGTCCCGTTCGATCGCGCCGTAGGCGGCCGGCGCCACCGCCCGCATCCGGTCGTAGAAGCCCTGCACCACCGCGGCGTCCAGCCGTGCTCGCCCCGATCGCATCAGCGGACACCCCGCCCGGCCACGCTCGCCATGCCCCGCACCTTTTCTTGAGTTGGTGGCGAGGACCGTACCGACCACTTACGACAGTTTCTCGCGTCGATCGGCAAGATCCACGCCACCCCGCCGGGGTGGCGGCATCCGGGAAGCGGGGACCCCGCCACCTCGCCGAGCTGGCGCGACCGCCGGCACTCACGTCCGAAACCCGCCAGCCGGGCGTCGGACCTGCGAGGCAGGATCAGTGGCATGGAGTTGGACTTCGAGCGGTGCTACCGGGCCGTCGACAGCCGCGACCCGCGGTTCGACGGCTGGTTCTACACCGGTGTGACCTCGACCGGGATCTACTGCCGGCCGTCCTGCCCGGCGATGACCCCGAAGCGGCAGAACGTCCGGTTCTTCCCGTCCGCCGCCGCGGCACAGGGCGCCGGCCTGCGGGCCTGCCGCCGGTGCCGGCCCGACGCGGCCCCCGGTTCCCCCCAGTGGGACGTCCGGGCCGACGTGGTCGGCCGGGCGATGCGGCTGATCGCCGACGGCGTGGTCGACCGCGACGGGGTGCCCGGGCTGGCCACCCGTCTGGGCTACACCGAGCGGCACCTGCACCGGATGCTCCGGGCCGAGCTGGGTGCCGGTCCGCTGGCGCTGGCCCGGGCGCAACGCGCGCAGACCGCGCGGATCCTCGTCGAGACCACCGGCCTCGGCCTCGCCGAGGTGGCGTTCGCCGCCGGGTTCGGCAGCGTCCGGCAGTTCAACGACACGGTCCGCGAGGTGTACGGCGTCACCCCGTCCGAGCTGCGGGCCGGCCGGAGCGGCCGGCGGGCGGCCGGCGGGGCGGGCACCGTCACGCTGCGGCTGGCCCACCGGCCACCCCTGCACGCCGGCGCGCTGCTCGACTTCCTCGCGCTGCGCGCGCTGCCCGGCGTCGAGGAGGTCCGGGACGGCGCCTACCACCGCGCGCTGCGGCTGCCGCACGGCTCCGCCACTGTGACGCTGGCCCCGGCCGACGGCCACGTGGCCGCCACGCTGCGGCTGGCCGACATGCGGGACCTGGCGCCCGCGGTGGCCCGCTGCCGACGCCTGCTCGACCTGGACGCGGACCCGGTCGCGGTGGACGCCACCCTGGCCGAGGACCCGGCCCTGGCCCCGGCGGTCGCCGCCGAGCCCGGCGTCCGGCTCCCGCACGCGGTCGACGGCTTCGAGCTGGCCGTGCGCGCCGTCACCACCCAGCAGGTCTCGCTCCGGTCCGCCCGCACCACCCTCACCCGCCTCCTCGCCGCCGTCCCGCCCGCCGTCCCGGCCGTGGCCGAGGAACCGACGGACGGCCTGCGGGCCTTTCCGACCCCGGCCGAGGTGCTGGCCGCGCCGGACACGGCGTTCCGGATGCCCGGGGCCCGACGGGAGACGATCCGGGCGCTGGCCCGGGCCGTCGCCGACGGCGAGCTGGACCTGGAGCCCGGAGGCGACCGCGAGGAGGCGTCGCGGCAGCTTGCCGCGGTGCCCGGTGTCGGGCCGTGGACGGCCGGCTACCTGGCCATGCGGGCGCTCGGCGACCCCGACGTCGTGCTCGCCACCGACCTCGGCGTCCGCCGGGGCGCGGCCGCGCTCGGCCTGCCCGACGACCCGAAGACCCTGCACGCCTACGCCGACCGCTGGCGCCCCTGGCGGTCGTACGCGACGATCCGACTCTGGAGAGCGGCATGAGCACTGTGGACAGCACCGTCATCGACACCCCCGCCGGCCCGCTGAGCGTGCTCGCCGGCCCCGACGGGTCGGTACGCGCGGCCGGCTTCACCGCCGACCCGGCGGCCCTGGTGCCGTTGACGCATCCGAGCCTGCGCGGTGACCTGCGGGAGCGGGGAGACCTCGGCCCGGTGACCGCCGCCGTGCGCGCCTACCTCGACGGTGACCTCACCGCGATCGACGCGATCCCGGTGGAGCAGCACACCGACGGCCTCTTCCTGACGCACGCCTGGCGCGTGCTGCGCGACGTGAAACCGGGCGACCCGGTGACCTACACCGGCTTCGCCGCGCTGGCCGGGCGACCGGCCGCCGTCCGGGCCGCCGCGGCGGCCTGCGCGCGCAACGCCGCCGCGCTCTTCGTGCCCTGCCACCGGGTGTTGCGCACCGACGGCACGCTCGGCGGCTACCGGTGGGGGCTCGACGTGAAGAAGTGGCTTCTCGGGCATGAGGGACGGGTGACGGCTAGCTGACAGCCGAACCGTCGCCCCCGGCCGCTACCGTCGGGTAGTGCCCGCGCCCAGCGACGGCAGCCCCGCGGCGCATCCCGACGCCCGGTCCCAGCCGCTGCGCAACCTCTGGCGGCTGCGGCCCTACCTGCGCCCATATGCGCCGGAGTTCGCCTGGCTGCTGGTCGCGGCGTTGGCCGCGACGGCGGCGAGCCTGGCCGTCCCGCTGGTGGTGCAGCGCGTGGTCGACGGGCCGGTGGCCCGGCACGACGAGGCCGGGCTGCTCCGCCTGGGCGGCCTCGCGTTGCTGCTCGGGCTCGCCGAAGCGGTGCTGATCTTCATCCGGCGGTGGACCCAGTCGTCCTCCTCGGTGGGCATGGAGGCGGCCATCCGGGCCGACATCTACGCGCACCTGCAACGGCTGCCGACCAGCTTCCACGACCGCTGGCAGTCCGGCCAGCTGCTCTCCCGGATCACCAGCGACCTCTCGGTGATCCGCCGGTTCCTCTCCTTCGGCCTGCTCTTCCTGGTGCTCAACCTGATCACCTACGCCGCCGTGGTGGTGCTGCTGATCCGGCTGCACCCCTGGCTGGGGCTGCTCGTCGCGGCCAGCGCCGTCCCGTTGTTCCTGATCAGCCGCCGGTTCGCCCGGCACTACCACGCCGCGTCCCGGCGGATGCAGGACCAGCAGGGCGACGTCGCCACCCTGGTCGAGGAGACCGCGCAGGGGCTGCGCACCATGCGGGCGTACGGGCGGGGGCCGGAGCTGGCCGCGCGCTTCGCCGTCGGCGCCCGCCGACTGCACGACACCGGCGTCGGCAAGGCCCGCCTGCTGGCCCGCACCTCCGCGTTGTTCGACCTGGTGCCCAACCTGACGCTGGGCGCGGTCCTGGTGGCCGGCGCCGCCGCCGTCGCCGACGGCGCGCTCACCATCGGTGAGCTGGTCGCCTTCGTCAGCCTCCAGCTCATGCTGATCTGGCCGGTGCAGTCGCTGGGCTGGATCATCGCCAACGGGCAGGAGGCCGCCACCGCCGCCGACCGGATCCAGGAGGTCCTCGACACCCCGCCGACCATCGTGGACCGGCCGCACGCCCGGGCGCTGGACCGGGCCGAGGTGCGCGGCCGGCTCCGCTTCGAACGGGTGGGCTTCCGCTACCCGGGCGCGTCCGGGCCGGTGCTGCACGAGCTGGACCTGACCGTCGAGCCGGGCGAGACGCTCGCGCTGGTCGGCGCGACCGGCTGCGGCAAGAGCACCCTGCTGTCGCTGGTCCCCCGCCTGCACGAGGTGACCGACGGCCGGATCACCCTCGACGGGCACGACCTGCGCGACCTGCGACTCGGCGCGCTGCGCCGGCTGGTCGGGGTGGCCTTCGAGGAGCCGACCCTGTTCTCCATGTCGGTCTGGGAGAACCTGACACTGGGCCGGCCCGACGCCGGTGAGGAGGAGGTTCGGGCCGCGCTGGCGCTGGCCCAGGCGGAGTTCGCGTACGAGCTGCCGTGGGGGCTGGCCACCCGGGTCGGCGAGCAGGGCCTGTCGCTCTCCGGCGGGCAGCGGCAACGGCTGGCGCTCGCCCGGGCGGTGCTCGGCCGGCCCGCCCTGCTGGTCCTCGACGACCCGCTGTCCGCGCTCGACGTGCACACCGAGGCGCTGGTCGAGGCGGCACTGCGTCGGGTGCTGCGGGACACCACGGCGTTGCTGGTGGTGCACCGGCCGTCCACGGTGGCGTTGGCCGACCGGGTGGCGCTGCTGGAGGCCGGCCGGATCGTCGCCGTCGGCACCCACTCCGAGCTGCTGGCCCGGGTGCCGGCCTACCGGGCGGTGCTCTCCGCGGAGCCGGATCGACGACCCGGCGTCGGCCTGGTGCGGTCGTGACCGGCCGCGTCCCGCGGGTCCCCCGGCCCCGGGGCGGCACGACGAACGGCGTCCGCGTCGATCCGGACGCCGACCTGTCGCGGTGGCGGGGCCGGGCCACCGACCCGGACGCCGACCGCAGCCGGGCCGAGGACTCGTCCCCGGCGGCGGTGACCCGTCTCCGCGCCCGCAGCCGGCTCCTGCTGCGTCACCTGCTCCGCCCGCACCGGCGCCGGCTCGGGCTGGCCGTGTCGCTGCTGCTGGCGCAGAACGCGGCCGCGATGGCCGGCCCGTACCTGGTCATGCTCGGCATCGACCGGGGCATCGGGCCGCTGCGGGCCGGCGACGCCGGGCCGCTGGTCGCGGTGGCCGCCGCGTTCGTCGTCGCCACGGTCACCGAGTACGCGACCCGGCGCGCGTTCCTCGCCCTGGCCGCCCGGATCGGCCAGGCCGTCCTGCTCGACCTCCGCCGCCGGGTGTACGCGCACTTCCTCCGCCTCGACGTCGGTTTCCACGAGCGCTACACCTCCGGCCGGATGGTGTCCCGGCTGACCAGCGACCTGGAGTCGATCGGCGAGCTGGTCGACGGCGGCATCGACAAGCTGGTCATGGCGGTGCTGTCGGTGCTGTCGGTGGCGGGCATCCTGCTCTGGCTGGACCTTCCGCTGGCCGCGGTCACCCTGCTCGCCTTCCCGTTCCTGTTCTGGCTGTCCCGCTGGTTCGCCCGCGCCTCAGCCGGGGCGTACCGGCGCACCCGGGAGGCGGTGGCGCTGGTCATCGTGCACTTCGTCGAGTCGCTGCGCGGGATCCGGGCGGTGCAGGCGTTCCGCCGGGAGCCGCGCAACCAGCGCATCTTCGCCGCCGTCAACGACGACTACCGGCGGGCGAGCCTGCGCGCGTTCCGGCTGATCGCGGTCTACTCGCCGGGCATCCGGCTGATCGGCAACCTCACCGCCGCGGTGGTGCTCGGGTACGGCGGCTGGCGGGTGCTGGGCGGCCGGACCGAGGTCGGCGTGCTCGCCGCGTTCCTGCTCTACCTGCGGCGGTTCTTCGAGCCGATGGAGGAGCTGAGCCAGTTCTACAACGCGCTCCAGTCGGCGACCGCCGCGTTGGAGAAGCTGGCCGGCGTGCTGGACGAACGGCCGGCGGTGGCCGAACCGGCGCGCCCGGTGCCGCTGCCCGCCGGCCCGCCGCGCGGCGGCGTGGTCTTCGAGGCGGTCTCCTTCGGCTACCGGCCGGAGGCGCCGATCCTGGGCGACCTGGACCTGACCGTGCCGGCCGGGCAGACCGTCGCCCTGATCGGCCCGACCGGCGCCGGCAAGTCCACGGTGGCCAAACTGCTGGCCCGCTTCCACGACCCGGCGGCCGGCGCGGTCCGCCTGGACGGGGTGGACCTGCGCGACCTGGCCGACGCCGAGCTGCGCCGGGCGGTGGTGCTGGTCACCCAGGAGACCCACCTGTTCAGCGGTTCCGTCGCCGAGAACATCAGGTTCGGCCGGCCGGACGCCGACGACGACGCCGTGGTCGCCGCCGCCCGGGCCATCGGCGCGCACGACTTCATCGCCGCCCTGCCCGACGGCTACGCCACCGACGTGCACCGACGGGGTGGCCGGCTCTCCGCCGGGCAGCGGCAGCTCGTCGCGTTCGCGCGGGCGTTCCTGGCCGACCCCCGGGTGCTGATCCTCGACGAGGCCACCTCGTCGCTGGACGTGCCGACGGAACGCCTGGTGCAGCGCGCGTTGCACAGCGTCCTGCGCGACCGCACCGCGCTGGTGATCGCCCACCGGCTCTCCACCGTGGAGACGGCCGACCGGGTGCTCGTGCTCGACGGCGGCCGGATCGTGGAGGACGGCGCGCCGGACCGGCTCGCCGCCGCCGGCGGCCGGTACGCCGCGCTGCACCGCCAGTGGCGCGACTCGCTGCTCTAGGGACGCGGCCCCTCGGTGGTGGCCTCGGCCCGCAGGTCGCGCCGGATCCGGTCGACCGCCCGACCGAAGCCGAAGAGCAGCACCAGGACCAGGGCGGACACCGCGACAAGCATCGGCACGGTCAGAGCGACGCCCTCGGAGGGGCCGAGTCCCAGGCCCCGGATCACCGTCGGCGCCAACGCCAGTGCGGACAGCGCGATCGCAGCGGCGCCGAGCGCCAGGACGCCCGCGGTGCGACCCGGCTCCCGGTCGGCGTCCGCCCCGGGGGTGGTGACGACGAGCACCAGGCCGAAGCCGAGCGCCAGGCCGAGCCCGAGCGCCGAGGGCAACGACACGACGAGCGTGCCGGTGCCGGGCAGCTCAGCCTGGACCGTCGGGGCGGCGAACGGCACCGCCAGCGCGGCCAGGAGCAGGCCGACCGCGTCCCAGGGCAGCAGGCCCGGTCGCAGCCGGGCCAGCGTGGCGCCGGCCACGACCGCGGCCACTCCGGCCAGCAGGACCAGGTACGCCTGCGCCCGTTCCGCGACGAAGCCGAGCCGCAGCCCGAGCAGGAGCAGCGGCCCGGTGGCGAACCCGAGCACCACCCACCGCGCGGCCGTCGCCCGGCCGGTGCGCCACGCGTAGCCGAGGAGGACCAGCCCGGCGACCACCGCGACGGCCACCGGCGAGAAGTACGCCACCGACTCGACGAACTGCGCCCGGCGAGGACCGACCAGACCGTCCGGGCTGAGCCGGAACACGTCGACCACCCACCAGCGTGTCACCAGCCCGGCCAGGGTGAGCACGGCCGCGACGGCGGTGGCCACGACGGCCCCGATCGGGGCCCGTCCGGCGGGCCGTCGGCCGGGCTCACCGGGTTCGGCGGGTTCGGCGGGACCGGCGGTAGCCGTGCGGGCGGGGCGGCCGGACTCCCGGTGGTGAAGCACCGCGGCGACGACGACGGCCAGCACGCTGACCCCGACCTGCACCGACCAGCCCCGGCCGCCGCTCGCGACGCCGTCGCCCGCCGCCAGGCGGAACAGATCCTCCATGCCCGGACCGACCACCAGACCGGCGGCGAGCGCGGCGGCTACCGGCCAACGCCGCACCGGCGCCGAGCGGGCCACCGCCGACAGCGCCCCGCCGAGCGCCAGCCCCGCCCCGGTCGCGGCCACCAGCACGGCCAGCACCTGCCCGGCGGTGGGTGGCTGCTGGGGCACCAGGGCGGCGCCCTGCCGCAGGACCACCTCGCCGGCCACGTAGTCAAGCGCCAGGCCGGCCAGCGCGACCGGCCAGCCGGGCAGCCGGTCGACCACGGCGACGGTGGCCAGGACCACGGCCAGCAGCGCGCCCGCGCCCAGCGCGACGAGCGTGCGGTCCAGCTGCAACGAACCGGTCGGGAAGCCCTGGACCAGGTCGGCAAAGCCGGCCTGGCGGGCGACCGCGAGGCCGCGCGTGCCGAAGTACGCCCCGACCGCGACCGCCGCCACCGCGCCGGCCACCGTGGCGGCGGCCGGTGGCGTACGCGTGCTTCCGTCCATCGTGGTGCCTCCCCCGCATCCGTGGAGGGCAGATGCTGTCACACCCGGGACACCGTCCGCTGTCCCCCGACCACCCGAATGTCGTGGAGCGACCCGGCCCGGCTGCCTACCATCGGCTGATGACCGACACGACGAGGACGGCCCGCGCCGGCGTCCCCGACCGTCCGAGCCTGGACGGCCTCGAGGAGACGTGGGCGCGCCGCTGGCAGTCCGACGGCACGTACGCGTTCGACCGCTCGAAGCAGCGGGCGGACGTCTACTCCATCGACACCCCGCCGCCCACCGTGTCGGGCGAGCTGCACATGGGGCACGTCTTCTCCTACACGCACACCGACACGGTGGCCCGGTTCCAGCGGATGCGCGGGCGGACGGTCTTCTACCCGATGGGCTGGGACGACAACGGGCTGCCCACCGAGCGCCGGGTGCAGAACGTCTACGGCGTGCGCCCCGACCCGGCGCTGCCGTACGACAGGGACTGGCGCCCGCCGGCCGCGCCGGTGGACGACGCGGCCCGCAAGGACCCGACCGCGATCTCCCGGCGCAACTTCATCGAGCTGTGCGAGCTGCTCACGGTGGAGGACGAGAAGGTCTTCGAGGCGCTGTGGCGGCGGCTCGGGCTCTCCGTGGACTGGTCGCTGACGTACACCACGATCGGCGCGGCGGCCCGGGCGGCCAGCCAGCGGGCGTTCCTGCGCAACCTGGCCCGGGGCGAGGCCTACCAGGCCGAGGCGCCGACGCTCTGGGACGTCGGGTTCGGCACCGCGGTGGCCCAGGCGGAGCTGGAGGACCGGGAGCGGCCGGGCGCGTACCACCGGCTGCGGTTCACCGGCCCGGACGGCCGCGAGGTGCTGATCGACACCACTCGCCCGGAGCTGCTGCCGGCCTGCGTGGCGCTGGTCTGCCACCCCGACGACGAGCGGTACGCGGACCTGGTCGGCGCGTCGGCGCGTACCCCCGTGTTCGGGGTGGAGGTGCCGGTGCGCGCGCATCCGCTGGCGGACCCGGCCAAGGGCACGGGCATCGCGATGGTCTGCACGTTCGGTGACCTGGCGGACGTGACCTGGTGGCGGGAGCTGCGGCTGGACACCCGGGTGGTGATCGGCCGGGACGGGCGGCTGCTGCCGGAGCCGCCGGCCGGAGTGCCGGCGCAGCCCTACGCGGCGCTGGCCGGGCAGACGGTCAACGGCGCCCGGCGGACGCTCGTGCAGCTGCTGGCGGACGCCGGCGACCTGGTCGGCGAGCCGCGCCCGATCACCCACCCGGTCAAGTTCTACGAGCGCGGCGACCGGCCGCTGGAGATCGTCTCGACCCGGCAGTGGTATCTGCGCAACGGCGGCCGGGACGCCGACCTGCGCGAGGAGCTGCTGGCCCGCGGACGCGAGCTGCGCTGGGTGCCGGAGCACATGCGACACCGCTACGAGCACTGGGTGGGAGGCCTCACCGGTGACTGGCTGGTCAGCCGGCAGCGGTTCTTCGGCGTGCCGGTGCCGGTGTGGTACCGGCTCGACGACGCTGGCGAGCCGGACTGGACCCACCCTCTCACACCGGACGAGGCGATGTTGCCGATCGATCCGACCAGCGCGCCGCCGCCCGGCTACGAGGAGGCGCAGCGCGGTCGCCCCGGCGGCTTCGTCGGCGACCCGGACGTGCTGGACACCTGGGCCACCTCGTCGCTGACCCCGCAGATCGTCAGCGGGTGGGAGACCGATCCGGACCTGTTCGGCCGGGTCTTCCCGATGGACCTGCGCCCGCAGGGGCACGACATCATCCGGACCTGGTTGTTCGCCACCGTGGTCCGGGCCCACCTGGAGCAGGGTGCGCTGCCCTGGGGGACGGCGGTGCTCTCCGGCTGGATCCTCGACCCGGACCGGAAGAAGATGTCGAAGTCCAAGGGGAACGTGGTCACGCCGATGGCGCTGCTGGAGCAGCACGGTTCCGACGCGGTCCGCTACTGGGCCGCCAACGGCAAGCCGGGCACGGACCTCGCCTTCGACCCGGCCCAGGTCAAGGTGGGCCGTCGGCTGGCCACCAAGGTGCTCAACGCGTCCCGGTTCGCGCTCGGCCTCGGCGCCGCCGACGCGTTGCGGGCCCCGGTGAGCGAGCCGTTGGACACCGCGATGCTCGCCGAACTGTCCGGCGTGGTCGCGACCGCGACCACCGCCTTCGACGGGTACGACCACACCGCCGCGCTGATGGCCACCGAGGCGTTCTTCTGGCGGTTCTGCGACGACTACATCGAGCTGGTGAAGGAGCGCGCCTACGGCACCGGGCCGGCGGCGGACTCGGCCCGGGCGGCGCTGGCGACCGCCCTGTCGGTGCAGTTGCGCCTGTTCGCGCCGGTGCTGCCGTTCGTGACCGAGGAGGTCTGGTCCTGGTGGCGGTACGGCTCGGTGCACCGCGCGCCGTGGCCGACCACGTACGAGGTGGGCCGCGCGATGGCCGCGCCCGGCGACCCGGAGCTGCTGCGGCTGGCCGCCGACGCGCTGGGCCAGGTCCGCCGGGCCAAGTCGGAGCGGAAGCTGTCGATGCGGGCGGAGGTGCCGCTGGCCGAGGCGCTCGGACCGGCGGCCCTGTTGGAGCAGCTCACGACCGTCGCCGACGACCTGCGCGCGGCCGGCCGGATCGCCAAGCTGGACCTGCTGCCCGACCGCACCACCGAACTGGTCGTCGCCTGCGCGTTCTGAGCACGGCCGCGACGGGGCGACCGTGCTCCGGCGCGGCCGCCGACGGCACGGCCGGCACCGGGCGGGCACGCGACGGGGCGGCCGGCTTCGCGCCGGCCGCCCCGTCGCGGCGGTGGATGTCTAGGCGGCCGCGCAGACCGTCTTCAGCTTGTCCCGGGCGGCGGTGAGGTCCGCCTTGCTCGGCGCCTTCTTCGGCGCCTTGGCCCAGGTGTCCGCCAGGTCCGACATCTCGGTCGCGACGTCCTTCACCGCGGCGTTGACCTCGTCGCTGCCGGTGAACGCGTGCGTGTACATCGTCGCCGCGCCGGCGGAGTATTGCGCGCTCACCGCGGAGTGCCCGGCCGGCGGGCCGATCTTCTCCGCCGAGGCGACCTCCTTGAGGGCGGCCGTGATGTCCTTGTCGGCGGCGGCGCAGGTGGTCCGGGTGGCGGCGTCGAGGCCCGCCGGGGTGGGTGACGCCGAGGGCGCCGAGGGGGTCGCCGGCGCGGACGCGGACGAACCCGCCGGCTCCGCCGCCGTGGTGTCGTCGCCGTCGGTGCAGCCGGACATGACGATCATCGCCACCGCGGCCGGAGCCAGCAGGGCGAGTCGAACTGAACGCAAGGTCTTCTCCCCGTGTCTGATGGTGTCGCCGCCGCAACCTAACAGACCGGGTGGACCTGGACGGGACCCTTTTCCGCCGCCGAGAGGCGTCGGAGCCGGGCCCCGCCCGGGTCTCAGCTGGTCTCGCCGGCGACGCTGAACGAGCGGAGCCGGTCGATCGCCAGCACGGTGAATCCGACCGCCACCAGCGCGGTGAGCACCGCCGCGACCGGCACCGAGACGGTGGTGCCGAGCAGCGGGGTGGGCGCCATCCGGTCGGCCAGCGCGATCACCCACTGCTGGATCGAGAGCACCCGGGTGCCGGTGACGAACCGGCCGAGCAGCCCCTCCCAGATCAGCACGTAGACCAGGCCGAGCAGCACCGGCCGCCGGGTCACCAGGCTGAGCGCCAGGAACAGCGCCGAGTACGCGAGCGCGCCCGCCGCGGACGCGGCGACCAGGGCCAGCCCGAGGCGTACCGAGTCGGCCAGCACGCCCGCGACGTAGATCGGGACGCCGACGGTGACCGCGCTGACCCCGGCCGCGACCACGAGCTTGGGCAGCACGATCTGCCAGCGGGGCAGCGGCTTGGTGAGGATGTGCACCACGGTGCCGTCGTCGATCTCGGCGCCGAGCACGCCGGTGCCCACGATCAGGGCGACCACCGGCAGCACCACGGCCAGGCCCAGGCCGACCAGCACCGGCGGCCCCCACTGGCCCGGGTCCACGCCGAGCGCCCGGCAGAGCACCGCCAGGCCGATCAGGATCAGCGGTAACGGCAGCAGCATGAGGAACCGGCTCCGGCCGAACAGACCGCGAGCGGTGATCCAGGTGACTGTCGACATCAGGCCTCCACCAGATACGAGAAGACGCTCTCCAGCGACTCGTCCTCCGGCAGCAGCTGCCGGACCCGGATGCCGTGGCGGAGGGCGATGCGGGGCAGCGCCCGGGTGAACGCGCCGTAGTCGCCGGCCTTGACGGTCAGGCCGGTGCGGCCCAGCTCGACGCCGGAGACCGAGGCCTCCGCCATCAGCGCCACCGCCAGGGCCCGGTCGTCGGTGGACCGCACCGCGAAGACGTGCGGCCGGTTGGTCATCAACCGCCGGATGGTCCGGTAGTCGCCGGAGGCGGCCAGCCGGCCGGCGACCATCACCTGGACCGTGCCGGAGACCTGCTCGACCTCCTCCAGGATGTGCGAGCTGAACAGGATGGTCCGGCCGTCGTCGCCCAGCCGGTGCAGCAGCGCCATCATGTGCAGCCGCTGCCGGGGGTCCATCCCGTTGAACGGCTCGTCGAGCAGCAGCACCTGCGGGTCGTGCACCAGCGCGGCGGCGACCCGGGTGCGCTGCCGCATGCCCTTGGAGTAGGTGCCGATCTTCCGGTCCTGCGCGCTCTCCATCTCGACCAGCTCGATCGCGCGCCGGGTGGCCGCCTCGGGGTCGGGCAGCCGGTGCAGCTTCGCGCTGGCCAGCACGAACTCGTACGCGCTGAGGAACGTGTGCACCGCCTCCCGCTCGCTGACCAGCCCGAGTCGCCGGTAGACGCCGGGGTTGCGCCAGGTCGGCTCGCCGTCCAGGGTCACCGTGCCCCGGGACGGGGCGAGGAAGCCGGCCATCATGTGCAGCAGCGTGGTCTTCCCGGCGCCGTTGGGACCGAGCAGACCGGTCACGCCCGGGCCGAGCCGCATGGTGACGTCGTTGACCGCCACCACGTTGCCGTACCAGCGGGACACGCCGGCCAGGTCGAGCGTGCTGGTCGTGGCGGCGGGCACGGTGGCCGCCGGTTCTGTGCGCAGCGCCGTCATCGGGCGGCCACCTTCCGGTATCGCAGGAGCAGCAGGCTGACGCAGGCGGCGACCAGCAGCACGGCGACGACCGCGTAGACCGGCCCGAAGTCGCCGATCGGCATGCCGCCGCGCCCCTGGGTCAGCCGGTCGCCCAGCGCCCAGTTGCCGACGCCCCCCACCAGGGTCGACGGGGAGGCGAGGAAGGCCAGTTCGTTGACCGTCCGGGAGGGCATGATGGACAGCACGCCGACCACCGGCGCGGTCATCAGGAACACCGCCACGATGCCGCCGGCGGCGAAGGCGCGCTTGCCGGTGAGCGAGGCGACGAGCAGGCCGATCGAGGCGAAGACCACCGCCCACAACCCGGCGTAGAGCAGGCCGGGCAGCAGGTCGAGCAGCTCGTCCCAGACCCCGCGCAGGCCCCGCGAGGTGGTGAACGCGGCGCCGAGGAACATCACCAGCTGCGGGCCGCCGAGCAGCAGCCAGAGCGCGGTGCCCAGGGCCAGCAGCTTGGCCAGCGCGTAGTCGCCGCGCGGCAGCGGCCGGGAGAAGTAGAGCGGCAGCACGCCGCTGCGCAGGTCACGGGAGACCAGCTCGGGGGCGGCCACCGCGACGAAGAAGATGACCAGCCAGCTCATCGCGTCGGCGAACTGGGCGTACGTCATCACCACCTCGCCGATCTGGCTGCGTACCGCGGTCAACCCGGCGGCCACCACGGTGACCACGGCGACCACCAGCCAGGGGAAGATCTTCGCCTTGGCGCTGCGGCCCAGCCCGAAGACGGTCCGCACGCCGTGGCCGTAGAGCGCGCCGAACACCTGCCGGCGGCCCAGCCGCGGCCCGGTGTAGCGCTGGTAGCCGATGTCGTGGATGACTCCGGTCGCGTCAGACATGGCTGGGCTCCCTCGGGGCGAAGAGCTCGGCCACCCGGTGCCGCCGCTGGTCCAGCCGGTGCAGCGGCAGGTCCAGCTCGGCGACCGCGCCGAGGATCAGGTCGTAGGTGTCGTCGTCGGCGAGCGGGACGAGCAGCAGCCGCCCGTCGCGGGACACCGGCAGGTCGAGCGCGGCGAGCCGGGCGGCCAGTTCCTCCGTACCCTCGCTCACCTCGACGGCGAGCACGTCCGTGGCGGTGGTCATGGCGGCGACGCGGTCGGCGCGCAGCAGCCGCCCGCCGTCGATGGCGACGAGCGTGTCGCAGATCCGCTCCACCTCGCCGAGCAGGTGCGAGCAGACCACCACGGAGATGCCGAACTCGGTGCCGATCCGGTGGACCAGCGCGAGCATGGCGTCCCGGCCGGCCGGGTCGAGGCCGTTGGTGGGCTCGTCGAGCAGCAGCAGGTCGGGGTCGTGCACCAGGGCCTGGGCGAGCTTGACCCGCTGTTTCATGCCGGTGGAGTAACCGCCGACGGCCCGGTGCCGCTCCTCGTGCAGGCCGACGTGGCGCAGCGCCTCGGAGGCCCGTTCCCGGGCGACCGTGCGCGGCAGCCCGCTCATCCGGCCGAGGTGGGTGACCAGCTCGGCGGCGGAGAGGTCGGGCGGGAGCGCGTCGTGCTCGGGCATGTAGCCGACCCGGGCGCGGACCGCGGCCGGATCGGTGGTGGGGTCGAGGCCGAGCACCTGCACCCGGCCGCTGGTCGGTGGGAGCAGACCCAGCAGGATCTTGATCAGGGTGGACTTGCCGGCGCCGTTCGCGCCCACCAGCCCGATGATCCCCGGCTCGACCGACACGGTGAGGTCGGCCAACGCGGTGACCCGGCCTCCGTACGTCTTGGTCAGCGACTCGGTCGCGAGCAGTGTCACGCCGCCCAGCCTAGGAAGTGCGTGCCGGTCGGGGCACCGGGAAACGCTCGGGGTTGCCCCTGATTCCGCCCCGACACCGTCGGTAAGGCTTCCGTAAGCGCCCGGACCGGTGACCACGCGGCCCGGCGCCGGGAGACTCGACGCATGCCGATCCGCCTGCTGCGCGCCCCGCTGACCTGGGTCGTCCTCGCCGTCCTCGCCGTCGGGGCGGCCACCGCCCTCTACTGGTTCCAGCCGTGGAAGCTGGTCACCGACACCGAGGTGCACGAGGAGCTGGTGGCGGTGCCCACGGCCACGCCGGCGTCCGCGCCCGCCTCGGCGTCCGCGCCCGCGTCGACGCCCACGCCGGCCGGCCCGGTGCTGGTCGGCAGCGGCGCGTTCGTCAGCCACGAGCACGAGACCCGGGGCACCGCGCGGATCGTCCGGACCGTGGACGGGCGGCACCGGTTGGAACTGGTCGGGCTGAACACCTCAAACGGTCCGGATCTTCAGGTCTGGCTGACCGACCAGCCGGTTCGGACCGGTCCGTCCGGCTGGCGCGTGTTCGACGACGGCCGGCACGTGGCGCTCGGCCCGCTCAAGGGAAACCGCGGCGACCAGGCGTACGCGATCCCCGCCGGCACCGATCTCACCGGCCTGACCAGCGTCTCGATCTGGTGCGAGCGGTTCGCCGTGTCGTTCGGCGCGGCGGCGTTGGACGCCGCCGGCTGAGCCGCGGCGACACCCGGCCGACGGCCGGGTGGCCGGGAGGTGGAGTGGCGCTCTCGACCGATCGCCGGTGGGCTGCGAAACTGTGTGCCGGCCGGTGAGTTGGGGGTTCGATGAGCAACGGGTGGGTCCTGCCCGAGGATGTTCTGCGGGATGCGCCGTCGTACGCGCCGAGACCCGCTGAGCTGGCCGATCTCGAGTTACTGCTGACCGGGGCGTACACGCCGCTGACCGGTTTCATGACCCGGGCCGACCTGGCGTCGCTGGGCCGGCGCGGCCGGCTCGCCGACGGCACGCCCTGGCCGGTGCCGGTGACGCTCCAGGTGCCGGCGGCGCTCGCCGACGGGCTCGACCTGGCCGACCCGGCCCGACGGGCGCTGGTGCTCACCGACGGCGAGGGTGCCCCGGTGGCGGCCATGGACGTGGTCGACGCGTGGCCGGTCCGCGAGGGCACGGTCGGCGTGGGCGGCGCGGTCCGCCGGTTGGGCGACGGCGGCCACGGGCCGTTCCAGCGCCTGCGGCGCAGTCCGGACGAGGTACGCGGCCTGCTGCCGCCGGGTCGGGTGCTCGGCGTCTTCGCCGACCGCCCGCTGCACCGCCCGCAGCTGGCCCAGATCGCGCACGCGGCCCGCACCCTGGGGGCGCACCTGCTGGTGCTGATCCCGGTGGGCGAGCAGACCACCGGCGGCCTGCCGGCCGAGGCGCTGGTGCGCACCGTGTTCGCCGCCCGCGACCGGATGCCGCCGGCGACCCTGGTGGCGGTGCCGCTGGCACGGCGGCGCGACGAGATCAGCGACGCGCTGCTGCGGGCCCGGGTGGCCGCCGCCTACGGGGTGACCCACCTGCTCTCCACCGAGGGCATGCTCTCCGGCGCCGGCCTGCGGGTGCTGGTGCCGCGCGAGCTGGCGTACGACAACCGGGACGGGCAGTGGCGCTGGCGGGAGGACATCCCGCCGCGCAACCGGCGGCTGGCGCTCGGCCAGCACGAGATCGACGACCTGCTGGACCGGGGCTTCCCGCTGCCCGAGTGGCACACGCCGCCGGCGGTGGCCCGGGAGCTGGCCCGGGCCCGTCCGCCCCGGCGGCACCGCGGGCTGGTGATCTTCCTGACCGGTCTCTCCGGCTCGGGCAAGTCGACGATCGCCCGCGGGCTGGCCGACGCGCTGCGGGAGCAGGGCGACCGGACCATCACGCTGCTCGACGGCGACGTGGTGCGGCGGGAACTCTCGGCCGGGCTGGGCTTCAGCAAGGCCGACCGGGACCTGAACGTGCGCCGGATCGGCTGGGTGGCCGCCGAGATCGCCCGGCACCGGGGGGTCGGCATCTGCTGCCCGATCGCGCCGTACGCGGCCGCCCGGGCGACCGCCCGCGAGATGGCCCAGGCGGCCGGGGCGGGCTTCCTCCTGGTCCACGTGGCCACCCCGCTGGCGGTCTGCGAGCAGCGCGACCGCAAGGGCCTCTACGCCCGCGCCCGGGCCGGCCTGATCACCGGGATGACCGGCATCGACGACCCGTACGAGGAGCCGACCGACGCCGACCTGGCGGTGGACACCTCGGACCTGACCGTCGAGGAGGCGGTCCAGCGGGTGATGGAGCACCTGACCGAGACCGGCTGGGTGGAGCCGCGCCTCCAGCCCGCCTGACCGCCGGCCGCGTCTCCCCCGTCACGCGCCTTCCGACCGCCGTCGTCCCGCCCCGGGACGGCGGCGGTCTCGCATCCGCCCCGCCCGCACGCTAGTGTTCGTTATTGTTGAAATACGTTCGACCGCGTGAGTGCGCATCGTCGCGTGCCCGGTCGCGAGGCTCGGGAGGTGACCAGGGATGCTGGCGCGGCAACGACAGACCACCATCCTGGAACGGGTCCGCGCCGCCGGCGGCGTTCGCGTCACCGAGCTGGCCGCCGAGTTCGGCGTCTCCGACATGACCATCCGGCGGGACCTGGAGACGCTGCACGAGCAGGGTCTGCTCGCCAAGGTGCACGGCGGCGCGACGCTGGCCGGACCCAGCTCCACCGACGAGCCCGGCTTCTCCGCCAAGTCGGTCCGCCAGTCCGCCGAGAAGGCGGCGATCGCCGACCACGCCGCCCGGCTGGTCCGCCCCGGCGCCGCGATCGCGCTCTCCGCCGGCACCACCACCGCCGAGCTGGCCCGCCGCCTGGTGGACGTGCCCGGGCTCACCGTGGTCACCAACTCGCTGCCGGTGGCCGAGATCCTGCACGTCGGTGGCCGGCCGGACCAGACCGTGGTGCTCACCGGCGGCGTGCGCACGCCGTCCGACGCGCTGGTCGGCCCGCTGGCCGTGGCCGCCGTCGCCGCGCTCCACCTGGACCTGCTCTTCCTCGGCGTGCACGGGATCAGCGAGCGGGCCGGGTTCACCACGCCCAACCTGATGGAGGCGGACACGAACCGGGCGCTGGTGGCCGCCGCCGACCGGCTGGTGGTGCTCGCCGACCACACCAAGTGGGGCACGGTCGGCATCTCCTCGATCGTCGGCCTGGACGCGGCAGACGTGCTGGTCACCGACGACCGGTTGGCACCCGAGGCACGGCGGGTACTCGAGGACAGGGTCGGTGAGCTGGTGACGGCGCCGGCGACGAAGGGGGCGGAGTGAAGCGTACGCAGATCGAACTGGCCGACGGCCGGGAGCTGATCTACTTCGACGAGCGGGACGACGCGGTGCGGGACCAGCCGGACCGGCGGGATCTGCCCCCGCCGCCGCCGGCCTCGCAGCTGCGGTACGACCCGCTGACCGACGAGTGGGTGGCGGTGGCGGTGCACCGGCAGACCCGCACGTTCCTGCCCCCGGCGGACCAGTGCCCGCTCTGCCCGTCCCGGGGCGACCGGCACAGCGAGATCCCGGCGCCCGACTACGACGTGGTGGTCTTCGAGAACCGGTTCCCGTCGCTGAGCCAGCGGGTGGCCGACGAGCCGGCCGAGATCACCCCGTTCACCCCGGTCCGCCCCGGGCGCGGCAGGTGCGAGGTGGTCTGCTTCACCGACGACCACAACGCCTCGTTCGCCCGGCTCTCCCCCCGGCGGGTGCGGACCGTGCTGGACGCGCTGGCCGACCGCACCAGCGCGCTCAGCGCGCTGCCCGGCGTGGAGCAGGTCTTCCCGTTCGAGAACCGGGGCGTGGAGATCGGGGTGACGCTGCACCACCCGCACGGCCAGATCTACGCGTACCCCTTCGTCACGCCGCGGACCCGCACCATGCTGGCCGCCGCCCGGCGGCACGCCGACCGCACCGGCGGCAACCTCTACGCCGACGTGCTGGCCGCCGAACGCGCCGCCGGCGAACGCGTGGTGACGAGCAACGAGCACTGGACCGCGTACGTCCCGGCGGCGGCGCGCTGGCCGTTCGAGGTGCACGTGGCCCCGAACCGGCCGGTGCCGGACATCCCGGCGCTCGACGACGCCGAGCGGGACGCCTTCGGGCCGCTCTACCTGGACCTGCTGCGCCGCTTCGACGGGCTCTTCGACCTGCCCATGCCCTACATCGCCGCCTGGCACCAGGCGCCGGTGCGGATCGACCGGGAGCTGGGCCACCTGCACCTGCAGTTGTTCAGCATCCGGCGGGCGAAGGACAAGCTGAAGTACCTGGCCGGCTCGGAGTCCGGCATGGGCGTGTTCATCAACGACATCGCCCCGGAACGCGCCGCCGAACTCCTCCGCACCGCGTGAAAGGAAGGGCCCCTTATTAACGCCTGCGGTAGAGGAAGGGCCCCTTCTTAACCACCGGCGCAAGACGTGAGGGCGGGCGCGGGGGGCCCGGGACAGGGCCCCCCGCAGGGAAGGGACGGCTGGCTGCGCTCAGCAGCCACGAAGGTCGGCTGGTCGGCGCGTGACCGCGGCCGACCTTCCTGGACGCGACTGGCATCTCGTCCACCAGAGTCAACGAGGGCGCACCGACCGAAGTCACGCCAGTCGGGCGACGCGCCCAGGCCCTGAGGTGTTAAGAAGGGCTCCTTCTACAACGCCAGGCGTTAAAAAGGGGCCCTTCCTTGCACGTCAGGCGGAGAGCTTGCGGGCCAGGTTCTCGTCGAGCGCGTTCATGAACTCGTCGGTGGTCAGCCACGGGGCGTCCCGCGAGATGAGCAGCGCGAGGTCCTTGGTCATCTGACCGCCCTCGACGGTCTCCACGATGACCTGCTCCAGCGTGTTGGCGAACTCGGTGACCGCCGGGGTGCCGTCCAGCTTGCCCCGGTGGGCCAGGCCCCGGGTCCAGGCGTAGATCGAGGCGATCGGGTTGGTCGAGGTCTTCTCGCCCTTCTGGTACTGCCGGTAGTGCCGGGTGACGGTGCCGTGGGCGGCCTCGGCCTCGACGGTGCGGCCGTCCGGGGAGAGCAGCACCGAGGTCATCAGGCCGAGCGAGCCGAAGCCCTGCGCGACGGTGTCGGACTGCACGTCACCGTCGTAGTTCTTGCACGCCCAGACGTACCCGCCCTCCCACTTGAGCGCGGCGGCGACCATGTCGTCGATCAGCCGGTGCTCGTAGGTCAGGCCGGCGGCGTCGAACTCGGCCTTGAACTCGTTCTCGAACACCTCGGCGAAGATGTCCTTGAACCGGCCGTCGTACGCCTTGAGGATGGTGTTCTTGGTGGACATGTAGACCGGGTAGTTGCGGTCCAGGCCGTACCGGAACGAGGCGCGGGCGAAGTCCCGGATCGACTCGTCGTAGTTGTACATGCCCATGGCGATGCCGCCGCCGGGGAAGTTGGCGACCTCCATCTCCATCGGGGTGCCGCCGTCGGCCGGCGTGTAGGTGATGGTGACCGTGCCCGGGCCGGGGACGACGAAGTCGGTGGCCTTGTACTGGTCGCCGTGCGCGTGCCGGCCGATGATGATCGGCTTGGTCCAGCCCGGGACGAGCCGCGGCACGTTCGACATGATGATCGGCTCGCGGAAGACCACGCCGCCGAGGATGTTGCGGATGGTGCCGTTCGGCGACCGCCACATCTTCTTCAGGCCGAACTCCTCCACCCGGGCCTCGTCCGGGGTGATGGTGGCGCACTTGACGCCGACGCCGTGCTCCTTGATGGCGTTGGCGGCGTCGACGGTGACCTGGTCGTCGGTGGCGTCGCGGTGCTGGATCGACAGGTCGTAGTAGTGCAGGTCGACGTCGAGGTAGGGCAGGATCAGCTGCTCCCGGATCTGCTTCCAGATGATCCGGGTCATCTCGTCGCCGTCGATCTCCACGACCGGGTTGTTTACCTTGATCTTCGCCATCGGCCGGCGCTCCTCTCGGGGGACACGTGCTCAAGCAGTACGAGCGTACTGCAAACTGACCGGGGCGCCCCAGCCGGCCTCACCCCGGGAACGGGATCGCCCGGAACGGGTCGCGATGGCATCCTTCCCGGATGCCGCTGACGCACACGGTCGGGTCTATCACGGTCACCGCACTGCTCGACGGCGCGGGTCCCTTCTTCCAGCCCCGCGAGGAGGCGTTCCCGGGCGCCACCGACGCCCAGTGGCACGAGGCGGACCGGCGGGACCCGGACGCCGTCGGCCCGGACGGCGGCTGGTGGCTGCCGTTCCGCGCGTTCGCGCTGCGCGCCGGGGACGGCCCGGTCACCCTGGTCGACGCCGGCATCGGCCCGGCGGACGCGCTCGCCGCGAGCTGGGCGCCGGTGCCGGGCCGGCTGCCCGCCGAGCTGACCGCCGCCGGCATCGACCCGGCGGACGTGCGCACGGTCGTGCTCACCCACCTGCACAGCGACCACGTGGGCTGGGCCGGTCCGCTCTTCGGAAACGCGGACCATCTGGTCCAGCGCGCGGAGCTGGACGCGCTGGAGCTGTTCCACCCGGACCTGCCGGCCCGGCTGTTGGGGCCGTTGCGCGCCGCCGGCCGGCTGCGGGTGCTCGACGGCGAGACCCGACTGAACCCGGGGGTACGCGTGCTGAGCACGCCCGGCCACACCCCCGGCCACCAGTCGGTGCTGGTGGAGCACGGCGACGAGCGTCTCCTGGTCACCGGCGACCTGCTGGTCCACTCGATCCAGCTGGTCGACCCGTCCCTCCCCTACGCCCACGAGGAGGACCCGCCCCGGGCGCGCGCCTCCCGCGAGTCCACCCTGCGCACCCTCTCTCCCCTCCTCCTGGCCACCCCCCACCTCCCCGCCCCCTTCACCCCCCACCCCGCCGGCGGGTGGGGTGGAAAGGGGGAAGGGGCGGTCGGCGGAAGCCGGCCGCCCCTTCCGGGGTGATGCTCGGGTCACATGGAGGCGACGTCGCCCTGCTTGGCGCGGACGGCCTCGGCGGCCTCCTTCAGCGCGGCCAGCTCGTCGGCGTCCAGGTCGGTCTCGACGACGCGCTTCACGCCCTCGGCGCCGATCTCCGCCTCGACACCGAGGTAGACGCCGTCGATGCCGTACTCGCCGTCGACCCAGGCGCAGACCGGCATGACCTCGCCGGAGTCCTCGGCCACGGCCTTCGCCATCCGGGCCGCGGCGGCGGACGGCGCGTAGTAGGCCGAACCGGTCTTGAGCAGCGCGACGACCTCGGCGCCACCGTTGCGGGTCTTGACGACCAGCTCCTCGATCTGCTCGGCCGGCATGACGTCGCGCAGCGGCTTGCCGTTCACCGTGCTCTTGGACGGGACCGGGACCATGGTGTCGCCGTGCGAGCCCAGGGTCAGGGTCCGCACCGACTTCACCGGTACGCTCAGCGCCTCGGCGACGAAGTTGGTGAACCGGGCGGTGTCCAGCATGCCGGCCTGGCCGAGCACCCGGTTCTTCGGGAACTGCGTGGCGAGCTGGGCCAGCGCGGTCATCTCGTCGAGCGGGTTCGACACCACGATGACGACGGCGTTCGGGGCGTACTTGGCGACGTTCTCGGCGACCTGCCGGACGATCTTGGCGTTGGTCTCCAGCAGGTCCATCCGGCTCATGCCCGGCTTGCGCGGCAGGCCGGCGGTGATGACGACGACGTCCGAGCCCTCGATGGCCTCGTAACCCTCGCCGTTCGGGCCGGTGGTGACGCCGACGACGGTGGTCTCGAAGCCCTCGACCGCGCGGGACTGGTTGAGGTCCAGCGCGAGACCAGCCGGCTTGCCCTCCACGATGTCGGTGATCACGACGGTGTCGAAGACGTCGTATTCGGCCAGGCGCTGTGCGGTGGTCGAGCCGTAGAAGCCGGCGCCGACGACAGTGACCTTCTTACCCATGGTCGTCCCACTCCCTGATACCAGTCGGTTTTCCGGACCGTATCAGCCATCCTGGCACCGATCGGGCCAGGGGCGGACGGTTATGACCTGCCTGGGTGGGTCAGCCCGTTTGCTCGGCCCGCTCGACCACGTTGGTCAGCAGCATGGCGCGGGTCATCGGGCCGACGCCGCCCGGCATCGGCACCAGCCGGCCGGCCACCTCGACCACCTCCGGGTCGACGTCGCCGGTGTAGCGCCCCTTGCCGTCCTCGCCGATCACCCGGGTGATGCCGACGTCCACCACTGTCGCGCCGGGGGTGATCATGTCGGCGGTGAGCAGCCCCGGCACCCCGGCGGCGACGATCACGATGTCGGCGGCCCGGGTGTGCGCGGCCAGGTCGAGCGTGCCGGTGTGGCAGAGCGTGACGGTGGCGTTCTCGCTGCGTCGGGTGAGCAGGAGGCCGAGCGGCCGACCCACCGTGTTGCCCCGGCCGACGACGGCGACGTTCGCGCCGCGCAGCGGCACGTCGTGCCGGCGCAGCAGCTCCACGATGCCGCGCGGGGTGCAGGGCAGCGGGGCGTCGTAGCCGAGCACGAGTCGACCGAGGTTGACCGGGTGCAGGCCGTCGGCGTCCTTGTCCGGGTCGATCGACTCCAGCGCCCGCTGGGTGTCCAGGTGGCTCGGGAGCGGGAGCTGGACGATGTAGCCGTGGCAGGCCGGGTCGGCGTTCAGCTCGGCCAGCGCCGCGTCGAGGCGCTCCTGGCCGGCGTCGGCCGGCAGCGTGACGCGGAGCGAGGCGATGCCGACCTCCGCGCAGTCGCGGTGCTTGCCGTTGACGTACGCCTGGGAGCCGGCGTCCTCCCCGACCAGCACGGTGCCGAGCCCGGGGGTGATGCCGCGCTCGGCTAGCGCCTTGACCCGCTCCCGCAGTTCGTCCTTGATCTCCGCCGCCGTGGCCTTGCCGTCCAGGATCGTCGCCGTCACGCCGTGATCGTCTCACGTCGGTGGTCGGGCCGGACGACGACGGCCGACGATGACGCTCCGCAACGTGCGTTAAGTCACGCAGCGTCACCGGGAGGGCTGGAGAATCGGACGGACGGCCCCGGCGCGGGACGGACGGGACGCCCGTGGCAGCGCACGCAATCCGGGCCACCCACACCCGAGCCGGCCGCACATCTTCGAAAAGATGCCGCCCAGAGGGCCGGAGCTAGCAGGCGGAAGCCGCAGCGACAAGGCCGGGGGGCACGCTCCGTTACCGCTCCGCAACGCACACGTTGTCGAGTCGCCGCCTCGCGACCTACCGTTACGGCTCGTTGCGCAGAGTCACCCAGCGCCGGGACGACAGCGCAGCGTGAGGAGATGAGGAGACTCCATGCGTGTTCGTAGGCTCGCGGCCTGGACCGCTCTTCCGCTCGCGGTGACGCTGGGCCTGGCGGCCTGCGGCTCGGGCGGCGGCAGCGGTGGCGCAGGCGACCCCGATGCGGCCGTGCGAATCGAGATCGCCGAGCCGCAGCACCTGGTGCCGACCAACACCAACGAGACGAGCGGCTCCCAGGTCCTGTCGGCCCTGTTCAGCCCGCTGGTCGACTACGACGAGGCGAACAAGCCGCACGAGGTGGCGGCCGAGTCGGTGACGTCGTCGGACAACAAGGTCTGGACGATCAAGCTGAAGCCCGGCTACACGTTCCACAACGGCGAGAAGGTCACCGCCGACAACTACCTGGACGCGTGGAACTACGGCGCGTACGCCCCGAACGGCCAGAACTCGAGCTACTTCTTCGAGAAGGTCGCCGGCTACGCGGACCTCCAGGGCGAGAAGCCGAAGGCCCAGACGCTGAGCGGCCTGAAGAAGGTCGACGACCTGACCTTCACCGTGACGCTCACCGAGCCGTACGTGGACTTCAAGACCATGCTCGGCTACACCGCCTTCTACCCGCTGCCCAAGGCGGCCTTCTCCGCGCCCGGCGTGCTGGCCGAGGGGTACGAGCAGGCGCCGATCGGCCAGGGCCCGTTCAAGATGAAGGGCAACTGGCAGCACGACGCCAAGGTCGAGGTGGAGAAGTACGACGCCTTCCCGGGCCAGCAGCCCAAGGTCGGTGGCGTCGAGTTCCGGATCTACCAGCAGCCGACCGCCGCGTACGCGGACGTGCTGTCGGACAACCTCGACGTGATCAAGACGATCCCGACCGAGAACCTGTCGACCGCCGCCACCGACCTCGGTGACCGGTTCCAGCAGAGCCCGGCGTCGTCGCTTCAGGTGCTGGCCTTCCCGACGTTCCAGAAGGAGTTCAGCAAGCCCGAGGTGCGCAAGGCGATCTCGATGGCGATCGACCGGGACGAGATCACCAAGTCGATCTTCAAGGACTCGCAGCAGCCGGCCCGCTCGTTCGTCTCTCCGGTGGTCGCCGGCTACCGGGAGAACACCATCGGCACGGCGGGCGCGTTCGACCCGGCCAAGGCCAAGGCGATGTACGAGGCCGCTGGCGGCCCGAAGAAGATCGAGCTGTCCTACAACGGCGACGGCGGCCACAAGGACTGGATCGACGCCACCTGCAACCAGCTGAAGGCCAACCTGGGCGTGGAGTGCGTCGGCAACGCCGAGCCGAAGTTCGCGGACCTGCTGACCAAGCTCAAGCAGAAGCAGTCGGTCGGCCTGTTCCGGATGGGCTGGGTGATGGACTACCCGTCCATGGAGAACTACCTGGGCCCGCTGTACAGCACCAACGGCTCGTCGAACTACTACGGCTACAGCAACCCGCAGTTCGACAAGCTCCTCGCCGAGGGCGCCCGGGCGGCGACCGAGGACGAGGCGATCAAGAAGTACCAGGCGGCGGAGGACCTGCTCGCGCAGGATCTGCCGGTGATCCCGCTGCGGTACGGGCAGAACAACTTCGGCCACTCCACCAAGGTCAAGAACGTCCACGTGGACCTCTTCGACCGGGTCGACCTGCTGAAGATCGAGCGCGCCTGACCCACCCCGTCGAGGGCCGGGCCACCCCCACCGGGTGGCCCGGCCCTCGCATTGGCACGTAGTTCGCCCCGTTTCGGCAGACTTGCCAGCATGTTCCGGTTCATCCTGCGGCGGCTGCTCCAGATGGTCCTCGCCTTCTTCGGGACCACGCTGATCGTCTACGCGCTGATGTTCGCCGGGCAGGGTGACCCGATCCAGGCGCTCGCCGGGGAGCGGCCGGTCACCGCGGCCCAGCGGGCCTACCTGACCGAGAAGTACCACCTGGACGCGACCGGCGTCGGCGGCTTCTTCTACCGCTACGTCACCTACCTCGGCGGCCTGGTCCGGGGCGACCTCGGCCAGTCGCTGACCGGGCGGCAGATCAGTGACATCCTCGCCGCCGCCTGGCCGGTCACCGTGAAGCTGGCGTTGATCGCGCTGGCCGTGACCGTGATCTTCGGGGTCACCGCCGGCGTGCTCGCGGCCATCCGGCGCGCCGGCGTCTTCGACCACGCCACGCTGGTGCTGACGCTGCTGGTGCTCGGCATCCCCACCATCGTGCTCGCCCCGCTGGCGCAGTACTTCCTCGGCGTACGCTGGCCGATCTTCCCGCCCACCGCCGGCGCCCAGCCCTCCTTCTGGGCGCTGCTGCTGCCCGGCATCGTGCTCGGCTCGCTCTCGCTGGCCACCGCGCTGCGGCTGACCCGGACCTCGGTCACCGAGAACCTGCGCGCCGACTACGTCCGCACCGCCCGCGCGAAGGGCCTGGTCCGGCGGCGGATCGTCGGCGTGCACGTGCTGCGCAACTCGCTCATCCCGGTGGTCACCTTCCTCGGCGTGGAACTGGGCAACCTGATGAGCGGCGCGATCATCACCGAGGGCGTGTTCAACATCCCCGGCGTCGGCTTCAACCTGTTCCGCGGCATCCGCACCGAGGACGGCCCGCTGGTGGTGGGCATCGTCAGCGTGCTCGTCGTGGTCTACCTGCTGTCCAACCTGGTGGTGGACGTGCTCTACGCCGTACTCGACCCGAGGATCCGCTATGAGTGACTTCGAGAGCGTGGCGGCGACGGAGGACCAGTCGGCGCGGCGGGGCGTCTCCGGCGAGCCCGGGACCCCCGACCGGGCCGGCCGGCCGGGACGGTCGCGCAGCCTGGCCGGCGACGCCTGGCGGGACCTGCGCCGCAACCCGGTCTTCTGGGTCAGCCTGCTGCTGGTCGTGCTGGTCGCCGCGATGGCCGCCTTCCCCGGGCTGTTCACCGCGAACGACCCGCGCGACTGCGTGCTCTCCCGGCAGCACGCCGGACCGTCCGGCGGGGCCATCTTCGGGTACGACTTCCAGGGCTGCGACACGTTCGCCCGGGCGGTCTACGGCGCCCGGGCCTCGCTGCTGGTGGGCGCGTTCTCCGCGCTGATCACCGGCGTGATCGCGCTCGTCGTCGGCATGCTCGCCGGCTTCTTCGGCGGGTGGGTCGACGCGGTGCTCTCCCGGGTGATCGACATCGTGCTCGGCATCCCGCTGCTGCTGGCCGCGATCGTGCTGCTCAAGCGGGTGAGCACCAGCGGCGAGACGGTCCGGCTCTTCGCGGTCATCCTGGTGCTGGCGCTGCTCGGCTGGACCACCGCGGCCCGGGTGGTCCGTTCCTCGGTCATCACCGCCCGGGAGCAGGACTACGTGGCCGCCGCCCGGATGCTCGGCGCCGGCAACGGCCGGATCATGTGGCGGCACATCCTGCCGAACGCGCTCGCCCCGGCCATCGTGGTGCTCACCATCGCGCTCGGCTCGTTCATCGCGGCCGAGGCGACGCTGAGCTTCCTCGGCATCGGCCTGAAGGCGCCGACCATCTCCTGGGGCATCGACATCGACGCCGGGCGGGTGCACATGCGGGAGTCGGCGACCCCGCTGATCGTGCCGTCGGTCTTCCTCGCGCTGACCGTGCTCGCCTTCATCATGCTCGGCGACGCGGTCCGCGACGCCTTCGACCCGAAGCTCCGGTGACTTCCTGATGACGCAGAACGCGGTCCGGCCCACGCCGGCCTCCCCCACCCCGCCCGGCGGGCACCTGCTGGAGGTACGGGACCTGCACGTCGAGTTCCGCACCCGGGAGGGCGTGGCCCGGGTGATCAACGGGGTGACCTATCACCTGGACGCCGGCGAGACGCTGGCCGTGCTCGGCGAGTCGGGCTCCGGCAAGTCGGTCACCGCCCAGGCGATCATGGGCATCCTGGACACCCCACCGGCGCACGTACGCGGTGGTCAGATCCTCTACCAGGGGCGGGACCTGCTCACCCGCTCCGAGGAGGAGCGCCGGCAGGTACGCGGCACAGAGATCGCGATGATCTTCCAGGACGCGCTGTCGGCGTTGAACCCGGTCTTCCCGGTCGGCTGGCAGATCGGTGAGTCGCTGCGCGAGCGGGCCGGGCTGTCCCGGGCCGACGCGCGCCGACGCGCCGTCGAGTTGATGGACCTGGTCCGCATCCCGGCCGCGGCGAACCGGCTGGGCGACTACCCGCACCAGTTCTCCGGCGGCATGCGGCAGCGCGTCATGATCGCCATGGCGCTGGCGCTGGACCCCAAGGTGCTGATCGCCGACGAGCCCACCACCGCGCTCGACGTCACCGTGCAGGCCCAGATCATGGACCTCCTGGCCGACCTGCGGCGCGACCTGGGCATGGCGCTCATCCTGATCACCCACGACCTCGGCGTGGTGGCCGGCGTGGCGGACCGGATCGCGGTCATGTACGCCGGCCGGATCGTCGAGCACGCCGACGTCCGCTCGCTGTACCGGGCGCCGGCCCACCCGTACACGAAGGGGTTGCTGGAGTCGATCCCCCGGCTCGACGTGCGCGGCCGGGCGCTGTCCACGATCCGGGGGCTGCCGCCGAACCTGATGCGGATCCCCTCCGGCTGCCCGTTCCATCCCCGCTGCCCGTACGCGCAGCAGGTCTGCGTCGACGAGGTGCCGCACGACCTCGTGCTCGGCGACGGCCGGACCAGCGCGTGCCACTTCGCGCAGGAGGTCCACGATGACCGCGCCGGCTGACTCCACCAAGGTCCGGGGCGAGACCGTCCTCGCCGTCGACGACCTGGTGAAGCACTTTCCGATCACCCAGGGGGTGCTGTTCAAGCGGCAGATCGGCGCGATACGGGCGGTCGACGGGGTGAGCTTCGAGCTGCGCCGTGGCGAGACGCTCGGGGTGGTGGGCGAGTCCGGCTGCGGCAAGTCGACCCTGGCCCGGTTGCTGATGCGGTTGGAGACACCGACCTCCGGCCGGGCCACGTTGGAGGGGAAGGACCTGTTCCGGGCGTCCGGGTCGGAGCTGCGCCGGCTGCGCCGGAACATGCAGATGGTGATGCAGGACCCGTACACCTCGCTGAACCCGAGGATGACGGTCGGCGACATCATCGGCGAGCCGTTCGCGATCCACCCCGAGGCCGCCCCGAAGGGCAGCCGGCGGCAGCGGGTCCGGGAGCTGCTGGACGTGGTCGGGCTCAACCCGGAGCACCTGAACCGCTATCCGCACCAGTTCTCCGGCGGTCAGCGGCAGCGCATCGGCATCGCCCGCGCGCTCGCCCTGCGACCCGAGATCATCGTGTGCGACGAACCGGTGTCGGCCCTGGACGTCTCCATTCAGGCCCAGGTGATCAACCTGCTGGAGCAGCTCCAGGACGAGTTCGGGCTCTCGTACATCTTCATCGCCCACGACCTGTCGGTGGTCCGGCACATCTCCGACCGGGTGGCGGTGATGTACCTGGGCCGGATCGTCGAGATCGGCACCGAGGAGCAGATCTACCGGCGGGCCACTCACCCGTACACCCAGGCGTTGCTCTCGGCGGTGCCGGTGCCCGACCCGGAGGCCCGTACGGAGCGGAGCATCATCCGGCTCAGCGGGGACGTGCCGAGTCCGGCCGACCCGCCGTCGGGCTGCCGGTTCCGCACCCGGTGCTGGAAGGCGGAGGAGGTCTGCGCCACCCAGGACCCGCGGACGGTGCCCCGGGCCGCGGACCCGCACCCCAGCGCCTGTCACTTCGCCGAGGTGCGCCCGGACGTCTGAGGCCCCGTCCCCCGGAGGAAGTGGGGACGAGGCCTCGGCGAGACGCGGACGGGGTGCGTGAGGCGCGCCCCCGTGGGCGACGGCGGGCAGCGGCGGTGCCGCCGGGTCGACGCGGCAGGCTCCGGCGCGGCTCAGGCGGTGGGCGGCGCACGCGCCGCCGGCACTCCGGGCGGCGGCAGCGGTCGGGCCGGCGGCCGGCGGTCGGGAACGAGCCGCGCCGACACGATCGGGCCGGCGACGCTCGGCGGCGCGGCCGGGAGCGGTTCGTCGGGCCCGTCGCCGTAGGCGAGGCCGCCGCGCCGCTCACCCCACCACCCGCCGGACAACTCCGCGCACGGCCGTTGCGGGTACGCGCCGAGCGACGCGACCGGCCGGGCCCGGCAGCCCCGGGCGGGTACGGCGGCACCCGGGCCGGCATCGGCCGGATCGGCGGCGGACGGCCCGACGGCGGACGGCCCGACGGCGGACGGCCCGACGGCGGACGGCCCGACGGCGCTCGGGCCGAGGGCGGGCAGGCCGACGGCGGCGCCGAACGCGGTCAGGACGAATGCCAACGTGACGACGACGGCGGTCAACCGGTCGCGTACGTGCATGGCACACCTGCCGGGGCTCATGGACAGTGGAGACGGTCGATCGTTGTCGCCGGGCACACGCTAGCAACCGGCCAGGGCGGCCGGCAACGGCGCACGGACGGCGGGGCCACCTGGAGCCGGTGCGTTCCGCCACCGGCCCTGCCGGCGTGTCGCGGCCGGCGGGACCGGGGCGCGTGAAGCGATATACCTCAGAGTCATGAATATGCCTCTGAGGTATATCGCTCAGATCTGAACCGTCCCTCTGCGGGGTCCGCTCGACCCCCGGGAACCGGGCCCTAGTGGAAGAAGTGCCGGGTGCCGGTCAGGTACATGGTCACGCCGGCCTCCTTGCAGGCCGCGATGGTCTCCTCGTCGCGGATCGAGCCGCCGGGCTGCACGATCGCCCGGACGCCCGCGTCGATGAGGATCTTCGGCCCGTCGGCGAACGGGAAGAACGCGTCCGAGGCGCAGACCGAGCCCCGCGCCCGTTCGTCGCCGGCCCGGCTGACCGCCAGCCGCGCCGAGTCGACCCGGTTGACCTGGCCCATCCCGACGCCGACGGTGGCGCCGTCGCGGGCCAGCAGGATCGCGTTGCTCTTCACCGCGCGTACCGCCCGCCAGGCGAACGCCAGGTCGCGCAGCGTGGCCTCGTCGGCCGCGTCGCCGGTGGCCAGCGTCCAGTTGGCCGGGTCGTCGCCGGGCGCGTCGACCGCGTCCCGCATCTGCACCAGCACGCCGCCGCCGACCTGCCGCCACTCGGCCGGTCGGGGGGCGAACGCGGGCGCCCGCAGCAGCCGGATGTTCTTCTTGGCCCGCAGCAGCTCCAGCGCGCCCTCGTCGTAGCCCGGCGCCACCAGCACCTCGGTGAAGATCTCCGCGACCTGCCCGGCCAGCTCCACGCTCACCGGCCGGTTCACCGCGATCACCCCGCCGAAGGCGGAGACCGGGTCGCAGGCGTGCGCCCTGCGGTGCGCCTCGGCCACGTCCGCGCCGACCGCGATGCCGCACGGGTTGGCGTGCTTGATGATCGCCACCGCGGGCTGGTCGGGGAAGTCGTGCGCGGCCCGCCAGGCGGCGTCCGCGTCCACGTAGTTGTTGTAGGACATCTCCTTGCCGTGCAGCTGCTCGGCCTGGGCCAGGCCGGCCGGCGCGCCCGGGTCGGTGTAGAGGGCCGCCGTCTGGTGCGGGTTCTCGCCGTAGCGCAGCACGGCCTGGCGGCGCAGCGCCGACCCGGCGAACCGCGGCCACCCGTCCTCCGCCGGGGCCACCGTGGAGGCGAACCAGTCGGCCACGGCCACGTCGTAGTCGGCGATGTCGGCGAACGCGCGGGCGGCGAGCGCGCGCCGCTGGGCCAGGGTGAAACCGCCGTCGGCGAGCGCGGCGAGCACCGCCGGGTACGCGGCCGGGTCGGTCACCACCGCCACCGAGGCGTGGTTCTTCGCGGCGGCCCGGACCATGGCCGGCCCGCCGATGTCGATCTGCTCGACGCACTCGTCGAGGCCGGCGCCGGAGGCGACGGTGGCCTGGAACGGGTAGAGGTTGGAGACCAGCAGGTCGATCCCGGCGATGCCGTGCTCGTCGAGCTGCGCGGCGTGCGCGTCCTTGCGCAGGTCGGCGAGGAGGCCACCGTGGATCTTCGGGTGCAGGGTCTTGACCCGCCCGTCGAGGATCTCCGGGAAGCCGGTGACCTGCTCGACCGGCGTCACCGGCACGCCCGCGCCGGAGATCGTCGACGCGGTGCTGCCGGTCGAGACGATCTCCACGCCGGCCTCGTGCAGGGCCCGGGCCAGCTCGACCAGGCCGGTCTTGTCGTAGACGCTGACCAGCGCACGCCGGATCGGGCGGGCGTCCTGAGTGGTGCTCACGGGATGGTGACCTTTCTGCCGGTGATCGTCCAACCTTCACGGACCAGGCGGCCGACCTGCTCGACGAGCTGGCGGCGCTCGGCGGACTTGATGCGCTCGGTGAGCGTCTCCTCGTCGTCGTCGTCCAGCACCGGAACGGCGACCTGGGCGACGATCGGACCGGTGTCCATCCCGGCGTCGACGAAGAACAACGTGGCCCCGGTGACCTTCACGCCGTACGCCAGCGCGTCGCGGGGGCCGTGGATGCCGGGGAACGCCGGCAGCAGCGTGTTGTGCGTGTTCAGGTAGCGGTCGCCGAACGCGGTGAGGAACTCCGGACCGACCAGCTTCAGGAAGCCCGCGCTGATGACCAGGTCGGGCCGGTGCTCGGCGACGCGGGCGGTGAGGGCCTTGTCCCAGTCGGCACGGGTCGGGTGGTCCTTGACGCGCTCGACGAACGACGGCACGCCGGCCGCGGCGGCCCGGTCCAGGCCGGCGATGCCGTCCCGGTCGGCGCCCACGGCCACCACCCGGGCCCCGTATCCGGGGTCGGCGGCGGCGTCCAGCAGCGCCTGGAGGTTGCTGCCGGAACCGGAGACGAGGACGACGAGGCGGGCGACGGACGCGGGCTCGGTCACGCGGACAACCCTATCGGTGCCCTCCGGGCGTCCCGTCCGCGGGCGGGCGCGCCGCTGGTGATCTCCCCGATGGCGGCGACACGATACGCTGCCGTCGCCCGGTGCCGTGCGCACCCGACCATGGACCCCCAGTTTGAGGAGCACCTCGATGCAGCCCGGATACCCCGGTCAGGACCCGTACGGCCAGCAGCCGAACCAGGACCCGACCGCACAGCCGCACGACCCGTACGCCCAGCCGCCGCAGGCGCCGCAGTACGGGCAGCAGCCGACCTCGGGTCAGCCCTACGGCCAGCCCACCTCCGGCCAGCCCTACGGGCAGGACCCGTACGCGCAGCAGCAGCAGCCGTACGGCGCCGCGCCGCAGTACCCGGCCGCCGGCTACCCGGCCGGCCCGGGCCAGGGGCAGGGACAGAACAACACCATGGGCCTCATCGGCATGATCGTCGGCATCGCCTCGATCGTGCTCGGCCTGTGCTGCCCGCTGCTGGGTGTGCCGGCCGGCATCGTCGGCATCGTGCTCGGCGTGATGGGTCAGAAGAAGGTCCAGGCGGGCGAGGCCAGCAACCCGGGCCAGGCCAAGGCCGCCCTGATCTGCGGTGGTGTCGGTGTGGTCGTCGGCATCATCAGCGCCATCGCCGGCGCCGCGATCAACATGGGCAACTTCGGTTCCTGACCGGCTTCGTGCAGGGGGCGTCCGGCGACCGCCGGGCGCCCCCTCGCGCGTTCCCGGCCCACCTCCCGGACGGGCGGGGTCAGCGGGCGGCGGGGGTTGCGCGGGGCGGGGGCGCCGGGCGGGACGGCGGGGCGGTGGGACGGGTCAGGGTGCGGGTGGCGGCGGCGCCGAGCGCCGCGCCCACGGCGATCACCAGGGTGGCCACGCCGGCCACCGGCCAGGGCGACGGACCGATCTCGGCGAGCCGACCACCGCCGAGCGGGCCGCCCGAGGCCGCCGCGACCAGCCCCAGCAGCGCGCCGGCGACCGGCCCGGCGAGCGCCGCCGGCACCAGCAGCGCCGCCCACCCGACCTCGGCCCGCTCCTCGGCCGCCACCCGTAGCAGCCTCCGGGCGAGCAGCCAGCCGGCCGCCATCGCGGCCAGCACGGGCACCGCGAGCAGCCCCGACCCGAGCCCGTCCACCGGCCCGCGCGGCAGGCCGGCGAGCAGTGGTACGGCCGGCAGCGCGCCGACCGACACCTCGCTGGTGCGCACGGCGGTGTCCGTGCCGACGGCGAACCCGGGACCGAGCAGGTAGCTGACCGACCAGGCGGTGGCGTTCGGCGCGTAGGCGAGGCTGACCAGCGTGATGCCGGCCTGACCGGCCACCCCGGTGCGGTAGGCCCCGATCATGTCGGCCGCGTCGCCGCCGCCGGTGGCCACCGCCAGCCCGGCCGCGCCGGCGCCCGCGCCGCACAGCAGCAGCGCCGCGACCAGGCCGGTGCGCAGCCCGTCCCGCACGGCCGGCGGGCAGCGCCGCGCCAGCAGCCCCCACACCCCGGTGGTGCGCAGTGCGCCGACCAGGGCGGCCGGGGCGGCGAACGCGGCGAACGTGAGCGCGGCGGTGACCGGGGAGACCCGCAGGCCGCCCGCGCCGACGGCGATCGCGGCGATCGCGCCGAGCAGCGCGTACCCGACGGCGACGGCGACCGCGACGGTGAGCGCCTGCCGGGGCGAGCCGCCGCCGCGGGCCCCGACGGCGCGGCTGACGTGCACCCCGGCGCGGGTGAGCCGCCAGACGACGAGCGCGCTCAGCGCGAGCGGCGCCAGGCCGAGCGGCCCGGCCGCGGTCTGCAGCGGCACCCCGTGCCCGAGCAGCCAGCCGGCGAGGCCGGCGCGGAGCGCCCCGCCGAGCGAGCCGGCGTCCTCGCTGAGCTGGGCCAGGCCGAGCACCACGGTGACCGGCAGCCAGGAGGTCACCGCGGCCCAGAGCGCGGCCACCCCGGCGGCGACGGGCAGCGGCGCCCGGCTGCGGGACGGCTCGCCCGCCCGGGGCGCGGGCACGCGGACACCGGGGCGGGCACGGCCGGGCGGCCGGGCACCGGCGCCGGGACCGGCGGCCGAGCGGCGGGGCTGGTCAGGGGTGACACGTGACATCGCGTCTACTCTGGCACGCCGCACGAAGGACGGCAGTCCGATACCGCGGCGAGTTCGCCGAACCCCCGGATCGGCGGTGGTGATCCGTCTAGCCTCGGCTTCAGGCGCGACCTTTCCTGTCGCGGCACCGACCGCTCGGAGGAAGCCGTGAACGCTCCGTATCCGCCGCCACCGCCGCCACCGGCCGCCGGCCGGGACCGGACCACGCTCTGGGGCGTTCTCGGCATCGTGCTCGGCCTGCTCTGCTGCGGCATCCTGGGCATCGTCTTCGGGGGGTTGTCCATCCGCGACGCGCGGCGCAACGGCAAGTCACCGGTGCTCGGCTGGCTGGCCATCGCGTTCGGCGTCGTCAACATCGTGGCCAGCGCCATCGTGCGGGCCCGGGGCAGCTACTACTACCCGTACTGGTACCGCTGAGCGTGAGGGGGCCGACCGGACCGGTCGACCCCCTCGGCACGTCGTGCGACCGCTCAGCGGCCCGACATGATCTCCCGCATGAGCTTGGCGGTCTCGGTCGGGGTCTTGCCGACCTTGACGCCGACCGCCTCCAGCGCCGCCTTCTTCGCGTCGGCGGTGCCGGCCGAGCCGGAGATGATCGCGCCGGCGTGACCCATGGTCTTGCCGGGCGGGGCGGTGAAGCCGGCGATGTAGCCGACCACCGGCTTGGTGACGTTGGCCTTGATGAACTCGGCCGCGCGCTCCTCGGCGTCGCCGCCGATCTCACCGATCATGACGATGGCGTCGGTCTCCGGGTCCGCCTCGAAGGCGGCCAGCGCGTCGATGTGGGTGGTGCCGATGATCGGGTCACCACCGATGCCGACGCAGGTGGAGAAGCCGATGTCGCGCAGCTCGTACATCATCTGGTAGGTCAGCGTGCCGCTCTTGCTGACCAGGCCGATCCGGCCGGAGCCGGTGATGTCGGCCGGGATGATGCCGGCGTTGGACGCGCCCGGCGAGGCGATGCCCGGGCAGTTCGGGCCGATGATCCGGGTCCGCTCGCCCTGGGCCACGTTGTACGCCCAGAACGCGGCGGTGTCGTGCACCGGCACGCCCTCGGTGATCACCACGGCCAGGTCGATGCCGGCGTCGATCGCCTCGACCACGGCGGCCTTGGTGAACTGCGGCGGCACGAAGATGACCGTGACGTCGGCGCCGGTCTCCTTCATCGCGTCCGCGACGGAGGCGAAGACGGGCAGCTCGGTGCCGTCGAAGTCGACGGTGGTGCCGGCCTTGCGCGGGTTGACGCCGCCGACGACGGTGGTGCCCGCGGCGAGCATCCGCCGGGTGTGCTTGGAACCCTCGGAACCGGTCATCCCCTGCACGATGACCTTGGAGTCCTTGGTCAGCCAGATAGCCATTGTCAGACCCCCGCAGCTGCCAGCTCGGCGGCCCGCTCGGCCGCGCCGTCCATGGTGTCGACCCGCTGGATGAGCGGGTTGGCCGCGCCGTCGAGGATGGCCCGACCGGCCTCGGCGTTGTTGCCGTCGAGGCGGACCACGAGCGGCTTGGTGGCCTTCTCGCCGCGCTGCTCGAGCAGCGCCAGCGCCTGCACGATGCCGTTGGCGACCGCGTCGCACGCGGTGATGCCGCCGAACACGTTGACGAAGACGCTCTTCACCGACGGGTCGGAGAGGACGATCTCCAGGCCGTTCGCCATCACCTCGGCGCTCGCGCCGCCGCCGATGTCGAGGAAGTTGGCCGGCTTGACGCCGCCGTGCCGCTCACCGGCGTACGCGACCACGTCGAGCGTGGACATGACCAGGCCCGCGCCGTTGCCGATGATGCCGACCTCGCCGTCGAGCTTGACGTAGTTGAGGTCCTTGGCCTTGGCGGCCTGCTCCAGCGGGTCCACCGACGCCTGGTCGACCAGGGCCTCGTGGTCCGGGTGCCGGAACCCGGCGTTCTCGTCCAGGGTGACCTTGGCGTCCAGGAGCAGCAGCTTGCCGTCCTTGGTGGTGGCCAGCGGGTTCACCTCGACCAGCGTGGCGTCCTCGGCGACGAACGCCTGCCACAGCTTGACCGCGACGTCGACGACCTGGTCGGCGATCTCGGCCGGGAAGCCGGCCGCGGTGACGATCTCGCGCGCCTTCGCCTCGTCGACGCCGGTGTTGGCGTCGATCGGCGCCTTGACGACCCGGTCCGGGGTCTCGGCGGCGACCTGCTCGATGTCCATGCCGCCGGCGACGCTGGCGATGCAGAGGAAGGTGCGGTTCGCCCGGTCGAGCAGGTACGAGAAGTAGTACTCCTCGGCCACGTCCGCGGTCACCGTGATCATGACCTTGTGGACGGTGTGACCCTTGATGTCCATGCCGAGGATGTCGGTGGCCCGGGCCACCGTCTCCTCCGCGCCCTCGGCCAGCTTCACGCCGCCGGCCTTGCCGCGGCCGCCGACCTTCACCTGCGCCTTGACGACCACCCGACCGCCGAGGCGTTCGGCGATCGCGCGGGCCTCCTCCGGGGTAGTGGCGACGCCGCCGGCGAGCACGGGCAAGCCGTGCCGCTCGAACAGGTCCCGCCCCTGGTACTCGTACAGGTCCACGATTGCGCGTCCCGTCCCGTCTCCGCGGCGCGCCGTCGCGCCGCCACCAGCGTTGGAAAATCAGTTTGACGCCTGTCATCAGAAGAGACAGGCCATTTGCCGCAGCCTAACGAGATGGGAACCGGCGGCAACCGAGCGGGTGCGCGGTGTGCGGTAATGCACAGCCGCCGTCGCCGAGTCGGGCGGCCGGGCGACGGACGGGGCCGCCGGAGCGCGCGGCGTCAGCCGTCCGGGGGATGTCCGGAGCCGGGCGTAACCCCCCGTCGGGGGCGTCGTTGAGTCTGATGTCGGAGCGCTGGTCAAGCGCGACGGCGGGAGCGGCCGATGCCCTGTCGGTCGAGGGGTGGCGGCGGGGCATCGTGCATAGAGGGGCCGGGCGTGTGAGGGGTGCGTCCGGCCCCTCCCCCTGCCCGGATTCGGAACCGGGCCCGCGGAGACCGGCCGGTCAGCCGACCGGCTGGGCGACGTTCTCCCGCACCCAGTCGACGATCGACCCGGTGGTCGCACCCGGGGTGAAGATCTTCGCGACGCCGAGCCGCTCCAGCTCCGGGATGTCGGCCTCGGGGATGATGCCGCCGCCGAAGACCACGATGTCCGCCGCCTCGCGCTCGGCGAGCAGTTCGAGGACCCGCTTGAACAGGGTCATGTGCGCGCCGGAGAGCACGGAGAGACCGACCGCGTCCGCGTCCTCCTGGATGGCCGTCTCGACGATCTGCTCGGGCGTCTGGTGCAGGCCGGTGTAGATGACCTCCATGCCCGCGTCGCGCAGGGCACGGGCGACGACCTTCGCGCCCCGGTCGTGGCCGTCCAGGCCGGGCTTCGCGACGACGACCCGGATTCGAGAGCTCATCTGCGCACACCTTTCACCGGCACCGGCACTGCTGACCTGAACGAACGGTAACCCGGCCGGGCGCGGGGCGGGAAGCCGGGCCGCGCACTACCGCCCGACCTCGCACGCCGGAAGTCGGACACCTCCGCCGATCGGTCACTGTCCGCGACGAACGGACAGTGGACGGGCCATCCGACCAGCGGCACGAGATATGACAAGCTCGGATGGAATTGGACATAACGAAACGCCAGTTCGGCGCTTCGGCTTGTGACAGGAGTGGCGGTTGGCTAACGTGTCCACGGTTGTCATCAGGTCCACGGACGGGTGACGACGCGACACCGGAGGTTCGGCGGAGCTTCACCGAACGGTCCGGAGTCGCATCGGATCCCCGACAACGGAGGGTGTGCGTGCGCCAGCGCCTGTCGTCTGAGCCCGATCGATATCGCGGCCGTCGCCGCGTACCCACCCCCCCGCGGAGCCGCTACGCGGCGGTCGTCACCACCGCCTTCGTCGGCGCCGGCATCGTCGCCCTCGGCGCGAACGCCCTCCCCGACGCCAAGAGCGTCAGCCCCTCGGTCCTCGACGAGCTCCGGCAGGCCTCGGTCGCCAGCCAGGACGCCGCGGCCCGGGCCGACAGCGCCGACCGCGCCACCCGTGACGACCGGTCGACCGACGCCGCCGCGAGCGAGCAGGACCCCTGGCTCCTCCCCCTGCACGGCTACGACTTCAAGTCGCCCTACGGCGTGCGCTGGGGCAAGCTGCACACCGGCATCGACCTGGTCGCGCCCGAGGGCACGCCCTACAAGGCCATCCACTCCGGCACGGTCACCAAGGCCGGCTGGTTCGGCGGCTACGGCTACGCGGTGATCGTCAAGCACTCCGACGGCAGCGAGGCCATCTACGGCCACTCCTCCGCGGTGACCGTCAAGGAGGGCCAGGAGGTCAAGGCCGGCGACCAGCTCGGCCTGGTCGGCAACACCGGTCACTCCTACGGCTCCCACCTGCACCTCGAGGTCCATGTCAACGGCCAGCCGCTGGACCCGGTGCCGTGGCTCCAGGAGCGCGGAGTGGACATCAAGCTCGAAACCGAGGCACTCTACGGCGACGTAGCCGCGTCCTGACCCTCCGCACCGCCCGACAACCGCCCGGATCCCGCGATCCGGGCGGTTTCGTCTGTCGGCAAGTCTGCTGGATCACAGGCGCGGATGTGAGCGGGCCCACACAGGCCGGTGATCGTCTCTTCCGAGGAACCGCCCAACCGGCGTCAACCCGGGCAGGACGCCGGCGCGGACCGGCCCGGCCGGGACACCCGACGGCCCGGCCGCCCCGCCGCTGACACCAGTATTTCGAGGTCACGTGCCCCTCGACTGGTGAAGGTCCCCGTGCAACACAGCAGTCCCACCCCGAACGGCAACACCCCGGACATCGCCCCCGCCCGGCACCGGCGCCCCCGCCGGGCACGGCGCACCGCATACCTGGTCACCGGCGCGGTGGCCCTGCTCGGGCTCGGCCTCGGCGGCGTCGTGGTCGCGACCACCGACGAACCGACCCCGGTGCCGGCGGCGGTCGACTTCGACGCGCGGGCACGCGCGGAGGACGCCGCCCGCGCCGACCGCTCGGCCCGGGAGTCGGTCAGTCCCGTCACGCCGTCCGCCACCCCGGCCAGCCCGTCCCCCAGCCCGAGCGCGGCCACCCCGAAGCCGAGGAAGACGGCGAAGCCGAAGCCGAAGAAGAAGGCCGCGCCGAAGCCCGGCTGGGTCATCCCGATGAAGGGCGCCGAGATCACCTCCTGCTACGGGCCGCGGTGGGGAACCCTGCACGCGGGCATCGACTTCGCCATGCCCGCCGGCACGCCGATCCGGGCCGCCGCCGCGGGCACCGTGGTCAAGGCCGGCGACGTCGGTGACGGTTACGGCAACTCGGTCTTCGTCGACCACCACAACGGCTACCTGACCCACTACGCGCACCAGAGCCGGCTCCTCGTCGACGTCGGCGACAAGGTCAAGGCCGGCCAGGTCATCGGCTACGAGGGCGCGACCGGTGACGCGACCGGACCGCACCTGCACTTCGAGGTGCACAAGGGCGCGATGTGGAACCAGATCGACCCGGCGCCGTTCCTGCGCGCCCGGGGCGTCGACGTGGCCTGCTGACGGCCACCGCACGAGGAGGGGCCCGGCCCGGCGGCACGCCGGACCGGGCCCCGCCCGCCGTTCAGAGCTTGTCGATCGGGGCGTGCCGCAGCACCAGCCACATGGTCTGGTCGCCGAAGTCGATCTGGGCCCGGGCGCCCGGGCCGGCGCCCTCCACCGCCAGCACCCGACCCAGGCCGTAGCGCTGGTGGTTGACCCGGTCGCCGGCCGAGACCTTGGGCGCCTGCTTCAGCTCGCTCGCGGTGGACAGCCGGCTGGCGTCCACGCCCAGACGCTTGGCCAGCTCGGTCGCCTTCGGGGTGCCACCGGCGAAGCCGCCGCGGCCCATCCGGTCCGCCCGGCCGCCGACGCCGCCCCCACCGCCGCCCCACGAGGTGTACGAGCCCTCGGTGCGCTCCCACCGGACCAGCTCCGGCGGCAACTCCTCCAGGAACCGCGACGGCGGGTTGTAGGCCGGCGCGCCCCAGGCCGACCGGGTGACCGCCCGGGACAGGTAGAGGCGCTGCCGGGCCCGGGTGATGCCCACGTACGCCAGGCGCCGCTCCTCCTCCAGCTCGCGGGTGTCGCCGAGCGAGCGCAGGTGCGGGAAGACGCCGTCCTCCAGGCCGGTCAGGAAGACCACCGGGAACTCCAGGCCCTTGGCCGTGTGCAGCGTCATGAGCGTGACGACACCCTGATGGTCCGGGTCGTCGGAGGGGATCTGGTCGGCGTCGGCGACCAACGCCACCTGCTCCAGGAAACCGGCCAGGGTGGCCCGCTCGTCGTCGGCGCCCAGCGCCTCGATCCGCTCGGTGTATTCCCGGGCGACGCTCACCAGCTCCTGGAGGTTGTCCACCCGGCCGGCGTCCTGCGGGTCGAGGCTCTCCTCCAGCTCGGCCAGGTAGCCCGAGCGGGTCAGCAGCGCCTCCAGCACCTCCTCCGGGGTGCCGGTGGCGGCCAGCTCACGCGCCTCGTCGAGCAGCGCGACGAACTCGCCGATGCCGTTGGCCGCCCGGGTGGAGATCCCCGGCGCCGCCTTCGCGCGGCGCAACGCGGCGCCGAAGGAGACGCGGTCCCGCGACGCCAGCGCCTCGACGCAGGCCTCGGCCCGCTCGCCGATGCCCCGGCGCGGGGTGTTGAGGATCCGGCGCAGGCTGACCGTGTCGTCGTCGTTGACCACCGCCCGCAGGTAGGCCAGCGCGTCGCGGACCTCCTTGCGCTCGTAGAAGCGCACCCCGCCGACCACCTTGTAGGGCAGGCCGACCCGGATGAAGACCTCTTCGAACACCCGCGACATGGCGTTGGTGCGGTAGAAGACGGCCACGTCGCCCGGGCGGGTGTCGCCGCCGTCGACCAGCCGGTCGATCTCCCGGGCCACCCAGTCCGCCTCGGCGTGCTCGGTGTCGGCGACGTAGCCGACGATCTGCTCGCCGGCGCCGGCGTCGCTCCACAGCCGCTTGGGCTTGCGCGAGGTGTTGCGGTCGATCACCGCGTTGGCCGCGTTGAGGATGGTCTGGGTCGAGCGGTAGTTCTGCTCCAGCAGGATCGTGCGGGCGTCGGTGAAGTCCCGCTCGAACTCCAGGATGTTGCGGATGGTCGCGCCGCGGAACGCGTAGATCGACTGGTCGGCGTCACCGACCACGCACAGCTCGGCCGGCGGGACGCCCTCGGTGCCGGAGACCAGCTCCTTGATCAGCACGTACTGGGCGTGGTTGGTGTCCTGGTATTCGTCCACCAGCACGTGCCGGAACCGGCGCCGGTAGCTCTCCGCCACGTGCGGGTGGGACTGGAGCAGGTGCACCGTCGTCATGATCAGGTCGTCGAAGTCGAGCGCGTGCGCCTCCCGCAGCCGCCGCTGGTAGAGCGTGTAGGCCTCGGCCAGGGCCCGCTCGTTCGGCCCCTTGGCCCGGCCGGCGAACTCCTCGGGGTCGACCAGCTCGTTCTTCAGGTTGGAGACCTGCGCGGCGAGGCCCCGGGCGGGATAGCGCTTCGGGTCCAGGTCCAGCTCGCGGGCGACCATCTGCATCAGCCGCCGGGAGTCGTCGGCGTCGTAGATCGAGAAGGTGGACTTCAGGCCGGCGTGCTCGTGCTCGGCGCGCAGGATGCGTACGCAGGCCGAGTGGAACGTGGAGACCCACATGAGCCGGGCGCGCGGGCCGACCAGCGCGGCCACCCGCTCCTTCATCTCGCCGGCGGCCTTGTTGGTGAACGTGATCGCGATGATCTCGCCGGGGTGCACGTCCCGGGCGCCGAGCAGGTAGGCGATCCGGTTGGTCAGCACCCGGGTCTTGCCGGAGCCGGCGCCGGCCACGATCAGCAGCGGGGAGCCGGCATGGGTCACCGCGTCCCGCTGGGGGCCGTTCAGGCCGTCGAGGAGGGCCTGCGGGTCGGACCGGGCGGCCCCGGAGCGGCGCGGCGGGGTCGGCCGGGACTCCGGCGCGGGCGGGGACGCGGGAATGTCGAAGAGAGGATGCATCGCAGTCCGAGTCTATGCCGTCGGCCGGACACTTCCCCGCCCGCGCGCCCGGGTGCGCGGGCGGCGTCACGTCCCACCTGTTGGCCGGTTTCCTTGCGCGTCCGCCCCGCCGGTCGGCATACTCGACGGCGTGTTCGATCAGCGCTTCTTTTACTACGGCACCGGGAGTCCGGCAGCCGTGGGTCGCGCCTGATCATTCAGACCTACGAAACGCCCCGGGCTCCCCGAGCCCGGGGCTTTTCCGTCCCGGGATCCGGGTACCGGGTCCGAGCCCCGAGAGGGACGACGATGATGACTGACGTGGTGGAGTCCAGCGGCAGCCTGGCGCGGCACGACCGGCCGGCCGGTGGTGACCCGACCGGCGCCGCGGCGGCCCGGACCGGCACCGACGACTCGGCGGCGGCCGAACGGATCGGGGAGATCCGGCGACGGATCGACGAGATCGACCGGACGCTGATCGCGCTCTGGCAGGAGCGCGCCGCGCTCTCCCAGGAGGTCGGCGCGACCCGGATGGCCTCCGGCGGGACCCGGCTGGTGCTCTCCCGCGAGCGGGAGATCCTGGAGCGCTTCCGCTCCGAGCTGGGCGCCGACGGCACCCAGCTCGCGCTGCTGCTGCTGCGCGCCGGCCGCGGCCCGCTGTGACCGGCGCCGGATACGACGGACCGCCTGCCCGCGTCGGCTGACGCGGGCAGGCGGTCCGGTCGGATCAGGCCGCGCCGTGGGTGGCGACGATCTCCCGCTTCTCCGCGAAGTGGCAGGCGCTCGGGTGGTCCGAGCCCGGCCGGATCTGGAGCAGCGGCACCTCCTGGGCGCAGAGGTCCTGCGCCTTCCAGCACCGGGTGCGGAACCGGCAGCCCGAGGGCGGGCTGACCGGCGAGGGGACGTCACCCTGGAGCCGGATGATCGACTTGCTCTCCCGCAGCGTCGGGTCCGGCACCGGCACCGCGGACAGCAGCGCCTGGGTGTACGGGTGGGTCGGCCGCTCGTAGATCTCGTCCTCGGTGCCGATCTCCACCATCTTGCCCAGGTACATGACGGCGACCCGGTCGGACAGGTGACGCACGACCGACAGGTCGTGGGCGATGAAGACGTACGACAGGCCGAACTCGGCCTGGAGCTGCTCCAGCAGGTTCATCACCTGCGCCTGGATGGACACGTCCAGGGCCGACACCGGCTCGTCGCAGACGATCACCTCGGGCCGCAGCGCCAGCGCCCGGGCGATGCCGATGCGCTGCCGCTGGCCGCCGGAGAACTGGTGCGGGTACCGGTTGATGTGCTCCGGGTTGAGGCCGACCAGGTCGAGCAGCTCCTTGACCTTGCCGCGCCGGCTGCCCTTCGGAGCCACCTCGGAGTGGATCTCGAACGGCTCGCCGATCAGGTCACCCACCGTCATGCGGGGGTTCAGCGAGGTGTACGGGTCCTGCATCACCAGCTGGATCTGCCGGCGCAGCCGCCGCAGCGCGCCACCGGAGAGCTTGGAGATGTCCTGACCCTTGTAGAGCACCTGACCGGCGGTCGGCTTCTCCAGGTTCATCAGCACCCGGGCGAGCGTCGACTTGCCGCAGCCGGACTCGCCGACCACGCCGAGCGTCTCGCCGGCCTTGAGGTCGAAGGAGACGCCGTCGACCGCCTTGACGTGCCCGATGGTCTTCTTGAACACGACGCCCCGGGTCACGGGGTAGTGCTTGACCAGGTCACGGACCTCGATGATGTTCTCAGTCACGGTTCACGAGCTCCTCGGCGAAGTGGCAGGCGCTGGCCCGGCCGTTGCCCAGCTGCAGCAGCGGCGGCACCTTCTCCCGGCACACCGGCTGCGCCATCGGGCAGCGTGGGTTGAAGGCGCAACCCGACGGGATGTTCATCAGGTTCGGCGGGAGCCCCTTGATGGTCCGGAGCTCCTGCCCCTTCTCGTCCATCCGCGGGATCGAGTTGAGCAGGCCGAGCGTGTACGGGTGGGCGGGCTTGCCGTACAGGTCGTAGACGTCGGCTTCCTCGACGATCCGACCGGCGTACATGACCGCGATCCGGTCCGCGACGTCGGCGACCACGCCGAGGTCGTGGGTGATCAGGATCATGCCCATCTGCCGTTCCCGCTGGAGCTCGCCGAGCAGGTCCATGATCTGGGCCTGCACGGTCACGTCCAGCGCGGTGGTCGGCTCGTCCGCGATCAGCACCTCCGGGTCGAGCGCCAGCGACATGGCGATCATCGCCCGCTGCCGCATACCGCCGGAGAACTGGTGCGGGTAGTTGCTGAACCGACCCTTGGCGTTCGGGATCTTCACCTGGTCGAGCATCTCGATCGCGCGCTTCTTGGCGTCCGAGCGGCTCATGCCACGACGGACGCGGAACTGCTCCGCGATCTGGAAGCCGACGGTGAAAACCGGGTTGAGGGCCGAGAGCGAGTCCTGGAAGATCATGGCGATGCCCTCGCCACGGATCCGACGCCGCTGCTCGGCGGACATCTTGAGCATGTCCTTGCCGTGGAAGCGCACCTGGCCGCCGGTGACGAACCCGGGCGGGGTGTCCAGGATGCCCATGATGGTCTGCGCGGTGACGCTCTTACCGGAGCCGGACTCGCCGAGCACGGCGAGGGTCTCCCCCGCGTCGACGTGGTACGTCACCCCGTTGATGACCTTGGCGACGCCGTCCCTGGTGCGGAACTCCACCCGCAGGTCGTCGACCTCGAGCAGGCGGCCCGAGGGGCGGCCGGATCCGTCGGCGCCCGGAGCGGACTGCTCGGACACGAGAATGTCGGACAACTCAGTTCCCCTATCGGAGCTTCGGGTCGAGGGCCTCGCGGACCGCCTCGCCGAGCATCACGAAGCTCAGCACGGCCGCGACGAGGAACGCGGCAGGGAAGAAGAGCAGGTACGGCGCGACACGGATGTAGTTCTGCGCCTCGCTGATCATGATGCCCCACGACACGACCGGACTCTTCAGGCCGACGCCCAGGAAGGACAGCGTCGCCTCCGCGCCGATGAACGACCCGACCATGATGGTGCCGTAGACCAGCAGCGGGGCCAGGCAGTTCGGCAGCAGGTGCTTCAGCACGATCCGGCCGGTGCCCGCGCCCAGGGCGCGGGCCGCCACGATGTAGTCGGCCTCCCGGGTGGCGAGGACCGAGGAGCGCATGAGCCGCATGACCACCGGCCAGCTCAGCACCGTCAGCGACATGATCACCAGGAACATGATCTGGGCCTTGCTGTTGCTGCTGCCCGAGCCGTTGAAGGTGGTCAGGATGACGATCGCGCCCAGCACGAACGGCAGGCCGAAGAAGACGTCCGCGATCCGGGAGAGCAGCGAGTCGACCCAGCCGCCGCGGTAGCCGGACATCATGCCCATGGCGCCGCCGATGAGCATCGTGCCGAGCACCGACAGCAGCGCCACGACGATGGAGGCGCGGGCGCCGTAGATGGTGCGCGCGTACACGTCGCGGCCCTGCACGTCGTACCCGAACCAGGCGTCCGACGACGGCTTGCCGAGGCTGCGGGCCAGGTCGCCGTTGACGGCGTCACCCGAGCTGAACAGCGACGGGAAGGCGGCCATCACGATGAACAGCAGGATGAACGCCGCCGAGATCCAGAAGAGCGGCTTGCGACGCAGGTCGCGCCAGGCGTCGCCGAGCAGGCCGCGCGGCTTCTCCTTGCGGGCGCCCTCGGGCTGCCCGGCGCCGGGCGGCGCCGCGAGCTCGCGCGGCTCCTCGGGACGGGGGGTGCTGACGATCGATGCGGTGGAGGGGTCACTCATAGCGGATCCTCGGGTCCAGGGCTGCGTACAGCAGGTCCACCAGCAGGTTCATCAGCAGGTAGACAAGCACCAGCACGATCACGATGGAGACAACGGTAGCGCTCTCCTTGGTGACGATCGAACGGAAGACCTGTCGGCCGATTCCGTTGATCTGGAAGATGCCCTCGGTGACGATCGCGCCACCCATCAGGGCGCCCAGGTCCGTGCCGAGCAGCGTGACCACCGGGATCAGCGAGTTGCGCAGCAGGTGCACCCCGACCACCCGGCGCATCGGCAGGCCCTTGGCGATCGCGGTGCGCACGTAGTCCGACCGCCGGTTCTCGGCGATGCTGGTGCGCGCGACCCGGGCGATGTACGCCGTCGAGGCGCTTCCCAGCACGAAGCCCGGAATGATCAGTTCCGTGAGGCGCATCTCGCTGGAGACCGTCGGCGTCACGATGCCCCACTTCACGCCGAACAGCCACTGCAGCACGAAGCCGACCACGAAGACCGGCAGCGCGATCAGGAACAGCGTGGAGACGAGCACCAGGTTGTCCAGGAAGCCGTTGCGCCGCAGGCCGGTCAGCACACCGGCGGTGAGGCCGATGAGCGCCTCGATCGCCAGCGCCACGACGGCCAGCTTCATGGTGTTCGGGTAGGACGTCAGGATGATGTCGTTGATCGACCGACCGCTGAACGTCTCGCCGAAGTCGCCCTGCAGCAGGTTCTGCATGTACGTGAAGTACTGGACGAAGATGTTCTGATCCAGGTGGTACTTGTCGGTCATGAAGTCGATGTACTGCTGCGGGCAGCGCCGCTCACCGCACTTGCCGGCGAACGGGTCGCCCGGCACCGACCAGACGAGCCAGTAGATCAGGAACGTCGTGCCGATGAAGACCGGCACGAGTTGGAGTAGCCGTCTCACCAGATAACGGCCCATGGGGTGGCCTCCAGGAACAGGGGGCGTCGGACGACGGTACGCCGACACGGGATGGCGGTCAGGTGCGAGGGTGGGCGTGGTGACACCCAGTCGCGGAACGGCCCCCGGGCCGGGCTCACCGGGTTCGGCGAGCCCGACCCAGGGGTCAGACCGATCGGATCAGAGCTCGACCGAGCTCAGGTCCAGCTCGCCCACGTTGGTGAGCTCGAGCTTCTTGATCTTCTCCGAGTGGCCGGCCTGCTGGCCGTAGAAGTAGATCGGGATGGTCGGGACGTCCTCGTCGACCAGCTTCAGAACCTCTTCGAACTTCTTGTGCGAGTCCTCCAGGCTGCCAGCGGCGCTGGCCTCCTTGGCGCCCGCGTCCACGGCCGGGTTGACGTACTTGCCGTCGTTCGAGGAGCCGGTCGAGGTGAAGAGCGGGTTCACCCAGTTCTCGATGTCCGGGTAGTCCTGCTGCCAGGCCGCGCGGTACGGGCCCTTCATCTTGTAGGCGTTGATGTTCTGACGGAACACCGCGAAGGTGGGGACACCCTCGGCACGCGCGTTGATGTTGAGGTTGGTCTTCACCTGCTGCGCGACGGCCTCCATCCAGTCCTTGTGGCTGGAGTCGGCGTTGTAGTAGAAGACCATCTCACCGGTGAAGCCGCCGGCCTTGGCGAGCAGCTCCTTGGCCTGGGCCGGGTCGAACTTGCAGGAGGTGCAGTTGCCCGCCGGGGCGCCCGGGGTCAGCGGGTTGGCCCAGCTGTCGGCCGGCTTGCGGGTGCCGAAGAAGATCTTGTCGCTGATCGCCTGCCGGTCGATCGACAGCGAGACGGCCTTGCGCAGGTCCTTGTTCGCGAACCGCTTGTCGTAGATCGGGAAGGCGATGAACGCGGTCGACGGGGTGACGGTGTTCAGCGCCCGGTCACCGAGGTCGGCCTTGTACTTCTCGCCGGCGAGCGCGGAGGTCGGAACCGTCTCCATGAAGTCCAGGTTGCCGGAGATCAGGTCGCTGTAGGCGGCGTTCTCGTCCTGGTACAGCTTGATCCCGACGTCCTTGATCTTCACCTTGTCACGCAGGGTGTAGTCGTCGAAGCGGGTCAGCTTGATCTCGACGTTGTCCTGCCACGACACGAACTTGACCGGGCCGTTGCCGATCGGCTTCTTGCCGAAGTCCTCGGCCTTCTGGGTGAAGAAGGCGTCCGGCAGCGGCATGAACGCGCTGTAGCCGAGCTTGGTCGGGAAGACCGCGGTCGGGGCGGCGAGGGTGACCTCGAAGGTCCAGTCGTCGACGACCTTCAGGCCGGACATCTTGTCGACCTTGGGCTGCGGGGCCTTCTGCGGGCCGTCGCCGTCCGGGTCGGAGGTGGCCACGTCGCCGTAGCCCTGGATGTCGGAGAAGAAGGAGCCGTTGGCGGCGCCGTTCGGCGAGTAGGCGGCCCAGTTCCAGGCGTCGACGAAGTTCTTCGCCTTCACCGGGGTGCCGTCGTGGAACTTGGTGTTCTGCTTGATCTTGATGTTGAACACCTTCGAGTCCTTGGTCTCGATGGTGTCCGCCAGCGCGTTCTGGGGCGCGCCGCCGTTGTTCGGGTACTCGACGAGACCCGTCCACATCATGTCGATGATCTTGCCGCCACCGGTCTCGGTGGTGTTGGCCGGAACCAGAGGGTTCTCCGGCTGCACGCCGTGGATCGTGATGGCGCCGTCCTTGCTGGCGCCGGCGTCACCACCGTCGCTGTTCCCGCTGGAGCAGCCGGACGCGACGAGCGCGAATGCCGCGCCAACCGCGAGGGCGCCGCTCGCCCGCTTCGAGACTCTCATTCCGAGGGGCCTCCTCTTTCTAACCTGGTTCCGTCGTGGGTTTCACGCACGTTGGGGGGGTGACACCGCCGACGACCCGAACCACAGATCGCCGGTTTACCGCAGAGGAAATCGGGACACCCCAGGGGTACCGATCGCCGGGCGCCACACCCTTCGACGAGGACACCGCGCAGGGTCGACGACCACGCAGCGGCGCGGAGAGCGCGTCACGTGGTCGGCGGGCCCGACGAGGTGCCTCACACCGGGGGGTGAGGTGCTGCCACTGTGACACCCACCGGCCCTTTCCGTGAAGGTGCCGTTATCAAGCCGTTAGTTGCCCGCCACGTTGCCGATACTTGAGAAAAGATCACAAACGTCACCGATCGCACGGCTCTGAACAGGAAGGACGTGCCCAGACCTGCCGGGACCACCCCGTACGTCCGGCGCTGTGAGATGCGCCCCGCCCACGCCGGTACGCGACGGACGCTCGCGGTTCTGACCATCCGGACGATGCCGGCCTCGGCCGGCCGTACGCCACGGCCGACCGGCCGGACGAGGGTGCCGAGGTGACCCGGTCGGCCGGGGTCAGACCAGCCGACGGTCGGCGGCCCAGCGGGACAACTCGTACCGGTTCGACATCTGGAGCTTGCGCAGCACGTTGGAGACGTGCGTCTCGACCGTCTTGATCGAGATGAACAGCTCCTTGGCGATCTCCTTGTACGCGTAGCCCCGGGCGAGCAGCCGGAGCACCTCGCGCTCCCGGTTGGTGAGCTGGTCCAGCTCGGGATCGGCGACCGGCGCGTCCGGCCGGGACGCGAACGCGTCCAGCACGAACCCGGCCAGCCGCGGGCTGAACACGGCGTCGCCGTCGGCCACCCGACGGATCGCGTCGGTCAGCTCCTCGGGCGAGATGGTCTTCGTGACGTAGCCCCGGGCACCCGCCCGGATCAGGCCGATCACGTCCTCGGCGGCGTCGGACACGCTCAACGCCAGGAACTTCACCTGCGGGTGGGTCCGCCGCATCGCCTCCAGCACGGCCCGGCCACCGCCGTCCGGCATGTGCACGTCGAGCAGCACCACGTCCGGCTGGGTCGCCGCGATCCGGGTCACCGCCTCGGCCACCGAACTGGCCTCGCCCACCACGTCGACCCGCGCGCCCAGCTCGGCGCGGACGCCGGCGCGGAACATGGCGTGGTCGTCGACGAGGAACACCCGCAGCGGACCCCGCGGCGTCGCGCCCTCGACCGGTTCCTGCTCGGACATGGTCACCTGTCCCTTTCCGTGGTGGCGCCGGAGCCGCTGATCGGCAGGATCAGCCGGACCTCGGTCCCCTCTCCGGGCTCGGACCGGATCTCCGCCCGGCCGCCGTGCCGCTTCATCCGTCCGATGATCGAGCCTCGGACGCCGTGCCGGTGATTCTCCACCGTATCCGGGTCGAAGCCCTTGCCCCGGTCCCGGACGAAGACGCTGACCTGCTCCGGCTCGACCTCGGCGTAGAGCGACACGGTCTGCACCCCGGCGTGCCGGGCCGCGTTGACCAGCGCCTCCCGGGCGGCGGCGACCAGCGCCCCGACCCGCTCGTCGGTCTCGCGGTCACCGACCACCACCGCCTCCACGGTGATGGCGAACGTGTCCTCCACCTCCGCCGCGGCCTGCTCCAGGGCGGCCGCGAACCGCTCGGTCGGCGAGGCGGTCGGCTTGTAGAGCCAGTTGCGCAACGACCGTTCCTGGCCCCGGGCCAGCCGCTGCACCGTCTTGACGTCGCCGGCGTTGCGCTGGATCAGGGCGAGCGTGTGCAGCACCTGGTCGTGCACCATGGCGGCCAGTTCGGCGCGCTCCTGCTCGCGGATCCGCCCCTCCCGCTCCGACCGGAGCTGGTTCCAGGTGCGCCAGAGCACCGGGCCGGTCACCACGCCCACTCCGGCGAGCCCGACCAGGGCGAAGATGACGCCGTTGAGCACCGCGTCGAAGTTCTGTGCCGGCGAGTAGACCGCGGCCACGCCGATGATGCCGACCGCGACGAGCACGCCGCCGCCGATGAAGCGGAGCACGAACGCCCGCCGGTCGCTCTCCTCCACCACGGCGCCCAGCCAGGGCACGGCCGAGTCGCCCCACTGCCGGCGGCGCTCCGGCCCGGACTGGTGCCAGATGACGCCGGCGCCGACCGCGATGATCGCCACCAGCCAGCCGGCGGTCCCGGCGGCGCCCACCGAGTTGAAGGCGAACACCTGCAACAGCAGCACGCCCAGCCCGATCGCCACGAACGGCAGCAGTTGGGTGAGGTCGCGGCGGGGCGGAGCGGCGGTGTCGCCGGGGCGGGGCGGGACCACCGCCCAGAAGGCGGCGTAGAGCAGCAGCCCGAGACCGCTGAGCCCGAGCAGGACCATGAACGCCATCCGCACCCGCAGCACCGGGATGCCCAGGTGGTCGGCGATGCCGGCGGCCACCCCGGCGGCCAACCGGTGCTCGGTGGCCCGGTAGAGGCGCGGCGGGTGGGGCGTGACGGTGCTGCTGATGGGAGGCTCCCGGGTCGGCGCGAGATGCCGGCGACCGCCGACGACCCGATCGTCACACGGCGGGAACGCCCCGGACCACGGGGACGCCCCGGACATTCACCATCGGCGGATCTCAGGGTGGGGTCAGGGTCGGGTCCTGAGGTCGGCCGGGCGGCCGGGGCAGCAGTATCGGAGTCATGACCGAGGACGCTGCCCGTCCGCCCCGCCCCTGGGCGGCAGCACAGGACGATCCGCCGCCGCCCCCGCCGGGGTCGGCATCCGCCGCCGACGACGCGACCCCGCCGCCGGGCGGCGCGCCGTTCGCCGATCCACCACCCGGTGGGTACGCCCCACCGCCCGGTGCGGCCGGCTTCACCACCCGGTACGGGCTGGTCCGCCCCCGGGAGGGCCGCTACCTGGCCGGCGTCTGCGCGGCCATCGGCCGGGCCACGAACACCGACCCGGTGCTGTGGCGCGTCCTGTTGGCCGTGCTCGGCTTCTTCGGCGGCATCGGCATCCTCGTCTACGTCGCCGCGTGGCTGATCATCCCCGGCGAGGGGGACACCGCCTCGCCGGTGGAGTCGATGCTCGGCCGGGGGCGCTCCAGCATGTCCCCGATCACGGTGATCGTGCTCGGCCTCGTGGTCGCGGTCGGCTTCGCCTACGTCGTCACCGACGGCTTCCGGGCCATCCTGCTCGGTGCGGTGATCCTGGTCGGCGGCGCGCTGCTGCTCAACCGCGAGCCCCGCGACCCGGCGGGCCGGACGGGCACGCCCGCGCCCGGGCCGGCGCCGGGTCCGGTGCCACCGGTGGCCTGGCCGGCGCCCTCCCCCGCCGGCCCGGCCCCCGGGGCCTGGGCCGGGTCCGCCGCCCCGGGCGTGCCGTGGGCCGGCGGACCCTCCCCCTCGGTCGCGTCGCACGGACCGGTCGAGGGCACGCCGCCGACCGCCACCGGCCCGTCGGTGACCGGGGCCCACCCCGAACCGGGCTACCCGCCGGCCACCCCGGCCGAGCCGGGCTACCCACCCGCGCCGTCCGCCTGGCCCGAGCCGCCGGGCTACCCGGCCACGCCGGTCGGGTCGGGTCTCCCGCCCACCCCGGTCGAGCCGGGCTACCCGGCCACGCCGTTGTCCGCTCCGGGCTGGCCCGCCGCGGCCGGCGCCCGACCGGTCCGGCCCGAGCCGGTGACCGCCGCGCTTCCCGCGGTCACCCCGCCGGTCTCCGGCGCGGCCCCGACGTGGCCGGTCGCGCCCACCACGGGCGGCCCGCTCGGCGACCCGGCGGCCGTGCCACCGCCGGCTCCGGTGGGAGCGCCCCCGCCACCGGGGGGCTACCGCCCGCCGTTCGCCCCGCACGGCCCGTACGCCGGATCGCGCCCCTCCCCGGCGCCGGTCCGACCGCCGCGACCGCCGAAGCGGCCGAAGGAGCGCTCGGCCCTCGGCGCGATCACGTTCTCGCTGATCTTCCTGGCGCTGGGCCTGGTGGCGATGCTCGACCTGCTCGACGTCTTCCCGGTCGGCGCGGCCGGCTACTTCGCCGCGGTGTTGGCCACCATCGGCCTCGGGCTGCTCGTGGGCACCTGGTTCGGCCGGGCCCGGTGGCTGATCGCTCTCGGTCTGGTCACGGCGGCGGCGCTCGGCGTCGCCACCGTCGCCGAGTCCTACGACCGGGTCCGCGGCATCGACGGAAACGTCACCTGGGCCCCCACCGACCGGCGCGACCTGGCCAACCGGTACGAGAACAACCTCGGTGACGCGGTGCTCGACCTGCGCGCCATCGACTTCGACGAGCAGGACGTCCAGGTGACCGTCGACGTGAACCTCGGCAACGCGACAGTGGTCGTGCCGCCGGACGTGGACGTGACCACGGTGGCGGACGTCAATGCCGGTGAGGCAACGGTCTTCGGCCGGCGCACCGGCGGGCTCAACGGCCGCCACTGGGAGAGCACCGACGCCGGCGCGGACGGCCCCGGCGGCGGCAAGCTGCGTCTCTACGTCCACGTGAACGCCGGAAACCTGGAGGTGACCCGGTGAAGGCCCACCGCACCGACGTCGTGTCGTTCGCCTTCGGGCTCGTCTTCCTCGGGCTGGCCCTCTGGTGGCTGCTGGCCCGGATCCTCGGGCTGGCCGTTCCGCCGGTCGGTTGGTTCCTCGCCGGCGGGCTGGTCCTGATCGGACTGCTCGGGCTGGTCGGGGCGTTGCGCTCGGGTCGCGGGCCGGACCGGGCGGACCAGTCCGACCAGGCGGGCCCGGCCGAGGGACCGGAGACGACGGTGGCCGCGCCGTACCGCGACGGCGTCCCGGCCGGCGGCCGGGCGGTGCCCGCGGAGGCCGACGAGTGGCCCACCGACGCGACGACCGCCGTGCCGACGCCGGCGTCGGAGGACCGGCCCGCCGACCCGGAACCCCCGGCGTGGGGGGACCGGCCCGCCGACCCGGAACCGCTCCGGTCACCGGCCGAGCCGGCGACCGAGGAGCTGGGCACCGGCGGCCCCGCGGGCCGGGCCGAACCGGCCACCCGCGAGCTGCCACCGCTCGACCCGGGTGACGACGACGGATCGCGGGCGGGCCGGGCCGGGTGACGGCCCGACCGCGCCGGTGCGGCGGCGCGACGACGCGGCCTATGCTGGTCGGTGGAGATCCCGCCTCCGCCGGCCGGCCCCGCCACCCCGACCACGCAGGGCGCTCCCCGGCCGCCGCCGAGGCGGTCCCCGTCCGTCTCTCACTCGTCAGGAGCTCGTCAGACATGACCCAGTCCCCCGCCGTGCGCGTCACCGCTCCGTCCGGTGCGGTCCGCATCGGCGAGCGCGCCGCCCGTACGCTCGTCAGCGAGTTCGCCCGGCGTAACGACCCCAAGGCCGGCCTGCTGGTCGGCGCGACCCCGGAGTCCGCGGTGCTGGCCGCGGCGATCGAGGCGCTGCTCCCCGGCGACCGGCTCGTCGTGGTACCGGCGGAGGGCGCCGCGGCGGCCGCGCTGCGGGAGCACGTGACGGCCCAGGGCCGCTGGGTCGCCGACCGGGTACGCGTCGTCGACGCCCTCGCCGAGGCGGACGCCGCGGCGGCGGTCGTCGTCGCCGAGCCGTTCACCGGGACCGCCGAGGAGGCCCGCGCCGCGGTCGACGGGCTGTCGAAGTACCTGGCCGACGGGGCGGTGCTGAGCGTCGCCGCGCCGCTGTTACGCACCGAGGGCGCGGGCGCCGAGCTGGACCGGCAGGGCGTGCTGCACGGCGTCCGCACCGACGTGGTGCTGCGCAACTCCCCGCCGGTACGCGTGCACCACCTGCGCTTCACCCCGGCGCCGGCCGCGCTGGCAGCCTCGCTGTCGCCGGCGTACCGACCGTCGAGCGTGCCGCTGACCCGGCAGATGCACATCGACTCCAACGGCGTGGCCGCCGCCGGCATCACGCTCGGCCTGGCCGCCCTGGCCCGGGCCGCCCGGCCGAAGTCGCGGCTCTGGCTGCTGCCGGCGCTGGCCGCCGCCCCGGTGGCCGCGTTCTTCCGGGACCCGGAGCGGGACGTCCCGGAGGACCCGTCGGCGGTGGTCGCGTCCGCGGACGGCCAGGTCCTCTCCGTGCAGCGGTTGCAGGACGAGCGTTTCGGCGACGGCGAGTGGCTGCGGATCGCGGTGTTCCTGTCGGTGCTGGACGTGCACGTCAACCGCGCGCCGGTGGCCGGCAAGGTGATCGACTACTTCGTCGCCGACGGCGGGTTCGTCAACGCCATGAAGCCGGACGCCGAGCACAACGTGGCGGCGTACACGGTGTTGGACACCGACCACGGCACGGTGGTGGTGGCCCAGCGCACCGGGCTGATCGCCCGCCGGATCGTGCAGCGGGCGCCGGTCGGCTCGCTGCTGGCCCGGGGCGAGCGTTTCGGCCTGATCCGCTTCGGCTCGCGGACCGACGTCTACCTGCCGGCCGACGCCGCGGACCCGCTGGTCGGGCCGGGCGACAAGGTGGTCGGTGGCAGCACGGTCATCGCCCGCTGGCGCTGACCGCGAGAACGCGGGAAGGGGCGCCGCGCGATGCGCGGCGCCCCTTCCGTCGTACGGGTCCGGGTCAGGCGGCCCGGCGCTGGTGCAGCCAGAGCAGCGGCCCGCTGACCAGGTAGCCCACCACCACGAGGGCGAAGGTGAGCCGGATGTCGACGAGCGCGCCGACCACCGGGGCCAGCCAGAGCCACGGCGGCAGCTTCAGCAGCCGGGCGAGCTTGGCGTAGGGGAAGCTCGACACCATGGCGAAGGCGAGCAGCGCCACGCCGGCGACCATCACCAGACCGGAGACCGGCACGCCGATCGCCACGGTCAGGGCGAGCACCGCCGCCGCCATGGTGGTCGGCACGCCGCAGAAGAAGCGGCCGTCCTTGGGCGAGACGTTGAAGCGGGCGAGCCGGATCGCCGCGCACGCCGCGACCAGGGCACAGGCGACCGCGGCGGCGGCCGGGGGCACCGAGCCGGCCAGCGAGGCGTAGACCACCACCGGCGCGGCGAGGCCGAACGAGCACATGTCGGCCAGCGAGTCCATCTGCGCGCCGAACGGGCTGGCCACGCCGAGCTTGCGGGCCAGGGCGCCGTCGAGGCCGTCGAACGCGACGCACGCGATCAGGCAGACGGCGGCGATCCGCACCTCGCCCTGCATGGCCAGGAAGATGGCCAGCATGCCGAGCATGAGGCTGCTCAGGGTGCAGGCGTTGACCAGCGCGAACTTGGCACGGCGGGCGGCGGTGCGCTCGCCGGGCAGGAGCGGGATGGACATCGCCGGGGACTCGTCGACCGGCACGGCCGGGACGAGCACCGGGCTGATCGGGCGTACCGCCTCGATCTCGGCGTCGAGCCGGCCGTAGCGGAGCCGCTGGCGGTCGGCGTAGCGGTGGTCGGGGGTGACCAGGTCGGTCCCGGGGGCGCCGTCACGGCGGCCCACCCGGACCAGCAGCACCTGGCGGGCGAACGTGCTGCTGCGGCGCAACCGGCCCGCCCAGCGACGCCCTGCGGGGCGCGGACTGTCAGTCGTACGACGCCGGCGCCATGGGGCTCTCGGCACGTTTCCTCCATCACCGGATCGGCTGACCGCCCACGTCGGGGCGGGTGTCCGGCTGTCTCGTGCCGGACCTTTCGGGCCCGGCAGCCCATTTGCGGAGTACACCATTGCACAGGGGATAGGGGCTTGGCGATAGCTGCCGGCGGTACTTATAACTCCCTTAACCGCGCGAACCGCTCACTTATTCCCATCTCGGGCCTCAACGCCCGTTTTCGTCGACCAATCCCAACTCCCGACTGTACCGGAGGTGGCCCAGGCCGGCTCGGCGAGCGGTTCAGCTCACTCGCCGTCCGGTGGCCCGGGCCGCCACGTCGGTCATCCGTAGTGCGGCGACCTCGGCCGGCGCGAACCAGGCGGCCCGGGCGGTGGAACCACCCGCCTGCTCGGTCACCACCGCCTCGGTCGGCGCGTCCACGCGTACCCGGTAGATCACCCGGATGCCGTGCCAGTCCAGTGGGCGGCGTTCCGGGCCGAGGGCGCCCGGATTGTGCAGGTTGTCCACTGCCAGCAGGTCGACCACCCGCCCCAGCTGCCCGGCCTCCTCGACCAGTTCCCGCAGCAGCCCGGCGGCCGGCTGCTCACCGTGGTCGGTGCCACCACCGGGCAGGTGCCACCGCCCGGCGCCCGGGTAGCCGTCCGCGATCATGGTGAGCAGCACCCGGTCGGTCGGATCGGTGACCAGCCCGTACGCGGCGAAACGCTGCCGGCGGTCGGTGGTCGGACCGGCCGGCTCGGCGGGCCGGGCCCGGGGCAGGTCGGCCGGCAGCGGCGTCACCGGCAGGCCGAGCAGCTCGGCGGTGAACGGCATCAACGGCCGGGTCGCGGCCTCCCCGGGGGTGTGCCAGCCCACCTCGTCGGTGCCGCCGCCCGGTTCGGGACGCAGCCGACCGCCCCGGGCCTCGACGTCGAAGATCAGCCGGTCGGTGTGCAGCGCGACGCCCTCGTCCCGGAAGACGGACACGTCGGCGACGGCGGCCCGGATCCCGGCGACCACCACGCTCAGCCCGGTCTCCTCGGCGAACTCGCGTACCACGGCGTCGGCCGGGTGCTCCGCGTGCTCGACCCCGCCGCCGGGCAGTTGCCACACCCCCGGACAGGGGCATCCGGCCGCCCCGCGCGCCAACAGCACCCGTCCGTCGGAGCCTCGCAGCACCCCGTACGCCCCGACCCGCCGCTCTTCCCGCACCCCGCACCCACCCCGTCCGGCCGTACCACTCCGTCGATCATGAGGTTAGCGGTACCGAGACGGACATCTCGCGCCGTCAACTTCATGATCGCCGGGGTGGGGCCCGTGGGTACGGGCCGGGGTGGGGTCAGAGAAGGTGGGCGGCCTGGACCGCTTCGGCCGTGACCTCGGTGAGGCGGTCGGTGGGGAGGGCGCCGAGCTCCTCCCGACGGAACCAGCGGGCCTCGCAGGTCGAGCCGCCGACGTCCGTGACGGTAGGCGGCGCGGGCTGGTCGACCACCACCCGGTAGAAGGCGCGCACGCCGTGCCAGTCGATCGGGTAGCCCTCGGGGCCGAGCGAGGCGGCGTCGCGGTGGCTGGCCACCCCGAGCAGCTCGACCAGGCGGCCGGTCTGCCCGGTCTCCTCGACCAGCTCCCGGATCAGCGCGGCGCCCGGCTGCTCGCCGTAGTCGGTGCCGCCGCCGGGCAGGTGCCAGCAGCCGGCGCCCGGGTAGCCGTCGGACACCCGGGTCAGCAGCACCCGCTCCTCCGGGTCGGTGACCACGGCGTACGCGGCGAAGCGCTGCGCCCGGTGCAGCCCGTCGGGGCCGGGGACGGCGTAGAACGAGGGAAACTCGGGGACCTCTTCCGGCACGATGTCGTCGGTGGAGGTGGGCAGGCCCAGCGCGCGTGCGGTGAACGACCGCAGCGGCAGCTCCCGGGCCTCGTCGAGGGTGAACCAGCGGGCCAGGTCGGTGGGGCGGTCGACCCGCTCGGTCAGCGTCCCGCCCCGGACCGACACGGTGTAGAGCAGCCGGTCGGTGTGGATCGTGATGCGCCGCTCGGGCAGCGCCCGCATGTCGGCGAGCACGTCCTGGAGCGTGGCGACGGCCACCGAGAGCCCGGTCTCGGCCGCGGTCTCCCGTACGACCGTGTGCTTCGGGTCCTCACCGTGGTCGACCGCTCCTCCGGGGAGCGACCAGGTGCCGGGGGTGCCGGAGCGCTCCGATGCGCGGACCAGCAACACTCGGCCGTTTGAATCAGCACAAACTGCGTATGCCGCGATCCTGCGCAGCGGCTCCAGCGAGGTGGTCACGGGAGCAAATTCTCCCCGGCCCGGGTTACCTCCATCGAAAAGAGTCAGATTCCTGACTCTCCGCTGGCGCCTCAGGGACGGATCAGGGTAGGCGTCCGGGCGGTCACCGAGGTCGCCCGCCGACCGGCGCGGGACCGTGGAGACATGACCTCCACGAACCCCTCCCAGGCCCCGTACAAGCAGCTCCGCCGGCCGGTCAGCGACCGCATGATCGCCGGTGTGGCCAGCGGCCTCGGCCGCTACTTCGCGCTCGACCCCACCCTGGTCCGGGTGGTCTTCGCGACCGCCACCGTGCTCACCGGCGGGCTGGCCGCGCTCGCGTACCCGGTGATGTGGTTCCTGATGCCCGAGGAGCCGGCCGGCGCGCCCGCCTGGCCGCACCCGCCGGGCACCGCGCCCGGCTGGCCGCCGGTCCCGCCGGCGGGGCCGCAGGCCGGGCCGCCGCCCGCCGCCTGAACGGGCGTCACTCCCACTCGATGGTGCCCGGCGGCTTGCTGGTCACGTCCAGGACCACGCGGTTGACCTCGGCGACCTCGTTGGTGATCCGGGTGGAGATCCGGGCCACCACGTCGTAGGGCAGCCGGGACCAGTCGGCGGTCATCGCGTCCTCGCTGGAGACCGGGCGCAGCACCACCGGATGGCCGTAGGTGCGCCCGTCGCCCTGCACCCCGACGCTGCGGACGTCGGCCAGCAACACCACCGGGAACTGCCAGACGCCCCGGTCCAGGCCGGCCGCGGTCAGCTCCTGCCGGGCGATCAGGTCGGCCCGGCGGAGCACGGCGAGGCGCTCCTCGTCGACCGCGCCGATGATCCGGATGGCCAGGCCCGGGCCGGGGAACGGGTGCCGCCACACCATCGCCTCGGGCAGCCCCAGCTCCAGGCCGATCGTGCGGACCTCGTCCTTGAACAGCGTGCGCAACGGCTCGACCAGGGAGAACTTCAGGTCCTCGGGCAGGCCGCCGACGTTGTGGTGGCTCTTGATGTTGGCGGTGCCGGTACCACCGCCGGACTCCACCACGTCCGGGTAGAGGGTGCCCTGCACCAGGAACTCGACGTCGCCGTGGGCGGCGATCTCCCGGGCGGCGGCCTCGAAGACCCGGATGAACTCCCGGCCGATGATCTTGCGCTTCTGTTCCGGATCGGTCACCCCGGCGAGCGCGCCGAGGAACCGCTCCCGCGCGTCGACCACCTTGAGCTTGATGCCGGTCGCCGCGACGTAGTCCTTCTCCACCTGCTCGGCCTCACCGGCCCGCAGCAGCCCGTGGTCGACGAACACGCAGGTGAGCTGGTCGCCCACGGCCCGGTGGACCAGCGCCGCGGCGACCGCCGAGTCGACGCCGCCGGAGAGGCCGCAGATGACCTCCTTGTCGCCGATCTGCTCGCGGATCCGGGCGACCTGCTCGTCGATGATGTTCTCGGGCGTCCAGGTCGGCGCGACGCCGGCGATGTCGTAGAGGAAGCGGGTCAGCATCTCCTGCCCGTGCGCGGTGTGCCCCACCTCGGGGTGGAACTGCACGCCGGCCCGGCGGCCGGCCAGGTCCTCGAACGCGGCGACCGGTGCGCCCGCCGACTCGGCGGTGACGGTGAAGCCCTCCGGGGCCTCGGTCACGCAGTCGCCGTGGCTCATCCACACCGGCAGGTCGGCCGGCAGGTCCCGCAACAGCACGCCGGGCTCGGTCAGGCGCGGGCGCAGCGGGGTGCCGCCGTACTCGCGGTTGCCGGTCCGCGCGACCGTGCCGCCGAGCGCCTGGGCCATCGCCTGGAAGCCGTAGCAGATGCCGAAGACCGGCACGTCGGTGTCGAACATGCCGGCGTCGATCTGCGGGGCGTCCGGGGCGTAGACGCTGGACGGGCCGCCGGACAGGATGATCGCGGCCGGGTTCTTCGCCAGCATCTCGGACACCGGCATGGAATGCGGGACGATCTCCGAGTAGACCCTCGCCTCGCGGACGCGGCGCGCGATGAGCTGGGCGTACTGGGCTCCGAAGTCCACCACGAGGACGGGGCGAGGCGTGCTCATGTGCGCAAAGCCTACCGACAGTCACCGGCCCGGCGGACGCGCCCCGGCGGCGCGTCGCTCCCAGGGTGTTAAGAAGGGGCCCCGCCTCTACCGGAGGCGTTAAGAGGGGGCCCTTCCTTTCACCGCAGCGCGGCGGGGGCGTGGGCCGGGACCGCCGGGTTGCGCGGTGGCACCGGGTCGAGCCGGGCGTACGCCGAGCCGAGCGCCGGCCGCGGGTCCGCCTCGCCCTTGTTGGGCCAGAACGACATGGCCCGCTCGGCCTGGGCGGTGATCGTCAGCGACGGGTTGACGCCCAGGTTCGCCGAGACCGCGGCGCCGTCCACCACGTGCAGCCCCGGGTGGCCGTACACCCGGTGCCACGGGTCCACCACGCCGTCGTCCGGGGTGGCGCCGATCACCGCGCCGCCGAGGATGTGCGCGGTCATCGGGACGTTGAACGGCTCGGTGACCGCGCCGCCCGGGGTGCCGTCGATCTCCTCGGCGAGCATCCGGACCGCCTCGTTCCCGGCCGGGATCCAGGTCGGGTTGGGCGCGCCGTGGCCGGGCCCGGAGACCAGCCGGCCCCGCCGGTAGCGGGTGGTCAGCGAGTTGTCGACCGACTGCATGACCAGCGCGATGACGGTGCGCTCGGACCAGCCGCGGACGGACAGCATCCGCGCCGCCAGCCCCGGCTGCCGGACGATGCTGCCCAGCCAGCGCCGGACCCGGCGCGGGCCGCCGTCGACCAGCAGCGACTGGAACAGGCCCATGGCGTTGGAGCCCTTGCCGTAGCGGACCGGCTCGATGTGGGTCTGCGGGTCGGGGTGGAACGAGCTGGTGATCGCCACCCCCTCGGAGAAGTCCAGGCCGCGCCGCCGGGCCGGGCCGGAGGCCACCGAGGCGCCGAGGATGGCCTCGGAGTTGGTCCGGGTCAGCTCGCCGAGCCGGGGTGAGAGCGCCGGCAGCGCGCCGGTGGCCCGCATCTCGTGCAGCAGCCGCTGGGTGCCCAGCGCGCCGGCCGCGAAGACCACCTGGTCGGCGTGGATCACCGCGCGTCGCTTGCGCAGCCAGGCTCCGGTGCGCTCGGTGTGCACCGTGTAACCGCCCGCCGGGTCCGGCCGGACGGCGGTGACCGTGGTCAGCGGGTGCACCTGCGCGCCGAGCCGCTCGGCCAGCCAGAGGTAGTTCTTGACCAGCGTGTTCTTGGCGCCGTGCCGACAACCGGTCATGCACGAGCCGCAGTGGCTGCACCCGGTGCGGTCGGGGCCGACGCCGCCGAAGTACGGGTCGGGCACGCGCTGGCCGGGGCGGCCGATGTGCACGCCGACCGGGGTGGGGTGGAACGTGTGCGCCACCCCCATCCGCTCGGCCACCGCCCGCATCGCCCGGTCCGCGCCGGTGACGATCGGGTACGTGGTGACGCCGAGCATCCGCTTCGCCTGGTCGTAGTGGCGGGCCAGCTCGTCGCGCCAGTCGGTGATGTCGCGCCACTGCGGGTCGGCGTAGAACGCGTCGAGCGGTTCGTAGAGCGTGTTCGCGTAGACGAGCGAGCCGCCGCCCACCCCGGCGCCGGAGAGCACCAGCACGCCGCCGCCGCTCCTGCGGTCGGCGGAGCGGAGCAGGGTGATCCGCTGGAGCCCGAAACAACCCAGCTTCGGCGCCCAGAGGAACCGCCGCGCCTGCCAGGAGGTGCGGGGGAACTCCTCGTCGGCGAAGCGTCGGCCGGCCTCCAGCACGCCGACCGAGTAACCCTTCTCGGCCAGCCGGAGCGCGGTGACGCTGCCGCCGAAGCCCGATCCGATGACGACCACGTCGTAGCGCATGAACGCATCATTACCGACGGGTAGCTATGGCGCCAGCAAGAGTTTTTCGCAGATCATGCAGAGCGCTTCGACCGCTGGGATTCCCGCCGCTGCAACCGCTGGCACCCCCCGAGGCGTCGAATACGACGGGGAGAGGACGAGACCGTGACGAGACGACGCCTGCTGGGCCTGGCCGCCCTGGTGGCGGTGCTGCTGGTCGCCGCCGGGGCGGTGGTGACCACCCGGCTGGTGGCGCACCGCTCCCCCGACCGGGCCGCCGCGCCGGTCACCTCGGCGCCGGCGTCACCCACCCCGGCCCCGACCACCGCCAGTCCGACCCCGCCGCCCGGCGCCGACCTGACCGGGCCGCTCAACCTGATGCTCGTCGGGGTCGACACCCGGGTCAGCATCCCCGGCTGGGAGCCGCACGCCGACGCCGTGCTGGTGCTGCACGTGCCCGCCGGGCTGGGCCAGGCGTACCTGTTCTCGCTCCCCCGCGACCTGGTGGTCGACATCCCCGCCTTTCCCAAGGCCCGCTACCCGGGCGGCCGGACCAAGCTCACCCACGCGATGAGCTACGGCAGCCGGGTGCCGGGCGACAAGCGGCACCCCAGCACCGCGCAGGGGTACGAGCTGCTGCGCACCACCGTCTCCCGCTACACCGGGCTGCGCATCGACGCCGGCGCGGTGATCACCTTCGGCGGCTTCGACAAGCTGGTGGACACGCTCGGCGGGGTCGACCTCTACGTCGACCAGCGGGTCGCCTCCCGGCACCGCCGGCCGGACGGGACGATGCGGCCGCTGGGCGGCGGCGGCTACACCGGCCCGCAGATGGTCTACGAGAAGGGCACCCGGCACCTGACCGGCTGGCAGGCGCTCGACTACGCGCGGCAGCGCTACACCGCCGGCGGCGACTACACCCGCCAGCGGCACCAGCAGCAACTGCTCCGGTCGCTCGCCCGCAAGCTCGTCGAGCAGGGCACCGCCCGCGACCCGCAGCGCGTCGAGCAGATCGTCGCCGCGCTCGGGAAGACCCTGGTGTACGTCGGGGGCGGGCGGAAGCTGGTCGACTTCGCGTACGCCCTCGGTGGCCTGCCGGCGGAGCGCCTCACCCTGGTCGCGCTCCCCGGCGCCGGCGTGGGCAGCGGCGGCGCCTACCGGGGCGAGCAGCTCCGGCCGCTGGGCCGGGACTTCCTCACCGCGCTGCGCGGCGGGCGGGCCGAGGCGTTCCTGGCCGCCCACCCGACGCTGCGCGTCAAGACCTAGCCGCTACAACGGCTTCGGGGCGGCCGGCCGCTCCGTCCCGTACAGCCAGGCGTCGAACACCTTGCCGAGCTTCTTGCCCGACACCCGCTCGGCCAGCGCCACGAAGTCGGCGGTGGTGCCGTTGCCGTTCCGCCGCTCGGCCGCCCAGGTGCGCAGGATGGCGAAGAACGCGGTGTCGCCCACCGCCACCCGCAACGCGTGCACGGTCATCCCACCCCGGTCGTAGACCGAGCGGCCGAACAGGTTCTCCACCCCCGGCTTGCCCGGCGGCGTCCGCCAGACCTGGCCGGGGGCGTTGGCGTACTGCTGCTCGAACGTGCGCTGGACGGTCGAGGAGCCGCTGTGCTCGGCCCACAGCCACTCGGCGTACGTGGCCAGCCCCTCGTTGAGCCAGATGTCCTGCCAGCGCTGGAGCGACACGCTGTCGCCGTACCACTGGTGGGCCAGCTCGTGCGCGACCACGTCGGTGTTGTCGCCCTGCCGGAAGAAGCCGGCGGAGTAGACCGGGCGGCTCTGCGTCTCCAGCGCGTAGCGGATCCGGTCGTCGGCCACCACCACACCGCCGTACGCGTCGAACGGGTACGGCCCGAAGAGGCTCTCCAGGTAGTCGGCGACCTCGACGGTACGGGCGATCGACCGGTCCGGCGCGCCCTCGGCCACCCGGGTGGTGACCGCGCTGTAGACCGGCCGTCCCTTGTGCTGCCCGGTGGTGACGCGGAACTTCCCGATCACCACAGTGGTCAGGTAGCTCGCCATCGGCGAGCCCTCCGACCAGCGCCAGGTGGTCCAGCCACCGGTGGTCGTCCGCCCCTTCGGCACGCCGTTGCCGACCGCCGTCAGCCCTTTGGGAACGGTGATCTCCAGGTCGTAGGTGGCCTTGTCCGACGGGTGGTCGTTCACCGGGTACCAGGTGCTCGCCGACTCCGGCTGGCCGAGCGCGATCGCCCCGTCCGCGGTGTGCAGCCAGCCGCCCTCGCCGAGCACCTCGTTGCGCAGCGCCTCCGGCCGACCGTCGTACCGGATCTCGGCCACGAAACCGTTGCCGGAGGTCAGGCCGGTGGCGGGCGTGACGACCAGCTCGTCGTCGTCGCGGGCGTGCCGGGCGGCGGCGCCGTCGACGGTGACCGAACGGACGGTCAGCCCGGCCAGGTCCAGGTTGAACGTGGACAGGTCGGCGGTGGCGGTGGCCCGCACCGTGGTGGTGCCGGTGAGCTTGTCGGTGTCCGGGTCGTAGCGCACCTTCACGGTGTAGTGCGCGACGTCGTAGCCCCCGTTGCCGTACCCCGGGAAGTAGGGGTCGCCGGCGCCGGGCGACCCGGGCGCGAAGCGGCGCGTGGCCGACGGCTCGGGCGCGGTCGGGGCCGCGGCGCTCCGGTCCGCCTCGGGCGATCCGCAGCCGGCCAGCAGCAGCGTCCCACAGGCCAGCAGCCCGAGCCCTCGTCGTCCGCCGCGCCGCGCCATGATCTCGATCCCTCCCGGGGTCCGAACGGCGGCCCCGCCCGCGGGCCGCTCCGCCCGCGGCAGCCTACCGAGCGGCGATCACGTCCGCGTCACGGCAGGCCCGGCGGGGTCGCCCCGACCAACCACGCGTCAAGCAGCGCGCGCAAGGGCCGCCCGGCGGTCCGCTCGGCGTACCCGACGAAGTCGGCGGTGGTGGCGTTGCCGTCCCGGTGCCGCGCCAGCCAGCCGCGCAGGATCCGGTAGAACGTGTCGTCGCCGACCGCGCGGCGCAGCGCGTGCACCGCCAGCGCGCCCCGCTGGTAGACCGCGTCGCCGAACATCCCGGCCCGGCCCGGGTCGACGGTGGGCCGGCTCCAGTCGGTGGTGGCGTACCGGTCGGCGACGGTCCGCGCCACGGTCCGCCCGCCGTCGTGCTCGGCCCAGAGCCACTCGGCGTACGTGGCGAAGCCCTCGTTCAGCCAGATGTCGCTCCACCGGGCCACCGAGACGCTGTCGCCGAACCACTGGTGGGCCAGCTCGTGCGCGACCACCTCGGTGTTCGGCCCGCCCCGGAAGAATCCCGGCCCGTAGACCGGGCGGCTCTGCGTCTCCAGCGCGTACCGGATCCGGTCGTCGGCCACCACCACACCGCCGTACGCGTCGAACGGGTACGGCCCGAAGCGGGCGGCCAGGAAGTCGGCGACCTCGCCGGTGCGGGCGACCGACGCGGCGGCCGGGCCGTCCGCGGGCAACGCCGAGGCCACGGCCGTGACCAGTGGCCGACCGGCATGGGTGCCGCTGGTGACCCGGTAGTCGCCGATCACCAGCGTGGTCAGGTAACTGGCCATCGGCGAACCCTCGGACCAGCGCCAGGTGGTCCGGCCGCCGCTGCTCGTCCGTCCCTTCGGGACGCCGTTGCTCAGCGCGGCGAGCCCGTCCGGCACGGTGATCGCGATGTCGTAGGTGGCCTTGTCCGACGGGTGGTCGTTGACCGGGTACCAGGTGCTCGCGGACTCGGGCTGGCCGAGCGCGATCGCGCCGTCCGGGGTGTGGTGGAAGCCGCCGTCGCCCAGCACCTCGTTGGGCAGCGGCTTCGGCACCCCGCCGTAGGTCACCTCGACGGTGAACCGCCGGCCCGACGGCAACCCGTGTGCCGGGGTGACGACCAGTTCGGCGTCGTCGTGGCGGTGCTTCGCCAGCTCGCCGTCCACCCGGACCCGGTCGACGTCGAGGCCGGCCAGGTCGAGCTGGAACCGGGACAACGCCTCGGTGGCGGTCGCGGTCACCGTGGCCGTGCCGGTGAGCCGGTCGTCGCCCGGGTCGTAGCGGACGTCCAGCGCGTAGTGCCCGACGTCGTAGCCACCGTTGCCGGCCCCCGGCACGTACGGGTCACCGGCGTCCGCCGCGCCGGGCCGGAACCCGCCCCGGTCGTCCCCGGTACACCCGGTCGCCAACAGCGCCACCGCCAGCGCGGTCGCGCACCACCGCACCCGTCTCACCCGGCGAGCCTAGACGCGCGACAGCGCGGACGGGGTCGAACCCGCGTCCGCGCCGTCACGTCGGGTCCGCTCAGCGGTCGAGGACCAGGCCGACCTTCTGGAACTCCTTGAGGTCGCGGTAGCCGCACTTGGCCATCGCGCGGCGCAGCCCGCCGAAGAGGTTGAGCTGGCCGTCCGGCTCGTCGGCCGGGCCGAACAGCAGCCGCTCCATCGAGCCGAGCGGCTCGCCGGCCACCTCGAACGCGCCCCGGGGCAGGGACGGGTGGCTGGCCGCGGAGTGCCACCAGGCGCCGCCGGCCGGGGCCTCCGCGCAGAGCGAGAGCGGCTCGCCGAGCATCACCGCGTCGGCGCCGCAGCCGAGGGCCTTGGCGATGTCGCCGGAGGTCTGCATGTCGCCGTCGGCGATCAGGTGCACGTACCGGCCGCCGGTCTCGTCCAGGTAGTCGCGGCGGGCCGCGGCGGCGTCGGCGATGGCGGTGGCCATCGGCACCCGGATGCCGAGCACCGACTCGGTGGTGGACCAGTCGTCGCCGCCGATGCCCACGATCACGCCGGCCGCGCCGGTGCGCATGAGGTGCAGCGCGGTCTTGTAGTCGGTGCAGCCGCCGACGATGACCGGCAGGTCGAGGTCGGCGATGAACTCCTTGAGGTTGAGCGGCTCGTCGGTGGTGGAGACGTGCTCGGCGGAGACCAGCGTGCCCTGGATGACCAGGATGTCGACGCCGGCGTCGAGGATCACCGGGGCCAGCGCCAGGGTGTGCTGCGGCGACACCCGGACCGCCACGGTGCCGCCGCCGGCCCGCAGCTCGCGGACCCGCTCGGCGATCAGGTCGGGGCGGATCGGCTCGGCGTAGACCTCCTGGAGGCGCTTGGTCGCCCGCGCGTCCTCGCCGAGGCCGGCCAGCTCCTCCAGGATCTTCGCCGGGTTCTCGTAGCGGGTCCAGAGGCCCTCGACGTTGAGCACGCCGAGGCCGCCGAGCTGGCCGAGGCGCACCGCGGAGGCGGGGCTCATGGTCGCGTCCGAGGGGTGCCCGACACAGGGGATGCCGAACGGGTAGGCGTCGAGCTGCCAGGCCGTGGAGACGTCGTCGACGTCCCGGGTGCGGCGGCTCGGCACGATGGCGATGTCGTCCAGGTGGTAACCGCGCTGCGCGGTCTTGCCCAGCCCGATCTCGACCACGTCACGCATGGGGACTCCAGATGTGTTCGGGGGTGGAGGGGGGTCAGCGGGTGTGGTAGTTGGGCGCCTCGACGGTCATCTGGATGTCGTGCGGGTGGCTCTCCTTGAGCCCGGCCGCGGTGATCCGGATGAGCTGCCCACGCTGGTGCAGCTCGGCGATGCTCTCCGCGCCCGCGTATCCCATGGCGAGTCGCAGACCGCCGGTGAGCTGGTGGGCGACCTGGGCGAGCGGGCCGCGGTAGGGCACCTGGCCCTCGACGCCCTCGGGCACCAGCTTCTCGTCGCTGGTCACGTCCTGCTGGAAGTAGCGGTCCTTGGAGTACGACTTGACCTGGCCGCGGGACTGCATCGCGCCGAGCGAGCCCATGCCCCGGTAGGCCTTGTACTGCTTGCCGTTGACGAAGATCAGCTCACCGGGGCTCTCCTCGCAGCCGGCCAGCAGGCTGCCGAGCATCACCGTGTCGGCGCCGGCCACCAGCGCCTTGGCGATGTCGCCGGAGTATTGGATGCCGCCGTCGCCGATCACCGGGACGCCGGCCGGCCGGGCCGCCCGCGCCGCCTCCATGATCGCGGTGATCTGCGGGACACCCACCCCGGCCACGATCCGGGTGGTGCAGATGGCCCCCGGGCCGACGCCCACCTTGACGCCGTCGGCGCCGGCGTCGACGAGCGCCTTCGCGCCGGCGTAGGTGGCGATGTTGCCACCCACGATGTCGATGGTCACGTCCCGCTTGAGCCGGCCGACCATCTCCAGCACCGCCCGCTGGTGACCGTGCGCGGTGTCCACGATCAGCACGTCGACGCCCGCGTCGACGAGCGTCCGGGCCCGCTTGTACGAGTCCTCGCCCACGCCGATCGCGGCGGCGACCCGGAGCCGGCCCGCCTCGTCCTTGGTGGCCTCCGGGTACTGCTCGCTCTTGGTGAAGTCCTTGACCGTGATGAGGCCGCGCAGCGCGCCGGACTCGTCGACGATCGGGAGCTTCTCCACCTTGTGGCGGCGCAGCAGGTCGAGCGCGTCGTCCTTGCTCACCCCGACCGGGGCGGTGATCAGCGGCGTCCGGGTCATGATGTCGCGGACCGGCGTGGCCGGGTCGGAGACGAAGCGCATGTCGCGGTTCGTCACGATGCCGACCAGCTGGCCCTGCCCGTCGACCACGGGCACGCCGGAGATGCGGTAGCGCCCGCAGAGCGCGTCCACGTCACGGAGCGTGTCGTCCGGGCTGGCGGTCACCGGGTTGGTGATCATGCCGGACTCGGAGCGCTTGACCAGGTCGACCTGGAGCGCCTGGTCCTCGACGGAGAGGTTGCGGTGCAGCACGCCGATGCCGCCCTGGCGGGCCATGGCGATGGCCATCCGGGCCTCGGTGACGGTGTCCATCGCGCTGGACAGCAGCGGCACGGTCAGCTCGATGTTGCGGGTGAGGCGGGTGCGGGTGTTGACCCGGCTCGGCACGACGTCCGACTCGCCCGGCTGCAGCAGCACGTCGTCGAAGGTCAGCCCGAGCGGCACCACCCGGGCCGAACCGGCCGGCAACTCGGGCAGATGGCCACCCAGCTCCCCGCCGTCGCGGCCGGCCGGGATCTCGGTGCTGGGCGAATTCTCCACGATTGCTCCCCTGAGCTGGTCGAACGGGCTGCAGCGAGGCGGCGCGCGCGGGCACCGGCGTGCGCCGGCGTGACGGCGCGTCGCCTCATCGTACCCACTGGCCTGCCCCGCCCCGGGCAGCGGCGGGCCCGGCGTAGGCCGGGCCACAGCACGGCCGTGGGCGGGCTTTCCGGCGGCGCGGGGTCTACGGTGAGGGGGTGCACGACGAGCCCATCGACCCGTTCAACGGCGACCCGGCCGATCCGGCTGCCGGCCTGCACGATCCCGGCGACGACGACGCGCTCGACCCGCTGACCGAGGTCGAGCGGCAGGACGTCCTGGAGGATCTCGCCGACCTGGAGATCTACCAGGCGCTGCTCCAGCCGATCGGGGTGCGCGGGCTGGTGATCGAGTGCGAGGACTGCCGCGAGCCGCACTACTTCGACTGGGACCTGCTCCGGGGCAACCTGCGCCACCTGCTCAACTCGGGGCGGCCCCGGGTGCACGAGCCGGCCTACGACCCCGACCCCGACCACTACGTGAGCTGGGACTACGCCCGCGGCTACGCCGACGGCGTGCACGACACGCTCACCGAGGGCACTGACGACACCGCGGACGAGTGATCGCCGCCCCGGTCAGGCGACCAGGCCGGCCCGGAACCCGGCCGCCACGGCGTGTGCCCGGTCCCGGGCGCCCAGCTTGCGGAACAGTCGCCGGGCGTGCGTCTTGACGGTGTCCTCGGAGACGAACAACTCCCGCCCGATTTCCGCGTTGCTCTTGCCCTCCGCCATGCCGAGCAGCACCTGAAGCTCACGCTCGGTCAGCCCGACCGCGCTGCGCGGCGTCCGCGCCGGTCGCTGGGCGCCACCGGCCGGGGGCGCCTCGGCCCCGTCCGCAGCCGGGTCGTTCGGGTCCTCGCCGCGCTGCACCGGCACCACCGTGGGCAGGCCGGCGGCGTCCGTCGCGGTCGCCGGCCAGCCGGGCCCGCCCGGGGTACGCCCCGACGCCGCCGCCCGGGTCGACCCGCCGACTGCCGCCGCGTCCCGAGCCGGGTCGGCCACCCGGTGCCGGTTGGTCCGCCCGGGGGCGGAGAGCAGCAGCAGCGCCTTCGCCACCGCGCTGGTCAGATCGTGGTCGGCGTTCTGGATCAGACCGCGCGCACCGGCACTGATCGTGGCCGCCGCCGACTCCGACTCCTCCGGGCCCAGCAGCAGCACCGCGGCCTGCGGGGCGCGGGCGAGCACCCGACGCACGAAACCGGGGCTGTCCGGCCGGGTGAGGGCGGTGTCGGCCAGCACCACGTCGACCGGACGCTCGGCGAGCCGCAACATCACCTCGGGATCGGAGACGGCCGTCCGGACGACGCCGGACAGCCCGAGCCGCGCCGCCGCGGAGGTCAGATGCTGGGCCGCCAATGGTGTCCGAACGCACACGAGAACGCTACGCACTGTGGTCTCCTCTCCGACTCAGAGCAGACCACGTGGGGGTCGGCCGGGGAGGGGGTTCCGGGCAATCATCCGAACTTTTCCGACATCTGGTGCATATGCCGCTGACTGTCCGAGGTTTTCGATCACAGATGTGTGAGGCGGGGTCAGCTCGGGTACCGAGTCGTTCATCCGGAACCGGCATCCCGCGCGGACCGCCGCCCGGTAGCTGGCCACGAACATTCTCCGCGGTGCCGCGCGGGAGGAGGGGTGCTGATGTCGAACGTACGTAGGCTGCCTGGACCCATCGTCGACCTCTGGGACTGGCAGCGGCTCGGCGCCTGCCGTGGCCGCGACAGCGCCCAGTTCTTCCACCCGGACGGCGAGCGCGGCTCCTCCCGACTGCGCCGGGAGACCGGCGCCAAGTCCGTGTGCCGCGCCTGCCCGGTGCGCGCCGAGTGCGCCGCCCACGCCCTCGCGGTCCGCGAGCCCTACGGCGTCTGGGGCGGCTTCAGCGAGTCCGAGCGGCTGCGCCTGCTCGCCCTCGGCTGGGAGGACCTGGCCGACCGCCGGCAGAGCCGGGTGGACATCGCCCGGCTGGAGGCGCGCCTCGGCCGGCCGCACAAGACCGCCGTGCCGGACCAGCGCAAGGTTGCCTGACCCACCGCGCTCCTTCCGATGCCGCGCCCCGTCCCGGGGCGCGGCATCGCCGCTTCGGCCACCCTTCCGGCTGCCTAGGAACTTGATGACCTGAACGACTCAGGCGAGTGACGGCAGCGCCCGCAGCAGCGGCCGCCCCGAGGCGTGGGGGTCGACCCCGAAACCGAATCGTTCACGTCATCAAGTTCCTAGGCAGGTCCGAGGCCCTTCCCGACCCCCGCGGATCGCCTCTGCCTCACCTGGCCGACCGCCGCACGGCCCGCCAACGCGGTCACCCCGTCCCGCCCGGTCACGCCCCGGACCGCCGCGCCCCGCATCGCCACACCGCGTCGCGGTCCGTAGCGTCTGACGGCGCCGACGGGCCTGGACCGGTCAGGCGACGGTGACCGTGACGGTGTGCCAGCCGGTGGCGCCGTCGGGGGCCACCGGGCTGCGCCGCTCCGGCTGCGTCTCGCCGGCCGCGTCGGTGGCGCGTACCTGGAGGGTGTGCTCCCCGGGCGCGGCGTCCCATCGCCACGACCACTGCACCCAGGTGTCCGTCGACACCGCCGGGGCCAGCGTCGCCTCCCGCCATGGGCCGTCGTCCACGCGTACCTCGACGCGGCGGACGCCGCGGTGCTGCGCCCACGCCACCCCGGCGACCGTCACCGGGCCGGCGGCCGGGCGGCTGCGGGCACGCGGGGTGTCGATCCGGGACTGGGTCTTGACCGGGCCCTGGGCGGACCAGCCGCGCGGCACCCAGTACGCGTCGAAGTCGGCGAAGCTGGTCAGCTCCAGCTCGGTGACCCACTTGCACGCCGAGACGTACCCGTAGAGGCCGGGCACCACCATCCGCACCGGGAAGCCGTGCTGGACCGGCAGCGGCTCGCCGTTCATCCCCACCGCCAGCAGCGCGTCCCGCCCGTCGCGCAGCACCGAGGTGGGGGTGCCGCAGGTCCAGCCGTCCACCGCGCGCCCGACCACCTGGTCCGCACCCTCCTCCGGGTCGGCCTCGTCGAGCAGCTCCTTGATCGGCACGCCGAGCCAGCGGGCGTTGCCGATCAGGTCACCGCCGACCTCGTTGGAGACGCAGGCCAGGGTCACGTACCGCTCGACCATCGGGCGGGCGAGCAGGTCGTCGAAGCTCAGCTCGATCGGGTTGCGGACCCGGCCGTGGATGCGCAGCCGCCAGGTCACCGGGTCCACCTGCGGCACCACCAGCGCGGTGTCGATCCGGTAGAACTCGCGGTTCGGCGTGACGTAGGGGGCGAGCCGGGGCAGCGACAGGTCCGCGCCGGCCGGTACCGGCGGCGCGGGCATCGCGGGCGCGGGCAGCGTCACCGCCTCCCGGGCCGCCGAGACGCCACGCCGGCCGGCCAGCCAGTGCCCGCCGAGCCCGGCCACCGCCGCCGCCCCGGTCAGCAGGCCGACGCCCCGCAGGAACCGACGTCGCGACTCCGGAACGTCGTGCCGGGCCGGCTCCCAGCCGCCCGGGGTCTCCTCCTCGCGCGCGAACGCGGCAGCCGCCGGGGGTGGCGGGGGTGGCGGGGGCGTGGAAGGGGGCGTCCCGGCCGGCTCACCGGCGGCCAGGTCGACCTCGTGGCGGTCCGGCACCTGTCCGGCGCGCGCCCGGTCGACCCCGGCGCGGTCCGGCCCCTGCCCGGGGCGCGCCCGGTCGACCTCGGCGCGGTCCGGGCTCAACGGGCCGGCGACGAACGCCCAGAGCGTCAGTCCGCCGAGGCCGGCGCCGACCAGGGAGGGCAGCGCGTCGAACGCGTCCGCGCCGGGTCGGGTCAGCGCGGCGGCGACGCCGAGCACGGCGAACACGGCGATGCCGGCCAGGCCGACCGCCAGTCGCCGGGCCGCCGCCAGGCCGAGCAGCGCCGCGAAGCCGGCCAGCAGCAGCGCCGTCCCGACCAGCAGGGCGATCTTGTCGTACGTGCCGAAGACGGCGATGGCGAACTGCTTGAGCGGCTCGGGCACCAGGTCGACGACGACACCGCCGACGGCGATCAGCGGGGCGGACCGGGGGCCGGTCAGGACGGCCACCGGCTCGGCGGTGCCGAGCGCCACCACGGCGGCGACGACACCGGCAAGCGCCGCGTGGCGGCGGGAGATCATGCGCACGCCGTCCAGTCTGGTCGACCGGGCGGGCCGGCTGCCAATCTCGTCAGCGTTCCGTAAGCACGTCGGGGCACACCGCCGGCTCGGCGGTGCGCCCCGACGTCGGGCGTACTCCTCGGGTCAGAAGCCCGGGCCGTGCTGGTGGCCGTGGCCGTGCGAGTGGCCGTGCCCACCGGCGGCGGCCGGCTCCGGCTCGGCCGGCTTCTCCACGACCAGGCTCTCGGTGGTGAGCAGCAGGCCGGCGATCGACGCGGCGTTGGAGACCGCGTTGCGGGTCACCTTCACCGGGTCGAGGATGCCGGACTTGGCCAGGTCGACGTACTCGCCGGTGGCGGCGTCGAGGCCGGTGCCCCACTCCTGGGCGACGACCTTCTGCACCACCACGTAGCCGTCGTGCCCGGCGTTCTGCGCGATCCAGCGCAGCGGCTCGACCAGCGCCTTGCGCACGATCGAGACGCCGACCTTCTCCTCGCCGGTGAAGCCCAGGTCGTCGTCGAGCACCGGCAGGATCTGGGCCAGCGCGGCGCCGCCGCCCGGGACCGTGCCCTCCTCGACCGCGGCCTTGGTCGCGGCGATGGCGTCCTCGATGCGGTGCTTGCGCTCCTTCATCTCGACCTCGGTGGCCGCGCCGACCTTGATCACCGCGATGCCGCCGGAGAGCTTCGCCAGCCGCTCGGCCAGCTTCTCCCGGTCCCACTCGGAGTCCGAGGCCTCGATCTCCTTGCGGATCTGGGCGACCCGGTCGGCGACCTCGGAGGACTGACCGCCACCGTCGACGACGGTGGTGTTCTCCTTGTCGACCACGACGCGACGGGCGGTGCCGAGCACCTCCAGGCCGACCTGGTCGAGCTTGTAGCCCAGCTCCGGGGCGACCAGCTCGGCGCCGGTCAGGATGGCCATGTCCTGGAGCATCGCCTTGCGGCGGTCGCCGAAGCCGGGGGCCTTGACCGCGCAGACCTTGATGGTCTTGCGGATGGCGTTGACCACCAGCGTGGACAGGGCCTGGCCCTCGACGTCCTCGGCGACGATGAGCAGCGGCTTGTTGTTCTGGAGGACCTTCTCCAGCAGCGGCAGCAGCTCCTCGATGGCCGAGATCTTCTGCGTGGTGATCAGGATGTACGGGTCCTCCAGGACCGACTCCTGCCCCTCCACGTCGGTGACGAAGTTCGGCGAGATGAAGCCCTTGTCGAACTGGAGACCCTCGGTCACCTCCAGCTCGGTGGTGAGCGCCGAGCCCTCCTCGACGGTGATGACACCGTCGCGGCCGACCCGCTCCATCGCCTCGGCGATCAGCTCGCCGATGGTGGAGTCCTGCGCGGAGACGGTCGCGACGTGCGCGATCGACTCCTTGCTGGCGACCTCGACGGCCTTGCCGAGCAGCGCCTCGGAGACCTTGGCGGCCGCCGCGTCGATGCCCCGCTTCAGGCCGGTCGGGTTGGTGCCGGCGGCCACGTTGCGCAGGCCCTCGCGGACCATGGCCTGGGCCAGCACGGTGGCGGTGGTGGTCCCGTCGCCGGCGACGTCGTTGGTCTTGGTCGCCACCTCCTTGACCAGCTGCGCGCCGAGGTTCTCGTACGGGTTGGTGAGCTCGATCTCCTTGGCGATGGTCACGCCGTCGTTGGTGATCGTGGGCGCACCGAACTTCTTGTCCAGGACGACGTTGCGACCGCGCGGGCCGAGGGTGACCTTGACCGCGTCCGCGAGGGCGTTGACACCGTGCTCGAGCAGGTGCCGGGCGTCGTCCGAGAAGCTGAGGATCTTCGCCATCAGTATCCCTTCGAAGCGACGTTGCCCCGGCCCGGCGAGCCGGACCGGGGCAACGACACTGATCGGTTGCTTACTTCTCGATGACCGCGAGGACGTCGCGGGCGGAGAGCACCAGGTACTCCTCGCCGGCGTACTTGACCTCGGTGCCGCCGTACTTCGAGTAGAGGACGGTGTCGCCGACCTTCACGTCGACCGGCACGCGGTTGCCCTTGTCGTCGATCCGGCCCGGGCCGACAGCGAGGACGGTGCCCTCCTGCGGCTTCTCCTTGGCGGTGTCGGGGATCACGATGCCCGAGGCGGTGGTGGTCTCGGCCTCGTTCGCCTGGACCACGATGCGGTCCTCGAGCGGCTTGATCGCAACCTTGGTCGCGGTAGTCACGGGCATACCCTCCCGGGTACTTGGTGTCGTTACCGGTCGGCATGCCGACCAGCGTCAATCTGCCACATGCCACCGGGCGGGGCCGTCGTCGCGGGTGCCGGTCCGCCTGGCGCTCAACCCCCGGGCACGGGCCCGGGCGTTGGCACCCTCAGGGTGAGAGTGCTAATCGCAGGTTATTCCTCGGCTAGCACTCCGTCAAGGAGAGTGCCAGCGCGTCGCCCGCCGTGTCGGCCACCAGGCGGGTCGGGAGAATGAGCGGGTGGACCTCGACCAGCTCACCGCGCTGCGTACCCCCGAGGGGTCGGCCGCGCTCGCCGCGGCGGCGCGGGTGGCCGGCGGCGACCCCCTGGCGGCGGCCGCCGCGCTGCGCTCGGCCGGGATCCCGGGCGGGCTCGCGGCGGCGGCGCTGACCCAGGCGGAGCTGCGCCGCCGGGCCGCCGGCAAGTTCGGCGCGGTGGCGGCCGGGATGTTCTTCACCCGGCCGGGGCTGGAGCAGGCCACCCGCCGGGCGGTCGCCGACCGGCGGGCCGCGCGGCTGCGCGCCGCGGGCGTGACCACGCTCGCCGACCTGGGCTGCGGGCTGGGCGCCGACGCGCTCGCCGCGGCCCGCGCCGGCATCCGGGTGTACGCGGTGGAGGCCGACCCGGTCACCGCGGCGATGGCCGCCGCGAACGCCGAGGCGGCCAGGCTGGCCGACCTGGTCACGGTGGAGTGCGGCGACGCCACCACGTTCGACGTGAGCCGGGTCGACGGGGCGTTCTGCGACCCGGCGCGACGACGGGCCGGCACCGGCCGGCGCATCTTCGACCCGAACGCCTACTCGCCGCCGTGGGACTTCGTCGTCGGGCTGGCCGAGCGGGTGCCGCGCACCGTGGTCAAGGTGGCGCCCGGGCTGGACCACGCGCTGATCCCGGCCGGCGCCGAGGCGGAGTGGGTGAGCGTCGACGGGGACCTGGTGGAGGCCGCGCTCTGGTGCGGGCCCCTCGCGGACGTCCCCCGCCGCGCCACCGTGCTGCGGGAGAAGGAAGGGCCCCCTGTTAACGCCTCCGGTAGAGGAAGGGCCCCCTCTTATCACCTCACCGGCACCGGCGCGGTCGACGCGGCGGTAGGCCCGGTCCGGCCGTTCCTGTACGACCCGGACCCGGCCGTGGTGCGCGCGCACCTGGTCGCCGAGCTGGCGGCCGACCTCGACGCCACCCTCGCGGACCCGTCGATCGCCTACCTCTACGCGGACGCGGCCCGGCTCACCCCGTACGCGCGCTGCCTGGAGGTCACCGACGTGCTGCCGTTCTCGCTCAAGCGCCTGCGCGCGCTGCTGCGGGAGCGCCGGGTCGGCCGGGTGGAGATCCTCAAGCGCGGTTCGGCGCTGGAGCCGGAGAAGCTGCGCCGCGACCTGCGCCTGGCCGGCGAGGCGGCGGCCAGCCTGGTGCTCACCCGGGTGGCCGGTGCGCCCACCGTGCTGATCTGCCGCCCGGTGCCGGCCGCCGCCTGACCGCCGTCCCCGGCCGGCGCCCGTTCCGGCTCGCCGGGGAGCCGCAGCCGGGTTAGCTTGACGGTCATGGCGGGACAGGGCACTCCGGCGACCGCGCTGCTGGCCAAGCGGAAGATCGCGCACAGCACGCACCCGTACGACGTCTCGCCGGACGCGCCGAACTACGGCGCGCTGGTCGCCGCCGCGCTCGGGGTGCCGCCGGAGCGGGTGTTCAAGTCGCTGGTCACCGAGGTGGACGGCGAGCTGACCGTGGCCGTGGTGCCGGTGACCGGCGAGCTGGACCTGAAGGCCCTCGCCGCGGCGGTGGGCGGCAAGCGGGCCGCGCTGGCCGACCGGACAGTGGCCGAACGGGCGACCGGCTACGTCCGGGGCGGGATCAGCCCGCTCGGGCAGCGCCGGCGACTGCCGACGGTGGTCGACGCCTCCGCGTCGACACACCCGACGGTGTACGTCTCGGCCGGCCGCCGGGGCCTGCAGGTGCAGCTCGCGCCGGGTGACCTGGTGGCGCTCACCGGGGCGCGGACCGCCCCGATCGCCGCCGGTTGAACCACCCGTAGCGGACGGTGGGAGCGTTTCCGCCGCGGGTGTCGGCCGGGTGACAACCGCGTTGCTGAATTGTTACCGCCGCCAACAAACTTCTGACCTCGGCACTCTTGCGGAGCGCGGGAAGCGCGGAATACGTTGCCGGACACAACAAAACATCGACCTCTACTCCCCCACCCCCCGAAAGGACCCGTGCACATGCGCAAGGGACTCCTCACCTTCGCGGCCGTCGGTCTCCTCGCGACCGGCAGCATGGCCGCCTGTGGTGACAACGGCGGTTCTTCCGACCAGGCCGGCGGCTCCAGCGACAAGAAGCCGAAGATCGGCGTGATCCTGCCGGACAGCAAGTCCTCCGCCCGCTGGGAGGGCGCGGACCGCAAGTTCCTCAAGGAGGCGTTCGACGCCGCCGGCGTGGAGTCGGACATCCAGAACGCGCAGAACGACAAGACCGCGTTCCAGACCATCGCCGACCAGATGATCACCAACGGCGTCAACGTCCTGATGATCGTCAACCTGGACTCCGGCACCGGCAAGGCCGTGCTCGACAAGGCCAAGTCGCAGGGCGTCGCCACCATCGACTACGACCGGCTGACCCTGGGCGGCTCCGCCCAGTACTACGTCAGCTTCGACAACGAGGCCGTCGGCAAGCTCCAGGGCGAGGGCCTGAGCAAGTGCCTGACGGACAAGGGCGTCAAGAACCCGTCGATCGCGTACCTCAACGGCTCGCCGACCGACAACAACGCCACCCTGTTCAAGAACGGGTACGACTCGGTCCTCAAGCCGAAGTTCGACTCGAAGGAGTACACCAAGGTCGCCGACGACTCGGTGCCGGCCTGGGACAACGCGCAGGCCGCCACGATCTTCGAGCAGCAGCTGACCAAGGCCGGCGGCAAGATCGACGGCGTGCTCGCCGCCAACGACGGTCTGGGCAACGCGGCCATCTCGGTGCTCAAGAAGAACAAGCTCAACGGCAAGGTCCCGGTGACCGGTCAGGACGCCACCAAGGAGGGCCTGCAGAACATCCTCGCCGGTGACCAGTGCATGACCGTCTACAAGGCGGTCAAGAAGGAGGCGGACGCCGCCGCCGAGCTGGCCATCGCGCTCGCCAAGGGCGAGAAGAAGGAGACCGGCCAGACCGTCAAGGACCCGGAGGGCAACCGGGACGTGCCGGCCGTGCTGCTGGAGCCGAAGGCCATCTACAAGGACAACGTCAAGGACGTGGTGGCCGACAACTACGTCACCAAGGAAGAGCTCTGCACCGGTGCGTTCGCCAAGCTCTGCACCGACGCCGGCGTGAGCTGACCCAACCCGCTCAGGCGGCGCCGCCCGGCACGGGGAAACCCGGGTCGGGCGGCGCCCACGCCGGACGGGATCCGAGACCTCCCTCCGCCCAAAGGAGACACCCGTGTCCGCAACCCCCCTGCTGGAGCTACGCGGGATCGACAAGAGCTTCGGTCCCGTCCAGGTGCTGCGTGACGTCGCCTTCACCGCCCACCCCGGCGAGGTGACCGCGCTGGTCGGCGACAACGGCGCCGGCAAGTCGACCCTGGTCAAGTGCATCAGCGGCATCTACCCCACCGACGCCGGCGAGTTCCTCTTCGACGGCCGTCCGGTGAGCATCAGCAGCCCCCGGGACGCCGCCGCGCTCGGGATCGAGGTCGTCTACCAGGACCTGGCGCTCTGCGACAACCTCGACATCGTGCAGAACATGTTCCTCGGCCGGGAGAAGCGCAGCGGCATCGTGCTCGACGAGCCGACCATGGAGCAGATGGCCGCCGAGACCCTGGCCGGCCTGAGCGTGCGCACCGTGAAGTCGCTGCGCCAGCACGTGTCCAGCCTCTCCGGCGGCCAGCGGCAGACCGTCGCCATCGCCAAGGCGGTGCTCTGGAACAGCAAGCTGGTCATCCTGGACGAGCCGACCGCCGCGCTCGGCGTCGCGCAGACCGCCCAGGTGCTGGAGCTGGTCCGGCGGCTGGCCGACAACGGCCTGGCCGTCGTGCTCATCTCGCACAACATGAACGACGTCTTCGCCGTCTCCGACCGGATCGCCGCGCTCTACCTCGGCCAGATGGTCGCCCAGGTGAAGACCACCGACATCACCCACTCGCAGGTGGTCGAGCTGATCACCGCCGGCCGTTCCGGCGCCCTCGGCCTCGCCGGCGAACCGGGCAGCAACGGCACCGGCGCCGCGCCCGCCGACACCACCCCAGGAGCCGTCCGATGACCGCCACCGCCGTGAAGAAGGAAGGCCCCGCCGGCGTCGCCCCGGCGCCGACCGTGGGCAGCCACGTGAACAACTACTGGCGCCGGGTACGTGGCGGCGACATCGGCGCCCTGCCCGCGGTGATCATGCTCCTCGTGCTCGCCGTCGGCTTCTCGATCGCCCGCCCGTCGTTCTTCACCGCCGGCAACCTGGCGAACCTGTTCACCCAGGGCGCCGCGGTCACGTTGATCGCCATGGGTCTGGTGTTCGTGCTGCTGCTCGGCGAGATCGACCTCTCCGCCGGCTTCGCCAGCGGCGTCTGCGCCGCGATCCTGGCCAACGTGGTCACCGTGCTCGGCTACCCCTGGTACGTGGCGGTGCTCGCCGCCGTCGTCACCGGCGTGGTCATCGGCACCGTGCTCGGCCTGCTGGTCGCGAAGGTCGGCATCCCGTCCTTCGTGGTCACCCTCGCCGGCTTCCTCGCCTTCCAGGGCGTCGTGCTGACGCTCATGGACGAGGGCGCCAACATCGCGGTCCGCGACGACACCCTGGTCGCGATCGCCAACCGCAACCTCTCCCCCGCGCTGGGCTGGGCGCTGGCCGCGGTGGCCGTCGCCGGCTACGCGGCCGTGCAGCTGCTGCGGCACCGCAACCGGTCCGCCCGCGGCCTGCTCACCGACCCGATCGCGGTGGTCGCGGCCCGGATCGGCGGGCTCGCCGTGATCCTCGGCCTCGCGGTCTACGTGCTCAACCTGGAGCGCAGCCGCAACGTGCTGGTCGTCTCGCTCAAGGGCGTGCCGATCGTGGTGCCGATCATCGCGGTGCTGCTGGTCGTCTGGACGTTCGTGCTCCAGCGCACCAGCTACGGCCGGCACATCTACGCCGTCGGCGGCAACGCCGAGGCGGCCCGCCGGGCCGGCATCAGCGTGGACCGGATCCGCATCTCCGTGTTCGTCATCTGCTCCGGGATGGCCGCCATCGGCGGCATCGTGGCGGCCAGCCGGGCCAACTCGGTCGACCCCAACACCGGTGGCAGTAACGTACTGCTCTACGCCGTCGGCGCGGCGGTGATCGGCGGCACCAGCCTCTTCGGCGGCAAGGGCCGGGTCCTCGACGCCGTGCTCGGTGGCGCGGTGGTCGCGGTGATCGACAACGGTATGGGACTGATGGGGTACAGCTCGGGCGTGAAGTTCGTGGTCACCGGCGTGGTGCTGCTCGCCGCGGCGACCATCGACGCGTTGTCGCGACGGCGCGCCGCCGCCACCGGCGTGCGCTGACCCCGGGTACGGACACACCATGGCAGTGGCAATGCGCGCGGGTCCCAGCCAGGACGAGATCCGCCGGCAGAACCTGGGCGCATTGCTCCGCTACGTGCACGTGCACGGGGCCACCACGCGCGCGGAGCTGACCACCGCGCTCGGGCTCAACCGCAGCACCATCGGCGCGCTGACCGCGGACCTGGCCGGCGCCGGTCTGGTCAGCGAGGGGACGCCGAAGGAGACCGGCCGGGCCGGGCGACCGTCACTGGTCGTCCGGCCCGAGTCGGGACGGGTCTACGCGTACGCGTACAGCGTCGAGGTGGACCGGCTGCGGGCCGCGCGGGTCGGCCTCGGCGGTGAGGTGCTCGACCGCCGGGAGCTGGACCGGCCGCGCAACCTGGTCGCCGGGGAGGCCGCCCCGCTGCTGGCCGGCGCGGTCAAGGAGATGCACCATGCGGTGCCGCCGGACTCGTTCTGCGTGGGCGCCGGGGTGGCCGTGTGCGGCATGGTGCGCCGCGACGACGGGCTGGTCCGGCTCAGCCCGACCACCGGCTGGGTGGACGAGCCGATCGGCGCGGCGCTCGCCGACGAGCTGGGCATCGACGTGCCGATAACGGTGGGGAACGTGGCCGACGTGGCCGCGTACGCCGAGCACGCCCGGGGCGCGGCGACCGGCTGCGACAACGTCATCTACCTGTACGGCGACGTCGGCGTGGGGGCGGGCATCATCGCCGGCGGCCGACGGTTGACCGGGCACGGCGGCTACGGCGGCGAGGTCGGCCACATGGTGGTGGTCCGCGACGGTGTGCGCTGCGACTGCGGCCGGCGCGGCTGCTGGGAGACCGAGGTCGGCGAGCACGGGCTGCTGCGCGCGGCCGGCCGGTCCGAGGCGCGCGGGCGGGAGGCTCTGCTGGCCGTGTTCGACGCGGCCGACCGGGGCGACGCCCGGGCGCAGAGCGCGGTGCGGCAGGCCGGCGACTGGCTCGGTTTCGGCGTGGCCAACCTGGTCAACATCTTCAACCCGGAGATGGTCATCTTCGGCGGCACCATGCGCGACCTCTACCTGGCCGCCGCGGCCCAGGTCCGCAGCCGGCTCAACTCCAACGGGCTGCCCGCGTGCCTGGAGCACGTGCGCCTGCGTACCCCGAAACTCGGTGACGACGCGGCGCTGATCGGCGCGGCCGAACTGGCCTTCGAACGCCTCCTGGCCGACCCGCTGAACTGATCGGCCCGGCGATCCGTACCAGTGTGCGGACGGCCGGCGGGCTCGGCCGTCCGCGACCCCACGAAGCGGTCCGGACCGAGGAGGCAACCCAACCATGGCATCGCTGGAATCCGCACGTCGCCGGCTGGCGCACCGGGTGACCCTGCTGCTCGTCGCGATCGGCGCGGGGATCGGCGTCCTTCCCGGCGCGGCGCTGGCCGCGCCCAACCCCGGCGTGCAGATGAACGCCGCCGACATGACGCTGCTCAACGGCGTACGGCTGGCCGGGCTCTGGGAGATGCCGGCCGGGACGATGGCCGCGGAGAAGGGCAAGTCCCCCCGGGTCCGGGAGGTCGGCGCGGAGATCGCCCGCCAGCACGGCGTGCTGGACCAGCTGGTGGTCGAGGCGGCCAACAAGTTGGGGGCGGTCCTGCCGACGGACCCGACGGCCCAGCAGAAGGGCTGGCTGACCGAGATGCAGAACGCCAACGGCGCGCAGTTCGACCAGATCTTCGTCACCCGGCTCCGGGTCGCCCACGGCAACATCTTCCCGGTGATCGGCGCGGTCCGGGCCAGCACCAAGGATCCGATCGTGCGCAAGCTCGCCGAGGACGCCAACAAGTTCGTCAACGACCACATGACCATGCTAGAGAGCACCGGACTGGTCCGCTGGCAGCAGCTGCCGCCGCCCGCGCTCCCGCCGGCGCAGAGCGACTCGCTGGTCGCGGCCGCCCAGGCGAACGTGGGCAGCGGGAGCGGGCTCCAGGTGGGCACCGGGATCGTGTGGGCGGTCTTCCTGATCGCGCTGGGCACCGGCGGGTTCACGACCTGGCGGCTGATGCGCCGCGCCTGAGGGACGTCGGGCCCCGGTCGCCGACCGGGGCCCCTTTCTCGTACGGTCAGCGGTCGACCTGGGTGAAGTCCCAGCTGTGCGGCGGCCGGGCGACCAGGCGCATGGGCGGCTCGGGCAGCTCACGCGGGTTGCTCCGCCACTTGGAGACGACCACCAGCCGGTGGTCGGTGGAGGAGAACACCTCGCTGGAGACGTGCATCGGGTCGTGCTCGAACTCGGGCAGCGCGGTCTCGCATACCCAGGTGATCAGCTCGGCGAAGCCGTACGACTCGGCCTTCGCCTCCCACATCCGGACGATCATGTCGGTCCCCTCCCCGTTCAGACGCTGACCACGGTCAGCGGCATCGCGGAGTCGGCCGGCAGGTCGAGCCGGCTCGGCGCGACGCCCGCGGCGACCAGGTGCGACCCGAGCGCGGCCACCATCGCGCCGTTGTCCGTGCAGAGTTTCGGCCGGGGCGTACGGACCCGGACGCCGTACTTGTCGGCCCGGTGCTCGGCCATCGCCCGCAGCCGGGAGTTGGCGGCGACCCCGCCGCCGATCACCAGCGTGTCGATGCCGCTGCTGCGGCACGCGTCCAGCGCCTTGCCGACCAGCACGTCGCAGACCGCCTCCTGGAAGGACGCCGCCACGTCGGCCACCGGCACCGGCTCGCCGGCCCGCTGCCGCGCCTCCACCCACCGGGCCACCGCCGTCTTCAGCCCGGAGAAGGAGAAGTCGAAGCGGTGACCGACCAGGTCCTTCGCGGCGGTCAGCCCGCGCGGGAACGCGATCGCCGCCGGGTCGCCGGCCCGCGCCTCCCGGTCGATGTACGGTCCGCCGGGGAACGGCAGCCCGAGCAGCCGGGCCACCTTGTCGAACGCCTCCCCGGCCGCGTCGTCGATGGTCGCGCCGAGCGGCACGACGTCCCGGGCCAGGTCGTCGACGCGCAGCAGCGAGGAGTGCCCGCCGGAGACCAGCAGCGCGATCGCCGGCTCGGGCAGCGGTCCGTGCTCCAGCGTGTCCACGGCCACGTGTGCGGCGAGGTGGTTCACCCCGTACACCGGCTTCTCCGCGGCCACCGCGTAGCCCTTCGCGGCGGCGACGCCGACGAGCAGCGCGCCGGCCAGGCCCGGTCCGGAGGTCACCGCGATCGCGTCGATGTCCGCGATGGTGACCCCGGCCTCGCGCAGCGCCCGGTCCATGGTCGGCACGATCGCCTCCAGGTGGGCCCGGCTGGCCACCTCGGGCACCACCCCGCCGAACCGGGCGTGCTCCTCGACGCTGGAGGCCAGCGCGTCGGCGAGCAGCGTGTGCCCGCGCACGATGCCCACGCCGGTCTCGTCGCAGGAGGTCTCGATGCCGAGGATCAGGGGTTCGTCAGCCATGCTCGTCAGTCCTCGGTGCGCTGCATGACCAGCGCGTCGGTGTTGCTCGATTGGTAGTAGCCGCGCCGCACGCCGATCGGCTCGAAGCCGTGGGTGGCGTAGAGGCGCTGGGCCGGGGCGTTGTCGGCGGCGACCTCCAGCAGCGTGTTGCGGACGCCCCGCCGGGCCGTCTCGGCGAGCAACGCCTCCAGCAGCTGCCGGCCGACACCCCGACGCTGGACGTCCCGGCGGACCGCGACGTTCTGCACCCACGCCTCGTCGGGCGGGTAGACGGCCAGCCCGGCGTAGCCGAGCACGGCGCCGTCGTCGTCGGTGGCCACCAGGTAGAAGTGCCCGTTCGCGAGTTCGTTCCAGAACATCGCCGGGGACCACTGCTCGGCGCCGAACAGGTCCGCCTCGAGGGGCAGCACCTCCTCGACGTGCCACCAGCGGAACCGGCCGATCCTCACGGCAGGACCGGCTTGTGGCCGGTGGCCGCGACGGCGTCCGGTCGGCGCAGGTAGAGCGGGGTCAGCGGCTCACCGGGGGCGCCCGCGCGGATCCGCTCGGCGGCGAGGCGGGCCAGCGCCAGCGGGTCCGGGTACCGGGGCTCCTCGCGCACCGGCAGCCCGAGCACGTCCGCGTACCGGTGCGCGCCGTCGCCGACCGCGACGCCGACCGCCAGGTCGCGGGCCCGCTCCGCGACCACCGCCGGCGCCGCCACGTCCGGCCCGGCGACGCGTTCGCCGGCGCCGTCGTAGACGGCCCAGTAGACCTCCCGGCGGCGCGCGTCGCTCGCGGCCAGCACCGGGTCGCCGGCGGCCGCCGGGTGACCGATCCCGTCGAGAGAACAGACACCGTACGTGGGGATGCCGAGCACCTGGGCCATGGTGGCGGCGGTGACCAGGCCGACCCGCAGCCCGGTGAACGGCCCCGGGCCGAGCCCGGCGACGATCGCGGCCAGGTCGGCCGGGCGCGCGTCCACGTCGGCCAGCACCGCGTCGACCTGCGGCGCAAGCAACTCGCCGTGGGCCCGGGCGTCGACCGTGCACCGGGACGCGCGGACCGCGACGCCGGCCGCCGAGACCTCGACCAGCGCCGCGGTCACCGCGGGCGTCGAGGAGTCCACCACGAGTACGAGCACGGTTAGCCAGCCTAGCCGTCCCGCCCGGCCGGTCAGGCCACGCCCTCGCCGCCGCCGCCCGCGCCCGCGACGGACGGTGACGCCGTCGGGTCACGGCACCCCTCGAGAGCGATATACCGCTGGGTCATATTTATGACTGAGCGGTATATCGCTCGAAACTGAGGTGCCATCCTTTCGGGATGACCGAGAGTCGCCTCGCCGGGCAGGTCGCCCACGCCGTCCGGCACGAGCGGGAACAGGCGGGACTGACCCAGCAGGCGCTGGCCGGGCGGGCGGGGCTGAGCCAGGCCGCCGTCGCCCGGATCGAGCGGGGCGACCGGCTACCGAGCCTGCCGACCGTGGAACGGCTGCTCGGCGCGCTCGGGCGCCAGCTCCGGATCGAGGTGGAGCCGCTGGACAGCCACCTCGACGCGACGCTCGACAAAGCCGCCGGGACTGCGTTGACCGACCGGATCGCGGATCTCGGGCTGGACCGGATCATCGACGCCCTGGACGACCTGCCGTACGTGCTGACCGGCGGCACGGCGGCCCTGCTCCAGGGCGCTCCGCTGCCGGTGGACGCGGTCGAGATCGCGGTGCGCTGGCGGGACGCGCCCCGCTTCACCGAGTGGCTGGAGCGGGCCCACGCGCAGCGGTGGAACGCACGCTGGGAGGAGTGGGGCGGGATGCACCCGGAGCCCGAGGAGCCGGGCGCGCACCGTTGGCGGACCCGCCACGGCGAACTGCGCGCCCGGATGTGCGAGGAGTTGCCCGAGCCCGTCGAGATCCGCCTCGGAGAGCGTACGTACCCGGTCGAGCCACTGGTCGAAATCGAGGTGACGGACCCGCGCACGGCCGAGCTGCTCCGCCGGCACCGGCGGCGCCTCGCCGCAGCCGGCGAGGCGCCGGACGACTCAGCCGGCTGAGCGTTCCCAGTCGACGGTGGGCAGGCCGGCGTCGGCGAGCGCCTTGTTGGCCGCGCTGAACGGGCGGCTGCCGAGGAAGCCGCGCGGGTTCATCGGGCTCGGGTGCCCGGCCTCCAGCACCACGTGCCGCGGGTTGGTGACCAGCGCCGCCTTCTTGCGGGCGTAGCCGCCCCAGAGCAGGAACACCACCCGCTGGTCGAGCGCGTCGAGCGCCCTGATGGTGGCGTCGGTGAACTCCTCCCAGCCCCGGTTGGCGTGCGAGCCCGGCGTGGCCTGGCGGACCGTGAGCACCGAGTTGAGCAGCAACACGCCCTGCGCCGCCCAGCCGTCGAGGTTGCCGCTGCGCGGCTTCGGCACGCCCAGGTCCTCGCCCAGCTCCTTGAAGACGTTGCGCAGCGACGGCGGCACCGTCACGCCCTCACGCACGCTGAAGCTCAGCCCGTGCGCCTGCCCCGCCTTGTGGTAGGGGTCCTGCCCGAGGATGAGCACCCGCGTCTGCGCCGGCCCGCACAGGCGGTAGGCCGAGAACAGGTCCTCCACCGGGGGGAAGACCGTGGCGGTCGCGTATTCCCGGGCGACGAACTCGGCCAGCGCCGCGGTGCGGGCCGGGTCGAGGTGCGGGGCGATCGCCTCCCGCCACGGCTCGGGCAGGAGCGCCAACAGGTCGAGGGCGGGGGCGTCGTCGGGCATCGGCAACCTTTCGCAGTCGTCCCCGGGACTCTAGGCAGCGGGTACGACAGCGCTCAGCCGAGGGTCGCCAGCCTCGCCGCCCAGTCGCCGCCGACCGGTTCCAGGGTGACCACCCGGGTGTCGTCGTCGCGCCGGTCGATGCGGACCCGCAGGTGCGCGTCGACCAGCTGCTCGACCATCCCCTCGCCCCACTCCACCACGGTGACCGCCTCGTCCACCGAGGCGTCCAGGTCGAGGTCGTCGATCTCGGCGCGCGGGTCGGCGGACTCCCCCAGCCGGTAGGCGTCGGCGTGCACGAGCGTCACCCGGCCGCCGCGCGCCGGGTCCGGCCGGTGCACCCGGGCGATGACGAACGTGGGCGAGGTGATGTCCCCGCGGACGCCGAGGCCGGCGCCGATGCCCTGGGTCAGCGCGGTCTTGCCGGCCCCCAGCGGGCCGCTGAGCAGCAGCAGGTCGCCGGCGCGCAGCACGCCGGCCAGCCGGCGGCCGAACCGGTGCGTGTCGTCGAGGGTCGTCAGCTCCACCGTCACAGGGATTCCAGGAACCTTTCCAGCGCCGCGTTCACGTCGTCCGCGTGCTCGAGCATCACCACGTGCCCGCTGTCGTGGATCTTCACGAACTCGGCGTGCGGCAACCGCCGGACGATCTCCTCGGAGTGCGTCACCGGCGTGATCATGTCCTTGTCCCCCACGATCACCAGCACGGGCGTGCCGGCCAATGCGGCCAGCGCCGGGAAGCGCGAGTGGGTGGCCAGGGTGCGCAGGTAGCGGGTGACGGTGTCGGCCGAGGTACGGGAGTTCATCGTCTCGACGTACGACACCAGGGCCGGGCTGGGCTTCGGGGTGCCGAAGCCGTACTTGCGGGTGAGCAGCCAGGCCACGTTCGACGTCGACCTGCGGGCCTTGTCGATCACCGTGCCGCCGTAGCGGGTGGCGTTGCTCATCATGTAGAGCACCGGCGCGCCGACCCGGCCGAGCAGCGCGGGGGCCACCAGCTTCGTCTCCGCGGCCAGGCCGCCGGAGGTGGCCATCAGCACGGTGCCGACCACCCGGTCGCCGAACAGCTCCGGGTATATCTCGGCGAGCGCCATGATGGTCATGCCGCCCATCGAGTGCCCGACCAGCACCAGCGGCCCCTCCGGCGCCACCTCGTCGAGCACCCGGCGCAACGTGCGGCCCAGCGCGACCAGGTCGTACTCGCCGGACTCCAGCCTCCCGGAACGGCCGTGCCCCGGCTGGTCGTACGCGACCACGCGGTAGTCCCCGCGCTCCGTGAGCAGCTTGCGCTGGAAGTGGAACGTCCCCATGTCGAGGCAGAACCCGTGCACGAGCACGACGGTCGGACGGCCGGGGACCGGCCGGGTCGGCTCGACCACCTCGACGTGGACGTCGGTGCCGTCCGGCATCTCCAGCTCGTACGCCTCGTCGTAGCGCTGCTGGTCGAAGACCTCGTGGGCGTACCGGTCGGCGGGGTCGTTCTTGAGCCGGCGGACCAGCACCCGCTCGCTGACCACGCCCGCCGCGAGCCCGGCCGCGGCCACCCCGACGGCCGCGCCGACCAGGCCGGCGACCTTGCCGGCGGCGCTGCGCGGACGGGGCACCCGCAGGTTCATACGCGCTCGCCGTCGTAGACGCGGGGCACCCGCACCCCACCGAAGCGGGTCACGATCTCGTAGTTGATGGTGCCGACCGCCTCGGCCCAGTCGTCGGCGGTGGGCTCGCCGTCCGCGCCGCTGCCGAACAGCGTCGCCACGTCCCCGGCGGCCACCTCGTCGTCACCGCAGTCGACCACGAACTGGTCCATGCAGACCCGCCCCGAGATGGTCCGCCGCTCGCCGGCGAGCAGCACCGGACCGGTGTTCGAGGCGTGCCGGGGCACCCCGTCGGCGTAGCCCAGCGGCACCACGGCCAGGTTGCTCTCGTTCTCGGTGAGGTAGGTGTGGCCGTAGGAGACGCCGGTGCCGGCCGGGACACGCTTGGTCAGCATCACCCGGGCCCGGGCCGTCATCGCGGGCCGCAGGCCGAACCGCTCGCCCGCGATCGGCGACAGACCGTAGACCGCGATGCCGGGACGGACCAGGTCGAAGTGGGTGTCCGGCCGGGTCAGCGTGGCCGCCGAGTTGGCCAGGTGGCGGTAGCGGGGCCGCAGGCCGGCGCGGGTCACCATCTCCAGCCCCTCGCGGAAGACGGCGAGCTGGCGGTCGGTGGTGGGATGGCCGGGCGAGTCCGCGTACACGAAGTGGCTCCACACGCCGACCACCTCGACCAGACCGTCGGCCTGGGCCTTCGCGGCGGCCTCCAGCAGGGTGGGCCAGTCGGCCACGGTGGCCCCGCCCCGGGACAACCCGGTGTCGATCTTGAGGTGCAGCCGGGCCGGGCGGTCGGCCCGGCGGCTCGCCTCGATCATCTCGTCGAGCTGGGGAAGGCTGGCGCAGCCCAGGTCGACCCCGACCGCGATGCCGTCGTGCAGCGGCAGGCCCGGATCGAGCAGCCAGGCCAGGACCGGCGCGGTGATCCCCTCCTGGCGCAGCCGGAGCGCCTCGTCCAGGGTGCAGACACCGAGCTGGTCCGCCCCGGCGTCGAGCGCCGCGCGGGCCGCCGGCACCATGCCGTGCCCGTATCCGTCGGCCTTCACCACCGCCATCAGCTCGGCGCTGGTACCGGCCTTGAGCCGGGCCACGTTCTCCCGGATCGCGTCGAGATCGACGCGCACCTCCGACTGCCACATACCCCCAGCCTACTTCCGCCGGTGATCATCGTGGCCGTGAGCCGCGCGGCCGGCGTCACGGCCGCGCCCGGATCAGCCCAGTCGGGCCAGCACCGGGCGCAACGCGGCGGCCACGTCGGGTGCGGTCACCGGGCCGCCGCGCGCCGCCTCCCGACCGGCCAGCCCGTGCAGGTACGCCGCGGCGGCGGCCGCCCGCTCGGGGGCCAGGCCGCCGGCGAGCAGCGAGCCGAGCAGCCCGGCCAGCACGTCGCCGGTGCCACCGGTGGCCAGCACCGGGGTGCCGGTCGGGTTGACGTACGCCCGCCCGTCGGGCGTGCCGACGATCGTCCGATCGCCCTTCAGCAGCACCACCGCGTTCATCCAGGCGGCCAGCCGCAGCGCCGCCGCGACCCGGTCCTCCCCCGGCATCTCGCCGCAGAGCCGGGCGTATTCCCGGTCGTGCGGGGTCACCACGATCGGGGCGTCCCGGCCGCGCAGCCGGTCGGCCAGCTTGCCGTCGACGAGCAGGGTCAACGCGTCGGCGTCCAGCACCACCGGCACCGGCGCGGCCAGCACCGCGCGCAGCTCGGCGGCGGACTCCTCGCCGGTGCCGAGCCCGGACCCGCAGACCCAGGCCTGCACCCGCCCGGCGTCGGCGACCCGGCCGGTGGCGATCACCGACGGGTGCTGGTGGACCACTTCGGCGCGGGCACCCCCGGCATAGCGGACCAGGCCGGTGGGACCGGCCAGCGCACCGGCGACCGAGAGCACCGCCGCGCCCGGATAGGTGGCCGACCCGGTGGCCACCCCGACCACGCCCCGCGAGTATTTCTCCGACGCCGGGCCGAGCGCGGGCCACCAGTCGACCACGTCCGACCACTCGGTCACCCGGAGCGCGGGCGAGCCGCGCAGCCACGGCGTCAGCCCGATGTCGACCAGCTCGACCTGCCCGGCCAGCGCGGCGGCCGGGCCGACCACCAGGGCCGGCTTGAGCGCGCCGAAGGCCACGGTCACGTCGGCGCGGACGGCGCAGGGCCGGCCGGCGTCGGTCAGCGGGACGTGCCCGGTGTCGACCGCGACGCCGCTCGGCACGTCCACCGCGACCACCGTGGCGCGCGTGCCGTCGCGTCCACAACGCCCGGCCAGGCTCGCCGCGAGCTGCTCGGCGGTCTCCCGCAGACCACCGGCACCGCCGATGCCCACGATGCCGTCGAGCACCAGGTCGACCACGGCGGGCGGCCGGTCGACCACCCGCCCGCCGGCGGCACGCAGCGCGGCCAGACCGTCGGCGTGTGCCCGCCCGGGGGTGAGGAGCAGCGCGTCGACCGCGACGCCCCGGCGGGCCAGGTGCGCGCCCGCGTAGAGCGCGTCGCCGCCGTTGTCGCCGGAGCCGACCAGCAGCAGGACCCGGGCGCCGTAGACGCCGCCCCGGTCGGCGAGCAACAGCGCGCACCGCCGGGACAGCCCGGCCGCGGCCCGGTGCATCAACGCCCCGGCCGGGAGGGTGGCCATCAGACCCGCCTCCGCCGCGCGAACGTCCGCGACCCGCCACACCGGTCTCATGCCACCCCGTCCCGTTTCGTCGTGCCGCCCGTCCGGCGTGCCGATCACCGTGCCGGTGGTCGACCGAGGGCCCGCGCGCGGGTCTCGATCAGGCCTCACCCTACCGGCGGCAGGTGCCCGGAACCCGCCCACGAACGCGCCTGTGGAAAACCTCGCCCGTTGTCCACAGGGTCGACGGCGCCACCACCGTTCCGCCTAGCGTCGTCGCCGTGCGGAGCCGGCCGGTGGGGCCGGTCGAGGCGGGGAGGGCACGTGGTGGAGGAGCCGTTCGACGTCGATCCGGAACTGCTGCGGGCGGTGGCGCGGGAGCTGGGCGACGACGCGCTCCGGCTGGCCGCTCTGCCGGGCGAGGCGTCGGAACCGCTGCTGGTGGCACCGGCGGACGGCTGGCGGTCGGGCGGTGCGCTGGCCGACCTGGAGGCGGCGGTGCAGCGCTGGTCGGGCACGCTGGCGGCCCGGGTCGCCGACACCGCCGAGGCGTTGCGCGCCGGGGCCGACGGCTACGACGCGGTGGACGACCGGGCCGCCCACCGCCTCGCCGGGATCTCCCGGTGAGCGCGCCGCGTTCGCGCCCCGCGCCGGCCTCCGCCCCGGACCGGGACGCACCGGCCGGCTACGCGCAGCTCTGGCGGGCCGACCCGGTCGCCTGGCCCGCCGCCGGCGCGGCCTGGCGTGGGCTCGCCGGCCCGGTGCGCCGCCGCGCCGACGGGCTGACCGCCCGGGTCGAGAAACTCCGCCCGGGCTGGACCGGTGTCGCGTCCACGGCCGCCCAGCGCCGGATCGGAGAGCTGCGGACGGCGCTCACCGACGTGCTGCCGGCGTTGGTCGAGGCCGACCAGGCGCTCGCCGAGTTCGGCGCCCGGCTGGGCGTCGCGAAGGCACGGCTCGGCGCCGAGGTGGCCCGGGCCGAGAGCGGCGGCCTGCTGGTGGACCGCCACGGCGCCGTCCGGTCGCCTCCCGGCCGGCCCGTCGACCGGGCCGGCCCGGCGGTGGTGCGCGCACGGGCCGGGATCCGGGACGCGCTGACGCTGGCCGGTGCGGCGGACCGGGAGGCCGCCGGCCGGCTGGCCGAGCTGACCACGGCGGCGGCACGCGGCTGGGTGAGCGTGCCACCGGCCTGGCGGCCCGGGCCGGGCGCCGGGCCGGCCGAGGTGAGCCGCTGGTGGGCCGGCCTGAGCCCGGCCGAACGGCGGTGGCTGGTCGGGCGGGAGCCGGGCCGGGTGGGCCGGCTCGACGGGGTGCCCGTGACCGCCCGCGACCAGGCCAACCGACTCCTGCTCGCCGACCGGCGGGAGGAGCTGCTCGCCCGTCGGATCGCCCTGTCGCGCCCGTTGCCGGCGGCGCCGTTCGAGGTGGCCCGCCGTGCCCGGCTGGCCGGGGTGGAGGCGGCGCTGCGCGGGCTCGACGGGTTGGCCGAGCGGCTGGCCGCGCCCGGGGCGCCACGGGCGTACCTGTTGGGTCTCGACCCGGCCGGGGACGGGCGGGCGGTGGTGGCGCTCGGCAACCCGGACCGGGCCGGCGCGGTGCTGACCTACGTGCCGGGCATGACCTCGGACCTCGCCGACGCGCCGGCCGAACTGGGGCGGGCCGCCCGGGTGCTCCAGCGGTGCGACGCGATCGGGCCGGGCGCGGAGACGGCGGCGGTGCTCTGGCTGGACTACGACGCGCCGGACCGGCTCACCGAGGCAGCCGGCGCCCGGCAGGCCGAGGACGCCGGGCCGGCGTTGCACCGCTTCCAGGAGGGGTTGCGGGCCACGCACGAGGGACCGCCGGCCCGGCAGACCGTGCTCGGGCACAGCTACGGCTCCGTGGTGGTCGGCGCCGCCGCCCGGGACCACGGCCTGGGCGCCGACGCGCTGGTCTTCGTGGGGTCCCCGGGGGTGGGCGTCGACCACGCCACCGAGCTGCGGATGCCGGCCGGGCAGGTGTGGGCGGCGACCGCGCCCGACGACGTCATCCGGCTGGCCCGTCCACCGGACGAACTGGCCCGCCGGACCCTGCTGGCCGGCACGCCGCTCGGTCCGGCGCTGGCCGCGCTCGACCCGCACGCCGGGCGGCTGTGGTTCGGCGCCGACCCGAGCGGCCCGGGCTTCGGCGGCCGGCGCTTCCCCAGCGCCCCGCACGGCCACACCGGCTACTGGGATCCCGACAACCCGGCGTTGGACGGGATGGCGCGGATCGTGCTGGGTGGGTGAGACGACGCGGCCCCCTCCGTCGTGGGGCGGAGGGGGCCGGAACGGGTGGGTTACTCGACAGTGACCGACTTGGCGAGGTTCCGCGGCTGGTCGACGTCGTGCCCCCGGGCGGCGGCGATCTCGGCGGCGAGCACCTGGAGCGGCACGGTCGTCACCAGCGGCGCCAGCAGCGTGGGCGTACGCGGCACGTAGATCAGGTGGTCGGCGTAGCGGACCACCGCCTGGTCGCCCTCCTCCGCGATCACGATGGTGCGGGCGCCCCGGGCGCGCACCTCCTGGATGTTGGAGACGACCTTGTCGTGCAGCATGCCCCGACCGACCGGCGACGGCACGATGCAGATCACCGGCGTGCCCTGGTCGATCAGCGAGATCGGGCCGTGCTTCAGCTCGCCGGCGGCGAAGCCCTCGGCGTGCATGTACGCCAGCTCCTTGAGCTTCAGCGCACCCTCCAGGGCGACCGGGTAGCCCACGTGCCGGCCGATGAACAGCACCGTCGGCTCGGACTTCAGCTCGCGGCCCAGCTCGCGGACCGGCTCGATCCGATCCAGCAGCTCCCGCAGCTTGCCCGGCATCTCCTGGAGCTGGGCCACCACCGCGCCCACCTCGTCGGCGAACTTGATGCCGCGCACCTGGGCCAGGTGCAGCCCGATCAGGTAGCACGCGACGACCTGGGTGAGGAACGCCTTGGTGGAGGCGACCGCGATCTCCGGGCCGCCGTGGGTGTAGAGCACCGCGTCGGACTCACGCGGGATGGTGGAGCCGTTGGTGTTGCAGATGGCCAGCACGCGGGCCTTCTGCTCCTTGGCGTGGCGCAGCGCCATCAGCGTGTCCATCGTCTCGCCGGACTGCGAGATCACCACGATCAGGGTGGACCGGTCCAGCACCGGGTCGCGGTAGCGGAACTCGCTGGCCAGCTCCACCTCGCAGGGGATGCGGGTCCAGTGCTCGATGGCGTACTTCGCGACCAGGCCGGCGTGGTAGGAGGTGCCGCAGGCGACGATGAAGATCTTGTCGACGTCACGCAGGTCCTGCTCGCTGAGGCGGACCTCGTCGAGCGCGATCTCACCGCTCTCGGTGAGCCGGCCGAGCAGCGTGTCGGCGATGGCCTGCGGCTGCTCCTCGATCTCCTTGAGCATGAACCAGTCGTAACCGCCCTTCTCGGCGGCCGACGAGTCCCAGTCGATGTGGAAGTCCTTGCCGCTCGCCGGCTGGCCGGCGAAGTCGGTGATGTCGATGCTGTCCGGCGTGATCAGGACGATCTGGTCCTGCCCCAGCTCGACCGCGTCCCGGGTGTGCTCGATGAACGCCGCCACGTCGCTGGCCAGGTAGTTCTCGCCGTCGCCCCGGCCCACGACCAGCGGCGAGTTGCGCCGGGCGCCGACCACCGCGCCGGGGATGCCGGCGTCGACGGCGAGCAGCGTGAACGCACCCTCCAGACGGGCGCACACCACCCGCATGGCGGCGGCGAGGAGCTGCGGGCTGTCGGTCTCACCGGCCGAGCGCAGGTCGGCCAGCGCGCGGGCGATCAGGTGCGCGGCGCACTCGGTGTCGGTGTCGCTGGCGAACTCGACGCCCTCGTCCTCCAGCTCGGCGCGCAGCTTCGCGAAGTTCTCGATGATGCCGTTGTGGATCACGGCGACCCGGCCGTCGGGGGCGAGGTGGGGGTGGGCGTTGCGGTCGGTCGGCCCGCCGTGGGTGGCCCACCGGGTGTGGCCGATGCCGGTGGTGCCGTCGCCGATGCCGATCGGGCTGGCGGCGCAGTCCTCGGGGTTGCTCGCGGCCCGCTCGGAGAGGACCTTCTCCAGGTTGGCCAGCTTGCCGGCCTTCTTCTCGGTCAGCAGCTCGTCGTCGCAGACGACGGCGACCCCGGCCGAGTCGTAGCCGCGGTATTCCAGCCGCCGCAGTCCGTCGAGCACGATGCCGAGCGCCGGGCGCGCACCGGCGTAACCCACGATTCCACACATGGTCCGCAGCCTAGCCGAGTTTCGCTCACCGCGCGTGCTCGGAAGGCGGGTTAACGATCACTGAACATGAGCGAACCGGTGAGCGGATGGAGCGGATCGGACAAAATTGCTCATCTCACCCGGCGCGCTGACCGGTCGACGTGAGCGGCGGGGCCGCGGGGGTGGCTGGCACGCCCTACATTGAGGGCCGCGCCCACCCCTCCGCGGACGTCCGCGCCGTACCCCTGTGAGCTGAGCCGATGTCCGAAACGACCCCCGCCCCCGAGCCGGGCTCCGGGCCGAGCGACCCACCCCCGACACCGGCCCACCCGGCCGCGACGCCCAGCGACCCGATCGCGCCGCCAGCGGCATCGTCCTGGACGCCGCCCGACCCGCTGGCCGCCCCGCAGCCGTGGACGCCGCCGGCCCCGTGGTCGCCGCCGACCTGGGCACCGGGCCCCTGGACCGGCGATCACTCCGGCACATCCGACCCTGCCGGCACGCCCGGCCCTACCGACCGGCCCGACACCCCCGGGCAGGGCGTCAACCAAGGACCGGGCCGACCGACGGGGGCACCGGCCGGCGGCGCGGGCTGGGCGGCGCCGGAAGCGGCCGGCCACCCCCGACCGGCCGTCCCACCCGCCGTCACGCCTGCCGGCTGGTCCGGCGACCCGGCCGTCCCGTCGCCCGGCGACACCGGCGGGCCGCCGCCCGGTGGCCCGGCCGCGCCCGGTTGGCCGCCGGCCGCCTATCCGCCCGCGGCCTATCCGCCGGCCGCCTATCCGCCGGGGGCGTACCCGCCCGGGCCGTACCCGCCGCCGTACGCGTATCCCGGCGGGACCCCGCGCCGGTCCACCGGTGGATGGGCGGTCGGCCTGGTGGTCACCGTGGTCGCCGCGCTGGTGCTGGCCTTCTGCGGCTGCGTCGGCCTGGGCGTGCTCGGGGCGTTCGTGGACGACTCGACCTCGTCCGGGGAACCCTATGACGACCCGTACCTCGACGACCCGGACGGGATCGTCGAGGAGCCGACCCCCACGGCGCCGGTGACCACCCCGTCGGGCGGGCCCGGACGGTTCACCGTCGTCTACGAGGTGACCGCGACCGGCCCGGTGGACGTGCAGTTCTACGACGCGGGCGAGAACCTGCTCCACCTCGACGACGTGGCCTCGCCCTGGCGCCTGCGCCTCACCGCGAACAACCGCGAGCGGGTGCAGGTCACCGCAACCCCGGCCGGACCCGACGCCGGCGACGTGACCTGCCGGATCACCGTCGACGGCCGGGAGGTGTACCGGAACTCCGGCCGGTGGGGCGCGACCTGCTTCGGCTGGTGACGCGTCGGAGGTGGGCCGTAGGCTGGCCGCCGTGACGACGACCGATCCCCTGGTGGCCCGGATGCGGCCGTTCGGCACCACCGTCTTCGCCGAGATGTCGGCGCTGGCCGTGCGCACCGGCGCGGTCAACCTCGGGCAGGGCTTCCCGGACACCGACGGCCCGCCGGAGATGCTCGCCGCCGCCGCCGAGGCGCTGCGCGGCGGCCACAACCAGTACCCGCCGGGTCCGGGGATCCCCGCCCTGCGCGCGGCCGTCGCGACCCACCAACGCCGGTTCTGGGGCCTGGACTACGACCCGGACGGCGAGGTCGTGGTGACCGCCGGCGCCACCGAGGCGGTCGCGGCAAGCGTCCTCGCCCTCTGCGAGCCGGGTGACGAGGTGGTCTGCTTCGAGCCCTACTACGACTCGTACGCGGCCTCGATCGCGTTGGCCGGCGCGGTCCGCCGCCCGGTGACGCTGCGACCGGGCGCCGACGGCCGGTACGCCTTCGACCCGGACGAACTGCGCACGGCGTTCGGTCCGCGTACCCGGCTGGTGCTGCTGAACTCGCCGCACAACCCGACCGGGAAGGTCTTCACCGCCGACGAGCTGGCAGTGGTCGCCGGGCTGTGCCGGGAGCACGGGGTCTACGCGGTCACCGACGAGGTCTACGAGCACCTCGTCTACACCGACGCCGCCGGGCCGCACCTGCCGCTGGCCGGGTTGCCGGGCATGCGGGAGCGGACGCTGCGCATCTCCTCGGCCGGCAAGACGTTCTCCTGCACCGGCTGGAAGGTCGGTTGGGTGAGCGGGCCGGCACCGCTGGTCGCGGCGGTGCTGCGGGTGAAGCAGTTCCTCACGTTCGTCAACGCCGGCCCGCTCCAGCCGGCCGTGGCGGTGGCCCTCGGCCTGCCCGACGCCTACTTCACCGGGTTCCGGGACGACCTGCAACGCCGCCGGGACCAGCTGGTCGCCGGGCTCGCCGACGCCGGTTTCGGTGTCCTCCCGCCCGAGGGGACCTACTTCGTCACCGCCGACATCGGCGCGCTCGGCGGCCGGGACGGGGTGGAGTTCTGCCGGTCCCTGCCGGAGCGCTGCGGCGTGGTGGGGGTGCCGACACAGGTCTTCTACGACGACGTGGAGGCGGGCCGCCGGCTCGTCCGGTTCGCGTTCTGCAAGCGGCCGGAGGTGCTCGCCGAGGCGGTGACCCGGCTGCGCCGGCTCCGGGAGGACGGATGAGCGACGGACACGCCGAACGGCTGCGGCGGCTCGCCGCCCAGCGCGGCTGCACAACAATGCTCTCCGGCGTACGCCCGACGTCGGTGCGGGAGCAGCTCGCCGCGCTCGGCGCGGTGGCCGGTGACGACCTGCCCGACCTCTACGGCGAGGGCGGGCCGGTGGCGGAGCTGGAGCTGCGCGTCGCCGAGCTGCTCGGCGTGGAGGCCGCGGTGTTCTTCCCCTCCGGCACGATGGCGCAGCAGGTGGCGATGCGGCACGGGGCGGAGCTGACCGGCCGGGCCGGGGTCGGGCTGCACCCGCTCAGCCACCCGCTGGTGCACGAACGCGACGCGTACGCGCTGCTCGCCGGCGTGCGCGCGGTGTCGACCACGGCCGCCCCGCGCAACCCGACGGCCGCCGAGGTCGCCGCGCTCGACGAGCCGATCGGCACGCTCTTCCTGGAGCTGCCGTTGCGGGACGCCGGGTTCGTGCTGCCGACCTGGGACGAGCTGGTCGCCGTGGTCGCAGCGGCCCGGGCCCGGGACGTCCGGGTGCACTTCGACGGCGCCCGGCTCTGGGAGTCGACCGTCCACCTCGGCTACTCGACGGCCGAGATCGCGGCGCTGGCCGACAGCACGTACGTCTCGTTCTACAAGTCGCTCGGCGGCCACTCCGGGGCGGCGCTGGCCGGGGACGCGGAGTTGGCCCGCCACGCGCGCGCCTGGCGGCACCGCTACGGCGGCACGCTGTTCCAGCAGTGGCCGGCGGCCCTGGCCGCGCTCGCCGGGCTGACCCGGGAGCTGCCGGAGCTGCCCGGGCACGTGGGGCACGCGAAGGTGGTGGCCGAGGCGTTGGCCGCCCTGCCCGGCGCCCGGGTCCACCCGACGCCGCCGCACACCCACCAGTTCCGGTTCTGGCTGCCGTACCCGGCGGCGGCGCTGAACGCGGCGAACCTCGCCCTGGCCGAGGAGGAGCGGGCGTGGTTCGTCGGCGGCTGGCGGGACACCGAGGTGCCCGGGCTGGCGCTGGCCGAGGTGACGGTGGCCGGCCCGGCGCGGGAGCTGGACGCCGAGGCGGTGACCGAGCTGGCCGACCGTTTCCTGCGCCGACTGGCGGCCTGACCGACGCGTCGCGACCGGCTCGCGCGTCAGCCGGCGGCCCGCGTCGGGCCGGTTCCGTCGTCCGGCCGGGCCGCCGCGTCGATGGGGTCGGCCCGAGCCGCTCGCCCGGCGGACCGGTCGGACGGGGGCGCGTCGGCGAGGCCGGCGAGCGTGACGCCGCCGTCGGCGAGCAGCGCCGCCTCGGCGTCGTCGACGAAGGCGAGGTCGGCCTCGACGTGCCGGCCCGCGGCCGACAGCAGCAGCCGGACCACGGGGTCGTCGGCCCGGCGGCGCAACCCGTCGAGGTTGCGCAGCTCGCGCAGGAGATGGCCGCGCTGGTTGGTGAGCACGGAACGGACGACGGACGCCTCGCCGGAGCGGGCCGCGGCGGTCACCTTGAGGAAGAAGTCGTCCCGGAAGCCGCCGCTGCGCGGGCTGGGCGCGGTCAACCAACGGTCGAGTTCGGCGCGGCCGTCGGCGGTGATCTCGTAGACGACCCGGTCGGGCTTGACCGGCTGTGACCTCCGCTCGGCGACCACGAGGCCGTCCCGGGAGAGCCGGTCGAGGATCTGGTAGAGGTGCCCGATGTTGAGCGGGCCCCACTGCGGTCCGACCGCCGCCTCGAACGCGCCCTTCAGCTCGTAGCCGTAGCTCGGGCCGCGGGCGAGGAGGGCCAGGACCGCGTGCTGGATCGCCACCGTCTTCTCCGATCCGGTTCCGGACAGGCACCCGTCGGGGGCCTTGCATTGTCACAATGTATCGCGCACAGTGTGGTCAGCACACGGGGAGGCGCGACATGTTCCAGGTCGTCTGGGGGCAGCTTCGTGGCCGTGCGGGACGGTCGGTGGCGCTGCTGGCCGGCGTGCTGGTGGCCACCACCGGCTTCGTCGTCCTGACCGGCGCCACCACCACCTCGCGGTTGGCCGTCGAAGGCACCGTCGAGCGCAACACCCGGGCCGCCTACGACATCCTCGTCCGCCCACAGGGGACGCGCACGCCCCTGGAGACCACGGGCGGGCTGGTCCGGCCCAACTACCTCTCCGACACCTACGGCGGCATCACCACAGCGCAGTACGAGCAGGTCAGAACGGTCCCCGGAGTGGACGTGGCCGCGCCCATCGCGATGATCGGTTACTCGACCTCGGCGGTGCCGCTGCGGCTGGACCTCACCTCGGCGGTCGACCGGTCCCTCGACCGGCAGGTGATCCGGGTCGATCCCACCTGGGTGGCCGAGCGCGGCCTGTCCACCGCGCCGGGCAAGCCACGGTACGTGTACGTGACCACACGCCCCCTCATCCATCCGATAGTCGACCCGGAACATCTGGACGAGCTCCGCTACACCGACGGCAGGCGCTATCCGGTGGACGAGGTCTGCGGAGCGGTCCCGCGCGAGGTGCAGCCGGACGGCAGCAGCCGGCCGATCTGCGACCCGCAGCGGGGTGCCCTGATCGGCAACCGCGCCACGCTCTCCGAGCGGGACAACTGGTGGGTCACGCCGGTCCGGTTGCTGCCGGACGGCCGCTTCGAGGCGGAGAACCACGTGCTCGCGGAGAACGGCGACGCCGCGACGGCGATCTCCGACCGGTTGACGCTCACCGAGCCGGTCACCGTGCCGTTCCTGCTCGCCGCCGTGGACCCGGACGCGGAGCAGCGTCTGGTCGGCCTCGCCGGCGCCGTGACGACGGGCCGCCCCCTGCGGGCCGGTGACGCGGTGGACGAGAAGCTGCTCGGCACCGCGCTCAACCGGTCGGTCCCGGTGCTCGCCACCAGCCGCCCCTATCTCGACAGCGAGCTGCGAGCCACGCTCACCCGGCTGCCCGCCGCCCGCCCGGCGGGAATGCCGGCCGTCGACCTGGAGGACGGTTTGCGGCGGGCAGCCGGCACACCGGCCGGGGTGGCTCGGGCCGAGCTGGCGGACGCCTACCGGAGCCGGCTCGCGGCCGGCATTTCCGACCCGGGGGGCTGTTGTTCCGGGCAGCTCCAGATCATGACGCAGCCCGGCCCCGTGAGGTACGACGAGCGACCCGGCGGCGAGCTGCACGCCGCGCCGGCGCCACCGGCCGCACCCGAGATCTTCGGCAAGGAGCGCGAGTTCAGCTGGCTGCCCCGCCCCTGGCTCACCGACGACATCGGGGCGCGGACCCTGCGCCGGCTTCCCCTGCCCGACGGCGGCGCGGTCACCCCGTTCCGCCAGTGGCGGGCGGTCGGCGTGTTCGACCCGGAGAGGCTGACCGGCTTCAGCGACGTCGGCGCGGTGCCATTGGAGACGTATGAGGCGCCGGTGGCCGAGGGTGCCGACGACCGCAGCCGGGCCGCGCTGGGCGACCGGCCGCTGGAGCCGAGCGGCAACCCGGCCGGCTACCTGTCCGCGCCGCCGTTGCTGCTGACCAATCTCGCCAGCGCCGGCCAGCTGTTGGACGGCGCCGGCACACCGCAGCGCACCGCGCCGATCAGCGCGATCCGGGTCCGGGTCGCCGACGTGGGCGGCTACAGCGAGCGTTCGGCCGAGCGGGTCCGCCTGATCGCCGAGCGGATCGCCCAGGTCACCGGCCTCGACGTCGACATCACGCTCGGGTCCTCTCCCGCGCCGCAGACCGTGGAGCTACCGGCCGGCAGGTACGGCCGTCCCGCCCTGCGCCTGACCGAGAGCTGGTCGGCACTCGGGGTCGCCTCCGTGATCACCGAGGCGGTGGACCGCAAGAGCGCCGCCCTCTTCGTCCTGGTGCTGGTGGTCTGCGTGCTCTTTCTCGGCAACGCGGTGTCCGCCGCGGTCCGGGACCGGCGCCCCGAGCTGGCGGTGCTCGCCTGCCTGGGCTGGCCGGCCCACCGGATCGGCGCGTTGATCCTCGGTGAGGTCGCCGCGCTGGGTCTCGCCGCCGGGCTCCTCTCCGTCGGCCTGGCGTTCCCGCTCGGCGCGGCCCTGGACATCGGCATCGACTGGCGGCGGGCGCTGGTCGCCGTACCGGTGGCCCTGCTGCTGGCGCTGGTCGCCGGCGTGGCGCCGGCGCTGCGAGCCGCGCGCGCCCATCCGGCCGAGGCGTTGCGTCCGCCGGTCGCCGCGGCCCGTTGGGTACGCCGACCCCGCACCGTGCCCGGCCTGGCGCTGGTGAACCTGATGCGGAGCCCCGGCCGCACCATGCTGGGCGCGGGCGCGCTGGCCATCGGGGTGGCCGCGCTGACCCTGGTCGCCGCCACCGCGTACGCGTTCCGGGGCGCGATCGTGGGCAGCCTGCTCGGTGACACGGTGTCGCTCAGCGTGCGCGGCGCGGACGCCCTCGCGGCGGTGGCCACCGTGCTGCTCGGAGCCGCCGCCGTGGCCGACGTGCTCTACCTGAACATCCGCGACCGGGCCGCCGAACTCGCCACGCTGCGGGCGACCGGTTGGACCGACGCGGCGCTGGGCCGCCTGGTCGGCTACGAGGGCTTCGTCATCGGCACGCTCGGCGCGGTCGGCGGCGCCACCCTCGGGCTCGGTGGGGCGGCCCTCGTGGTCGGCCAGGTGCCGGCCGGCCTGGTGACCGTGGCGGCGCTGGTCGCCCTGGCCGGTGTGCTGGTCACCTGCCTGGCGGCGCTCGTACCGGCCGCGCTGCTGCGCCGCCTACCCACCGCACGACTGCTGGCAGAGGAGTGACAATGGAAGGGACGACGGGCAGTACGGTACGCATCGCCGGGCTGGTCCGGCAGTTCCGCACCGGCCCCGAGCGGCTCACCGCCGTCGACGACGTGTCGCTGGAGATCGCGGCGGGGTCGGTGGTGGCGCTGACCGGCCCGAGCGGCTCGGGCAAGTCCACGCTGCTGCACCTGATCGGTGCGATCGAGCAGGCCGACCGGGGCACGGTGACGGTGGACGACGTGGAGGTCACCGCGCTGCGCCGGGCGGCCCTGGCCCGCTACCGGCAGCGGGTCGGTTTCGTCTTCCAGCGCTACCACCTGCTGCCGGCGCTCACCGTGCTGGACAACGTGATCGCGCCGGTGCTGCCGCGCCGGGGCCGGGCCGACCACGCCGCCCGCGCCCGCGAACTGCTGGACGCGGTGGGCCTCGCCGGCCGGGAACGGGCCCTGCCGGCGGAGCTCTCCGGCGGCCAGCAGCAGCGGGTGGCGATCGCGCGGGCGCTGATGGGCGGGCCCCGGCTGCTGTTGGCCGACGAGCCGACCGGCAACCTGGACTCGACCACCGGCGCCCAGATCCTGGACCTGCTGCTCGACCTGCGCGACCGGCACGGCATGACGATCCTGCTCGCGACCCACGAGCCGGCGATCGCCGCCCGCTGCGACCGTCTGATCCGGCTCGGCGACGGACGGGTCGTCGAGGACGTGGACCTGACCGACGGGGAGGATCCGGCCGACACGTTCGACCGTGCCTCCCGCCTGCGTCTCTGACCGAGGGAGCGCGCGTGTTCCGATTCGTCTGGCGACAGCTGCGCGGGCGTGCGGGCCGTTCGGTGGCACTGCTGACCGGCGTCCTGGTCGCCACCACCGGTTTCGTCGTCCTCACCGGGGCTACCACCACCTCGCGGCTCGCCGTGATCGGCAGCCTCGAACGGCACACCCGCGCGTCCTACGACATTCTCGTGCGTCCCACGGGCAGCCGCACCCCGCTGGAGGCGCAGCGCGGGCTGGTCCGTCCCAACTACCTGTCCGGCCTCTTCGGCGGCATCACCACGGCCCAGTACGACCAGGTCAAGGCGTTGCCCGGCATCGAGGTGGCCGCGCCCATCGCGATGCTCGGGCACGCCGACCAGATCATCAGCGGCTCGCTCGACCTCACCGGCGCGGTCGACCCGGCCCTGGACCGGCAGGTCATCCGGATCGACCTGACCTTCGACACGGACCGTGGTCGGTCGGTCGGGCGGGCCGCACCCCGATACCTCTACCTCACGAAGCACCCGTTGATCCGTCCGGACTTCTCCGGGCCGCCCGGCCGGAAGCTCCGGTACACCGACGGCAGCGAACACCCCGTCGACGCCTGCGGCCGGGAGTACGCGGTCCCGCGCGAGGTCCAACCGGACGGGCGTTCGCTGCCGGTCTGCGACCCGTTGGCGGTCGCCAGCGACGGCGCGGCCGGATCCACCATGTCCGAACTCGACATGACCTCGCTCAGCGCGGCCCACCTGCGACCGGACGGGCGGTTCGAGTTCGGCCCGGCCCGCCGGGGAAAGCCACCGGCGCCCACCGACCGGCTGCTGCTCCCGGTGGGGGTCAGTGTCGCGCTGCTGCTCGCCGCCGTCGACCCGGTGGCCGAGGACCGGCTGGTCGGGTTGAACAAGGCGATCCAGGACGGCATCCCACTTCCGCCGGACCGCCGGCCGGCCCGGGTGGACTATTCCTCCTGGGGTCAGGCCACCGAGTTCCCGGTCCTGGCCACCAGCCGCCCGTTCGTCGACGGGTCGGTCTCGGCGACGTACCGCCAGCTCGTGCCGTCCGGGATCGCCGGCCTGCCGGCCGCCACGGTCGGGTCGGCCCTCGCCACGCTCCCCGGCAGGCCGGCGGGCGGCGGGCGGGAGGACTTCGCCGACCGCTACCTCGGGGACATCCGGAACCTGATCGAGCGTCCTGGGGAGTGCTGCGGCGGCGTGCTCGACCTCGTGTTGCAGGCCGGCCCGGTCGACTACGACGAGGGACCGGACGGCGTCCTGCGGCCGCGGACGGTCACTGTCGACCCGTCGGTCTACGGCTCCGAATTCGTGATCCGACGGCAGCGGTCCTGGCTCGCCGACGACCGGTCGTTCCGGCCGCTCAACCAGGTGCCGACGAGCATCGGCGACGAGGCCCTCTCCCACAGCTGGCGTCCGGTCGGCACGTTCGACCCGCTCCGGTTGACCGGATTCGACGACCTGTCCCGGGTGCCGCTGGAGACCTACGAGCCACCGACCGTCGAGGGCGCCGACGACCGCAGCCGGCAGGCGCTGGGGGACCGGCCGCTGCTGCCCAACGGCAGCCCCGGCGGCTACCTCTCCGCACCGCCGCTGCTGCTCACCAACCTGGCCAGCGTCCCGGACCTGCTGGTCGGCGCTCCCGCCCGGCAGCGCAAGGCGCCGATCAGCGCGATCCGGGTGAGGGTGGCCGACGTGGACGGCTACAACGAACGCTCGGCCGAGCGGGTCCGCCTGATCGCCGAACGGATCGCCACCACCACCGGCCTCGACGTGGACATCACCCTCGGGTCCTCGCCCGCGCCGCAGACCGTGGACCTGCCCGCCGGCGCCTTCGGCCGCCCCGACCTGAGGCTGACCGAGAACTGGTCCGCCCTCGGCGTCGCCTCGATCATCACGAAGGCCGTCGACCGCAAGAGCGCCGTGCTGTTCGCGCTGGTCCTCGTGGTCTGCACGCTGTTCCTCGGCAACGCCGTCACCGCCGCCGTCCGCGACCGCCGTGCCGAACTCGCCGTGCTGGCCTGCCTCGGCTGGTCCGCACGCCGCATCGGCGCGCTCGTCCTCGGCGAGGTCGCCACGCTCGGCCTGGCCGCCGGGCTGCTCGGCGTCGGCCTCGCCGTCCCCCTCGGCCGCGCCCTCGGCATCGACGTCGAGTGGGACCGCGCGCTGCTCGCCGTGCCGGTGGCGCTGCTCCTGGCCCTGGTCGCGGGTCTGGCACCCGCGCTGCGGGCCGCCCGCGCCCACCCCGCCGCCGCGTTGCGCCCACCGGTGGCCGCCGCCCTCCGCGCCCACCGCACCCGGACCGTCGCCGGAATGGCAGTGGTCAACCTGGCCCGTGTCCCCGCGCGCACGGTGCTCGGCGCCGCCGCCCTCGCCATCGGTGTCGCCTCACTCACGGTGGTCGGCGCCGTCGCCTACGCCTTCCGCGGCGCGATCGTCGGCAGCCTGCTGGGCGACACGGTGTCGCTGGACGTACGCGGCGCGGACACCCTCGCCGCCGTGGCCACGGTGCTCCTCGGCGCGGCCGCCGTCGCGGACGTGCTCTACCTGGACGTCCGGGACCGCGCCACCGAACTGGCCGCCCTCCAGGCCACCGGCTGGACCGACGGGGCGCTCACCCGTCTCGTCGGCTACCAGGCGCTGTTCCTCGGCGGCCTCGGCGCGCTCAGCGGCGCCGGCCTCGGGCTCGGCGGCGCCGCCTGGCTCGTCGGTGACCTGCCCGCAGCGCTGGTCACCACCGCCGTCCTGGCCGCCCTGGCGGGCGTCCTGGTCACCTGCCTGGCCGCGCTCGTCCCCGCCTACCTGCTACGCCGCCTACCGACCGCACGGCTGCTCGCACAGGAGTGACGCGGGCCGCGCACCGGGGACGACGCCGGCCGCGCGGCCGCGCACCGCCGGACCGGTCAGGCGACCGGGCTGGCGGTGCGGACCTGGTCGGCGATGCGCTCGGCGACCTCACGGGCGGTGGCCTCGGTGGCCGCCTCCACCATGACCCGCACCAGCGGCTCGGTGCCGGAGGGGCGGAGCAGCACCCGGCCGGTCTCGCCCAGCTCGGACTCGGCCCGCTCGACCTCGGCGCGGACGGCCGGCGCGGCGGCGCCGACGGTACGGTCCCCGACCGGCACGTTGATCAGCACCTGGGGCAGCTTGGTGACCACGGACGCCAGCTCGGCCAGGGACGTGCCGGTGGCGGCCATCCGCGCCATCAGGTGCAGCCCGGTGAGCACGCCGTCGCCGGTGGTGGCGTACGCGGGCAGCACGATGTGCCCGCTCTGCTCGCCGCCCAGCGCCAGGCCGGAGGCGTGCAGCTCCTCCAGCACGTACCGGTCGCCGACCTTGGTCTCGACCAGCCGGATGCCGTGCTCGGACATGGCCAGCCGCAGGCCGAGGTTGCTCATCACGGTGGCGACCAGGGTGTCCTGGGTCAGCTGGCCGGCGTCCCGCATGGCCAGCGCGAGGATCGCCATGACCTGGTCGCCGTCGACCTCCTCGCCGTCGGCGGTGACCGCGACGCAGCGGTCGGCGTCGCCGTCGTGGGCGATGCCCAGGTGCGCGCCGTGCTCGACCACGGCGGCGCGCAGCGCCTCGATGTGGTTGGAGCCGCACTCGTCGTTGATGTTGAGCCCGTCCGGCTCGGCGTGGATGGCGATCACCTCGGCGCCGGCCTCCTGGTAGGCGACCGGGGCGACGTCGGCCGCCGCGCCGTTGGCGCAGTCGACCACGACCTTGATCCCGTCGAGGCGGTGCGGCAGGGTGCCGACCAGGTGCTGGACGTAGTGGTCGGCGCCGTCGAGCAGGTCGTTCACCCGGCCGACGCCGGCACCGGTGGGGCGCTTCCAGGCGGTGGTGGCGTTGGCCTCCACCGCCTCCTCGATCCGCGTCTCGATCTCGTCGGGCAGCTTGTGCCCGCCGGCGGCGAAGATCTTGATCCCGTTGTCCGGCATCGGGTTGTGCGAGGCGGAGAGCATGACACCCAGGTCGGCCTTGATCTCGGCGGTGAGGAACGCCACCGCCGGCGTGGGCAGCACGCCGACCCGGACCACGTTCGCGCCGGCGCTGGTCAGGCCGGCGACGACGGCCGCCTCCAGCATCTCGCCGCTGGCCCGGGTGTCCCGGCCGACCACCGCCAGTGGCGGGTGGCTCCGGTCCGCCTCCGCCAGCGTGTGAGCCGCGGCCACCGCGACCGCGAGCGCCAACTCCGGGGTGAGATCCGCGTTCGCCCGCCCGCGTACGCCGTCCGTGCCGAACAACCGGCCCATACCCGCCAACCTCCGTGCCGTTGAGAGGAGAAACGCGGAACGGCCGGGCCGCCTCCCGGGAGGGGAGGCGGACCCGGCCGTCCGTCAGAAGTACAAGTCGCTGGTGGTGATCAGCGCTTCGAGTACTGGGGAGCCTTACGGGCCTTCTTGAGGCCGTACTTCTTGCTCTCCTTGACCCGGGCGTCACGGGTCAGGAAGCCGGCCTTCTTCAGGGCCGGGCGGTCGTCGGGCTCGTTGACGATCAGCGCCCGGGCGATGGCGAGCCGCAGCGCGCCGGCCTGGCCGGTGGTGCCGCCGCCACGCAGGTTGGCGATCACGTCGAACGCCTCGGGCTTCTCGGCGGTGACCAGCGGGTCCTTGATGAGCTGCTGGTGCACCTTGCTCGGGAAGTAGGCCTCGAGGTCGCGGCCGTTGCAGGTGATCTTGCCGCTGCCCGGGACGATCCGGACCCGGACGATGGCTTCCTTGCGCCGACCCACGGTCTGGATCGGGCGGTCACCGCGGGGCGCGCGCGCGACGGGCGCCGGCGCCTCGGTGGCCTCGGGGGCGACCTCGGTCTCGGTGATGTCGGTCATGCTGCTTCCTTCGCCCGCGCTCACTGCGCGATCTGCTTGATCTCGAACGGCGCCGGCTGCTGCGCGCCGTGCGGGTGCTCGGCACCGGCGTAGACCTTCAGCTTCTTGAGGAGCTGACGGCCCAGCTTGTTGTGCGGGAGCATGCCCTTCACGGCCAGCTCGATGGCCCGCTCGGGCCGCTTGGTGAGCAGCTCGTCGTAGCCGACCCGCTTCAGACCACCCGGGTAACCGGAGTGGCGGTAAGCGACCTTGGTCTGGCGCTTGTTGCCGGTCAGCGCGACCTTGCCCGCGTTCACGATGACGACGAAGTCGCCCGTGTCGACGTGCGGCGCGAAAGTCGGCTTGTGCTTGCCACGCAGCAGCGTGGCGGCGTGGGTCGCCAGGCGGCCCAGCACGACATCAGAGGCGTCGATGACGTGCCACTGACGCTCGATCTCACCCGGCTTCGGGCTGTACGTACGCACAGGTCTACCTTGTCTCGTCGTCGGTCTGGGGTCGCGCGCCGAGGTAACCGGGGCTTCCCAGTCGAACCAGCGCGCACGAACGACCAAGCGTACCTGATGCGGCACGCCTAAGAATGTCGTACAACAGCAGGCAACGATACCCGGCCGCCCGGCGGCAGGTCAAAACGGGGTCGCACCACGCGTGGCCTGCGCGTTTTCCATGGCGCGGGTCACACGCCGGCCAGCGTACGCGGCCCGGGTCGGAGGTAGACCACCCAGGTCACCAGGAAGCAGAGCGCGTACCAGCCGATGAAGGCCAAGTAGGCGGCGTCGGCGGTGCCGGAGGTCAGGAACGACTGTCGGAACGCCACGTTCACCAGCACCCCGCCGGAGGCACCGACCGCGCCGGCGATGCCGATCAGCGCACCGGAGAGCCGGCGGGCCCGCCGCCGCGCCGCCTCCGGGTCGCCGGTCCGCTCCGCCTCGGCCGCCGCCCGGGCCCGGAAGATCGCCGGGATCATCTTGTACGTCGAACCGTTGCCGATCCCGGAGAAGACGAAGAGTGCCAGGAACCCGGCCAGGTAGAGCGGGAAGGACCGGTCCCGGGCCGCGTACAGCACCAGCGCGGCGCCGCCGGCCATCGCCACGAAGTTCCAGAACGTGACCCGGGCCCCGCCGAGCCGGTCGGCGAGCTGGCCGCCGAGCGGCCGGACCAGCGAGCCGACCAGCGGCCCGAGGAAGGTCAGCCAGGCGGCGTCGACCGGGGTGGGGAACCGGTCGTGGAACTGGAGCTGGAGCACCTGGCCGAAGGCGAAGCCGAAGCCGATGAACGAGCCGAACGTGCCGACGTAGAGCAGCGACATCACCCAGGTGTGCGGGTCCCGGGCCGCCGCCCGCAGCGCGCCCGGCTCGTTGCGCGCCCCGGGCACGTTGTCCAGCCAGCGGGCCGCGGCCAGCGCGGCGAGCACGATCAGCGGCAGGTAGACCGCCGGCACCAGCCGGGGGTACGCGGCGCCCGCGACGCCCAGCACCGCCAGCCCGACGAGTTGCACGGCCGGCACGCCGAGGTTGCCGCCACCGGCGTTGAGCCCCAGCGCCCGGCCCTTGAGCCGGTCCGGGAAGAACAGGTTGATGTTGGCCATGGAGGAGGCGAAGTTGCCGCCGCCGACCCCGGACAGGCACGCCAGCACCATCAGCGTGGCGTACGACACGCCGGGCTCGATCAGCACCGCCATCGGCACCGCCGGCACGAGCAGCAGCAGGGCGCTCACGATGGTCCAGTTCCGGCCGCCGAACCGGGCCACGGCGAGCGTGTACGGCAGCCGCAGCACCGCCCCCAGCGCGGCCGGCACGGCGGTGAGCAGGAACTTCCCGGCCGGGTCGATGCCGTACTCCGGGCCGAGGAAGAGCACCACCACCGACCAGAGGCTCCACACGGAGAAGCCGACGTGTTCGGCGAAGATCGAGACGTACAGGTTGCGCCGGGCGACCCGGGCGCCGCCGGCGGCCCAGAACGCCGGGTCCTCGGGACGCCATTCGGTGATCCGCCCGGGCCGGCCGGTGGCGACCGGCGCCGGGGTCGTGGTGGTGCTGGTGGCGAGCGTGCTCACGGCGGCTCCTCCTCGTCGGTGACGAGGGGGACGCTAGGAACGGCCGGTTTCCCCGGGGTGCCCCGCGCGCGTCGGTCCGGAAACGGAGATCGCACGTCCGCCGGGCGGCGGCGGTGAGGCGGTCACAGCTCCTGGAGGATGCGCAGCGCCCGGCCGACCCGCTGCATGGTCTCGGTGTCGGCCACGTCCACGCACTCGCTGAACCACTTCTTCATCGGTGAGGAGAGCCGGTCGGGCATCACCACGAAGCCGCCCATCCGGACGGCCAGCGGCGAGTCGCGCAGCAGCGACTCCTCGACCACCTCGGCCACGATCACGATCGGCACGTCGGTGGAGTTGTAGACGTCGGAGCTGATCACCAGGCCGAACCGTTCCCGGGCGCCGGAGATGCGCCAGACCTCTCCCCTACGCAGCACGCGGGCGCCCACCGCCGAACAGGGCGTCGTCGACCAGCGCGGCCTCCTGGGCGTCGGCCAGGGCGGCGGCTTCCAGGTCCAGGCCGGCACGGCCGACGGCGGCGGCGTGCGCGGTGAAGACCTCGCGCAGCGCCTTCTCCCGGGCTGCCTGGTCCATCCAGGCGGAGAGGGACAGGCCCTCCCGCTTGGCGAACCGGCGCGCCTCCTCGATCGTCTCGTCGGAGAACGACAGCGTCACCTTGGCGGTCATGCCGGAGAGATTACCCGTTGGTATGACCACCAGTCATCCCCGCGCGCACCGGTCGGCGAACCGGACAGCCGACCTCATCCCGGACGGTGCCCGCCGAAGACGGCGAACCGCCACTCCTTGAAGAAGCAGTCCACGTCGACCAGGCCCGCCTCGGCGAGCCAGCGACACTGCTCGGCCACGGTCGCCGGGCGGTCGTGCCGCATCCGCTGCCGCGCGGCGGCGATCTCGGCGGCGTCGGAGCCCCGCTCGGTGATCCGCGCCGTCCACACCTCGTCGTAGCGCCGGTCGAGCGCCGGGGTCGGGCCGGCCACCTGCTCGGCGTTGACGAACACCCCGCCCGGCGCGAGGGCGTCCGCCGCCCGGCGGTAGAGCGCCCGCTTGCCGTCGTCGTCGAGGTGGTGGACGGCCAGCGCGGAGACCACCGCGTCGTACCGGCCCGCGGGCAGGGGGTCGCCCAGGTCGGCGTGGACCGTGCGGTGCGGCACGCCGCGGGCGGCCAGATGGCCGGTGGCCACCGCCAGCATCGCGGGTGCGCCGTCGACCAGCGTCAGCCGGACGCCGGGGACCGCGGCGGCCAGCAGCAGGGAGAGCAAACCGGTGCCCGCGCCGAGGTCCAGCACCTCGGGGGTACGCCCGGCGACGAGCGCCGCCCGCAACGGTGGCGCGGCCACCTCGACGGCGGTGCCGTAGAAGGCGTCGAAGCACGGCACCAGCCGTCGTCGGGCCTGGTCGTAGGTGCCCGCCACCGCGTCGAACGCGTCCGTCACGCTCACGATCGCCTCCCAGGATATGGAACAGTGTTCCCATATTCTAAACCCGACGATCCGACCCGTCAGCCCCGTGCGGTGTGAGGCGCTCTTGACAGGACCGAAACAGAAGGGACCCGGCCCGGAAACCGCCCGCCGGCACGCTTTCCCGACATGACAGACGGTGCACGCACGGCGACGCGAACGGGGGTACGCCCCCGGGAGGTCGCCACGCACTGCCCGTACTGCGCGCTCCAGTGCGGCATGGTGCTGCGGGCGACCGGCGACCGCGTCGAGGTGGCCCCCCGGGACTTCCCCACCAACCGGGGTGGGCTGTGCCAGAAGGGCTGGACCGCCGCCGAGCTGCTCGACCACCCGGATCGACTGACCACCCCGCTGCTGCGGGACCGGCCCGGGGGCGCGCTGCGCCCGGCCGGGTGGGACGAGGCGCTGGACCGGATCGTCGCCGGGCTGGGCGCGGTCCGGGACCGGCACGGGCCGGACGCGGTCGCGGTCTTCGGCGGCGGCGGGCTGACCAACGAGAAGGCGTACGCGCTGGGCCGCTTCGCCCGGGTCACGCTGCGCACCCGGCACATCGACTACAACGGACGCTGGTGCATGTCGTCGGCCGCCGCCGCCGGCAACCGCGCCTTCGGCGTCGACCGGGGGCTGCCGTTCCCGCTCGCCGACCTCGGCCGGGCGGACACGCTGCTGCTGGTCGGCGCGAACCCGGCCGAGACCATGCCGCCGCTCATGCGGCACGTCACCGAGCTGCGGGAGCGCGGCGGGCGGCTGATCGTGGTCGACCCCCGGGCCACCGCCACCGCCCGCCAGGCCGACCTGCACCTGCAACCGCTGCCCGGAACGGACCTGGCGGTGGCGAACGCGCTGCTGCACGTCGCGCTCACCGAGGGCCTCGTCGACCGGGCGTACGTGGCGGCCCGGACCACCGGTTTCGACGAGGTCCGGCGGACCGTGGCCGGTTACTGGCCGGCGGAGGTGGAGCGCCTCAGCGGGGTGCCGGCGGCCGACCTGGAGACGACTGCCCGCGCACTGGCCACGGTGGACCGGGCGATCGTCCTCACCGCCCGGGGCGCCGAGCAGCACGCCAAGGGCGTCGACACGGTCACCGCCTTCGTCAATCTGGCGCTCGCCCTGGGCCTGCCCGGGCGTCCCGGCTCCGGCTACGGCTGCCTGACCGGGCAGGGCAACGGGCAGGGCGGACGGGAACACGGGCAGAAGGCCGACCAGCTCCCCGGCTACCGGCGGATCGACGACCCGGCGGCCCGGGAGCACGTGGCCCGGGTGTGGGGCGTCGACCCGGCCACGCTGCCGGGGCCGGGCGTGCCGGCCTACCAACTGCTCGACTCGCTCGGCACCCCGGCCGGGCCGAGGGCGTTGCTGGTCTTCGGGTCCAACCCGGTCGTCTCCGCCCCGCGCGCGGCCCGGATCGAGGCCCGGCTCCGCGACCTGGACCTGCTCGTGGTCGCCGACCTGCTCCGCTCGGAGACGGCCGAGTTGGCCGACGTGGTGCTGCCGGTGACCCAGTGGGCCGAGGAGGACGGCACGATGACCAACCTGGAGGGTCGGGTGCTGCGCCGCCGCGCGCTGCGGGAACCGCCCGCCGGCGTCCGCAGCGACCTGGAGATCCTCGCCGCGCTCGCCGACCGGCTGCCCGGCCCGACACCGCTGCCGAGCGATCCGCGCGAGGTGTTCGAGGAACTGCGCCGGGCCTCGGCCGGCGGCCCGGCCGACTACGCCGGGATCACCTGGGACCGGATCGACGCCGACACCGGCGTCTTCTGGCCCTGCCCGGACCCCGACGGGCCGGACCACCCCCGGCTCTTCACCGACCGGTTCCCCACCCCGGACGGCCGCGCCCGGTTCCACCCGGTGGCCCACCGCCCGGCCGCCGAGCCGGTCTGCGCCGACTACCCCCTGCACCTGACCACCGGGCGGGTGCTGGCCCAGTACCAGTCCGGCACCCAGACCAGGCGGGTGGCCGCGTTGCGCCGGGCCGCCCCCGGCGGCTTCGTGGAGCTGCACCCCGACCTGGCCGCCCGGCTCGGCGTGGCCGACGGCACGCCGGTCCGCGTGGTCTCCCGCCGGGGCGAGCTGCGCGCGCCGGCCCGGCTCACCCCGACGATCCGGCCGGACACCGTCTTCGCGCCGTTCCACTGGCCCGGCGCGGCCCGGGCCAACTCGGTCACCAACGACGCGCTCGACCCGGTCTCCGGGATGCCCGAGTTCAAGATCTGCGCGGTCCGGGTGGAGCCGGCATGACCGCCCGGATCGTGGTCGTCGGGTACGGCATGGCCGGGGCCCGCCTCGCCGCCGAGCTGCACGCGTGCGACGGCGACCACCGGGTCACCGTGCTCGGGGCGGAGCCGCACCGCGCGTACAACCGGATCATGCTCTCCACCCTGCTCGCCGGCCGGATCGACGAGCCGGACCTGGAACTGGTCGAGGCCGTCGGCCCGGGCGTGGACGTGCGGACCGGCGCGCCGGTCACCGCGATCGACCGGGCCGCCCGGGAGGTGCGCACCGCCGACGGCGCCCGGCACGGCTACGACCACCTGGTGCTCGCCACCGGCAGCCGGTCCGTGGTGCCGCCGCTGCCCGGGCTCGACCCACTGCCGGACCGGGTCGTCCCGTTCCGCACGCTGGCCGACTGCCGGCGGATCCTCGCCGCCGCCCGGGACGCGCGCCACGCCCTGGTGCTCGGCGGCGGGCTGCTCGGGCTGGAGGCGGCCCGCGGGCTCGCCGCCCGGGGCCTCGCCGTGACCGTGGTCCACCCGGTCGGCCACCTGATGGAACGCCAGCTCGACCCCCCGGCCGGGGCGGTCCTCGCGGACACCCTCGCCGCGCTGGGCGTCCGGGTCCGGTTGGGCGTCCCCGCCACCGGGGTGACCGCCGACGCCGACGGCGTCCGCCTGCACCTGGGCGACGCCGGACCGCTCGCCGCCGACCTGCTGGTCCTCTGCTGCGGCGTACGCCCCGACACCGCGCTGGCCGCGGCCGCCGGGCTCACCGTCGAGCGGGGCGTGGTGGTGGACGACCGGATGCGGACGAGCGACCGGCGCATCTCCGCGATCGGCGACTGCGCCCAGCACGACGGCACGCCGACCGGGCTGGTCGCGCCGGCCTGGGCACAGGCGCGGGTGGTCGCCGACGTGCTGGCCGGCGGCGACCCGCTGGTCCGCTACCGGCCCCGGCCGGTGGTGACCCGGCTCAAGGCCGCCGGCATCGACCTGGCCGCGATGGGCGACGTGGCCGGCGACCCGACCGGGGGCGGGCCGGTCGAGGAGCTGACGTTCACCGACCCGGCCCGCGGCACCTACGCCCGGCTGCGGATCCGCGACGAGCGACTGACCGGCGCGATCCTGCTCGGCGACAACCCGGCGGTCGGCACCGTGGTGCAGCTCTTCGACCGGGGCGCGCCGGTGCCGGCGGACCGGCGGTCGCTGCTGCTCGGCCGCGCGTTCGGCGCGGCCCCGGCCGAACCGGCCGCGTCCCCGGCGCTGATGCCGGACGCCGCCGTCGTCTGCCGGTGCAACGACGTGAGCAAGGGCGCGCTGGTCGCCTGCTGGCGCGCGGGCGCGCGCACCGTCGCGGCGCTGTCCGCCGCGACCCGCGCCGCCACCGGCTGCGGCGGCTGCCGGGAGGCGGTCGCCGGCATCGTCGAGTGGCTCGCCGAGGCGGACCCGCCCACAACCGACGAGGTACGCGACCCGGATGCGAACCGCGAGGCGGTGGAGGTGTGATGAGCGAGCGGCTGGTGGTCGTCGGCAACGGCATGGTCGGGCAGCGCTTCGTCGAGGCGCTGCGGGCCCGCGACCGGGACGGGCGGTGGCGGGTCACGGTGCTCGCCGAGGAGCGCCGTCCGGCGTACGACCGGGTGCGGCTCTCCGCCCTCTTCGACGGGGTGGACGCGGACGAGCTGAGCCTGCACACCCCCGACGACGGGGTGGAGCTGCGGCTGGGCGAACCGGTCACCGGCGTCGACCGGGCCCGGCGGGTGGTGACGACGGCGGACGGTGAGCACCCCTACGACGCGCTGGTGCTGGCCACCGGGTCGTACCCCTTCGTCCCGCCGGTCGACGGCACGGACCTGCCGGGGGTCTTCGTCTACCGGACGCTGGACGACCTGACCGCGATCCGGGAGCACGCCCGGGGCCGGCGGACCGGCGCGGTGATCGGTGGCGGCCTGCTCGGCCTGGAGGCGGCCAACGCGCTGCGGCTGCTCGGGCTCGCCACCAGCGTGGTCGAGTTCGCGCCCCGGCTGATGCCGGTGCAGGTGGACGAGGCGGGCGGCGCCATGCTCCGGCGGTACGTCGAGGAGCTGGGCGTCACGTCGTACCTCGGGGTGGCCACCACGGCGCTGCGGCCCGGGCCGGACGGCACGGTGGCCGCGCTGTCGCTCGCGGACGGCCGCACGGTCGACGCGGAGCTGGTGGTGGTGGCCGCCGGGATCCGGCCCCGGGACGAGCTGGTCCGGGCGGCCGGGTTGCCGGTCGGCCCGCGCGGCGGCGTGCTGGTCGACGCGGCCTGCCGGACCGCCGACGAGCGGATCTGGGCGGTCGGCGAGTGCGCGGCGGTGGACGGCGTCTGTCACGGCCTGGTCGCGCCCGGCTACGCGACCGCCGAGGTGGTCGCGGACCGGCTGCTCGGCGGGGCGGCCACGTTCCCCGGCGCGGACACCGCGACCAAGCTCAAGCTGCTCGGCGTGGACGTGGCGTCGTTCGGCGACGCGCACGGGGTCACCCCCGGCTGCCTCGACGTGACGTTCACCGACCCGGCCACCCGCTCGTACGCGAAGCTGGTCCTCTCCGACGACGCGCGGACGCTGCTCGGCGGCGTGCTGGTCGGGGACGCGAGCGCCTACCCGACCTTGCGGGCGAGCGTCGGCGGGCCGCTGCCCGCTCCCCCGTTGGCGCTGCTCGCGCCCGCCGGCGGCGCGGGCGCCGGCGCGCTGCCCGCCGCCGCCCAGGTCTGCTCCTGCAACGCGGTCACCCGGGCCGATTTGGACGCGGCGATCGCCGGTGGGGCCACCGACGTGCCGGCGCTGAAGGCGTGCACCCGGGCGGGCACCAGCTGCGGCTCCTGCGTGCCGATGCTCAAGCAGCTGCTGGACGCCGCCGGGGTACGCCAGTCCCGCGCGCTCTGCGAGCACTTCGACCTCACCCGGCAGGAGCTGTTCGACCTCATCCGGGTGCGCGGCATCCGCACGTTCTCCCGGCTCGTCGCCGAGCACGGGCGCGGGCGCGGCTGCGACATCTGCAAGCCGGTGGTGGCCTCCATCCTGGCCTCCCTCGGCACCGGCCACGTGCTCGACGGCGAGGCGGCGTCGCTCCAGGACACCAACGACCACTTCCTGGCCAACCTGCAACGCGACGGCAGCTACTCGGTGGTGCCCCGGATACCCGGTGGCGAGATCACCCCGGAGAAGCTCATCGCGATCGGCGAGGTGGCCCGGGACTTCCGGCTCTACACCAAGATCACCGGAGGGCAACGGATCGACCTGTTCGGCGCGCGGGTCGACCAGCTGCCGCAGATCTGGCGCCGGCTGGTCGACGCCGGCTTCGAGTCGGGCCACGCGTACGGCAAGGCGCTGCGCACGGTGAAGTCCTGCGTCGGCGATACCTGGTGCCGGTACGGGGTGCAGGACTCGGTCGGGCTGGCCGTCGCGCTGGAGCTGCGCTACCGGGGCCTGCGCGCCCCGCACAAGCTCAAGTCGGCGGTCTCCGGCTGCGCCCGCGAGTGCGCCGAGGCGCGGAGCAAGGACTTCGGCGTGATCGCCACCGAAACCGGCTGGAACCTCTACGTCGGCGGCAACGGCGGCTTCCGACCCCGGCACGCCGACCTGTTCGCCACCGACCTGGGCACCGGGGAGCTGGTCACGCTGATCGACCGGTTCCTCATGTACTACGTCCGCACCGCCGACCGGTTGCAGCGCACCGCCGCCTGGATCGAGGCCATGGACGGCGGCCTCGACCACCTCCGGTCGGTGCTCGTGGACGACTCGCTGGGCCTCTGCGCCGACCTCGACGCGGCCATGGCCCGGCACGTCGCCGGCTACTCCGACGAGTGGCGGGACGTGCTGGAGGACCCGGACCGGCTGCGCCGCTTCACCTCGTTCGTCAACGCGCCGGACGTGCCCGACCCGTCCATCACCTTCGCGGTCGAACGCGGCCAGCCGGTGCCGGCCCGGGGCGCGCCGCCGGGCGGCCACCGGCAACCGGTCGTGCTGGGCCTGCCGGAGGTGCGGCGATGAGCCCGACCGTGACGCTCGGCTGGACGCCGGTCTGCCCGCCGGACCGGCTCGACCTCGACCGGGGCGTCGCCGCGCTCGTCGACGGCGTGCAGGTCGCGCTCTTCCGCACCGCCGCCGGGCTGTTCGCGGTGGACAACCTGGACCCGGTCGGTGGCGCGTACGTGATGTCCCGGGGCCTGGTCGGCAGCCGGGGCGGGGTGCCGACGCTCGCCTCCCCCCTGCACAAGCAGGTGTACGACCTCACCACCGGGCGCTGCCTGGACCTGCCCGGGGTGACGCTGCGGCGGCACCGGGCGCGCTGCCGGGACGGCCTGGTCGAGGTGCGGTTGCGGCAGGAGGAATGATGCGCGACGAGCTGGCCGGCTTCACCATCGGGGTCACCGCGGACCGGCGCCGCGACGAGCTGGCCGCCCTGCTCCAGCGGCGCGGAGCGCGGGTGGTCCTCGCCCCGGCGCTGCGGATCGTGCCGCTCGCCGACGACACCGACCTGCGCGAGGCCACCCGGGCCTGCCTGGCGCACCCGCCGGACGTACTGATGGCCAACACGGGCATCGGGATGCGGGGCTGGTTGGAGGCCGCCGAGGGGTGGGGGCTGGCCGAGCCGCTGCGCGCCGCCCTCGCCCGCGCATACGTGGTGTCCCGCGGACCCAAGGCGACCGGGGCGATCCGTGCCGCCGGGCTGCGCGAGCACTGGTCGCCCGCGTCGGAGAGCTGCGACGAGGTGGTCGAGCACCTGGTCCGGCGTGGCGTCGCCGGCCAGGTGGTGGCGCTGCAACTGCACGGTGACCGGCAGCCGGAGTGCACCGAGGCGCTGGTCACGGCCGGGGCGACGGTGATCGAGGTGCCGGTCTACCGCTGGGCGCCGCCGGCCGACCCGGCGCCGTTGCACCGGCTCATCGACCTGGTCGCGGGACGGCTGGTCGACGCCGTCACGTTCACCTCCGCGCCGGCGGCCGAGGCCCTGCTGCGGGCGGCCGGGGACCGCGCCGAGACGGTGCTGGAGGCGCTGCGCGGCGACGTGCTGGCCGGATGCGTCGGCACGGTCACCGCCGAGCCGCTGGTGCGGCGGGGGGTGCCGGTGAGCGCGCCGAGCCGGGCCCGGCTGGGTGCCCTGGTGCGCACGATCGTCGAGGAGCTGCCCCGGCGTACCGTCTCGGTGAAGGCCGCCGGGCACGTGCTCACGCTGCGCGGACACGCCGCGGTGGTCGACGGGGAGCTGCGCCCGCTGGCGCCGGCTCCGATGGCGGTGCTGCGGGCGCTCGCGGCGTCGCCCGGGAAGGTGCTGTCGCGCACCGCGCTGCTGCGCACGCTGCCGCGCGGCGCCGACGAGCACGCGGTGGAGATGGCGGTCGCCCGCCTGCGGGTCGGCCTGAAGGCCCCCCGCGTGGTGCAGACAGTGGTCAAGCGCGGCTACCGCCTGCGGGTCGACTGACCCGCAGGCGGTCTCAGCCGACCGAGGCCGGGAAGCCGTGCTCGGCCTGGAGCCGGAGCATGGCGTGCTCCACCACCGTGACCAGCACCTGCTTGACCGACTCCCGCCGGCGGGCGTCGCACATCACCAGCGGCACGTCCGGCGAGATGGCCAGCGCCTCCCGGATCTCCTCCAGCTCGTAGTGCGGCGCGTCGTCGAAGCGGTTCAGCGCCACCACGTACGGCAGCTTGCGGTTCTCGAAGTAGTCCAGCGGCGCGAACGCGTCGGTGATCCGGCGGGTGTCCACCAGCACCGCCGCGCCCACCGCGCCCCGGATGATCTCGTCCCACATGAACCAGAACCGGGTCTGGCCGGGGGTGCCGAAGAGGTAGAGGATCAGGTCCTCGGCCATGGTGATACGCCCGAAGTCCATGGCGACCGTGGTGGTCTCCTTGCCCGGCACCTTCGACGGATCGTCGATGCCCACCCCGGCCGCGGTCATCAGGGCCTCGGTGGTCAGCGGCTGGATCTCGGAGATCGCCCCGACCAGGGTGGTCTTGCCCACCCCGAAGCCGCCCGCGATCACGATCTTCGCGGAGATGATCTCCCGGCCGCGGTTCGCCCCGTCGGGGTCATAGTTCGCGAAGTCCACTTAGCACCCTTCCAAGCAGGTTCATGCGCGCCGCGAAGCCCGTCGCGGGAGCGGCAGTGTGTAGCGTCAGCAGGCCCTCGGCCACCATGTCGGCGACCAGCACCCGGGTGACGCCCAGCGGCATCCGGGTGTAAGCGGCGATTTCCGCCAGCGACTGTGCCCGGCCCTCACAGACCGAGGAGATGCGGTACTTGTCGTGCCCGGCGAAGCGCGCCTCGGCCGACTGCGTGGGCGTGCTGGACAGCACCGCCTCGAGCGCGATGTTCTGCAACGGCTCGGTGCGGCCCCGGGTGACCGCGTACGGTCGCACCAGCGCGCCACGCGGATCACGTCGCGGTTCCAACTCGCGATCACCTCCCCTCGTACGGAGCCGAAGCGGCTCCGGATCACCAGGTCGACCGGCCCGGTCAGGACCGGACGGCGTCCCTCGGCAACGGGACCAACGCCTGGCCGACCCGCTCCACCAGCAGTGCCATCTCGTAGCCCACCTGACCGACGTCGCAGCTGCGGGCCGCGAGCACGGCCATCGATGAGCCGTCGCTGATGGACATCAGGAACAGGTATCCGCTGTCCATCTCGATCACGGTCTGCAACACCCCGCCGGCGCTGAACATCCGCGCCGCGCCCTCGGTCAGGCTCACCACGCCGGAGGTGATCGCGGCCAGCTGGTCGGCCCGGTCCCCGGGGAGGTCCCGGGAGGAGGCGAGCAGCAACCCGTCCGCGGACACCGCCACCACGTGGGCGATGCCGGCCACGCTGTCGGCGAAGTTGGTGAGCAGCCAACCCATGTCCTGCATGGCAGCCGGCCTGTTCATCGGTTCGTCTCCTTGGTCGAGGTGCTGTTCGGGTCGGCGCCGGCCGTACGGCCCCGCTGGACGCCGCGGTGGTACGCGGAGAGCAGCCCCCGCACTTCGTCCGGGGTACGTCGGCTGCGGTCCCGCCCGCTCTTCGGTTCGATCCCACCGGGCACGAGCTGGGCCTGCGGCACACGCTTGGGCAGGCCGGAGCGGGTGGTGCCGCCGGTGGTGGGCTCCGCGGCCCGGCTGGCCCGGGTCCACCCCTCGTCGGCCGCCGTCCGCCAGGCCTCCGGGTCGACGGGCGAGGCGGGCGCGGGGGCCGGCGACACCGGGTTCGCCGGCGGCGGGGCCGCCGCGGCGGGCCGGGTGGGCGGCACCGCCGGCGGGCTGTACGGCGGCGGCGTGGTGATCCCGGACGCCTGGGCGCCGGGGGTGCGGGTGGGCAGCGGCGGCCGGGCTGCGGCGGCCGGCTGCATCGATGCGGCCTGCTCCGGCACGGCGGGCGGCACCGGTGCGGGTGACGGCGCCGCCGGCTGCGTCGGTGCGGGCGGCTCGTCGAACCGGGGCCGGGTGAAGATGGTGGTCTCGTCCTCTCCGTGCGAGCGGAACCAGACCGCCTCCATCTCCCGGAATATCGGCGCCTCGGCCGGCTTGTCCGGCCGGGCCACCACCGGTGCGGCCGGGGTGGGCTCCGCCGGCGGCGGCACGGCCGGCGGCTGGTAGGCCGGCGGCGCCGCGGTGGCGGCCGTGTCGCTGCTCGGCGTCCGCTGCGGCAGCGGGTCCAGCGCGGGGTACGCGACCGTCGGCCCACCCGCCGACCAGCCGGCGCCGGACACCGACGTGGGCGCGGTCGTCGGCGCGGCGGCGACCGGGCTGGAGACGGTGGGCATCGCGCCGGTCGCCCCGCCGAGCTGCACGACCGGCGCGGCGGTGTCCCGCGCCTCGGCCGGGGCCTGCCAGCGGGCGGGCGGCGGGGTGGTCGCCCCGCGCCACTGGTCGGCGAGGGTCGCGGTGGCGCCCCGGCCGGCGCCGGCCAGCGCGTCGGCGGCGCCGACCTGGCTCAGCGGCGACTGCTCCACGGCGAGCGGCTGACGCGGCCGGGTCAGCGGGGCCTGGCCCCGGTTGACCGGCAGCACCACGGTGGGGTTCGGCAGCGTCACCTGGGCGACCGTGCCGCCCTCGACGTTGCGGCGCAGCTCGACCCGGATCCCGTAGCGGGAGGCGAGCCGGCTGACCACGGCCAGACCCATCAGCCGGAACGCGGCCACGTCGACGGTCGGCGGCGCGGCCAGGCGTCGGTTGAGCGAGTCGAGCTGCTCGTCGCTGAGGCCGAGACCCCGGTCCTCGATCTGGATCAGCACGTAGTCGCGGATCCGGCGACCGTCGGCCACCACCGAGGTGTTCGGCGGCGAGAACCGGGTGGCGTTGTCGAGCAGTTCGGCCACCAGACGGACCACGTCGTTGACGGCGTGCGCGGCGACCGAGATGTCGGTGTCGACGGTGCCGAACTCGATCCGGTTGTAGAGCTCCACCTCGGACTGGGCGGCACGCAGCACGTCGACCAGGAGCGCGTCGTCCCGGCGCGGCACCGCCGAGTCGGCCCCGGCCAGGACCAGCAGGTTCTCGTCGTTGCGGCGCATCCGGGTGGCCAGGTGGTCCAGCTCGAAGAGCTGGGCCAGCCGCTTCGGGTCCTCCTCGCCGCGCTCGATCGCGTCCAGCTCGCCGATCATCCGGTCGACCAGGCTCTGCGAGCGGCGGGCCAGGTTGAGGAACATCGCCGAGACGCTGGTGCGCAGCGCGGCCTGCTCGGCCGCGACCCGGACCGCCTCGCGGTGGACCACGTTGAAGGCCACCGCCACCTGGCCGACCTCGTCCCGGTTGGACAGCTTGATCGGGTCCCGGACCTGCTGGACGATCTCGTCCACGCCGCCGTCGCCGATGGCGTTGACGTTCTGCAGCCGGCTCACCGCGTCCGGCAGGTCGTGGTTGGCCACCGAGAGCGCGCCCTCACGCAGCCGGCGCAGCGAGTCGTTGAGCGAGCGGGCGAGCACCACCGCGAGCGTGACGGCGACGGCCAGGGTGAGCAGCACGAGCAGGCTCTCCACGAAGGCCTGCCGGATCACGTCCGCGCGCACCGCGTCGGCGTCGGCCAGCAGCTCGTCCAGGAGCTGGATCTCCGCCCACCGCATCAGGTCGTCGACCGCGCCGATGGCGGCGGACGCCTCGTCCCGGGTGACCTGCGTGGGCTTGCCGACCGACCGGGACAGGTCGTTGGCGACCCGGTCGGCGAGCTGGACCGCGTCGCCGGAGACGGTGCGGTCCACCAGGCCCCGCTGCTCCGGCGCGGCGGCCCGGGAGAAGGCGAGCAGCGCCTCCTGCTGGCCGGTCAGGGTGGCGACGAAGGAGGAGAACTGCTCCTCGTCGATCCGGCCGCCGGCGGCGAGCGCGGTGAACGCGACCGCCTGCTCCTCCGCCACCTCGGCCTTGGCGTGGGCGAACGCGGCCACCGCCCGGCGGGCGTCGGCGAGGCTCTCCGCGCCGGGCTGCTGGGCCAGCGCGTCGCCGTACGAGACCAGGTCGTCGAGGACGATCCCGTAGCGCAGGCTCGCCTCGGCCACCGGCATCTGCAGGCGGTCGAGCACCTCCTGGCGGGTGCCGTTGAGCGTGGCCAGGTGGTCGTCGATCACCTTCAGCCGGTCCCGGATCGCGGCCGACACGTCGCCGAGCTTGTCGCGCTCCTCGCGATACGCCGCGATCCGCTCGTCCGTGCGGCGCACCCGCAGGTTGTAGTCGTCGGGCTTCTGCTCCGGATCGGCCAGGAAGGCCGCCGCCGCCATCCGCTCCTTGTGCAGGTCCTGGGTGAGCGCCGAGACGTCGACCGAGACCGCGGTGAGCGCGCGGACCTGGTCCGCCTCGTACGCGCCCTGGCCCACGGAAATGAGTCGGATAGTTGCCAGTGCGATGACAGCGGCGACCGGAACTACCAGGATGAGGGCGAGTTTGGAGCGGATCCGCGCGTCCCGCAGCCTGGGCAGGCGCCGTCGCCGGTTCCGCTGTTCGGCGTTGGGGCTCCCGGGCAGGGTCGTAGGTCCGGTGCTCACGACATCGCCTCCGTCGTTTCTTCCACGCGCGACCCGCTGACCCGTGCCTGGTGCAGCGGCCAGCGCCACGCGCGGCACGGCCGCGATTTCATCAGACGAGATCCTGTTTGGGAAGCCGCAGTGAGGCAGGAAACGGTCGGGGTCGACTCAACCCGAGATCCGATCACCTAATACCTTCTTTTCTCCAACCCCCTGAACAGGGGATGTCACTCCAGAGTGGTCACGCGCATCTGGGCAGTAATTGTCGGTTAACGTTTCGTGTCCCCAGCATGTGGGATGAGCGTCCCGAAACGGCTTCCGGCAGCCGCGCTTGACCACAGGGCCCGGCATTGGCAAGGTTTTGCAGGCTTCGCGCACACCGTACGGCACACCAATCCCGTTCCTCCACTGAGGACGGACGAGCGGCGGTGATCGGGCGTCGACCCGCGCCGCACCTGGAGGACTGAGTTGAGCCCCATCCGCTCCGCGCGCATCGCGGTGCTCGCATCGGCCGTGCTGGCCACCACGCTCACCGGCTGTGGGATCGGCGGGGAACCGCAGGACACCAGCCCGATCGTGATCGCCGCCGACCTCGAACTCTCCGGCGCTTCCGCGCCGATCGGCAAGGTCTACCAAAGGGCGCTGGAACTGAAGGTCGACCAGTTGAACGCCTCGGGCGCGCTGGGTGGCCGGCAGATCAAGCTGAGGGTGAAGGACAACCGCTCGGACGCGGCCGAGTCCTTGCGGAACATCAACGATTTCAGCGGTGACGCACAGGTGAGCGCCGTCATCATGGGCAGTTGCAACGAATGCGCCGTCGGCGCCGCCCGCACGATCGGCGACAAGCGCATTCCCACCATCGCGCTCGCCTCCGCCGGCGCGGTCACCGAGCCGGTCGGCCAGCGCCGATACGTCTTCAAGCTCGCGCCGAATGCGGCCGACAGCGCGGCGGTGCTCACCACCGAGCTGAGCCGGCGTCAGATCCGCAAGGTGGCCGTGCTGCACAGCGCCGACGGCTACGGCCAGGAGGGGCTGACCGCGCTGAAGCGCGAGTTCGACAAGACCACGGTGCGGCTCGTCGGCGCCGAGTCGGTGCGCACCACCGACACCGAGGTGAGCACCCAGATCAGCGACCTGATCGCCAAGAAGCCGCAGGCCCTGGTCCTCTGGACCACGCCGGAGCAGGCGACGCTGGCCGCCACCACCGCGCGGCAGAGCAAGTTCGGCGGCTCGTTCTTCTTCGACGCCTCGGCCGCCGGTGACCTGTTCCTCGGCCCGTCGGCCCGCTCCACCGAGCAGGCCACGCTCATCTTCACCCAGACGATGGTGATCGACGACGTCATCGCCACCACCCCGGCCAAGGCCGCCCGCCGGCAGTGGTTCCAGGACTACACCGCCCGGTTCGGCGGCTACAACGGCTTCTCCTCGTTCGCCGCGGACGCGGTGCAGCTCATCGCCGATGCCGAGCAGCGCGCCGGCGGGAAGCCGGGCGAGGTGAACCGGGACGCGCTGCGCGACGTCCTGGAGACCTCGCAGCTCGACGGCCTCTCCGGGCCGATCCGGATGACCCCGGACAACCACTCCGGGCTGATGCCGCAGGCGTTGACGACGCTTGTCGCTCGTGGTGGTCGCTGGCGGCTCGCCGGCTGAGTTCTCCGTCGCGGTGGGGGTGTGGCCCCACCGCGACCGGCTCCGGGCGGTCAGGCTTGATCCCTACGCCGGTTGCGGTGGGGCCACACCTGTCGTGGTCGGCCGCCGACCGTGGGTTGTGCTCGATCTGTCGGTGCCCTCGGTCGACGTCGGGTTCTCGGTCGACGGGGCGGGTTCCCGGTCGGCGGGGTGGGGTCGGGCCGGCCTTGGTCGACGGTGGGTCCTTCCGGGGGTCAGCGGGCGGAGGTGGTGGCCCGGACCCAGGGCAGGGCGAGGCGCTCGATCAGGCTCAGCACCGCGTAGAGCACGATGCTCATCAGCGCCACCAGCACGATGGCCGCCCAGGCGGTCGCGGTGTCGCCGACGCCGTTGTACTGCAGGATCTGGTAGCCCAGGCCGGGCCGGTCCGAGTAGAACTCCCCGATCACCGCGCCGATCGCGGCCAGCGGCATGGCCACCTTGAGGCCGACGAAGATCTGCGGCAGGGCGGCCGGGAAACGGACCTTGCGGAACGACTGCCACCAGGACGCGTTGAGCGACCGGCCCAGCTCCGCCAGGTCGGCCGGGGTGGTGGTCAACCCGGTGGCGGTGGAGAGCACGATCGGGAAGAAGCAGAGCAGGAACACCATCGTCAGGATGGGCTTCTGCCCGAAGCCCACCGCCACCACGAGCAGCGGCCCGAAGGCGATCTTCGGGACCGCGTTCACCGCCACCAGCAGCGGCGCGAACATCCGCTCCACCCGGCGGGACGCGGCCAGCGCCATCCCGATCAGCACGCCGACGGCCGCCGAGAGCAGGAAGCCGGCGAGGGTCATCCAGGTGGTGATGCCCAGCGCCGGCAGCAGCACGTCGGTGGTGGCGGCCAGCGAGCGGGCCACGTCCTGCGGCGGCGGCAACGCCACCGGGTGCACCAGGTGCAGCCCCGAGGTGACCAGCCACCAGGCGGCCACCGCGATGACCAGCCCCAGCGCCGGCAACCCGACCGCCGCCGGGCGTACCGCCGGGCCGCGGCGGGGCCGCGCGGTCGGGGCCGGCTCCTCCGGCGCCCCCGGCCGGGCCTCGGTCAACTGCGTCAACGTGTCCTCCTCTCTCGGCCGGTCGGGACGACCGGCACGCGAAGGGGGTGCGCCCCACCGGGTGTTCCGGCGGGGCGCACCCCCGTGACCCGAGCCGACCGGTCAGGCCTTCGGCGCGAGGTTGAAGTCGATGATCTGGTCCGGGGTGAGGTTCTGCTTGAGCGCGCCCGCGCCCTGCAGCAGCGCGATGCTCTTGGCCACCCGGCCACTGTCCAGCGTGCCGATCGCGGTGCCGGAGTTGCTCGACCGTACGTACGCGGCCATCAGCTGCAGCTCCGCGGCGGACGCGGCCGGGTTCGCGGCCGGCACGTTCTTCTTCAGGATCTCGCCCGCCTCCTCCGGGTGCTCCAGGGAGTACTCCAGGCCCTTGAGCAGAGCGGCCGTGAACTTCTTGACCATCTCCGGCTTCTCCTTGGCGATCTTCGTGGAGGTGATCAGCGCGTTGCCGTAGAGGTCCTGCATCACGTTGCTGTAGGGCAGCACGACCGGCTTCTTCTTGGCCACCGCCTCGACCGTCGGCTGGCCGACGACGAACTGGCCGATGCCGTCCACCGAACCCGAGCCGAGCATGCCGATCAGGCCCTGCGCCTCACCGTTGACCCAGGTCACCTTGCTGCCGTCGATGCCGGCCAGCCGGGCGTACGTCGGGAAGAGGTTGCGCACGACGGACGTCGGGGTGTCGGCGAGCTTCTTGCCCTCGAGGTCCTTCGGGGTGGCGATGTTCTTGCCCTCGACCGTGACGATGGCCGCCATGGTGCGCTGCTGGATCGCGGCCACCGCGACGAAGTCCTTGGCCTGGCCGTTGCCCATCTGGAGGATGCCACCGGTCAGGTCGATCGGGCCGAAGTCGGCCTGGCCGCCGGTGACGGTCTGGATGACGGAACCGGTGCCCTGGCCGGGCTTGATGTCGACGTCGAAGCCGGCCTCCTTGAAGAAGCCCTTGTCCTTCGCCACCCAGGCGTAGGAGTCACGGCCGAAGTTGCCGAACGAGGTGAGGTAGGTCACCTTCTCCAGCGCCGCGCCGTTGCCGCCGCCGCCCTCGGACTTGTCCGAGTCGCTGCTGCAGCCGCCGACGAGGGCGAGGGCGGTCGCCAGCGCCGCGGCGGCGACCGTACGGGTCAACCTTCTCATCAGTGCACCATGTCCTTTCCGACCAGGACTTCTTCGCCGGTCGGGTCGTGGGTCCGACGGGGTCGGCAGGAGGGGCAGCCGACTGGACCGTCGTGAGGGGACTCTTCGCGCGCAACAGCGTACGAGAAGGCTGATGACGCGCCGCAACCGTCCGGGTTGCGGAAAGGAAACGAAGTTGCGTGACGGAAAGCGGACTGACGTCCACCCCGGACGGTGCTATAAGCACGATCCCCGCTACGCTAGCCCGGCTCACGTTCGCGACGACGGTGGAAGGGAGCCGGCGGGAGATGATTCGACTGTCCGGGGTGTCCCGCACCTTCGACGGCCGTTCGGGGCGGGTGGAGGCACTGCGCGGCATCGACCTCGACGTCGCCGAGGGTGAGTTCGTCGCCGTCCTGGGCCGGTCCGGCTGCGGCAAGTCCACGCTGCTGCGCATGATCGCCGGCCTGCTGCCGGTCACCGCCGGCGAGATCACCGTCGCCGGCACGCCGATCACGAAGCCGCGGCGGGACGTGGCCATGCTGTTCCAGCGGCCGGCCCTGCTGCCCTGGCGCACGGTGCTCGACAACGTCCTGCTGCCGGTGGAGATCTTCGGCTGGAGCCGGGCCAAGCACCGCGACCGGGCCCGCGAGCTGCTGGAGATGGCCGGGCTGGGCGGCTTCGAGAAGCGCCTGCCGCACGAGCTCTCCGGCGGCATGCAGCAACGCGTCTCGCTCTGCCGGTCGCTGATCGGTTCGCCTCGGGTGATGCTGATGGACGAGCCGTTCTCCGCGCTCGACGCGCTGACCCGGGAGGAGCTCTCCGGCGAGCTGCAGCGGGTGCACATGGACACGAAGGCCACCATCGTCTTCGTCACCCACTCGATCGACGAGGCGGTGCTGCTGGCCGACCGCGTGGTCGTGCTCAGCCCCCGCCCCGGCCGGATCCGCGAGGTGGTCGAGGTGGCCGTGCCCCGGCCCCGCACCCTGGGCCGGCACGCGCACCTGGCCGACGTCGCGCGGATCAGCGCCGAGCTGCACGAACTGCTGATGGAGCGGGACGCCCCGGGCGTACCCGCGTCGGCCGGCCCGGCGGACCCGCCGGCCGCGTCGACCGAGACGCCGCCGCGGGCCGCGGCGGCGGGAGGACGGTGACCATGCGGGTCTCGGTCTTCACCGAACCCCACCGCGGAGCGGACTACGACGACCAGCTCCGGTTCGCCCGGCTCGTCGAGGAGACCGGCTTCGAGGGCTTCTTCCGGGCCGACCACTACCGGGCCATGGGAGACGAGCCGGCGCTGCCCGGCCCCACCGACGCCTGGCTCACGCTCGCCGCGCTGGCCCGGGAGACCTCCCGGATCCGACTCGGCACGCTGGTCACCTCGGCGACCTTCCGCCTGCCCGGACCGCTGGCCGTCATGGTCGCCCAGGTCGACCGGATGAGCGGCGGCCGGGTCGAGCTGGGCATCGGCGCCGGCTGGTTCGAGCGCGAGCACACCGCCTACGGCATCCCGTTCCCGCCGGTCAACGAGCGGTTCGACCGCCTGGCCGAGCAGTTGGAGATCGTCACCGGGCTGTGGCGCACCCCGCTCGGCGAGACGTACAGCTTCACCGGCGAGCACTACCGCCTGACCGACGCGCCCGCGCTGCCCAAGCCGGTGCAGCAGCCCGGCCCGCCGGTGATCGTGGGCGGCCGCGGCCCGAAGCGCACCCCCGAGCTGGCCGCCCGGTACGCCGACGAGTTCAACATGCCGTTCAAGAGCGTCGCCGAGACGGCCGCCGCGTACGAGCGGGTCCGCGAGGCGTGCGACCGCACCGGCCGCGACGCCTCCGGCCGCGCGCCCCTGACGCTCTCCGCCGGCGTCGTGGTGGCGATCGGACGCACCGACGCCGAGGCACGGCGCCGGGCCGCGCCGCTGCACGTCACCAGCGCGCTCCCGCCGGAGGACCCGGTGGTCGGCTCCCCGGCCCAGCTCGTCGACCGGCTCGGCGAGTTCGCCGCGGTCGGGACCACCCGGGTCCACCTGCGGCTGATCGACTTCGACGACCTCGACCACGTGGAGCTGATCGCTGCCGAGGTGCTCCCCCAACTGGACGGACCACGATGACCGACCTCTCCGCCGAACCCGAACTCGGCCCGGTGGGCCAGGAGATCGTCTTCGAGAACGACCGGGTACGCGTCTGGCACATCCGGCTGGAGCCGGGCGAGCGGCAGCCGCTGCACCGGCACGACCACCCGTACCTGGTGGTGGCGGTCCAGGGAGCGAAGAACGTGGTGCAGACGATCGACGGCGTCACGATCGACGCCGACGAGCCCACCGGCGGGGTGGTCTACCGCGACCCGGGCGCGGTGCACATGCTGACCAACGTCGGTGACACCACCTACCTCGCCCGTCTGGTCGAGTTGACGTAGCCACGCCGACGGGGTTCGCCGCGCCGCGCGGCGGCAAGGTGGCGATCGGCGGCACCGGGCCGTAACGTGCCCGACATGGCCTTTCGGACGTGGGGCAGGCTGCTGCTCACGGCGCTCGGGGTGAGTGTGCTGGCCGGTGCCGGCCAGCTCGGCATCGCGTACGGCTTCGGCGTCGTCCGACTCGACGGCGCGTTCGTCGACGCCTCGGTCAACCGGTGGCCCGCCCAGCTCGCCTGGGTCGGCTGGTTCGCCGCGGTCGCCACGGTCGCCGGGGCCGTCCTCACCGAGCGCTTCGCCCGCCGGGACGAGGTCCCCGCCGGCACCACCGAGCTGCTCTCCGTCGCCGGCGTCAGCGCGCTGGGCGCGATCGTGGTCGCCCCGCTCTGCATGCAGCCGGCCCGCGCCGCCGAACTGGGCGGCTCGGTCGACCCGGTGTGGGCCGCCGGCATATGCGCCGCCCTCGGCGCGGTGGTGGGCGCGGGCGCGGCCATCGCCGTGCTGCTCAAGCCGCCGTTCGGCTGGGGCGTCGCGGGCACCGCCGGGATCGTCTGGCTGCTCGCCCTGCTCTCCGTCGCGCCGACGATCGTCGCCAACCGCCCGCTGGCCACCGTACGGCTGGGGGTCCTCGAACCGTCCTGGCTGGACCCGGCCGCGGCGCAGCGGCTGGCCATGCTGCTGCTGCCGGTGCTGGCCCTGCTCGCGGGCGGCGCGGTCGGCGTGCTGGCCCGGCGGGCCGGGCACCCGCCGCTGGTCGGCGGTGCGGCCGGGGCGGCCGGCCCGGTGCTGGTCGCCTTCGCCTACCTGACCGCCGGCCCCGGGACCGCGACCGACCGCTACCAGCTCGCGCCCTACTACGGCGCGCTGATCGCGGTCGTCGCCGGAGCGCTCGGCTCGACCGCCACCACCGTGCTCCCCCGGCCGATCGGCGCGGCCGGCGACGCCGTGGAACCGACCGACATCCTGGCGCCGCTGCCGCCCACGACCACTGGCGCCGCTTCGGCCACCGGCACCACCGTCGCGGCCACCGGCGCGGCGGCGTCCCCGGCCGCGCCCGGCGGGCCCGCACCCGCGCACTGGGACTGGCCAGAGACCGGCGGCTCCGCCGGCGCGTCCCCCGGCCCTCGGCACGTCGCCCCGGAGCAGCCGGCCGTTCCGGGGCCACCCACCGGGTCGGGCCAGCCGGACGACGAGGACCACGCCCGCACCCGCCCGGTGTCCGGCCTGTTGTCCCCGGGCCGGCGGACCTCGGCCATCGACGTGCTGGCCGCCGGCCGGCCCGGGCCGCAGCCGTCGGCCGGGCCGGACCCGACCGACACCCCACCGCGTCCCCGAACCGATGCCGCCGCCGCGCCGATGACCGCCACCGCGCCGGCCCCGGTCACTGAGCCGGCCCCGGCGGTCGCGGAGACCGCGACCGGCGGCAGCCCGGCCGCCGACGCGCCGACGGCCACCGGCGGGGCGACCGCCTCGACCAGCGGGGCCGTCGAGCCGGAACCGGAGCCGCGGACCGACCCGGCGGCGTCCGCCCCCCGCCCGGCCGAGACGCCCCCCGCCCCGGCACGCGCCGCGCGGGCACGACGCGGCCGGGCGGCCGAGCGGTCCACCGACGACCGGACGCCGACCGGAGACACCCCCGCCGCCGAGAGCGGTACGCCCGAGCCGGTCACGGCACCCGACGCGACGCGGAGCCCGACGCGCGACGCCGCCGTACCGGCGGTGGACGCCGCCGTTCCGGGTGACGAGGGCACCGGCCGGCCCACCCGGTCGCGCCGCACGCGCGCCTCCCGGACCAGCCGGAGCGACGCCGCGCCGGTGTCCGCCACCACGCCACCGGCCGGGGACGGCCCGCCGGCGGGCCCGATCGCCGCGGCCACCGCCTCCGCCCCGCGCGACACCGCCGACCCGACACCGCCCGACCCGACACCGCCCGACCCGGCGCCGCCCGGCCCGACACCGACCGGCCCGACACCGACCGACCCGGCGCCGGCCGCCACGGGAACGCCGGCCGCCACGGAGAAGCCGGGCGGCGCGGACATGCCGATCGTCCCGCCGGCCGTCGAGTCACCGGTCGAGCCGAAGCTGGCCCGCGCCCGGAGCTTCTTCTTCGACGACGCCGAGCCGGCCGGCCCGCCCGCCGCGCCCCCGTCGCCCCGGCCCCGGTTCCCCATCTTCGAGGACGTCGCCGAACGGCCGGGCGAGGTGCGACCGGCCTGGCCGATCGCCAGCCGGCCGACGCGTCCGGACAGCGCGAGCGGGCCGGGCGGGCCGGCCACCGGCCGGGACGGCGACGACCGGGCCGCCCGCGCCGAGCCGGCCCCCCGCCCCCGGCACCAGGGACTGCCCGAGCCGGGCCGGAGCACCGGTTGGGACGCGCTGGCCACCAACGCCCGGCCCGCCGGCCCGACCGTCCCGGAGCCGCCCCGGACCGCCGCCGACACGACCGTGCCGGCGCAGCCCGGTCCCGTTCCGGACGGCGCCGAGCCGGACCCGACCGGGGAGCGGGGGCGGCACGCCGACCCGGAGGACGCCGACGCAGTCGGCGGGAAGACCAGGGCCCGGCGGGGCTTGTTCCGGCGCAACCGGGCCAAGGGCGAGCCCGATCCGGCAGACCGTACGGCCGAGCCGGACGCCACGACCGACGACGAGTACGTCGACTGGGTCGCCGGTCTCGCCTCGGACGACAACGCCGACGACGCCCGCTCGCTGCGGACCGGCCGGCACCACCGCGACTGAGCCCTCCGGGGCCGGGGAGAGCCCCGGCCCCGGAAACGCTCAGGCCAGCGGCAGGTAGACCCGGGAACCGGAGGCGACGAACTCCTCGGACTTGCCGCGCATGCCGCGCGCCGCGTAGTCCTTCAACTCCTGGGTGATCTTCATGGAGCAGAACTTCGGCCCGCACATCGAGCAGAAGTGCGCGGTCTTCGCCGGCTCCGCCGGCAGCGTCGCGTCGTGGTAGGCCCGCGCGGTCTCCGGGTCGAGCGCCAGGTTGAACTGGTCCTCCCAGCGGAACTCGAACCGGGCCTTGGACAGCGCGTCGTCCCACGCCTGCGCGCCGGGGTGCCCCTTGGCCAGGTCGGCCGCGTGCGCCGCGATCTTGTAGGCGATCACGCCCGCCTTCACGTCGTCCCGGTCCGGCAGCCCGAGGTGCTCCTTCGGCGTGACGTAGCAGAGCATCGCGGTGCCGAACATGCCGATCATCGCCGCGCCGATCGCGGAGGTGATGTGGTCGTACGCGGGCGCGACGTCGGTGGTCAGCGGACCGAGCGTGTAGAACGGCGCCTCGTGGCACCACTCCTGCTGGAGGTCGACGTTCTCCTTGATCTTGTGCATCGGCACGTGCCCCGGGCCCTCGATCATCACCTGGACGTCGTGCTCCCAGGCGACCTTCGTCAGCTCGCCGAGCGTGCGCAGCTCGGCGAACTGCGCCTCGTCGTTGGCGTCCGCGATGGACCCGGGGCGCAGGCCGTCGCCGAGGGAGAACGTCACGTCGTAGCGGGCCAGGATCGCGCACAGCTCGGCGAAGTTCGTGTAGAGGAAGTTCTCCTCGTGGTGCGCCAGGCACCAGGCGGCCATGATCGAGCCGCCCCGGGAGACGATGCCGGTCACCCGGTCCACGGCGAGCGGCACGTACGGCAGCAGCACCCCGGCGTGCACCGTCATGTAGTCGACGCCCTGCTCGGCCTGCTCGACCACCGTCTCGCGGAACACCTCCCAGCTCAGCTTCACCGGGTCGCCGCCGACCTTCTCCAGCGCCTGGTAGATCGGCACGGTGCCGATCGGCACCGGGGCGTTGCGCACGATCGCCTCGCGGGTCTCATGGATCCGCTTACCGGTGGACAGGTCCATCACGGTGTCCGCGCCCCACCGGGTCGCCCAGGTGAGCTTCTCCACCTCCTCCGCCACCGACGAGGTCACCGCCGAGGTGCCGATGTTGGCGTTGACCTTGACCAGGAACGCCTTGCCGATGATCGCCGGCTCGCACTCCGGATGGTTGACGTTCAACGGCAGCACCGCCCGCCCGGCCGCGATCTCGTCCCGGACGAACTCCGGCGCCACCGACTCCCGGATCGCCACGAACTCCATCTCCGGGGTGACGATCCCGGCCCGGGCGTACGCGAGCTGCGTCGGCCGCTTCCCGTCCACCCCGGCCAGCGGGGTGCCGGCGCCCCGGACCGGCGCCACGTCGCCGCGCTCGGTGATCCACGGCCCGCGCAGCGCGGGCAGCCCGACCTCCGGGTCGGAGCCGGGGCCGGAGGTGTCGTAGAGCCGGACCGGCGGGTTGTCCCCGGTCAGCGCCACCTCGGCGAACGGCACCCGGACGTCCGGCCGGGACCCTTCCACGTACACCTTGCGACGTGCCTGCATGACAGCCTCCCTGTCGGTCAAGCGGACCAGCCGAAGTGGTCCAGCGGGCCGCGACCCGCGCCCAGCTCCCAGCTCCGCGCGCCGGTCAGCGCGCGGGTGACGTACTCCTTGGCGGCCTCCACCGCGACCGGCACCGGGTCGCCGGCGGCCAACCGGACCGCGACGGCGGCCGCGAACGAACAACCGGTGCCGTGGTTGTGCCGGGTGTCCACCCGGGGCGCGCGCAGCAGCCGCGTAGTCCCCCCGCCCGCCAGCACGTCCACCGACTCGCCGGCCGCGTCCACGTCACCGCCGGTCACCACCACGAACGCCGGTCCGCGCGCCGCCAGCGCCTCGGCCGCCGCGACCATCTCCTCGACGGTGCCCACCGGGCCTCCCGTGAGGGCCGCGGCCTCCGCGCAGTTCGGCGTCGCGACCTCGGCGTACGGGAGCAGCCGCTCGACCGCCTCCACCACGCCGAGCCGGTGCCCGCTGGTGGCGACCAGCACCGGGTCGACGACCAGGTGCGGCAGCCGCCCGGCCCGGGCCGCACCGGCCACCGCGTCGGCGACGGCCGGGGTGCCGAGCATTCCGGTCTTCACCGCGCGGACGTCGAAGTCGCCGAGCACGCTGTCCAGCTGGTCGCGCACGGTCTGCGGGGGCAGCGGCAGGACCGCGTCGACGCCCCGGGTGTTCTGCGCGGTGACGGCGGTGAGCACGCTCGTGCCGTACGCGCCGAGCGCGGCGAACGTCTTCAGGTCGGCCTGGATGCCGGCGCCGCCCCCGGAGTCGGAGCCGGCGATCGTGAGGATCGTGTCTGGCGTCACTGCTTTCCTTCTCCGGTGGTTGCGGTTGAGGGCTGCGGCCGACCGTGCCCACTCCGGGCGGTCAGGCTTGATCCCTCCGTGGTCACGGTCGGCCGCAGCCCTGTCTCGTGGGGACGTTCGCCGGGACGCGCAGGGCTGGTGACAAGGTGGGTGGCCGCCTCCTGGAAGGCTCTGCCCAGCGTGGTGGCGGTTTCTCTCGGGTCGTCGGCGCGCATGATCGCGCCCAGCACGGCTACGCCGGCGGCGCCCGCCTCGACGCATGCGGTGACCTGAGCCGGGGTTTCGATGCCGCCGAGGGCGAGCACCGGCGCAGGGCTGACCGCGATCAGCTTGCGCAACCCGTCCGGGCGCAGTGCCGGGCCGTGGCCGGGCTTTGTCCTTGTCTCGTGGACCGGGGACAGCGTCACGTAGTCCTCGGTGGTGAGCCGGGCCAGCTCGGCGGTGTCGTGGCAGGAGCGGCCGACCAGTCCGACGGCGGGCGGCGGGTACGGGCCGGCGGCGGGCAGATGCACCGCGTCCCCGTCGAGCGGGTCCGGTCCGGCGACGACGAGCGTGCCGCCTGCCTCGGCGAGGATCGCGCGCAGGTCGACGGCGAGCGCGAGGCGGTCGGCGCGGGGCAGGTCCTTCTCCCGCAGCACCACCCACCGCACTCCCCCGCCCACGGCACCCGCGACCACGTCGACGAGCGCCCCCCGAGCGACCCGCCGATCGGTCAGCACCACGACCCCGGTCGGGGCGGCGTGAATCTTGGTACGGGGCCGCCCCTCCAGGGGCGCATCCGTACCAAGATCCGCAGCGCGTACGGCGGTCACAGGTCGGGCCGTCCCTCGTCCGGCGTGGACGCCAGGGCGTGGAAGCGGCGGGCGATGCGGCCCGCGCCGTACGCCAGGCGGCCGGCCTCGACCGCGTACCGCATCGCCGTGGCCATCGCCACCGGGTCGGCGGCCCGGGTCACGGCGCTGGCCAGCAGCACCGCGTCGCAGCCCAGCTCCATCGCGAGCGCGGCGTCGGAGGCGGTGCCGATGCCCGCGTCGAGCACCACCGGAACGTCGACGGCCTGCCGGATCAGCCGGATGTGGTGCGGGTTGCCGATGCCCAGACCGGAGCCGATCGGCGACCCGGCCGGCATCACCGCCGCGCACCCCACGTCGGCCAGCCGCCGGGCCAGCACAGGATCGTCCGAGGTGTACGGCAGCACGGTGAACCCGTCCGCAACGAGTTCCTCGGCGGCGCGCAGCAGCTCCACCCCGTCGGGCAGCAGCGTGCGCTCGTCGCCGATCACCTCCAGCTTCACCCAGTCGGTGTCGAACGCCTCCCGGGCCAGGTGCGCGGTCTTCACCGCCTCGACGGCGGTCCGGCAGCCGGCCGTGTTGGGAAGCAGCCGTACGCCGCACCGCTCCACCAGGTCCAGCAGGCCGCCCGACCCGCCTGGCGTGGTGTCCACCCGGCGCAGCGCCAGTGTCACCAGCTCGGTGCCGGAGGCGCGGATCGCCTGCTCCAGCACGTGCAGGTTGGCCGCGCCGCCGGTGCCGAGGACGAGCCGGGAGCCGAACCCGACCCCGCCGATCTCCAACGTGGACATCCGCCTCACCCACCCTGGGTGGCGCTGAGGACCTCGACCCGGTCGCCGTCGCGCAGCACGCTCGACGGCCAGCCGCCGCGCGGCACCACCTCGCCGTTCACCGCGACCGCGAGGCCGCGCTCCCGGTCGGTGACGGTGCGGACCACCTCGGCGACGGTGACGCCCTCGGGCAGTGTCCGGCCGGTGCCGTTGACGATCAGTTCCACGTGCGTTCCTTCCCGAAGCGGTCCGGGGTGAAGGGGGCGAGCGCGGGATCCGGCTCGCCGGTGACGATCAGTTCGGTGACCAGGTCGGCGGTGACCGGGGTGAGCACGATGCCGTGCCGATGGTGGCCGGTCGCCACGACCACACCGGGCAGGCCGGGCAGCGGCCCGACGACCGGGGCGTTGTCCGGTGTACCGGGGCGCAGCCCGGCGACGGCCTCCACCAGCTCGTACTCGACGAGTTCCGGCACCAGCTCGGTGGCGGCGCGCAGCAGCGTCAGCACGCCTCCGGCGGTGACCTCGGTGTCCGCGCGCTCCTCGACGGTCGCGCCGACCACCACCTCGCCGCTGTCCCGGGGCACCAGGTAGACCGCCTCGCCGTCGGCGTACCCCCGGATCACGTGCCGGAAGCCCGGCGGGCCGCCGGCGGGCGCGCGGAGTCGCAGCACCTGGCCCTTGACCGGCCGGACCGGCAGGCCGGTCAGCGCCGCCGCGCCGCAGCCCGCCGCGACCACGGTGACCGGGGCGTCCACCTCGGACAGCGCGCCGACCCGCACCGGCCGCAGCGCGACGCCGGCCCGCCCGGCCGCCGCGCGCAACGCGGTGACCAGCCGGCGTGGGTCGACCTGGTGGTCGCCGGGCGCCACGGCGCCGCCGCGCACCCGGGTGGCCAGCGCCGGCTCGCGGTCGCGCAGCTCCGAGGGGCGCAGCGGCGTGATCGGCAGTGCCAGACCCTGTTGGTACGACCACAGCCGCCGCGCCTCGGCCAGGTCGTCGGCGGTGAGCCCGACGACGAGCGTGCCCTCGGTGCGATGCCCGAGGTCGACGCCGCTCGCCGCGGTCAGCTCCGCGGCGAACGCGGGCCAGCGGGCGGCGGACGCGACCAGCAGCCCGGTCAGCTCGTGCTCCCCGAAGTACGCCTCGGCGACCGGCGAGAGCATCCCGGCGGCCACCGAGGAGGCACCCGACCCGGGCCGGTCGTCGTACACCACCACGCGCAGCCCGCGCTGGGCGCACCGCCACGCGATCGCCCACCCGATCGGCCCGCCACCCACCACCGCCACGTCGGTAAGGAAGGGCCCCCTGTTAACGCCTCCGGTAGAGGAAGGGTCCCTGCTTAACACGTCAGCGCACCGAGCAGCTCGGCGGTGGCCCGGGCCGGGTCGGCCGCCCCGCTGACCGCCCCCACCACCGCCACCCCGTACGCCCCGGCGGCCCGCAGCGCCGGCACGGTGGCGGCGGTCACCCCGCCGATGGCGATCACCGGCACGTCCACCGCCCCGGCGACGGCGCGTACCCCCGCCGGGCCGATCGGCGTGGGCAGGCCGGACTTGGTGGCGGTGGCGTGGCACGGGCCGACGCCCAGGTAGCTCGCGCCGGCGGCGACGGCCGCTCGGGCGCCGTCCGGCTCACGGGCGGTGGCGCCGAGCACGGCGTCCGGGCCGAGCACCCGGCGCGCGGCGGCGACCGGCAGGTCGTCCGCCCCGACGTGGCCCCCGCCGGCGGCCACCGCCACCGCCACGTGCAACCGGTCGTTGACCAGGCACCGCGCCCCGTACGGCCGGCAGGCGTCGACCACCAGGCGGGCCAGCTCGTACGCCTCCCGGTCGGTGGCGTCGTCCTCCACCCGGACCTGCACGACGAGATCGGCACCCGCCACGGGCAGGGCGGCGCGCAGCACGGCGAGCGGGTCACGCCCCGGCCGGGTGTCGGTGATGAGATGCAGTCGTCCCAAGGACGGCACGGCAACGCTCCTCCCTGCGCCGGCATTACCCGGATCAGGTTCGACGGTCGGGGGCTCCCAGCCCCCCTCTCAGCCCGGTCCACACCGGGCTCCCGTGGGTCACTTGCGGCCTACCGTACGACGCCTCCCCGTCGGACGGAAGACCGGGTGACGTTTTTCCCAGGAACCGTCCACATGCCGTACCGGGACCACGGGTGACCGTCTCGTCACGACACGCTGCCGGGATGTCCGTTCCCGTCCGGGTCCCGCGCCGCCTGGCAATCCTGCCGTTCCGGGGCAGCCGTGCCGTCTCCGAAGGGCTGCTGACCTGGACGATGCTGCGCGGGCCGACATGGATCCGCCTGTTGCCTGACGTGTACGTGCACCGCGACGCCCACCGCGCCGACGACCACCGGATGTGGTGCGAGGCGGTGGCGTTGCGCCTGCCGCCGGGTGCCGCGCTGGCGGGACGCAGCGCCGCCTGGATGTTCGGGGTGGACCTGCTCGGCCGGGACGCGCCCGTGACGGTGCTGCTGCCGCGCCCCGCCCGGCTGCGCCCGCACCCACGCCTGTCGGTCGCCCGGTCTCCGTTGCCCGACCGGGATCGGACCCGGTTCGGCGGGCTCCCCGTCACCACCACCCTGCGCACCGCGTTCGACCTGGGTCGGCAGGGGGCACGCGTCGACGCGCTGGTCGCCCTCGACGCGCTGCTACGCCGCCGGGTGGTGACGCTGCCCGCCGTGCGCGTCTACGCCGCCGACCGACCGGGCTGGCCGGGCGCTCCGCTGCTGCGCGAGGTGTTGGCGCTGGCCGAGCCGTCGAGCGAGTCCCCGATGGAGACCCGCCTGCGGCTGCTCCTCCTCGACGCCGGCCTCGGCCCGCTCGTCGCCCAGCACGAGGTACGCGCGGGCCGGCACTTCGTGGCCCGGGTCGACCTGGCCTGGCCGGCGCTCCGCCTCGCGATCGAGTACGACGGCGACCACCACCGCGAGCGGGCTCACTTCCGCCGCGACGTGGCGCGCCTGAACGCGCTCCGCGCGGCCGGTTGGGTGGTGCTCCGGTTCACCGCCGACGACGTGTTGCGCCGTCCGGACGCCACCGTCGCCCTGGTCCGCCAGGCCCTCGCCGAACGCCTCACCACCGCACCGCCGCACTGACCCGGTGTCCCCACGCGCCGCGCCCCCAAGCGCCCACACCCGAACGCCACGCCCGACGCCCCGCCCGAACGCCTTGCCCCTCGGCCCGGCCCGACGCCCGGCGCGCCGCCCCGCTCCTCGGCCCAGCCCGACGCCCGCCTCCGCCCGACGTGCCGCCCCGCCCGTCAGCCCCGCCCCGCCCGTCGGCCCGCCCCGCCCGTCGGCCCCCGCCCCGCCCATCGGCCCGCCCCGCCCATCGGCCCCCGCCCCGCAGTAGGCGGGCCAGGTCGACGCCGTCCGGGCGGTCGTAGCGCTCCTCGGTCCTGAGACGCCACGGACGTCAGCCCCGCCCGCAGGCACCCATGACGTTCCACCCGCCGCCAGGACCGGCCGTGGGTGGAACACCATGGGTGCCTCAGCGCTCGTTTGACACCCATGACGTTCCACTCACGGTGAGCGCTGGCGCTGAGTGGAACACCATGGGTGTCTAGCCGGGGCGGCACTCGCCGGTGGATCGCCAGGGGAAACGTGGCGCGCCGAGGGTGGCTGCGGCGCAGGCCGCCACGCTGAAGGTGGCCGCCGACGGTCGCCACTCGGACGGTCAGCCCGCCCGAGGGCCGCCACGCGAAGAACGGCCACGCCGCATCGCCCCGGCGGCCCACCACGCCGAAGGGCGGCCACGCCGAAGGGCGGCCACGCCGAAGAACGGCCACGCCGCATCGCCCCGGCGGCCCACCACGCCGAAGGGCGGCCACGCCGAAGAACGGCCACGCCGCATCGCCCCGGCGGCCCACCACGCCGAAGGGCGGCCACGCCGAAGAACGGCCACGCCGCATCGCCCCGGCGGCCCACCACGCCGAAGGGCGGCCACGCCGGCGGGGATCCGTCAGAGGAGGGCGTCGAGGGCGTCCAGGTCCTCGTCGGACGGCTGCCAGGTGCCCGCCTCGGCGTTGGCGCGTACCTGCTCGGGCGTGGTGGCGCCGGCGATCACCGAGGTCACCGCGGGCCGGGCGGCCAGCCCGCCGATGGCCACCTGGAGCATGCTGATCCCGCGCTCGGCCGCGTACGCCTCGATCGCCTCGATGGTGTCCCAGCGCGCGGCGGCCAGCCGCTCGGCGTACCGGCCGCCGCCGGCCAGCCGGCTGCCCGCCGGGGGCGCCTCGTCGCGCTTGTACTTGCCGGTGAGCAGCCCGTTGGCGAGCGGGAAGAACGGCAGCATGCCGAGGCCGAACCGCTCGCAGGCGGGGATCACCTCGTCCTCCACGCCGCGTTCCAGCAGCGAGTAGTGGTTCTGCGCGGAGATGAACCGGGTGCGGCCCTGCGACGACGCGGTCCAGTCGGCGTCGGCGATCTGCCACCCGGCGAAGTTGGAGTTGCCGAGGTAGCGCACCTTGCCGGCGGTCACCAGGTCGTCCAGCGCGGCGAGCGTCTCGTCGATCGGCGTGCCCGGGTCCGGCTCGTGCATCTGGTAGAGGTCGATGTGGTCGGTGCCGAGCCGGCGCAGCGACGCCTCGACCGCGCGGGCGATGTAGCGGCGGGCGCCCCGGGCGCCGTGATCCGGCCCGTTCGCGCCGTGCATGTCCATCCCGAACTTGGTGGCGACCACCACGTCGTCGCGGCGTCCCTTGAGCGCCTGCCCGAGCAGCTCCTCGGAGCCGCCCTGCGGCTCGCCGTAGATGTCGGCGGTGTCGAAGAAGGTGATCCCGGCGTCGAGCGCGGCGTCCACCACCGCCCGGGTGCCGTCGCTGTCGAGTTTGCGGCCGAAGTTGTTGCAGCCGATGCCGACCACGGACACCACGAGTCCGGAGTCGCCCAGCCGGCGGTAGGTCATCTCACTCACGAGATCCACCCTATGCCCGCGCCCGTGCCGCCACCCGGCGAGCGCCGGGCCGGGTCACCGCCGAGGTGAGTCGTCCGCGGCATCAGCTCCACAGGCGTCCGGCGGACGCCCCGCGCCACGCCGCGCCGCCACGCCGCCGTCACGCCACGCCGCCGTCACGCCACGCCACGCCGCCGCCGCGCCACCATCGCCGAACGTCCGCCCGCCCACGCGCCACGCCGCACGACCAGCACCGAACGTCCGCCCGCCCACGCGCCACGCCGCACGACCAGCACCGAACGTCCGCCCGCCCACGCGCCGCGCCGCACGACCGCCGCAGACCGCTCAGCCCAGCACGTCGGCGGCCAGCGCGCGGGCGTCGGCGACCGTCGCCGCCAACTCCAGCGGGGTACGCCCCACCGCGCCGAACAGCGCGTGCGCCCGGTCGGCGAAGTCCGGCGGCGCACCCGGCAACCGGCCGGCGGCAGTGATCATGCCCTTCTCGTTGACCAGCCACCGCCCCGCCCGGCCGTGCAACGCGTGCGCCAGCACCCCGACGACGCGGAACAGACACCCGGCGACGTAGCCGGCGTCGCCCCCGGCCGCCCCCTTCGCCGCGCCGTCGAGCAGCAGCCCGGTCTCCCAGCCGCCGGCCAGCAGCGCGGCGCCGAGCGCGGGCGGGTAGTCGACGGTCTCGGCCCGCAACGCGGTCAGCTCACCGGTCGGGTCGCCGAGCACCTGCCCGAGCGCCACCTCCCCCGCGTACGCGTGCGAGTAGAAGCCGAGCGGATGACCGGCCTGCACCTGCACCGTGTAGTGGCCGGCCCGGCAGTCCGCCCAGATCCGCCGCACGCGGTCCAGGTCCCGGTAGATCCAGTCCACCGCTGCCCCGCCGACGCGCAGCCAGCCGCCGCCGTCGACCCAGGGCCCCCAGTCACCGGGCGCGGTGAGGTCCACCGGGCCGTCGGCGACCGAGGCGGCCACCGCGCGCAGCGCGGCCAGGTCCGGCTCGCCCCGGTAGTAGAGCCCGAGGTCCCAGTCGGAGTCGGGCCGGTGGTCGCCGCGGGCCCGGCTGCCGCCGAGCGCCACCGCGACCACGCCGTCGACCGCGCACAGCCGGTCGACCAGTCCCTGGTCGATCATCCGACGTCCCAGACCGGTTCCGGCGTCTCGACCACGTCGCCGTCACCCCGGAACAGCACGAACCGGTCGAAGGTACGGGTGAACCAGCGGTCGTGGGTCACCGCGATCACCGTCCCCTCGAACGCGGTCAGCCCGGCCTCCAACGCCTCGGCGGAGGCCAGGTCGAGGTTGTCGGTCGGCTCGTCGAGCAGCAGCAGCGTGGCCCCGGACAGCTCCAGCAGCAGCACCAGGAACCGGGCCTGCTGGCCGCCGGAGAGCGTGCCGAACCGCTGGTCGCCCTGGCCGGCCAGCTCGTAGCGGGACAGCGCCCCCATGGCCGCGTGCCGGTCCATCCCGGCCCGGTGCTCGTCACCGCGCCACAGCACCTCGACCAGCGTCTTGTCCATCAACTCCGGCCGGTCGTGGGTCTGCGAGAAGTGCCCCGGCCGGACCCGCGCGCCGAGCCGGACCACGCCGCCGTGCGCGACCGGCGCGAGGGCGGCGGCGCCGTCGACAGGCGTGTTGCCCGGGTCCGGATCGGTGCCGCCGCGGGCCAGCAGCCGCAGGAAGTGCGACTTGCCGGTGCCGTTCGCGCCGAGCACCGCGACCCGGTCGCCGTACCAGAGTTCCAGGTCGAACGGGTACGTCAGGCCGTCCAGCTCCAGCTGCTCGGCGATCACCGCCCGCTTGCCGGTCCGCCCGCCGGTCAGCCGCATCCGGATGTCCTGGTCCTTCGGGGGTACGGGCGGCGGCCCGGCCTCCTCGAACTTGCGCAACCGGGTCTGCGCGGCCTGGTACCGCGAGGCCATTCCCGAGTTGTACGCGGCCTTCTGCTTGTACATCAACATCAGCTCGCGCAGCTTCTCGTGCTCCTCGTCCCAGCGCTTGCGCAGCTCGTCGAGGCGGTCGTGCCGGGCCACCCGCGCGGAGTGCCAGCTCGCGAAGCCACCCGGATGCACCCAGGCGCTGCCGCCCTCGACGGCCACCACCCGGTCGGCGGTCTGGGCCAGCAGCTCGCGGTCGTGCGAGACGTAGAGCACCGACTTGCCGGACTCGCGCAGTCGCGCCTCCAGCCACCGCTTGCCGGGCACGTCGAGGAAGTTGTCCGGCTCGTCGAGCAGCAGCACCTCGTCCGGGCCGCGCAGGAGCAGCTCCAGCGCGAAGCGTTTCTGCTGGCCGCCGGAGAGCGTCCGCACCGGCCGGTCCCGGGCGCTGTCCCAGGGCAGGTCCAGCACGACGGTGGCGACGGTGTCGAAGAGCACCTCGGCGTCGTACCCGCCGGTCTCGCCCCAGGCGGCCAGCGCGTCCGCGTACGCGAGCTGGGTCTTGGCGGCGGCGGAGCTGTACTTGCCGCGGACCTCGGCCGACCGCATGGCCGCCTCGGTCTCGGCGAGCCGCCGCCCGGCGTCGCGCAGCGCCGGCGGCGCCAGCGACAGGGCCAGGTCGGCGAGCGTCGACTCGTCGCCGATCATGCCGATGAACTGCCGCATCACGCCGAGCCCGCCGCTGCGGGCGATCGCGCCGGTGCGCACCGGCAGGTCACCGGCGACCATGCGCAGCAGCGTGGTCTTGCCGGCGCCGTTGGGCCCGACGAGCGCCACCTTGGCGCCCTCGCCGACCCGGAACGACACGTCGCCGAACAGCTCCCGGCCGTCCGGGAGGATGTGCCCGACCCCTGCCACGTCCACGTATCCCACGCGGGCATCCTGCCCGAGCGGGCCACGCGGGCGACACCCGATTACCGGGTGACCCGGAGCACCCGGTAGCCCTTCTGGCTGGCGTGCCGGTCGACCTGCCATCCCTGCTCGACCAGCCAGCGGTGCAGCGAGTCGCCGCCGAGGTGGCGGGCGACGACCAGCCACGCCACGCCGTCCGGGGTGAGCCGGGGCAGCCAGCGCAGCAGCAGGTCGTGCAGTTCCGCCTTGCCGATGTGGATCGGCGGGTTGGACCAGATCTGGGTGAAGGTGACGTCCGCCGGCATCTCGTCCGGGGCGACGGCGCGGACCCGGTCGGCGGCGTCGACCCGGGCCGCGTTGGTGGTGGTGAGGGCGCGGGCCCGCTCGTTGACGTCCACCGCCCAGACCGTGGCGGCCGGCGCGACGGTGGCCAGGACGCAGGTGATCGGGCCGAACCCGCACCCGATGTCGAGCAGCGGACCGGTCTCGCCGGCGGAGGGCAGTGCCGCCTTGCGCAGCAGCACCGCGGTGCCGGGGTCGAGCCGGTCGGCGGAGAAGACGCCGGCGGCCGAGGTGAGGGTGTAGTCGCGCCCGGCGACGGAGAACTCGACCTCGCGCGGGCGGGCCGGGGTCGTCGGTTCAGCGGTGAAGTAGTGGTCGCCGGTCACGTCCGGCATTGTCGCACCGGCCGGCAGCGGGCCCGGCGACGGTGCGGCGGGGAGCATCGGACGCCACTCCGCCAGAATTTCCCGATATTACCCCTGAAAGGGACAATCGGCCCTACTCTATCCCACATGGTGTACCGGTACGAGTCCGACGAGGACGCCTTCCTGGAGTACCCGAAGCCCGGGTCGGCCCCCACCGGGCCCGGAGCCGCGACGCCGCCGCCCGCGGGCCCGTCGCCCTCCCGCTTCCCCACCCCGTCGCTGCCACCGGCCCGGCCGGCCGGCGACGCCGCCCGCGCGCCCGCGCCCGCGCCGCCGGCGCCGACGCCGGGCCGCCCCGCGCCGCCCCGGGAGCCGTCCCCGGTGCCACAGCCCGCGCCGCCGGTCCCGCAGCCCGTGCCGGCCGCGACCGCCCGGCCGACCGTGCCGATCCCGGCCAGCCCGACCGCGCGTACCGGCGACGCGTGGGACCCGCCGCGGACCCGGCACACCGACCGCCGGCGCGGCGGCCGGGTCCTGCAGACGCTGATCGGCGGCGCCGCCGTGCTGCTCCTGCTCTCGCTGACCGGGCTGGCCGTCGCGGCGCTGCTCGACGAGCGGGTCACCACCCCACCGGCCGGCCAGCCGACGCCGCAGCCGACGGTCGAGCAGACCACCGCGCCCGCCGGGTCCGACCTGGACTCCCGGGACACCGACCAGGCGGCGCTGACCGCCAAGGAGGTCTTCCCGGCCAAGAGCCTGGTGATCACCGACGGCAAGCCGGCCTACCGGGTGCTCAAGACCCAGGCGAGCGCCAACTGCGCCTCCGCCGCCACCGGCGAGATCGCCGACCTGCTGGTCCGGCTCGGCTGCAACCAGGTGGTCCGGGGCACGCTCCGCTCCCCCGACGGCGACCACCTGGTCACCGCCGGCCTGTTCAACCTGACCGACGTGGCCAGCGCCCAGCGGGTGCGCGACCGGATCCGACCGCTGCTGGACGACCGGCAGGGCCGCTTCCGCGGCATGAAGGCGGGCGACGACACCGAGGCGGTGGAGAAGGCCGCCGCCCGGGTCGGCTGGCAGGTACGCGGCCACTACGTCGCCTACTGCCTCGTCACCCGCGCCGACGGGGAGCGCATCCCGACCGACGACACCACCGCCCGCGAGATCATGTACGACCTGATCGAGCTGCACCTGAACCGGAGCGTGCTGGACCGCCGGGCCGCCGGCGGGACGGCCGGCCAGCCCACCGACGGTCCGACCGAGGACAGCGCCGGACAACGCGGCTCGGACGACTGAACCCGGCCCGCCGACGGCCCGTCACCCCACGCGGGGTGGCGGGCCGTTCCGTGTCCGCTCAGCCCTCCGCGACGGGCACGCGCAGCCGGCGGGTGAGGTCGGCGCGGCGGGCGTACTCGGCGGGGTCGGTCGGGTAGCCGACCTCGACCAGCGCCAGGCCGTGTGCCGGCGCCACGGTCACCTCGCTGGACCGCTCCCGGCGGCTCAGCAGGCCGGCCGGCCACTCCACCGGCCGCCGCCCGTCCCCGGCGACCAGCATGGCGCCGACCAGGCTGCGCACCATGTTCTGGCAGAACGCGTCGGCCTGCACGGTGGCGACCAGGATCCCGTCCGGGTCGCGCCGCCAGTCCAGCCGGGTCACCTCGCGCAGCGTGGTGGCGTTCTCCTTGCGCCGGCAGTACGCGGCGAAGTCGTGCTCGCCGACCAGCCCGGTCGCGGCGGCGTTGAGCGCGGTCAGGTCCAGCGGCTTCGGCCAGGCCAGGGTGTCCCGGCGGCGCAGCGGCTCGGCGCCCCAGGGCGCGTCGGTGACCCGGTACTCGTAGCGCCGGTAGGTGGCCGAGAACCGGGCGTCGAAGTCGGCGGGGACCTCGGTCATCGCGCGGACCCGGGCGTCCGGCGGGAGGAGGCGGGCCAACCGGCGCAGCAGCCGCCCGTCGTGCTCGCGCCACACCTCGGTGGGCAGGTCCAGGTGGCAGACCTGCCCGGTGGCGTGCACCCCGGCGTCGGTGCGCCCGGCCACGGTCAGGCCGGTCGCGGTGCCCGCGCCGAGCACCAGGTCCAGGGCCTCCATGAGCACCCCGGCGACCGTGCGCCGGGTGGGCTGGGGCGCCCAGCCGGAGAAGTCCGTGCCGTCGTACGAGACGTCCAGCCGCAGCCGGGTCCGCTCGCTCACCTCGTACCTCCGTTGACGGCGTCGGGCCCGGCACCCCACGAGGGGGTGCCGGGCCCGACGATGCTGCCTGCGATCAGGCCTTGTCGTTCTCGGTGGCCTCGTCGCTGTCCTCACGGGCGGCGGCGGTGTCGCCGGACGCGGAGACCGGAGCCTCGGCGTCCTGGTCACCGGCGCTGGACTTCGGGGCCTCCTCGGCCGGGGCCAGGGCCTCGACCTTGTCCTGCTGGGCGGCCTTGCGGGCGGCGGTCTTCTTGTTCGCCTTCGGCTCGGCGACCTGAAGCTCCTCCACCAGCTCGATGATCGCCATCGGAGCGGCGTCACCCTTGCGCGGGCCGGTCTTCACGATCCGGGTGTAGCCACCGTTGCGGTTGGCGTACCGGGGCGCGATCTGGTCGAACAGGGAGTAGACCACGTCCTTGTCCTTGACGACGCCCAGCACCCGCCGACGCGAGGCGAGGTCGCCGCGCTTGGCCTTGGTGATGAGCTGCTCGGCCAGCGGACGCAGCCGCCGGGCCTTCGTCTCGGTGGTCTGGATCTTGCCGTGCTGGAACAGCGCGGTGGCCAGGTTGGCCAGCATCAGCCGCTCGTGCGCGGGGCTGCCGCCGAGGCGGGGGCCCTTGGTGGGCGTGGGCATGCTTGGTGCTCCTCAGGTGTGGCGGCAGCGCGGACTAGAGCTGCTCGGTCTCGCGGTAGTCGTCGGTGTCGTAGTCGGCCTCGCCGAAGGCGTCCACGACGTGCGCCGGGTCGAAGTTCGGAGCCGAGTCCTTCAGCCCCAGGCCCATCCCGGCGAGCTTCATCTTGACCTCGTCGATCGACTTCTGACCGAAGTTGCGGATGTCGAGAAGGTCGGCCTCGGTACGCCCGATCAGCTCACCAACGGAGTTGATGCCCTCGCGCTTGAGGCAGTTGTAGGAGCGGACGGTGAGGTCCAGCTCCTCGATCGGCAGAGCCAGGTCCGCCGCCAGCTGGGCGTCCTGCGGGGACGGCCCGATGTCGATGCCCTCGGCGGTCTCGTCCAGCTCGCGGGCGAGCCCGAACAGCTCCACCAGCGTCGAGCCGGCCGAGGCCAGCGCGGTTCGCGGGCCCATCGACGGCTTGGTCTCGACGTCGATGATCAGCCGGTCGAAGTCGGTCCGCTGCTCGACCCGGGTCGCCTCGACGCGGTACGTCACCTTGAGCACCGGCGAGTAGATCGAGTCGACCGGGATCCGGCCGATCTCGGCGCCCGCCTGCTTGTTCTGCGCCGCGGTGACGTAGCCCCGACCCCGCTCGACGGTCAGCTCCATGTCGAGCCGGCCCTTGCCGTTGAGGGTGGCGAGCTTCAGGTCCGGGTTGTGCACCGAGACACCGGCCGGGGGCTGGATGTCACCGGCGGTCACGTCGCCCGGGCCCTGCTTGCGCAGGTACATGCTGACCGGCTCGTCGTGCTCGGAGCTGACGCACAGCTCCTTGATGTTCATGACGAGCTCGACCACGTCCTCCTTGACCCCGGGGATCGTGGTGAACTCGTGCAGCACACCGTCGATCTTGATCGAGGTGACCGCCGCGCCCGGGATGGACGACAGCAGCGTGCGCCGCAGCGAGTTGCCCAGCGTGTAGCCGAAGCCGGGCTCCAGCGGCTCGATGGTGAACCGGGAGCGGGTCTCGTTGATCGACTCTTCGGAGAGAGACGGTCGCTGGCTGATGAGCATCTTTTCTCTTCTCTTCCGGGGCGCCCGCTATTTGACGCCCACGACACAACTGTTCCGGTGGCCCGCCCCGGAGGGCGGGCCACCGCAGCGAGCCCTTACTTGGAGTAGAGCTCGACGATCAGCTGCTCCTGGACCTGGGTGTCGATCACCTGACGGGCCGGGAGCGAGTGCACGAGGACCTTCATCTGGCTGGGGATGGCCTCGAGCCACGCCGGAACGGTCTTGGAGCCGGCCTCGGCCTGCGCGACGATGAACGGGGTGAGCTCCTTGCTCTTGCCCCGGACCTCGATGATGTCGTGCTCCTTGACGCGGTACGACGGGATGTCGACCTTCTTGCCGTTCACCATGAAGTGACCGTGCTTGACCAGCTGACGGGCCATGTCCCGGGACTTGGCGTAGCCGGCCCGGTAGACCACGTTGTCGAGCCGCGACTCGAGGATCTGAAGGAGGACCTCACCGGTCTTCGCCTTCTTGCCCACGGCCTCTTCGTAGTAGCCGCGGAACTGCTTCTCGAGCACGCCGTAGACCCGACGGGCCTTCTGCTTCTCACGGAGCTGGAGCAGGTACTCCGTCTCCTTGGTCCGACCGCGGCCGTGCTGCCCGGGCGGGAACGGCCGGGACTCGAACGGGCACTTCGGACCATCGCACTTGCTGCCCTTGAGGAACAGCTTCATCTTCTCCCGCCGGCAACGGCGGCAGTCAGCACCGGTGTAACGAGCCATCTCTCTCTAACCTCTCAGACCCGGCGACGCTTCGGCGGACGGCACCCGTTGTGCGGCTGCGGGGTGACGTCGGAGATCTGCCCGACCTCCAGCCCAGCGGCCTGCAGCGAACGGATGGCGGTCTCCCGGCCGGAGCCGGGGCCCTTGACGAACACGTCGACCTTGCGCATGCCGTGCTCCATGGCCCGACGCGCGGCGGCCTCGGCGGCCAGCTGCGCGGCGAACGGGGTCGACTTGCGGGAGCCCTTGAAGCCCACCTGGCCGGACGAGGCCCAGGAGATGACCGCACCGGTCGGGTCCGTGATGGACACGATGGTGTTGTTGAAGGTGCTCTTGATGTGCGCCTGCCCGTGGGCGACGTTCTTGCGTTCCTTGCGCCGGACCTTCTTGACGGCGGCTCCGGCACGAGCCTTCGGTGGCATAAGTCTGTGCGCTCCTAGTTACTTCTTGCCGGGCTTCTTCTTGCCGGCCACGGTCCGCTTCGGGCCCTTCCGGGTCCGCGCGTTGGTCTTGGTGCGCTGACCACGCACGGGCAGACCGCGGCGGTGCCGGATACCGGCGTAGCAGCCGATCTCGACCTTGCGGCGGATGTCAGCGGCGACCTCGCGGCGCAGGTCGCCTTCAACCTTGTAGTTGCCCTCGATGTGGTTCCGGAGCTCGACGAGCTCCTCGTCCGTGAGGTCGCGAACGCGCTTGTCCGGCGAGATGCCGGTCGCGGCGAGCGTCTCCAGGGCGCGGGTGCGACCGACCCCGAAGATGTAGGTGAGCGCGATCTCCATCCGCTTCTCGCGGGGGAGATCCACGCCGACTAGACGTGCCATGTGCGGGCGTACTCCTCATGATTGTGGCGGAGGTGTGGACCCGTCCCACCCCGCTGCCCGAGCGGGCCCCGGCCTCCGACCGGGGGTCAACCACGAGAGGTACGCGCTGCGCACCGTCCGCGGCTGGGACGAGCTGGTGATGTGTGGGGCGTCAGCCCTGGCGCTGCTTGTGGCGCGGGTCGGTGCAGATGACCATGACCCGGCCGTGCCGGCGGATCACCCGGCACTTGTTGCAGATCCTCTTGACGCTCGGCTTGACCTTCACGGTTGCCTTACTTCCCATCTGGCCCGGAGACGCGACGGAGCGCGACCCGGACGTCGAAGACGGACACGGGGACGTCCCGGCCGTCGTCAGGCTTACTTGTAGCGGTAGACGATGCGCCCGCGGGTCAGGTCGTACGGCGACAGTTCGACGACGACCCGGTCCTCCGGCAGGATGCGGATGTAGTGCTGCCGCATCTTGCCGCTGATGTGAGCCAGCACCTTGTGGCCGTTCGCGAGCTCCACCCGGAACATGGCGTTCGGCAGGGGCTCGATGACCCGACCCTCGATCTCGATGGCTCCGTCTTTTTTCGGCATGTACTCCGCTGTCCTGACGTCGGTTACTCCGGACGGCCCACAACGTCTTACACGGGTGAACTGACCAAGATCAGGTCACCCGCGCCAGCCGCGGCTCCGACTCCCACCGAAGCGCAGGGTGGGCATGGCGGAGTGGACGCTGTGCGCCGATCTGAAAGTGTACGCCCGCACGCGCACCGTCGCCAAACCGGCCGGCCGTCCGATCCCCCCGACGGGGAATTTCCGGCGCGGCTGTGACCAGCGGCACAGCTCCCGCCGCCTCAGCGGTGGCGGTCGCCTCGCTTCCGACCGTGGTCGACGCCGATCAGCCCGACCGACTGCATCAGCACCAGGCCGCCCCACGGCCCCAGCACCCAGAGCGGCCAGACACCGGCGGTGTGGCCGGTGGCGATCACGCTGATCAGCCAGATCGGCAGCAGCAGCGCGGCCACCCGCAGCCAGGGCATCCAGAGGCCGAGCAGCCGCGAGCGGGTGTCCGGCGCGGCCGGCGTCCCGGCCCCGGCGGCCGGCTCGCCGCCCGGGACGGCCGCTGCGGGCGCGGGCGGCGCCGGCGCGAGTGGTGGCGTCGCGGGCGGTGGCGTCGGGGTGGCGGGCACCACGGCGGACCGCTCGGCCGGCGCCGGGCCCGGCAGGTCGGCCACCACCTCGTCCAGGTCGGCGTAGGTGCGGGCGCCGTACGCGCGGGCCAGCCGCTCGTCGTACTCGTGCAGGCCGAGCCGGCCCTCCTCCAGCGCCACCCGGAGCCGTTCCGCCGTGGCCTCCCGGTCACGGTCGGCCGCCCGCATCTCCCGCTGCCCGTCCATGACGGCAAGGATGCCACCGGCCCGCCACCGGACGGAAACCCGCCACCCGGCCCGCGCCCCAACCGCGCCCGCCGGCCTCCTCGACGCCCGCCACGTAGCGTGACCCGGCTGGCAGGGAGGCAACCCCGCGCCGATATACCGCCTGGTCATAATTATGACCAGGCGATATATCGGTTGAAGTGACGAACCGCCAGTCGGGATCGCCGTGGCCCCCGCCGTCCCTGCAGAATGCCGGACGGTCGCCGGGACGCCGCGACGCCCGGGCGCCGGGACGCCGGTCGCCAGGCCCGGCCGAACACCGCGCCCGCCGAGTGGTCGAGCCTGACAGAACACCGCGCCGTCCGGCCGTCGAGCCGTAGCCCGACAGGACACCGCGACCGTCCCGGCCGCCAAACCCGGCGGAACACCGGGGGCGGCTGACGCCGCGAGGGTGAGCGGCGGGCCGGCCGGACGGGTCAGCGGGCCGGGGAGTCCGCGGGCTGGCGGGCGGTGACCAGGTCGCCGAGGCGGGCCCGGCCGCCGTCCTCGGCGGTCAGCACCCAGACGCCGTCGTCCAGCAGCGCCATCGAGTGCTCGACGTGTACCGCCATCGAGCGGTCGCGCGTCACCACGGTCCAGCCGTCGGACAGTTCGACCGTGCGCGGAGAGCCCATCGTGATCATCGGCTCGATGGCGAGCGCCAGGCCGGGAACCAGGCGCGGCCCCTTGCCGGGGCGGCCGTGGTTCAGCACGTGCGGGTCCTGGTGCATCTCGGTGCCGATGCCGTGGCCGCCGTAGCCGTCGACGATCCCGTACCGGCCGCCCTTGCGGACCGCGCTCTCCACCGCGTGGGAGATGTCGGTGAGCCGGCCCTTGCCGGAGGCCGCGCCCCGGGCGGCGGTGGCGATGCCGGCCCACATCGCGTCCTCGGCCACCTCGGCCATCCGCAGCAGTGCCGGGTCGACCTCCCCCACCGCCACCGTGACGGCCGCGTCGCCGTGCCAGCCGTCGAGCACCGCGCCGCAGTCGATCGAGATCAGGTCACCCTCGCGCAGCACCTGCTGGGCCGACGGGATGGCGTGCACCACCTGCTCGTTGACCGAGGAGCAGATCGACGCCGGGAACCCGTGGTAGCCCTTGAACGACGGGACCGCGCCCGCCTCCCGGATGGTGGCCTCGGCGATCGCGTCGAGGTCGGCCGTCGTCACGCCGGGGGCGACCGCCTCACGCATCCGGCGCAGGGCACGGGCGACCACCAGACCGGCGGCCCGCATCAGCTCGATCTGCTCGGGGGTCTTCAGCTGGATGTCCAGCTGGGGACGGCGCATGGCGGTCTAACCTTTCGTCGCGCGTACGCGGAACAGCGGGGCACGTCGCGCGTACCCCGCCGTTCGCACTCTATCCGCCGGACGGCGGTGGGTCGTCAGCCGCCGTAGGAGCGCAGCGCGTCGATGGCCCGGACGGTGACGTCCTCCACCGGCCCGGTCGCGTCGATGCCGACCAGCTTGCCCTGGGCGCCGTAGTAGTCCACCAGCGGCGCGGTCTTCTCGGCGTACTCCCGCAGCCGCGCCGCGATGGTCTCCGGCTTGTCGTCGTCCCGCTGGAACAGCTCCGCGCCGCAGCGGTCGCAGATGCCCTCGCGGGTGGTCGCGTCGAACTCGACGTGCCAGATCTTGCCGCAGCCCCGGCAGGTGCGCCGGCCGGACAGCCGCCGGATCACCTCGTCGTCGTCGACGACCAGCTCCAGCACCAGGTCCAGCGCGGAGCCCAGGTCGGCGAGGAGCTTGTCCAGCTCGGCGGCCTGCGGCGTGGTGCGCGGGAAACCGTCGAGCAGGAAGCCCTCGCCGGCGTCCGGCTCGGCGAGCCGGTCGCGCACCATGTTGATGGTGACGTCGTCCGGGACCAGCTTGCCGGCGTCCATGTACCGCTTGGCCTCGACACCCAGGGGCGTGCCCTGGGTGACGTTGGCCCGGAAGATGTCACCGGTCGAGATCTTCGGCACCGAGAGGTGGGCGGCGATGAACTCCGCCTGTGTGCCCTTGCCCGCGCCCGGCGGGCCAACCAGAACGAGTCGCATCTACCGCAGGAACCCTTCGTAGTTCCGCTGCATGAGTTGGCTCTCGATCTGCTTCACGGTCTCCAGACCGACGCCGACCATGATGAGCACAGCGGTGCCGCCGAACGGGAAGTTCTGGAACTGCTGGTTGTCCAGCCAGATGAAGAAGAAGTTCGGCAGGATCGCGATGATGCCCAGGTAGAGCGCACCCGGCAGGGTGATCCGGCTGAGGATGAAGTCGAGGTACTCGGCGGTCGGCTTGCCGGGGCGGATGCCCGGCACGAAGCCGCCGTACTTCTTCATGTTGTCCGCGACCTCGGTCGGGTTGAACGTGATGGACACGTAGAAGTAGGTGAAGAAGATGATCAGCAGGAAGTAGATCGCGATGTGCTCCGGCGCGCTCGCCTTCACGATGTGGTTCTGGATCCACGCCTGGACCTTGCCCGGGTCGTTCGGATCGAAGAACTGGAGCGCGAGCTGCGGCAGGTAGAGCAGCGACGAGGCGAAGATGACCGGGATGACGCCGGCCTGGTTCACCTTGAGCGGGATGTAGGTCGAGGTGCCGCCGTACATCCGCCGGCCGATCATGCGCTTGGCGTACTGCACCGGGATCCGGCGCTGCGCCTGCTCGATGAAGGTCACCGCGGTGATGACCAGGAGCACCAGGGCGATGACGAGGAGGAACATCCCCCAGCCCTTGGTGGTCTTGATCTTCCAGCCCTCGCTGGGGAGGCGGGCCGCGATCGAGGTGAAGATCAGCACGGACATGCCGTTGCCGACGCCGCGGTCGGTGATCAGCTCACCGAGCCACATCACCACGCCGGTGCCGGCGGTCATCGTCATGACCAGGATGGTCAGCGTCAGCCAGTCCGGGATGCCGGTGCCCTTGGGCACGATCGGGAACTGGTCGCACTGGTTGTTGAACAGCTGCCCGGAGCGGGCCAGCGCCACGAACGCCGAGGACTGGAGGATGCCCAGGCCCAGCGTCAGGTAGCGGGTGTACTGGGTGATCTTCGCCTGGCCGGCCTGGCCCTCCTTGCGGAGCTGCTCCAGCCGCGGGATCACCACCGTCAGCAGCTGCAGGATGATCGACGCGGTGATGTAGGGCATGATGCCCAGCGCGAAGACCGAGAGCTGGAGCAGCGCGCCGCCGGAGAAGAGATCCAGCAGGTTGAGCACGCCGGTGCTGCCCTGGATGGTGTCGAGGCACTTCTGCACGTTGCCGTACGAGACGCCCGGGCTGGGCAGCGTGGCGCCCAGCCGGTAGACCGCGATGATGCCTACTGTGAACAGCAGCTTCTTGCGCAGGTCAGGCGTACGGAACGCACTGAGAAAGGCGGACAGCAACTTCTTCCTCCTGCGCGACGCGGGCCGCCGGTGACGATCCCTGGCGGGGCGGGGTGGGTGCCGGGCGGAGCGCCCGATATCCATGGCTGGGAACGGACTCTAACAGCCCGGTCCCGGTCCGGGCAGATGTGCCCGGCTACATAAAACGAATCCGATGTTACCCGGCGCACACGTCGCCGGTAGACCATGGCGCCCGCCCAGTTGTGAACAACTGAGCGGGCGCCACGAACATGCCTTACAGCTCGGTGACCGAGCCACCGGCCGCGGTGATCTTCTCCTTGGCCGACGCGCTGAACGCGTGCGCCGTCACCTGGAGGGACACACCGCCGAGGTCGCCGGTGCCGAGCACCTTGACCGGGTGGCCCTTGCGGACCGCACCGGCCTCGACCAGCTCGACCGGGCCGACCTGGCCGCCGTTCGGGAAGAGCTCGGCGAGCCGGTCCAGGTTGACCACCTGGAACACGACCTTGAACTTGTTCTTGAAGCCCTTCATCTTCGGCAGGCGCATGTGGATGGGCATCTGCCCACCCTCGAACGCCGCCGAGATGTTCTTGCGGGCCTTCGAACCCTTGGTACCGCGGCCGGCGGTCTTGCCCTTCGAGCCCTCACCGCGACCCACACGGGTCTTGTCGGTCTTGGCACCCGGAGCCGGACGCAGGTGGTGCACCTTGATCGTCATTACTCGACCTCCTCGACCTTCACGAGGTGGTTGACCGTGAAGATCATGCCGCGGATCTCCGGCCGGTCCTCCTTGACCACCACGTCGTTGATCCGCTTGAGACCGAGGGAACGCAGCGAGTCACGCTGGTTCTTCTTGGTCCCGATCTCGGACCGGACCTGGGTGACCTTCAGGCGTGCCATCAGGACGCCACCCCCGCCCGCGACGCCAGCATGGCGGCCGGCGCGACGTCCTCGACCGGCAGACCACGACGCGCCGCGACCTGCTCGGGGGACTCGAGCCCCTTCAGGGCCGCCACGGTGGCGTGCACGATGTTGATCGGGTTCGACGAGCCGAGGCTCTTGGAGAGCACGTCGTGGATGCCCGCGCACTCCAGCACGGCGCGCACCGGACCGCCGGCGATGACACCCGTACCGGCCGAGGCCGGCTTGAGCAGCACCACACCGGCCGCGTCCTCACCCGTCACCGGGTGCGGGATCGACTGACCGATCCGCGGCACCTTGAAGAAGTGCTTCTTGGCCTCCTCGACACCCTTGGCGATCGCCGCGGGCACCTCCTTGGCCTTTCCGTAGCCCACACCGACGGTGCCGTCGCCGTCGCCCACGATCACCAGGGCGGTGAAGCTGAAGCGACGACCACCCTTCACGACCTTGGCGACGCGGTTGATCGCGACGACCCGCTCGAGGTGCGGGGTCTTCTCGACGGGCGCGTTTCCGCGGCCGCCCTCACGGCGGTTGTCGCGGCGACCACCCTCGTTGCCACCGGACCCGCCGCCACGGCGCTGTTGACCTGGCATCAGCAGCCTTCCTTCTCTCTCGTGACGGGGTTTCTAGAACTCGAGCCCGGCTTCGCGGGCGGCGTCGGCAAGCGCGGCGACCCGCCCCGCGTACCGGTTGCCACCGCGGTCGAAGACGACCTTCGAGACGCCGGCGGCCTTGGCGCGCTCGGCGAGCAGGGCGCCGACCTTGCCGGCCAGGGCGCTCTTGTCGCCCTCGGCGCCGCGCAGCGAGGCGTCCATGGTCGAGGCCGACGCCAGGGTGTGACCCTTGGTGTCGTCGACGACCTGGGCGACCATGTGCCGCAGGGAGCGGGTGACGACCAGGCGGGGACGCTCGGCCGTGCCGTTGACGTTCTTGCGGACCCGGAAGTGCCGACGCGCACGCCCGACGGCACGCTTGGCGGCGACGCCGCGGCGGCGCTTGAGCAGCGTGGCGCTCACTTCTTACCTGCCTTTCCAGCCTTGCGGCGGATGACCTCGCCCTGGTACTTCACGCCCTTGCCCTTGTAGGGCTCCGGCGGGCGGATCTTCCGGATGTTGGCGGCGACCTCGCCGACCTGCTGCTTGTCGATGCCGGCCACGTGGAACAGCGTCGGCCGCTCCACCGTGAACGTGATGCCGTCCGGCGCCGGCACGAGCACCGGGTGCGAGAACCCGAGCGCGAACTCCAGGTCCTTGCCCTTGGCGGTCACGCGGTAACCGGTACCGGCGATCTCCAGGCTCTTGCGGTAGCCCTCGGTCACGCCGACGATCATGTTGGCCACCAGCGTACGGCTCAGGCCGTGCAGCTCCTTGGCCTTGCGCTCGTCGTTGGGCCGGTTGACGTGCAGCGCGCCGTCCTCGCCCCGCTCCGCCGTGATCGGCTCGGCCAGCACGTGGCTCAGCTCGCCCTTGGGGCCCTTGACCTTGACGGTCTGGCCGTCGATCGTGATGTCGACGCCGGATGGCACCGGGATCGACTTACGTCCAATACGCGACATTTCTACCTGTCTCCCGTTACCAGACGAAGGCGAGGACTTCCCCGCCAACGCTCCGCTTGCGGGCCTGCCGGTCGGTGAGCAGCCCCTGGGACGTCGAAATGATCGCCACGCCCAGCCCGCCGAGCACCCGCGGGAGCCCGTCCGACTTGGCGTACACCCGGAGACCGGGCTTGGACACGCGCTTGATGCCGGCCAGGCTCCGCTCGCGGTTCTGGCCGTACTTCAGCTCGACGACCAGTCGCTTGCCGACGGCGCCCTCCTCGGGCTCCTCGACCGACCAGGTGGCGATGTAACCCTCGGCCTTGAGGACCTCGGCGATGTTCGCCTTGATCTTCGAGTAGGGCATCGTCACCCGGTCGTGGTACGCCTGGTTGGCGTTACGCAGACGCGTGAGCATGTCTGCGATCGGGTCGGTCATCGTCATGAAAACTCGTCAACCTTTCTCGCCGGGGTTCCCCGGGCCAGGCCCGGGGCCTACGGCGAAGAGACAGTTCAGCTGACGCGCCGGAGCGCGCCGGGCTATTACCAGGAAGCCTTGGACACGCCGGGCAGCTCACCGCGGTGGGCCATCTCCCGGATGCACACCCGGCAGAGACCGAACTTGCGGTAGACCGCCTTCGGACGCCCGCACCGCTGGCAGCGGGTGTACGCGCGAACCGAGAACTTCGGCTTCGCGGCCGCCTTGAGGATCAGCGCCTTCTTGGCCATCTCAGTTCTCCTTGAACGGGAAGCCCAGGAGCTTGAGCAGCGCCCGGCCCTCGTCGTCGGTCGTGGCGGTCGTGACCACCGTGATGTCCATGCCCCGCTGGCGATCGATCTTGTCCTGGTCGATCTCGTGGAACACCGACTGCTCGGTCAGACCGAACGTGTAGTTGCCGTGCCCGTCGAGCTTGCGCCCGTCCAGACCGCGGAAGTCACGGATACGCGGCAGCGCGATCGACAGCAGCCGGTCCAGGAACTCCCACATCCGGTCGCCGCGGAGGGTGACCTTCGCGCCGATCGGCATGCCCTCGCGGAGCTTGAACTGCGCGATGGACTTGGTCGCCCGCCGGACCAGCGGCTTCTGACCGGTGATCGTGGCGAGGTCGCGGACCGCGCCGTCGATCAGCTTGGCGTCCCGAGCGGCCTCGCCGACACCCATGTTGACGACGATCTTGACCAGGCCGGGCACCTGCATGGGGTTGCCGTAGGCGTACTGCTCCTGCAGCTTCGCCACGACCTCGTTGCGGTACCGCTCCTTGAGGCGCGGCAGGGTCTTGGTTTCGGTAGCCGTGGTCATCACAGGTCCTTACCGGTGCTACGCGCGATGCGGACCTTCTGGCCGTTGTCGTCGATCCGGTAGCCGATGCGGGTCGGCTTGCCGTCGGAGTCCAGGACCATCACGTTCGAGACGTGGATCGGGGCCTCCTGGGTGACGATGCCACCGGTCTTGGCGCCACGCTGGGTGGTGCTGATGCGGGTGTGCTTCTTGACCCGGTTCACGCCCTCGACCAGGACCTTGTCCTGCCGCGGGTAGGCCGCGATGACCTTGCCCTTGGCACCCTTGTCCTTGCCGGCGATGACGACGACCGTGTCGCCCTTCTTGACCTTCACGGTCACAACACCTCCGGCGCGAGAGAGATGATCTTCATGAACCGCTTGTCCCGCAGCTCCCGGCCCACCGGGCCGAAGATGCGGGTACCGCGCGGGTCCCCACCGTCCTTGATGATGACGGCGGCGTTCTCGTCGAAGCGGATGTACGACCCGTCCGGCCGCCGCTTCTCCTTGGCGGTCCGAACGACGACGGCCTTGACGACGTCGCCCTTCTTCACACCGGCACCGGGGATCGCGTCCTTGACCGTGGCCACGATGACGTCGCCGATGCTCGCGTAGCGCCGACCGGAGCCACCGAGAACCCGGATGCACAGGATCTCCCGGGCACCCGTGTTGTCGGCGACGCGCAGTCGCGACTCCTGCTGAATCACGTCTATCTCCTATGTCTGCCGGTTCTCCGGCCGCCGGGGGCGGCCGGAGCCTGGCGGAACCTGCGCCCGACCGATACCGGCCGAGCTCGAGCCTTCGCTACTTGGCCTTCTCGAGGATCTCCACGAGCCGCCACCGCTTGGTGGCGGAGAGCGGCCGGGTCTCCATGATCAGGACCCGGTCGCCGATGCCGGCCGAGTTCTGCTCGTCGTGCACCTTCAGCTTGCTCGTACGGCGCATGATCTTGCCGTACAGCGCGTGCTTGACCCGGTCCTCGACCTCGACCACGACGGTCTTGTCCATCTTGTCGCTGACCACGAGGCCCTCGCGGACCTTGCGGCGGGACCGCGCGGCGGCGGTGGTGGTGTTCTCACTCATGATGCAGTCACCTCAGTCGGCGCGGCCGAGAGACCCAGCTCACGCTCACGCATGATCGTGTAGATCCGGGCGATCTCCCGACGGATGACCTGCAGCCGCCGGTTGTTGTCCAGCTGCCCGGTTGCGGCCTGCACGCGGAGGTTGAACAGCTCCGCCTTGGCCTCGCGCAGCTTCGTGACCAGCTCCTCCTCGGAGAGCTCACGCAGCTCGGAAGGCTTGACGCCCGCTGCCATCAGGATTCACCCACTTCGCGCGTAACAATGCGGCACTTCATCGGGAGCTTGTGGATCGCGCGACGCATCGCCTCTCGCGCGATCTGCTCGTTGGGGAAGGACATCTCGAAGAGGACCCGCCCCGGCTTGACGTTGGCGACCCACCACTCGGGCGAACCCTTACCGGAACCCATCCGGGTCTCGGCCGGCTTCTTGGTGAGGGCCTGGTCCGGGAAGATCGTGATCCAGACCTTGCCGCCACGCTTGATGTGACGGGTCATCGCGATACGCGCCGACTCGATCTGACGGTTGGTCACGTACGCCGGCTCGAGAGCCTGGATCCCGAACTCGCCGAACACCACCCGGTTACCGCCCTTGGACGCGCCGTGGCGGTCCGGGTGGTGCGGCTTGCGGAAGCCCTTCGGGGGCTTGCGCGGCATCAGCATCTGTCAGCCCTCCTGCTGCTGTTCTGCCGGCTGGTTCGGAGCCGAGGCGGCTGCGGCGACAGCGCTGCTGTCGACCGGCTCACCGGCCGGCGTCTCCGCCTGCTGCGCGATGGTGGTCGCGGCAGCGCGGCCGGCCTCGGTGCCACCGGCGGTCGTACCCGACGAGCCCGACCGACCACGGCGCGGCCGGTCCGGCCGGTCGCCACGGTCACGGCGCGGGCCGCGCGACGGGGCGGCCTCGGCCGGGGCCTCGCGGCCCGGCACGGCGTCGCCCTTGTAGATCCAGACCTTCACGCCGATCCGGCCGAAGGTGGTACGGGCCTCGAAGAAGCCGTACTCGATGTTGGCCCGCAGCGTGTGCAGCGGGACCCGGCCCTCGCGGTAGAACTCGGTCCGGCTCATCTCGGCGCCGCCGAGACGACCCGAGACCTGCACCCGGATGCCCTTGCAGACCGGGTTCTTCATCGCGGACTGCATCGCCTTGCGCATGGCCCGACGGAAGCTGACCCGGCTGGACAGCTGCTCGGCGACGCCCTGGGCGACCAGCTGCGCGTCCGACTCGGGGCTCTTCACCTCGATGATGTTCAGCTGGACCTGCTTGCCGGTGAGCTTCTCCAGCTCGCCGCGGATCCGGTCGGCCTCCGCACCCTTACGGCCGATGACGATGCCCGGCCGGGCGGTGTGGATGTCGACGCGGACCCGGTCCCGGGTGCGCTCGATGTCGACCTTGGAGATCCCGGCACGCTCGAGGCCCTTGGACATCATCCGGCGGATCTTGACGTCCTCGCCGATGTAGTCCTTGTAGAGCTTGTCCGCGAACCAGCGGGACTTCCAGTCGGTCGAGATGCCGAGCCGGAACCCGGTGGGGTGAACCTTCTGACCCATTACTCGGCACCCTCCGTCGTGCTCTGCTGCGCCGGCTCGGCCTGCTTGGCCGGAGCGGCCTTCTTGGCCGACTTCTTCGGCGCGGCCGCAGCCACGGCCTCGACCGCCACGGTGATGTGGCAGGTCCGCTTGCGGATCCGGTAGGCCCGGCCCTGCGCCCGCGGCCGGAACCGCTTCATCGTCGGGCCCTCGTCGACGAACGCCTCGCTGACGAGCAGCGCATCGGGGTCCAGCCGCTCGTTGTTCTCCGCGTTGGCGATCGCGCTAGCGAGCACCTTGTACACCTGCTCGCTCGCCGCCTGCGGCGCGAACTGCAGCACCGTGAGCGCCTCCTTCGCGGGCAGGCCGCGGACGAGGTTGACCACCCGGCGCGCCTTCATCGGCGAGATGCGCACGTGCCGCGCAACCGCCCGCGCGCCCGGAAGCACCGGAGCGTCGCCCTTTCCTGGCATCGCTGTAACCCCTTGTTCCTCTATCCGTATGCCCGCGGCGTCAGCGCCGGCGGCTCTTCCGGTCGTCCTTCTCGTGACCCTTGAACGTGCGGGTCAGCGCGAACTCGCCGAGCTTGTGCCCGACCATGGCCTCGGTCACGAAGACCGGGACGTGCTTGCGTCCGTCGTGCACGGCGATCGTGTGACCCAGCATCTCCGGGATGATCGTCGAGCGTCGCGACCAGGTCTTGATGACGTTCTTCGAGCCCTTGTCGTTCTGCGTCTCCACCTTCTTGAGCAGGTGGTCGTCGACGAACGGGCCCTTCTTCAGGCTGCGAGGCATGTCTTATCTCCCTCAGCCGCGCTTACGCGTGGCGTAGCGGCGGCGGACGATCAGCCGGTCGCTCGGCTGGCCCTTACGACGGGTGCGGCCCTCGGGCTTACCCTGCGGGTTGACCGGGTGGCGACCACCGGAGGTCTTACCCTCACCACCACCGTGCGGGTGGTCGACGGGGTTCATCGCGACACCACGGACGGTCGGGCGCTTGCCCTTCCACCGCATGCGGCCGGCCTTGCCCCAGTTGATGTTCGACTGGTCGGCGTTGCCGATCTCGCCGATGCTGGCGCGGCAGCGCACGTCCACCCGCCGGATCTCGCCGGACGGCATACGCAGGGTCGCGTACGCGCCCTCACGGCCGAGCAGCTGGATGCCGACGCCGGCCGAGCGGGCCAGCTTGGCGCCGCCGCCCGGACGCAGCTCCACGTTGTGGATGGTGGTACCGACCGGGATGTTGCGCAGCGGCAGGTTGTTGCCCGGCTTGATGTCGGCGCCCGGGCCCGACTCCACGGCGTCGCCCTGCTTCAGGTCCTTCGGCGCGAGGATGTAGCGCTTCTCGCCGTCGGCGTAGTGCAGCAGCGCGATGCGCGCGGTGCGGTTCGGGTCGTACTCGATGTGGGCGACCTTCGCCGGCACGCCGTCCTTGTCGACCCGCTTGAAGTCGATCAGACGGTACTGGCGCTTGTGGCCGCCACCGTGGTGCCGCGTGGTGATCCGGCCGTGGGCGTTGCGTCCGCCCTTCTTCGGCAGCGGAGCCAGCAGCGACTTCTCGGGCGTCGACCGGGTGATCTCGGCGAAGTCGGCAACGCTCGAGCCACGCCGGCCCGGCGTCGTCGGCTTGTACTTACGGATAGCCATTGTCTACACCCCTCAGCTGACCGGGCCGCCGAAGGCCTCGATACGGTCTCCGTCAGCCAGCTTCACGATCGCCCGCTTGGTGGACTTGCGCTGACCGAAGCCGGTCTTGGTGCGCTTGCGCTTGCCCTCACGGTTGAGCGTGTTGACCGTCAGGACGCGGACGTTGAAGATCTGCTGGATAGCGATCTTGATCTCGGTCTTGTTGGCGTCCGGGTGCACCAGGAAGGTGTACCAGTTGCGGTTCAGCTCGCTGTAGCTCTTCTCCGAGACGACCGGAGCGACGATGATGTCGCGCGGATCGGCGATCGTGCTCACTTGCCACCCTCCTCGGTGGTCTCGGCGGACTCGGCCGCGGGGCCGACCTCCGTCGGCAGACCCAGGAACTCGTCCAGGGCCTCCTTGGTGAAGACCACGTCGTCGGCCACCAGCACGTCGTACGTGTTGAGCTGGCCGGCCTCGATCAGGTGCACCCGGCTGTCCCGCGCGTTGCGCAGGTTCCGCAGCGACACCCAGTTCAGCTCGTCGGTGCTGCTCAGCACGACCAGGACCCGACGGGCCGTGGTCAGCTTCGCCAGCGTGGTCAGAGCCGCCTTGGTCGACGGCTTCTCGCCCGAGACGAACGCCTCGACGACGTGCACCTGGCCGGCGCGGGCCCGGTCCGAGAGGGCGCCACGCAGAGCGGCGGCCTTCATCTTCTTCGGGGTGCGCTGGCTGTAGTCGCGCGGCACCGGGCCGTGGACCACGCCACCGCCGGCGAACTGCGGCGCGCGGGTCGAACCCTGGCGGGCACGACCGGTGCCCTTCTGCTTGTACGGCTTCTTGCCTCCACCGGAGACCTCGCCGCGGGTCTTGGTCTTGTGCGTGCCCTGCCGGGCCGCCGCGAGCTGAGCCACCACGACCTGGTGCATCAGCGCGATGTTCGCCTGCGCGTCGAAGATGTCGGCCGGCAGCTCGACGGAGCCGCTCTTGCCGCCTTCGACGTTGAGGACGTCAACGGTGGTCACTTGGCCGCACCGCCCTTCTTCACCTTCGCCTTGGCCGCGGTACGGACCAGGACGAGCGCGCCCTTGGGGCCGGGAATGGCGCCACGGACGAGCAGGAGGTTGTTCTCGGTGTCGACCGCCTGGACGGTCAGGTTCTGGACGGTGTAGCGCACGCCACCCATCCGGCCCGCCATCCGGGTGCCCTTGAAGACGCGACCCGGGGTGGCGCAGGCGCCGATCGAGCCGGGCGAGCGGTGCTTGCGCTCGACACCGTGGCTCGCGCGCAGGCCGTGGAAGCCGTGCCGCTTCATCGGGCCGGCGTAGCCCTTGCCCTTGGTCTTGCCGGTCACGTCGATCACGACGCCGGCCGGGAACTCCTCGACCGTGACCTCCTGGCCGGCGGAGTAGTCCGCGGCGTCCGAGGTGCGCAGCTCGACGATGTGCCGGCGCGGCGCGACGTCCGCCTTGGCGTAGTGCCCGGCGACCGGCTTCTTGACCTTGCGCGGGTCGATGGCCCCGTACGCCAGCTGGACCGCGGAGTAACCGTCCTTGTCGGCGCTACGAACCTGGCTCACGACGCACGGGCCGGCCTGCACCACGGTCACGGGGACAACCTTGTTGTTGTCCCAGACCTGGGTCATGCCGAGCTTGGCGCCCAGGATCCCCTTGACTTGCCTGTCCATTTGATCGATCCCTACAGCTTGATCTCGATGTCGACGCCAGCCGGCAGGTCGAGGCGCATGAGCGAGTCGACCGTCTTCGGGGTCGGGTCGATGATGTCGATCAGACGCTTGTGCGTGCGCATCTCGAAGTGCTCGCGCGAGTCCTTGTACTTGTGCGGCGAGCGGATGACGCAGAAACGGTTGATCTCCGTGGGCAGCGGCACCGGGCCAGCGACCTGCGCCCCGGTACGCGTCACCGTCTCGACGATCTTCCGAGCCGAGGAGTCGACGACCTCGTGGTCATAGGCCTTGAGCCGGATGCGGATCTTCTGTCCCGCCATGGTGGCTTCTGTTCCTTCTCTCGATGCCGCTGTGTTGCGGGCGCCTGTACCGGCTGGCACAGGCCCACTTCCGCCGACCCCCGCGGTCGGGCGTGTCGCGCCCGTGGGCCAGGCTCCGCCCCGGGACTCCGGAGCGATTCTCTGACCACGCGGTGGGTCGTGGCGCCGATCGCGGGGACCGCGACCTGAACGCCGCGCGAGGGTGGTTGACCGCCGATGGCGGTCAACCACCCAACGCGAGACAGTCTGACTCCCGGAGGTCCAGCCTCAACCGGACGCGGGCGACCGACCGTCGTTACGCAACCTGACTAGTATGCCGCACGACCGGCGGCGACGCTAATCGGGGTTACCCAGCTCACTTGACGATCTTGGTGACGCGACCCGCGCCGACCGTACGACCACCCTCGCGAATCGCGAACTTCAGGTTCTCCTCCATGGCGATGGGCTGGATCAGCTTCACCGACATCGAGGTGTTGTCGCCCGGCATGACCATCTCGGTGCCCTCGGGCAGCGTGACGACGCCGGTGACGTCCGTGGTCCGGAAGTAGAACTGCGGGCGGTAGTTCTGGAAGAACGGGGTGTGGCGGCCACCCTCCTCCTTGGAGAGGATGTAGACCGTCGCCTCGAACTCCGTGTGCGGGGTCGTGGTGCCCGGCTTGATGACGACCATGCCGCGCTCGACGTCCTCGCGCTTGATGCCGCGCAGCAGCAGACCGACGTTCTCACCCGCGCGGGCCTCGTCGAGCAGCTTGCGGAACATCTCGATGCCGGTGCAGGTGGTCTTCATCGACTTCTCGCGGATGCCGACGATCTCCACCTCCTCGTTCGGCTTGAGGATGCCGCGCTCGGCGCGACCGGTCACCACGGTGCCACGGCCGGTGATCGTGAAGACGTCCTCGATGGGCATGAGGAACGGCTTCTCGGTCTCGCGCTCCGGCTGCGGGATCGCGGTGTCCACGGCGTTCATCAGGTCCATGAGCTTCCCGGTCCACTCCGGGTCGCCCTCCAGGGCCTTCAGCGCCGAGACCCGGACGACCGGCAGGTCGTCACCCGGGTACTCCTGCGAGGAGAGCAGCTCGCGGACCTCGAGCTCGACGAGCTCCAGGAGCTCCTCGTCGTCGACCATGTCGCTCTTGTTGAGCGCCACGACGATGTACGGCACGCCGACCTGACGGGCCAGCAGCACGTGCTCGCGGGTCTGCGGCATCGGGCCGTCGGTCGCCGCCACCACCAGGATCGCGCCGTCCATCTGCGCGGCACCGGTGATCATGTTCTTGATGTAGTCGGCGTGACCGGGGCAGTCGACGTGCGCGTAGTGACGCGCCTCGGTCTGGTACTCGACGTGCGCGATGGAGATCGTGATGCCGCGGGCCTTCTCCTCCGGCGCCTTGTCGATCTCGTCGAACGGCGTGTACGGGTTCAGGTCCGGGAACTGGTCGTGCAGGACCTTGGTGATGGCCGCCGTCAGCGTCGTCTTACCGTGGTCGATGTGACCAATGGTGCCGATGTTGACGTGCGGCTTAGTCCGCTCGAACTTCGCCTTCGCCACTGGTGTCCTCCTGTGGACTTTCTTGGTTCGTTCGCCCCGGTGCGCCGGTCGGCGCTTAGGACTCTGTCGACAGCCTTTCCGGCCTGACGGCCGGAGAGCCTTGGTGGGTTCTGCGGCGATGAAGCCTACAGGCCCGGAATCACACAACCCGACCGAGGTGGTCGCGGGCGGGAGAACCCTCCCGCGACCAGCCCCGGATCACCGGGTCAGCTCGGAGTGAGCGTCACTCACCCGTCGCCTTGGCGATGATCTCCTTCGCCACGCTCTGCGGAACCTCGGCGTAGGAGTCGAACTGCATGCTGTAGCTAGCCCGGCCCTGGGTCTTCGACCGCAGGTCGCCGACGTAGCCGAACATCTCCGACAGCGGGACCAGGGCCCGGACGACGCGAGCGCCGCTGCGCTCCTCCATCGCCTGGATGATCCCGCGCCGGGAGTTGAGGTCGCCGATGACGTCACCCATGTTCTCCTCAGGAGTGGTGACCTCAACAGCCATCATCGGCTCGAGCAGTGCGGGGTCGGCCTTGCGGGCCGCCTCCTTCATCACCATCGAACCGGCGATCTTGAACGCCATCTCGGACGAGTCGACCTCGTGGTACTGCCCGTCCAGCAGCGTCAGCTTGACACCCACCAGCGGGAAGCCGGCGAGAATGCCGTACTGCATGGCGTCCTGGGCGCCGGCGTCCACCGAGGGGATGAACTCCCGGGGGATGCGGCCACCGGTGACGGCGTTCGCGAACTCGTAGGTCGGCGAGTCGTTGCCCATGGGCAGCGGCTCGAGACTCACGATCACGCGGGCGTACTGGCCGGAGCCACCGGTCTGCTTCTTGTGGGTGTACTCGGCCTTCTCCACCGTGCGGCGGATGGTCTCACGGTACGCCACCTGCGGCTTGCCGATGTTCGCCTCGACGTTGAACTCGCGGCGCATCCGGTCCACCAGGATGTCCAGGTGCAGCTCGCCCATGCCGGAGATGACCGTCTGACCGGTCTGGTCGTCCAGCTTGACGCGGAAGGTCGGGTCCTCCTCGGCCAGCCGCTGGATGGCGGTGCTGAGCTTCTCCTGGTCGGCCTTGGTCTTCGGCTCGATGGCCACCTCGATGACCGGCTCCGGGAAGGTCATCGACTCGAGGATGACCGGGTTCGCCGGGTCGCACAGGGTGTCACCGGTGGTGGTCTGCTTCAGACCCTGGACCGCGATGATGTCGCCGGCCTTGGCGGAGCCGCGCTCCTCACGCTTGTTGGCGTGCATCTGGTAGATCTTGCCGATGCGCTCCTTGCGGTCCTTGGTGGAGTTGACCACCTGGGACCCGGACTCGACCACGCCGGAGTAGACCCGGACGTAGGTGAGCTTGCCGAGGTGCTTGTCGGTCTGGATCTTGAAGGCCAGGCCGGAGAACGGCTCGGACGGCGACGGCTTCCGCTGCATCGGCGTCTCGCCGTCGGTGGCCGTGCCCTCGATCGCCGGGACGTCCAGCGGCGACGGCAGGTAGTCGATGACGGCGTCGAGCATGGGCTGCACGCCCTTGTTCTTGAACGCCGAGCCGCAGAGGACCGGGTTGGCCTTGCTGGCGATGGTGGCCCGACGGATGGCGGCCTTGATCTCCTCGACGGAGATCTCCTCGCCCTCCAGGTACTTCTCCATCACCGCGTCGTCGACGTCGGCCAGGGTCTCCATCAGCTTCTCGCGCCACTCCGCCGCGGAGTCGGCCAGCTCGGCCGGGATCTCCTCGATGGCGTAGTCCTCACCCTTCTGGGTCTCCCCGCGCCAGGTGAGGGCGCGCATGCCGACCAGGTCGACGACGCCGATGTGGTCGCCCTCGAGGCCGATCGGGATCTGGAGCACCAGCGGGGTGGCGTTCAGCCGGTCGATCATCATCTGCACGCAGCGGAAGAAGTCCGCGCCGGTGCGGTCCAGCTTGTTGACGAAGCACATCCGCGGGACGTGGTACTTGTCGGCCTGGCGCCAGACGTTCTCGGTCTGCGGCTCCACACCGGCCACGCCGTCGTACACCGCGACCGCACCGTCCAGAACACGCAGCGACCGCTCCACCTCGACCGTGAAGTCGACGTGGCCGGGCGTGTCGATGATCTGGATCGTGTGGCCCTTCCACTCGCACTTGGTGGCGGCGGAAGTGATGGTGATACCGCGCTCCTGCTCCTGCTCCATCCAGTCCATGACGGCGGCGCCCTCGTGGACCTCACCGATCTTGTACGTGATGCCGGTGTAGAACAGGATTCGCTCGGTGGTAGTGGTCTTACCGGCATCGATGTGCGCCATGATGCCGATGTTGCGTACGTTGGCGAGCGCGTCTGCGGCGGCCACTTCAATCCCTACTTATCGTCGTCTCGACACAACTGGTGGTGGTTCCGGCGCCCGGGGGCGCCGGAACCTCAGGTGTTACCAGCGGTAGTGCGCGAAGGCCTTGTTCGACTCGGCCATCTTGTGCGTGTCCTCGCGCCGCTTGACGGCGGCACCGAGGCCGTTGCTCGCGTCCAGCAGCTCGTTCATCAGCCGCTCGACCATGGTCTTCTCGCGCCGGGCCCGGGAGTAGGTCACCAGCCAGCGCAGACCGAGGGTGGTCGCGCGGGCCGGCCGGACCTCGACCGGAACCTGGTAGGTGGCGCCACCGACACGACGGCTGCGCACCTCGAGGGTCGGCTTCACGTTGTCCATCGCGCGCTTGAGCGTGACGACGGGGTCGGTGCCGGACTTCTCGCGGCAGCCCTCCAGGGCGGCGTACACGATGCGCTCGGCGAGCTGACGCTTGCCGCGCAGCAGGATCTTGTTCACCAGCTGGGTGACCAGCGGCGAGTTGTACACCGGGTCAGCGACCAGCGGCTTCCGCGGAGCGGGTCCCTTACGCGGCATGTCAGCTCTTCTCCTTCTTCGCGCCGTAACGGCTGCGAGCCTGCTTGCGGTTGCGGACACCCTGGGTGTCCAGCGAGCCGCGAACGATCTTGTACCGCACGCCGGGGAGGTCCTTCACACGGCCGCCACGCACGAGCACGATCGAGTGCTCCTGCAGGTTGTGGCCGACGCCCGGGATGTAGGCGGTCACCTCGATCTGGCTGCTGAGCTTGACACGAGCGACCTTGCGCAGCGCCGAGTTCGGCTTCTTCGGGGTGGTGGTGTACACGCGGGTGCACACGCCGCGCCGCTGGGGAGACCCCTTGAGCGCAGGGGTCTTGGTCTTGGTCGTCTTGGCCTGACGGCCCTTTCGGACCAGCTGCTGAATGGTGGGCACCGGGTTTCTCCGCTCCCTTCGGCCGCTGCGAGGCGACCGCGCCGTCTGCTCTAGCCGGCCTGATGGACGGCTCTCCTACATTCCAACCAGGGCCGCCTGGCGGAGGCCCCAGCACCCGCGGTCGGGCGTGTCGCCCGAGTCACGGTCCGGTGCGTTCGCTCGCGCGGCGTACCGGATCTTTGGGTCTGTGGTGGTGCGACAGTGGATGACCGGCTGACCGGTTCCCGCGCACGCACGCATTGCCCGGGCGAGCCCGGGCACAAGGGGAAAGAGTACCTACCACAAGCGCGCCGGTCAAAACGGATCGGTCCGGAGAAGCTGCTTCACAGCCCCGCCGGTCGACGCCCGGATCGTCGGTGCGCCCCTGATGGGCACCTACGATGACAAGTGTACCGGCTCGTCCGTCGTGCGACCCGTCGCCCCCGGCAGCGCCCGCCTCCCGAACACCGGGACAAACCGGTCGGCGCTGGTCATCAGCCCCGGACGACGCGCCGACGGCGTCACGTGATCTGCACCACCAGGGCCAGCGCCAGCCCGACCACGCTCAGCAGCAGGCCCGCGGCGCCGCAGCTGAGCCCGGCGACCGCCAGTCCCCCACCGGTGAACCGGACCGCCGGCGGCGGGGCCGGACGGCGGATCTGCCGCCGCGCCAGCAGCCAGGCCACGATCGCGCCGACCCCCGCCAGCCCGCCGAGCAGGGTGAACGCCCCGGCCGCCCACGCGCCGCCGTAGTCCGGCCCCGCGACGCCGAAGCAGAAGACCAGCAGCGACACCAGGATCGAGCCGACGCCGGTGACCAGCGAGCCGATGGCCAGCCCGGAGGTGACCGGCGGCACGTCCAGGTGGACCACCCCGAACGGGGTGCCCGGGACCGGCTCCACCCGCTTCGGTGGCCGGGGCGCCTCACTCGGGGGCGGCGGCAGCGCCGGCCCGGCCGGGCCCCAGCCGCCGCCGGGCGCGCTCCCCGGCGCCGGCCACCCGCCGCCGTGCCCGGGCCCACTCCCCGGGTACGCCCCGGGGCCACCGAAGCCCGGCCCACTTCCGGGATACGCCCCGAATCCCTGGCCCGGTCCACTCCCGGGGTGCGGGCCGGTGAGGTGGCCCGGCTGCCCCGGGTGGTGCCCGGTCCCGGGCGCCGGGGCGGGGAATCCGTGCCCGGGTTGGTGCCCCGGAGCCGGACCGGCGGGCGGGTACGGGCCGGCCGGCGGCCAGGGGGCGGGCGTCCCGGAATGCGGTGCGCCGGGCGGGGCCGAGGACGGACCGGACGGCGCTCCCGTGAACGGCTCGGACGGGCCCGCGGACGACGGGCTCGGCGGCGTCGGGGCGTACCCGGGCGGGGTCGCCCCGGACGACGGGCCGGGAGCGCCGGCGGAGCCCTCCCGATGCGCGGTCGGCGGCGCCCACGGGCTCACCGGCTCGGGGGCCGGCGGGGCGGCGGGATCCGGCCCGGCACCGGGGCGGTTCGGGTCGCCTCCCGGCGGCGCAGCCGGTTCCGTCACGGGGTCCTCCTGTCCACATGGCTCACCCGCCACGCGGCGGACACCGGCCAGGCTACCGTCGCCGGTCACCACCGGGTGGGCGGGCGCGGTGCCGCTCCCCCGCCGGGTCAGTCGAAGTTCGGCGCGTAGTCGTGCCCGAACGAGGCGTCGGCATGCCGGACCAGCCCGATCACCACCGCGGCCACCACCGCGACGGCGGTCAGCACCAGACCGACCCGGGCCAACCGCTCGCCGCGGCGCAGCCAGTCGGCGCCGGTCAGGTAACCCCCCGACGCGTACGCCTCCCGGCGGGCCTGGCGGGCCAGGGTGAGCGCGAGCGTCGCGGGCACCACCCCGCCGACGAAGAAGCCGGTCAGCGCCCCGATCAGACCGAGGGCGAAGACGGCGCGGGCCTTGGTGGAGCGGACCGGCTCAGGATCGTGCGGATGGCGCTGCGCCTGCGGCACGACGGGCACCTGCCCGGGCACGGTCGTCATGCCCTCCATCATGCCCCGAGACGCGACGAGACCCCCGGCGGATGCCGGGGGCCTCGTCGTTCGTGCGGATTAGCGGTACGACCCGAAGTCGAAGTCGTCCAGCGGCACGGCCTGGCCGCTGGCCGGCCCGAAGCCGTAGTCGGTCTCGGGGTAGCCGGTCATCGAGTAGACCTTGGCCTTCGCCTCCTCGGTCGGCTCGACCCGGACGTTGCGGTACTTGCTGATGCCCGTACCGGCCGGGATGAGCTTACCGATGATCACGTTCTCCTTGAGGCCGATCAGCGAGTCGCTGCGGGCGTGGATCGCCGCGTCCGTCAGCACCCGGGTGGTCTCCTGGAAGGAGGCCGCCGACAGCCAGGAATCCGTGGCCAGCGAGGCCTTGGTGATACCCATCAGCACCGGGCGACCGGCGGCGGGCTCGCCGCCCTCGCCGACGAGCCGGCGGTTCTCCGACTCGAACAGCGCCCGGTCGACCAGCACACCCGGCAGGAACTCGGTCGAGCCGGAGTCGATGACCGTCACCCGCTTGAGCATCTGGCGGATGATGATCTCGATGTGCTTGTCGTGGATGAGCACACCCTGCGAGCGGTAGACCTCCTGGACCTCCTGGGTCAGGTGGACCTGGACCGCGCGCGGGCCGAGGATGCGCAGCAGCTCGTGCGGGTCGATGGTGCCCTCGGTGAGCTTCTCGCCGACCTCGACGTGGTCGCCGTCGTGCGCCCGGAGCCGGACCCGCTTCGAGATCTTGTCGTAGACGATCTCGTCGCTGCCGTCGTCCGGGATGACCACGATCTTGCGGGACCGCTCGCCGTCCTCGATCCGGATGCGACCCGGGGTGTCGGCGATGGGCGCCTTGCCCTTCGGCACCCGGGCCTCGAAGATCTCCTGGACACGGGGCAGACCCTGGGTGATGTCCTCACCCGCGACACCACCGGTGTGGAAGGTACGCATCGTCAGCTGCGTACCCGGCTCACCGATCGACTGGGCGGCGATGATGCCGACCGCCTCGCCGACGTCCACGGTCTTGCCGGTCGGCAGCGAGCGGCCGTAGCACGCACCGCAGACGCCCAGCTTCGACTCGCAGGTGAGCACGCTGCGCACCCGCACCGTCTCGGTCCCGGCGGCGACGATCGCGTCGACGCCGATGGAGTTGATGTCCTGGCCCCGGTGGGCCACCACGGTGCCGTCCGGCCCCTTGATGTCGTCGGCCAGCGTCCGGGCGTGCACGCTGGTCTCGGCGTGCTCGTGCACGACCAGCTTGCCGTCGATCCGCTCACCGATCTGCATCGGGATGGCCCGGTCGGTGCCGCAGTCCTCCTCGCGGATGATGACGTCCTGCGAGACGTCCACCAGACGCCGGGTCAGGTAACCCGAGTCGGCGGTACGCAGGGCGGTGTCCGCGAGACCCTTGCGGGCGCCGTGCGTGGAGATGAAGTACTCCAGCACGGACAGACCCTCCCGGTACGAGGCCTTGATCGGCCGCGGGATGATCTCGCCCTTCGGGTTGGCCACCAGACCACGGATCGCCGCGATCTGCCGGAGCTGGAGCAGGTTACCGCGGGCACCCGAGTTGATCATCTTCCACAGCGGGTTCTCCTGCGGCAGCGCGGTGTCCATCTCCTTGGCGACCTCGTTGGTCGCCTTGGTCCAGATCTCGATGAGCTCGCCGCGACGCTCCTCGGCGGTCATCAGACCACGCTGGTACTGCTTGTCGATCCGGTCGGCTTCCTTCTCGTACCGCTCCAGGATCTCCCGCTTGCGCGGCGGAGCGATGACGTCCTCCATGCCGATGGTGACGCCGGACCAGGTGGCCCAGTGGAAACCGGCCTCCTTGAGCCCGTCCAGGGTGGCCGCCAGGGCCACCTTCGGGAAGCGCTCGGCGAGGTCGTTGACGATCGCGGAGAGCTGGCCCTTGCGGATCTCGTAGTTCACGAAGCGGTAGCCCGGGGGCAGCGTCTCGTTGAACAGGACCCGGCCCAGGGTGGTCTCCACCGTCACCGGCTCGCCCTCGGTCCAGCCCTCGGGGGCGGTCCAGGGCTCGGCGCCGGCGCCGTTGTCGACACCGACCACGTCGTGCAGCCGGATCTTCACCGGGGTCTGCAGGTGCAGCTCGCCGTTGTCGTACGCCATCCGCGCCTCGGCGTCCGAGCTGAACGCCCGGCCCTCGCCCTTGCCCCCCGGAGTGAGGTGGGTGAGGTGGTAGAGGCCGATGACCATGTCCTGGGTGGGCATGGTGACCGGCTTGCCGTCGGCCGGCTTGAGGATGTTGTTCGACGACAGCATCAGGATCCGCGCCTCGGCCTGGGCCTCGGCGGACAGCGGCACGTGGACCGCCATCTGGTCACCGTCGAAGTCGGCGTTGAACGCGGTGCAGACCAGCGGGTGGATCTGGATGGCCTTGCCCTCGACCAGCTGCGGCTCGAAGGCCTGGATGCCCAGGCGGTGCAGGGTCGGCGCGCGGTTCAGCAGCACCGGGTGCTCGCCGATGACCTCTTCCAGCACGTCCCACACGACCGGCCGCTGCCGCTCGACCATCCGCTTCGCGGACTTGATGTTCTGCGCGTGGTTGAGGTCCACCAGCCGCTTCATCACGAACGGCTTGAACAGCTCCAGCGCCATCTGCTTGGGCAGACCGCACTGGTGCAGCTTGAGCTTCGGGCCGACCACGATGACCGAACGGCCGGAGTAGTCGACGCGCTTGCCCAGCAGGTTCTGGCGGAACCGGCCCTGCTTGCCCTTGAGCATGTCGGAGAGCGACTTCAGCGGCCGGTTGCCCGGGCCGGTGACCGGACGACCGCGACGACCGTTGTCGAACAGCGCGTCGACGGCCTCCTGGAGCATCCGCTTCTCGTTGTTGACGATGATCTCGGGCGCGCCGAGGTCGATCAGCCGCTTGAGGCGGTTGTTCCGGTTGATCACACGCCGGTACAGGTCGTTCAGGTCGGAGGTCGCGAAGCGGCCACCGTCGAGCTGCACCATCGGGCGCAGGTCCGGCGGGATGACCGGGACGCAGTCCAGCACCATGCCGAGCGGCGAGTTCCGGGTGTTCTGGAACGCCGCGACGACCTTCAGCCGCTTGAGCGCGCGGATCTTCCGCTGACCCTTGCCGGAGCGGATGGTCTCGCGGAGGTTCTCCGCCTCGGCCTCCAGGTCCATGTTCTGGACCAGGGCCTTGATGGCCTCGGCGCCCATGCTGCCGGTGAAGTACTCACCGAAGCGGTCGCGCAGCTCGCGGTAGAGCAGCTCGTCGGTGACCAGCTGCTTCGGCTCCAGCTTGCGGAAGGTGTCGAGGACCTCGTCGAGGCGGTCGATCTCGCGCTGGGCCCGGTCGCGGATCTGGCGCATCTCGCGCTCTCCGCCCTCCTTGACCTTGCGCCGGACGTCCGCCTTCGCGCCCTCGGCCTCCAGCTCGGCCAGGTCGGCCTCGAGCTTGGCGGCCCGCTTCTCGATCTCCGAGTCGCGGCTGTTCTCGGACTGCCGCTTCTCGGCCAGGATCTCGTTCTCGATGGTCGAGAGGTCGCGGTGACGCGCTTCGGCGTCCACGCTCGTCACGACGTACGAGGCGAAGTAGATGATCTTTTCGAGGTCCTTCGGGGCGAGGTCCAGCAGGTAGCCCAGCCGGCTCGGCACGCCCTTGAAGTACCAGATGTGGGTCACCGGAGCGGCCAGCTCGATGTGACCCATCCGCTCCCGGCGAACCTTGGAGCGGGTCACCTCGACGCCGCAGCGCTCGCAGATGATGCCCTTGAAGCGGACCCGCTTGTACTTACCGCAGTAGCACTCCCAGTCCCGCTGCGGACCGAAGATCTTCTCGCAGAAGAGCCCGTCCTTCTCCGGCTTGAGGGTGCGGTAGTTGATGGTCTCGGGCTTCTTGACCTCGCCGTGGGACCACTGACGGATGTCGTCGGCGGTGGCGAGACCGATGCGCAGCTCGTCGAAGAAGTTGACGTCGAGCACTGTGTCCCCTATGTCGTCGTCTGTACTGCTAGCTAACGGGCGGGATCGGGGGCCGGCGAGCCGGCCCCCGAATCACCGCCTCAGACCTCTTCGACCGAGCTCGGCTCGCGCCGGGACAGGTCGATGCCCAGCTCCTCCGCGGCGCGGAACACCTCGTCGTCGGTCTCGCGCATCTCCAGGGCCACACCGTCGCTGGAGAGCACCTCGACGTTGAGGCACAGCGACTGCAGCTCCTTGAGCAGCACCTTGAACGACTCCGGGATGCCCGGCTCGGGGATGTTCTCGCCCTTGACGATCGCCTCGTAGACCTTGACCCGGCCGAGGACGTCGTCGGACTTGATGGTCAGCAGCTCCTGCAGGGCGTAGGCGGCGCCGTACGCCTGCATGGCCCAGCACTCCATCTCACCGAAGCGCTGGCCACCGAACTGCGCCTTACCACCCAGCGGCTGCTGCGTGATCATCGAGTACGGGCCGGTCGAGCGGGCGTGGATCTTGTCGTCGACCAGGTGGTTGAGCTTCAGGATGTAGACGTAGCCGACCGCGATCGGGTCGGGCAGCGGCTCACCGGAGCGACCGTCGAACAGCTGCGCCTTGCCGGTGCGCCCGATCAGCTGGTTGCCGTCCCGGTTGGGCAGGGTCGACGCCAGCAGGCCGGAGATCTCCTCCTCGCGGGCACCGTCGAAGACCGGGGTGGCCACGTTGGTGTCCGGCTCGGACTCGTGCGCGTTGATCGACCTGAGCTGGCGCTTCCACTCCTCGTCGTCACCGTCGACGCTCCAGCCGGTCTTGGCCACCCACCCGAGGTGGGTCTCCAGGACCTGGCCGATGTTCATCCGGGACGGCACACCGAGCGGGTTCAGCACGATGTCGACCGGGGTGCCGTCCTCCAGGAACGGCATGTCCTCGACCGGCAGGATCTTGGAGATGACGCCCTTGTTGCCGTGGCGGCCCGCGAGCTTGTCACCGTCCTGGATCTTGCGCTTCTGGGCCACGTAGACCCGCACCAGCTCGTTCACGCCCGGGGGCAGCTCGTCGCCGTCCTCGCGGGAGAAGGTACGCACACCGATGACCGTGCCGGTCTCGCCGTGCGGCACCTTCAGCGAGGTGTCACGGACCTCGCGCGCCTTCTCACCGAAGATCGCGCGGAGCAGCCGCTCCTCGGGGGTCAGCTCGGTCTCGCCCTTCGGCGTGACCTTGCCGACCAGGATGTCGCCGGGGACGACCTCGGCGCCGATCCGGATGATGCCGCGCTCGTCGAGGTCGGCGAGCATCTCCTCGCTGACGTTCGGGATGTCGCGGGTGATCTCCTCCGGGCCGAGCTTGGTGTCCCGGGCGTCGACCTCGTGCTCCTCGATGTGGATCGAGGTGAGCACGTCCTGCTGCACGAGGCGCTGCGACAGGATGATCGCGTCCTCGTAGTTGTGACCCTCCCAGCACATGAACGCCACCAGCAGGTTGCGTCCGAGCGCCATCTCGCCCTCGTCGGTGCACGGACCGTCGGCGATGACCTGGCCGGCCTCGACGCGGTCGCCCTCGAAGACGACCGGCTTCTGGTTGACGCAGGAGCCGGCGTTGGAGCGGCGGAACTTGTGCAGCAGGTACGTCCGGCGGTGGCCGTCGTCCTGGTGGACCGTGATGTAGTCCGCGCACAGGTCCTCGACCACACCGCCGACCTCGGCGACGACCACGTCGCCGGCGTCCACGGCCGCGCGGTACTCCATGCCCGTGCCGACCAGCGGGGCCTCGGCCTTGACCAGCGGCACCGCCTGACGCTGCATGTTCGCGCCCATGAGCGCGCGGTTGGCGTCGTCGTGCTCGAGGAACGGGATCATCGCGGTGGCGACCGAGGTCATCTGCCGCGGCGACACGTCCATGTAGTCCACGGCGCCGGGCGCGACGTCCTCGGTCTCGCCGCCCTTACGGCGGACCAGGACCCGGTCCTCGGCGAACGTGCCGTCGGCCCGCAGCGGGGCGTTGGCCTGCGCCTTGACGAACCGGTCCTCCTCGTCCGCGGTCAGGTAGTCGATCTGGTCGGTGACCCGACCGTCGATGACCTTCCGGTACGGCGTCTCGATGAAGCCGAACGGGTTGACCCGGGCGAAGGTGGAGAGCGCGCCGATCAGGCCGATGTTCGGGCCTTCCGGCGTCTCGATCGGGCACATCCGGCCGTAGTGGGACGGGTGCACGTCGCGGACCTCGAAGCCGGCCCGCTCACGGGACAGACCACCCGGGCCGAGCGCGCTCAGCCGGCGCCGGTGGGTCAGACCCGCCAGCGGGTTGGTCTGGTCCATGAACTGGGACAGCTGCGATGTGCCGAAGAACTCCTTGATCGCCGCCACCACCGGGCGGATGTTGATCAGGGTCTGCGGCGTGATCGCCTCGACGTCCTGGGTGGTCATCCGCTCGCGGACGACCCGCTCCATCCGGGAGAGACCCACCCGGACCTGGTTCTGGATCAGCTCGCCCACGGTACGCAGGCGACGGTTGCCGAAGTGGTCGATGTCGTCGGCCTCGTAGCCCTCCTCACCGGCGTGCAGCCGGCAGAGGTATTCCACGGTGGCGACGATGTCGTCCTCGGTGAGCGTGCCGGTGGTGATCGGCACGTCCAGCTCGAGCTTCTTGTTGAACTTGTAGCGCCCGACCTTGGCGACGTCGTACCGCTTCGGGTTGAAGAAGAGGTTGTCGAGCAGGGTCTGGGCGTTCTCACGGGTCGGCGGCTCGCCAGGGCGGAGCTTCCGGTAGATGTCGAGCAGGGCCTCGTCCTGCCCGGCGATGTGGTCCTTCTCGAGCGTGGTCATCATCAGCTCGGACCAGCCGAACTTCTCGCGGATGCGCTCCGCGGACCACCCGATGGCCTTGAGCAGGACGGTGACGGCCTGCCGACGCTTGCGGTCGATGCGGACGCCGACCGTGTCGCGCTTGTCGATGTCGAACTCCAGCCAGGCACCCCGACTCGGGATGACCTTGACGCTGGAGAGGTCGCGGTCGGAGGTCTTGTCCGGCTGCTTGTCGAAGTAGACGCCCGGCGAGCGGACGAGCTGGCTGACCACGACGCGCTCGGTGCCGTTGATGATGAAGGTGCCCTTCGGCGTCATCATCGGGAAGTCACCCATGAACACCGTCTGGCTCTTGATCTCGCCAGTGGTGTTGTTGGTGAACTCCGCGGTCACGAACAGTGGCGCGCAGTAGGTCAGGTCCTTCTCCTTGCACTCCTCGATCGAGGCCTTGACCTCGTCGAAGCGCGGAGCCGAGAAGGAGAGCGACATGGTGCCGGAGAAGTCCTCAATGGGACTGATCTCGTCGAGGATCTCCGCGAGACCCGAGCGTGCGTGCGGGTCGTCCGCCGACCGGCCCTGCCAAGCCTCGTTGCCGACGAGCCAGTCGAAGGACTCGTTCTGGATGGCGAGGAGGTTGGGGACCTCGAGGTGTTCGGTGATCCGACCGAAAGAAACTCGGCGGGGCGCGAATGCGCTCGACGTACGACTGGTCTTCGCAGGGCGGGAAGCTGCCAAGATGCGTCCTTCCGAGGACCGGTGCTGCAGAACGGCTGGTACGCGTGCACTCCAATGACCCCACCAGAAATATCCGCAAACGGACATTTCCGAGCAGGGGTCAAGTCGGAAGGCAGCGCAAACTAGCAGTGTAGCCGAGAGGCTAACCGCTGTCCAGCCCACCCCGCAGGTCGTCGCGGAACAAGCCCTGGGACCTCGAAAAACCGGGTCCACCGGGCCGCTCGGAACGCGACGCTCCTGCCGGTCCGCTCGGGTGCCGCGGCGGTGGTGCTGCCGTTGCCTTACCCGAGAGGCGGCCGTTGCAAGCGCGGAAGGTCTTGCTGATGTCAGCGTGCCTGCCGGGCCCGTGCCGCGTCAAGGGCCGGTTACCGCTCGGGGTGTCTTTCCCACCGACGGGCTACCGGCGGGCGTCGCTGGGAGGCCGGTGCGAGGAACCTGTACGCCCTGCTCACGCCACCGCCGTCGGGCACCACCAACACGGCGGGCGGTGATCCGTTCCCGGATCACCGCCCGCCGCGACGCGGTGTGCCCCGGCTCACGTGAGCCGGACGCGCGTCAGGTCAACGCAAGGTCACTTGAGGGTGACCTTGGCGCCCTCGCCCTCGAGCTTGGCCTTGGCCTTCTCGGCGGTCTCCTTGTTGGCCTTCTCCAGGACGGCCTTCGGAGCGGCCTCGACCAGGTCCTTGGCCTCCTTGAGGCCCAGGCCGGTCAGCTCGCGCACGACCTTGATGACCTGGATCTTCTTGCCACCGTCGGCGTCGAGGATGACGTCGAACTCGTCCTTCTCCGGCTCGGCCTCGGCGGCGGCACCGCCGGCGGCCGGGCCCGCCATCATCATCGCGGCCGGGGCGGCGGCGGTGACCTCGAAGGTCTCCTCGAACTGCTTCACGAACTCGGAGAGCTCGATCAGCGTCATCTCCTTGAACGCGTCGAGCAGCTCGTCGGTGCTGAGCTTCGCCATGTCTGGCGTCCTTTCTACAAGTGAAAACTAAGAACGTGGGTGCGCCGCGGGGCCTCAGGCCGCCTCGGCGCCCTCTTCCTTCTCGCGCTTGTCCTGCAGGGCGGCCGCCAGACGCGCGGTCTTGGCGAGCGGAGCCTGGAACAGGGCCGCGGCCTTGCTCAGGTTGCCCTTCATGGCGCCGGCCAGCTTGGCCAGCAGCACCTCGCGGGACTCCAGGTCGGCGAGCTTCGTGACCTCGGCCGCGGAAATGGCCTTGCCCTCGAAGACACCGCCCTTGATGACGAGCTTCGGGTTGGCCTTCGCGAAGTCGCGAAGGCCCTTCGCCGCCTCGACGACGTCGCCCGAAACGAAAGTCAGCGCGGTAGGACCGGTGAACAGCTCATCGAGGCCGGAGATGCCCGCATCGGCCGCGGCACGCTTGGCCAGCGTGTTCTTCGCGACCGTGTAGCTGGTCTCCTTGCCGAGCGAGCGTCGCAGCTGGGTGAGCTGCGAAACCGTGAGCCCGCGGTACTCGGTGAGCACGGTGGCTCCCGCGGCGCGGAAGCTCTCGGTCAGCTCGGCGACGGCCGTGGCCTTGTCGGCCCGGATCGGCTTGTCCGCCATGTCCCTCCTCTCTCGTTGCTCGGAGCTGGTACGCCGGCGACGAGGAACTCGCGACGGCGGCGGAGACACCACGACAACGAGAAAAGCCCCGGCGCAGGGCGCACGGGGCGAGGGCCGGCGGCACAGGCACAGTCGGCGGACCGTGCGTGACACCGAGTTTCGCTTGCCGCCCTGCGCGGGTCGCCCGTCGTCGCGGGACCTTCGACCGTGCCAGGGCACGGTGACCAGCGGTCTTTGGGTGGAACTACCGCACCAGGTTACGCGACGCCTCGCGCAGCGCCAAATCGCCCCGTGTGCTCCCGGTCACCCCGCCCCGGGTCAGGCCCGGGTGCGACGACCCCAGGAGTAGCCGGCCAGCGCCACCACCGCCCAGAGCGCCGCCCACCCGGTGAGGAGCAGGCCGGCGTCGGGCGAGACCGGGCCGGTCACCGCCCGCGCGGTGGCCATCACCGGCGGGACCAGCCACGGCGCCACCGAGTCGGAGAGGCCGAACACCACCACCCCGACCGCGCCCACCGCCAGCACCGCCACCCCGTAGCCCGCGCTGCGGGTGATCGCCCGGCTGGCCAGGGCGCCGAGCGCCACCGCGGCCGGCAGGGCGAGCAGGTGCGCCCAGAGCCCGAGGACCACCCCGACGAGGACGGACCGCTCCCCCGGCCCGGCGGCCGGCGTCACCCCGCCGAGCGGCCACGGCACCGCCAGCGCGACCACCACCACGGCGAGCCCGGCCAGGAACGCCGCGAGCAGGCCGGCGAGCCGCTCCCGGACCGGCCCGACCACCACCCGGGCCAGCCGGCGCTGCACGTCGGGCTCGACGTCCAGCAGGATCTTGGTCTGCCAGGCCAGCACCGGGAACAGCACCACCGCGGACACCCCGTAGGCCTCCGCCGGCCGGGCCCGACCGCCGCCGTGCAGGATCCCCAGCACGAGTAGGCCGGCCAGCACCGGCGCCAACGCCCGCCCGGTCCGCACGAAGCCGGCCAGCCGCAGCCGGACCAGGGCGATCACCGGCCCACCTCCGAGGCCACGCCGGAACGGTCGGAGTCGGCGACCGGCACCTCCGGGTCGTCGTCGGAGCCGGCGACCGGCCCCCTCGGATCCGCGTCGGAGCCGGCGACCGGAACTTCCGGCTCGGCACCGGAACCGGCGACCGGCCCCCTCGGATCGGCGTCGGAGCCGGCGACCGGCACCTCCGGGTCGGCACCGGAACTGGCGACCGGCGGATCGGTGGGGCCCGGCTCGGGGGCGAACGCCCGCTCCCCGGAGCCGTCGGCCTCCGCGGCCCGCTCCGGTGACCCGACGGCCGGCGGGGCCGCGTGGTCGCGTATCCGCAGGACCTGGTGGCCGTCGGCGCGCAGCCGGGCGACGGCGGCGGCCAGCCCCGCGACCGGCACCGCCAGCTCGACCACCGCGACGACCGGGCCACCGGACGGCACGGCCTCCGTCAGCGTGCCGGCGGTGACCGACCACTGCCGCGCGCCCGGCAGGCGGACCGTCTCCCCGCGGTGGTCGCTGACCAGCACCGCGCCGCCGTCGGCCAGCACCTCGCCGATCATCTCCGGGACCAGCTCGCGGGCCGCCGCGTCCAGCCCCTCCCAGGGCTCGTCGAGCACCAGCAGGCCGGGCGGCCGCAGCAGCGCCTGCGCCAGGCCGACCTTCTGGGCGGTGCCCTTGGACAGCTGCGGCAGGCGCACGTCGTGGAATCGGCTCAGGCCCAGTCGCTCGACCCAGTGCCGCACCGCCCGGTCGGCGGCGGGACCCGGGAGGCCGGCGACGCGACCCATCGCGGACAGGTAGGCCCCGACGGTGAACGGCTGGTCGGCGGGGAACCGCTCCGGCACCCAGCCGACGGTCGGCGGCCGGTCGGCCACCCGGCCCCGGGTCGGCCGCAGCACCCCGGCGGCGAGTTGGAGCAGCGTGGACTTGCCCGCGCCGTTGCGGCCGAGCACGACCGCGACCTCACCCGGACCGATCGCCACGTCGACCTGCCGCAGCACCCACGGGCCGCGCCGGTGGTAGCGGAGCCAGACGTCTTCGAGCCGCATGCGCCGAGCGTGCCACAGCGGACAGACCGACGGGGCCCCGCCACGAGTGGTGGCGGGGCCCCGTCGGGCGGTACGCGTCGATCAGGCCTCGGAGGAGGCTTCCTGCAGGTTCTTCACGATCTTCGGGTCGACCGGGACGCCCGGGCCCATGGTGGTGGTGAGGGTGACCTTCTTGAGGAAGGTGCCCTTGGCGGCGGACGGCTTGGCGCGGAGCACCTCGTCGAGCACCGCAGCGTAGTTGTCCACCAGCTGGGCCTCCGAGAAGGAGGACTTGCCGATGATCAGGTGCAGGTTGGAGTGCTTGTCCACCCGGAAGGTGATCTTACCGCCCTTGATGTCCGCGACGGCCTTGGTGACGTCCATGGTCACGGTGCCCGTCTTCGGGTTCGGCATCAGGCCGCGCGGGCCCAGGATCCGCGCGATCCGGCCGATCTTGGCCATCTGGTCCGGCGTGGCGATCGCCGCGTCGAAGTCCAGCCAACCACCCTGGATGCGGGCGACCAGCTCGTCGGTGCCCACCTCGTCCGCACCCGCGGCGACGGCCTCCTCGGCCTTCGCGCCGGCGGCGAAGACGATCACGCGGGCGGTCTTGCCGGTGCCGTGCGGCAGGTTGACCGTGCCGCGGACCATCTGGTCCGCCTTGCGGGGGTCGACGCCGAGGCGCATCGCGACCTCGACCGTGGCGTCGAACTTGACGTTGGTGGTCTCCTTGGCCAGCTTGACGGCCTCGGCGGGGGTGTAGAGCTTCGACCGGTCGATGACCTCGGCGGCCTTGCGGTAGCTCTTGCTGCGCTGCATTTCTGGTGACTCCTGTGGTCTCTGGCGGGCGCGCGACGAATGCGGCCCTCCCACGAACAGAAAGATCGGGTGGAGCGGTGGAGCGAGATCAGTCGGCGACGGTCAGACCCATCGACCGGGCGGTGCCGGCGATGATCTTCTCGGCCTGGTCGATGTCGTTGGCGTTGAGGTCCGCCATCTTCTTCTCGGCGATCTCGCGCAGCTGGGCGCGGGTGACCGAGCCGACCTTCTCCTTGTGCGGGACGCCCGAGCCCTTCTGCACGCCGGCGGCCTTGATCAGCAGCCGGGCGGCGGGCGGGGTCTTCAGCACGAAGGTGAACGTGCGGTCCTCGTAGACGCTGATCTCGGCGGGGACGATGTCGCCCCGCTGGGACTCGGTCTGCGCGTTGTAGGACTTGCAGAACTCCATGATGTTCACGCCGTGCTGGCCGAGCGCGGGGCCGACCGGCGGCGCCGGGGTGGCCTGGCCCGCCGGCAGCTGAAGCGTGAACGTCTTGACGAGCTTCTTCTTCGGAGGCATGTCTCTTCCTGGGGCTTGGAACTGGGATTCTCCGCCGCCCGCGGGCGCGCACGGTCAGCGCGATGCGGAGGGCCGACGTTAAAGGGTAGCGCAAACCTCTACCGAGTTTTCGCCGAGGTGGGCGAGCCGGTGAGACGACGCACCGGCGGCCACCCCCGGGAGGGCGGGCCGCCGGTGCCGACGTACGTCAGATCTTGGCGACCTGGTTGAAGTTCAGCTCGACCGGCGTCTCCCGGCCGAAGATCGACACCAGCACCTTGAGCTTCTGCTGGTCGGCGTTGATCTCGCTGATCGTCGCCGGCAGCGACGCGAACGCGCCGTCGGTGACGGTGACCGAGTCGCCGACCTCGAAGTCGAGGACCTTGACCTCGGGCTTGGCCTTCTTCTGCTCGGTCTCGACCGCCGGGGCCAGCCACTTGAGCACCTCGTCGAGGCTCAGCGGCGCCGGCCGGTCGGCCCGGTCGGTGGCGCCGACGAAGCCGGTGACCCCCGGGGTGTTCCGGACGCAGGAGTAGGACTCGGCGGTCAGCTCCATCCGGACCAGGATGTAGCCCGGGAAGACCTTCGCCTGGACCTGCGACCGCTTGCCGTTCTTGACCTCGACCTCTTCCCGGGTCGGCACCTCGACCTGGTAGATGAAGTCCTCCATGTCGAGGGAGGTGATCCGGGTCTCGAGGTTGGTCTTGACCTTGTTCTCGTAGCCGGCGTACGAGTGCACCACGTACCAGTCGCCGGGCGCGTACCGCAGCTTCTGGCGCAGCTCGGCAACCGGGTCGAAGTCCTCGTCCGGGGCCGGCTCGGTGGTCGGGAACTCCGGCTCGCTGGCGGCCTCGACCGACTCGTTGTTGGCCGCCGTCGCCACCGCGGACTGCTCGTCCGGGGTCTCGGCGGTCTCGTCGTACTCAGGCACGCTCGCTCACTTCCGTCAGTATCGCTGTCCGCAGGTCAGCTGGGGTTGCCGAAGACCCACAGCACGGCCTTGGCGAAGCCGTAGTCCAGGCCGGCCACGATCGCCAGCATCACCGCCACGAAGGTGACCACCACGGCCGTGTAGGTCAGCAGCTCCTTGCGGGTCGGCCAGATGACCTTACGCAGCTCGGCCACAACCTCGCGGAAGAACCGCGCGATGCGGGCGAACAGCCCGATCCGCTCGGTGTCCTTGCGGGTCTTGCGGCCCTCGGTCGGCTCGGCGTTGGCCCGCTTACGGGTGGCGGTGCCACCCCGGGAAACCGGCTCGTCCGCGTCGGTGGCGTCGTCGTCGGCCACGCCGTCGACGGTTGCGTCGTCCAGACGCTCGTCGCCGTCGTCCTCGCCGCGCCGCTTGCTCTCGGCCACTTCGCCCTCCGTGCGGGATATGGGGTCGCACGCCGGGCGGCGTGCGCGGCGTGTTGATCACACCGGCCGGACCAACCGTCCCGCGACGGGCCGCGGCCGGCGGACCGGCCGGGAGGGCCCCGAGTGCCTCGGAACCACCCCACCGGTGCCACCACCACGGGCCGGACGCCGCCGGTGAGGCGGCGCGACCCACGGGAACGGTCAGGCCTGAGGCGCAGGGGTGACAGGACTTGAACCTGCAGCCTGCGGTTTTGGAGACCGCTGCTCTGCCAATTGAGCTACACCCCTGTGCGGCAACTCACCTCCGCCCGGGCACAAGGTGCCGAGCGGGGGTCACTTGCCCCACGGCGGACCAGTGTACGGGTAGTCGTGCGACTTTCCCAACCGGTCCACCCCTCGCGCGTCGGGCGAACCCTCAGCCCGTCGTCCGGACCAACGCCCGGGCCTGCGACAACACCTTCTCTCCCCGGCACGTCGCGGTGATGTCGAGCCTGGTCAGGCCGTCCTCGGTGACCTCCTTGACCACCGCGGCGACCTCGATCTCGGTGCCCTCGTCGGTGTCCGGCACGACCACCGGGCGGGTGAAGCGGACGCCGAAGTCGACCACCGCGTCCGGCGAGCCGGCCCAGCCGGCGACCGCGCGACCGACCAGGGCCATGGTGAACATGCCGTGGGCGATGACCCCGGGCAGGCCCACTCCGGTGGCGGTCCGGTCGCTCCAGTGGATCGGGTTGAAGTCCCCCGAGGCGCCCGCGTAGCGGACCAGGTCCGCCCGGGTCACCCGGTAGGTCTGGACGGGCAGCTCCATCCTCACGCCTCCCCGCGTACGACGATCTTGGACCAGACCGCGACCACCGGCTCGCCGGCGACGGTGCTCACGTCGGTGCGGGTGGTCAGGAAACCGTGGCCGCCCCGGTTGGTGATCTCCTCGATGGTGTTCGCGCACACCAGCTCGTCCCCGGCCACCACCGGTCGGGTGTACGCGAACCGCTGGTCGCCGTGGACCACCCGGCTGTAGTCGACGCCCAACGCCGGGTCCTCGACGATCTGCCGACTGGCGGCCATGGTCACGATCACCGGGAACGTCGGCGGCGCCACCAGGTCGGGGTGGCCCAGCGCCCGGGCCGCCTCCGGGTCGTGGTGCGCCGGGTCGGTCGCGCCGACGGCGGTGGCGAACTCGCGGATCTTTTCTCGGCCCACCTGATAGGGGGCGGTCGGCGGATAGGTCCGGCCGACGAAGGACGGGTCCAGGGACATGCCGCGAACCTACACGGAAAACACGAACGCCGATCCGTGCGGTCGGGCGGCCCGGGGGCCACCGACCGGGCGGATCGGCGTTCGGAAGCTGCTACGGGGCCGGCAGCGCCGGCCGCGGATCAGCGGGTCTCGCGGTGGACGGTGTGCTTGCCGTCCCGGGGGCAGAACTTCTTCAGCTCGATGCGGTCCGGGTCGTTACGGCGGTTCTTGCGCGTGATGTAGTTGCGCTCCTTGCACTCCACACACGCCAAAGTGATCTTCGGCCGGACATCGGTCGCCTTCGCCACGGCGGAGTGCCTTCCTCGCTCACGGATAACGAACTACGGCGTGTCAGCGTACGCGCTGACGACGCAGACATGCAAAGTGGGCGCCTGTGGCGCCCATCCCACCGACCACCGGGGTCAGCCGGAGGACGAGAGTAGCGGTGGCCGGACTTGAACCGGCGACACAGCGATTATGAGCCGCTTGCTCTGCCATCTGAGCTACACCGCCGTGGCGGGTCCAGCCGGACCCTCTGAGCCCCCTTACGGAATCGAACCGTAGACCTTCTCCTTACCATGGAGACGCTCTGCCGACTGAGCTAAGGGGGCCTACCCGATCACCCCGGGGGGTGTCGCGCAGAGGAAACAGTACACGACCGCGCCGCCGAGGTGAAATCGGATCCCCCCGTCGGGTGTCACACCTGATCAGGGCACCACACGCAGGCGCGGCAGCTCCCCGGCGGCGACCGTCTCCGGATCGACCTGGGCGCCGAACCAGGTCTCCAGTCGCTCGTACGGCAGGGGCCGGCTGAACAGGAAGCCCTGGCCGATCTCGCAGCCGATGTCCTGCAACAGCTCCAGGGTCAACTCGCTCTCCACCCCCTCGGCCACCACGGTCAGCCCGAACTGCTGGGAGAGCGTCACCACGGCGTTGACGATGGCCAGGTCGCTCGGATCGGTCGCCATCCCCTGCACGAACGACCGGTCCACCTTCACCTCGTGCACCGGCAGCCGGCGCAGCTGCGCCAGGGACGAGTTGCCGGTGCCGAAGTCGTCCACCGAGAGCCGGACCCCGAGGTCGCGCAGGCTCCGCAGGGTCGGGATGGGACGTTCGGTGCCGTCCAGCACCCCGGCCTCGGTGATCTCCAGGGTGAGCCGCTGCGGAGGGACGCCATATTCCGCGAGCAGGTCGCGCACCAGCGCGGGGAAGTGCTGGTCGGTGAGCGTCCGCGCGGCCAGGTTGACCGAGACGGAGAGCGGCTGGTCGCCGTGGCTCCAGTCGCGGCTGCGGCACAGGCTCTCCCGCAGCACGAACTCGGTGAGCCGGCCGAGCTGGCCGGTGTGCTCGGCCACCGACACGAAGTCTTCCGGCGCGACCGTGCCGTGCGCCGGGTGCTCCCAGCGGGCCAGGCACTCGACCCCTACCAGCCGACGGTCGCGCAGGGTCACCTTGGGCTGGAAGTAGACCTCCAGCGCGGCGTCGTCGAGCGCCCGGCGCAGGTCGCCGGCGAGGTCGAGCCGGCGCAGCGAACGGGACTCCAGCCCCGGACTGTAGAGCTGGACGCTGCCCGGCACCGCCTTCGCCGCCGTCGCCGCCAGGTCCACCCGCTGCAGCAGCGCCTGGGCGTCGCTGCCGTGCTCGGGGTGCACGGCCACCCCGACGGCGGTGTCCACGTCCAGGGTGAGCGCGTCGAACACCATCTCGTCGCGGATCTGCTCCCGCAGCTGACCGGCCAGCTCCAGCGCCGCCTCGGCGCTCTCCAACCGCAACGTCACCAGGAACTCGTCGCCGCCGGCGCGACCGACCAGGGCCGACGAGGGCGCGCAGACGCGCAGCCGCTGGGCCACCTCGACCAGGACCTTGTCACCGGCCGCGTGGCCGAGCGACTCGTTGACCTGGCGCAGCCGGTCGACGTCGAAGAGCAGCAGCGCCACCACCTCGCCGGGAGCGGCGATCTTGACCGCCTCGGCCACCGCCGCGCTGATCCGGCGCCGGTTCGGCAGCTTGGTCAACGTGTCGTGGTCGGCGTCGTGCCGCAGGCGGTCGACCAGGCGGGAGTTCTCCAGCGCCACGGCGGCGTGCGCCGCGACCGTCTCCACGAGCGCGATGTCCGCCGAGGTGAAGTAGTTGCCGTCGCCGAGCCGGTTGGCCACCTCGAGGGTGCCGATCACCACCGGCCCGGAGCGCAGCGGCACCACCACGGCGTCCTTGACCCGCTGCTGCGTCAGCCGGGCCCGGAACTCGCCGTCGGTCGTCACCCCGTGCCCGACCGCCACCGTACGCCCGGTTTCCCGCACCTTGTCCCGCAGCGCCTGCGGGACGGGGGCCATGTCGAGCAGACCCGGGTCGTCGGGGCGGGCGGTGAGCAGGGTCGCCGGATGCCGCCCCTGGGCCGGCAGCCAGAGGGTCGCGTACTCGGCCTGCATGAGGGCACGGACCCGACCGATGAGGACGTCCGCCAGGGTGCCGCTCTGCCCGCTCTCCACCACCGCCCGGGTCAACTCGTAGAGGTCGGTCAGGGTGCGGTGCTGCCGGAAGAACTGGGCGTAGGAGCGGTAGACCAGGGCGAATCCCGCGCCCAACGCGGCGAGCAGCAGCAGCGACCACCAACTGCTCCGCAGCAGGATCAGCATGATCAGGCCGACGGACACGTTGATCGCGGCCGTCAGCATCACCGTGCGGGTGCTGCGAAGCACGCCCCAGCCGGCCTGCCACCCGTGCAGCAGCACGTGCACCGCCGTCACGCTGGTCATGCTGACCAGCATGAACGTGCCCACCGCCGCGGAGATGCTCAGCCAGGTGCGGGGCCCGACCCCCTCCAGCGGTGGAAAGGCCTGGAGGACCAGCACGGCGAGCGAGGTGCCGGCGGCCACCCGGGCGACGTTGAACCAGACCTTGGGCGCCGCGAAGCGGTGCCGCAGGTGCGTGATGAGAGACGCCAGGGTGTGCACCAGCACCACGGTCAGCGGCGGCAGGAAGAACAGCGCCAGCACGAGCGGAAGCTCGGCCAACGTGACGCCGACCGTCTGCCGGCGGACGACGAGGGTCAGCAGCGGCAACCCCGCCACGACCATGAGTACGAGGAGAAGCACCGCCTGCGGCCATCTGCCGACAGGATGGTCCGCCACGAGTGCCGTCACCGTGGCGCAGGCGACGGCGACCAGCGCCATCGGCGCCGTGATGATCCACGCGTCCTCGGACGACCGGCGTCGTGGATGGTCGCGTCCGGTCATGCCGCTCCTTCGGGCTGGCGCCGCCCTGCTTCGTGGCCGTCGCGGGTCACGGGTAGGTCGGCGAGCGTCGAGGCACGCCCGAGCCCGACCGACGACGCCGACCGGCAGCCCCGGTCAGTTCCAGGTGATGTCCACGAGGACCGCGCCCCCGGTGCTGCCGTCGCCGACGAGACCAGCAGCGCCGCCCAAGAAGGCAGCCAGGACGAAAAGTGAGCCAAGCAGTCGGCCAAACCTTCGACCAAACATGATTGCTCCTGTCGAGAGAGTTTCAGCGAAGGTGGAGGTTCCACGATGGTGCCACACGGGGGGCACGCGCAAAAGGCGTGGAGAACCGCCCCTGTCGCGGCAGACAGGGAAATCATCCGTTCGACTCCCGCGCCCGTCCCTCCGACCCAGCTCGGTGTCACGATCGGTTCCGGCGCTGCTACGGAAGACGCCACACAGCGCCTTCCCGACCAACTGCGCGTAAGACCGAATTCACTCACCACGCTTCATGATCATCTACGCTGACGACAGTGGACCGCGGTCCGGGCGGTGACGGCGACCCCCGACCAGACTCCACCATCGTCGATGTCTGGGCAAGGGCCCACGCTGTCCGATTCGCGGACACCCGTCCCCATCCGGCGGGGGCGCCGGAGGTGACTGCGCACATGCCGGACGCGGCGGATCCGGGCGGACCCCACACACCCGCGGATCCCGGCGTGGGCGACACCGGTCCGGCGTCTCCGAAACCTCGCGACAACTCCGGCCCACCGACCGATCATGTGTCGGTGACCGACGACGAGGCCCTTGCCCACCTCCAGGGCACCGTCGCCTTCTGGCGCGTCGGCGCCGCGACCGCGACCGACGTCGTCGGGGCCGCCTGCGACTGCCTGGTGGCCGGGGTCGACACTCCCACCCTGCGGATCCTGGCCGGGGTCTCCCCGGTGCGGGGCAGCGAGGACGACGAGCTGCTCCGGTGGCTGCCCGGCGCCCTCGCGGAGCTCTCCCTGACCCACTACGGCGACGACAGCCGGAAGGCCGAGGAGGAAATCCTCCGCGTCATGGCCCGACGACTGCTCGCCGGGGCGATCACACCTCGCGACCTCACGTCCTGGGTCGACCGGTTCATCACCTGTGCGGGCACTCCCCTGGCCGGCGAACTCATCGACCTCGAGAACGCCTACGAGTACGTGGAGGCCGTCCACGAGCTGCACAGGCAGACCGACACCGGGACCGCGGAGCTGGACGCCGAGGTCGTCGCCGAAGCGCGCCGGCTGCTCGAGGAAGCATGACCGGCCGGAGGGCCAATGACAACGGCCCCTGATCAGCATCTCTGCTGGTCAGGGGCCGTATCTGCACCTGGTGGCGGGTAGAGGATTCGAACCTCTGTAGCTTTCGCGACGGATTTACAGTCCGCTCCCATTGGCCGCTCGGGCAACCCGCCAGGGCACCCCACCGCGTCGCAACGCGGCGGCGGAAGCAAGGATAGCGGTTGCCCCCGGCTCCGTCGCAAGCGGGTACCGTCAGGGGGTCCCGGGCTGGTCAGCACGGGACGGAACAGGACACACCGCCGGACAGCAGGAGCAGAAGCATGGCAGCGAACCCGTCGTTCGACATCGTGAGCAAGGTCGACCGCCAGGAGGTCGACAACGCCCTCCGCCAGGCGGAGAAGGAGCTCGCGACGCGGTTCGACTTCCGCGGCACCGGCGCCGAGATCTCCTGGTCGGGCGAGGAGGCGATCGGCCTCCAGGCGGAGACCGAGGAGCGCGTCCGGGCGGCGCTGGAGGTCTTCAAGGAGAAGCTGGTCAAGCGGAACATCTCGCTGAAGTCGCTGGACGCCGGCGACCCCCGGCCGTCGGGCAAGATCTTCAAGATCGACGCCAAGGTGATCCAGGGCATCGAGTCGGACAAGGCCAAGGCGATCAGCAAGAAGATCCGCGACGAGGGCCCGAAGGGCGTCCAGGCGCAGATCCAGGGCGACCAGCTCCGCGTCACCGGCAAGAAGAAGGACGACCTCCAGGCCGTCATCACGCTGCTCAAGGGCGAGGACTTCGGGGTCGCGCTCCAGTTCACCAACTACCGGTAGTCGCGCCCGCCGGCCGCCCGCACGGCGGCCGGCCTTCTGCCCTCGGGCAACTTGCTTGGGGTACGCGCCCCTGATGCGGTCGGCTGGGCACCATGCGACCGACGATGCTGCTCCCCTACCGGCCGGTGTTCGCCCAACCGGTGCTCCGCCGGCTACTGCCCGGGCTCGCCGTCTCCGCTCTCGGCGACGGGCTGGCCCTGGTCGCGGTCACCTGGTTGGCGCTGCACCTCGCGCCGGTCGATCAGCGGGGCACCTGGACGGCGTTCGCGGTGGCCGCGTACACGCTGCCGGGCGCGGCCGGCACGGTGCTGTTCGGCCGGCTGCTGGGCGGACGCGGCGGCGCGCAGCTCGCCGGCTGGGACGCGACGGTCCGCGCGGTCGCGCTGGGGGCGATCCCGGTCGCCCACCTCGCCGGGGTGTTGGACGTCGGGCTCTACGTGGCCCTGCTCGCGGTGTCGTCGCTGCTGCACCCGTGGGGGGCGGCCGGACAGTTCACCCTGGTGGCCGAGCTGCTGCCGCAGCGGCACCACCTGGCCGCCAACGCGCTGCTCGGTCTCTTCGGGCAGGCGGCCACGGTGGTCGGTCCGCCGCTGGCCGGTCTCCTCATCGTCCAGGTCGGCCCGGTGTGGGTGCTCGCGGTCGACGCCGCCAGCTTCGCCGTGCTGGCGGTGAGCTACCGCCTCGCCGTTCCGGCGCGTGAGCGGCGCGCCGGGCGGGCGGCGGGGGACGGTCCGTCGCGTACCTCCGGGTTCCGGATCATCGGGCGGGACCGGTCGTTGCTCGGCCTGCTGTCGCTGACCGTCGGCTTCTTCTTCCTCTTCGGACCCTTCTACGTCGCCATGCCGGTGCTGGTCAGCGAGGACCCGCACGCCTCCGCCGCGACGCTCGGCGCCTACTACACCGCGTTCGGGGTCGGCTCGCTGCTCGGCGGCCTGGTCACCGGCCACCTGCGCGGGTGGCCGTTGCGGCCCACGCTCGTCGGCGTGGTGGTGGCTTTCGGCGCCGCGTTGCTGCCGCTCGGGCTGGGTGCGCCGTTCGCCCTGGCGCTGCCGGCCTTCGCCCTGGCCGGCCTGGCCTGGGCGCCCTACCGGCCGACCTCCACCGCGCTGGTCCAGAGCCGTGCCGACGCCGGGGACCTGCCCCGCGTGCTGGCGGCCAACGGGGCGGTCACCGTGCTGGCGGTCCCGCTGGGGACCATGCTCGGCGGCCCGCTGACCGCCGCGCTCGGCGCGCGGCCCACGCTGCTGGCCTGCGCCACGGCGATCCTCGCGCTGGGTGTGGTCACGGCCGGGTTCCTCGCCCGCCCCGGGCCGGCGCGGCGCTCCCGGAGGAGGGCCGGGCCGCCGGCGGAGGACCGCCGCGGCCACCCCCACCGGAACCGGGAGGAACCGTCGACCGGCGAGGCGGACCGGGTACGGCCCGGAGTGCCCTGAGCCCGGTGCAACCGCCGGACCCGCCGCGGGGTGTCGTGTGGTGAGAGCGGACACGGGGAGGTCGGTATGGACGGGTCCGAGGAATTCGACGCCTTCTACACCGCGACCGCCCGGCGGGTCGTGCACCACGTCTACGCCCTCTGCGGTGACCTGGCCGAGGCCCAGGACGTGACGCAGGAGGCGTACGCGCGGGCCTGGCAGCGCTGGTCGACCGTCGGGGCGTACGAGGATCCGGAGGGCTGGGTGCGGATGGTGGCCTGGCGGCTGACCGCCAACCGCTGGCGTGGCCTGCGGCGCTGGTTCGCCGCCCGGGCGCGGTTGGGCCGGGACGCCCCGGTGCCCGGCCCGGGCCCGGACCGGGTCGCGGTGCTGGCGGCGCTGCGCCGGCTGCCGGACGCGCAGCGACTGGTCGTCGTCCTGCACCACCTGCACGACCTGCCCGTGGCGGAGATCGCCCGGAGCACCGGCATGCCGGTGGGGACGGTCAAGTCGCACCTGTCCCGGGCACGCGCCGCGCTCGCCGTTCTGCTCACCGACGAGAAGGAGGAGATCGATGTCGGGACGCATCGGTGACGCCCTGCGGGCGTTGGAGCACGACGTGGCCGGGCTGCGGTTGAGCCCGTCGGCGGAGGTACGGGCCCGGGGTCGGGCGCGCAGCCGGCGACGGGCGACGGTCCTGGCCGGGGTGGCGACGGTGGCGGTGGCCGGTGGCGCGGCGACCCTGCCGGCGCTGCTCGGGCCGGCGGCGTCGCCGGTGCCGGTCGGCGGCGGCGCGGGCGCGGCGTCCGCGACGCCGTCGGCCCGCTGTCACGCCGACCGGCCGGTGCGGCTGGACGTCGTGTTCCGGCCGGGCACGGGTGATCCCCAGCTCGGGGAGGTGAGCTACCGGATCTCGCAGGCGCGGGGGGACGTCGGGCTGCGCTGCGGCGGCCTGACCGTCGCGTCCCGGCCGGACCCCACCGGACGGGTCGTCACCTCGGTTCTGCTGGCAGACGGTGAGGACCCGACGCCGATCCGGGACGCGGTGGCGGGGCTGCCCGGGGTGGAGCGGGTGGTGGTGACCGGCGATCGGTGAGCGCTCAGGCGGCGAGCGACTGCTCGGCGCGTACGGCGGTGGCTTCGGCCCGGGCGATCGGGCCGGCCGGCAGCGCGGCGACCAGGGCGCCGACGCCGACCGCCGCCCCGGCGAAGACGAACGCCCACGGCACGCCGCCGGCGTGGTCGACGATCAGCCCGGCGATCGACCCGCCGGCGGCGCTGGCCGCCACCGACATGGTGACCACCCAGGTGTACGCCTCGTTCAGCATGCCGGCCGGGGCGATGCGCCCGACCAGGGTGTTCTCCAGGGTGAGCGCGGGGGCGATGGCGGCGCCGCCGAGCACCAGCGCGACGCCGAGCGCCGCCGGGTCGGGGATCACCGCGAAGACGGCGAGGCTGGCCGCGACGATGGCGAGCAGCCAGGCGAACTGGCGGGTCATGTTGGCGGCCGGCTTGCGCACGCCGAACCAGAAACCGCCGACGGCGCTGCCGATGCCCCAGACGGCGAGCAGCACGCCGGCCAGGCTCTCCGGGTCGGCGGTGCCGGTGTTCGCGGCGAAGGCCGGGACGATCACGCCGGAGGCGCCGAACGCGATGCCGAGGCTGGCCACACAGACGAGCAGCGCGGGAAAGCCGCCGACCCGCAGCGGGCCGAGGCCGCGCGCGTGGTGCTCCCGGGGGTGCGGGCGCCAGCCGCGCATGACCCGGCCGAGGGCGACCGTGCCGGTGCCGACCAGGGTGACCACGGCGGCGCCGACCAGCGCGGCGGACGCGTCGGCGAGCAGCACGAACCCGGCCACCAGCAGCGGCCCGAGCACGAAGACGACCTCGAAGAGGGAGGTCTCGGCGGCGAGCGCGGTGTTACGCAGGTGCGCCCGGCCGGTGGCCGGTGCGGTGAGGTCGTTCCAGGCGCCCCGGATCGCGGCGGTGAGCGGCGGGTAGGTGGCGCCGGCGACGCCGGCGGCCAGGTAGATCACGGCGAGGTTGCCGGCCCCGGAGCGGCTGGCGGCGAGCAGCCCGAGCAGGGCGAGCGGGTGGGCCAGCGCGGTGGCCAGCAGCACCGGCGTGGGTCCGACCCGGTCGGCGATCCGGCCGGCGACCGGACTGAGCGCGGCGCCGGCGAGCGCGTAGATGCCACCGGCGACGGCGGCCAGGGAGTAGCGGCCGGTGACCTGCTCGACGACGAGCAGCAGCGCCAGCGGGGTCATGCCGATCCCGAGCCGGCCGACGATGCCGAGGATCAGCAGCATCGGCGCGCCGGGGATCCGCCAGACGCCCAGGTACTGGCGCAGTGCGGCCACGGTCGAACCTCCGGGTGGTAATGAGCGGGAGACGTTTCGACCCTAACGGCGCGACATGACCGGGGGAAACGCATTGTGCCCGGACACACCACCGCGCCCGCGTCGTGGGACGCGGGCGCGGTGCGGAGTGCGGCGGGTCAGCGCTGGAACTGCACCGGCCCGGAGTTGCGGGCCATCTGCTCCAGGCGGGCCACCCGCTGCTCCATCGGCGGGTGGGTGGCGAACATCGCGGCGATGCCGCCGCCCCGCTTGAACGGGTTGTCGATCATCAGGTGGGCGGTGCTGGTGAGCTGGCCCTGCGGCGCCAGCGGGCGGCTCTGCGTACCCATGTGGATCTTTCGGAGGGCGCTGGCCAGGGCGAGCGGGTCGCGGCTCAGCTCGGCGCCGGACGCGTCGGCCTGGTATTCGCGGCTGCGGCTGATCGCCAGCTGGATCACCGTGGCCGCGATCGGGCCGAGGATCAGGGTGAGCAGCAGCACGGCCGGGTTCGGGCCGTCCTCGTCGTCGGAGGAGCCGAGCGGGATGAACCAGGCGATGTTGGCCAGCATGGTGATGATGCCGGCCAGGCCGGCGGCCACGCTGGAGATCAGGATGTCCCGGTTGTAGACGTGGGACAGCTCGTGCCCGATCACGCCGCGCAGCTCCCGGTAGTCGAGGATCTCCACGATCCCCTGGGTGACGCAGACCGCCGCGTGCTCCGGGTTGCGCCCGGTGGCGAACGCGTTGGGCTGCGCCGTCGGGCTCACGTAGAGCCGGGGCATCGGCTTGCCGGCCTGGGTGGAGAGCTCCCGCACCATCCGGTACAGCTCGGGGAACTGGGCCTCGCTGACCGGTTGCGCCCGCATCGAGCGCAGGGCGAGCTTGTCGGAGTAGAAGTAGGTCACACCGTTCATCAGCAACGAGACGACGACGGCGATGACGAGACCGCCGCTACCGCCGAACCAGTAGCCGACCGCGAGGATCAGCGAGGTCAACAGGCCGAGCAGCGCTGCGGTCTTCAGACGGTTGTGATGCACGATCGCTCCTTCGGTGCGCGGGCCCACGCGGGGGACCCGCTGACCGGTTCAACACACCGGTACCCGTCAACCATCCGGCTCATGGCTGAAAGTTGGCTGGGGATCGCTGTGTGCCCGCTGAACCAACCGCCCACCCGGGCACGAACCGCCTCAGCGGGCGGCGACGTCCAGCACGAGCTGCGGTGCGACACCGATCACCACGGCCGCCACGGTGGCCACGCCGAGCGCCACCAGCACCAGGCGCGCCGGGCGGAGCGGGGCGGCGGCCGGGTCGGACGCGGCGTAGAGCGACGCGGCCACCCGCAGGTAGTAGGCCAGGCCGAGCACCGCGTTCAGCGCCACCACCAGGGCCAGCCAGCCGGCGTGCCCGGCCAGCAGCGACCGCACCACCGTCACCTTCGCGAACAGCCCGGCCAGCCCCGGCGGCAGGCCGGCCAGCCCGATCAGCGCCAGCGCGAACGCGCCGCCCACCCACGGGTGCCGGCGGGCCGCGCCACGCAGGTCGGCCAGCGTGCCGCCGTCGCCGTCCGCCGGCCGCAACGCCACCACCGCGGCGAACGCGGCCAGCTCCAGCAGCACGAAGAAGACGGTGTACGCGACCGCCGCCGCGTAGGCCCCGGCCCGGGCGTCGGGGGTGCGGCCGGCGGCCAGCGCCAGCGCGCCCAGCGGGGCCAGGATGTAGCCCGCCTGCGCCACCGACGACCAGGCCAGCAACCGCACGGTACGCCGCTGGCGCAGCGCCACCAGGTTGCCCACGGTCATGGTCAGCACCGCCAGCACCGCCAGCACCGGACCGGTCACCTCGCCCGGCAGCGCCCGCTGCACCACCGCCAGCAGCGCCACCACGCCGCCCAGCTTCGAGGCGGTCGACAGGTAGGCGGCCACCGGCAGCGGCGCGCCGTCGTAGGTGGCCGGCGCCCAGGCGTGGAACGGCACCGCGGCGACCTTGAACGCCAGCCCGGCCACCACCAACGCCACCGCGACCGTGGTCAGCGGCAGGTCGGTCAGGTCGTCCCGGGCGGCCAGCGTGGCGCCGAGCCGGTCCAGGTGCAGCGTGCCGGTCACCGCGTAGAGCAGCGCCGCGCCGAGCAGCGTCACCGTGGTGGCGACCACGCTGACCACGAAGAACGTCACCGCCGCCTCGGCGCCGGCCAGGCTGCCCCGCCGCAGCCCCACCAGCACGTAGAGCGGCAGGGTCAGCGTCTCCAGCGCCACGACGAGGGTGATCAGGTCGCCGGCCGCGCCGAGCACCACGCCGCCGGTCATCGCGCAGGCGAGCAGGAAGCAGTATTCGCCGGTCGGGGTGCGCCCGGCGCGCAGCAGCGGACCGGAGATGGCCAGCACACCGAGGGTGAGCAGGGCGACCACCACCGCCACCAGGGCGGCCCGGCCGTTCCACACCCAGGAGCAGTCCGCCGCGACACAGAACGTGCGCCGGTCGCCGGCAGCGCCGACGAGCCCGGCACCCAGCGCCGTGCCGGCCGCGCCGAGCGACGCCACGGCGACGGTGACGGCGGGACGCGCCACCAGCAGGTCGACCAGGAGCACCGGCACGGCCGTGCCGGCGGCCAGGTACGCCGGCAGCAGCGCCACGTTGTCGACGCTCTGCACCAGGCTCATGGAACGACCCCCAGCAGGGCCTCCACCGGACCGGAGGCGTAGGAGAGGACCAGCGCGGGCGCCAGGCCGACCGCGAGGGCGAGCAGCACCAGCGGCGCCCAGGCCGTCAGTTCCGCGCCGGCCAGGCCGGGCGTGAGGCCGGCCACCGCCGGGCCGGGCCGGCCGTGGGTGACCCGGCGCAGCAGCCGGAGGAAGTACGCGGCGGTCAGCGCCCCGCCCAGCGCCGCCAGCACGGCCAGCGTCAGCCACAGCGGGCCGCCCCGCCGCACGGCCGCCACCACCGCGAACGCCTCGCCCCAGAAGCCGGCCAGCCCGGGCAGCCCCAGCGAGGCGACCGCCGCGAAGCCAAGCAGCCCGGCCAGCCGGGGCGCGGTCTCCCGCAGCCCGGACAGCTCGGCCAGCGCGCCGGTGTGCGTCCGGTCCTTGACCGCGCCGGCCAGGAAGAACAGCAGGCCGGTGATGACCCCGTGGGCGATGTTGCCGATCAACGCGGCCTGGAGCCCGGTGGCGGTGAGCGTGGCCACGCCGAGCAGCACGAAGCCCATGTGGCCCACGCTGGAGTAGGCGATCAGCCGCTTCAGGTCGTCCTGGGCCAGGCAGACCAGGCCGCCGACCAGAATGGCCGCCACGGCGAGCACGCCGAGCGCCGGCGACGCCCAGCGGGCGCCCTCCGGCGCCACCCCGACGGCGACCCGGATCAGCCCGTACGTGCCCATCTTGAGCAGCACCCCGGCGAGGATCACGCTGCCGACGGTGGGCGCCTGGGTGTGCGCGTCGGGCAGCCACGAGTGCAGCGGCCAGAGCGGGCTCTTCACCGCGAACGCCAGCGCCAGCAGCGTGAACGCGGCGAACTGGGTGCCCCGGGACAGGCCGACGCCGCCGGTCAACGCCACCAGGTCGGCGGTGCCCGCCTCGGCCACCACCACGTAGACGCCGACCAGCAGCAGCACCGAGCCGAACAGCGTGTAGAGCGCGAACTTGCGCGCCGCGCGCCGCCGGTCGTTCCCGCCCCAGCCGGCGATGATCGCGTACATGGGCAGGAGGACGACCTCGAAGAAGAGGAAGAAGAGCACCAGGTCGAGCGCGAGGAACGTGCCGAGGATGCCCACCTCGACCGCCAGCAGCAGCGCCACCAGGGCCCGCCCGCTGCCGCCGCCGGCCGGCACCCGCCACAGCGTGTACGCGCAGCACAGCAGCGTGAGCAGCGCGGTCAGCACCACCAGCGGCCAGGAGATGCCGTCCACCCCGAGGTGGAAACGCAGGTCGAGCCCGGGCACCCACTGCAGGTCGAGCCGGTGCCAGGGCTGCACGGCCGGGCGCGGCCCGTACCCGAACCAGCCGTGCTCGCCGCCGACCAGCGGCAGCGTCGCCAGCAGCGTCAGCGCGGCGGCGACGGTGCCGACCAGCCGGCCGGCCCGGTCCCCGGGCACGGCCGCAGTCGCGATCGCGCCCAGCGCCGGGACCGCGAGCACCGCGACCAGCAGGACCTGCCCGAACGTCATGAGGTGACTCCGATCAGGGCGACCGCCAGGCCGATCAGCAGCGCGCCGGCCAGCACGCCGGCCGCCGCGCGCGGCAACGCCGCCCGGTGCAGCGCGGCCAGCCCGCCGCCCAGCTCCACCGCCGCTCGGCCGCTCCCCTCGACCAGACCGTCCACGCCCAGCTCGTCGCCGGTCCGCACTGCCCGCGCCAGCGCGCCGGTCGGGCGTACGACGAGGGCGTGCTGGACGTCGTCGAGCCGGAACGCCCGGGCGAACACCGGCCGCAGCGGGCCCAGGTAGCGGGCCGGGTCGGCGGCCGGGTCGCGGCGCCAGCCGGCCCAGCCGACGCCCGCGCCGACCAGCAGCAGCACGAACGGCAGGATCAGGTTCGGCGCGAGGTGGACCAGCTCGACCGCCTCGCCGGTGGCCGCGTCGGCCGGCACCCGCAGGCGGTCGGCGAACCAGGGCAGGAAGGCGGCCAGGCCGAGCAGCGCGGCCGGGACCGCGAGCAGCAGCACCGGCAGGCGCAGCGACGCCGGCGGGTCGTGCGGCCGGACCAGCGGCATCCGGGTGGCGCCGAAGAAGGTGCGCAGCAGCAGGCGGGTCGCGTACCAGGCGGTGACCGCGACACCGAGCAGCCCGGCCAGCCAGACCAGCCAGCCCACCCAGGGCGCGGTCGGACCGGCCCCGTCCAGCGCGGCGGCCTCGGCGGCGGCGAGCACGCCGTCCTTGCTCCAGAAGCCGGACAGCGGCGGGACCCCGGCCAACGCGCCGAGGCCGACCACCATGCACCAGAACGTGACCGGCATGCCGGCCCGCAGGCCACCCATCCGGGACATCAGCGTGGTGCCCACGGCGTGGATCACCGCGCCGGCGGCGAGGAACAGCAGCGCCTTGAACGCGGCGTGGGTGAGCAGGTGGAAGAGCGCGACCGCCGGCGCGCCGACCGCCAGCGCGCCGGTCATGTAGCCGATCTGGGAGACCGTCGACCAGGCGAGCACCCGCTTGATGTCGTCCTGGGCGGTGGCGGCGAACGCGCCGAGCAGGATGGTCACCGACGCCATCACGCCCAGCACGGCGAGCGCGGCCGGGGCCTGCTCGAACAGCGGGAACAGCCGGGCCACCGCGTACACCCCGGCGGCGACCATGGTGGCGGCGTGGATCAGCGCGGAGACCGGCGTCGGGCCGGCCATCGCGTCGGGCAGCCAGGTGTGCAGCGGGAACTGGGCGCTCTTGCCGGCCACGCCGGCGAGCAGCAGCAGGCAGGCGGCGGTCAGCGTGCCGGCGCCGTAGTCGTGGGCCAGCACGTCGGCGATCCGGAAGCTGCCCGCGCCCACGCCGAGCAGCGCGATGCCGAGCAGGAAGCCGACGTCACCCACCCGGGTGACCAGGAACGCCTTGACCGCCGCGCCGGGCGCCTCGGGCAGCCGCCGGTCGTGGGCGATGAGCAGGTACGAGCAGATGCCCATCACCTCCCAGCCGACCAGCAGCATGATCAGGTCACCGGACACCACCACGGTGAGCATGGCGGCGGTGAAGAGGCTGAGCTGCGCCGCGTACGGCGGGTAGCGGTGGTCGACGTCGACGTCGTCGTGCGGGCCGCGCCGCAGGTAGCCGGTCGAGTAGACCTGCACCGCCAGCGCCACCGCGGCGACCGCGGTGGCGACCAGCACCGCCACGCCGTCCAGTCGCAGGCCCAGCGTGACCCGCAGACCGCCCAGGTCGACCCAGGTGGTGGCCGCCTCGACCGGCCCGTCCACCCGGACCAGCAGCACCAACGCGGCCAGCAGGGCCACCGCCGCGCCGGCCACGCCCAGCGCGACGGCGGACCGCCGGGCCGGCGCCCGGTCCCCGCTCGACGCGGGCGGCAGCAGCAGCCCGACCAGGCCGGCGGCCAGCGGCGCGCCCGGCAGCGCGGCCGCGAGCCACACCGTCGACGTGCTCATGGACGCACCTCGTCCGGCACACCCGTGGGTCGCCCCTGGCGCACCTCGTCCGGTACGGCCGGCGCCCGCTCGCCGAGCGGGACGTCGTCAACTGTCACGCTGGCCCGCAGCCGGTAGAGCTGGAGCACGATGGCCAGCCCGACACCGATCTCGGCGGCGGCGAGCACGATGACGAACAGCGCGAACACCTGCCCGGAGTGCGGCAGCGCCGCCCGGACCGTGGTGTCGGCGGTGACCAGGACCAGGTTGACCGCGTTGAGCATCAGCTCCACCGCCATCAGCACCAGGACCGCGTTGCGCCGGCGCAGCACGCCGTAGACGCCGAGGCCGAACAGGAGCGCGGCGGTGACGTACGGAATGACCGGCCTCACCGGCGCCCGCCCTCGTCGGCGGCCACGGCGGCCGGTTCGGGCCGGGCCGGGCCCTCGTCGGCCGGGCCGCTGCCGGCGGCCGGCGCCACGGTCGGGCCGGACGAAGACGGGCGGCCGATGTCCGGGCGGGAGAGCACGATCGCGCCGACCAGCGCGGCGAGCAGCAGCACCGAGAGCACCTCGAACGGCAGCACCCAGGAGCGGAAAACCTGCTCGCCGAGGCGCTCGGCGGTGCCTGCGGCGGGCAGCTCCACCCGGGACCAGCGGAACGCGTCGACCAGCAGCACGGCCAGGCCGAGACCGCTGCCGGCGCCGACGAGCGCGGCCGGCCAGCCGGGCCGGTCCAGGTCGTCGGAGGGACCGATCGGGGCGCGGGTCAGCATCACCGCGAACAGCAGCAGCACCACCACCGCGCCCACGTAGATCAGCACCTGCACCCAGGCCACCAGCTCGGCGGTGAGCACCAGGTAGTCGCCGGCCAGCGCGCCCAGGCAGACCACCAGCCACAACCCGGCCCGGACCAGGTGCCGGGTGGCCACCACCAACGCGCCCGCGCCCACCGCGACCGCGCCGAGGGCGAGCAGCAGCACGTCCGCGCCGGTCACGAGGCCGCGCCTCCGCCCGGGGAGTCGGCGGCGTCGGGGCGTACCCGGGTCGGGGTCGGACGGGCGGGCGGGCCGGTGGCCTTGCGGGCGGCGGTGGTCTCCTCCTTCGAGGGGTCGCCGAGCGGGTCGTGGGCCGGCGGCGGGGGCACGGTGGCCATCCACTCGCCCAGGTGGTCCTTGTCGTGCAGCAGGTCCTTGATGTCGTACTCGGCGTACTCGAACTCGGGCGACCAGTAGAGCGCGTCGAACGGGCAGACCTCGATGCAGATGCCGCAGTACATGCAGAGCGAGAAGTCGATGTCGAACTTGTCGAGCACGTTGCGCTGGCGGGGGCGGGCGGCGCCGGGCACCGCCACCTCCTCCTTGTGCGAGTCGATGTAGATGCACCAGTCCGGGCACTCGCGGGCGCAGAGCATGCAGACCGTGCAGTTCTCCTCCAGCAGCGCGATCACGCCGCGGGAGCGGGGCGGCAACTCGGGGGCCACGTCCGGGTACTGCTGAGTGGTCGAGCGGCGGGTCATCGTCTTCAACGTGACCGCCAGCCCCTTCACCAGCCCGGCGCCGGGCACTCCACCGTGCTCGCTCATGCCGCCCATCCTGCCCTGTGGCCCGGGCGCGCGCGACCACCCCCCGACTCTTGGCGGCGGTATCCTGAGCGCGGGGAGAACGGCACACCGGGAAGGACCTGTCGATGACCGCCGCGCTGGAGAGCGACCACCCGCCGGAGCGCGGGTGGACGACCGACGATCTGGACGCGCTGCCGGAGGACGGTCGCCGCCGCGAACTGCTCGATGGAGTGCTGCTCATGTCCCCCTCCCCCACCCGGATCCACCAGAGCATCGCCGCCCTGCTCATGGTGGCTCTCGACGAGGACTGCCCCGACGGGTACGACGTGACCCAGGGGGTGGAGGTGCGCATCAACCGCACCCGCTCCTTCATTCCGGACGTCCTGGTCACCACCGCCACCGCTGCCGCGCGCGAACCGTCCCGGTACGAGCCGCACGAGGTGGTGCTCGCCGTGGAGATCGTCTCGCCCAGCACCCGGTCCATCGACCGGGTGCTCAAGCCGGCGCTCTACGCGCAGGCCGGGATCCCGTTCCACTGGCGGATCGAGATCGAGGACGAGGGCATCGTCGTCCACACCTACAAGATCGACCCGGTGCACGAGGTCTACACGGAGACCGGCCGGTGGACGAAGTTCGTCGACACCGGTGAGCCGTTCCCGGTGAACCTGCCGATCAGCCGGATCACGCCCCGCCGGGTGTGAGCGGGGGCAGCATCTCCACGCCCAGCTGCTGGAGCACCTGGAACAGCTCGTTCACGCTCCACACGTCCACGATCCGGCCGGCGTCGTCGAAGCGCAGGAACGTCGCGCCGGAATAGCTGACCACCCGGCCGGTCGGCGGCACCGGGCCGAACTGCCCGGCCTGCGTGCCGGCGGCCCGCCAGTGCACCGCGACCCGACCGGCGCCGGCCACCACCTCGACGATCTTGTAGCGCAGGTCGGGGAAGGACGCCCGCCGGTCCCGGTGCCAGGCGAGCGTCGCCTCCGGCCCGGTGCCACCCAGCCCGGGACAGTCCGGGGCCACCAGCTCGTACGCGCTCTCCTCGCGGCCGCCGTTCCACACGTCGGCGATGAAGCGTCGGGCCGCCGCCTCCACATCGGTCACGGCCGGCAGCCTATGCCCCCCGCTGCCCCGCTCGGCCTGCCGGGACCGGCCGGAGCGACCATGATGGGAGCGGAAGTCGACTCGGGAGGTGGGCGTGGCCGGCAGCAACGACGAGGTTCTCGACCGGACCGGCGGCAAGTACGTGGAACCGGGCGGCGAGTTCACCCGGGACCAGCGCTACATCGCCACCCGGATCACCGCCGACGCGCGGGACGGCTGGCCGGTGGAGCCGGGCCGCTACCGGCTGGCGGTCAGCCGGGCGTGCCCGTGGGCGAACCGGCTGATCATCGTCCGGCGCCTGCTCGGCCTGGAGGACGCCATCTCGATGGCCGTGGCCGGGCCCACCCACGACAAGCGGAGCTGGACGTTCGACCTGGACCCGGGCGGCCGGGACCCGGTGCTCGGCATCGAGCGGCTCGCCGACGCCTACTTCGCCCGCTTCCCCGGCTACGAGCGGGGCATCACCGTGCCGGCGCTGGTGGACGTGCCGACCGGGCAGGTGGTGACGAACGACTACGCGCAGATGAGCCTGGACCTGTCGACCGAGTGGACGGCCCACCACCGGCCGGGCGCGCCGCAGCTCTACCCGGAGCCGCTGCGCGCCGAGATCGACGAGGTCAACGCGAAGGTCTTCGCCGACGTCAACAACGGCGTCTACCGGTGCGGCTTCGCGGGCAGCCAGGAGGCGTACGAGCGGGCGTACCACCGGCTCTTCGACCGGCTGGACTGGTTGAGCGAGCGGCTGGCCGGGCAGCGCTACCTGGTCGGCGACACGATCACCGAGGCGGACGTGCGGCTGTTCACCACGCTGGTCCGCTTCGACCCGGTCTACCACGGCCACTTCAAGTGCAACCGGCAGAAGCTGAGCGAGATGCCGGCGCTGTGGGCGTACGCGCGGGACCTGTTCCAGACCCCGGGCTTCGGCGACACGATCGACTTCGACCACATCAAGCGGCACTACTACGAGGTCCACCGCGACATCAACCCGACCGGCATCGTGCCGCTCGGCCCCGACCTGAGCAACTGGCTCACCCCGCACGGCCGGGAGGACCTGGGCGGCCGCCCCTTCGGCGACGGCACTCCACCCCCGCCCCCCACCCCCGACGAGCGTGTGGACCCCGCACACACCCCGCTGCGCTGAGCCCTCTCCCTCGTCGATCTTGCACTTCGGGCCCCCGGTTCGTGTGTCTCGCACCTTTTGCCGGGGCAGGAAGTGCAAGATCGACGAGGGCGGGTGAGGGGGTTACAGGGCCAGGCGGACGGCGGCCGTGAGGACCAGCTGGGCCAGGGCCAGGGGGACCAGGACCAGCCAGCAGAGACGCTGGAGCTGGTCCTCGCGCAGCCGCGGGTAGCTCACCCGGAGCCAGATGATCACGAAGGCGACCGCGAACACCTTCAGCAGCGTCCACAGCCAGCCGAGCTGGGCGTCCGCGAACGGGCCCTGCCAACCGCCGAGGAAGAGCACCGTGGTCAGCGCCGCGATCACCACGATGCCGACGTACTCGGCGAGCAGGAAGAACGCGAAGCGCAGGCCGGTGTACTCGGTCATGTAGCCGAAGACCAGCTCGGAGTCGGCCACCGGCATGTCGAACGGCGGGCGGCGGATCTCGGCCAGCCCGGCGACGAAGAAGATCACCATGGCCGGCGCCTGCCAGAGCAGCCACCAGGGATGCCACGCCTCCACGATGCCGGGCAGGCTGAGCGTGCCCGCCGCCATCGCCACCGAGGCGGCGGCCAGCACCAGCGGCAGCTCGTAGCCGAGCAGCTGGGCGGCGCCGCGCAGCCCGCCGAGCAGGCTGTACTTGTTGGCCGACGCCCAGGCGGACATGAGCACCGCGAGCACGCCGATGCCCACCACCGCGAGCACGAAGAACAGGCCGATGTCCAGCGGCTGGGCGACCAGGTCACCCGGCCCGAGCGGGATGACCAGCAGGGCGAGCAGGTAGGGCACCAGGGCCACCGCCGGCGCGAGCCGGAACACCGGCCGGTCCGCCTCGCGCGGGGTGACGTCCTCCTTCTGCACGAACTTGATCCCGTCGGCCACCAGCTGCGCCCAGCCGTGGAAGCCGCCGGCGTACATCGGGCCGAGCCGGCCCTGCATGTGGGCCATCACCTTGTGCTCGGCCTGGCCGACGATCAGCGGCAGGGTGAGGAACGCGACGAGCACGCCCACCACCCGCAGGACCAGCTCCAACCAGTCGGGCATCAGGACTCCCCCGCCGCGTCGGGCCGCGGTTCCTGGCGGGGCGGCCCGGTCGGCCGCTCCCCGGGCACGGGACGCCCGAGCGGCCCCGGCTCACCGGTCTCCGCCCCGGCCGGCTCCGCGCGGCCCGGTCGGGTCGCGGGCTCCTCGGTCTCCGCCCCGGCCGGCTCCGCGCCGCCCGGTCCGGTCGCGGCCTCCCCGGGAACCGGCCGCACCGGACGCTCGACCGCCGGACCCGCCGGACCCGCCGGACCCGCCGGGCGCTCCCCGGAAGAGGGACGTGCGGGACGTCCACCGGGGGCCGGGCGCGCCGGACGTTCCCGGGCCGGGCGGGCCGGCGTACCGCCGCGCGGGCCCTCGCCCGCCCCGGCCGCGCCGGCCGGGGTGGGCGTCGTCCCCCACTCCCCCGGCGCCGGCACGCCCGGCGGCCGGACCGGTCGCCGCCCGCCGCCGGCCTCCGACTCGCCCGGCTCCTTGGCGCCGGGCCACGGCTTGGCCACCCGGGACGCGAGCACGAACTCCTTGCGCAGCGGGTGCCCCTCGAACTCCGGCGGCAGCAGCAGCGGTCGCAGCTCGGCGTGCCCGGCGAAGTCGATGCCGAACATCTCGTGGGTCTCCCGCTCGTGCCAGTCGGCGCCGGGGAAGACGTCGACCACGGACGCCACGACCGGCGCCGCGCGGGGCACCCGGGTGCGCAGCAGCAGACCGTGCCGGTGCCGCACCGACCAGAGGTGCACCACCACGTCGAAGCCGTCGGCCAGCTCGTCCACCGCCGACAGCCAGTCGAGGAAGTCGAAGCCCAGCTCGGCGTCGTCGCGCGCCGCGCGCACCGCGTCGGCCCAGCTCGCCGGGGGTACGTCGACGGTGGCGCGGGCGTACCCCTGACCGCCGGAGACCGACGCGGCGGCCTCCACGGGCGCGAGCAGCGCGACCACCCGCCGGCCGACCTCTTCCGGAGTCATGCGCTGATCCTATGGCCGGCGGCTGCGGGCCGGGTCGGGCCGCCCGGCCCGGATCGTCGCTTTGCCGAGCGGACCGGCGCACGGCGGGGAAAGATGAGGACCGTGCGCGCTGTGACTGTGACCCCGGGCGTCCCCGACTCGCTCCGACTCACCGACGAGTGGCCCGAACCGGAGCCGGAGGAGGGCGCGATCCTGGTCGAGGCGCTGGCGGTGGGCGTCTGCGGCACCGACCACGAGATCATCGCCGGGGAGTACGGCGAGGCGCCGCCGGGACAGGAGCGGCTCGTGCTCGGGCACGAGTCGCTGGGCCGGGTGCTGGAGGACCCGACCGGCACGTTGCACCCGGGCGACCTGGTGGCCGGCGTGGTCCGCCACCCCGACCCGGTACCGTGCGCGAACTGCGCGGTGGACGAGTGGGACATGTGCCGCAACGGTCGGTACACCGAGCACGGCATCAAGGGGCTGCCCGGGTTCGCCCGGGACCGCTGGCGGCTGCAACCCAAGTTCGCCGTCGGCCTGGACGAGGCGCTGGCGTCGGTGGGCATGCTGCTGGAGCCGACCAGCGTGGTGGCGAAGGCCTGGGACCACATCGAGCGGATCGGCCGCCGGGCCGAGTGGAAGCCGAAGACCGCGCTGATCACCGGGGCCGGGCCGATCGGCCTGCTGGCCGCGCTGCTGGCCAGCCAGCGGGAGCTGTCCGTGCACGTGCTGGACCGCAACACCACCGGCCCGAAGCCGGACCTGGTCCGTGCGCTCGGCGCCACGTACCACACGTCGAGCGTCGCCGAGCTGGACCTGCAACCGGACGTGGTGGTCGAGTGCACCGGCGCGCCGCCGGTGGTGCTGGACGCGATGTGCAAGGCCGGCCCCACCGGCATCGTCTGCCTGACCGGCGTCTCCAGCGGCGGCCGGACCATCGACTTCGACGCGGGCGCCCTGAACCGGGAGCTGGTGCTGGAGAACAACGTCGTCTTCGGTTCGGTCAACGCCGGCCGCCGGCACTGGGACCTGGCCGCCCAGGCGCTCGCCCGGGCCGACCGGTCGTGGCTGAACTCGCTGATCACCCGCCGGGTGCCGGTCTCGGCCTACCGGGAGGCGTACGCCTCGACCGGCGAGGACATCAAGGTGGTGCTGGACTTCGCGCAGTGAGGCGGGGCGGGCGCCCCGCTCAGATGCCGGGCAGCCGGCCGTTGCGGAACAGGTCCACGAAGAGCTGGTGGTCCTCGCGGGCCCGGATCCCGTACCGGTGGGCGAAGTCGACCAGGTAGTCGACGAAGCCGTCGGCGTCCGCGTCGACCGCCGCGACGATCGAGTCCTCGGTCGAGTAGTCGACCAGGTCGTGGCTGGACTCGTCGTCGGCCACCGAGTGCATCCGGGCCACCGCGCGGCCCAGGTCGGTGAGCACCCCGCCCAGCTCCTCCGGCTCGTTGACGTCGGCCCAGTCGAGGTCCGCCGCGTACGGGGAGACCTCGGCGACGAGCTGCCCGGCGCCGTCCAGCTCGGTGAACCCCAGCCACGGGTCGGCGTGCGCCTGCAACGCCCGCTGCGACTCGGCGGTGCGGTGCCCCTGGTGCCGGAAGTACGACCGGACCCGCTCGTCGTCGATGTGCCGCGCCACGGCCGGCACCTGGGCCTGCTTCATGTAGATGACGACGTCGTTCTCCAGCGCCTGGGTGTGCCCCTCCAGCAGGAGGTTGTACGAGGGCAGCCCGGCCGAGCCGATGCCGACCCCCTTGCGCAGCACCACGTCCTTGATGGTGGTGGCCACCGGGCGCAGCCGGGAGGTCGACTCCGGCAGCGTGCCCAGGTAGTCCTCGAACGCGGCGCAGACCTTCTCCCGGGTCGCGGCGTCGATCTCGTACACGCCGTCGCCGAGGGAGAAGCGGCGCTCGTAGTTGTCGATCGTGGTCTGCGCGGCGAGCAGGTCCACCCGGGTGCTCAGCCGGGCCTGCTGGAGCACCCGGCGCAGCACGCCGTCCGCGTTCTCCAGCGTGATCGAGCCGATCGCGTCGTCCCCACCGGCGGAGATGGCCCGCAGCTCGGCGAGGTAGGAGCGGGCGAAGCCGGTCACCAGCTCGCCGATCACCCGGTCGGAGAGCGCCTTGGCGTAACCGAGCAGCGCCACGCTCGCGGCCAGGCGCTTGAGGTCCCACGTGAACGGTCCGACGTACGCCTCGTCGAAGTCGTTGACGTTGAACACGAGCTGCCCGGAGGCGTTCATGTAGGTGCCGAAGTTCTCCGCGTGCAGGTCGCCGTGGATCCACACCCGGCTGGTCCGGTCGTCGAGGAACCGCTCGCTGGCGAAGTCGCCGAGCTGGTCGGCGTAGAAGAGCGAGGCGCTGCCCCGGTAGAAGGCGAACGGTGAGGCGGCCATCTTGCGGAACTTCCGGCGGAACGCCGCCGGGTCGATCGCCATGGACGCGCCGAACTCCTCGGTCAGCACGTCGACGATGAAGGCGGAACGCTTCTCCGCGGAGTCGGTCATGGTCCGCAGGCTAGTCCCGCTCCGCCACCCGGCGGTTCAGCCGACCGGGGGACGCACCGGGGGTGCGGTCAGCGCCTCCACCGGCCGCGGGACCGAGTCCGCCGGCGGGGCGAGCCGGTCGGGGCGGGGGACGCCGCCGACGCCGGACTCCTCGGCGGCGATCTTCTCCTGGAGGCGGAGGATGCCGTGCAGCAGCGCCTCCGGCCGCGGCGGGCAGCCGGGCACGTAGACGTCGACCGGGATGAGCTGGTCGACGCCCTTGGTCACCGAGTAGGAGTCCCAGTACGGGCCGCCGCAGTTCGAGCAGGCGCCGAACGAGATCACGTACTTCGGCTCCGGCATCTGGTCGTAGAGCCGCTTGACCGCCGGAGCCATCTTGTCGGTGACGGTGCCGCTGACCACCATGAGGTCGGCCTGCCGGGGGCCGTGGGCGAACGGGATCACGCCGAGCCGCATGAAGTCGTGCCGGCCCATGCTGGTCGCGATGAACTCGATCGCGCAGCAGGCCAGGCCGAAGTTGAACACCCAGAGCGAGTAGCGGCGGCCCCAGTTCAGCACGAACCGGATCGGCTCACCGAGCACGGCCGGCAGCTGCACGTCGGGCCTCCCTCCGCTGTCCCCGGACCGACAGTCAACCACAGCGTCCGGGCCGGAAGTCGGGGCCGGCGGCGGATTGCACGCTTTGCCCCTCGGGGCGACCGGTCGGCTCCCGCGCGAGTAGGTTCCCGGCCACGTGGCCGGCCGGTCGGCCGTCCACGACACGGGGAGGAACACCATGACCGTACGCATCCGACGGCGCGCCGGCCGTCGCCGCCACCCCGACCGTCGCCCCACCCACGCGGGGGCCGGGTCCGTGCGGGTGAGCCGGCTCGACTGACGCCGAGCGCGGAGTCCGCCGGCTACCGGGCGGCGGGCGGACGGCCGCCCCCGCCCTCGTCAGGGTCGACCGAGCGAGGGTCGCCACCGCTCCGCGCGCCCGGGCGGGGTACGGGGCCGACGGCCCGGCCGGCGGTGCCGGCCGGGCCGTAGAGACGGTCAGTTCCCCGCGACGCCGGGGCCGGGGCCGATCCCGGTCGGGCCGAGCCACGCGGTGATCACGGTCGGGCCGGGCCCGATCGGCAGCGGCACGGTCGGGCCGGGGCCGATCTTCGTCGGACCGATCCACCCGGCCAACGCCGACGGACCCGGACCGATCGGCAGCGGCACGGACGGGCCGGGCCCGATCGGCAGCGGCACGGACGGGCCGGGGCCGATGGCCAGTGCGACGGAGGGGCCGGGGCCGATCGCCGCCACGGCGCCGATGCCCAGGGCCAGGCCGGCCAGGCCGGTCGCGCCAACGAGTGTGATCTTCCGGATGTCCATGTCGTGTCCTCCCGTGTCGGTCGTTCCGTTGAGGAAGACGCTACGGATAGGAAAGATCCACATAAACCACCATTAATCTACAAACGTAAATACTTACGATGGTTGTTGGGATTCCCGGAATGTGATCGCCGTCATACGCCCGGAGTTGTCCCCGACCGGACAGTCCCCGCCGGCGTCGACGCGGCAACCCCGCAACCCGGGCCGACGTCTGGGCGTGTGACCGGTGTGACCGCGCCGGCGCCGACGCCGTCCGCGTCGCCGAGCACGGGCGGACCGACGTCGGCCGCGCCGGACGGACGGATCACCCGGGCCCAACTGCTGGCCGCACGGCTCGACCTGCCGGCGTGGCCGCCGAGCGCGGTCTGCACGGCCGGGCCGACCCGGCTCGCCGCCAGCTACCGCAAGGAGGGCGACGTGCTCCTGGAGAAGCTCGCCCACGGGGACGTGGACGGCGACGGCGCGGTCGAGACGGTCGCCCTGCTCCGCTGCCAGATCTTCCAGCAGGGCCCGTCACAGGTGGTGGCGCTCGACCGGGATGCCGACGGCCGGATCGTCGTGCTCGGCCAGGTCACCCGGTCCGCGAGGACGGCGCCCGGGTGGTTGCTGGACACGCAGGTCACCGACCGGGGCACGGTTCGGGTGGAGATGGCGGACCGCTCACCCGGCGGAGGCTGGTCGCTGGACTGGTCGCAGCGTCAGCGCGGTTCCGGCCGACCTGGTCGAGCTGCACCTGCGGATGCAGGTGGGCACGGTCGCGGACGGTGGCGACTGGTCGGCCTGCCGGGACAGGGCGCCGCCGAAGGGACCGATCGTCTGCCGGTTCGGCCCGCTCGGCCCCGGCGCGGAACGGACCTTCCGCTTCGGACTCCGCAACACCAACAGCGCCAGCGGCACCGGCGTCGCCGAGGTGTCGCCGGTCGGCACCGACGCCGACCCGCTGCTGGACCAGGACCAGGACCAGGACCACGAGGACCGCTACACGTACCGCTGAACCACTGTCGGATCTCACCCAGAAAGAGCGCAACCTTCCCGATGAACACTCGCACCGAACGCCGACTGGCCGGCGTCGTGCTCGGCGGTGGCGCCGCGTTGCTGGCGCTCGCCGCTCCGGCCGCCGCCGCCAGCTCCGCCGCCGACGGCTCGGTGGGCCGGCTGGTGCTCGAACCGGCGAACCGCGGCTACCACGGCAACCTGCCGGCGCCCGTGGGCGCCGGCCGGACGTCGTCGGGTCACCAGGCCGGGCGCTGGAGCAGCCCGACGAACTCCGCCAGCAGCCGCTCCCGCACCGGCGCCGGGGCGGCGTCGAGCAGCGTGTTGACCAGCGCCATCCGGTCCGGCGCGCCGGCGCCACCGCCCAGGCCGAGCCCCTCGGCCAGCCCGGCGACCAGCTCCGGGGTGAGCGCCTCCGGGGTGAGGCCGCCGGCCAGCGCCAGCAGGTCCGGCGGCAGCGCGACCGGCCCGGCGGCGCGAGCCGCGGCGACCGCGTCGGCCAGCGCCGGGCCGAACTCGGCCACCCGTGGCGCCACCGCGGCGGTCACCGTGAGGTGCACGCTGGCCGGCAGGTCGGCGTACCGGAGCTGGGGTTGGGTGTGCCAGCCCCGCGCGGTCAGCTCGTCCACCAGCAGGAACAGGTCGAGCGTGGGGTCCTCGGCGGTGAAGCAGACCACCGTGGACTCCGGTTCCGCCATCAACCGCAGGCCGTCGGTCGCCCGCACCGCCGCGGCCAGCCCGGCGACCGCGTCCCGGGTCGACGCCGCCAGCCGCAGGTAGCCGTCCTCGCCGAGATGGCGGAGCGTCGCGTACGCGGCGGCGATCGGTCCGCCGGAGCGGGTGGAGGCGATCACCGGGTTGACCATCGTGTAGCCGGGCCAGTCGGCGTACGCGAAGTACTGCGGGGAGCGCAGCGCCGCGTCCCGGTGCAGCAGCACCGACACCCCCTTCGGGGCGTACGCGTACTTGTGCAGGTCGACCGAGATCGAGGTGACCCCGGGCACGGCGAAGTCGAACGGCGGCACCGGCGCGCCGAGCCGGCGCAGCCAGGGCAGCGCCCAGCCGCCGAAGCAGGCGTCCACGTGGCAGCGGACGCCGGCTCCCGCCGCGACGGCGGCGATCTCCGCGACCGGGTCGACCACGCCGTGCGCGTAGGACGGGGCGGACGCGACGACCAGCACGGTCTCCGGGCGGATCGCGGCGGCCACGTCGGCCCCGGCCGGACGCAGCGTCACCGGGTCGACCGGCACCCGGTCCAGCGCCACCCGCAGGTAGTGCGCCGCCTTGGCGAACGCGGCGTGCGCGCTGGCCGGCACCACGATCCGCGGCTCGGCGAGGTCGGGACGGGCGTCGCGGGCCGCCTTGACCGCGAGCAGCAGCGACTCGGTGCCGCCGCCGGTGACGCTGCCGACCACGTCCGGCGCGTCCGTGCCCGGGCCGCCGCCGAGCAGCCGGGCGGCGGCGGCGACCAGCGCGTTCTCCATCGCCAGCAGCGACGGGAAGGCGGTCGGGTCAAGGCCGTTGACGTGCGCGCTCTCCGCGTACGCGGCCTGGGCCAGCTCGTCCAGCCCGGCCACGCCCGGGTCGTAGACGTAGGCGAAGAGCCGCCCACCGTGCGTGGGTCGGTCGCCGGCCCGCAGCGCCCGGATCTCGTCCAGCACCCGCGGCGCGGGCATCCCCTCGGCGGGCAGCGCGCCCGCACCTGCCGTGTCGGTCATCGGTCTCCGGTGTTCCTCTCGTGACGGTCCGCGGCGGCGGGTGGGACGTGGTGGCTCACGCGCGCACGGTCGGCGGGACGGCGCCGGACGCGCCGGTCAGGTGCGCGGGGGTCAGCGTGTAGCCGCGCAGCAGCACCACCGGGGCGGCGACGAGCAGGGCCGGCAGCACGGTGAAGCCGAGCAGCACGCCGAGCCGGGCGCTGCCCGGCTGGGCCGCCGCCACCCCGGTCGACGACGAGACGTAGCCGGAGAGCTGGAGCACCAGGCCGTAGATGCCCGGCCCCAGGGCCAGTCCGAACGTCTCCCCGGCGGTCCACAGCCCGGTGAACACCCCGGCCTGCCGCCGCCCGGTGCGCGCGGTGTCGTAGGCGATGCAGTCCGGCAGCATGGCCAGCGCGAAGACCTGCTGGCCGGCGTACCCGACGCCGATCACCGCCACCACCGCGTACGCTCCGGCGGCCGGCAGCGCGGGCGCGGTCACCAGGGTGAGCGCGCCGGCGGCGAAGAGCAGCGACGCGGCGACCAGCGACGCCCGCTTGCCGAGCCGGGCGCCGGCCCGGCTCCAGAGCGGCATGACCAGCAGCGCCGGCGCGACGAAGCAGGCGAAGAGCAGCGTCGGGCCGCTGTCCGGCGCGCGCAGCACCTGGTCGGCGAAGTACTTGACGCCGGCCAGCACGGTGGCCACCCCGGCGGACTGGATCACGAAACAGATCAGCAGCACCCGGAACGGCCGGTTGCGGCCGGCGACCGCGAGCTGGGCACGCAGGGTCGGCTCGCTCTCCCCCACCGTCGCAGCCGGGGCGGACCGGGTGCCGAGAAACGCGCCGACCGCGCCGGCCACGATCAGCGCGGCCACGAACAGGCCCATCCAGCGGTGGCCCGGCAGGCCGTCGCCGCCCGCGGCGACCACCGCCGGGGCCACCGCACCGGAGACCAGGATGGCCAGTGCCAGCACCGCGATCCGCCAGGTCATGAGGCGGGTACGCTCCGCCGGGTCGGCGGTCAGCTCGGCCGGCATGGCCACGTAGGGCACCTGGAAGAACGCGAAGGCGGTCGCGGCGGCCAGGAAGGCGAGCGCGACGTACCCGGCGGCGGCCGGACCGTTCCCGAACGGCGCGGCGAAGATCGCGGCGAACAGCACCGCCAGGGCGAGCCCACCGCCGAGCAGGTAGGGCCGGCGGGCGCCCCAGCGGGAGCGGGTCCGGTCGGAGATCCGCCCGGCCACCGGGTTGACCAGCACGTCCCACGCCTTCGGCAGGAGCACCAGCAGCGCGGCCAGCCCGGCCGCCACGCCCAGGGTGTCGGTGAGGTACGGCAGCAGGAGCAGCCCGGGCACGGTGCCGAACGCGCCGGTGGCCAGGGAGCCCAGCGCGTATCCGAGGTGCACCCGGCGGGGCAGGCCCGAAGCTGTCATGGAGCCGAATGCTACTCACGTTATGGTCGCGGTCACATCCCCTCCTCCGGCGACCAGGCGGCCGCCGCCAGGTCCACCCGGTCCCCACGCAACGGGCAGCCCTCCGCGCGCAGCCGGGCCCGGGCCTCCCGCTCGTGTCCCGGCGGGAGCCGGCCGGCCGCGTTCACCACCCGGTGCCACGGCACCCCGCCACCGTGCCGGGCCATGATCGAGCCGACCAGCCGCGCCGATGCCCGCCCGGAGCGTTCCGCCAGCGCGTCGGCCACCGCCCCGTACGACATGGCCCGGCCAGGCGGGATCCGCTCGACCAGCGTCAGCACCGCCTCGACGTATTCGTCAGGTGTCACGAGCTGCCACGATATGGGAACGCGCCACGGTCCCTCCGGGCGCAGCGCGCAGAATGGTCGGGTGCGTGAAGCAGTCACCTCGGCCCGCCGGATCGTGGTCAAGATCGGTTCGTCCTCGCTGACCACCGCGACGGGCGGGCTGGACGACGCCCGGGTCGACGCGCTCGTCGACACGCTCGGCGCGCTCGCCGCCGCCGGTCGCGAGGTCGTGCTGGTCTCCTCCGGCGCGATCGCCGCCGGCCTCGCGCCGCTGCGGCTGCCCCGGCGCCCGCGCGACCTGGCCACCCAGCAGGCCGCCGCCAGCGTCGGCCAGGGCCTGCTCATCGGGCGGTACGCGGCCGCGTTCGCCCGGCACGGGCACACCGTCGGGCAGGTGCTGCTCACCGTCGACGACGTGACCCGGCGGGCGCACTACCGCAACGCGTACCGGACCCTGCGCAAACTGCTCGACCTGCGGGCCGTGCCGATCGTCAACGAGAACGACACGGTGGCGACCGAGGAGATCCGGTTCGGCGACAACGACCGCCTCGCCGCGCTGGTCGCCGCGCTGGTCGACGCCGACCTGCTGGTGCTGCTCTCCGACGTCGACGCGCTCTGGACCGGCGACCCCGCCCGCGCGGGCAGCACCCGCATCACCGAGGTGCGCGGCGAGGGTGACCTGGCCGGCGTCGACGTGGGTGGGGCCGGCCGGGCCGGGGTGGGCACCGGCGGCATGGTGACCAAGGTCGAGGCGGCGCGGATCGCCACCGGCTTCGGGATCCCGGTGGTGCTCACCGCCGCGCCGCTGGCCGGGGCGGCGCTGGCCGGCGAGCCCGTCGGCACCTACTTCCACCCGAGCGCCCGGCGGCCCGCCGCCCGGCTCTTCTGGCTGGCGCACGCCACCGCGCCCCGCGGCCGGCTCCACCTCGACCCCGGCGCGGTGCAGGCCGTGGTCGGCCGGCGCAAGTCGCTGCTGCCGGCCGGGATCACCGCGGTGGACGGCGCGTTCACCGCCGGCGACCCGGTGGACCTGGTCGACACCGCCGGCGCGCCGGTGGCCCGGGGCCTGGTCAACTACGACGCGGTGGAACTGCCCGGCCTGCTCGGGCGCTCCACCTCGGAGCTGGCCGCGGCGCTCGGCCCGGCCTACGAACGTGAGGTCGTCCACCGCGACGACCTCGTTTTGCTGTAAGCAGGGGCCCCTTGTTAACGCATTCTGCATAACAAGGGGCCCCTCCTAACACCTGAGGAGCGCAGATGAGCGTCGTCGAGCAGGCCCGCCGGGCCCGGGACGCGGCGGAGGTCCTGGCCACGGCCACCCGTACGGTCAAGGACGCCGCGCTGCACGCGATGGCCGACGCGCTCGTGGCGCGTACCCCGGAGATCCTGGCGGCGAACGCGACGGACCTGGCGGCCGGGCGCGACGCCGGGTTGTCCGCGGCCGTGCTGGACCGGCTCGCCCTCGACGGGGGCCGGGTGGCCGCCATCGCCGACGCGCTGCGCGAGATGGCCGCGCTGCCCGACCCGGTCGGTGCGGTGGTGCGCGGCTCGACCCTGCCGAACGGGCTGGAGCTGCGTCAGGTCCGGGTGCCGTTCGGGGTGGTCGGCATCGTCTACGAGGGCCGGCCGAACGTAACCGTCGACGCCGCCGGCATCTGCCTGAAGTCGGGCAACGCGGCACTGCTGCGCGGCTCCTCCTCGGCGGCGCACTCCAACGCCGCCCTGGTCGGGGTGCTCCGCGACGCGGTCGCCGGCGCCGGCCTGCCGGCGGACGCGGTGCAACTGCTCGACTCCTCCTCGCGCGACTCGGTCAAGGAGCTGATGCGCGCCCGGGGCCTGGTCGACGTGCTGATCCCGCGCGGCGGCGCGTCGCTGATCCGCGCCGTGGTCGAGGAGTCGACGGTGCCGGTGATCGAGACCGGCGTGGGCAACTGCCACGTGTACGTGGACGCCGCCGCCGACCTCGACAAGGCGCTGGCGGTCACGCTGAACGCCAAGACGCAGCGGCTGTCCACCTGCAACACGGCCGAGTCGCTGCTGGTCCACCGCGCCGTCGCGGACGTCTTCCTGCCGGTCGTGCTGGCCGCCTTCGCCGAGGCCGGCGTGACCGTCCACGGCACCCCCGAGGTCGCCGCGCACTCCGCCGGGGTGGTCGCGGCGACCGACGAGGACTTCGCCACCGAATACCTCTCGGCCGACATCTCGGTCGCCGTGGTCGACTCCCTGGACGACGCGGTCGCGCACATCCGCCGGTACGGCACCGGCCACACCGAGGCCATCGTCACCGACTCGCAGCGGACGGCCCGGGAGTTCGTGGCCCGGGTGGACGCCGCCGCGGTCATGGTCAACGCGTCGACCCGCTTCACCGACGGCGGCGAGTTCGGCTTCGGCGCCGAGATCGGCATCTCGACGCAGAAGCTGCACGCCCGCGGGCCGATGGGCCTGCCGGAGCTGACCAGCACCAAGTACGTGGTCACCGGCGACGGCCACGTCCGCTGATCCGCCCACGGCTCCGCGTCCGCCCGCCCACGTCCTCGTCACCCACCACACCTCGCACGAGATCTTGGAAGGAAACGGCCCTCAGAAGGGCCACTTCCTTCCAAGATCCGGCGCGCGGTCCGGCGTGGGGCATTGTCGCGGCGCCCCTTCCCGGAACTCCCGCACTCCCGCCCGCCTTTTCGTCGATCTTGGCGTTGTGGCACCTCGGACAACGGGGTCAATCCGACATGCTGGGCGCCACAACTCCATGATCGACGGGCGGCGCGGGTGAGACCGGGTGCCCGGCGAGCGAAGCGGGGGCCGGGACGGGGAGCGAGGTCGGATCTGCGACGAGGGCCGGGGGCGAACCTGGAACGAAGCCTGTGTGCAGGTCGGGCGCGGCACCGGAGGACCTGTCGGGGGCGGAACGCGGGGCGTGGGCGGAGGACGCGTCGGGGGCGGTACGCGGGGCCGGCGCGGCCGGCAGCGCGACGATGCGCGGCACCACGAACGGCGCGCCGGACACCGGCGCCTCGGGGGCGCTCGGGCGGCAGGCCCGGATCGCGCGCAGCGTGGTGTGCACGTCGAACTGGTGGCCGTCGTCGCTGTCCCAGCCGCCGTCGCTGCGCTGGGTCTCGGCCAACCGCCGCCGCGCCGACACCAGCAGCCACTGCTCCTCGCCCACCTCCACCCGCCGCAGCGTGGCGGCGAGCCAGGCCACGTCGGCCGGGGACATGCCGGGGATCCGGTCGGCGAGCACGGCCTGGATCCGGGCCGACTCGTAGTACATCTGCTGGCGGTGCAGCACGGCCGCGGCTAGCCAGCCGGCCGGCAGGAACGACGGCCAGCTCCCGTCCGCCGCGAGCCGCCCGGCCAGCGCCTGGGCCGCCGCCTGGACCACCCCGGCGTACGCCCCGCCGACGCGGTGGTCGAGCGGGCCGGCGGCGCGGGCGTCGAGCCCGGCCACGGTGAGCCAGAACCCGGCGTTCGCGGTCAGGTAGAACCGGGCCTCGGGATCGCCGGGCGTGGCCCACTCCGGCGCGAACCCGGCCAGCGACGGGTGCTCGTCCCAGCCCCCGTCGGCGAGCTGGCGGACGGCCAGCCAGTCGAGCGCGTGTCGGGCGGCGGGACGGCCGAGCGCGCCCAGGTCGTCCAGCTCGGACAGCCGGAAGCAGGTCGCGTCGACGGACGCCACCTCGCCGTCGAGCACGGCGGGCCAGCCGCCGCCGACGGCCTGGCCGGACTCCGCCGCGTCGAGCAGTTCCGGCGGCACCGGCGCGCCGGTGCGCAGCCGCGACAACCGGGCGCGGTCCACCGCGTCCCCGTGCGCCACGACGAACCCGATCGCCGCTTCCAGATCCACCACGCAGGCGACGCTACCTGCGCCGACGCGGTTACGCCTCGGTAGCTCGGTCAGAGGTGGCCCGGCCCACCGGTGACACGCCGAGGGCCCTTCCGGCGCACCGGAAGGGCCCTCGGGACATCGACGTCAGTACGCGGGCAGCGACGGGTCGATCTGCTTGACCCAGGACAGCACACCGCCCTGCACGTGCACGGCGTCCTTGAACCCGGCCGCCTTGAGCGCGGCGAGCGCCTCGGCGGACCGGACGCCCGACTTGCAGTGCAGCACGATCTGCCGGTCCTGCGGGAGCTTCGCCAGCGCCTCGCCGGAGATGATCTCGCCCTTGGGGATCAGCGTCGAGCCGGGGATCCGGACGATCTCGTACTCGGCGGGTTCGCGGACGTCGACCAGGAAGATGTCCTTGCCGGCGTCCTGCCACTCCTTCAGCTCCAGGGCGGTGATGGTCGAGTCGACCACCGCCTCCTGGGCCTCCTCGGAGACCGCGCCGCAGAAGTCCTCGTAGTCCTCCAGCAGGTCGGTGACCGTGGGGTTCTCGCCGCAGAGCGCGCAGTTCGGGTCCTTGCGGACCTTGATCTTGCGGTAGCTCATCTCCAGGGCGTCGTAGACCATGAGCCGGCCGACCAGCGGCTCGCCGATGCCGGCGAGCAGCTTGATCGCCTCGTTGACCTGGATCGACCCGATGGACGCGCAGAGCACGCCGAGCACGCCGCCCTCGGCGCAGGAGGGGACCATGCCGGGCGGCGGCGGCTCCGGGTAGAGGCAGCGGTAGCAGGGGCCGTGCTCGGCCCAGAACACCGACGCCTGGCCGTCGAAGCGGTAGATCGAACCCCAGACGTACGGCTTGCCGAGCAGCACGGCCGCGTCGTTGACCATGTAGCGGGTGGCGAAGTTGTCGGTGCCGTCGACGATCAGGTCGTAGCGGGAGAAGATGTCCCGCACGTTCTCCCGGTCCAGCGCGGTGTTGTGGATCTCCACGTTGACCAGCGGGTTGATCTCCCGGATCGAGGCCGCGGCGGACTCGGCCTTGGGCCGGCCGACGTCGGAGACGCCGTGGATGATCTGGCGCTGGAGGTTCGACTCGTCGACGGTGTCGAAGTCGATGATGCCGAGCGTGCCGACGCCGGCGGCGGCGAGGTACATCAGCGCGGGCGAGCCGAGACCGCCGGCGCCGACGCAGAGCACCCGGGCGTTCTTCAGCCGCTTCTGCCCCTCGACCCCGACGTCCGGGATGATCAGGTGGCGCGAGTAGCGGCGGATCTCGTCTACGGTCAGCTCGGCGGCGGGCTCGACGAGCGGGGGCAACGACACGGTGGACTCCCCGGGATCGGCGGTGGGACCGCGCCATTGTCGCTCGCCCGGGTGGGGATCGGCCATGATGAGGGACACTCGGCCCGAACTGCGGGACCGGGAATAACTCAGACGCCGTCGGTCGGCTCGCCGTCGTAGCGGACCCCGTCGACGTACGGCCAGGCGTTGGGCACGCAGCCGTCCAGCCCGTACGTCTGCTGTTGCATCACCGGCGCGGGGGCGCCGGGCGCGGGACAGGCCTGGTGCAGCTCGCCGAACTCGTGGCCGACCTCGTGGTTGACCACGTAGGTCCGGTAGACCTCCAGCGGGGCGCCGTAGTCGGGGACCGCCGACATCCAGCGGGCCAGGTTGAGGATCACCCGGCCGGGCAGCCGGCAGGACGTGTACCGCTCGGTGCGCAGCCCGCCCTCGGCGCACATCCGCTCCGAGGTGGCCGGGGTGGCCAGGTAGACGGTGAAGTCGGCGGCGGCCGCCTCGGGCACCCGCTGCACCCGTAGCTCCCCGGAGGCGATCCAGCTGCGCGGGTCGCCGAGCACCGCGTCCACGGTGGCGGCGAACTCGTCGGCGTCCTGACCCGTACCCTGCTCGACCTCGACCCGGTAGCGGCGCAGCGGGCCGGCCTGGCCGCGTACCTCCGATCGGCCCTCGGCCACGGCGAAGGTGCCGGGACCGGCGGTGGGATAGCCGGTCGGGGCCGCCGGGATCTCGGCCTCGGCGCCCTGGGCGAGCGGCGGCACGGCGGCGAGCGGGACCCGCTCGGTGCGCGGCGGCTCGCTCAGTCGGGTGATCCCCAGGGCGCCGCCGCCGGCCGCGAGCATCATGGTCAGCAGCAGCACCGACCGCCGCCGGCGGCGGCGCATCCGGCGCAGGCCGGGTCGTTCGGGCGCGGCAGGCGGGTCGTAAGGGGACGACGACGTCATGCCACCAGCGTGCCACGCAATTCGGGCATTTAGCTGCTTTTGCGGCGCAAGCCGCGAGAATCCCTCACGACCGCGTTCAGAGCGCCGGACCGGTGTACCGCTTCCCGCCCAGGTACGGCCACGGGTTCGGCCGGCACCCGTCGAGGAACAGGGTCTGCTGCTGCATCACCGGCGCCGGCCGGCCCGCACCCGGACAGGCCTCGTGGTGGTGCCCCAACTGGTGCCCCACCTCGTGGTTGACCACGTAGAGCCGGTAGGTGTCGAGCGGCATCCGCGCGGCCACCAGGTGCGGGGCGGACGTGCGCCACCGGTCCAGGTTGATCACGACCTTGCCCGGCACCCGGCACGACGTGTACGGCACCCCGCCCTTGCGGATGTCGATCCCACCCGCCCCGCACAGCCGGCCCGCCGTGTCCCGGGTGGCCAGATAGATCGTGAAGTCGTACCGCTCCCCCGGGGCGACCCGCTGCAACCGCAACCGGCCGCCGTCCACCCAGCTCCCCGGCCCGGTCAGGGCCCGCTGCACCGCCCCACCGAAGGCGCGGACGTCCTCGCCGGAGCCGTTCTCCACCGCCACCCGGAACCGGCGCAGCGTCCCGGCCGTCCCGAGCACGCCGCTGGTCCGGTCGTCGTAGCCGAAGCTGCCCCGGCCGTGCGCCGGCACCGGGCCGGGCAGAGCCAGCACGGGCGCCGCCGGTGAGCTGGGCGCCGGGGACGGCGACGGGGAGACGCTCGGCGGCGGGGCCGGCACGGGCGGTGCCGGCGGCTGGGCCGCGAACCCGTCCGTGACCAGCACCTCGGCCCCGGCCGACGGAAGTTGCAACGCGACCCCGACACCGACCGCGGCAGCGGCGGCGAAGGCGCAGACCACGACGGCGGAACGCCATCGGCGGGCAGGAGACGTGGACCGCGCGGCACGCGGACGGCGGGAGCTGGGCATCCGGCTCAGACTGCCACGTCGCGCCCGGTTCCGCTCTCCTCCGTTCCGGTGACCATGGCCCTGGCCTGCGCTTCCGTCCCGTTCGGGGCCGGCGTGGCGGCCTCGGCCAGCAACGCCAGCACCGCCCGCGCCACGGTCCGGGGCACCTCCAGCTGGGCCACGTGACCGACGCCGTCGAGCAGCAGCAGCCGACTGTCCGGGATCACCCGGGCGGCCTGCGGCGCGACCCGCACGTCGACCAGGCGGTCCTGCCGGCCACCCACCACCAGCGTGGGCACCCGCACCGCCGCGGCCTGCCGCCAGAGCGCGCCGGCCCCCGGCAGGTAAGACCGCAGGAAGCTGCCCACCAGGCCCCGGAACGTCCGGACGTACGCGGCGGCGTAGTGGGCCGCCTCGTACCGGATCCGGATCTCGTCGATCGCCTCCTGCCGGCGCTGCTCGCTGATCCGGGTCAGGTCCGCGACGCACGACTCCATCACCTGCTGGGCCATCACCTCCGGGGCGAGCTGGGCCAGCCGCCAGGCGGCCAACCGCTCACCCCGGGGGATGGCCAGCAACGGCAGCATCCGCCCCTGCAACGAACGCCGGAAGTCGAGGAACGGCAGCGCGGGCGAGATCAGCGTGAGCGTCCGGACCAGGTCCGGCCGGAGGGCGGCCACCCGCACCGCGACGGCGCCGCCGAGCGAGTTGCCGAACAGGTGCACCGGCCCCCGGTCGCTGTGCTCGATCCAGCTCACCACCCGGTCGGCGAACGCCGGGATGGTGTAGCGCCGCCCGGGCTCGCTGCGCCCGAACCCGGGCAGGTCGATCGCCTGGCCGTCGAGCCGCCCCGCGAGCAGGCCGGCCAGGTCGGTCCAGTTCTGCGCCGAGCCGCCGAGACCGTGCACGTAGAGGGCCGGCTCGGCGCCGGGCGCGGTGGCCGGGGTGTCCCGGACGTGGACGAGCGTCCCGTCGAGACGGACGTGCCGACCCGGCCACGGCGGCGGGACGTGGTGCGCGGGAAGGACATGGTCCGGCCAGAGTTCGGCGCGTTTCATGGTTCCAGTCTTCCCCGCCCCGGCCCGACCGCACACCGCGACCGGGCTGTCAGGCGAGCAACGCCTCCAACCGCCGGTTCACCGCGGCGAGGGTGGCCCGGACCACCGCCTGCCGGGGGTCGCCCGCGACCAGCGCCGACCCGGCCAACTGCTCCACCCAGCCGTCGCAGACCAGCAGCACCACCACGGTCGCCACCTCGCAGTTGCCGAACGGCACCACGGCGGCGTGCTCGACGAAGCACCGCCCGCGCTCACCGGCCGGGACGACCCGGCCGAGCAGCTCGTCCACCGCGGCGGCCGCGGCCACCGCGCAGAGCCGGAGCACGTACCCGTCGACGGCCGGCCCGGTCGCGTGCCCCTCGGCCGTGCGGTCGCCGGCGATCAGGCGCACCTCGGTGGTCGCGTCCAGCCCGAACGTGCTCACCAGGACGTGCTCGATCACCACCCGGGGACCCGGGACGCCGCCGGTGTCCAGCGGTCGCGACGGCGCGGTCTCCGTCGTGGTCATCTGCCCACCGGCGTACGAGGTGCCCAGCGTGACCGGGCTGCCGGTGGACATGCCGGTCGGCGCGGCCGCCAGCGACGTCTCCTCCACCGTGGCCCGACCCCGGTGGGCGGCCTGCCGGCGACGGCGGGGCGGCTCGTCGCCGTCCGCGGGCACGTCGGCCGGCCGGCCGGCACGCGACTCCACCCCGCCGAACCGGCCCTCGCCGGACCGGTTCTCGGCGGGCCGGTTGGCGGCGGGTCGCACCACGCCGGTACGCGCCGACGTGTCGTCCTCGGTCGGCCCGGACGGCACCGCACCCGGCTCGTCGACGGGCCGGGACTGCGGCGTGACGGACCGGGGGTCGGCCGTCGGGACCGACCGGCCCTCGGCGACGCGCGCCGCGGCGGACCGCCGGCGGACCGGCGGCGGCGGCAGGGCCGGCGCGCCGGGCAGGTTCTGCGGGGCGGCGGCCAGGCCCATCCGTTCCTGGAGCAGGCGGGCCACCACCCGGCTCACCTCGGCCGGGTCCGCGCCGTCGGCCAGGTCGAGCCGGAGGCTGTGCGCGCCGGCGGGGGTACGCCGGAGCGCGGCGTCCCGGACGCCGGCCACCTCACGGACCGCGTCGAGGATGGCGTTGACGTCGAAGCCCTCCGGCCGCTCGCGCAGCGGCGCGGGCTCGTCGTCGCGCCGCAGGTGGGTGGCGATACGGGCGAGTTCGGGAGTCTCGGCGGACGGTTCCACGGCTGGCGGCTCCGGCACGACGGGCACGTCCGGCTCGGCGGGGACGCGCTGCGGCAGCACCGCCGGGGGCGACTCCGCCGACCGGGGCTCGGCGACCGCGTCGGCGGCCGGCACCGGCTCGGGGGCGGACCGGCGGGCCGCGTAGGGAGGTGCGCTCGTCGGGTGGGGCGCGGGGTCGAAGCGCGTCGTCCCACTGGTGGCGGGGACGGCGGAGACCGGCCGGGTGGTGGCCGGTGCGACGGACTGCTCGGACCCGGCCGGCGGTTGCCGGGGGTCGGCGGGGGGCTCGCCGGCGGCACGCGGGGACGGCACGGGAGCCGGTCCGGCGGACGGCGGCGCGGCGGGCGCGGAGAGGTAGCCGGCGAACGGCTCACCGGCCGGCGCGGGCGCGTAACTCGCGGACGGCGGGCCGGACGGCGCCGACGGGTGGGGTGGACCGGCCGGCGCGGGCGCGTACGCCGCGGACGGCGGGCCGGTGGGCGCCTCCCGGGAGGCCGGCGGGGCGCTGGTCGGCTCGGCGGGCGCGGACCCGCCGAACGGGGTCACCGGCACCGGCGGGCCGGCCCAGGAGGGGCGCTCGGCGGACGGCTCGTAGCCCGGCCGCGGCTCCGGTTCGGACCGGGGCAGGCGGAACGGCCGGGTCGGCTCGGGGTGCGCCGGTTCCGGGCCGGCGGACGGCTCCGCGCGCACCGGCTCGTACGGGCGGACCGGCTCGGGGCGGGGCGGTTCGTAGCCGACGGGCGGCTCGACGCCGGCCGGCGCGTACGGCCGCACCGGCTCGGGCGCCCACTCGGCCGCGCGGTCCTCCCGGGCGGCGCGACGGCCGACCGGCTCGTCGTCCCGTGCCGGGCGCTCGGCGGGCTCGTCGTCCCGTGCCGCCCGCCGCCCGACCGGCTCGTCGGCGCGGGCCCACGGCGGGGCCCAGCCGTCGCCCCAGCTCGGCCTGTTCCAGGACGGGCCGGACCAGTCCGGCTCGCCGACCGGGCCCGCGCCCGGGTCGTCGGGCACTGCGCCCCGGTGCTCGGTCGGGCCCCGGTGCTCGGCGGCGCCCGGGTGATCGGCGGCGGCCCGGTGGTCGGACGCGCCCGGGTGCTCGGCGGCGGCCCGCGGCTCGGCGGCCGGTCCCCGCCCCTCGGCGGGTCGGTGCTCGGCCGGGTGGCGGGGCGGCTGCTCGGCCGGGTCGCGGGGCGACTGCTCGGCCCGACCGGGATCGGCGACCGACGGCTGCCCGGGGGCCCGGTCGGCCCAACCCCGGGAGAGCGACGGGGCCGGCTCGGTGGTGGGCGCGTGGAAGCCCGGGGGCACCTCGAAACCGGAGGCGGCGGCCCCGACCGGCGGCACCTGGAGGGCCGGGGGCGCGGAGGTCGGGCCGCCCTCGGGCCAGCGGGGGAGCCGGCCGGCGGACGTCTCGTCCGAGGCGTGCCGGGAGCCGGCGGAGTCGACCCCGGGCGGCTGCTGCTCGATCGCGGGCGCCGGGCGGGGCGCCGGCACGGCCAGCCGGTCACCGTCGGTCTCCCGGGGTGGCTCGCCGCCCACCGGCGGGGCGCTCACCGGCGCCTGGCGGGTCACGGGCGGCTCCTCCCCCGGGTGGCGCACGCCGTTGACGTGTCGCCCGTTGAGCCGGGCCGGCGACTCCTCGGTCGCGGGTTGGCCGGGCGGGGCCGGCAGGTCACCGTGCCTCGGCGAGGAGGCGACCCAACTGCCGCCGAGGTCGCCGTAGGGCCAGCCACCGGGCGCGGGCGCGCCCCGGGACCAGCCGTTCGCCGGGGGCGCCCATCCGCCGCCGGTGCGGGCCGGGTCGTCGTGCTGGCCCGTCCCGTCGCCGTGCTCTCCCGGGGTGGCGGCTCCGGGTTGCCCTGTTTCACTCACCGCGCGCTCCTTGGTCGCCCCCGCTGAGGCTACCGTGTGGTGACAGTGGCGATAAGTTACAGCGGCGGGCCAATTCCGCGACGGGTTCACGAACCCGGACCGGTTCGGGTGATACGTGCCGGCTCGTACGCAGATACTCGGAGGTTCCCATGACCGCAGTGGGGAACGGTGCACAGACCGCCGGCCGGCCCACCCGCCTGCCCCGCTCGGCGCGCCGCAAGCAGCTGCTCGCCGCTGCTCAGGAGGTGTTCGTCGCGCAGGGCTACCACGCCGCCGCGATGGACGACATCGCCGAGCGGGCCGGTGTCTCCAAGCCCGTTCTCTACCAGCACTTCCCCGGGAAGATGGAGCTCTACCTGGCGCTGCTGGACACGCACTGTGACGCCATCGTCGCGAAGGTGCACGACGCGATGCGCGGCACCAACGACAACAAGGAGCGCGTCGGCGCGGCGGTGCGGGCCTACTTCGACTTCGTCGACCACGAGAGCGAGGCGTTCCGGCTCGTCTTCGAGTCCGACCTGCGCAACGACCCGGCCGTGCGGCAGCGGGTGGAGCGGGTCGAGCAGGGCTGCATCGCGGCGATCACCGACACCATCATCTCGGACACCGGGGTCAGCCGGTTCCACGCCGAACTGCTGGCGTCCGGGCTGGTCGGCGCGGCCGAGACGGCCGCCCAGTTCTGGCTGGCGGGCGGCCGCCAGGTGCCCAAGGCGGAGGCCGAGGCGCTGGTCGCGGCGCTGTCCTGGCGTGGCATCGCCAGCTTCCCGCTGCAAGGTGAGTCAGCCTGAACATCGGGCCGCCGGATCGGATAGCCTTCCCACGGTGGCTTTTTCGCCCCAGTTGAGGAGGCACAGTGGAGGTCAAGATCGGCGTGCAGTACGCGCCGCGGGAGCTGGTCCTGGAGAGCGCGCAGTCGCCGGCCGAGATCGAGCAGATCGTGACCGACGCCTTCGCCAAGAGTGAGGGCACGCTCTCCCTGACCGACGAGAAGGGCCGGCGGGTCATCGTGCCGGTCGGCAAGGTCGCCTACGTCGAGATCGCGGAGGCCTCGCCCCGCGCGGTCGGGTTCACCGTCCGCTGATCCCCGGCGCACCGGTCGCCGTGGCGGGTGCGCCCGCCGCGGCGACTCAGTTGTTCAGCCCGGCGGCCACCATCCGCGCGGTGTGCGCCTCGGTGAGCCGCCGCAGCAGCGTCGACACGTCCCCACCGGCCCGCCCGATCAGCGCGGCGAGCGCCCTCCGGTCGTCGGCGGCGGCGACCCGCCGGGCCTGGGACAGCGCCTCGCCGAGCAGCCGCCGCGCCCAGATCGAGAGCCGGCCGGCCATCCGCGGGTCGGCCTCGATCGCGACGCGTATCTCGGCCGCGGCGAACTCGGCGTACCGCGAGTCGTGCAGCACGTCGAGGAGCAGCGCCCGGTCCGGCCCGTCCAGCCCGCCGGCGATCTCGCGCAGGAAGTCGTCGGTGATCGCGTCCCCCACGTACGCCTTGGTCACCGCCTCCGGCCAGTCCCGCGGCTCGGTCGAGTCGTGGTAGGCCCGCAGCGCGTCGACGTAGGGGGCCATCGCCTCCTCCGGGGTCACACCCAGGGCGCCGAGCCGGTCGGCGAGCCAGCGGTAGTGCGCGATCTCGGCCGCGGCCATCTCGCTGAGCGCGGCCCGGCGGCGCAGGTCGGGGGCGAGGCGGGCGTCGGCGGCGAGGCGGTCGAAGGCGAGCAGCTCGCCGTACGCCACGAGGCCGAACAGGTCGGTGACGGCGGGGTCGGGGGCGGACACGAGCGCAGGCTACCCGCTCGGAGCCTGTAACCCAAGTCACAACGATTGCCCCCGCGCGCGGGGCCGCCACCTGGAATCGGGACGGCTCAGGGGCCGTTCAGGTAGGATGAGACAGTTGCCGTGGGCACCGACCTGGTCAGCGTGGTTGATGAGCATTCCGTCAGCTCCGCCGATCAGCACCGGTCCCCGGAGCGCGTGCGGCCCGGTCCGGCTCGGCGAAACCGCCCCCGACCGCGTGGCCCGCGCCACACCGATCGCGCCCTGAGGACATGAGGGGCGCACCACGAGAGGGCACCCCCACATCCAGATGAGTGAGCAGATCTCCGGCCAGCCACTGGCCCCCACCGCTCCGGTCCGACCGGAGGCACCCACGTTCGCCGCGCTCGGCGCCCGACAGGAGACCGTCGAGGCGCTGGAGGCCGCCGGCATCACCCGCGCCTTCGCCATCCAGGAATACGCGCTGCCGATCGGGCTGCGCGGCGTCGACCTGATCGGGCAGGCCCCGACCGGCACCGGCAAGACGCTCGGCTTCGGCATCCCGCTGCTCGAGCGCGTGTTCGCCCCGTCCGAGGGCAGCGACGGCGTGCCGCAGGCACTGGTCGTCGTCCCGACCCGCGAGCTGGGCATCCAGGTCGCCAAGGACCTCGACGCCGCCGGTCGCACCCGGGGCGTCCGGGTGCTGCCGATCTACGGCGGGGTGGCCTACGAGCCGCAGATCGAGGCGCTGCGCAAGGGCGTCGAGATCCTGGTCGGCACGCCCGGTCGCCTGCTGGACCTGCAGAAGCAGAAGCACCTGCGGCTCGACCGGGTCCGCGCGCTCGTCCTCGACGAGGCCGACCGGATGCTCGACCTGGGCTTCCTCGACGACGTCGAGAAGATCCTGGCCATGCTGCCGGAGGACCGGCAGACCATGCTCTTCTCGGCCACCATGCCGGACCCGATCGTCGCGCTGTCGCGGCGCTTCCTGCGCCGCCCGGTGACCATCCACGCCGGGCACACCGCCGAGACCGGTCCGTCGCCGCAGACCCAGCAGCTCGCGTACCGCACCCACTCGCTCAACAAGGTCGAGATCGTGGCGCGGATCCTCCAGGCCGAGGGGCGCGGGCTGACCATGATCTTCACCCGCACCAAGCGGGCCGCCGACCGCGTCGCCGAGGACCTCGACTTCCGCGGCTTCGCCGTGGCCGCCGTGCACGGCGACCTCGGCCAGGGGGCCCGGGAGCGGGCGCTGCGGGCGTTCCGCGCCGGCAAGATCGACACGCTGGTCGCCACCGACGTGGCGGCCCGGGGCATCGACGTCACCGGCGTCACGCACGTGATCAACTACGACTGCCCCGAGGACCAGGACACCTACACCCACCGGATCGGCCGCACCGGCCGGGCCGGGGCCACCGGTGTCGCGGTGACGTTCGTCGACTGGGACGACGTGCCCCGCTGGCGGATCATCGACAAGACCCTCGGGCTCGACATGCCCGAGCCGCCGGAGACCTACCACACCTCCCCGCACCTCTACACCGACCTGGACATCCCCACCGACATCAGCGGCACCCTGCCGACCGCCGAGCGCACCCGCGCCGGGCTGTCCGCCGAGGTCGAGGAGGACCTGGGCGGCGGTCGGTCGCGGCGCGGCACCCGACGCGGCGAGGGCGGCCGGGGCGAGGGTCGCGGTGACAGCCGGGGCCGGGAGCGCAGGCGGGGTCGCGGCGACGAGCCCGTCGGCACCCCCGCCGAGAGCGGCGCCACCGACACCGGCGCCGACGAGGGCGCCCGTACCCCGCGCCGGCGGCGTCGCCGCCGGGCCGGCGAGACGGTGGCCGGCGAGCCGGCCGCGGTGATCGGCGCCGAGAGCACCGGCGAGGCCACCCCGGCGGCATCCGCCGAGGATGAGACCGCCACCAAGCCACGCCGTCGCCGGCGTCGCCGTGGCGGAGGTGGCACCGGCGCACCCGCCGAAGCCACCGCCACCACCACCGACTGACCAGCACACACACGACCGGCCCCCGGACCCGCTCCGGGGGCCGCTCCCTGTCCCCACCCCGGCGCCGGCCTGCTTCGCCGGCACGGTGATCTCACCGTCGACCTCGTGATCGACCGGGGAGGCGAGAGGACGCGGGGAGGCGGAAGGACGAAGGAGTAGCGATGCCGGAAGCGTTGGACTCGGCACTGGGCGAGGTGCGGGCGCTGCTGCTGGGCCCCGGGCTGACCCGGGCGGTCGCCGCCGGGCGTCGACGCGGGCAGCGCCCCTCGGTGGTCCGCGCCGAGCTGCGCCCGGTCACCCTCAAGGCCGGTCCCCGGTTGCAGATCGCCACCTCCGACGGGGCGCGGCCGCACACCCGCAACGTGGCCCCCGGCGCGGAGGCCGACGCGGCCGTCGACGAACTGCTCGCCGAGCCGTTCGGCAACTGGCACGTGGAGACCGCCGACGCCACGCTCCAACTTCGGGTCACCAAGTCCGGCGAGGCACAGGTGCACCGCGCCGCGGCCAGCCGGACGGCCGGCGCGGCGGAGGGACACGACCGGGCCAAGGACTGGCTGCTCGACCCGGGTGACCCGCTGTTCGCCGAGATCGGTGGTTCGGCGGCCAAGCGCCGCCAGGTCGACGCGTTCCTCCGGGCGCTGGCGGCCACCCTGCCGGACGACCTCACCGGCCCGCTGCGCGTGGTGGACCTGGGGTGCGGCAACGCCTACCTGACCTTCGCCGCCTACCGCTACCTGACCGGGCGCGGACTGGACGTGACGCTGGTCGGGGTGGACGTCCGTGAGGACCAGCGCCGCCGCAACACCGAGCTGGCCGAGCGGCTGGGCTGGGCCGACCGGGTGAGCTTCGTGGCCGGCACCATCGCCGAGGCGGCCGTCGACCCCACCCCCGACCTGGTGCTGGCGTTGCACGCCTGCGACACCGCCACCGACGAGGCGCTGGCCCGGGCGGTGCGCTGGGACGCCCGTTGGGTGCTCGCCGCGCCCTGCTGCCACCACGACCTCGCCGCCCAGCTGCGTTCCCGACCGGCGCCGGCGCCGTACGAGCTGCTCACCCGGCAGGGCATCCTGCGCGAACGCTTCGCCGACGTGCTCACCGACGCGGTACGCGCCGGGCTGCTCCGGCTGCACGGCTACCGCGCGGAGGTGGTGGAGTTCGTCGACTCCCAGCACACGCCTCGCAACCTGCTCATCCGGGCCCGGCGCACGGCGGGCGCGCCGACCGCGAGCCGGCGGGCCGAGTATCGCGAGCTGGTCGACCAGTGGGGCGTCACGCCCCGGCTGGAGACGCTGCTCGACGGGACGGACCGGGACTAACGCCGGCGCTCGCCCCGGTTGCGGTCGCCCCGGTCCAGCATCGACACCCGGTCGCCCGGACCCCGGTTGGTGACCCGCTCGCCGTCCTGCGGCGGGCTGGGGAACGGCACCACCTTCGCCGGCTGGTCGGCGTTGCCGGCGGCGGCGAAGGCGTTCCAGGAGATGTCGACCAGCAGCCGCTTGACCTCGGCGTGCCGGAGGGCGGCGTTGCGCTGCAGCGCCATCCGGGCACCCAGCACGACCCCGACCAGCGTCGTGCAGATCGCGCCGGTCGCGGCGATCAGGTGCACGCCGGTCGCCGGATCGCCCCGCACCGCCAGCACCAGCAGCCAGACCCAGAAACCGAGCGCGAACACGCCGGCCTTGGCCACGAAGAAGAGGCTCACGGCGCCGGGACGGTGCGGGACGGGGCGGTCCGGCTCGGTCATGCTGCTCCTCGTCGTGTCGCTGCCGGGGGTCGGTCCAGCTTAGTTGACACCTCGCAACCGTCACGCCCTCGTCAGTCCCGCCGGCGGGACCTTTCGACCGATCAGTCAGTTACTTCCTCGCGCGGGCGTACTAGGCTCAGGGCGCAGAGCCGGGCCACCGGCGGAAGGGGACAGACCCGCAGGGATGGGTTCCGCAGACGTGTCACCGCAGATGGCCTTCGCGCGCTTCGTGCGACGGGCCATCGACGATGCCCGCGAGGAGCGCGGCTGGACGGTGACCGACCTCGCCACCCACACCGGCGTCGGCCGCTCGACCGTGTTCCGCTGGCTGGCCGGCGACTGGCAGGACTACCCCGAGCTGGCCAAGGTGCGCGGCTTCTGCGCCGCCCTCGACCTGCCGGTGGCCGCCGCGTTCCGTGCGCTGGGCCTGCCCGACGCCGGTCCGGTGCCCCGCCGCCGAGGCGCGGAGGACGGCCCGGTGGAGGCCGACGTCCGGGTGATCCTGGAGCGGCTGGCCGACCCGAACGTCCCGGCCGAGGAGAAGCACCACATCCGCGACCTGCTCCGCTACCTGGCCCGCCGGCCGGTCCGCCGGGCCGGCTGACCGGTCAGTCGACGGTCAGCGTGAACGCGGCGGTCCGCACCACGCCCCCGACCTGGAAGTCCAGGAACATCCGGTAGCGGCCCGGCCCCGGCGCGGTCAGCCAGAACGTCACCGCGTCACCGTCGCGCACCGGCTCCGGGTGCACGTGCAGGTAGCCGAGGTCACCCTCGCGCAGCGCCACCAGGTGCCCGTACGCGCCGAGGTAGGGCTCCAACGCGGCGGCTCCACCGTTTGCGCCGGTGACCCGGAACCGCAGCGGCACCGACCGCCCCACCTCCGGCGTGCCGGTCCAGGTGGCGGTGAAGCCGTCGACCGTGGCCGACGTGGCCGCGGCGGGCAGCGGCCGGGGCGCGTACGTGCCGGGCACTGTCACGTCGGCGCCGAGCACCACGGCGACCTGGCGACCGTCGTCGGCGACGGCGGTGAAGTCCGCGTACATCCGCCAGACGCCGGGGTCGAACGGCGCCACCGGCACCGACCAGGTGCCGTCGGCGGTCATCGTCGGGTGCAGGTGCCGGTAGCCGCTGAGGTCCCGGCGGGCCACGATCAGGTGCATCGGCTTGTCGTGCACGACCGCGAAGCGGGTCACCGGGCGACGCTGCTCGTCGCGGATCTGGAACCGCAGGTCGCCAGCGCGTCCGGCGGCCGGTTCCCCGGCCGACGGCACCAGCGTGTAGCCGGCCGAGCTGATCGACAGTCCGGTCGCGCCGTCACCGCCGCCCTGGGCGACGGTGGCGCCGTCGTGGCTGTGCGCGCCGGTGCCCGGCGCGTGCGAGTGGGCGCCGCCGGCGGGAGGACCGCCGGTGGGCGCCACGGCTCCGGCTCCGGCCGGGTTCGCCGGCGGGTTCAGCCGGCCCAGCCCGAAACCGAGGAGCACGGCCAGCACCAGGCCACCCACCACCAGGGCCAGCCGCAGCGTCTCCCGGTCCACGGTGACCGGCCCGGCCGGGGCCGTTCCGCGCGCCGCGGCCGGGCGGCCGGCCGCCGGCTCACCACCGCCGGCGCCCTCCGCCGCGTCGCCGCCGACCGACAGCGCGGGTACGTCGACGTCACCGCCGGACCGCGCCGGCAGGTCGACGCCGGGCGGCGCGGACGGCGACTCAGGCAACGCCGCCGACCATCTCGTAACCCGCCTCGTCGACAGCGGCGCGGACGGACTCCACCGGCAGCGGGGACGCGCTGGTGACCGTGGCCGTGCCGCCCGCGAGGTCGATCCGGACCTCCTCGACGCCCGGCAGGGCGGACAGCTCCTCGGTCACCGCCCGGACGCAGTGTTCGCAGGTCATCCCGGTCACGGTGTACGTCTGGACGACGGGTCGCTGCTCGGTCATGGCCCCACGGTACCGCCGGCCCGGGCGCCCACCGACCACGGCCGCGCGGACGGTGGCCCGGCTCGCATCCGCGGTGTTAAGCGGGGCCCCTTCCTCTACCGGAGGCGTTAATAAGGTGCCCTTCCTTGCACGGGGTCAGCCGGCGACGGCGAGCGCCAGCGGCAGCACGTCCGGCGCGCCGGCGCGCCGCAGCAGGCGCGCCACCATGCTCATCGTCCAGCCCGAGTCGACCAGGTCGTCGACGAGCAGCACCGGCCCGTCCAGCCCGGGCAGCGCGTCGGCCAGCTCGTCCGGCAGGCGGAAGGCGTCGTGCAGCGCGCGTACCCGCTGGGCGCTGTTGCCGCGCGGCCCGCCGGGCCCGGCCGGACCGGTCGGGACGACCTGGCCGAGCAGCGGGAGCCGGCCGACCGAGGCGATCCGTTCGGCGAGCGAGCCGACCAGCAGCGGCCGGGTCCGGGAGCCGACAGCGACCACGCCGGCCGGGCGGCGGGGCCAGGGATCGTCGCCGTGCGCCCACGCCTTCAGCACCTCGACCACGGCCGCCGCCACGTCGTCGGGCACCGGGCCGTCCGGCGCGTCCGGCCCGACGAGGCCCCGCAACCGCCCGCCCCACCCCAGATCGGACAGGCGCCCCACGGCCCGCCCGGGCAGCGCCTGCTCCGCCGGCGGGATCCGGCCCTTCAGGGGTACGCCGACCGCGTCCAAACCGGTCGGCCAGAGCTTCTTCGGCGCGATCTGGACGCCGGGGCGGCCGAGGAAGGTCTGCGCGGCGGTGAGCGCCTCGGTGGAGACCTCGGCGGTAAACAGCGGCCCGGCGCAGTTGTCGCAGCGACCGCAGTCCTGCGCCCCGGTGTCGTCGAGCCCTTCCCGCAGGTAGCGCATGCGGCAGGCGGAGGTGGCCGCGTACTCCCGCATGGCCCGCTGCTCGGCGGTGCGCGCGTCGGCGACGCGCCGCAACCGGGCCTCGTCGTAGACCCACGGCTCGCCGGTGGCGAGCCAGCCGCCGCGCACCCGGCGGACCGCGCCGTCGACGTCGAGCACCTTGAGCATCAGCTCCAGCCGGGCCCGGCGCAGGTCGACCATCGGCTCCAACGCCTGGGTGGAGATCGGCCGCTCGGTGTCCAGCGCGGCGAGGACGGTGCGGACCTGCTCCTCGGGCGGGAAGGCGAGCGAGGCGAAGTATCGCCAGATCGCCGCGTCCTCGGCGCCGGGCAGGAGCAGCACCTCGGCGTGCTCGACGGCCCGGCCGGCGCGCCCGACCTGCTGGTAGTAGGCGATCGGCGAGGGTGGCGCGCCGAGGTGCACCACGAAGCCGAGGTCGGGCTTGTCGAAGCCCATGCCGAGCGCGCTGGTGGCGACCAACGCCTTGATCTTGTTGTCGAGCAGGTCCTGCTCGGCGGCGCGCCGGTCGGCGTCCTCGGCCTGCCCGGTGTAGGAGGCCACCGACCACCCCCGGGCCCGGAGGAACTCGGCCGTCTCGGTGGCCGCGGCCACGGTGAGCGTGTAGACGATGCCCGAGCCGGGGAGCCGGTCCAGGTGGTCGGCCAGCCAGGCGAGGCGGTGGGCCGGGCTCGGCAGGTCCAGTACGCCGAGGCGCAGCGACTCCCGGTCCAGCGTGCCGCGTAGCACGAGCGCGTCGCCGAGCTGCTCGGCCACGTCCCGGGTGACCCGGGCGTTGGCGGTGGCCGTGGTGGCGAGCACCGGCGTGCGCTCGGGCAGGTTGGCCAGGAACGTGCGCAGCCGGCGGTAGTCGGGCCGGAAGTCGTGCCCCCAGTCGGAGACGCAGTGCGCCTCGTCCACCACCAGCAGGCCGGTGGTGGCGGCGAGCTTGGGCAGCACGGTGTCGCGGAAGTCCGGGTTGTTCAGCCGTTCAGGGCTGATCAGCAGCACGTCGACCGCCCCGGCGTGGATCTCGGCGGTGATCTGGTCCCACTCGTCGAGGTTGGCCGAGTTGATGGTGCGGGCCCGGATGCCGGCCCGGGCGGCGGACTCGACCTGGTTGCGCATCAACGCCAGCAGCGGCGACACGATCACCGTCGGCCCGTGTTCGCCGTTCTCGCGAAGCAGCGCGGTGGCGACGAAGTAGACCGCCGACTTGCCCCAGCCGGTGCGCTGGACGCAGAGCACCCGTCGCCGGTCGACGACCAGCGCCTCGATCGCCCGCCACTGGTCCTCGCGCAGCCGGGCGTGCTCACCCGCCAGCCGCCGCAGCACCGCCTCGGCACGTTCCCGGACGGCCGTCCGATCCTGGCTCATCCGGCATTTCTACCAGGGGACGTCGGAGTCACGGGCGGCCCGGGCGGCGGCTCGGGTGGCAGGAAGAGCAGCACCTCGCGTAGCGCCCCGGTGGCGGCCGGGGGCAGCTGGCAGCGCACGACCAGCTCCTCCAGCGACCCGTACGGCCCGCGCAGCCACCGGTCGACGGCGACCTGCCGGCGCTGCTCGGCGGTGAGACCGGGAAGCGTCGCGAAGACCGTGTCGGGCACCGCGTTGACGTCGACCAGGCCACCGTCGTCGAACTCCCGCAGCAGGTCGGGGCGGCCGATCCGCAGGTCCCGCCGGGCGGAGGGGTAGTGGTGCAGCAGGTACCGCGCCTGTTCCCGGCGCAGCCGCCGCTGCTCGTCGGCGCGCTGCGGCCCGGTCCAGAACAGGCCCCGCAGCGCCGCCCACAACGCCGGGTTGAGCAGCACCACGTGCAGGGTGCCGAGCATCCAGCAGACGCAGAGCCCGAACAGGAAGTAGATGACCATCGGGTCGCTCGGTTCCTCCTCGACCGGGCTGCTGACCGCGAGGCCGAACACGCTCACCACGAGCAGGAAGTAGGGCAGCGCGCCCAACGCGAGACGCCAACTGCGTCGCCAGAGCGCGTACGCCAGGATCACCGCCCAGGTCAGGGTGCCGACCGACAGCACGGTGACGGCGGCGCCCACCAGCGTCGCGGTGGCCCGGACCCAACCCGGCGAGCGCCGGTCCGGCGGCGTCTCCGCCGGCCGCCCGGCGGAGACGAAGAGCGCCTGCGGGTACGCGACCGGCACGGCGGACACCGGACCCGACGACGGGTCGACGAAGCCGGGGCCGCCCGGTGCCGGCGTCGCGCCGGCCGGGGCGGTCGGCGACCCGACGGGTACGGACGGCGTCGGCACGTGCCCGGCCGGCACGGGTTGCGACTCGACGTGCCCGACCGGCACGGGCGGCATCGGCACGTGCTCGTGCGGCGCGGGTGGCGTCGGCACGTGCGCGGGCGGCACTGGCGGGCCGACGGGTCCGGCCGGCGCGGTGGCCGGACCGGGCAGCGGGGTGGCGGGGGCGTCGGGCCGGGGTGGAGCCGGATGCGCCGGCGGCGACGCGGCGGTCACACCCGGTCCGGCGGCCGGCGCGGTGTCCGTGCCCGGCGGTGCGGCCGGCGCGGTGTCCGTGCCCGGCGGTGCGGCCGGCTGGGCGACGGTCGGCAGCAGCGTCGGGTCGGAGCGGAGGATGCGCCGGTGCAGCGTCTGGAGCGCCTCTCCCGGCTCGATGCCGTAGTCCTCACGCAGGGAGGCGGCGAAGTCGCGGTAGGCGGCCAGCGCCTCCGCCTGCCGGCCGCTGCGATAGAGCGCCAGCATGAGCTGGAGACGCAACCGCTCGCGGACCGGGAACTCGGCGACCAGCTCGACCAGCCGGCCGACCACCTCCCCGTGCCGGCCCGCGGCCAGCTCCAGCTCGGTACGCGTCTCCAGGGCGACGGCCCGCAGCTCCACCAGCCGGTGCCGGGCCGCGTCGAACCAGGGGCCGGCGAAGCCGGTGAACGGCTCGCCCTGCCACAGCTCCAACGCGGCGGCAACCTCGTCCAGCGCGTCCGCGGGGCGCCCCGCCGACTGCGCCTGCCGGGCGCGCTGCACGCCGCGCTCGAAGCGGACCGCGTCCACCGTCTCCGGCGCGACCCGCAGCAGGTAGCCGGCGTCGGTGAGGGTGAGCACCCGGGCGGGTGTGCGCGGCGACCGGTCCGGCTCCAACACCCGGCGCAGCCCGGCCACGTGCTTCTGCACCACGTTCGGGCCGTTCACCGGCGCTTCCTCCGGCCAGACCGCCTCGACGATCTGCCCGGTGGGGACCGGACGCCCGGCGGCGAGCAGCAGCACGGCCAGCACGGCCCGCTGCTTGGCCGGGCCGAGATCGATCGGACGGTCGGCGCACCAGGCCCGCTGCGGGCCGAGAAGCTCGAAGCGCAGCGCCTCTGACATGCGAGTTTCCGCCCCCGTACCCCCCAGCCGTCGCCCGCCGCGGCCGACGGCAGTCGGACGGCAGCATATCGGCAGCGGAGCGGCCGTCGCTGCCTGCGATGCTTCCCCGGCAACAACCACCTGGGAAAGTGAGTCGAACGAGATGACGCAGCGAAACGGCACCGCCGCAACCGCCCGGCGGATCGTGCTCCGCGCGGCCGCCGTGCTGGCCACCACCGCACTCGCCGCGGGGTGCGGCAGCACCGGGAACGCCCCCGAGGGCGCCGGCGCCGCACCGGCGCCGTCGGCCGACCCGAAGGCCGCCCTGCTGGCCGCCGTGCCGACCGAGCAGGACCCCCGCTTCCGGTTCTCCACCCAGGACGGCACCGACCGGTTCACCGGTGTGGTGGACCCGGCCGCCAAGGGCATGGAACTCGGCATGAAGCAGCAGAACGACGACCCGAAGTTCATCATGGACATGACGTTCCGGGTGATCGACGAGGACCTGTGGATGCGGGTCAAGCTGACCGGCCTTCCCGGCCTGCACGACGCGCTCAAGCTGCCCAAGAACTGGATGAAGATGGAGCGCGAGAAGCTGGCGGACGGCGAGAACGCCCCCAGCTACGAGGGCACCGACCCGGGCAACACCGCCGCGATCATCCGTACCGCGGAGACGGTCGAGGACAAGGGCGACGGCACGTACACCGGGCTGGCCGACCTGGCCGACAACGAGGACGTGAAGAGCACGTTCGACGGGTTGGACCTGACCGCGCTGGGTGCGGCGGGCCGGAAGGTGCCGTTCACCGCCGTGGTCGGCCCGGACGGCAACCTGACCACGTTCACCCTGGACGTGCCGGCGGCCGGCAAGCACAAGGCGATGAAGCTGGTCACGAAGTACTACGACTTCGGCAAGGCACCGGAGCTGGCCCCGCCGGCCGGCGCGCAGAAGGCCACGGCCTCGGCGTACGAGATGCTCAACGGCTGATCCACGACGCACGGGAACGGGCGGCGGCCACACGGGGGGCCGCCGCCCGTCGTCGTGTTCAGCGGCCGAAGACGGAGCCGCCGTTGACGCCCAGGACCTGACCGGTGACGTAGCCGGCCGACGGACCGACGAGGTAGCGCACGGCGGCGGCGATGTCGTCGGGCGTCCCGGCCCGGCCGACGAGGGTGGCGGCCACCCGCTTGGCGTGGCCCTCCGGCGTCATCCGGTCGCCGAAGAACTCGGTCTCCGCGACGTAACCGGGGCTGACCACGTTGACCGTGATCTGTTCCGGTCCGAGCTGGGCGGCCAGGTCGTACGCCCAGCCGTGCAGCGCCGCCTTGGCAGCCGAGTACGGCCCGCCGCCGCCACGCTGGGCGGCGATCGAGCTGAGCAGGACCACCCGACCGCCGGGACGACGCAGGACGGGCCGCAACGCCTCGGTCAGCAGGACGGCGGTGAGCACGTTGGCGTCCAGGTTGGCGCGCCACCAGGCGGCCACCTCGTCGAGGGTTCCGGTCGGCCCGCCGAGATAGCCCCCGGCGTTGTTGACCACCGCGTCCACGGTCCGCCCGCCGACCGCGTCGACGACGGCCGCGAGCTGGGCCGGATCGGTCAGGTCGGCGGCGACCGCGCGTACCGCGTCGGCCCGGCCGCACTCCTCGGAGATCCGCCGGGCGGCGGCGTCGAGCACGTCCCCCCGCCGTCCCACCACGAGCACGTCGAACCCGTCCTCGACGAGCCCGCGCGCGACGGCGGCCCCGATCCCGGTCCCACCCCCGCTGACCACGGCGACCCGCTGCTGCTCCGTCACGTTCCCTCCCCGAGCCTCTCCCCGACCTCGTCGATCAAGGAGTTCGCGTCATCCTATGCCGGTGGGCCGGACGCGAACTCCTTGATCAACGGGGCGGGGGTGGGGTCAGCGGCGGGGGCGGAGGGCGGTGAGGAGGGGGGTCAGGCGGGATCTCAAGCTGGCCAGGCCGCCGGGGAAGAAGTACACCGCCAGGATGAACACCGTGCCGAGGACGAACAGGGGCTGGCTCAGCGGGTGGCTGAGGAACGCGGGCAGCCTGTTCACCGCGTCGCTGCTGCCGAACGCGGTCAGCCGGTGGTCCAGGTACATGTAGAGGATGCCGCCCAGCACCGGCCCCCACCGGGTACCGGGGCCGCCGAGCACCACCATGACCAGCAGCGACAGCGTCAGCTCCGACGAGGTGATGTGCGGGCTGGCGCCACCGACGATCAGCACGTAGACCACGCCACCGGCCGTCGCCAGGCCGCCGGCCAACGTGAACGCCACCAGCTTGAACCGGTACGGGTCGAGCCCGAGCACCCCGATCCGCCGCTCGTCGTCGCGCAGCCCGGCCAGGACCCGGCCGGTCGGCGAGCCGCTGACCCGGTGCACCACCAGGACCACGATCGCCAGGTACGCCAGCGCCAGCCAGTAGAGGTTCACCGTGTTGGTGACGCCGACCAGCGCGGCCGGCAGCCCGGACACGTCCAGCGGCAACCCCTCCTCGCCGCCGGTGAGGCCACCGAAGTCCCGGGCCACCAGGATCGCCCCGACCTGGGCGAAGGCGAGCGTCACCATGGCGAAGGCGATGCCCACCGTACGCAGGGCCACCGCGCCGAGCAGCGCGGCGAGCGTGGTGCCGCCGACCACGGTCAGCAGCGCGGCCTGCCACAGCGGCAGCCCGGCCTTGGTGATCAGCACGTCGGTGCCGTAGACACCGGCGGCGAAGTAGAGGGCGTGCCCGAAGGAGAGCATCCCGGTCCGCCCGAACAGCAGGTCGTAGCCGGCCGCGAGGCCGCCGAAGACCAGGCAGATGGCGAGCAGTTGCAGCGTGCCCGGCGAGTTCAGCGGCCCCTCGAAGATCCCCGGCAGGTTCAGCGTCGAGTAGGGCAGGACCGCCGCCACCACCAGCGCGACCAGCGGCAGGTACGGGCGCAGCCCGTGCCACCGCGAGTGGCCGGGGGTCAGCTCGTCGGGCACCGTCGCCGGAGGCGCGGGCACCTCCGCGCTCTTGACCTCGGTCATGCGTGAGCCACCTTTCCGGCCAGGCCCTGCGGACGCAGCAGCAGCACCACGGCGAGCAGACCGACCACGCACAGGTCGCCCAGCCCGGACGTGCCGTAGTAGTTGACGAACTGTTGCAGCAGCCCCACCGCGACCGCCGCGTACGCGGACCCGACCACCGAACCCATCCCGCCGATCACCACCACGATGAAGGCGAAGATCAGCAGCGAGCCGCCCTGCCCGGGCGAGACGGTGCCGAAGTAGACGCCGCCGAGCGCGCCGGCCAGCGCGGCGGCGGCCCCGCCGATCGCGAAGACCAGGGTGAACGCCTTGCGGACGTCGATGCCGAGCGCGGTCACCATCTCCCGGTTCTCCACGCCGGCCCGGATGATCAGGCCGTACCGGGTCCAGCGCAGGAACGCCAGCAACGCGCCGAGCACCACCACGGCGGCGACGATCAGCAGCAGTCCGGCGTTCGGCACCTGGGCGCCGAACACCGCTGTCACGTCCCGGCTCCAGTCGGGGCGCGGGAACGGGCGCGGGTCCGCGCCCCAGGTGGCCTGGAGCAGCGCCACCCCGGCCAGCGACAGGCCGACGGTGACCAGCACCTGTTCGATGGTGCGGGAGTAGAGCGGCCGGATCAGCACCAGCTCGACCAGCACCGCGACCAGCGATCCGGCCAGCACGCCGAAGAGCACCGCGACCACGAAGCCGAGGCCGTCCGGCCCGGCGCCGGGCAGGTTGCCCGCCGCCCACCAGGTCGCGTACGCGCCGACGCCGAGGAACAGCCCGTGCGCGAAGTTGAGCACGTCCGCGAGGCCGAAGACCAGGGACAGGCCGGAGGCGACGAGGAAGTAGAGCGCCGCCAGGCCCAGCCCGGTCAGCGTCAGCAGCACGACGGTGTTCACGCGTGCACCTCCCCGGACCCCACGCCCAGCAGCGACTTGGTCAGCGCGGTCTCCAGCAGCAGCTCGCGGGCGTCGCCGGTCCAGGCGACCCGACCGGCGGAGAGCACCACCGCGTCGGACGCCAGCCGCCGCACCACCGCCAGGTTCTGCTCGACCAGCAGCACCGGCACGGATTCCGCGACCCGTTCCAGCACCTCGGCCACCTCGGTCACCACCTTCGGCGCCAACCCCTTGGTCGGCTCGTCGACCAGCAGCAGCCGGTTGTCGTTGAGGAGCACCCGGCCGATGGCGAGCATCTGCTGCTGCCCGCCGGAGAGCGAACCGGCCCGTTGCCGTCCGCGCCGGTCCAGCTCCGGGAAGAGCGCGAAGACCTTGTCGTACGCCGGGGTGGTGCCCCGCCGCTCGGCCAGCCGCAGGTTCTCGGCGACGGTGAGCCCGGCGAAGACGCAGCGGTCCTCCGGCACGTAGCCGAGGCCGCCGCGGACCAGCCGGTGGGTGGGGCGGGCGAGCAGGCTCTGCGCGCCCATCCGCACCGTGCCCCGGGCCTCGCCGTTGCGCGGCGTCAGCCCGACGATCGCGCGCAGGGTGGTGGACTTGCCGACGCCGTTGCGCCCGAGCAGCACGGTGACGCCGGTCGGGGCCACCTCGAACGACACGCCCTGGAGGATGTGCAGCCCGGCGATCCGCACGGACAGGTCCTCCACCGACAGGATCGGCTCACTCATAGCGCCTCCCCCAGGTACGCCTCCTGCACGGTGGCGTTCGCCATCACCGTGTCCGGGGTGTCGCAGGCCAGCAGCGCGCCGTGGTGCATCACGGCGATCCGGTCGGCCAGTTCCAGGATCACGTCCATGTGGTGTTCCACCATGAGCACGGCCCGGCCGCTGTCCCCGGTCAGCGACTTGATCACGCTGACCAGCTCGGGCACGTCCTCGGCGCTCACCCCGGCCATCGGCTCGTCCAGCAGCATCACCCGGGGTTCCCCGGCGAGCAGCAGGGCGATCTCCAGCTTGCGTTTCTCGCCGTGGGCGAGCGTGCCGGCCAGGGCCGCGCCCCGGTGGTGCAGGCCGACCCGGTCGAGCGCCGCGTCGGCGGCGGCGGCCACCTCCCGGTCGGCCGCCGCCCGCCGCCACAGCTTCATCGAGCCACCCCGGTGCGCCTGTACGGCGAGCCGGACGTTCTCCCGGACGGTCAGCGAGCCGAAGACCGAGGACGCCTGGAAGGTCCGCCCGAGCCCGAGCCGGGCCCGCTGGTACGGGGCCAGCGCGGTGATGTCCGCGCCGTCCAGCAGGACCTTCCCCTCGGTGGGCCGGCGCAGGCCGGTGATCAGGTTGAACAGGGAGGTCTTGCCGGCGCCGTTGGGCCCGATCACGCCGAGGAACTCTCCCGGCTGGAGATCGAGGTAGACGGAGTCGACGATGGCGACCTCACCGATCCGCCAGGTCAGACCGCGGGTGGCGAGCACGGGTCAGCCCTTCATCTGCGCGACCGGAGGCGCGCTCTCGTCACCGGTCAGGGTCTTCTGCGCGGTGGCCGTGAAGGTGGTGCCGCTGCCGGAGAGCTTGGCCTGGTACATCGGCTGGAGCAGCGCGTGGTCCTCGGCGCGGATCTTCATCGTGCCCTTGACGCCCTCGAACTCCCAGCCCTCCAGCGCCTTGATCATCTTGTCCACGTCGTCGCCGCCCTCCTGCACGGCGCGGACGACCATCTGCGCGGCGGCGAACCCGTCCGGGTGGAACAGGTCGAGCGTGCCGCCGGCGACCTTCGCCTTGGCGGCCTTGGCCGCCTCGGTGTCGCTGGCCCCGTCGAAGTAGTGCGACAGGAACGAGATCTTGCTGCCGGCCGCGCCGAACGTCGGCCAGGAGGCGCGGATGTCCAGGCCGGTGACGACCGTGGTGGAGGCGAGGACGCCCTGCTGGTCCAGCGTCTGCCACATCGCGCCGGCGGTGGTGCCGGCCCAGGCGACGAAGAGCAGGTCCGGCTTGGCGGCCTTGATCTGGCTGGCGAACGGGGTGAACTCGGTGGCGCTGGCCGGTGCGCGGACGCTGCTCACGGTCGCGCCGGCGCCGCCGATCACGGCCTTGACGGCGGCCTCGTTCGCGTCGCCGAACGCGCCGTCCTGGGCGAAGACGACGACCTTCTTGCCGGCCGCGTCGCCGATGAACGACTTGGCGGTCGTCACGTCCTGCCACGACTGCCGGCCGGATCGGAACGTGTACTTGTTCGCGCCGGTCACCGCGTCGGTGGCGGCCGGGCCGGAGATGAACAGGACCTTGTTCTGCGCCGCGATCGGGGCCACCTGGAGCGCGACGCCGGAGGAGGTGGACCCGGCGATGATCTTCGTACCCTTGCCGATCATGTCCTTGGTGGCGGACACGGCCTTGGCCGGGTCGCCCGCGTCGTCGGCCTCGGTCACCTCGATCTTGCGGTCACCGACCTTGCCGGTGCCCTTGGTGGCGAAGTCGAGGCCGGCCTTGAACCCCTCGATGTACTGCTTGCCGTAGCTGGCCAGCGGCCCGGACTGGGAGTAGACCAGACCGACCTTGACCGGGGCGGCGTCGCCGCCGCCGGATGCGGTGTCCTGCGGGCTGCCACAGGCCGTGGCGGCCAGAGCGACCGCCACCGAGGTGGCGGCGGTAAGGAACACCCGTCGCGTGTGCCGGATCGTCATTGCGACTCCAGGTGAGGACAGGAGGATTGTCAGTTGTCGGCTCACGCTAGAAGTGACGTCACCCACGGGCTATGTGGTCGGCGCACACAAGTGCCCGGGACGGGATGGCCGCACGTTACAACGTCGGACACCACCACGTAACCCCGCCGACTCGGGATGGCCCGCCCCACCACGCGAGGTGCGGCAGCAATGTCGGCCCGGGCCATCGCCGGACCGCCCGCTCACCGCTCACCGCCCGCCGCAGTCGCCGTCGTGCTCGGCCGCCTGTGGGCAGCGCCGGCCGCCGTCCAGCACCCGGTCACACCAGACCCAGTGGCGGAGGGACTGCTCGTCCTCCCGCGACACGGTCGTCCCGGCCCGCTCGACGTCGGCCAGGAAGCCGAGCGCGCGGCAGATGGCCCTGGCGAAGCCACGGGCGCCGTCGAGGTCGGCCGCGAGCACCGGCAGGTGTACGACGAACCGCTCCCGGCTCACCGGTACGCCCCCGGGGCGAACCGGGACTGCCAGGCGCGGAGCGCCCGCTTGATCCGGCTGTTCTCCTCGGCGCACCGGGCCGCGTCGTGCCGGGCCAGCGCCAGGTCTCCGGCGACCCGGTGCAGGAACGCGTGCACCTCCGCCGGGTCGAGTCCGCCACGCCGCACGGTGCGGAACCGCCGCTCGCGGATCTGCCCGACGCTCAGCGGTCGGCATGACTCGGAGCGGTACCAGCCCTCGTTCGGCGCCCGGCCCCCACGAGGTCGCCGGGCCGGTTGGAACAGGTGGAGCACGTTGCGCACGAATCCTCCTCGCCAGCCGTGGAGGCGACCCGTCCGCAGACAGGGGACGCGGGCGGGTCGCCGGCCCCGCGACCGCAGCCTCGTTCGGCGGTACGGCCCCGGAGCCCAATCCGGGTCCGACCCCGCGGTTTGCCGAACCAACCGGAGCCGGACACCGTCAACCTACACCAGTAACTGGTGTTGCGCGAGCCTCCACTGTCGACGTCTTCGCAACCTGTTGCAGTTACTTGTGCAGGTAGGGCAGGATCGGAATCGCCGAACCAACCGGAGTCCTCACCATGCCCACAGCCGAAGCGCCCTTCCGCCTGATCGCCAACGACATCGCCGCGAGAATCAGGAGCGGTGAGTTGAAGCCCGGCGACAAGCTCCCCTCGACCCGCGAACTGGCCGAGACCTACGGCGTCCACATCAACACGGCCTATCGCGCGATGTCCCTGCTGCACGACCGTGAGCTGATCACCGGCCAGCCCGGCCGTGGCACCTACGTCGCCGAACCACCGGGACAGTAGCCCTCAGGCCGACTAGCAACTTGATGACGTGACCGACTCGCGCCCAGCCGATCCACCCACGTCATCAAGTTTGTAGTCGTCGAGAGGGGCACCGCCCTCCCGCCACCGCCTTTCGAGCTGATAACAGATCCGACTCATCACCCCGCCCGAGGCGGGGCGTGCCTCGGTGTAAGGAAGGGCCCCTTATTAACGCCTGCGGTAGAGGAAGGGCCCCCTCTTAACGCTGGGTGCCTGGCGGCCGGCGGGGGGGGTGAGTCGAATCTGCTATCAGCTCTAAAGGCGCTGGCAAGCGCAGCCGCCTCCCCCGGGCAGCGGGCAGCGGCGCGAGGCGGGCGATTGCGGCAGGCGGGCGGGCGAACGCAGCTGGCGGGAGGGCGGACGCGGCAGGCGGGCGAGCGAACGCGGCAGGCGGGGGCGGCAGGCGGGCGAGCGAACGCGGCAGGCGGACGAGCGAACGCGACAGGCGGACGAGCGAACGCGACAGGCGGACGAGCGAACGCGACAGGCGGGGGCATGTCGGGGCGCCCGCGCGAACGCGGGCACCCCGACGGGTGAGCGGGCGTCAGCGGCCGGCGCGGGCGGCGACCGCCGTGTCGGGCTGGTCGGCGAACGCGCCGTCGAGGCCCAGGTCGAAGAAGAGTTCGTACTCGGACGTGATGTCGCCGCGCGCGTTCGGGTCGGCGCCGATCCGGAGGTCCACCGGCAGGAACTGGTTCTCGGCCCGGAAGGTCCACGCGTGCACCACCAGCTTGAGCCGGTGCGCGTCCCGGATCACCGAGGTCGGCGCGAGCAGCCGGCCGGTGGCGTCCCGGGGCACGATCAGGTTCTTGTTCAGGCCGACGCCGTCGGCGTACCGGGACACCCAGGCCAGGCCGGCGGCGGTGGCCAGGTCGGCGTAGGTCCGGCGGTCGCCGGCGGCGGTGAAGTCGTAGGGGGCGCCGGCCGCGTCCATCAGCTGGACCAGCCGCACGTCGGTCATCGTGTCGAGCTTGCGCAGGTTGGCGGTCTCGAAGCTCTGGATGAAGACCGGGTCGTCGCGGTGGGTCAGCCGGTTCTTCCGGAGCACCGCGACCAGCGGCTCCTCCAACGAGCGCCCGATCGAGGCGAAGTAGGTGGGGTGCTTCGTCTCCGGGTAGACGCCGATGGTCCGGCCCCGCGCCTTGGACTCGGCCCGGGCCAGGTCGATGACCTCCTGGAAGGTGGGGATCTCGAACCTGCCGTCGAACGCGGTGTTGGCCACCCGCACCAACGGCAGCCGTTCCTTCGTCCGCAGCGTCTTCAGCTCGGCCAGCGTGAGGTCCTCGGTGAACCAGCCGGTGACCGCTACCCCGTCGATGGTCTTCGTCGCCTTGCGGGCGGCGAACTCGGGGTGGGCCGCCACGTCCGTCGTACCGGAGATCTCGTTCTCGTGCCGGGCGACCAGCACGCCGTCCTTCGTCGAGACCAGGTCCGGCTCGATGAAGTCGGCGCCCTGGCGGATGGCGAGCCGGTAGGCCTCCAGGGTGTGCTCCGGGCGGTAGCCGCTGGCACCCCGGTGACCGATCACGATCGGCCGCTGGGTCGCGCGGGGGCGCTCGGCGTGGTGGTCCGGGCCGGCCTGGGCGGCCACGGCCGGCACCACCACGGCCGCCGCCGCGAGCAGCGCGCCGGCCACGCCGAGGGCGGAAAGGGTACGTCGCAACGCCGTCTCCTGTCGTCGATGGGTACGCACAGCAGACCGGTCCCGGTTGACCGCCAGTTGGTCGGTTCCTGACCTGCCGGTGAATCTCCGGACGGAAGATGACGTGGTGCGCCGCCTGCTCCGCAAGCCCGTCCGGCTGGTGCCGCTCGGGTTCCTGGTGGTGATCCTGATCGGCACGGGGCTGCTCATGCTGCCCTGGGCCACGAGCGAGCAGCGCTACACCTCGTTCGAGACCGCGCTGTTCACCTCCACCTCGGCGGTGTCGGTGACCGGCATGGCGGTCACCGACACGCCGAACTACTGGAACGGCTTCGGGCTGGCGATGATCACCGTGCTCACGCAGCTCGGCGGCCTCGGCATCCTGACCGGCGCGTCGTTGGTGATCCTCGCGGTCTCCCGCCAGCTCGGCCTGCGCAACCGGCTGCTCGTCCAGGCCGAGACCGCCGAGTTCGGCCTCGGTGACCTACGCCGGCTGCTGCTGCGGATCGCGGCCACGGTCTTCGTCACCGAGGCGCTGATGGCCGCCGTGGTCGGCGCGCGGCTGTGGCTGGTCTACGACTACGCGCTCGGGCGGGCCATCTGGTCCGGCGTGTTCCACTCGATCCAGGCGTTCAACAACGGCGGCTTCACGCTCTACTCCGACGGCCTCGTCGCCTTCGCCCGCGACCCCTGGGTGACGTTGCCGCTCTGCGTCGGCGCGATCATCGGCGGGCTCGGCTTCCCGGCGCTCTTCGAGGCCACCCGGGAGTGGCGGCGTCCGGCGCGCTGGGCGGTCGCCACCAAGCTGACCGTCTGGGGCAGCCTGGTGCTCATCGCCGTCGGCTTCGGCTACCTGCTGCTCGCCGAGTGGGGCAACCCGTACACGATCGGCACCTACGACGTGCCGGGCAAGGTGCTGTCGACCTTCGGCCAGATCGCGCTGAGCCGCACCGGCGGCTTCGACCTGATCAACGTGGCTCGGCTCACCGAGGAGAGCTACCCGATGTTCGTCGGCCTGATGTTCATCGGCGGCGGCAGCGCCAGCACCGCCGGCGGCATCAAGGTCTCCACGTTCTTCCTGCTCGGCTTCGCCATCTGGGCGGAGCTGCGCGGCGAACCGGACACCACGGTGGGGCACCGCCGGGTGGCCTCGGCCAGCCAGCGGCAGGCGCTGACGGTCGCCCTGCTCAGCGTCGCGCTGGTCACCGCCGGCACGGTCGGCCTGATCGCGCTGACCGCGCACGTACGCTTCTACGCCGCGCTGTTCGAGGTCACCTCGGCGTTCAGCACCACCGGGCTCACCGTCGGCCTGACCCAGCAGTTGCCGCCGTCCGGGCAGTACGTGCTGATCGCGCTCATGTACATCGGCCGGGTCGGCCCGCTCACCCTCGGGTCCGCGATCGCGTTGAACACCCGGCGACGCCTGTACCGCTACCCGGAGGAGCAACCCATTGTCGGCTAGACGTTCCGAGGACACCGGCGTCGCCGTGATCGGCCTCGGCCGGTTCGGCTGTCACCTGGCCGGCTCACTGGCCCGGCTCGACCACGAGGTGCTGGCCGTCGACCGCGACCCGGAGCGGGTCCAGCGCTGGTCCGGCGAGCTGGACCGGGTGGTGCAGGCCGACGCCACCGAGGAGGCGGTGCTGCGCCAGCTCGGCATGGCCGACTTCCCCCGGGTGGTGGTCGCCATCGGCGCGTCGGTCGAGGCGAGCGTGCTCACCGTGCTGGCCCTGACCGAGCTGGGCGTCCCGCAGATCTGGGCCCGGGCCACCTCGGAGAAGCACGCGAAGATCCTGCACTCGGTCGGCGCGCACCACGTGGTGTTCCCGGAGGCGGAGACCGGCGAGCGGGTGGCGCACCTGATCGTCAGCCGGATGCTCGACTTCATCGAGTTCGGCGACGACTTCGCCATCGCCAAGATCCGGGTGCCTCCGCCGCTGGTCGGGCGCTCGCTGCGCGACCTGGCCCCGCAGGACCGGTACGGCGTGATGGTGGTCGGCGCCAAGCAGCCCGGCCAGCCGTTCCGCTACGCCGAGCCGGAGACCGTGCTGGAGCGGGAGAGCGTGCTCATCGTGGAGGGCAGCATCGCCCAGGTGCAGCGCTTCGCCGCGCTGGCCTGACCGTCACCCCTTCGGGCCCTTCGAACCCTTGCCCTTGGCCTTGTCCTTGTCCTTGCCGTGCTCACCCCCCTTCGGCCGGTCTACTTCCCTTTTCCCTTCGGGCCACCCTTGCCCTTCGGCTTCGCCGGCTCGGCCTTCGGCTTCGGCGCGGGCTTCGCCTTCGCCGTCCCGCCCTTGGCGGTCGTCTTGGCGGTGGTCTTGGTGGCCGGCTTGGCCGGCGGCTTGGTGGTCGGCGCGACGGTGATCGGCACCGAGCCGGCGATGCCCGACACCTGCACCCCGCACGTGCGTCCGCCGATCGTGAACTCCACCGGCAGCGTGTTGCTCCCGCTGTAGCGCCCGGCCAGCGTGACCTTGGTCGACGCGCCCGGCGCCAGCACCGGAGTCGTCGCCGGGGCGGTGACCGACACGGTCCGCCCCACCTGGCGTACCGGAGGTTGGGCCGTGGTGATCGCCTGCTTGCCGGGGAAGCTGAAGCTCATGGTCCAGTCACGCAGCTCGCGGGTGCCGGTGTTGGTCACCGTCAGCTCGGCCGAGAAGTCCTTGCCGGTGTCGCGGCGGAGCGAGTAGTCGACCGCGCACGGGGTCGGCTCGGGCAGCCCCATCCGCGCCTCGGTCGGCTCCACGCCGCCGCTGGCCGGGCTTCGCGACGTCACCCCCCACATGGTGGCGGTGACCGCGATCAGGCCGGCGGCGGCCACCCCGGCCTCCACCCGGCGCCGCCGCACCGCGGCCCGCCGGGTCCGGGTGCGGACCACCGAGAACGGCAGCGCGTCGGTCTCCGCCGACCAGGGCAGGATCGTGGTGCCGGCGTTCTCCATCAGCGCCGGGTCGACCCGGCCGAACGCCGGCGACACCGGTACGACCGCCGCGATGCCGGCCGCCTCGGCGAGGGTCCGGGCCACCTCGGTGGTCGGCGGACGGTCCTCGGGGCGCTTGGCCAGGCAGCGCTGGACCAGCTCGGCGACCTGGGCGGGCAGCCCCGGCACCGGCGGCATCGGGTCCGGATCCCGGTACATGTGGGCGCGGAGCATCTCGGTGGTGGTGCTGGCCTGCCACGGCAGCCGGCCGGTGAGCATCCGGTAGAGCAGCAGCCCCACCGCGTACACGTCGGTGGCCGGCGAGACGTGCCCGTTGTCCAGCCGCTCCGGGGCCAGGTAGGCGGGCGTGCCGAGCAGCGCGCCGTCCGGCCCCTTGTCGCTCTCCCCCACCAGCGCCGAGATGCCGAAGTCGACGACCTTCACGCCGGTCGGGGTGAGCATGACGTTGCCCGGGGTCACGTCCCGGTGCACCACGCCCCGGGCGTGCGCGGTGGCCAGCGCCGAGGCCACCTCCGCGCCGATCGTCATGGCCTCCCGCCAGGGAAGCTGCCCGTCCCGGCCGAGCCGGCCGCTGAGCGGGCCGCCGTCGACCAGCTCCATCACCACGTACGGAACCGTCAACCCGACCTGGATCGACTCGCCGTAGTCGTACACGTTGGTGATGTTGGGGTGGCAGAGCCGCGCGGCGGCCTGCGCCTCGACGCGGATCCGGTGCCGGAACGCCTTGTCACTGGCCAGCCGGGAGGCGAGCACCTTGACCGCCACCTGCCGGCCGAGCACCTCGTCGTAGCCGCGCCAGACCACCGACATGCCGCCGGCGCCCAACTGCTCGACCAGCCGGTATCGCTCGCCGAGCAGTTGCACGCCGTTCCTGACCGGTCCACCCATGGTCGGTCCTGTTGCCCGAAGTCGACCCTCGTACACCTCAGCGGTCGGAATCGGTCAGGAAAGTCACCCGTTCAGGCGGTCGCCAGGAGTTGGTCCACCGGCGCGTAGTCGTCGGTGAGGACCTGCGCGTCCCCGACCCACTCGGCGGTGCGGGCCTCGTCGAGCAGCTCGGCCGGCTCCGGCAGCAGCTTGAGCCCGGCCGGGATCCCGGCCAGCGGCAGCGGCACGTCCGAGGCGATGATCAGGAAGTTCGCGCCCTGCCGACCGGCGACCGCACCGGGCGGGGCGATCAGCGCGACGTGCTCGAACACCGCCGAGACGGTGGCCAGCTCGGCCCGGATGAACCGGTCCGGCGGATAGTCGATGACGTTCTGCACGTAGACGCCGTCCGGGCGCAGCACCCGCCGGACGTCGGCGGCCATCTCGCGGGTGGCCAGGTGCCAGGGCACCACCAGGTGGCCGAATGCGTCCCCGACGATGAGGTCGCGGCTGTCGGTCGGCTCGCCCCCGAGCAGCACCCGCGCGTCACCCACCCGGGCGCGCAGCTGCGGACCGGTACGCAGGCCCAGCTCCCGCTTGTCCAGGTCGACCAGGCCGCCGTCCAGCTCGAAGACCAGGTTGTCGGTGCCCGGCCGGGTCGCGGCCAGATAGTGCGGCACGGTGAAGCCGCCGCCGCCCAGGTGCAGCGCGTCCACCGGCTGCCGCGCCGGTCGGGCCAGGTCCGCGACCAGGCCGATCCACTGCGTGTACGCGTACTTCAGGTGGGTCGGCTCGCCCAGGTCGACGTAGGAGTGCTCGGCCGAGTTGAGGTAGAGCGTGCGCCCCGCCGGCCACTGCGGGTCCACCTCGACCCGCGCGCAGTGGTAGGCGGTCTCCACGTCGCACGGGTTCGGCGCGGCGGCGGTGAGCCCGGCGGCGGAGAGTCCGAGCAGCGCGAGCGCGGCCTTGGCCCGGCCCGGGGCCGACGGGCCGCCGCCGGAGCGTCGCCGCAGCCAGAAGCCGAGCGCCAGCCCGGTCGCCCCGAGCACCGCGGCCAGCGCCAGCACGATCACCGAACTGGGCAGCGCGGCGACCAGGATGAAGCCGGTGCCCAGCGTGGCCGTGATGCCGCCCAGCGTGCCGATGCTGGAGAGCTTGCCGACGACCTGGCCGGTCCGGCGCAGGTCGGCGAGCTGGAGCTTCACCACCAGCGGGGTGATCCCGGCCAGCAGCGCCGCGGGCAGCAGCACGGTCACCGCGGTCAGCAGGAGCACCGCGCTCGCCGCGCCGCCGCGCAGCACCTCACCGGCGTAGCGGACGATCGGCAGGGTGACCGCGGTGGCGATGCCGGCCAGCACCAGCGCCGGGGCGATCAGGGTGCGCGGGTCCCGCCGGTCGGCGAGCCACCCGCCCATCCACGCCCCGTACGCGATGGCGGCCAGCGCCATGCCGATGACCGAGCTTGTCACCTGGAGCGTCACCCCGACGTACGGGCCGACCAGGCGCAGCGAGACGGTCTCCAGCACCAGCACCGCACCGCTGGAGAGGAAGACCAGGAACGCGGCGAGCCCGTTCGGCAGGGCCCGCGGCGGGGCCGTCGTGCCGGCGGTCGGCTCGGTGATGACGTCGGACGATGTGCTGCTCACCGTCGCGATGGTACGCAGCGTTCCTGGGCCACCGGGTCAGTACATCGAGATGTGAACATGGTTTGTGTGGTCGGCGGCCGGGCTGCCGCCGCCGCTGTACGCCCGCCAACCGGTGTTCGGCATCCAGATCTGGCGGTACCAGATCACGTACATGATGCCGAGCCGGTTCGCGTTGTTCTTGGCCCAGGCGGCGAGGCTGTCGCCGTACGCCTTGTCGCCGCCGGTGGCCGTGCGGTCCTCGAACCCGTCGGTGGCGGCGGCGAAGTCGCAGGCCCGGCCCTTGGGATGCTCGCCGCCCCCGCCGCTGCGGTGACACGACGCGTAGCGCTTGTAGCCGGCGGCCTTGGCCTGCTGGAGCATGTGCAGCGTGCGCGGCGTGATGCAGCCGGACGCGGGGGTCGGGTCGTCCACCGAGCACGACTCCGACGGCCACGAGCCGTCCGAGTTGCGCGGCGCCGGCTTGGCCGACGAGGACCCGCCGCTGAAGCCGGAGCCGGCCCCGGAGCTGACCTTGGCCAGCGCGACCTCGGCGTCCTTCTTCTTGCGGGCCAGCACGGCGAGCTGCTTCTGCTGCTCCCGCACCTCGGTGTCGATGGCCAGCTTCGACTCGGCCGCCTCGGCCTTGGCCCGGGCCAGGTCACCCAGGCGCTTGCTGTCCCGCTGGGCCATCGTGTCCAGCTCGGCCGCCCGCTTCAGGAAGTCGTCCGGCCCGGAGCTGGCCAGCAGCATCGACGCCTCGTTGAGCCGACCCAGCCGGTAGGACTGCACGGCCACCTCACCGGCCTGCGCGGTCAGCCCGACGAGGCGCGCCTCGATGTCCTTGAGCTGGGTGGCCAGCGCGGCCTGCCGGCGCTTGGAGTTGTCCAGCCGGTTCTTGGCGTCGATGTGGCCCTTCGCCGCGGCCTCCAGCGCCGCCCGCAGCTGCTTGCTGTCGCCCTCGTCGGGGGCGTTCGGACTCGGCGCGGCGGCGGCCGGGCCGGCCACGGCGAAACCGGCGCCGAGCAGCACGGCCGTCGCGGCGAGCAGCGCGAGCAACGACCGGCGGACACGCCGGCCGGTGAGGCTGGTCCTGGGCACTGTTGGTCCTTCCGTCGACCGCCGGCCCCCCGAGTCGACCGTGCGCGGCGGCGTCTCCGCCGGCGCCGGGCGGCGGCCTGCTGGCGGAGACCGCCGGTCACGATACCGGACCGTGCGCCCCACGCCAGGCCGGCGAGGGCGCGGAGCGCGTAACGTCGACGCAGCGTGTCGCGGTCGTCGCCCAGCGCCGATCAGCGGGCCAGCAGCGCCGCGTACACCTCGTCCCAGATCTCCTCGCTGGCGGCGACCAGCAGGCCCCGGCCCTCGTCGGCCGGGTGGTAGTCGGTGCCGTCGAAGCGGCGGGCCACCCCGCCGGCCTCCCGGACGAGCAGCGTGCCGGGGGTGTGGTCCCAGGGCAGGGTGCGCCAGAACAGCACGAACTGCTGGGCGCCGGTGAGGATGTCCAGGTATTCCCGGCCGGCGCAGTGCTGGCCGGGCAGCAGCTCGCCGAGCCGCCGACCGCCGGCCTCGACGTCGCGGCGGAAGTCCGCCGGCAGGAACTTCGTCATCGCGGTGCCGCGCAGCGCGCCCGCCTCCGGCGCCGACCCGGCGGCCCGCACCGGCGTGCCGTCCAGCGTCGTGCCCGCGCCGAGCCGGCCGGCCGCCATCGTGCCGTCCAGCGGGTCGTAGACCCAGGAGGCCACCGGTACGCCGTCGGTGAGCAGCGCCACCATCAGCGCGAACGGCTGCCGGCCGGCGGCGAAGTTGGACGTGCCGTCGACCGGGTCGACCAGCCAGACGTCGCCGGTGCCGTGCAGGTGCCGCAGCAGGTCGGGATCGTCGGCGACGGCCTCCTCGCCGACCACGACCGAGCCGGGGCGCAGCCGCCGCAGCCCCTCGGAGATCAGCTTCTCGGCCTCGCGGTCGGCGACGGTCACCACCTCGCCGGGCGCCTTCTCGGAGATGTCGGACGCGTCGAGCCGGCGGAACAGCGGCACCACGACGTCGGCCGCGGCCTCCCGCAGCAGCGCGGCGACGTCGTCCAGCAGCGGGTCAGCCACGCGGCGGCAACTTGACCACGCTGACGAAGAACTCGTCGATCTGGCGGACCACCGAGATGAAGCGCTCGAAGTCCACCGGCTTGGTCACGTAGGCGTTGGCGTGCAGTTGGTAGCTGCGCAGGATGTCCTCGTCGGCCTGCGAGGTGGTGAGCACCACGACCGGGATCCGGCGCAGTTCCTCGTCCTTCTTGATCTCTTCCAGCACCTCCCGGCCGTCCCGGCGGGGCAGGTTGAGGTCGAGCAGGATCAGGTCGGGGGTGACCGCGTCCGCGTACTGGCCCTCGCGACGCAGGTAGGCCAGCGCCTCCGCGCCGTCGGAGACGACGGTGAGGCGGTTGCGGAGCTTGTGCTCCTCGAACGCCTCCTGGGTCATCAGCACGTCGCCCGGGTCGTCCTCGACGAGCAGGACCTCGATCGGGCTCTTGCCGTCCGCAGGCGCGGTCATCCCACCGTCTCCTTCATGCCACCGTTTGTACCGTGTCCGTCCGCCCGTGCGGGCGACTCCTCGCGTACCGGGCCGTCCGGCTGAGTGGCGACCTCGGGGGCGGCGTCCTCGACGCCCTCCCCGGTCGACGCCCCGTCCCCGGTCGACCCCTCCACCGGCTCGGTCGCCTCCGCTTGCTCGGCGGCCGCGGCCTCGTCGGCCGCCCGGGCCGCCTCGATGTCGGCCTCCAGGGCGGGCAGCGTGAACCGGATCGTCGTGCCCTCCTCGGCGTCGGTGTCCACCCAGACCCGACCGCCGTGGTATTCCACGATCTTCTTGACGATGGCGAGCCCGATGCCGGTGCCCGGGTAGGCGTCCTTGGAGTGCAGCCGCTGGAAGATCACGAAGATCTTGTCGGCGAACTCCGGCTCGATTCCGATGCCGTTGTCCCGGCAGCTGATCTCCCACTCGCCGTCCACCAGCCGGGCCGACACGTGCACCTTCGGCGTCACGTCGGGGCGGCGGAACTTCACCGAGTTGCTGACCAGGTTGACCAGCAGGTTGGTCAGCAGCGGCTCCTCGCCGCGGATCGTCGGCATCTCGTCCCAGGTCAGCTCGGCGTCGGCGTACTGCCGGGCCGCCTCGGTCTGCCCGGCCACGTCGCCCATCACCTTGTTCAGGTCGACCTCGGTGAAGCCGGTGGTCAACCGGCCGATCCGGGAGAACGCGAGCAGGTCGTTGATGAGCCGTTGCATCCGCTGCGCGCCGTCCACCGCGAACGCGATGTACTGGTCCGCCCGCTCGTCGAGCTGCCCGGCGTAGCGCCGCTGGAGGAGCTGGCAGAAGCTGGCCACCTTGCGCAGCGGCTCCTGGAGGTCGTGCGAGGCCACGTACGCGAACTGCTCCAGGTCACGGTTGGAGCGGGTCAGTTCCTCGGCCTGCTTCTGGAGCTGGCTGTTGACCCACTCGATCCGCTCCCGCGCCTGGCGTACCTCGTCCAGCTCCTGGGCGATCTTCTGTCGCATCAGGTCGATGTCGTCGGCGAGCCGGCGGAACTCGGGCGGGCCGGACCCCTCGATGTGGTGCTGGTAGTCGCCCTCGGCCACCTCCCGCACCTGGCCGACCAGCCCGGCCAGCGGGCGGATCAGGATCCGGTCGAGCGAGAGCAGCATGACCGCCCCGGCCACCGCCACCACCAGGGCCGCGATGATCAGCAGCACCACCAGCACGTTGCTGGTGGCGTTGACCCGGTCGGCGGTCTCCTTCCGGACGGTGAGGACCTCGTCCTGGAGCGTCGTGACCGCGCCCCGGATGCCGTCGAACTGCTGCCGGGTCTGGTCGGTGATCAGCGCCTGCCCGGCGGCCGGGCCGCTGCGCTCGGTGGTCGCGATCACCGGCTCGGCGACCTGGCTGCGCCACTGCGCGGTCCGCTGCTCGACCACGCCCAGCTCCCGGCGCACGTCCGGGTAGTCGGCGGAGAGGTCACGGATGGAGGCGATCAGGGTCTGCTCGCGCTGCACGCCCTCCCGGTAGGGCACCAGGTCGTTGCGGTCGCCGTTCACCGCGTAGCCGCGCACCGCGGTCTCCTGGTCCAGCAGGACGCTCATCAGCTCCTGCGCCTGGACCCGCAGCGGGCCGGTCTTGAGCAGCACCGCGTCGATGTTCTGCCGGTTCTTCGCGGCGACCGCCGCCTCCGCGGCGGCCAGCCCGAGCAGCAGCACCAGCACCACGCCGAGGAGCGCGGCCACCCGCCGCCGCAGGGTCCACCCCTGCTGGTACGCCTTCACCGATCCCACTTTCGCTCGTCCCTCGCGCTCACCGGCCGCCACCCCGGGTGACCAGCAGCATCGCCACGTCGTCGGCCAGCGGGCCGCCGTTGATCTGCTCGGCGCGACCGACCAGCCAGGCGGGCAGCTCGGCCAGCGGCACCGCCCGGTTGGCCGGGTCGGCGAGCAGGTCGGTCAGGCCCGGCACGTCGAGCCGCTCGTCGCCACCGTCGACCCGGCCCTCGATCAGGCCGTCGGTGTACATCAGCAGCGACCAGTCGTCGGTGTCGAACTCCAGGTCGAACGCGACGGGGCGACGGGGTCGGACGCCGAGCAGCAGGCCGCCCTTGGCCGGCACCGGGGCGACCTTACCGCCGCTGAGCAGCAGCGGCGGCGGGTGGCCGGCGAGCCGGACGGTGGCCCGCGCGGACGCCAGGTCGAGCCGGGCGGTCGCCACCGTCGCGAAGATCTCCTGGAGCCGGCGCTCGCTCATCAGCACCTGCTCCAGCGCGGGCAGCACCTCGTCGTCGGGCACCCCGGCCAGCACCAGGGCCCGCCAGGCGACGCGCAGCTCGACGCCGAGCGCGGCCTCGTCCACCCCGTGGCCGCAGACGTCGCCGACGATCAGGTCGATCCGGTCCGGCCGGGTCTGCACCACGTCGTAGAAGTCGCCGCCGATCAGCGCGGCGTGCCGGCCGGGCCGGTAGAACGTGTGCACCGCGACCTCGTCGGTGGTCATCAGCGGCTGCGGCAGCAGGCCGCGCTCCAGGCGGGCCGACTCGGCCTGACGCAGCTCCACCTCGCGCAGCCGGCGGGCGTTCTCGTCGGCCCGCTTGCGCTCCACCGCGTAGCGCAGCGCCCGGGTCAGCAGGACGCCGTCCACCTGACCCTTGACCAGGTAGTCCTGCGCGCCCTCGGCGACCGCCACGATGCCCAGGTGCTCGTCGGAGCGGCCGGTCAGCACGCAGACCGCGGCGCCGCTGGCCATCTCCAGCACCCGGCGCAGCCCGTCCAGGCCCTGCGCGTCCGGCAGGCCCAGGTCGAGCAGGACGCAGTCCACGCCCATCACCCGCTGCCGGGCCTCGCTGAGGCTGGTCGCCACCAGCAGGTCGATCATCGAGTTGGTCTCGGCGAGCAGCTCGCCGACCAGGAAGGCGTCGCCCTCGTCGTCCTCGACCAGCAGCACCCGCAGCCGCTCGCCCGGCGGGAGGCCGCCGTGCAGCCCCGCGCCGGCCCGGGGCACGACGACGGAGCCCGGCACGCTGCTCCCCCCGTGCGGCCGGGTCACCGCCGCGAGGCGCGGGAGTTCGCTGGTGATGTCGGGCTCCTTCCGGGCGCCGTGGGCGATCCAGGCTAAGACAAACGGTCGCACACCACACGACCGCCGTCGGCACGGGTCGGCGGTGAACCCCTTCCACCCGGACAGCGGCACGGCCGACCCCCGATGTTACGCCGGGAGCGGTGCCAGGGCGGCAAGGCACCGACCGGGTGGTGCCGCCGCGAGGCCCGGGGGTGCAGGATGATGCCCACCCCCGTAGATCCACCCCGAGGAGTCCCCGTGGGCGCACCCCCCACCCGCCCCGCCGACCGGGCGTTGGCCAAGCCGCGCCGCCGGTTGCCCGCCGCCGTCGCCGCGCTGGTCGCGCTGCTCGCCGTCGGGGCGGGCGTCCTGCTCGACCTGTCCACCCCGGCGCCGCGCCCGGCGAGCGCGCCGGCCGACGAGTTCAGCGCCGCCCGGGCGTACCGGAACGTGGAGGTGATCGCCGCCCGGCCGCACGTGGCCGGCAGCGAGGCCAACGACCGGGTACGCGAGCACCTGGTGGGCACGCTGCGCGGGCTGGGCCTGGATACGCAGGTGCAGGACGCGGTCGCGCCCGAGGCCGGGCAGCTCAGCGGCGCGGCCGGCGGGGCGACGCTGGCCCGGGTCCGCAACGTGGTGGCCCGGCTCCCCGGCACCGACCCGACCGGCAGGGTCTTCCTCGTCTCCCACTACGACTCGGTGCAGACCGGGCCCGGCGGCAACGACGACGCCGCCGGCACCGCCACCATCCTGGAGGTGGCCCGGGCGCTGGCCACCGGCCCGCGCCCCCGCAACGACGTGGTCTTCGTGCTCACCGACGCGGAGGAGGCGTGCCTGTGCGGGGCCGCCGGCTTCGCCGCCGACCACCCGCTGGCCGCCGACGGCGGGGTGGTGCTCAACCTGGAGGCGCGCGGCTCCACCGGCCCGGTGATCATGTTCGAGACCTCACGGAACAACGCGAAGCTGGTGGACGTCTTCGGTCGGGCCGCCCCGCACCCGGTGGGCACCTCGTTCGCGGTGGAGATCTACCGGGCGCTGCCCAACGACACCGACTTCACCGCCTTCCTCGACCAGAAGTTCATCGGGCTGAACTCCGCCTACATCGACGGCGGGGCGATCTACCACACGCCGCTGGACGTGCCGGCCCGGATGGACCGGGGCAGCCTCCAGATGCACGGCGACAACGCGCTCGGCCTGGCCCGCGAGTTCGGCCGCACCGACCTGGGCGACCTGCGCGCCGGCCACGACGACACCTACTTCCCGGTGCCCGGCGGCCTGGTCCGCTATCCCGGCTGGCTGACCCTGCCGCTGGCCGTGGTCGCGCTGCTCGCGGTCGGCGCGCTCGGCTGGCTGCTGCGCCGCCGCGGGCGGGCCACCGCCGGCACGCTCGCCGCCGGCGTCGCTTTGACCCTGGTGCCGCTCGTGGTGGCCCCGCTGGGCGCCTGGCTGCTCTGGACCGCCATCACCACGGTCCGCCCCGGATACGCGGAGCTGCTCGACCCGTACCGTCCGGTCTGGTACCGGCTCGCCGTGGTGGCGCTCGCCACCGCGGTGCTGCTCTGCTGGTACGCGCTGAGCCGCCGCCGGGTCGGCCCGGCCGCCCTGGCGTTCGGCGGGCTGACCTGGCTGGCCCTGTTCGGGGTGCTGCTCGCCGTGCTGGTGCCCGGCGGGGCGTACCTGACGACAGTGCCGGCGCTGGCCGGCGCGGTCGCCGCTCTCACCGCGCTGGCCACCCGGCGCGACGGCCCGTGGCCGGTGGTCGCGGTGACCCTGGCCGCCGCGGTGGCCGTGGTCATCCTGCTGCCCACCGTGGTGCTGCTCTTCCCGGCGCTCGGCATGGGCATGGGCGCGGTGGCCGCGCTCGTCGCGGTGCTGCTCGGCCTGGCCGCGCTGCCCGTGGTGGACCTGCTGCACCCGCAGGCGGGCGGCCAGCGGGGCCTGCTCGCGCTGCGGGCCCGCCGGCTCGGTGCGCTGCCCGCCACGGCCGCCGCGCTGGCCGCGGTGGTGCTCGCCGGGGTCGGCTTCTCCGTGGACCGCTTCGACGCCGACCACCCCGTGCCGACCCACCTGATGTACGCGCTGGACGCCGGCACCGGCAAGGCGGCCTGGCTAAGTCACGAGGAGGCGCCGCAGCCCTGGACCGACGGGTACGTCGACCGGAGCGTCTCGGTCGCCGACGACTTCCCCGGCCTGGGCGACGGCGAGTTGCGGGCCGGGCCGGCGCAGGCGGCGTCCCTGCCCGCGCCGAAGCTGGAGACGCTCGCCGACACCCGCGCCGGCGACCAGCGGACACTGCGGGTGCGGGTCACGCCGCAGCGGCCGGTGCGGCTGCTGACGCTGCACGTGGACACCACCACCGCGACCGTGCGGGCCGCGTCGGTGGCCGGGCGGGAGGTGCCGGTCAAGGCGCGCGAGGGCCGGTGGGGCTTCGGGATCGTCTTCCACGCCCCGCCGCCGGAGGGCGTCGAGGTGACGCTGACGCTGGCGACCACCGGCGGCGGTCCGGTGAACCTGCGCGCGATGGACGCCAGCGACGGGTTGTCCGCGCTGCCCGGGTTCCGGGCCCGGCCGGCGGGCGTGGGCGTGGTCGGCTCGCACAGCTCGGAGATGCTGGCGGTGGCACGCACCTACCCGCTCTAGCGGCGCGGCCCCCGTCGGCGTCAGGTGCCGGCGGGGGCCGCCACCGCCTGCTCCGCCGCCCGGCTGACCCGCTCCCAGCCCGCCCAGGTGTCCATCCGCCGGCGGGAGATGTCGAACGCCAGGTCGTAGACCATGCTGCCGAGCAGCAGCCGCAGCGGCGGGTCGTCGCTGTCGACCAGTTGCCGCAGCGCCTCGGCGGCCAGCCGGGGTTCGCTGTCGACGGAGCCGGCCGCCCACTGTCGCTCCAGCTCGGCGCGCAGCGGGGCGTACGCCTCCACCGGGGTGGTGGTCGTCATGCTGGTGTAGAGGTCGGTCCAGTAGCCGCCGGGCTGCACGATGCTGACCTTGACGTCGAAGGCCGCAGCCTCCATCGCCAGGGCCTCGCTCATGCCTTCCAGCGCGAACTTGCTCGCGCTGTACATGCCGGTGCTCGGGAAGCCGGCGAGGGCGGCGATGCTGGAGACCTGCACGATGTGACCGGACCGTTGGGCGCGCAGGTGGGGCAGCACGGCCTGACTGACCCACAACGCGCCGAAGACGTTGACCTCGAACTGGGCCCGCGCCTCGGCCTCGGTGTACTCCTCGATCATGCCCATGGACAGGGTGCCGGCGTTGTTGACGACGACGTCGAGCCGTCCGAACCGCTCGACCGCGGTGGCCACGGCGGCGAAGACGGCCGCCCGGTCGGTGACGTCGAGGGGCAGGGTCAGCAGCCGGTCGCCGTGCCGCGCGTGGACGGCGTCCGGGGTGACGGTCCGGGCGGCGGCGACCACCCGGTCGCCCCGGTCGAGCGCGGCGTCGACGAAGGCACGGCCCAGGCCGCGGCTGGCGCCGGTGATGAACCAGGTGCGGGGGGTGGCGTCGGACGGGGTCGGCATGCGAGGGCTCCCTCGATCAATGAGACGAGACGGTCCGTCTCGTTACTGGCCCGAGGCTAGCCCGACCCCACCCCTCCGTCAAGACGAGACGGTTCGTCTCACTGATAGGATTCCGCCCATGACGCCGCCGAACACGGCCCGCCGGCGGGAGACCTCCCGCCGCGCCATCCTCACCGCCGCCTTCGACCTGCTCCAGGAGGTCGAGTACGCGAAGCTCAGCATCGAGGGCATCGCCGCCCGCGCCGGCGTCGGCAAACAGACCATCTACCGCTGGTGGCCGTCCAAGGGTGCGGTCGTCCTCGACGCCTTCCTCATGCTCAGCGAAGGCGCGGAGGGCGAGCCGATCCGGCTGCCGGACACCGGCGACCTGACCGCCGACCTGACCGAGGTGCTCCGCGCCACCGTCGTCGAGCTGACCGATCCCCGGTACGAGCAACCGATGCGCGCGCTCGCCACCGAGATCGCCCACGACCCCGATCTGGCGGCGACGTACGCGCAACGACTGGACGGGCCGCTGCGGGAGGCCAAGCGGCAGCGCCTGCGCAGCGCCCAACTGGCCGGGCAGATCGCCGACGACCTCGACCTCGACGTCGCGGTGGACCTGATCTGGGGTCCGTTGTTCCAGCGCTGGCTCCACCGCGGCGGACCACTCACGACCGACTACACCGACCGCCTCGTCGCCACCGCGCTCGACGGGCTACGGCCCCGCCGCTGAACTTTTTCCGCCGGGATGTCGAGGAACGGCCGGTCGGCTTCTACCCCCGGGTGAAAGCTGGTTCACGCGACGACCCGAGGAGCAGACGATGAGCAAGGTGACCACCGGCGCGACCATGTCCCTGGACGGCTACGTCGCGGACCCGTCGCACGGCGGGTTCGCGCACCTCTTCCAGTGGTACGGCAACGGCGACGTGGAGGTGCCGACCGCCAACCCGGAGATGACGTTCCGGACCTCGGCGGCCAGCGCCGCGCACATCCGCGCCCTGGTCGAGCGCACCGGGGCGCTGGTCGTCGGCCGTACCCTGTTCGACCTGACCAACGGCTGGGGCGGGCGGCACCCGATGGACAAGCCGGTGGTCGTGGTGACCCACCGGGTGCCGGACGGCTGGGAGCCCGAGGGTGAGTCGTTCGTGTTCGTCACCGACGGCATCGAGGCGGCGATCGCCCGGGCCCGTTCCCTCGCCGGCGACAAGGAGGTCGGGGTCAACGCGGGGACGATCGCCCGGCAGGTGCTGGAGGCCGGGCTGCTCGACGAGGTGCACGTGGACCTGGTGCCGGTGCTGCTCGGCGACGGGATCCCGTTCTTCTCCGGGCTGGGCATCGCGCCGGTGGAGTTCGACGGGCCGTTCCGGGTGGTCGAGGGCACCGGGGTCACCCACCTGGCCTACCGGGTACGACGTCCGGCCTGATCGACACCAGCTCGCCGAGGGGGCGGGGTCCGCGTGACCGGGACCCCCACCCCCTCGTCCCGCCTACGGGTGGCCGCCGGATCGTAGGGTCACGGGCGTGATCGACACGATCTCGACCGCCGTGGCGCGGCACCGACGTCCCGTCCTGACGGTGGGCCTGCTGCTGGCCGGCGGGAACGCCGTCGCGATGGGGTACGCGCCCGACCTGGCGCGAGCGGTGCTCCTCCCGGTCCTCGCCCTCGCCCTGACCGCCCTGGTCCTGGCGATCATCACGCTGGGAAACCGGCCCGCCGCGCTGGTGGTGTCGCCGCGGCCACCGTCCTTCACCCCACCGGTGGCGGGGTGGCGAGTCCTGCTCACCCTGGGCCTCCTCGGACAGGCTTCCACGACCGTCGGCTCATACCTGCGCTCCGCCGAGGCGGGCATCGACACCACGGTCGACGCCGTCCTGGGAGTGCTCTGGCTCGGGCTGATCGCGCTGCTGGTCCGGGCGGCGTGGCGCGGGCACGACGTGCGGTTGGACCCGGAGGGCGTACGCGTGCAGGGGCTCCTCGGGTCGCGCACCGTCCCGTGGGAGGCCCGGCCGGCCGCCGGCACGACCCGCGACGCCGGCCGGTCGCCGATGCGGCTCCCACTGACCATCGCGAACCCCGAGCTGGTGCGGCGGCACGGCCTGGTGGTGGGCCGCCGCGCCAGGCTGCCCGTCGACAGCGTCGACGCCCGCTTCCTCACCACCGTGATCAGCCACTACGTCGCCCACCCGCAGCACCGCCCCGCCATCGGGACGCCGGACGAGTACCGGCGCCTGCTCACCCACCTGCGCGGGGCCGCCGGTTGAAACGAGTGTCGCCGGCTGTGCGGACGCGGTCCAGGAATACCCGGTCGCCGGGCGCATACCCGCTCGCTACGCTGCGCCGCATGCGACTGGAGACGATCACCCCGGACAACTACGAGGCGGCCCTCGCGCTGTCGGTCCGCCCAGACCAGGAGGATCTGGTGGCACCGGTGGTCAAGTCGCTGGCCGAGGCGTACGTCTTCCCGGAGCACGCCTGGCCGAGGGTGATCTACGACGGGGACCGGCTCGTCGGCTTCCTGATGGCGTTCTTCGACATCGCGTGGAATGACCGCCCGGACGACGTACGGGCCGGTCTCTGGCGGCTGAACATCGCGGCCGACGCGCAGGGCCACGGCTACGGCCGGTTCGCCGTCGACGCGGTGTGCGCGGAGATCAAAGCCCGGGGCGGCGACCGGGCGTACGTCACCTGGGAGCCCCGGCCCGGCGGACCGGAACCGTTCTACCTGAAGCTGGGTTTCCGGCTGACCGGCGAGCGCAGCGGCGGCCAGACGGTCGCCGTCCGCGACCTCTGACGCACGAGAGCGGCCGTCAGGCTACTTCCAGCGGAAGTGGACGAAGAGGCGGCCGAAGTTCTTCGAGTCCTTCTCGACCCGGTGGTAGAGCTGCTTGACGTCCTTCTGGTCGAGGAAGCGCAGCACCTTCTTCTTGAGCGCGCCGGAGCCCTTGCCCGGGATGATCTCCACGAGCGTGGCCTTCTTCGCCACGGCCTCGTCCATGATCCCGCGCAGCGCGCGGTCGATGTCGTGGCCCTTGTTGTAGATGTCGTGGAGATCGAGCTTCAGCTTCACCAGTCCATCCTAGGTACGTCGAAGGGCAGCCCACCCGGGCTGCCCTTCGACGGGGCTCAACGACCGACCTTGCCCTCCACCCGGCGCAGGGCCGTGGTGTAGTCGGTGTTCGTCGAGTACATGGCCGCCGCGATCCGCAGGTGCCGCAGCGCGTCGGCCGGCCGGTTCATCCGCTCCAGCGTGCGGCCGAGCACGTGGTGCGCGTAGTGGTCGCTCGGGTCCCGGTCGACCAGCTCGCGCAACTGCTCCTCGGCGCGGTTGAGCTGCGCCGACTGGAAGTACGCCCGGGCCAGCAGCTGACGGACCGAGGAGTTGTCCGGCTCCGCCTCGATGATCGGTTCGAGCAGCCGGGCCGCCCCGGTCGGGTCCCCGGAGTCGAAGAACATGGTCGCCCGCCGGTACTCCGCCAGAAGGTCCACTCGACCCACCTCCTCGTGTCGCGTCAGCCCTTTGTCCGACGCTGGCACAACACCGGCGCGAGCGCGAGTGTTCCACGGGGTGAAGATCAGGGGGTCGGGTCGTACCGGTCGCCCACCAGGTCCCAGGCCCGGACACCGCCGACGATTCCAGCCGTGTTCGGGACGACCACGACGTCGTCCCCCATCCGCGCCACCTGCTCCGGCCGGATCAGCCGCGAGTTGCCCCCGCCGAGATAGAGCCGGTCCCAGCGGAACACCGGCCGCAGGCCGTCCACCACCTGCCGGATCCGCCGGGACCAGAACGCGTCGCCCAGGCGCCGCCGCTCCGGCTCCCCCACGTACGTGTCGTAGGTGGTGTTCCAGCGCACCGGCGCGTGCGACAGCTCCAGGTGCGGGGCGAGCACCCCGCCGTCGAAGAGCGCGCTGCCCAGCCCGGTGCCGAGCGTCAGGACCAGCTCGCAGCCGGTGCCGGCGACCACGCCGGCACCGTGCACCTCGGCGTCGTTGAGCACCAGCGCGGGCACGCCGAACGCCTCGGCCAGCGCGCCGCGCGCGTCGTACCCGGACCATTCCGCGACCAGGTCCTGGTCGACGCGGCTACGCGGCCCGGAGCGGGTCACGTAGTGCGGGGTGGCCACCACCACGCCGTGCCGGATCATGCCGGGCATGCCGACGGTGAGCCGGTCCGCCGCGGGCAGCCGGGCGCCGAGATCAAGCAGCGTCGTCACGAACAGGCTCGGGGGCAGGGGGTACGGCGTGGGCACGCGCAACGGTCGGGCCCGCATGGTCCCGGCGGCGTCCAGCACGGAGGCCTTGATCCCGCCGCCCCCGCAGTCGATCGCCAGTGTGGTCGCCACGGCTGTGAGTCTCCCTCAGACGAGCGTCGCCCCGAGCGCGGGTCACGGTAATCCGGATGCGCCCGCCGGTAGGCTCGGTTCCCTGATGAGCGCCACGTTGATCGCCAAGGATCTCACCGCCGGCCACGGTGACCGCCTTCTCTTCTCCGACCTGAGCCTGGTCGTCGCGCCCGGCGACGTGGTCGGCCTGGTCGGGGTCAACGGCGCCGGCAAGTCCACGCTGCTGCGGACGCTCGCCGGCCTTCAACCCCGCGAGCAGGGCTCGGTGGCGTTGAACCCGCCCACCGCCACGGTCGGCTACCTGCCGCAGGAGCCGGAGCGCCGGCCCGGTGAGACGGTCCGGGACTTCCTGGCCCGGCGTACCGGCGTGACCGACGCGCAGGCCGCGCTGGACGTCGCCACCGAGGCGCTGACCGCCGGGGCGGCCGGCGCCGACGACGCGTACGCGACCGCTCTGGAACGGTGGCTCGACCTCGGCGGCGCGGATCTGGAGGAGCGGGCCGCGCAGGTCGCCGGCGAGCTGGGTCTCGACGTCGAGCTGGAGCACCCGATGACCGGCCTGTCCGGCGGGCAGGCGGCCCGCGCCGGGCTGGCCTCGCTGCTGCTCAGCCGCTACGACATCTTCCTGCTCGACGAGCCCACGAACGACCTGGACCTGGCCGGGCTGGACCGGCTGGAACGGTTCGTCACCGGGCTGCGCGCCGGCACCGTGCTGGTCAGCCACGACCGCGAGTTCCTCACCCGCACGGTCAACCGCATCGTGGAGCTGGACCTGCACCAGGGGCAGGTCAACCAGTACGGCGGCGGCTACGCGGCCTACCTGGAGGAGCGCGCCGTGGCGCGCCGGCACGCCCGCGAGGAGTTCGAGGAGTACGCCGACACGAAGGCCGACCTGGAGGCGCGCGCCCGGACCCAGCGGGCGTGGATGGAGAAGGGCGTGAAGAACGCCCGCCGCAAGGCCACCGACAACGACAAGATCGGCCGCAAGTACCGCGCCGAGTCGACCGAGAAGCAGGCCGCGAAGGCCAAGCAGACCGCCCGGCTGATCGAGCGGCTGGAGGTGGTCGAGGAGCCGCGCAAGGAGTGGGAGCTGCGGATGGAGATCGCCGCCGCGCCCCGCGCCGGCGCCGTCGTGGCCTCGCTCCGAGGAGCGGTCGTACGCCGGGGCGACTTCACGCTCGGCCCGGTGGACCTGCAGATCGACTGGGCCGACCGGGTGGCGATCACCGGGGCGAACGGCTCCGGCAAGAGCACGCTGCTGGCCGCGCTGCTCGGCCGGCTGCCGCTGGACGAGGGCCACGCCGCGCTCGGCCCGGGCGTGGTGGTGGGCGAGGTGGACCAGGCCCGGGGGCTGTTCCTCGGCGACCAGCCGCTGCTCGACGCGTTCGGCGCCGCCGTACCCGAGCTGAGCCCGGCGGACGTGCGGACGCTGCTGGCCAAGTTCGGCCTGCGCGCCGACCACGTGCTGCGCCCGGCGGCGACCCTCTCCCCGGGCGAGCGGACCCGGGCCGCGCTGGCCCTGCTCCAGGGGCGCGGCGTCAACCTGCTGGTGCTCGACGAGCCGACCAACCACCTCGACCTGGCCGCGATCGAGCAGTTGGAGTCGGCGCTGGCCACCTACCCGGGCACGCTGCTGCTGGTGACCCACGACCGGCGGATGCTGGACGCGGTGAGCGTGAACCGGCGGCTGCGCGTGACCGACGGGCGGATCGCCGAGGATTGATCCGTGCCGACCGGCGCGCGCGGGGTCACAATGAGCCCATGCTCAAGTGGGAGTACGCGCTGCTGGTCCGCCGCCGCCAGGCCGCGACCACGGACACCGGCTGGGAGATCGTCTTCATCTGGTACGGCCCGGACGGCTCCATGATCGACGTGACGCCCTACGGCGACACCGCGCTGGCCCACCTGAACCGGGCCGGCGACCAGGGCTGGGAGCTGGTCGCGATGAGCGAGGACCCGTCGCTGCCCGGCAACGCCGAGCTGCACCGCTACCACCTGAAGCGCCCGAAGACGGCCCCGGCACAACCTCGCCAGCGCATGCGCGGCTCCCGAACCCCCCGCCGCACCCTCCCCACCTGACCCCCTCCCCTCCCTTCCGCTCCCCCGTCCCGGCGGTGATCAAGGAGTTTGCGTCAGCGGGGCAGGCCGCTCTCGACACAAACTCCTTGGTCATCGTCGAGGGCGAGGGAGTGCGCATGCGGAAACGGCTCGTGCTGGCCGGCGGGTGACTACCGGCCCCGGGAGCGATATAACTCCTGGTCATATTTATGACTCTGAGTCATATCGTTGTCAGGGGGAATGCCTTCGTGGGCGCGACGCACCCGGGCGAGCGAGCCGCCGCCGGGAGGAAACAGCGTCGAGGGCCCTCGTCGGCGCGACGCACCCGGCCGGGCAGACCACCTCTGGAGGAAATCGTCGGCGCGGCAGGCCCGGACGGGTAAGCCGACGCCCGGTGATGCGGGCGCGGCGGAGGGGCCTACGGTCGCGCTCGGGGTCGGACGGCCGGGCGGCTCCTCGCGCGGTTGGTGACGGCCCGGGTGCATCCGGGCATCGGTCGGCAGCGCCTGGTGGGCGTGTATCGGGGCGAATTGGGGGTAACGCGCCGCCGGAGGTGGCACATGGTGGCGATGGGGCAGGCCGCGCTCTCGGGTGAGCGGCTCCGACAGGCCGACGGCTTCCTCGCCGAGGCGTGGGCCGACATGGCCCGGCACGACGAGCGGTTGCGCGGAGTGACCGTGGAGGTGAGCTTCGACCGGGGGGTGGCACACCTGACCGGCGAGGTCGCCGACCCGGCGGAGCTGCGACTGGTCCGGGAGATGATCGGCCGGCTGTCCGGGGTGCTCGGCGTGTGGTGCCGGGTGGGCGTCGCCGGCCGGCCGCCGGTGGTGGTCGACCTCGGCTGCGGGGCGACCAAGCAGTGGCCGGGCAACCTGGGGCTGGACATCTATCCGGCGCCCGGGGTGAACGCGGTCGCCAACCTCGCCGGCTCACTGCCGCTGCGCGACGACTCGGTCGACGTGTTCTTCGCGGTGCACATCGTCGAGCACCTGATCGACTTCCTGCCGCTGTTCGACGAGTGCCACCGGGTGCTCCGACCGGGCGGGGTGCTGCACGTGATGAGCCCCTGGTGGCGGCACGTCAACGCGGTCGCCGACCCGACCCACGTCCGCCTGCTCGACGTGCAGACGTTCAAGGGCATCTGCGGTCAGCGCCCGCCCGGCACCCCGCGCTGGTATCCGCTGCACGTCGGCTGCGACGGCGCCTCCGTCTTCGCCGACCTCACCCCTCTACCCCCCGACGCCCCCGCCCCACCCCTTTCCCACCTGGCCCGCTTCTTCGACTGACCCCAACCACCTACCCCGGCGGGTGCGGTCAGGTGGGTGGGGCGGATTCGCGGAGGGCCAGGCGGTGGGGGGCGACCAGCTCCCTCGGCGGGGCCTCACGGTCGGCGCCGAGCCGGCCGGCGAGCAGCTCCACCGCGAGCCGGGCGACCCGCTCCTTGTCCGGCGCGACGGTGCTCAGCGTCGGGATCGAGAAGCGGCCGTCCTCGATGTCGTCGAACCCGGCCACCGCCACGTCCTCGGGCACGCGCAGACCCGCCTCGTGCAGGGCGCGCAACGCGCCGAGCGCGAGCGTGTCGTTGAAGCAGAACACGGCGTCGGGGCGTACCCCGGAGGTGAGCAGGTGCCGCATGGCGGCCGCGCCGTCGGCGCGGTGCCAGGCCGGCGCGGGCGCCACCAGGCTGTCGTCGTACGCGATGCCGGCCTCGGCCAGCGCGGCGGTGTAGCCGGCCAGGCGCAGCCGGGCGCTGGCGCCCTCGGGCGTGCGCTGCGACCCGATCGCGGCGATCCGGCGGCGGCCGAGGCCGACCAGGTGGGCGGTGATCTCCCGGGCGGCGGCCACGTTGTCGACCATGACGTGGTCGGCGGGGCCGTGGTCGACGCGCTCGCCGAGCAGCACCATCGGCAGTCCGTCGAGGGCGGCCAGGTCGTCGGCGGTGAGCGCGAGCGGGCTCAGGATCAGGCCGTCGATCATGTGGTCGCCGATCCCGCTGGCCGCCTTGCGTTCCTGCTCGGAGCCGCCGCCGGTCTGGTCGATCAGCACCGTCCAGCCGTGCTCGGCGGCGGCGGTGACCACGTGCCGGGCCAGCTCGGCGAAGTAGGGGATGTCCAGCTCTGGCACGGCCAGCGCGATCACGCCGGTGCGCCCCTTGCGCAGGTTGCGGGCGGAGAGGTTGGGCCGGTAGTGGAGTTCGGCGATGGCCTCCTCGACCCGGGCCCGGGTGTCGGCGCGGACGTGCTGGTAGCCGTTGACCACGTTCGAGACGGTCTTCACCGACACGCCGGCCCGCTCCGCCACGTCCTTGAGCCTGTGCCGCACTGAACTTCCCTCCCCGATGAACGCTGGCCGCACTCTACCGCGTCACGACGACGTAACGACCCCTTTACAGCGTTGCTTACAACGTTGTAGAAAACCAGGGACACGGGTGACCGCGGTCACCCGGCGACAGCACCGAGGGAAAGGTGGCACTCGTGCCGAACGCGCAGCTCACGGTCGACCCGGCGTTCCGGGTCGGTCCGGCCGACCGACGGCTCTTCGGCTCCTTCGTCGAGCACATGGGCCGCTGCGTCTACGGCGGGGTCTACGAACCGGGGCACCCGACCGCCGATCCGCTCGGCCTCCGGCGCGACGTGCTGGACCTGACCCGGGAGATGGGCGTCTCGGTGGTCCGCTACCCCGGCGGCAACTTCGTCTCCGGCTACCGCTGGGAGGACGGCGTCGGGCCGGTGGGCGACCGCCCGCGCCGGCTCGACCTGGCCTGGAAGACGATCGAGACCAACGCGTTCGGCCTGGACGAGTTCATGACCTGGGCGGCCGAGGCCGAGGTCGAGCCGATGATGGCGGTCAACCTCGGCACCCGCGGCGTGGCCGAGGCCTGCGACCTGCTGGAGTACGCCAACCACCCGGGCGGCACCCACCTGTCCGACCTGCGCCGCAAGCACGGCGCCGAGCAGCCGTACGGGGTGCGGCTGTGGTGTCTCGGCAACGAGATGGACGGGCCGTGGCAGGTCGGGCACAAGACCGCCGACGAGTACGGCCGGCTGGCCGCCGAGACCGCCCGCGCCATGAAGATGATCGACCCGTCGATCAGCCTGATCGCCTCCGGCAGCTCCAACCGGCAGATGTCCACGTACGCGTCGTGGGAGGCGACGGTTCTGGAGCACACCTACGAGCACGTCGACTACATCTCCGCCCACACCTACTACGACCCCTCGGACGGCGACCGGGCCAGCATCCTCGCCTCCGCCGTCGACATGGACGCCTTCATCACCGAGGTGACCGCCACCGCCGACCACGTCGGCGCCAAGCTGCGGCAGAAGCGCAAGCTGAAGATCTCCTTCGACGAGTGGAACGTCTGGTACCAGTCCCGTCTCCAGGCCGACCTGGACCGGCGCGGCTGGGTCGAGGCCCCGGCGCTGATCGAGGACGACTTCACCGCGGTCGACGCGGTCGTGGTGGGCGACCTGCTGATCACCCTGCTCCGGCACGCCGACCGGGTGGGCGTGGCCTGCCAGGCGCAGCTCGCCAACGTGATCGCCCCGATCCGCACCCGCACCGGCGGCCCCGCCTGGCGGCAGAGCATCTTCCACCCGTTCGCCCTCACCGCCCGGCACGCGCGCGGCACGGTCCTGCGCACCGAGCCGGTCGGCCCGACCTACCGGACCAGCCGGTACGGCGACGTGCCGGTGCTGGACACCGTCGCCGTGCACGACGAGGAGACCGGCGGCCTGGCCGTCTTCGCGGTCAACCGCGGCCCGAACGACGTCCCGCTCGACCTGGACCTGCGCGGCCTGCCCGGCCTGCGCGCCGAGGCGCACACCACAGTCGCGGCCGGGGCCGACCCCGCCGCCACCAACACCGAGGCGGACCCCGAGCGGGTCACGCCGCGGCAGCTCCACACCCCCACCCTCGACGGCGGCCGCTGCACCGTGGCGCTGCCCGCCACCTCCTGGAACCTGCTGCGGTTCGCCCCGCAGTCGTGACCAGGCAATACTTCATCCCGTCCCCCAAGGAGTAAGCATGATCCAGAACGAGATGAGCCGGCGGCGCCTGCTCGGCCTCGGCCTCGGCCTCGGTGCGGCGGCCTCGCTGACGCTGACCGGATGCGGTGGCGGCAGCAGCTCCGGCCCGTCCGGCGCGGCCGGCAACGGCGGCAAGGACTACACCGGGCCGAAGGTCGACCTCAAGCTGTGGAACGGCTTCACCGGCGGCGACGGCGACATCTTCAAGGCCCTGGTGCAGCAGTTCAACAGCGAGCACCAGAACATCGCGGTCAGCGTGATCACGTACCAGTGGGAGGACTACTACAGCAAGCTCCCCGGCGCGGTCTCCAGCGGCAACGGCCCGGACATCGCGGTCATGCACATGGACCAGCTCGCCACGTTCGCCGCCCGCGGCACGATCAGCGAACTGGACGACGTGGCCAAGACCCTGGAGCTGAGCGAGGGCGACTTCGCCCCGACGGTGTGGAAGGGCGGCCTCTACAACGACAAGCGGTACGGCATCCCGCTGGACATGCACCCGCTCGGCTTCTACTACAACAAGGCCGTCATGCAGAAGGCCGGCCTGGACCCGAACAAGCCGCCGGCGACGAAGGACGAGTACACCGCCGCGCTGACCGAGCTGAAGAAGTCCGGCGTGCAGGGCTTCTGGGTCAGCCCGTTCCAGTTCACCGGCGGCATGACGTTCTACAGCCTGCTGCACCAGTGGGGCGGGAAGCTCTTCGACGACGAGGTGGCGAAGGCGACCTTCAACTCCGACCCGGCGGTCGAGGCGTGCACCTGGCTGGTCGGCCTGATCAAGCAGGGCCACTCGCCGGCCAACGTCGGCCAGGACGCCGACTACCTGGCGTTCAAGAGCGGCAAGAACGCGTTCAACTGGAACGGCATCTGGCAGATCAACGACCTGAAGAAGAGCGCGAACGTGGAGTGGGGCGTGGCCCCGCTGCCCCAGATCGGCACCCAGCAGGCCGCCTGGGCGAACTCGCACAACTTCACCATCGTCAAGCAGCGCGCGGCCAACGACAACAAGGTCTCCGGCGCCAAGGTCTTCATCAACTGGCTGAGCCAGCACTCGCTGGACTGGGCCAAGGGCGGCCAGGTGCCGGCCCGCAAGGCGGTCCGGGACAGCGCCGAGTTCAAGGCGCTCACCGAGGTCAACGCGCTCGCGCCGGAGCTGGAGTACGCCGCGTTCCCGCCGGCGGCCCCGGGTCTCGGCGAGACGATGCTGACCTTCTACAGCGCCTTCAACGAGGCGGCGCTGGGCAAGAAGTCGCCGAAGCAGGCCCTGGACGACGGCGTGACGAAGGCCAACAAGCAGCTCGAGGACAACCGCAAGAAGTACGGGAACTGATCCGTCGTGGCGGACGTGATCGAGGTCGGGGCGGCGCGTGACGGCGCGCCGCCCCCGGCGGGGCGTACCCGCCGCCGGGGCGCGACGGAACGCGGCAACCGGGCCACGCCGTACCTCTTCCTCGCGCCGTACCTGGTCCTGTTCGGCGTCTTCGGCCTGGCGCCGATCCTGTTCGGGGTCTGGATCAGCCTGCACCAGTGGGACCTCCAGCTGCCCAACCGGCCGTTCATCGGGCTGGACAACTACCAGGACCTGTTCTCCAGCGACTCGGCCATCTACGGGGACTGGTGGTCCAGCGTCCGGGCGACCGGGATCTTCACCCTCTTCTCGGTGCCGCTGCTGGTGGTCGTCCCGCTGGGGCTGGCGCTGCTGCTCAACCGCTCGTTCCCCGGCCGCACGTTCTTCCGGGCCGCGTTCTTCGCCCCGTACGTGCTCGGCGTGGCGGTGATCGGCCTGCTCTGGCGGTTCCTGCTCGACGCCAACCTGGGCCTGGTCAACCGGCTGCTCGGCCTGGTCGGACTCCCGTCGGACACGCCGTGGGTCACCGACGTGCCGTGGGCCTGGGTCTCGCTGGTCGGCGTGACCGTGTGGTGGACCTGCGGCTTCAACGCGGTGATCTACCTGGCCGGCCTCCAGGACATCCCGGCCGAGCTGTACGAGGCGGCGAAGGTCGACGGGGCCGGCGGCTGGGACCGCTTCCGCCACGTCACGATCCCCGGCCTGCGCCCGGTCCTGCTCTTCGTCTTCACCACCACGATCCTCGCCTCGGCGAACGTCTTCGGGCAGGCCTTCCTGATCACCCAGGGCGCGCCGGGCGAACAGACCCGGACCGTGGTCTGGCGGATCGTCGACGAGGGGCTGCGCGACTACGACGCCGGTCGGGCCGCCGCGATGAGCGTGTTCTTCGCGCTGATGCTGGCGGTGGTGAGCATCGTCAACTTCCGGCTGTTCCGCTACCGGGAAGACTGAGGGGACCGCCATGTCGAAGTTGCGTCCGGCGCTGCGCTACGCCGTCCTGCTCCTGATCACCGCGATCTTCGTGACTCCCCTGGTCTGGATGTTGCTGACCTCGGTGAAGACCTACGACGACGCGCAGCAGGTCCCGCCGGGCTGGCTGCCGAACCCGTTCTCCACCTACGGCTACGACCAGATCCTGAACAACGCGGCCAACCCGGTGCTGCGCTGGTTCCTCAACAGCATGCTGGCGGCCACCCTGCACACGCTGCTGGTGCTGGTCACCGCGTCGATGGCCGCGTACGCCCTGGCCCGGATGCGGTTCCGCGGCCGCAAGGTGCTGTTCGCGCTGATCGTCGGCACCCTGTTCCTGCCGCCGACCTCGCTGATCATCCCGAACTTCATCATCGCCGAGCGGCTGAGCTGGATCGACACGCTGACCGTGGTGATCGTGCCCGGCGCGGCCAGCGCGTTCGGGGTGTTCTTCCTGCGCCAGTTCTTCCTCTCCATCCCGGCCGAGCTGGAGGAGGCGGCGGTGCTGGACGGGGCGAACCAGTGGCAGATCTTCCGTCAGGTGCTGCTGCCGCTGTCGAAGCCGGCGCTGGCCACGCTGGCGGTGCTGTCGTTCCTCACCAACTGGAACGACTTCCTCTGGCCGGTGTACGTGCTGTTCAGCCCGGAGCGGCTGACCCTGCCGGCGGGCCTGGGCCTGCTCCAGGGCGCGTACGTGACCGACTACCCGGTCATCATGGCGGGCGCGATGCTGGCCAGCGTGCCGGTGCTGATCCTGTTCGTGCTGGCGCAACGTCACGTCATCCAGGGCGTCTCCCGCAGCGGCCTGAAGGGATGACCGGCCGACGACTCCGGCGACGCGGCGCGGCGGCCCTGGCCGCCGCGCTGCTCGTCGCCGGCTGCGACAGCGGACCCACCCCCTCGAGTACGCCGGAGGACGCGCGCGTGTTCACCAACCCGGTCGTCCGCAGCGACGCCCCCGACCCGCAGGCGATCCGGGTCGGCGAGACCTGGTACCTGTTCCACACCAACGCCGGCGGACGTAACGTCCCGGTGCTCACCTCACCCGACCTGGTCGAGTGGACCCCGGCCGGCGACGCGCTGCCGGAGTTGCCGGACTGGGCGGACGCGGGCAAGACCTGGGCGCCCGAGGTGATCCAGCTCGCCCCGGACCGGTTCGTCCTCTACTACACCGTGGCCGACCGCGCCTCCGGCCGGCAGTGCCTGGGCCGGGCGGTGGCGAGCACGCCGCTCGGCCCGTACGTCGACGACTCCGCCGCACCGTTGGTCTGCCAGGCGGACCTGGGCGGCTCGATCGACGCCAGCCCGTTCCGGGACACCGACGGCAGCCTGTGGTTGCTGTGGAAGAACGACGGCAACGCGATCGGGGTGGACACCTGGCTCTGGTCGCAGCGGCTCGCCCCGGACGGGCTGCGGCTGACCGGCCCGGCGGCGAAGCTGCTGAAGCAGACCGAGCCGTGGGAGGGCACCCTGATCGAAGGGCCGTTCCTGCACCGGCACGACGGGAAGCTGTTCCTGTTCTTCGCCGCCAACGCGTACGACAAGGACACCTACGCCGAGGGCTACGCGGTGTGCGAGGGGCCGGCCGGGCCGTGCGTGAAGGCGCCGGAGAACCCGATCCTGAAGAGCAACGACGTGGCGTCCGGGCCGGGGCACGCCTCGATGGTGGAGAAGGACGGGCGTACCTGGCTGATCTACCACGCGTGGCCGCCGGGGCAGGAGGGCACCACCGACCCGGGTCGGCAGGTGTGGCTGGACGAGATCGTCTGGACCGACGGCAAGCCGGTGCTCAAGGGCCCCACCAGGTCCGCGCAGCCCCGCCCGTAAGGAAGGGCCCCCTCTTAACGCCTCCGGTAGAGGAAGGGCCCCTTCTTAACACCGGGGTGTTAAGAAGGGGCCCTTCCTTCCGGGGGTCAGGGGGTGGGGGCGGGCTCGGGGGTGTCCGAGGAGTGCTCGCGGCGGGCCAGGCGGTTCTTGCGGTGCCCGTAGCCGAAGTAGATGATGCCGCCGAGGACCATCCAGGCCAGGAACCGCAGCCAGGTCTCCACCGACAGGTTCAACATCAGGTAGAGGCAGGCCAGCGCGGAGACGATCGGCAGCACCGGCGAGAACGGCACCTTGAACGGCCGGTTCAGGTCGGGGCGCCGCTTGCGCAGGATCGGCACCGCGATCGAGACCAGCACGAACGCGCAGAGCGCGCCGATGCTGACCAGGTCGGCCAGCGCGGAGAGCGGCAGGAAGCCGGCGAGCAGCGCGACCCCCACCGTCATGATCGCGGAGATCCGGTACGGGGTGCCCCAGCGCGGGTGCACCTTGGCGATCGAGGGCGGGATGAGCCCGTCCCGGGCGATGGCGAAGCCGATCCGGCCCATGGCCACCAGGTCGACCAGGATCACGCTGGTCAGGCCGGCGATCGCGGCGATGGAGACGAGCACCGCGGCCCATCCGGCGCCGGCCGCCTTGAACGCGGACGCGATCGGCGCGCCCTCGTCGATCTCGGTGTACTTGACCATGCCGACGACGACCAGCGAGACGCCGATGTAGAGCACGGTGGAGATCAGCAGCGTGCCGAGCAGGCCCAGCGGCAGGTCCCGCTTGGGCTTGCGGGTCTCCTCACCCAGGTTCGCCACGGCCTCGAACCCGGTGTACGCGAAGAACACCACGGCGGCGGCGGTGAGCACGCCGGCGAAGCCGAAGACGGAGGGTTCCATCCCGAAGATGGCCTGGGTCACCGGCTGCCGGATCCCGTCCTCGCCGGCGCCGGCCGGCTCGCTGGACGGGACGAACGGGCTGAGGTTGGCCGCCTTCACGAAGAACAGCCCGGCGATGATGATGAAGGCACAGATCGCCACCTTCACCAGGACCAGCAGGTTGGTCACCCGGGCGGACTCCCGGATGCCGACGATGCCGATCGCGCCGAGCACCAGCACGATGGCGATCGCGCCGAGGTTGACGATGCTGCCCTCCTCGGCGAACCAGGCGCTGGGCAGGCCGACGAGGTCGGCGAGGTAGCCGGACCAGCCCCGGGCCACCACCGCCGCGCCGAGCGCGAACTCCAGCAGCAGGTCCCAGCCGATGATCCAGGCGACGATCTCGCCCATGGTCGCGTACGCGTAGGTGTAGGCGCTGCCGGCGGTCGGCACGCTGGCGGCCAGCTCGGCGTAGCAGAGCGCGGCGAGCAGCGCGACCACCCCGGCGATGCCGAAGGAGATCACCACACCCGGGCCGGCGCTGTTCTTCGCCTCGATGCCGGTCAGCGTGAAGATGCCGGTGCCGATCACGATCCCGATGCCGAAGCCCATCAGGTCGAACGAGCCGAGCCGGCGGCGCAGCCCGGGTTTGCCGTCGCTGCCGTCGGCGTCACCCTGGGCGAGCACGTCCTGGATCGGCTTGGTCCGCAGGACTGACATGGATCACCTCCCCCACGGTGTGACCACCTCGGTGGCGGTCCGTGACCGGCCAAGCTACCCAGCCCCTCCCCCAACCAATCCACCACCTGACGTGTCGGTTCGGTCACCATGCGAAACGTGCGCCACCCGCCGGGGCGCCGACGGTGCGGACCGGACGCATCGATCCGGCGCGGGGGTCTTGCGCCGCGTACGGATTGATGAAAGTTTTCTACCGGTGACTTGAGTCACGCGGCGAATCTTGCCGTCCCACCGGACCCGACGAAGGGACCGCACCGCATGAAGGCAACTCGGCTGGGAGCCGCCGCGCTGGCCGCGGCGCTGCTCGGCGCGCTGGTCGCCGGCACCCCGGCGCAGGCCGCGCCGGCGCCCACCTCCACCGACACGACCTCCACCGACTGCGTCACGAACCCGGCCACGCCGAAGCGGCAGTTCCGGGCCATGTGGATCGCCTCGGTGACGAACATCGACTGGCCCAGCAAGGACTCCTGGACCGCGCCGGACCGGGTGGCCAAGCAGAAGGCCGAATATCTGGCCTGGCTCGACCTGGCCCAGAAGCTCAACCACAACGCCGTCGTGGTCCAGGTCCGCCCGACCGCCGACGCGTTCTGGCCCTCGCCGTACGAGCCGTGGTCGGAGTACCTGACCGGGGTGCGCGGCCAGGACCCGGGCTGGGACCCGCTGGCCTTCCTGGTCGCCGAGTCGCACAAGCGGAACCTGGAGTTCCACGCCTGGTTCAACCCGTACCGGGTCTCCATGCCCGCGCCCGGCGGCGCCGGCGCCGACCTGTCGAAGCTGGCGCCGAACAGCCCGGCCCGGCAGCATCCCGACTGGGTCTTCGCCTACCCGCCCGCCGGCGTCGCCGGCAGCCGGCTCTACTACAACCCCGGCATCCCCGAGGTCCGCGAGTTCGTCCAGACCGCGATGATGGACGCGGTCAAGCGGTACGACGTCGACGGCGTGCACTTCGACGACTACTTCTACCCGTACCCGAGCGGCACCTACCAGGTGCCGGACGACGCCACGTTCGCGCAGTACAACCGCGGCTTCACCGACAAGGCCGACTGGCGGCGGGACAACATCAACCTGCTGATGCAGGAGATGAATGCCAAGATCAAGGCGGCCAAGCCGTGGGTGAAGTTCGGGGCCAGCCCGTTCGGGATCTGGCGCAACGCCTCGGCCGACCCGAACGGCTCGGACACCACCGGCTCGCAGTCGTACGACATCATCTCCGCCGACACCCGTAAGTGGATCAAGGAGGAGTGGATCGACTACGTCGTGCCGCAGCTCTACTGGTACATCGGCCAGTACCCGGCGGCCGACTACGCCCGGCTGGTGCCGTGGTGGGCCGAGCAGGTGCGCGGCACCAAGGTCCAGCTCTACATCGGCCAGGCCGACTACAAGAGCGGTGAGCCGGCGTACGGGTCGTTCTGGATGAACCCGCAGGAGCTGTCGAACCACCTGACGTTGAACCGGTCGTACCCGGAGGTGCTCGGCAACGTGCACTTCTCGGCGGTGCAGGTCCGGGCCAACCGGCTCGGCGCCACCGACATCTACGCCGCCGAGCACTACTCCCGCCCGGCGCTGGTGCCCACGATGACCCACCTGCCGCACAAGCCGCTGCTGTTCCCGGTGGTCACCAGGGCGCAGCGGGAGGCGGACGGGGTGCGGCTGAGCTGGCGGCAGCCGGCCGACGGCAGGGGCCCGCTCGGCACCGCCACGTCGTACGCGATCTACCGGTTCGACGGCCTCGGCCTGGCCGGTCGCTGCGACTTCGCCGACGCCTCCCACCTGGTCGGCACCGTCCGGGCCACCGACGGCGCCGTCCAGTCCTGGGTGGACACCACGGCGGCCGCCGGCACCCGGTACACCTACTACGTGACCGCGCTGGACCGGCTGGCGAACGAGAGCCCGGCGAGCCTGCCGCGCTTCGTCCGCTGATCCCCACCGGATGCCCCCGGGCCGCCACGGCGACCCGGGGGCATTCGTCTGTTTGGGCGGATGTCAGCGAGCCGTTTCCCGGGCCATCGCCCCCCGTCACCCCATTGATCGACACTTGTCGAAATCCGGAGATCCCGGGTTGTCACCCGTCCCGACGCCCACCCCGCGGAGGTCCCCGTGTCCCGTCGCCTCGCCACCGCCCTCGCCGCCGGAACGCTCGCCCTGCTCACCCTGCTCGGCCTGGCCACACCGGCCGCCGCCGCGGTGAGCACCCAGCAGAAACTCTCGGTGCTGTCGTCCTGGACCCAGACCAGCGCCTCCAGCTACAACGCCTGGAACAGCGCCCGGCTGAACAAGACCCCCTGGGCCGAGTACGGCTTCGACTGGTCCACCGACTACTGCTCGTCCAGCCCGGACAACCCGCTCGGCTTCACCTTCAACCTGTCCTGCTACCGGCACGACTTCGGCTACCGCAACCACAAGGCCATGGGCATCTTCCCGGCCAACAAGTCCCGCCTCGACAGTGCCTTCTACGCGGACCTGAAGCGGGTCTGCGCCACCTACAACTCGGTGGTCCGTCCGGCCTGCTACAGCCTGGCCTGGACCTACTACCAGGCGGTCAGCATCTTCGGCTCGGTCGCCGCGGTGCAGCAGGCCGACCTCGACCGCGCCGCCCGGATGAAGGCCGACGCCGAGCGCCGCGCCGCCGTCCGCGGCTGACCCGCCGCCGGGCGGCCCTCGCCGGGCCGCCCGGCCGGCGTGCCCGTGGCCCGGGCCCGACCCGGCGTCACCCGGCCCGCCGGTCAACCTGTCGTGCCGCGCGGCTCGGCGGTCAGCCCGTCGTGCTGCGCGGCTCGGCGGCCGGCCGGGGGCCGGCGGTGGGCGTCCCGAACCGGGGCGAGTCCGCCGCCAGGTCGGGGTGCTCGACGTGCAGGGCCAGCGCCGCCGCCTCGTCCAACCGCAGGCCGGCCCCGGCGGCGTAGGCCGCGTCGAACGCCTCGTCGCCCAGCGCCCGGCGCAGCTCCGCCTGCCGGCCCAGCCAGTACGGCCCGTGGATGCCCGGGGTGGCCCGCAGATTGGCCCGGGTGGCCTGGGCCGCGCCGAAGAGCCGGGCGGCGGACACCGCGTCCCCGGCCAGCGCGCAGCGCACCGCGATCGCGTTGATCGTGTCGCAGGCCCGGCCCAGGTAGCCGTGGCTCATCCGGGACCGCAACGCCACCAGCAGGTGCTCGTGCGCGGCCACCAGGTCTCCCCGGGACAGCGCCACCATGCCGAGCAGCATGTCCACCGAGCGGCGGCCCCGCTCGACCGGCCGGGCCGCCTCCACCGGGCGGGCCGCGCCGAGCAGGTCGGCCGCCTCGTCCAACGCGCCCCGGCGCCAGAGCAGCTCGGCCAGGTTGTAGACGGCGAGCAGCGCGTCCCCCACCACGTCCTGCGCGTACGCCCAGTCGATCACCTCGCGGCAGACCCGCTCCGCCTCGGCGAACTGTCCCATGTCGACCAGCGGCGCGGCGCGACCGGCCAGCACCCGGGCCAGCAGCCCCCGGTCGCCGGCCTGCCGGGCGGCCGCCTCGGCCCGCTGCGAGTAGCGCAGCTCCTCGGCGAACTCGCCGTCGGCCCCGGCGTGCAGCGAGTGCATGTGGTAGGCCGCGGCCAGCTCCGCCTCCGGGATCGCCTCCCCGGTCTCGGCGATCCGCCCGTAGAGCCGGAACAGCCAGAGCCGCCCCTCGCGGGCCAGCCCGCGCTCCCGCCACCACTGGTCCAGACCGCCGGCCAGGTGCAGGCCCGACCGGGCGCTGCCGCCGGTGGCGCACCAGCGCAGCGCGGCCCGCAACTCCCCGGCCAGCGGGTCGAGCGCGTAGAGGGAGAGCGTCACCGGGCGACCGTCCGGGCCCAGGTGCGCCCGGTCCAACGCGTGCCGGGACCAGGCGACGTGCCGGTCCCGGGCGCTCTGCTCCTCGCCCGTGGAAATCAGGCGACGCGCCGCGTAGGCCCGGATCGGGTCCAGCATCCGGTAGGTGCTGCCCGACGCGTGCGGCTCGGCCAGCACCATCGACTTGTCCACCAGCACCGACAGCGGGTCCAGCGGATCCTCGTCCAGCAGCCACTGCACGGTCGGCAGGTCCACCGGGCCGGCGAAGACCGCCAGCCAGCGCAGCAGCCGCGCCGAGCGCGCCCCGAGCGTGCGGTAGGACCAGGTCACCGTGGCCTGGATGGTCAGGTGTCGTTCGCTGGCCGAGCGCTGCACCGCCCGGCTCGCCGGGCTCGGCGGGGCGGCGCCGGTCGCGGCGGCCACCAGGTCGACGGTGTCCTGCTGGTTGCCGCTCCAGCCGGCCTCCACCGGCGGCGGCTCCGCCGCCTCCCGGCCGGCGTCCAGCGTGCCCAGCATGTCGTCGAGCCGCTCGGCCAGCTGACCGGCCGACAGCACCCGCAGCCGCGCCGCGGCCAGCTCGATGGCGAGCGGCAACCCGTCCAGCCGCCGGACCACCCGGCGCAGGTCGGCCTGCTCCGCCGGATCCGGCGCCCGGCCACCCCGGGCCGCCGCCGTCCGGTCCAGCAGCAGGGCCACCGCGTCGCTGGCGCCCCCGCCCGGCTCCTCGTCCACCGACAGCGGCGGAATCCGCCACACCACCTCACCGGGTACGCCGAACGACTCCCGGCTGGTCGCCAGCACCCGCACGCCCCGGCCGCCGGCCAGCAGCCGGGAGATCACCTCGGCGGACGCGCCCGGCTGGGCGTCGCACGTGTCCAGCACCACCAGCATCCGGCGCGGCGCCGCGTACTCGACCAGGGTGTCGACCATCGGCCGGCCCGGCTCCGGGCGCAGGCCGAGCACGGCGGCGATCTCGAACGCCACCAGCCCGGGATCGGTCACCGCGGCGATGTCGACGAACCACACACCGTCCGGATAGTCCTCGACGATCCCGGAGGCCAGCTCCACCGCCAGCCGCGTCTTGCCGGCGCCGCCCGCGCCGAGCACGGTCACCAGCCGGTACGCCTCGACCAGCCGACCCAGCTCGGCGCGCTCGAAGTGCCGGCCGACGAACGAGGTGGCCGGGGTGGGCAGGTTGTGCGCCGCCGCGTCGGCCGTACGCGGTCGCGGGAACCGCCGTTCCAGACCGGGCGCGACGAGCTGGAACAGCCGCTCCCGGTCGTCGAAGCCGCGCAGCCGGTGCAGGCCGAGGTCGAGCAGGGACGCGCCGTCCGGGAGCGGGTCGGCGAGCCGGGCGGTGGCCGCCGAGCAGAGCACCTGCCCGCCGTGCGCCGCGGCGGCCACCCGGGCCGCCCGGTGCACCTCGGGACTGGCGTACTCACCGTCGCGCGGCTCGGCGTAGCCGGTGTGCAGGCCCATCCGCACCCGGGGCGTGGCGTCGGGGTTGGGCCAGTTGTGCCCGACGAGCGCGCGCTGGGCGGCCATGCAGGCGTGCACCGCGGCGGCCGCGTCCGGGAAGGCGAGGAAGAACGAGTCGCCCTCGGTCAGCAGCTCCGCCCCGTCGGTGCCGGCCAGCGTGTCCCGCAGCAACCGGCGGTGCTCACGCAGCACGGGACGGTAGACCGGCCCCAGCATCCGGGCCATCCGGGTCGAGCCCTCGATGTCGGTGAACACGAAGGTCACCCACCCGCTGGGGAGGTGGATCCGTGGCGACATACGTCGAACCTCCGCCCGCTGACGTCGGGTTCATGCTGCCCTATGATCGCGTCGTCACGCATCGTGAGAACGGTCGGGCCGATTCCGACTCAAGGTGCCAAAGGATCACACGGGCGGCAAGCCCCGGATCGACCGGCGGGCCGGGTGAGCGCGTCGCGTCAGCAACCGCAGGCGCCGCCGCAGCAGCCACCGCCGCCGGGCGCGGGGGCCCCGCCCACCGGGCCCGACCCGCCGCGACCGGTGAAGGCGACGGTGGACAGCAGCTTCACGGTGTCCGCGTGGCCCTGGGGGCAGGTGGCGGGCCGGCCGGCCTCGGCCATCGGACGGTTGACCTCGAAGGTGTCGCCGCAGGCGCGGCAGCGGAACTCGTACCGGGGCATGCGGCCAGCGTACGGCCGGGCCTGACGTCGTCGCACCGATGGGTGATACTCGACGGGTGGTGGACGGCGAACGGCGGAACACGGCCCGGCCCCTGCGACCCGCCGCGCCGCCCGACGGCGGCGCCGGGCCGGTCCCTCGCCCCCGCCGTGCCCGGTCCGGCTCCCCCGCCTCCGGGACGGCGCCGTCCACACCGGAAGACAGGTCCACGGCCGAGCACACGGCGTCCACGGGGAAGTCGACGCCCACGGCCGGGTCGACATCCTCGGCCGGGTCAGGCACGGAGGCCGGCGCCGGGCAGCCCGGCACCGGTGGCCGGCGGAGGCGGATGCCCTTCGCGCACGCGGGCCCGGTGCGACCCCGGCAGCTCGCCGTGGGCGCGGCCCGGGCCACCCGGGACTGGTCCCGCCGGCCGAGCGGGCGCACCACCCTGCCGGCGTTGTTCCTGCTCGCCCTGGTCGGGGCCGCCACCGCGGCCGGCGCGGTGCTGGTGCCGGCCGCCATCCGCAAGCCGGAGCCGGTCGCCGTGGAGGCCACCTCGGCCGCACCGGTCTTCGGCGTCCCGCAGACCGCCCCGGCGCCGGGGCTGACCGGCGCGCCCGTGCTCCCCGGGCCGACCGGCTTCCCGGGCAGCCTCGGGCCGTCCGGCACACCGCCGCCCGGTGGCGTGACCACCGCCCCGGCGCTGCCGACCGGCCGCCCGGCCGACGCGCTGGCGGGTTGGGCCCAGCGGGTCAGCGGCACCACCGACGTCCCGGCGGTGGCGTTGCAGGCCTACGGCTACGCCGAGCTGGTGCTCGCCCAGACCCACCGCAGCTGCCAGTTGAGCTGGACCACGCTCGCCGCGATCGGCTATGTGGAGTCCCGGCACGGCACCACCGGCGGGGTCACGCTGCTGCCCAGCGGCCTGACCTCCAAGGAGATCCGGGGCGACGCGCTCGACGGGCAGGGCGGCCGGTCCCGGATCCTCGACACCGACCAGGGGCAGCTCGACGGCGACCGGGTCTACGACCGGGCGATCGGCCCGATGCAGTTCATCCCGGGCACCTGGCAGGAGATCGGCGCGGACGCCGACAACGACGGCGTGAAGAACCCGCACGACATCGACGACGCCGCGCTGGCCGCCGGCGAATACCTGTGCAAGGGCGGCCGGAACATGACCATCCCGGGTGACTGGTGGGGCGCGATCCTGTCCTACAACGATGTGCGGCGCTACGCCCAGGACGTCTTCACCAAGGCCGACGAGTACGGGCGGCGCAGCGGCACGTGACGTGACGGCTCGCGTACATTCGCGGACTCAACCCTTCCCCCGGGCAGCGGTTGACGGCAAGCTAGACGGGTGATGGTGCGCGAGTGGGACCCTCGGACCGCGTCGTCCGCCGAGATCGCGTCGCTGCTGGACACGCTGAACGCGGTCCTGGCGGCTGATCTGCCGCAGGATCCGCCCTGGCGGGAGAGCTCCATGCGGGAATACCTGTCCGAGGTGATGCCCGGCGAACGACGGATCTCCTGGATCGCCCAGGACGACCCGGCCCCGGACGGCACCCCCGGTGACATCGTCGGGCACGTCCACGTGCTCCTGCTCGGCGGGATCGGCGTGCTGGAGGTGCTGGTGCACCCGGCGGTCCGGCGCACCGGGCTCGGCCGCGAGCTGGTGCGGGTGGCCGCCCGCCGGGTCTGGGACGAGGGCTTCCAGTCGATCGGCGTCGAGGTGGTCGGCGACACCCCGGCCGTCGCGTTCTACGAGGCGCTGGGCTTCACCCGGGAATACGTGGAGACCCGCAGCGTGCTCGACCTGAGCACGGTGGACTGGCCGGCGCTCGCGGAGATGGCCACCGAGGTCGGCGCGGGCTACCACGTCGAGTTCTGGCCGGGCGGCCCGCCGGACCCGCTGATCGAGGCGTACGCGCGGGCGAAGGCCGAGGTGCGCGACGTGGACGACGGCGAGCTGCGGCCCAGCTCCTACGATCCCGAACGTCTGCGGGACAGCCTCGACACGCTGCACCGGCGGGGCATGAAGCCGTACATCGTGCTGGCGTTGCACGAGCAGACCGGCGAGGTGGCCGGCCTGACCGAGGTGGTGGTGCCGGCACAGCACCCCACCCGCGCCGACCAGTACGACACCATCGTGGTCCGGGACCACCGGGGCTACGGCATCGACCGGGCCATCAAGGCCCGGATGCTGCTGGAGTTGCGCTCGGCCGAGCCCGAGGTGGCCGAGGTGCAGACCTGGAACGCGCAGGCCAACGAGTCGATGCTCAAGGTCAACGCCGAGCTGGGCTACCGCACCGACCGTGACTGGTGTGAATACGGTGTGGACGTCGCCGAGCTGGTGCACCGGCTGGACAGTCACCGCTGACGCCTGTTCACCAAACGGCTGCCCGGGGGATGGACGTCGGACGGCCACGCCCCTTAACGTGCGTTAGTTCCCCGCCCACCCATCGTGGAGGCTCCATGCGCCCGCGCCGCACGATCGCCGCGCTCGCGACCACCGCCGCCGTCACCGTCACGGCCATCGGTGTCGCGCCCCCCGCGGCCAGCGCCGCGCCCACCGACCTGTTCATCTCCGAATACGTCGAGGGGTCGTCCAACAACAAGGCCGTCGAGCTGTACAACGGCACCGGCGCCCCGGTCGACCTGGCCGCCGGCGGCTACCAGCTCCAGTTCCACTTCAACGGCGCGACCACCTCCACGAACGTGGCGCTGACCGGCACCGTCGCCGCCGGGGACGTGTTCGTCTTCGCCGCCGCGTCGGCCGGGCCGGCGATCCTCGCCCAGGCCGACCAGACGTACGCCGGCTCGCTGTTCAACGGCGACGACGCGATCGTGCTGCGCCGTGGGGAGACCGTCGTCGACTCCCTCGGCCAGGTCGGCGTCGACCCGGGCACCGAGTGGGGCGGCGGGCTCACCAGCACGGCCGACAACACGCTGCGCCGGCTGCCCTCGGTGACCGCCGGCGACACCGACCCGTCGGACCCGTTCGACCCGGCCGCCCAGTGGGCCGGGTTCGCCACCGACACGTTCGACGGGCTGGGCAGCCACAGCGTCGACGGCGGCGGCCCGGTCGACCAGCCGCCGACGCTGACCTGCGGCGGCGCGCTGACGCTGGAGGCGGGCGCCACGGCCACCCGCGCGGTGACCGCGACCGACGCCGACGACACGGTCACCGACCTCGCGGTCACCTCGGTCGCGCCGGCGCCCGCGAGCGGCTCGATCGGCCGTACCGCGTTCACCCCGGCCACCGCGGCCGGCGGCACCGCCACCGCGACGCTGACCGCGACGGGCCTGCCGGCCGGCAGCTACGCGGTCACCGTGACCTCGACGGACGCCGAGGGCGGCACCGCCACCTGCACGCTCACCGTGCAGGCCACCAGCGTGCTGTCGGTGGGCGAGGTGCAGGGCCGCACCGCCGACGACGAGAGCGGCCGCACCGATCGGTCGCCGCTCGCGCCGGCCAGCGGCAACGGCACCAGCACCCTGCTGTACGACGTCCGGGGCGTGATCACCGGCAAGTCGCTGACCCGCACCTCGGCCGGGGCCGACCAGTGGGGCTTCTACCTGCAGAGCCGGCTCGGCAGCGAGGACGGCGACCCGCTCACCTCGGACGGCCTGTTCGTCTTCATGGGCTCGTTCACCACGCTGATCGGCGGCTACGCCCCGACCGTCGGGGACGAGGTCGTGCTGCGCGGGCGGGTCTCGGAATACTTCAACCAGACCCAGCTCTCCGGCGCCTCGCTGGTGCGCAAGCTCGACTCCGGGCTCGACGTGGACACCGTGGTCCGGGTGGCCGACGCGGTCCCGCCGGCCGAGGCGGACGCCGCCGACCTGTTCTGGGAGCGGCACGAGGGCGAGCGGATGCGGGTCCGGGCCGGCAGCGGTGTCTCCGCGCCCCGGCACATCTACTCCTCCACCGCCGACTCCGAGATCTACGTGCTGGACCGGGAGGACCCGGTGATGAAGCGGTCCGACCCGTACGCCCGCCGGGTGTTCCGGGACGCGCACCCGCTGGACGACATCCCGGGCACGCTCTTCGACAACGGCAACAACCAGCGGATCCTGCTGGGGGCCGGTGGCGTGAAGGCGACCGCCGGCGACTCCACCGCGCTGCTGCCCGAGGCGCGCACGTTCGACACGCTCACCGAGGACGCCTACGGCTCCGTCTCGTACGCGTTCAGCAAGTACAGCGTGCAGCCCGAGCAGCTCACCCTGACCGGCGGCGCGGACCCGGCGGAGAACAACCCGCCGCGCCCGGCGGACCGGACCAGCGAGGTCGCGGTCGCCACGTACAACGTGGAGAACCTGTACGACTACCGGGACGACCCGTTCGACGGCTGCGACTTCGCCGGCAACAGCGGCTGCCCCGGCGTCAGCCCGCCGTTCGACTACGTGCCGGCCAGCCCGGAGGCCTACACCGCCAAGCTGGGCGTGCAGGCGCGGCAGATCGTCACCTCGCTGCACAGCCCTGACCTGATCCTCGTGCAGGAGGCCGAGGACCAGGACATCTGCTCGGTGGTCGACGGCAACCTCACCTGCGGGGACACCGACAACGCCGACGGCGCGCCGGACACGGTGCAGGAGTTGGCGTTGGCCGTGGCGGCGAACGGCGGTCCCGCCTACGCCGCCGCGTACGACCGCACCGGCGCGGACGCCCGGGGCATCGCCTCGGCGTTCCTCTACCGCACCGACCGGCTGACGTTGGCCCAGGCCACCGCCGCCGACCCGCTGCTGGGCTCCGCGCCGACGGTCACGTACCGCTCGGCCGCGCTGCCGTCGAACGCGGACGTGCAGAACCCGAAGGCGTTCAACGCGGTGCTCCCCGAGGACGTGGACCGGTCCACCGGGGTGGACGGCAGCAACGTCTACACCCGCGCGGCGCAGCTGGCCCGCTTCACGGTCAGGGCGGCGCCCGGCTCGACCGAGAACTTCACGCTCTGGGCGGTGGCCAACCACTTCTCCTCCGGCCCGGACAGCCGGGTCGGGCAGCGTCGGGAACAGGCCGCGTACGGCGCGGCGATGGTGCGGGCGGTCGAGGCGTCCGACCCGTCCGCCCGGGTGGTCTACGGCGGCGACCTGAACGTCTTCCCCCGCCCCGACGACCCGATCGCGACCGGGCAGAACCCCACCCCGTCGGACCAGCTCGCCCCGCTCTACCAGGCCGGCCTGCACAACCTCTGGGACGACCTGGTGGCGGACGCGCCGGCGGCGGCCTACTCGTACACCTTCAGCGGGCAGGCCCAGACGCTGGACAACATGTTCGTCAACGACCCGATGCACGACGACCTGGTGCAGGTGCGGACGGCGCACATCAACGCCGACTACCCCACCGACGCCGGGCAGCTGGGTGACCGGGGCGCCAGCGACCACGACCCGACGGTGGCCCGGTTCCGCTCCCGTGCCGCGCTGCGGGTGGCCGACTCCTCCGTCACCGAGGGCGACAAGGGCACCCGCACGATGACGTTCACCGTCACCGTGTCCCGCCCGCTCTCCGAGCCCGCCCTGCTGTGTGCCGCCACCTACGGCACGACCGCGCAGGCCGGGACGGACTACGACCCGTACGTGGGTTGCCGGGTGCTGCCCGCGGGCCGGACGTCGCTGGACTTCCCGGTCACCGTGCGCGGTGACCGTAAGCGCGAGGCGGACGAGCGGCTCACGCTGTACGTGGCCGGCGTGCCGGGGCTCCGGCTCGCCGACCCCGCCGGCGTCGGGACCATCCTGAACGACGACTGAGCGACGCTCGCCACGGCGGCCCGTCGTCCGGCTCACGGCCGGATCGGCGGGCCGCCGCGGTTCCGGCGGAGTCGGCCACCCACGGAGTCGTCCGGATCATTACCGGCGCGTCCTCGGCCGGTGAGCGAAGTTGCCAGGAGGTGCCGCCGGAGGCAGGCAGGAGTGCCACCCACCGGCCGAGTCCGCCAATCCCCGCCGCCCGGGAGTTGGTTGATCCCCGAGGCACGCCTTTCGAGCTGAGTCGTTCGTGATATCGCACGGCCACCTACGGATTGGTCGAGCCACCTCCGTCCGCATGATCGACGCCACTTCGCCGAGATGGCACCGTCCGACCCGCCCGGACATCGCCACTTCGCCGAGGTAGCACCCTGTCTGGTGGCCGACCCGGCGGTGGTGGCCGGCCCCGGTCAGGTAGCGCGTGCACTGAGTCGTTTCTGACATCAGCTCGAAAGGCGTCGAGAAGAGGTCCGGTCCGGCCGAGCGGGGCCGGCGGGCGGAGCGATCAGCCGACGGGTGAGTCACAGGTCGCAGAGGCGGCGACCGGAGCGGATGTCGTCGAGCGCGACGTGCAGCTCGGCGATCCGCCGCTCCGCCTCGCCGGTACTGGTTCGTCGGACACGCCGGCCGTACGGTCAGTAGCGCTCGCGGAGCAGCTGGGCCGCCTCGACCGCCCAGTAGGTGAGGATGATCTGGGCGCCGGCCCGGCGGATCGAGGTGAGCGTCTCCAGCATGACCCGCTCCCGGTCGATCCAGCCGTTCGCGGCGGCGGCCTCGACCATCGCGTACTCGCCGGAGACCTGGTAGGCGGCGACCGGGACGTCCACCGCGGCCCGGACCGCCGACACCACGTCGAGGTAGGGCAGGGCCGGCTTGACCATCACCATGTCGGCGCCCTCGGCGACGTCCAGCGCGACCTCACGCAGCGACTCCCGCAGGTTCGCGGGGTCCTGCTGGTAGCCACGCCGGTCGCCCTCCAGCGCCGACTCCACCGCGTCCCGGAACGGGCCGAAGAAGGCGGAGGCGTACTTGACCGCGTACGCGAGCACCGCGACGTCCTGGTGCCCGGCGGCGTCCAGGGCCTTGCGGACCACGCCGACCTGGCCGTCCATCATCCCGGACGGCCCGACCACGTGGACCCCGGCGTCGGCCTGGGCGACCGCCATCTCCGCGTACGCGGCGAGCGTGGCGTCGTTGTCCACGCCGCCGTCGGGGGTGAGCAGGCCGCAGTGCCCGTGCGAGGTGAACTCGTCCAGGCACAGGTCGCTCATCACCACTGTGGCGTCGCCGACCTCGGAGATCACGTCCCGGATGGCCACGTTGAGGATGCCGTCCGGGTCGAGGCCGCCGGAGCCGGTCTCGTCCCGCGTCGACGGCACCCCGAACAGCATGATCCCGCCGACCCCGGCCTGGACCGCCTCGACGGCCGCCTTGCGCAGCGAGTCCCGGGAGTGCTGGAGCACCCCCGGGAGCGACGCGACGGCCCTCGGTTCGGTCAGCCCCTCCTTGACGAACATCGGCACGACCAGTTCGGCCGGGTCGACGCGGGTCTCGGAGACCAGCCGCCGCACGGCCGCGTTGCGACGCAGCCGGCGGGGCCGGATCTCGGGGTACGGCATGGGGATGCCTCCTGTCAGCGGAACCTCAGGGCGGTCGGGCCCTGCACCTTCGAGCCGCGGCGCTGCTTCGCCGGCATGGCGGCGAGCTTCTCGCGCAGCTCGACGGCGTAGGCGGCGAGCGCCTCCACCAGGTCGGGAACCGAGGCGTGCGGCGGCTGGACGTCGACCCGCAGGCCGAACTCCGTCGCGGTCTCCGCCGTCTTGGGCCCGATCACGGCAACAACGGTACGCGCGTGCGGCTTCCCGGCGATGCCGACCAGGTTCCGCACCGTGGAGGACGAGGTGAAGAGCACCGCGTCGAACCCGCCCGACTTGATCGCGTCGCGGATCTCGGCCGGCGGCGGCGCCGCCCGCACGGTCCGGTACGCGGTCACGTCGTCGACCTCCCAGCCGCGCTCGGTGAGGCCGGCCGCGAGGGTCTCGGTGGCGATGTCGGCGCGCGGGAGCAGCACCCGGCCGACCGGGTCGAGGATCTCGTCGTGCGGCGAGAACTCGGCCAGCAGGCCCTCGGAGGACTGCTCACCGGCGGGGACCAGCTCCGGCTGGATGCCGAACGCGCGGACCGCGTCGGCGGTCGCCTCACCGATGCAGGCGATCTTGACGCCGCCGAAGTGCCGGGCGTCCAGGCCGTGCTCGCCGAACTTCTCCCAGACCGCCCGCACCGCGTTCACCGAGGTGAAGATCACCCAGGCGTAGCGGCCGTCGACCAGGCCCTTGACCGCCCGCTCCATCTGGGCCGGGGTGCGCGGCGGCTCGACCGCGATGGTCGGCACCTCGCACGGGATCGCCCCGTACGCGCGCAGCCGCGCGCTCATCGCGCCGGCCTGCTCCTTGGTGCGGGGCACCAGCACCTTCCAGCCGTACAGCGGCCGGTTCTCCCACCAGCTCAGCTTGTCGCGGTCGGTGACGCCCGCGCCGACGGTGAGCACCACCCGGCCGGTGAAGCCGAGCGCCGCCGCGACGAAGGAGTCGACGCTCGACGTGGTGGTGTACTGCGTCTCGCCGGTGCCGTCCCCGGTCACGCCGACCGGGGTGGTGCCGTCGATGCCGGCCGCCAGCAGCCCGTCCCGGACGGCGGCGAGGTCACCGGCGTCCACGGCGAGCGCCAGCGAGCCCCGGCCCACGGCCGCGGCGAGCGCGTCGAAGTCCAGCGTGGTGACGTCCTCGACGTCGGCGGCGGTGCGTACGCCCGGCAGCGGGACACCCGCGTAGGTGGCGACGCCCTCGGCCTGGCCGACGCCCGGCACCACCTCGAAGTGGGCGGCGGTGCGCGCCACCGCCTGCACCTCCTTGACCACCGAGTCGTGGCCGAACGGGTCACCGGCCACCAGGTGCACGGCGTTCTGGCCGGACCGGGCCGCGGAGATCAGCACCTTCGCCACGTCCCCGGGCACGCCCTCGGCGGGGCTGAACTCGGCGTCGGACCTGGCCTGGGCGCGGACGTGGGTCAGCAGCGACTCGGGGACTCCCCGGTCGTACACCACGTGGTCGGCCTCGACCAGGGCGTCGAGCGCCCGGCGGGTCAGCAGGCCCGGGTCGCCGGGGCCGGCCCCGACGAAAGCGATCCGGCCTACGGGCTTACGGGTGCGGGTCATTCTGTGCTCCCAAGTTGCTGGGTCCCCGGGCCGGTGTGTCCTTCTTGGCCGAGGATCGAGTCGGCGCCGAGTTCGAGGAGTTCGGCGGCGAGTGCCTTGCCGATCTCCGCCGCGTCGGCGGGCGTTCCGGTGCGGGACAGCCGGAGGTCACGGGTACCGTCCGGGCTGATCACCGCACCGCGCAGGTAGATCTCCTCACCGGTCTCACCCTCGGCGAGTTCGCCGTAGGCGGCCACCGGTGCGCTGCACCCGGCCTCCAGGGTGGCCAGCAGCGCCCGCTCCGCGGTGATCGCGGCGCGGGACGGCGCGTGGTCGAGCAGCGCGAGCAGCTCGACCAGGTCCTGGTCGTCGGCCCGGCACTCCACCGCCAGCGCGCCCTGGGCGGGCGCGGGCAGCATCAGCATCGGGTCGAGCGTCTCGGTGATGACGTCGGCGCGCCCGATCCGGGTGAGCCCGGCCCGGGCCAGCACGACGGCGTCGAGGTCGGCGTCCGGGCCGAGCACCCGGCCGAGCCGGGTGTCGATGTTGCCCCGGATCGGGGTGACCTCGAACTGCATGCCCAGCGCGTGCAGCTGGGCGATCCGGCGCAGCGCGCCGGTGCCGATCCGCGCGCCGGGCGGCAGCTCGGCGAGCGTACGGCCGTCCGTGGCGACGAGCGCGTCGCGCGGGTCCTGCCGGGGCGGCACCGCCGCGACGTGCAGGCCGGGCGCCGCCGCGGTGGGCAGGTCCTTGTAGGAGTGGACCGCGAAGTCGATCTCCCGGGCGGTCAGCGCGTCGCGCAGCGCGGAGACGAAGACGCCGACACCGAGCCGGTGCACCGGGGCGGAGGAGCGGTCGCCGGCGGTCACCACCTCGACCAGCTCGACCGGGCGGCCGGTGGCCGCGGTGAGGGCCTCGGCCACGTGGCCGGACTGGGCCATCGCCAGGGTGCTGCCCCGGGTGCCGAGGCGCAGGGGGGCGGTCATCGCGCACCTCCGGTGGGCGGAACGTCGGCCGCGTCGAACGACGAGCGGCCGTCGAGGTCGGTGGCGACCACGTCGGGGACGGTGTCGACCGGGGACGTCTGCGGTACTTCCAGGTCGAACAGCTCACGCAGCAGGGCCGCGTACTGGTCGCCGCCGGGCTCGGCGGCGAGCTGGCGGACCCGTACGGTCGGCTGGTGCAGCAGTCGCTGCACGACCCGGTGCACGGTGCGGGCCACCTCGGCGCGCTGGTCGTCGCTGAGGTCGGGGCGGCGCTGGCCGAGCCGGCGCAGCTCGGCGGTGACCACGTCGTCGGCCCGGCCGCGCAGGGCGGCCACGGTCGGGGCCACGTCGGCGCCGCGCAGCCAGCTCAGGAACGCCTCGACCTCGCCGGTGACGATCCGGGTCACCTCGGCGGCGTCGGCGGCGGCCGGCCCGTCGGCGAGGATCGCCGCCATCCGGTCGATGTCGATCACCTCGACGCCGGGCAGCTCGGCGACGCCGGCCTCGACGTCGCGCGGGACGGCCAGGTCGAGCAGGACCAGCGGGCCCCGGTCGGTGTCCCGGCGGGACAGCGCCCGGGTCACCACGTCCCGGGTGAGCACCGGCTCGGTGGCGGCGGTGGCGGCGACCACGACGTCCACCGTGGCGAGCGCCTCGACCAGCTCGGCCATCGGCACGGCGGTCGCGCCGTACGACTCGGCGAGCCGGACCGCGCGGGCGGCGCCGCGGTTGGTGACGGTGAGCGGGCCGGCGCCCTGCCGGGAGAGGGTGGCCACGCCCAGCGAGCCCATCGCCCCGGCGCCGACCACCATGGCGGGTCGCCCGGTCAGGTCGCCGTCGAGCAGGTCGGCGGCGAGGTCGAGGGCGGCGGTGACCACGCTCTGCCCGGCGCGGTCGATGTTGGTCTCGGCGTGCGCGCGCTTGCCGACCCGCAGCGCCTGCTGCATCAGCTCGTGCAGCAGGCGGCCGGCGGTGTCCGCGCCGGTGGCCGAGTGGTAGGCGTCACGGAGCTGGCCGAGGATCTGCGCCTCGCCGACCACCATCGAGTCCAGCCCGGCGGCGACCCGGAACACGTGGTCCACGGCGGCGGCGTCGTAGTGCACGTAGAGGTGGGGGGCGAGCGCCGCCGGCGGGCAACCGGCCTGCTCGGCCAGGACCGCGCAGATGTCGCCGAGCCCGCCGTGGAAGCCGGAGACGGCGGCGTAGACCTCGACCCGGTTGCAGGTGGAGACCAGGGCGGCCTCGGCCACGTACGGCTGGGCGACCAGCCGGTCCAGCGTGCGGGTGAGGTCCGCGGGCGGGACGGCCAGCTGTTCCAGGGTGGCGACCGGGGCGGTGCGGTAGGACGCGCCGACGACGAGCAGTTTCACGTGCCGATCGCCTCCTGGGTGTCGGTGGCCGCGAGCCCGCCCGGCAGGGCGGCCAGGCCGGGCCCGCCGGTGGCGGGCAGCGCGGTCAGCGACGCCTTGCGGTGCTCGTGGAAGGACAGGATCTGCAGCTCGATCGCGAGGTCGACCTTGCGCACGTCGACCCCGTCCGGGACCGAGAGTACGCACGGCGCGAAGTTGAGGATGCTCGTCACGCCGACGGCGACCAGTTCGTCGGCGACGGCCTGGGCGGCCGGCGCCGGGGTGGCGATCACGCCGATCGAGATCGACTCCTCGGCCACGACCCGGGACAGCTCGTCGACGTGCCGGACGACCAGGCCGTTGATCTGCTCGCCGACCCGCGAGGCGTCGGCGTCGAGGAGCGCGGCGATGCGGAAGCCGCGGTTGGCGAAGCCGTCGTAGCCGGCCAGGGCGTGACCGAGATTACCCACGCCGACCAGCGCCACCGCGCGGCACTGGGTGAGCCCCAGGACGGACTCGATCTGGTCGATCAGCAGCGCCACGTCGTAGCCGACGCCGCGGGTGCCGTAGGAGCCGAGGTGGGACAGGTCCTTGCGGAGCTTGGCGGAGTTGACGCCGGCGGCGTTGGCCAGGCCCTCGCTGGACACCGTCTCGTGGCCGGCGTCGGCGAGCGCGTGCAGCGCGCGCAGGTATTCCGGGAGCCGGGACACGGTTGCCTCGGGCAGGTCCGGAAGCGCCGGTACGGCACCGGTGCGACCGGGCGCGCCTGGTTGACGGTGCTGGCTCATGAGACTCCGTGCGGTGCGATCCTCGACCAGCGACGGGGGCCGGTCGTTTCGGGACTCCCGCTGGCGACCGATGTTGCCGGCTGTGCTAGCAGGGCGCGTCGGAACTACAGAGTAGGCGCTTGTGAAGAGGTGCACAAATCGCGATCTTGCTGACTCGCGACGCGCCTTCACCTGCTCCTCCATTCCCACAAGATCGATCAATCGCGCTGCATGGGCGGCGCGTGGCGATTATTGCTCAATCCAGACTTCTCTGACCAATCGCACGCGCCCGGTAGCGCTCCGTGACCGGCGTGGCGAGGCGCGTCTCACGTCCGGGTAGGGAGAACCCCACCCCGGAAAGGGCGGCGCACGGGATGGGTCGGCCGCCTCCGCGCCCATAGCCTCGGACCATGACCGCCGCACCGTTGGCCACCGCGCCCGCCCCCTCGTCGCCCGTCCGGGGCCTGTTCCACCGGCTCGCGCGCGACTCCGGCTACGTGCTCTTCAGCCTCCCGCTGGCGCTGGTCGGCTTCGTGCTCGCCGTGGCGGGGATCTCACTCAGCGCCGGCCTGCTGGTCACCACGCTGGGCCTGCCCGTCCTCGCCGGCGTGCTCTACGCGGCGCGCGGGCTGGCCGACCTGGAACGGCTCCGGCTCCCCGGCGTGCTCGGCCGACCCCGAGTCCGGCCGGCCTACGTGACGCCCCCGCGCGGTGCCCGGTTCTGGCGCCGGGTGTTCACCCCGATGCGGGACCCGCAGTCCTGGCTCGACCTGCTGCACGCGTTCCTGCGGCTGGTGGTGACCCTGCCCACGTTCGTGGTGCTGGTGGTGTGGTGGGCGCTGGCGCTGACCGGCTCGCTCTACGGCGCGTACGACTGGGCGATCCCGCGCGGGCCCGGCGACCAGGACCTCAGCCAGCTCCTCGGGATGGGGGACGGCGCCGACGCGCGGATCGCCCTGAACACCGCGATCGGCCTGTTCGCGCTCCTCACCCTTCCGCTCGTGGCCCGGGCCTGCGCCCGGATCCAGGGCGGCCTGGCGTACTCGCTGCTCACCGGCGTGGCCGAGATGCGCCAGCGGATCGTCACGCTGGAGGAGCAGAAGCGGGCCGCCGCCTCGGCCGAGGCGTCCGCGCTGCGCCGGCTGGAGCGCGACATCCACGACGGGCCGCAGCAGCGCCTGGTCCGGCTCGCCATGGACCTGGGCCGGGCCCGCCACCAACTGGCCGCCGACCCCGAGGCGGCCCGCCGCACCCTGGACGAGGCGGTCGCCCAGACCCGGGAGACGCTCGACGAGCTGCGCGCCCTCTCCCGGGGCATCGCGCCGCCGATCCTGGTCGACCGGGGGCTGCCCAGCGCGCTCGCCGCGCTCGCCGCCCGGGCGCTGGTGCCGACCGAACTGCTGGTCGACGACGACCTGGGCACCGCCGCCGGTCGGCTGGACCCCGGGCTGGAGAGCGCCGCCTACTTCGTGGTGGCCGAGGCGTTGACCAACGTCGCCAAGCACAGCCGGGCGGACGCGTGCCGGGTGGAGGTGGCCCGGAAGGTGGGCCGGCTGGAGATCACCGTCACCGACGACGGGGTCGGCGGCGCCCACCTGGCCAAGGGGCACGGCCTCAGCGGCATCGCCGACCGGGTCCGGGCGGCCGGCGGCACGCTGGAGGTGGCCAGCCCGAGCGGCGGACCGACGCGGGTCCACGCGGAGCTGCCGCGGTGACGTCCGCCGGGCCGGTGGACGGCGCTGCGGGGCGGCCGGAGGCCACGCCGTGGGACCCGGACGTGATAGACACCGGACCCATGCGGGTGGTGATCGCGGACGACGCCGTACTGCTCCGGGAGGGGCTCATCCGGCTGCTGACCGAGTGCGGGCACGAGGTGGTGGCCGCCGTCGGCGACGGGGACGCCCTGGTCGAGGCGGTGGTCACGCACCGTCCGGACATCTCGGTGGTGGACGTGCGGATGCCGCCGTCGCACACCGACGAGGGGCTGCGCGCGGCGGTGGAGGCCCGCCGCCGGGTGCCGGGCACGCCGATCCTGGTGCTCTCCCAGTACGTCGAGGTGTCGTACGCCGACGACCTGCTGGACACCGCGGGCGGCGCCGGCGGCGGGATCGGCTACCTGCTCAAGGACCGGGTGGCCGCGATCGACGAGTTCCTGGACGCGCTGGCCCGGGTGGCGACCGGCGGCACCGTGCTCGACCCGGAGGTGATCAGCCAGCTCCTGGTGCGGCGGCGGCGCGACGACCCGCTGGCGGCGCTGACCCCGCGTGAGCGGGAGGTGCTGGCGCTGATGGCCGAGGGGCGCTCGAACACCGCGATCGCCCGCGTCCTGGTGGTCAGCGACGGCGCGGTGGAGAAGCACGTGCGCAACATCTTCACCAAGCTCGACCTGCCGCCCGACGCGACGACCCACCACCGCCGCGTGCTGGCCGTCCTGGCCCACCTCCGCGCCTGACCGCCCCGGTCAGGGGAGGGTGCGGGCCCGGGTGACCGCCTCGGTGAGGGTGTCGGCGGTGGGGTGGCCGCTGGCCCGCAGCACCGCCGGGTCGGAGAGGCCGCCGGTGTAGAGGACCGCGGCGCCGCCGACCGAGAGGGCCGCGTCGGCGTCGTCCAGCGAGTCGCCGATCAGCACCACCTCGTGACCGGCCAGCCCCAGCTCGGCCAGGTGCTTCTCCAGCCACTCCGCCTTCGGGCCGCCGCCGACCGCCGCGCGCAGCCCGTCCACCCGGTCGAAGTGCGGGGTCAGCCCGTACGTGTGCACGGTCGGCACCAGCTCGTCGTGGAACCACATGGACAGCAGCGACTGGCTGCCCGGCCAGGCGGCGATCGCGGCGGTGGCGTCGGCGGCCAGCGCGCAGCTGGTCAGCCCCGCCCGGTACGCGTCGTGGAAGATCCGGTCGAGCGCGCCGAACGCCTCGGCGTCCACCGCCCGGCCGAGCATCTCGGCGTAGTAGTCGGCGATCGGCCGGCGGAACCGGACCCGGTGCTCCCGCGCGCTGACCGCCGGGCCGCCGGCGCTGGCGAACGCCACGTTCGTGGCGCGCACCACCAGGTCGAGGTCGTCGAGGAGCGTGCCGTTCCAGTCCCACACCAGGTGGCGTCGTGTTCCCGTCACCCGAGCACGATAGATCAGAGCTGCGGGGTGGTCAGGTCCCGCAGGAGCCGGTCCTCCTCGACCCGCCAGTAGCCGTGCTCCTTGCCGTCGAGCAGCACCACCGGCAGCCGGTCGCCGTAGTCGCGTTCCAGCTCGACGTCGCCGGTCACGTCCTTCTCCACCCACCGGTCGCCGGTGACGGCCACCACCCGGTCCAGCGCCGCCTTCGCGTCGTCGCAGAGGTGGCAGCCGGGCCGGGTGATCAGGATGAGCCTCGCGTCACTGGACATCGGATACCTCCGTGCGGGTCTCGGGCGGTCGCGCCGGTGCCGGCACCGCGGGCGCCGGGCGCAGCTCGGTCTTGCGCACCTTCCCGATCGCCGAGTACGGCAGGCGGTCGACGAACTCGACGGCGGTCGGGCACTTGAACCGGGCCAGGTTACGCGCGCAGTGGGCGAGCAGCTCCTCGGCCGGGACGGGCGGGCCGGCCGAGCGCACCACGTACGCCCGGACAGTCTCGCCGGTCCGCGGGTGCGGCACCCCCAGGACGGCCGACTCGGCCACCCCGGGGTGTGCCTGGAGCACCAGCTCGACCTCGTGCGGGTAGACGTTGAAGCCGTTGACCAGGATCAGCTCGCCGAGCCGGTCGACCAGGAAGAGGTCGCCGTCGGCGTCGGCGTAGGCCACGTCGCCGGTGGCCCACCAGCCGTCCGGGTCCGGTCCGCCCCGCCCGTCCGGCCAGTAGCCGGCGAACAGGTTCGCGCCGCGCACCACGATCTGCCCGGGGTCGGTGCCGGTCGGGTCGTCGGTGAGGTCCATCCCGTCGTCGTCGGCCTCGGCCGCGGGCACCCCGTCGCGCCACAGCTCGGTGCCGTCGGAGCCGACCAGGCGCAGCTCGACGCCGGGTAGCGGCCGGCCGATCGAGCCGGGTTTCGGCTCGCCGCCGACCAGCGTCGAGGTGAGCACCGGGGCGGTCTCGGTGAGGCCGTAGCCCACGTGCACCGGGTGCCCGGTCAGCTCGGTGAAGCGCGCGCCGACCGCCGGCGGCAGCGGCGCGGCGCCGCACACCGCGACGCGCACCGAGGCCAGCGCCTCGGCCGCGTCACCCGGCGCGTCGGCCCAGGTCAGGAACATCGACGGTACGCCGACCAGCACGCTGACCCGGTGCCGGGCGATCTGGTCCCGCGCGCCGTCCGGGCCGGGCTCGTCGACCAGCACCCCGGTCGCGCCGTGGTGCACCACGGCCCCGAGCCCGGAGTTCAGCCCGTACGCGTGGAACAGCGGCAGGGCGAGCAGCACGGTGTCGTCGGGCCCCACCACGGGCGGCTCGATCCGGTCGACCTGGGCGTGGTTGGCGGCCAGCGCCCGGTGCGACAGCATCGCGCCCTTGGGTCGTCCCTCGGTGCCCGAGGTGTAGAGCAGGACGGCGAGGTCGTCGCCGCCGCGGATCGGGAACGGCGTGACGGCGTCGTGGTCGCCGACCGGCGGGGCGGTGTGCACCGCGCGCAGCGCGGGCAGTTCGGCGGCGTCCACCCGGGCGATCACCTCGGCGGCGCCGACCAGCACGGCGGCGCCGGAGTCGACGAGCACGTGTCGCAGCTCGCGCGCGGTCAGCGTGGGGTTGACCGGCACGGCGACCAGGCCGGCGCGGAGCACGGCCAGGTAGGTGACGACGAAGTCGGGGGTGTTGCCGAACGCGACCGCCACCCGGGGCGGGTGCGACTCCCCGGTGGATGGGGCCGTGCCGGTGCGCAGCGCGTGAGCGGTGGCGGTGACCGCGCGGTCCAGCTCGGACCAGGTCACCGTCCGGTCGCGCCAGTGCAGCGCGACCCGGTCACCCCGGTCGGCGGCGGCCCGGCGGAGCCGGTCGGCGAGGTTCGGCGCGGAGCTGTCGGCGGCGTCCTGCACGGTGGCTGAGTCTGGCACAGCCGGGACCGCCGGGCCATGCCCGGACGCCGGCCCGGGTCCGTTGCACGGGACCGCACATGCGACCTGGCGGGAATCCCATGTGCGGGATGAGGATCTCCACCGGTGCGGCGCGGGCAGCCGGGAGCGACCCGTCCGAGCCGCTCCCGCGACACGCCGAGTGAAAAGAAAATCGGCTCCGACCAGGACTTTCCACTCCGGACCAGCTCCCGGCGCGAAAGTCAACCACACACGACGGACAACCGGTCCGCCAGGAGTGCGACCCGGCGGGAAATACTTCCGCTCTGTGTAACGGACTTGCCACGCGTGGGTGACGTTGGCCCTATCATCACTCGGGTCGGCTCACCCCATTTGCCGTGAGTCGACACCCCTCAGCCCGAGGAGGCCCCCGTGCCCGTGAGCGCATTGGACCAGCACCTCAAGGGGATCTGCCGCCCGCCGGCACGTCCCGGACCGACCACGCCCGACCGGGGCGTACCCGGTCCCGCGGCGCCCCCGTGGCGCCCCGCGCGGTCGCTGTCCACCCGGACCGGGGAGGCGCGGTGACCACCTTCGGTTACGCGGACCGGCCGGCCGGGGTGACCGGCCCCACCCAGCGGAACCCGCTCAACGAGCGCGCCGAGCCCGCCACGCGCGGCGCCGACGGCCTGCTCGCGGTGCGGAGCGAGGCGCGGCGGGTCCGCAGCCGCGCCCACCACGCCAACGAGGCGCCGCCGAGACCCGCGCTGCCCGGCGGCAACGCCAAGCCGGCCGCCGGCCGGCTGAACGCGCCGGTCCGACCAGCCATGCCGCCGGCCCAGGCCCGGCGCGGCGAGGCGCCCACCACCGGCGAACCGTCCGCCGCCGAGACCGCCGTGCTGCCGGCGGTGGCCGCCGGTGACACCGCGGTGCTGCCCGCGGTCCCGGCCGCCACGACGGCCACCGGCTTCCCGAGCCGCCCCGACCCGTCCGACCCGGCCACCGAGGTCTGGACGCTCGTCGAACGGGCCCAGGCCGGCGAGTCCGAGGCGTTCGGCCTGATCTACGACCGGTACGTCGACACCGTCTTCCGGTTCGTCTACTTCCGGGTCGGCAACCGCCAGCTCGCCGAGGACCTCACCTCCGACACGTTCCTGCGGGCGCTCAAGCGGATCGGCAGCTTCACCTGGCAGGGCCGCGACCTGGGCGCCTGGCTGGTCACCATCGCCCGCAACCTGGTCGCCGACCACTTCAAGTCCGGACGCTACCGGCTGGAGGTGACCACCGGTGACGTCCTCGACGCCGACCGGGAGGACCGCGGGCCGGAGGGCAGCCCGGAGGCGGCGGTGGTCGAGCACATCACCAACGTCGCCCTGCTCACCGCCGTCAAGCAGCTCAACCCGGAGCAGCAGGAGTGCATCGTGCTCCGGTTCCTCCAGGGCTTCTCGGTGGCCGAGACGGCCCGCGCCATGGGCAAGAACGAGGGGGCCATCAAGGCCCTGCAGTATCGGGCGGTGCGGGCGCTGGCCCGGCTGCTGCCCGACGGTTTCCAGGCCTGACCCGCTCCGAGCCCGTCCACCCCACCGGCGCAGACGCCGGGCGGTGTCGCGTGCCCGACCGGTCCCCCGGCAGCGATCACACCCGGTGATATCGCCGCCGATCGGGCCGTAACCGGCGACCGGCGCGAACCGTTTCTCCGGGTGCGACCAGTGGTTGTCCCGGCGTCCCCCGGGCCACCCGGTCCGGCGGGTCAGGTCGGCCGTCCGGTCGGCCCTCGGCCGCACGCTGCCACCGGTCGCTGGTGACGACGACGGCCGTCCGGCCGTGACCAGCGAGAGGGGGTGCCCGCGGTGGACAGCGACCTCTTCTCCCGTCGGCGAGCCGAGCGCTTCGCGCAACTCCTCGACGAGGCCAACGGCGGACGCCGGCACCACGTCCGGTCCCGGGCCGACGGTGAACTCACCGCGCTCGTCGAGGTGAGCCGGCGGGTCACCGCCGAACGGCCCACCGTCGAGGTGGATCCCGAGTTCCGCACCGGCCTGCGCGCGATGCTGGTGGCCACCGCCGAGCGCGAGGGCATGACGGCTCCGGCCAAGGCGGGCGCGGCCGGCGGCCTGCGCGGCGCGCTGCTGCCGGCGATCACCGGCCGCCGGGCGCGGGCCCGGGGCGCGATCCTGGTCGGCGTGGCCGCCGGCGCGGTCGCCCTCTCCGGCATCTCCGCCGCCAGCGAGAACGCGCTGCCCGGCGACGCCCTCTACGGCATGAAGCGCTCCACCGAGCGCGCCCAGCTCGCGCTGGCCAGCTCGGACATCAGCCGGGGCCAGCTCTTCCTCGACTTCGCCCGGACCCGGCTCGACGAGGCCGCCTCGGTCCGCGACGACCGGCTCGGCTTCAGCGCCGTCCTGGACGACATGGACACCGACACCCGCCAGGGCGTACGCCTGCTCACCACGGTCGCCGCCCAGCGGTCCGACCCGACCGCGCTGGACGCGGTGGACACCTTCCTCGCCGGCCAGCGCCGGGTGGTCAGTGGCCTGCTCGACCGGCCCGACCACGCCGACCGGGACCGCACCCGCCGTTCGCTCGCCCTGCTCGACGCGGCCGGCAAGCGCGCCGACGCGCTGCGCGAGGCCATCGCCTGCGGGCTGCCCGCGCCGGCGGCCAGCGACGCGCTCGGGCCGGCCCCGGCCGCCTGCCCCGGCGACCGCTGAGCGCGGCCGCCGATCACGCCACACTTCTCCCGGCGGACACCCGGCCGTCACGACGTGCCGGATACGCTCGACGCGGAGCGCGTACGTGGTCGTCGAGGCAGGGAGGTCGCCGTGGCCGGGAGCCGCAAGGTGACGGTCAGCACCGACGCCCACGGGCACACCGCCGGCTGGTCGGAGACCCCGGCGGCGCCCGCGACCACTGTCACCCCCGACCCGACGGCCGCCGCCTTCTTCGACGTCGACAACACGATGATGCGGGGCGCCTCGATCTACTGGTTCGCCCGTGGCCTGGCCGCCCGCAACTACTTCACCGCCGGCGACCTGGCCCGGTTCGCCTGGCAGCAGACCCGGTTCCGGCTGCTCGCCACCGAGCACGCCGGCGACATGACCCAGGCCAAGGAGGCGGCCCTCGCCTTCGTGCAGGGCTGGCGGGTCGACGACGTCGAGCGCCTCACCGAGGAGATCTTCGACGAGCTGATGGCGCCGCGCATCTGGGCCGGCACGCACCGGCTGGCCCAACGGCACCTCGACGCGGGTGAACGGGTCTGGCTGGTCAGCGCCGCCCCGGTGGAGATCGGCCGGGTGATCGCCGCTCGGCTCGGCCTGACCGGTGCGATCGGCACGGTGGCCGAGGTGGTCGACGGTGCGTACACCGGCCGGTTGGTCGGCGACCTGATGCACGGCCCGGCGAAGGCGGAGGCGGTCACCCAGCTGGCCGCCGTGGAGGGGCTCGACCTGGCCCGCTGTGCCGCCTACAGCGACTCGTCGAACGACCTGCCGATGCTCTCGGCCGTGGGCCGCGCGGTGGCGGTCAACCCGGACGCCGCGCTGCTGCGCCAGGCCCGTGAACGGGGCTGGGACGTCCGCGACTTCCGCACCGGCCGCCGGGCCGCACGCATCGCCGTGCCGTCGACCGCCGCCGCCGGGCTGCTCGCCGGCGCGGTCAGCGCCGGGCTGGCGCTGCACCGCCGCCGCCAGCGCGCCTGACGCGGCTGGCCCGGCTCCCGGTCAGGGGCCGAACGGGTCGGGGCGGCGTTCGAGCAGCTTGTGCAGCGTCTGCTGGATGGTCTCCCGCACCTGGTCGGCGAGGTTGAACACGACCAGCGGGTCGTCCGCCGAGTCGCGCAGGTGCGCGGTCGGGATCGGCGGACAGAACTCGATCAGCCACTTGCTCGGCAGCGGCACCATGCCCAGCGGCCCCAGCCAGGGGAAGGTCGGCGTCACCGGGAAGTAGGGCAACTTGAGCAGCCGGGCGAGCGGCTTGATGTCGGCGAGCATCGGATAGATCTCCTCGCCGCCGACGATCGCGACCGGCACGATCGGCGTGCCGGTGCGCAGCGCGGCGGAGACGAAGCCGCCCCGGCCGAACCGCTGGAGCTTGTAGCGGTCGGCGTAGAGCTTGCCGACCCCCTTGAAGCCCTCCGGGAACACGCCGACCAGCTCGCCGTTGCCGAGCAGCCGTTCCGCGTCCGGGTTGCAGGCCACCGTGCCGCCGGTCTTGCGGGCGAGCTCGGAGACCACCGGCATCCGGAAGACCAGGTCGGCGCCGAGCAGCCGCAGGTAGCGGCGCTGCGGGTGCCGGTCGTGCAGCGCGGCGGAGAGCACCAGCGCGTCCAGCGCCACGGTGCCGGAGTGGTTGCCGACAACCAGGCCGGCGCCGTCGGCCGGCACGTGCTCCACGCCGCCGACCTCGGTGCGGAACCAGTCCCGGTAGAGCAGCCGGACCAGCGGATGGAAGACCGCGTCGGTGAGGTCGGGGTCGAAGCCGAACTCGTCCACCTCGTAGTCACCGGAGAGCCGGCGACGCAGGAACGCGAGCCCCTGGGCGACCCTGCGGTCCCAGTGGTCCCCCGGCCGGTCGGCCACGGCCGGTCCCGGCGGCGTCGCCGGCCGGGCCGCCCCGGTTCCGGGGCCGGCCGTACCGGAGTCGGTCCCGTCCGCCACCGCCTTCCGGGCGACGGCCTTCTTGGCCACCGCCTTCTTGGCCACAGCCTTCTTCGCGACGGCCTTCTTGGCCACCGCCTTCCGGGGCGGCGGTGGGGCGGCGGGGACGCCCGGTTCGTCGGTGGGACGGGCGGCCTCCGCGCCGGGTGCGGCCGCGCCGCCGGCGGGCTCGTCGGTGGAGGTGTCCGGCTCGTCGGCCGGCGCGGCGGACGCGGCCGGGCGGGCGGCCGGCGCGGTGACCCGGCGGTGCCCGTTGCGCCGCGCCGGCTCCGCACCCGGCTCGGGCACGGTCAGCGGTACGTCGTAACGCGCGTCACGCCGCTCCTCCGGGCTGCTCACGAACGCTCCTGGACGGTCGAGCGGACCTGCCGGATGCTCTCCAGCACCAGCTGCTCCGCGGCGGCGAGCTGGTCCCGGGTCACCACCACGCCACCGTGGTGGGCGCGGATGAAGTCCTCGAAGGCGGCGGCGGTGGAACGGGGGGTGAAGCCGTACTCGCGCTCCAGCCGGCTGGTGTCGACCACCCGGCCGTGCACGAAGAGGTCGACCTGGTCCAGGCCGTAGCGCCCGAAACCCATGGTGCGGGCGACCGCGGCCACCCCGGCCAGGCCCGGCTCCAGCACCGGCAGCGCCACCCGACCGGCCCGGCGGATCGCCTGGGACAGCGACAGCACGCCCGGCCCGGCGACGTTGTAGGTCCCCGGGTGCTCCTCGGCGACCGACCGGTGCAGCACCTCCAGGGCGTCGTCGAAGTGGACGAACTGCAGGCGTGGGTCGCGGCCGAAGACGGTGGGCACCACCGGCTGGGAGAAGTAGCGGGTGAGCGTGGTGTCGGCCGCGTACCCGATGAACGGGGCGAAGCGCAGCACGGTGGCGGTGACGTCCGGCCGGCGGCGGCGGAACCCCCGCACGTATCCCTCGATGTCGAGGATGTCGCGGCCGAAACCGCCGCGCGGCACCTCGCGTGGCTCGGTCTCCTCGGTGAAGACGGCCGGGTCGCGGAACGACACCCCGTACGCGGCGGTCGACGAGCGGACCACGAGCTTGCGCAGCCGGGGCGCCCGCTGGCAGGCGGCGAGCAGCTGCATCGTGCCGATGACGTTCTGCTCCTTCATCCCCGTCCGGCCGCCGAGCTGCGGATCGGGGGCGGAGACCAACGCCAGGTGCACCACGGCGTCGACGTCGAGGTCGGCCAGGAGACCGCCGAGCGAGTCGAGGTCGATGCGGACCCGCTCGACGTCCGAGAGCAGGTCGGTCAGCTCGGGGTTGGGCGGAGCCGGGTCGACGCCGATGACGCGCTCGATACGCGGGTCGGCGGCGAGCCGGGCGGCGACGTTAGCGCCGAGGTAGCGGCCGACCCCGGTGACGACGACGACCCCCGGAGCACCGGAGGTGCCACCGGGGGTCATGTCGTGCGCCTTGCGCGGCAGGCGGGATCGAGCCGGGACGTCCGCGGCCTGATCACCTGAGCCTCCGAGGGTCGACAGTTGGCAAGTGGTGCCGGGTGCCGGGCCAGAGCCCGGCCCCGGTCACTTGCCGAGACGGCGACGCTGGACGCGGGTCTTGCGCAGCAGCTTGCGGTGCTTCTTCTTAGCCATGCGCTTGCGGCGCTTCTTGACCACCGAGCCCATACGACAGCCTTTCGATGCAACGTGCGGGGCGGACCGGGAGGCGCCACCGTCGGTGACACCGTGCCCGCTTGCGGACAACGGACCGGACCAGCGAGGTGGGCAGGGCACACCAGAGTGCGGTCACGGTCGTGGTCCAGGGTAGCCGGAGTGCGTCAGCAGGACCAACGCGCCCCCGTCGATGCCCCTTTTCGTCGCACTCGACGGACCGGCCGCCGAGGGGTCAGGCGGACTCCTGGAACGCGCCCCGGAGGTATTCGTGCACGGCGTGCTCGGGCACCCGGAACGACCGGCCGACGCGCACCGCGGTCAGCTCACCGCTGTGCACGAGACGGTAGACCGTCATCTTGGAGACCCGCATGACCGTCGCCACCTCGGCGACGGTCAGGAACCTGACATCCGACAGCCGTGCGTCGGACTGCGACCCGGCCATGGCTCACCGACCCATTCCCGTGCCCGGCGCGTGTCACCGGGCAGGTGCTCCCGCCTCGACGAGCGACGCGCGTGTAACCAGTACGGTAGCGGGACGGCTGTGACCAGCGCGATCCCTTCTCTCGTTTGATCATGGCGGGACGGCCGTTCACCCGGTGTCCACCAGGGCTTTTTCGCCCGGACGGGTGGCTCGTCCCGTTCCCGTTCGTGGGACCGGCGGCTGCTACTCGGCGCGCAGCGCCACCACCGGGTCGAGCCGGCCGGCCCGCTGCGCCGGCACCACGCCGAACACGATGCCCACCGCCGCCGAGACGCCGAAGGCGAGCGCCAGCGACCACCAGGTGATCGCCGCCGGGATCGGCGAGAACGCGTCGACCAGCAGCGCGGTGCCGACGCCGAGCGCCATCCCGGTCAGGCCGCCGATCGAGGTGAGCAGCACCGCCTCCAGCAGGAACTGCACGCCGATGTCCCGGGGGCGGGCGCCGACCGCCTTGCGCAGGCCGATCTCCCGGGTGCGCTCGCGTACCGAGACCAGCATGATGTTCGAGACGCCGACGCCGCCGACCAGCAGCGAGATGCCGGCGATGGCGGCCAGGACGCCGGTGAGCACACCCAGGATGTCGCCGAGCACGCCCAGGATCTGCTGCTGGGTGACGGCGCTGAACTCGGTGTCCGGGTGCCGGCGGGACAGCTCCGCCACGATCCGCTCGCCGAGCTGGTCGATCCGTTCCCGGTCCGGCGCCTTGACCGCGATGCCGTCGATGCGCTGGGTGCCCCACAGCCGCTGCGCGGCGGTCACCGGTACGTGCACCTCGTCGTCCCGGTCCACGCCGAGGCTCTGCCCCAGCGGCGCGAAGACGCCGATCACCCGGAACCGCACGCCGGCGAGGGTGACCTGCTGGCCGAGCGGGTCCCGCTCGGGGAAGAGCGCCCGGGCCACCGAGGCGCCGAGCACCGCCACCCGGCGGCTGGTGTCGACGTCCGCGCCGGTCAGGTAGCGACCCCGGGCCAGCGACCGGGTGAACACCGACGGGGTGGTCTCCAGCACGCCCTGCACGGTGGTGAAGTCCGACCGGTTGCCGGCGCGGGCGGTCGCGCCGGAGGCCACCGTCACGGCCACCCGGCCGGGGTCGCCGACCACCCGGGAGACGGCGTCGACGTCCTTGAGGTCCAACGGCGACACCACCGGGGCGGTGCCCACCTCGATCTTTCCGGGCACCACCAGGAGCAGGTTCGAGCCGAGCCCTTCGACCTGCTGCTCCACCTGCTGCTTGGTGCCGGTGCCGATGGCCACCAGGATCACCACCGAGGCGACCCCGATGATCACGCCGAGCATGGTCAGCAGGCTGCGCATCCGGTTGGCCCGCAGCGCGTCCAGCGCCACCCGCCAGGCCTCGGCCACCCTCATCCGGCACCCCCGGCGCCGGCGCGCGGAAGGCGCCCGGTGGCTCCGGTGGCGCCACCGGAGCCACCGGGCGGGTGCCCCGGGCCGCTTCCGGACGCGGACCGGGGCTCCGCGCTGGGAGCGGGGTCCAGTGTCGCAGGTGCGCCGGAACCGCCCGACCCCGGTCGATCATGACGGGTGTCGGAGCGGATCAGCCCGTCCCGGACGGCGATCCGGCGGCGCGCCCGGGCGGCCACCTCCTGGTCGTGCGTGACCATCACCAGGGCCACCCCGGACTCGGCGTTCAACCGCTCCAGCAGCTCCAGCACCGCCTCGCCGGTGGCGCTGTCCAGGTTGCCGGTGGGCTCGTCGGCCAGCAGCACCGCCGGCTCGGTGACCAACGCCCGGGCGATCGCCACCCGCTGCTGCTCGCCGCCGGAGAGCTGGTTGGGCCGGTGGTGCAGCCGGTGGGAGAGCCCGACCCGGCCGAGCATCGCCGCCGCCCGTTCCCGTCGCTGCCGCGCGCCGACGCCCCGGTAGACCAACGGCAGCGCCACGTTGTCCACCGCGGACGTCCGGGCCAGCAGGTGGAACGCCTGGAAGACGAAGCCGATGGTCTCGTTGCGCAGCGTCGCCAGTTCCGGGGCGGTCAGCGTGGCCACGTCCCGGCCACCGATCACCAACCGGCCGCCGGTGGGCCGGTCCAGCCCGCCGAGCAGGTGCATCAGCGTGGACTTGCCGGAGCCGGACGGGCCGATCACCGCCACGTACTCGCCCTGGTCGATGGTGAGCGAGACGCCGCGCAGCGCGGACACCGACACCCCGTCCAGCTCGTACGTGCGCGAGACGTCGACCGCCTCGACCGCGGCGACGGTCACGGGAGTTCCTGGCCGTCGCGGACCTGGTCGGCGCCGCGCACCACCACCCGGTCGCCGGCCCGCACCCCGTCCACGATCTGCACCAGGTCCTGACCCTGCACGCCGACCGTCACCGGAACCCGGTCCGCGCGTCCGTCGCGCAGCACCCAGACCGCGTCCCGTCCGTCCGCGGAGAACACCGCCGAGGCCGGTACGGCCACCGCGTCGGCGGCCTCCCGCACCCGGAGCCGGACCACCGCGTTCATCCCGGGGCGGGGCGCCGGCGCGGCCTCCGCCTCACCGAGCCGACCGGCGCCCAGGTCCAGCCGGACCCGGTAGGTGACCCCGCCCCGGGCCGAGCTGGTGGGCAACACGTCGACGGACCGCACCGTGGCGTCGTAGGTCGCGCCGGTCACCGCGTCCAACTCGACCGAGGCGGGCACCCCGGCCCGAACCAGCAGCACGTCGGTCTCGTCGACCTCGGCGAGCAGGCCCAGCCGCCCGGTGTCCACCACCGTGAGCACCGGGGTGCCGGCGGTGACCCGGCCACCGGCCGGCACCGCGTCGTCGACCCCCGCCGGCGGGCCGCCCTGACCGGCCGCGCCCAGCGCCGACGGGTCCAGCCCGGGCACCGACCCGCCGCCGGCCGCGCCGAGCAGCCCGGCGAGGTCGGTCGGCGCCGCCGCCCGGGTGCCACCCGGCTGCACCACGCCGCCGATCGGGGCGCGCAGGGTCAACGCGTCCACTGTCGCCTTCGCCAGGTCGTACGCCTGCTGGGCCTGGAGGCGCTGCGCGGCCGACAGCGCGCCGACGGCGCTGTTCAGGCCCGCCACGCCGCGCTGCACGGCGGTGACCGCGCGGTCGGCGGCGCGGGCGGCCGACTCGTACTGCTGCTGCGCCGACCGGACCTGGAGCAGCAGCGCGGCGCGCAACCGCGGGTCGCCGACCTTGCCGGCGGCGGCGCGGGCGGCGGCGAACGCCTCGTCCGCGGCCTTGTCGGTGCCGCGCCGGCTGCCGCCCAGGTCGCCGACGCCGACGCCCCGGCCGGCGCGCTTCGCCGCGCGCAACGCCTCCCGCGCCTGCGCCAGCCGGTCCCGCGCGGACGGCGAGTCGATCACCGCGAGCACCTGCCCGCGGGAAACCCGCTGTCCGGGTTGGACCCGCAGGCTCGCCAGCGTGCCGTCGGCGGGGGCGGTGAGCGTGGCGGCGGCCCGGGCGGTCACCGTGGCCGGCGCGTCGATCACCTCGCTCACCGGCGCGCGGCCGACCGGGGCGACGGCGACGGCGGAGGTGTCGTCACCGCAGGAGGCGGCGGTGGTGCCGGTCAGGGCGACGACGGCGAGGAGGGCGGTGACGAGACGGGGGCGGCGGGCCGCGGGCAGCCGCGGCGAGGGAGTGCGGGCCACCCGGCCCATGCTACGACCCGTCGACCGGTGTCGACGGGTCAGCCGGCGGCGGTTCGCACGTAGGCGACGCAGTCGTCCTGCAACGTCGACCACGGGTCGCCGAACACCTCGTCGGCGGCCTCGGCCGGGGACCGGCGCTGGTGCACCACGGCCCGGAAGAAGTCCAGCACCCGCTGCTCGCCGTAGCGGTCGACCAGGTGCCGCACGGCCAGGTACCCGACGCCGTAGGCGCCGCCGACCCGGTCGTCGCTCGCGTCGTCGGCCGGAGCCACCGCGTCCAGCCGGCCGGACCACCCGCCCCGGAGCAGCTTGCGCACCTCGGCCAGGCCCTCGTAGCGGTCGACCGGCTGGCCGTCGGTGCCGGCGTACTCGGCCAGCCCCTCCACCAGCCACCAGCTCGCCCGATCCGCGTAACCCTGCTCCGGCAGCGAGGCGGCGTGGGTCAGCTCGTGCCGCAGCAGGTCGTCCACCCCGGCCGGGGAGAGGCTCTGCGCGTTGAGCACGACGTCGTGCCGCCCCCCACCGACGCCCACCGCGTACCCGGCGGTCCACTTCGGTCGGCCACCGCCGTACCAACGCTGCCACTCCGCCCGCCCGGCGTAGAAGACCAGGTAGCGGTCCGGAGGCGTGCCGTCGACCGCGTACCGGTCCGCGGCCCGGGCGGCCGACTCCGCCTGCGCCAGCAACCCCGGCAGCTTGGCCCGCTGGGCCGGCGTGGTGGCCACCACCGCCCGCTTTCCCACCGCGACGGCCAGGTCACTGACCTCCCACGGCCGCACGCCCGCCGGATCCGTCCGGGACGGCTCCACGGCGGTCAGCCGCGGCTCCTCCCCCACCACCCGCCAACGGGTGCCCATCGTCGCCGTGCTCGGCCCGCAGCCCGGCACCACGAAGCAGTAGCCCACGGTCACCGTCAGCCGCCACTCCCCGGGCCGCCCGTCGACGGCCACCGGCACACCGACGGCGGCGGGTCGCCACACGCTGGTCCGCAGCGCGCGCAACGCCGCGTACCGCTTGCTGAGCGCCGGCCGGGCCGCCGGCTCGGCCACCGCGAGGAACCCGGCCCGGTCGCCGCCGAGCAGCGCGCCGGCCTGGCGGTCGAGCTGCGTGACCATCCGCTCGGCGAGCCGCCGCTGCTCCGGCGTGCCCCGGTCCTCACGGCCCGCGGCCGGCCGCCCGGCCGCGTCGGGCGCCAACTGCCGCAGGAGTACGCCGGGCACCGCGCCCGCCGTCAGCCCGAGGGCCAGGCCGAGGGCGGTCCAGAGCGGCCAGCGTCGTTTCTTCGCCGCCCTCCCGATCGGGGCAGGCGCATGGGGTACGGCCACCTGCGGCGGCATCGAGGGCGACGGTGTCGAGGGCGACGGTGTCGAGGGCGACGGCGCCGAGGACGGTGGTGTCGAGGGCGACGGCGCCGAGGACGGTGGTGTCGAGGGCGACGGCGCCGAGGACGGTGGTGTCGAGGGCGACGGCGCCGAGGACGGTGGTGTCGAGGGCGACGGCGCCGGGCGGGGAGCGTCGGCGCCTTCCTCGGGCGCGGCCGCTGCCGGAGGGGATGCGGGCGTGATCGGCTCGGGCACTGTCGGCCTTGCAGCCGGGGCGGCCGGCACCCGCGTGGGCGCGACCGCACTCGGCGTCGGGTTGGCCGGGCTCGATTCCGGGGCGGATGCGACCGCGCCCGGCTCGGGGACGACAGCACTCGGCTCGGAGGCGACGGCACTCGGCTCGGCGGCGGCCGGCCTCCGGGCGGGGACGACCGCACCCGACTCGGAGGCGGCGCCACCTGGATCAGGGGTGGCCGGCTTCTGGGCGGGGGCGACCGCACGCGGCTCGGGGACAACGGCACTCGGCTCGCGGACGACGGCACTCGGCTCGGGGGCGGCCGGCCTCGGGGCAGGAAGGGCCGCGTCCGGCTCGGGTGCAGCCGGGATCAGGACGGGAACGAATGCGCTCGAATCGGGTGCGGCCAGTGCAGGAGCGGGCGCGGTGGCACTCGACCCGGACGAGGCCGCGCTCGACCCGGACGAGGCCGCGCTCGACCCGGACGAGGCCGGGTCGGGTCCAGGGGCGGTCGTGCGGGGTGCGGGTGCGGCCGGTCCGGAAACGGGGACCTTCGCGACCGGGCGGGGTGTGACCTGCGCTGACGACTCACGGCTCGCCGGGTCCGAACTCCCGACCGGGGTCGGATCGGGTGACGCCTCGACGCGCGGGCGTGGCCCCTCGCCGTCGCTCCCGGCGCGTGGCTCGTCGCCGTCGGCTGCCCGGCCGGGAGGCTCCTCGTCGCCGTCGGTCACCGGCGAAGGGTACGACCAATCGGGCGTTCCGGGAAAGAGTCCTACCCGTAATCCCTGCCGCCCCCACCCGGCACCGCGCCGTACCGGCACCGTGCATCGATCTTGGAGTTGTGGCGCCCAGCATGTCGGATTGACCCGTTATCCCAGGTGCCACAACTTCAAGATCGACGGGGACGCGGACGCGGGCAAGGGTGCGGACGCGGGCGGCCGGGGGGTGGAGCCCGCGACCAATCTCCGCGCCGGACCGCGAGCCAGATCTTGGAAGGAAACGGCCCTCATAGGGGCCTCAAACTTCCAAGATCCAGCCGTGTGTCGAGATCTTGGTACCGATCCGCCCCTCCGAGGGCGGATCGGTACCAAGATCGGCCGCGCGCCTCGCCGCGAGGGCGGGTCAGATCGGGTTGCCAGAGCGGATGAGGACGGCCTTGTCGACGGCCCAGAGCAGCACCAGGGCCGCGCCGGGAAGTGGGTGACCGGCCAGGGCTAGCAGGACGCCGCCGCCGAGGAAGCAGGCCGCCTGCACGCCCAGCTTGGCCGGGGCGGGCAGCGCCACGGTCGCCCGGGGCGAGCAGAACACACCCCAGACGACGGCGATCACCAGCGGCGCGCCGAGGCCGGCGAGCAGCCGCACCGGCCAGCCGGCGTCGAGCGTGAAGCCCCAGAGTCCGGCCGCCGCGAGCAGCGCCAGCTCCAGCAGGAAGATCAGACCCAGCAGCAGCGCCTTCACCGGGACCGCCAGCCGCGGTAGGCGAGGTCCAGCCCGTCGACCATCTGGTCGAACGAACGGTCGACGTCGCGGGGCAGCCCGAACCCGCCCGCCGCCTCCAGGGAGACGAAGCCGTGCACGGTGGCCCGGAACATCCGGGTGGCGTCGACGGCCGCGTCACCGTCGAGGCCGTACCCGCGCAGGATCGCGAAGATCGCGCCGACCGCGCGTTCGGCGGCGGCCAGGTGCTCGGGGTCGGCCGGGTCGGGCGCGCGCTGGGCGGCCGGGTAGCGGCCGGGGTGCCGGTGGGCGTACGCCCGGTAGGCGGCGGCGACGGCGTGCAAGGCGTCGTCGCCGGCCCGGCCCGCGGCGGCGGCGGTCAGCACGTCGGCCATCTCGGCGGCAGCGAGCACGGCGAGCTTCTGGTGCAGCGCGTCCACGCCCCGCACGTGCTTGTAGAGGCTGGGCAGCGCGACGCCGAGCCGGCCGGCGAGCGCGGCCAGGGTCAGCCGGTCGTAGCCGACCTCGTCGGCGAGCACGGCGGCCTCCCGGACCACCGTCGCGGGGGTCAGCCCGGCCCTAGGCACGCGCGGTCGCCGTCAGGAACTCGGCCAGGTCGGCAGCGGTGGCGTCGGGCTGGTCGGCGTGCGGGTAGTGGCCGGAGTCGGCGATCATGCGCGCCTCGGCGACAGCGAACTGCCGGCGGGCGGCGCGGGCCTCGGCGCCCGGGTCGGGGAAGTCCGGGTCCTTCGTGCCCATCAGCACCAGCACCGGTTGCCGCACCTCGGGCGCCCGCGTGGTCCAGTGCGGGTCGACCGGCGCGATCACCCCGCGCACCGCGTCCATCCGGCCGCGCAGCCTGGCGACCATCTCCTTGCGGTACGCGGCGTCGTCGGCCGGTCGGACACACGGGAAGAGCGTGCGGTGGAACAGCCCGAACAGCCGGGGGCTGCGGAGCACGGCCGCCTGGGCGGCCCGCATCGCCAGGTTCGGCTTCGGGGCGGCGACGAACGGGCTGATCTGCACGATGCCGCTGACCAGGTCGGGCGCGTCGGCGCCGGCGAAGACGACGCCGGCCCCGCTGGACGAGCTGCCGACCAGCGTGGCCGGCCCACCGCCGAGCGCCCGGACCACGGCGAGCAGGTCGCCGCCGACCTCGGCCGGGGCGTACGTGGGCCAGTGCGGGCTGGAGTCGCCGTGCCCCCGTACGTCGATCGAGGCGACCCGGTAGCCGGCCGCCACCAGTCGGGGGGTCAGGTGCCGGAAGGCCGCCCGGTTCTCCCCCATGCCGTGCGCGAGCACCACGAGAGGCCCCGAGCCGTGCGTCTCGTACGCGATCGTCCCGCCGTCCCGCGCCACCCGGCTAACCGTCATAGCCATAAAGCTAATGTCGTTAGCCTTGCCGGTCAAGGCTCACTTCTTCGAGACCACCGCGCGGCCGAAGAACATCAGGTTGGCCGGGCGCTCGGCGAGCCGGCGCATCAGGTAGCCGTACCACTGGTCGCCGTAGGGGACGTAGGTGCGGACCGTGTAGCCCTCGCCGACCAGGCGCTTCTGCTCCTCCGGGCGGATGCCGTAGAGCATCTGGAACTCGAACCGCCCCGGGTCGCGGTCGAACCAGCGGGCCCGGTCCTCGCCGATGGCGATCAGGCGCGGGTCGTGGGTGGCCAGCATCGGGTAGCCGTCGCCGGCCATCAGCACGTTCATGCAGCGCACGTAGGACTTGTCCACCTCGCGGGCGGACTGGTACGCCACCGACTCGGGCTCCTTGTACGCGCCCTTGCACAGCCGCACCCGGGACCCGGCCGCGGACAGCTCGCGGCAGTCCGACTCGGTCCGCCGCAGGTACGCCTGGAGCACCGCGCCGGTCGACGGGTGGTCCTTGCGCAGCTTGGCCAGGATGTCCAGGGTCGAGTCGGTGGTGGTGTGGTCCTCCATGTCCAGGGTGACCGTGGTGCCGGCCGCGTCGGCCGCCGCGCAGATCTGCCGCGCGTTGTCGTACGCGAACTGCTCGTCGAACGCCTGGCCGAGCGCGGACAGCTTCACGCTGACCTCGGCGGCCGGGGTGAGGCCGGCGGCCCCGAGCAGGCGCAGCAGCGTGAGGTACTCGTCCCGGGTGGCGTTCGCCTGCTCCGGGGTGGTGGTGTCCTCGCCCAGGTAGTCGAGGGTGACCGCTTGGCCGTCGGCGACGAGTGCGCGGGTCGCGCGCAGCGCGTCGTCGGTGGCGGCGCCGGCGACGAACCGGCGGACGACGTCCCGGGTGAACGGGGCCGTCGCGACGAGCCGCTCCACCTGGGTTGACCGGGAGGCGGCGAGGATGACGGAACGGAGCATGAGCCGAGCGTAACGCCCGGCCCGGGGCCCTCGCCGGGCGCGGCGGCCAACCTCACTCGGCACGCGAACCCGGGACGCGGGGCACCGGCGCTGGCGGCCATCGGCTACAACGTTCACGTGGATCGACGACACCCCCGGCGCCGGCTCCGCTCGGCCACCGTGCAGCTCGGCGCGCTGACCGCGCTGGCCCTCGCGCTCACCGGTTGCAACAACGGCTACGACGACGACGATGACGACTGCGCGCTCGGCCCGGCCGGCGGGGGCGGCGACACCGTCGCCGTGGCCCTGCGCGTCCCGGCCCCGGCCACCGCCGCACGCGGCGACACGGCCCCGGCCGCCGCGCTGCCCGACCGGGGCGGCTTCGGCACCCACCTCGCCTCCTGCGGCGGCTGACGTGCGCCGCGAGGCGAGCACCCCGCGCCCCGACTGGGACGACACCATCCGGACCCAGGGCCTGGTGTACGTGGACACCGAGCTGCCCGACGGCGAGATCATGTCGTACTGGGACGAGACCGCGGCCTACTCCTTCACCCTGGACGAGGTGCTCCGGCTGGAGGAGGCGACCGAGGAGCTGCACCGGATGTCCGTCGCCGCCGCCGAGCACGTCGTGGCCCGCCGCCGGTACGCCGAGTTCGGCATCCCGGAATGGGCCGCCGAGGCGGTCGCCCGCTCGCTGCGGGAGGCCCCGCCGACGCTCTACGGCCGGTTCGACCTCTGGTACGACGGCAGCTGGCCGCCGAAGATGCTGGAGTACAACGCCGACACCCCGACCGCGCTGGTCGAGGCGAGCATCGTGCAGTGGTACTGGCTGGAGGACACCCGCCCGGACGCGGACCAGTGGAACAGCCTGCACGAGCGGCTGACCGCCTCGTGGGCCAAGATCGGCGCCGGGCTGCACGACCCCCGGGTGCACGTGCTCTGGTCGAACGAGGAGGAGTCGGGCGAGGACCAGATCACCGCCGGCTACCTGGCCGAGACCGCCCGCCAGGCCGGGCTGGACGTGACGCTCATGCCGATCCAGCACGTCGGCTGGGACGGGCGGCGCTTCGTCGACGCCGACGACCGGCCGATCACCACCTGCTTCAAGCTCTACCCCTGGGAGTGGATGCTCGCCGAGCCGTACGGGCGGCCGGCGCTGGACCCGGGCACCCCGACCACCTGGATCGAGCCGGCCTGGAAGCTGCTGCTGTCGAACAAGGCGCTGCTGGCCGTGCTCTGGGAGCTGTACCCGGGCCACGAGCTGCTGCTGCCGGCATACCTCGACTCGCCGCGCGGGATGACCGAGTACGTGGCCAAGCCGCTGCTCGGCCGCGAGGGCGGCTCGGTACGCATCGTGACCGGCGGCACCGAGATCACCAACCCGGGGATCTACGGCGACGAGGGCTTCTGCTACCAGGAGTTCCGCGCGTTGCCCGAGTTCGCCGGCTACCGGACGGTGCTCGGCAGTTGGATCGTGGACGGCGGGTCGGCCGGTGCCGGGGTACGGGAGAGCGAGAGCCTCATCACTGACGGTTACGCGCGGTTCCTGCCCCACTACATCGACGCGCCGCGTCTGCCCTGAGTCGTCTACCGTTGGTGTCGTGAACTTCGACGCGTACGCCCGGACCGGGGTCGAGCTCGTCAACGCCCGGCTGGACGACCTCGACGGCCTGCGGGCCCTCTTCCCGGACGAGAACGCCTGGATGCGCGACGAGGTCGCGGAACGGGACCTGGCGATCTTCCGGCGGGCGCAGAAGCGCCTCCGGGACGTCTTCGCGTACGGCACCTCGGGGCGGGACGGCGAGGCGGTGGCGGAGCTGAACGCGCTGCTGGAGGCGTTCCCGGTGCAGCCGCGCATCTCCGGCCACGACTCCTCCGACTGGCACATGCACGTGACCAGCCGGGGCGCCTCGGTCTCCTCCGAATACCTGGCCGGCGCGGTCTGGGGGCTGTCGGTCTGGCTCTGCGAGTACGGCAGCGCCCGGTTCGGCGTCTGCGCGGACGAGCGCTGCGGCAACGTCTACCTGGACACCTCGTCCAACTGCTGCCGGCGGTTCTGCTCCGAGCGCTGCGCCACCCGCTCGCACGTGGCGGCGCACCGGGCCCGCAAGCGGGCCGCGGTCGGCGAGCAGGCGGTGCCGGCCCAGCCGCTCTCCCCGGTCATCTGACCCTCGGCCGGCGCGAGCCGGCTCAGGGCGTCGACCGGCGCGGGCCGTCGACCGGCGCGGGGCCGGCTCAGGCGTCGACCGGTGAGGGCGCGGTCAGGTTGGCCCGGGCGAACTCCAGCGACTCCCGCAGATCCGCCTCGCGGACCGCGCGGCTCTTCGCGCCCCGGGTGGTGACCTCCACCGCCACCGAGCCGGTGAAGCCGCGCCCGGCCAGCGAGCGGAGCAGCTCCGCGCAGGGCTGGCCGCCCCGGCCGGGCACCAGGTGCTCGTCCCGCCCCTCGCCGGTGCCGTCGCCCAGGTGCACGTGCGCCAGGCCGGAGCCCATCCGGTCGGCCATGGCCAGCGCGTCCGTGTGCGAGGCCGCGCAGTGCGAGAGGTCCAGCGTGTAGGAGGCGTAGCCGGTGTCGGTCGGGTCCCAGCCCGGCACGTACGGCACGAACTGCCGGCCGGCCATCCGCACCGGGAACATGTTCTCCACTGCGAAGCGCAGCCCGCCGAAGCGCCCGGCGATGGTGTCGAGCCCGTCGGCGAACGTGCGCGCGTAGTCGCGCTGCCAGGTGAACGGCGGGTGCACCACCACGGTCGGCGCCTCCAGCGTCTCGGCCAGCTCGGCGGCCCGCCGCAGCCGCTCCCACGGGTCGGCGCTCCACACCCGCTGGGTGACCAGCAGGCAGGGGGCGTGCACGGAGAGCACCGGGACGCCGTAGTGCTCGGAGAGACCACGCAGCGCGCCCGGATCCTGGCTGACCGGGTCGGTCCAGACCATCACCTCGATGCCGTCGTACCCGAGCGCCGCGGCGAGCTGGAACGCCGCCGCGGTCCGTTCGGGAAAGACCGAGGACGTGGACAGGAGCACCGGGACGCGGGAAGTCACGCCTCTGAGGGTAGCCGCCCCCGCCAGGAGGCATCGGGACGAGCAGCAGCAAAGCGCCCAGAGCGGCCGCGCGGATCACATCGGCGCGAGCTGATCCAACCGGCGCAGGATGACCCCCTCGCGCAGCGCCCAGGGGCAGATGTCCAGACTGTCGACGTCGAGCCGGCGCATGACCGCCTCGGCCACCACCGCGCCGGCCAGGAGCTGGTGGGCCCGCTGCGCGCTGACCCCCTCCAACTCCGGCAACTGGGCCGGCGGGATGTGCCGGACGAACCCGAGCACCTGGCGCAGGCCGGTGCGGGTCAGGCTGCGCCGGGCCCAGAGACCGGCGCCGGACGGCGCGGCCCCGGCCAACCGGGCCAGCGTGCGGAACGTCTTCGAGGTCGCGACCGGACGCTCCCAACCCACCTCGGTCAGCTGCTTCACCACCGGGTCGAGCTGCGCGTCCACGTACGCCCGCAGTTCCTCCACGGCCTCGGCCGGCGGCGGCAGCAGGCCGGCCGGGTCGACCGCCAGCCGCTCCCGGCTGAGCCGCCCCGCCCCGAGCGGCAGCGACACCGCGACGTCCGGGTGCTCGTCGATGCCGGCGGCCAGCTCCAGCGAGCCGCCACCGATGTCCATCGCCAGCAGCCGCCCGGCGGACCAGCCGAACCACCGCCGCACCGCGAGGAACGTCATCCGCGCCTCGTCCGCGCCGGAGAGCACCTCCAGGCGTACGCCGGTCTCGTCGCGGACCCGGGCCAGCACCTCGCCGGCGTTGGTGGCGTCGCGGACCGCGCTGGTGGCGAACGCCAGCAGGTCCTCGGCGCCCAGCCCGTCGGCCGCCGCCCGGGCCATGCCGACGGCCTTGACCAGCCCGTCCGCCCCGGTGTCGGTCAGCGCGCCGTCCGGACCGATCTGCTCGGCCAGCCGCAGCACCACCTTCTCGGAGTGGGCCGGCCAGGGATGGGCGCCGTGATGGGCGTCGACCACCAGCAGGTGCACCGTGTTGGAACCGACGTCGAGGACACCCAGTCGCATGGGAAGAACCCTAGGGGCAACACGTTTCGTCGGCTCGCCGGCCGGGCGGGGTGACCGCGCGTACGCTGGTCCGGGTGACAGGGCAGATCGAGCTTCACGTGCTGGTGGACGACCCCGACGACCCGCGCAGCCGCGAGGTCGGGCTGGACTTCCCGCGGGAGTGGATCGAGTTCGTCGACCCGGCCGACCCGAAGCACGTCGTCCGCGCCGACCTGACCTGGCTGCTGTCCCGCTGGACGTGCGTCTTCGGCCGGGGCTGCCACGGCATCATCGCCGGGCGGGCCGCCGACGGGTGCTGCTCGCACGGCGCGTTCTTCACCGACTCCGACGACGAGAAGCGGGTGCGGGCGGCGGTCAAGCGGCTGACGCCGGAGACCTGGCAGCACTTCCGCCGCGGCTTCAAGAACTGGACCGAGAACGACACGGTCGACGGCAAGACCCCGGCCCGGCGCACCGCCACCCGCGACGTCGACGCGCCGTGCGTGTTCCTCAACGACGCCGACTTCGCCGGTGGCGGCGGCTGCGCCCTGCACGCCCAGGCGCTGCGCGACGGCGTGCACCCGCTGGAATACAAGCCCGACGTCTGCTGGCAGCTACCGGTGCGCCGCGACCAGGAGTGGCACACCCGGCCGGACAACACCAAGGTGCTGATCTCCACGCTCGCCGAGTTCGACCGGCGCGGCTGGGGCGCGGGCGGGCACGACCTGGACTGGTGGTGCACCTCGTCCACCGACGCGCACGTCGGCGCCGAGCCGATGTACCTCTCCTACGGGCCCGAGCTGACCGCGCTGGTCGGCGCGCCCGCGTACGCGAAGCTGGCCGAACTCTGCGCCGCCCGCTTCCGCCAGGGCCAGGTCGCCCCCCACCCGGCCAGCGAGTAAGGAAGGGCCCCTTATTAACGCCTCCGGTAGAGGAGGGGCCCCCTCTTAACGCTCCGGGAGCGCCGCGTCGATCAGGGCGTGGGCGCTCCGCTTCGCCGCGTCGGCGACCGCCGGGTCGCCGTCGAGCACTCCACCGGCCAGCCCGCCGTCGAGCAGCAGGGTCAGCTGACGGGCCAGCAACTCCGGCTCGGCCGCCCCGGCCTGCCGGGCCAGGTCGGTCACCCAGGCCCGCACCGCGTTCTTGTGCGCGACGGTACGGGCGTGCACCGGGCTCCCGGCGGGTGACTCGGCCGCGGTGTTGATGAACGCGCAGCCGTGGTAGCCCTCGCGGCGGCAGGCGCCGCCGAGCGCGTCGAACATGCCGACGAGCTGCGCCCGGGGATCGTCACCGGCCTCCCGGGCCGCGTCCCGCAACGCGCCGGACCAGGCCAGGTCGACCTTGTCCAGGTACGCCAGGACCAGGTCGTCCTTGCGTGGGAAGTGCTTGTAGAGCGTGGCCTTGGCGACGCCCGACTCGGCGATCACCGTGTCCACCCCGACGCCACGTGGCCCGTACGCGTAGAACAGCCGGAACGCGGTCTCCAGGATGCGGTCCCGGGCGGTGCCGGCGGGCGTGCGGGCCATGGTTCCTCCTCCGTCGTTCGGCGAAGTCTACAGACCGGTACGTCTCCTCACCCTTCTAGTAGACAGACCTGTCTGTTAGTCTCGGTCGCATCGGGCGTGGCAGTCGTGGTCGCGCCGTAATCGGAGGACGGATTCGACATGCGCATCGCAGTACTGGGCACCGGCATGGTGGGGCGGGCCATCGCCGCTCGCGCGGCCGAGCTGGGGCACGAGGTCGTCGTCGGCACCCGGGACGTCGCCGCCACACAGGCCGGAGACTGGGCCGACTGGGCCGCCGGACATTCCGGCGTCACCCTGGCCGGCCACGCCGACGCCACCGCCGAGGCCGACCTGGTGGTGAACGCGACCAGCGGCGACGGCTCCCTGCCCGCGCTCGACGCGGCGGGCGCGGAGAACCTGGCCGGCAAGGTCCTGCTCGACATCGCCAACCCGCTCGACTTCAGCAAGGGTTTTCCGCCCACCCTGTCCGTGGTCAACGACGACTCGCTCGCCGAGCGGATCCAGCGGGCGTTCCCCCGCACCCGGGTGGTCAAGGCGCTGAACACGCTCACGGCCGACCTGATGACGCACCCCCGGCAGCTCGCCGACGGTGACCACAGCGTCTTCGTCTCCGGTGACGACGCCGAGGCCAAGAAGGTGGTCGTCGACCTGCTCACCAGCTTCGGCCACACCGACGTGATCGACCTGGGCGACATCACCACGGCACGGGGCACCGAGATGCTGCTGCCGATCTGGCTGCGCCTCTACGGCCGGCTGGGCACTTCCCTGTTCAACGTCAAGGTCGTGCGCTGAGAACGCGCGAAGGCCGGCACCCGGTTGGGGGTGCCGGCCTTCGGTCTTACTTGGTCCAGTGCTGGGCCACGATGTCGGTGGCCTGCTTCTCCCACTGGGCGTAGGCGTCGGGGTAGGCGGAGACCTGGACGGTCTGCGCGGCCTCGGTCAGCGGCATCTTGTCCCAGCCGTCGACCTGCTTCAGGCCCTTGAGGAAGGCCAGGGTGGAGTACTCGGGGTCGGTGATCTGCTCCGGCGTGCCCCAACCGCTCGACGGGCGCTGCTGGAACAGGCCCAGCGAGTCGTGGTCGTTGCGGTCGCCGAGGTGGCCCAGGTTCTCCAGCTTCGACTCCTGCAGGCTGGTGGCGATCGAGATGACCGCGGCCCGCTCGGGCAGGCCGGCCTTCTTCGTCGCGGCGATGATCGCCTTGGCGTTGGCGGTCTGCTCGTCGTTCAGAGTGATGCGGGACTGCTCACCCTGCACGCTGGCAACCGCGACGGGCTTACCGGCGGCGGCGTGGGCGGGGGTGTCGGCGTGGGCGGCGACCGGACCGGCGAACACACCACCGGTGAAGGCCAGACCAGCAATACCGAGAACGCTCTTACGCAGGATCGTGTTCATGACGGGGGCTCCATTCGGGGGTCAACACACCGGGGGGTGTGGGCACCGTCAGGCGCTCGAAAAGTCTTGGGGGATCCGGCTTGCCCGTCGGGCTCGGAGGCAGTGTGGCGGGGGCCGGATTCCGGCAGCTCGCGGGGCGAGGGGCCTCGTCGCGGCGCCGGGATGATGTGTAACGACCGGCGGCCGGCCGTCATTCCCCGGGGGCGGGGGTGGCGGCTCGGGGGTGTTCGCCTGCTCGGTCGTTCACCCGTCTACAACGCCGCCCAGCCTGCGGCGATTCCGCGCCCAGGGTGCCGCCCACCACCACCGAACCGGACAACCACCCGCACTCCACGCAGACGGGTGACGTCCACGGGTGCATCCGGACACCCGCGACGTTCCACCCAGCGGCCGACAACGCGGCCAGTGGAACGCCATGGGTTCATCCCGGCCGCGGAGACACCCATGACGTTCCACCCAGCGCCCGCCAGCCCCGTCGGTGGAACGCCATGGGTGCATCCCGCCGCGGAGACACCCATCACGCTCCATCCAGCGCCCGCCAGCCCCATCGGTGGAACACCGTGGGTGCATCCCGGCCCCAGCAGACGCCCACCCCGTTCCACCCACCGCCCGCCAACGAGCGCTACGCCCGCCCAACCTCAGACCCACCCCGCACACCGGACGCCCGCCCGAGCAGGCCGCAGCAGCCCTAGCAGCCCGCGACGATCGCCGACAGTTTCGTTCGCGGCGAACAACGACTGCCCGAAGACCGCTTCGAAGCTCTCCGAGAGCGAGGCGGACAGCGAGGAGGTGGGGGCACGAAACGGGTGAGCAGGCGCGACGCGGACACGGAGCAATGCGACGCGAAAGGGGCGACGAGGCAGGAGACCACGGGCAGCGCGGCCCGACCCGCCGTGGCCGGAGTCGGTCAGGTGACGGGGTGAGGAGCCGCGACGGTCACGGCTCGAACTTGTAGCCCAGGCCCCGGACGGTGACGATGTAGCGCGGCGCGGACGGCTCCGGCTCGATCTTGGAGCGCAGCCGCTTCACGTGTACGTCCAGCGTCTTGGTGTCGCCCACGTAGTCGGCGCCCCAGACCCGGTCGATGAGCTGGCCACGGGTGAGCACCCGGCCGGCGTTGCGCAGGAGCAGCTCCAGCAGCTCGAACTCCTTGAGCGGGAGCTGCACCCCGGCGCCGTCGACGGTCACCACGTGCCGCTCGATGTCCATCCGTACCGGGCCCGCGGCCAGGGTCGGCGCGCCCGTCTCGTTGGCCTCGGTGCTCTGCCGGCGCAGCACCGCGCGGATCCGCGCGACCAGCTCACGGGGCGAGTACGGCTTGGTCACGTAGTCGTCGGCGCCGATCTCCAGGCCGACCACCTTGTCGATCTCGCTGTCCCGGGCGGTGACCATGATGATCGGGACGTGCGACCGCTGGCGGAGCTGACGGCAGACCTCGGTGCCGGACATCTCCGGCAGCATCAGGTCGAGCAGCACGATGTCGGCGCCGGTCCGGTCGAACTCGGTGAGGGCGGAGGGACCCGTCGCGGCGACGGAGACCTCGAACCCCTCCTTGCGGAGCATGTAGGACAGGGCGTCGGAGAACGATTCCTCGTCCTCGACCACCAGTACGCGGCTCAACGGGTGTTTCCTTTCCTGTGGTCAGACCTGCCGGAGCTCGGCCGGGCCGGCCTCGATCCCAGCGGAGGCGAGTGTCGCCTCCAGGTCGTCCGGGGGGCGGGCAGGCAGCCGGAGGGTGAACGTCGACCCCCCACCAAGGGTGCTCGACACATCCACCCGACCGCCATGGTTGCTGGCGATGTGTTTGACGATGGCCAGCCCCAGGCCGGTGCCGCCGGTCGCCCGGGAGCGGGCCTGGTCGGCCCGGTAGAAGCGTTCGAAGATCCGGTCGACCTCGTTCGGGGCGATGCCGATGCCCTGGTCCGCGACGGCGACCTCGACGTACTCGTCGGTGCCCCGCACGGTGACCCGGACCGTGGTGTCCTCGGCCGAGTAGGTGATCGCGTTCTCCACCAGGTTCGCCACCGCGGTCGCGAGTTGGCTGTCGCTGCCGTACGCGGTCAGGCCCCGCTGCCCGTCCACGACGATCTCCACCCGGCGGGCGGTGGCCGCGGTGCGGGTGCGGTCGATCACCTCGGCGAGCACCCAGTCCAGCGAGACCGGTTCGGGGGCGGGCTGCGGCTCGGCGCCCTGGAGCCGGGTCAGCTCCAGCAGCTCCTGCACCAGCCGGCCGAGCCGGGTGGACTCGTGCTGGATCCGCTCGGCGAACCGCCGCGCGGCGACCAGGTCCTCGGAGAGGTCGGGCGCGCCGTCGCCGGCCGGTTCGGTGGCGTCCACCAACGCCTCGGCGAGCAGTTGGAGGGCGCCGATCGGGGTCTTCAGCTCGTGGCTGACGTTGGCCACGAAGTCCCGGCGCACCCGGGCCAGGCGGTGCGACTCGGTGACGTCGACCGCCTCGATCGAGATGTAACCGGCGCCCAGTCCCATGGCCCGCAGGTGCACGCCGAGCGGGTTGACCCCGGAGCTGTCGCGGCCCCGGGGCAGGTCCAGCTCGATCTCGCGACGCACGCCCGTGCGGCGCACCTGCCCGGCGAGGGTACGGATCAACGGGTGCGCCGCGATCGAGCCAGGTGTCGCCCCGGTGCGCAGCAGCCCCATCGCGCGGGCGGCCGGGTTCACGAGCACCGGCACGTCGTCCGGGTCGAGCACCACCACGCCGGCGCGCAACGAGTCGATCGTCTTGCGGCCGAGCCCGGAGAGGCCCCCCTGCTGGTCGTCCGGAATCGTCGGCCTCCCTGCGTCACGGCGGGAGGTCCCGCCGCCCCGCGACGCCCGGCGGCGTCGCCATTCCCCGACGGGCTCGGACAGCAGCGACCCGGCGACCAGCCCGGTCACCAGCGCCACGGCCACCGCGATGGCCACCGCCCATTCCACCCGGCGATCGTAGGGTCATTGTTAACCCGGGGATCGGGCACAAAGGGACGAACCACTCTCGCTTCCGGGAAAGTTCACCTGCGGGTCCCGCGTCGTTCATCCGCGTTCACCCTGGTGCCGGCCGTCCGGCCTACCGTGGGGCGCGCACCTGCTCACGCCGTAGCCGCTCCCGGCGACGGCAACCGACCCCAGGAAGTGACGATGCGCGACGAGTTCCGGGCCGACCTGCAGATTGTCAGCCAACTGCTGGTGGACATGGCCGAGGCGGTGCGCGCGGCCATGCGGCAGGCCACCAGGGGGCTGCTCACCGCCGACCGCGCCGCGGCCGAGACGGTGATCGCGCGGGACGCCGAGATCGACGACCTCTACCGGCACGTGGAGGAGCGGGTCTGCGACCTGCTCGCCCGTCAGGCGCCGGTCGCCTCCGACCTGCGCGCGATGATCACCGCCCTGCACGTGGCCGCCGACCTGGAGCGGATGGGCGACCTGGCCGACCACGTGGCCAAGACCGCGCTGCGCCGGCACCCCTCGCCGGCGGTCCCGGCCGAGCTGCGGCCGGTCTTCACCGACATGGCCGGCATCGCCGACCGGATGGCCGAGAAGATCGGCGCGGTGCTGGCCAAGCCCGACGCCGACGTGGCGGCGGAGCTGGACCGGGACGACGACGCGATGGACGACCTGCACAAGAGCCTGTTCGGCGTGCTGCTCGGCGACGACTGGCCGTACGGCGTGGAGACCGCCATCGACGCGACCCTGCTGGGCCGCTTCTACGAGCGTTTCGCCGACCACGCGGTGAACGCCGGCGAGCACGTGGTCTACCTGATCACCGGTTCGCCGTCCAGCTGACCCCGGCCCCCGTGCAAGGAAGGGCCCCTTCTTAACAGCCCAGTGTTAAGAAGGGGCCCTTCCTATACCGCAGACGTTAATAAGGGGCCCTTCCTTACACCCTCAGCGGCCCTGGTTGGCGACTGCGGCGGCGGCGTCCTTCGCGGCCTCCGGGTCGAGGTACGTCCCGCCGAGCACCTGCGGGCGCAGGTCCGCGTCCAGGTCGTAGCGCAGCGGGATGCCGGTGGGGATGTTCAGCTTGGCGATCGCGTCGTCGGAGATCTGGTCGAGGTGCTTGACCAGCGCCCGCAGCGAGTTGCCGTGCGCCGCCACCAGCACGGTCCGGCCGGCCAGGATGTCCGGCACGATCGAGTCGTACCAGTAGGGCAGCATCCGGTCGACGACGTCCTTGAGGCACTCCGTCCGGGGCATCAGCTCGGTCGGCAGCAACGCGTACCGGGGGTCGCCGACCTGCGACCACTCGTCGTTGTCGTCGATCGGGGGCGGCGGCGTGTCGTACGACCGGCGCCAGAGCATGAACTGCTCCTCGCCGTACTCGTCCAGGGTCTGCTTCTTGTTCTTGCCCTGGAGTGCGCCGTAGTGGCGCTCGTTGAGCCGCCACGACCGGCGCACCGCGATCCAGTGCCGGTCGGCGGCGTTCAGCGCCAGCTCGGCGGTGCGGATCGCCCGGCGCAGCAGGCTGGTGTGCACCACGTCCGGCAGCAGGTCGTGCTCGCGGAGCAGCTCGCCGCCGCGCCGCGCCTCGGTCTCGCCCTTGGCGGTCAGGTCGACGTCGACCCAGCCGGTGAAGAGGTTCTTGGCGTTCCAGTCGCTCTCGCCGTGCCGCAGCAGGACCAGCGTCCCGATGGTGGGCCCTTCGCTCGCAGTCATGCGGATCATCCTGCCGTACCGGCCCGGCGGACACGCGGGGACCGGTGGTGACGACCACCACGTGGAAATGCGGATGACCGGCGTTCCGGGGCGGGACTAGGTTGTAAGGCATCCGGCAGAGGTCGGTCATTACCGAGCGGGGGGCGTCGGCATGCGGACGGTGCGGGGCTGGTTCCAGGAGACGGCGGGCGGCCTGCCACGGACGTTCTGGTACCTCGGGACCGGCACCCTGATCAACCGGCTCGGCTCGTTCATCCTGGTCTTCCTCGCCATCTACCTGACCCAGGAGCGCGACTTCTCCGCCTCGCAGGCGGGTCTGGTGATCGGGCTCTGGGGCGTCGGCGGCGCGGTCGGCACCACCGTCGGCGGCACGCTGACCGACCGCTGGGGCCGCCGGCCCACGCTGCTGACCGCGCACCTCGGCGCGGCCACCATGATGGTCGCGCTGGGCCTGGCCCGGCCACTCTGGGCGGTGGCCGTGGGCGCGTTGCTGCTCGGCACGTTCGCCGAGGCGGCCCGCCCGGCCTTCGGCGCCATGATGGTCGACGTGGTGCCGGAGAAGGACCGGCTGCGGGCCTTCTCGCTGAACTACTGGGCGATCAACCTCGGCTTCGCCTGCGCCGCCGTCCTCGCCGGCTTCGCCGCCCAGGCCGGCTACCTGCTGCTCTTCCTGGTGGACGCGACCACGACGGTGGTCACCGCGCTGATCATCTTCACCCGGGTGCGGGAGACCCGGACCACGCCGACCGGCCCCGTCGTCAAGGGCGCCCCCGCGCCCGCCGGCGCGCTGCGGACCATCCTCGCCGACCGGGTCTTCCTCGGCTTCGTGGCGCTCAACCTGCTCGCCGCGCTGGTGTTCCTCCAGCACATCTCGATGCTGCCGATCGCGATGGGCGACTCCGGGCTCAGCCCCGCCACCTACGGCTCGGTGATCGCGCTCAACGGCGTACTCATCGTGGTCGGCCAACTATTCGTGCCCCGGCTCATCAAGGGCCGGAGCCGCTCGCACGTGCTGGCGCTCGCGGCGCTGGTGATGGGCGTCGGGTTCGGGCTCACCGCGTTCGCCGACACGGTCTGGCTCTACGGCCTGACCGTGCTGATCTGGACGCTCGGCGAGATGCTCAACTCGCCGTCCAACGCCACGCTCATCGCGGAGCTGTCACCGGCCGCGCTGCGCGGCCGCTACCAGGGCGTCTTCTCCCTCTCCTGGCAGCTCGCCGGCGCCGCCGCGCCGATCCTCGGCGGCCTGGTGCGCGAGCACGCCGGCAACAGCGCGCTCTGGCTCGGCTGCGCCGGCATCGGCGTCGTGGCGGCGGTCGCCCACCTGGTCTCCGGCCCGGCCCGGGAGCGGCGCGCGGCCCGGCTGCGCGCCGTCGGCACGACGGTGACGCCGGTCACCGCCACCCGCACCCCGGCGCCGGAGGCGGCCGAGGCCGCGGCCACCTCGCCCGCCGAGCCGGTTCGGGTCGGCTCCTGAGTACGCCCCCGCGTGCCGGCCGCCGGACCGGCGGATACGGTACGCGGGGGCATCGGTAAGGAAACCTTCCTGGAGGACGGGTGCGCGGCCTGCGGCGCTGGTGGGACGACACGGCCGGCGGCCTGCCCGCCACCTTCTGGTACCTCTGGTCCGGCCTGCTGATCAACCGGGCCGGCGCGTTCGCGCTGCTGTTCCTCTCGCTCTACCTGACCGCCGCGCGGGGCGCCTCGCCGTCGCTGGCCGGGCTGGTGGTCGGCGCGTACGGCATCGGGGGCGCGGCCGGCACACTGCTCGGCGGGGTGCTCGCGGACCGGTGGGGCCGGCGGGCCACGCTGCTCGCCGCGCACCTCACGGCGGCCGGCCTGATGGCGGCGCTGGCGTTCAGCCGGCACCTCGCGGTCATCGCCGTGCTCGCCGCCCTGGTCGGGGTGGCGCACTCGATGCCCAGCCCGGCGTTCGTGGCGGCCATCGTGGACGTGGTGCCGGAGGCCCGCCGGTCCCGCGCCTTCAACCTCCAGTTCTGGGCGTTCAACCTCGGCATGGCGGTGGCGTCGCTGCTGGCCGGGGTGCTCGCCGAGGCGAGTTTCCTGGCGCTGTTCCTGGTCGACGCCGGGGCCACCCTGGCGGCGGCCGTGGTGATCGCGCTGAAGGTGCCGGAGACGTTGACCCGCCGGCCGGCGGTCACTCCGCGCGCGGTGGTGGGGCGGCGTCCCGGGCTGCACACCGCGCTGACCGACCGCACCTTCCTCACCTTCGTCGGGCTGACCTTCCTGCTGGCCGTGCTGACCATGCAGACGTCGACCATCATGCCGCTGGCGATGCGCGCGGACGGTCTGCGTCCGTCGGCGTACGGGCTGGTGGTGGCGTTGGGCGGGGCGCTGATCGTGGCCGGGCAGCTCTTCGTCCCCCGGCTGATCGAGCCGTACCGCAGGTCGACCGTGCTGGCGGTCTCCACCGGGCTGATGGCGCTCGGGTTCGGCACGCTGACCGTCGCCGACGGGCTGCCGCTCTACCTCGGCGCGGCGGTGGTCTGGACGGTCGGGCAGATGCTCGCCGCGCCGCCGAACGCGCAGATCAACGCGGACCTGGCCCCGCCCGAGCTACGGGCCCGCTACCAGTCGGTGTTCTACCTGACGTTCCCGGCGGCGTCGTTCGTGGCGCCGGCGCTCGGCGGGCTGAGCCTGGAACACCTCGGCGAGCGGCACTGGCTGGTGGTGGGCGGGTTGGGCCTGGTCGCCGCGGCCGGGCACCTGCTCGCCGGGCCGCCTCGGGAGCGCCGGGTCGCGGCGCTGCGGGCGGCGACGCGGCACCCGGTCCGCGCCGCGCGCTGAACCGGGCTCAGGAACGGCCGAGCGCCCACCCCGACCCCCGTCGAGATGGGCGCTCGTACCGTACGCCCGGCGGCGGCGGGCGACACTCACCCCCGTAAGCGTCGCCCGCTCGCGCCGCCGGTTCCACGGGCGGCACCGTCCCCCAACGGTGTGCTCCACCCGATCTTCGCGTCTCGCCTGCGCGGATCTGATCGATCCGCCGCTCCCCCGAACGAAAACAAGCGTGACGCGGTGCAATAAAGTTAGTTCGACCGGATTCCGGATTCAACCCAGATCGCTGTCTCGCCCGTCACAGCACGCGTGTCGGCTATCCGGCTGTCAGTGCTCCGGTCTCTGGGATGGCCAGCACGGGGTTCCCGGCGACCATTCCCGCAAACCTCAGCCGTCCTCACGATTCGGGTTCTCGGTACGGAAGAAGTTGCTCTGCCGACCGTCCCGCATCTGCTCCTGGTAGATCAGGTTCAGCCGCCGTGAGTCGAACGTCCGGAACCAGTCGTCCCAGGTGACCTCCCGGATCCGGCTGCTCTCCCGGTAGCCGGGGATGTTGAACGTCAGCACCCCGGGCCGGTCGCCGCGCTCGGTCCCGGCGATGGTCGCCGGTTTCGCCCCCCGGGCCCGCGCCCACCGCTGGATCACCTCGTGATTGCGGGTGACCAGGCTCCGGCCGGGACGCTCCGGACGGTCCGCGAGCGAGGTGATGAGCTGCGAGGACCCGATCGACCGACTGGACGCCGGCCCGAGCCTCGGCGCGGCCTGCGCCCGCGCGGATGCGGCCTTCCGCGCCGGGGCCGCCTTGGCCCGCGACGGAGCAGCCTTCGCCCGCGAAGGAGCAGCCTTCGCCCCGGAGGGCGAGGCCGTCGCGCGGGCCGACGACGCCTTGCGCGCCGGGGCGGCCTTCGCCCGCGAGGCGGTCGCCTTCGCGCGCGCCGGGGCCGCCCTGCGCGTACCGGTCGCCTTGGCCCGGGCGCCGGTGGCGCGGGCGGCCGGCGCGGACTTGGCCGGAGACGTGGCCTTCCGGCGGGCCGCCGTCTTCTTCTTCGCGGCGGCGGTCTTCTTCGCCGCCGTGGTCTTCTTCGCCGCCGGGCGACCGGCCGGGCCGGTGCTCCGCCGGGCCGCGCCGCCCCGACCCTCCGACCGCATTGTCCGGGCCAGGGTCTTCACCAGCTCCGGCTTGCGCAGCGCGGAGGTCCCGGAGACCCCCCGCCGGCGGAGCTGGTTCCGGATGTCGTCGACCTTCATCCGGGAGATGTCGGACTCCGACACCCTCGGGGTGTTCGGCGTCTGGTTACCGGGTTGCCGCTTGGTCCGGGTCGCGGTCGTGCCGCGACCTGAGCTGTTGCGCTGAGCCATGGGACACGCTCCTCGACAGTCCGTCCTCGGCTCGCGGTGGGTCCCCACACACACTCCGCACCGCGCGGTGCGGCATACCCGTCAGGAGGACTCCGAACCTCCGGCGGCCGAGCCGGCCGGCGTCGAGGGCTCGAAGAGGTGGGCGAACGCGGCCAGGTTGGCGGTCGACTCGCCCCGCTTCACCCGCCACTCCCACTCCCGTCGGATGGCGGTGCCGAACCCGATCTCCAGCATGCTGTCGAACGACTCGTCGGCGTAGGTCAGCACCGAGCCGAAGAGCCGGTCCAGCTCGTCGGCGTCGAGCCCGGCCAGGTTGACCCGGCCGGTCAGGTAGACGTCGCCGACCGTGTCGATGGAGAACGAGACGCCGTACATCCGCGCGTTGCGCTGCAACAGCCAGGCCCACAGCTCCTCGCGCCGCTCGTCGGGCTGGCGCATCACGAACGCCTCGATCCGCAGCGCGTGCTCACCGACGATCAGGTTGCAGATCGTCTTGAGCTTGTGCGTGCCGGGCAGGGTCACCGCGTACGACGCCTCGCCGGTGGCTTCCCACTCCAGCTCCCGCTCGGCACAGACGGCCTCGATCAGCGCGGCGACCTCACTTCTGCGGCTCATCGCACCCACTCTACGGTCGCCCGCCCCGCCCCGCCCGACGGCGACGGGTCACCAGGAACAGGTGAGGGCCGGGTCACCGAGCCGGCCGGCCAGCCGGGCCCGGTGCTCGGTGATCGCCTCCCCGTAGACCGCGAGCAGCCCGGAGACGGTCCGCTGCCAGGAGAAGGCGCGGGCGTGCCGCTCGGCGCCCCGGGCCAGCGAGGCGCGACGCAGCCGGTCGGGCAGCAGGCGGGCCAGCGCCCGCGCCCAGTCGACCGGGTCGTGCCCGTCGATGAGCATCCCGCTGACCCCGTCGCGTACGGCGGTGACCAGCCCGCCCACGGCGGCGGCCAGCACCGGCGTGCCACACGCCTGGGCCTCCAGCGCGACCAGCCCGAAGGACTCGTTGTGCGACGGCACGGCGACCAGGTCGGCGGCGCGGTAGAGATCGGGCAGGCGGTCGCCGGTCTGCGGCGGAAGGAAGCGCACCCGGTCGGCGACGCCCAACGAGTGGGCCAGCTCCATCAGGGCGGTCGGCCGGTCCAGGCCGCTGCCGCTCGGGCCGCCGCAGATCACCACGGTCACCTCGTCGGCCAGCGCGGGCTCCCGCTCGCGCAGCGCGGCCACCGCGCGGACCAGCACGTCCGGCGCCTTGAGCGGCTGGATCCGGCCGACGAACGCCACCACGTGCCCGTCGGTCGGCAGGCCGAGGCGGCGGCGGGCGGCGCGGGTCGCGGCCTCCCGGTCACCGGCGGCGGGACGGAACCGGTCCAGGTCCACGCCCGGCTCCACCACGGCCACCCGGCCGGGCTCGGCGGCGTACCGGTCGAGCAGGTCACGGGCCTCCACCCGGGTGTTGGCGACCAGCCGGTCGGCCTCGGTGACCACCTGCTCCTCACCGATCACCCGGGCCTTCGGCTCGGGTCGGTCCCCGACGGCGAGCCGGGCGTTCTTGACCTTGGCCAGGGTGTGCGCGGTGTGCACCAGCGGCACGCCCCAGCGCTCCTTGGCCAGCCAGCCGACCTGGCCGGAGAGCCAGTAGTGCGAGTGGATCAGGTCGTAGTGGCCGGGCGGTCGGGCCGCCTCGGCCCGCAGCACACCGGCGGTGAACGCGCAGAGCTGACCGGGCAGCTCCTCCTTGGTCAGCCCCTCCAGCGGCCCGGCGGTGACGTGCCGGACGGTCACCCCGGGCGCCATCTCCACCACCGGGGGCAGGTCGCCGGAGGTGGCCCGGGTGAAGATCTCCACCTCGACGTCGGCCTCGGCCAGTCGTCGGGCGACCTCCAGGATGTAGACGTTCATCCCGCCCGCGTCGCCCGTGCCCGGCTGGTGCAGCGGCGAGGTGTGCACCGAGAGGGTGGCGATGCGGCGCGGCCGGGGCCACGGCAGGGCACCTCGCTGACGACCGACACCGGTGTGCAACTCCGCCACGTCCGCTCCCTCTGTCACGGTTGATGCCGTCCCGCACGACCGGCGCTTCTCGGTCAACCCGTACGCCGGATGTCATCTTCCCCATCGGGGTTCGGAAATGCCTGCGGCGGGTTCCCCGGCGTGACGGACCTCATCACGGCGGGCAGCGGGGCGGCGGGAGAGAATGTCCGGATGACCTCAGTCGCCATCGTCACCGGAGCGTCCAGCGGGATCGGGGCGGCCACCGCCCGCCGCCTGGCCGCCGAGGGTTTCCACGTGCTCGCCGCCGCGCGGCGTACCGACCGGCTGGCCGCGCTGGTCGCCGAGATCGAGGCGGCCGGCGGCGCCGCCACCGCGGTGGCGTGCGACGTGACCTCGGACGAGTCCGTCGCCGGCCTGGCCGCCGCCGCCGACGCCGCGCCCGGGCCGGTCACCCTGCTGGTGAACAACGCCGGCGGCGCGCGCGGCCTGGACCCGGTCGAGACCGCCGACGTGCGCGACTGGCAGTGGATGTACGACGTCAACGTGCTCGGCACGCTGCGGGTCACCAAGGCGCTGCTGCCCGCGCTGGAACGGTCCGGCGCGGGCACCGTGGTGATCGTCAGCTCCACCGCCGGCCACGTCGTCTACGAGGGCGGCGGCGGCTACACGGCCGCGAAGCACGCGCAGACGGCGGTCGCCGGCACGCTGCGGCTGGAGCTGTGCGGCCGGCCGGTCCGGGTGGTCGAGATCGACCCGGGCATGGTGCGGACCGAGGAGTTCGGCCTGGTCCGGTTCGGCGGGGACGCGGACCGCGCCGAGGCGGTCTACGCCGGCGTCGCCGAACCGCTGGTCGCCGACGACGTGGCCGACTGCGTCGCCTGGTGCGCCACCCGGCCGCATCACGTCAACATCGACCAACTCGTGGTGCGCCCGCTGGCCCAGGCCGCCCAGCACAAGGTGCACCGGACGTCCTGACCGTGGAACCGCGCCGGCCGCTCGGGGTGGTCACCCGGGGCACGACGAATCCGAACCGGCTCCGGCGGGTGGACAACTGGATCGTCGAGACCTGCGGGGACGCGCTGCGCGCCGCCGCCGACCCGCTCGTGGTGGACCTGGGCTACGGCGCCACCCCGGTCACCCCGCTCGAACTGCGGGCCCGGCTCGCCGCCCGGGTCCGCGCGGACGTGCGGGTGGTCGGGCTGGAGATCGATCCGGTACGCGTGGCCGCCGCCGAACCGGCCGCGGACCCGCCCGGGCTCACGTTCGCCCGGGGCGGCTTCGAGCTGGCCGGGTTGCGCCCGGCGTTGGTGCGGGCCTTCAACGTGCTGCGCCAGTACGACGAGAGCGAGGTGGCCGACGCCTGGCGGACGGTCACCGGACGGCTGGCACCGGGCGGGCTGCTGGTCGAGGGGACCTGCGACGAACCGGGTCGGCTCGGCGCGTGGGTGCTGCTCGACGCGGCCGGCCCGCGCACGCTCACGCTGGCCGCGAAGCTGACCGCGCTGGAGAGCCCGGCGACGCTGGCCGAGCGGCTGCCGAAGGCGTTGATCCACCGCAACGTGCCCGGTGAGCGCATCCACGACCTGCTCGACGCGCTGGAACAGGCCTGGCGCTCCGCCGCCGGCTACGCCCCCTTCGGCCCCCGGCAGCGCTGGCTGCGCGCCGTGGCGACGGTGCAGGAGTCGGGCTGGCCGGTCCAGGACGGCCCCCGGTCCTGGCGCCACGGCTACCTCACCCTCCCCTGGTCCACCGTCGCCCCGTCCTGACCGCCCCTCCCCCGTCGATCTCGCGGTTGCGCCCCTCGAAACGAGCCGGTCGGCATTGATTCACGGGCCCCGACGTACGGCTTACAGCTCACGGGTGACGCGTCACGGCTCCCGCCTCACAGCTCCCGGCTCACGGCTCCCGCCTCACGGGCACGGACCACGGGATCACCCGGTCACGGGGGCACCCGGTCACGGGGGCACGGGGGCACCCGGTCACGGGGGCACGGGGGCACCCGGTCACGGGGGCACGGGGGCACGGGTCCAGGGATCGCGCCATCCGGGTCACCGGTCACCGGTCACCGGGTCACCGGGTCACCGGGTCACCGGGTCACCGGGTCACCGGGTCACCGGGTCACCGGTCAACAGGTCAACAGGTCAATGGGTCACGGCTGGGAGATCTTGGTACGGAAAGGCCCCTCCAGGGGCATTTTCGTACCAAGATCTCTCCGCGTCCCACGAAGTAGAACACCAATCCCAAGACGCGGACTTCCACCTCCTGTTTCGGCGATCTTGGAGTTGTGGCACCTCCGACAACGGTTCAAAACCGGCACACCATGGCACCACAACTCCAAGATCGCCGAGAGCCGAGAGCCGAGAGGGGAGGGAGGGCGGAAGGGAGGCAGGGGCGGTCAGATGGTGCAGTTGACGAGGACGGGCTCGGGGTGCAGGGGGACGCCGAACCGGGCGTGGACGCCGTCGCGGATCTCGCGGGCCAGGGACACCAGGGCGGCGGTGCTGGCCGCGCCGGAGCGGTTCGTCAGCGCCAACGTGTGCTTGCCGGAGATGGCGACACCCTCCGGGCCGGCGTACCCCTTGCCGAAGCCGGCCTTGTCGATCAGCCAGGCGGCGCTGACCTTCACCACGTCGCCCGCGCCGGGCCAGTGCGGCGGCTCGCCGAGGTCGGCCGCGCGCTCCCGGAGCAGCTCGTACGCCTCGCGCTCCAGCACCGGGTTGGTGAAGAACGAGCCCACCGACCAGGTGTCCGGGTCGGCCGCGTCGAGCACCATGCCCTTGCCCGCCCGCAGCCGGCGCACGGTGGCCCGGGCGTCGGCCAGCGGAACCCGGTCGCCCACCTCGACGCCGAGCGCCCGGGCCAGCTCGGCGTAGCGAACCGGCCCGGAGAGCGGCGAGCGGGTGAGCCGGAAGTCGACCGAGAGCACGACCCAGCGGTCGCTGTACTTGAAGATGCTGCCCCGGTAGGAGAACCCGCAGTCCGCCGCCGCCATCCGCACCACCTCGTGGTGCGTGCGGTCGTACGCCTCGACGGCGACGATCGTCTCGGCCACCTCCTGGCCGTACGCGCCGACGTTCTGGATCGGGGTCGCGCCGGCCGAGCCGGGGATGCCGGAGAGGCACTCGAGGCCGGACCAGCCGCGCTCGACGGTGGCCGCGACCAGGTCGTCCCAGGGCTCGCCGGCGGCGACGCGTACCGTGACGGTCTCGCCCTCCTCGGCGACGACCCGGAACCCGCGTGAGCGGACGAGCACGACGGTGCCCGGGAAGCCCTGGTCGCCGATCACCACGTTGCTGCCGCCGGCGAGCACCAGCACGGCCTCCTCGCGGGCCTCGGCCTCGCGCACCTTCCGCACGATCTCGTCGGCGTCGGTGGCGATCTCCAGCCGGCCGGCCGGACCGCCGAGGCGTAGCGTGGTGTAACGCGCCAGGGTGGCCGGATCGGTCGGGCCGGCGGCGGTCGTCGGTTCGGCGTAGACGTCTGACACGCCTTTCACCCTAGGCTGAGGGGTAGCCGCGGCACCCACTGGTGGCCCGGTCACCCCCGGGAGGATGGCGATGAGCAGACTGCACCACACGAAGGACTTCTGGATCGGCGCGCTGCGGACGGAGGGTCCGGCCTTCGCCGCGGCGGTGTCGGAGGCGCCTCCCGAGACACCGGTGCTGTCCTGTCCCGGCTGGACGGTCACCGATCTCGCCCACCACCTGACCAGGACCTACGTCTGGGCGGGCACGGTGCTGACCGCCGGTTCCACCTCCCGGCCGGAGCGGCGCGACCCGGAGCCGCCGGCCGGTCTGACCCCGGCCCAGTGGTACGTCCAGGAGTACGAGCGCCTGAACGCGCTCTTCGACGCGCTGGACCCGGAGGCGCCGGCCTGGAACTTCGCGCCCCAGCCGAAGAAGGCCGGTTTCTGGCCGCGCCGGATGGCGCACGAGACGGCGGTGCACCGGTGGGACGCCCAGCTGGCCATCGCGGCGGGTGAGCCGATCGAGGCCAAGCTCGCCGCCGACGGGGTGAGCGAGGTGCTCGACACCTGGCTGCCGGCCGGCCGGCGGACCCGACCGGGCCAGTGGCACGGCGTGGTGCAGCTGACCGCGACGGACGCCGCGCAGGAGTGGTACCTGCGGCTGCGTGGCGAGGGGATCGCGCTGCTGGACACCGCGACGATCCTGGACCACGACGACCACCGGGCCCGCGCCCAGGTCACCGGCACCGCCAGCGACCTGCTGCTGGCGCTGATGGGCCGGGTCAGCTTCGACACGTTGGGGGTGGCCGGCGACCGCGGCCTGCTGGACGGCCTGCGGGTGGGCTGACACAGCACCCGATACCGGGCGGAGAGGGGCGGTCATCGCCCCTCTCCGCTTTTTTCGGACGCTCTGAGAGCGCTCTCTTGACAGGATGGGGGCCACCCAGCACGCTGTCGTGAGAGCGCTCTCTTAGTACCGGAACCGCCTTCCACCACCCGTTACGACCCCGAGAGGTCAGGACAGCATGCTCACCTTCACGCGCCGTCGACTGGCGGCGGTGGCCCTGGTCGCCGCCACCGCACTGCTCGGCACCACCGGCTGCGGCGGCGGCGACGAGGCCGCCTCCGACGGGCCGATCACCCTCACCGTCGACACCTTCGGCCAGCTCGGCTACGCGGATCTCTACCAGGAGTACATGGCCAGCCACCCCGACGTGAAGATCGTCGAGCGGGGCACCGGCAGCAACCTCGACGAGTACTCGCCCAAGCTCACCCAGTGGCTCGCCGCGGGCAAGGGCGCCGGCGACATCGTGGCCATCGAGGAGGGGCTGCTGGTCGAGTACAAGGCCAACCCGCAGAACTTCGTCAACCTGCTCGACCACGGCGCGGGCGAGCTGAAGGGCAACTTCCTGGACTGGAAGTGGAACCAGGGCCTCACCGCCGACGGCAAGCAGCTCATCGGCCTCGGCACCGACGTCGGCGGCATGGCCATGTGCTACCGCAAGGACCTGTTCGCCAAGGCCGGGCTGCCCACCGACCGGGAGGCCGTGTCCAAGCTCTGGCCCACCTGGCAGGACTACATCAGGGTCGGCGAGCAGTTCACCGCGAAGAAGACCGGCGCCGCGTTCCTCGACGCCGCGACGAACACGTTCAACACCATCCTGCTCCAGAACGCCGGCAACACCACCGGCTACAGCTACTACGACACCAGCAACAACCTGGTCGTGGGCAGCAACCCGGCGGTACGCCAGGCGTACGACACCACGATGGACATCATCGACTCCGGCCTCTCCGGCAAGTACGGCTCCTGGTCGGAGGAGTGGGTCTCCGCCTTCAAGCAGTCGAAGTTCGCCACCATCGCCTGCCCGGCCTGGATGACCGGGGTGATCGAGGGCAACGCCGGCCCGGCCGCCAAGGGCAAGTGGGACATCGCCCAGATCCCCGGCAACGGCGGCAACTGGGGCGGCTCGTTCCTCGCCGTGCCGAAGCAGAGCAAGCACCAGGCCGAGGCGATCGAGCTGGCCAAGTTCCTGACCAGCGCCAAGGGTCAGATCGGCGCGTTCAAGGCGAAGGGCCCGCTGCCCTCGTCGCCGCAGGCGCTGGCCGACCCGGCGATCCTCGACTCGAAGAACGCCTACTTCTCCGAGGCCCCGGTCGGCAAGATCTTCGCCGAGGGCGCCAAGAGCCTGAAGCCGGTCTACATGGGCCCGAAGAACCAGGCCGTCCGCACCGAGGTGGAGAACGCCGTGCGCACCGTGGAGCTGGGCAAGCGCTCCCCGCAGCAGGGCTGGACCGACGCGGTCGCCAACGCCGAGAAGGCCGCCGCCAAGTAACCCGAGCAGCGCGTGCGGGCGGTCCCGGTGACGGGTGCCGCCCGCACGGCGGAAAGGAGTCCCGGGTCATGGCCGTCCAGCTCGACGCCCGCCCGCCGGTCGCACCGGCACCCCGACACAGCCGTCCCGCACGGGGCGCCCGGCTCAGCCGGTTCGACACGAAATACTCGCCCTACCTCTACATCGCCCCGTTCTTCCTGCTCTTCGGCGTCTTCGGGGCCTACCCGCTGGCGTACACGTTCTGGGTCTCGCTGCACGACTGGGACCTGCTCGGCGCCGAGCACCCGTTCATCGGGTTCGACAACTACAGCCAGCTGCTCGCCGACCCGGACTTCTGGCACTCGGTGGTCAACACGCTGGGCATCTTCGTCATCTCCACCGTCCCGCAGCTGCTGGCCGCGCTCTGGCTGGCCAACCTGCTCAACCGACAGCTGCGCGCCCGCACCACCTGGCGGATGGCGGTGCTGGTCCCGAACGTCACCTCGACCGCCGCGGTGGCGATCGTCTTCGCGGTGCTCTTCGGTCGCGACTTCGGCATGATCAACTGGCTGCTCGACCATGTCGGCGTGAGCGCGATCGACTGGAAGGCGAACAGGTTCGCCGCCTGGGTCGCCATCTCCACCATGGTCGACTGGCGGTGGACCGGCTACAACGCGCTGATCTTCCTGGCCGCCATGCAGGCCATCCCGCGCGACCTGTACGAGTCGGCGTCGATCGACGGCGCCGGCCGGGCCCGGCAGTTCTGGTCCATCACCGTGCCGCTGCTCAAGCCGACGATCGTCTTCGCGGTCATCATCTCCACCATCGGCGGCCTCCAGCTCTTCACCGAGCCCCGGATGTTCAACTCCGGCACCAACGCGATCCGCGGCGGGCCGCTGCGCGAGTCGCAGACGGTGACCATGTACATGTTCGAGAACGCCTTCGCCCCGCACTACAACTTCGGCTACGGCTCGGCCATCGCCTGGCTGCTCTTCGCGCTGATCGCGATCGTCGCGGCGATCAACGTGCTGCTCCTGCGCCGGCTCGGCGGCGGCTCCCGCAAGGAGGTCTCCCGATGAACCGCCTCTGGTCGGCCAGCCGACTCACCTACCTGGCGCTGACCATCTCCGCGCTGCTGTCGATCTTCCCGATCTACTGGATGTTCGTGGTGGCCAGCCGCACCAGCGACGCGATGGGGCAGGTGCCGCCACCGCTCACCCCCGGCGGCAACCTCGGCGCCAACATCGCCCGGCTGTTCGACAACACCGACGCCTACTTCCTCACCGGCCTGATCAACTCGACGATCGTGGCCGTCACGGTGACCGTCTCGGTGGTCTTCTTCTCCACCCTGGCCGGGTTCGCGTTCGCCAAGCTGCGCTTCCGTGGCCGCAACGCGCTGCTGCTGGCGATCATCGCCACCATGATGGTCCCCACCCAGCTCGGCGTCATCCCGCTCTACCTGCTGATGACGAAGCTCAACTGGAACGACCGGCTGCCCGCCGTGATCGTGCCCGCGCTGGTCACCGGCTTCGGCGTGTTCATGATGCGCCAGTACGCCGGCCAGGCGGTCAGCACCGAGCTGATCGAGGCGGCCCGGATGGACGGCTGCAACACCGCGCGGATCTACTGGAACGTGGTGCTGCCCGCGCTGCGCCCGGCCGCCGCCGTGCTCGGCCTGCTCACGTTCATGACCACCTGGAACGACTTCCTCTGGCCCTACGCCGTGCTCAACGACCCGGAGAACCCGACCGTGCAGCTGTCGCTGCGGGCCCTCTCCGACGGCTACTACCAGGACATGTCGCAGGTGTTCACCGGCACGGCCATCGCCACGCTGCCGCTGCTGCTGGTGTTCGTCGTCTTCGGCCGCCAGATCATCGGCGGCATCATGGAAGGTGCGGTGAAGGCATGACGGGTCTCCGTTTCCCCGAGGGGTTCGTCTGGGGGGCGGCCACCGCCGCGTACCAGATCGAAGGCGCCGCCCGCGAGGACGGTCGCGGCCCGTCCGTCTGGGACACCTTCAGCCGTACGCCGGGGGCGGTGTTCCAGGGCCACACCGGCGACGTGGCCTGCGACCACTACCACCGGTACGCCGACGACGTCGCGCTGATGGCCGAGCTGGGGCTGCGGGCGTACCGGTTCTCGGTCGCCTGGCCGCGCGTGCGGCCGGACGGTACCGGCCCGGTCGAGCCGCGCGGCCTGGACTTCTACGACCGGCTCACCGACACGCTGCTGGACGCCGGCATCGACCCGATCGTCACGCTCTACCACTGGGACCTGCCGCAGGGGCTGGAGGACCGGGGCGGGTGGACCGTCCGGGAGACCGCCGAGCACTTCGCCGACTACGCGGTCGCCGTGCACCAGCGGCTCGGCGACCGGATCCGCACCTGGACCACGCTCAACGAGCCGTGGTGCTCGGCCTACCTCGGCTACGGCAACGGGGTGCACGCCCCGGGGCGGCGGGACGCCGGGGACGCGTTCCGGGCCGTACACCATCTGCTGCTCGGCCACGGCCTGGCGGCGCGGGCGCTGCGCGCGGCCGGCGCGGAGACGCTCGGGATCACGCTCAACCTGGCCGACGTGCAGCCGGCGGACGCCGGCAACGCCGCGGACGCCGACGCAGTCCGGCTGGTCGACGGCCTGCACAACCGGATCTTCCTCGATCCGCTCACCGGCGCCGGCTACCCGGAGGACGTGCTGGCGCACGTGAGTCGGATCGTCCCGACCGACTTCGTCCGGGACGGCGACGAGAAGATGATCGCCGCGCCGCTGGACCTGCTCGGCCTGAACTACTACTCGCCCACCTACGTGGCCGGCCGGGCGGACGGCGGCGGCAGCGACGCGTACCCGGGCACCGCCGGGTCGGTCGAGTTCCTGCCGGCGACCGGGTCGCTCACCGACATGGGCTGGTCGATCGAGCCGGCCGGACTGACGCGACTGCTGGAGCGGGTGGCGGCCGACCACCCCGGGCTGCCGCTGATGATCACCGAGAACGGCGGCGCATTCCCCGACTCGGCCCGGGACGAGTCGGGCCGGGTGGCCGACACCGACCGCACCGCCTACCTCGACGGGCACCTGCGCGCGGCGCACGCCGCCATCGCCCGCGGGGTCGACCTGCGCGGCTATCTCGTATGGTCGTTGCTGGACAACTTCGAATGGGCCGAGGGTTACCGGAAGCGCTTCGGGATCGTCCACGTCGACTACCTGACCCAGCGGCGCACACCCAAGCAGAGTGCCCGCTGGTACCAGGAGGTGATCGCCCGGAACGGGCTGTGACGAGGTGGTGGTAACGGGGATGACGACGGCACAGCGGCCGACCCTGGAGGCGGTGGCCCGGCGGGCCGGCGTGTCCCGGGCCACGGTCTCCCGGGTGGTGAACGGCTCCACCACCGTGGCCGAGTCGATCCAGCAGGCGGTGCGCCGGGCGGTCGAGGAACTCGGGTACGTCCCGAACCTCGCCGCCCGCAGCCTGGTCACCCAGCGCACCGACTCGATCGCACTGGTGATGCCCGAGGCGGCCACCCGGGTCTTCTCCGACGACCAGGTCTTCCCGGGCATCATCCGGGGGGCGGCGCAGGAGCTGGAGGCGGCGGACAAGCAGCTCGTGCTGATGCTCGCCGGTTCGCCGGCCGGGCACGAACGGGTCGAGCGGTACACCACCGGGCGGCACGTCGACGGCGTGCTCTTCGCCTCGCTGCACGGTGAGGATCCGTTGCCCGGCCGGCTGGCCCGGCTCGGCATCCCGGTCGTGTGCAGCGGACGGCCGCTCGACGGCGCCGACGTGCCGTACGTGGACGTGGACCACGAGGGCGGCGTCACCCGCGCGGTGGAGCACCTCATCGCGACCGGCCGGCGGCGGATCGCCACCATCGCCGGACCGCAGGACATGGTCGCCGGCATCGAGCGCCTGATCGGCTACCGGAACGCGGTCACCGCGGCCGGGCTGCCGGAACTGGTCGCGTTCGGCGACTTCACCCGGGAGTCCGGTACCGCCGCGATGCGTGAGCTGCTCGCCGCCGACCCGGAGCTGGACGCGGTGTTCGCCGCCTCCGACCTGATGGCGCACGCCGCCCTGCGGACGCTGCGGGAGGCCGGCCGGCGGGTGCCCGAGGACGTGGCGGTGATCGGGTTCGACGACATCGAGACCGCCGCGTACACCGAGCCACCGCTGACCACGGTGCGGCAGCCGATAGTGGAACTGGGGCGGTCGATGACCCGGCAACTGCTGCGGATCGCGGCGGGCGAGGACGTCGAGCAGGCGCTGGTGCTGCCCACGGAGCTGGTCCTGCGCGATTCCGCGTAAGGAGGGGCCCCCTGTTAACGCCTCCGGTATAGGAGGGGACCCCGCTTAACAAACCGGTCGCGACGCCGCCGAGGCGTGGCTAGGGTCGCCCGGATGACTGACGTCGAGATCCGTCGTGCCCGTGCCGAGGACGCGTCCGCCGTGGTGGCGTTGCGCGCGATCGTCTTTCCCTACCTGGTCCGGGGCGTCGCGTCGACCCGCCGGATGATCGCCGAGCCGCCGCCCGGCGAGGACTGGGCGGCCTGGGTCGCCGACGCGGACGGGCAGGTGGTCGGCTGGGCGTCGGCGTACCGCAACATCCAGACCTCGACGCCGGGCGTGGGTGAGATCTCCACCCTGCACGTCCATCCCGACCACCGCGGCCGGGGCGTCGGCACCGCGCTGTTCGACGCCGCGCTCGCTCACCTGCGGACCCTCGGGTCGACCCGGGTCCTCGCCAACGCACGCGCCGAGTCGCTGCCGTTCGCCCAGCGGCACGGCTTCACCGCCAGTCGGGAGATGCGCTACTCGGCGCTCGACCTGGACCCGGCCCCGCCGATGCCCGAGCCGCCGCCCGGCGTACGGCTGCTGCCGGCCGCCGGGCTCGACCCGCGCCGGGTCCACCGCATCGACGCCGAGTCGGCCCGCGACGAGCCGGGCGACGTGCCGACCGACGCGCTCGACTACGACCTCTGGCTGCACGAGTGCTGGGAGAACCTGGGGCTGGACCGGGAATCCAGCACGGTCGCCGAGGTGGACGGCGAGCTGGTGGCGTTGAGCCTGGTGAAGCGCGACGGGGACCGGATGTGGTCGGACTTCACCGGCACGCTGCCCGCGTACCGGGGGCGGGGGTTGGCCCGGCTGACCAAGCAGGCCGCGCTGCACGTCGCCGCGGCGCGTGGGGTGCGGACGGCGTACACCTCCAACGACGAGGCGAACGCGCCGATGCTGGCGATCAACGCGCGGCTCGGCTACCGGCCGGTGGACAGCCAGTGGTCGTGCCGGCGCACGCTCAGCTGAGCCCGGCGGCGACCCGCACCGCAGTCGCGTACGTGTCCGCGCCGAACAGCACCAGCCGGGCCTCGACGACGTGCGCCGGGGTGGCCGCGTGCAGCACGGTCAACGCCTGGGTCACCGCGTCCTCGACCGGCCAGCCGTAGATCCCGGCCGAGATCAGCGGAAACGCGACCCGGGCCGCGCCCAGCTCGTCGGCGGTCCGCAGGCTGTTGGCGTAGCAGTCCCGCAGCAGCGCCGACCGGTCCTCGTGCGGCGAGAAGACCGGCCCGACCGTGTGCACCACCCAGCGCGCCGGCAGCTCGCCGGCCGTGGTGGCGACCGCCTGGCCGGTGGGCAACCCCCGGCCGTAGCGGGAGGCGCGCAGTGCCCGGCACTCGGCCAGGATCGCCGGCCCGCCGCGCCGGTGGATCGCGCCGTCCACTCCCCCGCCGCCCAGCAGGGAGGAGTTGGCGGCGTTGACGATCGCGTCGACCCGCTGCGCGGTGATGTCTCCCTCGATCAGCACGGTGTCCATCTCAGTGCTCCTCGACGTGTTGCCCGAGCGACCGGCGGGCCAGCAGCGCGGCCCCGGCGACGGCGGCCGGCATGACCAGCACCGCGCCGAGCGGGATCAGGAAGCACAGGAAGACCGCCACCCCGAAGCCGAGCGCGGTCGGCCGGTCGGCCCGCAGCCGCGTCCGCCGGTCCGGCAGCCGCATCCCGCGCCGCTGGAACGGCGCGCCGACCAGCTCCAGGGCCAGGAACCAGCCACCGACCAGAGCACCGACCACCGGAACCACCGTCTGGCCCACCAGCGGGATGAAGCCGGCCGCGAACAGGGGTACGCCGATCAGCGCGGACAGCGCCACCAGGCGCAGCGAGTCGGCGACGCTGCGCCGCATCGAGGACCAGAACGGCACGTCCACCGCGCCGGGGGTGCCGCCGAGCCGGTCCTCGACCCGCTCGGAGATGGCCTCGTAGAACGGGTCACCGATGACGAGCGTGACGGCGGTGAACGTGAGCACTCCGACCAGCCCGGCCACGCCGACGACGGCCAGACCGGCGGCGACCCGGAGCAGCCCGCGCCAGGTCGACGACCAGTCGTCGGCGAACGGGGTGAACCAGGCGGCCAGGTCGTCCACGAAGTACAGCAGCGCGGCGAACAGGGCCAGGTAGAGCGCGCCGGAGATCAGCGCCGGCACCACGCCGAGCAGCATCAGTTTCGGGCTGCGGACGTACATGCCGAAGCCGCGCAGCAGCAGGCCGGCGCCGCCGAGGAAGCGGGTGGCCGCGCCGGTGACGGGCGCGACGGTACGGGAGGCGTTCACGACGGCACAGCCTAGTGCGCCGCCGCACGCCGCCCGGGTGTTAGGAAGGGCCCCCTCCAATCCGTATGCGTTAAGAGGGGGCCCTTCCTTACACAATGGGGGGTGCGTGCGTCGCGGCTGATCTCGTTGGTGCTGCTGCTCCAGTCAAGGGAGACGATGACGGCCGCCGAGCTGGCCCGCGAGCTGGAGGTGTCCGAGCGCACCGTCTACCGCGACGTGCTGGCGCTCTCCGCCGCCGGTGTCCCGGTCTACGCCGACCGGGGCCGGGCCGGCGGCTACCGGCTGCTCGGCGGCTACCGGACCCGGCTGACCGGGCTGAGCCGGGACGAGGCCGAGGCGCTGTTTCTCGCCGGCCTGCCCGGGCCGGCCGGGGACATGGGCCTCGCCGACGCGGTGGCGGCCGCCGAGCTGAAGGTGCTGGCCGCGCTGCCGCCGAGCCTGCGCGACGCGCCCGCGCGGACCGGGCAGCGGTTCCACCTGGACGTGCCGGGCTGGTTCCGGGAGACCGCGCCGCCGCCCCGGCTGGCCGAGCTGGCCCGGGCCGTGTGGCGGGACCGGACGGTCGAGCTGCGCTACCGGCGCGGGGACCGGGAGGTGACCCGCGCGCTCGCGCCGTACGGGCTGGTGCTGAAGAACGGGGTCTGGTATCTGGTCGGACGGGTCGGCGACGGCTGGCGGACGTACCGGGTGGACCGGGTGGTCGACGTCGAGGTGGGCGCGGAGGGCTTCGACCGGGACGAGAGCTTCGACCTCGGGGCGTACTGGCGGGAGCAGGCCGGCGCGTTCCTGCGCGAACTGCTGCGGGAGCGGGTCACGGTGCGGCTCGGCCCGGCCGGCCTGCGAGTGCTGCGCCACCTGGTGGACGCGCCGTTCGTCTACGAGGAGGCGGTCGCCGCGGCCGGCCGGCCCGACGAGCGGGGCCGGCTGGTGCTCCGGCTGCCCGTCGAGTCGGCCGATGTGGCGTACGCCCAACTGCTGGCGCTCGGCCCCGAGGTCGAGGTGCTCGCGCCGCCGCAGCTGCGGGCCCGGTTCGCCGAGGCGGCCCGCCGCGCGGCGGCGCTCTACGCGGACGAGCCCGGTCAGCGGTAGCCGGCGTCGTCGGCCGGCCGACCCGGCTTGACCACCTCCTCGTGGTAGCGGGCCCAGTGCGGGCGGGTGCCGTCGAGGTCGGTGAAGCCGTACACCTGGGCCAGACCACCGCTGTCCAGCGACTGGCCGTTCCAGCGGGCCCGGTCCGGGTCGGCGGCGAGCGCGGCGACCGCCCGCCCGACGAACGCCGGCGTCTCGGACATGACGAAGTGCGGCTCGGTCTTCGCGCCGTCGCGCCAGGTCGCCTCGGTGACGCCGAAGTGCTCCAGCATCGCCTCGGAGCGCAGCCAGCCGGGCGTCAGCGCGACGGCGGTGCAGCCGTACGGGGCCAGCTCGTGCCCCTGGCTGAAGCCGAGCCGGTTCACCGAGACCTTGGCCAGGTCGTAGAAGACCGACAGGCGGTACTCGCCGTCGTTGTACTCCTTGGTGCCGTCGCCGATCTCGACGACCAGCCCGCCCGGGTTGCGGATCAGCAGCGGCAGTGCGAAGTGACTGGTGATGATGTGGGTGTCGACGGCCAGCCGCAACGTGCGGAAGCCGGCGTCGAGGGGCTGCTCCCAGACCGGCTTCTCCCAGGTGATCAGCGGGTCGGCACCCCAGATGTCGTTGACCAGCACGTCGAGGCGGCCCTGTTCGGCGTCGATCCGCTCGACCAGGGCGCGTACCTGCGCGGGGTCGAGGTGGTCGACCGCGACCGCGATGCCGGTGCCGCCGGCGGCGGTGACCAGCTCGGCGGTCTCCTCGATGGTCTCCGGCCGGTCCATCTCCGAGCGGCGGTCCCGGGTGGTGCGGCCGGTGGCGTAGACGGTGGCCCCGGCGGCGCCGAGCTGGACGGCGATCTGCCGGCCGGCGCCCCGGGTCGCGCCGGCGACGAGCGCCACCTTTCCGGTCAGTGGTGAGTTCATGCGACCACCGTGTCACCGATACCTGACAGCCGAAGTCCGGTTTTCCCGATCGCGCCGTATCGGCGATCATGACGGCATGCACCTGCTGCTCTCCGGGATCGTCGGCTCGGTCGCGTACGGGCTGGCCGGGCCGGGCTCGGACACCGACCGGATCGGCGTCTTCGCCGCGCCCACGGTCGCGTTCCACGGCCTGCACCCGCCCCGGGAGTCGGTGGTGACCACCGACCCGGACGTCACGCTGCACGAGGCGCGCAAGTACGCGCTGCTGGCGTTGAGCGGCAACCCGACCGCCACCGAGCTGATGTGGCTGCCGGACGACTGCTACGAGACCCGCACCGACCTCGGCGAGCGGCTGATCGCCATCCGCTCGGCGTTCCTCAGCGCCTCCCGGGTCCGGGACGCCTACCTCGGCTACGCCTCGCAGCAGTTCCGCAAGCTCACCACCGCCCCGCCGGACGTCGGCGGCCGGCGGCGCTCGGCGAAGCACGCCCGCCACCTGGCCCGGCTGCTGCACCAGGGCCGGGTGCTCTACGCGACCGGGGTGCTGGAGATCCGGCTCGCCGACCCGGGCTGGTTCCGGGCGTTCGGCGAGCGGGTGGCCGGCGGCGCGCTGGGCGAGGCACAGGCCCTGGTGGCCGACGCCGAGGCCGAGTTCGCCCGGGTGCGTTCGCCGCTGCCGGAACGACCGGACGAGGAAACGGCGGAACGCTGGCTGCTCGACGTCCGGGCGGCGCACCTGCCCGGCTGAGTCAGTCCGCGAGCCGGACCCGGACCCGGCGGTTGGCCCGTCCCTTGCTCTCCACCTTGACCACCTGGACCTTGCCGATCTGGGCGGTGGAGGCGACGTGGGTGCCGCCATCGGCCTGCACGTCCAGCCCGACGATGTCGACGATCCGCACCTCCTGCTCGTCCGGCGGGATCAGGTTGGACTGGGTGCGGATGATGTCCGGCAGGGCCAGCGCGTCGGCGCGGGGCAGGACCCGGACGGCGACCGAGCGGTCGGCGGCCACCTCGGCGTTGACCAGTTCCTCGATGCGGGTCTTGAAGTCGGGCGGCACCTCGGGGAGGTTGAAGTCCATTCTCGCCTCCCCAACATCCATATTTCCGCCGGTGACCAACGCGCCGAAGTCCCGGAACACCACGCCGCAGAGCACGTGCAGCCCGGAGTGGGTGCGCATCAGCATGGTCCGCCGGGCGTCCTCCACCGCGCCGGTCACCTCGGTGCCAACCGGCGGCAACGGGTCTCCTTCGGCCGGAACCAGCCACAGGTCGTCACCCTTGCGGGTGCCCACGATCCGGGTCTGCACGCCCTGCCAGAGCAGCACCCCGTGGTCCGGCGGCTGCCCGCCGCCGCCCGGGTAGAACGCGGACCGGTCCAGCACGACGCCCTGCTCGGGGTCGGCCGCCAGCACCCGGCACGTCCACTCGCGCAGCGTGGGGTCGGCGAGGTCGAGGCGGTGCGTACGGCCGTGATGAGTGACGCCCATGGCAGGCGACGTTACCCGTTGAGGAACGTCGAGATGCGCTCCCGCAGGTCGGCGCGTTCGGTCCAGGCGAAGCCGGGCCGGTCGTACACGTGCAGGGTGGCGTGGGGCAGCGCGGCGGCCAACTGCTCGGCGACGGCGGCCGGGTGCAGGTCGTCGCCCTGGCAGCCGATGACCAGGGCCGGGGCGGTGACCGCGGCGAGCGCGCCGGAATCGGTCAGCGGGGACTGCTCGGGCAGGCCGGCCAGCCCGGGCGCCAGCCCGTCGCGCAGCAGTTGGTCGAGCCGCTGCCGCAGGTAGGCCCAACCGGCCGGGGTGTTGCGCACCGACGGCGGCAGTTCCAGCGACACCACGTCGGCCAGCGCCGAGGCGTCGCCGTCGGCAACCGCGTCGAGCAGGCCGGTGAGTCGGGCGCGGGCCGCCTCGCCGCGCGGGGTGTCCAGCACGGCGGGCAGGAAGAAGACGAGCTTCTCGAAGCGTTCCGGGCTCTCGGCGAGCAACCGGCAGAGCGCGCCGGCGCCGAGGCTGGCGCCGAACGCGCGGGTGGCCCCGCCGAGGTCGGCGACGGCCCGCAGGTCACGGGCCAGGTCGAGGTAGGTCCACGTCCCGGGCGGTGAGTCCGAGCGGCCGTGGCCGCGGAACTGGAAGAAGATCCGCCGCCCGGTGACGCCACTGCCGAACGGTCGGGTGGTGGCGATGCCGTTGCCCAGCCCGTGCGCGAACACGGTCACCGGGTCGCCGGTGCCGGTGACCAGTCGTTCCAGGCTCACGCCGTGCGGGGTGGCGACCAGGTCCGTCTCCGGCTCGGGCAGGGCGGGCCGCCCGGTGCGCGGCCCACCCGGGCCGGGACCCCAGGTGCGGGGACCGCCGTCCGGCGGTGGGGGCCAGCGGAAACCTCTCACCAGGACCCTCGGCCGTCGTGCAGGTCCCGCAGGCCGGGCCGCACGTCGAGCCAGTAGATGAGACCGGCCGCGATGCCGATCAGTCCGAAGAGGCTGATCGGGCCGAAGCCGAGCAGGGTCAGCAGCAGGCAGACCGCCAGGATCGCGACCCAGCCGCCCTTGGGCAGGGTGCCGAGCGCGGCGAAGCCGTCGCCCCGCTGGGTGACCGCGTGCACCAGGGCCACACCCTGGATGACCAGGGCGAAGACGAGCAGGATCAGCTCGATCACGGAGCGGACTTCGAACGCGAAGATCGGCGCGGCGTAGGCCATGCCGGCAAGCTTATGCCGAGACCCCGGAAACGTCCGACAGGACGCTGTCCGGGGTCTCGGTGGGGCCAGGGGTCACTCGGCGGTCGGGCGGGTCCGCTTCGTGGCCTTCGGCAGCTTCGCCGACGGCGTGGCCGGCTTGGCGGCGGAGGCCTTGGTGGCGGTCGCCTTGGTGGCGCGGGTCCGCTTGACGGCGGCCGGCTGGGCGGCCACCGCCTCGGCCACCTCGGCCGGGCTGGGCACCTCGGTCTTCGGCGCGGCGTCCGCCGTGGTGGCGGGGGCCGGCGTGGTCTCGGTCGCCTCGATGTCGGCGTTCACCGTGTCGGCGGCCTCCAGCACACCGGCGCCGACGACGCGCTCACCCCGGGCGACCAGCTCGGCGTACGCGGCCAGGGCCCGCTCCTGCGCGGCGTACGCGCCGGCGACCACGGCGGCGGCGTTGCGGGTGGCGGCCTCGCGGAGCTTGTCCAGGTTGGCCGCCTCGCGGAGCTGGTCCAGGTCGGCGGAGCCGGCCCGTTCGCGCAGCCCGGTGGCGGTCAGGTTGGCGGTCTTGAGCGTGTCGGTCGCCTTCTGGCGCAGCTCGACGCCGGTCACGACGGCCTTGCCACCGAGGTCGGCGACGACCCGGGTGCCGAGGCCGCTGACCACGGTGGGCAGCTTGCGCAGCTGCTCGATGGCCAGCTCGCCGGCGCCGGCGGCGGCGTAGAGGGGGGCGGGGATGCGGTTGGTCTTCGGCTGGGTCATGACTGCTCCTCTTCGGCCGCGGCGGCGGCCTTCCGGGCCGCCCGGCGGGCGGTCGTGCGCTCGTTGGCGGCGGTGGTCGGGGCGGGCGCGGGGCCCGCTTCGGTGACGGCGACCGACTCGAGGACCGCCTCGGTCGGGGTGCCCTCCGGCGTGACGGGGCCGGTCGCGGCCGGCGCGACGGTGGCCGGGGCCTCCGGGGCGGCCGCCGGCTCGGCGGGTTCCGCCGCCCGGTCGGCGCCGGTCGCCTCGGCCAGGCGCGCGTTCTCGCGGCGGAACGTCTCGTAGATCTGGGTGAGCGACTGCTTCTGGGCCATGGTCAGCTCAGGGTCGACGGCGATCGCCGCGAGCACGCCCTGCCCCTCCTTGTCGTCCAGCAGCCCGGCCCGCAGGTACATGGCCGGCGTGGAGACCCGCAGCGCGCTGGCGAGCTGCTGGAGCACCTCGGCGCTCGGCTTGCGCAGCCCGCGCTCGATCTGGCTCAGGTAGGGATTGCTGACGCCGGCCTGCTCGGCGAGCTGACGCAGCGAGATCTTCGCGTTGCGTCGCAGGTCGCGAATGAACCCGCCGACATCGGGAAGGTCCTTGCTGGTGGCCATGACTCCACGCTAACCCGGCCTGCTAGCTGCTGCAAGCAAAACGCTAGCCAGAGTTAGCGAAGTCACCCGGGGGCTGTTGCGGTCCCGGTGTCCGGTCCGTACCGTTCCCTCGTGACCAAGATCGAAGTCAACGGCGCCGAGATCGCGTACGACGAGGCCGGCAGCGGCAGCGTCGTCGTCCTGGTGCACGCCGGCATCGCGGACCGGCGGATGTGGCGCGGCCAGGTGCCGGCGCTGGCCGCCCGGCACCGGGTGATCGCCCTGGACCTGCGCGGCTACGGCGAGTCGACGCTGCCGACCACCCCGTTCGCCCACCACGACGACCTGGTCGGCCTGCTGGACGCGCTGGGCGTCGAGCGCGCCGCGCTGGTCGGATGCTCGTTCGGCGGCCGGGTCGCGGTGGACACCGCGCTGGCCCACCCGGAGCGGGTGAGCGCGTTGGCCCTCTTCGGCGCCCCGGTATCCGGCAACGAGTGGTCCGAGGAGACCGAGCGGCTCTGGGAGGACCTGGTCGGCGACGTGGACCCGGAGGACTTCGCCGCCACCGCCGCTGGCGAGGTGCGGTTCTGGGTGGTCGGCCCGACCCGCGAGCCGGCCGACGTCGACCCCGAGCTGATCCGGTTCGCCGAGGAGATGGACCGTCGGGCGCTCGCCGCCGAGCAGGCGCTCAGCGCGATCGAGGTGGAGGAGCTGGACCCGCCGGCCGTCGACCGTCTGGGCGAGCTGCGCATGCCCGTGCTGACCGCGGCCGGGGCGGACGATCTGGCGGACATCCGCCGACTGGCCGACCGCATCGCCGACGAGGCCCCCCACGGCACGCGTCTCCCCGACGTCCCCGACGCCGCCCACCTGCTCCCCCTGGAGCGCCCCGCCCCCGTCAATGAGGCGCTGCTGTCCTTCCTTCCCTGACCCCCGGCGGGGTCACCAGAGGGGGCGGACGGCGCCGACCGGGAGGCCGCCGCCGAGCAGGGGGATCTCGGTGTACTCGGTCAGGATCGGCGCCTCGACGTCCAGGCGACGCAGCGCCGAGGTCAGGACCGGCATGCGGGGGCGGGACGCGCCATCGTCGATCTTCAGGGCGACCGCGCCGACGCCCGGGACCGCCGCCGCGATGACACCCTCCGCGCCCACCTTGGCCAGCAACCCGGGTACGCCGCGCATCAGCCGGGTGTCGTCCGCCTGGGTGCCGCCGACCAGCTCCGGGTACGCCCGCATCGCGTCCGCCACGGTCCGCTCCACCGTGCCCGGCTCGGCGGTGACCAGCCGCAGGAAGGCCCGCGCCAGCCCGGTCAGCGAGACGGCGAGCACCGGCGCGCCGCAGCCGTCCACCCCGACCGCCGCCGCCCGCTCCCCGGTGAACTCCTCCACGGTCGCGGTCAGGCGCCGCTGGAGCGGGTGCTCCGGCCGCCAGTAGCCGTCCAGCGGCCACCCGGCGGCCAGGCAGGTGAGCAGCATGCCGCTGTGCTTGCCGGAGCAGTTCATCGACACCCGCGCCGGCCCGCCGCCGGCACGCAGCACCGCCTCCCGGGCGGCCTCGCCGACCGGCAGTTCCGGCGGGCAGTGCAACGCCTCCTCGGTCAGGTCGGCGCGGCGCAGCAGGGCGGCGACCCGTTCGAGGTGGAACTCCTCCCCGGCGTGGCTCGCGGCGACCAGCGCCACGTCGGCCGGGTCGGTCAGCGGCAGCCCGGCCCGGAGCATGCCGACCGCCTGCATCGGCTTGTTCGACGACCGGGGAAAGATCGGCGAGGTGACGTCACCGGCGCCGGCGACCGGCGCGCCGGCGCCGTCGAGCACCACCACGGAGCCACGGTGGACGCCCTCCACGAAACCGGACCGGACCACCTCGGCGAGCGGCACGCCGCCCTCGTACGTCTTTCCCACGAGATGGACGGTACCGACGGGGCGGGCCCGTCCGACACGGGGGTGAGCTGCGACGTCAGCTTCGGGCGTACAAGGGCGGGTGCTCGTGTGCCACTTACACGCCGAGCAGCGTTCGGGCCTCGGCGGTGGTCAGCGGCGGGCGCTGGGCGAGCTGGGCGAAACCGACGGCGCGCGCGACGAGCTGCATGTTGGACTCCACCGGCCGGCCCTTGGCGTACGTGACCGTGTCCTCCATGCCGACCCGGAGGTGGCCGCCGGTGGACAGCGAGGCGAGCATCACCGGGATGGTGCTGCGCCCAATGCCGGTGGCCGAGAACGTGGTGCCCTCGGGCAGGTCGCGCAGCATCTGCTGGGCCGCCACCAGGGTGGCGGTGGTGCCCGGCATGCCGCCCGGCACACCCATGACGAAGTCCACGTGCACGTGTCCGCCGTGCGGCAGGCCGTACTTGCCGAGCAGCCGCTGCAACGCGGTGAGATGACCGAGGTCGAAGATCTCGTACTCGGGGACGACGCCCCGCTCCTGCATCCGGGTGTGCAGGTCGACGATGAACTCCCAGCGGTTGAGGAAGACGTCGTCGCCGAAGTTGACGGTGCCCATGGTGCAGGAGGCCATGTCCGGCCCGGCGTCGAGCACGGCGAGGCGGGCGGCCTCCGGGTCGGTCACCGCGCCGCCGGAGGAGAGCTGCACGATCAGGTCGGTGTTCTCCCGCAGCGCCGCCACGGTGGCCCGCAGCCGGCCCTGGTCGAGCGTGGGCCGCGCCTCGTCGTCGCGGATGTGGACGTGGATCACGGCCGCGCCGAGCGCCTCGCACTCCTTGGCGGTCAGCACCAGCTCGTCGAGCGTCACCGGCAGCGCCGGCACCTCCGCCTTGGCCGACTCCGCGCCGGTGGGGGCAACCGTGATCAACGTCCCTGTCGTCATGCCCGGATCCTAGACCCCCGCCCACTGCCGGGTCGACCGAAGATTTTCCGGCGCGAGAGGCGTTAAGCAGGGGCCCTTCCTCTACCGGAGGCGTTAAGCGGGGGCCCTTCCTTACACGGCGTCGATGGCGGCCGCGCTCTCGCCGACCATCAGGCGGGCGTCGTCGGGCGTGTTGCGCTTCACCACGGCGAGCGCGATCTGGCCCAACTCGAAGTGGTGCACCGCGGTGCCGACGAAGCCGACGGTCCGCCCGTCGACCGTCACCGGCGTACCGGCGACCGGCGGCTGGTCGCTGGCCACGCCGTCCAGGTGCAGCAGCACGAGCCGGCGGGGCGGCTTGCCCAGGTTGTGCACCCGGGCCACCGTCTCCTGCCCCCGGTAGCAACCCTTGTCCAGGTGCACCGCCGGGGCGATCAGGTCGACCTCGGCGGGGATGGTGCGGTGGTCGGTGTCCACGCCGGCCCGGGCCCGCCGGGCGGCCACCCGGATCGCCTCGTACGCCCACAACCCGGCCACCGGCACGCCGGCGCCCCGCAACTCGGCCACCACCTGCGCCATGGCCGGCCGGGGCACCAGCAGGTCGACGCCGAGCGCCACCCGCCGGGCCCACCCGCCCACCGGCAGCGGCTTCACGTCGTACACCACGGAGGGCCGCGCGGGCAGCTCGCCGGAGCGGAACTTCGGACCCGGCACCCCGATCACGTCGGGGGCGGCCAGCCCGGTGACGCCCAGCGTGTCGAGCGCGCCGGCGGCCTCCGGGCCGACCAGCGAGAGCAACGCGTGGTCGGCGGTGGCGTCGCGGGGGTCGACCTTGCTGAAGAAGCGCATCCGCTCCAGGTAGGACAGGAGTCCGCCGGTCGTCCCCGGCTCGGTGTCCAGCCAGGTGGTCTCGCCGTCGTCGGCGACCATCGCGTGCTGCTCGACGTGCCCGTGCGGCGAGAGCACCAGCAGCTCGGTGCCCTGCCAGGGGGCCAGCGCGGCCAGGTGCTGGCTGGTCAGCGTGTGCAGCCAGCCGATCCGCTCCTCGCCCGGCACGGCGATCACGCCCCGGTGCGAGCGGTCCACCAGCCCGACGCCGGTGGCCAGCACGCGCTGCTCGCGCATCGGGTCGCCGTAGTGGGCGACCACCGGCCCGACCCCGGCCGCCCGGTGGGCCGGCTCGGGCTGGTCCCGGGTCTCCTCGTCGATGGCGTCGGCGGCCACCGCGCCCGCGATGTCGATCATTTGTTGTCCCCGTCCTGTGCGCACCGACCGCAGACCCCGAAGAGCGCGACGTGCCCGATGTCGACCTGGAACCCGCGCTGCCCGGCCAACTGGTCGGCGAGCGGTCGGAGCATCTCCGGGGAGATCTCGTCGATCGCCCCGCACTCCCGGCACACCAGGTGCACGTGCTGGTGCTCGCCGGCCGCGTGATAGGTCGGCGAGCCGTGCGAGAGGTGGGTGTGCGTGACCAGACCGAGCCGTTCCAGCAGTTCCAGCGTGCGGTAGATGGTGGTGATGTTGACCCCGGCCGCCACCTCCCGGACCGCCGTGTGCACCTGCTCCGGGGTGGCGTGCCCCAGATCGAGGACGGCCTGGAGGATCAGCTGCCGCTGCGCCGTCAGCCGCAGCCCGCGCGAGCGGAGCATTTCCGCGAGGGAGGATTCGGACACCGTCCGATCATAGTTCGGCCGCCGCGTCGGTCCCGCTCGCCGCGAGGTACGCCACTACGCTGCGCCCGTGGAGGCGACACGGGTGGCGGTGCCCGGCCGGGGGCTGGTGCCGGCCGGCGAGCCGGTGCTGCGCGCCGACGACCGGGGTGTCCTGCACGGCGACGGCCTGTTCGAGACGCTGCACCTGCGCGACGGCCGGCCCTGGCTGCGCGACGCCCACCTGGACCGGCTGCGCGCCGGCGCGGCGGCGATCGACCTGCCGCTGCCCCCGGTCGGGGTTCTGGTGGAGCTGCTGCACGCGGTGTGCGCCGGCTGGCCCGCGCCGACCGAGGGCGCGCTCCGGCTGGTCTGCACCCGGGGGCCGGAGGGCGGCGGGCCGCCCACGGTGTACGCCACGCTCGGCGAGGTGCCCGCGTCCGCCCGGCGGGCCCGTCGGGACGGGGTGACGGTGGCCACGCTGCCGCTCGGGGTGGCCGCCCGCTCCCGCCCGGAGCTGGGGTGGCTGCCGAGCGGCGTGAAGTCCACCTCGTACGCGCTCAGCACCGCCGCCCGGCGATGGGCGCGGCGGACCGGCGTGGACGACGTGCTCTGGCTCTCGACCGACGGCTACGTGCTGGAGGGGCCCACCGCCAACGTGGTGTGGCTGCGCGGCGGCCGTCTCCTCACGGTGCCGGCGGCGCAGACCGGGGTGCTACCCGGCGTGACCGCCCACCACCTGCTGGGCCGGGCGGCCGAGCTGGGCCTGGGGGCCGGCGAGCACCTGCCCACGGTGGCCGACCTGCGCGACGCCGAGGCGATCTGGCTGACCAGCTCCCTGCGCGGCCTCGCGGAGGTCCGCACCCTGGACGGAACCCCACACCCCCGCTCCCCCCTGACCCCCCGCCTGCTCACCCTCCTGGGCTTCCCCCGGCCCGCCGACACACGGTGATCAAGGAGTTCGCGTCAGCGGAGAGATCGACTCCGACGCGAACTCCTTGATCGACGCAGAACCGGGGGTCAGCCGGCCACTCGGGTGAGGCGGGCGGAGAGGTGGGGGCTGAGGGGCTGGCCCACGGCGGCCATCTCCTGGGCGTAGAGCAGGGCGCCCTCGACGATGCCGAAGAGGCGGGCGCCGGCGGTGACCTCCTTCGCCGTGGCCGTGCGGACGACCGCGTCGGTGGCGAACTCGATCTGGGTGCCCTTGCGCTTGCCGATGTGCAGCTCCATCACGCCGGTCGGCGTGGTCATCAACGCCTCCAGCTCGTCGGTGACCCGGTCGCCGTCCATCACCGGACGCCACCAGCCCACCTCGCGACCGGCCGGGCGGACCGGACGGCTCTGCTCGTCCAGGATCCAGGCCCGCGACTCGTAGAACAGGAACGGCCGGCCGTCGTGGCTGATCCGGATCTCCTGCGCGAAGTCGAAGTCCTCGATCGTCGGGAACCCGCCCCGGCCCCGCCCGCGCCACACCCCGATGTACGGCAGCAGCCCGTCCAGGCTCCGGTGCAGCTTCGGACCGACACGCAGGTCGTGGCTCTCCTCGTACGGGTACGGGTCGACCGGCGGCGCGTTCAGCCATGGCGGCTGAAGCGGATTCTCACTCACAGATTCACCACTTACCTCTTGCGATACGCACAGCGACATAGACCAGGCCACCGGCGAGCGCGCCCAGGCCGGCGACCAGCAGGCTGACGAACCCGATCTCGGTAACCATCCGGGCCATCCTATGCTGGGTGCCATGGCGCGCACTCTCGTCGTCAAGGCCACCGCGGGCGCGGACGCCCCGGAACGCTGTGCCCAGGCGTTCACCGTCGCCGCCACCGCCGCCGCGGCGGGGGTGGAGGTGTCGCTCTGGCTCACCGGCGAGTCGACCTGGTTCGCGCTGCCCGGGCGGGCGGAGTCGTTCGAGCTGCCGCACTCCGCGCCGCTGGGTGAGCTGCTGCACGTCATCCTGACCACCGGCCGGGTGACGGCCTGCACCCAGTGCGCCGCCCGCCGCGACATCGGCACGGACGACGTGATCCCCGGCGTGCGGATCGCGGGCGCGGCGGTCTTCGTCGAGGAAGCCATGACCGAGGGCGCGCAGGCCCTCGTCTACTGAGCAACCCGCCCGGGTTGTCCATTCTGCCCTGAGAGCCGATACCCGTCCCGACATGTCCCCAGGCTGCCTACCATTCGGATGTGAGTGAGGCGACCGAGCGGTTCTTCGCGTCGTTGCCGGCGCGGGCCGCGTCCGTCCTGCGCAGCCCGATAGCCGGGACCCTGCAGATCGACCTGACCGACGGCAACCGCACCGGGCACTGGTTCGTGACGCTCGCTCCCGGGTCGGCCCAGGTGACCCGGGAGGAGCAGCGACCGCCGGACGCCGTGCTGACCGTGTCCACCCGGCTCTTCGAGAAACTGGTCACCGGCGAGGAGGCGGGCATGGCGGCGGTGCTGCGCAACGAGGCCACCTTCAGTGGAAAGGTGGCGCTGTTCCTGCTGTTCCGCCGCTTCCTGCCCGACCGGCCCGGGGTGCGGGACCCGCGGGAGACCGCCCGAGAACACGCCCGGCGGTCGGTGTGAAGGAACGGGTCAGCATCCTCGACGGCAACACGTTCCTGGTCAGCGACGGGCGCGGCAACATCGAGCCGTCGTACGACTTCCCCACCGGGCTGTTCTCCTTCGACACCCGGTTCATCTCCACCTGGATCCTGTCGCTCGACGGCCAACTGCTGCACGCGCTCTCGATCGACGACTCGCTGTCCTACAAGACCCGGTTCTTCATGGTGCCCGGCGAGCCGACGCACTACCTGGACGCGAAGGTCTCGGTGATCCGCAGCCGCTCGATCGGCGGCAGCTTCGACGAGGAACTGACCCTGCTCAACCACTCCGAGCAGGAGAAGGAGTTCCGCCTGCGGCTGGAGATCGGGTCGGACTTCGCCGACCTCTTCGAGATCAAGCACCAGCGGGAGAAGAAGGGCAGCACCACGCCGACCGTCGAGGAGAACGCCCTCCGGCTCACCTACCGGCGCGAGGCGTTCCACCGCGAGGCCCGGGTGACCAGCACCGCCCCGGCCGAGGTCGACTCGAACGGGATGACGTTCCGGATCCGGGTGCCGGCACACGGCGAGTGGACCACCCGGCTGCACGTCGCCACCGTGATCTACGGGGCCCGCGGCGAGGACATCCGGGCCACCCTGCCGCTGGGCGGGCACCGCTCGGCGTCGGAGATCCACGCCGAGCAGAACGCGCTCATCGAACGCGCCCCGAAGCTGGGCTGCGACTGCGAGCCGCTGGCCGGGGCGTACCGGCGCAGCCTGAACGACCTGGCCGCCCTCCGGTACGAGTCGATCACCCTCGGGGTCCGGCTGGTCGCCGCCGGCCTGCCCTGGTTCATGACCCTGTTCGGGCGGGACAGCATGTTCACCTCGCTCCAGGCGCTGCCGTTCCTTCCCGAACTGGTCCAGCCGACCATCCTCATGCTGGCGGGACTCCAGGGCAGCCGGATCGACGACTTCCGGGACGAGGAGCCCGGCAAGATCCTGCACGAGCTGCGGTACGGCGAGACCGCCGGCTTCGAGGAGCAGCCGCACTCGCCGTACTACGGCGCGGCCGACACCAGCGCGCTGTTCGTGATCCTGCTCGACGAGTACGAGCGCTGGACCGGCGACGCGAAGCTGGTCCACCAGCTGGAGTACGAGACCCGGGCGGCGCTGACCTGGCTCGACACGTACGGGGACCTGCTCGGCACGGGCTACGTCTGGTACATGAGCCGCAACCCGGAGACCGGGCTGCCGAACCAGTGCTGGAAGGACTCGCCGGACTCCATCTCCTACGCCGACGGCCGGATGCCGGACTTCCCCCGCGCCACCTGCGAACTCCAGGGGTACGCGTACGACGCCAAGCTGCGCGGCGCCCGGCTGGCCCGCACCCACTGGAACGACCCGGCGTACGCCGACCGGCTGGAGCGGGAGGCGGCGGCGCTCAAGGAGCGGTTCAACCGCGACTTCTGGATCCCGGAGCGGGAGTACTACGCGTTGGCCCTGGACCCGCAGGGGCGGCACGTGGACGCGCTCACCTCGAACATCGGCCACCTGCTGTGGAGCGGCATCGTCGACGAGTCCCGGGCGCCGGCGATCGCCGCGCACCTGCTCGGACCGCGGCTCTTCTCCGGCTGGGGGGTACGGACGCTCGCCGACGACCAGGGCCGGTACAACCCGATCGGCTACCACGTCGGCACCGTGTGGCCGTTCGACAACTCGATCATCGCCTGGGGCCTGTGGAAGTACGGCTTCCGCGACGAGGCCGGCCGGATCTGTGAGTCGATGCTGAGCGCGTCCCGCTACTTCGACGGGCGGCTCCCCGAGGCGTTCGCCGGCTACGAGCGCGGCCTCACCGACTACCCGGTGCAGTACCCGACCGCGTGCAGCCCGCAGGCCTGGTCCGCCGGCACGCCGCTGCTGCTGCTCCGGGTGATGCTGGGGCTGGAGCCGCAGGGCGAGCACCTGATCATCGATCCGGCCGTGCCGCCGGGCATGGGCCGGGTGGAGCTGCTCGACATCCCCGGCCGGTGGGGCCGGGTGGACGCCCTGGGCCGCAGCCGCACCGCGCACGACGAGCACCGGGGCCACCGGCACTGAGCGGGGTCAGCCGGGGCAGGAGGTGGTGACCGCGACCCGGACCCGCTCGTCGACCCGCTCGGCCAGCACCGCCGGGTCACCCGCCCGGGCGTACCGGTCGGCGGAGTCCACCACCGGCGCGGCGCCGACGCCGAACGCGGGGGCGAGCGGCTGGTCGGCCGCCACGGCGGCCTCGGCGCGGGCGGTCCGTGTGGTCCCTCCGCCCGGGCAGGGCGCGGCCAGCACCTGGACCGGCCCGGTGGCGCCGCCCCAGCGGGCCAGCGCGCGGGCCAGCGCGGCGGACTCGGCGGCGGCGTCGGCGGCGGGAGCGCGGTAGCCCGCACCGACCGGCCGGCAGCCGGTGGCGGCCGTCAGCAGCACCCGGCCCGGCCCGCCGGACCGGCCCTCGACCGCGACGAACTCCCCGGCGTCGGCGCGCAGCAGCGGCTCGCCGTCGAGCGTCGAGACACCGGCGCGCCACTGCGCCGGCAGCCGGTCGGCCACCCGACGCAACACCTCCCGGACGTCGACGTCGCCGGTCGCCACCTCGACGCCACGTTCCAGGGACGCGCCGTCGTCCAGCGGCGTCACCCGGCAGCCCCGCTCCAGCCGGTCCGGCAGGAGCGCCGGGACGCCGTCCGCCCCGATCGCGGCGGTCAGCACGCCGACCGCCCGGTCCACCACCGGGCCGGCCTGGTCCAGCGAGCGCTGCTCCTTGACCGTCGGCGGGTCGTTGCGCACCGACCACCAGGTCAGCCCGGCGAGCAGCACGGCCCACACCACCGTGGCGGCCACCAGCCAGCGCAGCCGACGCCGGCCGGCGGCGGGCCGGTCGGGAGGGGTGGGCGGGGCGTATCCCGCCTGGACGGCACTCACCGGGCCATGGTGCCACGTGCCGGCGACCCGGCCGCCCGCGCCTCGGCACCCCCGCCCCCCGGAACGGCTCGTGGCCCGTCACCCCGGTGGGGTGACGGGCCACGGTCAGAGCGTGGGTCAGGCGGCGACCGCGACGGTCACCTCGTTGATCCCCCGGGCCGCGGTCACGGCGGTGTCGCCGTTGCCGTGGCGGGAGAGCGCCCGCAGGGTCCACGAGCCCGGCGCGGCGAAGAACCGGAACTGGCCGGCCGCCGAGGTCACCACCTCGGCGGTGAACTCGCCGGTCGAGTCGAGCAGCCGGACGTACGCACCCGGCACGACCTCGCCGGACTCGGCCAGCACCCGGCCGGTGATGACGGTTTCCTTCTCCAGGTCCAGGCTGGCCGGGAGGGGGGCGGCCTGGTCCGGCGCGGCGCAACCGGCGGCGGTGGGAGCGGTGGGAGCGGTCATGTCAGGCCTCCCCGGGCTCGTCACCGAGCGCCACCGGCACGCCGACCAGCGAGCCGTACTCGGTCCAGGAACCGTCGTAGTTCTTCACGTTGCGGTGCCCGAGCAGCTCCTGGAGCACGAACCAGGTGTGCGAGGAGCGCTCGCCGATGCGGCAGTAGGCGATCGTCTCCTTGCCGTCGTCCAGCCCGGCGTCGGCGTAGATCTTGCGCAGCTCGTCGTCGGACTTGAACGTGCCGTCCTCGTTCGCCGCCTTGGACCACGGCACGCTGATCGCGGTCGGCACGTGACCGGCCCGCTGCGCCTGCTCCTGCGGGAGGTGGGCCGGGGCGAGCAGCCGGCCGGCGTACTCGTCGGGGCTGCGCACGTCGACCAGGTTCTTGGTGCCGATGGCGTCGACCACCTCGTCGCGGAACGCGCGGATCGAGGTGTCCGGCTCCTGCGCCACGTACTGCGTCCTCGGCCGCTCGACCGCGTCGGTGACCAGCGGACGGGCGTCCAGCTCCCACTTCTTGCGGCCGCCGTCGAGCAGCTTGACGTCGCGGTGGCCGTAGAGCTTGAAGTACCAGTACGCGTACGCGGCGAACCAGTTGTTGTTGCCGCCGTAGAGGACGACGACGTCGTCGTTGGCGATGCCCCGCTCGGAGAGCAGCGCCTCGAACTGGGACCGGTTGACGAAGTCCCGACGGATCGGGTCCTGCAGGTCGGTCCGCCAGTCGAGCTTGATCGCGCCGGCGATGTGGCCGGTGTCGTAGGCCGAGGTGTCCTCGTCGACCTCGACGAAGACGACGCCCGGGGCGTCGAGGTTCTTCTCGGCCCACTCGGCCGAGACGAGTGCGGTGTCGCGACTCATCAGATCACTCCCTGGTGAGGATGGGTGGTGAGCCTGCGCGCGGGGATCGAGGTCGTTAGGTGTCGCACCACGCGCGGGACCCAGAGCTAGGAACGGATCACGGGTACGTGCGACGGCGCCGCTGCCGGGCGTTCAGGGGGGTGTTGCGGACCCTTGGTGCCGATGGTCGCTCAGGCGACCGGGGACAGCCCCGCCGTCAGATGACGGGGCGACACAGGCAGGTGGCCACGCGGCACAGGTCGACCGCGCGCCGTTTGGTGAGGTGGGTCCCCATGGGGAGGGAGACTACCAGCCGACCCGGCCACAGGGCACCGGGCCGACCAGCATCCGGGACGTCAGCGGGCGGAGTTGATCGGCACGTTCTTCGCGTCCGCGTCCACGGTCAGGCCCTCCGGCGTCGGCTGGACCTTGCGAACGTTGAGCTGGAACGGCAGTTCCGGCAGCGGCACGTCGATCGAGATGCCCTTGGCGTAGTTGGCCAGCAGGCTCCGCGCCAGCGGCACGTTCGGCAGCCCTTCGGCGGCGAGGTCGTTGAAGCGCAGCGCCACCTTGCCGTCGACCACTGTCACGTCGGCGGTGCCGTTGACGGTCAGCTTGACGCCGAGGATGTCCACCGGGGCGGTGACGGCGAGCTTGCCGTCGCGCTCGCCCAGCGTCAGCCCGGGCCGGTCCAGCAGCTTGGCCAGGCTGTCGTAGGTGACCGTGCCCCGGCCGACGACGCTCTCCGCCACCACGTCGCCCTGGCCGGAGCGGAGCGTGTCCAGCGACGCGGTCACGTTGCGGGCGTCCACGTCCAGCCGCGGCACGCTGACCGCGTCGCCCTGGACGTTGCCCTGCACGTCGGTCAGCTGGATCGAGATGCGCTCGTACCTCCCGGCGAGAACCTGGTTCAGGAACGGGAAGCCGCCCACCTCGACCTGGGGCGCGGCGGACTGCGCGTCCTGCTTCGCCACCTCCTGGCGCACCTGGTCGGCGATCGCCCGCTCGGCCACGCCGGCGGCCACCCGGTCGGCGACGACCAGCAGCCCGGCCAGCACGAGCAGCAGGACGACGAATCCGATGAGCACCTTCCGACCCCGCCGGCGGGGCCGGCCCTCCGCCGGGTACGCCTCTGCCACGCCGCCTCCAGTCCTCGCCGCCGTCACCGCGCCTCGCGGCGCAACCGTACTTACCCGAGGCGAATCCTCCCCAACCGCGGGCTCAGAGGAAGAGCACGCACATCGCGTACGCGGCCGGCGCGGCGAGCGCGAAGCCGCCCAGCGGCCCCTGCATGTGCCGGGCCACCCACATGGTCGGCGGCTCGCCGGCCATCAGCCGGCCCGCCTCGGCGTAGCCCACGGCGAGGTCGGCCAGCACGGCGGTGGCCGCGGCGACCACGCCGACCAGCGCGGCGCTGGTCGGGGTGAACCCGACCAGGTAGCTGCCGAGCACGGCGCTGGTCAGGGTGCCGAGCATGGCGCCCGCCACCACACCGGCCGCGCCGCGGGGCACCTGCGGGGCGAGCCGGGGCCAGGGGGCGATGGCGTCGGTCAACCGGGCCACCAGCAGGGCCACCCCGGCGGCGGTGAGGCAGAGCGTGATCGCCTGGGTGCCCTTGGGGATCCGGCTGAGCACGATCAACGTGCCGAAGGCGACCACGCCGACCACGATGAGCAGGGTGCCGCCCAGCGACTCGGTGACCCGGGCCCGGTCGACCCGGCGGACGAGCTGACCCAGCACGCCGAGCAGCAGTCCGGCGGCGGCCGCGTAGCCGAGCGGGGCCAGGCCGGCGACGTCCGACCGGACGGCGGCGACGTCCGCGATGACCGCCGCGCCGACGCTGACCAGCGCGACGACCAGGAGGGCGGGCGGTCGCATGGCCATCGTCCAGGCGAGCACGAAGAGCAGCTGGACGCCGAAGATGATGATCGCGAAGGGCAGCCGGTGCCCGGGGCCGGAGGTCTGTGCTCCGAGGACCAGCCCCACGCCGAGCAGCGCGGCGAAGCCCGCCACGGTCAGCGCCAGCGGCCGGCGGAACTCCACCGGCGGGACCTCCTCCTCGGGGGCCTCGCCGGGCTCGTCGTCGGGACGCCGACCGGGGCCGCCCTTGCGGAGCCGGCGCGGGCCCTTCCGCTCCCGCCGTTCGCCCTCCTCTTCAGCGGGCCCGGTACGCGGGGCGGGCGGGTAGCCACGGGCGGGGCCGGACGGCCCGGGTGGCGGGTCGTCGGCCCACGGTTCACGACCGCTGTCGCGCGAGGTGGAGGGAAACACGCCCCGATCGTGCCAGACCCGGGGGGCTCGGCGGAGGTCACGGTTTCGGCAACGTTAAAACCTGCGCCGCGATCGAGGGCAGATGGGGCAAACGGGAAAGGACGCGAAGGTGACGGCCGGACGATCGGTTACGCTCAACCCGTTACCCCGCCCGTCAGCGACGCCGGGACCCACGCAAGTTCACAGCGCCGCCCCACACCCGGGCGTGCCGCTGGTCGCGTGCGGCCGAAGGGCCGCCGGGACGGAGGTGATCGTGGAGCTCCTGCTGCTCGTGACCGCACGGGCGGGTGAGCCGTCGGCGGTGTTGCCGGCGCTCGACCTGCTGCCGCACTCGGTCCGCACCGCACCCCGCGACGTCCGCACGCTGGTCTCCGGCCCGACCCCGGACGCCGTCCTGGTGGACGCCCGCTCGGAGTTGAGCGAGGCGCGGGCCACCTGCCGGATGCTCCACGCCACCGGGCTGGGCGTGCCGCTGGTCGCGGTGGTCACCGAGGCCGGCCTGATCGCGCTGAACGCCGACTGGGGCGTGGACGACGTGATCCTCGCCGCGGCCGGCCCGGCCGAGGTGGAGGCCCGACTGCGGCTCGCGGTCGGCCGGTTGAGCAACGCCACCGCCGGCGCCGGCGGCTCGATCCGGGCCGGTGAGCTGAACATCGACCCGGACACCTACGCCGCGAAGCTGAAGGGCCGCCCGCTCGACCTCACCTACAAGGAGTTCGAGCTGTTGAAGTTCCTCGCCCAGCACCCGGGGCGGGTCTTCACCCGGGACCAGTTGCTCCGCGAGGTCTGGGGCTACGACTACTTCGGCGGCACGCGCACGGTGGACGTGCACGTCCGGCGCCTGCGCGCCAAGCTCGGTTCCGAGTACGAGTCGATGATCGGCACGGTCCGGCAGGTCGGTTACAAGTTCGTGGTGCCGCCGTCGCGTTCGCTGCCCGAGTCGGAGCCCGCCCCGATTCCGGTCTGACCGCTCCCCCGACGGGGGAACAGTTTCACTGAATGCCCTTTTTGCCCCATCAGTCAGTCATATCCTGACTGCCGGATTTGGCGGGTAAAGGGGGCGACGGTGCGCGCGGTGACCACGGGGGCGACGAACGGCCGGTACCACTGATGTCGGGCGCGACCGTGCGCGCGACCGGCATCGTGACCGTGGTGCTGGCCGGCCTCCTGGCCTCGGCCTACGTGCTGGGTCGCAGCCTGGTGCCGGAGCAGCACCCGACGACCACCGGGGTGGCCAGTTCCACCGCCGGGCCGCACTACGCCGACCAGCCGCCGAGCACCGAGTTCCCCGCGGCACCGGGCCGGGCGCTCCCCGACACCTCACCGGACGCCGACCCGAGCGCCCCGGACGGTGGCGACGACGGCCCCGGCCCGTTCGGCGCCCTGACCGCCACCGGCTCCGCCCGTGTCGCGCTGACCTTCGACGACGGCCCCGACCCCCGGTGGACCCCGCAGGTGCTAGCCCTGCTGAGCCAGTACGGCGTGAAGGCCACGTTCTGCGTCGTCGGCGAGAACGTCGAGAGCCACCCGGACCTGCTCCGGTCGATCGTGGCCGAGGGGCACACCGTCTGCAACCACTCCTGGCGGCACGACGTCAACCTGGGCAAGCGGTCGCCGGAGACGATCCGCGCCGACCTGCTGCGCACCAACGACGCGATCCTGGCCGCCGCGCCCGACGCGCACATCGCGTACTACCGCCAGCCGGGCGGCGCCTGGACCGCCTCGGTGGTGTCGGTCTGCGCGGAGCTGGGCCTCACCCCGCTGCACTGGAACGTCGACCCGTCGGACTGGAAGGCGCCGGGCGCGACCACCATCGAGGCGACCGTCCGCACCCAGACCGGCCCCGGCGCGATCGTGCTCATGCACGACGCCGGCGGCGACCGTTCCGGCACCGTGGCCGCGTTGCAGCGCCTGCTGCCCGAACTGCTGTCCCGGTTCGAGCTGGAACCGCTGCCCGTCGACGCCCCGTGACGAGGGCCACCGCCACCCGCCCGGAGCCGGCGCGAACGGCGGCCCGCGGGCCGCTACCGTGACACGGATGAGCAGCACCGAGCCGACGAGCGACGCAGGGCGGAGTGCGGCCGAGGTCGCCCCGGCGGACCGGCTGACGCCGGACGAGGTCACCGAGGTGCTGGCGCTGGCCCGCGCCGCCGGCGACGCCGACGGTGCCGACCCGCTCGACGAACACGTACTGCTGCGGCTGCGCGACCCGGAGGCACCGGCCGTGCACCTCACCGCCCGGACCCCCGACGGCGCCCTGACCGGCTACGCGCACCTCGACACCACCGCCCCGGCCGACGGCGTCGGCGTGGAGTTGGTCGTGCACCCCGCGCACCGGCGCCGGGGCACCGGCCGGGCGCTGGCCCGGGCGGTGCTGGCCGCCGCCACCGGGCCGGTGCGCGCCTGGGCGCACGGCGACCACCCGTCGGCCGCCGCGCTCGCGGTCGATCTGGGCTTCACCCGGGCCCGGGTGTTGTGGCAGCTGCGCCGGCCGCTGACCGCCGCGCTGCCCGAGCCGGTCCTGCCCGAGGGGGTGGAGCTGCGCGCGTTCCGTCCCGGCCAGGACGACGAGGCCTGGTTGGCGGTCAACAACGCCGCCTTCGCCCAGCACCCCGAGCAGGGCCGGTGGACGCTGGACGACCTCCGCGTACGACTCGGCGAGTCGTGGTTCGACAGCGCCGGCTTCCTGCTCGCGGTCGAGTCCGGCACCGGCCGGCTGCTCGGTTTCCACTGGACCAAGGTGCACGAGCGGCCCGGGTCGGCCCCGATCGGCGAGGTCTACGTGCTCGGTGTCGACCCGTCCGCGCACCGTGGTGGGCTCGGCCGGGTCCTCACCGCCGCCGGCCTGACCTACCTGCGTGACCGGCGAGGGCTGGACCGGGTGATGCTCTACGTCGACGAGAGCAACACCGGCGCTGTCGCGCTGTACGAGCGGACCGGCTTCGCCCGCTGGTGTGGACACGTCAACTACCAGACGGTCTGACGATGCGCGGCAGCCGCCGGGGCGCTTTCGCGGGGCTGCTGTCCGTGCTGTCCGCGCTCACCGCGTGCGGCCCGGCGCCGACCCGGGAGCCGACCCCCGGGGTCGCGTGCGCCCGCGGCACCCTGAACGGCCAGGGCTCCTCCGCTCAGGCGAACGCTGTCCAGGTGTGGTCGACAGCCTTCCAGAGGGCCTGCCCCGGGACGACGATCAACTACGAACCGTCCGGCTCCGGGGCAGGAATCACGTCCTTCATCGCCGGCGTCGCCGACTTCGCGGGGACCGACTCGCCGTTGTCCCCGGACGAGCTGGAGCAGGCCCGAACCCGGTGCGTGGGCGCCGCCCCGCTCGCGCTGCCGATGGCGGTCGGACCGGTGGCGGTGACCTACCACCTGCCCGGCAACCCTCCGCTCCGGCTCACCCCCGGCACGGTGGCCGCGATCTTCTCCGGGGCGGTGCGACGGTGGGACGACCCGGCGATCCGGGCGGACAATCCCGGCACCGCCCTGCCGTCGATCGGGATCACCCCGGTGCACCGCGCCGATTCGTCCGGCACCACCGAAGCCTTCACCACGTTCCTCGCCGAGACCGCCTCCGGGCGCTGGCCCTACGGCGCGAGCCGGAAGTGGCCGCTGCCGGGAGGCGTCGGCGTGTCCGGGTCCAAGCGGGTGCCGGACGCGGTGGAGGAGAAGCAGGGCAGGATCGGCTACCTCGAACTGTCGTACCTGCGCGGCAGGGATCTGCCCGCCGCGGCCGTGCGCAACGGCGCCGGTGAGTTCGTCGCCCCCAGCTCGCGGGCCACCGTCAAGAGCGTCGGCGCACTCGGGCCCGACCTGCGGCTCTCGCTGGAACGGGCCACCCGGGCACCCGGGGCGTACCCGCTGGCCCTGGTCACCTACGAGGTGATCTGCGAGCGAGGGCTGGCGGTCGACAAGGCTCCGCTCGCCCGGGCGTTCTTCCGCTACACGATCAGCAGCCAGGGTCAGGGCGCAGCGGGCGACCTCGGGTACGCCGCGCTGCCCGAGGCGGTGCGGCGGCGGGTGGGGACCGCCGTCGACCGCATCTCCTGAGATCGGACACTCGCCGCGGCGGGAGCATCACGGTGGCGTCACGGCCCGGTAGCGCCCAGGTCACGCGTCGCCGGACAAATAACGATAAGAGGGACTTGCCCCCGGCAGTTCATGTAATGGACAACACACTTACAGCTTCCCGTCGGCGAGCGGATCGGGCTTGTTCACCCCTCGTTCACTTCTGACCGGCGAACCGTCCACCTGGCCCTCCTAACTTTCACGTCAGCCGGTCAGCGCCGGCCCCCGGCACCCCGGGCGACCTGACCAAAGACGTGAAGGGAAACCCCTCCAGTGAAGCTCCAGCGGCACGGCGCCATCGTCTGTCTCGCTCTTACCGCGGTTCTCGGTCTCAGCGCCTGCGGCTCGGACAACAACGAGCCGGCCGCCGGTGCCACCGGTTCCGCCGCCGCGGCGGACTGCGCCACCGGCACGCTGAACGCGCAGGGCTCCTCCGCGCAGAAGAACGCCATGGCCGAGTGGATCAAGGCCTACCAGCAGAAGTGCTCCGGCACCACGATCAACTACGAGCCGAGCGGCTCGGGCGCCGGCATCCAGGCGTTCATCGCCGGCACCGCCGACTTCGCCGGTTCCGACTCCGCCCTCAAGCCGGAGGAGCAGCCGCAGGCCGACGCCAAGTGCGCCGGCGGCCAGGCCCTCAACCTGCCGATGGTGATCGGCCCGGTCGCGGTCGTCTACAACGTCAGCGGCGCGGACAACCTCCAGTTCAGCCCGGCCACCCTGGCGAAGATCTTCGCCGGCAAGGTCACCAAGTGGGACGACGCGGCGATCAAGGCCGACAACCCGGACGCCAAGCTCCCGTCGACCGCGATCCAGGCGGTGCACCGCTCCGACGAGTCGGGCACCACCGACAACTTCACCAAGTACCTGTCCAAGACCGCCGAGGCGGACTGGACCCTGGGCAACTCCAAGGCGTGGAAGGCCCCGGGCGGCGTCGGCGCGGCCAAGTCCGACGGCGTGGCCAGCAAGGTCAAGAGCACCGACGGCACCATCAGCTACGTCGAGTGGTCGTACGCCGAGAACTCCGGCCTGAAGATGGCCAAGGTCAAGAACGGCGCCGGCGAGTTCGTCGAGCTGACCGGCGACTCGGCCGGCAAGACCATCGCCGGGGCCAAGTTCGAGGGCCAGGGCAACGACCTCAAGATGTCGATCGACTACAACACCAAGGAGGCCGGGGCCTACCCGATCGTCCTGGCGACCTACGAGATCGTCTGCAGCAAGGGCCTCGCCGCCGACAAGCTGCCCCTGGTCAAGGGCCTGCTCGGCCACGCCGCCAGCGCCGAGGGCCAGCAGGAGCTGGTGGAGCTGGGCTACGCCCCGCTGCCCGAGACCGTCCGCACCAAGGTCGAGGCCGCGGTCAAGAGCCTCTCCTGACGCCCTGATCGACACCTCCTCAACGCGAAGCGAGCGAGCAGATGGGTGACACCCCTCACCGCTCGGCGCACGCCGGCACCGGCGGGACCCCCGTGGCCACGAGCCACGAGCGGCCCGCCGGTGCCTCGGCGCGTGTGGCCGAGCGCTCCGGAAACCCCCTTGGCCGCCCCGGCGGCGACCTCGGCGGGGGCGGCGGCCTGCCCCGCGCCCGCGCCTTCGGCGCGGAACGGGCGTTCCGCGGCCTCACCCTGGCCGCCGGCACCACGGTGCTGGTGATCATCGCGGCCATCGCGATCTTTCTGATCGCCAAGGCCGTGCCGGCGCTGCGGGCCAACACCGAGTCGTTCTGGACCTTCGAGGGCTGGTTCCCGAACGACAACCCGCCGAAGTTCGGCATCGGCGCGCTCGCCTTCGGCACCGTCCTGAGCTCGCTGCTGGCGCTGCTCATGGCGGTGCCCGTCGCGCTCGGCATCGCCCTCTACCTGTCGCACTACGCCCCCCGCCGGCTCGGCAACGGACTCGGGTTCGTGATCGACCTGCTGGCCGCGGTGCCGAGCGTGGTCTTCGGACTCTGGGGTCGCGACTACTTCGCCCAGCCGGTCGCCGACCTCTCCGCCTGGCTGAACACGTACTTCGGCTGGATCCCGATCTTCGGCGACGGCCCGTACGGAAGCTCGATCCTGCTCGGCTCCGTGGTGCTGGCGATCATGGTGCTGCCGATCGTCACCTCGCTCTCCCGCGAGGTGTTCCGGCAGACCCCGACCGCCAACGAGGAGGCCGCCCTCGCGCTCGGCGCCACCCGCTGGGAGATGATCCGCACCGCGGTCCTGCCGTACGGCCGGCCGGGCGTCATCGCCGCGGTGATGCTGGGCCTGGGCCGGGCGCTCGGCGAGACCATCGCGCTGGCGCTCACGCTCGGCTCGACGTACGCCATCTCGTTCAACATCCTGCAGAGCGGCGGCAACTCGATCGCCGCGAACATCGCCAACCGGTTCGCCGAGGCGAACGACACCGGCCGCGGCGCCCTGATCGCCTCCGGCCTGGTGCTCTTCGCGATCACACTGATCGTCAACATCACCGCGCGCGCGATCATCTACCGCCGCCGCGAGTTCACGGAGTCTGCGGCATGACCTCCACTCTCACCCCCTCCCGCCCGCGCCCGCCGGCCCAGCCGGCCACGCTGCGGGCCCGACGCCTCCCGGCGTACGCCGCGCCCGTCATCGCCGTCGCGGCGCTGCTGCTCGCGGCGGCCCTCGTGTACGGCGCCGGCATCGGCGGACCGGTCCTGGTCGTGGTGCTCGGCGCGCTGCTCTACCTGGTCGGTCTCTACGTCGCGACGAACGCGGTGGAGGGCCGGCGGTCCGCCCGCAACCGGACCTGGAGCGCGCTGATCCACTCCGCCTTCGTGCTGGCCGTGCTGCCGCTGGCCTCGGTGGTGTGGACGCTGGTCAGCAAGGGCTCCGAGCGGCTGGACGGCAACTTCTTCGGCACCTCGATGAACAACATCGGGGCGCGGGACGCCAACGGCGGCGCCTACCACGCGATCATCGGCACGCTGGAGCAGGTCGGCATCGCCGCCCTGATCACCGTGCCGCTCGGCGTGCTCTGCGCCATCTACGTGGTCGAGTACGGCCGGGGCCGGTTCGCGTTCACCATCCGCTTCTTCGTCGACGTGATGACCGGCATCCCGTCGATCGTCACCGGCCTGTTCGTGCTGGCGTTCTGGGTGCTGATCGTCTCGCCGTGGTTCAACGACGGCCGGCCGAGCTTCTCCGGCTTCGCCGCCGCGCTGGCGTTGAGCGTGCTCATGCTGCCCACCATCGTCCGGTCCACCGAGGAGATGCTCCGGCTCGTGCCGGCGCCGCTACGCGAGGGCGCCTACGCCCTCGGCGTGCCGAAGTGGAAGACCATCCTGCGGGTCGTGCTGCCGACCGCGCTGCCCGGCATCGTCACCGGCATCATGCTCGCCATCGCGCGGGCCGCCGGCGAGACCGCGCCGGTGCTGCTCGTCGCCGGTGGTGGCGCCTCGATCAACTTCAACCCGTTCGAGAACAACCAGTCGTCGCTGGCCCTCTTCGTCTACCAGCAGGCCGGCGAGGCCTCGAAGTACTCGCCGGCGCGGGCGTGGACCGCGGCGCTCACCCTGGTCGCGCTCGTCCTCGTCCTGACCGTCGCGGCGAAGTTGCTGGCCCGTCGAAACCGGCTCGGCCGATGAACCCCGGAGGTACCGCCACCATGGCCAAGCGCGTCGAAGCGTCGAACGTCACCGCCTACTACGGCGGGTTCAAGGCGATCGAGAACATCAACCTGACCGTCGAGCCGAAGACGGTGACCGCCCTGATCGGCCCGTCCGGCTGCGGCAAGTCCACCTTCCTGCGGTCGATCAACCGGATGCACGAGGTGCTGCCCGGCGCCCGGGTCGAGGGCAACCTGACCATCGACGGGCAGGACATCTACGACCGCGACGTGGACGTCACGGCCGTACGCCGGATGATCGGCATGGTCTTCCAGCGGCCGAATCCGTTCCCCACCATGAGCATCTTCGAGAACGTGGTGGCCGGGCTGCGGCTCAACGGCGTCCGACGCAAGTCGATCCTGGAGGAGACGGCCGAGAAGGCGCTCCGCTCGGCGAACCTGTGGGACGAGGTCAAGGACCGGCTCGGCAAGCCCGGCGCCGGCCTCTCCGGCGGTCAGCAGCAGCGGCTCTGCATCGCCCGCACCATCGCGGTCGAGCCGCAGGTGGTGCTGATGGACGAGCCGTGCTCGGCCCTGGACCCGATCTCCACGCTGGCCATCGAGGACCTGATGTTCCAGCTGAAGGACAAGTTCACCATCATCATCGTCACGCACAACATGCAGCAGGCCGCGCGGGTGTCGGACCGCACCGCCTTCTTCTCGATCGAGAAGACCGGCGACCCGGGCCGCCTGATCGAGTACGACAACACCCAGAAGATCTTCAGCAACCCGAGCCAGAAGAAGACCGAGGACTACATCACCGGCCGCTTCGGCTGAGGTGTAAGGAGGGGCCCCCTGTTAACGCATTCTGCATAGCAGGGGGCCCCTTTTAACACCTCGCTCAGCGGAGCAGGAAGCGCGGCTGGGCACCGTCCAGGTCCTCGATGCGCGGCAGGATGGGCGTACCCGGGTCGCGGTCCGCGGCGGCGCGGGCCACGCCGGCCAGGTCGCCGGCGGCGGCGATCTCGCCCAGGGTGACCATCGTCGGCGGCAGCATGGTCAGCTCCCCCGCCTCCGCCCGGGCCAGCGCGTCCGCCGGGCGCAGCCACAGCGTGTGGTCGGCCTCGCCGGAGACGTCGCGGGTCCGCTGCCCCTCGGGCAGCAGCGCCACGAAGAAGTACGTGTCGAAGCGGCGCGGCTCGAACTCCGGCGTGATCCACCGGGTCCACGGCAGCAGCAGGTCGGACCGGAGCGTCAGACCGCGCCCGGCCAGCAGATCCGCGAAGCCGGTACGCCGACCCACCAGGTCCTGCCGGGCCGCCTCCCAGTCGTCGCCGCTCACGTCGCCGACCACGGTGTCCGCGTCCGGGCCGGCCAGCAGCACGCCCGCCTCCTCGAAAACCTCGCGGGCGGCGGCGCAGACCACCGCCTGCGCGTCCGCCGGGTCGAGCCGGAACCGCTCACCCCAGGCCGCCGGCTCCGGGCCGGCCCAGCCCAGGTGCGCCTCGGAGTCGGAGCGGTCCACCCCGCCGCCGGGGAAGGCGTACATGCCGCCGAACGTCATCGCCGCGACCCGGCGGATCAGGTAGACCTCGAAGTCGTCACCGGCCGGGCGGAGCAGCAGCACGGTGGCGGCGACCCGGGGCACCGCCGGCACGCCACCCTCGGCGTGGAACCGGCGGGCGTGCTCCACCAGGGCGGGGGGTGCGGCGAAGCCGTCGATCGTCATGCGGCGAGCCTAGTTCCCCTGGGGCGTACCGGTCGGCGACGGTGCCCGCCGGCCCACGCGCCGCCCGCCCAGCCCGTCCCGACCGGTGGATCACCCTGCCGACGGCGACGCCGTCCGGGATAGCGTGCCGGCATGACGCGTTGGGGAATCCTGGCCACCGGGCACATCGCCGCCTGTTTCGCCGACGATTTGCGGCTGGTGCCGGACGCCGAACTGGTGGCGGTCGGGTCGCGCACCCGGGAGAGCGCCGAGACGTTCGCGCGGCGGCACGACGTGCCGCGGGCGTACGCCTCCTGGGCCGAACTGGCCGCGGACCCGGACCTGGACGCGATCTACGTGGCCACCCCGCATGCCGCGCATCACGAGGCGGCGCTGGCCTGTCTGGCCGGCGGCAAGGCGGTGCTGGTGGAGAAGCCCTGCACGCTGGACCTGCCCACCACCACCGAGCTGGTGGAGACGGCGCGCGCCCGCGGGCTCTTCCTCATGGAGGCCATGTGGATGCGGACCAACCCGCTGATCCTGCGGGTGCTGGAGCTGATCTCCGACGGCGCGATCGGCGAGGTGACCCACGTCCGGGCCGACTTCGGGGTGGCCGGGCCGTTCCCGCCCGAGCACCGGATGCGGAATCCCGCGCTGGGCGGGGGCGCGCTGCTCGACCTCGGTGTCTACCCGCTGAGCCTGGCCCACCTGGTGCTCGGTGCGCCGCAGCACGTGCGGGCGTGGGCGCGGCTGAGCCCGGAGGCGGTGGACGAGAACACCGGCATCGTCCTGGGCTGGGACTCCGGCGCGGTGGCGACGTTGAGCTGCGGGATGGTCGGCGCCACCGCGATCACCGCGTCGATCACCGGGACCACCGGCCGGATCGAGCTGCCGGAGCCGTTCTTCCGACCCGCGTCGGCGGTGCTGCACCGGCTCGACGCCGAGCCGGAGACCATCCCGGCGGACCTGACCGGCGGCGGTTACCAGTACGAGGCGATCGAGGTGCAGCGCTGCCTGGCGGCCGGGCTGACCGAGAGCCCGCTGGTGCCGCACGCCGCCACGCTCGAGGTGATGACCCTGATCGACGACATCAAGGCCCGGATCGGCGTCTCCTACGTGTAAGGAGGGGCCCCTTCTTAACATCCGGTGTTAAGAAGGGGCCCCTCCTCTACCTGAGGCGTTAAAAGGGGGCCCCGCCTTAGAACAGCGGGCGCACCAGCAGGTACGCGAGGCAGGCGATGGCCGCCGCCGCCGGGAACGTGATGATCCAGGCGATCACGATGTTGCCGGCCACGTTCCAGCGCACCGCGGAGAGCCGCTTCGTCGCGCCCACACCCATGATCGCCGAGGTGATCGTGTGCGTGGTGGAGATCGGAGCCTTGAGCACCAGCGCGTTGAAGTAGAGCACCGCGCTGGCCACCGTCTCGGCCGCGAAGCCCTCCGCCGGACCGAGGTCGATGATCTTCCGGCCCAACGTCCGGATGATCCGCCAGCCGCCCGCGTACGTGCCGAGCGCCAGCATCGTCGCGGAGGTCCAGAACACCCAGCCCGGGATGTGCGTCTTGCTCTCCTGGAAGCCGCCGGTGTAGAGCGCCAGCACGATGATGCCCATGGTCTTGGCGGCGTCCTGCATGCCGTGGCCGACCGACATGGCGGCGGCGGAGACGGTCTGCGCCCAGCGGAAGCCCCGGCTGAGCTTGCCCGGCTGCCCCTTCCGGAACAGCCACATGATCGCCAGCATCACCAGGAAGCCGAGCACCAGGCCGACCACCGGCGAGAGGACCATCGGGATGATGACCTTCTCCAGGATGTTGCCCCACTGGACGATGCCGTCGGCGGCGAACAGGGTCGCGCCGACCAGGCCGCCGAACAGGGCGTGCGAGGAGGAGGACGGCAGGCCGAAGTACCAGGTGATCAGGTTCCAGGCGATCGCGCCGAGCACGCCGGCGAAGACCACGCCGAGGCTCTCCACCCCGGTCGGTAGCGTCACCAGTCCGTCGCCGACCGTCTTGGCGACCCCGGCGCCGAAGTGCGCGCCGACGAAGTTGCCGACGGCGGCCAGCGCGAGCGCGATCCGGGGGGTCAGCGCCCGGGTCGAGATGCTGGTGGCGATCGCGTTGGCCGCGTCATGGAAGCCGTTCGTGTAGTCGAACGCCATGGCGACCGCGATCACCGCCAGCACGGCGATGAGTTCGGGTGTCACGGGATCAGGACTCCTTGACCGCGATGGTCTCGACGGTGTTGGCGACGTGCTCGAAGGCGTCGCAGGCGGCCTCCAGCTCGTCGGCCACCTCCTTCATCTTCAGCACCGTCAGCGCGTCGTACTCACCGGAGAAGAGGCGGACCAGCAGCATCCGGTAGGCCTGGTCGCCGTCGTTCTCGAGCCGGTTGCACTCGATCCAGTAGTCCTCGAGGTCCTTCATCGACTTCAGTCGGGGCATCGCCTCGGCGGTGAGCTTGGCCTGCTGGTCGAGCACGTTGACCAGCTCGTGCAGCTCGCGCGGCAGCGACGGGAGCTTGGTCAGGCCGTACAGGTAGAGCAGGTTGCCGACCGCCTCCAGGTGGTCCATCACGTCGTCGAGCAGCGAGCCCAGCCGGTAGATGTCCTCCCGGTCGAAGGGCGTGATGAAGGTGGAGTTGATCTTCTTGTAGAGGTCGTGAGTGATCTGGTCGCTGTCGTGCTCGACCTCGGTCAGCCGCTCGCTGATCGACTGCACGTCCGCGCCGGGCAGACCCAGCTCGTTGAGCAGGTCGGTCCCCTTCACCAGGTTCTGCGCGGCCCTGGTGAAGAGCTCGTAGAAGGCGCCCTCGGTGGGACGGAAGGAAAACTTCACAGCACGGACCTCGTCGTGTCGGTGGAAGGGTGGCCGTCGCCTGCGAGAGGCGTCTGCTCTGGGCATGCTAGGGACACGGTCGAACCCGGCATCGACCGGCCCACCCCTGGTCAGGCCCGATTCACCGCTCGTTCACCTGCTGTTCACCTGATCACTTGCCGCCCTGGTCGCGTAACCGGTCACGCTCCCGTTCGACGTCGAAATCGGCAGGCGGATACCCCAGATCCAACCCGTCGAACGTCTCCCGCAGCAGGTGGGCCAGCGCCCAGTCGCGGTACCACTTGCGGTCCGCCGGCAGCACGAACCAGGGCGCGGCGTCCGTCCCGCAACGCTCCAGCGCCTCGGTGTACGCGGCCCGGTAATCGTCCCAGCGGGCCCGGGTGTCCAGATCGCTCGGGTTGTACTTCCAGTACTTCGTCGGGTCGGTGAGCCGCTCCATCAGCCGCTCGCCCTGCTCCGCGTACGAGATGTGCAGCATGACCTTCACCACGGTCACGGACTGCTCGACCAGCTCCCGCTCGAAGTCGTTGATGATCGCGTACCGGGACCGCCAGGTGGCCTCGTCGACCAGTTCCTCCACCCGGGCGATGAGCACGTCCTCGTAGTGCGAGCGGTTGAACACGCCCACGTAGCCCGGCGGCGGCAGCGCCCGCCGGACGCGCCAGAGGAAGTCGTGCCGCCGCTCCTCCTCGGTCGGCGGGCCGAAGGAACGGATGTGCAGCCCGAGCGGGTTCATCGCGCCGGCCACCCGCTTGACCGCGCCGTCCTTGCCGCCGCAGTCCATGGCCTGAAGCACCAGCAGCACCCGGCGCGGCCGGTCACCGGCCAGCCGTGCGCCGGCCTGGCTGGGCGCGCTGGTGGCGCTCCCCGGCCCGGCCGCGCCCTGGGCGGCGGCGTAGAGCATCTCCTGCTGCCGGCCCAGCTCCGCGCCGACCAGCTCGACCTGCCCACGGGCCCACTCCTTGCGCGCCGACCCGTGCCCGGCCGCCGCCGGCAACCCCGGTGTCGACCGGGGGTCGATCGCCGCCAGGTCCACCGCCCCCGGGCCCACCCGCAACAACTCCCGCATCGACCCGCCCTCGGGCCCCACCACGCCACTCATCCCCCGATCCTCACCCCGCAACCCCGATCATGGGTACGGCGTGCCCGCTACGCCCGTTTTGCGACTCACCCTCCATCCGCCCACCTCCTCCACCCGTTCCCCGGCCAGCCCCGCCCGTCGGCAGTCCCCCGCCCCCGCCCGCCCGTTCACGCACGTCACCCCCTCTCGGAACCAGCGCCTCACCGAACGGAATCGATCTTCCACAAAGTGGGATCGGTCGAGATCTTGGTAAGAACTGGCCCCTATAGGGGCCGTTTCGTGCCAAGATCTCCCGCCGGATCGGGCCGGACGGGCGCGAACGGCCGAACGCCAGGCGGCTTGGTCACGGCGGCCGGGAGGGAGGGCGGGTGAACGGGGGAGCCGGGCGGCGGACGGCAGGCGGCGAAGCCGGGGCGATGGACGGCAGGCAGCGGGCGGGCGCGGCAGCGGGCGGTGGGCGGTGGGCGGTGCGGGGTGGGCGAGCGGGAGAATGGGTGGGTGGACGAGCTTGCGGGGGAGTTCGAGGCGGAACGGGGGCACCTCCTGGCGGTCGCGCAGCGGATGCTGGGCAGCCGCAGCGAGGCCGAGGACGCCGTGCAGGAGACCTGGCTGCGCTTCTCGGGCGCGCTCGCCGACCCGGCCGAACGGGCCCGCGTCCGCGACGTGCGCGGCTGGTTGACCACCACCTGTTCCCGGATCTGCCTGGACGTGCTCCGCTCCGCCCGCGTGCGCCGCGAGGCGTACCCGGGTCAGTGGCTGCCCGAGCCGGTGGTGCGCGGCCTACCGGCGGCGGACGGTTTCGCCCCCGACCCGGCCGAGCGCGCGGTCCGGGCCGACCAGCTCGGCACCGCGCTGCTGGTGGTGCTGGAGCGGCTGACGCCGGAGCAGCGGGTGGCGTTCGTGCTGCACGACGTCTTCGCGGTGCCGTTCGGCGACGTGGCCGACGTGCTCGCCGTGACGCCGGAGGCGGCGCGGCAGCTCGCGTCCCGGGGGCGTCGGGCCGTGCACGGGCCGGACGCGCCACGGCACAGCGCCGACCTCGCCGAGCAGCGCCGCGTGCTCACCGCCTTCGCCGCCGCGGTGGAGTCCGGCGAGCTGGACCAGCTGGTCCGGGTGCTGGCCCCGGACGTCATCTCGATCGGCGACTCCGGCGGGCACTTCCCGGCGGGGCGCCGGCCGGTGGTCGGCACCGACGCGGTCGGCCGCCTGCTCCTCGGCCTGTACGGCCAGGCCCGGGGGCGGGGTGCCCTGCGCGGCCGGCCGGTGCTGGTGGACGGCACGCTGGGGTGGCAGTCGGAGTTCCTCCACCGCGACGGGCGGACGATCCGGATGGTCACCTCGTTCGCGGTGCACGACGGGCGGGTGACCGGCGTGTTCAACCAGCTCAACCCGGACAAGGTGGCCGACCTGCCGCCGCTCGGGCCGGACGCCGCTTGGCCGCCGCGCTGGTGACCGCGGTTCAGACCACCAGGGCCAACCACTTGCGGTACGAGGTGGCGAACGGCTCGCTGCCGTCGCCGAGCGCGCCGAGCAGCCAGCGGGCCGCCGCCTCGGCCTCGGCGACCAGGTCGTCCGGGTAACCCCACCGGGCCCGGTGCTCGGCGAACTCGTCCTCGTCGCGCAGCTCGACGACGCCGGTCTCCCGACGACGCACCACGTCCAGGTCGAGGTCGACCAGGTGGACCGTCTCCTCACCCTCCCAGCGGGCCGGGGTGGCGATGTCGCAGTAGACCTCGCTGGTGCGCGGCGGCGGGTTGAACATCCCGGTCCACCAGCCGTGCCGGGGCACCAACAGGACGAACGGGATCTGTTCGACCGAGGGGCGGCCGTGGTAGACGGACTCGGTGCCGGCCGGCACGCCGAGCCAGACGCCGAGGTCGTCCTCGGCGAGCCGGCGGGCCGGGTAGTCGCGGTGCGCGCTGCCGTCGTACTTGCGGTAGATCACGCGGACCACGTCGCTCGGCATGCCTGGCACCCTAACCGATTCCGGCCACGCCTCGCGATCGGGAGGTAACCGGACGCGACGCACCGACCGCGCCACGCGGCCGGAGCGGCGGGACCCCCGTCGGTGCCGGCGGGTACGGTCGCACGGTGAGCCCGTCCCGCACCGCCACCGGCCCCGCTGTCCCGAAGAAACGCCGGGCCGGCCGCGCCGACGGCGGGGCGCTGCTGGCCGCCGCGGTGGGCGCGGTGCCGGGCGGCGCGGCCCGGCCGGGCCAGCAGCAGATGGCCGAGGCGATCGAGCGGAGCATCGCCTCCGGCGAGCACCTGCTGGTGCAGGCCGGCACCGGCACCGGCAAGTCGCTGGCCTACCTGGCCCCTTCCCTGACCGTGGACGGTCCGGTGGTGGTCTCCACCGCGACCCTGGCGTTGCAGTCCCAGCTCGTCGACCACGACCTGCCCCGGCTGGCCGACGCGGTCGAGCCGGTGCTCGGCCGCCGCCCCACCTTCGCCGTGCTCAAGGGCCGCCACCACTACCTGTGCCTGGCCCGGCTGGACAGCTCGGTGGAGGACGAGCCGGACGACGCGCTCTTCGACGCGCCCCGTCCCGGCGCCACGAAGTGGCTGGGTGAGGCCGGCCGGCTGGGCAAGCAGGTGCAGCGGCTGCGCGACTGGGCCGAGAAGACCGCCACCGGCGACCGCGACGAGCTGGACCCGGGCGTCGACGACCAGGTGTGGCGCAGCGTCTCCATGCCGGCCCGGGAGTGCGTCGGGGCCAGCCGCTGCCCGTTCGGGCAGGAGTGCTTCGCGGAGGCGTCCCGGGCCCGCGCCCGGGAGGCCGACATCGTGGTGACCAACCACAGCCTGCTCGCGGTCGACATGCTCGCCGGGCGGCACATCGTGCCGCCGCACAAGCTGCTCGTGGTGGACGAGGCGCACGAGCTGGCCGACCGGGTCTCCTCGGCCGCCCAGGCCGAGCTGGTGCCCGAGCTGATCGACCGGTCCACCCGGCGGGCCCGGCCGCTGCTCCGGCCCGACCTGGCCGACCGGCTCACCGAGGCCGGCGACGCGCTGACGGTAGGGCTGGCCGAGGCGCCGGCCGGTCGGCTCACCGCCGGCCTGCCGCCCGCGCTGCGGGAGGCGTGCACGCTGCTCGACGCGGCGACCCGGGCCGCGCTGGAATCGATCGGCGACGTGAAGGCCGACGACCCCGACCCGGTCCGCAAGCAGCAGGCGAAGGCGGTGCTGGACGAGTTGTCCACCACCGCCCAGCGGCTGCTGGAGGAGGCCGACCACGACGTGGCCTGGGTGGAGAAGCCGGAGAACGGCAGCCGGCGGGCGCTGGTGGTGGCGCCGCTGTCGGTGGCCGGCACCCTCGCCACCCACCTCTACGACGAGCGCACCGTGGTCGCCACCTCGGCCACGCTCGCCCTGGGCGGCCGCTTCGACACGGTGGCCCGGGCGCTCGGGCTGGAGGCCCCGCCGCCCACCCCGCCGTCGCCGGCCGCCGCCGCGCTGGCCTCCGCGGCCGCCGCGGGTCGCACCGCCGGGCCGGCGCCGGTGGCCAGCACCGAGGGCAGCCGGGCGGCGATCGGCACGGTCCCGGCCACGGAGGGGCCCGGCTGGCGGTCGCTCGACGTGGGCTCGCCGTTCGACTACGCCCGGCAGGGCATCCTCTACGTCGCCGCGCACCTGCCCCGCCCCAGCGTGTCCGGCCTGCCCACGGCCGCCGGCGAGGAGTTGTTGGCGCTGGTCGGGGCGCTCGGTGGGCGTACCCTCGGGCTCTTCTCGTCGCGACGGGCCGCCCAGCAGGCGGCGGAGCTGGTCCGGGCGCGGACCGACCTGCCCGTGCTGCTCCAGGGCGAGGAGGCGCTGCCGCTGCTGGTCCGCCGGTTCCGCCAGGAACGGGAGAGCTGCCTGTTCGGGGTGATGTCGCTCTGGCAGGGGGTGGACGTGCCGGGCGACGCCTGCCAGCTCGTGGTGATCGACCGGCTGCCCTTCCCCCGCCCCGACGAACCACTCGCCGCGGCCCGCGCGGCGGCGGTGGACGCGGGCGGCGGCTCCGGGTTCGCGGCGGTGAGCGTGCCGATCGCCGCGGTCCGGCTGGCACAGGGCGTCGGCCGGCTGATCCGGGCCACCGGCGACCGGGGCGTGGTCGCGGTGCTCGACTCGCGGCTGGAGACGGCGCGGGGCTACGGCCCGTTCCTGCGCCGGTCGTTGCCGCCGTTCTGGTACACCACCCGGCCCGAGGTGGCCCGGGGCGCGTTGGAACGGCTCGCCAAGAGCTGACGCCCGCGCCTCCCCGGGTGGGGTGACGCGGGCGTCGACGGGTCGGGCCGGGTCAGGGCGCCTGGGAGGCGACCACCACGGCGTCCGGCGGGGTGTCCGGCACGGTACGCGCGGCGAGCCGCCGGACCGCGGTGTTGAGCACGGCGATCAGCGGCACCGCGACCAACGCGCCGGCGATGCCGGCCAGCACCACGCCGGCGGCGATGCCGATGATCACGGCGAGCGGGTGGATGGCCACCGCCCGACCCATGATCAGCGGCTGGAGCACGTGCCCCTCGACCTGCTGCACGCCGATGACCACGCCGAGGATGATCAGGGCGGTCACCGGACCGCTGTCGACCAGCGCCACCAGCACGGCGACCACGCCGGACAGGAAGGCGCCGACGATCGGGATGAACGCGCCCAGGAACACCAGCGCGGCGAGCGGGAACGCGAACGGGATGTCGAAGACGACCAGGAAGATGCCGATGCCGACGGCGTCGATGAACGCGACCAGAACGGTGGCCCGGACGTACGCGCCGAGCGTCGCCCAGGACGCGCGCCCGGCGTCGTCGACCTTCCAGCGCGCGGCGACCGGCAGCAGCCGGACCAGGAACCGCCAGATGTTGTTGCCGTCGCGGAGGAAGAAGAACGTCGCGAACAGCACCAAAACGGTGCCGGTGAGCACCTCGGCCAGCGTGGCGGCGGTGCTGAGCGCGCCGCTGGTGAACCGCTCGGTGTTGCCGTTGATCCAGCTCTGCGCCTCGTCGATGTAGCGGTCGAGCTGGCTGTCGGACAGGTGCAGCGGGCCGGTCTTGAACCAGTCCTGGATCTGCCGGACGCCCTGGGAGGACTTCTCGCTCAACTTCGGCACGCCCTGGATGAACTCGTTCACCACCAGGGTCAGCGTGCCGATCACCGCGGCCAGGCCGCCGACCAGCACCACGCCGGTCGCCAGCGAGCGGGGGAACCGGGCCTTGAGCAGCCAGCCGACCGCCGGCGCTAGCAGCGCGGAGAGCAGGAGGGCGACGGTCAGCGGGATGATCACGATGCTGATCGTGCCGATGATCTTGAGCAGCGCCCAGGTGACGATGCCGATGACGATCAGGCGCCAGCACCACGCGGCGGCGATGCGCAGCGCGTGCGGCACCTCCGTGTCGTCGCGGCTGACGGTCGAGTTGTGCATCGCGGCCGGCGGCTCGGCGCCCACCACGGTCGCCGAGGGCGCCGCCACCGGACCGGGCGAGACGGGCGAGGCCACGCCCGCGCCGGGCGGCGCCGAGTCCAGCTCCTCCCGGCCGGACCGGACGGACTCCCGGCCCGACTCGTACGCGCGGCGGAGCCGTCCGCGCATCCGCTCGAAGCGGCTCAAGCGCACCTCCGGCAAAGTTGGCCCACCCACGTCACAGGGGGGACAGGATACGTCCGACCGCCCCACCCTAGGGCGGCTCCGCCACACATTGCCCCGCCACGGCACGGGCCAACCACGGCGGGATCGACAGCGGGGCACGCGGTAGCGTCTTCGCGTGACCGCCGACCAGAGTCTCGACGCCGGGCTGCCCATCCGCCTGCTGCACGACCGCGTGCTCGTGCGTACCGAGGGCGCCGAGGGGGAACGCCGCTCCACCGCCGGCATCGTGATCCCGGCGACCGCGGCGGTCGGCAAGCGGCTGGCCTGGGCCACCGCGGTCGGCGTGGGGCCGAACGTGCGCTCGATCGTCTCCGGCGACCGGGTCCTCTTCGACCCCGACGACCGCTCCGAGGTCGAGCTGCACGGGCGGGCCTACGTGCTGCTGCGCGAGCGGGACGTGCACGCCGTGGCGGCCGAGCGGGTGGAGACCACCGCCGCCGGCTCCACCGGCCTCTACCTGTAGCCCGCCCCGGGCGCTGTTTGCGGCGCTGCCCGGCGGGAAGCCCAGGCACCTCAGCGCCCTGGGGAGGGACCATGCCGGTAGTGATCAAGAAGATCCTCGCCTGGGGATTCCTCGCGTTCCTGATCTACTTCATGGCGTTCCGACCCGACGGCGCGGCGCAGCTGTTCAAGGGGATCGGTGTGGCGCTGATGGCCATCGCCCAGGGGCTCGGCGACTTCCTCACCGGCCTGGTGGCCTGACGGTCAGCCGCCCGGGTGCCACGGGTGCGGGCCGTGACCGACGGGGGGCGGTGGCGGGGCCAGCACCACCGGGATCGGCACCACCGGCTCGTCCGGCGCGTCGACCGTGCGCTGCGACCCGTCCGGAAACCGCAGGTGGTAGCGCTGACCGTCCCAGACCCCGACCGGCGCCTGCGGGTCCCGACCGACGAAGAACGACCGGTACGCGGCGATCGCGTCCAGCAGCTCCCGTTCCTCCCGTGCCGTCCGGTCCCGCTCGGCGGGCTTGCGGTCCAACCCCCGGCGCATCCCGTCGCGCAGCAACGCCAACCGGGTCGCGGCGAACTGGTAGCCGCGCATCGCCTTCACGCCGCCGTCGCCGGCCACCCGGCGGGCCCAGGTGCGGGCCGCGTGCCGCCGGCCCAGACTGCCCAGCGCCGCCACCTCCGGCGGGGTCAGCCAGCCCGCACGCACGTAGTCGGGCAGGGTGCGCTCGGTGAGCCGCCCCTCCCAGGCCCGCAGCCACACCGCCAGCCCCACCATGGCGAAGAAGATCGGCACCATCACGCCGAGGTAGCCGTAGAGCACGATCACCGGCTGCCCGGTGGCCTGGGCCAGCGAGGGCAGCAGGTTCCAGGTGCCGTGCAGCATCATGGCCAGCAGCAGGCCGGCAAGCGGGGCGAGGATCCGGACCCGGCGGTCGGCGGTCCGCGCGGCCACCCCCAGCCCGACGCCGGTCATCGAGGTGAACAGCGGGTGGGCGAAGCCGAACAGCAGGATCCGCACGATGAAGATCGCGATGACCTGCTGGGCGCCGGTGGCCGGGCCGTACTCCTCCACGCCGGTGCGGTAGCCGTACCCGCCCAGGTAGAGGATGTTCTCGACCATGGCGAAGCCGACCGCGGAGAGCCCGCAGTAGACCAGGCCGTCGGTGACGCCGGAGAACTCCCGGCGGCGGAAGATCAGCAGCAGGATCGGGCCGGCCGCCTTGGTCAGCTCCTCGATGAACGGCGCGACCAGCACGGCGGTCAGCGCGGTGGGCAGCCCCCGGTCCTCGAACAGCCGCGCGCCCGTCTCGTTGACCAGCAGCGAGATCGCGGTGGAGACGAAGGCGCCCCAGGCGAAACAGAAGATCAGGTATTTCAGCGGCTCGGGCTCGTAGCGGTCGAGCCAGAGGAAGCAGGAGACCAGCACCGGCACCGGCAGGATCGCCGCGATCACGCCGACCAGCAGAGCCTCCGCGCCCAGGCTCTCGCCCAGCGTGAAGACCATGAACAGCGCGCCGGCCGCGATCAGCAGCACCACCCCGGCCAGCGCCAGGAAACGTCGCCAACCGAGCCGGCGCAGCGGCATCCGGGGCGTCGGCGCGCCGGGCGGCGGGGCGGCGGGCGCGGACGGCGGCGGCGGCGCTCCGCCGGGCGGGGTGACGACCATGCGGTCAGCGTAGTCACCCGCGCCCCACTGGTCCGGCCGCATCGCGACGGCTATGCTCCCGAACAGGTCACGAGCGCCAGCGTCAAGCCCCGGCTTGCTGGCCGGCAACCCTCGTCGAGGTTCGCGGTGGGGTGCCCCGGGTGATGACCGGGCCCGGCGCCGACCCGTGTGCTGGGCAAGCGCGGACCCCGTCCCGACACCTCGGGGTCCCCCGGTGACCCGGAGGCTCCGGCATGACCCTCACCCTCGTACCGCCCGCTCCCGTGCTGCCCACGCCGGTCCGGCCCGACCCGCTCGGCGTGCTCGGCGTACCGGGGGAGATCAACCTGGACCACGCCGCCAGCGCGCCGTGCGCGCGGGCCGCGGCCGACGCGGTGGCCGAGCTGCTTCCCTGGTACGCGAGCGTGCACCGCGGCGCGGGCGCGCTGTCCCGGCGCTGCACGCTGGCCTACGAGCGGGCGCGGCAGACCGTGGCGGACTTCGTCGGCGCCCGCCCCGACGATCACGTGATCTTCACCCGGAACACCACCGACGCGGTGAACCTGCTGGCCCGGGCGCTTCCCGCCGGCACCACGGTGGTCACGTTCGGCGGCGAGCACCACGCGAACCTGCTCCCCTGGCCGCGCGGCTCGGTGCGGCTGCCGGTCCCGGACAGCCCGGCCGGCGCGGTCCGGTCCCTCGCCGCGGCACTCGGCGAGCTGGCCCGCGACGCCCGACCCGGCCTGCCGGTGCTGGTCGCGGTGACCGGGGCCAGCAACGTGACCGGCGAGTGCTGGCCGGTGGCGGAACTGGCCCGGGTCGCCCACCGGCGCGGCGCCCGCATCCTGGTCGACGCCGCCCAGCTGGCCCCGCACGCGCCGGTCGACCTGACCGCGTCGGACGTGGACTACCTGGCGCTCTCCGGTCACAAGCTCTACGCCCCGTTCGGCGCGGGCGTGCTGGTCGGGCGGGCGGACTGGCTGGACGCCGCCCCGCCGTACCTGGCCGGCGGCGGGGCCACCAGCCACGTCGGCGCGGCCACCCACGAGGTGCGCTGGGCGACCGGCCCGGCGCGCCACGAGGCGGGCACCCCGAACCTGCTCGGCGCGGTGGCGCTGGGCGCGGTCTGCGAGGCGCTCGCGGCCGCCGACCGGGGCGCGCTGCACGCCCGCGAGCAGGCGCTGCTGGCCCGGCTGCGGTCCGGCCTGGCCGCGCTGCCCGACGTGGTGGAGCTGCGCACGTTCGGCCCGGAGGCGCCCCGGGTGGGCATCGTCAGCTTCGTGGTCGCCGGGCGGGACTCGGCCGAGGTGGCCGCCCACCTGGCGACCCGGCACCGGATCGGGGTGCGCGACGGCCTGTTCTGCGCCCACCCGCTGACCCGCCGCCTGCTGTCCGAGGCCGCCGCGCGCTCCGGCCGCACCGACCTGCCCCCCACCGCCCTGCGCGCCAGCCTCGGCCTGGGCACCACCGCACAAGAGGTGGACACCCTCCTCACCGCCCTGACCACCCTCCCCTGACTGTGAGCCTGTCGGTTGGACAGTCAGCCGACGGGGGGTGCGGTGGGGGGCTTGGGGGCCGGGCTCTGTTCCGTGGGCTCGCCGCTGCGCTGCTCCTTCTCGCCGAACGCCTGCCGGATCAGCCGGTTCGCCTCCTCCTGGTCGACGCCGGAGGCCACCAACAGGTCGCTGGCGGTGGTCCGCACCTGCGCGATCACCACGCTGCCGGAGAAGCCCACCCCCTCGGCGTACGCCCGGCCGGCCTCGCTGACCGCGCGCAGCGACCGCTCGCGGGCCTGCTCCGGCTCCTCGCCGGCGGCGAACTCGTGCCGCAGCAGGCGTACCGACTCGGCGAGGTGGGCGATCGAGTCCGGCATCGGCTCGGGGATCGGCTCCTCGTCCTCGATCATGGTGACCGAGCGGCGGATCAGGGTGCCGCTGTTGCGCATCGCCCGGTCGATCGGCTCGGCCGCCTCGGCGTAGTGGGTCAGCTCGCTGCGCCGGTGCCAGCGGGCCGGCGAGATGGTGATGGTCTCCTTGGCGCCCTCGATCGCCTCGGAGAGCGCCGCCAGCTCCTCCTTGTTCTCCCGCAGCCGGAACAGCGCCCGCTGGGCGGCGCCCCGGTCCTGGTTGCGCAGCGCCTCGGCGCAGGTGTCCAGCTGACCGGCGAGCAGGTCCAGCGCGGGGCGGGCGGCCCGGTTGATGACCCGCAGCGGGTTGAGCGGGAGCAAGATGGCGGTGACCAGCAACGCGATGCCACCGCCGAGGAAGGCGTCGACGAAGCGGGGGAACTCCAGGTTCTGGGTGGACGGGCTGAGCGTCACGATCAGCACCGCGGTGGCCGCCGCCTGGATCACGATGGCCACGCTCGCCCCGGCGAAGATGGTCAACAGGATCGCCGACGTCACCACCAGCGCGAGCTGCCAGGCGCCGGTGCCGAGGAAGTAGATCAGCACGTCGCCGACGAGGACGCCGACCGCGACCCCGACGATCAGCTCGACGGTGCGCCGGAACCGCTGGCCCACCGAGGCGGCGAGCGTGCCCACCGCGGAGATCGGGGCGAAGACCGGCTGCGGGTTCTTCAGCAGCCGGTGCGAGATCAGGTACGCCAGGCCGGCGGCGAGCCCGGCCTGCAGCGCCAGACCGAAGGCGGTACGGACGCGGTGCAGCCGGTCGTGCAGGGTGGCCTTGCTCCGATCCCGCAGCTCGTCCATGGCGGCGCTGATCCGTGGCCCGTCGAGGTCGCCCAGCTTTTCGCGGTCCGTCATACGCCGCAGGAGCGGTGGTCGTCGGTCCCGGGCCTCGGCCATGGCCGGTACTACCCGTCCCACCCCGGGTGAATCCTCGCGCCGCCCGCGATGGGGCAGACTTCAGCCGATGGACGACCTGACGGCACGGTGGCGGGACGCCGCCCACGCGGCCGGCGCCACCGACCCGGTGGGCGTGGACCGGGCCGGGGCGCGCCTGCTGGCCGGCTGGCGGGAACCCCACCGGCGGTACCACACGGTGGACCACCTGCGGGCGGTCCTCGACGTGGTGGACGCGTACGCGGACCGGGCCCGCCGACCCGACCTGGTCCGGCTGGCCGCGTGGTGCCACGACGTGGTCCACGACCCGCGGGCGGGCGGCGACACCAACGAGCGGGCCAGCGCCGAGCTGGGCGACACGCTGCTCACCGCCGCCGGGCTGCCGGCCGCGGCGGTGACCGAGGTACGCCGCCTGGTGCTGCTCACCGCCGGCCACGCGGTCGGCCCGGACGACCCGGACGGCGCGCTGCTCTGCGACGCCGACCTGGCGGTGCTGGCCGCTCCACCGGACGGCTACGACCGCTATGCCGCCGCGATCCGCCGGGAGTACGCCCACGTCCCCGAGCCGGACTTCCGCGCCGGCCGGGCGGCCGTGCTGCGGCACCTGCTCGGCCTGCCGGCGCTCTACCGCCTACCCGAGCCGCACGCCCGCTGGGAGGACGCCGCCCGGGCCAACCTGAGCCGGGAACTCGCGCGCCTCGGCTGAGGCGCGGGGCTTGGGGCGGCGCAGGTCGGCGGCGCGCAGCAGGCGGACGATGTCCCGGGATCCGACCACCGTCGCACCCAGCCAGACCGCGACCCGGAACCGCTCGGCGGGCAGGTCGTAGTGGTCCCGGTCGAAGCCGCGCCGGGGCGCGCCGAGCATCTCGGCGAAGGCGTGCAGCTCCGCGTAGGAGACGTCGCTGATCAGGTGCGACCACAGCCGGCCGCGCCAGGGCACCGTGGGCGGGTCCAGGTAGAGCACGGCGACCAACGGTACGCCGGTAGCCTTCCCGGCATGGCCGCCCATCCCCTCCTCGACGACCTGCGGGCCGCGCTCGGCGACGCCGCCGTGCTGACCGATCCGGACCTGCTGGCCGGGCACGAACGCGACGAGGCGGACCTGTGCGCCGCGGGCACCCCGCTGGTGGTGGTCCGGCCGCGGGACACCGAGGGCGTGGTGGCGGCGGTCCGCGCGGCCGGCCGGCACGGCGTACCGGTGGTGCCGCAGGGGGCGCGGACCGGGCTGGCGGGCGCGGCGAACGCGGTGTCCGGCGCGCTGGTGCTGAGCACCACGGCGATGGACCGGATCCGGGAGATCGACCCGGTCGGCCGGTTCGCCGTGGTGCAACCGGGCGTGGTCAACGCGGCGCTGGCCGGGGCGGTCCGGCAGCACGGCCTCTGGTACCCGCCGGACCCGGGCTCGTGGGAGTCGTCGACCATCGGCGGCAACGTGGCCACCAACGCGGGCGGCATGTGCTGCGTGAAGTACGGCGTGACGACCGAGTACGTGCTCGGCCTGGAGGTGGTGCTGGCCTCCGGCGAGGTGTTGCGCACCGGCCGCCGCACCGCCAAGGGCGTCGCCGGGTACGACCTGACCCGGCTCTTCGTCGGCTCGGAGGGCACGCTCGGCGTGATCACCGAGGTGACGGTGGCGTTGCGCCCGGCGCCGCAGGAGTCGCTGACCCTGGTCGCGGTCTTCCCGACCACGGCGGCGGCCGGCGGCGCGGTGGCCGGGATCGCCCGGCGGGGTCTCACCCCGAGCCTGTTGGAGCTGCTGGACCGGACCCACCTGCTGGCGATCGAGGCGTACCGGCCGATGGGTCTGCGCACCGACGCCGAGGCGCTGCTGCTGGCGGCGGTGGACACCGGCGCCCGGGCCGCCGACGACCTGGCCCGGATCGCCGAGGTGTGCACCGGGGCCGGCGCCGACGAGGTCTGGGTGGCCACTGACGCGACCGAGGCGGCCGCCCTGCTCCAGGCCCGACGGCTGGCCCATCCGGCGATGGAACGGTTCGCCGCGGAGACGTTCCCCGGCGGCAACGGCGGCCTGGTCATCGACGACGTGGCGGTGCCGCGCGGCCGGCTCGCCGAACTGCTGGACGGGGTGGCCCGGATCGCCGAGGCGTGCGACGTGCCGATCGGCGTGGTCGGTCACGCCGGGGACGGCAACATGCACCCCAACATCGTGGTCGACCGGGCCGACCCGGTGAGTCTGGACCGGGGGCGGCGGGCCTTCGACGAGATCATGCGGCTCGGGTTGGAACTGGGCGGTACCTGCACCGGGGAGCACGGCGTCGGGCTGCTGAAGCGGGACTGGCTGGCCCGGGAGATCGGCCCGGTGGGCGTCCGGGTGCACCAGGCGATCAAGGCGGCGCTGGACCCGGCCGGGCTGCTCAACCCGGGCAAGGTGATCTGAGTCAGCCCTTGTCCTCGGCCGGGGTCGCCTGGGTGAGCAGCAGCAGGACGTCGTAGGCGACCGTCGGCTTCGGCTCACCCGGGCAGTCCTGGATGGTCACGGTCAGCCCGGGCGGGACGAGCAGCGTCGAGGTCAGCACGCCGATGCAGCCCTGCTTGTACTGCCGCGCCTGGTCGGTCTCCCCGACCAGCGCCGGGTCCGTGAGCATCTGCTGCAACCGCTGCGTCTGCTCGGGGTTGAGCGTGCCGGTCGCGTCGACACCGTCGCCGGCGCAGTCACGGCACTGCCACCGGCCGGTCGGGTCCACGTCGAGCGTGCGGACCGGCCCGTCCGCACCCAGCCGCTGCACCAGGGAGACACGTTTCCCGGCCGGGGTCGGTGCGGCGGAGCCCTGCTGACCGGGTGTGGTGGCCCCTTCGGCCCGGCCGAAGAGTGTGCAGCCGGTCAGGGTGGTCGCCAGCAGAATGCCGGCGGAGAGGGCGGCGACGCGCGACCAGGTTGGGCGAACCACGCGGGAAACCTACACTTCCGTAGGTAGCGCGCACCACCGGCCGAGCGGCCGGTAGGGGTTCCGGTTTCCTCAGCGCGGCGAGGTGGGGAGTTCGGTCCCCCGGTCGGCGGCGAAACCGCGCACGTCCGGCGCGCCGAGCCGCGCCGCGTCGGCCGCGACGTCGTCCGACATGAGCTGCGACTCCCGCTCGGCCTCGACCCGCGCCCGGTAGTGGGCGACCTCCCGGGCCCGGGTCGCCGCGTCCCAGCCGAGCACCGCGCCCATCAACTCCGCGGCGTGCTCGGCCGACTCCATTCCGCGATGACTGGTCTCGATGGAGATCCGGGTCCGCCGGGTGAGCACGTCCTCCAGGTGCAGCGCGCCCTCGGCGCGGGCCGCGTACGTCACCTCGGCGGCCAGGTACTCCGGCGCGCCGGCCAGCGGCGAGCCGAGCAGCGGGTCGGCGTCGACCAGGGCGAGCAGGTCCAGGGTGAGGTTGCCGTAGCGCTCCAGCAGGTGCTCGACCACGCCGACCGCCACCCCGTGCCGGCGGGCCAGGTCGGCCCGGTCCCGCCACAGGGCCGCGTACCCGTCGGCGCCGAGCAGCGGCAGGTCGGCGGTGCGCGACGGCCGGGTCTGCCCGAGCCGGTGCATGGCCCGGTCGACCACGTCGGCGGCCATCACCCGGTAGGTCGTGTACTTGCCGCCGGCCACCAGCAACAGGCCGAGCATCGGTTCCACCACGGCGTGCTCCCGGGAGAGCTTGGAGGTGGAGTCCGCCTCGCCGGCCAGCAGCGGTCGCAGCCCGGCGTAGACGCCCTCGATGTCGGCGGTGGTCAACGGCCGGTCCAGCACGGTGTTGACCTGCGACAGCAGGTAGTCGATGTCGCCCGCGGTCGCGGCCGGGTGGGACCGGTCGAGCTGCCAGTCCGTGTCGGTGGTGCCGATGATCCAGTGGCCGCCCCACGGGATGACGAACAGCACGCTCGTCGCGGTACGCAGGATCAGCCCGGTCTCGCCGACGATGGCCGAGCGCGGCACCACGAGGTGCACGCCCTTGGAGGCCCGGACCCGCAGCTTGGGGCGGAGCCCGACGTCGTTGAGCATCCGCGACATGTCGTCGCTCCACACGCCGGTCGCGGCGATCACGGTGCGCGCGCGTACCTCGAACTCGGCGTCCGGCGCGTCGGCCGGCGCCTCCAGGTCGCGCACCCGGACGCCGGTCACCTCGCGGGCCTGGCGGATCAGGCCGACCGCCCGGGCGCTGGTGACCACTGTCGCGCCGAGGCTGGCCGCGGTGCGGGCCAGCGTCACCACGAGGCGGGCGTCGTCGACCTGGCCGTCGTAGTAGCGGATCGCGCCGGCCAGCGTGTCCGGCCGGAGGCTGGGGAAGATCCGCCGGGCGCCCTCGCGGGTCAGGTGCCGGTGCAGCGGCATCCCGCGGCCCCCGCCGAACACCCCGGCGAACACGTCGTACGCGGCCACGCCGAGCCCGTAGTAGGAGCGGCGGAAGATCCGTCGGGGCAGGTCACGGGCGCCGCCCTCGGCCGGCAGCGGCACCAGGATCGGCACCGGGCGGACCAGGTGCGGGGCGAGCCGGGTGGCCAGCAGCCCGCGTTCGGTCAGCGCCTCGTGGACCAGGTGGAACTCCAACTGTTCCAGGTAGCGCAGGCCACCGTGGATGAGCTTGCTGGACCGGCTGGAGGTGCCGGCGGCATGGTCGCGCGCCTCGACCAGGGCGACCTTCAGGCCCCGGGACGCGGCGTCCAGCGCGGCGCCCGCACCGGTGACGCCACCGCCGATGACCAGCACGTCGAACCGCTCGGCGCGGAGCCGGCGCAGCTCGTCGGCGCGGCGCTCGGCGGAGAGCTGACCGGCCTCGGATCGGGACACGTTGGGGTCGCGCACCCGTCCACGGTAACCGTCCCCGCGCCACCGCGACACGTCCCGGCCGTACCGTGATGACCATGCTCACCGGCCCGCCCGCTGTTCCCGTACCCCCGCCGCCGCCCCGCGAGACCGGGCCGTGGCCGGTCGTCGCGGCGGTGCTGACCGGCCTCTGGGCCGTGCTCGTCACCGTGCCCGGCCAGGTCACCGGCTGGTTGGTCGACCAGGTGGTGCTGGTCAGCGGGCTGGACCGGGCCCTGGCGGTGTGGCCGGTGGTGGCGGCGGCCACCGTGCTGCTGGTCGGCGCGCCCGCACTGGCGTTGGCGCTGGCGCCCCGCTCACCGGCACTGCGGACGACCGGCCGCGCCTGGACCGCCGGTGTGCTCGCGCTGGGCGCGACGACGCTGCTCCGGGTGGTGCCGCCGGTGCACCACGAGGCGTACCTGGCGGCGCTGGCGGTGACCGCCGCGCTGCTCGCGTTCGTCGCGGAGCGGATCACCCGCCGTCGCCCGGTCGTCCCTCCGGCGGCGACCGGGGAGGCGGGCCGGGGCGGGCGGTTCGGGGCGGTGCCGTTGCTGGCGATCGCCGCCGGGCTGGCCACGCTGCTGCCCTGGGCCTGGATCGGCGCGCTGGGCGGGGCGTTGGAGACGCTGCTCGCCGGGCTGGCCGCCGCCGCGCTCGGCGTCCTCGCCGGGGTGCTGCTGGGTCCCGGGTTCTGGGCCGCGTTCGGCGCCGGGTCGTCGCGCCGGCCGGTCCGGGCGGCGCTGCTCGGCGGCCTGGTCGCCGGCGTCACGCTGACGTTGCTGGCCGCCGGGGCCGGGCAGTCCGGCGCGCAGCTCCCGGCGCTGGTCCTGCTGCCGCCGCTCGGTTTCGTGCTGGGCGCGCTGGACGCCGCGGCCCGGCACGGCGGCCGGGCGGCCGGCTCGGCGCCGGCGCGCTGGCTGGTCGGCCTGGCGCTCGCCGGGCCGCTGGCCTTCACCGACCCGGAGGAGGTCACGCTCCTGCTGGCCGCCGCCCGCGACGTGCCGTACTGGGTCGCGGTCGGCACCGGCGCCGGGTTCGCCGTCGCGGCGCTGCTCGCCGTCGGGTACGGCGTGCTGTTCGCCCGGAGCCGCGCCGGCGCGCCCCGGCGCGGTCCGGCCGCGCTGGCCGCCGGCGCGCTGCTGGCCGCCGTGGCGGTGGTGTACGTGGTGCCCGGCCAACCTGGCCTGTACGGCGAGCGGCTGCTGGTGGTGCTGCGCGAGCAGGCCGACCTGAGCGGTCTGCCGGCCGGCGCCCCGGGCCGGGCGGGACGGGACGCGCGGGCCGCCGAGGTCTACCGGCGGCTGGTCGCCACCGCCGACCGGACGCAGGGCGACCTGCGCCGCACGCTGCGCGGACTGCGCCTGAACCCGACGCCCTACTACCTGGTCAACGCGATCGAGACGGACGGCGGGCCGGCGGTGCGGGCGTGGCTCTCCGGCCGCCCCGAGGTGGCCCGGGTGCTGGTCGGCCAGCGCCCGCGCCCGTTGCCCGCGGCGGCGCCGCCGGCCCGGGGCGACGCCCCGGCCCCGAGCGGTCCGACCTGGAACGTGTCGCTGATCGGGGCGGACCGGGTCTGGTCGGAGCTGGGCGTCACCGGCGCCGGCGTGGTGGTGGGCAGCTCGGACTCCGGGGTGGACGGCCGGCACCCGGCGCTCGCCGCCGGCTTCCGGGGCGGCGACGACTCCTGGTACGACCCGTGGGAGCACCGCCGCGCGCCGGCCGACCGGGGCGGCCACGGCACCCACACGCTGGGCAGCGCGGTCGGCCGCGACGGGATCGGGGTGGCGCCCGGGGCGCACTGGGTGGGCTGCGTCAACCTGGACCGCAACCTGGGCAGCCCGGCCCGCTATCTCGACTGCCTCCAGTTCATGCTGGCCCCGTTCCCGCCCGGCGGGGACCCGTTCACCGACGGCCGTCCGGCGCGCGCCCCGGACGTGCTGACCAACTCGTGGGGCTGCCCGCCGCTGGAGGGCTGCGACCCGGGGGCGCTGCGCCCGGCCACCGCCGCGCTGGCCGCCGCCGGCATCCTGGTGGTGGCCGCCGCCGGCAACACCGGTCCGCACTGCGGGTCGATCGTCGACCCGCCGGCGCCGTACCCGGACGTGCTCACGGTCGGCGCGGTCGACCGGAGCCGCCGGCTCACCGACTTCTCCAGCCGGGGCCCGGCCGCAACGGCCGGCAAGCCCGATCTGGTGGCCCCGGGTGCGGCGGTGCCGTCGGCGTTCCCCGGCGGTGGTTACGCCACCCTGGACGGCACGTCGATGGCGACGCCGCAGGTGGCCGGCGTGGTGGCGCTGATGTGGTCGGCCAACCCGGCGCTGGTCGGCGACCTGGACCGGACCCGGCGGATCCTCGCCGACACGGCCACCCCGGCCACGGTCCCCGCCGGCGCGCCCTGCGGGGGCACCCGCGACCTGGTCGGCGCGGGCCTGGTCGACGCGTACGCGGCGGTGCGGGCCGCCCGGGCGACCTCCAGCGGTTAGGAACCCTGTCCATTGCCGCGCCGATGACCTAGGGTCGGCGACCATGGACGTGGAGATCATCGAGCTGGGCCGGGACCGCCTGCCCGAGGTCGTCGAACTCTGCCGGCGGTCGCTCGACCTGCCGGAGGACGCGGCCGAGGCGTCGGCCGTGGTGACCACGCTGGCCGACCGCGCCGCGGCCGACCGGACCGTGCTGCGGCTCGGCGCGGTACGCGACGGCACGCTGGTCGGGGTGCTGGTCGGGTCGCTGTCGGGGACCGATCCCCGGCTCGGCCACGTCGACCTGGTCGCGGTGGCCCCGGCGGAACGCCGCCAGGGGGTCGGTGGCGCGCTGCTCGCGGAGGCGGAGGCCCGGCTGGCCGCGCTCGGCGCCACCGAGCTGCTGCTGGCCGGCAACCCGCCGCACTACGCCTGGCCGGGCATCGACGTGCGCTACACACCGGCGGTCTGCGCCGCGTCGCGGCTCGGCTTCCGGCAGGACCGGACGGCCTGGAACATGACCGCCGAGCTGACCGAGGGGTCACCGGCGCTGCGCTCCACCGAGGCCGCCGAGCAGCGGCTGGCCGGGCGGGGCGTGACCGTACGTCGGGCCGGACCGGCGGACCTGCCGGCGTTGACCGCGTTCGCCCGGGCCACGTTCGGCGGCACCTGGGACGGCGAGCTGGCCGGTTCGGTGGGTCGCCCGGACGCGGGCGCGCACCTGGCCGAGCGGGACGGGGAGATCCTCGGCTTCGCGGCCTGGGGGTCGGCGCGACCGAGCTGGTTCGGGCCGATGGGCACCGCCCCGGCGGCCGAGGGGTCCGGCATCGGCGGGGTGCTGCTGCGCCGCTGCCTGCGGGACCAGGCGGCGTCCGGGATCGGCGCGGCGCAGATCGGCTGGGTGGGCCCGGTGCCGTTCTACTCCGGCGCGGCGGGCGCCCGGATCGAGCGCGTCTTCTTCCTCTACCGGAAAGCCATCAAAAGGGCATAACGCCGTTCACCCTCCATGGCGTCACCCGGGACCTACGGTCGGTAGGCAGGAGGAGGCGGTGCATGAGCACGGATGACGAACGGGCCGACGACCCGGCCACGGGCCGACGCCCGACCGATGAGCTTCCCGGGCAGCTCCCGTTCGACCGGCTCGACGTCGGCGACGCCGAGCAGCTCGCCGAGCTGGCCGGGGCCGACCAGCCACCCGTGGAGGAGCCACGGCAACCGGTGGACGAACCGAGATGGCTGCCGCCCCCGTACGACCGGGCGAAGAAGCGCCGCAACCAACGGCCGCTGCCCACCTGACACGTACGCGGAAAGGGGGCGGACCGCTGACGCGGCCCGCCCCCTTCGGCGTACTGGATGGAGCTGGACTCAGAAGTCCATCTCCCCGCCACCCGGGCCAGCCGGGGCGGCCGGGGTCTTCTCCGGCTTGTCCGCCACGACGGCCTCGGTGGTGAGGAACAGCGCGGCGATCGAGGCGGCGTTCTGCAGCGCGGAACGCGTCACCTTGGCCGGGTCGATGATGCCCGCGGCCAGCAGATCCACGTACTCGCCGGTCGCGGCGTTGAGGCCGTGACCCGGGTCGAGGTTGCGGACCCGCTCGACGACGACGCCACCCTCCATGCCGGCGTTGACGGCGATCTGCCGCAGCGGGGCGTCCAGCGCGATCTTGACGATCTGCGCGCCGGTCGCCTCGTCGCCCGCCAGGTCCAGCTTGTCGAAGGCGGTCTTGCCGGCCTGCACCAGCGCGACGCCACCACCCGGGACGATGCCCTCCTCGACGGCGGCCTTCGCGTTGCGAACGGCGTCCTCGATGCGGTGCTTGCGCTCCTTCAGCTCGACCTCGGTGGCCGCGCCGACCTTGATCACCGCAACACCGCCGGCCAGCTTGGCCAGACGCTCCTGCAGCTTCTCCCGGTCGTAGTCGGAGTCGCTCTTGTCGATCTCGGCCCGGATCTGGTTCACCCGGCCCTGGATCTGCTCGGCGTCGCCGGCACCGTCGACGATGGTGGTCTCGTCCTTGGTCACCACGACCTTGCGGGCGCGGCCCAGCATCTCGAGGCCGGTCGCGTCCAGCTTGAGGCCGACCTCCTCGCTGATGACCTGGCCACCGGTGAGGATGGCGATGTCGGTCAGCATGGCCTTGCGGCGGTCACCGAAGCCCGGCGCCTTGACGGCGACCGACTTGAAGGTGCCCCGGACCTTGTTGACCACCAGGGTGGCGAGGGCCTCGCCCTCCAGGTCCTCGGCGATGATCAGCAGCGGCTTGCCCGACTGCATGACCTTCTCCAGGATCGGGAGCAGGTCCTTCACCGACGAGATCTTGCTGTTGACGATCAGGATGTAGGGGTCGTCGAAGACGGCCTCCATACGCTCCGGGTCGGTCATGAAGTAGGCGGAGATGTAGCCCTTGTCGAAGCGCATGCCCTCGGTGAGCTCGAGCTCCAGGCCGAAGGTGTTGCTCTCCTCGACGGTGATGACGCCTTCCTTGCCCACCTTGTCCATCGCCTCGGCGATGATCTCGCCGACGCTGGGGTCGGCGGCGGAGATGGAGGCGGTGGAGGCGATCTGCTCCTTGGTCTCCACGTCCTTGGCGAGCTTGAGCAGCTCCTCCGAGACGTTGGCCACGGCCGCCTCGATGCCCCGCTTCAGGGCCATCGGGTTGGCGCCGGCGGCCACGTTGCGCAGACCCTCACGGACCAGGGCCTGGGCCAGGACGGTCGCCGTCGTCGTGCCGTCACCGGCGACGTCGTCGGTCTTCTTCGCGACCTCCTTGACCAGCTCGGCGCCGATCTTCTCGTACGGGTCCTCGAGCTCGATCTCCTTGGCGATGCTCACACCATCGTTGGTGATGGTGGGGGCACCCCACTTCTTCTCGAGCACGACGTTGCGGCCCTTGGGGCCGAGGGTCACCTTCACGGCGTCGGCGAGCTGGTTCATGCCCCGCTCGAGGCCGCGGCGCGCCTCTTCGTCGAACGCGATCATCTTGGCCATACGGCGTTGTCCTCCTGGACACTCACGGGCCACCCGGATGCCCGGATGGGCCGTCTGGTGTACGCACCTTGGGGACGTCGCCACCTGGCGACGACGACGTCTCCTCGGTCGGGCCGGACAGCCCGCGACGACCGGCCTCGTACCGCTCCGACGCCCTTCGGGCACCGGCGCGATCGTGGCCCTACCGCCCCGACCTTCTGGCACTCACCGTACGCGAGTGCCAATGACTTGTTTAGCACTCTCCCTAGCCGAGTGCAAGCACGACAGCCCCGCTCAGCCGAGTTCCGCCGCCAGTCGGGCCGCGTTCACCGGGCCTTCCTGCGCCCGCTGTTCGGCGTACGCGACGACCAGCCCGACCAGCTGCGCCAGGTAGGCCGGCGCGGCCAACGCGGCGCCGACCACGGCCAGCGCCACCGCGCCGACGGTGGTGCCCGGCGCGCTCGTCGGGTCGGCCCCGAACACCACCCCGCTCACCGTGCTGACCACCAGGTCCAGCACGGTCGCCGCGAGCAGCGCGCACATCACCAGCGCCACCCGGCCCAGCACCATGCCGAACCGCTGGTGGAACATCCGCCAGGCCCGCCCGATCGGCTCCTGCCGCTCGAACAGGTAGACCGGGCCGAACAGGGCGACCGCGAACCCGACGTAGACGCCGGGCAACAGGCAGAGGCACGCGCCCACGGTGATCAGCAGCGAGGCCACGATGGTCCAGCCCCAGAGACCGAGCGCGCGGCGCAGCCCGTACCGGAGGGCCGCGCCGAGACCGGCCGGCTCACCGGCCGCCTGGCGGGCGACCACCCACGTGCCCGCGCCCCAGCCGGCGGCCTGCACCGGGCCGAAGATCAGCGCGGCGAGCAGGACCACGCCGTAGAAGGCGAACATGTGCTCCAGGTAGCCGTCGGGCAGCACCGGCGCACCGTCCGGCCCGGTCACCGGCTCGTCGGTGGGCACCAGGTAGAGCGAGAGGACCGAGATGATCGCGGCCGGGACGCACTGGGCGAGCAGCACGATCGGCAGCAGCTGCCGCCAACCGCGCCGCACCGCGCCGGCACACCGCGAGAACCAGCCGGCGACACCGGCGTGCGGCGGGGTGACCAGCGGGTCGTTCGGGTCGGCGGGCGGATACCAGCCGTAGTGGCCACCGGGCATCGGCTGGGCCGGATACGGCGCGCCGGGCATCGGGTGGCCCGGATACGCCGGCCCGCCGGCCGGCCAGCCCCAGCCCGTCGACGGGTCACCCGGCGGCGCGGGCCAGCCGGGCGGGGGCGTGGCGCCGGACGACGCGGGCCAACCCGGCGGAGGCGTGGCCGGGGTGGCGGGGTCGGGGTGGGCGGGCTGCGACGCGCCGGGGCCCGGCTGCTCGGGCACGACCGGCCGGGCCCAGGGATCGGCGGCCGGCGCGGGCGATCCGGACGGGCCCGGCTGCCCCGGCACCGGCCCGGCGGTCGGCGGCGTGGACCGGGTCGGGTCGGTCGGCGCACCGGACGACGCCGGGGGCATCGGTTCGGTGGAACCCGACGGGGGCAGGTCGGACATGGGCCCTCCTCAGCGGCAACGGCTGGAACGGCTCATGATCTTCCACGGTGCGGGGCCGCACCGCAGCCCCGGTCGGGGTGGCTCGGCCGCCGACGGCGGGCCCGGCCGGGTCAGGCGATGACACGGACCCGCTCGGCCTGCGGACCCTTCTGGCCCTGGGCGATCTCGAACTCGACCCGCTGGCCGTCGTCCAGCGCCTTGTAACCGTCCATCTCGATCGCGGAGAAGTGGACGAACACGTCCTGCCCGCCGTCGACGGCGATGAAGCCGTAGCCCTTTTCGGAGTTGAACCACTTCACGGTGCCCTGTGCCACGGTGCACTTCCTCACTCTGCGCGGCGTTCCAAGACCCGGGAACCGGCGGACCGGCACCGGCGGCGCACCGGTTTCGGCGATCGGCGACGGCCGCTGAATCGGTGACCGAAATCGCACGCTACACGAGGCGTGACGACCGCGCACGACCACAAATCGGGCATATTCCGGCCCGGAACGCGGCACCCGCGTACGCCGTCCGGGGACGGTCCGGTATGCATGCGACATGACCAGCACGACCGTCCTGACCACCGTCCGCCGGATCCGTCCGGAGGACGCCGCCCGGATGCGCGCCCTCCGGCTGGAGATGCTCGCGGACAGCCCGCTGGCGTTCCTGGAGACCGTGGCCGAGGCGGCGGCCCGCCCGCACGCCGACTTCGCCGCCCGGGTGGCGGCGGTCTCGCGCGGCGACCACACCGCCCAGTTCGTGGCGGACCCGGGCGGTCGCCTGGTCGGTCACGCGGGTGGGGTCGCCGCGCCGGACGAGCCGGGCCTGACGCTGGTCTACGCGGTCTACCTGACGCCGGCCCGGCGGGGAAGCGGGCTGCTGGCCGCGCTGGTCGACGAGGTGGCGGCCTGGTCCCGGGCCTGCGGGCGGCCCGAACTGATGATGGAGGTGGTGGTCGGCAACGACCGCGCCTACCGGGCCTACCAGAAGCTGGGCTTCACCGACACCGGCGTACGCGTCGCGCACCCGCGCATCCCCGGCCTGCACGAACTCCAGATGCGCCGCGCGGCCTGACGGGGTGTTAAGCGGGGGCCCCTTCTCTACCGGAGGCGTTAAGAAGGGGCCCCTCCTTTCACGCGTGCCGGCGGCTCTGCACGACGCGGAACCGGTTGGCCACGTACGCGCCGTCGGTCAGCGCGGAGTTCGCCGCCGGGTTGGCGCCGGAGCCGTGGAAGTCGGAGAACGCGGCCGACTGGTTGACGAAGACGCCGCCGGTCAGGTTGCAGGACAGGTGCACGCCGGCGTCGATCGCCGCCTTCTCGGCCGCGTCCAGCACCGCCTCGTCGGTGGAGTAGACCGCCGCGGTCAGCGCGCCCTTCTCCCCCACCGTCTCGCGCAGGATGCGCAGGCTGTGCTCGGTCGAGTCGGTGGCGATGGCGAACGAGATCGGCCCGAACCACTCCCGCGAGTAGGTCGCCGTGTCGCCGGCGTCCAGCTTGACCACGGTCGGCGTCCGCACCACCGCGCCCGGGAAGGACGGGTGCGCGACGGTCCGCGACTCCAGCACCGGCTCGCCGACCTTGGTGACCTCGTCCAGCCGCTCCAGCACGCCGTCGTTGACGATCGCGCCGGTCAGCTCGACGCCCCGGGCCGGGTCGGCGGTCAGCTTGGCGACCGCGCCGGCGATTCCGGCGGCCACCTCGTCGAAGCTCTTGTGCCCCTGGTCGGTCTCGATGCCGTCGCGCGGGATCAGCAGGTTCTGCGAGGTGGTGCACATCTGGCCGCTGTAGAGCGTGAGCGTGAAGCCGAGGTTGCGGCAGAGCCCGGCGAAGTCGTCGGTGGAGTCGATGACGACCGTGTTCAGGCCGGCCTTCTCGGTGTAGACGGCGGCCTGCCGGGCGTTCGCCTCCAGCCAGTCGCCGTACTCGGTCGAGCCGGTGAAGTCGACGATCTTCACGGCCGGGTGCAGGGCCAGCGTCGAGGCGAGCTTCTCGCCCTGCGCCTCGGGGGCGAGCTGCACCAGGTTCGGGTCGAACCCGGCCTCGGCGAGCACCTGCCGGGCGTACTTCACGGTGACGGCGAGCGGCAGCACCGCGCGCGGGTGCGGCTTGACCACCACCGGGTTGCCGGTGACCAGCGACGCGAAGAGACCGGGGTACGAGTTCCAGGTCGGGAACGTGTTGCAGCCGATGACCAGGGCCACGCCGCGGGGCACCACGTGGAACGTCTTGGTCATCCGCAGCGGGTCGCCCTTGCCGGCGGCCTTCTCCCAGCCGGCCGTCCCCGGGTGGCGGCTCATCTCCGCGTACGCGTAGGCCACCGCCTCCAGCGCCCGGTCCAGCGCGTGCGCGCCACCGGCCTGGAACGCCATCACGAACGCCTGACCGCTGGTGAACTGCACGGCGTTGGCCAGCTCGAACACGTTCTTGTGGAGGCGGTCGAGGATCTCCAGGCAGACCCCCGCCCGAGCCTGCGGACCGGCGTCGCGCCAGGCCGGCAGCGCGGCGGTCGCGGCGGACACCAGCTGGTCGGCGCCGGCGTGCGGGTAGCGCACGTCCAGCGGCACACCGAACGGGCTGGCCTCGGTGGCGACGCTGCTGCCGTCGCCCGGCTGGTCGAGCGGGAAGTCCCCGCCCAGGTACGCCTCGAACGCGGCCTTGCCGTCGGCGGCGGCGGTCTCGCCGTACACCCGGGGGCTGGGCGACTCGGGATAGGCCGACCAGTACCCGCGCTCCGTGATCGCGGTCAGCGCCCGGTCGAGGGTCTCGCGGTGCCTGTCGTACAGGGGGTGCGGGGTCTCCGTCATGCCCGCCATCATGCAACAGGAAGCCACCAGATCAGTAGGGGCGTGTCACAACTGAAGATCGGTCGCCGGCGAACGGATCGGGCCGGAACGGCGACAGGGCCAGCGGGTTTCCGCTGGCCCTGCGCGAGGTTGGTCGGGAGGGACGTCCGCACAACGCCTCCGGCGTTGGGTCGCAAGAACTTGAAAAGTCTCCGGCGGATGCCCTCCCGCACGAAGCATCTTGCGCCGTCCGGTTCCTGTCGTCAAGTCCTTGTCGGCGGGTTTCTGGCACTCACCGCACATCGCCGGTTACCCACCGGTCCTGCCCGATCCCCCACCCGGGCGAGTCCCACCTCCACCGCCCGACCGAGTCGATCAAGGCTCAGGTGAGGAGGTCGGCGTCGCGGGCGGCGCGGAGGCTGGGCTTGATGCGGTGGGTGGGGCCGACCTGGGCGGCCACCGCGTCGAGCGTCTTGAGACCCTCGCCGGTGTTGAAGACGACCGTCTCCGCCGTCGGGTCGAGCCGGCCCGACTCGACCAGCTTGCGCAGCACCGCGACCGTGACACCGCCCGCGGTCTCGGCGAACACGCCGGTGGTGCGGGCGAGCAGCCGGATGCCGGCACGGATCTCGTCGTCGTCGGCGTACTCCATCCAGCCGCCGGTGCGGCGGACCGCCTCCAGCGCGTAGAGGCCGGCGGCCGGGTCACCGATGTTCAGCGACTTGGCGATGCCGGTCGGCTTGACCGGGACGATGGTGTCGCTGTCGGCGTGCAGCGCGGTGGCGATCGGGTTGCAGCCGGCGGACTGCGCGCCGAACACCCGCCAACCGCCGGCCGGCGCCTCGACCAGGCCGATCTCGACCAGCTCGGTGAACGCCTTGTCGATCTTGGTGAGCAGCTCGCCGCTGGCCATCGGGATCACCACCTGGGCCGGGATCCGCCAGCCGAGCTGCTCGGCCACCTCGTAGCCGAGCGTCTTGGACCCCTCGGCGTAGTAGGGCCGGACGTTCACGTTGACGAACGCGGTGTCCTCGAAGTCGTCGGTCTCCACCAGCTCGCCGCAGAGCCGGTTCACGTCGTCGTACGAGCCGTCGACGGCGACCAGGTCGCCGCCGTAGACCGCGGTGGTGACGACCTTGCCCTGCTCCAGGTCACCGGGGATGAAGACCACCGACGGCACGCCGGCGCGGGCGGCGTGCGCGGCGACGGAGTTGGCCAGGTTCCCGGTGGACGCGCAGGCGTAGCGGGTGAAGCCGAGCGCCCGGGCGGCGGTCAGCGCCACCGACACCACCCGGTCCTTGAACGAGTGGGTGGGGTTGGCGCTGTCGTCCTTGACCCAGAGCGGGCCGGTGAGGCCCAGTTCGGCGGCGAGGTGCGGGGCGGACACCAGCGGGGTCAACCCGGGGTCGAGGGTGACCCGGGTGGCCGGGTCCTGGCCGGCCGGCAGGAGGTCCGCGTACCGCCAGATGCTGTTCGGGCCGGCCTCGATGCGCTCCCGGGTGACGGTGGCCAGAGCGGCGGTGTCGTAGTCGACCTCCAACGGCCCGAAGCACTCGTAGCAGGCGTGCTGGGCGGCCAGCGGGTACCGCGCGGAACAGGCGCGACAGACCAGGGCGCGGGCCGGGCTGCGGGTGGTGTCGATGCCGGGTGCGGCGGGAAGCGTCGACGTCATGTCGAGGGTGTCCTCTCATCTTTCCCCGCATCGCCGGGTGCGGCGGGGACGGAATTGGCACCTGCCCGCGGTCGCTCGTCGTCGAGCGCGCGGGTGGTTGCCGGGGCGTCGTCGGGCCGTATCCCTCAGCCCCTCTGGATGAGGTATGCAGTTGTGCCGCCGAGTCTATGCGCCGCTCACGGCCGCGCCACCTCGGGATCCCACGGTGTGGGCCGGCTCAGCGGCCGACCACCGCGACCGGCTCGACCACCGCCGGCCGGTCCACCACGGCCGCCGGCACGAGGGTCGCCGTCGTGGCCCGCCGGGCCGGGGTACGGGTGACCAGGTTCGCCGCCACCAGGGCGGCGACGGTCAGCCCGGCGCCGACCAGCTCGACCGCGCCCGGCCGGTAGCCGCGCAGGATCTGCACCGCGAACGTGGTCACCGGGACCAGATTCATGAACAACGCGGCGTCCGCCGCCCCGAGCCGCCGGACGCCGGTGTTCCAGGCCAGCACCGCGACCACGGCGGCGACCAGCACCGCGTACGCGAGCTGGGGGGCGACCGCGACGAGGTCGGCGGCGTGCGGGGCGTGCTGGACCCCGGTGAGGTCGGCGGCGGCGCTGGCGGCGAGCATGGCGATCGTGCCGGCGACGGCGGTCAGCGCGGTGTAGCGCAGCGGCGACCACTCGGGGAACCGGGTCGCGCCGTGGGTGTAGAACGCCCAGCCGAGCACGGCGCCGACCATGAGCAGCCCGCCGAGACCGAACTCGCCCAGCCCGTCGAGCCGGCCGCGGGTGATCACCAGGCCGACGCCGACGAGCGCGACCAGGGAGAGGCCGAGCATCGCCGGCCGGGGCCGGACGCCGTCCCGCGCCCAGCGGACCAGCTGGGTGACGACCGGCACGGTGGCGGCGAACAGGGCGATCTGCTGCGGGGCCGCGTGCCCGAGCGCGAGGTTGGTGAGCGTGTTGAAGCCGGCGAAGCCGAGCGCACCGAGCAGCAGCACCTCGACCCCGCGTCGCTGCGTGGTCAGGGCGGTCACCCCCTCCCGGGCCAGGAGCAGGGCGACCAGCACGGCGGTGGCGAGCACGTACCGGGCGGTGGTCAGGTTGAGCGCGTCGACCCGGGTGAGCGCGCTGGCCAGGACGGGGAACATGACGCCCCAACTGAGCACCGCGAAGAGCGGGAGGGCGGCGGAACGGGAACGCATCGCAGCTCCTATGTTCGAGTATCGTCGAACCAACGGAGCCGACTCTAGGAGGTTGTTCGACGGATGTCGAACATGGGTTACCCTGGTCACATGGAGCTGCACGAACCCGAGTTGCGCGACGTGCCGGTGACCGCGGTGCTGGCGGCGCTGGCCGACGACGTCCGACTGCAGATCGTGCGCACGCTGGCCGGGGGCGGCGAGCACGCCTGCGGCACGTTCGAGTTCGGCGTCTCCAAGGCCACCCGCAGCCACCACCTCAGGGTGCTGCGCGAGGCCGGCGTCACCCGCACCCGCGTCGCCGGCACCAGCCGATACGTGCGCCTGCGCCGCGAGGAACTGGACCGCCTCTACCCGGGCCTGCTCGACGCGGTCCTCGCCGCGCCCGACCGGGTGGCATGATCACCGGATGCGGAACGCGGCGGCCCGACTCGGCGTCATCGCGGGGCTGACCCTGCTGACCGCCTGCACCCCGACGCCGCGCCCGATCGACCCGCTGCCCACGCCACCGCCACGGCCGGGCGACGCCGCCGACGCCGCGACCCCCACCCCGGCCTGCTCGCCGGAGGGCATCCGGATCGTCGAACTCGGGGTGAGCGCCGCGATGGGGCTGCGGGCGATGGGCCTCGACCTGGTCAACTGCGGCAACCGGCCGTACGAGCTGCGCGGCTATCCGGCGGTCGCGCTGCGCGACGCCGACGGGGACCCGATCACGGCGCGGGTGATCCCCGGGGCCGCCCCGATCACCTCGGGCTTCGACGACCCACCCACCGCGCTCGTGCTGCGCCCCGGCGAACGGGCCGGCGCCGCGCTGATCTGGCGCAACCTGGTCACCGACGCGACGGTGGTGGCGACCGACGGCGTCGAGCTGGACGTCGCCCCGGTGGCCGGCCGGCCGGCGTACCCGGTCGCGCTGGACGGGCCGATCGACCTCGGCAACACCGGTCGGCTCGGCGTCAGCGCCTGGAAGCGGCGCGACCCGGCGCCGACCACGCAGGCGCCCGCGCCGTCCGCGCCGATCGGTCCGCCGTCGCTCGCGACCACCCCGGTCAACCCGCTCTGAGGTCCTGGCACGGGACGGGGAGTCCCGCACCAGGGCCCGGTGGGGGACCGACTCAGGCGGGGACCGACGTGCGGGGCGCGGGAGTGGCGTCCGCGGGCTCGCCCCGACGGCGGGACAGCAGCGCGTCGAGCGCCCAGGTGCCGGGGCCGAGCACCGCGACCAGCAGGAACGACCAGCAGAACATCGCGGCCAGCTCGCCGCCGTTGCGGATCGGCAGCAGGCCGTGCGGCTGGTGCACCACGAAGTACGCGTACGCCATCGAGCCGGAGGCGAGCAGCGCGGCCGGCCGGGTGCCCAGGCCGACGAGCACCAACGCGCCGCAGACCAGTTGGATCAGCGCGGCCCACCAGCCCGGCCAGGTGCCGAGCGGGACCGCCCCGCCGGTCGCCGGGTTGCCGCCGAGTATTCCGAAGATCGACGCCGCGCCGTGGAGCAGGAAGAGCAGGCCGACGACGATGCGGAACAGGGAGAGCACAGGGCCTTTCAACTGGCTCGGGACCATGGGAAACCTCCTGGGACGGGTATCGGACGACGTCCAGGATGGCGGCGCAAAAGATTGAAGTTAATCAATTCCTTGCTGGCGGGACAACTTCGTGGGAACGCTCCCATGATATGGAAGTCCGAAAGCCGCCGGGAAGACCTGCGGCTCGACTCAGCCCGGCTCGGCGAACCCCAGTTAGTCAGGCCCTCCTCAGTCGGCCCCGCACGGTCGGGTCAAGCTTCTCCCGAGTGCGATATGACTCTGAGTCATAATTATGACTCAGAGTCATAAGAGGGTTAGAGGAGACATTGCTTCTGACGGAGCGTTGCGGAGAGTGACCGCCGTAACCAGGCGAGAGTCGAGCTGGCCGACAGCCGACCGGCCCCGACGGGTCGGTGACGGCCACCTCAGCTCGTGACGTCCTTGCGGGTGAAGCGCCAGAAGGCCAGGCCCCAGAACAGCGTGGCGTAGACGATCGCCGAGATCGCGCCCTTGACCACGTCGTCGGTCTGCATCGGCGACGACAGCAGCCCCAGCCAGGCGCTGCTGTAGTGGGTCGGCAGCAGGTTCCGCAGTCCGCCCAGCGCGGTGATCTGGTCCAGGATGCTGGAGAGGATCCAGAGCAGCACCGCACCGCCGACCGCACCGAGCGCGGCGTCCGTGGTCACCGAGAGCAGGAACGCCAGCCCGGCCACCACCAGCAGCACCACCGCCAGGTAGCCCAGCACGCCGAGCAGCCGGAGCAACCCGTCGGTCGGCGCCAGCTCGGCGGAGACCTGGCTGCTCAGCGGCTTCCACCCGTACCGCAGCGTGCCGGCGAGCAGCGCGGTGCCGGCCAGCAGCACCAGCGCCAGCCCGGAGTACGCGAGCGCGACCACCAGCTTCACCGCGAGCAGCCGGGCCCGGGGCACCGGCACCGCCAGCAGGTAGCGCAGGCTGCCCCAGCTCGCCTCGCTGGCCACCGTGTCGCCGCAGAACAACGCCACCACGACGACCAGCAGGAACGACGCCGACACCAGGATCGAGAACAGGGTGAAGTTGAGGCCGCCCGAGGTGGCCAGGTCGGCCAGGCTGGCGAACTCGCCCCGGCCGCCGCCGTCGTCGTCCCCGGAGTCGAACTGGAACGCCACCAGGATGATCAGCGGCAGCAGCACCATGAACCCCAGCGCGAGCTGGGTCCGGCGGCGCGACGCCTGCCGCCGGAACTCCGCGCCGAACGGCATCGTGGCCGACGGCCGGTAACCGGCCGCCGCACCACCCGCGCCGGGCGCAGCCGTGCCGCCGGGGGCGACCGCGCCACCGCCGGACGACGCCACCGAAGAACCCGCCATCACCGGTCACCGCTTCCCCGAGAGTTCTCGCCCACCAGGGCGAGGAACGCGTCCTCCAGGCGGCGCCGGGGCACCACCCGGTCCACCCCGATGCCGGCCCGGACCAGCTCCGCCACCACCTCGCTCCGGGCGGTGCCGTTGGTGTCGACCACCAGCCCGCCGTCGGAGTCCGGCAGCACCCGTACGCCGTCCAGCCGGTCGAGCACCGTACGCGCCGCGTCCGGGTCGCTCACCTCGAACAGCACGCTCGGCGACTCGCCGACGATCTCCTCGACCGGCCCGGAGGCCACGATCCGGCCCTTGTTCACCACCACCGCGTGCGTGCAGGTCTGTTCCACCTCGGCGAGCAGGTGGCTGGAGACCAGCACCGCGCGGCCGTCGGTGGCGTACCGCTGGAGCACCCGGCGCATCTCCGCGATCTGCGGCGGGTCCAGCCCGTCCGTCGGCTCGTCGAGCACCAGCAGCTCGGGCAGGCCGAGCATGGCCTGCGCGATGGCGAGCCGCTGCCGCATGCCGTGGCTGTACTTCTTCGTCCGCCGGTGCACCGAGTCGCCCAGACCGGCGATCTCCAGTGCCTCGTCGAAGTGGGCGTCCTCCCACGGCCGCCCGGTGGCCCGCCAGTACGCCTTGAGGTTGTCCAGACCGGACAGGTGCGGCAGGAAGCCGGGCCCCTCGACCAGCGCGCCGATCCGGGAGAGCACCGGCGAGCCGGGCACCAGCCGGTGGCCGAAGACGTGGATCTCCCCGGCGGTGGGCTGGGTCAGCCCCATCAGCACCCGCAGCGTGGTGGTCTTGCCCGCGCCGTTCGGCCCGAGCAGGCCGACCACCTGGCCGGGGTGCACCTCGAAGTCCACGTCGGAGACCGCGACGAACCCGTCCGCGTACTCCTTGCGCAGGTTGCGCACGGCGAGCGGGACGCCCGCGTACTCCGGGTGCACGGAGCTGTCCTGGCGACGGTGCCGGCGGCGGGTGACCAGGACGACCACGACGAGCCCGACCACGATCGCGGCGAGCAGACCGGCCAGCACCCAGCGCCACACCGCGGCGGTGGTCGGGATCGGCGCGGCGTCGACGGTGGGCAGCACCAACGGGCCGTCGCCGAGCGCCACCGTGTGCACGGTCGGCTCGGCCGGGGTGGCGTACGCCTGGTCCGACGTCGCCACCACGAGCCGCAGCCGGTGCCCGGCCTCGACCCGGCGGACGATCGCCGGCAGCGTGACCGTGACCGGGGCCGCCGCGTCCAGCGTGCGCGGCAGGCCGGTCAGCCGCACCGGCGCGACCAGGCCGGACGGCAACGTGGACGCGCCCTGCGGGTCGACGTCGTAGAGCTTGACGAAGAGCACCGCCTCGCCGGTCGGTGAGGCGGCCCGGATCCGCACGGTCGGCGCGCCGACCACGTCGACCGGGTCGTCCAGCGGCGCCGACTCGAAGCGCGCGTGCTGGCCGGGGATGTCCCCGGCCACGCTGTCGAGCAACGACCCGAGCGCGCCCGCGAACGGCACCGCGGAGATCGCCGCCGGGTTGCCGTTGGGCGGCACGGCGACCGGCTGGGCCCCGCCGGTCAGGGTGATCTCCCGGCGGTCCTGGCCGGCGACGCCCGGATAGTCGTCGGTGCGGAAGCCGGTGGCCACCAGGCCGCGGTCGAGCGCGTCGAAGCCGGCGATCCGGGAGAAGGTGAAGGTGTCGCCGGGGGCCGGGCCGTCGCCCCTGACGTAGTGGTCGAGCCACTGGGCGGTCAGGAACTTCACCCGGTCCGAGTCGGAGGTCGGGCCGGCGCCCCCGTCGTGCCCGCCGGTGAACCAGGCGACCCGCACCGGCGTGCCGGCGGCGATGCCGCGCGCGTTGGCGTCCGCCTCGGTGAGCGGGAAGAGCGTGTCGGCCTCGCCCTGGACCAGCAGGGTGGGCGCCTTGATCCGATCGAGCACACCGGCCGGCGACGACCGCCGCAACAGCGCGACCGCCGCCGCGTCGGCCCGGCCGGTGGTGGCGATGCGCAGGTACGCGGCGCAGACGTCGGCGGCGAAGCGACCGCAGGACGGATCGGCGGCGGCGCCACCCGGCGCCCGTCCGGAGCTGCTGCCCGGGCCGGCGCCCGGCTGCGGGCTCGCCGGGCCGGCCGACGCGGGAGCGCCCTCCGGCTGGGCCGCGGTGGCGCCGGAGAGACCGGCCGGACCGGAGCCGGCGTTGCCGCCACCGCCGAAGAAGATGCCGGCCCAGCCCTTCTTGAACACGCCGTCGGTGGGCTCCCGGCCGGTGCTCTCCGGCAGGAACGCCCGGGACAGGTCGTTCCAGGTGATCATCGGGACGATCGCGTCGACCCGCTGGTCCTGCGCGGCCAGCAGCAGGGCCAGGCCGCCGCCGTACGAGCCGCCGACCACGCCGACGCGCGGGTCGCCGGCCGCGTCCAGGCGCACCTCCGGGCGGGCGGCGAGCCGGTCCAGCAGGCGCTGCGCGTCCCGCACCTCGTGGTCCGGGCTGTCCAGGTGGATCTGGCCGCCGCTGCGGCCGAAGCCCCGGGCGGTCCAGGTGAGCACCGCATACCCCCGGGCGACCAGGTCCTCGGCGTCGGCGCGGACCGACCCCTTGGTGCCACCGAAGCCGTGCGCCAGCAGCACCGCCGGCACCCGGTTGCTCTCCGAGGCGTCGTCGGGCAGGTAGAGCGTGGTGTCCAGGTCGACCGGCTCGTCCCCGGTCGGTCCGGACCGGACGGTCACCACGGCCGCCTCGGTCCGGAAGTCCGGTCCCTGCGGGCGGACCGCCCAGACCAGGGCGGCCACGACCAGGACGACCACCACGACGGCGGCGACGATCCGGCGCGGACGGCCGGCGAGGGCGCGCCGGACCCGCGCGACGGGTGATCTCATGCGGCACACGGTACGGGCCGCCGGCTGAGCGTTCCCTGAGATCCGCCGTACGTCCGTCCGGCTGGGCCGTTCGTCGCGTGCCGTCCGTCGTCCGCAGAAGGTCCAGACCATCCCAGCGGGATGTATTCGGATCACGTGAATTCACATCTACAACCGCAAATCACCGTCGATGTCGCGTCTCGCCACGTCGATCGAACGCTCCGTGTTCACCCCTTCGACGTTCCGTCATACCCACCGAAGTGACGTGAAGCCGACTCATCGACCGAGGTTCCGACCACGCCCGGTTCGGCTACTTTTCCGGTCCGGTGCACGGGACTGCGTACGGCGACCTCCCGGGGCACCGCATCACCCTGCCGTCGCCGGAGGAGACAGACCATGACAGTTCCCGCGCCGCGGGTCCGTCGGCGGCCCTCCGTACCGGGCCGTGTCCTGCCCCTGCTGCTGGTGCTGGCGCTGATCGCCCCGCTCGGTCTGCTCTTCGCCCAGGCCTCCGGCACCACCGCCGACGATCACGACCTGGCGACCCGGGAACGCCTCGGAGTCCGCTACCTGCGCGCCCTCGGGCCGGTCACCGACGCGCTGGTCGAGGCCCAGTCCACCGCCGTCGCCGGGGCGCCGGTCTCCCGCGCGGCGCTCAACGCCGCGATCGAGCGGGCGGCCGAGGTGGACGCCGCCGTCGGCGACGAGCTGCGCAGTCACGAGCGCTGGGCCGGGCTGCGGGCCAAGGTGGAGGCGCTGCCGGACCGCGGTCTCGGCGACCCCGAGGCGGCCTACCGGGCGTACGGGGAGGCCACCGACCTGCTGCTGGCCCTCTACCGAAAGGTGCGGGAGAGCTCCGGCCTGATCCGCGACCCCCGGGCCGACTCCTTCTTCCTCCAGGACGGCATCGGCGGCGACCTGCCCACCGCGACCGTGCTGGCCGGCCGGCTCGCCGACCTGGTCCGGCTGGCCCCCGCCCGCCCCGCCGCCGAGCGGGTGAAGACCGGTGCCGAGCTGGCCGAGCTGCGGGTGGCCGCGCTCGGGCCCGCCATGGACCTGGTCGCCGACCTGCGCTCGGCGGTGGACAGCTCGGAGAGCACCGACCTGGGCGCCAACGTGCTCACTCCGCTGGACACCTACCAGCGCTCGCTGGAGGCGTTCACCGCGTTCTCCGCGCCCGGCCCGGGGCGCGCCGCACCGAGCACCGACCAGCTCACCAACGCCGGCCTGACCGCCCAGAACTCCGCCAAGGAACTCCGCACGGTGATCCTCGACCAGCTCGACGCGCTGCTGGAGGAGCGGCTGGACACGCTCGACCGGGACCGGCTCCTGGCCCGGATCGCGGCCGTGGTCGCGGTCGCGCTGCTGGCCGGGCTCGCCGTGGTCCAGCTCGCCGCGTGGCGCCGGGGCCGGCACCGCTCCACCGAGGCGCGGGAGCCGGCCGAGGCCGGCCGGCCGCCGACGGTCCACCCGGACCAGCCGGCCGCGACCCGGCCCGCCGACCGCCAGCCCGTCACGGTGGGCGGCGGCGACGCCGAGCGGTGGAGGCCGTTCGATGCTGCTCGCTAGATTGCGGATCCGGGGCAAGCTCGCCCTGCTGGTGATCATCCCGCTGCTCAGCATGGTCGGGCTGGCCGTGCCGGTGGTCGTCGACCGGGTGGCCACCGCGCAGCGCGCCGCCGACACCGCCGAGACCGTCCGCGTCGCCAGCCGGATCGGCAGCCTGGTCCAGGACCTCCAGCAGGAACGCCTGCTCTCGGTCGGGTTGCTGCTCGGCCGGGTGACCCGCACCGAGCTGATCCAGAAGTCCGTCACCGTCGACGACCGGGTCGCCGACCTGCGCGCCGAGACGCTGCCGGCGCCGGTCCGCGCGGCCCTCGACGGAGTACGCACGCTGGCCGACGTCCGCACCACAGTGCTCGCCGGGCGGGCCACGCCGGAACAGATCCTCACCGTCTTCGCCGCGGTCGACACCGCCCTGATCGAGTCGTTGCGGCTGCCGTTCCAGGTGGACACCGACACCCCGGCGGGGCGGCAGGTGCTGGCCCTGGACGCGCTGCTGCGCGCCGACGAGGGGCTGAGCTCCTGCGCCACCCAGATCGTGCTGGTCAAGGCGACCGGCGACGCGAAGGTGGCCGGCTCGTACATCGCCTGCATGGCCGCGCTCAACGTGGACAACCAGCGGTTCCGCAAGCTCATCACGCCGGAGCAGCTCAAGCTGGCCCGGCTGGACGACGCCGCCGTGGCGGCCCGGACCAGCCCGACGTTCCTGGTCGACAGCGTCCGGGACCCGATCGGGGCGATCGCGCCGGTGCCGCTGGACGCGCTCTTCCCCTCGGTCCGCTCGATGATCACCCTGGGCCAGTTCGTGGAGAAGAAGGTCGTCGCGGACGTGATCGCGGAGACCCGCACCGAGCAGCGGACCGCGTTGACCGCGGCCTGGCTGGTCAGCGTGGCGGCGGTCCTGATCCTCCTCCTCGTGGTGCTGCTGAGCATGACCGTGGCGCGGACGGTGGCCCGGCCGCTGAGCCGGCTCACCCGGTCCGCCGAACGCGTCGCCCGGGTCGCCGAGGCCGAGCTGACCCGGGTCGCCGACGACGAGACCGAGTCGGTGCCACCGGTCCGCCTCGACCCGGTGGACGTCGACGCCCGGGACGAGATCGGCGACCTGGCCCGCGCGTTCGAGCGGGTGCAGCACACCGCCGCCCGGCTGGTCGAGCGGCAGGTGGCCGGCCGGCGCAACGTGGCGCAGATGTTCGGCCACGTCGGCCGGCGTACGCAGAACCTGGTCGGCCGCCAGATCGCGCTCATCGACCGGCTGGAACGGCAGGAGGCCGACCCGGCCCGGCTGGAGCACCTCTACCGGCTGGACCACATCTCCAGCCGGCTGCGCCGCAACGCCGGCAGCCTGGTGGTGCTCTCCGGCGCCACCGGCTCGGACGGGCACGTGGCGCCGGTCCCGCTGGCCGACGTGGTGCGGCTCGCGCTCGGCGAGATCGAGGACTACACCCGGGTCGACGTGCAGGTGCCCCCCGGCGTCTCGGCCGCGCCCGCGATCGCCGGCGACCTGGTGCTGGCGCTGGCCGAGCTGATGGAGAACGCCACCTCCTTCTCACCGCCGCACACCCGGGTGGTGGTGGCCGGTGAGCTGACCGACGGCGGCGCCCGCCTCACCGTGGTCGACCACGGCATCGGCCTCACCGCCGAGCGGCTCGCCGAGGAGAACGCCCGCTTCACCCGGCGGGAACGGCTCGACCTCGCGCCGACCGAGGTGCTCGGCCTGTTCGTGGTGGGCCGGCTGGCCCGCCGGCACGGTTGGACGGTCCGGTTGGCCGCGACCTCGGGCGGCGGGGTCACCGCCGGCGTGGAGATCCCGGCCGCCTCGCTGGTGGTCCGCCGGCCGGAGCGCCCCTCCGCCACGGCGGCCCGGGCCACCGTCGCACCCGCGGAGCGGCAGCCGGCACCGGCGGCCGAGGCGCCGACGCCCGCTCGGCCCGCCGAGGGCCGGCCGGTCGACCCCCCGCCGGCCGCCGTCGAACCGACCGGGTTCGACGCCGAGCTGCTCACCCGGGCCACCCGCAGCATCGCCACCGGCGAGTCGTGGGACGCGTTCGGCAGTCAGGCCGACACCCCGGACCCGGCCGGTCCGCGGGACGTGCCGGTGGCCGCCCCGGCCGGCGGCGCGCCGGTCGACGATCTCCGCTTCCCCACCGCCGGGCCGCCGCCGGCCTGGCCGCCCGCCGCCGGGCCGGCGACCACGCCACCCGCCGGTCCGGCCACCTACCCCGCCGGCCCGGCCACGTACCCCGCCGCCCCGACCCCGCCGACACCGGTCGTCGGCCCGGCACCGGCCGCTCCCCCGGCCGCCGGGCCGACGACCGGCCCCGCCCGCGTACCGTCCGACGGCCCACCGCCTGGCGCCGCCTTCCCGCCGGCCGGCCCGCCGCCGGTGGCCCCGGCCGGACGGCCGTCCACCGGACCGGCTCCGGTCGGCCCGCCGGCGGGGCGGCCCGGACCGGCCGGCACCCGGCCGATCCGCAAGCGGGTGCCCGGGGCGAACCTGCCCACTGGTGCCCCGGCGGGCCCCGCCGGCCCGGCGACCGGACCACTGATCGGGGTTCCCGCCGACCCGGCCTCGGTCCGGGCGCTGGTCGAGGCGTTCCAGGACGGCGTACGCCGGGCCGAGGACGACGTCACCCCGGCCCCGCCGACGCCGGGACGTCCCCGGCTCAGCCGGCGGGTGCCCGGAGCCAACCTGGCCGTCTCCCCGGTGCCGGCCGCGCCCCCGACCAGCTCCGACCCCGGCGACCCCGTCGAGGTCCGCAACCTCATCACCGAGTTCGAGGCGGGCGTCGCCCGTGCTCTGCGCGAAGTCAGTACCGACCGTCGCTACGAAGAGGATCCATCACGGTGACCAGCCCGTTCCTGCACGACAACGTCGAACAGAGCTCCACCGGCGACCTCAGCCCCGAGGCGCGTACCTTCAACTGGCTGCTCGACTCGTTCACCTCCAGCACGGCCGGGGTGATGGAGGCGATCGCGGTCTCCTCGGACGGGCTGCTGATGGCCATGTCCGCCATCAAGGACCGGTCCAACGCGGAGCGCCTCGCCGCCGTCGTCTCCGGCATGACCAGCCTCGCCGGGGGCGCCGCGAGCTGGTACGCGCTGGGCGCGCTCAACCGGGTGATCGTCGACATGGCCGAGGGCTACCTGCTGATCAGCGCGATCAGCAGCGGTTCGGTCCTCGGCGTGGTCGCCGACCGCTCGGCCAACCTGGGCACCGTGGCGTACGAGATGACGCTCTTCGCGGGCCGCGCCGGTGGCGCCCTGAGCCCCCGCCTGATCGCCGAGCTGAAGAACGCCGTCCAGCAATGATCCCGGGGGCCGCCGGCGGGGACCCGGAGCCGGAACCCGGCGTCCGGATCCGTCCCTTCCTGCGCGCGTCCGCCCCGCTCACCGGGTCGGACGCGGGCGACGGGGAGCCGACCGGCCCACGCCCGTTCGTGCTCACCGCCGGACGGGTGGACGGTGACCCGGCGATCGGCCTGGAGACCCAGGTGACCGCCCGCGCGGGCAGCGGCACCTGGGCGGTGACCGCCCGGCTGGCCCCGGAGCTGGCGGCGATCGTCGCGATCTGCGCCGAGCCGGTCTCGGTCGCCGAGATCTCCGCCCGTACCCGGATGCACTTCGGGGTGACCCGGGTGCTGGTCGGCGACCTGCGCGCCGCCGGTCATCTCGACGTGCACGTCGCGGACGTCGACGACGCCCTCGATCCCGACATCATCCTGCGAGTGATTGATGGACTCCGTGCGATCTCCTGAATGGCCGGCGGCGGCCCTGGGCGGGCCGTCCGCGAACAGCGCCCCCACCCGCTACGGCGGCCCGGCCCCGCTGATCGGCCGGGCCACACCGCCCCCGCCCGCGCCGCCGCCGCTGCCGTACCGGCCCCCCGGCGCGCCCGGCGAACCGGCCCCGATCGTGCGGCGGGCGCCCGCGCCCCGCCCGCCGATCCCGGTGAAGATCCTCATCGCCGGTGGCTTCGGAGTCGGCAAGACCACCACCGTGGGCGCCATCTCCGAGATCGCGCCGCTGACCACCGAGGCGGAGATGACCAGCGCCGGCATCGGCGTGGACGACCCGGGTGGGGTGGCCGGCAAGACCACCACCACGGTGGCGATGGACTTCGGCTGCGTGACCATCGACCGCAGCCTGAAGCTCTACCTCTTCGGCACGCCCGGCCAGGCCCGTTTCGGCTTCATGTGGGACGACCTGGCGCGGGGCGCGCTCGGCGCGCTGGTGGTGGTGGACAGCGCCCGGCTCGACGACTGCTATCCCGCGATCGACTTCTTCGAGCGGGCCGGGCTGCCGTTCGCCGTCGGCGTCAACGCCTTCGACGGGAAGCTGGCGCTGGACCTGCCGTCGATCCGCTGGGCGCTGGCGATCGCCGAGCACGTGCCGCTGGTGCAGTTCGACGCCCGGGACCGGCTCTCCGTCCGGGACGCCCTGCTGGTCGTCCTGGACCGGGCGCTGGACCGGGCGACCCGGTCCCGGGAGGGTTGAACCGACGCTCGATCCGGTCCGTTTTCTGGCGAAGGGGGTGGACGCGATGAGGGGTGATCTGGACGAGACACTGGCCCGGCTGGCGCGGCGCGAGGAGGCGCGGCGCCGACGGGAGCCGCTGCCCGGCGAGCCGGCCGAAGCGGCCGAACGGGGTGGCGCCGCCGACGGGCCGGTCCCGGACGGGCCGCCGGACCGGCGGGCCGGGCACGGCGCGTACCGGCTGCGGGGCGGCGAGGCGGCGCACCGGCGGGACCCGGTCGAGGAGGTCGCCGAGGCGGTCCGACGGGTGGTCGCCGAGCATCCCGGGCTCGACGTGACGCTCCGGGTCGAGCTGGGCGGCCAGGCGTACCCGCTGCGGGTCTCCTGGGCGGGCCCGGCGGTGACGGTCGGCCCGGCCGCCGCGCCGGCGCCCCCGCCGGCCTGGCCGATGTCGGTGAAGACGGTGCCCGCGCCCGGGCACGACCCGCTGGACACCGACCCGGCGGCCCGGCTCGCCGAGATGATCCGCCGGGACCCGTCCCTGCTGGAGGACCCCGGCCCGCGCTGACCCCCGGCGGGGTGTGGTGCCGGCGGCTACTGTCGGCGGGTGGCCGAACCCGACCTGACCCTGACCGCGAGCCTGCGGCCGGCCGCGCTGGACGCCCGCCGGGGCGTCGTACGCCTGCACCCCGAGGTGCTGACCGCGCTGGCCCTGCGCCCCGGCGACCCGGTGCGCCTGACCGGTCGCCGGGTGACCGCCGGCATCGCGGCCGCCGCCGAGCCGGGCACCAGCAGCGCCCTGCTGTACGCCGACGATCTGCTGCTCGGCAACCTCGGCGTGCGGGCCGGCGGGCAGGTCACGGTGAGCCCGCTGGCGGCCGCCCCGGCGCGCCGGGTGACAGTGGCCGGCCCGGCCGCGGTGGTCGCCGCGGTCCCGCCGGAGATGCTGCGGCTCGCGCTGCTGGGCAAGGTGGTCACCGCCGGCGACGACGTCTCGCTGCTGCCGCAGGACGTGCTCCCGGACGCCGCCGTGCGCGGCCTGGTCGAGGCGGCGCGGCGCAGCCTCGCCAGCTCCGTCGGGTACGCCTGGACCAGCACCCTGCTCACCGTGGTCGCGGCCGAGCCGGCGACCGGCGCGCTGGTCACCATGGACACGGTGGTGGGCTGGGAACACGGACCGGCCACCCGCGGCTCCGGCCCGGCGGACGTGTCCGACTCCGCGCCCGTCGCGACGGCGGCCGAGGGTCTGCTCGGTCCGGAGGACGCGCCGGACGTGGACGAGCTGCCCGGCCTGCGGGCCCAGGCCGAGGAGCTGACCGAGCTGCTGGACCTCGGCTTCCACCACGGGGAGGTGCTGGGCCGGCTGGGCACCACCGTCTCGCTCGGGGTTCTCGTCGAGGGCCCGGCGGGCTCGGGCAAGGCAGCGCTGGTCCGCGCCGTCGCCGCCCGGGTGGGCGCGCGAATCCGTCCGCTCTGGGCACCGGAGCTGGCCGCGTCGACCGCCGACGCGGCGGCCCGACGGTTGCGCGAGGCGGCCTCGGCGGTACGCGCCGGCGGACCCGCCGTGCTGCTGGTCACCGACGTGGAGGCGATCGCCCCGGCCGACGAGCCGGGCCCGCTGGCCACGGTGTTCCGGCAGGTCGTCGCCGAGACGGTACGGGCCGGCGCGGCGGTGGTCTGCACCAGCGCGCGCCCCGAGGCGGTGGACCCGGCCCTGCGCGGCCCGGACCTGCTGGCCCTGCGGATCACCGTGCCGCTGCCTGACCCGGCGCTGCGCCGGGAGCAGTTGACAGTGCTCACCCGCCAGGTGCCGCTGGCCGGCGACGTCCGGCTGGACGAGGTGGCGGCGCGTACCCCCGGTTTCGTCGCCGCGGACCTCGCGGCGTTGGTCCGGGAGGCCGGGGTGCGGGCGGCGCTGCGGCAGAAGACGGCGGAGACGCCGACCGTGGCGATGGCCGACTTCACCGCCGCGTTGGAGGTGGTCCGGCCGACCACCATGGCCGCCTCCACGCTGGAGCTGGCGTCGGTGACGCTCGACGACGTGGGCGGGCTGCACGAGGTCAAGCAGACGTTGACCGAGTCCGTGCTCTGGCCGCTGACCTATCCGGACACGTTCGCCCGGCTGGGGGTGACGCCGCCGCGCGGGGTGCTGCTCTACGGGCCGCCCGGCTGCGGGAAGACCTACCTGGTCACCGCGCTGGCCGGCTCCGGGCGCGCGAACGTGCTGTCGGTGAAGGGCGCCGAGCTGCTCTCCAAGTGGGTGGGCGACAGCGAACGCGCGGTCCGCGAGCTGTTCCGCCGGGCCCGGGAGGCGGCGCCCACCCTGGTCTTCCTGGACGAGGTGGACGCCCTGGCCCCGGTGCGCGGCCAGGCCACCGACGGGGGTACCACCGACCGGGTGGTCGCCGCGCTGCTCACCGAGCTGGACGGGGTGGAGGCGCTGCGCAACGTGGTGGTGGTCGGCGCGACGAACCGGCCGGAGCTGGTCGACCCGGCGCTGCTGCGTCCCGGCCGGCTGGAACGCCTGGTCTACGTGCCCCCGCCGGACGGTCCGGCCCGCGCCGAGATCCTCCGGGCGGCGGCGCGGAACGTGCCGCTCGCGTCGGACGTGGACCTCGACGCGCTCGGCGGCGACCTGGACGGCTTCTCCGCGGCCGACTGCGCCGCGCTGGTGCGGGAGGCGGCGCTGGCCGCGATGCGCGAGTCGCTGAGCGCCCGCACGGTCACCGCCGGGCACGTCGAGGCGGCCCGTGCCCGGGTACGCCCCTCCCTCGATCCGGCGCAGCTCGCCCACCTGGAGTCGTACGCCGCCACCCGGCGGTGACGGCTCAGTCGGTGGGCAGCAGCGGCCCGAGCGGGCCCAGGTCGAGGTTGAGGTCCTCGGGCGAGAGTCCGAAGTAGTCGCGGAGCTGGGTCATCTGCTCCTCCAGCGCCATCAGCGTGGCGCCGATGCGCTCGACCTGGTCGTCGTCGAGGTCGCCCAGGTCGACCCGGCGCAGCGCCTGCCGTTCCATCAGTTGGCGGAGCAGCTCGACCACGGTGAGCACCAGGCTGGCCAGGCCGCGCTCGACCGAGTTCTCGTCCACCGCGAGCCGCCGGTCCAGCGGCCGGACCCGGGGCGCGGTCCAGGTCGACTCGCCCAACGCCGCGGCCAGCTCGGCCGCCTCGTTCCGGGTGGTCACGGCGCCACCGCCGACTCCGGCGCGACGGTTCCCGGCTCGGGCGGGGCGAGTGCCCCGACGGACGCGATCAGCGCGCGCAGCGAGATCCGGACCAGGTCGACGTCCGCGATGGCCAGCGTGATGTCGCCGGTGACCACCACACCGGCGGCGAGCACCCGGTCGAGCAGGTCGACCAGCGCCACCTGCCGGTAGGCCGACGGGTCGTCGACGCTGCTCGGGGCCAGTGCCGTCACGGCCATGCCGACTCCGCCGCCGGTTCCGTCACGAACGAGTACGCCGGCCACGGGCCGGTCAGCTCCAACCGCAGCTCCGGGTGCCGGTCGGCGAGCGCTCCCGCCAGCGCGCGGAAGCCGTCCAGCCCGGCGCGGTCGACCAGGTACGCGCCGTTGAGCGCCATCGCGGTGGCCGCGCCGGAGAGCCGACGGTCCTGCGGCGCGTGCCGCCGGGCGGCCACCGCGTGCCCGGCGAGCGCGGCGTGCACGGCCGCCGCCGCGTCGGCGGCGATCCGCTGCCCCTCCTCGCGGGCGGTGAGCTGGGCCCGACGCCGGCGCAGGTACGCCGCCCCCGCGCCGCCCCCGCCGCCCGGCTCCTCGGTGCGCGGGGTGACGCCCGGCACCACGTACCCCTTGACGCCCCACTCCTCGCGGCCGGTGAGCCGGGCCAGCGTGCCGGACAGCTCGTCGTGCCGCTCGGCCAACACCCGGGCCACCCGGTCGTCGTCGCGGTGGACGGTGGCGAGCCGGGCCGGCACCACGGCCCCGGCGCGGGCGAGCGCGTCGACCACCGCGTGGTGGGCCCGCGCGGCGCGCTCCAGCCAGCCCAGGTCCTCCAGGTTGCGGCGCAACGCCTCCTCGCCGTACTCGGCCAGCGGCGCGTCGCCGACCACGGCGACGAGGCCCGCGCCGGTGACCGCGCGCACGGGCGTGCCGGCGATGCCGGGGATCCCGGCCAGGGTCGTCGGGGCGACCTCCGCCACCACGCCGTGCAGCCAGACGCCGCTGCCGGTCTCCGGCGCCACCGGGGCGGGTTCAGCTGTCGTCGTCATCCCACTCCTCCCTCGCGACACGGGCGGCGACGCGCGGCCGGCGGGACGCCTCGACCTCCTCGGGGTCGCGGGGTCCCGGCTCGACCGGTGGGCGGGCCCGGGAACTGAGCCACGGGTCGTGCTCCCACCAGTCGATGCCGATCTGCCGGGCGGTGTCGACCGAGGCGATGACCAGCCGCAGCTTCAAGGTCAGCAACTCGATGTCGAGCAGGCTGACCCGGATGTCGCCGGCGATGACGATGCCCCGGTCGAGGACCCGTTCGAGGATGTCGCCGAGGTTCGCCGGCTCGTGTCCGGCGCCCATCACCTGGCCGGTGTTCTGCACCACCGGCGGTTGCCGCGCTGTGGTCATCTCAGCCCCCGTCCCCCTTGCCGCGCTGGTAGCGGCGCGTCCGCCGGTAGCCGAGCAGGTCACCGGTCATGTCCAGCTCCACCTCGTAGAGGCCGAGCAGGTCGGTGGACGCGGGGATGCGATGGTCCTCGACCACCTCCACCCCGACCAGCCAGCCGTCGTCGGTGGGCTGGATCGAGGTGATCCCGAGCGGGTCCTTGCCGGTCAGCGCCACGACCTGACGCAGCCCCTCCCGGGCCGCCTCGGCCGTGCTGATCGCCTCCTCGTCGTTCTCGTCGAGGTAGCGTTCCTCGGCCCGGCCGTCCTGCCGCTGGCGGTTGCCGTCGCCGCGGATCCGTGTCGACGTCATGTCCTCCCCCTCGCCCCCCGTTGCTGCTCCCCCCGCCGGCGGGCGGGGCGTCGCCGGGCGGACGGCGGCGGTTGATCGCCGCCGTTCGCCCGGGACGCGCTACGGCCGGTCGTCGCACCCTGCGGCGTCAGCCGGTCCAGCACGCGCTGCTGGCCCCGGTCGCGCTCCTCCGGCGTGATGTCGCCCGCTTCCGCCGCCCGGTCCAGCTCCTCCAGCTCGCGGCGGATGTTCACCGGGTCGTGCTGCTTCGACTCCGCCTCCCGGGCGACCACCCTGACCATCGCGGTGAGCCCGCGCACCGGCGCGTACGGCAGGGTCAGCAGCGCCCACAGGATGTCCATGCTCACTCCGCCAGTTGGTGCGCGCTGACGAAGTCGTACGGGGCGAGCGGGCCGATCAGCCGCGTCCGGATCAGGTCCCGGCGCTGCTCGGCGAACTCCTCCACGGCCCGGACGAACTCCTCCTCGTCGTCGTTCGCGACCAGGAAGGCGACGTGCACGGCGTCCAGCTCGTGGCTGGGCGCGCGGGCCGCGTCGGCGACCACGTGTCCGCCGACCGCGTCGATCAGGTCCCGGTTCTCCGCCTCCCGGCGCAGCTCGACCGCCTGGCTGATCATCTCGCCGAGGCGGATCCGCTGCTCCCGGCTCTCCGCCTCTGGCCGACCTCGCACCTGGTCGGCGAGGGCGACGGCGTCGCGGTTGCCGGCGAGCAGCTCGCCGATGAACTCCTGCTCGTCGAAGCGCCCGTGCACCGTGTACTGCACCCGGTCCTCGAACTCGTCCAGCGCGTCGGCGAACCGGTCGTGGTGCGCGTCGAGCAGGTCCTCGACCGCGTCCTCGCCGGTCACCACCGTGCCGAAGCGGACCGGCAGCACGGGCGCGACCTCGGCCGTCCCGTCCAGCAACCGCTCGTACGCGGACAGGTCCGCCGGCCGGCCCAGTGGCTCCTCCAGCCCCACCTCGCTGACCAGCGCGGCCAGCTCGCCGTGCCGGATCGCGGTCACCTCGCCGGGCGGGGAGCCGACCCCCTCGGCGTCGGAGGTCGGCTCCACGTCGGACGGCACGATGCCGTAGATGAACAGCCCGCTCTCCCCGGCCATCTCAGCGCTCCCCGTCCCGCCGGCGCGGCCGGTCGCGCAGCGAGTCCGCCACCGCGCTGCTGATCTCCTCGGCGGCCTTGCCCAGGCCGGAGATCGCCTTGCCCTTCGCGGCCGACCCGGCGACGCCGTCCACCAGGTCGGGCAACGTCTTCTGCTCCTTCGGCACGATGTTCATCCGGTCGACCGTCTCGGCGAACCGGAGGTACGTCTCGAGGCTGGCGACCACCACCCGGGCGTTCATCTCCAGCAGTTGGATCCCGACGACGGCGACCGACACCTGCGCGTCGATCACCACGCCCTTGTCCAGCACGGTCTCCACGACGTCGGCGAGGCCACCACCACCGCCGCCGGTGCGCTCCAACGCGCTGCCGGGACTCCCGGCCGCGGCGGCGACGCTCACTCCCCACGCTCCTCACGCCGACGGCGGACCACCGGACGGCGGGGCGCCTCGGGGGCACGACGGGCCCGCTCCTCGCGGGGTTCCCGCTCCGCGCGCTGCGGGCGGCGGGCCCGCTCGGGCTGCCGCCGACGCGGCGGCTCCTCCTCCTCGGGCTCCTCGTCGTACTCGTCGTCCTCGAAGTCCTCGCCGTCGTCGTAGTCCGCGTACTCCTCCTCCGCGGGCGTGGGGCGACGGCGTGCCGGGGGCCGGCGGCGGCCACGCTCGGCGGGCCGGCGCTCCTCCTCGGGCTCGGTCTCCGGCTCCTCGGCGCGGCCCTCCTGCTCCTCGCGGAGCGCGGTCTCGTGGTCCTTGACCACCTGGGAGTCCTCGATCTCGCCGCGCCAGCCCTCGACGGAGTCGGGGTCGAGCACGGTCTCGGTCATCACGTGCCGGACGAAGTGCTTCAGCTCCAGGCGCACGCGGCGACCCTGGGCCCGCCAGAGGTTGCCGGTGTGCTCGAACAGACCCTGCGGGTGGTACTCCAGCACCACCAGGATCTTGGTCAGCTCGGGGCCGACCTCGTGGAAGCTGACCGTCCCGTCGACGGAGCCCTTCTCGCCCTTCGACCGCCAGTGGATGAGCCGGTCCGGGATCTGCCGCACGATGGTCGACTCCCAGGTCCGGTGCGACCAGAGGACCTGCGCCTTCCAGGTCATCTTCTCGTCTTCGTCGTTGTCGGCCTGCTCGACCTTCTTCATGAAGCTCGGGAAGTCGCCGAACGTCGTCCACTGGTTGTAGGCCACCCGGACCGGCACCCCGACCTCGATGGTCTCGACGATGTTGGTGACCTTGAGCTTCTTGCCGCCGCCCTTGCCACCCTTGCCGCCGCCGAACGCCGACATCAGCTTCTCCTTACCGCCGGCCAGGCCGGCATGGAACATGGCCTTCAGCGGGGAGTTGCCGTCGGCGAGCTTCTGCGCGCCGGTGGCCGCGGCGACCAGGCCGGGACCGCCGCCCTGCTTCGCGTACTCGCTGAGTCGACCGGTGGCGCCGGTGACCCGCTCGGTGACCACCTGCACGGCCCGTTCCCCGATCGCGGAGGCGAGGTTGCGCAGCTCGTCGCCGATCTGTTCACGTGCCCGGTCCGTCAGGCTGGTGGGGGCCATCGTCACCGCCCCCGTCCACGACGGACCGGGGCCGGCCGCTCGGCCCGGTCCCCGTCGTCGCGGTCCTCGTCGTCGACCATGGGCTGCTCGTCGAGCTCCTGCTCCTCGTCGGGCGCCGAGCGCTCGCCTTCCGGCTGCTCGCCGGAGCGGCGGCGCAACGCGTCGGCGCCGCTGCGCAGCCTGCCGCTGACCGCGTCGATGCCGCTGCCGGCGGCGGCGGTCGCCGCGGCCCGGCCGGCGGTGACCAGCGGCGCGCCGAGCTTGCCGAGGTTGCCCAGTTGCGGGCTCGACCCGAGCAGGCCGGTGGCCATCTGCTTCAGGCCGCCGGGGTTCTGGCTGGCCCGGCCGGCCGCGACGGCGGCGGCCAGGGTGAGTGCGGTCCGCAGCTTCCTGCGGCGGCCGAGGACATATCCGAAACCGACCGCCAGGGCGATCCGAGCTCCGCTCTTCATCAGTTCTCCTTCGCTCCCCGGCGGAAGGGACACCACATGCTGGAGCAGACCCGGAAGACAACTGCCGGGGATCAGCGAAAAAGGGTCAGCGACCGGTGTCCCGCCATCAGCGGACCCGGCGGGCAGTACCCGTCAGCACATGCGCGAAACATTTCCCGAGGGAATGCGAAGGGCGTCGCCGAAAAGGATGAACCTCGCACTCAATCCCAAGTGAGCAGGGAGAACACGAGGTGATTGTCTTGCGGCAAGCGTGCGTTCAGTGGCTCGGAATGGCCGAGTCGAGACACATTCTCGCGTGAATCCTGCCGTTCTCCTCGTGCAATTCCGCGCCGCATCGGCGAAGAACGGAAAGAGCGCCGGCATTGTCCGGTGTGGTGTCCGCGACGACCGTGTGCATTCCGGCCGCCGCAGCGGCGTGCAGCAACTCCCGCAGCGCGGCGGCGCCCAGGCCCCGCCCCCGGGCCGACCGGCCCAGCCACATGCCGGTCTCCACCACCCCGGGCTCGTCGCGGCGGGCCATCCGCACCATCCCGACCACCTCGCCGCCGGAGACGACGGCGTACATGGCGGTGCGGGTCGGGCCGGCCAGACCGCCGAAGCTGGCCCGGTGGAACTCGCGGAAGGCGTCCCGACGGGCCAACGACCAGCCGGCCGGAGCGTCCACCGGAGGCATCACGTCCTCCGGCTCAGCCTCGGCCGCCGCTACGGAGAGCAACGGCTCCAGGTTGCGCTCGTCCACCGGCTCCAGCCGTACCGCACCCGTCACGAGCCGCAGTCTGCCGCCCGTTCCGCCGCGCGTCCACCCCTTTGCCGACCTACTGCCGGTACGGCGGAGCGGGTCGGCCGGTCGTACCCCCGGGGTGTTCCGCCTCACGCTGCGTTGTCATCCGACCGGTCCTTCCGGGCGTGAGCGTGCTCACCCGACGGGTCCGAACTCGCAGAGCGCCACCGAGGCGTCGTCGGTCCGCTTACGCCGGCGCAGCCGGTCCGGGTGGTCCCGCTCGGCCACGCGGACCCGGTCGATCAGCCCCTCCGGCCCCTCCACGGCCGCCACCTCCAGCAGGCCGGCCCAGTCGAAGAGGCCGAACTGCTCGACCGCGCAGGAGGCCCCGTCGCTGAGCAGCGCCGCCCGGCACAGCGCCCCCGGCCCGCGCAACGGAACCGCGCCGGTCACCGCGTGGTAGGCGGCGTCCGGATCGGCGGCCGCCGCCCAGTAGCCGTGGGTGCGGTTCATCCGCGTCCGCTGCACGCTCACCGCGCGCCGGAACCGGACGGTCGGGTCGACCTCGTCGCCGGGCAGCGCGGCGGCGGCGCGCCGCAGGTCGGCCAGCGCGGTCTCCAGCCGGTCGTCGGTGACCACCTCGATCTCCCGATCGGTCTGCAGCACCAGCGGGCTGTCGCAGAGCACCAGGTAGTCGGCCCGGTCGCCGCCCTCACGCAGCAGGCACACGGTCGACGACGGGGTTCCCGGGTGGTCCAGGTCGCACACCCCGCCGTGGTCCGCCCGTACCGCCAGGATCGCCGCCGCCAGACTGCTCATCAGCGTCGCACCGGGCCGGGCGGCGACCGCCAGGCCGATCCGGGCGGCCAGGTGACGGACGTACCAGGCCGGGCCGTGGACGCATCCGGTGTCGAAGCCCTCCGGCACGGTCGCCCCGTCGAGGACGCCGACCAGCGGACCGAACCGGAAGACCACGTCCTCGTTCTCCGGCCGGCCGGGCGCCGGATCGGAGGCGGAGCGCACCCGCATCAGCGGCGCCTGCCCCACCGCCCGGGCCGGGCTGCTGCCGGTCGCGTACCGGCGGTCCGGTGCACCCATCGAGCCGCTCCCTCCGTCGTCGCACGCCGCCTACCCGGACGGCGCGGAGCCATGCGGGCCGGCACCGCCGGCGCATCTCGGCAACCCTCCGTCACCACCTCGCAACAGCCGGTAGCGTCATTCCCGATCGGGTCGGACCGAGCGTCAGGGGGATCGCGATGTTGGAGCGGTTGCACGAGTCGGGAATCCGGGCGGAGCACGCCTACGTCGCCGGGTTCGTCAGCATCGGGCTCTCGTTCACCAGCTGGTTCCTCTCCAAGAGCCTGGAGCGTGCCGGGGTGGCGCGGGCGGACCGGTGGGGCATCTTCATCGGCGAGTGGGCGCCGACCTTCTTCGCCATCGGCAACGGGCTGCGCACGTACGAGAAGTGAGGCCGGTCAGCGCCGGCGGTTGCGCGCCCGCGACGAGCGGAGCCGCCGCAGCCGGCCGATCAGCACCGGCTCGGCGGCGAGCGCGGCCGGATGGTCCAGCAACGCGTTGAGCAGCTGGTAGTAGCGGGTCGCGGAGAGACCGAAGGTGTCCCGGATGGCCTGTTCCTTGGCGCCGGCGTGCTTCCACCAGCGGGACTCGAAGGCGAGGATCCGCCGCTCCCGCTCGGTGAGCCCGGCGACCGGCTCCTCCCCGACCGGCCCGGCCGCGTCGAGGGACGGCGACTCGTCGGGCAGCGCGGACTCGACCGGCGGTGCCGAGCGGGGCGGGGGGACGGTGGGCGGCGCGTCCGGGGTGGACGGCTCGGCCCGGTCGGTGGCCCGTTCGGTGGCGTCGGCGGACACGGCGCTCCTCTCCGACGGCAGATGACCGGCGCGGGGCACGCGCCGGCCGGGGGACCCCAGCGTAACCAGGGCCGTCCCCGGCCGCATCGCACGCGCGGTCCGCGCCGCCGGCGTCGGCCGGCGGCGCGGACGGCGGTCAGGAGATGTCCCGCCGGCGCATCGTCCAGAACGCCCCGACCAGGGCCGCCACGGCCCCGACGCCGAACACCACTGCCGACTGCTGCCAGGTCACCACGTACTTGGCCGGTTCGCAGGCGCCCTTGGCGAACTGGCAGGTGTCGTAGTCGAACAGCTCCGCCTGCTTCAGGAACCACGACTGGGCGTACGTGGAGAGCACGTAGCGGTCGCCGAACGGCACCGAGAGCACGCCGACCGCGATCCGGATGCCGATCTCGCTGATCGCGAAGACCGCCACCGCCGCGCCCAGGGCCATGGCGGTGTGCCGACCCAGCGAGGCGAGCGCGAACGCCACCGCGCCGACCACCAGCACCAGGGCCACCGCCCGCAGCCCGTCCAGGCCGATCGAGCGCCAGACGCCGGCGGTCATCTTCGCGGTGGTGCCGCGGGACGTGCCGATCAGCCAGAACGCCGCGGTCCAGAGCGCGCCGAGCACCACCGTCACGCCGAGCACGGTGGTGAGCAGGGCGGCCAGCTTGGTGCCCAGCACGGCGAGCCGTTTCGGTCGCCAGAGCAGCAGGTTCATCATCCCGCCGGTGTTCCACTCGGCCCCCACGAAGGAGGCGCCGACGATGAACGCGAAGAGCGCCACGGCCCCGGCGAAGACGGCGATGAACGTGGGGAACTCGGCCCGGAAGTCGAACTGGTAGGGCAGGTTCCACTTCGGGTCGAACATCTCGGGCTGCGGCTGGTAGTCCTTGCCGCAGTTCGGGCCGAACCGCTCCTCGGTCTGCTCGCCGCGGGCCTGGGCGGCCTCGCAGTCGGCCACGGTGCGCTTCCAGTCCTCCACCGAGCGCTTGTACTGGGCGTCGGACTCGGCCTGGGCGGCGGCGACCACCTCGGGCGAGAGCTTGTGGCTGGAGAAGCTGAACGCGGTGGCGACGGTGGCGAGCCCGACCAGCAGCAGGACGAGCAGCAGCCGGGTGAGCCGGCGCTTGCCGAGCCGGCGCAGCTCGGTGACGAACAGGCTCATGCGCCCCAACCTCCTGCGGTGCCGGTCTGGTCGACCTTGGCGGACTGATCGACCTGACGGTGCTGGCCGGGGACCGGCGCGGTCGCGGTCAGTTCGAGGAAGACGCTCTCCAGGTCGACCGCGACCGGGGTGAGCTCGCTGACGTAGAGACCCTGCTCGGCGAGGAGCCGGCTGACCTCGGCCGGCTTGTCCACGCCGGACAGCATCAGGTGGTCGGCCTCGCTGGTCGCGACACGGATGCCGGAGCGGGTCAGCGTCTCGGCGGCCTGGGGCAGGTCGCTGACCGCCTCCAGCCGCACCCGCACGCTGCCCTGCGAGTGCGCCGCGAGCACCTCCTCGACCGGCCCGTACGCGACCCGCCGGCCGAGCGAGATGATGGTGACCGAGTCACAGATGAGCTGGATCTCGCCCAGGATGTGGCTGGAGAGCACCACGGTCATCCCGGACTCGGCCAGCCCGCGCATCAGCCCGCGCATCTCCCGGATCCCGCCCGGGTCGAGACCGTTGGCCGGCTCGTCGAGGATCAGCAGCTTCGGGTTCTTGAGCAGCGCCGACGCGACGGCGAGCCGCTGCTTCATGCCGAGCGAGTAGGTCTTCACCCGCTCGCCGGCGCGGTCGCGCAACCCGACCAGCTCCAGCACCTCGTCGACCCGCTGCCGGGGCAGCTCGCCGGCCTGGGCGAGCAGGCCCAGGGTGTCCCGCGCGGAGAAGTGCGGGAAGAACTGCGGGCTCTCCACGATGGCGCCGACCTGCCCGGCGACCGCCGGCAGCGCGTGCGGCAGCTCCTGGCCGAGGATCGCCATCCGGCCGCCGTTGGGGCGGATCAGCCCGAGCAGCGTACGCAGCGTGGTGGTCTTGCCCGAGCCGTTCGGGCCGAGGAAGCCGTGCACCTGGCCGGCCTCGACCCGCATGTCGAAGCCGTCGAGCGCGTGGCGTACCCCGCGTTTCCGGCTCCGGTACGTCTTGCGGAGACCCTCGATCTCCAGGACAGCCGACACAGCTGACCTCCCCCGATGAGTAGGTGACAGCGACACCATACGCGGTATGCACGCGAAGGCAATACCGGGTATGCAGTGTCGGCGTGTCAAGAAGGGACCCCTCCCATACCGGAGGCGTTAAGAGGGGGCCCTTCCTTGCACCTCAGGCGCAGACGACGTGCACGCCCGCGTCCCGGAACGCCTGCACCACCGTCGGGGCCGCACCGGAGTCGGTCACCAGCGTCTCGATCCGGTCCACCGGGCAGATCCGGGCGAACGCGTGCCCGCCCAGCTTGGACGAGTCGGCGATGACCACGACCCGCTTGGCCCGGGCCACCATGAGGCTGTTCATGGCCGCCTCACCCTCGTGGTGCGCGGCGGCGCCGAGCTGCGGGTCGATCGCGTCCACGCCGAGCAGCGCGACGTCCAGGGTGACCTCGCGCAGCAGCGCCCCGCCCAGCGGGCCGACCAGCTCGAACGACTTGGGCCGCACCACGCCACCGGCCACCACCACCTTCATCCGCGAACGCACCAGCAGCTCGTTGGCGATGTTCAGCGCGTTGGTGACCACGGTGAGCTGGGCGCCCTCGGCGCTGGTGTTGAGATCCGGACGGACCGCCAGGGCGCGGGCCACCTCGGTACTGGTGGTGCCACCGTTGAGCCCCACCACGGTGCCCGGGGAGACCAGCGCCGCGGCGGCGGCGCCGATCCGCTGCTTCTCCGCCGAGTGCTTGGCCGTCTTGTAGCGCAGCGGCAGGTCGTAGGAGACGCCGTTGGCGACCGCGCCGCCCCGGGTCCGCGTGATCATCTGCTGCTGGGCGAGCTGGTCGAAGTCCCGCCGGATGGTGGCCTGGGAGACGTCGAGCCGCTCGGCCGCCTCCTCGACGCTGACCCGGCCGCTGTCGGTCAGCATCTCGAGCAGCGCGTTCCAGCGCGCGTAGCGGTCCACCGCGGGGGCCTCCCCTGACTGTGCACGAACGGTGATTGATTGCGTGCACAGTAGTGCGCGAAACTGGGTCTGCGCAAAACCCCGTGCTGCGCGAACCGGGAGACGGTTGCCACAGCCACCCGACTTCGCGCAGAATGACGCGCGAAAGACGGCTGTATCGCGCCCTATTGCGCAAGGTCTCCCCTGGCGAGGAGTTGTCATGGCGTTCGTGCACGCGGAGATCGCGAGCCAGCCCGACTGCTGGCGGGAGGCGGCCCGGCTCGCCCCGACCGTCGCCGGCCAGCTGCCGCGCCCCGGCGAGCGGGTCGCGGTGGTCGGTTGCGGCACGTCGTGGTTCATGGCGGCGTCGTACGCGGGGCTGCGCGAGGGCGCCGGCCAGGGCGAGACGGATGCCTTCCAGGCCAGCGAGTTCCCCACCGGCCGCCACTACGACCGGCTGATCGCGATCACCCGTTCCGGCACCACCACCGAGGTGCTCGACCTGCTCGCCGCGCTGCGCGGGCGGATCCCCACCACGGTCCTGGTCGGCGACCCGGACTCCCCCGCCGTCGCCCTGGCCGACGCCACGGTCGCGCTGCCCTTCGCCGACGAGCGCTCCGTCGTGCAGACCCGCTTCGCCACCACCGCGCTCGCGCTGCTCCGCGCACACCTCGGTGAGGACCTCGGCCGGCTCGCCGCCGACGCCGAGGTCGCCGTCCGGGCGCCGCTGCCGATCGACCCGGCCCGCATCGAGCAGGTCACCTTCCTCGGTCGCGGGTGGACCGTGGGGCTGGCCCAGGAGGCCGCGCTGAAGTGCCGCGAGGCGGCCACGTTCTGGGCCGAGGCGTACCCGGCGATGGACTATCGGCACGGCCCCATCTCGGTCGCCGCCCCGGGCCGGCTGGTCTGGGCGTTCGGCGACATCCCGGACGGGCTGCCGGAGGACGTGGCGGCCACCGGCGCCGCGTTCGTGCACAGCCGCACGCACGGGTGCCGCACGGTGCTGACCAGTTGGGCGGCCGGCCGCAACCCGGTCGACCCGATGGCCGACCTGATCCTGGCCCAGCGTTTCGCCGTCGCGCTGGCCACCAGCCGTGGTCTCGACCCCGACGCGCCGAGGCACCTCACCAGGTCCGTGGTCCTGGCATGAGCGAACGCACCGAGCGCAGCGAGGGCCATGAGCGCATGCCCGGCTGGCAGACGGCGTGAGGGGGCGCGACGAGGTCGTCGTCGCGCTGGACGTGGGCGGCACCGGGATGAAGTGCGCCCTGGTCCGGCCGGACGGCACGACCGTGCACACCGAACGGCACGCCACCGACGCCCAGCGCGGCCCGGACGCCGTGGTGGACACCGTCCTGGACGTGGCCGACGGGCTGGCGGGCAAGGCGCGCGCCGCCGGCCTCACGCCGGTGGCCTGCGGCATCGCCGTGCCCGGGGTGGTCGACGAGGCCCGCGGGGTGGCGGTCTGGTCGGCCAACGTGGGCTTCCGGGACGTACCGCTGGGCGACCTGGCGGCCACGCGCCTCGATCTGCCCGCGGCGCTCGGCCACGACGTGCGGGTGGGCGGCCTGGCCGAGGCCCGGCTCGGCGCCGGCCGGGACGCCGGGCACGTGCTCTTCGTCGCGATCGGCACCGGCATCGCCGCCGCGCACGTGGTCGACGGGTCGGCCGCCGTCGGCGCGCACGGCGCCGCCGGGGAGATCGGCCACATCCTGGTACGCCCCGACGGCCCGCCCTGCGGCTGCGGCCGGGCCGGCTGCCTGGAGGCGGTGGCCTCCGCCTCGGCGATCGGCCGTCGCTACACCGAGCTGGCCGGCACACCGGCGACCGCCGCCGAGGTGGCCGACCGGGCGGCGACCGGCGACCGGCTCGCCGAGCGGGTCTGGCGGGAGGCGGTCGAGGCGCTCGCCGACGGTCTGGCCACCGGGCAGGCGCTCTACGATGTGGCGACCGTGGTGCTCGGCGGCGGGCTGGCCCAGGCCGGCCCCCGGCTGTTCGACCCGTTGCGGAAGGCGCTGCGCGAGCGGCTGACCTTCCACCGGGAACCGAGACTGCTCGCGGCCGCCCTCGGCGACGAGGCCGGCTGCCTGGGCGCCGCCCTGCTGGCCCTGGACACCCTGGCGAAGGAGAGCCGATGACCCTGCGCGTGACCGGCAAGGTGGTGACCCCGACCGGCGTCATCCGGCAGGGCTGCGTGGAGATCCGGGACGGTCGGATCAGCGCGGTGGCCGACTACCCGTCGGTGCGCGACGGTCACTGGATCGTGCCGGGCTTCGTCGACATGCACACCCACGGCGGGGGTGGCCACACGTTCACCACCGGCGACCCGGAGTCGGCCCGGCAGGCCGCCGCGTTCCACCTCGGACACGGCACCACCACGCTGCTGGCCAGCCTGGTCAGCTCCCCGTTCGCGCTGATGCGCGACGCCACCGCGGCCTTCCGCCCGCTGGTCGAGGAGGGGGTGCTCGCCGGCATCCACTTCGAGGGCCCCTATCTGTCGGCCGACCGCTGCGGCGCGCAGAACCCGGAGTTCCTCCGTGACCCGTCCACGGCCGAGCTGACCGAACTGATCGAGCTGGGTGGCGGCGCGGTGCGCATGGTCACCCTCGCCCCCGAGCGGGACGGCGCGACGGCGGCGATCGAGCTGCTGGTCGGGCGTGGTGTGGTCGCGGCGGTCGGACACACCGACGCCTCCTGGGCGCAGACCCGCGCGGCGGTGGCCGCCGGCGCGAGCGTCGGCACCCACCTGTTCAACGGGATGCGCCCGGTGCACCACCGCGAGCCCGGCCCGGTGGTGGCGCTGCTGGAGGCCCCGAACGTGGTCTGCGAGCTGGTCGCCGACGGCGTCCACCTGCACGACGGCATGCTCGGCTTCGCCACCTCGGTCGCCGGCCCGGAACGGGCCGCGCTGATCACCGACGCGATGGCCGCCGCCGGCATGCCCGACGGCGAGTACGAGCTGGGCGGCCAGGCGGTCACCGTGGCCGACGGCGTGGCCCGGCTCAGCCGGGACGGGGCGATCGCCGGCAGCACCCTGACCATGGACGCCGCCCTGCGGCACGCGGTCGACGCGGGGGTCGCGCTGCCGGACGCCTGCCGCATGGTGTCCACCACCCCGGCCCGCGCGATCGGCCTCGGCGACCGGGTGGGCGCCCTCCAGACCGGCCTGCGCGCCGACCTGGTGGTGCTCGACGACGACCTGAACGTGGTCCGGGTGATGCGCGGCGGCGACTGGGTGGAGTGACCCGGCCGTCAGGCGGTGGGGACCTCGACGCCGAGCACGGCCTGCTCGTCCGGGCGGTGCACCAACACGTCGGCCAGGTAGGACTGCACGGCCCGGCGCATCCCGACGTCCCGACCGGCCTGCTCGGAGAGCAGCCACTTGTGCTCGATGATCTGCGCGAACAGCTCCTGTGGCTCCAGCTTGCGCCGCAGGTGGGCGGGCACGGCCCGGACCACCGGCTCGAAGACCTCGGTGAGCCAGCGGTGCGCCGCCTGCTGCTCGTCGGTGAGGTCGCTCTCCACCCGGTAGGCGTCCAGGTCGTTGAGCAGCTTGCGGGCCTGGTTCTCCTCGGCGTCCAGGCCGGTGAGCCGCAGCAGCCGTCGGGTGTGGTAGCCGGCGTCGACCACCTTGGGTCGCACCAGGTAGCGCCCGTTGTCGACGGTCGACATGGCCACCTCGGCGACGTCGAAGCCCAGCTCGTTGAGGCGCCGGATGCGGCCCTCGATGTCGTGCCGGGCGGCGCGTTCGACCTGCTGCTCGTAGGTGATCTCGTGCCAGAGCCGCTCGTAGCGCCGCACGACCTCCTCGCACACCAGCTCGGGGTCGATCGACTCGTGCAGCAGGCCGGCGGCCTGCAGGTCGAGCGCCTCGCCGAAGATGTTGACCCGGGCGATCTCCAGGTCCTCGCCGCGCTGGCCGTTGGAGAGCGAGGGGTGCAGCGCGCCGGTCTCGGCGTCCACCAGGTAGGCGGCGAACGCGCCGGCGTCGCGCCGGAACAGCGTGTTCGACAGCGAGCAGTCGCCCCAGAAGAAGCCGGTCAGGTGCATCCGGACGATCAGCGCGGCCAGCGCGTCGAGCAGCCGGTTCATCGTCTCCGGCCGCAGCGTGTTGGAGAACAGCGCGCGGTAGGGCAGGGAGAACTGGAGGTGCCGGGTGATCAGCACCGGGTCGAGCGGCTCGCCGTCGTCGGTCTGCCGGTCGGCCACGATGGCGATCGCCTCGACCGACGGGAAGTCGATCCGCTCCAGCGCCCGCAGCAGGTCGTACTCGCGTTCGGCGACCCGCTCGCCGGTCTCCTTCACCGCGTAGACGTAGCCGCCGAGCCGGACGAACCGCACGATGTGCCGGGAGATGCCCTGGGGCAGCGCCACCAGGTGCTCGGCAGGCCACTGCTCCAGCGGGGTCGACCAGGGGAGGTCGAGCAGCGCCGGGTCGACGAGGGCCGAGGTGATCCGCACGGCAACCAGTGTGACCGGTGACCCCCGCGCCGCGCTTCCCTTCGTGGCTCGGCACACAGCCACCGATCGGGTCGACGCGGTCGGCCGGTAGCGTGGTCGCGTGCGCCAGACCTCAGGGGTACGCCGCGACCTGCGGCTGCGACCGGTCCGACCGGCCGGGTGGTGGTTCGACGGGCTGCTGCTCGCGGCCCTGGTGACGCTGACCGTGGCGCTCGCCACCGACCATCTCCTCGGGCTCGACCGGGCGGTCGCCGACTGGGCCGCCGCGCACCGCCCGACGGCCGCCCGCTGGGTGGCGATGGCGCTCAACCTGCTCGGCCAGGGCACCCCGCTGACGCTGCTGGCGGCCGGGCTCGGTGTGCTGCTCGCGCTGCGGCTGCGCTCGGTACGGCCGGTGCTGCCGCCGGTGACCGCGTTCGTGCTGACCTTCTTCACGATCGGCCCGCTGAAGGTGTGGACGGCCCGCCCGGCGCCGAGCGCCTCGGTGAAGGAGCCGTTCCTGCCGGCCGAGCAGACGCTGCCGCTGTTCCAGCACGACCTGCCGGTGCGGTTCGCGCAGTCGTACCCGTCGGGGCACGTGGCCAACGCGATCGTCTGGTACGGCGTGCTCGCCCTGCTGCTGGCCCCGTTGCTGCGTTCGGTCGGCCGGGCCGTCGGACCCCGGCTGGTCACCGTGGTCCGGGTCGTCCCCCCGGCGGTGGTCTTCTGCACCACCGTCTACCTGGGCTGGCACTGGTTCACCGACTCGGTCGCCGGGCTGCTGCTCGGGCTGCTGCTGGACCGGCTGCTGCACCGGGTGCCGTGGGACGACCTGCCGCTGCCCGGGCGGCTCGGCCCGTGGGCCCGGCCGACCGACCAGCTGCGCTGACCTTCCCGCCTCTTGTCCCGACGGATCGACGCCGGTATACATTTAGCAACCTTAACAGTTAAGTTTGTTAAATGTAGGAGGTGCACGTGCTGGTGAGACGAATCAGCCGCTGGCTGTCGGCGGGCGCCGCCGGTCTGCTGACCGCGGCCCTGGCGGTCGCCGTCGCCCCGGACGCGCGGTCGGCCGTCGTCGACGACGAGGCCTGCCGGCCCGACGGGCTCTACCGCACGCCCGGGGTCGCGGTGCCCTACTGCACCGTCTACGACACCGCGGGCCGGGAGAAGATGGGCGCCGACCACCCGCGCCGGATCATCGGCTACTTCACCAGCTGGCGCACCGGCCGCAACGGCGCACCCGCCTACCTGGTGAACCAGATCCCGTGGCAGAAGATCACCCACATCAACTACGCGTTCGCCCACGTCGACGCGAACAACCGGATCTCCGTCGGCAACCCGGCCGCCCCGGACAACCCGGCCACGAACATGACCTGGCCCGGCGTGGCCGGCGCCGAGATGGACCCGAGCCTGCCCTACACGGGGCACTTCAACCTGCTGAACAAGTACAAGAAGCAGCACCCGAACGTCCGCACCCTGATCAGCGTCGGCGGCTGGGCCGAGACCGGCGGCTTCATCGACGACAACGGCAACCGGGTGGACTCCGGCGGCTTCTACCGGATGACCACCACCGGCACGAACACGGTCAACACCGCCGGCATCAACACGTTCGCCGACTCGGTGGTCACGTTCCTGCGCACCTACGGCATCGACGGCGTGGACATCGACTACGAGTACCCGACCTCCAACAACAAGGCCGGCAACCCGCTCGACTTCGCCCAGGCCGACGCCAAGCGGGCCGGGCTCAACGCGTCGTACCAGGTGCTGATGCGCACGCTGCGGGAGAAGCTCGACCGGGCCGCCGCCGCCGACGGCAAGCACTACCTGCTCACCGTGGCCGCGCCCGCGTCCGGGTGGCTGCTGCGCGGCATGGAGTCCTACCAGGCGTTGCAGTACCTCGACTACGTCAACGTCATGTCCTACGACCTGCACGGCGCGTGGAACCACTTCGTCGGGCCGAACGCGGCGCTCTACGACAACGGTGACGACGCCGAGCTGGCCTCCGGCGGCGTCTACGGCGCGTACTCCGGGATCGGCTACCTCAACACCGACTGGGCCTACCACTACTTCCGGGGCGCGCTGCCCAGCGGCCGGGTCAACATCGGCGTGCCCTACTACACCCGGGGCTGGCAGGGCGTCACCGGCGGCACCAACGGCCTGTGGGGGCGGGCGGCGCTGCCCGACCAGACGAAGTGCCCGGCCGGCACCGGCGGCTCGATCGGCTCCACCATCCCCTGCGGCAACGGCGCGGTCGGCATCGACAACCTCTGGCACGACCTCGACGCCGCCGGCGACGAGGTGCCCGCCGGCGCCAACCCGATGTGGCACGCGAAGAACCTCCAGCAGGGCATCACCGGCGACTACCTGACCGCGTACGGGCTCACCCCGGCCACCGACCCGGCCGACCGGATCAGCGGCAGCTACGCCCGGAACTACTCGTCGGCGCTGGTCGCGCCCTGGCTGTGGAACGCCGAGAAGAAGGTCTTCCTCTCCACCGAGGACGACCAGTCGCTCGCCGCCAAGGCCGACTGGGTCACGGCCAAGGGCGTCGGCGGCGTGATGATCTGGGAACTCGCCGGCGACTACGCCTACGACTCCGCCAAGGGCCAGTACGGCATGGGCGACACGCTCACCACGCTGCTCTACGACCGGTTCAAGGCCGCGCCCGCGTACGGCGCCCGCAAGGCCGGCACCACCATGCCCACGAAGACGCTCGACGTGGCGGTCGGCATGGGCGGCTTCGCGCTCGGCGACAACAACTACCCGATCAACCCGGAGCTGCGGCTGACCAACAACACCGGCGCGCCGATCCCGGCCGGGGCGCAGCTGGAGTTCGACTACCCCACCACCACCCCGGCCACGCTCAGCCAGCAGTCCGGCTGGGCGCTCACCACGGTCTCCACCGGCCACACCGGCAGCAACGTGGGCGGCCTCAAGGGCGACCACAACCGGGTACGCCTCACCGTGCCGGCCGCCATCGCGCCCGGCGCGTACGCCGAGGTGACGTTGAACTACCAACTCCCGATCTCCGGCCCGGCCAACCTCACGCTCACCTTCGGCGGCCAGACGTACGCGCTGACCGGCGACTGGGCGCGCGGCGGCGCGGTCGTCACCCCGTCGCCGAGCCCGAGCGGCTCCACCCCGCCCGGCGGCGGCACCTGCACCGCCCCGGCGTGGTCGGCGGCCACCGCGTACTCCGGCGGCGCGACCGTCTCGTACGCCGGGCACACCTGGAGCGCGAAGTGGTGGACCCAGGGCGAGACGCCGGGCAGCGCGGCGGTCTGGGCCGACCAGGGCGCCTGCGCCGGCTCCCCGACGCCCACCGCCTCCCCGACGTCCACGGGTGGGACGTGCACGGCCCCGGCCTGGGCCGCCGGCACCGCGTACTCCGGCGGTGCGGTGGTGTCCCACGGCGGGCACCGGTGGACCGCGCGGTGGTGGACCCAGGGTGACGTCCCGGGGGCCGACAGCCAGGGCGTCTGGACCGACAACGGGCCCTGCTGAACCGGGACCGGTGCCGCCGGCGGACCACGCCGGCGGCACCGGCCGTTCACGTCCCACCCCTAGGCTGCGGATGTGGAACGGCTGGCACGACGACTCGGCGTACCCGACGCGGTCGTCATCGGGTTGGGGTCGATGCTCGGCGCGGGCGTCTTCGTGGTCTTCGCGCCCGCCGCGTCGGCGGCCGGCGGCGCCGGGCTGCTGGTGGCGCTGGCGCTGGCCGGCTTCATCGCGTTCTGCAACGCCACCAGCTCGGCCCGGCTCGCCGCCAGATACCCGGAGTCCGGCGGCACCTACGTCTACGGCCGGGAACGACTGCACCCGTTCGCCGGCTTCGTCGCCGGGTGGGGATTCGTGGTCGGCAAGACGGCGAGCTGCGCGGCCATGGCGCTGACCGTGGGGGCGTACCTGTGGCCGGGGCGGGCCCGGCTCGTCGCGGTCCTCACGGTGGTGGCGGTGACCGCGGTGAACCTGCGCGGCGTCGGCAGGACCGCGACCGCCACCCGGGTCCTGGTCGGCGTGGTGCTCACCGTGCTCGCCGTGGTGGCGGTGACCGGCGCGCCGCAGGTCGCCGTCGACCGGCTCACCGACGGCGGCGACATCGGGGCACGCGGCGTGCTCACCGCCGCCGGCCTGCTCTTCTTCGCCTTCGCCGGCTATGCGCGGATCGCCACGCTGGGAGAGGAGGTACGCGATCCGGAGCGCACGATCCCGCGCGCCGTGCCGCTCGCGCTCGGCGCGGTGCTGGCCGTCTACCTGACGCTGGCCGTGGTCGCGCTCGGCGTGCTGGGCACCGACCGGCTGGCCGCCGCCTCCGCGCCGCTGGTCGAGGTGGTGTCGGCAGCGGGTCGCCCCGGGCTGGCCTGGCTGGTCCGGGCGGGGGCGGCCGTCGCGGTGACCGGGGTGCTGCTCTCCCTGCTGGCCGGCGTCGGCCGCACCACGCTGGCGATGGCCCGCCGCCACGACCTGCCGGCGACCCTGGCGGCGGTGCACCCGCGCCACCGGGTGCCGCACCGCGCCGAACTGGCCGTGGCCGCCGTGGTGATCGTCGTGGTGGCGCTCGGCGACGTGCGGGGCGCGATCGGCTTCTCCAGCTGCACCGTGCTGGTCTACTACGCGATCACCAACGCGGCGGCGCTGACGCTGGGGCGGGACCCGGCGCGGAAGCTGCCGGTGCGGGCGCTCGCGGCCCTGGGACTGGTGGGCTGCCTGCTGCTCGCGGTCAACCTGCCGCTGCCGAGCGTGCTCGCCGGCTTCGGCGTGCTCGCCCTCGGCGCCGCCTGGTACGCCCTCCGCCACCGCTGACCAGGCTCACTCCGCCGCCTCGCGGGGCGCTGGTGGCCCGGTCGGCGCGGGCGGTGGCGCGGGTGTGGTCTCCCGGAGCAGGGCGGTCAGCCCGGCCCGCCGGGCCACCACGGTCAACCGGTCGCCGGCCTGCAGCACCATGCGCGGGTCGACCGACCAGTCGGCCTTCTGGCCGACGCGGGTGTGCGCCAGCAGGCGCACCTCGCCCGGGCGGGCCACCGTGCCGAGCGGTCGCCCGTCCAACGGGGAACCCGCCACCACCGGCACCTCGGTGACCAGCAGCGCGTGCCGGTCGACCGGGATGGTGGCGATCACCGCGCGGTCCAGCAGGGCCGCCGCGAACGACGGCGCGGCCAGGTAGGACACGCTGCGCGAGATGCCGATGCCGAACGCCTGCTGGATCCGCTCGGCGAAGTCGCCGTCGAACAGCCGCAGCACCACCCGCAGGTCGGGGTCGAGCGAACGGGCGATCAACGCGGCACGCAGGTTCGTCCCGTCGTCGGTCGAGACCACCACCAGCGCCTGGCAGGTGTCCACCGAGGCGGAGCGCAACGTCTCCTCCCGACCGGCGTCGCCGACGATCAACGGCACCCCCAGCCGGTGCGCAAGCGCGGCGCCGCGCGCCTCCGCGTTCCGGTCGATGGCCACCACCTCGACCCCGAAGTCGTGCAGCTGCGCCATCACCCGGGTGCCGATGTTGCCCAACCCGACCACGACCACGTGGCCGGACCGGTCGGGTTGGATCCGGCCGGCGTGCAGGGCCAGCCGGGCGTTCACGATGCCGTCGACCACGGCGGCCGTGATCAGCGGGATCAGCGCCAGCCCGGCCAGGTTGAGCACCACCTGCATGATCTGGGCGGCGACCGGTTTGTTGACGTCCGGGTCCTGGCCGCTGAGCGTGGTGACCAGGGTGAGATAGAGCGCCTCGCTCCAACTGACGTCGGCGGCCCGGGCATTGAGCCAGCCGAGCACCGCGATCACCCCGAGCAGCACCAGCACCGCGATGCCGATCTTGCGGGTGGCGAAGCTGCGGACCGCGCGGAGCAGCACCTCGACCGGCTGCCGGCGCCGCCGGGCCCGGACCAGCCGCCGCGCGGCCAACTCGGTGCCGGGCGGCTGGCCGGTCGCCTCGGCGAGCACCACGTCGGCCGCCGCCTCGTCGGCGGGAAGCACCCGGACCAGCTCCGGATCACCGGTGACGGCCAGGCCGCAGACCACGTCCTGCGGGCGTACGTCGGCGCGGCGGGCCACGTAGAGCGTGCGGCCGGCGTGCCGGAAGTGGGTCGGGGCCAGCTCGCCCAGCGCGGCGGCGACGAACGCGGGGGCGGCCATCGAGGCGTCGGAGAGCACCGCCGAGTCGGGAAAGAGCTGCCGCAGCCCGTCGGCCAGGTTGGTGTTGAACATCCGGACCACCAGGCGCAGCCGGGGCTCGACCTCCTGGGCGCAGAGCGCGGCGTGCATGTTGCCCACGTCGTCCTGGTGCAGCAGGGCCAGCCCGGCCGCGTCGGCCAGCCCGGCCCGGCGGAACGTGGCCTCGTCGAGCCGGTCGGCCCGCACCACCCGGACCCCGGGCACGTCCCGCCCGTCCGGGCCCTCGGAGCGGCGGCGCTCCGGCACCACCAGCGTGACCCGCACCTGGCCGTGGGCCCCGTCCGTGGCGAGCAGGGCGCGGACCACCCAGTAGGCCAGCGGGTCGGAACCGCAGACCACGAAGTGGGGTCGTTCGTCACCGTTCATCCGGAGCCGCCAGCCGGTCGCGCGGCGCGCGCGGTCGCGCAGGGGCTCGGCCATGCCCGGATCGTAGTCAGCCGCTCGCGGTGGGCGCAGCCCCCTCGATCATGAACGCATGGCGTCGCCGGGTACGGGTAGAGCACCGGCATGCAGACGTTCCTGCCGTATCCGGACTTCCTGGCCAGCGCCCGGGCCCTGGACCAGAAGCGGCTGGGCAAGCAGCGCGTGGAGACCATCCAGGTGCTGCGCGGCCTGACCCGCCCGGACTACGGCTGGCGCAACCATCCCGCGGTGAAGATGTGGGCCGGGTACGAGGAGGCCCTGACCCGCTACGGGCTGGACATGTGCGCGGTGTGGTGCGAGCCGGGCCGGGCGGACACCTGCGCCGCCACGCTCGCCACCGACCTCGCCGCCGCCTGCGGCATCGCGGTGATCCGGACCCAGGCCGAGCTGGCCTCGACCGGCGAGCTGCCGCCCTGGCTGGGCCGGGACGACCTGCACCGCAGCCACCGCTCGTCGCTGCTGCGCAAGGACCCCGCCCACTACGCCCCGCTGTTCACCGACGTCTCTCCCGACCTGGAGTACGTCTGGCCCCCCTCCGACCGCCCCCGCCGCTGCCTGCCGTGAAAGGAAGGGCCCCTTGTTAACGCCTCCGGTAGAGGAAGGGCCCCTTCTTAACACCTACCCGCGCCCGCGGGGCGGGGGCGCGGGGCGCGGCGCGAGGCGCGGGGCGCGGGGCGCGGGGCGCGGGGCGTTAAAAGGGGGCCCCGCACATCCGTATGCGTTAAAAGGGGTCCCTTCCTTTCACCTCAGGCAGACTGGGGGACCGCCGACTGGAGGATGCCCGTGGGTCTGTCGCAAGTGGTAGGTCGCCTCATCGGCGTACGGGAGCACCTGGTGGACCCGGGCGGCGGTGGCGCCCCGCGCGTGCCGCGACCGGTGTCGGCGCTGGTGGTGGGCGGCGGCATCGCCGGCATGTCGGCGGCGGTGGTGCTGGCCGAGCGCGGGGTGGAGGTGACCGTGCTGGAGGCCGCGCCGCACCTCGGCGGCCGGCTCGGCGCCTGGCCGGAGGAGCTGCCGGACGGCGTCCAGCGCAACGAGCACGGCTTCCACGCCTTCTTCCGGCAGTACTGGAACTGGCGCTCGATCCTGCGCCGGGTCGATCCGGCGCTGGGTTTCCTCAAGCCGATTCCGGGCTATCCGATCCTGTCCGCCCAGTGGCCGACCGAGGAGTTCGGCAAGCTCCCGCCGGCCCCGCCGGCCAACCTGCTGGCGCTGCTGCTGCGCAGCCCGAGTCTGCGGCTGGCGGACCTGCGGTCGATGGACCGCGACGCCGCGCTGCCGCTGCTCACCTACGATCCGGTGCGCACCTACGCCGAGTTCGACGAGCGGACCGCCGACGAGCTGCTCAGCTCGCTGCGGCTGCCGGACCGCGCCCGGGCGATGCTCTTCGAGGTCTTCTCGCACTCGTTCTTCAACCACGAGGCGGAGATGTCCGCCGCCGAGATGATCGCCCAGTTCCACTTCTACCTGCTCGGCAACCCGGAGGGGCTGGCCTTCGACTGCCCGGACGAGGACTACGCGACGGCGATCTGGGAGCCGTTGACCCGGCACGTGGAGAAGCACGGCGGCCGGGTGCTCACCGGCGCTCCGGCCGCCCGGCTGGACCGTACGCCGGAGGGTTGGCGGGTGGCCGGCGCCGACGGCGACGTCTGGGAGGCCGCGCACGTGGTGCTGGCGGTCGACCCGCCCGCCCTGGCCGCGCTGGTCGACGCCTCCCCCGGCCTGGCCGTGGCGGCGCCCGAGCTGGTGGCGCGGATGCCCGCGTTCGGTCGGCCCGGTCCCCCGTACGCCGTGGCGCGCTACTGGATGGACGGGGACGTGCGCCCGGAGCGGGCGGTGTTCAGCGGGGTCTCCCGGCAGCCCACCCTGGACTCGGTGACGCTATACCACCGGCTGGAGTCCGAGCCGCGCCGCTGGGCGGAACGCACCGGCGGCTCGGTGCTGGAGCTGCACGCGTACGCCTGCGAGCCGGACGTGCCGGCCGACGAGCTGGCCGCGCGGATGTTGCGGGAGCTGACCACGCTCTGGCCGGAGGTGGCCGACCTGCGGGTACGCGAGCTGCGCGCCCGGGTCGAGGCGCAGGCCCCGGCGTTCACCCCGGGCAGCCACGCCGGGCGGCCCGGCGTACGCACCGACGCGCCGGGTCTCTACCTGGCCGGCGACGGGATCCGCACCGAGTTCCCGAGCGCGCTGATGGAGCGCTCGGCGGCGACCGGGATCATCGCCGCCAACCACATCCTGCGCGCCGAGGGGGCGGCGGCCGAGCCGGTCCGTTCGATCCGCCCGCGTGGTCTGCTGGCCCGTCGCTGAGGCGCGGGTGAGATCGAAATGCGTTGCCCGCCTCTCCGGTGTGGACCTACCGTGAACGCGCAAGGTCAACCGCCGCTCCAGGAGCCGTCGATGTCGCTACGACCCGCCACCACGATGACGTCGTGGCTGCTCAGCGACGGCTGCCGGGCGGGAGGCCCACGGCCCGGAAGGTCCGACTGACGCGCGCCGCGCGTTCGTGTCGTCGCCGCCCGGTCCCCGTGGACCGGGCGGCTTTTTCGTCGCCGTACCACCGATCGTGAAGGGAGAGCCCGGTGGACGCCGTCCTCGTCATCAACGCCGACCTCGGCCCGCTGCACCGGGTCACCGTCAAGCACGCGATCCGGATGCTCTGCCGCCGGGTCGCCGAGATCCACGAGTCCGAGCCGGACCGGGTGATCGGCGTCTTCCCGCTGCCGCGGGTGGTCCGCCTCGTCCGGTACGTGGTGACCCGCTGGCGGTTCACCTCCGGTCCGGCCTGGTCCCGGGCCGGGGTGCTGTGCCGCGACGGCCGGCGGTGCGCCTACTGCGACGGCCCGGCCAGCACGATCGACCACATCCTGCCCCGCTCGCGCGGTGGCCGGAACACCTGGGGGAACACCACCGCCGCCTGCTACGGCTGCAACCAGCGCAAGGGTGACCGGACCCCGGCCGAGGCGGGCATGCCGCTGCGGCGGGAGCCGGTGACGCCGAGCTGGGCCGCGCTGGCGCGGTGACGGACGGCCGGCGGGCACAGGGGGCGGTGTCGGGGACCTTCCCCGGCGCGGCGCCCGCCGGCACCAACCGTCCCGGTCGCCGGACCCGGGCGGTGACGGCAGTCAGCCGTCGAGCTGCCGGGCGAGTCCGTCGAGCAGCAGGTCGAGTCCGCCGCCGAACTCGTCGTCCGGGCCGACCGCACCGGCCGCGCGTGCGGTCTCGGCCAGCAGCGGGAACTCGTCGCGGGGCAGCGCGGCGATGACCGCCGTGCCGGGGCCGCCCAGCGCGCCGAGGTGCTCCATCTGGATCGCCCCGACCACGTACGCGAGCAGGGCGCGGAACGCGACCACCCGCCGGGTGCCGGCGAAGCCGCCCCGGGTCAGGACGGCGAGCGCCGCCTCGCCCCAGCGCAGGATCCCGGGCGAGCGGTGCCGGTGCGCGGGGAGCAGCGGCACCACGGCCGGGTGGGCGCCGACCGCGGCGCGCACCCGGTCGACCAGTTCCCGGATGCCGTCCGGCCACGGCACGTCGAGCGGCGGGCGCATGTCCACCCCGTCGAGGACCCGCTCGACGACCAGCGCCTCCAGTTCGTCGCGGTCGGCGACGTAGCGGTAGAGGGCCATCGTGCTGGTGCCGAGCCGCGCGCCGACCGCCCGCATGGTGAGGCCGGGGAGGCCGTCCCGGTCGAGCACCGCGAGCGCCGCGTCGGCGAGCTGGGCGGGGGTCAGGGAACGGGGACGGGGCATGGCCTTGACAGCGTACAAGATACGCCTACGGTTGTAGGAGTACGTTGTACGCCTACAACGGGAGCACGCATGGACGTCGTCACCCCCCGCCACCTGACCAGCGTCACCGGCGCCGAGGTCGCCCTGCCGGATCCGGACCGCCTGGTCCACCTCCAGTTCCGGCGGTTCGCCGGCTGCCCGGTCTGCAATCTCCACCTGCGCTCGATCGTCCGCCGGCACGCCGAGATCGAGGCGGCCGGCGTCCGTGAGGTGGTGCTCTTCCACTCCCCCGCCGACGAACTGCGGGAACACGTCGCCGACCTGCCGTTCGCCGTGGTGGCCGATCCCGACCGGCGGCTCTACCGGGAGTTCGGCGTGGAGTCCGCGCGGCGGGCTCTGCTCGACCCGCGCGCCTGGCTGCCGATCCTGCGCGCCGTGGCGAGTGGCACCTGGCACGTCCTGCGCGGCCGGGAGCGGCTGCCGTCGCGCACCCCGCACGGCGGTCGGCTGGGGCTGCCGGCCGACTTCCTGATCGCCCCCGACGGCCGGGTGCTCGCGGTGAAGCACGGTGAGCACGCCTCCGACCAGTGGTCGGTGGACGAGTTGCTGGTCCGGGTCAGCGGGAGCCGGTCGGCGCGGTGACTGCCGGATCGCCCGGGTGTTCCCGCAGGAACGCCTCGGCCCGGGGCGCGTCCCGGAGGATCTGCCAGCAGGCGAACGCGAACATCACGGTGGTGAAGCCGAACAGGAGGAACCACATCGGGGCGAGGCTGAGCAGCAGTTGGCCGAGGTTCAGCGTCACCAGCCCACCGATGATGGGGATCTGCCTCCGCTGCCGGACCATCTGCGCGGCGGCGGTCCGCAGCCACGGGAGGTCGTCCGGCGAGTCCACCGCGCCGCGCCGAACCGCCCGGGCCAGCTCGCGGCGGCGGCGGAAGCTCACCGCCCACAGGCGGGACTCCCGGTCGGCCCGGTAGCTGCCGCTGCGAACCAGACCGACCAGCCCGACGATCTCGAGCACCAGGCCCAGCACCGCCAGGACCCCGCCGGTCACCTCCATCCAGCCGGGCGGGTCGCCGCGTTCCAGCCAACTGCCCGGGAACGCGCCGCCCGCCGTCAACCCGACCAGCAGCGACACCAGCGCGAACGCCAGCACCGTGCCGACCAGCAGCAGGCGGAACCGGCGCCGCTTCCGCTGGATCTCCCGACGCTCCGGATCACTGTCCATGATGGCCCCCGTTCGACGGTCGGGACGTACCCGTCGGGGGGTGTCGGTCAAACGGCGGTCAGCGGGCGGCCGGCGGGGTCCAGCCGAAGCGCGGGGGCCGGCGCTCGTTGATCGCCGACACCCCCTCGCGGGCCTCGCCGCTGTCCCGCACCTGGGCGTGCCACCAGGCCAGCCGGTCGGCGTCGGCGCGCCCGTCGACGATCTCCTTGGCGGCGGTCACGGTCAGCCGGGAGCGCTCGGCGATCGTGGTGGTCAGCGCCGCGACCCGATCGGCCAGCACGTCGGCCGGCAGCACCTCGTCGACCAGGCCGATCCGCAGCGCCCGCTCGGCGTCGACCAGCTCGCCGGTGAAGAGCAGGTGCTTGGCCGCGGACGGCCCGACCAGCCCGGCCAGCCGGCGGGTGGTCGGCGCCGGGTAGACCAGGCCGAGCCGCGCCGGTGGTACGCCGAACCGGGCGTCCGCCGCGGCCAGGCGCAGGTCGCAGGCGACGGCGAGCTGACACCCGCCACCGACGCAGGCGCCCTCGATCGCGGCCACCGTGGGGCGACCGAACGCGGCGAGCCGTTCCTCGGCCGCCACCGCGATGCTGCCGTCACCGGCGGCCAGCAGCTCGTCCAGGTCACCGAGGTCGGCGCCGGCGCAGAACGTGCCACCCGCTCCGGTGAGCACCAGCACCCGGACCGCCGGGTCGGCCTCCAGGCCGTCGAGCAGCACCGGGAGCTGTCGCCACATGGCCGGGGTCATGGCGTTGCGGCGGGCCGGGTTGCGTATCACCACGGTCGCCACCGGGCCGTCCACCGTGACGGTCAGTTCCGCGTCGGACATGGCTCCGACCGTAACGGGAGGGGCCCGGTGACCACCCGCGTGGGGTGGCCGCCGGGCCCCGGGGTCGGGCGGTCAGGTCAGGAGACGTTGACCGCGGTGTCGTCCACGACGAACGAGGTCTGCAGCGAGCTGTCCTCGGTGCCGGTGAACTTCAGGGTCACCGTCTGCCCGGCGTACGAGGCCAGGGAGAACGACTTCTGGCTGTAGCCGCTGGCCTTGTTCAGGTTCGAGTAGGTCGCCAGCGTCGCCAGCACGGAGCCGGAGGAGCTGAGCACCTGCACGGTCAGCTTGTCGTACTGCACGCTCGAGGTGGTCTCCGCCGAGTCGATGTGCAGCCAGAAGCTGAAGTTGTACGTCGAGCAGCCCGACGGCAGGCTCACCGACTGCGAGAGCGTGTCGGTGTGGGTGCTGCCGTAGCCGTCCAGCCAGGCGTTCCAGGTCCCGCCGTGGGTGGGCTGGCCCTGGGAGCCGTACTGCCCGATCACGCCGGAGCTGGCGGACCAGACCGTGTTGCCGGACTCGAAGCCCGGGTTGCCGAGCTTCTGACCCGCGCCGGTGCAGCCGCCGCCGGTGCCGGTGACGGTCAGCGAGTAGGTCGCGGTCTTCGTGCCCGACGCGGCGCTGCCGGTGACCGTCACCGAGTAGGTGCCGGTCGGGGTGCTCGCGCTGGTGGCGATGGTGAGGGTGGACGAGCCGCCCGAGGTCACCGAGGCGGGGCTGAACGACGCGGTGGCGCCGGTCGGCAGGCCGGACGCGGAGAACGTCACGGTCTGCGCGGCCCCGTTGGTGGTGGCGGTGGCGACGGTGGCGGTGGCGGACCCGCCCTGGGTCACCGAGCCGGCGGTCGGGGAGAGCGAGACGGAGAAGTCGTTGCCGGTGGAGCTGCACGGGGCGTCGTTGCCGGCCACGTTCACCGCGGTCCACGCCGCCTGGACGGCCTTGTACTCGGTCGAGCAGTTGCCGTACAGGTCGGTCGCCGCCTTCAGGGTGTACGCCCGGGCGGTGTTCGACGGGGTGGTGTTGTTGACGTACGAGGTGTTCGAGGTGAAGTACACGTCGAGCGCCCGGTACCAGATCTTCTCCGCCTTGGCGCGACCGATGCCGGTCACCGCCGGGGCCGAGCCGCAGACCGGCGAGGTGCCGTACGCGGTGGAGCCGGTGCCCTCGGCGAGGTTGAAGAAGAAGTGGTTGCCGACGCCGGAGGAGTAGTGCACGTCCTTGTTCTTCGTGCTGGTGGACCAGCAGGAGTCGGACGAGCCGTCCAGCGACGGGTTGTACATGTAGCGCAGCGGCGTACCGTTGCCGTTGATGTTGATCTTCTCACCGACCTGGTAGTCGCCCGGGTCGCTCGGCGCGGCGGCGTAGAACTCCACCATGTTGCCGAAGATGTCGCTGGTGGCCTCGTTCAGGCCACCGGACTCACCGGAGTAGACCAGCCCGGCCAGCGCCTCGGTGACGCCGTGGCTCATCTCGTGCCCGGCGACGTCCAGCGAGACCAGCGGGCGGGAGTTGCCCGAGCCGTCGCCGTAGGTCATCTGGGACCCGTCCCAGAAGGCGTTGACGTAGTTGTTGCCGTAGTGCACCCGGCTCGGCACGCCCTGCCCGTTGCCGAAGATGCCGTTGCGGCCGTGCACGTTCTTGAAGTAGTCGAACGTCTTGGCGGCGCCGAAGTGGGCGTCCACGCCGGCGGACTGCCGGTTGGAGGTGGCGCCGTTGCCCCACGCGTTGTCCGCGTCGGTGAACGTGGTGCAGGTCGAGGTCCCGTTGTTCATGTCGCAGGTCCGGCCGTTGCCGTGCGACGGGTCGATCATCTGGTAGGTGCTGCCGGAGAGCGTCGTGTCGATGCTGACCGTGCCGGTGTAGATGCCCTGGCCGCTGCCGACCACCGACTCGATCTCGTCGTACGAGCCGATCACCTTGCCGGTGCTGGCGTCGGTGACCACGTGCAGCTTCGACGGCGTCTGCTTGTCCGCCTTCCACCCGGTGGCGACCGTCTCCCAGGCCAGCCGGCCCTTGCCGCTGCTGGCGTCGACGAACAGCTCCGGCGCGCCGATCGAGGTGAGGGTGCCGGAGAACGCCTTGCGCGCGCTGGCCTTGGCCGCGGACGCGCCCACCTTGGCGGTGGTGCCCAGGGTGAGCGGGGCGGACAGGCCGACCGAGGTGCCGGTCATGGTGCCGTTCGGGGCGGTGTGGACGACGAAGTCACCGCCGTAGACCCGCAGGCCACGGTAGGTCCGGGAGTAGCGGGTGTGCGCCGCCCCCGAAGGGTCGACCTTGGTGCGGACGGCCTGGTAGGCCTCCCCGCTGGCGCCCTGGACGGCGCCGGGGTTGGCACGGACCAGGCTGTCGGCCCGGGCCGCGGCGGCGGGCTCGGGGCTGGGGGCGCTGGGCGCTGCCGCGTGCGCCGTGGTGGTGACGCAGGTCAGCACGCCGCTGGTGAGCAGCGCTGCGCTGACGGCGGCGACGGATCTTTTCACGGGCCCTCCTCCGAAGGCGAAGTTGTGACGGGGGTAGTCACTGATGTAGATATAGCGATACATCGAAGAACGTGAAAGAGGTCGACGGCTTCCCGTCCAAGACACTGACCGAACGGATGAGGAGGACGCGGTGGTCCGGAACCGGGTGGCCTCGCCGTGCGTCCGATCCGGCATGAGAGCAGCCCCCGCCGTGGCGGCCGCCGTCGCCGCCCTCCTGATCCCGCTCGCCGGCTGCGCCCGGACCGACTCACCGGCGCGCGTCGGCCCGGCCGTCACGTCACTGCCCGGCGTCGAGGTGGTGCTCGTGCGCTCGGGCGGCATCGCCGGGCTCACCGACACCATCACCGTGCACGCGGACGGCACCTGGACGACCACCGACCGGGCCGGCGCCGAACGCGAGGGCCGGCTCTCCGAGGCGGACCTCGACCGGTTGCGGCGGCTCGCCGCCGACCCCCGGCTCACCGCCGAGGCCGCCGTCACCGTGCCGGCGACCATGTGCGCCGACGCGTTCAGCTACCAGCTCACCATCGGGCCGACCACCAGCTCCTACGTGGACTGCCCGCCGCAGGCCACCCCGCCGGCCGCCACCGCCGAGGTGGTCGACCTGCTCACCCGCGCCACCGGCTGACCCGCCCGCTCACCAGCCGGGCGCCGCCGCCAGCAACGCCCGGCGCACGGCCTGGACCTCGCGCCGGCCGGCCACCGCCGGCCGCGCCGCGAGGAAGAGCGTGTTGAGCGGGGGCACCGGCGGCGCGAGCAGCGCCCGCACCGCGCCGGAGGCCAGCTCACCCCGGCAGAGGTACGCGGGCAGCACGCTCGCCCCCGCACCGGCCACCACCGCCGCCCGGACCGCCCGCAGGTCCGCCACGACCAGGCTCGGCGTGCGGGTGAGCCGGGTGTCGAAGACGGTCCGCCAGTACCGGCGCAGGATCGGCGCCTCCTCCCCGTAGGCGACCAGCGGCACGTCCCGCAGCGCCGCCGGGGTCACCGGGTCCGGTAGCCGATCGGCCCAGGCCGGTGCCGCCACCAGCACGAACTCCTCGTCGTAGAGCGGCTCCACCACCACCCCCCGCCGACGCGGCCGCACGCTGGTCACCGCCAGGTCGAGCCGGCCGGCCACCAGGTCGTCCAGCAGCCGATCCGGCAGCCCGGCCGCGACCCGCAGCTCCAGCCCCTCGGCCACCAGCCCGCCCAGCGCCGGCAGCACCCGCTCCGCGAGCAGCTCGGCCGGCCCGCCGAGGAAGACCGTCCGGGCGTACGCGGCACCCGGCTCGTCGGTCAGCACGGCCGCCAGCCGGTCCAGCGGCTCGGCCACCCGGCGGGCCAGCTCGTCCCCGGCGGCGGTCGGGGTGACACCGCGCGGCAGTCGGTCGAAGAGCGGCCGACCGACCGCCTCCTCCAGCGCGCGCAGTTGCGCGGTCACCGTGGGCTGCGCCACACCCAACAGCTCGGCCGCGCCGGTGACCGACCCGGCCCGGTGCACGGCGAGGAAGCTGCGGAGCAGGTCCAGGGACACCTTCACATCAGCAAACCTATCGCCGACGTGACTCTTGCCTATTGGTCAGCTATGGATCAGCGCGCCAGCATGGTGGCATGACTCGTGCACTCATCGCCCTGACCAGCCACTCCGAACTCGGTGCCACCGGCCGCAAGACCGGCTACTACGTCGGCGAGGCCGCCGAGCCGTGGGAGGTCTTCCGGGCCGCCGGGTACGACGTCGACCTGGTGTCCGTGGCCGGCGGCGAGCCGCCGGTCGACGGCCGGGACACCGACGACCGGACCCAGAACGACTTCCTGGCGACGGCCGGCGTGACGGACACCCCGAAGGCCGCGACCGTGGACCCGGACGGCTACGACGTGATCGTCTTCGCCGGCGGCCACGGCACCATGTGGGACTTCCCCGACGACCCGGACCTGGCCCGGATCGCCCGCGGGGTCTACGAGCGCGGCGGCGTGGTGGCCGCCGTCTGCCACGGCCCGTCGGCGCTGGTGAACCTCACCCTCTCCGACGGCTCGCGGCTGATCGCCGGCAAGCGGGTGGCCGGTTTCACCAACGACGAGGAGGCGGCCGTCGGCCTCACCGACGAGGTGCCGTTCCTGCTCGCCGACAAGCTCACCGAGGCCGGCGCGCAGCACGTCCCGGCGCCGAACTTCACCGAGCACGTGGTGGTCGACGGCCGCCTGGTCACCGGCCAGAACCCGCAGTCGGCCCGCGCGCTCGCCGAAGCCGTGGTCAAGCTCCGCGGCTGACCCGTCGGGCGCGCCGCCCGCCTCGCACGTCATTCCGCGAGGCGGGCGTGGTTCGGGTGTCAGAACCGGTAGTCGTCGGGGAAGCCGGTGGCGCGCAGGTCGGCCGGCAGGTGGGCGGCGTCGTTCAGCGCGACCACCGTCGGCGGGCCGGCGTCGCTGTAGCGGATCACGGTCAGCGCGCAGTTGGCGTGGTTGAGCCCGATCCAGCGGCGCTCCGGCGCCTCCAGCGCGTGCCGGACCAGCCAGGCGACCAGGAAGTTGTGCGTGATCACCAGCTCCCGGACGTCGCCCTCGGCGGGGGCGGTGGCGAACCGGGCCACCGCCTCCGCCGTCACGCGCGGCCCGTTTCGCCGTTCCGCGTCGGTGAACTCGGCGAGGAACGCGGCGTACCGCGCCGGCAGGCCGGTCGGGTCGGTGTCGTGCGGCATGTGGTCGCCGGCCCGCTCGTCCTCGTGGACCGGAACACCCGGCAGCTCCTTCGCGACCAGCGCGGCGGTCTCCGCGGCCCGGGCCAACGGCCCGTGGTGCACGGCGTCGATGCGCGCGCCCCGCAGCCGCTCGCCGAGCAGCGTCGCCTGCCGCCGGCCCCGGGCGGAGAGACCGACCTCCGGGGCCTCCGTCCCGGTCTCCTCCTGCTCGCCGTGCCGGGCCAGGAACAACAGGCGGCTCGCCATCGGTCACCCCTTCAGGATCGGGAGTGGCCGACCCTAGTCGGTCGCTCCCCGACCCCGCAGCCCCGTGGTCAGCCGTTCGCCCACTGCTCCCGCGGGTGCATCTGGCCGATCCGGATCCGGTTGCCGAACGGGTCCCGGATCCCGAAGTCGATCCCGTACGGCCGGTCGGTCGGCTCGTCGGTCACCTCGACCCCCTTGGCCACCAGATCCGCGTACGTCTTGTGCGCGTCGTCAGTGGTCAGGAACAGGAAGCCACCGGCGGCGCCCTTGGTGAGCAGCTCGCGGACCTGCTCGGCGGTCTTCGGGTCCAGCGCCGGCGGGCCGGGCTTCTCCAGCAGGATCTCCCGCTCGGCGTCACCCGGCACGTTCACGGTCAGCCAGCGCATGAAGCCGAGATCCTGGTCGGTGTTCACCTCCATGCCCAGCTTGCCGACGTAGAAGTCGAGCGCCTCGTCCTGGTCGAGCACGTAGATCTGCGAGCGGGAAATCGAAGTCATCGTCATGCCGTCGACGCTAGAGCACCGCCCTGACCTGCTGCTTATCCAAAACTGCTGGGTCTGGTCCAGGATTTGGCGAAGCAGCTCGGCACGTTCGCGGCGGCGGACCGGCGCCGCCGGAAATCGCGGGGCGACTCCCCGACGATGTCGCGGAACGTCCGGCTGAACGTGCCGAGGCTGGTGAAGCCGACCGCGAGGCAGATGTCGGTGACGTCGCGGTCGGTCTCCAACAGCAGGGACATGGCCCGCTCGACCCGACGCCGCTGCAGGTAGCGGTGCGGCGTCTCGCCGAAGGTGGCCCGGAACGTCCGGATGAAGTGCGACTCGGAGACGTGCGCGATCCGGGCCAGCGCGGGGATGTCCAGCGGCTGCGCGTACGCCCGGTCCATCGCGTCCCGGGCCCGCAGCATGGCCCGGTTGGACTCCTCGGTCGCCCGACTCATCCGGCGACCACCAGGTCGAGGTCGGCGAGTTGGTCCGGGTCGGCCACCACCTCGATGCCGATGATCCGGTCGGTGACGGCGAAGCTGAGCGCGAGTCGGATCCGGCCGTCGAGCACCACCACCGCGCCGGCCGCCCCGTCGACCCAGGCGGGCACCGCCGCCTGCGCCCGACCGTTGAAGAAGCCGGCCACCGCCGACGAGCCACGGACCTCGGCGCTGCCACCCATCCGTACGGCGGCGGCGTCCTCCCGCAGCACCACGTGCGGGTCGAGCAGCGCGACCAGGTCGTCGAAGCGACCCTCCCGGGACGCGGCGAGGAACGCCTCGACGACCCGACGCTGCCGGGCCGGGTCGGTCACCGGATCGGCGGAACGGCCCTGCACCCGGCGACGGGCCCGGCCGGCGATCTGCCGTACCGCCGGGGCGCTGCGGTCGACCACCGGCGCGATCTCCTCGAAGGAGACGGCGAACATGTCGTGCAGCACGAACACCAGCCGCTCGGTGGGGCCGAGCGTGCTCAGCACGACCTGGAGCGCGTGCCCGACCCGCTCGGCGAGCAGCGCCTCCTGCTCCGGCTCCGGCACGGTCGAGGGCTCCTCGCCCACCGCGTCGACGGTCTCCTCGTGCCGATGCCCGGCCGACCGCAACCGGTCCAGGCAGACCCGGCCGACGGTGGTGGTCAGCCAGCCCGGCAGGTTGTCGATCCCGGGAATGTCGGCCCGGTTCAGCCGCAGCCAGGCGTCCTGCACCGCGTCGTCCGCCTCGGCGGCCGAGCCGAGCATCCGGTGGGCCACCGCCCGCAGGCGGGGCCGCTGCTCCTCGAAGCGCCGGGCCACCAGGTCCGCGTCGGTCACGACCCCCCGCCCTTCACCGCCGCGTGATCGCCGTCACATCCGTCACACCACCGGCCCGGATCTCGACAGACGGGCGAGGGCGGCGAACGGACGCCGCCCAGCCTACAAGGACAGGACGGACGACCATGAGCCTCGAAGCCCGCATGCCGAACCCGGCCGCGCTGCTCCCGGACACCGTCAAGGCGGTCAACCTGCTCTACCGGGCCGCGCACTCGGCCGGCGTGCCCGGCGGCACGTTGGAGCTGGTCCACCTGCGGGCCAGCCAGATCAACGGATGCAGCGCTTGCGTCGACTCGGGGGCGCGCGGCGCCCGCAAGAACGGCGAGACCGAGGAGCGGCTGTTCGCGGTGGCGGCGTGGCGGGAGACGCCGTACTTCACCGACGCCGAGCGGGCCGCGCTCGACCTGGCCGAGCACGCCACCCGTCTCGCCGACCGCGGCGACGCGGTGCCGGACGCGGTGTGGACCGAGGCGGCCCGGCACTTCGGGGAGAAGGAACTGGCGGCGTTGGTGCTCTGGATCGCCACCACCAACTTCTTCAACCGGATCAACGCGACCACCCGGCAGCCGGCCCCGCAGAACTGGGGCTGATCCGCAGGTGTGGCGCGGGGCGTCAGGCACCCCGCGCCACACAGAGTTTCCTGTCAGTGACACAGCGTCTATAAAATCGACGCTTTTCGCTCTAAGATCGGGCTATGCCCCCACACCCCAGGGGTCGGGTCGCCCGCGCCAGGATTGTCCCTCCCGGCCAGCTCAACCTCTTCCGGACTCCCGCGAATCAGGTGCTGGACGCACTCCAGCCTGGCTTACGGGAGGAGCGCTACGGTCGGCTCTGGCGGGTGGGCCGGACGAGCGTCCGGGACGGGATCGTCTACGGGCGCCTCGGTTTCCAGAAGCAGGTGGACGTGGACCTGTGGGACGACCGGACCCAGGACTTCACGCCCAGCGCCGTGGCCGACGGGATGGCCGCTCCCTTCGCCCTCCGCCTTGCCGATCTCGTGGTGATCTTCCAGATCCGCCGGGACATCAGGGTCATGTCGTTCACCGGGGCGTTGCGTTCCATCCTCCGCAACGCGACCACGGACGAATGGGACGTCCGTTCGCTGACCGGCGAGACACGCTTCTCCGACTGGCGGCAGACCGTCGACGTGGTCACCCGCGTGCGATTCCGCTTCGAGGACGGACCGGTGGCGCCGCCGAGGGTGGACGGGCTGCTCCATCTGCTCCGGCAGGCCAACGGCGACATGGCGACCTTGGACCTGCGGGGCCGGGTCGGCATCGACAGCGACTGCCCCCTGGTCAAGGAACTGCTCGCCCACGCCGAGAACGGCCGGGGCGAATTGACCGCCAGGGGCCGACGGGCCGACGACGGCGATGCCGAGCGCGTCTGGGCCAGCACCCTCGGCGGCGAGACCGTCCTGAACGACGTGCCGGTGGACACCGTCACCAGGGAGGCCGACCACCACGCCTTGCTGGACCAGATCCGTCAGGTGGAGGTGACCCACTCGACGTCCCCGCCGTCCGACCCCGCAGCCGCCGGGTGATACTTCGGTGCTCGCCGATCATCCCGCCGAGGAGCAGCCGCGTTGGAGTCGAAGTCCGCCCCGGTCGAGGACGCCGTCGCGCGCGCCCGCGACCTGGTCCTCGCCAAGGAGTTCAAGCCCGCGGTCACGCTGCTGCGCGCGCACCTGCGGACCCACCCCGACGACAGCCTCGCGTGGCGTCGACTGGCCGGTGCGCTCATCGGCCTGGGTGACCAGCACGCCGCGATCGACGCGGCCGGTCGCGCGATCGACATCGACCCCGGCGACACGGTGGCCTGGCGGTACCGGGCGCTGGCCCGGCACCTGCTGGGCCGGCACCGGGAGTCGTACGCCGACGCGCGGCGCGCGGTCGAACTCGCCCCGGACGATCCCGAAGGGCTGAACCTGCTCGCCGTCAACGTGCTCACCGTCGACCGCGACGTGGCCCGGTTCCGCGAGCTCTACCGGCGGGCGCTCACCGTCGACCCGAGCAGCGCGCCGGCGCGGCACAGCGCCGGACTGGACCGGCGGATCCGCCGCCGGGGCGCGGCGACCCTGGTGCTCCTCGCGGTATACCCGCCCTGGTGCGTGCTGTTCCTGCGCTGGCTCGCCGTCGACGACGGCTCCACCGATGCCGGCTGGATGATGTGGCCCACCGTCGTCGGGGTGGCCGTCCTGATCGTCTGCGCCGCGGTCGGTCGGACGTCGGGCGTCGTGCCACTGGTGCTGACCTGGCGCGCGATCGTCGGCGCCGCGTGCGTCGGCGGGGCCGGCGCCGCCGGGGCGGTCTGGGGCGGTACCCGCACGGCGACCATGGCCGCCGCGTTCGGCCTCACGGCTGTGGCGGTGTCGCTGCTCTTCGCGCTCACGTTCCGGCTCCGGCACCGCCGGGCGGGGCGCCTGCCGGAGGAGGACGCCACCGGCGGCCCGGCGCGCGAGACGGCCCGGGTCGCCTGATGGAACTGGAGCCCCCGGCCGGGATCGAACCGGCGACATCTCGCTTACAAGCTCTATGTAGGTCGTCCGGCGTCGTCTGTAGGCGTTCGCGACCTTGGACGATTGTCCGCACGCTTCCGTCGATGGGCGTCCTCGTCCGGGCCGGTTACTGTCGCCGTTGCTGTCGACAGCTACCTCCGCTGCGATCCTGTCGGCTGGTACGGGCCGCACGCCGGCTGACTCCGCAGGCATACTCTGGCCGTGCAGCCACCCGCCAGCCCTGACCCGTGCGGCGCAGCGACCTCCACGGTGTGGGTCTTTCACGGCTCGAACGCTCGTTTCGCTTCCGGTGTGTTCCGGTCTGAAGCTGACGGACTCGTCGGGCACTCTGAGCGAGTACCCCGTAGGGGTCGGCTGTTAAGACCAGGCCGTGGCGGCCGGTCGCTTCCGACCAAGCAAGCCGCACCACGGAACCCCTAACCATGTTGCTGCCTTCTCGCCTAACCTCAGCCACCTGCATCTGACCGACGGCGTGCCTGAGTAGCCAGGTCGACCGGCTCACGGTTTAGGAAGCAGCTAGCGCTTCATCGGCCGCTGGGCCTTCCAACAGCGCAACAGGACCCGCCCGTTCCACGTCCGCCATGATCATGCCGCGTATAGTCCGGATCTTGCCCTCGCCCGTCGGCTCGACGGCCACCCGCCTCGCCCATCGCCTATGTCGGTCGATGGAGCACATGGCGGTGAGCATCTACATCCGCCGGGCTAGGTCGGCGTGGTCGGTCAGTGTCAGCGGCTGTCGTTCCCCGCGGTCCTGCCCTTGGTGTGACGACCACGGGGATCAGGCATTGGCCATCAGTAGTTCTCGCTGACGTACGCGTAGGCATTGTCGAACAGGGGCCCTGTCGCTGGAAGTCCGTATCGGCCTAGGACGAGGCGGAGCTGCTTGCGGACGATCTTGTCGCCCTCCTGGGTCTCGTTCCAGCCAGTGAACCGGACTTCCTTCACGATCGAGTCAATGGCCTTAACGACCTCTTCAACGATAACTGGGGTTCCTTCCGGCTTGTAGGTCTCCACGATCTGGGTCAGCGCGCCGATGTTGGGATCCAGTAGGCGTTCTGCCTCGTCGAGTCGGCCCTCGCCTTCGAGGCGCTCAGCCTGGACAGCCAGTTTGGCTACTTCGAGGGCCTTCTTCAGGTACTCGACAGAGTCCTCGGCCTTCTTGATGGCCTGCGCCCGGAGCTGGTCAATCTTTTCGGCGAGGCTTCTGTACACCGCTGCACCGGTGGCTTCGAAGCGGCGCTTGATGCGGGTGTCGATGGTATCGAGTACTTCCGCCAGGGTGATGGGCTCTTCGGCGAAGTCGCGGTCGTTGCCGCCGAAGTTGAAGCCCCCTTGTTCGGCTAGTTCGCGCATCGCCTCGATGGCGGCCGGATCCACGACGACTTCTTCGAGACCGGTACCGACGACGACGACGTCGGTAATGTGGCCGTGCACCAGGTCGAGGGTCTTCGCTCCGAGTCGCGCCCACAATAGATCATTGGAGACACCCGTTGGCTTAACGGCCTCGTAGACCTTCGCCAGCCAGGAGTAATCGTGCTTGTGCGCGGCAAGCACCGGCGCCGGGTACAGGAACTCCCAGAGTGTCTGCAGACCGGTGAACACTCGGGCGAACGCATCTCGCTCGTCTGCAGCGGCGAGCCGCTGCATGGCGTTTTGCAACGCGGCGAAGCCGGAGTCGTTGCGGTCGATGCCGTCGAAGCGCGGTGACAGAATGGCCGTCAGGCGGGCCTCAAACTCGGCCGCCAGATCGTCGACGTCGACCTTTCGTTTGCCGCCTGTTTCCGGGTCTGCTGCCTTAAGCGCCTGGGCGATCTGCTGGCCGAGGCCGATGTAGTCAACGACGAGACCGTAGCGCTTCTCCTGCCGGGTCTTCCGGTTCGTGTAGCGCCGGTTCGGCCGGGTGATGGCCTGGAAGAGGGTGTGGCGGCGTAGCGGCTTGTCGAGGTATTGAGCAAACAGGATCGGCGCGTCGAAGCCGGTGAGCAGCTTCGAGGTGACCACAACAAACGCGAGAGGATCGTTCTCGTCGTTGAAGCGGCGCTTGACTTGAGCCTCCTGCTCGCGGGTCAGGTCATAGGCCGTCCACGCTGTAGGCTCGTCTTTGCTGGTGCCGACGCTCATGACGACTTGGACATCGTACGGCAGGCCACGGTTGGCCAACACACGCTTCAATTCGGTCTCGTAGGCGACGACGAGTTCGCGGTCGTAGGCGACTACCTGAGCCTTCATACCAAGCGGAGCGACCTTGGCGGTGAAGTGCTCGACGATGTCCGTACACACCGCACGGATCCGCTCGGAGTTCATCAGGATTGTCTTAACGCGCGCAGCCTTGCCTGCGAGGAACTCCCGCTGCTCGTCGGTCAACGCCTCCTCGCTCGCCATCTCCTCGAACGCCTCATCCAAGGCGATCTTGTCTAGGTGGGAGTTGACGAGGCGGGTCTCGACATGGATGGGCACCGACGCGCCGTCGAAGATGGACCGTTCGGCGGTGTAGCGATTCATGACGTACCCCTGATCCTCAGGGTCGCCAAACAACTTGAATGTGTTGCGGTCCTTGTCCGAGATCGGCGTGCCGGTCAACCCGAAGAACCTCGCATTTGGCAAAGCTGCGCGCATGTCGTCACCGAGGGAGCCTTCGGTGGTGCGATGAGCCTCGTCGACCAGTACCACGATGTTCGCGCGGTCGTTCAGCGCCGACGCCGGTTGGCTCTTGTCCTCGCGCTCGAATCGGAAGATCGTCGTAAGCACGATCCCCCTGTGGTCCTCGCGCAGCACCCGCCTCAGGTCCTTCTTCGTTTCCGCCACCGACACGCGCGGCAGCCCGGCGGTGCGGAACTGACGCTCCACCTGCTCAATCAGGTCCAGCCGGTCGAGAACCACCAGCACCGTCGGCCCACCTACACGCTCATCATTGATAAGCATGAGCGCTGCAAACGCCATCAGGAGAGTCTTGCCAGTACCCTGATAATGCTCGATCAGACCACTCGGTCGGCCACGCACCACCTTCGAGTGGATCTCCTCGGCCCCCTCAACCTGCGGGTAGCGCGGCAACAACTTCCGCTTCGCCCCGCCGTGCGGCTGCTCAAACAGGGTAAAGTCCCGAAGCACTGACAACACCCGCGACGGGGTCAGCAGCAGATCCACCGTCCGCTCGACCCGGGCGAATCCATCGAGGTCAAACGGGTCGGCCGTCGATCCCCAGATCAGCCACTCCTCCGGCGGCTGGCCCACAGCGCCGTAATGAAACTCCCTACCCTCCGTGGCGGCCAGCAGCACATTCGTCGCGAAGAACGATGGGTGCTGAACCGTGTAGACGTTCGCGAGGTCTCGGGCCCCGTTCAGCCAAGACACCGCCGACTTCACCGGGGTCTTTGTCTCGATCACCACGACCGGGATGCCGTTGACCCACAACACGACGTCGAAGCGGCGCTCCTTGCCAGGTGGCCCGAAGGTCACCTCATCCGACACGACTAGCCTGTTATTGCTCGGGCTGTCGAAGTCAATCAGCCGTAGCGGCACGTACTCGTCAATTCCGATGTACTTGACCGTCCGGTTCCCGCGCAGCAGCGTCGTCATCTGCTCGTTCGCCGCGACGAGACCCTCATTCGCCGCCGACAGCACACCCATTCGGACTAGCGGAAGCACCTCGTCCACGCGCTCCGGCACGCCCTGGATCTCCCGATTTAGCGTCTCGAGCGCCTGGATTAGCCACTCCTCGGCGAGCACCTCGGTCTTGGCGCGCGGCAACTCCTTGCCGGGGACGTGATCCCAGCCGAGGCCGCCGAGCCGGTCGACCAGCCACTTCTGAACTGTCGAGGACTCCGAGAACCCACTCACGAGACTGTCTCCATGCCTTGCTCCTGCCGACTGTCGTACGAGTCAGTAACCGAGATGGACTGAGACAGCAGGGAACTAAGAAGCGTGGAGCGGAAGGAGCGAAGAGCGGTCATTTCGGATTCCACGCGCTCGACCAAGTTCAGAGCAGCCATGTACTGCTCTCCGATTCTCTCCTGATGCTGCTCGTCTATCACGGGAACTGGCAATGCCCTGACTTGCCCGGCGTTCACACTTGCCTGATTCACCGCAGGGCGCGTCACGCGGCGAATGGCGTCACGCATCTGACGAGATCGCAGTAGCACGAACAGGTAGGTCGGCTTCACTCCGTCAGCCCGCAGTTGCAGGATGTTGTCGCCATTAATCAATGGCAAATCCCCCGCGCGGACAAACGCGGTCGCCCCGACGCGATCGAGGCTGTTCTTGTTGCTGAACAGGATGTCACCCTCGGCCAGAACGAAGTTCTTCGCATTGGCGTCCGTGAAGCCTGCGCGACCGGTGCGAAGCAGGTTGATACGGCCAGTCGACATGGTCTCGATGCGGGTTACCGGCCAGCCTCCCTCCGCGGCGCCGCGCTTATACATAACGCCGTTCTGAACCTTGCTGGTGACGGCACCCACCGAGGAGAGGTGCCCAGTGCTTGCCGCGAACGAGAAGGCGGCGTCTGCAATCCGCTGGGCGACGTCGACAACCGCTCGTATCTCGGCACGCAGTGAAGTGACAGCTGTATCGACCGCAGCTATCAGGGCAATCATGCGGCGCTGCTCATGAACGGACGGCAGGGTGACCCGGATCTTCAGGAAATCAGGCTCCTTCAGCCTCCGACGCTCCGTCGTGCCGACCGCGAGCAGCGAGGCCTGTTGCTGAAAGTTCCGTGTCGAGAACAGAAGGCGCATGTAGGCGGGCAGCAGGCGGGTGTTATCGGCTCGGAAGATGGGAAAGTCGGTGGTTACCAGGCATCCCGCCGCATCAGGGCCCACGACGCCGAAGGCAGCCTTAGTGGCCCACATGCGATTGTAGGTGATGTCATCTACGTCGAGGCGGTTCAGTGTTTTGGTTTTCACCGAGGAAGCATCCTCGGTTGCACGAGGATAGACACCCTCGGCATACCACCGCACGCCTGCGAACGGTACCTCGTGGACGTCCGCCACCGACTGTGGGCGACTGGTCGGACTCAGGACCTCGCTCAATGTCACCTCGGCCCATTCACTCACCCGGCACCTCGATCCCAAAGGAACGAAGCTTCTCGAACATGTGCTGCTCGGCGTGCAGCCGAGCGGTGCGGGCCTCTGTGTACGCCTTAAGGGCGCTATCGAGGTCAGCGGCCTCTTCAGTCGCGGCGCGGACGTAGCGACCGATGTTCAGGTCGAAGTCGTTGGCTTTGATTTCACCGAAGGGCACTAGACGGACCTTCACGTCGTCGGGGCCGTCCGGAGCCTCGCCGGTTCGGTATGCATCCAGGATGGCCTGCATCTCGGCGTCTGACATGACGTTCTGCTTCTTGCCCTTTGTAAACCGGGCGGACCCGTCGACGAACAGGACGTGGTTGCGCCGCTCCTCGGGCTTAGTCGAACGGAAGATGAGCAGGCACGCCGGGATGGAGGTCGAGTAAAAAAGGTTAGGCGGCAGGCTGATAACGGCCTCCAACTCGTCGCGCTCGATGAGGCACTGGCGGATCTTCGCCTCGGCGCCGCCGCGGAAGAGGACGCCGTGGGGCATGACGACACCGACGCGGCCGGTGTTCTCCTTCATCGAACAGATCATGTGTTGGATCCACGCAAAGTCGCCATTCTTTGCTGGGGGTACCCCGCAGAGGGAGCGCGGGTCTGCGCGCCAGACGTCGGCACCCCAGTTTGCGAGGCTAAAAGGCGGATTGGCGAGCACCACGTCGAAGCGTTGGTGGGTTCCGTTGGAGGCCCAGAACTTCGGCTCGCGCAAGGTGTCGCCGCGGCGAATCTCCGAGTCCACAGTGCGGTGAAAGGCCAAGTTCATCCGGGCGATCGCCGAAGTGGTCAGATTAACTTCCTGACCGAACAGCCGAACCTCACGGGGGTCTCCGCCGGCGGCCTCGATGGCGTTGATGGTCTCTACGAGCATCCCGCCAGAGCCACAAGCCGGGTCGTAGACGGTTTCCTTGGGCTGGGGTCGCAGGATGGCAACCAGTAGGTGCACGACGGTCGGTGGTGTGAAGAATTCCCCTGCCTTCTTGCCTGATGCTTCCGCGAATTCCTTTAGCAGGTACTCATAAGCGTGGCCGAGCGCGTCATGGCTGACACTGTCGGGGTCAAGGGGGACGCTGTTAAAGGCGTTGATGAGGGCCACTAGAGCTGCTTCGGGAAGCCGGTCCTTGTTGCCCCAGGCGGCGTCGCCGAAGATGTTGGCAAGGGTGGCGGGGTTCGCTTGCTCGATCTTGCCCAGGGCTTTGCTGATCCGAGCGCCGATGTTGTCGGCCTTGACCGTAACCTCGGACCATAGAGTGCCGGCTGGAACGACGAAGCGGTGGTAGTCGGCCTCTATCTCATCGTTGAGGCTGGCACCCCACTCGTCGACCGCGGCCGCGTGCTCATGTTCCCATGTGTCGCTGATCCACTTCCAGAACAGCATCGGGAAGACGTAAGTCTTGAAGTCAGCGGGGTCGACCGGACCGCGAAGAGCGTCCGCGGCGTCCCACAATCTCGATTCCAGTTCGCCCTGGGCGATCTTCACGTACTGCACTCCCCGCTCGATGGTTGCTGTCCGCCTCGTCCCGTAGGACGCCGACACGTTCCTATGTCACTTGGCTTACTCCAGGTGACTGGGACACGTTTGGCAAGAGTGGCGACCCGATGATTCTGCCGCATCCATACAACGCTGCCATCCCCTCCGCCGTCGACCCGCCCTCCTAGGGAGCGGGCCGCCGCCCGGCCCGCCGCGTCAAGCGGACCTTGACCGCTCGTACGGACGCTGGTGGGTCGGGCGGTGGTCTGCTCGGCTTGCCCGGGTCGATTGCGGGCGGGTGGCCTACCGCAACCACGCACGGACCGTGACCCGCCGGCGGAGCCCCGGCCATCCTGGAGCCGGAGCGCCCCCGCCGGAGGCGCAGTAACCGCAACCCCGCGACCGCCGCCAGCTCGCCGACGCGGCCGGCGTCCGCTCCCCTACGCCGCGCGGGCTCGTGGCCGCGCGGCCCGCCCGGCTGCCGGCCCAACCCTCGCCGGTCAACGGCCTGTCGTTCTGCGGCGGCCCACCGGGCTTCTCGCTGTCCGCGCCAGCCGCCGGGCGTCAGGCGTGACGGCCGCGGAGCGACAGCGGCAGCGGCCAGCGCGCGCCCAGGCGGCGGCGCGTGCGGCCCGTTGCGGGCCGCCTTGAAGAAGTGCAGAATCTACGGACCACCACATCGCCGTACCGCCAGCCACTCGAAGAGTCGGATCTACCCTCTCGCCGGCCCGCCCATCAGGGGCTTCGGCTGTCTATCTGATCTTCCCCAATGGGGCTGGCCATCACTGGCAAGCCGCGTAGCGGCGCGGCAGCGATTGCCCTGCCCTCGACGGTGGCCAATCCGCACGCGATCGTCATGGCATGGCTATCCATAGATCGTGCCTATCCCAATCCCGCCCGGCGTGCCGGCCGATGCCGGCCGGAGGCCGCCAGCAGGCCGAGTGCGCCGGGTGGGGCCGCGCTCACGCGGCCCTTGCTCACATTGATGGAGCACCGGGAGCGCCAGCAGGCGGAGCGGGCCGCCCTCTCCGAGGTCTGGGAGGATCAGGGGCCCGTCTTCCCCTCCGAGCGCGGTACGCCGATGGAGCCGACCAACCTCAGCCGCTCCTTCGCCAGGCTCCGGGAAACCGCCGGCCTACCCGGCGTCCGGCTGCACGACCTACGGCACACGGTCGTTTCCCTGCTGATGGAGCTGGGCGTGCCCCCGCACGTTGTCCAAGCCATCGCCCGGCACGCCGACGTCAAGGTCACGCTCAAGGTCTACGCTCACGCCAACCTCGACGCGATGCGCCAGGCGCTCGGCAAGCTCGACGGACGGCTGTCGTGACCCCCGTTGCTGTCAGCGTTGCTGTCAACCGGAGGGATCACGACGGCCACCGGCCGGCATCGCCTTGTGGAATTGGAGCCCCCGGCCGGGATCGAACCGGCGACATCTCGCTTACAAGGCGAGTGCTCTGGCCAGCTGAGCTACAGGGGCGCGTGTGACGGGCTCAGCATAGCGAGTGGCCTCCGGAAATCCCGCCTGGCAGGGCTCCCGAGCACGGAAAACGTCAATTTCCCGACCGGCCGCGCCGACGGATCGTCGGTCTGACGCGCTTCGGGCGGGGAGATTGATGCCTCGCCGTGCCCGGGTGACCGAAATGTGTATGCCGTCCGTCCCACCCGCTGCTCCTCGTCTTGGCACGGCCGCGAAAGCCGTTTACGGTGCAGTGACACGGACGACACTCCGGCCGGCCTCGGCTGCCCGGGCGACGACCCCGTTGGCCGGTGCCTTGGGCGCCGGTCGCTCCTTCACTCGGATCGTCCGGCACGTTCCTGCCGGTGAAAGGAAGCGCTCCATCATGGCTACGGTCACCTACGCGAAGGCGTCCCGGATCTATCCGGGCACCGAGCGCCCCGCCGTCAACCAGCTCGACCTCCAGATCGGTGACGGGGAGTTCCTCGTCCTGGTCGGCCCGTCCGGCTGCGGCAAGTCCACCAGCCTGCGGATGCTCGCCGGCCTGGAGGACGTCGACGACGGCGCGATCTACATCGACGACCGGGACGTCACCCACCTCCCGCCGAAGGCCCGCGACATCGCGATGGTCTTCCAGAACTACGCCCTCTACCCGCACATGACGGTGTACGAGAACATGGCGTTCGCCCTCAAGCTGCGCAAGACCTCGAAGTCGGAGATCGACCGGCGGGTCAAGGAGGCGGCCGGGCTGCTCCAGCTGGAGGAGTTCCTCAGCCGCAAGCCGAAGGCGCTCTCCGGCGGTCAGCGCCAGCGTGTCGCCATGGGCCGCGCGATCGTCCGCGAGCCGCAGGTCTTCCTCATGGACGAGCCGCTGTCGAACCTCGACGCCAAGCTGCGCGTCCAGACCCGTACGCAGATCGCCTCGCTCCAGGCGAAGCTCGGCGTCACCACGGTCTACGTCACCCACGACCAGGTCGAGGCCATGACCATGGGTCACCGGGTGGCGGTCATGCTGGACGGCGTGCTCCAGCAGGTGGACACCCCGCGGGCGCTCTACGACACCCCGGCCAACGTCTTCGTCGCCGGCTTCATGGGCTCCCCGGCCATGAACATCAAGACGGTGCCGCTGGCCGAGCAGGGCGCCGCGTTCGCCGAGATGACCGTGCCGCTGACCCGCGAGCAGGTCGCGGCGGCCCGGGCCGAGGGCGGCGACGGCAAGGTGACCGTCGGCTTCCGTCCGGAGGACTGCGACCTGGTGAGCCCGTCCGAGGGCGGCATGCCGGTCGTGGTCGAGCTGGTCGAGGACCTGGGCTCCGACGCCAACATCTACGGCCACGCCGCGCTGGAGGGCCACAACGAGCGGTTCGTGGTTCGCACCGACCGGCGCAGCATGCCGAACATGGGTGACACCGTGTTCGTCAAGCCGCGTGCCGGGCGCAACCACGTCTTCCACGCCACCACCGGCAAGCGGATCTGACGTCAGCGACAGCGAAGGGGCGGTCCGCCGTGGCGGACCGCCCCTTCGTCGTACGTGCGGTCAGGCCTCGACGGACCGACGGCGGGCGACCTCGGCGAGCGTGACCGCGGCGGCGACGCTGGCGTTGAGCGACTCCACGTCCGAGATCATCGGGATGCTGACGGTGAGGTCGCAGGTCTCGCCGACCAGGCGGGACAGCCCGCGTCCCTCCGAGCCGACCACCACGACCAGCGGGCCGACCGCGGCCTCCAGGTCGTACAGGTCGGTCTGCCCGTCGGCGTCGAGGCCGACCACGACGAAGCCGGCGTCCTTGCACGCCTTGAGCGACCGGGTCAGGTTGGTGACCTGGGCGACCGGCACGCGCGCGGCCGCGCCGGCGCTGGTCCGCCAGGCGGTCGCGGTGATCCCGGCGGCACGCCGCTCGGGTACGAACACACCCTGCGCGCCGAACGCGGCGGCCGACCGGATGACGGCGCCGAGGTTACGCGGGTCGGTGACCCCGTCCAGCGCGACGAGCAGCGGGGCGGCCTGCTCCAGCGCGGCGGCGACCAGGTCGTCGAAGGGCTCGTAGGCGAACGGCGGCACCTGGAGGCCGACGCCCTGGTGCAGCACGCCGCCGGTCATCCGGTCCAGCTCGGCGCGGCTGACCTCCAGGATCGCGATGCCCCGGTCGGCGGCGGTGCGGACGATCTCCTTGACCCGGTCGTCCACGTCGATGCCCTGCGCGGTGTAGAGCGCGGTGGCCGGCACCTGGGTGCGCAGCGACTCCAGCACCGGGTTCCGCCCGACCAGCAGCTCGGGGCTGTCCTTCGCCGGGTTGGCCTTGCGCCCCGGCGCCACCCGGGGGCCGCCACGGCCACCGGGCTTGCCCTTGCCGCCCTTCAGCGGCACGCCGGCCCGGGTGCCCTTGCCCCAGGTGGTGTCCTTGGTGCCCGGGTTGCCGATCTTGGGCGCGCGCCCTTCCTCGGCGGCGGCGCGGCGCTCCTTGTCCTGCTTCCAGGCGGTGCGCTGGGGCAGCTTCTCGGTGCCCGAGTACGCCTTGTGCCACGGCCGCTCGTCCGCCGGCAGGGTGCGGCCCCGCCCGGCGAGGGAGTCCTTGTTCTTGCCACCGGTGCCCTTGGGGGCGCCCGACTTCGACGTCAGTCGCCGGCCACGGCGCTGCGAGTTGCCGGCCATCAGTCCTGCTCTCCAATAGTCCAACGCGGGCCCTGGGGGGTGTCCTCGACGACCACACCGGCCTGCTTGAGCTGGTCGCGGACCGCGTCGGCGGCGGTCCAGTCCTTGCGGCTGCGGGCCTGGGCGCGCTGCTCCAGGGCGAGCGCGATCAGCGAGTCCACCACACCGCGCAGGTCGTCCGTGCGCCCACCGCCGGTCCACGCCGGGTCCAGGGGGTCGACGCCGAGGATATCCAGCATCGCCCGCACGGCGGCGAGCGTCGTGCGGACGGTCACATCGTCGCCGGCGGTCAACGCCGTGTTGCCGTCCCGGACCACCTCGTGCAGCACCGCCAGCGCCGCCGAGGTGTTCAGGTCGTCGTCCATCGCCGCCGCGAAACCGGCCGGCAGGTCGCCGGGCCGGGCGGCGCCGACCCGCTCGACCGCCCGCTGCACGAAGCCCTCGACCCTCCGGTACGCGACCGCGGCCTCGCGCAGCGCGTCCTCGGAGTAGTCGATGCGGGAGCGGTAGTGCGCGGCGACGTAGTAGTAGCGCAGCTCCACCGGGCGGACCCCGAGCGAGGCCACGTAGTCGAGGTCGAGCGTGTTGCCCAACGACTTGCCCATCTTGGTGCCGCCGATGCCGAGCAGGCCGTGGTGCACCCAGTAGCGGGCGAACGGCAGGTCGGCGGCCTGGGACTGGGCGATCTCGTTCTCGTGGTGCGGGAACGTCAGGTCGAGCCCGCCGCCGTGGATGTCGAACTCGGCGCCCAGGTAGCGCCAGCACATGGCCGAGCACTCGATGTGCCAGCCGGGTCGGCCGCGACCCCACGGCGACGGCCAGTAGGCGTCGGCCGGCTCGTCCGGCTTGGCGCCCTTCCAGAGGGCGAAGTCACGCGGATCCCGTTTGCCCCGGTCGGGGGCGTCCCCGGCGGACTGCATGTCGGCCGGCGACTGGCCGGACAGCGACCCGTAGGCCGGCCAGGAGGCCACGTCGAAGTAGACGTCGCCGGAGCCGTCAGTGGCCGGGTAGGCGTGCCCGGTCTCGATCAACCGGGCGATCAGCTCCTGCATCTCCGGCACGTGACCGGTGGCCCGCGGCTCGTAGGTCGGCGGGAGCACGTTCAGTGCCCGGTAGGACGCGGAGAGGAGCTGCTCGTTCGTGTAGGCGATCGACCAGAACGGTCGCCCCTGCTCCATCGCCTTGGCCAGGACCTTGTCGTCGATGTCGGTGAGGTTGCGGATGAACGTGACCTCGAAGCCCTTGCTCAGCAGCCAGCGGCGCAGCACGTCGTAGTTGACGCCGGAGCGAAGGTGACCGATGTGCGGCGGGGCCTGGAGCGTGAGACCACACAGGTAGACCCCCACCTTGCCGGCTTCCCGCGGGACGAAGTCCCGCACCGATCGGGTGGCGGTGTCATACAGGCGTAGCGTCACCTCACAAGCGTAGCCGTCCGCACATTTCCCGGTTGGGCGGAGCCGGGCCGTACGCTGCGTGCGTGGACACGGCGGCACGCCCGGGTGAGACGGCGCAGACCCTGGACCGCGGGCTGCGCCTGCTGCACCTCGTGGCGGACGCCCCGGGCGGGCTGACCGTCACCGAGGCGGCGCAGCGGCTCGGCATCGGGCGCGCGGCGGTCTACCGGTTGGTCGGCGCGCTGACCGGGCACGGCATGCTCCGGCGCGACGGCGAGGGCCGGCTGCGGATCGGCATGGGCGTGCTGCACCTGGCCCGCCGGGCCCAGCCCCTGCTCGCCGAGGGGGCGCTGCCCGCCCTGCGCCGGCTCGCCGAGCGGACCGGGGCGACCGCCCACCTGACCGTCGTCGAGGGTGGCGAGGGGGTGGCGCTGGCCGTGGTCGAGCCGAGCTGGACCGCCTTCCACGTGGCCTATCGCACCGGCTCCCGGCATCCGTTGGAGCGGGGCGCGGCCGGGCGGGCGGTGCTGGCCGGGCGGGCCGGCGAGTCCGGGCCGGTCAGCACCAGCGGCGAGTTGCAGTCCGGCGCGTACGGGGTGGCGGCGCCGGTGCTCGGGGTGCCAGGGCTGGAGGGGAGCGTGGGGGTGGTCTCGCTGACCCCGCTCGACGTGATCGAGGTCGGCGCCCAGGTCACCGCCGCCGCCGAGGCGGTCGCCGCCGCCCTCTCCTGATCCGCCTCACCCGCCGACACGAGGCCTGGCCGGGCGGCCCACGCCAGTCCGCCGACGTGGCGGCATCACCACAGCCCGGACGCCACCACCTCGCCGAACTGCAGACGATCAACGACCGGGACGCGCCGGCCAGACCACCCGACCCTCCCACCGCAGCGCCGCCACCCCGGAAGTGACCCCACCGAAGCCCATCCCCCACCACTACGCCGAAGTTGCTGCATCACCACGCCCCGGACGCCACCACCTCCCCGAACCGCAGTCGATCACCCTGCGGCCCGAGCGCGAGGCGTTACCACACCGGCGGCCGGGTGAGGCGGTTGTCCACAGGTCGCGGTGGATGGCTCGGCCGCGGCTGTCCACAGGGGTGTCGAGTGCCGCCCCGACCACGCCAGGCTGGTCGCATGCCACCTCATCCTCATCGACCAGCGGAGTTGGCCTGGCAGGTCTTCCGGGGCTCGGCCGCGATCCGGCGCGGCCTGCTGTCCCGACACCACCTCCGGGGGGCGTCCTGGATCCGGCTCCGGCAGGACGTCTACGCCGACGCGCGGCTCGACCGTGATCACGCGCTGACCTGCCGCGCGGCTCTGCTGCGCATGCCACCCGGCACTCTGGTCGCCGGCCCCTCTGCGGCCTACCTGCACGGTGTCGAGCACGCTGCCGGCTTCACGGACGACGTGCACGTCCTGCTGCCGGCCACGGTCAGGGCCGACTCGCAACCGGGTGTGCGGGTGCACCATGCCCCGATGTCGACCACCCGCTGCGGCCTCCTGGTCCCGGCCGGCACAGCCACAACCCCCGGCACCACCAGGGCCGCCGTCACCGGCGCGGCCGCGGGCACCACGCCGACCAGGCGCACCGGTCCGCCCGCTCGCACGACCTCGTCGCCTGCGGCGGACCGATCATCGGGCCTGCCCCTGGTCATGACCGAGCCACCGCCCCGCACCGATCCGGTGACCTGTGCCTGGGAGACCGCGGTCTGGGCCGAGCCGGTGAAGGCGGTCGGCATCATCGACGGCCTGCTGCGCACCGGCTCGGTGGGCCGCGCGGAGTTGGCCAGCGAGGCGGCCCGGAACGTCGGTCGCCCCGGAGGCCGACGGGCGGCGTGGGTGTTCGGCCTGACCGACGGGCTGGCTCAGTCTCCGCCCGAGTCCCACCTGCGGGTGCGGCTGATGTTCGCCGGCCTGCCCCGTCCGGTGGCCCAGCATCCGGTGCGCGTGTCGACCGGCCTGATCCTGCATCCCGATCTCGCGTGGCCGGAGTTCCGGGTCGCGGTCGAGTACGACGGCCAGTGGCACTCCGACGCCGACCGGATGCACCTGGACCGGCGGCGCCTCAACCAGCTCGTCGAGGCCGGCTGGCTGGTGCTGCACGTGACCGGCCGTCGCCTGCGCAAGGAGTTCCCCGCGCTGGTCCGGGAGATCCGCACTGCCCTGGTGGCCCGGGGCTGGCGGCCGTGACGAGCGCGAGAAAGCCGACGTGGCGGCGCCCGGGAGTACCGGACACCGCCACGACGGTCGAACGGGTGTTACGGACGAGCGTTGGGCTTCAGCGGGGTCTTCACCGCGGCGTAGGCGTCGACGATGCCGTAGCCGTAGAAGCCGTTGAAGTTCAGCGAGCCCGCGCAGTACGCGTCGAACTCGGCGTCCCGACCCTCGTTGGTGTAGGTCTGCAGCCGCGGCTCCGGGCAGGCGTGCTCGGCCGCCGTCCGGTAGAGGTGCTGCTCGACCAGGTCCGGCGACATGCCGAAGCCGTTGCGGCCCTGCTGCTTGCCGTAGCGGCTGACGATCAGCGCCGCCACGCCCGCGGCGTGCGGGGACGCCATCGAGGTGCCCTGGAGGTAGGTGTAGTAGCCACACTCACCCTTGGCGGTGCACTGCTTGAACACCGAGTTCTCGAAGCCGGCGACGATGTTGCCGGCCTCGTCGACCGAGCCCTCCTCCTGCAGCACCTTCTTCGGGTACGTGGAGAGGATCATGTTGGCGTCGGCGCGGTAGGTGTCGGTGCCGAAGCCGTCCCGGAACCAACCACCCGGAGCCGCCACCGAGATCTGCTCGGTGCCGTAGTTCGAGAAGTCGGCCTTCTTGCCGGACGGGCCGACGGCCGACACGCCGATCACGTGCGGGCCCTCGGTGGGCAGGTCCCAGCAGCTCGCGTTGTCGATCGGCCGCGGGTACGGGTCGGAGCCGTAGTCCGGGCTGCTCACGTCGGTGCGCGGGTTGCCGAGGTCCTCGTGGTTGTTGCCCAGCGCGCCGACCAGCGTGACGCCCTTGCGGTGCGCGAAGGTGAGCGCCCGCTTCATGGCCTCGATGATGGTCCGCTGCTCGGCCTGCGCCTCCGGCGAGTCGGCCGGGTTGGCGGTGCAGTTGTAGAGCCACGGGTCGACGTAGAAGGACATGTTGACCACGTCCAGGCCGGAACGGCCCGCGTAGACCAGGGCGTTGACCACCGGGTTGAGGAAGAAGTAGCCGCTGTCCTGGCCACCCTTCAGCTCGACCAGGGAGACCTTCGGCGCCACGCCGGAGAGGCCGAAGCCGTTGGCGGCGGCGCCGATGGTGCCGGCCACGTGCGTGCCGTGCCCGCCGTCGTCGGTGCCGACCGGGTCGAGGCAGCTCGCCACCTCGCACGGGCCGTCGACGTCCACGAGGTCCGGCGCGAAGTTGCGCGACAGCGCCCAGTTGAAGTTGGGGGCCAGGTCCGGCTGGCTGGCGTCGACGCCGGTGTCCAGCACGCCGACGGTCACCCGACGGTCACCCGGCTCGATCGTGCGGGCCTTGTCGGCCCGGATCATGTCCAGACCCCAGAGCTTGTCGTCCAGGGGGTCCATCTTCTTGGCCTTGCCCTTGGCGGCCTTGCCCTTGCTCGCGACGGCGGCCAGCAGGTGCTCCTGCTCGACCCGGTCCAGCTTCGGCTTGCTGCCGATCGCCTTCTCCTCGGCCGCACCGAGCAGCGCGCCGGCGGCGGTGGCCCGGCTGGCGAAGTCCGCCCGGTCGCTGGTCACCTGGAAGAGGCCGACGTCGTCGGTACGGGAGACGACCTTGCCACCGGCCGCGGTGATCGCGGCGATGGCGGCGTCGTTGGAGACGCCGCTCTCGGCCAGCACGGTGAAGGTCCGGGTGCTGGACGGCGCGGCGGCCGCCGGAACGCCCAGGCCGGTCACCGTGAGTGCCAGCGAGGCCGCAGCCGCGACCGCGCCGGCGGTGAAGCGCTTGCTCACCACATCAGATCCTCTCGTTGAGGGACGTGGTGTCATCCCACATCACGGGAGCGAGTTCCGCCAGATCCACGTCCGGTATAGACCCCAATCAGGCATTCGCACTTGTCAACGCCGCGATGGCCTCGGGCAATTCGGCCAGCGTGGACACCTCCGCGTCGGGGTCGAGCCCCGGCGGGCGGGGCAGTCCGCCCCGGTTGAGCCAGACCGCGCGTAGCCCGGCCCGCTGGGCGGCGACCACGTCGTGCTCCGGCGAGTCGCCGACGTGGACGATGCGCGCGGCCGGCAGCCCGGCGGCCGCGACCACGGCCGCGAAGAACGCCGGCGCCGGCTTCTTCGGCAGGCCGCCCTCGTGCGCGTACAGCTCGAAGGCGAACTGGCCGGGCAGGCCGCAGCGTTCGGCGCGGCTGTTGCCGTTGGTGGCGAAGCCCAGCAGGTGGTGCGGGCGCAGCGCGGCCAGCGCCGGCAGCGCGTCGGGGAACGGCCTGCTCAGCGCGTACCGGCGGGCGAAGAACAGCGTCGCGAACTCGTCCAGGTGCGCGTCCAGTCCGGCCCGGGCCAGCGACCGGGCCAGCGCGGCCCGTCGGATCTCCTGCACCGGTGCGGCGCTGAGCGCGCCGAAGACCGCACCCCAGTCCCCCTCCAGGTCCGCGAGGGACACGTCGGCCGCCGCCGGGGTCCGCCGCCGCATCTCCTCGAGTACGGCGACCAGCCCGCCGGTGACCGCCGGGCGCAGGTCGATCAGGGTCTCGTCGGCGTCGAAGACGACCGCGGCGCGGGGCGTGCTCATCGCTCGCCGGCCAGTGCCGGCGCGGGCGGAGCGGGTGCCGCCGACTCGGGTCCGGCCCGCAACTCGTCCATCCGGACCAGCGCGACGCCGCCGACGATGAAGACGCCGCCGACCAGTTGGATCCCGCTGGGCAACTCGTTCAGCACCAGCCAGGCGATCAGCACCGCGAACATCACCTCGGTCAGCCCGATGAAGGAGGAGAGCCGCGCACCGAGCAACCGGGCCCCGGCGACGCCGGCCAGGTAGGCGACGACGGCGGCGATCAGCGACAGCCCGACGATCGGCACCAGCCAGCTCATCCGGTGCCCGGCGAAGCTGACGTCCCCGGTGCCGGCGGCCAGCGGCAACGCCCCGACCGCGCCGAGCAGCAGCAGCACCAGCGCCCCGACGGCCATGCCGCCGCTGGCCATCACCACCGACGGCAGTTCGGCGTCGACGCGGCCGGCGATGACGTAGTAACCGGCCAGCCCGACGCCGGCGCCCAAACCCCAGAGCACACCCACCGGGTCGAGGCCGCCGGCGCCGGTGAGGTCGAGGACGAGCGCCAACCCGCACAGGGCGGTCAGCGAGCCGGCCACGGTCAGCAGTCGTGGACGTTGCCCGTGGACCAGCCACATCCATCCGACCACCATCACGATGCCGAGGTACTCCAGCATGAGCGCCACCCCGACCGGCAGGTACTGGACGGCGTTGTAGAAGCAGGCCTGGGCCAGCGCCACGCCGAGCAGACCGAACAGCACCACCGCGACCCCGTTGCGGCGCAGCACCGGCCATCGGCCGCGCAGCGCGAGCAGGGCGGGCACGCCCAGCACCAGCGCGGCGACACCGACCCGGGCGATCACCACCGCGGCGGCCGACCACTCCCCGTCGAGCAGGGGGCGGGCGAACGTGCCCGAGGTGGCGAACGCGAGCGCGGAGAGCAGGGCCAGACCGAGCCCGGCGCGGGGCCGTTCACGCATGGGCAACTCCTGGTCATGAGTAAAAAGCGTTATGCTGGTGACGCTAGGCGGAACCTTCGACAGGAGTCAAGGTGCTCTTTGCTCATGACACGGAGTGCGCGCTGGTCGCCGCCGCCGCACTGGTGAACACGGCGGGTCCGGGCCGGGACGAGCTGCCCGACGTGGGCGCCCTCGACGACTTCGTCAGCGTCCACGGCTTCAGCGGCCGGCACGAGCACACCGACGTCGAGCTGCGCCAGGTCCGCGCCCTGCGGCCCCGGTTGCACCGCGTCTGGCACGCCGACGCCGACGAGGTGGTGGAGATCGTCAACGGCCTGCTCCGCGAGTCGCACGCGCTGCCACAGCTCATCCGGCACGACGACGAGCCCTACCACCTGCACGCCGTGCCGCGGGACGCGCCGCTGGCGACCCGGATGGCCGTCGAGGCCGCGATGGCCCTGGCCGACCTGATCCGCATGGGTGAACTGCGCCGGCTGCGGCACTGCGACCACCCGGACTGCGCCAACGTGCTGGTCGACCTGTCGAAGAACCGGTCCCGCCGGTTCTGCGACGCCGGCTGCGGCAACCGGGCCGCGGTGAGCGCCTACCGCGCCCGCAGGGCGGCGTCCCACTCCTGACGCGCCGCGGGCCACTCCTCGCGGCGCAGCTCGTACTCCACCTCACCGTGCTCCGTACCCGGGATCGGGTCGTCGAACGTCAGGTGGAAGGTGCGCACCCAGCGCAACCCCGCGCGGGCCATCACCGCGCGCGAGCGGTCGTTGACCGCCATGGTCTCGGCCCACACCCGCCGCACGCCGACCGTCTCGAACGCGTGCCGCACCAGCGCCCGCGCCCCCTCGGTGGCCAGGCCGTGCCCCCACACGGCGCGGCGCAGCCGGTAGCCCAGCTCCCCCTCGGCACCGTCGTCGGACGGATCGAGCGCGAGCCAGCCCAGGAACTCGCCGGTGAACCGGTCGAGCGCCGCCCAGCGGCCGAGCCCGGGGTGACGGCCGTACTGCCCCAGCAGCCGGGGCAACACCTCGTGCCGGATCGTCCCGGCGGGCGTCGGCTCACCGTTGGTGAGGAACCGCATGACCTCACGGTCGGCGTCCAGCTCGACCAGCCGGCCCACGTCGTCCATGGTGAACCGGCGCAGCGTCAGCCGCGCGGTCTCCAGCAACACCCCGTCGTCAGGCACGGTCGGATCATCCCGCGCACCCGGTGACGGGGCGAGGCAATTACCGGCGTCGCGGCGTCCCGCTCAGGGGTGGGTCATCCGGAGCAGGTCCAGCGCCTCGTCGAGCTGGGTCTCGGTGAGCGTGCCCGAGTCGACGTGCCCCCGGGAGATCACCACCTCCCGGATGGAGACCTGCCTGGCCAGCGCCTCCTTGGCGATCGAGGCGGCCTCGTCGTAGCCCAGGTGGCGGTTGAGCGGGGTGACGATCGACGGCGACCCCTCCGCGTACGCCAGGCAGACCTCGGCGTCCGCGACCAGGCCGGCCACCAGGCGCTCGGCGAACAACCGGCTCGACGCGGCGATCAGCTTGATCGACTCCAGCAGGTTGCGGCCCATGACCGGGAGCATCACGTTCAACTCGAAGTCGCCCTGCGAGCCCGCGAACGCCACCGCCGCGTCGTTGCCGATGACCTGGGCGCAGACCTGGCGCATCGCCTCGGCCACCACCGGGTTCACCTTGCCCGGCATGATGGACGAGCCGGGCTGGAGGTCGGGGATGCGCAGCTCGCGCAGGCCGGCGCGCGGCCCGGAGCCCATCCAGCGTACGTCGTTGGCGATCTTGTAGAGGCCGACCGCGATGGTGCGGAGCTGGCCCGAGGTCTCCACGAGCGCGTCCCGGGCGCCCTGCGCCTCGAAGTGGTTACGCGCCTCGCTGAGCGGCAGGCCGGTGGAGTCCCGCAGCCGGCCGATCACCTTGCCGGCGAAGCCGAGCGGGGTGTTGATGCCGGTGCCCACAGCGGTGCCGCCCAGCGGCAGCTCGGCCAGCCGGGGCAGCACGGACTCCAGTCGCTCCACGCCGTAGCGGACCTGGGCGGCGTAGCCGCCGAACTCCTGCCCGAGCGTGACCGGCGTGGCATCCATCAGGTGGGTGCGGCCCGCCTTGACCACCGTCTCGAACTCGGCCGCCTTCTCCTCCAGCGCGCCCGCGAGCTGCTTCAGCGAGGGGATCAGGTCCTCCACCACGAACTGCGTGGCGGCCAGGTGGATCGAGGTCGGGAAGACGTCGTTGCTGGACTGCGAGGCGTTCACGTGGTCGTTCGGGTGGACGTCGCGGCCCAGCTCCCGGCCGGCCAGCGTGGCGATGACCTCGTTGGTGTTCATGTTGGACGAGGTGCCGGAGCCGGTCTGGAAGACGTCCACCGGGAACTGGTCGTCGTAGCCGCCGTCGGCAACGTGCGCGGCGGCGGTGGCGATCGCCTCCGCCACGTCCGCGTCGATCACCCCCAGCTCACCGTTGACCTGGGCCGCCGCCCCCTTGATCTGCGCCAGCGCCTTGATCTGGGCCGGTTCGAGCCCGCGTCCGGAGATCGGGAAGTTCTGCACCGCGCGCTGGGTCTGCGCCCGCCACAGCGCCTCGGCGGGCACCTCCACCTCGCCCATCGAGTCGCGTTCGATCCGGTAGCCGGTCGCCTCTGGAGTCGTCACGCATACCATCCTGCCGCGCCGGCCGCCGGCGTGCAGGGAAAGTGGGGGGCGCTCAACCCAGCTCGGCCAGCAACTCCTCGGTGGCCCACCGGTCCGGCGACTCGATCTGACGGAACAGCGCCACCGCCCGGTTGGCGTACCGCCGTGCCTGGTCGGAGTCGGTGTACCGCAGGCACCGGGCCATGCCGTCCAGCGCCCGGGCCTGCTCGTAGCGCGCGCCGAGCCGGGTGGCGTCGGTGAGCACCCGGCGGTGCAGGTCCAACGCGCTGCTGACGTCGCCCTGGTCTCCGATCGCCCGGGCGAGCAGGTTCCGGGAGGCGCACTGCCCGATCACGTCGCCGGCGTCGGTCATCGCGGCGAGCGCGGTCCGGTGCCGGGCGGCCGCCCGGTCCGGGAAGCCGGCCTCGCGTTCCAGCACGCCGATCTCGTTGAGCACCTCGCCCTCGCCGTAGCGGTTGGCGGCCCGGCGCTTGAGGCGCAACGCGACGTGGAGCAGCCGCCGGGCCGGGCCCAGGTGACCCAGCCGGTGCCGGGCCATCGCGACGTGCCCCACGGCCTGACTGAGCTGCCGGAAGTCACCGGTCTCCCGGGCCAGCACGAGATGCCGGCGGGACACCTCCAGCGCCTCGTCGTACCGCCCCCACAACAGCAACGACAGCGCCGTGTTGTTGAGCACGTTCGCCAGCGCCGCGGCCTCGTCCAGCTCCCGCGCGAGCTGCGTGGCGGCCGCGTACGTCTCGATCGCCCGCCGGTGGTCGCCGTTGTGGGAGTAGGCGGTGCCCAGGTTGTTCAGTGAGTTGCGGAGCGCGTGGCGCCGGCCGAGCCGCCGGTAGACCTCGACGGACGCCTCGGTGAGCCGCACGGCCTCGGCGAAGCGGGCCCGACGGAAGTGCGCCGAGGCGAGGTAGTTGAGCGTCATCGCCACGGCCTCGTCGTCCTGGAGGGCCAGGGCGGCGCGCAGGCCGATGGTGTGCGCCTCGACCAGCTCGTCGAGGTGACCCCCGTCGAAGTGCGCCTTCCAGCAGGCGCGGGCGAGCTGCCAGCAGTACCGCGGAAATCCTTCGACCTCCGCCAGCCGGATCAGGGCGAGCAGGGCGGCCCCGTTCTCGTCGAACCAGGGCCGGCCGAGGGGGGCGACGGCGGCCACGAGGTCCGGCCGGGCCGGCTCGGGCAGGTCGAACAGGTGACCGTTGCCGGGCAGCTCCATCACGCGGGCGATGGCGAGAGCGACCTGAAGGTGGTATTCGAGGAGCCGTTCCAGCGCCGCCCGCCGCTCCGCCGCGGTCTCCCGGTCCGCGCCGAGCGTGCGCCCGTACTCCCGGATCAGGTCGTGCAGCCCGTAGCGGCCCGGCTCCACCTCCTCGACGAGGTGTGCGTCGACCAGGTCGTCGAGTGCGTCCTGCGCCTCCGGCAGCGACAGGTCGGCGAGCGCCGCCGCCACCCGGTTGTCGACCCGGGCGCCCGGGTGCAGCCCGATCAGGCGGAAGACACGCTGCGCGGCCGGAGCCACCTGCTCGTACGACAGGGCGAAGGCCCGGGCCACCGAACGTTCCCCGGCGGTCAGCTCGGCCAGCGGATCCGCCGCGGTCGCCAGCCGCTCGGCCAGGTCGGCCACCCGCCACCGCGGCCGGTGCGCGAGCCGGGCGCCGGCCAGCCGCAGGGCGAGTGGGAGATGGCCGCAGCGACGGGCCACCTCCGCGGCGGCGTCGGGCTCCGCCCAGACCCGCTCCGCGCCGGCCACCCGGGCGAGCAGTTCGACCGCCTCGTCGGCGTCGAGCACCGGCAACGAGGACGGCCGGCCGCCGTCCAGGCCGATCAGCCGCCGACGGCTGGTGATCAGCACCAGGCAGTCCGGGCCGTTGGGCAGCAAGGGTACGACCTGGGCGGCGTCCGCCGCGTTGTCGAGCACCACGACGGCCCGCCGTCCGGCCAGCTCGGAGCGCCACATGGCCAGCCGGTCCGCCAGGTCCACCGGTACGCGTTCGGCCGGCACACCGAGCTGCCGGAGCAGGGTGGCCACCGCGGCGGCCGTGCTCAACGGGCTGCGTTCGCTGTGCCCGTGCAGGTCGACGAAGAGCTGCGCGTCCGGGAAGCGCTCGCCCAGCGCGGTCGCCACCTGGACGGCGAGCGTGGTCTTGCCGCTGCCCGCCATGCCGTCGACCAGGTGGACCCGGACACCGTCCTGTTCGATCTCCTTGACCAGCCGGGCCACGGTCTGCTGCCGGCCGGTGAAGTCGCTGATGGCCCGGGGCAGCGCCCGCACGGGCGTGGCGGCGCGCGTCTCCGACCCGCCCAGCGCCAGGTCACCGGCGAGCACCCGCTGGTGCAGTTCCTGCAACGCCGCACCGGGTTCGATGCCCAGCTCGTCGGCGTAGATCCGCCGGCCCTCCCGGTAGACGGCGAGCGCGTCCGCCTGGCGCCCGAGCGCGGACAGGGCCAGCATCAGCTGCCCGCGCAGCCGCTCGCGCAACGGGTGGCGTTCGACGTTCTCGGCCAGCTCGTCGACCAGGTCGGCCGCGCGCCGCAGCCGCAGCTCCACGTCGACGCACTCCTCCAGCACCGCGAGCCGCTGCTCGTCGAGCGTCTGGGCCCGTCGCCGGACGCTCCGGGCCGGAACCCCCGCCAGCGCCGGACCCCGCCAGAGCGCCAGGGCCGCCCGGTAGTGCCGCCGCGCGTCCGCCACCCGGCCGCCGGCCGCCGCCGCGCGGGCCGTCTCCACCCCGCGGGCGAAGACCTCGGCGTCGAGGTCGTCCGGCTCGACCCGGATGCCGTAGCCGGCCGGGTCGGTGACGATGGTCTCGGCGGGCAGCCCGAGCAGGGCGAACCGCTGCCGCAGTCGGGACACGCAGATCTGGAGCTGGGCCCGCGCGGTGGCCGGCGGGCGCTCCTCCCAGACCGCGTCGACCAGTTCCTCGGTCGACACCACCCGCCCGGCGCGCAGCAGCAGCATGGCGAGCACGATCCGGTCCCGACCCGCGGTGACGGTGGCTTCACCACCGCCGACCCGCAGGGGTCCCAGGATCCCGAAGCGCATCTGTGCCACCACCCGCCCCCGTGAGTGCAACTTCCAGCAGCGTAGCCCGATGGTCACGGAATGCCCTGTCGAGGCGATAGCGATGTGATAGCGGATCGACAGCGACGGCGACCAGACTCGTCCCGGTTGTCGGTGACGGCATCCGACGGGGGCGGTGCGCCCGTCCGGCCGTCCAGCCGGGCGGGCGCACCGATGTCGGTGCACAGCGGACACGCGGAGGGGCGCCCGGGAGGACTCCCGGGCGCCCCTCGCGCCGTCAGCGGGTCAGCGCCGGCCGACCGTGAGCACCGGCTTGGTGACCTCGGCGAAGAAGTCGTTGCCCTTGTCGTCGACGACGATGAAGGCGGGGAAGTCCTCCACCTCGATCTTCCAGACCGCCTCCATGCCCAGCTCGGGATATTCGAGCACCTCGACGTGCTTGATGCAGTCCTGGGCGAGGCGGGCCGCCGGTCCGCCGATCGAGCCGAGGTAGAAGCCGCCGTGGGCCGCGCAGGAGCGGGTGACCTGGCCGGACCGGTTGCCCTTGGCCAGCATCACCAGCGAACCGCCGGCGGCCTGGAACTTCTCCACGTAGGCGTCCATCCGGCCGGCCGTGGTCGGGCCGAACGAACCGGACGCGTAGCCCTCGGGCGTCTTGGCCGGGCCGGCGTAGTAGACCGCGTGGTCGCGCAGATATTGCGGCATCGGCTCACCGGCGTCCAGCCGCTCGGCGATCTTGGCGTGGGCGATGTCCCGGGCGACCACCAGCGGACCGGTCAGCGACAGGCGGGTCTTCACCGGGTATTTCGACAGCTCGGCGCGGATGGAGTCCATCGGCCGGTTCAGGTCGACGCGGACGACCTCCTCGGTCTCCAGCGTCTCGTCGGTGACGTCGGGGAGGAACCGCGCCGGGTCGGTCTCCAGCCGCTCCAGCCAGACGCCGGACGGGGTGATCTTGGCGACCGCCTGTCGGTCGGCCGAGCAGGAGACCGCGATCGCCACCGGGCAGGAGGCCCCGTGCCGGGGCAGCCGGACCACCCGCACGTCGTGGCAGAAGTAGCGCCCGCCGAACTGCGCGCCGATCCCGAAGTTGCGGGTCAGCTCCAGCACCTCGGCCTCCAGCTCCAGGTCGCGGAAGCCGTGGGCGCTCATCGAGCCCTGCGTCGGCAGCGCGTCCAGGTATTTCGCGGAGGCGTACTTGGCGGTCTTCAACGCGTACTCGGCGGAGGTGCCGCCGATGACGATCGCCAGGTGGTAGGGCGGGCAGGCGGCGGTGCCGATCAGCCGCAGCTTCTCCTCCAGGAACTGCATCATCCGCGTCGGGTTCAGCAGCGCCTTCGTCTCCTGGTAGAGGTAGGACTTGTTGGCCGAACCCCCGCCCTTGGCCATGAACAGGAACTTGTAGGCGTCCGGGTGGCCGTCCGGGTCCTCGGCGTAGAGCTCCACCTGGGCGGGCAGGTTGCTGCCGGTGTTCCGCTCGTCCCACATGGTCAGCGGCGCGAGCTGGGAATAGCGCAGGTTGAGCCGGGTGTAGGCCTGGTAGACGCCGCGCGAGATCGCCTCCGCGTCGGCGCCGTCGGTGAGCACGTGCCGGCCACGCTTGCCCATCACGATCGCGGTGCCGGTGTCCTGGCACATCGGCAGCACGCCGCCGGCGGCGATGTTGGCGTTGCGCAGCAGGTCCAGCGCGACGAACCGGTCGTTCGGCGAGGCCGCCGGGTCGTCGATGATCGACCGGAGCTGGGCCAGGTGCGCCGGGCGCAGGAAGTGGGCGATGTCGTGCATCGCCTCGGCGGTCAGCGCGGTCAGCGCGGCCGGCTCCACGGTGAGGAACCGGCGGCCACCCGGGCCGTTGACGACGTCCACGCCCTCGTCGGTGACCAGGCGATACTCCGTCTGGTCGGGACCGGTCGGCAGCAGGGGTGCGTACGAGAAGGCGGCGGCACTGCTCATGACCGAAAAGCCTAGGGCAGAGCCGTCGATCGGTGACACCCGCAGGTCGGTCGTGGGACGGCGCTCTCACCCGGCGTCACTTGCCGTCGGCGCAGAGTTCCCGCTTCGGACCGCAGCTGCCCTGGTCAGTCGGCGGACGCCAGGTGTCACCCGGGTCGGGCGCCGGCACGGCGTCCTCGTTCGGCGGCGGCGCTCCGGCGGCCCCGGCGCCCCAGCGCACGTACCCGATCTCCCGTCCCTCGCCGATGATCATGCCGTTCGGGCCGACCGCCAACGCGTTCGCCGACGTGCGCAGCTCGACCAGCACCCGGCCCCCACGCGGCTCGACCGCGACCAGCCGGGACGGCTTCTCCTCGCTGATCACCGCCGCGTACGGGGTGAGCGCCGCGCCGCTCTTGCCGCCGGCCGGCCGGGTCCACCGGGTCCGGTCGGCGGACAGCTCCCGGCCGAGCAGCGAGTCCTTGTCGGCGCTGCGCACCACCGCGTACCGGTCGTCGACCGCGAGCAGCTTCTCGCCCTCCGCGCCGACCTGGAGCAGCCGGCCGTCGTAGCCGTCGAGGACCGCCTCCCGCCCGTCCGGGGCGACGCCGATGAGCACGTTGCGGGCACCCTGCGGATCCTCCCGCTGCACGCAGCCGGCGTAGTCGGCGGTGCGCAGGTTGATCCCGGCCCGCCGCCACACCTGCTGCCCGGTGGCCGGGTCGACGGCGGTGACGACGAAGTAGCAGCTCCCGTCCCGGGAGGTCGCCGCGATCCGGAGCAGCCGCCCGCCGACCACCGCCAGGCGCTCCTCCCGCCCGGGCTGGACGTTCTGCAGCACCCGGCCGGTGGCGGTGTCGACCACGTGCACCCGACCGTCGACCGGAAAGCCCAGCAGCGGCGGGACCGACTCCGGCCCGGCCACCCCGCCGTCGATCCGGGTCGCGCCCAGTCGTCGGGTGCCGAGCAGTTCGGGGTTGTCGGCGAGCACGCCGCTGTGCACGCCGGGCAGGAACGCGCTCCACAGCGGAGTCGTCCCGCGCGGCTCCCAGGCCCGCAGCGTGCAGTCGGTGGCCTGCACGCAGTACGCGTCCAGCAGCAGGTTCCGGTAGGTCCAGACGGCGATGGCCCGCTCGTCCCGGCGGCGGGTCACGCCGGTCACCGGGTCGAGCACCTCGTACCCCTTGTCCAGCAGCTTGCCCACCGCGACGACCGACTCCCGGCCGCTGCCCGCCACCGCCGACCAGTCGGCCTTGCGTTCCCAGAGCTGGCTGCCGTCGGCGAGCGTGCGCGCCTCGATCCGGGTGCGCTGCTCCACGATCACGGTGTCGCCGGCGATGGTGACGCTGCGCGGGGTGCCGCCGACGCGCTGCTGCCAGACCACGTCCGGCTCGGAGATCGGCTTGCTCCGGTCGACCCAGTCCCAGAGGCCGGGGAACGGGTTCCAGACCCCGGTGGCGGCGAGGACGACCACGGTGACGAGCCCGAGCAGCAACCAGCCGCGTACGCCTAGGCCCTTCACACCGCACACGGTAGCGACGATCACCGCTGCACCGGGCCGCCCGCGGGGCGTGTCGCGCCGCTTCTTGCCCGGGTTCGGATGTTAAGAGGGGGCCCTTCCTCTACCGGATGCGTTAAGCGGGGGCCCTTCCTTCCCCCCGGGCGGCGGAGCGGACGAGGGGGAGCGTGCGGTAGGGGATCTGCTCGGCCAGCGCGATGATGGTGGAGGCGCGCCGGATCCCCTCCGAGGCGACGATCTGGTCGATGACCCGCTGGAGGTCGGTGTTCGACCGGGCCACGATCCGGCAGAGCAGGTCGCTGGAGCCGGTGATGGTGTGCGCCTCCAGCACCTCCGGGATGGCGGCCAGGTGCGCGGTGACCTGGTCGTGGCCGTGCCGCTGGCTGATCTCCAGGGTGACGAAGCTGGTCACCCCGAAGCCGATCGCGGCCGGCGAGATGTCCGGCCCGAACCCGCCCACCACCCCGCGACCGACGAGCTTGTCGAGCCGCGCCTGGACCGTGCCCCGGGCCACGCCGAGCCGCCGCGAGCACTCCAGCACCCCGATCCGGGGCTCCTCGGCGAGCAGTTCGATCAAGCGGGCGTCCAGCTCGTCGAGCTGTACATCCTGACCAGTGTTCATGGCGACCAACCGTACCGAATGCGCAACCTGACCAGGAATATCGCCAACTATTGCCCACCTTACGGTCGGCCGTAGATCCTCGCCGGAAGAGCACATCCACGGCGGCCCACGAGGCCGGCCGGTACGCGAGGGAGGCCACCATGACCCAGGCGATCGACCGACCCCAGTCGACCGAGGACGTCGACGCCGACGTTCTCGTCGGCGCCGTCGACCATGACATCAGCCGGGACCCGTTCCCGGTCAAGGGCCTCGACCACCTGCACTTCCTGGTCGGCAACGCCAAGCAGGCGGCGCACTACTACTCCACCGCCTACGGCATGACCTGTGTCGCCTACCGCGGCCCGGAGCAGGGCTACCGCGACCACGCCCAGTACGTGCTGACCAGCGGCTCGGCCCGGTTCGTGCTGACCGGCGTGGTCCGCCCGGGCGCCGACGGCGAGGCGCACGTGGCCAGGCACAGCGACGGCATCTCCGACATCGCGCTGGAGGTGCCGGACGTGGACGCCGCGTACGCGCACGCCACCGCGCAGGGCGCGACCGGTCTGGTCGAGCCGCACGACGTCAGCGACGAGCACGGCACCGTCCGGATGGCGTCCATCGGCGCGTACGGGGACACCCGGCACACGCTGGTCGACCGGTCCCGCTACACCGGGGTGTTCCTGCCCGGCTTCGTCGCCCGCGGCCCGATCGTGGACCGGCAGCCGATGATCGACGCCGGCCTCCAGCCGAAGCGCTTCTTCCAGGCCGTCGACCACGTGGTCGGCAACGTGGAGCTGGGCCGGATGGACGAGTGGGTCGAGTTCTACAAGCGCGTCATGGGCTTCACCAACATGGCCGAGTTCGTCGGCGACGACATCGCCACCGACTACTCGGCGCTGATGAGCAAGGTGGTGGCGAGCGGCACCCGCAAGGTGAAGTTCCCGCTCAACGAGCCGGCCGTGGCCCGCAAGAAGTCGCAGATCGACGAGTACCTGGAGTTCTACCAGGGCCCGGGCGCCCAGCACGTCGCCGTGGCCACCAACGACATCCTGGCCAGCGTGGACGCCATGCGGGCGGCGGGCGTCGAGTTCCTGGACACCCCGGACTCCTACTACGAGGACCCGGAGCTGCGCGCGCGCATCGGCAACGTCCGGGTGCCGATCGAGGAGCTCCAGTCCCGCAAGATCCTGGTGGACCGGGACGAGGACGGCTACCTGCTCCAGATCTTCACCAAGCCGGTGCAGGACCGCCCCACCGTCTTCTTCGAGCTGATCGAGCGGCACGGCTCCCTCGGCTTCGGCAAGGGCAACTTCAAGGCCCTGTTCGAGGCGATCGAGCGGGAGCAGGAGAAGCGCGGCAACCTGTAACACTGTCGGCGTGATCGAGCCTCCCCCGAGCAGCACGCCGCCGCCCGCCGGGCCCCCGCCCGCGGGCGGCGGCTTCGCGCCGCCCACCGACCCCGCGGTGCCCGCGCAGCACACCCCGCCGACGTACGCCCACCTGCCCGACTATCCGCCCCCACCCCCGGGGTACGCGCCGCACGCCGGGTTCGTGCCGCCGGCCGTCGCCCCGAACGGTCAACCGCTGGCCGGCTTCGGGGAACGGCTGGTCGCCTGGCTGATCGACACGGCTCTCGCGTCGGCGGTGCTGATGGTGCTCTTCGCGCCGGTCTTCGTCTGGCTCGTCGTCCGGATGATCGACCGGATGCCGGCGGCCGGACCGGACGGCACCGTGGCCGAACCCGACCCGTCGGTGATCTTCAGCGACATCTTCCTGCCGCTGCTCCTGGCCGAGCTGGGGCTGTTCCTGCTCCTGCTGGTCTTCTACTGGCTCTACCACGTCGAGTACGCCCGCCGGACCGGCCAGACGCTCGGCAAGAAGGTGATGAAACTGCGGATCGTGCCGCTCCAGCCGGACGCCCCGCTGACCCGGGGCGCCCTGGGCAAGCGGTACCTGGTCGAGTTCGTCGCCGGTTCGCTCGTGCCGTTCCTCAACTACCTGGACGGCTTCTGGCAGCTCTGGGACAAGCCCTGGCAGCAGTGCCTGCACGACAAGGCGGCCGGCACGGTCGTCGTTAAGGTTGCACCGTGAGCGCGAGGAGTGAGCCGGGCCTGCGAGCCCCGCAGTCGGGAACAAGGACGGCCCCGTGAGTGTGGAACCTGGCTGGCACGTCGACCCGGCCGATCCGGAGACCCGCCGGTGGTGGGACGGTGAGGGCTGGATCGGCGCGCCGATCCCGGTCGACGTCACCCCGCCCGACGGCCCACCGCCCGCCGAGCCCGAGCCGACCCCGGTGGCGGCGGGCGCCGACCCCACCGCCGCCCGGCCGACCTCGGGCGCGACCGGTGGCGCGGCCGTCCCGCCGGTCTCCGGGCCGGGCGCGGGCCAGCCGCCGGCCGGGCCGTACCCGCTCCCGCCGACCGCCGCTCCCGGGCAGCCGGGCCCGAACGGGCCGTGGCCGGGGCAGCCCGGGCAACCCGGACAGGCCGGGCCGTGGCCGGGGCCGCAGGGGCCGCCGCCGGGCTGGCCGTACCCGCACTGGCCGGGCCGGCCGCCGGCGCCGCGTCCGCACGGGTTGCCGCTCGCCTCGTACGGCTCGCGACTGATCGCCCGCCTGATCGACCTCGGCGTGGTGTTCCTGCTCAACGCCGTGGTCAACGGCTGGTTCGTCTGGCGCTACTTCGAGGCGGTCTCGCCCTACCTGCGCGAGTCGATGCGCCGGGCCCTGAACGGGGACACCTCCACCGAGGGGCTGCCGCAGATCGACGAGCAGGCCGGCGGGTTGCAGATCGCCATCCTGCTGATCGCCACCGCGCTCTGGTACGCGTACGAGGTGCCGTCGATGGCGGCGCGCGGGCAGACCTTCGGCAAGCGGCTGATGGGCGTACGCGCGGTGCCGATCGAGGCGGACCAGCCGCTCGGCTTCGGCCGGGCCACCCGGCGCTGGAGCACGATGGGCCTGCCCACGCTGCTCTGGTACTGCTGCGGGCTGGGCCTGCTGCTCCAGTTCGTCGACGCGGTCTCGCCGCTGTTCGACCAGCCGCTGCGTCAGGCTCTGCACGACAAGCGGGCGCAGACCGTGGTGGTCCAGCTCCCCCGTGACCGGACCGACCCCCGTACCGCCCCGCGCGACCGCGCCGACCCCCCGGGAGACACCCCATGACCGACACCGGACGTCACCAGCCTCCGCTGCGGCTCACCCGCGCCGACCTGGACGCGCTGCCCAACTACGTGCCCGGCCGCAGCCCGGCCGACCTGGCCCGGGAGCTGGGCCTGCCCGAGGCCATCAAGCTGGCCAGCAACGAGGTTCCGTACGGCCCGCTGCCCGGCGTGGTGGAGGCGGTCGCCGAGGCGGTCGCCGGTTCGCACCGCTACCCGGACATGGGCGTGGTGGCGCTGCGCCAGGCGCTGGCCGAGCGGTACGGCGTGGACGCCGACCGGATCGCCACCGGCTGCGGTTCGGTGGCGCTGGCCGAGCACCTGGTGCGGGCGACCTGCCTGCCCGGTGACGAGCTGCTCTACTCGTGGCGCTCGTTCGAGGCGTACCCGATCATCGCGGCGACCAGCGGCGCGACCAGCGTGCGGGTGCCGAACGACGCCGGCCACGGGCACGACCTGGACGCGATGGCGGCGGCGGTGACCGACCGGACGCGGATGGTCCTGGTCTGCAACCCGAACAACCCCACCGGTACGGCGGTGCGCCGGGCAGAGCTGGACCGCTTCCTCGACGCGGTGCCGGACGACGTGCTCGTGGTGATCGACGAGGCGTACCGCGAGTTCGTCACCGACCCGGAGGTGCCGGACGGCCTGACCTACCTGGACCGGCCGAACGTGGCGGTGCTGCGCACGCTGTCCAAGGCGTGGGGTCTGGCCGGGCTGCGGATCGGCTGGCTGGTGGCCGCGCCGGCCGTGGCCGCCGCCGTGCGCAAGGTGGTGACGCCGTTCTCCACCAGCATGGCCGCCCAGGCCGGCGCGCTGGCCGCGCTGGCGCAGGCCGACGAGGTCGAGCGGCGCTGCGCGCTGGTGGTGGCCGAGCGGGACCGGGTCACCGAGGCGCTGCGCAAGTTCGTGCCGGACGTGCCGGAGAGCCAGGCCAACTTCGTCTGGTTGCCGCTGGGCGAGCGCGCGGTGGCGTTCGGCAAGGCGTGCGAGGCGCGCGGCGTGATCGTCCGGCCGTTCCCGGGCGACGGGGTGCGGGTCACCATCGGCACCCCGGCCGAGAACGACGCGTTCCTGGCCGCCGCCGAGGCCGCGCTGGCCTGACCGGAACGCGTCCGAGGCCGGTCCGTCAACCCCCTACGGACCGGCCTCGGACGTCTCGTCCGACGACCATCGGATGAGAGAACTGTAGTAGCTTTTGTCCGTTTTGTTAGCAGATTCGGTCACGTGGCGGCGAGCAGCACCGGCTCCGCCATCAGGAAGTACCCCTGGTCGTCGTCCTCCGGGCGGGCCCGCTCCCGCAGCCGCTCCACCGCGACGTAACCGTCCACCGCGTACGCCCGGCCCGGTCGCCAGGCGATCCCGTCCCGCCCGAGGTCCAGCACGGACGTCGACCGCGTCGCGCCGGTGATCGGATCCACGGTGACCAGCTCCCGCCGGTCGGTCAGCAGGTGCACCCGCCCCGGCTCGACCGCCAGCACCCGGGCCGGGTGGATGTCCGCCCGACGCCACAGCTCCTCGCCGGTGCGGGGCGACCGCCCGACCACCACCGGGCCGGACGTGTCCACCACCCGCTCGCCGTCCAGCGCCGTGTCCGGACCGTCCAGGCCCGGCGCGGCGGTCGGCTCACCCGGGTCCGCCACCAGCCAGCCCCGGCTGTTCTCGCCGCCGGGCCCGGCGGTCCGCAGCCCCCGGCAGCCGGAGTGCCCGTCGCGGCAACCCACCGGGCTGACCACCAGCTGGTCCGGCGCGTCCGGCGGCCGCCAACGGGTCCGTACCGCGCCGGTCGCCGCGTCCCGCAGCTCGACCGCGGCCGGCCCGGCGCAGCGGTCCACCCCGACCAGCTCGCCGCTGGCCGTCGTGCCCACGTCGGTCCGGCAGCCGCGCCCGATGTCGACGCGCCAGAGCCGGCGGCCGTCGCCGAGGTCGTACCCGCCGAGCGCACCCGGACCGGCGGCGAGCAGCACGGTCCGGCCGGCCGCCGTCCGGGCCACGTGCAGGCCGGCCGGGTCCCAGACCGTGGCGGCGTAGGTGCGGCGCGGCTCCGGCACCGACCCCGGCTCCGGGCCGTCCGCGCGCCAGGCCACCCGGCCGGTCCGCGCGTCCAGTGCCACCAGCGTCCCGTCGGACCAGCGGCTGACCACCGTGGTGCCCTCGGCGAGCACCCCGACGAGCGTCGCCGGCCAGCGGCGGTAGGACCAGAACGGGGTGACCCGATGCCGTCCGGTGACCGGCTGGTCCGCGTACACCTGGCGGGTGCCGGCGTAGACCCGGAGCCGGCCGTCCACGACCAGCGGCGCCACCGGCAGCCGCGCGATCACCCCGGCGGTCGGCGCGGGCGCGGCCGGGTACGGGTCCCGGGCGACGGTCTCGACCTCGGCGGGCGCCAGCACCCGGACGACCACGGCGACCGACGCCGCGACGGCCAGCACCGCCAGCAGCGTCGTCAGGATCCGCCGCCTCGCGGCCTTCGCCATCCGCCACCTCCGCCCCGGCACCCTACCGGCCGGGTCCGGGCCGGGGTGCGGGGAGCGGTCGGGTCGGCTCAGGCGGCTTCGGCGGAACGGGCGGGGCCGGCGGCCAGCGCCAGGTCGGCCAGGTCACGCCGGAGCGCACCCTCCACCGCGCGGGCGGCCAGGCCGCCGAGGATCAGGGCCAGCACCCGCCCGTACGGCCGGGTCGGCACCGCCTCCTGCTCGACGGTGACCTCGGTGCACCCGCGCCGCCGCCGCTCGACCGTGCGCAGCGTCCAGGTGATCCGGTAGTCGACGCCCGCGCCGCGCGAGTCGAGCACCAGGCGGGCCGGCGCCACCGCCTCGACCACCTCGTACTCCTCCGGCTCGGTGCCACCGTCCGGCCGCAGGCGGGTCTCCCGCCAGACCGTGCCGGGCGCGAAGCCGCCGGCGCCGAGGACCTCGACCGCGCCCACCGCCGAGAGCCAGTCGGCGCGGGCCGGGAGGTCGGTGAGCAGGCGCCACAGGTCGTCGTCCTGCGCTTCGATGAATGCGGAAACCGTCACCGTCGACATGGCACCTCCCGTGTCGTCCACGGTACGGGCCGTCACCGGAAACCGGGAGCCTTGCGGTGACATTTCCACCACCGGTGCCCCGAGCGGGGCACCGGGGCATCCGACGAGCGGTCAGCCGCGGAGCGTGCCGCCCCGCAGCGCGGTGACGAACGCCGTCCAGCCCGGCGGGCTGACCGCGAGCGCCGGACCGTCCGGGTCCTTCGAGTCGCGTACGCCCACCACGCCGTGCGCGGGGACCACGTTGGTCGCCACCTCGACGCAGAGGCCCTGATCGTTGGAGCGGCTGCTGGTGCGCCAGACGGCTCCGGTCAGCTCGGTCATGCTCGGTCCTTCCTGTTCGGCTTCTTCCGACTCGGGCGCGCCCCGGAGTGGCCGCCCGGGGCGTACGCGATCCGAGTCGATCAACGCGGAAGGAAACGGCCTCGATCGCACCCGATGTGCGATCGAGGCCGTCCGGCCGACAGGTGGTTCAGCGGGCGGGGAGGACCGTCCCGGTGACCTCGCCCAGCGCGATGGTGGTGCCGTCCGGGCCGGGCGCGGTGGCGGTGATCGTCACCGTGTCGCCGTCCTCCAGGAACGTCCGCTCGCTGCCGTCGGCGAGCTTGACCGGCTCGGACCCGCCCCAGGTCAGCTCCAGGAACGAGCCGACCTGAGCGCGCTCGGGGCCGGAGACGGTTCCGGAGGCGTAGAGGTCGCCGGTGCGCAGCGAGGCGCCGTTCACGGTGAGGTGGGCGAGCTGCTGGGCCGGGGTCCAGTACATGGTGGCGAACGGCGGCTCGGCGACCCGCTCGCCGTTCCACTCCACCGACAGGGTCAGGTCCAGCCCGAGGTGCGGGGTGTCCCGCAGGTAGTCCTGCACCGGCGGGTCCTGGTCGGGCGCGGGCACGAACGCGTCGGCAAGTGCCTCCAGCGGGGTGACCCAGCCGGAGACCGAGGTGGCGAACGACTTGCCCAGGAACGGGCCGAGCGGCTGGTATTCCCAGGCCTGGATGTCCCGCGCGGACCAGTCGTTGACCAGCACCACGCCGAACACGTGGTCGGCGAAGTCGGCCGTCGGCACCCGCTCGCCGAGCCGGCTCGGCACGCCGACCACGAAACCCACCTCGGCCTCGATGTCCAGGCGTACGGACGCGCCCGTGGTGGGGCCCTGCGCGCTGGCCCGCTGCCCGGAGGGGCGGACCACCGGGGTGCCGGAGACGACCACCGTGCCGGCCCGGCCGTGGTAGCCGATCGGCACGTGCTTCCAGTTCGGCAGCAGCGGCGGCTGGCCGGGCCGGAAGATCTGCCCGACGTTGCCGGCGTGGTGCTCGGAGGAGTAGAAGTCGACGTAGTCCGCGACCTCGAACGGCAGCAGCAGCTCGACCTCGCGCAGCGGCACCAGCAGCGGCTCCACCGCCGGGCGGTGCGCCGGGTCGGTGAGCAGCTCGACGACCCGCTGCCGGACGGCGGTCCACTGCGGGCGGCCGAGCGCCAGGAAGGCGTTCAGCGTGGGTCGGCCGAGCGCCCCACCGGCCAGCACCAGCCCGGCCGCCTCCGCGCCGGCCAGGTCGAGCACGAAGTCGCCGATGCGAACGCCGATCCGCGGCTCGCGGTCGCCGTGCCGGAACACCCCGTACGGCAGGTTGGTCACCCCGAAGGCCGAACCCGCCGCACCCGAAACCCACGTCATGTCTCGTACCCCCCGTTCACCAGCCCCAGCCGGATCAGATCGGTCAATGGTTCGGAGATGCTGCACGAGCCGTAGCCGACCCAGAGCGGTCGCGCGGACTCGCGGCGGGCCCGGGCCGACTCGACCACGCGCAGCGGGTCGGTCGCGGCCAACAGCTCGGCGACGGCGTCCACCTGGGCGCCCTCGACCGCGGCCAGCGTGGCGGCCAGCACGTTGACGAAGCCGTGGTGGGTGAAGCCGGTCTCCGGGTCACGGTGCCGGATCGCGTGGTGCAGCCCGGCGGTGAGCTTGAACGGCAGCTCGCGGTCGCGGCAGGCGCAGATCACCGCGGCCAGCTCGACCGGCGTCGGGAACAACTCGGCGGCCAGCCCGCCGGTGCGGAACTTGGCCGCCACCGGAAGCCCGCCGGCCCGGGCCCGGGCGAGCGCGTCCAGCGCGTCCATCAGGCCGAGCGTCAGCGGGATCTCCGCGTACACGGAGGCGCCCTCGAGCCGGCCGGCGAGCGCGACCAGCTCGGCCACCCCGGGGGCGGGGTCCTCGCCGCGCTTGGCCACCGGCGCCTCGACCTGCCGGGCGGTCACGCCGTCCGGCGCCAGGGCCGACAGCGCGGCGGGCAGCCCGTCGAGGCCGGTGTCGCCGATCAGGCCGATGACGAGGCCCTCGGAGGGGTCGACCAGGCCGGTCAACGCACCGGCCCGGAGGTCGGAGGCGGGCAGCAGCAGCGGGCCGACCAGGTCGGCGTACCAGGCCGCGCGGTGCCGGCGGTGCGCGGTGACCGCGTCGGGCAGCGCGGCGTTGCCGGGCGGGAAGACCGCGGCGTCGTCGACCAGGCCGGCGAGGAGGCGGGGCACCTGCGTTGACACGAGACAAGAATGTACGGGACGCTACGAGGAACGGACAACCGCGTCCGATTATCGGACGCCACCGGCCGGAGAACGGGACATAACGGGAGGCGAGATGCCGTACTACCGCAGCGTCGGCGAGGTGCCCCGCAAGCGCCACACCCAGTTCCGGCAGCCCGACGGCACGCTCTACGCGGAGGAGCTGGTCGGCCAGGAGGGCTTCTCCTCCGACTCGTCGCTGCTCTACCACCGGCACGCGCCGACCGCGATCCTCGCCGCCGAGGAGTTCGCCCCGCCCACCGTCACCCGGGTGCCGAACCTGCCGCTCAAGCCGCGCCACCTGCGCACGCACAAACTCGACGGCGCCGGCGCGGACCCGGTGCTCGGCCGGCAGTACCTGCTCGCCAACGACGACGTCCGGATCGCGTACGTGCTGGCCGACCGGCCCTCACCGCTGTTCCGCGACGCCACCGGCGACCACTGCCTCTACCTGGAGTCCGGCTCGCTGCGGGTGGAGTCGCCGTTCGGCGTGCTCGACGCGGTGGCCGGCGACTACGTCGTCATCCCCACCTCGACCATCCACCGCCTGGTGCCCACCGGCGACGAGCCGACCCGGCTGCTCGCGGTGGAGGCGTCCGGCCACATCGGCCCGCCCAAGCGCTACCTCTCCGTACGCGGGCAGTTCCTGGAGCACTCGCCCTACTGCGAGCGTGACGTCCGGGGACCGGACACCCCGCTGCTGGTCGACGGCGAGGAGGTGGAGGTGCTGGTCAGGCACCGCCGCGGGTGGACGAGGTACGTCTACGCGAACCATCCGTTCGACGTGGTCGGCTGGGACGGGCACCTCTACCCGTGGGCGTTCTCCATCCACGACTTCGAGCCGATCACCGGGCGGATCCACCAGCCGCCGCCGGTGCACCAGACGTTCCAGGGCCCGAACTTCGTGATCTGCTCGTTCGTGCCGCGCAAGGTGGACTACCACCCGGCCGCCATCCCGGTGCCGTACAACCACCACAACGTCGACTCCGACGAGATGCTCTTCTACACCGGCGGCAACTACGAGGCCCGGCGCGGCTCCGGGATCGGGCAGGGCTCGATCTCGCTGCACCCGTCCGGCTTCACCCACGGCCCCCAGCCGGGCGCCGCCGAGCGGTCGATCGGGGCGGACTTCTTCGACGAGCTGGCGGTCATGGTGGACACGTTCCGCCCGCTGGACCTCTGCGACGCGGCGACCGCCTGCGAGGACGACGGCTACGCCTGGACCTGGGCGCGCAAGCCCTGACGTACGCGAGAAGGGGCCGCGCCCGGCACGGACGCGGCCCCTTCGCACGGAGTCGTCAGAACGTCGAGGCGTCGATGACGAAGCGGTAGCGCACGTCGGACGCGAGCACCCGCTCGTACGCCTCGTTGATCTTCTCGGCTCCGATCACCTCGATCTCGGCGCCCAGCCCGTGCTCGGCGCAGAAGTCGAGCATCTCCTGGGTCTCGGCGATGCCGCCGATCATCGAGCCGGCGAACGACCGCCGGGCCGGGATCAGCGAGAACGCGCGCACCGACAGCGGGTCCTCCGGCGCGCCCACGTTGACCAGCGTGCCGTCCACGGCCAGCAGGCCCAGGTACGCGTCCAGGTCGATGGCCGCGCTGACCGTGTTGACGATCAGGTCGAACGAGCCGGCCAGGTCGGTGAACGTCGCCTCGTCCGAGGTGGCGTGGTAGTGGTCGGCGCCGAGCCGCAGCCCGTCCTCCCGCTTCTTCAGCGACTGGGACAGCACGGTCACCTCGGCGCCCATGGCGTGGGCCAGCTTGACGGCCATGTGGCCCAGACCGCCCATGCCGATCACGGCCACCCGCCGGCCCGGGCCGGCGTTCCAGTGCCGCAGCGGCGAGTAGGTGGTGATGCCGGCGCAGAGCAGCGGCGCGGCCGCGTCCAGCTCGATGCCGTCCGGGATGCGCAGCACGAAGTCCTCGGTGACCACGATGGCCTGCGCGTAGCCGCCCTGGGTCGGCTCGCCGTCCCGGCCCACCCCGCCGTACGTGCCGATGTTGCCCTTGAGGCAGTACTGCTCCAGGCCCTTGCGGCAGTTGTCGCACTCCCGGCAGGAGTCGACCATGCAGCCGACGCCGACCCGGTCACCGACGGCGAACTTCGTCACCGCGGAGCCGACCTCCCGCACCACGCCGGCGATCTCGTGACCCACCACCATCGGGTAGGTGGTCGGTCCCCACTCGCTGCGCGCGGTGTGGATGTCGGAGTGGCAGATGCCGGAGAACTTGATGTCGATCGCGACGTCGTCCGGTCCGAGGTCCCGCCGCTCGATGGTGGTCGGGGCGAGCGGTTCGGTCGCGGACGTCGCCGCGTAGGCATTGACGGTGAACACGGATTCCCGCTTCCTGCAGCCGGTGGTTTCCTTCCGCGCCGGGACACGCCCGGCCCGCGACACAGCCTGTCGCTCCGGCTTTCCTACCCCCGGGCCACCCCGGCCGACACGTTCGCTTCCTCACCCCGGGGACGGGAATAGCGGCACGGCTCAGCGGCGGGCGAGCACCGTGAAACCCGCGAGGACGGTGGCGGTGACCGCCCCCACCAGCGGCCACGGGCCGCCGACCAGCGCGTACACCGCCAGCAGCAGCGGCGCGGCGGCCGCCGCGTAGATCGCCGGGGCCAGGCCGCGCGCCATCGCGTCGCGCAGCCCGGGCAGCCGGGACGCGGGCCGCCAGAACAGCAACCCGGCACCGACCGCGGCCAGCACCGCGAGCAGGCGGGACGCGCCCGGGGCGGCCGGGGCCAGCACCGCCACCAGCACGGCGGCGCCCAGCGACCAGCCGGCGGCGGACAGCACCAGCCGGCGCAGCCCGGCGTCCGCGGTGCGGGCCGGATCCACCCGCGCCGGGGTCAGGTCGACCACCTCGGTCAGGTCCTCCAGCGTCTCGGCGTAGCGGCGCCGCTCCAGCCGGGCCACGCCGGTGTCCTGCCGCGCCCCGGCCAGTTCCGGATCCAGCCGCAACGCCTCCCGGTAGGCCCGCTCGGCCAGGTCGAACAGTTCGAGGCGCACCGCGACCAGGCCGAGCACCAGATGCGCCTCCGGCTCGTCCGGCGCCAGCTCGACACCCCGCCAGGCCGCGTCGAGCGCCGCCTGCCCGTTCCGCGAGGCGGACAGGATCGCGGCGGCGCCGCGCTGCGCGTACGCGTCGGTCGGCCCGAGCGCGAGGATCTCGTCCGCGGTGGCCGCGGCGGCCTTCCAGCGCTCCAGGTCGAGCAGCGCGAGACCGCGTACCACCAGCGCCGGCACGGTGCCCGGTGCGGTCGCCGACGCCGCCTCGGACGCGGCGAGCGCCTCCGCGGGACGGTCGGCGGCGAGCTGCATCCGGGCCAGCATGGTCAGCGCCTCCAGATGCGCGGGTTGCGCCGCGATCAGGGCGGTGAGCTCGTCGATCCCCTCGTCGTAGCGGCCCAGCTCGGCGAGGAGGTGGGCACGCTGCAGGTAGCCGTCGGCGGCGGACTGGTCGGGGGCGGCGTCACTCGGCATCCCGGCGAGCGTAACCGCCGTCACCCCGCCGCGCGGAGCGGGTCAGTCCGCCGGCGCCTCGTAGACCAGGGCCACCGCGATGCCGGTCAGGCCCTCACCGCGGCCGGTGAAGCCGAGGCCGTCCGTGGTCGCCGCGGACACCGTCACCGGCGCGCCGACCGCCTCGGAGAGCACCCGCTGCGCCTCGTCCCGGCGCGGCCCGATCTTGGGCCGGTTGCCGATCACCTGGACCGAGACGTTGCCGATCCGGAAGCCCGCGGCACGCACCCGGCGGGCGCTCTCGGCCAGCAGCGCCACCCCGGACGCGCCGGCCCACTCCGGCTGGTCCACCCCGAAGTTCGCGCCCAGGTCGCCGAGGCCCGCCGCGGAGAGCAACGCGTTGCAGGCGGCGTGCGCCGCCACGTCGGCGTCCGAGTGGCCGGCCAGGCCGTCCTGCTCCGGCCAGTGCAGGCCCGCCACCCAGCAGGGCCGCCCGGCCTCGAACGCGTGCACGTCGGTGCCGACGGCCACCCGAGGAACGATCATGACCAGAGGGTACGCGCCGCGCCTCGGCTGCGGCCCGGACTGTGGTCAGCACTGGTTCTCGTACGCCCCAGCACGCCGATCAACCATCGACCGAAATGGGATCCACGTTCCAGATCCCAGGATCTCGAAGCCACGCACCGGGGGGGCGGCGCGGGTCAGGCGCCTGTGGTCAGCAGGTGTTCGGCGAGGGCCAGGTCGAACGGGCGGGTGATCTTCAGGGCCAGCTCGGAGCCGGGTACGCAGGTCACCGCGCCCCCCTGCTTCTCGACCAGCCCGGCGTCGTCGGTGAGCGCGTCACCCGCCGACCGGTGGGCCGCGACCAGCACCGACCGGCGGAAGCCCTGCGGCGTCTGCACCGCCCGCAGCGCTGACCGGTCGACCGTGCCGAGCACCCGTTCGGCGGCGTCGACCTCCTTGATCGTGTCGACCACCGGCAGCACCGGGATCACCGCGTCGTGCCCGTCGCGGACCGCCGCGGCCACCGACTCGACCAGCTCGGGCGGGGTCAGCGCGCGGGCCGCGTCGTGCACCAGGACGATCTGCGGCCCGGCGGGGACGGCGGCGAGCGCGGCCGCCACGGATTCCTGGCGCTCGGCGCCTCCGGGCACCACGGTCACCGGCGCCACCGCGCCGAGCATCGCCCGCACCGACTCGACGTCGGCGGCCGGCGCGGCCACCACGATCGTGTGCACCGAGGGCGCGGCGGCGATCCGGCGTACGGCGTGCACCAGCAGCGGCTCGCCGGCGAGCAGCCGGAGCGCCTTCGGGGCACCGGGGCCGAGGCGTACCCCGGCACCGGCCGCAGGAACGAGGACCGCGACGTCACCGCGCGGATTGAGCTGCGCGGTCACGTCGCGGTCCTCGGATTCGTTCGCTGCGGGACGGGTAGAGGCAGAGGTGTGGATCAGGCCTCGGTCAGCACCTTGTCGAGCAGAGTCTCGGCCTCGTCCTTGGTGCTCTTCTCGGCCAGCGCGACCTCGCCCACGAGGATGTCACGGGCCTTGGCGAGCATGCGCTTCTCGCCCGCCGACAGGCCCCGCTCCCGCTCCCGGCGCCACAGGTCGCGGACGACCTCGGCCACCTTCAGCGGGTTGCCGGAGGCCAGCTTCTCCAGATTCGCCTTGTAACGCCGCGACCAGTTGGTCGGCTCCTCGGTGTGCGGTGCACGGAGCACGTCGAAGACCTTGCCCAGGCCCTCTTCGCCGACCACCTCGCGCACACCCACGATCTCGGCGTTCTCGGCGGGCACCCGGACCGTCAGGTCACCCTGCGCGACCCTCAGGACGAGGTACTGCTTCGGCTCGCCCTTGATGACCCGAGTCTCGATTGCCTCGATGAGTGCGGCCCCGTGGTGGGGGTAAACAACGGTCTCGCCGACACTGAAAACCATAGGTTCGAAACCCCTTTCGCTGTGTCTAGGGTAACACGCTCAGGCACCGATGTCTCACCGCTGTCCTGACCGTTGGCGCAGCTCAGGGGCCCTGTGAGAGGTATTTCTTCGGCTTGACAGGCGGTCAAGTCGATGGTTTCAACACGCTCCGTGACGAACGAATGACAACCCGGTACGGGTGACGGGAGCGTCCAGATCTAGGGCAATGCGCTCCTTCCATGGTAGCTCCGTAACTCCACTCGCGCCCAGGTGTGGCGGTACGGCCCCCGGTGCGGGACGCTGGTGGAGGACGCGACGTCCGCTCACCGAGACGTTCCTGGGGGTCCGATGGGCGTGCCTGACGCAGACGGCCAGGGGCCGCCGGACGGGCTGCCCGGGCTCCCGCCCGAGTGGGGCCGGGTGGTCGTCCCCGACGACGCCTCCGCGCTGGCCGACGAGGCCCGGCAGGTTCGCCGGGAGCTACGCCGCGACCCCCGGCAGGCGCCCCGGCCCGGCCCGGTCCGGATCGGGCTCCCGGCACTCGCGCTGCTGGTCTCGGTGCTGGTCACGCTCGCCGGCCTGGCCGCCGTCACCTGGCCCCGGTCGAACCGCTCCGGCGGCGCCCCGACCGTGCTGCCCCGGACCACCGCCACGCCGCTGGCGGTCGGCCCGCTCCCCGCGCTCGACCTGGTCGGCGGCGACGACACGCCGGTGCCGCTGCGCAGCCTGCTGCCCGCCATGATCATCCTGGTGGACGCCTGCACCTGCGCCGACCAGGTCGGCACGGCGGCCGCCGCCGCACCTCCCGGAGTCACCGTGGTGACCGTGACCGAGGGCCGCAGCGCCGGCCCCGCCACCGTCCCCGGTGTGCGGCCCCTCGGCGACCCGGCCGGCGGACTGCGGTCCTACCTGCACCTCGTCGCCCACCCCGGCACCGCCGCCGCGCTGCTGGTGGACCGGCAGGGCACGCTGGTCCGGCTGGTTCCCGAGCTGGGCCCGGCGACCGACTACCGCGACGACCTGGTCCGGCTCGGCGGCTGAGCCGGGTTCAGTAGAGCCCCGCCAGGGTCGCGTCCAGGTCCAACTGCCGCTCGCCGGCGAAGAAACGGACGGTCACCGGCCCACCGGCGGCGACGAGGGGCTGGTTGATGGCCGCCCCACCGCAGTCGACCAGGAGCTGCGTCTCGTCCTCCTCCGTGCCCGTCCAGGACACGGTCAGCGGACCGGGGCCGCGGCAGGCCGCGCTGAGCAGGAGACGTGCCCCCGAGGCGGAACTTGCCTGCCGTTCCAACTGGTCGCCGGCCCGCAGGTGGGACCCGTCGTGCCAGAGCGGATCGGGGCGCACCTCCTCGCCGCCCGCCAGCACCGACCCGATGCCCGGCCCCGGACTCGCATCCCCGGTGCCCGGGTCGACGATCCACACGCGCGAACCCAAGGCGGGCTCGCTGGCCGGGCTGGGCTCCGCCGCGACGGTGGCGCGAGCCGCCGGGACCGGGGCGGCCGACCGCCACCACCACGCCCCGACCGTCAGGGCCAGCACGGTCAGACCGGCCAGCAGCGCCGACCGGGTCCGCTCCTCGGAGACCATGCGGCGAAGCGTATCGGGGGCCCGTGTCGCCCGCCGACCCTCAGGACTCCCGTTCGAGCAGTGCCGCGTAGAGCGTCAGCCCGGGACCGAACGCCAGCATCACCACCCGCCGGGGCGGGCGCTGCGCACGGCACAGCCGGTCCAGGATCAGCAACACCGTCGGCGACGAGCAGTTGCCGTGCTCGGCCAGCGTCTCCCGGGACGCGGCCAGCGCCGTGGGCGGCAGGTCCAGCTCACGCTCCACCACGTTGAGGATACGCGGGCCGCCCGGGTGCACCGCCCAGCCGTCCACCTCGGAACGGTCGCACCCGTGCCGGGCCAGCAGGTCGTCGACCAGGTCCCGGACGTAGCGGGACAGCACCTGCGGCACCTTCGGCGACAGGCCCATCCGGAAGCCGGTGTCGGTGACGTCCCAGGTCATGTGGTCGGCGGTGGAGGTGTCGGTGACCGAGGTGACCTCGCGCAGCGCGTACCCCCGGCCGCCGGGCACCACCACGGCGGCGACCGCGGCGTCGGAGAAGAGCGCGTGCGAGACGATCTGCTGGGTGTCCACCCGGGCGCCCGGCGGCTGGATGTGCAGGCTGGTCAGCTCCGCGCAGAGCAGCAGCGCGGGCCGACCCCGGGCGGTGACGAAGTCGCTCGCCGCGCCGAGCCCGGGCAGAGCGGCGTAGCAGCCCATGTGCCCGACGAACATGCGCTGCGTGCCCGGGGCCATGCCGAGGTCCCGGGCGAGTAGGATGTCCAGCCCCGGGGTCGCGTACCCGGTGCAGGAGCAGACCACGAACAGGCCGACGTCACCGGCGTCGAGGCCGGCCGCGGTGAGCGCGCGCCCCACCGCCTCCTTGCCCAGCGGCAGCGCCTCGACCTGGTAGCGGCGCATCCGCCGTTCGGTCGGCCACTCCGAGACGTCCTCCAGCAGCGGGTTCACCGCCGCCTGCCGGCGGGTCACGCCGGAGTTCGCGAAGATCCGTTCGGCCAGCGCCCGGGTGGTCCCGGAGAAGTGCCGCGCGAAGAAGCCCGACCACAGCTCGTCCTGCGCGGCGGCCGGCGGCTGCGCCGTACCCAAACCCGCGATCACCGGTACGTCCACGTCCCCCACCTCTCGGATCCCTCAGCCCTCGCGCTCACCGGGCCGTCCTTCGTTCGCGACTGCGAGGCTCGCAACCCCGGCTCACTCCTCGCGCTCACCGGGCCGTCCTTCGTTCGCGACTGCGAGGCTCGCAACCCCGGCTCACTCCTCGCGCTCACCAACGAGGGGTCGAGCCGTCACGGTCCGGGTCGCCGCCGAGCGCCGCGATGCCGAGCCAGTCGGCGCAGACGTCGGACGTCGCCGGGTGCAGCGAGCCGCAGCGGGCGTCCCGGTAGAGCCGCTCCAGCGGATGGCCCCGGCGGGTCGCCGAGGTGCCCGCGGCCTCCAGCATGGACGCCGCCACCTCGGCCGCCGTGGTGCCGGCCAGCAGCTTGGCGCGCCACACCCAGCGGTTCGTCTCCGCGTCGCCGGGGGCCTCGTCGACCCGGCGGGCCGCCTCGGCGACCACCAGCTCGGCGGCGGCGGCGGCCGCGTCCGCCCGGCCCAGGCGGGCCCGGACCGCCGGCAGACCGGCCAGGTTGCGGGCGTTCAGGTGCTCGGCGGCGGCGTCGATGGCGGCCCGCGCCACCCCCACGTAGACGGCCGCGTAGCTGGCCACCAGCCAGTGCGGCATGAGCTGGGCGACCACCAGGGCCAGCCCCTCGACCCCGCCGAGCAGTCGGTCGGCGGGGACCGTCACGTCCAGGTGCAGGTCGTGCGAGGAGGTGGCCCGCATGCCCAGCGAGTCCCAGGTGGGCTCGACCGTGATGCCCTCGCCGGCCGGGACCAGGAACTGGGAGACCACCGACTGGTCGGTGGCGCTGCGGGCGGCCACCAGATAGCCGTCCGGGTGGCCGGCGCCGGAGCAGAACGTCTTGCTGCCCTTGATGTGCCAGCCGCCGTCCACCGGCTCGTAGACCGTGCTGAGCTGGGACAGTCGCGCGCCGGCGCCGCGTTCGCTCATCGCCACCGCGTACCAGGACCCGTCGGCCGCCGCGCGCAGCAGCCGGTCGCGGGCGGCCAGCGCCTCGTCCGGTACGCCGAGCGCCTCGGCCAGTTCCTCGGTGACCGCGCCCAGCGCCCCGGTGACCGAGGCGTGCATGTTGAACACCAGCGCGGTCGCGCCGTTGCCCCGGGCCAATTCGGTGGCGACCGCCGCGTACTCGGCGAAGCTGGCGCCCCGGCCGCCCAGCGCCTGCGGCACCATCAGCCCGAACAGGCCGGCCGCCCGGAGGTCGGCGAAGTCGTCCACCGGGAACGAGCCGTCCCGGTCGTGCTCGGCCGCGCGGGCGGCCAGTCGCGGCGCCAACCGGCGGGCCGCCTCCAGCGCGTGCACACTCATGTCGCCCCCTTCTCGGCGTCCCTTTACCCCGGGCCGTCCCGGCTACCCGCTCCGGCGCCCCCTGCCCTGATAGAGCACGGCGGTGGACCGGGTCGGCACGATGCGCGGCTCCGTCCGGGCCGGACGGTCGCCGCCACGCCACCGGCGCAGCAGCCAGGCCAGCGTGCCGCCCAGCTCCGGCCGCACCCCGCGCAGCCGCAGCGACACGCCGTGCCGGGCGCACTCCGCGACCAGCGCGCGGGCGTCCACGAACATCCGTGGGTCGTGGATCCCGCGCGGCACGGTGGGCAACCGCTCGCCCACCTCCACCGCGACCAGCCGGGCCAGCAGCGTGTCGTTGAGCGTGTCGAGCACCAGGAGGCCGCCGGGGCGCAGCAGGCGGCACGCCTCGGCCACCGCCCGACGCCAGTCCGGCACGTGCTCCAGCAGCTCGCCGGCGGAGACCACGGCGGCGCAGCCGTCGGCCAGGGGCACGGCGGTGGCGTCGCCCTGGAGCACCGTCACGCCGTGCGCGGCGGCCTGGTCGAGCGCGGAGCGGGTCAGGTCCACCCCGACGTGCCGGTAGCCCTTCCCGACCAGGTGCGGCGCCAGCAGCCCGGCTCCGCAGCCGAGGTCGACCAGCAGGTCGTCCGGGGTGGACGCGGGCGGCACCAGGGCCGCGCGGGCGCGGGCCAGCCAGTGCAGCATCGCGAACGCGCCGTCCGGCCGCCACCACTCCCCGGCCAGGTCGTCGTACTGCCGGGGGTCGTTCGGCGGCAGCACCCGGTGCGGTGTGGACACCGGGGACGCTTCTGGCATGGTCCGAGCGTGGCACGACTCCCCGGTAACGACCAGACTTCCCTTATGTCGACGCGGGTGTTAGGGCTGGTCAGGGCGAGCCATCCGGAGCCGGCGGCGGCGGTCGTCGTGGTCGCCGCGCTGCTCGCGGCCGGCGTCGGGCACTCCGCCGTCGGCGTCGCCGTGGTGGCGTTGACGGTGCTGGCCAGCCAACTCGCGGTGGGCTGGAGCAACGACCTGATCGACGCCGAGCGGGACGCCACGGTGGGGCGTACCGACAAGCCGGTGACCACCGGCGCGGTCGCCCGCCCGACGCTGGCCCGCGCCACCGCGGTGGCCGCGGTCGCCACCCCGCTGCTGGCGCTGGCCGGCGGACCGGCCGCGGCCGCGTGCGCCACCCTGGGACTGGTCTCCGCGCTGCTCTACAACCGGCCGCTGAAGTCGACGCCGGTGTCGGTGCTGCCCTACGCGGTCTCGTTCGGCGCGCTGCCCGCCTTCGTGGTGCTGGCCCTGCCCGGCTCGCCCGCGCCACCGGCCTGGCTGGTGGCCGCCGCCGCGCTGCTGGGTGCCGGGGCGCACTTCGCGAACGTCCTGCCGGACCTGGCCGACGACGCCCGGACCGGCGTGCGCGGACTGCCACACCGGCTGGGGTCCGGGGGCAGCCGGCTGGCCGCCGCCGGGCTGCTCCTCGCGGCCACCGTCGCGCTGGTGTTCGGACCACCCGGGCCGCCGTCGTGGACCGGCCTGGCGGCGGTCGCCGCCGCCGTCGCGGTGCCGGCCCTCGGTTGGTACGCGGGACGCGCCGCCGCCCGGGCCGGGGGCCGGCCGGTGACCGCCTTCCGGGCGGTGCTGGTGGTGGCGTTGATCGATGTGGTGCTGCTGGTGGCGAACGGCCGGGTGGTCTGAGAAGTCCCCTGTGCGGGGGGCATTGCCGGGTCCGCGTGCGGGCCTCGATCAGCTCCAACTACCCTGGAGCGCGGTCTGCGCGGGTATGGCCACCCCGTGCCCGGGGGTCGACCGGGCGGGGATCGTGACGAGGAGGACCGACGTGACGCGCTCGATCAGGGGTTCCCGGGGGCCGGCCCTGCTGCTGGCCGGCACGGCGGCGGCGGCGAGCCTGCTGCTGTCCGGGTGCGGCGCCGGGCAGATCGCCGAGACCGCCAACAAGATCCCGTCGGTACAGGGCGTCAACGTCCAGACCTCCGACAACCTCTACAAGGTGCGCGGGCTCTACGTGCAGTTCCCGGGTCCGAAGGGCTACGAGGCGGGCGCGACCGCGCCGCTCAACGTCGTGATCTACAACGACAGCCAGGCCCCGGTGACCGTGACCGTCACCACCGACAGCGCCCGCGAGATCCTGCTCACCGGCGGTGCCGGGTCCAGCGGCGCGGCCACCCCGACCGGCTCGCCGACCGAGCCGGCCTCGGCCTCGCCGACCGCCGCCGACCCGAGCGCCTCGCCCAGCCAGTCGCTCGACGTCACCGGCTCGCCGTCGGCGGGCGAGTCCGCCTCGGCCAGCCCGTCGCCGTCGGAGAGCGAATCGGCGCCCGCCGGCCAGCCGGCCCGGATCGAGATCCCGGCCCTCTCCTACGCCCAGCTGAACAGCGGCAACCCGCAGTTCCTCCAGCTGGTCGGCCTGAACCAGAAGCTGCTCGTCGGCCAGCAGGTCAACCTGACCTTCGACTTCGGCGGCGGCAAGGTGATCAAGACCCCGGCCCCGATCGGCGTCCCGCTCACCCCCGAGGCCGAGCCGTCCGCGGTGGTCAACCCGCGCGAGCACGCCGGTGAAGAGGGTGGCGTCGAGGGCGGCAGCCACGGCTGACGCCGTTCCCCGTTCCGCCGACACCGCCGTTCGTGGCCAGCGCCACGCCGGCGGTGTGGTCGTTCGGAGGGTGGGCGTTCGTCGTACCGTCCGGTTAGCGTCCTGAGGTGACCTCGCCCCGATCGACCTCCTCCCGTGCCGGCGCCGGCCGTGGTCGCGCCGCCGCCCGCGAACCCCGCCCGGCCTACGAGTGCGACGCGTGCGGTCACCAGCCGCCGAAGTGGGTGGGCCGGTGCCCCGAGTGCGGCGAGTGGGGCTCGGTGGTCGAGTGCACCGTCACCGGCCCGCTGGTCTCCGGCCGGGTGGTCAGCTCCCGGATGCCGGCCGAGCCGGCCCGGCCGATCGCCACCATCAGCGCCGCTCCGGCCCGTGCCCGGCCGACCGGGGTCAGCGAGCTCGACCGGGTGCTCGGCGGCGGCCTGGTCCCCGGCGCGGTGGTGCTGCTGGCCGGCGAGCCCGGCGTGGGCAAGTCGACGCTGCTGCTCGACGTGGCCCAGCAGTGGGCGGTCGGCGCGGGCAGCCCGTCGCTCGTGGTCAGCGGCGAGGAGTCGGTGAGCCAGGTGCGGCTGCGCGCCGAGCGGATGGGCACCCTGCACGACCAGCTCTACCTGGCCGCCGAGAGTGACCTGTCGGCGGTGCTCGGCCACCTCGACGCGGTCAAGCCGGGGCTGCTGGTGCTCGACTCGGTGCAGACCATCTCCACCACCGGCACCGAGGGCGTGCCCGGCGGGGTCACCCAGGTGCGCGCGGTCACCGCGGCGCTGGTCGCGGTGGCCAAGGAGCGGGGCATCGCCACCGTGCTGGTCGGGCACGTCACCAAGGACGGCCAGGTGGCCGGCCCGCGGGTGCTGGAGCACCTGGTCGACGTGGTGCTGCACTTCGAGGGCGACAAGCACTCCTCGCTGCGGATGGTGCGCGGCGTGAAGAACCGGTTCGGCGCGGCCGACGAGGTGGGCTGCTTCGAGATGCACGAGGGCGGCATCAGCAGCCTCGCCGACCCGTCCGGCCTCTTCCTGACCCGCTATTCCGAACCGGTGCCGGGCACCTGCGTGACGGTGGCGATGGAGGGGCGGCGGGCGCTGGTCACCGAGGTGCAGGCGCTGATCGGGGCCACCGTCGCCGGTTCGCCCCGGCGCACCGTCTCGGGTCTCGACGGCGCCCGGCTGGCCATGGTCCTCGCGGTGCTCCAGCGGCGCACCGAGCGGCTGACGCTGCACGACCGGGAGGTCTTCGCCGCCACGGTCGGCGGCATCCGGGTGGTCGAGCCGGCGGCCGACCTGGCCGTGGCGCTCGCCGTCGCGTCCGGCGGGCTCAACCTCGCGCTCAACGCGCACCTGGTCGCCATCGGTGAGGTCGGGCTGACCGGCGAGGTGCGCCGGGTCGGCGCGGTCCCCCGACGGTTGGCCGAGGCCGCCCGGCTGGGCTTCCGGCTGGCCCTGGTGCCGCCCGGCTGCGGCCCGGGCAGCAGCGGCGTCGCCCCGGAGAACATGCGCGTGATCGAGGTCACTGACGTGCGCGCCGCGCTCCAGGCTGCCGCCCGGGCGTCGGCGGAGTGACGGTGGGTAGCGCTGGGGCGGGAGCGGTCGGGCGAATCGGACAGGTCGCGCAAGCGGGCGGCGAGCCCCGGAGCCGGGCATCGTGACACATCACAGTAACCACGAGAGCACCCACCGCACCGCAGTCCGTAGACTGTGCCCGTGCCGATCGACCGCGATGCCACCAAGCCCGCAACGGCGACGCCGCACGCCCGCACCGGCGCCGTGAGCGGGAACCCCGCCCGTGCCGCCATCAGCGTGACCGTCACCGGGAGCGTCGGTGGGGCCGGTGGCGATCCGCTGCGGGCCAATCTCGCCCTGATGGCACCGGGCACCGCGCTCCGGGACGGCCTGGAGCGGATCCTGCGCGGCCGCACGGGCGCGCTCATCGTGCTCGGCTACGACAAGGTGGTCGAGCAGATCTGCACCGGCGGCTTCCCGATGGACGTCGAGTTCTCCGCCACCCGGGTCCGCGAGCTGTGCAAGATGGACGGCGCCGTGGTCCTCTCCAGCGACGGCACCCGGATCGTCCAGGCCGGCGTGCACCTGATGCCCGACCCGTCCATCCCCACCGAGGAGTCCGGCACCCGGCACCGCACCGCCGAGCGGGTGGCCCGGCAGACCGGCTACCCGGTCATCTCGGTCAGCCAGTCGATGCGGATCATCAGCCTCTACGTCAACGGCCAGCGGCACGTGCTCGACGACTCGGCGGCGATCCTGTCCCGGGCCAACCAGGCCCTGGCCACGCTGGAGCGCTACAAGCTGCGGCTGGACGAGGTCTCCGGCACCCTCTCCGCGCTGGAGATCGAGGACCTGGTCACCGTCCGCGACGCGGTGGCCGTGGTGCAGCGGCTGGAGATGGTCCGGCGGATCGCCGACGAGATCGCCGGCTACGTGGTCGAGCTGGGCACCGACGGCCGGCTGCTGGCACTCCAGCTCGACGAGCTGATGGCCGGCGTGGACGCCGACCGCACCCTGGTCATCCGCGACTACCTGCCCGTCGGCCGCAAGTCGCGCACCCTCGATGAGGCACTCGTCGAACTCGACCTGCTCACCGCCACCGAGCTGATCGACCTGGTGGCGGTGGCGAAGGCGATCGGCTACCCGTCCGCCTCCGACGCGCTCGACGCGGCGGTCAGCCCGCGCGGGTTCCGCCTGCTGGCCAAGGTGCCCCGGCTCCCGGCGGCCGTGGTCGACCGACTGGTCGTGCACTTCGGCAGCCTCCAGCGGCTCCTCGGTGCGACCGTGGAGGACCTCCAGGCGGTCGAGGGCGTGGGCGACGCCCGCGCCCGGGGCGTCCGCGAAGGGCTGTCCCGGCTCGCCGAGGCGTCCATCCTGGAGCGGTACGTCTGACCCGGCTCAGCCGGTGACGGTCAGCTTCACCGGCTCGCTGATCTTGGTGCCCACCCGGGCGAAGACCTGGTACGTGCCGATCGGGGCGTACTCGCCGTTGGCCAGCCCGCCGGCACACCGGTTGTCCAGCCGGCCGTTCCAGCCCAGCTCGTAGGCGCGCTCGAAGTTCGGCGTGAACGACTGCACGTCGTTGCCCTTGCCGGTGCCGCAGGTGTCCGACGACCAGATTTTCTCCGCCCCGGCCTTCACGTACAGCTCCTGCAGGTCGGCGCCGACGTTCCGGCTGCACGTGCGGTCCGAGACGTTCTTGACCTTCAGGCGCAGGGTGACCACGGTGCCCCGCTGGGCGCTGGCCGGTACCGCCACCGGCGTCACCAGCAGTTCGGAGTCGGTGCAGGTGCCGTCGTCGGAGACCGGTTGCCCGGATGCCCCGCCGTCGCCCGTGCCCGAGCCGCCCCCGTCGCTCGTGCCGCCGCCGCTGCTCGATCCCCCACCGTCCGAGCCGGTGTCGCCCGAGGCGCCCGGTGTCGGCGACGGGCTGCCCGACTGCGGGCTCAGCACCGAGCCCGACGGGCCCGGGGCCGCCCCCGCGGTGCCGCTCGGCGACGGGTTGCCGGACGGCGGGCCGGCGTTGCGATCCGTGCCCGTGCAGGAATAGAGCAGGACAATCAGGAAGAGCAGCCCCGCACCGAGCACGACGGCACGACGCCGCCAGTACACGGCGGGGGGCAGGGGGCCGACCGTCAGACGCATGATGCGCCTACCGTATCCGCGCGGTGCGCGACGCGTGGGTCCGACGCGCCGGTGACACCGCGCCGCCCGGCCCGAAGCGTCCACAGTGGAGGGCGACGTTCACCGAGCGACGTCGCCGGACCACTGCCGGTCAGAGATAGACCTGGCGCTGGTAGACGGCGTGCGCCCCGGCCACCCGGTCGAGAAAGAGCAGCCCGGCGCAGTGGTCGATCTCGTGCTGCAGCGCGCGGGCCTCGAAGCCGTCGGTGACCAGTCGCACCGGCTCCCCGCTGCCCGGCAGCGCCCCCTCCACCACGAGGCGACTCGCCCGCTTCACGTCCCCGGTCAGATCCGGCACCGACATGCAGCCCTCGCGACCGGCCTTCCAGCGGGTCGCCTCCACCACCCGGGCGTTGCACAGCACGAACGTGCCGTGCACGGTGACCGCCTTCGGATGGCCGGTCACGTCCACCGCGAACACCTGGGCGCTCACCCCGACCTGCGGTGCCGCCAGGCCCACACAGCCCGGCGAGACCCGCATCGTGGCCACCAGATCGGCGGCGAGTCGCACCACCTCGGGCGAGGTCGGGTCGACCGCCGGGCCCGGCCGGCTCAGCACCGGCTCCGGGGCGGCCACCACCTGACGTACCTCGCCGGGGACGCCCAGCTTCTCCGGCGTCCAGCCGCCCAACCCGGCGTACTCCTCGGCGGTCACAGCAGGTCCGTGTCCGCCGGGCGCAGGCTGACCCCGACGCCCAGCTCCGCGGCGGCGCGGGTGAGCCGGCCGGCGACCTCGTCCGCGCTGCCCGGCGGCAGCTCGACCTCGGCGACCACCACGTAGAGCGATCCGGTGAGCCGGGTGCTCAGATCGGTCACGTTGCCGCCCGCATCGGCCAGCACCCGGGTCATCGCCGCGACGATGCCCATCCGGTCCGCGCCGTGCACCGCCAGCACGTACGGCTCGCCCGCCACCGCGCTGCCACCGTCCGGGGTCACCGCGCGTACGGTGGCCAGCAGGTGCCCGTCGGCGGCGAGCGGGGCCAGCGCGGCCTCCACGTCGGCGGCGGCCGGGCCGACACAGATCAGGGTCATCGCGAAGTGTCCCCGCAACCGGGTCATCGTCGAGTCGGTGAGGTTCGCGCCCAGCCGGGCGAGGACCTCCGCGACGTCGGCGACGATGCCCGGCCGGTCCCGGCCGATGACGGTGATCGCGAGCTCGTTCATTCGGACATTCTGCCCCGCCGTCCATGATCGGCCGCGCCGGCCCACCCGGGTCGCCCAACCAGCGGGATCTCCGCCCGTGACATCATCGTCAGCGCCATGACTGAGCCCACCTTCGCCGCCCAGGTCAGCCGCTGGTACGAGCGCAACGCCCGCGACCTGCCGTGGCGCCGGCCCGGCATCGGCGCCTGGGCGATCCTGGTCAGCGAGGTCATGCTCCAGCAGACCCCGGTGGTCCGAGTGGTGCCCGCCTGGGAGGCGTGGCTGGCCCGGTGGCCGGAGCCGCGCGCGCTGGCGGAGGACACCCCGGCCGAGGCGATCCGGATGTGGGGCCGGCTCGGCTACCCCCGTCGGGCGGTGCGCCTGCGCGAGTGCGCGGTGGCCGTCGTGGAACGGCACGGCGGCGTGGTGCCCGACCGGCTGGACCAGCTGCTGGCGCTGCCCGGCGTGGGCACGTACACGGCCCGGGCGGTGGCGGCGTTCGCCTACGGGCAGCGCCACCCGGTGGTGGACACGAACGTCCGGCGGGTGGTGTGCCGGGCGATCGCCGGCGAACCCGACGCCGGACCGACCACCCGCCCGTCCGACCTGGTCGCCACCGAGGAACTGCTGCCGATCGAGCCGGCCGCCGCCGCCCTGGCCAGCGCGGCCTTCATGGAACTCGGCGCGGTGGTCTGCACCGCCCGCGCGCCCCGCTGCGCGATCTGCCCGGTCGAGTCGAGCTGTGCCTGGCGGGCGTCCGGCCAGGCGGCGCCGGCCGGCCCGACCCGCCGCCCGCAGCGCTACGCCGGCACCGACCGGCAGGTACGCGGGCTGCTCCTCGCGGTGCTCCGGGACGCCACCGGTCCGGTGCCGCACCAGCGGCTGGACCAGGTCTGGCAGGACGACGTGCAGCGGGCCCGCGCCCTGGCCGGCCTGGTGACCGACGGCCTGGTGGAACCGGTGGGCGAGGAGTCCTTCCGCCTGGCCGGCGACGGCCCCGCCGTCCCCCTCCCCTGACAGCCCCCCGGCCCCGGCCCCCGCCCCGGACCCCGGCCGGGGCCCGCCCCGTCGATCATGAAGTTGGCGGCGACAAATCGGACGCCACGTGCGGTCAACCTCATGATCGACGGGGCGAGGGCGGGCGTGAGGGCGGGCGGGCGGCACCGGGAGCGAGGTGCGGTGGGCATGGGAAAGGCGGCGGCCCCGGTGGCTTTCGCCAGCCGGGGCCGCCGCCCTCGATGTTCCGCCCGGATCAGGCGGCGTCGTCCGCGCCGGTGGCGGCAGTGCCGCCGAGGTCCGCCGGGACCGCGTCCGGCACGGCGTCCGGCCGGTCCGCGCCCCGGAAGACGAGCTTGGACTTGTCGATGTTCTCGGGGTCGCCCTCGCAGTCGACCACCACGATCTGACCCGGGGTCAGCTCGTTGAACAGGATCCGCTCGGAGAGGTTGTCCTCGATGTCGCGCTGGATCGTGCGACGCAGCGGCCGCGCGCCCAGCACCGGGTCGAAGCCCTTCTTCGCCAGGTACTTCTTGGCGTTGTCGGTCAGCTCGAGACCCATGTCCTTGTTCCGCAGCTGCGACTCGATCCGCTGGATCATGATGTCGACGATCGAGAGGATCTCGTTCTCGCGCAGCTGGTGGAAGACGATGGTGTCGTCGATCCGGTTCAGGAACTCGGGCCGGAAGTGCTGCTTGAGCTCGTCGTTGACCTTCTGCTTCATCCGGTCGTAGTTCGACTCGGAGTCCTCAGAGGCCTGGAAGCCCAGCGAGACGGCCTTCGCGACGTCACGGGTACCGAGGTTGGTGGTCAGGATGATGACCGTGTTCTTGAAGTCCACGATCCGGCCCTGGCCGTCGGTGAGGCGCCCGTCCTCGAGGATCTGCAGGAGCGTGTTGAACACGTCCGGGTGGGCCTTCTCGATCTCGTCGAACAGCACCACCGAGAACGGCCGGCGACGCACCTTCTCGGTCAGCTGCCCGCCCTCGTCGTAGCCGACGTAGCCGGGAGGGGCACCCACCAGCCGCGACACCGTGTAGCGGTCGTGGAACTCGGACATGTCCAGCTGGATCAGCGCGTCCTCGCTGCCGAAGAGGAACTCGGCGAGCGCCTTGGACAGCTCGGTCTTACCCACACCGGACGGGCCGGCGAAGATGAACGAGCCGGACGGGCGCTTCGGGTCCTTCAGGCCGGCCCGGGTCCGCCGGATCGCCTTCGAGACCGCCTTGACCGCGTCCTCCTGGCCGATGACGCGCTTGTGCAGCTCGTCCTCCATGCGCAGCAGGCGCGAGGTCTCCTCCTCGGTCAGCTTGTAGACCGGGATGCCGGTCCAGTTGCCGAGCACCTCGGCGATCTGCTCGTCGTCGACCTCGCTGACGACGTCCAGGTCACCGGCCTTCCACTCCTTCTCCCGCTGCGCCTTCTGACCGAGGAGCTGCTTCTCCTTGTCGCGCAGCTGCGCGGCCCGCTCGAAGTCCTGCGCGTCGATCGCGGACTCCTTGTCGCGGCGCACCTGGGCGATGCGCTCGTCGAAGTCACGCAGGTCCGGCGGCGCGGTCATCCGGCGGATCCGCATCCGCGCGCCGGCCTCGTCGATCAGGTCGATCGCCTTGTCCGGCAGGAAGCGGTCGGAGATGTAGCGGTCGGCCAGGGTGGCCGCCGCGACGAGGGCCGCGTCGGTGATGCTCACCCGGTGGTGCGCCTCGTAGCGGTCCCGCAGGCCCTTGAGGATCTCGATGGTGTGCGCCAGCGAGGGCTCACCCACCTGGATCGGCTGGAAGCGGCGCTCGAGGGCGGCGTCCTTCTCCAGGTGCTTGCGGTATTCGTCGAGGGTGGTGGCACCGATGGTCTGCAGCTCGCCACGGGCCAGCATCGGCTTGAGGATGCTGGCGGCGTCGATCGCGCCCTCGGCCGCACCCGCACCCACCAGGGTGTGGATCTCGTCGATGAACAGGATGATGTCACCGCGGGTGCGGATCTCCTTGAGCACCTTCTTGAGGCGCTCCTCGAAGTCACCGCGGTAGCGGGAGCCGGCCACCAGGGCGCCCAGGTCGAGCGTGTAGAGCTGCTTGTCCTTGAGCGTCTCGGGCACCTCGCCCTTGATGATCTTCTGGGACAGCCCCTCGACCACGGCGGTCTTGCCGACGCCCGGCTCGCCGATCAGCACCGGGTTGTTCTTGGTGCGGCGGGACAGCACCTGCATGACCCGCTCGATCTCCTTCTCGCGCCCGATGACCGGGTCGAGCTTGCCCTCGCGGGCGGCCTGGGTCAGGTTGCGGCCGAACTGGTCCAGCACGAGGCTGGTCGACGGCGCGGCCTCGCCCGGCGCGGCGCCGGCCGCGGCGGGCTCCTTGCCCTGGTAGCCCGAGAGCAGCTGGATCACCTGCTGGCGGACCCGGTTCAGGTCGGCGCCGAGCTTGACCAGCACCTGGGCGGCGACGCCCTCACCCTCGCGGATCAGGCCGAGCAGGATGTGCTCGGTGCCGATGTAGTTGTGGCCGAGCTGCAGCGCCTCGCGCAGCGACAGCTCCAGCACCTTCTTGGCCCGCGGCGTGAACGGGATGTGCCCGCTCGGCGCCTGCTGGCCCTGGCCGATGATCTCCTCGACCTGCTGGCGCACGCCCTCCAGGGAGATGCCCAGGCTCTCCAGAGCCTTGGCGGCGACGCCCTCACCCTCGTGGATGAGGCCCAGCAGGATGTGCTCCGTACCGATGTAGTTGTGGTTGAGCATCCGGGCCTCTTCTTGGGCCAGGACGACAACCCGTCGCGCTCGGTCGGTGAACCGCTCGAACATGCCCTCGTGCTCCTCACGTGCCGTGCGCCTTGATGGTCAGATCTCGGCGGGGCCGGTGCGCGGACGTCCGGGACGGCGTCCGTGCCTCCTTACTCTATCGCCGCGGACCGTCTCCGCTGAGGTCGTGTGTCCCCGCGAATGACCGTTCCGACGTCGTTTCTGACAACCGTCCACGCTCAGGAGGTGTTCCGGGACCCCTACCTGTACGCGCAGAGCGAAATTCGACCGGCGGTGGAAAGTCCCGGTCGGGGGGTTCGGGCGGGGTGTACGCGCCCGCCACGGTCGTCCACAGCCTGTGGACGGAATCTCCACCGCCTGTGGACAACCGGTCCGGACGGGGTTTTCTTCCCGCCGGCGCGGGGTCGGCCCGGAACCGGACACGCGGCACCCCGGGGCGGAAACGGCGACGCCGGCCCGGAGTCGCACTCCGGTCCGGCGTCGGGTCGCCCGTCTCACGAGGGTCGGGGTCAGTGCCCCGCCTTCGCGTGGTACTCGTCCACGATCTCCTGCGGGATCCGGCCCCGGTCGGAGATGTCCTTGCCGGCCTTCTTGGCCCACTCGCGGATGGCACGGTTCTGCTCACGGTCGGCGGTGGCGCCGCCCCGACCGCGCGCGGCCCGGCCGCCCACGACCACACCCCCACGACCCACCCGCGTGCCGTGCGCGATGTACGGCGCGAATACGTCGCGCAATTTTTCAGCGTTGGAGGCGGAGAGGTCGATCTCGTACTGCACGCCGTCGAGCGCGAACTTGACAGTCTCGTCAGCGTCCCCGCCGTCCAGGTCATCGACCAGCTTGTGAATGATCTGCTTGGCCACGTCCCACATTCCTTTCGAGCAGGGTCACGCTCCTGCGAATACTCGCAAGCACGATAACCCGCCCGATGCTTGCTCCGTCAATAGGACCGGGTAACGAGCCGGAGAAGGTTTGCGCGCCTACTCGGGCCGGACCAACGGGAACAGGATGGTTTCCCGAATTCCCAGGCCGGTCAAGGCCATCAGGAGCCGGTCGATTCCCATTCCCATACCACCGGCCGGCGGCATTCCGTACTCCATGGCCCGGAGAAAGTCCTCGTCGAGTCGCATCGCCTCGTCGTCGCCGCGCGCCGCGAGCTGCGCCTGGGCCACCAGCCGCTCCCGCTGCACGACCGGGTCGACCAGCTCCGAGTACGCGGTGCCCAGCTCGAAACCGAGCACGTAGAGGTCCCACTTCTCGGCCAGGCCCGGCTCGCTGCGGTGGGCCCGGGTCAGCGGGCTGGTCTCCTCCGGGTAGTCGCGCACGAACGTGGGCGCCTGCAGGGACGGCACCACCAGTTCCTCGAACAACTCCTCCGCGAGCTTGCCCGGCCCCCACTTCGGGTCGACGGAGAGGCCGACCTTGTCCGCGTACTCGACCAGGCGTGACCTTTCCGTGCGGACGGTGACCTCCTCACCGAGCGCTTCGGAAAGAACACCGAACAGCGTCACCGACCGCCACTCGCCGCCCAGATCGAACTCCCGGCCGTCGGCGTGCGTCACCACCGTGGAGCCGGCGACCGCGACGGCGGCCTGCTGCACGAGATTTCTCGTCAGCTCCGCCATCGTGTCGTAGTCGCCGTACGCCTGGTAGGTCTCCAGCATCGCGAACTCCGGCGAGTGCGAGGAGTCGATGCCCTCATTACGGAAGTTGCGGTTGATCTCGAAGACGCGGTCCACGCCACCGACCACCGCGCGCTTGAGAAACAGTTCCGGCGCGATTCGCAGATACAGATCGGTGTCGAGCGCATTGCTGTGGGTCACGAATGGGCGGGCCGCCGCGCCACCGTGCAGCAACTGCAGCATCGGCGTCTCCACCTCGATGAAGTCCTGCCCGTGCAGCGTGTCGCGCAGGCTGCGCACCGCGGTGGCCCGGGTGCGCACCATCTGCCGGGCCTGCGGGCGCACCACCAGGTCCACGTACCGCTGGCGGACCCGGGACTCCTCGCTGAGCGGCTTGTGCGCCACCGGCAGCGGGCGCAGCGCCTTCGCGGTGACCGCCCACTCGTCGGCCAGCACCGACAGCTCGCCGCGCCGGCTCGTGATCACCTCGCCGGTCACGCCGACGTGGTCACCGAGGTCGACCAGGCGCTTCCAGTCGGCCAACCGCTCCGCGCCGACCCGGTCCAGCGAGAGCATCGCCTGAAGCTCGGTGCCGTCGCCGTCGCGCAGGGTGGCGAAGCAGAGCTTGCCGGTGTTGCGGATGAAGATCACCCGACCGGTGACCGAGACCCGGTCCCCGGTGGCCGTGTCGGTGGGCAGCTCGGCGTAGCGCTCGCGGAGCCGCGCGAGCGTGGTGGTCCGCGGGAAGCCGACCGGGTACGGCTCGACCCCCTCGGCGAGCATCCGGTCCCGCTTCTCCCGGCGGACCTTCATCTGCTCGGGAAGGTCGTCGGCGGGGTCGGTGGGCAGGTCGTTCTGCTCGGTCACGGCACGCTTCCTCAGGCCTTGGGGAACAACGGCGGGGTCAGCCCATGAGCGTACTCAAGCGGCGTGGCGACCGTTACGGGATAACCTGCCCGCCATGACCGACCCCACTCCGGCGCTCTCGTTCGGCGCCGCCGCCGCCGCGTACGACCGGTTCCGACCCCGCTATCCCGAGGCGGCCCTGCGCTGGGCGCTGGACGGGCTGGACGCCCCGGCCCGGGTGGTGGACCTCGGCGCCGGCACCGGCATCCTCACCCGGGGCCTGCTGGCGCTCGGGCAGCACGTCGTACCCGTGGAGCCGGATCCGGGGATGCGGGCGCAACTCGCGGCCGCCACGCCGGGCACGACGGCGCTGGCGGGCGGCGCGGAGGCGGTGCCGCTGCCGGACGCGTCGGCGGACGCCGTGCTGGCCGGGCAGGCCTACCACTGGTTCGACCGGGAGCGGGCGCACGTCGAGATCGCCCGCGTGCTGCGCCCGGGCGGCACGTTCGCGCCGGTGTGGAACGTCCGGGACGAGCGGGTCGCCTGGGTGGCCGAGCTGACCCGGATCGCCCACCTCGGCGACACCGCCGGTGACGTGACCGGCCGGTACGCCGACTTCGGTCCCGCCTTCACGCCGGTCGAGGTGGGCGAGTTCGCGCACGCGACCACGCTCACGCCGGACCAGGTGGTGGGCATGCTGCACACCCGGTCGTACTGGCTGACCGCCACCCCGGCGGAGCGGGCCCGGGTCGACGACGGGCTGACCGAGCTGTTCGCCGGCCACCCCGACCTGGTCGGCCGGGACACCGTCGAGCTGCCGTACCGGACGCTCGTGCTCCGGGCCCGCCGGCGTTAACAGGGGGCCCTTCCTCTACCGGAGGCGTTAAGAGGGGGCCCTTCCTTGCACCTCAGGTGTTGCGCTCGTAGACCATCCGCAGGCCGATCAGGGTGATCATCGGCTCGTGGTGGGTGATGGTGCGGCACTCGCCGAGCACCAGCGAGGCCAGGCCGCCGGTGGCGATCACCGCCCTGACGTCGCCCAACTCCTCGGACATCCGCTCGACGATCCGGTCGACCTGGCCGGCGAAGCCGAAGTAGAGACCGGCCTGGAGGCACTCGACGGTGTTCTTGCCGATCACCGAGCGGGGACGGGTGGCCTCCACCTTGCGCAACTGGGCGGCGCGGGCGGCCAACGCGTCGAAGGAGATCTCGATGCCGGGCGCGAACGCCCCGCCGAGGAACTCGCCCCGGTCGCTGATCACGTCGAAGTTGGTGGTGGTGCCGAAGTCCACCACGATCGACGGCCCGCCGTAGAGCGTGTACGCGGCCAGCGTGTTCACCACCCGGTCCGCGCCCACCTCCTTCGGGTTGTCGATGGCGAGCTGCACGCCGGTGCGGACGCCGGGCTCGACGATCACGCTGGGCAGGTCCGCGTAGTAGCGGCCGAGCATGGTGCGCAGCGAGCGCAGCGCCGCCGGCACGGTCGAGCAGGCGGCCACCCCGGTGATCTCCACGGCGTCACCGGCCAGCAGCCCGCGGAACATCAGGCCCAGCTCGTCCGCGGTGGAACGGGCGTCGGTCTTGATCCGCCAGGAGTGCACCAGCTTGTCGCCGTCGAAGGTCGCCAGCACGGTGTTGGTGTTTCCGATGTCGATGCAGAGCAGCACAGCGGCAGCCTAGACGGCGCTCGCGCCGCGGTCGAAGCGCGCGGAGTGAGCCGGGGTGGCGAGCCGCACGTCATTCCTCGCGCAGGTCGAGGGCGATGTCGAGGATCGGCGACGAATGGGTGAGCGCGCCGACGGAGAGGTAGTCGACACCGGTGGCCCCGTACTCGGCCGCCACCGGCAGGGTCAACCCGCCGGTCGCCTCCAGCTCCGCCCGGTCGCCGACCGCGGCCACCACGTCGCGCAGCTGCGCCGGGGTCATGTTGTCCAGCAGCAGGAACCCGGCCCCTGCCTCGACCGCCTCCACCGCCTCGGCCAGGGTGTCCACCTCCACCTGCACCGGAACCTCCGGGAACGCCGCCCGGACCCGGCGGAACGCCGCCCCGATCCCGCCCGCGCCCACCTTGTGGTTGTCCTTGATCATGGCGACGTCGTAGAGGCCCATCCGCTTGTTGGTGCCACCGCCGGCCCGGACCGCGTACTTCTCCAGCGCGCGCAGCCCCGGCGTGGTCTTGCGGGTGTCGAGCACCATGGCCTTCGTGCCGGCGAGCGCGTCGGCCCAGGCCCGGGTGTGGGTCGCCACCCCGGACATCCGGGAGAGCAGGTTGAGCGCCGTCCGCTCGGCGGTGAGCAGCAGCCGGGTCGGCCCGGTCACGGTGGCCAGCACGTCGCCGCGCGCCACCCGCTGCCCGTCGTGGGCCACCAACGACACCTCGACCGTACGGTCGGCGCCGGTCACCTCGCCCACCAGCTCGAACACCGCGGCCGCCACCGGCAGCCCGGCCACCACGCCGTCCGCGCGCGCCACCAGGTCGGCCGTGTCCTGCTGTTCGGCCGGAATGGTGGCGACGCTGGTGACGTCGAGGAAGTCCGGGCCGAGGTCCTCGGCCAGGGTGTCGACGACGATCCGCCGGATCGACTCCGGGTCCAGGCCGCCGTCCCGCAGCGCCCGCCGCGTCGACTCGATCACGAAACATCCTCCCAGTTCTCGGTCAGCCGCCCGTCCGGGCCCACCTCGGCCACCAGGTGGCCCCGCCACCTGTCGTCCGCCGACGGGAAGTCCTCCCGCCAGTGGCAGCCCCGGGTCTCCCGCCGGGCGTACGCGGCGGCGACCAGCGTCGACGCCACCGTGATCAGGTTCGTCGCCTCCCAGTCGGCGGTACGCGGCACGCCCCGACCCGCGCCCAGCGCGGTGAGCGCGGCGGCGGTGCCGGCCAGCGTGTCCGCCGAGCGGAGCACGCCCGCGCCCCGGGTCATCGCCCGTTGCAGGTCCGGCGTGCCCCCGGCCGGCACCAGCCAGCCCTGCCCGCCGACCCAGGCGCCGGTCTCCGCCGGCCGGGCCTGCTCGGGCAGACCGGCGGCGATGTCCTCGGCGATCCGGCGGGAGAAGACCAGCCCCTCCAGCAGCGAGTTGCTGGCCAGCCGGTTGGCGCCGTGCACCCCGGTGCAGGCCACCTCGCCGCAGGCGTACAGGCCGGGGATCGAGGTGCGGCCGCGCAGGTCGGTCCGGACGCCGCCCGACGCGTAGTGGGCGGCCGGGGCCACCGGGATCAGGTCGGTCGCCGGGTCCACGCCGATGGCCAGGCAGGACGCCACGATGGTGGGGAACCGCCGGGCCAGGAAGTCGCCGCCGAGGTGCCGGGCGTCCAGGTGGACGTGGTCCGCGCCGGTGGCGAGCAGGACCCGGTGGATGCCCTTGGCCACCACGTCGCGGGGGGCCAGCTCGGCCAGCTCGTGCTGGCCGACCATGAACCGCTTGCCGTCGCCGTCGACCAGGTGGGCGCCCTCGCCCCGCAGCGCCTCGGAGACCAGCGGCTGCTGCGCCAGGCCGGCGCCCGGCCCGCCGGCCGGCACGATCAGCGCGGTCGGGTGGAACTGGACGAACTCCAGGTCGGTGACGGCCGCGCCGGCGCGCAGCGCGAGCGCCACCCCGTCGCCGGTGGAGACCGCCGGGTTGGTGGTGGCGGCGAAGATCTGCCCCATCCCGCCGGTGGCCAGCACCACCGCGCGGCCGAGGACGGCGCCGACGCCGTCCTCGCTGCCCTCACCGAGCACGTGCAGGGTGATCCCGCAGGCCGGACCGAGGCCGCCCGGCCCGTCGCCGGGCGCGCGCAGCAGGTCCAGCACCAGCGCGTGCTCGACCAGCCGGATCCAGGGGTCGCGGCGTACCGCCGCGTGCAGCGCCCGCTGCACCTCGGCGCCGGTGGCGTCGCCGCCGGCGTGCACGATCCGGTCGGCCCGGTGCCCGCCCTCCCGGGTGAGCATCAGCGAGCCGTCCGGGTTGCGGTCGAACTCCGCTCCGATCCGCATCAGCTCGCGGAGCCGGGTCGGGCCCTCCTCCACCAGCGCCCGCACCGCGGCCGGGTCGCAGAGGCCGACGCCGGCCACCTCCGTGTCGTACGCGTGCGCGCCCGGGCTGTCCGCCGGGTCCAGCACCGCGGCGATGCCGCCCTGCGCCCAGCGGGTGGAGCCCTCGTCCATGTCGACCTTGGTGACGACGGTGACGTGCAGGCCGGCCTCGCGCAGGTGCAGCGCGGCGGTCAGCCCGGCGACCCCGGAGCCGACCACGATGACGTCGGTCGTCTCCACCCAACCGGGCGCGGGCGCGGCGAGCAGCCGGGGCAGCGCCGGCAGGTCGACGGTGGATAGGTCCATGCGGACAGTCAACCCGAAGCGTCCTCGCTCCGGGCCACGGGGGCGGGACGAGTGGTTTCGGCTACCTCGTCCGGAGCGGCAGCCCGGCCGGGCCGGCGCCCTTCAACGAGGCGGTCACGGTGCGGTCGCTGAGCCACAGGTAGCACCGGACGCCCCGGTCGCCCACCGCCCAGCGGGCCGCGCCGGGCGGGCGCACCACCACGCCGCTGCGGTAGCGCAGGACCGGGTCGGCGGGCACGCCGGTCCAGCGCGCGACGGCGCCGTAGCAGCCGTCGTAGAGCGGCGCCCAGTCCGCCGGCCTGCTCGGGTACGGGCGGGCCGGCGCGAGCCAGACGCCGACGAACTCGGCGTCGTGCGCCACCGCGCAGTCGACCGGGGTGAGCGTCTGCACCCGCCGCCGGTCCTGGCCGGTGCGCTGGCAGCCCAGACGCAGCGGGGACGGCGGCTTGAGCGCGTCCCGGAGGCTGCCGGTGCGGGTCACCACGGTGGCCGCCGCCTCGACCGTGTTCAGCTCGGTCAGGTCGCACCGGAACCAGCGGGAGCCGGCCGTCCAGCCGGCGCCGGTGGGCACCGCCACGGCCAGCCGGAGCCGCCCGGCCCGCCAGTCGTCGCCGACGAAGCCGCTGGCCCGGGTGTCGCACTCGGCGAAGGCGGTGCGCAGCTCGGGTGAGTCGAGCGGGGGCGGCGTGGCCCGGCCGACGGTGAACGCCCCGACGTGCACGGTCTCCACCCGGTGCGGCAGGTCGCAGCCGACCGGGGCGTACGCGGCCAGGCCGACCGTCGGGGTGAAGTCGGCGACCTGGCACACCCCGGCCGCCGGGGTGAACGGACCGGGCCGACCCATCGGCGCCCAGTCGTCGGTGAGGTCCCCGTCCAGCCCGCCCGAGGAGGCGCACCCGACCAGCGCCGCTGTCGCGACCACGGCGGCGAGCAGGCCCCGCGTCACACGGCCCATCGCGCCTCCCCCAGCCCGACGACCGTCGATTCCGACGGTCCGCTCAGGGTAGCCGAAAATGACCTTCCGGTAACAGACCGCGCCGGCCCCCTCCTCCCACCCCGTTGATCTTGCAGTTACGGCCCGGACGAAAGGTGCAGACCGGGCGAACGAGGGACCGAAAGTGCAAGATCGACGGGCGGGGGCGGGGGCGGGGGCAGGGGCGAGGTCAGTTCAGGGCGGCGGCGAGGGGGTTGGGGACGGGGTCGCCGGCGGTGCCGGGGGCGGCGGTGGTGGGGTCGGCGGTCAGGTCGACGACCCTGTTGTCCGCGTCGACGTGCACCACGCGGGGCTGGTAAGAGCGCGCCTCGGCGTCGTCCATCTGGCCGTACGAGATGAGGATGACCAGGTCACCGGGGTGCACCAGGTGCGCGGCGGCGCCGTTGATGCCGATCACGCCGCTGCCCCGCCGGCCCGGGATCACGTACGTCTCCAGCCGGGCGCCGTTGGTGATGTCCACGATCGCGACCTGCTCGCCGGGGATCAGGTCCGCCGCGTCGAGCAGGTCCTCGTCCACCGTCACCGAACCGACGTAGTGCAGGTCGGCCTGGGTCACCGTGGCCCGGTGGATCTTCGACTTGAGCATGGTCCGGAGCATCGGGGTGCCTTTCCGCATTCGTGGTGGGGTCAGGGACGCGGCGCGAGGTGGAGCGCCGTGTTGTCGATCAGTCGGGTGGCGCCGACCCAGGCGGCGATCAACAGCCGGGCCGGGCCGGAGACCGGACCGGGCTCCAGGTCGGTGTCGGTGAGCACCAGGTAGTCGAGGCGGGCGTCCGGCGTACCCGGGTCGAAGGCCCGGTGCGCGGCGGCCAGCACCGCCCCGGCGTCGTCGCCCCGCTCGGCCGCCGCGACACCCGCGCGCAGCGCGGCGGACAGGCTCAGCGCGGCCCGCCGCTCGTCGGCCGACAGGTAGCGGTTGCGGCTGGACAGCGCCAGGCCGTCCGGCTCCCGCACGGTCGGCACCCCGACGATCTCGGTCGGCACGTCGAGGTCACGGACCATCCGGCGCACCAGGGTGAGCTGCTGGTAGTCCTTCTCGCCGAAGAAGGCCAGGTCGGGGCGGGTGAGCTGGAGCAGCTTCATGACCACGGTGAGCACGCCGTGGAAGAAGCCGGGCCGGCTCAGGCCCTCCAGGTCCTCGCCGAGCGGGCCCGGGTCCAGGCGCACCGTCGGCTGACCCTCCGGGTACATCTCGGCCACCGACGGCGCGAACACCAGGTCCACCCCGGCCCGCCGGCAGATCTCCAGGTCGGAGTCGAGCGTGCGCGGGTAGCGGTCGAAGTCCTCGTTCGGGCCGAACTGCAACGGGTTCACGAAGATCGTCACCAGCACGTGGTCGGCCCGCTCGCGGGCGGCCCGCAGCAGCGTCTCGTGCCCGGTGTGCAGCGCGCCCATGGTCATCACCACGCCGACGGTGCCGGTCAGCCCCTCCCGGGCCGCCGCCAACTCCTTGCGCGTGTGCAGCACGTCCACCATCAGGCGACAACCTCCATCCCGTCCAGCACGTCCCGCAGCGACGCGGCGTCCGCCGGGCGCAGCCGGCCCGCCGCGACGGCGCGGTCCGCCGTCCGTCGGGCCAACGCCAGGTAGGCCGGTACGGATTCCGGCGCGGTCCGCGCCAGCCGGTCCAGGTGCCGGCGTACGGTGCCCGCGTCGCCCCGGGACACCGGGCCGGTGAGCGCGTCGTCGCCGAGCCGCAGCGCGTTCTCCAGGGCCGCCCGCAGCAGCGGGGCGAGCACCTTCTCCGGCCGGTCCACCCCGGCGTCGCGCAGCCGGTCGGCCGCCTCGTTGACCAGGGTGACCAGGTGGTTCGCGCCGTGCGCCAACGCCGCGTGGTAGAGCGGCCGGTCGGCCTCCCCCACCCACTCCGGCACGCCGCCCAGGTCGGCCACCAACCGGGCCGCGAACGGGCGCAGCTCGGCCGGCGCGGTCACGCCGTAGGAACTGCCGGCGAGCCGGGACAGGTCGTCCGGCGTACCGGTGAAGGTCATCGCGGGGTGCAGCGCGAGCGGCCGGGCGCCGGCCGCGGCGGCCGGGGCCAGGACGGCCAGCCCGTGCGCGCCGGACGTGTGCGCGACCACCTGGCCGGGGCGCAGCGCGCCGCTCGCGGCCAGGTCGGCGACCACGTCGGCCAGGGCGTCGTCGGGTACGGCCACGATCAGCAGGTCGGTGGCGGCCCGGGCCACGGCGGCGGCGGAGCGGTGCGGGGTCTGCGGCAGGAGCAGCGCCACCCGGGCCCGGCTGGCGCCGGAACCGCCCGAGGCGGCCACCACGCGGTGACCGGCGGCGGCGAGGGCCGCGCCGAGCACCGAACCGACCCGGCCGGCGCCGAGCACGCCGACGGTGAGGGTGCGGGGGAAGGCGAGCGGGGCGCGAGTGGCCCGCGGGCGCAGCGGTGCGCTCATGGCAGCGATCCAGTCCTCGAAGGGGGTACCGGTCGATGGCAAGTATGCGCCCGGGTGACAGACCGGAAACAAGAAGGTGTGAAAACCTTCACCGACCGCCCGAAGCGCCCGCTCCGGTGGCGGAGGAACCCCCCGTACGGGTACGTCCGCGCCGCTCGACGCCGGGTCGGCGGGTCGCCGGACGACCCCGGCCAGGGCGGGCCGTAGGGTCGGCCCGGTGACGTCCGGGTACCCCGCGCTGCGCTGGCGCGACGCGATGGAACGGGCCCTCTACGGGCCGGACGGCTTCTTCGTGGCCGGCCCCGGCCCCGCCGCCCACTTCCGCACCAGCGTGCACGCCTCACCGGTCTTCGCCGCCTGCCTGCTGCGGCAGCTCGCCGCCGTCGACGAGGCGCTGGGGCGGCCGGCCCGGCTGGACGTGGTCGACGTGGGCGCCGGCCGGGGCGAGCTGCTCCGCGCGCTGCTGACGCGGGCCGACCCGGACCTGGCCGACCGGATCCACCCGGTCGCGGTGGAACGCGCCGAACGCCCCGCCGACCTGCCACCCGGCATCGACTGGCGCCACGAGATCCCCGAGGGGATCACCGGCCTGCTGCTGGCCACCGAGTGGCTGGACAACGTCCCCCTGGACGTCGCCACCCCCACCCCGGACGGCTGGCGGCACCTGCTGGTCGACCCCACCACCGGCCACGAGACCCCCGGCCCCACCGTCTCCCCCACCGACACCACCTGGCTGACCCACTGGTGGCCCCCCACCCCGACCCGGGCGGAGGTGGGGAGGACTCGGGACGAGGCGTGGGCGGAGGCGGTGGGGCGGGTCGAGCGGGGGCTGGCGCTGGCGGTGGACTACGGGCACCTGCGGGACGCCCGGCCCCTGGACGGGACGCTGACCGGGTACCGGGACGGGCGGCAGGTGTCGCCGGTTCCCGACGGGTCGTGCGACGTAACCGCGCACGTCGCCATGGACTCGGTGGCCGCCGCCGGCGCGCGGGTCGCGGGGTGCGCGTACACCCTGGTGTCGCAGCGGGAGGCGCTGCGGGCGCTCGGAGCCGACGGCGGCCGACCACCGCTGGCGCTGGCCTCCCGGGACCCGGCCGGCTACCTGCGCGCGCTGGCCGGTGCGTCGGCGGCGGCCGAGCTGACCGACCCGGCCGGACTCGGCGGGCACTGGTGGCTGCGGCAGCCGGTCGGCGTCGCGCCCGAGGCGACCATGGCACGATGACGGGCATGACCACGGACGCCGGCGACCTCCGCGAGCTGACCGTCGGGACCGGCGCCGGCGGTGAGCAGCTCGGCACCGACATGGTGCTCAACATCGGGCCGCAACACCCCTCGACGCACGGCGTGCTGCGGCTGAAGCTGGTGCTCGACGGGGAGCGGGTGGTCGCCGCCGAGCCGATCGTCGGCTACATGCACCGGGGGGCGGAGAAGCTCTTCGAGGTACGCGACTACCGGCAGATCATCGTGCTGGCCAACCGGCACGACTGGCTGTCGGCGTTCTCCAACGAGCTGGGCGTGGTGCTCGCGGTCGAGCGGTTGATGGGCATGGAGGTGCCGGAGCGCGCCACCTGGCTGCGGATGGCGTTGGCCGAGCTGAACCGGGTGCTGAACCACCTGATGTTCCTCGGCTCCTACCCGCTGGAGATCGGCGCGATCACGCCGATGTTCTACGCGTTCCGGGAACGGGAGACCATCCAGGCGGTGATGGAGGAGGTCTCCGGCGGCCGGATCCACTACATGTTCAACCGGGTCGGCGGCCTGAAGGAGGAGGTGCCCGCCGGCTGGACCGGCCGGGCCCGCGCCGCCATCGCCGAGGTACGCCGCCGGATGCCGGATCTGGACCACCTGATCCGGCGTAACGAGATCTTCCTGGCCCGTACCGTCGGGGTCGGCGTGCTCTCCGCGGCCGACGCCGCCGCGTTCGGCGCGTCCGGGCCGGTCGCCCGGGCCTCCGGGCTCGACCTGGACCTGCGCCGGGACGAGCCCTACCTGGCCTACGACCAGCTCGACGTGCCGGTGGTGACCAAGACCGCCGGGGACTGCCACGCCCGGTTCGAGGTGCTGCTCGACCAGGTGTACGCCTCGCTCGACCTCGCCGAGCAGTGCCTGGACCGGGTGGACCGGATCTCCGGGCCGGTGAACACCCGGCTGCCCAAGGTGGTCAAGGCGCCCGAGGGACACACCTACGCCTGGACCGAGAACCCGCTCGGCATCAACGGCTACTACCTGGTCTCCCGGGGCGAGAAGACGCCGTGGCGGCTCAAGCTGCGCACCGCCTCGTACGCGAACGTGCAGGCGCTGTCGACGCTGCTGCCCGGGTGCCTGGTCCCCGACCTGATCGCCATCCTCGGCTCGATGTTCTTCGTGGTCGGCGACATCGACAAGTGAGCCCGGGGCGCGGTCAGCGCCAGCGGTCGTCGGTGTCGCGGGGCGGCTGACCGTAGCCGCCGGGCTCCGGCCGGCGCCACTCCGGCTCGGGCTGCCGCCACTCCGGCTCGACCTCGCGCCACTCCGGCTGGCCGCTGCGCTGCGTCGGCGGTCGCCACTCCTGCGGCACCGGGACCCCGCCGGCCGGCAGCGCCGGGTGGCTCTCCGGCGACCAGCCGCCGGCCGGTGCGCCACGGACGGATGCCCACCGGTCCTCGACCCGGTACTCGGTGCCCCCGCCGTCCTCGTGCACCGCGGCCCGCCGCTCCCCGACCCGGATCTCCCGCCCCCGGTCGTCGTCGCGGACCGCCGCCCAGCGGTTGCCGGCGGCCCGCACCTGCGACCAGTGCGCGCCGTCCGGCTCGGCCACCTGCGCCCGCCCGGCCTGCTCCGCGGGCGGCCAGGAGCGGTCGCCTCGCCCCCCGCCCGCCGCCGGACCGGTCCGGTCGTCACCCGGGCCGGACCAGTCGCGCTGCTCGTCCGCCGGCCGGTCCGATCCCGGGCCCCGCGACCAGTCGTCGTCCGCCGGCCAGCCCCGCTGGCCGCCCGCGGCCCGGCCGACACCGGCCCAGGGGTGCTCGCGCCCGTCGCCGGTCCGCGCGTATCCGTCGCCGGACAGGCCGGGTCGGTAGCCGTCACCCGACGGGCCGGGTCGGTAGCCGTCGCCGGACGGGGCGGGCCGGTAGCCGTCACCCGACGGGCCGGTGCGGTAGGCGTCGTCCGACGGGGCGGGCCGGTAGCCGTCACCGGGCGCGCCGGCCCGGTAGCCGTCGTCGCGGGCGCCGTCGTCGCGGGGCCAGGTCCGTTCCGCGCCCGGGCCGGACCGCAGGCCGCCCAGCCAGCCGTCCTCCTCCGAGCCGGACCATCCGGATCGGGCCGGCTCGTCCCGGCCCGACTCGCGGTGCCCAACGCCCCGGTGGTCGGCCGCCTCCGTACCCCGCGGCCGGTCGTCCGCCCCCGGTGACCAGCGGCCGGCGAGCCCGCCGTACCGGCTGCCCGCCGGTTCGCCACCGTCGACGATGGTGTGCCGGGTGGTGACGTGCACCGTCTCGGTGTGGTGGACCACGCCGACGGGGCGGGGCTGCTCCGACCGGGCCGGCTCGGCCACCCGCGCCGCGCCGTAGACGCCGGCCGACGACCGGTCCTGGCCGTATCCGCCGGGCGACGGCCGGTCCTGGCCGTACCCGCCGGCCGACGGCCGGTCCGCGCCCGGCGCGCCGGCGGACGGCCACTCCGTGCCGCGCGGGTCGGACCGGGCCGGTTCGGCGCCGTAGCCGGCGAACCCCGGGCGGTCCGCGCCGGAGCGGTCCGGGTCGGCCCGGTAGCCGCCCGGCTCCGCGCGCTCCCCGGCGTACGGGCCCGACGGGTCGGCGTCGTACGGCTCGGGCCGGCCCCAGCCCGTACCGGCGTGAGCGTCGGGGCGGTCGACGTCGTGCCGGGACGCGTCGTCGGCGCCGTAGCGCGCGCCCGACGACCGGCCCGGGGCGTCCTCGTCGCGGCCGGCCGGGTGCGCCCGTCCCGCGTCGTACGCGCCGGCCACCGGCACCCGGGCCCGTCCGCCCGGGCGCTCCTCGGCGGGCGCGGCGGCCAGACCCGCGGCTGCCGCGTCGAGCCGCTGACGCACCGCGCCGGCCGTCTCCTCCGCCCGCCGAGCCTGGTCGAGCGCCTGATTGCCACGTTGGGCGGCGGCCACGATCTCGGACCGCAACTCGCGCCGGAGCTGCTCCAGCTCCTCGCGCAACTCCTCGGTCCCGGCGTCACCGGAGCCGTTCTCGGCCCGCAGCGCGATGGAGAGACCGATCAGCACCACGGCGAGGATCGCCAGCACGGCGCCGAACCGCAGCGTGCCGTTGCCGTCGGCGACCAGCAGGATGAGCGCCGCCAGGGGCGCCAACCCCACGCCGATCCAGAACAGGACGGTCAGCGGCGTCGGAGTGCGCTTGTCGGCGGGGGCGACCGAGGCGGGCATGGCTGAGCAGATTACCGAGAGTTCCACCGGAGGGGAACGGGTCGACGCGATCGGATGCACGGTCGCTGACCAGCAGCCCCGTCGGGGATCGCCGCCGGCCGGCCGGTTCGACCGGCCGGCGGCGACGGATCAGCTCGTGGCGAGCGCCGCGTCCGAGGAGAAGACGAGCCCGACGCTGGCGGCGCCGGTCTTCAGCGCGTTCTTGGTCTGCGGGCCACCCGCGTCCAGCGAACTGAACGAGCCGGCCTTGAAGTCGTAGACCTCGACCAGCCCGGCCTGGCACTTCGGCCGCTGCGGGCACTCCGGCGGGCCGGCGAGCACGGTGGCCTGCCCGGAGCACTTCGCGGCCAGGTCGGAGAGCGTCGACAGGCCGTACTTCTCGGCGAATGCCTTGGTCACCGCGAACGCGTTCTGGTCCTGCGCCTGGGAGGGCTGGCCGAACACCAGGCCCGCCTTGTCGCCCTCGGTCTTGAGCGCGGCGACGGTCTTCTCCAGCTCGGGGGACGACACCGGCTGGGCGTCCTTGCCGTTGGCCTTGGTGTTGAGGAACTCGGCCATGGTGGCGGCGTATTCCGGGACGACCTGGACCTGGCCCTTCTCCAGGGCCGGCTCGTAGAGCTCCCGGTTGCCGATGGTCTGCACCTTGACCTGGTAGCCGGCCGCGGTGAGCGCGATCTTGTAGAGCTCGGCGACGGTCTGGCTCTCGCTGAAGTTGCCCGCGCCCACCGTCACCTGGCCGCCCGGACCCTTCTCGATCCCGTCGGTCACGCCGTTGGCGGCGGCGAACTCCTGCGCCGCCACCTGGGGCGTCTTCCGGTCGACGTCGACCGCCCGGTTGAGCTGGATCAGCTTGGGGGTGTCGAGCTTCGCCGAGACCTTGTCCAGCGCGGCGACCAGCTGCGGCGTCGCCGCCTTCTTGTTGATCGCGGGGAGGACGTTGTCGGTGTTCTGCAGCTTCTTGTCGTCGGTGAGGACGACCAGCTGGTCACCCGCCACCGGGGCGCAGCCGGCACCCGAGGCGCCCGCCTCGGGAGCGTCGGTGCCGGACGAGCCGGCGTCACCGCAGCCCGTGAGGAGAGTTGCCGCGGCGAGGGCGCCGAAGGCCCCCGCGGCCAGCCGTGCACGTGCGCGCATCAGTGCCCGCCTTCCGTGTCCCGGCGCGACCCCGATGGGGCCGGCCGCGTGTCCGACGGGCGATCCGGACGGCCGCCCGCGACTTCACCCAACATCCTCCGGACCCGACCGACAAACTCGGAGCGGTTTTCGTCATCCGATCGTCACCAGCGGGTCGGATGCGCTGTGATGCCGGACTCACCGACGGGCCGGCGAGGGGCCGCCGGAAGATCAGCCGCCGGCCGTGGCCGCGGCCGCACGGCGGTTCGCCCGCCGGCTGACCCGCCGCAGCGGGCGTGGCGTGACCACCCGCTCCAGCACCGCGAGGATCCCCTCGACCAGCAGCGCCAGGCCGGCCACCAGGACACCGCCGGCGATGATCTGGCCGCCGCCGGCCGCGATGTCCAGCCCGAACCCGGCCCGGATGATCTGGCCCAGCCCGCCACCGTTGACGAAGGATGCCAACGCCGCGGTCGCCACCACCTGCACGGCCGCGGTGCGGAACCCCGCCGCCAGGTAGGGCACCGCGAGCGGCAACTCCACCCGGCGCAGCACCTGCCCGCCGGAGAGCCCCATCCCGCGCGCGGCGTCCCGGGCCTCCGGGTCGGCCTGCCGCACCCCGGTGTACGCGTTCGCCAGCAGCGGCGGCACCGCGAAGACCGCGAGCGCCACCACCACCGCCGACCGGCCGAACCCGAGGAAGGTCAGCGGCAGGATGGTCAGCAGGGCCAGGGTCGGGATCGCCAACGTGACGTTGGAGACCAGCAGCACCAGCCCGCCGCCCCGGCCGCTGTGGCCGAGCCAGAGGCCGATCGGCCACGCCACCAGGCAACCCAGCAGCACCGCCAGGGCGGACATGCTCAGGTGCTCGCCGAGGCGGTCCAGCACGCCGCCGGGGTTGGTCCAGTTCAGCGGGTCGTTCAGCCAGAGCACCGCGTGCTGCACCGGGTTCACCGTGCCTGCCCTCCGTTCGCGACTGCGGGGCTCCGCTGCGCTGCACTCCTCGCGCTCACCGGACCCGCCCGCGCAGCCACGGCGTGAGCAGCCGGCCCACCCCCGCCAGGACCAGGTCGAGCACCAGCGCCAGCAGCACGCAGAGCACCGTGCCGGTCATGATCTGCGCCTTGTAGAAGTTGTTCTGGAAGCCGGCGAAGATGAGCTGGCCCAGCCCGCCCCGACCCACCACCACGCCCACGGTGACCAGCGCGACCGTGGAGACGGTCGCCAGTCGTACGCCGGTGAGGATGCCGGGCAGCGCCAGCGGCAGCTCGATCCGGACCAGCCGGCCCCAGCGGCCGTAGCCCATGCCCTCGGCGGCCTCCCGCACCTCCGGTGGCACCTGGTTCAGGCCGGCCAGCGTGTTGCGCACGATGACCAGCAGCGCGTAGAGCGCCACCACGGTGAGCACGGTGATCGCCCCGATGCCGAGGTAGGGCGCGAGGAAGGCGAACAGCGCCAGCGACGGGATCGTGTAGAGCACGCCGGTCAGCGCCAGGATCGACGCGGCCAGCGAGCGGAACCAGTACGCTGCCACCGCGAGCGGCAGCGCCACCAGCGCGGCGATCACCACGGCCCGGGCGGTCAACCAGGTGTGCTCGCGCAGCGCGGCGAGGATGGTGTCAGAGTTGTCCCGCACGTACTGCCAGGAGAACCACGGATTGCCCGGGGCGGCCCGGTAGCTCAGGTGGAGGAACACACGTGGACGTTACCCCGGGCACCACCGCCGGTCACGGCGCCGCCTCGATCACGCTGGAGCGCATCCGCAAGCGCTACCCGGACGGCACCGAGGCGGTCCGCGAGCTGAGCCTGGAGGTCAAGGCGGGCGAGCTGGTGGTGCTGATCGGCCCGTCCGGCTGCGGCAAGTCGACGGTGCTGCGGATGATCAACCGGCTGATCGAGCCGACCGACGGACGGATCCTGCTCGGCGACGACGACGTCACCCGCGTCGACCCGGTGACCCTGCGCCGCCGCATCGGATACGTGATCCAGAACGTCGGCCTGTTCCCGCACCAGACCGTCGCCGCCAACGTGGCGACCGTGCCGGGGCTGCTCGGTTGGCCGCGCGAACGCACCCGCGCCCGGGTCGGCGAGCTGCTGGAACTGGTCGGCCTCGACCCGGCGCAGTTCGGCCGGCGCTACCCGCACGAGCTCTCCGGCGGGCAGCGGCAGCGGGTGGGCGTCGCCCGCGCCCTCGCCGCCGACCCGGTGGTGCTGCTGATGGACGAGCCGTTCTCGGCCGTCGACCCGATCGTGCGGACCCGGCTCCAGGAGGAGTTCCTGCGGCTCCAGGCCGAGGTGCGCAAGACCATCGTGCTGGTCACCCACGACCTCGACGAGGCGGTCCGGCTGGGCGACCGGATCGCGGTGCTCTCCGAGGGTGGCGTGCTGGAGCAGTACGACAGCCCGGCCGCGCTGCTCGGCTCGCCCGCCTCGGCGTTCGTCCGCGAGTTCGTCGGCGCCGACCGGGGCATCCGCCGGCTGGCGGTCACCCCGCTGACCCGCGCGGTGCTCGACCCGCTCCCGGCCGACGGCGGGACCGGGCTGCCCACGGTGCCGCTCGGCGACTCGGCCTACGACGCGCTGGGCGCGCTGCTCACCTCCGGCGCCGACCACGCGCTGGTCACCGAGGACGGCAGCCCGGTGGGGCTGATCGCGCGCAGCCGGGTGCTGAGCCTGGGCGCGGTGGACGGCGCCTGACCGGCCCGCGCGGCCGGCCGGACCGGTCACCGGAGGATCGGGCCCGGCCCGCCGTACGGCGAGTCAGGCCCGGCCGCCCAGGCTGGCCAGACCGACGATCCAGCCGGCGAAGAAGCCGTACGTGACGCCGCCGCTCGCGGCCTGGAAGGCGGCGAAGAGCGTGCCGTGCGGTCCGAGGAGCGTGGCGAGCAGGGCGGTGATCCCGCCGGCCAGGGCGTACGCGCCCCAACCGGAGAGGAACTGGCTGCCCGAGGCGGCCACCCGGTCCACCTGCGGGCCGGGCAGCAGGTAGAGCAGCGCCGCGGCGACCACGAGCAGCAGGATCGCCCGCAGGTTGGTGGTGAGCAGCCCCTCGTCGGCGTGCCACCGCCAGGCCGGCCAGGAGAGCAGCCGCAGGAACCAGCCACCGGCTCCGGTCGGGTCGGTGCTGCCCTGCGCCCAGTTCCCGTACATCGGGCTGCCGCCGACCGCGACGAGCAGGAACGCGGCGAGCGTGCCGGTGCCGGCGGCCGTGCCGTACCGGGGGACGGTGCGGGGGCGGTTGGTGAGGGCCATGGAGCGGTCAGTTCCCGGGCCGCCGCGCCGGGCAAACCTGCGCGTCCGCGCGACCGCCGTCGGCCGGCGGGCGGCCACGGGTCAGTGCTTCATCAGGTAGTCGATGAAGGCGGCGCGCAGCAGCGGCGCGGACTCGTCGTAGCCGTGCCCGGTCAACTCCCGCCACAGCGCGTTGGCCTCGTCGATGGTCGGCCCGACCGAGTTCGGCGCGCCGTCCAGGGCGGCGGCCTCGTCGGCGTTCGGCAGGTGCCGCAGCACCGACCAGAAGAACCCCACGTCGCGACGCTCCCGGGCCAGGTGGAACGCCTGCTCGCGCAGCTCCTCGGTGGAGAGCTTGTCGAGCTCGTCGAAGGTACGGCCGCCGGGGGCAGGAGTCTCGCTCATGCCGCCGAGCCTAACCGGCGAGATCAGCTCCGGCCCGCCGGACGCGACCCCCGCCGGAGCCGACCCTCCTCGACGTCAGCGGTCGGCGTCCCAGCGCCGCGGCTCGCTCTCCCAGCGGGGCGCCTCCCAGGCGTCGACCGGGGTGTCGGTCTCGCGTACGGGCAGCACCGACGGCCAGGTGTCGGTCGGCTCGGGCGTCGGGGTCGTCGTCCAGCCGGTGCTGATCCGGCCGTCCCCGACCGGGCGCGGCGGGCCGGGCACGGCCGTCACGTGCGGGGCCGGGCGGGGCCGGCCGAACGTCTCGACCAGCCGGGTGACCAGCAGCCCGGCGCCGAGCACCGCCCCGCCCAGGGCCCACCGGCCGATCGACCAGTCGTGCGCCACGGTCCAGGCCAGGAACACCACCACCAGGCTGACCGCGATCAGCGTGCCGAAGACACCGCCGCGCCGGCCGTACGCGCTGGTGCCGCCGAGCAGGACCGTGCCGACCGCCAGCACCGTCCAGTCCAGCCCGGTGCCGGGGGCCACCGGACCGTCCCCGTTCGCGGCGATCAGCACTCCGCCGAGCATCGCCAGCACCGTGGAGCCGACGAGCGCCAGCGCGGTCACGACGGCGGCGACCGCCCCGCGCCGCCGGGCCGGGTCGGTGACCGGACGGAACCGGCCGATCAGCCGGCGGACCGGTTTGATCGCACCGAAGAGGCCACCGAGGACGGCCACCGCGGCGAAGCCGACGAAGAGGTAGAGCGCGGTGCGCCGGGGGTCGTACTCGCCCTGGACCGCGACCGGGGCGGTCCGCCGCTCCAGGTAGACGATCACGCCGGCCGCGCCGGCCAGGCTCGCCGCCCAGCCCGGCACGTGCAGCACCACCACGACCAGGGCGAGCGCCAGCCCGCCGACCGCGGCCACCGCGAGCGCCGGAAGCAGCGCCTCCCGGGCACCCCGGTCGCCCTGCTCGGCGAAGTGCATCGCGGCGGCCAGCGCGACCGGACCGACCGCCAGGTTCACCGCGGCGGCCCGCAGGCTCAGCCCGGCGGCCAGGGTGAGCAGGCCGAGCCCGGCCACGTCGACGAGCAGCGTCTTGAGCGCGCCGCCGCGCAGCGCGTCCGCGTCCTCCCGCCAGAGCAGCCAGGTCACCGCGGCCAGCCCGGCCAGCAGCAGGAACTCCCAGACCACGTGCACCGCGATCCGGTCCCGGCCGGGTTCGCCGTGGGACGGGTCGTCGAAGACGTTCTCCAGCACGGCGGCCGGTACGCCGGAGGAGGTCTCCGGTGACGCGGTCCGGTCCGCCTCGTCGTACCCCATTGGCCGCGCCTCCCAGGTGGCCGCGTCCGGCCCACGGGCGGGCGGACCGGTGGCGGCCGTCGCTCTCCGGTCGCCAGGGACGGTACCTGCGGGCCGGGGTGTGGGGAACCCCCTGATCAGAGGCGCCCGCGCGGGGTTTCCCGGTCGCCCGGCTCGCGGTCGGAGTCGTCCTCCTGCTCAGGCACCCGGCACGACCGTTCCAGCCAGAGCGCCGCCGCGACCAGGGCCAGCGAGGCGACCAGCCCGGCCACCGCGGCGGGGCGGTCGCCGACGGCGGCGTTGGTCGGCTCGACGAAGAGCCAGCCGGCCAGCCCGGCGTAGAAGCCGGCGAAGATCGCTCCGGCCAGCGCGGACGCCTTGGCGAGCACCACGAAGCGGGCCACCAGCAGCGGGTTCACCGGCTCCCGTCCGGGTCGCCGTTCGATCCGGCCCCGGGTGTTGACCGCCGCGTAACCCTCCAACACGGCCAGCCCGGCCAGCGTGATCACCGGCAACCAGGGCAGGTCGGCGGCGAAGTCGCCGTAGAAGTTGCTGATCAGCAGCCAGGCCACGGCGGCGGCGGCCAGACCGGCCACCACAAGCGTGGAGACCCGGGTCGGACCCATCCGGAAGCGGTCGGGATCCTGTGGGGACCCGGTCGTACTCATGCGTCCGACTCTAGCGTCAGATCCGGTCGCGGGCTCAGTTCCAGGGCGTCGGCGGCCAACGGCTCGGCGTTGAGCAGGTCGGTCAGCCAGCCGTGCCCGGGCAGCCGGCCGTGCGGCTCGATGTCGATCCACGGCCGCAGCACGAAGGCGCGCAGGTGGGCGCGGGGGTGCGGCAGGGTCAGCTCGGGGTCGTCGTTGAGCACGGGCCGCCCGGCGTCGTCCCAGACCGCGATCACGTCCACGTCGAGCGTGCGCGGCCCGTACCGCCGGTCCGCGTCGCGGGTGCGCCCGGCCGCCGCCTCGGCGGCCCGGGCCCGCGCCAGCCAGTCGCCCGGCGTCGCCGCCGGGTCCGCGACCATCACCGCCGCGTTCAGGTACGCGGGCTGGTCCGCGTCCCCCCACGGTGGAGTCTCGTAGACACCGGAGACCAGCAGCACGGCGTCGCCGAGCGCGGTCACCGCGCCGCGCAGGTGGTCGAGGCGGTCGCCGAGGTTGCTGCCGATCGACAGCACCGCCCGGGTCACCGGGTACGCCGCATGGTGACGGCCACGTCCCGGAAGGCGTGCGGGATCGGGGCCTCCGGCTTGTGCACGGTCACCGTCGCGGCGGCGACCAGCGGCTCGGCCAGGCAGACCGCGAGCAGCCGGTCGGCGAGCGTCTCGATCAGGTTCACCGGGTCGCCGGTGATCACCGCGACCAGCCGCTCGGCCAGCTCGCCGTAGTGCACGGTGTCGGTCACCTCGTCGGAGCGGGCGGCCGGACCCAGGTCGAGCTCGAGCACGGCGTCGACGACGAACTCCTGGCCCTGGGCGCGCTCGAAGTCGTAGACCCCGTGCCGGCCGTGCGCGCGCAGGCCGGTCAGCTCGATCCGGTCGGTCATCGGTCCCCTCCTCCGGTCGCGCCGGCGCCCGCGGTGGCCAGCCGGGGGCGGCCGGTGGCACGCCAGACGGCGAGCGCGTCGGCGGTGCCCCGGACGTCGTGCACGCGTACCCCCCAGGCGCCGGCGGCCACGGCGAGCACACTGGTCGCGATCGTCGCGGCCTCCCGGCCGGCGGTGGGGCGGGGCGCGCCCGCCGGGTCGGTGAGCAGCCGGCCCAGGTAGGACTTGCGGCTGGCCCCGAACAGGACCGGGAAGCCGAGGTCGACCAGCTCGGGCAGGCGGGCGCTGAGTTCCCAGTTGTGCGCGGCGGTCTTGGCGAAGCCGAGCCCGGGGTCGACGACGATCCGGTCGGCGGCCACGCCGGCGGCGAGCGCCGCGTCGACCCGCGCGCCCAGCTCGGCCCGGACGTCGGCCACCACGTCCGTGTAGTGGGCCAGGTCGCGCATCTCGCGGGAGTGGCCCCGCCAGTGCATGAGCACCCACGGGCACCCGGCGTCGCGGACCACGCGGGCCATGTCCGGGTCGGCGAGCCCGCCGGAGACGTCGTTCACCACGGCCGCGCCGGCGGCGAGGACGGCCTCGGCGACCCGGGCCCGGCTGGTGTCGATGCTGACCGGGATGCCGGCGGCGGTCAGCTCCCGCACCACCGGCAGCACCCGGGCGGTCTCGGTCTCCGCGTCCACCCGGTCGGCGCCGGGCCGGGTGGATTCGCCCCCGACGTCGACCAGGTCCGCCCCGTCGGCGCGCAGTCGCACGCCGTGTGCGACGGCGGCGTCCAGATCGGCGTATCTGCCGCCGTCCGAGAAGGAGTCGGGCGTGACGTTGAGGACGCCCATCACCACCGGGGTCTCCGCCCGTACCAGATCGGTCACGGACCCGACAGTACCGTTCGCCGGCAGGACTTCCGGCGGCCGGGCGAGCCCCGGGCCGAGGGCCCTGACGTGCTCATTGGAACAGGTGTACGATCGGTCGTCCGGGTCGTTACGGGTCCACTCTTCGCGGCTTGTCGCAAAGGTGGCCGGCCCGTACGCTTTGGAATTGCCCAGCATCGAGATGGCGAAGCCTGGAGGGAGGGCCGAAGCGGGACGAATCCCCCCAGAGCTCGCCACGCTCCGTGGTGAGTGACGGACCCAGCGTCGACGGCGCTGTCTCTGACGAGCACCATCCCGCCAGGCTTGCCTAACTGCACCACCGCGGCACCGCCGGCCGCGACCTTTGGGGAGGTTTCCAGTGATCGCCATCGAGCTCATGGCAACGGCGTCGACCGCCGTCGACCACGCGCTCCACACCCTGGCGTCGACTCCACTCGCCGAGCCGGCCCCGAAAGGCATCGACACCGACAACGTCGTCACCTTCTTCGCCAGCAAGGTCGCGCCGATCCTGCTCGCCGTGCTCGGCGTGATCTTCATCGGCCGGGCCAGCCGCGGTGAGATCTCCAAGGTGCTGACCAGCTCGGCCATCGCCATCATCGGGCTGGCCTTCATCGCCGGCGCGGCCACACTCTTCTTCGTCGGTGACTACCTGATCAACCTCATCTTCGAGTAGGGCGTTGGGCGACGATGCGGCTGCGCACCGACGACGACATCTACCGGGCACGCCTCGTCTACCTGGGCCCGCCCGGCTACACCCTTCCCGTCCACCTGCCGTACGCCCAGTACGGCCTGTTCATGCTGCTCGTACCCCTCTACGTGTTCATCCACTGGTTGTTCACGCTCCAGATCGAGCTGTTCCCCGCCTGGGAGATCTCGCTCGCCATCGTGACGACCTCGTTCATCTTCCGGTACGTCGACCCGGACCGGCCGGCGCGCATGGTCATCCGGACCGCGCTGACCGACTGGCGACGCACCCGGGAGCCGGCCGCCGAGCTGCGGGACCCGCGCCTCGTCGCGAGCCGGATCAGGATCCGGGAGGAACTGGCATGACCAGGCGTACGCCGACGGCGCAGACGAACGACGCGGGTGAGGCGGTCGCATGAGTCGCTCTTCCACGCCGGGTTCCCCGGCCGGGCACCCGGGCGGATCGCCCGGTAACCGTGCGCGATCGTTCGACTACCCACCGGACGAGGACCTCGACGAGATCGTCCTCGACCCGGCGCTCGTCACCACTCCCGGCCACGGGCGGGTCGGCGTCTTCCAGCCTCCGCGTCCGCTCACCCCCGGGGCGCCGAACCCCGCGAGCCGATCCGGCCCGAGGGCGACATCGACTCGCCCTTCCTCGACCTGTTCGGCGGCGCGCCGCCCCGGGTCCGTCGGCCGGCCGGCCCGCCCGCCGGGACGACCCCGCCCGCCGCGCCGGTCGAACCGGTGGTGGCGCCGCCCCGACGCGGTGTCGGCCGGGAGGCGCTGCCGATCCCGCACCAGCACGCCGCGCCGGTCGAACCGCCCCGACCCGAACCCGCGCCGCCGGCCCGGGAGCAGACCTCCGGCGTACGCGCGGTCGGCCGTCCCCGGCCGGAGCCGGCGCACGCCCTGCCCGAGCCCGTCCAGCCCCCCGCGCTCGACCCGCCGCCACCGCCGCGCACGCGGGTGCCGCAGCAGGCCGGTGACCGCCTCCCCGCGCTCCGGCCCCCGGCCGAGCCGGAGCCGATCCACGAGGCGGCCGTCGCCCCGCCGCCGGCCGAGACGGCGCCCCCCGCGCGCCGCGTCGACCGGCGGGAGCCGGACCACGACCTGCCGGACCCGTACGCGGCGGCGCCGGCACCGACCCGCGAGGTCGGGCGGCCGGCGCACCGCGAGGTGGCGCCGCCCCGGCAGCGTTCCGCCGCCCGCCGGGACAAGCCGACCAAGCCGGTCCGGGTCCGCGCTCCGAAAATCAAGTTCGGCGACCGCGACCCCGCCGTCGAGCTGGCCATCACCGAGATCGCCGGGCACCTCACGTTCACCCCCAACACGGTCACCGCCTGGTACTGGCTGCCCGAGGTCCGCTGGGCGTTCCGGCCCGACGCCGAGCGCGAGGCGCTGCTCTCGGCGATCTCCGAGCAGTACGCGGGCCTGGCCGGGTTCCGGCTGCACCTGCGCCGCACCACCCGGCCGTTCCCGGCCGACGAGTGGGCGCGCACCATCGACACGCACACCGCCGCCCCGCTGCCGGACGTGCCCGGCACCACCGGCTGGGCCGACCACCTGGTCGCCGCCCAGCGGCACCTGATGGCGGTCAACCACGCCGAGGGCCAGACCTACCTGGGCGTCACCTTCGCCCGCCGGTCGCTCGGCGACTCGCTCACCGAGCGCCTGCTGCGCACGTTCGGCCGGGGCACCGCCGACGGCGAGCGACGCCGGCTGGGCCGTACGGTCGAGCAGTTCGACGAGGTGCTCGGCGCGTTCGGCATGCGCGGGCGCCGGGTCACCGCGCCGGAGCTGGAGTGGCTGCTCTACCGCTCGGTGGCGCTCTGCATGGCGCCGCCCGGCGTGCTCTCCCCGATCACCAACGGCCGCTGGGAACGCGGCGACCTGCTGGCCCTGACCGAACAGGTCGAGCGCTACCGCACGCCCTACGGCTCGACGGTCAAGCTGGTCAACCGGATGACCGGCGAGGAACGGCACGTGGCCGTGCTCGCGGTCGGCCGGATGGAACCGCTGGAGATCCCCGAGCGACACGAGCCGTGGCTGCACTTCCACGAGCGGCTGCCCTGGCCGATGGAACTCTCCACCCGGGTCGACATCCTCGGCCCCAACGACTCCTTCCGGAACCTCGAACACCGGCTCCGGATGATCCGCTCCCAGCAGCTCGACTACGCCGAGCACGGCATCGACGCCCCGCCGGAGCTGGAACGCCTGGCCAAGCGTGCCCTGGTGATCGGCGACGAGATGACCACCGGGCTGCCGGTCGACTCGGCCCGCGCGCACGGGTGGCACCGGATCGCGGTCGGCGGCCGAACCCGGGAGGAGTGCCTGGAACGGGCCCGCCGGCTGATCCAGCTCTACTCGCGGGAGCTGCGGATCTCGCTGCAGCACCCGAAGAACCAGGACTGGCTGGCCCGCGAGTTCATCCCCGGCGAGCCGATCGCCAACACCGGCTACGTCCGGCGGATGCCGGTCAACCTGCTGGCCGCCGCGCTGCCCCAGGCCGCGTCCACCGTCGGCGACCGGCGCGGCGACCTGATCGGCCGCACCGCCGGCACCTGCCGTCGCCCGGTCTTCCTCGACCTGCACTTCCCGATGGAGGTACGCGAGCGCTCCGGCCTCGCCGTCTTCGTCGCCGAACCCGGCGGCGGCAAGTCCACGCTCCTCGGCGCGCTCGGCTACCTGGCCGCCCGGCGCGGCGTGCAGGTGACCCTGCTCGACCCGTCCGGCCCACTGGCCCGGCTCTGCGCCATGCCCGAGCTGGCGCCCTACTCGCGGGTGCTCAACCTGACCGGCTCGGAGCAGGGCACCCTGGCGCCGTACGCGCTGATCCCCACGCCCCTGCGCAGCGAGTTCGGCACCGGGGCGGCCGGTGATCGGGAGTTCGAGATCGCGGTCTCCAACGCCCGCGCCGAGCGCCGGATGCTGGTGCAGGACATCTGCATGATGCTGGTGCCGCCACAGGTGGCCCGGGAGGCGTCCACGGCCACCCTGTTCCGGCACGCCGTACGCCAGGTGCCGGCCGAGGAGACCTCCACCCTCGACGACGTGGTCACCTGCCTCCAGGGGCTCGACGACGACGCCGGACGCGAACTGGCCCACCTGCTGCTCGACACCGCCGAGATGCCGCTGGCCATGCTCTTCTTCGGCCGGCCGCCGGAAGGGCTGCTCGGCGCCGACGCCGCGCTCACCGTCATCACCATGGCCGGGCTCCGGCTGCCCGACCTGAAGATCGAGCGGGAATACTGGTCCGCCGAGGAGGCCCTCGCGCTGCCGATGCTGCACACCGCGCACCGGCTGGCGGTCCGCCGCTGCTACGGCGGCTCGATGTCCTCCCGCAAGCTGGTCGGCCTCGACGAGGCGCACTTCATGGAGGGCTGGCGCTCCGGGCGCTCGTTCCTGGTCCGCCTCGCCCGCGACTCCCGCAAGTGGAACCTCGCCGCGCTGGTCGCCTCGCAGAACCCGAAGGACATCCTCGGTCTCGACGTTCAGAACCTCGTCTCCACCGTCTTCGTCGGCCGGATCGCCGAGGACAGCGAGATCGCCTCCGAGGCGCTGCGGCTGCTGCGGGTGCCGGTGGACGACGGCTACGAGGCCACACTCGCCTCGCTCAGCCAGGCCGACAGCGGCTCGGCGTCCCGACTCGGCTTCCGCGAGTTCGTCATGCGCGACGTCGACGGCCGCGTGCAGAAGGTCCGGGTCGACGTGTCGTACGTCAACGGGCTGCTGGAACACCTGGACACCACCCCCGGCACGGTCGCCCCGGCCGCCGGGCAACTGCCGACCGTCCTGGCTGATCTGGAGGCGTGACATGGCGAGGGCCCGGGCACGGATCGCGGCGCTCCTCCTCGCGCTCGGCGTACTCGCCGGGGCCACGATCTCCTGGCCGGTGATCGGAGCCGCCACACCGGCGTACGCCGCCGGCCCGACCGCCCAGGCCCGGGCCGAGCTGTGCAGCACCAAGGAGTGGCAGGCCGACTTCCGCGCCTGCGTCGCGAAGCTGAAGGAAGTGTCGTCCGCACGCGCGGAGTGTCTTGAGCCACCCACTCCTGGAGCACCCGACTCTGGGCTAGCCGGCTGGTTTGCCAGCGCTCCACCGAAATCAGAGGGCGGAGTTACCGGGCGTTACAGCCTCTATGGCTATGCGGGATACAGCTACACGACCTACGACGTCGATGGAGGCTGCGCCTCGACAATCCTTCACCCCGACTACAAGTTCACAACGACCGTCGCCAATGGCGAGTTCATGATCGCCACCGCGATCATTGGCGCATCCAACGCCTTGCGTGAGCGAGCATGGGATCCGCGGACGATGTGGGGGTGGGCGGACCCGTTGGTCGAGCAGGCCACCAAGGCCGTGTATCAGAAGGTGTTCAGCGTCTTCGGCATCATTACCATCTGCGTCGTCGGCCTCTACCTGCTGTGGCGCTCCCGCCAGTCGGACATGAGCAACGCGATGACCACGGCCGGTTGGGCGCTCCTCGTGATGGTGGCGGTGACCGCGCTGGCCGCGTGGCCGGTCAAGTCCGCGAACATCGCCGACAGCACTCTGATCACGACCCTCAACGTGGTCCACGATGCGGTCGGTCCGCAGAAACGCGATCCAGGCCCAGGCCGCTGTATCGATCCGAACCCGGAACGATGCAAGGACCTAAGGCCGCCTGCAGTGCGGGCCAGCGATACCGCAACAGAGACCATGCTTTATCGGAACTGGCTGCGCGGCATGCTCGGCTCGGCAGACAGCGAGACCGCAAGAAAATACGGCCCCGCTCTCTACGATGCGCGGTCGTTCACGTGGGGGGAAGTGCAGTCGATTCGGTCGAATCCGGCGACTCGCGAGGCAGTGATCAAGGCGAAGCAACAACAGTGGATGAAGGTTGCGGAGCAGATTAAAACCGAGGACCCGGAGGCGTACGAGTACCTGCAGGGCACCCGGGACATGGACCGGATCGGCGCCGGCTTCATCGCGGTGCTGGCCTCGCTGCTCTTCGCCATGTTCGACCTCACCGCGTCGCTGCTCGTGCTGCTCGGCTTCCTGATCTTCCGGTGGGCGGTGATCGCCGCGCCCATTCTGGGCACCGTCGGCCTGATGCGCCCGGCCAGCGCCGGCCTGCGCCGGCTGGCGAACGCGGTGGTGGCCGCCGTGTTCAACATCGCCATCTTCGGCACCGGTGCGGCCATCTACCTCTTCGCGGTCGACCTGATCATGAACACCGCCACGCTGCCCGGCTGGCTCCAGGTGGTCCTGGTCTGGCTCTGCGGCGTGGTGGGCTGGCTGCTGCTGCGGCCGTACCGACGGATCACCCAGCTCGGCGGCAAGGACAGCAGCGAGGCGGTCAGTTCGGCCGGCTCGTGGCACCGCCGCTTCTTCCGGGACATGCGGATCGCCGCCCGGCTGGACGTGGCCGAGCCCGGCGGCACCAACGAGCCGGCGTTCGGCCGGCGCCGTACCGTCACGGCCGACCAGCGCAGCCTCCGGCCGGAGGCCCGGCACGAGGACCCGGCGCACGCCGCCACCTCGGTCGAGCGGGAGCGGCCGGACGGGCGGGAACGGCCCGAGGAGGCGCCCGTGGTCGAGCGGCGGGGCGACCGTCCGGCCGCCGCGCCCCGGCCCCGTCGCGCCCCCTCCACCTGGACCGAACCGGACGTGCCCGAGGAGGCGCCCTCCTACGCGGTCTACCGGCCGGACTCGGCGGACCGCGCCGCGCCGCCCGCCCGCCCCGCGCCGCGGATCCGTTCCGAGGCCCGGTGAGACCGGTGCGACGGGCACTCGAATTCCTCGTCACGCGGGTCCTCCGGTCCCGGCTCGGCATCGCGCTGGTGATCGCGGTGCTGGTCTTCGGCGTGATCGGCGCGGCCCGACTGGTCTCCGGGCCGGTCGACTCCGGTCTCGGGCTGACCACCCGCCCCACCCAGCCGATCAGCACCGTGGATCCCGGGGCCGGTGAGGACGGCGTGCTGTCCAGTCCCCCGGCGACGGTCGCCCCGCGGACCCGGCCGGGCGAGGCCACCCCCGAGCAGGTCGCCGGCCGGTTCACCACGGCCTGGTTGACCGGGCCCGGCACCACCGGCGACGCCTGGCAGGCGAAGTTGCGTCCGCTCTCCACGCCCGCGCTGGTGGAGAAGATGACCGGCGCCGATCCGGAGACCGTGCCCGCCCGGCGGACCACCGGCCCGCCGACGCTGCGGCCGCGCACCGAGTCCTTCGTGGAGGCACTGGTCCCGCTGGACAACGGCACGCTCCGGCTCGAGCTGGTCGCCGAGGACGGTCCGTGGCTGGTGGACGCGGTCGACTGGGAGCGGTCGTGAGCGGCGAGCGAGCCGTCGCCGCGCAGGTCCGCCGCAAGCTGCGCGTCGGCGTCCTCGCCACCGCGGTCACCGTCGCACTCGCCCTGCTCTGTTGCGTCGGCGGCGCCGGCGCGTTCTTCCTCACGGAGCTGGGCGGCGACCAGGAGGATCCGAAGCTCGCGGCCCTCGACTGCGACCCCGCCTACCGGGTGAACCTGACCGGGGACATGCCGCGCTTCGCCGAGTACGGCGAGGCTCAGCTGCGCAACGCGGCCGTCATCATCAAGGTCGGCCAGGACATGAAGGTCCCGGCCCGTGGCTGGGTCATCGCGCTGGCCACCGCGATGCAGGAGTCGGCGCTGCGCAACCTGGCCAACAGCACGGTCCCGGCGTCGCTGGCCCTGCCGCACGAGGGCGTCGGCGCCGACCACGACTCGCTGGGCCTGTTCCAGCAACGTCCCGGCTGGGGCAGCGTCGAGCAGCGGATGACGCCCTCGTACACGGCGCGCAAGTTCTACCAGAAGATGGTCAAGGTCCCGAACTGGCAGCAGCGGCCGCTCACCGTGGTGGCCCAGCGGGTCCAGGTCAGCGCGTTCCCGGATGCCTACGCGAAGCACGAGGAGCTGGCCGGGCGGATCGTCGACGCGCTGGCCGGCGGCGCGGCCCGGACCGTGGAGATCGCCGGCAGGGCCGTCTGCGACGCTGCCGCCGGGGCCCGGATCGCGGCCTCCGGATGGACCGCCCCGCTGCCCGGCGGGGTGGTGTCCGGCTTCCGCACCGCCGCCCGCCCGAGCCACAACGGGGTGGACCTGGCCGCGGGGAAACGCACCCCCATCCACGCCGCGTCGGCGGGCCGGGTGCTGGTCGCGCGCTGCGATCCGGACCGCTCGGGGCGGCGGGACTGCGACCGGGACGGCTGGCCGAACAAGGGCGGCTGCGGATGGTTCGTCGACATCCTGCACGCCGGCGGGTTCATCACCCGCTACTGCCACATGATCGAACGACCTCGGGTCACACCGGGTCAGGCGGTGGAGGCCGGCGAGGTGATCGGGCTCTCCGGCAGCAGCGGCAACTCCTCCGGCCCGCACCTGCACTTCGAGGTGCACAACAGCGGCGACCGGTCCAGTCGCGGCGCCGAGGACCCGCTGCCGTTCATGCGCAAGCGGGGCGCCCCCCTCGGCAAGTCCGAGTGAGGCGCCCCGCATGAGCAACCCGCTGCCCGATCCCTTCGCCGACCGTCCCGACTGGGCGCCGCTGCCACCCCGGCCGGTCGAGATCGTGCCCGCCACCGGCGGAACCGACCTGCGCGGCCGCCGCGTGCTGGTCGGTCTGCCCGGTCTCGGCTGGCGTGCCGACCTGCGGGCCGACGAGCGGGTGGTGCAGGGCAGCCGCACCTACGTGCCGGTCATCCCGGAGCACGAGTGGTATCGGGCCGAGTCCGAGCAGGTGGAGGTGTTCGCGCCGCTGGTGCCGGTGGAGCGGGTCTGGGTGGAGACGATCGGTGACCGGCCGCAACCCGCCGCCGCGTCCGGGTCGGGCATCCGGCTGGTCTCGCTCGACGCGCCCACCCGCCGGCCGCCCACCCCGGCGTTCGAGGCCGACGCGGTGACCGGACGGCGCGTGGTGCACGTGGACGGCGGTGTGGAGCGACGCGACCTGCGTGCGGTCACCGAGACCTACTCCGGCGCGGACGGCGACATCTGCGTCCGGGTGACGTCGGAGCTCGAGTGGTACCGCTGGGCCTGGCGCGGCCAGGCACCGACCACCCTGGAGGTTCCCGTTCACCTGCTCTGGCTGGAGTGAGGCTCTAAAGCCGCTGGGCGGAACAAATCAGCCACCCGTTCCGGTCCACCAATTCGAAGCGCCATGGGTCGGTGAGACTCTGTTGCACGCCATCTACGACTGCGCTCCTCCTGATGACGGCGGTGACTACGGCATCCTTTCCGCTTTTCTCGATCACAGTGACGCCTTCGATGTTTATTGCCATCGACGCGTTGAGCTCCTCTTCACGGCTGACGATCTCAGCCCTGAGAGCATCAACCGCCGGGACCGGTCCATCGCAGGTAAATAGAGTCGCCCTGCTGTCGTCGCGCGCAACCAAAACGGCCTGAAGGTAATTGACTACTACCACGTCGGGGGCGCTGCGGTCCGGGGCTGTCGCCCGGTCGTAGAGCACGAACCCGACCACCGCTCCCCCCGTGCAGAGCAACGCGAGCACCCCCGCGACGACCATCAGCACGGTGCGCAGCGGGCGCTTGGGGCGTACCGGAAGCGGAGCCGGCGCGGGGGGCGCCATCTGCTCCGGCGGGGTCCGCTGCGCCGGTACGCGGGAGACCTGGGAACCGGCGGGGGGCTGCACTGATTCCACCTCCTGAGGCTATCGGCTGCGCGCCGCGTACCCAATGCCTCAGAACTGGCGGATCGTGGCGAACCGCCGGACGGACGCCGCCCGGCGCGCGGGCCGGCGCGGGGTGAGGCTGCTCACCGCCGCGCAGCTCACCGCGCCGACCGACATCCCGGTGGACGGCCCGCGCCTGGGTTACCGTCACTGCTCGGGAGGAGATGTCGGCCTCGGGAAGAGAGGTGGACGCGGTGGCGACTCCGAAGGCGCGCGCCGGTCGGGCCGCCGCGCTGCACCGCCGGGCCGAGGCCGCCGCGACCGCGGCGGCGGGCATCCTCGACGAGATCCGGCCCGCCCCCGCCGATCACCACCGACAGTACGAGCTGGCCGAACGCCTGCGGGCGGCGGCCGAGCGGGCGGCGCCCGGGTGGGCCGGCGCGGCGGTGGAGGCCCTCACGTCGGCGACGCCACCGGGCGACGGTCCGCCGGCCCGGGTCCGGGTGGGCGCCGCCGCGCCGCTGGACGACGCCCGCTTCCCCGCGCTGGTCCCGCTGTTCGGCAGCGGTCACCTGAGCATCGACGCCGACGCCGCCGACCCTCGGGTGGCCGGGCTGCTCCGGGCCCTGCTGCTGCGCCTGTTCGCGGCCACGCCGGCGGGCGCGCTGCTGGCCCGGGCGGTCGACGGCGGTCCGGGCGACACCTTCGCCGGATTCGCGGCGCTCGCCGACGCGGGCCTGCTGCCCCCGCCCACCGCCGACCTGACCGGGCTCCGGGCGGTGCTGGCCGAGGCGGAGCAGTGGGTGGCCGCCGGGACCTCGCGGCAGCGCGGGCACGACCGTACGCTGCTGCTCGTGGTGGCCGCCCTGCCCGAGGGCGCGACCACCGCCGACCTGGACCGGCTCGCCGACCTGGCCGACCGGGGGCCGCGCGCCGGGCTGCACCTGGTGGTCGCCGGGTGGCCCGACGGCGGTCCGCTGCCCCGGGCCACCCCGCTCGCGGTGCGCACGGCGTACGCGCTGGTCGGTGACCCGCCGCTCACCGGGTTCAGCAGCCCGGGCGCCGAACCGCCGGGTGGTCTCCACTCGCCGGTGTTCCTGGACGAGGATCCGCCCACGGAGCTGGTCACCGAGGTGTGCCGCCGGCTGGCCCGGCAGATCGAGGACGGTTCCCGGCTCGCCCTGGCCGACCTGCTGCCCGCCGACGGGCTGTGGACGGCGGACTCGGTCGACGGGTTGAGCACCACGGTCGGTGACGCCGCCGGGCGTCCGGTCAGCCTCGGTTTCACCGAGCTGACCCCGCACTGGCTGGTCAGTGGCCGGTCGCAGGCCGGCCGGTCGGCGTTCCTCACCGACGCGTTGTTCGGCCTGGCCGCCCGGTACGGGCCGGACGAGCTGACGCTCTACCTGGCCGACCTGGGCGACGGCGAGTCCTTCGTGGAGTTCCTGCAGACCGAGCGGGACCGGTCCTGGGTGCCGCAGGTGCGGGCCGCCGGGATGGCCGCCGACCGGGAGTACGTCGCCGACCTGTTCGGCGAGCTGGAGGCGGAGGTGCGCCGCCGGGAGGAGGCGTCCCGGCGGGCCGGCGGGCAGCGCTACACCGAGTTGCGCCAGCACCAGCCGCTGCCCCGGATCGTCTGCGTGATCGACAACTTCCCGCTGCTGTTGCGCGACCGGGACCGGCTCGCCGCCGACGTGCTGGCCCGGCTGGACGCGCTGGCCCGCACCGCCCGGTCGTACGGGGTCCACCTGGTGCTGGCCGGCGAGGGCGACCTGGGCATCGGTGGTCCGCGTGACCCGCTGCTGGGCCAGTTTCCGGTGCGGGTGGCGTTGCCGGGCGGCTCGGCGGTGCTGGAGCCGGCCAACGACTCGGCGGCCGGCCTGCCGGTGGGCAGTGCGGTGGTGAACACGGCCGGCGGGCTGGGCGGCCCGCGCGGCGCGACCCGGGGGCACGAGCGGATGATCCGCTTCCCCGACCCGTACGAGGATCCGCAGGTGCTGGCGGACCTGCGGCGGCGGCTCTGGTCGAACCGGACCGAGGAGGCCGTCCCCCCGGTGGTCTTCGCCGGCTACGCCCGCCCGCTGCTCGCCAACGACCCCCGGCACCGGGCCGCCCTGGCCGGCCGGGCGCACGGGCCGGCCGCGCTGCTCGGCCGGGCGGTGGACGTCCGGCGCAGCACCGTGGCCGTCCCGCTCGGGCCGGCCGCCGGCCGGAACCTGGCCGTGCTGGGTCGCGACGAGGAGGCCGAGCGGCTGTTGGTCACCGCGGTGCGCAGCGCGGCGGCGGCCCATGCGGGCGCGGCGCGGTTCGTGCTGGCCCCCCTGGCGAACGGGTCGGCCGAGCCGGCCGGCGTGCTCGCCGCCGAGCTGGCCGGGCGGCACCGGGTGGAGACGGTCGACGCGGCCGGGCTGCGGTCGGCCGTGGAGTCGGACGAGCCCGGCTACCTGGTGGTGTTCGGGCTGGACGTGCCGGACGCCGCCGAGCTGCCGCCGGAGCTGCTGCGGTCGCTGCTGCTGGAGGGCCCACCAGCCGGCCGGCACCTGCTCGGCTGGTGGCGGACGCCGGCGCCGCTGGCCGGGCTGCTCGGTCCCGAGGGCGAGGTGGACAAGCTCACCGCCGTGGCGGTCACCGACGTGCCGGGCGGTCGCCTGGAGCAGCTCTTCGACCGGCCGGTGTGGTGGCGGCCGCGGCCGGGCCGCGCGGTGCTCTGGGACGGCCCGGACGAGCAGGGCACGGTCTTCGTGCCCTTCGGCACCGATGAGGCACCGACCCCGCGGTCGCGAGCGGACGGAGGCACCGCGTGAGCGAGACCGGCACGACGGTGCCCGGGCCCCGGGCCGGTGGCGCGACCGTGGCCGTGGACCCGGCCGAGTCGGCCTGGGCGGACTACGTGGCGGCCGCGCGGCAGCTCGACGGCGTACGCCGGGCGGCGGCCACCGCCGCCGGGGAGCAGGCCCGGTCGGTGGCGGCGGCCCGCGAGGAGTTGACCGCGGTACGCGAACGGCTGGCGCCGCAGCAGGCCCGGCTGCGTGAGCTGGGCCTACCGGCGATCTCCCTGGTGCCGACGCCGCCGGAGGTGACCGAGGCGGCCCGGTCGATGGCCGGCGGTCCGGCCGCGGTGCTGGCGGCGCTGCGTGCGGCCGGAGGGTGGGCGGACGCGGCGGACGACACGCTGAGCGCACGGGGTCTGCCCCGGCTGGCCCGCTGGCCGGCCCGCCCGCGCAACCTGCTGGTGTACGGGCCGCTCGCGCTGGTGGTGCCGCTGCTCCAGCTCGCCCTGTACGCGCTGGCCGGCGCGGGGCCGGTGACCGCGTTGGCGCTGCTGGTGGGGCTGCCGCTGCCGGCGGTCGCGTTCATGCTGGGCTGGCTGGCGGTGGGGCGGCTCTTCCGCCCCCGCCCGACCGACCGGGTGGACCGGACTCCTCGGTTCGGCGCCCTGGTCTGCCTGATTCCGGCGGTGCTCACCGCCGCCGTGCTGCTGCTGGCCATGCTGCCCGGCTGACGTTCCGCGACGGCGACGGCCGCGCCTCCCGGGTGGGAGCACGCGGCCGTCGATTCTGCCGGGTCAGCGGTGCATGATCAGCGCCATGGCCTCGGCCCGCGACTTGGCGTCGTTCTGCAGGCCGCCCCGGACCGCCGAGGTGATGGTCTTGGCGCCGGACTTCTGGATGCCGCGCATCGCCATGCACATGTGCTCGCATTCGAGCACCACGATGACGCCGCGCGGCGCGAGGCTGGACATCAGCAGGTCGGCGATCTGCGAGGTGAGCCGCTCCTGCACCTGCGGCCGGCGGGCGAACACCTCGACCAGCCGGGCCAGCTTGGACAGGCCGGTGATCCGGCCGTCCGGGCCGGGGATGTAGCCGATGTGGGCGCTGCCCCGGAACGGCAGCAGGTGGTGCTCGCACAGGCTCATCACGTCGATGTCCCGGACCAGCACGAGTTCCTCGTGGTTGGCCTCGAAGGTGGTGCGGAGGACCTGCGCCGGGTCGACCCGCAGGCCGGCGAAGAGCTCGGCGTACGCGCGGGCGACCCGGGCCGGTGTCTGTTGCAGGCCGTCCCGGTCGGGGTCCTCCCCGACGGCGATGAGGATCTCCCGGACGGCCTTCTCGATCCGGGCTAGGTCGACGCTCTGCTCCACCGGGCCACCGGTCAGCTTGCCGCTGATCAGGCGCGCGGCCACGTAGTCGAGCGCGTCGTCGCCGTCGGGTTCGGTCGCGGAAACGGCCGGCTCCCGGTGAGGGGAGCCGGCCGTCGGGTCGGTGCTCAGTGCGTACCGTCCGAGTTGTTGCTGGACCCGCCGACCGAGATGCCGTCGGCCGTGGCCTGCTTCTGCAGCGCGTCCTTCTCGGCCGGGGTGAGCACGGGCGGCTCGGTCGAGGGCTGGCGCTTGCCGAAGCCGTGGTAGGGGGCCATCGGCGGGCGCTTGACCACCCGGGCGCAGATGCGGGCCATGTCGGCGGTGGAGAGGGTTTCCTTCTCCATCAGCTCCAGGACCATGTTGTCCAGGACGTCCCGGTATTCCACCAGGATCTCCCAGGCCTCGTCGTGGGCCAGCTCGATCAGCGCGCGCATCTCGCCGTCGATCTCGGCCGCGACCGAGTCGGAGTAGTCCCGCTCGTGGCCCATGTTGCGGCCGAGGAACGGCTCGTCGCCGCTGGTGCCGTACTTGATCGCACCGAGCTTGGAGCTCATGCCGTACTGGGTGATCATCGCGCGGGCCAGCTGGGTGGCCTTCTCGATGTCGTTGCCGGCGCCGGTGGTCGGCTCGTGGAACACCAGTTCCTCGGCCGCCCGGCCGCCCAGCGCGTACGCCAGGGTGTCGATCATCTCGGCGCGGGTCTGGGTGTACTTGTCCTCCGTGGGGAGGACCAGCGTGTGGCCCAGCGACCGGCCCCGGGACAGGATGGTCACCTTGTGCACCGGCGCGGCGTGCGGCAGCGCCCAGGCGACCAGCGCGTGCCCACCCTCGTGGTACGCGGTGATCTTCTTCTCCTGGTCGCTCATCACCCGGGTCCGGCGCTGCGGACCGGCGATCACCCGGTCGATCGACTCTTCCAGCGAGTCGTTGGTGATCGCCCGCTGTTCCTTGCGGGCGGTGAGCAGCGCGGACTCGTTGATCACGTTGGCCAGGTCGGCGCCGGAGAAGCCCGGGGTACGCCGGGCGACCGCGTCGAGGTCGACGTCGGGCGTGAACGGCTTGCCCTTGGCGTGCACCCGCAGGATGGCCTTGCGGCCCTCCATGTCGGGGGCGTCGACCGGGATCTGCCGGTCGAAGCGGCCCGGGCGCAGCAGCGCCGGGTCGAGGATGTCCGGCCGGTTGGTGGCGGCGATCAGGATGACCCCGCCCTTGGTGTCGAAGCCGTCCATCTCGACCAGCAGCTGGTTGAGGGTCTGCTCCCGCTCGTCGTGGCCGCCGCCCATGCCGGCGCCACGGTGCCGGCCGACCGCGTCGATCTCGTCGACGAAGACGATCGCCGGCGCGTTCGACTTGGCCTGCTCGAAGAGGTCGCGGACCCGGCTGGCGCCGACGCCGACGAACATCTCCACGAAGTCGGAACCCGAGATGGAGTAGAAGGGCACGCCGGCCTCGCCGGCCACCGCGCGGGCGAGCAGCGTCTTACCCGTGCCGGGCGGGCCGAAGAGCAGCACGCCCTTCGGGATCTTGGCGCCCAGGGCCTGGTATTTCGCCGGGTTCTGCAGGAAGTCCTTGATCTCGTGCAGTTCCTCGACGGCCTCGTCCGCACCGGCCACGTCCGCGAAGGTGGTCTTCGGCGTGTCCTTGGTGATCATCTTCGCCTTGGACTTGCCGAAGTTGAGCACCCGCGAGCCGCCACCCTGCATCTGCGACATGAAGAACAGCAGCAGGAGCACGAGCAGCGCGATGGGGAGGAGATTGACCAGCAGGCTGACCCAGATGCTGTCCGACGACACCTTGGTGTCGACCGGGCCGGTGATCCGGTCCGCCGCCTCGGCCTCGCGCACCTGGTTCCAGACCTGGCCGCCGACCTCGTACGGGAACTGCGCCTCGATCTTGTCGGTGTTGGTGTCGCCGAACTTGGCCTTGTCCTTCAGGTCGAGCTGGAGCGTCTGCTCCTTGTCCTGGAAGACGACCTTCTCGATACCGCCCTTGTTGAGCTGGTCGAGCGCGACGGACGTGTCCACGCGGTGGTAGCTGGGACCAGCGGTGAACAGTTGACTGAGCACAACGGCGCCGAGGATGACCAGGATGATCCAGACCACCGGTCGGCGGAAGAAACGCGTACGTTCCATGCTGTCGTCGGGCGCCGAGACGCCCGCATCCTCCTGATCGACGTCCTGACCGTCTGAATGGTGTCGCCGCCTCGGGCGGCGGCCGTGGCCGCCGTGCGGGCCGGCCCGACCCCCGGGGCGCGCGAACTGCCGCACCACGGTCATTCGACGGTACACCGTACGAGCGAGATGTGAGCTTGTGAGCCCGGCACTTACGCGTAGGGCGAACCAGGGTTTGAGCCGGCGTGGCGGGGAGCTCCGCACCCGACCCGCCCACACCGCCCGGTCACGCGGCTCGAGGGGTCGGGCGTGGAGGGTGCCTCCACGTCACCGGTCTCTACCGTAGACCGAAAGGCTGAGAGCCCGCTGAACGTCCGCTGACGAGCGGCCCGACGGCGCTCAGGCGCGGGCGTAGACCTCGGGCTTGAGCACGCCGACGTAGGGCAGCTCGCGGTAGCGCTCGCCGAAGTCGAGGCCGTAGCCGACGACGAACTCGGTGGGGATGTCGAAGCCGACGTACTTCACCGGCACCTCGACCTTGACCGCGTCCGGCTTGCGGAACAGCGCGACCACCTCGACGCTGGCCGCCGAGCGCGACTCCAGGTAGCGCAGCAGCCAGGAGAGCGTCAGGCCGGAGTCGACGATGTCCTCGACGACGACCACGTGCCGGCCGGCGATGTCGCGGTCCAGGTCCTTGAGGATGCGGACCACGCCGGACGAGGTGGTGCCCTGGCCGTACGAGGAGACGGCCATGAACTCCAGCTCGGCGGGCGGGCCCTGGCGGCCCAGCGCGCGGGCGAAGTCGGCCATGAACATGACCGCGCCCTTGAGCACGCAGACGAGCAGGAGACCGTCCTCGACGTGTGCGTAGTCCGCCGAGACCTGCTTGGCCAGTTCCGCGGTCTTCTCGCGGATCTGCGCCTCGGAGATGATCACGTGGTCGATGTCGGCGTCGTACCAGGAGCCGTCAGCCATGCTCCTAGCCTGCCGTACGCCGGATGGCCTCCGTCGGCGGGGCCGCCCCTTTTGGCGCGGTCCCGCCGGGGATTTTCGGCGCGAACGAGGCAAATCACCTCAGCAGGTGCGGGAGCGCCAGCGCCGCCCGTCATCGGTCGGCTTCCAGTCGGCCGAGTCGCGGGTGTCGGCGGTGAGCCCGAGGGCGCTGGCGCCGACGAGCAGGAGCAGGAAGAGCAGGAGCAGGAGAACGGTCATGGCGGCGCTCGCTTTCGCGTGGTTTGGATGGTTTTCGCCGCCGGTGCGCACCGGACACCATCTAGTTTCCGGCCCGCCGTCCGGTCCGGACAGTGGCAGGAATGCCAGCGGGCATCGATTTCCTGCCACCTCTCGGGTTACCCTCGTCACATGCTCCGCTCCGTCGCCGTCATCGCCCTCGACGAGGTCGCCGCGTTCGAACTCGGCGTCGTCGCCGAGGTGTTCGGCACCGACCGCACGGTCGACGGCTTCCCCGGCTACCGGTTCGACGTCTGCACCGCCGACGGCGCCCCGGTCCGCAGCCGCTCCGGCTTCCTGCTCACCCCCACCGCCGACCTCGCGCCCGTGGACGAGGCCGACCTGGTGGCGGTGCCGGCGCACGCCGAGGGGACGCCGGTGCCCGAGCCGGTGCTCGCCGCGCTGCGCCGCGCCGCCGACCGGGGCGCCTGGCTGCTCAGCGTCTGCGCCGGCGCGTTCGTGCTCGGCGAGGCGGGCCTGCTCGACGGGCGCGACTGCACCACCCACTGGCGGCACGTCGACGAGCTCCAGCAGCGCTTCCCGGCGGCCCGGGTCCGGTGCAACTCGCTCTACGTGCAGGACGGCCGGCTGCTCACCAGCGCCGGCACCGCCGCCGGGATCGACGCCTGCCTGCACCTGGTCCGCCAGGCGCACGGCTCGGCCGTGGCCACCCGGCTGGCCCGGCGGATGGTCGTCCCGCCGCACCGCGACGGCGGGCAGGCCCAGTACGTCGAGGCGCCGATCCCCCGCGCCCCGGAGGCCCCCACGCTCGAACCGGTGCTGGAGTGGCTGATGGGCCACCTCGACCGCACCGTCACCGTGGACGAGCTGGCCGCCCGGGCCGACATGGCGCCGCGGACCTTCGCCCGCCGGTTCCGGGCCGAGACCGGCACCACCCCGCACGACTGGCTGACCAACCAACGGGTGCTGCTCGCCCGACGACTGCTGGAGGACACCCGGCTCAGCGTGGAGAGCGTCGCCGACCAGGCCGGCTTCGGCGACGCGGCAGCGCTGCGGCACCACTTCACCCGCCGGGTCGGCACCACCCCGCACGCCTACCGGACCACGTTCCGCGAGCGCGCCGACGCCTGACCGTCGCCCCGCCGCGACGGTCAGCCGAGCAGGCGGTCGGCGTGACGGCGGACCGGACGACCGCCGGGCAGGTGCACCGGCCCCTGCCCCCGCCAGCCGGTGACCAGGGCGTCCAATGCCGCCACGTGCCGCTGCGACAGGGCAGCCGGCGCGGCCCCCAGCTCCCGGGCCCAGGCGTGCAGCACCCGGGTGCGCACCGCCGCGGGCAGCGCGGCCAGCTTGTCGACCGACAACCCCTCATCGCCGGCCCGGACGTCGGCCAAGGCGGCGTCGGCCAACGCGTCCAGGGCGGCGGTGTCGGCCGCGAGCAGCCGGGCGGTCCGGGCCAGGTTCGCCACCACGCCCGGGCCGAGCGCGGCGACGAGCGCCGGCAGCGCGTCGGCCCGGACCCGGGCCCGGGCGTACGCGGGGTCGGTGTTGTGCGGATCGGTCCACGGGTCGAGCCCGAGCGCGGCGCAGGCCGACCGGGTGTCGTCGCGCGCGACGTCGAGCAGCGGGCGCAGCAGCGGCACCCCGTCGAGGTCGCGCCGTTCCGGCATGCCGGACAGTCCGCGCGGGCCGGCGCCCCGGGCCAGCGCCAGCAGCACCGTCTCGGCCTGGTCGTCGCGGGTGTGCCCGAGCAGGACCCCGGCCGCGCCGTGCCGGCGGGCGACCTCGACCAACGCCTCGTAGCGGGCCCCGCGGGCGGCGGCCTCGGGACCGCCGGGCCGCCCGTCCACGCGTACCCGGAGCACCTCGACCGGGTCGAGCCCGGCCGTGCGGGCCCAGGCGGCGACCGCGTCGGCCCGCTCGGCGGAGCCGGGCTGGAGGGCGTGGTCGACCGTGACCAGTCCGGCCGGGCGGCCGAGCCGGGGAGCCACGAACGCGGTGGCGGCGGCGAGCGCCAGCGAGTCGGGGCCGCCGGAGCAGGCCACCAGGACCGGTCCGGCGGCGGGCAGGTCGGTCAGCAGCCGCCGCACGGCGAGCCGCACGGCCGCCACGGACGGCGCGGGCGCCGGGCCGACCGGCGGCCGGAGGGCCGGGTCAGCCGGCGGCCGGGGTGGCACCGGCCGGCCCGTGCACCCGGTTCACCCAGGCGTCCGGATCGCCCAGCTCGTCGAGCCGGGGCAGGGTGAGCGGGGAGGAGAAGATCTTGTTGAAGCCGGCCATGCCGACCCGGTCGACCACGCCGTGCACGAACTTGCGGCCCTCGGCGTACTGGCGCATCTTGACCTCGATGCCGAGCAGCCGGCGGATCGCCTTCTCCAGCGGGTTGCCGGACTCCCGGCGGCGGTTGAACGCGGCCCGGATCGCGCCGACGCTGGGGATGACCTCGGGGCCGACGCCGTCCATCACGAACTCGGCGTGCCCCTCCAGCAGCGTCATCAACGCGGTCAGCCGGTCCAGCACGGCGCGCTGCGCCGGGGTCTGCACGATGTCGAGCACGCTGGCCCGGCTCTCCGGGTCCTTCACCGCGTCGGAGAGCGTCGCCACGCCGCGGCGCAGCCGCTCCAGCAGGTGCTCACCGCCCTGCGAGGCGTCCACGAACGCCTGCACCTCGCCGAGGAAGTAGGCGCGCATCCACGGCACGGCGGTGAACTGGGTCCGGTGGGTCACCTCGTGCAGGCACACCCAGAGGCGGAAGTCGCGCGGGTCCGCGCCGAGCTTCCGCTCCACCTCGACGATGTTCGGGGCCACCAGCAGCAGTTGGCCCGGGTCGCCGGCGAAGACCTCGTACTGGCCGAGGACCCGGCCGGAGAGGTAGGCCAGCACGGTGCCGGCCTGCACGCCGGTGAGCCGGGAGCCGATCGCCTCGGTGAGCGCGCCGGGCCGCTTGTCCCCGGAGAGCCGCTCGACCAGTGGCGTGACCACCTCGCGCAGCCCGGCGATGTTGGCCGCCGCCCAGTCCCGGCGGTCGACCACGCGCACCGGCGGGTGGGCCACCTGGGCGCGCAGCCCGGTGTAGTCGGCCACGTGACCGGCGGCCTCCTCGGTCAGCCGGCGCAGGTCGCCCACCACGTCGGTGGCCTCCGCGTATGACACGCGGGGGCCCGACTTGCCCAGCGCCCCCGCGGTCGCGGCGGCCAGATCCCAGTCCACGAACTGCGCCATGAACCCACCGTACCCGCGCCGCGACACCCCCACCCGGGCTCGCGTCGGCCGATCGACGTCGGTCGGTCAGCGGCAGCCGCAGCCGGCCAGCGCGGATGTGATCCGGTCGAGCGCCTGCCGGGTTTCGTCCAGCGAGCCCTGCGTCCGGTCGGTGAGCACGGCGAAGGTGAGCAGCCGCCCGTCGGCGGTGAGCACCGTTCCGGCGATCGCGTTCACCCCGGTCAGGGTCCCGGTCTTGGCCCGCACCACGCCGGCGCCGGCGGCGGTGGCGGCCGCCCGGTAGCGCTCGTCGAGCGTGCCGGACCAGCCGCCGACCGGCAGCCCGCCGAAGATCGCCGCCAGCTCCGGGTGGCTGCCGTTCCCGGCGAGCGTGATCAGCTCGGTGAGCAGGGACGGGCTGATCCGGTTGGTGCGCGACAGCCCGCTGCCGTCGGCGAGGCTGATCTCGCCGGCCGGCAGTCCCAGCTCGCCGAGCACCTCGTCGGTGGCGGCCGCGCCCCCGGTGAACGAGCCGGGCTTGCCCTTGGCCAGCGCCACCTGGCGGGCCATCGCCTCGGCGATCACGTTGTCGCTGTCGCTGATCATGATGTCGACCAGCCGGATCACCGGCAGGGACTCGACCTTGCCCAGCTCGGTGCCGGGCGCCGGGCCGGCCGACCCGGAACCCCCGGCGGTCGGCGCCGCGCCCCGGGTCACCTGGGCGGCACCACCGGTGAGCCCGAGCAGCTTGGCGAACTGCCGGCCGGCGGTCAGGTCCGGCTGGGGCACCCGCTCGGCGGCGTGGTTGGTCTCCTCGGCGGTGCGCCGCGCCAGCGCCGGGTCCTTGCGGGCGCCGTCGGTCATCAGCGCGGTGATCGCCGCGCCGAAGCCGCCGGTGGGGATGTCGGCGTCCCAGCCGGGCTCGAAGACCGGCCCGCTGAACAGCGACGAGTCGACGATCACCTTGGTCGGTGCGGTGCCGCCGAGCGCGTCGCGCACCTGGGCGGCCAGGTCGTCCAGCCGGGCCGCGCCCGGGTAGAAGCCGTTCTTGTCCACCGCGAGCGTGGGGTCGCCGCCGCCGACCAGCACCACCTCGCCGGGGTTCGGGCCGGCCACCGCGCGGGTGGGGATCCGGTAAGCCGGGCCACGCGCCGCGAGCACCGCGACACCGGTGGCGAGCTTGGTCACCGAGGCGGGCACGGTCGGCGCGTCCGGTCCCTTGCCGTAGAGCGCCTCGCCGGTGGCCACGTCCGCCACCGAGACGTTCACCCGGTCGCCGAGCGCGGCGGCGCCCACCAGCGGTTCCAGCGCGGCCCGGATCCCGGCCTCGGTGGGCAGCGGCGCGTTGGCGTCGGGACCGCCGAGCACGGCCGGCGGGTCCGGCTCGGGCGGCGCGGCGGTGGCACCGGACGGGGTGGCCTCGCCGCCCAGCAGACGGGCGACCGGACCCGGGCGGAGCACCGCCAGCCCGGCCACCGCGAGGACCAGCACCAGCACGCCCGCCAGCGCCGCGACCAGGCGGCCACGACGGCGGCGCGGCGGAACGGCGGGCGGGGGCGGCGGCGGGGCGGCGCCGACCGGCGGGACCGGCGGGCTCACCGGGATCGGAGCAGGCGCGCCGGGCCAGCTCACCGGGGCCGCCGCCGGGTCGCCGGTCGGGGTGACCCGGGCCGATCCGCTGGCCGGGGCCGGACGATGGGGAACGTTGGCGCCGGGGACGGACACCCGCCCGGTGGCTCCACCGGAACCGGATCCGACGGACCGTCGCCCGTCAACCCCCTCGGGGCGGTAGTGTGAATCTTCCCTCCCCACGGCCCCCTCCTCCCCGCTCGAAATCACCTTGGGTGACACTACTTCGGTCCGAACACTATGCGGCGGCCGGAGCCGGCGGGGGGCGTTCACCCGTGCGGGCGGCGAGCCGCTGGTTCCGTTAGCCAGCGTGGGCAAACGAGGGAGCGTGGGAAATGGATTTCGACGTCACGGTTGAGATCCCCAAGGGTCACCGCAACAAGTACGAGGTGGACCACGCGACCGGCCGGATCCGGCTGGACCGCACCCTCTTCACCTCCACGCAGTACCCGGCCGACTACGGCTTCATCGAGGGCACCCTGGGCGAGGACGGCGACCCGCTGGACGCGCTGGTGCTGGTGCCCGAGCCGACCTTCCCCGGCTGCCTGATCCGCTGCCGCACCATCGGCATGTTCCGGATGACCGACGAGAAGGGCGGCGACGACAAGGTCCTCTGCGTTCCCTACGAGGACCCGCGCCAGGAGCACCTGCGGGACATCCACCACCTGGGCGAGTTCGACCGCCTGGAGATCCAGCACTTCTTCGAGGTCTACAAGGACCTGGAGCCGGGCAAGTCGGTCGAGGGCGCGACCTGGGTCGGCCGGGTCGAGGCCGAGGCCGAGATCGCCGCGTCCTACCGGCGCGCCAAGGAGGCCGAGGAGCGCGGCGAGACGCTGCACTGACGGTCACGCTTCGCCACGGCCCGGGTCGCACGTCGCGGCCCGGGCCGTCGCGTACTCAGGCGAGCAGGCCGCGGGCCCGGTCGTAGAGGTCGAGCACCGCGCAGGCCACCGGGACCACCGCGACCACCAGGGCGGTGTCGGTCAGGTCGGCCAGCCGGCCGAGGTACGGGGACACCGGTCGCCGGGCGTACGTGGCGCCGGCGGTCACCGCCACCAGGGCCAGGGCCAGCCCGCCGACGGTCAGCGCGAGTCGCCCGCCCGGACCGGCCCGTTCCGCCAGCACCGCGCCGAGCAGGGCGTACCCGGCGAGCCCGGCGACGACGGCCGGCAGCCGGTGCCGCACCGCCACGAAGAGCCGGGAGCGCAGCAGCAGCACCCCGCTGCCGACGGCGACCAGCAGCCACGCGGCGGTCCCGCCGGCCGCGACGAGCACCCCGATCGCGCCGACGGCCAGCGCGGCGTGGCCGATCAGCATCCCGGTCAGTACCTCCTCGGCGCGGGCCACGGCGGCGTGCACCCGTCCCCGGTCGGGCAGGTCACGGGTGCCGGCGGGAGCGGGCAGGGTGAGCGGCGGCAGCGGCAGCTTGCCGAGCCGGATGGCCAGCAGCGGCAGCCCGCCGAGCGCGAAGACCAGGACGGCGAGCAGCACGGCCGCGGTGCCGGCGGGCGTCAGCAGCAGCCCACCGAGCGCGGCCACCGCCCCGGCCGCGCCCACTGTGACGCCGGCTACGAAGACCCGGGACCGGCTGGCCACCCCGAGCAGGCCGAGCACCGCCACCAGCAGCAGCGCCACCGAGCCGACGAGCAGTTCGGGGGCGCCGATCCAGCGCAGCCCGGGGATCGGACCGACCGGGTCGCCCGGGCCGACCGCCAGCGCGCCGGCCGTCGCCGCCCAGGGCAGCGCGTACCCGCCGAGGGTGGCGCCGACCGGGCCGTCCCCGTACGCCCGGGACGCCGCGGTGGCGGCGAGCACCAGGATCAGGGCGACCGCCGCGGCGACCGGCCAGTCCCGGCCCCCGGCGCCGGCGGTCAGCACGGCGACCAGCCCGACGGCCAGCGGCACGCCGGCCCCGGCCAGCGCGGCGGCCCGGGTGGCCGGGGCGGACCAGGCGGCGCCCCGGCGTCGGGCCCCGTCGACGATCGCCTCGACCACGTCGTCGTACTCCAGTTCGGGCCACTCGGCGCGGGCCGGCACGAGGTGCAGCACCTCGCCGTCCCGGACGCCCTGCGGCAGCAGCGCCTGGGCGGTGGCGAGCACCGCGCCGTCGGTGCGCCGCAGCAGCCAGCCGCCGTGCCGTTCCCCGTCGTCGGCCAGCCCCTCCCCGGCGTGCCGGAGCACCTCGGGCAGCAACTCGGCCAGGGGGACCTGCTCCGGCAGGGCCACGTCGACCCGGCGCCGGGGCGCGCTGATGGTGACCCGGGCGAGCCCGCTTGTCATCGACGTATCTCCATCCGGGACCGGATCGGTGGGCTGACGGACGAGAGGACTTTACCTACTATGAGCCAGGCTCGGGTTACCGAGAGCCATGGGAGGATCGTTGTCCACTGTCGTCATCAAGCGGCCGCCGCGCCGCCCGGCCCCGGAGATCCCGGTCGGCGAGCTGCCCGTCGAGGCGCCGCCGGAGATCCCGGTGGCGACCGGGGGGCGCTGGCAGCAGGCGTTGATGGTGTTGCCGATGCTCGGCGGGACGGTGGCCATGGCGATGATGTTCGGCCGGGGCGGCGGGGCCTACTCGTACGCGGTGGGCGGCATGTTCGGGCTCTCCTCGCTGGCCATGCTGGTGACCACCTGGGGCAGCGCCGGCCCGAAGAAGTCCGAGCTGATGGCCGCCCGCCGGGAATACCTGCGCCACCTGGCCACGCTGCGCCGCCGGGTCCGGGAGACCGCCGGCGCCCAGCGGGCCGGGCTCTCCTACCGCCACCCCGAGCCGGGCCGACTCTGGTCCACGGTGGACAGCCACCGGGTCTGGGAACGCCGGCCGGCCGACCCCGACTTCGCCGTGGTCCGGGTCGGTGTCGGGCCGCAGACGCTGGCCACGCCACTGGTTCCGCCGGTCACCCGGCCGCTGGAGGAGTTGGAGCCGATGACCGCCGGGGCGCTGCGGCGCTTCCTGGACGCGTACTCGGTGGTGCCGGACCTGCCGGTGGCGCTGTCGCTGCGCAGCTTCGCCCGGGTCTTCGTGCGCGGTCCGGCGGGTCCGGTACGCGGCGCCGGCTCGCCCGCCGCGCAGGCCCTGGCCCGGGCGGTGCTCACCCAGCTCGCGGTCTTCCACGCCCCGGACGAGCTGCTGGTCGCGGTCTGTGCCGGGCCGGAGCGCCGGGACCGGTGGGAGTGGGTGAAGTGGCTGCCGCACGCCCACCACCCGACGCGTACCGACGCCCTGGGCGCGGTGCGCCTGGTCACCAGCTCCGCCGCCGACCTGGAACGGCTCCTCGCCGACGTGCTCGGCAGCCGGTCCCGGTTCAGCCCGCACGGCCCGGCCACCGACGGGCCGCACGTGGTCGTGGTGCTCGACGGCGGCGACCTGACCGGCGCCGCCGACCTGGCCGGCGACGGCGGCATCGACGCGGTCACCGTGCTCGACCTGGACACCCCGCCCCCACGGCTGCTCGACCGCTACGCGCTGCTGCTCGACCTGGTCGACGGCCGGCTGCACTCGCACTCCGCGGAAGGGCACGCCGAGGTCGGCGCCGCCGACGCGCTGCCGGCCGCCGACGCCGAGGCGGTGGCCCGGCGACTCGCGCCGCTGCGGCTGGCCGGCACCGTACGCGGACCGGACGCGCCGCCCGGCGCCGAGCCGGGCCTGCCCGAGCTGCTCGGCCTCGGCGACCCCGAGGGCTTCACCGCCGAGCAGGGGTGGGCGCCCCGGGCCGCGCGGGACCGGCTGCGGGTACCGATCGGGGTGGGCGCCGACGGCGGGGCGATCGACCTCGACCTGAAGGAGTCGGCGCAGGACGGGATGGGGCCGCACGGCCTGCTGATCGGCGCCACCGGCTCGGGCAAGTCGGAGCTGCTCCGCACGCTCGTGCTCGGCCTGGCCGCCACGCACAGCTCGGAGCAGCTCAACTTCGTGCTCGTCGACTTCAAGGGCGGCGCCACGTTCGCGCCGTTCGAGCGGCTGCCGCACACCGCCGCCGTGATCACCAACCTGGCCGACGCGCTGCCCCTGGTCGACCGGATGGTGGACGCGATCAACGGGGAGCTGATGCGCCGGCAGGAGCTGCTGCGCCGGGCGGGCAACTTCGCCAGCGTGCGCGACTACGAGCGGGCCCGGGCGGCCGGCACCCCGCTGGCCCCGCTGCCGTCGCTGCTGCTGATCTGCGACGAGTTCTCCGAGCTGCTCTCCGCCAAGCCCGACTTCATCGACCTGTTCGTGCAGATCGGGCGGCTCGGCCGGTCGCTCGGGGTGCACCTGCTGCTGGCCAGCCAACGGCTGGAGGAGGGCCGGCTGCGCGGGCTGGACACCCACCTGTCCTACCGGATCGGGTTGCGCACGTTCTCCGCGCTGGAGTCCCGGACCGTGCTCGGCGTGCCGGACGCGCACGAGCTGCCCCGCACCCCGGGCCACGGCTACCTGCGCTCCGGCACCGACCCGCTGGTCCGGTTCAAGGCCGCGTACGTCTCCGGGACGGTCCGCCGCCGCCCCGGCCCGGCGGGTACGGCCGGCGCCGGGAGCCCTCGCGTGCTCGCCTTCTCCAGCCACCTGGTCCCGGTGCCCGAGCCGGCCGCGCCGGCGGCCCTTCCGGCCGAGGAGGAGACCGGCGGGACCCTGCTCGACCTGCTGGTGGACCGGCTGGCCGGGCAGGGCCCGCCGGCGCACCAGGTGTGGCTCCCCCCGCTGGACGCCTCGCCGACGCTCGACGAGCTGCTCGGCGCGATCGGGAGCGACCCGGTGCGCGGGCTGACCGTGGCCAATCCGGAGCTGCACGGCGCGTTGCAGGTGCCGGTGGCCGTGGTGGACAAGCCGTTCGAGCAGCGGCGGGACCTCTTCTGGCTGGCCCTCGACGGCGCAGCCGGGCACGTCGGGGTGGTCGGCACCACCCGCAGCGGCCGGTCCAGCCTGCTGCGCACGCTGGTCTGCGCGCTCGCCCTCACCCACACGCCGGCCGAGGTGCAGGTCTACTGCCTCGACCTCGGCGGGGGGACGCTCGGCGCGCTGCGCGACCTGCCGCACGTCGGCGGGGTGAGCGGGCGCACCGACGGCACCGCGGTCCGCCGGACCGTCGGCGAGGTCGTCAACGTGCTCGTCGAGCGGGAGCGGCGCTTCACCGAGTCGGGGGTGGAGTCGATGGCGGCCTGGCGTCGGCGACGGGCCGCGGGCGGGCCGGGCGGCGCCGACCCGTTCGGGGACGTGTTCCTGGTGGTCGACGGCTGGAACACCCTGCGCGGCGAGTACGAGGACCTGGAGCCGCTGGTCACCGAGCTGGCCACGCGCGGCCTCGCGTACGGGGTGCACGTGGTGGCGACCGCGCTGCGCTGGTCGGACTTCCGGCCGGCGATCCGCGATCTGTTCGGCTCCCGGCTGGAGCTGCGCCTCGGTGATCCGGCCGACTCGGCGGTGGTCAAGCGGGCGCTGGCGGCGACCGTGCCGGAGGAGCGGCCGGGGCGCGGGATCACCGCCGGCGGGCTGCACTTCCTCACCGCCGAACCGCGGGCCACCACCCTGGGCGCCGAGACCGGCGACCTGGTCAAGGCGGTCGCCGGCGCCTGGGCCGGTCCGGTGGCGCCCCGGGTGCGGCTGCTCCCGCCGGTGCTGCCGTACGCCGAGCTGGACCAGACCTCGACCACCGGGCTGGCGTTCCCGGTGGGGGTGGCCGAGGCGGACCTGTCCCCGGTGGTGCTCGACTTCGCCACCGAACCCAACTTCGTGGTGTTCGGCGACGCCGAGTGCGGCAAGTCCTCGTTCCTGCGCGCGTTGGCCACCTCGATCGTCCGCCGGTTCACCCCGGAGCAGGCCCGGGTGATCCTGGTGGACTACCGGCGCAGCCTGATGGGCACGATCGACACGCCGCACCTGATCGGGTACGGCACGGCCGCGCCGCACACCACCGAGCTGATCGAATCGGCGGCCGGCTACCTGCAGGGGCGGCAGCCCGGTCCCGGGGTGACGCCGGCCGAGCTGCGCGCCCGGTCCTGGTGGACGGGGCCGGAGCTGTTCGTGCTGGTGGACGACTACGACCTGGTGGCCGGCGGGCCGAGCAACCCGTTGCGCGCGTTGGAGGAGCACCTCCCGCACGCCCGGGACGTCGGGCTGCACCTGGTGCTGGCGCGGCGCTCGGGTGGCGCCGGCCGGACGTCGTACGAGCCGGTCATCCAGCGGCTGCGGGAGCTGTCCACGGCCGGGCTGGTGATGTCGGGGGGCCCGGAGGAGGGGCCGCTCGTCGGTCAGGTGAAGGCCGGCCCGCTGCCCCCGGGACGGGCCCGTCTGGTCACCCGCCGTGAGGGCGTACGTCTGGTGCAGTTGGCCCATCTTCCGCCCGGGTGACCGGGCGTGCGGAGTTGCCCCGTGACGGTCGGGACAACCGGTAATCTCCGAGCAGCATGTGTCGGACGCGACGGAATGGCTGGGGAATGTGACCAGGGAACGGCAGGGAGCTCCCGGCGTGCCATCCCGGCGTCTCACCGGACGGGCACTGCTCGCCGCGGTGTCGGCGCTGGTCGTCGCGGGCGGCCCGCTCGCGCCACCGGCGCACGCGACAGCGGCTGTCCCCGTCGCCCGTCCGCTGCCGGCCCGGGCGCCCGACGCGGCGGTCCGCACCGACCAGGTCCGCGACGAGCAGTGGCAGTTGGCGGAGTTGCGGGCGAAGACCGCCTGGCGCACCTCGACCGGTCGCGGCGTGGTGGTCGCGGTGATCGACTCCGGTGTGGACGGTGCGCATCCGGACCTGGCCGGGCAGGTGCTGCCCGGCCTCGACCTGGTCGACCCGGACGGCGCGGGCGGGCCGGACCCGGTCGGGCACGGCACCACGGTGGCCGGGCTGATCGCCGGGCGGGCCGACGACGACCGGGGCGTGGTGGGGCTGGCGCCGGACGCCCGGATCCTCCCGGTCCGCGTGCTGGACGCGGAGAACCGGTACGACGACGCACTGGTCATCGCGAAGGCCGTGCGGTGGGCGGTGGACAACGGCGCCCGCGTGATCAACCTGTCGCTCGGCGGCAGCGGCGACAGCCCGGCCCTGGCCGCGGCGCTCGACTACGCGTTCGCGCGCGACGTGGTGGTGGTCGCCTGCACCGGCAACCTGGCCACGTCGACCAGCACCAAGGTCTGGTACCCGGCCCGGGAGCCGGGCGTGCTGGCGGTGACCGGGCTGGACCGCAACAGCGAGAACCTCTGGTCCGGCTCGGTCACCGGCCGCGAGACCATCCTCAGCGCCCCGGCCACCGCCCTCTACGGCGCGCGGCAGCAGGGCGGCTACTGGCGGGTGCAGGGGACGAGCTTCGCCGCGCCGCTGGTCGCCGCGACGGCTGCCCTGGTCCGGGCCCGCTATCCGCGGATGCCGGCCGGGGACGTGGTGAACCGGCTGATCAGCACCGCCCGGGATCTCGGCCCGACCGGACGGGACGACCGGTTCGGCTTCGGCATGGTGGATCCGGTGGCCGCGCTCACCGCCGACGTGTCGCCGGTGGGGCGCAACCCGCTCGACGACAACGCCTCCCCGGGTGTGGTGGGCTTCGGGCCGGCGCCCGGCGAGGGCCGGGACAGCCGGGCGGCGGGCGCGGGGCAGGGCGGCGATCCGCTCGGCCGTACGCAGCAGTCCGGGTGGTCGGCCCGCCCGGCCGGGCAGGCCGACGACTCCGCGCCGGAGCGGTTGTGGACCGGGCTGGCGTTGTTCGTCGCCCTGGTCACCGGCACCGCGCTGATGGTGCGCCGGTTCCGGCAGAGCCGCCGCTGACCGGCGCGGCCGGTCTGATCAGGCCGTGCCTTGGGTAGTGAACGGCGCATGAACACCACCGGTCCGACGTCCATGCGGGAGCGGTCCTGGCGGGCCCGCCGCCTCGACCCCGACCACTCGCTGGGTCTCCGGCTCACCCTGGCCGCCACCGCGGCCTTCCTGGTGCTCGTGCCGTTCGCCCTGCTCGCGCTGCTGGTGCTGGGCGCCTGGCCGCCGCTGCTCCGACTGGACGCGTCGATCACCGACACGTTCCACGGCTACGCGGTGGACCATCCGGCCTGGGTCCACGTGATGACCGTGTGGACCCACGCGCTGGGGCCGGGGCCGTTGCGGGTGGCCGCCGCGGTGGTGGTGGTGTGGCTGCTGCGTCGCGGCGCGCCCCGGCTGGCCGTGTGGGTGGTCGCCACCATGCTGGTCGGTGGGCTGCTCGGCGCGTTGCTGAAGCTGCTGGTCGGGCGCGACCGGCCGGAGCTGCTGGATCCGGTGGCGCGCGCGGCGGGCTATTCCTTCCCGTCCGGTCACGCGTTGAACGCGGCGCTGGCGGCCGGGGTGTTGCTGCTGGTGTTCCTGCCGTTCGCCCGGGACAGCCGGACCGGTCGGGTCGCGCTGTGGACGGCTGCCGCGCTGGTCATGGTGGTCACCGGGCTGAGCCGGATCGCGTTGGGCGTGCACTGGACCAGCGACGTGGTGGGCGGCTGGGTGCTCGGGGTGGCCGTGGTGGCCGCCACGGCGGCCGCCTTCGCCACGTGGCGGACCTCGACCGGCCGGCGGACCACGCGTCCGCTGCGCGAGGGGATCGAGCCGGAGCTGGCCGAACCGGGGCCGGACGACCCACGGGCGTAGTCCGGCGCGGATCTGGGTAGATGGCGGCCCATGTCCGATGTCGTGGTCCGGGTCACCCGGCGGGTCCTGCTGCCGCTGGCGCTGCTGTTCGCTCTCATGGTGGGGTTGGGACTCCTGGTCACCCGGGTCCTCGCGCACACCTGGCCGTTCACCGTGGAGGACGCGGTCAACCGCGAGCTGGCGGCCGACCGGACGGGGGGTTGGAACGACGTGTCGCTGGTCTTCAGCACGTTGGCCAGCACCCAGATGATCGTCGTGGTGACCGTGCTGGCCGCGCTGGTGCTGCGGTTGGTGCTGCACCGCTGGCGGGAGCCGCTCTTCCTCTGCGCGGCGGTGAGCGCCCAGGCGTTGATCTTCCTCTTCACCACCATGGTCATCGACCGGAACCGCCCGGCCGTCGAGCACATGGACGCGTCCCCGCCGACGTCCAGCTTCCCGTCCGGGCACACGTCCGCCGCGACCGCGCTCTACGTCGGCCTCGCGGTGCTGCTGGCGCTGCGGGCGCGCAGCACCCCGGCCAAGGTCACCTGGTGGGCGCTGCTGGTGCTGGTGCCGGTGGGGGTGGCGTTGACCCGGATGTACCGGGGCATGCACCACCCCAGCGACGTGGTGGCCTCGTTCCTCAACGGCGGGACCTGCGTGGCGATCATGGCGCGCGCGGTGCTCGACCGCACGCTGACCTGGGGGCGCGCGAAACTGCCGCTGAACCGGTCGGGCGACGACGTGGCGCCGGCCGGCGCGCCGGCCGGGGGCTGAACCCCGCGCCGCCCGGCCGCCGTCGGCCGGCTCAGGTGCAGTCGCCGGTGCCCACTCCCCGGGTACGCTCCGCGCCCGCCAACGCCACCGACCGCGCCTCGGCCGCGGTCACCGCGAAACCGGTGTTCGGGTCGTCCGCGGCCGCCGCGAAGATCACCCCGAGCACCAGCCCGTTCGACGAGACCAGCGGTCCGCCGGAGTTGCCGCTGCGCACCAGCGCCCGGATGGTGTAGATCTCCCGGGTCACGTCACCGGCGGAGTAGATGTCCGGCCCGGTGATCCGGTCGACGTCGCGGACCCGGGCCGGGCGGGCGTCGTACGGGCCGTCGAGCGGGAAGCCGAGCACGATCGCGTCCGCCCCGCTGCCCGCCTCACCCGCGGCGAAGCGCAGCGACGGCCCGGGCAGGCCGGGCACGTAGAGCACGGCCAGGTCGCGGTTCGGGTCGTAGACGACCACCTCGCCGTCGTACCGCTCGCCGCGCAACTCCACCGCCACCGAACGGGTGCCGGCCACCACGTGCGCGTTGGTCATCACCCGGTCGTCGGCGTAGACGAAGCCGGAACCCTCGATCCGGCGCGAGCAGCTCGGCGCGGAGCCGAGCACCTTGACCACGGACCGCTTGCTGTTCTGCACCACCTGGGAGTTGGCCAGCGCCGGGTCGGGTGGGGACACCTGCCGGGCCGTGGTGCGGTCCAGCCCGTTGAACACGTCGGGGAAGCCGTTGGTGTCGACCGTGTCGCGCAGCGCCGTGGACAGTTCCTGCGCCTGGTCGGGCAGCACACGGTCGACGACGGTGAGCAGCGCGCTGTTCTTGACCGAGGCGGCCAGCCAGGGCACCGAGGAGGAGCCCAGCGGCACCGCGACGAGCCAGGCCACCAGCATGACCGCGATGACGGAGATGAACGCGCCGCCGACGTCGTCGATCTTCTTCCCGGCCGGCCCGGTGATGGCCGCGCGCAGGTTGGAGCCGAGCCAGCCGGCCAGCGCCTGCCCCAGCACGGCGAGCCCGAAGATCGCCACCAGGGAGATCAGGACCCGGGTGCCGCTCGCCGCGAACTGCTGGGCGATCAGCGGGCCGATCTGGAGGCCGAGCAGCGCGCCCAGGAAGAACCCGGAGAACGACAGGGCCCCGATGACGAAGCCCTGGCGGTATCCGCTGATCGCGAACACGAGCATGAGCAGGAGCAGGACGAGATCCACGGCGGACACGCCCCAAGGGTACGGGCACCGGGCCCACGGGAGGCTCAGCGCTCGCTGAACGTGACCTGAGGGTGCGCCCGGGTGATCAGCGCACCCGGGTCTCGTCCGCCGCGTCGGTGCCGGCCGACGGGGCGGGGGTGGCGCCCACCGGCGGCAACTCCACCACCCGGCTGCGCGGCCACGGCCGGGCCCAACCGCCCATCTGCAACAACGTGTCGATCACACCGGCGGTGAAGCCCCAGACCAGCATGCCGCGCACCGAGAAGGCGGGGCCGATCCAGCCGCTGGGATGGCGTACCCGCATGCGGTTGTCCGGGTCGACCAGCTCGGCGACCGGGAGCCGGGCGACGTGCGCGACCTCGGCCGGCTCGCGCGGGTGCACCGGGTGCGGCTCGTGCCACCAGGCGAGCACCGGGGTGACCACGAAGTCGCTGACCGGGATCCAGAGCCGGGGCAGCTCGGCCAGCACGGTGACGCTGCCGGGGTCGAGGCCGACCTCCTCGTTCGCCTCGCGCAGCGCGGTGGCGCGGGCGTCGGCGTCCTCCGGGTCGGCGGCGCCGCCGGGGAAGGCGGGCTGCCCGGCGTGGTTGCGCAGCGTCGCGGCGCGCTGGAGGACCAGCACGTCCGGCCCGGCGTCGGGTTCCTCGCCGAGCAGCACCAGCACGGCGCTCTCCCGGCCGCCGCTGTCCGGGGTGACGATCCGGGTGAAGTCCTCCGCCCGGGCGGTGCCCAGCCGGCCCAGCAGCGGGTCGAACCACGCGGGCGGCCTCCGGGTCACACCGTCACCCCGAGATGGGTGCGGACCAGCTTCGCGAGCCGGTCGTCGTCCAACGCGCCGGTCGCGTCGACGTGCCGGATCCGACCGTCGGCGTCGACCAGGACGGTCAGCGGGAACGCGTTGCGTTCGAGCGAGCGTTGGAATGCGTCACCCTGGTCGACGAGCATCGGGAAACCGACGCCGAAGTCCTCGCCGATGGACTGCGCGCCGCCCCGGCTGTCCCGGCTGTTCACGCCGATCACCTGGAACCGCCCGTCGGCCCGCTCGCTGAGCCGTTGGAAGGCGGGCAGCTCCTTGCGGCACGGGGCGCACCAGGACGCCCACACGTTGATCACCGCCGGGCCCTTGACGTCCCGCACCCGCACCGGCGCGCCGCCGGTGAAGCAGTTGAGGGTCAGGTCGGGCAGCTCGGCGCCGGCGGCGCCGGCCGGGGCCGGGGCGGCCGACGCGGGCGTGACGGTCAGCGGGGCGCAGTCGGCGAACGGCGACGGACGCTCGGCCCGGGTGGCCAGCGCCGGGCCGGCCGGCTCCTCGGCCGTGGCGGTGCAGCCGGCCGCCGCGAGCAGCAGCGGGACGAGCAGGTAGGCGAGCCGGCGCGTCACGGCACGTCCGCCGCGGCCGCCTGCTGCGGCACCAGGTCGGGGTCGAGGCCGACGGCGACCGCCAGGTCCCGCGCGCGGGGGCCCTTCAACAGCTTGGCCGCGGCCGCCGGCTCGGTCGGCCCGGTGCCATAGGCCGGGCAGAGCTTCGCCAGCGTGCACGCGCCGCAGGCGGGCTTGCGGGCGTGGCAGACCCGACGGCCGTGGAAGATGATCCGGTGCGACAGCATCGTCCAGTCGCGCTTCGGGTAGAGCGCCCCGATCGCGTGCTCGATCTTGACCGGGTCGGTCTCGCTGGTCAGCTGCCACCGCTGCACCAGCCGCTGGAAGTGGGTGTCGACGGTGATGCCGGGGACGTCGAAGGCGTTGCCGAGGATCACGTTCGCGGTCTTGCGCCCGATGCCGGGCAGCGTCACCAGGTCGGCCAGCTTGCCCGGCACCTCGCCGTCGTAGCGCTCGCAGAGCGCGCGGCCCAGGTTGATCAGGGAGCTGGTCTTGTTGCGGTAGAACCCGGTGGGCCGGATCAGCTCCTCCAGCTCGCCCCGGTCCGCCCCGGCATAGTCGGCGGCGGTGCGGTAGCGGGCGAACAGCTTCGGCGTGACCTCGTTGACCTTCTTGTCGGTGCACTGGGCGGAGAGGATCGTGGCGACGGCCAACTCCAGCGCGTTGGAGTGGTCGAGTTCACAGTGCGCGTCGGGGTGGGTCTCGGTCAGCACCCGACCGATGCGGCGGGCGCGACGCGTACGACCGAGGTCGGTCTCGGGAGAGCGCGTGGTCACGCCGGCCAGCCTACGTCGCGGGGCCGACGCTCCGGCGGGTCCACGCGGGCGGCGTGCGCTCAGCCACCCGCCGGCGCGCTGATCTTGCCGCTCGGGTCGAGCTTCGCACCGGTGTCCGGGAAGTCGGCCGCGGTCACCTCGCGGACCAGGCCGAGGCCACGGTCCTGCCGGTCGACCGACGGCTTGCCGACGCCGTTCATCGCGGTCGAGGTGAAGGTGCCGCCGACGAAGCGGCCCTCGGCGGTGAGCGACACCTTGAGCACGCCGCCCCAGCCGAGCCGGCCGGCGCTGTTCAGCGACTTCCCGCCGCCGGCGAAGTTGCCCAGGCTGTAGGCGATCAGCCGGCCCTTGTAGAACTCCATGCCCCGCAGCACGTGCGGCCCGTGCCCGATCACCAGGTCCGCGCCGGCGTCGATGACCGCGCGGGAGAAGCGCATCGGGTCGCCGCGGTTCTCGCCGACGTACGTCTCGGTGCCCGGCTTCACCCGGGTGCGGTCGGCGCCCTCGGCGCCCATGTGCACCTGGACCACCACGAGCTGGGCCTGCTCCTTGGCCAACTCGATCACCTGCTTGGCGGCGTCGATGTCGATCAGGCTGTTCGACCAGGGGTACGACGAGAAGCCCACCACGGCCACCTTGACGCCCTTGACGTCGACCACGGTGATCTCGCCCGGCGCCCCGGTGTGCTTGAGCCCGTGCGCCTCCAGCGCCGACTGGGTGTTCTCGTAGCCCTGCTGCCCGTAGTCGTTGCCGTGGTTGTTGGCCTGGTTGAGCAGCTGGAACCCGGCCGAGCGCAGGTGCGCCGCATAGCCGGGGGGCGCCCGGAACTGGTAGCAGTTCTTCGGGTTCGGGCCGCACTTGCCGGCACCCGTGTCGTCGGTGAGCGGCTCCTCCAGGTTGCCCATCACCAGGTCGCCCTTGAGCGCCGACTTCACGTCGTCGAAGAAGCCCTTGCCGCCGTTGGGGGGCAGCCGGTTCGGCGCGTTACCCATGATCACGTCGCCGGTGGCGGTCAGCGAGATCGCCCGGTCGGCCGCACCGTCCGCGGCGGGCTGCTCGGCCGTCGCGGGGGCGGCCGAGCCGGGGGTCCCCCCGCCCTGCCCGGTCTGCCACCGCGGGTCGTCCCCGCCGGAGGTCGAGCAGCCGGCGACCAGGAGGACGGCGAGGAGCGCGGCGAGCCCGGCGAGGCGTCGACCGGGGACGGCGGGACGCGGGCCGGGAGCGGCGGCGCGGCGGGACCAGGGCGCAGAGCGGGCGGAAGCGTACATCGTCGGCGACGCTACCGTCCCGGGATCGCTCCGACGAGGGCCGATCGGTCGGATTACCCGTCGTGGCACGTCAGACCCCCCGCCGGTCGGACCAGGGCACCACGGTGCCGGCGCCGCCCGCCCGGACGGCGGCGTGCACGGCCCGGGCCAGCGGGCCGCCCCAGGTCGAGCGGGGCCCGCCGTACGGGGCCGGGTCGCCGTCGGCGGGGCAGAGCACGGTGACCGCGTCGGTGGGGGTGCCGGTGGCCGGCAGGCCCAGCTCCCAGATCGCCTGCGCCTTCGCCTCGGTGGCCGTGGCCACCGCGTTGACCAGGGCGGCCTCGCCGAGCCGGGCCGGCACGTGCACGACGATGTTGACCGTGCCGACGCGTTGGGCGGGCGGCGCGGGCGCGGGCGCGGCGGCCCACACCGGGGTGCCCAGGCCGACGGTGGCCCAGACCCGGACGCCGCTGTCCGCGCGGTGCACCACCTCGGTCACGTCCACCCCGGTGAGCAGCCCGACGCCGGGCCCGTCCAGGTCGAGGTCGCGGGCCATCTCGGCCAGGTGGGCGGCGGGGTCGTCCCGGTCGTACGACATCGGCACGGTCGCGTTCACCACCCACCGGCGGACGCCGATCCCCCCGCCCAGCGGGGCGGAGCCGACCGCCAGCAGCGGCGCCTCGGACCGCCAGACCAGGAGCGGGATGTCCCAGCCGGTTTCGGACCGGGTGGTCAGGATCGGCGCACAGAGCACGCCGGTCACCCTACGATCGCAGGTGGGAACGGGTGGCGCCGGCCCGGGCCGGAGGCGGGATCCTAGCCGCTCACCAGGTCGGGCAGGTTACGCCCAACGATCAAGATTCCAGGGGTGCACCTCTGATTCCTGCTCATGTGCGCCTAGACTGGCGGCGCGCGAGGGATCAGCGGACGGCGGACCCGGCCGACGGACGGCACGCGCAGGCGGAGGTGCGCGATGGACGAGGTACTGGCCCGCAGCGGGATCTTCCAGGGTGTGGACCCGGAGGCTGCCGAGGCGCTCGCCAAGGAGATGGAGACGATCGAGGTCCGCAAGGGCGAGGTCGTCTTCAACGAGGGCGAGCCCGGAGACAGTCTCTACATCCTTCTGTCCGGCAAGATCAAGGTGGGTCGCCGCGCCGCGGACGGCCGGCAGAACCTGATCGCCGTGATGGGCCCGTCGGACATGGTGGGCGAGCTGTCGCTCTTCGACCCGGGCCCGCGTACGGCGACGGCCACGGCGGTCACCGACACCCGGCTGGTGCGGCTGCGCAAGCAGGCCCTGCGCCCCTGGCTCAACAACCGGCCCGAGATCGCCGAGCAGCTGCTGCGCGTGCTGGCCCGCCGGCTGCGCCGGACCAACGACTCGCTGGCCGACCTGATCTTCACCGACGTGCCGGGCCGGGTCGCCAAGAACCTGCTCCAGATGGCCGGCCGTTTCGGCACCCGGGACGGCGGCGTGCTGCGGGTGACCCACGACCTCACCCAGGAGGAGATCGCCCAGCTCGTCGGCGCCTCCCGGGAGACCGTCAACAAGGCGCTCGCCGACTTCGCCTCGCGCGGTTGGCTGCGCCTGGACGGCAAGAGCATCATCATCCTCGACCCGGAGCGCCTGGCCCGCCGCGCGCGCGTCTGACCTCCGCACCGGCTTTCCCGGCCCGGCCCGCCTCGCGCGGTCCGGGCCGGCGCCGTCTCTGCCCGGCGCAGAATTCCTGGACGGCCCGGCGGTCGGCGGCCAGGCTGGGGCGATGCGTGAACGTGTCGCCGTCCTCTCCGACATCCACGGCGTGCTGCCGGCGCTGGAGGCCGTCCTGGCCGAGCCGGACGTGGCCAGCGCCGACCTGATCGTGCTCACCGGCGACATCGCCGACGGCCCGCAGCCGGTCGAGGTGCTGGATCGGCTCGCCGCGCTCGGTGACCGGGCGTGCTGGGTGGGCGGCAACGGTGAACGTGACCTGGTGGCGGCCCATGCCGGCCGTCCAGCCCCGTACGACGTCTCCAACTGGGCCGCCGCCCAGCTCCGCGACGACCAGGTGGCCCGGCTGGCCGCGCTGCCGCAGCGCGTCACGCTGCCGGTCGCCGGCCTGGGTGAGGTGCTGTTCTGCCACGCGACGCCCCGCGACGACGAGGAGATGGTGCTCGTCGACTCCCGCCTCGACCGCTGGGCCGAGGTCTTCGCCGGCCTCCCCGCCGAGGCCACCACCGTGGTCTGCGGGCACACCCACATGCCGTTCGCGCGGCTGGTCGACCGCCGCCTGGTGGTGAACCCGGGCAGCGTCGGGATGCCGTACGGGGGCGCGGGCGCCTGGTGGGCCCTGCTCGGCCCCGGCGTGCAGCTGCGCCGGACGCCCTTCGACGTGGACGCCGCGTGCGCCCGGATCGCCGCCGGGTCCACCTTTCCCGACGCGGCGGCGTGGGCCGACGAGTACGTCCGCTCCCGCCACTCCGACGCCGACGCCCTCGCCGTCTTCGGGCCCCGCGACGGCCGCTGACCGTTAACAAGGGGCCCTTCCTCTACCGGAGGCGTTAACAAGGGGCCCTTCCTTTCAAAAAAGTCAGGCTTGACTGTTTGTTTCGAGGGCGGCAGGCTGTCCCCGTGCCCGCCGCATCGACCCGCGTCCCTCAGCAGGACCGCAGCCGCGCCACCCAGGCCCGACTGCTGGAGGCGACCGTCGAGTGCCTGGTGGAGCACGGCTGGTCCGGCACCACCACGACGGTGGTGGCGGCCCGCGCGGGCGTCTCCCGGGGCGCCCAGCTGCACCACTACCCGACCAAGGCGGCGTTGGTCACCGCCGCCGTCGCCCACCTGACCGAGCGGCGGGCGGTCGAGCTGCGCACCGAGGCGGAGGCCCTGCCGGCCGGCCCGCGCCGGCTCGACGGGGTGGTCGACCTGCTCGCCGCCGCCTTCACCGGCCCGCTCTTCGTCGCCGCGCTGGAGCTGTGGGTGGCCGCCCGCACCGACGCCGAGCTGCGCGACGCGCTGGTCCCGCTGGAGGCCCGGATCGGCCGCGAGATGCACCGGCTCACCGTCGAGCTGCTCGGCGTGGATGAGCGCCGCCCCGGCGTCCGCGAATCGGTCCAGACCACGCTCGACCTGCTCCGCGGCCTCGGCGTGGCCAACCTGCTCAGCGACGACTCGACCCGCCGCACCACCCTGCTGCACGCCTGGAAGCGCCAGCTCGCCGTGCTGCTCACCGCGGAGGGCGAGCGGCACTGATCCCCTGACGGCCCGTCCCGCCCGGAGGCACCATGGTCGACCTGACAGCACTGCTCGCGGATCTGGCCGCCGAGTCCGAGCAGCTCGACGCGCTCGTCGCGGAACTGCCGCCGGCGGGCTGGGACCGGCCGACACCGGCCCCCGGCTGGACCGTCGCCCATCAGGTCGCGCACCTCGCCTGGACCGACCACGTGGCTCATCTGGCCGCCACCGACGAGTCGGCGTTCTTCGCCTCGGTCACCTCCGCGCCGGACCCGTCCCGTCTGGTCGAGGACGGCGCCGAGTCCTTCCTCGCCCCGCCACCGGCGCTGCTGGCCCGCTGGCGGGCCGGCCGCTCGGCGCTCGCCGACGCGCTCGCCGCGGTCCCGCCCGGGCAGAAGATGCCCTGGTACGGCACGAGCATGTCACCCGCCTCGATGGCCACCGCCCGGCTCATGGAGACGTGGGCGCACGGCGAGGACGTGGCCGACGCGCTCGACGTCCGACGTACCCCGACCGCGCGGCTGCGGCACGTCGCGCATCTCGGCTTCCGTACCCTCGGGCACGGCTTCGCGGCCCACGGCCGCGCGGTGCCCACGGCGCCGGTGCGGGTCGAGCTGACCCCGCCCGCGGGCGGTGAGCCGTGGGTCTTCGGGCCGGCGGACGCGGCCGACCGGGTGACCGGGCCGGCGCTCGACTTCTGCCTGCTGGTCACCCAGCGCCGGCACCGCGCCGACCTGGCCCTGGTCGCGACCGGGCCGGTGGCCGACGAGTGGCTGGACGTGGCCCAGGCGTTCGCCGGCCCGCCCGGCGACAAGCGGGAACCGGCGAGCGGAAAGCCCTCATGAGCGTGCTGCGGGTCGGGAACGCGTCCGGGTTCTACGGCGACCGGTTCGACGCCTGGCGCGAGATGCTCGACGGCGGCGAGCTGGACGTGCTGACCGGTGACTACCTGGCCGAGCTGACCATGTTGATCCTCGGTCGGGACCGGATGCGCGACCCGTCGCTCGGCTACGCCAAGACGTTCCTGCGCCAGGCGGAGGGCGTGCTCGGCACCGCGCTGGAGCGAGGCGTCACGCTGGTCACCAACGCGGGCGGCCTCAACCCGGCGGGGCTGGCCGACGCGATCCGGTCGCTCGGCGACCGGCTCGGCCTCCAGGTGCGGGTCGGGTACGTCGAGGGCGACGCGATCCAGCGGCCGGACGCGCTGACGGCGAACGCGTACCTCGGCGCGTTCGGGATCGCGGCCTGCCTCGACGCGGGCGCGGACGTGGTGGTGACCGGGCGGGTCACCGACGCCTCGCTGGCGGTCGGCCCGGCCATCGCCCGCTTCGGGTGGACCCGCGACGACCTCGACGCGCTGGCCGGGGCGACCGTGGCCGGGCACCTGATCGAGTGCGGGGCGCAGGTCACCGGCGGCAACTTCAGCTTCTTCACCGAGCTGCCGGACGGCGGGCGCCGCCCCGGCTTCCCGATCGCCGAGCTGCACCCGGACGGCTCCTCGGTGCTCACCAAGCACCCGGGCACCGGTGGCGCGGTGACCGTCGAGACGGTCACCGCGCAGCTGCTCTACGAGGTGGGCGGGCCGGACTACCTCGGGCCGGACGTGGTGACCCGGTTGGACACGGTGCGGCTGGACCGGGAGGGCCCGGACCGGGTACGCGTCACCGGGGTGCGCGGCACACCGCCGCCGGACACGCTGAAGGTGGGCGTCAACAACCTCGGCGGTTTCCGCAACTCGATGACGTTCGTCCTGTGCGGGCTGGACGTGCCGGCCAAGGCGGCCCTGGTCCGCAGCCAGATCGAGGAGTCGGTCGGCACCGAGGGGCTGGAGTTCACGCTGGCCCGCACCGACCACCCGGACGTCGGCGACACCGAGGCGGCGAGCGCGCTGCTGCACGTCCACCTGCGCGACGGCGACAGGTCGCGGGCCGGGCGGGCGTTCTCGGCGGCGGCGGTGGAACTGGCGCTGGCCTCCTATCCGGGCTGCACGCTGACCACACTGCCCGGCGACGCCACGCCGTACGGGGTGTTCACCGCCGACACCATCGCGCAGGACGCGGTGGAGCACGTCGCGGTGCTTCCCTCCGGCGAGCGCGTGCCGGTCCCGCCGCCGACCGTGACGAGCGGTTTGCAGGGGGCCCCTTTACAACACGAGGCGTTAACAAGGGGCCCTTCCTTGCACGCCACCCGGCGGGGGCCGCTGGGTGAGCTGGTGGGGGCGCGGTCGGGGGACAAGGGTGGCGACGCCAACCTCGGCGTCTGGGCCCGCACGGACACGACCTGGGCCTGGCTGCGCGGCTGGCTCACCGTGGAGCGGCTGTCCGAGCTGTTGCCGGAGACCGCGCCGCTGACCGTCGAGCGGTACGAGCTGCCGAACCTGCGCGCGGTCAACTTCGTGATCCGAGGGCTGCTCGGCCAGGGCGTGGCCGCCTCCACCCGGTTCGACCCGCAGGCCAAGGCGCTCGGTGAGCTGCTGCGCTCCCGGGTGGTCGACCTGCCGGCGGAGGTGCCGGCATGACCATCGTGGACACCCCCGAACGCCGCCAGCTGCGCGAGCTGACCCGCTCCTTCGTCACCCGCGAGGTGCTGCCCCACCTGGCCGGGTGGGAGCGGGCCGGCGAGGTGCCCCGGTCGCTGCACGAGACCGCCGCGAAGATCGGGCTGCTGGGCATCGGCTTCCCCGAGTCGGTCGGCGGCAGCGGCGGCGACCTGCTCGACTCGATCGTGGTCACCGAGGAGATCATCCGCTCGGGCGGTTCGTCCGGGCTGATCGCCGCCCTGTTCACCCACGGCATCGCGCTCCCGCACATCGTCGCCGCCTGCGGCGACACAGCCGGCTCGGGCGTCGGCGGTCCGCAGCATCTGATCGAGAGGTACGTGCGGCCCACTTTGGCCGGGACCATGATCGGCGCGCTGGCGATCACCGAGCCGGACGGCGGTTCGGACGTCGCCGGCATCCGCACCTGCGCGGTCCGGGACGGCGACCACTACGTGGTGAACGGCGCGAAGACCTACATCACCAGCGGGATCAGGGCGGACTTCGTGACCACCGCGGTCTGCACCGACTTCCCCGGGTCGGGCTCGCTGAACCTGCTCGTGATCGACAAGGGCTCGCCCGGGTTCACCGTGGGTCGGCGGCTGGAGAAGCTCGGCTGGCACTGCTCGGACACCGCCGAACTGTCCTTCGTCGACGTGCGGGTGCCGGTGGCGAACCGGATCGGCCCGGAGGACACCGGCTTCCTCGCCATCATGCAGCAGTTCGCCACCGAGCGGCTCTCGCTGGCCACCCAGGCGTACGCGACCGCGCAACGCTGCGTCGACCTGGCCGTGCGGTGGTGCCGGGACCGCTCCACGTTCGGCCGCCCGCTCGCCGGGCGGCAGCTCGTCCGGCACCGGCTGGCCGAGATGCACACCCGCGCCGAGGCGGCCCGGGCGTACGTGCACGAGGTGGCCGAGCGGGTGGCCGCCGGACAACCGGTGGTGACCGAGGTGGCGATGGCGAAGAACGTGGCGGTGGCCGCCTGCGACCAGGTGGTCGACGCCGCGCTGCAACTGCACGGCGGCTTCGGCTACCTGCGCGACGCCGAGGTGGAGCGGCACTACCGGGACGCCCGCATCCTCGGCATCGGCGGCGGCACCACCGAGATCATGAATGAGATCATCGCGAAGGGCATGGGCCTGTGACTGTCCTGCAGAGCACGATCGACACATCCGCGCCGGCCTTCACCGCCAACCGGGAGGCGCTGCGGGAACGCCTAGCCGAACTGGAGACCGCGCTCGACCAGGCCCGGGCCGGTGGCGGCGAGAAGTACGTGACCCGCCACCACGGGCGCGGCAAGCTGCTCCCCCGGGAGCGGATCGAGCTGCTGCTCGACCCGGACAGCCCGTTCCTGGAGCTGTCGCCGGTGGCCGCGTACGGCACCGACTTCCCGGTCGGCGCCAGCACCGTGACCGGTATCGGCGTGGTCGAGGGCGTGGAGTGCCTGATCGTGGCGAACGACCCGACCGTACGCGGCGGCGCGATCAACCCGTGGTCGCTGGCGAAGACGCGGCGGGCGGGCGAGATCGCGCTGGCCAACCGGCTGCCGATGGTGAACCTGGTCGAGTCCGCCGGCGCCGACCTGCCCACCCAGGCGGAGATCTTCATTCCCGGCGGGCGGGTGTTCCGCGACCTGACCCGGCTCTCCGCGGCGAAGATCCCCACGGTCAGCGTGGTGTTCGGCAATGCGACCGCCGGCGGCGCGTACGTGCCGGGCATGTCGGACTTCACCATCATGATCCGGGACCGGTCGCAGGTCTACCTGGCCGGGCCGCCGCTGGTGAAGATGGCCACCGGCGAGGTCACCGACGACGAGTCGCTGGGTGGCGCGACGATGCACGCCACCACGTCCGGCCTGGCCGACTTCCTCGCCGAGGACGAGCGGGACGGCATCCGCCTGGCCCGGCAGTGCGTCCGCCGGCTCAACTGGCGCAAGCACGGGCCGCCGCCGCGCACCCCCCACCCGCTGCCACCCCGGTACGACCCGGAGGAGCTGCTCGGCATCGCCAGCGCCGACCTGAAGGTGCCGTTCGACCCGCGCGAGGTGCTGGCCCGGGTGCTCGACGACAGCGCGTTCGACGAGTTCAAGCCCGGCTACGGCACCGCGTTGGTCACCGGCTGGGGTGAGCTGCACGGCTGGCCGGTCGGCGTGCTGGCGAACGCCCGGGGCGTGCTGTTCAGCGCCGAGGCGCAGAAGGCGGCCCAGTTCATCCAGCTCGCCAACGCGGCCGACACCCCGCTGGTCTTCCTCCAGAACACCACCGGCTACATGGTCGGCACCGAGTACGAGCAGCGCGGCATCATCAAGCACGGCGCCCTGATGATCAACGCGGTGTCGAACTCGACGGTGCCGCACCTGACGGTCAACCTGGGTGCCTCCTACGGCGCCGGCAACTACGGCATGTGCGGCCGGGCGTACGAGCCGAGGTTCCTGTTCACCTGGCCGAACGCGAAGTCGGCGGTGATGGGACCGGCGCAGCTCGCCGGCGTGCTGTCGATCGTGGCCCGGCAGGCCGCCGCCGCCCGGGGCCGCGAGTACGACGAGGACACCGACACCGCCATGCGGATGATGGTCGAGCAGCAGATCGAGTCGCAGTCCGGGGCGCTGTTCCTCTCCGGCCGGCTCTACGACGACGGGGTGATCGACCCCCGGGACACCCGTACCGTCCTCGGGCTCTGCCTGTCGGCGATCCACAACGGACCGGTGAAGGGCGCCGACGGTTTCGGCGTCTTCCGGATGTGAGGGGACAGCCATGATCACCACCCTTCTCGTGGCGAACCGGGGGGAGATCGCCCGCCGGGTCCTCGCCACCTGCCGGGCGCTCGGCGTGCGGACCGTCGTCGTGCACTCCGACGCGGACGCCGACGCGCCGTTCGTCGCCGAGGCCGACCAGGCGGTACGGCTGCCGGGGAACACGCCGGCCGAGACGTACCTGCGCGTCGACCTGATCCTGGACGCGGCCCGGCGGTCCGGCGCGGACGCCGTGCACCCCGGCTACGGCTTCCTCGCCGAGAACGCGGAGTTCGCCGCGGCCGTCACCGACGCGGGCCTGACCTGGGTCGGACCGTCGGCCAAGGCGATCGCCGCGATGGGCGACAAGATGGCCGCCAAGGCGCTGCTCGCCGACGCCGGCGTGCCGATGCTGCCCACCTGGACCGACCCCGGGCAGGTCACCGACTTCCCGGTGCTGGTCAAGGCCAGCGCGGGCGGCGGCGGCCGGGGCATGCGGATCGTCCGCGACGCGGCCGGGCTCGCCGAGGCCGTCGCGGGCGCGCGCCGCGAGGCGGCGGCGGCGTTCGGCGACGGCACGGTCTTCATCGAGCGGTACGTCGAGCGGGGTCGTCACGTCGAGGTGCAGATCTTCGGCGACACCCACGGCACGGTGGTGGCGCTCGGGGTGCGCGACTGCTCGATCCAGCGCCGCCACCAGAAGATCGTCGAGGAGGCGCCCGGCGTGCTTCCCGACGAGGTACGCGAACGGCTGCACGAGGCGGCGGTGGCGGCCGGCCGGGCGGTCGACTACGTGGGCGCCGGCACTGTGGAGTTCCTGCTGGCGCCGGACGGCCAGGTCCACTTCCTGGAGATGAACACCCGCCTCCAGGTCGAGCACCCGGTCACCGAGCTGACCACCGGCCTGGACCTGGTCCGCCTGCAACTGCTGGTCGCCGAGGGCGAGCCGCTGCCGGTCAGCACCACGCCGGCCCCGGACGGCCACGCCATCGAGGTACGGCTCTGCGCGGAGGACCCGGCCCAGGGCTTCCGCCCGGCCACCGGCACCCTGCACCGGTTCGCGATCCCCGGGGTCGCCGCCGAGTTCGGGCCGACCCGCGGGCTACGCCTGGACTCCGGCGTCGTGGACGGCTCGACGGTGGGCGTGCACTACGACTCGATGCTGGCCAAGTTGATCGCCTGGGCGCCCACCCGCGCCGAGGCGGCCCGCGCCCTGGCCGGCGCGCTGGCCCGGGCCGAGCTGCACGGCGTCGCCACCAACCGGGACCTGCTGGTCCGCGTGCTGCGCAGCGAAGAGTTCGCCGCCGCCGACGTGGACACCGGCTTCCTGGAGCGGCACCCGGAGGTCTTCGCGCCGCTGCTGCCGGCCGCGCAACTCCCGCTGGCCGCGCTGGCCGCCGCGCTGGCCGGCGCCGCCGCGCGCCGGGCCGCCGCGCCGGTGCTGGCCGGCCTGCCGTCGGGGTGGCGCAACGTGCCGGCCGTTCCGCAGGTCACCCGGTTCACCGGGCCGGACGGCGCGGAGATCGAGATCCGGTACCGGCTCGACCGCACCGGCGCGCTCGCCGCGTGGTCGACAGATGCAAGGAAGGGCCCCCTCTTAACGGATTCGGTAGAGGAAGGGGCCCCTCTTAACAACGTGGTGGAGCTGGTGAGCGCCGCGCCGGATCGGGTGGTGCTCGACGTCGACGGGGTGCGGCGCGCGTTCCGCGTACACCGGGTGGGGTCGTCGGTCTTCGTGGACGGCCCGGACGGGGCGGCGAGCCTCACCGAGCTGCCCCGGCTGCCCCGGCCCGCCGCGGAGCTGGCGGCCGGGTCGCTGCTCGCGCCGCTGCCCGGCGCGGTGACCCGGGTGCACGTCGAGGTCGGCCAGCGGGTCGCCGCCGGTGACCTGCTGCTGACGCTGGAAGCGATGAAGCTCGAACATCCCGTGCTCGCACCCGCCGACGGCGTGGTGGCGGAACTGCCGGTGCCGGCCGGCGGCCAGGTCGAGACGGGTGCCGTACTGGCCGTGGTGGACCCCGAGGAGGACCCGCAGTGAACTTCGACCTCACCCCCGAGCAGGACCAGCTCCGCGACGCCGTACGGGAGCTGGGCCGCAAGTACGGCCACTCCTACTTCGTCGGGAAGGCGAAGGCGGGAGAGCACACCACCGAGCTGTGGCACGAGGCCGGCCGGCTGGGCTACCTGGGCGTGAACATCCCCACCGAGTACGGCGGCGGGGGCGGCGGCATCACCGACCTGGCGCTCGTGTGCGAGGAACTGGCCGCGGCGGGCTGCCCGCTGCTGCTGCTCGTGGTCTCCCCCGCCATCGCCGCCACGGTGATCAACAAGCACGGTACGGAGGAGCAGCGCAAGAAGCACCTCCCCGGCCTCGCGGACGGCTCCCAGAAGATCGTCTTCGCGATCACCGAGCCGGACGCGGGCTCGAACTTCCACCGGCTCGGCACCGTCGCCCGGCGCGACGGCGACGACTGGCTGATCTCCGGCCGCAAGGTCTACATCTCCGGCGTCGACGAGGCCGGGCACGTGCTCGTGGTGGCCCGCACCGAGGACGCCGCGAGCGGCAGGTTGAAGCCGGCGTTGTTCATCGTGCCCACCGATGCTCCGGGCCTGGAGAAGTCCAAGCTGGACATGGAGATCCTGTCCCCGGAGAACCAGTTCCTGCTCTACCTGGACGACGTCCGACTGCCCGCCGACGCGCTGGTCGGCGAGTCGCTCGACGCCGGGCTGCCGGCGCTGTTCGCCGGGCTCAACCCGGAGCGGATCACGGTCGCCGCGATGGGCGCCGGCACCGGCCGGTACGCGATCGAGAAGGCGTCCGACTACACCGCCACCCGCAAGGTGTGGGGCGGCCGGTCGATCGGCTCGCACCAGGGCGTCGCGCACCCGCTCGCCCACGCGGCCGTGCAGGTCGAGCTGGCCCGGCTGATGATCTACAAGGCGGCCACGCTCTACGACGCCGGTCGCGACCTGGAGGCGGGCGTCTCCGGCAACATGGCCAAGTACGCGGCCGGCGAGGCCGCCGCGCTCGCCGTCGACACCGCCGTCCAGGCGCTCGGCGGCGCCGGCATGACCACCGAGTACGGCGTGGCAACGCTGCTCGGCGCGGTACGGGCCGGCCGGATCGCCCCGGTCAGCCGCGAGATGATCCTCAACTTCGTCGCCCAGCACGTCCTCGGTCAGGACAAGTCCTACTGACCGCTCAGTCGACCGTGCGGCAGGCGGCGTCGATGCGGTGCACCGGGCGGACCCGGCGGCCCAGCCCTTCCAGCAGCGAGTCCTCCACGTGGAAGTCGCGCACCCGCAACTGCCGCCGGGGCAGCTCGTCCTCGCTCGGGCAGAGCACCTGGGCGCGTACCTGGTCGACCGGCAGGTAGCGCACGCCGCCGCGCTCCTGGAGCAGCACCACGTCGACGTCGTCCACGGTGACGACGTGGCCACGCACGTCCTCGGTGACGCCCGGCGCGGACTCGACGGTGGTCACGGTCAGCGGCAGCACCGGCGTGCTGATCACCGGCAGCGCGGCCCAGACCAGCATGGCCAGCACCGCCGCCTCGGTGATCGACGCGAGCGGCCGGATCACCGCCGCCGGCAGCGGGCCGGTCACGAACAGGGCCAGGACCGGGGGTACGACCAGCAGCACCACCGCGAGCGCCTCCCCCTGCCGGCCGGCGTCGAGCAGCGTGGGCCCCAGCAGCCAGAGGTAGCCGACGAAGCCGGCGCCGAGCAGCAGCAGCCGGGGCACCCGCTGCTCGTGCAGCCGCTCCGGGCTGAGCTGGAACGCGGCCACGAACGCCGGCAGCAGCAACGGCAGGTAGAGCAGCGGCCAGGTGACCAGCGCGAGCAGGAAGCTGGCCACCGCGAACCAGGCCGGGGTGCTGTCCACCCAGCGCGCGAAGAGCGGGCGGCGCATCCCCGACGACATCCGGTCCACGCTGACCCGCAGCACCGCGCCGAGCGCGAACACCGCGACCAGCGCGGTGGAGAGCAGGGCGGCGGCCGTGGTGAGGAAGCCGGCCAGCAGGTTCACCGTGCCGACGTTGGCCACCAGCAGCAATGTGGTCTGCAACTCGCCGCCGGCCTCGACGCCGAGCCGCAGCACCGAGAAGACGGCGGGCACGCCGACGACAGCGGTCCAGAACGACTGGCTGGCCCGGGCGCGGCGCTCGGCGGGGTCGGCCGGCCGCGGTGCGGGACGGGTCGACTCGACGGTGTCCGGCAGGGTCGCCGGCGCGGTCATCGCCGGGGCGCCTTGTCGTCGAAGTCGACGAGCTTCGGCACGTCGAGCGGCTGCGGCTGGGACTTGTCCGCCTTCAGCCACGGCCCGAGCGTGCGGTTGTACGCGGTCAGCCAGGGGCTGCTGATCCCGTCCCGCCCCTCCAGGTAGCTCTTCTGCAGGAAGAACGCGACCAGGTCGCGCAGCGCCGGGTCGCCGATCGGCACCCCGATGCCGAGCAGCTCGCTGGTGCCGAACGGCATGTCGACGATCTCGAACTCGGTCGGGTACTGGGAGAGGAAGCCGGCCAGGATGGTCTCGTCCGAGCTGACCGCGTCGTAGCGCCCCTCCCGGATGCCCCGGACGCAGTCGCCGACCTCCTTCACCACGTACGCCCGGACCTGGTGCTTCTCCAGCTCCGCCTCGGTGGTCGAGCCGCCGCTGGTGCAGATCTTCAGCTCGGGTCGGCGCAGGTCCTCGATGGTGCGGACGCGGTCGCGCAGCCGCTTCGGCACCATCACCTCCTGGGTGGTGACGAAGTACGGCCCGGCGAAGCTGACCAGCTTCTGCCGCTCCTCGGTGATGGAGAAGCTGGACACGACCAGGTCGACGGTGCCGCCCTGGAGCGCGGGGATGCGGTCCTCGGTGGCCAGTGACACCCACTCGACCCGCTGGTCGCCCTCGAAGCCGAGCGACGAGGCGACGTAGCGGGCGATCTCCACGTCGAAGCCGGTGTGGGTGCCGTTGCGCAGCTCGCCCATCAACGGCTCGGTGGTGGCCACCCCGATCTTGATCTTCGCCTGCCCGTCGATGTGCGACTCGCGCAGCTTGTCGAGGACCGAGGGCAGCGGCGGCTCGCGGCGGTTGTCGCAGCCGGCCACGGCGGCCAGCGTCAACGTCAGCGCCACCGCCAGCGTGGTGGCGAGGGAACGGAACCGGTGGCGGGAAAAGACCTCGGGCATCGGGCGACCTCGATCGGGAACACGACGACGGGCACTCAGGGTAGCGGTCGGCGCACACTGCGCCGCGCATCGCCGGGCCCGGGGTACGGCGGGTGCCCGATCACCCGCCGTACCCCGGGGGTTCCTCAGCGCACGGTCAGCGTGCCGACCGCGGGCCGCGGCGTCGCCACCGGCGGCAGCCGCTTCGGCTCGCCCCGGCCGGGCTCGCCGGCCTTGGCCAGCGCGCTCTTGGACGCGTCCGCGCGGTCGGCCGCCGGCTCGTCCTGGAACGGCTGCGCGTCACCGACGCAGACCGTGCCCTTGGCCGGCAGCTTGCCGGTGAGCAGGTACGTGTCGATCCGGCCGGTCACGCACGCCGACGTGCCGTACGCGGTGTGCCCCCAGCTGTCGCTGCTCAGCAGCCGGCTGTTCGGCAGCAGCTTGGCCGAGCCGACCGCGCCCTGGTAGTTGGTCGCCGGGTCCCAGTAGTTGCCGACCACCAGCACCGGGGCGGCGGTGACGCGGTTGAACGGCCCGGTCCAGGCGTCCTCGTCGCGCACGGTCCAGGTGTTGCGGGCGCAGGGCGCGGTGCCCCAGGCCCAGGCGCGCCCGAAGTACGGCGCCCGCCGGTCCTCCTTGGCCGACAGCGCCGGCCACGCGTCCGCGCTCTTCGGGTGGTACGCGTCGGTGCAGTCGACGGTCAGGAACGTCTCCAGCCCGTTGTCGTACGGGAAGTCGTACCCCCGCTGTTGGCGGGCCTGCGCCGCGCGGGCGGCGAGCGCCTGGCGGGCCGAGGCGGCGGCGGCCTTGCCGGCGGCCGGATCGGTCAGGGCCAGCAGCTGGCTGGTCAGATCCACCACGGAGGTCCAGCCGTACGGGTCGTAGAGCGCACCGAGCGTGGCGCCGACGAAGTCGGCGTAGGTGACGGTGAACGAGCCGAAGTCCGGGTCGTCGATCACCGCCGGCTTCTTGCGCAGCCGCTTCGCCACGGTCTCGTACGCGGCGACCGGGTCGCCGGTGGCCGCCAGCGCGCACTGCTCCGGGCCGGCCTTGTCGCACCGGACGAGGATCTCGTGCAGCGCCTGGTACGCCCCGTCGGCGCTGCGCAGCCGGGTCTCCTGGAGCTGGTCGCGGGCCTTGCCCTGGCCGACCCAGGCGTTCGGGTTGAGCACCCCGTCGACGACGAGCGCGCGGAAGCGGTCCGGGAACATGTTGGCGTAGTACTGCCCCAGTGCGGTGCCGTAGCTGAAGCCCAGGTAGCTGAGCTTCTTGTCGCCGACCGCCCGGCGCAGCACGTCCATGTCGCGGGCCACCTCGGCGGTGGACGCGGCGCCGGTCAGCGGCTTGCCGGTGGTCGAGCACGCCTTGCCGACCGCCTTCGACGCGGCGACGTACGCCTTCTCCTCCGCCTTCGTCCACGGGAACGCGACGTTCAGCCCGGCGTACGCCCGGGTCTGGTCCTTCACCGACCGGAAGCACCTGATGTTCGAGCTGGCCTCGACGCCACGCGGGTCGACACCGACGATGTCGAAGCGGTCGAGCAGGTCGTCGCCGAGGAAGTAGGGTGCGGCGAGCGCGATGCTGGTGCCGGAGCCGCCCGGGCCGCCCGGGTTGAGGAAGAGGCTGCCGACCTTGTGCTGCTGGTCGCGGGCCTTGACCCGGAGCAGCGCGACCTCGGTGGTGGCGCCCTTCGGGTTGTCGTAGTCCAGCGGGAGCCGGACCGTGGCGCACTCGGCGTAGTCGTAGCAGGCGTACCAGTCGAGCTTCGGCGTCGGCACGCGGTCCACCCGGCGTGCCTCGGCCGCGCTGGTGCGGTCGTACGCGGGCGGTTGCGGTGTCGCCGCCGCGGCGGGCGCGACGGCCGGTCCGGCGAGGAGGACGCCGGCGATCCCTGTTGCGGCGAGGGACCGGATTGCACGGGGCATGAGGCTGCCTTCCGTCGGGGAACAGTTCCGTCGAGGAGACCTCGACCCCCGTCACTTTAGGGAGAGACGGCCACCGGAGCTGCCCCCCAAACGCGGACCGACGCCGCAAACAGCCAAGGAATGTAACGATTTTTTCTCGATCGACGCTTTTCGCCGCTCCGAAGTGGAGCGTGGGTGACGGGAAGCCGTCCCGGGCCGGCGGTTGACAGGTCGACGCGCTGGGCCATGCTTGTCGGGTGAGTTCGTTCCCGAAGCCCGATGCGCGGGCGAAGGCCGTCGTCGCGTCCGTGGCGACGGTCGTCGCGGTGGTGACGCTGGCGGTCTGGCGACCGCCCGGCATCCTCTCGGTCGTGTTGGCCCTGGTCTGTGTCCTGCTCGGCATGGTCGCCGGGGTGACGGTCACCGCGGCCCGGCAGGCCGGCCCTCCGCCGGCCCCGGCGGAGAGCACCTGGCCGACCCAGGACCCGGGGTACGGAGTGGACGCCGACACGCTGGAGGCGATCGACCCGCGGGCGGTGCGAAACCTGCGCACCCCCGCCGGTCATCCGGTGGACGCGGACACGCTGGAGGCGCTCGACCCCCGGGCCGTCCGGCAGCAGCGGACCGTGAACGGGCTCAGCGACCGGTGAGGGTGGGGCTGGCGAGCGCGTCCACGCCCCGCCCGGCCAGGCAGCGGTAGGTGCGGCCCGGCTCGGTCGAGGCGGGCGGCAGCACCTCCAGGTTCCACCCGGCCGCCGGCCCGATGCCGCTGACCAGCTGGAACGTGCCGACGTTGCAGACCTTGCGGACGGCCGGGTCGGCGACGACCGTGTCGTGGCCCGCCCCGGTGAGCGCGACGGGCAGGTCACCGGCCGCGTAGGTCTCCCAGGTGTGCCGACCGTCGCACGGCACCCGGCTCGCCTCGGCGCGGTCGCGCCGCAACCGCACCGGGCCGTAGCACTCCAGCTCGGCCGCGCAGTGCGCCCCGTCGGGGAGCCGGACGTCGGCGGAGGCACACCCCGGCACCGGTGTCGCCCCGACCACGCCGGTGGCCACCGGGGTCGGCGACACCACCGACGGCGCTCCGCCGGCCATCCAGGCGCCCCCGGCGGCCGACGCGGCCAGCGCGAGCACCCCGGCCCCGCCGAGGAACCAGCGCCGGGGCCAGCGTCGGCTCCGGGTCGGCACGGTCGGGTGGTCGTGCTCGGCCGGCGGTCGCGGGCTCGGCCCGCCGGCACGACTGTGCGGGCCGCCCGCGGCGCCACCGCCGGGAGTCAGGAACGGCGAGCCGCTCACCGGGATGTTCGGGTCGAGCGGGAGCGAGGCGAGCAGGCCGCGGAGTTCCACCGCGGAGGGGCGTTCGCCCGGGTCGTTGGACATTCCGAGGCGGAGCACGTCGATCAGCTCGTCGGGGACGCCGGGCAGGCCCGGGATCGGCTGCTGGAACATCTCCAGCACGGTGACCAGGCTCGGGTTGCGTTCGGACTGCCAGCGCGGGGGGCGGCCGTGCATCACCGCGTAGAGCGTGGCGCAGAGCGCGTAGACGTCGACCGCGGGGCTGGGCGGGCTGTGGCTGAACATCTCCGGCGGCGCGTACGCCGGGGTGAGCACCTCCAGCGTGACCGAGGCGTCGCGCACCTCGGCCAGCACCGCCAGGCCGAAGTCGGCCAGCACCGCCGAGTTGAACTCCGAGTGCAGGATGTTGGCCGGCTTGACGTCGCGGTGCAGCACACCGGCCGCGTGCGAGTGGGCCAGCGCGTCGGCGATCTTCACCCCGAGGTCGCGGGTCTCCAGCGGGCCCAGCGGCGAGGTCTTCATGCGCTCCGCGTACGAGCCGTCGCAGAGCTCCATGATGAGGTAGGGATGCTGGTCGACGGTGACGCCGACGTCGAAGAGGTCCACCACGTGCGGGTGGGACGACATCCGCCCGGCCGCGCGCGCCTCGCGCAGGAAGCGTGCCTGGTCGCGCTCGTGGTCCAGCGTCCGGTTCTCCACCTTGACCGCCACCTCGCGCCCGACGGAGATCTGGGTGGCCCGGTAGACGGTGGCGTAACCGCCCCGGGCAAAGACCTTCAGATCGGTCAGACCGGGCACGATGGGCAGCCGCAGGGCGCCGGGCGGGGTCTCGGTCACGGCTCGAAAATACCCAACGGTCCCGGTCGCTCAGCGCGCCGCGTCGGGGGCCGGCGCCGCCGCGGAGTCGTCGGGCCGGGTCGACCCGGCCGCGCCGGCGGCCGCCCGACGGGCGTCCCACCACAGGCCGACGGCGGTCGCGACCGCGCCCAGCCCCTCCCACGCCGCCACCCCGAAGAACCGGTCCGGCGCCACGTCGGAGAGCACCGCGATGGTGAACACGGTGAACGTGACCAGCCGGAACCAGACGGTGAACCGGTAGAACGGGCGCCACTCGGTGGCGACCGCGAGCAGGTAGTAGACCCCCATGTTGAAGGAGGCCATCGAGGACGCGGTGAGGAACGTGCCGGTGTAGTCACCGGGGGCGCGCTCCGTCGGCACCTCGAAGCCGAGCAGGCGCAGCTGCGTCTCCGGCCAGATCAGGCCCAGCGCGCCGAGCAGCAGCGCCAGCAGCCCGAAGACCGCGATCGTCCAGCCGGCGCCGGAGCGCGGCAGCCTCATCGTTCCTCCCCAGCAACGGTCCGCCGGTGGCCGCTCGGGCACACCGGTGGTGGCCGTCGATCCCGACGGCAGCGCCCCACGCTAACCGGCCCCACCGACGAGCACATCCCCGGAACCGGCAGAACAGGGGTGGGTGGTCAGCCGCCGGCGAGACGGGCCCGCAGCGCGTCGGCGGCGGCCCGCTCGCTGCGCTGCTCGGTGGCGTACGCCAGACGCACCGCCTCCTCGGCGCCGGCCAACGCCTCCGCCGGACGTCCGCAGGCGTCGAGCGCCTCGGCCAGGACCAGCTGCGCCACCACCTGACTGCGGACGTCCTCGGCCGGAGCGGAGACCGCCCGCCGCGCCCAGTCCAGCGCCTGCTCGCGCTGGCCGTGGGCGAGGAGCGCGGCGGCGTACCGGGCCATCGTCTGCCGGCGGGAGAACAGCAGCGACGGCGCGTTCGCCGCGCCGGTGGCGACCGGGGCGAGAAGTCCCACCGCGGTGCCCGGGTCGCCGGCCGCCACGCGGGCCATGGCGAGCAGCACCCGCGGCGCGACCTGGGCCGGAGCCTGCGGGTTGTGCGGCTCCACAGTGGTCAGCACCGACCGCGCCTCCCGCTCCGCGGTCTCGTGGTCGCCCATGTCCAGCGCCACGAAGCCGCGCAGTGTGCCGGCCATCCCGGTGAGCAGCGGGTGGGTGGTGCGGTCGGCGTAGGCCAGCGCGTCGGTGAACAGGTCGGCGGCGTGCTCCGGCTCGCCCAGCCCGCGGGCCACCACGCCACGCACCACCAGCGCGAAGCCCTGCCCCCAGTCGTCACCCACCTCGGCGAAGTCCCGGTAGGCGCGGCGGGCCGCCCGGTCCGCCTCGGCCAGGTCGCCCAGTTCGGCGGTGGCGTACGCCTCGACCGCCCGCAACGTGCCCACCGCCCACGCCTCGCCGACCCGCTCCCCGAACGGCAGGAAGACCCGCGCCAGCCGGCACGCCTCCCGCAACCGACCGGCCAGCAGCCGGGCGAACGCGGTGGTGCCGCGCAGCCAGGCCCGCCCGTACGGGTCCTTCAGTTCGGCGAACAACCGGGCGGCACGGCCGAGCACCGCGTCGGTGCCGGCGAAGTCGCCGCGGGTGGTGGTCACCCAGGCCAGGTTCTGCAACGACCAGGCCTGCCCGCGCGGATCCCTCGCGGCGAGACTGACCTGATAGGAGGCGGCCAGGCGGCTGCTCGCCTGCCCCAGCCGGCCGGCGATGAAGTCGGCCATGCCGAGCCGGCGCATCGCCGAGGCCCGCACCGTGGGCAGCTCGGCGTCGGTGGCCACCTGCAACGCCTCCTGCCAGCTGCGCTCGGCCCGCTCGGCGTCGCCCAGCGTCTGCTGGGCCTGTCCGGCGAGCAGCAGCGCGGCGGCCCGGATGGTGGGTTCGCCGGTGTTCGCGGCGATCTTCTCGGCCGAGGCCAGCGCGTCGGCCGGGCGGCCGATCTGCAGCAGCGCCCGGGCGTGCACCACCCGGTCGGCCGGCGGCACCCCGTCGCGGGCCAGTTCGGCCGCGCGCTCGGCGTACTCGACCGCCATCGCCGGCTCCCCGGAGCGCAGCGACCGGCGGGCCGCCCGGCTCAGCGCGGCCACGCCCAGCGGGGCGACCGCCCGGGCCGGCGCGTCCGGGCGGAGCTTGACCGCGTCGGCGAGCCGGGTCGCCCGCTCGACGTGCTCGGCGACGAAGTCGTCCCGGGCCGCCTCGGTGAACCCGCCGGCCGGCGGGGCGGTCCCGTCCACGCTCTCCGGCGCGGCCCAGCGGGCCAGCGCGGCGTGCCGCTCGGCCAGCTCGGCCTTGCTCACTCCGGCGTACGCGGCCTCCCGCATCAGCGGCGTGGCGAACGCGAACCCGGTGCGGGTGCGGTGCAGCATCCGGCGTTGCAGCAGCTCCTCGACCGCCCGGTCCAGCTCGACCGCGGCCACCGCGGCGGGTCGGCCGTCCCGCCCGACCCGCTGTTCGCGCAGCGCCTCCAGCGCGCCGCCCGGCACGGTGTCACCGACCACCGCCGCGTCCCGCAGCACCGAGCGGGCGTCCGGCGGCAGCGCGTCGATCCGGGCCGCGAGCACGGCGGCGAGGTCTCGGGAGAGCAGCCGGCTGCCCAGCGAACCGGGGGCGAGGCGCCAGCCGACGTCCGCGCCGCGACCCGGCCCGGCGGTCAGCGCGCCGCGCTCCATCAGCAGCGTGACCAGCTCGGCCAGGTAGAACGCGTTGCCCTGGGCGGTGGCCAGCAGCCGGTCCGTGTCGGCCTGGGGCAGGCGGCCACCGGCCAGGTAGCTGGTGAGCAGCCGGGACGCGTCCGCGCCGCGCAGCGGCGGCAGCGCGTGCACCTCGGCGTCCGCGAGCCGGGTCAGGGCGCCGGCGGTCCGCACCAGCTCGGGCCGGCCGAGCAGGAGCACCAGCGCCGGGCCGGAGAGCCGGTTGAGGGTCAGCGCCAACGCCTTGACCGTCTCGGCGGTGGCGTCGTGCAGGTCGTCCACCACGATCACCAGGGGCGCCTCGCCGGCGAGCGCGCTGAGCAGGTCCGCGACCGCGTTCGGCACCGCTTCGGCGTCCGGTGGCGGGGCCGCCGCGCTCCACTCGCCGGTCTCCGTCCCGGCGGGCAGTTCGGCGTACCCGAGCAGGGCCAGGAGCTGGTCGACGGCGATCGGCGGCAGGTCGCCGGGAAGTCGGGCGAGGCGCTGCCCGAGCCGGCGCAGCCGTTCCTCGACGGCGGCCCGGGTGATCGCGGTCGCCGCGTCGTTGGGCAGGCCGACCGCCGCGCGGACCAGGTCGGCCAGGGGCGCGAGCCGGCGGCGCTCGCCGAACGCGGCGCAGCGGACCGAGAGCACCCGGGCGCCGGTGTGCGCCGCGTACCTGCCCGCGCCGACGTCGTAGCCGGCGGCGAGGCGTTCCACCTCGGCCGCGAACCGGGACTTGCCGATGCCCGCCTCGGCGGTCACCAGCAGCACCCGGGGCTCACCCCGGTCGATCACCTCGGCGAGCCGCCCCGCGACCCGGCCGATCTCGGTCTCCCGGCCCACGAAGGGGGCCTCGTCACCGAGTCCGGAGCGGGTGCCCGGCGCGTCCAGCAGGCCCAGCAGCTCGTACGCCTCGACCGGCTCGCGCTTGCCCTTGAGCCGCAACGGGCGCAGCGCCCGCCAGGACGCCACGTGCCGGGTGGCGGCGGAGGTCCGCCCGCCGGCGTAGACCGCGCCGACCGCGGCGGCGTCGGCCAGCCGCGCCGCCGTGTTCACGGTGTCGCCGATGACGGTGTATTCGATGGCCGCCTGGATCCCGGCGATCACGTCGCCGGTGTTGAGCCCGACCCGCAGGCCCAGCGGCGCGCCGCCGCCCCGTTCGTCGTCGAGCACCCGGCGGACCGCCCGCTGCATGGACAGCGCGGCCCGCACCGCCCGCTCGGCGTCGTCCTCGTGCGCCACCGGCGCGCCGAAGACCGCCATGATCCCGTCGCCGGTGAGCTTGTCGACGTGCCCGCCGAACGTCTTGACCGCGCCGGCCAGCGCGGCCAGCACCCGGTCGGTGACCGCGCCGACCCGCTCCGGGTCCAGGTCCTCCGACCAGGAGGTGAAGTCGGAGAGGTCGCCGAAGAGCACGGTGACCACCCGGCGCTCGGCGGCCGGCAGCGTGGCGGCGGCCGGCAACGCGGCCCCGCAGTTGTGGCAGAACCGCGCGCCGGGCACGGCGACGGTCCCGCACACCGGGCAGGTCACGGCTGTTCCACCCCGAGGTATTCCAGCTGGGCGCGGACCGACCACTCGGCGGCCCACCACAGCGACCGGTCGACGTCGGCGTAGACCACCGCGACCACCTCGGGCGCGGTGGTGGCGCCGGCGGCCACCGCGGCACGCACCTGGTCGAGCCGGGCCCGCCGGTGGGCCAGGTAGAACTCGGCCGCCGCGCCGCAGTCGGCCAGCGCCGGGCCGTGGCCCGGCAGCGCCCGGACCCCGCGGTACGTGGAGAGCAGCTCCAGGCTGGACAGGTAGTCACCGAGGTTGCCGTCGGGGTGGGCGACCACGGTGGTGCCCCGGCCCAGGATCGTGTCGCCGGTCAGCACGACCCGTTCGTCGCCGTGCGCGGCCAGCAGGCAGACCGAGTCGGCGGTGTGCCCGGGCGTGCTCAGCAGCCGGACGTCGAGGCCCGTGTCGAACGTGCTGTCGGCGGTCAGCGGCGCCCCACCGGCGGTGTGCGCCGGGTCGGCGGCGAGCACCGGCACGCCGCCGAGCAGCTCGCGCAGCCGGGGTGCCCCCTCGGTGTGGTCCGCGTGCCCGTGCGTGATCAGCACCAGCCCGACCGGCCCGTGCGCCGCGATCGCGGTCAGGTGCGCCTCGTCGGCCGGCCCCGGGTCGACCACCACGGCCGGCGCGTCCGGGCCGGCCCGCAGCACCCAGGTGTTCGTCCCGTCGAGCGTCATCGGCCCCGGGTTCGGCGCCCGCAGCAGCGAGACCCACCCGGGCAGCTCATCCGCGAGCGCCCCTGCGGCCCCGCTCACACGCCCACCCATGGCAGCGATCGTACGACTCCGCCCGCCACTCCCCGCGATCTTGCAGCTCCGGCCCCGGGTTTGTCCCCGTCTGGAGGCTTGTGCCGGGGCGGGAACTGCAAGATCACGGGGACGGGGCGTTACGCCACCTCGACGATGACCTCGACCTCGACCGGGGCGTCGAGGGGGAGTTCGGCCACGCCCACCGCGCTGCGGGCGTGGCGGCCGGCCTCGCCGAAGACCGACCCGAACAGGTCGGAGGCGCCGTTGATCACGCCGGGCTGACCGGTGAAGCCGGATGCGCTGGCCACGAAGCCGGTCAGCTTCACCACCTTGACCACGTTCTCGAGGCCGACCAGCGCGTCGATCGCGGCGAGCGCGTTCAGCGCGCACCGCTGCGCCAGGTCCTTCGCCTGCTCGGCGGAGACGCCGTTGCCGACCTTGCCGGTGGCGAGCAGCTTGCCGTCGGCCATCGGGAGCTGACCGGAGACGTACACGTGCTGCCCGGACTGGACGGCCGGCACGTAGCTGGCCACCGGCGGCACCACCTCGGGCAGGTCGAGACCGAGCTCGGCGAGCTTCGCGTGGGGTCCGTTGCTCATGCGTCGATGTCCTTCGTTCGCGACTGCGGGGCTCGCAACCCCGGCTCACTCCTCGCGCTCACACTCAGCCCTTCGGGCGCTTCAGGTACGCGACGAGCTGCTCCGGGTTCGGGCCGGGCACCACGGAGACCAGCTCCCAGCCGTCCTCGCCCCAGTTGTCGAGGATCTGCTTGGTCGCGTGGACCAGCAGCGGGACCGTGGCGTATTCCCACTTCTGCATCGGAGGAAGGCTCCCTTGCCTGACTTGGACTTCGGTCAGGCACAGCCTACGGTCCGCCGCCCTCAGCGGGACGCGGGACGCTGCTCCGGCGCGGGCGGCTCGCCGCACGGGCCCTCGTGCTCGTAGCGCTGCGGGCAGCGGCTGCGGTCGGGCAGCAGCAGGTCGCAGAAGACGCGGTGCCGGTTGTTCTGGTCGTCGGCGGTGGAGACGGTGGTCTCGCCGGCGTCCAGCTCGACCAGGAAGCCCAGCGAGGTGGCCACCGTCCCGGCCAGCGCGGTGGCCGCCGCCAGATCGGGCACCCGCACGGGCAGGTGGATGACGTAGCCGGGCTCCTCCTCGTCGCGACCCCGCCCGGCCGGCCGGACCAGCGTGCGGACCACCTCGACCGGGGGCCGGTACGACCGCTCGTTGAACGGCGTGCCCGTGCCGGGAACCTCGGCGTCGCCGGGCCGCCCGGCCCGGTCGCCGGGGAACTGGGCTCGGGGAATGTTCTCCGCGTCGCGCATCCGCTGCCTCCGGGCGTCGTACCTGTTCACCACCACCACCGTCCGGCTCGGGACCTCCCCGGTCCGGCCCCCCGCGTCGCGACGAACGTAGGACCTGGAGCCAGTCCCGGCAACGGGACGCGCACGTCTGATCACGTCAAGTCACATATGCGACACAAGGCTGGTCCGGAACGCGACGACGACGCGGCGCCCGGCACGGGCGTACGCGGGGCTGGCAAGCGGCCCGGCGACCGCTACCCTTCCGGACTGGGCGCGCGCCGTCGCTCGCCCGCACCTCGACCCCGTGCCCGTCGCCTGGGGCGGCGACGGGCGCGCCGCAACCCGGGGGAGACACATGACCCAACCGCCCGTCGGGGGCGCCACCGGCACGCCCGGCGACCCGATCCCGCAGCCGGCGTCCGCCGGCCTCACGCCGCCCGGGCCCGGCGTTCCGGCCCCCGGCGCCACACCGCCGCCCGGGTCCGGTCCCGCTCCCGGCCACCCGGCCTACCCGGCGGGGCCGCCGCCGCGCAAGCGTCCGACCCTGTTGATCGCCTCCCTCGTGCTGGCCGCGGCGGTGCTGCTCTGCGGCGGCGGGGGGACGGCCGCGTTCCTCGCCCTGCGCGACGGCGAGGACGGCCGGGGCGCGAAGGAGCCGCAGGTGGCGGTGGAGGGCTTCCTCAAGGCGGTCTACCAGGAGCGGGACGCCGAGAAGGCGGCCACGTTCGTCTGCTCCGCGGCCCGTGACGACCGGAAGATCGCGGCCAAGGTCGCCGAGGTGCAGAAGTACGCCGGCCAGTACCAGAACCCCCGGTTCCGCTGGACCAACCCGGTGGTCGACAACCAGACCGGTGACCGGGCCACGGTCTCCACCCGGGTCACCATGACCACGGCCGACGAGAAGGTCGCCGACCAGGAACTGCGCTTCACCGTGGTGCAGAAGACGGGTTGGTGGGTCTGCGAGGTCGCCTGATCCGCCGGGCTGGTTAGGCTCGACGGGTGGCAGCGAGTGAGCAGCCGGCCGAGACCGCCGGCAGATGGCCGGCCCGCCTGCACGTGGTGACCGGCAAGGGCGGCACGGGGAAGACCAGCGTGGCCGCCGCGCTGGCCCTCGGGCTGGCCGCCGGGGGCCGGCGCACCCTCCTGGTCGAGGTGGAGGGGCGGCAGGGCATCGCCCAGCTCTTCGGCACCGAACCGCTGCCGTACGAGGAGCGACACCTCACCGACGCGCCGGGCGGCGGTGAGGTGCGGGCCCTGGCGGTCGACGCCGAGGCGGCGCTCCTCGAATACCTGGACATGTTCTACAAGCTGGGCGCCGCCGGCCGGGCGCTGCGCAAGCTCGGCGCGATCGACTTCGCCACCACCATCGCCCCGGGCCTGCGCGACGTGCTGCTCACCGGCAAGGTCAAGGAGGCGACCACCCGCACCAGCGGGTCCCGTCGGGCGTACGACGCGGTGGTGCTGGACGCCCCACCGACCGGACGGATCGGCCGCTTCCTCAACGTCACGGCGGAGACCGCGCGGCTGGCCAAGGTCGGCCCGATCAAGACCCAGAGCGAGGGCGTGTCCGCGCTGCTGCGCTCGCCGATGACCGCGGTGCACGTGGTGACGCTGCTGGAGGAGATGCCGGTCCAGGAGACGCTCGACGCGGTCGCCGAGCTGACCCAGCTCGGCTTCCCGGTCGGCCGGGTGATCGTCAACGGCGCCCGCCCGCCGGTGCCCGCCGGGCGCGCGGTGACCGCGGCGGAGCTGAAGCGGGGGTTGTCCGCCGCCGGTCTGCCGACCGATGCCCGGACCGTGGCCGGTCTCGCCGCCGAGGCGCGCGACCAGCGGGTACGCCGTGAGCTGGAGGACTCGCTCCGCGGTGACCTGGTGGAGCTGGGGCTGCCCCTGACCGAGCTGCCGCTGCTGCCCGACGGGGTCGACCGGGCCGGACTGGAGACGCTGGCCGAGGTCCTCGTCCGGGCGGATTGACTCACACCTGCGGCCGGCACGGAGCAGAGACGCCCTCGGGACCGATACGCTCGATTGGTGCCTTCCGAAGACGCGGCGCCTCCGCTGGACGTCGACCAGATCCTCGCCGACCCCGGCGTGCGGATCGTGGTCTGCTGCGGGGCGGGCGGCGTGGGCAAGACGACCACCGCGGCGGCGCTGGCGCTGCGCGCGGCCGAGCAGCACGGCCGACGGACGGTGGTGCTCACCATCGACCCGGCCCGCCGGCTGGCCCAGTCGCTCGGCCTGACCGAGCTGGACAACACGCCCCGGCAGGTCAAGGGCATCGACGTCGAGTCCAGCGGCGGCGAGCTGCACGCCATGATGCTCGACATGAAGCGCACGTTCGACGACGTGGTGCTCCAGCACACCGACCCGGCCAAGGCCGCGGAGATCTTCTCGAACCCCTTCTACCAGGCCATGAGCTCCACCTTCGCCGGCACGCAGGAATACATGGCGATGGAGAAGCTGGGTCAGCTGCACGCCCGGGGCGAGTGGGACCTGATCGTGGTGGACACGCCGCCGTCCCGCTCCGCGCTCGACTTCCTCGACGCGCCGGCCCGGCTGTCCCGGTTCCTCGACGGCCGGATGCTGCGGCTGCTGCTGGCCCCGGCGCGCACCGGCGGGCGGAGCATGTTCAGCCTGGTGACGGCGAGCTTCGGGATGTTCTCCAAGGTGGTGCAGAAGGTGCTCGGCGCGCAGCTGCTCACCGACCTGTCCGGCTTCGTCGCCGCGCTCGACTCGATGTTCGGCGGGTTCCGGCAGCGGGCCGAGCAGACGTACCGGATCCTGCAGGCCGGGGAGACGGCGTTCCTGCTGGTCGCGGCGCCGGAGCCGGACGCGGTCCGGGAGGCGGCCTACTTCGCGGGCCGGCTACGTGAGGAGCGGATGCCACTGGCCGGGCTGGTGCTCAACCGGGTGCACGAGCCGGCGGTGCCGGAGCTGACCGCGGCGGAGAGCCTGGCCGCGGCGGAGCGGCTGGCGGCCGAGGGCGGGCACGAGGGCACCGTCGAGGTGTTGCGCGCGCACGCCGCGCTGGCCCAGCAGGCGGTACGCGAGCAGCAGGTGGCGGCCCGCTTCACCGAGGCGTTCCCGGCGGTGCCGGCGGTGTCGGTGACGGCGCAGCCCGCCGACGTGCACGACGTCGACGGGCTGCGGACGATCGGTGAGGCGATCAGCCGGCGGTGATCCCGCCGACCCGCGTGGCAGTCAGGTGGCGGTGGTGACCAGCACCTTGTCCTTGCCGGCCTTCTCCTTGGCGTTCTTCTTCATGGCCGCCTCGAACATCTTGCGCCAGCTGGTCACCTGCGGGTGCCGCCGCAGCAGCGCGCGTCGCTCGCGTTCGGTCATGCCACCCCACACACCGAACTCGATCCGGTTGTCGAGCGCGTCGGCCAGGCACTCGTACCGAACTGGGCAGCTCCGGCAGATCCTCTTCGCCACGTTCTGTTCGGCGCCCTGTACGAACAACGCGTCCGGGTCCCCGTTCTGACACGCCGCCAGTGACGGCCAGTCAGTGATCATGCCCATCTGTACACGTCCCCCCTTGCAGTACCTACCGACTTCGCGCGAGCAGCCAGCTCTTCGGACCCCCCGGTCGTCCGCCCGGCCTCCCCAGGGCGGCGCGGACGACGTGTGGCTGCGGTCGCCGCCACCATCATGCTGTGTAGTCGCCCGATTACGCAACGTTGTCGGCTAAATCCATCATTCCGGACACTCCCGGCTTCCCGGGCCTTCGCCCGCCGTCTACCCGGCTCGGGTACGGGAAAACGCTGCGCCGCACGTGGAGTCCGGAGGACACTTCTGCGGATCTCACGCAACCCCGCACCAGGGCTCGTGCGTTTAGCACAACGAGGCCGGCGCGTGCAGGAAATGGGGAAAGTTCCCCGCGCGCCCGCCGATCCCTGCTCGCGTACCCTGTCGAGGTGACCTGGATGCGGAAACGTGACCACAACGTGTTTACCAACGCCGCATCGCTACTGATCTGTGGCCTGCTGGCCGGCGTGGTGGTCGCCGCGGCGGCCTTCCCCGCAGTGGCGATGTCCGGACTTGCCGCCAAGGCGGGTGCCGAGACATTCGGCGCGCTGCCCAAGGAACTGACGGTGGCCCGGGCCCCGCAGATCACCTACCTGCTGGCCTCGGACGGCAAGACGCCGCTGGCCACCATGTACGACGAGAACCGCAAGGACGTCAAGCTCAAGGACATCTCGCCGTACATGCAGAAGGCCATCGTCGCGGCCGAGGACCACGACTTCTACAAGCACAACGGCGTGGACCTCAACGGCGTGGCCCGGGCGTTCGTCAACAACCAGTCCGCCGGCTCGTCCCGGCAGGGCGCGTCGACGCTCACCATGCAGTACGTCCGGCTGGCCATCTCCTACTCGGCCACCCACCCGGCCGACGTGGTCGCCGCCACCGAGGACACCAGCACCCGCAAGCTGCGCGAGATGAGCCTGGCGCTCCAGGTCGACAAGGAGCTCTCCAAGGACGAGATCCTGGAGCGCTACCTGAACATCGCCGCGTTCGGCAACGGCGCCTACGGCATCTACGCCGCCAGCCAGGTCTACTTCGGCAAGCCGCCGAGCAAGCTCGACATCCAGGAGTCGGCCATGCTCGCCGGCCTGGTGAAGGCGCCGACCGACTTCAACCCCACCACCAAGGCCGGCTACCCGGACGCGGTCGGCCGGCGTGACTACGTCATCGACAACATGGTGCAGATCGGCGCGATCACCCAGGCCGAGGCGGACGCCGCCAAGAAGGTCAAGCTCGAGGTCAAGGGCAAGCGCACGCCGAACGGCTGCGTCCAGACCACCACCCGTTCCTGGGGCTTCTTCTGCGACTACTTCTACCGCTGGTGGCTCCAGCAGGAGACGTTCGGCGGCACCTCGTACGACCGCGAGCGGCGGCTGAAGAGCGGCGGCTACAGCATCGTCACCAGCCTCGACGTGCAGGCGCAGAAGGCCGCCGACAAGGCGGTGCGCAACCACCTGAGCGAGAGCAGCAAGGCGGCCCGGATGGTGGCCGTGATCGAGCCCGGCACCGGCCGGGTGCGGGCCGTGGCGGTGAACCGGAACTTCAAGCTCGACGACCCGGCCAACCCGCAGAACAAGATCTCCAGCGACCCGCGCAAGGCCAAGAAGAAGATCCGGGGCAACTACCCGAACACGGTGAACCCGCTGGTCACCGGCGGCCCGGGCATCGCCGGCTACCAGGCCGGCTCGACCTTCAAGATCTTCACGCTGGTGGCCGCGCTGGAGAAGGGCTACCCGCTCAGCTACACCATCAACGCGCCGGATCAGTTCAAGTCCGACTACCCGGTCGAGTTCAACTCACCGGCCGCCTGCAAGGGCACCAGCAAGTACTGCCCGACCAACGCCAACAAGTCGATGGCCGGCACGCACACCATGTGGAGCGGCTTCGGCTTCTCGGTGAACACGTTCTTCATCGACCTCCAGCAGCGGGTCGGCGCGGAGAACGCGGTCAAGGCGGCACAGAAGTTGGGCATCTCGTTCCGCTCGTCCAGCGACGCACAGCTCGCCGCCAACCCGCACCAGTGGGGCGCGTTCAGCCTCGGCGTCTCGCAGACCACCCCGCTGGAGCTGGCCAACGCCTACGCCACGCTGGCCGCCGACGGGAAATACTGCGAGCCGATCCCGGTGCAGGAGATCCGCGGGCCGGACGGCGAGAAGCTCGACATCGCCAAGCCGCACTGCGAGCAGCGGATCAGCACCGAGGTGGCCCGCGCCGCCGTCGACGCCGCCCGCTGCCCGGTCGGCGACCGCTCTTCCACCTCGAAGTGCGGCACCGCCACCGCCGGCAACGTCCGCGGCATCGTGAAGGCGCCGGTGGCCGGCAAGTCCGGCACCACCGACTCGGAGAAGACCTCCTCGCTGGTCGCCATGACCAAGCAGTACGCGGTGGCCGGCATCATGGCCGACCCGGACTGGGCCCAGACCACCCAGAAGATGGGCCACGACGTGCCGAACGGCATCAACCCGGCGGTCTACGAGACGCTGCGCGACGCCATGAAGGGTAAGGAGCGGAAGGACTTCACCCCGCCCAGCGGCAAGATCGTCCTGGGTGACCAGCGCTCGATCCCGGGCGTGAAGTGCGAGTCCGTCGAGACCGCGAAGTCCCGGCTGAAGGGCGCCGGCTTCGAGCCGGTCGTCTCCAGCAACAAGGTGCCGTCGGAGTGCCCGGCCGGCACCGCGGCCGGCACCAGCCCGGACGGACGCACCATCAAGGGCGGCGTGGTCATGATCGAGGTCAGCTCCGGCCAGGGCGGGCCGACGCCCGGCAACAGCGCCGGTCCGGGCGGGCCCCCCGCTCCCCCGGGCAACGGCAACGGCCGGCCGGGACGCCCACGCGGCTGACCGGCGAGCGACGACGACGGGCGGGCACCCCAGCGGGTGCCCGCCCGTTTCCGTCGGTCAGCGGCGGTCGGAGGCGGTCAGAGGCCGAGCTGGCGGCGTACCTCGGCGGCGACCCGGCCGCCCTCGGCCCGGCCGGCCACCGCGCCCTGGGCCGCCTTCATGGCCGGGCCCATCTGCGCCTTGCCGGTGAAGCCGCCCGCGGCGAGCGCCCCCGAGACCAGCTCGGCCAACTCCTCGTCGGAGAGCTGCTTCGGCAGGTAGCGCTCCAGCACCTCACCCTCGGCGGTCTCCTTGCCGGCCTGCTCGACGCGCCCGGCGTTGGCGAAGGCGGTCGCCGCCTCGCGCCGCTTCTTCGCCTCCTTGGTCAGCACCGCGAGCACCTCGTCGTCGCTGAGCTCGCGCTTTTCCCGGCCGGCGACCTCGGCGGTGCCGACGGCCGCGAGGGCCATCCGCAGCGTGGAGGTGGTCAGCTCGTCGCGCGCCTTCAGGGCGGCGCGCATGTCGGCGGTGAGACGGTCCTTCAGCGTGCTCATGGACGGTGAAACTACCCTGAACGCCATGCGAAAGCGCACACTATTCCGGCTCGCGGCCGGGACCGCCGCCGTCGGCGCGGCCACCCTGGCATACGCGTCGCTCGTCGAACGCAACCTGTTCACCCTCCGCCGGTACGACGTGCCGGTGCTCCCGACCGACGCCGAACCGCTGCGCGTGCTCCACCTGTCGGACCTGCACATGATGCCCGGCCAGCGCCGCAAGCAGGACTGGGTGGCCTCGTTGGCCGCGCTCGACCCGGACCTGGTGGTGGTCACCGGCGACAACATGGCCGACCCGGAGGCGGTGCCCGGCGTGCTGCGCGCCCTGCAACCGCTGCTCGACCTGCCCGGCGCCTTCGTCTTCGGCTCCAACGACTACACCGGGCCGGTCCTGAAGAACCCGTTCACCTACTTCCTGCCCGACCGGGAGTACACCGAGGGCGTGGCGCTGCCGTACGAGGAACTGCGCGACATCCTCACCGGCGCCGGCTGGGCCGACCTGAACAACGCCCGCACCACGCTCAAGGCCGGCGGCCGGGAGATCGAACTGGTCGGCGTGGACGACCCGCACATCGAGCGGGACGACTACGACGCCGTGGCCGGTCCGGTCGGCGACTCCGCCGCGCTGTCGATCGCCCTGGCGCACTCGCCGGAACCGGCGGTGCTGGACCGGATGGCCGCCGACGGCTTCGGTCTGCTGCTCGCCGGGCACACCCACGGCGGGCAGGTCTGCGTGCCCGGGTACGGCGCGCTGGTGACCAACTGCGGGCTGCCCCGGTCGATGGCGCGCGGGCTGCACCGCTGGCCCGGCTCGGACTCGTGGCTGCACGTCTCCGCCGGCCTGGGCACCCACCCGACCGCCCCGGTCCGCTTCGCCTGCCCACCCGAGGCGAGCATCCTGACCCTGATCTCCCGCTGACGTCCGGGCCCGGGCGCGGGGCACGGGGGTACCGAGTTTGACCACGGAGGCGGGTGGGCTACTATTTGTCGGCACGCCTCGGGGTGTGGCGCAGCTTGGTAGCGCGCTTCGTTCGGGACGAAGAGGTCGTCGGTTCGAATCCGGCCACCCCGACCAGAGGTCAGAGGGCACATCCGATCCACGGATGTGCCCTCTGGTGCGTCTTGGTGCCCAACCCCGGGCAGGGCCCGCAGCGATCCGAGCCAGCACCGCCGCGCACTTCCCGCCCGTTCACGTCCGGAAGATCTGCAGCTCGTCTCCCCAGCCTTCGAAGACGGGGGTCAGCACCGGCACGGAACGCTCGTCGTCGAAAGTCGCGCAGAGGCTCTCGACCCGCGCGAAGGTGGTCCGGATGGCGGCCGGATCGCCGTCCAGGGTGGCCTCCAGCAGGGACAGGAGTCCACCCGCCTCCCACCCGGGCAGCGGGTGTTCACCCAGTTCCCAGGGCAGGTACTTGTGGTAGGGGCGCACCCGCCCGGCCAACGTGAAGATGACGTCCAGCAACCAGGGCACCGACTCGGCGGCATCGAGCCGGCGTTCCAGTCCGCGCCCGTCCCGGTCGCTCTTGAGGGCGCGGTAGGCATGGTTCAGCCACCCGTCCAGGCGGTCGTGCTCGACCAGGATCGCCTCCGCCTCGTCGGGCGTGACCGTGGCCGCTCGATGAAGCGCTACCGGCAACCGGCCCTCGGTGCGGTCAAGGAGGATCGGGACCCAGGCGAACGACCAGCGGAACCACCAGCCCCCGCTCCCGAACGGCGGCACCTCTTCCAACTGGGACAGCGGGACCGGAATCTCGTCGACGTCAGGGGATCGGGTCGTCCTGCGGCCGCCCATGCCCCCGTCGGTGAGAACGACGTAGACGTCCAGGTCCGAGCGCTCGGTGGCGACACCCCGGCCCACCGAACCGGAGAGGACCAGGCCCAGCAGGTCCTCGCCGTGATCCGCGTCGTTCCGGGCCGCGAGCTCGATCAGCAGGCGGCGGCGCTGAGGGGAGAGACCTGACGGGATGGTCAGGCCGTGGGGAGAGTGCGTCACACGCAGCACCCTTCCCTCCCCGAACCGTCTGCGGCAAGCACGTTCCGCGTCTCCGGAGAAGGGCCGGGGTGACGGCGGTCACCGTCTCAGTAGGATGCCCACATGGCCCGGCCGGTGATCTTCGATCTGTTCCACACCCTGGTCCACGGGGCCGACGCCGAGCGCGACCGGGTGGTCGGCGAGATGGCGCTCGTCGTCGGGGTGCCGCCGGACGCGCTGGTCGCCGCGTACCACGCGACGTGGCGGGACCGGCTGGTCCGCTGGGACGTCGAGGAGACGATCCGGATCCTCGCCGGCCGGCTCGGCGGCACGCCGACCGACGAGCAGGTGAGCCGGGCCGCCGAGCACCGCCGGGCGCTCGCGCGCCGGGTGCTGGGCCGCGTCTCGCCCGCCGTCCTGGACGTGCTCGACGCGCTGCGCACGGGCGGGCGTCCGCTCGCCCTGATCAGCAACGCGACCGCCGAGACCGCCGAGGCGTGGCCCGGAACCGCCCTGGCCCACCGCTTCGACGTCGCGGTCTTCTCCAGCGACGTCGGGCTGGCCAAGCCCGACCCGGCGATCTACCGCCACGCGGCCGAGCGGCTGGGCGTCGCCCCGGGCGACTGCGTCTACGCCGGCGACGGCGCGGACGGCGAGCTGGCCGGGGCCGCCGCGGTCGGGATGACCGTGCTGCGGACCACGGAGCACCAGGACACCGACCCGGGTTGGGACGGGCCCTCGTTCGCGAGCCTGACCGACCTGCCCGCCCTGCTCAGCGGATCGCTCCCAGGTCGAGCACGACCAGCTCCGCCTCCGTCGTACGCAGGGTGAGCACCTCGGGGGTACACCCCGGTACGGCGGCCGCACCAGGCCGGGCCACGCCGCACCGAGCCGGGCGAGCGCCTCCTGTGCCAGGTCGGCCGCGTCGTGCGGGTTCGCGGTGAGCACGTACCCGTAGCGGACGAGCGCCGCCCACCGTGCCCGGACGAACTCCTCGAACGCCGGTTCGGCACCAGCCATCGGCCACCTCCTGCCACCGGGACGCCCGAGCGTTGTGGGCTGTTGCACCGTGACGGCGGCCACCGACCCGGCCGGCGCTCGCGGCGTCGAACGGGGACGGGACGAAAGCGGCGCGAAGGCGTCCGGCCACGGGCGGTTGATCGATTCACCTGGCATGGTTGACGCATGCCAGCGATGATCCGATCCCGCCTGACCGATTGGACCACTGTCGTACCCCTGGTCGCCGTGCTCCTGCTCGTGGTCACGTGGGGCCGGGAGCTGCCCGGTGTGCTCATCGCCGTGGTGGCCGCCCTGCTCGCGGCCGCCGTGCTGGCGGCCGTGCACCACGCGGAGGTGGTGGCCCACAAGGTCGGTGAGCCGTACGGCTCACTCGTGCTGGCGGTCGCGGTCACCGTGATCGAGGTCGGCCTGATCGTCACCCTGATGATCAGCGGTGGGGACAAGACGCAGGCGCTGGCCCGGGACACCGTCTTCGCCGCCGTGATGATCACCTGCAACGGCATCCTCGGGCTGGCCCTGCTGCTCGGCGCGCTGCGCCGTCAGGTCGCGGTGTTCAACCCGGAGGGCACCGGCGGGGCCCTGGCGACGGTGGCCACCCTCGCCACGCTCAGCCTGGTGGTGCCGACGTTCACCACCAGCCGTCCCGGTCCGGAGTTCTCCCCGGCCCAGCTCGCCTTCGCGGCGGTCGCCTCGCTGGCTCTCTACCTGCTCTTCGTGATGGTGCAGACCGGCCGGCACCGCGACTACTTCCTCCCGGTCACCCAGGAGGGCAGCATCATGGCCGAGGACCGCGACGGCGACGGGCACGCCGAACCGCCGTCCACGCGTACCGCCCTGGCCAGCCTGGCGCTGCTGGTCGTGGCGCTGGTCGCGGTGGTCGGCGACGCGAAGACCATCTCCCCGGCGATCGAGTCCGCCGTCCAGGCGGCCAACCTGCCGCAGGCGTTCGTCGGCGTGGTCATCGCCCTGCTGGTGCTGGCGCCGGAGACGCTGGCCGCCGCCCGGGCGGCCCGGCGGGACCGGGTGCAGATCAGCCTCAACCTCGCCCTCGGTTCGGCCATGGCCAGCATCGGCCTGACCATCCCGGCCATCGCGATCGCCTCGATCTGGCTGGACGGCCCGCTGCTGCTGGGCCTGGGCGGCACCCAGATGACGTTGCTCGCGCTGACCGCGGTGACCGGCGTGCTGACCGTGGTGCCCGGGCGCGCCACCGTGCTCCAGGGCGGGGTGCACCTGGTGCTGCTCGCCGCGTTCGTCTTCCTGGCCGCCAGCCCGTGACCGGGTCGGCCGGTCAGTCGTGCAGTTCGGTGCGGGCCACCTCGGCGAACGCCGCGTTCAGGCAGTCGGCGAACGGGCGTCCGGTGACCGTGAGCAGGTCGGCCACGAGCAGCGGGGCGTGCCGGGCGACGGCCGCCGGGTCGGGCGGGTTCTCGTCGTCGCCCGGGTCGTAGACGCCGAGCGCGCCGGCCAGCAGCACCAGCAGCACGTGCGGGTCGACCTCGGGCCACCACGTGGCAGCCGACCGGGCGCAGCGCTCCAGGACCTGACGCACGTCGTCGCCGTCCAACCCGTCCGGGTGCCCCTCCTCCAGCAGCAGGCGCACCGCGCCGCCGAGCACCAGCCCGGCCCGGTCGGCCACGGCGAGTCGTTCGACGGCCGGGCGGTACGCGGCCGCGTCCCGGTCCCGGGCGGCGGCGACCGCGTCCGTGGCGGTCTCGGCGATCTCGCGGGCCGGGGCGGGCAGGTGGCGCCAGGTCGTGCTCACCGGGCCAGCATGGCAGACCGGGTGTGCTTGCTCACCTTCCGGCTCCGTGACCGTGGTGGGCGCGGGGTAAACGGGTCGCGGCCGTCGTACCCGCCGCACAGAATCCAGCCATGCTGCGCCGCGCCCTGCCCGCCCGTCCCGAAGCCCGCCGGATCCTGGTCGGCACGCTGCTCTCCGCGGTCGGGCGCGGCCTCACCCTGCCGTTCCTGTTCATCTACCTGACCGACGTACGCGGGCTGACCGACGCCCGGGCGGGTCTGGTGATCGGCTGGTTCGGCGCGGTGACGTTGGCGCTCTCTCCGCTGGGCGGGACGCTGATCGACCGGTTCGGCGCCCGGCGGGTGGTGCTGCCGTGCCTGGTGGTCGAGGCGGTCGGCACCGGGTCGCTGGCGCTGGTCGACTCGACCGCCTCCGCGTTCGGGGTGATGACCCTGGTCGCGCTCGGCAGTTCGGCGATCTGGGCCGGGCAGAACACCATCCTGGCGTCGCTCACCGGTGACGGTGAGCGACAGCGTGTCTTCGGGTTGAACTTCGCCCTGCTCAACCTCGGCATCGGCGTCGGCGGCCTGATCTCCGGCGCGGTGGTCGACGTGGCCCGGCCGGTCACGTTCCAGGCGATCTACGTGCTGGACGCGGTGAGCTATCTGACCCCCGCCCTGATCCTGCTCACCCTGCCCCACGTCGGGCGTCGCCCGGCCACGACCGCGGTCCCGGAGGGCGGCGTCACCCCGGTCAGCGGTGGCTACCTGACGGTGTTGCGGGACCGGCCGTTCCGTCGGCTGGTCGTCTTCGGCCTGGTGCTGACCACCTGCGGGTACGCGCAGATCGAGGTGGGCTTCGCCGCGTACTCGGTGCGGGTGGTGGAGGTCACGCCCCGCGTGGTGGCCTGGGCGCTGGCCGCGAACACCGTGATGATCGTGCTCTCCCAGCTGCTGGTGCTCCGCCGGCTGGAGGGGCGCAGCCGCACCGGCGCGCTGGCGACGGTCGGCGCGGTCTTCGCGGGGGCCTGGCTGGTGCTCGGTGCGGCCGGTGTTGTCGGCGGTGGCAACGCGGTGCTCGCGGCGCTCGGCGTGGTGGCCTGCTCGGCGATCTTCGGGTTCGGCGAGACGATGCTGTCGCCGGTGATGCCGGCCCTGACCAACGCGCTGGCCACCGACGAGCTGCGCGGTCGGTACAACGCCATGAGTTCGATGATCTTCGGGATCAGCGGAGTGGTCGGTCCGGTCACCGCCGGGCCCCTGATCGGCGCGGCCGACGGGCGGGTCTGGGTGGCCGTCGTGGTGGGCGGCTGCCTGGTCGCCTCACTGCTCGCGCTGTCACTGCGCCCCCTGCTCACCCAGGCCCAGGACGGCCGCCCGGCGCGGGGCCCCGAGCCCGTGCCGGTGGCCTGACCTCCCCCAGGCTCATCGACCAGGGAGTTCGCGTCACGCTTCGGCACCCTCCCCGACGCGAACTCCTTGACCGGCACGGACGACAACGGGCCCCGGAGCAGCGCTCCGGGGCCCGTTGGCGGTGCGGTGCCGTCAGGCGGCGGGAACCTCCGCGGTGGTCCGAATCCGGTCCAGCGCCGGCGCGGACACCGGCGACTTCTCGGTCAGGTACGCGGTGAAGGCGTCCAGGTCGATCTGGCCGGTCACCGCGTTGGTGCCGCCGGTCAGGACGCTGAAGCCGTCGCCGCCGCCGGCGAGGAAGTTGTTCACCGTGACGCGGTAGGTCGCGGTGTCGGTCACCGGGGTGCCGTTGATGGTGAGGCTGCCCCGGACCACCCGGGTGCCGGCGCACGGGGTGCCGGCCGGCGCGGTGGCGCCGTTGACGTCGACGACGTAGTTCACGGTCGAGGACGCGTAGAGCACCCGGGCCACGGTGAACTGCTGCTCCAGCATGCAGTAGAGCTGGGCGCCGGTCAGGTCCAGCGTCACCAGGTTGTTGGCGAACGGCTGGACGGTGAACGCCTCGGCGTAGGTGACCGGGCCGGCGTCGAGGTCGGCGCGGACGCCACCGGGGTTCATGAACGCGGCGACCGCGTTCTGCTCGGTGTCGGTCGCGGCGAGCTGGGCGTCCGCGATCAGGTTGCCCAGTGGCGACTCACCGGTCTGGTACGTCGGCTTGCCGTTCGCGTCGACCCCGGTCTGGTACAGGTTCTCCTGGGTCTTGGTGATCGCGGTGGTGGTCTCGCCGACAACCCGGTCGGCCACCGGGCCGAGGGCGGTCTTGTACCGGTTGATCAGCTCGGTCGAGGCCGGGTCCTTCTCGACGGTCCGGGTGACCACGACGTTGTTGGCCGACGCGCTGATGACGTCCCGGGTACGCGGGTCGATCTTCAGGTTGATGTCGGTGACCAGGCGGCCGAACGAGCTGGCGCTGGTGACCAGCTTGCCGTTGATGTTGCAGTTGTACGCGGCGTGGGTGTGCCCACTGACGATCACGTCGATGGACGGGTCCATCCGGTTGGCGATGTCGACGATCGGGCCGCTGAACCCGGTGCAGTCGTTGATGCCGCCGCCGTTCTGCACACCGCCCTCGTGCAGCAGCACGACGATGCTCTTGACGCCGAGCAGCCGCAGGATCCTGGCGTACTTGTTGGCGGTGTCGGCCTCGTCGGTGAAGCGCAGGCCGGCGACGCCCTGCTGGCTGACGATGTTCGGGGTGCCCTCCAGGGTCATCCCGATGAAGCCGATCGGCACGCCCTTGACGATCTTGATGCCGAACGGCTGCAGCAGCGGCAGGCCGGTCTTGGTCTTGAAGGCGTTCGCCGAGAGGTACTTGAACGTGGCGCCCTCGAACGGGGTGCCGTCGGCGCAGCCGTCCACCGGGTGGCAGCCACCGCGCTGCATCCGCAGCAGCTCGGCCGCGCCCTCGTCGAACTCGTGGTTGCCGACGCTGGCGAACTCGAGCCCGGCGAGGTTCATCTCCTCGATGGTGGGCTCGTCGTGGAACGCGGCGGAGAGCAGCGGCGAGGCGCCGATCAGGTCGCCGGCGGCGACCGTGACCGTGCCCTTGCCCTGCTGCTGGGCGGCCGCGCGCATGGCCTTCAGGTGGCTGGCCAGGTATTCCGCGCCACCGGCGGGCTGACCGTCGATGGTGCCGCTGGACCCGCTCGGCGGCTCCAGGTTGCCGTGGAAGTCGTTGATCGCGAGCAGCTGGACGTCGACCGGCTTCGAGTGGGCCTCGGCCTGGTCGGGGGTGACGGCGACCGCGCTGAACGCGGTCACGGCGAGTGCGGCCAGGCCGACGGCGGCCCGGCGGCGCATCCCGGGGACGGACATGGAACTCCTCGTGAGATACCGGCGCGTGGTGTCCGGACGATGGTTCGCCCGGTGACCCTGATCCGTGCCGTGACAGGGGTCGATCGCGGAAGGCGGCACTCGGGGGAACGCCGCCCCGCCGGGGGTAGCTTCTCATCCACCGGCCCGCAGGTCGACCGGGGCGGCATCCGGAATCCTCGCCCCGCTGGGCGACCCGTGCCGGTCTGCCCGACGAGTCCGACATGACGGTCAGGTGAATTCCCGCACGGGGCACGCTGTCGTTCCGCGGTGTCACCCAGGGCGCCGGCCCCCAGGGACCAGGGAGCCGGCGCCGTCGCTCATGTCACGCGGAAACCGTTGCGCTGGCAACCTTCCTAACCGGAAAAACTCCCGGCGGACCACCCGTCGCGAGCCGAACGGTCGTTCACACCGGACGGACCGGCACCCGAACCGAACTGTCCGAACTCGACTCACCGTCGGAGGGAGGTCCTCCGCCGGCCACCACGCGCAGCGCCGACCGGCTCCACCGACCGGCGACCCCGGGCCGGCCCGCCAGGTAGTCGACGGTCCGCGCGACGTCCCAGCCGTGCGCCTCCCGCAGCCCCCGCGCCAGCATGCCGAGGTAGACCGGCGCCGGCCGGGTCCACGGCACGTCCACCGCCCGGTGCGGGGCGGTGAACGTGAGCATCGGCAGGCCGTCGCGGGTGCCGACCCGCAGCAGCGTCTCGTAACGGCCCGCCCCGAGCGTGGCCCGGCCGGTGGTGATCGCCGCGCGGATGCCGCCCAGGTCGGCGCCCGGCGCCCGGTACATCTCCTGCGCCGCGATGTCGGCGAACTGTTCGACCGTCACCAGGTAGCCGCGCGCCGCCGCCCGGCCGGGCAACCCCGGGTCGTAGAACGCCATTCCGCCCGTCCAGGCCCGGGACTCACCGGCGAAGTAGACGCCGCCGGGGATCAGCGCCGCGACCGTCCGCTCCGGTGGTCGGCAGTCCCGGCAGCCCGGGTACGTGCGCAGCCCGCCCGGCGGACGCCCGCCGCGCAGGTACCAGTCGAGCCGCGCCGCGTGCAGGTTGGAGCCGTACGCGACATACCAGAGGAGCGGCCCGGCGGTTAGAACCAGCAGGTCCGCCCCGCGGCGTGGCTCACCTGGACGGTGTGCGTGACGCAGCCGCCGTCGGCCACCCGGTGCAGCAGGAACGCGGTCGGCTCGGCGACCAGGCCGATCTCCTCCTCGTCGGTCATGGTCAGGCTCGCCTGCACCCAGGTGCTCGGCGCGGTGGTCAGCACCGTGCCGGCGAACGCGCTGGTCACCGGGCGGTGCAGGTGACCCGCCGCGACGCGTACGACGTGGGGGTGCCGCGCGACCACGGCGGCGAGCGCGTCCCCGTCGGCGAGCCGGATCGCGTCGGCGGCCGGGATGCCCACCGCGATCGGCGGGTGGTGCAGGCACACGACGGCGGGCGCCTCCGGGCGGCCGGCGAGCACGCCGTCGAGCCAGTCGAGCTGCTCGTCGCCGAGCCGCCCGTCGGAGCTGCCCGCGGTGAGCGAGTCGAGCACCACGAGCGTGGCGTCCGGATGGTCGACGTGGTAGTGCGCGGAGAACCCGCCGGCCAGGTGGGGGGTGCCGCCGAACGTGTCGAGCAGCGACTCGCGGTCGTCGTGGTTGCCGGTGGCCAGGTGGACGGGCAACGGGAAGCGCCCGACGATCTCGCGGAGGGCGAGGTATTCGTCCGGCCGACCGTTGTTGGTGAGGTCGCCGGTGATCACCACGCAGTCGGGCCGGGGACGCAGGGCGAGCACCGACCCGAGCGCCCGGTGCAGCCCGGAGGCCTGCTCGGCGGCGAGCGGACCGGTGGTCACGTGCGGGTCGCTGAGCTGGGCGATGAGCATCGGCGCCTCCTCGGAGCCCGGGGCCTCCACGCTATCGCCGGCGGGCCGCGCCGCGCAGGCCCGCCCGGTACCCACAGGCCGCGTCCACAGCCTGTGGATAGCACATGTGTACGAAGGTCGACGGCCGCCGCGCTGAGTACATTTGATCGCACCCGACCCCCTCCGAGCAGGAACGACGTGGATCACGAGCGAGTTCTCCGCGACGTCACGGCACGCCTTCCCACGGCGTCGACCGTGCCGGAGGCGTGCCAGTGGACGGTCGCCGCGCTCGCCCGGCACACCCCGGCGACCGCGACGATCCTGCTCCGGGTCCACGACCGGCTCCGGTGCGTCGCGGCGACCGGCGCCTGGCAGGTCTTCTCGCACGTCCCGGCGACGACCGACGGGGCGCCGGCCCACCACCGGCCCGAGCCGTCCGTGGTGCGGCGGGTCTACGCCTCCGGGGAGACCGCCGCCGTGCCCGACGTGGCCGCCGACCCCGACTACCTCCCGGTCCGGCCGGACGTCACCGCGGAGCTCTGCGTGCCGGTACGCGACCCGGACGGCCACCCGATCGGCGTGCTCGACCTGCAGTGGAGCGAACCGGTCGGACTCACGCCGTGGCGGGAGACCGCCGAGCGGCTGGCCGACCGGCTCGGCGCCCGGATCGCGGCGCTCGGCGGCCCGCCGGCCGAGAGCCGCAGCGAGAAGCTGCTCCGGCACGCGGCCGCGTTCACCGCCGCGCCGACGGACTGGGACCTGACGACCGCCGCGATCGCCGCCGCCCGGGACGTGTCCGCGCTCGCCGCGGCCGTGCTGGTGCTCACCGGCCGGCGCGGGCCCCAATTGAACGCGCCCACCCACACCCCGGGTGAGCTGGAGGCACGGATCCGGGCCGAGCTGGGTGAGGCCGGGCCGGTCGCGCTGGACCGGATGATCGACCGTGCCCACCGGTACGGCTCGGCGTACACGCTGGGCGAGGCGGGGCACCCGCCGACCGAGGAGTATCTGCCGCTGACCCGGGCCGGCGCCCGCACGCTGGTGGCGGTGCCGGTCGGCACGCCGACCGCCGGCGGGGTGCTGCTGGTCGCCGACGAGCGACTGCTGCGCCCCGACCCGACCACTGTCAACCTGATCGAGTTGCTGGCCGGGCAGGCGTGGACCTGCCGGGACCGGTTGCGCACTCTGGCGCGGCTGCGCGAGCAGGCCAACTCCGATCCGCTCACCGGCCTCCGGCACACCGGCCCGTTCGGGCAGCGGATCGCCAGCGCCACGCCGGGGCGTACCGCCCTGCTGGCGATCGACGTGGACGGGTTCAAGGACGTCAACGACACGTACGGCCACCAGGCCGGCGACCGGCTGCTGGTAGGGCTGGCCCGGGCCCTGGAGGGCGCACTGCGGCAGGGCGACGAGCTGTACCGGACCGGGGGCGACGAGTTCGTCGCGGTGATCGAGGTGAGCCGCCCGGAGGAGGCGGTCCGGATCGCCGAGCGCCTGACCGAGGCGGCCCGCCGCACCGGCCGGACCATCAGCGTCGGCGTCGCACTGCCCCGCCCCGGCGAGACCCCCGAGCGCACCCTCCACCGCGCCGACCAGGCCCTCTACGCGGTCAAACGCCACGGCCGAGACGGCATCCACCTCTCCGCCGCCTGACCCGCCACCCCCACCCCCACCCGCCGTCGATCTTGCAGTTCCGGCCCCTGATGCGCGGCATATGTCCACGATGCCCGGGCACGAAGTGCAAGATCGCGCAGGAAGCGGGGGCAGGTCAGGAGGTCAGGGCCTTGGCGAGGAGTTCGGCGATCTGGGCGGTGTTGAGGGCGGCGCCCTTGCGGAGGTTGTCGCCCGTCACGAAGAGGTCGAGGGCTCTCGGGTCGTCCACGGCGCGGCGGATGCGGCCGACCCAGGACGGGTCGGTGCCGACCGCGTCGATCGGCATCGGGAACTCCCCGGCCGCCGGGTCGTCGACCAGGATCACGCCCGGCGCGTTGCGCAGCACCTCGCGGGCGCCCTCGGCGTCCACCTCGGTGGCGAAGACCGCGTGCACGGCGACCGAGTGACCGGTCACCACGGGCACCCGGACGCAGGTGGCGGAGATCTTCAGGTCGGGCAGCCCGAGGATCTTGCGCGACTCGTTGCGGAGCTTCATCTCCTCGGAGGACCAGCCGCCGTCGGCCAGCGAGCCGGCCCACGGCACCACGTTCAGCGCCAACGGCGCCGGGAACGGGCCCAGCTCGTCGCCGACCGCCTGGCGCACGTCGCCGGCGCGGGACCCGAGCACCCGGTCCCCGGCGATCTTGCCGAGCTGGAGGTGCAGCGCGTCCACCCCGGCCTGCCCCGCCCCGGACACCGCCTGGTACGAGGCGAGGACCAGCTCGCGCAGGCCGTACTCGCGGTGCAGCGGGGCGATCGCCACGATCATGGCCAGGGTGGTGCAGTTGGCGTTGGCGATGATCCCCTTCGGCCGGTTGCGCACCTGCTCGGGGTTGATCTCGGGGACCACCAGCGGCACGTCCCGGTCCATCCGGAACGCGCCGGAGTTGTCCACCACCACCGCGCCGCGCGCCACCGCGACCGGCGCCCACTCGGCCGCCACGTCGTCCGGCACGTCGAACATCGCCACGTCGACACCGTCGAACGCGTCGGCGGTGAGCGCCTGGACGGTCAACTCCTCACCTCGGCACAGGATGCGGCGACCGGCCGACCGTTCGGAGGCGAGCAACCGGATCTCGCCCCACACGTTGCGGCGGGAGGAGAGGATCTGGCACATCACCGTGCCGACGGCACCTGTCGCCCCGACCACGGCGAGGGTGGGTAACGACGCCATCCGCGCTACCGCCCGGTGCCGGCGTAGACGACGGCTTCGGTGTCACCACCCAGCTCGAAGGCGTCGTGGATGGCCCGGACCGCCTTGTCGAGGTCGGTGTCCCGGCAGACCACGGAGACCCGGATCTCCGAGGTGGAGATCATCTCGATGTTCACCCCGGCGGTGCCGAGCGCGGCGAAGAACCCGGCGGCGACACCCGGGTGCGAGCGCATGCCGGCGCCGATCAGCGAGACCTTGCCGACGTGGTCGTCGTAGAGCAGGCCCTTGAACTTGACCGACTCCTGGATCTTGCTGAGCGCGGCCATCGCGGTCGGGCCGTCCGCCTTGGGCAGCGTGAACGAGATGTCGGTGCGGCCGGTGCCCTCGGTGGACACGTTCTGCACGATCATGTCGATGTTGATCTCGGCGCCGGCCACGGTGTCGAAGATCCGCGCGGCGGCGCCCGGCTCGTCCGGCACGCCGACGATGGTGATCTTCGCCTCGCTGCGGTCGTGGGCGACCCCGGTGATCAGTGCCTGTTCCACAGGAAGGTCCTCCATCGATCCGGTGACCATCGTGCCGGTGTTGGTCGAGTATGACGAACGGACGTGGATCGGCAAGCCCGCGCGCCGGGCGTACTCGACGCTGCGCAGGTGCAGCACCTTCGCGCCGCAGGCGGCCAGCTCCAGCATCTCCTCGTAGGTGATCTGCTTGATGTGCCGGGCGTTCGGCACGATCCGCGGGTCGGCGGAGAAGATGCCGTCCACGTCGGTGTAGATCTCGCAGACGTCGGCGTGCAGCGCGGCGGCGAGCGCCACGGCGGTGGTGTCGGAGCCGCCCCGGCCGAGCGTGGTGACGTCCTTGGTGTCCTGCGAGACGCCCTGGAAACCGGCGACGATGACCACCGCGCCCTCGTCCAGCGCGCCCTTGAGCCGCCCCGGGGTCACGTCGATGATCCGGGCCCGGCCGTGCACCGAGGTGGTGATCACGCCGGCCTGGGAACCGGTGAACGAGCGGGCCTCGTACCCCAGGTTGTGGATGGCCATGGCGAGCAACGCCATGGAGATCCGCTCCCCGGCGGTGAGCAGCATGTCCAGCTCGCGGCCCGGCGGCAACGGGCTGACCTGGTTGGCCAGGTCGAGCAGCTCGTCGGTGGTGTCGCCCATGGCGGAGACCACCACGACCACGTCGTCGCCCGCCTTGCGGGCCGCCACGATGCGTTCGGCCACCCGCTTGATCCGCTCGGCGTTGGCGACGGAGGACCCGCCGTACTTCTGCACCACGAGTGCCACGACGGTGCACTCCCTCCCAGCGACGACCCTGAGCGTGCCGACGCCGCCGGGCGTTTCGTCCGGCGGCGTGTGTCAGACCTCCTCAGGGTATCGGGCGGGCCACGACGCCGGGTCGGGTGATCCCACCATCCGGCCCCGGCGTGGGGCGGCTCACCAGCCCCGCGGACCACGGACACGCCAAGCGGTACAGCCGTACGGTGGGCTGACCCGGGCCACCACCAGCCAGCAGAATGGGCCGGTGCACGCTCATCGACGCGCGGTTCCGAGGCGGACCGGCGTACTCGCGCTCCTCCTGCCGACGGTGCTGGCCGGATGCGGGGCCGACCCGCCGGCGGTGACCCCGACGGGCGGCGCCGACCCGGTCCCGGTGCAGGTCGACGCCGCCCGCGACGAGCTGGCCGGGGTGGCCGCCGCCGCGCAGGACCGACACTTCACCGCCACCTACGCCTTCACCCCCACCGGCGGCACTCCCCGCGCCGTCGCGGTGACCAGCGCCGACGACGGCAGCTGGCGGGTCGACGTGCCCGGCTGGGCGCACGACGGCACGGTGGACGTCTCGCTCGCCGCCACCTCCGACGGGCTGTTCCAGTGCGCCCTCCCCTCCGCCGGCCGGGCGGAGCCGGCCTCCTGCGCACGTCTCGGCGACGCCGACGACGCGGTGCCCCGCCGGCTGGACCCCCGGGTGCAGCACCCGTTCACCGACTGGCTGGAGGTGCTCACCGACCGGCGGGCCCCGCTGGCGGTCTCCCCCGCCGACGCGCCGACCGGCGTCACCGGCAGGTGCTACGCCGTCGACTCGACCTCGGCCTCGATGAACGCCCCGCTGGACGTCGGCATCTACTGCTACCGGGAGGACGGCACCCCGGTGGCGGTCCGCGCCGCGTTCGGCATGCTCACGCTGACCGGTGAGCCGGGCCCCGCGCCGGCGACGGTGGAGCTGGCCGGTGCGGTGGGCGACGGCGAACCGGTCGGCCGGGACGCGCCGGAGCCGACAACGTCGTAGCGCTTTGTCCGTTACGGGTGCCCTTGACCACATCTGGCGACCCCGGGGCGGCCCGATGACACACCCCTCGGGAAGTCTGTCCCCATGGCCGACCTGACCCCGCTGCTCGCCTTCCGGTGGAGCCCGCGCGCCTTCGACCCCGACGCGCGGCTGAGCACCGACGAGGAGGCCACCCTGCTGGAGGCCGCCCGGTGGGCCCCCTCCGCGGGCAACGCCCAGCCGTGGCGGTTCGCGCTCGGACACCGGCAGGACGAGACCTGGAAGCGCATCCTGGTCGGCCTGCCCGATGCCGACCAGGGCTGGGCCCGGCACGCCGCCGCCCTGCTGCTCGCCGCGCACGCCGGTGACGACCCCGAGCGGAGCGCGTACGACCTGGGCCAGGCGGTCGCCCACCTCACCGTGCAGGCCACCGCGCTGGGCCTGCACGTACGCCAGCTCACCCGGCTCGACCGGCCCCGCCTCGCCACCGAGCTGGACCTGCCCGACGACGTCCGGCCGCTGGTGGTGGTCGCCGTCGGCCGCCTCGGCGACCCGGCCACACTCCCGCCCGACCTCTACGCCCGGGAGACCGCGCTGCGCCGCCGGCGCCCCCTGCCCGCCCTGCTGCTGCGCTGAGCCTCGGACGATCGACCGTCGTGGCGCCGGCGGCCGGCGATGCCGGGTCAGACGCCGCGCGGGGCTCGGAGCAGAGCCGCCCCGACGTCGGTGTTGCGATAGAGCACGTGCCGCCCGACCCGGCAGCGGGCGACCAGCCCGGCCGCGTGCAGCGCGGTGAGGTGCTGGGAGACGTTTCCCGCCGACATCCCGGTCAGCCGGGCCAGGTCGGTCGTGGTCACCGCCGAGTCGAGCAGGTGCAGCAGCGCGGCCCGGCCGGCACCGACCACCCGGGCCAGCGGGTCGCCCGGTGACGCCGGGGCCCGCTCCCAGAGCGTCCCGACCGCCCGCACCGGGTACGACCCGGCGGGCAGCGAGTCCTCCAGCAGGTTCCACAGCACCCGCCGGTCGGTGAACACGCCCGGGTTCAGCGCCAGCCCCCGGCCACGCAGGTCGAAGTCGCGCTCGAACGGGTCGTCACTGACCACCCGGTCGCCGAGCCAGCGCAGGCTCGGGTGGAGCTGCTCGAACAGCCGGCCCGCGCCACCCTCGGCGAGCTGGGTGGCCCGATGGGTCACGTCGGCGTCGAGCAGCGCCCGCATCCGGGGCCAGTCCGGGGCGATCGCCTCGTCGTGCCAGACACGGACCGCGTCGACGAGCTGCGGCAGCAGCCCGCGCGGATCGGCCAGCAGCGCCTCCCCGAACGGACTCAGCGGCCGTCTCGGGGTGGTCGCCAGCAGATCCTGGACCACCACTGCCGGCGGCGTCGCCGCGATCTGGTCGAGTTGCTCGACCATTCCCGCGTCCGGCCGGGCCGCCGGGGTGAGGAAGTCGGGCAGCCAGCGGCGCGGCCCGGTCAGCTCCACCAGCGGGCGGACCCGCACGGCCACCTCCGGGCGGCGCAGCGTCACCCGGGCCCGGTCGATCCACGGCAGGTGCACCGCGTAGCGAACCGGATCGGCCAGCGCCCACATGCTCATCACCGTCTCGTTGGCCGGCGACACGGCGAACCGCACGCCCGCCACATCGGCCAGGCTGAACCGCAACTCGGACACGCACACCCCCGGATGCAGGATTCGACCCAGACTAAAAGGCTCGACCGGAGCGTGGGGGACACGGTTGGCTCAATGGTCATGGGGGCCAGAGAGAACATCCGCACCGCTGTCCGACACGTCGTACCGCCGGCCGGGCTGACCCGCGCCCTGGCCGTGCAGGCCATGGTGTTCGCCGTCGGCCACGGTCTGTTCCAGGCCGGCAGCGCGGTCTTCTTCACCCGGGCGCTGGGGCTGAGCCCGGCCCAGGTCGGCCTCGGCCTCTCGCTGGCCGCCGGGGCGACGCTGCTCGGCACCGTGCCGCTGGGCGGCCTCACCGACCGGTACGGCCCGCAGCGGGTGTGGATCGTCTGCCTGCTACTCGACGCGGCGCTGTTCGCGACGTACCCGTTCGTCACTGGCTTCGCCGGATTCCTCGCCGTGGTGCTCGCGTTGGCCATCACCGGTGCGGCGACCGGGGTGGCCCGCCAGGTCTACTCGATCAACGTGTTGCGCCCGGAGGAACGGGTCACCGCGATGGCCTACCAGCGGTCCTCGCTCAACGTCGGCTTCGGGCTGGGCGCGCTGATCAGCGGCCTGGTGCTGGCCGTCGACACGATCTGGGCGTACCGGGGCATGGTCTGGTTCATCTCCGTGGTCTTCCTGGTGACCGCCGGCTTCGTGAACCGGCTCCCCCGGCTGCCGGAGGTGACCCGGCCGACCGAGCCGATGAGTCGGCTGGCGGTGCTGCGGGACCGTCCGTTCATGACCGTCTCGCTGCTGTCCGGGCTGCTCACCGCGCACCAGACGCTCTATCTCACCGTGATGCCGCTGTGGATCCTCACCCACACCGACGCGCCGAAGACGCTCATCGCCGCGCTGGTGCTGCTCAACACGGTCCTGATCGTGCTGCTGCAGGTGCGGGCCAGCCGGGGCGCGGACACCGCGTCGGGCGCGGCCCGGGCCTCCCGCCGGGGCGCGCTGCTGATCGCCCTGTTCTGCGTGGTCCTGCCGATCTCGGCGCAGACCCGGGGCTGGCTCACGGTGGTGGCGCTGGTGGCCGCCGCGACGCTGCTCATCCTGGCCGAACTGATCGAGTCGGCGGGCACGTGGGGGCTCACCGCCACGCTGCCGCCGGCCGCCCAGCGCGGCGCGTACGTGGGCGCGTTCGGCCTCGGCTCGCAGCTCCAGTTCCTGATCGCGCCGGCGGGGCTGACCGCGCTGGGTGTGACGACCGGCGGCTGGGGCTGGTATCCGACGGCGGCGATCTTCGTGCTGGTCGGGTCGGCGATCGTGCCGGCGGTGGCCTGGGCGGAGCGGACGCCCCGGCTGGGTGGAGTGCCGGAATCCACCGAAGCGGTGACTCCGGTCCCATAGTCCGGACCAGCCTTCCCACCACCCGTCCCACCACGTAGGGTGACCCTGTCATGTGGCAGGCGTACCTTCTCCTTGGCTGCCGCGACGAGGCCTGACCGGCCGGCACCTCGTCGCGGAGTTGAACCGCGCCGTCCAGCACATCCGATCTTCTTCTCGGCATCGCCGCGCACCGTCGCCCGGCATCTCGCCGACACCGTCCGATCTGCTGACGCCACATGTTCCAGGGAGCACTCCGAGATGGCTCAACCTGTCACCGAGACCGATCCGTTCGCCCGCCAGCGGCCCAGCCGGATGCCGGTCCACCGTTACCTCCCGTACGACCGGCAGTTCCGGGTCGACCTGCCCGACCGCGCCTGGCCCACCCGCCGCGTCGAGACCGCGCCCCGCTGGTGCGCGGTGGACCTCCGCGACGGCAACCAGGCGCTGATCGACCCGATGTCGCCGGAGCGCAAACGCCGGATGTTCCAGCTCCTGGTGCAGATGGGCTACAAGGAGATCGAGGTCGGCTTCCCGTCGGCCAGCCAGACCGACTACGACTTCGTGCGCCAGCTGATCGAGCAGGACCTGATCCCCGAGGACGTCACGATCCAGGTGCTGACCCAGTGCCGGGAGCACCTGATCGAGCGGACCTTCGAGTCGCTGCGCGGCGCCCGCCGGGCCATCGTGCACTTCTACAACTCGACCTCGACGCTGCAGCGCCGGGTGGTCTTCGGCCTGGACCGCGACGGCATCACCGACATCGCCACCCAGGGCGCGCGGCTCTGCCAGAAGTACGCGGAGATCCACACCCCGGACACCGACATCCACTACGAGTACTCGCCGGAGTCCTACACCGGCACCGAACTGGAGTACGCGCTGGAGGTCTGCGCGGCGGTGATCGAGGTCGTCGACCCCACCCCGGACCGGAAGCTCATCGTCAACCTGCCGGCCACCGTCGAGATGGCGATGCCCAACGTCTACGCCGACTCGATCGAGTGGATGCACCGGCACCTGCCCCGGCGGGACAGCCTGTCGCTGAGCCTGCACCCGCACAACGACCGGGGCACCGGCGTGGCCGCCGCCGAGCTGGGCCTGCTGGCCGGCGCCGACCGGATCGAGGGCTGCCTGTTCGGCAACGGCGAGCGCACCGGCAACGTCGACCTGGTGACGCTCGGCCTGAACATGTTCTCCCAGGGCATCGACCCGATGATCGACTTCTCGAACATCGACGAGGTCAAGCGCGCCGTCGAATACTGCAACCAGCTGCCGGTGCACGAGCGCCACCCGTACGCGGGCGACCTGGTCTACACCGCGTTCTCCGGCTCCCACCAGGACGCGATCAACAAGGGCTTCGCCGCGCTGCACGCCGACGCGGCGGCGGCCGGAGTGCCGGTGGACGAGTTCACCTGGGCCGTGCCCTACCTGCCGATCGACCCGAAGGACCTGGGCCGCACCTACGAGGCGGTCATCCGGGTCAACTCGCAGTCCGGCAAGGGCGGCGTCGCGTACATCATGAAGAGCGAGCACCAGCTCGACCTGCCGCGCCGCCTCCAGATCGAGTTCTCCGGCGTGGTCCAGGAGGTCACCGACCACGACGGCGGCGAGGTCGAGCCGGGCACCATGTGGGAGATCTTCGCCCGCAACTACCTGGTCGACCACCAGGTCGACCCGGCGGTCACGCTGGCCGGCTACACCATCGGCACCGTCGACGGCAAGGTCGAGATCGACGCCCGGGTCGGCGTCGACGGCGAGACCCGGCCGCTCACCGCCGTCGGCAACGGCCCGATCGACGCGTACGTCAACGCGTTGCAGTCGCTGGGCGTGGCGGTACGCGTGCTCGACTACCACGAGCACGCGCTGTCCTCCGGCGGTGACGCGCAGGCCGCCGCGTACGTGGAGTGCGAGGTGGACGGCCGCACGGTGTGGGGTGTCGGGGTGGACGCCAACATCGTCACCGCCTCGATCAAGGCGGTCACCAGCGCCGTCAACCGCACCCGCGCCTGAGGTGCAAGGAAGGGCCCCTTCTTAACGCCTCGTGCAGAGGAAGGGGCCCTTCTTAACACCCCCGCACCCTTCGGGCGTCGGTGTTAACAAGGGGCCCCTCCTCTACCGGAGGCGTTAAGAGGGGGCCCTTCCTTTCACCGGGCGGTGGATGAGCACCACGGCGAGCAGGGCGCCGCCCAGCAGCAGCCCCGCGCACCACGCCATCGCCCCCCGGTACGCGTCGGCCAACGCGCCCTTCTGCTCGTACCCGGTCCCGGAGAGCCCGACCAGCAGCGGCAACGCGGCCACCGCGAGCAGGCCGCCGGCGCGGGAGGCGGCGTTGTTGAAGCCGCTGGCCACCCCGGCGAACCGGTCCGCCACGGCGCCGAGCACCGACGTGGTGAGCGGGGCGACCACCAGCGTGAGCCCGGCGCCGAACAGCGCCACGCCGGGCAGCACGTCCACCCAGTACGAGGCGCCCGGCCCGACCCGGCGCAGCAGCAGCAGGCCCGCCGCGGCGACCACCGGACCGACGGTGAGCGGCAGCCGGGGGCCGATCCGCGCGGACAGCGCGCCGGCCCGGGGCGAGCCGACCAGCAGCAGCAGCGTCATCGGCACCGTGGCCAGGCCGGTGAGCAGCGCCGACCAGCCGACCACGTTCTGCAGGTAGACGGCGAGAAAGAAGGTGAACCCGCCGAGCGCCGCGTACACCACCACGGTGAAGACGTTGAGCACCGAGAAGAGCCGGCTGGAGAACAGCCCGGTGGGCAGCATCGCGGTGTCCCCGCGCCGCCGCTCGACGAGCACGAACACCACCACCGCGACCACCCCGACCACGGCGGCGGCCAGCACCGCCGGGGAGGCGCCCTGCGCCGGGGCGTCGATCAGCGCGTACGTGACGCCGCCGAGCGCCAGCGCGCCGAGCAGCGCGCCGGCCACGTCGAACCCCCGCCCTCCCCCGGTACGCGAGACCGCCTCGTCCCGGCTCTCCGGCACCCAGCGCATCGCGGCGAGCACCACGCCGACGGCCAGTGGCAGGTTGACGAAGAAGATCCACCGCCAGGAGAGCGTGTCGATCAGCCAGCCGCCGAGCAGCGGCCCGAGTGCGGTGGACACACCGGACAGGCCGGACCAGGTGCCGATCGCCTTGCCCCGGTCGTCGGGATGGAAGCTGGCCTGGAGCACGGAGAGCGAGCCCGGGGTGAGCAGGGCCCCGCCCGCGCCCTGGAGGAACCGGGCGGCGACGAGCCAGCCGGTGCCCTGGGCCAGCCCGCAGAGCACCGACGCGACGGCGAACCAGGCCACCCCGATCAGGAAGACCCGTCGCCGGCCGAACCGGTCGCCCAGCGCGCCGCCGAGCAGCACGAACGCGGCCAGCATCAGCAGGTAGCCGTTGACGGTCCACTGCAGACCAGCCACCGTGGCGTCCAGCTCCGCGCCGAGACGCGGCAGCGCGACGTTGACCACGGTGCTGTCCAGGAACACCATGCCGGAGGCGAGGATCGCGGCGAGCAGGGTGCCACGCCCGGCGGCCGAGCCGGTACGCAGTGCGGGAGCGGGTGCGGTCACGGCTATCCACTCTGCCCGGCGCTCCACCCTCGACGCCACGAATCACGGAAACCGCCGCCGGGTACTGTGCGGACTCGCCCGGAGCCCGCAAGCTGGAGAGGTGTCGTCTGTGCGTACGAGATCAGGATTCCGAGCCGGGCTGACCGCCGCGCTCGCCGCGGTGCTCGCCCTCGGCGCGGCCGGTTGTGACCCCTCCGTCACCGAGCCGGACGCGCCACCGAGCGCCGCCGGGAACGTGAACCAGCAGCTCGGCGAGCTGACCGTGGCCGCCGCGGGGTCGATGAAGGGTTACAGCCGCTCCCGCTTCCCGCACTGGCGGGACACCGGCAAGAACTGCGACGTCCGGGACACCGTGCTGCAGCGCGACGGCGAGGGCATCAAGCTCTCCGGCTGCAACGTGGTCGGCGGGCGGTGGGAGAGCGTCTACGACGGGGTGGTGCTGACCGACCCCTCGGACGTGGACATCGACCACATCGTGCCGCTGGCCAACGCGTGGCGTTCCGGCGCGGACGAGTGGGAGGACTCGAAGCGCGGTGACTTCGCCAACGACCAGACCCGGCCGCAGCTCATCGCGGTTTCTCTGCGCTCCAACCGGGCAAAGGGTGACCAGGACCCGTCCCAGTGGAAGCCGGCGAACCGGTCGTACTGGTGCCAGTACGCGGCGGACTGGGTGACGGTCAAGCACTACTGGCGGCTGACGGTGACCAGTGCCGAGAAGGCCGCCCTCACCGACATGCTGGAGGGCTGCACATGGGCGAGCAAGCCGTGACGGGGGCGGGTGGCACACCGGCGCCGGAGAGGACGCCGGACGCCACCGGCGAGGACGCCGCGGCGGCCGGTGACACCACCGCGACCGGCCCGGCCTCGGCCGGGATGACCGCTGACGGTCGGCAGCCGGAGCCCGCCGACGTCTCCGGGGCGGGCATGTCCGCCGACGCGGTTCCGGGCGCGCCGACCGGGGGCGCCCCGGCCGGGCCGGCCGCCCGGACGGCCGACATCACCGCCGGTCCGGGTGGGGTGATGACCGACGAGGTCGGCGTGGTGACCGGCGAGCTGACCCTGCGCACCGAGCACGCCGACGGCCGGGTGACGCTGCGGGTGCAGTACAAGGACGCCGACGAGTGGTATGCGGTGACCGGCGGCAGCGCCCCGCTGGCCGACCCGGCCGCGGTGGACGCGGTGCACACGATCGCGGTGGGCCTGCTCAACCGCCCCGAGGGCTGAGCCGGCGGCGCGTCCCCGTCCGGGTCCGGGTGGGGACGCGCCGCCGCGCGGTCAGACGTACGAGCCGGGCTCGCTGGGCGCGGAGACCACGCCCGGCTCTTCGCCCTCGCCCTCGGGCCGGCTGATCGTCGCGGTCACCTCGTGCGGGCGCAGCTCGCCGGCGGCGATCTGCTCGGCCCAGTGGCAGGCCACCCGGCTTCCGCCGATCGGCCGCAGTTCGGGGCGTTCGTCGGCGCACCGGGTCGGCTGGGCCCAGGGGCAGCGGGTGTGGAACCGGCAGCCCGACGGCGGGTTGGCCGGCGACGGCAGGTCTCCGGCGAGCAGGATCCGCTCCCGCCGGTCCTCGACGTCCGGGTCCGGGACCGGCACGGCCGACATCAGCGCCCGGGTGTACGGGTGCAGCGGCTCGGTGTAGAGCCGCTCGCTCGGCGCCTCCTCGACCAGCGCGCCCAGGTACATCACGCCGACCATGTCGGAGATGTGCCGCACCACGGCCAGGTCGTGCGCGATCACCAAGTAGGTCAGGCCGAGGCTCTCCTGGAGTTCGTCCAGCAGGTTGACCACCTGGGCCTGGATCGACACGTCCAGCGCGGAGACCGGTTCGTCGGCGACGATCAGCTCCGGCCCGAGGACCAGCGCCCGGGCGATGCCGATGCGCTGCCGCTGGCCGCCGGAGAACTCGTGCGGGTAGCGGGAGAGGGCCCACTTCGGCAGGCCCACCGCGTCCAGCGTCTCGCCGATGATCCGCCGCCGATCGTCGCGGTCGGCGCCGATGCCGTGCGTCTGGAGGCCCTCGGTGAGGATCGACTCGACGTTCTGCCGGGGGTCCAGGCTGGACATCGGGTCCTGGAAGATCATCTGCATCCGGCGTCGCATCGACCGCAGCTTGCCGGCGGGCAGCGTGGTCAGCTCGACGCCGTCGAACGTCACCTCGCCGCCGGTCGGCGGGGTGAGCTGGAGCAGCGCCCGACCGAGCGTGGACTTGCCGCAGCCCGACTCGCCGACCAGGCCGTACGTCTTCCCGCGCGGGATGCTCAGGTCGACGCCGTCGACCGCCTTGACGTGCCCGACGGTCCGGTCGAACAGCAGCCCCCGGCGGATCGGGAAGTGCACCTTCAGGTCGCGGACCTCGACGAGGATCTCGTTGTCACTCATGGGGTGTCTCCTCCTCGCGCGCGGCCGGTCCGAAGCCCGGCACGGCCGGCGGGTCGGCGGGTTCGGCCTGGGCCGGCACCGCGCCGGGCGCGGCCTCGGTCGGCACGGTGGCCGCGACGTCCGCACCGGGGGTCAGGCCGGGCACCGGCACCGGGTTGACGCACCGGTAGCCCCGCCCGTCGTGGGCGATCACCAGCTCCGGCGGCTCGCCCACGCAGTCGTCGACCCGGCGCGGGCAGCGCGGGGCGAACGCGCAGCCGTCCGGCCAGGGCAGCAGGTCGCGTACCGAGCCGGGGATGGGGTTCAGCCGTTCGCCCCGGCCGGCGTCCAGGCGGGGCACGGAACCGAGCAGACCCTCGGTGTACGGGTGCCGGGGCTGGCGGAACAGCGGACGGCGGGTGGCCGTCTCCACCACCCGACCGGCGTAGAGGACGTTGATGGTGTCGCACATGCCGGCCACCACGCCGAGGTCGTGCGTGATCATCACGAGCGCGGTGCCCGAGTCGCGGACCAGGTCCTTGAGCAGTTCCAGGATCTGCGCCTGGATGGTGACGTCCAGCGCGGTGGTCGGCTCGTCGGCGATCAGCAGCCGGGGCTGGCAGGCGACCGCCATGGCGATCAACGCGCGCTGCCGCATGCCGCCCGAGAGCTGGTGCGGATACTCCTTGAGCCGGCGGCGCGGGTCCGGGATGCCGACCCGGTCGAGCAGCTCGGCGGCCTCCTTGGTGGCCGCCTCGCCCTTCATCCCCCGGTGCCGGGTGAGCACCTCGGTCACCTGGAGCCCGATCGGGATGACCGGGTTCAGCGAGGAGAGCGGGTCCTGGAAGATCATCGCGACGTCCCGGCCGCGGATGTCGCGGCGGGACCGGTCGTCGAGCTGGATCAGGTCGGTGCCGTCGAAGACCGCCTTGCCGCCGACCCGCAGGCCCGGCTGCTTGGGCAGCAGACCCATGATGGCCAGCGACGTGACGCTCTTGCCGCAGCCGGACTCACCGACCAGGCCGACGACCTCACCGGCGTCGACCGAGAAGGACACCCCGTCCACCGCGTGCACGGTGCGCTGCCCGCGCCGGGCGAACGTGACGGAGAGGTCGTCCACTTCGAGCAGTGCCATGACTGACTGACCTACTTCCGCAGCTTCGGGTCGAGGGCCTCACGCATCGCCTCACCGAGCAGGGTGAATCCGAGCGCGGTGATGATGATGCCGAGCGCCGGATAGACCGCCAGCCCGGGGCGGATGCCCAGGTAGGGCTGCGCGTCGGCGAGCATGACGCCCCACTCCGGAATGGCCGAGTCGGGGTTGCCGAGGCCGAGGAAGGACAGCGCGGCCGCCTCGATGATCGCGGTGGCCAACGTCAGGGTGGCCTGCACGATGACCGGGGCGATCGAGTTCGGCACCACGTGGGTGAGGGCGATCTTCGACCGCTTCACCCCCAGCGACGTCGCGGCCAGCACGTAGTCGCTGTTGGCCTGCGCGATCATCGAGCCGCGCAGCAGCCGGGCGAAGATCGGCACCGACACCACGCCGACCGCGATCATCACGGTGGTCAGGCTGGCGCCTAGCAGCGCCGCGATGCTCACCGCGAGGAGCAGGCTCGGCATGGCCAGCAGCATGTCGATGAAGCGCATCAGGGTGGTGTCGATCCAGCGTCCCCAGCGCCCGCCGAGGCCGGCCGCGGCGCCGGCGACGCCACCAATGAACGCGCCGACCGCGAGGCCGATCAGGGTGGAGACCACGCCGACCAGCAGCGTCTGCCGGGCACCGACGATCAGCCGGCTGAACTCGTCCCGACCCTGGTGGTCGAAGCCGAGCCAGTGGTCGGCGGAGGCACCCGGGATGATGCCCTGGCCGGACTTGACCAGCCCCTCGCGGATGCCGATGGAGTCCGTCGGGCTGTACGGGACGAGGAACGGACCGACGACGGCGACCAGGACGAAGACCGCCAGGATCACCACGCCGATGACGGCGGCCGGGTTGCGCCGGAGCCGGCGGAACGCCTCCTTCCAGAGGCTCACCCCCTGCTCGTCGTCGCGGGCGGCCAGCTCGGCGAGCCGGTCGATCTTCTCGCGCTTCTTGCCTGTGGTGATGGTCATCGCACCCTCACCCTCGGGTCGATCACGCTGTAGGAGAGGTCGACCAGGAGATTCACCAGCACGTACACCACCGCAATGATCATGATGAAGCCCATCAGCACCGGATAGTCCCGCTGGCTGATCGACTCCGCGACGAACGCGCCGATGCCGCTGAACGCGAACACGGTCTCGGTGAGCACCGCGCCGGAGAGCAGGAGACCGGTCTGCAGACCGATCGAGGTGGCCACCGGCAGCATGGCGTTGCGCAGCACGTGCCGCCGGCGGACGGTCCGCTCGGTCAGGCCCTTGGCCTCGGCGGTCCGCACGAAGTCCTCGTTGAGCACCTCCAGCACGCTGGCCCGGGTGATCCGGACGATGATCGCGAGCGGGATGCTGGCCAGCGCGATGCCCGGCAGCACGAGGTGCCAGAGCGCGTCGGCGGCGGCGTCCCACTCGCGGGTCATCAGCCCGTCGAGGACGAAGAAGTTGGTGACCCGGGTCGCCCCGATGGTCGGGTCCTGCCGGCCGCTGGACGGGAACCAGCCCAGGTTCTCCGCGAAGATCGCCTTGAGCACGTACGCCAGGAAGAAGACCGGGATGCAGATGCCGATCAGCGACCCGCCGACGGAGGCGTGGTCGAGGAACCGGCCGCGCCGGCGGGCGGCCAGGTAGCCGAGCGGGATGCCGATGCCGACCGCGAGGATCATGGCCATGATCGTCAGCTCGACGGTGCCGGGGAACCGTTCCACGAACTCCGTGGTGACCGCTCGCTTCGTACCGGTCGAGGTGCCCAGGTCGAGCCGGATCATCCGCCGCAGGAAGCGGGCGTACTGGACCAGGATCGGCTCGTCGAGGCCGAGGTTGCGCCGGATGGCGGCGCGCGTCTCGGGCGTGCCCCGTTCACCGAGGATCGCGGTCTCGGGCCCGCCGGGAAGTCGGTGGAGCCAGATGAACAGCAGGACGGAGAGCCCGAACAGCGTGGGTATCAGCTGTAGCAGGCGTCTGACGATGAACCGGAACACGGGCGCCTCGGAGGGGGTGCGGAGGGGTGCGGGCGGGCGCTGTGGTCACAGCGCCCGCCCGCGTCAGTGCCTTCAGATCACTTGAACTCTGCGGTCGCGTACCGCTCGTCGGTGAGCGGGCTCGCCTTGATCCCGGTCACGTCCTTGCCGAACACGATCGCCGGCGGGGAGTGCGAGATCGGCACACCCGGCAGGAAGTCCATGATCGCCTTGTTGAGGGCCTTGTACTTCTCCGTCCGAGCCGCCGCGTCGGCGGTGGTGTCGGCGTCCTTGAACTGGGCGAAGAGCGCGGGGTTGTTGAAGCCCCACTCGTCCTTCGGCCGGTCGAAGAAGGTGCCGATGAAGTTGTACGCGTCGCCGTAGTCACCGGTCCAGCCGAGGAAGTGCAGGTCGTGCTTGCTGCCGGAGGTGGTGGCGTTGAGGTAGTCCGGGCTCCACTTGAGCGGGATGGCCTGGACGTTGATGCCGACCGCCTTGAGGTCCGCCGAGAGCAGCTCGAAGATGTCCTTCGGGTTCGGCATGTACGGCCGGGTGACCTCGGTCGGGTAGTGGAACTTCAGCGTCAGGTTCGTCGCGCCGGCCTCGGCCAGCAGCTGCTTGGCCTTCTCCGGGTTGTAGTCGTACTTGGTGACGTCGCCGTTCCAGCCCTCGACGGTGTCCGGGAAGAAGTTCATCGCGACCTTGGCGCCCGGGGGCAGCTTCGAGTCGACGAGCGCCTGCCGGTTCAACGCGTACGCGATGGCCTGCCGGACCTTGATGTCGGCCAGCTTCGGGTTCCCCTTCTGGTTGATCGCCAGGTAGAGGATGTTGAAGGCCGGGCGGGTGAGGACGTTGAAGCCCTCCTTCTTCAGCGGCTCCACGTCCGCCGGACCGACCAGGTCGTAGCCCTGGATGTCACCCGAGCGGAGCGCCTGCTTGCGGGCGTTCTCGTCGGAGATGGTCTTGAAGATGATGGTCTTCAGCTTGGCCTTGTCGCCGTAGTAGTCGTCGTTGCGCTCGATGGTGAGCGTCTTGTTGGCGACGTCCCACGACTTGAACTTGAACGGCCCGGTGCCGGTCGGGTGCTCCATCGCGTACGACGGGTACTTGATGTCCTCGGCGGTGCCGGTGACGTTGCTGGCGTCGTACTGCTCCAGCGCCTTCGGGCTCTGGATCGAGAACGACGGCAGCATCAGCGCGGCCGGGATCTTGCTGGAGACCCGGTTGAACGCCAGGTCGACGGTGGTGGCGTCCTTGGCGGTGCAGGACTTGAAGAGGCTCGGCGGCAGGTCCGGGTTCTCGTTCTTGGCGAACCCGCCCATGACGTCCTGCCAGTACGCGGTCACGTCCGGGCTCTGCATGAGGCCCTTGGCGTTGTACCAGCGGTTGAAGTTGTAGCAGACGGCTTCCGCGTTGAAGTCGGAGCCGTCGTGGAACTTGACGCCCGAGCGGAGCTTGAAGGTCCAGGTCGTGCCCGCCGCGTCCGGGGTCCAGGACTCGGCGAGGCCCGGCGTCACCTTGGTGCCACCCTCCTCGGGGCGGACCAGGGTCTCGAAGACCTGGCGGGCCACGCGCAGCGACTCACCGTCGCTGGCGAAGCTGGGGTCGAGCACCTTCGGGTCTCCGGCGACGCCGAAGACGAGGGTGTCCTTCTTGCTACCTCCGGAGCCACTGTCGCGGTCGCTCTCGGCGCAGCCTGCTACCGCGAGGGCCGCGACCGCGACGGCCGCGATCGCGGCCTTCGGCCTGGGTGCACGCATGGTGCTTCACCTCGTCCTTGGGGGTACGGACAACGTGGTGACAGGGGTCACCGATGTGCGGTGACCTTAGCCCCAGGGCGGAGCATGCGGAAACGCCAGGGGGGCGGGTTGGTATCGGATCGTGTCTTTTCCGCAGCGAGGCATTCGATTCGAAGGGTATCGCTGCTGTTCACCTAATGTTCGTCGGCCGAAGGGCCGAATTTGTTACGTCGATCCGGTCCCGGAGGCTCGTACCTGTCAGATCGACGAACGTCGGAGATCCGGTCCGGAGACACCGCCGGCGGGCACCCCGCAGGGCACCCGCCGGAGGCGACACGACGGTTCTCAGACCGCTCGACGGCCCTCGAAGGCACGACCCAGCGTGATCTCGTCGGCGTACTCCAGGTCGCCGCCGACCGGCAGGCCACTGGCCAGCCGGGTCACCGCGATCCCCATCGGCTTGACCATCAGCGCCAGGTAGGTCGCCGTCGCCTCGCCCTCGGTGTTCGGGTCCGTGGCGAGGATCAGCTCGCGGACCGTACCGCTGCCGAGACGGGTCATCAGCTCACGGATCCGCAGGTTGTCCGGGCCGATGCCCTCCAGCGGATTGATCGCGCCACCGAGCACGTGGTAGCGGCCGCGGAACTCGCCGGTCCGCTCGATCGCCACCACGTCCTTCGGCTCCTCGACCACGCAGAGCACCTCGTCGGTGCGCCGGGGGTCGCGGCAGATCCGGCACTGCTCGGACTCGGCCACGTTGTAGCAGGTCGTGCAGAACCGGACCAGGTCCTTGACCTTGCGCAGCGCGCCGGCCAGCCGGTTGACGTCGGCCGGATCCGCCGACAGCACGTGGAACGCGATCCGCTGGGCGCTCTTCGGGCCCACGCCCGGCAACCGGCCCAGCTCGTCGATCAGGTCCTGGATGGCACCTTCGTACATCTGCCGGCTCAGAACCCGGGCAGGCCGAGGCCGCCCATCCCACCCGCGACCGGGCCCATCTTCTTCTCGGTCAGCTCGCGGGCCGCCTCGGCGGCGTTGTGCACGGCCGCGACGACCAGGTCCTCCAGGGTCTCCACGTCCTCCGGGTCGACCGCCTTCGGGTCGATCTTGATCGCCTTCAGCTCACCGGTGCCGGCGACGGTGGCGGTGACCAGGCCACCGCCCGCGGTGCCCTCCAGCTCCGCCTCGGCCAACTCGGCCTGGGCCTTGGCGATCTGCTGCTGCATCTTCTGCGCCTGCTTCAGCATCTGCTGCATGTTCGGCTGTCCACCTGGGCGCACGGACCGCTCCTTCTCGCACTCGTCTGCTCGGCCGCGCCCAGCCTAGTCGGGCCACGGCACCGCTCCTCCGGGTCGACCCGCGCTCAGCGCGCGTCCACCTCGTTGATCTTCTCGGCCCCGAACGTCTCGCGCAGCAGCTGCACCGCCTGCTCCTCGCTGGACTGCCGGGCGGTCCGCTCGTCGATCACCTCGTCCAGCGGCTCGTCGCCCGGGTCGAAGCCCTCGTACGCCGGTGCCGCGGCCGCCGGCGCCCGACCACCCCGGACCGGCCCGTCGAAGTCCGGGTCGTAAGGCGGCTCACCGGCCCACTCCGCGTCCGCGGTCTTCCGCGCCGGCTGCGCGGCCCGCGTCCCCTTGCCGGGCCCACCGCCGGCCGCCGCGGCCGCCGCGGCCGCGCGGGCCGCCGCGATGGCGCTGTTCTTCGGCCCACCGCCGCCCGCCGGCGCCGCCGGGGGCGCGGCCGGCTTCGGTACGGCCGGAGCGGCGGTCGCGGTCGCCGCCACCCCGCCCGGACGGGCCGCCGCCGGCCAGTCCTCCCCGTCGACGGCGGGCGTCGCGGCGGGGGTACGCACCGGATTGGTGGCGCCACCGGGTCGCACCGGCTCCGGCCAGTCCTCCTCGTCGTCCTGCTTTCCGGCGGCCGGCGCACCCGCCGACGCCCGGGTCGACCCGCCGGCCGGCGCGGCCCCGGTGCCGGAGCGGCCGCCGCCCGGACCCGCCGGCCCACCGACGCGGTTGCCGTGGTCGTCGGCGCGGTTGCCGTGCGCGGACCGGGTGCCCGAGTCACCGGTCGAGCCGGCCGGTGCGGCCCCACCCGGGCCGGACGCCGAAGGCGCGACCCCGCCGTTTCCGGAGTCCGGACGGCCGTCGGCACCGTCGGGCCCACCGGAGTCGGGGCGCCCACCGGCACCGTGCGGGCCACCCGGGCCCGGACGCCCGTCGGCGGCGTCCGGCGTCCCGGAGTCGGGGCGCCGGCGGGCGGCGTCATCCGGACCGGAGGTGGCCGGGGCCGGGACGGCCTCGGCGGGGGCGCGGCTCGCGCCGGACGGGCGGGACGGGCCGCCCAGCGAGGACGCGCCCCGCTCGCCGGCCACCTCGCACCGGATCTGCCAGCGACCGCCCAACTCCTCGTAGAGCGCGTCGGTGAGCACGGCGGCGTGGTCGGCCATCATCTTCGCCAGCACCGTCGACTTCACGGTCAGCACCAGCGTGTCGCCGTCCAGGTCACGCACCACCGCGTCACGCATCAGCGCGGCGATCCGCTTGTTGCTCCGGTTGACCTTGCCGACCACCTCCGGCCAGACCCGGCGCACCGCGACCGCGTCCAGCGCGCCGGGGTTCGCCGCGCCCGGGCGGGGCGGCTCGGGGGTGGCCGGGTCGGGCATCACCGCCGAGGGCGGCACCGGGCGGCGGGCCGGGGCGGCCGGGGCATCGGCCGTCGGGCCACCGGATGCGGCTTCGGCAGCCGGGGCACCGGCTGCGGCACCGGAGGCGCCGGGCGCGGCACCGCCCGCGGCGGCACCACGGGGGGAGCCGGCGGCCAGGGCGGCGGCGCGGGCGGCGGCCGCACCGGTCGGGGCGTCGGCAGCCGCCGGCGTGCCGGCGGTCTCCGGGTGGACCGCGGCGGCAGCCGCGCCCGGGGCGGGCGTCGCCGGGCGTACCTCCGGGGTTCCGGTGGCGTGCGCGGCGGCCGGCTCGGCGCCGCCCAGGGTGAGCCGGCGCTCCATCCGCTCCAGGCGCTGGAGCAGGCCGCCGGACGAGTCGTCGACGCCGGGCAGGAGCATCCGGGCGCAGATCAGCTCCAGCAGCAGCCGGGGCGCGGTGGTGCCGCGCATCTCGACCAGGCCGTTGTGCACGATGTCGGCGCAGCGGGACAGCGTGGCCGGGCCGAGCCGTTGGGCCTGCGCGGCCATCCGCTCGATCTGGTCGGCCGGGCCGTCGATGAGGCCCTTGGCGGCGGCGTCCGGCACCTGCTGGAGCACGATCAGGTCGCGCAGCCGCTCCAGGAGGTCGGTGGCGAACCGGCGCGAGTCGTGGCCGGCCTCGGCGACCCGGTCGACGGTGGCGTACGCGGCCGCGCCGTCCCCGGCGGCGAGCGCGTCGCACATCTCGTCGATCAGCGCGGAGTCGGTGACGCCGAGCAGCGCGGCGGCCCGGGCGTAGCCGACCCCCTCCGGACCGGCGCCGGCGATGAGCTGGTCGAGCACGGAGAGGCTGTCCCGCATGCTGCCGCCACCGGCGCGCACCACCAGGGGGAAGACCGCCGGCTCGACGGTCACCCCCTCCGCCTCGCAGAGCTGCTCCAGGTAGGGCCGGACCACCTTCGGCGGGTAGAGCCGGAACGGGTAGTGGTGCGTCCGCGACCTGATCGTGCCGAGGACCTTCTCCGGCTCGGTGGTGGCGAAGATGAACTTGACGTATTCCGGCGGCTCCTCGACCAGCTTGAGCAGGGCGTTGAAGCCGGCCGACGAGACCATGTGCGCCTCGTCGATGATGTAGATCTTGAAGCGACTGCGGGCCGGCGCGAAGAACGCCTTCTCGCGCAGCTCGCGGGCGTCGTCGACACCGCCGTGGCTGGCCGCGTCGATCTCGATGACGTCGATCGACCCGCCGCCGTCGGGGGCCAGCCCGCGGCACGAGTCGCACTGCCCGCACGGCTCGGGGGTGGGGCCCTGCTCACAGTTGAGCGAGCGGGCCAGGATCCGGGCGCTGGAGGTCTTGCCGCAGCCGCGGGGGCCGGAGAAGAGGTACGCGTGGTTGAGCCGACCGCTGCGCAACGCCTGGGACAGCGGCTCGGTGACCTGCTCCTGGCCGATCATCTCGGCGAAGGTGCGCGGCCGGTACTTGCGGTAAAGGGCCAGTGCCACCCGTCCCGCCTCCTCTCGACCGAGCCATTCTGCGCCGGTCGGCCCCGGGTGACCACCCACCACCCCGTGACTCGACCCGAGGCGACGTTACCGGGACCCGGAGACAGAAAGGCCTCCCGTGCACCCGGCAGAGCTCGCTTATCCTTGCTGCCTTCCGGCCCTGGGGAGGTTCACGAGATACCGCCGCACGGGAGGTGGGACCAGCCTACCCGACGCCGTGTGGATCTTCCGGGAGGGTGGGGTGGCCCGCCGTCGGGGGACCTGTATCCTGGCTCGCGGAGGATTCGCCTAGAGGCCTAGGGCGCACGCTTGGAAAGCGTGTTGGGTTCACACCCTCACGAGTTCGAATCTCGTATCCTCCGCCGTCGACGAAGGGCCGGCACCTCGGGTGCCGGCCCTTCGTCGTTCCCGCCGCCGTGATGCCGTCCGGCCCACCGACCAGCGACCCTTGACCGGTTCACAAGGCCTCCCGTTCGACGAGTGTTCGACTGGGCATTGACAAAGTTAACCGGTTAAGAAGACCATCGTTGATATCTTCGCCGGGTCGACCGCCGGGAGGGCAACCGACGGTCCGGCCCGTCCGGGCGACGAGGACTCCCCCGCACCCACCACCCGTACGGGAGTTCCTCATGAACCAGCGCACCCGCACGCGGGCGTGTCTGGCCGGGGCGGCCGCAGCCGTCACCGCGCTGGCCACCGCCCTCGTCACCACGCCACCCGCCCAGGCCGCCGCCGGCGCCTGCTCGGTGACCTGGCAGGTCACCAACGACTGGGGCGGCGGTGCCACCACCAACGTCACGATCACCAACACCGGGGCCGCCGTGAACGGCTGGACGCTGGGCTGGGCGTTCCCCGGCAACCAGGTGATCGGCGACATGTGGAACGCGACGAAGACGCAGTCCGGCGCGAACGCCACCGCCACGAACGTCTCCTACAACGCGAGCGTTCCGGCGGGCGGCACGGTCAGCTTCGGCTTCAACGTCACCTACACCGGGTCGAACCCGACCCCGACCGCGTTCACGCTCAACGGCGCGGCCTGCGGCGACACCGCGCCGCCGAGCCCGACCGGCAGCCCCACGCCCAGCCCCACCGGCAGCCCGAGCCCGAGCCCGACGGTGGACCCGGACCCGACCACCACCCCCACCGGCAACCTCGCGCTGAACCGGCCGGTCGCCGTCTCGTCGACGGAGAGCCCGAACGTCGCCGGCCAGGCGGTCGACGGCAACGGCGGCACCCGCTGGTCCAGCCTCTACGCCGACCCGCAGTGGATCCAGGTGGACCTCGGCGCCACGTACCCGATCACCACCGTGCGGCTGCGCTGGGAGGCGGCGTACGGCAGGGCGTACCAGATCCAGACCTCGACGAACGGCGCCACCTGGACCCCGGTGTTCAGCACCACGACGGGCGACGGCGGCACCGACGACGTCACGCCCGCCGGGGCCAGCGGCCGGTACGTCCGGATGTCCGGCACCGCACGCGGCACCGCCTGGGGCTACTCGCTCTACGAGTTCGAGGTCTACGCGGTGAAGCCGCCCGCCCCGCCCGGCCCGGACTGCGGCCAGGCGCCGGCCGACCCGCAGGCGAACTCGAAGGCCCGCAACCTGATCTGCTACCTGCGGACGCACACCTACGTCAGCGGTCAGACCGACCTGCCGGACGCGGACCGGGTGCAGCAGCTGACCGGCCGCTACCCGGCGATGGTGGCGTTCGACTTCATGGAGTACACCCGGGGCAGCATCCAGACCCAGCAGGTCATCGACTGGGCGAGGTCGCGCAACGGCATCGTCGCGTTCCAGTGGCACTGGTACTGCCCGCGCGGCGGCAACTACTCCGCGCCCTGCGACTTCCAGCCCGACCTGAACAACCCGTCGTCGAAGCTCTACCAGGACATCGACCTGGTGGTCCGCGAGCTGAAGAAGATGGGTGACGCCGGGGTGCCGGTGCTGTTCCGCCCGCTGCACGAGGCGAACAACAACTACATGTGGTGGGCGAAGAAGGGTCAGGACGCCTACAAGCAGCTCTGGCGGCTGATCTACCAGCGGGCCCAGCTCGCCGGCGCGCACAACATCGTCTGGGTGTTCAACGGCATGGCCAGCGGCCAGGGCACCTCGCTGGCGTCCTGGTACCCGGGCGACGGCTACGTCGACCTGGTCACCTCCGACTACTTCCAGAGCGCCTCCGACTTCGCCACCACCAAGGCGGTCAGCGGCGCCAAGACCACCGGTGTGGCGGAGACGTTCAGCCCGCTCAACCCGAACTCCGACCCGGCGTGGCCGTACTTCGTGGTCTGGGCCTCGCGTGACTGGAACGGCAGCGGCAAGGACGTGGCCGGGCTGTGGCGCACCGCGATGGCCAACCCGAGGACCATCTCCATCGACCAACTCCCCGACATGTCCGCGTGGTGACGACCTGATCGCCAGGGGGCCGGGCCCGTCGAAGGTCCGGCCCCTTCCGCGTACGCGCAGAGCAGCCAGCAACATATGCGCCGCCTGTATACCGCGCAATCACGCAGCGAGTTCAATGAGCTGATGACCGCGATGACGAGGCGAGCAGGTTGCGCCCGCTGCGGGGCCGGCCTGGCGACGGACAACAACTCCGGGCGTTGCGCCCCCTGCCAACGGGCGGAGCGGGACCGGGTCGTCGCAGCGCCCGAGGTTCCGGCCACCTTCTGGTCGCACGAGCCGCTTTGGCGAGCCTTGGCGGAACGGCACCTCGGCCGCGTGATTCGGGCCTACCGCCACCATCCGTACCACGGCCGGCAGCCGCTGCCTCAGGCCACGGTGGCCGGTTGGTTCGGGGTCACCCAGGCGCAACTCAGCCGCGTCGAGACAGGGCCGCCGATGGTGCACCTCGACCGGCTCGCCCATTGGGCTCGGGTGCTGGGATTCCCGCCCACATCCTGCGGTTCCGCCTCCCGCCCGGGCGCGACGACGCTCCGCCACACGTCGACGGAGAAGCCGGTCCTCACCTGCTCAGCGCGCTTCGATGCGCCGACCGGCAGATCGGCGGACGGAACCTGTACCGCGGGGCGCTTGCGCACATCACCGCGTTCTTCCCGCCGACGAGGCAATCGTCCGCCCTCCCTCGGCCGACGCTGTTGGCGGCTGCGACGCTGCACGAGATGGCCGGCTGGATGGCGCACGATTCCGGCGACTCGACCACGGGCCGCCAGCACTTCCGTGACGCGTTGGCGCTCGCTGTCGACAGCGGCACCCGCCTCCTTGTCGGTCAGGTCCACGGCAGTCTCAGCCATCTCGCATCCCACGACGGCAACGCAGCGGCAGCCATCGCCCATGCCATCGAAGGGCTCGGCGTAATCGCGGACGAGGAAGCGGGCGCACGGGTCCGCGCACGGCTGTTCGCCCTACAGGCGCGCGGTCTCGCGGCAGCGGGCCGAGCCGCCGAGTGCCACTCGACTCTCCGTCTCGCCGAAGTCGCACTCGGCCAGGCAGCAGCGTCGCCAACCCCATGGCTGAGTCCGTTCGACCGCACCTCACTCGACATCGAGATGGCCCGGTGCCTACTTCGCCTCGGTGACGTGACGGCCGCGCTACGCCTGCTCGACGACATCGTGACCGACGAGCCGACCACCCGGGTACGCAGTCAGGCACTTGCCCGGACGCTCCTGGCCACGGCGCTGGTCGGGCAGGCCCGGATCGACGAGGCGTGCCTGGTCACCCATAAGACCATCGACCTCACCCACGGGCTCGGCTCCACCGTCGTCCTCGATCAGCTTCGGCATCTCGCACTACTGCTGCGGTCACATTCCATCCACCTCCCCGACGTGCCGCAGCTTCTGGACCGGCTTCGCGACACGTTCCGGGAACGGAGTTGGCTGGCGCTGCCACTGCCGACCGGATGACACCCGCCGACAATGGCCTCATGGCCGACGAGCGTCCCCTGTACGAGCGAGATCCAGCAGCCTGGCGCGCACACCTTGCGGAGGGCAATGCGCGCCAACCGCGCAAGCGGGTCGGGGTGGACGTGCTCCTGCGCAACGAGCGGGGCGAGGTCCTGCTGGTCGACCCTCGCTACAAGCCGGACTGGGATCTGCCGGGCGGCATGGCCGAGGCGAACGAGCCACCGCACGTCACTGCCGCACGGGAACTCCACGAGGAACTCGGGCTGGAGCTGCGCGTCGGGTCGATGCTGGTGGTGGACTGGGTAGCCCCGCACGGCCCGTGGGACGACAGCCTGATGTTCGTCTTCGACGGAGGCGTGCTGCCGGCCACGGAACAACTTCGGCCGACGGACGGCGAGCTGGCCGAGGCTCGTTTCGTTGCGCTCGACGACGCGCGGGCGCTGCTTCGCCCGTACATCTGGCAGCGGTTGCGTCACGCGGTGGCCGCGCTCGCCGACGGACGCCCGAGGTATCTCGTCGGCGGCAACGTGGCGTGACGCCAGCCGGTGAGGTGTCATGCGCATCGTCGTCGACTTGCCGGAGCCGTTCGGGCCGAGGAAGCCGGTGACGACCTCCGGCCGAACCTGGACGGTCAGCCCGTCCACGGCGACCCGGCCCCCGTAGCGCTTGGTCAACTCACGTAGTTCGATCACATGATCGACGCTAGGCAGCGCCGTCGGTCGCCAGAAGGCGGAAACCATCCGACTCCGTCCGGGGGTTTTCCGCCCCCCGTCCCCGGTAACGTCTCGGGACACACGGGAGGAGGCGTCGTACACATGTTCTATCCACAGGCTGTGGATGCCGAACGGGTCGGATGAGCTATCAGCTCAGCGCCGTGGTCGCCGACGTCGAGCTGCTCCGCGAGCGGACCGCCGGCCTGGACCACGCGGTGCTCGCCGCGCTCCGCCAGGACTTCGCGCTGCTGCCGATCACTCCGCAGCTGGTCGAGGAGCTGACCGGCCGGCTGCCGGACTTCGCCGCCGACGACCCGTGCGCCGAGCGCCCGTTCCGGCTGGTCCTCTCGCCGCCGTTGGCGGAGCTGCTGGCCGGCTGGTCGAACAACGGGCCGGTGGCCTACCTGGAGGCGGAGTTCGCCGGCGGGCTCGGCCACCAGTCCGCGGTGGTCTGGCTGGGCGGCGACGTGAGCTGGGGGCCGCGCTACGACCAGGCGCTGGACCGGCCGCGCGTCGAGTGGCCGATCAACACCGCGCTGGCCCGGCTGGGCGCCGAGCCGGGCGCGTGGATCGACCCGTTCGCCGAGCTGGGCCTGCACCTGGAGCGCGACACCGAGGGCTGGCTGGCGCACGGCCGGCGCGGGCTGTCCGCCGACTACTGGGACGAACTGGCCGACGAATGGGAGCTGCGCCAATCCGACCCGCACCAGCAACCTCGACGCCCTGGTCCCGTTGTGGACTGGGGGATTGCATGAAACTACGACAATTCGGCTTTATCGCCGCGCTGACCGCTGCCGCGTCCATCGCCGGCAGCGGCGTCCATCCACAGTGGCCGGCCCGGCCGGTCGGGGCCGCCGAGGTGGTCAGCCTCGACGGCCTGCGCAACGCGGAGTTCGGCGACACCGAGGAGGACCTCACCCGGCGCGGCCTGCTGCACACCGACGAGGAGGCCTGCGGGCCCACGCTGACCGGGCTCGGCTCGGTCAGCCCGATCTTCGTCGACGACCGGCTCGTCCTGCTCTGGCTCGACGACCCGATGAGCACGCCGGAGGGGATCAGCGCCGGCACGCCGGTCGCCGACGTCCGGTCCGCGTACCCCGGTGCCACCGCGCTGCCGGCGCCGCCCGGCAGTCACCGCTTCGCCGGGCTGCTCGCCCGCGACGGCGACCGCGCGTACCTGTTCCTGCACGACGGCGTCACGGTCCGAAAGATCATCGCCGGGTACGCGGACTGGGCCCGCCGCCTCTTCGACGAGGGCTACGGCCCCTGCTGATCCGACCCGTCGGAACTCAGGTGTGACCGATACAGCGACTCGACCAGTCCTTGAGGGTGGAAGCCGTCGGACACCAGGAGTGAGCTGTGGACCAGAACCTGCACGTGCTCTTCGAGCGGGCGCTCGGCGTCGAACCCGCGCCCCCGACCGGAGAACTGGCCCGGGAGGCCATGACGGCGGGAGCGATCCTGCGGCGCAGACGCCGCCTACTCGCCGGCGGTGCGGCAGCCGGCTTCACCGCGGTCGCCGCCGCCATGGTCGCGCTGAACCTGCCCCTGACGCAGGGGGCGCCCGTGCCACCGGTGGTGGCGGCCGGGGCACTGATGCCTGCCACGAGCGCCGCCTGCGACCGGCAGGGCGGACACGCGACGGCCGACGTCCGGGTCTTCCTGCGGCAGGACGTCACCGATCAGCAGCGGCTCGACCTCCAAGACACGCTCCGATCCGATCCACTCGTACGCAGCGTGACATTCCAGGGCCAGGACGAGGCGTACGCCAGGTTCAAGGAGATGTACAGGGACAATTCGGATCTGGTCAATGCGGTCAAGCCGGAGCAGATGCCCGAGTCCTTCCAGGTCACACTCGCCAGGGCGGGGGACGCCGCCCGGCTCATCGCGGACTTCCACGACAGGGACGGCGTCGATCAGATCCTGGGCGGTCCGTGTCCGGCGCGCCCGGAATCCGGGGAGGGTGAGTGACCAGCGGCCAGATCGACGTGCGCGCCACGCCGTCCGCCGAACGCCCGGCCGGCCCACTGGCCCGGTGGAGCGCCGCCCGCCGTCGTGAGCGCAGCACCCGGGACGAGGACTTCAGCGCGTTCGTCGCGGCGACCGCACCCCGGCTGAGACGGACCGCCTACCTCATGTGCCGGGACTGGCACCTCGCCCAGGACCTCGCCCAGATCACGTTTGCCAAGATGTACGCCTCCTGGGGCCGGGTCCGGCACAGCGCAAACCTCGACGCGTACAGCCGTCGGGTGCTCATGAACGCCGTCTTCGACCAGCGAAGCCGGCGCAGCGACACCGAGGTGGTCTGCGCCGACCTGCCCGAACGGCCGGAACCAGCAGCGACGACCGACCTGCACGTCGCATTGATGTCCGCACTGGCGACACTGCCGATCCGGGACCAGGCGATCGTGGTGCTGCGACACTGGGAGGACCAGAGCGTCGCCACCGTCGCCAGGATCCTGGGGATCTCCGCTTCGGCGGTGAAGATGCGCGACGCCCGGGCACTGGGGCGGATCCGCACACTGCTCGGCGACGACTTCACCGGGAGCTGACCCGGAACGCGGAACGCCCGGTGTGATCCTCACGGATCGCACCGGGCGTTCTCGCTGTTCACGAGCGGTGGCGGCGGGATTTGAACCCGCGGAGGGCGTAAACCCTCACACGCTTTCGAGGCGTGCTCCTTAGGCCACTCGGACACGCCACCGCCGACGAGGGTACAGGACCACCGGTCTGGACGCCGAACCGGTATCCCTCCGGCCGGCCTGGCAGGATCTTTGCCATGAGTACGCACATCGGCGCTGAGCCGGGAGAGATCGCCGAGCGGGTCCTGATGCCGGGCGACCCGCTGCGGGCCAAGTGGATCGCGGAGACCTACCTCGAGGAGGCCCGCTGCTACACGACGGTGCGCGGCATGCTGGGCTTCACCGGGCGGTGGAACGGCGTCGACGTCTCCGTCCAGGGTTCCGGCATGGGCATGCCGTCCGCCTCCATCTACGCCCACGAGCTGGTCAACGAGTACGGCGTGAAGTCGCTGATCCGGGTCGGGTCCTGCGGGGCCCTGACCGAGGACCTGGCGCTGCGCGACGTGGTGGCGGCGATCGGCTCGTCCACCGACTCGAACATGAACCGGATGCGTTTCGACGGGCTGATCGACTACGCCCCGGTGGCCGACTTCGGGCTGCTGCGTACCTCGGTCGAGGTGGCCGAGCGGCGCGGCATCAGCATGCGGGTCGGGCCGATCCTGGCCGCGGACGCCTTCTACACCGACCGGCCGGACCTGTACGACACGCTCGCCGACTACGGCGTGCTGGCGGTGGAGATGGAGTCGGCGGCGCTCTACACGATCGCCGCCCGGTTCAAGGCCCGCGCGCTGACCATCCTGACCGTCAGCGACCACATCAAGACCGGCGAGAAGACCACGTCGCAGGAGCGTGAGCAGACCTTCGGCCAGATGGTCGAGATCGCCCTCGACACCATCATCGCCTGACCGATCCGTTCCGCCGACCGCCCCGTCACCACCAGGTGCCGGGGCGGTCGTCGTCCGGGCCGCGACGGGTTCCGGTTCGGGCGTCATGACTCAGCGGCATAAATATGCCTCAGAGTCATATCGCAGGAAAGCAACATGCCCGTCGGGCCGCGACACGCCGCGACCGACGCGCCGCGGCGCACCCGGTCAGCGAAAAAACGCGCGCAGCAGCGCCGCGCTCTCCACCTCCAGCACACCCCCGTACACCTCGGGGCGGTGCGTGACGCGGCGGTCGCGCAGCACGTCCCAGAGCGAGCCCACCGCACCCGTCTTCGGCTCCCACGCCCCGAACACCACCGTCGAGACCCGGGCCAGCGCGATCGCACCGGCGCACATGGTGCACGGCTCCAGCGTCACCACCAGGGTGCAGCCGTCCAGCCGCCAGCGGCCCAGCCGCTGCGCGGCCCGGCGCAGCGCCAGCACCTCGGCGTGCGCCGTCGGGTCGCCGGTCAGCTCCCGCTCGTTACGCCCGATCGCCAGCTCGGCGCCGTCGGGGGCGTAGAGCACGGCGCCGACCGGCACGTCGTCGGCGTCCTCGGGGGTGTCGCCGTCCGGGCCGGTCACCGCGACCTCCAAGGCCCGGCGCATCCACAGTTCGTGCCGCTGCCGGCGACCCAGCTCGCCGGGCCCGGCCAGCCACTCGTCGGCACCCGGCCCCGCGCCCGGCGGTCCCACCGTCTCCAGCGCCGGATCGGTGGCGTCGACCGGTTCCGCCGCGCCGGGGGTGACCGACTCGCCCGGCTCAGACCTCACGCAACTCCTCGACGTCGTCCGCACAGCCGAGCACCTGGCAGATCTCGGCGGTCACGTCCGCCGGCATGGAACCCTCGTGGGCGCAGAGCGCGAGCAGCTTCTGCGCCGGGATGCCCAGGTCGGCGAGGAGGTCGGCGTCGCCCACCGGGTCGGCCTCCGGGTCCACGGCCGGCTGCTCGCTGTCCTCGTCGCCGCCGGTCGGGCGCGGCTCGTCGACATCTTCCAGCCCGGTGACCGAGGTCTTCAGGTCGCCCACCAGCAGCGCGCCCAGCCGGGACTCCTCCGCGTAGGCCGAGTCGGAGCCGAAGACCCGGAGGTCCTCCCCCTCGTCCAGGCGCAGGATCACCAGGTACGTGTCGTCCGCCTCGACGAAGAGCAGGGAGAGGTCGGCGTCCGGCTCGACGTCGCGCAGCCGGTCGGCCACCTCCTCGATGTCGGTGACGCCCCGCAGGCTCACCTCGCCGGCGGTCCAGCCACCGTCGACGCGCGCCACGGCAGCAGCGAAGTACGACACGGTCCCCCCAAATTGGCCTCGGCAGCACGCCGACACGTCACGCGATGCACGTTAACCGGTCGGGTCGGCGGGCGACCGGTCAACGCCCCGTAAGGGGCCGGCCGTTCCTGGAGAAAGTGGTTCAGCCGGCGACGCGCCGACGGGTGGCGATCAGCTGGCGCAGCCGCTCGGTGCGCGCCCGCTGCGGCCGTTCGCGCTGCTGTACCGCACGCGCACCGGCCAACTCGGCGAGGAGTTGCAGGCGACGGCGGCTCCGCTCGGGGTCGAGCCGCGGCGGTGTGGTCCAGGCCATACCGCGAGCGTGAACCGTCACCACGCGTTCGTCAAGATGGTCTTCGCTACGCAGCGAAACCGGCACCCAAGGTCACCAGAGCGGCCAGTCGCCGGACTGCGCCCACCGCACCGCGACAACCGCGGCGGCGATGCTCCAGCCGCCCGCGGTGACGATGGCCACCCCGGTCGCCACCCCCCGGTCGCCGTGGCGGACCAGCGCCGCGGCGGCCGCCCAGGCCACCCCGCCGGCGAACAGCGTCCACCACGCGTAGCCGGGCACATCGCGGCCGACCAGCCCGAACAGCAGCAGCCAGGCGAACGCGGCCACCGCGCCCACCGCGACGCCGCCGCCGGTGACCGGGTGCGGTTCGCGGTAGCTGGGCCGCATGGGCCCGCCGGACGGGAAGAGCCCCGACGGCGTACGCGGCGGCGGGTGCGCCACCCCCGGACCGGGCCCGTCGGGTACGCCGTACCACCCGTTCGCCACCGCTGCCCCCTTCCCGGACGACCCACCTCGACAACCACGCACAGTCACCGATCTATGCGGCCGACTCTCGGCGTTCGTCCCCACGGTAGTGGTCTGCCAGGATGATCGGATGCGCTCGCCATCGATCGGACGCCGCACGCGTCCGGCGTACCCGGTCCTGCTGCTCGTGGCGGCGCTGGCCGCCGGGTGCGACCGCCCCGCCGCGCCCGCCGACGCCTGGCGGGACCCGAGCCCGATGGTGACCGCCGCTCAGCCGGCCGAGCCGGCGAGTCCCCGCCCGACCCCGCCGGCCGCCTCCTCCGCCGCCCCGACGCCGACCCGCACCGACGTGCGGCGGGTCTTCCCGGTCCGGGCCGGCAACGTCGACTACCACCCGACGCACGGCGGCTATCCGGGCACCGACCTCTTCGCCGACTGCGGCGAGCCGGTCGTGGCGGTCACCGACGGCGTGGTCCTGGAGGTCAGCCGGGTGGACCGGTTCGACAAGCGCGGGCCGCTCGGGCCGAACAACGGCGGACTCTCGGTGTCGCTGCTGGGCGACGACGGGGTGCGCTACTACGGCTCCCACCTGAGCGCGATCACGGCCGGCGTCGACGCCGGCGTACGCGTGCGCGCCGGCCAGCAGCTCGGCAAGGTGGGCCGCACCGGCAACGCCAACAACGTCTGCCACCTGCACTTCGGGCTGTCGCCGAAGTGCACCGGCACGAACGACTGGTGGATCCGGCGGGGTGTGGTCTGGCCGGCGCCCTACCTGAACTCGTGGCGTAAGGGCGGCAACCGGTCGCCGGTCGCCGAGGTCACCGCCTGGCAGCGCAAGCACGGCTGCCCGACGTCGCCCGGCCGGTCGACCGCCGGCGGCTGACCCCGACGCGCGGTGCGGGGCCACCCGGCGGGCGGCGCGAGCGCGTAGGTTCCAGGGCATGACTGCCCGGGACCCCATCGCCGACCTGCGCCGGATCGCGTTCCTGCTGGAGCGGGCGAACGAGGCCACCTACCGGGTCCGGGCGTTCCGGTCGGCGGCCGCGGCGCTCGGCGCGCTGCCCGCCGGGGAGGTGGCGGAGCGGGCCCGCACCGGCAAGCTGACCGAGCTGGCCGGCGTCGGCGACGTGACCGCCCGCTGTGTCGTCGAGTCGCTGGCCGGCGAGGAACCCGTCTACCTGCGCCGGCTGGTCGCCACCGAGGGCACCGACCTGGACGAGGAGGCGGCGCGGCTGCGGGACGCGTTGCGCGGCGACTGCCACACCCACTCCGACTGGTCCGACGGCGGCTCGCCGATCGAGGAGATGGCGCTGGCGGCGGTCGAGCTGGGGCACGAGTACGTGGTGCTCACCGACCACTCGCCCCGGCTCAAGGTGGCCCGGGGTCTCACCGCCGACCGGCTGCGCCGGCAGCTCGACCACGTGGCCGCCGTGAACGAGGCGCTGCCGAAGGGCTTCCGCATCCTCACCGGCATCGAGGTCGACATCCTCGCCGACGGCTCGCTGGACCAGGACGACGAGCTGCTCGCCCGCCTGGACGTGGTGGTCGGCTCGGTGCACAGCGGCCTGAGCGACGACCGGGCGCGGATGACCCGCCGGATGCTGGCCGCGATCGGCAACCCGCACCTGGACATCCTCGGCCACTGCACCGGCCGGATGGTCTCGTCCCGGCCGGCGGGCGTGACCGGGCCGGGCGACCGGGGCCACCGGGCCCGCACCCGCAAGGAGAGCGAGTTCGACCCGGACGTCGTCTTCGCCGCCTGCGCCGAGCACGACGTCGCCGTCGAGATCAACTCCCGGCCGGAACGGCAGGACCCGCCGAAGCGGTTGATCCGCCGGGCGCTGGAGGCCGGCTGCCGGTTCGCGATCAACACCGACGCGCACGCGCCCGGGCAGCTCGACTGGCAGCGCTTCGGCTGTGAGCGGGCGGCGCGTTGCGGCGTGCCGGCGGACCGGGTGGTCAACACGTGGACGGCCGACCGCCTGGTGAAGTGGACGGCTGGCCGGGGCTGAGCGGTCAGCCCCGGGCGGCCGGCTCGACCGTGCGGGCCGCGGGGGCCACCGGTTCCGGCCGGCGTCCACGCCTGCCGAACAGGCCCTGCGCGACCGCCACCCCGACGAGCACCACCAGCGCGCCGACCGGTTGGTGCCAGTTCATCCGCTCACCGAGCACCACCGCGCCGACCAGCACCGCGAACACCGGGATCAGGTAGGTCACCGTGGACGCCGTGCTCGCCCCGGCCAGCCGGATGTTGCGCATGTTGATCACGAAGGCCAGCCCGGTGCCGAGCGCGCCGAGCGCGAGCACGCTGGCCACCACCCGCAGCGAGAGGTCGGTCGGCATCGGGGGTGCCCCCGCCACCAGCGGCGCGACCAGCGCGAGCTGCGCGGTGGCCACGAGCAGTTGCGCCGCCGACAGCGACAGCCCGGAGTGCGCGCTGCCCGCGATGAACTTCTTCTGGTACGGGATCGCCAGGCCGTAGCAGGCCGCCGCCCCGAAGCACATGAGCTGGCCGGTGAAGTGGGCGCCGCCCACGCCCTCCCAGACGCCGAGCACCACCAGCACGCCGACGAAGCCCAGCCCCAGCCCGACGGCCCGCCGCGCGGTCAGCCGCTCGGTGCGGAACACCAGCACGGCCAGCGGCAGCACGATCAGCGGCGTGGTGGCGTTCCAGATGCCGGCCAGCATCGACTCGACCCGCTGCTCGCCGAAGCCGAAGAGGGTGAACGGCAGCGCAACGCCCAACGCGGCGACCACCAGCATGTGCGCCCAGACCCAGGGCTCGCGGGGCAGCCGGTCACGCAGCACGGCCAGCACCACCAGAAGCGTGACCGCGCCGGTGGCGACCCGGAAGAGGGTGAGGTGCACGGGGTGCAGCTCGGCCACCCCCACCTTGATGAAGAGGAAGCTGGAGCCCCAGATGGCGGCGAGCGCGACGAACCCGGGCAGCCAGCTCCGCAGCGGCGCGGGGTCAGGAGTGGTCTCGACTGTCACCCCTGACACTCTGCCCCCGGGGTACGACGATGTCGCGCGAAATTCAGACGCCGTGTCGACCACCACAGCAACCGCCTTACAGTGGAGGCGTTGACCAGCCGAGGAGGTGGGACGTCGATGGCCATGCCCACGCCGTTCGATCCGCTCGTCGACTTCGACGGGATGTGGACCACCGAGCTCGCCGACCGTTACCTCCCGTTGCGCGAGCTGCCGAACGCGCGCTACGAGTGCATCGACGGAAGGCTGGTCATGACCCCCGCCGAGACCGGCACCAACAGCTATGCCGAGGGCGAGCTGCTGCATCTGCTCAAGCCCGCGGCGAAGGAAGCCGGCTACTTCGTCTTCGGCCAGGTGAACCTGACCTTCAGCCCGGACCGCTGGATCCAGCCCGACCTCACCGTCCTGCACGCGCTGCCCGAGACCGACCAGGATGATCGCTGGATCCCGGTGCGGCTGTGCACCATGGCGGTCGAGTTCGTGTCGCCCGGCAGCCGCCGTCAGGACTTCGTGGACAAGCCCCGCCGCTGCGCCGAGGCCGGCGTCCCGTACTTCATGCGGGTGCGGGTCGTCCGCCAGATCCGTCACGTCGGCGTCGAGTTCCTCACCCTCCGCGACGGCGGCTACGTCAGCACGGCGCAGGCGGTCAGCGGCCAACGACTCAAGCTGGACGCACCCTTCACGATCGACTTCGATCCGGTCGAGTTGCTGCCCTGAGCCGTCGGGTCGCCGCCGGCGAACACGGCAAACGCTGTCGACACCGGGGTGGCCCGGTCACGTAGGGTTCGCCCGTGGGACGAATCGATGACCTCGCCAACCGGTACGTGGCCGAGTGGGCTCCGCTGAGCCCGACCGGCGCCACCTACGTCGGCATCGCCGGCTACGACGACCAGCTCGACGACCTCACGCCGGACGGCTACGCGGCCCGGGCGGACCTGACCCGGCGCACGCTGGGCCAGCTCGACGTGACCGAGCCGGAGACCGAGGCGGAGCGGACCGCCAAGGAGGCGATGCAGGAGCGCCTCGGCCTGGAGCTCGCCCGGCACGACGCCGGGGAGACCACCAGCGAGATCAGCGTGATCGAGAGCGGCCTGCACGAGATCCGGATGGTCTTCGACCTGATGCCGACCGACGGCGAGGAGGCGAAGGCCAACGTGGCCACCCGACTCAACCGCTTCGCCTCGGCGCTGGAGGGCTACAAGCGCACGCTGCGCGAGGCCGCCGCCGAGGGCCGGGTCAGCTCGCGGGTGCAGCTCGTCGAGGTGGCCAAGCAGTGCGACGTCTGGGTGGACCCGGAGGGCGACAACTTCTTCCACGGCCTGGTCGAGCGGCTCGACGCGGACGGCGCGCTCGGCGCGGAGCTGCGCAAGGGCGCCGCCGCCGCGACCGCGGCCACCGCCGAGTTCGGTCAGTTCCTCCGCACCGAGCTGGCCCCGGTGGGGCGGGAGAAGCAGGCCGCCGGCCGGGAGCGCTACGAACTGGCCTCGCAGTACTTCCTCGGCGCCAAGGTCGACCTGGACGAGACGTACGCCTGGGGGTTCGCGGAGCTGGCCCGTCTGGAGGCCGACATGCGGATCGTGGCCGGGCAGATCGCCGGTCCGGGCGCCACGGTCGACGAGGCCGTCGCCGCGCTCGACGCCGACCCGGCGCGGACCGTGCGCGGCAAGGAGGCGTTCCGCGACTGGATGCAGGAGCTCGCGGACAAGGCGATCACCGAGCTGAACGGCACCCACTTCGACATCCCGGAGCAGGTCCGCCGGATCGAGTGCCGGCTGGCGCCGACGAGCGACGGCGCCATCTACTACACCGGCCCGAGCGAGGACTTCTCCCGCCCGGGGCGGATGTGGTGGGCGGTGCCGCAGGGCATCACCGACTTCTCCACCTGGCGCGAGGTGACGACCGTCTACCACGAGGGCGTGCCCGGCCACCACCTCCAGGTCGCCCAGACGGCCGTCCGGGCCGACCTGCTCAACCGCTGGCAGCGGCTGCTCTGCTGGGTCTCCGGGCACGGTGAGGGTTGGGCGCTCTACGCCGAGCGCCTGATGGACGAGCTGGGCTATCTGGCCGACCCGGGCGACCGGCTCGGCATGCTCGACGGGCAGGCGCTGCGCGCGGCCCGGGTCATCGTCGACATCGGCATGCACCTGGAGCTGGAGATTCCGGCGGACAACCCGTTCGGCTTCCACCCGGGCGAGCGCTGGACGCCGGAGCTGGGCTGGGAGTTCATGCGGGCGCACTGCCGGGTGCCGGACGAGAACCTGCGTTTCGAGCTGAACCGCTACCTGGGCTGGCCGGGGCAGGCGCCCTCGTACAAGGTGGGCGAGCGGATCTGGTTGCAGGCGCGGGAGGAGGCGAAGGCCCGCAAGGGCGCCGACTTCGACCTGAAGGAGTTCCACCGCCAGGCGCTCGACCTGGGGGCGCTGGGGCTCGACCCGCTGCGCCGGGCGCTGGCCCGGCTCTGAGCACGGCGACGGCCGGGAGTCGGAGTTCCCTCCGGCTCCCGGCCGTTTCGCTGTCCGCGCCGGTCAGGCCAGGTCGACCCGGAGCACCGGCCGGGCGGTGAGTGACTTCGAGTTCTCGTACGCCAGCTCGATCACCGGGTCGGTGAAGCTGATCGGGATCGGCGAGGTGATCGGGATGCCGTCCGGGAAGGGCAGGTCCGGCGTCAGCGTGATCTTGATGCCGAGCAGGTAGCCGACGAACCGGGTGGCGTAGAAGGCGACGTCGCCCTCGACGGTGAGCCGGTCGGTCACGTACCGCTGCTTCTTGCCGGCCGGGCCGCTGGCCAGCAGCGTGAAGTCGTCGGTGACCGCCTTGTCCATGGTGAACTTCAGGCACTTGAGCGTGCCGTCGCGGGTGGGCAGCTCGACGATGCCCTCGAAGCGCAGCCCCGTCATCGTGACCTTGGAGCCGGTGAGCCGGGACGGCGGGTCGGCGACGATCGGCTGGTCGGGGTCGGCGGCCAGCTTGGGCAGCGGCTTGCCCTCCTCGACCGGCTTCGGCTTGGTCGGCGCCGGCTTGTCGTCGTCGCAGTCGGCGCCCGGCTCGGCCGGGGTCGACGGCTTGGCGCTGCCGCTGGGCTTCGGCGTGGCGCTCCCACTCGGGGTCGCCGCGGCGGCGGCCACGGCCGACGCGGACGGCGACGGCGACGGCTCGGCCTTGTCGTCGTCACCGCCGGTGAACAGGCCGGTGATGCCGTCGACGATGTCGGTCAGCAGGTTGCCGTCCTTCTCCTCCGCCGGCTCGGCCGGCGCGGTGGTGCTCGGACTGGCCGACGGGGAGGCCGTCGGGGTCTTCGAGGCGGACGGCTTGGGCGCCGGGGCCGAGGTGGTCGGGCAGGCCGCCGGCGCCGCGATCGCCGGCCGTTCGTCGCGGATCGTGACCAGTCCGGCCGCGGAGACGGCGAGGACCAGCAGGATCGCGTACGCCCGGGGCGGCTGCCCGGAACCACGCGGCGCGTCCGCGGGCGGCGCGTCCACGGCCGGTTCCGCCGGGGCCGACTCCCGCAGCGGGTTGCGCGGCTCCGGCAGGGTGTCGGTGAGCACCCCGGTGGTGTCGTCCTCCCGCTGCCGGGGCAGCAGCTCGTCGACCAGGGCCGGCTCCGGCTCGTCGGCCGGCTCCTCGACCGGCTCGTCGTCGGTCGGTTCCGCCGGAGGCACGTCGGCGGCCGGGCCCTTGCGCGGCACCCAGGCGAAACCGAGCGCGCTGCCGACCATGCCGAGCAGCAGGCCGATGAAGAAGCCGCCGAGGTTCACGCCGATCAGCGAGTAGAGCGCGGTGATCGCCGCGACCACCGCGTAGAACATGCGCTGCGCCGGGCTGAACCAGAGCAGCATGCCGCAGGCCACGAGGATGGTGGGGATGAGCCAGGACAGGAAGCCGGTGGGCCCCATCTGGAAGGTGAGGCCGTTGAGGCTCAGCTGGGTGGTGGCGAAGATCTCCAGGCCGGCCAGGGTGGTGAAGAGCCCGCCCCAGAACGGCCGCGCCCGGCGCCACCGGCGGAAGCCACGCCACGCCTGGCCGAGCCGACCGGGCCGGGCCTGCTGCGTTTCGGCGGTTGTCACGTACTCCTCCTGGCGGTGCTGACGGGGTGAGACATGGTCGAGGCCCGCGGAGGGCGCCCTCCGCGGGCCTCGAGTTCAGATCAGAAGCATTCCTTGGCGTCCTTGCCCACGTTGACCTTGAGCTTCAGGCCGTTGAGGGTGAAGACGCCGGCGCTGGTGGAACGGGCCACCTGCTCCAGGTCCGTGATGGTCACCGCGTCGGCGCTCTGGCCGAAGGACTTCGGCACGACCGGCTGCGCCGGGTTCATGGAGGCCGCGTCCCGGCCGATCTTGATGTTCTCGAACCGGGCGTCGCCCTCGAGCGAGTCCATGTCGATCAGCAGGTTGGTGGCCGTGGCCGGCTTGCCGCCGCCGCCGGCGTTGATGGTCAGCACGATCGGCACGCCGGGGATGCTGGCGTTGACCGACTGGCAGAGGTCGTAGAGCTTGGCGTCGGCGATCTCGGAGACGGCGACCGGGTGCTGGGTGCCGTCCGACTCCTTGGCGATGCCGCCGTACTGCTTGAAGCCGGTGCCCTCCAGCTTCGAGGCGCCGACCTTGAAGGTCTGGCCCGACACGGCGAACGACGCCGCGATGGCGCCGTTGGCCATACCCAGCACGATGCCGCCGGCCACGACGGTCGCGGGCACCATCACCGCGGCGAAGCGCCGCCAGCGGGTGCCGCCACTCAGCTCGCGGTTCTCCGATTCACTCACAAGGTCCTCCTCGACGGGGGTGCGTCTCCGGACGCGGGACGCGACGCGGGACGGAAAGCTGCGGGGCGGCGCGGGTGCCGTTGTGCCGAACGGGCCGCGCGGTCGCGGATTGGATGCTCTCGCGAAGCGACAGACCTCACAAGCCCCTTGCTACTGACGGGTAACACAGCTGTGGTATCAAGATCGCCTACGGTTACCATCGGTTAACGTCCCGGCGACAAGCGGCCCCGGGCAAACCGGCCTGATTACGACACGATGGCGCAGAGGTTTCACCTGTGGTAGCCATCACGGTCAAACATCACAGTTCGGTAACGGCCAGCTGACAAGCCGCTGAGGGTGAGGTGCCGATCACCCGTCCGGCCGACCCGCGACGACGACCGGAGACCGGTCAGCTCCGGCCGTCCAACCACGACCCCAGCAGGTGGCGGTCGATCGAGTCGATCCGGCCGAGCGGACGACCGGCGGCGACCCGGGCGCGCAGCTCGTCCCGGGTGAACCAGCGCGCCTCCACCACTTCCGCACCGTCGACCCGGACCTCCGTCGACGCCGCCGTCGCCCGGAAGCCGACCATCAGCCCGGCCGGGAACGGCCACGCCTGCGAACCCTGGTAGACCACCCCGCGCACCGCGATCCCGGCCTCCTCGGCCAGCTCCCGCCGAACCGCGTCCTCCAGGCTCTCGCCGATCTCCACGAACCCGGCCAGCAGCGACCACGAGTCCTCGCCGGCGCCACGGTGCCGGGCCAGCAGGCAACGCTCCGGCTCACCGGACGCCTCCACCAGCATGATCACCGCAGGTTCGATCCGGGGAAAGAGCGGCCGACCGCACCCACCGCCGGTGCAGGCCCGGGTGTGCCCGCCCGCCCCGGCGACCGTCGCCGCACCGCACGCACCGCAGAACCGCTGACCCCGGTGCCAGTGCAGCAACCCCTTCGCGTACGCCTGGACGGCCGCCTCGGCCGCCCCCAGCCCGCCCACCAGGGCCCGGACGTCCACCGCCTCGACGGCGCCGGCCAGGTCGCGAGCCTCGCCCTCGGCGCGGCCGGAGAGGTCGGCGGCGAAGACCGCCCGGCCCTCCGCCAAGCCGAGGAAGACCGTCTCGTCGGCGGCGGCGAGCAGGCCGGCCGCACCGGCCACCGCCGGTCGCACCGGCGTCCGCCCGGCGTCGACGAGGCACCGGTCCCGCCACAGCGGCAGCACCACGCTCTCCGGATCGGCCAACCGCCCGGCCAGCCAGGCCGGGTCGCCGCGCAACGCCGCCGCCCGGTCCAGCCACCCACCGCCGTACGCGGCCACCACCCGGTCATCCGTCCGCACCCGCCCACCGTGCCACGACCGGCCACGGAGCGGGGGCCCGAAACGGGTGACGGGTACGACACCGGCACTCGCCCGACACGACTGCCGGCCGGAGACTCCCGACCGGCTCGAGCGTTGGTTACCGTAGGTGTCTCCCGCGGGGGAAGCGGTCCCCGCGTGTCTTTCCGATCGAGGTTGCAGTGACGATGTACGGCGAGAAGATGCCGGCTGCCGACGACCGGCCCACCATCAAGGTGGCGGCGGTGAGCTGGCCCGGCGTCGAGCTGGAGCCGGTCGCCACACCGCCCGACACGGGCGGCGGGGAGAAGCCCGGGCGGTCCCGGCGCGGCCGGCTGCTGCTGGCCGGCGGGCTCACCGCCGCCGTGCTCGCCGCGGGCGTCGGCGTCGGCGCCTACGCCTACGCCGGCGACGTGCCCCGCGGCACCACCGTGCTCGGCACCGAGCTGGGCGGTCGGAGCCGGGCGGACGCGGCCCGGGCGCTCCGCGCCGAGCTGGAGCGCCGCGCCGAGACGCTGAACGCCCCGCTCACGATGACCGTGGGCGAGAAGAAGACCGAACTGAAGCCGGCGGACGTCGGGCTCGCCATCGACGTGGACGCCACCGTCGCGGCCGCCGCCGCCGCCGACGCGCACGCGGTCAGCCGGCTCGTCGGGTCCCGCACGGTCGAGCCGGTGGTGACCGTCGATCCCGCCCGGCTGGAGGCCGCCCTGCGCAAGGCGATGGGTTCCCAGGGCCGGGAGATGACCATGCCGGCCATCATCTGGACCGGCACCACTCCCAAGCCCGTCTACCCGAAGCCAGCGCTGACCGTGGACACGGCCGGCGCCACCGAGGCGGTGACGTCGGGCTGGCTCGCCGCCCGGCCGGTCACCGTGCCGCTGGTGGAGAAGTGGCCGGCGACCACCCGCGAGGAGGTCGACCGCCTCGTCGCCGAGCTGGCCCGGCCGGCCGTCTCCGCACCCGTCACGCTCACCACCGACGGCGGGTCGGTGACCATCCCACCTGCCGCCATCGCCCGGTCGCTGCGCTTCTCGGCCGACGACGCCGGGACGCTCACCCCCCGGGTCGACGTCAAGCGGCTGCGTGCCGCGCTCGGCGGCAAGCTGGCCACGCTCGAGGTGGAACCGCGCGACGCCGGGCTGACCATCAGCGGCGGCAAACCCAAGGTGGTGCCGAGCCGTGCCGGTCGCCAGGTCGACGCCGCCGCGCTCGGCCCCGCCCTGCTCGCGGTGCTGCCCAGGTCGACCGGCCGCTCGGTCAGCGCCGAGCTCAAGCCGGCCGCGCCGGAGCTGACCGAGGCCGCGCTCGCGGAGCTGGGCATCAAGGAACGCGTCTCCACCTTCACCACCCGGTTCCCCGGCGGCCTCTCCTCGCCGCGTAGCCAGAACATCGTCCAGGCCGCGAAGGACGTGGACGGAACGATCGTGAAGCCGGGGGAGATCTTCTCGCTCAACGGACACACCGGTGAGCGCGGCTACGACCAGGGCTACCAGGACGCGCCGACGATCGTGGGCGGCAAGCTGGTGCCGGGGGTGGGTGGCGGTGTCTCGCAGTTCACCACCACGCTGTTCAACGCGACCTACTACGCCGGGATGCAGGACGTCGAGCACAAGCCGCACTCGTTCTACTTCAGCCGCTACCCGGCCGTGATCGAGTCGACCATCTTCTGGCCCCAGCTCGACTTCAAGTTCCGCAACAACACGCCGCACGGCGTGCTCATCGACACGTCGTACACGTCCAGCACCATCACCGTGTCGATCTGGAGCACCAAGATCTACGACAGCGTGAAGACCGAGTACGGCCCGCGTCGGAACATCACCCAGCCGAAGACCGTCTACCTGAAGCCCGGGCCGGACTGCATCGCCGCGGCGGGCAGCGTGGGGTTCGCGCAGGACGCGTACCGGGTGATCAAGAAGGACGGCAAGGTGATCAAGCGGGAGAAGTTCAGCTGGCGCTACGACCCGGAGCCGCGCTTCATCTGCGCACCCGAGCCGGGCGCCTGACCCGCGCACACGACGAGGCCCCGCCCGGCATGGCCGGCGGGGCCTCTCGCTGTTCTCAGTGGTTCTCAGGGCCGCGCCGCGGCCAGGCCCTCCCGTACGCCGTCCGCGTCGCGGTCGGTGCCGTAGACCGGCGTGTCCGGCTGCTGGCGCCAGCTCTCGTCCAGCGTGCCGGCGTCCACCGGGTCGAAGCCCAGCTCGTCCACCAGCCCCATGACGATCCGCTTGGCGTCCGCGTCGTCGCCGGCCACCGGCAGGGCGATCCGGCCCGCGGCGCCCGCCAGCTTGCCGTTGTCCATCAGGTGCGCGGCCTGAATGTTGTTGAAGACCTTGACCACCCGTGCGCCCTTGAGGTGGTCCGCCGTCCAGCGGCTCGAGCTGAGGCTACGGTCCAGCAGCTCCGGGATCTCACCGTCGCGCTGGGCGTAGTAGTTGTTCGCGTCGACGACGAGCTTGCCGTCGAAGAGCGCCGCCGGCAGCTGCGGCACCGCCTTGAGCGGGATCGCGACGACCACCAGCTCCGCGCCCCGGACGGTGTCCTCCAGCCCGGCCGCCCGCGCGCCGGTCTCGGCGGCGAGGTCGGCGAGGCTCTCCGGCCCGCGGGAGTTGGCCACCGTCACGTTGTGGCCCAGTGAACTCAGACGACGGGTGAGGGTGCCCCCGATGTGCCCCGACCCGATGATTCCGATCTCCATGACCACTCCTGTACCCCGGCCGGTCCGTCCCGATCACGAACCCGCCGTACGCCACGTCACGTTTCCGTAGCCGCCAGGGGCGGCCGGGCGCACGGAAGGATCCCCGACCGACGGTACGAGACAGCCCGGGCCGGCCGTGGTGATTCCGGCCGGACCGGCGGGGGAAATGCGTCAGGGCCACCCCGTGCGGGGTGGCCCTGAGCTGAAGATTGTCCGGCGGTGTCCTACTCTCCCACACCCTCCCGAGTGCAGTACCATCGGCGCTGGAGGGCTTAGCTTCCGGGTTCGGAATGTTACCGGGCGTTTCCCCTCCGCCATGACCGCCGTAACTCTATGAACATGTCAACCAACCCAGGTCGGGTGGTGTTTGTTCAGAGTTGCACAGTGGACGCGTAGCAGCTTGGTAGTCAAGTCCTCGGCCTATTAGTACCGGTCAACTGAACCCGTTACCGGGCTTACATTTCCGGCCTATCAACCCAGTCGTCTAGCTGGGGGCCTTACCCCACAAAGTGGGTGGGATACCTCATCTTGAAGCGAGCTTCCCGCTTAGATGCTTTCAGCGGTTATCCCTTCCGAACGTAGCTAACCAGCCGTGCCCCTGGCGGGACAACTGGCACACCAGAGGTTCGTCCGTCCCGGTCCTCTCGTACTAGGGACAGCCCTTCTCAAGTATCCTACGCGCACGGCGGATAGGGACCGAACTGTCTCACGACGTTCTAAACCCAGCTCGCGTACCGCTTTAATGGGCGAACAGCCCAACCCTTGGGACCTGCTACAGCCCCAGGATGCGACGAGCCGACATCGAGGTGCCAAACCATCCCGTCGATATGGACTCTTGGGGAAGATCAGCCTGTTATCCCCGGGGTACCTTTTATCCGTTGAGCGACACCGCTTCCACATGCCAGTGCCGGATCACTAGTCCCGACTTTCGTCCCTGCTCGACCTGTCAGTCTCACAGTCAAGCTCCCTTGTGCACTTGCACTCAACACCTGATTGCCAACCAGGCTGAGGGAACCTTTGGGCGCCTCCGTTACCCTTTAGGAGGCAACCGCCCCAGTTAAACTACCCACCAGACACTGTCCCTGAACCGGATAACGGTCCGAAGTTAGATACCCAAATCAACCAGAGTGGTATTTCAAGATTGCCTCCACCCATACTGGCGTATGGACTTCACCGGCTCCCACCTATCCTACACAAGCTAATTCAGATACCAATGTCAAGCTATAGTAAAGGTCCCGGGGTCTTTCCGTCCTGCCGCGCGTAACGAGCATCTTTACTCGTAATGCAATTTCGCCGGGCCTGTGGTTGAGACAGTGGGGAAGTCGTTACGCCATTCGTGCAGGTCGGAACTTACCCGACAAGGAATTTCGCTACCTTAGGATGGTTATAGTTACCACCGCCGTTTACTGGCGCTTAAGTTCTCCGCTTCGCCCCGAAGAGCTAACAGGTCCCCTTAACGTTCCAGCACCGGGCAGGCGTCAGTCCATATACATCGAATTACTTCTTCGCATGGACCTGTGTTTTTAGTAAACAGTCGCTTCCCCCTGCTCTCTGCGGCCATACAACGCTCCACCCGCGCGGGGCTTCACGTCTCCGGCCCCCCTTCTCCCTAAGTTACGGGGGCAATTTGCCGAGTTCCTTAACCACAGTTCGCCCGATCGCCTCGGTATTCTCTACCTGACCACCTGTGTCGGTTTGGGGTACGGGCCGCTCAGAACTCGCTAGAGGCTTTTCTCGGCAGCATAGGATCACTGACTTCACCTGAATCGGCTCGGCATCACGTCTCAGCCTACATGCACCGCGGATTTGCCTACGGTACGGCCTACACGCTTACCCCGGCACAACCACCGGCCGGGATCAGCTACCTTCCTGCGTCACCCCATCGCTTGACTACTACCCGCCAGGTTCCCACGCTCACCACCATCAGTCCGAAGACGTCCAGCAGCTCGGATGGTTAGCACAACGAGGTTCATCAGGGTCGCTCTTTCGCGGGTACGGGAATATCAACCCGTTGTCCATCGACTACGCCTCTCGGCCTCGCCTTAGGTCCCGACTCACCCAGGGCGGATTAGCCTGGCCCTGGAACCCTTGGTCATCCGGCGGAAGGGTTTCTCACCCTTCTTTCGCTACTCATGCCTGCATTCTCACTCGTGCCGCGTCCACAGCTGGGTCACCCCGCTGCTTCACCCCCGGCACGACGCTCCCCTACCCATCCACACACCTGCACAAGGAATCAAGTCCAAGCGAGGTTGAAATGTGAATGCCACAGCTTCGGCGGTGTGCTTGAGCCCCGCTACATTGTCGGCGCGGAACCACTTGACCAGTGAGCTATTACGCACTCTTTAAAGGGTGGCTGCTTCTAAGCCAACCTCCTGGTTGTCTATGCGACCCCACATCCTTTTCCACTTAGCACACGCTTAGGGGCCTTAGCTGGTGATCTGGGCTGTTTCCCTCTCGACTACGAAGCTTATCCCCCGCAGTCTCACTGCCGCGCTCTCACTTACCGGCATTCGGAGTTTGGCTGATTTCGGTAAGCTTGTGGGCCCCCTAGACCATCCAGTGCTCTACCTCCGGCAAGAAACACGCGACGCTGCACCTAAATGCATTTCGGGGAGAACCAGCTATCACGGAGTTTGATTGGCCTTTCACCCCTAACCACAGGTCATCCCCCAACTTTTCAACGTTGGTGGGTTCGGCCCTCCACGCGGTCTTACCCGCGCTTCAGCCTGCCCATGGCTAGATCACTCCGCTTCGGGTCTAGAGCATGCGACTGAATACGCCCTATTCAGACTCGCTTTCGCTACGGCTCCCCCACACGGGTTAACCTCGCCACATGCCACTAACTCGCAGGCTCATTCTTCAAAAGGCACGCCGTCACCCCGCAAGGCTCCGACGGATTGTAGGCGAACGGTTTCAGGTACTATTTCACTCCCCTCCCGGGGTACTTTTCACCATTCCCTCACGGTACTCGTCCGCTATCGGTCACCAGGAAGTATTTAGGCTTACCAGGTGGTCCTGGCAGATTCACGGCAGATTTCAGGAGTCCGCCGCTACTCGGGAACACCCACAGAAGACTGGCAACTTTCACCTACCGGACTATCACCGTCTACGGTCAGCCATTCCAGACTGTTCGACTAGCCACCAGCTTTGTAACTCCTCGAGTGCGTGTCAGCACACTCAGCAGGGTCCCACAACCCCAACCACGCAACCCCTGACAGGTATCACACGCAGCCGGTTTAGCCTCAATCCGCTTTCGCTCGCCACTACTCACGGAATCACTATTTGTTTTCTCTTCCTACGGGTACTGAGATGTTTCACTTCCCCGCGTTCCCCCCACACACCCTATGTGTTCAGGTGCGGGTGACATCACATGACTGATGCCGGGTTTCCCCATTCGGACACCCTGGGATCACAGCTTGGTTGACAGCTCCCCCAGGCCTATCGCGGCCTCCCACGTCCTTCATCGGCTCCTGGTGCCAAGGCATCCACCGTTCGCCCTTGACAACTTGACCACAAAGATGCTCGCGTCCACTGTGCAATTCTCAACAAACAACCAACCCACAACCCACAGCCCCACACCAAACCCGACCACCGCCGGCGGTATGCAAGACCAGGCCATGCCTGGATAACCGTCTCCCACCACCACGGGCAGAAGCATGGTTCCGAAAAAACAACCGTGGTTGTTCCTTCAGGACCCAACAGGGTGCTTACATCAGTCACCAGCCGCACCACGAACTCGTTCCCACCACCCCCCAAAAGGGGCAGCTGTACTAGAGGAACCATGGCCGTTGCCGGCACCCGACTTGCCAGTGTCTCCGCCATCTGAGCACCCCGACCCGACATTCGCAGGTCGCGGGCTCCATGCCACCTTTCGGTGGATGGTGCTCCTTAGAAAGGAGGTGATCCAGCCGCACCTTCCGGTACGGCTACCTTGTTACGACTTCGTCCCAATCGCCAGCCCCACCTTCGACGGCTCCCTCCACAAGGGTTGGGCCACCGGCTTCGGGTGTTGCCGACTTTCGTGACGTGACGGGCGGTGTGTACAAGGCCCGGGAACGTATTCACCGCAGCGTTGCTGATCTGCGATTACTAGCGACTCCGACTTCACGGGGTCGAGTTGCAGACCCCGATCCGAACTGAGACCGGCTTTTTGGGATTCGCTCCACCTCACGGTATCGCAGCCCATTGTACCGGCCATTGTAGCATGCGTGAAGCCCTGGACATAAGGGGCATGATGACTTGACGTCATCCCCACCTTCCTCCGAGTTGACCCCGGCAGTCTTCGATGAGTCCCCGCCATAACGCGCTGGCAACATCGAACGAGGGTTGCGCTCGTTGCGGGACTTAACCCAACATCTCACGACACGAGCTGACGACAGCCATGCACCACCTGTGACCGCCCCCGAAGGACCTGCCATCTCTGACAGTTTTGCGGCCATGTCAAACCCAGGTAAGGTTCTTCGCGTTGCATCGAATTAATCCGCATGCTCCGCCGCTTGTGCGGGCCCCCGTCAATTCCTTTGAGTTTTAGCCTTGCGGCCGTACTCCCCAGGCGGGGCGCTTAATGCGTTAGCTGCGGCACAGGGAACCGGAGAGGCCCCCCACACCTAGCGCCCAACGTTTACAGCGTGGACTACCAGGGTATCTAATCCTGTTCGCTCCCCACGCTTTCGCTCCTCAGCGTCAGTATCGGCCCAGAGACCCGCCTTCGCCACCGGTGTTCCTCCTGATATCTGCGCATTTCACCGCTACACCAGGAATTCCAGTCTCCCCTACCGAACTCTAGCCTGCCCGTATCGACCGCAGGCCTGGGGTTGAGCCCCAGGTTTTCACGGTCGACGCGACAAGCCGCCTACGAGCTCTTTACGCCCAATAAATCCGGACAACGCTCGCGCCCTACGTCTTACCGCGGCTGCTGGCACGTAGTTGGCCGGCGCTTCTTCTGCAGGTACCGTCACTTACGCTTCGTCCCTGCTGAAAGAGGTTTACAACCCGAAGGCCGTCATCCCTCACGCGGCGTCGCTGCATCAGGCTTCCGCCCATTGTGCAATATTCCCCACTGCTGCCTCCCGTAGGAGTCTGGGCCGTGTCTCAGTCCCAGTGTGGCCGGTCGCCCTCTCAGGCCGGCTACCCGTCGTCGCCTTGGTAGGCCATCACCCCACCAACAAGCTGATAGGCCGCGAGCCCATCCCAGGCCGAAAAACTTTCCACCACCAACCATGCGATCGGAGGTCATATTCGGTATTAGCCCCGGTTTCCCGGGGTTATCCCAAAGCCTAGGGCAGGTTGCTCACGTGTTACTCACCCGTTCGCCGCTCGAGTACCCCGAAGGGCCTTTCCGCTCGACTTGCATGTGTTAAGCACGCCGCCAGCGTTCGTCCTGAGCCAGGATCAAACTCTCCAACAAAAATCATTTGTCGGACACAATGTCCTGGCAACAAAAGTGTTGCCAAAGGAATCCCAACCAGCCAAACCAAACGGTCCGACCAGTCCGGGGTATAAAACAATTGGCACTGGCTTTACAAGCACCCTGTTGAGTTCTCAAAGAACAACCACACACCAACCAGAAGCCCCACACCCGTGGAACCCCGCTCGGGGCATCTCGTTCATGTCCGCCGCTCTCGCGCCGGGCACTTTTACTACGTTACCTCACCGTCTCCGCCGTGTCAAACCGTGTGTCCCGGTCTGTCATGCTTCGTACGGGTTGGCGCCGCTGACCGCACGCAGCGGCAAGCCGTGCGCTTGATCATCGGATTTGGCAGGCCGGCCGCTGCGGTTTCCCGCAAGCTCGCCCGGTGCCCTGCCGGTCGACAACCTTACCCGGTCGGTTCCGCTCCGCCAAATCCGCCCTGCGGCGTTTCGGCGGGCCTCGCCCGGACCGCGTCCTCAGGAGGCAGTGCCTCCGTCCGACCCGGTACCACCTCGGTTCGGCACTCCCGGGCTTTCGTCCCGTTTGCCCCGTTCCGCGCTGGCAGAGAGAAAGTTACGCGTCTGCGGGTTTGATCGTCAAATCCAGGGGTAGCGTCCCGCGTCACACCATCCTCGACCGCAAATCTCCCCAGCTCAGCACCACTTCCGCGCCGGCTCGGCACCTCGTCCGGCCCCGTTGACCAAGGAGTTCCGGTCAGGAGAACGGTCCCTGACGGACGCAAACTCCTTGGTCAACGCCGGGAGAGTGGGAGAGGTAGGCGTGGGCGGGCGGAGGAAGTCAGCGGCGGCGGGTGGCGAGCCAGGCGCGGAGGCCGAGGACGCCGACGGTCGTCCCGATGGCCAGGGACGCGGCGATGAGCAGAGCGTGCACCCAGAGGAAGGCGGTGGGATCGCCCTCGCCGACGACGCCGGCGGACCAGGCCCGCGGGTCGTTCCAGATGGCGACCGCGAACCTCGGCCAGATCACCCAGGTCCACACGCCGACCCCGAGCAGGAACAACGACCAGCCACGCGACAGAACCATGGTCGGCCAGTATGCCAGCGGCAGCTCCCGGCGCCGGCGGGCCGGACGATCCGACCCGCCCGTGGACCCGAGGAACGGAACGGCCGGCGCGCGCGGACGGCCCGACCCACCGGCCGGGAGCGGAGACGTCAGAAGCAGGTGACCGCCCCACCGATGGCCGGGTTGGCCCGGTCGTGGTGGTGGACCACTCCCGACGGGTCGGTCATCGAGCCGCCCCAGACGACGCACCGGGCGCGGACGTAGCCGTGGACCGGGCCGGCGGCGTAGCGGCGGCTGCCCTGGTCGACCACGAAGGGCAGGTGTTCCGGACCGACGTAGACGCGGGTCTCGGTGAACGTGCCGGCGTACGCGGACTTGACGGTGACCGCGCAGCCGTAGCCGGTCAGGAGGTTGCGCAGCAGGTGCACGCTGCCGAGCGGCTCCCCGGTGGCGGCGTCGTGGATCGGGTCCTGGTCGACGGCGGCGTAGCCGGGGCCGCAGAGCGCCTCGGGGAGCGACGTCGGGGTGGCGCCGGTGAGCGCGACCAGGGCGACCGCCGCGGCCGTCGAGACACCGACGCGTCGAATGAGCCGTTGCATCTGCACTCCTTTGTTCGCTGCCACCGATGCGGGCAGAGAATGGTCGACGCGGCGGCCGCCGCCGAATGTGCGCCGGTCACACCACGGCTGGTCCGCCGATGTGCCGACCGACCGTCGTAGCGGCCCTGAACTGGGGCGGAGACGATACGGCGCGGGCTATGAGCTATCTCGCAGGAATGAGGCGAGGTGAATTCAAAATTGCGTCCGCGTTTCCGGCGGCGCTCGGCCGGGCACCGTCGATAGTGCCGAGACGACGATCCGGAGGTGCCGTGATGCAGCCGTTCAACCCGTGGTCCTGGCGGGATCCCGCCGCTCTCGCCGGGGGTTACCAGCAGACCGACCCGGACGACGTGCCGCAGCAGCGCTCCGGGGACGCTGACGACCGACCGGACGCGCCCGGCCCGGGCACGCCGATCGACCTCACCGGCTACCGGGTGGAGGCGACCGACGGCCGGATCGGCTCGATCGACGAGGCGAGCGAGGACGCCGACGCCCGGTACCTGGTGGTGGACACCGGGCCCTGGATCTTCGGGAAGAAGGTGCTGCTGCCGGCGGGCACCGTCGCCCGGGTCGACCACCTGGAGCGCGTGGTGCACGTGGACCGCACGCGGGATCAGGTGAAGGAGTCCCCGGCGTTCGACCCGGACGACTTCGGCCGGCCCGACTACCGGGACCGGGTCGGCAGCTACTACACGGAGAGCTACCGGCAGCACTGACCGCCTGAGGGGCAGCCGGCGGCGCCGGCGAGCCGCTACCGTGTCAGACATGCCCCGGTCGAACACCTGCGACCCGGAGACCCCTGTCGGTCTCCGGGGTCGCCGTGCCGACGACGGCCGGGAGCAGATTCTCGACGTCCTTCGTGCCGGCGGGCTGCGGTTCCGCGCCGGCGGGCGATGGCGGCGCTCGCTCTGACGAGCCCGCCTCCACCGATCCGGGCCACCCGGGTCGGCCCGCGCATCCGCGCGTCCCCGCCAGCGACCGGCACGAAAGGCGTACCACCATGTCCTCAGCACGCATGCTCACCGGCGACCGCCCGACCGGGCGGCTGCACCTCGGCCACTACGTCGGCAGCATCGCCAACCGGGTGCGGCTGCACCAGCGCTACGAGAGCTTCTTCATCATCGCCGACCTGCACATGCTCACCACCCGCAACAGTCGGGCCGACATCGAGCGGGTCGCGCACAACGCCCGGGAGATGGTCACCGACATCCTCGCCGCCGGTGTCGAGCCGGACCGGGCCACGTTCTATCTCCAGTCGGCGATCCCCGAGGTCGGCGACCTGAACACGCTCTTCCAGAACCTCGTCACGGTGCCCCGGCTGGAGCGGGTGCCGTCGCTGAAGGAGATGAGTCGGGACGCGGGCAGGGACGAGATGCCGTACGGGCTGCTCGGCTATCCGGTCCTCCAGGCCGCCGACATCCTCTGCGTGAAGGGGCAGGTCGTGCCGGTGGGCAAGGACAACGCCGCGCACGTCGAGGTGACCCGGGAGATCGCCCGCCGGTTCAACCACCTCTACGGCGAGGTCTTCCCGGTGCCCGACCTGATCATGTCGGAGACACCCACGCTGGTCGGCACCGACGGCGCCGGGAAGATGAGCAAGAGCAGGGGAAACGCGATCGCGCTCGCCGACGACGCGGCGGCCGTGCGCCGCAAGGTGATGGGGATGTACACCGACCCGAACCGGGTCCGCGCCGACGTGCCCGGGACGGTCGAGGGGAACCCGGTCTTCGAGTTCCACGACATCTTCAACCCGGACCGGGCACAGGTCGAGGACCTCAGGACCCGCTACCGGGCCGGCCGGGTCGGTGACGTCGAGGTCAAGGAGGCCCTGGCGACCGCGCTCAACCGGTTCCTCGACCCGATCCGGGAGCGCCGCGCCCGGATCGAGGCGCAGCCCGGTCTGGTCGACGAGCTGATCGTCGCCGGCACCGAGCGGACCCGCGCCGAGGTGCGCCGCACGCTCGTCGAGGCCCGCCGGGCGATGGGTCTGACCGGCGCGTACACCCAGGTGCGGCGACGGGCCGAGCGCTACCGCAAGGCCGTGGCCACGCCGGCCTGACGACCCGCCGGTCCGGGGTACGCGGTTGCGCGTACCCCGGACCGGCCGGTTACGCTGCCGACATGACCAGCGCGCAGGCGTACCCGACGGCGTCCTCCGACGTCCGGCTCGGCGCGCTGCGACGCCGGCGGTCCCGCGACCGCCTGCGCTGAGCCTTCCCCTCCTGCGACCGGCGGATCGAGCCGCCGGTCGTCGTCGATCGTCCTCGTTCCGCCGCAGTCCCGACCGGTGATCCGCGCGACGGATCCGAGCGAGATCGGCGTACCGATGGATCTTGAAAAGTTGTTGTCCGACCGGCTGGCGCCGGCGTTCGCGGCGGTGGCCGGCGTACCGGTGGACCCGGTCGTGCGGCGCTCGCAGCACGCGGACTTCCAGTCCGACGCGGCGCTGGGCCTGGCCCGGCGGCTCGGCCGGCCGCCGCGGGCGGTCGCCGAGGAGGTGCGGGAGCGCGCGGAGCTGGCCGACCTCTGCGCGGCGGTCGAGGTCTCCGGGCCGGGTTTCCTGAACCTGACCGTGGCCGACCGGACGCTCGGCGGGATGGTCTCCGCGCTCGCGGTCGATCCGCGGCTCGGGGTGCCGGTGGCCGCCACGCCGGAGACCGTGGTGGTCGACTACTCGGCGCCCAACGTGGCGAAGGAGATGCACGTCGGGCACCTGCGGTCGACGGTGATCGGCGACGCGGCGGCGCGGACGCTGGAGTGGCTGGGGCACCGGGTGTCGCGGGCCAACCACCTGGGCGACTGGGGCACCCCGTTCGGCATGCTGATCGAGCACCTGGTCGACCTCGGCGAGGCCGAGGCGGCGCAGGAGCTGTCGATGGGGGACCTGGACACGTTCTACACGGCGGCGCGGAGGAAGTTCGACGACGACGCGGCGTTCCGGGACCGGTCCCGGTCGCGGGTGGTGGCGTTGCAGGGCGGCGATCCCGCCACGCTCCGGCTGTGGCGGCTGCTGGTGGCCCAGTCCGAGAGCTACTTCCTGACCGTGTACGACCTGCTCGACGTGACCCTGTCCCGGGCCGACTTCCGGGGGGAGAGCAGCTACCACGATCTGCTCGCGCCCACCGTCGACGAGTTGGACCGGCTCGGGTTGCTGCGGCGCAGCGACGGCGCGGAGTGCGTGTTCCCGCCGGGTTCGGTGGGGCGTGACGGCGAGCCGCTGCCGCTGATCGTGCGCAAGTCCGACGGCGGGTACGGCTACCCGGCGACCGACCTGGCGGCGCTGCGGCACCGGACCGGCACGCTGGGCGCGACGCGGCTGCTCTACGTGGTCGGGCTGCCGCAGCGGCGGCACTTCGAGATGGTCTTCGCGGCCGCCGCGCAGGCCGGCTGGCTGACCCCGCCGGCGCGGGCCGAGCACGTCGGGTTCGGGTCGATCCTGGGTGCGGACGGCCGGATGCTGCGCAGCCGGGCCGGTGGTTCGGTGAAGCTGGTCGGCCTGCTGACCGAGGCGGTGGAGCGGGCAACCGCGTTGGCCCGCGAGCGCAATCCGGAGCTGGGCGAGGCGGAGGCGGCCGAGGTGGGGCGCGCGGTCGGCATCGGCGCGATCAAGTTCGCGGACCTGTCCGGCGACCGGCACAAGGACTACGTGCTGGACTGGGAGCGGATGCTGGCGTTGGACGGCAACACCGCGCCGTACCTGCAGTACGCGTACTCGCGGATCCGGTCGATCTTCCGACGGGCCGGCGTGACCGCGCGTCCGGACGCGGGGATCTCGCTGGCCGAGCCGGCCGAGCGGGCGCTCGCCGTCGAGCTGGTCGGGTTCGCGGCGGTGGTCGACGCGGTGGCCGGCAGCCTGGAGTTCCACCACCTGGCCGCGTACCTGCACCGGCTCGCCGCCGCGTTCAGCGCGTTCTACGAGCGGTGCCCGGTGCTGCGGGCGGAGGGGCCGGTGCGGGAGAGCCGGCTGGTGCTGTGCGACCTGACGGCCCGGGTCCTGCACCAGGGTCTGCACCTGCTCGGCATCCGCACCCCGGAGCGGTTGTGAGCGGGCCCGCTCATGCTCGGACCCTGACGGCCGGTGCCGTCCGTTAACCGATTCAGGCGTGCGCTCGGACGAGCCCAGGCTCGTGACGTCATCGATAACGTTCGAATAACGCGGTGTTTCCAGCGCTTGACGCTCGATACCTTAACCGGTTCAGTGAGCGGTGGCGACGGCCGGACATCGACGGACGCCGTCGCCGCCCGGTCGCCGCCGTCCCCGGCGGCACAGCTGCGGAGGTTTCCGATGACACTGCGCATCCGCCGGACCGTCGTCGTCGCGGTCCTCGCCGCGCTGGCGACGACCGCCCTGCCCGCCCCACCGGCAGGGGCCGGCGCCCGGCAGCAGGCACCCGACGAATCGGCCCGACGCGCCGACCACTCCTTCGTGGTCCGCGACGGCACCCGGCTGACCCTCGCCGGGCGGCCCTTCCGGTTCGCCGGACCCAACATGTACTGGCTGGGCCTGGACGAGAACGTCGGCGGCACCGACCCGGCCGACCCGCCGGCCGTCGACCACCCCACCTACTTCCGGATCCGCGACGGGCTCACCACGGCCCGGCGGATGGGCGCCACCGTGGTCCGCGCCCACACCCTCGGCGTCTCCACCGGACACCCACGGTCGCTCGAACCCGCGCTCGGCGAGTTCAACCCGGAGGCGTTCGACCGGATCGACTACGCGATCGCCGAGGCGCGCCGGCAGGGCCTGCGGCTGATCGTCCCGCTCACCGACAACTGGCAGTACTACCACGGCGGCCGGTACGACTTCCTGCGCTGGCTCGGTCTGAGCACCGACGACGACGGCGCGGCGTTCTACACCGACCCGGCGGCGCGCGCCGCGTTCAAGCAGTACGTCCGGACGCTGCTCACCCACGTGAACCGCTACACCGGCACGGCGTACACCGACGATCCGACGATCATGGCGTGGGAGTTGGGCAACGAACTCAACGGGATGACCGCCGACTGGGTCGACGACCTCGCCGGCCACGTCAGCACGCTCGCCCCACGCCAACTGGTCGCGGCCGGCAGCCAGCACGGCGTCGACCCCGCCGTCCTGGCCTCGCCGCACGTGGACATCAGCGACTCGCACTACTATCCGCCGACCGCGGCGGGCATCGCGGCGGACGCCGCAGCGGCCACCGCCGCCGGCAAGGTCTACGTTGCCGGCGAGTTCGGCTCCGGGCAGGCCACCGACGAACTGCTGGACCAGGTGGCGGCCAACCCGGACGTGACCGGCGCGCTGTTCTGGTCGCTCTTCGGCCACCACGACCACCACGGTTTCGTGCCGCACGGCGACGGCTTCACGGTGCACTATCCGGGTGACACCCCGGCCATGCGGACGGCGGTCGCCGCCCTGACCCGCTTCGCCGGTCGGATGTCGGGCCGCCCGGCACCGGCCGTGACCGGGGACCGACCGCTGCTGACCGCCGTCGACGCCGACTACGGCATCAACACGCTGCGCTGGCGGGGCACTGCGGGCGCCGCCGGCTACCTCGTGCAGCGGCGCGGTCCGGGCGGGGCCTGGGCCACGGTCAGCGGCGCCGAGCCGGTGGGCGCCGACGACGCCCCGTGGTTCGACCTGACCACCCCGACCGGCCCGGTCACCTACCGGGTGGTGGCGGTCGACGCCACCGGCGCCGCCCTGGCCGTGTCCCGGCCGGTCGGCACCACCGGAAGCCAGGACCAGGTGTACGACCCGCTGGAGGACTGGTTCGTCAGCGCCGGGCACAGCGACTCGTTGCGCCGGACGCTGGCCGGTGACGGCGTGCTGGTCGCGCCCGAGCGGGGTCGCTCGGGCGAGCTGCGGTACCGACGCGCGGACCTGACCGCGGCCACGGTCACTGTCGCCTCGGCCGGGCGTCCCCGCGCCGTGCTCCAGGTGTCCGCCGACGGCACGAGCGGTTGGCGTACGGTGCGGCCCCGGATCGACCGGGTCGGCCCCGGCCGGTACGCGCTCTCCGTCTCCGGCCTGCGCGGGGTGGACGGGATGCGCGTGGTGTGGGGGCGGGACGCCCGCTTCGCGGTCGCCTCGGTGGCGCTGACCGCCCGCTCCGACGCGACGGCCAGCACCGCGCCGGGTGCCTTCGCGCTGACCGCGCCGGCGCCGGACGCGACCGGGGTGAGCCGGCTGGCGGCGCTGGACTGGTCCGCCGCGCCGGGTGCCGCGTACTACTCGCTCACCGTCTCCGAACACGCCGACCTGAGCGCGCCGCTGGTGGCGGTGTCGGGCCTGCGTACCCCCGGGTTCACGCCGACCACGGCGTGGCCCGCCGGGACCACGCTGCACGTGCGGATCACCGCCACCAACGGGTACGGCTCGACCGCCGCGACCGCGGCGTTCACCACCCGCGCCGACCTGCCCGGTGTGGTCGTCGACGACTTCGACACCTACCCGTCGGACGCCGCGCTGGCCGCCGCCTACCCGCGCAACACCGGCGGCGACCCGATCACCGCGACGCTGGCCCCGGCCGGGGAGGGCAGCGGGCACAGCATGCGGCTGGACTGGACGCCCGGCGCCAGCGGGTACGCGGGCGTCATCCGCAACCTGTCCGTGCCGCAGGACTGGCGCGGCACCACCGGGCTGCGGATGTGGGTCGAGCCGGGCGCGGACGGGCAACAGCTGACCGTCCAGTTCGTGGCGTCCGGCTTCTACTGGGAGAAGACGCTCACGTTCGCCGGGACCGAGGCGCGGGTGGTGGAGGTGCCGTTCGGCGACTTCGCGCCGCCGCCGTGGGCCACCCCCGGCCCGCTCGACCTGGGCTCGGTCACGCAGGTGTCGCTCTACCCGGGCGGGACCACCGGCGCGAGCAGCCTCCGGATCGACTCGGTCACCGCGTACGCGTCGTGACGGCGGGCGCCGGGTTGGGGAGGCCACCCCGGCCCGGCGCCCGCCCGGTGTCGGGGCCACTCAGCGGCGGTTGCGGGATCGCCGGAGCGCCCAGATCCCGCCGGCCACGGCCACGAGGGCCGGCAGCACGCAGACGATGGTCAGGACGGCCAGGTGCCACGGCTTGATCGCTCCCATGTGCCGAACGCTAGCCGTGAGCGTCCACCCGGGCCCTACGCGGAAGCCCGTGCCGCCCTGCCGTCGAGCCACAACGTGTCGGTGGCGTCGCGGTGCGAGCCGGTGGAGCCGACGTGCCTGGCGCTGATCGTCGGGCCCTTCCTGATCACGTGGACCAGGGCCATCGCGTGTCCCCGGCCCAGGCCGTACTCCTCCTTCAGCCAGTCGACGATCACGCCGGCCTTCACGTCGGTGCGGTCGTAGCCGCGCTGCCTGGCCTCGTCGACCAGGGCGCGCGGGGTCTTGCCGGTCCGGTCCTCGATCGCGTCGAGGTAAGCCTGGAAGGACATCTGGTCGCCCCCGGTGTCGTTCGTTCTCCGTTGTTGTCGACCACCAGCCTCGGTCAGCGGCACCGGGCGATCAACGACGATCGGGAGCACAACCGTTGCCTCACAGACAACGGTCAGGGAGCCCGACCCGCGTCCGCGCGGGTCGGGCTCCCGATTCCCGGGTACGTCAGCGCTGCAGGGTGAGCAGGCCGGGGCGGTAGGGCAGGAGGCCGTAGTCGCCGCCGGAGTTGGTGGCGCGGCCCTGGTAGAGCAGTTGCAGGTTGCAGGGGTCGACGGTGAAGGTCTGGTCGGCGCTGGTGCGGATCAGCTCGCCGTGGCTGATGTCGTTGGTCCAGGTGGCGCCGCTGTTGGCCTTGCCGGCGAACGGGTTGCTCTCGGTCGCCGCCTGTGGGGTCCAGGAGCCGTTGAGGCTGGTGGCGGTGAAGGAGCGGAAGTAGCGGCCCTGCGCCCCGATCGCCTCGACGATCATGAGGTAGCGGGTCTGGCCCTGCAGTTTGTAGACCTGGACGGCTTCGAAGAGGTTGTTCGTCGAGTCGCTCATGATCGTGGTGTAGGTCGAGCCGAAGCTGCCGGGGAAGTTCCCGATCGGCATGCTGGCCCGGTAGATCTTGCCGTTGTCACCGGCGAAGAACAGGTACATGTTCTGGCCGTCGGCGATCAGCGTCTGGTCGATCGGGCCGGTGCCGGAGCCGGAGATGCTGCCGGTGAACAGCGGCTGCGCCGACGACCAGCCGTTGGGGTTGCTCGGGTCGGTCGAGGTCTTGTAGGAGAACGCGGTCGGACCCCACTGGTAGGCCAGGACCCAGATGTTGCGCGGAGCGAAGTAGAACAACGTCGGCGCGACGGTGCCCTGCGACATGGCGTTCTGACTCGCCGAGGCCATCTCCGACCAGTTGCTGAACAACCCGAAGTTCATCGACCCCCACGACGACCCGTAGTCGTGCGTCGTCGCGTACACCAGATGCCGACCGTTGTACGGAGCGACCGTGAAGTCCTTCAACGACACCCAACCCGACCGCGGGTTCGCCAACGGACCGGTCGAACTCCAGCGGTAACTCGACGGCAGGCTGCACCCACCGCTCGGCGGCGGCGTGGTGGGGTTGCCCCCGCCGTCGACGCGGACGAGCTGCCACTGCTGGTTGCTGCCGTTCCAGTCGTCGTACTGGACGATGCTGCCGCCGTCGGCGGTCGAGGCGCCCTGCACCTCCACCACCTTGTTGCTGTTCCGGTTGATCAACCGGACGTAGCCGCTGTCCGAGTCGGCGAGCCGGAACTGCTGGTTGACGCCGTTGGCGTCGGACCACTGCACGATGTTGCCGCCGTTGGCGGTGGAGAAGTTGTAGACGTCCAGCACCTTGCCGGACAGCCGCGACCGAAGGCGGTAGTAGCCGCCACCCGAGTCCACGAACTGCCACTGCTGCTGGTTGCCGTTGTTGCGGGCCCACTGGACGATCCGCGCGCCGTCGTTCGTGGCCAGGTTGTAGACGTCGAGGGCCTTGCCACTGTTGCGGTTGACCAGCACGTACCACGCGCTGGTGTCGACCGTCGCCGCGGCGGCGGGGGTCGACACCACCGCCGCGGCGCCGACACCCGCCAGCACCGCCGTCACGCCGGCGGCGACGACCCGTGGCAGCCACCTGCGCCGTCGGGGCGACGACACGATCGATGGGGATCTATCGAGGGCGAACATGATCCTCCTCCGGTGAGCAGAGCCGTGCGATCCGCCCGGGGCCGGACGGACCGGGACGTGGGTCAGGACCTGTTAGCGCTAACACTTGGCGCTACGCATGGTGAGGCACGTCCGACCCAGGGTTCGACGAAGCAGGGCCTGCCCGGTAAGCCACAGGCGTCGCCGTCCTATGACATCGACTGTGAGCGATAACACGCCGTTCGTCAAGACGTAACGTCTTCACGGTCCACGCCGGAGGGACGCGAGCCGGACACACACATGTTGCGATCAGGTGGCCGATTTCTGTAAAAGTCTGGACTTTTGAATCATGCCTGATGCCCAAAAAGGGGCATAATATTGATCCCTCGCCGCACGTACGACGCCACCGCCGACACTCGCCGCACTCAGTCTTATGAGGACCGTGTCGCACCGGTGGGTTGATGGTGATCAACCTATGGACGCACTACGGTAGGCCGTCGCTTCATGTGCCCGCACGGCGCGCACACGAAAACCTAAGGAAGACTCATGACAACCGCACCCATGCCCCAGGATGAGCCCCCGGTGTCGCTGGGCAGGATTCGCGCGGAGCCGCTGGACCGCCTCTCCGCCGCGGACATCTCGCCGATCGTGCGCCGGGTCATGGCGGCTCACCTCGATCAGTCCAGGATCCCCGCCGCGAAGTTCTCGTCGTTCATCTGATCCGGCGATGTCCCCCGGGCCGGCCCGCGCGGCGCTGACCGAGTTCGTGCTGAAGGTCCACTCCAGATGCGATCTGGCGTGCGACCACTGCTACGTCTACGAACACGCCGACCAGAGCTGGCGCCGACGCCCGGCGCGGATGACGCCCGAGGTGCTCCGGGCCGCGGCCGGCCGGATCGCCGAGCACGCCGCCGCGCACCACCTGCCGCGCGTCTCGGTCATCCTGCACGGCGGGGAGCCGCTGCTGCTGGGCCCCGAGCGGCTGCGCCGGGTCCTCGCCGACCTCCGGGCCGCCGTCGCCCCAGTCACCGACCTGCGGATCGGCATGCAGACCAACGGGGTGCTGCTCTCCGAACGGTTCTGCGACCTGCTCGCCGAGTACGACGTCGCGGTCGGAGTCTCACTGGACGGCGACCGCGCCGCCAACGACCGGCACCGGCGGTTCCGCAACGGCGCCAGCAGCCACGACCAGGTGCTGCGGGCCCTCGCCCTCATCCGTCGCCCGGCCTACCGGCGGCTCTGGTCCGGGCTGCTGTGCACGGTCGACGTCCGCAACGACCCGCTCGCCGTCTACGAGTCGCTGCTCGCCGAGGGACCGCCCCGGATCGACTTCCTGCTCCCGCACGCCACCTGGGACAGCCCACCCCCACGGCCGGGCGGCGGCGCCGCGTACGCCGACTGGCTCCGCGCGGTCTACGACCGCTGGCGGGCGGACGGACGTCCGGTCCCGGTCCGCCTCTTCGACTCGCTCCGGTCCACGGCCGGCGGCGGTCCCAGCGGCACCGAGTGGCTCGGCCTCGACCCGGTCGACCTGGCCGTGATCGAGACGGACGGCGAGTGGGAGCAGGCGGACTCGCTCAAGACCACGTACGACGGCGCGCCCGCCACCGGCATGACCGTCTTCTCGCACTCGGCCGACGACGTCGCCGGAAGCCCGGAACTGGCCCGCCGCCGCGCCGGCCGCGCCGGGCTCAGCGACGAGTGCCGGCGCTGCCCGGTGGTCGCCCAGTGCGGTGGGGGCCTCTTCGCCCACCGCTACGGCGACGGGCACTTCGACCACCCCAGCGTCTACTGCGTCGATCTGAAAGAGCTGATCGTGCACGTGAACGAGAACCCACCGGCGTCCGCGCCGGCCCCGTTGGCCGCCGAGCCGGCCGACGACCTGATCGACCGTCTCGCGGCCTCGACCGGCGACCGGTCCGCCGTCCGCCGGCTCGTGGAGGCGCAGACCGCCATCGTCCGCGCGCTGCTCGGCGCGGTGGCCGGCGACCTGCCGGGTGCCGGCCCGGGGGCGGACGGCTGGGCGGCTCTGACCGATCTCGACCGGCACGCGCCGGATTCGGTCGCCCGGGTCACCGCCCACCCGTACGTCCGCGCGTGGGCGGTCGAGTGCCTGGCCGGCGCCGGCACCGGCGCCCGCTACGGCGCCGACTACCTGGCCGCGATCGCCGCCGCCGTGGCGCGCGACGCCGGCATCCCGCTCCGGCTCGCCGTGCCGGTCCGGGCCGGCCGCCTGCACCTGCCGACCGTCGGCACCGTGCTGCTGCCCGAGGTCGGCGACGGCGCGGCGGAGGTCCACGTCGGCCCCGGGACGCTGCGGGTGACCGCCGGAGCGGTGACGGTACGCGTCGACGCGGCCGGGAACGAGCCCCGCTGGCAACCCACCCGGGCTCTGGTCGCGGACGACGTGACGGTCCTGCTGGAGGACGGCGACCCGCACCGCGACTGCCACCGGCTGCCCGCCGCCGGGCGGCTCGACGACGCGACCGCCGCCCACTGGGCGACCACGTTCGGCGCCGCGTGGACGATCGTCCGGGACGAGACGCCGGGCCACGCCGAGGAACTGCGCGCCGGCCTGCGGGCCCTGGTGCCGTTGCGACGCAGCGGCGCCGGTGTGAGCGAGGCCTCGACCGCGCGGCAGGCGTTCGGCGGCGTCGCGGCCACGGAGACCGACGCCGGCTCCCTGGCGGTGCTGCTGGTGCACGAGTTCCAGCACAGCAAGATGAACGCCCTGCTCGACCTCTACGACCTCGTCGACGGCACCCGGCCGGCAGGGATCACGGTCGGCTGGCGGCCCGACCCGCGCCCCCCGGAGGCCGTGCTGCAGGGCATCTACGCGCACGCGGCGGTGGCCGACATCTGGCGCGTCCGGGCCGACCGCCACGTCGACGGGGCGCAGGCGGTCTACCGGCGGTACCGGGACTGGACGGCCGAGGCCATCGGCGCCCTGGAGCGGGCGGACGCCCTCACCCCGGTGGGTTCGCGGCTGCTCCGGCAGGTGGCCCACGCGGTGGCCGGGTGGCCGTCGTGACCACCGCCGTCCGCGCCGGGCACCGACTCGGCACCCTCACCGCCGAGCTGCGGGCGTTGGGGCTGGGCCCCGGCGACGTCGTGCTCGTGCACTGCGCGATGCGCGCCGTCGGCCCGGTCACCGGTGGCGCGGCCACCCTGGCCCGGGCGCTCCGGGCGGCCGTCGGGCCGGCGGGCACCGTCGTGGTGCCGGCGCAGACCCCCGACAACTCGGTCAGCAGCGCGGCGTACCGCACCGCGACCGCCGGGATGACCGACGACGAACGCCGGGCGTACGAGGAGCGGATGCCCGGCTTCGACCCGGCCACCACACCGTCGTTCGGGGTGGGCGCGCTCGCCGAACACGTACGCCGGCTGCCCGGCGCGGTGCGCAGCCGCCACCCCCAGACGTCGTTCAGCGCGTGGGGCCCCCGGGCGCAGGCGCTGATGCGCGTCCACGACCTCGACTCGCACCTCGGCCAGCGGTCCCCGTTGGCCGCCCTGGAGGCCGCCGACGCGCGGATCCTGCTGCTCGGCGTCGGCTGGTCGTCGTGCACCGCCCTGCACCTGGCCGAGTACCGCTCGCACCACCCGCCGATGATCCGCCCCTACCGCTGCTACGTGCTCCGGGACGGCCGCCGGGAGCGGCTCGACTTCGTCGCCCCGCACCTGGACGCGGCCCCGTTCACCGCGATCGGCGAGGACCTCGACCGGGCGGACTTCACCCGCCACGGAAAGGTCGGGGACGCCGTCGCCCGTCTGCTGCCGATGCCGGCGGCGGTGCGCACCGCGGTCGGCTGGATGGATCACCACGCCGGACGGTGAGGCCTGTTCACCGGTGGGCACCGTCTCTTACTCTGATCGATACGCACAACGTGTCGACTGGAGAGCAGCGCGTGATCATTACCGGTTGGCGGTCGGAGGTTCCGTCCACGCTGGACGGGTCGTGCCGACGTGAGTCCTGAGAGGCCCGTCCTCGCCGGCGCACGCTACTTCTTCCTCAGCTACGTCCCCCCACCGACACACAGCGACCGCACCCTCGGCGACCACTGGGTCCGCCGCTTCTACCACGATCTCAACCTCGCCATCGACGGGCGCCCGGGTGCGCGGCTGCGCCGGCGGGGCTTCGCCGACTTCACCGTCCGGTTGTCGGAGGATCGGGCGGAACAGAAGCGCGTGGCGCTCGCCGAGGCCGAGGTGTTCGTCCCGCTCTACTCACCGGACTACCTCAACCGGGACGACTCGCGCCGGGAACGGGAGTGGTTCCGGCAACGGCTGCTACGGGCCGGCCGGCCGGCCGACGGGGACAACATCCTGCCCGTGCTGTGGACCCCGTCACCCGCCGCCGTCCACGCGACCGACCAGGCCCGGGCGCTGGCCATGGCCGCGGACGTGGAGGCCTACGCCGCCAACGGGATGAGCGCGCTCTGCCGCCTGCAGATCTTCCAGCGCGACTACCAGGAGGTCCTGGGCCGGCTGGCCCAGCACATCGTCGACACCGCCGAGCAGACTCCGCTGCAACCGGCCGAGCCGCCGACCGGGCCGACCGACGTGCCCTCGTCCCCGACCAGCGAGGTGCCCTTCCTGGCCGTGGTCATCGCCCCCGGCCAGCTGCCGGAGGCGGGCCGGCTCAACGGGCGGCCCGACACGCACGCCGCTCGGTGGCGACCGTTCCGCGACCGACCGCCGGTGGTCGACGACGTGACCGACGCGGTCCAGCGGTTGCGGATGCCCATCGACGTCCAGGACTTCGCGCCGGACGAGGGCCTGTTCCGGGGCTGCCCGGGTGTCCTCATGGTCGACCCGCGGGTGGTCGAGACGCCGGACGGTACGGAGGCGGTCCGCGCGGCCGTCGACTGCCTGCACAGCTGGGTGGGGGTGGTGGTGCTCATCGACGACCCGGCACCCGGTCGCCGCTCCCACGCCACGGTGCTGCTCGACCGGGCGGTGGCGATGTTCCCCCGAACGGCCCGCCCGCTGGCGGTCAGCACGTACGACGACTGGCGGGCCGGGGTGCACGGCCTGGTCGACCGGATGCGACGCCGCTACCTGGACGCGCGACCGGCCTACCCGCCGCCGGGACGGCCGATCAGCAAGCCCCGGCTCTGGGAGAACCCGCCGCCCGACGAAGGAGTGGAGCCATGACCCGACCCGAGGGACAGGTCGTCACCTTCTACTCCTACAAGGGCGGCACCGGCCGGACCATGGCCCTGGCCAACGTGGCGTGGATCCTCGCCGCCAACGGCAAGCGGGTCCTGGCCGTCGACTGGGACCTGGAATCCCCCGGGCTGGCGCGCTTCTTCGCGCCGTTCATCGACCGCGACGCGCTGGAGAGCACCGGCGGGGTGATCGACCTGATCCGGGAGTACGAGTGGGCAACCACCACCACGCAGGACAAGGGCGACGACCGCTGGCACGAGCAGTACGCCCGCGTGCACAAGTACTCGTTCTCGCTGAACTGGTCGAACTTCCCCGGTGACGGCACGCTCGACTTCCTCTCGGCGGGCCAGCAGAACAACGACTACGCCGGCGCGCTGGCCGGGATGAACTGGGACGAGTTCTACGAGCGGCAGGGCGGCGGCCACTTCTTCGACGCGCTGCGCGCCGACATGAAGCGCAACTACGACTACGTCCTGATCGACAGCCGCACCGGCTTCTCCGACGTCGCCGACATCTGCACCATCCAGCTCCCGGACGTGCTCGTCACCTGCTTCACCCTGAGCGAGCAGGGCATCACCGGGGCGGCCAAGGTGGCCCGACTGGTCGAGCACCGCTACGGCTCGCGGCGGATCCGGGTGCTGCCCGTGCCGATGCGGATCGACCCGGCCGAGAAGATCAAGGCGGACACCGGGCGGGCCGTGGCCCGGCAGCGCTTCAGCGGCCTGCCGAGCGGGATGAGCGAGGCCGAACGGGACCGCTACTGGGCCCGGATGCAGGTCCCCTACCAGGCCTACTACGCGTACGAGGAGTTGCTGGCGACCTTCGCCGACCAGCCCGGCGTCAACGGCTCGCTGCTGTCGGCGTACGAGGTGCTGGCCCGGGAGATCACCCGGGGCGAGGTGGAGTCGCTGCCCCCGATGAGCGGCGCGGTGCGCGACCGGGTCAACGCCCGGTTCACCCGCACGTCCACCTCGGTGGAGAACGAGATCCTGCTGCGGCACGACCCGTACGACCGGGTGTGGGCGGAGTGGATCGGCAACCTGCTCGCCTCGGCCGACGTCCGGGTGACCGACCCCTGGTTCGCCGACGACGAGGCGCCCCGCACGGCCCGGGAGCTGATCATCGTCTCGGAGGCCAACGCCACCGAGGAGGCCGTGCTCGCCGCGCCGGACCGCTCACCCGACCAGGTGCCGCTGGTCGTCTACGTCGCGGACGTGCGGCGGCTCGCCAACGTGCCGGCCGCGCACAGCGTCTCGGTGGCCGGGCTGGAGGCCCGGACCGCGGCGACCCGCATCCTGCGCCTCGTCGGGCGGGAGGGCGCGAGCGCCGACGTCGAGCTGCCGACCGGCCCCCGGTTCCCCGGCCGGGACAACAGCGTCTTCGAGGTGCCCGGCCGGAACAAGCGCTTCACCGGCCGCGAGGCGGACCTGCGGGAGCTGCGGACGCTGCTGCGCAGCAGCCCGAAGGTGGTGCTGGCCGGCACCGGACCGGTGGCGTTGCAGGGCATGGGCGGCATCGGCAAGAGCCAACTGGCGCTGGAGTACGCCCACCGCTACCGCGCCGCGTACGACATGGTGTGGTGGGTCGACGCCGACCAGGTGCCGTTCATCGAGTCCGCGATCGGCGACCTGGCGCCCTACCTGGGCGTGCAGTCGTCGGAGTCGAACCGGGAGAACGCCCGGCTGGTCCTCCAGGCGTTGCGCCACACCGACCTGCGGTGGCTGCTCATCATGGACAACGCCGACGAGGTCGAGGGCGTGCTGCCCTACGTGCCGGACGGCAAGGGCCACGTCCTGATCACGTCCCGCAACCTCCAGTGGGTGGAGCGGGCGACCACCGTGCAGGTCGACGTGTTCAAGCGGGCGGAGAGCATCCAGCACCTCACCGAGCGGGTGCCGAACATGCGGCCGGACCAGGCCGACAAGATCGCCTCCCTGCTGGGTGACCTGCCGATCGCGGTCACCGCCGCGGCGGCCTGGCTGGCCGACACCGGCCACTCGGTCGACAGCTACCTCACCGAGATCGCCCGCTTCGGTCCGGGCGCGGTGATGGAACCGAACAGCAACGTCTCGGTGGAGGCCACCTGGGAGTTGTCCCTCAACCACCTGCGCACCCGGAACCCGGCGGCCTACCGGGTGCTCCAGCTCTGCTCGGTGTTCGCGCCGGAGATCTCGGCCGATCTGGTCTACAGCAACAAGTTCGCCGAGGCGCTGGTGCCGTTCCACCCGCAGGCGAAGGAGCGCCTGGTCCGCCAGCAGCTGGTGCAGCAGGCCAACCGGCTCGCCCTGGTCCGGGTCGACCTCCGGGCCGACAACCCGTCCGGCGGCGAGCGGAGCCGGGGCGGGCTCGTGCTCATGCACCGCCTGCTCCAGCACGCCGTCCGGTCCCGGATGACGGAGGAGGAACTCGACGAGGCGCGCGCCCAGGTCCACCTCGTGCTGGCCGCCTTCCGGCCCGAGGGCGAGGTGGACGACCCGGTCAACTGGCCCAAGTTCCGGGTGATCTGGCCGCACCTGGAGCCGTCGAAGGCGGCGCTCAGCCGGAAGGTCGAGGTGCGGGCGCTGATGATCGACCGGGTCCGCTACCTGCAGTTGCGGGGCGACCTGGAGACCGGCCGCCGGCTCGGCGAGGAGGTCGTCCGGACCTGGAAGGGGATGCTGGCGACGGAGACCGACGAGCGGGCGCGGGAGGACCTGCGCCGGCAGTTGCTGCACCTCCAGTTCAACCTCGCCAACATCCTCGCCTTCCTCGGGCAGTTCAAGGATTCCCGGGCGCTGGACGAGAAGGTGCTCGCGGCCCAGCGGGAACTGCTCGGCGACGACCACCCGCACACCCTGATGACGGCGGGCGGGCTGGCGCGCGACCTGCGGGGCATGGGCATGTACAGCGAGGCGCTGCGCCTCGACGAGGCCACCTTCAACGCCTGGAAGCGACTGTTCGCCGAGGACCATCCGCGTACCCTCGCCGCCCTGAACAACCTGGCCAGCACCCAGCGCCTGATGGGAGACTTCCAGGAGGCGCGCAAGAACGACGAGATGGTGCTGGAGGGGCGCCGCGGCACCCTCACCGACAGCCACCCGGACACGCTGGCCTCCTCCGCCTACGTGGGCATCGACATGCGCGACGCCGGAGACTACGAGCAGTCGATCGCCCGGCTGCGGGCCGTCCACCGGGACCTGCTGCACACCGCCGGCGCCGAACACCTGATCACCCTGCGGACGCAGACGAACCTGGCGGTGTCGCTGCGCGCGGCCGGGTACGCGGTCGAGGCGGGCAAGCTGCTCGAGGCCGCCTACGAGCTGCTGACCGAACGGTTCGGGCCGGACAACCCGGAGACCCTCACCTGCCGGCTGAGCCTGTCGATCAACCTGCTCACCGTCGACCTCCACCAGCGGGCCAGCCGGGAACTCACCGAGGTGCACCGCATCTACCGGCGCAACCTCGGTCCCGAGCACCCGTTGACCCTGGTCTGCCAGGTCAACCTGGCGATGGTGGCCCGTCGCGCCGGGGACTTCGTCGAGGCGCGGCAGCTCGCCGGCAGCTCGGCGGACGCGCTCGCCGCCGTGCTCGGCGACGCGCACCCGTACCCCCTCTCCGGCTGGATGAACCAGGCCATCTGCCTCGCCGAGCAGCCGGACCCGCCGGAGGGCCGGGAGGCGGCGGACCGGGCGGCGCTGGAGCTGTTGCAGCGTGCCTCCCGTGGTCTCGACCGCGTGCTCCAACCGGAGCATCCGAACGCGCTGCGCTGCCGGGCCAACCTGGTGCTGATGCGGGAGCGGATGGAATCCGGCCGGCGGGCGGAGATCGAGACGGTGGCCGACAAGCTCGCCCGTCGGTTGGGCGAGCACCATCCGGCGGTCGAGGCGCTCCGCCAGCACCGGTTCCAGCGGCGGATCATCGACCCGCATCCGATCTGACCGGGGTCCGCTCCGACGGGCGGGTCAGCCAGGCCAACATCTCCGGCAGCACCTCGACCGCGCCGAAGTGCGCGCTGCGGTGCTGCACGTGCAGTTGCGCGCCGGGGATCCGACCGGCCAGCCACCGGGTGTGGCTGGCCGGGGCGAAGTTGTCGTCGGCACCGTGCCACAGCCGTACCGGCATCCGGATCTCCGCCAGCGAGATGCCCCAGTCGGCGCGCAGCGCGAGGACGTCGTCGATCCAGCCGTCCGGCCCCCGCCGCAGCGCCTCGGCGTAGGCGTCGGTCAACTGCCGGCGGATCGGCACCCCGGCCACCACCCGACGGTCGGCCTCGGTCATCTGCTCGACCAGCAGCGCCAGCAACGAGCCCGGGTCGTCGATCGTCCGCTCCGCCCGCAGGCGCAACTGCTCGGCGAGGACCACCTCGTCGTGCTCGGCGGTCCCGTAGTCGCGGACGTTCGCCTCCGTCATGCCGCCGAACCAGTCCAGTCCGGTCGCGCCGGCCGGGGCGAGGCCGACCAGCACGGCGGTGCGCCGTACCCGCTCCGGCAGCAGCGCCGCGCAGGCCAGGGCGTGCGGGCCGCCCCCGGAGCGGCCGACCACCGAGAACTCGTCCAGGCCCAGGTCGTCGGCGATGGCCGCGACGTCGGCGGCGGCGTCGGCCACCCGGCGGCCCGGCAGCCGGCTGGAACCGCCGTAGCCCGGTCGGTCGTAGGAGATCAGCCGGACGCCGAGCCGGTAGAGCACGCTCGATCGCGGGCGTGGCCCGTTGCGGCTGCCCGGCGTGCCGTGCATCAGGAACACCGGCCAGCCGCGCTCCGCGCCGGCCACGTCGACGGCCAGGCTGCGCCTTCCGGATCGGACGATGTGCTCGCGGTGCGTGGGCGGGTGTGACAAACCGGGCCTCCGGGACGGTGGTGGTGGCGGGGGTGGCGGGCCGGGCCGGGCGCGCGGTCAGAACCCATCGGCGGCCGGGCCCTGATCGGTCGCCGCGAGGACGCGCAGCGTGTCGACGGCGGCCGTCAACGTGACGTCGGCGGGCACCCGGTCGTGCGCCCGCAGGTAGTCGAGGAGCAGCCGGCACAGGCTCGTCTCGTCGAGGAACTCGTCGGGCAGCCGGTGCGCGAGCAGGGCCGCCATGGTCCCGGGCCGGATCTTCCGCCAGGCCAGGTCGGCGTACTCGCTCAGCGCCATCAGCAACCACAACGCGGTGCGGTTGTCGACCCGCGCGGCGGCGAACTGCTCCGCCATCTCGGCGGAGACCACCCCGTCCTCCAGGGGCAGCTCGGCGAGCCGCCCCTCGATGTCGGCGAGCACCGCCCGCACCCGGGGCACGTACTCCGCCGGCAGCCGGTCGAGCCCGTGCCGGAGGATCAGCGCGTGCAGGACCGCGTGGTCCTCCGGCGTGCCGATCGAGTCGAGCAGCTCGGGAAACTCGTCGATCAGGTACGGGCACGAGATGATCAGCTCCGGGGGCGCGGTCACCGACCGGGGCAGTCGGTCCAGCGCCACCCGGGTCAACCCGCAGACCACCTCGCGGGGCAACTGCGCGCCGTCCTCGGCGAGGCATTCCAGCAGCACCGTGGCGCTGGTGCTGGACACCGCGCCCGGCGATTCGACGGCCCGTTCCCACAGCCGCCGGTAGCTGCGCTCGTCGTAGAGGATGAGCTGGTGCAACGACGGCACCGGCCAACGCCGGGTGGCCAGCGACACCAGGTCCGCGTGGAACCGGCCGGCCTCGAAGCTGTCCGGCTGCCGGCCGCGCCACGTCCGCGCGCCGGCCTGCAACTGGCCGTACGTGGTGATGTCGCCGAGCAGCCGGGCCTCCTCGGCGGCCACGCTCACGGTCTCGCCCCGGCGCTCGCGCCGCCGTTCCGCGGTGATCCGGCCGTCGGCGTCCCGCCCCAGCCAGCTGATCATGGCGAGCTGGCCCTTCTCGTCGAGCCCGGCCCGCCACAGCCGCACCGTGGAGACCCAGGTCTCGTCGTCCATCAGGTCGGTGTGCCGTACGCCGTCGGGCGACACCAGCGCGGCCAGCGCGACCAGGTTGGCGGTGTACGCGGCGAGCAGCCGCACCGGGTCGTAGGGCGACGGCCGGTAGCCGTCCACCCCGGCGACGTTGCCCCGCTGCCGCGCCTCGGCCAGCAGCTCGGCGACGGTCTCGATGATCGCGCCACGCTCCTCCGGGTGCCGGGCGCTGAGTTCCCGGGCGAACCCGACCACCGCCTCCCGTTTCACCAGGGGCTGGTGGGAGAGCAGGGCGCGGAACTGGCCGGTGTCCAGTTGGTAGCCGAAGCCGGCTGGGGTGCGGGTGCGCCGCCGCAGCTCGGCCAGTTCCCGCAGCGACCCGATCACGTACTCCGCGATCAGGAAGTCGCCGATCGTCGCGTGCAGGAACTCGTAGGTCCGGCGGGCGTCCTCGCCCTGGAGGTCGTCCGGGCCGTACACGACGAAGAAGGCGGCGGTGACCAGTTGCTCCGGCCCGAGCACGTCGCCGAGCTCGAACCGGGTGCCGTCGCCGGAGCCGGAGCCGAAGCAGCCCAGGTCGTCGCGGAGCGCGGCCCGGTTCACCAGTTCCCGGTTGCGGTTGAACATGGCGAACGCGGTGATCGCCAGGTCGCGCCGCAGCCGGTGTTCCCGAGCCTCCCGCTCGCGTTGCGACAGGTCACCCGGCGCCTTCTCGCCGATCTGCCGCCGGATGAAGGCGGTGAGCAGGCCGGTGAACAGGTCGGACCGGGAGATACCCAGGTCGGGGGGTCCTTCCACCCGGTGCTCGTCGTAGTAGATGGCCAGCAGGGTGAGCAGCAGCGGCTGCCGGGCCAGCTCGCCGTGCGACAGCAGGTCGCGGGCGGACAGGCGACGGTAGCCGGACCGGTCCTCGTTGGCGCCGTTGACGGCCGACACCCAGGTCGTCACCTGCGCGTCGGTCAGGTCCTCCAGCCGGACCAGCACGGTGCCCTGGGGCACGCTGGCCCGGTCCATCACCAGCATCCGTGAGGTGATCACCGGGATGACCGAGTAGCCCAGGTCCCACTGGGCCTCCTGGAACTCGGCCACCCGGTCGATGTACTGGGAGTGGGCGGTGCCGGTGACCTGGACGAGTTCGTCGAACCCGTCGAAGACGACCACGACCGTGGTGGTGCTCGTGGCGCGGCGCAGGTCCGCCCACCGGATGCGCTCGTCCATCAGCTGCTCGATCGCCGACTCGATCTGCTCGGTCGGCGAGGTGTCCCCGGACATCCGGCGCAGCGGTACGACGATGGCGGTGAACCGGTTCGCCGGCAGCCGGGCCGCGATCACCCGGGTCAGCAGCGTCTTGCCGGCGCCGGGCTGACCGAGGACCAGCAGCGGGCGGTGCAGGCTCGCCGGGTCGGTCAGGTAGTCGGAGAGGAACCCGACCAGGTCGCCGCTGCGCGGCTGCTCCTCCCACCAGCGCTCCCGCTCCGGCGCGGCGCGCTTGTCGTATTCCGCGACCCGGAAGTCGGGGCTGATGAACCCCCGCTCCACGGTGGGCAGCCGCAGGTGGAAGTCGATGTCCTTGATCCGCAGCAGCGGCTGCCGGAACACCGCGCCCAGCGAGCCGGCGAGCCGGTCGAGGGATTCCCGGAGCCGGTCCGGCTCGGGCGCGGCCGGGCCGGCCAGCCCGGCCAGGTTGCGGGACAGGTCCGCCAGCGCGTCCAGCCGGTCCGCGACCTCGGCGGTCAGCTTCCGGTTGTCGACCAGGTTGTGCTCGATCGCCTGCCGGACCATCCGGAACCCGAACTCCGGCAGGTCGGTGGCGAGCCGGTCGAAGCGGTCCTCGTAGTGCCACATGCTGCGCGCGACCACGCGGGACCGCAGCGAGGTGAGGTCGAGCCCGCGCCGCACCGCCGGCCAGGCGGCGAGGCCGTCGCAGAAGGCGATGGTGGCGTCGTACAGGGTGACGTAGGCCGCCTCGACGTCCCGCCGGGTGTCGTCCATGCCGTGCACCGACGACGGCAGCGGAAAGTATCCGGCGTCGATTTCCTGGGGCAGGGTGTGTCGACGTCGCTCGGCCGGCACCATGGCGACCTTTTCCGCGTCGGTCAGTTCCAGCCGGTCGAAGCCCGGGCCCACCTCGTCCCGGAATCCGTCGAAGAACGCGGACAGCGCCAGCACCGTGTGGCTGGCCTCCAACAGTTCGTAGTACGCCTTTCCGCCGGATGCGCGTATCCGGCCGGCCTGGTTGCCGGTGGCGTCCCGGACGAGCTGCATGAGCGCGTTCTTCGGACCGAGCAGGGCCAGCGCCGCACCGTGCGAGAGCGCGCCCGCGCCCAGGATTCCCGCGTTGACGACCTTGTCGGTCTCGGTGATGCGCGCGCTGCCGGGCGCCAACAGTCGTAACGCATCTCGATAGCTGAGGCTCGAACGGCGCGGCATGCCGCCCCTTTCGCTGCGGGCGATCGGATCCTTCAAGGATAGAAACTTCACTGACGGAAAGCTATCGATTCCGCACCGGGGCGAAGGCTTTAGCACGACTTGCCGCTCATTCATTTCATTCACCCGATAAATGGGAGGCAAGGGGTTGAAGGCGGTCATTTCATCGCGCACACCGGGGCCGGAGGTTTGGCGGGAGCCGCGATCGGTGAATGACGGCCCATGTCATCGCTGTCCGCGCGGACGCGCGGGGCCGCCTCCCGCGCCGCCGACAACTCCTGGCTGGAGCGCCTGACCCGGGCCGGCTTCGTCGGCTACGGCACCCTGCACCTGCTCTTCGCGTACGTGATCATGAAGGTCGCCCTCGGCGGGCCGGCCGCCGACGGCGACCAGTCGGGCGCCATGCAGCAGATCGCCGACGAACCGTTCGGCGCGGCGCTCATCGGGGCGATCGTCGTCGGGTTGGTGGCCATGGCGGTCTGGCAGGTGCTGGAAATCTTCCGCGAGCGCCGGCTGACCGAGCGGACGGCGTCGGCCGGCCGGGCGGCGTTCTACCTCTACCTCGCGTTCAGCGGGGTCAAGGTGCTGCGCGGCAAGAAGTCGTCCAGCGCCGACACCCAGCAGGACGCCGCCGCGGGGCTGCTCGCCTCCGACGCCGGCCGGGTCGCCGTCATGACGGCGGGCCTGATCCTGGCGGGGATCGGCGTCTGGCTGGCGATCGTCGGGATCACCAGGCGCTTCGAGAAGCACCTGCACGTCGGCCGGATGGCGGCGGCGACGCGACGGCTGGTCGGCCGGCTCGGCGCGGTGGGTTTCACGGCCAAGGGCCTGGCGTACGCGATCGCCGGGATCCTGTTCGTGGTGGCCGCCTGGCGGTACGACCCGGAGAAGGCGCGCGGACTCGACGCGGCGCTGCGCGCGCTCGCCGACGAGAGCTACGGCACCTGGCTGCTGCTCGTGGTGGCGGTCGGGTTCACGGCGTACGGCCTGTTCGCGGTGACCGAGGCGCGCTACCGCAAGGTCTGACCCGGGGCGCGCCGCCGGCACACCTTCAAGATCGATGCCGGGTATCGTCCGGGGACCGACCGGGAGGTGCGATGGGCGCGAAGACGGCGCTGTTGGCGTTCGCCGATGGCGACCTGCGGCCGTTGTTGCGGGCCGCGGTCGCCTCGGACCCGGCGGAGGCCGAGGCCGCCGTCCGGCAGGCCCTTCCCGGGTACGACCTCACACCGGCCGACGACAGCACGCTCGACGTGACCTGGCCGCCCGAGGACGTCACCCACGTCGCGGCGCTGCCCGGAGCCACGGTCCTGTGCGACCGCCGGCTGGTCCTCGACCGCCCGTCGGAACTGCCCGAGCACCTGCTCCGCCTCGGTACCGGCCGGCGGATCGTCATGCACGGCATGCACTCGGGCGTGGACGGGCTCTGTTTCGCGGTCTGGGAGGACGGGAAGCTGGTCCGCTCGCTCAGCCTGTCCCCGGACGGCGGCATCGCCGAGAACATCGGGGAGCCGTACGACTTCGAGCGCCCGTACTGGGACGGCCAACATCCGGTGAAACCGGTCCCCTACCCGCTGCCGTTCCACCCGCTGGAATTGGGCGAGGACGCCCTGCGCGCCCTGTTCGGCTTCACCATCGAGGGCCGGCGTCGGCCGGACGACGTCGACGCCGACGCCGTTCCCGTGCACGTCTTCCGCGTCGCGGACCCCACGGGTCGGGAACAGGCGGCGCGTGCGGCCGCCTACGCACAGGCGATGCGCGCCATGGGGCCGCCGCGAAGGTTCCGCCTGGGACCGGACGGGACGCTGGAGGAGGTCACGCCGTGACCTCACCGCCGCACATTCGCGCCGTGGCCGTCGCCGTGGTGCGACGCGGGGACGACCTCCTGGTCTTCGAGGCGCACGACGCGACGAAGCGGGAGACGTTCTACCGGCCGCTGGGCGGTGGCGTCGAGTTCGGGGAGTCGGCCGCCGAGGCCGTGCGGCGGGAGCTGCGGGAGGAGCTGGCCGTCGAGCTGTCCGGTGTGGAACTGCTCGGCGTCCTGGAGAACATCTTCACGGCGTTCGGCCGCGCCGGTCACGAGATCGTGTTCGTCTTCTCGGCCGACCTGGCCGACCCGTCGATCTACGACCGGGACGCCGTCGGGATCGTCGCGGACGAGGGCAGCCCGGTCAGTTGGCAGCCGCTGCGCCGCTTCGCCGGCGGCGAGGCGATCCTCTACCCGGACGGCCTCCTGGACCTGCTGCCCCGCGCCCTCCCGTGACCGCCCGGCCCTCAGCGTCGCCGCTTCCGCTTGTGCCGGATGCGGACGGTGGCGTCGGTGCCGCCCGCCCCTGGTGCGGCGGCCGGACGCGGCGGCGTACGGCGGCGTGACCGGCTCGGCCACCGGAGCCGGGACAGCGCGAGGGGAATCGCGACCACGAGGAGCATGAAGCCCGCCGCGCCGAGCCCGCCCTGGAGCCGGCCCCGGTGGCCGCTCAACTGGCCGAAGTCGGTGACGAAGTCGCCCGGGTCGACCCGGTTCACCCAGATCGGCACCTCGTCGCCGATCGACCGGCACACCTCGACGCAGGCCACCTCACGCTCGTACGTCCGGCCGTCCACCTCGTAACGGAAGTACATCGTCTTCGACGTGCCCCCGCGTTTCGTCACCTGGTCGTGCACGAGCGCCCGCGTCGGCACACCACGGGCGCGCAGCTCGGCCTGCCAGTCGTCCAGCTCGTTCTGGGTGTGGATCGGCAGCCAGAGCAGTGCACCACCGGCCACCAGCAGGAACACGCAGCCGAGGGCGGTCAGGGCCGGCGACCGCCACGGCGGGGTCGAGGAACGCACCGAGCCATCATGTCGGTCCGACGCAAGCGGTCACCACGGGTCGTGGGTGGTACCCGGCGGGCCGCGTCGAAGGGGTCGTGTCAGGCGGTGGGACGCAGCTCGGCGAGGAGCCCCTCCACCCGGGTACGGATGTCGTCGCGGATCGGGCGGACCGCGTCCACGCCCTTGCCGGCGGGATCGTCGAGCTTCCAGTCCTCGTACCGCTTGCCGGGGAAGACGGGGCAGGCGTCACCGCAGCCCATCGTCACGATGACGTCCGAGGACTCCGCGGTCTCGTACTCGAGGAGTTTCGGGGTCTGGTCGGTGATGTCGATGCCGACCTCGGCCATGGCCTGGACGGCCGCGGGGTTGACCGCCTCGGCGGGCGCGGAGCCGGCGGAGCGGACCTCGACGGTGTCGCCGGCGAGGTGGCGGAGCCAGCCGGCGGCCATCTGGGAGCGGCCGGCGTTGTGGACGCAGACGAACAGGACGCTGGGCTTGTCGCTCATGACGTTCTCCAGGGAGGTATGGTCGCCGCGCGGTGGGCCGCGGCGCGGTGCGGTCGAGTCACCTCGCGGCCTGGGTGCCGGGGGTGGGGAACAGCCGGCGGCGGGCCCACAACGACACGTAGACCAGGCCGACGAGGACGGGCACCTCGATCAGGGGACCGACGACGCCGGCGAGGGCCTGACCGGAGGCCACGCCGAACGTGCCGATCGCGACCGCGATGGCCAGTTCGAAGTTGTTGCCGGCGGCGGTGAACGCCAGGGTGGTCGTGCGCTCGTAGGTCAGGCCGATGGCCCGGCCGAGCAGGTAGGACCCGGCCCACATGACGGCGAAGTAGGCCAGCAGCGGCAGGGCGATGCGGGCGACGTCGACCGGCCGGTCGGTGATGGCTTCGCCCTGGAGGGCGAACAGGATCACGATGGTGAACAGCAACCCGTACAGGGCGACGGGCCCGACCCTGGGCAGGAACCGCTGCTCGTACCAGTCGCGGCCCTTGGCGCGCTCGCCGAGGCGACGGGAGAGGTAGCCGGCGAGCAGCGGGATGCCGAGGAAGACGAGCACGTTGCCGGCGATGTCCCAACCGGAGACCTCCAACGCGGCACCGTCCAGACCCAACCAGCCGGGCAGCACCGACAGGTAGAACCAGCCGAGCAGACCGAAGGCGAGGACCTGGAACACGGAGTTGAGGGCGACGAGGACGGCGGCGGCCTCCCGGTCGCCGCAGGCGAGGTCGTTCCAGATGATGACCATGGCAATGCAGCGGGCCAGGCCGACGATGATCAGGCCGGTGCGGTACTCCGGCTGGTCGGCCAGGAACAACCAGGCCAGGGCGAACATGAGGGCGGGGCCGACGATCCAGTTGAGGACCAACGACGAGACCAGCAGGCGCCGGTCGCCGGTGACGGTGTCGAGGCGGTCGTAGCGGACCTTGGCCAGCACCGGATACATCATGATCAGCAGGCCGAGCGCGATGGGCAGCGAGATGCCGCCGATCTTGACGGCGTCCAGGGCGGCGTCCAGCCCGGGAACGATCCGGCCGAGCAGCAGCCCGGCGACCATGGCCAGGCCGATCCACACCGGCAGGAGTCGGTCGAGGCGGGACAGACGTGCCGCCACCGGTGCGGCATGGTCGGCTCGGGTGGCGGTGCTCATGGAGACTCCCGTGGGTCGTCGGTGCTGGCGCGTGCGCGTCGAGCGAGGTCACCGACGTCGCGTGACGTTGGACTGGCGTATCCCGGGTCCTCGCCCGGGTGACCGGTGCGGGCGGGACGGTCGGCGAGCAGGTCTCGGACGCGGAGCGGATCGGTCGGCAACCTGGTCACATCGCCGTCGCCACCGGCGAGCCGGGCCGTGGGACCAGGATGCCGATCTGATCCAACAGGTGGCGGACGCGGCGTTCGACCTCGTCCCGGATGGGTCGCACGTCGGCCAGGTCGAGGCCGGCGGGGTCGTCGAGGTCCCAGTTCTCGTAGCGGGTGCCGGGAAAGACCGGGCAGGCGTCGCCGCAGCCCATGGTGACCACGACGTCGGCGGCGCGCACGACCTCGTCGGTCCACGGCTTGGGGAACTCCTGCGAGATGTCGATGCCGCGTTCGGCCATGGCGGCGACGGCGGCGGGGGCGACGGCGGCGCCGGGTTCGCTGCCGCCGGACCAGGCGACGGCCCGGTCGCCGGCGAGGTGGGCGAAGAACCCGAGCGCCATCTGGGAGCGACCGGCGTTGTGGGTGCACAGGAACAGCACCACGGGGCGACCGTCCCGGTGGTGACCCTCGACCCGGGCCAGAGCCTGCAGGCGCTGGCGGGCGAAGCGTTCGGCGAGCAGGGGCAGGTAGTGGGGGATGGTGCTGTCGGTGGCGAACTGGTCGTGGCTGGAGTACAGGAACCGCTCGATCGTCTCGGCGCCGTAGACGCCGGTGAACTCCTCGGCGAGCCGCGTCGCCGCGGTGCGCAGGGCGACCTGCTGGTCGATGGAGACCTCCTGGCGGAGGTGAGGGCTGGTGTCAGTCATGACAGTTCTCCGGGCGCGATGGTGACGGCGGGGGCGACCCGGTCGACGCGGGCGGCGAGGTCGGCGAACGCGGCCTCGAACGCCTCGTCGGTGTCGACACGGACCGGATCGGGCACGGACCAGTGCAGGCGCGGGCGGACGGGCCCGGTGAGGTCTTCGTGGGCGTTGTCACACACGGCGATGAGCAGGTCGTCGTCGCGGGCGACGTCGGTGACGTGGGCGGTGGCGGTGGGATCCAGACGCAGCCCGTGCCGGCCGGCGACCGTCACGGCGCGGGGATGCACCCGGGAGGCCGGTTGCGTTCCGGCGGACGCAGCCGGGGTGTGGGTGCGGTCGCGCCAGAGCGCGGCGGCGAGTTGGGAGCGCGCGGAGTTGCGGGTGCAGACGAACACCACCCGGCCGACCCCGGTCAGCGGGGGCGGGGTCAGCACGGCCAGGGACTCCGCCCGGAGCCGCAGGTAGGTGCGGCGCTTGTCACCCTCGGAACGGCCCTTGACCACCAGGCCGGCTTCGGTAAGGACCTTGACGTGGTGGGCGACGAGGTTGGTGGGCAGGTCGAGGGTGTGGGCGATCTCCCCCGGGGACGCGTCACCGAGGGTGAGGGCGTCCACGATCGCCAGCCGCGCCGGATCGCCGAGCGCGGCGTGGATGCGCGCCCGCCCCGCCAGGGAGTTAAGCTCAACGTCCATTGACTCAACGTTAGCTGACTTAACGTCGATTGCCAACGCCACCCCCGGGAAGCACCCCTCCCCGGACTCCCCGACAAGGACCGCCAGGGCCGCTACGGCGCGGCGGGCTCGACGGAGAGCAGCGACGCCAACTGGCGAAGGACGCCTTGCCGGGCGCGGTAGTAGACCCAGGTGCCGCGCCGCTCGGCGTCGACCAGGCCGGCCTCGCGCAGCGTCCTCAGGTGGTGCGAGATCGTGGGGCCGGTCAGGTCGAACGCCGGCGTGAGATCGCAGACGCAGGCCTCCCCGCCCTCGGCGGAGGCGATCATCGACATCAACTGGAGACGCACCGGGTCGCCGAGCGCCTTGAACGCCGACGCGAGCGCACCCGCCGCCTGCGCGGGCACCGGTCGTCGGGTCAGCGGCGCACAGCAGGAGGTCTCCGCGTTCAGGTCGATGGCGACGAGCGGCGTCGACTGCTTAGACATGCCTCTAGGTTGACATTCTTCTAATCAACGTGCAACTCTCTGATTTGACGGACGTCGAGACAGACCAGGCGGGAACGGCACGCGAATCCCGGGCCACCACCCGCATCGCTGATTCGACAGTTATCAACACAGAGGAGTTGCCTGATGAGCGCCCTGGATACCCTCCCGGTCGTGGTGATCGGCGCCGGACCCGTCGGCCTCGCCGCCGCCGCCAACCTGCACGAACGGGGCCTGCCCTTCCTCGTCCTCGAAGCCGGCGACACCGCCGGCGCGGCGGTGCGCCAGTGGGGCCACGTACGGGTGTTCTCCCCGTGGCGGTACGACGTCGACCCCGCCGCCCGGCGGCTGCTCGACGACGCCGGCTGGGTCGCTCCCGACGCCGACGCCCTGCCCACCGGCGCCGAACTGGCCGCCGACTACCTCCAGCCACTGGCGGAGCTGCCGGCGCTCAAGCCGCACCTGCGCTACGGCGCCCGGGTCGAGGCGATCAGCCGGCTCGGCCTGGACCGGCTGCGCACCGTCGGTCGCGACACCACCCCGTTCCTCATCCGCCTCACCGACGGCGAGGAGGTGCTCGCGCGCGCGGTCATCGACGCCTCCGGCACCTGGCGCACGCCGAACGTCCTCGGCGCCTCCGGCCTGCCCGCCCTCGGCGAGGCCGAGGCCGGCGCGTACCTCGAGCACGCCCTGCCCGACGTGCTCGGCGCCGACCGCGACCGCTTCGCCGACCGCCACACCCTCGTCGTCGGCGCCGGTCATTCCGCCGCCAACACCCTGCTCTCCCTGGCCGACCTCGCGGCCGAGCACCCGGGAACCGCGGTGACCTGGGCGATCCGCACCGCCTCGCCGGCGCGCACCTACGGCGGCGGCGACGCCGACGCCCTCCCCGCCCGCGGGGCGCTGGGCTCCCGGCTGCGGGCCCACGTCGACGCCGGCCGGATCCGGCTGCTCACCGGCTTCTCCGTCCACGCCCTCACCCCGACCGGTGACGACCGGGTGACCGTCGTGGTGCGCCACGGCGACGGCAGCGAAGAATCGGTCACCGTGGACCGCATCGTCGCCGCCACCGGTTTCCGCCCCGACCACTCCATAGCCGCCGAACTGCGCTTGGACCTCGACCCGGTCATGGGTGCCACCCGCGCCCTCGCCCCGCTCATCGACCCCAACGAGCACTCCTGCGGCACCGTGCCTCCGCACGGGGTGGACGAACTCGCCCACCCGGAGGTCGGCTACTACGCCGTGGGGATGAAGAGCTACGGGCGGGCGCCCACGTTCCTGATGGCCACCGGCTACGAGCAGGTCCGCTCCGTCGTCGCCGCCCTCGCCGGCGACTGGGCCGCCGCCCGCGACGTCCAGCTCGACCTGCCGGAGACCGGCGTGTGCAACAGCAACCCCGACGACTCCGCCACCGGCGACGGCTGCTGCGGACCCGCGCCGGCCACCGAGCCGACGTCACGCGGACTGGCCACCGGAATCTCCGGCGGGTTGCTCGCCGCGCCGCTGAACCTGGTCACGCTCGACGCCGCACCCGTCGACGCCCAGACCGGTGGCTGTTGCGGCAGCTGATGCCCACCCCCACGGCGGTCGCGCGATGCATGATCGCCGGCTCGATCACCGCCACCGGGGCTTGACAAGGAAAAAGCCTGACCCGCGTTTCCGCGGGTCAGGCTTTTTCCATCTTGTGCGCCCGAAGGGACTCGAATCCCTAACCTTCTGATCCGTACTCAGGAGGAGAGGGTGCGCGTGACCTGCAGCTATATAGGTTTGTCCGGATACGGCATGTAGCAGTGTCGACGGAACGTGACGCTAGACCGCGTTCTCATCCCCCACGGTGCCACTCAAGTGGCACGGTTGATGCCGATGTGCAGCGAGACCGGCTACAGGCTCGCGACTGCTAACGGGCTAGCCGCCTCGTCCTGCAGGTACAGCGACGCCTCCGACCTGCTGAGGATTGCCCACCAATCAGTTGATGTTATGTGAACGAAGATCGAGTCCGGCTCGCGCAGGGCGATCCTATCGACCAAATTTCGCCTACACTTCGTGCGTGGCCGACAACGAACAGGTGTTGCTCGATCAAGTCCTGGTCCAGCGGCAGGCCGACCGGTCCATCCCAATCCGCGACGATGAGGCATTCGAGATCTTCGCTGCGGAGCAGGCACTCACCGCGCGGCAACTGTCCTCGGAGGAGGTAGCCGAGGGCGTCATCGGAGGCAGCAACGACGGGGCGATCGACGCGATCTACGTGTTCGTCGGCGGGGTGCTCCTCTCCGAGGACAGCGACGTGCTGCAGGACGGGTTCTCCGCGGTCAAACTACCGCGCGGCGTGAAGCTTGAACTCTGGTTGGTGCAGGCTAAGCGAGAGACGTCGTTCACCGAGACGGCCATCGACAAGGCTGGGAGCGCGCTTGCGCGGCTACTGAACCTCTCGGAGAACGAGGACGATCTCCTCAAGCTGTATTCGCCGGGCACGGTCTTGCGGACGGGGTTCTTTCGGAAGGCTCTCCGAGTGCTGGCCACGCGGCACCCTCAGGTCGAGATTCACTTCGTGTATGCAACCCGGGGGCGCGCCACCGGCCCGAACTCGATCAACACCAAGGTCGAGATCAAGGCTCGCGACCTGGAGGCTCAGCTCGCCAGCGTTATCCCCGGCGCCAACGGTCGCGTCGAGTTCCTCGGGGCCGCCGAGTTGTGGCGCAGGGCGAACGCTGTCCCGTCATACACGACGGAACTGACCTATCAGGAGAACGCGACCAGCGGCAACAGCCACGTCGCCCTGGTCAAGCTACGCGATTACCTGACCTTCCTGGCCGATGAGAACGGCCACCTACGACGGCACATCTTCGACTGGAACGTCCGCGACTACCAAGGCGATGTCGAGGTGAACCGGGAGATCCGACAATCCTTGGAGGACCCCGAGGGGCCGGAGTTCTGGTGGCTGAACAACGGCGTCACCATCGTCTGCTCCAAGGCCACCACGGTCGCCAAGACCTATTCTCTCGACGACGTGCAGGTGGTCAACGGATTGCAGTCATCGCACACCATCTTCAATTTCCTGCGAACGGCGCCCGCGGACCATCCAGCGTTCGAACGCTCGGTGCTGGTCCGCATCCTGGTGACCGGCGATGACCTAGCCACCCGGGATCTCGTCATCCGTGCAACCAACCGGCAGACATCGGTGCCGGCGGCGTCGTTGCGCGCGACCGACGACATTCAGCGCGACATCGAGGCGTACTTCCTCGGGCAGGACTGGTACTACGACCGGCGGAAGAACTTCTACCGCAACAGCGGGCGCAGCGCGGAACGGATCGTGAGCATCTCGCTGCTTGCGCAGGCTGTCATGGCAATGGGTCTCAGCCGCCCGGACAACTCGCGAGCCCGGCCATCGAGCCTCCTTAAGCGTGACGAAGAGTACCGGCGGATCTTCTCCAAGGAGTTCCCGGTGAAGATCTATCTCTGGGTCGCCAGGGCTCAGAAGGAGATCGACGCGTTCCTGGCGTCGGAGGCCGCCGGTGTCAGCGTGCCGGAGCGGAACAACTACCGCTTCCACTTAGCCATGGTGGCAGCCGCGAGGCTTGTAGGGCAGCCGGTGCGGTCCCCGAAGCAGCTCAACCACCTCGCGTCGGCAGGTACTCCGCTGGCCGAAGCGGATCTGCCGGCGGCCTTGGAGTTCCTACGGGATGAGTTCGCCGCGCACGAGCGCCGAACCGGCAACTCACCCGACAAGATCGCCAAGGGCCCCGACTTTGTCGAGCACCTGCTCGGGATACCCCCAGAGAAGATGTCCAAGGGACCAGACTTCGTTGAGCGCCTGTTCAAGCGCTTCTCGTAGGGCGGCAGTAGTGACAGGCCGCTGGTCTCGCGACTCTCCGCAGAGGCAACGGCGCCCCAGCGACTAACCCGGAGTGGCTGCATCGACCGGACGACAAGGATGTTCGACCACTCGCTTCGTTGGCCACACCCACCCGCCACGTCGTCTGGTCCGGGATGGCCAATGATCCGCGCAGTGACGATCCAGGACGCGGATTGATCGTCGGCAGGCGCAGGCCGCTCACCGCAAGCCACGCCGCTGGTCACGCTGTGGCAACTGCGGCGCACCCGTGCCACCGAAGTGGCACGAAAAACGCCCCCCTGGTCGATCACTATCGATCGCCAGAGGGGCGTTTCCGCAGGTCAAACCCTGTGCGCCCGAAGGGACTCGAACCCCTAACCTTCTGATCCGTAGTCAGATGCTCTATCCATTGAGCTACGGGCGCCCGGTGCTCGGCCAGTCTACACAACCGGCTTTCGCGCGGAGACTCCGGGATTCGAACCCGGGAGGGGCTTTAAGACCCCAACCGCATTAGCAGTGCGGCGCCATAGACCAGACTAGGCGAAGTCTCCCTGGTGGCCCGGAGGTCACCGCGCCCGAGAATACAGGTCCGCACCCGCCCGGAGCAAAGCGACTACCGGCGCCCGGTCCGGACGGCGTGTTTCCACCGTGTGCCAGATCACGTCCACGGCTACGCTCCATCGATATGCAGGAGCACCCGCCGAGCGATCCGCCCCATCGCGAGCCCGCCGCCAAGGCCCGGCGGAGCCGCTCCCCCCGACCGACGTTCAGCCCGCCACCGGCACCGGAGCCCGCCCCGGTGGAGGCGACGGAGGACACACCGCCGCGCCGGCGACCGCGTCGGACCGCGCCGACCGTCCTCTTCCAGCCGCCGGCCCCGGCCGCCGAGGCGCCGCCGGCGCCTCGCCCACGCGCCGGCGGCGACCCCGCCGAGCCCGATCCAGGTTCGCCGTCCGGCCCGGCCGCCGCCGCGCCGGACGACACCGGCCCGGGTACGCGATCCGGCGGGGGGACCGCCGAGCGGGACGACGCCGGTTCCGGTACGCCGCCGGGCGAGCCGGAGGTGACCGGTCAGCCGCCGGCGGCCGTCGACCCCACGCCGAACGAGGTTCCCACCGGGAGTACGGCGTCCGGGGGGCCCTCGGTCGGGGCGACCGCGACCGGGGCGACCTCGGTCGCGAAGGCGACCCCGAAGCGGGCACGGCGTGCCGCCGAGGACAGGACCACGCCCGACGCGGAGACCACCCCGGCCGGGAAGACGACCGCCCCGGCGGCCAGGAAGGCCGCGCCCACCCCGCGAAAGGCGGCCGGTGCGAGCCGGAGAACCCCCGACGCGCCCGAGTTCACCGCGCCGGCCGGGGCTGGGGCGTCCACGGCCGGGCCGCAGCCCGCCGACGCCGAGCCGACCCCGGTCGAGGAGCCGGCAAGCCCGGTCCGCCCGGCGCGGGCCCGCCGGACCACCAAGGCCACCCCGGCGGCACGGACCAGCCCCGCGAAACGCACCGCCAGGCAGGCGGCCGGGGCTGTCCCGCCGACCCCGTCACCCGCCGATGCCCGGACGGACGCCGGCCCCATGGCGGAGATCCCGGACCGACCGGACACCGTGCCGGACGCCGGCCCCACGGCGGAGGGCCCGAACAGGGCGGACCCCCGGCCGGTCGCCGGGCCGACCTCGGACACCCCCGCGCACGGGGTCATCGGCAGGGACGCCGCAACCGCGGGCACGGGTGAGCGGATCACCCGGGCCGCCGACGGGTCGGCGGCGGTGGCGCGTACCCCGGTGGAGGGCTGGCGGGCGGTGGGGCCGAGGTTGCGCGACCACCCCGGGTTCGCGCCGGAGTTGCTGGCCCTGGCCGCGGTGGACGCCCTCGGTCCGCGTGCCCGGGACTGGGTGGAGCAGGTCCGCCGGGCCTACCCGCAGGCGGACGCGGACGGGGTGGCCCGGTTGGCGACCCGGCGGTTCGTCCGGATGGCCGGCACGGGCGGCGCGTTGGCGGCGGGCGCCGGGCTGTTCGCGCCGGTCGCGGAGCTGACCGCCGTGCTCTGGACCCAGGCGAACCTGGTGCTGCACCTGGCCGCCGCCTACGGGCGGGAGCCGGCGCATCCGGACCGGGCGGCCGAGTTGCTGGTGCTGACGTCGGTGCACCCGGACGACGGCACGGCCCGGGCGGCGCTGGCGGCGGCCCGGGCGGCCGACGAGCCGGCGGACGGGCCGTGGGGGCGGGTGGCCGAGGCGGCCTGGCGGCTGGCCACGCCGGTGGCCGCGCAGGCGGGCGGGTGGCTCGGGTTGCGGCTGGCCGCCCGGTTGCTGCCGGGCGCGGCGGCGCTGGCGGCCGCGACCGGTGGGACGGCCGCCGCCGAACGACTCGCCGCCCGGGCGGTCGCCCGGTACCGGCCCACCCGCGCCTGATCGACACCGGGTACGGCGAGGTGGTGGCATCACCCGCCACCTCGCCGACCTGGCGCAACGCTCAGAGCCAGCCGAACCAGGACCTCGGCAGCAGCGCGTAGCCGACGAAGGCGACCACGTCGAGCAGGGTGTGCGCGACGATCAGCGGGGCCACCCGGCGCGTGCGCAGGTAGAACCACCCGAAGATCAGCCCCATCACGGCGTTGCCGACGAACGCGCCGAAGCCCTGGTAGAGGTGGTACGAGCCGCGCAGCACCGCGCTGGTCGCGAGCACCGCGCCGATCCGCCAGTTGAGCTGCCGCAGCCGGGTGACCAGATAGCCGACCACGATCACCTCCTCCAGCACGGCGTTCTGCACGGCGGCGAGGATCAGCACCGGCACCGCCCACCAGAGGTCCGGCAGGGCGGCCGGAACGAGGGTGGCGTTGATGCCGAGCTGCGCCGCCACCCAGAACAGCGCCAGGCCGGGCAGGCCGATGAGCGCGGCCAGGCCCGCGCCGCGGACCAGGTCGGAGCCGGGCCGGCGGAGGTCGACGCCGAGCGTCCGCGCCGGGTCGCCGGGGTCGCGCGCCAGCAGGTGTACGGCGAGCAGCACCGGCAGCAGCGCGAAGACGATCCCGAGCAGCTGGTAGGTGAGGTCGAGGTAGGGCCGGGCGGACGCGGAGGTGTTCAGCGCGGCGGTCTGCTTCGACAGCCCGCCCGACGCGGTGAGCTTGGCGACCAGCGAGACCAGCGCGTACACGGCCGACTGGCCGAGGGAGAGACCGAGCACGAGCAGCGTCTCGGTGCCCAGCACCCGGCGGGAGACCGGCCGGGCCAGCTCGTCAACCGTCACCGGACCATGAAACCACCTCGGCGACGAGGTGGGCCGGTCGCACATCGTGTGCGACCGACGGACACGCTGCGTGGACATTCTATGGGGGCCGATCCGCCCGTACGGAGAAGGAGCGTGCCCCTGTGGAGAACTTCGCGCGGCTGCTGAAGGAGAGCTGGGCCCTGGTGGAGGAGCACCGGGAGCGGCTCAGCGGCCACTTCTACGCCCGGCTGTTCCTCCTCGACCCGGAGCTGCGCGCGCTCTTCCCGGTGCAGATGAACGGGCAGGGCGACCGGATCCTGGAGGCCATCGTCACGGCCACCCAGACGGTGGACGATCCGGAGAGCTTCGACGAGTACCTGCGCGCGCTGGGTCGGGACCACCGGAAGTACCACGTGTCGTCCGCCCACTACGAGACCATGGGCGTCGCCCTGCTCGACGCGCTGCGCAGCACCGCCGGCGACGGCTGGAACCTCGAGTACGACCAGGCGTGGCGGGAGGCGTACGCGAGCATCAGCGAGCGGATGCTCGCCGGCGCGGAGGCGGACGGGAACCCGCCGTTCTGGCACGCCGAGGTGCTCACCCACGAGCGGCACGGCCCGGACACGGCGGTGCTGACCGTCCGTGCCCTCCAGGATCCGCTCGCCTGGAAGGCCGGTCAGTACGTGAGCGTGGAGGTGCCCCGCCACCACCCCCGGGTGTGGCGGACGTACTCGGTGGCGAACGCCCCGAACGAGGAGAACGTGCTGGAGTTCCACGTCCGGACACCGGCCGGGGCGGCCGGCTGGGTCTCCGGCGCGCTGGTCCGCCGGACCAAGCCGGGTGACCTGCTGCGGGTGGCCGCGCCGATGGGCTCGATGACGCTGGACCCGGACTCCACCCGGGACATCCTCTGCGTGGCCGGCGGGGTCGGGCTGGCCCCGATCAAGGCGCTGGTGGAGGAACTGGCCCGGGTCAACCGGACCCGCTGGGTGCACGTCTTCTACGGCGCCCGCCGCCCCGAGGAGCTGTACGGGCTGGCCGGCCTGGAGGAGCTGGTGGCGACCCACCCCTGGCTGTCGGTGACGCCGGCGTGCAGCGAGGACGCGGACTACGCCGGTGAGCAGGGTGACGTCTCCGAGGTGGTCACCCGGTACGGCCCGTGGACCACGCACGACTGTTACGTCTCCGGTTCGGCGGCCATGGTCCGGGCGACGCTGCGGGCGCTCGCCGCCGACGACGTCCCGCCGGACAACATCCGCTACGACACGTTCGGCAACCTCTGAGCCTTTCTCCCCCCGAGCCGGGTCGCGTGCCCCCGCCCCCTGGGGCACGCGACCCGGCCCCCCGTGTCAGTAGCGCCAGGGGGTACCGGTCTCGCGGTATTCCTCCACCGGCACCAGCGGCACGCCGGGGGCCATCCGGTCGACGTACAGGCGCCCCTCCAGGTGGTCGATCTCGTGCGCGACCAGCCGGGCCATCGCGTACTCGAAGGACGTGATCACCCGGCTGCCGTCCCAGAGGGCGTGTTCCACGTCGATCCGCAGCGGTCGGGGCACCAGGCCGCGGTGGTCGAAGTAGGAGAGGCAGCCCTCGTACTGCTCGTCGGTCTCGGCGGCGGCGTCCACCACGCGGGGGTTGAGCAGCACCACCGGTTCGGCCGCCCGGTCGGCGGGGCGGACCAGGGCGGCGGCCCAGCCGAGGCCGAGCTGGGGTGCGGCGAGGCCGACGCCCTTGCTGAACGGGTGCAGCTCGTCCAGGCGGACCAGCATGCCGGCGAGCCGGTCGACCACCTTCCGGGCGTGCGGCTCCTCGGCCGGCAGGTCGAACGGGCGGGCCGGTTGCCGGAGCAGGTCGTCGCCGCGTTGCACGATGCCCACCGCGCGCATCCGGTCGCTGGCCCGCACCCGGCCGCCGGCCGGCGGGCCGTCCGGCTCGGCCTCCGGCGCCGGACTGCGGAACCGCCACTGCAAGCGGTAGCGGGCGTTCAGCGGCGGGTCGTCGGTCCCCCAGTCGAAGATCAGGCGGTCGTCGGCCGCGGTGCGCTGGATCGGCGTCCGCAGCGGTCCCTCCTCCGCCGACAGCGAGGTCTCCGCGCCCCACACCTTCGGGTCGAGGTCCGCGGGCAGGTCGAGGCGCACCGCCAGGTGCCGGGTGGGCAGGCGTACGGCGCGCTGGAACCAGGGGCCCCACTTGTCCCGGCCGACCTGGTACGCGTACTCGATGGTGACCCGGTCGCCCGGGTAGAGCGGGAAGCGGCCCTCGTCGTTCTCGAAGAGCAGCCAGATCTCCTTGAACGCGTCCCGGTCGTGTTTGGCCCGCCAGTGCATCGGCTCCCGCCCGCTGCCGTCGTCCCGGTACGCGGTGAGTTGCAGCTCGGCGAAGGTGAGCGGATGCTCCCGGTGGTGCCGGTTGGAGCGGCCCGGATCGTTCGGGTAGCGGTCGACCGCGACCCGGACCAGGTAGCGGGTGACCGGCTCGGTGCCGGCGTTGTAGAGCTCCCGGCGGATGGCGCAGTGGTAGCCGTCGCCGGTGTGGGTGAGCGTGGCGACCTCGCGCTCGACCACCAGGCCGGTGCCGGGCGGCAGCCACTGGCCGGGTACCGGCGGGTCCCGGTGCGCCCCGGCGGCCCGGCCGTGCCGCAGTTCGTCGTACTCCCGGAAACGCTGCCAGATCGCGCCGCTGGCCTCCAGGACGGCCTCGGCCCGGCGGGCGAAATCCTCGGTGGGCCGGTGGCGGCGCCCTTCGACGTGGCTGACGTAGGACGGGTCGAAGCCCATCAGCGTCGCCAACTGTTTCTTGGACAGCCCTCGGCCGGTCCGGTGCCGGGCGAGTTCGGCCGCGAACGAGTCGGCGGCACGCTCGATCGGTGAGGTCGTCATCAGCTTCCTCGTAGCCGGGACGACCATTTTCACGTTGGGTGGCCGGACGTGTACGGAAACTGCCTCGTATTCGACACTCGCCTTGACAATTCAACGGCGCACGTCGATGCTTGCGCGACCCGCCCGGCCCGCCCGGCGGCGTTTTCCGCCCACCCCGCCGGGTAGTACGCGACGGCGACGGAGTGACCGGGACCTCCCCCTGAAGCCCGTGGCACCACTTTCCCTCCGCCGGGGATTGTGGTTAGGCTAGCCTTAGCTTCGGTCGACGGCACGCGCCGGCCGGCAGGGCGACCAGACAGGGGACGGCCAGGTGACTGCGGTGATGCCGGGGCGCGACGTCGCCACCCCGTTCGCCCCGGTGACCGCGACCCTGCGCGTCATGTTCGGCACCGACGACCTGCCCGGGCTCGCGCCCGGCCTACTGGTCCGCGACGAGCTGGACCGCTGGACCCCGGCCGCCCGCCTGGTCGACGGCACGCTGCTGCCCGAGTTCCTCACCGCCGCGGGCCGGCGCTGGGGCGGCACGCCGCACGCCTGCGCCGCGCTGGCCTGGAAGTCCTACAGCTACTGGACCGCGCTGCCGGCCGTGCTCGGCTGGGCCTCGGCCCGCCGGGTGCCGCTGCTCGACCCGGCCCACGTGCTGGTGCACTTCGAGGACCACCACCAGTTGCTCACCCTGGGGCTGCGCGCCTCGACCCCGGTGGCGGTGCTGCCCGGCGACCCGCTCGCCCTCAGCGGCGCGCCGGGGATCCGGGTGGTCGCCGACGAGACGGCACTGCTCGGCGAGCTGCGCGCGTCGCTGCTCGACGCGCACTTCGCCCCGCTGATCACCGCCATCCAGGGCGAGGTCCGGATCGGCACCCGTACGCTGCTCGGCTCGGTGGCGTCCGGCATCGCGCACGGCATCCTGCGCGCGGCGGACGCGCTGCCCGGCTCGTCGGCCGCGACCGTGACCACGCTGCTGGACGCGCTCGACCTGGGCGACCTGGTCGAGCTGGTGCCCGGCCCGACCGGCGAGCCGACCGTGCAGCGGCGCACCTGCTGCCTCGCGTTCACGCTGCCCCGGCCCAAGGTCTGCCAGGGCTGCTGCGTCCGTCAGGGCTGAGCGCCCGACGCGCTCAGTCCACCAACGGCCGGACGTCCCACAGCCACACCCCGCCGGAGCGGGTGGGCGTGATCCCGGTCAGCTCGGTCATCGCCCGGCGCAGCGCCTCGGCCTGCCGCAGCCGGGGGTCGAGGATCACCACGCCGGCCCGCCAGTACCGCAGGTCGTCGACGGCGGCCACCCGGTCCTGCGGAGTGATCGGGGGCACCGCGTCGGTGCGCCGCACCGTGTCGAAGAACGTGCTGGTGGGACGCGGTGGGGCGGTGAAGAGGGCGATCCGGTCGCCGCCCGGGCGGGTGTCCGGATAGAGAAAGTAGCCCCGGGCCAGCGGCATGTCCAGCCCGGTCTCGGCGGACCAGCGCAGCGGGACCGCGTACGTGGTGTCGGGCAGGGGGAGCGTGACGACGCTCCGCCCGTCGGCGACGTAGGGACGCCAGGTTCCGGCGGTGACGAACGCCGGGGTCGGGTCGAGTCGCTTGGCCGGCAGCGGGGTGGGCAGGATCGGCAGCAGCGCCATGGCCAGCACGGTGCCGGTGGCGAACCGGATCTGCCCGCGTGCCGCCGGGTGACGCGCGGCGAGACGTCGAGCCCGGTCGGCCCCGAGCGCGAGCAGCACGCCGACGATCGGGGTGAGCGCGAGCGACCAGCGGGTGGGCACCACCGAGTGCAGGACCGGCAGGTTCTCCAGCGCGGCCCACGGGCCCGGGACGCCGGTGTCCCGCCCGTCGAACCGGACCTGTCGGCCGAGCGAGAAGACCGCGAACACCAGCCCCACCGCGGCCAGCCCGAGCACCACCGCGTCCCGGCGCAGCCACCAGACCAGCGCGGCCACCAGCACCACGAGCGGCCACCCGAAGAACGCGTTCTCCTCGGTGGCGTTCTTCACCAGTGGTTCGCTGCCCCGGGCGTCGCCGGCCACCGACTCCCGGGACCACGCGACGTACGCGGCGAGGTCGGTGGAGTAGCCCCGGATCAGGGTGGAGAGCCCGCTGTAGGCGCCGGGGCCGAAGAACTGCACCCGGAGCGGGTACGCGAGCAGCGCCCCGGCGACCGCGGCGGCCACCCCGAGCCCGGCGGCGAACGGGCGTGCCGCCGACCGCAGCGCGGGCCGCCCGAGCGCCAGCGCGAGCACCACCACGCCCAGGCCGATGGCGGTCATCAGCAGGATCTCCAGGTTGAGGAACGCCTGCCAGACGATCACCAGGCCGAGCAGCACGCCGTTGCGCAGCCAGCGGCCGGGCTGCGCCAGCCGCAGCGTCCGCCAGACGATCAGGGGCACCACGAACTGGCTGACGATGTTCGGGTGGGCGTTGGCGTGCGACACCATCGCGGGCGCGAACGCGCAGAAGCCGGCGCCCAGCCAGGCCGGCCCGCGCGCGCCGATCACCACGCGGGAGAGCAGGAAATACCAGGCCGCTCCGGTGGCGGCGAGGCCGAGGGTGAGGAAAATGAGAAAGGACCACCGCGGCCCGCACCACAGCGTTATCGGCGACAGCGGCACCGAAATGGATAATACGGACGTATTGGCCATGAGATTGACCACGTCCGGCACATTCATCCGGTCCGAGGTGAACGGATAGGCGAAATCCGTGACGACGCGCGCACCGTGCGCCATCATCCATTCGAATTGCGCCTGATCGGTGCGATTGTCCCGGACCCCGTTCGCCGGATCCACCCACAGGCGAGCGGTGACCCAGAACGCGAGCAGCACGAAGCTGAGCACGGCGAGGGCGTCGAACCGCCGACCCCGTGGGCCCACGTCCGATTCCGGAGTAGTCATGACATTTCAGAGCGTAGTCAGGGTATGACGGGCCCGTGACATGTTTCCGGGACTCACGTACTATGTGCCGAGTTCGCCGACCGCCGATCACGTGCCCCACCCGACCGCAATTCGGCCACCCCGGTGCCCCGATTTCCCCACCAGCCATCCAGATGGTTGACTCTGACGGTCCAGGCGCGGGTCAGTCATATCGTGAGGAATCGACGCATGGCAGAAATCACTGGGGATCAGCGCGTCCAGTCGGAGGTGCTCGAAGGCCTGGCGACGGCGGTCAACCACCGACGGTGGTTCGTCGAGCTGGCCGTGCCCTACCTCGGTGACAACCCCATCGAGATCGGCAGCGGCCTCGGCGACTACGCGTTGGAGTGGGCCGAGCACCTGCCCCGGATCACCGCCACCGAGGCCGACCCGGAGCGGCTGATCAAGCTCAAGGAACGGCTGGCCGACCACCCGGGCGTCGAGGTCCGGCAGATGCTGCTGCCGCACACCGAGCGGGGCGACTACAGCGCCGCCGTCTCCTACAACGTGCTGGAGCACATCGACGACCACGTGGGCGCGCTACGCAGCATGCGCGACCTGGTCCGGCCCGGCGGCGCGGTGGTCATCATCGTGCCGGCGTTCCAGTTCGCGATGAGCCCGGCGGACATCGCCACCGGCCACGTGCGGCGCTACACGAAGAAGACGCTCGGCGCGGCGATGACCGAGGCCGGGCTCACCGTGGAGAAGATCCACTACGCGAACGCGCTCGGCCTGATCGGCTACTTCATGGCCACCAAGGTCTTCCGGCTGATGCCGAAGGAGGGCCCGATGGTGAAGGTCTACGACACGCTGGTGCTGCCCGCGACCAAGGCCGCGGAGCAGCGGGTCCGGCCGCCGTTCGGCCAGTCCGTCTTCGCGGTCGCCCGCGTCCCCGCCTGAGGCGCAAGGAGGGGCCCCCTGTTAACGCCTCCGGTATAGATGGGGCCCCCTCTCACACCCGCGTGTTAAGAAGGGGCCCCTGCTTACCTCTGGTCAGTCCTTGACCTGGTAGGTCGGGCGGATCACCGCGCGGGCCAGGGTGTGGAACGCCAGGTTGAAGCCGACGAAGGCCGGGCTGGCGTCCTTGCCCACGTCCAGGCGCTCGACGTCGACCGCGTGCACCGCGAAGACGTACCGGTGCGGTCGGTCACCCGGGGGCGGCGCCGCGCCGCCGTAACCGGTGTCGCCGTAGTCGTTGCGGATGCTGAACGCGCCCCCGAGGTCGGCCTCCGCCACCCCGGTGGGCAGCTCGGTGACGGACGCGGGCACGTCCACCAGCACCCAGTGCCAGAACCCGCTGCCGGTCGGGGCGTCCGGGTCGAAGCAGGTGACCACGAAGCTCTTCGTCTCCGCCGGGAAGCCGGACCAGGACAGGTGCGGCGACACGTTCTCGCCGCCGGCGCTGCCGTGCGCGTACCGCGCGTCCATCGGCTCGCCGTTGTGCACGTCGTCGCTGGTCAGGTCGAACGCCGACACCGTCGGCAGCAGCTCGTACGGGTCCGGGGCGATCGGTCGTTCCAGGGTCATCGAAACGGTCCTTCCGGGTGCGCGAAATGTTCTGCGCCCCTTCATACCCCGCTCTCGTGCTGCCGGCGCACCATCTCGGTGATCCAGATCGGCGCGTACGGCGACGTGCAGCCCGGCGGCGTCGGATAGTCCTTCAGCACCGCCAGGCGCTCGCCGACGGCGATCGCCCGGTCACGGTGCCCCGCGTGGTCGATCCCGATCTGGGCCAGGCAGTGGTTCATCGCCCACTGGAGGCGGTCCGGGGCGTCCCGCATCTCCGCCTCGATCACGTCCAGCAGGCCGGCCAGGTCGAGCCCGTTCGGCTTGCGCGCCACCCGCTCGGTGGTCAACGCCCAACCGGCGCTCGCCACCACCGGATCCGGGTCGGCGAGCCAGGCCAGCCGCAGCCGTTCGGCGTGCGGGCTCTTCTTCACCACGTAGGCCACGAGCCAGTCGTGCACCTTGGGCGTACGCGCCTCGCGCAGCATGCCGTCCAACTCGTCCGCCCCGAACGCCTTCGGCCGGCAGACCAGCAGCGCCAACAGCCGGGCCGCGCTGTCACCGGTCGCCCACAGCTCGCGGGCCAGCTCCTGCTGCGTCCTCAGCCGCTTCGCGACCGCCCGCAGCCTGCCCAGGTTGACCCCGTGGTCGTCGCCGTGCCGTTCGTTGACCGCGCGGACCCTCGGGTCCTCCAGCGCGACCAACTCGGCCATCACCTCGGCCAACGCCGCGTCCGTCACCTCGGCCTCCTGGGCGTTGCGGGCGGAGGGTGTGGGATTCGAACCCACGAAGACATCGCTGCCTTACCGGTTTTCAAGACCAGCGCCATCGGCCACTAGGCGAACCCTCCCGACGTGCTCCCCGAGGGGAACCCGACCGCGCATAGTCTGCCACGAACCCGGGATCGGGTAAGACTGAGCCATGCGCGCGATCACGATCACCGAACCCGGCGGACCCGAGGCCCTCGTCTGGACGGAGGTGCCCGACCCCGAGCCCGGCCCCGGCGAGGTCGTCGTCGAGGTGCGGGCCAGCGCGGTCAACCGGGCCGACCTGCTCCAGCGGCAGGGCCACTACCCGCCGCCGCCGGGCGCGCCCGCGTACCCCGGGTTGGAGTGCTCGGGGACGGTCCGCGCGCTCGGTCCCGACGTGACCGGCTGGTCGGTGGGCCAGGAGGTCTGCGCGCTGCTGGCCGGCGGCGGATACGCCGAGCAGGTCGCCGTGCCGGCCGGGCAGCTGCTGCCGGTGCCGGCCGGGGTGGACCTGGTCGACGCCGCCGCCCTGCCGGAGGTGGCCTGCACGGTCTGGTCGAACGTGGTCGACCTGGCCCGGTTGGCCGAGGGCGACACGCTGCTGGTGCACGGCGGCGGCAGCGGGATCGGCACGTTCGCGATCCAGCTCGGGGTGGCGCTGGGCGCGACGGTGGTGGTGACCGCCCGGTCGGCCAAGCACGACCGGCTGCGCGAGCTGGGGGCCGCGCACACGATCGACTACCGCGAGCAGGACTTCGTCGAGGAGGTACGCCGGGTCACCGACGGGCGCGGCGCGGACGTGGTCCTCGACATCATGGGCGCGTCCTACCTGCCCCGGAACGTGGCGGCGCTGGCGACCGGCGGGCGGCTCGTGGTGATCGGCATGCAGGGTGGCCGCAAGGGCGAACTCGACCTGGGGATGCTGCTGGCCAAGCGCGGCTCGGTGCACGCCACCGCGCTGCGGTCCCGTCCGGTGGCGGAGAAGGCGGCGATCACGCGCGGCGTCCGCGAGCAGGTGTGGCCGCTGGTGGAGGCCGGTCGGGTGCGCCCGGTGGTGCACGCCCGGGTGCGGATGGCGGACGCCGCCGACGCGCACCGGCTGGTGGAGACCAACGACCACCTCGGCAAGGTGCTGCTGGTGCGGTGACGCCTCAATCCCGGGGGAGCACCAGGCGGGCGCCCGGGCCCTCGGCGGCGAGCGAGTCGCCGGGGTTGTAGAGCGTGCAGCGCTGCAACGACAGGCAGCCGCAGCCGATGCAGCCGTCCAGGTCGTCGCGGAGCTTGCCGAGCAGCCGGATCCGTTCGTCCAGCCGGTCCCGCCAGGCTCGGGAGAGCGCGGCCCAGTCGTCCGGGGTGGGCGTACGCCCGGAGGGCAGCGAGTCCAGCGCCTCCCGGATCTCGTCCAACGAGACGCCGACCTGCTGGGAGATCCGGACGAAGGCCACCCGGCGCAGCTCCGTGCGGGCGTAACGACGCTGGTTGCCGCCGGTACGGGCGGCGCGGATCAGGCCCAGCCGTTCGTAGTAGCGCAGCGCGGAGGGCGCCACGCCGCTCCGCTCGGCGAGCTGGCCGATGGTCAGGGTTGCCTCATGCATCACAGGGCCTTGAGTTGAAGTTCGCTTCAGGTCCGAGGCTATCCGTATGACGACGACCACCGCCACCGAGCTGGCCGCGCTGCTGGACCGGGTCCGCGCCGGCCGCGAGTTCGGCCCGAACGTGTACTCGACGCTGGACGTGCTCCAGGTGCTCTACGACCGGGTGCTCCGGATCACCCCGGCCACCGTGGACGACCCCGACCGGGACCGGTTCCTGCTCTCCAAGGGGCACGCGGTCGCCGGCTACTACGCGCTGCTCGCCGCCCGCGGCTTCGTACCGGTCGAGTGGCTCGACGACCAGGGCGGCCCGGCGAGCCGGCTCGGCGACCATCCGGACCGCACCCTCGTGCCGGGGGTCGAGATCGGATCCGGCTCGCTCGGTCACGGCCTCGGGTTGGGCGTCGGCACCGCGCTCGGCCTGCGGGCCCAGGGACGGACCGGCCCCCGGGTGTACGTGCTGCTCGGCGACGCCGAACTGGACGAGGGATCCAACCACGAGGCGATCGCGTACGCCGGGGCGACGGGCCTGGCCGACCTGACCGCGATCGTGGTGGACAACCACTCGGCCACCCACGGCTGGCCGGGCGGCGTGGCGAGCCGGTTCACCGTGCACGGGTGGAGCGCCGCCACCGTCGACGGGCGCGACCACGACGCCCTGCACCGTGCCCTCACCGGACACGACCACCACCGGCCGCACGTCGTCGTCGCGGTCGTCGACAACGGGGAGTGACCATGACCACGAGCATGCGCGAGGAGTTCGTCAACACGGCCGAGGAGGTGCTCGCCGACCCCCGGAGCGTGATCGTGCTCGCCGACATCTCCGCCGCCGCCTTCGAGCCGGCCGCCGCCCGCTACCCGGACCGGGTGGTCAACGTCGGCATCCGGGAACAGCTCATGATCGGCGTGGCCGGTGGACTGGCGTTGACCGGGCAGCGGCCGATCGTGCACAGCTACGCCCCGTTCCTCGTCGAACGCGCCTACGAGCAGATCAAGCTCGACCTCGGCCACCAGGGGGTGGGCGCGGTGCTGGTGGGCATCGGCGCCTCCTACGACCGGGCGGCGTCCGGACGCACCCACCTCGGACCGGCCGACGTGGCCCTGGTCGACACGCTCGACGGCTGGACCGTGCACGTGCCGGGCCACCCGGACGAGGTGCGACCGCTGCTGCGCGCGGCGGTGTGCGGGGCGGGTTCGGCGTACCTGCGGTTGTCCACCCGGAGCAACGCGACCGCGTACCCGGAGGCGGGTGAGCTGCGGGTCGTCCGGGACGCCGGACCGGGCGCGCCGCTGCTGGTGGCGGTCGGGCCGACGCTGGACGCGGCGCTGGAGGCGGTGGCCGCCCGGCCGGTCACGGTGGCCTACACCCACCGGCCCCGGCCGTTCGACACCGCCGGGCTGCGGGCGCTGGCCGGCGCCGAGGTGATCCTGGTCGAGCCGTACCTGGCCGGCACCTCGACCCGGGTGGTGAGCGAGGCACTGGCCGACCGGCCGCACCGGCTGCTCGCCCTCGGCGTCGGCCGGGCGGACCTGCGCCGCTACGGCGGGCCGGAGGACCACGACCGCTGGCACGGACTGGACGCCGCCGGACTGCGCCGCTCGGTCGACGCGTTCCTCGGACCCACCGCATGAACCCGGACACGACAGGACCCCGCGACCCCGGCCGACGCCGGGATGCGGGGTCCTCGTGTCGTTCGGGTCAGCGCGCGGCGGCGGGGCCGACCGGGCGGCGCCGGGCGCGCTCGCGGGCCAGGATCCAGATCGCCTCGACGCCGTCCTTCCAGGTGATCTTCTTGCCCTCCTCGCGGCCCCGGGCCCGGTAGCTGATCGGCACCTCGTAGGGGCGGATCCGCTGGCGGAGCAGCTTGCCGGTGACCTCGGCCTCCATGCCGAAGCCGCGCGAGCGCACCTGGAGCGAGCGGTAGAGCTCCAGCGGCATCAGCTTGAAGCAGGTCTCCAGGTCGCCGATGTACGAGTTGTAGAGCACGTTGGCCGCCAACGTGACACCCTTGTTGCCCATCACGTACCAGAAGCTGTAGGAGCTGTGGCTGCCGAAGGTGCGATTGCCGTAGACCACGGTGGCCCGGCCGTCGAGCACCGGCTCCAGCAGGCGCGGGATGTCCTGCGGGTCGTACTCCAGGTCGGCGTCGAGGATGACCATGTACTCACCCTCGGCGTTGTCCACGGCGGTCTTGATGGCCGCGCCCTTGCCGGCGTTACGCGGGTGGGTGATCACCCGCAGGCGGACGTCGTCCACCCGGCCGAGCACCTCGCCGGTGCCGTCCCGGCTGCCGTCGTCCACGACGACCAGCTCGATCTCGCAGGGGTAGTCCACCGCCAACGCCTGCTTGAGGGCGTCCGCGATGCGTTCTTCCTCGTTGTAGACCGGCATGAGGATCGAGAGCTTCACGGGTTCTCCACAAAGGCGGCGGCAGGTCGGGGCATAGCCTAGCCTGGTAAATCCCTGAGGTCACCCACAGCCCGCCCGGTCAGCCCTGCTTGGCCGGAACGACGACCAGTCGGGCCACTCCGCCGTCACCCTGCGTGGCCCCGGCTACGCCCACCGTGGTGCCGATCTTGATATCACTCGACCGAACGGTGGAACGGCGCTCCACCACCCGCAGCTTCTCGTCGTACGTCCAGGTCTTCGTGAAGCCGTCGGTGGACTTCACGGTCATCGAACGGTCATCGATGGCGGTGACCTCCCCCCGCTGCACCGCGACGGTCTTCGTGCCCTCCTTGGTCTGCACCACGACCTCGCCGTGCAGGGTGTTCTTGCGCAGCAGCACCCGGGCGCGGTGTCGCTTGCGCCACTCCTGCGCCCCGGCCTTGCGGTCCGGTCGGGCCTGCTCGTCCGGCGTGCCGGAGGCGGACGGAGCGGGCGCGGCGACCGGGTCGACGTCCAGGTCGGCGGCGTCCACCCCGAGCGCGGCGAGCGCCTGGCCGTCCGCGCCCATCGCGGCGGCCACCTCGACCGCGGTCTCCCGGACCGGCTCGGCGCCGACCCGGCCCGCGCCGCACCCGGACAGGCCGAGCGCCGCGGCGGCGAGCAGCGCGGTGGCGCCGGTGACGATTCGCTGGCGTGCCATCTGTGTTCCTCTCGTCGGTGGTGACGTCAGCGTTCCCCACCCCCACGAGCGGATCGTCAGGCCGATGTTCGAGCCAGGTAAGGATCTCCGGGCAGCCGGACGGTGAAGGCCGCCCCGCCCTCCGGGGCGTGCGCGGCGGTGATGTCGCCGCCGAGCCGGCGTACCAGCCCGGCGGCGAGCGCCAGCCCGAGGCCGCTGCCCACCTTGCGCACCCCCCGGTACCGCTGGTGCAACGCGCCCCGCTCGAACGCCACCGCCAGGTCGTCGTCGGTGAAGCCGGGGCCGCCGTCCCGGACCTCCAGCACGCCGCCGGCCGCCGGGTCCGCGCCGGCGGCCCGGACCGCGAGCACCACCGGCGCCCCCGGGGGTACGACCCGCAGCGCGTTCTCCAGCAACCCGTCCACCACCTGCCGGATCCGACCCGGATCGGTGTACGCGGGCACCGGCGCGCCCGGCGACTCGACCCGGAACGGCACCCCGACCGCCGCGCACCGGTCCGACCAGGTCCGCTCCGCGTCGGCGGCGAGCCGGCTCAGGTCCACCGGACCGGGATCCAGCGGGAAGTCGGCGGCCTCCAACCGGGCCAACGCGAGCAGGTCGCTGACCAGTCGGTCCAGGTGCTCCGCCTCGGCGAGCACGGTCCGGCCGGTCGCCGGCACCGCGTCGGCGTCGATCACGCCGTCGGCCAGCGCCTCGGCATAGCCCCGGATGGCGGTGAGCGGGGTGCGCAGCTCGTGCGAGACGGAGAGCAGGAACTCCCGCTGCCGGCCCTCGCTGGTGGCCAGCGCGGCGGCCAGCCCGTTCAGCGCGTACGCCAGGTCGGCCACCTCGTCGGGCGGCTCGACCGGCACCCGGACCGCCCGGTCACCGGCCCGGAGCCGGGCGGCGGCGGTGGCCGCGACGCGGATCGGCCGGGCCAGCCGGCGGGCGAGCAGCAGCCCGGCGGCCGCGCCTGCGGCGAGGCCGGCGAGCAGCGGCAGCCAGAGACCGCGCAGCACCTGCTGCCACGGGCCGGTGGTGACGGCCCGGGTGAGCACCACCCCGTCACCGCCCGGCAGCGCCCGCGCCTCGACCAGCCGGCGTTCCCCGTCGACCAGCCGTCGACCGGAGACGTTCTTGCCGGCGGCGACCCGGGTGACCAGCGGTGCGGGCAGGCCGGGGCGGTCGACCCGACCGCCCCGGATCACGTACACCTCGATCTTCTGCTGGCGGAGCTGGCGGATGAGCCGGTCCCCTGCGCTGTCCCGCTGGCGGACCGCCCGGACGCGGAGCACCTCGGCGGCGAGCCGGGCCTGGGCGGCCAGCGCCTCCTGGTCCCGCCGTTCGGCGCCGCGCACCGCCAGGGGCACCGCGACCAACGCGGTGACCAGCACCGACACCAGCGCGACGGCGCAGGTGACGAGCACCGCGCGGGCGGTCAGCGTGTGCGCGCTCCGGCGGCGGGCGGGCGGCGCCGGCGGGCCGACGACCGGCAGCGCGACGGTGGGGTGGTCAGGCATCGGCCGCGTACCCGACGCCGCGGTGGGTGCGGATCACGCTGGCCGGGCCGAGCTTCGCCCGAACCTGCGCCACGTGCACGTCGACGGTCCGGGTGCCGGCGTGCGCCGCGTACCCCCAGACGCCGGCCAGCAGTTCCTCCCGGGTGAACACCCGGCCGGGGCGGGCCATCAGGTGGGCGAGCAGGTCGAACTCGGTGGAGGTGAGCTGCACCGGTACGCCGCCGGCGGTGACCGTGCGGCGGCCCGGGTCGAGGGTGACCGCGCCGAGCACCCGTGGTCGCTCGGCGGTGGCCGGTGTGCCCGACGTGCGGCGCAGCACCGCGCGGACCCGGGCGACCAGCTCGCGCGGGCTGAACGGCTTGGTGACGTAGTCGTCCGCGCCCAGCTCCAGCCCGACCACCCGGTCCACCTCGTCGTCGCGGGCGGTGAGGAAGATGACCGGCGTCCAGTCGCCCGACGTGCGCAGCCGCCGGCAGATCTCGGTGCCGGCCAGGCCGGGCAGCGCGATGTCGAGCACGCAGGCCACCGGGCGCAGGCGCCGCGCGGCGGCCAGGCCGGCGTCGCCGTCCCGTTCCAGGTGTACGCCGAAACCGTCCCGGGTCAGGTAGAGCCGGACCAGGTCGGCGATGGCCGGCTCGTCCTCCACCACGAGGACGAGCCCGCGCTGTGCGGCGTCGGCGGTCACCGGCCCATGATGACCGCTCGGTGGTCCCCGGGAAGGTCCGGGGAACGTTCGGGTCAGGTAAGAAGAACGTCAGCGCGCCGGCGCCGGGCGGAGCACGGCGGGCCGAGCGGCGGTCGGGGAGTCGCCGATGGTGGCGACGAGCCGTTCCGCCGGCGTCCGCAGCCGGGTACGGAAGGCGTGGTTCAGCAGGGCGTCGAGCTGCCACACCTGCTTCGGGTGGTGGGTGCGGATGAGGAACCGTTCACGGACCCCGTCGATCGCGGTGGCCGCCAGCTCCAGGCTGTGCGCCCGCGGGTCGGGGCTCCAGGTGACGTTGCTCAGCTCCCGCAGCTCGGTGTTGAGGTGCAGGCGGAGCCGGTGCAGCACCCGGGTCTGCCGGGTGACCACCAGCCGGCGGTGGGTGAGGAGCATCAGGTACTCGCCGCCGACCGGGTGGTCCGGGCGGCTGCACCGGGTGACCAGGATGGTGGCGTCGCCGGAGCCGACGCACCGGCGGAACACCGGCATGTGTCGGGTGACGGTCTGGGTGGCCAGGCCGGTCTCGGCGGCGGCCGGAAGGAACGTTCGCGAGAACACGTCCATGCCCGGTGCAACGAGCGGCTGACCAGGGGTGATATGGGTCACGCCCGATTTTTGGAACTTCCACCCGTGCAAATCGCACCTGCGGTGCGACTGCGCCGACTCCGGCTCAGAGCAGCTCGACGATGGTGGCGTTGGCCATGCCGCCGCCCTCGCACATGGTCTGGAGGCCGTAGCGGATGCCGTTGTCCCGCATGTGCTGGAGCATCGTCGTCATGATCCGCGCGCCGGACCCGCCGAGCGGGTGGCCGAGCGCGATCGCGCCGCCCCGGGGGTTGAGCCGCTCCGGGTCGGCCTCGGTCTCGGCCAGCCAGGCCAGCGGCACCGGGGCGAACGCCTCGTTCACCTCGTACACCCCGATCTCCTCGATGCCCAGCCCCGCGCGGCGCAGCGCCTTCGCGGTGGCCGGGATGGGCGCGGTGAGCATGGCGACCGGGTCGTCGGCGGCGACCACGGCGGTGTGCACCCGGGCGAGCGGACGCAGACCGTGCCGGCTGGCCCACTCGCTGGTGGTCACCGCGAGCGCGGCGGCGCCGTCGGAGATCTGCGACGCGGACCCGGCGGTGACCACGCCGTCGGGGCGGAACGGGGTGGCCAGCTCGCCGAGCTTGGCCAGTGAGGTGTCGCGACGGATGCCCTCGTCGGCGGCGAACTTGGCGCCGTCGGCGAGCGCCACCGGCGCCAGCTCCGGGTCGAACGCGCCGGCGTCCTGCGCGGCGGCCGCCTTCTCGTGGCTGGCCAGCGCGAACTCGTCCAGCTGGGTACGCGAGAACCGCCACCGCTCGGCGATCAGCTCGGCGCCGACGCCCTGGTTGAACGGCAGCGGCGAGTCCTCGGCGACGCCCTCGACGCCGCGGTAGCGCTCCAGGATCGCCGGGCTGAACGGCATCCCGCCGGCCACGCTGGAGCCCATCGGCACCCGGGTCATCGACTCGACGCCGCCGGCGACGACCAGGTCGGCCTGGCCGGAGAGGACGGTGGCGGCGGCGAAGTGCAGCGCCTGCTGGCTGGACCCGCACTGCCGGTCGAGCGTGGTGCCGGGGACCGACTCCGGCCAGCCGGCGGCCAGCACCGCGTTGCGCGCCACGTTCCAGGACTGCTCGCCGACCTGCGACACACAGCCCCACATCACGTCGTCGACCTGGCCCGGGTCGATGGCGGTGCGCTCGGCGAGCGCGCGCAGCACGTGCGCCGACAGGTCGACCGGATGCACCCCGGCGAGACTGCCCTTGCGTCGCCCGACCGGGGTCCGCACCGCGCCGACGATGACCGCGTCACTCATGTCTACTCCCCGGTAACCTCGCTTGCCCCGATCCTACGTGCTGACCCGACCGGTCGTCCTCCCCCGCCCTGCGGGCACCGGCGGCTGGCATGCTGGTCGGATGGATCCACAGTCGTCACCGGCCCGACAGTGGCGGGTGCCGCGCACGTCGCCGGTGGTCAAGGCGCTCGGCGCGCTGCTCCTGCTGGCCCTGGGACTGCTGCTCGCCGCCGGCGACCCGGTCCGCCCGGCGCTCGCCGGGCTGGCTGCCGCCGGACTGCTCGCCTGGGCGCTGCGCGACGTCGTCGCGCCGGTCCGACTCGCCGTGGACCCGGAGGGGATCACCGTGATCCGCGGGTTCGCCGGGCGCCGCAGGCTGCCCTGGGCGACCGTGGAGGCGATCCGGCTGGACCGGCGCAGCCGCCGCGGGCTCACCGCCGAGACGCTGGAGATCGACGCGGGGGAGTCGCTGCACCTGTACGGCCGGCGCGACCTGGACGCGCCACTGGACGAGGTGGCCGCCGCGCTCACCGCCGCCCGCGCCGCCGCGCGCTGAGCCCCACACCGACCGTTCACGTGCGCCGCGCGACGCCCGCCGCCGTCAGGCTCGGGCGATCGCGCGCCTTCAGCCGCGGGCCGGCCGGACCGAGCCGATCGCCAGGGCCTGGCATCCCGGCCCGGACGGGACCGAGACGGGCCGAGCCGGGCCGAGCCGGGCCGAGAAGGGCGGTGGAAGCCGCAGGAGCGGGAGCCAGCGGGACAACTCATCACTGATGAGCGATATACCGCTCAGTCATAATTATGACTGAGCGGTATATCGCTCTCGGGCACACTGTCGCCGAGACGCGACCCGCCTCGTGGGAACACGCCCGAGGCGCGACGTCTCAAGGGTCACGCCCGAGGTGGACACGTCCAGAGGAACAAGCCCGAGGTCGACATGCCCAGGGAACACGCCCCAGGGACCACGTCCCAAGGAACACGCCGGAGAGGAGGCCTCCGGGGCGACCTGGCCGAAGGCAACCTGGCCGAGCGTTGCCCCACTGCGCGGCCCTGCCCGCGCAGTGCCACGCCTCGACCGCCGGACCTGCTCGCGTGAAACCGGGGTCGTCAGCCGCGGCAGCGGGTCAGCCGAGCAGCGCCGCGGTGCGGACGACGGCCAAGCCGATCAGGGCGACCAGCAGGATCGCGCCGCCCGCCGCCTGGAAGACGGTCCGCCGCATCCGCGGGGCGTACGCCAGGACCAGGGCCATCACCGCGCCGACCACGAGCCCACCGAGGTGCCCGGCCACGGAGATGCCCGGCACGGTGAACGTGAAGATCAGGTTGATCACCAGGATCGGCACGATCGCCGAGGTGTCCCGCCCGAGCCGACGCATGATCACGAAGATGGCGGCGAACAGGCCGAAGATGGCCGTCGACGCGCCGACCGCGGGCTGGTTCGGGGCGCTGAAGAGATAGACCGCGACGTTGCCGCCGAGCCCGGCGATCAGGTAGAGCGCCAGGAAGCGCAGCGGCCCGAGCACCGCCTCCAGCGTCCGGCCGAGCACCCAGAGCGCCCACATGTTGAGCAGCAGGTGCACCAGGCCGTAATGCAGGAACATCGCGGTGACCAGCCGGTACCACTGGCCCTCGGCCACCCCGCCGACCGTGCCGTCGGGGAACATCGCCTGGCCGAGCACCGCACCCCAGTTGGTCAGCGGCGTCGAGCCGCCCATCAGGCCGCCGAAGCCGGAGCCGCCGGCGGCCGCGTCACCTCCCCGGTCGGAGGCGATGGAGAGCAGCATGACCAGCACGTTCAGCGCGATCAGGACCTTGGTCACATAGCCCTGGCGGCCGGCGGCACCGCCACCGAAGGCGGTACGCGCCGGCCGCACGCTGCGGCGTCCCTCGGCGACGCACTCCGGGCACTGGTGGCCGACGGAGGCGTCCCGCATGCACTCGGGGCAGATCGGCCGGTCGCATCGGGTGCACCGGATGTACGTCTCCCGATCGGGGTGCCGGTAGCAGACCGGAGTGGTCGGCACCGGCCCCTCGGTGGCGTCACCTGCCTGCCCGGAGCGCTCAGTCATGCGAGCAAAGGTACCCGCGTGACGCTCAGGACGGCTGCCGCTCGATCTCGACCCGCTCGATCACCACGTCCTGCAGCGGCCGGTCACTCGGCCCGGTCGGGGTGTTGGCGATCGAGTCGACCACCTTCGCGGACTGCTCGTCGGCCACCTGTCCGAAGATGGTGTGCCGGTTGTTCAGGTGCGGGGTCGGCCCCACGGTGATGAAGAACTGCGAGCCGTTGGTGCCCGGCCCGGCGTTCGCCATCGCCAGCAGGTACGGCCGGTCGAAGCGCAGCTCCGGGTGGAACTCGTCGGCGAACTTGTAGCCCGGGCCGCCGCGCCCGGTGCCGGTCGGGTCGCCCATCTGGACCATGAAGCCGCTGATCACGCGGTGCGAGATCGTGCCGTCGTAGTAGGGCCCGCTGCCCGGCTGGCCGGTCCGCGGGTCGGTGTACTCCCGCGTGCCTTCGGCCAGCTCCACGAAGTTGCGGACGGTCTTCGGCGCGTGGTTCGGGAAGAGCTCCAGCCGGATCGGGCCGGCGTTGGTGTGCAAGGTGGCGTAGACAGCCTCGGCCACGGGTACTCCTCACTCGTTGGTCAGTTCCTTGCGGATCCTCCCATGTGCCCGATCTGGCCATGCGGAGGCATCCGAAGGTGGAGGATGACGAAGGAACAACTCCCAGGAGGTGGGACCGTGTTTGGAATCGGGCGGCGAAAGACCCAGGGCCAGCTCGCGAAGGCCGAGCTGAACCAGGGCATCGGTCACCTGCGGCAGGCCGCCACGCACGCGGCGAAGGGCGCCGGGGCCACTGTCGGTCCGCGGGTCCAGGCAGCCCGGGTCGCCGTCGCACCCACCGCCGTCCTGGTCCGGGACCGGGCGTCCAGCGGGGTCGCGTCGAGCGTCGCCGCTCTCGCCCCGGTGGTCCTCGCCGTGCGCAACGCGCGGACCGAGGCCGCCGGCAAGGCGTCGACCGGTCGCCGGGCCGTGGCGGCGAAGCAGTCCGCGATGACGAAGAAGGCGAAGAACATGAAGGTGGGCAAGAAGAAGCAGCGCAGGTCGCGTGGCATGACCACCGGCCTGCTGATCGCCGGCACCGTGGCCGGCCTGGCCGGGGCGATGGCCATGCGCCGCCGCCGCGAGCAGCAGGAGTGGGCCGAGTACGACCCGACCGGCACGCTCGGCCCGACCGGTCAGGACAAGCTGGAGCCGATGCGGGAGGACGTGGACACGATCGTGGTGGAGACCCCCGACGCGAGCGCGAAGGTGACCCAGGCCGGCCCGACCGGCGCCGGCAGCTCCGCCGTCGCCAACGGCAGCAGCTCGTCGACCACCGCCCCCGCCGGTGACCCGGTGATCCACCCGAACAGCAAGGTCCCCTCGGTCGCCGAGGGCGCCCGGGACGTCAGCGGCCGTCCGGCCGACGACATCACCAAGGCCACGCAGAACGGCAAGAGCGCCGCGAAGGCCAGCGGTCGCCGCTGACCCCAGGTTCTCGGAGCAGCGCCGGCGCGCGGGTACGTCCCGCGTGGCCGGCGCTTCCCGTTGCCGGCGGCGTGCCTACAGCCAGCCGTTGCGGCGGAACAGGCGGTAGAGCGTGAAGGACGCCGCCAGCATCAGCGCCCACACGCCCGGATAGCCGTACGTCCACCTCAGCTCGGGCATGTTGTCGAAGTTCATGCCGTAGATGCCGGCGATCGCCGTCCACACCGCACCGATCGCGGCCCAGGCGGCGATCTTGCGCATGTCGTTGTTCTGGTCGACGGTGACCTGGGCCAGCCGGGCCTGGAGGATCGAGTTGAGCAGGTCGTCGTAGGAGTTCACCTGCTCGACCGTGCGGCTGAGGTGGTCCTGCACGTCCCGGAAGTAGCGGCGCACCTCCTGCGGCACCGCGCGGTTGACCTGGGAGGTGAGCGTCATCAGCGGGCGCTGCAGCGGCACCACCGCGCGCTTGAACTCGACCAGCTCCCGCTTCATCTGGTAGATCCGCTGGATCCGGCCGCTGCTCTGGCGGTCGAAGACGTCCGCCTCCAGCACGTCGAGGTCGTCCTCCAGCCGGTCGGCGACCTCCAGGTAGAGGTCGACCACCCGGTCGGTGATCGCGTACGCGACCGCCCACGGCCCCTGCCGGAGCAGGTCCCGCTTCGCCTCCAGGTCGGCCCGGACCGGCGACAGCCGGCAGGCGTCCCCGTGCCGGACGCTGATCACGAAATTCGGCCCGATGAAGAGCATCACCTGGCCGGTCTCCACCACCTCGGAGTTCTCGGTCAGCTCGGTGTGCTCGCAGTAGCGGGCGGTGCGCAGCACCAGGAAGACGATCTCCCCGAAGTGCTCCAGCTTCGGGCGCTGCTCGGCCTTGACCGCGTCCTCCACCGCCAGTTCGTGCAGGCCGAAGGTGGCGGCGATCTCGGTCATCTCGGCCAGGTCCGGCTCGTGCAGGCCGAGCCAGACGAAGCCGTCCCGCTCCCGGCGGGCGGCGGCCAGGGCCTCGGCGTACTGCGGGCGGCCGGGCTGACGCTCGCCGTCGACGTAGAGCCCGCAGTCGACGATGCCGCTGCGACCGGGGCCGGCCGGCTGGGGCGTACGCGGGGAGCCGTCGGCGTTGAGGATGCGGGACATCGCGCGTACCGGGGCGGCCCAGGCGCGTGGCCGGAGTGCCCGGCCGCCGTTCTCCCCGGCGGTGCGGTCGCGTGCCACCCGGTCCGTCATCTCTCGCCCCCTCTCCGCGAAGCTGCGGCTTGCAGGTTACGCCGATCGGGAGCGGGCGCGGCACGGGCGGACGCGGGTCCGGACGGGCGGCTGCGACGGGCGTCACGCGGTGTGGCGCCGGGCGGGCCGGGCCGCGTCAGGGGGGTGAGGGGCGACACGGCCCACCCGGCACCCCTTGGGGGCGGGAGTGATGCTGGGCGCGCCCCCGGCCCGGCCCGGGGCGGGGAACTGCCGCCCGGGGCGTGCGGGCCGGTCACCGGGAAAGGTGAGCGGCGCTCGCAGCATTGTGGGCCGCCGGCCGGCCCAGCGGGAGAGCCGAGCCGGCCAGCAGGGCCGTTCTGTCAAAAACCCGACAGAAAACTAGCCGCGAACCGCCGCCATCGCCTCGGCGAGCCGCCGGACACCCTCGTCGATCCGGTCCGCCGTCACGGCGGAGTAGGCCAACCGCAACGCGTGCCGGCCGCCGTCGACCATGAAGTCGCTGCCCTTCACCACCGCGACGCCGCGCTCGGCGGCGGCCGGCGCCAGCCGGTCGACCTCGACGTCCTCCGGCAGCTCGACCCAGAGGAAGTAGCCGCCGTCCGGCTCGACGAACCGGGCCTCCGGGATGTGCCGGCGCAGCGACTCGGCCAGCACCGCGGCCCGCTCGCCGAGCCCCGTGCGGACCGTCCGGATCGACTGCTCGATCGACCCGGAGACGCAGAACTGGTGCACGATCGCCTGGGCCACCATGCCCGGCGAGATGTAGAGGTTGGTGGCCCGCTTGGCGATCGCCGCGATCAGCTCCGCCGGGCCGACCAGGTAGCCGACCCGCACGCCCGGGCAGACCGTCTTGGTGAAGCTGGAGGCGTGCACCACCACGCCGCGGCTGTCCATCGACAGCATCGACGGCAGCGGCTCGCCCCGGAAGCGGACGTCCGCGTACGGGTCGTCCTCGAAGATGGTGAACTCGTACTCGGCGGCGAGATCGAGCAGCTCACGGCGCTTCTCCAGGGAGAGCGTCACGCCGGCCGGGTTCTGGTAGTTCGGGATCACGTGGGCCAGCTTCGGCCGGACCCCGGACTCCAGCAGCTTGCGCAGCTCGGCGGTGTCGAGGCCGTCCGGCTGGATGGTCACGCCGTGCACCTCGCCGCCCATCTGCTGGAGGTTGAGCAGCGTGCGGTCGTACGTGGGGCGCTCGACGACCACCGCGTCGCCGCGCCGGACCAGGTGGTCGAAGAGGAACGCGTCGGCCTGCAGCGAGCCGTTCGTGACCAGCACCTGATCCGCCTCGACGCCGTGCTTCTCGGCGATCCAGCGGCGGAGGGGCGGGTAACCGACGGAGGTGCCGTACGCCGTGACCCCGGCGGGGTCGGCGTCGAAGGCGCGGACGGCGGCGGCCTTGAGCCCCTCGACATCGACGATGTCCAGCGAAGGAGCCCCACGGGCGAAGGAGATCAGCTGCTCGGCGGTCATGCGCAGAGCCTAGGGCCTGCATCCGGCGGTCCGACCGGCATACACGCGAAGTTCAACATGCGGGCAGAACTCGGTGGGCCGGGCGTACCGTTTCGGCCCCCGTACTTGTTGTCCACTCGCCCCACCGGCCAAGATGGTGCGGTCCGGGCGGCGGGCACCCGCCGGCCGCCCGTCGACATCAGACAAGGTGGTGGATGGCAAGGTGTCCGACGACATCGACCGGCTCGACGATCAGGCCTTCGCGCGCTGGCTGGCCGGACGCGCCGGCGAGGCGCTGACCGCGCTGCGCGCCGGCCAGGGCTTCGCCGACCCGCGGGCGCTCAAGGACGCCGGCGACCAGGCCTCGCACGAGCTGATGCTGGCTGCGCTGGCCCGCTACCGGCCGACCGACGCGGTGCTCTCCGAGGAGCAGGCGGACTCCCGACAGGACTTCTCCACCGGCGACCGGGCGGCCCGCCTCGACGCCGACCGGGTGTGGATCATCGACCCGCTGGACGGCACCCGGGAGTTCTCGGAGGAGGGGCGCACCGACTGGGCCGTCCACGTGGCCCTCTGGGAGCGCTCGGCCGGCCCGGACGGCGGTCTGACCGCCGGCGCCGTCGGCATGCCGGCGCGGACCGGCGCGGACGGCACCCCGCTGATCCTGGGCACGGGCGAGCCGACGCCCGCCGCGGTCGACGGTCCGCTGCGGATCGCGGTCAGCCGCAGCCGGCCCCCCGCGTTCGTCCCCCAGCTCATCGAGGACCTCGGCGCGGAGGCGGTGCCGATGGGCTCCGCCGGTGTCAAGGTCTGCGCGGTGGTGACCGGCCAGGCCGACGCGTACGTGCACGCCGGCGGGCAGTACGAGTGGGACTCCGCCGCCCCGGTGGCGGTCGCGCTCGGGGCGGGGATGCACGCGTCCCGGATCGACGGGTCACCGCTGCGCTACAACGCCGCCAACCCCCGCCTGCCCGACCTGCTCGTCTGCCGGCCCGAGCAGGCCGAGCAGCTGCTGAAGGCCATCGACCGGTTGCTGTGACGGCACCGCACCGACCCGCCGCCTCGCTCGTTGGTCCATGCGGTGACGCCGGTGCTGAGCCGGGAGACAGCTGACACGCCGATCCGGAGGAGGATCATGGGACCCGGCCCGTCAATCGCACCCGTTCGCGATGCCCACCCGGCCCCGACCCCACCCCCGGGCCGGCGGCCACGCCGCCTCTACCGGCGCGGCTGGCTCGTCGCCGTCACCGCGACCGTCGTCCTGCTCAGCACGACGGTCGCCGTCGCGGTCACGCAGGAGCGGGAGCCCGCACGGCAGCCGGCACCGGAGGCGAACGGGCCGGGAAGCGTCGCGTCCACGCCCGGCGGGGCCGCGTCCCTGTCCGCCCGTCCGACCGGTGGGGTCGCCGGGCTCGGCGCCAACCCGAGCCTCTCGCCCGGCCAGTCCCCGTCGGCCAAGCCCGGCTTCCAGCCGTTCCCGGCGCCGCGGGCCACCCTGCCCGGGGCGAGCATCCACCTGGTCGGCGGCGAGAGCTTCAGCGCCGGCGTGGCCCGTTCCGACCGCACCTACGGCCCGTTGCGGATGGTCCGGGTGTTCTACCCGGGCCTGCCGCCCGCCTGGTCGGGCAGCCGCGCCGACGTGGTCGACCGGACCGTGGTGGTGTCCTTCAAGGCGCCGCCGGCGGAGGTCGCCGCCGGCAAGCACGACGCCCGGCTGACGCAGTGGTTCGCCTCGATCCCGCGCGACCACGACGTCTACTGGTCGTACTTCCACGAGCCGGAGAACGACGTGGAGAGCGGCAACTACACCACCGCCCAGTTCCGGGCCGCCTGGCGCCGGGTGGCCGGCCTCGCCGACCGGGCCCAGAACCCGCGGCTGCGGGCGACGCTGATCCTCATGTGCTGGACGCTGAACCCGAACTCCCGGCGCAGCTTCACCGACTACTACCCCGGCGGCGACGTCGTCGACGTGCTCGGCTGGGACTGCTACAACAGCGGCGGCAAGTACAACCGCTACACCGAGCCGGCCAAGGTCTTCGGGCCGATGATCAGCAAGTCGAAGGAGCTCGGCAAGCCCTGGGGCCTCGCCGAGACCGGCAGCGTGCGGATCGCCGGGGACAGCGGCACCGGCCGCGCCGCCTGGATCCGGTCGATGAGCAGCTACCTGAACGGGCAGCGCCCGCTCTGGGTGGCCTACTACGACTACAAGGTGTCCGGCGGAGACTTCCGGCTCACCGACCAACCCAGCAAGGACGCCTGGCGCGCCTGGTGCTCGGCGTCCGCCTGACCGCTCCGGCTCAGATGCCCCGACCGCGCTTGTGCAGCGTACGCAGGACGCGGTCGGGGTCCACGGCCTTGCTGGCCACGGCGAGCGCCAGGTAGGCGCGGGCCTCCTTCGGGTTGCCGGCCAACGTGCGGCGGGCCCAGCGGACGGCCTCCCGACGGTTGCCCATCGCGGCCTGGGCGAACGCGATCTGCCCGGCGACCCGGGCCTCCCCCGCCGGCACCGTGGCGAACTCGGGGTAGCGCTCCAGCAGCCACTGCAACGCGGTGGAGATGGTCTCCCAGCGCTGGGCGAAGTATGACCGCTTGTGCCAGCGCACCGTCACGTACGGCTCGGTCAGGTTGACCAGCGGCGCGTGCCGGGCGGCCCGGAGCAGGAACTCGTAGTCCTCCGCGTAGCTGCCCGGGATCTCCTCGTCGACCAGCCCGATCGCGTCGACAAGCGCGTCCCGCCGGATCAGGAACGTGGACGGGTGCAGTTCGGTGTGCCGGTCGCGCAGCAGCGACGCCAGCGGCACGCGGTTCATCGACAACGAGCGGTCGACCTGGCGGCCGTCGTAGTCGACCCGGATGCCGCAGCTGACGAACGCGCCGTCCGTGGTCGCCTCCAGCGCGGCGACCTGGGCGGCCAGCTTGCCGGGCAGCCACTCGTCGTCGTCGTCGCAGAACGCGACCAGCTCACCCTCGGCGGCGAGGATGCCGGTGTTGCGGGCACCCGCGAGGCCGGGGGTGCGGCTGTTGGTGATCACCCGGATCCGCGGGTCATCGGCGAGGGTGTGGTCGGGCTCGGACTGGTCGTAGACGACCACCACGTCGATCCCGCCCGGGTAGTCCTGACCCAGGATCGCGTCGAGGGCGGCGCGCAGCAGCACCGGCCGGTCCCGGGTGGGGACCACGGCGGTCACCTGCGGTGGGTTGCTCCCGGTCACGACGCCTCCGTGCTGTTGGTTCGGCCACCGCCGAGGTATCCGTAGCGCAGGCGCAGCGGCAGCGTCGCGGCGCTGACCACGGCCCGGCTGCGCGTCGGCAGGTTCTCCCGCCAGGCGTTGTCCTGGCGCACCTTCAGCGGACCCGCGCTGAACCGCAGCGGGTTGCCGGCGATGCTGTGCGCCCGGACCAGCGGCACCGGCGGCTCGTCGAGCACCCGCAGCGCGTCCGGGGTGTCGGTGAGGCCGGCGAACCGGCGCACCCGGGTCACGGTGCCGCGCGGGTCGGCGGTGAAGTCCTCGTAGCGCAGCCGGACCACCGGCGCCCGCTGGGCGAGCAGGTGGAACGCCGCGTTCTGCGCGGTCCACAGGCTGCTCACCGTGAACGGGGAGAAGGTCGGCATGTAGGCCTCGCCGTCCACCACCTCGGGGCGGCGGACCTGCTTGGCCCACGAGTAGGCGACCGCCCGGCTGTCCCGGACCAGGTGGACGACCCGCAGGTCGAGATCGGGCGCCCAGCGCAGGGCGAACGCCGTCGAGGCGTGCTTGCTGGAGTCCACCACCACCTCGGCGCCGGTGACCTCGGTCGCCGCCCGGTAGATGCGGGTGTAGAGGTCGGCGTAGCGGCGCACGGCGGCCAACTGCCCGGCCGGCAGGTCGCCCCGGGCCAACTGGGGGATGTGCCGGGTCCGGTCGACCTCGGCCTTGAGCGCCAGCACCTCGTCCCGGTCGACCGCGTCCCAACCGCCGAACGCGTGGTCGCCGACCTGCTGCCAGAACCCGCAGACCGTGAAGCGCTCGCCGCAGCCGCAGCGTTCGTCGCCACCGAGGGCCCGCTCCCAGAGGTGCACCACCTCACCCACGGCACAGACGTCGGGGTGCTGGGCGAGGATCAGCTCCAGCAGGGTGGAGCCGCTGCGTCCGAGGCCGCCGACGAAGAGCACGCGGACCGGCGCGGTCACCGCCACCACCGGCGTCGTCCCGACGCACGCTGGCGTACCAGGTCCTCGACGATCTGGCCGACGCGCGCCGCCGCGGCGGCGCGGGGGTCGGGGCGGTCCGGGTCGGCGTCCAGGCGGAAGGTCGCCGGGTCGACGAGCGCCTTGTCGAGCGCCTCGACCAGGTCGGCCTCGGTCTCGACCAGTCGCACCATGCCGGCGGAGCCGAGCCGGCGGGAGAAGAGCTGCTGGTGGTTGTCGACGTGCTCGTGGTGGGCGGGGTCGCGCGGGACCACGATCGGCAGGTGGCCGTTGCGTCGGGCCTCGGTGATGGTGGCCGGCCCGCCGTGGCAGACCACGACGTTCGCCTCGGCGATCGCCCGCTGCAACTCGTCGTGGGCCAGGAACGGCACCGCGTCCGGCAGGTTCGGCGGGGTGCTGCTGCCGTACTGGAGGACCAGCCGGACCTGCCGCGGACCGTCGGCGCGCGCGGTCCACCAGCGTTCCAGCCAGCCGACCAGCCGGTCGAACCTGTGCACGTCGGTGCCGACCATGGCCAGCACGGTGTCCGGCTCCGGTTCGGTCTGCCGCTGCCGGGGGATGAACGAGGTCACAGCAGATTCCCCACCACGGTGCCGTCGGGATAGAAGCGGCGCTGCTCCTCCCACTGCACCAGCATCGCCGAGAGGAACGGACGGCAGAGCCGGGCGGTGAGCGTGGGGCTGTCGATCCGGTCGTACACCTCGATGTAGACGGTGGGGATCCCGCGCAGCCGCGCCACCACGACGAACGGCAGCGCGACACCGGCGCCGGTGGTGACCACCGCGTCGACGTTGCGGCGCTTGAGCGTCCGGACCGCGAGCAGCATGTTCCGGGCCAGGTTCTTCACGTTGCGGGTGGTGGGGTGGTGTGCCCACACGACCTGCTCCCCGTCGAGCAGCGAGCGCGCGTCCGGGGTGTCGAAGGTCACCCAGGAGCGGGCGCGGTCGCGATACCAGGGTGCGAGCGCCAGCAGCTGGGCAAGGTGCCCGCCACTGGAACCCACGAGCATGACTTCACCGGGCTCCACGTCTCCAACCGCCTCCCCCACCGCACACCCGTGCCACTTCCGTGGGACGGTCAGCTGAGCGCCGGAACAATCTAACGGCACCGCACGCGGAACAGAAGTGGGAGTCACGATTCACGTCCTGCCGGCCGGATTCCTTCACGCATTCCGCCAATCCCCGGCTCCTCCGATCGCGCCTACACTGCCGCTTGACATCCACCGGGGACGAGGAGAAGCGATCGATGACGGCCCAGCAGCCTGCGGCAGCGGACGGATCCGGGGCGGGCGCTCCGTCCGGCACCGACCGGGTGACGGTGCTCTACGTCTGCGGGATGCCGCGCAGCGGTTCCACCCTGCTCGACCTGATGCTCGGCCAGTTCGTCGACCACTGCGACGTCGGCGAGCTGTTCTACCTGTGGCAGTCCGGGGTGGAACGGAACTTCCGCTGCGCCTGCGGGGAGCACTTCGACGAGTGCCCGTTCTGGGGTGAGGTCGGTCGGCGCGCGTACGGCGGTTGGGCGAACATCGACGTGCAGGAGGTCCGCGCCCTGCAACGCCGGGTCGACGCCACCGGCAAGGTTCCGATGATCAAGGGGGCCCGGGTCGTGCCGGGCTTCCGGCAGGACCTGGAGCGCTACACGACCCTGATCACGAAGCTCTACCGGGCGATCGCCGAGGTGTCCGGCGCCAAGGTGGTGGTCGACTCGACCAAGCGCCCCTCGCTGGCGTACATCCTGGCCCGCGCGCCGGAGATCGACCTGCGGCTGGTGCACATCCTCCGCGACCCGCGCGGGGTGGCCTACTCCTGGAGCCAGCTCGTCGAGCTGCCCGAGGGCACCTCCACCAAGGGCCGGATGAACCAGCGCTCGGCCCGGCTGACCGCGCGGCGGTGGGTCACCGTCAACGCGATGATCTCGTCGCTCGCCCGGTCCGGCGTCCCGCGGGTGGTCGTCCGGTACGAGGACCTGGTCCGCGACCCACGGACGGAGCTGGGCCGGATCGCCGCCCTGACGGCCGACGTGACCGGCCAGGTCGACCCGCTGTCGTTCCTGCACGGCACCGAGTTCGAGCAGGCCGGGTCGCACGCGGTGGCCGGCGGACGGATCCGGATGCGCACCGGGCCGATCGCGCTCAGCCTCGACGAGAAGTGGCGTCGTGAGTACGCGCCCGGCCGCCGCCGGATGGTCGGTGCGATGACCTGGCCGCTGCGTCGGCGGTACGACTACCGCTGAGCGGCCGGTCCGGCGGGCCGGTCACCGGCCCGCCGGAACCGGTCAGGCCCTCGGGGTCGCCGCCGCGGCCAGGTGGGCGTCGAGGACGTCGAGCAGCTCCGGGTTGCGCTCGTAGTCGAACTTGCGGGCGAAGTGAGCACCGCTGGCCAACGCCCGGGGCAGGTCGTCGGCAGTGAGCGACTTCGGGTGGTTGAACGTGCTGTTCCGGAAGTCGAAGTAGCGCTTGCAGTCGGGCACCAGGTTGAACCGGTCCGCGCTGCACACGATGGTCTGGAAGACCGCCTCCACCGGCGAGAGGCAGTGCCGGAAGTAGTCGACCACGTCCGGCCGCCGGTCGAAGTATTCCCGCAGGTAGGCCACCACGGGCCAGGTCAACGACGAGAACGCCGACCCGCCGTGCAGCCGCAGGTCGGGTCCGAACGGGGTGCGGGCCCGCCGACCCACCACCAGCCCGTACGACACGTGCACCCGCATCAGCGGCTGGATCCGGTTGACCGCCTGCACCGGCCGGAGCAGCTTCTTGGCCCGCGGGCTGAGCCCGCGCAGCCGACGGTGCTGGAAGTGGTAGCGGGAGCGGACCCGACGTTGCGGCCAGTGGCTCTCCGGGCCGAACGCGTCCCAGTACTCCATGAACCCGTCGGCGCCGGAGCCGATCAGCTCGGCCTCCGCCTGGTCGAGCGGACGGATGGGGTAGTCCTGACCGGTGATGTTCACCAACCAGTCGACCTGGACACCCTCACCGTTCAGCCAGTCCACGGCCGCCATGTAGCGATCGACGTGACTGAAGTCGCCGTAACCACCCTCGTGGTACTGAACCGTCACGTCGCGTAGTGTGCGCAGCTCGGAGAGGTCGAGCGGAGCCCCGTTCACGTCATGGCTGATGTGCACGATACTGTCCGGACTGTACCGCTTCACCGCATGCACCAGCCTGGTCAGCTGGTCGGGCGAACGGTGACTCTGGATGTGATAGCAGAAGCGCACCAGTGCATTATCGTCCCGGCACCCTCCGGGCAGAAGTGGCGGACCCTCGGCGACTTCCACTCTCCGCTCCGATCAGGGAGACTCAGAATTCACCGTGGCGCGGACGTCCCACGGCTGACTGGCCGGTCCGGTCGAAAGGGAGCGACACACTCCGATGCCCTCACCTCACCGCCCCGATGTGCAGCACGACGCGGACGGGCCCACGCTGATGTCCTACCTCGAGTGGCTCCGCCGCCGATGGTGGATCCTCGCGCTCGCGGCCCTGCTCGGCATCGGATCGGGTCTGCTCGTCACCAAGCTGCAGACGCCCACCTACACCTCCACCACGTCGGTGCTGGTGCGCCAGGTCGGCCCCGACGCGGTGCCGGGCAGCAAGGTCAACCTCGACACCGAGGCGCAGGTGGTCCGTTCCCTGGTGGTGGCCGAGCGGGCCCGCGCCCTGCTGAAGACCAGCACCAGCAACGAGGACCTGGTGCGGTCGCTGTCGGTCACCGTGCCGCCGAACAGCCAGGTGCTCCAGATCGCGTACGAGGGCACCACGCCGCAGGCGGCGCAGAACGGCTCGCACTCGTTCGCGCAGGCGTACCTCGACCTGCGGCTCGCCACGGCGGCCAAGGCGGTGGAGAACGAGATCACCTCGATCAACCAGCAGATCGCCGAGGTCAACAAGCAGCTGACCGCGGCCGTCGGCAAGATCGCCGCGGCGCCGGCCAACTCCGCCGCCCGGGCCCAGGCCGAGGCCAGCAAGCAGGTCCTCACCAACCAGCTGACCCGACTCAACGAGCGGCTCAGCCCCCTGCAGGACAACGCGCCCGACGCCGGCCAGATCATCTCCGACGCGGCCCTGCCCCGGAAGCCCAGTTCGCCGAACCGCACGCTCAACCTGGCCAGCGGGATGGGCGCCGGGCTGCTCTTCGGCATCGTGCTCGCCCTGGTCCTGGACCGGCTCGACACCCGGGTCCGGCGGGGCCGCGACGTGACCGCCCGCACGGGCCTGGCGACGCTGCTGGAGCTGCCGCTGCGCGCGCCGTCGCTGAGCATCCTGCCGCCCACCCACCGGGTCTCGCGTGAGTTGGGCCGGCTGCGCAACGTGCTGCTCTCGATCATGTCGGAGCCCCGGCCGGGGCGCGGCCGCCAGCTGCTGCTCACCGACACCTCGCCCGGTCCGGTGGCCGGTTTCGTCGCCGGCAACCTGGCCGCCGCCTACGCCCGCACCGGCGCCCAGGTCGCGATCGTCACCACCCGGCCCGACTCGCCGCTGACCGCCATGTTCGGCGGGGCGAAGCCGCGGCACACCCTCGCCGACGTGCTGCGGCACGACGTCGGCGCGCTCGCCGCGCTCACCCCCGCCCCCGGGCTGAACACGCTGCGCGCCCTGCTGCCCGGCGAGCTGGACACCGACGTGGAGCTGCCGGTCGCCACCATGCTGGGGATCCTCGACGAGCTCGCCGACCGCTTCGACCACGTGCTGATCGAGACCGCCCGGCCCACCCAGGCCGTCGAGGCGCAGGCCCTGGCCCGGCACGTCGACGGCGTGATCCTCGTGATCGAGAGCGGGCGGACCCGGACCAGCGAGATCACCGCCGCCCTGCAGCAGTTCGAGCAGGTGGACGCGCCGGTGCTCGGCAGCGTGATGGCGCCCCGCCTGCCGGAGCAGGCCGGCGGCCCAGCCGCCGGCGCCCCGTCCACGGGTGACAACCAGCGGGACGACAGGCGACCGTCGCCCCGCCCGCGCCCGGAGCCCGTCTTCCGCCCGGGTGGCCAGCCGACGAGCGACAGCACGATGATCCTGCCCCGGCCGGTCGGCTCGTCGACCGGTGGTTCCGCCCCGCGCAAGCCGGCCCCGGGCCCCCGCAAGCCGACCCCGAACCCGGCCCCGAGCGCCGTGCCCGCCGCCAAGCCCGGCCCGCCCGCACCGGTCCAGGCCGGCGGCGCGGTCCGGCAGCCGCCGTCCACCGTCTACCGCTCGAAGCGCGACATCGACGGTGTCGACGGCCAGGGCCGGCTCTCGATGGCCTTCGACCCGGTGGAGGACCAGGAGTGAGGCTCCGACGGTCTGTCGTGGCGTCGGCCGTCGGGGTGCTGGTCGTCGCGCTGGGTGCCGCGTGCAGCGACCCGCCGCCTCCGGGTGCGACCGACCTGGTCGACCCGGGCACCCCGGCGCCGAAGCCCAGCCCGACGCCCAGCCTGCCGGCGGGGCCGCTCTCCGGGCAGCCGCTGACCCAGCCGGGCGTGGAGGCGCGGCAGGCGCTGGCGGTGCCTATCCGGGTGAGCGAGTCCGGCACCGCGACCGGCCTCGACGCGGCGGACCTGGTCTACCAGGAGTTCGCCGAGTCGGGCAGCCTGCACCTGAGCGCGGTCTACCAGTCCCGCGACGCCGCGAAGATCGGCCCGGTCGCCGAGATCCGCCCGGTCGACATCCGCAGTGTCGGCGTGCTCCGCCCCTGGCTCGGCTACGACGGTGGTCCCACCGGTTTCGTCAGCCAGCTCAAGGCCGCCGACCTCAGCGGCGTGACGCCGGCGCAGCGCAGCTCCGCGTTCCCGGGCGGAAACACCTCCACGACGGCACTGCGGGCCACCGCGCCGAAGGGCGGCGCCGCACCGGCGCCGCTGTTCGACTACGCGACCACGGGCACGCCGCTGGCCACCCGGGACGTGACACCCGCCGGGAAGCTCACCGTCTCGGTGTCCGGTCACCGCACCCAGACCTGGACCTACGACCAGGCGAAGCAGCAGTGGTCGGGACGGGTCGGGAAGACCACCGTGACCGCCGCCTCGGTTGTCGTGCTCACGATGGAATACCGGACGCTCACCGTCCGCAAGCCCAGCCCCCGCTCCCTGCCGAGCGCCAACGTCTACGGCAAGGGCGCGGCCCTGGTCGTGTCCGGGCCGTCGAGCGCCAAGGCGCAGTGGAGCAAGCCCGGGCAGAAGCTCGTCTGCAACGTCACCGACCTGGCCGGTTACCAGGTCCGCCCGCAGCCGGGCACCACCTGGATCGTCTACGCGCCGACGACGGCCCGGGTAGCGGTCACATGAAGACGCTCGTCCCGCTCCAGCCCTCGCGGCCGGAGCCGGTGCCGAGTGATCCGGTGCCGACGGGGGCGCCGGCCGGCGTACGCGCCGCCGGACGCCGAGGTCTGCCCACCGCGTGGCCGCTGATCGCGCTGTTCGTGCTCTACCCGGTGTGGTGGGCGCTCGGCCTGCCGTCGTTCATCTTCGCCATCCTCGCCGTGCCGATGGCGTTCCAACTGCGTCGGCGCGACCACATCCGGGTGCCCCCCGGCTTCGGGTTCTGGCTGATCCTGCTCGCCTGGGTGGTGCTCTCCGGGCTGATGCTGGACGTCACCGCGCCGAACACGCTGGCCCCGGACGGTTTCGGCCGGTACATCGGCTGGGGCATCCGGGTGATGAACTACACGGCGCTGACCATCACGATGCTCTACGTGCTCAACCTGAGCGAGAAGGAACTGCCGCGGATCCGGATGCTGCGGCTGTTCGGGTTCCTGGCCGTGGTCACCGTGATCGGCGGCTACGTCGGCGCGCTGCTGCCCGACCTGAAGTTCACCGCCCCGCTCAACTACATCCTGCCCGACGTCATCGCCAAGGAGCCGTTCGTCAACCGGCTCATGCACGTCGAGGTGGCCCAGGTGCAGGAGGTGCTGGAGGGCGAGGCCAGTTCCCCGCGTCCGGCCGCCCCCTTCGAATACACGAACACCTGGGGCGAGAACATGGGCATCCTGCTCATCTGGTTCCTCGTCGGCTGGGTGGTGTACGGCCGGGGGCTGCGCCGGCTCGGTGGATACCTCCTGGTGGCCGCCGCGATCTTCCCGATCGTGTTCTCCCTCAACCGCGGTCTCTGGATCGGGCTGGTGATCGCCGCCGTCTACGTCGCCCTGCGGCTGGCGCTGCGCGGCCGGATCGCCGTCCTCGCCGGCATGGCGCTGGCCACCGCGCTGGCCGGGGTGCTGGTGCTGGCCTCGCCGCTGGGCGGGCTGCTCGACGAGCGGATGCAGAACGGGCACAGTGACGAGATCCGGGCCACCCTGTCCAACGGGGCCGTCGAGGCGGCCAACCACTCGCCGGTGCTGGGTTACGGCGCCAACCGGGCGCTGATCGGCAGCAACCGGTCCATCGCGATCGGCAAGTCGGCCGACTGCCAGCAGTGCGGCAACCGGGAGCTGGGCAGCAACGGGCAGGTCTGGAACCTGCTCGTGGGCCAGGGCTGGGTCGGCGCGTTCTGCTACAGCGCGTTCTTCCTCTGGTGCCTGTGGCGGTTCCGGCGCGACCATACCGCCATCGGCATCGCCGGCAGCGCGGTGCTGATCCTGATGCTGTTCTTCCAGTTCCTCTACGGCGCCCTGAACACCACGCTGGCGTACGGCCTGATCAGCGTGGCGGTGCTGGCCCGCAACGACTGGCACCTCCGGACGCTGCGCCGGGAGGCGCTGGCCGCGGCGGCGTCCGCCGTGCCGACCAACCGACGGGAACGGACCCGCTGATGACCGCAACCCCACGAGTCGATGACGCGCGCGCGGCGTACCTGCCCGAGCTGGCGGCCGTGGTCTGGCCGGAACCGGCCGGCCCGACGCTGCGCCGCGGCGGCGCCGGCTACGCCGTGGTGCCCTCGGCCGCGCGACCCCGGCTGCTGGTGCCCGCCGGCTCGCGGCGGGCCGCGGCCAGCGCGGTGCGGCACTCGACGGAGGCGGTGGGTACGAAGGCCCGGCTGCGCCGGTCGCTGCTGGCCACCGCCTTCCGCACCGGTCTCGGCCGGCTCGCCTTCCGGGACCGTCTCCAGGTCGGGGCGACCGGCGGAACGCTGGAGGAGCACCTGGCCGAGGTGCTCGGCCGCCCGGCGTTGCTGAGCGTGCACATCGGTCCGGCCCGCGCCAACCGCAAGCCGGTGATCCAGCTGCTCGACGACCACGGCCGACCGTTGGGGTACGCCAAGCTGGGCGTGGACCCGCTCACCCGCGGCCTGGTCGACGCGGAGGCCGAGGTCCTGCGCCGGCTCGCCACCGTCGACCTGCCCGGGATCGTGGTGGCCGACGTGTTGCACCACGGCGCCTGGGGCCCGCACGCCCTGCTCGTGCAGAGCGCGCTTCCCGTGGGGCTGCCCCGGGCGACGCCGGCGGCGGCCGCCGAGCGGGAACGCGAGGCGATGGTGGCGGTCGGCCGCTGCCTCGGCGTCGACCGCCGGCCCCTCGCGGGCAGCGGCTACGCCGACCGTCTCGCCGCCGAGGTCGAGGCGCTGGGTGACCGGCCGGAGACCGCGCGGCTGCGCGCGGTCCTGGCCACCGTCGTCGGGCTCGACCCGACGCTCGACCTCGGCGCCTGGCACGGCGACTGGAACGGCGGCAACAGCGCGGCGCTGGCCGACGGACGGATGCTCGTCTGGGACTGGGAGCGGTTCGCGGCGGGCGTGCCGGTCGGCTACGACGCGCTGCACCGACGGCTCCAGACGGCGATCACCAAGGCCGGGGTGGAGCCGACGACGGCGGCCCGCGAGCTGCTGGGCGGGGCGGCGGGCACGCTCGCCCCGTTCGCGCCGCCGGCCGGCACCGAGGACCTGGTGGCGGTGCTCTACCTGGTCGAGCTGGCCGCGCGCTACCTGCGCGACCGACAGGCCGAGGCCGGCGCCCGGCTGGGACACGTGGCCGCCTGGCTGTTGCCGGCGGTGGAGGATCACCTGGCGACCCGGCCGGGTGCGGGAGGAGTGCTGAGATGACGCTGGCCAAGGCCAAGGCCCGACGGGCCGTGCGGTCGGTGACGCGGACGGTCGGTCGGTGGACGGCGAACTCGCGGATGACCCCCGACTTCCTGATCGTGGGCGCCCAGCGGTGCGGCACGACGTCGCTGTTCAAGACGCTCTCCCAGCACCCGGGCGTGCTGCCGGCGGTCTACCACAAGGGCGTCCACTACTTCGACACCGGTTACGACCGGGGCATGGACTGGTACCTCGGGCACTTCCCGACGAACCGCCGGGCCGAGGCGGTACGCGCGCAGCTCGGTGTGCGTGGGGTGACCGGCGAGTCGAGCCCGTACTACATGTTCCACCCGCTGGCCGGCGAGCGGATCGCCGCCGACCTGCCCGAGGTCCGGCTGCTGGTGCTGCTGCGCGACCCGGTGGAGCGGGCGTACTCGGCGCACGCGCACGAGTCGGCCCGGGGCTTCGAGTCGGAGACGTTCGAGCGGGCGCTCGAACTGGAGCAGAGCCGCATCGCCGGCGAGCGGGAGCGCCTGCTCGCCGACCCGACCGCGCACAGCCACCACTACCAGCACAACGCCTACCTGACCCGGGGGCAGTACGTCGAGCAGCTGGAGCGACTCGAGTCGATCTTCGGGCGGGACCGGCTGCACGTGATCGACGCCGACGACTTCTTCGCCGACCCGCGGCCGGCCTTCGACGGGGTCTGCGACTTCCTCGGCCTGCCGCACTGGGCGGACATCTCGTTCGGCAAGCACAACTCGCGGTCCCGCTCGGCGATGGACCCGGAGCTGCGCGCCCGGTTGGAGGCGCACTTCACGCCGTACGACGAACGGCTCGCCGCCTGGTGGGGACGCGTGCCGTCGTGGCGACGGTAACTCCCACCCGACCGGCGGGGGGCGCCGAGCTGGGCGGGGCCGCCCGGCACGGGGTGCTGAACCTGCTCGGCGTGGCGGTGGCGGCGGTCGCCGGCTTCGGGCTGAACATCGTGGTCACCCGTGGCTGGTCGATGGCGGACGCGGGTCTGTTCTTCGCCGCGACCAGCGCCTTCATGATCGCGTACGCGGCCGCCCGCCTCGGCACGGGCATCGGCTCCGTCTACTTCATCAGCCGCTACCGGACGCTGGGGCAGCCGGAGCGGATCCGGGCCTCGGTTCTGGCCGGGCTACTTCCGCTGCTGGTCATGGGCGTTCTGCTCACGACGGTCGGCTGGCTGTTCACCCCGCGGATCGTCGAGCTGACCTTCGCCGAGCCGGTGCCGGGCGCGGTGCCCGCGCTGCGCGCGCTGCTGCTCTTCGTCCCGGTGGCCGCGCTCTGCGACTTCACGCTGTCCGCCTGCCGGGGCTTCGGCAAGATGCGTCCGCTGCTGCTCATCGAGCGGCTCGGACGCACCCTGCTCCAGTTCCTCGCCGTGCTGGTGGTCGCCGTGCTCGGCCTCTCCGCCACCACGGCGCTGCCGCTGGCGTGGGCGCTGCCGTACGTGCCGGCCGCGCTCGCCGCCGTGTTCTGGCTGACCCGCCTGGTCCGGCGGGCGGAACGCGCGGCCGGACCGGCCTCGCCGCGGCCGGTGAGCTGGCGGGAGGAGTTCGTCCCGTACTGGCGGTACAGCGGGCCGCGCGCGTTGAGCGGGCTCGCCCAGATGGTGGTGCAACGGCTCGACATCGTCCTGCTGGGCGCGCTGCGCGGGCTGTCCGAGGCGGCGCTCTACACGGCGGCCACCCGGTTCCTGACCCTCGGTCAGCTCTCCGGTCAGGCCCTGTCGACCGCCGTCCAACACCGGCTGGCGGAGCATCTGGCCCGGGACGACCGGGCCGCGGCCGGCCGGCTGTACCAGGCCGCGACCGCGTGGCTGGTGCTGCTGGCCTGGCCCGCCTACCTGCTGTTCGCCTCGTTCGCCGAGCCCATGCTGTCCCTGTTCGGCTCCGGTTACGACGCCGGGCGGACGGTCACCGTCTACCTGGCCCTGACGATGCTGGTCGCCACCGGCTGCGGCATGGTCGACACCGTGCTGAACATGGCCGGGAAGACGGCCTGGACGTTCTACAACGCGCTCTCCGGCACGGTGGTCAACGTGGTCGCCAACGTGCTGCTCATCCCGCGCTACGGCGTCATGGGTGCGGCGATCGCCTGGTCCGCGTCCATCCTGATCACCAATCTGGTGCCGCTGGTCCAGCTGCACCGCGCGTTCCGGCTGCATCCGTTCGGGCCGGGCACGCTCACCGCCGCCGGGCTGGCGCTGGCCTGCTTCGGTGCGCCGTCGTTGGCGCTGCACGTGGTCACCGATCCGGGTATGGCGTCCCTGCTGGTGGTCGCCGCACTGGGCGGCGCCGGCTACGCCGCGGCGGTCTGGCGGCTCCGTGGCGTGCTCCAGCTCGACGCCCTGCGGGCGCTGCGGCGCCACCGGGGGCGATGACCGGCGACTCCACACGACATCGATCACCGGCCCGGCCGGTGGCACCAACACGGGGAGGCACGGCAATCATGAAGTGGGTCCGCAGTTCGGCGGCGCTCCTGATCGGAGCGACACTCGCCCTGACCGCCTGTCAGCGGGAGGCGCCCGCGCCCCTCACCCCGGCCCCGTCGACCGGCGGTCAGACCGCGCCGGTGAAGCCCCGGCCGGTGGGCGGCCTGGAGACCACCGGGCGGGGCCCGGAGATGCCGGCGCAGGGCGCCTGGCTCGGCGCCTGGGTGAAGCCGACCTGGCAGACGCCCGACGGTCGGGTCAGCGCCCTCACCGCCTTCGGTGAGCAGACCGGCGGCAAGGTGACGCTGGCGCACATGTTCCACGAGTGGGAGGACGACTTCCCCGGCCCGACCGAGAACGCGTTCCAGGCCGCCCAGATGCTGCAGATGATCTCCTGGTCCGGCGCGGACACCCGGTCGATCACCGACGGCGTGTACGACCAGCTGATCCGGCAGCGGGCCAAGAAGATCAAGGACTTCGGGGTTCCGGTGCTGCTGCGGTGGCGGTGGGAGATGGACCGGCCCAACCTGCGCCAGAGCGTCCGGTCGCCCGAGGACTACGTGGCCGCGTGGAAGCACATCCGGGCCATCTTCACGGAGGAGGGGGCGACGAACGCCGGCTGGGTGTGGTGCCCGCACGTGCTCGGCTTCGTGGACTCCAGCCGTAACGCCGCCGCCTACTACCCGGGTGACGACCAGGTCGACTGGCTGTGCACGGACGTCTACCCGGGCAAGGACTACGACGGCTTCGCCGAGCAGATGGACACCTTCATGGCCTTCGCCCGACAGCGGCCGCGACCGGTGCTGATCGGCGAGTTCGGCGTCACCCACGACGGCGGGCCGGGCCAGCGGGCGGCGTGGCTGCGGGAGGCGCGCACCTACATCAAGCAGCACCCGCAGATCAAGGCGGTGGTCTACTTCTCGGCCAAGCAGACCAAGGGCACCACGTACGACAGCACCTTCGACGACGACCCGGAGGGTCTGGCCGCGTACCGCGAGTTGGCCGGGGACCCGTACTTCTCGGCGCCCGCGCCGACGGCCACGCCGGGGGGCCCGGTGAACTGACCTCCACCGTTCGTGTGGCCGGTTCGCCTCTCCCGGTATCCGTCAGGTCGTGTGGACGGGTATAAAGGTCATCCGGGGTGGACGCCATAGCTGAAATGCGGAAGTGTGTGCCCATCACGCGTCAACCGGCCGTGCGCCCCCGATCGGCGACCCCTGCACCCCTCGCCCGATCGGCCGGGCCGGCCACCTCGTTCTCCGTCACTCCTCCGGAGCTGCCCGTGCTAAATCTTCCCGCGACCACGCGCCGATCATTCGCGCTGGTCACCGCCGCCTTCCTCGGTGTCGGTGGTGTGCTGTCGGCCAGCCCCGCGCTGGCCGCACCGGACCACAGCACCATGGTCAGCAGCACCCCCGCCACCACCACGCCGAACATCAAGGACGGCGCGGTCTACGCCATCTACGACGCCGGCAGCAAGGTGATCGCGGGCGGGTCCTTCACCGAGGTGCGTAACCGCGACAAGTCCCAGGACATCCCGCGCACCAAGCTGCTCTCCTTCGACAAGGCCACCGGCATCGTCGACCCCGCGTTCGCGCCCGTCATCGACGGCGACGTCTCGGCCGTCGTCGCCGGCCCCACCGCCGGCACGGTCTACATCGCGGGTTCGTTCAACACCGTCAACGGCGTCAACCGTCGGAAGCTGGCGCTGCTCAACATCGCCGACGGCTCGCTGGTCACCACGTTCAAGGGACCGGCCTTCAACGGTCTGGTCAACGACATCGTCAAGGTCGGCGACCGCCTGCTGGTGGGTGGCATCTTCACCACCGCGGGCACCGGCGTGAACCGCGGCGGCCTGGCCTCCATCGACGCCGACACCGGTGCGGTGGACGACTACCTGACCACCAACCTGACCGAGAACCACAACTGGACCGAGGGCAGCACCGGCACCGCCAAGGCGGGCGTGGGTCCGGAGAAGCTCGCCGTCTCGCCCGACCGCAAGCAGATGGTCGTCATCGGCAACTTCAAGAAGGCCGACGGCGTCGTGCACGACCAGATCGTCCGGATCAACCTGGGCGACAGCGGAGCCACCGTCGCCGACTGGAACACGGACGGCTACTCCGGCGCCTGCAAGTACGCCGCGTTCGACTCGTGGGTCCGCGACGTCCAGTTCTCCCCGGACGGCAAGTACTTCGTGGTGGTCACCACCGGCGCGTCCTACCCGGGCACGCTCTGCGACTCGGCCGCCCGCTGGGAGGCCGACGCCACCGGTGGCGGCCAGCAGCCGACCTGGACCAACTTCAGCGGCGGCGACACCTTCCTCTCCGTCGGCATCAGTGAGAAGGCCATCTACGTCGGTGGTCACTTCCGCTGGTCGAACAACCCGATCGCCCGCGACAAGGCCGGACCGGGCGCGGTGCCGCGGGCCAGCATCGCGGCCCTCGACCCGGCCAGCGGCCTGCCGCTGTCCTGGAACCCGGGCCGCCACCCGCGCGGCTACGGCGTGACCGAGATGATGGTCACCCCGCAGGGCCTCTGGCTCGGCAGCGACCAGGACTACATCGGCGCCGGCGAGCACCTGCGCAAGAAGATCGCGTTCTTCCCGCTGGACGGCGGCGACGCGCCCCACTCGACCAGCACCAAGGGCCTGCCCGGCGACGTCTACCAGGCCGGCCGGGCGGCGCAGACCGAGGTCCTCTACCGGGTCAACGCGGGTGGCCCGGCCATCCCGGCGACCGACGGCGGCCCGGACTGGGCGGCCGACACCGACGCCGCGCCGAGCCCGAACCACAACAGCGGCAGCAGCGCGAAGGCGTACCCCACCAACGCCACGTTCGACAGCACCGTGCCGGCGAGCACCCCGGCGACGCTGTTCAACACCGAGCGGTGGGACCAGACGACCGCCCCGGACATGCAGTGGGACATCCCGGTCGCGGCCGGCACCCGGGTCGACGTCCGCCTCTACCTGGCCAACCGGTACACCGGCACCGCCACCGTGGGCAAGCGCAAGCTCGACGTCACCATCGACGGCGTGCTCAAGCTGAACGACTTCGACCCGGTCGCCTCCGCCGGTGGCACCGACCGCGGCACCATGCGGTCCTTCTCGCTGGTCAGCGACGGCGTGGTCGACATCGACTTCGGCCGCGTGCTGGAGAACCCGCTCATCCAGGGCATCGAGGTGGTCAAGACCGCCCCGACGCCGGACGCCTCGGACGTGCTCTACCGGGTGAACGCCGGCGGCGACCAGCTGGCCGGCGCGAACGGCCCGGCCTGGGCCGCGGACACCCTGGCCGCGCCGAGCAGCCTGCACAACGACGGCAGCACGGTCACGACGTACCCCACGAACGCCTCGGTCGACGCCACCGTCCCGGCCGGCACCCCGGTCGAGCTGTTCAACAGCGAGCGGTGGGACCAGACGCCCACGCCGGACATGCAGTGGGACTTCCCGGTCCCGGCCGGCACGCCGGTGCAGGTGCGCCTCTACCTGGCCAACCGGTACGCCGGCACCGCCACCGCGGGCAAGCGCAAGTTCAACGTGAGCATCGACGGTGTGCTCAAGCTGAACAGCTTCGACCCGATCGCCGCGATCGGCGCCACCAACAAGGGCACCATGCGGGCGTTCCCGATCACCAGCGACGGCAACATCGACATCGACTTCGGTCGGGTCCTGGAGAACCCGCTGGTGCAGGGCATCGAGATCGTGAAGCTCCCGCCGGTGCCGCCGGCCACCACGGTGGACAGCATCACCAAGCGGTCGTACGACGGCGCGACCACGGTCGGCAACGCGATGTCGGTGGCGAACCCGGACGACACCCGCTGGTCCACCGTCAAGGGCGCGTTCTGGGTCGGCGGTGACCTGTTCTACGGCGTCGGTGGCGACCTCTACAAGCGCTCCTTCGACGGTGCCGAGTTCGGCAGCCCGAAGAAGCTGGACCCCTACCACGACGCGAAGTGGGACACGGTCATCACCGGCTCCGCGCCGGAGGGCCAGACGTACGCCGGCATGACGGTCAACTTCGCCGCCGAGCTGCCGAACGTGACCGCGATGTTCTACAAGAGCGGCCGGCTCTACTACTCGCTGGCCGGTCAGAGCACCCTGTTCTGGCGCTGGTTCACGCCGGACACCGGCACGGTCGGCGCGGAGCGGGCCACGGTTGCCGGCACCACGGCGTTCGCCGACGCGGGCGGTCTGTTCCTGGACGGCGACAACCTCTACGTCGTCTCCCGGACCACCGGCAACCTGTCCTCGATGGCGTGGTCGGACGGCGTGCCGACCGGCTCCGCGACGGTCCGCAGCGGTCCCGGCGTGGACAACGTGGACTGGCGCGGCACCGCGGTCTTCGTCGGCCCCTGACCGGGGCGGACACGACCTGACAGCACCGCAAAGCGACGATGGCCCGGCCGGTATCGGCCGGGCCATCGCCCGTTCCGGGCCGGATCAGGTCCCGGTCGGCGCGTGCTCCCGCGCCCACACCCGCATCAGGTCCCGCACCGAGATCACCCCGGCGACCTCCCGGCCGTCGAGCACGACCAGGTGACGGAATCCGCCCCGGGCCATCGCCGCAGCCGCCTCCTCCACCGTCCAGTCCGGGCCGGCGTAGACCACGTCCCAGGTCAGGTGGGCACCGGTGCGCTCGACGTCCGGGTCGAGCCCGGCGCCGATCGCCTTCAGCACGTCGCGCTCGGTCATGATCCCGACCCCTTCGGAGTCCGGGTCGATCACGACCGCCGACCCGACACCGCGGGCCGACATCATCCGGGCCGCCTGGCGGAGCGTGTGCTCCGGGCCGACCACGAGAACCTCACTGGACATCGCTTCCCGAACCTGCATCACACATCACTCCTGTGGGACGGCGACTGGGTACGGACATGGTGGGCCATCGATGCGTACCGGGACAAGAACGGGCATCGCCGGAACCGGTGCGGATGGCTACTGTCGGAGGGTGCCCACCGAGCCCTTCCGCTGTGCCGGCGCGCTGATCGTCGACGACGACGGCCGCATCTTCATCCAGCGCCGATCCCCCGAGCGGCGCATCTTCCCCAACTGCTGGGACATCGTCGGCGGCCACCTCGAACCCGGCGAGGAGATCGACGACGCGTTGCGTCGCGAGGTCGCCGAGGAGACCGGCTGGGCGGTGTCGCACGTGCTCGGCCTGGTCGGCGAATACCGGTACACCGCCGACGACGGGCTGGCCCGGGTCGAGACCGACTTCCTGGTCCGGGTGGACGGCGACCTCAGCCGGCCCCGGCTGGAGGCCGGCAAGCACACCGAGTTCCGCTGGCTGGCCGAGTCGGACGTCGCCCTGCTCGACGAGCACCGAGACGTCAACGACGGGTTGATCCGCCGGATCGCCGAGGACGGCTTCGCCGCCCTCCGTTCCATCGGGCTGTAGGGCGATCACGGGCTGCACCACGGCCGTCCGGCCGCCGACGATATCCTCGCCACGTGGAATCCGGTCGAGAAGAGGAGCGTGTCGGCATGATCGGGATGGTGCTCGCCGCCGGTGCGGGGCGCCGGCTGCGGCCGTACACCGACACCCTGCCCAAGGCCCTGGTGCCGGTCGACGGGGAGACCACCATCCTCGACATCGCGCTGCGCAACCTCGCCGAGGTGGGGCTGACCGAGGTGGTGATCGTGGTCGGCTACGCGGCGGACGCGGTCCGGCAGCGGCAGGCCGACCTGGAGCAGAAGTACGGCGTGACGCTCACGCTGGTGCACAACGACAAGGCCGAGGAGTGGAACAACGCGTACTCGCTCTGGCTGGCCCGGGAGCACTTCGCCCGCGGCGTGCTGCTGGTCAACGGCGACACGGTGCACCCGGTGAGCGTGGAGAAGACGCTGCTGGCCGAGCGTGGCCCCGGCATCCTGCTGGCCGTCGACACGCTCAAGGCGCTGGCCGAGGAGGAGATGAAGACCACCTTCGACGCCGCCGGCCAGCTCACCCGGATCACCAAGCTGATGGACCCGGGCGAGGCGTACGGCGAGTACATCGGCGCGACGCTGATCGAGCCGCAGGTGGCCGACGCGCTCGCGGACGCGCTGGAGGCGACCTGGCGGCGCGACCCGAACCTCTACTACGAGGACGGCTACCAGGAGTTCGCCGACTCCGGCGGCGAGGTGCGGGCGGCGCCGATCGGTGACGTCTCCTGGGTCGAGGTCGACAACCACGAGGACCTGGCCCGGGCGCGGGAGATCGCGTGCCGCTACTAGCCCGTAGCGTCCTCACCCCGCTGCACATCGACGTGCGGCGGGGCGCGGTGGCGGATCTGGCGGCGATCCTCTCCGACGGCCGGATCTCGGCCGGCGGCGACGTCGCCGTGGTGGTCGGTCCGGGGCAGGGCGAGAAGATCGCCGAACTGCTCCGGCCGTCGCTGCGTTCGGCGGACGTGTTCACGGTGGCCGGGGGCACCCTGGACGCCGCCGACGAGCTGGGCGGCAAGCTGCGCGCCCGCTCGTACGACGCGGTGGTCGGCATCGGTGGCGGCAAGACCATCGACGTGGCCAAGTACGCGGCCACCCGGCGCGGGCTGCCGATGGTCTCGGTGGCGACGAGCCTGGCCAACGACGGCATCGCCTCCCCGGTGGCGAGCCTGATCACCGAGGGCCTGAAGGGCTCCTACGGCGTGCACATCCCGATCGCGGTGATCGTCGACCTGGACTTCGTGGAGGCCGGCCCGGAGCGGCACAACCGCGCCGGGGTGGGCGACGTGGTGAGCAACATCAGCGCCCTGGCCGACTGGGAGCTGGCTCGTACGGTCCGCGGCGAGCCGTTCGACGGGCTGGCCGCCTCGCTGTCGCGGGCCGGCGCGGAGGCGGTGCTGAACCATCCGGGCGACATGACCGACGACGGGTTCGTCACGGTCCTCGCGGACGCGCTGATCTCCAGCGGTCTGGCGATGGCCATCGAGGGCACCAGCCGCCCGTGCAGCGGCGGCTGCCACGAGATCATGCACGCGGTCGACGCGCTCTTCCCCGGCACCGCCTCGCACGGCGAGCTGGCCGGGCTCGGCGCGCTGTTCTGCACGTTCCTTCGTGGCGACGATCGCCGGTTCGCCGAGATGTCGGCCTGCCTGGCCCGGCACGGGCTGCCCCGGCTGCCGGCCGAGGTGGGGTTGACCGACCACCAGTTCGTCGAGGCGGTGCAGTTCGCGCCGGCCACCCGACCGGACCGCTACACCATCCTCGAACACCTCGCGATGTCGTCTACCGAGACCCGGGAGCGGCTGGCAGACTACGCCGGTGCCCTCCGCGACCACCTTGGCTGAGCCCCGTCCCACCGTCGCCGACTTCCACCGGGTCAACCGGGGCGGCGGCCTGTTCAGCGAGTCGATCAGCCAGTGGATCGGGGCGGCCTTCGCGCTGGTCGCCCAGCGGCTGGGGCTGCGCCCGACCGCGCTGACCCTGGCCAACCTGGTGCTCGGGCTGGCCGCCTCGGTGACAGTGGTCGCGCTCGCCGACGAGGTGGCCGCCGGCTCCGTCCCGGCCTGGGTGGTCGGGCTGGTCGCCCTGGTCGGCTGGCAGGTCGCGTACGCGCTGGACTGCGCCGACGGGCAGCTCGCCCGGGTCACCGGTCAGGGCAGCGCGGCCGGCGCCCGGGTCGACGTGCTCTGCGACGTGGCCGCCCAGATCGCGCTGGTGGCCGCGCTGTCCGCCACGGCCGTGGCGCAGCGCCCGTCCACCCCGGTCTGGCTGGTCGCGGTCTTCGCCGGCACCTGGATGGTCAACCTGGTCACCTCGGTGATGCAGGCCGGCCCGAACGCGGCCAGCATGGTCACCTCGACCTCGTTCCCGGTGCGTGTGGTGAAGCTGGTCCGCGACTACGGCGCGGTGATCTTCCTGGCCGGGCTGGTGCTGGTGTTCGCGCCCGCACTCGCGTTCTGGGTGGTGGTGGCGTTCACGGTGGTCAACGGCGGCTTCCTGCTGGCCAGCATCGCCTTCTCCGCCCGCGCCTCCCTGCGCTGAGGTGCGGGAGACCTAGTCGGTGCCGGGCGCCGCGACCGGTAAGCCCACCGAGACTGCGATGTCCGACATCCGCTTGTCGTAGGTGACCAGCGTGTCGAGCGCATCACCGAGGGCCTGGGCACTCGCCACGTGTAGCGCGTCCAACGTCCGGATGCCGGCGGGAAGGGCCGCCGCCGAATCACGGACCTCCTCGGTCACCAGGATCTCGGTGAAGTGCCGTACCAGCATCTGCATGGCGTCCGGGTAGTCACCGATCCGGTCGAGGGTGCGTACCGTCTCAACGAATCCGACTGAGCTGGTTCCCATCGGCATGCCCGCCCGGCTCGCCAGGAATTCCTGGAGTTCCGTGACGTAGGTACGGCCGGCGATCAGAGTGATCAGGGCGGACGAGTCCAGATAGATCACCGCTCGTCGTCCTCGCGGTCGGCCAACAGCAGCTCAAGGGGCGACGCGTCGGGCGGCACGTCGTAGCGGGGAAGCCGGTCGATGTCGCTCGTGGTGGTCGCCTTGAGGCGGATCACCCCTTTCGCCACCAGGGTGGAGTACCTGCCCAGCGTCCCCGAACCCGGCAACAGCACGGCGATCACGCTGCCGTGCCGCGTGACCTCGATCGTCTCGCCCTGTTCCACGCGGGCGAACATCGCGCTGGGGTTGTAGGAGAACTCGCGTACGGACACGGTGCTCACCACCCCACCTCCCTTGTGCCGACAACAGCCCGATTGTACTTACAAGCAGGCCTCAACGACCGACACTCAGGTGAGCGAGGCGTAGATGTCGATCAGGCGCTTGGTGATCACGTCGGGGTGGAAGGTCCGCTCGTAGCGGCTCCGCGCCGCGCCCGCCAGCACCGGCGCGTCCGCCGAGGCCAGCGGCAGGGCCGCGGCCAGCGCCTCGACCTCCGGCGCCACCACCCAGCCGGCCTCGCCGCGCTGCACCCCCGACGGCAACGCGACCCGGCCGTCGCCCGGGGCCGCGGTGGCCACCTCGGCCGGCCCGGTGCCGGCGGGCTCGCGCGGGGTGTCCGCGCCCACCAGGTACGGGATGCCGCCGAGCGCGGTGCCGAGCACCGGCCGACCGGCGGCCAGCGCCTCGATGATCACGGTGGGCAGCACGTCGTGCCACGTCGAGGTGGCCAGCACCACGGAGCTGTCGGCCAGCGCGGCGCGTACCCCGGCCCGGTCGAGCTGGCCCAGGTAGTGGACGTCGGGCCGCTCGGCGGCGGCCTCCTCGGCCAGCGGGCGCAGCTCGCCGTCACCCGCGATGCGCAGCGGGCCGAGCGTGCCCACCGGGTGCCGCCGCCACGCCGCCAGCAGCAGGTCCAGCCCCTTCTCCGGGCTGAGCCGGCCCATGAAGAGGAAGCCGTTCCCGACCGGCGCCGGGGCGCCCGGGTCGGGCACGGCGTTGGGTTTCACCACGATCCGCTCGTCCGGGATGCCGTAGTCCCGGAGATGGTCGGCGACCGCCGTGGTCAGCGCGATGAAGCGGTCCACCGACTTCCAGGTGGGCCGGTGCACGGCGAGCGTGGTGGCCATCAGCGCGCTCTGCGCCCGGGAGTTGCGGTAGCAGCGGTGCACGACCGCCGGCACGCCCAACGCCCGGCCGCGGCAGTCCTGACAGATCACGCCGTCGCGGAAGTAGAGGCCGGACGAGCACACCTGCCGGTAGTTGTGCACCGTCTGCACCACCGGCACGCCGCGCCGGTGCGCGGTCCGCACCACCCAGGGCGAGAGCAACGGGTACGGGTTGTGCAGGTGCAGCACGTCCGGCCGGTGCTCGGTGAGCAGGCGGTCGAGGTCGTGCTGGGCCTTCGGGGCCCAGATCGGCGAGATCGGCAGCAGCGCCTTGGCGGACCTGGACATCGACGGAATCTCGTCGGAACTGCGCAGGAACGGCAGCACCTCCACGCCGGCGGCGGTGAGCTCGGCGATCTCCGCGTCGACGATGGTGTTCTCGCCGGAGGGCTGAGCTTCCCGGTACCGGTTGTGCGCCACCACGATTCTCACGGAAAAGAAGGCTACCGTTGTCCCGTGCCTGAACTACCGGAGGTGGAAGCGCTCGCCGGTTACCTGCGTGAGCGGGCGGTGGGCCGGCGGGTCGACCGCTTCGAGGTCGCCTCGATCAACGCGCTCAAGACGTACGACCCGCCGCCGAGCACGGTCGCCGGGCGGACGGTCACCGGAGCCGGCCGGTACGGCAAGTTCCTCGACGTCCGGTTCGACGAGGGCCTGCACCTGGTGGTCCACCTGGCCCGGGCGGGCTGGCTGCACTACCGGGAGGCGTTCGCGTCCACGACGCCGCTGCGGCCCGGCAAGGGACCGATCGCGGTGCGGCTCCGCCTCGACGACGGCTCCGGCTTCGACCTGACCGAGGCCGGCACGCAGAAGAAGCTGGCCGCCTACCTGGTCACCGACCCGGCCCAGGTGCCGGGCGTGGCGAAGCTGGGTCCGGACGCGCTGGAGGCGGACCTGCCCACGTTCGCCGAGCGGCTGCGCAGCCGCCGGGGCCAGGTCAAGGGCGTGTTGACCGACCAGGCGGTGCTCGCCGGCGTCGGGAACGCGTACTCGGACGAGATCCTGCACGCGGCGCGGCTCTCCCCGTTCGCGATCACCGACCGGCTGACCGACGACCAGCTCGCCACCCTGCATGCGGCGACCCGGACGGTGCTCGGCGACGCGGTGCGGCGGTCGATGGGGCAGCGGGCCGCGGAGCTGAAGGGTGAGAAGCGCTCGGGCCTCAAGGTGCACGCCCGGAAGGGCCTGCCCTGTCCGGTCTGTGGCGACACGGTGCGGGAGGTCTCGTTCGCCGACTCGAGCCTCCAGTACTGCCCCACCTGTCAGACCGGCGGCAAGCCGCTGGCTGACCGAAGGTTGTCCCGTCTCGTACGGTGAGTGACCGAACCCGCCGACTACTGAGCGGAATCGTCCGGCGATCGCCGAAGGTCCCGGTCGCCGGCTCTACCCGAGCCGCCATCCATCGGTATAGTGGCTCGGTCCCCGGCTTCACAACTGACTCGGAGCCGGCCAGATCCCTACGGGCAACGTGGGAGACTGGGACGGTGAGCGACCCGGGTCCTTACGGCGAGTGAGGGCGCGGGTCATGCGGGAGGACATGGGTTGAGGTGACGACAAGCCTCCAGCGCCCGGTAACCGACACAGGCCGGAGCAAGAGCGTGCGGCACGTCGACAGCTTTGAGATCCAGCCGCCGACTCCGCCGTCGCACAACGGCGTACCCCGGTTGGCGTGGGCTCGCGCCCGGCGTCGGGTCTCCCGCTGGCACCGCCCCTACATCGCGATTCTGCTGCTGCTCGACTTCGGGGCGGCGGCCCTGGCCAGCTTCCTGGCCGTGCAGATCTTCGAGCAGGCCGACTCCGGTTTCAAGAATTCGCCGCAGGCGTGGTTCTACACGGTGGCGTTCCTGCTCCTGCCGCTCGGCTGGGTGCTCATCCTGTGGGGCAACCGGACCTACGACCGGCGTTACCTGGGGCTCGGGCCCGACGAGTACAAGCGGGTCATCCGCTCCGGCGTGGCGGTGGCCGCCACCGTCTCGTTCCTGGCCTTCGCCACGGTGACGTCACTGTCCCGGTGGACCGTCGGGTTCGCGCTGCTCGGCGCCATGCTGCTGATCCTGCTCGGCCGGATGATCGCCCGGGCCGGTCTGCACACGCTGCGCCGCCGCGCCGGTCACGCCGGGCACCGGATGGTGCTGGTCGGCACGCTGCCGGAGTGCCTGGAGGTCTTCACCACGGTCACCCGTCACCCCGGCGTCGGGCTGGTGCCGGTGGCCATCCACCTCACCGACGGGTACGCCGCCGCGCGGGGCATGGAGACGCCGGTGCCGGTGTACGCCGGCCGGGACGTGCTGGCCCTGGTCCGGGAGGTCGGCGGCGACACCATCGCGGTCTGCGGTTCGGCCAGCGCCGAGCCGGGCGAGCTGCGCCGGCTGGCCTGGCAGTTGGAGGGCTCCGGCGTGGACCTGGTGGTCGCTCCGCAGCTCACCGACATCGCCGGCCCGCGGGTGCACATCCGCCCCATCGAGGGCCTGCCGCTGCTGCACGTCGAGGAGCCGACGCTCTCCGGGCCGGCGCTGCTGCTCAAGAGCCTGATGGACCGGGTCGCCGCAGGGCTGGGCCTGCTGCTGCTGACCCCGCTGTTCGCCGCGATCGCGCTGGCCATCCGGATCTCCGACCCCGGGCCGGTCTTCTTCCGGCAGCCCCGGGTCGGGCACGAGGGGCGTACCTTCCGGGTCTGGAAGTTCCGCACCATGTACGTGGACGCCGAGGAGCGGCTGGCCGGCCTGGTCGACCAGAACGAGACCGACGGCATGCTGTTCAAGATGAAGCAGGACCCCCGGGTCTTCCCGGTGGGCCGCTTCCTGCGGGCCTCGTCGCTGGACGAGCTGCCCCAGCTGATCAACGTGCTCTGGGGCGAGATGTCGCTGGTCGGCCCGCGTCCGCTCCCCGCCGACGACGGCGACTTCCTGGGCGACGTCCGGCGCCGGCTGCTGGTGCGCCCGGGCATGACCGGGCTGTGGCAGGTCTCCGGTCGCTCCGACCTGTCCTGGGACGAGGCGGTCCGGCTCGACCTCTACTACGTCGACAACTGGTCGCTGGCCTACGACCTGAGCATCCTGTGGCGGACCGTCGGGGTGGTGCTGGCGCGCAAGGGCGCGTACTAGCCTTCGCTGCGTGGGTGGCAACCTCTCGGCCGTCTTCGCCGTCGTCTCGCTGGTCACCGCGTTGGCCGCGGCGCTCTGGGCGGTGCTGCGCCTGCGTGCCCGGCGGGGCATCGCGACGGCCACCCAGCGGGCCACGTACGAGGTGCTGCACACGGCGGGCCTCGCCGCCGAGCCGCTGCGCGCGGGCCTGAGCACCGCGGACGCGGCGAAGGCCGTACGCCATCTGCGCGCCCTGGTGGGCGCGGCGGGCCTGGCGCTGACCGACCGGGACGCGCTGCTGGCCATCGACGGGCGCGGCGCGCACCACACCGACCAGCTGGTCGCGGCGGCCCGGCGGGCGGTCGGCAGCGGGCGCTCGACCGTGCTGCACGAGTCGGAGTTGCACTGCGACCTGGTCGACTGTCCGGTACGCGGCGCGGTGGTGGCGCCGCTGAGCGCGGACGGGCGGGTGGTCGGGGCGCTGGTGGCGGTGGCCGACGAACGGCCGGCGCCGGGCCTGGTGCAGGCCACGCTGGAGACCGCGCACTGGGCGGGGGACCAGCTCGCCCTGGCCGAGCTGGACTCGTCGCGGGAGCGGCTGGCCCGGGCCGAGGTCCGTGCGTTGCGCGCGCAGATCAGCCCGCACTTCATCTACAACGCGCTGACCGCGATCGGCTCGTTCGTGCGCACCGACCCGGAGCGGGCCCGGGAGCTGATCCTGGAGTTCGCCGAGTTCACCCGCTACTCGTTCCGGGCGCACGGGGAGTTCACCACGCTCGCCGAGGAGTTGCGCTCGATCGACCGCTACCTGACCATCGAGCGGGCCCGCTTCGGCGAGCGGCTCCAGGTGCGCCTGCAGATCGCCCCCGAGGTGCTGCCGGTGACGTTGCCGTTCCTCTGTCTCCAGCCGTTGGTGGAGAACGCGGTCCGGCACGGGTTGTCCCGCAAGCCGGGCACCGGCATGGTGAGCATCGAGGCCCGGGACGCGGGCGCCGAGTGTCACATCACGGTGGAGGACGACGGAGTGGGGATGGATCCGACGACGCTGACCGCCGGCATCGCCGAGGTGTCCGGCGCGGGCAGCGACCCGGCCGACGACCCGGGGCAGCACGTCGGCCTCTCCAACGTCGACGAGCGGCTCCGGTCGGCCTTCGGGGACCGGTTCGGCCTGGTCGTCGAGACCGGCCTGGGCTCGGGTACGAAGGTCAGCATGCGGGTGCCGAAGTTCCACCCGGGCGTCCGGGTGTCGTCGTGAGCGAGCGAACCGGGTCGGCGTGGTGAGCGCCTCCGGATTCCTGCGGGTGCTGGCGGTCGACGACGAGCCGCCGGCGCTCGACGAGCTGGCCTACCACCTGCGCGCCGATCCACGGGTGGCTCGGCTGCACACCGCCGGGGACGCCACCGAGGCGCTGCGGGTGCTCCGCGACGACGACGTGGACGTGGTGTTCCTCGACATCCGGATGCCCGGGCTGGACGGCATGGAGCTGGCCCGGGTGCTGCGCCGGTTCGCCCGGCCGCCGGCGATCGTCTTCGTCACCGCGTACGACGACGGTGCGGTGGACGCGTTCGACCTGGGCGCCACCGACTACGTGCGCAAGCCGGTCCGCGCCGAGCGGTTGGCCGAGTCGCTGCGCCGGGTGATCGGCTCGCGGGTGGTGCCGTCGCACCCGGCGGCGCTGGCCCGGGCGGAGGAGGATCCGACCATCCCGGTGGAGCTGGCCGGCACCACCCGGATGCTGCCCCGGTCGGCGGTGCGCTGGGTGGAGGCGCAGGGCGACTACGCCCGGCTGCACACCGCGGAGGGGTCGCATCTGGTCCGGGTCTCGCTGGCCACGCTCGCCGAGCGCTGGGCGGATGCGGGGTTCGTCCGGATCCACCGCTCCTACCTGGTGCAGCTGCGGCTCATCGCCGAGCTGCGGTTGGTCAACTCCGGCTACGTGGTGGTGATCGACGGGAGCGAGCTGCCGGTGAGCCGCCGGCACACGCGCGAGTTGAAGGACAAGTTGGTTCGCGCCGCCAAGCAGGACTGGAGCCGCTGACGCGCTGACGTACAATGTACGGCAGACGGTACGAGAGAGCGGAGAGCGCATGACCGATGACCGCTTCGACCCGGGCGCCGAATTCGACCGCCAGCTCGACCACCTGGTCCGGCTCGGTTACCCGGCCCTCGCCGGGCGCACCGAGGAGGCGTTCCGCACCCTGCTCAGCCCGCTGCGCGACGCGGCGGTCGCCGGCGCCGTCGGGTTGGCCGGCCCGACCGACGCGCGAGCGCCGTTCCTGCTGGTGACCACGCGGGAGCTGACACCGGTCCCGGAGCGGATCGCGCTCACCACACTCGCCGGCAGACGCAAGCCCGGCGTGCTGGACCGGAACTTCCCCGCCGACGACCTGCCCACGTTCCACCCGATCAAGGAGCTGGAGGTGCCGCCCGGGCCGGCGTACCTGCTCTTCGACGTGGACCGCGGCGAGGAGTACCGGAACCGGACACCGTCGGCCGCGCTGGAGGACATGACCGCGAAGGGCCGGCTGCCGATCACCATCGACGAGGGCCTGGCCTTCGTCACCCTGCGCCCGCAGGCGCTGGCCAGCAACCGGTGCTTCTCGCTGGTCGGCTCGCGCTGCGGCGACAAGCGGGTGCCGGCGCTCTGGATCAGCCAGGGCGCGCCGAAGCTCGGCTGGTGCTGGTTCGGCAACCCGCACACGTGGCTCGGCTCCGCCACCGCCCACCCGGTCCGGGTCGGCCTGGAGTGAGTCCACAGTCGATTCCGCCGGTACGGCTGATCGATGCCTGTCACACCTTGTCGCTATCCTTTCCGAGCCGATCCCGGACGGGGCGCGGGGGGCGGCGTGGGCGGAGCCTGCGTGGGGTCGCCCCGACCACTCTCACGTTGGGACGCAGATGCGCTTTGCCCTCGCACGTCGTGCCGCCACGGCGGCCGTCGTCACCGGCCTCCTGGTCCTGCCCGGGGTCACCCCGGCGCAGGCCGCGGAGACCAGCACGGTCAGCGGACGACTGACCACCAGCGCCGGCGCCGGTGCGGCCGACGCCCAGGTCGAGGTGTTCGACGCCGACAGCTACGCCACGGCGGGCTGGACCACCACCGACGGCGACGGCCGCTGGTCGGTGGGCGGTCTGGACGCCGGTCGCTACATCGTCGGCTTCCACCCGGTCGACCGCCCCGACCAGTACTACCGGCAGAAGGCCATGATCTGGGACGCCGACCCGGTGACGGTCGGCAGCGGCGAGAGCGTCACCGCCGACGACCAGCTCCGGGCCACCGGGCTGCTCACCGGGCGGATCACCGACACCGCCGGCGCACCCGTCGCCTGGCTGAGTGTCTTCGCCGACGAGTCCGAGAACTCCGAGCACGCCTACGGGTCGACCGACGAGGACGGCCGCTTCCGGATCGCCGCCGTCCCCGGCAGCTACACCCTCTCCTTCCGCCCGATCGAGGGCTCCTACCAGACCCAGTACGTTCCGGGGAAGCTCGACGAGGTCGACGCCGGCCGTTACCGGGTGACCGCCGACGAGGAGACCGTCGTCGACGAGACGGTGCTGCCCACCGGCAGCCTCACCGGCCGTTTCACCACCGCGGCCGGCGAGCCGCTCGCCTCCGCCCAGGTCGCGGTGAACACCGCCAACATGTACGGCGGGGTCGACACCCAGACCGGGGCCGACGGCACCTTCACCGTCCCGGCGCTGCTGGCCGGCTCCTACAAGGTGCGCTTCGAGGCCGGCGACCGGACGCAGTACTACCGCGGCAAGCTCGACTACACCGACGCGAACCTGGTGGTGGTGCGGGGTGGCCAGCGGACCCGGATCACCGACGCGCTGGTCGGTACCGGATCCGTGCGGATCCGTGCCGTCGACTCGGTCAGCGGCGCCCCGGTGACCGACTTCTGCGTCAACTCGGACGAGACGTGCAGCGGAGGCACCGGCGTCGTCACCCTCACCGGCCTGCCGCAGGGCCGGCACGACCTCTACCTCCACTCACCCGATTCCCTGCACTTCGCCCGCCAGCTCACCGGCGTCAAGGTGGTGGCCGGCCAGACCACCGAGGTCGCACCGAAGATGCGGCCGGGCGCGGCCATCAGCACCACCATCGTCGACCGGGCCACCGGACGGCCGGTGGCCGACGTCTGCCTCGACGCCTTCCTGCCCAAGCAGGCCAGGCTGGTGGACGGGCACGGCAACTGCAGCGACCAGGCCGGTCGGATCCGGGTGGGTCCGCTGGCCGCCGGCACCTACCGGCTCTTCGCCGACCCGGGCCAGACCGCCTACGGCCGGCAGTGGGTGGGCGCCGAGGGCGGCACCGGTGACGAGCGGCAGGCCGCCACCGTCGCCGCGACCGTCGGCACGGTGACGGCCGGGCCGCAGGTCCGGCTCGACCCGGCCGGCCGGATCACCGGCACGGTGACGGACGCGGCCACGGGCGAGCCGGCGAACTCGGTCGACGTCTCGGTGCTGACCGGTCACCCCGGTGTGGGTGTCAACGATGCCACCACCGACGAGCAGGGCCGGTACACGCTCGAGCGGCTCGGCCCGTACGACTGGCCGGTGGTGTTCGGCGCCCACCCGTACGCCCCCCACTGGTCCGGTGACGCGGTCAGCCGCTACACCGCCACGCCGGTGACGGTGACCGCCGGCGGCACGGCGACCCACGACACCACCATGCGGCCGGGCACCACGGTGACCGGCACGTTCACCGACCCGGACGGCGCGCCGTTCACCAGCGGCTGGGTCATCGCCCGCAGCGCCGACACCGGCGACATCGCCGGCGCCGGCTGGATGTCCGACGGGCGGTTCACCATGCGGGTCACCGGCAAGCAGCGCGTCTACTTCACCTACGACGTCAGGCTCGCCGACCAGGACTACTCCGGCCGCTACCTGGTGACCGGCCCGGACGGCACCCGCAAGCTGGGGCTGTTCGTCGTGCCGGCCACCGGCACGCTCACCGCGGACCTGGTGGTCCCGACCAGCTGATCCGGACGACCTCCGCGAGGGCCGGTCCGGTGGGACCGGCCCTCGCGGCGGCTCAGGGGGACGCCAGCAGGAACCGGTCCCAGGTGCGCCCCACCTGCCCACTCACGAGGCAGGAGGAAGGTTCCGGGCGACGCTCAGAAGATGTCGGCGATCGGCAGGACGAGCGGGAACGGCCGATCGGTGCGGTGCACGTCCGTCGCGGAGAGGACCGTCGCCTCGCGGTAGCCGGCACCGACGTGTTCCAGCACCGTCAGGGTCTGCTTGCGCGGCTCCACCAGCCAGTAGTGCGGAATGCCGGCCACGCCGTACTCGTGGCGCTTGAGCACCAGGTCACGCCCGGCGTTGCCGGGTGAGACGACCTCGACCACGAGCAGCACGTCCGCCGGAGCGAGCGCCGCGCCACCCCGTTCCAGCGCCTCCTCGTAGGCGACGAAGACGTCCGGCACGAAGTAGGACGAGCGCTTCGCGCTGACCCCGACGTCCTGCCCCACCAGCAGACCGGCCGGGGCCTGCCGATCGAGGAGCCTGCGGAGGCGGTTGGCGATCGCCCCGTGGCGGACGTCCGCGTGTGGGGACACGAGCAGGCTCCCGTCGAAGATCTCGTAGTCCTGGCCGTCCTGGGGGAGGTCCTGGAGGTCGTCCACCGTCCAGAAGTCACCGCTGCTGGGCCGTGCCGGGGTGGTCACTGTCACACCTCCTCTCTACCGGGTCACCCTGACATCCCGCTCGGTCGTCCACAACGACTCCCCGCTCATCCACCGGCTTGTCCACAGGTGTGGAGCGTTATCCACAGGTTGTGCACAGGGGCGGCCGACGTGCTCTTGACATTCGGGCGGAGCAGGCGAGACTGCCGGGGGTGACCGGAGCCGAGGAAGAGCGTCGGCCGGGGCGGCCCGTCGAGGCGGCCCCGGTGCCCGGCCCGCGCCCGCCGCGACCGGCCGACCCGCCGCGGCGGACCCGGATCGTGCTGGCCGAAGTGTCCCGGTCCGGCAGCCGGGCCGACCGCACCCGCTCCGAGCTGACCCAGCAGACCCGGGTCGGCGAGACGCTGGTGCAGGGGCTGATGCGGGCCCAGCTCTCGCTCGCGCTGCGGCTCAGCCTGCTGGTGCTGATCGGGCTGGGCGGGCTGCCCTGGCTGTTCGCCATCGCGCCGTCGGTCGGCCGGGTCACCGTGCTCGGGGTCAACCTGCCGTGGCTGCTGCTCGGCGTGGCCGCCTTCCCGTTCCTGATCGTGGTCGGGTGGGCGTACGTGCGGCTGGCCGAGCGCAACGAGCAGGACTTCGTCGACCTGGTGCACCGGCCGGAGCGCTGATGTCCAACGGCTATGTGGTCCCGGCGATCGTGGCGGTCACCCTGGTCACCGTCGGCATCGGCTTCTACGGGCTGCGGCTGGCCCGCACCACCTCCGACTTCCTGGTCGCCTCCCGGGCGGTCAGCCCCACCTGGAACGCCGCCGCGATCGGCGGCGAGTACCTGTCCGCGGCCAGCTTCCTGGGCGTCGCCGGGCTGATCCTCAAGTACGGCGTGGACGTGCTCTGGTACCCGGTCGGTTTCGCCGCCGGCTATCTGGCGCTGCTGCTGTTCGTGGCCGCGCCGCTGCGCCGGTCCGGCGCGTTCACCCTGCCCGACTTCTGCGAGGTGCGGCTCGGCTCGCGCCGGCTGCGCACCCTGGCCACCGTCTTCGTGATCTTCATCGGGTGGCTCTACCTGGTGCCGCAGTTGCAGGGCGCCGGGCTGACCCTGGCCACGCTGACCGGCGCGCCCTACGCCGTCGGCGCGCTCCTGGTCGCCGTGGTGGTGACCGCGAACGTGGCGCTGGGCGGGATGCGGGCGATCACCTTCGTCCAGGCCTTCCAGTACTGGTTGAAGCTCACCGCGCTCGCCGTACCCGCGATCTTCCTGGCCTTGCAGTGGCAGGCCGACGCCCGTCCGGCGGTGGCCCCGCCCGACGGGCCGACGTTCCGGACCGCGACCACCGTGGTGGTCGAGCACCGCGCCACGCTCACCCTGCCCGACGGCGACGTCCGGGAGGTACGCCCCGGCGACCGCCTCGACTTCGCCGCCGGTGACCCCGTGCCCGAGGTGTCCGGCGCGGCGACCGCCGCCGTCGACTGGCTGCTGCCGGACACCGCCGGCGACGACGACCGGAGCCTGTTCGCCACGTACTCGCTGATCCTGGCCACGTTCCTCGGCACCATGGGGCTGCCGCACGTGCTGGTCCGCTTCTACACCAACCCGGACGGCGCCGCCGCGCGCCGCACCACGCTGGTGGTGCTGGCCCTGGTCGGCGTCTTCTACCTGCTACCCACCATCTACGGCGTGCTGGGCCGGATCTACACCCCGCAGCTGCTGGTCACCGGGCAGACCGACGCGGTGGTGGTGCTGCTGCCCGGCGCGGCGCTGGGCGACGGCACCACCGGCCGGCTGCTCGCCGCGCTGGTCGCCGCCGGCGCGTTCGCGGCCTTCCTGTCCACCTCGTCCGGCCTGCTCACCAGCGTGGCGGGGGTGATCTCCACGGACGTCCTGGGCCGGGGCTCGGTACGCGGCTTCCGGATCGCCACGGTGATCGCCGGCGGGGTGCCGGCGGTGCTCGCGTTGAACGTCTCCGGGCTGGACGTCTCCCAGGTGGTCGGGTTGGCGTTCGCGGTGGCCGCGTCGAGCTTCTGCCCGCTGCTGGTGCTGGGCATCTGGTGGCGCGGCCTGACCGACCTGGGCGCCGCCGCCGGGGTGCTGGTCGGCGGCGGCGCGGCGATCGGCGCGGTGCTGCTCACCGTGCTCGGCCCGCCGCTGAGCGGCTGGCCCGCGACGCTGACCACCCAGCCGGCCGCGTGGACGGTGCCGCTGGCGTTCACCGTGATGGTGGTGGTCTCCATGGCCAGCCGACGGCGGCTGCCCCGCGACGTGGGCGCCACCATGCTCCGCCTGCACACCCCGGAGTCGCTGCGCCTGTGACGCGGGGCCGCCGCCCCCACCGGACGGCGGGGGCGGCGACCACGGGGTCAGCAGGCGTCGGTGCCGGCGCAGAGGCGGTCCGCCACCGACGAGGCGGTCCGGCGGGCCTCGGCCGGGGTCGTCTGGTGGTCGATCCGGAGTTGTGCCACCAGGTCGCCTCGGCGGACGACGAGCCACCGGCTGGGAGTCCCCTCTATCTCACTGCCCACCAGCAGGGCGTCGTCCCCGCCCAACGATTCGGCGAGGATCGTCAACGAGTCACCGGAGCGGGCCGGCGCACAGCCGGTGACCAGTTGGCGGACCCGCTGCATCACGGTGGCGGCGGACGTGCCCGAGTGCCGGGTCACCCGCTGCACGATCCAGTCGCTGGGCGAGTCGAACTGCACCGACCTGCTCGCCACCTGCCCCACCTGGAGCGACGGCGACTCGTTCCCGCAGTAGATGGTCACCGACTCCAGGGACCAGTCGCCGTCGACAGTCGTCGTCCTGGTGAAGCCGGTGGGCAGGTCGGCGAGTTGCAGCATCGCCGCGGCGGGGACCGCCCGGCTCGGCGGTCGGGCGGAGGGCGTGCCGCTGGTGGCGGCCGGCGCGGACGGGGTGGTGCGGCTCGGGCTCCCGCTCGGCGTCGGCTCGGCCGACCGGGAGGGGCTCGGCGTGGGCGTCGGCGTGGTGGGCTCGACGGTCGCCGGGGGCACCGGCGGTGCGGTCTTCTCCGGCGGGCCGGCGAACGCGACCACGCCGGTCGCGACGACGCCGACCGCGACCGCGGCGGCCAGGCCGGCGGCGATCCGGGTACGCCGGGCGCGCTGCCGGCCCCGGCGGCGCACCTGGTCGGTGGGAGCCCAGATGAGGTGCTCGGTGTCCTGGTAGAGGCCCGAGAAGATCGGATCAGGCATGGCGGACCTCCTCCGGGAGAGTCACGTCGAGGAGGGTGGCGAGGGCCCTGCGACCTCGGGAGAGGCGGGCCTTGACGGTGCCGGTCGGCACGCCGGTCTGCGCGGCGATCTCCGCGACCGACAGGTCGGCCAGGTGGTGCAGGACGATGGCCTCCCGCTGCTCCGCGGACAACTGCCGCAGCGCGGCGATCAGCGCGACCGTGTTCTCCGAGGGTGGACCGACCGCCGGTTGCGGGCCGTGCCGACGGTAGGCGACGACACTGTTGCGCATCTTCCGCCACCGGTTGACCAGGAGCCGGTGCCCGACGGTGCGCACCCACGCCTCCGGGTCGTCGTACGCGCTGACCTGCGACCAGCGCTGCCAGGCGCGCGCGTAGGCCTCCTGGGCGGCGTCCTGCGCCTCGCCGCGGTCGCCGCCGAGCGCGTACAGCACCGTGACGACCCGTTGCCTGCTGTTCCGGTAGAACTCCTCGAACGCACTGTCCGGATCCATCTCTCTCCCCGTTGCCGTCCCTGCGCCTGACACCCACCAGCGGGGGTGTCGGTTGCACCCGGTCCGTGATCCGACTCGTACCCCTCAGGTATGACGGGAAGATCGTCCTTCGGCCGGACTGCGCGGTGGCCGGCGCGGGCTACGGTCGGACCATGACCGATCAGCACCCGGCGCTCTCCCTGCGTGGCCTGGCCAAGCGGTTCGACACCAAGGTCGCGGTGGCGGGCGTCGACCTGGCCGTGCCGACCGGCTCGTTCTACGGCCTGCTCGGCCCGAACGGGGCCGGCAAGACCACGACCCTCTCCATGGCCGTCGGCCTGCTGCGGCCCGACGCCGGCGAGGCGCGGGTGCTCGGGTACGACGTCTGGGCCGATCCGGTACGCGCCAAGAGCCTGCTCGGCGTGATGCCGGACGGGGTCCGGCTCTTCGACCGGCTGAGCGGGGCGGAACTGCTGGCGTACCACGGGCTGCTGCGGGGCATGGACCCGAAGGTGGTCGACCAGCGCGCGGCGGAGCTGCTCGACGTGCTGGCGCTCTCCGACGCGGGCCGCACGCTGGTGGTCGACTACTCGGCCGGCATGAAGAAGAAGATCGGCCTGGCCTGCGCGCTGCTGCACGGCCCGCGCCTGCTGGTGCTCGACGAGCCGTTCGAGGCGGTCGACCCGGTGTCGGCGGCGCTGATCCGGGACATCCTGCACCGCTACGTGACCGGTGGCGGCACGGTGATCTTCTCCAGCCACGTGATGGAGGTGGTCGAGCGGCTCTGCTCCCACGTGGCCATCCTGGCCGACGGCCGGATCAAGCGGGTGGGCACGCTGGGCGAGGTGCGCGGCGACCGGTCGCTGGAGGAGGTCTTCGTCGAGGTGGTCGGCGGCCGGACCGCGACCGGTGAGGAGTTGTCGTGGCTGTCCCGGTGACCGCCGTCGAGCCGCCGGCCCGGGCCGTCTCGCCCCGGCACTTCGTCCGGCTCAAGCTGCGGGTGCTGGGCAACAACTTCCGCGGCCAGGCGTGGCGGATCGCGCTGTTCGTGCTGGGCGTCCTGTTCGGGCTCTGGTTCGCCGGGGTCGGGTTCTTCCTGCTGGCCGCGCCGGGCCTGGCCGGCGAGTCCCGGTACGCGCTGATGGCCGCCGCGTTCGGCGGCGGCGTGCTGACGCTCGGCTGGCTGCTCCTGCCCCTCGTCTTCTTCGGCGTGGACGAGACGCTGGACCCGGCCCGGTTCGCGCTGCTCCCGCTCTCCCGCCGCACCCTGGTCACCGGCCTGCTCGCCGCCGCGCTGGTGAGCGTGCCGGCACTGGCCACCGTGGTCACGGTGGCCGGGCTGGTGGTCACCGCCGGCGCGCTGGGCGGATGGTCGGCCGCGCTGGTCGGCGCGCTCGGGGCGCTCGGCGGGCTGCTGGTCTGCGTGGCCGGGGCGCGCGCGGTGACCAGCGCGTTCGCCACCATGCTGCGCTCCCGCCGGGTGCGGGACCTGGCCGCGGTGCTGCTCGCGGTGCTGGCCGCGTTGCTCGGGCCGTTGCAGCTGTTCGTGGTCGCCGCCGTGCAGCAGGCCGACTGGGACCGGTTGACCGGGGTGGCCCGGGTGGTCGGCTGGACGCCGTTCGGCGCGCCCTGGACCGCCGGCGTCGACGTGGCCGAGGGCCGGGCCGGCGCGGCGGTGGCGAAGCTGCTGATCACGGCCGCGACGCTCGGCGTACTCCTGCTCTGGTGGTCGCGGTCGCTGGAGTCGGCGATGGTGGGCGCGGCGAGCGCCGGGCCGGCCCGCGCGCCGCGGGGTGCGGTCGGCGGCGCGGTCGCGCAGCTCTTTCCCCGTGCGGTCGGCTGGACCCGGCGGGACCGGTTCGGCGCGCTGGTCGCCCGGGAGTGCCGCTACTGGTGGCGGGACGCCCGGCGGCGGGCCAACCTGATCACGGTCGCGGTGGTCGGCGTGTTCGTGCCGGTGATGGTCAACCTCGGCGGGGCCAGCTTCGTGGTCGAGGGCGGCGCGGCGTTCGGCGAGGCCACCGCCGACGCGAGCCCCGTGCTGGTCAGCCTCTCCATGGTCTTCGTCGGGGTGCTCGCGTCGGTGACGCTGGCCAACCAGTTCGGCTTCGACGGCAGCGGGTACGCGGCGAACGTGGTGGCCGGCGTGCCGGGGCGGGTGGAGCTGCGCGCCCGGATGGTCGCGTTCTCGCTCTACGTGGTGCCGATCCTGGTCGTGGTCGCGGCCGTGCTGGCTCTGGTGCTGGGGCGCCCGCAGTGGCTCGGCGTGATGGCCGGCGGGCTGTTCGCCGCGTACGGGTGCGGGTTGGCGATCAACGGGTTCATCTCGGTGCTGGGTGCCTACTCGCTGCCGGAGACGAGCAACCCGTTCGCCATGAACACCGGCGCGGGGATCGCGAAGAGCATGTTCACGCTGCTCTCCATGGTCGCCTCGACGGTGGCGGCGGTGCCGTTCGTGGTGGCCGCCGCGCTGCTCGGCGACGTCTGGCTCTGGCTGGCGCTGCCGCTCGGCCTGGCGTACGGGGCGGGGGCGGCGCTGCTCGGCGCGTACCTGGCCGGGGATGCGCTCGACCGCCGGCAGCCGGAGCTGCTGGCCGCGGTCACGCCGAGGCGCTGATGCCGGTCGTCGAGGCGGTCACCACGGTTCCGGTCCCGCCGGACCTGGCCTTCGCCGTCTCCCAGACCGTGGCCCCGGTCCGCTACCGCTGGGACCCGTTCGTGCGGGAGCAGCACTTCGTCGACGGGGCGACCCGGCCGGGCCGGGGCGTGCGGACGTACACCCGCTCCCGGCACGGCCTGGTCATGGTCAGCGAGTACGTCTCCTGGGCGCCACCGACGAACGTCGGCATGAAGATGGTGCGGGGGCCGTGGTTCTTCGAGCGGTTCGGCGGCGGGTGGCGCTTCGCGCCCGGACCGGACCCCGGCACCACGGTCGCCACCTGGCGCTACAACTTCCGCTGCCGGCCGGCGTTCCTCCGCCCGGTGGCCGACCGGATCGGCGTCTGGCTGCTCGGTCGGGACATCCGCCGCCGGATCGCCGGGTACGCGGCCGGCTGCGCCGACCCGGAGGTGCTGGCCGCCGCCCGCCGCGCGCTCGCCGACCCAGGGCCGGGGCCGGTCAGGGCCGGCGAGGGCTGACGACGCCGTCCTGCCAGTGGGGGGCGCGGCCACCCGCTCCGCCCAACCACACCGACAGCGGACCCTGGTTCCGACCCATCGACCGACGCATGGCGTTGACCAGGTCCAGTTGCGCCCGGGCCGGCGCGGCCATCGCCCGCTCGAACTGCTCCTGGGACAGCGGCGCGGTGGTGGTGTCCACCGCCGTGGTGTCCAGGAGCACCTGTACCGCCTGACCGAACCTGTCGATCTCGGTGGCCACCGAGATCGGGGCGACGAGGCTGGCCGACATCAAGGCGGCGCTCCACGCCCCCCAGTCGTAGTCCCAACCCGTACGTCCCAGGTGGGCGCGACGCAGGATCATCGTGAACGTGGCGTACTCCCGCAGCAGGTCCTGGTAGGCCACGAGCTGCCGGTCCCGTAACCAGTGCCGGTCCTGGGCGCGGCGGGTGAGCATCCCGCCGGCGAGCACGCCGACGGTCGCCGAGAGCGCGCCGCCGATGGTGGTGACGGCGATCTCCAGCAGTGCCACGGAGCCTCCCGGGCTCAGGTGGTGCGGCGCACGGCCGCGTAGACGTGGTGGCCGTCGCCGACGCTGAGCACGTTGACCAGTTCCCAGCCGTAGTTCGACAGGTGCTCCACCGCCTCCATGAGCGGCGGGAACCCGCTGCTGCCCCACTTGTGCCGGGCGATGACCATCAGGTGCTTGTACGGGTAGGCGCGCAGGTCGACCTGCCCGCCGAGGACGGCCTCGGCGGTGACCACCCGGTCCTGGGCGAGCTTCTGCGGTGGGACGAGAGCCATGCCGGCAGGGTAGGCCGATCAGTCCAGCTTCGCCCGCCGCAGGTGCGCGACCAGGGACCGCCAGGTGTCGGCGGTGAGGGTGAGGGTCGTGCCGGATCGGTCCTTGCTGTCCCGGACCAGCACCACGCCGGGGAGGTTGTCCGCCACCTCGACACAGTTGCCGCCCGAGTCGGTCGATCGGGACGACGTGCGCCAGCAGGGCTCGTCGGAGGTCATGGCGTCACCTTCAACTTCCGGACCAGATCCAGGGATGCTCCTGTGGACAGCGATTCGCCGAGGAGGCTATCCCACTTCCGCTCGATCAAGCCGATTGTCTCCGGGTCGTCGACCACGTGTCCCCGCGCGGCATTCTCCAGGTAGAGCACCCGCTCGGAGTCCGCCAACTCGGCCAGCACGAAACCACCACCGAGGCCAGCGTGCTCCCCGACCGCCAACGGCACGACGTGAAGTCGCACAGCCGGAAGCTCGGCGAGTTCCAGCAACCGGGCGAGCTGTCGGTCGAGTACCGCCGGTCCACCGACCGGCCTCCGGACCGCAGTCTCGTCCAGGAGAAAGACGCAGTGCGGCGGTGCTTCCCGGTGCAGCAGTCGCTGCCGTTCCATCCGCAGGGCCACCAACTCCTCGATCACGGCCGGTGGGTGCAGACCGCCGGTGGAGACAACGGCGCGGGCGTACTCCTCGGTCTGGAGCAGACCCGGAACCAGGCACGCCTCGAACGCGCGCAGCCTGACCGCCTGCTGCTCGTATCCCCGCCACGGCACGAACCACGACGGACCGCGCTCCTGATCGGCGGCCTTGAGCAGTTGCGCGAGGAGACCGCCGGTGGTGAGGGCCTGGTCGGCGGCGACCGCGAACTCCATGGTCGGCCGGCGGCGGCCGGTCTCGATCGCGGCGACCGTCGACGGGCTCCAGCGAATGGTGGCCGCCAGCGCCTCCTGGGAGACGTCGGCCCCGGCCCGGGCGGCCTTCAACGCCCGGATCCACACCTCGATGCTCATCCTTACCTCTCCGGTAAGTACGTGACCGCGCTGCGTAGTAAGCCCTGGAATCCTCCCTCGCCGACACGGCCGAGTCCAGGGTGGAGGCACGCGGCCCGGCCGGTGGAGGCGACGACCCGGCGGCCGGTCCTGCGCCGGGTCGTCGCGACCACTCCCGGCCGGGGCGACCCCTTCCGGGAGGACGCCGATGCGGAACGAGCGCGGACGAACGAGGTACGGCTCCAGCCCCGTGCGGAGTCGGGGGCACCTGCCGATGCGGCCGGCGTGGCGGTGCCGGGCGTGCGGGGCGCCCTGGCCCTGCCAGCCGGCGCGGCTCGAGCTGCTGGTCGAGTTCCGGGGCGACCGGACGGCGTTGCTGTTCCACCTGGGCGGGCTGCTGGCCGAGGCGAACGCGCAGCTCACCGATGCCACCGACCTGCACCGGCGCTTCCTGGGCTGGGCCCGGGTCCGGGGCGGCACAATGTTTCACGTGAATCATGAGCCGGGTGCCGAGATCCACCACACCGATCCGTTCGCGGTGCCGGCCGGGCAGCGCTCGCCGGTACGCCGACTGCGCGGGCGGCTGGCCGCCCCGGTGACGCTCTGGACCGCGCCCGGCCCGGCCGGGCTGACCGTCTCGTCCACGCTGGTGGCCGAGGGGGAGCCGGACAAGCTGCTCGGCCTGGTCGACCCGGAGTCGGACCTGTGGGCGGCGGTCGAGGAGGCCGGGCGGTTCGCGGTCACACCGCTGGGTCCGCACCACCGGCAGCTCGCCGACCGGTTCGCCGGCCTGTTCCCGTCGCCCGGCGGACTGTTCGCGCTCGACGCGTGGACCGACACCCCGTACGGGCCGGTGCCGGCGGACGCCGGCGGCTGGGCCGGGTGTCGGCTCGACACCGCCCGGGAGTACGGCTGGGGCCTCCTGGTCGAGGCCACCATCGAGGCGGTGGACCTCCCCCAGGACACCCCACCCCTGCTGCACTACCGAGGCCGCTACCACGACCTGACCGACTAACCTCACCTCGTCGATCATGAAGTTGGCGGCGAAAAATCGGGCAACCGCCACTGCCAACTTCATGATCGACGCGGAAGGGGTGGACCGGTTAGCGGAGTGACGTGGGTCACTGGGCGCAGCGGGAGTGCCGTTCGGCGCAGGTGTCTGCCGGGGGTCGACCGGGCCTTTCCGGGCTGGGAGCGCGCTCTCTACCGTGCGCGAAACTCCCCACGCCTGCGAAGGTGGTGATCCACAGATGTCCACGGACACACCCGCGTCCGCACCCTCCGAGTCGACGGCGGACCGGTACCTCGCCGTCCAACGATCGGACGAGTTCGCCGGGTTGCGGCGCACGCTGCGCGGCTTCATCTTCCCGATGACCGTCGCGTTCTTCCTGTGGTACGCGCTCTACGTCATCCTCTCCGCGTACGCGCGGGGATTCATGGGCACGAAGTTGATCGGCAACATCAACGTCGCCCTCGTCTTCGGCCTGCTCCAGTTCGTCTCGACGTTCGTCATCGCCTGGCTCTACTCGCGGTTCGCCAACCGGCGGATCGACCCGGTCGCCGACCGGATCCGGGCCGAGATGGGGGAGGTGACCCATGAACACGGTCCTCGCGGCTGAGGCGGGCAGCACCACCGCCCGGAACCTCACCATCACGCTGTTCCTGGTGTTCGTGGCGATCACGCTCGCGATCACCGTCTGGGCCAGCCGGCAGACCAAGACCGCCACCGACTTCTACGCCGGCGGCCGGTCCTTCTCCGGCTTCCAGAACGGCATGGCGATCGGCGGCGACTACATGTCGGCGGCGTCCTTCCTGGGCATCGCCGGCATCATCGCCCTCTACGGGTACGACGGCTTCCTCTACTCGATCGGCTTCCTGGTCGCCTGGCTGGTGGCGCTGCTGCTCGTGGCCGAGCTGCTGCGCAACTCCGGCCGGTACACGATGGCGGACGTGCTGGCGTTCCGGATGCGGCAGCGGCCGGTCCGGACCGCGGCGGCGGTCTCCACCATCACCGTGTCGATCTTCTACCTGCTGGCCCAGATGGTCGGCGCCGGCGCACTGGTGGCCCTGCTCCTGGGCATCAAGCCCGGCACCACGTTCCTCGGCATGGACGCCGACACCGCGAAGGTCGCCACCATCATCCTGGTCGGCGCCCTGATGATCATCTACGTCACGGTGGGCGGCATGAAGGGCACCACCTACGTGCAGATCGTCAAGGCGTTCCTGCTGATGAGCGGCGCGCTGGTGATGACGCTGCTGGTGCTCGCCAAGTACAAGTTCAACCTCTCCTCGCTGCTCGGCGACGCGGCCGACGCCTCGGGCAAGGGGGCGGCGTTCCTCGAACCCGGATTGCGCTACGGCGTGGAGACACCCGGCGACGCACTGAAGACGTTCTACAGCAAGATGGACCTGCTCTCGCTGGGCATCGCGCTGGTGCTCGGCACGGCCGGCCTGCCGCACATCCTGATCCGCTTCTACACCGTGCCGACCGCACGGGCGGCCCGCAAGAGCGTGCTCTGGGCGATCGGCATCATCGGCAGCTTCTACCTGCTCACGCTGGCCCTCGGCTTCGGCGCGGCGGCAATCGTCGGCGGCCAGGCGATCACCGCGCAGGACAAGGCCGGCAACACGGCCGCGCCGCAGCTCGCCGAGGCGCTGGGCGTGGACTTCCTCGGCGGGAGCCTGGGCGGCGCGACACTGCTGGCGATCATCGCGGCGGTCGCGTTCGCCACGATCCTCGCCGTGGTCGCCGGACTGACCCTGGCGTCGTCGTCCAGCCTGGCGCACGACTTCTACGCGAACGTGATGAAGAACGGTCAGGCGTCGGAACGGCAGGAGGTGACCGTCGCCCGGATCTCCGCACTGGTGATCGGCGCCGTGTCGATCGTCCTGTCGATCTTCGCGCAGAGCCTGAACGTGGCGTTCCTGGTGGCGTTGGCGTTCGCGGTCGCCGCCTCCGGCAACCTGCCGGCGATCCTCTACAGCCTGTTCTGGAAGCGGTTCAACACCTCGGGCGCGGTCTGGGCGATCTACGGCGGCCTCGTCTCCGCGGTGCTGCTGGTCTTCTTCTCCCCGGTCGTCTCCGGGGCACCGACGGCCATGTTCCCGGACCACGACTGGCACTGGTTCCCGCTGTCCAACCCGGGCATCATCTCGATCCCGATCGGCTTCCTGTGCGGCTGGCTCGGCACGATCCTGTCCAAGGAGAGCGACGACGACAAGTACGCCGAACTGGAGGTGCGCTCGCTGACCGGCGCCGGCGCCCACTGATCGGCATGCTGGACCGGAGGGACCCCCGTCCTGGGCGGGGGTCCCTCCTCACCTGTATAGGCTGGCCGGCATGAAGGTCGCTCCCCGCTTCGGTGCCGGACACCGCATCCTCGTCACCGGCGGCGCCGGTTTCGTCCCGTCCCACCTGGTCGACCGGCTGGTCGAGCGCGGCTGCTCGGTGGTGGTGCTGGACAACTTCGTCACCGGCTCCAAGGACAACCTGGTCCATCTGCTGGAGAAGCCGACCTTCACGCTGGTCGAGGCGGACATCTCGGACGGCCTGCCGACCCACCACCCGGCGGTGGCCGAGCGGTTCGACGCGATCCTGCACATGGCGTCGCCGGCCAGTCCCACCGACTTCGAGAAGCTGCCGGTGGAGATCCTCCGGGTCGGCTCGGTGGCCACGCTGGCGCTGCTGGAGCGGGCCACCGCCGACGGTGCCCGGTTCCTGATGGCCTCCACCTCGGAGGCGTACGGGGACCCGAAGGAGCACCCGCAGCGCGAGACGTACTGGGGCAACGTCAACCCGATCGGCATCCGGAGCGTCTACGACGAGGCGAAGCGCTTCTCGGAGGCGGCCACCATGGCGTACCACCGCAGCCGGGGCACCGACACCGCGATCGTGCGGATCTTCAACACGTACGGCCCGCGGATGCGCCCGGACGACGGCCGCGCGATCCCGACCTTCATCTCCCAGGCGCTGCGCGGCGACCCGATCACGGTGCACGGCACCGGCAACCAGACGCGCTCGATCTGCTACGTCGACGACCTGGTACGCGGCATCCTGCTGCTGCTCGACTCGACCGAGACCGGCCCGATCAACTGCGGCACCGAGCACGAGATGTCGATGCGGCAACTGGCCGAGACGATCGTGTCACTCACCGGAAGCACATCTGAGGTGAGCTACATCACTCGCGCCTCGGACGACCCGGAGATGCGCCGGCCCGATCTGACGCTCGCCCGCGAGCTGCTGGGATACGAGCCGACCGTGACGCCCGAAGACGGCCTCCGACGCACGATCGAGTACTTCCGCGGGCGGCTAGGGTACTGAACCCGGCTGGCAACCGGCTGACACCGGTGCGCGCCTGAGGGTGAGGGTGGCCGGGCCGACCTACCCTCGGTTACATGTCAGCGACCTCGTCTGCCGGCGCTCCGCTCCCGCGTCCCCTGAACCGCGGTGCGGGCCGCGCCCAGGTTCCCGGCCCCGGCCGGAGCACCGCCGCGCGCGCCCGTGCCACGGATGCCCGCTGGTACCCCTCGGCCGACGAGGCGCCCCGCTCGGGCGGCCCCGGCGGGCCGGTGGGACCCACCGGGCCGGGCGGACCAGGTGACGGGCCGGGCGGGCCGGGTCGACGCGGTCCCCGCCCGCGCTGGGGCCGGATCGGCCTGGTCGCCGGCATCGCGGTGCTCGTGCTGGCGCTGCTCGGCGGCGTCGGCGCCTGGCTCTACGCCCGCAATCTCGACGGCGACCTGGCCCGGACCGACCCGTTCTCCGAGATCACCGGCGGACGGCCGGCGAAGCAGGTCGACGGCGCGCTGAACATCCTGCTCGTGGGCAGCGACTCCCGGGACCCGGACGCCCCGGTCGACGGCGCCGGCAAGTGGCGCGCGGACACCGTGATCGTCATGCACATCCCGGCCGACCACAAGAGCGCCTACCTGGTCTCCATTCCGCGCGACCTGTACGTGCCGATCCCGGAGAACGCGGGCGCGACCTGCGACTCCGGCTCGCGTAACAAGATCAACGCGGCGTTCGCGTTCGGCGGCCTCCCGCTCGCGGTGAAGACCGTGGAGTGCTTCACCGACGTACGGATCGACCACGTCATGGCGATCGACTTCGCCGGCTTCAAGGACGTCACCGACGCCCTGGGCGGGGTCGACCTCAAGGTGGAGCGGACGATCACCTCGATCCACAAGCCGTACCGGACGTTCACCAAGGGCGTGAACCACATGAACGGCGCCGAGGCGCTGGACTGGGTCCGGCAGCGCAAGCAGTTCCCCGACGGCGACTTCGCCCGGATGCGCCACCAGCAGGAGTTCCTCAAGGCGCTGATGGACAAGGCGGCGAGCACCGGGACGCTGAGCAACCCGAAGAAGCTGAACGACTTCCTCCAGGCGGTCACCGCCGCCGTCACGGTCGACCAGGGGTTCTCGTTGACCGACATGGCGGTGCAGTTCCGCAGCCTGCGCGGCGAGAACCTGACGTTCGTCACCAGCCCCAACCTGGGCGGCCAGACCATCGACGGCCAGTCGGTGGTGGTTTCCGACCGGGAGAAGGCGCTGGCGATGTACCAGGCGATCGTCGGGGACAAGATGGCCGAGTGGATGCGGGCCAACCAGAAGAGCGCGGGCGACTGACCCCCACCGTGCGGCGCCACACCGGCCAACCGTCGTCCGGTCGCTCTCCCTCGCCCGTTCGGCTACAACTCGGGGAGATCGGCCGGTATTGACGGGAATAGCCGCCTCAGGAGGTCGCGAGAACGGGAACAGGTACGTACAGTGGTCCCGCCCCCGATCATCGAGCTGGAGCACGCATGTCGGTCCAGACCAGCCGCCGCCCGCACTCACTGGAGCCCGGATCATCCGGGCGGGTCCCCCCGATCATCCCCACCCAGCCCGGCCCCGGAGGCCGTGGACCCGGTGGCGGGAAGAAGAAGCGCACCAAGCGCAAGGACCCGCTCTGGGCCAAGCTCACCCTGGTGCTCGGCGCCGTCCTGATGGTGACCAGCGGGGTGGCGATCGTCGGCAGCAAGGCCGTGATCGGCCAGGCGACCAACAACATCGCCCAGCGCAACCTGCTCGGCGAGGCGGGCAAGAGCGAGGCCGAGGGCGGCAGCAGCCTGGAGGGCCCGATCGACATGCTGCTGCTCGGCGTCGACGCCCGGGCGCGCTGGGCGGCCGACGACGTGCGGTCGGACACGATCATCATCCTGCACATCCCGGCCAGCCACGACCAGGCGTACCTGATCTCGATCCCGCGGGACACCGAGGCTCGCATCCCGGCGTTCAAGGACAGCGGCTACAAGGGCGGCACCGACAAGATCAACGCCGCCTTCTTCCACGGTGCGCAGAACGGCGGCGGCTGGGAGGGCGGCGCCCAGCTGATGGCCAAGACCATCAAGGGCATGACCGGGATCAGCTTCGACGGCGCCGCGATCATCAACTTCGGCGGGTTCAAGAACGTCATCGACGCGCTGGGCACCGTGCGGATCTGCGTCAGCCACGAGGTTCCCTCCCACCACATGTCGATGGTCGAGGGCAAGCCGATGTGGAACGCGGACGCGAAGAAGACCGGCAAGCCCTACAAGCCCGTGGTGCACAAGAAGGGCTGCCGGGAGATGGAGGGCTGGGAGGCGCTCGACTACTCCCGCCAGCGCTACGGCCTGCCGAACAGCGACTACGACCGGCAGCAGAACCAGCAGCAGCTGATCAAGGCGATGGCCAAGAAGGCCACCGAGGGCGGCATGCTGACCAACCCGATCAAGCTGAACTCGCTGATGAAGGCCGCCGGCAAGGCGTTCGTCCTGGACACCGGCGGCGTGCCGATCGCCGACTTCATCTTCACGCTCAAGAACCTGAGCGGCAACGACCTGGTCACGCTGCGCACCAACGGCGGCACGTTCGCCGGCAACGGCAACGGCCGGGAGACGTTCAACGCGACGACCATGGAGATGTTCCAGGCGGTCAAGAACGACAAGCTGGCCGACTTCATCGTGGCCAACCCGACCGTCCTCTCCACCCGTAAATGACCGAAGCCGGCGTCCTCCGGCCGATCCCCCCGTAGCCTGACGTGAGCGGGTCTCATGTCGCGACCACGGGGGGATCGTCACGTCCAGGCCAGCACGGAACCGACGCGGGCCGGCCCGACCGGCCCGCTGGCCCCGGTTCCTGCTCGGCGCCGGGCTCGCCCTGGTCCTGCTCGCCGCGCTCGGCGTCGCCGGGTTGAACTGGCTCACCCACCGCTACGACCGCACGGTGGCCAAGGAGCAGCTGCTCGACCCGACCGCCCGCAAGAAGCGGACGAACCTGGACGGGGCGCTCAACTACCTGCTGATCGGCTCCGACCACCGCCCCGGCGCGAACCCGGAGGACCAGCGCTCGGACAGCATCCTGATCGTGCACGTGCCGGCCGGGATGCGGCAGGCGTACCTGATCTCGGTCCCGCGCGACCTGCTCGTCGCGGTCCCGGCCGCCCCCGGCTTCCCGGGCGGCCAGGACAAGGTCAACGCCGCGTACGAGCACGGCGGCGGGGGCGAGGGCGGGGCCCGGCTGCTCAGCGCCACCCTCACCCGGCTCACCGGCATCCGCTTCGACGGCGCCGCGCTGATCGACTTCTCCGGCTTCAAGCAGGTGATCGACCATCTCGGCGGCATCACCATGTGCGTGGACACGCCGGTCCGCTCGATCCACACGAAGACCCGGTTCGACGTCGGCTGCCAGCAGATGGACGGGGCCCGGACGCTGGACTACGTCCGGCAGCGCTACGACCTGCCCGGGGGCGACTTCGACCGGCAACGGCACCAGCAGCAGATGCTGCGGGCCGTGCTCGACCGGGCCGGCGAGACGCACCTGCGCACCGACCCGGTGAAACTGGACCGGGTGCTGCGCGCCGTCGGCGGGGCGCTGACCGTGGACACCAACGGCGTACCCCTGGACGAGCTGCTGTTCGCGCTCCGCGGCCTGCCCGCGGACGCCCTGCGCGGCGTCCGGGTCCCCTCCTACCCACAGACCATCGATCAGGTGTCGTACGTGGTGCTGGACAACGGCGGCGACGGGCTCTTCACCGCGCTGCGCGACCGGCGGGTGCCGGAGTGGGCCGGCGCCAACTCCCGCTGGGTCACCCGGCTCTGACCGGTCCGGGCGGCTAGGCTTGGCAATCGTGTTCGGAGCCCAGCTTCCCAGCGTCCCCGCGTCGGCCGTGCCCGACGACGTCTACCTGCTCGACGTCCGTGAGGACGACGAGTGGGCCGCCGGCCACGCGCCGGCCGCCCATCACCTGCCGATGACCGAGCTGCCGGCCCGGCTCGCCGAGATCCCCGACGACCGTGAGGTGGCGGTGATCTGCCGCTCCGGCGGGCGCTCCGGCCAGGTCGTCGGCTACCTGCTCCGCAACGGCTGGGACCAGGTGCGCAACGTCGAGGGCGGGATGGGTGACTGGGCCGCCGCCGGCCGCCCGGTGGTCACCGACGACGGGCAGCCGGGCCGGGTCGCCTGAGGCACGTCCCGGCCATGACCGCCCCCCTGGTCTTCGCCCATCGCGGCTCCTCGTACGACCTGCCGGAACACACCCTCGCCGCCTACCTGCGGGCGCTCGACGAGGGTGCGGACGGGCTGGAGTGCGACGTCCGGCTGACCCGCGACGGTCACCTGGTGTGCGTGCACGACCGCCGGCTGGACCGGACCAGCAACGGCCGTGGGCTGGTCAGCGCGCGGACGCTCGCCGAGCTGGAGGCGCTGGACTTCGGCTCCTGGCACCCCGCCGCCGCGGTGGCCGAGGGCGCCGCGCCGCTCGACGAGTCGCACACCCGGCTGCTCACGCTGGAACGGCTGCTCGACGCGGTGCTGTCCGCCGGGCGACCGGTCCGGATGCTGATCGAGACCAAGCACCCGTCGCGTCACCGGGGCGACGTCGAGCGTCGCCTGGTCGCCCTGCTGCGCCGGCACGGCCTCACCGAGCCCGGCCCGGACGACCCGGTCCAGGTGACCGTGATGTCGTTCTCCCCGCTGGCCGTGCGGCGGATCCGGGAACTCGCCCCGGCGCTGCCCACGGTGCTGCTGCTGGAGGTGCTGCCGCGCTGGCTGCGGCTGGGCCGGCTGCCCTTCGGCAGCCGGATCGCCGGGCCGGGGGTGGAGCTGGTGCGGGCCCGCCCGCAGCTGGTCCCGGCGCTGCGGGCGGCCGGGAACTCGGTCTACGTCTGGACCGTGAACGAGCCGGAGGACCTGGAACTCGTGCTCGCCGCCGGGGTGGACGGGGTGATCACCGACCGGCCCGCCCGTACCCTGGCCCGGTTGGGCCGGTGAACCTCGTCGATCCGTCCGGCGGACGGTCGCCCGGGTGGGGGTGTCCACGGCGCGGACGGCGCGGCACACTCGGGACATGCCGGAGCGAACCGACTACCCCGCCCTCATCGCCGGTCACACGTCCGTGATCAAGATGATCAACTCGGGCGAGTCCGGCCTCGCCGTGCTCACCAGCCTGCTCCGTGAGGTCGAACCCGCGGTCGGCGCGGCAGGCCTGGTCTTCGTGGAGTTCACCCCGGCCGGCGGTCGGGTGATCGCCGCGACCGGCAGCGCCGAGTTCGTGATCGGCCGCCCGCTGCCGGCCACCGACCCGGCCACCGTCTGCCTCCTGGCCGGCCCACCGGTGCGGGAGGTCCGGGTGGACGCGATCCCCGGCGCGCTCGCCGACGAGGTGGCCGGCCGGGGTCTGAGCCGGATGATCGTGGCGCGCGCGGAGATCGGCGGGCTGACCGTCGGCAGCCTGCACGCCCTCTACCCGGCGGGCGAGCCGCTGGACGCCTCGCAGCGCGCCGTCGTCGGCTACGTCGCCGCCTGCATCGCGCACATGTACGGCGACCAGACCGGCCTGCCGGTGCACGGCGACGGCCCGGTCGTGGCGGCGCTCGCGGACGGCCTGGCGGTGGTCGACCGCGACCACCGCGTCCGGCTCTGGAACCCGGCCGCGGCCCAGGTGACCGGCCGGCCGGCGGACGAGGCACTGAGCCGGCCGCTGCCGTTCCCGCTGCCCCCGCCCGGGCAGGTGCTGGACCACCGGATGGCGGACGGGCGCTGGCTGCGGATCACCTCGGGCGAGCTGCCCGGCCCGACCGCGCTGCGGGTGGTCACCTTCCGGGACATCACCGACCAGCAGCGGCGCGACCACGACCGCGACCTGTTCGTCGCGGTGACCAGCCACGAACTGCGTACCCCGGTCACCGTGATCAAGGGGTACGCGGACACGCTCACCGACCACTGGGAGTCGCTCAGCGACGACGACCGGCGGCAGGCCGCCCGGATCATCGGGCAGCGCGCCAACGAGCTGGCCCGGCTGGTCGACCGACTGCTGACCGCCGCCACCGAGCACCGCTCCGGCGGTGAGCCGACCGCCCCGTTCGACCTGGTCGACGCGCTGCGGGCGGCGGTCGCCGACCTGCCGGCGGACATCCGGCACCGGGTCGTGCTCGACCTGCCGGCCGACCTGCCGAAGGCCCTCGGCGACCGGCACAGCCTGAGCACCGTGCTGACCGAGCTGGGCACCAACGCGGGCAAGTACTCGCTGCCGGACACCCCGATCGAGATCCGGGCCGAGGCGAACGAGCGGACCGTGTCGTTCCGGGTCGCCGACCGGGGCATCGGCATCCGGCCGGAGCACGTGGAACGCGCCTTCGACCGGTTCTGGCAGGGGGAGTCCGGCGACCGTCGGCGCTATCCGGGGGCCGGGTTGGGGCTCTATCTCGTCCGCCAGATCGTTGAACAGCAGAATGGATGGGTATCCCTCCGACCAAGGGCCGGTGGAGGTACGGTCGCGGAGGTGCGGCTGCCCCGGGGTTGACCCGGGCGCCCACGGGGGTGGAAGGAACGACGTGTCGACGGGTTCGGCCGAACGATCGTGGTGCGTGGTGGTGCCCCACCACGCGACCGGTGCGCGCCTGGCCCGGCACCGGCTCGCCGACGAGCTGACCGGCCTCGTCCCCCCGGCCCTGCTGGCCGACCTGGTGGCGGTCCTCGCCGAGCTGGTCGGCAACGCGGTCCGGCACGCCGACCCGCTGCCCGGCGGGGTGGTGCGGGTGGCCTGGCGGCTGCGGACGACCGAGCGGGGGCCGAGCGTCCAACTCCGGGTGACCGACGGCGACTCCGGCGCCGGCCCGCGGATGCGGGTCGCGTCCCCGGACGCGGTCGACGGGCGGGGTCTGCACATCGTCTCCGGGCTCTCCAGCCGGTGGGGCGTCGACCGGGACGGCCTCGGTCAGAGCGTCTGGGCGGAGTTCGACCCGGCCGGATCGCACCGACCGGACCTGGTCGCCGCCGGCTGAGCCGGCCGGGCCCGCGGGTCCGCCCCCGGCAGGTCCGGATCGGCATCTAGGCTGTGGGGCCGTGAGCAAGCGTCGAAAGAGCCAACGGGCCGCAGATGCCACCCCGAAGCGGGAGAAGGTGCGCGACGTCTTCGTGCCCCGACCGTTCGAGGGTCTGACCGACGAGCCGGAGTGGATCGCCCTCCGCGAGCTGGTGCCGGCCGCGTCCGCGCCGCTGCGGCTGACCCCCGAGCTGGTCGAGGAGTACGGCGACCGCCCGGTCACCCTGGCCACCGTCCTGCCGATGGCCGCCCCGGCGATGACCAAGCCGGACGGGCGGGTCTTCATCGGCCTGCAGCGGCACCAGCAGTCCGGCGACGTCTCCCGGGACCTGGCCGACGCGCTGCTCAGCGCGCTGCGCACCGAGCCGGGCGGCCAGGTGAGCGTGCCGCCGCTGCCCGGGCCGGGCCCCCGCCTCCAGGACGTCCTGGTGGACGGCCCGCTGGAGATCAGCATGCACGACGGGTTCGAGTTCTGGCTGGACCCGGGTGCCGCCGACGACCCGAACGTGCAGGCGTCGCTGGAGCGGGCCAACGCGGCGATCTACCCGACGGTCAAGCTGGCGGCGGCCCGGGCCGCGTACTGGTGCCAGGTCACCGAGAAGGCACACGTGCGCTGGGTGCTGCCGGAGGACGAGGACGAGGCGCTGGACGCGCTGTCCCGGCTGGCCGCGGCCGGCTCGCTGCGGCTGGGCGACGACACCCGGTTCGCCGGCATGTTCCGGGCGCACGGCCGGCTGGTGCCGGTCTGGGACCTGCCGGAGGACACCCCGGCCGCCGAGTGGGAGGCGCCGGTCGCCGAGTTCGCCAAGCGCTACGCCGAGGCGGTGGCGGAGCGGGAGGCGCTGGACGCGGCCGGCCGCCGCGCCCGGCAGGGCCTGCTCGGTCGGCAGTTGACGCTGCGCTGAGCGGCCCCGGCCGGGCCGGTCTCACCCGCGCAGCGGCTCGCGTACCAGCGGGCAGGACATGCAGCGGGGGCCGCCCCGGCCGGAGCCCAGCTCCGAGCCGGCGATCGCGATCACCTCGATGCCGGCGCGCTCCAGCTGCGCGTTCGTCTCCACGTTGCGTTCGTAGCCGACGCAGAGCCGCGGCGCGAGCGCGAGCGTGTTGTTGCCGTCGTCCCACTGCTCGCGCTCGGCGGTGACCGGGTCCAGGCCGGTGTCGATCACCCGGAGCTGGTCCAGGTCCATCGCGTCGGCGGCGGCCCGCAGGAACGGCGCCGGCCCGTCCACCCGCGGCTCGCCGCCGTCCGCGCCGGCGATCACCGTGTACGCGGACAGCTCGCTGGCGATGTTCGGATACATCAGCACCGTGTCGACGTCGACCATGGTGCAGACCGTGTCCAGGTGCATGGTGGCGCGTTCCTGGGCGATCGGCACCACCAGGATGGTGTGCGCCAGCCCGGCGGCGAACACCTGCCGGGCCAGCCGCTCCGCGCCGGCCGGGGTGGTGCGCTCGCCGACGCCGACGGCGAGCACGCCCGGGGCGAGCAGCAGCACGTCGCCGCCCTCCAGGTGCTCCAGGCGCGGGTGGTAGACGAACTCGGTGCCGACGAAGCGCGGGTGGTGCCGGTAGATCGCGTCGGTCAGCGTGGTCTCCCGCCGGCGCGCCGGCATGGCCAGGCTGGTGACCCCGACCCGGTCGCCGATCCACACCGACGAGTCGCGGGTGAACAACAGGTTCGGCAGCGGGTCGATGACGAAGTCGTGCCGGTCCATCAGCGTCCAGACCAGACCGCCGGGCCGGTCGGCGCCGACGCGCAGCTCCTCGTGGGCGAGCCCGGCGACGAAGACGTCGGCCAGGGCGGCCGGATCGAGGTAGGCCAGGTGGTCGGCGACCCGGCGGCGGAGGGTGTCGCCGAGTCGGCGGGACCGCAGCACCTGCTCGGTCAGCTCGGCCCGGGCGTCCGGCACGGCGAGGGTTTCGGCGAGCAGGTCGGCCAGGTAGAGCACCTCCACCCCGCGCGAGCGCAGGGCGGCCGCGAAGGCGTCGTGCTCCTCCTGCGCCCGTCCCACCCATGGGATAGCGTCGAACAGAAGACTGTCGTTGTTGCGCGGGGTGAGGCGGGCGAGTTCCGGTCCCGGGCGGTGCAGCAGCACCGTGCCGAGTCGGGCCACTTCGCTGTCCACGTAGTGGGTCACCCTCGCAGCGTAGGGCAGGCTTCCGCACCATCCGGAAAAGAAGTGTGAATGAATATGGCATTCATCCGCACTCACTCCGGCGCTCCAACTTGCCGAGCCCCCCGGGGTGCAACGTAGGGTAGTGGAGACATAACTTCGAGAGACCTTTTGCCGGAGGTCGCGATGACTGTCTTTCCCGCTCGTCGAGCCGTACCGAGCCGGGCACTGCCGCCCCGCTCGGTGCCGCATCCCCGGGTCGAGGCCACGTCGGTGCTCGAGCCGGCCCGACCCACTCCCCTGGAGTGGGCGCGCCGCCGTCGGGCCGAACGGGGCGCCCGCCGGTTGGAAGCGGCCGGGGCCCGTGCCCTGGGGCAGCTCGACCACCTCGGCCCCGCGTGGCACGTGATCGAGTGGCCTCGGACGGATCCCGCCGACGCCCTCTTCGACCACGCCCACGACGACCGGGCCGGGTTCCTCGCGATCGGGCCGAGCGGGCTCTTCGCGGTCACCATCGCCGACCACGGCCGGGCCCGCGTCCTCGTCGCCGGCGACGTGGTGCAGATCAACGGCAAGCGTCCGCCCTATGTGGCGGAGGCGCGCCGCGACGCCAAGCGGGCCAGCAAGGCGCTCTCCGACGCGGTCGGCCTGCCGATCCCGGTCACCCCGGTGCTGACGTTCGTCGGCTCCGGGGTGATCAGCGTCTACGGCCTGCCGAAGGACTGCCTCATGGCCACCCACCGGGAGCTGGACCGGCTGCTCGTGGCCGCCGGCAACCGGATCAGCCCGGCCACCGCCGAGAAGCTGTCCCGGGTCGCCCAGGCGCCGTCGACGTGGCTCAACGGCACGTACCGTCCATCCGCCGACTACCGGTGGTATGACGAGGGCCGAACGGCCGCTGACAAGCGGGCCGCCCGCCGGTAACGTCTCCGACGACGCCACGCGGTCCACGGCTCCGCCCCGACCGGTTCCGTCGGTCCGCGTCGTCGCCGGCCGCCCGGCCCCGGGGTTCCCGTCGCACCGACGCCTGTCCCCCGGTCCCCGAGCCGTCCGACCCACGGGTGGCACCGGCGACCGGAAGCGCAGCGCGGCCGGGAGGCCGCCGTGCCGACCGGCTAGCGTGGACAGACCGTCGGTGTACATAGGAGGCGCGGTGGCCCACGTCGAGCTCTCACTCTCGGAAGTGTTCGGGAAGGCACCGGCCGAGCAGGAGTCCGACAACGTCGGGCAGTGGTCCGGCACCGTCTCCCGGGCCGCCGAGCCGTGCCTGCTGATCGACGCCGACACCTGCGTGGTGGCGATCTCCTCGTCCGGCTGCGACCTGCTCTGCCTGGGCGCCCCGGAGGACGTGATCGGCCTGCCGCTGCTGGAGGGCGGTCTGCGCCTGGTCGACTTCACCGCCAGCCCGAGCGAGCTCACCGAGCAGGAGACCGACAAGATCCCGCCGCTGCTCGCGCTGCACTCCGGCCGCCTCGCCCGCGGGCTGCTCCGGGTCCGCAGGCCCGGCTCCGACGCCGGTACCACGGTCGACGCGATCTCCACACCGGTGCTGACCGGCGCCTCGGTGGCCGGGTCACTCACGTTCTTCTCGGTGGTCTGACCACCGGTCTTCACCCCGGCGGATGATCCTCCTACGATGGGCTCGGCCCTCGGGCCGCGTCGACGCCCCTCGATGTCGAGGACTCCACAGTGCCCCGCACCGCACCCCGCCGCCGGTCCGCCCCGGTGACGCTGCTCGCCCTGCTCGCGCTCACCGCGTGCGGCACCCCGCCCGAGCTGCGTGAGCCCGTCGCCACCGCCGGCCCCCGCGCCTCGACGTCCGCCACGCCCACCCCGAGCGCGCCGCCGACCCCACCGGTCACCCCGGCCGCGCCGCCGCCCACCACCCGGATCCCCGATCCGGCTGCCACACCCTGCCGGGGCAAGCCGTCCGGCGACCGGATCGTGGCGCTGCTACGCGGTTCCGCCGGGGTGCTGCCCCGGGACGTGAAGGTCACCGTCCGGACCGGACCGCTCTGCGCCGACGGCTGGCACTACACCGTCCTGGCGGTCACCGGGCACGAGGAACTCCAGGTGGTCACGCGTGGCTCGTCCGGCGCACCCACCCTGGTCACCGCCGGGACCGACGTGTGCGGCGTCGAGGTGCGCGCCGCCGGTCCCCCCGGCATCCGCACCCTGGCCTGCGACGGCGCCCCGGGTGCGTAGGCTGGTCGCCATGCCGGGAACACCGCCGACCCGCTTCGTCTACCTGGGCCCCGAGGGCACCTTCGCCGAGCAGGCGTTGCGCACCGTGCCCGCCGCCGAGCGGGGGGACCGCACGCCGGCCCGCAGCGTCGGCGAGGCGCTGGACGCCGTACGGGCCGGGGAGGCGGACGCCGCCCTCGTGCCGCTGGAGAACTCGATCGGCGGCGCGGTCGGCGTCACGCTCGACGAGCTGGCCGAGGGGGACCCGCTGGTGATCACCCGCGAGGTGGTCCTGCCGGTGGAGTTCGTCCTCGCCGGCCGACCCGGCGTCACGCCGGCCGACGTGCGCAGCGTGGCGGCCCACCCGCAGGCGTCCACCCAGTGCCGGGGCTGGCTCCGCGACCACCTGCCCGACGCCACCGTGGTCGACGTGCTCTCCAACGGCGCCGCCGCGGCCGGCGCGGCGAGCGGCGAGTACGACGCCGCGATCTGCGCCCCCATCGGCGCCGCCCGGCACCGGCTCACCGTCCTCGCCGACAAGATCGCCGACCATCCGGACGCAGTGACCCGGTTCGCGCTGGTCTCCCGCCCCGGGCCGCCCCCGCCGCCCACCGGCGACGACCTCACCTCGCTGGCGGTCTACATCGCGCACGACCGGGTGGGCGCGCTGCTCGGGGTGCTCATGGAGCTGGCCGTGCGCGGGGTCAACCTGACCCGGATCGAGTCCCGCCCGACCGGTGAGGCGCTCGGCCGCTACGTGTTCTTCCTCGACTGCACCGGGCACGTCGCCGACGTACGCCTCGGCGAGGCGCTCCGCGGGCTCCGCCGGGTCTGCGCCGACGTGCGCTTCCTCGGGTCGTACCCCCGGCACCGCTGGGGCACGGCGGCGGCCGACCGGCCGACGCCCGCGCCGGCCGGCCTCTCCGACGCCGACTACGCCGACGCGGCGGCCTGGCTGGCCCGACTGCGCGCCGGCGAGCTGAACTGAGACCGCGCCGGGTGCTCCCCCAGGGCGCACCCGGCGCGGCCGGTCACTGGAGCAGGCCGCCGAGCAGGCCACCCTGCTGCTGCTGGGCGCCGCTGCCGGCCACCGGCGGCTCCTCCGACGGCTGCACCACCACGAAGCCCTGCCCGGCGAAGCTCATCGTGAACGCCTCGCCGGTGCTGCGTCCCAGCAGCGTGCCGAGTCCGAGCTGCTCGGCCCGGTGGTAGCCGGTCTGGAGGTTGGCCGACCAGCAGACCGCCGCCTGCGGGTCGACGTACGTCGGGGCGTCCACGTTGAGCACCACCGGGGTGCCCTTGGTGGTGATCGCGATCCGGCCGTGCCCGGTGAAGACGCAGTTGAACAGGCCCGACGACGACGCCATCCCGGCGCCGCCGACCATCTTGATGTCGTACTGGAGGGTCGAGTCGAAGGCGAGCACGCTGGAGCCGTTGATGGACAGGGCGTCGCCGGGCTCCAGGTCGATGATGTGCACGTCCTTGGCCAGCTCGGCCAGGAACACGTCGCCGCGCCCGGTGAGCTTCATCAGCGGGACGCCCTCACCGGTCAGCCGCTGCTTGATGAACTTGCCGATGCCGCCCGAGCCGAGCGCCTGGAACTGCACCTGGCCCTGGTACGCGACCATCGACCCGACGCGGGCCATCGCCTCGCCGTTCAGCTCGATCTTCAGCATCTTGGAGTTCTGCAGCCGCATGCCCGGCTGCTGGGACTCCTTCTCGAGGTTCTCCGCGGAGAACAGCGCGCTGCGCATGGGGTTTCCTCCTGCATCGGGATGTGCCTGATCCGGAGGTTAGGGGACCGGCGCAACCGACGGGATCAGCCGAGCGGGGACGCGCCGGGGACCGGTCAGCCCCAGCCGAGGGCGTGCAGGCGCTCGTCGTCGATGCCGAAGTGGTGGGCGATCTCGTGCACCACCGTCACCGCGACCTCGTCGACCACGTCCTCGTCGGTGTCGCAGATCGCCAGGATCGGGTTGCGGTAGATCAGGATGCGGTCGGGCAGCACGCCGGAGTAGTCCCAGCCGCGCTCGGTGAGCGCGTGCCCCTCGTAGAGACCGAGCAGGTCCTCGCCCGGGGGTGGATCGTCCTCGACCAGGATGACCACGTTGCTCATCAGCCCGAGCAGTTCCTCGGGCACCTCGTCGAGCGCCTCGCCGACCAGTTCCTCGAACCGGTCCCGGCTCATCTCCACGGCCACGCGGCCCGGTCACTCCCTCGCGTTCGGCACGCGGTGCGACGGGGGCGCCCCGGAGGACGCCCCCGTCGTCCCGTACGTGGTGTCAGGCCAGACGGGCGTTCAGCGTGATCTGCGCGCCCGGGGAGAGGAGCCGGGAGATCGGGCAGTTCTCCTTGGCCGCCTCGGCCAGCTTGGTGAACTCCGCCTCGTCGAGGCCGGGGACCTGGCCGACGGTCTCCAGGTCGATGCGGGTCACGGTCATGCCCGCGTCGGTCTTGTCGAAGTGCACCTTGGCGGTCGTCTCCACCGACGTGTCGGTGGCGCCGGCGTCGGCGAGCTGCTTGGAGAGGGCCATCGAGAAGCAGCTCGCGTGCGCGGCGCCGATCAGCTCCTCGGGGTTGGTGCCCTCGCCCTCCTCGAAGCGGGACTTGAAGGAGTAGTTGCCGGACAGGCCGCCCTTGCCGGTGCGGACGGTGCCCGACCCCTCGGTCAGGTTGCCCTGCCAACGAGCGGAAGCGGTACGGATAGGCATGGCACCGACGCTAACCGAAAGCGGGCCGCCCCGCACCGGTCCGGCGGCTCGCGGTCCGGGTGCCCGGGTGTCGGCTGTGCCATGATTCGACGCAGGCCCGCGTACGGGAAGGGTGGCCGATGTCGCAGGATCTCCCCATCCCCAGGCAGGACGACCGGCACGACGGCACCACCGTCGTGGAGTGGGGTGACGCCGACACGACCCCGCCCGGCCGGGTCGGCAGGGCGTTTGCCGGCCTGGGCCGCGACCACCGCCTGCCGCCGGTGCTCGTCGGGCTCGGCGCGGTCGCCGCGCTCGCCTCGCTGATCGGCGAGTGGGTGGTGATCGCCATTCCCGCCGACTCGCGGGAGGAGGGCGCGCGGGCCCAACTGGCCGACGGCATCGCCGAGACGGGCGCCTTCGGGACGGCCTACCTGGTGGGTCTGCTCGGGTTGTCGGTCGCGCTGGTGTTGGCGCTGCGTGGCGCCCCGACGGTCCGGCGGCACGCCCGGATCGCCGGCCTCGGTCTCGCGGCGCCGCTGTTCGGCGTGCTGGTCGCGACCGCCGCGTCGCTCCAGCAGCTCGCCCGACGCATCCTCTTCTTCCCGACCGAGCAGAGCCTCCAGGTGGAGCACGGGCGGGGTCTGGTCACCGCGTTCCTCGCCGTCGCGCTGCTGGCGGCCGCGCTGCACCTGAGCGGCCGGACCGGCGACCGGGGGACCGATCCGGTGGAGGTCGGAGCGGAGCCGGGCGACGAGCCGCCGGGAACACCGACCGGCCGCCGGCGGCGGCGGTCCGCCGAGGACGAGGCGCCCCCGGCGCCGGCCGACCTGACCGTGGAACCGACGGTGCCGTTCGCCGGCCCCGAACGCTCCCGCTGACGGGTCCGGCCCCCGCCGGGCGGCCACCTGGCGGCCGCCGGGGATTCGCGGCCGATTCGCCGGAAAGCCGTGGTTGCCGCCCGTTTCGCGAGATACGGTTGCTGCCCGCCGTTCGAGGGTCGCGGCACCGAGGACCTGGCGGCCGACGTGACGGCGGCGGGCGAAGGAGGAACCATGACCCGCCCGGGCCTGCCCAAGCTGATCGCCACCGACCTCGACGGCACGCTCGTCCGCAGCGACGACACCGTCTCCGCGTACACCCACGGGGTGCTGGACCGGGTGCGCGCCGCCGGGATCCCGGTGGTCGGCGCGACCGGACGCGGACCGCGTCTGACCGAGCTCACCCGCAACGACATCCGCGCCGCCGACTTCCTGGTGATGGCCGGCGGTGGCCGGGTGGTCGACCAGAGCGACCCGGCCGGGCCGCTGGTGCTGCGGGACGAGCGCCTGCGCGGTGAGGTGCTGGCCCAGCTCCTGACCGACCTGGAGGCCGCCGTCGGGCCGCTGACCGTGATGGTCGAGGCGTCCGACGAGCACGACGCGCCGCTCTGGGGCGACTACCACCCGAGCTGGCCCTACCCGGACCGGTTCGAGGCGCGCAGCCGCGCCGAGTGCCTCTCCTGTGACGTGATCAAGGCGTTCGCCCGGACCGCCGACCACCACGTCGACGACCTGCTGGCGGCGGCCCGCCGGATCGTTCCGCCGGAGGTGGCCACGCTCACCCAGGCCGGGCTGGGGTTCGTCGAGATCTGCCCACCGGGCGTGGACAAGGCCACCGGGCTGAGCGTCATCGCCGACCAGCTCGGGGTGGACCCCGCCGACGTGCTGGTCTTCGGCGACCAGCCCAACGACCTGCCGATGTTCGGCTGGGCCGGCTGGGCCCGGGTGGCGGTGGCGAACGCGCACCCCGACGTGCGCGCCGCGGCCGACGAGATCACCCTGCGCAACGACGACGACGGCGTCGCGGTCTACCTGGACCGACTACTCTCCCGGTGATGGGAGATCCACCTCGGCTCGTCGCGACCGACATCGACGGCACGCTGCTGCGCGACGACCGGACGCTCAGCCCGCGCACATCGGCGGTGCTGGCCCGGATCGTCGCCGCGGGCACGCCGGTCGTGCTGGTCACCGGCCGTCCGATCCGCTGGCTCCAACTCGTGTACGACCAGCTCGCCGCGCCGCTGCCGGCGATCTGCGCCAACGGCGCGGTGGTCTACGACCCGGTGGCGGACGAGGTGCTGCGTGCCGATCCGCTCGCCCCGGAGCTGCTGGCCGAGGTGGCCCGGCGGCTCCGGGCCGAGGTGCCCGGGGTGAGCTTCGCGGTGGAGATCGTGGACAGCCGGCAGATGCGGCACGAGGCGCACTACCCGCTGCGCTGGGACGCCGACGCGGAGGCGATCCGGGCGGTCGAGTCGCCCGAGGAACTGCTCGCCGCGCCGGCGGTGAAGCTGCTGGTCCGCGCCGGCGAGCAGGACCCGGACCTGTTCGTCCGGGTGGTGGCCGGCGCGCTGGAGGGGCTGGCCGAGGCGACCCACTCGTCCTACAGCGGGCTGATCGAGATCTCCGCCGCCGGCGTGACGAAGGCGGCCGGCCTGGCCTGGTACGCGAAGCGGCTGGGCATCGACGAGCGGGACGTGCTGGCCTTCGGCGACATGCCCAACGACGTGCCGATGCTGACCTGGGCCGGGCGGGCCGTGGCCGTGGCCAACGCCCACCCGGCCGTGCGGGAGATCGCACACGAGGTCACCGGGCCGAACACCGAGGACGGCGTCGCCGCGTACCTGGAAGAGGTTTTCGGGGTGCACTGACCGGCCGGGGCGCGTGACGCGCCCCGGCCGACGGGTCACAGGTACTGGCCGGGCGCGTGGCCCTCGTTGTTGCCGGGCATCCCCGGCATGCCGGGGATCATCCCGCCGGGGCCGCTGGGCAGCGCCTGCCGGCCGGACCGCATCTGCTCCAGCTGGACCCGGGCGGCCATCTGCTGGGCCACCAGCGCGGCCTGGATGCCGTGGAACAGCCCCTCCAGCCAGCCCACCAGCTGGGCGTGGGCGATGCGCAGCTCGCTCTCGCTGGGCGCCTGCTGCTCGGTGAACGGCAGTGAGATCCGCTCCAGCTCCTCGCGCAGCTCAGGGGCCAGGCCCTCCTTCAGCTCGACGATCGAGCGCTCGTGGATCTCCCGCATGCGGTGCCGGCTGGCGTCGTCCAGCGGGGCGGCCTTCACCTCCTCCAGCAGCTGCTTGATCATGCTGCCGATCCGCATCACCTTGGCCGGCTGCTCGACCAGACGGGTCGGGTCCTCGCCCTTGCCCTCGTCGGTCTGCACCGTGCCGACCGGGCGGCCGTCCGGCCCGACCACCACCACGGTGCCGGGGATGCCATCGTTGCCCTGTTCGTCGTCGTGTCCGGCGGAGTGCGCTTCGGTCATGGCACCCATCTTTACCCACCCCGACCACGCGCACGCGCCCGGACCGGGGGCAGGCTACCGTCGCCGCATGTCCAGCGACCCGCGCGACGTGCTGACCCGGCCGGCTCCCCCGCCGGACGCGACCGTCGCCTACGGCGACCACCCGGACCAGTGCGCCGACCTGCGCCGACCGGCCGGCGACGGGCCCGCCCGCCCGCTGGTGGTCGTGGTGCACGGCGGCTTCTGGCGGGCCGGGTACGACCGCGCCCACACCGGCCCGATGGCGGCGGCGCTGGCCGCGCTCGGCCATCCGGTCGCCCAGATCGAATACCGCCGGACCGGTCAGCCGGACGGCGGATGGCCGCACACGCTCACCGACGTACGCACCGGGGTCGCCGCCCTGCCGGCGCTGGCCGCCGCCGCGCTGCCCGGCCGGGTGGCGCCCGTCCCGCCGCTCCTGGTCGGTCACTCGGCCGGTGGGCACCTGGCGCTGTACGTGGCCGGACGCGCCCCGGAGACGGTCGGCGGCGTGCTCGCGCTGGCGCCGGTCGCGGACCTCGCCGAGGCGTACCGGCTGGACCTGGACGCCGGCGCGGTGGCCGCGCTGCTGGGCGGCGGTCCGGCCGACGTGCCGGATCGGTACGCGGAGGCGGATCCATCGGCGTTGGTGCCGATCCGGACACGCACCGTAGTCATGCATGGTCTTCTCGACCGTCAGGTCCCGGCCGCGATCAGCCGCGCCTGGGTGGCCGCGGACCGGGCCGCCGGAGGCGAAGCGGCGCTGGTTGAGCTGCCGGAATGCGAACATTTCGGGTTGATCGCGCCGGACTCCGCGGCGTGGCCGCAGGTGGTCGGGGCGTTGCGGTCCCTTCACAATGATCATCCGGGCATTGACGCAGCGTTGCCGACCAGGTAGAACGCCGGAGGGGTGTGCATCATGGCCACCCCGTCGGGAAGGAATTTCGGTGGCACAGATGAACCGCAGGCGGGCGCTGCAACTGCTGGCCGCGCTGGGCACCACCGGGCTCGCGGCGGGCTGCGGTTCCGGTGACGACTCCACGGAGCAGGCCCCGGCCGGCAGCCCGATCAAGATCGGTCTGATCGTGCCCGGCGGTGGCCCGAACAAGGTCATCGGCGAAGAGATCACCAACGGCTTCCAGCTCTTCCTCAGCCTGCACTCCCAGCAGCTCGGCGGCCACCCGGTCACGCTGGTGCCGGCTGAGGAGGGCAACAGCGCCGCGACCGGCAAGGCCGCCGTCGACCGGCTGCTCAAGGAGGGCGTGCTCGCCCTCACCGGCGTGGTCGACCCGGTCGTCATGACCGGCATCAGGGACACCGTCGAGCAGGCCCGGGTGCCGCTCATCGGCTCCAACGCCTCCCCCGCCACGTTGCAGGGCGTCGTCTACATCTGGCGCACCTCCTACGTGCTCGACGAGCCGGGCGTGGCGCTCGGGCAGTACCTGCGGCAGAACCTGGACGCGTCCAGCCGGATCGCCATCTTCGGCACCCAGGGCCCCGGCAGCCAGGACGTCGTCGCCGGCTTCCGGCGCGGCTACGAGCAGGGCCGTCGCCTCACCGAGGACCCGATCTACACGGAGGACTACGCCACCCCGAGCAAGCGGGCCTACTCCGGCCCGATCCGCAAGGCGCTGGAACGCAAGCCGGACGCGGTCTTCTGCCACTACTCCGGCCCGCAGGCGGTGCAGTTCGTCAAGCAGCTCTACGACGAGGGCTACCGGGGGCCGGTCTACGCGCCCGGGTTCCTGACCGAGGGCACCGTCCTGGACCAGCTCGACGACGGCGAGAAGGGCCGCGACCGGCAGCTGATCGAGAGGTTCGGCATCGAGACCGCGCTGAACTACTCCGCCGACCTGAACAACACCGCGAACCGGGTGTTCGCCTCCGCGTACCGCAAGACGTTCAACGCCTCCCCGACCACCTACGCGATGGCCTCGTACGACGCCGCGCTGGTCCTCGACAAGGCGATCCGGCTGGTCGGCAGGGACCCGTCCCCGCAGCAGGTCAACCTGGCGCTCGGCAAGATCGGCCAGGTCGACAGCCCGCGCGGGTCCTGGCAGTTCAACCAGCCGCGTACGCCGCAGCAGAAGTGGTACCTGCGCAAGGTCCAGCTCGACGGCCGGATGCTCTCCAACGTGGTGATCAACGAGCTGGCCACGCTCGGCTGACACGCGAGAAAGGGCGGCCTCCCCCGGGGAGGCCGCCCTTCGTGCGTGCGGGGGTCAGTGCCGCAGCTCGGCGATGCAGCACTTCACGCTGCCGCCGCCCTTCTTCAGCTCGGCCAGCTCCACCGGCACCGGGTGGTAGCCGGCCGCCTTCAGCTTGCCGGCCAGCCGGGTCGCCTCGTTGTTCAGCACCACGTTGAGCCCGTCGCTGACCAGGTTCAGGCCGAAGGCCAGGGCGTCCTCGTCGTCCGCCACGACCGCGTCGGGGAACAGCTGGGTCAGCACCCGCTGGCTGGCCGCGGAGAAGGCCCCCGGGTAGTAGACGATGTTCTCGTCGTCGATCGAGGCGAGCGCCACGTCCAGGTGGTAGAAGCGCGGGTCGACCAGGCGCAGCGAGACCACCGGCCGGCCGAGCGCCTCCTGCGCCTCGGCGTGCGCGGCCGGCTCGGTCCGGAAGCCGTGGCCGGCCAGGACCAGCCCGCCGTGCGCCTCCGGCAGGTACGCGAAGTCGCCCTCGCCCTCGTTGGTCTCGCTCGGCGCGATGAACCGCCAGCCCCGCTCCTCGTAGAACGCCCGGTGCGCGGCGGCCTCGGCGGCCCGCTGCTCGTGCTTGAACTGGGCGCCGTAGACCGTGCCGTCGACCACGAACGCCCCGTTGGCCGCGAAGACCATGTCCGGCAGGCCGGCCTCCGGCGTCAGCAGGTGCACCTCGTGGCCGAGCCCGACCAGCGTCTCGCGCAGCCGGTCCCACTGCTTGACCGCCAGGTCGGCGTCGACCGCCGTGGTCACGTCCATCCACGGGTTGATCGCGTACTCGACCGCGAAGTGCTCGGGCGAGCACATGAGATATGTCCGCTTTCGCGAGACTCGCTGCTGGTTCACGGTCACCAAGAGTAGGTACGGTAGAACTTTGGTAACAGCCACAACCATTGCTTCCCAGAGGCGGAACGTTGCAGATAGACGCGGTCGACCAGCGAATCATTGCGTTGCTCGTGGCAGACGCCCGCGCCTCGTACGCGGACATCGGCACCCGGGTGTCACTCTCCGCCCCCGCCGTCAAGCGACGCGTCGACCGGCTCCGCGCGGCCGGGGTCATCCGCGGATTCACCGCCGTCGTCGACCCGGCCGCCGTCGGGTGGACCACCGAGGCGTTCGTCGAGCTGTTCTGCGCCGGCCGGACCACCCCGGCGCAGATCGGCGCCGCCGCCCGCCGGCACCCCGAGGTGGTCGGCGCCTACACCGTCTCCGGCGAGGCGGACGCACTGGTGCACCTGCGCGCCGCCGACATCTCCCACCTGGAGGAGGCGCTGGAGCGACTGCGGGCCGAGTCGTTCGTCACCTCGTCCCGCAGCACCATCGTGCTGTCCCGACTGGTCGAGTCCCCCGGCGTCGGACCCTCCACGCCTTGACCTCAACCCGGCTTCATGTCGTGCACTGGTGACCGGCTTGACGCAAGGGGGCGGTATGCGTGCGGTGTGGCTGCGGGAGTTCGGCGGACCCGAGGTGCTCGTGCCCGGGACAGCACCCGACCCGGCACCCGGACCGGGCCAGGTGCTCGTCGACGTGGCACACGCCAACATCACGTTCGTCGAGACGATGTTCCGGGCCAGCGGCTTCGGGCCGTTCGGCGCCGAACTGCCGGTGATCCCCGGTAACGGGGTCGGCGGCACGATCACCGCGCTGGGAGCGGGCGTCGACCCGGCGCTCGCCGGCCGCGTCGTGGTCACCGCCACCGGCGGCACCGGCGGGTACGCCGAGCGCGTCGTGGTCGACCGGAGCGCGCCGGTCCCCGTACCCCCGGGGTTGGCGCTCGACGCGGCGGTGGCGCTGATGGCCGACGGCCGGACCGCCCTGATGCTGGCCCGGGCGGCCGGGCTGCGGCGGGGCGACCGGGTCCTGGTCGAGGCGGCGGCCGGGGGCGTCGGATCGCTGCTCACGCAACTGACCGCGGCCGCCGGCGCCACCGTGGTGGCCGCCGCCGGCGGCGCCCGCAAGGTCGACGTGCTCCGCGCCGCCGGCCTCGACGTGGTCGTCGACTACCGGCAGGCCGGCTGGACCGACCGGGTCCGGGACGCCGTGGGCGCCGTCGACGTGGTGTTCGACGGTGTGGGCGGGCCGCTCGCCCGGCAGGCGTTCGACCTGCTGGACCGCGGCGGGCGGATGCTCAGCTTCGGACTGGCCGGCGGCGCCTGGGCGGACATCCCGGCCGAGTCCGCCGCCGCACGCGGGGTGACGCTGCTGAACCCCCGGCCCGGCCCGGACGAGCTGCGCGCCCTCACCGAGGCGGCGCTCGCCGAGGGCGCGGCCGGACGGCTGCGGCCGCTGATCGGGCAGCGCTTCCCGCTGGCCCGGGCCGCCGCCGCGCACGCCGCGATCGAGGCCCGGGAGACACTGGGCAAGACGCTGCTCGACGTGCGCTGACGCGCGGTCAGAGATACATGCCGGTGCGGTGCTCCTCGGCCCGCGCCGGCTTGTCGCCCTCGCCGAAGAAACGCTTGCCGCCGAACTCGCCGTGCAGCCGGTCGTCCAGCTCGTCGGCCAGACCGGTCATCACCTGCACCGCCAGCATCAGGTGGGTGGCCTGGAAGTTGCGGCCGAAGACCGGGATCGACGCCCAGACCGTGTCGTCGGCGCAGTAGAGCCGGCCGATCGGCATCCGGTTGGTCAGCTCGGAGAGCTTCACGTAGAGCCGCTCGGTCGGCTCCACCTCGGTCAGCACCGGCGAGAAGACGTCGACCAGCGGCGGGTTGTCGCGCACCCGCACGAAGACCATCGCCGAGCCGGCCCGGATGTTGATGTCCCCGTCGGAGTCGACCTGGACCTGGTCGGAGTTCGACTTCAGCATCGTCGACACGACCGTCCGGACCCGCTCCTCCAGCGCCAGCACGTCGTTCTCGCCGGCCTGGGCCGCCGCCGCGGCCGCCAGCGCCTCGTCCAGGTCCGCCTCCACGTCCCGGTCCGGGCCGAACTCGCTGCGGGCCGTGCCCAGCGGCTCCACCGGCAACGGCTCACCCTCGGCGTCGTGCACCAGGTAGACCAGGAAGGCGGGGTGCGGGGCGCCGTAGACGTCGCGCAGCGTGCGGGAGAGCACGGCGGACAACCGGGTCGCCTCGTCGACGCCGCAGTCCAGGCCGAACTGCTCGCCCGAACCGGGCACCACCCCCGGCGGCGACCAACCCAGCGCGACCATGTCGGCCACCGCGGCCCGGTCCAGCCGGTAGCCCTGCGGCAGGGTGGCGTTGCCGACCGCCCGGGCGGACAGGCGACCCTCCTCGCCGACGTCCGCGCTGACCGAGTAGACGGCGTCACCGGTGCCGGAGGCGGTCGGGTCGAGCGTGACCTCCAGGTGCCCGCCGGCGGGCAGCCCGCGCAGCCGGTCGGCCAGCGCCCGGGCGAACTCCCGCCAGGCCTCGGTCACCTTGGCCCGCAGATCGGCCGTGGTCGGCTCGTCGAGCAGGATCGACTCGTGCTGCTCCGGCGTACCGCCGGAAGGCTGGTCGACCGGCGCCGAGGGGTGGTCTGCCGTCATGATCGCCTCCGTCCGTTCCCGCCACCCTACCCATGGGCGGTGGGCGTCGAACCGCGCCCGAGCGCGGCTACTCCGCCGGTACGGTCCCGTCCAGTTCCACCGGCCAGGAACCGGCCAGCGCGCTGAGCCGCGCGGCCGCCGCGGCCGGGTCCGCGCCGCGTCCCACGGCCACCCCCAGCAGGTACGCGGTGACCGGCGCCCCCGGCCGGAGCACCTGGTGCGCCACGTCCCGGGCGACGTCGAGCACGCTCGACACCGGCACCCCGGCCGGATCCAGATCCAGCTCGGCGCAGGCCGCGGTGACCCAGTCGTCCAACACCGTCATCTCGTCCACTCCTCGGCCCGGCGTACGTCCTCGTCAGTGTCGCAGTCGAACCAGGGCGGCGGTCCCGAGCCGGTCCACGCCACCTCACGGACCGCGACACCGGCCAGCAACCCGCGTACCGACGCGCCGTCGACGGTGCCGCCCCGCTCCGCCGCCAGACGGTCGAGGGCCGCCCGCAACGCCGTGACCCGCCACACGCCGCAGAGCTGCTGCCGACGCCCGTCACCGTCGACGTAACAGGCCAGCCCGGCCCGCGACCCGTCGAGCTCGCGCCGCAGCCCGTCCACCGCCGCGGCGGTGAGCAACGGCAGGTCCGCGGCGAGCAGGGCGACGGTGGTCGTACCGGGCCCCAGCAGCGCCAGCCCGGCCGCGGTGGCGGCCACGGGTCCACCGCCGGGAGGCTCCTCGCGGGTCACCCGCACCCCTGCGGGCACCGGACCGGCCGGGCCGACCACGATCCGCTCGTCCGCGCCGGCGACCGCCTCCAGCACCCGGTGCAGCATCGGTCGCCCACCGACCGGGCGGGCGGGCTTGTCCACGCCGCGCATCCGTCGCGCCGCGCCGCCGGAGAGCAGCACCGCCGCGTACCCCGTCACCGCCTCACCCTACCCACGGGCACCGCCCCGAACCGGTCCCGCGCCGGCGGGACGGGGGCGGGGTGCGGGGGCGGGCCGGCGCGGGAGCGGGACCGGACCACAGGGCCGTCGGGGGCACGGACGCCGCGAACGTGCGGGTGGGGCGGCGCGCGGGGGAGGATGGCGGCATGGGACGGGCGACGGACCGGCGGAGCGTGCTGCGGATCGACCTCGGGGCGGCGGCCGACGGCCGGGCCCGGATCCGCCGGCAGGACACCCTGTCCGTGGAGGAGCCGCTGGAGATCCGGGTCGGGCCGGGCGGCCCGGGGCGACGCCGGCCGCTCGCGGTCACCATGCGTACGCCCGGCGACGACCTCGACCTGGCGATCGGCTTCCTGCTCACCGAAGGGCTGATCCGGTCGGCGGAGGACGTGCACACGGCGCAGCTCTGCGCCGGGGCGGAGACCCCGAACACCTACAACGTGGTCGACGTGGTGCTGTCTCCGGGCGTGCCGGAGCCGACCACCGACCCGGCGCGCAACTTCTACACGACCAGCTCCTGCGGCGTGTGCGGCAAGGCGAGCATCGAGTCGGTCCGTACCCGTTCCCGGTTCGCGGTGCGGGAGGACCCGCTCGCGGTCACCGCCGAGCTGCTGGCCGCGCTGCCGGACCGGCTACGCGCCGCCCAGCGCGCGTTCGACCGGACCGGCGGCCTGCACGCGGCCGGTCTCTTCACCGCCGACGGCGAGCTGGTGGTGCTGCGGGAGGACGTGGGCCGGCACAACGCCGTGGACAAGGTGATCGGCTGGGCCGTGCGGGAGGACCTGTTGCCGCTGGCCGGGCACGTGCTGCTGGTCTCCGGTCGGGCCAGTTTCGAGCTGACCCAGAAGGCGTGGATGGCCGGGGTGCCGCTGCTCGCGGCGGTCTCCGCGCCCAGCACGCTCGCCGTCGAACTGGCCGAGGAGGCCGGGATGACGCTCATCGGTTTCCTGCGCGGGCCGACCATGAACGTCTACGCCGGGGCGCAGCGCGTAGCCGGGTGAACGGCGCCGGCTCACCGGCGCGGACGGCGACGACGGCGGCGCAGCACCGACGAACCGGTGACGACGGGCCAGCCGTCCAGCTCGGACGGGGCCAGCCCACGGCGGAGCGCGTCGTCGAGGATCACCGCGAGCGAGTGGTCGGGGTGGGCCGTGAGCACCCGTTCCAGGGCGACCGCCGCCAGCGCGCCGTGCCCGGCCCGCCAGGCGGCGAACGCGAGCAGGCTGCCCGGCGCCCCGATCAGGTCCGGCTCGGCCCGGCGCAGGACGTCGGTCCAGAGGCTGATGTCGGTGTCCCGGCCGTCGGTGCGGGCCCAGGCGTGATCGCGAACCGGGATGTGGGTGAGCAGCACGGTCAGCCAGGCCACCTCGTCGTCGTCCAGCCGCTCACCGCGCCGTTGCCGCCGGAACGCCGCCCGCACCGCCGCCACGCCGGCCGCGCGCACGGCCCGCGCCGCACCGCCGGATCCGACGACCACCACGGGGTCACCCTCGGCCGGTGGCCCCTCCGCCGAGGTCTCCCCGGTGGGCGGGACATCGGCGGGGACACCGACCGTGACGTCCTCGGGCGGGGCGCCGTCGACGGATGCGCCGGCGAGCACGGCCAGCCGGCGGCGAGCCCGTGCGGTGGCCCGGCGCATGGCGAGCCGGACCGGGCCGTCGAGCGCGGACACCTGGGCGGCCAGCGCGGCCCGGTCGGGCAGGGCGACCTGACCGGCGAACACCGCCGCCGCGCCGACCTGGCTCGCGACCGGGTCGTACGGGGTGCCGTCGGCAGGGCAGCAGGCCGGCTCCGCGCAGAGGTAGGACCACCACCGGCCGTCGGTGACCCGCAGGGCGTCCAGGACGGTCAGCCCCGCCGCGTCCAGCGCGTCGCCGACCGCGTCCACGGTGCCGGTCACCCGGGCGGCCGGCCCGTAACCGACGACCGTGGCGGCGTCGACCTCCTGGCGGGCCACCACCTCGGCCAGGTGCCGGGCCGCCGGAGCGGGGTCGACGCCGGCCCCGGGCAGGTCGCCCCGCGCGGCGAAGACCACTCGCCGGCCGCGTACCGCGACCACCACGATGCTGTCGGCCGGGTGGAAGCCGAGCAGGTAGGGCACGGCCGCGACGAGGTCGCCGGGCGAGCGGACGGACAGGCGTGGGCGCTCGGTGGAGTTCATGCCGGGAGCGTCCGTGGTCGTCGGGGCCCGCGTCCGACCCTGTGGACGACACGCGGTCCGTCCCCAGATACGGAGCGTATCGGCGCAGGTGGCCGGCGATCGACGGCCGCCGCGGTTCCGTCACGGTCCCCGGCTGTCCCAGGTACCGGCTACCTTGCGCTCATGGACCTGGCATACCTGCGGGCACACCCGGAGCACCTGCCGACCTTCCTGACCCACCAGCGGATCCGGGAGACGCCGGTCTCCGGTGGCGACATCTGCACCGCGTCCCGGCTCACCCTGGACGACGGGCACTCCGTCTTCGCCAAGACCTGGCCGGAGCGGTCGGCGCGGCCGATTCCGGAGGGCTTCTTCGCCACCGAGGCGGCCGGCCTGCGGTGGCTGCGCGAGGCCGACGCCGTGCCGGTGCCGGAGGTGCTGGTCACGCTGCCCGACCTGCTCGCGCTCGACTGGGTGGAGCCGGGCGAGCCGACCCCGGAGGCCGCGGAGGCGTTCGGGCGCGGCCTGGCCCGGCTGCACGCGTCCGGCGCGACCGCGTTCGGCGCGGAGTGGACCGGGTTCATCGGCGCGTTGCCGCAGGACAACACGCCCGATCCCGGCCCGTGGCCGGACTGGTTCGCCCGCCGTCGACTGCTGCCCTACCTGCGGATGTCGGTCGACCGAGGGGCGCTCGACGGCGGGGGGGCCGCCCTGGTCGAGCAGGTCGTCGACCGGATCGGCGAGTTCGGCGGCGACGAGCCGCCGGCCCGGGTGCACGGTGACCTCTGGCCCGGCAACCTGCTCTGGGGCGCCGACGGCCGGGTCTGGCTGGTCGACCCCGCCGCGCACGGCGGCCACCGCGAGACCGACCTGGCCCAGTTGGCCCTCTTCGGTGGCCCGCCGCACCTGGAGCGGATCCTGGCCGCCTACCGGGAGGCCCGGCCGCCGGCCGACGGCTGGCGGGAGCGGGTGCCGCTGCACCAACTGCACCTGTTGCTGGTGCACACCGCGCTCTTCGGCACGGCGTACGCGGACGCGGTGGTCTCCGCCGCCCGTGGCGCGCTGCGGGGCGTCCGACGCGCTACGGTCGACGGATGACCGCCCCCCGGACGCCGGCCGACGGGGTCCTCGCCGACCGGTACGGTCGCGTCGCCCGGGACCTGCGGGTCTCGCTGACCGACAAGTGCAACCTGCGGTGCACCTACTGCATGCCGGCCGAGGGCCTGCCGTGGCTGGCCGGCCCGCAACTGCTGACCGACGACGAGATCGTCCGGCTGGTCGGCGTCGCGGTGGGCCGCCTCGGCGTCACCGAGGTGCGCTTCACCGGAGGTGAGCCGCTCATCCGGCCCGGCCTGCCCGGGATCGTGTCGGCGGTCGCCGCGCTGACGCCCCGGCCGCGCATCTCGGTGACCACCAACGGGATCGGGCTGGCCCGTCTCGCGCCGGCGCTGCGGGCCGCCGGTCTCGACCGGGTCAACGTCTCGTTGGACACGCTCGACCCGGCCCGGTTCGCCACGTTGACCCGGCGGGACCGGCACGCCGACGTGCTCGCCGGGTTGGCCGGCGCGGCGGAGGCCGGGCTGACCCCGGTGAAGATCAACGCGGTGCTGATGCGCGGTGTCAACGACGACGAGGCGCCGGCCCTCCTCCGGTTCGCCCTGGCGCACGGCTACGAGCTGCGCTTCATCGAGCAGATGCCGCTCGACGCCCAGCACGGCTGGGACCGCTCGACCATGGTCACCGCCGACGAGATCCTCGCCGCCCTGCGGAGCGAGTTCGCGTTGCGCCCCGATCCCGCCGAGCGGGGCGCCGCACCGGCCGAGACCTGGCTGGTGGACGACGGGCCGGCCCGGGTCGGGGTGATCGCCAGCGTGACCCGGCCGTTCTGCGGCGACTGCGACCGCACCCGGCTCACCGCCGACGGCCAGGTGCGCAACTGCCTCTTCGCCACCGAGGAGTCCGACCTGCGGGCGGCGCTGCGCGGCGGTGCCGACGACGACGAGTTGGCCCGGCGCTGGCGCGCCGCGATGTGGGGCAAGCGGGCGGGCCACGGCATCGACGATCCGACCTTCCTCCAGCCGGCCCGGCCGATGTCCGCGATCGGAGGGTGAGCGTGGAACTGACCGTCCGCTACTTCGCCGGGGCGCGGGCCGCGGCCGGCCGCGCCGAGGAGACCGCATCCGCCGGCCGGTCGCTGGACGAACTCCTCGACGACCTGGCCGCCCGGCACGGCGAGCGACTGTCCGTGGTGCTGAAGGCGGCGAGTTTCCTGGTCGACGGCGTGGCCTGTCATGATCGTCAGGCACTGTTGCCGGCCGGGGTGACGGTGGACGTGCTGCCGCCCTTCGCGGGCGGCTGAGGAGGCCGACGTGCTGGCGATGGCGACATTCCTGATCTTCGTCGTGCTCGTCATCGGCCTGATCCACTTCTACCTGTGGAAGCGGCTGGTCCGGGACACCACCCGGCCGGGTCGGTGGCGCCGGCTCGGCGCGGCCGTGGTCGCCCTGCTCGCCCTGCTCGTGCCGGCGACCATGGCCGGCACGAGGAACGGCTGGTTCTGGCTGGCCTGGCCGGGCTACCTCTGGCTGGCGCTGATGTTCTACCTGCTGGTGCTGCTGCTGGTGCTGGAGGTGCCGATCGCGGTGGTCCGGCTCGTCCTGCGCCGCCGCGCCCGCGCCGCCGCCACGGGCCCCGCCCCCGAGCCGGCGCTGATCGGCGCCGGGGCCGGGGCCGTCCCGCCCGGGTCGACCGGCGACGCCGTCGGCACCCCGTCCGGCGGGACCGCCGACGGTGGCGACGCCCCGCCGGCGGACACCGTGCCCGCCGACCACGACCCGTCCCGCCGGTTGCTGCTCGCGCGCGGCGCGGCGATCTTCGCCGGGCTCACCGCCGCCGGCGTCACCGGGTACGGCGTCCGCACCGCGACGGGCCCGCCCCGACTGGACCGGGTCCGGATCCCGCTGGCCAAGCTGCCCCGGAGCATGGACGGCCTGCGGATCGCCACCGTCTCCGACATCCACCTCGGGCCGCTGCGCGGACGGGCGCACACCGAGCGGATCGTCGCCATGATCAACCAGCTGGACGCCGATCTGGTGGCGGTGGTCGGCGACCTGGTCGACGGGACGGTGGCCGAGCTGGGCTCGGCCGCGGAGCCGCTGCGCGACCTGCGCTCCCGCTACGGCAGCTTCTTCGTCACCGGCAACCACGAGTACTACTCCGGCGTGGAGGAGTGGGTCCGCGAGGTGGACCGGCTCGGCCTGCGGGTGCTGCAGAACGAGCGGCAGGAGATCCAGGCCCGCGGCGGGGTGCTGGACCTGGCCGGGGTCAACGACGTGACCGCCGCCGGCACCGGTCTGGCCGCGCCGGCCGACTACGCCGCCGCCCTCGGCGACCGTGACCCGAGCCGCCCGGTGGTGCTGCTGGCCCACCAGCCGGTGGCCGCGCAGGAGGCGGCGAAGTTCGGCGTCGACCTGCAACTCTCCGGGCACACCCACGGCGGCCAGATGGTGCCGTTCAACCTGGCGGTGAAGCTCCAGCAGCCGGTGGTCTCCGGTCTGGGCGAGGTGGACGGCACCAAGGTGTACGTCACCAACGGCGCCGGGTTCTGGGGTCCGCCGGTGCGCGTCGGCGCCCCGCCGCAGGTGACGCTGGTCGAGCTGCGCGCCCCATAGCGCGCCGGGGGCGCCGAGTCCAGCACCGCATTGCTCAGGTCACGCGTACGCGTGGCGGCGGGCGGGCGGGCAACCGGACGTGACAGGATGCGGCGTGCCTCCGTTCAGCGCCGCACCCCCCGGTGGCCTCCCGCCCTACGTCGCGGATCTGCACATCCACTCGAGATACTCCCGCGCGTGCAGCCGCGACCTGACCCTGCCGAACCTCGGCTGGTGGGCCCGACGCAAGGGCATCGGGGTGCTCGGCACCGGAGACTTCACCCACCCGGCCTGGTACGACCACCTGCGGGAGACGCTGCACCCGGCCGAGCCCGGCCTCTACCGGCTCTCGCCGGAGGCGGAGCGGGACATCGCCCGGCGGCTGCCGCCCCGGCTGGCGAGCGCGGCGGAGGCGGACCCGGTCCGGTTCATGCTGAGCGTGGAGATCTCCACCATCTACAAGCGGGACGACCGGACCCGGAAGGTGCACCACCTGATCTACCTGCCGGACCTGGACGCGGTGGGCCGATTCAACGCCGCGCTGGGCCGGATCGGCAACCTCGGCTCCGACGGCCGGCCGATCCTCGGGCTGGACTCCCGCGACCTGCTGGAGATCACGCTGGAGGCCAGCGGAGACGGCTACCTGGTGCCGGCGCACATCTGGACGCCCTGGTTCTCCGCGCTCGGCTCGAAGTCCGGCTTCGACGCGATCGCCGACTGTTACGCCGACCTGGCCGAGCACATCTTCGCGGTGGAGACCGGCCTCTCCTCCGACCCGGAGATGAACTGGCGGGTCGGCAGCCTGGACCGCTACCAGCTGGTGTCGAACTCGGACGCCCACTCGCCGCCGGCGCTGGCCCGGGAGGCCACGGTCCTCACCGCGGCCCGCGACTACTTCGCGATCCGGGAGGCGCTGCGCACCGGGGACGGGCTCGCCGGCACCGTCGAGTTCTTCCCGGAGGAGGGCAAGTACCACGCCGACGGGCACCGGCTCTGCGGGGTGAACTGGTCGCCCGAGCGCACCCGCGAGGCGGGTGGGCGCTGCCCGGAGTGCGGCAAGCCGCTCACCGTCGGCGTACTGAGCCGGGTCGAGGAGCTGGCCGACCGTCCGGTGGGGCACCGTCCGGCGCACGCCCGCGCGGTGGCGCACCTGGTGCCGCTGGCCGAGATCCTCGGCGAGATCAACCGGGTGGGCGCGCGGTCGAAGAAGGTGGAGGGCAAGCTCCACGAGCTGGTCGCCGCGCTCGGCCCGGAGTTGGAGATCCTGACCCGTACCCCGGTCGAGGAGATCGGCCGGGTCGGTGGCGAGCTGCTCGCCGAGGGCATCGGCCGGCTGCGCCGCGGTGAGGTCCGCCGGGTACCGGGCTACGACGGCGAGTACGGGGTGATCACACTGTTCGATCCGGCGGAACTGGGCGCCACGGCCGGCGGGTCGGGGCAGGACGCGCTCTTCGACGTACCCGTGCCCGCGCAGCGACGGCCCGCGGAGCCGGCGCCGAGACCGAGGGCCAAGCGCCCGGCGGCGGCCCGGCCCGAGCCGAAGCGCACGCCGCCGCCGGCTCGCCCGATCGCGCCGCCGCCCTCCCCGCACGAGCCGTTCGAGCCGATGCTCGCCGGCATGGAGGAGGTCGGCACCGGCCTGCTGGACCGCCTGGACGCGATGCAGCGGGTGGCCGCGTCCGCGCCGGGCGGTCCGCTGCTCATCGTGGCCGGGCCCGGCACCGGCAAGACCCGGACGTTGACCCACCGGATCGCGTACCTCTGCGCGGAGTTGAACGTCTTCCCCGACCAGTGCCTGGCGATCACGTTCACCCGCCGGGCGGCCGAGGAGCTGCGGCACCGGCTCGACGGGCTGCTCGGCCCGGTCGCCGAGGACGTCACCGTGGGCACGTTCCACTCGCTCGGCCTGACCGTGCTGCGGGAGAACGCGGCGGCCGCCGGGCTGCCGGCGGACTTCCGGATCGCCGACGAGACGGACCGGGCGGCGGCCCGCGCCGAGGCCGGCGAGGACGACGAGCGGTACGTCGCGCTGCTGCGCAAGAAGGACCTGGTCGACCTGGACGAGCTGCTCACCCTGCCGGTGGCGCTGCTCAAGGGGGACCGGAAACTGGTCCGGGAGTACCGCGAACGGTGGAAGTGGATCTTCGTTGACGAGTACCAGGACGTCGACGCGGTGCAGTACGACCTGCTGCGGCTGCTCAGCCCCGCCGACGGCAACCTGTGCGCGATCGGCGACCCGGACCAGGCGATCTACTCGTTCCGGGGCGCCGACGTCGGCTACTTCCTGCGCTTCTCGCAGGACTTCACCGACGCCCGGCTGGTGCGGTTGAACCGCAACTACCGCTCGTCGGCGCCGATCCTGGCCGCCGCGGTGCAGGCCATCGCGCCGTCGTCGCTGGTGCGCGGTCGCCGCCTCGACCCGGCCCGGCTCGACCCGGAGGCGCCGCTGGTCGGCCGGTACGCCGCGACCTCGGTGGCCGACGAGGCCGACTTCGTGGTCCGCACCGTCGACGAGCTGGTCGGCGGCCTGTCCCACCGCTCGCTGGACTCGGGCCGCATCGACGGGCGGACGACGTCGCTCTCCTTCTCCGACATCGCGGTGCTCTACCGCACCGACTCCCAGGCCGCGCCGGTCGTGGACGCGCTGGCCCGGGCCAACATCCCGGTGCAGAAGCGCTCGCACGACCGGCTGCGCGACCGGCCCGGCGTCACCGCCGTCGCCCGCGAGCTGCGCCAGGCCGGTCTCGACGGGTCGCTGGCCGCCCGGGTACGCCAGGCCGGTCAGCTCCTGGCGGAGCGCTTCGCCGTGCCCACGCTCGACGGCACCGGCGCGGTACGCCCCGAGGACGTCCGCACCGCCGTGGACCTGCTCACGCCGCTGGCCCGGCGCTGCGGTGACGACCTCGGGCTGTTCCTCAACCAGCTCGCCACCGGCGCGGAGGTGGACGCCCTGGATCCGCGGGCCGAGGCGGTCACGCTGCTCACGCTGCACGCGGCGAAGGGGCTGGAGTTCCCGGTGGTGTTCCTGGTCGGCGCCGAGGACGGCCTGCTGCCGCTGCGCTGGCCCGGCAGCGAGCCGGACGAGGACGCGGTGGCCGAGGAGCGCCGGCTCTTCTTCGTCGGCCTGACCCGGGCGCAGGACCGGCTCTACGTCAGCCACGCCGCCCGGCGGGCCCGGCACGGCGCGGAACGCGAGACCCGGCCGTCGCCGTTCCTCGACGTGATCGACCCGGCGTTGTTCGACCGGCTCGGCACGGCGGAGCCACGCCGGCCCCGGGATCACCAGCTCCGGCTGATCTGACCGGCGCGCCTCGCCCGCCGACACGCGCGCGGCGGCCTCAGGTGAGCAGGACGGCGAGCCAGGCGCCGGCGAGGATCGCCGGGCCGAACGGCAGCGGCGTGTCCCGGCGTACCCGGCCGGCGGCGAGCAGGACCAGCACCGTCACCCCGGCGAGCACGTGCGGGAGGAGCAGCCCGAGCCGGAGCGTCGGCCAGCCGAGCCAGCCCAGCGGGAGCCCGAGCGCGGCGGCGAGCTTCACGTCACCGAAGCCGAGCCGGGCGCCGGGCACCAGCGCCAGCAGCAGGTAGCCGGCGAGGGAGAGCGCGGCGCCGGCGCCGGCGGCGGTCAGGCGACCCGGCTCTCCGGTGGCCAGCGCGGCGCCGGCGAGGCCGAGCCCGCCGCCGAGCGCCAGCGCGCCGACCAGCGGGTCGGGCAGCCGCAGGGCGGTCAGGTCGGTGACCACGAGCAGCAGCCCGACGCCGGCGACCAGCAGCAGGGCCGGTAGCGCGGGCCCGGCCCCGTGGGCGGCGGCCAGCCCGCCGAACACCACCGCACCGGTCGCGGTCAGGACCGCCCGGCGCGGAGCGGGGCCGCCGCCCACCAGGGACCGACCCACCGGTACGGCCACCAGCCCGGCGAGCGCGCCGAGCAGCGCCACCCCGGTCACCAGCGCCGCCGACACGGGCCGGGACGCTACCGCTCCGCCGTCTCCCGGGCCGTCCCGTCCACGGCAGCCGGCGCGGTCCGGCGCGGACGCTCGGTGCTCACCACCACCGCCACGCCGGTCACGATGACCGCGCCGCCGAGCAGCACCTGCGCGGTGACCGGCTCGGCGACGAGCAGCGCGCCGAGCGCCACCGCGACCGCCGGGTTCACGTAGGCGTACGTGGACACCAGGGAGAGCGGCGCGTGCGCGAGCAGCCAGACGTACGCGGTGAAGGCGACCAGCGAGCCGGCCACCATCAGGTAGACCAGCGCCACCCAGGACCGCGTGGTCACCTCGGCGGGGGAGAAGTCGGCCAGCTCCCCGCGTGCGGCCGCGACCACCGCGAGCGCCACCGCTCCGGCCACCATCTCGTAGACGGTGGCCACGAACGGGTCGGCGGGCATCCGGATCCGTCCGGACAGGAACGAGCCGACGGACCAGCTGACCGCGCCGGCCACCACGATCAGCGCGCCGACCAGCGGCACCCCGTCCACGCCGTCGCGGGGCAGGACCAGCAGGACCAGCCCGACGAAGCCGAGCGCCACGCCGGCGAACGTCCAGGCCCGGGGCCGGTCCCCGCCGGCCGTACGCAGCACCACCACCAGCAGCGGGACGGTGGCCACCAGCAGCGCGGCGACACCGGAGGGCACGGCGCCGCCTGGCGGGCCGGACTCGGCGAGCACCACCAGCCCGTTGCCGCCGGCCAGCAGCAGCACACCGACCAGCGCGGCCGAGCCGAGGCGTCGGGCCGGCACGCGGAGCGCACCGGGCCCGCGGCGCAGGCGCAGCACCAGCGCGAGCACCACGGCGGCCGCGGCGAACCGCATCGCCGCCGAGGTGAGCGGCGGCAGGGACTCGACCGCGACCCGGATGCCCAGGTAGGTCGAACCCCAGAGCAGGTAGACCAGGGCGAGGGCGGTCCAGATCAGGGCGGGGCGGGCCGACCGCGCGGGGCCGTCGGCGGCGGTCGTCGCACTCTCGGGGCGTGAGCTCATCGGTGGACCACGCTACGGTGACCACGGCGTCGGCGTCCCGTGTTGGTGGCCGGCCTCTCAGCACTGGCGTACGCAGGAGGCGTTCATGTCGAACTTCGGACCACCGGGCGGCGGCTCACCCGAGCCGTGGGGGGGACGGCGGCCCGACGACGGGTACGCCCCGCAGCCGGCCGACCCGCACTACGGCCCGGCGCCCGGCGGTCCGCAGTACGGGCCGCCGCAGCAGTACGGCGCTCCCACCGAGCAGTACGGCGTCCCGCCCCAGCAGTACGGGCCCCCCACCCAGCAGTACGAGCCGGCCGCGCCGGGGTGGGCGCCCGGTCCGCCGCAGTACCAGGGATACCCCGCCGACCCGGGCTACGGCGGGCAGCCGCCCTACGCCGGCGGGCAGCCCCCGTACGCCGGCGGCGAGCCGCCCTACGCCGAGCCCACGCCCCCGAAGCGGGGCAAGGGTCCGCTGCTGGTGGTGGTGATCGTGCTGGCGGTGCTGCTGCTGGGCGGCGCCGGCGCCTGGTGGCTGCTCGGCCGGGACGAGCAGAGCCCGACGGCCGGGACGACGGCGGCCACCGCGCCGGCCGCGGACCCGACGGCGGCGGCGCCGAGCGATCCGGCTGAGGCGACGCCGACCGCACCGGCCCCGGCCTCGTCGACCGATCCGCGCTTCGTCAAGGCGGGCCAGTGCGTCGCCAACGAGGGCGGGGGCGGCCAGCCCAAGCTGGTGATCGCCGACTGTGCGCCGAAGACCTACCAGGTGCTGCGCCGGATCGACGGCGCGACCAGCGGCAAGAAGGACGCCGAGGCGAAGTGCGGCAAGGTGACCGGCTACACCGACTGGTACTTCTTCGACAGCGAGCTGGACACGCTCGACTTCGTCCTCTGCCTGAAGCGGCGGTGAGCCGGTAGGCAAAACTAGGGCTGTCTAGCGTGGACGCTAGACAGCCCTAGTTTTACGTCGAGGCCGACACGCGGTAGCCACCTCTACGCACGTCTAGCCTGGCCGCTAGACGACCCGATACTGTGCGATTCGTGGATCCGGTCCGCAACCCGTACGCGCCGGGCGCCGGCCAGCGCCCGCCCGAACTCGCCGGGCGGGGGCGGGAGCTGGACGTCTTCGACGTGGTCCTGGAACGGATCGCCCGCGGCCGGCCGGAACGCAGCCTGATGCTCACCGGGCTGCGCGGAGTCGGCAAGACGGTCCTGCTCAACACGCTGCGCTCGGAGGCGATCAGCCACCTCTGGGGCACCGGCAAGATCGAGGCCCGACCGGACCAGTCGCTGCGCCGGCCGATCGCCGCCGCACTGCACATGGCGGTCCGCGAGCTGGCCCCCCGGCACCGGGCGCCCGACCGGATCGACGCCTTCCTGGGCGTGCTCAAGGCGTTCGCGCAACGGTCCACGCCGCCGAGCGGACGGGGTGGCGCGGCGCCGAAGCTGCGCGACCGCTGGCAGCCCGGCATCGACGTGCCGGCCAGCAGCGGCCGGGCCGACTCCGGCGACATCGAGATCGACCTGGTCGAGCTGCTCAGCGACGCGGCGGCGGTCGCCACCGACGTGGGCACCGGCATCGCCGTGTTCATCGACGAGATGCAGGACGTCGGCGCCGAGGACGTCTCGGCGCTCTGCGCCGCCTGCCACGAGCTGTCCCAGCTCGGCGCGCCGCTGATCGTGGTGGGTGCCGGGCTGCCGCACCTGCCGGCCGTGCTCAGCGCCGCCAAGTCGTACTCCGAACGGCTCTACCGCTACCAGCGCATCGACCGACTCGACCGGATCGCCGCCGACCAGGCGCTCTGCGCGCCGGCCGAGCGGGAGGAGGTCGAGTACGAGCAGAAGGCGCTCGACCTGCTCTACGAGAAGTCCGGCGGCTATCCCTACTTCGTCCAGGCGTACGGGAAAGCCACCTGGGACCACGCGCCGCGCTCACCGATCACCGCGGCGGACGTGCGGGTCGCCGCGCCCGAGGCGGAGGCGGAGCTGGCGGTGGGGTTCTTCGGCTCCCGGTTCGAGCGGGCCACGCCGGCCGAGCGCGAGTACATGCGGGCGATGGCCACGCTGGCGCTGGTGGACGGCGAGGAGGGCGGCCGGGACGACATGGACGCCGCGGTGCCCACCGCGGAGATCGCCCGGGCGCTCGGCCGCAAGCCGGCCAGCCTCTCCCCGGCCCGGGACGCGCTGATCAAGAAGGGCCTGATCTATTCCGGCGAGCGGGGAACCGTCGCGTTCACCGTCCCGCACTTCGGCCGTTACCTGCGCACCCAGCCCGCCTGAGCGACGCTCACACCCGCGACCAGGGCGGCGGGAAGACCACCTCGCCGGCCGGGGGCGGCGGCTCCTCGCCGGTGGACGGCGGCAGCACCAGCGCCTGCCACGGCTCCCCCAGCCCGGACCACGGGCTGGTCAACCCCAGCCGCTCCGCCGGGCCGAACCCGAACCGCCGGTAGTACGCCGGGTCGCCCAGCACCACCACGAGCCGCTCGCCCAGCTCGGTGGCGGCCTCGAGCGCCGCCTGCACCACCGCCGTGCCGTGCCCGACGCGTTGCCGGTGCGGGGCCACCGCCACCGGTCCGAGCGCCAACGCGGGCCAGGTGCCGCCGTCGGTGCGTACGCCGACGCGGGTGAGCAGCGCGAAGCCCACCACCTCGCCGCCGTATTCGGCGACCATGGCCAGCTCCGGGATCCACGCCGGGCCGTGTCGCAGCTCCTCGACCAGGCCGACCTCGGGCGGGGTGGCCACATCCGGCCGGGCGAAGGCGGCGGCGAGCACCCGGGCCACCGGTGCCTCGTCCGCCGGGTCCTCCGGGCGCAGTCGCAGCGTCGTCACCCGCGCGACCTTACCGAACACGGCCGGTCCATCCGCGACGGTCGCTGAAATCGGCGTGGCCCGGACGTCCACGTCGGCCGATACCTTTCGTGTGTTGCGGGGGTGACGACGCCCGCGACGGGGTATGACTGAGCCATGAAGCCCGTGCGCTCCCTCGCCCGAGTCATGTTGAGCGGCATCTTCGTGGTCAGCGGCGCCCGCAACCTGCGCAACCCGGAACGGTTGGTCCCCGCCTCCGAACCGGTCACCGACAAGATCGCCCCGCTGATCCAGAACCTGCACCCGCGCATCCCGACCGACACCGCGACGCTCATCCGGGCCAACGCCGCCACCCAGCTGGTCGGCGGCCTGATGCTGGCCACCGGCCGGTTCAGTCGCCCGGCCGCGCTGGTCCTCGCCGCCACGCTGGTGCCGACCACCGCCGCCGGCCATCCCTTCTGGAACAACGACGACCCCGCCGCGCGCAACAACAACCAGATCCACTTCCTGAAGAACCTCGGACTGCTCGGTGGGCTCCTCCTCGCCGCCGCGGACACCGAGGGCAGGCCGGGGCTACGCTGGCGCGCCGGCCACCGGATCGACCACTCGCGCCGGTCGGTCAAGCGCGCGGTCCGCACCGCACGCCGGGAGGCGAAGATCGCCGTACGCTCCGCGGCGACCGCCCGTCGCATGCCCGGCTGACCTGCACCCGTACGGCCACCACCCCCCGCAAGGCCACCAATCACCTGAACCGCCCGACACCCGTTAACGCGGTGGAAATGTCGCGAAGACGTGTGGGATCGGACACGGTCGTGTAACGCGGGAGGCAGCGACGTGAGGCACCGTTCTAGGCTCCGTTCTGGACCTGGACGGGCACGACGACCTTGGTACGGGGGTGGCCACGCCATGCCGACGACAGTCGGTAGACGGACGGACCGCCTCGCCCCGGCCTCCCGTGTCCCGCGCGGTGTCGACCGTCGGATCGTCGTCCGCGTCGGCGTCGTGGCCGCCGTGTCGTACGCCGCCTGGATCGCCGTCGGCGCGTTCGGCCGTCCCTACAACTTCTTCGACATGAAGATCTACCACGGTGCGGTGCTGTGGTGGGCGGGCGGCAACGAGCTGTACGACTTCGTCGCTCCCTCGACCACCCTCGGCTTCACCTACCCGCCCTTCGCCGCCCTGGTCATGTTGCCGATGTCCTGGCTGCCGGTCGACGGGGCCGGGTTCGTCAACGCGCTGGCCAGCATCGCCGCGCTCGCCGTGGTGCTGGCCGCGTTGCTACGTCCCATCGTGGACCGGCTCGGCTGGCCGCTGTGGTTCACCGTCGCCGTCGCCACCCCGGTCGCGCTGGCCATCGAGCCGTCCCGGGAGACCCTCGGTTACGGCCAGGTCAACCTGCTGCTCTTCGCGCTGATCATGGCGGACCTGGTCGGGCTGCGGTGGCGGGCCAAGCGGGGCACCCACCACGAGACCGCCGACTCGCCGCTGGCCCGGTTCGTCTACAGCGGCGCCTGGGCCGGGGTCGGCATCGGGCTCGCCACCGCCGTGAAGCTCACCCCGGCGCTGTTCGTCTTCTACCTGATGCTCACCCGGCAGTGGCGGGCCGCGATGATCGCGACCGGCACCGCCGTCGGGGTGACGCTCGGGACGTTCGGCGTGCTCGGTGCGGAGTCCCGCGCCTACTTCACCAGCGTGCTGTGGCAGACCGAACGGGTCGGCGCGGCGGACATGACCGCCAACCAGTCCCTCGCCGGCCTGCTGGCGCGCCTCTACGACTCGATCGAGACGCCCGGGCTGCTCTGGCTCGCCTTCTCGGTGCTGGTGCTGGCGCTGGGCCTGTCCCGGGCGCTCAGCGCGCGCGCCGACGGCGACGAACTGACCGCGTTCACGCTGGTCGGGCTCACCGCCAACGTGATCAGCCCGATCTCCTGGTCGCACCACCTGGTCTGGGTCATCCCGGCGATCATCGTGCTGGCCGACGCCGCGGTACGCCGCCGTGACGCCAGCCGCCGCCTGCCGCCGCGCGGCAACGGCATGCTCTCGGCCAACGGCGTGCCCACGCTGCGCCCGCCGATCTGGTACCCGACATTGACCGGGCTCCGGCACGGCGTCGGCGCGCTCGGGCTCTATCTGCTCTTCCTGATCTCGCCGATCTGGCCGTACGAGCACCAGCTCCCCGAGGTGTCCCACTACCAGGACGGCCTGTTCGGCGCGTTGATGGAGAACTCCCTGGCCATCGCGCTGATCGTGCTGGTCGCGGCGCTGCCGTGGCGCCCCGGCGCGGAGCCGGCGTTCTATCCCGAGCGGCTGGCCCGCACCGCCCCGCTCGCCGCCCGGCGCTGAGCCACCCCGCTCAGGGGCAGTTCACCCACTCCTCGGTGCCGTCGTCGAAGACCTGCCGCTTCCAGATGGGCAGCCGTGCCTTGACCTCGTCGACCAGGCGGGCGCAGGCATCGAACGCCGCCGCCCGGTGCGCCGTGCTGACCGCCGCCACCAGGGCGACGTCACCGATCTCCAGGGGCCCGATCCGGTGCGAGACAGCCACCGCGTAGACCGCCGGGTCGGCGGCGATCTCCGCCGCGACCTCGCGCAGCACCGCCTCGGCGCTGGGGTGACCCTCGTATTCCAGCCGGGTGACCGCACGCCCGTGGTCGTGGTCGCGGACCACGCCCTGGAAGGACACCACCGCACCGGCCCGGCGGTCGCCGACCGCCGCCTCGTGCGCGGCCAGATCGAGCGGCCGGTCGGTGACCGCCCCGAGCACCATCCCCACCGGATCGATCACGACCGCTCCCCGGGCATCAGCGGCAGCGGGACGAGCGGCACCCGGTCGCCGGCCGCGCCGCTCGTGCCGGGCCGGATCACCGCGAAGCCGTCCGCGCCGGCCAGACCCCGCAGCATCGCCGAGCCGACGTGCCGCACCGGGTGCGCGGTGCCGGCGACCCGGTCCCAGCGAGCCAGCGCCAGGTGGGTGTGGTCGCCCCGGCCGGGCACCGGCTCGGCCAGGGTGACCTGCGGAAGCACCGGCATCGGCCGGCCGGTGAGGCCGGCGAGCAGGGGTGCGACGAGCGAGACGAGAGCCACCACCGCGGACTGCGGGTTGCCGGGCAGGCCGGCCACGAAACGCACCCGGCCGTCGCCGTCCACCAACCGGGCGAGCAGCATCGGGAAGCCGGGGCGCACCGCCACGGTGTTGACGACGTAGTCGGCGCCGAGCGCCTCCAACGTCGGGTGCAGGTGGTCGACCGGGCCGTGCATGGTGCCGCCGGTGGTGCAGACCAGGTCGGCGTTTGCCAGCGCGCCGCGCAGCGCCGCCACGTGCGCGGGCAGCGTGTCGGCGACCGGGCCGACCACGTCGCCGCCGCGCACCTGGCAGCCGTAGCGGCGCAGCCAGCCCGGCACCGAGGGGCCGAGCGCGTCGCGGACCCGGCCGGCGCCCGGCGGGCCCGAGGTGAGCAGTTCGTCGCCGAAGACCAGCAGCGCCGCCCGGGGTGGGCGGCGGACCCGCAGCGTGTCGTACCCGCAGGAGGCGGCCAGGCCGATCACCGCCGGATCCACGGGCGTGCCGGCCGGCACCAACTCCTCGCCGAGGTGTGCCTCCTCGCCCGGCTCCCGCCACTCCGGCTGGGAGCGGGGTGTGCCGGCGACCCGACCGTCCGCCGTGCGGGTCGACTCCTCGATCCGCAGGATCGCAGTCGTGCCCGCCGGTACCATCGCGCCGGTGGCGATCTCCACGGTGCTGCCGTCCTCGTCCAGCGGGGACGCGGTCTGCCCGGCGAGCACCCGACCGGCCACCCGCCACGGCCCCGCCCCGCGCACCGCCCACCCGTCCACGCTGGAGGTGGGAAACGCCGGCAGGTCGGTACGCGTGGTCAGCGGCTCGGCCAGGGTGTGCCCGTCGGTGTCGGCCAGCGGCCGGGCGACCGCGGGCAGCGCGGCGGAGAGACCGACCGCGTACACCCGGGAGCGGGCCTCCTCCCACCCGGCCGGTGGCGGCGTGCCCACCTCGGCCCCGGTGGTCTCGGTTTCGGTGCTCATCCGGCGAGCCTAGCGCCGGCGCACGCGCGCCGCGGGTTCAGTGGTCGCCCCCGCGGAGCTGGTCGACCGCGTGCCGCAGGATCGGCCCGAGCACGGCCAGCCCGTCGCGGGCCCCGCCGCGCGAGCCGGGCAGGTTGACCACCAGCATGCGGCCGGCCACCCCGGCCAGGCCGCGGGACAGCGCGGCGGTCGGCACCGTGTCGCGGCTGTGCGCCCGGATCGCCTCGGCGATGCCCGGGATCTCGTAGTCGAGCAGTGAACGGGTCACGTCGGGGGTGCGGTCGGTCGGGGTGATGCCGGTGCCGCCGCTGGTCACCACCACGTCGACGCCCTCGTCGCGGGCCGCCCGCAGCGCGGCGCCGACCGGCTCCCCGTCCGGCACCACCACCGGCGCGTCGACCGTGCAGCCCAGCTCGCGCAGGCCGGCGACGAGCAGCGGACCGCTGGTGTCCTCGTAGACCCCGGCGGCGGCCCGGTTCGAGGCCACCACCACCCGGGCCCGGATCACGGCCGGTCCTCCGGTCGCACCCACTCGCCGGTCTTGCCGCCGGACTTGCGGAGCACCCGGACGGCGTCCACCGAGGCGGCCGGGTCGACGGCCTTGACCATGTCGACCAGGGCCAGCCCGGCCACGGCCACGGCGGTGAGCGCCTCCATCTCCACCCCGGTGCGGTCGGCCGTCCGCGCGGTGGCGGTGATCTCGACGGTGTCGGCGGTGAGGCGCAGGTCGACGGTGACGCCGTGCAGCGCGATCGGGTGGCAGAGCGGGATCAGGTCGGGCGTGCGCTTGGCCCCCATGATCCCGGCGAGCCGGCCGACCGCGAGCGCGTCGCCCTTGGGCAGGCCGTCGCGGCGCAGCAGCTCCACCACCTCGGCGGTGGTGCGGAGCCGGCCGGCGGCGACCGCGAGCCGGCCGGAGACCGGCTTGGCGGAGACGTCGACCATCCGGGCCGCGCCGGCCGGATCGACGTGGGTGAGCTGCGCGGGTTCGGTCACCGCTCGACCCTATCCGCCGGGTACGACGACGGGCGTCGCTCGGGGCGGTCGGCGCTGCTCGGGGCCGTCGGCGGGGAGGGACGTCGCGGCGGGTGCCGATGTCCGGACGACGCCCCTCCCTCACCTGCCCACCGTCGATCCGCTGGGGTGGATCGACGGTGGGGGCCTGGTCGGCCGGGTCCCGCTCGGGCGGGAACCCCCCGTTTGGCCGATGAGGGAACGCTAGACGGCACCGCGATAAGAAATCGATAAACCGGTTCAGGCGACTGGTGACGGCGGTTCGGCGAGACGCCGGCGGAGTTCGTGGCGCTCGGGCACGCCCATCCGGTCGAAGATCGCCAACGCCCGCTGCCGGTATCGACGCGCCTCCGCCGGCTGGTCGCCCTCCAGGTGCTCGGCCAGGCCGCACAACGCCCGACCCTGCTCGTACGGGTGCGCGATCCGGGTGGAGATGGTCAGCGCCTCCTGGAACATGGCCGCCGATTCCTTCCACCGCCCCGTCGCCCGGAGGGTGAGGGCCAACTCGTTGCGTGCCTCTGCCTGGACGTGACGCTCCCCCGACACGGTGGCGGCGTCGATCGCCGCCTCGTGGTGGCGCAGGGCGTCCTGGTAGCGACCGAGCTGCCGACACGTGCCGGCGAGGTCACTCAGGGTCTCGGCGCGGGCGAACCCGCTTCCGGTTCGGTCGCGGAGCGTCAACGAGGCACGAAGCAGGCGCTCCGCCTGGAGATGCTGACCCAGGCGGTACCGAACGCCGCCGAGGTGCCCCAGGGCGTTGGACATGTGGAAATGGTCGCGTCTGATCCGGGCGACATAGAGATGGAGCCGGTGCACGGCCATCGACTCGTCGTAGCGGCCCAGGTATCGAAGCGTGAGGCCGAGGTTGGGCAGAACGGGGATCGTGTCCGACACATTGCGCAACGCGCTGAGGTTGGCGTCGAGGGACTGCTGGAGCCGCCCGGTGAGCCAGTGCACAACTCCGAGGTTGACCCGGGCGCGCTGCGCGCCGTCGGCGTCCCCGAGTGCGGTACGGATGGACACGACCGCGTGCAGGTGGGCGGAGGCCTCGCGGTAGGAGCCGGTGCGGACGCAGGCGGAGGCCAGGTAGTTGTGCATCAACGCGATGGCGTGCTCGTCCCCCGATCGGCGCGCCGCCGTCAGCCCGATCTCGTGCGTGGCGGTGATGTCGTCGTAGTAACTGCGCGTGTAGGAGAAGCGCCAGCTCGCCCGGGCCAACCGCCACGCCATCGACTCGTGACCCTCCTGAGCGGCCTGCCGGACCAAGCCGTCCAGGTTCAGGCGCTGATCCTCCAGCCAGTTCAGATCACCGATGGCGCGCCCGTCGAGCAGATCGGGCCGAAGCGGGGCTTCGAGTCGTAGGTGCGCAGCGATCAGCTGTGGGTCCTCGATGAGCGCGGAGGCCCGGACCACCGAGTGCAGGACGTGGTCGAGCAGGCCCCATACGGCCTGCCTGCCCAATGTCGCCTGGTCCTCCCGGCGGGCGAGCTCGGTGGCATAGCGCCTCATCAGGTCGTGCAGGCGATAGCGCCCGGGGGTGGCTTCCTCCACCAGGTGGCGGTCGACAAGTTCGTCCAGCAGGTCGGCCGCCTGCGGCAGGCGCAGGTCCGTCAGAGCCGCCACCATGGCGCTGTCGAGGTGGTTCCCGGCGACCAGGCCGAACGACCGGAAGACGCGCCTCGCAGCCTCGCCGAGCGGCTCGTAGGACTCGGCGAAGGCTTCGGCCACGCTCCGCGCCTCGGCGCGCAGGCCGGGAAGGAACAACGGTCGCCGGCTCAACCTGTCCACCAGCTCCGACACCCGCCAGTCAGGCCGATGGGCCAACCGGGTCCCGGCCAGCCTGACGGCGAGCGGGAGGCAACCGCAGATGCTGACCAGTCGCCTCGCACCCTCCGGATCCGCTGCCAACCGTCGCCTACCGATCAGCGTGCCGAGCAGTTCGAGCGCCTCGGACTCGGTGAGCACCGCGAGAGACACCGGTGGTCGCTCGGTGAGGGCCAGCAGACGTCGCCGACTGGTGACGAGCACCGCCACGGAACCGTGGCTGGGCAGCAACGGCTCGACCTGTGCGCTGTCCGCTGCGTTGTCGAGCACCATCACGACGCGCCGCCCGGTCAGCTCCTGCCGCCAGGTCTCCAGCCGATCGGAGAACCGGGCCGGGATCCGACCGGCCGGTACACCCAGCTGGCGGAGCAGGATGTCCAACGCCGCAGCGGGTCGGATCCGGGTCTGCCGCGCGTGACCCCGCAGGTCGATGAAGAGCTGTCCGTCGGGAAAGGCGTCGGCCAGGTGAGCCGCCACGTGCAGGGCGAGGGTCGTCTTGCCACACCCCGCCATTCCGTCGATCATCCGCACCGTCGGGCCGGAGTCGTGGGCCTCGGCGAACTCACGCAGCAGCGCCTCGACAAGTGCCTCACGGCCGACGAGGTCCGAGACCGCCCGCGGTAGCCAGTTGGTCTGCGCCTGGCTCCTCTCCGCCGCGCGGGCGGCCTCCGGCGGACCACGTCGGGCGTCGGTCGCCGCAACCCGGAGGTGCTCCAACTCTTCGCCGGGTGGCAGTCCGAGCTGCTCGGTCAGGGCGTCCCGCGCCGCGTGGTACACGGTGAGAGCACCACTCGCGTCGCCGGTCTCGATGAGCGCCCGCATCAGAAGGACCTGCGCCCGCTCTCGCAGGCGTTGGCGTACGGCGTGCTCGCGCAGCAGCGGGACCGCAAGCTCCGCGCGGCCCAGGGCGAGGTATGCCTCCGCCAACAGTTCCAGCGCGGACTGGCGTTCCTGTTCCGAGGCCTCACGATGGGCGGTCAGCGCCGGACCCACGGCGAGTCCGGCCAACAGCGGAGCCGGACCGGGGTCGACCACGTCGCTCAACCCGGCGATCACCTGCGAGGGCTTTCCGGCGCGCATGAGTTCACGGGCGCGACGCCACCGGGCGCCGAACCGGTGAATGTCGATCAGCTCCTCGTCGGCAACGAGGCGGTAGCCGCCCGGTTCACGGACGATCCTCAGTCGGCCGCCCCCAGCGGAGTCGAGACCTCGACGAAGATTGGCGGCGTACGTCCGGACATTGGGAACTGCGGACCGGGGCGGATCGTCGGGCCACAACTCGTCCACCAAGTCGTGCAGAGTGACCAGTTGGTTGACCCGAACGGCGAGTAGCGCCAACACCAGCTGCTGCTTGGGTGTCCCGAGGGCGAGGTCGGCTCCGTCGAGCCGTACCGACAGGCCACCTAGCACTCGTATTTCCACGCCGCGTTTCCAGCCTTGTTCGGCACTCGTCCCAAACCGAACGCCAGGGTAATCCACTCGTCACTCGACCGTTGTCCCACGGCCCGTGGACGCACTCGGCACGACTCGTCGAACCGACAAGGGATCCGGCCAGAAGCACGGTTGTAATGTCTCCCCGCCCAGACGACGCTACAGAGGGCATGCGGTACCGCGCGATTTCGGATGGCACTGAGCGACAACGCGGGTACGCAAGGAGACGATCCGTTCCGCTCCGCATACAACTTGTGGACAGAACGTCATTTAAGCCGTGATAGTTCCTTATATTGCGCATAAGGACATTAATTCTTCCTTACCACTCACTCCTCCGCCTAGCCTGCTCTTCAACCGGCTGGGCACAGATACGCGCAGAAGCGATATCCGAGGAGGGTCGCGACAATGCGGCGCACCGATTGAGAGCGACGAACTCGGTCCGTGGCGATTCCGACCCGAAGCGATATCCGAGGAGGGGTGAACAATGCGCAGCACCGAATGGGGATGAGAGTTTCCCGGCCAGGAGCGACGCGGTAGGCTGCCGCTCATCGCGTACCGACGGTGAGCGGCGGGTGACTCCGGTTGAGCCGAACGACGGAAGGCCGAACGGCTGTCGACCCGGCCCTGCGCGGACTCGTCTACACCCTCGTCCTCGGGGCGGCGACCATCGCGCTCGTCGCGATCCTCGCCGCCCGCAAGCAGCCTCCCGACTCCGTGCGGGATCTCGTCACGGTAGCGACGCTCGTGGTGACGGTCGCACTGGCCACCGTCATCAAGACCCGGCTACGGATCCGGTCGACGACCTTCTACTTCGCCTGGGTCGAGACGGCGATCGTCATCGGCCTCGCCGTCGCCCCGCCCTCCTGGGTCGTCCTGGCCACCGGCATCGGGGTGGCCTGCGGGTCGATCACCCGGCTGGCGCCGATCAAGGTGGCGTTCGCCATCGCGAAGCACACCCTGGTGGCCGGTGGCACCGCGGCCACCACACTGCTGCTCGGAGCCGCCTGGCCACCACGCGAACCGGTCGGCATCATCGTGCTGCTGGGATTCGTCTACCTGGTGGCCGCGGTCCTCGACGACGTGCTCGCGATCCCGGTCATCGCGCTCGCCTCCCGTACGCCGATCCTCCGCCAGTTCCGCAACGATCTCGACCTGCGGATCGCCGGCTTCGGCGTGCGCTTCCTGGTGGCCGTCGCCACCGTGCTCATCTTGCGGATCGATCCTCGACTGCTGCCCGCCGTGCCGCCACTCGTGCTCAGCCTGCACCTGGCCTACTCGTCCAGGATCCGTACCCGCACCGAACAGCAGGCGTGGCAACGCCTCGCCCGCGCCACCGACGCCCTCAACGTGGTCGACCTCGACCAGGTGCTGACCACCGCCGTCACCGAAGCCGCCGAACTCTTCTCCGCCGACGAGGTCGAGGTCGAACTGCGCGAGGGTGGACGCACCGTGCGGGGCAGCGCCCCCGCGGTCGCGTACGACGGCACGGCGCCACCGCCCAGCGAGGTGGACGGCCGGATCATGCCGGTCACGCTGGAAGGTCACGACCGGACCGACAACCTGGGCATGCTGCGGCTCAGGTTCGCCGGGCCGGTGGAGCTCTCCGAACGCGAGCAGTACACGCTGCGCACCTTCGCCTCCGCCCTCTGCACCGCGGTGCGCAACGCCCAGGCGTACACCGAACTCGCCCGCATCGCCGACGCCCACGCCTACGCCGCCACCCACGACGCCCTCACCGGCCTGTCCAACCGCCGCCACCTGCTGGACGAGGGCACCACCCACCTCACCACCCGGCACGCCGACGGCGTCACCGCCCTGGTGCTGATCGACCTCAACCACTTCAAGGAGGTCAACGACACCCTCGGGCACGCCGCCGGCGACCGGGTGCTGATCCAGGTCGCCGAACGGCTACGCGGCGCGGCCCGACCCGACGACCTGGTCGCCCGGCTCGGCGGCGACGAGTTCGCGGTGCTGCTGCGCGCCCTGCCCGCCCCGGCCGTCGCCGCCCACCGGGCCGAGGCCCTGCTCGCCGCCCTGCACGACCCGCTCGACCTGGACGGCATGCGGATCAGCGTGGAGGCCAGCGGCGGCATCGCCGTCGCCCCCGCCACCGGCGGGATGGCCGAGCTGCTGCGCCGCGCCGACGTGGCCATGTACCAGGCCAAACGGGCCGGCCAGCGGATCGCCACCTATGCACCCGCCCGCGACACCGCCGACCTGGGCCGGCTCACCCTCGGCGGGGAACTGCCCCGGGCCGTCGCCGACCACGAGTTCACCGTCAACTTCCAGCCCATCGTCGACCTGGCCAGCGGCGAGGTCACCGGCGCGGAGGCGCTGGCCCGCTGGCACCACCCGACCCACGGGCTGATCGACCCGCTGCGCTTCCTCGAAGCGGTGGAACGCTCCGGGCTGCTGCCCGCGTTCGCCGAGGCGATCCTCGACCAGGCGTTGATCGCGGCCGGCACCTGGCGCGACGCCGGCTTCGACCTGCCCGTCTCGGTGAACGTCTCACCCCGCAGCCTGCTCGACGCCCGCTTCCCCGGCGCCGTCCTGGCCCGGCTGCGCGCCCACGACCTGCCGCCGGACCGACTCGTGCTGGAACTCACCGAGACCCTCACCCTCAGCCAGCTCGACGTGGTCGACCGGGTGCTCAGCCGGCTCCGCGACTCCGGTGTCCGGCTCGCCCTCGACGACTTCGGCACCGGCTACTCGTCCCTCTCCCTGCTCTCCCGCATCCCGGTCCACGAACTCAAGATCGACCGCAGCTTCGTCACCGCCATGGAGACCGCACCCGAGGCCGCCGCCGTGATCCGCTCCACCCTCGACCTCGGACGCAGCCTCGACCTCACCGTGGTCGCCGAGGGAGTGGAGAGCGAACCGCAACGCCGCGCGCTCTGGGAGTTGGGCTGCGCGGCCGGGCAGGGCCACCTGTTCGCCCGCCCGCTACCCGCCGGCGCGCTCCTCGCCGCCCTCCAGCGCGGCGCCGGCGGCCGACCCGGCGCGCTCGCGCCGCCCCTGCACGACACCGGCGCCGTCATCCGCCTGCCCGGCCGCCGCACCGGCGGTCCGCGCACCCGCCCCGCCGCGCCCGCCGCCGACTCCCGGCAGCCCTGACCCGGCCGGGCCGCACCGCCGGTCTGCCAGACTGGCCCGCGTGACCGCCCACGCCGACCCGCCCGGCCCCGCCTCCCGCCGCTGGTCGGCACTCGACACCGCCGCCGGCGGCCTCGCCCTCGACCTGGGGCTCTACGCCGCCGCCACGATCTTCGCCGCGATCACCGCCGCCACCTCCACCCTGCCGCCGCACCGCGCCTGGGGCGCGATCGCCACCGTCGGGTACGCCCTCGCCACGCTCGCCGCCACCACCCAGCTCCTCGCCCGCCGCCGCGACCCCGGCACCACAGTGGCCGGGCTGCCCGCCCGCTGGACGGTCACCGCACTCACCTGGGCCACCACCGCCCTGCTGCCCGTCGTCGTGCAGAGCGTCCAACGGGCCGGCGGACGCACCGACCGGGCCCAGGAGGAGGTGATCGTGGTCGAACACGCCGGGACGCGCCTCGCCGAGCACGGCACCCCCTACCTCGGACCCGACGCGATCGCCGCCCTGCCGCCGGGCGAGCAGCTCCTCGGCTACACCCCCTACCAGCCCGGCATGGCGCTGTTCGGGCTGCCCCGCGCCGCCGTCGACGCCTGGTGGACCGACGCCCGCGTCTGGTTCGCCGTGGTCACCGCGCTCGTCCTCGCCGCCCTGGTCACCACGCTGCGCACCACCGGCGGCCCGACCACGCCCCGCCGCACCGCCGCCGTGCTGCGCGCCGTCCAGGCCGCCACCGTGCTGCCCGTCTGCGCGCTCACCCTCGCCACCGGCGGCGACGACCTCCCCGTACTCGCGCTCTGCCTGCTCGCCCTCGCCCTCGCCGCCGCCGACCGACCCGGCCGCGCCGGCCTCGCGGTCGGCGCCGCCGGCGCCCTGAAACTCTTCGCCTGGCCGGTGGCGATCGTGCTGGTCTGCTGGGCCGCCACCCGCCGCGCCGCCGGCCGCACCGCCCTCGGCGCCCTCGGCCTCCCCGTCCTCGCCCTGGTGCCGGTCCTCCTCGTCGACCGCGACGCCCTGGTCGAGAACGTGCTGCGCTTCCCCCTCGGCCACGGCCTGGTGACCAGCCCCGCCCAGTCCCCGTTCCCCGGCCACCTGATCGCCGAGACGCTGCCCGCCGGCCGCGCCGTCGCCGCCGCGCTGCTCGTCGCGGTCGGCCTGGCGATCGCCGTCCGGCTGCTGCGCCGACCGCCGCGCACCGCCGCCGCCACCGCCACCATCTGCGGGTACGGGCTGCTCGCCGCGATCCTCCTGATGCCCTCCACCCGCTTCGGCTACCTGCTCTACCCGGTCGCCCTGCTCGTCCTCGCCCCGGCGCTGACGCGCACCGAACGCCCGAACCGGGACCCCGGCGCCCCGCCATTCCCGGCAACCGCCCGCCGCGACGCGGCCGGAGGGCGTACACCTGAGGGATGACCACCTACCGCGACCGGACCGAGGCGGGACGCGACCTCGCCGAACGACTCACCGACCTCGCCGGCCGACCCGACGTCATCGTCCTCGGCCTGGTGCGCGGCGGCGTACCCGTCGCCCGGGTGATCGCCGACCGGCTGGGCGCCCCCCTCGACGTGCTGGTCGTCCGCAAGCTCGGCGTGCCCTGGGCGCCCGAGGTCGCGTACGGCGCACTCGGCCCCGGCGGCGTGCAGGTCCTCAACGACATGGTCGCCGGCCGGATCAGCGAGAACGACCGGGCCCAGGTCCGCCGCCGCGAACAGGCCGAACTGGAGCGCCGCGAACAGCGCTACCGCGCCGGCCGCCCACCCCTGGACCTGACCGGACGCACCGCGGTCGTCGTCGACGACGGGCTCGCCACCGGCGCCACCGCCCGCGCCGCCGTCCAGGTCGCCCGCCACCTCGGCGCCACCCGCGTGCTCGTCGCCGTCCCGGTCGGCTCCGAGCAGGCGTACGAGATGCTCGCCGACACCGCCGACACGGTCGTGAGCTGCCAACTCCCGCCGGACTTCGCCGCCGTCGGCGCCTACTACGACGACTTCCACGAGGTCTCCGACGACGAGGTGACGCAGACGCTGACCGCCACCGCGTGAAATCACCCGGTACCGTCGATGTCATGCAGCTCACTTGTCCCAAATGCCACGGAGAGATGCGCCAGTACGAGCGCAGCGGAGTAGTCATCGACCAGTGCGGCGAGTGCCGCGGAATCTTCCTCGACCGCGGCGAGCTCGAGAAGCTGTTCGAGGCCGAGGCCAACTGGAACCAGCAGCACGGGGGCGCCCGACAGGCCGCACCCGCCGGCGCCGGCTACCCGCCGCCGCCACCCCCGCCCGCCGCCGCGCCGCACCAGCCCGGCTACGGCGCGGTCCCCCCGCCCCCTCCGCCGCCCCCGCCCGGCCACGGGTACCCGCAGCCCGCGTACGGCCACGGTCAGCAGCAGCACTACGGCTACCACGGTCACTACCGGCGCAAGAAGAAGCACGGCTTCCTCGGCGAACTGTTCGACTGACCGCTCGCCGCCCCTGTCGGCGGGGGTCCTTCCGGTCGTCTCGACGGCCTGGAGAGCCCCCGCCCGACCCCTCGCCGCCGTGCCGACCGTCCCGCGCCGTGGCAGGCTGCTCGGCATGAGCCCGATCCGGCCGCACGAGGCGCTGGCCCAGGCCTACGACGGCATCACCGCGGTCGTCGCCCCACTCGACGACGCCGGCCTGCAACGGCCCACCCGGTGCCGCGGCTGGCTCGTCGCCGACCTGCTCTTCCACGTGCTCTGCGACGCCCAGCGCGCACTCGTCGCCCTGGCCAGCCCGGCCCCCGGCCCGGCCGACGTGGACGACGTCAGCTACTGGCGGGCGTTCACCCCCGACGACGACGGGGCGGGCGCGCGACACGCCTGGTGGGCCCGGCGCTCGGCCGCCGCCTTCGACCGGCCCACCGGCATCGTCCGGATCTGGTCCGACACCGCCCCCGCGGCCGTCCGCGCGGCCGCGACCGCCGACCCCGACGGGTACGTGACCACGCAGGGCCACGTGCTGCGCGTACCCGATCTGCTCGCGACCCTGACCACCGAGGCGGTCGTCCACCACCTGGACCTGGTGGTGGACCTGCCCGACGCGCCGCTGCCGGCGGCGGACCCGACCCGGCTCGCGGTGACCACGATGGACGGCCTGCTCAGCGACGAGGCGGTGCGGCCGGCCGGGTGGGACGACCACGAGTATCTGCTGAAGGCCACCGGGCGGATGCCGCTGACCGACCGGGACCGGGTGGAGCTGGGCGAGGCCGCGGGGTGGTTCCCGCTGATGGGCTGACGCCGTCAGACGATGGCCATGTCCACGAACCGCGACAGGTGCAGCTGGGCCGCGACGGTGACGGTGTCCGTCGGCCCATTTCTGTGCTTGGCGATGATGAAGTCCGCCTCCCCAGCGCGGGGTGACTCCTTGTCATAGTAGTCATCACGGTGCAAGAGGATCACAACGTCAGCATCCTGCTCAATTGAGCCAGATTCACGCAAATCGGACAACTGCGGTCGCTTGTCGGTACGTTGCTCCGGGCCACGGTTCAGCTGGCTCACCGCGATCACCGGGCACTCGACCTCCTTGGCCAGCAGCTTCAGGCCACGGGACAGGTCCGCGACCTCCTGCTGCCGGCTCTCGGTGCGCTTCGGTGACGTCATCAGCTGGAGATAGTCGACCACGATCAGCTTGAGGTCGTGCCGCTGCTTGAGCCGCCGTGCCTTCGCCCGGATCTCCATCAGGTTCATGCTCGGGGTGTCGTCGACGAAGAGCGGCGCCTCGCTGATCTCGCCCATGCAGCGCGCCAGCTTGGTCCAGTCGTCGTCGGAGAGCTGCCCGCTGCGCAGCACGTGCAGCGGTACGCGCGCCTCGGCCGAGAGGAGTCGCATGACGATCTCGACCTTGCTCATCTCCAGCGAGAAGATCGCCGACGCCTGGTTGGCTCGAATAGCCGCATTTCGGGCAAAGTCCATTGAAGCCGTACTTTTTCCGAGACCAGGCCTGCCTGCCACAATGATCAATTGGCCGGCGTGCAGGCCGTTGAGCAGCCGGTCGAGGTCGGTGAAGCCGGTCGGCACGCCGGTCATCACCCCGCCCTGGGCGCCGACCGCCTCGATCTCGTCAAGGGTCGGCTGGAGCATGTCGGCCAGGACCGCGAAGTCCTCGCTGACCCGCTTCTCGGTGACCTCGTAGACGGCCTGCTGGGCCAGATCGACGACGTCGTCCACGTCCCGGCTGCCGCCCTGGCCGGTGCCGTAGCCGAGCTGCACGATCCGGGTGCCGGCCTCCACCAGGCGGCGGAGCACGGCCCGCTCGCCCACGATGCGGGCGTAGTAGGCGGCGTTCGCGGCGGTGGGCACGCTGGCGATCAGCGTGTGCAGGTAGGGCGCGCCGCCGATGCGGGCGAGGTCGCCGGAGTCGGCGAGCGCCGCTGCCACCGTGATCGGGTCGGCGGGTTCGCCCCGGCCGTAGATGTCGAGGATGGCGTCGAAGATGGTGGCGTGCACCGGGCGGTAGAAGTCGTTGGTCTTGAGGATCTCGACGACGTCCGCGATGGCGTCCTTGGAGAGCAGCATGCCGCCGAGGACGCACTGCTCGGCGGCCACGTCCTGGGGCGGCGTCTTCTCGAACGGCGCGTCGCGTGGCGGTTGTTCGGACGGTGGCCCCCCGGCCCGTTCCGCCCGTGTCTCGTCGGTGACCGACACGGGTCCCCCCTTGTTGCGTCGGGTCGAGTCCAGCTCTATCGCCTGGGTACGACAACTTCCGCCGACCCTCCGGTCGATCGGGGGTCATCGTCCGGCGGTCGGTGGCCACGATACGGAACCCGAGGTCAGCCACCAACAGGGCCGGTGGACGAGCCTCGGGACAACCTGTGGACGCACGGGGGGCGACATGTGCGCAGGGTGTGCACAGGGGTGTGGAAAAGTGATGGGGAATTCCGGGCCTATCGCTCCTGACCTGGGCTTTTCCCATCCCCACCCTGTGGACGGAAGATTTCGGGTCGAGCCTTGCCGCCGATCGTCCCGTACTATCGCTGCGAACGGCTACACCTGGACAGCGGGTTGCACTTTCGGGTTGAGAAGGGTCACGCTCCGGCCGTGAGACACCGGGACTGGGGAAGCGGGGAGGACAGCCCGCGCGAGCGCCGGCCGAGCGGTTCCTGGGACGATCCCGCCGGTTCGCGCGGTGTCGAGCCGTACGCGTCGGAACGTTCCCGCACCCAGAGCCGGCGGCGGGCGATCGAGCGTGGCCAGGACGAGCCGGTGGACGCCTACCTTCCGCGGTGGGCGGTGGAGTCGGGGATCAGTCGTGCGGACGGTGGCGGGCGGCATGCCGCGCCGGACGACGACGAGGTTGAGCCCTACTCCGTCGGTGACCGGCGGCCGGAGGCCGGCCGGCTACGGGACGACGGCCGGCGTGAGCTGCGGGCGATCGGCGCGGGCCCGGTGTCGGACCACACCGCCGAGTGGACGATGGACGCCCCGCAGGAGCAGGGGTACGTCGGGAGCCGGCGGGCCGAGGGGGCCGAGGACGGGCCGGTGTCGGGGGTGGCGCCGCGGGCGCGTCCCCGTCGTGCGGCGAGCCGCAAGCCGCAGGTGACCTGGTCGGGGCTGGCGGATGAGGCCGGTCCGGTCGGTGACTCCGGTGGGTGGGAGGCGGAACGGCCGACCCGGCGGAGCCGGCGGGCGGCCAGCGACTCGTCCTGGTCGCCGCCGGCGGCGGAGCCGTCGTGGTCTCGGCCCGCGGCGGCGGAGCCGTCGTGGCCGCAGCCCGCGGTCGACCCGTGGGAGCGGGGCCGGGCGGTGGAGCCGGGTCCGGCGGAACCGCCGGCGGTGGATCCGTGGGACGCGTCGGGTGTGCACGCGTGGGGTCGGGCGGCCACCGGGAGCAGGTGGGACCAGTCGGAGAGCCGGTGGGACCGCACCGAGCACACGGGTGAGTGGGACCGGTTCACCGATACGGGCTATCTGGAGCGGGTGCGCGACGGCGGCGACCGCTATGCGGACGTCGATCCCTGGGATCGGACGGCGCCGCCGGTCCGGGAGGGCTGGGCGTCTCCGGAGCGGGCCGAGGAGTTCTGGTCGGGTACCCGGCTGGCGGGTGACGATCCGCGCTGGATGGAGACGCCTCCGTCGGCGCCGCGGTCGCCGATGGTGGCGTACACCGCTCCGCGTCCGCGTGCCGCGCCGCGCCGGCGGCCGGTGGAGCCGGTGCGGTCGGGCGGGTCGGCGCTGCGGCAGCGGGTGGAGACGATCGGCGGCGGCTCGTGGAGCCGGCGGCTGGAGGACGACCTGCTGGACCCGGACCCGGGTGGTCCGTTGCGGCCGCTGGTCTACACGGCCGCCTGCTATCTGGTGCCGGCGGTGTTGCTCTTCCTGGGTCTGGTGTTCCTGAACGGGCAGGCTCCGGCGGGCTGTGTCACCGACCTCACCGGCGGGGGTTGCGACTCGCCGCGGGCGCATGCGCTCGCGTCGTTGTTGGCGGCGGCGCCGCGGTTCGGGCTGGCGATGGTGAGCAGCCTCGTGGTGGCGGTGCTGTTGCGGCAGGTCGGCACGACCTGGCGGTCGGCGACGGTGGCGTTGGCGGCGGCCGTGGTGGGTGGCGGGCTGTCCACGGTGGTGATCAGCGCGGTGACCGGCCAGCCGATCGGTTGACGTCGGCGCGGGGCGCGGTGGGATGCGGAAGGGCCCGCACCGGTGTCCGGTGCGGGCCCTCGCGTCGTGCTGGTGGCGTCAGCCCTTGACCACGTTCAGGTCGAACTTGGCGGTCACCTCGGGGTGCAGCCGGATGCTGACCGGGTAGGCGCCGAGCGACTTGATGTGGCCGGGCGTCTCCAGCCGGCGACGGTCCAGGGTCGGACCGCCGGCGGCCTTGACGGCCTCGACGATCTCGGCCGGGGTGACCGAGCCGAAGAGCCGCCCGCCGTCGCCGGCGCGGGCCTTGAGGTTGACCTTCAGGCCCTCGAGCTGGCCCTTGATCTCGTTGGCGTGGCCGAGGTCGCGGACCTCGCGGGCCGAGCGGGCCCGCTTGATGACCGTGACCTGCTTCTCGGCACCCTTGGTCCAGGCGATCGCGAAGCCCTGCGGCAGCAGGTAGTTACGGCCGTAGCCGTCCTTGACCTCGACGATGTCGCCCGGAGAGCCGAGGCCGGACACCTCCTGAGTCAGGATGATCTTCATGTCCGTGCCTCCTCTCAGCGGGTCGTGGCCGTGTACGGCAGGAGCGCCATCTCGCGGGCGTTCTTGACCGCACGGGCGATCTGCCGCTGCTGCTGCGAGGTCACGCCGGTCACCCGTCGAGCGCGGATCTTGCCGCGGTCGGAGATGAACTTGCGCAGCAGCGCGGTGTCCTTGTAATCGATGTAGGTGATCCCGTCCTTGTCGAGCGGGTTCACCTTCTTCTTCGGCTTGCGCAGTGCCGCAGCCTTCGCCATTGCTCTTGCTCCTGGTTTGCGATCGCGGGCGCTCGGCGCCATCAGAACGGGGGCTCCTCGTCGAAGTTTCCGCCGCCCGAACCACCGCGGGAGGGGGCCGGGGCAGCCGAGGCCCAGGGGTCGTCGAAGTTGCCTCCGCCGCCACCCTGGCCGCCACCACCACCGAAGCCGCCGCCACCGCCACCGGAGCGGGACATCTTCTGCACCTTCGCCGTGGCGTAGCGCAGGGACGGGCCGATCTCGTCGACCTCCAGCTCGATGACGGTGCGCTTCTCACCCTCGCGGGTCTCGTACGACCGCTGACGAAGCCGGCCGGACACGATCACCCGGGCGCCGCGCTGCAGCGACTCGGCGACGTTCTCGGCGGCCTGGCGCCAGACCGTGCACGAGAGGAACAGCGGCTCGCCGTCCTTCCACTCGCCGGACGCCTTGTCCATGAACCGGGGCGTCGAAGCGACCCGGAACTTGGCGACCGCCGCGCCGGAGGGGGTGAACCGCAACTCGGGGTCATCGGTCAGGTTGCCGATGACCGTGATGGTGGTGTCTCCTGCCATGACCATCTCCTCGCGCACTCATCTTTGTGCCGTACAGGCTCTCAGAGCCGTACGACAGCGTGGATGAGGCTTGTGATCCGGACGTGCCGGGTCTAGATGCTCAGCGCATCTCCGGGCGGATGACCTTGGTGCGCAGCACCGACTCGTTGAGTCGGAGCTGACGGTCCAGCTCGGCCACGGCCTCCGGCGACGCCTGGAGGTCGATGACGGCGTAGATGCCCTCGGCCTTCTTGTTGATCTCGTACGCGAGGCGCCGGCGGCCCCACACGTCGGTCTTCTCCACCGAGCCACCCGCGGTCCGGATCACGTTCAGGTACGTGTCGAGCGACGGGGCGACGGTGCGCTCCTCGAGGCTGGGGTCGAGGATCACCATGACTTCGTAATGACGCAAGACGTGCTCACCTCCTGTGGGCTAAGCGGCCACGGTCCTTCCGTGGCAGGAGGTCGTGCGTCGCTGCCCGCCCGGTGCCGGGGGAACCCGGCCGGACGCGGACAACCGGACCAGGATAGCCGGTCCGGACGATCATGCCCGGGCCGGTGGCCCGGACGCGGTGACAGGGGCCCACCGTCGGCGTCGCGCGCCGTGCGGTGGACCCCTGTCCACGGGGCCGCGGGGCGTCCCGTCCGCATTCCTTGGGTGGGACCTGGGGAGGAACGACCACACCGATGAGGTTGGATCGAGGACGCCCCGCGGAGCTTTATCGTGTTGTCACCTGGTCTGACCATACAACGGCTCTCGTCACCACTTGGGGTAAATGGAGGAATTCGTCCATCTGGCTCCGGGTGGTGCCGGCGTACCGGCGGATCCCGCCCCGTCGTGCCGGGCCGCACGGCGGGGCGTCCCGTTACCGGGGGTCTCCGCTCATCCGTCCGTGCTGTGGACCACGTCCGGCGGAGCGTCGACCATCGATCCCACCTCGGACAACGACCGCCGGGGCGGGTGGTGACGCGTCCACCCGCCGGAACCCCCCGCGCGCGTGCGTACCGCGCGTCGCAGGCGAGACGTAGGCTGCCCTGCATGCGAATCGGAGCCCACGTCGATCCGACCGACCCGCTGGCCGAGGCGGCCGCCCGGGACGCCGAGGCGGTGCAGTTCTTCCTCGCCGACCCGCAGGGCTGGAAGGCCCCGAAGCCGCGGGAGGACGCCGAACGCCTCCGCGCCGCCGACGTCGACCTCTACGTCCACGCGCCGTATGTGATCAACGTGGCCACGCTCAACAACCGGATCCGCATCCCGAGCCGCAAGCTGCTCCTCGGCCACGCCGCCGCGGCGGCGGCGGTCGGCGCCAGGGGGCTGATCGTGCACGGCGGCCACGTCAACGCCGGTGACGACCTGGCGGTCGGCTTCGACAACTGGCGCAAGACCTTCGCGTACGCGGCGGACTCCGGCGGCTTCCCGCTCCCGGTGCTGATCGAGAACACCGCCGGCGGGGACAATGCCTGCGCCCGGCACCTGGACGCGCTGGCCCGCCTCTGGGACGCGCTCGGCGACCACGAGGTCGGTTTCTGCCTCGACACCTGCCACGCCCACGCCGGCGGCGAGGAACTGCTGGGCCTGGTCGACCGGGTCAAGGCGATCACCGGCCGGATCGACCTGATCCACGCCAACAACTCCAAGGGCGCCTTCAACTCGGGTCAGGACCGGCACGACAACCTGACCGGCGGCACCATCGACCCGGAGCTGCTGGTGGCGGTGATCCGGGCCGCCGGCGCGCCGGTCATCGTGGAGACGCCCGGCGGTGTCGACGGGCAGGCGGCCGACATCGCGTTCCTGCGCGCCCAGCTGGGCGCCACGGCATGACCACCGAGCAGTCCGACGCGCGCGGCGGCCGGTCCGACGCCGAGCCGGGGCCGGCCCCGGAGGAGATCGAGGCGGAGAAGCCGGCCGCGACCGGCGACACGCCGCCCAATGCCAGCTCGCGACCCGGCGGGACGGCGGCGTCCACCGACGCGGCGCGGGCCGACGCCGAACCCGGCACCGGGCGGCGGGCCGGCAGGAAGCGCCGGGCCCGGAAGAAGAGCCCGGCCGTGACCGCCACCGTGGCCGGTGGCGGCGCCAGCGGCGACGAGGGCAGCGGGACGACCGCCGGTGACCGGGCCGAAACCGGCGACGACGCCGCATCGCGGGCCGGCGCCACCGGCGCCACCGACGACGACGCCGCAACGCAGGCCAGCGCCACCGACGACGCCACCGGCGACCACGCCACCACCAAGGCCGACGGCACCGGCGACCACGCCTCGGACACCGACGACGCCGAGGACGAGGACCGCGACGACAAGCCGGCCGATCCCTTCTCGGCGTTCGGGCCAGCGCCCGAGCCGGTGCTCGGCCGGGTGCGCCGCGCCACCCGCGCGGTGGGTCGGTTCCTGGTGCACGAGTGGACGCTCGCCGCCGTCGCCGCGCTGGCGGTGGCCGTGGCGATGACCTGGCCCACGCTGCGCTACCCGCGCTACACGTTGCCGCAGGACTACTGGGACCCGAGCCTGCAGGCGTGGCAGATGGCGTGGTCCGGGCACATCCTGCGCACCGACCCGGCGATGCTGTGGCACTCCAACGCGTTCTTCCCGGAGAACTGGAGCTTCGCGTTCTCCGACACCCTGCTCGGCTATGCCCCGGCGGGCCTGATCGGGGTCGGCCCGGAGCACGCCGTGCTCCGCTACAACATCATGTTCGTGCTGGCGCACGCGCTCGCCGCGTTCGGGGCGTACTCGTTGGCGCGGCAGCTGGGCGCGGGCCGGATCGGCGGCGCGGTGGCCGGGGCGAGCTTCGCGTACGCGCCGTGGCTGCTGGCCCAGGCGGGCCACCTGCACATCATCTCCAACGGCGGCATCCCGCTGGCGCTGGCCATGTTGGCCCGGGGGCACGGCTGGTCGCTGCGGTACGGCTACCGGCCGCGTCGCCGGCACGCGGGGTGGGCGTTCGCCGGCTGGCTGGTGGCCGCCTGGCAGCTCAGCCTGGGCTTCGGCATCGGGTTGCCGTTCGCCTACCTGCTGGCCGGTGTCGTGCTGGTCGCGGTGGTGCTGTGGTTCGTCCGGCGGCGCCGGGTGAAGCGTCCGTTCGGTCGGCGGCTGTTCCTGGCCGACCTGCTCGGCGGGCTGGTCTTCGCGGTGGTGGGCGGGTTGCTGGCGATCCCGTTCTTCAAGGTCGCCGAGCTGCACCCCAACGCGGCGCGCACGCTCGCCGAGATCCAGCTCTACTCGCCGCCGGCCAGCGGGTTCTTCACCGCGCCGGCCGAGTCCCGGGTCTGGGGCGAGCTGCACGAGGGGGCCCGGGCCGTGCTGCCCTGGAGCCCGGAGATGACGCTGCTGCCCGGCTTCGTGCTCTACGCGCTGGCCGCCGGTGGGCTGTTCTTCTCGGTCTGGCGGGTCCGGCACCGGCTGTTCCTGCTCGCCGGGGTGCTGGTGACGATGGCGCTGGGCATGGGCACCCGGTTCCTCGGCGGCCGGTTCACCTACGTGCCGCTCTTCGACTACCTGCCGGGATGGAACGGGCTGCGCACGCCGGGCCGGATGATGCTGTGGACCACCCTGCTCCTCGGTCTGCTCGCGGCCGGCGCGGTCACCGCGTTCTGCATGCGGGTGCGCGAGCTGGCCGCCGAGCGGGTCCCGCCATGGCCCGGCCCGTGGCTGCGGCTCGCCACGCTGGTGCCGCTGCTGCTGGTGCTGGCGGAGGGGCTGAACGTCACCCCGCACCCGGTGGTGCCGCAGCAGCCGGCGGTGATGCGGATCGTCGACGGCCCGATGCTGGTGCTGCCGAGCAGCCAGAACCTGGACCAGCCGGTGATGCTCTGGTCGACCGACAAGTTCCAGCCGATGGTCAACGGCGGCAGTGGTTTCACCCCGAACTCGCAGACCCAGATCCGCGAGGCCACGGTCAGCTTCCCCGACTTCGCCAGCATCGACTACCTGCGGCGGGTCGGGGTGAAGACCGTGGTGGTGCTCCCCGAACGGCTCGGCGGCACCCCGTGGGAGGGGATGCTCGACCGACCGGTCGAGGGGCTGGGCGTGAGTCGGGAGCAGGTCGCCGGGGCGGTGGTCTACCGGCTGTAGGGCCGGCCGGCTCCGCTCAGACGGGGACGGGTTCGACGGGGCGGTCGACGGCGCCCGAGCGCCAGCGTTGGTGCCAGGGCGCGTCGGGCGCGCCGTCGAGCAGCCCGCCGTCCGGGTCGTCGGCGTAGGTCTGGCGGACCGCGTCCCGCTCGGGCCGCAGGATGTCCCGGATCACGAAGCCGCAGAGCACCGCCACGGTGACCAGGCGCAGGCTGGACGCCAGCACGAACACGCCCTCGGGGAAGACCGGCCGGGACGTGGCGGTGCCGAGCAGTTCGCCGTAGAACGCCGCGAAGTAGCAGACCTCGGCGAACTGCCAGGCCAGGAACGCGCCCCAGCGGGGCCGGGCGAGCACCGCGAGCGGCAGCAGCCAGAGCACGAACTGCTGCGACCAGACCTTGCTGAAGATGAGGAACGCGGCGACCACCAGGAAGGCGAGCTGCGCCAACCGGGGCCGGCGCGGGGCGAGCAGCGCCAGCGCGGCGACGCCGAGGCAGGCCGCCCCGAACAGCAGGTACGACACCCAGTTGAGGGTGGAGATGTTGGCGTTGAGCCACTCGAACGGCCCGAGTTCGCCGGGCGCGGAGGGGCTGATCCGGCCGTCGAGGTAGCGGCCGATGTACCAGAGCGTGCCCCAGTCGATGGGGCGGGTGGTGTTGAGGTCGAAGAAGCGTTCCCAGTTCTCCCGGTAGGGGATGGCCACCGGAAGGTTCACCGCGACCAGCGCCACCAGTGCGGAGGCGGTGGCGACGAGCCCGGCCAGCAGTCGACCGGCCCGCGCGCAGAGGACGAGGATCGGCCCGAGGAGGAACAGCGGCCACATCTTCGCCGCGCCGCCGAGCCCGATCAGCACGCCGGCCAGCCCGGGCAGCAGCATGCCGTACCGGTCGGGTCGGGTACGGGCCCAGGCCAGCAGCCCGAACGCGGCCAGGCCGACGGCGAGCAGGTCCCAGTTGACGGTGGCGGTGAGCACCAGGGCCGGGGAGAGCGCGAACAGCGCCGCGTCCCAGGGTCGTCGCCGGCGCAGGTTGAGGATGACGGCGACGGTGGCGACGGCGAGCGCGCCGAGCACCAGTGCGGTCAGGTTGTAGAACCACTGGCCCTGGTTCATGCCGGGGTTGTCGACGCCGACGGCGTGCACCGGCAGGCCGATCGCGCCCATGAGGTAGCCGGTCAGCACCGGGTATTCCACCGGGTGGTCGGCGTAGGGCACCTTGCCCTCGTTGAGCCCCTCGGCGTAGTAGAGCGCCAGCACGTCGGTGTAGCACATCCGGGTGTACTGGACGTTGTTCTGCCAGGCGCCGTCCTGGCACGGCGACTTCTGCACCCAGTGCAGGGCGAGCGTCAGGCAGACCAGCGCCAGCACGATCCGCGCGGCGGTCCAGAACCGACCCTCCCGGCCGGCGGGCCGGTCCAACGCGGTGGCGTGGTCACCCAGCGGCCCGCCGATCAGGCCGGAGGTGCCCCGGACGAACCAGTCCGATCGGGACGGGTGGTCCACGGCCGTTGCGGGTCGTGGCACGGCCCCGGACTCGCCGGGCTCGTCGATGCCTGCGGGCGACTGGGTGCTCATGGAGAGGCATCCTGCCGTACGCCGGGGGTCGCCGTCCCGTCGCGCGCGGAGAAATTCCGGTCCGCGAAACGGCGGCGGCGGCCGGACCGCTGGGGTCCGGCCGCCGCCGTCAGGTCGTACGCGTCAGTTGGTCTGCCGCGTCGGTGGTGTGCTCGGGAGCAACCCGCCACCGCCACCGCCGCCACCGGGGAAGCCACCCCCACCGGGATTGCCCCCGCCGCCCTGGTCGCCGCCGCCGCCCGGGTTGCCACCGCCGGGGTTGCCCCCGCCGGGGGTGCCCCCGGGGCAGAACAGGCCCAGCGGGTCGCAGCCCGGGCCGCCGGGCTGACCCGGCTGGGTGGGCGGCGGCGGGGGCGCCTCGCCGTTGCCGGTGTCGTCCTTGCCCACGTTCGCCGCCGGCGGGAAGTCTTCCTTGTCCTTGCCCTTGAGCGCGGCGTTCATGAAGCGCTCGAAGATGTCACCGGGCATCTTGGCGCCGCTGATGCTCGCGCCGCCCTTGTACTTGATCGCCTTGCGGTCCTTGACGTTGCCGACCCATACGGCGGTGGCGAGCTGCGGCGTGTAGCCGATCATCCAGGCGTCGCCGTTGTCGGTGCTGCCGTCGCCGAGTTCCCAGGTGCCGGTCTTCTCGGCGGCCTTGCGTCCGTCGTCGAGCCGGTGGTTCACCTGTGCCGGGTACTTCTCCAGCACGGAGGTGACGTCGGCGACGATGTCCTTGTCGATCCGCCGCTGTCCCTTCAGCTTCTCGGCACCGACCAGGTCCCACTTGCCGGTCACCGGGTTCTGCTTCTCGACCTTCCGGATGAAGTGCGCCTTGTTGTAGATGCCCTGGTTGGCGAAGGTGGCGACGCCGTTGGCGTGGTCGAGCACGGTGATCGGGTACTGGCCGTAGCCGATCACGTGGAAGAACGGGTTGGGCGCCAGGTCCTTCGGGTCGGCCTTGGTCAGGTCGTGGGCCTTGGCCGGGTTCGTGTCGGTCTGCCACATGGTGGTGACGCCGGCCTGCTTGGCCATGTCGAGCACCTTGTCCGGGCCGATCTTCTCGGTGATGTAGTAGAACGGCACGTTCAGCGACTTGAGCGTGGACAGTTCCAGGGTGCAGGAGTCGCCGCAGGAGACCTTGTCCGCGCCGGCGTTGCTGACCTTGAACTTGGTGTCCTTCGGGGTGAACGCCGAGCCCTTCCACCGCGACTTGATCGAGATGCCGGCCTTGAGCGCCGCGGCCAGCGTGTAGATCTTGAAGCTCGAGCCCGGCGAGTGGCCGCCGCTGACCACGCCGTTCTCGACGTTCTTGCCGGCGTAGTCGGTGCCGGTGCCGTTGTCGCCGCCGTAGTAGGCGAGCACCCGACCGGTCTTCGGTTCGACCGACACCACGGCCGCCATCAGGTTGCTCGGCTGCCCGTTGAGCTCGGACTCCTTCCGGGCCCGCTGGGCCGCGTCGAGCGCCGCCTCCTGCATCTTCCGGTCGATCGTCGTGGTGATCTTGTAACCGCCGCGGCTGAGCGCCTTGGAGCAGAGCGGCTTGGCGTCGGTCGCCTCGGCCTCGTTGTCGGTGCACAGCTTCATCTCGCGCAGTTCCTGCGAGACGTAGTTGACGACGTTGCCGTACGGCGTGTCGATGCCGAAGCCACCGGCGCTGTTCTTGGTCGGCTTCTGCAGCGTCTTGGTCGGATACTCGGTGGGGTGGTCCGGCATGTTCGGCGCGTCCAGCCACTTCTCGGAGATCATGCCGTTGATCACGTAGTTCCACCGGTCCACCGCGGGCTGCGGGTTGATGGCCGGGTCGTAGCCCTTGTGCGTGGAGCTCGGCTCGGGCTGCTTGATCAGCGCCGCCAACACGGCGGCCTCGGCCACCGTGAGCTTGTCGACGTTCTTCTTGAAGTAGGTCTGCGCCGCCGACTGGATGCCGTACGCGCCGCGCCCGAAGTAGATGACGTTCAGGTAGTGCTGCATGATGACGCGCTTGTCGTAGCGGTCGTTCAGCTTCGAGGCGAGGATCGCCTCCTTGACCTTCCGGCCGTACGTGTCCTGGTTCAGGTTGTCGAACGCGTTGCGCGCGTACTGCTGGGTGATCGTCGACGCGCCCTGCTTGTCACCGCCGGTGAGGTTGTTCCAGGCGGCCCGGGCGATGCCCTTGTAGTCCACTCCGGAGTGCCGGTAGAAGTTCCGGTCCTCGGCCGCGGCGACCGCGTGCTGCACGTGCTCCGGGATCTGGTCGATGGTGACCAACTGCCGGTTCTGGTCGCCGATCCGGGCAATCATCTTGCCGCCCGAGTCGTAGACCGTGGTGGACAGCGGCGGGATGGTGTCCTGCGGGAGCGGCACTCCCTGCGAGTACCAGGTGAAACTGACCACGCCGATGCCGGCGAGCATGATGAACACCGCGAAGCTGGCGATCAGCATGTTGATCCGCCGCCGCTTCTTCGCCTGGGCCGGGTCACCGCCGCGGCCACCACGGCCGGGACCGCCGGGGCCGCCCGGCCCGCCCGGGCCAGCGGGCCCGCCCGGGCCAGCGCCGGAGAAGCCGGGTACCGAGGCCCGACCGCCGATCGACGCCGCGCCCACGCTCGCCCGCCCGGCGCCGCCGACGCTCGCCGCGCCCACCGAGGCGCGACCGGCCGGACCGGCCGGGGAGATCGGCACGGACGCCCGGCCCGCGCGCCCGGGCGCACCGGGAGCCGGCGAGACCGGCACCGAGGCCCGGCCCGCGCCGGCCCGGCCCACCGAGGCCGCGCCCGAGGCGCCCCGCGGCGCCGGCGCGGCGCCACCGACCGAGGCCCGGCCGCCGGTGCCGCGCGGTGTCACCGAGGCGCGCGCCGAGGCGCCGCCCTCCGGTGCGCCGGACCAACCGTTTCCGCGCGGACTCCGCTCGGAACCGGGGTCGCCGTTCGGGCCCGGGATCTGGGCCCGCCCACGCGAAGAACTGGGATCGCCGTAGTTCATTCCTCACACCCTGCCGGTCGCGGTGGGGCGCGGGGGCGCCACCACCGGGTTGCCGTGAGCTGGAACACGGGACGTTACCTGCCGGCCGCGCCGGCGTACGCCCGTCAAATCCGACCTATTCGGACCAATTACGCTTAATGGCTGTCGCTCGTGCCACCCGGTCACCGGGCCGGCAGCGGTCGGGACAGCCGCGTTCACCGTTGCGCCTCTCGCCTTCGCCGAGGGGTGGAGCCGTTGGCCGCGACCGACTCGCCCGCGTCCTCCGCCTCGCCCGCGAGACCGTCCCGACCGAGCAGGAACTGCTCGACGAGATGGTTCCAGTCGCAGCCGGGGCACACCTCCACCACGAACACCTGGAACTCACGCAGCGTCATGGCCAGGACGGGCAACTCGGCCCGGGTACGCGCCTGGCCGGCCGACTGCTTGAGTTCGTCACCGTAAATGTAGTGGACGTGGATCAGGTTCTCGCTGCGGCAGATCGGGCAGCGGTGGTCGGTCGGCTCACCGTGGAAGCGGGCGGCGTTCTTCAGGTACGGCGAGGCGTCGCAGACGTCGTACGTGCCGACCCGCCCCGCGAGGAGCTCACGCAGCACCGCCCGCTTCTGGAGCGAGTAGTCGACGACCTGGCGCTGCGTACGCATGCGGCAAAGGGTACGCGCTCCAACGAACCGAGGCGACCATGGTCACCATCGGTGACGACGGTGTCGCGTAACCCGGGGTTTGCCCTGCCCACCCGTCTCCGCTACCGTGCGATGTATCGGTCCGATACATCGCGGTGGTTAGCGCTCCGCGCAGGGGGAAAGAAGGGATGGCCCGTGCTCGAATTCGCCATCCTGGGTCTCCTGCAGGAGGCTCCGATGCACGGCTACGAGCTGCGCAAGGAGTTGACCGCCAAGCTCGGCGCCATCCGGGCGGCGATCAGCTACGGCACGCTCTACCCGACCCTGCGCCGGCTGCAGGCGGCGGGATGGATCACCGAAGCCGCCGAGACACCCGCGACCGCCGAGGAGGTTCCCGCGCTGACCAGCCGACGCGGTCGGGTGGTCTACACCATTACCGCGGAGGGCAAGGAACGCTTCGCCCAGCTCATAGCGCAGGCTGGACCCGAGACGTACGACGACACGGGCTTCGGGGTGCACTTCGCGTTCTTCGCCCGGACCGACCAGGCCACCCGGCTCCGGATCCTGGAAGGTCGTCGTCGAAAGATCGAGGAACGCCGCGAAGGTCTTCGTGACGTGCTCGGCCGGGCAGCCGAGCGCCTCGACGCGTACACCCTGGAACTGCAACGCCACGGGCTCGACGCCTGTGAGCGTGAGGTCCGCTGGCTGGAGGAGCTCATCGCCAACGAGCGCTCCGGCCGGGCCCCGACCGCCCCGCGACCCGGGACGACCGGTGGCCGAGGAGACAACGACAGCCCGCCCACGCCTGGCACGTCCAGGTCAGAGCGGCCGTGATGAAGAAGAAGGAGGCAGACGCTATGGGCTCCGTCCGCGTCGCCATCGTCGGTGTGGGTAACTGCGCCTCGTCCCTCGTGCAGGGCGTGGAGTACTACCGGAACGCCGACCCGAACGACCGCGTCCCGGGTCTCATGCACGTCACCTTCGGCGACTACCACGTCTCCGACGTGAAGTTCGTCGCGGCGTTCGACGTGGACGCCAAGAAGGTGGGCATGGACCTCGCGGAGGCGATCGTCGCCAGCGAGAACAACACGATCAAGCTCTGCGACGTCCCGCCGACCGGCGTGACCGTGCAGCGCGGGCCGACCTTCGACGGTCTGGGCCAGTACTACCGGGAGATCGTCGAGGAGTCGGACGCCCAGCCGGTCGACGTGGCGCAGGCGCTGCGCGACGCGCAGGTCGACGTGGTCGTCTCCTACCTCCCGGTGGGCTCCGAGCAGGCCGACAAGTTCTACGCCCAGGCCGCGATCGACGCCGGCTGCGCGTTCGTGAACGCCCTGCCGGTCTTCATCGCCTCGGACCCGGAGTGGGCGCAGAAGTTCACCGACGCCGGCCTGCCGATCGTGGGTGACGACATCAAGAGCCAGGTCGGCGCCACCATCGTGCACCGCGCCCTGGCGAAGCTCTTCGAGGACCGCGGGGTCGAGCTGCTGCGCACGTACCAGCTCAACTTCGGCGGCAACATGGACTTCATGAACATGCTGGAGCGCAACCGCCTGGTCTCGAAGAAGATCTCGAAGACCCAGTCGGTCACCTCCCAGATCCCGCACGAGATGAGCAAGAGCGACGTGCACATCGGCCCGTCCGACCACGTGCCGTGGCTGGACGACCGCAAGTGGGCGTACATCCGCCTGGAGGGTCGTTCCTTCGGTGACACCCCGCTCAACGCGGAGCTGAAGCTCGAGGTGTGGGACTCGCCGAACTCGGCCGGTGTCATCATCGACGCCGTCCGGGCCGCGAAGATCGCGCTGGACCGGAAGATCGGTGGCCCGATCCTCTCCGCCTCGTCCTACTTCATGAAGTCCCCGCCGGAGCAGTACGCCGACCACGACGCGCACGCCGCCGTCGAGGCGTTCATCGCCGGCGAGGTCGAGCGCTGACGCGCTGACCGGAACACCGTCGACGGCCGGGTCCGCAGGGGCCCGGCCGTCGTCGTTCCGTCAGGCCGACATCTCCAGGTACGGCGACAGCCGCAATGCCAGCTCCTCGACCGAGTCGACCTCTCCGCTGGTCAACGCGTCCGTCAACGCCATCCGCTCCTTCGCCGGCATGGCGAGGACGAACCCGGAACGTTCCAGGCAGACGTCGGCCGCCATCCAGGCGAGACTGGCGTTCCACATGTCGAGCGGACGCCAGACCAGGATCCCGTGCAGGAGAGCGGCCGCCTGGTCCAGCGGTGTCGGATAGACCAAACCCTGCAGCAGGTGCGCGTGCGGCCGGGCGGCCGAGGCGAAGAGGATTCCGCCGTCACGCACGATCGTGCCCGACGCCGTGCTGTCGGCCAGCAGCAGCAACAGATCCTCGGCGTCCGGCCAGTGCCGCGTCACCGGTCACCCAACATGTCGTAGAACTCGGCGTTGCGCTCACGGACCCGCCGCGCGGCCTGCCGGGTCCACTCGTCGCGCTCGTGCCGGTCCAGGTACGCCTGAACCGCCACCTCGACCGTCTTGTGCATCGAGCGGTGCTCCGCCTCGGCGAGCTCCTTGAGCCGCTTCTCGACCTCGGGCTTCAGGTTCAGGGTGAAGGCCATACCAGAGTTGTATAACTCGCCCGTCGGCACGTCAACCACGCTCGGTGGCACGTCTCCTCCTCGATCAGCTCGGATCCAACCGGGCCAGATCATGGGGAGGATCGCTCGGACCGGGGCGGACCGGCTGTGCGATCGCGCTCAGCGAAGCCAGTCGCGGCGCAGCGCCGCCGAGGCCTCCAGCTCCAGCAGCGTCACCTTGCGCGGCAGCCCGCCGCCGAAGCCGACCAGCTTGCCGCCCGCGCCGACGATCCGGTGACAGGGCACGATCACCGGCACCGGGTTGCGGTTGCACGCCACCCCGACCGCCCGCGCCGCGCCCGGGTCGCCGAGCGCCCGGGCCACCTCGCCGTAGGTGGTCGTCTCGCCGTAGGGAATGCGGGTCATCTCCCGCCAGACCGCGCGCTCGAACTCCGAGCCCCGGGGCGCCGACACCGGCACGCTGAACTCGGTCAGCTCACCGGCGAAGTAGGCCCGCAGCTCGGCCACGGCCAGCCGGGCCAGGTCGTCGCCGGGCTCGTCGGCCGCCGACGCCACCCGGCCGAAGTGCGCGCCGCGCACGGCGTCGTCGTCCGTCCCCACGGAGAACTCCCCGATCGGCGAGTCGAGCACGGTCCAGCGCATGCCACCCATTGTCGCGCGGCGGGCAAAGTTTTCCCCGCCCCGGGCGTCGGAGAGACGGAGGTGGACGGTGGCGGAGGTCGACCGGGAGTTCACCGCGTTCGTCAACGAGCGCGGAGCGGTCCTGCTGCGGGTCGCGTACGCGCTCGCCGGCAACCAGCACGCGGCGGAGGACCTGCTCCAGAACGCGCTGGCCAAGGCGTACGCCCGGTGGCCCCGGATCCGCGGCGACGCGGAGCCGTACGTGAAGCGGATTCTCTACCACGACCAGGTCTCCGGCTGGCGACGGCGGGCGCGACGGGCGGAGGTGCCGGTGCCGGAGCTGCCGGAGCGGCCGGCGGCCGGCGACGACAGCGACCTGCGACTGCTGTTGCGCGACGCGCTGCGCGCGCTGCCGCCACGCCAGCGCGCCGTGTTGACGCTGCGCTACCTGGAGGACCTGAGCGTCGAGCGGACCGCCGCGCTGCTCGGCTGCCGGCCCGGCACCGTGGCCAGCCAGAGCGCCAAGGCGCTGGCCCGGCTCCGGCACCTCGTGCCGGCGCTCGACGAGCTGACCGACCGGTCGGAGGTGACCCGATGAACTCGCCGCTGGACGAGATGCTCCGCAGTGCCGTACGCGACCTCGCCGACGGTGCCGCACCCGCGCCGGACCTGGCGTCGCGGGCGCTCGGTCGGGGCCGGCGGCTACGCCGGCGCCGGCGCGTCGCCGCGACCGCCACCGCGCTGGTCGCCGTGGTGGCGGTGACCCTGCCGTTCGTTCTGCTGCGCCCCCGCACCGGCCCACCGCCGACCACGCCCACGACGCCGCAGGTCACCGTCACCCCCTCGCCCGCGCTCCGGGCCGCACCCGGCGCGGACTGGGCGCAGCGACCGCTGGTACTGCCCGGCGACTGGGTGGTCACCCGGGCCCAGGTGGCGGGCGGCTCCGGCAGCGGACTCCTGCTCGACCGCGGACGCGGCCGGTACTTCGCCACCGACCGCTACGACGGCATCTTCCCGGCTCCGACCGGTTCCCTCGTCGCGGTCCGGGACGAGGACCGTCCCCGGGAGATCGGCCTGTTCGACCTGGCCACCGGACAGACCCGCTGGTACGAGGTCGGCCGCGCGCTGACCGCCCCACGCTGGTCCCCGGACGGACGGCGGCTGCTGTTCACCAGTCAGCAGGTCGACCACTTCGGTTTCGTCGTGCTCGACCTGGACGGCACGAAGAGGACGCATCCGGTCGGCCTGCTCGGCTGGCCCTGCGCCGACCGGTGCGAGTTCACCTGGACGCGCGACGGCCGGGAGGTCGCCCTGACGCTCAGCAGGCAGAAGTCGGAGGCGTGGCCCCGCGACCTCGCCAAGGGTGTACAGCTCCTGTCGGTCGACGACGGCCGACCCACCCGCCTGCTCGACATGCCGGGCGGTCCGGTCGGTCCGGACGCCTGGTCGCCGGACGGGAAGCTGGTGGTGGTCCAGGGCCGGCAGGAGCCGCTGCTGGTGGAAACGGCGACCGGCCGGGTGGTGAATGCGCTGCCCACCGCCGACGTCGTCTGGGTGACCGACGACCGGCTGCTCTACCGTCGGCCGCTCGGCGCGGGCGACTTCGTGCTCGCCGACACCACCGGCCGGGAACTGGTCCGCCAGCCGCTGCCGAAGCAACTGGTCGGTCTGGAGCTGACGATCGCGCCGCGCTGAGCGGTCGCTCGGCGGAAGCTGAACGTTCGCTGCACGCAGTCGATGTTGCGCGACGTCGATACCGTGCAGGTCGTGGCCACGGGGACGCTCATCTTCCTGATCATCGGCGGAGCCGGGGTCGGCGTGCTGACGCTGGCCCTGCTCGGATCGGGCGTGCTGCACCTGGGCCACCCGGACGTCGACGGGCCGGTGTCGCTGGAGGCGGTCGCCGGGTTCACCGGGGCGTTCGGGTTCGGCGCCGCGATCGTCAACGAGCTGCTCGGGGGTCGTACCTCCGGGATGATCGCGGTGGCGGCGGCCGGCGGCGCGCTCGCCGCCGTGCCCACCGCCTGGCTGGCGGCCCGGTTGAGCCGCGCGGCCCGCACCATGCGCACGGACCCCACCCCCACCCGTGACCACCTGGCCGGCGCGATCGGCCTGGTGGTCACGCCGATCCCCACCGGCGGATACGGCGAGGTCCGGGTACGCCTCGCCGGGCAGCCGGTGAAGCTCAACGCCCGGGCCGACCGGCCGATCCCGATCGGTGCCCGCATCTTCGTGGTCGAAGCGCTCAGCGAGACCAGCGTGCACGTCGAGACCTACTGATTCCTCAGCACAGACGGGAACCCCCATGCCCCTGCTCGTCGCCATCGGCGGCGCGGTCCTCCTCGCCGTCCTGCTCGTCCTCTTCGTGCTCTCCCGGATCAAGGTGGCCGGGCCGAACGAGGCCTTCATCGTCACCGGTCGCAAGGGCCGGACCACCCAGACCGCCGACGGCCAGCGCTCCACCGACATGTCCGGGCAGAAGGTCGTGCTCGGCGCCTCGGTCTTCGTGCTGCCGGTGGTGCAGAAGCTGCAGTCCCTCGACCTGTCCAGCCGGCGGATCGACGTCGGCATCCGGGGCGCGGTGAGCAAGCAGGGCATCCGCGCCGACCTGCACGGCGTCGCGATCGTCAAGGTCGGCGGCACCGAGGACGCGATCCGGGCCGCCGCGCAGCGGTTCCTGCACCAGCAGGACGAGATCGACAACTTCACCCGCGAGGTGCTGGCCGGCGCGCTGCGCTCGATCGTCGGCCGGCTCACCGTCGAGGAGGTCATCCGGGACCGGGCCGCGTTCGCCAGCGCGGTCGCCGAGGAGGCCGAGCACTCGATGACCAACCAGGGCCTGGTGCTGGACACGTTCCAGCTCCAGGACATCCTGGCCGAGGGCTCCTACCTCGCCGACCTGGGCCGGCCGGAGGCCGCCCGGGTGCTCAAGGACGCCGCCATCGCCGAGGCCCGGGCCCGCCAGGCCGCCGAGCAGGAGCGGCTGCTCGCCGAGGAGGCGATCGCCGAGGCGAACCGGAACCTGTCGCTCAAGCAGGCCGGCATCCAGGCCGAGATCGACGCGGCGAAGGCACGGTCGGCCGCGGCCGGGCCGCTCGCCCAGGCCGAGCGGGACCAGGCGATCCTCTCCGAGCAGCAGAAGGTGGCCGAGCGCAACGCCGAACTCAAGCAGCGCCAGCTCGACACCGAGGTGCGCAAGCCGGCCGACGCCCAGCGGTACAAGGTGGAGCAGGAGGCCGAGGCGGCCCGCAACGCGGCGGTGCTGCGTGCCGACGCCGAGCGGCAGGCCACCATCGCCGCCGCGCAGGCCGTCGCCGAGCAGTCCCGGCTCACCGGTGAGGGTGAGCGGGCCCGGCGCGCCGCGCTGGCCGAGGCGAACGCGATCGAGGGCGCCAAGGAGGGTGAGGCGGAGCAGCGCCGGCGGTCCGCGATCGCCGAGGCGGTCGAGCGGGAGGGCCAGGCCGAGGCCGCGGCCATCCTCGCCCGGGGCCAGGCGGAGGCCGACGCGATGGCCCGCAAGGCCGAGGCGTTCGCCGCGTACGGCGAGGCCGCCGTGCTGGACCTGCTGGTCAAGGTGCTGCCCGAGGTGGTCGGCGCGGCGAGTGCCCCGATCGGCGCGATCGACAAGATGACCGTCATCTCCACCGACGGCGCGTCGTCGCTGACCAAGTCGGTGGCCGGCAACGTCGCCCAGGGCCTCCAGCTCGGCAGCGACCTGACCGGCATCGACCTGGCCGGGCTGCTGGCGCGGCTGGGCAGCGCGCACACCAACGGCAAGAGCACCGTGGACGGCAGCACCGTCAACCCCTGACGACGAGGGCGCCCGCCGGTTCCCCGAGGGGAGCCGGCGGGCGCCGTGGTGGTACGGGTCAGAGTGCGCTGAAGACGAACTTCTCGCCGGCGCCCAGACCGAGGGTCTCGCTCTCCCAGTCGATGACGCGGCTGGCGATGAGCTGGCTGGTGCCGGTGCTGCCCGCGGTGACCGCGTTGCCGTTGGCGTTGGCCCGCACGTAGACCGAGCCGTCGGCGTTGTAGTCGAGGAAGTCGAAGGCCTCCCAGGCGCCGACGGCGGTGGCCTTGGCGATCAGGGCCCGGTTTCCGCCGGCGTCCGCGGTGACGAACTGGTTGTTGATCAGCGCGCGCAGGGCGAAGAAGCCGTCGCCCAGGCTGACGACCTCGTACTTCTCCCAGGCACCGACCGTCGCGGACCGGGCGATCAGCGGCTGCTTGCCACTGTTCTCGGCGGTCACGTACTTGCCGTTGGCCACCGCCTTGATGCCGACGACCGGGGCGGCCGCGTCGAAGTCGAACTTCTCCGCCGTGCCGATGGAGGTCTTGCTGGCGATCAGCGGGGTGGTGGCGTTCGACGCGGTGACGTACTTGCCGTTGGTCACGGCCTTCAGGCTGACGGTGCCGTCGGTGTTGGTGACGATCTGGAACTTCTCCCAGTCGCCGATCGAGGCGGACCGGGCGATCAGCGGCCGGTTGCCACCGCTCTCCGCGGTCACGAACAGGTTGTTCGTCACCGCCCGCAGACCGACGTAGCCGCTGCCGGCGTCCACCACGTCGTACTTCTCCCAGGCGCCGACCTCGACGCCGCGAGCGACCAACGGCCGGTTGCCGCCGCTCTCGGCGGTCACGTAACGGCCGTTGCCCCGGGCCTTCAAGCCGTACGACTCGCGCGCGACCACCGGGGCGCCGATGTGCAGGAGCCGGTCGGCGGAGCCCATGGTGTCGTGCACCGCGCCGTCGACACCGGTGCTGACGACGGAGTTGCGCACCTGCTGCGGCGTCCAGGTCGGGTGCTCCTCCAGCAGCAGCGCGGCGGCGCCCGCCACGTGCGGGGAGGCCATCGAGGTGCCGCTCATCGAGGTGGAGCCGGAGGTGGTGCCGGCCTTCGCCGAGACGATGCCGGCGCCCGGCGCGAACGTGTCCAGGCAGCTGCCGTAGTTGGAGAACCAGGCCCGCATGTCCAGCCGGTCGGTGGCGCCGACCGTGATGGCGGCCGGCACGTTCGCCGGCGAGGAGCCGCAGGCGTCGGTCCAGCTGTTGCCGGCCGCGACCGCGTAGGTGATGCCGGAGGCGATGGAACGCGCCACCGCGTCGTTGAGCGCCGGGTCGTTCTCACCACCGAGGCTCATGTTCGCCACGGACGGCCCGCTGGCGTGACCGGTGACCCAGTCGATGCCGGCGATGACGCCCTCGGTGGTGCCGTTGCCCTCGCAGTCGAGCACCCGGACCGCGACCAGCTTGACCTTCTTGGCCACGCCGTAGGTGGCGCCGCCGAGGGTGCCGGCCACGTGCGTGCCGTGGCCGTCGCAGTCCTGCGCGACGTCGTCCTGGTCGACGGCGTCGTAGCCGTTGCTGGCCCGGCCGCCGAAGTCCTCGTGGTCGATGTCGATGCCGGTGTCGATGACGTACGCGGTCACCCCGGCGCCGGTCGACGAGTAGGTGTACTCGCCGTCCGTTCTGGTCCTGGTCTGGTCGAGCCGGTCCAGGCCCCACGGCGGGGTGGTCTGGGTGTCGGTGGCCGTGTAGCGCTGGACCTGCTGCACGTACGCGACGTCCGGGTCGGCGGCGAGGCGCTCGGCCTGCCGACGGTCCATGCTGGCGGAATAGCCGTGCAGCGCCTTGCCGAAGACCCGGCGGACGGAGCCGCCGTGCTCACCGGCGAGCGCCGACGCGGCGGACTTCACCTTGGCCGGGGTGGCCTTGCCGTCCTTGAGGACGACGATGTAGCGGCCGGGAACGGCCCCGGGCAGGTCGGCGCCCCGGACCGGGGCCCGCTTGGCGTCGCCCGGGTCGGCCGAGGCGGCACCGCCGGTGGCGGCGCAGATGATCGAGGTGGCGGAGGTGAGGGCGAGCCCCACCAGCGCGGAGCGGCGCAGCGCGCCGGAACGTGACACCGAATTTTCTCCCCGTGTCCAGCGACCGTCCGGATCGGACGGGCGGATGTGATCAGGACAGCCGCACCCGTCGATCCGGGGGGCTGGTGATGACCAACATCATGCGGGAGACATCGACCGGAACGCGTCAACCGTTCGGTCGACACGCTGGCGTATCGTCGTCGTTTTTCCGCCGCGGGGTCAGCCGACGATGCCCTCGGCGCGGGCCCACCGCAGCAGCTCCGCCTCCGCCTCGTCGCGGTCCAGCGGACCGCGCTCCAGGCGCAGCTCCTTCAGGTGCTGCCAGGCCCGGCCGACCACCGGCCCGGGCGGCACGCCGAGCAGCTCCATGATCGCGTTGCCGTCCAGGTCGGGCCGGACCCGGGCCAGGTCCTCCTCGGCGGCGATCCGGGCGATCCGCTCCTCCAGCGCGTCGTAGTCGGCCGCGAGCTGGGCCGCCTTGCGCCGGTTTCGGGTGGTGCAGTCGGACCGGGTGAGCTTGTGCAGCCGGGACAGCAGGTCACCGGCGTCGGTGACGTAGCGGCGCACCGCCGAGTCGGTCCACTCGCCCCGGCCGTAGCCGTAGAAGCGCAGGTGCAGCCCGACCAGCTTGACCACCTGGGAGGTGATCTCCTTGGAGTAGCGCATCGCCTTCATCCGGGCCTTGGTCAGCCGGGCGCCGACCACCTCGTGGTGGTGGAAGCTGACCCGGCCGTCCGGGCCGACCGCCTTGGTGGCCGGCTTGCCGACGTCGTGCATCAGCGCGGCCATCCGCAGCACGAAGTCGCAGCCGTCCTCCTCCAGCGACATGGCGTTGCTGACCACGGTGAGCGTGTGCTCGTAGACGTCCTTGTGCTGGGCGTGCTCGTCGATGGTCAGCTTCAGGCCGGTCAGCTCGGGCAGGAAGCGCTCGGCCAGGCCGGTGTCGACCAGCAGCCGCAGCCCGGTGATCGGGTCGGCGCCGCAGAGCAGCTTGGTGAACTCGTCGCGGATCCGCTCGGCGGTGATCCGGTCCAGGTCCGTCGCCATCCGGGTCATCGCCGCCCGCACGTCCGGGTGGACGGCGAAGCGCAGCTGGGCGGCGAACCGGGCCGCCCGCAGCATCCGCAGGGGGTCGTCGCGGAACGACTCCTGCGGCGTGCCGGGGGTACGGATGATCTTGGCGGCCAGGTCGGCCAGGCCGCCGTACGGGTCGGTGAACCGGTGGTCCGGCAGGCTCACGGCCATCGCGTTCACGGTGAAGTCGCGGCGCTTCAGGTCCTCGGTCAGGCTGGTGCCGTACTGCACCACCGGATTGCGGCTGACCTGGTCGTAGACCTCCGCGCGGAACGTGGTGATCTCCAGGTTGAGGCCGTCGCGCTGGCAGGCGATGGTGCCGAACTCCCGCCCGGTCTCCCAGATCGACTCGGCCCAGCCCCGGATGATCCGGACGGTGTCGTCCGGGTGCGCGTCGGTGCAGAAGTCGAGGTCGTTGCCGAGGCGGCCGAGCAGCGCGTCCCGCACCGATCCGCCCACCAGGTGCAGTTCGTGACCGGCCCGGGCGAACCGCCGACCCAGCTCGTCGGCGACCGGGGAGACGCGGAGCAGCTCGGCGACGGCGTTGCGCTGTGCGGTGGTCAGCTCACGGCGGTCGGCGGCAGCGGAGGCGGAGGCTTCGGACATGGGAGCGCCAGCCTATCGGGCCGGGGGTGGATCGACCGCGCCGGGCGCGGGTAACGGGTCGAGGTTGACTAAGGTTCCGGTTGTGCGGGGCCGGCGGGGCCCGGTTCCGGCGTACCCCTTGGAGGCTGTGGAGATGAGCGGCGGCGGGCTCTACCGCAGCGCGAACGCGCACGACGGCGGCCTGCCGCCGGACGACGGCGCGACCTTCATCTCGGCGGAGCCGCTGAACCAGCCGGGCGTCGAGTCGGTCGCGCCGCCGCAGGAGGTGGTCGGCGAGACCAGCGCCGCCGCGAACAGCGCGGTGATGGCGATCGGCAGCCTGGTCAGCCGGGGCACGGGCTTCATCCGCAACCTCATGATCGGCGCGGCGCTGGGCGGCGCGCTGGTCGGCGACGCGTTCACCACCGCCATCTTCCTGCCGAACCAGGTCTACGAGTTCCTGCTCGGCGGCGTGCTCACCAGCGTGCTGATTCCGGTGCTGGTCCGGCGACGCAAGGCCGACCCGGACCGGGGCGAGGCATACTCCCAGCGGTTGCTCACGCTGGCCGTGCTGGCGCTGGCCGCCGTGGCGCTGATCGCCATGGCCGGGGCGTCGGTGTTGACCGCCATCTACGCGGGCGGCAAGGACCAGGACTACCAGGACCTCGTCACCGGCCTGTCCTACCTGATGCTGCCGATGCTGTTCTTCACCGGCGTGAGCGCGCTGATCGCCGCGGTGCTGAACACGCGCGGGCACTTCGCCGCCCCGATGTGGGCGCCGATCCTGAACAACCTCGTGGTCATCGGCGTCTGCGCGCTCTACATCGCGGTCTTCGGCGCCAAGATCATCCAGCCCGGTGAGATGGGCGGGGACCGCATCCTGCTGATCGGCGGCGGCACGCTGCTCGGCGTGGCCGTGCAGACCGCCGGCCTGCTGCCGGCGCTGCGCAAGGTCGGCTTCCGGTGGAAGTGGCGGTTCGACTTCCGCGCCCTCGGCCTGAGCGAGCTGGCCCGGCTCGGCGGCTGGATGTTCTGCTACGTCGGGGTCAACCAGCTCGGTCTCTTCGTGGTGGTCAACCTGCTCACCCGCGCCGCCGGCGGCGACAACGCCGGCCTGCTGATCTACAACAACGTCTTCCTGCTGCTGATGATGGCGCACGGCATCATCGCCGTCTCGATCATCACCGCGCTGATGCCCCGGATGAGCGCGGCCGCCGCCGAGAACCGGTTCGGCGACGTCACCGCCGACCTGTCCCGGGGCACCCGGATGGTCAGCGCGGTGCTCGCGCCCATCGCGGTCTGCTACGCGGTGCTGGCCGCCCCGATCTCCGTGGTGGTGTTCCGCTACGGCGCCTTCACCGGCGACAACGCGGTGGCCACCTCGACCGTGCTGCTGGTGGCGGCGCTCGGCCTGGTGCCGTTCGCGGTCAGCCAGCTCTTCACGTTCGCCTTCTACGCGCTGCCGGACACCCGCACCCCGGCCCTGGTCAACATCCCGGTGGTGATTCTGCGCGTCCTGCTCCAGGTGGGCCTCTTCCTGCTCTTCTCGAACACGTTCGCGGCGGCCGGGATGATGCTCGGCAACGCGGTGTCGTACCTGGCCGCGGCGATCATCTCGGCGATGCTGCTGCGGCCCCGGGTGGGCCGGATCGGGCTGGGCCGGATCATGCGGACGCTGGGTCGGGTGGTGGTGGCCGCGCTGGGTGCGGCACTGGTCGGCGTGCTCGTGGTGGCGGTGCTCCCCGGAGACCCGGCGGACCTGAGCTGGGCCGCCGCCGCGGTCCAGTTGGTGATCGGCGGCGCGGCGATCGGCGCGACCTACCTCGGGCTGGCCATGCTGCTGCGGATCGGCGAGATCACCGAGGTGGTCGGGATGGTCCGGCGGCGACTCGGGCGCTGACCCGCCGCCGGTGACCGACGGTGAACGAGGATCACCAGGCTGGGGATACGGCTGTGGATAACTCGGAATTCCGCCGTCCAGTGGGCCTCTCGGCCTGTGGACAACCAACCGTACGGACGAGGGTGCCCAGGCCGGGGGCGGGAACGCCACACCGGTACGCCCCTGCGCCGACCACTTGCGGTCAACCTCTAGATTGGCGGTGCGTGTCCGGGTCGGGCGCCGGCGCGGGTGTTCCGACCTGTTCGGATCCGCGGTGACTGGCTTCCCACCGGCCGCAGCGGGAAGATGACATGTCGGAGAACCGGGCATCCCGGGTAAGGTCGCTCTCGACGGGTACGGCAGGTGCCGACGTGGGCGTCGGCGCCGGCGTGCCGGTTCCACCGAGGCCAGAGCGGGAAACACATGCCCAGCAACACGGGTCCATCGATCGACACGATCACCGAGGGAGGACGGGTGACCCAGGTCGGCGAGGGTCAGGAAGCGGAGGAAACCTCTCCTGCGGTCGTGACCTTCGGTGCTCCCTCGGTCGGTGAGCTCCTCGCCGAGCGCTACGAGCTGGTCGAGCACATCAACAACGACAGCGCGGGCCGGCTGGTCTGGCGCGGGGTCGACGTCATCCTGCGCCGTCCCGTCGCGGTGGTCCTCCGCTACCCGGGTGGCGACTCCGCCACCGAGATGCTCCAGGCCGCGGTCGCGGCGAGCCGGGTCATCCACCCCAACCTGGTCGGCGTCTACGACGCGATCGACGAGGACGACCGGGCGTACGTGGTCCGCGAGTGGGTGGACGGGCAGTCGCTGCGCGAGATGGTCGCCGCCGACGGACCGATGGACCCGACCCGGGCCACCGCGATCGGCAACGCCGTCGCCAGCGCCCTCGCCGCCGTCCACGCCACCGGCATGGTGCACGGCAACCTCCACCCCGGCACCGTGATGATCAGCGACGACGGCCGGGTGGTCCTGGCCGACGCGCGCACCGACGGGGCGGACAGCCAGGAGAGCGACCTGCGGGCCGTCGGCGGGGTGCTCTACTTCGCCCTCACCGGGCACTGGCCGCACGGCGAGGCCCCGCTGCACGGCGCCACCGCCGGGCACGGCCGGGCCGCCCTGCCGGACGCCGTCCGGGACGCCGGCGGCGCCATCGCCGCGCCCCGTCAGGTCCGCGCCGGCGTGCCGGCCTACCTCGACGACCTCACCATGGACCTGCTCGACCCGGAGATCGCCCCGCCCTCGTCGGACGTGCTGGCGGCCGAGCTGAGCCGGCTGGACATCCCGGCCGACGAGCAGTTCCTGGAGCAGGCCGGCCCGCTGCGCTTCACCGCCGACCCCGGCGAGGAGCCGTCGCCGCTGGCCGCCGCCGCCGGCGGACGCCGGGTCGCCATGGGCATCGCCGGCCTCCTGGCGGTCGCCCTGATCGGGCTGCTCATCGGCGTCAACGCCCTCGGTGGCGGGGACGACGGCGACAAGGAGCCGGTGGCCCAGCCGTCCAGCAGCGCGCCCGCCGGCGGTGGCAGCAGCGAGGCCGCTCCGCCGGTCCGCAAGCTCACCATCCAGGACGTCCGGGTGATCGACCCGGACAGCAACGACCGCGCCGAGGTGCGCGACGCCGAGAAGGTGATGGACGGCAGCGACGACGAGGGCTGGGAGACCCAGACCTACAAGAACAACGGCAAGTTCGGCGGCCTCAAGAAGGGCATGGGGATCTGGATCGACCTCGGGGCACCGCACACGGTCAAGTCGCTCCAGGCCAGCCTGTCGTCCACCGACGCCTCGGCCGAGCTGCGGGCCGGCACCAAGGGTGAGTTCCCGTCCACCTCCAAGGGCGACAAGGACCTCGTCGCGGCGTATCCGACCGTGATCGGGCAGCCCTTCGAGGACCACAACGGCACCACCATGACGTTCGACGGCTTCGACCCGAACGAGAAGTACCAGTACCTCCTCTTCTGGATCACCGAGCTGCCGAAGAAGGACGACGGCCCCGGGTGGAAGCTCGGCGTCCAGGAGATCACGGTCCAGGGCTCGTGATCCGTCCGCCGTACCCGTCGCGCCACCTCCGCCGGACGTGGTGATGGCGGGCTCCGGCGGCGGCGAGCCGGGCAGGTCCGACCTGGAGCTGCTCCGGGCCCATGTCGCGGGCGACCGGGACGCCTTCACCGAGTTGTTCCACCGGCACCGGGACCGGCTCTGGGCAGTGGCCCTGCGGACCATCGGCGACCGCGAGGACGCGGCCGACGCGCTCCAGGACGCCATGCTGTCGGCCCACCGCGCCGCGGCCCGCTTCCGGGGCGACTCGGCGGTCACCACCTGGCTGCACCGGATCGTGGTGAACGCCTGCCTGGACCGGATGCGTCGGCGTCAGACCCACGCCACCGTCCCGCTGCCCGACGGGGTGCACACCGACGGCGAACCGGGCCGGCACACCGGCGGGATCGAGCCGGCCGCACCCGCCCGGGACCACGAGACCGCGCTGGTGGTCCGGCAGGCGCTCGCGGCGCTGCCGGCGGAGCAGCGGGCCGCGCTGGTCCTGGTGGACGTGCAGGGCTACCCGGTGGCCGAGGTGGCCCGGATGCTCGACGTCGCCGAGGGGACGGTGAAGAGCCGCTGCGCCCGGGGCCGGGCCCGACTCGCCATGCTTCTCGGGCACCTGCGCACCGGCTCGGACGACGCCGTGGACGTGCCCCGGGTCACGGCGGGGAACCGCCGGCCGTCCGAGGGCGTCGGATCCTCGTCGGGAGCGTCCCGGCACTCGGTCAGCCAGGAGGAGCCGTGACGTCCCGGGAGTTCAGCGAGGTCGACCACGACCTGCTCGCCGACTACCTCGGCGGGGCGCTGGAGGGCACCCCCGAGCAGGCGACCGTCGCCCGGCTGGTCGAGCGGAACCCGGCGTGGCGCGAGGCGTACGCGAGCCTGGCCCACGCGGTCGACCTGGTGCACGCCGACCTGGCCGACTGGGCCGCCGAGCCCGCGCCGGAGATGCCGGTGGCGGTGGCGGACCGGATCACCGCCGCGCTCTCCGGCGCCGGACCGGCACCGGTCGCCGACCCCGACCGCGCGCTTCGGGACGTCGTACCGGCACAGCCGGGCCGGGTGACCCGCCCGCCGGGCACGGCGGAGCGCCCCGCGCGGAGCACCGGTCCGGGCCGGCGTTCCCGGCGCTGGGCCCGACTGGCCGGTCCGGTGGCGCTGGCCGCGGCCTCGGTCGCGGCGGTGGGCCTGGGTGTGGGTCGGCTGGCGGACGTGGGGGGCGACAGCTCCGGCAGCACTGCCGACCGGGCGGCCGGGGAGGCGGCTCCGATGGCCGCCGCGCCCTACCGGACGACCGGGCCGACGCTGCGCAGCGGCACGGACTGGACCCCGGAACGCCTCGCCGGCAGCCGGGCCAGCGCCGCGGCCGTCCCGTCGCCGAAGTCGATGCGACCGGACATGGCCGGGCCGTCGGGTGCGGCGGAGGGCGGCCGGGAGACGCCGTTCTCCGCGGAGAAGAACCGCCTCGGCGCCGTCGGCGGGCTGGACCGGCTGGACCGGCCCGAGGCGCTGGCCGGCTGCCTGACCGCGATCGGCGCCGAGCACGGCGCCACGCCCCTCACCGTCGACGTGGTGGACTACGCCCGGTTCCAGGGGGCGCCGGCGCTGGTGGTGACGTTCTCCGACGCCGACGGCACCCGATGGGGGTGGGTGAGCGGCCCGGAATGCGGCGTACCCGGGTCCGGCGCGGACACCCGGTTCCGTACGCGGGTAGGGTGAAACCGCGGTCACCGCGCCTGTCCCGCCACGTGACGTGACCCACCGGATGACCGGCTCGGGAATCCCCGCTTCGTACGATGGCGTTCTGCAAGTCAGGCGCCGGCGCCTCGGAGAGCCGTCGGCACTAGGGATCGACATCGGTGCGCACCGGTGACGAACACACACATCGGGAGACGGCAGTGGACGAGGTCCGCAACCTGATCATCATCGGCTCCGGGCCGGCCGGTTACACCGCTGCGGTCTACGCCGCGCGTGCCAACCTCAAGCCGCTGGTGATCGAGGGCGTGCAGTCCGGTGGCGCGCTGATGACCACCACCGAGGTGGAGAACTTCCCCGGCTTCGCGGACGGCATCCTCGGCCCCGAGCTGATGGACAACATGCGCAAGCAGGCCGAGCGGTTCGGCGCCGAGTTCCTCACCGACGACGTGACCCGGGTCGAGCTGAAGGACACCGGCGAGATCGGCTCCGACGCGGTGAGCACCGTCTGGGTGGGCGAGACCGCCTACCGGGCCCGGGCCGTCATCCTCTCCACGGGCTCGGCGTGGCGTCCGCTGGGCGTGCCGGGCGAGCAGGAATACCTGGGCCACGGTGTGTCGTCCTGTGCCACCTGCGACGGCTTCTTCTTCCGCAACCAGCACATCGTGGTGGTCGGCGGCGGCGACTCGGCCATGGAGGAGGCGAGCTTCCTCACCCGCTTCGCCGAGTCGGTGACGATCCTGCACCGCCGCGACTCGTTCCGCGCCAGCAAGATCATGGCCGAGCGGGCGCTGGGCAACGAGAAGATCAAGGTCGAGTGGAACACCACCGTCGAGGAGATCCTCGGCGAGGACGGCAAGGTCAGCGGCGTCCGGGTGCGCAACGTGCACACCGGCGAGAGCAAGGTGCTCGACGTCACCGGCGTCTTCGTGGCGATCGGTCACGACCCGCGCAGCGAGCTGTTCCGCGGCCAGGTCGAGATGGACGACGAGGGTTACGTGAAGGTCCAGGCGCCGAGCACCCGCACGAACGTGCCGGGCGTGTTCGCCGCCGGTGACCTGGTCGACCACACCTACCGGCAGGCCATCACGGCCGCCGGCACCGGGTGCGCCGCCGCGCTGGACGCCGAGCGCTTCATCGCCACCCTGCAGGGCTGAGAATTTTCACGAGGAGGAGGGGTTCATAGTGGGAGCCACCAAGGCGGTCACGGACGCGAGCTTCGCGAGCGACGTGCTGAAGTCCGACAAGCCGGTTCTGGTCGACTTCTGGGCGGAGTGGTGCGGTCCGTGCCGCAAGGTCTCGCCGCTGCTGGAGGAGATCGCGGGCGAGATGGCTGACCAGGTCACCATCGTCAAGCTCAACATCGACGAGAACCCCGAGACGGCGCGTACCTACCGGGTGATGTCCGTGCCGACGCTGACCATCTTCAAGAACGGCGAGCCGGTCCAGTCGATCGCCGGCGCCAAGCCCAAGGGCGAGCTGGTCCGACTCATCGAGTCGGCGCTCTGACCCGGACCGACACCGTCGGAAGCCCCGTCACCCCACCCGGGTGGCGGGGCTTCCGGCTTTCCTGACCTGCGTGAACACGAAGCCGGAGAGTGACGGGCCACGGTACGCTCCGTAAGCGTCCGTCGGAGTTCCCGGTCCGCCAACGTCCGTGCAGAGGGGGTCGTCGTGCGTCCGATCCGACCCGGTGACCGGGGACCCGCGGTGGCCGAGATCCGCACCGTCCTCGCCGGCCTGGAACTGCTCCCGGCCGACGGCCCTGGCCACGACGACTACGACACCGCGACGGAACGCGCCGTCCGTGCCTTCCAGCAGTCCCGGGGCCTCAGCGTCGACGGGCGGGTCGGCGCGGAGACCTGGCGGGCGCTGGACGCGGCCCGCTGGCGGTTCGGCGCCCGCGCCCTCTACCACGCCGTGCCCGAGCCGCTCACCGGCGAGGACGTCCGGTCCCTCCAGGAACGTCTGCTGGAGATGGGGTACGACGTCGGCCGGGCCGACGCCATCTACGGCATCCGCACCTCACGGGCGGTGGCCCAGTTCCAGCGCGAGATGGGTCTCAAGCCGGACGGCTCCTGCGGTCCGCACACCGTCAACGCGCTGCGCCGCCTCGGCCGCAAGGTCGTCGGCGGGCGGCCGCAGTGGCTACGCGAGTCCGACGCCATCCGCCAGGCCGGCCCGACCCTGGTCGGCCGGACCGTGGTGATCGACCCGGGTCACGGCGGCACCGACCCCGGCGTGGTGGTGCCGGACGGCACACTGCGCTGGACCGAGGCGGACCTGGTGCACGACCTGGCCAGCCGACTGGAGGGACGGCTCGCCGCCGCCGGCGTACGGGTGCAGTTGACCCGTGGCCCGGCACCGGCGACCTGCCTGCCCGACGCGGACCGGGCCCAGCTGGCCAACTCGCTCGGCGCCGACGTGTTCATCTCGCTGCACGTCGACGGGCACACCAACCCGGAGGCCGACGGCGTCGCGACCTACCACTACGGCACCGACAACGGCGTCACCTCGGCCACCGGGGAACGCCTGGCCGGGCTGGTGCAGCGGGAGATCGTGGCCCGCACCGGGCTGCGCGACTGCCGCACCCACGCGAAGGCGTGGGAGCTGCTGCGCCTCACCCGGATGCCGGCGGTCCGCGTCGAGGTGGGCTACCTGACCTCCCCGGACGACCTGGGCCGGCTGGTCGACCCCCGGTTCCGGGACCGGGTCGTCGAGGCGATCGTGGCCGGGGTGCAGCGGATGTACCTGCCGATCGAGCGGGACGTGCCGACCGGCTCGATCGACGTGAGCGAGCTGCGGGCGATCGTGGCCGCCGGCACCGTGGTCGACTGAACCGGTCAGCTCGTCGAGCGGGTGGCCGGCGCCGGCCGCACCGGGCGCAGCAGCGTCTCCGGGCTCATCGACCCGAGCAGCTTCTCCAACGCGTATTCGACGTCGGACTTCCAGCTCAGCGCCGTCCGCAGTTCCAGCCGCAGCCGCGGGTAGCGCGGGTGCGGGCGGACGGTCTTGAAGCCCACCGAGAGGAAGAAGTCGACCGGCGCGAGGCAGGCCCGGGTCGGGCTGTCCGCGTCGTCGCCGAACTTGGCGTCACCGAACGCCTCGATCGCCTTGATGCCACGCTTGGTCAGGTCGCGGGCCACGCCTTGGACGAGCATTCGGCCCAGGCCGCCGTCGGCGAAGGCGGGCACCACGTGCGCCGTCATCAACAGCGCCGCATCCGCCGAGACCGGCGAGGTGGGAAAGGCCATCGAGCGCGGAACGTACGCCGGTGGGGCGTACATGACGAAACCGGCCGGCATGCCGTCGACGTAGACCAGCTTGCCGCAGGAGCCCCACTCCAGCAGCGTCTGGGAGACCCACGCCTCCTTCTCCAGGCCCGGGTCGCCGGCCGCGCAGGCCCGCTCGGCGGAAACCGGATCCAGCTCCCAGTAGACGCACCGCCGGCAGGATCGGGGAAGGTCCTCCAGGGTGTCCAGGGTCAGGCTGACCAGACGTCGCGACATGAGCGCACCCCACCAACAGTCTCGGAGCGTCGGCCTGCGCGGTGTCCCGCAGCCCTCCTGCCCCCGACGAGCGATCGTACGCCGCCACCCGCCGGTACGGGAGAGGACGCGCGAACCTCCACCCGGGCGGCGGACCGCCGGTCCGGGATGTGGACGTGTCCACACGGTGGGTCCCGTGACGGTCACCAGGGACTACGATCGACCAACCGGCCGCGTGCGCCGCCAATGGATGCCGGCATCGCGGGTACCACACCGGGCGGCAGCCCCGCCGACACCCGATCGAGGTGATGTCATGACCGGCACGACGCTCGACGACTACACCGACCGGTACGCCCGGCGCGTCCGGGGGATGACCGCGTCGGAGATCCGGGCACTCTTCGCGGTCGCCAGCCGCCCGGAGGTCGTCTCGCTCGCCGGTGGGGCTCCCTACATCGCGGCGCTGCCGCTGGACGCGGTCGGCGAGATGCTCGGCCGGCTCGGCGCGGAGCACGGCGCCACCACCCTCCAGTACGGCATCGGCCAGGGCACCCCGGAGCTGCGTGAGCGGATCTGCGAGGTGATGTCCCTCTCCGGGATCGACGCGTCGTGCGGCGCCTCCCCGGAGGACGTGGTGGTGACCGTCGGCGGTCAGCAGGCGCTCGACCTGGTGGCCCGCCTCTTCCTGGACCCGGGTGACGTGGTGCTCGCCGAGGGCCCGACGTACGTCGGCGCGCTCGGGGTGTTCCAGGCCGCCCAGGCCCAGGTGGCCCACGTGCCGATGGACGACGAGGGGCTCATCCCGGAGGCGTTGGAGGTGGCGATCGCCGACCTGGCCCGGGCCGGCCGGCGGGTGAAGTTCCTCTACACCATCCCGACCTACCAGAACCCGACCGGCGTGACGTTGAGCGAGGAGCGGCGGGAGCGGGTGCTCGACATCTGCGAGCGCGCGGGGCTGCTCGTGGTGGAGGACGACCCGTACGGTCAGCTCGGTTTCTCCGGTGAGGCGCCCGCGCCGCTGCGGGCCCGGCGGCGCGACGGCGTCTTCTACCTGAGCACGTTCTCCAAGACCTTCGCGCCCGGTCTGCGGGTGGGCTGGATCCTCGCCCCGCACGCGGTCCGCGACAAGCTGGTCATCGCCAGCGAGGCGCAGATCCTCTGTCCCAGCGGCTACGCGCAGGCGGCCGTCTCGACCTACCTGGGCACGATGCCGTGGCGGCAGCAGCTCAAGGTCTACCGCGAGGTCTACCGCGAGCGCCGGGACGCGCTGCTCGACGCGATGGCCGACCTGATGCCGGAGGGCACCACCTGGACCACGCCGGGTGGCGGCCTGTTCGTCTGGGCGACCCTGCCCGAGGGCCTCGACTCCAAGGCGATGATGCCGCGCGCCGTGGCCGCCCGGGTCGCGTACGTGCCGGGGACCGGCTTCTACGCGGACGGCACGGGCGCCGGGAACATGCGGCTCAACTTCTCCTTCCCGCCGCCGGAGCGGATCCGGGAGGGCGTCCGCCGGCTGGCCGGCGTGATGGAGCAGGAGATCGCGATGCGGAAGGTCTTCGGTGCGGTCGGCGGCGCCGGTACGCGCCGACGCCAGGGCGGCTCGGACGCGCCCGGCCCCGACTTGGCATGATTCCCGCATGGCCGACAGCCCTGCCGCACCGACTCCCGTGACCGGACCCACCTCCGACGAGCTGCGCGTGCTGGTGCTCGCCGGCGGACTCTCCTACGAACGGGACGTCTCGTTGCGGTCGGGCCGCCGAGTGCTCGACGCGCTGCGCGCGGTCGGCGTGGAGGCGGACCTCCGGGACGCCGACGTCGCGCTGCTTCCCGCCCTGACCGCCGACCCGCCGGACGCGGTGGTGATCGCCCTGCACGGCGCGACCGGCGAGGACGGCTCGCTGCGCGGCGTCCTCGACCTCTGCGACGTGCCCTACGTCGGCTGCGACGCCCGCTCCTCCCGGCTCGCCTGGGACAAGCCGTCGGCCAAGGCGGTGCTGCGCGAGGCGGGCATCCCCACCCCCGACTGGGTGGCCCTGCCGCACGACCGCTTCTCCGAGCTGGGTGCGGTGGCGGTGCTGGACCGGATCGTCGACCGCCTCGGGCTGCCGCTGATGGTCAAGCCGGCGCAGGGCGGGTCGGGCCTGGGCGCCGCCGTCGTCAGGGAGGCCGCGTCGCTGCCGGCCGCGATGGTCGGCTGCTTCGCGTACGACCAGACGGCGCTGGTGGAGCGCTACGTGCCCGGGATGGACGTCGCGGTCTCCGTGCTCGACCTGGGCGAGGGGCCGCGAGCCCTGCCGCCGGTGGAGATCGTGCCGCGCAACGGCGTCTACGACTACGCCGCCCGCTACACGGCGGGACGCACCACGTGGCACGCCCCCGCCCGACTCGACGCCGCGACCACCGCTCAGGTGACCGAGGTGGCGCTCGCCGCACACACCGCCCTCGGCCTGCGCGACCTGTCCCGGGTCGACCTGATCGTCGACGCGGAGGGCCGGCCGCACGTGCTGGAGGTCAACGTGTCGCCGGGCATGACCGAGACCTCGCTGCTGCCGCTCGCCATCCAGGCGGCCGGGCTCGACTTCGGCCGGGTGCTCGGCACGCTGGTGAGCCGGGCCGCCGCCCGCCGCCGCTGACCCGGGTCAGCCGGCGGTACGCGCCGAGGCCGCCCGCCCGCCGTTCCCGGAGGACCGGCCGTTCTCGTCCGTGACGCCGGCGGACGGCTCGTCGTTCTCGCCCTCCGGCTCGTCGCCCGCGGCCGCGCGTCCGGCGGTTCCGGCCTCGACGCTCCCGCTCTCCTCGCCCACCGGATCACCGTCGGCGTGCTCGTCGGCGGCGGCTTCGGCGGGGTGGCCGCTGCGCATCTCCAGGTCTTCCGCGACATCCGCCTCGGCGGTCTGCTCCGCGGCCTCCGACTCGGGGATCTCGTCCGCCGCCTCGATCACCGATGCGGACTCCTCCTCGGGCTCCTCGGCCACGCTCGTGGGCGACGGCGAGAGGGTGGACGGCGCCTCCCACCGGATGCGGGGCGGCTCGGCGAGCGGACGACCACCGAACTCGGCGAGCCACGCGGCGACCATGGCGAGGTTCTCCCGCCACTGCTCCTCGGAGATCGGCGGCAGGATCGAGTCCCAGAGCGACAGGAACGTGCCCCGCAGTTGCAGTCGGCCGTACGGCCGGGCCAGGAACCACATGTGCAGGTGCGCCGAGCCGTCGCCCCACCGGTTGACGTGCACCCGGGCCACCCCGTCCAGCGAGCGGACGGCCCGCTCCAGACGGACGGTCATCACGCCCAGCTCGGCGGCGAGGAGGTTGGGCAGGTCACCGAGATCGAGGTGGGAGCGGGACTCCAGGATCAGCACCATCGGCAGCCCGGTCGGCCGGTCCATGGCGCGCACCCGCCACCGTTCGCCGACCCAGATGTACGCCTCGTCGGGCGCGTTGCAGGCGGTGCACTCGCGGTCCGCCTCTCCCCGGCGGGGAGGTTCGACCGCGACGGGATCGTCGATCTGCTTGACGCGGAGATCGCCCTCGAAGGGGAAGGAGGGCCACTGGGTGAAGTCCGGGACTGAGGGAGGGGTGTCCTGCACGACGCTGACCCTAACCGAGTTGGCGACGCCTGTCCCTACCCGTTCCCCCGGGCCATCGGTGGGCGGGCGACGATCCACAGCGCTTGTCCACCACGTTGTCCACAGGGTGCCGAGATCACCAGTACGGACCGTCATCCACAGCTCAGCAACGGTTTCCGCGCCGTGTTTCACGTGAAACGGGGCCAGCCTGTGGACAACGCCTGTGGATAACCGAGGGAGCTCGTTCGGAGCCTCGGCCCTCCCTTCTCAACGAGCGACGCATCGATCCGTGCCGGCGTTGTCGGTGCGGAAAGGTGGCGGTAGTCGCGCCCGGGGCTCCGAGGGCTTCGTCGCCGGCCGCCGGCTACCGCGGCGTTCGTTTCACGTGAAACCGGGCCACGGAATGACGGGTCGAAGCGGCTGCGAACCCCGGTCGCAGGCCCGTGCGGCGGGCCGGTCAGGGGTGGTCGCCGACAGGAGGGGCGTTCGGGGTGCCCGGCTCCCTTTCCCCGTTTCACGTGAAACGGCGGCCTCAGGGGCCCAGGAAGGCCGTTCTGGGGCGGATGCCTCCTCGGACCCCGGCTCGGCGATCTCGTCTGCCTGGTGACGACTCAGCGGCCTGGGCACGTCAAGACGGCGGCGAGGGTGGGGCGACGCGCAATTTCTGGGCTGAGGGCGAGGGGCGAGCGGGTGCTCGCGATGTCGGCCAGCTCTCTGCCGTTGGCGGTTCTCCACTCCCGAGGCCACCGGTTCGACGCCGTCCGCTCGCGCGACCGGGAGCAGTGACGGCCGACGTCGGTCGGGTAGCAGCGACGGCGGTCGGCCTCCGTGCCGGGCGCTGACCGTCCGCCGTTACCGGTCCGGTTCGGCGGGACGTCGCGGGGGCCTCGGCGGAGAGGCGGTCGGTCGACGATCGGCCCAGCGGCCCGGCGGCCCGGCCCGCAGGACGCCCAAGCCGACGAGCCGCCAGCCGGCCCGCCCGACACAGGTCGGCTCGACGCACGGTGGACCGTCGGATGTCGGCCCGACCGCTCGGCGATGTCGGGGACGTGGTGGCCGGCGACGGTTGGGGCCGGCAGCCGCTATCGCCCGAGCCCACCAACAACCCTGCCCCTCGAAGGCCAGGCGATCCAGGAAGGTCCGCGAGTGGGGGACTGTGAACCCCGGACGCGATCCCCGTCAGCCGCCCGGGCGCAGTGTTGGCCGACTCCCGCCGGTGGCCTCGGATCAGTCGAACCCGCCACGGCCACCATTTCGTCGGCCGACCGTCGCGCCCCTCCGACAATCCCCTCTCCCTGTTTCGACACCCGGGTTGGCCGTTTCACGTGAAACCGGCCGCCAGCGAGGGGCCGAAGCACCGTTCACGCCGGCCGCCCGTTGCGGATACCGGCTCGGCTCGCAGCTCGCCGGCGAGGACCGAGCAACGCGGAGACTCGCGAGACGCCGGACCGAACGAGTCCGGCCGCACCTCCCTCACGGGCGGTGCGGCCGGGAAACGAACGAGGGCCGGAACTCAGTCGCCGGGTTGCTGCTCCTCGCCGACGCCGATGATGCCGACGATCCGCTCCAGGTCGTCGACGGTCGCGAACTCGATCGTGATCTTGCCCTTGCTCCGGCCGATGTCGACCTTCACCCGGGTGTCGAACCGGTCCGAGAGCCGGTCGGCCAGATCGGAGAGCGCGGGAGCGTGCGGCTTGGTCCGCCGCTTCGCCGCGGGTGCCTTCGCCGGTCCGTCCGCGAGCGCCAGCGCCACCAGTTCCTCGGTGCCGCGTACCGAGATGCCCTCGGCGACGATCCGGGTGGCGAGATGCTCCTGGGCGTCGGCGTCCTCCAGGCTGAGCAACGCTCGGGCGTGACCGGCCGAGAGCACGCCGGCGGCGACCCTGCGCTGTACGGCGGCGGGGAGGTTCATCAGCCGGATCGTGTTGGAGATCTGCGGGCGGCTGCGGCCGATCCGCCGGGCCAGCTCCTCGTGGGTGGCCCCGAACTCCTCCAGCAGTTGCTGGTACGCGGCCGCCTCTTCGAGCGGGTTCAGGTTGGCGCGGTGGATGTTCTCCAGCAGCGCGTCCCGGAGCATCGCGTCGTCCTTGGTCTCCCGGACGATCGCCGGGATGTTCTCCCGGCCGACCGCCTGGGCGGCGCGCCAGCGCCGCTCGCCCATGACGAGTTCGTACTTCTCCGGGTCGAGCTGCCGGACGACGATCGGCTGGAGGAAGCCGACCTCCTGGATCGAGGTTTTGAGCTCCTCCAGCGCGTCCTCGTCGAAGACGTGCCGGGGCTGCTTCGGGTTCGGCACGATGGCGTCGACCGGGATCTCGGCGAAGCGGGCACCCGGCACCGGGCTCAGCTGAGGCTCCGGCGCGACGGCGGGGGACGCGGTCCCGCCGCTCGCTCCGGTCACTGCTGCCGTGGCGCCGTTGGCGGAGGCCACCGGCGCGGGGGCCGCCGCCGTCGACTCGCCACCTTCCGGGTCGGCTCCTGCCACCGGCCCGGTGGGGATGAGGGCGCCGAGCCCTCGGCCCAGACCGCCGCGGGGACGGTTCTTCATGCGACGCCTCCCAGCGACATCTCCGCACTACGCATTCCGGCTCACCGGCTCCTTGACGCCTCGCTCGGCGATCTCCTGGGCGGCCTCGAAGTAGCTCGTGGCACCCCGCGAACCGGGATCGTAGGTCATCACCGACTGGCCGTAGCTCGGCGCCTCGGAGACCCGCACGTTCCGGGGGATCACGGCCTGCAGCACCTTGTCCCCGAAGTGGTTCCGGACGTCCTGCTCCACCGCGTCGGCCAGCCGGGTGCGCCGGTCGTACATGGTCAGCAGGATGGTCGAAACCTCGAGCTGCGGGTTCAGGTGCTGGCGTACCAGGTTGATGTTGTTGATCAGCTGGTTGAGCCCCTCCAGCGCGTAGTACTCGCACTGGATGGGGATCAGCACCTCCTGCGCGGCCACGAGCGCGTTGACCGTCAGGAGGCCGAGCGACGGTGGGCAGTCGATGAAGACGTAGTCGAAGTGCCCGGGGTACGCGGCGATGGCCCGCGCCAGGCGGGACTCCCGGGCGACCACCGAGACCAGCTCGATCTCGGCACCGGCCAGATCTATGGTGGCGGGCACGCACCACAGGTTGGGGATGCCCTCCACCGCCTGGGCCACCTCCTCCAGCGGCACGCTGTCGATGAGGCAGTCGTAGACGTCCGGCACGCCCGTGTGGTGGGGCACGTTGAGCCCGGTGGACGCGTTGCCCTGCGGGTCGAGGTCGACCACGAGCACCCGGTTGCCGTGCAGCGCGAGCGCCACCGCCAAGTTCACGGTGGTGGTGGTCTTACCCACGCCACCCTTCTGGTTGGCGACGCACATCACCCGGGTCCGGTCGGGGCGCGGCATGGTGACCTCGCCACTGGGATTCAGGATCTGCACGGCGCGCATCGCCTCCATAGCCAACGGTGGGTCATCCTCTTCGCGCGTCGGGGTTTCACGTGAAACGTACGTGGTGGCCCCGGTGTCGTCCCCGTACCCGGCTGCCGGTGGCGTGTCGGCCGGCACGGCCGACACGGGGGCGGAGTCAGGGGTGGGCTGATGCGGCACGGCGGACACCGGTGGTTGGGGCTCGAACCGGCCCGACACCGCCGCGTTCCCACGCGCGACCGCCGGGCGTGGGGTCGGCGCGTTCACCGGGCCCTCGCTCGGGTCGAGCGGGTCGCGGGCCGGCGGCACGTTGACCGGAACGGACGACACCGGGCGTACGGCGCCCGCCGCGGGAGCGTCCCGCCGCGGCGTCGGGTCGACGGGCTGATGCGGTGCCGCGTCGCGGGGATCGTTCACCACCCACTCCTGGTAGCTGGTTTCACGTGAAACGGGATCACCGGTGGGTCGCCCGTCGGGCCCGGTCAGCCGTGGATCGTCGTACCTGCCGTCGTCATGCACCTGTCATCCCTACCCGCTCCGGATGGTCGGTCCGCACCCCGTCAATCAGGCCTCGCGCTTCGCGCGACGTCATCGGCCCGGTGAGAGCGGTCGGGTTCGGACGCCGCCCGGCACCGCCGCTCCACACTATCGACGCGCGGTCAGCCTACGGCCGACGGGCGCGGCGGGTCCACGTCGGGTTGCGATCGATCAGGTCACGCCCACCCGGTCCAACGACCGGGTGGGGTGCCGGGAAAGCCCGCCCGGGTCAGCGATCCCGGTTACGACCACCGCGATTGCGGCCACCGCGCGACCGCTTCGGCTTCTTCGCGCGCGGCGGGTTCACCACGCGCTCCCGGACCACCTCGACCACTGTCGCCGCCGGCTCGATAACCCCGGCGCCGCACCGGTGAAGTTCGGGTGTCCCGCCACCCAGGCGGACCACCGCGTCGGTGTGTTCGGCGATCTCGTCCGCCGCCGAGGCGCCCTTGAGCGCCAGGAGTCGACCACCCGGCACCGTCAACGGCAGGCACCAGGCGGCGAGCCGGTCCAGCGCGGCGACCGCACGGGCGGTGACGATGTCGGCGGCCAACGGGTCCCGGTCCCGCGACCCGGCTGCCGCCTCCTCGGCCCGTCCCCGAAAGACGCGAACGGACCGGGTGAGGCCGAGCCGCTGCACGGCCTCGATCAGGAACGACACCCGCCGGGCGAGCGGCTCGACCAGGGTGACGGTGAGATCGGGGCGCGCGATCGCCAGCACCAGACCGGGCAGTCCCGCTCCGGAGCCGACGTCGATCACGCTGGCCCCCTCCGGGATCCGCTCCGCCATGACCGCGCAGTTGAGCAGGTGCCGGTCCCACAGCCGGGGCGCCTCGCGAGGTCCGATCAGACCACGCACCACGCCCTCCGTGGCGAGCAGCTCGGCGTACGCCGCGGCGAGGTCCAGACGCTCACCGAAGAGCGTCCTGGCCGCCTCCGCCAGCTCGGGTGGCAGGGTCGCCTCGGCCGGATCGGGCGCCGCCTCCCCGAGAGGCGCGTCCGCACCGTCCACCGAGGACGGTTCCGGTTCGGCGAAGACCGGGCCGACCGGGCCGGACGGGGCGTCGGACGCCGCGTCCACCGGTGGTTCACCGGAGAAGGCCGGCATCACGTCGGCCGCGGGATCGGTCGCCACGGAGTCGCCGGTCGCCGCCGGCTCGCCGGAGAAGGCGGGCTCGACCGACGCGGCGGGCCGGTACGCCGGGTCGGCCGACCGGTCCTCGTCGGAGAAGACCGGATCGGCGCTCGGGTCGGGCCGCACAGCGGACGGCCCGGGCGGCGTACCGCCCGGGCCGGCCACGGCATCAGCCGTCGTGTCGTCGGAGACCACTGCCTCAGTCCGCCACCGGGCGGACGACGATGCGCCGGTTCGGCTCGACACCCTCGGACTCGCTCTCCACGTCGGTCATCGCGTTGACCACGTCGTGCACGCACTTGCGTTCGAACGCGGACATCGGCTCCAGGCGCACCGGTTCACCGTGCTCCTTGACCTTCTCGACCGCGTTCTTGGCCACCGCCGCCAACTCCTTGCGCCGGGCGGCCCGGTAGCCGCCGACGTCGAGCAGCAGCCGGCTCGGCGTACCGGTCTGCCGGAACACCGCCAGGCGGGTCAGCTCCTGGAGCGCCTCGAGGGTGGCGCCGCGCTGGCCGACCAGGTTCTGCAGGCGGCCACCGACCACCTCGACGACCGGGCGGCCGCCGGAGACCAGCTCGTCGATGTCGCCGTCGTAGTCGAGGATGTCCAGCAGGCCCTCGACGTAGTCGGCGGCGATCTCACTCTGCCGGAACAGGTCGCTGTCGGCCGGGGCCTTCTTCTCCCGGGCCTCGGCCGTGCCCTCCTCGGTCTCGGTGGCGGTGGCCGTGGGGGTCTCCTCGTCCAGGGACTGGTCGGCGCTGGGGATGCTGGTGTCGGTCACGGTCTCATCTCCGTACTCGCTCGGCCGGACCGTCGGGGTCCGCTGGTCTCCCGGGGGCCGGCGGGAGGTTCGCCGGGTGCCCACGGGCACGTCTGTACGGGCCAGTCTCGCCCGTGGCCGCGCTGCGCGCGGCGGTTCCGGCCCGGCGCCGACCCTCGGTGGCAGCTCGGGAACCGGACGGGCCACCGCCGGGTGGCGGTGGCCCGGCGGGGCTCAGCCCTGACGCTTGGCGGGTCGGCCCGCGCCCTTCTTCGGGTTGACCGGCTTGGCGCCCGGCTTCGGGCCGGCCACCTTCGGCGCGGCGGCCGGCGCCTTGACCGCGGGCTGGGCGGTCTTGCGGCCTAGTAGACCGGTCTTGGCCGGCTGAACGGGGCTCTTGCCCGGGGTGGCGTTCTTCTTCGGCGGCACCAGTGGCGGGAACTTCCGCAGCACCCACTGCTGCTGGCCCAGCGTGAACAGGTTGTTGGTGACCCAGTAGATGATCACACCGATCGGGAAGATCGCGCCCGAGACCAGCAGGGAGAGCGGGATGCCGTAGAGCATCAGCCGCTGCACCATCCGCTGCTGCGGGTCCTCGGCCCAGCCGGTCTTGAGGATCATCTGCCGGCTGGTCAGGTAGGTGGTGGCGATCATGATGAGCACCAGGATGCCGGCGACCACCTTGACCGTGCCGGTGTTCGCGCCCAGCCGGGACAGCTCCTCTGCGGTGGAGCCGAACTTGCCGGAGATCGGGGCGGTGAAGAGACTCGCGTTGGACGCGCTGTTGAACTGCTCGACGGTCCAGCCGTACAGGGTCTTGCCCGGGTTGTCGGGGTTGAGCCGCTTCAGCGTGTGGAACAGGCCCAGGAAGACCGGGATCTGGAGGAACATCGGAAGGCAGCCCATCAGGGGGTTGGCCTTTTCCTTCCGATAGAGCTCCATCATCTCCTTCTGGAGCGTCTCCCGGTCACCCTTGTGCTTCTCCTGGAGCTCCTTCACCTTGGGCTGGAGCGCCTGCATGGCACGCTGCGACTTGATCTGCTTGACGAAGACCGGGAAGAGGATCACCCGGACCGTCACCACGAGGAAGACGATGGCGAGGATCCAGGCCCAGTTCGTGCCGATCACCGCGTCGACGGGCACCCCGATGGCGTCCCAGGCCGAGTGCCAGGTCAGCAGGATCCACGAGATCGCGTAGTAGATCCAGTCGAGACTCAATTCTCAGGCTCCAGTCACGTCGGCACGGCGGCGATCGCCCGGCTCCGGCACCGGGTCGTGACCACCTGGGTGAAAGGGGTGGCAGCGCGACAGCCGCCGGACCGTCAGCCAGGCCCCCCGCAGCGCACCGTGCCGGGACACCGCCTCCACGGCGTAGGCACTGCACGACGGGTAGAACCGGCAGCGGGCCGGCAGTGCCGGACTTATCCACCGACGGTACGCGATGATGGGCGCCAGCAGCATGCGGGCACCGGTAGTCGGCGACGGGGTCAGGGGCGCACCGTTCACCGCGACCGCCGTCCCCGGGGCGACCGCGCGGCGGCGAGGGCGGCGTCCAGGTCGGCTCCGAGCCGGGCGTACGTGGCGTCGGCGGCCGGGGGCAGCGCGCGTACCACCAGGGTGGTGCCGGCGGGCAGTTCGGCCAGGCGTTCCCGGACCAGGTGCCGCAGGCGGCGACGGACCGTGTTGCGAACCACCGCGCCACCGACGGCCTTGGACACGACGAAGCCGGCGCGGCGGGGTGCGGAGATCTCCGCACCGCTGCTCCGCGCCGGCTCCGGCGAGGTGGTCCCGGTGGGGCCGGTCGGTTCAGGGAGGCTCAGGTGGACCACGACGGCGCCACGGCCGACGCGTCGGCCACCGCGAACCGCTGCGGCGAAGTCGCTACTGCGCCGCAGTCGCTGCGCGGCGGTCAGCACGACTGCCCACGTCCCCGGACCGGACCGGTCGGCCTCAGGCCGACAGGCGGGTGCGGCCCTTGGCGCGACGGGTCGAGATGATGGCGCGGCCGGCACGGGTGCGCATGCGCAGCCGGAAGCCGTGGGTCTTCGCGCGCCGGCGGTTGTTCGGCTGGTAGGTGCGCTTGCTCACGTCAGGCTCTCCGTTGTCGTACGCCCCGCGCGGCGGATCGCCCGGGGTCGTGTGCTGGTCCAGATCACCTCGGCGGTGACCTCCGATCGGCGCTGCCCGGTGACGCGACCCCCGACGGTGCGGGGCGACAGCCACGGACAGCAAGCATCCATCACCCTAGCAGAGGGCGAGAGAGCAGCCGCTCCAGCCTACGCAGGGGCGCAACGACCGTCAAACGTCACACTCCGGCTCCGACCTGCGCCGGAATGGCGACCGAAGGGGCGGTTTTCACTGATGTTGCCAACGCCGCCAGGGTGTCGGCGGTTGATGGTGTGGGGTCCCCGCTGTTAGCGTGCGCGATTGCGGTCGGCGTCGGGGGTCCGAGTTTGTCGCCGATCGGCAAGACCGGACAAGCTGTTGAATCGTTCGGCACGGTGAACCCGCTTCAGCGCCTCCGCGAACCAGGGGGCAGGTCCGACCCGCGTCCGGTGGGCGGCCACAATCGGTCGGTACACACAGGCTGTGGATAACTTGTGGATGACGACCGGTCAGCCGTCCGGGCGGGCGTGAGGATCAGGCGAGGGGGTGGCACGACGGTGACCGGAGCGAACGACCTCGCCGCGGTGTGGACGGCGACCACCGAGGAACTCGCCGACGAGATCATCTCCGCGCAGCAGCGGGCGTACCTCCGGCTCACCCGGCTCCGGGCGATCGTCGAGGACACCGCCCTGCTCTCCGTCCCGGACGCCTTCACCCGGGACGTGATCGAGTCCCGGCTCCGCCCCGCCATCACGGAGGCGTTGAGCCGCCGGCTCGGCCGGCCGATCCAGGTGGCCGTCACGGTGCGGGTCGCCGAGGACCCGGCCGGACGCCCGGCCGGCACGGTGTACCGCAGCGCTCCGGAGCCGCTCGCCGAACCGGACGGCCCCGCGGACCTGCTTCCCGGCTTCGACCAGCCGGCCGCACCGGCCTTCCCCGCTCCCCGCCAGGAGCCCGGGTACGCCGAGGCGCGGCCGGACCAGCCGGTGGACGAGCCCGCCCCCCGGCAGCGGACCGCCGACGGCGGGCGACCCCAGCTGATCCCGGCCGGCCGGGACGGGCAGGACACCCTGTTCGGCGCCGCGTTCGCCGAGCCGATGCGGGCCGCGCCGGAACGCCGCCCCTACGACGAGCGGCCCCGGATCGAGCCGGCCGCTCCCGACGCCGGCGGGTACGAGCCCCGCTACCGCGAGGCCCCGGGACCGGTCGACCCTCCCCCGATGCGCGGCCTGCCCCGCGACGGCGCGACGGACAGCGGCCCGGGTCGCGGCGGCACCGACCACCACCGTCCCGGCGGCCAGGCCGACCGCCGGCTCCCCGGTGCCGGGGACAGCGGTGGCAACCGGCTCAATCCGAAGTACATGTTCGAGACGTTCGTCATCGGCTCGTCCAACCGCTTCGCCCACGCGGCGAGCGTGGCGGTGGCCGAGTCGCCGGCCAAGGCGTACAACCCGCTGTTCATCTACGGCAGCTCGGGGCTGGGCAAGACCCACCTACTGCACGCCATCGGGCACTACGCCACCACGTTGGGCAACGCCCGCTCGGTCCGGTACGTCTCGACCGAGGAGTTCACCAACGACTTCATCAACTCGCTGCGGGACGACAAGACCAGCGCGTTCCAGCGCCGCTACCGGGACGTGGACATCCTCCTGATCGACGACATCCAGTTCCTGGAGAACCGGGAACGGACGCAGGAGGAGTTCTTCCACACCTTCAACACGCTGCACAACGCCAACAAGCAGATCGTGATCACCTCCGACCGCTCGCCGAAGCAGCTGGCGACGCTGGAGGACCGGCTGCGGACCCGGTTCGAGTGGGGACTGCTCGCCGACATCCAGCCGCCGGACCTGGAGACCCGGATCGCGATCCTGCAGAAGAAGGCGGCGCAGGAGCGGCTCTACGCCCCGCCGGACGTGCTGGAGTTCATCGCGTCCCGGGTGTCGAACTCGATCCGGGAACTGGAGGGGGCGCTGATCCGGGTCACCGCGTTCGCCAGCCTCACCCGTTCCTCGGTCGAGCTGTCGCTGGCCGAGGAGGTGCTGCGGGACTTCATCCCGGACGGCGCCGGCCCGGAGATCACCGCCGACCAGATCATGGTCTCCACCGCCGACTACTTCGGGGTGAGCCTGGAGGACCTGCGGGGTCACTCCCGCTCCCGGGTGCTGGTCAACGCCCGGCAGGTGGCCATGTACCTGTGCCGTGAGCTGACCGACCTGTCGCTGCCCCGGATCGGCCAGGCGTTCGGTGGCCGGGACCACACCACGGTGATGCACGCCGACCGCAAGATCCGTCAGCAGATGGCGGAGCGACGCTCGCTCTACAACCAGATCGCCGAGCTGACCAACCGCATCAAGCAGAACACCTGAGCCCCACCCCTGCGGCCCTCCCGCCCGTCACTTCGGCGCGGTGATCAAGGGCTTGGTGTCGGGGCGACCCGTTCTCGGTGACCCGCGCTCCCTGCTCGACACCAGAAGTCGGCCGCTGGCTGTCCTGCCGCGCTGCCCGCTCGCTCATTCCTTCCGCCCGGACGGGCCACCGGTCATGGACGTGTTTCGCCTCCGGAGGGGCCGAGATCCCGGGTTGCGGGGAGCGGGCGGCGGGAGCGGTTGACCCTCGACCCGGTGAAGGGCACAGGATCGGTCGCGTGCTCGTCCACAGCTCGTGCCCGTTGTCCACACCCCCTGTGTCACAGGCGGTGGAAAACCACCCTGTGCATTCGGCCGGTTACCCACAGACTGTGGACAACTCCTGGGGACGACGCTGTGGATGCCTGGGGACGACGGCTCCGTTGTCCACCGACGACGGTCCGGCTGTGGGTGGCCTGTTGAAGGTTCTGGGGACAACCGCGGTCGACGCCGTCGGCGCTGTCCACAGCACTGGGGAGAAACCCGGTGGATTACCGGTGGACAACCGGTGGACAGCCGTGGAAAACCCGGGAGCTGGCGACGGCTGTGGACCGGGACACGGGTTGTACCCCTGGTTCTCCACAGCCAAACCACCGGTGGATAACCTGTCTGACCTGCGCGGACGCGGGTTCTCCACAGTTTGCACAGGTGCGATGAAGACGATGAGTTATCTCTTCTAAACAACAAAAACCAATCATCACCGTTGGACTTCCTGTGGATCGGGCCGGAGCACTGCCGCCGGCAGTCGCCCGGGCACCTGGATCCACGGGGTCGGGCGCACAGCCGATGCCCACGCGCCCTAAGGTGCGATGGGTACCCGCACGGTCGGGCGGGACGGGTGGCAGCGGTCGGCATGAGAGAGTTGTCGCTGACGTCGACGCGGAGGCATTGATGAAGTTCCGAGTGGAGCGCGACGCGCTCGCCGAGGCGGTCGCGTGGACCGCCAAGAGCCTGCCCAACCGACCCTCCGTACCGGTGCTGGCCGGGGTGATGCTCCGGGTGACCGACGGCAACCTCCAGGTCTCCGGCTTCGACTACGAGGTCTCCAGCCAGGTGACCGTCGAGGTGCAGGGTGACGCGGACGGCGCCGCCCTGGTCTCCGGTCGACTGCTCGCCGAGATCACCAAGGCCCTGCCGGCCAAGCCGGTGGACATCGCCGCCGTCGGCGCCCACCTGGAGCTGGTCTGCGGCAGCGCCCGGTTCACCCTGCCGACCATGCCGGTGGAGGACTACCCGACCCTGCCGGAGATGCCGGAGAGCGCCGGCACCGTCGACGCCGCCGCCTTCGCCGCCGCGGTGGCCCAGGTCGCCGTGGCCGCCGGCCGGGACGAGACGCTGCCGATGATGACCGGCGTCCGGCTCGAGCTGTCCGGTGGCACCATGGCGATGCTCGCCACCGACCGCTACCGCCTCGCGCTGCGCGAGATGGAGTGGAACCCGGACGACCCGGAGATCAGCCTCAACGCGCTGGTTCCGGCCCGCACGCTGCACGACACCGCCAAGGCGCTCGGCCCGCTCGGCGGGCACGTCACCATGGCGCTCTCCTCCGGCGGCGCCGGCGAAGGCATGATCGGCTTCTCCGGCGGCACCCGCCGGACCACCAGCCGGCTGCTCGACGGCGCCAACTACCCGCCGGTGCGGTCGCTCTTCCCGGCCGACCACAACGCCGAGGCCCGCGTCCCGGTCGCCACCCTGATCGAGGTGGTCAAGCGGGTGGCGCTGGTCGCCGAGCGCACCACCCCGGTGCTGCTCAGCTTCAGCTCGGACGGGCTCGTGGTGGAGGCCGGCGGCACCGAGGAGGCCCGGGCCAGCGAGGCCATGGAGGCCACCTTCAGCGGCGACCCGCTCACCATCGGCTTCAACCCGCAGTACCTGATCGACGGCCTGAACAACCTGGGCGCCCAGCACGCCCTGCTGCGGTTCGTCGACGCGTTCAAGCCCGCGGTCATTTCCCCGGCCGGCGAGGATGGCGAGGTCATCCCGGGGTACCGGTACCTCATCATGCCGATCCGCGTGTCCCGCTGATCGCAGGCAGCACGACCCTGACGTACGGAGGTAGGAGCAGATGCAGCTCGGCCTGGTAGGACTCGGCCGGATGGGCGGCAACATGCGCGAGCGGCTGCGCGCCGCCGGGCACGAGGTGGTCGGTTTCGACCGTAACCCGGAGCTCAGCGACGCCGCGAGCCTCGCGGAGCTGGCCGAGAAGCTCGACTCGCCGCGCGCGATCTGGGTCATGGTCCCCGCCGGCGTCACCGACGCCACCATCGACGAACTCGCCGACGTGCTCGGCGAGGGCGACATCATCATCGACGGCGGCAACTCCCGGTTCAGCGACGACGCCCCGCGCGCCGAGCGGCTGAACGAGCAGGGCATCGGCTACATCGACGTCGGCGTCTCCGGCGGCGTCTGGGGCCGGCAGAACGGCTACGGCCTGATGGTCGGCGGCGCCCAGGAGCACGTCGAGCGGCTCATGCCGATCTTCAACGCGCTCAAGCCCGAGGGCGAGTTCGGCTTCGTGCACGCCGGTCCGGTCGGCGCCGGCCACTACGCCAAGATGGTGCACAACGGCATCGAGTACGGCCTGATGCACGCCTACGCCGAGGGCTACGAGCTGCTCACCGCCTCCGAGCTGGTGACCAACGTCCCCGGCGTGTTCAAGTCCTGGCGGGAGGGCACCGTTGTCCGGTCCTGGCTGCTCGACCTGCTCGACCGGGCGCTCGACGAGGACCCGGAGCTGGCCGAGCTGAGCGGCTACACCGAGGACACCGGCGAGGGCCGGTGGACGGTCGACGAGGCGGTCCGGCTGGCCGTCCCGCTCAACGTCATCACCGCCTCGCTGTTCGCCCGGTTCGCGTCGCGGCAGGACGACTCACCCGCCATGAAGGCCGTCGCCGCGCTGCGCCAGCAGTTCGGCGGCCACGCCGTCCACAAGCGCTGAGCGCTGTCCACAGCCTGTGTACGTCCGCCGGCTCGAACTGGTCGACTTCCGCTCCTACGAGCGGGTCGGCGTCGACCTTGAGCCGGGTCCGAACGTGCTCGTCGGCGCCAACGGCGTCGGCAAGACCAACCTGGCCGAAGCGCTGGGCTACGTGGCGACCCTGGACTCGCACCGGGTCGCCACGGACGCCCCGCTGGTGCGGATGGGCGCCACCTCGGCGGTGATCCGCTGCGCGGTGGTGCACGACGGCCGGGAGCTGCTGGTCGAGCTGGAGATCGTTCCGGGCAAGGCCAACCGGGCCCGGCTCGGCCGGTCCCCGGCCCGGCGCGCCCGGGACGTGCTGGGCGCGCTGCGCCTGGTGCTCTTCGCGCCGGAGGACCTGGAACTGGTCCGCGGCGACCCGGCCGAACGCCGCCGCTACCTGGACGACCTGCTCGTCACCCGCCAGCCCCGCTACGCCGGCGTGCGCGCCGACTACGAGCGGGTGGTCAAGCAACGCAACGCGCTGCTGCGGACGTCGTACCTGGCCCGCAAGACCGGTGGTACGCGCGGTGGTGACCTGTCCACCCTCGCCGTGTGGGACGCCCACCTGGCGCAGCACGGGGCCGACCTGCTCGCCGGCCGGCTGGAGCTGGTCGCCGCGCTCACCCCGCACGTGGCGAAGGCGTACGACGCGGTGGCCGCCGGCCGGGGCGCGGCCGGCATCGCGTACCGGCCGTCGGTCGAGCTGCCCGAGCCGGCGGCCGACCGGGCGGCGCTGGCCGAGGCGCTCACCGCCGCGCTCACCGCGAACCGGTCCGCCGAGATCGAGCGCGGCACCACGCTGGTCGGGCCGCACCGCGACGACCTGGCCCTCACGCTGGGCCCGCTGCCGGCCAAGGGGTACGCCAGCCACGGCGAGTCCTGGTCGTACGCGCTGGCGCTGCGGCTGGCCGGCTACGACCTGCTGCGGGCCGACGGGATCGAGCCGGTGCTGGTGCTGGACGACGTCTTCGCCGAGCTGGACGCCGGCCGGCGGGAACGGCTGGCCGAGCTGGTCGGCGGCGCCGGCCAGCTCCTGGTGACCTGTGCCGTGGACGACGACGTGCCGGCGACGCTGCGCGGCGCCCGCTACACGGTCGCGGAGGGGACGGTGCGACGTGTCGGATGACGAGGTGCGACTCCCGCCGGCCCGGCTGGGGCCGGGACGCGACGCGCGTACCCCCGGGAAGTCGGCGGACGGCGAGCCGGCCGCGGGCCTGCCGGAGGGCGCGAGCGGGCCGGAACTGGCCCGGGCGGTGCTCGACGCGGCGAAGGCCCGGCGCCAGACGGCGGCCCCCCGGCGGCGTGCCGCGGTGCGCGGCGACGGCGAGCGGCGGCTGCGCGGCTACTCCGGGGCCGGGCCGGACCCGCGTGACCCGCAGCCGCTCGGCGCGGTGCTGGACAAGCTGGTCAAGGCGCGGGGCTGGCAACAGCCGGCGGCCGAGGCGACCGTCTTCGGCGCCTGGGAGAAGGTGGTCGGGCCGGAGGTCGCCCAGCACAGCCGCCCGGTGAAGCTGGAGAACGGCGAGCTGACCGTGGAGGCCCGCTCGACGGCGTGGGCCACCCAGCTGCGCCTGCTGGCCGGCTCGCTGCTCAAGCAGATCGCCCGTGAGGTCGGCCACAACGTGGTGCGCAAGCTGCACATCCACGGTCCGGCCGCGCCGTCCTGGTCGCGGGGGCCGCGCCGGGTGCGCGGCCGGGGACCGCGCGACACCTACGGCTGACCGTCGCCCCCGGCCCGGCGGGCCTCCCGGCGGGCGCGCTTGAGTTCCCGTTGTTCGCGGCTCCACTGCTTGCGCCGCTCCAGGTCCTGTTTCCAGGCCTCGCGCGCCAGCCGCGAGCCGCCCTGCACGGCACCCTGCACCTGGGAGGGGCCGGCGAGGTTGCGGAAGACCCAGCCCAGGAGGCGTCCGCCCTGGCCGGAGGTGTCGCCCACCTGCTCGTCGCTGCTCATTGGCACCCTTCCCAGACGATTGGCGTACAAACAATTGGTACACCAATCGTTGGTATCATCGCAACGACGACGAGGAGGGCGCACGTGACCGACCGGGTCGAGGACGATCCCCTGGCGCTGGAGCAGCAGGTCTGCTTCGCCCTGTCCGTCGCCGCGCGCGGTGTGGTCGCCGTCTACCGCCCGCTGCTGGAACCGATGGGACTCACCCACCCGCAATACCTGGTCATGCTGGCGCTCTGGCAGCACGCGCCGCTGTCGGGCCGGGAGCTGAGCCGGTTGCTCCAGCTCGACCCGGGCACGCTGTCGCCGCTGCTGAAGCGCCTCGAAGCCGCCGGCTACGTACGGCGCGAACGGGACGCCTCCGACGAGCGCAGCCTGGCCGTCTCGCTCACCGCCGAGGGGCGGGCCCTGCGGGCGCAGGCCGAGCGGATCCCGCCGGCCATCGTGCAGCGGCTCGGCCTGCCGCTGGCCGACCTGCGGCAGTTGCACGACGCGCTCACCGAGGTGATCGCCGCCGCCAACCGGGCCACCACCGGGCCCGGCGGGGCGGGGAACCCGGGTCAGGCGTCGGCGTAGACCGCGAAGCCGCGCTCGGCGCACCGCCGGTAGAACGCGGCCAGCACGCTCAGCTCGGCGCAGGTGAAGTTCCACTGCGGCGGATCGCCGCTCTCGTCCCGCAACCGGTCCAGCCGGCTGTCCAGCCAGCGGAGCTGCTGCTCGGCGAGCCGACCGTCGCCGAGCAGCGCGCGCAACACCTCGCTGACCGACTCGAACGTGACCGCCTCGCCGTACGGGCGGTGTCGGGCGACGAACTTCTCCACGCCCTCGGCGATCCAGGAACACCCGTCCGGGTCGATCACCGGATCCTCGTCCTCGGCGGCGTTCTCCGTGGCGTAGAGCACATTCTCCAACCCGAGGATCAGGTCGACCAGCTCCGTGTACACGGTTGCCCGCACCGTGCCGGTCTTCGCGATCAGCTCGGCGAGCGCGGCGGTCGGTGCGGAGATCCGTGGCATGTCCACGATCTCGCCGAAGTCCACGAACTCAGCCGGCGCGACCGGGTCGTAGAAGCGGCCGGTACGCGGCCAGTGCACCGCGACGTTGTCCAGCCCCATCTGGCGTCACCTCTCACCAAGCGTCGTCGGACCATCTCCGGCGATGGTCCCCGGTTCGGGCGCGAAAGATCAAGACCGCAACGGCGGCGCCGCAAAAGGTACGGCACGTCGAGTTCCACCGCGACCCCCGGTTGGCGCCCGTCGTCGGCCGGGCCGGCGAGCGGCCACGGGTCGCGGCGGCCGATGGCGCGGCACGGCCCCAGTGGCGTGTAGGGGGAGTCGCGGGCAGCGAGGTTCGTCCGGCTACGGCATTCTCAGCCGCCTCGGAGAGGGTGCCGAGTGGCGGTTTGGTCGGCTCCGCACAGTAAGATTGGGGGCGAGACGAAAGACCCGACACGGAGCGACGGACGCGGGCCCCCAGGGCCCTTGATCATTGTCCCGCATCGGGTCCGAGCCGATCGCTATCCGCGGGCATCCGCGGCGACCGGTGTGCACGATCCGTGACCTGGCGATCCCGGGGGCGGCCCGTGCGCGCCGACGTCGCGTCCTGTCCGCCGAACCCGCGCCCCGCGCCCACGCGCGGCCGGTGCGAGAAAGTGGCCGAGGGTGGCAGCGGAGGACAACAAGAAGTACGGCGCCGAGTCCATCACCGTGCTGGAGGGCCTGGAAGCGGTCCGGAAGCGGCCCGGTATGTACATCGGGTCCACCGGCGAGCGCGGTCTGCACCACCTGGTGTGGGAGGTCGTCGACAACGCGGTGGACGAGGCGCTGGCCGGGCACTGCGACACCATCGACGTGGTGCTGCTCGGCGACGGGGGGGTCCGGGTCACCGACAACGGCCGTGGCTTCCCGGTCGACCTGCACCCCAAGCTGAAGAAGCCGGGTGTCGAGGTCGCGCTGACCGTGCTGCACGCCGGCGGCAAGTTCGACGGCAAGGCGTACGCGGTCTCCGGCGGCCTGCACGGCGTCGGCGTCTCGGTGGTGAACGCCCTCTCCACGAAGATGGCCGTGGAGATCCACAAGGACAACTTCGTCTGGCGCCAGCGCTACGACCACTCCAAGCCGACGCCGCTGGAGAAGGGTGAGCCGACCGACCGGACCGGTTCCGCGGTGTCGTTCTGGCCCGACCCGGACGTCTTCGAGACCGTCGACTTCGACTTCCACACCATCTACCGGCGACTGCAGGAGATGGCCTTCCTCACCCGCGGCCTCACCATCCACCTGCTCGACGAGCGGGTGCCGGAGGACGAGGAGGGGAAGCTCCGCGAGGTCACCTTCCACTACGAGGGCGGCATCGCCGACTTCGTCCGGCACCTCAACGCCTCGAAGAACCCGATCCACAAGACGGTGGTCGAGTTCGGCGCCGAGGAGACGGGCATGTCGGTCGAGATCGCCATGCAGTGGAACGAGTCGTACGGCGAGTCGGTCTACACCTTCGCCAACAACATCAACACCCACGAGGGCGGCACCCACGAGGAGGGCTTCCGGGCCGCGTTGACCAGCGTGGTCAACCGCTACGGCGCCGAGAAGAAGCTGCTCAAGGGCGACGAGCGGCTCTCCGGGGAAGACATCCGCGAGGGCCTGGCCGCGATCATCTCGGTCAAGCTCACCGACCCGCAGTTCGAGGGTCAGACCAAGACCAAGCTGGGCAACACCCCGGTCAAGGGCTTCGTGCAGCGGGTCTGCAACGAGTCGCTGGTCGACTGGTTCGACCGCAACCCGGCCGAGGCGAAGACCATCATCCAGAAGGCGTCCCAGGCCGCCCGGGCCCGCATCGCCGCCCAGCAGGCGCGCAAGCTGGCCCGCCGCAAGTCGCTGCTGGAGTCCGGCTCGATGCCGGGCAAGCTGGCCGACTGCCAGTCGACCGACCCGCGCGAGTCCGAGGTCTTCATCGTCGAGGGCGACTCGGCCGGTGGTTCGGCCAAGCAGGGCCGCGACCCGCGCACGCAGGCGATCCTGCCGATCCGCGGCAAGATCCTCAACGTGGAGAAGGCCCGGATCGACCGGGTGCTGAAGAACAACGAGGTGCAGGCGCTGATCACCGCGCTGGGCACCGGCATCCACGACGACTTCGACATCGAGAAGCTGCGCTACCACAAGATCGTGCTGATGGCCGACGCCGACGTCGACGGCCAGCACATCCAGACGCTGCTGCTCACCCTGCTGTTCCGGTTCATGCGGCCGCTGGTCGAGCTGGGGCACGTCTACCTGGCCGCCCCGCCGCTCTACAAGATCAAGTGGAACAAGAAGGGCGACGACGCCCAGTACGCATACTCCGACCGGGAGCGTGACGGGCTGATCGCGCTGCGCCAGCAGAAGAAGCCCAACGCCCGGCCGGACGACATCCAGCGGTTCAAGGGTCTCGGTGAGATGAACTACCCGGAGCTGTGGGAGACCACGATGAACCCGGCCACCCGCACCCTGCGCCAGGTCACGCTGGACGACGCCGCAACCGCCGACGAGCTGTTCAGCGTCCTCATGGGTGAGGACGTCGAGGCGCGCCGCTCGTTCATCCAGCGCAACGCCAAGGACGTGCGGTTCCTGGACATCTGACGGACCGGTCCGGGCCGGCCGGAAATCCACCGGCCGGCCCGGCGGTCCACAGAGTTATCCACAGTCTGGCCGCTTTCCACAGCCGTTATCCACAGCGAGATCACGACTCTGAGTCTGATAAGGGTTAACAGTGACCGATACTCCCGAGTCCACCCCGAACGAGCCGGAGACCCCGGAGACAGTGGCCGCGGTCGTCCAGCACGACCGGATCGAGCCGGTCGGCCTCGAGGTCGAGATGCAGCGCTCGTACCTCGACTACGCGATGAGCGTCATCGTCGGGCGGGCCCTGCCGGACGTCCGGGACGGGCTCAAGCCGGTCCACCGCAAGATCCTCTACGCCATGTTCGACTCCGGCTACCGGCCGGACCGCGGCTACGTGAAGTGCTCCCGGGTCGTCGGCGACGTGATGGGCCAGTTCCACCCGCACGGTGACTCGGCCATCTACGACGCGCTGGTCCGGATGGCGCAGCCGTGGTCGCTGCGCTACCCGCTGGTCGACGGCAACGGCAACTTCGGCTCGCCGGGCAACGATCCGGCCGCCGCCATGAGGTACTGCGTTACGGCAGATGTTCGGGTTCGTACCGTTGACGGCACCGTCCGGATCGGCGACATCGTGCCGGACGCCGCGCCGAGCAGCGAGACCGACGTCGACCTCAAGGTCCGTGATCGCAACGGTGACCTGGTCCGCGCCAGCAGGTTCTTTCACTCCGGCGAGCACCCCACGCTGCGGTTGCGCACCCGCGAGGGGTACGAGCTGACCGGCACGCACAACCACCCGGTGCTCTGCCTGGTGAGCGTGGCCGGCGTGCCGACCCTGCTGTGGAAGCTGCTCGCCGAGATCGCCCCGGGCGACCGGGTCGTCCTCCAGCGCACCGTGCCGGACGAGATCGGCTACCCGATGCTGGAGCACGTCGAGGCGGCCGTCCTGGCCGGCGCGTTCGTGTCCGAGGGCTGGGTGTCGGAGCACCGGGCCGGTTTCAACAACGTCGACAGGGACTTCTTCGTCCGCGTCCTGACGGCATACGACCTCGCGGTCGGCGGCCCCCGCTACGTCGCCGAGCGCGTCATCGCCTCCGGCAGCACGCTGCACGAACTCGACGTCCAGGACCTCTCCGCACTCCGGGCGAGTGTCCTCGGCGACATGGTGGGCGCGCGGAGCGCCGCCAAGTTCGTGCCGGAGTTCGTCTGGCGCGGACCGGCCGCGGTCAAGCGGGCCTTCCTCCAGGCGTTGTTCGAGGGTGACGGCTCGTCCTCGCTGCTGCCGCGCCACACCATCCAGGTCTCGTACTCGACCCGCAGTGAGCGTCTGGCCCGCGAGGTGCAGCAGCTCCTGCTGGAGTTCGGCGTCGTCAGCCGCCAGTGCCGGTACGAAAACGGTGAGATCAAGGTCGTCGTCACCAACCGGCGGGACGCCCGGATCTTCGCCGCTCACGTCGGTTTCCTCGGCCGCAAGCAGGCCAAGTTGGAGTCCGAGCTGGCCCAGGTGCCGGCGAGCAGCACCGCGCTCTCCGGCGACCACGTGCCGTTCGTCGGCGACTTCATCCGTGAGCACGGCGCGAGCCGCTGGACCGAGCGTGACTGGCTGCGCCGGCACAACGTCGACCGGATCGAGCGCTGGGAGCGGGACCGCGACGAGATCGCGGGCCGGATCACCGAGCCGGGCATCCTCGACGTGGTCGAGCCGCTTGTCGACGGACGCTTCTACTACGCCGAGGTGACCGGGATCACCGACGCCGGGGTACGCCCGGTCTACAGCATCCGGGTGGACACCGACGACCACTCGTTCGTCTCCGACGGCTTCGTCAGCCACAACACCGAGTGCAAGCTCGACCCGCTCGCCATGGAGATGCTGCGGGACATCGACGAGGACACCGTCGACCTGCAGGACAACTACGACGGCCGGGCCAAGGAGCCCACCATCCTGCCGTCGCGGATCCCGAACCTGCTGATCAACGGATCCGAGGGCATCGCGGTCGGCATGGCCACCAAGATCCCGCCGCACAACCTGCGCGAGATCGGCGCGGCCGTGCAGTGGTGCCTGGAGCACCCGGAGGCCGACGAGGCGACCACGCTGGAAGCCCTGCTGGAGATCGTCAAGGGCCCGGACTTCCCGACCCACGGCCTGATCGTCGGCCAGGCGGGCATCCAGGACGCGTACCGGACCGGGCGTGGCTCGATCCGGATGCGCGCGGTGGTCGAGGTCGAGGAGGACAAGCGGGGCCGGCCGGCGCTGGTGGTCAGCGAGCTGCCCTACCAGGTCAACCCGGACAACCTCGCCGAGCGCATCGCCGAGCTGATCAAGGAGGGCAAGCTCGCCGGCATCGCCGACATCCGGGATGAGTCCTCCGGACGTACCGGCATGCGGATCGTGCTGGTGCTCAAGCGCGACGCGGTCGCCAAGGTGGTGCTGAACAACCTCTACAAGCACACCCAGCTCCAGGAGACGTTCGGCGCCAACATGCTGGCGCTGGTCGACGGCGTGCCGCGCACGCTCAACCTGGCCCAGTTCATCCGCTACTACGTCGAGCACCAGATCGAGGTGATCCGCCGGCGGACCGCGTTCCGGCTGCGCAAGGCGGAGGAGCGCGCGCACATCCTGCGCGGTCTGTCCAAGGCGCTGGACGCGCTGGACGAGGTGATCGCCCTGATCCGGCGTTCGCCCACGGTGGAGGACGCCCGGCAGGGGCTGATCCGGCTGCTGGACATCGACGAGGTCCAGGCGACCGCGATCCTGGACATGCAGCTGCGTCGCCTGGCCGCCCTGGAGCGGCAGCGCATCCTGGATGACCTGGCCAAGCTCGAGCTGGAGATCGCCGACCTCAAGGACATCCTGGCCAAGCCCGAGCGGCAGCGGCGGATCGTCTCGGAGGAACTGGGCGAGATCATCGCCAAGTGGGGCGACGAGCGCCGCACCAAGATCGTGCCGTTCGACGGCGAGGTCTCGATGGAGGACCTCATCGCCCGCGAGGACGTGGTCGTGACGATCACGCGCACCGGGTACGCCAAGCGGACGAAGGTCGACCTCTACCGGTCGCAGCGGCGTGGGGGCAAGGGCGTCAGCGGGGCGACGCTCCGGCAGGACGACATTGTGAGCCACTTCTTCGTATGCTCTACCCACGACTGGATCCTGTTCTTCACGAACAAGGGTCGGGTCTACCGGGCGAAGGCTTACGAGCTTCCCGAGGCCAGTAGGGTGGCCAAGGGCCAGCACGTGGCCAACCTGCTCGCGTTCCAACCGGACGAGCAGATCGCGCAGATCATCGAAATCCCGAACTACCAGGTGGCGCCCTACCTGGTACTGGCCACGAGAAACGGCCTGGTGAAGAAGACGCGGCTCGAGGAGTTCGACTCCAACCGTTCCGGCGGCATCATCGCGGTCAACCTGCGCGATGAGGACGAGCTGGTCGGTGCGGTCCTGGTGGCTCCGGAGGACGACCTGCTGCTCGTGTCGAAGAACGCGCAGGCGATCCGCTTCAACGCCACCGACGAGGCGCTGCGTCCGATGGGCCGGGCCACCTCCGGTGTGATCGGCATGCGCTTCAGCGGCGAGGACGAGTTGCTCGCCGTCGAGGTGGTCCGGGAGGGTCTGGACGTTCTGGTCGCGACGAACGGGGGTTACGCGAAACGTACCCCGATCGAGGAATACCCGGTCCAGGGCCGGGGAGGTAAGGGCGTGCTGACTGCGAAGATCACCGAGCGACGCGGTGGTCTGGTCGGCGCGGTCGTGATCGATCCGGAGGACGAGCTGTTCGCCATCACCAGCAACGGCGGCGTCATCCGGACTCCGGTGAAGCCTGTACGCCGTACGCGTGACCGGAACACAATGGGGGTCAAGCTGATGGACCTCCCGGACGGCGTGACTATCGTGGCGATTGCTCGCAATGCCGACGAGCCTGACGAACAGGACTAGTTGATGACGGAGACACAGGCGAAGTCGGGGAACAAGGGGACCTCGGCCACCCCGGTCGACGAGGAGGCCGCGCAGGGCGGTACACCAGCGACCGGCCGCGCGGCCGTGGGTCGGGCCACGGTCCCCGCCGACGCGCCTGCCCCGAAGTTCACCCGGGCCCCCGGCATGGCCCCGCCTCCCGACAAGCCCGGCGAGGACTCGGGGACAAGCGACGCCACCGAGACCAAGGTCGACGCGCCCACCTCGGCCGACGGCCTGGCCGCCCCGGCCGCGGCGAAGCCCGCCACGAGCACACCGCCGACCACGCCGACGGCGGCCGCCCGGCCGTCCCCCGGGACGACCGGCACCCAGCCGCGCATCGGCGCCGGTCTGGGCACCGCGCCCAAGCCGGCGCCCGACGCTGCCCGGCCCGCCGGCGGCACCCAGGCCCAGCAGCCCCAGGGCCGCCCCGCCAACGGCGGTGGCCTGCCGCCGGGGATCAGCGGCGCGGCGGCCGTCGGTGCCGCGCGCGTCGGTGAGGCGGTACGCGCCGCGCGTACCTCGGTCAGTTCGGCCGCGTCGCGCGGGCCGCGCCGGGCCCGGCTGAACCTCAAGCGGATCGACCCCTGGTCCGTGATGAAGTTCGCGTTCGCGGTCTCGGTCGTGCTCTTCATCGTCGTGGTCGTGGCGACCTCGGTGCTCTACCTCGCGCTCGACGCGATGGGCGTGTTCAAGAGCGTCAACGACAGCCTGACCGACCTGGTCAACGCCGGCGGCGGCTCGGGCGGCGGGGGCGGGTTCCGGATCACCGCCAAGGGCGTGATCCTGACCTCCGCGCTGATCGGCCTGGTTAACGTCGTGCTGTTCACCGCGCTGGCCACGCTGAGCGCGTTCGTCTACAACGTCTGCGCCGACCTGGTCGGCGGGATCGAGCTGACGCTCGCCGAGCGGGACTGAACCGGACGACGCCGGGGCGCCGCCGCGTAAAGCGGTCGCCCCGGCGTCGTGTCTCCGGGTAGGTTCCGTCATGGGCCCCCCGATTTGGGGGCGAAGAAGGCGATGGGTTAACCTTGCTCGTCGCTACGCGGGGCTATAGCTCAGTCGGTTAGAGCGCAGAGCTGATAACTCTGAGGTCGCTGGTTCGATTCCAGCTAGCCCCACCGCACACCGTCCGACGGTCGTCGAGCGCGAGGGGTCAAGCCCATGTTCAAGAAGCTGCTGATCCTGGCCGGCATCGTCGGTGTGGCCGCCGTCGTGGCCAAGAAGGTCAAGGCCTCGAACGATGAGCGCGCCCTGTGGCACGAGGCCACCACCGCGCCCGACCTGCGCTGAGCTGACACCGGGCGGTTGCCGCCCGACACGGGGCCCTAGCTCAACTGGCAGAGCACTGCCTTTGCAAGGCAGGGGTTAGGGGTTCGAGTCCCCTGGGCTCCACCAGCACAAACACCGGTTGATCTCGGTCCCGAGTGCAGCCATTCGTACAGCCAAGCGGTCACGCCGTCCCTCCTCGCCGAGGACCTGGTCGATGGCCGAGGCAGCCTGACGAGCCCGCGCCGGCAGGACGTGCCCGTAGGTGTCGGCCGTCGTCCGGATCGTGGAGTCCCCGAGCAGCTCCATCACCGTGCGCAGCTCCTCGCCCCGGTCGAGCAGGAATGTGGCGAAGGCGTGGCGCAGGTCGTGCAGGTGCAGCCAGCCCAGACCGGCCGCCGCGCGGAGCTGCTCGAAGTGCCGGTTGACGTTCCGCGGCTCCATCGGCGTGCCGATCGTGCTGGCGAACACCAAGCTCTGACAAGGCCCGCTGTGATCCGCCAACTGATCCGCTACACATCTCCGCCAGGTGAGGTTCGACAGGGGAACCTATGGCCTAGCGGCCGGTCGGCGGAGCGTGGGCGCACGGATCTGCCGATGAGCGCCCGTGCCCTCTGAGATGTTCGTCGCTCAGGCGTCAGCCTGAACACTCTCGATACCCGTCAGGCCACCATCCGCCGTCGTGCTTCGTCACCTGGAACGCGCGGAACACGGAGCCGTCGTCACGAATGCCGAACACGGTGATGCCCTCAGCGCTCTCCTGCTCAACCAGGGTGAGCGCACCGGCATGGGGAGCGACCGCCTGGATCGGGGTGGGCTGTCCCGGCCCTGCGAGGTCCCACATCACCAGCGTCTGCTCGGTATCGTCGCATGGCAACGACACGGTTGTTGGCGACGGTTCCGAGGCGTTCGCTGCATTCGTGGCGCTGTCACTGTCACAGGCGCTCCCCATCGCGGCCAGTAGGGCAACAGCCCCTATGTGTCTATAGCGCATGCCTCCGCCTCTCCCCGTTAGCCGATTGGACGCCCTTGCCCGTCTTCTGGTTCCGCCGGCGGCCAATCAGTATCCGCTCATGCCGCCGCCCCCCACCTCGCCCAGCTGTTGATCGACGGCCGAGGCAGCCTGAGCCTGGGTCGGTGGCCGGCGGGCGAGGCGTCAGCGGCGCGCTGTTCAGCGCGACCCGCATCGCTTGAGGATGTCGATGACGATCGCCGTCTTGCCCCGGACGTACAACGCCATGTCCATCGGGTGTTCCTGGGCGACTCGGTGCTTCTCGGCGGCGCAACGGCGATGAGTTTCGTTGCGGTGTCCGGTCTGTACTCCCGGGAGCACCTGATCTCCCGGCAAGGGACACGGCCGCTACGTACAGGAGGCAAGCGTGAAACTTCTTCTCACGTCCGCGGGCGTCATGAACCCGAGCATCCGCGATGCGCTGGTCGACCTGCTGGGCAAGCCGATCGCCGACTCCAGTGCCCTCTGCATCCCCACGGCGACGTATCCCATGGGCGGGCCGGCCTCGGCCTGGCGCTTCATCACCGGGCAGACGCCCCTACCCATGTGCGACCTGGGCTGGAAGTCGCTGGGCGTCCTCGAGCTGACAGCGCTGCCCAGCATCGGTGACGAGCGGTGGGTCTCCTGGGTTCGGGAGGCCGATGTCATGCTCGTGGGCGGCGGTGATGCGACGTACCTGTGCCACTGGATGCGGCAGTCCGGGCTGGCCGATCTCCTGCCGTCGCTGCGGGACACCGTCTGGGTGGGGTTGAGTGCGGGGAGCATGGTGTTGACCCCCCGGATCGGCGCGGACTTCGTCGCATGGCAGTCCGCGCCCGACGACCGCACGCTGGGGGTCGTCGACTTCTCGATCTTCCCGCACCTGGGTCTCGAGCCGGACAACACCATGGCTGGTGCCGAGAAGTGGGCGGCCGAGATCGGGGGGTCGGCGTACGCCATCGACGACCAGACGGCGATCAAGGTGGCCGACGGCACCGTCGAGGTCGTTTCCGAGGGGCACTGGAGGCAGTTCCCCGCGTAGCCGCTTCCTCGTCGCCGAGGTCCAGCATGAACGGCGATCCCGGACGAGTCGGCTGCCATCCGCGTCCGAGCGCCTGGCGTACGGCGGCGGCGACCGTCGAGGGCAACACCGTGGAGCCGGCGGCGTTCATCCAGTTGTCCGGTCGAGGGGACGCCAGGCGGACGACGAGGGTGGCGCAGCCAGGTGGGTCCGTCCGCTCGACGGCGAAGCTCAGCGGTGACCAGGCCAGGCCCTGGCCGTACGTCGGCTTCCGGCGGACCGACCAGCGATAGCTCTCGCCGTCGACGACGATCGGCCTGCTGCCTCGCTTGCTGAGCGCCACAGTTCCTCCCTCACCCGGGCAAGCATCCCGTACCGCGCCCTCGTTGTATGCAAGCGGTGACTTGCCTATTGTGGTGGACGTGGGCGATCTCTTCCAGGCGCTGGCCGATCGCACCCGCCGCCTGATCCTCGACGAGCTGACCGAGCGCGACGGTCAGACCCTGTTCGAGATCTGCGGTCGGTTGGCGACGCGGCACCAGGTCGGCTCGTCCCGGCAGGCGATCTCGCAGCACCTCGACGTCCTGGAGACCGCCGGCCTGATCGTCACGCGGCGGCAGGGTCGCTACAAGTTCCACCACCTCGACACCCGCCCGCTGCGGTCCATCACCGAGCGATGGCTCAGGTCCGAACCCACTGAGGAGACGCCATGAGGATCAACCTGACGAGCGTGTACGTCGACGACCAGGAGAAGGCGCTGCGCTTCTACACCGACGTGCTCGGCTTCGTGAAGAAGACCGACGTGCCGACCGGGGAGCACCGCTGGCTGACGGTCGTCTCGCCCGAGGCCCCGGACGGCGTCGAGCTGCTGCTGGAGCCCGACGCGCACCCGGCCGCCAAGGCGTTCAAGGAGGCGCTGGCCGGCGACGGCATCCCGCTCACGCAGTTCGCGGTGGACGACGTCGCCGCCGAGCACGACCGGTTGCGCGGGCTCGGTGTGCTGTTCACGCAGGAGCCGGTCGACATGGGCCCGGTGGCCACCGCCGTGTTCGACGACACCTGCGGCAACCTGATCCAGATCGCGCAGTACAAGTAGCACTGGACACGGCCGGTCACCCTGACGGCATGACCCGGTGGCAGCGACCGTACTCACTGGACCTGGAGACCGCCGGCGCGCTTCTCGGCGTGCTGCTGACGGCCGGCGTCGGGGCTTTCCTCGTGGTCGGCGGCCTGTACGGAGTGGTCCCGGCGCCGGTGGCCGTGTTCGGTGCGGCCTGGCTCGCGCTCGGCCTCGTGGTGGGGGTCCGGCAGGCGATGCTGGGCGTCTACGTGAGCGACGTCGGCGTGCGCTCCCGTGCGATGTTCCGCACGACCACGGTGCCGTGGGAGTCGGTGGCGGAGATCCGCAGCGGCACGGGCTCGATGGCGGGGCTGGACATGGGTCGGCTGGCGATCGTCATCGACCGGGTCGACGGCGAGCCGGTGCAGACGCCGTTGCAGCGCGGCCACTTCCGGCTGTTCTCGCTCAACCCGGAGTTGGGCCGGCTGGCGACCTGGCCGGAGCACTACGACGAGATCCTCACCACCCTGCGGGCGCACCACCGGGCGGCCCGGCCGGCGGGCCCGCCGCTCCGTCCGCCGTTCCCGACGGCGGAGACCGGGCCGGCCGGTGCACCCACGCTGAGCGCCGACCAGCGCCGGGACCTTCACGTGCTGGCCCGCCAACACCAGCGGGGTGCGCTCACCGACGCCGAGTACGTCGCCGCGGTGGCGCGGCTGCGGGACGCCGGGTGAATCGTCAACCGAGTCGGGCGAGGAGGTCGCGGCTGCGGCTCACCACCTGCGCGGTCGCGTCGGCGTCGTACGACGGGAGGGAGCGGTCGGTGAACAGGTGCCGGTCGCCCGGGTAGACGTACAACTCGCCGCGCTCGGGGCCGACGATCGACACCAGCTCCCGAGCGGCGTCGACGTCACCCTCCAGGCCGAAGAACGGGTCCTGCTCCATGCCGTGCACCTGCACGGCCACGCCGTCGGGCCAGGGGCCGATCGCCCACTCGCCGGTCACCGGCAGGCAGGCCTCGTAGAGCAGGGCGGCCCGTGCGCCGGGCCGCGTCTGGGCGAGCCGCTGGGCGATGGCGGCACCCCAGGAGATGCCCGCGTAGACCAGGTCGGGGCGCAGGTCGGCGGCGATCCGGTCGGCCCGCTGGTCGAGGACGTCGCCGCCGATCCGCTTGACCAGCGCCGAACCGTCCTCCAGGGTCGCCGGCCGCTCACCGTCGAAGAGGTCGGGGACGTGCACGGTGTGCCCGGCGGCACCGAGCGAGTCGGCGAGGGCGCGGACGCCGTCGGTGAGCCCCCGCAGGTGGTGGAAGAGGAGGATCTCGGCCATCCCTAGACTCCTGACTGTCGGACCAGAATCATCGAACGAACCAGAATCTTAGAACGGTCGAGAAATGTCGGTCAATCAGCGGATCCCGGACTACGACCTCGACGACCTGCTCGTGGTCACCGCCCCCGAGCAGTTGCGCGCGCTCGCCGACCCCCTGCGCGGCACCCTTCTGGAGCTGCTGCTGGAACGCGCGGCCACGGTGAACGAGCTGGCCCGTGCCGTGGACCGGCCCAAGAGCAGCGTGGCCTACCACGTGAACCAGCTGCTCGACGCGGGACTGCTGCGCGTGGTGCGCACCCGCCGGGTCCGGGCCATCGAGGAACGCTTCTACGGCCGGGTCGCCCGCACGTTCTACGTCGGCGCGCTCCACCGCGCCGAGGACAAGCAGGTCGTCGCCCGGATCAACGGACTGGCCGAAGCCGCGGCCGAGGCGGCCGCCGCGCACGCCGCCGACGAGCTGCGCTGCACGCTGGTGCACGCCCGCATCCCGATCGAGGACGTCCGCGAGTTCTGGGCGGAGGTGCAGGCGCTGGCCCGCAGATTCGCCCAGATCCCCCGCGCCGGCGACCAGGTGTACGGCTTCGCGGCCGGCCTGTACCCCACCGACGCGCCCAGCCTCCCCGACGCCGCCGACGAGCGGGACTGATCCGGCCGGGGTCCCGCCGGGTCGGCCTCCGGCGCAGGCTAGCGTCGGAGCGTGAGCACCGGAACCCCGCGCGTCCTGCCGGCCGACAGTGGCATCGACGAGGCCGCCGCCGTGCTGCGCGCCGGCGGGCTGGTCGCCTTCCCCACCGAGACCGTCTACGGGCTGGGCGCGAACGCGATGGACGCCCGCGCCGCCGCGCGGATCTTCGAAGCGAAGGCCCGGCCCAGCTTCGACCCGCTGATCAGCCACCTGGCCGACGCCGCCGACCTGACCGCCCTGGTCGGTGCGGTGCCGGCGGCCGTGGCCGCGCTGGCGGACCGGTTCTGGCCCGGCCCGCTCACCCTCATCGTGGACCGGCCGGCGGCGATCCCGCCGATCGTCACCTCCGGCCTGGAGACCATGGCCGTGCGGGTGCCCGACGAACCGGCCGCCCGGGCGCTGATCGCCGCCGCCGGCGTGCCGGTGGCCGCCCCGAGCGCCAACCGGTTCGGCCAGCTCAGCCCCACCCGGGCCGAGCACGTCGTGGCCGGGCTGGGCGGCGCCGTGGACGTGGTGCTCGACGGCGGACCCACTCGGTGCGGGATCGAGTCGACCATCGTGGACGCGCGCGGCGACCGGCCGGTGGTGCTGCGGCTGGGCGCGCTGCCGGTCGAGGCGCTGGTCGAGGCGGTCGGGCCGGTCGACGTCCGCCTCGGCAGTTCCGGCCAGCCCGTCGCGCCCGGGACGCTGGCCGCGCACTACGCCCCGCGTACCCCGTTGCGGTTGGGCGCGGCGGGCGAGCCCGACGGCGGCCGGCGCGGGTTCCTGGCGTTCCGGGAGCCACCGGCGGAGGGTGACTGGGCGGCGGTGGAGGTGCTGTCACCGGACGGTGACCTCACCGCGGCGGCGGCGCGTCTCTTCGACGCGCTGCACCGGCTCGACGCGGCCGGGGTGACCGAGATCGTGGCCGAGCCGGTGCCCGACGAAGGGGTCGGGCGGGCCGTCAACGACCGGTTGCGCCGGGCCGCCGCCACCTGGCACTGAGGGTCAGGACGAGCCGGGCTGCGGCAGGCGGTCCACCAGCCGGGTCAGCGCGCCGTTGGCGAACGTCGCGCCCAACGCCGAGCCGGTGGCGATGGTCCAGCCCACCGGGCCCAGCGGCGTACACCCGAAGAACTGGCTGACCCCCGGCGTCTGCACCACCACGACCAGCACCCCGACGGACGCGGCGGTGGCCGCCAGCACGGTCGGGCTGGTGCCGCCGGCCAGCACGGTCTGGCCGAGCTGGGTGCCGATCAGCGAGGCGAGCGCGACGGTGCCGGCGCGGCGTCGGGTGCCGGTCCACCGGGCGATCGTCCAGCCCGCCGTCGCGCCCAGCGTGGTCGCCGCCGCCCGGAGCCCGATCTCCCGGGTCATGGTGGCGCCGAGCGAGGAGTCCGGTCCCTCGCGCAGCAGATGGTCGGCGCGGTCGTCGGCCGGCGGCCGGACCGCGATGGCGAGCGCCGGCGCGAGGTCGGTGAGCAGGTTGACCAGCAGCAGTTGGCGTCCGGTCAGGGCGGAACGGCCGGTCGACGCGGCGGTCAGCACGCTGAACGCGATCTCGCCGAGGTTGCCGCCGACCAGGATGCTGAGCGCGTGGCGGACCGACGACCACATGGCCCGTCCCTCGACCAGCGTGGCGATGATCGTCTCCAGCCGGTCGTCGGTCACCACCAGGTCGGCGGCCGCCCGGGCGGCCGGGGTGCCCCGCTGACCGAGGGCGATCCCCACGTCGGCGAGGCGGATCGCCGGGGCGTCGTTGGCGCCGTCGCCGGTCATCGCCACCGTCCGGCCCCGGCGCTGCAACGCCTGGATGATGCGGACCTTGTGCGCGGGCGTGCACCGGGCCACCACGTCCGTGGCCATCAGCCGCTCCGCCAGCGCGGCGTCGTCGAGCCGGTCCAGGTCGGTGGCGGTCACCACCCGCTGCTGCCCGTGGTCCGGGCTGATGGTGGCCGCGATCGCCTCGGCGGTCGCCGGATGGTCACCGGTGATCATGACGGTGTGCACGCCGGCCGCGCGGATCCGTTCCACCGACGGCCGGGCGCTCTCCCGCACCCCGTCGGCGAGCGTCAGGAAGCCCACGAACACCAGCCCGTCGACCTGCTCGTCGCTGACCGAGTCGGTGGACACGGGACACTCCGCGACGGCGAGGATGCGGTGCCCGGCGCCGGCCCGGGCGGCCAGCATGGCCTGCACCTCGTCCCGGCCGGCCGCGTCCAACGGGCGGTCGCCCCCGGCGGTACGCCGGGACGCGCAGCGCGGCAGCACCGACTCGGGCGCGCCCTTCACACTCAGCAGCAGGCCGTCGGCGGTCCGCCCGACCGTGGCGCTGTAGCCCCGCGACGGCTCGAACGGCAGCCCGCCCGTCGCGGTCCAGCCCGCCGCGCCGGTCTGCTCGGCCACCCCGGCCGCGTTCGCGCCCCGGCGTACCGCCCGGTCGGTCTGCTGCGGCAACTCGTCCGGGTCGGCGGCGAAGGGGGTGGCACGCAGCGCCGCCGCCAGCGTCGCCCGCAGCGGCTCGTCGAGCCGATCCGCCGGGCCGTACCGGTCGTCGCCGGTGCCCACGCCGGCCAGCAGCAACTTCCCCTCGGTGAGGGTGCCGGTCTTGTCGAAGCAGAGCACGTCCACCCGGCCCAGCGCCTCGATGGTGCGCGGGTTGCGTACCAGGGCACCGTGCTCGGCCAGCCGTCGCGCCGCCGCCAGCTGCGCGGCGCTGACCAGGAACGGCAGCCCCTCCGGCACCGACGCCACGGCCAGGTTCGCGGCGGTCGCCGCCGTCTCGGCCAGGGGTACGCCCCGGAGCAGCCCCGCCCCGGCCACCGCGATCGCAGAGCCGGCAGCCAGCGGCACGGCGCTGCTGGTCAACCTGCCGAGCCGCGCCTCCACCCCACTGGTCGGCGGGGCCTCCCGGGCCATCGCCATGCTCCGCCCGGCCTCGGTCTCCGCGCCGGTGGCCACCACCACGGCGGTGCCGTGCCCGGCGGCGACCGTGGTGCCCTCGAAGAGCATCGAGTGCCGCTCCGCGATCGCGGCGGCGACCACCGGCTCCGGGCTCTTCGCCACCGGCAGGGACTCGCCGGTCAGTGACGACTCGTCGGACTCCAACCCGTCGCTGGTCAGCACCCGGCAGTCGGCCGGTACGGCGTCCCCGGAGCTGACGCTGACCACGTCGCCGGGCACCAGCTCCTCGGCGGGCACCACCCGTTCCACGCCGTCCCGCAGCACTCGGGCGGTGACCGCGGAGCGGGACAGCAGCTCGGCCAGCGACCGTTCGGTGTTCCGCTGGTGCACGGCGCCGACCAGCGCGGAGCCGCCCACCAGGCCGCCGACCAGTGCCGCGTCGACGAGCGAGCCGAACGCGGCGGAGAGCACCGCCCCGGCGGCCAGCACCGGGGTGAGCGGGTTGGACAGTTCGTCGACGAACGCGCGGAGCAGGCCGGCCGGTCCGTTCCCGGCCCCGCCCGCCGGGCCGCGGCGGCGGGTCGCCTCCTCGTCGGTCAGCCCGGTCGGGTGGGTGCCGAGCTGGTCGAGAACCGTCTCCACCGGCATCAGGTGCCACGCGGTGAGCACGGGCACCGGCGCGCCGGTCCGGTCCGGCAGGCGGTGCGCCCGGAAGACCCCGTGCGCGAAGGCGGCCGCGGCGGCCCCGTTCACCGCCGCCATCGTCCGACCGGGCAGCTGCCGGGGGGCTGCGGTGAACGCGCCGAGCGCGCCGAGTCCGCTGCCGGCCATGGCGATCCTGAGGTTCTGCCCGGTCATCCGACGAGCGACCCCGGCCGCGTCGATCAGCAGGGCGGGGATGCGCAGGTCGTCGCCGACGAGCAGGTGCGCGCCCCACGGGGGCAGGTCGTCCGGCGCGGCGACGCCGAGCCCGCAGTCGGCGGCCGCGAGAGCCGACCGCTCGCCCGAGACCACCATCACCACGGCACCCTCCCGTTGCAGGTCACGGACCGCTTCGGCCAGCCGTGACCCACCCGGTACGCGACGGTCGGCGAAGTCGTACCGGCCGTCCTCGGCGCCGGCGACCACGAGGCGTAGGCCGGCCTGGCGGGCGGCGGACGCCAGCGCGTCCACCCCGGGTGCGGGTTCCGGCTCGACCCGGAGCACAGCGGCGAGCCGGCCGCCCCGGGCCAGCCCGAGCAGCCGTCCCCCGTCGGCGCGCAGCCGCCCACTGTCCGGGGTGTCCCCGGGGTCCTCCGCGTCGATCCGGTCCAGCGGCCCGATCCGCCAGTCGTCGACGTCCCGTACGGCGTCCGGTTCGGCCGGGTCGAACAGCGCGAACGCCCGGGCGGCGACCTGCCCGGTGTCGGCGCCGGCCAGCGGCGCCAGGTCGGCCAGCACCCCACGGTCGGAGCCGAGGACGGCCGCGTCCAGCACGACGGTGTCGATCCGGTCCAGCTCCCGCAGCACGCTGCGGTCCATCGCGATCACGCCCCGCCGGGCGAGCATCCGGCCGAGCTGGGCCGCGTACCCCTCACGGCCGCTGCCCGGGGCCTTCGGCAACGAGGAGAGCGCCAGCGCGGCGGCCCGTTTGCCGCCGGCCACCGGGATGGCGGCGGCCCCGGCCACCGCGCCGGCCGCCAGCATCCGCTTGATGTAACGCTCGGCCTGGCCGTCCGGGACCGGGCAGGGCCGTTCCCCGTCCGGCACCCGGGCGACAGCCCGCTCCGGGTCGCCGGTCAGCGCCGGCTCGGCCCGGCTCCACGCGGCGAGCTGGGCCCGCGCCTCGCCCCACTGCACCACCCGCTGCGCGCCGTCGAGCACGATGCCGGCCCAACCGCCGGTGAGGCCCTGCACCACCGCCTCGGCGAGCGGGAAGAGCACCTCGGCGCGGGGGTCGGCCCGCAGGCCCCGGCCGGCCAACGCGTGCAGCTTCGGGTGCAGGTCGACAGCGGTGAGCAGGCCCGCCACCTCGCCGGGGACCGGAGTGAACGGCAGGATCCGGGTGGCCGCGGAGATGGTCAGGCCGAGCGCGTCGGAAGCCAGCGCGCCGAGCGTACGAGGGGTTCGCGGCCCCTCCTCGGGCGGGTGCGGCGGCGGGATCTCCGGGTCCGGCTCGTAGGGGCACGCCCGCTCGGCGCGCGCCACGGTCGCGATCAGGTCGCGCAGCTTCGGCGCCGGTTCGCCGGTCGCCACCACCACCCGGCCGGAGGGCGCGTTCACCCGCGCCCAGGTCACCCCCGGCACCGCCTCCAGCGCCGCCTCGACCTGCCGGGCCAACCGGTCTCCGCCGTCCTGACAGACGCCGTGCACCTCGATGTGGTGCCGGCCGTCCCGTGACCAGACGCGGCGTCGGGTCAGCCCGGCCAGGCGGGCCAACCGGCTGGCCGCCGTACCCATGCTTCCGGCCGCCTGCGCGACGGCCGGCGGCACGGGTGGGCCGGGCAGGGCCGACCCGACGGTACGCGCGACCCGTGCCATGGCGTCCGGTACGGCGGCCGGCGACAGCAGGAGACCGGCGATCCCGTACGCCATGTCGCCTCCCGGTCTCGTCCCGGCGGCCCGACTTCCCGGCGCGGCGTCCGTTATGCCCCTCGGGTGGGGGAAGTTTCCCTGCTGCCCGGGGCATGGACGCCGGGGGCGGTGGAATGCCGGTCGGGTCGATGCCGTCGCAACCGGGGAGGCAGGGATGAGCACGCTGACACGACACCTGAGCGGATCGCGGGAGATGGTCCGGGCCTACTGCCGCCGGGTGGAGGTTCCGCTGCTGGGCGAGGTGGCCGTGCCTCCGCCGGACAAGCTGGCCTACTACGCGGGCATCGGTGTGCTGGCCGCGTTGCAGGTCATCGAGTGGCCGCTCGCGTTGGTGATCACGGCCGGCCACGTGCTGGCCGACCAGCACTTCTCCGGGCTGGTGAAGGGCGTGGGCGAGGCGCTGGAGACCGCCTGACGAGACCGGGCACACAGTTGACCTCAACCGGGGTTGAGGTCCCAGGCTGGTGCCCATGACGACCGCCACCGCCGCACCGGCAAGCGACCCGCTCGATCTGTGGTCGCCGCGCCTGCGGGCCATGACCGTGGGCATCGTCGCCCTGGTGTCGCTGCTCGCGTTCGAGGCCCTCGCGGTGGGCACCGCCATGCCGACGGTGGCGCGCAGCCTGGACGGGCTCGGCCTGTACGCGCTGGCGTTCGGCGGTCCGTTCGCCTCCGGCGTGGTGGCGATGGTCGTCTCCGGCATCTGGTGCGACGCGCGCGGGCCACGCCCGGCGATGTGGCACGGGGTGGCCTGGTTCGTGGCCGGGCTGGCGGTGGCGGGCGCCGCCACGACCATGGGGACGCTCGTCGCCGGGCGGGTCGTGCAGGGCTTCGGCTCCGGGCTGCTCTCCGTGGCGCTCTACGTGATCGTCGGGCAGGCGTACCCGGAGGGGTTGCGGCGGCGGATCTTCGCGGCCTTCGCAGCGGCCTGGGTGGTGCCGTCGCTGGTCGGGCCGGCGGTGGCCGGGCTGATCGTCGAACACCTGGGCTGGCGCTGGGTGTTCCTCGCGGTGCCGGCCATCGCGGTGCCGGCGGTGCTGCTGGTCCAGCCGGGCCTGCGCGCACTGGCCGCACGGGTGCCGACCAGGCCGCCGACCGGCGCGCTGGCGCGGATCGGCTGGGCCTGCGGGGCGGGGGCGAGCGCCGCACTGCTGCACCACGGGGGGCAGCAGCGCGGCGTGCTCGCGGCCGGCCTGGTCGGTGCGGCGCTGGCCGGGCTGCTCGTTTCCGTGCCGCGCCTGCTGCCGGCGGGCTTCCTGCGGGCGGCGCGTGGACTGCCGACGGTGATCGGGCTGCGCGGATTGGCCTCGGCGGCGTTCGCCGGCGCGGAGGTCGTGATCCCGCTGATGCTCTCCCGCGAGCGCGGGTTCTCGCCCACCGGCGCCGGGCTGGTGCTGACCGTCGGCGCGCTCTCCTGGTCGGTGGGGTCGTGGATCCAGGGCCGGATCCCCGCACCCCGCTCGGCGGCGAGCCTGCCCCGGGCCGGCCTGGCCTGCATCGCCGTCGGCACGGCCGGCGTCACGCTGGCCCTGCTGCCGGGCGTGCCGGTCGCGCCTGCGGTGCTCGCCTGGTCGGTCGCCGGACTCGGCATGGGCCTGCTCTATCCCTCGCTGTCCGTGCTCACCCTGGAGTTGTCCGCCCCGGCCGAGCAGGGCCGGAACAGTTCGGCGCTGCAACTGGGGGACTCGCTGGCCGCGGCCACCGTGCTGGCGCTGACCGGCGCGGTGCTGGCCGCCGGCTCGTCGCCCGGCCCGGCGAGCTACGCGAGCACGCTGGCCGTCGCGGCCGGCTGCGGACTGCTCGGCCTGCTGCTCGCCGGCCGGGTCGTTCCCCGCACGGCCGCCTGACCGCCCCGCCCGCGCGGCTTCCCGCCCTCCCCGCCCGGTTCCGACCCTGCCGTCTCCGGGCTCTGAACCAGCGGCCTCCGGTCTCTGAACCTGCCGTGCCCAGGGTTCCGGCCCTGCCGTGCCCGCCGACTCCCGGTTCGGGCCTGCCCGGAACCCGAAAGGTGGCCCACCCTTTCCGCCGGTCCGGCGCGGACACGCTCCGTGACGCCCCGGCGAACGCTATCCACCTGTAGGCGTTATACCGCTACGTCATATTGATGACCCAGTGGTATATCCCCTCTGCGAGGAACCACGCTCCGCTCCGGTGATCAAGGAGTTTGCGTCAGATGCCGGGCCTCGCTTGACGGAAACTCCTTGGTCAACCGGGGGCGGGTCCGGGGATTGAGGCGGGCGCCGTGCGGACCGATCCGGGCCAGGGTGGTCGTCGGGTGGCGCAGGATCGGATGGGAGGCACCGGTTGCCCGGACCGGGCGGCGGTGGCCCGTCGGGCTGTCACGATCAGGGACGCCGCCTCGTCCCATCGCCGGGCCGGAGTGGATCGGCTGCGGACGGCCAGCCGTCACGCGGCGTCAACAGTCACGTGGAGCGCGGGCGTGAACGTGTTCCGCGGAGCGTGGGTCAGCTGCGCGGCGCGCGGGCGTGAACGCGCTGCGTGGGGCGGGGGGCGTAGACAGCGTTGCGTGAGGCGTGGACAGGGCTGGCGGCGCGTGGACGGAAAGCGCGCGGGCGTGTGTGGACCAGGGCGAGAAGGAGTGGCGATGCGGGTGCTGGTGACCGGGGCGACCGGACGGCTCGGGCAGGTGGCGGTACCGCGGCTGCGGGACGAGGGTTTCCTCGTCCGGGCGGTGAGCCGCCGGCCGCGTGACGGCGCCGGCGTCGAGTGGGTGACTGCCGACCTCGGCACCGGCGCGGGGCTCGCGGAGGCGGTCGACGGGATGGATGCCGTGCTGCACCTGGCCTCGTCGCCGAACCGGCGTACCCACGAGATCGACGTGCTCGGCACCCGCCGCCTGACCGTGGCCGCCGGGCACGCCGGGGTGCGCCACCTGGTGTACGTCTCGATCGTCGGCGTGGACCGGGTGCCGCTCGGCTACTACCGGCACAAGCTCGCGGCCGAGCAGGTGGTGGCCGCCGGCCCGGTGCCGTGGAGCGTGCTGCGGGCGACGCAGTTCCCCGGGTTCCTGGCGGACCTGCTGCGCGGCGCGAGCCGGCTCGGCCCGGTGCTCGGGGACCCGGCAGTGCTCGCCCAGCCGGTCGATCCCGGCGAGGTCGCGGACCGACTCGCGGTGCTGCTGCTCGCCGGACCGTCCCACCGCACCGAGGACTTCGGTGGGCCGGAGGTGCTCCGCTTCGACGAGGCGGCCCGGGCCTGGTTGGCCGCCCGCGGATCGCGTCGTCCGTTGGTTCCGCTGCGGATTCCCGGGCGGCTCGGCCGGGAACTGCGTGCCGGCGGCCTCACCACGTCCGCCGGCCCGACCGGTGTGCGGACCTGGGCCGACCATCTCGCCGACACGTACGGGGGAACCGGCGGAAGGTGAGACCTGGTCGGTTCCGGACCGACCTACCGTGACCGCATGCTGGTCTTCGTCGCCACCGTCGTGCTCTACGTCTTCGGCTTCGTCTTCCTCTACGGCGTGATCCGGGTCGGTGTCCGGCACGGCATCGAGGACGCCGAGGCGAACCGACCCGAGGTGCTGCGCCGGCGGCAGCTCGGTGCCACCGAGAACCGCGACTTCGCCCAGGAGAACGCGTTCCTCACCAACCCCAACTGAGGCGCGGGGCCGGGGTCCCGGTCACCAGGCGGGCCGACGAGCGGATGGCCGGCGCGGGTGCGAGGATCGCAACCGTGATGGGGACGTTGAAGACCGAGCCGGCCCGGGCGCGGCTGGACCTGCTGGCTGCTCCGGTCGCCGCGGCGGTGGAGCGGTGGCCGGACGAGGCTCCGGTGGACGTGGACGAGGTGCTGGTCGCCCCGATCGACGCCGAGCTGGCCGACACGGCGGCCTTCTGCGAGGCGTACGAGGTGGGGTTGGAGGAGTCGGCCAACTGCGTGGTGGTCGCCGGCAAGCGGGGCGGCGAGACGCGATACGCGGCGTGCATCGTGCTCGCGACCACCCGGGCGGACGTCAACGGCGTGGTCCGTCGGCTGCTCGACGTCCGCAAGGCGAGCTTCGCGCCGATGGCCGAGGCGGTGGAGCTGACCGGCATGGAGTACGGCGGGATCACGCCGATCGGGTTGCCCGAGGAGTGGCCGATCCTGGTCGACTCGCGGGTGATCGCCACGCCCCACGTGATCATCGGATCGGGCGTACGGCACAGCAAGATCGCCCTGCCCGGGCCGGCGCTCGGCGCCCTGCCCGGGGCGAGGGTGGTGGAGGACCTGGCCAGGCCGGCCTAGGGCCTCATCCGCATCGATCTTGTTCCACGTGAAACATCACCCGGCCGCTTCGCGCTGCGCCACCTCACGCAGCGCGGCGAGCAGCGTTTCCGGCTCCTGGGCGCCGGTCACCGCGTACTTCCCGGCGAGCACGAAGGTCGGCACGCTGGAGACGCCGAGCTGGTGTGCGCTGCTCAGGTCGGCGGCCACCTCGCGGCGGCCGAGGTTGGACTCGAGGTAGCGCCGGGCCTCGGTCTCGTCCAGGCCGACCTCGCCGGCCAGCGTGACCAGCGTGTCGACCGACCCGACGTCCAGACCGTCGTAGAAGTGCGCCCGGTAGAGCCGCTCGACCGTCTCGGCGGCGCGGCCGTGCTCGGTGGCGAAGCGGACCAGCCGGTGCGCGTCGAACGTGTTCGCCGCGATCGCGCGGTCGAACCGCAGATCGAGGCCGGCGCCGGCGGCGACCTTGGAGACGTGGGCGGCCATGCCCTCGGCCTTGTCCCGGCCGCCGAACTTGTCACCCAGCGCGGCGAGCAGCGGCGTCGGCTCGGTGACCGGCGTCGGGTCGAGCTGGAACGGCCGGTACCGGACGGTCACCTCGCCGTCGTACGACTCCAGGGCCTGTTCGAGCCGGCGCTTGCCGATCCAGCACCACGGGCAGACGACGTCGGCGTAGATCTCGATCTCCATGACCAGCGACAACCCGCCGGTCAGGAGATCTGTTCCCGCACCTGGCGCTTGAGCCGGGCCAGGATGGCGGTGCCGCCGCGTACCCGGAGCGGGCTGATCGCCTGGGCCAGTCCCATCCGCTGGTAGAGGTCGTCCGGGACGGCCAGCACCTCCTCGGCGCTCGCCCCGGCCAGCCCTTCGGCGAGGATGCCGGCGAAGGCGCGCGTGGTGGGCGCCTCCGGCGGGCAGTCGAAGAGCGTGCTCACCGTCTTGTCCGCGTTGACCTCGGCGCGCAGGAAGAACGACGTCTGGCACTCGGGGACCTGCTCCAGTTCGGCCCGGTCCACGCCCTCGGGCAGGGGCGGGATCACGTCGGCGAACTCCAGCAGCATCTCCAGCACGACGTCACGCGGTGCGGCGGCGAACTCGTCGACGATCTCGGCCAGCTTGGTCGGCATCTCGGGCATGGGTCGAGGCTATCCGCCGCGTCGGGCGCGAGCGTGTGGGGTGTTAAGAGGGGGCCCCTCCTCTACCGGAGGCGTTAAGAAGGGGCCCCTCCTTTCACAGGTTCGGGGCTGCTTCGCTGATGTCGCTGAGCGCCGACCGGGGGTCGAGCTGCATGGCCAGGTCGCCGAGGGAGACGATGCCGACCAGCTTCCGGTCGCTGTCACAGACCAGCACCCGCCGGATGTTGCGCTCGCGCATCAGCGCCGCCGCCTCGTTCGCCGTGCAGTGCTGCTCGATCATGACGACCTCACGGGTGATGATCGACCCGATCGTGGTGGTGCCCGGGTCGGCACGCTCGGCCACCGCCCGCACCACGATGTCCCGGTCGGTCAGCATGCCCGCGAGGGTGGCGCCGTCGGTCACCACCACGTCGCCGATGTCCGACTCCTTCATCACCCGGGCCGCCTCGTCCAGCGGGGTTTCCGCCGGCAGGTAGACCACCTGTCTGGTCATCACATCACTGACGCGGTACATGAGAGCCTCCGAAAAACGCCTCGGTCGATCCTTCTGCGGTACCCGGTGGCGCGTTCGCTACACCCGGTCGCGGCGCGTCGCGCCCACCTCGTCGCGCAGCCGCTCGACGAGCGCCTCCACCGGCAGCTCGGTCCGCTCGCCGGTGGCCCGGTCGCGCAGCTCGACGTACCCGTCGGCGAGGCGGCGGCCGACCACGACGGCGCGCGGGATGCCGATCAGCTCGGCGTCGGTGAACTTCACCCCGGCGGAGACGTGGGTGCGGTCGTCGACCAGCACCCGCAGGCCGGCGGCGGCCAGCCGCCCGCCGAGGTCGAGCGCCGCGTCGAGCTGCGGCCCCTTCCCGGCGGCCACCAGGTGTACGTCGCAGGGCGCGACCGCGGCCGGCCAGACCAGCCCCCGGTCGTCGTGGTGCTGCTCGGCCACGGCGGCGACCGCCCGGGACACCCCGATGCCGTAGCAGCCCATGGTCGGCCGGACCGGCTTGCCCTCGGGCCCGAGCACGTCGACGGCGAAGGCATCGGTGAACCGCCGGCCGAGCTGGAAGATGTGCCCCACCTCGATGCCCCGCCGCGTGGTCAGCTCACCGTCCGGGCAGGCCGGGCAGGGGTCGCCCGGGCGCACCTCGGCCGCTTCGATCGTGCCGTCGGGGACGAAGTCACGCCCGCACACCACGTCGGTGGCGTGCCGCCCCGGCTCGTTGGCCCCGGTCAGCCAGGTGGAGCCGGTCACCACCCGGGGGTCGACCAGGTAGCGGATGCCGTGCTTGGCCAGGATCTGCGGCCCGAGGTAGCCACGGACCAGTTCCGGGTGCGCGGACCAGTCGTCGAAGACCGCCACGGTGGCCGGGTGCAGCACCGCCTCGACCCGCTTCAGGTCGACGTCGCGGTCCCCGGGGAGGCCGACGACCAGCAGTTCGGTCTCTTCGGCGCCGGGGCGGCGGACGGTCAGCACCACGTTCTTCAACGTGTCGGCGGCGGTCCAGCCGCTGCGGCCGCCGAGCGCCCGGGTGTTCGCCAGGTCGACCAGGGACGCGATGGTCGGTGTCTCCGGGGTGTCGTGCACCTCCGCGGCGCGGTGCGCGTCCGGGTCGCCGGCCGCCGGGGCACGGGTCACCACGGCCTCGGTGTTGGCCGCGTAGTCGCAGGCCGTGCAGCCGACGTAGGTGTCCTCACCGACCGGCGTGGCGGCCAGGAACTCCTCGGACGCGGAGCCGCCCATCGCCCCGGACGTCGCGGCCACCACCGTGACGTCCAGCCCGAGCCGGGTGAAGACGCGCTGGTAGGCCTCCCGGTGCCGGTCGTAGGCCGCCTGAAGTCCGACGGGGTCCAGGTCGAAGGAGTAGGCGTCCTTCATCAGGAACTCGCGCCCGCGCAGCACGCCGGCCCGGGGCCGGGCCTCGTCCCGGAACTTCGTCTGGATCTGAAACAGCGTCACCGGGAAGTCCCGGTAGGACGTGAACAGGTCCTTCACCAGCAGCGCGGCCATCTCCTCGTGGGTCGGCGCGAGCAGGTGCTCGGCGCCCTTCCGGTCGGCGAGCGTGAAGAGCAGGTCCCCGTACTCCGTCCAGCGGCCGCTGGTGCGATACGGCTCGGCCGGGAGCAGCGCCGGGAAGTGCACCTCCTGGTCACCGATCGCCGTCATCTCGTCCCGGACGATCGCGGTGATCCGGTCCAGCACCAGCTTGCCCAGCGGCAGCCAGGTGTAGCCGCCGGGCGCGGCCCGGCGCACGTAGCCGGCGCGGAGCAGCAGCCGGTGGCTCGGCACCTCGGCGTCGGCCGGGTCCTCGCGCAGGGTCCGGAGCAGCAGGGTCGACATGCGCAGCAGCATTGGCGCAGCGTACGACCACGGTCACCGGTCGGCGATCCCTTTCCGGTTCCGATGACCGTCGTACCGCCGGGGTAGGAAGGCCACATGCAACAGCGCCCCCGGTTCTCGTTGACCACCACGGTGCTCGACGCACCGTCCGCCCAGGACCTCGCCGCCTTCTACGAGCGGCTGCTCGGCTGGCCTCGGAGTGAGGACGAGCCGGAATGGGTCGTCCTCACTCCGTCGGGCGGTGGCGCCGGCCTCGCCTTCCAGGACGAGCCGGCGTACGTGCGTCCGGTCTGGCCGGCCGGGCCGGGTGACCCGCCGATGATGCTGCACCTGGACATCAAGGTCGACGACCTCGACGCGGCATCGGCGTACGCGGTGTCGCTCGGCGCGACCGTGCCGGACTTCCAGCCGCAGGACGACGTGCGCGTGCATCTCGATCCGGCCGGGCACCCGTTCTGCCTCTACCTCTGAGCGGTGACGGGTGCAGCGCCGCATCCACGGATGCGGCGCTGCCTCCCGTACGACTGGTCAGCTGACCTTTTTCCGGTAGATCGCGGTCGCGGCGGCGTAGGCGGCGACGAGCAGGCCGGCGCACCAGGCGAGGGCGATCCAGATGTCGTTGCCGACGGGCTGCTCCGCGAACAGCGCGCGGAGGGTGTTCACGATCGACGTCACCGGTTGGTTCTCGGCGAACCACGCGACCGGGCCGGGCATCGAGTCGGTGGGGACGAACGCCGAGCTGATGAACGGCAGGAAGATCAGCGGGTAGCTGAACGCGCTCGCGCCGTCGACGGTCTTGGCGGACAGGCCCGCGATGACGGCGATCCAGGTGAGCGCGAGGGTGAACAGGATCAGGATGCCGGCGACGGCGAGCCAGTCGAGCACGGACGCCCCGGTGCGGAACCCCATGGCCAGCGCGACGCCGGTGACGATCACCAGCGAGGCCAGGTTGGCGACGAGCGAGGTCAGGACGTGCGCCCACAGCACGGACGGTCGGGGGATCGGCATCGACTGGAAGCGCTCGAAGATGCCGCCCTGCATGTCCAGGAACAGGCGGTACGCCGTGTAGGCGATGCCGGAGGCGATCGTGATGAGGAGGATGCCCGGCAGCATGTAGTTGATGTAGGAACCGCCGGATCCGATGTCTATGGCACCGCCCAGCACGTACACGAAGAGCAGCATCAGCGCGACGGGGGTGACCGCCGTGGTGATGATGGTGTCCGGGCTGCGGAGGATGTGCCGCAGAGAGCGGCCGGTGAGGGTTCCGGTGTCACTGAGGACGTGGGTGGTCATCGGGATTCCCCTCCGCTGTGGCCGACGAGGGCGAGGAAGACGTCCTCGAGGGTCGGCTGCTTCTCGACGTATTCGACCCGGGCGCTCGGAATGAGCTGCTTCAGCTCGGTGAGCGTGCCGTTCTGGATGATCGTGCCCTCGTGCAGGATCGCGATCCGGTTGGCGAGGTGTTCGGCCTCGTCCAGGTATTGAGTGGTCAGCAGGATGGTGGTGCCGTCCTCGGCGAGCTGCCGCACGGTCCGCCAGACCTCGATGCGGGCCTGCGGGTCGAGGCCGGTGGTCGGCTCGTCGAGGAACACGACCGGCGGGTTGCCGACGAGGCTCATCGCGATGTCGAGCCGCCGGCGCATGCCGCCCGAGTACGTCCCCGCCCGGCGGTTCCCGGCGTCGGTGAGCGAGAAACGGGCGAGCATGTCGTCGGCGACCGCACCGGGGTTCTTCAGGTGACGGAGCTTCGCGACCAGGACCAGGTTCTCCCGGCCGGTGAGCACCTCGTCGACGGCGGCGAACTGGCCGGTCAGGCTGATCGACTCGCGGACCTCGCGCGGTGCCGAGGCGACGTCGAAGCCGTGCACGGTCGCGGTGCCGCCGTCCGCCTTGAGCAGCGTCGAGAGGATCCGTACCAGCGTGGTCTTCCCGGCGCCGTTCGAGCCGAGCAGGGCGAAGATGCTCCCCGCCGCCACGTCGAAGTCGACGCCCCGCAGCACGTGCAGGTCCTTGTAGGACTTGGTGACGCCCCGCACGCTGATCGCGGGTTCGCGCGTTCCGGTGGTCATGCGTCCTTCTCCTCGCTGGTGTCGCCGGCGGCGGCGTCGATCGCCGTCCGGAGTCGCTCGCGCTCCTTGTCGATCCACTGCCGGCCCGAGTACGCCCGCAGGAACGTCTCGGCGAACTCGACCGGGTCGTCGCCGACGATCGCGCGGACCGGCGTGCCGTCGGCCGCCGCACGCTCCCAGAGGTCGACGAAGTCGCCGAGCATCGTGATGAGCGTGTTCCCGTCGACGATCCCGCCCTGGTACATGAAGTACCGCTGCAGGGCCTTGGCCGCGCCGCGGTGCGGCTCCGGCAGGGCCTCCATGCGGGCCATGTGCTGCTTGTACTGCTTCTTCTGGTCGAGCGATCCGACGAGCGTCTCGATCCACTTCGCGGCCATGGTCATGCTCCTTCGTCGTGTGCGTTGTCGGTGTCGCGAAGTTGCTCGATGCGCTCCGTGAGGACGCTCCACGTCCCCCAGAACTCGGCGAGTTGCTCCCGCCCCTTCGCGTTGAGCGAGTAGACCTTCCGCGGGGGCCCCTTCTCGGAGGGAACCTTCTCCACGTCCACGAAGCCGCGTTGCTCGACGCGGACGAGCAGCGCGTAGATCGTGCCTTCCGCGATGTCCGAGAATCCGCGGTCGCGCAGCCACGCGGTGATCTCGTAGCCGTACGCGGACCGGCGGGCCAGGATCGCCAGCACGATGCCTTCGAGCGTGCCCTTGAGCATTTCGGTCATCTGGTTGCCCACGTCGTCATCCCCTCGCTACCAAGTGACGCTGACTACCAGTAGAAAGTAACACTAGGTACCGCTAGATAGCAACGCTGAATACCGAGGTTCTGTCCTACCGTCGACGGGTGACCACCACACCGTCGGCTCGCGCCGTGAGCCAGTACGCGACGACGACCGACAACCTCACCGCGCGCATCGCGCTGCACGGGTACGGGACGAACCCGCAGGACTGGTACTCCTGGCTCGGCGAGCGGTTGCCGCTGGCCGGGGACGTGCTGGAGGTGGGCGCCGGCACGGGCGAGCTGTGGCGGCGGGTGGAGCGCCCCGCGGCCGGGCTGCGGCTCACGCTGACCGACTTCTCACCCGCGATGTGCGCGCGGCTGCGCGAGGTGCCCGGGGCCCGGGTGCAGCGCTGCGACGCCACCCGCCTGCCCTACGCCGACGCCGCCTTCGACGCGGTGATCGCCAACCACATGCTCTACCACCTCGACGACCCCGACGCCGCGCTGCGCGAGTTCGCCCGGGTGCTGCGCCCGGGCGGTCGGCTGGCCATGGCGCTGAACGGTCGCGACCACCTCGCCGAGCTGGACACGCTCGGGCCGGCGGTCGGCCGTGCCCAGGTGGCCGCCGGATTTCACCAGGACGGCACCACCGCCGAGGAGGCACCGGCCCGGATCGCCGCCCACCTGGGCGACGTGACGGTCGAGCGCTACCCGGACGAGCTGGCGGTGCCCACCGTCGAGCCGGTCCTCGCCTACCTCGCCAGCATGGTCGGGCCGCTCACCGCCGCGCAGGAGTCGGCCGTCCGGGACCGGGTCCGCGCCCGGATCGAGGCCGAGGGCACCTTCCGGGTACGCAAGCACACGGTGCTGATCAGCGCGACGCGCGGCCCCCGCTGACCCGGACGAAGGCGCGCCAGGCGGCCGGACTGAAGGTGAGGACGGGACCGGTCGGGTCCTTGCTGTCGCGCACGCCGACCACCCCGACAAGATTGTCCGCCACCTCGACGCACTCGCTCTGCCCGCTCCGCGTCGAGGTACGCCAGACAGCGCCGATCAGCTCCATGACTCGACCACTTCCTTCATCAGCTCGATCGACTGGCGGCGGGACAGCGCCTCGCTGCGGACGCTCTCCCACCTGGACAGCAGGATAGCCACGTCCTCATCGTTGTCGATCACCGTTCCGCCGAGCTGGTTCTCCAGATAGCCGACCCAGCCACCGTCGCCGCCGCGGGCTAGCGTGAACGGTCCGGTCAGTCCGATGTGCAGACTGACGTCGACCGGTATGACGTGAACGGCGACGTGTGGCAGCTCGCTCGCCTCGATCAGATGGGCCACCTGTTGACCCATCACCCCACGGAATGACTCGTCCGCACGTCGCAGCACGGCCTCCTCGATCACCGCGACGAATTTGGGTGGATCGGGGCGGGTGAGCACGGACTGCCGGTCCAGTCGGACCGCCAACCGACGGTCGGCCTCCTCGCTGTCCAGCATGTCGTCCGTGCGGATCATGGAGCGGGCATAGTTCTCGGTCTGCAACAGGCCGGGGATCAGGCTGGGCTGGTAACAGCGCAGCTGCTGGGCCTGGCGTTCGGCTTCGAGCCAGGGGCGGAACCAGCTCGGCTGGCCGTCCCGCTCGGCGAGCTTGAGCAGCGACGTGAGCAGCCCACCGGTGCCCAGCACCTCGTCGGCCCGCTTCAGGAAGAACCGGTCCAGCGGCCGCTGGCCCAGCTCCACCGCCGACACCTGCGAGTTGGAGAAGTGCACCAGCCTCCCGAACTCCTCCTGGCTCAGTTCGGCCTTGAGTCGCAGCCGCCGCAGTTGCGTGCGGATCAGCTCGGCGGTCGGCTCGTTCTCCACCCGTCCTCCTCGGTCACCCGCCGGTTTCCCGACCCCTCCCCGGGCCGACGCCGACGACTTCCGAGCGTAGTGGTGTCCTCAGCAGACTGTCACGCATGATCCTTCCCGTACCCCGGCTCGGGCCGCACCCGGACCGGCCCCGCCCCTACCCGCCGGACCACCCGGCGCACCTGCCGATCCGGCCCCTCTGGCTGTGCCGGGCGTGCGGCGCGCCGTGGCCCTGCGCGCAGGCACGCCTGCTGCTCAAGGTCGAGTACGCCGACCACCCCGTCGACCTGGCCGTCTACCTGTCCGGGCTCTACCACGAGGCCACCCACGACCTGTTCCGGCTCAACCCGCACGACGGGCCCACCCCGCGCGAGCTGTTCGAGCGGTTCATCGGCTGGGGGCCGTACCGGCGTGGCATCCGGGAATGACCACCGGTTGAGGCTTTCCGGCACCCTCGTGCGCCGAGGTGGCGTGAAGTCTCCACCGGAAGTTCAACGATACGATTCAAGGGCATGACCACCGGAGACTTCGCCCTGACCATGGACGAGCTGCGCGAGGTGACCCGCTACGTGGCCCGGCACGCGGAAGACGTCCTGCCGGTCTACGAACGGGCCGTACCCGGCGACCCGCGGCCCCGCGCGGCGATCGAGGCCGCCCGCGCGTTCGTCGACGGCGCCGACCGGACCAATCGGCAACGGGTCACCTCCGTCGACGCGCACCGGGCCGCCCGGTCCGCGCCGTCCGAGGCCGCGCGCCTGGCCGCACGGTGCGCCGGGGACGCCGCGTCGGCCGCGTACCTGCACCCCATCGCCCGGGCCACCCAGGTCGGCCACATCCTGCGCGCCGCCGCGAGCGCCGCACGCGTGGGCGAGCTGGCGGCGGGCGACGCCCCGGCGGTCGGCGAGGCGCTCCTGGAACGGTCCCGGCGGTGGGCCACGCCGACGCTCGTCGACGTGCTCCACCGGTACCCGCCCACGACCGGTGGCGGCAGCCGGGTCGCCCGGCTGATGAACGCCCTGGACACGGCGCTGCGGGGCACGCCGTCCACCGGATCGGAGCGCCGGTCGTGATCCTCCCGAAGGTGCGGGACCCCCGCTTCACCACCATCCGTCGGGGCGGGACCCTCACCGACGCCGACCACCACCTCCTCGCCCTGTGGGCCGCCGTGTGCGCGGAGCACGTGCTTCCCCTCTTCGAGGCGGCGCAGCCCGAGGACCCGCGTCCGCGCGAGGCGATCGAGCGGGTCCGAGCCTGGACGCGGGGTGAGGTGACGATGACGTCCTCGCGCACCGCCGGCGGGCACGCGATGGGCGCGGCCCGGCCGCTGCGCGGGGCGGCGCGCCATGCCGCGTACGCCGCCGGCCAGGCCGCCGTGGTCGCCCACGTCGCGGCGCACGAACTCGGCGCGGCCGCGTACGCGATCAAGGCGGTACGGGCGGCGGCGCCGGCCGACCGGAGCGTGGCGGCGGGGCGGGCCGAGTGCCGGTGGCAGCGCGACCGGTTGCCGGCGGCGATCCGCGAACTGGTGCTGGACGACCAGCGGTTGCGCAACGACATCTGCTGGTCGGTGTTCGACTGCTGAGCGCGAAGTCGTGGAAAGACGACCGGCCCGCCGGCAACCATTCCGCGACGGGGCGACGTCTGGAAGGGCATCCCCGCCGACGCACCACCTGACCCGAAGGACCGGCTCGTGTGGACCCTCTCCTGAGTGAGTTCGACTCGTTCGTGCGCACCCGAACGCCGGCGCTCCTGCGTTCGGCCTACCTGCTGACCGGTGACCAGCACCTCGCCGAGGACCTCGTGCAGTCGGCCCTGGCCCGCACCCACCGCTCGTGGAGCCGGCTGCACGACAGCGGCAACGCCGAGGCGTACACCCGGAAGATCATGTATCACCTCCAGGTCTCGTGGTGGCGCCGCCGCCGGGTGGTCGAGTCGATGCCGGGCGACCTGCCCGAGCCACGCGGAGGCGACTCGGCCCTCGACCACGCCCGCCAGATCACGCTGCGGCTCACCCTCCGGGCCGCGCTGGCCCGGCTCTCCGCCAAGCAGCGGGCGGTGCTGGTGCTGCGGTTCTTCGAGGACCGCACCGAGGCCGAGGCCGCCGACCTGCTCGGCGTGACCGTCGGCACGGTCAAGAGCCAGACCTCCAAGGCGTTGGCCAAGCTGCGCAACGTCGCGCCGGAACTCGCCGACCTGTACGCCACGGAAGGAACCACCCGATGAACCAGGACCGCCTGCGCCTCGACCTGGCCGACCTGGCCGACGAAGTCACCCCGGTCGACCTGCGGGACCGGGCCCTGCGTACCTCCCGACGGCTCGGTATCCAGCGGGTCGTCGTCACCTCGGCCGCCGCGCTGGCGGTGCTGGCCGTCGCGACCGGCACGGCGCTGGCGATCCGGCCGAACGGTCAGGCGCCCGCGCCGGCCGGGCCGTCGGTGACCAGCACCGCCCCGCCGGTCGAGCCCACCCCGACCGCGCCGGTCGAGCCGTCCCGTACGCCCTCGACCGCACCCGACGACACCACCGGCGGCGGACCCGGCGTCGACGGAACGATCGGCCGGCTCGTCTACGCCCCGTCCGAACTGGCGAACGCGCCGTCGTCGACGAGCACCGTCCGGCTGCAGTCCTGGCGACCGGGCGGTGACCCCGTCCGCCTGCTCGGTATCCCGTACCGGCCGGCGCAGCTCAACGTCGCCGTGGCACCGGACGGGCAGCGGGTGGCCTGGGTCGAGGAGACCGGCGCGGTGTGGGTTTCGGCGCTGGACGGGTCGGGGCGGCGCAAGCTCAGGGACGGAGTCGACGACATCTGCTGGTCGCCCGTCTGGTTGCCGAACTCACGACAACTCGCCGTGCGTCTGGCCGCCGACCGCGGCGGCTACTCCGACACCGGCCTGCTCGACATCTCCTCCGGGACGTTCACGAAGGTGACGGGCCTCGACGGCTGTCACGCCGTGTTCGCGGCGGACGGCACGCTGGCGTTCGCCGACGGTTCCGACGGGACCGTCGTCCTCACCGACCGCAGCGGCAGGACGCGACGGACGGTGCCGGGCCTGGGCGTCAAGGGCAGCCGGTACGTCTGCTTCGACCTGTCCAGCCTCTCCCCGGACGGCCGGCGGATCGCTCTGTACCGGATCGACCGGAGCGGCACGTACGGCGACGCGGCGCGGGACCTAGTGGTCAACGCCGTGCTCGACACCCGGAGCGGGAAGGAACTGGCGCTGCCGCTGGGGGGACGCCAGCTGCGGCAGGTCTTCTTCCAGCCCGACGGATCCATGGTGGTCCGGGTCCGCGACGGTGACCGCTACGCGGTGGTCCTCGTGGACGCCGCAGGCAACAAGATCGCGGAGCGGGCGGAGCCCTCCGGTCTGCGGGAGATGCAGATCGTCAGCGCGCTCGGCTGAGACGACGCGTCCCGGGTGGGCCACCGTCGGGTGGCCCACCCGCACAACGGTCAGCGCAGGACGGTGACCGCCGCGTCCGCGCTGACGTGCTTCCACGGCACCAGCACCACCGTCCCGTCCCGCTCCAGGACCTTCGCGTCGCTGCCCTCGGTGCCGGCCGACCGGGGCCCCTCGGCGAGCACCGCCGCCTTCCCGGTCGCCGGGTCGATCCGGACCAGCCGCGGGGCGAGGTCCCGGTGGTCGCCGACCTCCCAGGCGAGCACCCCCTGCTCGTCGAGGCGGATCAGCTCCACCTCGCTGTCGGTGTGCCCGGTCGAGACCCAGCGCCGCTCCCCGGTGGCCAGGTCGATCGCCACCACCTGGTTGGCCTGGCGCATCCTGCCCGGCACGTTGGCCGCCTCGGTGGGCAGGTAGAGCGTGTCGGCGTCGGCCAGGTAGGGCCGGACCGCCGGACCCTCCACGGTGTTCGAGCGGTTGACCGGCAGGTCGCTGAAGCGCGTACCGCCGACGGGGTTGCCGAACGTGGCCCGCGCCTTCCCGGCGGCGTCGCGCGCGACGAACGTCCGGCCCTCCAGGCCGGGCAGGCTGACCAGCGGGTCGACGCTGAGCACGCCGTCGCTCTGCTGCGCGTCGGGCAACTGCTGCCGCCAGCGCACCGCGCCGGTGGCCGGGTCCAGGCCGAGCAGCGCGCCCCGGACGCCGTCGCAGCGGGCGGTCACCACGGCCTGCGTGCCGGCGGCCTGCGCGTCGGTGACCCGGCAGTCCCGGCCGGGCAGCAGCCGGTCGGCGTCGGTCTGCCAGAGCCGCTTGCCGTCGGCCAGCGAGTAGCCGAGGACGCGCTGGTCGGAACGGACGACCACCTGCCCGCCGGCCACCGACAGGTCCGGCGCGGTGAGCATGCCCCGGCCCTTCAGGCGCTCGGCCGGGAACGTCACCTGCCAGGTCCGGGTGCCGGCGGCGGCGTCGAAGCCGACCAGCGTGTCGCAGGAGTCGGCGGAGCCGAGGGCCACCACGCCGCGCCCCTCGGCCAGCGTCTGGGCGGCGCCGCAGAGCGAGCTGCCCGGCGGCGCCGGAACGCCCCACGCCTGCCCGCCGTCGGTCAACCGGTAGGCGATGATCCCGTCGGGCTGGGCGCGCGCCACCGCGTCGCCGATCAGCCAGGCGCCGAACATGTCCTGCCCGTCGAACGTCTTCAGGCCGTTGCGCTGCCGTTCGGGGAAGTCGAGCACCCAGGCGGTGCGCAGCTCCCGCCCGTCGTCGTCGCCGTCGACCAGACGGGACACGCCGTAGGCGGTGCCGGCGGCGACCGCCAGCACGGCCACCAGCCCGCCGGCCAGGAGCAGCGCCAGACGCCCGCGCCGCTTCGGCGCCGCGGGCGGCGGACCGGCCGGGCCGGGCCAGCCCGCCGACGGGTACGCGTGCGGCGGCTGCTGGTGCTGGTGCTGGTACGTCATCCGTCGTCTCCGATCCGGCTCAGCGCGCCTGGGCGCGGACGTAGGAGGCCCAACCGGCCTGGAACTCGTCGAGTGACACGCCCAGGACGTCCCGGGCGGCGCGGTCGGTCGGGGTGCCGGCGTAGACGGCGTCGACGAAGCGGAACAGCTTCGCCTCGCCGTACTTATCGGCCAGGTGGTTCATCGCCGCGTGCCCGAGCCAGTAGTGGAAGCTGACCCGGCCCGGGGCGTCCCACTCGCCGTTGCCCGGCAGCGTGCCGTTCCACCCGTCCCGGACGAGCCGCCGGGCCGCCGCCGTGCGCTCGCTCGCGCCCAGCGGGCGGCCGTGGAAGGCGACGTACTCGGCGAAGCCCTCGACCACCCACTCGTCGAGCCGGTCGAACGCGTCCACCTCGGCCAGGTCGGTCCGGGGGGTCATCAGCGAGTGCGCCACCTCGTGCCGGAAGACCATGCCGGCGTCGTTGCCGCCGCCGGAGCGGGTGAAGTAGTCCTCGCCGGTGTCGACGACCACGCGGGTGCCGCCGATGGTGAACTTCCCGTCCGTGCGCTCGGCCGCCACCAGGCCGAGGGAGAACCCCGCCTCGGTGGCTTTTTCCTTGCCGACCCGGTAGAGCGAGGTCAGCTCGTCCTTGCCCTTGGCCAGCGCGAGGACGAAGCCCTTCGGCACCGGGCCGGGCAGCCCGCCGGACCGCCACACGGCCAGGTCGTGGGCGACCGCGGCCTCGGCCGCCGGGGCGAGGCGCTTCGCCTCCGCGGCGCGGGTGGCGTCGGTGACGATCAGGGCGTGCGGCGTCCGCTCGACGTGGATGTCCCGCCACTTGTCCCACGGGCCGGGGTGGTAGACGGTCTTCGAGCTGCCCCCGGCGGCGGCCGGCGCGCCGGTGACGGCGGTGACCCGGATCGGCGCGTCCCGGCCGGTGCGGACGATCGTCCAGCGGTACCACTCGGTCACCGGGGCCAGGTCGAAGCCGTCGAACTGGTGCACGAAGGAGACGTCGAGCTGGAACGTGACACCCTGGCCGAACGCGTCGCTGGCCCGGCCCTGCTGCTCGACGGTCTCGTAGCGGGCCACCGACAGGGGCAGCTTGCCCAGGTTGCGGAAGAGCTGCGTCTGCCCGGCGACCAGGTCCTTGCGGGCCGGGTCGAACGCGGCCAGGTAGCCGTCCAGGTCCTTGTCGGCCAGCGCCCTGGTGTGCCGGTCGAGCAGGGCGGCCAGCTCGGCGTTGGTGACCGTGACGCCGTTGGCCGCGGCGGCCGCCTTCGGCGCGGCGCCCTCCTCGTCGTCGCCGCGCAGGCCCAGCCCGACGCCGACCAGCGTGCCGGCGCAGACCGCCAGCGCGAGCGCGCCGGCCGCGAGCCCGATCCAGAGCCCTCGGCGGGACTTCGGTGGCGGCGGTGGTGGTGGCTGCGCCCACGGCGGCCCGGGTACGGGCGGCGGGCCGGCCGGGGGATGAGCGTTGCCGGGCGGTGGCCAACCTGCCGCCGGTGGGTGCCCCTGCGTCATGTGGTTCCTCGCTCGTGCCGTACGCGGGACCGGCCGGGCGGCTCGCCCGACCGGATGACGGCGAACATCATCCCCGGTCCGGCCGACGGATTCTGCCCCGCCCGGACGTGCCGGGGGTTTTGTCCGGTCGGCGGGCTGTCGGGAACAGGACGTCGAGACGTCCGCCACGTCCGGCCCCCAGGGGCGTCGGGACCGGCCCGGACGGTGACAGACTGAGCGACGCGATTCTGCCGGGACGTCTGAGGGGGAGGCGCCGTGCGCTGGCGCAGCTTTGTGGCGGTGGGCGACAGCTTCACCGAGGGCATGGACGACGCGTATCCGGACGGCAGCTACCGGGGCTGGGCCGACCTGGTCGCCACCCGGCTCGCCGCCGAGGCGGGTCCGGACTTCGGCTACGCCAACCTGGCCATCCGGGGCCGGCTGTTCCCGAACGTCGTGGCCGAGCAGGTGCCGTCCGCGCTGGCCATGAAACCCGACCTGATCAGCTTCGCGGCCGGTGGCAACGACGTGCTGCGGCGCAACTTCGACCCGGACTCGTTCGTGCCGCGCTTCGACGCGGTGGTCGGGCGGCTGCGCGGCGGCGGCAGCGACGTGGTGCTGTTCCGGTTCGCCGACGTGATGGCCCGGCTGCCCGGCCAGCGGCTGGTGGCGCCCCGGGTGACCCTGCTCAACAAGGTGGTCGGCGAGGTCGCCGAGCGGCACGGCGCGATCCTGGTCGACCTCTACGCCGACGAGGCCTACCTCAACCCGATGCTGTGGAGCACCGACCGGCTGCACCTGTCCGCGGCCGGGCACCGGCGGGTCGCCGCCCAGGTGCTCGACGCGCTCGGCGTCGGCTGCGACGAGGAGTGGCTGATGGTGCCGCCGCACCCGGCGCCCACGCCGTGGCTGGCCGCGCGCGCCGCCGACCTGCGCTGGGCCGGTCAGCACCTGGCCCCGTGGATCCGGCGGCGCCTGACCGGGCGGTCCTCCGGCGACTTCGTCACCGCCAAGCGGCCGGTGCTCGGCCCGGTCGAGGCCGACTGACCGGTGCGCACCGTGCACGCCGCCGACCTGCTGCGGCTCACCCTCGACGACGAGCCCCGCGCCGGGCTGGCGGTCCTGGTCGCCGGCGACCGGGTCGAGGCGGTCGCCTCGCCGGGCGAGCTGACCGACGCGTACCCCGGGGTGCGGGTGCGGCGGTGGGCCGGCACGCTCGGGCCGGCGCTGGTGCACGACGGGCCGCTGCCTGAGGCCCCGACGCCCCGTGAGCGGGTGCACGCGCTGTTCCGCCTCGGCGTCGCCGCGGTGCTCGACGCGCACGTCGCCGACCCGGCGCTGCGGGCCGCCGCGGTCCGCAACGAGGTGGCCGTGCTGCCCGGGGCGCGACCGGCCACGTTGGTGGTCGGCGGCCGGGCCGATCTGGCCGTGTTCGACGCGGACGGCTCGTGCCGGGCCACCGTGGTCGCCGGCCGGCTGGTGCACCGCCGCGCCTGACCGGCGCCGCCGCCCGCTGATCCGGCGTACCTTGGGGATCATGCCTGTGCCGAGCGATCCGCATCCCCGCCTCCAGTCGTACGCCGACCCGCAGCGCCTGGTCACCACGGAGTGGTTGGCCGAGCACCTGGGTGACGAGGGCCTCGTGGTGGTCGAGTCCGACGAGGACGTGCTCCTCTACGACACCGGCCACATCCCCGGCGCCGTCAAGGTCGACTGGCACACCGAACTGAACGACCAGGTCACCCGCGACTACCTGGACGCCGCGAGCTTCGCCGAGCTGTGCGCGGCCAAGGGCATCGGGCGCGACGACACGGTGGTCTTCTACGGCGACAACTTCAACTGGTGGGCCGCGTACGCCCTCTGGGTCTTCTCCCTCTTCGGCCACGCCGACGTGCGGCTGCTCGACGGCGGCCGGCAGAAGTGGACCGCCGAGGGGCGGGAGCTGACCCGGGAGAAGGTGAGCCGGCCGCGTGCCACCTATCCGGTGCCGACGCGCGACGACGCGCCGATCCGGGCCTACCGGGAGCAGGTGATGGCGCACGTGGCGGCCGGTCGGCCGCTGGTTGACGTGCGTTCGCCGGGTGAGTACACCGGCGAGATGCTGCACATGCCCGACTATCCGCAGGAGGGCGCGCTGCGTGGCGGGCACATCCCGGGCGCGGTGAGCAAGCCGTGGAAGTCCGCCGCGAACGACGACGGCACGTTCAAGTCGGCCGACGAGCTGCGCGCGATCTACGCCGACCAGCTCGGGTTGAGCCCGTCCGACGACGTGGTGGCCTACTGCCGGATCGGCGAGCGGTCCAGCCACACCTGGTTCGTGCTGCACCACCTGCTCGGTTTCCCGCAGGTGCGCAACTACGACGGCTCCTGGACCGAGTGGGGCAACCTGGTCCGGGCACCAGTGGTCAAGGGCGACCAGCCCGGCGGCCTGACCCGCTGAGCGTCCCGGCCGGCCCTCGTCCGGGGGCCGGCCGGTCAGCGGGCGGGCAACGACACCGGCCCGGTCACGTCGCGGGCCACCAGGTCGACCTCGCCGGTCTCCGGTCGCCAGCGGGCCAGGCCGGTGGGGTCGGAGCGGAACAGCACCGCACCGTCGGCCGACCACCCGAGCACCTCGCAGCAGGCCTTCGCCCGGTCCTCGCGGCCCAGGTCGAGCAGGCGGGTGACCGCCCCGGTGCGGGCGTCCACCACGGCCACGCCCTCCGCCCCGCCCATGCTGCCGGTGGTGGTCCAGCCCGCCTGGGCGATCCGGTCGCCGCGTTGCCAGCCCCGCCCGTAGACCTCGTCGAGCCGGTAGCCGGGCGGAAGGCCGTCGGTGCCCACCGGCCGCTGCTGCGGCGTGCCGCCGGTGCCGGGATAGCGGCGTACGGACAGGCCGTCCTCCGCGCCGCCGAGGGCGAGCAGGTCGCCGAGGCGGCCCGGCTCGGGCACGACCAACCCCCACGGGTCGACCGGCAGCTCGCGGGCTTTCCCGCTGCCCCGGTCCAGCTCGTACGCGGTGTCGTTGTCGCCGACGAGCAGCCGGTCGCCGGCCCAGACGACGTGTTCCAGGTAGCCGGCGAGCGGGTAGCGACGCACGGAGGCATCGGTCAGGTCGACCACGACCACCTCGCCGGTCTGCGCGAACGCGGCGGTCCGGCCGTCCGGCGACAGGCTGCCCGGCTTGAGCGGCGCGGCCTCGTTGCCACTGGCGTCCCGGGTGGGGGCGAGCGTCACCACGTCGAGTTCCCGGACCAGCCCGTCGTCGCCGAGCACCCGGACCGGGCCGGCCTCGCCGGTCTTCGGATCGACCGGTTGGCGAAGTGCCAGCGCGCGGTCGACCGGCCGGGCGGAGAGCGGTGCGGCGACCGGGTCGCCGAGCCGGCCCAGCGGATCGGCGATCAGGCCGGGTACGAGCGGGGGCTGCTGCACCGGCGGCGCGCTCGGGGCCGGGCGTACCACCGGGTGGGCCGGGGCGGACGGGCCGGCGCGGTGCAGGAGCGCCGCCGTGCCGCCGGTGACCAGCGCGACGGCCAGCGCGGCGGCGCCGGCGGCCCGGCGGGCGCGACGGACCCGGCGGGCCCGTTCCCAGCCGGTGGCGGCGGGCCGGGTCGGCCGGACGTCCTCGGCGGCCCGGGTCAGCAGCCGGGTCAGGTCGGGTTCGTTCACGGGTTCGCCTCCATCCCGGTGACCAGGCCGTCGCCGGCGCCGCCGAGGTCGGGCGCCACCTGGCGGAGCCGGCGCAGCGCGTCGTGGCACTGGCTCTTGACGGTGCCGACCGTGACCCCGAGCGCCTCGGCGGTGGCCGTCTCGGTCAGGTCCTCGAAGTAGCGCAGCACCAGGACCGCCCGCTGGCGTGGCGGAAGCCGGTCGAGCGCGGCGCGGACGGAGAGCCGCAGCGCGTCGTCGGCGTCCGCGCCCGCCCGCTCCGGCGGGTACGCGCTGAGCCGTTCCCGCCGCCGGCGCCGCCACCAGGAGACCGCGTCCCGGTAGAGGATGGCCCGCACGTACGCGGCCGGGTCGCCGTCGCGCACCGACGGCCAGCGCAGCGCCAGCTTCAGCAACGCCTCCTGGAGCAGGTCCTCGGCCTGGTGCCGGTTGCCGCAGACCAGGTACGCGGCACGCAGCAGCCGGTGCTGGTGGGCCTCGACGAACGCGAGGTAGTCGGCCCGCCCGTCGTCCGCGGCACGCCCCATCCGGCTCCTCCCTCCGTCACCTCGCAGACGCGTGGGACGGGGGGAAAGGTTGGGTCAGGTAGCGCTGGATCGTCGGGCCGACCCAGACGGCCAGCTCCTCCGGGTCGAGGTCGACCACGGGCGGTAGCCGGACGACGTACCGGGTGAGGGCGAGGCCGAGGATCTGACTGGCCACCAGGCCGGCCCGGCGGGCGGCGGTGGCCGGGTCGGCGCCGGACCGGGCCACGGCGGTGGCGAGCTGGTCGGCGAAGATGCCGCGCATCCGTTCGGCCGCCCCGGGGTTGGTGCTGGCGGCCCGGAGCAGGGCAACCAGCGTCCCGTCCGCCTCCCAGCGGCGCACGAAGTGCCGGATCAGCGTCTCACCGAGCCGTTCCGGCGGCACCCGGGTCAGGTCGGGCAGGTGCAGGTCGAACTCGGCCGCCGCCGCGAAGAGCCCCTCCTTGCTGCCGTAGTAGCGCATGACCATGGACGGGTCGATCCGGGCGTCGGCGGCGATGGCCCGGATGGTGGCGCGGTCGTAGCCGTCGGCGGCGAAGCGGGCCCGGGCGGCGCGCAGGATGGCCGCCCGGGTGGCGTCCGAGCGGCGGGTGCGGGGGGCCGTGTCGGTCATGTCCACGACTGTAGGCCAACAGCCGTTGACATCGACGCTAGTGTTGGGTCAACAAGCGTTGGCAAACAGCTGTTGACCCAGCCGGAGGTGGAGCGATGCTGCCCGAGTCCACGGACGTCCTCGTGGTGGGAGCCGGGCCGACCGGCCTCGCCGTGGCGGTGGCCCTCGCCGGTCACGGCATGACCGCGACCGTGGTCGACCGGCTGGCCGAGCCGCCCGTCACCTCCCGCGCCGCCGTCGTGCACGCCGGCACGCTGGAGATGCTGGACCGGATCGGGGTGGCCGCCCCGCTGGCCGCCCGAGGGCTGCACTCGACCCGGTTCACCGTCCGCGACCGGGACCGCGTCCTCGCCGCAGTCCCCTTCGACCGGTTGCCGTCCCGCTACCCGTACGCGCTGCTGATCTCGCAGGCCGAGACCGAGGCGGTGCTCACCGACCGGCTCACCGCGCTCGGCGGGCGGGTGCGGCGGCCGTACGAGCTGACCGGCCTCGACCTCGACGACGGCGGCGCCACCGCGCGGTTCGCCGACGGCGGCACGGTCCGGGCCCGCTGGGTCGTCGGCGCGGACGGCATGCACAGCCGGGTCCGCGAACTGGCCGGCATCGGGTTCGGCGGCCCCGCCGACCCCGGCGAGTCGTTCCTGCTCGCCGACGTGCGGGTGGACAGCACGCTCCCGCGCGACCAGGTCACCCTCTTCCTGTCCCGACAGGGCCCGCTGATCTGGGCGCCGCTGCCCGACGGCATGGTCCGGCTGGTCGCCACCGTCACCGACGCGCCGCGCGAGCCGCAGGCGCGGCACTTCCAGGCGTTGCTCGACGAGCGGGGCCCGGTCCGCCGGCCGGACCGGGTCACCGACGTGGCCTGGGCGTCCCGGTTCCGGATCCACCACCGGATCGCGGACACCTACCGGTCCGGCCCGGTCCTGCTCGCCGGCGACGCGGCGCACGTGCACAGCCCGGCCGGTGGGCAGGGGATGAACCTCGGCCTGCGGGACGCGGTCGCGCTCGGCGACGCGCTCGCCGCCGGCCCGGAGGCCCTCGACGCGTACGCCGCCGAGCGCCGCCCCCGGGCCGAGGAGGTGCTCGGCTTCGCCGCCGGGCTCACCCGGCTCGCCGCCGCCCCGCCGGCCGTCCGGCCGCTACGGGACCTGCTGCTCCGCGTGGTCTCCGCGCTCCCGCCGGCCCGGCAGCGGCTCGCCGTCCGGCTGGCCGGCTTCGAGCCCGCCCGGGGGTGACCCGCCGCCGTCGTCCCGCAACGTCACCCAGGCGGCGACCGTCACCAGCGCGAACACGGTCACGGCGGCCCACCCGACCGGCGCCAGCCCGTACGCCCGGCCGGCGAACCCGGCGAGCGCCGCGCCGACCGGGGCAGCGGCCAGACCGAGCGTCCGTTGTGCCGCGCCGACCCGGCCGAGCAGGCCCGGGGGCACGTGCCGCTGCCCGTACGCCGCCCAGAGGCTGTTCCAGATCGTGGTGCCGGCGGCCAGGCCGGCCAGCGCCAGCCCACCGGTCAGCGGGTGCCGGGCCAGGGCGAACCCGGTCAACGCCAGCGTCTGCCCGAGCAGCACCCCGCGCAGCGCCGGCAGCGTGCCGAACCGGGCGGCCAGCCGGCCGGCGAGCAGCGCGCCGACCAACCCGCCGGCGATCACGCCCGCCGAGAACAGCCCGTACGCCGCCGCCGGCACCCGCAGCACCTCCAGCGCGTAGAGCACGAGCACCGCCGCCAGCCCGCTGATCGCCAGATTCGATCCCGCCGACGCGAGTGCCAACCCCCGCAACCCCCGATCCCCCCAGACCCACCGCACCCCCTCCCACCCCTCCCGCCACACCCCGATGCCGCCGATCTTGCGGTTGCGGCCCGTGATCCGTCCGTTTTCCGGGGTTTCGCCCGGGCCGGAAGCGCAAGATCGGCGGGGGATCGCGAGGACGAGGGCGGCGGCCAGGGCGAAGGTGAGGGCGTCCACGGTGAACGGGAAAGCCGCGGTGGTGGCGAAGAGGACGCCGGCGAGCGGGGCGCCGACGAAACCGCCCGCCACCGTGGTGCCGGCCTGGAGGTGGGCGTTGGCGCGGGGCAGCGCCGCCGGCCGGACCACGGCGGGCAGCAGGGCGAACGCGGACGCGTCGAAGAGCGTGCCCAACAGGGCGAGCAGCAGCGCGGCGGCGGCCAGCGTGGTGATGCCGGCCTGCCCGGTGGCCACGAGCCAGGCCAGCGCCGCCACCACCACGGCCCGGGCCCCGTCCACCACCGCCATCGTCCGCCGCCGGTCCCACCGGTCCGCGTAGACGCCGCCGAGCAGGCCGAGGAGCAGCGGCGGAAGCTGCCCGGCCACGGTCACCGCGGCGACCGCCCGGGGATCCCGGGTGAGCGTCGCGGCCAGCAGCGCCAGGGCCGGCGTACGCAGCGCGTCGCCGAGCCGGGAGCAGACGGCGGCGGACCAGAGCAGCCGGTAGCTCCGGCCCAGTGCGGCGGTGGTCATGCCGACGGACGGTGCGGCCTGCACCGGGTCGAGGGTCAAGCCGACCGACGGAAAGGGGGGCGGACACTGTCGGCCACGGCCGGTACGGTGAGCGCCGAAATCCGGCACCGGGAGCGCGATTGGACCGCACCTTCCAGGTCGACCTCCGTGGCGTGGTCGACCTGCTCAGTCATCACCTCTACGGCAGCCCGCGGGTCTACGTGCGCGAGCTGCTCCAGAACGCCGTCGACGCGATCACCGCCCGTCGGGCCACCGAGCCGGACGCCCCGGCCCGGCTCCGGGTCGAGCCGCCCGAGCTGACCGGCGACGGGACGCTGCGCGTGCACGACACGGGCATCGGCCTCACCGAGGCCCAGGTGCACGAGCTGCTCGCCACCATCGGCCGCAGCTCCAAGCGGGACGAGCTGGGCTTCTCCCGGCACGAGTTCCTCGGTCAGTTCGGCATCGGCCTGCTCTCCTGCTTCCTGGTCGCGGACGAGATCCGGGTGGTCACCCGGCACGCCGACCAGCCGACCGTGCTCTGGACGGGTTGGTCCGACGGGCGCTACGCGGTGCGGCTCGCCGAGCCGGAGCAGGCCCGCAGCGAGCCCGGCACCACGGTGACGCTGGTGCCCCGACGCGACGCCGACCAGTGGTTCGGCACCCCCACCGTCACCGAGCTGGCCCGCCTCTACGGCAGCCTGCTGCCGGTGGACGTCCGCGTCGGCGACACGCCGACCACCGCCGGCCCGCCGCCCTGGCCGACCACGCCCGGCGCGGCCGTCGACCGGGCCGGGCTGGCCCGCTACGCCCGTGACCTGCTCGGCTTCGTCCCGTTCGACGTGGTGCCGCTGTCGGTGCCCGAGGCCGGCCTCACCGGCGTGGCCTTCATCCTGCCCACGCCGGTGAACCCGGCCGCGCGGGCCGGGCACCGGGTCTACCTCAAGCGGATGCTGCTCGCCGAGCACGCCGACGGCCTGCTGCCCGAGTGGGCGTTCTTCGCCCACTGCGTGGTCGACGCCGGCGAGCTGCGTCCCACCGCCAGTCGCGAGGCGCTCTACGAGGACGCCCTGCTCGGCGCCGTCCGGGAGTCGCTCGGCGACCAGATCCGCGGCTGGCTGGTCCGGCTCGCCACGCACGACCCGCACCGGCTCGCCGAGTTCCTCCAGGTCCACCACCTCGGGGTCAAGGCGCTGGCGCTGCACGACGACGAGATGCTCCGCCTGGTCGACCAGTGGTGGCCGATGGACACCAACGTCGGCACGCTCACGCTCGCCGAGTTCCGCAGCCGGCACGGCCTGATCCGCTACGCCGCCAGCCTGGACGAGTTCCGCCAGCTCGCCGCCGTGGCCGCCGCGCAGGACCTGGCCGTGGTCAACGGCGGCTACACCTACGACACCGAGCTGATCGAGCGGCTGCCCACGGTGGACCGTTCGGTGCTGATCGAGCGGCTGGAGCCGAGCGACCTCACCACCCGGTTCGAGATCCTCGACCCGGCGACCGAGCTGGCCCTGCGCCCGTTCCTCGCCGGGGCGCAGCGGGCCCTGGAACGGCTCGGCTGCGAGGTGGTGGTCCGGGCGTACGACCCGGTCTCGCTGCCGGCGCTCTACCTGGTCTCCCGCTCGGCGGCCTTCCACGACCAGCTCGCCGCCAGCCGCGACAAGGCCGACGAGCTGTGGGGCGGGGTGCTCGACGCGCTGGCCGCCTCCGCCCCGCCGGACCGGCCGCAGCTGGTCCTCAACCACCGCAACCCGCTGGTCCGCCGGGTCACCACGCTGACCGACCCGGAGCTGGTCGGGCTGGCCGTCGAGGCGCTCTACGGGCAGGCCCTGCTGCTCGGCCACCATCCGATCCGGGCGGCCGACGCCGCGCTGCTGAACAGTTCCTTCCTCGGCCTGCTCGGCCGGGCCGTACCGGGACAGGAGTGACCTCGTGACCGACGAAGACCTCTGGCGGATGCTGCGCGAGATCGAGTCCATGCCGTACGGCCCGGGGCAGATCGCGGCGCTGGAGCAGTTGCTGCGCCGGGCCGACGCGGGCGAGGACCGGCACCTGGCCTTCGCCGCCCGGATCACCGCGACCCCGGCGTACGTCCACGGTGGGGAGCCGGCGAAGTCGTTCGTCACGTTCTCCTGGTGCCTGGCCGAGTTCGACCGGGACCCGCAGCCCTACCACCAGGGCTACACCCACCAGCTCCTCTGGTACTTCAAGTACATGGTCAACGCCATGCTGAAGTTCCCCGAGCTGCCGCTGGACCGGACGTACGCGGTGCTCGACGACATGGAACGGCGTTACCGGGAGTCCGGGCACTCGCTCCAGGCGGTCCACAAGCACCGGTTCCTGGTCGCCGACCACCTGGGCGACGAGTCGGCGGCCGCCGAGGCGTACCGGTTGTGGATGACCACCCCCCGGGACGCGCTCTCCGACTGCGCCGGCTGCGACCCGACCACGCAGGTGGGCTACCTGGCCGACATCGGCCGGCACGACGAGGCGGTGGCGCTCGCCGAGCCGGTGCTCGCCGGCCGGCTGAACTGCGTCGAGCAGCCGCAGGGGATCCTCACCGCGCTGCTCGCCTCCTACCGCGAGACCGGTCGGCGGGAGCAGGCGCGGGACGCCCACCGGGAGGCGTACCGGCGGTTGCGCGGTCGCCTCGCCGACCTGTGGGAGATCGCCGACCACGTCGAGTTCTGCACGGTCACCGGCAACGGGGCACGCGCGCTGGAGCTGGTCGAACGGCACCTCGACTGGCTGGACCGGGCACCCACCCCGGCCGCCGGCATGCACTTCGCGGCCGCCGCCGCGGCGGCGCTGCGGCAGGTGCCGGCCGACCTGACCGTGCACCGTCGGGCCGCCGGTGACCGGCCGGCCGCCGACGTGCCGGCGGGCGCGCTCGCCGACGAGCTGGCCGACTCGGCCACCGCGCTGGCCGAGCGGTTCGACGCCCGCAACGGCACCACCCACCAGTCCGAGCGGATCGCCCAACGGATCGCGGCCGAGCCGGACGGCGAGCACCTCCCGCTCTCGGCGAGCCTGCGCCGCCCGCCGGTGCCCGCCCCGCGCTCCGGCGGCGGGTCGGTGACCGCCGCACCGGTCACCGTGCCGGCCCAGGCCGACCCCGACGAGCTGCTGGCGCTGGCCGAGGAGTGCTGGCGCACCAACCGGCGGGACGGGCTGGTCGCCGCGCTGCGCGCGTACGACGAGCGGTTCGGCGACACCGAGCTGCCGGCCGCCACCCGGGCCCGGCGGCTCGAACTGCGGGCCGGTGAGGTGTCCCAGGACGACGACGGCGTGCCGGTGGCGATCGAGGTCAACCGCGCCGCGCTGGCCGCCTGGCGCGAGGTGCCGGACCCGCTCCGGGCCCAGGTGGTGGCCGGCCGGCTCGGCGCGCTGCTCAGCACCGTCGAGGAGAGCGCCGAGGAGGGGCTGACCCTGGCCCGGGAGGCGGCCGAGCACCTGGCCGCGCACGGTGAGCCGCGCGAGCGCGCCGCCGCCTGGGACCGGCTCGCGCTGGCCCATGTGCACCGGGAGCGGTGGGCGGAGGCGTTGGACGCGCTCGACCGCGCCGACGCCGACGCCGGCCTCGACCCGTGGCTGGACGGCCGGGTGGCGTTGCACCGCACGCACGTACTGGAGCAGTTGGAGCGGGCCGACGAGTTCCGCGACGCGGCGGTGCGGGCCCGTCGGCTGGCCGGCGAGGTGGGTGACGGCGAGATGCTGACCGCCGCCTGCCTGGCGTACGTCCGCGCGACGGAGGACCCGGCCGATGCGGTGGCGGCGTGCGACGAGGCGTTGGCGGTCGCGCCGGCCGGCGCCCGACTGCCGCTGCGGGTCACCCGGGGGCGGGCGCTGCTCGCCGCCGAGCGGGCCGCCGAGGCGGTGGAGGACCTCGCCGAGGCGGTCACCCTCTGTGTCGAGCAGGGGCTGCCGGGCGACGCGTTGCTGCGTTGGGAGCTGGCCGAGGCCTACCGGGCCGCCGGTCGGCTGACCGAGGCGGCCGAGGTGGCGGAGGAGGCGGTGCTCGGCCTCGACCGGGCCGGCGCGCAGGCCGAGGCCGACCGTTGCCGGCACCTGCTGGCGGGGATCTACGAAGGGCTCGGCGAGCCCGACCTGGCGCTCGGGCTGCTCGACCAGTTGGCCGAGAACCTCGACGGGCCGGACAATCTCCCGCAGCGGGCGCAGGTGCTGGAGGAGGCCGGCGGCATCCTCTACGACGCCGACCGGGACGCGCTGGCCGCGCAGCGGTTCGCCGCGGCCTCGACCGCCTGGCGGCTGGCCGGGTACCCGGTGGACGAGCTGCGGGCCCGACGGCGGGAGATGCTCGCCCTGCACTGGTCCGGTGACCTGCCGGCGGCGGTGGCCGCGATCGAGCGGGTGGACGAGGCCGTCGGGGCGCTCGCCGGGCTGCCCGACGAGCCGCCCGTGGTGACGTACGAGCGGGCGATGGCCGCCGACGCGGTGGCCCGGGTGCTGATCGCCGAGGAGCGGATCACCGCCGCGCTGGACCGGGTGGACGGCGTGCCCGACCGGCTCCGGTCGATCGAGGCGTTCGGCGAGGCGGCGCAGGTCGAGGTCCTCACCGGTGAGCTGCTGCTGCGCGACGGTCGACCCGACCAGGCCGAACGTCTGCTGGGCCCGGTGCTCGCCGGGTTGCCCGCCGGTTCCCGTCCGGCGGCCCAGGCCGCCTGGTTGCTCGCCCGGGCGCTGGACGACCAGGACCGCCCGGCCGAGGCGGCGAAGATCCGGGCGGAGCACGGCATCGGGGAGGACTGAGAGCGTGCCGGTGTGAGGCGACCGACGGGTAACCACGGCTGCCTCACCCGGGACGCGAGGTCTAGGCTGGCCCGGTGGCGGTGGAACAGCAGGCGCGGGGTGCGGCGGGCGCGGCCCGGCGTCGGTCCCGGCGGGACGAGATCCTGGAGATCGCGGTCGGCCTCTTCGCGGCCCGCGGCTACCACGGCGTGTCGATGGACGACATCGGCGCGGCCGCCGGCGTCACCGGCCCGGCGCTCTACCACCACTTCGCCGGCAAGGAGGCGATGCTCGTCGCCGCCCTGATCCCGGTGAGCGAGGGGTTGCTCGCGGGCGGGCGGGAACGGGCCGCCGGCCACCCGGACGACGCCCGCGGCGCGCTGGAGTCGCTGATCGACTTCCACGTCGAGTTCGCGTTGGCGAATCCGGCGGTGATCGCGCTGCACCTGCACGAGCTCGACCGCCTCCCGGACGAGCCGCGCCGCCGCATCCGCCGCCTGCAGCGGATGTACGTGGAGGAGTGGGTCACGGTGCTGACCGCGCTGCACCCCGGTCTGCCGGACGGCGCCGCCCGGGTGCTCGCCCACGCCGCGTTCGGCCTGATGAACTCCACCCCGTTCCTCGGTGGCGAGGTGGACCGCCGACGGCGGGCCGAGCTGCTGCGCGGCGCGACCCTGGCGGCCCTGCTCGCGCCCACCGACCCGACCTGACACGCCGCGCTCACCTTAACGCGTGTTAAGAAGAGACCCCGGCTTTGCGTCGAGAAGGGGTCACGTCCGTGCCGAACATGATCGAATCGTTGTTGGTCGCCAATCGGGGGGAGATCGCCCGGCGGGTGATCCGCACCGCCCGGCGGCTCGGGATCCGGGCCGTCGCGGTGCACTCGGAGGCCGACGCCGACCTGCCGTTCGTCACCGAGGCCGACGAGGCGGTCTGCGTCGGGCCGGCCAACCCGGCGCAGAGCTACCGCAACGTGGAGGCGATCCTCGGCGCGGCCCGGAGCACCGGCGCGCAGGCGATCCACCCCGGCTACGGCTTCCTGTCGGAGAACGCCGACTTCGCCCGTACCGTCGAGGGGGCCGGCCTGATCTGGGTCGGACCCGGCGCGGACGCGATCACCGCGATGGGCGACAAGATCAACGCCCGTAACCTGATGGCGGCGGCCGGCGTGCCGGTCGCGCCCGGCACCACCGAACCGGCCGCCGACCTGGACGCGGCCGTCGCGGCCGCCGCCGAGATCGGCTACCCGGTGATGGTCAAGGCCGCCGCGGGCGGCGGCGGCATGGGCATGGGCGTGGCCGCCGACGAGGCCGCACTGCGCACCGAGTACGACAAGGTCCGCGCGTTCGCCGAGCGGATGTTCGGCGACGGCTCGGTGCTGATCGAGCGCTACTTCCCCCGGGTGCGCCACGTCGAGGTGCAGATCCTCGGCCTGGCCGACGGCCGGGTGGTGGCGCTCGGCGAGCGGGAGTGCTCGGTGCAGCGACGCAACCAGAAGCTGGTCGAGGAGTCGCCGTCCCCGGCGGTCTCGCCGGAGCTGCGCGAGCGCTTTCTGGCCGCGGCGGTCCGGGCGGGTGAGGCGGTCGACTACCGCAACGCCGGCACCGTCGAGTGTCTGCTCGACCCCTCCACGCAGGAGTTCTTCTTCCTGGAGATGAACACGCGCCTCCAGGTCGAGCACCCGGTCACCGAGTACGTCTACGGCGTCGACCTGGTCGAGGAGCAGCTCCGGGTGGCGTCCGGCCTGGCGCCGACGTTCGACCCGGACGCGCTCACCCCGCGCGGCCACGCCATCGAGCTGCGGATCAACGCCGAGGACCCGAAGCGCTTCCTGCCCGGCCCCGGCGCGATCACCACCTGGAACGAGCCGTCCGGCGCCGGCGTGCGGGTCGACTCCGGCTACGTCGCCGGCAACACCGTCACCCCGTTCTACGACAGCCTGCTGGCCAAGCTGATCGTCAGCGGCGCGACCCGGGAGGAGGCGGTCGAGCGGGCGCGCGCGGCGGTCGCCCAGTTCGAGATCGTCGGCCCGAAGTGCAACCTGCCGTTCTTCGCCGAACTGCTGGAGAACCCGGAGTTCCTCTCCGGCGACTACGACACCGGCATCGTGGGCCGGATGCGCTGACCCGCGTCTGTGCCGGGCGGCCGGGCCGTGGCTAGCGGCCGTCCGGCACCGGGACGGGGTCGCCGTCGAGCTGGTCCCGGCGGCGGGTCAGGTAGGCGCGCTCGGCCGCGTTGCCGGCGAGACCGATCGCCCGGTCGTACGCCGCCCGCGCGTCGTCGCGTCCGAGCCGACGCAGCAGGTCGGCGCGGGCGGCGTGCAGGGCGTGGTAGCCGTCGAGGGCCGGGGTGAGCCGGTCGATCTCGGCGAGCCCGGCGCCGGGGCCGTCGACCTCGGCGACCGCGACCGCGCGGTTGAGCCGCACGACCGGCGACGGGTCGAGCAATGCCAGGCGGTCGTAGAGGGCGACGATCGTGGACCAGTTGGTGTCCGCCGCGCACGGCGCCTCCATGTGGACCGCGTTGATCGCGGCCTGGAGTTGGTAGCGCCCGGGTGGGTCACCGCCGGCGGCGAGCGCCCCGATCCGCTCCCGGACCAGGGCCCTGCCCTCGGCGGCGCGGGCCCGGTCCCACGCGCCACGGTCCTGCTCGGCGAGGGTCACCAGCTCTCCGGTGCGGGACACCCGCGCCGGCCGCCGCGCGTCGACGAGGAGCATCAGGGCGAGCAGCCCGGCGACCTCGCCGTCGCCCGGGAGCAGGGTCCGGAGCAGCCGGCCGAGGTGGATCGCCCGGTCGCTGAGGTCGACGCGGAGCGGATCGTCCCCCTCGCCGGCCAGGTAGCCCTCGTTGAAGACGAGGTGGACCACCGCGAGCACGCCGTCGAGCCGCTCGCGGATGTCGTCGGCCGACGGCACCCGGTACGGGATGCCCGCGGCTCTGATCTTCTCCTTGGCCCGGGTGATCCGCCGCGCCATCGCGGTCTCCCGAACCAGGAAGGCGCGGGCGATCTCGGCGACGGTGAGGCCGCCGACCAGGCGCAGGGTGAGCGCCACCCGGGCCTCCATGGCGAGGGCCGGGTGGCAGCAGACGAAGACCAGCCTGAGCCGGTCGTCAGCGATCGGGCCGGTCGGCCGGGGAGGGGTGTCGTCGTACATGACCAGGGCCGCCCGGTGTTTGGCGTCGCGCTGCGATTCACGACGGAGCCAGTCGATCGCCTTGCGGGTCGCCGTGGTGGCGAGCCAGCCACCGGGACTGGGCGGTACGCCCTCGCACGGCCACCGTGCCGTGGCCGCCGCGAACGCCTCCGCCGTCGCGTCCTCGGCGACGTGCAGGTCGCCGAAACGGCGCGTGAGGTCGGCGACCACCCGCGCCCACTCCTCGCGGTGGGCACGGGTGAGCGCCCTCTCGGCGGTGACCGCCGAGGGTGCGTTCACCGATCCCCGGAGACGGCGCGCCGGGCCTGCCCGGGGCCGCGGAACCGGTGCACCTCCTGCGGCCAGTCGAGCACGGTCGCGAGCCGGCCGGCCCAGTGCCGGGCCGCCTCGTCGTCCGCCACGTCCACGACGACAAACCCGCCGAGGTGCTCCTTCGTCTCGGCGTACGGGCCGTCGGTGAAGACGGGCCTGCCGTCGACCGACTCGACCCCGCACACCACGGTGGACCGGTCGAGCCCACCGTTGGTGAAGATCAGCACGTCCTCCGCCAGCATCTCGTCGATCACGGCCCGCACGGCCACGGCCTTCTCGCGAATCTCGTCCGCCGTGTGCTCGGGCACCCACTCGTCGTTGAAGGCGATCAGGTACTCCGTCATGTCGTCGTCTCCCTCGGTCCCGGGGCCGCGGCCCGATCGGCCGCCCCACCAGTTCCACGAACGGCGGCGGACCGATACGACACCATCACGGATCTGCCGGCAAGGCGACCCCGGTGGTGGTGTCACACTTCGGGGAGACGAGGCACGAACGACGTCACAGCGAGGTGACCCTTATGGCGGAACTGCCGGACCACGTCAGCATCCGTGAGGTCGGTCCCCGGGACGGGCTCCAGAACGAGGAGCCGATCCCCACCGACGCCAAGGTGCGGCTGCTCGACGCGCTGTCCCGGACCGGGGTGCGGCGCATCGAGGCCGTCTCCTTCGTCCACCCGAAGGCGATCCCGCAGATGGCCGACGCCGACGAGGTGTGGCAGCGGGCGGAGAAGGTCGACGGGGTGCGCTACTCGGCCCTGGTGCCCAACACCCGGGGCGCGCAGCGGGCGCTGGCCGCCGGCTTCACCGAGATCGAGGTGGTGGTCTCGGCCAGCGACACGCACAACCGGCGCAACGTCAACCGCTCGACCGAGGAGTCGCTCGACGACATCGCCGAGCTGATCGACCTGCTGCACGGCGCGGGCGCCACCGCCGAGGTGATCGTGGCGACCAGCTTCGGCTGCCCCTACGAGGGCGACGTCGACCCGCGGCGGGTCGCCGCGATCGTCGACCGCGTCGCCCGCGACGGCGCGGACCGCGTCGCCTTCGGCGACACCACCGGCATGGGTACGCCCCGACGGGTCCGCGAGCTGGTCACCGCCGTCCGCGACCGTAACGCCCACCTGCCGGTGCTGCTGCACTTCCACAACACCCGGGGCACCGCCCTGGCCAACATGCTGACCGCGATGGAGCTGGGTGTCACCGAGTTCGACGCCAGCGTCGGCGGGCTCGGAGGCTGCCCGTACGCCCCGGGCGCCAGCGGCAACCTGGCCACCGAGGAGGCGGTGCACATGCTGCACGACATGGGCATCGACACCGGCATCGACCTGGACGCCCTGATCGAGGCGGCGGAGTTGGCCGAGAGCCTGGTCGGCAAGAAACTCCCGTCGGGCGTCCTCCGCGCCGGTCCCCGCACCCGTCTCACCCCCCTCCCCTCCTGACCCCACCTCCCCGCCCCGCCCCTCCCCGTCCCGCCCATCCCCTCCCTGTTGATCAAGGAGTTTGCGTCGGCCCCGAACGCTCGGGTGACGCTAAGCCCTTAATCGCGGGGGCGGATGGGAGGGCTGGAGGGCGGGCAGGGGCGGGCGACAGGGGCGGGGACGCGGGGCATGGGCGGGGTCGGAGCGCCGGCGTGGTCGGGCTCAAGGTGCCGCCACCTCGGGGAACTGGTGGAGAGGGTCGCCAGCTCGGGGAGGTGACTGGGTCCCGACGGCGTGGATGGCGCCACTACGCCGAACTGGCGAGCCGTCGGATTCGCCGGAGCCGCCCCGACCGCCCGGGCCGCCCCGACCGCCCGAGCCGCCCGGGCCGCCCGAGCCGCCCGGGCCGGCCCGACCGCGCGAGCCGCCCCGACCGGAGGTGCGGGGCGCGGCGGGTGGTGGGTCGCCGGAGGGGGCGGGGGTGGGGTAGCCTAACGATCGTTCAGGTCGGTGGGGTGCAAGGGAGTCGGCGTGACGCTCGACGGTGAGGCTCTGGAGCAGCTGCGCAAGCGCGCCCGCGCCGGCGGTGCGGACAAATACCATGCGGCCAACGCCGCCAAGGGCAAGCTGTTCGCCCGCGAGCGCGTGGCCTACCTGGTCGACGAGGGCTCCTTCGTCGAGGACGGGCTCTACGCCAACGCCATGGCCGACGGGCTGCCCGCCGACGGCGTGGTGACCGGCACCGCGACCATCGACGGCCGGCAGGTCTGCCTGATGGCGAACGACTCCACGGTCAAGGCCGGCAGCTGGGGCGCGCGCACCGTCGAGAAGATCATCCGGATCATCGAGCGGGCCTACTCGACCGGCGTGCCGATGGTCTACCTGGTCGACTCGGCCGGCGCCCGGATCACCGACCAGGTCGACCTGTTCCCGGGCCGGCGCGGCGCCGGCAAGATCTTCTGGAACCAGGTCCGCGCCTCCGGTTCGATCCCGCAGGTCTGCGCGCTGTTCGGGCCGAGCGCGGCGGGCGGGGCGTACATCCCGGCGTTCTGCGACGTGGTGGCCATGGTGGACGGCAACGCCAGCATGTACCTCGGCTCCGACCGGATGGTCGAGATGGTCACCGGTGAGAAGACCACGCTGGAGGCGATGGGCGGCGCCAAGGTGCACTGCACCGAGTCCGGCGTCGGGCACTTCCTCTGCAAGACCGAGAACGACGCGCTCGACGTGGTGCGGACCTACCTGTCCTACCTGCCGTCGAACTGGAAGCAGGAGCCGCCGGCCGCCGAGGCTGTGGACGCGCCGGCGAAGGCCGACCTGGCCGCGCTGGTCCCGGCCAGCGAGCGGCAGGCGTTCGACATGCGCCGGTACGTCAAGGGCCTGCTCGACGAGGGCAGCTTCTTCGAGATCCAGGCGCTGTGGGCCAAGGAGTTGACCATCGGGTTCGGCCGGCTGAACGGCGAGGTCGTCGGCGTGGTCGGCAACAACTCGATGTTCAAGGGCGGCGTGCTCTTCGTCGACTCGGCCGACAAGGCGACCCGGTTCGTGCAGCTCTGCGACGCGTTCAACGTGCCACTGCTGTTCCTCAGCGACGTGCCCGGCTTCATGGTCGGCAGCGCGGTGGAGAAGCAGGGCATCATCCGGCACGGCGCGAAGATGATCACGGCGATCTCGGAGGCGACCGTACCCAAGATCTGCGTGGTGGTCCGCAAGGCGTACGGCGCGGGTCTCTACGCGATGGCCGGCCCCGGCTTCGAGCCCGACGCCACGATCGCGCTGCCCACCGCGAAGATCGCGGTGATGGGCGCGGAGGCCGCGGTGAACGCGGTCTACGCCAACAAGATCGCCGCGATCGAGGACGAGGCCGAGCGGGCCGCGTTCGTCGCCGCCAGGCGCGAGGAGTACGAGCGCGACATCGACGTGGTCCGGCTCGCCAGCGAGCTGGTGGTGGACGCGATCGTCGAGCCGCACGAGCTGCGCGCCGAGCTGGTGCGCCGGTTCGCCGCCGCGCGCACCAAGGAGCGGCACTTCTCCCGGCGCCGGCACGGCGTCACCCCCGTCTGACCGGTAAGGAAGGGCCCCTTCTTAACGCCTGGTGCATGGAAAGGGGCCCCTCCTAACGCTTTCAGCCGCTCCCGGCGTCACGAGCGCCCGGCGGCCCGCCTTCCAGGAGGATCGACATGGACTTCCGGCTCGACGAGGAGCAGCAGGCGCTGCGGGAGAGCGTCCGGGACTTCGCCCGCGAGGTGGTCGCCCCGGTGATCGGCGAGCACTACGAGAAGCACACCTTCCCGTACGAGATCGTCCGGCAGATGGGCAAGATGGGCCTGTTCGGGCTTCCCTTCGCGGAGGAGCACGGCGGCATGGGCGGCGACTACTTCGCGCTCTGCCTGGTGCTGGAGGAACTGGCCCGGGTCGACTCCAGCGTGGCGATCACGCTGGAGGCGGCGGTCTCGCTCGGCGCCATGCCGATCTACCGGTTCGGCACCGAGGAGCAGAAGGCGCGGTGGCTGCCGAAGCTGCTCAGCGGTGAGGCGCTGGCCGGCTTCGGGCTCACCGAGCCGGGCACCGGCTCGGACGCGGGCGGCACCCGGACCCGGGCGGTGCTGGACGGCGACGAGTGGGTGATCAACGGTTCGAAGGCGTTCATCACCAACTCCGGCACCGACATCACCGCGCTGGTCACGGTCACCGCGGTCACCGGCACGAAGCCGGACGGCAGCAAGGAGCTGTCCACCATCATCGTGCCGTCCGGGACGCCCGGCTTCACGGTCGCGCCCGGTTACTCCAAGGTCGGCTGGAACGCCTCGGACACCCATGAGCTGACGTTCGACGACTGCCGGGTGCCGGCGGCCAACCTGCTCGGTGAGCGGGGTCGGGGTTTCGCGCAGTTCCTGCGCATCCTGGACGAGGGCCGGATCGCCATCGCCGCGCTGGCGGTCGGGCTGGCCCAGGGTTGCGTGGACGAGTCGATCACGTACGCCAAGGAGCGCCAGGCGTTCGGCCAGCCGATCGGCAACTACCAGGCGATCCAGTTCAAGATCGCGGACATGGAGATGAAGGCGCACACCGCGCGGCTGGCCTACTACGACGCCGCCGCCCGGATGCTCGCCGGTGAGCCGTTCAAGCGGCAGGCGGCGATCGCCAAGCTGCACGCCAGCACCGTCGCGGTGGACAACGCCCGGGAGGCGACCCAGATCCACGGCGGCTACGGCTTCATGAACGAGTACCCGGTGGCCCGCTTCTGGCGGGACTCCAAGATCCTGGAGATCGGCGAGGGCACCAGCGAGGTGCAGCGCATGATCATCGCCCGCGACCTCGGTATGTGAGCGACGCCCCGTTTCGGCCGTCTGTCGGATATCGGCGATGGACGGTCGGGTGGTTGACGATGGGCTGTGGAGCGTCGGACCCGATCCGTACTCTTCGTGCCCATGACTCCCGATCATGATCGTTCGCGGAGCCCCGGTGGTCGGACCCTGCTGTCCGATCTGGTACGCGGGCACCGGCTCGCCGCCGGCCTGACCCAGGCCGAGTTGGCGGGCCGGGCCGGCGTGGGCGTGCGCACGGTCCGTGATCTGGAACGGGGGCGGGCGACCCGACCCCAACGCACCACGGTGGATCTGCTGGCCGACGCGCTCGGGCTGACCGGCGACGACCGTCGGGAGTTCGTCACCACCGCCCGGCCCGCACCGACCGATCCGGCGCCGCGCGTCCCGGCCGCCGACGACCCGGGTACGCCGACCGCGTTGCCGCAACCGGTGGCGCTGCTCGGGCGGGACCGGGACGTGGCCGAGGTGTCCGACCTGATCGGCGCGCATCCGGTGGTGAGCCTGGTCGGGCTGGCCGGCGTCGGCAAGAGCGCCCTCGCGCTGACCGTCGCCCACGCGGTGGCGGCCCGCCATCCCGCCGGTGTGGTCGGGGTGCTGGTCGGCGAGGGCTCGGACACGGCCGACGTGCTGGCCGCCGCGGCGGCGGTCTTCGGCGTGAGCCGGCTGGCCGACCTCTCCTGCCGGCTCGCCGGCCGCCCGGCGCTGCTGCTGGTCGACGCCGTCGAGCGGGCGCCCGGGCCGGTGGCCGAGGCGCTGCGGTCGCTGACCGCCGCCGCACCGACGCTGCGGGTGCTGGTGACCGGTCGCCGGCCGGTCGGCCTCCCCGGTGAGCTGGTCCGGCCGGTGGCGCCGCTGGACGTGCCACCGCCGGGCGCGCGGCCGACGGAGCGGGCCGACCTGGACCGGTGGCCCGCCGCGGCGCTCTTCGCCGCCCGGCTCACCCAGGCCCGGCACGCGCCGCCCACCCCGGCCGAACTGCCGGCGCTCGCCGCGCTGGTCCGCCGGCTCGGTGGGCTGCCGCTGGCCGTCGAGCTGATGGCGGCCCGCGGCCGCATCCTCGACGTCACCGAGCTGCTCGACCGCTACGGCGACCGCGTCCTCGACCTGGCCGACGTGCGGCCCGGCGGGCAGCCGGCAGCCGGCACGGTGACGTTGCGCGAGGCGGTGGCGACCAGCTACCACCTGCTCGCCCCGGCCGAGCGGGCGGCGTTGCGCCGCCTGTCCGCCTTCCGCAACCGCTGGTCGGTGGAGCTGGCCGAGGAACTGCTCGCCACCGGCGCCGACCGGTGGGACGCCGTGCCGCTGCTGGACCGGCTGCGGGAGCTGGGCCTGCTCAGCGTCCGGGGGACGGGCCCGTTCCGGTTCCGGCTGCTGGACGCGGTGCGTGACTTCGCGGCCGAGCAGGCCGACGCCGAGGGCGAGACGGACGGGATCCGGCTCCGGCACGCGACGGTGGTCGCCGGGCTGGTCCGGCGTGCCGCCCCCGGCCTGGTCGGCGCGGAGCTGCCCGGCACCGTCCACCTGTTGGACGAGGCGACGAGCGACATCACCGCCGCGCTGGCGTACGCGGGCGAGCGGGCCCCGGCGACGGCGCTGCTGCTGGCCGCCGCGCTGCCCCGCTGGTGGCGGCTGCGGGGGCGGGACGTGTCCGGCCGCCGGTGGCTGCGCCGACTGCTGGACGATCCGCGTACCGCCGGGGTGCCGCCGGTGCTGCGCGCCTGGGCGCTGCTCGGTGCGGCCCGGCTGGCCGTCGAGCACGGCGCGGGGGCGGAGGAGTTGCCGGCGGCGCGGGCGGCGCTGGTCACCTTCACCGAGGTCGGCGACGTGACCGGGGAGCTGTCCGCGCGGTCGGTGCTCTGCGCGCTGCTGCGTGGGCTCGGCGCGCACGACGAGGCGCGTGAGCAGGCCGAGGCCGCGCTGTCGTTGGCCACCCGGCACGGCCGGGCACGCGAGATGGCCGTCGCCCAGCACCACCTGACCTGGCACGACGTACGCGTGGGGCAGTTGGCCGGGGCCCGGCGGCGGCTGGCCACGGTCGACCGGCTGGCCGCGCAGTGCGGCGACCAGCGCCTGCGCCTGCTGGCCCGGGCCGACCTGGCCGAGCTGACCCGGTGGGAGGGCCGCTACGCGGAGGCGGTCGAGCAGGGGCGGCGGGCCGCCGCGGCGCTGGTGGAGCTGGGCGATCCCGGGCGGCGTCGTCGGGTGGTCGGCACGGTCGGGCTGGCGCTCGCGCTCCAGGGGCGGATCGACGACGCGTCGGCCGTGGTGGCGGAGCTGTGGCCGTCCGGACCGGTGCCGGGGCCCCGTCGGCCGTCGGCCGCCGAGCGGTCCGACCCGCCCGGCGCGGGCCGGGACGTCCGTACCGAGGACGCGCTCCGCGGACTCATCGAGGGCCAGGTGGCGCTGCACCGGGGGGATCGTGAGCTGGCGGCGGAGTGGTTCGCCGCCGCGGCCGAGGCGGCGTCCGGCGGCGCGGACCGGCGGGACCTGGTCGAGGCGCTGGTCGGGTTGGCCGCCAGCACCGGCGAGGTGGCCGTGCTGGATCGGCTGGACCGCGCCCGGCAGGCCACCGGTGTCAGCCTGCTGCCCCGGGAGGAGGAACTGCTCTACTCCCTGGTGGCGCAGCGGGATCGCGCGAGGCGGGGCTGAGCGGAGGGCGCGGGGGTGGCGCGAGCGAAGTAGCCCCCTGGTGCTGCCCCTCGCTCCACGCTCGCGCCAGCACCCCCCGGTGCCCCCCGCTGCCGGAAGCCTATCCGTGCGTGCTGGGCGTTTTGCTGGCTTGTGCCGGACTATGTCCCGATCCCAGGGCGGTTCTGCCGGTCATTCTGCCGGTGACCGACCGGTAGGCACGCCTCAGCAGGCCGGGGTGCCGGCCGGCTCGGTGCTGCCGGCGGTGGCGCCCGGGTGGACCGCGTCGCGCACCCGGCGCAGGCCGTCCAGGAGCCCGTCCAGCTGGGCCGGGTCGAGCTGGCCGGTGAACCACTGCTCGATGATCTTCAGGTGACCGGGCAGGATCTCGTCCAGTCGGCTCAGGCCGGCGGCGGTCACCACCGCGAAGGAGCTGCGCCGGTCGGACGGGCAGGCCCGTCGGCAGATCAGGCCGTCGCGCTCCATCCGGTCGACCACCCGGGTCACGCCGCTGGTCGAGAGCGAGGTCTGTGCCGCCAGGTCGGTCATCCGCAGCTGGTTCTGCGGCGACCGGGCGAGGCGGGTGAGCACCTCGAACTCGACCGGTGACAGGCCGTGCTCCTCGAACTGGGCGGCGAACCGGGCGGACAGCCCGGCGTGCGCCTCGACGAGCAGGCCGACGGCGGTGATCCGGGGGTCGTCGAACACGTTCTGGTCCACGCCACCATCCTAGCAACACTTGACACAGGGAATATTGCCGTAGCTATAGTTGCTCAGTCAGCCGTTGGGCTACTCAACAATCTTCTCCGGAGGAGAGCATCATGACCAGCAGCACCGAGGCGACTACCCGCGACTGGGAGGGCCTCACCATCCCCGCCCCCGGCACGTACCTCCTGGACGCCGCGCACAAGCGGGTGGGTTTCGTCGCACGGCACATGATGGTCAGCAAGGTACGCGGTGAGTTCGCCGACGCCACCGCCACCATCACCGTCACCGACGACCCGCTGGAGTCCGCGGTCACCGCCACCATCCAGGCCGCCAGCATCAACACCGCGCAGGCCGACCGGGACGCGCACCTGCGCAGCCCGGAGTTCCTCGACGCCGAGCAGTTCCCCACGCTGGAGTTCCGCAGCACCGGCGTGAAGTCGCGCTCGGGCAACGAGTTCGTGCTCGCCGGTGACCTGACCATCAAGGGCGTGACCCGCCCGGTCGAGCTGGAGGTGGAGTTCGAGGGCGTCGGCCGCAGCCCGTTCGGACAGGACATCTTCGGCTTCTCCGCGTCCACCGAGATCGACCGGGAGGACTTCGGTCTGACCTGGAACGTCGCGCTGGAGACCGGCGGTGTCCTGGTCGGCCGCAAGGTCAAGATCGAGATCGAGGGCGAGGCCGTCCGCCAGGGCTGACCCCACCAGGCCCGCGGGCCCGCGCCGTCTCCACGGCGCGGGCCCGTTCGCGTACGCGGGGTCGTGCGAATTGTCACGTGTTGTTCTTCGATCCCGGGCGCTGCGCGACGTCTCCGCTGGGTACAGGTGCAGACCTGCGACCGAGTGACGGATACCACCGGACCGGACGCACTTACGCACACCACGTGGATGGTTCACAATGCGTTGCGGAACGGTACGGTTCCGTCGCACCGGCGCCGGGAGGACACATGGGTAGGGACGTCGAGCAGGGCGCCTTCTCCCGGGAGGATCGGGTCCGCTACCGGCAGAAGGTCCGGCGGTGCCTGGACGTGTTCGCGCTGATGCTCGACGACTTCGGCTTCGACGCGGACCGCCCGATGACCGGCCTGGAGATCGAGCTGAACCTGGTCGACGCCGCAGCCGAGCCGGCCATGCGCAACGACCAGATCCTGGCCGACATCGCCGACCCGCTGTTCCAGACCGAGCTGGGGCAGTTCAACCTCGAACTGAACGCCTCCCCCCGGCTGATCGAGGGCGGCGGCTTCGCCGACTACGAGCAGGATCTGCGCAGCAGCCTCAGCCGCGCCGACGAGCGGGCCGCCAAGTCCGACGCGACCATCGTGATGGTCGGCATCCTGCCCACCCTCACCGAGCGCCACCTGGTCGCCGACAACCTCTCCACGGACGAGCGCTACCGGGTGCTCAACGACCAGATCGTCGGCGCCCGCGGTGAGGACATCGAGCTGGACATCAACGGTGTCGAGCGGCTGCGCACGCACACCGACTCGATCGCGCCGGAGGCCGCCTGCACCAGCCTCCAGTTCCACCTCCAGGTCGCGCCGGACAGCTTCGCCGACTACTGGAACGCGTCCCAGGCGATCGCGGGCGTGCAGGTCGCGGTGGGGGCCAACTCGCCCTTCCTCTACGGCCGGCAGCTCTGGGCGGAGACCCGCATCGCCCTCTTCGAGCAGGCCACCGACACCCGCCCGGACGAGTTGAAGGCCCAGGGCGTACGCCCCCGGGTCTGGTTCGGGGAGCGCTGGATCACCTCGATCTTCGACCTGTTCGAGGAGAACGTCCGCTACTTCCCGCCACTGCTGCCGATCTGCGAGGAGGAGGATCCGGTCGAGGTGCTGCACGCCGGCGGCGTGCCCCAGCTCGGCGAGCTGCGGCTGCACAACGGGACCGTCTACCGCTGGAACCGCCCGGTCTACGACATCATGAACGGCCGCCCCCACCTGCGGGTGGAGAACCGGGTGCTGCCGGCCGGCCCGACCGTGGTGGACATGCTCGCCAACGCGGCGTTCTACTTCGGCCTCGCCCGTGGCCTGGCCGAGTCGGATCGTCCGATCTGGAGTCAGCTCACGTTCAGCTCCGCCGAGGAGAACTTCCACGCGGCCGCGCGGCGCGGGATGGACGCGGTGCTGCACTGGCCCCGGGTCGGCGACGTGCCGGTCACCCGGCTCGTCCTCGACACGCTGCTGCCCGTGGCGGCGCAGGGGCTGGACCGGTTCGGCGTCGCCCCGGCCGAGCGGGACCGCCTCCTCGGCGTGATCGAGGGTCGCTGCCGGACCGGCCGCAACGGCGCGGTCTGGCAGACCGAGACGGTGTGGGCGGCGGAGCGGCACCAGGGCATGGACCGGAAGGCCGCGCTGCACCACATGGTCCAGCGTTACGCCGAGCTGCAACGCGGCAACGAGCCGGTCCACACCTGGCCGGTCGACTGACCCCAGCCCGCCCGGTCCGCCGCCACTTCGGGGAAGTGGTGGCATCGGACCGCCGCCGTTCCCGCCACTTCGGCGAGGTTGCGACGGGACCGGGGTGGTCAGGGCTTGCGGCGGGCCTTCGGTTCGTCGGTGCGCGCGGGCGGGGTCGAGTCCGAGCCGTTCTCGCCGTCGGGAGCGTCGGTGGCCGGCAGAGCGGCGTCGGGCTGCCGCTGGGGCGGTACTGCGCGGCCGGCACGGTCGGCGGCTACCCGCGAGGGGCGCCCCGACGAGCCGGCGCGCGTGCCGGACGACCGACTCGTGCGGCCCGCCGCCGGGGCCGGCCGATCCACCCGGGTGGAATCCGCGCCGGTACCCGAAGTCGGGTCCGGGTCGGCACCGGAGTCCGGGCCCGTTCCCCCGGTCGGCTCGTCGAGGCGACCGGCCGCCGTCTCCGGAGTGGTGGATGCCGGCTCGCTCGTCCGTACCGGCGCGGTTGCGGCGTCGGCGGCCGGCGTGGCCCGGCCCGCCCGGCGGCCGAAGAACCTCCGCGTCGGCTTGTCCTCCGTGCCCGGTGCCCGCTCGGCGCCGACGACGTCGGACCCGGTGGTCGACTCGGCGTCGCCACCGGATGACACGGGCTCCGACCCGGTGACGCCGGTCCGCCCCGGCTGCGGGTACCCGGCGAGGGTCGACGCCGGATCCGGCTCCCCGGCGCGCTGGCGGGGCACGGACACCGGCGGGCGATCGTTGGCTCGGCGGTCGGCCCGCTGGGCGAGCGCGGCCACCAGGACCGAGCCGGCCAGGCCGGCGATGACCGCGTACGGGGCGATCAGGTGGGCCGACAGCTGCTCGGCGGCGATCCCGGCGAGCCGCGGCACGGCCAGCAGGTAGGCCAGCGCGACCAGCAGCGGGCCGGCCGCACCGGAGGCCGCCGCGCCGACCCGCACGTCCGCCGGCCGCACCGCGCGGCGGGCGGCGAGCACGCCGATCACCAGCGCCGAGCCCAGGGAGAGCAGTACGCCCGGCCAGTAGAAGTAGTCCCGGATCCAGAATTCGGCCCGGTCCGCGCTGATCTGCCAGATGCCGAGCTGGGCGGTGCTGAGGCCACGGCCGGAGAGCACGCCGTCGATCACCGACACCACGGCGAGCAGCCAGAGCCAACCGGTGGTGGCGATCAGGTTGGTGGCGGCGGCACGGGTGTGCAGCGCCCAGGTCGCCAGCAGCACCCCGAGCACGAGCCCGACGGCCGCGTACGTCGCCGCGACGATCTGCGGCGAGGACGTGTCGGGCACCCGGGCCGCCCGGGCCGGCACCGCCACCAGCAGCACCGTGATCAGCGCGCCGGCACCGGCGGCGAGCGCGAGACCGAGCCGGGGCAGGGTGCCCACCGGTTCGTCGCCGCCACCCCGCAGTCGTTGGGCGCAGACCGCGCCGGCGATGACCGAGGTCGCCGCGATCCAGGTGGCCCAGGCGAGACTCGCCACCCAGGCCGCCTCGACGCGTACCGAGCCGGTCGGCGCCCAGTTGATGATGCCCAGCCCGTAGCCGAAGCCGAGCTGCGCGGCGCCCGCACCGGCGGCGACGCCGAGTGCGGCGGCGGTCGATCCTCCCCAGCCCCGTCTGGCCATGCGGGGGAGCGTAGCGTCCCGAGGTCGCCCCGGCGAGTCGTGGGATCCGGCGACCGGTCGCGGACGGCTTGGCGACACCGGCTACGGTCGCCGATGAACGAGGCGGGGGACGCGATGACGGACGATCGGCAGCCGGTACGCGACGACGGGACCGGCCCGGGGCGTACCCGGCTCTTTCTCGGCGGCGCTCTGGCGGTGGTCCTGCTGGCGGTGATCGGAGCCAGCGGTGGCTGGGTGCTCGCCGGTGAGCCGGACCCGCCCGCCGCCTCCTCCGGGGTCGTGCCGAGCGGTGGCGCGGCGACCTCCGGTCCGCCGGCCACGCCCAGCGCACCGTCCACCCGGCCCGCCGACGACCGTCCCAGCGGTCCACGGTCGCGTACCCCGTCCGGCCTCACCGTGCCGGATCTGGTCGGCGCCGACTTCGCGCGGGCCCGGCAGGAGTTGCGCGACCGCCGGCTCGGCTGGCGGCTGGTGTTCGGCGCCGGCTCCGGGCGCACCGTCGAGCGGACCTCGCCGGGCGCCGGCGAGCCGGTCAAGCGCGGCGTCACGGTCACCGTCTGGGTGGCCGGGCCGGCCCCGGCCGTCACCGTGCCCGACGTCGGCGCCCTGTCCTGCGCCGACGCGGCGGACGACCTGGTGGAGGCGGGGCTCTACCCGCGTTACCGCAGCGGCCGGCAGGGGCCGGTCACCGGGCAGGAACCGGCCGCGGGCAGCGCCGCCCGGTGGAACGACCAGATCGCGCTCACCTGCGGGGACGCGCCGACCACGAGTCCGTCGCCCACTCCCTGACGGCCGGCCCGGGCAGGACGGCGCGCTGATGCCGGCCGGCGTGGCCACGGACCGCTACCGTGGACGATCGAGGGCCGTGTGCCCCCGTCCCGGTGGGGAAAGGACGTGTGCCATGAGCGACGACCGTCAGGATCCACCCGCCGGTGACGCGGACGCCACCCGGGCGCTGCCCCCGCACGGGGACGACGCCGACGCCACCCGCGCCATGCCGCGGGGAGCGGGCGGCGAGGACGCCGACGCCACCCGCGCGATGCCCCGCAACCCCGGCGACGACCCCGACGCGACGCGGGCGGTGCCCGGCGGGGCGGACGGTGACGCCACCCGACCGCTGCCCGGCGAGGGACGCCGGCCGCTGGACGCCACCACCCGCCAGGAGCCGGTCGGCGGCGCGGCCTGGTCCGGGCGTGCCGGCGTGCCGCCGCCGCGACCGGCCGGCTACCCCGAGCCGGGCGCCGAGTGGTACGGCGACGAACAGGCCGGACGCCGCTGGTGGATGCCGATCCTGCTGGGCATCCTGGCGCTGGTCCTGCTCGGTCTGATCGCGGCCGGCGTGTGGCTGGCGCTGCGTGCCGCCGAGCGGAACGACGGTCCGGGCCCGACGCCGTCGGCGGTGCCCAGCACCTCGGCGCGGACCAGCGCCGCGCCGACCAGCGCGTCGCCGAGCAGTTCGCCGTCGAGCACGCCCCCGACCACGACGCCGCCCGCCGAGGTGCCGATGCCGCCGCTGGTCGGGCTGCCCGAGTCCGCCGCCCGGGCGGCGCTGGACCGGTTGGGTGTCGACTACCGGGTGCACCGTCGGCCGTCGGACCGGCCGGCCGGCACGGTGATCGCCACCGACCCGGAGGCCGGTTACTCCGTCGGTGACGGCGACCGGGTCACGCTCGTGGTGGCCGCAGCGGCCCCGCCCACCACCGGCGCGACCACGCCGAGTTCCGCGCCGGCGACCACCACCACGCCCTGACGGTCACCACTGCCGGCGTCGGGTGCCCACCAGGCCGAGCCCGGCGAGCGAGATGGCGAGCCCGAGCAGGCCGGAATAGAACAGTGACCGGCCGAGGTCGGTCGAGTCCGTGGGGCGGTCCGCGAGCGCGCCCTCCCCGGCCCCGGAGCCCGCCTGATCGTCGTCGGACTCCTCGTCGATGTCGTCCGCCGTCGCCGACCCGGCCCCGTCCCGCTCGTCCTCGTCGGTTTCGTCCCCGTACGGCTGGGCCTCCGCCGGCTCGCCGGCCGACCGCGCGCCCTCGCCGGCCACGGTGATCTCCGGGGCGGGCACGGGCTCGGCCAGTTGCTGGGTGGCGGAGAAGGCCGGATGGCGGACCACGAGCGCGAGCACGGTGGCGAGGCCGAGGAAGAGGAAGAGCCCGAGGGCATAGCCGACACGGGACCGGTGGTGCCGCCGCGCGGCGGGCAGATTGACCATGACCATCCCAGGTTCAGGGTCCGTGGCGCGCGGGGTGGAACGGTGCCGGGGTGGGCGTACCGATTCTATGGCGGCGGCACGCCCTCCCGACCGGGAATCGTGAGGTCAGCCCACCCGGACCGGAGTCCGGACCACCGGACGTCGGGCCGTCCGTACGGTGTGCTGACGAGGGGCCGGTGCGGCCTGGACCTGCCGCAACCCCTCCTGAAGTACGAAGATCGACCGCCGGTTGACCGCGTCCCCCGCCGCGTTCAACTCGTAGCCGTCGAGCCAGAGCCAACCGTCGTAGGTCGGCCAGTCGAGCACCCGGATCACCCGGAACATGATCGGTCGGAAGAACTGGACACTCGCCGCGCGAGTCACGTGCAGTACGTCACCGGAGCGGGGAAGCACATGGGCTCCTGGGAAGGTTCGGCCGGCGGTTCGGGCCGGCGAGACGGAACGGGGGTCGGTGCGGTCCGGTGACGGGGGGTCTACCTCGGTGGACCGGCGGTCGGTGGGTCGGTGCTGGTCGGGCCGTACCCACGGTGGCGGACCGCCACCCGACCATCACCCGGCTGCTCCCGGTTACCGCTCCCGCCGCCGCAGCCGAGCCGGCGTGCAGCGGCGGGGTCTTCACCCCGGGGCAGGTCTCGCGGCGCGGGACGGCTCCCCTCCGGCCGTCCCACGGACCGTGGTGTCACCACGCCCGGAGATCATGCGAAGACGGTGAGTAACCCGTGCCATACCGACAGAGTGCATCAGCGACCTGCCGGATGCAAGTTGCACGTCGACTTTTGCCGATAGGTGAGTGGGACACGTGAACGGGGCGCTTGAACCCTCAGGTACCCAAACGGCACACTGGACGCCGGTTTCGCCCGTCGCGGCCGGTCGACGACCGGCACCACCCCTGCCGCGAACGCTCGCCCGCCGCCCCCGGGTCGCGCCCACGGCGGGTGCCGAACCGGGGCGCGACCGACCGGAGGTAGCCGGGTGTCTGTGAGTCCTGGTCCCGCGAGCCGGTGGGCGGCGTCATGAGTGAACGGCGCAGCCCGACCATCCGCCGGCGCCGGCTGGGTGCGGAACTCCGCCGGCAGCGGGAGGCCGCCGGCATCACCATCGAGGTGGTCGCCGAGCAACTGGAGTGTTCGGCGTCCAAGATCTCCCGGATCGAGACCGGCCACACCACCGCGACTCCCCGCGACGTACGGGACATGCTCCGGATCTACGGGGTGGTCGGCGCGGAGAGCGACGAGCTGGTGCAGATCGCCCGCGAGGCCCGGCAGAAGGGCTGGTGGCATCCCTACAGCACGGTGCTGGTCGGGGCGTACGTCGGCCTGGAGGCCGCGGCCAGCTCGATCCGCGCATACGAGCAGCAGGTCGTGCCCGGGCTGCTGGAGACCGAGGAGTACGCCGGGGCGATGATCCGCGCCGCCCGGCCGGACTTCACGGCCGAACAGGTCGAACAACGGGTGCGTGTCCGACTGGGCCGTCAGTCGTTGTTGACCCAGGACGATCCGGTCGATCTGTGGGTGGTGCTCGATGAGGCGGTGCTGAGCCGGCCGGTGGGCGGCGACGCGGTGATGCGTGGCCAGCTCAAGCGGCTGGTGGAGGTGGCCGAACTGCCGAACGTGACGGTGCAGGTCCTGCCCTTCGAGGTGGGCGCGCACGCCGGCATGGACGGGACCTTCACCATCCTCAGCTTCCCCGAACCGAGTGATCCCGATGTCGTGTACGCGGAGAACGCCACGGGTGGGCTCTTCCTGGAGAAGAGCGACGAACTGCAGAAGTACAGCTTCATCTTCGATCACATTCGAGCAGCGGCCATACGCCCGGAGGAATCCATCGCACACATCGCGAAACTGGCAGAGGAGCCACTGTGGAAATGGCGACCAAGGAGTTCCCCGTGGACCTGACGCAGGCGACGTGGTTCAAGAGCTCGAAGAGCGGGCCGAACTGCGACAACTGTGTCGAGGTCGCGTACGTGACCGGGGCGGTCGGAGTCCGGGACTCGAAGGACAAGGCGGGCCCGGCCCTGGTCTTCGCCCCGGGCGACTGGCACGCCTTCGTCGCCCGCGCCAGGGGCGGTGCGTTCGGCCGGAGCTGATCGCCACCGAAAGCGTGGTCCCGCCCGGCAGCGTCGCCGGGCGGGACCATTTCGTTCGGGTGCCGGCCGACGCCGGCCACCCGTCGCCAGTTTCGTTCCGCCTCGTTGAACCGCACGGATCGGCAACCGAACGAGGCAGGCGAGACGGATGACGACGATCGGTTCAGAGAACCTCACCAGCGGCCCGGGTAAGCCCGAGCGGTTCGGTGGCAAGTACCGCGGGGCGCGCCGGGACACCGTCCTCACCGAGGTGGTCTCCACCGACGGCGAGGAGATGGCCGCCGCGCCGGAGCAGTCCGCCGGGCCGCTCTCCCTGCCGTCGCTCGACCCCAACCCGCTCACCGAGCCGTCCTTCCCGCCCAGCGGTTGGCCGATGGAGCAGCAGGAGTCCCTGGTGGACCACCCGCTCCTGCGCGGCCTGCTGATGGAGCTGCCCCCGAAGGGCAGCGTCCCCCCGCCCGGCTGGCTGGACCGCTGGTTCGAGGCGACCCGGGCGATCCTGGAGCTGCTATACGTGCAGGGCACCGGCCGGACGCGCTGACACCGCCGTCGCCCGCGCGGGCGGCAACGCCCGCTCGGCGAGCCGGTTGTGTCGCAACGCGTGCCGTACCCCGATCGCCGACACCGCGAGCACCGCGACCGTGATCGCCGGGCCGGCGAGGCCCGGTGCGGCGAAGAGGTCGACCCCGACGGCCGGGAACACGGCGACGAGCACCGCGAGCGCGGTCGCCTGCAACGGCAGCGCGATCAGCGGGTGCGCGGCGGCGGCCCGCAGACCGTGCGGGGCCGGGATCCCGGGCGCCGCCGCGAAGGCGCCCGCGCCGGCCCGTACCCGCCGGACCCGGCGTACCGTGCAGGCCGCGACGACCGCCGCCGGGACGGCCGCGACGGCGAGACCGGCGGCGGCCCGGTCCACCGCCGTGTCGCCGGCGCTCTGCAGGCCCGCGGCCAGGACCGCCGTGGTGAGCGCGAGGCCGGTCAGCACCAGGGCGGACAACCATCCGGTACGCCGACGCAGCGCCCGGGCCCGGTCGAGCCCGGGCAGGCCCTCGGCGACCAGGCCGGCGGCCAGCCAGACGGCGGCGACGGGAAGCAGCACGGCGAGACGGTCATCCATGGCCCCAGCCTTGCCCAGTTCGACGCCCGCCGAATCGGGGACGGCCCCCCGGTTCCCCCGGTACGCGTTCCCGTAGGGGTCATCGCGCCGGCGTTATGGCGGTTCCGGAATGTTCACAGTGGTCGTGTCGGCGACCTAGCATCGGGTCGACCGGTCTCCCGGAGCCTCACCCGGGCGACCGTCACCACCGCAGCCAACCTCTCCCACCGGCGTCCGGCGGTCCCCCTCACGGGTGGCCGCCGGACGTCGTCGGGTCAGACGTCGAAGGTGGCGGGGCGGCCGGTGGCCGGCGCCGGCGGGGTGGCCTTCCACAGGCCGGTCTTCTGCGCCGCCAACCGGGCCAGGTAGGCCGGGTTGAGGATGACGTAGCGGCGCCACAGCCGCTTCGGCTCCAGGCCGAGCCGCCAGAACCACTCCAGCCCGGCGCGCTGCATCCACGGGGGCGGATTGCGCAGCAGGCCGGCGTGGTAGTCGAACGCCGCGCCGACCGCCATCAGCGGCATGTCCAGCAGCGGCCGCATCGCGTACGCGAAGACCTCCTGCCGGGGGCAGCCGAGCCCGACCAGGACGAGGCGGGCGCCGCTGGCCCGGATCCGGTCGGCGATCTCGGCGTCCTCGCCCGGCGCGACCGCGCGGAACTTGGACGGCTCGACGCCGGCGATCTTCAGCGCCGGGAACCGGCGCTCCAGTGCCGGGACCAGACGGGCCAGCGTCTCCTCGGTGGAGCCGTAGAGGTAGACCGGCAACCCCTCGTCGGCGAACCGGGACAGCACGCGCAGCGTCAGCTCCGGGCCGTAGACGCGGTCGGTGAGGCCGGCGCCGTGCAGCAGGTTGAGCGCCCAGCGCACCGGCTGCCCGTCGGGGGTCACCACGTCGAACGAGTTGAGCCGGGCGTTGTGCGCCGGGTCGAGCACCCCGGTCATCACGCCGTGCACGGCCAGCGCGGTCAGCGCCATCGGGCGGCGTTCGTGCGCGGCCGCGACCACCGCCTCGGTGGCCCGGTCGTAGTCGGTCGCGTCGACCCCGACGCCGAGCACGTTGCGCTTCGTGTCGCCGGTCATGGCTTCGGCACCCACTTGTCGACGTTCGCCTCGTAGATCTCCCGGAGGATCATCGGCACGTCGTAGGTGATCTTCCAGGCCGGGTAGTGCTCCTCGAAGCGGGCCATGCTGCTGACGTACCACTGGTGGTCGCCGGTGCGGGCCTGCTCGACGTAGTTGATCTGCGCCTCGCGGCCGGTGATCTCCTGGGCGATCCGGAACGCCTCGATGTGCGAGGTGTTCGAGTGCCGGCCGCCGCCGAGGTTGTAGACCTGGGCGGAGCGCGGCTCGCGGAAGAACGCCTCGAACGCGGTGAGCACGTCCCGGGAGTGGATCGCGTCCCGGACCATCTTCCCCTTGTAGCCGAAGAGGTTGTACGTCCGGCCCTCCATCACGCACCGCATCAGGTACGCCAGGAAGCCGTGCAGCTCGGCCGCGGAGTGCGCCGGCCCGGTCAGCGTCCCGCCCCGGAAGCAGGCGGTCTTCATGTCGAAGTACCGGCCGTACTCCTGGACCATCACGTCCGCCGCCACCTTCGAGGCGCCGAAGATCGAGTGCAGCGACTCGTCGATCGACATGTCCTCGGTGATGCCGTCGTACCAGTGGTGGTCCTCGGGCAGCTCGTAGCGGGTCTCCAGCTCGACCAGCGGGAGCGAGTTCGGCCGGTCGCCGTAGACCTTGTTCGTGGAACAGTGGATGAACGGCGCGTCGATCGCGTGCCGCCGGGTGTTCTCCAGCACGTTGAGCGTGCCGCCGGCGTTCACGTCGAAGTCGGTGTACGGCTCCTTGGCGGCCCAGTCGTGGCTCGGCTGGGCGGCGCTGTGGATCACCACGGCGATGTCCCGGCCGTACCGCTTGAAGACCTGCTCCAGGCCGTCCCGGTCGCGGATGTCCACCGCGTGGTGGGTGTACGCGGTGCCGAGGTCGGCGGCGAGGCGGTCGAGGCTCCAGGCGGTCGAGCCGTCCTCACCGAAGAAGTACCGCCGCATGTCGTTGTCGATGCCGACCACGTCGAGACCCAGCCCGGCGAAGTGCCGGGCCGCCTCGGAGCCGATCAGACCGCCGGAACCGGTCACCAACGCGACACTCACACGCCACTCCTGGTCCATAGGAGGCAGGGAAACCATCGGAGCATAGCGTGACGTCCGGTACGCCCCGATACGGCGCGAGGGCCCCGCAGCCTGCGGAGCCCTCGTTCTGGTGGGGATGGGGGGAGTTGAACCCCCACGTCCTTTCGGACACACGGACCTGAACCGTGCGCGTCTGCCATTCCGCCACATCCCCGTGGCACGACCGGAACACCATATCGCATCCCGCGCCCGCCATCTGCGGCGGGTGCCGGGACATATTACGCTGTCCACTGGTCACGCCACGAACGATCACCGTTCGTGGCGGGCGAAACTGTAGCACGCTCGCGGGCCTGGTCACGAACGGGCCGACGGCAGCCGGCCGAGCGGCGTGTGAGCTGCGGAGGCGGTGTCCGGATACCATCATTGCCTCGGGACCCGAGGAGGAGCCGGTGAGCGTGCTGCAACGCTTCGAGAAGCGTCTGGAAGGCCTGGTCGAGGGGGCCTTCGCCAAGGTCTTCAAAGGGGTGGTCCACCCCGTGGAGATCCTCAACGCCATGCAGCGGGAGGCCGAGGCGCACAAGGCGATCCTGGCCGGTGGGCGCACGTTGGTGCCCAACCGCTACGTGATCGATCTCTCGCCCTACGACCACAGTCGCCTGGCGCCGTACGCCGCCGCGTTGGCCCAGGAGCTGGCCCAGTCGCAGGCGGAGTTCATCGGCGAGCAGGCCTGGACGGTCTACGGCGACGTGATCGTCGAGGTCGAACGTGGTGAAGGGCTGGACACCGGCATGTTCCGGGTCACCGCCGAGGTCTACACCGGCGGCGACGTCGCCCCGGTCTCGGCCCCCGGCGGCTACGACGCCGGCCCGGCCTACCCGGCCTACGACCAGGGCGGCGGCTACGGTCCCCCGCCCGGCCACGGCGGCGGCCGCAACGTCCGCCTGGTCTCCGGCGACGGCCGCACCTACCCGTTGCAGATGGGCTCGACCGTGATCGGCCGGGGCGACCAGGCCAACCTGCGCCTGCCCGACGTCGGCATCTCCCGACGCCACGCCCGGCTCGACTTCGACGGCGGCCAGGTCGTGCTGACCGACCTGGGCTCCACCAACGGCACCATGGTCAACGGCCAGCGCGTCTCGGCGGTCGCCCTCAACCCGGGCGACATGATCCAGCTCGGCACGACGACGCTGACCTTCCGCGTGGACGGCTGATCCCCGTTGCCGGAGCTCGTCATCACCGTCGCCCGGTTCGGGTTCCTCATCCTGCTGTGGATCTTCGTGTTCACGGTGGTCGGCGTGATCCGTCGGGACCTCTTCGCGGGGGCCCGGTCGGGTCGACTGGTGGCCGCGCCGCGCGGGGTCGGCGCCTCCACCGGAGCGCCGGCGGGGAAGCCGGCGAAGGCCAAGCGGGGTCGGGCCGCCCACCAGCTGGTGGTCACCGCCGGTCAGCTGGCCGGCACCCGGATCACCCTGGGCGAGGCCCAGATCACCATCGGACGGGCGGAGGACTCCACCCTGGTGATCACCGACGACTACGCCTCGGCGCGACACGCCCGGCTCGTGCCGCGTGACGGGCAGTGGTACGTCGAGGACCTCGGATCGACTAACGGCACCTACCTGGATCGCGCTAAGGTCACCGGACCAACCCCCGTCCCCCTCGGCGTGCCGATCCGGATCGGCCGCACTTCCCTCGAATTACGGCCATGACTCTGACCCTGCGCTACGCGGCCCACAGCGACCGCGGTCTGATCCGAGACGGCAACCAGGATTCCGTCTACGCCGGACCGCGGCTGCTCGCCGTTGCCGACGGCATGGGCGGCATGGCCGCCGGTGACGTCGCCAGCAACATCGTCATCGGTGCCATGGCGCCGCTCGACGAGGACGTCCCCGGTGACGCCCTGGTCGACGCGCTCCGCTCCGCCGTGGGCACCGCCAACCAGCAGCTCCGCGACACCGTGGACGCCAACCCGCAGCTGGAGGGGATGGGCACGACGCTCACCGCGACCCTCTTCTCCGGCAGCAAGCTCGGCATGGTCCACATCGGTGACTCGCGGGCCTACCTTCTGCGCAACGGTGAGTTCGCGCAGATCACCAAGGACGACACCTACGTCCAGATGCTCGTCGACGAGGGCCGGATCAGCGCCGAGGAGGCGAGCAGCCACCCCCAGCGCTCGCTGCTCACCCGCGCGCTGGACGGCCGCGACATCGACCCGGAGTACAGCGTCCGCCAGGTGCTGCCCGGCGACCGCTACCTGATCTGCTCCGACGGGCTCTCCGGCGTGGTCAGCGCGGACACCATCGGCGACACGCTGCGGGAGTACACCGACCCGCAGCAGTGCGTGGAACGCCTGGTGCAGCTCGCGCTGCGCGGCGGCGGTCCGGACAACATCACGGTGATCATCGCCGACGCCACCGACCGCGACATCGTCGAGGCGTCCCCGATCGTCGGCGGCGCCGCCGCCCGGGACCGGGGCATGGCGACCTCCGCCGACGACTCCACCCCGGCGGCCCGCGCGTCGGTGTTGTCCGCGCCCCGGCCGCCCGCTCCGGAGGAGCCGGTCGACACCCGCGACGACGAGCCCGAGCGACGCCGGCGGCACCCGCTGCGCACCGCCGCGATGGCGCTCGCGCTGGCGGTCATCGTCGCCGGCGGCGTCTTCGGCGGCTGGAGCTACACCCAGCGGCAGTTCTACGTCGGCGCCACCGACGACGGTCAGCTCGCGGTCTTCCGCGGCGTGCCCGGGCAGGTCGCCGGGCTCGACCTGTCGAACGTGCACGAGCGCAGCCCGGCGCGGCTCGACGACCTGACGTTGGCCGCGCAGGAGCGGGTGAAGCAGGGCATCCAGGCCAAGAGCGAGCCGGACGCCGAGCGCCGGCTGGCCGAGCTGACCAGCGACGACCCGGCCAACCCGAACCTCAAGCCGCTCTGCCCGCCCGCTCCGACGGCCGGTTCGGTCAGCCCGACCCCGGTGACGACGGCCGGAGCGCTGACCCCGGTCATCACCGGCAGCGCCGTCCCGCCGACCCCGGCGGCCGGCACGCCGACGCCCACGCCGACGTCGACCACCACGCCCGACGCCGTACCCTCCGACACCGTCGCGCCGGCCGACCCCGCCGGCTGCCGGTCGCCGGAGTGAGTGTCGGCTCGATCCTGAGGACGCATCCGTGACCGCAGCCGCCGTACCGGCAGCCTCGCCCGCCTCGACGGGCGAGCAGTCCGGCGTACGCCTGGCCCGGTCCCGGCGTAACGCCGAGCTGTCCCTGCTCCTGCTCGCCATGGTGCTGGTGGCGGCGTACGCGGCGATGATCGAGGCCAAGGCGCTGGACACGGTCACCCCGGACTTCTGGATCCCGGCCGCCGCGCTGGGACTGGTCTTCCTGGGGCTGCACCTGGTGATCCGCTGGCTGGCGCCGTTCGCCGATCCGGCCCTGCTGCCGGCGGTGGCGCTGCTCAACGGCATCGGCGTCGGTTTCCTGCGCCGGTACGACCTGGCGCAGGCCGCCCCGGCGGAGCGGGCGGACCTGGCCATCTTCGCCGGCACCGGCGGCCGCCAGCTCGCCTGGACGCTCGCCGCGGTGGTGCTCGCCGCCGCTCTGCTGGCGATCCTGCGCGACCATCGCTCGCTCTCGCGCTACGCGTACACCCTGGGCCTGGCCGGCATCGTGCTGGTGATGATCCCGGCGGTGCTGCCGGGGCGGTTCTCCGAGATCAACGGCGCGAAGCTGTGGATCCGGGTCGGCGGGTTCCAGATCCAGCCGGGTGAGTTCGCCAAGCTGGCCCTGCTCACGTTCTTCGCCTACTACCTGGTGCGCAAGCGCGAGGTGCTCTCGCTGGCCAGCCGGCGGGTGCTCGGCATCGACTTCCCGCGCGGGCGCGACCTCGGCCCGGTGCTGGTGGTCTGGCTGGTCAGCATCCTGGTGCTGGTCTTCGAGAAGGACCTGGGCACGTCGCTGCTCTACTTCGGCATGTTCGTGGTGACGCTCTACATCGCCACCGAGCGGGTCAGTTGGCTGCTCATCGGTCTGATCCTGTTCTTCGGCGGCGCCTACCTGGCATACGTGCTGGGCAGCACGGTGGGTGGGCCGTTCGCCAACTTCTACGACCGGGCGCAGATCTGGCTGGACCCGTTCGCCGAGCCGTACGACCGGGGCTACCAGCTGGTCCAGGGCCTGCTCACGCTCGGCACCGGTGGCCTGTTCGGCGCCGGTCCGGGTGGAGGCCAGCCGACGCTGTTGCCCGAGGTGCAGACCGACTTCATCTTCGCCGGCATCGGTGAGGAGATCGGCCTGTTCGGCCTCTCCGCGCTGCTGGTGGTCTACCTGCTGATCGTCGAGCGGGGCCTGCGCGCCGCGCTGGCGGTGCGGGACTCGTTCGGCAAGCTGCTCGCCGGCGGCCTGGCGTTCACCCTGGGCCTCCAGGTCTTCGTGATCGTCGGCGGGATCAGCAAGCTCATCCCGCTGACCGGCCAGACCACCCCGTTCCTGTCCGCCGGTGGCTCCTCGCTGATGGCGAACTGGCTGCTGATCGCGGTGCTGCTGCGGGTGTCCGACGGCGCCCGACGGCCGGTCACCGGCGGGGGTGGCCCGGCGGCCCGGCCCGCCGGCGGTCCGCCGGAGCAGCTGCACGGCGCCCCGACGGAGGTGATCCGGCCGTGAACGCACCCCTGCGCCGCGTCGGTGTGGTCGTGATGGTCCTGTTCGGGCTGCTCTTCGCGAACCTGAACTGGATCCAGGCCTACAAGGCCGACGAATACCGCACCAGCGACTACAACGGTCGGGTCCAGGTCGCCGAGTACGACCGCAAGCGCGGCAACATCGAGGTCGGCGGCACCGCGTACGCGGTCAGCAAGGAGACCGGCGGTGAGCTGAAGTTCCAGCGCACCTATCCGGGTGGGAAGACGTACGCGCACGTGCTCGGCTGGAAGCCGGTCAACGGCGGCGCCAGCGGCATCGAGCGGGTGGAGAACGACTTCCTCGCCGGCACCAGCGACGCGCTCATCGCCAACCGGATCAAGGACATGTTCACCGGTGACGAGACCGGTGGCGGCAACGTGCTGCTGACGCTCTCCAAGCGGGCCCAGGAGACGGCGTACAAGCAGCTCAACGACAACCAGGTGGGCGCCACCAAGGGCGCGGCGATCGCGATCGACCCGCGTACCGGGGCGGTGCAGGCGCTGGTCTCCATGCCCAGCTTCGACCCGAACCCGCTGGCCAGCCACGACAGCACGGAGGCCGACCGGGCCTACAACGCGCTGGAGAAGGACAAGGACCGGCCGCTGGCCAACCGGGCGCTGTCCGAGGTTCTGCCGCCGGGCTCCACCTTCAAGATCGTCATGGCCGCGGCGGCGCTGGAGAACGGCATCGGCCAGCAGACCCAGATCCCGGCCGGGTCGAGCTACACCGCGCCGGGCGCCGGGAAGCCGATTCGCAACGCCGCCGACTCCATCTGTCCCGAAGCGCAGGTAACCCTGCGGGAGGCGGTGACCGAATCCTGCAACACCGGCTTCGCCCAGCTCGGTGTGCGGCTCGGCGCGGACAAGGTCAAGGAGAAAGCGAAGCAGTTCGGCTTCGAGCAGGAGGACCTGACGGTCGGGCAGGACGGTGACGGCGGCCTCCCGGTCGCGGCCAGCCGCACCGGCGACATGCAGAACCCGGACGGCAGCACCGACCCGGCCGCGCTGGCCCAGTCGTCGATCGGCCAGAACAACGTGCGGATGACGCCGTTGCAGGGCGCCCTGATCGCCGCCGCGGTGGCCAACGACGGCAGCCAGATGCGCCCGTACCTGGTCAAGCAGCTGCTCGGCCCGGACCGCACCACCGTCTACGACGCCGCCAAGCCGCGCGAGCTGCGCCGCCCGGTCAGCAGCCAGGTGTCTGCCGACCTGCGGTCGATGATGCAGAACGTGGTGAAGGAGGGCACCGGCCAGCGGGCCGCCATCGACGGCTACGTGGTCGGCGGCAAGACCGGCACCGCCCAGTCCGGCCCGGACACGCCGGACCACGGCTGGTTCATCGGCTTCGCGCTGGCCAAGGACGGCACCCCGCTCTCCGCGGTCTGCGTCGAGCTGGAGCAGGCCGGCAGCGGCGGCAGCGCCGAGGCGGCCCGGATCGCCGGCCGGATCATGGCGGCGGCGATCGCCGACTCCGGGAGGCGCTGACGTGCTCAGCCCGGGTGTGCAGCTCGGCAACCGCTACCGCCTGGACGAGCGGATCGCCAGCGGTGGCATGGGCGACGTCTGGCGCGGCACCGACCAGGTGCTGGGCCGTACGGTCGCGGTCAAGAGCCTGCTCCCCGCGCTGCTCGACGAGCCGGGCTTCGCCGAGCGGTTCCGTGGCGAGGCGCGGACCATGGCCACCATCAACCACCCCGGCGTGGTCGACGTCTACGACTTCGGCAGCGACCAGCAGATCGCCTTCCTGGTGATGGAGTACGTGGAGGGCGACGCGCTCTCCGCCACGCTCAGCCGGGTCGGCCGGCTCACCCCGGCCCGCACCATGGCGTTGCTGGCCCAGGCCGCCGACGCGCTGCACGCGGCGCACGAGAAGGGCATCGTGCACCGGGACGTGAAGCCCGGCAACCTGCTGGTGCGGCCGAACGGCACGCTGGTGCTCACCGACTTCGGCATCGCCCGCTCCGACCTGGTCGGGCAGCTCACCGCCGCCGGCTCGGTGCTCGGCACCGCCTCGTACATCTCGCCGGAGCAGGCCACCGGCGCGGTCGCCACCCCCGCCTCCGACGTCTACGCGCTCGGCGTGGTGGCCTACCAGTGCCTGGCCGGGCGGCGCCCCTTCGAGGGGGACAATCCGCTCGAGATCGCCATGAAGCACGTACGCGACGCGCCCCGGCCGCTCCCCGCCGACATCCCGCCCCAGGTACGCGCGATCGTCGAGCGGTCCATGGCCAAGGATCCGGCGGCCCGCTGGCCCAGCGCCGCCGCGCTGGCGAGCGTCGCCCGACAGGCCAAGCTCGCGCTCTCCCAGCAGGCGCGCGCCGGGCACCCGATCTCCGGCGCGCCGGCCTCACCCGCCGCGCCCGTCGCGCGGGCCCAGGTGCCGACCGCCGCCCCGCGCCCGCAGCCCCGCCCGCCCGTGGCCCCGGCCCGCCCACCGGTGGCGCCGCGTCCGACCATGGTCGCGCACCCCGCCCCGCAGGCCCGCCCACCGGTGGCGCCGCGCGGGGCGGCCCCCGTCCCACAGCCCCGACCGCAACACCACCCCCAGGGGTACGCCCGCCCGCCCGCCGCGCCGCCGCCCCAGCGCCGTTCCCGTTCCGGGCTCTGGACCACGGCGATCGTGGTGGCCGTGCTGGTCATCCTCTGTTCGGGCGTGATTTCTTTCTGGTACCGGAAATACGTGGCCGGTGCCGCCGGTCCGCCCGTACCGGCGAGTGTGAGCGTGACGTCCGGCGCGGTGCGGGCGTACGGGGGCGACTATCCGGTCCGCACGTCGTACCGTCGTGAGGTACGCCTCCAGCCGGCCGGCGGCGGTTCGACGACGAGCGAAGGACGAGAGACGCGATGACAGCGCAGGCCCGCCTGCTCGGTGGCAGGTACCAGGTCGGCGAGCTGCTGGGCTACGGCGGCATGGCGGAGGTGCACCGCGGTCGCGATCTCCGGCTCGGGCGGGACGTCGCGATCAAGATGCTTCGTGCCGACCTGGCCCGCGATGCCACGTTCCAGATGCGGTTCCGCCGGGAGGCGCAGAACGCCGCCTCGCTCAACCACCCGGCCATCGTCGCCGTCTACGACACCGGCGAGGAAACCGCACCGACCGGCGAGACGCTGCCGTTCATCGTGATGGAGTTCGTCAACGGACGGACCCTCAAGGAGGTCCTCGGCGTCGAGGGGCGGCTCCAGCCGCGCCGGGCGCTGGAGATCTGCGCCGACATGTGCGCCGCCCTGGAGTTCAGCCACCGGCACGGCATCATCCACCGGGACATCAAGCCCGGCAACGTGATGCTCACCCAGACCGGCCAGGTCAAGGTGATGGACTTCGGCATCGCCCGCGCGCTGGCCAGCGGCGCAACCACGATGACGCAGACCAGCGCGGTCATCGGCACCGCGCAGTACCTGTCCCCCGAGCAGGCGCGCGGCGAGGCGGTCGACGCCCGCTCCGACGTCTACGCCGCCGGGTGCGTGCTGTTCGAGCTGCTCTGCGGGCACCCGCCGTTCGTCGGCGACAGCCCGGTCAGCGTGGCCTACCAGCACGTACGGGAGCAGCCGCCGACGCCCAGCACGATCAACCCGGACGTCAACCCCGCGGTCGACGCCATCGTGCTCAAGGCGCTCTCCAAGAACCCGCTCAACCGCTACCAGAGCGCCGGCGAGATGCGGGCGGACCTGCTCCGCGCCGCCGCCGGCCGGCCGGTGCTGGCGACCCCGGTGATGCCGTCCGAGGAGACCATGCCGATGGCGGCCGCCGGAGGCGGCTACCACCAGGCGCAGCAGACCCAGATGATGGGCCCGCAGACGCGCCAGCAGGCGCCCGCCCGGGTCGGGGACCCGCGCAAGCGCAAGTCCTCCTCCTGGGTCATCGCCACGTTCGCCGCGCTCGGTGTGCTCGCGGTGATCGCGCTGGGCACCGCGCTCTGGCTCAACCAGACCGGGGCCGAGAAGGTCTCCGTGCCGAAGCTGGTGGACGGCACGCAGGCCGAGGCGCAGGCGGCGCTCACCCAGGCCGGGCTGCGCTACGTCAACGGAGACCCGGTGCAGAACACGGAGTGCAAGCCGGGCACCGTCGTCAACCAGAGCCCGGGCCCGGGTCTGCGGGTGGAGAAGAACACCGCAGTGTCGGTCCAGATCTGCACCGGCCCCGGCGAGGTCACCATCCCCACCGGCCTGAAGGGCAGCACCTTCGACGCCGCGAAGGCACGCCTGGACGAGCGGAGCCTGGTCGCGGTGCGCAAGGACGTGACCAACAGCGCGCCCGAGGGCCAGGTCGTCGAGGTCTCGCCCGCCGAGGGCAGTCCGGTGGCCGAGGGCAGCAAGGTGACGCTCTCGGTCTCCAAGGGCAACGTCGGTGAGGTGCCGAACGTGCGTGGCTACACCGAGGACCAGGCGAAGCAGCGGTTGAAGGAAGCCGGCTATGACGTCAGGACCCGGGAGGGCAACGAGGTCGAGCCGTCCCAGGCGGGGAAGGTTAGCAGCCAGTCGCCGTCCGCCGGCACCAAGCTGCCTCGCGGTGAGACCGTGACCATCGAGGTCGACGTGCCGATCGAGGAGCAGAGCGAGAGCCCGACCCCGCCGAGCCCGACTCCCAGCGGTTCGCCCAGCACGCCGGGTGGCGGCGGTGGCGGCTTTCCGTTCCCGACCGTCCCGCCGACGCGAAGCAACGGCTGACGCTGTCGAGCACGTGGCGGTGCCCCGGACGACCGGGACACCGCCACGCTGCCTCTCCGGACGCTTGAGTCGGCGTGGAACGGGCGCATCCCGCCGCGGGAAACACCCACCACGTTCCACCCGTTCCGTCCCCCGTCGAGATCTTGGTACGGCCCCGCCCCCCTGAGGGCGGCCCCGTACCAAGATCTCGACTACGTGTCGTCCCCTCCCGAGCCCGTCCGCTGTTGACCATGAAGTTGGCGGCGACAAATCGGGCGAGACCTGCCGCCAACTTCATGATCGCCGGGGCGCGGGGCGCGGGGCGCGGGGCGCGGGGCGCGGGGCGCGGGGCGCGGGGCGCGGGGCGCGGGGCGCGGGGCGCGGGGCGCGGGGCGCGGGGCGCGGGGCGCGGGGCGCGGGGCGCGGGGCGCGTCAGGCTGCGGCGAAGGCTGCTCGGCGGCGGGCGTCGACCTCGGCGGCCAGCTCCGGGGCGCGCTCCAGCGCCTCCGGGAAGCCGCACGTGGCCAGCCAGTTCGCCAGCATGACGTGACCGCCCTCGGTCAGCACCGACTCGGGGTGGAACTGCACGCCCTCGATCGGCAGCGTGCGGTGCCGCATCGCCATCACCACCCCGGAGGCGGTACGGCCGGTGACCTCCAGCTCGTCCGGGAGCGTCTCGGGCAGCACCGCGAGCGAGTGGTAGCGGGTGGCGGTGAACGGGTCGGGCAGGCCGGCGAGCACGCCGACGCCGTGGTGGTGCACCTCGGAGGTCTTGCCGTGCAGCAGCTCCGGGGCCCGGGTCACGGTGGCCCCGAACGCCTCACCGATGGCCTGGTGGCCGAGGCAGACGCCGAAGAGGGGGAGCCTGCCCGCGTACTCGCGGATGACGTCCAGGCAGATGCCGGCCCGGTCGGGGCTGCCCGGTCCGGGCGAGAGCAGCACGCCGTCCGCGCCGACGCGGCCCACCTCGGCGACGTCGATCTCGTCGTTGCGCCGTACCTCGCAGTCCACGCCGAGCTGGCCGAGGTACTGCACGAGGTTGAAGACGAACGAGTCGTAGTTGTCGATCACCAGGACGCGCATCGGGGTCACCTGTTCGGGGTGGAGGGCGGGGCGTTGTTGGTCTCGGTGCTGTAGGGGAGTTCCTCCTCCTCGCCCGGCAGCCCGGTCGGGTCGGTGAGCCCTCCCCCGGGGGCGTCGCCCGGTACGCCGGAGTCCTGCGTGACCTGCACGTCGTCGAAGGGCAGCAGCGGCTCGGCCCAGGGGAAGACCACGAGCCAGAGCAGGGCGACCGTGGCGGTGGCCAGCAGCACCGAGCCGATCAGCTTCCCGGGCAGGCCGAACGGCAGCTTCCGCCAGATCCACGAGTACACGGGTCAGGCCTCCAGTTCGGCCGGGCGGCCCGCCGACTTCGCCTGGGCGTGGTCCAGCCGGGCGTGGACGATGAGCCGCTGGTAGTTGTCGAACTTGGGGTTGCAGGTGGTCAGCGTGAGCAGCTTCTCGGTCGCCTTCCGGTCCGGTTTGCCCGGCACCGGCGCGACCACCTCCACCTGGGAGGGCTTGACGATCCGCTGCTGGTAGACCCGGTAGACGAGCCAGTCGGTCTTGGTCTCGACCACGATGACGTCGTCGGCCTTCAACTCGTCCAGCCGCCAGAAGGTGGAGCGGATGCGGTGACCGGCGACGGAGAAGTTGCCCACCTCGCCCGGCATGGCGCTGTCCGGGTAGTGGCCCGGGGCGTACCGGATGTCGTCCGGGCTGACGCCCTCCACCACCACCCAGTGCTTGTCGAACTTGGGGATGTAGAGGCCGGCGACGGGCTTCCCCTCGGCCGGCGGCTTCGGCTTCACGCTCGGCCCGGTGGTCGGGCCGACGGTCGGGTCCGTCTCCCACTCCCGGGCGAGCTGACCGCTCAGGTCGCTCTGGTGGGCGTCGACGATGACCGACTTGCCCCAGATCTCGTAGCCGGCGAAGAGCAGCACCACCAGGCCGAAGGTGATCAGTACCTCGCCGGTGCCGCGAATCACCGAGCGCAGCCGGGAGCCCGTGGTCGGGCGGGTCAGTTCGGAGTAGACGCTGCGGTAGCCCTCGCCGGTCTGTTCCGGCCGGAGCTGCACCACCCGCTCGCCGCGCCGTGGGCGCGGCGGCTCCGCCGGTGGCTCGTCGCCGCCGTCGCCGGTGTCCTGCACCGGGGGTACGGCGCCCATCAGCGCTGTGGAGTCCAACCGCGGATCGGCGGGCGGGCGGCTGACCGGGCGCAGCACCGCCGTCGCACCCGGGTCGCCGGGCTGCTCGGGGCCGGCGCCGTGCCGTTGCGACGCGCGGGCACGCGGCTCGGACGCGCCGGCCCGCTCTCCCACCGGCGGCAAAAAGTCGGTCGGCCCGTCGGCGGGGGCGGCCGGTCGGATCGGGCCGGGGGCACCACCGCGAGCGCCGGACGGAGTCGCCGGCGCGCGATCCGGGTCGGCGCGGTGCTCGGAGGGGCCGACGGGGCCCGGCGGGGGTTGGTCGGCGCGGGCCGTCGGATCGAACCGGCGGCCGGACGGCCCCGAGAAACGCCGGTCCTCGGGGGTGGCCGGGCCGCCGACTCCGCTGCGGCTGTCGGAGCGGTACGGGTCGGCGGGCCGGGCATCCGCGGGCCCGGACGGCCGGTTCTCGATCGCTCGCCCACCCGCCGTCCCGGGGCCGTCCGGGTGCCGGCCGTCCGGACCGGTGGGCGGGCGGCCGAGGCCGCGCGCCGACCGCGGGGCGTCCTCGTGGGGCGGAGGCGGGTACGCCTCGACGCGCGGCGCGGACCGGGTCCCGGCGTGGGGCGACGGCGGATACCCCTCGGCGCGTGCCGGCTGACGGGTCTCGGGGTGGGACGAGGGCGGGTACGGCTCGGCGCGTGCCGGCTGACGGGTCTCCGGGCGGGGCGACGACCGGTACGACGGGGGGCTGGTCTCGGTGTGGGGCGTCGGTGGGTAGCCCTCGGCGCGCGCCGGCCCGTGCGGCTCGGCTCGTGCCGCGGTGCTCGACGGACGGGCCTGGTTGCCCGGCCAGGCGGGCGGGGGCGGGGCGCTGGGCCGGCCGCCCGCGTCGCCGTGGCCGTGGCCGTGGTTGCGGCGTTCCGGCTCCCGGCCGCCGGTCTCCCGGCCGCCGGTCTCCCGGCCGCCGGTCTCCCGGCGGGCGGGTTCGCGGCGGGTGGGTGTGCGGTCGCCGACGCCACGGCCGTCGGGTGCGCGGTCGCCGACGTCCCGGCCGTCGGGTGCACGGCGGCCGACGTCCCGGCCGGCGGGGTCGCCTCGGTCCGGCCCCTGGCCACGGGGATCCCACCGGTCGGGTAGCCCACGGCTCGGGTCACCGGCGCCAGGGTCACGGCCCACGCCACGGACGTCGAGTTCACGGCCCAGCCCACGGGCACGGAGGTCACGACTCAGGTCACCGGCGTCAGGGGCACGGCCCGGGCCACGGGCGCCCGGGTCACGGCCGCCGAGGCCGCGACGGGCCGGGGACGAGTGGGTCGGGCCGGCGTCCGGCCAGGGCAGGTCGAGCGGGGGCCGCGCCGGTGCGGGCGCCGGACGGTCGACGGTGGGGAGGAACGCGGTCGGCTCCTCGTGCGGGTCGTCGGCGCGACCGTGGCGTTCCGCGGGGCGGTCGCCGGTCACCTGGGCACCGTCGCCGATTGCAGCGCGGTGGAGTCCTCGAACGCCGGCACGGTGACGGTGGAGACCCGCTCGACGTAGCCGAGCTGGTAGTGGTCGGCCACTTCCTTGAACACCCGGACTCCCTCAGAGGCGGCGAGCGCCCGCTGGAACTCCGCGGGATCGCCGATGGCCACGATCTTGAAAGGAGGGGAGTAAACCCGGCCGTGCAGCAGCAGGGTGTTACCGACGCAGCGTACCGCGCTGGTGCTGAGGACGCGGACGTTCATGATTGACATGGCCTCCGCGCCGCCGGCCCAGAGCGCATTCACGACCGCCTGCACGTCGCCCTGGTGCACGACCAGGTCGTCGTTGCTGGCGCCCTTGGGCAACGGCTGGCCGGGACCCCAGTCGGCGTCGTTCAACTCGATGGTGATCCCGGTGCCGGTGAGCGCGGTGAATCCGGCGGCCTGCCGGCTGGCGGCGGCCCGGTCCCGCTGGAGCTTGACCGGCCCGTCGGTGCCGGCCAGCGCCTCGGTCTGCTGCTCGACCTCGTCGCGCAGCCGCGCCGCCTTCGCCTCGCTGGCCGCGACCTGCTCGCGCCGGTCCTCGATGAGCTGGGTGAGCTGTGGCCGCCGGTCCTCGCGCAGCGAGGTGCCGCCGGCGGTGGTCGCGGTGGTGGTGAAGAGCAGCCCCGCCGCGGCGGCGATCAGGGGCACGCCGATCGACCAACCCGGGCGGCGCTGACGCGCTCGTCGGGGCAGCAGACCGGCAACCGCGCGGCGGAGGACCTTCTGCCAGGAGGCGGCGCCGGACGTGTACTCCACCGGGCGTTCCCTTTCCCGTCGTCTCGTTCCGGCCCGCGCCGATGCGAACCGACCTGCTCGACCCGAAAAGTCCCGCTCTTTTCGGTCACTCCGTGCACCGGCCTGACCCCATTCGTGGCCTGGACGGTCCGTCGGGACTACGCTAGCTGTCGAACATTATTGGCCATGGACCGTCGCCCCCGCGCCCGGTTGTCAGGCCGGACGAGGTCGTACCCCCCTCTGGAGAGCGTCGTGCCCAAGTCTCAGGTCCGCAAGAAGAAGGTGTACACCCCGCCGACGGACGTCCGCCCGACGGCGACGGCGGCGACGCGCAAGCCTAGCCCGGTCTGGCTGCCGATCACCGCCGTCGCGCTGATCGCGGTGGGCATCGGCTGGCTGGTGATCTACTACCTCTCCGAGCAGGCCTACCCGGTCGCCTCGTGGGGTTACTGGAACCTCGCGGTGGGCTTCGGCGCGATGGTCTCCTCGCTGATCCTGCTCTCCCGCTGGCGCTGAGTCGCCCGGTCGCACGTCACGCCACGCCGCCCCTGTCCGGCACCCGGACTCCGCTGCACCTAAGGTGTCCGCAGGGCGGCGTGGCCGGTGCGAGAAGACTCACGTTACTGCTGGGTAACCTTCCGCGTAGGCTGCACTGACAAGCAGCAGACCGGGAGGCCAACTCGATGGGCAGCGTCCAGATCGTCACCACGATCCTCGCGGCCGCCATCACCGCCGTTGCGGTGTGGCTTGCGGTGCGCGCGGTCATGAAGATGACGGCCGTCATCCGGCTGGGGCAACCCGCGCCGGAGCGGTTCGCCGACAAGGGCGCCCGCACGAAGAAGATGCTGGTGGAGACCGTCGGTCACACCCGCATGCTGAAGTGGAGCGTGGTCGGCGCCGCGCACTGGACCGTCATGGTCGGCTTCGTCGTGCTGTCGCTGCTGGTGCTGGAGGCCTACTTCGAGGTCGTCACCCCGACCGGTGGGTTGCCGATCATCGGGTCCTGGACGATCTTCGGTCTGGTCACCGAGTGGATCGGCATCCTCGGCCTGATCGGCATCGTGGTGCTGATGGCGATCCGGCTGCGCAACCGGCCCGGTCGCGCCGAGAACCGCTCCCGCTTCACCGGCTCGACCATGTGGCAGGGCTACTTCGTCGAGTGGATCGTGCTGCTGGTCCTGATCTTCGGCTTCGTCATCCGGGGCTTCAAGGTCGCCACCGACCACTTCGAGTACCCGGTCTGGGCCACCCCGCTCAGCCACGCCGTCGGCGCCGCGCTGCCGGGCTGGGAGAACGGCGCGAGCATCGCCGCGCTCATCAAGATCGTCATCTCGATGACCTGGCTCATCGTGATCTCGCTGAACGTCACGATGGGTGTCGCCTGGCACCGGTTCCTGGCCTTCCCGAACATCTTCTTCAAGCGCGACCCGGAGAAGCCCGCCGGTTCCGGCCTGGGCCCGCTGCGCCCGATGACGAGCGAGGGCAAGCCGCTCGACTTCGAGGAGGCCGACCCGGAGAAGGACCAGTTCGGTGTCGCCCAGGTCGAGCAGTTCAGCTGGAAGGGCCTGCTCGACTTCAGCACCTGCACCGAGTGCGGCCGGTGCCAGTCGCAGTGCCCGGCCTGGAACACCGGCAAGCCGCTGTCGCCGAAGCTGCTCGTGCTCAGCCTGCGCGACCACGCGTACGCCAAGGCGCCGTACCTGCTGGCCGGCGGCGGCAAGGACCTGACCGGCGAGGAGAAGGCCACCGAGGCGCAGCTCGCCCACATGGACGTGCTGGCCCTGGCCGAGGCCGACCGCCCGCTGATCGGCACCGCCGAGGAGGGCGGCGTCATCGACCCGGACGTGCTCTGGTCCTGCACCACCTGCGGCGCCTGCGTCGAGCAGTGCCCGGTGGACATCGAGCACGTGGACCACATCGTCGACATGCGCCGCTACCAGGTGCTGATCGAGTCGAGCTTCCCCTCCGAGGCCGGCGTCATGCTGCGCAACCTGGAGAACAAGGGCAACCCGTGGGGCGCCCCGCAGAACACCCGTGAGGACTGGACCAAGGGCCTCGGCTTCGAGGTGCCCCGGGTCGGCGAGGTCGACGACTTCGAGTACCTGTTCTGGGTCGGCTGCGCCGGCGCGTTCGAGGACCGGGCCAAGAAGACCACCCGCGCGGTCGCCACGCTGCTCCACGAGGCGGGCGTCTCCTTCGCCATCCTGGGTGAGGGCGAGACCTGCTCCGGTGACCCGGCCCGGCGCATCGGCAACGAGTTCGTCTTCCAGATGCTCGCCCAGCAGAACGTCGAGACGCTGAACGAGGCGTTCGAGGGCCGGGAGAAGAGCAAGCGGAAGATCGTCGCGACCTGCCCGCACTGCTTCAACACGCTGGGCAACGAGTACGGCCAGCTCGGCGGCGAGTTCGAGGTGGTGCACCACACCCAGCTGCTGGCCCACCTGGTCAGCGCCGGCAAGCTCACCCCGGTGCAGCCGGTCGACGGTGGCGTGACCTACCACGACCCCTGCTACCTGGGCCGGCACAACCGGGTCTTCGCCGCTCCGCGTGAGGTGCTCGGCGACTCCATCCAGGGCGAGCTGACCGAGATGCCGCGCAACAGCGAGCGCTCCTTCTGCTGCGGCGCCGGCGGCGCCCGGATGTGGATGGAGGAGAAGATCGGTAAGCGGATCAACGTGGACCGGGTCGAGGAGGCCATGTCCACCGGCGCGAAGACCATCGCGGTCGGCTGCCCGTTCTGCTCGACGATGCTCAACGACGGGGTGAACGGCAAGGGCGCCGGCGAGGACGTCGAGGTGGTCGACGTGGCCAGCGTGCTGCTGCGCTCGGTCAAGCCGGACGCGCCGGCCGGCGAGAAGGAGACCGCTCCGGCGGCCGGCTGAGGCGTACCCCGGCGGGAAGCCGGACCACGACGGCGGCGGCACCCACGCGGGTGCCGCCGCCGTCGTCTCAGCTGGTCGTGGTGACGCTGATGGCGGCGGTGGCGGTGGTCGCGACGATCACCGCGGCCTGCATCTCCTCGATCGCCTTCTTCACCGCGGCGGAGGCCCAGTCACCGGCGGCGATCTCGGTCATCCGGGCCTTGACCCGGTCCTTCGGCAGCTCGCGGAAGAGCTTGCGATCCAGGCCGACCGCCCGGGTCAGGGTGAGCAGCGCGGCGGTCCGGGCGTCGACCGGGCCGTCGCCGACCAGCGCGTCCACCATCCGCCGCCGGGCCGCCGTCTCCACCGCCGGCTCCGCGCCGGTCGGCGAGGGATAGCGGGTACGCGGGAAGACCAGCAGCACCCGGTCGGAGTCGCGGCGCAGCACCCCGGAGCCGACCAGACCGTCGAGCACCCGGTCCGGCAGTCCCTTGGCGAGCTTGCCGATCCAGTCCTTCGGCTTGCGGGGCCGCCCGGCCCCGACGGTGGCCAGCGCCTCGTCGAGCAGGGGCACGCCGGTGGGGGCGGGGTCGGTCACCACCAGCCGCTTGTCCACCACCTCCACCCGGCGGGCGAGGGCCAGTTCCAGCAGCACCGCCCCGGCGAGGCCGTAGTCCAGATGGGGGCGGCCGAGCCGGTTCGTGCCGGCGTCGTCGTAGGCGAGCAGGACCAGTTCGTCGGTGAGCAGCAGGCCGTCCATACCCGCCACGCTACGGGTGCCGCACCACCGGCGCCCACGTGCCACAATCACGCCCATCGACGGCCTGTTGGTTCTGACGCTGTTGCCCCTGGTCGGCTTCGTGCTGCTGACCGCGGGCAACGCCTTCTTCGTCGCGGCCGAGTTCGCCCTGGTCACGGTCGACCGCGCGGAGATCGACCGGCGGGCCGACGAGGGCGACGGACGGGCCGCCACGGTGCGTCGGGCGCTGCGGGACCTGTCCTTCCAGCTCTCCGGCGCGCAGCTCGGCATCACCATCACCGCGCTGCTCACCGGCTATCTGGCCGAGCCCGCCCTGGCCCGGCTCGTCGCGCCGGCCCTGCACCCCTTCGGCGGGGCGGACCGCTTCTCCGGGCTGCTCGCCCTGGCGCTGGCCACGCTCGTCTCGATGCTCTTCGGCGAGCTGGTGCCGAAGAACCTGGCGCTGGCCCGCCCGATGCCGGCGGCCCTGGCCACGGCCGCGCCGATGCGGGGGTTCTCCCGCGCCTTCGGCTGGCTGATCCGGCTGCTCAACAACTCGGCCAACCGGCTGGTGCGCCGCCTCGGCGTGGAGCCGCAGGAGGAACTCGCCAGCGCCCGTTCCCCGGAGGAGCTGGGACTGCTGGCCGCCATCTCGGCGCGGGCCGGCGCGCTGCCGCCGGACACCGCGATGCTGCTGCGCCGCACCATCCGCTTCGGCGACAAGCGCGCCGCCGAGGCGATGACCCCCCGGGTGGACGTGATCGCGTTGCGGGCCACCGCCTCCGTCGCCGAGCTGCTGGAGGCGTCCCGGCGGACCGGCCGGACCCGGTTCCCGGTGTACGAGGAGACGCTCGACCTGGTCACCGGTGTCGCCGGGGTGCCGGACGCGCTCGGCGTGCCGCTGGCCCGTCGGGCCGGCACCACCGTCGCCTCGGTCGCCCGGGAGCCGGTGTACGTGCCGGAGAGCCTGGACCTCGACGGGGTGCTGGCCGCGCTGAAGGACGCCGGCGCGGACCTGGCCATCGTGGTCGACGAGTACGGCGGCACGGACGGCGTGGTGACCGTGGAGGACCTGGTCGAGGAGCTGGTCGGGGAGATCGCCGACGAGTTCGACCCGGACGCGGTGGGCGGCGGCTTCGGGCCGGCGGAGCTGACCGTGCCCGGTGGCGAGCGGACCGTCCTGGTCGACGGCGTGCTGCGGGCCGACGAGCTGGTCGAGCAGACCGGCTTCCGGCTGCCCGAGGGGCCGTACGAGACGTTGGGCGGGTTCCTGATGGCCCGGTTCGGCCACATCCCGGTCGCCGGTGAGACGGTCGACGAGTCCGGCTACGAGTTCACCGTGGTGGAGGTCGACCGGCATCGGATCGAGCAGGTCCGGGTGGTCCGTCCCGAGGAGCCCGACGACGGTGCCTGAACTGCTGGTCGCCCTGGTGCTGCTGCTCGGCAACGCGTTCTTCGTGGGCAGCGAATTCGCGTTGATCGCGTCCCGGCGCACCGTGATCGAACCGCTCGCGGTGACGTCGAAGCGGGCGCGCTGGGCGCTGGCCGCGATGAACCAGATCCCGCTGATGATCGCCGGCGCGCAGCTCGGCATCACGGTCTGCTCGCTCGGCCTGGGCGCGATCGCCGAGCCGGCGCTGGCCCACCTGCTGGAGGTGCCCTTCGAGGCGCTCGGACTGCCGGCGTCGGCGGTGCACCCGGTGGCGTTCGTGATCGCGCTGGCCGTGGTGGTGTTCCTGCACACCGTGGTCGGCGAGATGGTGCCGAAGAACATCACGCTGGCCGGGCCGGAGCCCTCGGCGTTGTGGCTCGGCCCGGCCATGCTCGCGTTCTGCCTGGCCACGAAGCCACTGCTGGTGGCGATGAAGTGGTCGGCGCGGCAGGTGCTGCGGTGGTGGCGGGTGGAGGCGACGGACGCGGTCAAGACGGTGTTCACCGCCGAGGAGTTGGCCGGCCTGGTTTCCCAGGCGCGGACCGAGGGGTTGCTGGACGCCGAGGAGCACGCCCGGATCACCGGCGCGCTCGCCCTGCACAGCCGTACCGCGGCCGACGCCCTGCAACCCTGGTCGACGGTGACCACGGTGGCCGAGGACGTCTCACCGGCCTCGCTGGAGGTGCTGGCGACCCGCACCGGCCGGTCACGTTTCCCGGTGGTGCAGCGGGCCACCCGCCGGGTGCTCGGTTTCGTGCACGTCAAGGACGTGCTCGGGTACGCCGGGGCGAGCCGTCGGGCCCCGGTGCCGGCCGACATCTACCGGCCGCTGGCCGTGGTGCCGCCGGACCGTACGCTCGCCGATCTGCTGCTCGCGATGCGCCGCGAGCGCCGGCACATGGTGCTGGTCAGCGACGGTCGTCGGCCCCTCGGCGTGGTGACGCTCGACGACGTATTGACGGCCATCGTGGGCAAGTGAATGAACACCCTTGGTGTGCAACCGATTGCGGATACGTGATTGAACAAAAGGTCGCCTTGATTCCACCCGGGTGCTTTCCCTAATGTGGGGCACCGACCGCTGTGGGTCGTCTGCCTCGACCTTCCCTCTCGCGAGGCGCCCGGCGGTCGGTTGCAAAGGAGTCCGTGCCGGTGGCAACCATGCCCCCTCGACGTCACGCCCCGAGCGCTCGACCCGGCCGTCCGGCCGGGTTCCACCGGGTGGTACGCCGTCTCCTCACCCTGGTCGCGGCCGCCGCGGTCGGCGCCGGGATGCTGGCGGCCCCGGCGCACGCGGCGCCCTCGGTGGACGAGATCGACGCCCAGATCGACAAGCAGTGGGAGAAGCTCGAGCCCACGATCGAGCAGTACAACAAGGTCCGCTCCCTGCTCAAGGTCAACAAGAAGAAGTCCGACGACCTGCGGAACAAGATGGTGCCGCTGGAGCTGGCCTCGACGCTGGCCATGAACAAGGTCGGCGACATCGCCGCCCGCTACTACATGCGGGGCCCGTCGCAGGAGATGGGCGCGCTGCTGGTGAGCACCAAGCCGGGCACGCTGGCCGAGCAGCTCGTCATGCTCGACCGGATCGCCGACGACCAGCGCAGGCAGATCGCCGGTGTGCTTGCGGCCCGCGACAAGTTCAACCGGGAGAAGCGCAAGCTCGACCAGCTGATCGAGACCGAGCTGAAGCAGGAAGCCCAGCTGGCCACGCAGAAGAAGCAGATCGACGCGGAAATCAAGCGGCTGACCGCGATGCTGCCGGTGACCTCGATCCGTCCGGCGGGCTGCCCGGCCATCGACGGCGTGGTGAGCAGCGCCGCGCGTACCGCGATCAAGACGGCGTGCGCCCAGGTGGGCGACCCGTACGTGTGGGGCGCCACCGGCCCGAACTCGTTCGACTGCTCCGGCCTGACCCAGTACGCCTACAAGGCGGCGGGCATCTCGCTGACCCACTTCACCGGCGCCCAGTGGAACGAGGGCCGTCGGGTCTCCCGGTCCGAGGCCAGACCCGGTGACCTGGTCTTCTTCGGCAGCGACCTGCACCACGTCGGGCTCTATCTCGGCAACGGGGTGATGGTCCACGCGCCCCGGACCGGCAAACCGGTCCAGGTGTCGAGCATCAGCACCCAACCGCTCGCCGGCTTCGTCCGGGTCAGCTGACCCGTCCGCGCCACGGAAAGGCCCCCGGTCCAGCTGGACCGGGGGCCTTCTCGTGTCGGTGGGCCGTTACCGTGGCGCGCCGATCGGCGATGGCAGGACCAGCACGTCGTCGAGGTTCACGTACATGATCCGGTGACCGAACTGGACCTGCACGTAGCGGTTCTCGCCGCGCACCACGGTCCGGTCACCCGGCGCCGAGCCGTCGAACGAGACCGCGCGGTAGTACTCGCCGGGCAGCACCCCGCCGACCGCGTACCGCTGGCCCGCCGCGAGCGTGTACTGCAACGGCGAGATGGTCTGGTAGGGGATGGTGTCCGGGTAGGCGGCCTGCTCCGGGTAGGCGCGGCCGTACACCGGGATCGTGGCCCTGCCGGGCCGCGGGGTCACCACGAAGCCGGTGGCCCACTTCGCGGTCGGCGCCGACGCCGGGTTGAGGAACCACGCCTTCTGGCCGAGGTACCAGATCGCCGTCCAGTCGCCCTGCCGCCCGGCCACCGCGTACGTCTGGCCGGCGGAGGCGCGGGCGCCGTGGTCGGAGATGTACATCGTGTCCGGCGTGCCGTCCGGGCGGAGCCCGAGGTCGTTGACCAGCGGGGCGTCCGCGCTCGGCGCGGTCCGCAGGACCACCGCGGAGGAGCCGCGCGACGGGCAGGTCTCGGCCGGCGGGGTGGGCGTCGGGACGCCCGGCGGCTGCTGGTTGCAGCCGACGAACGCCGGCCGGTTGGTGGCGAAGTCCGGGTCGATGGTGACCAGCCCGGTGCGGGCCGTGCCGGTGCTCCGGAACGGCGCCTTCATCAGGTCGAAGTAGTGCGACCAGTCCCAGTAGGGGCCCGGGTCCCAGTGCATGCCCTTCACCGTGCCGGCGGTGGTGCCCGGCACGTTGTCGTGCCCGATGATGTGCTGCCGGTTGAGCGGGATGCCGAACTTCAGCGCGAGGTGGCGGACCAGCTTGGCCGAGGCCCGGTACATCGCCTCGGTGTACCAGGTGCCCTGACCGGCGAAGCCCTCGTGCTCCAGGCCGATGGACTTGGCGTTGACGTACCAGTTGCCGGCGTGCCAGCCGACGTCCTTGGCCTTGATGTGCTGGGCGACGTAGCCGTCCACCGAGCGCAGCGTGTAGTGCCAGCCCAGGTAGTCGGCCCGCTTGACCAGGTCGACGCTGGGGCCGAAGTAGCCCTCGGTGTCGTGGATGACGATGTATTCGATCTTCTGCTGCTTCGGCCGGTTGCCCAGGTCGTGGTTGCCGTAGTCGCCCGGGTCGGCGCTGAGCTGCTCGTACGGCGCGGGGATCCACTCACAGGCCAACCGGACCGGGCACTCCAGGCCGTCCGGCCGCTGCGCGTGGCGCAGGCCGAGCCGGGCCAGCCGGGACCGGTCCGGCCGGGCGGTGGTGGCGGCCAGCGTGACCCGCTGCCCGTCGTCGGTGGTCCGGGTCGCGCCCTGGCCGAGCTGGTCGTAGACCTCGTCGGCGAAGGCCGCCGCCGCGTCGGCGGTGTCCGCGCCGGAGTAGCGGGCCACCGCGCCGTACCAGGCCGCCGCGTCGGTGCCGGCGCCGACCGGCCCGCCCAGTGCCTTCTGGTAGGACGCGAGCAGCGCCGCGCCACCGCGGATGTTCGCCGCCGGGTCGGTGCGCAGCGTCTGCGCGTCGAGCCCGGTGAGCGTCGCGGCGGTGTCGATCGTCTGCAGCGAGGCGCGGGGCAGCGGGGTCTCCCGTGCCGGCGCGGCGGCGGTGGCCGGGTCGAGGGTGAGCGGGCGGGAGTCGTCGCCGCGCGGGTCCTCGTCCTCGTCGACGTGGGCGCTGCCCGGGGTGGCGAGGACGTGCGCCGCGTCGGTCAGGTGCATCGGGCCGTAGCCGCCGCTGGTGCTGGGCTGGCCCGGGTGGGTGTCCCAGCGGGACTCCAGATAGGAGACGCCGAGCAGCACGTTCTGCGGCACGCCGTACTCGGTGGCCGCGGCGGCGTACTGCTGCTGCCGGTCGGTGGCGGGTCCGGCCGTCTCCGGCGCGGCGGTCACCGGGCCGGTGACGGCCAGCGCGGTGGCGGTCGCCACGGCGGCGGCCAGCAGTATCCGTCCGCCCGACGGCGGGGTGGAGAGGTGCATCGAACCTCCTGGACAGGGATGGGGGTCACTGCGTCCCCACCCTCACTCCGCAGACCCGCGAGGGTCAATACCTTTCCAGCAGGTAATCCTTAATGAAAGAAAACTTCACCCAGGTGTCGGTACGGAGTGTCACGGCGTCCCGAGTTGCGGATCGATAACGACGGCTCCTACTCTGGTGAATCGTCGGCCGCCAGTCTCACCGTCCAACCCGGTCGGTGACGGTCCGACACCGCCGAGTCGCCCACGGGCGAGCCGGGGAACCAGGTACCTGGGGTGAATCCGCAGCGGAGCTGCGGTAGGGCGGCTCCCTTCCCGTCCGAATCCGTCAGCTAACCCGGTAGGCGGTCAGGAAGAAGGAGTACGGACGCCCGGTGGCACTCCATGCCCCGCGGCCGTCGTCGAGCCGGTCGATCGACCGGCACGTCGTCGCGCCGCGTTCCCGCTGGTCCCGCTTCACCACCGCCCTCGCCGCCCTGGTCGGCACCGCCGTCGTCCTGACCGGCGGCGCCACGGCGGCCCACGCCGAACCCTCGGTCGCCGAGATCGAGGCCCAGATCGACCGCGACTGGAACAAGCTCGAACCGGTCATCGAACAGGTCAACGCCGTACGCGAGCAGCTCGCGGTGCGGCGCAAGCAGGCCGACGCGCTCGGCCGGCAGATCGCCCCGCTGCAGGCCCGGGTGGACGCGGCGCTCGGCCAGGTCGGCGGGCTCGCCGCCGACGCGTACAAGGGCGACAACCTCTCCACCGTCAACGCCCTGCTGGGCAGCCGCTCGCCGGGCGACCTGGTCAGCGGCCTGGAGCTGCTCGACCGCTTCGCGCACCACCAGCAGGAGCAGGTGCGTGCCGTCGCCGAACTGCGCGACGAGCTGGCCGCCAAGAAGCGGCCGCTGGACCAGATGGTCGCCGACCTGAGCCGCACCGAGGCGCAGCTCGCGACGAAGAAGAAGCAGATCGACGGCGAGATCGCCCGACTGCAGAAGCTACGTCTAAAGGTCTACGGCAACGGCGGCGGCGGCCCGCTGCGCCCGGCGCCCTGCCCGTCCGGCTACCCCGGCGGCGCGGCCGGGGTCGCGGTCAAGTTCGCCTGCGCCCAGATCGGCAAGATCTACGTCTGGGGGGCCGCCGGCCCGGACCACTTCGACTGCTCCGGCCTGACCATGGCCGCCTGGGCCAAGGCCGGGGTCTCGCTGCCGCACAACGCCCGGCAGCAGCACGACGTGACGAAGCGGGTCAGCCGGTCCGAGCTGCGCGCCGGTGACCTGGTCTTCTACTACGGCGACCTGCACCACGTGGGGATGTACGTGGGCGACGGCTGGGTGGTGCACGCCTCCCAGTCCGGCAAGCCGATCACCATGAAGCGCGTCGACGACGGCGACATCAACAGCTACGGCCGCCCCGCCTGAGGTGTAAGGAAGGGCCCCCTCTTAACGCATTCTGCATAGGAGGGGGCCCCTCTTAACAAGCGGCGCTCGGCGTCAGCGGGTCGGCCAGGTGCGCCAGCTCTGCCAGGACCGGCTCGGCGTCGGGCCGCGCTGGCCCTGGTAACGCGATCCGTAGACGGCCGAGCCGTACGGGTGCTCGGCCGGCGAGGAGAGCCGGAAGATGCAGAGCTGACCGATCTTCATCCCCGGCCAGAGCGTGATCGGCAGGTTCGCCACGTTGGACAGCTCCAGCGTGACGTGGCCGGAGAAGCCCGGGTCGATGAAGCCGGCGGTGGAGTGGGTCAGCAGGCCGAGTCGGCCCAGACTGGACTTGCCCTCCAGCCGCCCGGCGAGCTGGTCGCCCAGCGAGATGACCTCCAGCGTGGAGGCGAGCACGAACTCGCCCGGGTGCAGCACGAAGGGCTGGCCCTCCGGCACCTCCACCATCGACGTCAGGTCGTCCTGCTGCACCGACGGGTCGATGTGGGTGTAGAGATGGTTGTTGAAGACCCGGAACAACCGGTCCAGGCGTACGTCGATGCTGGACGGCTGCACCAGCGTGGGCTCGAAGGGCTCCAGCGCGAGCGTGCCCGACTTGATCTCGGAGACCAGGTCGCGGTCGGAGAGCAGCATCGGAACACCATAGCGACCGGTACGGGTGACCTGCGTGTCGCACTACTTCTTCGTACACGTGTTCGATAGAATGTCCGCATGGCTTCCTGGTCCGAATTCGCCGCCGACGAGCCCCGCCTCGCCGACGAGATCCGCCTTCTGATGCAGCAGTACGGGCCGGGCTTCGGCTACCTCGCCACGGTCCGCGCCGACGGCGGCCCCCGGGTGCACCCGGTCTCCCCGGTGATCACCGCCGACGGGCTCTGGTGCTTCGTCATCGACTCCCCGAAGCGCCGCGACCTCGAGCGGGACGGCCGCTACGCGCTGCACTCCTTCCCGCCGGAGGAGAGCGACGACGAGGCCTACGTGGCGGGCCGGGCCCGTCCGGTGACCGATCCGGCCACGGTGGCCCGACTGGCCCGGGTCGCCCGGGCGGCGCCGCAGGGTGACTGGCGGCTGTTCGAGTTCACCGTCGACGTGGCGATGCTGACCCGGCGCGACCCGGTGGCCCAGCCGGGCGCCGGCCGGCCGCAGATGCGGGTCTGGCTCGACCCGCGGGGCGCCACGCCGGCACGCCGTGACCCGCTCGCCGCGGACGGCCGGCGCGGCCGGCACGGCTTCGACACCCGCCGCCCGGCTGCCTGAGCCGCCTGCCGAAACGACAGGTGCCGGCCCCGTCCGAGAACGGGACCGGCACCTGTCGTGTGGTGCGGGTGAGGTCAGGCAGCGCGGTAGGCGTTCCACGCGGTGAGCATGCGGCTCGCCTGGCCGGCGGTGAACTGGTACATGCAGGAGTCGTAGGTGTAGTCCATGAAGTTGGTGATCGGGTCCTTGCCGGCGGTGGAGCAGGTGTCCCGGCCCGTCGGGCACTGGTACGCCGGCGACGCCTCGGCCGGGGTGTCGGAGACGCTGTCACCCGAGCCGGAGCAGCCGCCCTGGAAGGTGTGGTAGAGGTTCAGCCAGTGGCCGACCTCGTGCGTACCGGTGTCGCCCTGGTTGTAGTTGGTCGCCGTGCCGCCGGGCAGCGACTCGCTGAGCACGACCACGCCGTCCATGCTGTCCAGCTTCCGCTTCGGGAAGGTCGCCCAGCCGAGCAGGCCGTCGCTCAGCTCGCCGAGGTAGATGTTGAGCGTGTTCTTGCCGCCCGTGCGCAGCGAGGTCTTCATCGAGCGCTCGGCCGAGGAGCCCTGCACGATCGGGTACCACGACGGGTTCGTCACCCGGTTGATCTTCGTGAGCTGGAACGCGAAGGCGGTTGCGGCGCCACCGGTCGAGCCCGCGTACGACTGGTTGAGCACGGTGATCTGCTGGTTGATCAGCGAGTCCGGGATGTTGCCGCCGGCCCGGGTGCTGTTCTCCTGGATCACGTGCACCACGACCGGGATGGTGACGGAGGCCAGCGGGGCGACGGTCGGGCCGGTCCGGAAGTTGGCCCGCTCGCGCTGCGCGGCGGCGAGGTCGGCCTCGCGCTCGCGCACCTGCTTGGCGGTCAGGTGGTTCGGGTCGAGCTTGGCATGGCCGCCCTTGGCGACGCGGGCGTCGGCGTGGGTGTCGGCCGGCTCGGCGCAGACGCCGGCCGGGGCGGCCGAGAAGGCCGAGGCAGCGGGGACGACGCCGACGGCGGCGGTGCTGAGCAGCAGCGCGAGGGTCGACGTCGCGACACCGGCGGTACGCCGGGTCAGCAGGTTGGGACGGGGTCCCATGGGCCCACCTCTTTCTGACGGCGTGGCAGGGGGTGTGTCACGCCGGGTCGGAAACGTGGAGCAGACGTTACATCCCATCGACGGATTTGAGAACGCCCATATGTTGCCGGCACGCAACATCCTTGATCCACTCCGGCGCGGTGGCGGGGCGGGGTGCCTGGGTGCACGGGAGTGGTGACCTCAGGTACAGTGGTGCCGCCTGCGGGTGTAGTTCAATGGCAGAACATCAGCTTCCCAAGCTGACAGTGCGGGTTCGATTCCCGTCACCCGCTCCAGCACGAAGGCCCTGGCCAGGACTCGCCTCCCGGCCAGGGTCTTCGACGTTCCACCGGCCATCAGCGCCCGTCCGGCCGCCACGGGCCACTGGCCACCGCCGTCATCAGCACGGCCCGCAGCAGTCAGTACGCCCTCGCGGCCGTCGTCTCCGAGACGCCGTTGCCGAGCAGCCTCGCCCGCCACTCGCGGATCATCGGCGTATCCAAGCGGCTCAGCTCCACCACGCCCAGATACGGGGTGATGCCCCTGCCGAGGCAGCCACCGGTACAGCGCCGCCTCAGCAGCCTGTCCAGGGCTGATGTTTCCGGATGTGCCCTCCCGTGCCCGCCGCTTCGCTCCTACGTGAGGGGGTCGGTGCTGATGTGGAGCACCATCCCGACCAGAGCCAGCACATCCACCGTCAAGAGGACGAGGTGTGCATACCGGTACCGGCGCACCATCGTGCCGGCTGCGAGTGTCGCCGGCGTGTGGTCCAAGAGCGCCGCGATCTTGTTCAAGCGCGTTTGGTACCCGCCCGGACGCACCCGGTTGTGGCCGCCTACGCCCGGGGTCAGGGCGGCAATCGGAATGGGCGAGTGTCCGGAGACCTGCAGCTCGATGCTGAACCCATCGATGCGGACTCCCTCAACCAGTGACCGCGGAACGCCGTATCTGACGAGCGGATTGCCCACGACGACATGCGTGCGGGTCACCGCCACGAAGGCAGCCGGCCCCGCAAGGTACATGAGCAGCACAAGCGTGCCGATCGGCGTAAGAAACAACAGCAGTAGTGTCTGTGGGGTGTAGGGGATGCGGGAGGGCGCCACGAAGACGAAAATGCCGGCCGCCGTTAACATGGCGATCGCCAATAGGGCGAGCGGGTCATTCCGCCGGATCATGGCCTCAACTCCCCATCAGGCCAGCTGACCGTCCCACGCTGATACGGTCAAGGTCACCAACTGCACCGAGGGCTCCGGTCTGCGTCGGTGCCCCAGGCTAGCGGCAGGTCCCACACCGGCTGACAGCAGTTCTGACCTTTGCAAGGCAGGGTCATGATGTACGCGTGGCGTGGAATGCGCGGAAGGCACTGGACCGCTGGTGCGGGCGTACACCCGGAAAGGCAGCACGAGTTGGGTGGTCCCTCGCCTTCCTTGCTGGCTACGCGCTATGGGGCTGGGCCGTGCACGACTGGGCCGATGCCCACGGCTACCGCGGCTTGCTCGATGGATGGCGCCCGTGGTACTTCGCCGTCGCCGCCGTGACCTACTGGCCGCCTGTGTGCCTCCTCTGGTGGTCGATGTTCCCGAGGACAGGACTGCTTCCTTGGATGCGCGGGTGAAGGAGCCGGCCGGGCCATCCATGGGCCACAAGGTGGTTGTCGCCAAGGGCCAAACCAGTCCACGTGAGAGCGCGCCGGACGGGCGTAGGGCCGCCTGCGCAGCCGATCTTGTGAGATTCCCAAGTGCCGATGGCGCGCCATTAGCTCTGCTCGGAGGAGGCCGCCATGCCTACAAAGCTGACCCGGGACGAGGCCGTCGCCCTTGTTGAGCGGATCATGCGGCTCGACTATGCCGACGAAACCGAACTGAACAACTGGCTGGACAGACTCGATCGGGACCTCGTCTATCCCGCCGTCTCCGAGCTGATCTTCATGATCACCCCAGAGTTGACGGCCACTGAGGTTGTCGACCGTGCTCTGGCTTACCGGCCGATCGGAATGCGTGCCGTGCCGTGGTCCGAGCCACCGGTCAGCCAGTGCCGTGACCATGAACGTTGACCGGAGATCCCGTTTCGGGCGACGACGACGCCTCCCGGCCGGGGCTGGGCCTGGTGCGCGGATCGTCGATGATGTCGTTGCGGGTGCTCATGGGGCCTACGGCGCTCGGCGTTGTCGCGTCACATGAATGGAGGTCGGAAGTGCCGATCGACATGAACGAGGTGCGCGTGTGGCGACTGGGCCGCATAACGAGGGTCTTCGCCGGCCTGCTGTTGGGCGTCATGACCATTGTGGCGGTAGCGGTCTTCGCCTACCAGGCTTCCACGCCCGACGGCGACCTGCGGCCGGCGCTCGCCATCGCGGTGCCGTACGGCTTGCTGGGATTTCTGGTGTGGCGGCAGATATTCCATCCTCGGCTGTCCGTGGATGCCGAAGGACTGACCCTGCGCGGCCCGTGGCGTACGACGCGTGTTCCATGGCCAGCCGTGGTTCGGTGTGATCCGGGCTATTTCGGAATCGCCATCACCTGCGCCGACGGCAGTTGGGTGATGGCTCCCGCGCCGCAGAAGTCGAACCTGAGCCGCTGGCTCGGACGTGGAACCCGAGCGGACGACGTCGCCGACTACCTCGAACGGCGTGCTCGTGAGCACCGACGGGAGGCGAAGCAACCGGCGTACCGGGTGGGTGACGACCTGGCTGAGGACAGGTAGGGCCCCGGCCGGGACTCGCCTCCCGGCCAGGGCCTTCGATGTTCCGCTCACCTCACCGGACGGCCCTCAGGTGTCGGGCGAAGAACCGGTTCCCGTCGTCGCCCTCGTGTGCCGGGATGCCGGTGTGCCCGCCCATGTTGGCGTGCAGCGTCTTCGCCCGGGAGCCGAACGCGTCGAACAGGTCCAGCGCCAACTGCCGGTCGTTCCCCTCGTCGTCCCACTGCAGCAGGACCAGCAGCGGGATGGTGACCTGCCGCGCCTCCTCGAACATGACCCGGGGCACGTAGCTCCCGGCGAACAGCGCGGCGGCCGAGATGCGCGGCTCGACCACGGCCAGCCGGACGCCGATGGCGATCACGCCGCCCGCGTACCCGACCGGGCCGTCGATCTCGGGCAGCGCGAGGAGCGCATCCAGGGCGGCGCGCCACTCGGGGACCGCCTGGTCGACCAGGGGGAGGACGAGCCGTTCGACGATCTCGTCGGCGACCGGTTCGCCGGCCTGGATCGCGCGGCGCAGGTCGGCGCGGGCCTGATCGGCGGCGGCGGAGCGGGGCCGGGCGCCGGCGCCGGGCAGTTCGAGGGTGGCCGAGGCGTAGCCCGCCGCCGCGGCGTGCCGGGCCCGGGCCGCCAGGCGCGGATACATCCGGCGCAGGTCGCCGGGGTGGCCCTGCAGGATCAGCGGCGTCGGCCCGGATGCCGACGGCGGCGTCCACAGGATGCCGGGGATCTCGTCGAGGATGAACTCGCGCTCGCGTACGCCGTCGTCGAGGCGTCGTTCGGAGATGAATCGCACGGTCGTGCCCTTCGGGAGTGCGCTGAACGGCGCTCCCGGACGACCTATCGCCCGACCGTGACCCCGGAGGGGAGCACCCACGTCGATACGTTCACGGGTACCACCTCCTCGTCAGCTGCACGGCCTCCGGCACGGTAGCAGTGGCCGCCGAGGGGCCGCCAACGGTTTTCCGCGCGGGTCAGGGCGCGTAGTCGGGGTGGGCGACGGTCTCCGCGACGCGGGTCAGCCAGTGGAGGTCGTTGGCGCGGGATTCCGGGCCGGCCCCGGAGTGGAGGATGCTGTCGAGGAACGCGGCGACGTCGTCGAGGTGCCGCTCGGCGCGGTAGTAGCTCAGCGTCGTCGGGTCGGGCTCGTAGGGACCGTAGCCGCGACGGAAGAGGTCGGCGCGGCGCGCGTCGACCGGATGGTCACCGAAGTCCCGGCTGAGGACGAACATCAGGTCGCGCTCGCGCGGCGCGAGGATCGGCGCGTCCCAGTCCACGACGTGCAGGGGACCGGCGCCGTCGGCGATCAGGTTGCCGGGGTGGATGTCGGCGTGGCAGATGACGTGTCGACCCCGGGGGACCCGGGCGGCGAGGTCGTCGACCAGTGCCGACAGCCGGTGCAGCGCGTCGCCGTACCGGTCCCAGAACCCGCCCAGGTCGGGGCTCGCCGCGGCCTGCCCGCCGAGGGCCCGCAGCCGCTCGCCCGCGCTCGACCGGTACGTCTCCGCGGGCAGCGCCGCGGCGACCTCGGCGCTCAGCGTGATCGCGTGCAGCCGACCCAGGAACTCCCCGTACTCGGTCCACTGCCGGTCGGTGAGCCCTCGACTCCAGAGGCTGCCGCCGTCGTGGAACGGGTAGAGCAGCAGCTGGTGGTCCCCGAACTCGCGTCCGCCCCCACCGTCGGGCGGGTCGATCGGCGCGACGACCTGTCGGAGGCCGTGCGCGCGGAGGAAGCCCGGCAGCAGGACGGCCGCCCGGGTGAACGCGCCGTGCCGCAGTTTCAGGAAGTAGCGCTGGCCGTGGGCGGTGTCGACCCGGTAGGCCCAGGCGCGCCCGTCGAGCCCGACCGGCAGGAATGCAAGCTCGGCGACGTCCACGGCCCACGCGGCACTCACCGTGGCGGCCAGCGCCCGCTCGTCGACGTCGGGCTTGTCGATCACCACCAGAGCGTCGCAGCCCACGCCGAGGCCGACAACGCGATTTTCGCGGAACCCACCGACGTCGACGTCCGCGCCGCCCACCTGGCCGGCGCTGACCGGTCGGGCGTCAGGATGCCTGGCGGACGCGCATGTCGGCCAGCCAGACGTCGGCCAACTCGGCGAGCGGGACGCCGAGGGCCCGGCTGAGGCAGACCACGGTGCCGAACGCCGGCGCGGGGAGACGACCCGCCTCGATCTTGCGCAGCGTCTCGGGGGAGATGCCGGCCGCCAGTGCCACCTCGCCCAGGCTGCGCCCGGCGCGCGCGGTCCGGAGCGCGACCCCGAGGCGTTGGCCCGCGGCGATCTGTTCGGCGGTGAGCGGTTGGCGAACCATGCGAGCAGGATATCCCTCCGGGAGGCGGCGCCGGACCGGCGTGGTATAAAAATACCGCATCGGAGAGGGAGGCTGTCGTGATCGAGCTGAAGTCCGTCGAGGAGATCGACCGGATGGCGGTGACCGGCCAGTTCGTCGGCGAACTGCTCGCCGAGCTGGGCGCCGTCGCCGACGTCGGCGTGAACCTGATGGACCTCGAACACCACGCCCGGCGGCGGATCAAGGAACGCGGCGCCGAATCCTGCTACTGGGACTACGCCCCGTCGTTCGGCCGTGGGCCGTTCCGCAACGTGCTGTGCCTGTCGGTCAACGACGCGGTGCTGCACGGCCTCCCGCACGACTACGTCCTGCGCGACGGCGACCTGCTCAGCATCGACATGGCCGTCGGCATCGACGGCTGGGTCGCCGACTCCGCGCTCTCCGTCGTCGTCGGCACCCCCGACCCGGCCGACCTCACCCTGATCGAGGCCACCGAGGTCGCCCTGGAGGCCGCCATCGCCGCCGCCCGGCCTGGCGCCCGCCTCGGTGACGTCTCCGCCGCCATCGGCGAGGTCGCCGGCTCCTACGGCTACGGCGTCAACGGCGAGTTCGGCGGCCACGGGATCGGTCGCACCATGCACGAGGCCCCGCACGTGGCCAACAGTGGCCGTCCCCGCCGTGGCCTGCGGCTCGACCCCGGCCTCACCATCGCCATCGAGCCCTGGTTCTGCCGCACCACCGACAAGATCAAATTCGACGAGGACGGCTGGACGATCCGCTCGGCCGACGGCTCCCGCACCGCCCACTCCGAGCACACGGTCGCGATCACCGAGGCCGGACCCCGCGTCCTGACCCGCCGCCCCGCCTGACGGCATCCACCGGCGCGTTCGATCGACTCCAGCTCGGGGAGGTGGCGGGGTCGCGGCCCGTTGGATGCCGCCACCTCGGCGGTCTGGTGTGGATCATAGGGCCATGAAGGAACCGTACGTCCTGGGTCGCGGTGCGGGCCCCCGGTGGACCGTGCACCCGCCCGTCGATCCGTACGGGGACGGCTACGTCCACACCGCCGTGATGGAGTTGCGGGAGGACGGGCTGACCGCGTCGACCGTGGCGGAGCTGGACGGCGTACCCATGGCGGGGCCGCAGGTGACGACGCTGCCGGCCTTCCTCGACGGGCTGGCGGCCGGCTGGACCGGGTGGCCGGGGGCCCGGACGTGGCGCTCGCTGGGTGGGCAGCTCGCCCTCGACGCGCGGCACGACGGACGTGGACACGTGACGCTGGGCGTGACCCTGCGCCGGCCCGGTCACGACATCGACGGCACGGCCTGGTCGGCCCGGTGCGTCTTCGTGCTGGAGGCGGGCGAGGAGACCAGCCGGTTCGCCCGCGACCTCGGCGCCCTGCTCGAAGCGTGACCGGAGCGGCGCACGGCCGCCCCGGTCAGACCGGAGATTCCCGGGTCAGGTCGCGGACGTGGCGTAGCCCCGGCTCGCCGCCCAGGTCCACTTCGCCGTCCGGCACGAACCCGGTACGCCGGAGCACGGCCAGCGAGGCCGGGTTCGCCAGCGCCGCCGACGCGACCAGGCGGCGTAGGCCGTACTCGTCGCGGGCCAGCTCGCAGACGCGCCGGACGCCCTCCTGGGCGACGCCGCGCCCGGCGGCGCGTTCGGCCACCCGGTAGCCCAGCTCGGCGCTTCCGTCGGCCACGTCCACGAGGTTGAACCGTCCGATCACCCAGCCGTCGTCGTCCACCAGCACGTGGAAGTGGCACGTGCCCCGGTCCTGCTCCAGGAGCAACGCCACCTGCCGGTCGGCGAACTCGTCGAAGTAGTCGTCGCCCCGGTCGGGCACGTACCGGGCGAAGTAGGCCCGGTTCTGCCACTCGAACCGGTAGACGAGATACGCGTGGCGGGCGGCGAGGCGTTCGAGCTGCGGCACCGCGCCAGGCTAGCCAACCTCGCCCGACGGGTAGGTGCGCAGTTCGACGGTGTTGCCGTCGGGATCGCGGACGTAGATCGAGGTGCCGGTGCCCAGGGCCCCGAAGCGCGGCACCGGCCCGGTCAGCACGGTGAACACGCCCGACTCGACCACCGGCTGCCAGTCGATCGGCTCCACCACCAGGCAGAAGTGGTCCATGGTGGAGCCGCCCGGATCGCCCCGGACCAGGTCGATGATGGTGCCGGCGTCGACGCGTACCGACGGGAAGGGCACCTCCCCGGCGCGCCACCGGTCGACGCGCACCGGGGCCAGCCCGAGCGTGCCGCAGTAGAAGTCGAGGGAGCGTTCGACGTCGCTCACCGTGAGCACCAGGTGGTCGAACCCGGTCACCCGCATCGTCATCAGATCCTCCTGGATCGTGTGTGGGAACACCGTCGAGCCTGGTCGGAGGCGGGCGCGGGACCAAGCCCCGATCGCACTACCATCGTTGACCGGGAGTCAACGACGGGAGCGCCGGGTGCTGGAGCGGTACGAGATCGAGGCGTTCCTGACCCTGGCCTCCGAGCTGCACTTCGGGCGCACCGCCGAGCGGCTGGGCGTGACCACCGGGCGGATCAGTCACGTGGTGCGCCGGCTGGAACGGCGGATCGGCGCGCCGCTGTTCGAGCGCACCAGCCGGGTCGTCCGGCTCACCCCGATCGGCGCCCGCCTGGCCGACGAGATGCGCCCGCTGGTGGCCGGCATCGAGGACGCCGTCCAGCGGGCCGTCGACGCCGGTCGCGGGCTCACCGGCGAGCTGCGCGTGGCGTACGTGGGCGAGTCCGCCGCCCCGGTGCTGCTCCGCGCCGTGTCCCGGTTCACCGAACGGCACCCGGACTGCGCGGTGCACGTGCACGAGGCCCCGCTGGCCACCACCCGGTCGAGCCTGGTGGACGGCACGATCGACGTGCTGATCGCCGCGTACCCGTTCGACGGGATGGCGAACGGCCCGGCGCTGCTGCACGAGCGCCGGATGCTCGCGGTGGCCGCGGACCACCCGCTGGCCCGCGCGGAGTCGGTGTCGCTGGAGGTGCTCGGCGACCATCCGGTGGTGCAGTACCCGGCGGTCACGTCGGCCGCGTTCAAGCAGGACCGCACGCCGGACCGGACCCCGGCGGGCCGGCCGGTGCCGAAGGGCCCGGCCGGCGGCACGTTCTCCGAGATGCTGGCGCTGGTGGCGCTGGGCCGCGGGGTCCTGCCGGTCGGCGAGCAGACCCGGCACTACCACGCCCGGCCCGACCTGGCGTACGTGCCGATCCACGACGCGCCGCCGATCCGCCGAGGTCCCGTCTGGCTGGCCAGCAACACCACCACCCGGGTACGCGAGTTCGTCCGCGCCGCGGTCGACGCCAACCCGCTCCCGGCGGCCTGACACCGTCGTACCCGGCTGGCACCATCGGCGGGATGCGGGACGAGATCAGGGCCGTGGTCGAGGAACTGCCGCCGGGCGACGAGTTGGAGGCGCGGCACCGGGAGGCGGCGCTGGCCTGGCTGGCCGGCACGGAGGACATCTTCCGCCGGGCCAAGCCGCGCACCCCGTCGCCGCACCTGGTCGCCTACTTCCTGCTCCGCGACCCGTCCGACGGCGCGGTGCTGCTGGTCGACCACCGCCTCGCCGGGATGTGGCTGCCCAGCGGGGGCCACGTCGAGCCGGGCGAGCACCCGGCCGAGACGGTGCGCCGCGAGCTGTGCGAGGAGTTGGGCGTGCCGGCCGTCTTCGCGCCGCCGTTCGGCGAGCGGCCGGCGTTCCTCACCGTCACCGAGACCGTCGGCCCGCCGGAGCAGCGGCACACCGACGTCAGCCTCTGGTACGTGCTGACCGCGCACCGCGACCAGCGGTTCACCCCCGACCCGGTCGAGTTCCGGGGGGTCCGCTGGTGGACCCCGGCCGAGGTGACCGACGCGCCGGCCGGCACGGTCGAGCCGCACCTCGGCCGGATGCTGGCCAAGCTGCGGCCGTCGCGGCTTGACCCGTCCCCTGCGGCAGGGCCCAGCGTGGTCCGTGCCGGCCACCGGGGCCGGCACGAGGAGGAGGGCGCCGTGCGGCTGATGACCATCGGGGCGTTCGCCCGTGCGGCCCGGCTGTCGCCCAAGGCGCTGCGGCTCTACGACGACTCCGGCCTGCTGCCGCCGGCGGCGGTGGACCCGCACTCGGGCTACCGCTACTACGCGCCGGAGCAGCTCGGCCGTGCGCGGATGATCGCCGCGCTGCGGCGGGCCGGCATGCCGTTGGCCGAGATCGCGACCGTCTGCGACCTGCCGCCGGGTGCCGCCGCCGAGGCGTTGGACGCCTGGTGGCGGCGGGTCAGCGCGGACACCGCGACCCGCGGCCGGGCGGTCGCGCTCCTCGTCGACCAGCTCACCGAGAGGGGCACCACCATGTCCGACACCCGATTCCGGTACGCCGTGCGGTGCGAGACCGGCACGGTCCGGGACTCCAACGAGGACACCGCGTACGCCGACGACACGCTGCTCGCGGTCGCCGACGGCGTACGCGGTCCGGCCGGGGCCGCCGCGAGCGCCGCCGCGGTGGACGCGCTGCGGTCGCTGGAGCCGGCCGACGCGTCGGCGGCCGACCTGCTCGCCGCCCTGGCCGGGGCGGTGACCCACGCCGACCGGGCGGTACGCGGCCACGCCTCCGGCGACGACCGGCCGGCCAGCACGCTCACCGCGCTCGTGCGGCGCGGCACCCGGCTCGTGCTGGCGCACGTCGGGGACAGCCGGGCCTACCTGTTGCGCGGCGGTGAGCTGTCCCGGCTCACCCAGGACCACACGTACGTGCAGACGCTCGTCGACCAGGGTCGGCTCACGCCGGCCGAGGCCGGCGCGCACCCGCGGCGGGCACTGCTGGCCCGGGCGCTCGGCGCGGGCGGCGAGGTCGAGGCGGACCTGGCGGTGCGCACCGCGCTGCCCGGCGACCGCTACCTGCTCTGCTCGGACGGCCTGTCGGCGGTGGTCGACCCCGGGGCGGTGCACGCCGCGCTGGCCGGGGCGGACGACCCGGAGAGCGCCGTCGGGCGCCTGGTCGACCTGGCGTACGCGGCGGGCGCGCCGGACAACATCGCCTGCGTGGTGGCCGACCTGGTGGCCGCGTAGCCGGTCCGACCCGGGTCGGGGTGTCCGACCCGGGTCGTACCCTGGCGCTCATGCGAATTGGCATCGTGATCCTGCCGGACCAGCGCTGGTCCGAGGCGCGCCGGCGGTGGGCGCAGGCCGACGAGTGGGGCTTCGACCACGCCTGGACCTACGACCACCTGGGCTGGCGTGACCTGGTAGACGGGCCCTGGTTCGACTCGTGGACGACGCTGACCGCGGCGGCCACGGTGACCTCCCGGGTCCGGCTGGGCACGCTGGTCGCCTCGCCGAACTTCCGCCACCCGGCGGCGTTCGCCCGCCAGGTGACCGCGCTGGACGACGTCTCCGGCGGCCGGGTGCTGCTCGGGCTGGGCGCCGGCGGCATCGGCTTCGACTCGGCGGTGCTCGGCGGCGAGACGCTGCCACCCCGGCAACGGGTCGACCGGTTCGCCGAGTTCACCGAGCTGCTCGACCTGGTCCTGCGGGAGGACGGCACCACCTGGCGCGGCGAGTGGTTCACCGCGGTCGACGCCCGCAACAACCCCGGCTGCGTCCAGCGGCCCCGGGTGCCGTTCGTGGTCGCCGCCAACGGGCCCCGCTCGATGCGGCTGGTCGCCCGGTTCGGGCAGGGCTGGGTCACCACCGGGCTCGACGGTGACGACCTGGAGGCCTGGTGGGGCACGGTGACGGAGCTGTCCGACCGGATGACGCGGACGCTGGAACAGGCCGGCCGTGACCCGGCGACGCTGGACCGCTACCTCTCCCTCGACTCGGCTCCGGTCTTCTCGCTGAGCAGCGCCGACTTCCTCGCCGAGCAGGTCGCCCGGGCGGCCCGGCTGGGCTTCACCGACGTGGTGACGCACTGGCCGCGCGAGAGCAGTTGGTATGCCGGCGACGAGGCCGTGCTGGTCGAGGCGGCGGCGATGCTGCCGGAGCTGCGCCGCGTCTAGAGACCTCAGGTGCCGACGCTGCCCTCGGTGGAGACCAGGCGGAACCGCAGGCAGACGATCTGGCTGTCGTCGGTGACCGGCGTCCCCAGCCGGGCCCAGTAGGCGCCGTGGCCGGCCCGCCACTCCTCGATCGACCGGTCGCCCTCGCCCTCGGAGCGGGCGAAGTCCCACGGCACGTCGGCGAAGCGCACCACCTCGACGCCGGTCACCTCCACGACGCCGACCAGCGCGTCTTGGTCGTCGACCAGGGCGAGCCGTTCACCGACGTGTTCCAGCTCCTCGTTCTCCTCGGCGTACTCGCCGAGCCGGCCGGCGGTGGCGGTCTTCACACCGGAGAGCACGAGGGTGTTGAGGTCGGCGCGCAGCTCGCCGGGGGTGCCGAGGGCGAGCGCGCGCAGTCCGCCGATCCGGGGCCACATCCTGCCGAGGCTACGGCACGTCCGCCCGCGTCCGGCTCAGATCAGGTGGCCGGCGTAGCCGGGTGCGACCAGCACCCGCTCGTCGCCGGTCGCCTGGTGCGCCTCCAACACCGCGTCGGCCAGCTTCACCACGTGCTCGTCGCCGTGCCGGGCCGCCCGGGCGAACACCTCCGCCGGGTCGGCGGCTCCGCCGACCGGCGGCGCGGCGGCCGGCGTGGGTGAGGCGTACACCGAGGTCACTGCCGCCGTCGCGGCCCAGGCCGCGGCGACGCTCGGCGCCCGCAGCGCCGGGTCGAGAGCCGGCAGGGTACGCAGCACCGCGGTGGGCGCGGTGACCGCGTGCACCAGCATCACCGGTGCGCCGTGCCCGAACCGCAGGTAGTCCAGCGCGGCCCGGCGCACCACCTGGACGAGCGTGCGGGCGGCCCCGCCCGGGTCGGCCGGCGGGCGCAGCCCGGTCACCGCGCCGGACCATCCGGGCACGTCGGTGAGCCGCCCCAGCCGTTCCCGGATGCCGCCCGTCTGGTCCGGGATCCGGGGCACCGCGGCCAGGGCCGAGGCGGCGTCGGAGCGCCCGGTGAGCGGCCCGGCCCCGGGCACCGGCTGCCATCGGGCCGCCCAGTAGCCGAGTGCCTGCCCCAGCTCGGCCCGGCGCTCCGGCGTCTCCCCGTCCGTACGCAGCACCCGCACGGCGTGCCCGACCCGGATCACACCGTGGGTGGCGCCGGCGGCGATCCCGGGCAGCAGTCGGGGCCACCACTCGCCGAGCACCTCCGTCCACTGCCGTTCCCGCAGCTCGCGGTCGAAGTGGATCAGCCAGTCGCCGGCCCGTTTCGGGTCGCCGAGCGCGGCCCGCCAGTCGTCGATCGGCCGCAGCCCGCGCGGCAGCTCGTCCAGCCGGCGCAGGTAGCCGTCGAGCCAGCGGTGCACGCGTGCGCCCTGCCCGTGCCGGACCAGCGCCTCGGCGGCCATCGGTCCGTGGTTGGAGAGCCAGCCCTCGAACTCGGGGCCGGTGCGGTGCAGTCGGTGGTACGCCTCGTCGAGGATGCCGTCGTCCATCCGGCGATCGTCCGGGTTGAACCTCGCTTGAGGTCAACCCTCGGGCAACCGGTCCCCGTCGAGCAGGGCGCGCAGCCGCAACCGCGCGGCGACCTCGGGCGGGCACGTCGCCACCAGCGCGGCGGTGCCGACGACCACGGCGCCGGCGTCGCGGACCACCCGGTGCAGCGCGTCCAACTGCGCCCCGGTGTCGACCCAGTCGTCGACCAGCAGCACCCGGTCGCCCGGCTCCAGCCGCCGGTCGTCCACGCCGACGCGCAGCCGCCGGCCGCGGTGGTCCGGTGGCGTCTCGGCCCACCGCATCGCCCCGACCCGGTGCCGCTCCCCACCGTCCTTGTACGCGGGCACGAACCCGGCGCCGGCGGCGACCGCGACCAGCGGGCCGAGCAGCAGCCCGGTCACCTCGGGCGCGACCACCACGGTCGGCCGCGCGTCGGGGACGAGGGCGGCCAGGGCCGGGCCGACCTCGGCGAGCACGGCCGGGTCGCGCCACCAGCCGGAGAGGTCGCTGACGAGGTGGGTGCTGTCCGGCCCGGGGTCGATCCACCGGAACAGCTCGACCAGGCGACGGCTCAGCACGGCACCATCCTGCGGCATGGAGGCCGACCAGCGCACCTTCCGCCGTTCGGCCGAGTGCGGATGGCTTGATCGGCTACACGTACCCGGGTAAATGCGGGCATAGCACCATGATCACGTTGACTTCGGAAGTGCTTCTCTCGTTACGGTCCGGGCCGGTTTGTTCAGTTGACGAAAGGACCGGGCCGGTGGCTGCTAGGCACCTTCGTACCCGCAAGTTCTCCTCGCCCGCCGGCATCGCCGCCACCGCGGCGGTCGGCGTGGTGCTCGCGGTCGGCGGCACCGTCGGCGCCGTGCAGCTCACCTCCGCCGAGCCCCCGGCCGAGCCGGTCGCGGTCGAGGCCGTGCCGAGCACGCCCGCTCCCACCTCGGCCAGCCCGTCGCCGAGCGCGTCGGCCTCGCCGAGCCTCAGCCCGTCGCCGAAGGTCACCCCGAGCCCGACGGCGAGCCGTACGCAGGCGGCGTCCCGGGGCAAGACCCGGACCGCGCCGAAGCCCACGGCGACGAAGAAGACCACCACCACCCCCAAGGTGGTGGACAGCGGATCCTGCGGCGCCTCGTTCTACGACGAGGGGCAGATGACCGCGAACGGCGAGACGTTCAACCCGAACGCGCTGACCGCGGCGCACAAGACGCTGCCGTTCGACACGAGGGTCCGGGTCACCAACCCGGCCAACGGCAAGTCGGTCGTGGTCCGGATCAACGACCGTGGCCCGTACATCGACGGTCGGTGCATCGACCTGTCCCGCGCCGCGTTCGCGGCCATCGCCTCGACCGACCTCGGTGAGGTGGACGTCCGCTACGAGGTGCTGGGCTGACCGACCTGTCAGACAGAACTTCCGCGACGGACGGGCCAGGTTCATTCACCGCTTCACGTCCATCAGGCATGCTGTCCGATGTACGCACGCAACCCTTCCAGCCGGGCCACGGCCCGCTGAGCCCCGGATCCCGCGCCGGCCTCGGCGCGGCCCTCGCGCTGCTCGCGATCGTCTCGGCCGCGGAGCTGGCCGACGGCCGCCCGGCGCACTATCTCGCCCTGATGGCCGCCGCACCCGTCCTCGCCGGAGCGCTGACGTCCTGGCGGGTGGTGCTCGCCGTGGGCGCGCTGGCCACCGCCGCCGGTGTCGCCTTCGCGGTGGCCGAACGCGGCGCCTCGCTGGTGACCGCGGTCAACGTGGCCACCGTCGCGCTGGTCACCGTGATCGCGGCCGCGACGGCCGCGGTCCGGCAGCGCCAGGCGGAACGGATCAACGAACTGTCCCGGCTCGCCGCGGTCGCCCAGCAGGCGGTGCTGCGCCCGCTCGGCCCGCAGGTCGGCACGCTGGCGGTGGCGGCGCGCTACATCTCCTCCACCGCGACCGCCGAGATCGGCGGCGACCTGTACGAGGTGATGGACACCCCGTACGGCGTCCGCATGATCATCGGCGACGTACGCGGGAAGGGGTTGGACGCGGTCCGGCTCGCCAGCATCGTGCTCGGCTCCTACCGTCACGTGGCGTACGAGCGGGCGGACCTGCGCGCGGTGGTGGCCGACCTGGACCGGGCGGTGGCCCGCAACGTCGGCGACGAGGACTTCGTCACCGCCGCGCTGGTCGAGGAGCGTGGCGGCACCCTCACCATCGTCAACTGCGGGCACCCGCCACCGCTGCTGCTGCGCCGGGGTGCGGTGATCCCGCTGGAGCCGCCGGCGCCCGCACCGCCGCTCGGCTTCATGCCGGTGGTCCGGCCCCGGGTCGAGCGGCTGGAACCGGGTGACCGGCTGCTGCTGTTCACCGACGGGTTGGGCGAGGCGCGGCGGGACGGGGAGTTCTTCCCCACCGCCGACCGGGCGTGGCGGCTGCTCGGCCACGGCACGGTCGGCGACGGGCTCGCCTCGCTGGAGACCGCCCTGGTCGAGTGGGTGCACGGCCGACTCGACGACGACATCGCGCTGGTCCTGATGGAGTACGCGGGCCCGCGCAGCGCCACCGCCGCTCCGGTGCCGAGCTGGGAGGTCGGCGCCGCCGACGGGTGAACCGGAGGTGTGTAATCGCTGTCACTTCCGAGATCGGCTTGTCGATGGCTACCGGTGAGTAATACAGTCTGGAGTTACTGATCGGTAACACCTGTCCGGAAGCGGGGCCAGCGAGCATGACCCACTACAAGAGCAACCTTCGGGACCTCGAGTTCAACCTGTTCGAGGTGTTCGGGGCGGACCGGACGTTCGGCCAGGCGCCGTACACGGACCTGGACGTCGACACCGCCCGCAGTTTCCTCTCGGAGGTCGACCGCCTGGCCCGCGAGGACCTGGCCGCCAGCTACGCGGACAGCGACCGCAACCCGCCGGTCTTCGACCCGGCCACGCACACCGCGCCGCTGCCGGAGTCGTTCAAGAAGTCGTACCAGGCGTTCATGGACTCGGAGTTCTGGCGTCTCGACCTGCCGGAGGCCCTCGGCGGCACGAACGCCCCGCGCGCCCTCTGGTGGTCCCTGGCCGAGCTGGTGCTCGGCGCCAACGCCCCGGTCTGGATGTACGCCTCCGGCCCGTCCTTCGCGCACGTGCTGCACGTCGAGGGCACCGAGGAGCAGAAGACGTGGGCCCGCCTCTTCATCGAGAAGCAGTGGGGCTCGACCATGGTCCTCACCGAGCCGGACGCCGGCTCCGACGTGGGCGCCGGCCGTACCCGCGCGATCCAGCAGCCGGACGGCTCGTGGCACATCGAGGGCGTCAAGCGCTTCATCACCTCCGGTGAGCACGACCTGAGCGACAACATCGTCCACTACGTGCTGGCCCGCCCGGTCGGCGTCGAGGGCGTCGGCGGCCCGGGCACCAAGGGCCTGTCCCTGTTCGTGGTGCCGAAGTTCCACTTCGACGCCGAGACCGGCGAGCTGGGCGAGCGCAACGGCGTCTTCGCCACCAACGTCGAGCACAAGATGGGCCTGAAGGTCTCCAACACCTGCGAGGTGACCTTCGGCGAGCACGGCGTACCGGCCAAGGGCTGGCTGCTGGGCGAGAAGCACGACGGCATCCGGCAGATGTTCATGATCATCGAGTACGCCCGGATGATGGTCGGCACCAAGGCGATCGCCACGCTCTCCACCGGCTACCTGAACGCCCTGGAGTACGCGAAGAACCGGGTGCAGGGCGCCGACCTGATCCAGCAGGCCGACAAGACCGCTCCCCGGGTCACCATCACCCACCACCCGGACGTGCGTCGCTCGCTGCTGATGCAGAAGTCGTACGCCGAGGGCCTGCGCGCGCTGGTCTGCTACACCGCCAGCTGGCAGGACAAGGTCGCGCTCGCCGAGGCGGCCGGTGACGAGAAGGCCACCAAGCTGGCCAAGCGGGTCAACGACCTGCTGCTGCCGCTGGTCAAGGGCGTCGGCTCGGAACGGGCGTACGAGCTGCTCGGCCACGAGTCGCTGCAGACGTTCGGCGGCTCCGGCTTCCTCCAGGACTACCCCCTGGAGCAGTACGTCCGCGACGCCAAGATCGACACCCTGTACGAGGGCACCACGGCCATCCAGAGCCTCGACCTGATCTTCCGGAAGATCGTCCGGGACAACGGCAAGGCCCTGATGGCGGTCGCCGGCGAGGTCCAGGAACACATCACCTCCGAAGCCGGCAACGGCCAGCTCAAGGAGGAGCGGCAGGCGCTGGGCAAGGCGCTCGCCGAGATCCAGAACATCCTCGGTGTGATGACCGGCTGGCTGGGTGAGGCGCAGGGTGGCGACACCCGCGCGCTCTACAAGGTCGGCCTGAGCAGCCGCCGGTTCCTGCTGGCGATCGGCGACCTGGTGGTCGGCTGGCTGCTGCAGAAGCAGGCGGACGTCGCGCTGAAGGCGCTCGCCGGCGAGGTCTCCGCCTCGGACAAGGCGTTCTACACCGGCAAGGTGGCTGCCGCCCGGTTCTTCGCCCGCGAGGTGCTCCCCCGCATCGGCGCCGACCGGCGGATCATCGAGGGCGTCGACCTGGAGATCATGGACCTCCCGGAGGAGGCGTTCTAAGCCTTTCCGGGGTCCTCATCCCCTGAAGCGTCACTCTTCCCCTCACCGACGGCCGGCGGGCGACAGCCCGCCGGCCGTCGGCGTTGCCGGCCCAGGGTGGATAGGCGGCCGGAGGGCGGGTAACCGTCGCGGACCACGACCGGAGCACGCCCAAGGGCCATCGCACGGGGGAGTGCAGCGCACATGGGCATTGGTAGCGCCATCTTTCTCATCGCGCTCGGCGCGATCATGACCTTCGCCATCCGGGCCAACGTCTGGTGGATCGACCTGCGCGCGGTCGGCTGGGTCTTCATCCTCGCCGGGCTGGGCGTCCTGCTGACCACGCTGTGGTTCTGGCAGGACCGACGCAAGCGCGCCCGCACCCTCATCGTGGAGGAGAACCGCCTCTCCCACCCGACCGCGATGATGCCGCCGCCGCCCGACCCGCCCCCGCCGACGGCCCCGCCGTCCTGACGGGCTGCGCCGTCTGGCGTCGGGCTGCGCCGTCTGGCGTGCGCCGTCTCGCGCTGGGGTGCGCTTCCTCGCGCCGGACCGCGTCGGGCCGTCTTGTCCTGCCGGGACGCGCTGTCCACGCCGGCTCTCCGCGCCCGGGCTGCGCCGTCGGGGCTGGGCCGCGACGTGCTCGCGCTGGTTCGGCTGGCTTCCTCGCGCTGGGAGCCCGGTGACTGTCCGTAACCAGCACGGAGGATGCGCCGCTAAATAAGCGATATACCGCTGAGTCATAATTATGACTCAGCGGTATATCGGTCTAAATTCACCTGCCGACCTGCCGACCTGCCGACCTGCCGACCTGCCGACCTGCCGACCTGCCGACCTGCCGACCTGCCGACCTGCCGACCTGCCGACCTGCCGACCTGCCGACCTGCCGACCTGCCGACCTGCCGACCTGCCGACCTGCCGACCCAGCCAAGCGAGGCAGCCAAGCGAGGCCAGCCAAGCGGCGAAGGTCGGCGGCGAGCGCGGTCGGCTCCGCGGTGCCGCGGTGGCTGCGGGCTGGGGACCCGCGGTCCGAGTCGACGAGGCCGCGTGGCGGGCAGGTAGCGGCAGCGGCGACCGGGGCCGGCGTCGCTGGCTGCGGTGAGCGGACCGGAACCTGCGCCGCTCAGCCGCGAGCGGTGTGGCGGGCGGTGAGGGGCGCGCGGGTCAGGTCGGCCCAGCGGGTGGTGTGGCGGTGCACCACCAGGTCGGTGGTGCGCAGGCCGTCCGGATCCGCCCGTTCCGGGTCGAGCAGCGCGGAGAGCAGTGAGATACCCGGATTGTGCGCGACGAGCAGCACCGTGCCCGCCGCCGGGTCGACCGCCCGCACCAGGTCCAGCAGTTCGTCCGGGTGCGCCTCGTACGCCGTCGGTTCATAGCGCACCGCGGGCGTGGACCCGGCCGGCCCGCCCTCGGGCGGGGAACCCGTCATGCCCATCGCCACGCCGTGCCAGGTCTGGCGGGTGCGCCGGGCCGGGGAGCAGAGGACCACGTCGGGGAGCAGTTCGTGCCGGGCCAGCCAGGCGCCGGCGGCCGCCGCGTCGGCGTGCCCACGCGCGGTGAGCGACCGCTCCGCGTCCGGGGCGTCCCGCTCCTGCTCGGCCTTGGCGTGCCGCAGCAACACCAGCGTCCGCTCCCCGTTCCTGCCGTCCGTCATGCGCCCAGCTTGCCTGATTGGCGATCAGAGCGCCTGGGTATGTCGATGTGTGCCGCTACCTCATCCATGGCCGCGGCGGGCAGGAAACGCCAGCAGGACGCCAAGGAGGCGACGTCATGGGCATCGGTGCCAGCATCTTCCTCATCGCGCTCGGCGCGATCTTCGCGTTCGCCATCGACGCCAACCTGGGATGGCTGAACCTCAACGTGGTGGGCTGGGTGCTCATGCTCGCCGGTCTGGCCGGGCTGCTGACCACGCTCTACTTCTGGAACAGCCGCCGCCGGGTGGTGGCCGCGCCGGTGCGCGAGCAGGTCGTCGCCGAGCCGGTCGTGCCGGTGCAGGGCGACCGGGTCGTGCGCGAGGAGTACCGCGAGGTGCGCCGCCCGGGCTCGGGCTACCCGGCCTGACCCGCACAGACCCGAGGGTCCCGCAACGGCGCGGGGCCCTCGTGCGTGTCCGGGGCGCGGTTGCCGGACCGGCTCAGGCGAAGAGCGCGAAGTAGATCGCGATGTGGTGGCAGATCGCCGCGACCAGCGTGCAGGCGTGGAAGAACTCGTGGTGGCCGAAGACGGTGGGCCAGGGGTTCGGCCGGCGCAGCGCGTAGAACACCGCGCCCACGCTGTAGATCGCGCCGCCCACGCTCAGCAGCACCAGCGCGGTCACCCCGCCGCCGTGCAGGATCTGCGGCAGCATGGTCACGGCCACCCAGCCCAGTGCCAGGTAGAGCGGGGCGGAGACCCAGCGCGGCGCGTGCGGCCAGATCAGCTTGACCGCGACGCCGGCCAGCGCGCCGCCCCAGACCAGGGCCAGCATGATCGTGGCGTGCCGGGGGTCCAGCAGCAGGGCGCAGAAGGGCGTGTACGTGCCGGCGATGAACACGAAGATCATCGAATGGTCCATCCGGCGCATGATCTGGTACCCGCGCTCGGACCAGACCCGCCGGTGGTAGAGCGCGCTGGTGCCGAAGAGCCCACAGACGGTGAGGCTGTAGATCAGGCAGCTGACCAGCGGCGCCCAGCCGGGGCGGGTGGCCGCGATCGAGCAGAGCACGATGCCGCAGACGAGCGCGGCGAAGAACGCGTAGGCGTGCAGCCAGCCGCGCATGCGCGGCTTTCCGATGTCGACCGGCCGGAGCCGGAGCGGTGCGGAGGTGGTCACCTCATCAGGTTACGACACCGTAGGTTACTTGCAAGTAGTGTGGACCGTCACGTCGGCTGACGCGAGGATGGCCAGATGCGGATCCGGCCCGTCGGGGCGCACGCCCTGCTGCTCGACTGCGACGACGCCGACCAGGTCGAAGCCTGGCGGGCCGAGCTGTGGCATCGGCGGGACGCCGGCGAGCTGACCGCCCGGGAAATCGTCCCGGCGGCCGTCACCGTTCTGCTCGACGGCGTGCCGGACCCGGCGAGCACGGCCGCGCGGATCGCCGGGTGGCGGCCACGGAACACCGTCGGCGGCGCCGACTCCGTCGAGGTCCGGGTGCCCACCGTGTACGACGGGGCGGACCTGCCCGCCGTCGCCGACCACTGGGGCGTCGACGTGCCCGCCGTGGTGGCGCGGCTGCGGCGTACCGAGTTCCGGGTCGCGTTCTGCGGTTTCGCGCCGGGGTTCGCCTACCTCACCGGGCTGCCCCCGGAGCTGGCCGTGCCCCGGCTCGCCACCCCGCGTACCCGGGTGCCGGCCGGCTCGGTCGCGCTCGCCGGCCCGTACGCGGGGATCTATCCCACCGCGTCGCCCGGCGGCTGGCTGCTGGTCGGGCGGACCGACCTGCCGCTGTTCGACGTGCACGCCGACCCGCCGGCCCGGCTCACCCCCGGCACCCGGGTCCGGCTGGTCGAGACCTCATGATCGAGGTGCTGCGGGCCGGCCCGCTCACCACCGTGCAGGACCAGGGCCGACCCGGCTGGGCCCACCTCGGCGTGCCCCGGTCCGGCGCGCTCGACCCGGACGCGCTGCGCCTGGCCAACCGGCTCGTCGGCAACCCCGAGCACGCCGCCGGCCTGGAGATCACCCTGACCGGCTGCGTGCTGCGCGTCACCCGGGCGGTCGCCGTCGCGCTCACCGGCGCTCCCGCCGACGTTCTGGTCGAGTGGCCGCCGACCGGCCCGGCCACCGTGCCCGGGCCGATGGCCGCCGACCGCCGCACCGGCCGCGGGACCGTCGAGGCCCGAGCCCAGGTGACGGCGGGTACGCGACGGCCCGCTCACATGACGGCGGGTACGCGACGGCCCGGTGACGTGGGTCGGCCTCTGGCACTGCCCGCCGGGGCGGTGCTGCACGTCGGCCCGGCTCGCGCCGGGGTGCGGACCTGGCTCGCGGTCAGCGGCGGGATCGCGGTCGAGCCGGTGCTCGGCAGCCGGGCCACCGACACGCTCTCCGGGCTCGGACCGCCGCCGCTGCGCGACGGCGACCGGCTGCCGCTGGGCACGCCGGCCGGACCGCCGGCCCCGGTCGACGTCGCCGTCAACCGGCCGGTGCCGGCCGAGGTGCGGCTGGCCGTGCGCCCCGGCCCCCGGCAGGACTGGTTCACCCCGGCCGCGTTCGACCTGCTGTGCCGCGACGCGTACACGGTGGGTCCGGACAGCAACCGGGTCGGCGCGCGGCTGGCCGGCGCGGCCCTGCCCCGCGCGGTGGCCGGCGAACTGCCCAGCGAGGGCCTGGTGCTCGGCGCGGTGCAGGTGCCGCCGGACGGCCAGCCGCTGGTCTTCCTCGCCGACCACCCCACCACCGGCGGCTACCCGGTCATCGGGGTGGTGGACGACGTGACAGCGCTCGCCCAGGCCCGCCCAGGGACTACGGTGAGGTTCCATGGACCTCAACGCTGACCTGGGTGAGGGATTCGGCAGCTGGCGGCTCGGCGACGACGAGGCGCTGCTCGGCCTGATCAGCTCCGCCAACGTGGCCTGCGGCTTCCATGCCGGCGACGCGGCCACCATGCACCGGGTCTGCGCCGCCGCCGCCGAACGTGGTGTCGCGGTCGGCGCGCAGGTCGGCTACCGGGACCTCGCCGGCTTCGGCCGGCGGCACATCGCCTACGACTTCGCCGAGCTGCGCGACGAGACGATCTACCAGCTCGGCGCGCTGGACGCGTTCTGCCGGCTGTACCGCACCCGGGTGCGCTACCTGAAACCGCACGGCGCGCTCTACCACGCGGCGGCGTGCGACGAGGCGCAGGCCGCCGCGCTGGTGGCGGCGATCAGCGGGTACGACCACGAGCTGCCCGTGCTCTGCCAACCCGGCACGGTGCTCGCCCAGCTCGCGGCCGGCGCCGGCCTGCGGGTGGTGGCCGAGGGCTTCGCCGACCGCAACTATCTGCCGAACGGGACGCTGGTGCCCCGCAGCGCCCCGAACGCGTTGGTGACCGACCCGGACCAGGTCGCCGTCCGGGCGGTGCGGATGGCGGTCGAGCGGACCGTGGTCGCCGTCGACGGCAGCGTGGTCCCCTGCCCGGTCGAGTCGATCTGCCTGCACGGGGACACGCCGGGGGCGGTGCGGTGCGCGGAGCTGGTGCGCGCCGCGCTCATCGACGCGGGGGTCACGCTCACTCCGTTCGCGTGAAAGGAGGGGTCCCCTGTTAACGCATTCTGCATAACAAGGGGCCCCTCCCAACACTCGTCAGGTCAGGACTCGTCCAGGCCGCGCAGCACCAGCGGGAGACGGGCGGCGCCACCGGCCACCACCCGCACCGGTACGCCCCAGTCCTGCCGGGTCAGGTGGCAGGCGGCGTGCTCGACGTCGGCGTCGCACGTCGCCGCCTGGGCGGTCACCTGCAACACGCCCTGCGCCACGTCCCCGCTGACCACCAGCCGGCGGGACAGGTCGGTGGTCGTGCCCGCACCCTCCACCAGCAGTTCCGGCGGGGACGCCGACACCACCAGGCGGGTCGACGGCCCGTACGTCTCGTCGAGCTTCTGCCCCGGCGACGGCGTGAAGATCACGTCGAGCGTCAGCTCGCCCGCGGTCACGTCCGTGGGTCTGCGCTCCAGCCGGTGGCGCGGGCCCTGTACCGTGTTCGCGCCCGCCGCGGTCAACGCGCCCGGCGCCAGCCGGGTCAGCCGGTGCGCGGCCGACTCGACCACCAGCACCTCGCCGTCGGCGGTGAGCACCAGGTCGCTCGGCTCGGCCAGCCCGTCGGCCACGGTGCCCACCTGCCCGGTCTCCGGGTCGAAGCGACGCACCGCGCCGTTGTACGTGTCCGCGATCAGGACCGAACCGTCGGGCAGCGCGCACACCCCCAGCGGATGTTGGAGCAGCGCCTGGTCGGCCGGGCCGTCGACGTGCCCGAAGTCGAACAGGCCCTGGCCCACGGCGGTGTGCATCTCGCCGGCCTCGACCCAGCGGATCGCGCTGGTCTCGCTGTCGGCGATCCAGAGCCGGGCGCCGTCGGCCGAGACGGCGAGCCCGGACGGCTGCGCCATCCAGACGTCCGGCAGCGGCCCGTCCCGCAGCGCCTCGACCGTGGTACCGGCGTACATGCCGGCGGTCCGCTTGATCGGGTCGAACCACCAGAGCTGGTGGATGCCGGCCATCGCCACGACCACCCGGTCGTCGTACCAGGCCACGTCCCAGGGGGAGGAGAGGTCGACCGAGCGCGCGTCGTGGGCGTGGTCGTCGACCGTCGAGCGCCACTGCCGCCCGGTGCCGGCCACGGTGACCACCTCGCCGGTCTCCAGCCGTACGCCGCGCAACAGGTGGTTGACCGTGTCCGCGACGACCAGGTCGTAGCCGGCGACCTCGGCCACGTGCGGCGGCAGCAGGCACAGGCCCTGCGGCTCGGCGAACGTCGCGCCCTCCGCCGGGCCGTCGGTGCGGCCACGGGTGCCGGTGCCGATCCGGCGGACCACCGTCTCCGCGTCCGGGGCCAGCTCGACCACCGAGTGTCGGGCGGAGTCCGAGACCAGCAGGTTGCCGCCGTCGAGCGGCACAGCCTTGCCGGGGAAGCGCAGCGCCGTCTCCGGCTCGGCCGGCGGTACGTACGGGCCCTCGCCCCGGTGCAGCGTGCCCTTCGCCTCGTGCGTGGCGATCAGGTCGTCGACCAGCCGGGCCAGGCCCTCGGCGTGCCCCTCACCGGCCATCGTGGCGACCACGTAGCCCTCGGGGTCGACCACCGACAACGTCGGCCACGCCTTGGCGGCGTACTGCTGCCACATGTCCATCTCGGGGTCGTCGAGCACGGGGTGGTGCACGCCGTACCGCTCGACGGCCGCGGCCAGCGCGTCCGGGTCCTTCTCGTGCTCGAACTTCGGCGAGTGCACCCCGATCACGACCAGCACGTCGCCGTACTTCTCCTCGAGCGGGCGCAGCTCGTCGAGCACGTGCAGGCAGTTGATGCAGCAGAAGGTCCAAAAATCGAGGACGACTATACGACCTCGAAGGTCCCGCAATGTCAGATTTCGTCCGCCTGTGTTGAGCCAGGCTCGGCCGCGAAGTTCGGGCGCTCGTACGCGGGGCGAGGTAGCCATGTGCCAACCCTCCCACGGCGTTGCCGAGGGAGGCGCGGGGGATCGGTCAACGTGATGCGGCGAACGGCAGCGGATCAGGCGGTGTCACGGCCCGAGACACCTACAGGACTATGAGAAGAGGCCCCGGAACGTCACTCGTGACGCCTTCCGTAACTCGCTCTGCCCTTCGCGGCGCTCCCCCTGCCCAGGACGCAAAAGACCTGCCCGGGTCGGGTGCCATGCTGGCGGTGTGAGCGAGCTGACCCGGGACGAACTGCTTGCCCTCCTGCGCGTTGTCATGCCGATTCAGGCCGAGGTGATGCTGAACCGGCTCGGCGACAAGGCGGTGCGGAAGATGGCCGACGCCTTCGGCGACTTCGAAGAGCTGTCTTCGGTAGCGCCGGACTCCGCTCGCGTCATTCAAGGGCTCGAAAGGCTCAACCACCGCTTGCGGCTGGCGATGGGTGAGGCGGTGCTACCGGACGATGCCCGGCCACTCAGGTGACCGGGCATCGCGTTCAGCTCGGGGTTACCGCTGGCGGAGTTCCCCGCTGCCGCCCGAGGCGGACAGGGACGCCCCAGTGAACGGACGCACACCGGGCAACGCGGAGCGCCCGCCCCGGCTGGGGACGGGCGCTCCGGGAGTACGGGTTACTGACCGGCCGGCTTCAGGCAGAGCACCCGGTTGGTGCCGCCGCCCTGGAGGTCGACAGTGGGCTGGGACAGGTCCGCGCACTTGTCCTTGTTGTCCACCTTCGACACCACGGTGAACGCGCCCTGCTCGCCGCAGTCCGCGGCCACCGCGCTCTGCCCCGACTGCTTGATGCAGGAGCCGACCGCCGGGTCGAAGCCCGCCGGCTTGTCGTCACCCACCTTGCCGAGCAGGGTGAGCAGGCCGAGCGGCACGGCGAGGATGAGCACGGCCGCGACCAGCACGGCGGCCAGCACCCGGCCGTTGCGCACCTTCGGCGTGGGCGCCTCGGTCTTCGGCTCGGCCTCCGGCTTGAACGCGTCGAACCGGCCCTGGTCCTGATCTCCGGACGGACCGTCGGGGGACCAGGCCGGCGGGGCCTGCTGCGGCGGCGGCGGGAACGCGGGCGGGAAGCCGCCCGGCTCGCCGCCCTGACCGGGCACCGCGACCGAGGCGCGTCCACCGGCCGGCGGCCCGTAGCCGTCCTGCGGCCCGCCGAACGGGTCGGGACGCCCACCGGGGCCGCCGAACGGATCCTGCTGGCCTCCGGGACCGCCGTACAGGTCCTGGTTGCCGTACGGGTTCTGCGGACCGCCGGTGCCGCCGAACGGGTCGCGCGGGCCGCCGGGCTGCTCGCCGTGCGGGTGGACGCCGTTGGCGGGACGGTCGTTGCCGGGTGGGTCGACGAAGGACGGTACGCCCATCGGGAAGGGCGGCGGGGCGGCCGGTGACGATTGCGGCGCGTCGGCGTATCCGTGCGGCCCGTCGTCGTCCGGCCGCGACTGCGGCCCGGCGAACCCGGACGGACCGTCCTGCCGCGGGCCGTCCGGCCCGGGGTAGCCGGACCGGTCGTCCTGCCGCGGGAACCCGGGACGGTCGTCGTGCCCGGGGAACCCGGAGCGGTCGTCGTGTCCGGCGAACCCGGAGCGGTCGTCCTGCCCGGCGAACCCGGGACGGTCGTCCTGCCCCGGGAAACCGGGACGGTCGTCGGGCCCGGCGAAGCCGCGCGCGTCGTCCGGGCGGGACTGCGGGCCGCCGAAGGCGGGTGCCTCGTCCGCCTCGGGAGTCTCGTCGGGCTCCGGTCGGGCCGGCCGGCCGTACACCCGGGGCTGCGGCGCCGGTGCGCCGGTCGGGTGCAGGGGCTGGTCGGACGGCGGGGTGACCCGGCTGGTCATCGGCACCGACGCGCTGGCCGAGACCGGGCCGGACTCGGGCGACGTACGCGGGCCCGGCACGGCCGGGCCGGCGGGCGACTGCGGCTCCTCGTGCCCGGGGCGGGCCGCGCCCCAGCCGGCGTCACCGTGCTCCGGCTCGTACGCCTGGGGTTCGCGCTCGGCCGGTGCGTAGGGCGCGGCCGGGTGGTCGGCGGGCGGCGAGGCTGCCAAAGCCGCGCCCGGCACCCGCCGCTGCTCCTGGGCGGGCAGCGGCACCGCGTTGCCGGCGGAGATGCCCGGCGCGGGCGCCGGCTGGTAGACCGGCGCGCTCTCGGGCTGCCAGCCCGGCGACGCCGCCTGACCGCTCTCGTCGGCCCGTCCCCAGGCCTCGTCCGGCGACCACGGCTCAGCGTCCGGCACGGCCGGGCGCTCGGCGCCGCGCTCGTCCTGGTGGCCGCGCCGGCCGTCCGGCTCCGGTACGGACACGCTGGCCCGGGCCGACGACTCGGCGGCGGCTCCCCAGGCCGGCTGCGCCGGCTCGTCGGTCGGCCGCTCGGGCTCACGCTGCTGCGGCACGGCGGAGGCGCCGCTCCACCCGCCGGCGGAGCGGGACTGCTGCTCCGGACCACCCCAGGCCCCCGGCTGCGGTGCTTCGGCCCGGCCGCCGGCGGCCCAGCCGCCGGAGCGGTCCGGGTCGTCGTCGCGGGTGGACTCGTCCCAGCCACCGGACCGGCTCTCGGCCTGCGGAGCGGGCCATCCACCGGAGCGGTGCGGGTCGTCCTCGGCGCCGGTCGGGCGGTTGTCCTGGTCGGACTGCTCCTGGTTGGACCAGGCGTCGGGCCGGGCGGTGCCGGGCACGGAGACCTTGGCGGCGGCACGGGCGGGCGGCTCTGCGGGCGGCCAGGTCGCGCCGGTCTGCGGGCCCGGCGGGGTCCAGGCCGGCTGGCTGTCGCGGGGCGTCCAACCGCCGGAGCGGTGCGGGTCGTCGCCGGCGGGCTGCTCGTCGCGCGGCGTCCAGCCGCCCGAGCGGTTCGGGTCGTCCGGCTGGGCGGCGGCGCCGACGGCCCAGCCGCCGGAGCGGCCCGGGTCGTCGTCCTGCTGCCCGACGCCCGGGGTGAACCCGCCGGAGCGGTGCGGGTCGTCAGCGCCGGCCGGGGTGGCCCAGGACTCGTTCGGCACGGTGGCCGGGGCCGGGACGTAGCCGGTGCCGCGGGCACCCGCGTCGCCGGACTGGGCCCACGCCGGCTGCTCGCCGGAGGATCCGCCGGCGTTCCACGTGGGACTGTTCTGCTCGGTGGCCCAGGCCGGGGGCGCCGGCTCGGCGGGACCGCTCGGTGGCGCGGCGGCCCATGCCGGCGGCGCCGGTTCGGTGGACCGCTCCGGGCCGGGCTGCTCGGGCGTGGCCCACGTCGGGTTGCCCGGGCCGGACGCGGCCCAGGCCGGCACGCCCTGCTCGGGGGCCCCCCAGGCGGGCTGCTGGCCCCGGCCGCCCTGGTCGGCGGGCGGCGGAACCTGGGCGCTGGCCCGGCCGCTGACCGGCTGGCCCGGGGGCGGGCCCCAGGCGGGTGGCTGGTCGTCGGGCGCGGCCCAGGCGGGGGCCGGCTGGGTGGGCCGACCGGCCGGCGGGGGCGGGGCCCAGCCGAGGTCGGACGACCCGTTGTACCCGTTGTCCTGCTGCGCCGGCTGATCGCCGTACGGCACCGGTCCGCCGGTGCCCGGCGACACCTCGCCCGGCTCCTGGCCGGGGCGGTGCGGAGCCTCGGACGTCATGGGTGCGCCTCCTCCATCACAGGTCGGCCGCCGATGCCGGTCGGGAACCGTCGGCATGGCCACCGGCGTCGCCGGCGGGTACCGGCCGTGCGGGCTCCCCGCACCGTATCCGGTGGTCGCCCGAAGGCGCTCGGGGGAGCCTCAGCCGCCACCGAGAGTCACCGGGCGACGTCGATGGGTTTCGCTTCCCGCGTCGGTCCGGAGGCAGTCGGTTGGCGACCGTGCCAACCGTACCGGGCGGTGCGGCGGGGTGGAATCCCGGTGCCGACCGACCCGGATACGCCGAAGACCCGCCCGGCGTGCCGGGCGGGTCTTCGAACTGGAGGAGGTGAGAAAGGTCGGTGGCGTCAGCTCATGTGACGCTGGGCGATGGCGAGAAGCTCGTTCCGGACCGCGGGCGAGTTGGCGGAACGCAGGGCGTGCTCGATGGCACGGGCCCGGCGGTTGGCGTCGCGGCGGGTGCGGATTCGCTCGATCATGCTCATCTTGGGTCTCCTCCTGGCTATTCGGTTGTCAGCCCCTTGATGTCTCTATTGAAGCGCATGAGGCCGCCGAGCGCCATCGATTATTAGGTGAGCTGAACCACGTACCTAAGGATCGTAGGTCAGATGCCCTCATGGGCCGATGATTTCGCCTCCCAACGGCAACGGCCGGTGTGCCGGGCGTTCACCCGTGGCACACCGGCCGTCGACCGGAGCGGTGGTAGGTCAGGTCCAGGCGAGCAGCGCCGCCTCCGGGTCGGCCAGGAAGTCCCCGATGTCGCGGAGGAACTTCGAGCCCAGCTCACCGTCGATGATCCGGTGGTCGAAGGAGAGCCCCAGCGTGGTGACCAGGCGCGGCTTCACCTTGCCCTTGTGCACCCAGGGCTGCTCCCGGACCGCGCCGAAGGCGAGGATCGCCGACTCGCCCGGGGGCAGGATCGGCGTACCGGTGTCGACGCCGAAGACGCCGACGTTGGTGATGGTGAGCGTGCCGCCGGACATGTCCGCCGGGGAGGTCTTCCCCGACTTCGCGGTCTGCACCAGGCCGGTCATCGCGTCCGCCAGCTCGCGCAGCGAGAGCCGGCCGGCGTCCTTGATGTTCGGCACGATCAGGCCCCGCTCGGTGGCCGCCGCGATGCCCAGGTTCACGTACTCCTTCACCACGATCTCGTCGCCGGCCCAGGTCGAGTTGACCATCGGGTGGCGCTTGACCGCCAGCAGCACCGCCTTGGCGACCAGCAGCAGCGGCGAGACCCGCACGTCGCGCCACTCCCGCCGGTCGCGGAGCCGGTCCAGCGCCTTCATCGCCCGGGTCACGTCGACGGTGAGGAACTCCGTCACGTGCGGGGCGGTGAACGCCGAGCGGGCCATGTTCTCCGCGGTCAGCTTGCGTACCCCCTTGACCGGGATGCGCTGCTCGCGGTCCGCGCCGAAGCTCGCGACCGACGTCGCCGGCGCGGTGACCGTCAGCGGCTCGGCCGCCGCCGGGGTCCCGCTCGCCGCCCGCTGTACGTCCTCCCGGGTGATCGAGCCCAGCGGACCGGAACCGGTCAGCGTGGCCAGGTCGACCCCGAGGTCCTTGGCGAGCTTGCGGACCGGCGGCTTGGCCAGCACCGGACCGGAGGCCCGGCCGTTGCCGTTCACCGCCGGAGCGGGCGCGACGGGGGCCGGCACCGGCGCGACCGGCGCCGGGGCGGCGGCCTGGGCCGGCACGTCGCCCTTGCGCGCCCGGCGCTTGGCCGGAGCGTTGCGCGGGCCGTAGCCGACCAGCACGGCGGTCCGCCCGCCCGGGGCCGCGCCGCCGATCAGGCCCGGCTCGACCATGCCCTCGGCGGGCGCGACCTCGACCGCGGCCAGCGAGGCGGCCGACGGGGTCGGCAGCGCCGACGCCGGGGCACCGGTCGTCGACTCCTCCACCGGCCCGGCGCCCGGGTCGGTGTCGATCGCGATGATCGGTACGCCGACCTCGACCGTCGAACCCTCCGGGTGGAAGATCGCCTGCACCCGGCCGGCCCACTTCGCCGGGATCTCGACCGCCGCCTTCGCGGTCTCCACCTCGACGATCGGCTGGTTCAGCTCGATGTCGTCGCCCACCTTGACCAGCCAGGCGAGGATTTCGCCCTCGGTCAGGCCCTCGCCCAGGTCGGGCAGGTTGAACGTCTTGATCCGGGACATGTCGCTCACCAGCCGAAGGTGCGGTCGACGGCGTCGAGCACCCGGTCGAGGTCGGGCAGGTACTCCTCCTCCACCCGGGAGGCCGGGTAGGGGGTGTCGAAGCCGGTCACCCGCAGCACCGGGGACTCCAGGGAGTAGAAGCACTCCTCGGTGACCCGGGCCGCGATCTCCGACCCGAGGCCCAGGTTGCCCGGGGCCTCGTGCACGACCACGCAGCGGCCGGTGCGCCGCACCGACTCGTACGCGGCGGTCAGGTCCAGCGGGGACAGCGTGCGCAGGTCGACGACCTCCAGCTCCCGGCCGTCCTCGGCCGCGGCGGTGGCCGCGTCCAGCGCGGTGCGCACCATCGGCCCGTAGGCCAGCACGGTGGCGTCCGTGCCGGGCCGCGCGACCCGGGCCGAGTGCAGCGGGTACGCGTCGGCGAGCGGCGCGTCCAGGTCGACCGGACCCTTCTCCCAGTAGCGCCGCTTCGGCTCCAGGAACACGATCGGGTCGTCCGAGGCGATGGCCTGCTGGATCATCACGTACGCGTCCTGCGGGTTCGCGCAGGTCACCACCTTGAGGCCCGCGGTGTGCGCGAAGTAGGCCTCGGGCGACTCGGAGTGGTGCTCCACCGCGCCGATGCCGCCGCCGTAGGGGATCCGGATGACCATCGGGATCCGCACCTTGCCCTGCGAGCGGTAGTGCATCTTCGCCACCTGCGACACGATCTGGTCGTACGCGGGGTAGACGAAGCCGTCGAACTGGATCTCACAGACCGGCCGGTAGCCGCGGATGGCCAGGCCGACCGCGGTGCCGATGATGCCGGACTCGGCCAGCGGGGTGTCGATCACCCGCTGGTCGCCGAAGTCCTTCTGCAGGCCGTCGGTGATGCGGAACACGCCGCCGAGCTTGCCGACGTCCTCGCCCATGATGACGACCTTGGGGTCGTTCTCCAGGGCCCGCCGCAGGCCGGTGTTGAGCGCCTTGCCGAGGGTGAGCGTCTCCGTGGCCATCAGTGGGCGCTCCCCTCGAACGACTCCATGTACTGCGAGAACCGGGCCCGCTGCTCGTCCAGCTCGGGCGACCCGTGCGGGTAGACGTGGTCGAACATGCTGACCGGCTGCGGGTCGGGCATGGTGAGCACCCGCTCGCGCAGGTGCACCGACTCGGTGCGGGCCTGCTCGTCGACCTCGGTGAAGAACGACTCGTCGGCGATCTGCTGCTTGAGCAGGAACGCCTTCATCCGGGCGATCGGGTCCTTGGCCTGCCACGCCTCGACCTCGCTGGCGATCCGGTAGCGCGTCGGGTCGTCGGAGGTGGTGTGCGCGCCCATCCGGTAGGTGTACGCCTCGATCAGGCTCGGCCCCTGGCCGTTGCGCGCGTTGTCCAGCGCGTGCCGGGTCACCGCGTACGACGCGAGCACGTCGTTGCCGTCCACCCGGACGCCGGGGAAGCCGAACCCGCCGGCCCGCCGGTAGAGCGGGACCCGGGTCTGCCGCTCCAGCGGCTCGGAGATGGCGTACTGGTTGTTCTGGCAGAAGAACACCAGCGGGGCGTTGAAGACGCTGGCCCAGACGAACGACTCGTTGACGTCGCCCTGGCTGGTGGCGCCGTCGCCGAAGTAGGCGATCACCGCCTCGCCGTCCTCGCCGCCGGTCTTGCCGTCCATGGCGACACCCATGGCGTACCCGGTCGCGTGCAGGGTCTGCGCCCCGATCACGATCGTGTACATGTTGAACTTGAACTCGTTCGGGTCCCAGCCGCCCTGGTCCACGCCGCGGAACAGGCCCAGCGGCATGATCGGGTCGATGCCGCGGCAGTAGAGGACGCCGTGCTCCCGGTAGGTGGGGAACGCCATGTCCTGCGCGCGCAGCGCCCGGCCGGAGCCGACCTGGGCGGCCTCCTGGCCCAGCAGGCTGGCCCACAGGCCCAGCTCGCCCTGGCGCTGCAGGGCGGTGGCCTCGGCGTCGAGCTTGCGGACCAGGACGAGGTCGCGGTAGAGCCCGCGGTACTCGTCGTCGGTGAAGTCGACGCGGTACTCGGTCCCGTCCGGGCCGAGCGCGGTCTCGATCCGCTCACCCTCGGGGGTGAGCAGCTGTACGAGTTCCGGTTCGCCGGTCGCGGCGGTGCGCCTGGTACGGGGTGCGGCCCGCTTGCTGCGGGTGGCGGCCCCGGGGTCGCCCTTTGCCATCCGTCTCTCCCTGTCTGTCTGCGCCGGCGCCGGGGGTGACCCGAGCCGCGCACCTCGTGCGCCCGCCCGGCTGCTGCCGGGTCGGTCCCTGGCGACCGCGCCTAGCCCCGGTGAGGGTTGCCGCGCGGCGTGAGCCGGGGTCCGTCGGGGGACCCAGGCCCGGGAGCGCCGGCGCCGTACCGCACCAGCCGCGGGGTGCGCGGAGGTGGCGGCTGCGTTGCCGTCGTGCCTGAATGATTGCAGAGGAGGTGAGCGGGCCCACAGTATGGCCTCCCCCGCCGGTGACGTTCGATCGGGTTCGCGACGCATAGACGTTTTTGCCCGATGTGTCAGGTCGGGCCGACGGACAAATTGTGTGTCGACACGCGGTGGCGACTGGTGAACTGAGCGTCACTGGTCCAAGCTGACGGTGAGCCTTCGCGCGGCATTTGTCCGAATATGCGCGCGTGCTCTCCGGTCCATGTCGACGCGTACGAGGAGTGTGCCCGGTGTCCGAGCCAGAGGGTCCTCCCGGTGCTCCCTTCCTCGGCCGGCACCGGGCCCTGCCCGCCGCCCGCTACCGCCGCGTGGTCGGCGCGCACCGGGCTCCCGGAGCCGGCGGACCGAGCCGCGGCTACCTGCTGACCGTGGCGCTGCTCGCCGGCACCGCGTCGATGCCGATCCTGGCCGCGATCAGCGCCGGCTCGGCGACCGTGGGGAACAGCGCCCTCCCGGACACCAGCACCCCGTTCCTCCCCACGCCCTCGGTCGGCCCGGTGGTCGTCCCGCTGCCGCAGACCACCCAGGCCCCGGTGCTCCCCGCACCCACGCCCGTGGCCGGCGCCACCACCGTGCCCCCGCGACCGGTGCTGCCGGCCGCCCCGGTCCCGGCCGACGACAGCGACCTCGTCCGCGAGCGTCGGTCCCGGCCGGCCACCGCGCCGACGCCGCCGGCCACCCCGACCCGGCCCACGCCGGTCCGGCCGCCGCGCCCGTCGCCGGTGCCCTCCCCGTCGCCCTCGCCCAGCGACCCCGGCACACCCGGGCCGAGCCCAAGTCCTGAGCCGTCCGGCTCGTCCGCCGAACCGACGCCCGGTCCGACGGGCGGTTCGGCGGAGCCGACCTCCGAGCCGAGCGAGGAGCCCGCGCCGAGTGGCGGCCCCGCGCCGAGTGGCGGCCCCGCGCCGAGTGGCGGCCCCGCGCCGAGTGGCGGCCCCGCGCCGAGTGGCGGCCCCGCGCCGAGCGGAGAGCCGGACGATACGCCGCTCCCGAGCGCGACGGTCGCGTCCAGCCGGTCCGCGCCGAGCCCGTTCTCGCTCGGCCAGCCCGCGCCGGGGTGGTTCGCGTCACCGACGGTGCCGGCTCCGGCCACCGCGTAGCCCGTCCACCCGCACTGCCTGGCGCGCTCGGTCGGCTGCGGCCTGGGCGGCTTCGGTCGATCCGGCCGGGCCTGGCCTGCGAGCGCCTGGTTGTCCGGCCGGCCCGCCAGCCGGATGGACCGACCGGTCACGAGCGATATGACCAGGAGTCATATTTATGACTCTCCGGTATATCGCTTTCTTCCCGAGGCTTCGCCTCTCGCGTCACGCAGGGTCACGCGAGAGGCACATCCGGACGAACCGGTGTTGATCATTTGCAGCCGGCACGCAGGCACCGGCACACGGTCCGGTCAGGCGGGGTCGTCGGTGAGGCGGTGCCGGTTGGCCTCGATCCAGGCGTTCAGCGCCTCCGGGTCGTCCGGGTCCACGCCGTCCGCCATCAGCTGGGCCACCGCCGCGGTGGCCGGGCTGCGCCGTTCACCGGTGCTGTAGAGCCGGGCGAACTCGGGCACCATCTCGGTGATCGTCTCGTCCGTCCGGTCGGCCGCCGGCTGCGACAGCCCCCGCTGCCGGGCCGCGTACGCCGCCCAGGCGCGGAGCACCCGGGGCAGCATCGCCGCGTCGTCCATGTCCAGCACGGCCCGACGGTGCACCCAGTCGAGCAGGAACAGCTCGGCCACCATCGGGCTCCACCGCATCGGGTCCGCGTCCGGGAAGCTCGCCGCGTGGTCGAGCAGCAGGCCGAGGCAGAAGTGCAGGGAGGCCAGCTCGCCGTCGGCGACCTGGGGCAGGCCGAACCGGGCGGCCTCGGGCGAGTCGAGGAAGGCGCGTACCAGGCGGGTCCGTTCCTCGTCGGTGGGCGGGAGCACGACGGCCGGTCCGGCCGGCGGGGCCTGCCCGGGCAGCACGGCCAGCCGGGCGCCCACCAGGGCCCGGTCGGTGGCGAGCGAACCCTGGGTGGGCAGCTCGGCGAGGTCGTCGGTGACCGCCAGGTGACGGCTCACCTCCGCGTGCATCCGGGCCGGGTCCTCGGTGCGGAACCAGGTGAACTCGTCCTCGGTGCAGATCTCCCGGGCCTGCTCGACGATCCGGGCCGCCGGGCCGCCGACGAACACGTCCTTGGTGATGCCGATGTTGTGGTCGACGAGCGCCACCAGGGCGTGCTCCGGGCCGCCCTGCTCCTCGTCGTCGTACGCGAACGTGGCGAGGTAGGAGGTCTGGTCGCCGTACACGTCGCCGTACGCCCAGGTGCCGGTGACGCGCACCCGGCCGAGCTGGCCGGCCCATGCCGGGGCGTGCGCGCCGGGCCGGACCCGGGCGGCGCCCTCGGCGTCGGGCACCAGGGTGGCGAAGACGGCGCGAATGGTGGTGGCGGCGGCGCTGCGCCGGCGGGACGTGGCGGCGAGGAAGCCGGCCACGAACTCGCGGACGGCGTGCTCGCGGTCGTGCTCCGCGACGGCGTAGACGCTGCCCAGCAACGCGGCGCCGAGCATCTCCGCGTCCAGGGCGGAGTCGAGCCTCGTCACGTCGCGCGCGGCGTGCAGCACCGCGTCGTAGGGGGTCTGTGGCGTGGCCATGCGTCGACCCTACGCCGCGCTGCCGGCCACCACATCGGCCAGCGCGCCGGGTTCAGCGTCGCCCGGCGTCCCGCACCGCGTCGCGGGCCGTGCCGTAGCGCGCCAGCACCGCCCAGACCGGGTCCAGCACGTACTTCTCGCCGACGCTGCCGACCGAGGTGAGCAGGCGCTGCTCGGCCCGACGCCGGGCCCGCCGGGCCGCCCAGCCGACCACCGGGCGGGTCAGGGCCGCGACCAGCAGCCCGGCCAGCAGCCCGCCGAGCAGCAGCACTGTGGGCCAGGGCACCTCGCCGAGCTTCGGGTGCTCCAGCGGCGGCAGGCCGAGCAGGCGCAGCGCGTACCCGAGGACCAGCCAGACCAGCCCGCCCAGCGCCGCGAGGGTGACCAGCCACTGGAGCCCGCCGACCACCCGCCACCAGCCCGGGCGGCGGTCCATGCCGAGGTCGGTGGCGGCCACCGCGTGGTCGAGCGCGCCCGGCAGCTCGCCCAGGCGGGACCGGGCCGCGCTGGTCACCGCGGTCGGCCACGGCGCCGGCAGCTCGGCGCTGGACCGGTCGGCCACCGCCCGGATGGCCAGGTTCAGCGCCGACCGCTGCGCGGCCGTCGGATCGGGTACGGAGGTGGCCGCGACCAGGCTCTCCGCCGGCGCGTCCGGGTCCCGCCCGGGCAGGTGCAGCCGGCGCAACGGGTCCGGCCGCAGCTTCCGCCACCCCCGCACCAGCGGCCAGCCGGTGCTGGCGACGGCCCGGTGCCGGTAGGCCCCCTCGACCGCGTGGGCGACGGTCGCCACGCCGGCCGCGCCGGCCAGCGCCCGGGTGAGTTCCTGGGCCGAGGCGTCACCGGGCCGGGTGGCCGGTGGCTCCGGCCCGACCAGCGGTTCGAGGTCGGCCACCACGGCGTCCACGTCGCCGGAGAGCCGGCGCAGGGCGGCCTGCCGTTCGGCGACCGTACGCTCCAGCTCACCCCGCAGCCCGTCCAGCCCGGCCGGATCCACCGCCACGGTGGGCAACAGCGGCACGCCGCCCAGCCCGTCGGCGTCGAGCAGCCGGCGCAGGTCGTCGAGGACCCGGGGCAGCTCGGTCGGAGGCAACCGGTCGGCCTGGTTGAGCACCACGACGGTGACGTCCTTGTGCCGGTGGAACTCGCGCAGGTAGCTGGTGTGGATCACGCGGTCGGCGTACTTCTGCGGGTCGACCACCCAGACCACGAGGTCGACCAGGCCGAGCAGCCGGTCGACCTCCAGCCGGTGGGTGTGCTGGACCGAGTCGAAGTCGGGCAGGTCCAGCAGGACCAGCCCGTGCAGGGTGGACTCGTCGTCGCCGTCGAGCGGGCTCTCCCGGACGAACCGGTGCCGGGGGAGCACCCCGACCCAGTCGAGCAGCCGGACCGCGCCGTCGAGCGGGCCCCAGACGCAGGCGTGGGTCACGCCGGTGGTCGGGCGGCGGACGCCGACCGGGGAGAGGTCCATCCGGGCCAGCGCGTTGAACAGGCTGGACTTGCCGCTGCCGGTGGCGCCGGCGAGGGCGACCACGGTGTGGCGGCCGGAGAGGGCGAGCCGGTCACCGGCCCGCTCGACCACGGTGTGCGCGGCGACGAGCTGGGCGTCGGGCACCTGGCCGTCGACCGCGCCGAGGAAGCGCTGGACCGCCTGGAGGCGCGCGATCAGGACGTCCGGGTCGACCCGCTGGTCACCCCGGAACGCCTCGCGCATCCGCCCCACGATGTTGCTCACTGTGCCGTCCTTGCTCGCGACTGCGGGGCTCGCAAACCCGGCTCACTCCTCGCGCTCACGGTGCCGTCCTTGCTCGCGACTGCGGGGCTCGCAAACCCGGCTCACTCCTCGCGCTCACGGGCGACCGTCCTGCTCGGTGGTGGGCAGCGCGGCCCGGTCGGCGCGGGTCAGGCCGCTGCGGTGCCGGGCCCGCTCGACCTCGGTCGCGGCCCGCCGCAGCGTCGCGCCGGCGTCGGCGGCCGGGCGGGCCGCCTCGGTGCGGGCGAGGAAGCGGCCGGCCTCCTCGGCCAGCAGCGCGCCGACCCGGTCGAGCAGGTCCACCCGCGCCGTGCGGGCCAGGTTGCGCACCGCCTGGTCGCCGAAGATGGCCTGGAGCACGGTCTGCCCGGCGACCGCCGTGCCGGTGCCGGCGGCCACCTCCAGCCCGGTCGGGATGAACGCGGTGGAGGCGAAGACGCCGATCATGACGGCCAGGCCGGTGGCGTTGACCGCGTACGCGGCCGTGCGGGCCACGAACCGCCGGTCCCCGCCCTCGACCCGGACCAGCTCCAGCACCCCGCGCTGCCAGTCGCGGACGAGTTGCTCGGCGCGAGCGGGCAGGTCGGCCGAGGCGTGCGCCAGGTCCGGCTCCAGCAGCGCCGCGCCGGCCGGGTGCGCCTTCCACCCGGTGTACGCGTTCTCGGCCGCCTCGGCGGCCACCCCGCGCAACAGCGTGACCAGCTGGGACTCGATCGCCGTGCGCAGCTCGGCCGCCGGCGCGGGCCGCCCGGTGACCGCCGCGACGACCCGGTCGCGCAGCCGGCCGATCCGCGCCTCCAGGCTGCGGAAGAACTCCCCGGTGCCGACGAACTCCTGCCAGCGGGCCAGCACCTCGCCGCGGAGCAGCCGGCCGTCCTTGAGCCCCTGGTCGACGGTCCGCTCGGCGCCCCGGTAGGCGGCGCGGACCCGCTCGTCCAGCGCGTCGGCCGAGGTCGCCTGCTCGTCGGCGGCCTCGGCCAGCGCCTCCACCACCGGGTGCAGGGCTGCGAGCGCGCCGTCGAGCGTCTGCCGGACCACCGCCGCGCGGGCGTCTGCGTCGGCGGCGAGCCGGGCGAACCAGCCGCTCAGCGGGGCGGTCATCCGGTCGGGCAGCAGCCCCTGACCGTCCACCCACGTCTCCGGCAGCACGAACAGCGGCGCGGCGCCCAGGTCCTGCGATGCGAGCATCTCCGACAGGTGGGCGGCGATCTCGTCGGCGGCCTCCGGCGGGACCCGGTCGAGCACCATGGCGACGGCGGTGCCCCGGGCCCGGGCGCTGCGCAGCAACTCCCAGGGGACGGCGTCGGCATAGCGGGCGGCGGTGGTGACGAACAGCCACAGGTCGGCGGCGGCCAGCAGTTGCCCGGCCAGCGCCCGGTTGGCGTCGACCACCGAGTCGATGTCGGGCGCGTCGAGGAAGGCCAGGCCGGGCGGGAGCGCCGGGGCGGTGACCAGCTGGAGGGTGCCGGGCTGCTCGCTCGGCTCGGTGGTGCGGGTCAGGCCGGGCAGCAGGTCGCCCTGGCGGAACCAGGCGGCGTCGCTCGGGCTGCAGACCAGCACCGGCGAGCGGGTCGTCGGGCGGAGCACGCCGGCCGCGCTGACCCGTGCCTGGACCAGGCTGTTGACCAACGTCGACTTGCCGGCGCCGGTCGACCCGCCGACGACCACCAGCAGCGGGGCGTCGAGCCGGGCCAGCCGGGGAAGCAGGTAGTCGTCGAGCTGGTCGGTCAGGCTGCGGGCGGCGTGCCGGGCCGGCTCGGCCGAGGCGAGCGCGAGCGGGAAGCGAGCCGCGTCGATCGCGGCCCGCAGGCCGGTGAGCGCGGCGGGCAGGCCCGCCGCGGCTTCGGCGGGCTGGTCCTCGCCGGTGGGAGGTCCGGTGCGGGCTGCGACGGCGGGCGCGCCGGCACGGGTGGCGGAATCGCCATGCGTCGTCACCGCTAAAGCGTGCCCGACCGACGCAAGGTAAGACAACCGGACGGTAATAACGGTCAGGTTGCGCCGGGTCGGCTCAACCCCGACTTGCGGATTGCCGATCGCGTGGCACTATTGAGTCAAGTTCACTCAACTTGTGGTGCGGTCGCTTCCGGGCGACCCGCCGGGCAGGCCACCTGACCTGCTCACCCGTTACGAAGCGAGGAAGCGAACATGGCACGTGCGGTCGGCATCGACCTCGGCACGACGAACTCCTGCGTCAGCGTTCTCGAGGGCGGTGAGCCCACCGTCATCGCCAACGCCGAGGGCTCGCGTACGACTCCCTCGATCGTCGCGTTCGCCCGCAACGGCGAGGTGCTCGTCGGTGAGGTCGCCAAGCGCCAGGCGGTGACCAACCCCGACCGGACCATCCGCTCGGTCAAGCGGGAGATCGGCACCAACTGGACCGTCGACATCGACGGCAAGAAGTACACCCCGCAGGAGATCTCGGCCCGCACGCTGATGAAGCTCAAGCGGGACGCCGAGGCCTACCTGGGCGAGCAGATCACCGACGCCGTGATCACCGTCCCGGCCTACTTCAACGACGGCCAGCGTCAGGCCACCAAGGAGGCCGGCGAGATCGCCGGCTTCAACGTGCTGCGGATCGTGAACGAGCCGACCGCGGCGGCCCTGGCGTACGGCCTGGACAAGGGCTCCAAGGAGCAGACCGTCCTGGTCTTCGACCTCGGTGGCGGCACCTTCGACGTGTCGCTGCTGGAGCTGGCCGAGGGCGTGGTGGAGGTCAAGTCCACCAGCGGTGACAACCAGCTGGGCGGCGACGACTGGGACCAGCGCATCATCGACCACCTGGTGAAGACGTTCCGCGGCGAGCACGGCATCGACCTGTCGCAGGACAAGATGGCCATGCAGCGGCTCAAGGAGGCCGCTGAGAAGGCCAAGATCGAGCTGTCCGCCGCCACCACCAGCAACATCAACCTGCCCTACATCACCGCCGGTTCGGCCGGCCCGCTGCACCTCGACGTGACCCTGAGCCGCGCCGAGTTCCAGCGCATGACGCAGGACCTGCTGGACCGCTGCAAGGGCCCGTTCGAGCAGGCCGTCAAGGACGCCGGAATCAAGATCTCCGACGTCGACCACGTGATCCTGGTCGGCGGCTCCACCCGGATGCCGGCCGTGACCGACCTGGTCAAGCAGCTCACCGGCCGTGACCCGAACAAGGGCGTCAACCCGGACGAGGTCGTCGCCGTCGGCGCCGCCCTGCAGGCCGGCGTGCTCAAGGGCGAGGTCAAGGACGTCCTGCTGCTCGACGTGACCCCGCTGAGCCTGGGCATCGAGACCAAGGGCGGCATCTTCACCAAGCTCATCGAGCGCAACACCACCATCCCGACCAAGCGCTCCGAGGTCTTCACCACGGCGGACGACAACCAGCCGTCGGTGCTGATCCAGGTGTTCCAGGGCGAGCGGGAGATCGCGGCCTACAACAAGAAGCTCGGCACCTTCGAGCTGACCGGCCTCCCGCCGGCGCCGCGCGGCGTGCCGCAGATCGAGGTCACGTTCGACATCGACGCCAACGGCATCGTCAACGTGCACGCCAAGGACCTGGGCACCGGCAAGGAGCAGAAGATGACGATCACCGGCGGCTCCTCGCTGCCGAAGGACGACATCGAGCGGATGCGCCGGGACGCCGAGGAGCACGCCGACGAGGACAAGCGTCGCCGTGAGGAGGCCGAGACCCGCAACGTGGCCGAGGCGCTCCAGTGGCAGACCGAGAAGTTCCTCGCCGAGAGCGGCGACAAGCTGCCCAGCGAGAACCGGGACCAGCTCAACGAGGCGCTCGGCGAGCTGCGCAGCGCTCTCGGCGGCCAGGACATCGACAAGATCAAGTCGGCCCACGAGAAGCTGGCCCAGGTCTCCCAGCAGGCCGGCTCGCTGCTCTACGCGCAGCAGCAGGAGGGCGAGCAGACCGCCCCGGGCGCGGCCGGGCCGGGCGCCGGCGCGGGTGCGGCCGGCGGCCCGCAGGCCGGTGGCGCCGACGACGTGGTCGACGCGGAGATCGTGGACGAGGACAAGAAGTGACCTTCGGTCCCGGGCACGGTCCGCACGGCAGAGGGATGAGGTAACCGCATGACGGACAAGCCACGGGCGTCCGACCCGGGTTCCACCGGGTCGGCGCCGGGCGGCTCCGCGGGCACCGGCAAGGACGCCGGTGACGAGCCGCGGGTCGTCATCCGCGACAAGCGCAAGCTCGGCAAGGTGACCGAGCAGCCGGCGAACGACGCCTCGGCGGCCGACGCGGCCGCCGACGCGCCCGCCGAGGGGCTGGTCGAGGAGGCCGAGGTCGTGGTCGACGAGATCGGCGGCGAGGCCGAGGTCTCCGGCCCGCCGGTGGTCGACTCACCGGCCGAGCCGAGCGGGGAGACCGGCAAGGCGGCGCCGCTCGGCGCCGAGCTGGAGGCCCTCCGCGGGGACCTGGAGGAGCGCACCCGCGACCTCCAGCGGGTCTCGGCGGAGTACGCCAACTACCGCAAGCGGGTCGACCGGGACCGCAGCCTGGTCCAGGAGCAGGCCACCGGCACGGTGCTCACCGCGCTGCTGCCGATCCTGGACGACCTGGACCGGGCCCGCGAGCACGGCGACCTGGTGGGACCGTTCGGCAGTGTGGCCGATCAGCTCACCGCCGCGCTCGGCAAGTTCGGCCTGACCGCGTTCGGCGAGCAGGGCGACCCGTTCGACCCGACCCGGCACGAGGCGGTGGCGCACCAGACCTCCGCCGACGTCACCGAGCCGACCTGCGTGCAGGTCATGCGCCGGGGCTACCAGCTCGGCGAGCGCCTGCTGCGGCCGGCTCTGGTCGCGGTCGCGGACCCGGAGTAGTGCCCACCCGTGACGTCCCGTCCGCCCCTGTCGGGCGGGCGGGACGACCGGGATCGGACCCGTGGAAGGGGGTGGACCGGTGAGTTCCAAGGACTGGATCGAGAAGGACTACTACGCCGCGTTGGGCGTGGACAAGTCCGCCTCCTCGGACGAGATCAAGAAGTCGTACCGGAAGTTGGCCCGGGAGTCGCACCCGGACCACAACCCCGGTGACCCCAGGGCCGAGGAGCGGTTCAAGACCGTCTCCGAGGCGTACGCGGTGCTCGGCGACGAGAAGAAGCGGCGCGAGTACGACGAGATGCGGTCGCTGTTCGGCTCGGGCGCCTTCCGGCGCAACGCCCGCGGTGCGGGCCAGCCGGGCGGCGCGCCGTTCGACGTCTCCGACCTGTTCGGCGGTGGCGGCGGCGGCGACACCCGCTTCGGCGGCGGTGGCTTCACCGACCTGTTCAGCACGATCTTCTCCGGCGGCGGCGGTGGCGGCGGTGCGGCGCGTCCGCGCGGTCCGGCCCGGGGTCGGGACGTCGAGGCCGAGGTGGCGCTGGACTTCTCCGACGCGGTCCGCGGCGTCACCCTGCCGCTGACGTTGCGCGCGCCGGGCGTCTGCGACACGTGTCACGGCAACGGCGCGAAGCCCGGCACCCAGCCGGTGGCGTGCCCGGTCTGCCACGGCGCCGGCGTGACCACCCGCAACCAGGGGTCGTTCAGCTTCTCCGAGCCGTGCCGCAACTGCCAGGGCGTGGGCACGATCGTCGAGGAGAAGTGCCCGGAGTGCCACGGCACCGGCGGGGTCACCAAGACCCGCACGCTGAACGTGCGCTTCCCGGCCGGGGTGGCCGACGGGCAGCGGATCCGGCTGGCCGGCCGGGGCGAGCCGGGTGAGCGGGGCGGTCCGGCGGGCGACCTGTTCGTGCACGTCAAAGTCCGCCCGGACGAGCTGTTCGGGCGTACCGGGGACGATCTCACCCTGAACGTCCCGATCACGTACGCCGAGGCGGTGTTCGGCACCGATCTGCGGGTGCCGACCCTGGACGGCACGGTGACCCTGCGGGTGCCGCCGGGTACGCCCAGCGGACGGGTGCTGCGCGCCCGTGGCAAGGGCGTCGTACGCAAGGACGGCCGCGCCGGTGACCTGCTGGTCACGCTCGACGTGGTGGTCCCGGCGAAGGTGTCGGACGAGGCGCGGGCGGCCTTGGAGACCTTCGCGGAGCAGACCCCGCCCGCCGCGCGGGAACATCTGGACGCGCGGGTACGTCGGTTCGGTTGACGGCGGCAGCGGAGGTGAGCGGGCATGTCGGAGGAGTACGTCGGCGCGGGTGACCCGGCCTACGAGGCCAAGGTCCTGATGATTTCGGTGGCCGCGCGGATGGCGGGCATGCACCCCCAGACGCTGCGCCAGTACGACCGGTTGGGGCTGGTCCAGCCGGGCCGGGCGGCCGGTGGCGGTCGCCGCTACAGCGTCCGGGACGTGGTGCTGCTGCGCGAGGTGCAGCGGCTCAGCCAGGACGACGGGATCAACCTGGCCGGGGTCAAGCGGATCATCGGGCTGGAGCGCCTGCTGGAGGAGGCGCAACGGAGGGTGGCCCGGCTGGAGGCGGAGTTGGACGCCGCGTACCGGCGGATCGCCGAACTGGAGTCGCTCGGTGGCTTTCCCCGTGGCGACCTGGTGCCCACCAACCGCACCTCGACCGCGCTCGTCGTCTGGCGACCCCGCCGCACCCCCGACCGCTGACCGCACGAGGGCCGGCGCCGCCCCCGCCCGGGGCGCGCGCCGGCCTTCGCCGTTCCCGCGCCGACCTCCGGCGGGGTTGGGGAAAGCGCGGTGCGACAGGGGCGCGGTCCACTACGCTTCTCAGCAGGGCAAAAGCCCCTAAATCGCACTCCGGGCTGGCGGGGGGAGCCATGGCGGAACCGGCGAAGAAGGTGGCGGAGCGGGCGGAGGAACGGCTGGAGAAGGTGGCCGAGAACGTCCGGGAGCGATTCGACCGGGTCACCGAGGGTCGTTTCAGCGACAAGGTCAAGGAAGGGCGCTTCGCCGACCAGACGGACCACGGCGTGGACCGGGCGAGGGACGACGAGCGGCGCAGGAAGCAGGGCGGGTCGACCTGACGATCCGTCGACGTGCGGGCCGGGACCCACGGGGGGTCCCGGCCCGTTCGCCGTCAGAGGCGGCGGTTCTCCCGGACCAGGCCGCCCTCGCACCAGTCGCGGTAGACGAAGAGATCCGGGCGGGCGAGCAGGACCCGGCTGTTGTGCGCCCAGTTGCGCATCAGGTCGTCGCCGGCCCGCTCGGCCTGCTCCACCAGCTTCCGGAAGCGGCGCTTCGGGTGGGCCCGGAAGTTCGTCCGGATGCCGTCGGCGGCGTAGATGTAGAGGCAGTGCAGCGCGAACCGGCGGGCCGGGCAGGAGCGGTCCATGGCCAGGTCGAACAGGGTCTGCACCAGGTGGTCACCGGCGACCAGGAGGTCCCAGTCCGGCGGCATCGAACTCAGCGGCACCGAGTCGGGCTGGTAGGCCCAGGCCCGCAGCTCGGCGGGCGAGGGGTCGACCGGGTTGGCGAAGCCGTGAAACGTCTCTTCCTGCACGCTCACCGGCCGACCTTCCGCTTGCGCTGGCGGGGGCACCGGCCACCCGCGGACCCTGGCTGCTGGGGCGACACGTTAACGCGGTTGGGCGGAGCAGTGGTAGACCTTCCCGGAATCAATTTGACAACCGTTGGCCGGGCCGGATCCGCCGTGCGGCCGATCCGACCCGGCCGAGGTCAGTCGCCCACCCTTACCGGAGCGGGCGGCCGGCCGGCGGCGGCGCGGCGGCGCAGCCACTGCTTGAACCAGGGCATGTCCGGCAGTCGGGCGAGCAGCGGCCCGGTCACCACCGTGATCAGCACGTACGCCGTGGCGAGCGCGGCCAGCTTGGGCTCCACCGGGTAGACGGCGGCGACGGCCAGCCCGGCGATGACGATGGAGAACTCGCCGCGCGGGGTGAGCGCCAGCCCGGCCCGCCAGCGACCGGGCTCGGCGATCCCGGCCCGCCGGGCGGCCAGGTAGCCGGTGGCCACCTTCGTCGCCATGGTGACCACGGCCAGCAGCAGCGCGGGCAGCAGCACCGGCGGCATGTCCAGCGGGTTGGTGACCAGCCCGAAGAACACGAAGAAGACCGCGGCGAAGAGGTCCCGCAGCGGCGAGAGCAGCTCGGTGGCGTGGTGGGCCACCGGGCCGGACAACGCGATGCCGACCAGGAACGCGCCGACCGCGGCGGAGACCTGGAGCTTGGCCGCGATGCCGGCGACCAGCAGGGTCAGGCCGAGCACCCCGAGCAGCAGGGCCTCCGGATCCTTGGCGGAGAGCGCGGCGGAGATCAGGTGCCCGTACCGGATCGCCACGGCCAGCACGACGACCACGGTGAACACCGCGACGGCGAGCGCGATGCCGCCCTTCACCAGGCCGACCCCGGCGAGCAGCGCGGTGACCAGCGGCAGGTAGAGGGCCATGGCCAGGTCCTCGATCACCAGGACGGAGAGGATCACCGGAGTCTCCCGGTTACCGACCCGGCCCAGGTCGCCGAGCACCTTGGCGATGACCCCGGAGGACGACACCCAGGTGACGCCGGCGAGCACCACGGCGGCGACCCAACCCCAGCCCAGCAGCAGCGCGAAGGCGAAACCGGGCAGCGCGTTGAACACCGCGTCGATGAGCCCGGCCGGCGCGGCCGAGCGGAGGTTGCCCACCAGCTCGTTCGCGCTGTATTCCAGGCCGAGCATGACCAGCAGCAGGATCACGCCGATCTCGGCGCCGACGGCGAAGAACTCCTCGCTGGCGTTGAGCGGCAGCAGCCCGCCGTGCCCGAAGGCGAGGCCGGCGAGCAGGTAGAGCGGGATGGGTGAGACGCCGACGCGACGGCTGAGCCGGCCGAGCAGGCCGAGCAGGAGCAGCAGCGCGCCGACCTCGACGAGCAGGATTTGGGTTTCGTGCATACGCGTCAGCCGTCCGGGTCGGTCTCGGCGAGGATCGCGGTGACGCCGTCGAGACCCTGACGGGTTCCGACCACGACGATCACGTCGCCGGCTTCGAACCGGAAGGTGGGGTCGGGCGAGACGTTCACCTCGCCCTGACGCAGCACCGCCACGATGGAGGCGCTGGTCCGGGTGCGTGCCTTGGTGTCGCCCAGCCGCCGGTTGACGTACTTCGAGCCGGCCGGCATCACGATCTGCTCGGTCAGCAGCCCGGCGGCCTGCTCGCGCAGCCCGGAGAGCTGGCCCAGCATCAGCGACGCGCCGAGGATGTCGGCCAACGCCTCGGCCTCGTCGTCGGTCAGCGGTATGTCGTGCTGGCAGGAGTCGGGATCGTCCGGGTCGTAGAGGACCAGGTCGCGGCGGCCATTGCGGTGGGAGACCACGCCGAGCCGGCGGCCGGATTCCGTCATGAGGTCATGACGTACGCCGATTCCGGGTAAGGCGGTCTGTTCGACACGTACTCGCACGCAGGCGAGGCTACCCCTGCCGGGGCATGTGCTGGTTGGCTGGCCGCGTCGGCCGGCTCGCCTACTTGGACTCGGCGACGAACACGCCGACGCCTTCGAGCGTCTCGGTGAGGCCGGTCGCTCGAAGGATCATCATCGCCTTACCGACCACCGTGTCGGAGACGCCGTACTCCTTGCACAGTTGAGCGCGACTCGGCAGCTTGTGGCCGGGCGGCCACTCTCCCGAATCGATCTTGCTCTTCAGTTCGTCTGCGAGCATCTGGTACTGCTGCTTGGGCATACACACTCCCCGGGTGGCACGCCCATTCGATCACGTCTCCGCCTCCGACCTCAAGCAATCGTGGGTCGATCGTTGACCTACAACTGGTACCAATTGTAGGTTGCTCGTGAACGCTCCCGGGTGGCACTTGGAGCGCTTCCCCCGGGTCGGGACGGGCGTCCCCGAGGCTCGTCCCGACCCCCGCCCAGCGAGAAGGGACAAGCGTCGTGCGCAACCTCTTGCGAATCCGGCCCCGGCGGCGGGACGTCGGCCCGTCCAACGTCGCGCCGCCCGGCGCCTACCGCTCCACGTCGTACCTCCCGCTGCGACCCTGGCAGGTGCGGGGCCGCAGCTTCCGGACGCGCCGCCGAGGGCTGGACCCGGCCGAGGTCGCCGCGTTCCTCGACCGCGTCGCCGGGGATCTCGCCGCCGCGTACGCCGAGGTGGCCCGCAGTCGGGACGAGACGGCCCGGATCAAGGGCGCGTTGCGGGAGTGGCAGTCCCGGCAGGCGCCCACGATGCGCGACCTGGCCGGTCGGCCGTGACGGGGCGGTACGTGATCCATTTGCCGGTGCGGGCGGCGGACCTGGCGCGGGCGAAGATCCTCGGGCGCACCGCCGGCCGGGCGCTGGGGTTCCTCGCGGTGGTCGAGTTGGGCGGGATCACCGTCTCGGCCGAGGACGACCAGTGCGTACGCCACTGGGTGTTCTGCGACCGCAAGCTCGACGGCGGCCGGCGCTGTGTGTTGCGCGCCGACCATGTGACGCCCTGCACCGCGCGTCTGCCCGGCCGCCGCAGTCCCTGACGACCGGGTGCATCCGCACATCGGGTCCGCTCAGCGGAGCCCGGCGAAGAACTGCCGAATGTCGCCGACCAGCACGTCGGTGGCCTGGTGTGCGGCGTAGTGCCCGCCGACGTCCCCGCCCCGCTCGGGTCCCGCGTTGAAGGCGTGCCAGCTGACGATGCCGGCGTGGTCCCGGTCGGCGAACCGGCGGATCGACTGGAAGTCCCCGGGGAACATCGCCACCGCGGTCGGCGCCGTCGTCGGCCCGGTCGGCTGCTCGCCGGCGTGCGCGTCCTCCCAGTAGAAGCGCATCGACGAGGCGGCGGTGCCGGTGAACCAGTAGACCGCGACGTTGGCCAGGACGAAGTCCGGGTCGAGGTTCTCGTCGAGGAGCTGCCCGTTCCAGGCGAGCAGGCCGACCGGCGAGTCGGCCAGCGCGAACGCCAGCGTCTGCGGCTGCTGGCTGTGCACCTGGTTGAAGGAGAACTTGTTCTCGTAGAACCACTGGAGGTGGCGCAGCGCCGCCTGGTCGGCGTCGGAGAGCCCGTCGAACTCGGCCGGGTCGCCGGACGGGAACGAGAAGAGCTGGGTGACGTGCACGCCGAGCACGTGGTCCGGGTCGAGGCGGCCGAGTTCGGGCGAGATCATCGAGCCGGCGTCGTTGCCGACCGCGCCGTACCTGTCGTAGCCGAGGCGGGCCATCAGCTCGGCCCAGGCCCGGGCGGTGCGGTAGCGGTTCCAGCCGGAGCTGCGGGTCGGGCCGGAGAAGCCGAATCCGGGCAGCGACGGGATCACCAGGTGGAACGCGGGCGCGGCCGGGTCGGCCGGCTCGGTCAGTGGGGCGATCACGTCCAGGTACTCGACCACGGAACCGGGCCAGCCGTGGGTGAGCACCAGCGGGGTGGCGTCCGGCCGGGACGACCGGACGTGCAGGAAGTGGATCTCCTCGCCGTCGATCTCGGTGACGAACTGCGGGTGCGCGTTCAGTCGGGCCTCGACCGCCCGCCAGTCGAACGTCTCCAGCCAGTAGGTCGCCAGCTCGCGGACCCGCGCGGTCGGCATGCCGTACGCCGTGCCGGCGTCGGGCAGCTCGCCCGGCCAGATGGTGCGCCGCAGCCGGTCGGTGAGGTCGTCCAGGGCGGTCTGCGGGATCTCGACGCGGTAGGGACGGAGAGCGGTGGCCGACATGACTTCTCCCTCGGAACGGAATGTTTCGTTCCGCTCTAAGGTAGCAGAGCGGAACGATCCGTTCCACTGTTATCGTCGACCCATGTCGAACCCGACCGACGACCTCCCGCTGGCCGGTCGGCGCGCGCAGGCGGCCCGCAACGACGCCGCGATCCTGGCGGCGGCACGCAGCGTCTTCCTGGACGACCCGAAGGCGCCGATCGCCGCCGTCGCCGAGCGGGCCGGCGTCGGCATCAGTGCCCTCTACCGCCGGTACGCCGGCAAGGAGGACCTGCTGCGCACGCTCTGCCACGACGGTTTGCTCCGGTTCGTCGCGGCGGCCGAGGAGGCCGCCGCCGAGCCGGACGACTGGGCCGCGTTCGCCGGCTTCCTGGAGCGCGTCGTCGACGCCGACGTGCACTCCCTCACCGTGCACCTCGCCGGCACCTTCACGCCGACCGAGGAGATGGGCCGGGCCGCGGTGCGCGCGAACGAGCTGGTCGACGGGCTGGTCGGGCGGGCGCGGGACGCCGGGCGGCTCCGACCGGACGTGGTGACGCAGGACGTCGGGCTGCTGCTGGAGGGGTGCGCCGCGATTCGCGTACCCGATCTCGACCGGACCCGGCAGCTACGCCGCCGGCACCTCGCGGTGCTGCTGGCCGGCCTGGCCGTGCCCGGGCCGCCGCTGCCCGGGCCGCCGCCGGCGGCGGGGGAGTTCGACTGGCGGTGGCGATCGAAGTAGTGACTCGGGTCACACCGCTGGAGTTGAGCGGAATAGACTCAAGTCTGGTTGTGTCGTTCCCAGTGGACACGCCGATCCGGGGGAGCCCATGAACACGGAACGCCTCACCACCAAGAGCCGCGAGAGCATCACCGGTGCCGTCGCGCTGGCGAACCAGCGCGGCCACGCCACCGTGGAGCCCTGGCACCTGCTGCTGTCACTGCTGGACACCGACGGTTCGACCGCGGCGGGCCTGCTGCGCGCCGTCGGGGCCGACCCCGCCGAGCTGCGCCGGGTCGCCCAGCGTTCGGTCGACGCGCTGCCGGCCGCACGCGGGTCCAGCATCGCCGAGCCCACGCTGGCCCGCGAGTTCGTCAACGCCATCGGCGCCGCCGAGCAGATCGCGCGGCCGCTGGGCGACGAATACACCTCCACCGAGCACCTGCTGGCCGGGCTGGCCCGGGTCGGCGGCGCGGTCTCGGTGGCCCTGAAGAACGCCGGCGCCACCGAGGAGAACCTGGTCGCCGCGTTCCCCACCGTCCGGGGCGGGGACCGCCGGGTCACCACCGCCGACCCGGAGCAGACCTACCAGGCCCTGGCGAAGTACGGCGTCGACCTCACCGCCAGCGCCCGCGACGGCAAGATCGACCCGGTGATCGGCCGGGACTCGGAGATCCGCCGGGTGATCCAGGTGCTGTCCCGCCGCACCAAGAACAACCCGGTGCTGATCGGTGAGCCGGGTGTCGGCAAGACCGCGATCGTGGAGGGCCTGGCCCAGCGGATCGTGGCCGGCGACGTGCCGGAGTCGCTGCGGGACAAGAAGCTGGTCTCGCTCGACCTCGGCGCGATGGTGGCCGGCGCGTCCTACCGCGGGCAGTTCGAGGAGCGGCTGAAGTCCGTGCTGGAGGAGATCAAGAACTCCGACGGCCAGGTCATCACGTTCCTCGACGAGCTGCACACCGTGGTCGGCGCCGGCAAGGGCGAGGGCTCGATGGACGCCGGCAACATGCTCAAGCCGATGCTGGCCCGGGGCGAGCTGCGGATGGTCGGCGCGACCACGCTGGACGAATACCGCGAGCACATCGAGAAGGACCCGGCGCTGGAGCGCCGCTTCCAGCCGGTGCTGGTCGGTGAGCCGACCATCGAGGACACCATCGGCATCCTGCGCGGGCTCAAGGAGCGCTACGAGGTGCACCACGGCGTACGCATCACCGACGCCGCGCTGGTCGCCGCCGCGTCCCTGTCCGACCGCTACATCACCGACCGGTTCCTGCCGGACAAGGCGATCGACCTGGTCGACGAGTCCGCGTCCCGGCTGCGCATGGAGATCGACTCGCGCCCGGTCGAGGTGGACGAGATCGAGCGCGCGGTACGCCGGCTGGAGATCGAGGAGATGGCGCTGGCCAAGGAGCCGGACGCCGCCTCCGCGGAGCGGCTGGAGCGGCTGCGCAAGGAGCTGGCCGACAAGCGCGAGCAGCTCACCGCCCTCTCCGAGCGGTGGCAGACCGAGAAGAGCCACATCACCAAGCTCTCCACCGCCAAGGAGGAGTTGGAGCGCCTCGGCGGCGAGGCCGAGCGGGCCGAGCGCGACGGCGAGCTGGAACGCGCCGCCGAGCTGCGGTACGGCCGGATCCCCGCGCTGCGTGCCGAGCTGAAGCAGGCCGAGGAGGAACTGGCCCGGCTCCAGGCCGACGGCGCGATGCTCAAGGAGGAGGTCGGCGCGGACGACATCGCCGCCGTGGTCGCCTCCTGGACCGGCATCCCCGCCGGCCGGCTGCTCGAGGGCGAGACGGCCAAGCTGCTGCGGATGGAGGAGTCGCTGCGGGGCCGCGTGGTGGGCCAGGCCGAGGCGGTGGGCGCGGTCTCCGACGCGGTCCGCCGCGCCCGGGCCGGCGTCGCCGACCCGGACCGTCCGACCGGCAGCTTCCTCTTCCTCGGCCCGACCGGCGTCGGCAAGACCGAGCTGGCCAAGGCGCTCGCCGAGTTCCTCTTCGACGACGAGCGGGCCATGGTCCGCATCGACATGAGCGAGTACGGCGAGAAGCACTCCGTGGCCCGCCTGGTCGGCGCCCCGCCCGGCTACGTCGGCTACGAGGAGGGCGGCCAGCTCACCGAGGCGGTGCGCCGCCGGCCGTACTCGGTGATCCTGCTGGACGAGGTGGAGAAGGCCCACCCGGACGTCTTCGACGTGCTGCTCCAGGTGCTCGACGACGGTCGGCTCACCGACGGTCAGGGCCGCACCGTGGACTTCCGCAACGCCATCCTCATCCTCACCTCGAACCTGGGTTCCTCGGTCATCAGCGACCTGACGCTGAGCGAGGAGGAGCGTCGGGAGGGCGTGCTCGCGGTGGTCCGGTCGCACTTCAAGCCGGAGTTCCTCAACCGCCTCGACGACATCGTGGTGTTCGCCGCGCTCCAGGGCGGGGACCTGCGGGCGATCGTGGACATCCAGCTCGACCGGATGCGCCGCCGACTGGCCGACCGCCGGCTGGGCCTGGAGATCACCGACGCGGCCCGCACCTGGCTGGCCGAGCACGGGTACGACCCGATCTACGGCGCCCGCCCGCTGCGCCGGCTGGTGCAGTCGGCGATCGGCGACCAGCTCGCCAAGGCGCTGCTGGCCGGCGAGATCCGCGACGGCGACACGGTCCGCGTCGACCTGTCCGACACCAAGGAGTCCCTGGCGGTCACCGCCGCCTGACCCGTAGCACCCCGCGAAGGCCCGGCCGTCCAGGCCGGGCCTTCGCCATCCGGTGGGACGGACAGCGCCGCGGGCGTCGGCCGAATATCCTGCCCGGAACGTCAATCGACAGTTAGGAGCCGCAGATGCGCCTCGGCCTGCTGACGGTCCCCGCTTCGCCGCGAGAGCACACCGCTCGCTGACGCTTCGCCGCCGGGTCCCGGCGGCGTGGTGCTCCTCGCCGCGAAGCGGTCCCTCATGACCGTTTCCCTTCCTGGCTCGAGGAGCTCTTCTTGCGTGCCCTTGTTTCCGCGCGTCTCGGCGCGGACTTCACCAGACTGTGGACCGCCTCCGCGGTCTCCACCATCGGTGACGGTGTCACCATAGCCGCCGGCCCACTGCTGGTGGCCTCGGTCAGCGACGACCCGGCCCTGATCGCCGGTGCCGTCTTCGCCCAACAACTGCCCTGGCTGCTGTTCGCCCTGGTCAGCGGCGCCTACGTCGACCGGCTCGACCGTCGGCGGCTGGTCGTGGTCGTCAACCTGCTGCGCGCCGCGGCACTGGCCGGTCTGACGCTCAGCGTCGCCACCGACACGGTGACCGTGGCCGTCGTCTACGCGGTGCTGTTCCTGCTCGGCGCAGGTGAGACCGTCGCGGACACCGCGATGGGCGCCCTGCTTCCGGCGGTGGTAGCACCGGAGAGACTGCCCGCCGCCAACGCCCGGCTGTACGCGACGTTCACCGTCGGCAATCAGTTCGTCGCCAAGCCGCTGGGCGCGTGGCTGTTCGTCGTCTCCGCCGCCGTACCGTTCGGGGTCGACGCGTTGACCTTCGTGGTGGCGGCGGCTCTGGTCGCCGGTATCCGACCGGCCCCCGTACCCGTGCCGGAGGAGCCTCGTCCGCGCGGCTCGCTGCGCGGCGAGATCGGCCAGGGCGTGCGCTGGCTGTGGCGGCGCCGCCTGGTACGGACGCTCGCGGTGAGCATGGGCCTGGGCAACGTCGCGTTCGGCGCGGCGTTCGCCGTGTTCGTGCTCTACTGCCGCCAGCGACTGGGCCTGTCCGACGTCGGATACGGCTTCCTGCTGACCTCGTTCGCCGTCGGTGGCCTGTTCGGCACGACGGTGGCGACCAGACTCACCCGGACCTTCGGTGCCGGGGCGGTGCTGCGTGGCGGCCTGGTCGTCGAGGTCGTCACCCACGTGACCCTGGCGGTCACGACGACGTCCTGGATCGCCGCCGCGGTCCTGATCATCTTCAGCGTCCACGCCATGGTCTGGGGCATCACCGCCGCGTCGGTCCGGCAGCGAATCGTGCCGGCCCACCTTCGCGGGCGGGTCGGCAGCGTGTACGCGCTGCTCGATCTGGGCGGGGCCGCGCTCGGTGCGCTCCTCGGCGGTCTGCTGGCCGGGACCTGGCAGATCACCACACCGTTCTGGGTCGCCGCGGGGGCGATGGCGGCGATCGCCGTACTCGCCTGGCGCCCGCTGGGCGAGGCGACCCGGCTGACCTGACCGAGCCGTTCCACCACTCCTTGATCGATGGGGCGGCCTGCGTGCCGCTGGTGCTGCGGCTCGTGGGCGTTAACAAGGGTCCCTTCCTCTACCGGAGGCGTTAACAGGGGTCCCTTCCTTACCTGCGAGGGGTGAGGGGTGGGCGGGGTGGGCACATAGTGGGGCATGAGCGGGAAGTGGGAGCGGGAACTCGAGGGCGCGGACACCCTGGCCTTCGGCGGGGTCGGGTTCGCGGGGCAGGTCCTGCCCGCGACCGAGGCGTACCGGCAGGCGGAGCAGGCGCTGCGCGAACACCCGGAGGCGGCCCGGAAGAAGATCGACCGGCTGCTCCGGAAGGGCTCGCCCGCCGGAAGGGCCTACGCGGCGACGTTGCTGGAGGCGGTCGACCCGCCGGCCGGGCGGGCGGCCTGGGAACGGCTGCGCGACGACGACGGGGAGTTCACCACGTTCAGCGGATGCGTGATGGGCCGCGCGACGCTGCGTGAGTACGCCGCCGAGCGGCTGACCGGCGGCCGAGAGTAGCTGACCGCACACTCAACGAACGGCACTTCGCCGGGGGTGCACGGGGTTGTTACCGTCTCCGCCGATGCATGTTGGGGGGAGGCGCTCGTGAACGGTTCGGTGGCGTACCTGGTGACGACGCTGGGGTGCCTGGTCGGGGTGGCCGGCGTGGTGATCGCCGTGATCGCGCTGCGCCGGTCCCGCTCGGCGGCCCGCCCGCAGACGGCGACGCCCGGGGACCCGTTCCGGGACCGGGACACGGACGCGCTGCGAGGTGACCCCCGCGCGCTCAAGCCCGGCGACATCATCGAGATCCGGCAGGTCCCCTACACCGTGCGCGGCTCGGTGCACCTGGTCGAGGGCGGCTGGAGCTGGGCGGAGCACCTGCTCGACGACGCGGGCGGGGTGAAGCGCTGGCTCTCCGTCGAGGCGGAGCCGGACCTGGAGATGGTGCTCTGGACCAGCGAGCCGGGCGCCACGGTGACGCCGGGCGCCCCGACGCTGGAGATCGCCGGCCGCCGCTACAACTGGGACGAGTCGGGCCAGGCGCGCTACACCGCGACCGAGGGCACCGGCCTCGACCCGCACGGCACGATGCGCTACCACGACTACCAGGCGCCCGGCGGGGCCCGGCTGTCGTTCGAGGCGTACGGCGAGGCCGGCTGGGAGGTGAACCTCGGCGAGGAACTGCGCCGGGCCGAGGTGATGATCTACCCGCAGGGCGGCCCGGACCAGGTGAAGTAGGCGTGCTCGTCGCCCTGCACACCCCGTACGTCGACAGCCGCGCCGCCGACCTCAGCCTGACGCTCGGCGGCCCGGAGCTGCCGGCGCTGGCCGTGCGCGACCTCGACCTGCCGGGCGGCGCGCGGCTGCGGCTGCGTCTGCTCGGCGCCTCCCACCAGGTGGTGCTGGGCGGGCTGACCGAGACGGTCGCCTGCCTGCCCGGCCGCCCGCCGCACCTGCCGGACACGCTGCACGACGAGACCGTCGGCTACCGGTTCACCGCCACGGTGCTCCGCCCGGTCGGCGACGGCCTCCGCACCCGGGTCGCGGCGCTCCGCGCCGAGCTGGCCGACGACCCGTACGCGCTGGTCGGCGTCTTCCCCGGCGACGAGGACGCGGTCACCGCGCTCGCCGTCCGCCCTGACCCGCCCGGCGGCACGCTGGCCTGGCGCACGTGGCACGCCTACCCCCAGACCAACGAGCTGGTCCTGACCGAGACGGTGGTGGAAGAGCTGTGACGTACCGACGGTGGTTCGTGGTCGGGGTGGCGGTCGCCGTCGTCGGCGCCCTCATCGCCGCCTTCACGATCTTCTACGGCAACTTCTCGCCCCGCGGCTACGTGGAGGACCACTTCTCCCGCGCGTCGGGCCGGGACATCGGCGCCCAGGCGGTCGCCTACACGTCGAAGCAGTCGCCCAGCCAGGTGTCGAAGGAGATCACCGACGCCTGGCAGCCGGCCGACCAGTACGTCGACGGCAGCGGCGTCTACCTGCGCTACGACGACGACTCGGTGGTGATCCTCCCGCTCGCCGTCGGCTCGGTGATCCTGCTGGAGAAGATGTCCACCGCCTACCCCCGGTACCACCGCGTCGTCGGCAACAGCTGGGGCTGGGGCCGGGGCAGCACCGTCCGGGGCGGCGGCCCCGGCGCCGGCAAGTAGCCCGTCCGACCCCCTCACCCTGGAGTCCCTGTGCAGCATCTCGTCACCGATCTGCTGGTCACCCTCGCCTACGGCGTGGTCGGCGTCGTCCTCATGGCGATCGGCTACGCGCTGGTCGACCTGGCCACCCCCGGCAAGCTCCACGAGCTGATCTGGACCGAGCGCAACCGCAACGCCACGGTGCTGCTCGCCTCCAACCTGCTCGGTGTCGGCACCGTGGTGGTCGCCGCGATCGTGGCCAGCGACGACGACTTCGCGCTCGGGCTGGCCGGTTCCGCCGCGTACGGGATCCTCGGGCTGGTCATCATGGCGGCGGCCTTCGTGCTGCTCGACGTGGCCACCCCCGGCAAGCTCGGCGAGCTGCTGGTCGACCCGGAGCCGCACCCGGCGGTCTGGATCTCCGCCACCGTGCACGTCGCCACCGGCGCGATCATCGCCGCCGCGATCAGCTGATGGCCGGAAAGGCCACCGCGACGCAGAACAAGCGCCGACAGGCGCTGATCTGGACGGTGATCATCGGCATCACGGTCGGCGCCTGCGTCATCGGCGCGATCACCGGCGACTCGGACACCGACGTGCCCGCCCCGGCCGCCGACGAGCGCTCCGGCACCGTGCCCATTCTCCAGGCCGCCGCCGACAGCCAGGGCATCTGCTACGGCTGGCAGCTGGTCGACACGTACGACCCGGTGAGCGTCGGCTCGAACCTCGGCGACGGCACGGCGGTCGCGGACGCGCCCGGCTGCGCCCGGTGGATCGAGGTCTACGCCAACGTCATCTACACGTCGTCCAGCAGCGAGTCGAACGACTCCGCCAGCATCCGGGTGAAGGGGTCGGACGACATCGAGTTCAGCGACCTGGCCGCGATCGAATCCGGGCTGGGCCGCTTCGGGCTGGACGAGGACGCGTTCGTCGACGACCCGGGCTGGGCCGTCACCCGGGCCGCGACCATGCTGCCGCTGCTCGCCACCGAGCGGGGGCTGGCCGACCCGGCCGCCACCCCCACCGCCGAACCGGCCACCCCGGCCGCCCCGCTGCCGGACGCCGGCAGCGACTTCTGGCGGGACCGCTGGGGCTGGCTGCTCGCCACCGCTGGGCTGTTCCTGCTCGCCGCGCTCTTCGTCACCGTGGGCGTGCGACAGCGACGACGGCAGCTCCGGGGACCGGTGCCCGCGCAGCGCGCCGGGGCGGGCGTCGCCGGGCGTACCCGGGAGAAGGCGTGACCGTCGACGCGCCCGCACGGCCGCGGTGGCGCCCGGCCCGCGCGGCGGTCCTGCTCGCGGTCTTCGTCTGCGCGGCCTGCGGCCTGGTCTACGAGCTGGCCCTGGTCGCGCTGGGCAGTTACCTGATCGGCGACGCGGTCGGCCAGGCGTCGATCGTGCTCGGCGTGATGGTCTTCGCGATGGGCGTCGGCGCGCTGGTGGCGAAGCCGTTGCAGTCCCGGGCGGCGGCCGCGTTCGCGGCGATCGAGCTGACCCTGGCGCTGCTCGGCGGCCTCTCCGTGCTCGGCCTCTACGCCGCGTTCGCCTGGCTCGACCTCTACGGGCCGGCGCTGGTCGGCACCGCGTTCGTGCTCGGCCTGCTGATCGGCGCGGAGATCCCGCTGCTCATGGTCATGCTGCAACGCATCCGGGAGCAGTCCGCGGGCAGCGCGGTGGCCGACCTGTTCGCCGCCGACTACGTCGGCGCGCTGCTCGGCGGGCTGGCCTTCCCGTTCCTGCTGATGCCGGTCTTCGGCCAGCTCAAGGGCGCGCTGGTGGTCGGCGCGGTGAACGCCGTCGCCGGCCTCGCGCTGGTCTTCACGGTGTTCCGCGCCGAACTCGGCCGCCGGGCGCGGGTCGTGCTCGGCGCCGGCGCCGTCGTGGTCGGCCTCCTGCTCGGGTACGCCTGGGTGACCGCCCACGACTTCGAGGTGACCGCCCGCCAGCAGCTCTACCGGGATCCGGTGGTGCACGCCGAGCGCAGCCGCTACCAGGAGATCGTGCTGACCCGCTCGGTGCGGGAGGTCGGCCACACCGACACCGACCTGCGGCTGTTCCTCAACGGCGACCTCCAGTTCAGCTCCGTGGACGAGTACCGCTACCACGAGGCGCTGGTGCACCCGGCGATGCGCGGGCCGCACGGGGACGTGCTGGTGCTCGGCGCCGGCGACGGGCTGGCCGCGCGGGAGATCCTGAAGTATCCGGACGTGCGTTCGGTGACGCTCGTCGACCTCGACCCGGCCGTCGTCGCGCTGGCCCGCAGCGAGCCGCAGCTGCGCGAGCTGAACCGTCGGTCGCTCACCGATCCCCGGGTCCGGGTGTTGAACCTGGACGCGTTCGGCTGGCTGCGTACCGCCACGGAACGCTTCGACGTGGTGATCGCCGACCTGCCCGATCCGGACGAGACGGCCACCGCGAAGCTCTACACGGTCGAGTTCTACGCGCTCGTCCGGCCGGTGCTGGCTCCGGGCGGCCGGCTCGTCGTCCAGTCCGGCTCGCCCTACTTCGCGCCCCGGTCGTACTGGTCGATCGAGCGGTCGGTGCGGGAGGCGGGCTTCGCCACCACGCCGTACCACGTCGACGTGCCGAGCTTCGGCGACTGGGGCTTCGTGCTCGCCGCGCCGGGCGACGCCGCGCCGGAGCTGGCGCTGCCGGCCGACGCGCCGCCGCTGCGCTTCCTCACCCCGCCGGTGCTCGCCGCGGCGGCCACCTTCCCCGCCGACCGGGCCCGGGTGGACGTGCCGGCCTCGACGTTGTTGCAGCCCAGGGTGCTGGAGTACGCCCGCGAGGAGTGGCGCGGCTACTAGGTTTCGGGGCATGCCACCCGGACCGTCCCACCACCCGCCGGGGCTCGGCTGGCTGGTCCGCCGGCTGCCGCCCCGGGCGATCGGCGCCGCCTCCCACCTCCAGGCGTTCGTGCTCTCCGGCGTGGTCACCGTGCTGGCCGTCCGCGCCTACCTCCAGGCCGCCGACTACCCGCAGCTCGGCGGCGGCGGGCTGCACATCGCGCACGTCCTCTGGGGTGGTCTGCTGCTCGCCGTGGGGCTGGGAATCCCGCTGGTCTTCCTGGGCGACGGATCCCGCACCGCCGGGGCGGTGGTCGGCGGGATCGGGTTCGGGCTCTTCATCGACGAGGTGGGCAAGTTCGTCACCGCCCGCACGGACTACTTCTACGCCCCGGCCGCCGCCATCATCTACGTGGCCTTCGCCCTGCTCGTCCTGCTCGTCCAGGCGGTACGCGGGCGCACCGGCCGGTCCCGGCTGACCCCGGCCGAACGCACCGCCAACGCGCTGGACGTGGTGCTCAGCGCGCTGCCCGGCGGGCTGACCGACCGGCGACGGGCGGCCGTGCTGCGCCTCGTGCAGGGCACCGGGCCGGCCACCGAGGCGGCGCTGGCGCAGCTGCTGGACGTGGTGCCCCGGCGGGAACCGCCGCCGGTGCGCTTCTGGCAGCGCGGGGCGGAGCGGGCCCGCCGGCTCGGCGCCTGGGCCGCCGGCCGGCGCTGGCTGGTCTGGCCGGTGGTGGTCTACCTGGTGGTGGAGCCGCTGGTGACGGTCGTGGCGGTGCTGGTCGACGGCGTCACCGGGGAACTGGACCAGGAACGCGAGTGGGGCGCGGTGCTCGGCGTGAGCGCCACCGCTCTGGTCACCGCCGTGCTGAGCCTGTGGGCGGCCTGGCTGCTGCGGCGGAATCGCACCGAGGCGTTCCGGTTGTTCAAGCTGGCGCTCCTGGTGGACCTGCTGTTCGGGCAGGTCTTCAACTTCACCGTCAACCAGTTCGGCGCCGTCTTCACGGTCGCGCTCGACCTGGCCCTGCTCGGCGTGGTCACCGCCGAGCACCGCCGGCTGCGGCGCGCCGCGGACCGGTGAGCCTTTCCGACGTGCCCACCTGGTGTGAGATCGCTACGGTGGTCATCTCATCGAGGGAGGGAGAATCATGGTCGATGCTCCGGGCACCACGCCCCGCGCGCGTCCCAGTGTGGTGACGCTTTCCAGCTGGCTGCTCATTCTCGTCGCCGTCATCCAGGTGCTGAACCTGATCGTGACGCTGTCCGTGATCGGCACGATCCGCGACGTCCTCAAGGACGCGTACGCGGGCACCTCGGCCGAGTCGGCTGGCGACATCGCGTACGCCTTCACCATCGGCTCGTCGATCCTGACGCTGCTGCTCGCGGCCGGCCTGGTCGTGCTCGCGCTGCTGAACAACCGGGGGAAGAACGCCTCCCGGATCACCACCTGGGTGCTCGGCGGCATCCTGCTCTGCTGCACCGGCGGTGGCCTGCTCAACGGCGTCTCCGGCGGCACGATGGGCGGTGGCGGCAACTCCAGCGGCGACCTGCCCAGCGGGCAGGAGATCCAGCGTCGGCTGGAGGACGCGCTGCCGTCCTGGTACGGCCCGGTCAGCCTGCTGCTCGGCATCGTCGCGCTGCTCGCCCTGCTGGCCGCGCTGATCCTGCTGGCGCTGCCGAAGGCGAACGAGTTCTTCCGCAAGCCGAAGGCGGCCTGGGAGCCCCCGGTGCCGGGTGGCGCCTACCCGGCGTACCCGTCGACCCCGGGCCAGTCGACCGACCCGGCCTACCCGTCGACCCCCGGCCAGCAGCCGACCGGCGGCACGCCCCCGACGGCCCCCGGTGGCCAGCCGCCGGCCGGGCCGACCGGTCAGCCGGGCGAGCGCCGCGACCCGGAGCCGCCACCCGGAAGTTGACGGCAGGATTTCAGCGACGCCGACGATCCCTCCGAGTAGGTTGCAAGCCGACGCCTACCGGAGGGATCTGTCGTGTCCAACCCCGATCGGGTAGCTCCCCGCCGACCGGGCACGGTCGTCGCCGCGGCGGCGGTGCTGCTGCTGATGGCGGTCGGCGCCGTGGCGTACGCGGTGACGAACCTGGCCGTCGCGGGCGGCACGGTGGACCGGTTCCGGGCCGCGGCGGCGGACACCGGCGCGGGCGGCGGCGACATCGACCGGGTGGCCGGCCTGCTGCGCGGCTCGACCGTGCTGGCCGCCGTGCTCGGCGTGCTGGCCGCGCTGCTGCTGCTCGGGCTCGCGCTGGGCCTGCTCGCCGGCCGCCCAGGGGCGCGGGTGGCCACCTGGGTGGTGGCCGGGCTGGGCCTGCTCTGCGGGTGCTGCGGTCTGGCGGTGCTGGTCGGGCAGCGCGCCGCGCCGCTGCGGCTCGGCGCCGACGACCGGGTCACCGCCGACCTGCTGGGGCTGGTCGGTGACGCCTATCCCGCGTGGTGGATCCCGCTGAACGCGGCGCTGTCGGTGGCGCAGATCCTCGGCTACCTGGTGGTCGCCGCGCTGCTCACGCTCCCCTCGGCGAGCGCCTTCCTGCACCGCCCGGCCGCGCCGCGTTCCGGACCGGCGACCGGCTACGGCGCGACCGTGTCCGGCGCTCCGGTCTCCGGGCCGACGCCGTGGGGCCCGCCGGCCGGTCTGCCGCCGTCGTCGGCCCCGCCCGGGTCGGTGCCGCCGTACGCCCCGCCCGGGCCGATGCCGCCATCGTCGGCTCCGCCCGGGCCGATGCCGCCGTCGTCGGCTCCGCCCGGGCCGATGCCGCCCTCGTCCGCCCCCACCGGGCCGACGCCACCCCCGACCGCCCCGCCGGTGACGCCGCCGTCCGGGCCGACGCCGCCCCCGGAGGACCGCCCGTGACCGTTGACCCCCACCCCTCCCGGCGCTGGGCCCTCGTCACCGGCGCCAGTCTGGGCATCGGCGAGTCGTTCGCCCGCCGGCTCGCCGCGGACGGTTGGAACCTCGTGCTCGTGGCCCGCGACTTCGCCCGGCTCGACGCCCTGGCGACCGAGCTGGCCGGCCGGCACGGCGGCGAGGTGAAGACGATCCCGGCCGATCTGTCCACCGACGACGGTTGTGCGGTGGTCGAACGCCGGTTGACCGCCGGCCCGCCGGTGGAGCTGCTGGTGAACAACGCGGGGATCAGTCTGAACACGCCGTTCGTCCGGTCGACCGTCGCGGACGAGGCCCGGCTGGTCCGGCTCAACGTGCTGGCGGTGCTCCGGCTGACCCACGCCGCCCTCGGTCCGATGATCGAGCGGGGTGAGGGGGCAGTGATAAATGTCTCTTCGGTCGCGGGTTTCGGCGTGCCCATGCCGGGATCGACGTACTCGGCCAGCAAGGCGTGGGTGACGAACTTCAGCGAGTCGATCGGCCAGTCGGTGGCCCCGCTCGGCGTACGCGTGATGGCGCTCTGCCCCGGCTACACCCGCACCGGCTACCACGAACGCGCCGGCATCGACATGTCGCGCACGCCCGCGTGGATGTGGCTGCGGGCCGACGACGTGGTCGACGAAGGGCTGCGTGACCTGGGCAAAGGCAAGTTGGTCAGCGTGCCGAGCTGGAAGTACAAGCTGGCTGTGGCCGGGCTGCGGCACGCGCCGAAACGGTTGCTGCGCGGCGCCGTCCGGGACACCCGGGGAAAGGTCGACCGGGCCCGCGGCTGACGGTCGGCGGTCCCGCCACCGGCCCGGCCGCGCCGCCGGCCCTGGATGGACGGTCGCGCAGAGTAGCCGGACATTGCCAAGCATCGGTTGCCCGCCGGGTGATCCGGGCGGACCCCACGGACGGCGTCCAGACTTGCGAAGTACGCTCTATCGCCATGGGGGACCACGACGACCTGCGTAAATTCATCACTGACCTGGCCGTGGTCCACGGTCGGGTGGTGCTCTCATCGGGCCGTGAGGCGGACTGGTACGTCGATCTGCGTCGCGTCACGCTCCATCACCGGGCCGCCCCGCTGATCGGCCGGGTGATGTGCGACCTCACCGCCGACTGGTCGTACGACGCGGTCGGTGGACTGACCCTGGGCGCCGATCCGGTGGCGGGCGCGATGCTGCACGCCTCGGCCGGCACCGACCGCCCGTTGGACGCGTTCGTGGTCCGTAAGGCGGGTAAGGCGCACGGTCTCCAGCGCCGGATCGAGGGGCCGGACGTCGCGGGTCGCCGGGTCCTGGCGGTGGAGGACACCTCGACCACGGGTGGCAGCGTGTTGACGGCGGTCGAGGCGTTGCGTGAGGCCGGGGCCGACGTGGTGGGCGTGGCGGTTATTGTTGATCGAGGCGCCGGCGACGCGGTGCGAGCCGCCGGATTGCCGTATCGGGCGGCCTATACGTTGGCTGACCTCGGCCTTGTGGCGTAAAAGTTTGCCGATTCGGATCTGCTGATATGCAGGCGGATCGATGCTGCTGGTGGAAGGATGGAATACGTGGGAACTGCGTTGGCTGAAATGACCATGCCTCAGATCTCGCCGCTTGCCGGCGAGCCGATCGAACGCGCCGACGCCGAGCGGCTGGCGGGGGTCCTCAAGGCCCTCGCCGACCCCGCCCGGCTCCGGCTGCTCAGCCTGATCCAGTCGGCTCCCGAGGGGGAGGCGTGCGTGTGTGACCTCACCGCGCCGCTCGGCCTCTCGCAGCCGACGGTCAGCCACCACCTGCGCATCCTCACCGAGGCCGGCTTGCTGGAGCGGGAGAAGCGTGGGGTCTGGGCGTACTACCGGCTGGTGCCGACCGCGATCGCCACGATCGCGGATCTGCTCACCCCGCCGCGGAAGCGGGCCACCAAGAAGGCTCGCTGAACCACGGCCCGTCCGAGGACGGGCCGGCCGGCCGAGGCCCCGGCGCGATGGCACGCGCGCCGAACCCGGCAGGCCGTCCCGCCCGGGTGCGGGTGACCGGTGGCGTGCCAGGGGTGGCGTCACCAGTCGCACGGCGACGGCTGAAGCCGTCCGTGCCAGTGGTTCGACAGGTCACGCATGTGCGAAGGCCGGCTCCCGTCCGGGGGCCGGCCTTCGGTGTCCGCGCGGTCAGCGGCGGTGCTGCCCGCCGTGCCCGTGCGGGTGGTCGTCGCCGTCGACGGCGTCCCGGGCGGCCTCCACCGCGCCGGCCGCGGTCGCCGCCGCGATCACCGCCACCGCCTCGCCGCGCTTGCGCGCCTTCCGGTCGCGGAGGAACTCGAAGAAGATCGGCAGCACCGAGATCACGATGATCAGCGCGACCACCGGCAGGATGTACCGGTCGATCTTGTCGCCGATGGCGTCGTAGATCTGGCGGGCCAGCAGGTAGCCGATCAGCAGGATGCCGTCCACCCAGAGGATCGCGCCGACCACGTTCCAGACGAAGAACTGCCGGGCCGGCATGCCGAGCACGCCGGCCACCGGGTTGAGGAACGTCCGGACGATCGGGATGAAGCGGGCCAGCACCACGGCCTTGGCCGGGCCGAACTTCTGGAAGTAGTACTCCGCCTTCTCCACGTACTCCCGCTTGAAGAGGCGGGAGTTGGGCTTGTCGAACATGCGCCGGCCGTAGCGTGCGCCGAGCCAGTGCCCGAGCTGGGCGCCGGCGATCGCGCAGAGCGGGCCGCCGATCATCAGCCCGGCCAGCGAGAGCCGGGTGCCGTCGCCGAAGATCGCGTCGGCCACCGGGGAGGCGGCCACCCCGGCCAGGAAGAGCAGCGAGTCGCCCGGGAAGAAGAACCCGACCAGCAGGCCGGTCTCGGCGAACAGGATCGCCCAGACGCCGATCATCCCGAAGGTGTGGATGAGGTCCTTCGGATCGAGCGGGTTCAGCGCCACGTTCTCGGAGATCATCCGGGTCTTCTCAGCTGTGTCCACGGCCACACAGGTTACCCGGGCCCGGTCCGGCGTCGCGCCGGACCGGGCCCACCGTCGTCTACAGGCGCGGGTCCACGGGTTCGGACTCGCAGGCGAGGATCGCGAAGACCAGCTCGTGGCGGCGCCAGAGCGGGGCGTCCTCGGCCAGCGCGTCCAGGGCGGCCAGGCCCAGGCCGTGCTCACGCAGCGCCAGCCCGCGCTTGCGGCCCAGCGAGCGCCGCCGCAACGCGGCGAGCTGACCCGCCCCGGTGTAGCCGGGGCCGTAGATGATCCGCAGGTACTCCCGACCGCGGCACTTGATCCCCGGCTGGAGCAGCGAGCCCTTCGGCGAGCGGGCGGCCGGGCCGGCGTACGGCTTGACCACCATGCCCTCGCCGCCGGACCCGGTCAGCGCCAGCCACCAGTCCGTCGCGGCCGCCACCGCCGCCTCGTCGGCCAGCTCCACCACCCGCCGACGCGTCGGGGTGAAGAACTCCGGGTCGGCCGCGCAGAGCCGGTCGGCCAACGCCAGGTGCCACCCGTGGTCCCGGTCCGCGTAGCTCGTGCCCGCGCCGGCCAGCACGGCGAACGGCGCGAGCGTCACCCCGCGCAGCCCGTCGGTGCGACCCACGTACGCCCGGTACGCCGCCGAGTAGGCGGTCACCTCGGCCGCCCGCTCGGCGGTCCGGGCGTGCAGCTCCGTCACCGGCAGGCCGCGCCCCGCGGCGGCGTGCAGCGTGGCGAGCACCGCCGGCAGCGCCGCCCGGCCGGCCGCGCCCACCCCGGCGTACTGCTCACGGATCAGCCCGCCCGCCTTCGCCGACCACGGCAGCAACTCCGCGTCGAGCAGCAGCCAGTCGGTGTCCAGCTCGGCCCAGAGGCCGGCGGTGGTGACCGCCGCGCGCACCCGGGCCAGCAGCTCGTCGTCGAGCGGCGGACCGAAGAACGGCCGACCGGTACGGGTGTGCACGGCGCCGCCGCCGAACCGGCCCGGCTCCCGTTCCACCAGCACCACGGCCCGCGAGCCCATGTGCTTCTCCTCGCAGACCACCCGGTCGACGCCGGCCGCACGGTAGTCGGCGAACGCCTCGGCCGGGTGCTCCAGGAACCCCTCGACGGTGGACGTCGAGCAGGGCGCCATGGTCGGCGGCAACCAGACCAGCCGACCCGGGTCCACCGCGTACCGGCTCATCACCTCCAGCGCGGCGGCCGCGTTCTCCGCCGGCACGGTCAGCGACCCGTACGCGTGGGTGAGGTGCCGCCGCCCGGTCACGTCGGCCAGGTCGAGCACGGTGTCCGGGCGGGCCGGCGGGGGCGGCACCAGCGGGCGGGCCGGGGCGTACCACTCCTGCACCGCCGGGACCGCGACCAGCTCCTTCTCCGGGTAGCGCAGCGCGGTCAGCTTGCCGCCGAACACGCAGCCGGTGTCCAGGCAGATGGTGTTGTTGATCCACTCCGGCTCGGGCGTCGGGGTGTGCCCGTACACGACCATGGCCGAGCCCCGGTAGTCGCGGGCCCACGGGTAGCGCACCGGCAGGCCGTACTCGTCGGTCTCGCCGGTGGTCTCGCCGTAGAGCGCGAACGACCGCACCCGGCCGGACGCCCGGCCGTGGTAGGCCTCCTTCAGGCCGGCGTGCGCCACCACGAGCCGCCCGCCGTCCAGCACGTAGTGGCTGACCAGACCGTCGATGAACGTCTCCGCCTCGGCGACGAACTCCGGCGTCTCGGCGGCGAGCTGCTCCATCGTCTCGGCCAGGCCGTGGGTGAGCCGGACGTCCCGGCCGCGCAGCTTGCGCAGCAGCTTCTGCTCGTGGTTGCCCGGCACGCAGATCGCGTGGCCGGCCGCCACCATGCCCATGACCAGGCGGAGCACGCCGGGCGAGTCCGGGCCGCGGTCGACCAGGTCACCCACGAACACCGCGGTACGCCCCGACGGGTGCGCCGCGTCCACCGGGCGGCCCGCGTCGTCGTGCCGCAGCACGTAGCCGAGCCGGGACAGCAGCGTCTCCAGCTCGGCGCGGCAGCCGTGCACGTCCCCGACCACGTCGAACGGGCCGGTCAGCTCCCGCCGGTCGTTGAACAGCCGCTCGAAGCGGATCTCCGCGGTATCGATCTCCTCCACCCCGCGCAGCACGTGCACCTTGCGGAAGCCCTCGCGGGCCAGCCGCCCGTACGACTGCCGCAGGTCGCGGCGCATCCGGGTGAGCACCTGCCGGCCGTGCGTCCGGTCGGCGCGGGCCTCGGTGCGCTCCCAGGCCACCGCCTCCGGCACGTCCAGCACGATCGCCACCGGCAGCACGTCGTGCTCCCGGGCCACCCGGATCAGCCCGGCCCGGGCGTGCGGCTGGAGGTTGGTCGCGTCGACCACGGTCAGCCGGCCCCGCCGCAGCCGGATCCCGGCCACGTGGTGCAGCGCGTCGAACGCGTCGCCGGACGCGGACTGGTCGTTCTCGTCGTCCGCCACCAGGCCACGGAAGGTGTCCGAGGAGAGCACCTGGCTGGCCGCGAAGTGCCGGCGGGCGAACGTGGACTTGCCGGAGCCGGAGACGCCGACCAGCGCCACCAGGGCGAGTTCGGGAATGTCCAGGACGGTCATCGGGTCGTCTCCTCCTTCCGGTCGTTGCGGGTCAGCACCGCCAGCTGGGTCGGGGTGCCCACCTCCGGGTCGGCGTCGCCCACCCCGGTGATGGTGGCCGTGTAGCCGTGCGCCGCCGCCACCCGCTCGACCCAGGCGGCGAACTCCGCCCGGGTCCACTCGAACCGGTGGTCGGCGTGCCGGAACCGACCCGGCGCCAACCCCTCGTAGCGGACGTTGTACTCGACGTTCGGGGTGGTCACCACCACGGTGCCCGGTCGGGCGTGACCGAACACCGCGTCCTCCAGCGCCGGCAGTCGCGGCGGGTCGAGGTGCTCCACCACCTCCATCAGCACCGCCGCGTCGTAGCCGCGCAACCGGTCGTCCCGGTAGGTCAGCGCGGACTGTCGCAGGTGGATCCGGTCCCGCTGCCGCTCGGGCAGCCGGTCCAGCCGCAACCGGCGGGCGGCCAGGCCGAGCGCCCGGTCGGAGACGTCGACGCCGACCACCTCGGTGAACCGCCGGTCGGCGACCAGCGCGGTGAGCAGCGCGCCACCACCGCAACCCAGGTCCACGACCCGACTCGCGCCGCTGTCCCGCAGCGCGGCGAGCACCGCCTCCCGCCGCTGTGCGGCCAGTGGGACCCGTCGCGGGTCCCCGGCCGCGCCGGCGTCGTCGGCGGTCGGGTCGATGCTGTCGTCGGCGTCGGGCTCGTCGGCCAGGCGCAGCTCGGCCAGGCGGGCCAGTGCCGTACCGGCCAGAGCCCGCCGGTGCGCCAGGTAGCGCCGGGTGATCAGGCCCCGCTCCGGGTGGTCGGCCAGCCAGCCGGAGCCGGCCCGCAGCAGCTTGTCCACCTCGTCCGGCGCGACCCAGTAGTGCTTGGCGTCGTCCAGCACGGGCAGCAGCACGTACAGGTGGTTGAGGGCGTCGGCGAGGCGCAGCGTGCCGGTCAGCGTCAGGTCGACGTACCGGCTGTCACCCCATTCCGGGTACGTCTCGTCGAGCGGGATCGGCGTGGCCGTCACGGTCCAGCCGAGCGGGGCGAACACCCGTACCGCCAGCTCCGCGCCGCCCCGGCAGCGCAGCACCGGCACCCGTACGGTCAGCGGGATCGCGGTGGCGGCCAGCTCCGCGCGGTCCCGCGACTCGCCGCGCAGCGCCGAGCGGAAGACCTTCGCCAGCGCGGAGGAGAGCAGGCTGGACGCCGCGTACGGGCGGTCGTTGACGTACTGCCCGAGGGTGAAGCCCTCCGGCGCGGTCGCCTGCCGGCGGCCCCGACCGGCGCCCAGCTTCAGCGGGTCGACCTCGACCAGCAGCGCCGCCGTGCACCGCGCCTCGTCCGCCTCGGGGTAGAACACGTGCGCGACGCCGGCGGGCAGGTCGAAGCTCTGCACGCGGTCCGGGTGCTTCACGAGGAGGTGGCCGAGGTCGGTCGCGGGACGGTGGGTCGTGGTGAGGGTCAGCAGCACGTGGTTGATGCTCCCTTGATCTCTTTGCTCTGTCGTGGGGGTTTCCGGGGAGCCCGACCCGCTCCGGGCGGTCAGGCTTGATCCCTGCGCGGGTCGGGCTCCCCGGAAACCTGACGTGGTCACGCTCTTGCCGCCCGTGCTGCTTCGTGGTTCTTCTGTCGTGGTGCTCTGGATACGGCGGTGCCCCGCCGACCGGGTGGTCGGCGGGGCACCTCGGTGTGCTTGGTCAGGCGACGAAGCGGGTCTTGCGGCGGCGGGCCACCACGTAGCCGCCGAAGCCGGCGGCGAGCAGCAGCGCGCCGATGCCGGCGATCAGGCCGGTGGAGGAACCGGTGATCGGCAGCGTGCCGCCGTCACCGCCACCCTGGCCGCCGTCGCCACCCGGAGCGGCGTTCACCACGAGCTTCGCGGCGTCGTTGGCCTTGTTGGTGTCGTCCTGGAAGCCGTCGCACTCGCACTTGGCGTTGATGACCACGGCGCCGGTCGCGTTCGGGATCACCTTGTCGATGCGGAGGCCCAACTCGACGGTCTGCTCCTCGCCGGCCTTCAGGAAGATGCCCGTGTAGCAGCGGTAGGCCTTGGCGCCCGGGGTGCCCGGCTCCTCCCAGTCACCCTCGTTGTCCTTGAGCGGCACACAGTTGTCGGCCACCTCGACCGCGGTGGTCCCGGTCGGAACGGTGAAGTCGATCTTGGTGACGGACGATCCGCTCCGGCCGAAGTCGAGCGTGGCGGGACCGTTGTTGCGGACGCCCACGGTCGCCTTGACCACGTCGCCGGCCTTGCCGGTCACCGAGTCACCGATGGCGGCGAGGTCGACGCCGTTCTTCCCGGTGATCTTGACCTCCATGCCGGACCAGTTGTTCTCCGGGTTCGGGTCGGCCTGGAAGGACCGCGCCTGCACGGAGGACTGCTTGGTGAGCACCAGCGGCCCGTCGGTGCCCGGCTCGCCGACGGAGATGTCCCGGCTGTCCAGGTAGTCGACGAAGTCGTCGAACTCCGCGACCGTCATCCAGTTGTGGTACGCGTAGTCGGCGCCGGGGGCGTACGCGTCCTTGGCCACCGTGTAGGGCACGGTCGCCGCGAAGGTCTCGCCGGCCGCCACGGAGAGGTCGGGGAAGGTGCAGGTGCGCAGCCAGTCCTCGGCGTAGGTGCAGTTGCTGTAGTGCTTGCTGGTCCGGATGCCGTAGTCCTGGTCGAAGACCACCACGGCGCCCTTGGCGGTCGTCTCACCGGCGTTGCGCAGGGCGAGCGGCGCGGTGAAGGAGCCACCCGGGGCGGCGGTGCGGGTCACCTCGGGGCCGCCGGCGAGGTCGACGCTCTCGCCGACCTTCACCTTGGCGGTGTGGCTGGCCGAGGTCACGCCGTCGGCGCTGACCGTGACCTTGAGGTCGCCGGAGTCGCCGTCCTTCGCGCCGTCGACCGGCGCGATGTTGATGTTGAGCAGGCCGGCCATGCCCCACTCGTCGATACCGACCTCGAAGTGCTCCTGGCAGAGCAGGACGTTCTTCTCCGGGGTGGTGCAGTCGCCCGCGATCTCCGGGGTGATCTTCGCCTTGCCGGCGAGCCCGGAGTAGTCGTAGCGAACGGTCAGGTTGTTCACCACGACCGGCTCACTGGCGTAGATGTAGGGCGTCTCGACCTTGCCCTCACTGTCAAGGGCGACGGTGGTGTTCGGGAAGTAGAGCGCAAGCTGAACGGCCGGATCCGCGGCCGCGGCGGAGGTGGCGGAGGCGGCGACGAACGCGCCTGCGACGCCCAACCCGGCGAGCCAGCGCCGGGTGGAGTTGCTGAGCATGAGGGGGGTCCTCCCGTGGGGGTGATCAGGTGGAGCCCGTGGAGCTTAAAGATTCCTTAAGTCGACCCGCTGCCCCGGTCGGCGAACATTGACCGAACGGTTGATCACGGTTGCCGCAACGTTCCGGCCGCCCGTACCCGTCCACCAATCGGGACACCGGGAGGTGCAGTGACGTACGAGGAGTTCGCCGACGCGCGGCTGGGCGCCCTGCTGCGGTATGCGGTCATGCTGACCGGTGACCCGCACCAGGCCCAGGACCTGGTGCAGGAGACCATGGTCCGGGTCCAGCTGAACTGGCGCCGGGTGGCGCGCAGCGACGTGCCGGAACGGTACGTGCGCCGGATGCTGACCAACCAGTTCGTCGACTGGCGGCGCGGCTCGTGGGCCCGTCGGGTGCTGCTGCGCGGCGAGCCGGACGAGACGGTGCCGGCACCGGCGGACCACGCGCAGTCCGCGGTGGACCGGGACCAGGTCTGGACCTGGCTGTCCGGGCTGCCGCGCCGGCAGCGCGCGGCGCTGGTGCTGCGCTACTACGAGGACCTGCCCGACGCGGAGATCGCCGAGGTGCTCGGCTGCGCGGTCGGCACCGTCCGGTCCAGCATCTCGCGCGCCCTGGCCACCCTCCGAGCCGAACACGTGGAGGTCTGCTCATGACCGAGGACGAGCTGCGGGCGGCGTTCGCCCGCCACGAGGAGCTGGCCCCGCCGACCGGCCCGGTCCGCGCCGCCATCGACCAGGCGGTGGTGCGTCGCCGTCGCCGTCGTCGCCGGGTGCGCCTCGCCGGCACCGCGCTGGCGGTCACCGCGACGGCGCTGGTCGGGTTCACCGTGGTCGCGCCCCGGCCGCCGGCACCCGCCCCGCCGGCCGCCGCGCCGACGTCCATCCCCACGGGGGCGATGAACGTGCTGCTGCTCGGCGTCGACCAGGCGGGCCCGGACCGGCGGGCCGACTCGATCCTGCTGGTGCACGTGCCGGCCGACCGGAGCCGGATCTACCTCGTCTCCATCCCGCGCGACCTGCTGGTGCCCATGCCGGACGGGACCACCGGCAAGATCAACGCGACCTTCTCCCGGGCCGCCGCGTCGGGGGACCTGGCCGCCGGCTACCGGGCCACCCGCCAGGCGGTCACCCGGCTGACCGGGGTACGCGTCGACGCCGGCGCGGTGCTGACCTACGCCGCGACCCGCGAGCTGACCGACGAGGTCGGCGGCGTGCCGGTCTGCCTGCCGGCGCCGGTGCGCTCGGTGCACACCGACCGCCGGTTCCCGGCCGGCTGCCAGCGGCTCGACGGCACCCGGGCGGTGGACCTGCTCCGCCAGCGGTACGGCCTGCGCGAGGGCGGGCTGGACCGGGACCGCAACGCCACCCGGTACGCGGCCGGCCTGCTGCGGCAGGTGCGGGAGCGGGGCACACTGACCGACCCGGCGCGGCTCGGCCGGTTGGTCGGTGAGATCGGCCCGGGGCTGACCGTCGACACCGGTGGGACGTCCCTGCCGCTGCTGCTGTCGGTGGTCGCGCGGGCCGCCGCCGCCGAGCCGGTCGCGCTCGGCCTGCCGATCCGCTACGAGGACTGGACGGACCGCGGCTTCGAACAGCCGGACCCGACGCTCGCCCCGGGCTTCCTGGACGCGCTACGCACGGACCGGGTGGCCGGCTGGACCGCCGCCCACCCGGACCACGTCACGCCCCTGCGTCAGCGGTAGTCGTCCTCGTCGGCGGTGACCACCCGGGCCTGCTCCATCGCGTCCCAGTCGGCGACCTCCAGGCCCCGGTGCGGCTCGCCGTCGGTGTCGTCCGGGGTGGCCGAGGCGGCCTGCTCGACCGCGTCGGCCGGCTCCGCCTCGAGATCCCGCTCCTCCGGAGCGAGGTGGTCACTCGGGGCGAAGTCCTCGTCGGGCTGACCCATCGTCCCTCCCTGCGTCTCGTGCGGGCGTCTGCCACCACCACCGTACGGGCTGGTCCGGGCCTCCGCTCGGCGCCGGGCGGAACGGTGGAGTCGGCGATTGTCCCCTCCCCGGCGCGTGGCCCCTGCCAGGATGGTCCCGTGGGCTTCCTGATCCGACTGGCGATCACCGCGATCGCGTTGTGGGTCACCACGCTGATCGTGCCCGGGGTGGAGGTGACCGGCCGCAACGGTGGCACCACCGTGTTCACCCTGATCGTGGTGGCGCTCGTCTTCGGCGTGGTCAACGCCGTGCTCAAGCCGCTCATCAAGGTGTTCGGCTGCGTGTTCTACCTGCTCACGCTCGGTCTGTTCGCGCTCGTGGTGAACGCCCTGCTGTTCCTGCTCACCGACTGGATCGCCGGCCTGTTGAAGCTGCCCTTCCACGTGGACGGCTTCTGGGCCGCCTTCTGGGGGGCCATCGTGGTCGCCGTGGTGAGCTGGCTGATCAGCGTCGTCGTGCCGGACCGCCTGGAGGAGCGGTGAGCCGGCGCCGGGTCGGTTGTGCCCTGCCGGCGCTCCTACGGGATACTGCCCGCGGTGGACAGCGCGGTCCGGCGTACCCGTGGAAGTCAGCGGCCGGAACGGCCGCCTCCATGGAAGACAGCGGCCTGCACGGCCGAGAGCGGTAAGTAAGGAGCGTTCGACATGCCCATCGCTTCCCCCGAGGCTTACGCGGAGATGCTGGACCGGGCCAAGGCCGGCCGGTACGCGTACCCCGCGATCAACGTGACCTCCTCGCAGACGCTGAACGCGGCGCTCAAGGGCTTCGCCGACGCGGAGAGCGACGGCATCATCCAGGTCTCCACCGGCGGCGCGGAATACCTGTCCGGCCCGTCGATCAAGGACATGGTGACCGGCGCGAGCGCGTTCGCCGCGTACGCGCACGAGGTGGCCAAGAAGTACCCGGTGAACATCGCGCTGCACACCGACCACTGCCCGAAGGACAAGCTGGACAAGTTCGTCCGGCCGCTGATGGCGATCTCCCAGGAGCGCGTCAAGAACGGCCAGGAGCCGCTGTTCCAGTCGCACATGTGGGACGGCTCGGCCGTGCCGGTGGCGGAGAACCTGGAGATCGCCGAGCAGCTCCTCGCCGAGGCCGCCAAGGGCAAGATCGTCCTGGAGATCGAGGTCGGCGTCGTCGGTGGCGAGGAGGACGGCGTCGAGAACGCCATCAACGACAAGCTCTACACCACCGTCGAGGACGGCCTGGCCATGGTCGAGGCGCTGGGCCTGGGCGAGAAGGGCCGCTACATGGCGGCGCTGACCTTCGGCAACGTGCACGGCGTCTACAAGCCGGGCAACGTGAAGCTCCGCCCCGAGGTGCTCAAGCAGATCCAGGACGCGGTCGGTGCCAAGTACGGCAAGGAGAAGCCGCTCAGCCTGGTCTTCCACGGCGGTTCCGGCTCGCTGCTGTCGGAGATCCGGGAGGCGCTGGACTACGGCGTGGTGAAGATGAACATCGACACCGACACCCAGTACACGTTCTCCCGCCCGGTCGCGGACCACATGTTCCGCAACTACGACGGCGTGCTGAAGGTCGACGGCGAGGTCGGCAACAAGAAGATGTACGACCCGCGCGTCTGGGGCAAGGCCGCCGAGGCCGGCATGGCCGCCCGCGTGGTGGAGGCCTGCGAGCACCTGCGCTCCACCGGCACCACCATGAAGTGACACCCCTGATGTAAGGAAGGGCCCCTTCTTAACAGCTCGCTGTTAACAAGGGGCCCTTCCTCTACCGCAGGCGTTAACAAGGGGCCCTTCCTTGCACGGTCAGCGCACGAGCAGCGCGACGGCTTCGCGGACGTCGTCGGTGAGGTGGATCGTGTGCGACAGGTCGCCGAACGGGGAGGCGGCGAAGAGCGGCCGCAGCAGCGACTCGACCGGCAGCTCGGCGGTCCAGAACGCGCGGTCGAGGAAGACGTACGCCCCGCTCGCCCCGTCGGTGCCGTAGAACGTCTTGGTGGCCGCCTGGAACACCTCCTGCACCGTGCCGGCCCGGCCGGGCGCGAACACGATCCCGCCCCGGGCCAGGCGCAGGATGGTGTCCTCCCGGATGGCGTTGGAGAAGTACTTGGCGATCCGGCCCGCGAACAGGTTCGCCGGCTCGTGGCCGTACAGCCAGGTGGGGATGGCCAGCCCGCCGGACCGGGCCCACTCCGTGTCGGGCGCCGCCGGTCGGGGTGAGGGCAGCGACGGGCCGTCCGCGTACCGCTTGCGCACCGCCAGCGCCGCCGCCGTGTAGCGGTCGTGGTCGGTGAAGTCCGGCGCGACGGCGAGCAGGTCGATCGCGGCGGACAGCTCGTCCGCCGGCCAGGCGGCGAGGAACGCGCCCAGGTTCGCCGCCTCCATCACGCCCGGACCGCCGCCGGTCACCACCAGCCGGTCGGCCCGCGCCAGCTCCCAGCCCAGCACCGCCGCCATCCGGTACGCGACGCTGCCGCGCGGGACCGCGTGTCCGCCCATCACGCCCACCACCGACTGCGGGCCGTGCACGGCCAGCCAGGCGCGGGTGGCGTCGGCGAGCGCGTTGTCCACGCCGTGGTCGTGCAGCCGTTGGCCGAGCGCCTCCCGGACGTCCGGCAGGGCCCCGCCGTGCGCCCGGAAGTGCGCGTACACCCGGGTGTCGTACATCTGGGTGAACCCGCCCTCGGCGAAGCCGGCGGCCAGTTCGTCGGCCGTGTAGAGGTGGGACGGCTGGGTCGGGTAGGGCAGGCCGGAGAACGGCGGGACCACGTTGGCGCCGCGCCGGACCAGGTCGGCGCCCACCTCCCGGTCGGCGAACCGGCAGCCCACGAAGAGCGTGCCGGCGACGTCGACGGCGCGCAGGTCGGGGACCGGGTCCAGGTCGAGGCGGAGGCCCTGCACGGTCAGGCCGGCGAGGGTTCCCCCGGCCAGCCGCCGGTCGAACTCGGTGCGGGTCTGGACCTCGTCGACGTGAGGCGCGTGCGGCTCGATGACGTCCGCGGGTGGTGGGGTCGGCACCCGATCATCCTGCCCCGGGCGGGCAACGTCGCAAACCCGGGCGGTACGGACAGGAGCCCGGCGGGCACGCCGCCGGGCTCCTGCGTAACCGGGTCCTGGGGAGGCTCCGGATCTGTAGTTGTAGTGCAAGAACCACGCCGGCGGCATGGGCCGCGGGTACGTCCGCTCCCGCCGCAGGCGTGACGAAACCCTCAGCCGTTCAGCCACCCGACCCGCCCGACCCCCTCGCGCGCCCCAGGGCGAAGCGGGTTGAATGGGGCGATGCAGAACCTGTTGCCTGAGCCCCCGGCCACCCTGCTCCCGGCCGACGAGGAGGCCGACGCCACGCTGGCGACGGCGGTCGAGCAGGGCACCGACGAGGCGTACGCCGAGGTCGCGGCCCGCTTCCCGACCTACAGCGCGGCCTGGGGGGCGCTGGCCGGTCGCGCGCTCGCCGCGGGCCAGGTCGTCCCGGCGTACGCGTACGCCCGCACCGGCTACCACCGGGGCCTCGACCAGCTGCGTCGCAGCGGCTGGAAGGGGCACGGCCCGGTGCCCTGGTCGCACGCTCCGAACCAGGGCTTCCTGCGCTGCCTCTACGTGCTCTCCCGGGCCGCCGGCGAGATCGGCGAGGCGGATGAGGCCGCCCGTTGCGCCCAGTTCCTCCGCGACTGCGACCCGGCCGCCGGGGACGCGCTGGCCAGCGCCTGACCACTACCGCGACGGCCGGTCCCGACCCGGGCACCGGCCGTCGCGCCCGTCCTACAGCCCTTCCGCCACCGACGCGGCGATCTTCAACCAGGCGTCCCGCGTCGCGGAGGAGAGCTGGCCGTACCGCAGCGGCTCGCCGGTGTCGATGAGCCGCTCGTACGGCGCCAGCAGCACCGCCCGGGTACGTGCGGCGAAGTGCGCCTGGATGGCCGGCAGGTCGATCTCCTTGCGGGACGGCGGCATCGAGACCACCGTGACCGCCTGCCGGACCAACCGTTGCCGGCCGCTCTGCTCCAGGTGGTCGAGCATCCGGGCGGCGGTCTCGGCCGAGTCGTTCCGCGCCGACATGGTGACCACGAGCTGGTCGGTGGCGTCCATGGCGGCCTGCCAGTTCTGCGCCCGGACGTTGTTGCCGGTGTCCACGAAGATCAGCTTGTAGAAGCGGCTGACCACCTCGCGGATCTCGGCGAACGCGGCGGCGGTCAGCATCTCGCCGCCGGTCGCGGACTCGTCCGAGGCGAGCACGTCGAACATGCCCTCGCCCTGCGAGCGGACGTACTGCGACAGGTCGCCGACGCGACCGTGCGGACCCTGGAACTGGGCGAGGTCACGCAGCATGTCCCGGACCGTCCGGGCGTGGAAGTCCTGCTGCGCCCGCATGCCGAGGGTGCCCTGGGTCTCGTTGTTGTCCCAGGCCAGCACGTACCCGCCGCGCTTCTGGCCGAACGTCATGGCGAGCAGCAGGATGGCCACCGTCTTGCCGGCGCCGCCCTTGGGGTTGACCACGGTGACCTGGCGCAGTCCGCCGAAGTTGCGGCGGACCATCTCGATGTCCCGCTTCACCTCCTGCTCGTGGCGGCCGGGCGCGAGCCGGACCAGCCCCATCCGGTTCACCACCGCGCGTACCCCCATGGTGGCCACCGGGTCGACCGGTCGGGCCTGGCGGCGGCGGGCGAAGTCCTCGGCGGTCGGCGGCGCCGCCTGCTGCGGCGTCCAGCCCTGCTCCGGGTACGGCGGCTGCGGGGGCGCGCCGCCCGGGCCGGGAGCCGGCGGCGTGTGCGGCTGGACGGGTCCGGCCTGGTGCGGCGCTCCGGCCTGGTGTGGCGCTCCGGCCTGGTGTGGCGCTCCGGCCTGGTGCGGCGCTCCGGCCTGGTGTGGCCCGGGGCTCTGGTGCGGCGTGGGGTTCTGGTGCGGCCAGCCGGGCGGGTACCAGCCGGGCTGGCCGGGTTGCGGCGGGTACCCCGGCGGCGGGTAGGCGGCGCCGTTGCCGTAGGGCGGCTGCTGCATCGGTACGCCCGGCGACGGCGGGAACGGGCCGAGTCGGGGCGCGCCCTCCTCCGCGGACCCGCCCGGCCCGTCCGTCGACGGCGACGGGACCGGAGCCGAACCGGTGGCCGGCCAGGCGCTGACGGGCCCGGGGGGCACCGGCCCGGCGGTCGACGGTTCCGTGCCCGCGGGTCCGGGGCCGGGTCCGGGGCCGGGGCCGGGTGCGGGTCCGGGGCCCGGGGGTCCGGGGTTCGCGGGGTCAGGGCTCGCGGGGCCGGGATGCGCGGGGACCATGGCTGTCGGTCCGGGACCCGCGGTCGCCGGCCCGGGGTTCGGGGCTGCCGGTCCGCCGGCGGCGGTTGCGGTGTCGGCGGGGTTCGTCGGGCCGGCGGTCTCGGACGCGGCGCGCTGGGGCGGCTGCGCCCACGGGGACTCGGCCCGCCCGTTCACGGCCGCGTCGCTGTCGATCCCGGACACGGGCGCGCCGGGCAGCGCGTCGGTCCCGGAGGTGGGCGCGTCGGTCCCGGGCGCGGCGGGCGGCGCGTCGTCGGCCCCGGACGTGGGCGCGCCGGAACCGGGCACGGTCGGCGGCCCGTGGGTGGCCGCCGCCGTCGGGGCGTCGACGCGCGGCGCCGGCGGGGTGCCCGGGGCCGGCTGGTCGAGCGTGAACGGGAGGTCCAGGTCGACCGGCAGCGGGCGGGTCGCGTCGGGCACCGGGACGCCCGGCGGCGGCACCGGCTCCGCCGGGCGGGTCACCTCGGGTGCCGGGACGACCGGCGGCGGAACCGGCTCTACCGGGCGGGTCACCTCGGGCGCCGGGACGACCGGCGGCGGCGGCGGGGGAGCCTCGCCGAACGGGAGCGGCCAGGGCATGTTCGGCTGGACCGGTGCCGCCCAGGGCGGCGCGGTGACCACGCCGTCGGTCTCCTCGGGCGGCCAGAGCGGTTCGACGTCCCGCTCCGGCACCTGCGGTCGGCCCGGCACGTGTGCCGGGTCGTCGTTCTCGTGCACCACGGTTCCTCCCCATTCCCCCCCGCCGAGGATAGGCGGTCCGGTCAGCCGGGCCACCCGGGCGAGGATCGACCGGGGTCAGCCCGCCCAGACCGCCCAGGCGCCGGGCTCGGTCCACCAGGACCGCTTCCGGCTCAACTCGCCCTCGACACCGTCGTCGAGGAAGGGCACCTTCTCGTCGCGGGGCACGACCGCCACCGCCCGTCCCCGGGCCCGGCGTACCTCCAGCCGGACCTTCTTCCGGCCCAACGCGGACCGGGTCACCACGGGCACGGCCACGGCCACCGCCACCCGGCCGTCGGTCGGGTCCGGGTCGGCCAGCAGGTCCACCTCGCCGAGGCGCGCGTAGCCGCCGGCGTTCCCGATCGCGCAGGCCGTGATCGGCTCGCTGCCGTCGCTGAGCACCGTGCCGTCGACCTCGACGCGGGCCCGCCAGTGCAGCGGTCGGCCGGCGTCGTCGGCGGCGCCGAGCAGCGCGCCGTCCAGCGTCACCGAACCGCCGTCGTTGCGCAGCAGGTCCAGCCGGCGCGCCGTGCCGTCGAGCACCGCCGCCGCCACGGCCGCCGGGTCGCGCGGCAGCCCGAGCTGCGCGGCCAGGTCCCGCGCCGCGCCGGACCGGGCAGGGTCCAGCGGGAGTACGCCCACCGGGGGCAGGTCGGGCAGCGTCCGGTTCCCGGCCAGGTCCGCCGGGCGGCGGCTGGGCGGCGGGGCGTACCGGCGCACCATGCGGCGCAGCACGGCGCGCAACTGAGCGTCACTGGCCGTGGCCACCACCAGCCGGGTCTTGCCGTCCTGGTCGGGCCAGGTGAGGCCGTCGGGGCGGGCCGGGCCGTCCAGGCGGGCCAGCACCTCGTCGATCTCGGCGTCCGAGCGGGCGGTCGCCGTGGTCACCCGGGCACCGCGGGCGGTCAGCGCGTCCGCGCAGGCCAGCACCGGCACGCGGGGCGTCTCGCAGCGTTCCGGGTCGGTCGTGGCGACACCGTCGTCCGTGCCACCGCAGCAGGCCCCGCCACTGCCACAGCCTCCGCCGGGAGCGTCCCGCTCCGAGCCGAGGGTGAGCAGCACCACGTCGTACACGAAGGAGCCTCCTGCTTCTCGACGAACCCCTGCCGGTCCCGTCGTCACTACTTGTTAGCCTGACACCCCGGGCTCGCTGACCGGTCGCCGCCTGGCACCCGAGCCTTCTGGAGGCGAGAAGATGCCAGCGATCGTGCTCCTCGGCGCCCAGTGGGGCGACGAGGGCAAGGGCAAGGTTACCGACCTGCTGGGTGAGCGGGTCGACTACGTCGTGCGCTACTCCGGCGGCAACAACGCCGGCCACACGGTGATCACGCCGGACGGCCAGAAGTACGCGCTGCACCTGATGCCGTCCGGCGCGCTCTCGCCGAGCGCGATGATCGTCATCGGCAACGGCGTGGTCGTCGACCCGAAGGTGCTGCTGGAGGAGATCGACGGGCTCGCCGAGCGCGGCGTGGACGTCTCCCGGCTGCGCATCTCCGGCGACGCGCACCTGATCATGCCGCACCACCGGGCACTGGACCGGGTGGTCGAGCGCTACCTGGGCAGCTCCCGCATCGGCACCACCGGCCGGGGCATCGGCCCGGCGTACGGCGACAAGGTCGCCCGGATGGGCATCCGGCTCCAGGACCTGCTCGACCCGGGCATCCTGCGCAAGAAGCTGGAGCTGGCGCTCCGGGAGAAGAACCAGCTCCTCTTCAAGGTCTACAACCGCAAGGCGATCGACGTCGAGGAGACCGTCGAGGAATACCTGCGCTACGCCGAGCGGCTGCGGCCGTACATCGCGGAGACCCGGGTGATGCTCTGGGACGCGCTGGACCGCGGCGAGACCGTGCTGCTGGAGGGCGCCCAGGCCACCATGCTCGACATGGACCACGGCACCTATCCGTTCGTCACCTCGTCGAACCCCACCGCCGGCGGGGCGTGCGTGGGCGCGGGCATCCCGCCGACCGCGATCACCAAGGTCATCGCGGTGAGCAAGGCGTACACCACCCGGGTGGGCTCCGGTCCGTTCCCGACCGAGCTGTTCGACGAGAACGGGCAGCACCTGCGCAAGATCGGCCACGAGTACGGCACCACCACCGGCCGGGAGCGCCGCTGTGGCTGGTTCGACGCCGTGGTGGCCCGCTACGCGTGCCGCCTGAACGGCGTCACCGACCTGGTGGTCACCAAGCTGGACGTGCTGACCGGTCTGGCCAAGGTGCCGATCTGCGTCGGGTACGAGATCAACGGCGAGCGTTTCGACGACATGCCGATGACGCAGACCGACTTCCACCACGCCACGCCGATCTACGAAGAGCTCGACGGCTGGTGGGAGGACATCACCAAGGCGAGGACCGAGCAGGAACTCCCGGAGAACGCAAGGCGCTACATCGCCCGCATCGAGGAACTCACGGGCACCCGCGTGAGCGTGGTCGGAGTAGGCCCAGGCCGAGAAGAAAACGTCCTCCGCCACCCCCTCCTCCCCTAACCCACCCCCCCCCGGGGGCCCTCACCCCGCCATGTTGATCAAGGAGTTCACGTCGGATTCCGCGCGGTGTCAGACCTAAACTCCTTGATCAACGGATCGGGGTGGGGCCGGGTGGGCAGGGCTTTCCACAGGGTTGTCCACAGGGGTTTCGGGGGGTGGGCGGCCCGCGGGAATGTGCGCGGGTGGGTGAGTTCGACGAACTGAGGCGCGCGGTCGTCCGGCAGGGCGGGTTCGTGACGGCGGCGCAGGCTGTGCGGCTCGGCTTCAGCCGGGACCAGGTCCGTCACCTGGTCCGGTCCGGGCGCTGGATCCGCCTGTCGCGTGGCTGCTACCTGCCGATGGCAGATCCGCCGGGGGCCGCCCTGCGGCGCACCCGGATCCGCGCCACGGTCGCGAGCCTGGGTCCGGGCGCGGTGGCCGTGCTGGACACCGCCGCCGAGCTGCACGGCATCGGCGGCCTCCAATCGGCCGCGACCATCCACGTCTCCGTGCCGACCGCCCGTCCGCACGTGCAACGTCGGGCGGAGCCAGGGCTGGAGCTGCACCAGCTGAGGCTCGATGCGGCAGAGGTCTGCCGTGTCGACGGGGTGCCGACGACGTGTCCGGCCCGCACGGTCTCCGATCTCATCCTGCGCGTGAATCGGTATGCGGCCGTGTCTGTGCTCGACTCCGCTCTCAACCGGGGACTGCTGAGCGAGGCAGACCTGCCCATGGTGCTAGCGGGCGTCGCACGCCGCCGGGGCGCCGTTGCCGCGCGCGGGTATCTGGCTGAGGCGGACGGGCGGGCCCAGTCACCGTTGGAGACCCGCACCCGGCTCCGATGCGTCGACGGTGGTGTGCCGCCCGACGCCCTGCAACTGCAGGTCCGGGACGACGACGGTCACCTGCTGGGCATCGGGGACATCGCCTGGCGTGGTGCGCGGTTGATCGCGGAGGCCGATGGCCGGGTGCCGCATCTGACTCCGGACGCGGTATTCGCCGATCGGTTCCGACAGAACCGTCTCGTCAACGCCGGCTGGCGCATCCTGCGCTTCACCTGGGCCGACACTCTCCGCCCCGACTACATCCCGGCCACGGTCCGACAGGCCCTGCGCCGAGCCTGTTGACCAAGGAGTTCGCGTCGGCAGGAGCGTGATTCTGGGACGCAAACTCCTTGATCGACGGGGTGGGAGGTGGGGGTCAGTAGGATGCCGGTCGTGCGGGTTCTTCTTGTGGGTGGTGGTGGGCGGGAGCATGCGCTCGCGCTCGGGTTGGCTGCGGATCCGGCCGTCGAGGCGCTGGTGGCGGCTCCGGGTAATCCGGGGATCGCCGAGGTCGCGTCGCTGCGGGAGGTGACAGCCACCGACCCGGCGGCCGTGGCGGCGCTCGCCGTCGACGTGGCGGCCGACCTGGTGGTCGTCGGGCCGGAGGCGCCGCTGGTGGCCGGGGTGGCCGACGCGGTACGCGCCAAGGGCATCGCGGTGTTCGGCCCGAGCGCGGAGGCGGCCCAATTGGAGGGCTCGAAGACGTTCGCGAAGGACGTGATGACCGCCGCCGGCGTACCGACCGCGCGCGCGTACACCTGCGTCGACGCGGCGGCCGTCGCCCGGGCGCTGGACGAGTTCGGCGCGCCCTACGTGGTGAAGGACGACGGGCTCGCCGCCGGCAAGGGCGTGGTCGTCACCGACGACCGGGCGGCCGCCGAGCGGCACGCCGCCGAGTGCGGCCGGGTGGTGATCGAGGAGTACCTCGACGGTCCCGAGGTCTCGCTCTTCGTGGTCACCGACGGCGAGGCCGCCCTGCCGCTGCTCCCGGCGCAGGACTTCAAGCGCGTCGGCGACGGCGACACCGGGCCGAACACGGGCGGCATGGGGGCGTACACGCCGTTGCCGTGGGCCCCGCCGGGCCTGGTCGACGACGTGATGCGCGACGTGGTGCACCCGACGCTGGCCGAGTTGCGCCGCCGGGGCGCCCCGTTCGCCGGCCTGCTCTACGTGGGCCTGGCGATCACCGCGGCCGGCCCCCGCGTGATCGAGTTCAACGCGCGCTTCGGCGACCCGGAGACCCAGGTCGTGCTCGCCATGCTGGAGACCCCGCTGGCCGGGCTGCTGCACGCCGCCGCCACCGGCACGCTGGCCGGGCATCCGCCGCTGCGCTGGCGCGACGGTGCGGCGGTCACCGTCGTGGTCGCGGCCGAGGGCTACCCGGCGGGCCCGCGTACCGGTGACGTGATCACCGGCGCGGACCGCGCCGGGATCATCCACGCCGGCACCCGCCGGGACGCCGACGGCACGCTGCGCTCCGCGGGCGGCCGGGTCCTCTGCGGTACGGCCACCGGCGCGGACCTGGCCGCCGCGCGCGACGCCGCGTACGCGCTGGTACGCGGCGTCGACCTGGCCGGCGCCCACCACCGGGGCGACATCGCGTCCGCGGCGGTGGACGGCCGGATCACGATCCCGGGCTGACCGTGGGCCTCGGCGCGGCGGGCGGCAGCATGCCGAGCGCCGCGCCGATGACGGCCTGGGCGGTCCGGCTCAGCTCCTCGCTCTTCGCGTCCGTCGCGGTGATCGAGTATTCCACCCGGAACCGGCCGTCCCGGGTGGCGGCGACGCCGGCGAGGTAGCCGTAGCGGCTGCCGGTCTTGAGCCACAGGGTCTGCCCGCCGACCGGCATGGCGGTCAGCCCGGCGCTGTACTCGCCGGTGGTGTGGTCGGCCAGCACCGGCCGGGTGAACATCTCGGTCAGCCACGGCTCGGGCACCACCCGGCCGGCGAACAGCGCGGTCATGAAGGTGTCCAGGTCGGACAGGCTGGAGATCAGGTTGCCGGCGGCCGGAGTGAAGGTCTGGCTCCACACCGTCGCGTCGACCAGCTCGGTCCGGCCGTCGCGGACCACGGCCTGGTAGCCGTGGGCGTGCGGCCCACGGATACGCGGGTCGTCGCCCGGCGCGTACGTGTCCCGCAGGCCGAGCGGCCGGGCGATGCGCCGCCGCACCTCCTCGGCGTACGGGTGTCCGGTGACCTTCTCGATCAGCATGCCGGCCACGATGTAGCCCATGTTGGTGTAGTGCTGGTCCGTGCCGGGCTCGAACTCGCGCGGGTTGCGCAGGCCGAGGCGGACGATCTGCTCCGGGGTCCACCGGTCGTAGCGGTGGGCGAGCTGCCACTCGATCCCGCCCGGCAGCGTCGGGCTCGGTATCCCGTTGGTGTGGTTCAGGAGTTGGCGGACGGTCACCGGCGGGTAGTCGGCGGGCAGCAGGCCGGGCAGGTACCGCTGCACCGTGCCGTCCAGGTCGAGCCGTCCCTCGGCGACCAGTTGCAGCGTCACCGCGGCGGTGAACACCTTGGTGACGCTGCCGGCGCGGAAGCGGGCGTGCGGCGGCACCGGGGCGGACCCGCGCAGGGCGCGTACGCCACTGGTGCCGGACCAGCATCCGTCGGGAGTGGTGATCCGGACCTGGGCGCTCGTGGCGTCGCCGGTGGGTAATCCGGCGATCGCCTGCCGCATCGGGGTCGGGTCGAGGGTGCCGATGGCGCAGTCGGGCCCGTGGGCACCGGACGGCGCGGCGAGGGCGGCGCCCGGTACGACGGTGGCGACCAGGGCTCCTGCCAGCGCGGCGGCGACCGCACGGCGACGGGTGACATCCATGATCTTCATGTCGTCGATCCTGTCGTCCGCGGTCGGCGGGGGCATCCGGGTGACACCCGCACCCCACCCCGGTCGGCCCTCGGTGGAACCCCGCGACCGGACCCCTAGGTGGTGCGGCTCCGGCCGACGATCCGGTCGAGCACGTTGGCGGTGGCCCGCTCGATCCGTGGGTCGCGGTGCCCGCGCCGGTCGAGCGCCATCGTCCAGCCGAGCGTGCCGGCGGCCGCGCCACCGACGAGGAGGCCGAGCGCCGTGCGCCGCCGGAGTCGGACCATCGCGCTGTTCCCCGCTCACCCCGCTGAAACCGTCCCAGGTGGTCGGCCGATCAGCCGAAGTATCGGCGCAGTTCGCGCCCGAGCACCTTGCCCGTCGCGTTGCGCGGCAGGTACTTGACGAAGACCACGTCGCGGGGCACGGAGAAGCGGGCCAGGTAGTGCCGGACGTACTCGCGGACCGCCTCCGGGTCGAGCGTCTCGCCGGGCCGCAGCGCCAGGAACGCGGCCAGTCGCTGGCCGTACTCCGGGTCGGGCACGCCGATCACCGCGACCTCGCGGACCTGCGGCAACCGGGCGATCAGATCCTCGACCTCGGAGGGGAAGACGTTCTCCCCGCCCGAGACGATCATGTCGTCGGCGCGCCCGTCCACGAAGAGCAGGCCGTCCGGGTTCAGCCGCCCGAGGTCACCGGTGTCCAGCAGGCCGTCGCGGCTCTCCCGGCCGGCGCCCGAGGTGTAGCCCTCGAAGAGCATCTCGTTGCCCACGAAGATCCGCCCGACCTGGCCGTCGCGGACCGGCTGGCCGGCCTCGTCCAGGATCTCCAGCCGGGTGCCGTGCGGCGGTCGGCCGGCCGTGGTGGGCGCGGCGCGCAGCTCGGCCGGGCCGGCGATGGACGCCCAGGAGACCTCGGTCGAGCCGTAGAGGTTGTAGAGCACGTCGCCGTAGCGGTCCATGAAGGCCGTGGCCAGGTTGCCGGGCAGGGCCGAGCCGCTGACCGCGACCACCTTGAGCGGCGGCCGGGGCTGCGGCGGCGCCACCTCCATGAGCCGTTGCAGCATCACCGGTACGGCGAAGACCGCGTCGCAGGGCTGCGCGGCCAGCGCGGCCACCGTGGCGGCCGGATCGAAGCGGCGGTGCAGCACGACCGTGGCCCGCAGCGCGAAGGAGACCTGGAGGGCGGCGTACCCCCAGGTGTGGAAGAGGGGCGCGGCGATCATCACGGTGTCCCGGGCGTGCAGCGGGATCCGGTCGATGATGGACACCAGCGGGCCGAAGCCGTGCGGGGTGGGCCGGCGGGCGCCCTTGGGCGTGCCGGTGGTGCCCGAGGTCAACACGATGGTCCGACCGTCCCGCTCCGGCGGCTGGAGCCGGTCCCCGGGCACCGCGCCGGCGATCAGCTCCTCCTGCCGCCGCTCGTCGACCCGCTGCAGCTCGGCCGGGAGACCGAGGACACGTTCGGCGAACTCGGCGTCGTGCACCAGGACCCGCAGGCCCTGCTCCTCCGTGACGGTGGCCAACTGCGCCGCGGAGAGGCCGGTGTTGACCAGGACGGCGTCCGCGCCGAGCAGCATCGCCGCGACGATCGCCTCGATCAGCCCGTGGTGGTTGCGGCAGAGCAGGCCGACCCGGTCGCCGGTCCGCACGCCGAGGCCGGCCCGCAGGGACCGGGCCAGCCGCTCCGACCGGTCGAGCAGTTCCTCGTACGTCAGCGCGGCGCCGTGCTCGTCGACCACGGCCACGCGCCCGGGGTCGCGGGCGGCGGCCTGGCGCAGCTCGCCGGCGAGACTCCAGCCCCAGCGGCGCAGCGCGTTCAGTTGCGAGGCCACCCGGATCGGGCGGCCCGGGGTGAGCAGTCCGCGTCGGGTGAGCGTGGCGACGATGAACGGCAGGTCCAAGGCGCAACCTCCTTCGCGTTCGTGGTCTCCCGATCATGCATCCGGGCGGTCCGTCCGCCCAGCCGGCGTGATCATCAGCCCAACCTGCGGACACCCGCGGTCGTGGCCACTCCGGTCACGGACCGGCGGCCCGACCCGCGACGGGGTACGCCCGGCACGGCGTGCCGTCGCGGGTCGGGTCGGGGTCCGCCGGCGATCAGCGGATCTGCATCCCGGAGATGGCCCGGGAGATGACCAGTCGCTGGATCTCGGAGGTTCCCTCGAAGATGGTGTAGATCTTGGCGTCCCGGTACCAGCGCTCGACCGGGTGGTCGCGCAGGAAGCCGGCCCCGCCGAGGAGCTGGACCGCCCGGTCGGTCACCGAGACCGCCACCTCGCCGGCCTTGAGCTTGGACATCGAGCCCTCACCCGCGGTGAACGGCCGGTTGTTGCGGCCCATCCAGGACGCCCGCCAGACCAGCAGCCGGGCGGCGTCGATCTCCATCTTCATGTCGGCGAGCGCGAACGCGACCGCCTGGTTCTCGATGATCGGCCGACCGAACTGGACCCGGTCCTTGGCGTAGTCGAGGGCGTACTCGTACGCGGCGCGGGCCACGCCGAGCGCCTGCGCGCCGACGGTGGGGCGGGACAGTTCGAACGTCCGCATCGCGGCCTGGCCGGAGGCGCGCTGCCCGGACCGGGCCCGGGCCAGCCGTTCGTCCAGGGCGTCCTTGCCGCCGAGCAGACAGCGGCCCGGCACCCGGACGTCGTCGAGGAAGACGTCGGCGGTGTGCGAGGCGCGCAGCCCGAGCTTGCGCAGCTTGCGGGTGGCGTTGAGGCCGGGCGTGCCCGGGGGTACGACGAACGCGGCCTGCCCGCGCGAGCCCAGCTCCGGCTCGACCGAGGCGGTGACCACGTGCACGCCGGCGATGCCGCCGTTGGTGGCGTACGCCTTCTGCCCGTTGAGCACCCACTCGTCGGTGGCCTCGTCGTAGACGGCGCGGGTCCGCATCGACCCGACGTCGGAGCCGGCCTCCGGCTCGGTGGTGCAGAACGCGGCGACGGCCGGGGAGTCGACGTCCCCGAAGCACTGCGGGACCCACTCGACGAGCTGGTCGGGGGTGCCGGCGCCGTAGATTCCGGCGACCGCGAGGGCGGTGCCGAAGATGCTCAGGCCGATGCCGGCGTCGCCCCAGAAGAGTTCCTCGCTGGCGATCGGCAGGGAGAGGCCGGTGGGGTCGGCCCAGCAGGTGGCGAGGAACTCGAACCCGTACAGGCCGACCTTCGCCGCCTCCTGGATGACCGGCCAGGGAGTCTCCTCCCGGGCGTCCCACTCGGCCGCGGCCGGGCGCACGACCTCGGCGGCGAAGCCGTGCACCCAGTCGCGAAGGTCCCGCTGTTCCTCGTTCAGGTCGAGCGAGAACTCGGCCATGGTCAGGCCTTGGGGATGTCGAACAGGTTGGCGATGTTGGCGGCCAGGCCCAGGTCGCCCTTGGCCTTCAGCTTGCCGGTCATGAACATCATCACCGGGTTGGCGCCGCCGGAGACGATCTTCAGGAACTCGACCGGGCCCATGGTGAGGCTGAGCTTCGGGTCCCGGGTCGGGGTCTCCGAGACGGTGCAGGTGCCGTTCTCGATGACGATCTCGTAGGTGTCGGTGCCGCCGTCCGGACGACCGGTGATGTTCCAGTGGATGACCGCGTTGGTGGAGCCGGCGCGGTCGGCGCGGAACAGCGTGGGCATCCGGTTGAAGACCTCGCTGAGGATCTTGCCGCGCGCCTCGCCGGACATGATCTCGGCGATCTTGTCGTCCGGGGTGGACTTGACCAGCTGCGCGAACTCCTTCGGGCCGACGTTCGCGAAGTTGGCCGGGTCGAAGTCAGTCATGGGGGAATGCACCTCTCGGGCGGGGCCGACTTTGGTTACTCTCGCGTAACCTTACGCACGAGTAGGTATGCTCGCAAGAGTGTCCAGCACGCCGACCTTCAAGCGCCTCCCCCGGGCCGTACGCGAGCAGCAGATGCTCGACGCGGCGGTCAAGGTCTTCTCCCGCCGGGGCTTCCACGCCGCCAGCATGGACGAGATCGCCGACGACGCCGGCATCTCCAAGCCGATGGTCTACGCCTACCTCGGCACCAAGGAGGAGCTCTTCGTCGCCTGCCTGCACCGCGAGGGCACCCGGATGATGGAGGCCATCGCCGGGGCCGCCGCCCCGGAACTGCCCGCCGACGAGCGGCTCTGGCGCGGGCTGCGCGCGTTCTTCGGGTTCGTCGGCGCGCACCGCGACGGCTGGGCCGTGCTCTACCGCCAGGCCCGCGGCTCCCAGCCGTTCGCCGCCGAGCTGGCCGCCATGCGCGGCCGGCTGGTCGAGGTGGTCGCCGGGATGCTCGACCACGCGCTGCGCGCCTCCGGCCGCGAGGTCGGCGCCACCGACCTGGAGGTGGTCGCGTACGCCCTGGTCGGCGCCACCGAGTCGCTCGCCGACTGGTTGGCCGACCACCCCGAGGCCGACGCCGAGAAGACCGCCACCCGGATGATGAACGTGGCCTGGCTCGGCGCCGACCAGTTGCTGCGCGGCGTCACCTGGCACCCGGGGGAGGTGTAAGGAAGGGCCCCCTGTTAACGCCTGCGGTAGAGGAGGGGTCCCCTGTTAACACCCGCGCCGCGCGAATCCGCGCCGCCCGGCGGCCCCGGACCCAGCGCACCACCTCCACCACCAGCGTCACGGTGAGGGCCAGCCCCAGCCCGAACAGCAGGCCGCGGATCGGGTCCCGCTCGAAGGCGAGCCCGCCCAGGTAGCCCACCGACGCCGAGTAGGCGCCCCAGGTGGCGGCGGCCAGCGCGTCGAAGGCGAGGAACCGCCGGCGCGGGAACCGGGTCGCCCCCATGGTGAGGGTGACCGCGGTCCGGCCACCCGGCACGTACCGGGCCACGGTGAGGATGAGCCCACCCCGCACCGCGATGCCCCGCCGGGCCCGGTCCACCGCGGCCCGCCGCCGACCGTCGCGGGGCACACGGTCCAGCAGCCGCGCGCCGCCGTGCCGGCCGATCGCGTAGGAGACGTGGTCGCCGACCAGCGCGCCGAGCGCGGCCACGCCGATCACCAGCGGCAGGTCGGGCTGGCCGGTCGCGGCGAACACGCCGGCGGTGATCACGGCGGTCTCGCTCGGTACGACGGGGAAGAACCCGTCCACCACGGCGATGGCGAACAGGGCCAGGTAGACCCAGGGCGACGAGATCGTGTCGTGGAGCAGTTCGAGAGCGGCATCCATGACGTCGATGCTGGTCGGGGCGGCGGCGGGTGGAATCTGTCGACGGTCTGCCCCGGGGGTCCACTTTCGTCGTGCCGTACCCCGAGGTGGTCTCGGGGTCGGCACCCAACCCTCCCCGAGCCCGGTCCCGCCGCGGGCCGACCGGGCCTAGGCTCGCGGGGTGACCACCTGGCCGGGCGCCGTCCGGCGCGTCGAACCGTACCTGCCGGTGCTGCTGGCCGGGGCGGTGGCCGCCGCCACCTGGGCCTCGGCGACCGGTGGGCTCGGCGTCCGCTCGCCGCTGCCGACGGCGGTGATCCTCCTGCTCGCGCTGGCGGCGGGCGCCTCGGTGCTCTCGTCACGCCGCTGGGCGCTCCCCGCCGCGGCCGCCGTGTGCTGGCTGGTCCTGGCCGCCTGGGCGGCCGTCGTGGTCGCGTCCTGGCGGGCCGGCACCGGCCTGCGCGGCCGGCAGCTCGCCGCGTACCTGCTCGGGACGTTCCCGGTCATGCTCGTCGGCGTGGCGGTCGGCAGCGCGGTGGGTGGCGAACGCCGCCTGGTCATGGCCACTCCCGGGAACGCGGTGGTGTTCTACGCCTGGCTGGTGATCGCTCCGGCGATCGTCGGGCTCTGGATCCGGGCCCGGCGGGACGCCCTGGCCGCCCTGCGGGACCGGGCCGAGCGGCTGGAGCGGGAGCAGGAGGCGCGAGCCGACCGGGTCCGCGCCGAGGAGCGGGCCAGGATCGCCCGGGAGATGCACGACGTGGTGGCGCACCGGGTCTCGCTCATGGTGGTGCACGCGGGCGCGCTGGAGGTGACCACCGCCGACCCGGCCACCGTCGAGACGGCCGCGTTGATCCGGTCCACCGGCCGGGCCGCGCTGACCGACCTGCGGGAGGTGCTCGGCGTGCTGCGCCAGGAACCGCCGCTGCCGCTGCCCGGCCGGGACGCGGTCGGCGAACTGGTCCGCGAGTCGCGCGCGGCCGGCCTCCGGGTGAGCCTGACCGACGAGGTGGCGCCCGGCCCGGTGCCGGGCGCGGTGGCCCGGACCGTGCACCGGGTGGTCCAGGAAGGGCTGACCAACGTGCGGAAACACGCCCCGGACGCGGCGGTCGCCGTCCGCCTGCGGCACCTGCCCGAGGGGCTCGAGGTCACCGTCCGCAACGACCCGTCCGCCCGTACCGGCCCCGTGCTGCCCGGTGCCGGGCTCGGACTGGTCGGCCTGCGGGAACGGGTGGAGCTGACCGGTGGACGGCTGACGGCCGGACCCACCCCCGACGGGGGATTCCTGCTGCACGCGGTGATGCCGGCCGGGGAGGCGACGTGATCCGGGTCGTGATCGCCGACGACGAGCAGCTCATCCGCGCCGGGCTGCGGCTGATCCTGGAGGCCGCGCCGGACATCGCCGTGGTCGGCGAGGCCGCCGACGGGACCGAGGCGCGGGCCGCCGCCGAGCGGCTGCGGCCCGACGTGGTGCTGCTGGACGTCCGCATGCCCGGCCTCGACGGGCTGGCCGCGGCCCCCGCGATCGTGGCCGCGGGCCCGAAGGTGGTCATGCTGACCACCTTCGACCTGGACGAGTACGTGCACGAGGCGCTCCGTGCCGGCGCGGTCGGCTTCCTGCTCAAGGACACGCCGCCCCGGGAACTCGCCGCCGCGGTACGGACCGTCGCCGCCGGGAACGCCATGCTCGCCCCGACGGTGACCCGGCGGCTGATCAGTTCGTTCGCCGAGCGCGGTCCGGCGCGGCGGGAGGCTGCCCGGCAGCGCCTGGCCCGGCTGACCGACCGGGAGGCGGCGATCGTCCGCGAGGTGGCCCGGGGTGACGGCAACGCCGAGGTGGCCCGCCGGGTCGGCGCCAGCGAGGCGACCGTGAAGACGCATGTCAGCCGCGCGTTGGCCAAGCTCGGCGTGGCCAACCGGGTGCAGCTCGCCATCCTCGTGCACGACGCCGACCTGCTGGAGTGACCGGCACCGGTCAGCGGTGGGCGGCCCGGGCGCGGGCCCGACGGCGGGCCCAGCGGGCCGCCTCGAACAGCCCGGTGACCGCCAGCGAGAGGCCGACGCCGGCGAGCAGGGCGGTGACCGGGTTGTGCTCGAACGCCAGCCCGCCGAAATAGCCGAGCAGCCCGCAGTAGATCCCCCAGGTGCCGCAGGCCAGCGCGTCGTAGAGCAGGAACGAGCGCGCCGGGTAGCGGACCGCGCCCATGGTGAGCGTGACCGCGGTCCGGCCGCCGGGGACGTACCGGGCGGTGGTCAGGATCATCCCGCCGCGCCGGTCCACCGCCCGGCGGGCCCACTCGGAACTCGCCCGCCGCCGGCTGTCCGCCGGCAGCCGGGCCAGCCGGTGCGCGCCCCCACCGCGCCCGATGGTGTACGAGACGTGGTCGCCGATCAGCGCGCCGAGCGCGGCGGTCACGATCACCAGGGTCAGGTTCGGCTCGCCGCCGGCGGCGAACACCCCAGCGGTGATCACCACGGTCTCGCCCGGCACCGCCGGGAAGAACGCGTCGACGGCGGTGACCGCGATGATCACCAGGTACACCCACGGCGAGGTCACCGTGTGGTGCAGCAGGTCGAGCACGTCCCCCATGCCTCTCATGCTCGGCTCTGGGGTGTTAAGCGGGGGCCCTTCCTATACAAATGGCGTTAACAAGGGGCCCTTCCTTCTCCTCGGCGGTGGGGCCGTGCGAGGTGAGCACCACGGGCGCGCCGAGCGCCGCCGAGACGGCCGCCGGCCAGTCGTCCGGCGCCTCGTCCAACACCGGCCGGGCCCGCATCAGCCGGGCCGTCAACGCCGCCTGCCGTCCCAGGTCACCGGCCGGCCCGGGGACGAGCCGGTCGATCCCGTCGTAGCGGCGGCAGATCCGCAGCTCGGGGCCGGCCAGGTCGAGGTGGGTCAGCGCCAGCCCGTCCACGCCGCCGGTCACGTCGAGGGCGTACCGGTGGGCGACCGCGTCGAAGTGCCCGAACCGGAACCGGCCCTGCCACGGGTTGGTCGGATTGCGCGGGTCGGTGAACGGCAGCGCCGGGTCCTCCGTGACCAGCGGCCCCGGGCCGTGCCGGGTGGTGGTCACCCGCAGCACCCCGAGCCGCTGCGCGGTGCCGGCCATCCCCGCCTCGGCGAGCAGCGTCTCGGCGTTGGCGAACGTCGTGGTGCTCCATGTGGTGTACGGGTGGAATCCGTGCCACTCGTCCAGCAGCACCCCCTGCGCGCCCTCGAACACGCAGGTGCCCTCGCGCAGCGCCCCGGCGAGCCAGCTCCGGTCGACGATCGCCACCCGGTCGGCGAACGCGGCGTATGCGGGCAGGCAGTCGTCCACCGGCGGCGCGTCCAGCGGCCCCAGCTCGGCGGTGAGCCGGTCGCGCAGCGCGGCCAGCCGACGGCGCAGCACCGCCGGGTGGCGGCAGTCCGCCACCCGGGGCGCCTCGTCGGGGTGGGCGAGGCCGTACGCGACCGCCTCGCCCACCCCGAGCCCGCAGGAGCCGTGCCGGTCGGCTCCCCGGGCGATCTCCCGGGCCCGGTTGGCGGCCCGGTGGTACGGGGTGGCCAGCAGCGCCTCCCCGTCCACGGTCAGCCGGTCGAGCGCGTCGGGCACCCCGACCGCCGCGAGGTGGTCGGCCTCGGCGGCCAGCGCCAGCGGGTCCACCACGACGTGCCGGGCCAGGTGGGTCCGTACGCCGGGGCGGAACGTGCCGGCCCCGAACTGGGCGAACGTGTGCGCCCGCCCGTCGCGCAGGACGACGTTGTGCGCCGCCTGCGCGCCCCCGTTGAACCGGACCACCGTGTGCACCGGCCGGGTGGCGCAGAGCAGGTCGACGACCGTGCCCTTGCCGGCGTCGCCGTAGCCGAGGTCGACCACCGTCACGTGGTTCACAGCCGGGTGACCCCGCTTCCGCCGTCGGTCGGGGTGAACGGCAGCGTGGCCACCGCGCGTCGGCCGGAGCCGAGCCGGGCCAGCGCCCGGGAGACGGTCCGGGTGGCGGTCGAGCCGGCCCGGTCCAGGTCGCGCAGCCCGTCGTCCAGGTCGATGGCCTGCTCGCCGAGGCCGACGGTGAGCGCGATCGTCTCGCAGACCGCGTCCAGGTCGTCCAGCTCGACCGCGTTCTGCCCGAGCAGGCCGCGCCAGAAGTCGAGCACCTTGCGGTTGCCGGCGTAGTGGCTGCCGGCGGGAAGCAGGTAGTAGGTGTCCCAGCGGGCGGTCACCTCGTCCACGATCTGCCGGACCGGCACGTCCTCGCGCAGGTCGTCGCCGATCAGCCGGGCCACCTCGCCGGCCTTCACCCGGGGGTACGCCAGCTCGTCGCCGATGATGAACAGGTAGCCGCGCCGGCCACGCTTCTCCCAGCTGTCGGTGGCCGTGTGCCGGGCCATGAAATAGAGCGCCAGCTCGTACGACTCCATCATCTGGCCGCCCCCGCCGCCCTCCAGCACGATCCGGCCGAGGTCGTCGTCCATCCGGTTGTCGGACTCGAACTGCCCGACCTGCAACGGCACCCGGTCGCACGTGGCGTCGCCGATCGCGCCGAACATGACCTGCGGGTCCTTCGCGTACCCCTGGCGCAGCAGCAGGCCGAGCAGCTGCGGCAGCTTGCTCTGCAACACCCGGGGCACGTGCCCCATCGAGCCGGTGACGTCGAACAGCACGGCGATCGGCGTCGACCGCGGGTGCTCGGCGGAGTCCCGGCTCTCCCGCGCCGCGTCGCGCGGGTCGAGCGCCGGGTGCACCGTGCGGGCGCCGCTGTCGCTGTAGGAGAACGCGCTCCTGCCGGTGCGACGCCGGTAGCGGTCGGCGGCGTCGTACACGTCGGTGGACCAGATTCCACTGCCCATGGCAGCCTCCCTAGGGGTTGAGGGTGAAGGGTCGGAAGGTGCGCGGCCCGTAGAGCCGGTGCAGCACCTCGTCCAGTTCGCGCAGCAGCCGCCAGGCGTCGTCGGGTCGGGCGGACAGCGTGGGCTGCCGGCAGCCGTCGGCGAAGGCGCGCAGCTCGTGCGGGGCGCGGTCGCCCATCAGCCAGGTCATGCAGCGGGCGGCGAGCGCGATGTCGGTGCCCGGGCCGCTCTGCCGCTTCGCGGCGACCTCCGGCGGATACCAGTCCTCCTGGCCGGGCACCAGCGCCGGCACGAGGCCGCCCGGCTCGGCCGAGAAACACCAGTCCACGAGCACCAGGCCGTGCGCGTCCGGCTCGATCAGCACGTGCCGGGGCAGCACCGCGCCGTGCACCACGCCGGCCCGGTGGGCCAGGCCGAGCGCCACGAGCAGCCGCCGCCACATCCAGGCCGCGTCGCGCGGGTCGACCCCGTCCGGGTACGCCCGGCGCACGTCCTCCAGGCTGTGCAGCCCGGGCGGGGTGGCCAGCACGTTGACCAGGCGTTCGGCTCCGGTCGACGGGTCACGCACCGGGTGGGAGTCGACCAGCCGGGGCACGTAGGCCAGGTGGCGCGCGTCGCCGCGCTCGGCGATCCGCCGCAACGCCCGCGCCTCGCGCGCCATCAGGTCGTTGTCGCCGGGGTGCCGGGGCACCTTGATCAGGTGATAAGAAGGGGCCCCTCCTCTACCGGAGGCGTTAAGAAGGGGCCCTTCCTTGCGGTGCAGGGTGGCGATGTCGCCGGTGTACGCCTCGGGGTTGCGCCAACGGGTGGTGACCGTGGTCAGGGCGGCGGTGGCGGCGGCGCGGACCCGGGGGTCGGCCGCGGCCAACCGGTCGGGGTGCAGCGCGCCGACCAGCTCCCGGTAGCGGCGGGCCGGCGCCTCGGCGCCGAACAGGTCGGCGTGACTGCGGGCGGCGGTGACCAGCCGGATCGCCTCCTCGGTGGTCATCGCACCGTCTCCTCCCGGGCGGGGCGCAGCAGCGCCGGGTGGAGCAGCCGGGCGTCGCCGGCGCGGTAGAGCTTGGCGCGGGGGCCGCCGCGCGCGCCGCCGCGTTCGGTGCTGGCGCCGGTGCTCTCCACGAAGCCGGGCACGGAGAGCACCTTGCGGTGGAAGTTGCCGGCGTGCAGCGGGTGGCCCCAGACCGTTTCGTAGACCTCGCGCAGCTCGGTGATCGTGAACTCGGGGGCGAGGAATCGGGTGGCCAGCGGCGTGTATTCCAGCTTGGACCGGGCCCGCTCCAGCCCGTCGTCGATGATCCGGCCGTGGTCGAAGGCGAGCTGCCGGCTGGTCAGCGCGGTGACCGGCAGCCAGATCGCCTCGTCGGCGTCGGTGTCGGCCACCGGGTCGGGCAGGTCGGGGGCGAACGCCAGGTGGGCGATCGACACCACCCGCATGCGGGGGTCGCGGTCGGGGGCGCCGTAGCTGCCGAGCTGCTCCAGGTGCACCCGGCGCAGCCGATCGCCGCCGAGCCCGGTCTCCTCGGCCAGCTCGCGCCGGGCGCCGGCGGTGAGGTCCTCGTCGGGGTGGACGAAGCCGCCGGGCAGCGCCCAGTGCCCCGCGTACGGCGGTGCGCCGCGCCGGATCAGCAGCAGGTGCAGCGCGCCCTCGCGGATGGTCAGCGCGACCACGTCGACGGTGACCGCGACCGCCGGGTAGTCCCGGGGGTCGTATCCGGCGAGGAAGTCCTGCTCGTTCACGGCGCTCACTCTCTCATGTTGAGAACAACTCAATCTGAGAACAACTTAGCGCAGGAAAGAGGGGGCCGACAAGCCCCCTCTTTCCTCAGCGGACGGTGCCGACCAGGTGTGGCCGTCCGTCCCGCGCGCCGTGCAGCCCGAAGTCCCAGCCCGCGCCTCCGGTGGTGGCACCGAACGCCACAGTGGACGGCAGCGGCACCGGCAGCTTGAACGCCACGTCCACGGTGTACGCGTCGGGCAGCCGACTCTCCAACGCGGCCAGGCAGCGGGCCTTGCTCCACATGCCGTGCGCGATCGGACGCGGGAAACCGAACAGCCGCGCGCCCAGCTTCGAGGTGTGGATCGGGTTGCGGTCGCCCGAGACGCGCGCGTAGTCCGTGCCGACCCGGGGCGTCACCCGCCACTGCGCGGAGAAGGCCGGCGGCGCGGGCCGGTCGCCCCGGTCGCGCCGCGGGCCGCCGCCGGCCGCGCGCTCCTTCCCGAGGTACGTCGACACCCCCCGCCACACCTCCTCGCCGTCGACCGAGCCGACCAGCACCACGTCGAGCTGCCGGCCGCGTTCGTGCGGGCGCAGGTTCTCCGCGTACGTGCGGAAGTCGACGCTCTCGCCCACCTGGACCGGGCGGGCCACGGTGATCCGGTTGGCCACGTGCACCACGCCGGTGAGCGGGATCGGGAAGTCGGCGGCGGTCATCAGCCGCAGTGACAGCGGAAACCCGAGCACGTGCAGGTACGTCGCCGGCAGCCGGTCGGCCAGCCGGAACCCGCAGACCCGGTCGTAGTCGGCCAGATGCGCCCGGTCCACCGTCACCCCGGCCACACTCAGCTCCAGAGCGGGCAGCTCCCGCCCCCGCCGACGACCCGTGCCGGGCAGCGCCCCCAGCAGCGCCCGCCGATAGAGCGCCCCCGCCCCCGGCAGCCGCCCCAGCTCGACACGCACCCGCTCGCCCTGCCCCCACGGCTCCGTGGATCTCCGGAAGTGCCGTCAACCTCATGATCGACGGGGCGGGGTGGGACGAGCGCCGAGAGGTCCTGGGTCGCCTCGGCCCGGGGCGTGCGTGCGGCCAGGGCCGCCCGGGCCGAGGTGAGGTCCTGGGTGGGGCCCTCGATCAGGTCGTGCAGGGTGAGGTCGTCGGGCTCGTGGTCGCGGGACGCCATCACGCCCCCAGCAGGCTCTGGCCGCAGACCCGGACCACGTTGCCGCTGACCGCGCCGGTCGCCGGCCAGGAGAGCCAGCCGATCGTCTCGGCCACGTCCACCGGCAGGCCGCCCTGGGCCAGGCTGTTCATCCGCCGCCCCGCCTCGCGGATCATCAGCGGGATGCGCGCGGTCAGCCGGGTCTCGATGAACCCGGGCGCGACCGCGTTCAGGCTGATCCCGCGCTCGCGCAGCACCGGGGAGAGCGAGTCGACCAGGCCGATCACGCCGGCCTTGCTGGTCGCGTAGTTGGTCTGCCCCCGGTTGCCGGCGATCCCGGCGATCGAGGAGACCGAGACGATCCGGCCGCCGGCCGGGATCAGGTCGCGCTCCAGCAGCACGTCGTTGATCCGCTCCTGGCTGGACAGGTTCACGTCGATCACCGAGTCCCACCGGTCGGCGTCCATCCGGCCGAGCGTCTTGTCCCGGGTGATGCCGGCGTTGTGCACCACCACGTCGACCCGGCCGTGCCGGGACGCCAGGTGCTCGGCCAGCCGGGCCGGCGCGTCCGGCGCGGTCAGGTCGAGCTGCACCGCGCTGCCGCCGATCCCGTTGGCCACCGCCGCCAGTTCGTCGCCGGCCGCCGGGATGTCCAGCGCCACCACCTGCGCGCCGTCCCGGGCGAGCACCGTCGCCAGCGCCGCGCCGATGCCCCGGGCCGCGCCGGTGACCAGCACGACCTGCCCGTCCAGCGGCCGGTTCCAGTCGGCCGGCGCGACGCCGGCGCCGGCGCCGACCCGGATCACCTGGCCCGAGACGTACGCGGAGCGGCCGGAGAGCAGGAAGCGCAGGGTGGACTCCAGGCTCACCGGGGTGCCGGCGTCGCCGTCGCGGGTGACGTACACGAGCTGGGCGGTGACACCCCGGCCGAACTCCTTGCCGATGCTGCGGGTCAGCCCCTCCAGGGCGCGCTGGGCGGTCGCCTCCCGGGGTGAGCCGCACTCGGCCGGCGGCGTGCCCAGCACGATCACCCGGCCGCTGGGCAGCACCGACCGGGCCTGCGGGTGGAAGAAGTCGTAGAGCTGGCGCAGCTCGGCGGAGTCGGTGATGCCGCTGGCGTCGTACACCAGGGCGGCGAAACGGCTGTCGGCGGTGGTGGCGGCCGGGTCGGTCAGCTCGACCCCGGCGGCGGCCAGGATCTTGCCGGCCGGCTCGGCGAGCCGGCCGCCGGTCGAGGAGCCGAGCAGGACCGGCCCGGGAACGAGCGGGTCGCCCGGCGTGTGCCGGCGCAGTCGGGGCGGGTCGGGCAGCCCGAGGCGCTTGACCAGCGCGCGACCGGCCCCCGTCTGGACGAAGCTCGCGTACCTGTCGGTCATAGGCGTAGCCTACTGGCGAGTAGGGTTCGGGCAACAGCTTCGAGGAGGCCGATCGTGCAGAGTGTCCGGCGGGTCGCGGTGATCGGCGGCAACCGCATCCCCTTCGCCCGGTCCAACTCGCGCTACGCGCACGCGTCGAACGCGGACATGCTGGGCGCGGCGCTCGACGGGCTGGTCGCCCGGTTCGGGCTGGCCGGCGAACGGCTCGGCGAGGTGGTGGCCGGCGCGGTGCTCAAGCACTCCCGGGACTTCAACCTCACCCGGGAGGTGGTGCTCGGCTCCCGCCTCGACCCGCACACCCCGGCGTACGACGTCCAGCAGGCCTGCGGCACCGGTCTGGAGGCCGCCATCCTGGTCGCCAACAAGATCGCCCTCGGGCAGATCGACGCCGGCATCGCCGGTGGCGTCGACACCACCTCCGACGCGCCGCTCGCGGTCAACGAGGACATGCGCCGCACGCTGATCCAGCTCAACTCGGCCCGGACCCTCGGCGAACGGCTCAGGATCGCGGCGAAGCTGCGCCCGCTCCAGCCGTTCCAGCCGGAGATCCCGCGCAACGCCGAGCCGCGTACCGGGCTGTCCATGGGCGAGCACGCCGCGCGCACCGCGCTGCGCTGGAACATCGACCGGGCCGCCCAGGACGAGTTGGCGCTCCGTTCGCACCAGCGGCTCGCGGCCGCGTACGACAAGGGGTTCTTCGACGACCTGATGACCCCCTACCTGGGGTTGACCCGCGACCAGAACCTCCGCGCGGACACCAGCGCGGAGAAGCTCGGCTCGCTCAAGCCGGTCTTCGGCGCCAAGGGCCCGGACGCCGAGCGTGCCACCATGACCGCCGGCAACTCGTCCCCGCTCACCGACGGCGCGTCGACCGTGCTGCTCGCCTCGGAGGAGTGGGCGCGGGCGCACAACCTGCCGGTGCTGGCCTGGTTCTCCTGGTCCGAGACGGCTGCCGTCGACTTCGTGCACGGCGACGAGGGGCTGCTGATGGCCCCCGCGTACGCGGTGCCCCGGATGCTGTCCCGGGCCGGGCTGACGCTTCAGGACTTCGACTTCTACGAGATCCACGAGGCGTTCGCCTCGCAGGTGCTGGCCACGCTGGCGGCCTGGGAGTCGCCGGAGTTCTGCAAGGAGCGCCTCGGCCTGGACGCGCCGCTCGGCTCGATCGACCGGGACAGGCTCAACGTCAACGGCTCGTCGCTGGCGGCCGGGCACCCGTTCGCCGCCACCGGCGGCCGGATCGTCGCCACGCTGGCCAAGCTGCTCGACGCCAAGGGGAGCGGGCGCGGCCTGATCTCCATCTGCGCGGCCGGCGGGCAGGGCGTGACCGCCATCCTGGAGCGCTGACCGGGTGGCTGTCAGCCCGACGGGTGGCAAAGCGGACTAAAACTCACATAGAGCGCGAATGAACCTCACGATGGGAGCAACTAGTCCTCATCGGGAGGTTCATCGTGAAAACTCGCCGCTGGTTGCTGGCCGCGCTGTCCGGCGCGGCCCTGACGCTGGCACCCGGGCCGGCACTGTCCGCCCTCGGGCCCTCGGCAGCGCTGGCCCAGGCCACGGTGGTCGACGAGCGGACCGCCGGTCCGCAGGCCGGCCCGGTCGGCCCGAGCCTCTGCTCGCCCGGGCTGCCGCCGACGGCGCCACAGACCACCCAGTTCTACGACAACAACCGGCTCCTCGGGCCGGCCACCCTGCCCACCGCCTCGCCGGTCGGTCCACTGCTCGCCGGCTACCAGCGGCTCGGCGCCCAGACCGAGACGGAATGGCTGAAGAACTGGACCAGCGGACCCACCACCCTGCTCTTCCCGCCGGAGGACGGCTTCGTCCTGGACCCGCACGGTGCGCCGGTCAAGAACCGGCAGGTCCTGCTCCCCGGCTACCGGGTGGACCGCTTCGGCAACCCGACCGGCGCCTTCCTGGCACCGCTCGGCACCCCGTTCAGCTCGCGCTCGCTGGCGCCGCAGAGCCTGAACACCCCGCCGACGCCGCCGGCCACCACGCCGGCCGCCCCGCTGGCCAACTACCACACGTACTGCGTGGTCAAGCCGTTCCCGGTGGACTCCGGGCCGATCGCGCCGTGGTTCGCCCAGCCCGGCATGGGCACCCAGTTCGAGCTCAACCAGGCCTACTTCCCGCAGGCGTCGGACCCGGTGAACGTGCAGTGGCTGATCGACCACGGGTTCCTCGTGGAGGAGTATCTGGACGGCCTCTGCACCGACCCGACCGGGTGGGCGCAGTCGTCGCAGATCTGCTGAACCGATCGGAGGTCGGGCGTGGACCGGTACGAGTTGCGCGCCGCGCTGCTGGCCGCGGGGGTGTCCCCCGACGCCTTCCAGCTGGCGGACGCGCACGAGCACCAGCCGGTCCCGCCCGACTTCTGGTTCCTCCGGCCCGGCGACGGCGGCTGGGAGATCGGCCCCTACGAACGCGGCCGGTACAAGCTGTGGCGGCGGTACGCCACCGAGGCGGAGGCGAGCGCCGCCCTGTTCCACATCCTCGCCGAGCATTCCACCTCCTGAGCAACCCGGACGGGGGCGTGCTCCGTCACCTGGGCATGAGGCGAACGAGGGGCTTCGGGACGTGAACCGGGCCGAGGAAGACGAGTACCGGCAGTTCGTCACCGCCCGGATGGAATCGTTGCGCCGCACCGCGTACCTCCTCTGCCGCGAGTGGCACACCGCCGACGACCTGGTCTCCATCACCATCGGCAAGCTCTACCGGCACTGGCGCCGGGTCCGGGCGGTGGAGAACGTCGATGCGTACGTGCGCGGGATGCTCACCAACGCGTGGCTGGACGAGCGGCGGCGACCCTGGCGGCGCGAGCACAGCACCGACGAGGTGCCGGAGACCGCCGACGTGATCCTGCCGGAGCCCACGCTCGCCGAACGCGACATGCTGCTCGCCCTGCTCGGTCAGCTGCCGCCCCGCCGCCGTGCCGTGCTGGTGCTCCGCTACTACTGCGACCTGTCCGTGGACGAGACCGCCCACATCCTCGGCATCAGCGCCGGCACGGTGAAGAGCCAGGCGGCTCGGGGCCTGGACGCGTTGCGCCTGCTGCTGACCGGCATCCCGTCGACCCGGGGGGAGCTGTCATGACGTACCGGGAGTTGTTCGACGACCTGATCGGTGAGACGCCGGTCTCCACCGTGGACGTGGACCGGGTGATCGGCGGACAGCGCCGGGCCCGGCGGCTGCGGATCGGTGCCGGCACGACGGCGGTCGCCGCGGTGGTGGCCGCCGTGCTGGTCGGCACCACCTCGCTCATCGGCAAGCCGCACGCCCAGCCGGCCAAACCGGTACCGGCCGTCACGACGATCCCCGGCAGCGATCAGGACCTGGACCGGATCGAGGCCGCGGTGATCGCGGCGTTGACCCGCGCAATGCCGCGGCTGGCCTGGGCGGTCAAGGACGGGCCGGTGATCGACACCCCCGCCTGGGCCTCCGACGTGATGGGGCAGGCCGGCTCCCTCGGTTACCGGGGAAACGGCAGCTTCCGGGTGGACGGGGTCGACCTGGTCGCGAGCCTGCAGATCACTCCCGACGGCGCGAAGAGCTGGCAGGCCGAGGAGTCTCGGGCGTGCTCGAAGGCCGCCGCCGAGTGCGGCGAGCAGACGGGTCCGGACGGCGAGAAGATCAGGTACCACCGGTCGGTCTGGGAGCAGGAGGTGCCACCGCAGCTCCGGGATCGGATGCCGAGCCGGACAGAGAGCGCTGGCGTGACAGCACTGCGTCGGGACGGCACGTTTCTGAACCTGAGCCTCAGGACCGTCACCGCCGAGGACAACCTCCCGATCGCCGTCGGGCAGTTGATCCCGGTCGTGCTGGATCGCGCCGTCGCTCTCGCGCCGAAGCCGTCCCCCACACCCGCAGCCTCGTCCACTGTCACCACCGTCGCGGGCACCGCTGCGGATGCGGCACGTCTCGACGCGGCGCTGACCAGCGCCCTGCGCCGGCAGGCGCCGGACTTCACCTGGACGACCAGGTGGGGCGGCGAAGACAGCCCGACCCCGGTCGGGTTCGAGCCGAAGGGCCGGCTGAACGTCGACGGCCCGGTGCTGGATGCCGCCGCGTTCCGGGTCGGCAACCGGGCCGGGCAGGTCACGCTACGGCTGGTGCGCGAGGGGGAGCGCGCCTGGTCGGCCGCCCCGCCCTGCCCGACCGCCGCTCTCGCCGCCCGCCACTGCACGGTGACCGAAAATCCTGGTGGCGAGCGGGTGCGGGCGCGGCGCCTGCTCACCCGTTTCGGCTTACGCCCCGACTCGACGCGACCGGCGGCGAGCAACAACTACCTGATCGAGTCGCTCCGCCCGGACGGCACGCTGGTCCGCCTCTACGTCACGCAGGACAAGCCGGCGCTCTCGATGGATCAGACGATCGAGGTGGCTCGGGAGGCAACGCTCGTCCTGGCCCCACGGCCACCGGCGGGAACCGCCACCGCCGGGTTCTACGGTCTGCCTAGCTGGGATTACGACAGCGTCGCGCAAGGAGCGGCCGTCGCTGCGCTCGACGCCGTGTCACCGGACGGAATGATCTATCTGCTGCCCTTCCAGGAAGGCAGCGGCGGCCCGAACGGCGCGACGCTCCTGTCGTACAACTTCATGGTGCAGCGAGGCGGACTGGCCGGCGACGGGGAGATCATCGTGGAGCGCCGCGCCGCGCTGGTGCTGAGCTGCGCCACGCTCGGCGCGCTCCCACCGGCGATGCACCAGGGGCACGCGCATGGCGGCGAGTGCACCGAGTCGACCCGGCCGGACGGTAACCGGGTCGTCACGATCGTCTCCCGTCCGGCCGGGTCGGTCGTCTACGGCGTGTTCGTCCAGCGACCCGATCGGGGCACGGTCGAAGTGGTGATCGACAACCGGCCGAACACCGGAGCCGCCTCGGACATGCCGACCGACGGAGACTTCGAGCGCCGCTGGCCGAAGGGCGTCCGGGGCGGTGCCATCCCGCCGCTCACCCTGGAGCAGGTCACGGCACTCGCCGCCCATCCGGATCTGATCAACCTGTTGCCCTGACCGGAGAAGAGCGGACGCCCCGGGCCGGCCCGGCCCGGGGCGTCCGCCAGCAGCGGGCCGACCGGTGGCGGCGCGAGCCCGTACGCGAGAATGAGGGCCGTGACGACGATCCCGAACGTGCTCGCCAACCGGTACGCCTCACCCGAGCTGGTCGCCCTCTGGTCGCCGGAGGAGAAGGTCCGGATGGAGCGCCGGCTCTGGCTGGCGGTGCTCAAGGCCCAGCGTGACCTCGGCGTGCCGGTGCCCGACGGGGTCGTCGAGGCGTACGAGCGGGTGGTCGACGACGTCGACCTGGCCTCGATCGCGGCGCGCGAGCGGGTCACCCGGCACGACGTGAAGGCGCGGATCGAGGAGTTCAGCGCGCTCGCCGGGCACGAGCACGTGCACAAGGGGATGACCTCCCGCGACCTCACCGAGAACGTCGAGCAGCTCCAGATCCGCGCCTCGCTGGAGCTGATCCGGGACCGGGTGGTCGCCACGTTGGCCCGGCTGGGCTGGCACGCGGGCGAGTATTCCGCGCTGGTGATGACCGGCCGGTCGCACAACGTCGCCGCGCAGGCCACCACGCTCGGCAAGCGCTTCGCGTCGGCGGCGGAGGAGCTGCTGATCGCGTACGAGCGGCTGGAGGACCTGATCGGCCGCTACCCGCTGCGGGGGATCAAGGGTCCGGTGGGCACCGCCGCCGACCAGCTCGACCTCTTCGACGGCGACGCCGGCAAGGTCGCCGAGCTGGAGCAGCGGGTGGCCGGGCACCTCGGGTTCGCCCGGGTGCTGGACAGCGTCGGCCAGGTCTACCCGCGCTCGCTGGATTTCGACGTGCTCTCCGCGCTGGCCCAGGTGGCCGCCGCGCCGTCGTCGCTGGCCACCACGATCCGGCTGATGGTGGGCCAGGAGCTGGTCACCGAGGGCTTCAAGCCGGGCCAGGTCGGGTCCAGCGCGATGCCACACAAGATGAACACCCGCTCGTCGGAGCGGGTCAACGGCTTCGCGGTGATCATCCGGGGTTACCTGTCGATGGTCGGCGAGCTGGCCGGTGACCAGTGGAACGAGGGGGACGTATCCTGCTCGGTGGTGCGCCGGGTGGCGCTGCCGGATGCGTTCTTCGCCGCCGACGGCCTGTTCCAGACGTTCCTCACCGTGCTGGACGAGTTCGGCCCGTACCCGGCGGTGATCAACCGGGAGCTGGAGCGGTTCCTGCCGTTCCTCGCCACCACGAAGATCCTGGTGGCGGCCGTACGCCGGGGGGTGGGCCGGGAGGTGGCGCACGAGGTGATCAAGGAGCACGCCGTCGCCGTGGCGCTGGCCATGCGGGAGAAGGGCGCGGCCGAGAACGACCTGTTCGACCGCCTCGCCGCCGACGGCCGCCTGGGCCTGACCCGGTCCGAGATCGACTCCCTGGTCGCCGACCGCAACGCCTTCGTCGGCGCCGCCCCCGACCAGGTCACCAGGGTGACCGCAAGAATCACCAAGATCGTCGAAACCCACCCCCAGGCCGCCACCTACTCCCCGCCCCCCATCCTCTGACCGTCCCGCACTTTCCCGTCGATCATGAAGTTGGCGGCACTCAGGGAGATCATTCCTGCCGTCAACTTCATGATCGACGCGGCAGACGGGTGGTTCAGGTGCCGGTGGGGGTTTCGGCGGCGGAACTCAGGTTGGGGGCGCTCGCGGGTTCGGCGATGCCGCCGGGGGCGGAGGCGATCTCCGGGTCGTGGGCGGTCTCGGCCGCGATCATCGGCTGGTCCGGCGGCATGACGTCGGGCATCTTGGGCGCGACGATCACCGCCGTGCCGTAGGCGCAGATCTCCATCCACATCTCGCCGCAGTCGCGGCTGTCGAAGCGCATCCCGATCACCGCGTTCGCGCCGAGCCGCTGCGCCTCCTCGCCCAGCCGGGCCACCGAGTCGGTGCGCCAGCGGGTGAGGTTGTCCGGCGCCATCGGGTCGTAGGCGCCACCGCGCAGGTTCTTGACCCCCTCGCGGTACGGGTTGCGGGTCCTCGCCATGGAGGAGACCACTTCGCCGAGGATCTGGCGGATCTCGTAGCCGGGCAGTTGATCCGTCGTCACGACCAGCACGGTTCCGATGCTGTCAGGCACCGGCCGGGTGGTTCGCGACAGGTGTTCACCTGACCGGATGCTGCAAAACGGCGCGGCGCGGACGGTCGGGCGGCTCCCGACCCATCCGCGCCGCAACGACGTCATCGGTCAGACACCGGCCACCGAGGTGATCCAGGACCGGTTGTACGCGACACTGCCGTAGTTCTGGATGCTGGAGCCGTCGGCGGTGGAGGCCACGCCGACCTGCCGGCCGTTGTAGAACTGCGGGCCGCCGGAGTCGCCCCGCCAGGCGTTGCCGTTGACCCGGGTGCTCCGGATCGCCTGCCCGCCGTACGCGTCGGTGACGCTGGTGCTGGTCACCCTGACGTTCGCGGTCTTGAGCTGGGGCGACGCGCCGCAGCCGCTGTAGCAGGTCATGCCCCAGCCATAGATCGAGTTGGTCGAGCCGACCGGCGGGTTGCTGCTGGCCAGCGTCACGGTGGAGGTGCTGACCGCGCTGGACAGGCGCAGCAGGGCCAGGTCGTAGCGGGTGTAGGAGGCGCTCACGGTGCGGGTGACGCCGCCGGAGGCGTAGTAGACGCTGCCGACCCGGACCGACATGGTGCCGCTGACGCAGTGCCGGGCGGTGAGCACCCACTGGGACGCGATCACGCTGCCGGAGCAGGTGAACGAGCCGTTGCTGAAGACGGCCGCGGCCCAGGGGGCGGACGAGACGGTGCCGCCGCCGATGATCGGCTGCGGCCCGGCCGGTGCGGCGGTGGCGCCGGACGCGGTGGCCAGGACGCCGGCCAGCGCGGTGGTCAGCACGGCGAGCAGGGGACGGAGGCGCATGTGGGGGCTCCTTCGGCGCGGGGCGCCCGGGGTTGCCGGGCCGGTCGGGGCGCGCCGGGCGGGTGACCCGGCGAGGTGCGTCGATCAATAGCATCGACGTCTGACGATGGATGCTACGGGCGTGCCACGCTCTGTCACAAGACGTGAATCGAGATACGCCGATGACTGTGTCCGTCTCGGCGGCGTGTCGGACCGGCTGTCGGAAACCGGTCCCGCGGCCCCGTCATTGAGAGCAAAATGCCTGGTGAGAGGCGTTCTGGACGACCGTTGACCTTGAGGTTGGGCAACAAATCCGTATCGACGCCGCAACGAACGCGCAACGGTCTCCGGCCCGGGCGGTCGGTCCCGCCGATCACCGCCCGAACTGTCCCCGGCCGGTGCGGGCGGGGCGATATCTGCCAGGTAGGCTGGCTGCGCTCGCCCGTTTGTGGGCCGGCACCCAACTGCGTACACAGTCAGGAGTGCCCAGTGCCTCGCGTCGTCGTCGACGTCATGCTCAAGCCCGAGATCCTCGATCCGCAGGGCCAGGCCGTCGCAAACGCGCTGCCCCGGCTCGGCGTCAGTGACGTCGCCTCCGTCCGGATCGGCAGGCGGATCGAGATCGAGTTCACCGGCGAACCGGACCTGGACCGGGCCCGCGAGATCGCCGACAAACTGCTCGCCAACCCGGTCATCGAGGACTTCACGGTCCGCGTGGTCGACGCCGACGAGACCGCGGGCGCGCACTCGTGACCGCCCGGGTCGGTGTGGTGACGTTCCCCGGCTCGCTCGACGACGGGGACGCGGCCCGGGCCGTCCGGATCGCCGGCGCCGAGCCGGTCCGGCTCTGGCACGGCGACCCGGACCTGCACGGGGTGGACGCCGTCGTCCTGCCCGGCGGCTTCTCCTACGGCGACTACCTGCGCTGCGGCGCCATCGCCCGGTTCGCCCCGGTGATGGAGACGGTCGTCGAGGCCGCCCGTGGTGGCCTGCCGGTGCTCGGCATCTGCAACGGCTTCCAGATCCTCTGCGAGGCCCACCTGCTGCCCGGCGCGCTCACCCGCAACCAGCACCTGCACTTCCGCAACCGGGACCAGGTCCTCCGGATCGAGGCCACCGGCACCGCCTGGACCAACGCGTTCCAGCCGGGGCAGGAGGTGCTGATCCCGGTCAAGAACGGCGAGGGCTGCTACGTCGCCGACCCGGCGACGCTGGACCGGCTGGAGGCCGAGGGCCGCGTCGTCGCCCGGTACGTCGGCGGCAACCCCAACGGATCGCAGCGCGACATCGCCGCGATCACCAACGAGGCCGGCAACGTGGTCGGCATCATGCCGCACCCCGAGCACGCGGTGGAGGCGCTCACCGGCCCCTCGCTGGACGGCCTCGGCTTCTTCACCTCGGTGCTCAAGCACCTGGTGGGAGCGCCCGCGTGAGCGCGAGGAGCGCGAGCGCCGGCGAGCGCAGCAAGGAGACGTCATGACCACCCATCCGGACCCGACCCTGCGCGGGCCGCAGGGCGTCGTGCCCCAGGCCGGCCCGACCGACGACTGGGCGCCCGGCGTGGACACCGTCCCCCGGGCCACCGGCACGCCGGAGGAACTCCAGCCGTACGCCGAGCTGGGCCTCCGCGACGACGAGTACGACCGGATCCGGCACATCCTCGGCCGGCGCCCCACCCAGGCCGAGCTGGCCATGTACTCGATCATGTGGAGCGAGCACTGCTCCTACAAGTCGAGCAAGGTGCACCTGCGCCAGTTCGGCGAGAAGGCGCCGCCGAGCGACCGGCTGCTGGCCGGCATCGGCGAGAACGCCGGCGTGGTCCGGGTCTCCGACGAGCTGGCCGTGACCTTCAAGGTCGAGTCGCACAACCACCCGAGCTTCGTCGAGCCCTACCAGGGCGCGGCGACCGGCGTCGGCGGCATCGTCCGCGACATCCTCGCCATGGGCGCCCGCCCGGTGGCCGTGATGGACCCGCTGCGCTTCGGCGCGGCCGACCACCCGGACACCGCCCGGGTGCTGCCCGGCGTGGTCGCCGGCGTCGGCGGCTACGGCAACTGCCTCGGCCTGCCCAACATCGGCGGCGAGGTGGTCTTCGACCCCTGCTACCAGGGCAACCCGCTGGTCAACGCGCTCTGCCTGGGCGTGCTGCCGGTCGACCGGCTGCAGAAGAAGGACGCCACCGGCCCCGGCAACGTCGTGGTGCTGATGGGTGCCAAGACCGGCCGCGACGGCATCGGCGGCGTGTCCGTGCTGGCCAGCGCCACCTTCGACGAGGGCAGCGAGCAGCGCCGCCCGTCCGTGCAGGTGGGCGACCCGTTCATGGAGAAGCTGCTCATCGAGGCGTGCCTGGAGCTGTACGACGCCGAGCTGGTCGTCGGCATCCAGGACCTCGGCGGCGCCGGCCTGACCTGCGCCCTCACCGAGACCGCCGCCTCCGCCGGCACCGGCATGCGGGTCTGGCTGGAGCGGGTCCCGCTGCGGGAGCCCTCGATGGAGCCGCACGAGATCCTGGCCAGCGAGTCCCAGGAGCGGATGCTGCTGGTCGTCACGCCGGAGAAGCTGGAGGCGGTGCTCAAGACCGCCGAGAAGTGGGGCGTCTGGGCCACCGCCATCGGCGAGGTCACCGCGCCGTCGCCGGACGGCCAGCCGGGCCGCCTGGTCATCACCTGGCGTGACCAGCTCGTGGTCGACGTGCCCCCGGGCTCGCTGGTCGACGACGGTCCGGTCTACGCCCGGCCGATGCGGGAGCCGGCCGACCTGATCCTGCTCCAGGCGGACCGGGCCGAGACGCTGCCCCGACCGAGCACCCCGGACGCGCTGCGGGAGACCGTGCTGCGCATGATCGCGTCGCCCAACCTGGCCGACAAGACCTGGGTCACCGAGCAGTACGACCGCTACGTGCTGGGCAACACCGTGCTCGCCCAGCCGGAGGACTCCGGCGTGATCCGGATCGACGAGCGCAGCGGCCTCGGCGTCGCCCTCTCGGTCGACGGCAACGGCCGGTACGCGCGCCTCGACCCGTACCAGGGGACGAAGCTGGCGCTCGCCGAGGCGTACCGGAACGTGGCGGTGACCGGCGCGAAGCCGATCGCGGTGACCAACTGCCTCAACTTCGGCTCGCCGGAGGACCCGGGCGTGATGTGGCAGTTCGCCGAGGCCGTGCGCGGCCTGGCGGACGGCTGCCTGGAGCTGGGCATCCCGGTCACCGGCGGCAACGTCAGCTTCTACAACCAGACCGGCGCGGCGGCCATCCACCCGACCCCGGTGGTCGGCGTGCTGGGCGTGCTGGACGACGTCGCCGAGCGGGTGCCGATGGGCTTCGTGCCGCGGCCGGCCGGGGACCACGACCAGCTCTTCCTGCTCGGCGAGACGCACGTCGAGCTGTCCGGCTCGGAGTGGGCCTGGGTGACCCACGAGCACCTCGGCGGCATCCCGCCGCAGGTCGACCTGGCCCGCGAGCGGCAGCTCGCCGAGCTGCTGGCCGAGGCGGCCCGGGTCGGGCACCTCAGCTCGGCGCACGACCTCTCCGACGGCGGCCTGGCCCAGAGCCTGGTCGAGTCGAGCCTGCGTCGGGGCGTCGGAGCCCGGATCGCGCTGCCGGAGCACTTCGCCGACGGCTCGATGCCGTTCGTGTTCCTGTTCAGCGAGTCCGCCGGCCGGGTGCTGGTGTCGGTGCCGCGCGGTCACGAGAAGGCGTTCACCGCCCTCTGCGGCGAGCGCGGGGTGCCGTGGGAGTTCATCGGCGTGACCGACCCGACCGGCGGCGTCCTGGAGGTGCACGGCCAGTTCCGGATCGGTCTGGACGAGCTGCGCGAGGCGCACGCGGCGACGCTGCCGCGCCTCTTCGGTGACGCGGAGGCGCCCCGGGTGGAGGTGGCCGCGACCCGTACCGGTACCACCACCGTGCTGCCGGCGACCGCCGAGCAGCCGGTCGGGGTGGACCCGGCGCAGGTCGCCGCCGAGCCGATCGCCGAGCACGGCCCGGAGACGGCCGCCAAGTCGCCTGGCGCGGAAGCCCCGACGGGAGCCGACACCGCGCCGAGCGGGTCGACTCCGGCCGAGGACGGGACCGGGTCCGCCGCGGCGGACGACCCGTCCCGGCAGGTGACGGCGACTGCCGGGTCCCCGACCGGCGGCGTGTCGACCGTCGAGGGCGACCGCACGTCGACGGACGACCCGGAGGGCGTCGCCCCGGCGACCGCGCCGGACGACACCGACACGGCCTCCGATGAGCCGGACCAGCGATCCGCGCCGGACCAGCGCTGAGGCCCTGGCCCTGGCGGTCTTCGCCCAGCCCGGCGCCGGTGCCCGGTTCGACTGGGGACTGACCGGGGCCGCGGAACTCGGCCGGGTCTGCGCCGCCCTGGTGGTGGTGGACGTGCTCTCGTTCACCACCACCGTGGAGGTGGCGGTGAGCCGCGGCATGCGGGTGCACCCGTTCCCCTGGGGCGAGCAGGCCGCCGAGTACGCCCGCCGGGTCGGCGCGGTCGCCGCTGTGGGCCGGCGGAGGACGACAGCGGAACATCCGTGGTCGCTCTCCCCGGCGGCGCTGCAGACCGCGCCGGTCGTCGCCGACCTGGTGCTGCCGTCGCCCAACGGCTCGGCGATCAGCGCCGCGGCGAGCGCCACCGGCATTCCGGTGGTCGCGGCATGCCTGCGCAACGCGCGCGCCGTCGGGCGGTGGCTCCGCGATCAGGGGTACGGCACGAACGACGCCCCGATCGGCGTGGTGGCCGCCGGGGAACGCTGGCCCGACGGGTCACTGCGTCCCTGTGTGGAGGACCAGCTCGGGGCCGCCTGCGTGCTGGACGCCTTGGCCGGGGTGCCCGGGGGACTCTCGGTGGAGGCGGCGATGGCGCTGGCCGCGCTGGCCAGCACCCCGGACGTGCCGGCGGCGGTCCGGGGTTGCGTCTCCGGCCGGGAACTGGCCGAGGGCGGCTTCGCCGGGGACGTCGCGGTGGCCACCGAGGTCGGCGTCTCCGACGTCGTACCGGTGCTCCGCCAGAACTTCTTCGCCCCCGCCTGACCTCCGCGCCGGCTCGCCCCGCCCCGCGCTCCCGTCGATCTTGGGGTTGTGGTGCCCAGGATGGCGGATCTGGCCCGGTTTGGTAGGTGCCACAACTCCAAGATCGGCGACTGGTCGGGCGCCGGCAGCGGGATTGACGACAGTGGCCGCCCGCTCCGCGGGCGGCCACTGTCGGTCGTGCGGGGTGCGGGTCAGTCGTCCAGCCAGTCGAGGCGACGACCGCCCCGCTCCGACGCGCCGTCCGGGCGGGCGCGACCGGCCTGGGCCGGGTCGTTGTGGTAGCCGCCCTGGTTGTCGTAGCCGCCACCGCGCTGCTGCGGCGGCTCCTGGCCGTAGCCGCCCTGCTGTCCGTAGCCGTCGCCGTAACCGCCGCGCTGGTCGTAGCCGCCCTGCTGGTCGTAGCCGCCCTGCTGGTCGTAGCCGCCCTGCTGGTGGCCGCCGTCGTAGCCGGAGCCGTAACCGCCGCCGGCCGGGCCGCTCTCGTAGCCGCCCTGCTGCCGGCCGTCGTAGCCGCCGCCCGGATTGTCGCCGTAGCCACCGGCGGGGTTGTCGCCGTAGCCACCGGCCGGCGCGTCACCGTAGCCGCCCGGGGTTCGGCCACCCTCGTAGCCGCCGGCGGGGGCGTTGTCGTAACCGCCGGTCGGGGCGTCGCCGTAGCCGCCGGCCGGGTTGTCGCCGTAGCCGCCCACCGAGGCGGTGCCGTGACCGCCGGTCGGGGCGGCGCCGTGACCGCTCACCGGGGCGGCCCCGTAGCCGCCAGCCGGTCGGCCGGCGTAACCCGGGTCGTCGCCGTAACCGCCCGCCGGGGCATCGCCGTAGCCGCCCGGAGCGCCGGTGTAGCCGCCGGTGGGCACGTCTCCGTATCCGCCCTGTTGACGGCCGTTGTCGTAGCCCCCGGCCGGACCGTTGTCGTAGCCGCCCGGCGCGGCGCCGTAACCGCCACCGGCGCCGTAGCCGTCGCCCTGCTCCGGGCCGCGGCCGTACTGGCCCGGGCTGGCCTGGTCGTAACCCCGACCCTGCTCCGGCTGGTAGGTGCTGGTCGGGTACGGGTCGGCCGGCGGCGCGTACTGGGTGCTGTCACCGGTGTAGCGGCCGGTGGGCTCGTCGAAACGCTCGTTGCCGTAGCCGCCGCCCTGAGCCGGCGGGTAGGCCCCGGCGCCGGCGGCGTAGCCGGCACCGGAGGACGGGCCGTTGCCGTAGCCGCCGCCCGAGGAGGGCGCGTTGCCGTAGCCGTTCGCTCCGCCGTAGCCGCCCTGCCCGGGCGCCTCGTCGCCGTAGCCGTAGCCACCCTGCCCCGCCCCGACGCCGTACGCGGGTCCGGGCGGTGCGCCGTACGGGTCCGGCGGGACGTCGTCCACGACCGGCCGCTGCAGCATGGTCGGCGCGTCGCTGATCGCCGCGCCGCCGACCGTCGTCGGAGCGGGCCCGGCGCCCATGCCGTTGACCACGCGGGTCTGGTCGTCGGCGCCCCGGTAGGCGCCCCGGGCCGCGGGAACCGCGCCGGCCATGGCGGCCCCACCCGGACCGCCGGGACCGGTCGGCCCACCCGGACCGTCGCCGTCGCCATCACCGTCGTCGTTCTTGCGCCGCATGTAGAGCAGCACGATGGTGCCCACGCCGACGGCCACGAACAGGCCGCCGAGCAGGATCAGCAGCCAGGAGCTGAAGCCGCCGGAGTCCTCGTTCGCGGTCGGCTGCTGGGCGGCGGGCGCCTCGGTGGCGGGGGTGTCGGTCACCTCGTCCTCGGTCGGCTCCTCGGACGGGAGGGCCGACTCACTGGCCGACGGGGTGGCGCTCGGGCTCGCCGAGGCCTTGACCGCGATGCTGAGCCGGAGGCCGGTCACGGACTGGCCGGCGGCCGCATTGATCGACTTGGCGCTAGGGCTGGCGCCGTCGGTCGAGGCGCCGAGGTCGATCCGGCCGGGCAGGATCGGGTTCGAGGCGGAGCCGCTGAAGCTGAAGTTGCCGCTGCCGTTCGTGGTCGTCTGGCGCGGGTTGCCGGAGCTGTCGCGCAGCATGACGAGCGCGCCGGAGATCGGCTCCCCGTCGGAGTTGACCACCTTGCCGGAGACCGTCTTCACGGTCTGCGGCTGCTGCGGCGAGGGCGGAGCGGCCTTGCCCTTGACCGTGAGGTTGAAGTTCGCGGTGGCCGGCCGGCCCACCCCTTGCACCCGGACCGTGACGGAGGCGTTGGCATCGCCCGCGTTGTCGTTCGCACGGAGGGTTAGGAGTTGGACCTTCGGGGTACCGGGAGGGTTGAACTCGACGCCGCCGCAGCCGCTGGTGCAGCTGACCCCGGCGGGCAGACCACTCAGGCTGATGTCGCCGTTGGTGTCAGTGCCCTCGGGATTCACCGTCACGGTGATCGTGGCGTCACTGCCGGCGTTGATCGTGGTAGATCCGGGCGACACGCTGACGCTGGCCGCGAGGGCGGGTGTGGCGGGGACGGTGAGCAGGGCGCCGAAGACCAGCGCTACGACCACACCGGCCCGATGCTTCCAGGCACGTCGGTGTGTTGACACGTCCACCGCCTTCCGGGTCTGATCTCCCCGCTGGCCGCTCCGGCCGGGTTGATCACTCACGGTACGAAATACGCCGTCGGCAACTATGCCTTGTCTGACCGGATCATCTCTACCCAGGGCCGGCGTCGTGCGGCCTTCTGCCGGGTCGTATCGTCCCGTCGTGTCCTCTCCGCACGCTTATTCCGACGTGGTGTCAGCCGCCCTGACGGCGCTGGACGAGGGGCGTACGCCCGAACGGCCGGTGCTGCGGGAGGCGGTCCGGACGCTCTTGGCCGCCCTTGCGGAGCGCGCCCCCGGCCGATCGGTGGAGGTGCGTGTCCCACCCTACGGCGCGGTGCAGTGCGTGACCGGTCCGCGACACACCCGCGGCACCCCGCCGAACGTGGTGGAGATGGATCCGGCGACCTGGCTGGCGGTGGCCACCGGACGCCTCGGCTGGGCGGAAGCGGTCACCGAGGGTCGCGTACGGGTCTCCGGCATCCGGGCCGACCTCTCCGCGTACCTCCCGATTTAGCCGGACCGACGCGGCGGGGTGTCGTCACCCTCGGCGGACGGTTCGTGACTGTCGGTGTCGACTCCTGTTCGCGTACACTGGTGCCCGACGACGGTCCCGGCCCACGGTGCGGAGCTGCCCCCCGACTCCGCCAGGCCAGTCCAGACCCCCACCATGAGGGAGCGGCAGGTGCCCCGAGGCGATGGCCGGCTGAGCCACGACCTTGACCCCCAGCGACCCGGCCCCCAGGACGCGTGCGGCGTCTTCGGCGTCTGGGCGCCCGGGGAAGAGGTCGCCAACCTCACCTACTTCGGGCTCTACGCCCTCCAGCACCGGGGTCAGGAGGCCGCGGGCATCGCGGTCAGCGACGGCTCCGGTGTGGTGGTCTACAAGGACCTCGGGCTGGTCGCCCAGGTGTTCGACGAGCCGACCCTGGCGAGCCTGCGCGGGCACGTCGCCATCGGGCACGCGCGCTACTCGACCACCGGCGGCTCGACCTGGGAGAACGCCCAGCCGACGATCCGGGCCACCACCGCCGGCACGACGATCGCGCTGGCCCACAACGGCAACCTGGTCAACACCGCCGAGCTGCGCCGCGAGGTGTCCGCCCGGGGCGTCGACTCCGACGGCTCGACCAACGACACCTCGCTGGTCACCATGCTGCTGGCCAGCCGGCCCGACCTCTCGGTCGAGGCGGCCGCGATGGAGGTGCTGCCGCAGCTGCGGGGCGCGTTCAGCTTCGTCTTCATGGACGAGTCGACGCTCTACGCGGCGCGCGACGCGCACGGCGTGCGCCCGCTGGTCCTCGGCCGGCTGGAGCGCGGCTGGGTGGTGGCGAGCGAGACCGCCGCGCTGGACATCGTCGGCGCGAGCGTGGTGCGCGAGGTGGAGCCGGGCGAGCTGATCGCGATCGACGAGAACGGGCTGCGCTCCAGCCGGTTCGCCGCGCCGGAGCCCAAGGGCTGCCTCTTCGAGTACGTGTACATCGCCCGGCCGGACGCCACCATCGCCGGCCGCAACGTGCACGCCGCCCGGGTGCAGATCGGCCGGCAGCTCGCCAAGGAGCACCCGGTCGAGGCCGACCTGGTGATCCCCGTGCCGGAGTCGGGCACCCCGGCGGCCATCGGCTACGCCGAGGAGTCCGGCATCACCTACGGCCAGGGTCTGATGAAGAACCCGTACGTGGGGCGCACCTTCATCCAGCCCTCGCAGACGCTGCGCGCGCTCGGTGTCCGGCTCAAGCTGAACCCGCTGCGGCAGAACGTGCGCGGCAAGCGGCTGGTGGTGGTGGACGACTCGATCGTCCGGGGCACCACGCAGCGGGCCATCGTCCGGCTGCTGCGCGAGGCGGGGGCGCTGGAGGTCCACGTCCGGATCTCGTCGCCGCCGGTGAGCTGGCCCTGTTTCTACGGCATCGACTTCGCCACCCGGGCCGAACTGCTGGCCAACGGGCTGGACAACGAGGGCATCCGGCGCTCGATCGGTGCCGACACGCTGGGCTACGTGTCCCTGCCCGGTCTCATCGCCGCGACCGAGCAGCCGAAGACGCGGCTCTGCCGGGCGTGCTTCGATGGGGAGTACCCGATCGAACTGCCGGCCGGGAACCTGATCGGCAAGCACGTGCTCGAGGGAGTGGGTCGCCGGGTCGCCGCCGAGGCGGTCGAGCCCACCGTCCCGCTCGTCGCCACACCGACCCACCACCCGTAGCACCACCGACGCGGGTCCGGCCGCTCCGGTCCCGCGGGAACCACAAAGGGGAGAACCGTGACGCACGTGTCCGAGCGCAGCGGCGCAGGATCCAGCCCGACGGGCGCCGGCGGCGACCGCCAGCCCTGGACGGCGGGATCCGGCCGGACGCAGCGCAAACGCTCGGTCTCGTACGCTGACGCCGGGGTGTCGATCGAGGCGGGCGACCGCGCGGTCGAGCTGCTCAAGTCCAAGGTCAGGGAGACCCGGCGCCCGGAGGTCATGGGTGACCTCGGTGGCTTCGCCGGCCTGTTCCGGCTGGACACCAAGAAATACAAGAACCCGATCCTCGCCTCCTCGACCGACGGCGTGGGCACCAAGCTGGTGATCGCCCAGCAGCTCGACATCCACGACACGGTCGGCATCGACCTGGTCGCGATGGTCGTCGACGACCTGGTCGCCTGCGGCGCGGAGCCGCTGTTCCTGCTCGACTACATCGCCACCGGCGAGGTCGTGCCGGACAAGGTCGCCGAGATCGGCGCGGGCATCGCCGACGGCTGCCGGTACGCCGGCTGCGCGCTGCTGGGCGGCGAGACCGCCGAGCACCCCGGCGTGCTGCGTCCGGACGAGTACGACATCTCGGCCACCGGCGTGGGCGTGGTGGAGGAGAGCGACATCCTCAGCCCGGAGCGGGTCGAGGTGGGCGACGTGGTGATCGCCATGCGCTCCTCCGGACTGCACTCCAACGGCTACTCCCTGGTCCGGCACGTGCTGCTGGGCGCCGGCCGGATGCGGCTGGACGTGGTGATCGACGACTTCGGCCGCCAGCGCACGCTGGGCGAGGAGCTGCTCACCCCGACCAAGATCTACGCGCAGGACTGCCTGAAGCTGATCGCCGAGGCGGAGGTGCGGGCCCTGGCCCACGTCACCGGCGGCGGCATCCCGGGCAACCTGGTCCGGGTCCTGCCGGAGCACGTCGACGCGGTGGTCAACCGCTCCACCTGGAAGCCGCAGCCGATCTTCGACCTGATCCAGTCCAAGGGCCGGATCGAGGACCCGGAGATGGAGGCGACGTTCAACATGGGCGTCGGCATGTTCGCGATCGTCTCCGCCGAGGACGCCGACCGCGCGCTGGCCACGCTGACCGGCCGTGGCGTCGAGGCCTGGCAGGCCGGCGAGATCATCGAGGGCTCCGGCAACGTGCAGATGGTCGGCCAGCACACCCGGGGATGATCACGCTCCGCTGATCAGCCGGGCACCTGATCGGGGGTTCACCCGAGCGGCCACCGCCGCCTAGCCTGAAGGTTCGGTTTCCAGGCACGCGGGGGAGGGGTCGATGGCTGCGCGCACGCCCGAGGGGATGCGGGGCATCGCCGCCGTCCCCTCGTACGTGGTCATGCAGCCGACCACGCTCTGCAACCTCGACTGCGCCTACTGCTACCTGCCGCTGCGCGCGGCGGACCGGCGGATGCCGGTGGCGGTGGCCGAGGCGGTGGCGGCGTCGGTGAACCCCTGGTCGGCCGGGGGGCGCTTCTCCGTGGTCTGGCACGGCGGTGAGCCGCTCGCGGCCGGTCGGGAGCACCTGGCCGCGCTGCTGGCCCCGTTCGGGCCGGACGTCGAGCACCACGTGCAGACCAACGCCACCCTCGTCGACGACGCCTGGTGCGCGTTCTTCGCCGAGCACCGGGTGCGGGTGAGCGTGAGCGTGGACGGCCCGCGGGCGCGCAACGCCGAGCGGGTCACCCGGGGCGGGCGTCCGGCGTACGACCGGATCGTGGCCGGGGTGGCGGCGCTGCGCCGGCACGGGCTGCCCTTCTCGGCGCTGGCGGTGGTCTCCCGGCCGGAGCCGGGGCTGGCGACCGAGCTGTACGACTACTTCCTCGACCTGGGCTGCGAGGTGCTGGGCGTCAACATCGAGGAGACCGAGGGCGTCAACACCCGGACGAACGCCCGGGACGCGGCCGACGTCACCGGCTTCTGGGCCGAGCTGGTCGCGGCCTGGCGTCGTGATCCCCGGATCCACCTGCGCGAGGTGGAGTGGTCACTGCGGTACGCGGGGGCGGTCCTGGCCGGCACGGCGGACGAGCTGCTGCCCCGTCACCTCGACCCGATCCCGACCGTCGGCCACGACGGCTCGGTGGTGGTGCTCTCCCCCGAGCTGGCCGGCTTCAGCGACCCCCGGTACGGCGACTTCGGCAGCGGGAACGTGCTGACCACCCCGCTGAGCGAGATCCTCGCCGGCGCCGGGCGGACGCCCTGGGTCGGTGAGTTCCTCACCGGGGTGGAGGCGTGCCGGTCGTCCTGCGCCTACTTCGGGTTCTGCGGTGGTGGTCACGCCGCCAACCGCTACTTCGAGCTGGGGCGGTTCGACGGCACGGAGACCGAGCACTGCCGCAACAGCAAGATCCGCCTATTGGAGGGAGTGTTGGAGCATGCCCGAGATCACCAGTGACAACGACCGGGACGTGGTCGCCGACCGGGTGCGGGACGCGGCCGCGGGGCTGACCGCGCTGCTCCACGAGGCCGAGGCGGCTCGGCTGCTGCGGTCGGAGGTGTCGGGGGGCGACGGCGCCAGCGCGGTGTGCGCGTGGAACCACTTCGAGAACATCCCGACGTTCTACAACTGGAACAACCGACCGCGCTGAGGGAACGGTTCCGCGATCAAGGACCTGCCGGTGCGGCCGGGGGTCGCCCCGGTGCGGCAGGTCCCTGATCGTCGGTCGTACGCCGGCTCGGCAGAGCACATGCGTGAGCACGCGGGGGTTGCCGCGTGCTCAGATGTGATGGGAGGTCAGCGGGTCGGGCGGGCCCAGGTGTCCGGGTCGTCGTCCGCGTGGTCCTCGTCATCGTCGTCGACATACTCTTTGTAGTCGTCGTCGAAGTTGTGCTCAGACTTACCACTACCCGCCAGTTCGCGCTGCAAGGCGGTTAGGTCGGTGTTCGGGGAGTGGTACTTCAACTCCCGGGCCACCTTCGTCTGCTTGGCCTTAGCACGGCCGCGCCCCATGGCTCGACCCCCTCGCACAGAATGCGGGGCAGCCCGAAGGCGGGCCCCGATGACGTCAGGCATCTCTCGTGGCTCTTACGGTACATGGGGATGCCACCGTTCGGCACCTCGGGTCACCGTCGACCGGCCCTGCGCGTCGCAGTGTTCCAGCCGTCACAAAGTGTACCGGGTAAGGGGCGACGGCCGGTGCCGGCCGTGACAGCGCGCAAACCGGACGAAATATCCCGAGGATCAGCTTAACGCCGTACCCGGTCCGGCGTGTGCCCGGGGGCGGAGCCGGCGGCCCGCCCCCGGGTGACGTTCAGCGCAGGTGGATGGTGCGCAGCCGGCCGACCTCGGCCATCCGCCGCTCGGCGAGCCGGTCCGCGGCGACCGCCGGCGGGACCCCCTCGTCGTCGGCGAGCCGCAGGATCTCCCGCGTGGTGTCGAAGATCCGGGTGGCGCGCAGCTTGGCCCGATCGAAGTTGAAGCCCTCGATCTCGTCCGCGACCTGGATCACGCCACCGGCGTTCACCACGTAGTCGGGGGTGTAGAGGATGCCCCGGTCGGCGAGTACCTTCTCGATGCCCGGGTGGGCGAGCTGGTTGTTCGCCGCGCCGGTGACCACCTTGGCCCGCAGCACCGGCACGGTCTCGTCGTCGAGCGCGCCGCCCAGCGCGCACGGGGCGTACACGTCGATGTCGGACGCGACCAGGGCGGCGGTGTCGTCGACCAGGGTGACCTGCGGGTGGGTGGTGCGCACCCACTCCCGGGCGCGCGGGTTGACGTCGGTCGCCACGACCTCGGCGCCGTCCTCCAGCAGGTGCGCGGTCAGGTACTTGCCGACCTTGCCCAGGCCGGCCACACCGACCCGCCGGCCGGCGAGCGTCGGGCTGCCCCAGACGTGCTCGGCGGCGGCCCGCATGCCCTGGAAGACGCCCCAGGCGGTGAGGATCGACGAGTCGCCCGCGCCGCCGTGCTCCACGCTGCGACCGGTGACGTAGCGGGTCTCCCGGGCGATGACGTCCATGTCGGCGACGTAGGTGCCGACGTCGCAGGCGGTGTAGTAGCGGCCGTTCAGCGACTCCACGAAGCGGCCGTAGGCGCGCAGCAGCGCCTCGCTCTTGATCTGCTCCGGGTCACCCCAGATGACCGCCTTGCCGCCACCGAGGTCGAGGTTGGCCAGGGCGTTCTTGTACGCCATGCCCCGCGAGAGGTCGAGCACGTCGGCGAGGGCCTCGGCCTCGCTGGCGTACGGGTAGAACCGGGTGCCGCCGAGCGCGGGGCCCAGCGCGGTGGAGTAGATCCCGATGATCGCCTTCAGGCCGGACTGCTTGTCCTGGCAGAACACGACCTGCTCGTGACCCGTTGATACCGGGTCGTCGGTGCTGGCGAATACGCCCATGGCTGACTCCTGTGTCGGTGTGCGCCCTTGTGGGGCGCGGAACCTTCGGTGGCACGCCGGCGGGATGCTGCCGGTGTCGTTGAGCCTAATATCGGCCGGAACCGTACTGTCGCGCACGTCACGCCGCCGGCGTGACGGCGGCGACGGGGGGTCCCGTCTCGTGGGAGGATCGCGCCGTGCCGTCGCTCTTCGCTTCATACCTGCGCGTGTACGAGCCGTTGACCGCCTTCGACCGGGACCGGCAGTCGTACTGGCGCCGGTACGTGAGCGAGGGCCGGGCGATCGCCCCGCTGGAGGGGCCGGTGCGGCAGCGGACGGCGGTGATCGAGGCGCTCGGCGCGGGCTGGACCCGGCTGCCCGACCTGCCGGACGAGGCGTACGTCCTGGAGACCGACGAGGCGCTGCTGGTCTGCCCGTGGAACCTGCGCATCCGGGTCGCCGAGGCGGCTCTCAGCGCGCGGGACGGGGTGCCGTCGGTGCTCGCCGACGCGTTCGTGCCGCCGGTGCTGGCCGGGCAGGCCAAGGCCGTGGTGGAGGACTGGCGCAGCGGGGCCCGGGTGCTGGAGCACGGGGTGCCCCGGGTGCACGAGCAGATCGCCACCTGGGGTGTGCCGCTGCGTTGGTTCGTGCTGTTCGAGGCCGGGGAGCGGCATCTGGTCACCGAGCCGGAGCGGCGTGCGCTGCGCTTCCGCACGGAGATCTCCAAGGCGCGGCGCCGCTCCTCGCGGGCGCTGTCCGTGCTGCGCAAGTCGGTCGGGGAGGCGCCGATCACCGAGGCGGTCGAGGAGGCCGCCCGCTGGTTGGAGGAGTTCCACCCGCGGTCGGTGGTCGAGCTGGACTACGGCGGCCTGGTGCAGCTGCTGCCGGACGAGACGTTGGCGGCCGACGACTCGACCGAGCTGGTCGCGGAGGGGCTGGCCGGGCTGGCCCGGGGCGAGGCCGAGGAGGCCTCGGCGGCCTACGACAAGCTGGTCGCGCGCTGGCGTGCGGTGCAGCTGCTGGAGCGCTGCAACTGACGCCCGGTTTGCCCTCTTTCGTGGGACGGGATACGAGAGTGTCTCGTAGTTGACGCATCACGAACCGTGATCATGAGTCCGAATAAGGTAGTTTCTGCGGCATAAAAGTCGTAAAAATCGGGCATGCTTCATCCGTCCGTCTAGGGACCTTCAGCCGTTCGGCCCATGTCGGACATCGGGGACTAGCCGGACCATGGGAGACGCGTCGGCCGGCGGGACCCCGGCCGATGTCTATACATGTGGAGGAGTGACCCCGATGGCATCGCGAACGCACGAACCAGAGCCGCTACTCACACCGGCCGAGGTGGCGTCGATGTTCCGTGTCGACCCGAAGACGGTGACCCGGTGGGCCAAGGCTGGCAAGCTCAGCGCCATCCGGACCCTGGGCGGCCACCGCCGTTACCGCGAGTCGGAGGTTCGGGCCCTGCTGCAGGGGCAGATTCCCCAGCAGCGTCAGGGAGACTGACGACCCGAAGTTCCTCAGGAAATCCCGATCAGGGGCGGTCGGCCGACGGGCCACCGCCCTTAATCGTGTCCGGGGGCCGGTCCGTCCAGGACGATCCGCAGCCCCACCGTGCCGCCCTCCCCCCGGCGCAGCCGGCTGCCCAGCAGGCTCAGCCGGCCGATCAGCCGGTACTTGTGCTTGAGCAGGCCCCGGATCCGCCGCGTGCTCTCCTGGTCGCTGATCGTCGCGTGCGCCGGCACCGCCTCCCCGTGGGGGCGTCCGCGCACGTCGCACGGTGCGACAGTGACCCGGCCGTCGCGCCGGATCCGCTTGACCTTGCCGGAGTCGGACACGGTCCACACCGCCAGCGCGTCGCCGTCGCGCACCGCCCACACCGGGGTCGCCACCGCCCGACCGTCCTTGCGGAACGTGGTGAGCAGGACGTACTTCTCCGCCGCCAGGCGGTCCAGGTCGGTCACGCCGCCCAGGATACGGCTGCGACAGCGGCGCCGAGCCCGGATAGCGTGCTCTCTCATGACCGGGGAACCCGAGATCGGCGACGTGTTCGGCGAGATGATCCGCGACGCGTACGCGGTGGCGACCGGCGTCGGTCCCCGACCGATGGCCGGCGGGCGCCTGCCCCGCCCGGTCATCGAGATCATCGAGCGCGACGACGGGCTGGTCAACGGCGCGCCCGCCGGGCACTACCTCGACCCGCCGGACCGCTGGCAGCCGCACGACCACCGGGCGGTCGACCGGGTCCACGGGCACGTGCTCGACGTCGGCGTCGGCGCCGGCCGGATCGCGCTGCACCTGCAGGAGCGCGGCGTGCAGGTCACCGGCCTGGACACCTCGCTCGGCGCGCTGCGGGTCAGTCGGCACCGGGGCGTACGCGAGCTGGTGCACGGCACCGTCGACGAGCACGTCGCCGACGGACGGCGCTACGACACGTTCCTGCTGCTCGGCAACAACCTCGGCCTCTTCGAGGGGCGGGAGCGGGCCCCCGCGCTGCTGGCCGCGCTCGCCGCGCTGGCCCGGCCGGGGGCGACGGTGATCGCGCACGGCACCGACCCGTACGGGACCACCGACCCGGTGCACACCGGCTACCACGAGCGGAACCGGCGGCGGGGCCGGCTGGGCGGGCAGCTGCGGCTGCGGCTGCGCTACCGGATGCTCGGCACCGAGTGGTTCGACTACCTGGTCTGCTCGCCCGAGGAGTTCGCGGAGCTGGTCCACGGCTCACCGTGGCGACTGACCGACGTGGACGACACCGACCACCCCTACTACCTCGCCACGCTCGCGCTGCGGCCTTAGGAAGGGCCCCTTTCAAGCGCCTACGCGTTAACAAGGGGCCCTTCCTTGCATCTCAGACCTGGACGGTGGGGGTCGTCTGCTCCGGCGGCAGGCCACCGTCGCCGTCGACCACCTCGTCCGGGGTGCCGTCCTCGTCGATGTCGACCATGGTGATGTCCACCTTGCCGTCGCCGTCGGTGTCGAACTGGAACAGGTCGGCCTTGCCGTCGCCGTCGGTGTCCACCACCCAGACGTCGGTCTTGCCGTCGTTGTTGGTGTCCGCGCGGAGCAGGTCCACCCGCTCGTCGCCGCGCGTCTCGACCGTCTCGGTGTTCTGCGCGCTCTCCGGTGCCTGGCTCATCTCGATCCTTCCTTCGGCGTTGACGGCCGTCTGTACCCCGTCCGCTCCGCCCCCACGCATGCCCGGCGGCCCGGCCCTGCATAGGGTCGCATCCAGGAGCGAGCGGCCGGGCCCGGCGCGGCGGAGACCCCGCCCGCCCCCGCCGCGGCGAGGGGACGTCGATGAGTGGTCGTTTTGTGGTCGTCGGGGCCGGCACCATGGGCCTCGGCATCGCGTACGTGGCGGCCGGCGCCGGGTACGCGGTCGAACTGGTCGAGGTCGACCCGGCCCGGGGCGCCGACGCCGTCCGGCGGCTCGGTGAGCTGTGGGAGCGCGGGGTGCGGCGGGGCAAGCTGACCGAGGAGGCGGCGACCGCCAACCGGGCGCGGGTCACCCTGCGCGCCGGCCTGGCCGAGGTGGCCGAGGGGCCGGACGTGATCGTGGAGGCGGTGCCCGAGCGGCTCGACCTCAAGCGGGCCGTGCTCCGCGAGGCCGAGGGCCGTCGACCGGTGCTGCTGGGCAGCAACACCTCCAGCATCCCGATCGCCGAGCTGGCCGACGGGCTGGACCGCCCGGCGGACTTCCTCGGGCTGCACTTCTTCAACCCGGTCTGGGCGATGGCACTGCTGGAGGTGGTGATCGGCCCGGCCACCGCGCCGGAGACCACCGAGGCGGCCGTCGCGCTCGCCGGCCGGCTGGGCAAGGACCCCGTCGTGGTACGCGACATGCCCGGCTTCGCCACCTCCCGGCTCGGCGTCACGCTCGGTCTGGAGGCGATCCGGATGGTGGCCGACGGGGTGGCCAGCCCGGCCGACATCGACAAAGCCATGGTGCTCGGCTACCGGCACCCGGTCGGCCCGTTGGAGCTGACCGACCTGGTCGGACTGGACGTCCGGCTCGACATCGCGCGCACCCTCCAGGCCGCGTACGGGGACCGGTTCGCGCCGCCGCCGCTGCTCGTCGAGATGGTGGCCGCCGGGAAGCTGGGCAAGAAGTCCGGCCAGGGCTTCTACACCTGGGAAGACGGGGTGAAACGATGAGCGGGCTGCGGATCGAGGAACTGCCGGACCGCCTCGTGGTCACGCTGGACCGGCCGGAGAAGCGCAACGCGATCGACGCCGACCTGGTGGGCGAACTGCACGCGGTCTGCGCCGAGTTGGAGGCGCGGCCCCGGCTGATGCTGCTCACCGGCGGCGCCGCGGGCATCTTCGCCGGTGGCGCGGACATCGCCCAGCTCCGCGAACGCGGCCGGCTGGACGCGCTGGCCGCGATCAACCAGGGCGTCTTCGCCCGGATCCGGGCGCTCCCGATGCCCACCGTGGCGGCGGTCGACGGCCCGGCGCTGGGCGGTGGGGCCGAGCTGGCGTACGCGTGCGATCTGCGGGTGTGCACGGGCCGTGCGATGTTCGGTCAGCCGGAGGTGCGGTTGGGCATCCTCGCCGGCGCGGGCGCGACCTACCGGCTGCCCGCCCTGATCGGCGAGGCCCGGGCGAAGGAGCTGCTCTTCACCGGCCGGCGGGTGGACGCCGACGAGGCGCTGCGGATCGGTCTGGTCAACCGGGTGGTGGCCGACCCGGCGGAGCTGCTGCCCACCGCGCACGGGCTGCTCGACGAGATGGCCAAGGGCTCGGCGCTGGCGTTGCGGTTGACCAAGCTGGCCGTGGACGCGCCGCCGGCCGCGCACCCGCAGCTCGACCTGCTCAGCCAGGCCGTGCTCTTCGAGGACGAGGAGAAGCGGCGGCGGATGACCGAGTTCCTGGAACGCCGGAAGGCCCGCTGAGACGGCGAGGGCCGCACCGGTCGTCCCGGTGCGGCCCTCGCCGTACGCGCGTCTCAGCTGGTGATCTGGATCCCGGCGTCGGCCAGCGCGATGATCGCCGGCATGGACTCACCGAAGCCGATCAGCAGCACCGCCTCCGGACCGAAGCCCTTGATCTCCTGGGCGAGGCCACCGAAGTCGACGGGCGTGTTCGGGTCCTCCGGCGGCAGGTAGGTGAGCAGCTTGAGCCGGTCCGCGCCGACCCCGGCCTTCTCCAGTTCGGCCCGGACGTTCTCCTGGAGACCCTCGCCGTAGGAGTCCTTGCGGGCCAGGATCACGATCTTGCGAGGCCCGTCCCGCAGCATCACGTCGGCCAGGGCGCGGCCCTGGAGGCTGTCCGGCGGCGCGGTGCGGAAGTAGAGCCCCTTGTCGTCCACGGTGCTCAGGCCCGCGTCGGTGTTCGACGGCGAGAACAGGATCCGGCCGGCGGCCACCACGTCCGGCAGCACCGCGCGGGAGATGCCGGAGGCGCCGGCCCCGATGATGACCTGGACGCCCTGCGCGACGTGCGAGGCCACCGTCGCCTTCGCCACCGCCGGGTTGGTGCCGTCGTCGCCGTCGACCCACTTCACCGGCTCGCCGAGCACGCCGCCGGCCGCGTTGACCTCGGCGAGGGCGAGCGCCGCGGCGGCCGCCATCGGCGGGTACGCCAGCGCCAGGTCACCGGTCTTCGGCAGCAGGCCGCCGAGCACCAGCGGGGCGTCCTTTGCCTTGCCGTCGCGCACCTTGCGACCACGCGGCGGAGCCTTGCTGCTCGCGCCCGAGTCCTCACCCGCGCCGACGAACTCGGTCTTCGCGTCGTCGATCTTCTCGTTGTCGAAGTGCAACGTGCCGTAGCTCGCGGTGGCCGGCTCGCCGGTGTCGGTGAACCCGGCCCGGGTCAGCGACACGCCCCGGTACTCGATGTCCTGCCCGGCGCGCGCGAGCTGGAGGCAGGCCGCCACCTCGTCGCAGCGCTGACCGCCGGTGGTCACCCCGACGATCTGCTTGGCGATCTCGGCCGGCGCGGTGGTGCCGGCGAGCTGGGCGGCCAGCGCGCTGATCACCACGGCGTCGTACGACTCCGCCGAGTACAGATAGTCGGTCAGCTTCGGGTCTACGTTGCGTAGCCGCTCCTTGAAGCTCTCCGGCAGCGGCGTGAGAGGGGTGGTGCCCTTCATGCCGTTCAGGAGATCCGCCCGGTCCTTGAGGGACGCGGCGTAGGAGTTGAGCATGTTGCCGTCGGTGCCGTAGAGGCGTACCTGGGTGGTGGTCGCGTCCTTCGGCTCGTCGCTCCCGCAGGCGCTGGTGGCGAGCAGGAGCGCCGCGCAGGCCGTGGACAGGGCCGCGCGCGACGTGCGTGTTCTCAGCATGGTCGTCCTTCCTCGGGCGAAGGTCCGCTGCGCACATTAGCGTGCCGACGCGGCGGGCGGGACTGTGGAGTGGGCTCCGTCGGCACCCCGACTGCGGGAATCACTGTGCGTGATCGTCGGGCCGATCCGGGGTCACCGCTTGACCCCCGGCGCTACTGTTCCGCAGGTGACCGACGAAGCACAGCAGACGCTGGACGACGCGACCGCCGTGCTCCGTTCGGCGCTGGTCGGGGACGGCGCCGGCGTGGTCGGCGCCTTCGACGCGGTCGTCGACCGCTCGGGGCTGTCCGGGGCGTACGGGGTGGCCTGGTGCCTGGCCGCCACCATGCTCGGCGACGACGCGCCGGCCGGCGCCGCCGCGCTCGACTTCCCCGGCATCGACCAGGCCGACTACGACACCCGCTGGGTGGCGCGCTTCGTCAGCGCGTGCGCCAACGACGACGCCGACACCGGCGAGGCGCTGTTCGGCGCGGCGGCGGCCGACGGGCTGCTGCCCGACTGCCTGCTCACCCTGGCCGGCTCGACCATCGCCACGTTGCGCAGTCGCGAGGACTGAACGCCCGCACCCGACGGCGCTGTGATAGCTCTGGGGCATGTCCGAGGCGATGCTCAGCAAGGTGCGCAAGCTGCTCGCCCAGGCCGAGGACCCGGCCTGCACCCCCGCCGAGTCGGCCGCCTTCACGGCCAAGGCGACCGAGCTGATCGCCCGCTACGGCGTCGACCGCGCGCTGCTGGCCGCCGCCGACCCGACCCGTGACCCGGTGGGCGACCGGGTGGTCGAGGTCGTCGCCCCGTACGCCCGGGACAAGGCCGGCCTGCTCGCGGCGGTCGCCGACCCGCTGCGCTGCCGCTGCGTACGCCGCCGGCAGGGCTCCGGGTTCGCCATGCACCTGTTCGGCTTCGCCAGCGACCTGGAACGGGCCGAGCTGCTCTTCACCTCGTTGCTGGTGCAGGCCGCCCACGGGTTGGCCGGGGCGGTCGTGCCGGACGGCGAGCATCCGGCCGCGTACCGGCGCACCTGGCTGGCCGGTTTCGCCCAGGTCGTCGCCGAGCGGCTGCGCGCGGCGGAGGCCGGCGCGGTCGCCGAGGCCGGGGCGCCGTCGATGGCGCTGGTGCTCGCCGACCGCTCCGACCGTGTGCAGCGGCGGCTCGCCGAGGTGTACCCGCGGCTGCGTACCGCCCCGCGCCGCCGCCTCGCCGGAGGTGGCTACCGCTCGGGCGCGGACGCCGGCCGGCGGGCCGACCTGGGCGGGACGGGGTTGGGCGGCCCGGGCGTGGGCCGGGGCATCACCGGCTGACCGCCTCTCGGCTCCGGTCAGTCCTCCGCGCGGGCCGCCGTCGCCAGGTAGCGGCAGAGCAGCTCGTGCCAGCCCGCCGTGAGCGCCTGGCGGTAGCCCTCGGCCGCCGCGCCGTGCCGGTCGAAGTAGCGGTGCTCCACGTCCACCCGGGTCGACCCGGCGTCCTCGGGATGGAAGAGGACCTCCACCTCGCTGGCCCGCGCCGGGTCCGGCACCGGCACCCGGTCCGGCCCGATCTGCCAGGTGAAGACCAGCCGCCGGGGCGGGTCCCAGGTCAGCACGCGACCCCAGTCGTTCCGGAAGCCGTAGGGGCCGATCTCGTAGAGCATGCCGCCGGCCCGCGGCTCGATGCCGAGCCCGGCCAGCGCCTGCGGCCCGGACCAGGTGTATTCGCGGACCCACCAGTCGGACAGCGCGCCGGTGAAGACGGCGTACGCCCGCTCCACGGGCACGGGGACCAGGAGGCTGCTGCGGAGGGAGAAGCGGTCGGATTCCTGCCGGACCTCGTCCGGATCGGCCATCTCCTGTCCCATAGGCCCGGACCATACCGGCTCATGTCTCGCTGTGCAGCTTTCGTCGCGCCCGCTTCCGGACAGCGGGAAGCCCGTGTTTCCGACAGCCGGGGACGGGCGGAATCGTCGATCGACGGGCCCCGGTCGCGGCCGACGGATGCCGTACCGCAAAGCGGGTAACCGCCGCTGGCCCGGACCGGACGGACCGGCCGACGGGGGAGCGGGGAGCATGAGCGAGAGTCGAGCCAGCGAACGCGGGCCGGAGCCTGCCGACGAGCGGCCGGAGCAGGGGGGCGGCGCCGGGCCGGAGCCGGACGTCCTGCTCGATGTGCCGGAGTTGTCGGTCGACGAGATCCGGCTGACGGTCGACGGGCTGGACGCGGACCTGTCGTTGCGGGCCCGGCTGGCCAACCTGCTCCAGCTCGACGCGGGCGTCCGGGTGCACCTCGAGGGCGTCGAGCTGGACATCACCGGCGTCCGGGCCGAGGCGCTGCTCAAGGTCCGGTTGGAGAAGCTGGTGCAGATCCTGGACCGGGCGCTGACCACCATCGACCGGAACCCGCAGGTGATCGACGCGCTGGCCCGGTCGGTCGGGGCGACGGTCGAGGACGTGCACCGCGCGGCCGGTCGGCTCGGCGAACCGGTCGTGGACCGGGCGGCGGCCGAGGTCACCGCATCGGCGGTCCGGCCGGCCGAGGAGACCGCGGCCGAGTTCGCCGCCGGTTCGGGGGTCGGCAGCGGCCCTGCCCGCGAGAGCGAAGGCCCGAAGGCCGGGCCCGAAGCCGGTTCGGGCTCCGCTCCTGACGCCGACTCGGGAGACGGGGACTCCGGCCGCGACGCGGGGCCGGGCGGCGAGGGTGGTCGAAGCGGCGACGCCGGGTCGGGTGGTGCGGGCGGTACGAGCGACGACGCCGGCTCGGGTTCGGCCGCCGGCGCGGCGCAACTGGCGGGTCAGGCCGGGCAGACGTTGCGGCAGGCGGGCCGGAGCGTGTGGGAGGCGATCCAGGGCGGCATGGCCCAGAACCGCCCCCCACGCCGGGGCCGCTGACGGATCCGCGATCTCAGGCGGGGTCCGCTCCGGGGCCGAGGGCCGTGTGGCGGGTGAGCAGCGCCCGCAGGGCGGTGATCTCGGCGAGCAGGGCCCGCCGGCCCTCCCGGGTGATCCGGATCCAGGTTCTCGGACGACGACCGTGGTAACCCTTCTCCACCTGGATCAGGCCCGCGTCCTCCAGCACGGTGAGGTGCCTCGACAGGTTGCCCGCGGTGAGTTCGAGGGCCTCCCGGAGATAGACGACCTCCACCCGCTCACTCTCCGCGGCGATGGTCAGGATGCCGAGCCGGTGCCGCTGGTGGACGGTGTCGTCGAGGCCGTTCGTCGGGTACGCCGGCGCGCTGCGGGGGCCGTCCTCGGTGCTCACGCGTACCCATTGTGCTGCTGCCTGGTGGCGGCGAGCGCGACACCCCCGCCGATCAGCAGGACCGGTACGGGAAGCAGGGCCGCCAGCATGAAGCTGAACCGGTGGAGGTCGCCCGGTTGCAGGTCGGCGACCTGGAACCAGGCGTTCACCGCGACGAGCACGGCGGTGTGGAGACCGACCACGAGCCACAGGCGTCGGCTGCGTTCCAGGTGGGCGAGGACCGCCAGGCCGAGGGCGATCACGAGGTGCGGCAGCATGCCGCGGTTGGCGGCGCCGAGCAGCGGGCCGGTCAGCCACCGGGTGCCGTCCGACACCGGTGCCGCGGTGTTGAACAGCAGGAATTCCAGCACGACGGGGAGGACGAGGCCGACGAGCGTGCCGGCGATGCCGGCGACGACGTACGCCCGGGTCGGGGTCTGCACGCCGGCGCGCCGGCCGTGCCGCCGGTACCAGGCGAGGCTGAGCAGGTAGCCGCCGACGAGCGCGGCCAGCCAGTACCAGCCGAGCGCGGCCGACCGTTCCAGGAAGTCGCCGCCGAGGCCGGTGAGCGGCGGGTTGTCCGGGGTGGCGCGCAGGGCGGCCGGTTCCGTCGACTCGACGTACAGCGGCGCGGCCGCGGCGGTCAGCACGCCGAACAGCAGGAGCGGGAACCAGTACGCCTGTCGGGCCGCCCGCGCTCTGCGGCGCAGGGTGGTCACCGATTCGAGCAGTTCCTCCGGGCTCTCCTCGCGGGGCGACGGTGCGGACGACATGGTTCCTCCCGGGGCATCGAGCTACTGTGACCCAAATAGGTTTGCATTACAAACCTTGAAGCGCAAGAGGATTGACACTTCTTCCTACGCTCGACGTCATGAGAGCGCTGGTCGGCTTGCTGGTGGTCATCGCGGTGCTGATGATCGGGGCGTTCGTCCTGGTGGCCCGCCGGGACCGGGCGCGGCTGTCCGGGCCGGAGGACACCGCCGCCGCGCGGGCCGCGCGATTGGAGCAGGAGCGGCACACCGCCGAGCGGCACGGCGTGCAGAGCGAGGTGTGGCGTCGCGGCCAGACGCCGCAGTGAGTCGCGTCGGTCGCGTCGGAGGCCGGCGACCGGCGCCGCGACCCTCGCCCTGATCTCGTCGCGCACCTGCCGCACCACCTCGAAGGGCTGCCCGGCGGGGTCGGTGGGCTCCAGTCCTCGTACCGTTTCCCCGGGAACCCCCCCCCGCTGAAGCTCGTCCTGCTCGAAGGGGAGGTCGGCCGGCCCACCGTTTTGGACCACCTCGGCGTCGAGGTGGCCAGCACTGACGAGGTCGCCGCCGCCATGGCCGCCTCACCGACGCCGGCCCGGTCACGCTGGAGGAGAACGACACCGAGTGCTGCTACGCGCTCCAGGACAAGGTCTGGGTGCGCGGCCCGGGCGACGAGCCGTGGGAGGTGTACACCGTCAAGGCCGACTCCCCGCAGCTGGCCAAGGCCGCCGAGAGCACCTGCTGCGCCTGAGTGGCGGGTCGCCGGCGATGTGGCACGACGATCCCCGGCGGCGTTCGCGCCGGCCGGGGATCTCCGCGCGGCCCGGCGACGGTTACGCGCTCGGGTCCGACGGTCGCCGCGGCGCGGCCAGGGCGGCGAACAGCTCCTCTTCGTGCCGTACGACCAGGGCTCGGTCCGCCCGCGCCCACGCGACCGCCCACTCGGCGTGGCGACGCCGCGCGGGAGAGTGTCGCGGATCGCGCAGGTTGGCCTCCTCCACCTCGGCGAGCTCGGTCTGCCTGCGCAGAACGGCCCGGATCAGCGACTGGGGCTCGACATCGCCGTAGCCGTCGCGTAGCTCACGAAGGTGACGGGCCTGGTCCGCCACCGGTACGTGGCCCTGCGACTGGATGCACCAGGTCCACGCCATGTAACCGAGGTCGTCGAGCCGGTCGCCCGGGCGACACGAGTCCCAGTCGATGAAGGCAACCGGAAGGCCGTCCCGGAAGATCGTGTTGAAGGGACCCGGATCACCGTGGACGACGCACTCGGCGCCAGCGGCCAGGGCATGACCGGAGGTGGCGTCGTGCAGGGCACGGAGCATCCTCCCGCCCAGGGCGTACGCTCCGGCCGCCCGCTGGCTGGGGTGGTCCGTGGTTTCCCCGGGGATGAAGGTGAGCATCTCCCGACCGTGCGGGTCGACTCCCAGGTGCCGTGGCGCGTACGGGTAGCCGACGGCTTCCAGGTGGGAGAGCAGCCGCATGCTCAGCGCGTTCTCTTCACCGCCTCGGCGGTGCACGGTTCCGCCGATCCGGACGACCTCACGGGCGATGTGCCCACCGGTCAGCGGAACCTCGGTCATGACGCACCCTAACGTCCCGAGGAGCCGCCCAGGCCCGGGCGGACGGTCAGGCTCACCGAACGTCACGTAGAGCGCCGACCTGCGTCTCCGCTCGTCGGCGCTCCGGTCGCCCGATGAAAGGCCATGTGGCCAGGGGCGGGACCGAACCGCCGGCCTTCCCGATCCTCAGCCACCCGCGTTTGAGCGCGACCGCGGACGGCATCCGGATCTGCCATGAGCGCGCGGAGGATATCCGTTCTCTCCCTCGGTGCATGGCCCGGCCACCGGGTCGGCAGGACGTGGACGGTACGGATAGCCGCACCTGCACCGTTCGGGCCGCCCGGATGTCCGTGTCGCCGCCAGCGCCGAGGCTGGTGCGCATGGAAAACGTGATGGAGCTCGATGGAGTGACCCGCAGCTATGGCTCGCGCCGCCGGGCGATCAACGCACTTCGCGGTGTCTCGCTTGTGGTGCCGGCCGGCGTGTTCGTGGCGGTCATGGGTGCGACCGGGTCGGGTAAGAGCACCCTGCTGCACTGTGCGGCCGGGCTGGACCGGCCCACATCGGGCCGGGTCCGGCTGGTGGGCCGGGACGTCACCCGGATGCGCGAGAGCGGGCTGACCCGGCTGCGCCGCGACCGAGTGGGCTTCGTCTTCCAGTCGTACAACCTGCTGTCGGAGCTGACGGTGCGGCAGAACGTCCTGCTGCCCCGGCGGCTGGGTGGGCCGCGCCCGCGCCCGTTGGACGAGGTGCTGGCCGAGGTCGGGCTGGCCGGGCTGGCGAATCGGCCGGTCGGGGAACTCTCCGGTGGACAGCGCCAGCGGGTCGCCATCGCCCGTGCGCTGGCCGGCCGTCCGGCGGTGGTGTTCGCGGACGAGCCGACCGGGGCACTGGATCCGGCCACCGGTGGGCAGGTGCTACGGCTGTTGCGTACCGGGGTGGACCGGGCCGGCGTAACGGTGGTGATGGTGACCCACGACCCGACCGCGGCGGCCTGGAGCGACCGCCTGATCCTGTTGCGGGACGGTGAGGTGGTGTCGGACGGCCCGACACCCGACGCGGCCACCATCGCGCAGCGGCTGCGCGCCGAGGCGAGCGAGCCGGTGGTGGCCCGGTGAACGCGGGGCTGGCCAGGCAGGCGCTGCGTAAGCAGCCGTGGGCGTTCGCCGGTCCGTTCGTCACGCAGTGCCTGGCCGCCGCGCTGGTGTCCGGCGCGCTGGGTGCCAACTCGTCAATGTCGGGAGCCCGCTTGGACCCGGTCGCCCGGCAGGCGTTGACTGACAGCGGCATCCCTGAGATGGCCGCGCTGTTCGTGGTGCTGGCGGTGTACCTGACCGCGCTGATCGTCGGACTGACCATGACGTCCTCGATCGCCCGGCAGACCCGGGACATCGCGCTGGTGCGCGCCGTTGGCGCCACCCCGGGGCGTGTGCGCCGGGCGGTCGCGGCTCAGGCCGCCGTGGTGGCGGTGCCTGCGACGCTGCTCGGGGTGCCGCTCGGGGCGCTGCTCGCCCGCGCCTGGCTCGCGGGTCTGACCGACCACGCGGTGATCCCGCCCGGCGTCACGTTTCATCCCTCGGCCGCAGCGCTGCCCGTCGCGCTGACTATCACCGTCGGCACGTCGCTGGTGGGTGCGCTGCTCGCCGCGCTACGGCCGGCCCTGGTACGCCCCGCGACGGCGTTGACCGAGACGTCCGTCGCGCGGAGCCGGGCCGGTCTGGTGCGTACCGCGATCGGGGTGTTGCTGGTGGCCGGCGGGGTGGCTCTGTCGGTCCGGATCTCAAACGGCGACCCGGCGAAGGCGGACGGGGCGAGCTTTTTCACCATGCTGGCGATGTGTGTAGGGGCCGGCTTCCTCGGCCCGGTCCTGCTGCGGCTGACCGCGCCGCTGGCACGCCTGCTCGGCGGCACCGGCGTACTGGCCGCGGAGAACCTCGCGGTGCGCGCCAAGGCTCTGTCCGGCGCCCTGGTGCCGCTGGTCCTCGCGATCGCGTTCGCCATGGTGAAGGTCGTGGTGCACACCACCTCCGGGCACGTGCACGGTAGGCCCGACCGCGCAGCGGAGGTGTGGACCGACTACTCCGGGACCGCCGTCTGCGTCGCGTTCGCCGCGGTGGCTGCGGTCAACACGTTGGTGACCGTGCTGCTGTCCCGACGCCGTGAACTCGCGGTGACCCGACTGGTCGGGGCGAGCCGGGTGCAGGCGCTGGCCGTGATCGTCTGCGAAGCGCTGGTCGTCACGCTGACCGCCGTGATCGTGGGTACGGTGGTCGCGATGGTCAGCGTGGTGCCGATGCTGCACGGCATGCTGGGTACGTGGACGCCGCACCTGCCGCCCGGGCAGCTGACCCTCGGCCTGGCTGTGGTGGTCGGGCTGGTCCTGCTGGGCACGGTGGCCCCGGCGCTGGTGGTGATGCGCCGCCCGCCCGTGGAGTCGCTGGTCGTGGACCCGTGAGATCGGTCGCCGTCGCGATCCTGCGCGCGCCGGTGGCCGCCCGGACCTGGCGTGAGGTGGGGTACGCGGTCACCGGCACCGTGCTGGCCGTGCCGACCTTCGCGATCGCGCTGCTGGGGCTCGTGTTCGCCGTACTGTCGCTGTTGACGATCGGCCTGCCACTGCTGACCGGTGTGCTGGTGCTGGCCCGGTTGACCGTTCGGTATTTCCGTGGGCCGGCCCGGCTGTTCCTCGGCTGGAGCTGGCCGAACCCTCCGCCCGTACGCCGCCGGGGCCCAGGGCCGGTGCGCTGGGCCGGAGCGGTGCTGACCGACCCCGGCGCCTGGAAGGCGCTCGCCTACTGCTTCGCCCGGCTGCCGCTGATGACCGCCGCCACGTACATCGGCGGGGTCCTTGTCGGCGGAGGGCTGCTGGGCGTCAGCTATCCGGTGTGGGTGCATCGGTTCCCCGACGAGTCACCGTGGGGCGGATCCTGGGGTCTGGTCGCCCAGGGGCTGGTCGCGCTGCTCGCGTTTCCGTGGTACTTCCGGCTCATCGTGTGGCTGGACCGGCGGTTGGTGCGGGCGCTACTGGAGCCGAGCCCGGAGCGGTCCCGGATCGCGGCGCTGGAGCTGAGCCGGGCCGCGCTGCGGGCAGACGCGGCAGCGCTGCTGCGGCGGGTTGAGCGGGATCTGCACGACGGCACGCAGGCCCGGCTGGTCGCGCTGGGGGTGACGCTGTCCCGTATCGAGCGTCGAGTCGACGAGCCGGAGCTTCGGGCGATGGCGGCGCAGGCCAAGGGGGCGGTGGTGGAGGCGCTGACCGAGCTGCGGGACATCGTGCGGGGCATTCACCCGCCCGCACTGGACGCCGGCCTGAGCACCGCGATCGACACCCTGGCCGCGCGCAGCGCGGTGCCGGTCGACGTGCACGTGGACCTGCCTGAGCGACCGGCGCCCGAGATCGAGTCGGCGCTCTATTTCAGCGCCGCCGAACTGCTCACCAACGTGGCCAAGCACGCCGGGGCCAGCCGGATCCGGCTTGACCTGCGCGCGCTGGACGGCGCGCTGCGCCTGACCGTCACCGACGACGGGCGCGGCGGGGCGCGGCCTGGGAGCGAGGGTACGGGCCTGGCTGGCCTGGTCCGGCGGTCCGAGTCGCTGGACGGCGCGCTGCGGGTACACAGCCCACCCGGTGGGCCGACGACTGTCACCGTGGAGCTGCCATGCGAGTAGTGATCGCCGAGGACAACCCGTTGCTACGCGACGGGATCAGGCTGCTACTGACCGATCACGGAATCACCGTCGTATCGACGGTGGACAACGGTGACGACCTGCGAGCGGCGGTCGGCGAGCACGCGCCGGACCTGGCGGTGGTCGACGTTCGGATGCCACCGACCTTCACCGATGAAGGTCTGCGGGCGGCATTGACGATCCGGGCGGCTCACCCGGACACCGCTGTGCTGGTCTTCTCGCAGTGGGTGGAAACCCAGTACGCGCGGCAACTGATCGCCGAGCATCCCGAGCGGGTCGGGTACCTGTTGAAGGACCGCATCGTCAGCACCGATGACTTCGTCGACGCGCTGCGCCGGGTGGCTGCCGGCGGAACAGCACTAGATCCGGAGGTGGTGCGGCAGTTGCTGGCGACGCCGGCGGTGGACGCGGGCCTGGCCCGGCTGAGCGACCGGGAGCGGGAGGTGCTCAGTATGTTGGCCGAGGGCCGGTCCAACGCGGCCATCTGCGAGTCGCTCTACCTGGCCCCTCGCAGCGTGGAGAAACACGTGACATCCATCTTCGCCAAGCTCGACCTACCCCAAGCGCGGACCGACCACCGTCGAGTACTAGCCGTGCTGCGCTACCTGAACGCGGCGCGCTGAACCGTACCCGTACCAGGCCGCCGGCCGGCTCTGCAATTACGCCGGTAGGGCAAGTGACATCTGGATCTGCCGCGATCAGCGCGCTGAGGGTGTCGCCTGTCAGTTACCGCTCCGACGCCGGCCGACAGCAGTCTTGATCTTTGCAAGGTAGGGGTTGGCCACTCCTTCTTGCACGGGGATTGCACGGCCCCGTCATGCCGGTCGGCTGAGAGAGCGTCGCCGGGCGACAGAGGGATTCCGGGGTCAACGAGGGACGGACCAGACATCCGGGCTCTCGGGGCGAGAAGCAGAACGCCGACCGGCGTTTCCGCTGGTCGGCGCTCCTGTAGCCCGGCGAAAGGCTATGTGGCCAGGGGCGGGGTCGAACCGCCGACCTTCCGATTTTCAGTCGGACGCTCGTACCAACTGAGCTACCTGGCCGTGGTGCTCGGCACATGCTACCGCATGGGCCGATACGCAGAACGCCGCGCATGAGGTGCGCGGCGTCAGCGCTTGCGGTCCTGACGGGACTTGAACCCGCGACCTCCGCCTTGACAGGGCGGCGAGCACTCCAACTGCTCCACAGGACCTGGCTGGTGTTGCATCCGGCGCGAGCCGGACCGTGCCCCCAACGGGATTCGAACCCGTGCTACCGCCTTGAAAGGGCGGCGTCCTGGGCCGCTAGACGATGAGGGCGGCCCCGCCATCATTGCACACTCGCAACTTCAAGCGGACTTGCTCCCATCCGGCCCCGCCGGAGGCATGAGAAGCATATGCCATGCCTCCTCGGACGACCAAACCGGTATGGCCGTCGGCACACCGGCGGACAAGAGTGCAGGTCAGACGCGGTTTCACCGGAGCCGGACGATCCCGTACCGCCGCTTGAGGTCCGGAATCAGGCGCCGGCAGGCGGCCATCGTCTGGGTCCGGTCGCCGCCCGCGTCGTGCATCAGCACGACCGAGCCGTGGTGGGTCGCCGACTCCACCCGCTTGATGATCGTCTTCGCCGGCGGGTGGTCCCAGTCCTGCGGGTCGACGCTCCAGTGCAGCGGACGCAGCCCGAGCTGCCGGACGACGGTGAGCTCCTCGGCGGTCCAGCGGCCGCCGGGCTGCCGGAACCAGGTGATCGGCGCGCCGGGGGCGGCGGCGCGGATGGCGCGGTTGGTCCGCTCCAGGTCCGCCCGGATCTCCGCCACCGGGCGCCGGCCGAGGTCCACGTCGTGGTGCCAGCTGTGGTTGCAGAGTTGGTGGCCCTCGCGGACGATCTGCGCGACCAGCTGCGGGTAGCGCTTGGCCTGCCGGCCCACCACGCAGAACGTCGCGGTGACGTGGGCCGCCCGGAGCTGGGCCAGGATCTGCGGCGTGTAGCGGGGGTCCGGACCGTCGTCGAAGGTCAACGCCACCCCCGGGCTCCCACTGGCCCGGTGCAGGCCCGGCGGCAGCTTCTTCGGCACCGGCCGCAGCTTCGGCTTCGGCGGTGGGGTGGTGCGGGTCGGCCGCGGTTTCGGGCTCGGGGTCGGGCTCGGCTCCGCCGTGGCCGAGGCCGAGGGTTGGGCGGTGACCTTCTCCGGGGTCTTGCCCGGATCGCCGCAGCCGGTGACGAGGAGCACCAGGCCGAGGGCGAACGCCAACAGGGTGCGGGGACGCATCTGTCGCTCCCGGAGGGGGTCGGGGTCAGACGGACTTTCCGACCGTAGTGGACGCCGCCCCGGAGCGGAAAGGCCCTCAGCCCGCCGCCGACTGGTCCAGCGAGTCCCGTACCGCCACGGCAAGCGAGAGCGCCTCGGCCAGATCCACCGGTCGGACCACCCCGGCCGGCAGCGAGTCGGCCCGCCACCCCGGCCCGGCGGCGAGCACCAGCAGGGGCCGGCGCGGGACCGCCAGCAGCGCGGCGAGTTGGTGCGGACCGGCCGTGGCCCGGGTGTGCGACCAGAGCACCACGGCCGCCGGCCCGGTCCGGTTGACCGCCTCGACCAGGGCGGCCACCGGCACCCGGGCGCCGAGCATGCGGTAACTCACGCCGGCCTCCGCCAGCGCGGCGGCCAGCGCCTCCAGCGGCAGCGAGTGCTGCTCCTCGTCCGCGCAGGAGAGCAGGATCCGGGGCGGCCCGACGGTCGGGTGCGCCCGGGCCACCGAGGCGAGCGCCTCGGAGACGCACCGGGACATCAGGTGCTCCACCTCGATCAGCCCGGACGTGGCCGCGTGCCGCTCCCCGATTCCGGCGAGCACCGGTCGCAGCAGGCCCTCCCAGGTCGCCACCACGCCGTCGGCGGCGAGGGAATCGCCGATGGTGCGGCCGATGATCAGCGAGTCCAGGCGCATGGCGGCCCGGGCCAGGCCGCGGGCGACCGGCCCGGCCCGTCCGACCGGGATGGTGGTGCCGCCGCCGTCGCGGACCGTGGAGGTGCGGGCCTTCAGGCCGAGCCGGTCCGGTGGGAGCACGGCCGGCGCCTGGCGGGCCCAGCGGGCCGCCTCGGCCGGCGCGACGCCCTCCCCGGTGAGCCGTCGCATGATCTCCAGGCGGGCGAGGTCGGCGGGCGTGTAGCGCCGGTGGTGGCCGGGCACGTGTTCGCTCGGGCCGAGGCCGTAGCGCTGGTGCCAGGTGCGCAGGGTGGTGACCGCCACGCCGAGCCGGCGTGCGACCGCCCCCGCGCTCAGTGCCTCATCGGCCACCCGACCGCTCCGGTGCCTCGTCGGCCGGCGCGCCGGACCGGGCCACGCCGACCGGGTGCAGAAGCCGGTTCACCACGCCGCCCAACCAGGGGGCGTACGCCCGCGGGTCGGTGTCGAGGTCGGCCAGCACCGCGACCGGGTCCACCCAGCGCAGGTCGGCCACCTCGTCCGGGTCGGGCCGGGTCGGCAAGTCGGCGGGCACCTCGGCGCGCAGCACGTGGTCGTACTCGAACTCGACCCGGCCGGTGGCCGGATCCTCGGCGTAGTAGAGGTAAACGCCCACCTCGGTGAGGTCCACCGGGCCGAGGCCGAGTTCCTCGGCGAGCCGGCGGTTGGCGGCGTCGGTCAACGACTGGCCGGGCAGCGGGTGCCCGCAGCAGGAGTTGGCCCAGCGGAGCGGGAACCGGGTCTTGACCGCGGCCCGCTGCTGGAGCAGCACCCGGCCGTCCGGGTCGACCAGCAGCACCGAGAAGGCCCGGTGCAGCCGGCCGGGCGGCTGGTGGGCGGCGGCCACGGTGGTCTCGCCGAGCACCCGGCCGCCGTCGTCCACCAGCTCGACCAGGTGCTCCTCCCGGCCCATCAGGAGTCCCCGGTGATGCGCGCGGCGGCCAGCTTGCCGCTGATCAGCACCATCGGCACGCCCACCCCGGGCTGGGTGCCGGAGCCGACGAAGACCACGTTGCCCAGCGTCTTGTGCAGGTTCGACGGGCGGAACGGGCCGGTCTGGAAGAGGCTGTGCGCGGCGGCGAACGGGGTGCCGGCGGCCATGCCCTGCGCCGCCCAGTCGGCCGGGGTGACCGCGCGCAGCACCTCGATGCCGTCGCCGAAACCGACGTAGCCGCGCTCCTCCAGCGTCGCCACGAGCTGACCGGCGTAGCGGTCGGTGAGGTCACCGGACCAGTCGAACGGCGCCCGGTCGAGGTTGGGCACCGGGGCCAGCACGTAGTAGGTGTGCTTGCCGGCCGGCGCCACCGACGGGTCGGTGCGGCTCGGATTCGTCACCAGCAGCGACGGGTCGGTCATCAGCTCGCCTCGCCGGATCACCTCGTCGAACGTGCCCTTCCAGGCGCGTCCGAAGTGGATGTTGTGGTGGGCGATCTTGCCATAGCCCTGCTTCGAACCGACGTGCAGCACCACGCACGACGGCGAGTAGGTGAGCCTGCGCTGCCGGCTCTCGGGCAGCAGCTCCTGGTAGGCGACCGGCAGGTCGGGGTTGAGCACCACCACGTCGGCGGGCACGAACTCGCCGTCGGAGGTGACCACCCCGGTGGCGCGGCCGTGTGCCGTCTCCACCCGGCTCACCGTGGTGCCGTACCGGATCTGCACGCCGTGCTTCTCCGCCGCGCCGGCCATGCCCCGGGAGACCGCGTGGATACCGCCGCGCGGGAAGCTCACCCCGGCCACCGAGTCGAGGTACGCGATGACCGTGTAGATGGCCAGCGCGTCGTGCGGCGACAGCCCGGCGTACATCGCCTGGAAGGAGAAGATCCGCTGGGTACGCGGGTCGCGGAAGAACTGGTTGATCTTCGTCTGGAGTCGCCGGAACGCGCCGTTGGCGAACAGCTTCAGCAGGTTGCCGGTGAGCAGGTCGGTCGGCGCGTCGAGGTTGCGCTCGATGAAGTCGGCGCGTTCCCACTTCCACAGGTTGCGGGCGTAGTCGACGAAGCGCAGGTAGCCGTCCGCCTCCCGGGGGCCGCAGACCTTGGCGATCTCGGCGGCCATCAGGGTGGTGTCGGTGATGACGTCCAGCGTCGACCCGTCCGGGTAGTAGGCGCGATAGGCCGGGTCGAGCGGGGTCAGGTCGAGCCAGTCGGTCAGCTCCTCGCCGACCGCGCCCAGCGCCTCGGCGATCAGGTCGGGCATGGTGAGGACGGTCGGGCCGGTGTCGAACTCGTACCCGTCGACGCTGAGCCGGCCGGCGCGCCCGCCCGGCACCGGCTCGCGTTCCAGCACGGTCACCTGCCGGCCGCTGCCGGCCAGGTGCAGCGCGCACGCCAGCCCACCCAGCCCGGCCCCGACCACGACCACCCGGTCGGTCCGTCCGTTCACGGTGCGCATTCCGGCTCCCTTGCTCGTGCTCACGAAGGTGCTCATCAGGACCGCCGCGCGGTGGCGGCGGTGGCGAGGCCGGTCAGCGCGGTGCGCGCCGTCTCGTCGATCGGTGCGGTGTCGAGCGCGGCCAACGCCTCGGCGACCCGCTCGGAGATCATCCGTTCCACCCGGGTGGCGGCCCCGGTGTCCCGGACCAGGTCGGCCAGCCGGGCCACCTCGCGGTCGCCGGTGACCGTGCCGGCCCGGTCCAGGGCCCGGCGCTGGGTCGGGTCGGCGAGCTGCCGGGCCAGCATCAGCAGCGCGGTCGGCTTGCCGGTACGCAGGTCGTCCCCGGCCGGCTTGCCGGTGGTCTCCGGGTCGCCGTAGACGCCGAGCAGGTCGTCGCGGAGCTGGAACGCCTCGCCGACGGCCAGCCCGTAGCGGGTGTACGCGGCGATCAGCGGACCGTCCGCGTCGGCGCCGGCCAGGCAGGCGCCGAAGAGCAGCGGACGCTGGACGGTGTAGCTGGCGGTCTTGTAGCGGGCCACCCGCAGCGCCCGGTCGACCGACCAGTTGGCCGCGTCGTGCTCGCCCAGTATGTCGAGGAACTGCCCGGCGACCGTCTCCACCCGCATCTGGTCGTAGCAGCGACGCACGTCGAGCAGCCGGTCCGCCGGCACGGCGGCGTGCGCCATCAACCGGTCGGCCCAGACCATGCAGAGGTCACCGATGAGCACGGCGACCGCCTCGCCGTAGCGGTCGGGGTCGCCGGCGTGCCCGGCGGCCCGGTGTCGCGCGGCGGCGGCCCGGTGCGCGGTGGGCAGGCCGCGCCGGGTGTCGGAGGCGTCCATCACGTCGTCGTGCACCAGCGCGAACGTGTGCAGCAGTTCCAGCGCGGACAGGGCGGGCAGCACGTCCTGCACCGCCGCCTCGCCGCCGATCACCCCGCGCCAGCCCCAGTACGCGAACGTCGGGCGGACCCGCTTGCCGCCGGCCAGCACGGCGTCGCGTGCCGTCGCGGCGAAGCCACCCATCGCTGCGTCGATCTCGGTGAGTGAGTCGACCTCGGTGGCCAGGAACCCCGCCAGGGTGTCGTCAACCCCCTTGACCAGGTCTTTCGTGAACGCGGCCAGTACGCCGCGGACCGGATCGTCCGTCGCTTCCGGCTGTGCCGGCGCGACGCGGAGCGCATTACCCGCAACTGCGTCGTTGGCCATGTGGGGGAGCGTACCCTAGGGTTACGAGTTGCGTCGATTGCTGCGTCGAAAACCGAGGAGGGCCGGTGGACACCGATCTCACCGCTGCCTATGACCGTTGCCGCGAGCTGCACCGGCGTCACGGCCGTACCTACTATCTCGCCACCCGGCTGCTCCCCGCTTGGAAACGACGGCATGTGCACGCGTTGTACGGATTCACCCGCTACGCGGACGAGATCGTCGACCGCACCGAGGACCTGCCGCCGGCCGAGCGGGCCGCCCGGCTGCGCGAGTGGTCGGACCGGTTCGTCGCCGGCCTGCACGGTGCGTCGGTCAACGACCCACTGCTGCCGGCGGTGCTGCACACCATCGCCGTCTTCGACCTGGACCGCGACGACTTCGCGTCGTTTCTGCGCAGCATGGCGATGGACCTGACGGTCATGTCGTACCCGACCTACGACGACCTGCTCGACTACATGGAGGGCTCGGCCGCCGTCATCGGCACCATGATGTTGCCGATCCTGGGCAGCTCCGACCCGGCCGCCGCCCGCGAGCCCGCCCGCCAGCTCGGCTTCGCGTTCCAGCTCACCAACTTCATCAGGGACGTCGCCGAGGACCTCGACCGGGGTCGGACCTACCTGCCCGACGAGGACCTGGCCAAGTTCGACGTCACCCGCGACGACCTGCTCGCCGCCAAGGCCGCCGGACGCACCACGCCCCGGATCCGCGAACTGATCGAGTACGAGGTGACCCGCGCCCAGGCGCACTACCTCGCCGCCGCGCCCGGCATCCCGCTGCTCAACCCCGCTTCGCAGGCGTGCATGCGCACGGCGTACGCGCTCTACGGCGGGATCCTCGACGAGGTGGCCGGACAGGGTTTCGACGTCTTCGTCCGGCGGGCCCTGGTGCCGCAGCGCCGGCGGATGTCGGTGGCCGCCCGGGCGCTGCTCACCCCGGCCGGCACGCCGGTGCGGGTGCCCGGCCCGGCGCTCCAGCCGGCCCTGGCCGGATGACCGAGCGTACGGCGGTCGTGCTGTTCACCCGCGACCTGCGGGTGCACGACCACCCGGCGCTGGCCGCCGCCGTCTCGGCGTTCGACCGGGTGGTGCCGCTCTACGTGCTCGACCCGGCGCTGCAGAAGCTCTCCCCGAACCGGACCCGGTTCCTCCACCAGAGCCTCGCCGACCTGCGCGAGGCGCTCCGCAAGCGCGGCGGCGACCTGGTGGTCCGGCGCGGCGACCCGGTGGCCGAGACCGTGAAGCTGGCCCGCAAGGTGGGTGCCGAGGGGATCGGGCTCTCCGCCGACGTCAGCTGCCACGCCCACCGCCGGGAACGCCGCCTGCGCGCCGAGTGCGACCGACACCGGATGTTCCTGCGGCTCTTCCCCGGCCTGACCATCGTCGAGCCGGGCGCGCTGCGGCCCGCCGGCGGCGACCACTACCGGGTGTTCAGCCCCTACTTCCGGGCCTGGCAGGGTGTGCGGCTCCGGGAGGAGCTGGCCGCGCCGAAGCGGATCCGGCTGCCCGAGGGCGTCGACCCGGGCCGGCTGCCCGACCCACCGAAGGGCGACAGCCCGGACGCCGCCGAGGGCGGGGAGAGCGTCGCCCGGCGCCGCCTCACGACGTGGCTGCCCACCCTCGACCGGTACGACGACATCCACGACGACATGGCCGGTGACGACACCTCCCGGCTCAGCCCGTACCTCCGGTGGGGTTGCGTCTCGCCGCTGGCGGTGGCCAACCGGGCCGGCGACCGCGACGGGCCGTTCGTCCGGCAGCTCTGCTGGCGCGACTTCTACCACCAGGTCGTCGCCGGCTTCCCCGACCTGTCCACCACCGCCTACCGGCGGGGCGCCCGGGAGGACTGGCGCGACGACCCGCACGCGCTGGAGGCCTGGACCGAGGGGCGGACCGGCATGCCGATCGTCGACGCCGGCATGCGGCAACTGCGCGCCGAGGGCTGGATGCACAACCGGGCCCGGCTCATCACCGCCGGCTACCTGACCAAGCACCTCGGGCTGGACTGGCGGCCCGGCCTGGAGGTCTTCTTCCGCTGGCTGCTCGACGGCGACCGGGTCAACAACTCGGGCAACTGGCAGTGGGTGGCCGGCACCGGCAACGACACCCGGCCGTACCGCGGCTTCAACCCGGTGCGGCAGGCCGAACGCTACGACCCCGACGGCGCGTACGTGCGGCGCTGGGTCCCGGAGCTGGAGTCGGTGCCGGGCAAGGCGGTGCACCAGCCGTGGCGGCTGCCCGACGAGACGCGCCGGGCGCTCGACTATCCGCCGCCGCTGGAGGTGCCCGGCGCCGACCCGGTCTGGTTGCGCTGACGCGGGCGACGGGTCAGAGGCAGGAGTGCAACGCCTCGACCAGCTCGTCCACCCGGTCGTGGTCGGCCAGCCGCGCCGTCACGTACGCGAAGGTGTAACCCCGCTCCGGGTCCGCCCAGGCGCTGCTGCCGCCGATCCCACCCATGCCCCAGCTGCCGTCCGGCTCCCACTGCATGCCGAGCGTCCAGTGCGCCGTCCGGTCCAGCACCAGGTCCGGGCCGGCGTACTGCACCCGGGTCGCCTCGGCGACCAGATCCGGGCTGAACAGGCGTACCCCGTCGAGGGTGCCGCCGGCCAGCAGCCCGGCGTAGAGCCGGGCCAGCGCGGACGCGGTGGCGTGCAGGTTCACCGCCGGGATCTCGGCGGCCCGCCAGCGGTCGCCGTTCACCACGGCGACGTCCCGCCCGCCCGGCGGGTTGTCCAGCGCGCGGGCGCGCAGCGAACCCGGCTCGCCGCGGACCAGGTCCGGCCAGCCGGGGTCGCCGTAGGACAGGTCGGCGCAGCGCCGCCGGTCCGCCGGTCCCAGGCCGAAAGCCAGGTCCAGCCGCCACGGACCGGCGATCTCCTCGGCCAGGAAACGGCCCACCGCCCGCCCGTCGACCCGGCGGACCACCTCGCCCACCAGGTGCCCGTACGTCCAGGCGTGCTCGCCCGCGACGGAGCCCGGCGTCCACTCGGGTTCGGCGGCGGCCAGGTCGGCGCAGAGCAGGTCCCAGTCGGTGATCGCGGCGGCGGGCCGGGGCACCGGGAAGTCGGGCAGCCCGGCGGTGTGGGCGAGCACCTGCCGCACGGTCGCCGGGGCGCGGAACCCCGGCCAGTACGCGGCCACCGGCGCGTCCAGATCCACCCGCCCCCGGTCGACCAGCAGCAGCAGGCAGAGCGCCACCACCGGCTTGCCCACCGAGTAGACGTCGACGAGCGTGTCCGGCCGCCACGGCCGGTCCGCGCCGACGGCCGGCACCACCACGCCCGGCGGGACCGCCGCCGAGGTGCCGCCCACCAGCTCGATCACCGGTACGCCGTCGTGCCACACGGTCAGCGCGGCACCGGTCTCCCGGCCGGCGGCGAAGAGGTCGTGGAAGCAGTCCCGGACCGGGGCGAAGCGCGCGTGCATCCGGCCACGGTAGGCCGTCCCGATCGTGACCGGCACGGGAATTCCGGCCGGGTCCGGTGGCCGGCGGCGCGGCGGTGCGGAATGCTGGCGGAATGGCGGAGCCGGAACTGGTGGACGTGGTCGTGGTCGGGCTCGGGGTCGGCGGCGAGGAGGTGGCCGGGCGGCTCGCCGAGGCCGGCCTCACCGTGGTCGGCGTCGAACGGGACCTGGTCGGCGGCGAGTGCCCCTACTGGGGGTGCGTGCCGAGCAAGATGATGATCCGGGCGGCCAACGCGCTGGCCGAGGCGCACCGGGTGAACGAGCTGGCCGGCTCCGCCCAGGTGCGACCCGACTGGGCGCCGGTGGCGAAGCGGATCCGCGAGGAGGCCACCGACACCTGGGACGACACGGCGGCGGTGGACCGGTTCACCGGCAAGGGCGGCCGGTTCCTCCGGGGCAGCGGCCGGCTCGACGGCCCGAACCGGATCCGCGTCGGCGACCAGGTGTTCCAGGCGCGGTACGGCGTGGTCCTCGGCACCGGCACCCGCCCGTCGGTCCCGCCGATCGACGGGCTCGCCGACACCCCCTACTGGACCAACCACCAGGCCATCGAGGTGGAGGAACTGCCCGCGTCGCTGCTGGTGCTCGGCGGTGGCGCGATCGGGCTGGAACTGGCCCAGGTGTTCGCCCGGTTCGGCGTCCGGGTGACGGTCGTCGAGGCGGCCGACCGGGTGCTCGCCGTCGAGGAGCCGGAGGCGTCCGCGCTCGCCGCCGAGGCGCTGCGCGCCGACGGAGTGGAGATCCACACCGGGGTCAAGGCGGGCCGGGTCAGCCACGACGGCAGCGCGTTCACCGTGCACGCCGACGACGCCACGTTCACCGGCGAGAAGCTGCTCGTGGTGACCGGCCGCAAGGCCCACCTGGAGGAGCTGGGCCTGGACACGGTCGGCGTCGACGCCGGGCAGCGCTACCTGCCGGTCGACGACCGGATGCACGTCACCGAGGGAATCTGGGCGGTCGGCGACCTCACCGGCGAGGGCGCGTTCACCCACATCGCCATGTACCAGGCCGGCATCGTGGTGGCGGACGTGCTCGACCACATGCGGCGCGCCAAGGGCGGCCCGGACGCCAGCGGCACCGCCAGCGTGGTCGGCGGCGCGGCCGGGGTGGTCAGCGCGGTCGGCGGCGCGATGAGCGCGGGCGGCTCGACGGTCGCGCCGGGCAGCGTCCCGGTCGCCGACTACCGGGCGCTGCCCCGGGTCACCTTCACCGACCCGGAGGTGGGCGCGGTCGGCCTCACCGAGCAGCAGGCCCGCGAGCGCGGCGTCAACGTCCAGGTCGGCTACACCGACCTGACCTCGTCGGCCCGCGGCTGGATCCACAAGACCGGCAACGCCGGCTTCATCAAACTGGTCGCCGACGCCGACCAGGGCGTGCTGGTGGGCGCCACCTCGGCCGGCCCGACCGGCGGCGAGGTGCTCTCCGCGCTGGTGGTGGCCGTGCACGCGGCGGTGCCGATCAGCCAGCTCCGGCACATGATCTACGCGTACCCGACGTTCCACCGGGCCGTCGAGGACGCGCTGCGCAACCTGAAGTGACGCCTCAGCCGGCCGGCGCGCCGTGCCGGCCGGCCCCGGCGGCGAACCGGCCGGCGCCCTGCACCCCGTCCACCGCCAGCGACTCCATGCCGTAGGCCAACTCGGTGGCGAGCGCCTCCGGCTCGGGCCGGGCGGCGCCGGCGAGCAGCGCCGCCCGGTCGTTGCGCAGGCAGGTCTGCGGATGCCGGGCGATCCCGGCCGCCAGCCGCTCGGCCTCCGCCCGCGCCGCACCGGGCGCGACCAGCCGGTTCACCAACCCCATCGCGTACGCCTCGTCGGCGGGCACCGGGCGGCCGGTGAGGATCAGGTCCATCGCGCGGCTCTCCCCGATCAGCCGGGGCAGCCGCACCGTCCCGCCGTCGATCAGCGGTACGCCCCACCGCCGGCAGAACACGCCCAGCGTCGCGTCCGACTCGGCGACCCGCAGGTCGCACCAGAGCGCCAGCTCCAGGCCGCCGGCCACCGCGTACCCGGAGATCGCGGCGATCACCGGCTTGGACAGCCGCATCCGGGTCGGGCCCATCGGCCCGTCGCCCTCGGCCTCGACCCGGTTGCCGCGCGGGGTGCCGATCGCCTTGAGGTCGGCGCCGGAGCAGAACGTGCCGCCCGCGCCCCAGAGCACGGCCACCGACGCGTCCGGATCGGCGTCGAAGGCGCGGAACGCGTCGGCCAGGGCCCGGGCGGTCGGCCCGTCCACGGCGTTACGGGCCTCCGGCCGGTCCAGGATCACCGTGGTCACGCCGTCGGCGTGCTCGACGCGTACACCCATGGGGTCAGCATGCCCCCGACGTTGCCCGGGGGCCAGCGGACCCGGGCCGGCTACTTGATCGTGCCGGGTGCGGCCAGCCACCGCATCGGTTGGCCGGTCACGGCGCCCACCTGGTCGAAGTCCCGGTCGTAGTGCAACAGCGAGAGCCCGTGGTATTCGGCGGTGGCGGCGACGAGGAGGTCGACGGCACCGGCTGAGCGGTGTGTCCCCCGGCCGGTCAGCTCCAGCTGTGTCTCGGCGGCGCGTCCGTAGATCCGGTCGGGCATCGCCACCCACCCGAATACGGTTCGGAGCTGCTGTTCCAGCTGGGCCCGGTCCGCGACGGAACGGGCGGTGTAGAGGAACTCCAGCTCGACCAGCGGACACACGGCGACCAGGCCGGCGGTCACCGTCTCCTCCCAGCGCTTTGCCACGTCGGGGTCGCGGAGCAGCCGGACGAGAGCGCTGGTGTCGATCAGATAGTCGGCGAGCTTCACGAGCGGTAACTGCCCTTGTCGAGCAACTCGTCGAAGTCACCGGCCCGGCCGCGTTCGGACAGCTCGGCTAAGGCCCGGGCGCGGCGTAGGCGGGCGGCACCCTCGCGAAGGGCGACGTTTACCGTCTCCTTCTTGGTCTTGGTGCCGAACGCCTCGGCGGCGTCCGCCAGTGCCTCATCGTCGACATCCACCAGGATCTTGGTCATCCACGCCTCCTATATACGGCAAGCGCCTGGAGTATATCTGGCGGCGGCTGTGACGGTGGCGGTTCAGCGTTCGGCGAAGTCGAGGCGGACCAGGGGGAGGCGGGCGTCCACGTCGGTCGGCAGCGGGCCGTCGCCGGTCAGCTCCGGGATGCCCAGGGCACGGCCCAACGCGGCGGCGGCCCGCCGGTGCCGCCGCCGGTAGCGCGCGAGCCGCTGCCGCACCTCCTCGCCGGCCAGCACGGTCGCCCGCGCCGGCACACCCCGGTCCGGGCCGTTCCACACCCGCACCGCCGGGTCTGCGGAGACGTTGCGGAACCACTGCGACCCCCGGCCGTAGCCGGAGGCGAGGAAGAGCGCGCCCGGCTCCCGGTCGACCACTTCCAGCACCACGTGGCGGGGCAGTCCGGAGCGGCGGCCCCGGTGCTCCAGCATCATCAGCCGGCGGCCGAGCAGCCGGCCGAGGCCGTGGCGGTAGAGCGGAATGGGGGCGCGGGCGAGCCAGCGGGGGATGCGACGGCGTGCCATGCCTCCGACGGTACGCCCCGGCCCACCTGCGAGGGATTTCCCGGCCGTCCGGTTTGGGGGCCCTCCGGCCGGGAAGTCGGAACACGTGCGCGAACTGATGACGAAGCTCGAACAGGCCTCCGGACTCGACCGGGTGGGTGACCGCCTGCAACGCGCCGTCCAGGGGACGCTGCGCTCGCAACGGGTCCGGGACGCGCTGCACGGCGTCTGGCTGGGGCACCCGCTGCACCCGGCGATGGTGCAGGTCCCGGTCGGCGCGTGGATCTCCGCCGCCGTGGTGGACCTGCTGCCCGGCCAGCGTCGGGCCGCCACCGCCCTGGTCGGGCTCGGCACGGTCAGCGCCCTGCCCGCCGCGGTCGCCGGATGGAACGACTGGGCCTCCCTCTCCCGGGACCAACGCCGGATCGGGCTGGTGCACGCGGGGGCGAACATCGTCGGCCTGACCCTCTACGCCGGCTCGCTCGCGGCCCGGCTGAACGGGCGGCACGGCCTCGGCCGGGCGCTGGCCTACCTGGGCCTGTCCGCGGCGAGCGGCGGGGCGTACCTGGGCGGGCACCTGGCCTACAAGCAGGGCGCCCAGGTCAGCCAGAGCGTCTCCGAGATGCACCTGATCAGCGACGGCTGGCACGCCGTGGGCGACCTGGGCAGCCTGCCGCAGCGGGAGCTGGTCACCCGGGAGATCGACGACGTCTCGGTGATCCTCTACCGGCACGGCGACGACGTCACCGTGATGCTGGAGCGCTGCCCGCACCAGAGCGGCCCGCTCGGTGAGGGCGAGGTGCAGCAGATCGACGGCCACGCCTGCGTGGTCTGCCCGTGGCACGGCAGCGCGTTCCGGCTCAACGGCGGCGAGGTGGTGCACGGCCCGGCCGCCAACGACCAGGTCGTGCTCCCCACCCGCGTGGTCTCCGGCCGGGTCGAGGCCCGGCTGCCCTGACCCGGGTCAGTCCCGGCGGTGCCGACCGCTGCCGAGCGCACGGGCGGGGACCGGCCGCCGGCGCAGGCCGAGGACCGCGCCGATCTGCGCGCCCACGATGCTCGCCACCGCCAGCACCGCCGAGATGGCCAGCGGTCGGTTGATGCCCTCCTCGGCCGTCGCCCGGGACGCCCCCGCCGACATGGCCGGCGGCTGCCCGTCCGGTGCCGCCACGGTCGGCGTGGTGTCCCGGGTCGTGGTTTGCGGCGCGGGCTTCGGCTTCGACGCCGTCGACGACGCGCCACCCCCACCCGGCTTCGCGGGCGCCGGCTGCGCCGACGTCACCACCAGGCGGCCGTTCGCGTGCCGCTGGGCGCCGGAGTCCACCGCGCCCTCGGGCAGCCGGATGAGCTGGCCGGGACGGATCCGGTCCGGGTCGGCGAGCCGGTTCAGCCGGGCCAGCTCCCGGTAGCGGTCGAAGTCGTCGAGGTAGCGGTCGGCCACCTCGCCCAGGTAGTCGCCCTTCGCCACCCGGTACACCGCCGGGTCGGTGGTCACCGAGGCGGTCCGCGCCGGTGCTGCGGCCTGCGTCACGGTGGCGGCCGGGGCGGCGGCCACGGCCTGCGGTGCGGACAGCGCGGCGGCGCTCGCCGCGGCCGGGCTCGCGGCCAGGATCAGCGCCACCGAGCCCACCAGCGCGGCGGCGGCCCGCTGCTGGCGGTGCATGCCGGGCAGCTTCGGCGCGGGCCGGCGCAACGCCGACGCGGACAGCTCCACCAGGACGGAGAACGCGAACGTGGCCCAGCCGAACCAGCCCACCACGGCCAGCGCCCGCAGGAACAGCTGCCCGTCGTCGCGGCTGGTCAACGCCGTACCCACCTCGGCCAGGGTGGGCAGATGGTCGGGGAGCGGGTTGCCGGCGAAGGCCAGCAGCGCGACCGGCCCGCCGGCCAGCACCCCGACGAGCACGACGAGGGCGCCGAGGCCGGTGAGGACCTGGCCGGTGCGGTGGACGGCGGAGCGTCGGGGTGCACCCATAGTGGCCTTCCTTCCTACGGTGGTGGCGCGGTGAGCGCCCGAGCGGTGGCCTCACCGGTGACGGTGGCGGTCTGCGGCGCGCCGAAGAGACCGAGCAGGTCCCGGCGGTAGGTGATCCGCACGCGTACCCGGATCTGGGTCTCGGCGCCGACCACGGGGAAGTCGACCTCGTGACCGCCCACCCCGCCGGCGGCGGCGAGGTAGTCGGCGACGGCCCCGCGGGCGGCCACCTGGTCGATCCGGGTCGGACCGCCCTCGATGGCGCCCGCGCGGTCGATCATCTGGCCGCCGCTGCGGGCCGCCTCGGCGGCCAGGTTGTCCGCCCGTTGCAGGGTGCGCAGCTGCCCGGCGCCGTCGTAGGCGAGACCGATGACGGCGAGCACGCCGGTCATCGCCACGGCCAGGAAGAGACTCACCCGGCCGCTCTCCGCCCCGCGTCGCCCGGTCATCCGCGGCTCCGGTAGGTGTCCAGCGGCGAGGTGAAGCTCGCCGCGACGGTCTTGCCGCCCGGCACCCCGGGCAGCCCCGGTGCGCTCAGGTCGTCGAAGGACACGGTGCAGGTCACCGTCACCGTGACGGTCGCCGGCACGCCGGGCGCGCTACGGTACGCGGCGGCGAAGCTGGTCGGCTTCCCGGCCACCGAACCGGCCAGGTCGAGCCGGGGCGGCGCCGTGCAGCGCAGGCCGGACCAGTCGAGCTGGGTGCGGGCCGCGTTCTCGGCGGCCTCCTCGCCGTCGTCCGAGGTGCGGGCCAGCGAGGCGGCCCGGGCGGCGTCGTGCGCGGCGGACTCCACCGCCTCGTCGGCGACGGCCGTCCGCCCGGCGACCCCGGCGAGCACCATCAGCCCGATGAAGGCGGGGGCCAGCACCGCCACCTCGATCGAGACGGATCCCCGGTCCCGTGGCACCGGCCTCACCCCGCGGTCCAGCGTTCGGCGGGGCCGTGCGCGGTCTGTGTGACCTCGAACGAGACCCCCGGGATGACCGACAGGGAGCGGCCCCGCACCGTGCAGGTGACGCCGTCGCCGATCTCCGCGCAGGTCGGTCCGGTCCTCTCCCAGCCGACCAGCCAGTCCCCGGAGCGGCGCAGGAAGTTGGTGGCCCGCTCCCGGCCGGCGTCCGGGGCGGCGTCGAACGTGCGCTGGGCGTTGACCCCGGTCTGCGCCGCGTTGAGCGCGGTGGACCGGGCGACGAACCAGACGGCGACCTGGATCGAGCCGAAGAGCAGCACCAGGATCACCGGCATCATCACCGCCAGCTCGACCGGGTTGGCGCCCCGCTCACGCCCGCCCGCGTCGAGGCGGGCGCGCAGGGCGGCGGCGATCCGCCCCGGACCGCGCGGGCCGGCGGGCCGGCCGGCGGGTGCCGGCCGGCTCCGGACCGTACGGGCGGGGCGGGGCATCACGGTGCCTTCGGCGCCGTGTTGTTCGGGATGGCGTTCATCCAGTTGTTCGCCTTGGCCAGGGCGAGCCCGGTGACCGCCATGGCCACCGCGACCAGCCCGAAGATGATCACGGCGGTCGGCACCGGGCTGTCGCCGCGCTCGGAGTCCCGGCGCAGCTCGGCGAGGCGGGTGCTCACCGTCGCGTACAGGTAGGCGTAGAGGTGCATCGTGTTCTCCTTCTCGGGGTGGGATCACAGACGGGCGATGAACGGGTAGACGGCGAAGCCGAGCAGGACGAAGACCAGCAGCGAGCCGGGGATGTCCAACTTGCTGGTCACCCCCTCGGCCCGGGTCAGGTTGTCGGTGCGGATCTGGTCGCGCAGCGAGTCGGCGCGGGAGCGCAACGTCTCGTGCACCTGGGCGCCCTCGCTGCCCGAGGAGCGCATGATCGCGCCCACGTCGCCCAGCTCCGGGATGCCGATCCGGTCGGCCAGCTCCTGCAACTCGTCCCAGGGCGAGTGCATCTGGAGCTGGGCGAGCCGCAGCGCCTCCCGGATCCGGTCGAACACCCAGCCGTCGCAGACCGCCGCCGCGCGTTCCAGCGACTGCACCGGCCCGTGCGCGGCGGAGAGCTGCAACGCCACCAGGTCGAGGTAGGTGCAGACCGCCTGACGGAACTCGTCCCGGGCGGCGTCGGCCCGGGCCAGCACCGAGCGGTGCGCGAGCAGGCCGGCGACCAGCGCCAGGCCCAGGCTGGCCAGCACCGGTACGGCCACCGGGAGCGCCACCCCGCCCAGGAAGAGCACGGCCGAGGCGACCGCCGGGGTGGCGAAGCCGACCAGCGCGGAGAGCAGCACGGACAGGGCGTACTGCTCGGGGGTCCGGTCGAGCAGCGCGAGCTGGCGGTGCGGCGGCCGCAGCCAGCGGGCGAAGCCGCCCAACCAGTCCGGCCCGGCGCCCGCCGCCGGGGCCTGGCCGGGCGGCTGGTGCAGCCGACGCAGGGCCGGGCCGAGCGCCGGGGTGGCCGGCAACGCCTCGCGGACCACCAGGAACAGCCCGAGCCCGACCGCACACCCGCCGAGCACCGCGATCGTCATCTGCCAGTTGAGGACCACTACGCGATCGCCTCCTCCAGGTCGGGCGCCGGCAGGAAGCGCGCCGGACGCGGCGGCTGGCTCATCGAGCGCACCCAGACCAGCAGCCCGATGAAGGCCGCACCGAGCACCGCCATCACGAGCTGCCCGGTGACGGTCCCGTAGGGACGGATGTAGTCGCTGTTCACCAGCCCGTACGCGAGCGTCGCCAGGGTCATGCCGGTGAGGAAGCGGACCGCGAACCGGGGCTGGGTCCGCTTCGCCTCGACCTCGCGCCGGGTGGCCACCTCGGCCGACGCGGCGCCGGCGATCGACCCGAGCACGTCACCGAGGCGTTCGCCCCGGTCGGTGAGGTGCAGGATGAGCGCGGCCACCACCTGGTCGCCGACCGGGTCGGCGATCTCGTCGGCGAAGGCGAGCAGCGCGGAGCGCGCCAGCCAGCCGGCCTGGAGACGGGCGGCCAGCGTGCGTACCTCCTCCTGGATCTCCTCCGGCGCGGTCGCGATCGTGCCGATGATGGCCTGCTGGAGCCCCTGCCCGGTGGCCGAGATGTCCTTGAGCCGGCGGGTCCACTCGCCGACCGCCTCCACCCGGGCGATGGCCCGCTGCTCGGCCCGGCCGACCGCGAACAGCCACGGCACGCCGGGCACCGCGAGCGCCACCAGCAGGCCGACCACCGGCAGCCCGGTGAGCAGGAACGCCGCCGCGCCGGCCACCACGGCGACGCCGAGCAGGAGCTGGTGCCGCTGCCGGTCGGCGCGGCTCGCCCCGGAGCCGTTCCAGAGCCGGCTCAGGCCCGGCCCGGCGCCGCCCGGCGCCGACCTCGGTGGCCGGCGGGTGCCGACCAGCGCGACCACGGTCAGCACCAGCCCGGCCACGCAGGCCGCACCGGAGACCAGCGCGATCAGCTCGATCCGGGTCACGCCGGGCCCCCGTTCGGCCGCCGCCCGAGGCGGGTGTGCCGGGGCCGCCGCCAGGCGCCCATCCCGGCCTCGACGAACCGGGTGAGCAGCCGGGCGTCGTAGCCCACCCGCAGCAACTGGTCGCGGATCCGTTCGGGCAGGTGGCGGGGGACCGCCCGGCCGTCCGGTCCCGGGCCGAAGACCGTGGTGGTGGTGATCCGGTTGCCCTCGCCCACGCCGATGACCTCCTCGACGTGCGAGACGAACCGGTGCTTGCGCCCACCGATCGCGGTCTCGTCGTCGACCGTGACGTAGACGATCAGGTCGAGCGCGTTGCCGGCCATCCGGCGGGCCTGGTCGACGGTCATCTCCCGGCCGTGGGAGAGCGCCAGCTCGATGATCCGTTCGCTCACCCCCGCCGGGGTACGCGCGTGGATGGTGCACATCGACCCGCGACTCGTCGTCATCGCCTGGAGCATCGGCACGATCTCCCGGGACCGCACCTCGCCGACGATGATCCGCAGCACGCCCATCCGCAGCGAGACCGGGATCAGGTCGGCGATGCTGACCTCACCGGCGGGTCGCCCGTCGGCCCCGCGCTCCCCGTGTCCCTCGCGGGACTCGAAGCTCATCACCGCCCGGTGCTTGTGCCCGCGCCGCGCCGGCAGCAGCTCCCGGCTCTCCTCCAGCAGCACGTACGGCTCGTCGGCCGGGATCTCGTCCATGAGCGCGCGGATGACGGTGGTCTTCCCGGCCCCGGCCAGCCCGGCGACCATGATGTTCAGCCCGGCCCGCATGGACGCGCGGAGGAAGTCGCGCAGCAGCGGGTCGATCATCTCGTCCAGGTCGGCTCGGCCGCCCGCGATGTCCTCCAGGCTCACCGCGAGCGTGTTGTGCTTGCGGATCACCGCGTACGGGCGGTGGCTGACCAGGAACACGGCGGCCAGCCGGCTGCCGTCGGGCAGTTGCAGGTCGAGGGTGGGCTTGGAGGTGGAGAGCGACCGTTCGGTCGCCCCGGCCCGCCGGGCCGCCGCCTGGAGGATCTCCACCAGCTCGTCGTCGGTCTCGGCGATCGGCTCGGCCCAGTCGACGCCGCCACCGTGCCGGGTGATGCGCACCTGGTCGCAGCCGAGGATGTGCACCTCCTCGATGGTGTCGTCGACCAGCAGCGTCTGGAGCCGGCCCAGGCCGACCAGCTCGGCGGTCACCTGGTCGAGCAGCAGCCGTTCCGCGTCGGCGGGCATCGGCGTGCCGCCCCGGCGGACCGAGTCCGCGTACGCGGAGACGACCGCGACGGCCAGCCGGGCCCGCTCGACCTCCTCGGCGTCGGCGTCGAACTCCCGCCCCCGCTGCCAGTGGGTGAGCCGTTCGCTCAGCTCCCGGCGCAGTTCACGGACCACCGCGAAGTCGACCCGGGGGCGCGGCGGCGCCGGCGGCGCGGCCGGCGCGGGCGCGGTGACCTGGTGCCGACCGTTCGGCGGGGCCAGCGGCGGGACCGTGGAGACGACGCCGGGCTGCTGCCCGCGCGGGTCGTGGGAGACCGGCTCAAACCGCACCGGGCACCCCCGGCGCGGTCGGTTCGGCCACCGCGCGCGCGGCGGTGGTGCCGGGCCAGGCCAACCGGGCCCGGCGCCGGTCCAGCAGCGCCCGGATCGGCACCTCCAACGCGCCGGCCGCGCGCATCAGCGGCCGGTTGCCGCGCACGGTGCCGCCGTGGCCGAGCACCTCGGCGGTACGCGGGTCGTGCGGCAGCCGGGCGATCACCGGCAGCCGCAGCGCCTTGCTGATCTCGCTGGTGCCGTGCCCGTCCCCGACCACCAGCAGGCGCAGGGTGCCCGGGGGGACGCGGTGTTCGCCGAGGTCGCGTTCGATCGCCCGGATGGTGGCCCGGGTGGCGGAGAGGTCGGGCAGGTGCGCGCGGGTCACCAGCAGCACCACCGCGGCGGCCCGGAGCAGCGGCCACGGTGGACCGCCGACCGCCAGCCGGCCGCAGTCGACCAGCACGTCGTAGGGCGGCACGCCCCGCTCCAGGCCGGTGAAGTAGTCGGCGAACCGCTGCCAGAGCGGGATCACGCTGCCGGCCTGGGCCGGGTCGACCACGCCGGGCAGCAGCAGCCGCTCCCGGCGCGGCGCGTCCAGGTCGACCAGCTGCGACCAGAACGCGCTCTCCAGGCTGCCGTCGCGCAGTTCGCCGACGGCCAGCTCGCCGATGCCGCGCGGACCGTCCAGCGCCCCGCCCAGGTAGCCGGCGAGGATCGAGCCCCCGGCGGGGTCGCACTCGGCCAGCACCAGCCGGCGGTGCCAGCTCAGCGCCGCGGCCAGCGCGGTGGTGGTGACGCCCGGCGAGCCCTTCGCCGAGACCAGGGCGATGATCGCCATCAGGCGGCCTCGGTCAGCACGAGCGCGATCCGGTCGTCCGCGGCCAGCGCCACCACTGCCGGTACGTCCCGGACGGCCAGCGCCAGGTAGACGACCGTGTCGTCGTTCTGCGGCGTCGCGGTGTCGATCACGGTGCCCTCGAAGCGGGTGCCGCCGGCGCGCGCCGCCGCGCTGCCGTTGGCACTGGCGTCCGGCGTGCTGACCAGCAGCACCTTGTCGCCGGGGTGCAGCTTGCGGGCCGGCACCTGGTCGGGCTCCAGCCCGAGCGCGATCTGCTGCTGGCCGGGGCCGAGCAGCGGGGCGTCGGTGAGCTGGGCCGGGGTGAGCAGCGTGCCCGGGGTGAGCCGGACCGCGGCCCGCAGGCCCAGCACGTCCTTCACCCGGTCGGCCGGCACCGGCCGCAGCTCGCGCCCGCCGGAGACGCGGACCGGCACCAGGTCGTCGGCGGTGACCTGCTGGCCCACCTCGACCGGCCGGGCCACCGCCAGGTAGCTGCCGGTGGACCGCACCGAGGTGACCGCGAACGCCGCGCCCAGCCCGCCGACCGCGATCAGCAGGATCGCCAGGCCCAGCAGGCCGGGCCGGATCCGCCGCTGCCGGACCACCCTGGGGGGCGCCACCGGCGCCTCCACCGGGGTCCCGTTCCGGGACGCCACCACACTCATCGGGTCACCACCTGAAGTTCGTTGATCTGCACCGGGACCACACCGCTGACCCGGCTCTGGGGGATCACGCCGCTCTCCCCGCCGCCGGACCACTCCACGGTCCAGAAGGTGGTGGCGCTGACCTGGTAGGTGGCCGCCGTCGGGTATCCGTGGGGGAGGCCGCAGTCGGGCGAGGCCGCGCCGGCGTCCGGGCCGTCGGCGTCGTAGGGGGTGCCCGGCCCGTGGCACGTGACGTCGATGTCGTCGGACATGTGCCAGACGATCCGGTCCACCTTCGCGGTGATCTCGACGGTCAGCCCCCGGTCGGAGGCGGAGGCGGACAGTGGCCCGAAGTACGACGGGCCGGGGCTGGCCCACATCCAGACCGGCAGGCCGACCAGGCCGGGTCCCTTGCTGCGCCGGGGTGCGACAGCGACCCGGGGCGGCAGCAGCGAGATCGAGGCCAGCGCGCGGCGGGCCAGTTCCTCGGGGTCGGGCGGCGTGCCGAAGCCGGGCGGCGGGGCGGCGAGCAGGACGTTGCCCTGCTGGCCGGTGGCGCCCCCGACGCAACTGGCGGTGTACCACTGCTGGCCGGCCGGCGCCGGCAGCTGCGGCTCGGTCAGCTTGTAGTAGCACCCGTCGCTGTTGTTGAACCAGCCGAGCAGGTCGTCGTAGCACTTGACGACCTGACCGTTCCACTGGCACTTCGCGGTGCCGCCGCCGTTGCCGCCCCCGCCACCGTCGTTCCCCCCGCCGCCCGGTCCGCCGCCGCCGCCCGGGACACCCGGGTCGTCGTCCCACACGTCGCAGTCGGTCTGGTCGGGCGGGCAGGAGCCGCCCGGGTCGGCGGCACGCGCGGGCGCGCCGGTCAACGTCAGCAGCGCCGCCAGGCCGGCGGCCAGCAGCAGCCGTCGGGACGCCCCGGCCCGGGTCCGGCGGGCCGGGGCACCCCCACCTCCCCAGGTCAACACGGCTGGTCCTGGTGCGCGGCGCCGGTGTTGACCAGCCACCGGCCGTCGGGGTAGCGGGCCGCGGTCGCGGTGGCCAGGTAGCGACCGCCGCGGGTGCCGGGCACGGTCTTGCGGTCCTTGACGGTGACGAGCCGGTAGTCGCGCGCGTCGAGGCAGTCCTGGATCTCGACGGTGGGCGGGTCGGCGGCCAGGTCGACCGAGACGACGGTGGGGTCGGAAACCAGTTTTCCGGTACGCATCGCGCCGTGCTCCTTCGCGTCACGAATTGCCAGCCGGACCCGGGTCAGCAGTGGATCGGCCAGAAAACGGGGCAGTGCGGGATGCCCGGGATCGCTGCGCGCGCTCGCCGTCCGGGACGCGTCGAGATAGCCGGAATAGGCGGCGAGCGCGGCCTTGGCGGCGGCGTTCTCCTCGGCGTCGGAATGGGCGACGGGTGCGGCGGCGCGCCCGGTCAGCGGACCGGTCGTCGCCTCCGGCCCGCTGCCGCAGCCGGCCGCGCCGACCGTCAGCGCGAGGCTGAGCAGGCAGATTTCCCATCGACGGGATTGCCGTGTGCGCAACGCCGAGCCCTCCTCGGTGCCGGCCCGGTGCGGTCGATCCGACCCGCTCCGGGCATGCGGAAGCGCGCCCGGATCTGTCCGGCCGGGCCTCGACCGCCACCGCGTGCATTTACCTGTGCTGATCTTCAAGAATGGGGAACTGATGTCTTCGGTCGGCCTCCGACGCCTATTGATCGGGGGGTTGCGTCGTACCCAAGGGGCGAGCATAGGCTGACGTCAGCCGATGCAACAGAGGCAATTCACGTGAACACGGTGAGTGAAGACGGGTGGTGGCGGCCGGTGGATGGCCGGACGGTGACGGGCGGGCGACCGCCGGCCTTCCCGGCGGCGGGAGTGCGCTCACCCGCACGCGTCGCCGGTTCCCCCGAGGTCGACGCGGGGGCCGCCGGTATGGGTGGGCTCCGACCCGGGAGTCCGATCCGTCCTGCCGCTCCGGCCGGCCCGGGAGGCGCCGCCGTCGCAGGTCGCCCCGGTGGTGCGGAGGGTGCGCCGGAGGCCGTTCGTCCCGCCGTCCGCCCGCCGATTTCCGGCCGGACATCACTCTGCGTGCTCCAGAGTGGAACGGTCGGCGACCGGACGGGAGCATGGATGTGACCACCGAACGGGTGCACCACGCCGCCCCGGCGGCCGTCCCGTCCCGCCCGGTCGTCCGGCTGCTCGCCGTCCTCACGGTCGTGCCGCCGGTCCGCCTGGCGGTGGCCCGCTTCGCCGTACCGCCGGACGCCCCCGACCGCGCGGCCTGCGACACCTGCGGCACCCCGATCAACCTGGACCGACCGCTGCCGGCGCTCGGCCCCACCGCCCGCTGCCCGGGATGCCGGGCACGGGTCGGCGCGCCACCCGCGCTGGTGGAGGTGGCGCTGCTGGCCGCCGTGACCGCGCTGGTCCTGGCCGGCGGGCCGCCCGCGACCCGCCTGGCGCTGGCCTGGTGGCTCGGCTGGGCGGTGCCCATGGCGCTCGTGGACGCCGCCGCCCACCGCCTGCCCAACCGCCTGACCTGGCCCGCCGCGGCCGGCACCTGGGTGCTTCTCGGGGTGGCCGCGCTGGCCGGGCCCGGTCCGACGCCGTGGCTGCGGGCCACCGCGGCCGGGCTGGCCCTCGGCGCCGGCTTCGCGGCGACCACCCTGCTGCTCGGTCGGCGCGGCTTCGGCCTCGGCGACGCCAAGCTGGCGCTGGGCGCCGGCGCGCTGCTCGGCTGGTACGGCTGGCCGGTGCTGGTGGCCGGCCTGGTCCTCGCGGTGACCCTCTCCGGCGTGGCCGGGGTGGTGCTGCTCGTCCTCCGCCGGGTCCGCTGGTCGGCCCACCTGCCGTTCGGGCCGTTCCTCGTCCTGGCCAGCGCGGTCACGCTGGTGCTGGCCACCTGAGCCGTGTGCTCGGCCACCCCCGGGTGGCCGCGCGGCCCGCCGCGGGTAGCGGGATCCCAGCCACCTCCCAGCCGGGTCTGGTTCGGTGGCGGTCCACGCACCGAACCCGGGAGGGCACGTGTCGCACGACGGATGGCGCATCCGGCGCACCAGCGCGGACCTGGACCGGCTCGGCGAGACCGAGTCGGTGTTCGCGCTGGCCAACGGCTGGGTGGGCTGGCGCGGCACGCTCGACGAGGGCCAGCCGTACGGCATGCCCGGCAGCTATCTCAACGGGTTCCACGAGCGGCACGAGCTGAGCTACCCCGAGGGCGGGTACGCCTTCCCCGAACGCAGCGACACCGTGATCAGCGCCCCCAACGCCGCGCTGGTCCGGCTCTGGGTCGACGGGGAGCCGCTGGACCTGCGCACCGGCACGATCCGGCGGCACCACCGGGAGCTGGACCTGCGGGCCGGGGTGGTGCGCCGGGAGACCGAGTGGATCTCACCGGGCGGGCGGGGCGTCCGGGTCGTCAGCACCCGGCTGGTCTCGCTGCCCCGCCGGCCGGTCGCCGCCGTCGACTGGACGGTCGAGCCGCTGGACGGCCCGGTCCCGGTGCGGATCTGCTCCGACCTGCTCGCCAACGAGCGGGTGCCGGAACGCGCCGACGACCCCCGGGCGGCCTCGGTGATCCACGACCCGCTCACCGCCGAGCCCGGCCGGCACGACGGCACCGACGGCGTGCTGGTGCACCGGACCGAACACAGCGGCCAGCGGGTCGCGGTGGCGGTCGCGCACCGGGTCGCGGCCCCCGACGACACGGCCACCGACGCCGAGCTGACCGGTGACCGGTTCCGGCTGGCGCTCACCGGTCCGCTGCGCCCGGGTGAGCGGATCCGGGTCACCAAGTTCGCCGCGTACGAGTGCGCGGACGTGGACGGCACCCCGGCCGACGAGCTGGCCGACCTGGTCGTCGCGGAGGCGGACGCGGCCCGGGCCGACGGGTTCGACGCCCTGCTCGACGCGCAACGGGCCGCCCTCGACGCGGCCTGGGCCACCGCCGACGTCGAGCTGTCCGGTGACCCGGAACTGGAGCAGGCGGTGCGCTTCGGGGTGTTCCACCTGATCCAGTCCGGCCGCGCCGACGGCGACCGCACCATCCCGGCGAAGGGCCTGACCGGCAACGGCTACGACGGGCACGTGCTCTGGGACACCGAGGGGTACGTGCTGCCGGTGCTGACATACCTGGCGCCCGAGCTGACCCGCTCGGCGCTGCGGTGGCGGCACGCCCACCTGCCCGAGGCCCGGCAGCGCGCGGCCGAGTTGCGGCTGACCGGGGCGACCTTCCCGTGGCGGACGCTCGGCGGCCGGGAGTGCTCCGGCTACTGGCCGGCCGGCAGCGCCGGCCTGCACGTCAACGCGGACGTCGCGGACGCGGTGCTGCGCTACGTCGCGGCCACCGGGGACACCGCGTTCCTCGCCGAGTGCGGCGCCGAGGTGCTCGTCGAGACCGCCCGGCTGTGGCACGGCTACGGCCACTGGGACGACGCCGGCGCCTTCCACCTGACCGGCGTCACCGGCCCGGACGAGTACTCGGCCCTGGTCGACGACAACATCTTCACCAACCTGATGGCCCGGCGGAACCTGCGCGGCGCCGCCGACGCCGTCCAGCGGTGCCCGGAGGTGGCCGACCGGCTCGGCGTCGACCCCGCCGAGGTGGCCGGCTGGCGGGCCGCCGCCGACGCGGTCCACGTCCCGTACGACGGCAAGCGCGGCGTGCACCAGCAGTCGGCCGGCTTCACCGAGCAGCCGGAGTGGGACTTCGCCGGCACCGGCGAGGACGACTACCCGCTGCTGCTGCACTTCCCCTACCTGGAGCTGTACCGCAGGCAGGTGGTCAAGCAGGCCGACCTGGTCCTGGCCATGCTGCGCTGCCCCGGCGACTTCACCGCCGAGGAGAAGGCCCGCAACCTGGCCTACTACGAGGCCCGCACGGTCCGCGACTCGTCGCTGTCCGCGTCCGCGCAGGCGATCCTCGCCGCCGAGGTCGGCCACCTCGACCTGGCGTACGACCTGCTCGCCGAGACGGCGTTCCAGGACCTGGCCGACCTGGGCGACAAGACCGCCGACGGGCTGCACCTGGCGTCCCTGGCCGGGGCGTGGCTGGTGGTGGCGCAGGGCTTCGGCGGGCTGCGCGACGACCGGGGCGTGCTCTCCTTCGACCCGCGGCTGCCCCGCCGGATCACCCGGCTGGTGTTCCACCTGCGCTGGCACGGGCACCGGCTGCGGGTCACGCTCACCCCGGACACGGCCGGGTACGCGCTGCCCGACCCCGGCCCGGGCGACGCGGTCGAGTTGTGGCACCACGGCGAGCGGCTGCGCGTCACCGGCGGCGCGTCGGTCACCCGCCCGATGCCGCCGGTGCCGGACCCCGGCCCCGAGCCGTCCTCCCCGCCCGGCCGTCGCCCCGCCCGGCGCGCTCAGGAGGCGGCGGGCGGCGACTGAGCGGGCACGCCGGACATCCGCTCGACGATCTCCTCCAGCGCCTCGAACGCGTACGCCCAGTTGTGGCACTTGAAGCTGCGCAGGCCGGTGATCGGGGTGCGGCAGTCGGCACAGTGGACACCGGGGATCGCCTCCGGCACCTCGGTGTTGACGTACTTCCGCTCGCCGAGCACCACCCGGGCGATCATCGCCCGGTCGTGCACCTCGTGCAGCGCCGAGGAGACGATGTCGTACCAGGTCACCCGCCGCCCGCACTTCGGGCAGTCCGGCTCGTCGCCGCTGACCCACAGCGGCGCGCCGACGCTGCGCGCCGGGATGTTCAGCAGCTTCTCCAGTCGCCGCACGTCCGCATCCGGCGTGGTCCACCGGTGCCGCCCCGGCAGCGAGGCGGGCGAGTCGTAGACGGCGCGGAACACCACCGGGTCGACCTCCACGGTCTTCCGTCCACCGGTCATCGGTACCTCCTCGAATCGGCTGGTCCCACCGTCGTACCAGGTCAACCGCGTGGGCAAGCGGATCACGGACACGTCGGGTCAGCGGTGTGTCGCCCAGAGTGCTAGACATCAGGGCGTGACGGAGGCCGAGACGCGACCCAACGTCGCCCGGATGTACGACTACTACCTGGGTGGCTGCCACAACTTCGCCGCCGACCGGGCCGCCGCCGAGGAGATCCTGAAGATCTTCCCGGACACCGGCGTGGCGGCCCAGACCAACCGCGCGTTCCTGCGCCGGGCCGTGCGCTGGGCGGCCGAGCAGGGGATACGCCAGTTCCTCGACGTCGGGGCCGGCCTGCCCACCCAGGGCAACGTGCACGAGGTGGTCCGGGCGGTCGCCCCCGACGCCCGGGTGGTCTACGTCGACCACGACGAGGTCGCCGTGGCGTACGCCCGGCGGCTGCTGCCCACCGACGGCCGCACCGTGGTGCTGCGGGGCGACCTGCGGCGGCCGGACGAGATGCTGGCCGACCCGCTGCTGCGCGCCACCGTCGACCTGACCGAGCCGGTGGCGCTGCTGCTGGTGGCGGTGCTGCACTTCGTGCCGGACGCGGACGACCCGTGGGCGGCCGTGGCGCGACTGCGGGACGCCACCGCCCCGGGCAGCATGCTCGCGGTCTCCCACCTGACCCTGGACGGCGCGCCGCCGCTGCCCGCCCAGGCCGGCACGGCGGTCTACCGGCGCAGCAGCGCGCCGCTGGTGCCCCGCACCCACGCCGAGGTGGCCCGCTTCCTCGACGGCTACGACGTGGTCGAGCCCGGCCTGGTCCGGTTGGCCGACTGGCGGCCGGACGGCGAGCCCCGGGCCGCCGTGTCGCACGGCTACGGCGGCGTCGGCGTCCGCCGCTGAGCCGTCCGGCCGGACGCGCTGGAGAGCCGCACGACACCCGGCCGCCCGCCGGCCCGGCGCACCCGGCCGCCGAGCAGACCGGTCAACCGGTCGCGCCCCGGCGCACCGCCTCCGCGGCCAGCCGGGCCCGCCGCCGGTCGTCGTTGCTGACCAGGTCGAACTTGTCATAGAGGCGAGTCAGGTGCTTCTTGACCGCGCTCTCGCTCACGCCCAGCGCGCCGGCCAGCACCCGCACCGACGGCGGCTCGGGGAACGCCAGGCCACCGTCCGAATACGGGCGGCAGAGCACGTCGAGCAGCTCCCGCTCCCGGCGGGTCAGGGGCGGTGGCGCGGGCGGTGGCTCGACCGCGAGCGTGTTCGTGCCGTGCTTCGCCGGCGCGCGGAACACCAGCCGCGCCGGCCCGATCCCCACCCGGTCCCCGTCGTGCAGGGTGCGCGCGTCGCGCAGCGGGGCGCCGTTGACCGTGGTGCCGTTGGTGCTGCCCAGGTCGCGGATGATCCAACCGGAGGGGAAACGCTCGACCAGCGCGTGCAGCCGGGACACCTGGCGGTCGTCGATGGGCAGCTCGTTGTCCGGCGCGCGACCGATGGTCAGCGCGTCCGGGCTGAGCGGGACCAGCCGGACCGGACCGGTCCCGTGCACCTCGAACCAGCCGCCGGTCATCGGTCGCACCACGGCGCGGTGGCAGCCGACGTCGCCTCGCCGGAGCGGGTCACCGTCACGGTGGCAGTGGCGGTGACGCAGCGCCCGGTCGACGGCGACGGCTCCGTCCACAGCTCGTACGCCTGCCCGGCGGCGCGCTGCCGGGTGTCCGGGCCGTCCCCGCGCACCGCCACGTCCACGGTCCAGGTGCCGCCGCCGGTGGAGATGTTGTCCCGGTACTGCTTCCACACCCACACGTACGCCATCGCGGTCCGGCAGCTCGGCGACCAGTACTGCTTCACCGAGATGGCCCGCAGGCCCCCGGCGTAGCCGTAGGCCGACGCGCCGACCTGGTGGGCGTCGGCGTAGCAGCGGCCCGGCGGGGCGTCGTCCTGGACAGCCCGGCGCGGCGCGGCCGTGCCGGAGACGGGGGTGCCGAACCGTCGGTCGGCCACGGTCACCTCCAGCACCGCCCGCAGCGGCCCCGCCTCCCGGGGCACCGCGACCAGCCCGACCGCACACCCCTCGCCGGGGGCGAGTCGACTCGTCCCGCACCCGTCCGAGGTGATCCGCAGCGCGTCCCGGGACGGGCCGGTCACCGCCACCGGGCCGAGCGTCACCGGGTGGTCGCTGCGGTTGCGGACCTGCACCATCCGCTCGTCGGACTGCGCGTGCATGGTCAGCTCTCCGAGCGCCAGCCGGTCCGGCAGGGCCACCGGCGCGGGCGTCGGCGGCGCCTGCGCGTACCCGGTGGCCAGCACGGCCGCCACCGCGACCGCCAGCCCGGCCGACCGGCGCAGCACGCGCCCGCGTACCCCGGTGGCACTGGTCACGGTGGCGGAGAGCGCGAGGGCCGCGCGGCGGCGGGCCGACAGCGACCGGGGCCGGTCGGCCGGCGCGGCCGGCGGCGGCGCCGGGTCGGCGGACACGTCACCCAGGACGAACGGGGTCACCGGCAGGCCGGCCGCCGCCTGCGCCGCACGCAGGTCGGCGGCGAACTCCGCCACCGACCCCGGTCGCCGCGCGGGCTTCTTGGCCAGCGCGCGGTCCAGCGCCGCGCACACCTCGTCGGGTACGCCGAGCGGGCGCGTGTCCGGGGGCGGGTCGACGGTGATCCGGCGCAGCAGGGACGGGGTGGGCTCGCCGTCGGCCGGGGCGAACGGCGGCGCGCCGCGGATCCAGTGCAGCACGGTCGAGGCCAGCGCGTAGACGTCGGAGGCGACCGAAGCCGGCTCGCCGCGCAGCACCTCCGGGGCCGTGTGCAGCACGCTGGCGGTGACCGTGGCGCGGGAGCCGGCGCGCTCGGCGTCCGGGCGGGCCTGGCCGAAGTCGGCGAGCTTCGGCTCGCCGTAGCCGGAGACCAGGATGTTCTCCGGTTTCACGTCGCGGTGCAGCACGCCGGCCCGGTGCGCGGTCTCCAGCGCGCCGGCCACCGCGATCCCGCCGGCCACGGCCGTCCGCCAGTCACCGGCCGTCCCGGCGCGCAACCGGTCGCCGAGCGAGCCGCCCTCCTCGTACGCCATCAGCAGGTACGGGTTCCCGGCGGCGGTGCGGCCGGCCTGGTGCAGGGTGACGATGTGCGGGTGGCCGGAGAGCCGGCCGAGGGTGCGCAGCTCCCGTTCGAAGCGGGCGCGGGACGGTCCGGCCCAGTCGGCGGCGAGCACCTTCACCGCGACCCAGCGGGAGTAGTCGGCCTGCCAGGCCCGGTAGACCACACCGAAGCCGCCCCGGCCGACCTCGATCGCGTCGGCGCAGCCGGCGATCCCCAGATCGACGTCCGGGCCGGGCGTCACCGGCTGCTCGCTGTGGACCATCGCCGTCGAATGCTACCGATGGGCCCGGACGCGGCCCGCGGCGCTCGGCGTGCGACGTCGGGAGGTGCCCCGGGGCCGGCCGGTCACGCCGGCCGGCCCCGCCCCCCTTCGGCGGATCAGTAGTCGTTGTAGAACCGGTAGGCGCGGCACTCGCTCTCGTGGCCGTCCTTGTAGCGGCAGAAGAGGAAGCCGATGTAGCGGTTCTCCGGCAGGTTGTACGCGCCGCCCTCGCTGGCCCGGTGGGTGGCGCAGTTGCCCTCGCCGCCCCGGGTGAAGCTGTACCGGGTCGCCCCGTACGCGTCGTCCAGGCTGACGTACATCTTCACCGCGTAGCCGTCGGCGTCCGTGTCGCAGATCTTCAGGATGTCGCCGTGCTCGGTGAAGTACGCCTCGCCGCTGTAGTCGAAGATGCCGCCGCCGAACGCGTCGCCGGTGTTCATCACGTGGTACGAGTCCGACGCCATGGCCGGGCTCTGCAGGCCGACGACCAGCGCGGCCGCCGCCGCGCCGATGGTCAGCGCGGTGCGCTTGATTCGCATGTGGTTCCCCTTCAGCAGACGGTGCTGGTGGACCCGCCGGTCGAGTTCAGGTAGCCGGTGACGTGGGTGCAGTGCGCGGCGGTGTTCGCCGCCCGGCCCCACAGCTCTGCCCGGGTGGTGTTGTTCAGCTCGCCCACGCCGTAGTCGGTGCCACTGTCCGACTCGTCGACGACGTGCACGTACAGGTCCCAGTTCGAGTGGCTGGCCCGGTACTGCTCCCAGACGTAGATGTAGGCGTAGTTGTAGCCGCAGCCGTAGTACTGCTTCACCGACGCCGCCTGCATGCCGCCGACGGTGAGCACCCGGGTGGTGCCGATCTGGCGGACGCTGGAGCAGCTCGACGGCGTACTGGCCAGCGCCGGTGACGCGTCGACCAGGGCGACGGCGCCGGCGGCGAGGGCCACGGAGGCGGTGGCGAGGGTACGGCGGAGCATCGACATGACACCCTGCTTTCTGGTCGAGGTCAGTTCCTCGACCGAGACAACCAGGGTGGGCGTGCGGCCGACAGGTGACGAAGCGGGGAGGGTTTACTCCCCTGCGGTGTCCCGGTCAGCCGAGACCGCGGTGTGCGGCCCAGAGCGCGGCGGCCCGGTCGGCCGCCGCCGCGACCAGCGCGGCCAACTCCGGCCGGTCGGGCACCCGGAACGACACGTACGCGCCGCGCCCGCCCGCCGTGGGCCGGCCGTACGCCTTCGCCGCGAGGCTCCCGTCCGGCAGCAGCCGGACGTTGAGCGTGGTCAGCGTGAACTCCTCGCCGCGCCGGGTGTCGGTCCAGCGCAACGCCTCCGGGACGGTCACGTTGATGGCCAGGGCGCTCACGTCGGGCGGGACGTCGCTGCTCATCCGGGCATCGTCGCACGGCCCGCCGCTCACCGGCGCAGCGTGTTCTCCCGGTTCATGTGCGACAGCTTCTCCGGGTTGCGCACCGCGTAGAGCCCGCTGATCCGGCCGTCGTCGAGGCGGACCGCCACGACCGTGTCCAGCTCGCCGTGGAGCCGGACGACGAGCGCCGGATAGCCGTTGACCTGTGCCGGTTCCATCGAGGCCACGGGTGCGACCCGGCCCCAGCCGCCGGCCAGCAGCCGGGCCACCTTGTCCACGCCGGTGACCGGGCGCGGGACGGCCTGCTTGATCCCGCCGCCGTCGCCGACCAGCACCACGTCCTCGGCGAGCACGGCGAGCAGCGACCGGAGGTCACCCGTCTCGACCGCCCGCCGGAACGCCTCCAGCGCGTCGCGGGTCTCGGCCGCGGACACGGCCTGGCGGGGCCGGCGCGCCGCGACGTGGGCCCGGGCCCGGTGGGCGATCTGCCGGACCGTGGTCGGGTTCCGATCGACCGTCGCGGCGATCTCGTCGTACCCGACGTCGAAGACCTCCCGCAGCACGAACACGGCCCGTTCGGTCGGGGTGAGCGTCTCCAGCACGAGCAGCATCGCCATCGACACGCTGTCGGCCAGGGCCACGTCGTCGGCCACGTCGGGCGTGGTGAGCAGCGGCTCGGGCAGCCAGGACCCGACGTACGACTCCTTGCGGCGGCCCAGCGCGCGCAGCCGGGACAGCGCCTGGCGGGTGGTGATCCGCACCAGGTAGGCGCGCCGGTCCCGTATCTCGTCGAGGTCGACGCCGGCCCACCGCAGCCAGGTCTCCTGCACCACGTCCTCGGCGTCGGCGGCCGAGCCGAGCATCTCGTACGCGACGGTGAAGAGCAGGTTCCGGTGGGCGCGGAAGTCCTCGGTGGCCGGGTCCGCCATGGCTGGCTCCTTCGCTGCTCGGCTGCGTTCCCCACCAGACGCCGACCGAAGGCGCGGTGTGACGTCCCGTCGCTGTGTCGGTGGTCACCGGGCCACGCTGTCACGCCGGCGCGGCGGCCGGCATCTCGTGGTCGTCCGACACCACCCCAGCAGAGAGGTCGGAACGATGGAGACCCGAATCAACCTGTTCGAGAACGCGGTCGCGGTGAAGTTCATGAAGCGGTTCGCCAACGCGGGCCTGGTGCTCCAGCAGTCGCCGCTGCCGCACGCCGTCCAGGAGTTGGTGTCGCTGCGGGCCAGCCAGATCAACGGCTGTGGCTGGTGCATCGACATGCACGTCAAGGAGGCGGCGGCCGCCGGGGAGAGCGCGGTCCGGCTGCACCTGGTCGCCGCCTGGCGCGAGTCGACCGTCTTCACCGAGGCGGAGCGCGCGGCGCTGGCGTTCGCCGAGGAGGGCACCCGGCTCGCCGACGCCCACCAGGGGGTGTCCGACGAGACCTGGGCCCGGGTGCGCGAGCACTACGACGACGACCAGGTCGCGGCGTTGGTCTGCCTGGTCGGCCTGATCAACGCGGCGAACCGGTTCGCGGTGATCGTGCACCAGCGCGGCGGGGCGTACGAGGCGGGGATGTTCGCCGCCGCACTGGCCTGAGCGACGGGATCGGCCGGCTCGGGAGGTCCCGGGCCGGCCTGCCGCGCTCACCGCAGGTCGTCGAAGAAGGCGCGGACGTCCGCGACGAACAGGTCCGGCACCTCCAGGGCGGCGAAGTGGCCTCCCCGGTCGAACTCGCTCCAGTGCCGGATCTGGTACGTCAGTTCGGCGAGCGGGCGGACGGACCGGGTGATGTCGTGCGGGAGGACGGCGACGCCCACCGGCGGCGGGCAGGGCGCGGGCGGTCCGCCGAGCGCGCTCTCCCGGACCAGTCGGGCCGACGACGCCGCGGTGCCGGTGAGCCAGTAGAGCGACACGTCGGTGAGGATGCGGTCCGCGCTGATGGTGGAACGTGGGTCGGCCCACTCGGTGAACTTCTCGGCGATCCAGGCGAGTTGGCCGGCGGGTGAGTCGTTCAGCGCGTACGACACGGTCTGCGGGCGGCTGGCGTAGAGGATCTGGTGCGGGTGCCGGTGCGTCACGAGGTGCCGGATCCGCGCCAGCCGGCCCCGGTCCTGTTCGGACAGGTCGCCCTCGCCCGTCCAGCCCGGCGGTGGGGGTGTGGGCAGGTAGGTGAGGTGCACGCCGACGACGTTGTCCGGGGCGATCCCGCCCAGGCGGGTGGAGATCACCGAGCCCCAGTCGCCGCCCTGGGCGCCGTACCGCCGGTAGCCGAGCCGGCGCATCAGCTCGGCCCAGGCGCGGGCGACGCGGGTGACGTCCCAGCCGCGTTCCCGGGTGGGGCCGGAGAAGCCGAAGCCCGGGATCGACGGGACGACCACGTGGAACTGCCGGGACAGCGGCCCGATCACGTCGAGGAACTCCACCACCGAGCCGGGCCAGCCGTGGGTGAGGATCAGCGGCAGCGCGTCCGGGTCGGCGGAGCGGACGTGCAGGAAGTGCACGTTCTGCCCGTCGATCTCGGTGGTGAACTGCGGGTACCGGTTCAGTTCGGCCTCGTGCGCACGCCAGTCGTACCCGGTGCGCCAGTGCTCGGCCAGCTCGCGTACCCGGGCCAGCGGGATGCCGTAGTCGGCGCCGGCGTCCGGCAGTTCGTCGGGCCAGCGGGTCCGGGCCAGGCGGTCGGCGAGGTCGTCGAGGTCGCGCTGGGGGATGTCGACTCGGAACGGCTTGATCATGATCTGCCCTTCGTTGGTCGTCCTAACGTTGGTGCGACCAACAGTATGGGTTCGCTTCGTTGGTTGCACCAACGTTTCTGGTTAGGCTGCTCACATGGACACTCCGGATCAGGACGTCGTACCGGCCCGACTGGCCGGCCTGCCGAGTTGGCTGATCAGCCAGACCGCCGTCCGCGCCGGACGGATGGTGAGCGACGGGCTCGCCGCGGTGGACGCCCGCGGTTACCACTTCCGCCTGCTCGCCACACTGGACGAGTTCGGGGCGGCCAGTCAGGCGGCGCTCGGCCGCCGCAGCGGCATCCACGTCAGCGACGTGGTCGCGGCGCTCAACGAACTCGCCGACCGCGACTACGTGACCCGCGAGCCGGACCCGGCCGACCGGCGCCGCAACGTCGTCACCATCACCCCGGCCGGGCGGCGGCAGCTGCGGCGGTTGGAGACGCGGCTCGCGGTGGTGCAGGACGAACTGCTCGCGCCGCTCTCGCCGGAGGAGCGCGCGCAGTTGTCCCGGCTGCTCACCCGGGTGCTGCGCCACCACTCGGCCTGATCCCTACCGTTATCACTATCAAAAGTGATAACGTTCGGTCATGGCGATGTCGAGGGAGCGGTGGGCCGAACTGGCCCTGCATCCGGTGCGGATCCGGATCCTGCGGGCGGTCGCCGGCACCCGGCTGACCACGCACGACCTGGTCGAGCTGCTGCCGGACGTGCCGCAGGCCACCCTCTACCGGCACCTGGCGACGCTGGTGAAGGCCGGGCTGCTCGACGTGGTCGAGGGGCGCAGGGTGCGCGGGGCCGTCGAACGGGTCTACGCGCTGCCCGCGCACGGCGCCACGCTCGACGCCGACGCCCTGGCCGCCGCCACGCCCGAGGACCACGAGCGCTACTTCACCGCGTTCGTGTCGAGCCTGCTCTCGGAGTTCTCCCGCTACCTGGCCCGGGATCGGGTGGACCTCGCCGCGGACGGCGCCGGCTACCAGCAGATCGTGCTCCACCTGACCGACGCCGAGCTGGGTGAGTTCGCGGCCGGGTTCAACGCGCTGGTCGGCCCGCTGCTCGGCAACCGGCCCGGCGACGGGCGGAAACCGCGCCTGCTGGCGACCGTCCTCATGCCCGCCGACCTGCCGCCGACCGGCACCGAAGACGCACCGGAGTCGGCGAACGACTCCGACCCGACGAAGGGGGACAGCTGATGGCCACCGTCATGCTCACCGGCGAGGTGATCGACGTCCGGTTCACCGGATGGGAGCGCGTCTGGACCGGGCGGGAGCGGTTCGTGCTGCCCGTCGGCGCGGTCCGGCACGCCGCCCCGGTGGGTGAGCCGGTCCGGCTGGCCCGCGGCGCCCGGCGCGGCTTCGTGGTGTCCGGCCTCGCCAAGATCGGTGTCTGGGGCCTGTTCGGCGGTCCCCGGCAGCTCGTGGCGGCCCGCCGCGGCGAACCCGGGTTGCACCTCGTGCTCGACCGCGCGGCGGCCGGCGGCGAGTTCGACGAGGTCGTGCTCTCCACTCCGGACGCACCGGCGCTCGCCGCCGCGATCGCGCGCGGGACGGCGGCGCGACCGTGACCGGCGAACGGCTGGCGATCGAGGTGTCGCGCCTGACGAAGCGTTACGGCGACGCGACCGTCGTGCGGGACCTGACGTTCACCGTGGCACCCGGCGTGGTGACCGGATTCCTCGGTCCGAACGGCGCCGGCAAGACCACCACCATGCGGATGATGACCGGGCTGGTGTCGCCCACCAGCGGCACCGCCACGATCGGCGGGCTGCCGTACGCGCGACTGGCCGAGCCGGCGCGCACCGTCGGCGCGATGTTCGACGCCAACGCCTTCCATCCCGGCCACACCGCCCGCGACCACCTGCGGGTCTACGCCGCGATGAGCGGCTGCCCGGACGGTCGGGTCACCGAGCTGCTGGACCTGCTCGGCCTCACCGGGGCCGCCGACCGCCGTACCCGTGGGTTCTCCACCGGCATGCGGCAGCGGCTCAACCTCGCCACCGCGCTGCTCGGCGACCCCCGGGTCCTGCTGCTCGACGAACCGGGCAACGGGCTGGATCCGGCGGGCATGTCGTGGCTGCGCGACCTGCTGCGCCGACTCGCCGACGAGGGGCGCACCGTCCTGATCTCCAGCCACGTGCTCAGCGAGGTCCAGCAGCTCGTCGACGACCTGGTGGTGATCCGGCGGGGTGAACTCGTCGCCGCCGGCCCGCTGTCCCGGCTCGCCGGCCCGCCGACCGTGCTGGTCACCTCGCCCGACGCCGATGCGCTCGCCGCCGCCCTGCCCGCCGGCGCCGTCGAACCCGCCGGGCCCGGACAGCTCCGGGTACGCGGACTGGACGCGCCGGCCGTCGCCGACCTCGCGGCCGCCCACCGTCTCCGCGTCCACGAGCTGGTCGCCGCGCCCGCCGACCTCGAACGCCTCTTCCTGGACCTGACCAGCGACCCGGTGGCCGCCCGATGAGGCCCCTGATCAGAGCGGAGTCGCGCCGGTTGCTGGCGACCCGGATGTGGCGCGGGCTGCTGCTCGCCGCCGTACTGCTCGGCGGTGGACTGGTCGGCCTCATGGCGCTGGTGGGTCCGGAGAACTTCGACCCGCCCCTGCCCGGGCTGGACACCGAGGTCGGCCTCCGCTCGGTCCTCGGCATCCTCGGCTACACCGCGTTCGTGCCGGCCGCCGCCGGCACGCTCGCGGTCACGTCCGAGTACCGGCACGGCACCGCCGCCGTCACGTTCCTGTTCGCGCCGCGCCGCGGGCGCGTGCTCGCCGCCAAACTCGCCACCCACGCGGTCGTCGGCCTCGCCTACGGGATCGTTCTCGCCGGCTCCGCCGCGGTGGCGCTGTTCGCCGTCACGGCCGCCCGGGGCGTACCGCTCGGGCTGCCCGCGCCGACCGTGCTGGCGCTGCTCGCCCGGATCGGGATCGCGATGACGGTCTACCTGCTCATCGGCGTCGGCGTGGGCGCGCTCCTGCGCAACCAGGTCGCCGCCCTCGCCGCCGTGGTCGGCTACCTCTACCTCGGCGAGCCGGTGCTCATGATGATCCCCGGGGTCAGCGCGCTCTATCCGGTCCTGCCCGGTGGGGCGACCGCCGCGCTGACCGACTTCACCTACCTCGCCGACGCCATGTCCGACCAGACCGGCGGCGACGCCGTCCACCTCCTGCCGCCGCTCGGAGGAGCGCTGCTGCTGACCGCGTACGCGCTGGTTGCCGCGGCGGTGGCGGTGATCGTCCCGATGCGCCGGGACGTCACCTGACCGACCGGGCCGGGGGCACGCGGACGGCCCGGCCCGTCCTGACGCGTGGCGCTCGGGGGGGCCGATCTCCGAAAGTTTCGGTGGCACTTCTCGATCCGGGTGCCGGTGCTGCCCGGGGCCCTTTTCGCGGGAATCCGCGTGGCCATCGACGTTGACCGATCACGGAGCCGCGAGTATCTTGCTGGGCAAGTTACCGGTACGTTTCCGAAAAGTTTCGGAGCCGGGGCCCCGAGAATCCTCGCGGCACCGGCTCCCGCACGGCAGGTACGCGGGCCCGCGTTTCCTCACGACCTTGCACATCCCCCGATATGCACAGGAGTGTCATGAAACGTCTAGTGAAGCACGGCCGTTACCGTCTGGCTGCGGCCGCCGCCGCCGCCGGCGCGCTGGCCCTGGCCGGCGCGGCGCTGATCGTGCCGGGTCCGGCCCAGGCCGCGAGCACGCTGGGTGCGGCGGCGGCGCAGTCGGGTCGCTACTTCGGCACGGCGATCGCGGCGAACCGGTTGAACGATTCGACGTACAGCACGATCGCGGGTCGTGAGTTCAACATGATCACGGCTGAGAACGAGATGAAGCCGGATGCGACGCAGCCGCAGCGGGGTCAGTTCAATTTCAGCTCCGGGGATCAGATCTACAACTGGGCGACGCAGCGTGGTCTGAAGGTGCGGGGTCACACGCTGGCGTGGCATGCGCAGCAGCCGGGGTGGATGCAGAGTCTGAGCGGCGGCAACCTGCGTCAGGCGATGATCGACCACATCAACGGGGTGATGGGTCACTACCGGGGCAAGTTGGCCGCGTGGGACGTGGTCAACGAGGCGTTCAACGAGGACGGCAGTCGCCGGCAGTCGAATCTGCAGGGCACGGGCAACGACTGGATCGAGGTGGCGTTCCGCACGGCGCGGGCGGCGGATCCGTCGGTGAAGCTGTGTTACAACGACTACAACATCGAGAACTGGTCGTACGGCAAGACGCAGGGTGTCTACCGGATGGTCCAGGACTTCAAGTCCCGTGGTGTGCCGATCGACTGTGTGGGGTTGCAGACCCACTTCACCGGCGGTAGTTCCCTGCCGGGCAACTTCCAGACCACGCTGTCGAGCTTCGCCGCGCTCGGTGTGGACGTGGCGTTGACCGAGGTGGACGTCACCAACGCCTCCACGTCCCAGTACGCCGGGTTGACCCAGGCGTGCCTGAACGTGCCGCGCTGCATCGGCATCACGGTGTGGGGCGTGCGCGACAGCGACTCCTGGCGCTCGGGCGAGAACCCGTTGCTGTTCGACGGCGGGGGCAACAAGAAGGCCGCGTACACCTCGGTCCTCAACGCCCTCAACGCCGCCGGCCCGGCGCCGACCGGCACCGCGACGCCGACGCCGACCCCGACCACCACGCCGACCACGCCGCCGCCGACCAACGGCGCCAACCGGATCGTCGGCAACCAGTCCGGCCGGTGCGTCGACGTGCCCAACGCGTCGCAGACCAACGGCACCCGCGTGCAGCTCTACGACTGCCACGGCCAGACCAACCAGCAGTGGACCTACACCGCCAGCCGGCAACTGACGATCTACGGCGGCAGCCGCTGCCTGGACGCCGCCGGCTCCGGCAACGGTGCGGCCGTCCAGATCTACAGCTGCAACGGCCAGACCAACCAGCAGTGGAACGTCAACTCCAACGGCACCATCACGGGCGTCCAGTCCGGCCGCTGCCTCGACGTCTGGGGCACCGGAAACGGGCAGCAGGTCCAGCTCTACGACTGCAACGGGCAGGCGAACCAGCGGTTCCAGCTCGTGCCCATCAGCTGACCCGACCGTCCATCGTGGGTGACGGGCAGACGGCGAGCGGCCGTCTGCCCGTCACTCCGCCAGCCACGAGTGGGCCTCGACCGACCACGGCTGGCCGAGGTCCTCCCGATAGGCCACCTGGCCGAGCGGAAGGCCGGCCAACCCGGCCACGGCCGGGTCCCGCTCGGCGACGTGCTGGATGCACGTGACGACCACGGCATCCGGCTCGTTCGGATCGTTCACGCCGTCGCCGACGATCCACGCGTTGTCGTCCGTGTGGATGACCTCCCGAGCCGGTTCCACGCCCTCCAGCACGGTGCGTTGCACGACCGCACCGAGCTGGTCCGGGAACCGATCATCGGTGAAGGGAAAGGGCAGGGACCGGAACACCTCGTGCTGGTCGCCGTGCTCGTACGACTCGACTGCGTGATCGTCCACGGCGACACCCTAGACCCGACGTGGCGCGGCACCGGGCCGGTGTGTCGGTCGTCGTCGTTAGGGTGCTGCCCGTGGAAGACGATGGTCGCGCCCTGCCGGTCGCGCTGACGGAAGCTCACGAGGTCGGCTTCGACTACCGGGACGGGGACGGCGTCGACTTCGAGCCGTACGACCGGTTCCTGGACCCCGGCGAGACCGCCGAGTGGTGGCGGGCCTGGACCGGGAACGCGGCCCAGGACGGATCCGAGTTCCGGGTGTTCGGGCAGGACGGCACCGGTGGCCTGGCCGCGTTCTGGCTGGTGCGTGGCGGCGAGCCGATCGAACGCCAGCCGGTGGTGTTCCTCGGCTCGGAGGGCGAGACGTCCGTCGTGGCGCGGGACCTGTCTGCCTACCTGTGGCTGCTCGCCGACGGCTTCGGCCCCTGGGAGGCAACGGCGTACCCCGACCACGAGCATCAGCCCCGCGCGGACGCTCGCCTCGCCGCGATCGCCCAGCGGTGGGCGGCCAACCGCCGCGCCTCCGCCGAGGAGGTCATCGCGGCGGCGAGGGCGGAGTTCCCCGACTTCGACGAGATGATCGGCGGGCTCTGCCGCTAGGTGGCCCCACCTGACCAGGAGCGGGGCCACCCTCGAAGGCGCGAGTTGCGTACGAGTGGGCCCGCCCATCCGCTCACCAGTTCCGATTGGCGATCAGCCGTCCGGTGTCCGCGTCCGCGAACCCGTAGCTCGTCGCGACGACCCAGAAATCCTCGCCTATCGCTTCGCGCGCCACCGTCTCGATCCCGCTGCCGGCCGCCTCGAACTCCGCCTCCAACAGGTTGAACTCATCCGTCGCCGCGTCGGTCAACGCGTAGAGGGCCGCCAGGTCCTGCGGGCGCTCCGTCTCGATGCGCTGACACAACCGCAGCAGGATCGCCCGGCCCTTGTCGACGACGTGGTCCGGGAAGTAGCCGTCCGCGTACAACTCCTCCAGGAAGGCGTGCCGGGCCATCTGTTGATTCGCGAGGGACGCGGTCATCTGTTCCTTCGGGGATTCCACGAACCGATCCTGCGACACGGGACCGACACTTCATCGCTTGAAGACGGCCGGCCCGGACCGGCGGGCGCGGCTCCGCCACCGCGGGACACGGCGGGCTCGGGGCCGGGGGACGTCAGGCCGGTGTCTGCGGCCAGGGCCGCAGCGCCTCCAGCCGGGTGCCGAGCCGGCCGAGGAAGTCACGGAACCCCGCCTCGCCGTGCGGCGTGTCGATCTCGTCGGTGAGCGGGCCGTCGTACCGCAGCGCCTGGACGATCGCGTCCGCGTACGCGTCGGGGCCGGCACCGAAGTAGCGCCGCTCGACCATCGCCGCGGCCATCTGGCCGGCGGTGTCGTCATCCAGCTGGGGGGTGAACATCAACCCGTACAGGATCTGGTTGACGATGCCCTTCCAGTCGTCACTGGCCACTCGCAGACACCCTTTCCGATTCCGACAGTCAGTTCAGCCGGGTACGGCCGTCGAAGCCGAAGAGCGGAACGTTGTTGACGCCGTTGCGGCCCAGTTCGTCGGTGACCTGTCGCATGTGCTGCGGAGTCGGCTGGTAGTGCCCGCTCGCCGAGGTCACGTACTGCACCTTACCGTCGACCACCGCGATCTCACCGGCCGCGGCGACCGGCTTGCCGTTACCCAGCGTGGAGTGGTGGAACTTACCGACCTCCTGGTAGGTCGACGCGTAGATGTTGCCGCGCTCGTCCATCACGAAGATCGCCCGGCCCCCGTCCTGGCTCCAGTGCGTGCTGGCGTTGCGGGTGTCGAACGGCTGCCCGTCCCGGGCACTGCGCATGATGCCGTCCGAGTCGACGTAGACCCGGTGCTGCTCCAGTTGCGCCTCGTCGAGCCGGCGTACGGAGCTCGGCCGGAACGGGTTGCCCGGGTGGTCGCCCATGGTCTCGTACCGGTACTTGTCCAGCATCGGCTTGCCCTGGTAGCGGATGTCCCGCAGCGGCCCCGGCACCTTGGGCGGCCGCCCCGGGCCACGGCCCGGCTTGCGGGTGAACCGGCGGAGCAGCGTCTTCGCGCGACGGAGCAGCCGAGGAATGATCTCGTTGACCACCCGGTCGATGACTTCCTTGATGATCCGGCGGATCGCGACCCGGGCCAGGCCGATCGTGACCGGGATCTGCGCCAGCGACCCGCCCAGCGTGGGAGCGGCCGCCGCCAGGGCCATCGCGACCTGAACCACCACGATGATCAGCTGGACGATCGTGAGGATCTTCTGGGTCAGCGTGATCACGGCCATCACCAGCAGCGCGGCGGCGATCAGCTCGGCGGCCTCGGCACCGTCCTCGACGCGCCGGGTCGGACCCTCCTCACCCCGCCACATGGTGTCGAACGCGGTGACGTCCCGGCCACGGTTGGCGGCGCCGACCGTCGCGGCGCCGGCGTTCGCCTCGGCGCCCGCCGCGCGCAGCGTCCCGGCGAAGGCCGTCCACGCCTGGGCCGCCTCGACCAGCAGTTCCTCGTCGGCCTCGGGCCAGGTGAAGCCCACCCAGTTGAGAGCCTCGGCCAGCTCAGGTGGTAACTGCAGGCCCACCGGGCAACTCCAGTCCTTTGAAGAGGGCGGCGTTGTCCATGTCGGTGCGCTCGTGGTCGGCGGCGACCGTGTCGAGCCGCTCGGCCACGTCCACCAGCTGGTCGGCCGTCGAGGCGTACACGTCGAGGGCGTGCTGGAGCACCTCGGTGTAGGCCATCCCGAAGACCGTCCCGGCCTCGTCGCCACCCCACGGGTTGCCCGAACCGCTGACCGTGCCCTGGAGCCGCTGCACCTCGCCGGTGAGCCGCTCGCCGCCGCCCCGGATGGTCCGGGCCGCCGACCGCAGCGCGGCGACGTCGACCTCGATCCCGCCGGTCAACCGGTCACCGCCGATCGCGGTCGAGTCGGCGGACCATCGCGTCCAGGTCACCGATCATCCCGTCGAGCCCCCGCCAGGCCTGCTCGGCGACCCCCTCGAGCTGCCGGTGCAGCGCCGCCTGGTCGACCTCACCGCCGAGCGCCTCCTGGCGCTGCCGCCGCTCGTCGTCCTGGGCGGCGGTCACGGCCTCGACCACGTACTGGGCGATGGCCGTCGTGCCGGAGCGCAGCAGGGTCGGGTTGATCTCCAGCAACTCCAGCCGCCCGTAACCGCCGACGACCGCCTCGACCAGGCCGTCCCCGCCCGTGCCACGCCCGCGCAGCGGGGTCTCCTCGACCGGGGAGGTGGGGTCCGCCGACCTGGCCGGTCCGGTCGCCTGGCCGAGCAGGCGCATGGCGGCCTCCAGGGAACGGCCGACCGCAGCATGATCCGTACGCTCTTGATCCGCCATTCGCACCGCCCCGATCTCCGGTTCGACGAGCAACCCGGCGGATCTTACCGACGTGAACGGCTCGGCACGAGCCCGGCCGATGCGCCCACACTGCTTCCTCGGACAGGGCAGGGTGTGGAAGCTGGACCTCGCAGGATCGACCATCCGAAGGCCACCAGGTCGTGTCGTCGAAGGTTCACAACCATTGGAGTAATGCGGCGATGGTGACGGTGGCCCGGTAGGACGTGTGGCGGTCCTTGTCGTCGCGGGTGGCGACGCTGCGGCACTGCTTGAGCCGGTTGAAGGCAGCGTTCGACGACGTTGCGGCATTCGTAGAGCTGCTTGTCGAATGAGCGTTCGGAGTTGTGTGCCCGATGCCGCGTCGGCGTAGGTCCACTCGGATGGCCTTGGAGCTGTAGCTCTTGTCAGCGACGATGTGGTCCGACCCACGCGAGGCCGTCCAAGCCCTGGGCCTTGGACGCGGATGGCAGCCATGATTCGGGTGGAACGGATGCAGTCGTTGACGTCGCTACCGGAGAGCACGAACGCCAGGATCCGACCGGGTCGGCGCAGGCGAGGTGAGCCTTGGGGTCAGTTCACCTCGACTTCAACCGAGGGCCTGATCTTGTGGTTCATCCGATTCTTCGCGTCCCTTTAGCGCCGGCGGCCTGCTGGTGAGGTCGCACGATGGTCGATTCCACCGACACCAGCCAGTCGATATCCCCGGTCGCGCCCGCGTCGGCCTGTACCCCCCGCGAGTATCCGCTCGAACGCGTCAACGACTGATCTGCAAAAACGGGTGTAGATCGACCGGTCACCACCGACGGCAGTTACGCGACCGCACTTTCCACTCGATGTCAGCCGAATCGTAACGACGGCCACGCGCTATATGGTATAAAACTAAGATCCTCTGAAGAAACTGCTCGGCAGGCCACTTTACGCGGGCCGATAATAAGGGGCCGCCCCAGACGGTGGCGGCCCCTGGCAAGAACGTATGTGTCGGCTACACGTCCTTCACGCAGACGGCGTAGGTCCAACCGCTGGTGCCACTCCGGAAGGCGATCTGCATCCACCGGTTGGTGTTCACGCCGCATGCCGTGTACCACTCAGAGAGCCAAACGTCGGAGCAGTTGTACTGATCTCCTGGCTGAGCGGTAGTCAACACCGGGGCGGTGACACTTGAGTCGGTTCGGATAGGAAGGTTGTAAGCGATGGATGCAATGCGGCCCGTGTAGCAGCCGGAGCTGGCGCTCGCGGGGGTGGCCACCGCGAGTGACGAGGCACCCACCAAGCCGGCAACAGTCAGAACTGCTCTAGTCCTCTTCATTTGATTCCCCCGTACGAATTGGTAGAGCTTTGGTTTGGTCCTGCCCATCTACCAATGCATCGATGGACACGATCATCCTTCGGTGCTGAATGGACAGTGGCAACCCCTAGTGATGCAGATCACAGGTTGCCAGTTCGATTCGTCGATGCGATTAGTCTGGATGACCAGCAACGCCCGGTCGCTACCGCTTCGCCGGGCCCCGGATCGGCGTCCGTCTCGACCAGGGTCTGCTGCAACTCATTCGAGACGCTCTCCTGCTGTGCGGCCTGCCAATCGGCTCATACCGACCGAGCTCGCCCGCATCCGAGATGCCAGACCCGCCGGCCCACCACCCCTGCCGCCAACCGGCCGGCGTCGCCCGCACAACACCAGGCTGAACGCCCGATCAAGGCCCGTAACCCCGAGTCGACCCGTTCGTTCGCCGCGGGCGCGGATCTTCGCGTGGCCGCGGTTGAGGGCCTTCTGCTGGCGTGACAGCTTCGGCCGGAAGCAGCGTCGCTTGAACGGGGTACACGCTGCCGCGGGCTCCTTGGTAGCCCTTATCGGCGAGGTCATCACGTCTGCACTGGTCACCGCGTCGATGATGCGGTGGGTGTGGGCTGTAGTCAGGTCATGCGCCGAACCGGGCGGCGCCGGGGAAGCCCAGACGAGCCGGCCAGCGGCATCGGCGTTGACCTGCACGTTTATGCCGTGATGCTTGTTTCCCCGGAGTGGCACGGTCGCTGGCCATCGACCCGGTCGATCGGAATCAGGGTGCCGTCCAGGATCGCGTACGCCAACCGGCGGATCCGTTGCATGGCAGTGTCCAGGTCGTTCGTGGCCATCGCGAGCAGGGCTACGGCTTCCTGCACGTAGCGCCAGGCGGTGGCGGCGCCGATCTCGAAGCCGGCCGCGAGTCGGTGTACGTGTCGCCGTTGCGCAGGCGGGCGAGAGCTAGCCCGATGATCTTCGGCCGGTGTTCTCGCAGTTCAGATGCGCTGTTGAGTGGGCCGCCAGGGACTCGAACCCTGAATCCGGCCGGTCTCACGAGTATGCGCCGCGACTGGACAGATCGGGCTGCTGAGCAGGGCGTCCGTTCACGGCACCTGACAACGTTTGACAGCCCTTGTCGCCCTCCGTTGTGCCGGAGTTGTGCCCGTTGATCTTGTCGCAAGGGGAGGCGGGCGTGCCCGGTCGCAGGGCTACTTGAAGACGCCGATGATCCCCGTGACCGTGCCGACGATGCCGCTGACTGTTGCGAGCTTCGCTGACGCGCCAGTCCAGATGCCCTTGGACTTCTCCCGCCAGCCGAGAGACCACCAGTCACGTCCGAACTTCTGCCACTTGTGCTGTCTGAGGTGGCATCCCAGAACCAGCCCCGTCGAGTTGTTGCGACAGAACTCGACCACGCCACCACGCTTGCGGTTGATTGCGCCGCAGTACACCGGCGCTTGGAAGAGGACGAAGACGAGCAGTAGACCGACGAGGACGGCGTCGATGCCCGGCCCGATCGCGTTGTTGCCCAGGGATAGAAAGAGCAGCGCCAGAACCGCGTAGCCCCAGTACTGCCACAACTTCGATCTTCCACGCGACGCCATGAGTGCGTACGGTACGGACGTGAGTGCACAACGTGAAGGTTTCTAGTCTGTCGGTCTTCCGACGAGGCCACTTCCAGCGGTATTGATCTAGGCTAGGGGCGTAGTCGATCAAATCGGACGACCCAGCGTCTGAACTGCTGCTCGAACTGCATAGGTGGTCAACGATGGTCGGTGCTGGCTCTTGCTGGACGGCCTGGGAACGGCATGATCTTGGGGCGGTGACGGCGGCAGGAACGACGCAAGATGTCGATGTCGGGACACCCTTGGGTTCGGCCCACCTCGCTATGGTGAGCGACATGCATCTCCGGTGCACCCGAAGCGGATCAATCCGGGTCGGCGGCAATGTCGCGCTCGGGGTTGGCCTGCTGATCGCTCTATTCATGGTCAGCCCGGAGAACCCCCAAACCGGTGGATACGTACTGGCCGGCTTGCTGGTGCTGACCGGTGTGGGTTTACGAGTCGAAGCAGCGCTCATCGCCTTGCATGAACAGCGGGGCTACCGATGATCCGGCGGATTTGAACCCCTTACACCCACGGTAGCGAGAGACCACGACGGTCGGCCCAATCGGCGCTGCGAGCAGGGCTGAACCTCCCAGCAGTTGCTGACGCTTGTCGCCGTTGGTTGCTCTCAGTTGCAGTGGTTCTGCGCCCGACGATCTTGCCAATCTCCCCGGCCCGGCTGCGCGTACGGGCACCAGACGGGCAGCACGCCGCAGTGACCGCCCTCTGTACCCTCTCGGGGAGGGAACCGCGGGAGGAAGCGACTTGAAGATCTTCATCTCATGGAGTGGCGAACCAAGCCGCCAGATCGCCCGGGCGTTGCGGGACTGGCTCAGTGTTGTCGTCCAACACGTAGAGCCCTGGATGTCCGACGAGGAGATCCAAAGCGGTACAAGATGGAACGATTCCGTCGCGCACTCGCTCGATGACACCAATTTCGGCATCGTTTGTGTAACTCGGGCAAACCAATCTGCCCCTTGGTTGATGTTCGAGGCAGGCGCTCTTGCGAAGCGCTTGCAGCACGCACGCGTTGTACCACTTTGCATAGACCTAGAGGCATCGGATATCACCTCACCGTTGCAGGCTTTTCAGGCTCGCAGGCTCAATCAAGAGGGGATGCGACGACTCGTGTACGAGCTCAGCGAACTTGCGGAGCATCCGAGGCCGCGAGAGAGCATCGATACGTTGTTCGACGCTATGTGGCCGAGGCTTGAGGCGGCAGTGGCAGGAGCAGCGACCGCAACCGTATCCCCTGGCAAGCCTCGACGCACTCCGGAGGACATGCTCGCCGAACTGGTGACACGAGTGCGCAACATCGAGCGAGATGTAGAGCAGAGAGAATCCGCGTCCCTAGAGCACGCGGTGGGCGTCTGGAAAGAGCGGCTACTTCACGCCGAACGCGCTTTGTCCGACGCAAACGCTAGGGCCGAACACGCATTCTTTGCTAGTGCCCAGGCCGAGAAAAAGCTGGTGGAACTAGAGGCTCGCCTTGATAAGGCGACGGCAACAGCTGACGAAGCTCGCCATAGGCTTATGGAATACAATCTAGAGGTGGAGAAGCGCGCAGCACAGCCGAAAGGCTAACGACTACTAGCCGCATTCGCTCGATTTAACTATCCAACTCGTGCCGCTCGGGTTGGAGGTGCTGGACGGACTACTGGCGTTCGCCCTTTCAGTGCACTCCAGCCATCCCGTCGGCCTTCGTCCGTACTCGGTGGAGCCGGTGGGGCCTGCCAGGTCAAGGTGGAGCACCCAGTGGCTGAACGACCTTGACCTGGCAGGCCCCACCGGCTCGGCTCTGCCCGGGCTGAGGCCGTCGGGATGGCGCCACCATCCTGGAGTGCCCGAGACCCCGCCGGAGGCACTTGCCCTTGTGTTGCCCAACATCGAAGCCCCGGACCTGCCAGTACTCATGGCGGCCCGAGGCTTCTTCGTATGTCGCGCCGCCGGCGGGCTGTCGCCGTCGCGCTGGCGGCCGAAGGCCAGAGGCGCGGCGGCGGGCCATCGGCCCGGCCCAGGTTCGGCGGCGCGAGCGGCCTGCGAAGCGGGCCGCCTTGATCTCGTACAGAAAGTTCTCACATACATGTGGAAGCTTGTCTGTCCTGCGCCGGTTGATGTTTGACACGGCGGCCTCGGTTGATGTTTGACACCTGGTCGGCCTGGTGCTCGTTGCGCCTGTAACTCAGGCGGGAGGAGCACCGGGTGGGACTCGCGGAGTTGAGCGTCATGGAGCAGCGGTTTCACGCCGTGATGGAGTGCCTGGGCGGCACGCCGAAGACAGAGGTCGCCGCCCGGTATGGGGTGTCGCGGCAGACGATCCACAACTGGCTCGCCCGCTATGCGGCCGAGGGCATCAAGGGCTTGGAGGACCGGTCTCACCGGCCGCATGTCTGCCCGCACCGGGTAGACCCCTCCACGGAGGCGCTGGTGTGTGAGCTGCGCCGGGATCATCCGCGGTGGGGTCCGCGTCGGCTGCGGTTCGAGGCCGGCCGTCGCGGTGTCACTCCTGCGCCGGCTCGGGCGACGGTGTATCGGATCCTTCGGCGGAACAACTTGGTGCCGGCCGTGCCGCGTAAGCGTCGGCGGGAGGACTATCGGCGGTGGGAACGTCCGGAGCCGATGGAGCTGTGGCAGATGGACATCGTCGGCGGGGTACTGCTCGCTGACGGCACGGAGGCGAAGGTCGTCACCGGCCTGGACGATCACTCCCGCTACTGCGTCATCGCCACCGTGGTTCGCCGGGCCACCGGCCGGGCCGTGTGCGCCGCGTTCGCCGCCGCTCTGACCCGGTTCGGGACGCCGGGTGAGGTGCTGACCGACAACGGCAAGCAGTTCACCGGCCGGTTCACCAAGCCCCGCCCGGGTGAGGTGCTGTTCGAGCGGATCTGCAGGGAGAACGGCATCGTGGCTCGAAATACGAGACCCCGCACCCCGACGACCACCGGCAAGGTTGAGCGGTTCCACCAGAGCCTGCAAGGTGAGTGCTTGGACGGGCGGGTGTTCGCCACCGTGGAGGAAGCCCAGGCCGCGGTGGACGCGTTCGCCGCGGAATACAACTACGACCGGCCCCACCAGGGCATCGACGACGCCTTCCCTGCCGACCGGTTCCACCGACCGACGCCGGGACAGAGCCAGACGGCGGCAGACGTTCTGCCGCTGCGCCTGCCGGGTGGGCTGCTGCCCATCGCAGCACCGGCCCCCAGGAAGCCACTCCCTGTCGAGGTCGACACCGCTTCGGTGACCGTGTCCACCGGCCGGCCGCAGCCGGTGCAGCTCGTCCGGGTCGTTCCGCCGTCGGGAAACCTGACCGTCGCCCAACAGCAGGTGTGGCTGGGCCCCGTCCTCGCCGGCACCCCGGTCATGATCTGGGTCGACACCGACCGGCTGCACGTGTTGACCGCCGACGGCGCCCGGATCAAGTCCAGCCCGTCCCGGCTGTCCCAACGTGACCTTGCCCGCCTCCTGGCCGACGGCGGCGTCCCCGCCGGACCACCGCCATTGCCGCAGACCACCGCTGTCGAGGTCGACCGGGTCGTCAACGCCTGCGGCGGGATCAGCATCGCCGGCCGGCAGATCAGCGTCGGCATGCCGCTTGCCGGTCAACGGATCCGCATCCGCGTCGACGGGGTCCTCCTGCACGTCATCGATGACGCCGGGCAGCTGCGTCGCACCCTGCGCTGCCCACTTCCGCCCACCGCGCTTGGCCGCATCCGCGATGCCCGACCCGCTTCCCCCATCCCACCACCGGCCACCGCCCCGACCGTTCAGCGGATCGTGTCCATAAACGGCAGCATCCAGGTCGCCGGACAGAAGATCCAAGTCGGGAAAGTCCACGCCCGCAAGCTCGTCACCGTCGCCCTCGACGAGCACACCGTCACCGTCTACGACGCCGACACCCCGATCACAGCCGTGCCCCGCCGCAGCACCACCGACCTGAACCGAACCAAGGCCAAACACCAGATAACTACCTCCCGGCGCTGACCTCGACACGACACCTAGTCTCGTCATCGGCACCATGCCCGCCGGCGCGTCCGTCGGCACCATACTGAGGAAACGGGAAAGAGCGCGTGGAGAACACCCTGGACGTCAATGGCCTGGTGCTGCCCACCTTGCTGACCGAACTGCTCAACGGTGGCCGCTGGCGACATCCAGGTGACGACGTCCTTCGTGATCTCATGCCCTGGTTCGAATCTCCGCTGGACTTCCTCACCAGCTCCGAACAGATACGCGGCGAGAGCAGATCGCTCACCCTGTTTGCCGACGACCCACCCTCCTCGCACCTGTTCCGGGAAGCACGGGGCAGCATCTCCACCGCGGGCGTCGAACTGCCCTGGCTCGACGCAGAACAGGCAGTCCTCATCGCGGTCAACCGCATCCCCGGCGATGACGTCGCGATGGCCCTCGACTACCGCACCGACCCCGCCGACCCCCGGGTCGTCGCCAGCGACTTCTGGACCGACCCGAAGCAATGCTCCTGGCGGACCGTCACCCCGACCTTCTCCCAACTCGTAGAGATCCTCCGGCTCGTCTAACACGACACCCAGAGCAGTCGGCCAGGCACACCACCGCCACGCCATACCATCGACGTCAGCACCAGATCACCAGTATTCGATCTAGACCTGACGTCAAGCGTCCTGCGACGCCGTTCCGTCAACCATCATGCGAGACCAGGCAATGTGGAAGCTTGTCCCACCCTGGTGCTAGGAAGATCAGGTGCCGGGACGACGCAGGCACGTGGGCGGTTACCCCTCAAGAGAGGACAGCACTGTGGCCAAATCGGTGTTCTATAGCTTCCACTACGAGAGAGATGTGCATCGGGTGCAGCTCGTGTGGAACATCAACGCGTTGGAGGGGCAGCCACTTCTGAACGGGCAACGATGGGAAGAGGTTCAACGAAAGGGCCCTTCGGCGATCCAGGATTGGATTCACGGGCAAATGGCATACAAGAAGGCGGTCATCGTCCTCATCGGTCAGGAGACCGCCAGGCGCCCATGGGTCATTTACGAGATCGAGAAGGCGTGGTTCGACAAGAAGCCGCTCCTAGGCGTCCGCATTCACGGGCTGTCCTCCCTCGGCTCCGTTGATAGACAGGGCCCGAATCCTTTCGACCAGGCAAAAGTTGGAAGCGGTATTCCGGTCTTCGACCCAACTGTTAGAGATTGGCGCGGCAACACCGATTCCCAGGCCACCTACAGAAACCTGGCTAGCAATCTGGAGAGCTGGTCGGAGAAGGGCGTGGTTCGGACGCGATGACACCCGACCGCGGTTGCCCGTTCTGCGCGATTATCCAGCGACGCGACTCCGATGCCCGGGAAGTCTACCGGGATGAGGTAGCGGTGGCATTCTTTCCCCTGGAGCCAGCAACCTTAGGTCACACTCTCGTGGTGCCGCGCGAGCACGTCCCCGATATCTGGTCGCTTGATGACGAAACAGCTTCCCACCTGGCACGAGTGGCGCTGAAGCTGTCGCGGGCCGTGAGGTGCGCAACGGAGCCGGAGGGATTGAACATAATCCAGTCGAACGGCACTGCGGCTACTCAATCAATTTTTCATTTGCATGTGCACATCGTGCCTCGCTGGTCAGGTGACGAATTGGGACGAATTTGGCCCCCTGAAACGAGCTATTCCAACAGGCAAAAGGACCAAGCGTGGAACCGAATTCGCAACGAGTGCCTAAAGGTGAGTAAGGGGTGACGCAACTTCCCCAGCAAGCTGCGATCGATCCAGACGACCGCCGTAAGCACTTGGACTATATCCAAGCTGTCGTCACCCGGATGTCTGCTGCCTCTTCCGCAGCCAAAGGTTGGCTTCTTCCGGTGGTGACAGCGACCTACGGGTACTCCTTGACCAAGAAGGTCACCTCGGTTGCATTGCTTGGTGTCGGGGCAGTGCTCCTGTTTGGCTTCCTCGACGCGAACTACCTTCGGCAGGAGAAGGCGTATAGGCGACTTTACGACGCTGTAGCGCGGAGAACGCACGAGATCCCGCTATTTTCCCTCGATCCGTCACATGCTGATGACCCAGCCCCTCCGGCAGCCACACTGCTACAGAAGGTCTGGCTGCGCGTCCATCGGTGGTTCCCAAATCGGACCGTCTGGCTCTCGTGGTCGGTTGCCCCTTTCTACGGAGCGTTGGTGATCGTCGGATGCTTGATCGCGACACTGGCACAGTGATGGGTTCCAGCTACTCCGGCTCTGGGTTGGTCTGGCCTCTGCCTCTAAAACGTCGGGCGCTGTCGCAGACCATCGGGGAGATACGCACCAGCCCGGCTCGGGATCGGCACGGCCGAGACGCTGCGTAAGTGGGTCCGCCAAGCGCAGGTCGACGACGGCCAGCGGTCGGGGGTGACGTCGGAGGAGTCGGCGGAGCTGAAGCGGCTGCGGCGGGAGAACGCCGAGCTGCGGCGGGCGAATGAGATCTTGAAGGCTGCGTCGGCTTTCTTCGCGGCCGAGCTCGACCGGCCTACGACACGCTCGTGAGTTTCGTCGACGAGCATCGGGACCGCTTCGGTGGAGTCGAGCCGATCTGCCGCGTGCTGCGTCAGCACAAGCTGCAGATCACCCCGAGCGGCTACTGGGCGGCCAAGAAGCGTCCGCCGTCGAAGCGGCAGCTGCGTGATGCGCAGCTGACAGCACTCATCCGGGAAATCCACGTGGCGAACTACGGCGTCTACGGAGCCCGCAAGATCTGGCATGAGCTGCGCCGCCAAGGACATCCGACGGCCCGGTGCACGGTCGAGCGGTTGATGCGCGGCGCCGGCCTGACCGGTGTCGTGCGGGGCAAGAAGATCCGCACCACGGTCGCCGACCCCGGACATCAGCGGGCCGCTGATCTGCTGAACCGGGACTTCACGGCCGCCCGACCGAACCGGTGCTGGGTCGCGGACTTCACCCACGTCGCCGCCTGGTCCGGCGTCGTCTACGTCGCGTTCGTCGTCGACGTCTACTCCAGGGCGATCGTGGGTTGGTCCGCGGCGACGAACAAACGCACCCCGCTGGTCCTCGCTGCGGTGGACATGGGGCTGTGGCGCCGCGACCGCGCCGGCCAACCGGTCGGAGCGGGCCTGGTGCATCACAGCGACGCGGGCAGCCAGTACACGTCGTTTCACTTCACCACCCACCTGCTCGACGCCGGTATCGACGCCTCCATCGGCAGCGTCGGCGACGCCCTGGACTGTGAGACTTTGAGGCGCTGTCAGGCGGCCTGACTCTTGCTTACGACTGACCCCGCGGTTTGGGTGTCCTTGCTGTTGATCTGTCGTCTGCCTGGCGGTGCAGCACCAGTGGTGCTGGCCGGGCGGGCAGTGACCTTATAGGAGCCTGATCGCAGCAGGTCCCGTCACAGTCCCGTCCACCCGGCCGGCCAGCGTCACGAACTCCTATCGCCCTGGTCTGAGCTGGAGTCCGCGATGTCAAGCATGAGCCCCGACCCGCGTCGACGTCGAGTCGTCATCGGCGTCGACACCCACAAGCACGTCCACGTCGCCGTCGCCCTGGACGACATCGGCGGCCGCCTCGACGCCCGCTCGTTCCCCGCCGACAGGGGCGGCTATGAGCAACTGCTCGACTGGGCCGCCGGCTTCGCCGCCAAGAAGCTGATCTTCGCGATCGAGGGCACCGGCTCCTACGGAGCCGGACTGACCTCCGCCGTCCGACGACGGGGTCTCGGGGTGATCGAGGTCTTGCCGCACCGACCGCCGGGACCGGCGGCTGCGCGGCAAGAGCGACACCCTCGACGCCGAGAACGCCGCCCGCTCGGTCCTGGCCGGCACCTCCACCAGCGTCCCGAAGACCAACGACGGCATCGTGGAGATGATCCGCCAAATCAAGGTCGCCAAAGACGTCGCGGTCAAGGCCCGCACCGCAGCGATGATCACACTCAAGGCAGTGCTCGTCACCGCCGCTCCCGAGCTGCGTGAGCCGTTGCAACCCTTGTCGAAGATGGCCCTGATCGAACGATGCGCCGGCCTACGTCCCGGTCCGGTCACCACCGTTCTCGCCGCAACCAAACACACCCTGCGCTCGATCGCCCGCCGATGGCAACAGCTCAACGGCGAGATCAAAACCCACGAGACGTTACTCCTCGAGCTGACCGGCGAGCTCGTGCCGCAACTGGTCGCCGCGTTCGGCGTCGGCGCCGACACCGCCGCCGAGATGCTCATCGTCGCCGGCGACAACATCGACCGCGTCCGCTCAGAACCGGCCTGGGCCCGACTCTGCGGCGTCGCACCGATCCCCGCCTCCTCCGGCATGACCAACCGACACAGGCTCAACCGCGGCGGTCACCGCCAGGCCAACGCCGCGCTCTACCGCGCCGTCATCGTCCGCATGCAGCACCACGAACCCACCCGCGCCTACGTCGCCCGACGCATAGCGGACGGCAAGACCAAAGCCGAGATCATCCGCTGCCTGAAACGACTCCTCGCCCGCGAGATCTGGGCCCTGCTCCGCCCCCTCCGCACGACCGCGATCGCCACTTGACAGCTATAGGAGCGTCAACGCGCTGATGGAGTCCACCATCGGCCTCTACAAGACCGAGCTGATCAAACCCCGAGGCCCGTGGCGCAGCCTCGCCCAAGTCGCACTGGCCACCGCCGAGTGGGTCGACTGGTACAACAACCAGCGCCTGCACTCCGCCATCGGCCACGTCCCACCGGCCGAATACGAATCGATGTTCTACGCTCAACCCCAGCCCCGCGAGGTGGTTGGAGCCAACAGCTGAGGTCTCCACAGAACCCGGGGCGGTTCAGTGGAGAGAGGCCCGCGAATCCGGGTGGTCAACGGAGACCCGGCGGCGCATACCGCAGAACCTGCGAAAGCATCTCCTGCCGGCGTTCGGCGAGAAGGAGATTCGGTCGATCACCTTGACGGACGTGCTGTCCTGGCTCGGCCGGCTGCTCGACAAGGAAACGCCGAAGTCCTCGGTGAGCCTGTACTTCGGGCTCTTCAAGACCATCATGAACGCGGCCGTCATCGACAAGGCGATCCCCGACAATCCCTGCAACGGTGTGAAGCTCGCCCAGATCCTGCGCGGTCTGTCGCGGGCGCCAAAATGGGTCCCCACCGGGGATCAGGTGCTCAAGCTGGTCGAGGTGGTGCCCCGTCGATTTCGGGCGGCCATCTGGCTCGGAGCAGGGGAGGGGCTTCGCCTCGGTGAGGTCCTGGGGATGGAAGCGGGCTCGCGATGCGCCGACTACGAGCACGGCGAGCTGCACGTGGTGCAGCAACTGCGGCACTCGCCGGAGCACTTCGGCGGCTTCTACCTCTCCCCACCCAAGAGCGGGTCCACCGGGACCGTCGACCTGGACGCGGTGGTCGCAGAGGAACTGACCGCCCATCTCAACGAGGTCGGTGCCGCTGAATTCGAACTGCCCGACATCACCACCGGAGAGCGTCTGACTCGGCCGGTGGCAGTCCTGTTCACCTCGGCACGCGGGAAGCTGCTGACGGACACCTATTGGTCGGAGCTGTGGGCGGACTGGCGGCAGGCCGCCGGGTGGCCGAAGGAAGGCACCTTCCACTCCCTGCGCCACTTCTTCGCTACCACGCTGATGAGCAACGGTGTCGAGCCCCAGGAGGTACAGAAGGCGCTACGGCACGCCAACCTGCGGATCACGTTGGAGACCTACGTGCACTGGCTGCCGAAGAAGGACCGCCCGCGCGGCCTGGTCGGCAACCTCCTGCGGCAGGCAGACAGCAAGTCACCTGAACGCGCCACCGGCCAAGACCAGGACTGAGTTGTGCCCTGGTTGTGCCCGATGATCTTCGGCCAATGTTCTCGCAGCTCAGATGCGCTGTTGAGTGGGCCGCCAGGGACTCGAACCCTGAACCTATGGATTGCCGGCGAGCGGTTCGGATCGAGTGTTGTGCGAGGTCATCCGGCCTGCTGAAGCGCTTCCCGGTCGGGTTCGGCTGGCACGGTTGCTGTACTTCGCTGCTGTACTGCTGGCATCAGACGGGGCGCTGAATGCGGACCTTCGGCCGCTCGTTCCGGAAGTGGCCTTGCTTGTGCTGGCGGACCTGCTCGTCCCAGACCTCTTGGTCGTAGTCCGGATTCGGCGGGATCCACCTGTGGGAGCCGTCGGTGTAGTGGAACTTCTCGTCGCCGGGTCGCAGGATGCTCATCGGGTCCGGCCGAGGAAGCGGTGGTGTAGGTGGCCGGCGGGGACGTGGGCCAGGTCCTGGGCGGCGTCGACAAGTTGCGCCGCCAGGTAGAGGGCCAGCGACACGGGGGCGCCGTCGTACTCGGCTCGCAGCTCCCGCCTTCGGGTCTGGCATGGCCAGTCGGCACCACAACCGCCGCAGGCCCAAGCCGGTGTGATCGGAAGATGAGTCGTCATCTCGGTATCCCCCTCGGGGCCGGCTGGTCCGCTGGTCGGGCACCTCGCCGGTTGTCCTCTGAAGGCCAATGGCCTCGATTGATCGGGATCCGATGCGTTGTGCGGCAGGGCAGCTCGCTTCCGCATCGGCAGACCTTCCGCCACCGCTCCCATGACCAGACCGGCCGGTGTCGCCTGGCCAGAGTGAGCGCGACGGCTATCAGGTACTCCTCGTACGAGACGCGAGGCACCGAATCTCCCCTCGGCAGTGGGTCAAGGTCTCGGGCACCTTTTGGATGGCTCGCGACGTGGGGCCGCAGCTCACGTCACCGTAACGACGTAGGACTGTAGATACAATAAGATGTAGAGCTGTTGGACACATAGCGTTACTTTCGTGATCGACCCGAGTGCGGATCGCGCCGTGTTCCGGCAGCTCGCAGACCTCCTGCGAGAGCGGATCACGTCTGGCGACCTCGCGCCTGGGGCTTCACTTCCCAGTGAGCTGCGTTTGGCTCAGGAGTACGGGCTGAGCCGTACGAGCGTCCGACAAGCGGTAGCACTGCTCCGGTCGGAAGGGCTCGTGATCGTGGAACCGCCGCGCGGCACGTTCGTCCGCGCCGTCGAGCCGACCGAGACGGTGACTCTCCTCAAGGGCGACACCGCCGCCGCTCGGATGCCTACCCCTGCCGAGCGGCGCGAGCTGGAGATGGGCGAGGGCATCCCGGTTATCGTGATCTTCCGCGCCGACGGCTCCCGCGAGCTGTACGCCGCCGACCGCATCCGCGTCGGTCGCTGACGCAACCTCGGCGAACCCCGGCGGGGGAAGCGGGCACAGGCTGCCGACCGGTGAGATCGGGTGCCAACCAAGGCTGGATCTCGCGGGGTGCCAGCGGTTCGCTGACGCTGCTTCATAGCCTTGGCCGGGGCGTTCGCTGCCTCCTTGCTGCCTCTACCGCTACCGGGACATCGTCACGCCCGAGGCGCTCGCTAGTCGTCGGAGCCCCGGCCGCCGACGCGATGCGTTCGGTAGAGGCGTTCTCGTGCGTCCAAGGCGTCCCTCCGGAAGTTCGCCTCGCTGCTGTAGCGCCACTGAGGATGCTCGGCGTTCCAGAGACGTGCCCGCTCGCTCCATGGCACATGTACATGGTCGACGAGTGCGTGAACTGCCAGTCGTGCGTGCTTCTCCTTGATCGGCCGCGCTTGCCCAGCCGGCCCGGTACGTGCAAGAGACGCGAAGGCGTGTGCCACTTCCCGAACGGATTCCGCCGGGTCGATGTCGAGCCGGATGCGGCTGGCCCAGAGAGGGCGCCCCGTGCTCGTCGTCGACCGTATCCGCGAGATCAGCGGCACGGCGTCGGTTAGGACGAACATCGTCGCCTGTGCCGGCTGCCAGCAGCACTCCTTGGCAAGCGACTCCGACAGGTGGCGTAACCGGTCTAACTGTCCGTGGGCCGGAACCCCGATGTGGTGTGCCCAGCCGTCGTTCCCGTCCGCGTACGCGAGAACACGCGCCGACACTTTAGCGATCCGCACCCGATCTGAGGGAAGTAGTAGCCGAGCCCAACCGCCCCCTTCGTAGTAGATCTGGTCGGTCCTTAGCGTGATGGTGATGTCTTGCGTCATGGTCGAGGTGACGTCGGGGTGACCCTTGATCCAGTCGGCTGCACGTGCGGTCGGCCGAAGGGCGCCGTTCATCACCTCGGCACGGAAAGACGTGACACGGCTGTCTTCCCTCATCTCAGCAGCAACGAGCATCGAGAGGGCCCACGCCCGCGCCTCGCCGGGTTGTGGGCCACCGGCGGCTGCTGTCCGAACGGCGGTGGAGTCACGCTGTCCCGCCTGAAGGACTTGCTTGGCGGTCGCCAGCAGGTCGTCCAAGGAGTCGTAGCCGGTGAGGACTTCGCCGACGTATCCCTTCTGCAGCAGGAAGGACCACAGGCTGTCGATGTTCGTACGTCTGAGCTTCTTCTCCAGGGCTCTGCGCACATCCGCCTCTTGCATCCGGTTAGTCTATCGCAATTGGATGCAACAGCATCTAGGTATGTCGAAGCTTAGGAACCTCCAAACTCGCGTTGTCGAGATTTCACGGCTGGTGCGGTCGTTTCGCGGCCTCGTCGCAGAAATCCTGGGCCTGATCGTCTTGCTCGGCTCTCTGATCTCTGCCGTCGTCGCCCACTGGCCCCTCTAAGCCGTCGGCAAAGGGACCGGACGAAGACCTGAAGGGCCCCCATCCCACGGCTGGTCTCTCACGGCTTCGTCGAGTGCGCCCGTTGGCGTTATGCCTGGCAGCACTCAACTGCCCTCTGTGCTGAATCGTCCGGAATCCGTTACCCTGCGTCCGTGCCGTCATCCGCGCTCATCACGTGGCAATCTGATCGGGCAGCCCGTGTCCGGGAACTCATGGATGCACACGCCGCCGTCGGCGGCAATGGGCCCGGTAGACGGGTCGGAACTGCGCAGCTCAACTGGTCGATGGCCTTGCGGCTTGCCGGTGAGTTTCAGGGGTATGCACGAGATCTCCACGATCTAGGTGTTGATCACTTGGTTCAGGCCATTGCTCCGCCAGGAACGGCCCTTGCCAGCACCCTTCGCATTAACCTCACCCTCAAACGGGACCTTGATCGAGGCAACGCCCAGCCGAACTCGCTCAAAAACGACTTCTTGCGCTTTGGCTTTGAGATCTGGTCGGCTCTAGCGCTAGAGGATCCACGGTCAGCGCGATGGAAGCAGTCCCTTGAAGCGCTGAACACAGCGCGAAACGCCATCGCGCATGCCGAAGATCAAAAGCTGAGGAGGTTGGCTGCGGCCGGTTACCCGATGCAGCTCAGGACGATCAAGACCTGGCGCAGTCACCTCAACAGCCTCGCGAGGACCATGGACAGGGTCGTCGCGGATTCCCTAGCCGCACTGACTGGGCAGGGGGCACCATGGTAACGAGGAGGTCTGCCATGCCAGGGCGAACCAAACGCAGTGACGCCAGCTTCGGTCCGTCGGCTGGGGCGAGGGTCCACGTTCGCTGGGGTCTTGACCTGCTCCCCGGGCTACTGGTTGAGAGCTACGCCAGCGGCTCCGGTGACCGCATGGTCGTGCGTCTCGACCCTCAAGGGCCTGGAGATGCTGAACCCCAGACGGTCACTGTGCCCGCCTCTGAGGTGTACCCGTCAGAAGACGTGGAAGATCTCGACCCCCCTGGCACATGGATTCCCCACTCCAAGTACGAGCGCGAAGTCGTCCAGGCCCTCAGCCGCGTCCTGCGGCGGATGAAGTGGGCGGATGTTACCGAGCTTGAGCACAGGCCGGATGCGGGGTGCGATTATCTCGCCGACACCAATCGAGGCCGGATCGTGGTAGAGGTGAAATATTCGCGTGGGGGCGAGTTCGCCGAGAAACGCGCCGATCAGGCGGCACATCAGTTGGCAGGATTCCCTGCCGAGTTAAAGTTTTTGGTATCGAACGCGCATTTTCCTGCCCAGTCCGTTCGGCATTTGGCGTCAACTCACGTAATGCCCATCACTTGGCGCTCACCTAAAGACGATCACCTTCTAGAGATGGCCATCAGTACCGCTCTGAGGGAGGCAGGGGACGAAGAAAGTCCCGACCCCAAGTCTCCTCGTGGTAGGGGCTTGCCATCCCGTCTGCCGTCGGCCCGGTCGGCCGGAGAACGGGCCTCCAAGCCAGGGAGGCCACGACTCATGGCAAAGGGCGACATCGAGACGTATTACGAGGATGGGCAGTGGAAGAACCGACCTGAGGGCAACCAGCGCGCGAGCACGGTGCATGCCACCAAGGCAGAAGCGGAAGCCGCGGGCCGGCAAATGGCCAAACAGCGCGATGTCGAGCACGTGATCAAGAAGAAGGGCGGCACCATCGGCGAGAAGGACAGCTACCCCCGTGGTCGTGACCCTCGCCAGACCAAAGGCTGACCTGCTTCTCGATGCCAGCACTGCCAGTGCGCGCCCGACTGCTTCCTGAAGCGTCCTCGATGGATCGGTGGCGTCCGGATGTCCGGGCGCCACCGCCGCAAGATGGTCGGCCGGCAACATCTCGCTTAGGCGCTCCGTCCGGGCGGGTCCGCGTGTGTCTCTGGCCTCGGGCGGCAATCCGCCGCTGTCCGGCTGAGCCCCTTCTCGTCTGATGCGGTTGCTGTCGCCGTTGCTGTCGACAGCAGCAAGGCATCCCCGTCTGCGGCCGGTAGCCTGCGAGCGTGCGATACCTCAGCCGGTCGTTCCTCCTTGGCACGCTACAGCGCAGGAAGGCGGTCGAGCAGTTCCTCGGACCCATCACGCTGAAGGGCGTCGAAGGCATCCGCTGGGTCTCGATCTGGCCATGGCAAGACGGCTACAGCCTGTCGGTCCATGACGTGCAGGACCTGGACGACGATAGGTCCCGTGACCTGTCGGTGTTCCCGCCGCTTGATCCAGAAGGTGAGAACGACTCCGGGTCCGACCGCGTGATCGGGCACGTTCAGGACCCGGCCGAAGCGCTGGAACTGGCAGAGCGTACGACCGGGGCGTCACCACACCGTTGGGTTAATCACGGCGTTGCCGGGGAGGACTACGCGGACTTCGTCCGAGCCAGGAACTCCTGACTCAGACGTTGAAGCGGAACTTAGACCCGGCTCGGTCGTGACCTGCGCCGGCCTTGTCGGCACGCCGGCCGAGCCCCATCGTGGGCTGCCGTCGCTACTGACTGGTTGCCGACGTTTGACGGTGTCTTGTGCCCCCTGTGCCCCGAACCGGTCCGCCGCAGCTCGCCGTCCTCGGCACTGGTCACCGCTCGTGCGCAGGCTGGGGCGCGCGCCGATCATTTCCCGTTGGGCTTCGGACGGTCGCCGTCAGTGCACGCCAAGTTCCGCGCGAGCTGCCTCCACGAAATCTTTGAGCAGCGCGCGGGTATCCCTCAAAAACTCATCCACCGTCAGTTCGCTCGCATCATCCTCTGAAAGCAGGTAATCGCCGCCTTTTGCTAACCCCTCCCACAGCATGTCAGCGGCGTCGCGTACCGGCTTGGAGCCGATGAGATCTACCTCAACACGCACTGCGTCAATCTCTTCAATCGCGTCCGCAAGATCCGCCCAGGTCGTTTGATGGTCATCCCACTTTAGGGAAAAATGCACTATGTGTCTTCCAATTTTGGCAGCGAACAAAGCGTAGATTCGACGCCGTTCGGCGTGCCATCGGACCGAATCTTCCCTGCGAGCCCGCCGTGCGTCCAGGAACATGGTCACTAGCTGGGAGACGGTCACGCCGCCCACGGCAAAGATGCCTGCGACTACCGGTACAGCCCCAGGGTGGCTGGGAGGACATCGCGGGCACCAGTTCCACAGATGCGAGTATGCCTCGTCGTCGCCATCGTCCCGATGCCCGCGTGGAGACCACGCTTCGCCGGCCTCATGCACGGACGGCTTGACTCCTTCGTCCCGAAAGAACGCTCAACCGTCGATGAGCTGCGCGAGTAGCAGGGTTCAGCTGCCCGAACGGTCCACCAGAGTCCACGGTCGTCCGGCCTTGCTCGTGGCCGTCGTCACCCAGTTGGTCACCCAGCCTGAAGCGCCGTGCTTCAGCGAACACGTCGCCACCACCACGGCCAGGTCTGCGGGGCGGTCGGGTCCGGCCAGGTGATTGCTCGATACTGACGGTCCAGGGGAGCAATGAGCTGGATTAGCGCACCGCGAGACCACGCCGGCATCGTCTCCAAGACCCACTGAAGTCGGTCACGGGGGTCGCTAGGGCCACAACACGGGCAGCCGTAGTACGGACTGTCCGAGCTGTACGCGCCAGGTTTGTAGACGAACGATCGCCACGATCGATATGCCGACGCGAACGACCGATCCAGCCTGCGACGTCGAAGCTCCGTGGCCACCCTGGGTGGCATGTCCGGTAGCCGGATGCGGTCGGCGAGTTCCTGTTCAGGCGCGCTGCCAAGGGCACGCAAAGCGCCCGGACGCTTACGCCCCATGGGCCTTTCTGTTGTCAGCCATGATCCAGAGCATCCCACCCGTACGACGCGATTGTCCAGGAGCACGCATCGGGCACACCCACAGAACGCACGCCGTTTGCCATCCCGTCTGCCGCCGACCCGCCCTCCGGGGAGCGGGCCGCCGCCCGGTCCGCCACGTCAACACGGCCTTGACGGCTCGTACGGGCGCTGGCGGGCCGGGCGGTGGTCTGCTCGGCTTGCCCGGGTCGGTGGCTGGCGGGATGGCCCTGCGCAACCACCCACGGACCGCAAGGCGCGGACGGAGCCCCGGCCATCCTGGAGTCGTTGCGCCCCCGCCGGAGGCGCAGTGACCGCGACCGGTTCGCCACCGCGACCCGCCGCACGGCCCCGGCGTGCCCTTCCCTGCGCCGCGCTGCTCGGGCGCGGCGCGGCCGGCTGCCGGCGACGAACCTCCACCACTCTCCCCGCTATCCCGTTTGCGGCGGCCCCGGGCTCCCCGCTCTCCGCGCCAGCCGCCGGGCATCAGGCGTGACGGCCGCAGAGCGACAGCGGCAGCGGCCGGCGCGCGCCCAGGCGGCGGCGCGTGCGGCCCGTCAAGGGCCGCCTTGATAGACGTACAGAAAGTCCTCCCACACCGGCCGGCAGCCGGCCGTCCCACCCCGGCCGCAGGAGTCACGACGGGTTGACGTGTCGGTACCCGGTGCTACTCTGGCGCTCGTCGAGCACGCAGCGCGGCCTTCCTGCCGGATCGCTGGACTCGACGTCGGAGAAGCCGAGCGGCCTTCCTGCCGCTGATGCGGGCCACGCCCCGCCGGCTCTCGATCGCACCGGCCGCTGTGCCGGCCTCCCGAATCCGCTGAACGGCCCAGCACGGTCTTCCTGCCGTCTACGTTGGCCCGGATTCGCGCATCTCCACGGGTGGGGGCGGTCTGCGGCAACCCGCCGGATGCCGACATCCAGGCTCCCCACCCGTGCCAGCCTCAATTGCCAAAGTCCAGAAGCGTGAAAGGACATGGCCCATCGGCGGGCAGTGGCACGGCCACGACTCCGCCCTCCGGCGTCAGCCGCCCTCTCGGCGGTGCCAGGAGACACGACGAACACCACCAGCGGACAGACGTCCATGGCTGGTGGTGCTTCGTCTCCCGTCCCTGCCACCCCCTGATGAGGAGACAGTCGTGTCCAGCACCCCGCTCACCCTCTACCGGCCCGGTCTCGCCGTCGGCCGTGACGCCCAGGTCCTGCACCGCGCCGCCTCTCCGGCGTTCTCCGGCTGGCTGGAGCACACCCGCCCCGCCGGCGGCTGTAGCCGTCCGATCCGCCTAACCGGCACCATCGTCGCCGTCGACCGGAACACCGGCCACATCACCGGCCAGCTGCACACCGACGAACTGCCCGACCGCACGCTCTACAAGGCGTGCGGCAACCGCCGCGAATCGGTGTGCCACGACTGCGCCTGGATCTACCGGGGCGACGCCTATCAAGTCGTCTGTCGCGGCCTGACCGGCGGCAAGGGCGTCCCTGATTCGGTCGGCCGGCACCCGGTCGTCTTCGTCACCTTCACCGCCCCCTCCTTCGGCCCCGTCCACCACCGGCACGTCCCCCGGCACACCTGCCGCAACCGGCAGCGCTGCGACTGCCGACCGGCACCCTGCCGCGCCCGCAGCACCGCCGGCACCTGCCCGCACGGGCAGCCCGCGGCGTGCTTCGCCCGCCACGACAGCGATGATCCGCGGCTCGGGCAGCCGTTGTGCCTGGACTGCTACGACCACGCCCACCAGGTCGTCTGGAACTACTTCTCCGGCGAGCTGTGGCGGCGCACCAAGCAAGCCATCGAACGTCACCTCGCCGTCCTCTGCCGCAAGCGCGGCATCCCCTTCGTCCGGGCCGTGTCGGCATCGGGCAAGGTCCGCTGGGTGCCGCCTGTGCGGGTGTCTCACGGCAAGGTCGCCGAGATGCAGCGCCGGGCAGCGGTGCACTTTCACACGCTGCTGCGCCTCGACGGCATCGACGCCGACGACCTGGACGCGCTTGTGCCGCTGCCAGACGGCATCACCGTCGACGACCTGGAGGAGGCGGTCCACACCGGGGTTTCGCGGATCACGGTCACTACGCCTGCGCACCCGGACCGGCCGCAGGGCTGGTTGGTCGCCTGGGGTGAGCAGGTCGATGTCCGGCGGATCAACGCCGCTGACGACGAGTTGACCGATGGGAAGGTAGCCGCCTACCTGGCGAAGTACGCCACCAAGGCCACGGAAGCCACCGGGCACTCGTTGACGCGGCTTACTCCGGCCACGATCGACGATTACGCCGATCCGGAAGGTGACCACGTCGCCCGGCTCATCGACGCCTGCTGGCATCTCGGCCGCTCCACCCCGACCAACGGGACCGGTGGCGCCGCAACGGCCGGCGACCGTCAAGGCGGCCTTGACGCCAAACCGAACGTCTACGGCAGGCTGCGTCGGTGGGCGCACATGCTCGGCTTCGGCGGCCACTTCCTCACCAAGGCCCGTCGCTACTCCGTCACCTTCGGCCAGCTCCGCGACGCCCGCGCCACCTACCGCTGCACCGAAGACGACGAACTCGCAGACACGATCACCGTTGGCACCCTCACCTACATCGGATCGGGCTGGCTCTCCGATGGAGACGCCCTGCTCGCGAACACAGCCGCCCGACAGCGACGCGAGAGCAGCCGTGTCGGCCGGGAAGAACTTGCCTACGAAGCCTGGCTCGCCGGGACCGCCGCATGAACCACGACCTCCGCCCCCGCTGGTACTCGCCCGCTGAGGTCGCCGTGCTGCTCGGCTTCGGCATCTCCAAGGTCAAGATGAAGATCGCCACCGGCGAGCTGCGATCCATCAAGGACGGCAAGTACCGCCGGATCCTCCCCGAATGGGTCGACGACTACATCCGCGAGCAGGTCGAACGCCAGGAGGCCGCCTGATGCCCGGACGCGCCCGTGCCAACGGCGAAGGCTCGATCTTCCCGTACCGCAACGGCTTCGCCGCATACGTCTGGGTCGAGAAGCCCGACGGCAAGCGAGGCCGGAAATGGGTCTACGGCAAGGCCCGCGAGGAGGTCCACGACAAGTGGATCAAGTTGCACGGGCAGGCCAAGGCCGGCCCGGTGGCGACCCGCTCCCCGACGGTGGGGGAGTACGCCGGCTACTGGCTGCGCGAGATCGTCAAGCCGAACCTGGCCCCCGGCAGCTACGTCACCTACGAGGTGGTGGTCCGGCTCTACCTCGTGCCGGGGCTGGGCCGGAAGCGCCTCGACAAGCTCCGGGTCAGCGACGTGCAGACGTGGATCAACGAGGTGGGCCGGACCTGCCAGTGCTGCGCCCAGAGCAAGGACGAGCGGCGCAAGCCCGCCCAGCGTCGCTGCTGTGCCCTCGGCCGCTGCTGCCGGGATCTGCCCTCGGCAACGAGTGTCACCCACCTGCGTACCGTGCTCCGGACGCTGCTGTCTCAGGCGATCACCGAAGGGCTGATCTCCCGCAACGTCGCGTCCCTGGTGAAGCTGCCACCGGTTCGGAAGCGCAAGCGGAAGGCGTGGACGAGCGAAGAGGCCCGACGCTTCTTGGAGTCGGCTCGTGCCGATGACGACCCGCTCTACGCCGCGTACGTCCTGGTCCTGGTGCTCGGTCTGCGCAAGGGCGAGATGTTGGGGCTCACCTGGGCTGACGTCGACCTCGACGCGGGGGAGCTGACCATCGATCGGCAGCTCCAGCGGGTCGGTGCCGAACTGCTGCACCGGGAGACGAAGACGGCCGCCTCGGACGCCACCCTGCCGCTACCGGACATCTGCACCGTGGCGCTCGACCGTCGCCGTGCCGCCCAGACCACCGCCCGGGACGCCGCCGGCCCGGCCTGGCAGCCGTCCGACCTGATCTTCACCACCCGCTACGGCCGGCCGGTCGAGCCGCGCAACTTCAACCGGTTCTGGGACCGGCGCCGCGACGCGGCAGGGGTCCGGCGGATCACCGTGCGGGACGCCCGGCGGACCTGTGCCTCACTCCTGGCGGACCTGGACGTGCACCCCCGGGTGGCGATGCAGATCCTCCGGCACGCGCAGTTCGCCATCACCATGGAGATCTACACGGTGGTCTCCTCGGCGGCCACCCGCGACGCCCTCAAGCGGCTCGGCAGCGCACTGGACCGGTGAGGCCTACTGCTGTACTTCGCTGCTGTACCGACCCGGAACACAACAAAAGCGGCCCCGTAAAGGGCCGCTGAGCTGGAACGGAGTGGGCCGCCAGGGACTCGAACCCTGAACCTATGGATTAAAAGTCCACAGCTCTGCCATTGAGCTAGCGGCCCGCAGAGCACAGGCTACCCGAAGCGGATGAGCCGGGCGGGCATCGTACGCCCGGCCTCTCGATCTTGCCGACGCTGTCATCCAAGCCGCGCGGGGCCCTCCGGGCCGTGCGCGGACGGCTACGCTTCGGCCATGTCGAGCTGGCGGTGGCGCGACCGCGCGGCGACGGTGGCCCTGGTGCCGGCCGTCGCCCTGGTGGCCCTCCTCGGCCTGCTGGTGCAGGCGGACGGCCTCGACACCCCGGCCGAACTGGTGGCGCTGCTGGTCGTGCTGGCCGCCGCCGGCGCGCTGTACGCCCGCCGGCGGTATCCGGTGGCGGTGGGGGTCGTGGCACTGGTCGCGGTCAGCGCCTACGGGGTGCTGCTGCACCGGCCCGGGCCGGTCATGCTCGTGTTCGTCGTCGCGTTGTACACGGTCGTCGACGAGGGGCACCTCGCCGTCGCGGTGGGGCTCGGCCTGGCCTCGGTCGTCTCCTTCGCCGTCGCCGACAGCTGGACCCGGACCGGCGCCGGGGGGAACGGCGCGACGCTGCTGCACGCCGGGTGGCTGGTGGCGGTGATCGTCGGGGTGACCCGTAACCGCCGGGCCTACCTGGCCGAGGTGCGGGCCCGGGTGCGCGCCGCCGAGCAGGGCAAGGAGGAGGAGGCCCGGCGCCGGGCCACCGAGGAGCGGCTGCGCATCGCCCGCGAGCTGCACGACCTGCTCGGTCACCATCTCTCGTCGATCAACGTGCAGGCGAGCGCGGCGCTGCACCGCCCGGATCCGGAACGGGCCGAGGCGGCGCTCACCGCGATCAAGCAGACGAGCAGGGAGACGCTGCGGGAGCTGAGGACGACGCTGGGGATCCTGCGTGCCGAGGCCACGCCGCCCGCCCCCGGGCTGGACCGCCTCTACGAGCTGGTCACCTCGGCCGGGCGGTGCGGGTTGGTGATCCGTACCGAGGTGGCCGAGACCCGGCCGCTGCCGTCGGAGGTGGACCTGACGGCGTACCGGATCGTCCAGGAGGCGCTGACGAACGTGACCCGGCACGCCGCCGCGACCAGCGCGACCGTCCGGGTCCGACCGGACCGCGACGACCTGCTGGTGGAGGTGGAGGACGACGGGGCCGGCGCCTCGGCCCCGCCCGGGAACGGGATCCTCGGCATGGGTGAGCGGGTCCGGGCGCTGGGCGGCTCGCTGACCACCGGTGCCGGGCCGGCCGGCGGTTTCCTGGTGCGTGCCCGCCTCCCGCTGCGGCCGGGCCCGCCGCCGGTCCGGGTGCCGGCGGCCCGGTCGGAACCGGAGGGCGCGGCGTGATCCGGGTGCTGCTCGCCGACGACCAGAACCTGGTCCGCGCCGGCTTCCGCTCCATTCTCGACGGCGAGGACGGCATCGAGGTGGTCGGCGAGGCCGCCGACGGCGCCGCCGCGGTGCGGCTGGCCCGGCAGATGCGGCCGGACGTCGTCCTCATGGACATCCGGATGCCGCAGCTCGACGGCCTGGCCGCCACGCGGGAAATCACCGCGCGCGGTGACGGCCGGGTGGTCATCCTGACCACCTTCGACCTCGACGAGTACGTCTACGACGCGCTGCGGGCCGGGGCGAGCGGCTTCCTGGTCAAGGACACCGAGCCGGCGGAGCTGATCCACGGGGTGCGGGTGGTGGCGCGGGGCGACGCGCTCCTCGCGCCGGCGATCACCCGCCGGCTGATCGCGGAGTTCGCCGCCCGCGCCCGGCACCCGGAGCCGGGGCCACGGCTCAACGCGCTCACCGAACGGGAGCGTGAGGTGCTCGTCCTGGTCGCCGCCGGCCTGTCCAACGACGAGATCGCGGCCCGGCTGGTGCTGAGCCCGGCCACCGCGAAGACGCACGTCAGCCGGATCATGACCAAGACCCGGGTCCGGGACCGGGCGCAACTGGTGGTGCTCGCGTACGAGTCCGGGCTCACCGTGCCCGGCTGGCTCACGTCCTCCTGAGCGTCGCGGTCAGGTGGTGCGGCGGGCCCGGGCCGACGCCCACCCGCCCAGGCCCGTGCCGACGACCCCCAGCACCACGCCGACGATCGCCCCGGCCCGTCCCTGCCCGTTCCCGAACCCGTCCGAGGTCAGGGCCAGGTGCACGGCGCTGAGCACCAGGCCGACCAGCCCGGCCGCCAGCGCCACCAGGGCCCGGCCACGCCCGCCCGAGGTCGGGCGGGCCACCGCCAGCCCGCCGATGATCGCGCCGGCCAGGCTCACCGCGGCGAACGTGGTGGCGCCGAACCGTCCGGAGCCGCCGATCCCACCCGCGGCGACCGAGACGTGCGCCGCGGCCGGGGCGGCGAATCCGAGCCCGCCGGCCAGGGCGGCGGTGGTGGCGGTGGCGAGCAGATGACGGACGGGCATCGGAACTCCCTCGGTCGGGGGCGACAGGTACAGGCGGCAGCGTATGGACGGGACCGGCCCCGGGTCGTCCTGCCGGAGTTGCCGATCGGGTTACCACGCTGGGCGTACCTTCCCGGTCGTCCGTACCCCGGCGGTTGTGGTCCGGACGAACCCCCGTCCGTGAGCGGTTGCTGTCCGCTTCAGCGGGTATCGCACCGCGTATGCGCATCGTGATCGTGGGGGCCACCGGCAACGTGGGGACCGCCGTGCTGCGTCGGCTGCGGCGGGAGGCGGGAGCGGAACTGGTCGGGGTGGCCCGCCGGCTGCCCGGGCCGGACGCCGGTGAGCCGTACGACGACGTGGAGTGGCACTCGTGCGACATCGGCGCGCCCGGTGCGGCCGACGAACTCGTGCGGATCTTCGCCGGGGCGCGGGCGGTGGTGCACCTGGCCTGGCAGATCCAGCCCAGCCACGACCGGCGCACGCTCTACCGGACCAACGTCGGCGGCAGCCGCGCGGTGATCGAGGCCGCCGTCCGGGCCGGCGTTCCCGCGCTGGTGTACGCCTCGTCGGTCGGCACCTACGCGCCCGGCCCGAAGGACCACCCGGTCAGCGAGAACTGGCCGGCGACCGGGGTGGAGACCTCGTCGTACAGCCGGGACAAGGCCGAGGTGGAGGCGCTGCTGGACGGCGTGGAGCGGGAGCACCCGGGGCTGCGCGTGGTCCGGCTGCGGCCGGGGCTGATCTTCCAGCGCGAGGCCGGCACGGAGATCAGCCGCTACTTCCTCGGCCCGCTGGTGCCGGTGCGGCTGCTCCGCTACGGCCGGATCCCGCTGGTCCCGTCGAACCGGCGACTGCGGATGCAGGCGGTGCACGCCGACGACGTCGCGGACGCGTACGCCCGGGCGGTCGTGGGCGACGCGCGCGGCGCGTTCAACGTGGCGGCCGACCCGGTGCTGACGCCGGAGCTGGTGGCCCGGCACTTCCACGGCTGGACCGTGCCGGTGGCGGTGCCGGTGCTGCGCGCGGCGGCGGCGGTGACGTGGCGGGCCCGGCTGCAACCGGTCGACACCGGCTGGGTCGACCTGGCGCTGAACGTGCCGCTGATGTCCAGCGGGCGCGCCGAGACCGAGCTGGGCTGGGAGCCCCGGGTCGACACCGTGACCGCCCTGCGGGACCTGATCGCCGGCATGTCCACGCGCGCCGGCACCGACGCCCCGCCCCTGTCCCCGGACCCCACTCTGCCGGGCCGCCCCGCCGCCCTCACCAGGGGCGACCTCCCCGGCCACCCCAACCCCTACTGACCGCCCCGCCCGGGGTCAGGAAAGGCGGGAGGAGGTGACGGTCGGGGGGCGGGCGCCGAGGAAGAAGATGCCGGGGAAGCCCTTCGTCTCGAAGCCCCGGCTGGGGTTCTTCCGCAGGGTGCTGCCCTCGATGGTCATCGTGCCGGTGCGGTTGTTGCTGACGAAGAAGACCGCGCCGCCGCCCTCGTTGGCGCTGTTGTTCTCGACGACCGTGCCGGCGAGCCGGACGGTGAACTCGTTGCCGTCGCAGTAGATCGCGCCGCCGCTGCCGCCGCCCGGGGTGCCGCCCCGGGCCGGGTTCGCGCCGGTGCCCACCGCCCGGTTGTCGCGGAAGACGCTGTTCAGCACCGTCCAGGAGACGCCGATGCTGCTCAGCGCCGCGCCGTTGGCGCACACCCCGCCGGTGAAGGTGCTGCTCACCACGTACACCGGCTTGTTCTCGAACTGGCTCAGCACCCGCACCGCGGCGCCGCCGAGGTCGGGGCCGGTGCGGTCGCAGCGGTTGTCGACGAACCGGGAGTTGACCACCTTGAGCCGACCGCCCCGGACGAAGATCGCGCCGCCCCCGCCGCCCTCGGCGGTGTCGCCGGTGGAGTTGCCGGCGGCGAACGTCAGGTTCTGCACGGTGAGCTGCGGGTGGTCCTGGTTCTGGCAGTGCGAGGTGGTCCAGCCCTGGGCCTGGTCGCAGGTGTTCATGTAGAGGATCCGCCGGCTGCCGCCGCCGCTCAGCGTGACCTTGCCGCCGCCGTCCAGCACCACGCGCGGGCCGTGCGAGTTCACCACCTTGGCGGTGGCCTTCATCGTGATGGTCACCGGCGCCGGGCCGCAGTCGAAGGTGATCACACCGCCGGCCGCGACCGCCTTCACCACCGCCGCGGAGGTGCAGCTCGCCGGCGTACCGCTGCCGACCGTGCGGGTCGGGCGCGAGGTGTCCACCGCCCGCGCCTCGGCCGGTACGGCGGCGCGGCCGTCCGGGTTGCCGGCGCGGAACGCGACGGGGGCCGTGCTGGGGCTCGGCGTGGCGCTGCCGAGGCCGGCCCGGGCGCTCGGCGAGGCGGCCGGGGCAGCGGCCGGACCGGTCGGTGCGCCGGAGCCGGTGGCGGCGGCCGGCGCGGGCGTGCCGCCCGGGTCGTCGCCGCCGCACGCGGGCAGCGTCGCGGTGGCCAGGGTGAGGGCGAGCAGGGAGACAGCGGACTTCACGCGCACCGCCCGATGCTAGGAGGCCGAGCCGTCCCGGCACGACTCCGCCGGCGATCCTTAACCCGCCGCTAAGCCGTCAGGCGTGCGAGAGGGCGAACGCCACCAGGAAGCCGAGCACGGTGATCAGGCCGACCAGCAGGTGGGCGTCCTCGAACGCCTCCGGCACCATGGTGTCGGTGATCATCGCCAGGATCGCGCCGGCCGCGAGCGCGGTGATGGTGGCCAGCACCTCGGGCGGGGCGCCGCCGAGCAGCGTGTACCCGGCCAGCGACGCGGCGCCGGAGAGCAGCGCGATGGCGGTCCAGAGCCCGAAGACGTAGCGCCGGGTCCGCCCGGCCTGCCGCATGCCGGCTGCGCTGGACAGCCCCTCCGGCACGTTGCTGAGGAACACCGCGATCACCGTGACCAGGCTGACCGGGCCGCCGGCCAGCAGGCTCGCGCCGATCACCACCGACTCCGGTACGCCGTCGAGCAGCGCGCCGACCGCGATGGCCGACCCGGAACCGGGCTGTTCCTGCTCGGACGGCTGCTCGTCGCCGGAGCGCTTGCGGTGCCGGGCACCGCGCCGGGCCAGCAGCACGTTCGCCCCGGTGTAGGCGAGCGCGCCGGCCGCCGCCCCGATCGCCACCGGCAGCAGCCCGCCCTGCTCGTGCGCCTCGTCGATCAGCTCGAACGACACGGCGGAGAGCAGCACGCCGGCGCCGAACGCCATCACCGACGCGGTCATCCGGCGCGGCACCCGCGCGAAGAACCCGACGGCCGCCCCGATCAACAGGGCGGACCCGGCGAGCAGGCCCCAGAATCCCGCTTGCAACCACTCCGGCACGGGCAGGACCCTACCCCCGGCCGGGCGCCGCCAACCGGGTCAGAAGTCGGCGAACAGGTAGGGCAGCTCACGGGGGAAGAGCCGGCGCAGCTCGACCGCGGCGTCCACCGGCACCTCGCCCAGCCCGCGCACGGCCACCTCGGCCGGGTCGAGCACCCCGTACGCCAGGGCGGACAGCCCGGCGGCGGTCAGCCGGGCGGCCGGCACGCTGCCCTCGGCGGCGGTCTCCGCCGGCAGCACCGCCAGCTTGCCGGTGGCGCCGTCGAGCAGGTGCCGGCCGGCGAGCCAGCGGTCACCGACCAGCTCGACGAGCGCCCGGCCGGCGCCGACCGGCTGGTCGGCGAGCGCGTCCAGGCTGAGCAGGCGGGCCATCGGCGCGGTCGGGTCGGGCCGCGACACCCGCGCCTCGACGTGCACGTCGAGGTCGGTGAGCCACAGCTCGGGCAGTTCGTCGGGCGGCAGCTGGACGCTGACCCGGGCCACCTGGTCGACGTGCCGGGCGAAGAACTGAAGCAGCGACGCCCGGGCGTACGGGTCGTCGAAGAGCAGGTCGTCGGCGATCAGCGTGCCGGCGTGGTCGTCGATCCGGTAGGTGACCGCGCCGACCGTCTCGCCGTCGCGCACCACGCTGGCCAGCCAGCGGTCGTCGCGGTCGCGCAGCCCGACCGCGCGGAAGTCCGGGAACACCGCGAACCCGTGCCGCTCCCGCAGGCACCGGTCGGTGTAGGCGCGCCACCGCGGGTAGCCCACGCCGATCCGCTCCCAGACCAGCTCGTCGGGCAGCTCGGCCCGCAGCAGCGGCGCCAGGTCCGCCGGGGCGAACACCGCGGTACGCCGCCGGGGCAGCCCGACGTAGCCGAAGCGCTCGTAGAACGAGGCGCGGAACGGGTGCAGCGCGGTGAGCTGGTGCCCCTCGTCCCGCATGCCGTCGAGGAGCTGGTGCATCAGCGTCCGGACGTGCCCGCGCCGGCGGGCCAGCGGGTGGGTGGCCACGCCCGCGACACCGGCCATCGGCAGCACCGCGCCGCGCAGGTTCTGCCGCATCGGGATCGCCGAGACCGCCGCCGTGGTGACGTCGTCCTCCTCCACCACGAGCGTGGTGTTCCCCGCGTTGTAGGGCAGGTAGGCGCGGAACTCGTCGGTCCGGGCCGCCGCCATGGGGGACGCCTCGAAGGCGTACGCCTGGAGCGGGAAGCTGGTGGTCAGTCGTTCCTCGGCGGCCAACCGGCGGATGCGCATCCGTTCATCCCAACCCGGGGCGGCGGGCGTCGCAACCCGAATCGGCGCGGATCAGGCCTCGGTGACGTCGGAGATGACCACGGTGACGTTGTCCGGCGCGCCGGCCTGGTGGGCCAGCTTCACCAACTGTTCGCCGCACTGCTGCCGGTCACCGTAGGTGGCGAGCGCCGCGGCGATGGCGGCGTCCTCCACGTAGTCGGAGAGGCCGTCGCTGCACAGCAGCAGCCGGTCGCCGGCGAACACGGTGAGCGCCCCGACCGCCGGTGGCGCGTCCGAGCCCTGCACGGCCCGGGTGACCAGCGAGCGCTGCGGGTGGTGCCGGGCCTGGTCGCGGGAGAGCGCGCCCTGGTCGACCAGCGCCTGCACGAACGTGTCGTCGCGGGTGAGCTGGGTCAGCTCGTGGTCGCGCAGCAGGTAGCACCGGGAGTCGCCGACCTGGGCGAGGACCAGCGTGTCCCCGGCGAGCAGGGCGGCGGTCAGCGTCGTGCCCATGCCGTCGCGGGCCGGGTCGACCGTGATGGCGGCGCGGATGCGCTGGTTGGCGGTGCTGACCACGGCGCGCAGCGCGTCGGCTGCCTCGTCGGCGCCGGTGGGCGGGGTCAGCTCGTCCAGGATGCGGATGACGATCTCGCTGGCCACCTCGCCGGCGGGCAGACCGCCCATGCCGTCGGCCACCGCCACCAGGCGGTCACCGGCGAGGGCGGAGTCCTCGTTGTTGGTCCGGACGAGGCCGACGTCGTTGAGGATGGCCGAGCGGAGGATGAGCGTCATGGGTCAAGCTTGCCAAGAAGACCGGCCCCGCGTCTGCACGCGTTGGCTGGTCGGCTGAAAGAAATGTCATCCGCTTGCATCCTGGGTATGCGTCAACTGTCCGGTGTGGACGGACGCGGATAGCGGAGCAGGAGGCTCGCCCGGACCTCGCCGTCGCCCACCGCCGCGTAGCTGTGCGGCACGTCGGAGGTCCAGCGCAGGTATTCGCCCGGCCCGGCGGTGGACGGGGTGTCCACCGGCCCGGCGCGGAGCACGCCGGAGAAGACCGTCACGTGTTCGGTGACCCCGGCCTGGTGCGCGGGGGAGAGCTGGGCCGGCCCAGGGCCGACCCGCATCCGGTACAGCTCGTAGGTGGCGTCGCGGTCGTGGAAGACCTCCAGCAGCGTGGCGCCGACCGCGGCCCCGCGTACGGTCGGCGTCTGCTCGGGCGCGGACAGCACGGCGGTCAGCGGCACGCCGAGCTGCGCGGTGATCGCGTACAGGGTTTCCAGGGTGGGGTTGCGGACGCCGTTCTCCAGGCCGGAGAGCGTGGCCTTGCCGACGCCGGCCAGCCGGGCCAGCTCGGAGAGGGAGATCCCGCGTTCCATCCGGAGGGCGCGGATGCGCCGGCCGACGTCCATCGGGTTATCGTGCTACATCGCGTCGTTCCGTAAACGGAACACCCGGAGGGGGATGCATGGCCGGTCGACTCCAACCCGTCCTGGCCGGCGTGGTGACCGCCCTGGTCGGCTTCGCCAGCTCGTTCACCGTCGTCCTGGCCGGGCTGCGCGCGGTCGGCGCCGACCCGCGCCAGGCCGCCTCCGGCCTGCTCGCGCTCTGCGTGGCCAGCGGCGCCTGCGCGGTCTGGCTCGGCCTGCGCCACCGGCTGCCGCTCGCCATCGCCTGGTCCACGCCGGGCGCGGCGCTGCTGGTGGCCACCGGGCAGGTCCCCGGTGGCTGGCCCGCCGCGGTCGGCGCCTTCCTCCTCGCCGGCCTGCTGATCGTCGCGGCCGGGCTGATCCCCGCGCTCGGCCGCGCGGTCGCCGCCATCCCCGGGCCCATCGCCTCCGCCATGCTCGCCGGGGTGCTGCTGCCGCTCTGCACCGCGCCGGTACGCGCGCTGGTGGAGGTGCCCCGCCTGGCCGGGCCGGTGGTGCTCGTCTGGCTGCTGCTGCACCGGTTCGCCCGTCGCTGGGCGGTCCCCGGCGCGCTCGCCGTGGCCGTGGTGGCGATCGCGCTGACCACCTCCGGGCCGGCCCGGCTGGACGCGGCCCCGGTGGTCGCGCTGACCGCGCCGGCCTGGACGCTGCCCGCGGTCGTCGGCCTCGCGCTCCCGCTGTTCCTGGTCACCATGGCCGCGCAGAACGTACCCGGCGTCGCCGTGCTCGCCGGCTACGGCTACCGGGCCCCGCTGGGCTCCGCGCTGCGGGTGACCGGACTCGCCACCGCACTCGGCGCACCCGCCGGCGGCCACGCGGTGAACCTGGCCGCGATCACCGCCGCGCTCGCCGCCGGCCCGGACGCCCACCCCGACCCGGACCGGCGTTGGATCGCCTCGGTCACCGCCGGGATCGGCCTGGCGCTGCTCGGCCTGGGCGCCGGCGCGGCGACCGCGCTGGTGCTGCTCTCCCCGCCGGTGCTGGTCGAGGCGGTCGCCGGGCTCGCGCTGCTCGGCGCGCTGGCCGGAGCCGTCACGGCGGCGGTCGCCCAGCCGGACGCGCGGGAGGCGGGAGTGGTGACGTTCGTGGTCACCGCCTCCGGGGTGAGCCTGCTCGGGGTCGGTGGCGCGTTCTGGGGGCTGGTCGCGGGCTGCCTGATGCTGCTGCTCTTCCGCCGCCGCCCGGCCGGGGCGCGACCTGGCCGGACGCCGGCTGACGCGGCCGACGGCGAGGTCGTCCCCGTCCGCTCCGCCTGACGTGCGGCCGTCACTCCTCGGCGGGTAGCTCCGCGGCCGGGACGGTGAGGCGTACCGCGCCGTCGCTCACCCCGGCGATCCGGTCGGCCAGCACGTAGACCGCGCCGGTCGGGGTCAGCTCGGTGGAGACCTTGAGGTAGCCCTCGCGCAGCAGCCGGGCGGCCAGGTCGGCCGGCACCTCCGGCTCGTCGACGGCGGCCGACTCGATCAGCTCGTCGAGGCTGCCGCCCGGGTCGACCGGGGTGGGTGCCTGCACGGTCACCGCCGCCGGGTCACCGCGTTGGACGAGATCCACGGTGCCCACCTCGACGCCGGTGGCGTCGACCACCCGCATGCCGGTGGTGACCCGGGAGACGGTGTCCTGCTGCTGGCTCATGCAGGAGCGGTTCCCGGGGCGCGCGGGCGCTAAACGGATCGTGGGCGCGCCGGCCGCCGTCCCGTAGCGGTCGGGGCGGGGCGCTATCGGGGCTGTTCCGGGCGTGTCGGGGCTGATGGAAGAGGGTCGGGTGAAGCGATATACCTGAGAGTCATGATTATGACCCTCAGGTATATCGCCCTCGGGTGACCGTTCCTCTGGCGTGGTCACGCACGGTCACCGGCAGCGGACCTAGGTGGGCGGGGCCCAGCCGCCCGGCGGGCGGGGGGACAGCTCGCGCCAGGTGTCCGGCCCCTCCAGCAGCGCCCGGACCGTCTCCTCGGCCTCCTCCACGCTGGCGTGCTCGTAGAACCGGGAGACCCCCTCGGCGCCGCCGGCGCGCTGCTCCACGTGCCAGCGGTCGCCGTCCACCCGGAGGAAGACGTCCCGCCGGGCCAGCCGTCCCCACTTCCCGTTCCACCAGTGCCTGCGCTGCTCCATGCCGGGACTCTATCGAACATGTGTTCGACACACGTCGGCCCCCGCGGGATTCCCACGGGGGCCGATCGGCTATGCGTCAGCGCGGGGTCGGCGGCTCCTGCCGGCGGCCGAGCACGTCGTCCAGCGCGCCGCGCTGCGCGGGCGTGCCATGGCTGCCGGCGAGCAGCGCGTCCCGGATCTCGGTCAGCAGCTTCACCTCTTCGCTGGGCGCGGAGGGCGGGGGCTCCTCGCCGCGCTTGCGCCGCTCGGCGAGCCGGTTCATCGGGTAGACGACCAGGAAGTAGAGCGCCGCCGCGGTGAGCACGAACGTGATCGCCGCGTTGACGAACGCCACCCAGTCGAACGGGATGCCCCGGAACTTGGGCGTCGAGCCGCTGAGGCCGTCCTTGCTGCCGGTGATCAGTGCGATGAACACCCGTACCAGCGGTTCCAGGAACGACTTGGTCAGCTGGGTGACCACGCCGGTGAACGCGGCGCCGATGACGACGCCGACCGCCAGGTCGACGACGTTGCCGCGCATGATGAAGTCTTTGAAGCCCTTGAGCATCAGCTCTCCCGTGCTGTCCGAATCTCCGTCGGGGACAACCTATGCCCGGGAGGGTCCTTCGAGAAAAGCACCGGCCTCGATCGCCGCCCGCTGCGGATCGCCGGCCCGGATCGCCTCCACCAGTCGACCGTGGTCGACGTACCGCTCGGGGGTCAGCGCGGTGCCCATGGCCTGGGCGACGGTGCTGCGCAGCGCGGCGCCGACCGAGGCGTAGAGCTCGGCGAGCATGGCGTTGTGCGCGGCGGCCACCACCACGGTGTGCAGCGCGGCGTCGGCCTCGACGAACTCGTCCACCCGGCCGGAGCGCCACGCGGCCTCCCGGTCGGCGAGCGCGCCGTCGAGCGCCGTCAGGTCGGCCGGGGTACGCCGCAGCGCGGCGAGCCGGGCGGCCTCCACCTCGAACGCGCGCCGGACCTCGATCACCTCGGCCATCCGGTCGTCGGTGAGGCGACGGGCCACCACCGGGGCCAGCTCGTCGGTCGACACCACGTAGGTGCCGGAGCCCTGCCGGCACTCCAGCACCCCGGCGTGCACCAGCGCGCGGACCGCCTCGCGGACCGTGTTGCGCCCGACGCCGAGCGCGGCGACCAGTTGCGGCTCGGTGGGGATGCGCCCACCCACCGGCCACTCGCCACCCAGGATCCGCTCCCGGAGCTGCTCGATGGTCTGCCGGACCCGGTGACCGCGCGGTGGCACGGCGACGGAATCCACGGCGGGTGTCACCGGTTACACCTCCTGCCGAAATTCATCCCATGATTGTAGGTTCGAGGTCATGACCCCGCCACCCGTGCCCACCGCGACCGCGCCCACCACCGACGTCACGCCCGGTCCGGCCCCGGCCGCCGCCCCGGCCCCCGGCGTGGGTCCGGCGCGGGGTGGGCTGCTCGTGCTGGCCGGGATGCTGCTCGTCGCGCTGAACCTGCGGGCCGCGGTGACCAGCCTGGGCGCCCTGCTCGACGAGATCCGCGTCGGGCTCGGCCTCTCCGGCGCCATGGCCGGCGTGGTCACCACACTGCCCACCGTCGCGTTCGCCGGGCTGGGTGCGCTCACCCCGTGGCTGGTCCGCCGCTGGGCGGCACCCCGGGTGCTCGTCCTGGCCATGATCGCGCTCACCGTCGGGCAGGTGCTGCGGGCGGTCACCGGGTCGGCGGCGGTCTTCGTGCTCACCAGCGCGCTCGCGCTGGCCGGCATCGCGGTGGCGAACATCCTGCTGCCGATGCTGGTCAAGCAGCACTTCCCGCACCGCACCGGACTGGTCACCGGGGCGTACACGATGGCCCTGACGGTGGGCACGACGGTGGCCGCCGCGTCCGCCGTGCCGGTCGCCCACGCCTTCGGCTCCTGGCGGGCCGGGCTGGGCGTCTGGGCCGGGCTCGCCGCGCTGGCCGTGATCCCGTGGGTGCCGCTGGCGCTGCGGGCCCGCGCGGCGCGACGGGCCGCGCCCCCGGCGGCGGCGGTCGCCACCCCGACCCGGGTACGGCCCGGGCGGACCCGGCTCGGCTGGGCCATGGCGGTCTACTTCGGGGCGCAGTCGCTCAGCGGGTACGCGATCATGGGCTGGCTGGCCCAGTTGTTCCGGGACGCCGGGTACCGGCCGGAGGCCGCCGGACTGCTGCTCGCCGGCGTCACCGCGCTCGGTGTGCCGGTGGCGCTGATGATGCCGGCGCTCGCCGGCCGGTTGGCCACGCTGCGGCCGCTGGTGCTGTCGCTGACCGTGTTCTCCACCGCCGCGTACCTCGGGTTGGCGCTCGCGCCGCGCGGCCTGGCGCCGCTGTGGGTGCTGCTGCTCGCGCTCGGCCAGGGCGCGTTCCCGCTGATCCTGACCACGATCGGGCTGCGCGCCCGGACCGCCGAGGGCACCGTCGCGCTGTCCGCCTTCGCGCAGAGCACCGGATACGTGATCGCCGCGCTCGGCCCGCTGCTGGTCGGCATCCTCTACGAGGCGACCGGCGGCTGGACCGCCCCGATCGGTTTCCTGCTGGTGGCGCTCGCCGTGCAGACGACCGCGGGCATGGTCATCGCCCGTCCCCGCTACATCGAGGACGAGCGCTGAAAAGTTTCAGTCAGGAGGAGGCCGGGGTGGGGTCGCCGGCGACGGCCTGCTCCACCGTCGGGTAGGTGTGCAGCACCTCGACCAGGCCGCTGACCTCGAGGATGCGCAGCACGCCGCGCTGCGGGGCGGCCAGCCGGACCACGCCGCCGGCCTCGTCGCAGCTGTTCTTGGCGCGGACGAACACCGACAGCCCGGTCGAGTCGCAGAACGACACCTCGGCCAGGTCGAACACGAGCCGGCTGCGCCCCTTGTCCAGCAGATCCGTGATCTGATCCTGGAGCTGCGGTGCCGTGGCCATGTCCAGCTCGCCCGCGACCGACACGACGACCACATCGCCGCGCTGTTCCGTGTGCACCGTCAGGGACATTCGTCGACCTCCTGTGTTCGGAGGAACGGTATCCCACGACGGGCGTCTCGCGCAGAACGGGAGCCGGCACAGGTGCCGTCGATCATCTCTTTGCTCCGCGACAACTAGTGCGGTGACCCCCGGTGATAGAGTCCGCCCGTCCAGATCAGGGAGGTCACCATGGCGTTGAGCGCCGAACAGGGTGGTCGGCTCGCCCACCTGCTGAGCCAGCACGCCGACCGGCTGGCCGAGCGCTGGACGGAGATCGTCGCCAGCTCGCTGCGCGGCCGGCTGAGCCGGGCCGAGCTGAACCGCCAGGTGCAGGAACTCCACCGCGCGCTGGTCGACGCCGGCCAGCACGGCGTGACCGACCTCGCCGGCGAGCACGGCGGTGAGCTGCGGGCCGTGCTGTCCGAGCTGTCCACCAACCGGGCCCGGCAGGGATTCAGCGCCACCGAGACCGCGATCAGCGTGTTCGCGCTCAAGGACGTCCTGCTGGAGCTGATGGAGGAGGGGCGGGACGACAACACCCTGCGCGACTTCGTCGCCTTCTCCGCGCTGATCGACCAGATGGGGCTGTTCACCTTCGAGACGTTCGTCCGCGCCCGGGAGAGCCTCATCGCCGACCAGGCGGAGCAGTTGCTGGAGCTCTCCACGCCGGTGGTCAAGCTCTGGGAGGGCGTGGTCGCCGTCCCGCTGGTCGGCACGCTCGACTCGGCCCGCGCCCAGGTGGTGATGGAGCGACTGCTGCAGACGCTCGTCGACACCGGCTCGCCGTACGCGATCATCGACATCACCGGCGTCCCGGCGGTGGACACCCAGGTCGCGCAGCACATCCTCAAGACCGTGGTGGCCGCCCGACTGATGGGCGCCGACTGCATCATCTCCGGCATCCGGCCGCAGATCGCCCAGACGATCGTCGCCCTCGGCATCGAGTTCGGTGACATCGCCACCAAGGCGAGCCTGGCCGACGCGCTGCGGCACGTGCTGCGTCTGACCGGGGTCGAGACCACCGCCCGCCGCGCACGCCGGGAGGCGTGATGGAGCGGGTGCCGATCCTCAAGATCGGCGACATCCTGCTGGTCTCGATCCAGGTCGACATGTCCGACCAGACGGCGGTCCAGCTCCAGGAGGACCTGGCCGAGCGGATCGTCGCCACCGGCTGCCACGGCGTGATCATCGACATCACGGCGCTGGACATCGTCGACTCGTTCGTCGGCCGGATGCTCTCCACCATCGCGTCCATCTCCAAGGTGCTGGACGCCGAGACGGTGGTCGTCGGCATGCGTCCCGCCGTCGCCATCACCCTGGTCGAGTTGGGGTTGTCGCTCAACGGCATCCGTACCGCGCTGAACGTCGAGCGGGGCATGGAGCTGATCGCGGCCAGCCGCGCCGACGACTGGGACGAGGCGCCCGGCGACGAGGACGCCGAGACGACGGCGACGCCATGACCACGGGCGTCGACCTGGGGGTGCCGGCGACGCAGGCGATCCGTAGCGACGAGGACGTGGTGCGGGTACGGCAGTTGGTGCGTACCACCGCCGTCGCGGTCCGGCTCTCCCTGGTCGACCAGACCAAGCTGGTCACCGCCGCCAGCGAACTGGCCCGCAACACGCTGATCTACGGCGGCGGGGGCAGCGCCGAGGTGAGCACCGTCTCCGACGGCCGCCGGCGCGGGGTCCGCATCGTCTTCGCCGACCAGGGTCCGGGCATCCCCGACCTCGACCTGGCGCTCACCGACGGCTACACCACCGGCGGCGGCCTGGGACTCGGCCTCAGCGGCGCCCGCCGGCTCGTCGACGACTTCGACATCCGGACCGCCGTCGGCGAGGGCACGACGATCACCGTCACCAAGTGGTCGCGATGACCGCCGACGTGGTCCCCGACCACGGCGTCTGGTTCCGGGTCGACAACGGCGCGACCGCCGGTGGCGTACGCCGGGCGGCCGAGCGCCTCGGTCGCCAGCTCGAACTGAGCGCGGACCGCGTCGCGGACCTGGCCATCATCACCGCCGAGATCACCAGCAACCTGGTCAAGCACGCCCGCGAGGGCACGCTGCTGCTGCGCCCGGCGCGCCGCAACGGGCGGGCCGGGGTGGAGCTGGTGGCCATCGACGCCGGCCCCGGCATGGCCGACCTCACGCTCTCCTCGACCGACGGTCACTCGACGGTCGGCACGCTCGGCATCGGCCTCGGCGCCATCGTCCGGCAGGCGAGCCGGTTCGACGGCTATTCGCTCAGCGGCCGGGGCACCGTCCTGACCGTTCAGGTGTGGGACGGGCCGCCGCCGGAGCCGGACTGGGCCGCCGGGTTGGCCCGGCCGATCACCGGCGAGCAGGACAGCGGCGACGGGTACGCGGTGCGCGAGGTCGACGGCCGCCGGCAGGTGCTGGTCTGCGACGGACTGGGGCACGGGCCGCTGGCCGCCGCCGCCACCGGAGCCGCGGTCGCCGCGTTCCGCTCGGCGCCGGTCGGACCACCGGACGTCGTGGTGCGGCACCTGCACGCGAGCATCTCGCACACCCGGGGCGCGGCGCTCGCGGTGGCCGAACCGGACCCGGCGACCGGGCTGCTGCGCTACGCCGGCCTGGGCAACATCGCCGCCATGATCGTCGCGTCGGGCGAGCGGCGGCGGGGCCTGGTCTCGCTGCCGGGCATCGCCGGCCACCAGCGTCCGGCGGTACGCGGGTACGAGTACCCGTTCGCGCCCGGGTCGACCCTGGTCATGCACAGTGACGGCGTGGTGGACCGCTGGGACCTGGACGACTACCCCGGGTTGGCCGGGCGGGCGCCGCTGCTGGTCGCCGCCACCCTGCTCCGGGACGCCGGGGTCCGCCGTGACGACGCGTGCGTCCTGGTCGCCCGGGGCACGGCATGAGCGAACGCACCGAGCGCAGCGAGGGCCGTGAACCTCTTCTGCACCTGGCGCTCCGGGTCGAGCAGGACATCTTCCTGATCCGCCAGCGCGGCCGGGAGGTCGCCGCGGCCGTCGGCCTGGAACACCAGGACCAGGTACGCCTCGCCACCGCGCTCAGCGAGGTGGCCCGGGAGCTGCTGCGCGGGGTCGACGGCGCGGACGTCACGTTCGCGGTCGACCGGGACGTCGCCACCGGTCGGCGGGTGCTCCGGGTGGACCTGGCCCCGGTACGCCCGCTCCCCGACGGCCGGTACGAGCCGCAGTCCGGCGCGGTGGCGCGTCTGGTGGACACGTTGCAGGTGGTGACCGTCGAGAGCGATACCGTCGTGAGGATGTCCAGACGAGTACCGGACCACGCCGAGGAGCTGACGCCGGACCGCGTCGCCCAGCTCCGCGCCGAGCTGGCCGAGCGCGCTCCGGGCTCCGCGTTGGACGAGTTGGCCGCGCAGAACGCCCAGCTCATCGCCGCGCTGGACGAGGTGCGCAGCCAGCGGGACGAGCTGGCGGTGCTCAACTCCGAGCTCCAGGAGACCAACCAGGGCGTGATGGCGCTCTACAACCAGCTCACCGAGGAGCTGGAGGAGACCAACCGCGGCGTGGTGGCGCTCTACGCCGAGCTGGACGAGAAGTCCGCCCAGCTGCGGGCCGCCAGCGAGTCGAAGAGCCGGTTCCTGGCCAACGTCAGTCATGAGCTGCGCGCCCCGGTCACCGCGATCATCGGCCTGGGACGGCTGCTGGCCGACTCCGCCTCCGATCCGCTCACCGGTGAGCAGGCCCGCCAGGTGGGCCTCATCCGGTCCTCCGCGGGCGACCTGCTGGCCCTGGTGAACGAGCTGCTCGACCTGGCCAAGGCCGAGTCGGGCCGGATCGAGCCGGACTGGTCCGACGTCGACCTGCGCGCGGTGTTCGGGCAGTTGCGCGGCACGTTGCGGGCGCTGGCCACCCGGCCGGAGGTGGAGCTGGTGGTCGAGGAGCCGCCGGCGCCGGCGACGGTCCGCTCGGACGAGGTGCTCCTCGCCCAGGTGCTGCGCAACCTGCTGCACAACGGCCTGAAGTTCACCGAGCGCGGCGAGGTGCGACTGCGCGCCGAGCGCCGCGACGGCATGTGGACGCTGTCGGTCACCGACACCGGCGTGGGCATCCCGGCGGAGCTGCACGAACGGATCTTCGAGGAGTTCTACCAGGTCCCCGGCACGACGCGGGTCGGCGGCACCGGCCTCGGCCTGCCGTACGCCCGGCGGTTGGTCGCCCTGCTCGGCGGGACGCTGGAGCTGACCAGCGAATCGGGCCGGGGCAGCACGTTCACCGTCGTCCTGCCCGTGGGCGGAGCGTGACGGTGGACGGCGGGCCGGCGACGGTGCTGGTGGTCGACGACAGCGGCCCCAAGCGGTACCTGCTGGTGAACTGGCTGAACCGGGCCGGTTTCGTCACCGTCGAGGCCGAGAACGGCACCTCGGCGCTGGACCTGGTGGCCCGGAAGTCGGTCGACCTGGTGGTGCTCGACGTCCGGCTGCCGGACATGAGCGGTTTCGAGGTGTGCGAGCGGATCAAGGAGGCGCACCCCTCCACCCCGGTCATCCACGTCTCGGCGCACGCGGTGGACGTGGTCGACCGGGCGCAGGGGCTGACCCGGGGCGCGGACGCCTACCTGGCCGAGCCGATCGAGCCGGAGGAACTGGTCGCCACCGCGCACGCGGTGCTGCGCTACTACCAGGCCCGGCGGCGGGCCGAGCAGCTCGCCGAGCGGCTCGCCGCGCTGGCCGACGCCACCGTGGAGATGCACGCCGCGCCGAACTTCGTCCGGCTGCTGGAGGCCGCCGCCAGTGGCGCCGCCCGGATCTTCCGGGCGCCGGCGGCGGTGGTCGCCGAGACGTTCGACGGGGACTGCCTGGCGGGCGTGGCCGCCGACCCGCACACGCCGGCCCGGATCGTGCCGTGGGTGGTGGACGACACCGGCGTGCCGATCGGCACCCGCGTGCGGGTCGACGAGCCGGGCGCCTGGGGGCTCGCCGACTGGCCGGACGGCGACACGGTGACCGTGGCCGCCTCCCGGCTGCGCGAGGACCGGGCCCCCCTCTACGTGGTGGTGCCGACCGCCACCCAGACCGTCCGTACGCCGGTGCTGGTGCAGCTCGCCCAGGCGGTCGCCTCGGCGGTGGAGGCGCAGCGCTCCTTCGACGAGGAGCACCGGATCGCGGTGACGCTCCAACGCAGCCTGTTGCCCCGGCGGCTGCCCGAGGTCGCCGGCCTGGACCTGGCCGTCCGCTACGAGCCGGCGAGCGCGCAGACCGAGGTGGGCGGCGACTTCTACGAGCTGGTGATGCTCGACGGGCACCTGCTGGTGGCGATCGGCGACGTGGCCGGTCACTCGTTGCACGCCGCCACCGTGATGGCCGAGTTGCGGCACGCGGTGCGCGCGTACGCGGTGGAGGGGCACCAGCCCGGCGTGATCCTGGACCGGGTCAACGAGCTGATGCGCACCCTGCTGCCGACCGAGCTGGCGACGATCTGCGTGCTGCTGCTCCACCCGCCCACCGGGCTGATCCGGCTGGCCAGCGCCGGTCACCTGCCGGCGTTGCTGAGTCGGGACGGGCGGGTGGAGTTCGTGACCCAGTCCGCGCCGCTGCTCGGCGTCCGCGCGCCCCGCCCGCCCGACCTGGAGTTCGTGCTGCCTCCCGGGGCCACGCTGGTGCTCTACACGGACGGCCTGATCGAGCGGCGGGACGCGACCATCGACGACGGCATGGCGGCGCTCGGCGTGGTGGCCACCCGGGTCGACGACAACCTCGACGACTTCTGCCAGCGGCTGCTGGTCGAGCTGGCCCCGCCGGAGATCCACGACGACGTCGCGGTCGTCGCGGTCCGCCGCCGCTGAGGCGGTCACCCGCCGGGCGTCACCGCCGGGCGGTGGCCAGCGAGCGGGCGTACGCCGCGGGGGAGACACCGGCGACGGCGGTGAACTCGCGGACCAGGTGGGCCTGGTCGGCGTACCCCAGGTCGGCGGCGACCCGCGACCAGTCCAAGGGCCCGGCGGCGGCCTGTTCGATCGCCTCCTGGAGTCGGTAGCGGCGGATCACCCACTTCGGACCGACGCCGACCTGGTCCAGGAACAGCCGCTGGAGCCGGCGGGTGGAGGCGGCGTGCCGCCGCGCGAAGTCGGCCACCCGCAGCACGCCCCGGTCGGCGCGGATCTCCTCGACCAGCGCGGTGACCTCGGCGGTGAGCGGATCCGGAACCGGTGACGCGGCGGTCAGCAGGTCGTCCAGCCGGCGGCACCGCTCGTCGTCGGTGCCCGGGCAGACCGGCCGGTCCGGCCCGGGCAGGTGCGTCGCGGCGAGCGGGACGCGGTGGCCGGTCAGCTCGGCCACCGGGCGCCCCCAGAACGGGCGGAAGCCGCCGGGACGGAACTGGACGCCGGTGACCCGCCCGGCGCCGTGCAGCGTGACGGTGAACAGGCCGGTGTCCACACCGGCCACCACGCCGTGCTCGACCCCGCCCTCCTGGGCCTGGAACACCAGGTTGACCGCCGGGTGCGGCACCACCCGTTGGTCGAACGGCTCGGCCAGGTCCCAGTCGATCAGCCAGTAGTGCTCCACCCACGGGCGCAGCGCCGGGGCGGGCAGCCGGCGCCGGAACCGGACCTGCCGCAGCAGCCGGTCGGGATCGAGGATCCCCCGGCTGTCCCGCCGCGGTTCGTGTCGCATTTCTTCAAGACCGTCCTCATACGCTGGCCCTATGAGCACGAAGACTAGTGAGCTGCTGTCCGTCGCGTCGCCGGGCACGACGGCGGTGGTGCGCGGCGTCGCCGACGACCAGCTCGGCCTGCCCACCCCCTGCCCCGACTACACCGTGCGCGACCTGCTGAACCACGTGAGCGACGTGGTGGTCAACTTCCAGGCGATGGCCCGGCGGGAGGAGGTCGACTGGTCGGGCAAGACCGACCACCTGACCGAGGGCTGGCGGGACCGGTTCGCCACCGAGGCGGCGCGGCTGGTCGAGGCGTGGTCGGACCCGGCGGCCCTGGAGGGTGTCTCGCCCGGCATGGGCCTGCCGCAGGAGACGGTCGGGCTGATGGCCCTGATCGATCTCACCGTGCACGGCTGGGACCTGGCCCGGGCCACCGGGCAGGAGCTGGTGGTGGACCCGTCCGTGGTGGCGGCGGGGCACGACTTCATGGACCGGATGGGCGACATGGGGCAGCGGATGGGCGCGTTCGGCGCTCCGGTGCCCACCGACGCGGCCCCGACCACGCTGGCGGCGCTGCTCGCCCGCACCGGGCGCGACCCGGCCTGGGCACCTCCTGCTTGACGGTTCTATTCACTGAGTGAATAGTAAGGGCGTGTCCACCCAGCACGTCCTGCTCGGGCTGCTCGCCGCCGGCCCACGCCACGGCTACGAGCTGAAACGCGCCCACGACGAGCGGCTGCCCCGGGCCCGGCCGCTCGCCTTCGGGCAGGTCTACGCGACGCTGGCCCGGCTGCACCGCGACGGCTTGGTCGCCCCCGCCGGCCAGGCCCGCGAGGGCGGCCCGGACCGCACCGCCTACGCGCTCACCGGCGCGGGCCGGGACGCCCTCGACCAGTGGCTGGCCACCGTCGAACCGCCGATGCCCTACGTGGCCAGCACGCTCTTCGCCAAGGTGGTGGTCGCGCTCCTGGTGGCCGACGCCGACCAGGCGCGCGCCTGGCTGGTCGCCCAGCGCCGCGCCCACACCGAGCGGCTGCGCGAGCTGACCGCGGTGAAGAGCGCACCCGGTGCCCGCCTCGACGAGGTGGTCGCCGCCGACTTCGCCATCGCCCATCTCGACGCCGATCTGCGGTGGCTGCACACCACCCTGGACCGGGTCGCCGACTGGCACCGGGAGGTGCACTCGTGACGTTCCTGCAAGCGCGCGGCGTGGTCCGGGCTTACGGCCCGACACCGGCACTGCGCGGCGTGACGCTCGACGTGGCCGAGGGCGAGATCGTGGCCGTCACCGGCCCGAGCGGCTGCGGCAAGTCGACACTGTTGCACTGCCTCGCCGGCATCCTGCGCCCCGACGCCGGTCAGGTCACCTGGCGCGGCGAACGGATCGACCAGTGGTCGGAGGCGGCCCGGTCCCGGCTGCGCCGCACCGACTTCGGGGTGCTGTTCCAGTTCGGCCAGCTCGTCGCCGAGCTGACCGCGGCGGAGAACGTCGCCCTTCCGTTGCTTCTCGCCGGCACGGGGCGGCGAGCGGCACGGACGGCGGCGCTCACCTGGCTGGAACGGCTCGGCGTGGCCGAGGTCGCCGACGCCCGACCGGGCGAGATGTCCGGCGGCCAGCAGCAGCGCTGTGCGCTGTCCCGGGCGCTGGTCACCGAGCCGCGGGTGCTCTTCGCCGACGAGCCCACCGGCGCGCTCGACACGCTCGCCGGCGAGCAGGTGCTCACCCAACTGGTCCGGCTGGCCCGCGACCAACGCACCACGGTCGTGCTGGTCACCCACGAGCCGCGGATCGCCGCGTACGCGGACCGGGAGGTGAGCCTGCGCGACGGGATGGTCGACCACACCGGGCTGGGCCTCGACCCGGCGGTGCCGGGCGGCACGCGGTGAGGCCGGCGACGCTGCTGCGACTCGCGCTCGCCGGCACCCGCACCGATGGCGCGCGGGTGGCGTTGACCGCGGTGAGCGCCGCGCTGGCGACGCTCGCCGGGCTGGCCGCGCTCACCGTGCTGGCCGTGGCCAAGCCGCCCGGCCACGCCTGGGTGAACTCGGACCAGTACACCAACGCCCTGCTGCGGGAACCGGGCCTGCGCCCCGGCGTCGCCTTCGCCCTGCTGCTGCTCTGCATACCGGTGCTGGGGCTGGCCGGGCAGTGCGCCCGCCTCGGCGCGCCGGGCCGGGACCGGCGGTTGGCCGCGCTCCGGCTGGTCGGCGCCACGCCCGGCCAGGTCACCCGGATCGCAGTCGCCGAGACCGGCGTGGCGAGCCTGCTCGGCACCGTCACCGGCCTCGCCGTCTTCCTGGTCGGGCGCCGGCTGCTGCACCGGCCCGACGCCACCGGCCGGCTGCCCCTGCCCACCGACGTGCTCCCGGCCCCGGCCGCCACGACCGCCGTCGTGCTCGGCCTGCCGCTGGTCGCCGCGCTGGCGAGCGCGCTGCTGCTGCGGCGGGTCACCACCACCCCGTTCGGCGTCGTGCGCCGGGTCCGCACCCGCGCCCCCTGGCCGTGGCCCGGCGTGCTCATCCTGGCCGCGCTGGCCATCTTCGCGGCGATCCGCCCGGTCCTGCTCTGGTATGAGCGGCGCGACGTCGTCGAACCCGACTGGGTGGCTCCGCTGATGCTGATGGCCGGCGGGCTGACCGCGATGATCGGCGTGGTGTCCGGCACCGGCTGGATCTCGTACCAGACCGGGCAGGTGCTGCACCGGTACGGCCGCGGCGCCGCCGCGCTGCTCGCGGCGCGCCGGCTCACCGCCGATCCGTGGGCCGGCAGCCGCACGTTCGCCGCCCTGCTCGCCGCACTGATCGTCGGCGCCGGCGCCGCCGGGATCCGCGCCGACTTCCTGGCCCAGGCCGAGCTGACCCGCCGCACCGGCGCGGGGCTGTCCGACCCGGACTTCTACCTCAACGCGATGGGCCTGGTCGACCTGGCGATCGTGGTGGCGATGGCGATCGCCGGCGGTGGACTGCTCGTCGCCGTGGTCGAGGGCATCACCAGCCGGCGCCGGGCGTACGCCGCCCAGGTGGCCACCGGCGTGCCGCGCGCCACCATCGGCCGGTCGCTGCTCTGGGCGTCGCTCGCCCCGGCCGTGCCGGCGGTCGGGCTCGCGCTGACCGTCGGATACCTGCTGGTCCGGGGACTGCTCCCCGACCCGAGCGGCGGCGGCTACCGGACCACGGTCTGCGACGCCGGTCCCGACCTGTGCGGCGATCCGGCCACCAGCGCCCGCTACGCCCGTACCGAATGGGTGCCGGAGGTGGTCGTCCGGCCGGACGTGCCGTGGGAGCAGCTGGCCTGGCTCGCGGCGGGTGGGCTGGCGGCGGTGCTGGCCACCGCCGCCGCCGGCCTGCTGGTCCTGCGCGCCAGCACCTCGGTGGAGGAACTGCGCACCACCTGACGGCGGTCAGCGTCCGCCGAGCAGACCCGCGGACCCGGCCACGGCCAGCCCGATCACGGTGGAACAGCAGCAGACCGCCAGCGCGGCGGCGACCACCAGGAGGATCAACCAGGTCGGCCCGCGCCGCGCCGCCGGCTGCTCCTCGTCGGTCATCCCGGCAGTCTAGGTGCGGGCAGGATGGTGCGATGGAGCTGATCACGATCGCTGACGTCCGGACCGCCGCCGACGACCTGACGGGCACCGTGGTGCGCAGCCCGCTGCTGCCGGCGCCCTGGGACGAGGAGCTGTGGCTCAAGCCGGAGAACCTGCAACCGGTGGGGTCGTTCAAGCTGCGCGGCGCCACCCACGCCGTGGCCCGGCTCGCCCCCGACGTCCGGTCCCGGGGCGTGGTCACCCACTCCTCCGGCAACCACGGGCAGGCGCTGGCGTACGCGGCCCGCGCGTTCGGAGTGCCCTGCGTCGTGGTGGTGCCAGCGGGCGCGCCCGAGGTCAAGGTGGCCCGGATGCGGGCGCTCGGCGCGGACGTGCGGACGGTGCCGCCGGCCCACCGGCTCGCCGAGGCGGAGCGGATCGCGGCGGAGACCGGGGCGGCGCTCGTGCCCCCGTTCGACCACCCGGCGGTCATCGCCGGGCAGGGCACCGTCGGGCTGGAGATCGTCGCCGACCTGCCCGACGTCGACGTGGTGCTGGTGCCGGTGGGCGGCGGCGGTCTCGGCTCGGGCGTCGCCACCGCGGTCAAGGCGCTGCGCCCGTCGGCCGCCGTCATCGGGGTGGAACCGGAGCTGGCCGCCGACGCCGTGGAGTCGCTCGCCGCCGGCGAGGTGGTGGTCTGGGATGTCGACCGCACCTACCGGACCTGCGCCGACGGGCTGCGGACCAACCTGTCCGCGCGGACGCTGGCCCACCTGCGGGAGCGGCTCGACGGCATCGTCACGGTGACCGAGGACGAGATCATGGCGGCCACCGGACGGGTGCTGCGGGACGCGCGCCTGGTGGCCGAGCCGAGCGGCGCGGTCGCGCTGGCCGCCCGGCTGTTCCACCGCGACGAGCTGCCGGGCGGGCGTACCGTCGCGGTGGTCACCGGCGGCAACGCCGACCCGGCAGTGCTCGCCGCCGCGCTTGCGATGTAAGGAAGGGCCCCTTCTTAACGTCTCCGGTAGAGGAGGGGCCCCTTGTTAACAGCGAGCTGTTAACAAGGGGCCCCTCCTTACACTCCAGGCTCAGGCGCGGCCGAGGCGATCGAGGGTCCAGGCGTTGACGAACGCCTCCTCGCGCCAGGCGTCGTACCGGCCGCTCGGCCCGCCGTGCCCGGCGCCCATCTCGGTCTTCAGCAGGTAGTCGCCCTGCGGCGCGAGCGCGCGCAGCCGGGCGACCCACTTGGCCGGCTCGTGGTAGAGCACTCGGGTGTCGTTCAGGCTGGTCACGGCCAGGATCGCCGGGTAGTCGGCGGAGGTCACGTTCTCGTACGGGGTGTACGACTTCATGTACGCGTAGACCTCGGGGTCGTCCAGTGGGTTGCCCCACTCCTCCCACTCGGTCACCGTCAGCGGCAGCGACGGGTCGAGGATCGAGGTCAGCGCGTCCACGAACGGCACCTGCGCGACGATCCCGGCGAACGCGTCCGGGGCGAGGTTCGCCACCGCGCCCATCAGCAGGCCACCGGCCGAGGCGCCCCGGGCGACCAGCCGGTCGCTCGCCGTCCAGCCCGCCTTGACCAGGTGCCGGGCGCAGGCCACGAAGTCGGTGAAGGTGTTCTTCTTGGCCAGCAGCTTGCCCTCGTCGTACCAGCGCCGGCCCAGCTCGCCGCCGCCCCGGATGTGCGCGACCGCGAAGATGACGCCACGGTCGAGCAGGCTCAGTCGGGCGATCGAGAACCAGGGGTCCATGCTCGCCTCGTACGACCCGTAGCCGTAGATGACCGCGGGCGCGGAGCCGTCGCGCGGGGTGTCGCGGCGGCAGACCAGCGAGATCGGTACGCGGGTGCCGTCGTCGGCCAGCGCCCAGTCCCGGTGCTGCTCGTAGTCGGCCGGGTCGTACGCCCGCCCGTCCGGCCCGGGCCGTACCGGCTTCTGCCGGCGCAGCGTCAGCTCCCGGGTGACCAGGTCGTAGTCGTAGACCGAGTCGGGGGTGACCAGCGAGGTGTAGCGCAGCCGCACCGTGCCCGTGCGGTATTCCGGGTTCGCGTCCAGCCCGACGCTGTAGATCGGCTCGGGAAAGTCGATGTCCCAGCTGTCGTCGCTGCCGACCGGCAGTACGCGCAGCCCGGTCAGCCCGTTGGCGCGCAGCGAGACCACGAGGTGGTTCTCGAACGCGTCGACCGCCTCCAGCCGCGTGCCCGGGGTGTGGGGGATCAGCGGCGTCCACTCGCCCGGCGCGTCCGCCGAGGTGTACGCCAGCGCGAAGTCCTCCGCACCGTCGTTGTGCAGGATCAGGAAGCGGTGGCCGTGGTGCTCCACCGCGTACTCGACGCCCTGACGCCGCGGGGCCACGACGGCGGGTTCGCCGGTCGGGTTCGCGGCCGGGATCACCCGGACCTCACTGGTGATCTTGCTGTGGATGTCGACGACGACGAAGCGCTCGGACCGGGTCAGCTCGACGCCCACCCAGAACCGCTCGTCGTCCTCCTGGTGCACCACCACGTCCTCACTCGACGGGGTGCCCACCGTGTGCCGCCACACCCGGTTCGGCCGCCACGCGTCGTCGACCGTCACGTAGAACAGCGTCGAGGCGTCGGCGGACCACGCCGTGCCGTAGAACGTGTCCGGGATCTCATCCGGCCGCACCTCGCCGGTGACCAGGTCCTTGATCCGCAGCGTGAACCGCTCGTCGCCGGAGAAGTCGGTGGAGTAGGCCAACCAGCGCCCGTCCGGGCTGACGTCGAACGCGCCCAGGGAGAAGAAGTCGTGTCCCTCGGCGAGCTGGTTGCCGTCGAGCAGCACCTCCTCGCCGTCGAGCGGGGCGCCGTCCGCGCTGACCGGGGGCGCGGTCTCGTCCGGGCGGACCGCCCGCCGGCAGTGCACGCCGTACTGCTGCCCCTCGACGGTGCGGGTGTAGTACCAGTGGCCGTCCTTGCGGGTCGGCACCGACAGGTCGGTCTCCTGGGTGCGCCGGCGCGTCTCCTCGAACAGTTCCGCGCGCAGCCCGGCCAGGTGCGCGGTGCGCGACTCGGTGTGGGCGTTCTCGGCGTCCAGGTAGGCGATCGTGTCCGGGTCGTCCTTGGCGGCGAGCCACGCGTACTCGTCGACGACCGTGTCGCCGTGGTGGGTCCGCTCGGCCGGAACGCGCTTGGCAACAGGTGGTGGGGTCGTGGTCACGGCGCCACGTTACCGGTCGGCGGGCCGCCGCCGGGCGAGCGCGCCGCACCGATCCGCCACCAGGTCTTTCGAACATGTGTACGATAACCGCCATGGCGGCTGCTGCACGTTCCACCGACCGACCCGGAGCCCTCGACATCACCCGGAAGCTGGCCGAGATCTGCGGTCCGCCGTTCGCCCGTTTCGCCGGGCCGGCCGACGAGGTGGCCGGCCGCACCGCCCGTTGGGTGGCCGTGCCGGGCGGCCCGCACGCCGCGGCCGAGGTGCTGCGGCTGGCCGCGGCGCACGAACTGACAGTGGTCCCGCGCGGCGCCGGCACGAAGATCGACTGGGGCGCCGCCCCGGGCCAGGTCGACATCCTGCTCGACACCGGCCGGCTCGCCGGGGTGTGGCACGAGCCGCAGGTCGCCACCGTGGCCGAGATTGGCGCGGGCACCCCGTTGCGGGCGGTCCAGGCCGCACTCGGCCGCACCGGCCGGCGGCTCCCGGTCGACGCGCCCTCGCCCGGCGCGACGCTGGGCGGCGTGCTCGCCGCCGACGAGGCCGGCCCGTTGCGCCACCGGCACGGCAGCCCGTGCGCGCAGCTCGTCGGCGTTCGCTACCTGGACGCCGACGGCGAGCTGGTCAGCGTCGGCGAGTCCGGCACGGCGCGGCTCGGGCGGGCGGCGCCGGCGGGCGCCTTCGACGTCGGCGGCGGTGGCCCGCTCGCCGGAGGTTCGCCCGGCGGCGGGGGGCCATTGGCGGGAGGCGGCGCGCTCGGCGAGGGTTCGTTCCGGGGTGGCGGTCCGGTGGCCGGCGGTGGCTCGCTCCGGGGTGGAGGTGCACCGGCCGGGGGTGGCCCGTTCGTGGGCGGTGGTGCCGGTGCCGGCGGTGATGCCGTGCTCGGTCGGGGTGACCTGGCGGGGCTGGACGTGGCCCGGCTGCTCTGCGGCTCGCAGGGCGGGCTCGGCGTGCTGGTGTCGGCCACCATGCGGGTGCAGGCGCTGCCGGCCGGCCGGCTCTGGGTGTCCCGTCCGGTGTGGACCCCGCTGGAGGTGCACGACCTGGTCCGTGCGGTGCTCGCTGCCGGCGTCGAGCCGGCCGCCGTGGAGCTGGACCTGCCGGTGCCGGTGCCCCTGCCCCGTCGTCGGATCCCGGCGAGCCACCCCTCGGTCGCCGGTCGACCCGACCACCCGGCGGTGACCGGCCGGCCCGCGGCGGGCAGCCTGGTGGTGCTGCTGGAGGGTGGTCCGGCCGACGTGGCCGAACGGGCCCAGCGACTGACCGCCGTGCTCGGGGCCGAGGCCGTGGTCAACCACCACGCGCCCGAGTGGTGGGGGCGCTACCCGTTCGCCCCGGGCGACACCGCGCTGCGCATCGAGGTGCCGATCAACGACCTGCACGCCGCCGTCTACGCGCTGCGCGACGCGGCCGGCACACCGGTGCCGGTACGCGGCTCCGCCGGCATCGGCACCGTGCACGCCGCCCTGCCCGGCGCGCTGCCGCCGGGGCGGGTCGCCTCCATCCTCACCGCGGTCCGCAGCGTGCTGATCGCCCGGCAGGGCCGGTGCGTGGTGGTGGCGGCGCCCGCGCCGGTGCGCCACGCCGTCGACCTCTGGGGCGAGTTGCCGGCGCTGCCCCGGCTCCGCAGCGCCAAGGCCCACCTGGATCCGCACCACCGCCTCGCCCCCGGCCGGCTCCCGGGCGGCCTCTGATCACCGTGCTGCGTGCTCGACGGCCGCCCCGGCCTGCTCTCCTCCCGTGACCCGGCGAACGACCGCCCCACCCGCTCTGGGTGCCATCGACGTCTCGACGCACGTCAGTGGTGGTGGCGGGCTGACGCCACTCCGGCGGGGTGGTGGCACGCGCCCGGTCGGCGGTGGTGGTCGCGCTCGCCGGGCCGGTGGTGCTGGTCGCGCGCGCCCGCTCAGTTCGGCGGTACTGGTCGCGTGCGCCCGCCAGTTCGGCGTGGTGGCGGTGTCCCGATGGTGGGGATGCCGCCGCGTCGGCGAAGTGGTGTCGGCTCGCGCGAGTGCGGTGAGGGCGGTCGGGTCTGACAAGAAGAGGTCCCTGGGTTCGGGGCCTCATGACGCTCGGTCTGGTAACCCGCAGATCGGCCGGAGCGCCGCCAACCACGGCTCGCACCCGCCCAGCCGCCCCCCGTGCCCCTTCCGCTCCTCCTCCCAGGACCACGTTGATCAAGGAGTTGGCGTCAGCTTTTCGCGCCGTCCAGGACACAAACTCCTTGATCGACAGGGCGGCCGGGTGTGAACGCCCGGCGGGTCGTGCGGGGACGAAAGGGGCGATTCATGTGGCTAACTTCATGGTCGACCGGCAGGGCTGGGTTGGGGCGGGACCGGGTGGGGTGGGCGGGGAGTGGGGCTGGTCAGGGGGTGTCGTTGCGGAGGACCAGGACGGCTATGTCGTCGCGGGGTGGTTCCACCGAGAACGCGATGGTGGCGGCGCGCAGCCGTGCCGCGACCACGTCGGCCGAGTAGCCGGCCAGCGGCGCCGCCGACTCGCGCAGCCGCTCGGTGCCGAACAGCTCCCGGCCGCGCCGCCGCTCGGTGACCCCGTCGGTGTAGAAGATCAACGAGTCACCGGGCTTGAGTGCCAGTTCGGCGGTGGGGGTGGTGATCGTGTCGAGCAGACCGAGCGCGGTGCCGCCGGTGCCGACGAACGTCGCGCCGCCACCGCCGTGCAGCAGCACCGGCCGGTCGTGGCCGGCCAGGTGCAGGGCCACGTCGAGCTGGTCGCCGTCGCCGGGCGCGACCGCCGCCAGGGCCAGCGTGCAGTAGCGCCCGCCGCCGCGTTCGACGAGTGTCTCGTTGAGCCGGCCGAGCACCTCCGGCAGGGGTTTGCCGTCGCCCACCAGGACCCGGATCACGTCCCGGACCAGGCCGGTCACGGCCGCCGCCTGCACGCCCTTGCCGGACACGTCACCGACGACCACCAGCCAGCGGCCGTCCGGCAACGGCACCACGTCGTAGAAGTCGCCGCCGACCTCGGCGTCGTCGCCGGTCGGGACGTACTCGGCGGCGAACCCGATGCCCTCGACCACCGGGAGCACCGGCGGCAGCAGCGACTGCTGGAGCGTCTGCGCGACGCGGCGGCGTTCGGCGTGGATGCGCGCGTTCTCGATGGCCAGCGCGGCCCGCCGGGCCACGTCCTCCAGCACCGAGACCTCGTCCGGGTCGTGCCGGTGCCGTTGGTGCCGGCCCACCGCCAGGGTGCCGAGTCGCTGGCCACGGGCGATCAACGGTACGGCGATGCCGTCCACCGGCCCGCCCAGCGGCACCTGCGCGGCGCTGCGGGACGCCTCGCGCAGCCGGGACTGGACCGAGTCCGGGCCGGTCTCCTGAAGCACCCGGTGCAGGTGGGGCAGCATCGCCTCGTCGGCGTGGCTGGACGCGGCGAGGCGCAGCCGCCCCCACTCGTCGGTGGTGTGCACCGCGCACCACTGGCCGAGCCGGGGCACCACGAGCTGCGGGACGAGCGCCATGGTCAACTCGACGTCCAGGGACTGGGCGAGCAGCTCGCTGGCCTCGGCGAGGAACGTGAGCCAGGCGGAACGGCGTACGTCGGCCCGGCGCAGCCGGTCGTTCTCCAGGTGCAGCGAGAGCCGCTCGGCGGCGAGCACGGCCAGCGGCCGGGCGTACGTCGACGGCGCCGCGTCCAGTTCCAGCTCGCCGGCGTACGGGCGGTGCACCGCGAGCGGGACGCGGAGCAGTTCGTTGCCCTCCCGGGGTTGCCGGCCGTAGCGGGCGAAGACCTGGGTGCCCAGCCCGTCGCCCCGGTCCAGCCGCACGGTGCCGCCGGCGGCGCCCACCATCTCGGCGACCCGGGTGAGCAGTCCGGTGGCGAACTCGGGCAGCGGGTCGTCGGCGTACGGGTCGGGGGTGGTCTGCATCAGCTCGCTCATGGCGGCGGCGCTCGGCGTACCGTCGTCGGACCGTTCCGACCCGGCGGTCGCCACCCAGGCCCGGGCGCCGGCCGGCCGGCCGGGTCCGCGCGGGCCGGGGCGGTCGAGCCGGAACCAGACGCCCTTGCCGGTGGGGAGGTAGGTGGTGCCCCAGCGGCTGGCGAAGTGGTCGACCAGCAGCAGGCCACGTCCGCGCGCGGCCACCTCGGTGATGTCGGAGGTGGTGTTGCGCACACCGACGGTCAGCTCGTCGACCGGCCCGGAGGCGAAGTCGGTGACGGTCACGGTGAGGCCGGCGCGGTCGGCCTCGACCTCGATGTCCAGTTCGGTACGCGCGTGTTCGACCGCGTTGGTGGTCAGCTCGGTGGTGAGCAGCAGGGCCTCGTTGAGCAGTTCGGGCAGACCGGCCTCGAGGAGCATGGCGCGGACCAGCGCCCGGGCGGCAGCGGGGGTGCGCCGGTCGGCGGGGAGGCGGACGCGTCGGACGTGCTCGTCCGTGCCGCCACTCAGGGTCGGCCCCACCTCCGCTGACATCTTCGTATCCTCTACCGCCGCCGCCCCGGGTGCCAAGCGCCCCGGCCGAACCGACCAGTCGGGCGAATACGGCGCGTGACGCGCTGTCGGCGGGCGGTGACCTCGACGGAACGCGCGGCACAATGATGGGATGGCCGCGTGTCGGCACGAGCCGGTGGGCCCCGAGCTGAGCGAGGAATGATGACCACGGCGAAACAGTCGGTGACCGCGGATCCGTCCGCGTCCGACCACGAGGTGCTCCTCGGCGAGCTGGTCGAGGCGCTGCAGCGGGTGGCCCGCGGTGACCTCCGGGTCCGCCTGCCCCGGCGGGCGGGTCTGTCCGGCGAGGTCGCCGACGCGTTCAACGACGTGGTGTCGATGCAGGAGCGGCAGCACCTGGACCTGCGCCGGATCAGCCGGATCGTCGGCCGGGACGGGCGGCTCACCGAACGACTCGACGACGAGGGGCTGGACGGCTCCTGGGCGGAGGGGCAGCGGGCGATCAACTCGCTGATCGACGACCTGGGTCGGCCGACCACCGAGATCGCCCGGGTGATCGTGGCGGTGGCCGACGGCGACCTCTCCCAGCACATGGCGCTGGAGATCGACGGGCGCCCGCTGCGCGGCGAGTACCTGCGCATCGGCCGGACCGTGAACACGATGGTGGACCAGCTCTCGTCGTTCGCCGACGAGGTGACCCGGGTGGCCCGTGAGGTGGGCACCGAGGGCAAGCTGGGCGGTCAGGCCGACGTGCGCGGTGTCGCCGGCACCTGGAAGGACCTCACCGACTCGGTGAACACCATGGCGTCGAACCTCACCGGTCAGGTGCGGTCGATCTCCCAGGTGGCGACCGCGGTGGCGAAGGGCGACCTGTCGCAGAAGATCACGGTCGGGGCGCGCGGCGAGGTGGCCGAGCTGGCCGACACGATGAACTCGCTCACCGACACGCTGCGGCTCTTCGCCGAGCAGGTGACCCGGGTGGCCCGTGAGGTGGGCACCGAGGGCAAGCTCGGCGGCCAGGCCGAGGTGCCGGGCGTGGCCGGCACCTGGAAGGACCTGACCGACAACGTCAACTCGATGGCGTCGAACCTGACCTCCCAGGTGCGCAACATCGCCCAGGTGTCGACGGCGGTGGCCAAGGGCGACCTGAGCCAGAAGATCACGGTGGCGGCGCAGGGCGAGATCCTGGAGCTGAAGGACACCGTCAACACGATGGTGGACCAGTTGTCCTCGTTCGCCGACGAGGTGACCCGGGTGGCCCGTGAGGTCGGCATCGAGGGGAAGCTGGGCGGCCAGGCGCAGGTGCGCGGCGTCTCCGGCACCTGGCGTGACCTCACCGAGAACGTCAACCAGTTGGCCGGCAACCTGACCAGCCAGGTCCGCAACATCTCCCAGGTCTCCACCGCCGTGGCGAAGGGCGACCTGGGTCAGAAGATCACGGTGGACGCGCAGGGCGAGATCCTGGAGCTGAAGAACACCGTGAACACGATGGTGGACCAGCTGTCGTCGTTCGCCGACGAGGTGACGCGCGTGGCGCGCGAGGTGGGCACCGAGGGCAAGCTCGGCGGTCAGGCGCAGGTGAAGGGTGTCTCGGGCACGTGGCGGGACCTGACCGACAACGTGAACTCGATGGCGTCGAACCTGACCAGCCAGGTCCGCAACATCGCGTCGGTCACCACGGCGGTGGCGAAGGGTGACCTGTCGCAGAAGATCACGGTGGACGCCCGGGGCGAGATCCTGGAGCTGAAGTCCACGGTGAACACGATGGTGGACCAGCTGTCGTCGTTCGCCGACGAGGTGACCCGGGTGGCCCGCGAGGTGGGCACCGAGGGCAAGCTCGGCGGTCAGGCCCAGGTGCGCGGCGTGGCGGGCACCTGGCGCGACCTGACCGACAACGTGAACTCGATGGCGTCGAACCTGACCGCGCAGGTGCGGAACATCGCCCAGGTGTCGACGGCCGTCGCGAAGGGCGACCTGTCGCAGAAGATCACGGTGGACGCGCAGGGCGAGATCCTGGAGCTGAAGTCCACCGTGAACACGATGGTGGACCAGCTGTCGTCGTTCGCCGACGAGGTGACCCGGGTGGCCCGTGAGGTGGGCACCGAGGGCAAGCTGGGTGGTCAGGCCCAGGTGAAGGGCGTCTCCGGCACGTGGCGGGACCTGACCGACAACGTGAACTCGATGGGGTCGAACCTGACCAGTCAGGTCCGCAACATCGCGTCGGTCACCACGGCGGTGGCCCGGGGCGACCTGGGTCAGAAGATCACGGTGGACGCGCAGGGCGAGATCCTGGAGCTGAAGAACACCGTCAACACGATGGTCGACCAGCTGTCGTCGTTCGCCGACGAGGTGACCCGGGTGGCCCGCGAGGTGGGCACCGAGGGCAAGCTCGGCGGTCAGGCCCAGGTGAAGGGCGTCTCCGGCACCTGGCGCGACCTCACCGAGAACGTCAACCAGCTCGCCTCGACCCTGACCACGCAGTTGCGCGCCATCGCGCAGGTCTCCACGTCGGTGACCCGTGGCGACCTGACCCAGCGGATCAACGTGAAGGCGCAGGGCGAGGTCGCCGAGCTGAAGGACAACATCAACCAGATGATCGTCACCCTCCGGGAGACGACCAAGAAGAACGCCGAGCAGGGCTGGCTCGACTCCAACCTGGCCCGCATCGGCGGCCTGTTGCAGGGCCAGCGGGACCTGGGCGAGGTCTGCCGCATGATCATGCAGGAGGTGACGCCGCTGGTGGACGCGCAGCTCGGCGCGTTCTTCCTGGCGGACAGCTCCGAGGGCAGCATGCGGCTGCGGCTCACCGCCTCCTACGGGTACGTGGCCCGGGGCCACGACGTCACGTTCGGCCCCGGCGAGGGGCTGGTCGGGCAGGCCGCGCTCTCCCGCCGGACCATCCGGGTCAAGGCCCAGCCGGACGGGCGGCTGGTGGTGCGCTCCGGGCTGGCCGACACGCCGCCGGCGGACCTGGTGGTGCTCCCGGTGCTGTTCGAGGGCGAGCTGCTCGGCGTGATCGAGTTCGCCGGCGTGGCCACCTTCTCCGAGCTGCACCTGGCGTTCCTGGAGCGGCTGGTGCTCACCATCGGCGTCGCGGTCAACACCATCCAGGCCAACCGGCGTACGGAGGAGCTGCTGGCGCAGTCGCAGCGGCTGGCGCACGAGATGCAGGACCAGTCGGCGGAGTTGCAGCGCACCAACGCCGAGCTGGAGGACAAGGCGAAGCTGCTGTCGGAGCAGAAGGCCAACATCGAGACGCAGAACCGGGAGATCGAACTGGCCCGGCTCGGCCTGGAGGAGAAGGCGCAGCAGCTGACCCGGGCGTCGGCGTACAAGTCGGAGTTCCTGGCCAACATGAGCCACGAGCTGCGGACGCCGCTGAACTCGCTGCTCCTGCTGGCCCGGCTGCTGGCGGAGAATCCGGAGCGCAACCTCAGCGCGAAGCAGATCGAGTTCGCCCGGACCATCCACGGCGCCGGGTCGGACCTGCTGTCGCTGATCGACGACATCCTCGACCTGTCGAAGATCGAGGCGGGTCGGATGGACGTGGAGCCCACCGAGATCCAGTTCGCCGAGATCCGTGGCTACGTCGAGCAGGCGTTCGCGCCGCAGGCCGAGGAGAAGGGCCTGGACTTCCAGGTCCGGGTCAGCCAGGACCTGCCGCCGGCGCTGGTCACCGACGCGCAGCGGTTGCAGCAGATCCTGCGCAACCTGCTCTCCAACGCGGTGAAGTTCACCGACAACGGCGCGGTGACGTTGCGCATCGGTCCGGCGGCCGACAACGCGGTCTTCGACGTGCCGGCGTTGACCAACGCCCAGCGGGTCATCGCGTTCACCGTGATCGACACCGGGATCGGCATCTCGGACGACAAGCTGTCGCTGATCTTCGAGGCGTTCCAGCAGGCCGACGGCACGACCAGCCGCCGCTACGGCGGCACCGGCCTCGGCCTGTCGATCAGCCGGGACCTGGCCCGCCTGCTCGGCGGCACGATCACCGTGTCGTCCGCGCCCGGTCAGGGCTCGACGTTCACCCTCTTCGTACCGGACGTGCTGGCGCCGGACGCGGTGGTGGCGCCGGCGCCGCCGTCGCCGAGCCGCGCGGGCCTGCCGTCGTCGCTGCTCATGCCGATGGAGCTGCCGCAGCCGCAGGAGACGCCGACGACCCGGCGGCTGGACGGTGTGACCGTTCTGATCATCGACGACGACGTGCGGAACGTGTTCGCGCTGACGTCCGCGTTGGAACTGCACGGGATGACCGTGTTGTACTCGGACAACGGGGTGGACGGTGTCCGCCAGCTCGCCGAGCATCCGGAGGTGGACATCGTCCTGATGGACGCCATGATGCCGGACCAGGACGGGTACGAGACGACCGCGCAGATCCGCCGCAACCACCGCTTCGCGGACCTGCCGATCGTCTTCCTGACCGCCAAGGCGATGCCCGGCGACCGGGAGTCGGCGCTCGCGGCCGGCGGCAGCGACTACATCACCAAGCCGGTGGATCTGGACGAGCTGATCGAGCTGATGGCGTCCTGGATCGGCCGGAGTCGAGGCGAGGAGAGCGCGTGACGCAGACGGCCAAGGCCCTGCTGGTGGACGACCGGCGGGAGAACCTGATGGCGCTGGAGGCGATCCTCCAGGGTCTCCCGGTGCAGTCGGTCGCGGTGGAGAGCGGGGAGGCCGCGCTCAAGCAGCTCCTGGTGGACGACTTCGCGGTGATCCTGCTCGACGCCCAGATGCCGGACATGGACGGCTTCGAGACCGCCACCCACATCAAGCGGCGGGAGCGGACCCGGCACGTGCCGATCATCTTCCTCACCGCGGCGGACAAGGACGCCCAGCTCGCGCTGCGCGGCTACGCGGTGGGCGCGGTCGACTACCTGACCAAGCCGTTCGACCCGTGGGTGCTGCGGGCCAAGGTGTCGGTCTTCGTCGAGCTGTGGGTGAAGACCCGGCAGCTCGCCGCCCAGTCGGACCTGGTGCGGGAGCGGGACCTGCAGTGGCGGCACCTCACCGACGCGGTCGACGAGGCGACGACGCTGCTGCGGACCGACGACGACCCGGCGACCCGGGAGCGCGCGGCGGACCTGCTGGAGCAGGCCCGCTGGGGCAACACCCGCTGAGGGCTCAGCCCTCGGCCGGGCCGCCGTGCCCGGCGGCGGCGCGTCGGGCCCGCCACCGGTCGCCGAGGGCCTCCACCTCCTCCTGGACGAAGAGGAAGAAGTCGCGCATCTCGGCGACCCGCTCGCCGGCCGGGGTGCTCCGGCCGCGCAGCGCGTCCACACCGCCGCCGGCGATGTCGATGAAGGTCTTGTAGAGCGTGGTCTTGGTGATGGTCGCCTCGTACCAGGGGTTGTCGGGCATCCGGTAGCGGTCGCGCCGGGAGCCCTTGACCGGCTCGCGGACCAGCATGGCGAACTGGGTGAGGTAGCGCACGGCGCCGCTCACGGCCGCCGCGCTCACGCCCAGTCGTTCGCCGATCTCGCCGGCGGTGAGCGGGTCGTCGGCGCTCATCACGGTAAACAGCACCCGGGCGGCCATCCGGGGGAAGCCGACGTCGGCGAAGGCCATCGCCATCCGCTCGACGAAGAGGTGGACCTCCTCCTCGTCGTGGTGCGACGGCTGGCTCATGGTCGTCTCCTCGGCGCTCATCCCCGCGATCGTCTCTCACGTCTCACTGTCTTCACAAGTTTATGAAATGAGCGTAGCTTCCGAAGCATGGAAACCACAATCGAGGTGTCCGGCCTGGTGAAGACGTTCGGCCGGACCCGGGCGCTCGACGGACTCGACCTGACCGTCCGCACCGGGGAGGTGCACGGCTTCCTCGGCCCCAACGGGTCCGGCAAGTCCACCACCATCCGGGTGCTGCTCGGTCTGCTGCGGGCGGACGCGGGGGCCGTCCGACTGCTCGGCGGTGACCCGTGGCGGGACGCGGTGGCCCTGCACCGCCGTCTCGCGTACGTGCCGGGCGACGTCACGCTCTGGCCCAACCTCAGCGGCGGCGAGGTGATCGACCTGCTCGGTCGCCTGCGCGGCGGGCTCGACCCGAAGCGCCGCGCCGAACTGCTGGAGTCGTTCGAGCTGGACCCGCGCAAGAAGGGCCGCACCTACTCCAAGGGAAACCGGCAGAAGGTCGGCCTGGTGGCCGCGCTCGCCTCCGACGTCGAACTGCTCATCCTGGACGAACCGACCTCCGGGCTCGACCCGCTGATGGAGGAGGTCTTCCAGCACTGGGTCCGCCGGGCCCGCCAGGACGGCCGCACCGTGCTGCTCTCCAGCCACATCCTGGCCGAGGTGGAGGCGCTCTGCGACCGGGTGACGATCATCCGGGCCGGCCGCGCGGTCGAGTCGGGCACGCTCGGCGACCTGCGTCACCTGCACCGCACCGCGATCGACGCCGAGGTCGCCGCCCCGCTCGACGGCCTGGCCGACCTGCCCGGCGTGCACGACCTGCGGGTGGACGGGCAGCGGGTGCGCTTCGACGTGGACGCCGCCGCGCTCGACGCCGCGCTGCGCCGCCTCACCGAACTGGGCGTCCGCAGCCTGGTCAGCACGCCACCGACGCTGGAGGAACTGTTCCTGCGGCACTACGAGACGACGCCCGAGGGGGTGGCCCGGTGAGCACGCTCACCGGGACCCGCCACCTGGCCCGGCTGATCCTGCGCCGGGACCGCGTCCTGCTGCCGCTCTGGGTGCTGGTCCTCGCCGCGCTGCCGATGTCGTACGCGGCCAGCTTCTTCGAGCTGTTCCCGACCGCGGCCGAGCGGGCCGCGTACACCGAGGGCACCGCCCGCAACCCGTCCATCGTCGCGCTGCTCGGCCCGGTCTACGGCGACAGCGTGGGCGCGCTGACCGCCCAGCGCAGCGGCTTCCTGCTGGTGATCGTCGGCCTGGCCAGCCTGCTCACGGTGATCCGGCACACCCGGACCGAGGAGGAGGCCGGCCGACGGGAGCTGCTCGGCGGCAGCGTGCTCGGCCGGTACGCCGGACTGACCGCCGCACTGCTGGTCACGTACGCGGCCGACCTGCTGCTCGGCCTGCTCACCGCCGCCGGCCTGGCCTCGGCCGGGCTGCCGGCCGCCGGCTCGTCCGCGTACGGCCTCGCCGTGGCGCTGACCGGGATGGCGTTCGCCACGCTCGGCGGACTGGCCGCGCAGCTCACCGAGACCGCGGGCGGGGCACGGGGGATCGGCATCGCGGGTCTCGGCGCCGCCTTCGGGCTGCGCCTGGTCGGGGACACCGCCGGCAACGACTGGCCGAGCTGGCTGTCGCCGCTGGGCTGGGCGGCGCGGGTGCGCGCGTACGAGGGGGACCGGTGGTGGGTGCTGCTGCTGCCACTGGCCGCCACGGTGCTGCTCGCCGCGCTCGCGTACCCGGTCTCGGTCCGCCGCGACCTGGGCGCGGGGGTGCTCCCGCCCCGGCTCGGGCCGGCCGCCGCGGGCAGCGCGTTGTCCGGCCCGTTCGGCCTGGCCTGGCGGCTGCACCGGGGGCAGATCCTCTGGTGGTCGGTCGGGTTCGGCCTGCTGGGGTTGATCCTCGGTGGCGCCGCCGAGGCGGCCGGCCGGTCGGTGGAGGGCAATCCGCAGCTGGAGCAGATCATGGCGCGGCTCGGTGGGGCCTCCGGGCTGGCGGACGCCTACCTCGGCGCCACGCTGAGCCTGGCCGGTCTGGCCGCGGCCGGGTACGGGATCCAGGCCGCGCTGCGGATGCGCGCCGAGGAGTCCGCCGGGCGGGCGGAGCCGGTGCTCGCCACCGGGACGCACCGGTCGACCTGGCTGCTTTCGCACGTGGTGTTCGCGCTGCTCGGCCCCGTGGTGGTGTTGGCGACGACGGGCCTGGCCACCGGCCTGACCTACGGGTTCAGCGTGGGTGACGTGCCCCGGCAGCTGGGCCGGATGCTCGGCGCGAGCCTGGCCCAGGTGCCGGCCGCGTGGGTGCTGGCCGGGCTCGCCGTGCTGCTCTACGGCCTGCTGCCCCGGCTCGCCCCGGCCACCTGGGCGGTGCTGGCGGTCTGCGTGCTGCTCGGCCAGCTCGGCGCGGTGCTGGAGCTGGACCAGTGGCTGCTGGACCTGTCGCCGTTCACGCACACCCCGCAGGTGCTGCGTCCCACCTGGACCGCGACGCCGTTGGCCGTGCTCACCGTCCTGGCCGTGACCCTGACCACCACCGGCCTGCTCACCTTCCGCCGCCGCGACCTCCCCGTCACGTGACACCAACCCCGCCGATCTTGCACTTGCCGCCCCGACAAAAGGGGTGAACGCCCCATGCTGGGGGCGCGAAGTGCAAGATCGGCGAGGGTTGGGGGATCGGCGGGGGCTGGGGGATCAGCGGATCATCAGGGCGCTGCGGAGGCCGGTGATGTCCAGGACGCGCAGCAGGAAGTCGCCGACGTTGGTGAGGATCAGCAGGCACTGCGTGTGGCTGGCCTTGCGGCTGAGCACCACGAGCGTGCCGAGGCCCTGGGAGTCGCAGAAGGTGACGCCGCCGAGGTCGAGCACGATGCGCGGGGGCGGATCCGCCAGCACCTCGTTGACCACCGTCGAGAGCTGGGCGGCCGTGAGCATGTCGATCTCACCGGCCAGGCGAAGCACGGCTTCGTCACCCGTCCGGTGTACGGTGATGGACAGTTCGGCACGATCCACCCGGTCAGCCTATCGCGATCTCGACGACCGGGCCTGTCGAGCGGTCCGCCGGTCGGTCCTCCACGCCGGCCCGACCAGGCGTGAGCCGGGTAACCCCCGTTGCGGGGTGGCTGCCGGCCACCGGCCGGGCGCTGACACAATGGCCACATCGTGACCGAGACCTTTTCCGCCGGATCCGGCCGTTACCCGGCCGACGCCCCGGCCTCCGAGGCCCTGTTCGACCGCGCCAAGGCCGTCGTGCCCGGCGGGGTGAACTCCCCCGTGCGCGCGTTCCGAGCCGTCGGCGGCACGCCGCGCTTCATGGTCCGGGGGAGGGTCCCTGGCTCTTCGACGCCGACGGTCGCCGTTACGTCGACCTGGTCTGCTCCTGGGGTCCGTTGATCCTCGGCCACGCCCACCCGGCCGTGGTGGAGGCGCTGCGCGAGGCCGCCGCGCTGGGCACCAGCTTCGGCACGCCCACCCCGGGCGAGGTCGACCTGGCCGAGGAGATCATCGCGCGCACGCCGGTCGAGCAGGTGCGCCTGGTCAACTCCGGCACCGAGGCGACCATGTCGGCGATCCGGCTGGCCCGGGGCTTCACCGGCCGCGCCAAGATCATCAAGTTCGCCGGCTGCTACCACGGCCACTCCGACGCGCTGCTCGCCGCCGCCGGCTCCGGCGTGGCCACGTTCGGGCTGCCCGACTCGCCCGGCGTCACCGGCGCCGCCGCCGGCGACACGATCGTGCTGCCGTACAACGACCTGCGCGCGGTCGAGGAGGCGTTCGCCGCCGAAGGCCCGCACATCGCCGCGGTCATCACCGAGGCCGCCGCCGGCAACATGGGTGTGATCGCCCCGCGCGACGGCTTCAACGCCGAGCTGGCCCGGATCGCCCACGCGAACGGCGCGCTGCTCATCGTCGACGAGGTGATGACCGGGTTCCGGGTCTCCCGCGCCGGGTGGCACGGCCTCGACGCCTCCGACGCCGACCTGTGGACGTACGGGAAGGTCATGGGTGGTGGCCTGCCCGCCGCGGCGTTCGGCGGGCGCGCGGAGATCATGGCGAGGCTGGCCCCGGCCGGCCCGGTCTACCAGGCCGGCACGCTCTCCGGGAACCCGCTCGCCTGCGCGGCCGGGCTGGCCACGCTGCGGCTGGCCGACGACGCGCTCTACCGCCGGCTCGACGAGACGTCCGCGGCGCTGGGCAAGCTCGCCACCGAGGCGCTGTCGGAGGCCGGTGTGCCGCACCGCCTCTCCACCGCCGGCAACATGTTCTCGATCTTCTTCACCGACGCCGACGTGCGCGACTACGACAGCGCCCGCACCCAGCAGGTGCCGGCGTTCAAGGCGTTCTTCCACGCGATGCTCGCCGCCGGCGTCTACCTGCCGCCGAGCGCGTTCGAGTCGTGGTTCGTCTCGGCGGCCATCGACGACGCCGCGTGGGAGCAGATCGCGGCCGCCCTGCCGGGGGCGGCGCGGGCGGCGGCAGCGGCCGGACACGGGGGGTAACCAATGGCGGAGACGGTGGTACACGTGCTGCGGCACGGCGAGGTGCACAACCCGGACGGCATCCTCTACGGCCGGCTGCCCGGGTTCCGCCTCTCCGAGCTGGGCGTGCAGATGGCCAAGGCCGCCGCGCAGGCGCTGGCCGAGCGCACCGTGGTGCACGTGGTGGCCAGCCCGCTGGAACGCGCCCAGCAGACCGCCGAGCCGATCGCCGCCCAGTTCGGCCTCTCCGTCGGCGTCGACGAGCGGCTGATCGAGAGCGCGAACTGGTTCGAGGGCAAGAAGGTCTCGCCCGGCGACGGTTCCTTCCGCGACCCGCGCAACTGGTGGGTGCTGCGGGACCCGGTCACCCCGTCCTGGGGTGAGGCCTACCAGGTGATCGCCGAGCGGATGTTCGCCGCGCTGCACGCCGCCCGGGTGGCCGCCGAGGGGCGCGAGGCGGTGCTCGTCTCGCACCAGCTGCCGATCTGGACGCTGCGCCGGCACGTCGAGCGCAAGCGGCTCTGGCACGACCCCCGCCGCCGGCAGTGCGGTCTGGCCAGCCTCACCTCGTTCCACTTCGACGGGGCGAAGATCGTCGGCATCGGCTACTCCGAGCCGGCCGCCCACCTGATCGCGATCTCGCCGACCGCCCGGACGGCCAAGGGGGCCTGATGCTCACCCGGAGGCTCGCCGCCGCCCTGCTCGCCGCCGTCACCGCCGGTACGGCGCTGGTCGGCTGCTCCTCCGGCACGCAGGAGAGCCGGTGCACCGCCGACGGCTCCGTCGTCACCTGCGCCCCCGACCAGCGGTCGAAGACCCCGAAGGTCAGCGGTGAACTGCTCACCGGCGGCAGCTACGACATCTCCCAGGACCGGGGCCAGGTCGTGGTGGTCAACTTCTGGGGCTCCTGGTGCGCGCCCTGCCGGGCCGAGGCGGACGACCTGGAGGCCACCTACCAGGCCACCAGGGCCGCCGGCGTGACGTTCCTCGGCATCAACGTGCAGGACAGCAAGGACAAGGCGATCGCGTTCGAGGAGGGGCGGGTCACCTACCCCAGCGTCTTCGACCCGCCCAGCCGCCAGGCGCTCAACTTCGACATCCCGCCGAACACCACGCCGGCGACGGTGGTGCTCGACCGCGACGGCCGGATCGCCGTGGTGATCCGGCGCGCCGTGACCCGGGACGAGCTGCGGCCGATCGTGGAGAAGGTCGCCGCCGAGCGGCCGGCGCCGAACGGCTCCCGCTGATGGGCGAGACGTTCGCTGAGCTCGCGTCGTCCGGGCCGTTGCTGCTCGCGGTGGGTGCGGCGGTCCTCGCCGGCCTGGTGAGCTTCCTCTCCCCGTGCGTGCTCCCGCTGATGCCCGGCTACCTTTCCTACGTGACCGGCCTGGCCGGCTCCGACCTGGAGGGTGCAAGGAAGGGCCCCCGCTCAACGCCTCCGGTAGAGGAAGGGGCCCCGCTCAACACCGGCGCCGGCACCGGGGTGGGCGTCGTGGAACGGGCGCCGGAGCGGACCACCGCCGCCGTCAAGGGGCGGGTGCTCGCCGGCACGCTGCTCTTCATCGCCGGCTTCACCGCTGTGTTCGTCTCCACCGCGATCCTCTTCTCCGGCGTCGGCCGGCTCTTCTTCCGGTACGAGCGCACGCTGGAGATCGTCATCGGCGCGCTGGTGGTGGTGCTCGGGCTCGGCTATCTCGGCCTGGTCCCCGGCATGCAGCGCGAGTTCCGGATCCGCTGGCTGCCCGCCGCCGGTCTGCTCGGCGCGCCGGTCCTCGGCGCGGTCTTCGCGCTCAGCTGGCTGCCGTGCACCGGCCCGACGCTCGGCGCGGTGCTCGGCATGGCGGTCACCGAGGGCGGCACCGACCGGGCCGTGGTGCTCGCCGTGGCGTACTGCCTCGGGCTGGGGGTACCGTTCGTCGCCTTCGGGCTGGGCTTCCAGCGCCTGCTCGGGGTGTTCCGCGCCGTCCGGCGCAACAGCCGCTGGGTCACCCGGATCGGTGGCGCGCTGCTGATCGTGATCGGCCTGGCGCTGGTCACGGGCGGCTGGCAGAACGTGGTGATCTGGTTGCAGACGCACGTCGGGGTGGGCGAGGTGAGCATCTGATGACGACCGTGGACGACCGGCCGGCCACCCCGCCGGCCGAGGCGCCCCGACGACGGGTCAACCCGGTGCTGGCCCTGCTGCGCAACTCGTGGCGGCAGCTCACCAGCATGCGTACCGCCCTGATCCTGCTGTTCCTGCTCGCGGTCGCCGCGATTCCCGGCTCGGTGCTGCCGCAGCGCGGGGTCAACCCGGAGAAGGTCAACGAGTGGTTCGCCGACCACCCCGACCTGGCGCCCCGGCTGGACCAGATCGGCATGTTCGAGGTCTTCGGCTCGGTCTGGTTCTCCGCGATCTACCTGCTGCTGTTCACCTCCCTGATCGGCTGCATCCTGCCCCGGGCCCGCGACCACGTGCGCGCGCTGCGGATGCGCCCGCCGGCCGCCCCGAAGCGGTTCGACCGGCTGCCCCAGCACGCGGTGCTGGAGGCCCCGGCCGCCGCCGATCCCGAGGCGATCGCGGCGGTGCTGCGCCGCCGCCGGTGGCGGGTCACCGTCCGGGGCAACGAGGTCTCCGCCGAGAAGGGCTACCTCAAGGAGACCGGCAACCTGCTCTTCCACGTGTCGCTGGTCGCCGTCCTGCTCGGGGTGGCGCTCGGATCCTGGTACGGCTGGCACGGCAACCGGATCCTGGTCGCCGGCGCGGACAACGCGTTCTGCAACACCCGCCAGCAGTACGCCGAGGCGTCGCTCGGCCCCCGCGTGGACAGCGCCGACCTGCCGCCGTTCTGCCTCACGCTGGAGAAGTTCGAGGCCGACTACCTCGACTCCGGGCAGGCGTCCCGCTTCTGGGCCACGGTGTCGGTGGACGAGCCGGGCCGGGACGTCCGCAGCGCCGGTTTCTCGGTCAACTCGCCGCTGCGGCTCGGCTCGGCCAACGTCTACCTGCTCGGCAACGGCTATGCGCCGGTGTTGAAGTACACCGACCGGTACGGCAAGAGCCAGACCAGCGACGAGCCGTTCCTGCGCACCGGCGACCCGAACGCGACCGAGGAGGGGGTGGCGATCTTCCCGGACGCGAACATCGATCCGAAGACCGGCACCCGGGCCCCGGACCAGCAGGTCGCCTTCGACGGCCTCTACCTGCCCACCGCGCCGGAGAGCGCGCCGTTCGTCGCGTCGCGGTTCCCGGCCGAGCGGGACCCGGTGGTGAACCTGACCGCCTACCGGGGCAACCTCGGGCTGGACGCCGGCATCCCGGGCTCGGTCTACCAGCTCGACCAGCGGCAGGTCGCCAACGGCAAGCTCAAGCAGATCGGCACCAAGCTGCTCCGGCCGGGCGAGACGTGGACCCTGGACGACGGCAGCACGCTGGAGTTCGTCGGCACCGAGCCGTACGTCACGCTCGCCGTCCGGCACGCGCCCGGGCAGACGCTGCTGCTGGTGGCCAGCGGCACGCTGCTGCTCGGCCTGATGGGCTCGCTGTTCGCCCGCCGCCGCCGGGTCTGGTTCCGGGTTTCGCCCCCCGAGGGTGGATCTCCGACGAGCGGTAGTAGTTTGGTGGAGGCCGGTGGGCTGCCGCGCACCGAGCACCCAGGGTTCGCCGACGAGTTCGCGCAGCTCGTCGCCGCGGTCAGCGGCGGCGGGTCGGACGACCGGCGGGCGCGAGAAGGAGACGAGTGATGTCCGCACTCTCCGACCAGCTGGTCACGTTCGCGATCCTGGCGTACCTGGTCGCGATGATCAGCCACGCCGTCGAGTTCGCGGTGGGCAACGCCCGCAAGGTGGTCGCGGCCTCCCCGGCCCGGGAGCTGGTCGGCGCGGGCGTCGGCGGCGCCGGTGGGACGGTGGACGAGCCGGTCGCGCCGCAGCGCCCCGACCGCTCGGCCGCGCGGGCCGCCCTGGCCGGGCGGATCGCCGCCTGGCTCACCACGCTCGCCGCCGCGCTGCACCTGGGCGCGGTGGTCACCCGGGGCCTCGCCGCCGAGCGGATGCCCTGGGGCAACATGTACGAGTTCGTGCTGACGGTCACCTGGATCGGGGTGGCCGCCTGGCTCGTGGTGCTCTGGAAGCAGCCGTCGTTGCGCCGGCTCGGGCTGTTCCTGACGCTGGTGATGGTGCTGCTGCTGGCGTTCGCCGAGCTGAAGCTCTATGTGCAGGTGCAGCCGCTGATGCCGGCGCTGCAGTCGTACTGGTTCATCATCCACGTCTCGACGATCATCTTCGCCTCGGGCATCTTCCTGCTGGGCGTGGTGCCCGCCGCCGCGTACCTGATGCGGTCCGGCTGGGAGCAGGGGCGGCGCAGCTTCCCGTACACCCTGGCCCGCCGGCTGCCGGCGGCGGCCGGCCTGGAGCGGCTGACCTTCACCCTGCACGCCTTTGCCTTCCCGATCTTCACCTTCGCGGTGATCGCCGGGGCGATCTGGGCCGAGGCGGCCTGGGGCCGGGCCTGGGGTTGGGACCCGAAGGAGACCTGGGCGTTCATCTCCTGGGTGGTCTACGCGGGTTACCTGCACGCCCGGGCGACGCCGAGCGTGCGGCGCAACGTGGCCACCTGGATCGCGATCGTGGGCTTCCTGACCGTGCTGATGAACCTGTTCGGGGTCAACTTCTTCTTCACCGGCCTGCACTCGTACGCCGGCGTGAACTGATCCCGCTCAGCACCTCGTCCACCCGGCGGGTGACCTGGTAGGCCACCTCGGGCAGGTCGGCCAGGTCGAGGCGGTCGGCCCGCAGCGCGAACTGGGCGTGCAGCTCGCGGGCCACCGCGTCGCGGATGTCGGCCTGGAGCGGGGTCAGGCCGTCCGGATCTCCCACCACGTACGCGTCGTCCATCCGTCCATTCGGCGCCCGCTCCGGACCGGCGGTCAAGGGGCGGAGGATTTCCTCACCCGCCGAACCAGCCGGGGACGTCGAGGCGGAACACGTCGGCCGGGACCATCCGGCGCAGGTCGTCCTCGATGGCCGTGACCCGGTCGGCGCCGAGCGTGGCGGCCCACCGCCCGCGCAACTGGTCGAAGACGGCCGCGGAGCGGTGCAGCCCGTCGCGGCCCTTCGCCGTCACCCGGACCAGTTTGCGGCGCGCGTCCGCCGCGTCGTCGACCCGTTCCAGGTAGCCGAGCGCGACCAGCCGGTCCACCGTCTTCCCGGCGGCCTGCTTCGAGACGCCGAGGCGTTGCCCGAGGTCGGAGGCGGTGGTGCCGGCCGGGCCGACGGCCTGGAGCACGAAGCCGTGCGCCGGGCGCAGGTCGGGGTGCCCCTGGCGGGCCAGCTCGGCGTGCAGGTCGTCGACGAGCGTGCGGAAGCCGGCGAGCAGGAGCAGTGGCAGCGCGAAGCCGGGCCGGTCAGGCGTTGTCATGTTCGACAACCTCGTTTACTATTTCGTCAACCACGTTGACTATCTTACGAGAGGGGCCCTCCGATGTCCCACTTCACCGCGTACGAACTCGACACCGCGCCCGACGCCGCCCGTCCGGTGATGGCCGGCGTCCGCCGCGCCCTGGGCCACCTGCCCGCCGCCGTCGGCCTGATGGCCGGATCGCCCGAGCTGCTCAAGGGCTTCCTCGCCGCCAACGCGGCCTTCGAGGCCACCGACCTCGACCCGGTCGCCCGGGAGGTGGTCGTGCTGACCGTGGCCACCCGCAACGGATGCCACCTCTGCGTGGCCATGCACACCGCGACGCTCACCCGGCACGACGCCGCGCCCGAGCTGGTCGAGGCGCTGCGCGACGGCACGACGTTGCCCGAGCCCCGGCTGGAGGCGCTGCGCCGCTTCACCGTCGCCGTGCTCGACCACCGGGGCGCGGTCGCAGACGCCGAGCTGGACGCACTCCTCGCCGCCGGCTGGCAGCCCCGGCACGCGCTCGACGTGGTGCTCGGCGTCGGCACGTACACCATCTCCACGTTCGCGAACCGGCTCACCGCCGCGCCACTCGACGAACCCCTTCAGGAGTACGCCTGGACGCCGGCCGCCTGAGCCGGGACCGCTGCCCCGGCACTGACCTGCCCGGGCGCTCGTCAGCCCCGCAGGAAGGGCAGCAGCAGGGCGGCGAGCTTCGCCGGTTGCTCCTCGAAGAGCCAGTGGCCGCACTCCTCGACCACCTCGCCGGTGACCGTGTCGGCATAGCGGCGCACCTGCTCGGCCACCTGCCCGCCGAGGCTGGCCTGGGCGCCGACGGCGAGCACCGGCATCGGCAGCTTCGTGGCCCGGTACGCCGTGTTGTCCGCGACGTCCTGCCCGAAGGCGCGGAAGTAGGCGAAGCTGGCCCGCAGGTGCGCCTCGTCGCGCAGGTGGCCCGCGTACTCCTCGACGTCGTCCGGGCCCAGGCTGCCCTTGTTGACCATGATGGAGTCGGTGAAGCGGTCGACCCAGAGCGCCTCCCGGCCGGCGACGAGCTGCTCGGGCAGGCCGTTAAGGACGGTGAAGAAACCGAAGTTCCACACCGCCGGGCCGGCGGCGGTCAGCGCGGGGATCGTGTAGATGCTCTCATCGGGGATCGGCGCCTCACTGAGCACCAGCCGGGCGACGGAGTCGGGGTGGGCGGCGGCGTAGGCGTACGCGACCATGGTGCCCAGGTCGTGGCCGACCAGCCGGATGTCCCCGGCCAGGTCGAGCCCGGTGAGCAGCCCGTGCAGGTCGGCGGCGACGGTCTTCTTGTCGTACCCGCCGGGCGGAGCGTCGCTGTCTCCGAAGCCGCGCAGGTCGGGGGCGATCACCTCGTACGACTGCGCCAGCTCCGGCAGCAGGTGCCGCCACATGCGCCAGCACTGCGGATAGCCGTGCAGCAGCACCAGCGTGGGCCCCCGACCGCCCCGGACATAGTTCCAGGTCACCTCGCCGACCCGTACCTGCTGCTCGGTGAGGCCCGCTGGCACCCGTTCCCCGCCCATGCCGCGGACTACCCGGCTGACCCCCGTCCATGCGGTCGGGGTGTTAAGAGGGGGCCCCGCCTCTACCGCAGGCGTTAAGAAGGGGCCCTTCCTTGCACCTCAGGGAGGTGGGGGAGGATGGAGGTATGGCGCGTGGCTTCCCGTACACCGATCTCAAGGACTTCGTCGCGGCGCTGGAGCGCGCCGGGGAACTGCGGCGGGTGAGCGTCCCGGTCGACCCCACGCTGGAGATCAGCGAGGTGGTCACCCGGACCGTCCGCGACGGCGGGCCGGCGCTGCTGTTCGAGCGGCCCACCCGGGGCGAGATGCCGGTGGCGATCAACCTGTTCGGCACCGAGAAGCGGATGGCCATGGCGCTCGGCGTCGAGCGGCTCGACGAGATCGGCGAGCGGATCGGCGAGATGCTCAAGCCGGAGCTGCCGCAGGGCTTCGCCGGCATGATGGGCGGGCTCGGCAAGGTCATGCAGCTCAAGTCCATGCCGCCGAAGAAGGTGAAGACCGCCCCCTGCCAGCAGGTGGTCTACCGGGGCGACGACGTCGACCTGAACCGCCTGCCCGGGCTCCAGGTCTGGCCGGGCGACGGCGGCATCTTCCACAACTTCGGGCTGACCCACACCAAGCACCCGGAGACCGGCAAGCGCAACCTCGGGCTCTACCGGCTCCAGCAGCACTCGCGCAACACGCTCGGCGTGCACTGGCAGATCCACAAGAACTCCACCGCGCACCACGCGGTCGCCGAACGGCTCGGGCAGCGGCTGCCGGTGGCCATCGCCATCGGCGCCGACCCGGCCGTCGCCTATTCGGCCAGCGCGCCGCTCCCCGCCGACATCGACGAATACCTGTTCGCCGGCTTCCTGCGCGGTGAGCGGGTCGAGATGGTCGACTGCCTCACCGTGCCGCTCCAGGTGCCGGCGCACTCGCAGATCGTGCTGGAGGGCTACCTGGAGCCGGGCGAGCGACTGCCCGAGGGGCCGTTCGGCGACCACACCGGCTTCTACACGCCGGTGGAGCCGTTCCCGGTGCTGCACATCGAGTGCATGACCACCCAGCGCGACCCGGTCTACCACTCGATCGTCACGTCCCAGCCGCCGCAGGAGGACCACGGCCTCGGCAAGGCCACCGAGCGGATCTTCGCGCCGCTGCTGCGCTTCCTGATCCCGGACATCGTCGACTACGACCTGCCGGCCGCCGGGGTCTTCCACAACTGCGCGATCGTGTCGATCCGCAAGCGCTACCCGAAGCACGCGCAGAAGGTGATGAACGCGATCTGGGGCGCGCACATGATGTCGCTGACCAAGCTGATCGTGGTCGTCGACGAGGACTGCGACGTGCACGACTACCAGGAGGTCGCCTTCCGCGCCTTCGGCAACGTCGACTACGCCCGCGACCTGATGGTCACCGAAGGGCCGGTGGACCACCTGGACCACGCGTCCTACCAGCAGTTCTGGGGCGGCAAGGCGGGCGTCGACGCGACCCGCAAGCTGCCCGAGGAGGGCTACTCCCGAGGCTGGCCGGAGGAGATGCGGATGTCACCCGAGGTGGTCTCGCTGGTCGACAAGCGCTGGAAGGAGTACGGGATCCGATGACGGCGGCAGTGCAGGAGCGGCCCGGCCGGATCTCGTCCTTCCTCAAACTCGTCGCCATCGAGCACTCGGTGTTCGCGCTGCCGTTCGCGTACCTGTCGGCGCTCACCGCGATGCGGCTCGACGGCGGGCGGGTGCGCTGGGGAGACCTGCTGCTGATCACCGTGGCGATGGTGGGCGCGCGGACGTTCGCCATGGCCGCGAACCGGATCCTCGACCGGCGGATCGACGCGCGCAACCCGCGTACGGCGAACCGGGAACTGGTCACCGGGGCGGTGAGCGTGCGGACGGCCTGGACCGGCGCGGCCGTCGCGCTGGTGGTCTTCCTGGCCGCCGCCGCCCTGCTCAACCCGCTGTGCCTGGCACTCGCCCCGCTGGCCGTGGTGCCGCTGGTGGTCTACCCGTACGGCAAGCGCTTCACCAACTGGCCGCATGCCATCCTCGCGGTGGCCCAGGCGGTCGGCCCGGTCGGCGCCTGGCTGGCGGTCACCGGCACGCTCGCCGGCTCCGGGCCGGCGTGGCTGCTCGGCGCCGCGGTCGGCCTGTGGATCGGCGGCTTCGACCTGATCTACGCCTGCCAGGACTCCGAGATCGACCGGCAGATCGGCGTGCACAGCGTCCCCGCCCGGTACGGCCGGCGGTTCGCGCTGCACGCCTCCACCGTCGCGCACGTGGTGACGTTCGCGTTGTTCATCTGGTTCGGCGCGCTGGTCGGCTTCGGCTGGCTCTGGTGGATCGGACTGGCGCTCACCGCGGTCGCCTTCGCCTACCAGCACCTGGTGGTCAGCCCCACCGACCTGAGCAAGGTCAACCGGGCGTTCTTCACCGCCAACGGCTTCGTCGGCATCGCGCTGTTCGTCCTCGCCCTGCTCGACCTCGTGGTGCGGCTCGGCCTGCGTCCGTGACCCGGCCGGCCGATCGACGGGTGGCTCAGGTCGCCACGGCGGCCGGGTAGCGGGCGCTCTCCAGCGTCCAGTCGATGGTGCCGCGCACGGCGGCGGCCACCCCGTCGAGATGGGCGGTGACCGCCTCGTCCAGCGCCGGGCCGAACGACGGGACCGCCGCGCGCAGCGCGCTGAACCGGCTCATCTCGGCACGCCAGTGACCCGCCACCAGGTCGACCGCCACCGGCAGCGGCACGCCCCGCTCGACGGCCACCGCGAGCACCAGGTTGTGCCCGCCGCCGGTGGCGCGGTCGCGTTCCAGCGAGGCGATGTCGTTGAACCACGACAACAGGTCGTTGGCCAGTTCGGCGAGGCGGCGCAGCGCCGGGTGGTGGTAGACCGCGTCGGGCAGCGGTCGCCGGGCGGCGAACTCGATCAGCGGGTACGACACGAACGCCGCCGAGGTGGCCCGGCGCAGCCGCACGTACTCGGCGACGCCCGGCGGCCGGCCCGCGGTGGTGGCCGCCGACTCCCGGGCGACGCCGTCGAGGTGGTCGGCCACGGCGTCGGCGAACCGCAGCCGCCAGCGCGCCGGCATCCGGCGACGCGGCTCGCGCCAGGCCTGGACCAGCAGCCGGCGCAGCGGGCCGGAGAAGCCGGGATGACGGGCCCGGGGACCCTCGCGCAGCAGCGCCAGCGTGCCGTCACGCAGCGCCCGGATCTGCTCCGGCGTCAGCCGGTCCGGTCCGTCGCAGGCGTCGTCGACGAGGAAGAACCAGGTGAACAGCGCGGTCAGCACCCGCAGGTCGGGCTCCGTGGCGTCCGGGTAGAGCCGGCCGGCGTAGCGGGCGAAGCCGGCGCGGACCAGCCGCTGCCGGGTGGCCGGGTCCAGCGGCAGGCCGAGCCGGTCGAGTTGACCGACCAGCCAGCCCTGCACGACGTCGGCGTGCGGCGAGATCCCGGGCGCGATGGGGCAGTCGGAGCGCAGCGCCCGCAGCACCGCCGCCGTCATCACCGGGCCCTTCCATGGATGTGGATCGCCGATCAGAGAATCCCATGCCGTGGAAAGGTCCGCCGACCCGGTGGACATCCGGGCCGGGCACGCCGAAAGCGGGACGGTCCGGGCCGCCGTTCCGGGGCCGCCTTCCGGCGGTCCCCGGCGACCAGGCAGGCTTGACGGCATGCGCGAACCATGGGTGGTGGGCGTCTCCGGCGCCTCCGGCACACCGTACGCGGCGGCGGTCGTGCGGGGCCTGCTCGACGCCGGCCAGGCGGTGGACCTGATCGTGTCGCGGGCCGCCCGGCTGACCGTCCTGGACGAGACCGGCCGGCCGTTCCGGGACGCGCACTGGGCCGAGGACCTGGCGGCCTGGCTCGACCGCGACCTCACCGGCTCGGACCTGCGGCACTGGCCCGCCGGTGACCTGGCGGCCGGCCCGAGCAGCGGCTCCTACCCGGTACGCGGGATGGCGGTCGTGCCGGCCAGCACCGCGGCCTGCGCCGGCATCGCGATCGGGCTCTCCAAGGACCTGCTCCAGCGCGCCGCCGAGGTGAACCTGAAGGAACGCCGGCCGGTCGTGGTCGTGCCCCGGGAGACCCCGGTGACCCGCAGCCACCTGGAGCACCTGATCGCGCTGCACGACGCCGGCGCCGTGGTGCTGCCGGCCAGCCCGGGCTTCTACGGCGCCGGGGCGGCGGCCTCCGCCGCGCAGCTGGTCGACTTCGTGGCCGGCAAGGTGCTCGACGCGCTCGGCGTCCCGCACACACTGTTCCGGCGCTGGTCCGGTGAACTGGCCGCGGCCCGGCGGGACGCCGACCCGGCCTGACCGACCCCGCGGACACCGGACGGGGCGCGGCCCGGCCCACCGGCCGCACCGCGCCCCGCTCGTTCAGTACATGCCGGCGTTCGCCGGGCCGGGGCCGGTGGAGGCGGTCGGACCCATGTTGCGGGCCTTGCCCATGTCGTCCGCCTCGTCCAGCATGCCCTCCCCTTCCAGCAGGGCTCGCACCTCGGATTCCCGAAACCGGCGATGCCCGCCTGGAGTCCGGATGCTGCCTATCCGGCCGGCCGCTGCCCATCTGGTCACGGTCTTCGGGTCAACCCGAAACAGCGCAGCGACCTCACCCGGTGTCAGCAGGCGATCTCCAGTGTCCACAGCCCCCTCCTCGCGTCGACGAAGCCCCCGGCTGAACACACTGCCCCCGGCCGGTGCGAGCCCAGAGCCGTCATGAGGGACGTATGGCAATTACAGCACCAGCGACCGGGCGTGTCCGCCAAACGCGAAAAACGCACACACTGAGAAGTTAGTAAATGGTACCGGCGTAGAACCCCCGTGACCGCACGTTTGTGAATGGCGACGCGACGTCATGTTCAACGGGTGCCGACCGCGTCCGGTGACGCCCAAACGGATAGGGTCACTCTCCGTGGACACGATCGACCTGAGCCTCGTGGAGCTGCTGCGGGGCAACGCCCGCCTGTCGTACGCCGAGCTGGCCCGGCAGGTCGGCCTCTCCGCCCCGGCCGTGCACGAGCGGGTCGGCAAGCTGGAGTCCAGCGGGGTGATCCGGGCCTACCGGGCCGAGGTCGAGCCGGAGGCGATCGGGCTCGGCGTGACCGCGCTGATCGGCATCATCGAGGACTCCGACGCGGACACCGACGACGTGCTCGACGCGTTCCGGCAGATCCCCGAGATCGAGTCCTGCTACTTCATGGCCGGCGTCGAGTCCTTCCTGCTCAAGGCCCGGGTGGGCACCATCGCCGAGTTGGAGCAGCTGATCGTCCGGCTCAACCGGACCCCGGGCGTCGCCTCCACCCGCACCGGCATCGCGCTGTCGACGAAGTGGGAGAACCGCCCGCAACCACTCGAACCGCCGCCCGCCTGACCGCCACCCCTGGCCCGGAGGCGGTGCGGACGGCTACGGTGCGCCGATGACGACCTCGGGGCGGGGCGCCGCCGTGGTGACCGGGGCGGCCGGCGGGCTGGGTCGGGCGACCGCCGCCGCGCTGCACGCCGACGGCTGGCGGGTGCTGCTCACCGACGTGGACGCCACGGCCGTGGCCGCCGCCGCCGAGCCGCTGGGCGGCTGGTCCCACCCCCTCGACGTACGCGACGAGGCCGCCTGCGCGGCGGTCGCCGCCGAGGCGGCGGACGCGCCGGGTGGCCTCGCTCTGTGGGTGAACAACGCCGGCATCCTGGTCACCGGCCCGTCCTGGGCGCACGACGCGCCGACCCGCCGACGGGTGGTCGAGGTGAACACGCTCGGCGCGATGAACGGCACCCAGGCGGCGCTGGCGGTCATGCGGCGGCAGGGCCACGGGCACGTGCTCAACATCGTCTCGCTGGCCGGGCTGATCGCCGCGCCCGGGGAGACGGTCTACGCGGCCAGCAAGCACGCGCTGCTGGCGTTCAGCCTCGGCACCCTGGCCGACCTGCGGATGGCGGGCGTCCGGGGCGTACACGTGTCCTGCCTGTGCCCGGACGGGATCTGGACGCCGATGCTGCACGACAAGCTGGACGACCCGGGCGCGCTCGCGTCCTTCACCGGCGCGCTGCTCACACCGGAACGGGTGGCCGCCCGGGCCGTACGGCTGGCCCGCCGGCCCCGCCCGGTGGTCAGCCTGCCGCGCTGGCGCGGCGCGCAGGTCCGTCTCCTCGACACCTTCCCCCGGTTGGCCCTGGCCCTCACCCCGGTGGTGCGGGCGGCGGGTCGGGCCGGCCAGCGGCGGCAGGCCCGCCGGGTCCCGGCCGATCCGAGCCCACCTCGCTTGTAACGTTGCCGGCGTGACTCATCTCGACCGGTGCGACGAGGCCAGCCGGCGCTGGGTGACCGAGGCGATCGCCGCGGTCGAGGCGGACGCCAACCGGTCCGCCGACACCCACCTGTTGCCCTTCCCGCTGCCGCGCGAGTGGGGGATCGACCTCTACCTCAAGGACGAGTCGGTGCACCCCACCGGATCGCTCAAGCACCGGCTGGCCCGCTCGCTGTTCCTCTACGGGCTGTGCAACGGCTGGATCGGCCCGGACACCACCGTCGTCGAGGCGTCGTCCGGTTCGACGGCGGTCTCCGAGGCCTACTTCGCGCGGATGCTCGGCCTGCCGTTCATCGCGGTCATGCCCGCCTCCACCTCGCCCGAGAAGATCGCCCAGATCGAGTTCCAGGGCGGGCGCTGCCACCTGGTCGAGGACCCGGGCAAGGTGGTGATCGAGGCGCGTTGGCTGGCCGAGGACGCCGGCGGCCACTACATGGACCAGTTCACCTACGCCGAGCGGGCCACCGACTGGCGGGGGAACAACAACATCGCCGAGTCGATCTACGCCCAGCTCGCGCTGGAACGGCACCCGGTGCCGGCCTGGGTCGTGGTGGGAGCCGGCACCGGCGGCACCAGCGCGACCATCGGCCGGTACGTCCGCTACCGCCGGCTGCCCACCAAGCTCTGTGTGGTGGACCCGGAGAACTCCGCGTTCTATCCCGCCTGGCAGGCCCGCGACTGGTCGGTACGCACCGACCGCGGCTCCCGGATCGAGGGCATCGGGCGGCCCGGCGTCGAGCCGTCCTTCCTGCCCAGTGTGGTCGACCGGATGGTCCAGGTGCCGGACGCCGCGTCGCTGGCCGCGATGCGGGCCGGCTCGACGGTGCTCGGCCGCCGGGTGGGCGGCTCCACCGGCACCAACCTCTGGGGCGCCTTCGGGCTGATCGCGGAGATGCGCGCCGCCGGCCGCACCGGCTCGGTGGTCACGCTGATCTGCGACCCGGGCGACCGCTACGTCGACACCTACTATTCCGACCGGTGGGTGGCCGCGCAGGGGCTCGACCTCGCCCCGCACCTGGCCACCATCGACCGGTTCCTGGCCGACGGCGTGTGGCCGGCCTGACCGCTCAGCGCGGGTCGGCCCGCTCGGCGAGCCCGGGATAGCGCACCACGAAGCCCTCCGGGTCGACCTCCAGCTCGGCGGTGAAGCCGTCGCCGGCGTACCGGACCCGGCCCGGACCGAGCGAGGTGTAGACCTGCTCGGCGGGGATCACGGCCAGGGAGGGCAGCAGCACCCACGCCACCTTCACGCCGGTGGCCAGGTCGGCGGGGAGCCGGCCCAGCCCGATCCGGCGGATCGGCAGCGTGTTGGTCAGCGGGGAGCCGCCCAGGTCGACGTCGAGCGCCTCGGCCAACCGGCCCGGGTCGTCCGTGCCGGGCAGGCCCGCCGTGGGATGCCCGGCCGCGCGCAGCGCCGCGTCCAGGTCACCCTCCTCACCGGTGCGCACGCGCCACCCGTCGCCGGCCCGCTCCAGGCGCACGCTCCGCGACCAGCCGGCGCCGTCGGCGTCGACCTCCAGCCGGCTGGTCGACCAGTCCGGCGCGAGCGTCAGGCGGTAGCGGCAGGTGTAGGGGATCGGGTCCACGGCCAGCGCCACACCGTGCGCGGTCAACCCCTGACGCTCGTCGAGCACGACGTGCTCGGAGCCGGCGGTGTCGGTCCGGACCCAGAAGAGCGACTTCGGCATGCTCCGGACGTTACGCGAGCCGGCCGGCACCGGCAGCGGATGCGCCAACGCCGCCGCCGAGCGGGTGCTCGACGGCGGCGTTCGCGGTGGTGTCGGTCGTCAGTGGGTGCGGGCCGGCGGGCGCCCGCCGAATCCGCGCCGGTCGTCGCGCGGCCGGTCGTCCCGACCCCGCCCCTCCGGCCGGAATCCGCCCCGACGCTCCGCCGACCGGAAGTCGCCCCGGTCGCCGTAGCGCCGTTCGCCCTGGCCGTCCCGGTCGCCGAAGCGCCGCTCGCCCTGGCCGTCCCGGTCGCCGAAGCGCCGCTCGCCCTGCGGGCGGTCCTCGTGGCGGCGGTCGCCGAAGCCGTGCCCACCGCTCGGCCGGTCGTCACGCCGCCGGTCGGTGCGGGCGTCCCGGTCGTAACCGGGCCCGCCCGCCGGACGGTTCCGGTCGCCGCCGAACGGACGGTCGCCGCCGGCCCGGCCGCGCTCCGCCCGGTCGCCGAAGCGCCGGTCGTCGGACTGCCGGGCGCCGAACCGGTCGTCGGGCCGCCGATCGCCGAAGCGGCGGTCGTCGCGGGCGGGCCGGTCGCCGAAGCGCCGGTCGTCCCGACCCTCGGTCCGGTCGAAGCGGCGGTCACCGCCGAAGCCGCGCTCGCCGGTGGAGCGGTCGTCGTAGCGCCGCTCACCGGTCGGCCGGTCGCCGTAGCGTCGCTCGCCCGTGGGCCGGTCGCCGTAGCGTCGCTCGCCCCGCCCGTCCCGGTCGCCGGCACCGCGGTCGAAGCCGCGTCCGTCGCGATCGCTGCGGCCGAAGCCGCGCCCGTCGCGGTCGCCCCGGTCGAAGCCGCGTCCGTCCCGGTCGCCGAAGCGGCGCGGGCCGCCCCGCCGCGGCTCCGGCTCCTCCCGGACCGGCACGCCGCTGGGCTCGCGGGCGCCGGTCAGCTCGGCCAGCGCCGCGTCGCCCGCGCGGACCCGGGTCTGGGCCGGCTCGACGCCCGCCTTCTCCAGCATGGCCAGCGTGGTCCGGCGCTGCTTCGGCAGCACCAGCGTCGCCACCGCGCCCGACTCACCCGCCCGGGCGGTGCGGCCGGCCCGGTGCAGGTAGTCCTTCGGGTCCTTCGGCGGGTCCACGTGCAGCACCAGCGTGACGCCGTCGACGTGGATGCCGCGGGCCGCCACGTCGGTGGCGACCAGCACGTTCGTCCGGCCCTCGCGGAACTCGGCGAGCGTCTTGGTGCGCATCCGCTGGGTCTTGCCGCCGTGCAGCCCACCGGCCCGCACACCCACCGCGGCGAGCTGCTCGACCAGCCGGTCGACGCCCAGCTGGGTGCGGGCGAAGAACATGGTGCGTCCCTCGCGGGCGGCGATGGCCGCGGTGACCGCGAACTTGTCGTGCGGCGGGATCAGCAGCAGGTGGTGGTCCATGGTGGACACGGCGGCGGTCGCCGGGGCGGTCGAGTGGGTGACCGGGTCGGTCATGAACCGCTTGACCAGCGTGTCGACGTCGTTGTCCAGAGTGGCCGAGAAGAGCAGCCGCTGGGCGTCCGCCGGCGTCTTCGCCAGCAGTTCGGTGACCTCGGGCAGGAAGCCCATGTCGGCCATCTGGTCGGCCTCGTCCAGCACCGTGATCTCGACGTCGTCGAGCCGGCAGACGCCGCGCTGGATCAGGTCGCCGAGCCGGCCCGGAGTGGCCACCACGATCTCCACGCCGCGGCGCAGCGCATCGATCTGCCGGTCGTAGGGCACGCCGCCGACCGCGGTCTTGAGGAAGATGCCGACCGCCTTGCCGAGCGGCATCAGCGCGTCGTTGACCTGCATGGCCAGCTCACGGGTGGGCACCAGGACCAGCGCGCGGGGGTGCAGCGGCCGGGCCCGGTTGCGGTCGGCGAGCCGCGCGATCACCGGCAGGCCGAAGGCGAGCGTCTTGCCCGAGCCGGTCTGGCCCCGACCGAGCACGTCGCGGCCGGCGAGCGCGTCCGGCAGCGTGGCCCGCTGGATCTCGAACGGGGTGGTGATGCCCTGGCGGGCGAGCGCCTCGACCACCGGCCGGGGCAGGCCGAGGGAGGCGAAGTCGGTGACCTCGAGGATCGGGTCGGTGGACGGGGACGTGCCGGGGGCAGCGAAGGTGGTCAAGAAATGCCTTTCGAGCGGGGCGCATCTTCGCGATGGCCGCCGCGGCAGTCATGCCGTCGAATCGCCCGCAAGATCGCCCATGGGCGCGCAGTCGGTCGCGCCGGGTCAGTGATCCCGACAAGTGTACGGCGCTCCGCCGAACCGGCCACCTCGACGCGAGGTGGTAGTGGGCGGACTCACCCCCGGGGTCAGCCGGTCAGCCCGCTCAATGCGTCGTTGGCCAGGAAGACCACGAGCAGGCTGATCGCGATCAGCATGGTCAACGCGACGGCCAGCACGATGATGACCTTGGTGTTGCTGGCCCGGGTGGTCGGGGAGTCCTCGGCCCAGCCCTGGGCCAGGATGTGCCCGGTCAGCGAACCGGAGGTCTCCGTGGGACCGCCCTGCGGCAGCGAGACGGTGGCGAAGCCGGGGCCCTCGGTGCCGCCGTACACGGTCGAGGCCAGGTCCTGAACACCCGACTGCTGGCGCACCGGACGGGTCGGTGCGGCCTGGTGGGCGGCCGGCGGCGGCCAGGTCGGCAGCGCCGGCGCCGGCACCACCGGCGACGCGGCGGGTGGTGGCGGCGCCGACACGGGCGCGACGGCCCAGGCCGGCTGCGCGCCGGCCATGGCGGGCGGCGGCGGGAACGGCGGCGCGGGCATCGGGCCGGGCGGCGGCGGGGGCGGAGGTACGGCCGGCCCCGGCGGCGGCGTCGGCGGCCCGGGGAGCGGCGGGACCGGTCCGGGCGGGTTCGGCCCCGGAACGGGCGGCGCGGGCACCGGCGGCACCGGCGGCGCGGGCGTGGGCGCCGGGGGTGCGGGCAGCGGCGGCTCCGGACGCAGCGGCGGCTCCGGCTCGGGCCCGGGCGGCGCGGGCGAGGGAGGCGGCGGACCCGGTACCGGGGTCGGCGCCGGCTCGGGCTCCGGGCCGTGCGGTGTCGGGGGCTCCGCCGGCTCCGGCGGCTGTGCGGGCTCCGGCGGTTCCGGGTTGACCGGTCCCGCCCGGTAGATCCGCGCGGCGGCGGGAGCGGCCGCCACCGAGGCCGCGGCCTCGTCGGCCGAGACGGGACTCAGGCCGGGCACCGAGACGCTGGCCCGGGCGTGCGCGACGCCGGTCGCCGGCGGGGCGGTGGGGCCGGCAGGCGACGGGGCCGTGGGGCCGGCGGGCGGCGGGGCCGTGGCGGTGGGGTCGGCCGGCTCGGGCGACGGGTCGCGTCCGGGCGGCACCTCGGCGTCGGCGGAGGTGGCCGGTTCGGCCGGCCGGTCGGCGGCACCCCCGGCACCCGCCGGGCCGTCCCCCGCGCCCGGGCCGCCGGTCGGGGTCTCCGTCCGCGGCGCGGGCACCCGGGCCGAGGCGGAGGCCCGCGGTGGCGGGACGGCGGCGGGCGGGTCGTCGGGTGTGCCGGCCGGGTCGGCGGGCGGCTGGTCGGCCGACTCGGTGGGCGTGGCCGGGCGGTCGGCCGCCGCGAAGGCGGACCAGCTGGACGGCGGAACCGTCGCACCGGGGCGGCGCCGGTCCAGGGGCGGCGGCGCGTCCGCCGGGGCGCCGGCCCGGTAGGTGGTGGCGGTGGCCGGCGGCGCGGGCAGCTCCTCGTCCGGCGGCGGCACGGCCGAGCCGGCGACGCTCACCCGGGCCCGGGCGACGGCCACCTGGCCCGGCTGTGCCCGTTCTGCCTGGTCAACGGCGGGGTCGGGCGTGGATCCCGGGTGGACCGTCTCCGCCGGAACCTCGTTATCGCCCATCTCGCCCTCCGCACCCGCGCTCGGCCCCGACCATGGCGTCGGCCGGAACTGCCCGGATCTCACCGTGCCACATTCCGGCCCGGGAGCACAGCCGGAGTGGACGGTTGGGTCAGTCGGCGCTGCTCGGGCTGGCGGATCCGCTGCCGGACACGGTGCGCGACGGCGCGACGCTGCTCGTGCTCGGTTCCGCCGCGCTGCCGGTCGGCTCGGCCCCGGCGGTGCGGCTCGGCGTCGGGCTCGGCGAGTCGGACGGGCTGGCCGGCGGCGTGGTGCTGGTCGACGGCGTGGGCGACGGGCTGGAGGTGGTCGGCGTCGGCTTCGGCGTGTCGGTGGGCTTGGGCGAGCCGGTGGGCTTGGGCGAGCTGGTCGGCTTGGGCGTCGCCGTCTTCGTCGGCTTCGGCGTCGGGGTGGGTTTGGCCGGGGTGGTCGGCGCCGTCGGCACGGTCGGCGGCGGCACGGGCGTGGCCGGGGCGGGCACCGCGCCGACCACGCGGGTGGCGGCGTAGAGCCGGGACCAGCGGACCACCGAGATCTTGACGACGTCGCCGGTGCGCGGCGCCTCGACCATCTTGCCGTTGCCGACGTACATGGCGACGTGGTGGATGCTCGTCCAACTGCCGCTGGAGGCGAAGAAGAGCAGGTCACCGGGGAGGAGGGCGTTCGGGTCGACGGTGCGGGCGCGGGTCGCGAAGTATTGGTCCCGGGAGACCCGGGGCAGGCCGCGGTAGCCGGCCGACTGGTAGGAGGCGAGCACCAGGCCGGAGCAGTCGAAGCGGTCCGGTCCCTCGGCCGCCCAGAGGTAGGGGTCGCCGAGCTGGGCCAGCGCGTAGCGCACGGCGGCGAGCGCCCGCGGGTCGGCGACCATGCCGGCGATGCTCTGGTTGACCACGTACGAGTTGCCGAGCCGCTGCTCGGCCACGTCCTCGCGGCGCTCGATGTCCAGCAGCTTGGCGGCGTTGTCCCGGCGGAGCTTGAGCAGCGCCGCCTCCTGCTTGTGCAGGTCCGTCTCGACCTTGGTGTATTCCGCGGTCTTCTCGGTGACCCGCCGCTGGACCGCGTCGTGCGCCTCGCGGGCGACCTGCTCGGCGGTGGTGGCCCGGAGCAGCTCTCCGGTCACCGACGTGGTGGCCGCGCCCTCGGCCCGGTCGCCCCGGGTGATCCGCTGGAGGTTGGCGAACTCACGCAGGCTGCTGCCGAACTCGCCGGGCGGCAGCGCCGCGTCGGCCTTGACCGCGTCGGCGGCGGCGCTCTTGGCGTTGTCCCGGGCGCGCACGAGCGCGTCCTGCGCCTCCTTGAGCCGGCCGGCGGCGGCGGTCAGTTCGGTCTGCGCGGCGTCGCGCTCACCCTTGACCCGCAGGAGGTTGTCGCCGAGCTGGGCGACGAGCGCGTCAACCTGGTTGATCTGCGCGACGAGCGGGCCGTCGGCGGGATTGGTGACGCCGGTCGTGGCGCCCGGGAGGCCCGGGGTGCGGCCCGGGCCGGTGGCGCCGGGCAGGCCGGGAACGGCGCCGGGCTGGCCCGGAACCGCGCCGGGCGCGGTGGGCAACTGGAGCGTGCCGGTGACCTGAGGCCGGGAGCCGGTGCTGGGCACGGTGTCGGGGAGCGGGTCGGCCCAGGCGGGGGTGGCGAGCGCCGCGGCCGCGACCGCCCCCAGGAGGGCGGACCAGAGCGCCGGGCGCAGGACCGGTGAGATCACCGGCTGCCGACCTCGTCGCCGTCGGGCCTTGGTGCTGTCGACCATTCCGCTCCCCGTCCGGTCTGGTGCGCGCCACGCGTCGTGGGCGTGTTGGGACAGGACGGCCCCGGTGTGTGTTCCGCCCCACCCTGTCTTACCTCACCGACGCAGCGATGTCGATGTGCGGAGGGTGACGGGAGGTGAACCGGGTCGCTGCCGCCGACCGCGTGGGCGGTCCGTCCGACCCGCGACGTACGCTCGATCGGTACCCCAGGTGGAAGGACGTGGCTTTCGGATGGACGCCGGACTCAAGCGCGAGCTCGAAGCGAAGGTCTACGCGGGGGAGCGCCTGACCCGCGAGGACGGCATCGCCCTCTACGAGAGCGACGACCTGACCTGGCTGGGCCGGCTCGCCCACCACAGGCGTACGGAGCTCAACGGTGACCGGGTGATGTTCAACGTCAACCGCCACCTCAACCTGACCAACGTCTGCTCCGCGTCGTGCGCATACTGCTCGTTCCAGCGTAAGCCGGGCGAGAAGGACGCCTACACGATGCGGATCGACGAGGCGGTGCGCAAGGCCAAGGAGATGGAGGACGAGCAGCTCACCGAGCTGCACATCGTCAACGGCCTGCACCCGACGCTGCCCTGGCGTTACTACCCCAAGGTGCTGAGCGAGCTGAAGGCCGCGCTGCCGAAGGTCAACCTCAAGGCGTTCACCGCGACCGAGGTGCAGTGGTTCGAGAAGATCAGCGGGCTCACCGCCGACGCGATCCTCGACGAGCTGATGGACGCCGGCCTGGAGTCGCTCACCGGCGGCGGCGCGGAGATCTTCGACTGGGAGGTCCGGCAGCACATCGTCGACCACGCCTGCCACTGGGAGGACTGGTCGCGGATCCACCGGCTCGCCCACTCCAAGGGCATGAAGACCCCGTCGACGATGCTCTACGGCCACATCGAGGAGCCCCGGCACCGGGTCGACCACGTGCTGCGGCTGCGGGAGCTGCAGGACGAGACCGGCGGCTTCCAGGTCTTCATCCCGCTGCGCTACCAGCACGACTTCGTCGACTCGGCGGACGGGAAGATCCGCAACCGGATCCAGGCCAGCACCACGATGGCCTCGCCGGCCGAGTCGCTCAAGACCTTCGCGGTCTCCCGGCTGCTGTTCGACAACGTCCCGCACGTGAAGTGCTTCTGGGTCATGCACGGGCTCTCGGTGGCCCAGCTCTCGCTCAACTTCGGCGTGGACGACCTGGACGGCTCGGTCGTCGAATACAAGATCACTCACGACGCCGACTCGTACGGCACGCCGAACACCATGCACCGGGACGACCTGCTCCACCTGATCTGGGACGCCGGCTTCCGGCCGGTGGAGCGGAACACCCGCTACGAGACCGTCCGCGAGTACGACGCCGCGCCGTCGATGGCCGAGCGTCGCTCCGAGCCGCAGCAGGTCTGGGCCTGACCCGGCGATGAGCACGCCGGAGCAGCAGCGCGCGTTTCCCCGGCGGGACGCCGAGGGGCGCATCCTCACCCTCGGCGACCTGCTCGGGGTGACCCTCGCCGGCCTGGTGATCGGGCTGCTGGCGCTGCTGCTCTTCGAGTGGGCGTTCGCCACCGTGGGCGCCGGCGGTTTCGGGCGCACCAACGGGTGGCTGGCGGTGATCCTGCCGCTCTGGCTGTTCTGGGACGACTTCCGGGCGTGGGAGTTCGGCGCGGCCCGGGTGCTGGCCGCGCTGGTCGGCATCGCGGTCGGCGTCCTCGCCGGTCTGCTGGTGGCCGGGCTGGCCGCCGGCCTGCCGGCGCTGTTCACCGGCGCGCTGGCCGCGGCGGTGTTCACCGTGGTCTACGCGGTCATCTGGTTTCATGGCGTGCACTGGTTGGCCCGGCGGACGGGCTGAGGCGCGGAGAGAGTGGGAATTGCGGGCATGAGCGCGGCGGTCAAGTACACGCTGGGCCGGATCGGGCTGTTCGTCGCCGTGCTGGCAGCCCTCTGGTTCGTCGACATGAACATGTTCCTGCGGCTGATGCTGGCGTTGGTGTTCTCCGCCGCGCTGTCGTTCTTCCTGCTCAAGGGCTGGCGGGACCAGATGGCCGGGGAGATGGCCGACGCGTCGGAGCGTCGCCGCGCGGAGAAGGACCGGCTGCGGTCCGCGCTCGCCGGTGACGACCAGGCCGCGCCGGAGGGCGAGCGCCGGGACGGCTGACGCGCCGCCCGCCCGGAAACGGGGCAGCGGCTGCCCGACCCGGCCGCTAGGGTCAGCCGCCGTGAGTTTCCTGAACAAGATCGACGGATGGCGGACCAAGGTGTTCGTCTGGATCGGCCTGCCGGTGATCGCCGGCATCGGGCTGATGATGGGTGCGACCGACCTCCTGCCCACCTGGCAGGCGCACAACGGTGGCGGCACGGCGGGCACGTTCACCGCCGTGTACGAGGACTGCGGCCGGCGCAACTGCGAGTGGCGCGGCACCTTCGCCGCCGACCAGGGTGACGACCGGCGCGCCGACGTCATCCTCTACGACGCTCCGGACGGCCTCGCCGTGGGCGGCACCGCCCCGGCGCGCGACACCGGCGCTCGGGCCGGGGTCTTCTCCACCACCGGCGGGTCGACGTACCTGCTGGTCACCGGGCTGACCCTGGCCGGCGTCGCCGCGCTGGTGGCGTGGGTGGTGATCATCGTGCGGACGGTGCGCAACCGCCGCGCCAAGCCCGAGGGCGAGCCTGTCTCGTTCGCCCCGTCCCTCTGACAGCGACGCACCGGGGCCCGGCGCGGGGAACGCGCCGGGCCCCGGTCCGGGTCACCAGTTGGTCGAGCCCGGGACCACCGGCCACCGCCGGTCGGTCGGCTTGATCAGGTACGCGATGCCGCCGGAGCCGGAGGCCACCGTGCCGTTGGCCCGGTAGCGCTTGGTGCGCAGCCAGATCTGCTCGAACTGCTCGCGCTGGTAGACGTTGCGGACCGCCTCGTTGGAGGAGGACGCGGGGTCGTTGACGATCACGTCACCGTCGGCGGTGAAGCCGACGATCACGAACAGGTGCCCGGAGGTGCCGTAGTTGGCCCCGTCCAGCTCGCTGGCCAGGAACGACTGCGAGGTGACCACCGGGATGCCGGCCTTGATGAAGCGCTCGACCTCGTCCAGCGAGTGCAGCCGGGTGACCCGTGCCTCCAGGCCCGGGAATCCGGCCGCGTACGCGGTGTTGAACGGCCAGTTGCCCGCGCCCTCGTACTCGTGGTCGTAGGTCATCCGGGCGGCGTGGTCGACGGTCGGGTCGGGGTAGGAGGGGTCGACCCAGGCGGTGTCCTCGGCCGAGGGCTTGCGGCCCCAGTACTCGACCACCATCTCGGTGGAGGTGGGGGAGCACCACGCCTCGCCGCCGCCGTCGTACTCCGGGTACTCCCCGATGTGGACGTTCTGCGAGTAGCGCGGCACGGCCAGCTCGGTGCCCCAGGCGATGCCGCCCCGGCTCGGGGTGACGGTGAACCGGTCCGGCACGTTCGAGGCCATCGCGCCGACCATCCGGACCTGCGGCGCGGCGGCCTGCCCCGGCGCGCGGTAGAGGGTCAGCCGGAGCTGGTACGAGCGCAGCAGCACCCCTGCCGCAGCGTCGTCGATCGAGAACGTGTCGGTCCAGATGCTCGACCAGGGGTCACCCTGACCGTCCAGCGTGGCGCGTTTGATGTCCTGGTCGCCGGAGGCCCAGCGGCCCATGACGTACCACGGGGTCTGCGCGCCGGTGTTGTAGGTGCCGTGCAGCTCGACCTGGATCCAGGTGCCGGCCGGGGTGCTGGCGTTCCACGACGCGACCAGTTCGGTGGCGTCGAACCCGATCCGCCGCTCCGGCGAGGTCCAGGTGGCGTACTCCCAGGTCCGGGTCGTGCCGGTGTGTTCGTCGGTGAACTCGGTCGTGCCGGCGGGCCGGGCGATGGTCAGCGCGGGGTGGCGGCCCGGGACGGCCCGGGTGCCCTGGTGGGAACCGCCGCGCCAGTCGGGGTAGCGGGAGAACTCCTGGAACGTGATCTGTTCGTCGTGGGTGACACCCGGCCGGTGGCCGTGCGCCTGGGCGGGCGCGGTGGTGCCGAGGAGGGTGAGCGCGGTGAGGCCGGCGAGGGCGACCGCGCGCAGGGGTCTTCCGAACATGGCAGCTCCACAGGGAAACGGCATCGTTGCCGTTCACTGTCGCGCTTGGCGGGAAGTTTCGCCAGATGTTCAGGCATGGAAAATCATTGCCGGCGTGACGATCCGGTCGGGATGCCCCCACGAAGAGACAGATGTTGATATGACCATGTGACTCCTGGTGAAGTGTGCGGACAACGGGATCTCCCGTACCCCCAGGAGGTTGTCGATGGCCTTCCGCACATCCCCGCTCCGCCGCCGGCTGGCGCTCGCCGCCGCCGTCGGCCTGACCCTCGTCACCGCGGCCGCCGGACCGGCCGCCGCCCGCCCGGCCCCGGAGCGGTCCGGTGAACCGGCCGCCGTCGCCTACCGGGTGCTCGGCCCGCGTACCGTCGCCGACCGCAGCGCGGTCGCCCGCACCGGCGCCGCGATCGACTACTCCGAGCACGGTGTGCTGCACGTCACGGCCACCAGCGCCGAGGCCGCCGCGATCAACCGGCTCGGCTTCCGGCTGGAGAAGGACGTCGCGCCGGCACCGGCCGGCGGCGCGACCGCGTACGCCTTCCCGCCCGCCGACTCCAACTACCACGACTACGCCGAGCTGACCACGGTGGTGAACCAGGTGGTCGCCGACCACCCGAGCATCGCCCGCAAGCTCAGCATCGGCACCTCCTACCAGGGCCGGGACCTGATGGCGGTGAAGATCTCCGACAACGTCGGCACCGACGAGAGCGAACCGGAGATCCTCTTCAACGCCCAGCAGCACGCCCGCGAGCACCTGACCGTCGAGATGGCGATCTACCTGCTCAACCTGTTCACCGACAACTACGGCACCGACTCCCGGATCACCAACATCGTCAACTCCCGGGAGATCTGGATCGTCCCCACGGTCAACCCGGACGGCAGCGAGTACGACATCGCCACCGGCTCCTACCGCTCCTGGCGGAAGAACCGGCAGCCCAACAGCGGCTCCTCGTACGTCGGCACCGACCTGAACCGCAACTGGAGCTACCAGTGGGGCTGCTGCGGCGGCTCGTCCAGCTCGAAGTCGTCGGACACCTACCGCGGCCCGTCCGCCTTCTCCGCCCCGGAGACGGCGGCGCTGCGCAACTTCGTCAACGGCCGGGTCGTCGGCGGCGTGCAGCAGATCAAGGCGAACATCGACTTCCACACCTACTCGCAGCTGGTGCTCTGGCCGTACGGCTACACGTACAGCAACACCGCCACCGGGATGAACGCCGACCAGTACAACACCTTCGCCACCATCGGTCGGCAGATGGCGGCGACCAACGGCTACACCCCGGAGCAGTCCAGCGACCTCTACATCGCCGACGGCACCAGCATCGACTGGATGTGGGGCGCCCACAAGATCTGGGCGTACACCTTCGAGATGTACCCCGGCTCGGCCTCCGGCGGCGGCTTCTACCCGCCCGACGAGGTGATCCCGGCGCAGACCTCGCGCAACCGCGAGGCCGTGCTGCTGCTGTCCGAGTACGCCGACTGCCCGTACCGGGCGATCAACAAGCAGAGCCAGTACTGCTGACCTCACCACGAGGTGGGGATCCCGGTTCCACCCCCGCCGGGGTCCCCACCCACCCCGCCCGTCCGGACGATCTCCGCTGCTCGTGCGCTACCGTGGCACCGACCGTGCCACAGCGAAGCCGGTGCGAAACCGGCGCTGTCCCGCAACTGTGATGCCCCGTACGCGCGGCGTCGGCCTCCCGCCGGCGCCGACGGACGTGGGACGAGCCAGGTCGCCTGCGGCCCGGTCGCGACACGCGCTCTCGAGGAAGGGCGCCTCGCGGACGGGCCTTCCCTCCTGTCGGCGAAGCACCACGCTCCTCGACCGACAGGAGGATCGATGTCCCGACGTACCCCCCGGCTCTTCGCCGCCGCGCTCGCGGCCGGCGCGCTGCTGCTCGGCGGCTGCGCCGAGAAGACCGCCACCGACACCCCCGCCGCCGGCGGCTCCGGTGGCGCCTTCCCGGTCAGCGTGGGCAACCTGACGCTGGAGAAGCGACCCGAGAAGATCGTCTCGCTCTCGCCGACCTCGACCGAGATGCTCTTCGCCATCGGCGCGGGCAAGCAGGTCACCGCCGTCGACGACCAGTCGAACTACCCGGCGGACGCGCCGAAGAGCGACCTCTCCGGCTACCAGCCCAACGCCGAGGCGATCGCCGGCAGGAACCCCGATCTCGTGGTGATCGCCAACGACACCAACAAGATCGCCAGCCAGCTCGTGGCGTTGAAGATCCCGGTGCTGCTCGCCCCGGCGGCGAGCACGCTCGACGACACCTACCGGCAGCTCACCGACCTGGGCAAGCTCACCGGCCACCCGGCCGAGGCGGACGCCGTGGTGCGCAGGATGAAGGACGACATCACCGCGCTCACCAAGGACCTGCCCAAGCGCGCCGAGAAGCTGACCTATTACCACGAGCTGGGTCCCGAGCTGTACAGCGCGACCAGCAAGACCTTCATCGGCACCATCTACGCGCTCGCCGGCCTGGAGAACATCGCCGACCCGGCCGACGCCGACGGGAAGAACGGCGGCTACCCGCAGCTGTCGCAGGAGGTCATCGTCAAGGCGAACCCCGACTTCGTCTTCCTCGCCGACACCAAGTGCTGCCAGCAGAACGCGGACACGGTCAAGGCGCGCAGCGGCTGGGGCGGCGTCACCGCGGTGAAGAACAACCAGATCGTGGCGCTGGACGACGACATCGCGTCGCGCTGGGGGCCCCGCGTGGTCGACCTGCTCAAGGTGATCGTCGACGCCACCGCCAAGGTCCCGGCCTGACCGTGGCCCTGCGACCGGTGGACGCCGTGCCGGCCGGGACGCCCGACGCGTCCCGGCCGGGCGGCCGACTGCCCCGACCCGGCCGAGGCGGACCACGACCCGGCGCGGTGGCGGCTCCGGCCCGGCCGGCCGGGCTGCGCAAGCGGTGGCTGCTCGCCGGCTTCGCCGCGGTCCTGGTCGCGCTGGTGGCCGGCGTCTCGCTCGGCCCGGTCAACCTGCCGCCCGGCAGCGTCGCGGCCGAACTGCTCAACCTGCTGCCCGGCGTGCACCTGGACAGCGGGCTCACCGAGCGGGAGGTCGCCATCGTCACCGAGCTGCGGCTGCCCCGGGTCGTGCTCGGCCTGCTCGTCGGCGCGCTGCTCGCCCTGGCCGGCGGCTGCTACCAGGGCGTCTTCCGCAACCCGCTGGCCGACCCGTACCTGCTCGGGGTCGCCGCCGGGGCCGGGTTCGCGGTCACCGTGGCGATCGTGCTCGGCGCCGGGGCCGGCGGCGCGCTGACCGGGCTGCCGGTCACCATCCCGCTCGCCGCGTTCGTCGGCTCGCTCGGCGCGGTCGTGCTGACGTACCTGCTCGGCGCGGCCGGCGGGCGGGACCGCTCACCGGCCGCTCTGATCCTGGCCGGGGTGGCGGTCTCGGCGTTCTTCTCCGCCGGGCAGACCTACCTGCTGCAACAGCACTCCGACACCATCCAGCAGGTCTACTCCTGGCTGCTCGGCCGGCTCGCCACCGCCGGCTGGCACGACGTACGGCTGGTCCTGCCCTACTTCGCGCTCACCGCCGTGGTGGTGCTGCTGCACCGGCGCGAGCTGGACGTGCTCTCCGTCGGCGACGACGAGGCCAGCAGCCTCGGGCTGCACCCGCAGCGCTCCCGCTACCTGCTGATCGCCGCCGCCTCGCTCGGCACCGCCGCCGCCGTGTCCGCGTCCGGCCTGATCGGCTTCGTCGGCATCATCGTGCCGCACACCGTCCGGCTGCTCGCCGGCGCCAGCCACCGGGTGATCCTGCCGCTGTCGATGCTCTTCGGCGGCGCGTTCCTGGCCCTGACCGACGTGGTCGCCCGCACCGCCGCCGCCCCCGCCGAGATCCCGATCGGCGTGGTCACCGCCGTGCTCGGCGGACCGTTCTTCGTCCTCATCCTGCGTACCGCCCGTCGGGTGGGCCAGTGAGCGCGAGGAGTGAGCCGGGTTTGCGAGCCCCGCGGTCGCGAACGGAAGGCGGCTCTGTGAGCGCGAGGAGTGAGCCGGGTTTGCGAGCCCCGCAGTCGCGAACGGAAGGTGGCTCTGTGAGCGCGAGGAGTGAGCCGGGTTTGCGAGCCCCGCAGTCGCGAACGGAAGGTGGCTCTGTGAGCGCGAGGAGTGAGCCGGGCTCGCGAGCCGAGCCCGCCGCCGCGGTGCGGGTCCGGGACCTGCGGGTCGAGCTGGGCGGCAGCCCGATCCTGGCCGGCGTCGACCTGACCGTCGCGGTGGGCGAGTGGGTCACCGTCATCGGACCCAACGGCGCCGGCAAGTCCACCCTGCTGCGCGCCGTCGGCGGTCTGCTCACCGGAGCGGGCGAGGTCGCCCTCTTCGGTACGCCGATCCGCGCGCTGCGTCGCCGTGACCGGGCCCGGGTGGTGGCCACCGTGGCGCAGTCCCCGGTGGTGCCGGCCGGCATGTCGGTCTTCGACTACGTGCTGCTGGGGCGCACCCCGTACATCCCGCCGCTGGGCCGCGAGTCGGCCGCCGACCTCGCTGCCGTCCACGACGTGCTGGACGGGCTGGACCTGGGTGGATTCGGCCGGCGTGAGCTGGCCACCCTCTCCGGCGGGGAACGGCAGCGGGTCTTCCTGGCCCGGGCCCTGGCCCAGGGCGCCACGCTGCTGCTGCTCGACGAGCCGACCAGCGCGTTGGACATCGGGCACCAGCAGGAGGTGCTGGAACTGGTCGACCAGCTCCGCCGCGAGCACGACCTGACCGTGCTCGCCACCATGCACGACCTCTCCGTCGCCGGCGAGTACGCCGACCGCCTGGTGCTGCTCGCCGACGGTCGGGTGGCCGCCGCCGGCCCACCCGAGGAGGTGCTCACCGAGGACCTCCTAGGCCTCCACTACCGCGCCCACGTCCGCGTCATCCCCGGCCCGCACGGGCCGCACGTGGTCCCGCTCCGCCGGCGGTAGAAGGAAGGGCCCCTTCTTAACGCCTCCGGTAGAGGAAGGGCCCCCTTTTAACGCCACCTGTTAAGAAGGGGCCCCTCCTTACACGGGGGCGGTCAGCGGAGGGTGGAGACGGAGAAGAGGGCGCCCTGGGGGTCGCGGAGGGCGGCGCTACGGCCGGCCGGGTTGTCGCGGGGCGGGACGAGGATCGTGCCGCCCAGCTCGGTGGCCCGGGCCGCGGTGGCGTCGGCGTCCGCCACCGCGAAGTAGACCGTCCAGTACGCCGGCAGGTCGGCCGGCAGCGGCTCGGCCTGCGGCAGCATGCCGGCGACGATGCGGGCGCCGCAGCGCCACCCGACGTAGGCGACCGGCCCGGTCGGTCGCTCCTCGGGATGCCAGCCGAAGACCAGCGCGTAGAACTCCCGCGCGCCCTCCGGGTCGGGCGTGACCAGTTCGTTCCAGCACATGGCACCGGGCACGTTGAACAGCTCCGCCCCGCGCATCGCCATCGGCTGCCAGACGCTGAACACCGCGCCCGCCGGGTCGGCGAGCACCGCCATCCGGCCCTGCCCGGCGACGTCGAACGGGGAGACCACCACCTGCCCGCCGGCCGCCTCGACCCGGGTGGCCACCAGGTCGGCGTCGTCGGTCGCCACGTACGTCGACCAGATCGGCACCTGGTCCGGCGTGGCGGGCGGTCCGGCGCCGGCGACGGCCCTGCCGTCCTTGAGGAAGACCGTGTAGCCGCCGGCGTCCGGTTCGGTCGAGACCCGTCCGGTCCAGCCGAACAGCTGCGGGTAGAACCGTCTCGCGTCCTCCAGGCCGGGGGTGGCCAGGTCGGTCCAGCAGGGCGTGCCGGGCTCGACGCCGTTCACGGTTGCCCCTCTCGCCGGGGCGGCCCCCACTGGCCCGCCTGCCGGCATCGTGGCACCGTCGGATCGACCCTCGGGCCGGAACCGGACAAAAGGTCAGCTGAAGCGGCGACCCTCGTCCCGCCGGTAGGCCCAACCGGCCACCGCGGCGAGCGCCACCACCCAGACCACCAGCATCACCAGCGCCCGGGGATCGGGCTGCCAGTCGGTGACGGCCGCCCACATCAGCTCGACGGCGCCCCGGGTCGGCAGGTAGGGGGCGATCGCCTTGATGAAACCGGGTGCGTCGTCCGGCCCGGAGAGCAGGCCGCCGCCGAAGGCGAGTGGGAAGAAGACCACCTGTGCCACCACGATCGCCGCCTTGCTCGGCAGCGAGTAGCCGATCGAGAGGCCGAGCAGCGTGAACGGCACCGAGATCACGGCGACGGCGCCGAGCCCGAGCAGGAACTGCGGCGCGGTCACCCGGGCCGCGGTCGCCACCGCGGCGATCACCACCACCGGGACCATCGACAGGTACGTCAGCACCAGGCCGGCCAGGATTCGCCCGGCCAGCCGCGGCGCCGGCCCGGCCGGCAGGGTCCGGGTGTACGGGTTCCAGGGCTGATCGCGATCCTCGGAGACACCCACGCCGTACTGGAAGATGTTGGCGGTCATCACGGCGAACGTGACCATGGCGGCGGTGGCGTAGCTGGCCCCGGTGGGGTCGTCGCCGGCGAACGGCACCACGAAGAAGAGCATCGAGGCGGCGGGGAAGAACGCACTCCCCACCACGGCCACCGGGACCCGGAGGATCTCCATCAGCTGGTAGCGGGCGTGGACGAGGGCGAGCGGCACGGCGGTCTCCTAGACGGCGGGGGTGGGCGCGGGCCGGTCGTCGGCGGTGATGGCGAGGAACGCCTCCTCCAGCGAGGTGGGGCGGACCTCCAGGTCGCGGAACGCCACGCCGGTGGTGACCAGGTCCCGGACGAGCTGGTCGGCGTCGGCGGTGAGCAGGTGGACGCGCCCGTCGACGCGTTCGGTGGCGACCACCCCGGGCAACGCCGGCAGGTCGTCGGCGACCAGGCTGACCCGGCGCACGCCGACGATGCCGCGGACGGCCGTCACCGAGTCGTCGGCGAGCACCCGGCCGTGGCCGATCACCACCACCCGCTGCGCGAGCGCCTCCACCTCCTCCAGGTAGTGGCTGCTCAGCAGCACCGTGCCACCCTCGGTGTGGAAGCCGCGGATGGCCTCCCAGAGCGCGTGCCGCGCCTCCACGTCCAACCCGGTGGTCGGCTCGTCCAGCACCACCAGCCGAGGCCGGCCGACGAACGCCAGCGCCACCGCCAGCCGGCGTCGCTGGCCGCCGGAGAGACCGCCGGTCTGCCGGCGCACCTGGTCGGTGAGGCCGAAGCGGTCGAGCAGCTCGCCCCGGGGCACCGGGTCGGGGAAGTGCGCGGAGACGAAGTCGACCACCTCGCCGACCCGCAATGTGCCGGGCAGGCCGGTCTCCTGCGGGGTCACGCCGAGCTGCCGTCGGCTCGCCGGGTCGCGGGGGTCGCCGCCGAGCAGTTCGACCCGGCCGGCGGTGGGGCGGCGCAGCCCCACCAGCAGGTTGATCAGCGTGCTCTTGCCGGCGCCGTTCGGGCCGAGCAGGCCGACCAGCTCCCCGGCCCGGACGGTCAGGTCGACCCGGTCCAGCGCCAGCACCTCGCCGTAGCGGCGGCTCACCTGTTCGGCGTGGGCCAGGATCATCGGCGGACTCCTCGGGCGAAGGAACGTGCCTTCTCTGTCTACCGTGTGCACGCCAGTCGCACCGCCCCCTGCCGGGGTGTGCGCATCACCTAGTCTGGTGGCGCCGTCGAGGGCGACGGTGGTTTCCGACCGGACACTGGGGAGGGTCCGTGACCAGTCCGAGCAGGAATCTCGACGTCCAGCCGGAGGCGCTGACGGCGTTCGCCGCCGCCTCCCGGGACCGGGCCACCCGCTTCCGCGAGCTGCACCGGTTGTTCGGCGACGGGCACGTGGCCCGGCACTCCTTCGGCGTGATGCCCGCGTCGTTCAGCCTCGCCGCCGCGTACGCCGAGCAGTTCGAGGCCTGCCTGGAGGGGTTGGCGGACGGCGCCGAGGTGATGGCCGACATCGCCGAGGGGCTGACCGACACCGCCGCCGCCTACACCGGCACGGACGTGGCGACCACCGACATGTTCACGCCGGGCGCCTGAGGGGGCATCGATGAGCACCGAGGCGCTCCAGCGCAACAAGACCTACTTCGAGCAGATCGTGTCGGGCACACCCGACCCGTTCAAGCCGCTCTCCAACGCGGTGCTGTGGCCGTTCGAGCAGCTGCTGGAGCTGGTCGCCGGTGAGCCGGACGACCTGATGCGGGCGGCACAGCTGGCGCTGACCACCGGCGAGGCGGTCCGGCAGATCGCGGGTGACCAGGTCGCCGACCGGGCCCGCCTGCGCGGCGCCTGGGACGGCGACGCGGCGGAGAAGTTCCACGCCTCGATGGAATCCGTCGAGCAGGCGATCGAGGAGCTGACCAAGGGGCTGGACGGCACCAAGGAGGTGCTGGTCGACGCCGCGAACGCGGCGGTCGACGCGTTCAACCTGCTGGTCGAGCTGATCCTCGAGTTCCTGCTCTGGTTCCTCACCGAGGTCATCATCGCCGCGGTGGCGGCGGCGCTGAGCGCCGGCGTGACGCTGGCCGCCACCGTCGTCCGGGTGCTGGCCAGGCTGGCCACCACCGTCGGTCGCATGGTCAAGATCGTGGCCCGGTTCGCGGAGATCCTCACCAAGCTGGTCACCAAGCTGGAGAAGGTCGCCGAGCTGCTCACCCGCTACCGCAAGCTGGTGATGGAGCTGCGCAAGGCCAAGAAGGCGTACAAGGCGTGGAACAAGTCCGGCTACACGAAGGAGGCGTTCGCGTTCAAGATGAAGCGCACCGCCATCCTGTTCCCGGGCAAGTTCGCGATCAACCAGGCGTCCCCGGTGAACATCCCGGGCATCGGCGGCGCGCTGCTCGACACCGGGGTGGGCCTGCACGACGTCTCCGACGGCCACAAGGACCGCAACTACCTGGTGGACGGCACCTACCGCGAGGACCTCGGCCCGTACACCAAGGGCGTGCAGAACGTGTTCGACTCGATCGTGAACTGAGAGGCAGCCATGACGTTCCCGGCCCTGGACCGGATCGAGGCGCTGGCCCGCAACCTGGACGGGTGGCAGCGTGAGCTCGGCGCGCGGATGGCCGAGCTGGAGCAGAGCAGCGCCGAGGGCGTGAGCGACTCCGGCCTGGTCACCGTCGTGGCCGCCGCCGACGGCAGGATCCTCTCCACCGAGATCAACGCGCGGGCCATGCGCTTCGACTCCTACACGTTGGCCGAGGAGTTGACCGCCGCGGCGAACCGCGCGCAGGAGGCCGCCGCCGCGCGGGTGCGCGAGATCGTCGGCGAGGTGATGGGCAACGCACCGGCCGCGGAGCGCCGCACCGACGACGGCTACGACCACGACCGATACTGAGCCGATGGACGAGACCAGATACCGCGAGCGGATCGACCGGCTCGTCGAGCCGGGCGAGCACGTGCTGGCCCACGCCAAGGCCGATGTCGGCGGAGGGCTGACCCCGCCACCGCCGCCGGAGCCGTCGCCCACCGCCGGGGCCGGCCGGCGGACCGTCGGGTCCGTGCTGCTCAACGTCCTCCTGCCACTGGCCACCTGGGACCGTGGCGACCGCCTGGTCGACCTCGTCGGCTGGGGGATCGCCGGTCGCGGCGCCGCCGGCTCGACCGCCTCCCGCCTGCACCGGGCGATCAATCCGCCCCGCCCGGACGGCGCGGTCCGGGAGACCCTGCTCGCGGTCACCGACCGGCGGCTGCTGGTCTGCCGCACCGGCCCGGTGGCGTTGCTCGGCGGGCGCGATGCCGAGGAGCGGGCACTGGCCGAGACCGAGGTGGCGTGGTCGGCCGCGCGGTCGCAGGTCGCCTCCGCCCGGGTGGGCTGGCACCGGCTCAACCCGAAGCGGCTGCGGATCGATTTCGCCGACGGATCCTGGCTGTCGTTCACCGTGCCGATCGCGGAGTCGGGTCGCCCGCTGCGCGGGGTCGCCGCCGCGCTGTCGGCCTGACCGCTCCGGGACGCGGTCGCCCGACGCCCGTCGGGCCGACGGACGCCGGTCGGCTGACCGATGCCGGTCGGGCTGAGCGATGCCGGTCGGGCCGACGGACGCCGGTCGGGCTGAGCGACGCCGGTCGGGCTGAGCGACGCGGCCGGCAGCCACGGGCGCGGGTGACCGACGTCAGGCGACTCAGCCGGCCAGCGGCGCGGGCAGCGGCTCGCGGTGCAGCACCGCCAGCCCGGAGACGGCCCGGGTCAGCACCACGTAGAGGCGGTGCAGGCCGCGCGGCTCGGCGGCCACGATCGCGGCCGGCTCGACGACCACGACGTGGTCGTACTCCAGGCCCTTGACCAGCGTCGCCGGGACCACGGTGACCCGCGCCGCGGCCTCGACGTCGTCGGCGGTCGCGGTCTCGACGCCCGCCTCGGCGAGGGCCGCGCGGAGGGCGTCCACGGTGGAGTCGGCGGCGATCACACCGACCGAGCCGTCGTGCGCGAGCGCCGCCCGCACCTCGGCCACCGTCGCGGCCGTCAGGTCCTCGGCGGTACGCACGTCGAGCGCGCCGTCGTGGCGCAGCGACCGGGCCGGGGGTACGTCGACGGCGAGCGCGGGCAGCAGCCGGTTCGCGAACGCCACCACGGCGGCCGGCACCCGGAAGCCCACGCTCAGCGGCACCACCGCCGCGTCCGGCTTGCCCAGGTGCGCCAGGGAGTCCCGCCAGTCGGTGGCCGCCCACGGCGCGGTGCCCTGGGCCAGGTCGCCGAGGAGCGTGATCGAGCCGTGCTCGCTGCGCCGGGCGATGGCCCGGCACTGCATCGGGGAGAGGTCCTGCGCCTCGTCGACCACCACGTGCCCGAAGCCGGCGGGCCGCTCCAGCAGCCCGGCCACCTCGTCGACGAGCACCGCGTCCGCGGCGGTCCACCGGGTCGCCTTCGCGGTCCGCGCCACCTTCCCGGAGCGGAACAGCTCCTGTTCCGCTCCGGTGAGCAGGCCGTCGGCGGCGGCGGCGAGCGCGTCGGCGTCGGTGCGCAGCCGGTGCAGCAGCCCCTCCGGGGTGAGCGCCGGCCAGACCGCGTCGAGCAGATCGGTGACCGGCTTGATCCGGCTCATCCGGCGCAGCCAGGCGTCGCTCGGTGACTCCGCCCGGCGTGCCTCGGCCTGGCGTTGCAGCAGTCCCACCACCCGGGCCCGGACCCGTTCCCGGCCGACGGCGTAGGGCAGTCCCTCCTGCCGCGTCTCGGCGACCAGCCGGTGCAGCGGGTCGAGCCCGATCCGCCACCGGAACGAGCCGTCCGAGACCATGATCGGCTCGGTCGGCGTACCGATGTGGGCGTCGACGGCACGGCGCAGCACCTCGGCCATCCGCACGTCGTGCTTGAGCGTCGCGGCGGCCGGGTCGTCGACCGCGCGGACCGGCACCCGGGCGACCAGGTCCTCGACCGTGGCCTGCTCGACCTCGACCTCGCCGAGCGCGGGCAGCACCGACGCGATGTACGACAGGAACGCCCGGTTCGGCCCGACGATCAGTACGCCGGACCGGCGCAGCCGCTCCCGGTGCAGATAGAGCAGGTACGCGGCGCGGTGCAGCCCGACCGCCGTCTTCCCGGTGCCCGGCGCGCCCTGGACGCAGATCGAGTCGGCCAGGTCGGCCCGGACCAGCTCGTCCTGCTCGGGCTGGATGGTGGCGACGATGTCCCGCATCGGGCCGACGCGGGGGCGTTCGATCTCGGCGGTGAGGATCCGGCTGGCGGTGCCGAGTTCCTCACCCCGGTCCAGGTGCTCGTCCTCGAAGCTGGTGAGCACGCCGACGCTGAACCCGAACCGGCGGCGCACCGCGACGCCCTGCGGGTCGCGGGCGCTGGCCCGGTAGAACGACCGGGAGACCGGGGCCCGCCAGTCCAGCACCAGCGGCTCGCCCCGCTCGTCGGTGACGTGCCGCCGCCCGACGTGGTAGTCCCGCCCCGCGTGGTCCGGGTCCGTCTCGCCGAAGTCGAGCCGCCCGAAGAAGAGCGGGGTGGTGGGATCGTCGGCCAGTTCCTTGACCCGGCGGGCCATGTGCCGACCGAGCTGCTCGGCGGTGTAGGCGTCGCCGGCCACCTTGTCGCCGGTGGCGAAGAGCGCCTCGGCGCGTTCCCGCATCCGGCGCAACGCGGCGCGGGACGTGTCCAGGTGGGCGCGCTCGGCGGCCAGATCGGCGTCGAGGGTCGTGGCGTCTTCCAGTTCTGTTGCGGGCACTGTGAACTCCCAAGGCTCAACATGATGCTCGCTCGCGTGTCCGGGGCGGTTGGCCTGCTCCCGGCGCGGGGACGTCCGCTGCGGTGCGTGCTCACCGCGGCCGTCGGGCGGCCGTCCACGTTACGGCCCTCCAGCCGCCGGCGCCACCGAATTACGGCTGATGAAAGGTGGCATGATGCCCGGACTGCGGTTCGTTCATCGCCAGGTTGATCTTCCGGTAGGTCCACCGCCCGCCGTCCGGCGCGAAGTAGAGGGCGGTGTTCCACCAGGCGCCGTCGTCGTGCAGCAGGGAGCCGCAGAAGAGGTGGACGGCGTGCTCCCGGGCGAGTGCGGCCAGCCGGGAGATGCCCCGTTCGAGAGCGTCGAGGTCGAGATGCGCCAGGGGGGACAGGTCCGGGGCGTACCCGGAGAGTGCGCCCTCGGGCAGGAGCACGATGTCGCCGGGCCGGGCGGCGGCCACGACCCGGGCGATGCCGGTGAGGTTGCGGGCGAGGTCCCAACCGGTGGGGACCTGGCCGATGACCACGGACGTCCGCATGGTCGGTGCCCTTTCGACGGTGATCGGACAGCCTAGGGGGCGCTGTGCCGGCGCGTCGTCCCCGAATGCCGGCGGGGACGTGCGGGCGGCAATCATGGAGGCATGACGGAAGCGCGGCCGGAGCGGCGCCGGGTGACGATCAGCGACCCGCAGGTGATGCGGGCGCTCGCTCACCCGGCCCGTATGGCGATCGTGGAACACCTCAGCGCGGTGGAGGGCGGTGCGACCGCGACGGAGTGCGCCGAGATCGCCGGCCTGTCGCCGAGCGCGACCAGTTACCACCTGCGCGAGCTGGCGAAGTTCGGCCTGGTGCGGGAGGCGCCGGGTCGAGGCGACGCGCGGGAACGGGTGTGGGAGGCGGTGAACGCCTCGTACTCGGTCGACGCGGGGCCGGACGCCGACCCGGACACCCGGGCGGCAGAGGCGGCGCTGGTCGAGGCGCACCTGGTGCGCGACGCCCAGCGGGTCCGGGACTGGCTGCGCCGCGCGCCGGACGAGCCGCGCGAGTGGTACGAGGCGACCTGGCTCAGCGACAGCGTGCTGCTGCTGACCTCGGAGGAGTTGGTCGAGGTCAACCAAGCGATCCAGGCGCTGATCGCGCCCTATCGGCAGCGGGCCCGGACCGATCCGCCGGCTGGGGTTCGCAAGGTCGCGATGCAGTACCGGGCGATGCCGATCGACTGAGCCTGGGTCTTGCGCGCGGCAGGTGTGAAGGAATATTTTCGAAGTATGTCCTTCACATCTGACGGCTCGCGCTGGTCCGACGTCTGGCTGGCCACCGTCGCCCGGGGCGTCTCCAGCTGCGGCGACTTCCTCGCGGCCACCGCGCTCACGCTCGCGCTCCAGTCCGCCGGGGCCGGTGGCCTGGCCGTCTCCGGGCTGCTGCTCGCCGCGACGCTGCCGCTGGTCGCGCTCGCCCCGCTGACCGGCCGCCTCGCCGACCGGGTGGACAGCCGGGTCCTGTTGGTCACCGCCGGCCTGGTCCAGGCGGGGATCTGCGTGGCGCTCGCGTACGCGCGGGACCCGGTCCTGGTCATCGCGCTGGTGGCGCTGCTCGCCACCGGGCTCGCGGTCACCCAGCCGGTGCTCGCCGCGTTGGTGCCGGTGATGGTCCGACCCGCGGACCTGCCCCGGGCCGGCGCGCTCAACCAGACCGCCGGCACGCTGGGCGCGCTCGCCGGGCCCGCGCTGGCCGGGCTGCTCGTCGGTCAGTTCGGCACCCGGGTGCCGCTGCTCGTCGACGCGGGCACCTACCTCGCGCTGGTGGTGGCCGGGTTGCTCATCCGTACCCGTCGGGGTGGGCGTGGGTCGACGGCGGCCGGGGCCGCGACGGCGGTCACGCCCGCGTGGCGGCTGCGTCGCGACCCGCTGCTGATGGTGATGGTCGGCAGCGTCGCCGCGGTGGTCGGCGCGGTCGGGGCGATCAACGTGATCGAGGTCTTCTTCATCCGGGAGACGCTGGACAGCTCCACCACCGTGTACGGGCTGGTCACCGGGGCCTGGACGCTGGGCATCGTGGTCGGCGCCTGGGTGTTCGCCCGGGTCGCCCGGCGGCTCGTCGACGACGGCGCGCTGCTCGGGGCCGGGCTGGTGCTGCTCGGCGGCTGCTGCCTGGCCGTGCTCGTCTCGGCGGCGGTGCCGGTGGCGTGGCTGCTCGTGCCGGTCTGGCTGCTGGGCGGCGTGGCCAACGGTGGCAACAACGTCTTCGACCAGCTGCTGCTGGCGCGCCGGGTGCCGGAGGAGGCCCGAGGCCGGGCGTTCGCGGTCTTCGGCGCGGCGGTGCAGGGCGCCGGGATGGGCGGCTTCCTGGTCGGCGGCCTGCTCCTGGAGGTGGCCGGGCCCCGGCCGCTGGTCGCCGGCTGCGGGGTGGCCGGCCTGCTGGCGGTCGTCGCGCTGGCCGGGCCGGTCCGCCGGGCGGTACGCGCCGACCGCGCCGCCGCCCCCGTCGCCGCGCCGTCCCCGGCGGGGGTGGGCGGTTAACCGGGGCCCCCTCCTCTACCGAATGCGTTAACAGGGGGCCCCTCCTTCCCCCTCGGTGCGGCATGAACCACTTACCGGCCGGCCCGTGGGGCGGGGCGGGGGCGGCGGGGATACGGTCGGGTCATGGCCGACCGCATCGCCCGCCCCCGGGTGGGGCACATCCAGTTCCTGAACTGCCTGCCCATCTACTGGGGTCTGATGCGGTCCGGCGCGCTGCTCGACGTCGACCTGCACAAGGACTCGCCGGACCGGCTCAGCGCCGACCTGGTCGCCGGTGACCTCGACATCGGCCCGATCACGCTGGTGGAGTTCCTGAAGCACGCCGACGAGCTGCTGCTCCTGCCCGACCTGGCGGTGGGCAGCGACGGCCCGGTGCTCTCGGTCAACGTGGTGTCCACGAAGCCGCTGGGTGAGCTGGACGGCGCCCGGGTGGCGCTGGGCTCCACCTCGCGTACCGGGGTGCTGCTGGCCCAGATTCTGCTCGCCGAGCGGCACGGGGTGCGCCCGGAATACTTCCGCTGCCCGCCGGACCTGACCCAGATGCTGCTGGAGGCCGACGCCGGGGTGCTGATCGGCGACGTGGCGCTGCGCGCGCTGTACGAGGCGCCGGGCAAGGGCCTCGCGGTGACCGACCTGGGTCAGGCCTGGCACGACTGGACCGGGCTGCCGATGGTGTTCGCGGTCTGGGCGGTACGCCGGGAGTTCGCCGCCGCGCATCCCGGCCTGGTCAAGGAGGTGCACGAGGCGTTCCTGCGTTCGCGTGACCTGTGCCTGGCCGAGCTGGACCAGGTCGCCGAGGCGGCGGCCCGCTGGGAGCCGTTCGACGCGGCCACCCTGGCCACCTACTTCCGCACGCTCGACTTCTCGTTGGGCGAGCGGCAGGTGGCCGGGCTGCGCGAGTTCGCCCGCCGGGCGGCCGCGTACGGGGAGGTGCCGGCGCTGCCGGCGGACGGCCCGGAGTTCTTCCAGGGCTGAGTGCCCGGGGCGCGGGTCAGGTCGCCGGGCGCAGCAGCGCCTCGGTGATCTGCTCGCAGGCCTTCATGCCGTAGTCCCACCCGCCGACGCTGAACGGGCTCTTGACCATCACGCCCATGGTCCAGGTGTCACCGATCGCCAGGCAGTTGACGTGGTATTCCTTTTCCTTCTGCCGGTCGATCCACCCGTTCTTGATGGCGATCTTCTTCTGCTCGCCGGCGGGGAACGCCTTGCGGATGCCGAAGTCGCCGGCGCCGCGGACCAGCCGCATCTCGTTGAGCAGCCACTTCGTCCACTTCGGCCCGGCCGCCCGGCCGTCGTCGATGCAGAGTCCGAGCCGCGCGGTGTCGCGCGGGGAGAGCAGCGTCCGGCTCCAGCCGCCGTCGGCGGCCACCTTGCTGTCGGTCAGCTTGCACATCGAGATGAGCCGCTTGATCGACGCCGCGCTGCCCACGCTCTCGTAGAACTCCTGGGCCCGGGTGTTGTCGCTGTCCCGGATGATCTTCGTGGCGTCGGCCAGCTTGGCGTCGCTCGGGGTCTTGCCCGCCTCGGCGCTGCGGCGCAGGTAGTCGGCGACCACCCACGCCTTGATCAGCGACGCGGTGGTGCTCGTCTCGCCCATGTTCGTCGAGCCGATGATCTTCCCGGTCCGCTTGTCCAGGACGGACCAGGCGTACCAGCCCTTGAGGTCGAGGTCGTCGAGGTCCTGGGCCGCGAACGGCAGGGGTTCCAGGGACGGCGACGGCGACGGGGCGGGTCGGGGTCGGGCGTTGCGGTCGGTGGGCTGGGTGGTGGACCGGTCGCCGGCCACGTCGGGGTGTGCGGTGGAGGTCGTCCGTAACGGCGAGCCGGGCACCAGCCGCAGCGAGAGGACCAGCAGGCCGACCAGGGCCAGGGCCACGGCGCTGAACGCCAGCGGCCGGCGGTGGCTGCCGGGCCGGCGGCGGGCGCCGGCCATCAGAGCTTCCCGACGGGTTGCTGCGGCACCTTGAGCGCCGCGCCGGGCTGCGGGGTGACGAGCTGCGTGGCGACGCTCGCGCACACCTTGGCGCCGTAGTCGAGGCCGTTCTTCTGCGGGTAGCGCATCATCACGGACAGGGTCCAGTCGTCGGTGATGGCCAGGCAGTTCACGTGCCACTGCACATCGGCCCAGAGCATGGTGAAGCCGTTCTTGATGCTGACCGGCCCCTGCGCCTTCACCGAGGCGGGCAGGCCGTCGATGATGCCCCAACGCCCACCCTGCACGGTGACACTCTTCTGGTCCTTGACGCCGCCCCGGACCTTCGTCATCTCGCTGAGCACGAAGTCGGTCCACTTCGGGCCGGCGGCGCGGCCGTCCCCGATGCACGTGCCCATCCGCACCGCGTCACGCGGCGACATCTGGGTGTACGCCCACTTCGCCGACGTGGATTCGAGCTTCGTGTCGGTCAGCTTGCAGACCTTGATCATCCGTTCGAGCACCGGCCGGCGCTTGCCGGCGTTGTAGAGCGACTCGGCCGCGTTGTCGTTGCTGTCCCGGATGGCGGTGACGACCTGCTGCCGCCGCTGGGCGCTCAGCGGCTTGTCGCCGAGCTGGCGCAGATAGTCGGAGACGATCCACGCCTTGATCATCGACTCGGTCGAGTTCGTGGACGTCATGTTCTTCGCGCCGGTGATCCGGCCCGTCTTGCGGTCCATCAGGGCCCAGGAGAAGAACTCGCCCTTGAAGTTCACCGAGACCGGGGCGTCGGCCAGCGTCGGGGCCGGCGGCGCGGTCGGGCTCGGCGCTGGCACCTGCTGGCCGCCTCCGATGCCGCCGAGGCCGCTTCCGCCGTCGCCGCCGGAGAGCTTCGCGTACGCGGCGGGGACCAGCATGACGCCGCCGATGAGGACCGCCACGATGGCGAGCACCATGGTCACGCGAGGTCGCATGAGTGGGTGAGCTCCAGATGTCTGGCCGGGGGGACCGGCGCTTCCGCATGTCTTCGGCCCCGTCGCCACAAGGCCGGGGGACGGTGGCCTGAGCTGTGGCGATCAACGGCAGCCGATCGGTGTGCCGGGGGAAGTCTACTTCCGGACCGGCCGTACGCCAGACTCCGACGCCCGCCGACTCGCCGGGTGGGCGGGACATTGAACCGCTATGCCGCACTTGGGGGGTTTCATCTTTGGCAAGTGGTCGACGTCACAGACGTTTTCCCAGGTCAGCCGCGACCACGGCGGGCGTCCGCCCGGTCACCGAAGGTGGCCGGGGAATCCTGTTACACCCTCTGGTGTCACGCGTCGCGAGCTGTAACACTGGCCTCATGTATGGCAACGACTTCGCCCCGCCCGAGGACGGTCCGGGCGGCGGCCTGCTCGGCGAGGTGGAGGCCGCGGAGGCGGCGCTGCGCGAGGCGGCGGCGCGCGCCCGGCGCGGCGGCCCGGCACCGGACGAGGACGTCGAGGCGTACTTCACCGACGTCATCGGCGCGGACCAGAAGATCGAGCCCCGGGACTGGATGCCGGAGGCGTACCGCAAGACGCTGATCCGGCAGATCGCCCAGCACGCGCACTCCGAGATCATCGGAATGCAGCCGGAGGGCAACTGGATCAGCCGGGCGCCGTCCCTCAAGCGCAAGGCCATCCTGCTGGCCAAGGTGCAGGACGAGGCCGGCCACGGCCTCTACCTCTACGCCGCCGCCGAGACGCTCGGCATCAGCCGGGACGAGCTGGTGGACCTGCTGCTCGACGGCCGGCAGAAGTACAGCTCGATCTTCAACTACCCGACCCTCACCTGGGCCGACGTCGGGGCCATCGGTTGGCTGGTGGACGGCGCGGCGATCGTCAACCAGGTGCCGCTGTGCCGCTGCTCCTACGGCCCGTACGCCCGGGCCATGATCCGGGTCTGCAAGGAGGAGTCGTTCCACCAGCGGCAGGGCTACGAGATCCTGCACACGCTGGCGCACGGCACCCCGGCCCAGAAGGCGATGGCCCAGGACGCGCTGGACCGCTGGTGGTACCCCTCCCTGGCCATGTTCGGCCCGCCCGACGGGGACTCGACGCACAGCGCGCAGTCCATGGCCTGGAAGATCAAGCGCTTCTCCAACGACGATCTGCGCCAGCGCTTCGTCGACATGTGCGTCGGCCAGGCGGAGGTGCTCGGCCTGACCATTCCGGACCCGGACCTGCGCTGGAACGACGAGCGGCAGGCGTACGACTACACCCAGCCCGACTACGCCGAGCTGATGCGGGTCATCAAGGGTGACGGGCCGTGCAACCGGGAGCGGATGACGCACCGGCGGCGGGCCCACACCGACGGCGCCTGGGTACGGGAGGCCGCCGCGGCGTACGCCGCGAAGCAGGCCCGGACGAAGGAGAAGGTCGCCGCATGAGCAAGGAATCCTCGCCTCTGTGGGAGGTCTTCGTGCGGGCCCGGCGGGGCCTCTCGCACACCCATGTCGGCAGCCTGCACGCGCCCGACGCGGAGCTGGCCCTGCGCAACGCCCGCGACCTCTACACCCGTCGCCAGGAGGGCGTCTCCATCTGGGTGGTGCCGGCGAGCGCGATCACCGCGTCCAGCCCGGACGAGAAGGACGCGTTCTTCGACCCGGCGGCCGACAAGGTCTACCGCCACCCGACGTTCTACGAGGTGCCGGACGGGGTGGCACACCTGTGAGCAGCGTCTTCGGCTTCACGCTCGGCCTCGGTGACGACGCGCTGGTCGCGGCGCAGCGGCTCGGCGAGTGGACCTCCCGCGCGCCGGAGATGGAGGAGGACATCGCGCTGGCCAACATCGCCCTCGACCAGCTCGGCGCGGCCCGGCTGCTGCTCACGTACGCGGGCGAGCTGGAGGGCGCCGGCCGGGACGAGGACGACCTGGCCTACCTGCGCGACGACCGGGAGTTCCGCAACTGCCTGCTGGTCGAGCTGCCCAACGGCGACTTCGGCGTGACCATGGCGAAGTTGTTCTTCCTCGCGGCCTGGCAGCTCCCGCTCTACACCGCGCTGTCCGGTTGCGGGGACGACCGGCTGGCCGCCGTCGGCGCCAAGGCGCGCAAGGAGTCGGCGTACCACCTGGACCACGCCTCGCTCTGGGTGAAGCGCCTCGGCGACGGCACCGACGAGTCGCACCGTCGCATGCAGGACGCGGTGGACGAGGTCTGGCCGTACGTGCACGAGCTGTTCGTCCCGGACCCGGCGGCGCCGGTCGACCCGACCACCCTGCGGGCCGACTTCGACGCCACCGTGGCCGCCGTGCTGGACGAGGCCACGCTGACCCGCCCGGAGACGAGCTGGACCCCGGGTGGCGGCCGGGACGGCGTGCACACCGAACACCTCTCCTACCTGCTGGCCGAGATGCAGGTGCTGCACCGCGCCCACCCCGGAGCGCGCTGGTGAGCGATGTCAGGGCGGCCGTGGCGGCGGTGGTGGATCCGGAGATCCGGGTCATCACCATCGACGAGCTGGGCATCCTGCGCGCGGTCGAGGAGGAGCCCGGCACCGGCCGGGTCCTGGTCACCATCACCCCCACCTACACCGGCTGCCCGGCCATGGACGTGATCCGCGCGGACATCCGCCGCGCCCTCGCCGCGGCCGGGCATCCGGACGCCGAGGTCCGCACGGTCTACAGCCCGGCCTGGAGCACCGACTGGATCTCCGACACCGGCCGGGCCAAGCTGGCCGCCGCCGGCATCGCGCCGCCCGGCCCGCGCGGCGACGACACCGTGGTGCCGCTGACCCTGGCGGTCCGCTGCCCGCGGTGCGGATCGCCGGACACCACGCAGGTCAGCCGGTTCGGCTCCACCGCGTGCAAGGCGTTGTGGCGCTGCCGTTCCTGCTCCGAACCCTTCGACCACCTGAAGGCGCTGTGACTGTCACCATCACCCGGCCGGTCCGCCGCCGGCCGGTCTTCCACCCGTTGCCCGTCGCCGCCGTCGACCGGCTCACCGACGACTCGGTGTCGATCACGTTCGCGGTGCCCGAGGAGCTGCGGGAGACGTTCGCGTTCTCTGCCGGGCAGCACCTCACGGTCCGGCGTCCGGCGAGCGCCGCCGACCCGGAGGCCGGGGAGGCGCGACGGTCGTACTCGATCTGCTCCACCCCGGACGAGCTGGCCCGGCACGGCCGGTTGCGGATCGGGGTGCGCGAGGTCCCGGGCGGTGCCTTCTCCGCGTACGCCTGCGGCGCGCTGCGCGGCGGCGACACCGTCGATGTGCTGCCCCCGCTGGGGCACTTCACCTCCGCGTTCGCGCCGGACCGGGTCCGCCGGTACGGCGCGGTGGTGGCCGGCTCCGGCATCACCCCGGTGCTCGGCCTGGCCGCGACCGCGCTGGCCGTCGAGCCGGGGAGCACCGTCACCCTGGTGTACGGCAACCGCACGGCGAACACGGTGATGTTCGCCGAGGAGCTGGCCGACCTGAAGGACCGCTACCCGACCCGACTGCACCTGGTGCACGTGCTGTCCCGGGAGATGGGGGAGTCGGCGCTGCTGTCCGGGCGGATCGACGCCGACCGGCTGACCCGGCTGCTGGACACCGTCGTGCCCGGCGACGAGATCGAGGAGTGGTTCCTCTGCGGCCCGTACGGGATGGTGGTGGACGCCAAGGCGGTGCTGGCCGGTCGCGGGGTGCCCGACTCGGCGGTGCACACCGAGCTGTTCCACGTGGATGCCCCGCCGGAGCCGGTCCGCCGGGAGACCGACCGGCCCGGCGCCGGCGCCGAGGTGACGATCCTGCTGGACGGCCGCTCGTCGAGCTTCACCATGGGTCGGGACGAGCGGGTGCTGGACGCGGCGCTGCGGGTGCGTGGTGAGCTGCCCTACGCCTGCAAGGGCGGGGTCTGCTCGACCTGCCGGGCCAAGGTGACCGAGGGTGAGGTGACCATGGCGCGCAACTACGCCCTGGAGCCGGACGAGGTCGCCGCCGGCTACGTCCTGACCTGCCAGTCCAGCCCGGTCACCGACAAGTTGACCGTCGACTACGACGCCTAGCGGCAACACCACAAGGTGCCGTGGCGCCGCGACCCCCGAACCCGACGCGGCGCGCCACGTCCATTTCTTGTCCGAACGGTTCGGACAGCGGTAACCTTCAACTGCCAGGGGCACTAGCCCCGTGGAAGTGGACCCGGCAGCCTTCCGGACGGTGGGTGGGCCGGGTCTCGCGCTGTCTGCGCCTCGTCAGACCTGTCGCGACTCACTGACCATGCGACGGATGGAATTCCTCCAGCGCCCGCCTTTGGCCCAGCACCACGCCAGCGCGTCGGGGATGGCCAGCAGGCACTCCTCGTGAGCATGCAGCTGGTCGTAACGCAGCCTCCCGTCCACCCCGTACTTCCTGACCTGCTCGAACAGCAGGCGTCGATCGGCTTGGAAGGTCGAGTCGTCGCGTTCCAGGACGAGGCGCGCAGCCCCGATCTTTGCCGCGTGCTCCACCAGAGAGACGAGGCATGCCTCGCGAGCGACCCTGGCGTTGCGATGGTGCTTCGCGTCGAAGATGACGGCGTGCGCGGAGAGCGCGAGAAGCCCGTCGACGATCTGACGGCGCCGGTCGTCCCTCTCCTTGTGGAAGTGGATACGGCGTTGGCCGGGCAGGATGAGATCACGAATCGACCGGCGCGCAGCGGTCAGATCGGCCGGGTGCATGACCACGGCGGCGACAAGAAGCCCTCGCTCCTTGGTCTCGTCGACGAAGACGTGCGCGGTCATGGGACGAGGTCGCCTTCCTGTCGCTGCTCAGACCTGGTCAGGCGTTGACGATTTCCCTGATGCGGTCGAGCTTCTGCCGGGCGGTCAGGCCGGCGGGGTTCTTGGTGCCGATGACGTCCAGCTCTGCTCGGACGTCACAGTCGTCCGGCTGTAGGACGGCATCGATCACACGCGCTCGAGGGCTGCCGTCCCGGACGTAGATCCAGACCGTCTGCGACTGCCGTGGCTCGGCGTTGAGCGCCGCGTCGAGCCGGTGGGAGGGGAAGAAGCCGAGGCCGGTCGCCCTGAGTGTGTCGGCGATCTCGGCCAGGACCCAGCGGCCGAGCTTGCGGTAGCCCAATTCGGTCCGCAACTCGCCGAGGGTCGCTTCCGTTAGTCCTCCGTCCGCTCGGCAACGGGCGGCGATGCCTTGAGCGGTTTCCGTCTCGCTCACATCCCACTCCAATGCGTCGATGGATCTCGACAAGATGATGCGAGATGCTGAACATCTTGTCAACGACCACCGAAAATTTTATATCGATCTTGGTAATATGATTGGGCGGGTGGGTTCGGCTCACACCGGAGGGCCCGGTACGGCGGCATCCACGGGTGGCGACGTAGGCTCGGGGATGTGACGGCGAACCAGGAGATCGACGACATCCTGCAACGCGGCGCGGACGGCGGGCGGATCACGCCCGAGGAGGCCCTGCTGCTCTACACCGACGCGCCCTTCCACGCGCTGGGCGAGGCGGCCGACGCGGTCCGGCGCCGCCGCTACCCGGACAACATCGTCACGTACCTGATCGACCGCAACATCAACTACACGAACGTCTGCGTGACGGCGTGCAAGTTCTGCGCGTTCTACCGGGCGCCCAAGCACTCGGAGGGCTGGACCCACCCGACCGAGGAGATCCTGCGCCGCTGCGGCGAGGCGGTCGAGCTGGGCGCCACCCAGGTCATGCTCCAGGGCGGGCACCACCCGGACTACGGCGTGGAGTACTACGAGGAGCTGTTCTCCTCGGTCAAGAAGGCCTACCCGCAGCTCGCCATCCACTCGATCGGGCCGAGCGAGATCCTGCACATGGCGAAGGTCTCCGGCGTGAGCCTGGACGAGGCGATCGCCCGGATCAAGGCCGCCGGCCTGGACTCGATCGCCGGCGCCGGCGCCGAGATGCTGCCGGACCGGCCGCGCAAGGCGATCGCGCCGCTGAAGGAGTCCGGCGCCCGCTGGCTGGAGGTCATGGAGCTGGCGCACCGGCAGGGCCTGGAGTCGACCGCGACCATGATGATGGGCACCGGCGAGACCAACGCCGAGCGGATCGAGCACCTGCGGATGATCCGCGACGTGCAGGACCGCACCGGCGGCTTCCGGGCCTTCATCCCGTGGACCTACCAGCCGGAGAACAACCACCTGAAGGGCCGCACCCAGGCGACCGCGCTGGAATACCTGCGGCTGATCGCGGTGGCCCGGCTCTTCTTCGAGACGGTGCCGCACCTGCAGGCGTCCTGGCTGACCACCGGCAAGGACGTGGGCCAGCTCGCGCTGCACATGGGCGTGGACGACCTCGGTTCGATCATGCTGGAGGAGAACGTCATCTCCTCGGCCGGTGCCCGGCACCGGTCCAACCTGCACGAGCTGATCGGCATGATCCGCTCGGCGGACCGGATCCCGGCCCAGCGCGACACCCTCTACCGCCGGCTCGCGGTGCACCACACGCCCGCCGACGACCCGAGCGACGACCGCGTGGTGTCGCACTTCTCGTCGATCGCGCTGCCCGGCGGCGGCGCCGGGAAGTCACTGCCCCTGGTCGAGGTGAACTGACGCGGCTCCACCGTTCGGCTGGACGGCCCGTCGTTTCCGGTGAAGCTTCGGCGTGGATCTCGACGGGCCCGTCGGCGGGCCGCTAACGTGCCCGCTCGGCACCGTCCATCAGGGCCGCGAGCTGCCAGGTAACAGGTCGGCGGCGACCCGGTCGAGGGCGGTACCGCGCGCCGTCGCGGCGACTACGCTGGCGGCGTCCGGCGGACCGTCGTCCTCCATCGGCCCATGAGGGCCGTTCACATAACGCACCGCGGCAAGGGCGGGATGGGTGACCATCCCGCCCTTGCTGTCGGTGGCGGTCAGTGGGAATTGCAACCGTACGGCGCTGGCGCGTCGATGCGTCGCTCCGGTACCGTCCGTTCGTTCCGTGCCTGATCGGCACGTCCCTACCCCCGGGGGAACCATGACCTTCCGATACCGCTCCACGCTGGCCCGCGCCGGCGTGGTGGCCCTGCTCTCCACCGCCGCGCCGGTCGCGTTCGGCGTGCCGGCGCAGGCGGCCGACCTGGCCGACCTCGTCCTCGCCCCGATCAGCACCGGGCTGGCCAGGGGCGTCGAGGCGGCCCAGGCCAAGCCGGTCAAGTTCACCGTCACCAACGTCGGCACCGCCACCGCCAAGGACGTCAGCGTCCGGGTCAAGGTGGACGATCTCAACCCGAAGCGGGTGGGCTACCTGCGCCCGGCCGGCTGCCGGGTGGTCTCCCCGCAGCTCTTCGACTGCCTCCTGGGCGACGTGCCGGCCGGCACCAGCGAGGACTTCGGCATCCCGCTGTTCAGCACCGGCGGCAAGGGCGACGGCGGCGTGCTGACCGTCGGCGTCTCCACCACCACCCCGCAGCCGAACACCGCCGACGACATCGTCGAGCTACCGATCCGGGTGACCAAGCCGGGTTACGACCTCACCGCCTGGGTGCAGGACATCCAGGACAACGTCGTGGTCAACGGCGCGGTGCGGGACGAGCCGGACCTGAAGCCGGTGCGTCGGGGCAGGACGGTCCCGCTGGACTGGGCGGCCTACAACCACGGCAGCCAGTCGGCCACCGGTGTGGTCTACGGCCTCACGCTGCCCGCCGGGGTCGCCTTCGTCGACCTGCCGGAGGGCTGCGTGCGCCAGGAGGTGCTGGGCAAGCAGCAGGCCGTCTGCGAGGACGCGGGCGCGGTGATCCGGCCCGGCCAGTACTACACCGCCGGGGTCACCGTGCGCGTCGGCGACGACGTGACCGAGACCGTGCTGCACGAGGGCGACTTCTTCGCCTACGGACTGGACCGCGCCGAGGGCACGCCGGACGAGGCGCCCAAGGCCGCCAGCCAGGCGCAACGACGCACCTTCGCCGAGGTCGACGAGCTGGACAACCACACCATCTTCGAGGCCTTCGTCGACCTGTCCGCCGAGCCCACGCCCGGCCCCAGCGGCACTCCGCAGCCGACGCCGACCGCCGAGCCGACCCCGAGCGGCGGCGCGACCGCGGTCCCGACCCCGACCGCGGGTGGCGGCAGCGGCGGTGGCTCCGGTGACGGCGGCCTGCCGGTGACCGGTGTGCAGGTGGGCCTGATCGGCGGCATCGGCGCGGTCGTCCTCGCCGCCGGTGCGGCGCTGATGATGCTGTCCCGGCGCCGCAAGGTGGTCCTGGTCGCCCCGACCGAGGAGCGCACCGAGGACTGACCGGAGACGGTTGCCTGACGAGGGCGGGGTGGGCGACCACCCCGCCCTCGTCGCGTACCCGGGGGGAGCCGGGGCCGGCATGGCTGGCAGAGTGGAGGGGTGAGCCGTACCCCGCAGGGCCAGCGCGCCAGCCTGGACAAGCAGCCGCACGAGGTCGCCGCCATGTTCGACGGTGTGGCGGCCCGCTACGACCTGACCAACACCGTGCTCTCCTTCGGGCAGGACCGGTCCTGGCGGCGGGCCACCCGGGCGGCGCTCGGCCTGCGCCCCGGCGAGCGGGTGCTGGACGTGGGCGCCGGCACCGGCGTGTCGACCGAGGAACTGGCCCACTCCGGGGCGTACGCGGTCGGCGCCGACCTGTCGCTGGGCATGCTGCACGCCGGCAAGCGCACCCGCCCGGCGGTGCCGCTGCTGGCCGGGGACGCGCTGCGGCTGCCGTTCGCCGACGCCAGCTTCGACGCGGTGACCATCTCCTTCGCGCTGCGCAACGTGAGTGACACCGACGCCGCGCTGCGCGAGCTGGCCCGGGTGACCCGGCCGGGCGGGCGGCTGGTGGTCTGCGAGTTCAGCACGCCGGTGAACCCGGCGTTCCGCACGGTCTACCTGTCGTACCTGATGCGGTCGCTGCCGGCGGTGGCCCGCGCGGTGTCCAGCAACCCCGACGCCTACGTCTACCTCGCGGAGTCGATCCGGGCCTGGCCGGACCAGGCCGCGCTGGCCGCGCGGATCGGTGCGGCCGGGTGGGGCCGGGTGGCCTGGCGGAACCTGACCGGCGGCGTCGTCGCGCTGCACCGCGCCGTCCGGGACTGATCCCTCGGTCGACTCAAACCGACCATTTCGTGAATATCCGGTTCTGGTCTACTTTGTCCCGTAGGCTCGCCCCCATGACGGGATCGGACCAGGTCGCCACCGACGACGACGCCGCCGAGCTGATCGCCCAGCTCAGGGAGTTGGCCGGGGCGGATCCCGCGGACGTCCGTCAGGTCGTCGCCGAGGTGCTGGCGGCGCTGGACCGCGCGGCCGGGGGCGCGCTGCGCGACCACCTGCCCGAGGCGATCCGGCTCGACGCCGGTCTGGGGCCGGCCACGCCGGCCCGCCCGTGACCGATATCCACATCCTTACCGGCGGGTTTCCGTGAAGTTAGGCACCCCTGGTCGCATACAGGTGTAACGCCGGTCATAGACTCCAACCCGATCGGCTTGTGAAGCATTTCACGAGCATGCGGGAGGAGGCGCGGATGACCGCGGTGGAGAACGACGCCGACGTCATCGTCGTGGGCGCCGGTCCCGGAGGATCGGCCACGGCGTACCACCTGGCGCGGCACGGCGTACGCGTGCTGCTGCTGGAGAAGACGGAGTTTCCCCGGGAGAAGGTCTGCGGCGACGGGCTCACGCCCCGCGCCGTGCGGCAGCTGATCCGGATGGGCGTGGACACCTCGCCCGAGGCCGGCTGGCTGCACAACAAGGGCCTGCGGGTGATCGGCGGTGGGGTACGCCTGGAGCTGGACTGGCCCGACCTGGCCAGCTTCCCCAACTACGGCCTGGTCCGGACCCGGCTCGACTTCGACGACCTGCTCGCCCAGCGGGCCGTCGCCGCCGGCGCGAAGCTGCGCACCGGGGTGAACGTCCTGACCCCGGTGCTGGACGCGGACGACCGGGTGATCGGCGTGCAGGCCGAGGTCGGCCCGGACAAGGAGCCGGCCACCTTCCACGCGCCGCTGGTGGTCGCCGCCGACGGGGTCTCCGGCCGCTTCCCGCTCGCGCTCGGGCTGACCAAGCGGGAGGACCGGCCGATCGGCGTCGCGGTCCGCCGCTACTACCGCTCGCCCGCCAAGCACGACGACGACTACCTGGAATCCTGGCTGGAGCTGCGGGCCAAGGGCAACGACGCGCTGCTGCCCGGCTACGGCTGGATCTTCGGCCTCGGCGACGGCCGGGTGAACGTCGGCCTGGGCGTGCTCAACTCCTCCTCCGCGTTCGGCAAGACGAACTACCGGCGACTGCTCACCGACTGGCTGGCCAACACCCCGGAGGACTGGGGGATGACCGACGAGGCCAACGCGGAGGGTCCGATCCTCGGCGCCGCGCTGCCGATGGGCTTCAACCGGGTCCCGCACTACACCCGCGGCGTGCTGCTCGTCGGCGACTCCGGCGGCATGGTCAACCCGTTCAACGGCGAGGGCATCGCGTACGCGATGGAGTCCGGCGAGCTGGCCGCGGAGGTCGCGGTGCAGGCGCTCGCCCGCCCGGCCGGCGCGGAGCGGGAGCGGGCGCTGATGGCCTACCCGCAGGAGCTGAAGGCCCGCTTCGGCGGCTACTACCGGCTCGGCGGCATCTTCGTGAAGCTGATCGGCCGGCCCGAGGTGATGCGGCTGGCCACCAAGCACGGCATGCCGCACCCGATGCTGATGCGCTTCGTGCTCAAGCTGCTGGCGAACCTGACCGACCCGCGCGGCGGGGACGCGATGGACCGGGTCATCAACGCGATGACGAAGGCGGCCCCGGCCGTGTAGGAGACCACCGGCCCGGGGGCGTGCCCACGGGACGGACGGAGATCGACCCCCGCCGACCGAGGTCGTGAGGGACGTGAATAGTGTGATTTTGGCCAACCACCGAGGTCAGGGAAGGACGAGCAGGGGACAACGATGACGCTCTCTCCTTACGCACCCATCATCGGGCTGTTCGCCCTCGCCGCGGGGTTCGCGCTGTTCTCCGTGGCCGCCGCCCGATTCGCCGGCCCCCGGCGTCTGAACAAGGCCAAGCTCGAGGCGTACGAGTGTGGCATCGAGCCGAGCCCGCAGCCGGTCGGCGGCGGCCGGTTCCCGATCAAGTTCTACCTGACGGCGATGCTCTTCATCGTCTTCGACATCGAGATCATCTTCCTCTACCCCTGGGCGGTCTCCTTCGACGCCCTGCCGATCTTCGGCTTCGTGGAGATGGTCCTGTTCATCGTCGCGGTCTTCGTCGCCTACGCCTACGTCTGGCGGCGCGGCGGCCTGGACTGGGACTGAGGAGGTAGCAGATGGGCATCGAGGAGAAGCTTCCCTCCGGCGTCCTGCTCACCAGCGTCGAGAAGCTGGTCAACTGGTCGCGGAAGTCGTCCGTCTGGGGCGCCACGTTCGGCCTCGCCTGCTGTGCCATCGAGATGATGGCGGCCGGCGGCCCGCACTACGACATGGGCCGCTGGGGCATGGAGGTCTTCCGCGCCTCGCCCCGGCAGGCCGACCTGATGATCGTCGCCGGCCGGGTGAGCCAGAAGATGGCCCCGGTGCTGCGGCAGATCTACGACCAGATGGCCGAGCCCCGCTGGGTCATCTCGATGGGCGTCTGCGCCAGCAGCGGCGGCATGTTCAACAACTACGCGATCGTGCAGGGTGTCGACCACGTCGTGCCGGTCGACATGTACCTGCCCGGCTGCCCGCCCCGGCCGGAGATGCTCATCGACGCGGTGCTCAAGCTCCGCGAGAAGATCATGTACGAGCCGCTGGGCCCGAACGGTCGCAAGATGCTGGAGGCCCGCAAGGAGCGCGGTGACGTCCCCGTCGTGCCGTACGGCTCGATGCCGTCGTCGTACCGCAACGACAAGGCCCGGCGCGCCGAGTGGACGAAGGCGGTCCGCGAGGGGCGCGAGGAGCAGTTGCGGATCGAGAACTGGATGAAGGCGCAGAACCACCTCCAGACGCAGGGGGGCCCGAAATGACCTCGCCGAACGACCGGAACAACGACGGCGGGGTGCCGGTACCGACCACCCCCGCCGGGGCCAGTTCCACCGCGCCGGCCGAGTACCCGCCGGCCTCCCCGGCCGGCCGGGGCATGTTCGGCAACCAGGGCACCGGCGACGTCTCCGGCTACGGCGGCCTGGTCCGCCAGCGCAAGCCCATCGAGGAGGCCGCCCGGCCGTACGGGAGCTACTTCGACGAGGTGCGGGACGCGCTGGAGGAGGCCTACCCGGCCTTCGGCGACGCGATCGAGAAGGTCGTGGTCGACCGGGGTGAGCTGACCCTGCACGTGCGGCCGGAGCGGATCGCCGAGGTCTGCCAGGTGATGCGCGACGACCTGTCGCTGCGCTTCGAGCTCTGCTCCTCGGTGTCCGGTGTGGACTACCTGGGCGCCGACGAGCGCCGGCTGCACGTGGTCTACCAGCTGACCTCGATGACCTACCGCCGGCAGGTCCGGCTGGAGGCCGCGGTCTCCGCCGAGGACCCGCACCTGCCGAGCGTCACGGCCGTCTACCCGACCGCCGACTGGCAGGAGCGGGAGGCGTACGACATGTTCGGCATCGTCTTCGACGGCCACCCCAACCTGACCCGGATCCTCATGCCGGACGACTGGGAGGGGCACCCCCAGCGCAAGGACTACCCGCTCGGCGGCGTCCCGGTGGAGTACAAGGGCGCCGAGATCCCGCCGCCGGACCGGAGGAGGTCGTACCAGTGACCACGTCGAACTACGCGACCGAGCGCGAGACCACCGAGGGCAAGGTCTTCACCGTCACCGGTGGCGACTGGGACCAGGTCGTCTCCGGCACCGACCCGATCAACGACGAGCGGATCGTCGTCAACATGGGTCCGCAGCACCCGTCCACGCACGGCGTGCTCCGGCTGATCCTGGAGCTGGAGGGCGAGACGGTCCGCGAGGCCCGCTCGGTCGTCGGCTACCTGCACACCGGCATCGAGAAGAACCTGGAGTACCGCAACTGGGTCCAGGGCTCGACGTTCGTGACCCGGATGGACTACCTCTCCCCGATCTTCAACGAGACGGCGTACGCGCTCGCGGTGGAGAAGCTGCTCGGCGTCACCGACGAGGTGACCGAGCGGGCCACCACGATCCGGGTGCTGATGATGGAGCTGAACCGGATCTCCTCGCACCTGGTCTGGCTGGCCACCACCGGCATGGAGCTGGGCGCGATCAACATGATGTTGTACGGCTTCCGGGAGCGGGAGTACATCCTCGACATCTTCGAGACCATCACCGGCCTGCGGATGAACCACGCGTACGTGCGGCCGGGCGGCGTGGCGCAGGACGTGCCGGACGACGCGATCCGCAAGATCCGCGACTTCCTGGCGCTGATGCCGAAGAAGCTCAAGGAGTACGAGAACCTGCTCTCCGGCCAGCCGATCTGGATCGAGCGCACCACGAACGTCGCGGTGCTCGACGTGACCGCCTGCCTGGCGCTCGGCGTGACCGGCCCGGTGCTGCGCTCCGCGGGCCTGGCCTGGGACCTGCGCAAGACCATGCCGTACTGCGGCTACGAGACGTACGAGTTCGACGTGCCGACCCACACCGACGGTGACGTGTGGGGTCGCTACCTGGTCCGACTGGCGGAGATCCGCGAGTCGCTGAAGCTGGTCGAGCAGGCGCTCGACCGGTTGAAGCCGGGCCCGGTGATGGTGTCCGACAAGAAGATCGCCTGGCCGGCGCAGCTCGCCATCGGCGTCGACGGCATGGGCAACTCGCTGGAGCACGTCGCGAAGATCATGGGTCAGTCGATGGAGTCGCTGATCCACCACTTCAAGCTCGTCACCGAGGGTTTCCGGGTTCCGCCGGGCCAGGTGTACGTCGGCATCGAGTCGCCCCGCGGCGAGCTGGGCGTGCACGCGGTGTCCGACGGCGGCACCCGGCCCTACCGGGTGCACTACCGGGAACCGAGCTTCATCAACCTCCAGGCCCTCCCGGCCATGGCCGAGGGTGGCCTGATCGCCGACGTGATCGCCGGCGGCGCCTCGCTGGACCCCGTGATGGGTGGTTGTGACCGATGAGCTTTTCCGAAACGACCCGCGTCCGGGCGCGGGAGATCATCGCCCGGTATCCGGCGGACCGGTCGCGTTCGGCGCTGCTGCCGCTGCTGCACCTGGTCCAGTCCGAGGAGGGTTACGTCTCCCCGGCCGGGGTCGAGTTCTGCGCCGAGGTGCTCGGGCTGAACAAGGCCCAGGTCGGCGCGGTCGCCACCTTCTACACCATGTACAAGCGCAAGCCGAGCGGTGACTACCTGGTCAGCGTCTGCACCAACACCATGTGCGACGTGCTGGGCGGCCAGGCGGTCTACGACACGCTCGCCGAGCACCTGGGCGTCGGGCACGAGGAGACCACCGCCGACGGGAAGATCACCCTGGAGCACGCCGAGTGCCTGGCGGCGTGCGACTACGGCCCGGTGATGACCGTCAACTACGACTTCTTCGACAACGTGGAGCCGCAGGGCGCGCTCGGCGTGGTGCAGGAGTTGCAGGCGGGTGGCCGGCCGATGCCGACCCGGGGCGCGCGGCTCTGCACGCTGAAGGAGATGGCGGTCCAGCTCGCCGGCTTCGCCGACGAGCGGGACGGCGCGGTGGCCGACGGCGGGCCGGGTGCGCCCACGCTGCGCGGCCTGCGCCTGGCCGAGGAGCACGGCATCGCGGTGCCGGGCTTCGACCCGAAGACGCCGATCCGCAGCAAGGCCGAGGCCGACCGGGCCGCCGCCGAGGCCAAGGCGAAGGCCGAGGCCGAGAAGCCGGCCCCCGCGCCGGAGCCGGCCAAGGCCGAGCCGGCCAAGGCCGACACCGCCGGCAACGCGGGCGCGGCCGAGCCGGCGACGCCCGCGGCGGCCAGCGGCAGCACCGCGCCGGATGCGAAGGCGCCGGACGACAAGTCGCCGCAGGTGCGTACCGCCGAGACCCGGCAGCCCGACGCGCGGACCGCGGTGGCGGACGCGCCGGGCACCAAGGTCCCGGTGGACGGCCCGGCGCCGGCGCCGCGCGACGCGCGGGCGGCGGAGGCCGCCGGCGTGGCGGCGAACCCGCCGGCCGGCGACGGCAAGCCCGCCGGCGACGCGGCCGGCGCGCAGGAGCGCAACCTCAAGGAGGCGGAGGCCGGTACGGACGCCGACGGCGCCGACCCGGCGGACGCGAGCGGAACGGGGGTCCGGAAGTGACCACTCCTCGGCCGGAGACGTTGGCCAAGCTCACGCCGGTGCTCACCAAGCGCTGGCTGTCGCCGGACGCCTGGCGGCTCGGCACCTACGAGAAGCTGGACGGCTACGCCGCCCTGCGCAAGGCGCTCAAGGCGCACCCGGACGACCTGATCCAGCTGATCAAGGACTCCGGGCTGCGCGGTCGGGGCGGCGCGGGCTTCCCGACCGGTCTCAAGTGGGGGTTCATCCCGCAGGGCGACGGCAAGCCGCACTACCTGGTGGTGAACGCCGACGAGGGCGAGCCGGGCACCTGCAAGGACCTGCCGCTGATGACGCACGACCCGCACGCGCTGGTCGAGGGCGTGATCATCGCGTCGTACGCGATCCGGGCCAACCGGGCGTACATCTACATCCGCGGCGAGGCCGTGCACGCCGCCCGGCGGCTGCGCAGCGCGGTGGCCGAGGCGTACGCCAAGGGCTACCTCGGCCGGAACATCCTCGGCTCGAAGTTCGACCTGGAGCTGGTGGTGCACTCCGGCGCCGGGGCGTACATCTGCGGCGAGGAGACCGCGCTGCTGGACTCGCTGGAGGGCTTCCGGGGCCAGCCCCGGCTGCGCCCGCCGTTCCCGGCGACCCACGGCCTGTACGCCAGCCCGACCGTGGTCAACAACGTCGGCACCATCGCCAGCGTGCCCTACATCGTGCTGGGCGGCGCGGACTGGTGGAAGACCATGGGCACGGAGAAGTCCTCCGGCCCGATGATCTACTCGCTCTCCGGCCGGATCGCCAACCCCGGCCAGTACGAGTGCTCGATGGGCATCACGCTGCGCGAGCTGATCGAGCTGGCCGGCGGGATGAAGCCCGGACACGAACTGAAGTTCTGGACCCCGGGCGGCTCGTCGACGCCGCTGCTCACCGCCGAGCACCTGGACGTGCCGCTGGACTTCGAGGGGGTGGCGGCGGCCGGCTCGATCCTGGGCACCACGGCCACGCAGATCTTCTCCGACCAGGACTGCCCGGTCTACGCGACCTACCGGTGGCTGGAGTTCTACCACCACGAGTCGTGCGGCAAGTGCACCCCGTGCCGCGAGGGCAACTACTGGATGGTCCGGGTCTACCGGCGGATCCTGTCCGGCCAGGGCACCCACGAGGACCTGGACACCCTGCTCGACACCTGCGACAACATCCTCGGCCGCTCGTTCTGCGGTCTGGGTGACGGTGCGACCAGCTCGGTGACCTCGTCGCTGAAGTACTTCAAGCAGGACTACCTCGACTACATCGAGGGACGTACCGCTCCGAAGCTCTCCGACAAGCAGCTGGTTGGAGCCCACTGATGACGGACGTAGCCAAGCAGACCGAGACCGTCACGCTGACCATCGACGGCGTCGAGGTCACCGCGCCCAAGGGAGCGCTGCTGATCCGGGTCGCCGAGCAGTTGGGCACCGAGATCCCCCGCTTCTGCGACCACCCGCTGCTGGCCCCGGCCGGTGCCTGCCGGCAGTGCCTGGTGGAGGTGGAGGGCCAGCGCAAGCCGGTCGCCTCCTGCACCCAGACCGTCGCCGACGGCATGGTCGTGCGGACCCAGCTCACCTCGCCGGTCGCCAAGAAGGCCCAGGAGGGGGTGATGGAGCTGCTGCTCCTCAACCACCCGCTGGACTGCCCGATGTGCGACAAGGGCGGCGAGTGCCCGCTGCAGAACCAGGCCATGTCCACCGGCCGCACCGACTCCCGCTTCCACGAGCACAAGCGGGAGTACCCGAAGCCGCTGCCGATCAGCACCCAGGTGCTGCTCGACCGCGAGCGCTGCGTGCTCTGCCAGCGGTGCACCCGGTTCTCCGAGGAGATCGCCGGCGACAAGTTCATCGACCTGATGGGACGCTCCTCGCACGAGGAGATCAACATCTACCGGGACGACGCGTACGGTGAGGAGGGCGACGAGGGGGATGTTCCCTTCAACTCGTACTTCTCCGGCAACACCGTGCAGATCTGCCCGGTGGGCGCGCTGACCGGCGCGCAGTACCGCTTCCGGTCCCGCCCGTTCGACCTGGTCTCCTCGCCCAGCGTCTGCGAGCACTGCTCGGCCGGGTGCGCCCAGCGCACCGACTGGCGGCGGGGCAAGGTGCTGCGCCGGCTGGCCGGCGACGACCCGGCGGTGAACGAGGAGTGGAACTGCGACAAGGGCCGCTGGGGCTTCCAGTACACCCGCGCGTTCGACCGGCTCACCACCCCGCTGGTGCGGGACGAGAAGACCGGTGAGCTGCGCGAGGCGTCCTGGAGCGAGGCGTTCGCCCGGGCCGCCGAGGGGCTGCGCGCGGCCCGCGACGGCGGCACCGGCACGGCGGTGCTGACCGGCGGCCGGCTCACCGTCGAGGACGCCTACGCGTACGCGAAGTTCGCCCGGGTGGCGCTGCACACCAACGACATCGACTTCCGGGCCCGCCCGGTCTCCCGCGAGGAGGCCGACTTCCTGGCCAGCAACGTCGCCGGGGTCACCGACGTGACCTACGCGGACGTGGAGAACGCGCCCGCGGTGGTGCTGGTCGGCCTGGAGCCGGAGGAGGAGTGCCCGATCCTCTTCCTGCGGCTGCGCAAGGCGTACCTGAAGAAGAAGCTCACCGTCTACGCGATCGCGCCGTTCGCGACCCGCGGCCTGGAGAAGCTCGGGGCGAAGCTCGCCCGGGTGGTGCCGGGCGAGGAGGCCAGCGTGCTGGCCGAACACGCCACGGTGGCCGAGGCGCTGGGGCAGCCGGGCGCGATCCTGATCGTCGGCGAGCGGCTGGGCGCGGTGCCCGGCGGACTCTCCGCGGCGGCGGACGTGGCCCGGCGTACCGGAGCCCGACTGGCCTGGGTGCCGCGGCGCGCGGGTGACCGCGGTGCGGTCGACGCGGGCTGCCTGCCCAACCTGCTCCCCGGCGGTCGCGTGGTCACCGAGCCGGCCGCCCGCGCCGAGCTGGGCGAGGCGTGGGACATCCCGGCCGGGGTCATCCCGAGCCAGGCCGGCCGCGACACCGACGGCATTCTGAACGCGGCGGCCGACGGCCGCCTCGGCGCCCTGGTGGTGGCCGGGGTCGACCCGGCCGACCTGGCCGACCCGCGCCTGGCCGAGACTGCCCTGGACGCGGTGCCGTTCCTGGTCAGCCTGGAACTGCGGATGAGCGCGGTGTCCCGGCGGGCGGACGTGGTCTTCCCGGTCGCCCCGGTGGTCGAGAAGGCCGGCAGCTTCCTCGACTGGGAGGGCCGGCTGCGCACCTTCGAGAAGGTGCTGGACACCGGCGCGATGACCGACGGCCGGGTGCTCGACGCGATCGCGGCGCAGCTCGACGTGCGGCTCGGCGCCGGCGACGTGCCGAGCGTGCGCCGCGAGCTGGGGGCGCTGCCCCGGACCCGGGTCGAGCGGCCGTCCGCGCCCTCGGTCGAGCCGGCCACCGTGCCGCAGCCCGGCCCGGGCCAGGCCGTGCTGGCCACCTGGCACCAGCTCGTCGACCTGGGCAGCCTCACCGACGGCGACGAGCACCTCGCCGGCACCGCCCGCCCGCCGGTGGTCCGGCTGGGCAAGGGCACCGCCGAGGCGCTCGGCGTGGCCGACGGGGACCCGGTCACGGTCGGCACCGACCGCGGCGCGGTCACCCTGCCGGCGGCGATCACCGAGATGCCGGACGGCGTCGTCTGGCTGCCGACCAACTCACCCGGCTCGACCGTACGCCGCAGCCTCGGCGCGACGTCCGGTCACGTCGTCACGGTGACCGCGGCGCCCGTCGCCGCGGACGCCGCCGCGCGCCCGGGTCCGCTCCTCAACACCGGGGGTGTATCCCAGTGAACGCCGTCATCCTCGCGGCGCAGGACCCGACGCTCGCCGACTTCGGCCGGGACCCGTGGTGGCTGGTCCTCGGGAAGATCGTCTTCGCGTTCGCCTTCGGCCTGCTGGCCACGCTGCTCGGCGTCTGGTTCGAGCGGCGGGTCGTCGGCCGGATGGCGGTGCGGCCCGGCCCCAACCAGGTCGGCCCGTTCGGCCTGCTCCAGACGCTCGCGGACGGCCTGAAGATGGCGTTCAAGGAGGACATCCTCCCGCGCGCCGCCGACAAGGTGGTCTTCTTCTTCGCCCCGACCATCTCGGTGATCTCCGCGGTCACCGCGCTGTCGGTGATCCCGTTCGGCCCGAAGGTGAGCATCTTCGGCCACTGGACGCCGCTGCAGGTCACCGACGTGTCGGTGGCGGTGCTGGTGATCCTGGCCTGCTCCTCGATGGGCGTCTACGGCATCGTGCTCGGCGGGTGGGCCTCCGGCTCGACGTACCCGCTGCTCGGCGGTCTCCGGTCCAGCGCCCAGATGATCTCCTACGAGGTCGCGATGGGGCTGAGCATCGTGGCGGTGTTCATGACCGCCGGCACGATGTCGACCAGCGGGATCGTCGCCGCGCAGGGCGACGCCACGCAACTGAGCATCGGCGGGTTCGACCTGCCCGCCCCCGGCTGGTACGCGATCCTGCTGCTGCCCAGCTTCATCATCTTCTTCATCGCCATGGTCGGCGAGACCAACCGGGCGCCGTTCGACCTGCCGGAGGCGGAGTCGGAGCTGGTCGCGGGCTTCATGACGGAGTACAGCTCGCTGAAGTTCGCGCTCTTCATGCTCTCCGAGTACGTGGCGATGGTGACCATGTCGGCGGTCACCACCACGCTGTTCCTCGGCGGCTGGCGGGCCCCCTGGCCGATCACGCTCTGGTCGGGCGCCAACGAGGGTTGGTGGCCGATGCTGTGGTTCTTCGGCAAGGTGATCCTGCTGGTCTTCGTGTTCGTCTGGCTGCGCGGCACGCTGCCCCGGCTCCGCTACGACCAGTTCATGCGGTTCGGCTGGAAGGTGCTGCTGCCGATCAACCTGGTCTGGATCCTGGTGCTCGCCGGGCTGCGCTCGATCGAGGACTGGCAGACCAACGACCGGCTGCTCGCCACCGCCATCGGCGCGGGCGTGCTGCTGCTGGCCACGCTCTTCTGGCCCAGCAAGAAGAAGCAGCCGAAGCCGTCCCCGCAGGAACAGGTGGACAGCCGGCCGTACGGCAGCTTCCCGCTGCCCCCGATGGATCTTCAGGTTCCGCCGAGCCCCCGCACCCGGCGCGTGGTCGCCGAGCGGGAGCCGGCCAACGTCGTCGCCGGCTCGGACTCCAGGGAGGTGTGACGTGGGCGCGATCACCGGAACGTTCAAGGGCTTCGGGGTCACCTTCTCGCACATGTTCAAGAAGGTCGTCACCACCGACTACCCGTTCAAGCCGCCGGTCTCGGCGCCGCGCTACCACGGGCGGCACATCCTCAACCGGCACCCGGACGGGCTGGAGAAGTGCATCGGCTGCGAGCTGTGCGCCTGGGCCTGCCCGGCCGACGCGATCTACGTGGAGGGTGGCGACAACACCGAGGAGCAGCGCTTCTCCCCGGGTGAGCGGTACGCCAGCACCTACCAGATCAACTACGCCCGGTGCATCTTCTGCGGGCTCTGCATCGAGGCCTGCCCGACCCGTTCGCTCACCATGAGCAACGAGTACGAGCTGGCCCGGGACAACCGGCAGGACCTGATCTTCACCAAGGAGCAGTTGCTCGCGCCGCTGCTCGAAGGCATGGAGCAGCCGCCGCACCCGATGCGGCTGGGCGACAGCGAGAAGGACTACTACGTCGGCGCGTTGACCAACCCGGGCACCTCGGCCGGCGCCGAGCACTCGCCGATGGGCCCGGGCCGGTACCAGGTGGAGGAGCACCCCGGCGTGACCTTCCCCGGCGCCGAGCAGGCCGCGCAGCGGTCCGAGGCGGGCAAGGGAGCAGGGGCATGACCACACAGACGGTGCTCGCCGCGGCGGGCGACGTGACCGGGGGTGAGGAGGTCACCTTCTGGATCCTCGCCCCGCTGGCCCTGATCGGGGCGCTCGGCATGGTGTGGGCCCGCAACGCGGTGCACTCCGCGCTCTGGCTGGTGCTGACCATGCTCTGCCTGGGCGTGTTCTACGTGCTCCAGGCCGGGCCGTTCATCGGCATGGTGCAGATCATCGTCTACACCGGCGCGATCATGATGCTCTTCCTGTTCGTGCTGATGCTGGTCGGCCGGGACGCGTCCGACTCGCTGATCGAGACGCTGCGCGGCCAGCGGGTCGCCGCGGTGGTGCTCGGGCTCGGCTTCGCCGGCCTGGTCGGCACCGGCCTCTACCGCGCGCTCGACGGCGTGCGGGCGGCCGGGCTCGACCAGGCGAACGCCGAGGGCAACGTGCAGGGCATCGCCCGGCTGCTCTTCACCAAGTACGTCTTCGCCTTCGAGTTGACCTCGGCGCTGCTGATCACGGCCGCGGTGGGTGCGATGGTGCTGGCGCACGTGGAGCGGCGCAAGGAGGACCGGATGGACCAGGTCGCCACCATGAAGGCGCGCTTCCGGCCCGGCAACTACCCCGGCCCGAAGCCCGGCCCGGGTGTCTTCGCCACCTCCTCCTCGGTGGCCACGCCGGCCCGCCTGCCGGACGGCCGGCTCACCGACCGCGGCATCCCGGAGATCATGCCGGTACGCGAGCTGACGGCCGAGGAGACCGCACTGAAGGGCACGGACAAATGACGCCGGACTACTACCTGATCCTCGCGGCGGTGCTGTTCACCATCGGCGCCGTCGGCGTGCTGGTCCGACGCAACGCCATCGTGCTGTTCATGTGCGTCGAGCTGATGCTCAACGCGGCCAACCTGACGCTCGTCACGTTCAGCCGGATCAACGGTGACCTGAACGGCCAGATCATGGCGTTCTTCGTGATGGTGGTGGCGGCGGCCGAGGTCGTGGTCGGGCTCGCGATCATCATGGCGATCTTCCGGACCCGGCGCTCGGCCAGCGTCGACGACGCCAACCTGCTGAAGTACTGAGGGGTCTGCGGTGGAACAGACTGTGGAATTCGCTACTGCGGATGGCCTGCTGGGCAGCGTCTGGCTGCTGGTGGCGATCCCGCTGGTCAGCGCGGCGGTCCTGCTGCTGCTCGGCAGGCGGGCCGACCGCTGGGGCCACTGGCTGGGCGTGGCGGCCATCGGCGCCGCGTTCGTGCTCGGCCTGACCTACTTCTTCCAGCTGCGCGGTCTGGAGAACAAGCAGGTCGAACAGAGCCTCTGGCAGTTCATCACGGTCGGCGACCTGAAGGTGGACTTCGGTCTGCTCTTCGACCCGCTGGCCGCGGTGTTCGTGCTGCTGATCACCGGGGTGGGTTTCCTCATCCACCTCTACGCCGTGGAGTACATGGCGCACGACGAGGGCCGGCGCCGGTTCTTCGGGTACTTCAACCTGTTCGTCGCCGCCATGCTGCTGCTGGTGCTCGGCAACAACTACGTGATGCTCTACTTCGGCTGGGAGGGCGTCGGCCTGGCGTCGTACCTGCTGATCTCCTTCTGGTACGGCCGGCCCAGCGCGGCCACCGCCGGCAAGAAGGCGTTCCTGATGAACCGGGTCGGCGACGCCGGCCTGGCCATCGGCATCTTCGTCATGTTCGCCATGCTCGGCACCACCCAGTACGACGAGGTGTTCAACGGGGTCGGCTCGCTGACCTCCACCACGGTGCTGGTGCTCGGCCTGCTGCTGCTCCTGGGCGCGGCCGGCAAGTCCGGCCAGTTCCCGCTCCAGGCCTGGCTGCCGGACGCGATGGAAGGCCCGACCCCGGTGTCCGCGCTCATCCACGCGGCCACCATGGTCACCGCGGGCGTCTACCTGATCGCCCGCTCCAACCCGATCTTCTCCGCCAACGAGACGCTCCAGCTCGTGGTGGTCAGCGTCGGCGCGCTCACCCTGCTGATGGGCTGCGTCATCGGCGCGGCGAAGGACGACATCAAGCGGGTGCTGGCCTGGTCCACGGTGAGCCAGATCGGCTACATGTTCCTCGGCGTCGGTCTCGGCGGCGGCGCGTACGCGCTGGCCATCATCCACCTGCTGGCGCACGGCTTCTTCAAGGCCAACATGTTCCTCGGCGCCGGCTCGGTCATGCACGGCATGAACGACCAGGTGGACATCCGCCGCTTCGGCGGACTGTCGAAGTACATGAAGATCACTTGGCTGACGTTCATGATGGGCTGGCTGGCCATCATCGGCATCCCGCCGCTCTCCGGCTACTTCTCCAAGGAGCCGATCATCGCGTCCGCGTTCGAGCGGGAGGGCTGGACCGCCTGGCTGTTCGGCGGGGCGGCGCTCCTCGGTGCCGGACTCACCGCGTTCTACATGACCCGGCTGTTCGTGCTCACGTTCCACGGCCCGAAGCGGTGGACCGAGGACATCGAGCACCCGCACGAGTCGCCGAAGCTCATGACGATCCCGCTGATCCTGCTCGCCGCCGGTTCGGTGGTGGCCGGTGGTCTGATGACGCTCAACGACGGCGTGGTGTCCTGGCTGACCCCGGTGCTCGGCGAGGAGGCGGGCGGCGAGGCGCACGGCGTGCTCTCGCACACCGTGATCACCATCCTCTCGATCCTGATCACCGTGCTCGGAGCCGGGCTGGCCTGGTTCCTGTTCCGCACCGGCACGGCCACCGAGCCGCAGCCGGCCGGCGTGGTGGTCACCGCCGCCCGCCGCAACCTCTACACGGACGCCTTCAACGAGGCGGTCTTCGAGAAGCCGGGCATCTTCCTCACCCGGGCGCTGGTGTTCCTCGACAACCGGGGCGTCGACGGGCTGGTCAACGGCCTCGCCGCCGCCGTGGGTGGGGGCTCGGGCCGGCTCCGGCGGCTGCAGACCGGCTTCGTGCGGTCGTACGCGACCTCGATCCTGACCGGCGCGCTGCTCGTGGTGGCGGCGTTCCTGGCGGTGCAGGCGGGGTGGCTGGCGTGATCGACAGCAACGCGGCCGCCCCCGCCGGCGGGCCACGCAGTCACGACGGAGGTAAGGCCGAATAATGTCCAACTTCCCGTTCCTCTCGGTGCTGACCGTGGCGCCGCTGGTCGGTGCCCTGGTGGTGGCGTTGCTGCCGCGCAGTCGGCCGGACCTGGCCAAGCTGGTGGCGTTCGGCTGGTCGCTGCTGGTGCTGGTGCTCTCGGTGGTGATGTGGTTCGCCTTCTCCGCCGGCGGTGACCGGTTCCAGTTCCGCGAGTCGTACCCGTGGATCCCGAACTGGGGCGTGCGGTTCACCTTCGAGGTGGACGGCATCGCGCTGGTCATGCTGATGCTGATCGCGATCCTGGTGCCGCTGGTGATCCTGGCGTCCTGGCACGACGCCGAGTCGTCCAAGCGCTCTGTGCCCGTCTACTTCGCGCTGCTGCTCGTCCTCGAGTGCACGATGATCGGCGTCTTCGCCGCCGCCGACGTCTTCCTGTTCTACGTGTTCTTCGAGGTCATGCTGGTGCCGATGTACTTCCTGATCGGCAGCTACGGCGGCCACCAGCGGCAGTACGCGGCGGTGAAGTTCTTCCTCTACTCGCTGGTCGGCGGTCTGTTCATGCTGGCCGCGGTGATCGGCCTCTGGGTGGTCGGCGGGAAGACCTTCGACTGGCAGGCGCTGAGCCAGGCGGAGTTCGCCACGAACACCGCCCGCTGGCTGTTCCTCGGCTTCTTCATCGCCTTCGCGATCAAGGCGCCGTTCTTCCCGTTCCACACCTGGCTGCCGGACGCCGGTGGCGCCGCCCCGGCCGGTGCGGCCGCGCTGCTGGTCGGCGTGCTGGACAAGGTCGGCACGTTCGGCATCCTGCGCTACTGCCTCCCGCTGTTCCCGGAGGCGTCGCGCTGGTTCGCGCCGTGGGCGCTGGCGCTGGGGGTCATCGGCATCATCTACGCCGCGCTGCTGGCGGTCGGCCAGAACGACCTGAAGCGACTGGTGTCGTACACCTCGATCGCGCACTTCGGGTTCATCGGCGTGGGCATCTTCGCCTTCACCACCCAGGCCGGCACCGGCGCGGTGCTCTACATGCTCAACCACGGGCTCGCCACCGGCCTGCTCTTCCTGGTGGTCGGCATGCTGATCGCCCGGCGCGGTTCGGCGCTGATCAGCGACTTCGGCGGCGCGGGCAAGCTGGTGCCGGTGCTGGCCGGCGTGCTCTTCTTCGCCGGTCTGGCCTCGCTGGCGCTGCCCGGCACCGCGCCGTTCGTCTCCGAGTTCCTGGTGCTGATCGGCACGTTCACGGTCAACAAGCCGGTCGCGGTGATCGCCACGCTCGGCATCATCCTGGCCGCCGCGTACGTGCTGTGGATGGTGCAGCGCACCACCCAGGGCACGCTGAACCCGGCGCTGACCGAGGTCGAGGGCATGCGTCGGGACCTCACGCTGCGCGAGAAGGTCGTCGTCGCGCCGCTGATCGCGCTGATCGTGCTGCTCGGCTTCTATCCGAAGCCGGTCACCGATGTCATCAACCCCGCCGTCCAGGCGACCATGCAGGACGTCGGCAAGTCCGATCCCGCCCCTGAGGTCGGCAGCGTCCAGGAGGCTTCGAAGTGAGTGAACTGAAGCTGCCGTCGATCGACTACGCGGCGCTCGCTCCCATCCTGATCATGTTGGGCGCGGCTCTGGTCGGCGTCCTGGTCGAGGCGTTCGTGCCGCGCCGCCTGCGCAACGGGGTGCAGCTCGGTCTCGCCCTGCTGGCGGTGCTGGCCGCGATCGCCATGGTGATCCTGAACTCCGACGACCGGCTGATCACCGCCGGTGGCGCGATCGCGGTGGACGGGCCGACGCTGTTCCTCCAGGGCGCCATCCTGGTCCTGGCCGCCATGGCGCTGCTGCTCGTCGGCGAGCGCACGGTGGAGCGGGGCGGCGCCTTCGTGGCGCACGCCGCGGTCACCGCCGAGTCTCCCGAGGACCGCAAGCAGGCCGAGGGTGTCGGCGGCGCCACCGAGGTCTACCCGCTGATGACGTTCGCCATCGGCGGCATGCTGATCTTCGTGGCGGCGAACGACCTGCTGACCATGTTCATCTCGCTCGAGGTCTTCTCGCTGCCGCTCTACCTGCTCTGTGCGCTGGCCCGTCGCCGGCGGCTGCTGAGCCAGGAGGCGGCGATGAAGTACTTCCTGCTCGGCGCGTACGCCTCGGCGTTCTTCCTGTTCGGTGTCGCCCTGATCTACGGCTTCACCTCCGGGATCCCGGGTCGGGGGGCCGGCGTCGACTTCGCCACCGTGCACGCGGCGGTCGGCCAGTCCTCGTCCAGCCAGGTGCTGCTCTTCGCCGGCATGGCGCTGCTCGCCATCGGTCTGCTGTTCAAGGCCGCCGCCGCGCCGTTCCACGTCTGGACGCCCGACGTCTACCAGGGCGCGCCGACGCCGGTGACCGGCTTCATGGCCGCCTGCACCAAGGTCGCCGCGTTCGGCGCGCTGCTGCGGGTCTTCCACGTCGCCTTCGCCGGCGCCGCCTGGGACTTCACCCCGGTGCTCGGCGTGGTGGCGGTGCTGACCATGCTGGTCGGCGCCGTGCTCGCGGTCACCCAGACGGACATCAAGCGCCTGCTGGCGTACTCGTCGATCGCGAACGCCGGCTACCTGCTGGTGGGTGTCCTGGCGCCGACCAAGTCGGGGCTCTCCGGCACGATGTTCTACCTGGCCGCGTACGGCTTCTCGGTGCTCGCCGCGTTCGCCGTGGTGACGCTGGTGCGGGACGCCGACGGCGAGGCCACCCACCTGTCCCGCTGGGCCGGGCTGGGTCGACGCTCGCCGTTCTTCGCGGCGGTCTTCACGTTCATCCTGCTGGCCTTCGCCGGCATCCCGCTCACCAGCGGCTTCACCAGCAAGTTCGCGGTGTTCGGGCCGGCGCTGGAGGCGAACCAGGCGTGGCTGGTGATCGCCGGCGTGCTGACCAGCATGGTGCTGGCGTTCCCGTACCTGCGGGTCGTGGTGATGATGTGGCTCTCCGAGCCGGGCGAGGCGACCCCGACGGTGGCTGTGCCAGGCGCGCTCACCTCCGCGGCCCTGGTCATCGGCGTGCTGGCCACGCTGGTCCTCGGCGTGGTCCCCGGGCCGCTGCTCGACCTGACCACCGGTGCCGCCGAATTCGTTCGATGACGGAACGGATCCTCCGGGGGCCGGTACGCCGTGGCGTGCCGGCCCTCGGCCTCCATCCCCCTCGCCGAGCAGGTCGAACGGGTGTGGCATGGTTGAAGACGTGGTGAACCCGGCTGGCGAGCATTCAGGTCAGTTCGGCGCGCTCGGCCTGCACCTCGCCGACCCGCGCGTCGAAGCCTCCGTGCTGGGCGTGCTCGACCGGGTCGAGGCGCACCTGCGGGCCAGCGTGGCCAGCGCGGACCCACTCGTCACCGAGGCGGCCCGGCACCTGCTCCAGGCCGGCGGCAAGCGGTTCCGCCCGTTGCTGGTGGCGCTGGGCGCCCAGTTCGGCGACCCGGAGGCCGCGCAGGTCGTCCCGGCCGCCGTGGTGATGGAACTCACTCACCTGGCGACGCTCTACCACGACGACGTGATGGACGAGGCGGCCGTGCGGCGGGGCGCCCCGAGCGCCAACTCCCGCTGGACCAACTCGGTGGCCATCCTGGTCGGCGACTACCTCTTCGCCCGGGCCGCGGACATCGCGGCCGACCTGGGCCCGGAGGCGGTCCGGTTGCAGGCGCGCACGTTCGCCCGGCTGGTGCACGGCCAGATCGCCGAGACGGTCGGGCCGCGGGACACCGACCCGGTCGCCCACTACCTGCACGTGATCGCCGAGAAGACCGGTTCGCTGATCGCCACCTCGGCCCGCTTCGGCGGCATGTTCGGCGGCGCGTCCCCCGAGCACATCGAGGCCCTGGCCGGATACGGCGAGATCATCGGGGTGGCGTTCCAGCTCTCCGACGACCTGCTGGACATCGCCAGCGAGTCGGTGGAGTCCGGCAAGACGCCCGGCACCGACCTGCGCGAGGGCGTGCCGACCCTGCCGGTGCTCTACGCGCTCGCCGCCGACGACTCGGACGCGGCCAGCGTGCGGCTGCGGGAGATCCTGGCCACCGGGCCGCTGGTCGACGACGCCCTGCACGCCGAGGCGCTGACCCTGCTCCGCGAGTCCCCGGCGCTCAAGCGCGCCCGGGAGACGGTGCGCAGCTACGCCGAGGACGCCCGCGCCCGCCTCGCCCCGCTCCCCGAGGGCCCGGCCCGCCGCGCGCTGGAATCTCTCTGCGACTACATCGCCGACCGCACCAGCTGACCGGTCCGGCCGCTCCCGGGCCGCCCGGCCGGATCCGTCGCTCCCGAGCCGGCCGGGCCGGAGCACCGAGCTGACGCCGCGGCAAGCGTTCGCCGCCACGGCCCGCTCCGCGGAGGTGGCGGTGAGGGCTGCCGGGTCACCGGGACCAGCGCCCGCGTCGGCTTCTCCACCGTCACGGAACGTAGTCCCCGCTGAGAAGAGATCGCGTTTGCGCGATATACCGCTGAGTCATAAATATGACCAGGCGGTATATCGCTCGAATGTGGCGTCTTTCTTGTTTGGGCGGCCGGTCACCGGCACCCCGCCCCCTTGCGGCGCCGGGGCATCCCAGGGATCACGCCCGCTGGCCCGGTCCGCTCGGTGCAGGCCGCCCGTCCGGGCGCGCGCCCGCTCGAAACCAACGCCCGTCCGCGCTACGCCGACCCCAGCGCCCACCCCGGCGCAACGCCCACCCCGCGCCACGCCCACCCCGCGCCACGCCCACCCGGCGCTACGCCCACCCCCGGCTACGCCCTACGTCCACCCCGCGCTACGCCCACCCCGGTGCCACGCTCGTTCCGGCCCCTCGGCCCGAAGGCGGCCCCGGGCGCGGCGGGGCGCGGCGCGACACCCCGGGCGGCCCGTGGCATGTCCCGCCGAACGCGCCGCACTCCCGGAGGGGCCGGTCAGGCGGTGCGGGACAGGCGGCGGGCACCGAGGAGCATGAGCAGGGCGGCCAGGAGCATGGCCACGGCGGCGGTCAGCCACATCGCGGGGTAGCCGGCGGCGCCGGCCACCGTGCCGAGGCCGAGCGGTCCGAGGCTGCCGCCCGCGTACACCCCGGTCTGGGTGATCGAGGTGGCGGCGGCCGGGGCCTGCGGATGGAGGCGGACCACCGCGAAGTTCATCAGCCCGGGCCAGGCCCAGCCGAGACCGAACCCGAGCACCACGCCGGCGACCAGCGGCACCGGGCCGGCCACCGCCAGCAGGACCAGGCCCACGGCGCCGGCCACCAGCAGCCCGGCGATCAACCCGACATGCCCGCTCGCCCGTCGGTCGGCGAACCAACCCACCCCGATCCGCGCGACCACGCACACCGCGCTGCCGAGCGTCAGGGTCAGGCCGGCCAGGGCGGGGGAGAGCCCGCGCGCGGCCGACGAGTCGACCAGGAACGTGCCCAGCGCGTTCGCCGCGGCCGCCGCCAGCGTCGCGGCCAGCCCCACCACCACGAGCGGCCCCCGCCCGCCTCCGCCGCTCCCGGGGGCGGCGCGGCCGTCCCGGTTCCGCTCGGACCGGGGTACGGCCGGGAGCGCGGCCAACGCCGCCCCGGCGGCCGCGACGAAGGCCCAGCGCCATCCCGCGGTGAGCGCGACCGTGGGCACCGCCACGCCCGCCAGCAGGGTGGAGACCGGGATGGCGGCCTGCTTCACGCCGAAGGAGAGGCCCTGCCGCCGCGCCGGCACGTGCGCGGCCAGCGCGGCGTTGCTGGCGAGCTGGCCGAGGGCGTTGGCGGCGGCGCCGACCGCGAGCAGCGCCACCAGCACCGGGTACGACCGGGCCAGCGCCGCCACGGCCAGCAGCGAGCCGGCGGAGAGCAGGATGCCGGCCCGGGCGACCGGGGCCGGCCCGTACCGCTCGACCAGGGCGCCGGAGGGCACCGAGGCCAGGGCGCTGACGCCGAAGTAGACCGAGACCGCCAGGCCCAGGCCGGCGGGGCTGAAGCCCAGCTCGTCGCCGAGCTGCACGGCCAGACCGCCGACCAGGAAGACCGGCAGGACGCAGGCGACGGTGGTGACGGTGGCGCCGGCGCCGACCCGGACCGCTCCGCCGGCCGACGCCGGAGCGGTTCGCGAAATTGTTTCGGTCATCGTCGCCAACCTACGCCTGTCGCGTTTTGGCTGCTGATCGTGTCTGTCGGTGCACGGTGGGTGTCCGGTGATCTGGCATCCTCGATCCGAACAGGCATTTCGCACTCGGCCTGTTTTTCATATGGTGTAAGTCCCCGGCGGCGGAGGTGGTTGTGCGCGACCCCCTGGCGGAACCTTCGGACCTGATCCGCAGCGTCTCCCGCGCGCTTCGAGTGCTCGAGTCGGTCGGCCGTGCGCCGAGAGGGCTCACCGTGAAGCAGATCGCCCGCCGCTGCGAGTTGACCGTCGCCACCACCTACCACCTGGTGCGCACGCTGGCCTACGAGGGCTACGTGATCCGGCGCGAGGACGGGACGTACATCGTCGGGCTGGAGGTGGCCGACCGCTACCGCGAGCTGGTCACCGCGTTCCGGGGGCCGCCCGCGGTGGGCGAGGCGCTGCGGCGCGCCGCCGTGGACACCGGCTGGAGCCACTACCTGGGCCGCTTCGTGGGTGGGCAGGTGGCGGTGACCGCGTCCGCCGAGGGGCCGCGCTCACCGTTCATGGAGGACCTGGTCCCGGGCTTCGACGAGGGCGCACACGCCACCGCGCTCGGCAAGAGCCTGCTCGCCACGCTCACCGCCGAGCAGCGCTTCCGCTACCTGCGCGAATACGGCATGCGCCCGTTCACCACCGCCACCCTGACCACGGTCGAGGCGTTCGAGGCCGACCTGGCCGCCGGCGACCGGCGCGGCATGCAGTTGGAGCTGGGGCAGTTCCGGCAGGGCGTGGCCTGCGCCGCGGTGCTGGTCACCCCGGACAAGGACATCGAGCGGCGGGTGGTGCTGGCCTGCGCGCTGCCGGCCGGCGAGATGATGACCTCCGCCCGGGTGGTCCGCGCGAAGCTGCTCACCGCCGCGCGCTCCATCGCCGACGGGATCGCCACCGAGAACTGATCGGGCCGCCGCCGGTGGGTCCGACGACGGCCCGTCAGCGGGTGGGTCCAGCGCCGGACCCACCCCGGGGATGGCTCAGCTGCCGACCGGGCCCCCGTCGAGGCGCCAGGTGACCACCACGCCGGGCTTGGCGAAGTCGCCGTCCGGCCAGGTGGAGGCCGGGTTCTCCACCGAGGCGCCGGAGATCTCGCCCGGGTGCTGCACGGCCACGAAGACCGACCGGTTGTCCTTGGTGATGAACGGTCCGCAGGTCTCCGCGCCGAGCGGCACCGTGAGGAACTGCTTCAGGTGCCCCCGCTCCGGGCCCTCGACGGCGGTGGCGAAGAGCCCGTCGTTGCTGCCCAGGGCGTTGCCGTCGGTCGAGATCCAGAGGTTGCCGGTGGCGTCGAAGGCGACGTTGTCCGGGCAGGAGATCGGGGAGACCTTCGACTTGTCGTACCCGGCGAAGTAGGTCGAGGCGTCCGCCGGGTCGCCGCAGACGATCGGCAGCGACCAGGCGAAGGTGTCGGCGGTGTTGTCGCCCCGGTCCTCGACCAGCTCCAGGATCTGCCCGTGCTTGTTGGCGTTGCGCGGGTTCGCCTCGTCGGCCGGCGCCTTGCCGGCCTTGCCCCGGTCGGTGTTGTTGGTCAGCGAGACGTAGACCTTGCCGGTGAGCAGGCTCGGCTCGACGTCCTCGGGACGGTCCATCTTGGTCGCGCCGACCTTGTCGCCGGCCAGCCGGGTGAAGGTGAGCACGTCGGCGGCGGTCATGCCGTCGACGTACGAGCGGTTGCCGCTGACCAGCTTGATCCAGCGGCCCCGGCCGCCGAAGCCGCCGTCCGCGGGAAGCGTGCCGCTGCCGTCGATCTCACCCGGGCTGTCGCCGGTCAGCGCCGCGACGTAGAGCGTGCCCGACTCCAGCAGCGTCAGGTTGTGCTTGCGGGCCACCCAGGAGTTGCCCGGCATGAACTTCTTGTCCGAGACGAACTTGTAGAGGTAGTCGAAACGCTCGTCGTCGCCCATGTACGCGACCACGTGTCCGCTGCGGGCCACGATGACGTTCGCGCCCTCGTGCTTCACCCGGCCCAGCGCGGTGTGCTTGCGCGGCCGGGCCTGCGGGTCGAACGGGTCGATCTCGACCACCCAGCCGAACCGGTGCGCCTCGTTCGGGTGCTTCGCCAGGTCGAACCGCTCGTCGGCCCGGTCCCACTTGCGGCTGCCGCTCGGGTAGCGCACGTCGGTGGGGATGCCGTAGCGGGCCAGCTTCGGCTTCAGCTCCTCCGGCGCGCCGTCGCCGCCGACGAAGTACTGGTTGAAGTTCTCCTCGCCGGAGAGCACGGTGCCCCACGGGGTGACGCCGCCGGCGCAGTTGTTCAACGTGCCGACGACCGTGCGGCCCTTCGGGTCGGCGGCGGTCCGCAGCCAGGCCGAGCCGGCGGCCGGGCCGGTCAGCTCGAACTTCGTGGCCAGCGCGGTGACCCGGCGGTTGTACTCCCGCCGGCCGCGCCGTGCCGGCCGCCACTGCCCGGTGTTCTCCACCCGCTCCAGCTCGACCACGGACATGCCGTGGGCGGCCATCGCCACCCGCAGCTGCTCCACGGTCAGCGCGTCCTGGCCGGTGAAGCCGGGGAACATCAGGTCCTCGTTGGTGTACTCGTGGTTGACCACGAGCAGCGCGCGCTTGCGGTCGATCGGCAGCACGCCGACGAAGTCGTTGTTGTAGCCGAACTGCTTGGCCTGCGCGGCGGCGCTCTGGTGGCGCACGTCGAACGCGGGCGCGCCGGGGACCACCTCGTCGCCCCACTTGATGACCACGGCGTGGTCGTACCCGTTCGGCACGACCAGCGTGTCCAGCTTGTTCGGCGGGATGGGCTTGAAGGTCAGCGCGCCGCTGCCCGGGCGCACGGTCGCGGCGACGGCCTCGTCCGTGCCCGGGGCGGTCGGGGTGGCGGGCGCGGCGGCGGCCGGGGCGGCGCCGGCGAGCGCGCCGGCGGCGGCGCCGCCGAAGCCGAGCACCAGCGCGCCGACCGCGCCGGCCCGGACCACGCCGCGCCGGGTGACCTCGGCGTCGACCAGGTCGCCGAGGTACGGGTTGTCGGTGGGGTTGGGCACCGGGTGGTCGCAGGCGTTGCCGCACCGGTACAGACAGGTCATCGCGTCGCGGCTGCCGTGGCGGGTGCCACCCAGCAGCGGGAGCAGGCGAGGACGGTCGCTCATGAGGTGGAGCCTCCTGATCGGACGTCGGAAGGCGCGCACGGGCGATCGGCCCGCGCGCGTACCTGCCGGACGGTGCCAGGGCGTGGTGAGCGGGTGTCGGCCCGAATGTGAACCGGACGTGAACAGCTCCGGCCTGACCTGCGGCTGAACCGTTCGGCGTCACGGCACGTATGGAAGAGCGGACGCACCGCCCGCCACGGGCGGACGCATCGTCGGTCTCCCCGCCGCCGGAAGCGAGGTACCGCCATCAGTGACCACGACGCCCAGCTGCTGCGCGCGCTGCACGACGAGCATGCCGACGCGCTGTTCGCGCACGCCCTGCGACTGGTCAACGGCGATCGGCCGCGCGCCGAGGACCTGGTGCAGGAGACGCTGCTGCGGGCCTGGCGGCACCCGGAGTCGCTGGATCCGCGGCGGGGCTCGGTCCGCGCCTGGCTCTTCACCACGGCGCGGAACCTGGCCATCGACGCGTGGCGTCGCCGCTCGGCCCGGGTCGGCGAGGTCTACACCGACGAACTGCCCGAAACCGCCGAGACGGTCGACGAGACGGAGCGCGCGGTGGAGGCGTGGACGGTGGCCGAGGCGCTCAACCGGCTGAGCCCGACCCACCGCGAGGTGCTGGTCGAGTGCTTCTACCAGGGGCGGTCGGTGGCGGAGGCGGCCGCCCGGCTGGGCGTCCCGCCGGGCACGGTGAAGTCGCGCACCCACTACGCGCTGCGCTCACTACGGTTGGTGCTGGCCGAGATGGGGGTGACCGGATGACCCGCTGCGAGTTCGCGCACGACGACGGGGCTTACGTGCTGGGCGCCCTCGCCCCGGCCGAGCGCGCCGCCTACGAGCGGCACCTGGCCGGCTGCGCCGCGTGCCGGGAGGCGGTCGCCGAGATCGCCGTGCTCCCCGGCCTGCTGGGCCGGCTCGATCCGGCCGGGCTGGAGCAGTTCCTGGAGGTCGGGCCGGAGACCAACCGGGTGCCCGCGTTGCTCGACGCCGCGCGGGAGCGGCGGCGCCGCGAGCGGTCCCGCTCCCGCCGGCGGTACGCGGCGACCGCGCTCGCCGCCGCGGTGCTGGCGGTGCTCGCTGGTGTCGGCGTGACGCTGGTCCGGCCGCCGGCCGAGCCGGCCACCCGGCAGGTGGCGCTGACCGCCATGCGACCGGTGGCCGGGACCGCGCCGGTGCACGCCGAGGTGGGGCTGACCGAGACGCCCTGGGGCACCGAGGTCACCATGCACTGCGGCTACGACCGGCGGGCCGGGCACCGCGAGGCGTACACGTTCCGACTGGTGGCGCACGGCCCGGACGGCGCGACGGAGCAGATCGGCTCCTGGCTGGCCGCCCCCGGTGACGACCTGCGCTTCTCCGGCGTCACCCGGTTCACCAGGGGGGAACTGGTCCGCCTGGAGCTGCAACGAGGCACCGAAACCCCCGTCCTCGCCTACGACCTCCGCTGACCCCCGCCCCTCCGCCCCCGCCCACCGCCGCGATCTTGCACTTTGGGCCCTCGGTTCGGGCTTGTCGCCCCTTCTGTCCGGGCCGGAAGTGCAAGATCAGCGCGTGGGGGTGGGGGTGGGGGTGGGGCGGGGGGTGGCGCGGGTGCGGCGGGTGTTTCGGAGGGCGTCGGCGGTGAAGACCAGGAGGGCCAGCCAGACCAGGGCGAAGCCGGCGAGCCGGGCCGGGGGCATCGGCTCGTGGAAGATCAGCACGCCGCAGCCGAGCTGGAGGATCGGGGCCAGGTACTGCAGCATGCCCACGGTGGACAGCGGCAGCCGGTTCGCCGCGCCGGCGAAGAGCAGCAGGGGGATCGCGGTGGCGGCGCCGGCCAGCACCAGCAGCGCGGTGTGCCCGGCCGAGACGTGCCCGAACGTCGAGTCGCCCCGGGCCGACAGCCACGCCAGGTACGCCAGTGCCGGCAGCGCCAGCACCGCCGACTCGACGAAGAGCCCCTCCACCGCGGGCAACCCGAGCCGCTTCTTGACCAGGCCGTAGCCGGCGAAGCTGAACGCGAGCGTGAGCGCCAGCCAGGGCAGCCGGCCGTAGTCGACGGTGAGGACCGCCACGGCGAGCGCGCCGACGCCCAACGCCGCCCACTGCCCGGGGCGCAGCCGCTCCCGCAGCGCGACCACGCCGAACAGCACCGACACCAGCGGGTTGATGAAGTAGCCGAGCGCGGTCTCCACCACCCGGTCGGAGTTCACGCCATAGATGTAGGTGCCCCAGTTGACCGCGATCAGCGCGGCCGCGAGCGCGATGCCGGCCAACGCGCGGGGTCGCCGGGCCAGCGTGCGCAGGAAGCCGACGTGGCGCATCGCGGCCAGCAGCAGCGCCACGAACGCCACCGACCAGACGATCCGGTGCGCCAGGATCTCCACCGGCCCGGCCGGCCGGAGCAGCTTCAGGTAGATCGGGAAGAAACCCCAGAGCAGGTACGCGCCGACGCCGTACAGATAACCGAGGCGGAGCTGGTTCACCCGTCCACCGTAAGGTGCGGATCGGGCTCCTGATCCTTTCCGGTGATGGGCGTCACCCGCTGGTCCAGCTCCATGTAGCGGTCCGCCGCCACCGGCTGGAACCCGAGCTTCCCGTACACCCCGTGCGCGTCCAGCGTGGCCAGCAGGATGCGGCGTACGCCCAGCTCGGCCAGGTGGTCGCGGACGCCGCCGGCCAGCCACGTGCCCAGCCCGCGACCGCGTTCGGCCCGGTCCACGTAGACGTCGCAGAGCCAGGCGAAGGTGGCCCGGTCGGTCACCACCCGGGCGACCGCGACCTGCCGGCCGTCGCCGGGCCGGTAGACGCCGAAGCCGATCGAACCGGCGAACGCGCGGGCGACCGTCTCCCGCTCGCGCCCGAGTGCCCAGTAGGCGTCCGTGGCGAGCCAGGCGTGCACCCGGTCCAGGTCGAGCCGGTCCGGGTCGGTGCTGAGCTGGTAGCCGTCGGCGCGGGTCACTGTGAACACCCGGCCGACGTTAGTGCCGCCGCCCGGGTCGCTCGCCAGCCAATTCCCGCTCGCTGGCCCGGCCGGCGTCGTGGGCGCCGGCCGGGCTCGCCGGGCCTCAGTCGCGGTCGAGGACGGCGCCGAGGATCCAGGTGACGATGCCGACGAAGAGCGCGCCCAGCACCGCCGCCGGCCAGAACCCGTCCACGTGGAAGGGCAGCCCGGCCTCACCGGCGATCCAGCTCGTGAGCAGGAAGAGCAGCCCGTTCACCACCAGCGCGATCAGGCCGAGGGTGAGCAGGTAGAAACCGCAACCCACGGTCTTGATGATCGGCTGGAGCACCGCGTTGACCACACCGAAGATCACCGCGACGAGGACCAGCGTGGTCACCGTCTCGGTGGCCGAATCGGAGTCGAGCGTGATGCCCGGGATCAGCAACGTGGCGAGCCAGAAGGCCACCGCCGTCGTCGCCACCCGGATCAGTAGACCCTTCAGGAAATCCATGGCGGGGATCGTGCCACGCCCGTTCCCCGCGCGGAACCCGTGCGACCGGCTCAGCGGCGGGTCGGACGACCGACCAGCTGCGACTCGACCGGCGTCGGCGAGAGCAGCGCCCAGCGCAGTGCCCGCCGGTTGACCACCGCCACCATGTCGTCGCGGATCCGGGTGAGCCAGTCGGCGGAGCCGCCCAGGCCGAGCGCGGTGCCGGCCAGGGCGGCCTCGGTCGGGTCGAGGGGTTGCAGGACGGCGAGGTCGGCGCGCGCCAGCGTCGGGGCGTCCGCCGGGGTCAGCTCGTCGCGGACCACGAGCACGGACTGCCAGGCCGCCGCCGGACCGACCTCCGGCGGCACCGGGCCGGCGTCGACCACCAGCAGCAGCGGGCGCAGCGGCGACCCGGGCGCGCCGCCGGCCGGCCGCCCCGGCGGGAGCAGCGGCACCCCGCCGGCCGGCGCCCCGAGCCCGCGCACGAACCTCTCCCAGGTGCGCGGCCGCGTGGTCTGCACCGCCACCCGGGCGCCGAGGGCCAGCGCCCGCAACACCAGCAACTGCGCGGCGGGCACCCCGCCGACCAGCACCATCCGGGTCGTCGCGGGCCGGAACAGACGTACGGTGAGCGGGCCGCCGCGGCGGTTCGCGCCCACCACCAGCCCGCACCCCCCGACCGGCAGGTCCAGACCCGTCGGCGGCGACCCGGTCGCGGGCGCGCCGGCACCGCCGACCGCCAGTGGCAGGGTCGCGGCCAGCCCGGCCAGGTGCTCGCCGTCCAGTCGCCGCAACTCCGCGCCCGCGTCTCCGGCCACCCGGCGCAGCGCCCGCTCGGCCAGCGTCAGCGCCGGCACGTCGTCGGCGGCGACCCGCACGGTCAACCCGGCCGGCGCCGGTGCGGAGCCGGTGTGCGGGCCGACGCAGAGCGCGACGGTGGTGGCGGTGCCCGGAGTGGCCAGCAATCGGGACAGCAGGCCCCGGGCCGCCTCGCCGCGTGGATCGGGCCACCGGCGCAACCGCCAGGTGGCCTGCGGCAGCCCGCCCACGGTGAGCAGCGGCCACGTCTCCCGGACCGGTGTGCCGGCCTCGTGGTGGGCCATCTCGGCGACCACCCGCAGCGCCGCCGGCGCCCCCAGGGGATGTCCGCCGAGCGGGCCGAGCCGGCGGGCCGTGCGTCGGACGGTGCCGGCGAGCGCCCGCAGCAACTCGTCGTCCGACCAACCGTCGGTCCGGAGCACCCGGATCGCCAGCACGACCCGGGTCCGCCCGGCGATCCGGCCGTCGGTGAGCTGCCGGTAGGACGTGCCGGCCGGACCGGCCGCGACGGCGGGCGTCGGTGCGGGCGACGCCGAGAGGACCAGTTGCAGCCGGACCGGCGGACTCTCCGGACCCGCCGGGGGAAGCAGGTCGAACGGGGACGGCAGTGCCTCCGGGCGGTCGCCGAGCAGATCGTCCGGATCGCCGAGTTCCAGCAGCGCGGTCAGCCCGGCCGCGTCGTGCAGCACGGCGGCGGGCCCGCCGGCCAGTTCCGCGGCCTGCACCACCGTGCCGGGAGCGACCAGGTCGAGCAGCGCCGCCGGATCGGCGGCCGGCGGCAGCGCACGCCGACGGCTCAGGTGGGCGGCGCCGACGCCGAGCCACTCGTGCAGCCAGCGGCCCCGGACCCGCACCCACGCGGCGGGCAGCAGCAGCGTGGCCAGGAGCAGCGCGACGGCGGTCACCACCACGCCGCGCCCGACCGCGGCCACCAGCACGGCCGCCGCGACCTGGGTCGTCACGACCTGACCGGCGCGCACCACCGGTGCGCTCACCCGGGTCCACTGAGGAGGAGCGCTCGGCGAGGGTCGCTCGGTCGTGCTCGCGGTCACCGCACCTCCCCGCCCGGTCCGCCCTGTGACGCCGCCGTGGCTCATGGTAGTGGGAGCGTTGTCCACAGGGGAGGCCCGGGGGGTAGCAGAACTGAAGTGAGACGGCTACCGTCAGCGACGAAATCGTCGTTCGCGCGTCCCGCCGTCCCTCTTCCCCCTCCGGGGACGGCGGGCGCGCACCGGCGAGTCCACGGTGGTCACACGGTGACCGACCACGACCGAGGAGACGAGGTGACGTCCGGGATGTCCCAGACCCAGGCAGAAGCCGCGGTGATGCAGCAGACCGCCGGGAGGTTCGAGCAGGTCGACCAGTCGCTGCAGACCATGTTGAGCGGCCTGATGGCCGAGCTGGAGGTGCTGCAGCAGGCCTGGCGGGGCGCCGGCGGGCGCTCGTTCGAGCAGGTCAAGCAGCAGTGGGCGCAGGACCAGGCGACCCTGCAGCGGGCCCTGCGTGAGACCGCCACGGCGATCCGCACCGCGGGCCGGCACTACGACGTCTCCGACACCGAGGCCGCCGGCCGGGTGGCGGGCACCAACCGCGGCATCCAGCTGCCGCTCTGACCATCGGAAGGATCGAACCCATGGAGCACGGTGTGCTGGTCGTCAACTTCGCCGCCCTGCAACAGGCCGGCGCGGACATCCAACGGGCGCTGACCACTCTGGAGAGCCAGCTCGGGCAGCTCGAACGGGACGCGGCGCCGCTGGTGTCGAGCTGGACCGGCGCGGCGCGGGAGGCGTACGAGCAGCGGCAGGCCCGCTGGCGGGCCGCCTCGCAGGACCTGCAGGCGATGCTGCGGGACATCAAGCTCGCCGTGGAGGACTCCGCGGCCGACTACCTCGACACCGAGAAGCGCAACGCCAACCTGTTCCAGTGAGCCCCGGGCGCGGCCCGGGTGCGGTCCCGGGCCGCGTCCGGTGATCAGGCCGGGCCGGCCGGGTGCCAGCGCCGCCGGGCCCCCCGGGGCAGCACCACGGCCAGCAGCGCCACCAGCGCCGCCGCCCCACCGGTCACGCCGGCCACCAGCAGTGCCCGGTCGCGGGCCGTGGCGCGACGGGACCGGCGGTCGAGCGCGGCCGGATCCGGCCGGTCGGCCGGCAACGCCGCCCCGGCGCGAGGGCGGGCGGGCGCGTCGCCGGGCGACTCGGTCACCGCGCGGTACGGGTTGAGCACCCCGGCGCCGTAGCCCTCGTCCCGCCCCGGCGCCGGATCGGCGCCGGCCACGATCCGCCCGGCGACCCCGGCCGCGTTCAACCCGGGGCGATACTGCCGCAGCAACGCCGCGGTGCCGGACACGAAGGGCGTGGCATAGCTGGTCCCCTCCGCCCGGTGGTGGCCCTGCCGGGGCGCCGCCATCAGCACCTCGCTGCCCGGGGCGACCAGGTCGACGTAGGGGCCGGTCTGGGAGAAGGCCGCGCGTGCGCCGTCCCGGCCGATCGCGCCCACGCCGAGCACCCCGTCGTACGCCGCCGGGTACGGTCGCGGGTCGCCGCTGTCGTGCAGGTTGCCGGCGGCGGCCACCACCACCACGTCCCGCCGCACCGCGTAGGCGATCGCGGCCCGGACGGCCGGGTCGTCCGCGTACAGCACGACGGACAGGTTGAGCACGTCGGCGTCGTGGTCCACCGCCCACCGGATCGCCCGGGCGAAGTCGGCCGCGTCGACCGTACGCCCCGACTCCCGCCCCTCGACCACCTGCTGCTCGCTCACCCGTACCGGGAGGACGCGCGCGTCCGGCGCGAGCCCGCGGAAGGCGACGCCGGGGCGCGGCGCGGCGGCGATGATGCTCGCCACGCCGGTGCCGTGCCCGGCGCAGTCCCGGGTGCCGTCGCCCCCCGGGTCGAGGAAGTCGGCGCCGTCGAGCACCCGGCCGGCGAGCTGCGGATGCGACCGGTCGACCCCGGAGTCGACCACCGCGACGACCACGCCGGCGCCGGTCGCGAGCGGGGCGAGCCGGTCCGGCGCGTACCGTTGCTGGGGCCACGGTTGCTCGGCCACCGGGCGGGCGGGCGCCGGCGGCGCCGCGCATCCGGACGGGGCGCGGGCCGCCGCCGGAGCGGCCGGCAGGCCGGCGACGAGGAGGATCGCCAGGGCGGCCAGGGCCGGGCGGACGAGGGGCCGAGACATCGACGACCTCCGTAACGTGTCGACTCCGGAACGGGATGTTAGCGCCTCGCCGAGGTCACGGCCGACCGTCGATGGCCAGGCATTGTGATCTTGTTACCACCTTGTAGGTTGTAGGCGATGCCTGTGGCCTGTTCGCGGAAGGAGAGGTGGCCGTGACCGGATGGGAGCCGGCCACCGAGGCCGAGGTGGCGATGCGGGACGCGCTGCGCGCGCAGGACCAGCAGCAGTACTTCCGCGTACTGACCCGCGTCGATCTGGTGCTGCCGGTCGCCGGCGGCTCGACCGCCGGGTGGGGCACCTGGACCTCCGGGGGTCGCACCCACGTGTTGGCCTTCACCTCCGTCGCCGCGCTACGGGCCAGTCTGGGTGAGAACGCCGGGGCGACGCGCGTCGTGGCATACCCGGACCTGGCCGCCGGCTGGCCCAACCAGGAGTGGTGGTTGGCGGTCGATCCGGGGCTGCCGATCGAGGGCTACCTGCCCGCCTGGTACGTCGCGCAGCTCGCTCGGGGAGACATCCGGCTGCCCGGGCGGACCATGGGCGCCCGAGCCCGCCTGGATCGGGTGGAGAGCGCGGCCCGGGCCGCCCGCAACGGGGTTCCGGAGACCGCACGGGAGGCGCCGTTCCCCCGGGTACCGGCCGCTCCCGCGCCGCCGCCCCCGGTTCCGCCGACCCGCGGTGGCCGGGTGGCGGAGGCCGAGGAGCCCTCCACCGTGCCGATGCGGACCGTGCCGGTCCTCGGTCGCCGCGTACCCACCGTGCCGCCCCGCCGGAGAACGCCGGAGGCGCCCGAGGCGGGCCGGCCCGGCTCGGGCGACGAGCCCGGCTCCGACGCCCTCGACGGCTGGCTCACCGACCTGCGTCGGCGGCCGGACGAGCCGGACCCCTTCGCCGCCGGACGGGACGCGTCGGTGGACGATCCGCCGGCGGCTCCCGCGCCGCCCCCGGCCCGCTCCTTCTTCGAGCCCTCCTCCGGGCGCTCCAGCCGGCGGCCCTCGCCGCTGGACGCGCCCCGCCGGTCCGCCGAACGGGCGACGCCGCCGTCCCGGTTCGCCGGTGGCCAGCCGTTTCCCCGCCGCCGGCCGCTGAACGAGCCGGTGCGGGAGGATCCGACCCGGGCCTTCCCGATCGGGGCGGACCAGCCGCCGCCGGCATCCCGTCCGGACGACCCGACCCGGCCGTTCCGGCCGGCCCGCCCGGCCGAGGACGCCACCGCCACGCTGCCCCGGCGGCACGCCGGCCCCGCCGCGCCCGCGCCGGACCAGTGGGCCGGGGAGAATCCGGTCGCCGACCTCGCGGAGGCGGAGGAGTTGCCGCCGTCGGTCGCCGAGCCGGTGTCCGCGCCGCCGACGCCTCGGCGTGACTTCACCCCGATCGTCATCGAGGGCACCGTCATCGAGGCCCGCGACCTGACGGAGCCCACACCGGCCTGGTCCCCACCGCGCGCCGATCCCGTGGTCCCGGTTCCGGGTGGCGACGCGGCGGCGGCCTGGGTGGGCGCCACGGACCCGACCGTGCCGCTCCCCGTCGACCCGGTGGTCGACGACACCGCCGATCTCGCCGCCCACCTCGACGCCACCGGCACGGGCGAGCCGGTCGACGGCACGTCGCCGTTCGACCGGTCCGGCGTCGGGGACGAGCCGACGACGCCGCTCTCGCCGGCGGCCGCGGCTCCGGTGTCGCTCTTCGAGCCGTCGTCGGGGGCCGCACCCTCGTTCGCGTCGACGGCCCCCTTCGGGTCCACCGCTGCCGAGCCGACGACGGCGTTCGAGACCGCGTCGGCCTTCGAGCCGACGACGGCGTTCGAGACTGCGTCGGCGCAGCCCACGGCGGCGTTCGAGCCGACGACGACCTTCGAGCCCACGGCGGCGTTCGAGCCGACGACGACGTTCGAGCCGACGACGCCGTACGGGGCCGCGTCGGCGTTCGGGCCGGAGTCGACGACGGCGTTCGAGTCGCCGGGCTCGGGTGAACCGACGGTGTCGCTGTTCGAGCCGCCGTCGTCGTCGGCCGACCCGACGGTGTCGTTGTTCGAGTCCACGGCCCCGCTCTCCGAGCCGTCGAACGGCGCCCCGGCCCCGCTGTTCGAGCCGCCGACCGAGCCGCTGTTCCCACCCGATCCGTCCCCCGCCGAACCGGACACCACGTCGCTGCTCGGGACGCCGACACCCGAGTCGACGTCGGTGCCGGCCGAGCCTCCGGTGTCGTGGTCCGCCCGCTCCGATGTGGAGGACGGCTCGCCGCGCTCCACCGCCTCCGAGCGGTCGGTCGACGAGCCGACGTCGGCCGGCGCGACGACGCCCCCCGCCGGGCGGCCGGAGTTCGTGCCGGCGAACGAGGTGGAGGAGGAACTGCTCGCCGCCGCCGGCAGCGGAAACACGGACGGCTTCCTCACCACCCTGCTGCTGGCCCGGGTGCTGTTGCCGGTCGCGCCCGAGTCGGTCCCCGGCAGTAGGCCGGGCGACCCCGGCTTCGTCTGGCACACCCGGTCGATCGACGGTGGCACGTACGTCGTGGCCTACACCTCGCCGGAGCGGCTCGCCGAGCACGCCGACGGGCCGGTCGACACCGTACGGGTCAAGTTCGTCCAGCTCATCCGTCGGTGGCCGGACGCCGCCTGGTCGTTCCTGGTCAACCCGGGCAGTCCGGTCGGTGCGGCATACCCGGGGGAGCAGGTTCTCGCGCTCGCCAACTGGGCCGCCGAGGTGGGCCTCGGCGACGAACCGGAGCCTCCCGCCGCCGCGCCGGCCCCGGCGGCCGAGCCCCGACCGGCGGCGCCGCCGACGGACCCGAGCCTGCCGGTGACCATGCAGAAGGCGATCGCGGCGAGCCAGCTCGCCTACTACCTGGAGCGGGGCTACGACCGGGTGTCCGGGTTCGTGCACCGGGCCGGTGAACTGGCCCACCTGCGGACCCCGGCGGAGCTGTACGACGCGCTCGGCCTCGGCCATCCCGGCTCGCCGTTCTCCCGGGACGACGAGGAGGTCTACCTGCTGCGCTGGCCGGCCCACCGGCCCAGCCTCTACCGGATCCCGTACGGCGGGCAGAACGAGGCCGCCATGCGGGCGATGGAGGGCTGGGTGATCGAACGGTCCCCGTTCCGCGGCAACGGCTTCGCACCGGGGGAGAGCACCGACGTGGTGGCGGAGTTCAAGGTGGACAGCGCCCGGCTGCCGCACGGGGCCGAGCTGTGGCGCGTCGGCGCCGACGCCGCCGCCCGGCTGGTCGCGGTCCTCGACACGGACGCGCTGGTGTGGCGGAAGGCGGATGAGGCGTGACCCGCGACGGGTACGTGGCCCGCTGGCGGGGGCGGGAGTACCAGGCCAGCCCGGACGGGACCGACGTCCGCCTCTACCAGCCCGAACCGGACGACGGCTTCGCCGAGGTACGCCCCGGCCGGTACGTCCGGGTGGTGCCGGCCGCCGAGGTGGAGGACCTGGCGTACGTCCGGACCACCTGCACCTGGCAGGGGCAGCCGTTCATCGTGCTGGCCGAGCACGAGGGCTGGCTGCGTGTGGAGTACACCGGTGGACGCTGGCCGGTGGCCGAGGCGATGGGGTTGGAGGCGTTCGACTTCGGCGTCTACCAGGGGTGGGCGCCCGCGACCGAGGTGGCCGACCTGGGCGAGCAGCGGGTCTGAGTCAGGACTTCGCCCAGCGCAGGATCTCGCCGAGCACCACGTCGCGGGCCTCCACGTGCGGGAAGTGGCCCACGTCGTCGAGCAGCCGCCACTCGTACGGGGCGGTGACGTAGCGGCCCGAGCCCTGCGCGGTGCGCGGCAGCGAGGCCCGGTCCAACGCGCCGTGCAGTTGCAGGGTCGGTGTGACCAGTGGCTTCTGCATCAGCTTCACGAACCGGTAACCGTGCAGCCGCAGCACCGAGCGGAACGCCCAGCGGTAGCCCTCCATGGCGCAGAACGCGGCCTGCGGGATCTGCATGGCCACCCGGCAGCAGCGGGCGTAGTCGGCGAAGTCGGGTCCGTCGACCCAGCGCGGCCCGCCCCACCGGCGCAGCATCTCCTCCACCTCGGCGGCGCCGTCCCGGGTCAGCACGTGCTCGTAGCGGGGGAGCTGGAACTTCAGCGTGGCGGTGGCCGAGGTGAACTGGCCGCGCGGGTCGGCGAAGATGGCGGCCCGCAGCCGGAGCGGGTGCGGTGCGCCGAGCACCACGAGCCGCCGGACCAGGGTGGGGTGGAACGAGGCGGCGGTCCAGCCGATGAGCCCGCCCGCGCCGGTGCCGACCACGGTGGCCGACCGTTCGCCGAGCGCGCGGATCAGGCCGGCGACGTCGGCGGCCAGCGTGTAGCCGTCGTACCCCCGGGGTGGCTTGTCGCTCGCGCCGTAGCCGCGCAGGTCGACGGCGACCGCGCGGAAGCCGGCGTCGGCGACCGCCGGGAGCATCTCGCGCCAGGCGTACCAGTATTCCGGGAAGCCGTGCAGGAAGAGCACCATCGGGCCGGTGCCGGCCTCGACGACGTGGAACCGGCTGCCGTTGGCGCCGACGAACCGGTGCGTCCACGGCCCCTCGGGCAGGACGCAGGACTCGTCGGCGAACCCGCCGCGCTGGTCGGTCATGGGGCACAGCCTAGGGCCGGCAGTCGCCCGCCGGCCCCGCAGGTGCCCAGGATCAGGGGATTCTCCGGGAGAACCCGCCGGAGGGCGGGCCGGCGACGGTCGTCGCCGGCCCGCGTCGCTCAGCGGAGGTAGGTGGCGAACACCCGGTTCGCCACCGCGTCGCCGGTGGCCAGGCCGGCGTCGGCGTCCCAGCGGTAGTGCACACCCAGCCAGAGCCGGCTCAGGGCGTTCTCGTTGGCGGCGGCCGAGAAGGAGGTGAAGGTGCGCTGCACCCCGACCGCCTTGGGGTCCTCGGTGGTCGCGGTGAAGGTCACCGCGTCGGTGCCGTAGAACCGCTTCATGATGCCCGCCCAGGCCCCGGCGAAGGTGGCGTGGCCGGAGATGTACGCCGGGAAGTTGGGCGAGAAGTGCGTGCCGTCGGCGGCCGTGGAGAGCGGCTGCCAGGCGGCGTTCGGCGTGGTCGCGGCGTTGCCGTCGTCCTGCGGCTCCTCGATCGCGGTGTCCGGGCGCCACAGGTCGATGGTGGTCTCGTACTTGGCGTCCCAGGCGGCGATGGCCGCGTCGGCCATGGCCATGGCGACCAGCGCGAAGAGCTTGATCGTCGGGGTGCCCTTCGCCTTGGCGATGATCTGGGTGTGGGCGAAGAGCTGACCCGGGGGCTTGTAGGTGCCGTCCAGGTCGTTGGCCCAGAAGAAGGCCGCCTGGGTCTGGTCCGCCGTGCGGGTCGATCCGGTGGCCGCGCCCAGTTCGCGGACGTCCTTGACCTGGGCCGCGTACGCGCTGCTGGTCAGCATCGTGGTGATGGTGCTGAAGCCACCGGGCAGCGAGGGCCGGAACTGCGAGCCGGAGGTCAGCCCGAACGGCTTCACCCGGCCCCAGTTCGGGCTGGCCGCGCTGGTGCCCGCCTCGGTGGGCCGCCACTGGCCGGCGACGATGGTCGGGGTGTACGCGGTGTTGTTCGCCGAACCGTCGTTCGCTCTGGCGTTGATCATGTTCTGTGCCGCGCCCTCACCGACGCTGGTGCTCCAGCCCTCGGGTCCCGGGGAGCCGACCGGGGGGTAGACCCGCGAGCCCTGGTAGTCGGCGGTGAAGTCTCGGCTGGGGAAGACCGACTGCAGCACCTTGAACGCCGCCATGTCGACGTTCATGTCCACGTCGTAGCTGAAGTTGGGGACCGGGGCGACCCGGGCCAGGTAGGTCGGTCCGCTGGACAGCGAGGCCGAGGCGTCGTACATGGCGAGGTGCATCATGGCGCCGGCCCGGGACAGGACGGTGGGCGGGCCGCCCACGGCCCGGTAGGTCTTGAGCAGGACGTTGTTCCAGTAGATCGTGTGGTCGAATCCGGCCGGTACGGCGGCGGCCGGGGCCTGGACGGCCACCAGCCCTCCGACCAGGGTGACGGCGCTGAGCGCGAGTGCGGCGAGCCGCCGCAGAGACGTCCTTCGCAAGGTGATCCTTCCCCGATGACCGATGGAACTTCCATCGACACACATCGATCATGCGGGTGCTGGTGGCGCGGCGGCAGGGCAGAGTTGCCCGCGTCCGCAAGCTGCAAGATCAGATCCAGCCGCGGCGGACGGCGGCGATGCCGAGGGTCATCCGGTTGGTGGCCCCGAGCTGTTCCTCCAGCAGCTCGAAGTGGCGCCGGACCCACCGGGTGCTGCGTCCGAGGCTGCGGGCGATCGTGTCGTCCTTCGCCCCGACCGCCGCCAACCGCAGGATCTGGAGCTGAACCTCCGACGGGCGGTCGTCGCCGGTCGAGCGGCGCGCCCCCAGTGGGAGGGCGTCCGCCCAGGCCGCCTCGAAGAGCTGGGCTCCCAGCGCGACCAGCTCCGGGTGGCGCATCAGCAGTCCCGCCGGCCCGGCGGGCTGCTGTAGGGAGAACAACGCGACCCCGTCGGCGAGCTGCATGGTGGTGCCGAGGCGGGGCAGCACCCGGACCCGGTGCGCCGACCGCACCGCCTCCTCGGCCGCCTGCCGGTAGGCGGGATCCTCCAGCCGGGCCTGGCCGACGACGCTGCGATGACCAGCGTCGCCAGGGCTCGGGAGGGGGTGCGCGTGCGGTTCCCGACCGACCCGGTCCCCGTGCAGGAGACGGCAGCCCTCCGTGTCCCGGGCGCACAGCCGCGCGGAGAGCCGGCGGAACTCCCCGGCGTCCGGCACGCCGTCGACCAGGAGCGTGGTGCCCGCCTCCCGGGTCGCGCGGCTGGTCCACCGGGCCAGCTCGGCGCCGGCCTCGGTGAGTTGGCGCTGGGCCCGGTCCAGATCGTGCTGACTGGCGGCGATGGCCTGTCGCAGCTCGTTCAGGAGTGACACGTTCCGGACCGCCGCGGCGTCGCGACCACTGTCGTTCGATGGGTTCTCGGTGTCGTCGGACAACACTTCCGTGGACATGGCCGCCACCCCCCGTGGATGACGGGGGCCGGTGGCCGACGTCCTCGTGAGACGGCGGCGTGCCTGGCCCCCGAACCAGACATCCACGAGCATGGTTTCCTGTGTCATCCGGGTCAATGGGCCGTTCTGCCGTTGCCCGCACCGACCGGGTGTGCTTTGGGTGCACGTGTCCTCACCCGGGGTGATCGGCTACGGGCCGACGACCCGCATCGGTACGCCGGGGCCGCAGTCGACCGAGCGGTCGCGCGAGGCGAGCCGCAGCGTGACGAAGTCGCCCTCGCGCAGCTCGCCGGCCTCCGGGCCGTGCACGGCGTACTCCCGTCCGTTCTCGTCGACCAGGCCGTAGCACGGGCCGGGACCGCCACGGGTGATCCATCCGGCGACGACCCCGGTGGGGCGGTTGTCGGTGGGCTTCTTCGGCGGCCCGGCGGGGCGCCGCAGAGTGGGCAGCTCGGTGGCGGAGAGCGGGGTGGGGCGGTCGGCGGGGGCGCCGCTGGCGGCCGGCGCGTCCACCGCCGGGGTGGGCGGCGCGGCCGGTGCGGCAGAGGTGGGCGGCGCGGCCGGGGTGGACGGCCGGGTCTCGTCGGGCACGGATCCTCCGTTCCCGGCGCAGCCGGCGGTGGCGAGCAGTGCCACCGCGAGGGCGGCCGGTAGGGCGGTGCGAGGCGTCACCCGGATGGGACGCGGCCGGGGGTCGGTCGGTTCCCCACCGGAAAGGGCGATGCCCGGGCGGTCAACCGCCCGGGCATCGCTGTGGTGCGTCGATCCGTTGATCAGGAGATGCGGATCTTCATCGAGGTGCCGTTCTGCTCCACCACGCGGATCTTGACCCCGTTGTTCGGGACCTTGACGCCGTGGTTCGGCAGCTCCGGGAACCAGTACTGCTTGCTGTCGTCGAACACCGGAGCAGCGGCCTGACCGCGGATGTACTGCGGCTGGCTGTTGATGTGCAGGGTGAACGAGTCGGCCTTCTTCAGGCTGAACGGCGCGTCGTAGACCTGGACGCGGGCCCGCCAGGGCTGCCCGGTCAGGTTGTAGAGCGGCCGCGGACGCGAGTCGATGTACAGGTTCCGACCCTCACCCGGGTGACCACCCGGGTTGGCCGCCGACGCCGGAGCGGTGTTGTTGTCCGCCCAACGCAGGTTCCAGTACGAGATCAGCAGACCCTCCTGGTACGCGTAGTGGTCCACGTAGTCCGGGCGGGTGTTCGCGTAGCCGAAGTAGTACGGGCCGGTCTTCAGGTACTTGTCGTACGAGACGTACGACCGGTTGCCGGCGATGTAGTAGTTGTCGAACTTACGGGTGTAGGTCTCCTCGACGATGCTCCAGCCGGCGAGGGCCCAGTCGCCCGCACCCGCCTCGGCGCCGTCGCTGAGCAGCGTCTGCCCGTCGGCGGTCACGGTGATGGCGTCACCGAAGAAGCCGCCCTCGGAGACACCGCCGTCCGTCTGGTAGCGGAGCCGGAACTGCACGACCTTGCCGGCGACCGCGTCCATCGGGATGTTGATGTCGACCCACTGGTTGTCACTGGAGCCGTCCAGGGCGAAGCGCCCGGGCGAGATCTCCTTGAGCGCCTTGCCGTTGGCCGTACCGGGGAGCGTGGCCCAGGTCTGACCACCGTCGGTGGACGCCTCGAAGAAGAGGTAGTCGTAGTCCTCTTCGATGCTGTAGCGACCCTTCATCGACAGCGCGGCACTGCTCTTCCCGGTGAGGTCGAGGGTGCGCGTCATCGTGGTGTTCAGGTCGTCCGCGTTGCCCGAGAAGAACTGCTTGGTGCCCTCGAACGGCTTGCCGTTGTCGAAGGTGTACTCGCGCTGCGGAAGCACGACCACGGCAGCCTGCGCCTTGGCCGAGTTGTACTCCTGCGGCCCCAGGTTCAGGGTCCGCTTCTGACCGGCGACGACCGTCTCGTAGTCGAGCCAGCCGAGCTGGAGCTTGTTCCAGGCGCCCAGGTCGCCACCGCGCTCGCCGATGCCACCGTCGTTCTTCGCGCCGAGCCGGCTCTGGGCCATCAGGGTCCAGTGCTCGTTGTTGTTGTCGGCGCTGGTGCCCACGTTGTAGTCGTCCGGCAGACCGAGGTCGTGGCCGTACTCGTGGTAGAAGACGCTGCGGCCGCCGTTCTCCGGCTGGATCGTGTAGTCGCCGATCCAGACGCCGGTGTTGCCGATCTGGGTGCCGCCGGCCGGGAAGTTCTCCGGGCCGGTGCTGCCCTGGTCGCTGGCGAACGCGTACCACCGGTGGCTCCAGATGGCGTCCTCACCCTGGTAGGGGTCACCGTCGGCCTGGTCGCCGCCGGCGTGGACGATCTGGAAGTGGTCGATGTAGCCGTCCGACTCGTTGAAGTTGCCGTCGGCGTCGAAGTCGTAACGGTCCCACTGGTCCATCGACTTGACGTCGGCCGCGATCTCCTCGTCGGAGCGACCCTGCGCCTTCTGGTCCTCGACCCACTGGTTGGCGGCGTCGCGGACCAGAGCCCAGGTGTTGGTGCAGACGTTCGAGGCGCACGGGTAGCCGTCGGAACGGCCGTAGCGAGCCTCGTTGTACTTCACCTTCACCCAGTTGGTGACCTCGCCGTCGACGCTGTACCGGCCCGAGGACTGGGCCTCGTAGTACTGCTTCAACGACTCGTCGCCCGGCTTGGTGCCGAAGTACAGCTGCCGGTAGTGATCGGCGCTGAAGTCCGGCTGCCAGACCGTGGAGTTGTCCACCGCCCGGTTGGGCTGGGGGATCTGGTTGACGCGCGGACCGTCGAACCGGGACGGGCCCGGAGTGTCCGGGTCGGTGTCCTGGTCCGGGTAGTTCGGGTGCCGCTCGTCGCCGAACTCCGCAAGGATGACGAAGATCTTGTCAGTCTGCTTGCGGGAGAGCTCGACGTACTGGTCCTTCACGGGACCCTTGCCGGCCCTGGTGCTCTTGGCGGACCTGCCCGCCGCGGCACCCTCGGCAGCCTGCTCGCCAACCTTGACGACCGTGCTGCCGTTGATCTTCTGGGCCTTCGCCCTGCCGGAAAGGACCTCGCTCAGGCCCTCCTGGCGCAGCGCGCGCCGCTTCTCTTCGAGCGGGTTGGGCAGGTCGTGCTCAGCCTGCGCAGGCTCGGCCACCGACGGGGCGGCGGCCGGGAGCTTCGGCGTCGGCGCGGCGCTGGCGGACGTCCCCGCCATCAGCCCCGTCGCGGTCAGCGAAAGCCCGAGCAGACCCACTGCGACTTTGCGCACGTGGTACCTCCGGTGTGAGGGAACCGGCCCAACTGGGGGTACGGGCCGGTGGAACGTCCCACAAGTGGGACCCTTGGTGAACATAGACACTGCTGGGACCGGTGGGAAGATGTGTGCGTCGATTTGTAGCAACTTTTTGTTGGTGACGCCGTTGCCCGTCACACGTCGATCTGTTGCCGACGCGCTGACCAGCGCCGATGCCCACTGAGGTCGGCACAGCGAAGGTCATGGATACAAAAGGGCCGGGAGCGCTTCCGCTCCCGGCCCTTCGGTCTTCCGGCCCGTTCAGCTCATTTTTCGGTCATTCCGGTTCCGGTTTGGCGTCTCCGATTCAGCCCTTCGGCGGGACCACGAACACCGTCGCGTACGCGTTGTCCTTGGCGGCCCGCACGAGCACGATCGAGGTGCCGTACGCGACACCCGCGTCACGCGGGTTGCCGGTGCCGAGCACGATCGCGCCGCCACCCAGCTCCTCGCCGTACCAGTCGGTCGCCGGGGAGCCGTCCGGGTTCACCACCCGGGTCGTGTACTGCTGGTTGCCCCGGGACGGAACGACCACCGAGGCGTCGTTGTCCCGGGCGTACGGCGCGCCGTCCCGGATCTCGATGCCCGGGTACCAGCCCTTGGCGTCGGTGAAGGCCCGCACCGGGGACTGCGCCGGGAACTTCGTGCAGTACGCGCTGTACGGCTCGTCCGCCGCCTCCAGGCACTCCTTGAACGGGTACGTCGGCTGGAGCGAGAAGGCCGCGTTGGACGACTGCGGGCGGCTGGGCAGGTTGTCCAGCACCGACGGGTCCTTCTCGGCCGCGGTCCACTTGCGGCGCAGCGGGTCGTTGTGCGAGTCGACGATCAGCAACCCGCCCTTGGCGCCGTAGCTGGGCAGCGCGGTCATCTGCCCGGTGACGTGGTTGACGTCGCCGAGCTGGGTGTCCCGGTACCAGACCAGCATGCCCGGGGCGTTGTAGGCGATCCGGTCGACCTTCCACGCCTCGTGCGAGTAGACGGTGTCGTAGGCGTACTTCAGGCCCTTGTCGAAGCCGTCGAAGTTGCGCCACTCGGCCAGGTAGTAGTGCGACTTGACCTGGGTGCCCGAGTCGACGTGCCAACCCGCGCCGCTGGTGTCGGTGAAGGTGCCACCGGTCTGGGTCCAGCCGGCGGTGCCGCCCTCGACGTCGTCGCTCCAGGTGGTGGCGCCGCCGCCGGTCACCGAGAAGTCGTCGGCGAACCAGCCGCGCTCCACGAACGCCTCGTCGGTCGCGTACCGCAGGCGCACCTGCACGGTCTGCCCGGCGTACGACGACAGGTCGACGTAGTCGTGCCGCCAGCCGTCGGTGGCGCCGGTCAGGCCGTACTTCTTGTTGCCGAAGTCGACCATCCGCCCGTTCGGGTCGGCGTAGCCGTCGTCGGTGGTGACCAGCGCGCCGGAGGCGTCGTACACCTTGCGTTCGGTCCAGGTGGCGCCGCCGTCGGTCGAGACCTCGACGAAGCCGTAGTCCCAGTCCTCCTCGATGACGTAGTTGTTCCACATCCAGAACTTCGCGTCGGCGGCGTTCGGGACGGTCACCGTCCGGCTCAGCTTGACGTCCGCCCAGTTCTGGTCGGCGCCGGAGTACCACATGTTCCCGCCGCTGTGCGGCTCGGCCAGTGTGATCACCTTGTCCGGCAGGTCGATCTTGATGCCGTCCTCGGTGCCGACCGGCGTACGCGAGGTCTGCCCGAGCTTGACCAGCTTGGCCCGGTCGCCCGGCCCGAACGTCTTCGGCTCGGCCCAGCCGAGCACCCACTTGTCCCAGAGACCCATGTGGGTGGGGAGCGCCTGGAAGATCTCGCCGGAGTGCGAGCCGGACGCCATCAGGTCCCAGAAGTCGACGTCCGAGTCGGCGTTGCCCGAGGTGTCGTAGAGGTCCGGCAGACCGAGGTCGTGCCCGAACTCGTGGGCGAAGACGCCGACGCCGGCGTCCTCCGGCTGCACGATGTAGTTCGACACCTTCAGGTTCGTGCCGGGGATGGTGTAGCCACCGGCCACGGTGGAGGAGTGCGCCCACACCGAGTAGATGCCGACGTCGCCGCCGCCCCGGGACTTGCCCTGGTTGGCGTGCACCAGCACCAGGTGGTCGATCACGCCGTCCGGCTCGTGATAGTTGCCGTCGCCGTCGCGGTCGGCCTGGTCCTCGATGTCGTAGTCGGCCCACGGGAAGTTCGGGTCGGCGGCGGCCAGCGCGTCGATCGCGTCGGTGGCGAGGCGGCCGGCGCCCTGCGGGTTGTCCGGGTGGCCGTTCATCGACTGCTCACGCCCGGCGACCCAGTTGCCGTTCTCGTCCTGGAAGCAGCGCGAGGCGGCGTACCAGCCCTCCGAGTGCGGCACCGTGATCCACGGGCTGGCCTGCCCGTCCACGGTGTACGCACCCTTGGACATCTCCAGGTACATGTTGTGCATGGTCCGCCCGGCGAGGCTGATGCCCGGCTTGCCGTCCGGCCCCTTGAGGTCCTTGCGGACCCGCTCGGTGATGCCCTTCTTCGTGTAGAGCATCTTGTCGTAGTGGGCCGGCGAGAAGTCCGGCACCCACATCGAGTTGTTGTCCTTGTGCGGCAGCGTGGCCGGGTTCGGGATGGTGTTGTGCCGCGGCCCGTTCTGCACCGTGCCGGGCACGCAGGTGCGGTCCTCGAAGACCGTCTTCGGGACCATCACGTCGGTGAAGTCGTCGTTGGCCTTGTCGTTGAACTCGACCAGCAGCGTCAGCAGCTTGGCGGTCTGGGTGCTCTTGGCCTTCTTGATCTTCCGCGGGCTCTGCCCGGTCCGGATCGACTTGGCCTCCAGCTTCGCCAGCTCCCGCGCGGTCATCGGGTTGCCGCCGGCGTACTTCCGGTCGTAGGCGCGGGCCTCGTCGGCGGGGGAGGAGAAGACCCCGTCCCGACCCTTGGTCTCCTTGCCGCCGGTGTCCGGCTGCACCTCGGGCTCGGCGTAGTTGATGTAGTACTCGTCCGCCCCGATGGTGGCCGGCGCGGACCGGGACGGCTGGGCCGCCGCGCTGCCCGTCACGGTCAGCGACGTGGCCGCGAGGGCGATGGCGGGCAGCGCGACGAGTAGGCGTCTGCGTGCCCTGGACTGCGAAATGGGGAGCATGCCACTCCGTTCGTAGGGAATGGTGAGGGACCGGCCGTCTCAGTGACAGATGTCGAATTCCGCCGGTGCGGCTGAACGTAGTCGACCGGGCGCGGCATAGACAGGGGTGAACAGGCCCTCTGCCCGTTCAGGTCAGTGCCTCCTCCGCCGATCGACCAACCCGGTCCCGGGTACGACGAGGGGCGGGCCGCCGTGGCGACCCGCCCCTGGTGTTCCGCGTCGGTCAGTCCTCGTCGGACTTGCCCCCACCCATCCCCGAGGAGATCATCTCCATCACCGAGGAGTCCTGCAACGTGGTCACGTCACCGAGCGACCGGTTCTCCGCCACGTCCCGCAGCAGCCGTCGCATGATCTTGCCGGAGCGCGTCTTCGGCAGCTCCGGCACCAGCATGATCTGCCGCGGCTTGGCGATCGGGCCCAGCGTCTTCGCCACGTGGTTGCGCAGCTCGGCGATGAGCTGCTCGCCCGCGTCACCGGAGGTCTCCGCGCTGCCGCGCGGAATGGCGAACGCGACGATCGCCTGGCCGGTGGTCGGGTCGGTCGCGCCGACCACCGCCGCCTCCGCCACCGACGGGTGGCTCACCAGCGCCGACTCCACCTCCGTGGTGGAGATGTTGTGGCCGGACACCAGCATCACGTCGTCCACCCGGCCGAGCAGCCAGATGTGCCCGTCGTCGTCCTTCTTCGCGCCGTCACCGGCGAAGTAGACCCACTCGTCGCCGGTGTTGGCGCCCGCGCCGAACCGGGACCAGTACGTCTCCAGGAACCGGTTGTCGTCGCCCCAGATGGTCCGCAGCATCGACGGCCACGGCTCCTTGAGCACCAGGTAGCCGCCACCACCGTTGGGCACCGACTGGCCCTGGTCGTCGACCACGTCGGCGACGATGCCGGGCAGCGGGCTCATCGCCGAGCCGGGCTTCGCCTCGGTCACGCCGGGCAGCGGCGAGATCATGATGGCCCCGGTCTCGGTCTGCCACCAGGTGTCGACCACCGGCAGCTCGCCGCGGCCGACGTGCTGCCGGTACCAGATCCACGCCTCCGGGTTGATCGGCTCGCCGACGCTGCCGAGCAGGCGCAGCGACGACAGGTCGTACCCGGCCGGGATGTCCTCGCCCCACTTCATCATGGTGCGGATCAGCGTCGGCGCGGTGTACAGGATGGTCACCTTGTACTTGTCGACGACCTCCCAGAACCGGCCCTTGTGCGGGGTGTCCGGGGTGCCCTCGTACATGACCTGGGTGGCGCCGTTGGAGAGCGGGCCGTAGACGATGTAGGAGTGCCCGGTCACCCAGCCGATGTCGGCGGTGCACCAGTAGACGTCCGTCTCCGGCTTCAGGTCGAACACCGCGTGCGTGGTGTACGACGCCTGGGTCAGGTAGCCGCCCGTGGTGTGCAGGATGCCCTTCGGCCGGGCGGTCGTGCCGCTGGTGTAGAGGATGAACAGCGGGTGCTCGGCGTCGAACGGCTGCGCCTCGTGCTCCGGCGACGCCGTCTCCACCGTCTCGTGCCACCAGTGGTCCTTCGCCGACCAGGCGACCTCCTCGCCGGTCCGCCGCACCACCAGCACGTGCTCCACCGACGGGCAGTTCACCACCGCCTCGTCCACCGTCGGCTTGAGCGCCGACGGCTTGCCCCGGCGGAAGCCGCCGTCCGCGGTGATCACGACCTTGGCGCTGGCGTCCTGGATCCGGTTGGTGAGCGCGTCGGCCGAGAAGCCGCCGAACACCACGCTGTGGGTGGCGCCGATCCGGGCGCAGGCGAGCATCGCCACCGCCGCCTCCGGGATCATCGGCAGGTAGATCGCCACCCGGTCGCCGGCGGTCACGCCCAGCTCGGTCAGCGCGTTCGCCGCCTGACAGGTGAGCTTGTGCAGGTCGGCGTAGGTGACGGTACGGGTGTCGCCCGGCTCACCCTCCCAGTGGATCGCCACCTTGTCGCCGAGGCCCGCCTCGACGTGCCGGTCCAGGCAGTTGTACGCCACGTTGAGCCGGCCACCGGTGAACCACTTCGCGAAGGGCGCGTTCGACCAGTCGAGCACCTGCTCCCACGGCTGGGCCCAGGCCAGCCGGCCGGCCTGGCGCTCCCAGAAGGCGAGCCGGTCGGCGGCCGCCTCGTCGTACGCCTCCGCGGTCACGTTGGCGTTCGCGGCGAGCTCGGCCGGCGGCGGGAACTGGCGCGTCTCGTTCAGCAAGTTGGCCAATGCCTCGCTCATGCGGTGACTCCTTCGTCGCGTGACCTGCGTCTCCTACTCCCGGGAAGGTTAGTCCCGGCCCCGCCGGGCCGCGACCGCCCGCCCCGCTCCGCGCGCTCAGCGGCGCCCCCTCCGCGCTGAGGTGTAAGGAAGGGCCCCCTGTTAACGCTTCCGGTAGAGGAAGGGTCCCCTCTTAACACCCCGGGCGTACGAGGGGCCCGGCGGTCGCTAGCGTGACGATGTGACCACCGATCCGCTCGCCCCGCTGCTCGCGCTCGCCGACGTCGCGCCCGCCGTCGATCGGGCCCGCGACCTGGTCGACCAGGCCCACCGGCACCGGGCGCTGCGCCGCCAGGGCGGGCAGGTCGCCGCCGAGGTCAGCCTCCGTTCGGCAGTGGCCAGCGCCGCGCTGGAGGGCCGCGACCACGACCGCGAGGAGGTACGCGCCGGCACGGTCACGGACCCGGTGCTCCAGGGCGCGCTGCGGGTGGCCGGCGCGCTGCCCGGGCTGAGCGACCTCTGGACCAGGGCCCCCCGGCAGGTGCTGGCCCGGCTGCACGTGCTCGCCGCCCGGGACGTGCTGACCGAGGAGGAACTGGGCCGCCCGGTCGCCGACCCCGTGGTGGCGGCCCGGCTCGACGGCCTCTCCGGCCTGGTGGCCGGGGGCACGAAGGTGCCGCCGCTGGTGCTCGCCGCAGTGGTGCACGGCGAACTGCTCAACCTGCGCCCGTTCCCGGGCCCGTCCGGCGTGGTGGCCCGGGCCGCCGCCCGCCTGGTGCTGATCTCCACCGGGTTCGACCCGCGTGGGCTGGTCGCGGTGGACGTCGGGCACCGCGAGCGGGAACCGGAATACGTCGGCGCGGCCGGCGCGTTCGCCACCGGCACCCCCGACGGCCTGCGCTCCTGGCTGCGCCACTACATGACGGCGGTCGAGGTCGGGGCGGACCAGATCACGCTCATCGGCGACGAGATCCTCGCCGCGTCCTGACCTCCGGCCCGGCGGCCCTCAGGCGGTGGGCGCGGCGGCGCGGGTGCGGCGGTGCCGGCCGTACCAGGCGATGCCGATGGCCACCCCGACGCCCACGCCGAGCGCCGCCGCCGCGACCGGCACCGCCGGCCGCTCCCGCAGCCGGCGGCCCAGCGGGATCGGGTGCCGGAACTCCAGCACCGGCCAGGCGTTCTCCACCGCCAGCTTGCGCAGCGCCCGGTCCGGGTTGACCACCGTCGGATGCCCCACGCACTCCAGCAACGGCCGATCGCTGTACGAGTCGGAGTACGCGTACGAGTCGCTCAGGTCGTAGTCCCGCTCCAGGGCCAGCTCGCTGACGCCCTCGACCTTGCTCGGCCCGGCCGCGTAGAACTCGACCTCGCCGCTGTAGCGGCCGTCGACCACTGCCATCCGGGTGGCGATCACGTCGGTGACCCCGAGCAGCTCACCGATCGGCCGGACCATCTCCTCGCCCGAGGCGGAGACCAGCACCACGTCCCGCCCGGCCGCCTGGTGCTCCTCGATGAGGGCGGCGGCCTCGGCGTACACGTAGGGGTTGATCAGCTCGTGCAGCGTCTCCGCGACGATCTGGCGGACCTGTTCCACCGGCCAGCCCTTGCAGAGCGTGGCCAGGTAGTCCCGGGTCCGGGCCATGGTCTGCTCGTCGGTGCCGCCCAGCCGGAACATCAGCTGCGCGTACGCCGACTTGACCACGTCACGCCGAGTGATCAGCCCGTCCCGGTAGAACGGCCGACCGAACGCCAGGGCGCTCGACTTGGCGATGACGGTCTTGTCGAGATCGAAGAAAGCGGCACTGCGGCCCACGGCGCGAAAGTCTAGCCGGACAGGCCCGGTGGAGCCGCCCGCCCGGGGTCAGGAAGACCGAGGTGCACCCACCGGAGTGACGGCGGTCACATCCGTTGCGGTGGGAATTAGCTTTGCGTGGAGTGAACACCACTCGACGTATAAGGGTCCGCTGCGGCATGCTTGTCCTCACGACAGGAGTTCACGTCCCGTCGCCGCAGGCCCTCGGCGGTTGCACCCCCCGTGACCGCTGAGTCGGTTCGGCTCGACCCCCCCGGAGCCGAACCACAGACGACCCCCGTCTCCCCCCGACGGGGGTCGTCCCTTTCCGGGCTGAGCGTTCCGCCGCAGGTGGAGGCGTGTTCTCCGGGTCGGCCGAATACGGCGTCGGGCGAAAAGTCAGCGAATCGTCAGCGAACGTCAGCCGGACCCGATCGGCGTAGTCGTCGGGCGTGTGCGTGTACCGGTCCAGCGTCGTCGACGCCTTCTCGTGGCCCGCTACCCGCCGCACCACGTTGACCGGCACCCCGTCCGTCACCAGCCACGTGATGTACGAGTGCCGCAGGTCGTGGAACCGCAGCCCGCCGACCGCCGAGGCCGCGGCGTGCGCGACCGCCGCCGCCTCAGTGGCGAACTCCGCCCGCTGCTCCTGCCCGTCGCGATCCGGCCACAACGCCAGCCAGCGGCCCGGTGCCATCTCGGTCACGCCCCCGAGGAGGCCGGCCCGCACCAGCGACGGCAGCCACACCCGGCGCCGGAAGTTCGACCGCCGCTGCGGGCCGCCGTCCCGGTCGGCGAAGACCAGCGCCCGGCCATCCGGCGAGCCGGCCCCGCGCCGCCGGCGCAGCTCGTCGACGAGGAACCGCGGCATTGGCACCGAGCGCACGCCGGCCCGAGTCTTCGGGTACGCCCGCAGCACGATCCCGCCGTGGGTCTCCACCGCCACTTGGCCGACGTGCATGAGCCCCCGGTCGAGGTTGACCGCTTCCCAGGGCAGGCCCGCGCACTCACCCCAGCGCAGTCCCGCTCCGGCGGCGGCGGCGACGATTCCCCGGTGTTCGGCCGGCACGGCGGGCAGCAGCCGGCCGAGGAACGCGTCCCGGCTGATGATGCCGGCGCGAGCCTCACCCGCCCGGTTGCGCGGTATCCGCACTCCCTCGCACGGGTTCACCGCGATGAGTCGCGCCCGGATCGCCGTCTGCATGATCATCGACAGCATCCCGAGGTGCTTGGCTGTCGTCGAGGGCGCCAGGGTCCGGCTGAGGTTGGTCACCCACTCCTGTACCGCCAGGTAGTCGATCCGCGACAACGGCCAGTCCGCCCACTGCGGCAGCAGATGCGCCCGCAGCATCGATTCCGTCCGCTCGGCCGTCCGGACCTCCACCGACCGCCCGGCGAGCCACCGCGTCACGAAGTCGCCGAACCGCAGCCGCCCCGCGTGTGGGTCGACGTACGTGCCCCGGTTGATCGCGCCCTCCACTTCGGCCAGGTACGCGTTCGCCTCCTTCTTCGTGCGGAACGTCTTGGCCTTCTGCCGGTTGGCCGAGTCCCGCCAGTTCGCCCGGTAGGTCCCGGCCGGCGTCTTGCTCACGAAGCCCACGGTCACCAACCCCTACGCGGCGAGTCGGTTCCGGTCGCCGAGAGTCCGCCGACCGCGCCGTCCAGCCAGGCATGGAAGCGGCTACGTGGGACCACCCAGCGCCGCCCCAGACGCTCAGCGGGGATCTGCCCGGCCCGGACCAGGGCGTAGGCCGAACTGACCGACAGAGACAGCATCGCGGCCACCTCCTTGACCGTGTATACGGCCCGGATCGGCCTCACCTCGTCGGCTTCACCGACCCGAGGGCCGGCCTGACGCAGCTCGAACGGCACGACGTTGGACAAGAGTTCCCCCATGGTTCAGGCCGCCAGCGCGGCTGGTTGATCGGATGACGGCGAGAGCGCGGCTGTTCTTAGCCGCGCGGTGTCGAGGTCTGTGCGCCAGCGGATGCGGGCGGATATGGCGCGCAGGAGTCGGTGTTCCAGGGGTGGCACGTCGGGGTCTTCGGGTCGGGCGAGTTCGAACCGGTACCGCTTGGATCCGTCCGTGTCGTCGGCCGGCTGGTCGTGGTCCTTGGTGTCGGCCATGCCCCCAGCGAGGATGGCGCGCACCCAGGCCCGGTTGTCGGCGCGGTGGTCGGCGAGGGTCTTGCCGGACCACTGGCGAGAGACGAGGACGCGCCGGCCGGTGAAGCCGAGGGTGGAGCGTTGGTGGACCTTCCCGGTGCACCGGCCCGGGGTCAAGCCCGCCTTGACGCCGTCCGGCTGAACGCCGTAGAGCAGCCAGTTCGCGCACGTCGGCGAGCAGGGCAGGACCGACAGCTCGGCGTGGAGTCGGTCGAAGTGCGCCTTCTGTGGGTCGGAGCGGGGCTTGGCCTGGTCGGTCAGGTCCTTGGTGACGTACTTGGTCACGTAGCGGATGGACCGCTCCGCATCGCGGGTGCCCTGCTCGATGCCGCGGGCGTCGATGCGGCCAAGGCGGGCGACGTAGGCGGGGCGGCTGTCGGGCTCCTCCAGGGCGTCGAGGGCTTCACCCCAGGTGGGCAGCGGCTCGCGGGTCTTCGGGTCGACGTATGCCTGTCGGTCGACGTCCCAGACCGGTGGCTTGTCCACCCGATAGACCGGTTCGTTGAAGGGTGGCCACCAGACCTGGTGGTAGGTGGCGGCGGCGATCTGCTTGAGCAGCCGACGCGGGAGGGTGCCCCGGATGGCGAAGTGCGCGTGTGGGGCGAGGCGGCGTTGCAGCTCGACGGCGCCGGCGTATTGGACGTTCCAGCCGGCGGCGCGGCGGACGTTCTGCCACCACCGGTCGAGGACCCGGGCGAAGTGGATCGCATCCAACGCTGCGCGCCGGTAGTCGTAGCCAGCCGGGTCGACGGGAGTGCCGAGCACGTCGTCGTGCGGGCCGTGCCGTGTACCGCACTCGCACGGAGCGATGTAGGCGCCGCGGCGGAGGTGGGAGTGCACCGGCCCGTGCGAGTCGAGCGTCAGCGTGACCAGCATCGACGGCCGGTGAGTCTTGCCCGTCCTGCCCGAGTAGGCCCGGCCGACCGTGCGGGGGTCGACGGGGAGCCGAGGCAGGTCCGGGGAGTCTTGACGCCGTCGGGTGGACCGCTTGCGGCGGGGCCGCTCATCGCGTTCCTTCGGCGTGAGGTGCCCGCGCAGGCTGGTCTCGCCGAGAGCTTCATCCAGCTCTGCAATAGCGGCGTCGATCTCGGCCACCTGCGCGGCCCGCTCGTCGGTGGTCATCGGCTGGTACTGAACGGCTTCGCGTTCGAACTCCAGATGCGCTCGGACCCGAACGAGGGCGAGCGCGTCTTCACCGGGCTTGTCGGGGCGGACGGCGGGTTCGTCGGCGAGGTGCCAGCCCTCCCGGATCTGCTGGATGCGCAGCCGTCGGCTCTTCTCCGCGCACGGCTTGCACTTGACGGCCAGGGTCGCCCCGCACGGCACCTCCACCACCTCGGTCAGGCCGGTGGTGGTGTCGGTGCGGCGCAGCGCGAGGGGGCGGACGCAGACGCCGTGAGACTCGGCGAGTTGCTTGAGCGCATCCTTGGCCAAGGGCTTGCGCATCCGGTCGGCCCGCGACCCGGGCCGCGGCTGCTCGACGGGGATGAGCGTCGGTTGCGTCATTGGCAGGACACCCCTCCCACAGCGGAGGTGGAAAGCTGGGCGTCGTGATGCAGGACGACGCGGGGCAGTTCGTCAACGTGTACCGAGGACCCGAAGGCGGCCCGTACGCCTGCCCGTGCTGCGGCTACCTCACCCTGGGCGAGCGAGGCAGCTACGAGATCTGCGACGTCTGCTTCTGGGAGGACGACGGCCAGGACGAGCACGACGCCGGCCGAGTACGCGGCGGGCCGAACCGCAATCTGAGCCTGCTCGACGCCCGCCGCAACTTCGCCAAGCACGGAGCGGCCGACCCGAAAGACCTGCGCCACGTACGGCCACCCCGGCCCGAAGAACATCCACTCCGCGATCAAGGCCGCACCCCCTGAACCACGCCAGCAGCGCTGCGAGACGTGAACGCCGCCGCAGGCACGGGCACCAGGCCCGGCCGCTGTACCGCACCCCCCGGCCGCGCTGCCTGCTCCTCGTCGACGGCGTCAACCACAACGGGCCGGTGATCCTCGGTCAGGTCGTAGCCGGTTGGCACTTCGCCCCGATCGCCAGCCAGCTGATCGACGGGCGCCGCCGGTGCGGTGGAGAAGACGAGCTTGGACAGGCCGAGGAACGCCAACGCCGGCACGGCCGACAGCAGCCACCCTGACGGACTCGGCTTCGCCACCGCGAGTTGAGCGGCGAGGGACAGGGCGACGGCGCAGACGAGCAGGAACAGCGGGTAGCCGACCGGGCCGCCGGTGCGGCGGCGTCGCCGGATGGTCAGCAGCGCCGCGAACGGGAGCAGTTCGGAGATGGCGGCATTCGCCCAGCCGAACCAGTCCCCGGTACCGGTAGGCGAGTTGGCCATGGTCCAGTCGTGGACGTGGGTGAACGATGCGGCGCCGGCCAGTCCGCCGACGGTGAGGACGATGAACACCAGGGCGAGCCCTTCGGCGCGTTCGGTGTCGGCCTTCACGGGGTCACCTCCTGGTTGTTGTCGTCGCAGAGGCGGCGGTAGTCGCGGCCGAGTTGGCGGATGTCGTCGTCGGTGAGGTAGGCGAACCGCACCCGGACGGGTTCACGGACGCCGTCGAGAACCACGAACCCCACCCCCGGCGACGACTCCGGAATGCGATCGCAGAGGGCTCCTCGGTCGCGGGCGGCCTCGCCGAGGACCATGTCCACCTGCTCGGGCTCGGTCAGCCGCAACCCGATCCGGGTGGGGAACAGGTCCCTAAACGGCAGCACGTCCTTACGCGGGTCCTGCAACGCGGCGACCACGTGCACCCCGACCGCACGCCCCTGACTGAGCAGCAGCCCGAGTGATTCCTTGATCCGGTCGCGGACCTTCCGATCGGTGATGTAGGCCGTGAGTGCGGCCAGCTCGTCGACGACCAGGACGAGCAACGGATCCTCCGGGGTCGGCACGTGTTGGCGGGTCACCCCGCGTAGCCGGGCCGCCCGCAGCCGCATCCGCTTGACGGCCTCTTCGAGGACGCCGGCCATGCTGTCGGGGTCGTCGTAGGCGAAGCGGGTGAACAGCGGCACCCCGGCCGCCAACTCCATCCCGCCCTTGGGGTCGAACGCCAACACCTCCACCAGCCCGGAGCGGATGCCGCCGGCCAGGGAGCGCAGCAGCGACCACAGCACCGACCCCTTGCCCGACCCGGTCGCCCCGGCGATCAGCACATGTGACCCGGCCAGCCGCAGCCGGTAGGGCTGGCCGTCCTCGTCGACGCCGAGGGTGAGCCCGTCCAGGTTCGGGACCTCAGCCACGGGGAGCGGCGCCACGACGTTGGCGAGGGGGTCTCGGCGTACGAGGCGCACCACCACCCGATCCGGCCGGTTGGTGGAGCGGGCCTGTCCGCTGCGGCGGCGGAAGGCGTAGGCGAGGCGTTCCGCGGCCTGTCCCCAGTCGTCGGGGATTTGCCCCGGTAGCAGCCGGACGGTCAGCTCGTCGCCGAACCGGTCGCAGCGCACGCGCAGGAGCTGCGGCACGTAGCGATCACCGGCGAACGCCGTCGCCAACCCGCAGGTGGCCATCACGGATGCCCACCGCCGGCGGTAGACGACCAGCGCGCGGACCCGGCTGACGAGCGGGTACCAGCCGAACCGCAGCCACGACGACGGATGCCACCGCCACCACCCGACACAGCCGCCGGCGACGGTCAGGACGACGCCGGCCAGGACCAGGCCGCCGAACTCCGCCCGGATCCACAGAGCTAGCGCGGCGGGGGTGGTAAGCCACCAGTACCGGACCGCCAGCACGGAGGCGCGGAACAGGCTCCGGGCCAGCCACCACAACACCAGCAGCCAACCCGGAACCCGCCACGCCGGTAGGCGCACGTTCATCGGCGCCATGGGGATCTTGTCCCCGGGAATGACGTTGATCAGAGGCACACGTCATCACCCCAGTGCGGCCGACCCAGCGTCGCGATGCACGAGTGGCAGGACATGCGGCGCAGGTCGAAGCGGCGCGGCTTCACCCACCGGCAGCAATGGGGACAGCGGATCGCGTACACCCGAGCGGAAGCCGGCGGCAGATGCAGCGCCGACCGGACGGCGGCCTCCACCTCCCGGTAGGCGTGGCGCAGACCGCTCAGGCGGGCGCGGCCGATTGCCAGGGCCGCGCCGAGGAGCAGGGGCACGGCGATGAACAGGGCAGGGGGAATTACGGTGGGCATCACGCCCTCCTTCACCAGATGAGGGATGGGAGAGCGCGGGACGGGTCGGGACTCTTGGCGGGGAAACGACCCGCCCCGCGCGCACAGAGCAGCGGTCAGGCCGCCACCGAACCCGGCACCACCGACGCCGGACGGATCGCGGTCGCCCGCAGCGAGTACGCCATCCGGGACCGGCAGTCACCCGAGGACCGACCCGGCTTGCACCGCTGCGAGTCCACGTACGGGGTCAGGGTCAAGCCCTCGAACTCCACCGCCGGCGGGTACCCCGGCACGGTCGACGGCGGCGGCACCGGCTGCTGCGGAGCCACGACCTTGACCTTCACCTCGGTCGACCGGCCGAACTTCCCGGCCTCCGGGTCCAGGTCCATCACCCGCACCACCCAGACCCGCTCGCCGGTCTCCTTGTCCCGCGCCTGGTTGTCCGCCTCGCCCCGCCGCTCGAAGTCGATCTGCGGCGAGACGCCCAGGCACAACGCCCCGGCAGGGAAGACGTACTCGGACGGGACAGGCACCTTCAACGTCATCGGAACCACGTGGACAGCCTCCTAGCTTCACCAGTTGCCTTACTGACAACCGGTTGAGCTAACAAGTTACGTCAGCTTGTAAGTACAAGCAAGAGTAACGTGAGCTGGGTGCACAATGTGGAGAGCCGGCTTGGACGTGAACCGAAGGGGATGCGATGCAGGAGTGGACGACGGTCGAGCGTCTGACGCTGGTGAACATCGTTGACGGGTGGTTCTGCCTCGACCTGCCGGTGCTGATTGAGGCCGGTCAGTCCTACTGGATCGATCGCGAGGCGAACGAACTGCGGATAGACCGTGGAGATGGCTGGATCTCGCGGATCCCCCGTGCGCCGTCGAGCCCCGATCAGCCGCGCTGAACAGCGGATCAGGACAGGGCGTAGGTGTCCTCGATCTCATGGCGACTACCCGGCATCACAAGGACCGACGTCATGATTGGGTCGCCGGATGCTTGGTGAACTGTAATGACGAAGCTCATTACCGGTTCGTCCGCTGGCACGTCCAAGGCGTCCGCCTCGACCGGGGTCACCCGTCGGGCGGTCATGCGTTCGGTGGCGTAGTCGGCGCGTAGGCCCTTGTGGCGGGCGATGAGGTCGAGTAGGCCGCCCGGGATTGGAGCCGGCTTGATGATGTCGGTGCCGGCGGCGACGTCTACCGGTACAAACGTGGCGATCAGGTCGACTGGGCCAACCTCCGAAACCGTGCGACGGCGCCGTTCGTAGACCGGTGTCCCTTCGGGGATCTTCAACTCGGCCGCGATCCGCGGCGAGGCGAGCACCGGGCCGACGTGCAGGATCTCCGTCTCCCCGGCCTCGTCCAGCTCGACTGCGTCCCGCGCGTACTCAGGGGAGGTTCGGCCGGAGGCGGGCCGGCCACGGACGAAGCTGCCCTTGCCCTGCTGCGACTCGATCCAGCCATCCTGTTTGAGGATGCCGAGGGCCTTGAGCACGGTCGGCCGGGACACCCCGAACTCCGTGCAGAGCTGGTTCTCCGACGGTAGCGCCGCGCCGGGGGCGTAGTCGCCATCTTCGATGCGCTTCCGCAGCGTGTTCAACACGCGCAGGTACTTCGGCGTCGGAATCTCGTACGCCATCGCGGGCCACCCCACCTAGGAACGCTGCATGAGTTACAGCAGCTTATGAGTTGTTTGCATGTCAGGACAAGTTGCATCAGCCGTGCGGCTTCAACGGCGGCATAGCGGAGAGGGGGGATCAACGGCTCGGACCAAGGGGAGCGAACAGCCGAATGGGCACGAGGATCTGGGTGCGTTCACCCCTCTGGTTGCGCGGTGCCACCTTGGTTCCCTCGACCCAGATCCACTCCTCGCGCTCCGGGCGATTGAGCACCAGGCGGACGCCGGTCACGCGAAGCATTACCGGTCCGTCCGCAGGGCGGTAGCGGTCGGCCGCCTCCACCCGGAGCACTGTGCCGAGCCGTACCCGAAGGTCAAACACCACGCCTCCTTGCCGTCCGCGCCAGGGTTGGCGACGGAACGCTGGATGGGGGGCCGATCTGAAGTCCCGCGATCTGCGCAAGGACTTCGCGCCGGGCCAGCGCTTGCCCGTTTCCTGGGTTGATGACGTACCCGGTCAGCCACACCCAGCCGTCAAAGGCCGGCCAATCGCCGATGGCGGTCACCCGTAGCCACAGAGCCCGATCGCCGCCGAATTGCACCGACGCGCGACCGTCGAGGAAGACCAGTGCGCCCGGCTTGGGTGCGCCGGGCGGAACCGGGTGTCGTCGGCGGGGCGCCGGGGTGGGCGGGCTCTCTCGGGGCCGACGTTCGGGTCGCGGTCCCATGCCAGCACCCACCCCGGGCCAGCCTCAGCAGGTTGCCGCGCGACCGGTGCCCGCGCAGTCCATGCAGGACCGCCGAGCCAGCGAACGAGTCCGCTCCGACCCCTGCCCCATGACCCGCACGGCGGATCGCGCAAGGGTGTACTTCCAGCCGGCACCCGAGCAGGATTGGCAGTTGGTCGATACGTTCAGCCCCGTCATGGACACAGGTTGTGGCACAAACTGCCCAGCAACCCGGAAAATCCTTCCGGGGTCGCAGCCGGCCGATGGGAGAAGGTGAAACGGTGCACGGGACAACCAAGACCCTGACCATCGGCGAGCGCGTCGCCTGGTACCGCCGCCGACGCGGCCTGTCGCAGGAAGTCCTTGCCGGGCTCATCGGCCGCACCGCTGATTGGCTCGGCAAGGTCGAAAACAACCGCATCGAGCTGGACAGGCTCTCCGTCATCAAGTCTCTCGCCGAGATCCTGGACGTATCCCTCGGTGACCTACTCGGCGAACCCGTACTGCTCGACTGGACCGCCGACACTGGCACCGAGACCGTCCCCGCTCTCCGCGCGGCCCTCATGAACTACCGCGCCATTGCCCCGTTCGGTGGCAGTCCCCACGGTGAGCCCCCGACCATTGCCGTGCTCCGGAAGGACGTCGGCACGCTCTGGAACGCCTACCAGGACTCGCGATTCGGATACGTCACCGGCCAACTACCCGACCTGCTCCACCGCGCCCAGGCCGCCGCCGACCAACACGAGGGGGACGACCAGGACCAAGCCCGTCGGCTCCTCGGCCTTGCCTATCAGCTGACCGCCACCCAGCTCACCAAGCTTGGTGAGGTCGACCTCGCGTGGATCGCTGCCGACCGTGGCTTGGCAGCCGTCCGGCCCACCGGTGACCCGCTCATCACCGGCTCTCTGTTCCGGTCCGTCGGTCACGCCCTGCACGCCACCGGTCGCTATACCGAAGCCGTACGCCTCACCGAAGACGCTGCCGGCTACCTGGAGCCCCACCTGACGCATGCCTCGCCGGCCCTGCTCTCCGTCTACGGAACCCTGTTCCTGTCCGGCTCCATGGCCGCTGCCCGCGCCAACGATGCCGGCACCACCCGCACCTTCCTCGCCGCAGCAGCGCATGCCGCCGGTCAGCTCGGGACCGATGCCAACCACCTCTGGACGGCGTTCGGCCCGACCAACGTCGTCATCCACCGCGTCGCCACCGCAGCTGAGCTGGGCGATGTTCAGGTGGCCGTCGACCTCGGCCCGCGCGTCGACACCCGCGGACTCCCTATGGAACGGCGGGTACGGCACGCCCTCGAAGTCGCCCGCGCCTACAGCTCGTGGAACCGCGTCGATGACGCTCAAGCTGTTCTACTCGAAGCCGAGCAGATGGCGCCCGAGCAAGTGCGGCACCACTTCCTTAGCAGGCAGCTCGCCTTGACTTGGGTCCGCCGACAGCGCGGCAAGCCGCCAGCCGAACTGGTCGGCCTGGCTCGCCGGCTGAAGGTGCTCGACTGAACCGAGGCATCTAGGCTGCCCTGGTGACGGCCAACGAGATGCCACCCGTGGCGACCCCACGCGTCGCCGCCGGCGCCCTGTTCTTCGACAACGAAGGCAGGGTGATGCTCGTGCGCCCCAGCTACAAGAAGCATTGGGACATCCCAGGCGGCTACGTCGAGCCCGGCGAGTCACCGCGGGCAGCCTGCGTCCGAGAGGTCCGCGAAGAACTCGGCCTCACGCCCGCACTCGGACCGATGCTGCTCGTGGACTGGGCACCGGCCGAGCACGAGGGCGACAAACTGCTCTTCATCTTCGACGGCGGGTCACTCGGAGCCGAGCAGGAGCGCGCGATCCGCTTCGCGGACGGTGAACTCACCCAATGGCAGTACGTGGACGCAGAGTCGGTAGAACACTACGGTCCCTCGCGGCTTGGCCGTCGGATCCGCACCGCAATCGCAGCCCGCGGCGGTAGCTTCTCCGCGTACGCCGAGCACGGCAGCGCTGTCTGACACGCGGACTTACTCAAGACCGCGCACAACGGGCCGCATGCTCTGCCCCCGATGCGCGGAACTTCATCGACGCTTTCGCCGCAGCACCTAGCGCGGGGAGTTAGCCACGGGTGCGACGTCCGTTGAGCATCTCGACGAGACACGTTCCGAGAGGTTCTCGTATCGTCGCGTAGGTGATCTTGGGGGAGGTTCCGCAGTGGTGGCGGTTGCGTGGAGTCCGACAAGTTGGAAGTCCCCGGCGGTGGCCCTGGGTGCTGTTGGCGTTGATGGTGATCAGTTGCGCTGGCCTTATGGCGGTGCCGGCCTCGTGGGCCGTGCGCAAGCAGTTGGAAGCGGAGCGGGGCGAGGCGACGCCGGAGGCCGCGGCCCGGGTGTGGTTGTTGAAGCTCAGCGCCGGTGAGGAGTTGGGGCTGTCGCGGGTGCTGGCTGGCGCGCGTCATGACGAGCTGCGGCAGCAGTGGCGGGACTATCGGGCCGAGATGACCGGTACTGGCCGGGAGCCTTCGAAGCTGGAGAGCGTGGGGCCGAGCGCGATCGAGCACCAGGGCGCCGACCGGGCGTCGGTGACCGAGCAGGTACGCGCGGTCTGGTGGGACGACGCGCAGATCCTTGCCGGTACCGCGTATTCGTGGCGGTGGGAGCTACGAAAGGACCGCGGCGGGTGGCGGGTCTGGTCCGTCGAGCTGCCGGCATGGTGCGGGGTGCACGTCCGGGCGGACCTTTGTCCGTGATGAACGGAGGGCCATTGACCGAGAGCCGGGTGGGCGGCATGTGATCTGACAACTGATGCACGACATATCTTCGTCACGGGATGCGTGACAGCGCGATGAGCCTAGGGGCGCATCAGTGATCGTCGGGACGTAGGGATCTGCCGATGAGCGGGTTCCATTCTTGGATGATCGACTGTGTGTTGGTCTGATCACCTTCAGTATCGTGCGGGTGTGCTTCGGGCTGGGTTGGGGTGGGTCGGGCGCCGCTGGTGGGCGGTATTGACTCCCGCGGTGGTCGCTGCGGCGGCGGTGTGGGCGTTGGTCACGGATGACAAGCCGGTCTGGACGGTGGTCGCGGGCGTAGCGGCGGCGGTGGTGGGAGCGTTCGCGCCATCGGTTCTGGAGTGGGTTCGGGTTGCGCGGCAACGGCGTGAGCGGCGGGATCGGGCGGTCGCGGGGGCGTTGGTGGCGGAGTTGCCGGAATCGGTGGTGTGGCTGTTGCGCCCGCAGGCGGCGGTGGTCGGGTTCGTCGGTCGTGGGTGGCTGCTGGCGGCGTTGGACAGGTGGTGCGCGGATCCGGGCGCGAGCGTGGTGCGGCTGTTGGTGGGTGCGGGTGGGGTGGGCAAGACCCGATTGGGGCGACACTTCACCGGCCGGTTGACGGGCTGGGAGTGTTGGCCTGTGGCTCCCGGCGGGGAGGCGACGGTCGCTGGGCAGCTTGAGACGGGTGACCGGCCGGGCCGGTTGCTGCTGACGGTGGATTATGCCGAGACCCGTGACCCGCAGGCGTTGGCGCACCTGTTGTGTGTCGCGCAGCGAGCCGGTGGTGTGCGGGTGTTGTTGCTGGCCCGGTCGGCCGGGTTGTGGTGGTCGTCGCTGTCGGCGGCTTACCCGCCACAGGCGCATCTGGTGGACGCGTTGACCCTGCCGGCGAACGTCCTAGAGGTGCCGGCTCGTATTGAGGACTACACCCCGCAGCAGATCGTGGCCGAGGCGGTGGTGGCGTTCGCCGCCCAGCTGCGTCGCCGGCCTGCGGGTGATGTTCCGCTGGGTGGGTTGGGTCCTGATGTTCCGGTGTTGCGGTTGCATGCGCTGGCGTTGCTGGCGGTGTTGGGTGGGCCGCGTGGTGATGACCGGTACGACGTGCTGGCCGAGGTGCTGGGCCATGAGGCCCGGTACTGGCGGCACCGGGCCCGCCGCGACGGTCTACCAGGTGCGGGTGAGCCAAGTGCCGACGCCGTGTTGCGGCGGCTGGTCGCCGTGGCGGCGCTGCTTGGTGCGGACAACCGTGAGCAGGCCATGGAACTGGTCCGCCGGGTGCCGGGCCTAGGCGGGGCGCAACCAGAGGTGGTCAACGGGTATGTGGACTGGCTGTACGGTCTGTACCCGGCAGCGGGGACGGGCGGTGGGCTGGGGACGTTGCAGCCGGACCTACTCGCCGAGAACCTCGCGGTCGCGGTCCTGTCCGAAAGCACCCCGGCCGAGCGCAGCAGAATCCTGCAAGGGCTGGCTCCCGGTCAGGCGGTACAGGCGTTGACGGTTCTGAGCCGCGCACGCAGCCACCAGCCCGACGCCGCGGAGATGATCGATGTGGCACTGGCCGCGGATCTGCCGGTGATGACCGAGGCGGTGCTCCAGGTCGGCCTCCAGTTCCCCGGAATGCTCGCTCCGCGGGCCGCGGCCCTGCTCGTCACGGCTGAACTCGATTCCGGCTGGGTCCAGCGGACAGCGCGGCGGGTGCCGTACCCCTCGATCGAGTTCGGCCAGATCGCGGTCGCATTGACTACCCATGCCCTGACCGCCTCGGCAGGGGAGACCGAGTCAAACAACCGAGCGTCCCTACTGGCCTTGCACGCTCTTCGGTTGGCGGAGGTGGGGCGGCGGGCGGAGGCGTTGGAGGTCAGCCAGGAGGGCGTCGACCTGCGCCGGGAGTTGGTCGACGGCAACCGGGACGCCTACCTGCCCGACCTCGCGGCGTCGGTGAGCAACCACGCTGTTCGGTTGGCGGAGGTGGGGCGGCGGGCGGAGGCGTTGGAGGCCGGCCAGGAGGCCGTCGACCTCTACCGGGAGTTGGTCGACGGCAACCGGGACGCCTACCTGCCCGACCTCGCCATGTCGGTGAGCAACCACGCTGTTGGGTTGGCGGAGGTGGGGCGGCGGGCGGAGGCGTTGGAGGTCAGCCAGGAGGGCGTCGACCTGCGCCGGGAGTTGGTCGACGGCAACCGGGACGCCTACCTGCCCGACCTCGCGGCGTCGGTGAGCAACCACGCTGTTCGGTTGGCGGAGGTGGGGCGGCGGGCGGAGGCGTTGGAGGCCAGCCAGGAGGCCGTCGACCTCCACCGGGAGTTGGTCGACGGCAACCGGGACGCCTACCTGCCCGACCTCGCCACGTCGGTGAACAACCACGCTAATCGGTTGGCGGAGGTGGGGCGGCGGGCGGAGGCGTTGGAGGCCGGCCAGGAGGCCGCCGACCTCTACCGGGAGTTGGTCGACGGCAACCGGGACGCCTACCTGCCCAATCTCGCCACGTCGGTGAGCAACCACGCTGTTCGGTTGGCGGAGGTGGGGCGGCGGGCGGAGGCGTTGGAGGCCAGCCAGGAGGCCGTCGACCTGCGCCGGGAGTTGGTCGACGGCAACCGCGACGCCTACCTGCCCAACCTCGCGGCGTCGGTGAACAACCACGCTGTTCGGTTGGCGGAGGTGGGGCGGCGGGCGGAGGCGTTGGAGGCCAGCCAGGAGGCCGTCGACCTGCGCCGGGAGTTGGTCGACGGCAACCGGGACGCCTACCTGCCCGCCCTCGCCACGTCACTGTGGAACCTCGGATACGTAGCTCGCATCCTCGGAGAGACGTCGGAACAGATCCTCGATGCAGCTGCCGAAGGGGTGCGCTACTTCCACGAACTCGCAGCCACCGAACCGCAGGCGTTCACCGCACGCCGAGACGCGGCGGCATCGATCTTGACCGACCTACGAAACAGCGCCGTCAACCAGCACCCCAAACTGACACCACCCAAGTCGCCCCACGCTGACGAGGCAGTGTCCGACACCGCTTAACTGGGAGCTCATAACTGGTCAACCAACACGGTCCCAACCGGGTGGGCGGACTGGGTGGGTGGACTGGGTGGGTCGACTGACTGCCGAAACAATCTCTTTAGGATCAAGGCGCTCCGCGCGGCGCGGGCCGGGGCGCGGCAAACGGCTCCTGCGGAGCCGCCGCCCCGGCGCAAGGGCGCCGGGGCGGAAAAATCAGCCGGCCCGAACCCCACGCCCCGCCCCGCGCGTCTCACCTGGGTCAGTGAGGTGACCCGGTGACGAGTCCCGAAGGACGACCAGGGCCAGGCGAAACGCTTCCACCCGGTGGCGGCGATCCCGAAGCGCCACGAGATCCGGCAGACCCACCGCTGCAGGCGAAGTTGCCGAACGGTTCCGCACAGTCGCTCAGGCCCAGGGTGGGGAAGGGGGCGGAGGTGGTGTGAGGGTGGTGGGGTGAGGGAGGGGGCGGGGTTAGAGCTGTGCCTCCGGCGGGGGCCAGACGACTCCGAGATGGAGTTGCCGAACGGTTTCGGTTTCGGAGAGTGGTTGAGGTGGGATGCCATCCCGCCAGCCACCGACCCAGGCAAGCCGAGCAGACCAGGGCCAGGGCGGCAAGGTCGTTCGTCCGGTAGGGCGCTCCACCTTGTCGCCCTGGCCCTGGCCCGCTCCACCGAGGTGTGGGTCGGCGGCAGACGGGATGGCAGAAGGGGGAGGAGAGCGTCTTCGTACCCTTGATGCGGCAAGGGATCCCACTTGTCGCCCGGCAGCTGAGACAGTGCGTCTTGGGGCTAGAACTGCCCACCTCTATTCGCGGGTACGAAGACCCACCTGGCCACTCCACTGATCGCATTCTTCATCGCGGAGGTTTTCTTGCCCGAACAAGCGAAAGCGACAGCGTGCCAAGGGGCATCGGGTCGAGGGTCACGCATAATGCCCTGCGTCCAGTCCTGACCGTTTGGCCCTTTCAAATGGCGCAACTGCCCCACGTTGAGGACCACCAGCCCGTAATCGCCATACCCTTCGAGAAGGCGTTCCGGCGCAAACCCTTGCTCATCCAGGATGTACCCCAGATCCACCGACATGCAGGCGCCGGGTAGGCCGAACTCCTGTCGAGCTCTTTCCTCAGGGTAGTCCTGGAATCCCTGGCTAGGAATCTTGGGCCGCCCGTCTGATTCGGTCTTACTCCAGTTAATAAAGCCGGGGAATATTCGACGATACAACAGGCTGTCGTCGCTAATAGTATCGTCGTCCTGGAATTCGACTTCTTCCGTCAACTTGGCCCCCGACCGCTACTCGCTAAAATCCTTATCGCGGGTAATTGCCTGCAGGGCTGAAGCCGCGCGCTCCAAAGGGCCTTCCCACTCTTCGCCTTCTTCCTTATTCCAGTATAAAGCGGACGAATCGCGCTCCTCGAACGTGAACTGAAGGTCGTATCGATCGCTTTCCCATTGGAGGTTCAGGCCGCCGGTGGACGTTCCCGTTATGAAGGGCCGGGGGACCTGCGATGAGGCAAGCTGGTGAAGCAGCTTCGCGACACGGCGGGCGACCTGCGGGGAGATCCGACGGGCTCCATAGCTGTCCCATCCCTCGTCCTTATTTACCCACCCGATCAAGTCCCCGACCGCTTCGCCGAACCAGGAATCGCCTTCGCTTGACGCTTCGAGACTCCCGAAGCTTGACCTCACGCGGATCGCCCGGGCGGACAGCATTGCGCCTGCAGCAAGCGTCCCTCCGGAGTGGTAAGGGATGCGGCTCGAGTGCGTGAGGTGCGCGGGGTAGGTGACTCGTTCGTCAAACAGGACAGTCATTTTCTCCCCCACTCAAGCTGCATCTCATCCGCGGTAAGTGCCGAGAAAGCGGCGTTTATCGCCTCTCGACCTTGATCAAGGAAGCTAAGAATCCCATCGATGTCGGGGTTGGCCGGAACTCCACGAGCAGTCAGTTCAAGGACATATATCGGCTCCCGACCTTCGGTGCGGAATGCTGGCTGTGCACTCGCATGAAGTCGGCCGATGGGTCGACTGTCGTCCCCCAGCATCAAGAAGTCCTGCCCGAATCGAGTGCTCTCGCGTTCGAGGCTTACTGGGATCTCAGACTCACCAATAGATCGGAAGATCTTCGAGACTTCTCCGTGCCGCTTCCAAGTGTTGCCACTGAGGATGTGGTTCACGTATGTAAGCTCGCACTGAAGAGGAGTGATAGAGCCGAGCCCACTAAGCCGAACGTACTCCTCCAGCGCCGAATACCAGCGAGCAAAGGCGGCACGGCGGGAGGGCCAGTGGGTATAGGACGAGTCCGACCGCACTTTGCGCCAGTTGCAAGCGAACCAGTTCCGCTGCAATTGCAGGAGCTCATCGCCGCTCTCATTGAGAGCCCACAGGCGCGGAGAAGGATAATCTGGTTCGGTCACCAGAGTTAGCTGGGGCGCAAACACCTCGGCGCCGAAGCGCTCAAGGGGCGGCACCAGTGGAGGCTTCTCTTCGATCCGCGGGAACGTCGCCGCCAGGTGCTCCTTCCAGAAGATCCCGAAGTGCGCAAGGGCACTCGATGGCAGGGCGTCATAGCTGACGGCGGCTACCACCTCAGCGATCGGCGGGTTGTCGAAGTTCAAGATCGTCGGCTCAGCCATTCAAGATCACAGTTGCTCCATCGTGAGGGCGGGACGTACCACGAGGGGCAGAAGATCCACAAGTGTCGCAGGGGCGTTTCAGGGACTTGCGGCCATCATGGCACGATCACCCCATCTGGCACACTCCTCAATCGATGTCGGCTGCGGCCTGTCGCGACCGCTGCCGGGCGGTGCAGGGCTTACTCGTCCGCACGGGTAGCAGGTGTCGCCCGACCGGGGAGCCGTCTCGGAAGGCAACGAGGCATGTACGGCGGAGCGCCGGAGGACTGTCCCGTCTGGGAATGGGCCACCTCGTAGCTGCTTTACCACCGCCGATGGTCAACTCGGGTAAACGCGAGGACCGAGCTGAAGCGGCCGGCGGAGGTAGCTCAAGGGGGTGTAGCTGCAGATCAGCTGCTACCGAGGCCGAACAACGGACTCGCGGCAGCAAGAGGGGACGGCTATGGCACGTGATGCTCCCGATGGTACGCGAGCTGAGCAGGGTCGATGTGGTGAGCTGGGGATCTCCTCAGAGGGCCAATCTCCGCGTTCGTGCTGCTATCGCGAACCACCCAGGCCGGGTCGACGTAGATAGCCCCCGCGTCGAAACGGACGTGGTCGTTGGGGCAAAGACAAAGAACATTGGCTTCTACGTCGGGTCCATCGTGCGGTTTTCCAAGAGCCCGGATGTGGGCAGCCTCTGCATAGGGACCCGCGGGTGTGATGATCCGAAGGCTACATACCTGGCAAGTGAAATCATGCCAGACTTTGACCTGGATAGCCTTCTTTGAGCTACGGATTAGGCGCTGAACAACCGTCGTCACCCGTTCGGCGCGCCCGTCCTCATCTGTCGGAGCGGGCGGCAGGTCCGCGCTATTGAGGGTGACGAGGCGAAAACGCCAGATCCGGTAGCCGTCCTTGCCTATTTCATGCCAGTGGTCAACGACCCGAAATAGTCCGTCATACCGAAGCCCTTTGGCGGGGGAGTACTTTGGATCGCCACCGGCACCCCGGATCACCCGTACAGGTCGACCATCTAGCTGGCTGCGGGCCAGCCCAGCATTCCCGCGAGTGAGTTCCTGGTCGGCGATTTGCCGCTTGGTCGCCGGGTCGTTTCCTCCCTGGCCGGTGTAGACGAGCTCGTCCCCGTAGTCCTCATCATCGATGTAGCCGCCGGAGACCACGATGGACTCTGCCCCGTCAGTCCCGCCGCAGATCCCTCCCTGGCGCGGTCTGTGAACCTTGGACTTCGCCAGGGATACTCGGTTAACAAAACGGGCGCCAACAGGGAAACCGGGTATTTCACCGTAGGTTCGGACGGCCATGGGAGGCACTGTAGGGCACGAGCGCGACGCGGGCTGCTGATGCGTCCCGTGCCCGTGCCCGTGCCCGCGCCCGCGCCCGCGCCCGTTGAGTGGAGTGGGCCGCCGCCGCAGTGTTAGCCGGCCCGTCTGTCCACCAGGGACTGTAGGCTCTCGCGTATGACCTGGGTCCTTGCCGCTGCTGTCGGATGCTTCGGTGGGTTTGCAGTGGAAGGGCTTCAGTTCGTGGCGGCGGTGCGACGCTGCAAGGGCTGGCCGTGGCGTCGGCGCGGCGAACCGCCCTTCGGTCCATTCATCGCCTCGGTCGTCATCCGCTTAGGGGTAAGCGGCGGCGTAGCGGCCATAGCCGTCGAGTCAGGCGTGGTTAACGGTACCTTCGGCGCCTTCGCGGCTGGAGTGGCTGCTCCCCTAATCGTCGAACAGTTAGCGCGTCAGATTCCAGCACTGGCCTCTCCGGATGCTGCCTCGCAGACGTTCGTGCCCCAGCAGCCAAGGCAGCCCGCGACCGGGACCGCAGCGACAAGCCAGAGCACGGGTGGGCCTGGAGGTGGGCAGGCATGACGTCCTTCGCCCGCTACCTCGTTGCTGCGCTCGCTAGAGACACTCCGGCCTTCTCGACAGGCATTACTGCAAGTAACGCGGTTCCGATAGCCCTCCTCCGCGCTTTGGCAAGAAGCACCGAGCCGCGGTCATTGGCTGACGCGGAAATAATCTCTCCTCAGCTGATAGCGCCAAGGAAATCAGGTAGCGCTGACCGGTCATTGTATAGTAATCGTGAAGATGCATACCTTGTTCGCGCCTTAATGCTGGTAGCAGCGTCAGCCCTGCTGGCAATGGCAGTCCTTGTGTACGGCGATGTTGCAGCAGGTACGGTCTTTTCTGGGATATCACTGCTCGCGTCATTGGCTTCGATTGTGCTTGCCATGGCGCCACGACTAAGCAGCAGCAGGCAAGCTCACCGGTCCGCATCGCCTGCCGATGGGCAGCGGGTCGATCGCGTGACATCGCATGGGCTCCACCCTGAGTCGGCAGGGCCTACACCGAGGCAGCCGTCTCTATATGGCGAAGACCCCAATGGCGGCGACTGGCGTCCGTCCGATTCAGAAACGGATCAACATACGACTGCCAGAGATGTTGAGATGCTCGCCGAGAGGCTGGTTCTGGCCCTAGCTCGTGGACTGACGACTGAAGAGAAGAAGGCTTTGGGGGCATTTCGTGACGCCGGATTCACTGTTGAAATAGTTGGTGATCCGAACCATAATGTTCTGACTGCCGAATATAGAGATGCGTTGGCGATGATTATTGGCGGAAATGCCCTCGAAGGTATCCGGGTTCTGGAAAGAATGAACGATGCCGCTGTGGCGCGAGGAGTGACGCCTCCGCTCAGGATCGTTCGAGATGACCCGAAGCGATGGGCCTCATAACCAGGCAGCGATGTAGAGCAACGATCAAGCCGCAGGAGCCACCAGGTGGCGACTAGGAACTGTCCGACGTCGAGGATGGCGGAAGGAGCTGGCATCACCCGGAGCTGCGAATAAGAAGGTTGCGCTACGGCCATCCTGTAGCTAAGCCGTCGAGCTGCCAACTCGATTCCTCGCTCTTCGACCATCTAGCCGGATTGCAGCCGATCCTCACCTGTAAACACGAGTTTACAGAAGTGATTTTTTCAAATGTAGATTTGGTTGGCTGATTGTTTTTTTGAAGGGCTCACCGGTCGCAAGCACAACGAGAGCTGCGGAGAGCACTGCCACGAGAGCGGTCAGGGTGAGTTGCGTGGGGGTGGGACGGCCGGAGAAGCCAGCACCTATCTTAAGAACCTCGACGGCCGAGGTGGCCCCCACGATGGTCAGGACAGCGCGCCTCGACTGGGCAGCCGCCCTGCGATCTCTCCTCGACCTCGACACGGGGACATCGTAGAGGCGGCATGCAACATCGCCTGACAACCTCCGAGGGTGGCGGGATTGGCGCAGAAGCAACCCCGCGGTCGAAGGCGCTTGATCAACTAGTACAAGCAGCCAGAAGGCAGCGAGAACCCCGTCACCGGGCGTCAGCGGACCGCACGAGCAGGCAGCGCAGCTATGGCCAGCGGCACGAGACGACACAGGATGACACCCGCTGATTCCGCGTACCCGCGTTCGGGACGAAGTGTTCGGCGGGCTCCGACCGGCCCTGTCTTGCTGGGTAGTGGAACCCAGCAGTACAGCAGCGATGTACAGCAACCGACCGACCCGCAAGAGGTGCCATGCGGCGACCAGGAGCTGGCCGACGTCGAGGACAACCGCAGGCCACCGCATCGCCCGGAGCTACGGATCACGAGGTTCGGCGGCCTGGCATCCGCGCCTGCGGGTGCCCTGCGGGCGGCCTCCGGCCGTCCTCGGGCACCCGCAGCGCTTCAGCCCGAAGGCAGCGGATCGTCAGCGAACGCCGCACCACGTGGCGACGCTCGATCATGCTCGACGGCACGACCGATGCCTCTGACCACGTGGTACGACACTCGATCACACTCGCTGCTACGTCAGGTCACTTTCCCCCCGACGGGGGTCGTCCCTTTCCGGGCTGCACCGCTTGTCGCCTCCCGCCACCGTTACTCCGAAGCCGGGCCGCGGTGGCGGACGGCTGTGATCGCCGGTCCGATCAGTCACATCGTGGCGCGCTGTCTCGACCTCTGGGTGCACGGTTCCGCCGACACCAGGGAGAGGCATCCATGTTCGCCGCGTATGTCACGGTCACCGTCGTCGCCGCCGTCCTCACCGGCTCCGCGGCCGTGACCTATCTGGCCGGCCACCCGTACCCGAAGACCCAGCTGGACATGAAGCGCCTGCCCCACTCGTGGGCGCCGGTGCTGGGCACGCTGCTCGCGGCGGGTTCGTCGGGGTTGCTGGCCGGGTTCGCCGTGCCGCTGCTGGGCACGCTCGCCGCCGGCGGTCTGGTGCTCTACTTCGTCGGCGCGTTCGTCGCCCACCTGCGGGTGGGCTCCCGCCAACTCGTCGGACCGGCCGTGTTCCTCGCCGTCTCGGTGGCTGCCCTGGTCCTGGGCCTCGGTCACCGCGGCCCGTGGTGATCCGCCGCGTCAGGTGGCAACGGTGGTTGAGCGCGACCGGATGACCCGGGCGGTCGTCAGCGGACCACGGCGCGCAGCGTCTCCCGCGCGGGTTCGAAGCAGACCAGGGCCCGCCCGCGCTCGTCGGTCACCACCCAGGGATGCCCCACGTACGTCTGCTGCCGGTGGGTCTGCCCCGCCTGGAGCACCGCGTACCGGCGGCGTTGGCCGTCGTAGTCGAGCCAGTACACGACGACGGGCGCCGTCCGGGCGTTGACGAAGTCGACGAACGTCTCCGGCCCGCCGCCGCTGGAGCGGAGCGTGGACTCGCGGGACGCCGGGAGCGGGGTGAGTTCACCGGGCCGGGGCGCGGGCGGCCGGGCGCTGGTGACCGACGGCCTCGGCGCCGGTGGGCGGCCGGTCGGGGTGGTGCGGCGGGGCGGTGCCGGCGGCCGGGTCGGCAGCGCGGCGCGGGTGGAGAGCGACACCGGCGCCGGCGAGTACGAGTCGGTCGGCAGCTCGGCCGCCGACGTGGGGTGCTCCGGGGACGCCAGGATCGCCTCGCCGCCGATCGGCGGGGGCAGGTCGGGGCGGCGGGGCATGGCGAAGTAGGTGAGCGCCCCGGCCAGCACCACGACCACGATGCCGACCGCCACGGAGGCGCGCGTGGCCGGTGACAGGTCCCGCAGCCAGGCATCCCTGTCGGCCGGCCGCGCTGCCCGGGCGTGACGCCGGGCGGGCGGGGTTCCGGTGCCGTGCGGTGGATCGGTCATGGCCTCGATTCCACGAGCCGGTGCCGTCCGTGTCGCGGCAGGGGGATCCGATTATGCGCGACGGGCGAGGGCGGACGTCAATGGCTGGCGGTGCCACCCGCCCTGTCCGGTGGGCCCGGGTGGACCGACCGCCCGGCCAGCGCTTTCGGACGATCGCCGCTGTCGGGTCGCGCGCCCGTCCTTAGCAGATCCACTCGTTCGGCGCGGTCTGTCCACAACCACTTCCGTCATCCACAGGGGAGCGCCGGCGGGAGGCGCCGACCCGTCCTGGTGGGCAGGCTCCTGCACGGCACGTCCGAGTCCGACCGATGGAGGCCGCCATGCCGCCCCGCACCCCGCTCCCGCCGTACCGTCGCCTGCCCCTGCTCGTGACGGCCGACGGTGACCTGCTCGACGAACTGCTGCGGCTCGCGGCCGCCGGCGGCACCGAGGTCGAGCTGGCGGCCGACCCGGCCGCCGCGCGGGCGCGCTGGGCGCCGGCCCCGCTGGTGCTGGTCGGCGCCGACCAGGCGGTGGCCTGCCTGCGGGCGCGCCTCCCGCGCCGCCCCCGCACGGTCCTGGTCGGTCGCGCGGGGCAGCTCGACCCGGGTACGGAGCTGGCCGAGCTGCTCGGCGCCGAACACGTGGCGACCCTGCCCGCGGCGGAACCGTGGCTGGTCGACCGGCTCGCCGAGTGCGCGGTCGGGCCGGCCGGAGCGGCTCCAGGACGGGTGGTGGCGGTGCTGGGCGGGCGTGGCGGGGCCGGGGCGAGCGTGCTCGCCGGCGGGCTGGCCGTCAGCGCCGCCCGGGCTCGGCTGCGCACCCTCCTGGTCGACGCCGACCCGTTGGGCGGTGGGCTCGACCTGGTGCTCGGGTGGGAGCAGCTCGACGGGCTGCGTTGGCCCGAGCTGGCCGGCGCCGACGGTCGGGTCGACCCACCGTCACTGGTCCGCGCCCTACCGAGCCGGGGAGATCTGGTGGTGCTCTCGTGGGATCGGGGCGACCTGCGGCACCTGCCGGCCGAGGCGATGGCCGCCACGGTCGACGCCGGCCGGCGCGGGCGCGACGTGGTGGTGCTCGACCTGCCCCGGCACCTGGACGACGCGGCCGTGATCGCCCTCCAGGCCGCGGATCGCGCGTTCCTCGTGGTCCCGGCGGAGCTGCGGGCCACCGCCGCCGCGGCCCGGGTGGCCGCCGCCGCGGCCCCGCACTGCGCCGACCTGGCGGTGATCGTGCGCGGTCCGGCGCCGGGCCGGCTACGCGCGGCCGAGGTGTCCCGCGCACTCGGTCTGCCCCTGGCCGGCACGCTGCGGCCCGAGCCCGGTCTCTGCCGAGGGCTGGAACGGGGCGAGGCCCCGGGCGCCACCGGCAAGGGCCCGCTCGCCGCGCTGTGCCAGCGGCTCGTCGACGAGCTGACCGGCCGGTCCGAGGCGGGTGCGGCGTGACCGGCCCCGCCCGCCCGGCGGAGCTGGCGGTCCGTGTCCGGCACCGGTTCGTCGCCGAGGACGCTCCGGTCACCGCCGCCGCGGTCGTCTCCGCCGTACGCGCCGAGCCGTCCGCCGGTGTGCTCGGCGACACCAGCCTGCTGCGGATCGCCGACCGGGTGCACGACGACCTCGTCGGCGCCGGCCCGCTGGCGCCGCTGCTGGCCGACCCGGAGGTCACCGACGTGCTGGTGAACGGCGTCCGGGTCTGGGTCGATCGGGGGCGGGGGCTGCACCAGGTGGCCGTGCCGCTCGGCACCGTCGACGACGTACGCCGGCTGGCGCAGCGGCTGACCTCGACCGCCGGCCGTCGGCTGGACGACGCCTCGCCCTTCGCCGACGCGCGGCTGCCCGACGGCACCCGGCTGCACGCGGTGCTGCCGCCGGTGGCGACGGACGGCCCCTACCTCTCGCTGCGCACCTTCCGCCAGCGGCCGTTCACCCTTGACGAACTGGTCGCCCGGGGCACCGTGCCGCGTCCGGTCGCGCCGCTGCTCGACGCCGTGGTCGCCGCCCGGCTCGCGTATCTGGTCAGCGGTGGCACCGGCTCGGGCAAGACCACGCTGCTCAACACGCTGCTCGGGCTGGTGCCCGGCACCGAACGGATCGTGCTGGTGGAGGACGCCGCCGAGCTCCGACCGGTGCATCCGCACGTGATCGGGCTCCAGGCGCGCACCACCAACGTGGAGGGCGTCGGGGCGGTCGGGCTGGGCGACCTGGTCCGGCAGGCGCTCCGGATGCGACCGGACCGGCTGGTGGTCGGCGAGTGTCGGGGCGCCGAGGTGGTCGACCTGCTGGCCGCGTTGAACACCGGCCACGACGGCGGGGCGGGCACGTTGCACGCCAACGCCCCGGCGGACGTGCCGGCCCGACTGGAGGCGCTCGGGATGCTCGGCGGGCTGCCACGGGTGGCGCTGCACGCCCAGGTCGCGGCCGCCCTGCAGGTCGTCCTCCAGGTACGCCGGACCGGCGAGGGTCGGGTGCTCGACTCGATCGGCCTGCTCCTGCCCGAGGGGGCGGACCGGGTGGTGACAGTCGTGCCGGCCTGGACCCGGGGACGGGGTCTCGGCCTGGCCGCGCGGGCCCTCGGCAACCTGTTGCGTGAGCGGGGCGTGTCCGTGCCGCCGATCCTCCGCGTCGCCTGGCCCGGCTCGGCGGGCCCGTCGTGACCGGCGGGCTCTGGCTGGTGGTCGTGCTCCTGGCCGGCGCCGCGGCGACCGTCGCGTGGCCGGCTCGCACCGGCCGGATCCGGCGACGCGCGATCCTCGGCCTGCCGCCCGGCCTCGGACCTTCGCCGGCCGGCGGCCGCACCCCACCGGTGGTCGACCGGGCTGCTGACGCGCAAGGCCGCCGCCCGGCCACCGACCCGCACGCTTCGGGATCCGACCCCGGCCCGGACCCGCACGGGTCGGGATCCGGCCCCGGTCCGGACCCGCACGGGTCGGGATCCGGCCCCGGTCCGGACCCGCACGGATCGGGATCCGGCCCCGGTCCGACACCCGTCCGGTGGCCGTTCGGTCCGGCGCTCCCCGCCCGGCACGCGTTGCCGCTGGCGGCGCTGCTCGGCGGCGGGACCGGGATGCTGCTCGGCGGCCCGGTGGCCGCTCTGGTGCTGGCCGCCTACGGCACGCTCGCGGCCCGGGCGGTGTTGCGACGGCGTACCCGCCGGGCGGCCGACCTCGCGCACCGCCGCGACCTCGACCGGCTCGGCGCGGTCGCCGCCGACCTGCGGGCCGGCCTGCCCGTCGGCGGGGTGCTCGACGACGGTGAGGGGCGTACGGCCCGACTCGCCCGGGCCGCGGTGCGGCTGGCCGACCGGACCGGTGCGCCCCTGGCCGAGTTGCTCGAACGCGTCGAGGCCGATGCCCGCGCGGCTGACCGGGGTCTGGCTTCGGCGGCGGCCCAGGCGGCCGGCGCCCGGGCGACGGCGTGGCTGCTCGCCGCGCTGCCGCTCGGCGGGATCGGTCTCGGCTACGCCATCGGCGTCGACCCGGTGGCGGTGCTCCTGCACACCCCGGTGGGCGGCGGCAGCGCCGTGGCAGCCGTCGTTCTCCAGGTCGGCGGGCTCCTCTGGGCGGAGCGGCTCGGCGCGGGGCCCGGGCGGGCGGCGTGATGCCCCGGCAGGCGGTCGCCGTGGTCTGCCTCGTCGGCGCCGCGTCACTCCTCGGCGTGGCCGGGCCGGTCGTCCGGCCGGTCCGGCGGCTGCGCCGGCTCGCACCCGCTCAGGTGGCGGCCCGTCCGCCGTGGTGGCCGGACCGGGTCCGGCGTGCCGCGATCCTGGGCGGGGCGGCCGTGTCCGTCGTCGTCGGCGGCTGGGCGGGCCTGGTCGCCGGGCTCCTGGCCGGTGTCGCCGCCGACCGTCTGCTGCGCCGGATCGAGCCCCGTGCCGCGCGGGAGCGGCGCCTGCGCGAGATCGCCGACCTGCCGCTCGCCGCCGACCTGCTGGCCGCCGCGCTCCGCGCCGGCGCTCCGGTCGACCGCTCGGCGCTCGCGGTGGCGGAGGCGCTCGGCGGGCCACTCGCGGACCGGCTGGGCCGGGTGGGCCGCACGATGGGCCTGGGCGGTACGGCCGCCGAGGCGTGGGCGCACCTGCGCACCGTCGTCGGGGCGGAAAGCCTGGTCCGGGCGGCGGTCCGCTCCTCGAACAGCGGCGCCGCGCTGGCCGGCGCGCTCACCCGACTCGCCGATGACCTGCGGGCCGAGCGGTCCGTCGCCGCCGAGACGGCGGCCCGGCGCGCGGGTGTGCTCATCGTGCTGCCCCTGGGGCTGTGTTTCCTGCCCGCCTTCATTCTCGCCGGTCTGGTGCCGGTGATCGTCGCCGTCCTCGGCGACGTGCTCTAAACCATCGAGAAAGGACGTACGAGATGCGCAGACTCCTCGCCCGCCTGCGGGGTGACGCCGGCATGAACACCGCGGAGTACGCCGTGGGCACGCTCGCCGCGGTCGCCTTCGCCGGGATCCTGTTGAAGGTGCTCACCTCCGGAAACGTGCAGTCCGCGTTGACCGCGGTCATCGACCGGGCCCTGAAGTGACCGGACGCCGGTGGGCCGGCCGGCGGCCCGGTCGGCGTACGGGTGCTCCGACGCCTCCGCTGGTCGTCGCGGTGCCGGGTCCCGGCCCGGCCGGTCGGCGGCGCTCGCGGGAGCGCGGATCGTTCACCGCCGAGCTGGCGGCCGGCCTGCCGGCGTTGATGGTCCTTCTCGTCGCCGGGCTGACCGCGGTCGACGCGGTCACCACCCGGGCGGCGTGCCTCGACGCGGCCCGGGAGGCGGCGCTCGCCGCCGCGCGCGGCGGATCGGGGTCGACCGTCGGCGCCCGTCACGCCCCCGCCGGCGCGGCGGTGACGGTGAGCGTTGCCGGCGACCAGGTGACCGCGTCCGTCCGGGCGCCGGTCCGGACGTTCGGCGCGCGACTGCCCGGGCTGACCGTGTCGGGTGTCGCGGTGGCCGCCGTGGAACCCGGCACGCCCGGGCCCGTGTCGTGAGACCGGGAAGGTCGTCGTCTCCGACCCGACACGCGTCGGCCGAGCGGGGCGGCGCGACGGTGTGCCTGCTCGCGATCGGTCTGGTGTTCGTCCTCGTCGGGCTGTTCGGGGCCGGGCTCGGCGCCGCCCGGTGCGCGCGTCACCAGGCTCGCGTCGCGGCCGACTTCGGCGCGCTCGCGGGGGCCGTCCGGGTGCTCGACGGCGTCGACGCCGCCTGTGCGCGGGCTGCCGTGCTGGTCTCGGCCAACGGCGGCCGACTGGCCGCGTGCCGGGTCGACGGGCTCGACCTGATCGTCACGGCTCAGGTGCGGGTGGCCCCCCTGCCCGGGATGGCCCGCGTCGCCGCGGCCACGTCGCGGGCCGGCCCGGTCCGGGCCGTCGACGGGTGAGAACCGGCCCGGCCGGCGGCGCGTGTGGTGGTGCCGCGCCGCCGACCGGGGCGGAGGATCAGCGGGACTGGAGGGCGTCCAGGCCGACCGCCATGGCGATGACCAGCCGACGGTCGATCTGCGGGTGCTGGATGTCGACGACGTACCGGTCGCGCAGGCCCCACTTCTTGTCGACCGAGAACACCGGCTGACCGCCGGCCAGGAAGTCGAAGTGGTAGGGCAGCCAGGAGAGCGAGTCGACGAAGCGGCGCAGCAGCGCGACCGGCAGGCTGCGCTCCTGCCCGGTCGCCGCCGGCAGTCCGGGCTGCTCGACGTGCCAGGTGGAGCGCAGCAGCGACTGGGCGAAGTCCTTGCGGAACAGGCCGATGGGGGTGCCGGCGTGATCGGTCACGTCGTAGGTGGCGCCGAGGTCGAGCCGCTGGCGGGCCTTGAAGCCGAGGAGGGGGTACTGCTTGGTGTCGTCGGTGTAGATGGTCACCTGCTCCTTGAAGGCGAGCCGCTTCTGCTGCGCGAACGCGAGCAGCCCGCCCTCGGAGCCGTCCGGTGCCACGGCGTGCACCTCGTACTGGTTGACCATCATCCGGATCCGCTGACGGACGATGAACCGGTGCTGGGCCTGCAGGTTGTCGAGCGACATCTGATCTCCTTCGAGGGGTCGCCGGAGTCTCGCACAGCGTCGCGACCACCGCCCGCCCGCACGTCGACGCGCCCGCCCGCGCCGGGTCGATGCCCGTCCGCGCCGGGCTGGCGCCTGTCGCGCCCGGGCCGGTCCGGCTCGGCGGGGTGGGCCGTTCGCCCTCCCCCGCGACCGGTCCGGCCACGCGGTCGAGCGGTGTGGACCCCACCACCGTGGCGAACCGGCAGGTGATGGGGTGGGTGACCACAATGCGCGGTCAGCGTCCGCCGTCGACCGTGGCCTTCATGGCCCAGCTGTTCAGCACCTGGTGGATGCCGCGCAGGCGTTCGTTGATCTGTTCCAGCCGCTCGGCCTGGGCCAGGTTCGCCAGCGCCGTGCCCAGCGCGATCTGCTGGTCCGGGGTGAGGTTCTCCTGGTCGATGGTGTAGAGCAGCTCGACGGTCTCGGCGATCGTGTCGGCCACGGCGGCACCTCCGGCGGGACGGGTCTGGTTTCCTCGGCGCTACCGAAATGATGCATGGAAGCGCTCCCATGCATCAATGCCCCGAGGCTGCCACGCTCATGCACGCGTCCCACCCACCAGACTTCGGTACGGCACTCGCATGATCCACACCGGCTCGGCGATGTGGCGGGGTCGGCGGCCAGTCGATGTCGCCACTTCCCCGAGGTGGCGGCCGGTGAGGCCGGTCAGTCCGAAGCGCCGGACCCGGTGGGTGAGGGGAGAACCGTCCGTTCGCCCTGCCGCGGCAGCGTTCCGCTCCGGCCCGCGCCCGGACCGTCACCCCCCGGCCGGGCCTCGCCCGGACCGTCACCCCCCGGCCGGGCCTCGCCCGGACCGTCACCCCCCGGCCGGGCCTCGCCCGGACCGTCACCCCCCGGCCGGGCCTCGCCCGGACCGTCGCCCCCGGGCCGGCCCGCGCCGGCCGTGGCGAGGTTGGCGAGCACCACGTCGAGGACCTTGACCGCCTCCGGCTTGGCCAGCGGGTTGTTGCCGTTGCCGCACTTCGGGGACTGGACGCAGGACGGGCAGCCGGTCTCGCACCCGCACTCGACGATCGCGTCCCGGGTGGCGCGCAGCCAGGCGGCGGCCGTCCCGTAGGCCCGCTCGGCGAAACCTGCCCCACCCGGGTGGCCGTCGTAGACGAAGACGGTCGGCGCCTCGGTGTCCGGGTGCAGCGCTGTGGAGAGGCCGCCGATGTCCCACCGGTCGCAGGTCGCCATCAGCGGCAGCAGGCCGATCGCGGCGTGCTCGGCGGCGTGCAGCGCGCCCGGTACGTCCGCCGCCTCCACACCGGCGGCGGCCAGCGACCCGGGGGAGAGTGTGAACCAGACCGCGACGGTGCGCAGCTCCCGCGCGGGCAGGTCCAGCGGGCGGGTGTCGATGACCTCACCGGTGGCGATGCGCCGCCGCTGGTACGACACCACCTGGCTGGTCACGTCCACCTCGCCGAGGAACAGCCCGACCGGGCCGGCGTCGACGTACGAGCGGACCGAGACCACTGACAGCGAGGTGACGTCGCGGGCGTGGGTGGACCAGTCGGGCTCCTCGGCGTGCACGAGCGCGCACCCGTCGGCCAGGTCGAGGGAGTCGACCACGTAGGAGACGCCCTGGTGCAGGTAGACGGCGCCGGTGTGGAGCAGGAAGTGCGCGGACCCGCCGTCGACGGTGCCGAGCAGCCGGCCGGTGGACTCCTCCACCACGCAGACCGGGGCGCCGCCCTCGCCGCGCAGGTCGACCTCGGGGCGTTCCCGATGCCGCCAGTACCAGCCGGTGGGCCGCTGCCGCAGCGCCCCCGCCTCGACCAGCGAGTCCACCGCCTCCTTCGCGCCCTCGCCGAACAGGTCCAGGTCGGCCGGGGTGAGCGGGGCCTCGTGCGCGGCGCAGGCGAGCTGCGGCGCGAGCACGTACGGGTTGGCCGGGTCGAGCACCGTCGCCTCGACCGGCCGCCCGAACAACGCCTCCGGGTGGTGCACCAGGTAGGTGTCGAGCGGGTCGTCCCGGGCCACCAGCACCGCCAGGGCCTCGTCCCCGGAGCGCCCGGCCCGGCCGGCCTGCTGCCAGAGCGACGCCCGGGTGCCCGGCCAGCCGCAGATCAGCACCGCGTCCAGCCCGACCAGGTCGACGCCGAGTTCGAGCGCGTTGGTGGAGGCGAGGCCGAGCAGGTCGCCGTGCAGCAGCGCCCGTTCCAGCTCCCGGCGTTCCTCGCGCAGGTAGCCGGCCCGGTAGGCGGCCACCCTGCCACCCAGCCCGGGCACCGCCTCGTCGAGCGCCCGGCGCGCGTTCGCGGCGACCACCTCGGCGCCCCGGCGGGACCGGACGAACGCGAGCGTGCGTACCCCCTCGACCACGCTGTCGGCGAGCAGGTCGGCGGTCTCCCGCAACGCGGAGCGCCGGACCTGGACGAGGTCGGCGTCGACGGACGCGTCGGTGGGCGGCAGCAGCGGCGGCTCCCAGAGCGCGAACGTCACCCCGCCGCGCGGCGAGGTGTCCTCGGTGACGGCGGTGACGGGCAGGCCGGTGAGCCGCCCGGCCGCCGTCGCCGGGTCACCCGACGTGGCCGAGGCCAGCAAGAAGACGGGGGTACGCCCGAAGCGGGCGCACTGCCGGCGCAACCGTCGCAGCACGTGCGCGACGTGTGAGCCGAAGACGCCCCGGTAGGTGTGGCACTCGTCGACCACCACGTACGCGAGCCGGCGCAGGAAGCCGGACCAGTGCGCGTGCCCGGGCAGGATGCCGTGGTGCAGCATGTCCGGGTTGGTCAGCACGAAGCGGGCGTGCCGGCGGATCCACTCCCGTTCGGCGCGTGGCGTGTCCCCGTCGTAGGTGGCGGGGCGTACCCCGTCCAGCTCCAGGCCGGCGACGGCGCGCAGCTGGTCGGCGGCGAGCGCCTTGGTGGGGGCCAGGTAGAGCACGGTGGCGCGCGGGTCGGCGAGCAGCGTGCCGAGCGCCGGCAGCTGGTAGGCCAGGGACTTGCCGGACGCCGTGCCGGTGGCGACCACGACGTGCTGGCCCGCGTACGCCAGCTCGGCGGCCTCGGCCTGGTGCCGCCACGGGGCGGCGACGCCGCGGCGCGCGAACGCCGCCCGCAGGTCCTCGGGTGCCCAGCCGGGCCACGGGACCGGCTCGCCCGCGCGGGCCGGGACCCGCTCGACGTGGGTGACCGGGTCGGCGGCGTGCCGCAGCCGCAACCGGTGAAGCAGCTCGGCCGGCGCGCGCCGGGGGCCGGGCCTGTCGTCGGTCACGTCCTGCACTCTCGCACTGGTGTTCGGAATTGGGAACCGCAGGGTGGGGGTATGGGGAGGGCCTTGACCGGTGACCCGAGGGGGTCGCACGGCGGGGATGGTTAGATGCCCAGGAGAGTTTACCGAGGAGGGGCCGATGGAGCTGTCGCTGGCGACCCGCACCGTGGGGGAGCACACGGTGCTCGAGGTCGGCGGTGAGGTGGATGTCTACACCGCCCCCCGCCTGCGGGAACGACTCCTGGAGCTGATCGACGGCGGGGCCCGCCGCGTCGTGGTGGACCTGGGTCGGGTCGACTTCCTCGACTCGACCGGGCTCGGCGTGCTGGTCGGCGCGTTGAAGCGGCTGCGCGCGGCCGGCGGCTCGTTCGCCCTGGTCTGCGACAAGGAGCCGCTGCTCAAGATTTTCCGGATCACCGCACTGGACCAGGTCTTCCCGTTGCACCCGACGGTCGACGCGGCCATCGCCGCCGACACCAGCGGCGCGTGATGGCCACCGTCAAGCTGTCCTTCTCCCCGGCCCCGGTGCACGTGCGCACCGCCCGTCTGGTCGGCGTCGCGGTGGCCCGGCGGGCCGGCGTGCGCGAGGACCTGCTCGACGAGGTGCGCCTGGCCATCGGTGAGGCGTGCACCCGGGCGGTGGCGCTGCACCGGCAGTACGGGCTGGCCGAGCCGGTCTACGTGGAGATGTCCGACGGCGGCGGCTACTCGGTGCGGGTGGTGGACCGGGCCCCGATCGAGGCGGGCCTCGGGCTGGCCGCGCTCGGCCCGGACGAGCTGGCGAAGGAGTCGCTCAGCGAGGACGCGCTCACCACCGGGGTGGGCTTCGCCCTGCTCGCCGGTTTCGTGGAGGACCTCCAGGTCCGCCCGGTCGACGACGGTGTCGGCACCGAGGTCCGGATGGCCTGGCCGGCCGGCCGCGCCTGACCCTGTCCGCTCGCAGGCCGCGTTCCCCGTCGGGGAGCGCGGCCTCGTCGTGTCGACCGCCCTATATATCAGATTTCCTCGCATAACACAGTTACGAAGATCATCGAGACACGGTGCCCCCTCGGTGTGACCCTCACCACGCCGGAGGGCTACAGTACCCGGGTTGTCAGCAAGTGATCGCTGCCCGCAGCCAGCGGAAACGGGTGGATGGCGCGCGCTGGCGAGTTCGCATCCAGGCGTCGGCCCGTGCGTCTCCACGAGCCGGCGCGAGTGTTCGGTACAGGAGGACATAGATGTCCGGGACCTTGGCCGCCGACGGCGGCGCCCTGTCCCTTACCGGAGCCAACGTGACGTACGTCGTCATCGCCGCGGTCATCGCGCTGGTGGCGCTCGTCTTCGCGGCCGCCCTCACCAGGGCGGTCCTGGCGGCCGGTACGGGAACCACCAACATGCAGGAGATCTCCGGGGCGGTGCAGGAGGGCGCGTCCGCGTACCTGCTGCGGCAGTTCCGCACCCTGGCGATCTTCGTGGTGATCGCCGTCGTGCTGCTCTTCCTGCTGCCGGTGCACGACACCGACGGCAACGAGACCCTGGTGAAGATCGGCCGGTCGGCGTTCTTCGTGGTGGGTGCGCTGTTCAGCGCGTTCATCGGCGGCGCCGGCATGTGGCTGGCCACCCGGGCCAACCTGCGGGTCGCCGCGGCCGCCCGGGAGCGCGAAGGCGGGCGCGAGGGCGCCATGAAGATCGCGTTCCGCACCGGCGGCGTGGTCGGCTTCCTCACCGTCGGCCTCGGCCTGTTCGGCGCGGCGCTGGTCGTCATCCTGTTCCGGGGTGACGCCCCCACCGTGCTGGAGGGCTTCGGCTTCGGCGCCGCGCTGCTCGCCATGTTCATGCGGGTCGGCGGCGGCATCTTCACCAAGGCCGCCGACGTCGGCGCCGACCTGGTCGGCAAGGTCGAGCAGGGCATCCCGGAGGACGACCCGCGCAACGCCGCCACCATCGCCGACAACGTGGGCGACAACGTCGGCGACTGCGCCGGCATGGCCGCCGACCTGTTCGAGTCGTACGCGGTCACGCTGGTCGCCGCGCTGATCCTGGGCCGCGCCGCGTTCGGCGAGGACGGCCTGGTCTTCCCGCTGATCATCTCCACCATCGGCGTGCTGGTCGCGATCGTCGGCGTCTTCATCACCCGGCTGCGCACCAGCGACCGCAACGGCCTGACCGCGATCAACCGGGCCTTCTACCTCTCCGCGGTGATCTCCGCGGTGCTGGTGGCGATCGCCGCGTTCGCGTACCTGCCGGCGACGTTCGGCGAGCTGGAGGGCGGGCTGACCGACGTCGACCGCAACCCGCGGCTGGTGGCCATCGGCGCGGTCGTGATCGGCATCGTGCTGGCCGCCGCGATCCAGGCGCTGACCGGCTACTTCACCGAGACCAACCGGCGCCCGGTGCAGGACATCGGCAAGAGCTCGCAGACCGGCGCGGCCACCGTCATCCTCGCCGGCATCAGCATCGGCCTGGAGTCGGCGGTCTACTCCGCGCTGCTCATCGGCGCCGGCGTGTTCGGCGCGTTCCTGCTCGGCGGCAGCTCCATCACGCTGTCGCTGTTCGCGGTCGCGCTGGCCGGCACCGGCCTGCTCACCACCGTCGGCGTCATCGTCGCCATGGACACGTTCGGCCCGATCTCCGACAACGCACAGGGCGTGGCCGAGATGTCCGGCGACATCGACGAGCACGGCGCGCGGACGCTGACCGAGCTGGACGCGGTCGGCAACACCACCAAGGCGATCACCAAGGGCATCGCGATCGCCACCGCGGTGCTGGCCGCGACCGCGCTGTTCGGCTCCTACACCGACACCCTGCGGACCTCGTACGCGGACGCGGGTGTGGGCGACGTCGGCACCGAGATCCTCAACGCGCTGAACGTGGCCAACCCGCGCAACCTGGTCGGCCTCATCATCGGCGCCGCGGTGGTCTTCCTCTTCTCCGGCCTGGCCATCAACGCGGTGTCCCGCTCGGCCGGCGCCGTGGTGATGGAGGTACGGCGGCAGTTCCGCGAGCTGCCCGGCATCATGGACCGCACCCAGCGGCCCGAGTACGGCAAGGTCGTGGACATCTGCACCCGGGACGCGCAGCGCGAGCTGATGACCCCCGGCCTGCTGGCCATCCTGGCCCCGATCGCGGTCGGCTTCGGCCTCGGCCCGGGCGCGCTGGCCTCCTACCTGGCCGGCGCGATCGGCGCGGGCACGCTGATGGCGGTCTTCCTGGCCAACTCCGGTGGCGCCTGGGACAACGGCAAGAAGCTGGTCGAGGACGGCGCGTACGGCGGCAAGGGCTCCGAGGCGCACGCCGCCACGGTCATCGGCGACACCGTCGGCGACCCGTTCAAGGACACCGCCGGTCCGGCGATCAACCCGCTGATCAAGGTGATGAACCTGGTCTCGCTGCTGATCGCCCCGGCCGTGGTGGCCTGGAGCGTGGGCGAGGACAAGAACCCCGCGCTGCGCATCACGATCGCCGTGGTGGCCGCGCTGATCATCGCCGCGGCGGTGGTGTTCAGCAAGCGCAAGGGTGTCGCCATGGACAACTCCGACAGCGGTGCGGGCACCCCGGACCAGCGGCCGGAGACGGTCAACGCCTGAGTGACACGACGGTTCCCGGTCGGCCCCGGCCGGCCGGGAACCGTGCCGTCCGGCGGTCCCGTGCACGAAACCTGACCGGTGGCGGTTCCTCCCGGAGGTCGTACGCTGCAACGCATGCGTACGCGCCGGGCGGCAACCGCCGGAAAGCTCACGGTGGTCCTGGCCACGCTGGTTCTCGTCGTCGCCGGGTGCGGTGGTCCCAGCCCGCGCGCCTGGGCGGCGTCGGTCTGCCAGGCGCTCACCCCCTGGCGGGCGGAGATCTCCAAGCTCACCAGCAGCACCCAGCAGCAGATGACCGCGCAGACCACGCCGGCGCAGGCCAGGGAGAACCTGGTCCGGCTGTTCGCCGGCGCCGCAGAGGCCAGCGAGACGGCCCGGCGCAAGGTCGAGGAGGCGGGCGTGCCGGAGGTCGAACACGGCGACGAGGTGTCGGCCGGGTTCCGCGGCTCGCTGAGCAAGATGCGGGACGCGTACGGGCGGGCCCGGGACACCATCGACGGGCTCGACACCGCCCAGGCCGGTCCGTTCTACGACGGCGTGCGCGCCGCCGTGGACACGCTGAACAAGGAGTACGACGCGAGCGCGCTGGACACCAGCAAGCTCAACTCGCCCGAACTGAAAGAGGCCTTCGACGAGGTCCCGGAGTGTCGCTGACCCCTCCCACCCCGAACCCGGCCCGCCAGCCCTCGCTCTTCTCCACCGAGGCGGCCGACCCCGCGCTGGCGGATCTCGCCGGCCTGCTCGCCGGGCCGGGCGAGGTGGTGCGGATGGGCGGCACCGCCCGGATCTCCGTGGTGGTGGACGCCGCCTGGCGGGTGCATGTGCTGGTGGCCGAGCTGGGCGCGCGGGGGGTGCCGGCGAGCTGGGAGCCGACCGGGGACGGCCGGCACCGGGTGCGCACCGCGTACTCGACCACGCTGGCGCCGCTCGCGCGGGCCTGGCTGCGCGGTGCGGCGAAGCGGCCGCCGGCCCGGTTCCACCTGGACGGGCGGCGGCTGCGGCTCTGGGCGGCGGCGGCCGGGACGGCCGAACCGGCCGGGTTCCGGCTCCGGCTCGGCCCGGACGACGAGCCGTGCTGGCCGTCGGTGCGGGCGGCGCTGGCGGCGGTCGGGCTGCCGGCCGCGTTCGTCGAACCGGGCGAGGGCGGGCCCGCCTACCGGATCGGGGGACGCCGGGTGAACCGGCTCGCGGAGCTGGTCGGGGAGCGTCCGCCGGCCGCGCCGGCGGCCGAGTGGCCGGGCCCGCACGGCTGATCCACCGGCGCAACCCCACCGGCTGTCCGATCCCGGACATGCCCGGCGGTGGTTTGGGCCGGAAAACGACCGGTGCCCCCTCCGCCGGGGGTGCGCGATCGTCACAGTGACCCGCCCGGTGCCCTACCCACGGTGTACGGTGGCGCCGTCCGGCAGGGTGCGGCCGGGGCGCCGGGGGAGGCGGCCCGTTTGCCGCCCACGAAACCCGGGACGCGGACGGCGCGTTACGTTGGACATCCGGACCGCCGGCGGTCCGGAGGGGCGAAACACGGCCCGAAGCGGGCATGGCGTAGGAGTGAGGTCGGGGAGAGACGTGCCGAGCAACGCTGGAACCACCCGTCTGGTCATCGTCGAGTCACCGGCGAAGGCCAAGACGATCTCGGGCTACCTCGGCCCGGGGTACGTCGTGGAGGCCAGCTTCGGCCACGTCCGGGACCTGCCCCGCAACGCCGCCGACGTGCCGGCCAAGTACAAGGGTGAGCCCTGGGCCCGGCTCGGCGTCGACGTCGACAACGGCTTCCACGCGCTCTACGTGGTCTCCGCCGACCGCAAGCAGCAGATCAGCAAGCTGGTGAAGCTGGCCAAGGAGGTCGACGAGATCTTCCTGGCCACGGATGAGGACCGCGAGGGCGAGGCGATCGCCTGGCACCTGGTGGAGACGCTCAAGCCCAAGGTGCCGGTCAAGCGGATGGTCTTCCACGAGATCACCAAGCCGGCCATCCAGGCCGCGGTGGCGAACCCCCGGGAGATCGACCGCGACCTGGTGGATGCCCAGGAGGCGCGGCGGATCCTGGACCGGCTCTACGGCTACGAGGTCTCCCCCGTGCTGTGGAAGAAGGTCATGCCGAAGCTCTCGGCGGGCCGGGTGCAGTCCGTGGCGACCCGGATCGTGGTCGAACGGGAGCGCCAGCGGATGGCGTTCCGCACCGCCGAATACTGGGACATCCTGGCCACCCTGGCGGTGGCGAAGCCGGGCGAGGGGCCGCGTACCTTCAACGCCACCCTGGTCGCGCTGAACGGCGACCGGATCGCCACCGGCAAGGACTTCGAGCCGACCACGGGCCGCGTCCGCGCCGGCGCCGGCGTCGTGCACCTCGACGAGAGCGGAGCCCGAGGGCTGGCCGCCCGCCTCGCGGACCGGCCGTTCACGGTCACCCGGGTCGAGGAGAAGCCCTACCGTCGCCGCCCGTACGCGCCGTTCATCACCTCCACGCTCCAGCAGGAGGCGGCCCGCAAGCTGCGGTTCTCGTCGCAGCAGACGATGCGCACCGCGCAGCGGCTCTACGAGAACGGCTACATCACCTACATGCGTACCGACTCGGTGAACCTGTCGGAGACCGCCATCACGGCGGCCCGCCGGCAGATCGTCGAGCTGTACGGCGAGCGCAGCGTGCCGCCGGAGCCGCGCCGGTACACCGGCAAGGTGAAGAACGCCCAGGAGGCGCACGAGGCGATCCGCCCGGCGGGGGACAACTTCCGCACGCCGGGCGACGTGGCCAAGGAGCTGTCCGCCGAGGAGTTCAAGCTCTACGAGCTGATCTGGCGGCGCACCATCGCCTCGCAGATGACCGACGCGGTCGGCTCCAGCGTCTCGGTGCGCATCCGGGCCGTCTCCTCCGCCCAGGAGGAGGCCGACTTCGGCGCCACCGGCAAGACCATCACCGACCCGGGCTTCCTGCGCGCGTACGTCGAGTCGAGCGACGACGAGAACGCCGAGGCGGAGGACGCCGAGCGGCGGCTGCCCACGCTGGTCAAGGACCAGCCGCTGACCGCCGACGAGCTGGCCGCGCAGGGCCACCACACCCAGCCGCCCTCGCGTTACACGGAGGCGTCGCTGGTCAAGGCGCTGGAGGAGCTGGGCATCGGCCGCCCGTCCACCTACGCGTCGATCATGCAGACCATCCAGGACCGCGGATACGTGGTCAAGCGCGGCCAGGCGATGATCCCGTCGTTCCTGGCGTTCGCGGTGATCGGGCTGATGGAGCGGCACTACCCGCGCCTGATCGACTACGACTTCACCGCCAGCATGGAGAACGAGCTGGACGAGATCGCCGGCGGCGACCACGCCGCGGTCGACTTCCTCACCTCCTTCTACTTCGGCAGCGCCAACGGCACCGGCGACCAGGCCATCGCGCACGCCGGCGGGCTGAAGAAGCTGGTCACCGAGAACCTCAGCGAGATCGACGCGCGCAGCGTCAACTCGATCCCGCTGTTCACCGACGACGAGGGCCGCGAGGTCGTCGTCCGGGTCGGCCGGTACGGGCCGTACCTCCAGCGCGAACTGCCGGGCGGCGAGCAGGTCACGCCCGCCGGTGAGGGCGAGGAGGGCGGTTCGCAGGGCGACCGGGCGCCGATCCCGGAGGGCCTGGCGCCCGACGAGCTGACCCCGGAGAAGGTGCACGAGCTGTTCCTCGGCGGCGGCGGTGAGCGCAAGCTCGGCGACGACCCGTCGACCGGTGAGCCGATCCTGCTCAAGTCCGGCCGGTTCGGCCCGTACGTGGCCAGCGGCGAGCGCAAGTCGTCGCTGCTGCGCTCGCAGTCGCCGGACAGCCTCACCCTCGACCAGGCGTTGCAGCTGCTCAGCCTGCCCCGGCTGGTCGGCGTGGCCCCGGACGGCGTGGAGGTCTTCGCCAACAACGGTCGCTACGGCCCGTACGTGAAGCGGGGCGAGGAGTTCCGCTCGCTGGAGTCCGAGGACAAGATGTTCACGGTCACCCTCGACGAGGCGCTGGCCCTGCTCGCCGCCCCGAAGACGCGCGGTCGTCGCGCCGCCGCGCCGCCGCTGCGGGAGATGGGCGCCGACCCGCTGACCGAGAAGCCGCTGGTGATCAAGGACGGGCGCTTCGGGCCGTACGTGACCGACGGCGAGTTCAACGCGTCGTTGCGGCGCGGGCAGACGCCGGAGGAGCTGACGCTGGAGCAGGCGTCGGAGATGCTCGCCGAGAAGCGGGCGAAGGGTCCGGCCCCGAAGAAGAAGGCGGCGAAGAAGGCCGCCCCCGCCAAGAAGACCACCGCGGCGAAGAAGACCACGGCGGCGGCGAAGAAGACCACAGCCGCCAAGAAAACCCCCGCGAAAAAGGCCGCCCCCAGAAAGGCGACCTCCACCCCGAAGGAGTGACTTCCGAGATCTTGGAAGGAAACGGCCCCTATAGGGGCCCTTTGCTTCCAAGATCTCGTGACTGTCCACAGGGGCGGCGGAGGAGTGGCGTCGGGGAGCACCGTGGGTAGGTGGGGAAATCCTGGGCGGGGATGCGGCGGGCGCTGCCGTCGGATGACGCGGACGAATTGACCTGGCTGCTCTTCCGGCAGGAGGACGTGCTCAGCCTCCAGCAGGCGCGGGTGCACTTCACCCGTAGGGCGATCCGTCACCGGGTGACGACCGGCCGGTGGCGGCAGGCGCATCGCGCGGTTCTCGTCGCGCACAACGGTCCGGTCGGTCCCGCCCAGCTCCGGTGGATCGCGGTGCTGGCGGCCGGCCCCGCAGCGCTCCTGGGGGGCATGACGGCTGCTCAGGCGGGCGGGCTGCGTGGGTTCCCGGACCGGGTGGTCCATCTGCTCCTGCCCGCCACGACCCGTCGATCCCCGCTGCCGACCGGTGTGCTGGCGCACCGGACGACCCATCTGCCCGACACCGATGTGGTGCCGGTCGCGGCGCCGCCCCGGACGGCGGCGGCCCGATCGGTGGTCGACGCGGCGCAGTGGGCGTCGACCGACACGCAGGCCCGCACGATCGTCGCGGCCGCCTTTCAGCAGCGGCTGGTGGGTGGTGACGACCTGCACGAGGTGGTGGAGCGGATGCCCAGGGTCCGTCGCCGGCGTCTGATCCTGTCCACCGCCACCGATGCGGCCGGCGGTGCACACTCCCTCGGCGAACTGGACCTGCTCGGTCTCGTACGCGATGCCGGCCTGCCCGAACCGACGTGCCAGGTGATTCGTCGCGACTCCTCCGGCCGCCGGCGCTACCTCGACGCATACTTCGAGCAGTGGCGGGTGCACGTCGAGGTGGACGGCGGGCAGCATCTGGATCCGGCGCACGCCTGGGCGGACATGCGGCGGCAGAACGATCTGTGGGTCGAGGGCGACCGCGTGCTCCGCTTTCCCTCGTGGGCCCTGCGCGCCGATCCGACAGCAGTTGTCGCCCAACTCCGCGCCGCACTGAGGGCCGCCGGGTGGCCGGGATGACGACCGGAGCAGATCTTGGAAGATGAAGGCCCTCCGGAAGGCCCTCCGCTTCCAAGATCTGGTCAGGAGCCGAGGACCTGGCGGAGGTAGGGGTTTGTGAAGACGTTGTTCGGGTCCAGGCGGGTGCGGACGGACTGGAAGTCGGTGAACCTCGGGTAGGCGGTGGCCAGGGACTCCGCGTTCCGCCAGTGCAGCTTGCCCCAGTGCGGTCGCCCACCCAGCTCGGTCGCCACCTGCTCGAACGCGCGGAAGTACGGCTCGTACGGCATCCCCACGTACTGGTGCACGGCGATGTACGCGGAGTCCCGCCCGTAGGAGTGGGACAGCCAGATGTCGTCGGCGGCGGTGAACCGCACCTCGACCGGGAACAGCACCTTGAACGGCATCCGGTCGACGATCCGGCGCAGCTCCGCGAGCGCGGTGGGCAGCGCGTCGCGGGGCAGCCCGTACTCCATCTCCACGAAGCGGACCCGGCGCGGGGTGCAGAAGACGTGGTCGGAGCGGCCGGTGTAGGTGCGTTCGGTGAGCGCGCGGGCGGAGACGGCGCTGATCCGGGGCGCGAGGGCGGGCACGGCGCGGCCGAGCCGGCAGGCGCCGGCGAAGACGGTGTTGGACAGGAACTCGTCGTCCAGCCAGCCGCGCCAGCGGGGCAGCGGCCGGTCGTCGGCGGGTACCCGGTCGTTTGCCTTGACCTGCACCCGGTCGGTGTAGGGGAACCAGTAGAACTCGGCGTGGTCGTGCCGCTCGTGCAGGCCCGGGAGGTCGTCGAGCACCTCGGCGAGCGGGGCCGGCCGCTCGTGCGCGCGCAGCACGAAGGCGTCCACGCAGCGCAGCGTGACCTCGACCAGCACGCCGACCGCGCCGAGCCCGACCCGGGCGGCGTCGAACACGTCGCGGTGTTCCTCGGCCGAGCAGCGCAGCACCTCACCGGTGCCGGTGACCAGCGTCAGCGCGGTCACGAAGGTGGAGAGGCAACCGAGCCTGCCGCCGGTGCCGTGGGTGCCGGTGGAGAGCGCGCCGGCGATGGTCTGGGCGTCGATGTCGCCGAGGTTGGGCATCGCCAGCCCGTGCCCGGCGAGCAGTTCGTTGAGGGTGTGCAGCGTCATCCCGGCCGGTACGGTGACCAGGCGGCGCGCCACGTCGACGGTGACGTCGGTCTCCAGGTCGGCGAGGTCGAGCCGGTGACCGTCGGCCACGGCGGCGGCGGTGAAGGAGTGACCGCTGCCGATCGCCCGGACCGTCCGGCCGGCGGCGCCGGCCTGGCGGACCGCCTCGGCGACGTCGTCGACCGTCCGGGGACGCGCGGTGAGGAGCGCCGTGCTGTGCTGGTTGCCGGCCCAGTTGGACCAGGCGACGGGGGTACCGGTCATGACGGCCACTCCTCGACATGAATATGAACTGAATTCATATCAGGAACGTTGTGCCTGGTAAATACCGCAATCGAGCCCGGCTCGTTGTACCGGTAGTCACAGACTCGTGACGTGCAGATATGTTCATCCGTCGAAGGGGGGTGGCGCCGAGTGTCCACACCAGCCGCCACGACCGGGCCGCTGCGTCGGGTACCGGTGCAGGGTCGAAGTGTCGCGCGGGTCCAGCGGATGCTGGACGCCTGCGCCGAGCTCGTCGACGAGGTGGGGTACGAGGGGCTGACCACGACCCTGCTCGCCGAGCGTGCCGAGGTGGCGATCGGGTCGGTCTACCAGTTCTTTCCGGACAAGCGGGCGATCGTGCAGGCGTTGACGCTGCGCACCATGGAGTCCTACCTCCAGCGGCTCGACGAGCGGTTCGCCTCGGACGACCTGACCCACTGGTGGGACGGCGTCGACGCGGCGATCGACGAGTACATCTCGATGCACCGCACCGTCCCCGGCTTCCGTACCCTGCACTTCGGCGACGTGGTCGACCTGCACCTGCTGGACGACCAGCGGGACAACAACGGCGTCATCGCGGAGCAGCTCGCCCGCGTGCTCACCGAACGGTTCGGTCTGGCCGGCGTGCCCGACCTGCGGTTCCACCTGGAGGTCGCGGTGGAGGCCGCGGACGCCCTGATCAAGCTGGCGTTCCGCCGGCGCACCGACGGCGACGAGCGGGTGCTGGTCGAGGCGAAGGCGCTCATCCGGGAATACCTGCACCGGCAGGTCGACGCCCCGACGGGGGTCGTCCACCAGGGTTGAGCGGCACGCCGAGCGGCGGGTTCTGCGAGTGCGCCGGGACCCGCCGTCGTCACGTCCCGGCCCGGTCAGAGGAAGGCCCGCCCCTCACCCCGGTAGGTGGGCGCGGTCGCGACCACCGCGTCGCCCTCGACCAGGTGCACCTCGTTGACGTGCTCGCACACCTCACCGGCCTTCGCGTGCCGGAACCACACCCGGTCGCCGACCCGCAGGTCGCTCGCGGCGTCCCCGGCCAGCGGGGTCTGGACCTCGCCCGCACCCTCGGCGCCGAGCAGCGTCAGCCCGGCCGGCAGCCAGGGCCGGGGGAGCCGGCTGTCCGCCGCCGGGCCGGAGGCGATCCAACCGCCGCCGAGCACGGTGGCGATCGCGGGCGTCGGCCGGCGGACCACCGCGCAGGCGAAGAACGCCGCCGGGGTCGGCCGCCAGGCACGGTACGCGTCGAACAGCGTCGGCCCGTAGAGGCCCGAGCCGGCGGTGACCTCGGTGACCGCCGGGTCGGCGCTGGTGGCGGCCACGCTGCCGGTGCCGCCGCCGTTGACGAACTCCAGGTCGGCGTGCTCGCGGACCGCGGCGACCGCCGCCGACCGGCGGGCCAGCAGTTCCCGGTACGACCCGCGCTGGGCGACCCGGATCGCCGACCCGAGCACCGCCTTCCCCGGCGGGGCGTCGCCGAGGCCGGCGATCTGTGCCTCGTACGACATCAGGCCGACCAGCCGGAAGCCCGGCCGGCCGGCGACGGCGGCGGCGAGCGTGCCGGCCGCCCTGGCGCTGTGCACCGGGGAGCGGCGCACGCCGACGTGGACCCGCCCCCGCAGCGGTCGCCAGGAGGCGTCGAGGTCGAGGCAGATCCGCAGGGCGGGGCGGCGGCCGGGCGGGCAGACCCGGTCGATCAGGTCGAGCTGCCCGGCGTCGTCGACCATCAGCGTCACCGCGTCGGCGAGGGCCGGGTCGGCGGCCAGCTCCGCGAGCGCCGCCCGGTGGGCGGTCGGGTACGCCAGCAGCACGTCGTCGCTGACGCCGGTCCGGGCGAGCCAGACCGCCTCGGGCAGGGTGAAGGCCATCACACCGTGCCAGCCGGGGCGCGCGAGCGCGCGGGTCAGCAGCTCGCGGACCCGCACGGACTTGCTCGCCACCCGCAGCGGCTTGCCGCCGGCCCGGCCGACCAGCGCGTCCGCGTTGGCGTCGAACGCGGAGAGATCGACCACCGCGTACGGCGGGTCGAGGTGGGCGGTCGCCCGGTCGAGACGATCGCGAAGTTCGGCACGGTCGATGGCCACGTCTGCACGCTAACTGTCTGGACGGCAATGCGAAATACCCTCGCGTCTGTCCGGGCTGCGGGCGGTGGTCCCGGCGGCCTAGGCTCGGCGAGCAGGTGAATGTCGCGGGGGGCGACGCCCTCTGCGCGACTAGAGTGTTCCACCGGGGATGCCCACATCTGGGCCGGCACGTGGAGGTACGGCCATCGAAAGCCAGAAGAACGGCGAGTCGCCCGGCGTGTCGTCGCCCGGCACACAGGCCGACCGCTCCGGGATCGCCGCCATCCGTTCGGTGCTGCGCATCCGGCCGTTCCGCCGGCTGTGGATCGTGCTCAGCGCGGCCTCCTTCGGCGACTGGCTCGGCCTGCTCGCCACCGCGCTCTTCGCCGCCTCGCAGGTGTCCGGCAGCACCGCCCAGGGCGCGGCCTTCGGTGGCGTGACCGCCATCCGGCTGCTGCCGGCGCTGGTGCTCGGCCCGGTGGCGGGCGTCTTCGCCGACCGGTTCGACCGGCGGTGGACGATGGTCATCTGCGATCTGCTGCGCTTCGTGCTCTTCGCGTCGATCCCGCTCTACGCGCTCACCGGCGCCGCGGGCGGCCTGGTGGTCGGCTGGGCGCTGATCGCCACCTTCCTGATCGAGTCGATCACCCTGATGTGGATCCCGGCCAAGGAGGCGGCGGTCCCCAACCTGATCCCGCGTACCCGGCTGGAGGCGGCCAACCAGCTCACGCTGATCACCACGTACGGCCTGACCCCGGTGGCCGCCGCCGTCGCGCTGGCCGTGCTCGACCGGGGCGTCCGCGGGGCGGTCGGTGGTGACCTGCCCGACTGGGCCGAGCCGGCCCAGCTCGCGCTCTGGTTCAACGCCTTCTCCCGGCTGGCCACCGCGCTCGTGGTGGCGTTCGGGATCAAGGAGATCAGCGAGGCCCAGCGCGGCGAGGGGGAGCGCGCCGAGCAGAGCATGTTCCGCCAGTTCGCCGAGGGCTGGAAGTTCATCGGCCAGACGCCGCTGGTGCGGGGCCTGGTGCTCGGCATCTTCGGCGCCTTCGCCGGCGGCGGCATCGTGGTCGGCACGGCCAAGTTCTTCGCCAACTCGCTCGGCGCCGGCGACGCCGCGTTCTCGCTGCTCTTCGGCGCGATCTTCGTCGGGCTGGCGCTCGGCATCGGGCTCGGCCCGATGATCGTGCGGGACATGTCCCGCCGCCGCTGGTTCGGCATGAGCATCGTGCTGGCCAGCGCATCCGTGCTGGTGCTCGCGTTCGCCATCCACCTGTCCATGGCGATCGTCGGCGCGATCCTGGTCGGCGCCGGCGCCGGCATGGCGTTCCTGGCCGGCACGACGCTGCTCGGCGGCGAGGTCGCCGACGAGGTGCGCGGCCGGGTCTTCGCGGTGGTGCAGATCGGCACCCGGCTGGTGCTGATCCTGGCCATCGCGCTGAGCAGCCTGCTGGTCGGCGTCGGCGGCTCCCGCCAGCTCACCATCGCCGACCTGGGCATCTCGATCTCCTCGACCCGGCTGCTTCTGCTCGCCGCCGGCGCGGCCGGCATCTTCGCCGGGATCAGCGCGTTCGGGCAGATGGACGACAAGAAGGGCGTGCCGGTCCTCGCCGACCTCTGGGGTTCGATCCGGGGCCGCCCGCTGATGCCGGCCGAGCCGTTCGTCTCCAGCGGCCTCTTCGTGGTCTTCGAGGGCGGTGAGGGCGCCGGCAAGTCGACCCAGCTCGCGACGCTCGCCGAGCGGCTGCGCGGCCAGGGTCGGGACGTGGTGGTCACCCGCGAGCCGGGCGCCACCGGGGTCGGCGAACGGATCCGTTCGCTGGTGCTGGGCACCACCCACGACGACACGCCGTCGCCGCGCGCCGAGGCGCTGCTCTACGCCGCCGACCGCGCCCACCACGTGGCCACCGTGGTCCGTCCGGCGCTGGTCCGCGGCGCGGTGGTGGTCAGCGACCGCTACGTCGACTCGTCCCTGGCCTACCAGGGCGCCGGCCGGACGCTGCCGGTCGACGAGGTCTCCTGGCTCTCCTCCTGGGCCACCGGCGGCCTCAAGCCCGACCTGGTGGTCCTGCTCGACGTCGACCCGCGCACCGGCCTGGGTCGGGTGGAGGCCCGCAGCGAGGGCGCCGACCGGCTGGAGGCCGAGTCGCTGGCGTTCCACGAGCGCGTCCGCTACGCCTTCCTCGACCTGGCCGCCGGCGACCCGAAGCGCTACCTGGTGCTGGACGCGTCCCGGCCGGTCGAGGAGATCGCCGACGCCGTCGCCCGGCGGGTGGACGAGTTCCTGGTCGATCCGGCCGCGATCGTGCACCCGCGCCCGGCGCAGGGCCCGGACACCTCGGTCCAGCCCGAGTTATCCGACGCGGAGCTGGTGACGATGGAGCAGACCCGCCGATGACGGACGTCTTCGGTGACCTGGTCGGGCAGGACGAGGCGGTGGCCACGCTGCGGCGGGCCGCCGCCTCGGCCGCCGCGCTGCTGCGTGCCGCCGCGCCCGTCGCGGCCCACGCGGGCGCACCGGCCGGCGCCGGGGACCCCGAGGGGCACGACGACCTCGACGCGCTCGCCGAGGAGTTCGACGAGCCCGGCGCGGACGGCCCGGTGGCTCCCCCCGCCGCCGACCCGGGCGCCGGGATGACCCACGCCTGGATCTTCACCGGGCCGCCCGGGTCCGGTCGGTCGGTGGCGGCCCGCGCCTTCGCCGCCGCCCTGCAGTGCGTCCACGGCACCGGATGCGGTCGCTGCCCGGGCTGCCACACCACGTTGGCCGGCACGCACGCCGACGTCCGGCTGGTGGTGCCCGAGGGGCTCTCCATCGGCGTCGGCGAGATGCGCGCGCTGGTGCTGCGGGCGGCGAGCACGCCGTCCGGCGGCCGGTGGCAGGTCGTCATCATCGAGGACGCCGACCGGCTGACCGAGGCCGCCGGCAACGCGCTGCTCAAGGCGGTCGAGGAGCCGCCACCACGTACCGTCTTCCTGCTCTGCGCCCCCTCGACCCACCCGGACGACGTCTCCGTGACCATCCGCTCCCGGTGCCGGGTCGTGCCGCTGCGCCAGCCGCACGCCGGCGCGGTGGCCGAGGTGCTGGTCCGCCGGGACGGCATCGCGCCGGACGTCGCCGAGTGGGCCGCGGCGGCCGCGCAGGGGCACGTGGGCCGGGCCCGGCGGTTGGCCCGCGACCCGGAGGCGCGGCAGCGGCGGGACGCCGTGCTCGCGGTGCCGCGCCGGCTCACCGGCGTGGGCGCCGCGTTCGACGCGGCCTCGGCGCTGATCGAGGCCGCCGAGGCGGAGGCCGCCGCCTCGGTCGCGGAGGCCGACGAGGCGGAGCGGGCGGCGCTGCAGACCGCGCTCGGCGCGGGCGGCACCGGCCGGGGCGCCGCCGGCGCCATGCGGGGGGCCGCCGGCCAGCTCAAGGACCTGGAGAAGCGGCAGAAGTCGCGGGCCACCCGGGCCCAGCGGGACGCGCTGGACCGGGCGCTCGTCGACCTCGCCGGGTTCTACCGGGACGCGCTCACCATGGCGCTGCGGGCGCCGGTCGTCCCGGTGCACACCGACACGGCGGCGCTGGCCGGGGCCGGTGCGCAGAAGTGGGAGGCCGAGGGCGCGCTGCGCCGCCTGGAGGCGGTGCTGGAGTGCCGGGCGGCGATCGAGGCGAACGTCAAGCCGCGGATCGCGGTGGAGGCGATGATGCTGTCCCTCTGGCGGGGCTGACCCCACCCCACCCCGGGCCTGTCCACAGGGCATCGACAGGCGCGATTGACGTGCGGTACGGTCCGGTGATGCCGTGGTGACGAAGGCGGCACGCTCAGTAAGGGCGACGCCGGGGGGCCGGCGCCGCCGACCGGCCGGGAGGAGTCCGCCGATGCCGCGGGGGGAGATCGACGAGGCCTGGATCGAGGAGGCGGTGCGGCGCTACCGCCGCATCGAGACCCTGCAGGCCGAGTTCGACCAGGCGGTGGCCACGGTCGAGGTCACCGTCCGCTCACCCGACGGGCTCGTCGAGGTGGTGGTGACCGCCGGCGGGCGGATCACCGACGTGCGTTTCCTCGGCCCGCTGCACCAGCGCAGCCCGCGCGACGTGGCCGGCTCGGTGCAGGCCGCGGTGACCGCCGCCGCCGACGCGGCGCAGTGGGCCCGGGAGAAGCTGCACAACGAGACCTTCGCGGCCTACCGGCCGCTGGCGGGAGCCTGACATGGAGACGCTGCGCGCGCTCGCCGCCCGCCTCGACGAGGCCGGCGCGACCCTCGCCACGCTGGCCCGCACGGTGACCGCCACCGACCCGCCGCACCCCGCGTTCGGCGCCCACGCCGTCGGCCGGCCCGGTGAGGTGGGGCGCGCGCTGCACCGGCAGTGGACCGCCGCCACCGCCGACCGGGCGCGCGAGGCCCAGGCCGCCGCCAACCGGCTGGCCACCGCCGCGGCCGCCCTGCGCAGTGCCGCCGACCGTTACGCGGCGGCCGACGACGCGGTGGCCCGCCGGCTGGCCCGGGAGGCCTGATGGACGCGCTCGACCGCCTGGCCGAGCCGGGCCTCGACCTGCTCGCCCGGGTCGACGCGCTGCTGGCCGCCGGCGCGCCCGAGGGGCACCGGCTCTGGCCGTTGCTGCGCCGGATGCAGGTCCTCCCCGGTGCGGCCGTGCGCGAGTTCCTCGACCTGCACCCCGCGCCGCTGACCGGCGCCGGCCACGCCGTGCGCCGGCTCGTCCGGGGCTACGACGACACCTGCGCCCTGCTCACCGACCAGGTCGCCTGGTCCGGGTCGGCCGCCGCGGCCTACGACGAGGCCCGTGGCGCACTGCTGCGGCACCTCGACGAAGGGCCGGAGAGCCTGGTCGGGCGGCTGGAGTCCACCGCGGGCTACGCCGACGCGCTGGCCGGCTGGGTGGAGAGCAGCCGGGCCGCCCTGGCCCGGGTGCTCGCCGAGGTGCTGGGCTCGGCCGAGGCGGTCACCGTGCACGCGGCCGGTCGCCCGGGCGGCGAGGCGGGCCGGGTCGGGGCGTCGGCGGCGGCGGAGATCGCCACCCGGGTGCTCTCGGTGCTCGGGGTGGCCTACGACGGCGCCGAGACGCTGCTGCGCCAGTGGGGGCCGAGCCTGGCCGAGACGACGTGGCGGGACCGGGCCGCCACCGCGCCGCGCTACGGCGGCACCACCCGGATCGGCTACTGACGGTCCACGGCGTCGCGCGCCGATCCGGCCGTGGCCGGGCATCGGCGGCGACGCCGTGGCCTTCCCCTGCACCCCCCGCAGGTATGCCTTCACTCAACGCGGTCGGCCGGCGTTTGTCCCGCGCCCGGCCCAGGATTCAGCCGTCCGGGCGAGGTGTGGGAGGCGCTTCGGTCGGGTTGATCGGGATGGATCGCTGCGTCGGGTGACCGGACGGCGACCGGTCGGCCGTCCGCCGGCGAGCCTCCGCGTAGGGTGGGCACATGGGCATGCTCTGCGCGGTCAGCTTCAACCGGTACGGGCGCCTCTACTACCTGGACCCGGGCGAGCTGCGCCCGCAGGTGGGCGACCGGGTGCTGGTGCCCACCGACGACGGGCCCGAGGTGGCCGAGTGCGTCTGGGCCGCGCAGTGGGTCACCGAGGACACCGACGGTTTCCCCCGGCTGGCCGGGCTGGCCGGCGACGACGACCTGCGCCGCGACGAGCTGCTGCGCCGGCGCAAGGCCGAGGCGAAGGTGGCCGCCAAGCGGCTGATCCGGGAGCACGGCCTGCCGATGAAGGTGGTCGCCGTCGACCACGTCCTCGCCACGCCGGAGAGCGGCAGCGACCGCACCACCATCTACTTCACCGCGCCGCACCGGGTGGACTTCCGCTCGCTGGTGCGCGACCTGGGCGCGACGCTGCACTGCCGGGTCGAGCTGCGGCAGCTCTCCGCCCGCGACTCCGCGCGGGTGCAGGGCGGCATCGGCTCCTGCGGGCGCGACCTGTGCTGCGCCACCTTCCTCACCGACTTCGAGCCGGTGACGATCCGGATGGCGAAGGACCAGGACCTGCCGCTCAACCCGCTACGGATCTCCGGCGCGTGCGGGCGGCTGATGTGCTGCCTGAAGTACGAGCACCCGCTCTACCAGCGGTTCCAGGAGTCCGCCCCGGCGGTCGGCAGCCGCGTCTCCACCCCCGAGGGCGAGGGCAAGGTGGTCGGCCACAGCGTCCCGCGGGACGCGGTGACGGTCCGGCTGGACGCCGACGGCTCCCGCTGCCAGTGCAGCCGCGCCTCCGTCTGCGCCCCCCGCCAGGCCCACGACCAGCACTACAACACCCCCTCCTGACCTCCCGTCTCCGGCACGGTGCCCGGTCAGCGGAGGGTGACGGGGGGTTCCGCCAGGCGGGGGGTCAGCGGGGTCTTCGGGGTCAGCCAGGGGGCGGTGGGGGAGTCGTCCGGGTTGAGCTGCCAGGCGTGGGCCACCCGGTCCAGGGCGATCGGGTAGATCGTCAAGGTGCCGTCCGGGTCGATCCGGAACCGGAGGAACGCCTTCGAGTCCTCGATGCCCTGGGCGGCGAACAACTCGTTCAGGTTGACCCCGAACGCGCCCGCCACCAGCAGGTAGAGCGCCACGACCTGGCTGGCGACCAGCCCACTTGCCGGACCGTAGAGGACGACCGCGGCGACCGCCGGCCACGGCCACGGCCAGTCGTAGAACGGCAGGTGCAGCCAGACCCAGGTGCCACCGGCCGCCAGCGCCACCTGCGCCACACCGTGTGTCACGCCGAGGATCCAGTGCCGGGCGTGCCGTTTCCCGCCCGCGCTGGGTGGCTTGGCGAAGAACGCCGCACCCAGCAACGTCACCACCAGCATCGCCACCAACGGCACGCTGAACAGCCGCTGCGCGGTGGAGTCGGCCCGCTGCGCGGCCACCCCGGCCATCGCCAGCATGAGCAGCGTGTGCACCGTGCCGAGCAGGGTGGTGAAGCCCGGGTTCCGGAACGGCAACCGGCCGAAGATGCCCCAGCCGTACCGCCGGGAACGGGCCCGGTCCGGGTAACGGGCGGCCAGGTCGTACTCGCGGGTGCGGCTGGCGCGCCGGGTGAGCGTGTCGCGCGGCGGCACCTCCAACCGCTCCGGCAGGTGGTGGGTGGGGTAGAGGTAGGCGCCGCCGCCACCGCAGGTGATGAGCTGCCGCTCCGGGCCGGCGTAGCGGGCGTAATGGTGCAGGTCGCCGGAGACCAGCACCCGTACCTGCGCCCCGGTGGGCGCGACGATGGTCCGGATGAAGTAGTCGATCGAGTCGTACGCGTTGGGGTGGTCGACGGCCTTGACCCACGTCGGCGCCGGCACCGCCAGGATCACCTTGGACCGCGGGGTGAGCTTGCGGGCGACCTGGTCGAAGTAGGTGAGCTGCGGATCGTCCAGGTACGACCCGGACTGGTCGTCCAGGCCGAGCAGCCACCAGTCCGCCGGCAGCTCGACAGCGAAGTACGAGCGGGACTGGCCGGTGCCCCAGCCGGCGAAGTGCCGGTCCCGGGAGCGCACGAACAGCCGCAGGAACGCGGTGAGTCCGTCGTACCAGTCGTGGTTGCCCGGCACCGCGAAGAGCGTCGGCCGCTCCGGCGGGGCGACCGGCAACGCGGCCTGGTAGGGACCCTTACACCGGTCCTCGTACGCCTCGTAGCCCGCCGACGGGTAGACCTGGTCGCCGCCCATCACCAGCGTCTGCGCGCGGGGCAGCCGGTGCCCGTCCACCGTCAGCTCCGGCTGCGCCAGCAGGTACGCGATCGAGTAGGTGGCGTCGAAGCCGTCCCCCAGGTCGGCCACGTAGTCGAGCCAGAGCCCGCCGTCCGGCCCGACCTGCCGGAACGTGTCGTCGCCGAAGGCGTTCTGCAGCTCACGCTTGTCCAGGTACGCGCCGAACAGCATGGCGAGCAGCGTCCGCAGGCCGGTGCTGATCAGCAGCAGCGGCGCGAGCCAGGGGACCGGTGGGCGCGGGGTGAAGCCCAGCTCCCGGGGGTCCATGCTCAGCGGGCGGCGGGAGGCCCGCTCGCCCGGGTGCGCCGCGGGGGACGGTCGGGGTGGTTCGTGGTCCTCGCTCACCCGCCGCAGGGTAGTCCGGTCCGGACGGGAAGTCTCTCCCGTACTCGGGCAGATGTGCCCGATGTCCGGTTCTGGTGTAGGGGTATCCCGTTCGGCTTCCGGCGGGGCGTGCCGTACACTTGACGATCGTTGCCGCCTTAGCTCAGTCGGCTAGAGCGACGCACTCGTAATGCGTAGGTCGACGGTTCGATTCCGTCAGGCGGCTCCACGGAAAGGCCCAGGTCACCGGCTTGATTGCCGATCATGACCTGGGCCTTTTGCTTGCAGTCGGAAGGCTGAGCAGCCAAGCGAGCAGCCAACCTACTCACCCGACCACAGCGCCCCCTCCAACCGGGAGGCCGCTTCTCGGGCGATCTCCGGGGCCACGTGGGCGTAGATGTTGAGGGTGACGCTGATCTGCGAATGGCCGAGGATCTCCATGACCACGCGGGCGGGTACGCCCTGAGCGAGGAGGACGCTTGCCGCTGTGTGCCGTAGGTCGTGAAGACGGACCTGCCGTAAGCCCGCCCGCCGGATGATCTCCCGGAACGATCGGTAGTCGTTGTGGGGGTGGATGGGCGTGCCAACAGCGGTGGCGAAGACCTGGACGCGTACGGACGCTACGCACAGAGCTTGTAAGCGAGACGTCGGCGGGACGACGCCGTTACGGTTGGGCGTTGCCCGGGCGGTGTGCGACGTCCGGGTTGTCGATGTAGGCGGTGGCTTCGAGTTGCTGGCGTTCTTCGGGGTCGAGTTGGCTGTAGTAGGTCCAGAAGTTGCTGAAGGCGTCGTTGAGCGCGGGACCGTAGGCGCTGGTGAGGGCGGCTGTCCTGAGCATGATGTCGCCGTTGAGGACGGCGCGGGCCATCTCGCGGAGTTCAGGCTGTGGGCTGTCGGCGAGCCGGTCGAGGCTGTCGTGCAGTGCCTTCATGCGTCGTGGGTCATCGCTGGCGATGTCGGCGATGTCGCTCATCGGGTGGCGCCGGCCGCGACGAGGGGATGGTCGTAGCCGTTGCTGCCGGGTAGTGCGGGAAGTTTGACGGATTCGAGGTCGCCGAGCCGGTGGGTCAGGGCGGACCGGAACGCGAGGACGGCGGCGTTGGCGTGTTGGTAGAGCTGTGTGGCTTGGCCCCACAGCTTGAGCATGTTGGCGACTTCAACGGCGGCCACGCCGTAGCCGATGACTGCGCCGACGCCGGTTGCCGCGGTGATGGTTCCGGCGGCGGCGGAGATGCCGGCGATGATGGCCGCGTCGATGAGGCCCTTGATGACGCCGCCGAGCGATTCACCGATGGACCAGACGGAGTCGGCCATGACCTTGTACTCGTGGCCGATGTCGTTGAGCGGCCCCCGCAGGGCGGCGGTGGCGCCGGACAGTTGGGTGAAGTAGCTGTGTGCGGCGTCTCCGGCCTGTCCGTGCCACATCTGGTGCAGGGTCGTGGCGCCGGTCTGGACGTTGAGGGCCAGGTCGTGCAGCGCGTTGCCGGCGTTGCTGAGGACGGGTTGCATGGTGGCGAGGGCTTCCCAGTTGCCGAACATGCGTTCTTGCAGCCAGGAGATCGGGTCGAAGCCGAAGACGGTGTCGAAGCCCTTCATGGCCCAGGACGTGGGACTGATGTAGTCCATCCAGCCAAGGGCGTTGGGCGGTGAGTCCGGTTCCGGTGGCGGGGTGAGACTGCCGGTCACATCGCGCAGGTCGACAAAGGGCGGTGGGGGACAGGCGAGGGTCCTGAGTTCCTCCTCCAGCGCTGTCGGAGGCTGGCAGGGGATGGCACCCGGTAGGGTGCGATCCAGGTCTGATGCTGCCCTGACGTCAGTCTTGCGGTAGTAGCCGGCGGCGGCGGTCAACTCCGGCCCGGAGGCGTCGAGCAGTGCGTTCAGCCGCTTCATCGTGTCCGTGATGACGGTGGTGGCGTGCCGATGGCCGTCGGCGGCGATGGCGATCAGTTCGCCCCCGGTGGCCTCCTGGGTGTGGTTGCCGATGTAGCCGGAGATCGCGGTCGCGTCGCCACTCGCGCGATCCAACTGTCGGGCGTAGTTGACCAGCGCGCCAGGTTCGACGTTGAAGCTCATGGTTAGAGGACCGTGGCGACGAGGACCAGGCCGGCCAGCCCGATCACCAGGAGCGCGCTCGACGCCATCAGCAGCCTGACCGCCAACGTGTGCTGGTGACGAGCCGGGTAGTAGGCGGCCCCGGCTAGCCCGGCCAGGACCAAGACCAGCATCGGGATCAGCCGAAACCCGTCTGCTGCGCCGATGACCGTGGCGAACACGCCGATGAAGCCGAAGAAGATCGCCACGTTGGCGATGGCGTTTCGGAGGTTGGAGTAGGCGGTTACTTGCAGGTCAGCGACCGCACCCCGGACGTCCCGCTCGGCTTGCACTCGCTCCTCAGGGGACATTGACTTACGAGACTTCCGCCGGCTCTTGTTACTCCCTGCCACCATGCGAGCGACGATAGCAACCATCGACCCGATGAGGCTGTCCCCGTATGCCACTCAGAAGGGCGGCGAGGAAGCAGCGAGAGCACCGATCGCGCTAGCCCGGCCTTGCTCAGCGCCACGATCGAACGACGTATCGAAACGCCGACAGGATAGGCCCGGATCCACCCAGCGGGGTTGCGGACAGCCGCCCGAGGCCGCCACACGGACAGACGAGGCGGGCCGGTTGCCTTCCGTCTTTACGTTGGCCTCATGGAGTGGGTAAATACCTACAAGGACTTGCTCGGTGTCGTGATCGCGACCCTGGCCGTGGGCCTGTCACTGAGCACCGTGCTCGTGCAGCGGAGTCAACAGCGACGGGATGCCTACAGGTACATGCACGAGCAACTCATCTCCCCCGAAATACAGCAGGGACGGCGGCTCCTGTTTGACGCCGGAAGATCGCAGCAGCTTCCCGACGATCGTTCCGAGAGCTTTTACCTGATGAACCGCGCAGTTGGCATGTACGACACCCTTGGCTTGTACGTCCGGCGTAAGGTCGTGCCTCGACGCTGGGTCCTTGAGGTGTGGCATCACTCGATACGCGACTCTCGGGCAGGTGCGGAGCTTCTCGCCGCCCATCGACGCACAGCCCATCACGCCTGGTCCCCCTGGCCGCACCTTTGGTATCTGCTAAACCAGGCAGAGCGATACAGAAGCAGGCTGCCGTGTTGCGTGACTCCTCGCAGTCCGCTTCCATCCGCTCAGAGGACGCCCGGGACGTTGGCGTTGCGCCGGCCGGAGCAGCCACGGGAGCAGCCAAGCCTGCGAACGGCGACGGACTCGGCCGGACCGCAGCAGAAGGTCGGCGGGGACCAGGACCACGACGACCACCAGGCCGCGACAGACTCGTAATGCGTAGGTCGACGGTTCGATTCCGTCAGGCGGCTCGGTACGGAAGCCCAGGTCATCGACCTGGGCTTCGCCGTTTCTCAAGGTCCACGAGACCGCCGTCGGGCGTGCCGGTCCGCAGATGGTCCGCGTCCCACGCCGCGAATGCTGGCCGGTTGGGGACGGCGTCCAGGTCGTCACCGAACAGGCCCGCGTACACGTCCATCGCGACGAGGAAGCCGCGGCGTACGTCAAAGCCATGGAGAAACTCTGGATGGAAGCGGCTACGCGAGGATGCTCGCAAGCTCATCGTGCGGGTGGCTCATGCCCTCGGAGCTAGTCGCTCGATCGCCTGGCGGACGCGTGGGGCAGACCGGGGAGCAGGGGATCTCGCCGATGACAGCCAGTCGCGGGCCCCCGTACCTTGGCGTCATGGCGACTCTTTGGACCTTGGGATGCGATGCCGACGATCCGCAGCGGATAGCTGCCTTCTGGGCGCTCGCCCTCGGCTATGTCAAGGAACCTGGCTTCGACGAGCCCGACAACGCCTCCATCGTCGACCCGGACGGCCAAGGCCCTGCCATGAGCTTCCTGAAGGTGCCCGAGGGCAAGTCCAGCAAGAACCGCATGCATATCGACCTCCGGGTGGCCGGTCCAGGCCCCTGGGACATGGTCGAGCGGGCACGACTGATCCAGCAGAAGGTCCCCGCGTTGGTATCCGCCGGCGCGACGGTGATCCGGGAGGAGTGGTACGGCGACGTGCTCGGTCACGTCGTCATGCAGGACCCCGAGGGCAACGAGTTTTGCGTCGCTTGACGCCACGGCCAGTGCCCGCGATCGGGTATCCAGCTCTGCTACCACTCGCTGGACGGTCCACGACTGCCCGACGAGGAGATCCGCCAGCACTGGCACGCTGCCCGCATGAGTTACGACCTGGCGGTGTGGGAGGGCGATCTGCCCGCCAACGACGAAGCGGCCGGTGAGGCATACGAGGCCCATTATCAGCGGTACTTCGAGAGCGAGGAACAGCCGCCGACGCCGCGAATCCGGGCATACGTCGACGCCGTGGCGGCCCGATGGCCCGACCTGTACGGCCGCGACGCCGAGCTTTACCTCCTGTCGAACGGCCTCATCGATGAGGCGTCCGGCCCCATGGTCTACTTCACGATCCCGTTCAGCCGGTCCGACGAGGTCTCCTCGGAGGCCGCACAGATGGCCGCCGAACACGGGCTCGTCTGCTACGACCCGCAGTGGGAACACCTTCGCCCCGCTGCCGGTCACGACGACTGAACCCGAACTCTCACGGACCGTGGCGAACGGCCAGCCGTATCACTCCGTACAGGACGAGCAGATCGATGATCCAAACGGCCACGGAGGAGAGCAGGTCCCGAGAGGGGATCCCGACGACGACGCGGCTGCCAGCGAAGACAGCGGGGGATCAGTGTGCGATGTCGGGAGGCATTTCCGCTGCCAGGCCGCTGTGTGCCCAGCTCGGTGGGGCGGGCAACTTGATCGGGTATTGCGTAGGGCGACGATTCGATTCCGTCAGGCGGCTCGGTGAAGAAGCCCAGGTCATTGGCCTGGGCTTCGCCGTTTCTCAAGGTCGACAGCGGGCTCGTCAAGGCTGTGGACCGGTGGTGTCGGGCTGGAAGTGTGATCGGGACGGTGCTACTCGCGGCCGACCCAGGTGGCGACGCATGCCTCGTTGCCCTCGGCGTCGGCGAGGATCCACCACTTCGGCGCGTGCGCGTCGGAGACGAGGTGGCCGCCCGCGGCCAGGGCGGCGGCGACGCGGGCCTCGGCTTGATCGTGCGGGACGGCGACATCGAGGTGCATGCGGTTGCGTTGCGGACGCGCCGCGTCCATGGTCTGGAACCCGAAGCCTGGGCCGCGACGTGCCGGGTCGGCCAGGTAGTCGTCGCCGATCTGGCGGTATCCGAGCAGCGCCCGCCAGAACGGCAGCACGTTCGCGCTGACGAGTGCGTCGAGGGTGACGTTGATGAGCTGCACGGCGGTCGGGTCGGCGGGGATGTCCAGTGCCCTGGCGGCGGCCGAGATCCGGCGGGCCAGCCCGATGTCGCGCCGGGACAGGGACACGGTGACGCCGGTGGGGCGCAGGTCGATACTCAGGTACTGCTGCTCGGCCTCGCCGGCGAGCCGACCGATCGCATCGACGAGCGCTGTGCCCTCGGCCAGCGAAGCGGTCCGGAAACAGGCCGAGACCACGTGGTAGAGGGATCGCCAGTCCTCGACACCGTCGGCCTCGTGGAACTGCCCGGCGGTGATCTGCGCAGTCATGCCTGCGAAGCTAACAGGGCCGCTGGTGGCCGGGTCAGCGGCCGTGACCGGGCCCCTGAATCGCTTCCCCGGTCGTGCCGCCACTACCAGATGACGACGCCACCACCGACCGCCCTGGCGCGCGTCACGGCGTGCCGCATGGTGGCCAGGTACCGGAGGATCCGATCCGCGTCGTGTCCCGTCGCGGCGGACAGGTGCCCGACGTTCCCCGCCAGCAGCGCGCACTCCTGCTCGAAGGCGTCGAGCTGAGCCGGTGAGACCTGGAGATTCCCGCGATTCTCGACGGTGATGTCCGCCAGTTGCGGCAGGATCGTTGCGCCGAGCCGCCGGGCGGCTGCCGAACCCCACAGCTGATGGCGAACGCTCTCGGTGCCCACCGCCGTACTGGTTCCCGGCGGATCCGCCACGACGACCCGGCCGGCGTGGGCGGCGTCGTTCGGCACCCACACCGCGATGTCGAGGCTCATTCCGTACTCCCGACGGGTCGGATCACGGCCAGTGTAGGCGGCTTCTGCCCGGTCGCTGGCCGGGCCGGCGGCGAGGGGCGGCCGGATCAACCGTATCGACGCCGGTCGGCGTGTTCTGGGATCGTGGCCGCATGGAGAGCGTGGATCCGGGCGGGCCGCTGACCGACGCGGAGGTCCGGGAGCTGGTGCGGTTGCTGGCCCGGTTCGCGTCGCACGATCTGGACCAGTGGGAGAACTGGCGTGTCGACACCCCGCACGGTCCGGTGTTCATGTCCCTCAGTCGCACGGTGCTGCCGGACTGGCCGGAGGACGCGTTCGTCCCGATCTGGCCCCCGCCCGCGGACCGTCGCCACGGTTGGACGGTGTGGCGCCAGGACGACAACGGCAACCGGTACGAGGTCTCCCGGCACGCCAGCCGGGCGGAGGCGGACTCGACGGCGGCGCGGATGGAGGCCCGGGGCCACAAGCAGACCTACTGGGTCAGCCGATCGGGCTGACCATCGCGCCGGCGAGGGCCGGAGGGCTGCCCGTGCCCGCCCGATGGGCGATCATGGATGGCGTGCAGGACACGGTCGCCGTAGCGCTGATCACCTCCATGTCCACTCTGGCCGCCGCCGGCATGACCGGGGTGATCGGTGCGTGGGCCGCCCGTCGCCAGGTCACGAGCCATCTCACGGGGGCTCGGGAGGAGCGGGCGGAGCAGCGGGCGACGGAGAGGGCGCAGCGGCGCCGGGACGCGTACGTCGGGTTCCTCGGCGCGTGCGACCAGGCGTACCGAAGCCTCGACCGGACCTGGCGGCAGGAGAGTGGGGCGGGCCACGGGGAGACGTACCAGGCGCTGCGCGGTCTCGACGAGGCGTACAACATCGTCCTGCTCGAAGGGCCGGAGGAGGTCGCCCGGGAGGCGGAGCTGGTCACCGCGAGCATCAACGGCGAGTCCCGTGAACAGCGGCGACTGACCGGCGAGGCCGCCGCGGAGTCGGACGGCGTTGCGCCGGCTGACGTCCACGGACCGCAGCGGCGTGCCGCGATCGAGGAGCGGGCGACGCGGCGGGACTCCTTCGTCGCGGCGGCCCGGGCCGCCCTGGAGCAGACCAGGTAGCGCGGGAGACCGTCGCCGGGCGTCAGGCCGTCCGGTTCCGGTACGCCCGGGGCGAGAGCCCGGTGACCCGCTTGAACGCCACGCTCAGTGCGCTCTCCGAGCCGTATCCGACGGCGCGGGCGATGGTGGCCACGGTGTCCTCGGAGCGGCGGAGCCGGTCGGCGGCCAGCTCGATCCGCCACCCGGTGAGGTACTCCAGCGGGCCGCACCCGACCACCTGCTTGAACCGGGCGGCCAGGGTCGAGCGGGACACGGTGGCGGAGCGGGCCACCGCCGCCACGGTCCACGGCCGTTCTGGGTGGGCGTGCATCGCCCGCAGGGCAGGGGCCACCACGGGGTCGGTCAGGCCGGCCAGCCAGCCGGCCGGGGTTCCGTGGTCGAGGTGCAGGCGCAGGATCCGGATCAGCATGACCAGCGCGAGGTGTTCGGCGACCAGCCGTCCGCCGGGGCGACCCTGGCGGAGTTCGGCGTCGATCTCCCCGACCGCCCACCTGACGGTTTCCGCCTCCGGCGTCGTCGCGGGCACGTGGATGACCGGTGGAAGGCTGTCCAGCAGCAGGTCACGGGACCGGTCGGTGAAGGAGAACGCGCCACCGACCAGCAGGACCTCGTCGCCGGAGCCGGCCCGGGCCGGCCCGTCGGCCGCCGCCCGGAAGATCGGTCCGGCCGGTTCGGCCGGCACGTCGGGGTCGCTGGCCAGGGTGTAGCCGACCGGCCGGGTCAGCAGGAAACAGTCGCCCTCGTCGAGCGGCACCGGCTCCGGCGAGGTGTCCACCCGCAGCAGGCAGCGTCCGCGCCGTACGGCGTTGAACTTGACCCCGGTCGGCGGGTCGAAGCGCACCGCCCAGCGCCCGCCGGCGGACAGGGCGGCCGAGACGTGGCTCGTCGTGTCGAGCAGCGCGAGCACGTCGTCCAGCGGATCCACGCGACCTCCCTCCCTGGACGCCCGCTAAAGAGTGGCGGATTCCAGAGTACGGACAGTCCAGCGGTCCCGCCCCTAGCGTGGAGGTCATGACAGAGACCATCCGACTGAGCACCCCGTTCACGCCCCGCACCACGGCGGCCGAGATCCTCGACGGCGTCGACCTGACCGGCCGCCGGATGATCGTCACGGGCGGAGCCTCCGGTATCGGCACCGAGACGGTCCGGGCGCTCGCCGGCGCGGGCGCGGAGGTCACCGTCGCCACCCGTGCGCCGGCCCGGGCGGAGCCGCTGGTGGCGGAGTTCGCCGGCCGCGTCCACGCCGCCGCGCTCGACCTGGCGGACCTGACCTCGGTGGACGCGTTCCTCGCCGGCTGGGACGGCCCGCTGCACGCGCTGGTCGCCAACGCGGGCGTGATGGCGATTCCCGCCCGGCAGCTCACCGCCGAGGGGTGGGAACTCCAGTTGGCCACCAACTACCTGGGCCACTTCGCGCTCGTCCGGGGCCTGCACCCGTACCTGCGGGCGGCCGGGTCGGCCCGGGTGGTGCTGGTCAGCTCCGGCGCGCACCTGCGGGAGGCGTTCGACTTCGACGACCCGCAGTTCGAGCGGCAGCCGTACGACACCTGGGCCGCGTACGGCCGGTCGAAGACCGCCGAGGTCCTGCTCGCGGTGGGTATCGCCCGTCGGTGGGGCGGCGACGGGATCACCGCCAACGCGTTGAACCCGGGCTTCATCACCACGAACCTCCAGCGCCACATGGACGACGAGACGCTGCGCGCCTTCGGGGCGATGGACGAGGCGGGCAACCGCATCGAGCAGCCCTACTACAAGACGGCCGCCCAGGGGGCGGCGACGTCCGTGCTGCTCGCCGCGTCGCCGCTGGTCGAGGGCGTCACCGGGCGCTACTTCGACGACAACCAGGAGGCCGACGTGGTCGCGGGCGGTCCGGAGGCGACCGGCGGGGTGGCCGCCCATGCCGTCGACCCGGCCGCCGCCGACCGGCTCTGGGAGTACGCGGAGGCGGTGCTCGCCGGCCGCCGGTGACCGGTCACCGCCACCAGCGCGGTTCCCGGATCGGGTGCAGGGTCAGCCCGAGTTCCTCGGCGAACCAGCGACGCAACTGGGTCTCGACGACCAGGTGCTCGCTGGCCGCGTGGGAGACCCCGATCAGGGTCATGGTGGTGGTGGCGGCGAAGGCCCGGACGGCGGCGAACTTGCTGCGCCCGTACTCGCCCTCGATCCGGACGTGCAGCTCGCCGGTGAGGTACGCCTGCGCGCCGAGTCGTTCGGCGAGCGCCATCTGCTCGACGTGGTCGCCGATGCCCCCGACCACCGCCACCCGGGTCACGACGTCCCGGTCGGCGCCCTCGACCTCGACGGTGGTCACGCCGAACAGCTCCCGCGCCCGCCGCACGAGCGTGGCGGAGCTGACCGGTGGGACGTCGGCCACCAGCCCGGCGTGGCCGTCGCCGTACGGCCAGAACCGGTCGACGACGGTGCCGTCCAGCGCCTCCACCGCGGCGGCGGCCGTCCCGACCCGCAGCGAGACGTCCATCGGCGCGTGGCAGGAGTACAGGGAGAGCCCTCGTTCGGCCACGGCCCGCAGCCGCGCCGGGTCGATCGGCACGAAGCCCTCCGCCCAGGTGTCGTCCTCCGGGGAGCCGTTGCGGACGTCGATGGGATGGTGGGTGACCAGCAGGTCACCCGGCTCGGCCACGGCCAGCCAGGCGTCGAGCACCTCGGCCGACGGGAAGCAGGCGCCGTACACGGTTCCGACGTCGGGCCGTCCGCGCCGCATCAACCCGTTGAAGCGCTCGGCGAACCTGGGCTCGACGAAGCTCCGCCAGTCGGTGCCGGCCTCCTCGTGAACGCGGGGCAGGTGGCGGGACATCGCGGTGTCCGGCGGCGCCGTGTCGAGTTCGAACAGGCTGTCCAGGGCGGCGACGATCCGGTTGAGATCCACGCCCCGGAGTCTCGCCGCCCGCGGCGGGAGCGGCAAGCGTGAATACGCGGAACGAAGCGGGCCCGGCGGACACGGCCACGCGGCCGGTCCGCCGGGCCCACTCCGGCAGGGAGGAAGAAAGGTCTATCGCGGACCGACGGCGTCCCGCGAGGCCGGGATCCGCGCCGTCGCCTCCTCGGGCTCGGTCTCCGGCGGCGGCGGTTCCTCGTCGGTGTCCGCACGGTGCCGCGCCGCCGGATCGGGCAGGTCGGCCTCCTCGGACGGGAGTCTGTCCGGAGCGATCGTGCCGCGCCATCCGCCGGACTCCACCTGCCGGCCCTCGATGTACTCCTTGAACCGCGCCAGGTCGGACTCGGCCTGCCGGTCCACCAGGTGCAACCGCTCGCCGGCCTGCTCGACCAGCCCTTCCGGCTCGTACTCCAGGAGCAGGTGGACCTGGGTGCGTTCGGTGTCGAGCGGCGCGAAGCGGACGGTGCCCGCGTTGGTGGTGCCGTCGGTGGCCGCCCAGGCCACCGTCCGGTCCGGCACCTGCTCGACGATGGTGGCGTCCCACTCGCGTTGCACGCCCGCGATCTCGGCGATCCAGTGCGTCCGCCGGTCGTCCAACTGGCGCACCTCGCGCACGCCACCCATGAACCGGGGAAACTCCTCGAACTGGGTCCACTGGTTGTACGCGGTGGTGACCGGCACGTCGACGTCGATGGACTTCTCGACCTTCCTGGTCATGACCACTCCTTGTCGTCCCGTCGTCTGCACCGGGATCGGTACCCCCGCAGATCCGGCCCAACCGGACGACCGGAGATCGCCGGCGCGGAGGGTCCGCCACGATCGCCCCGAGGCGACTGGCAGATCATCGGCGGTGACATCGCCGCCGCCGCGATCTTCGCGCCGAAGACGTGACTCAGACGTAGAGCTTGCGGACGTAGTCCGGGCCGTAGTGCCGTTCCAGGTCGGCCAGGCTCTCCGCCACCGCCTCGACCTCCTTGACCAGCCGAGGCCGGGACGGGAGCACGTCGGGCTGCCAGGTCTCCGGCCGCCACAGCTCGGAGCGGAGGAACGCCTTCGCGCAGTGGTAGAAGATCTGCTCGACCGCCACCTCCACGGCGAGCACCGGCCGGTGGCCCTTGACCTCCATGTCGGCGAACCAGGGCGCGTCGCCGACCAGCCGGGCCCGCCCGTTGATCCGCAGCGTGTCGGTGCGGCCGGGGATCAGGAAGATCAGCCCGACGTGCGGGTTGGCCAGGATGTTGCGGTAGCCGTCGGCCCGCCGGTTGCCGGGCCGCTCCGGGATGGCGATGGTGGTGTCGTCGAGCACGAGCGCGAAGCCGGGCGGGTCACCCTTCGGCGAGACGTCGCAGCTGCCGTCCGCGCCGGCGGTGGCGATCAGGCAGAACGGCGAGGCGGCCAGCCACTCCCGGTCGCGGGCGTGCAGCGTACGGCGTTCCTTCGTCACCGCCCGGGGCATCGGCGCGCCCAGCAGGTCGCGCAGTTCCTCGGGGCTGGTGATCTCCCGTGTCGTCACGTCTTCCTCCCCCGTCCGTTGACCTTGACGACGGTTTCGGCCCGCGACGGGCCGGGATCCGTCAGGGTCAGCCTAGGAGAGGGCGTCGAGCGCCGGGTTTGCCCCCGGTGCCGACGGGTAGGGACCGGATCGCAGCGAGTGTCCGGACGCGACGGATGGAGGCCGTGATGGAGAGCCGACTCAAGGTGCTCGGCCATCCCGTGCACCCGATGCTGGTGATGTTCCCGGTCGGCCTCTTCGTGACCGCGGTGATCTTCGACCTGATCGACATCGTGGGCGGGCCGGACTTCCTCGGCGAGGTGGCGTACTGGAACGTCACGGTCGGGCTGATCGGCGGCCTGCTGGCCGCGGCGGCCGGCGCCTTCGACCTGCTGGCCCTGCCCACCGGCACCCGCGCGAAGCGGGTCGGGCTCACCCACGCCGCCGCCAACGTGGCGGTGATCCTGCTCTTCGCCGCGGTCTGGGCGGTCCGGCTCAACGCGGACTCTCGGGCGGCCGGCGGCGCGCTGTTCGCGATCGAGGTGGTCGCGGTGGCGATCCTCGGCATCAGCGCGTGGCTCGGCGGGGAGCTGGTCGACCGGCTCGGCGTCGGCGTCGACCCGGAGCACGACCTCAACGCGCCCAGCTCGCTGCGACCCCCCTCGGCCACCCAGCGGATCGGAGACGTGCGATGACGGAACAGCGGGGCTGGCGGGGACGCCAGCAGGGTTGGGACCCGATGGGCGAGTTGCAGTCGCTGCGCTCCGAGCTGAGCCGCCTGGTCGGCGGCCGCTCCGGCACCCCCGACGTGGAGATGGCCGAGACCGCCGACGGCTGGGAGGTGGTCGTCCGGCTGCCCGGCGTGGCGCCCGAGGAGGTGGCCGTCGAGCTGGACGACCGCGAGCTGTGCGTACGCGCCCGCTCGGAGGCCGAGGTCAACGCCGACCAGGGCATCCCCGGCGGGTTCACCACCCGGGGCTTCGAATACCGCGTCGACCTGCCGTCCCGGGTGGACCCGGAACGGATCGACGCGGTGATGGACCACGGCCTGCTGCGGGTGCACCTGCCCCGCGCGGCCCGGCCCGCGCCGCGCACCATCACCGTCGGCCGCACCGGCCCGCGCGCCACCTCCGGCCGTACGTCGAGCCCGGCCGATCCGGCCGCCGACCGGGAACTGCACCACCCGGACACCACCGTCGACGAGATCGACAGGCCGTAGGGGTCGCGTGACCAGCCCGACGTCGCCGCGCCGCGACCCGGAGCCGTCGGTCCTCGGCACGGTCGGTGAGCGGGTGCCGGACGTCGAGCGGATCGCCGTGCTGCGCGCCAACGCGCTCGGCGACTTCATCTTCGTGCTGCCGGCGCTGGACGCGCTGCGGGCCGCGTACCCGTCGGCGGAGATCGTGCTGCTCGGCGCGCCGTGGCACGCGGCGCTCTGGCGCGACCGGCCCGGCCCGGTGGACCGGGTGCTGGTGGTGCCGCCCGCGCCCGGCCTCCGGGACCCCGGCCCGGACGAGAGCCCGGCGGACCCAGCGGAGTTCCTGGCCGCCGCCCGGACCGAACGGTTCGACCTGGCGTTGCAGGTGCACGGCGGCGGCGCCAACTCCAATCCGTTCGTCACCGGGCTCGGTGCCCGGGTCACCGCCGGGCTGCGGGCGGACGGCGCGCCGCCGCTGGACCGCTGGCTGCGCTACGTCTACTACCAGCACGAGGTGATCCGCTACCTGGAGGTGGCCGCCCTGGTCGGGGCGCCGGCCACCACGATCACCCCCGCGCTGGCGGTGACCGACGCCGACCGGGCCGAGGCCGCGGAGGTGCTCGGCGCGCCCGAACGCCCCCGGGTGGCGCTGCACCCGGGCGCGACCGACACCCGGCGGCGCTGGCCGGCGGAGAGCTTCGCCGAGGTCGCCCGGGCGCTGGCCGGGGACGGGTACGAGGTGCTGGTCACCGGCACCCCGGCCGAGCGGGAGACGGTCGACGCGGTGGTCGCGGCGGCCGGCGTGCCGGTGCGCCCGCAGGTCGGCACGCTCAGCCTCGGCGCGCTGGCCGCGGCCTACGCGGACTGCGCGCTGGTGGTCTCCAACGACACCGGCCCGCTGCACCTGGCCGCCGCGGTGGGCGCGCCCACGGTCGGGATCTTCTGGGTCGGCAACCTGATCAACGGGGCCTCACCGCTGCGCGGCCGGCACCGCCCGATCGCCGCCTGGACCACGCTCTGCCCGGTCTGCGGCGTCGACTGCACGCCGGGGATCTACCCGCACCGCCCGGGCGACGGCGAGTGCCCGCACCGGGTGTCGTTCGTGGCCGACGTGCCGGTCGCCGAGGTGGTGGAGGCGGCCCGGGAGCTGCTCACACCTCCGCCGTCGACTCGCTGAGCACGACCTCCCACGCCTCCACGTCCCGCTCGGTGACAGTGGTCGGCGACTCCAGGTGGTAGGCCCCGCTGGGCAGCACACCGGCGCCGCCGTGGCGCTCCAGCACGGCGAGCTGGGCGGCCACGTCCTCGCCCTGGTGCCGCTCGGGCAGCCGCTCCCAGAAGTCGAAGCCGCCGCACTCGACCAGCTTGGCCCGGTCGTAGAGCACGCAGCCGCCGATCCAGGAGACCTTGTACGCCCGCCACGCGCCCGCCGGCAGGTTCAGCTTCTCGGTGACGTGCAGCAGGTTCGCCGCCGGATGGATCGACGCCCGGTGCCACTCCGGGGTGCCGGGGCGGATCCGCTCCGGCTCCGGCCGGCCCGGCCACTCCTCGTAGTGCCGGTGGCTGTCGGGGCGGACGTCGTCGGCGTAGGAGAGCCCGTGCACGGCGTTGCCGACGAACCCGCAGCCCAGCTCGTCCAGCGCGGTGACCAGGCGGGACAGGGCGCCCGGCTCCAGCCACACGTCGTCGTCGAGGCAGAGCACCGCGTCGGCCGCCGACCGGGACAGCAGGTAGGAGCGGTGCTCGGCCAGCCCGCGTCGGGGCAGCCGCCGGGTCAGCAGCACCGGGTGCCCCCGGTGGCGCAACGCCCGGACCATGGTGGCCGCCGCCGGGTGCGCGTACGCGGGGTCGCCGTCGGACTGGTCGCTGACCACCACCCCGAACCCGGGTACGCCCTCCTGGGCGGCCAGCCCGGAGAGGGTGACCGCCAACTCGGCCGGCCGGTTGCGGGTGGGGATCAGCACGTCCAGCCGACGGGGCCGGCGGAACTGTTCGGGCGTGCCCGGGTCCAGCGGTCGGGTCACGCCGGCCTGCCCTCGCCCACGGCGGGAAGGTGCGGGTCGGGCACGGCCTCACGGTGCTCGCTGGCCGCCTGGGCGCGGATGCGGTCGATGATCGCCGAGGTGGAGCGGTCCGGCACGTACCCGAGGGTGCGCACCTGGCCGCCCAGTCGCCGGACCAGCGGCGCCTCCGGCACCATCTCCGGCGGGTAGTCGCCGCCCTTGACGTAGACGTCCGGGCGGACCGCCTCGATCAGGCGGGCCGGCGAGTCCTCCTCGAACACCACCACGTGGTCGACGCAGGCCAGCGCGGCCAGCAGGGCGATCCGGTCCTCGACCGGGTTGACCGGCCGGTCCGGGCCCTTGAGCCGCCGCACGCTGCCGTCCGAGTTGACCGCCACGATCAGCAGGTCGCCGAGCGCGCGGGCCTGGGTCAGGTAGCGGACGTGCCCGGGGTGCAGCACGTCGAAGCAGCCGTTGGTGAACACCACCGAACGGCCGGCCCGGCGGTGGTCGGCGACGAGCGCGGTCAGCTCCTCGGCGCCGACCAGGGCCGGGTGCCCGGCCTCCTCACCGCCGGTGCCCAGCGCGGCGAGCAGGTCCTCCCGACGGCACACGCAGGTGCCGGTGTCGGCGACCGTGATGGTCGCGGCGAGCTGGGCGAGCTGGGCGGCGGTCGGCAGGCCCGCGTCGGCGGCGAGCGCCAGCGTCATGGCCGCCAGGTACGCGTCCCCGGCGCCCACCGCGTGGCTCGCCGGGACCGGGGTGCTGTGGCTGCGCCGGGGCGAGCCGTCGGCGCCGCCGACCACCGCGCCCTCGGTGTCCAGGGTCACCGCCACCACGTCCGCGCCGGTGTGGGCGCGCAGCTCGGGCAGGCGTGACTCGGCCAGCACCGCCCGGTCCACGCCCTCGCCGGCCGCCGCGTTCACCGTCACCCCGGTGCCGGTGACGCTGAGACCGTCCCCGGTCAACGCCACCCGCTCCTCGCCGGGTGTCGGCTCACCCGTCGGCCCGGCCGGACCGCCGGTGGCGGCCGTCGCGGCGGGCGCTCCGGAGGTCGGGTGCGGGCCGCCCGTGGTCCGCTCGCCGGCCCCGCCGGGTGCGGCGCCCACCACCAGCTCGGACGGGCCGTCGGCCTCCGCCGGGTGGTCGAGGTGCAGGTCGCCGCCGCCGCGGACGGCACCCCGTTCGGCGTGCGCGAAGCCGGCGGCGGCGCGGGCCAGCAGCCGGGTCGCCTCGGCGAAGCTCGGGGTCACCACGGTCGGGTTGAGCCCGCGCCAGTCGGCCAGGTCGTGCGCGTCCAGCGCCACCGTGCCGTACCGGTCCCGGTTGGCGACCAGCCAGGCGCGTACCGCCGAGGGCAGCGCGCCCAGGCCGTAGTCGCAGACCACCAGCGTGAGCGGATGCCCGGCGGCCACCGCGCGCAGCTCCTCGGTGGCGCAGTGCAGCGCGGTCAGCAGGCGGGCCACCCCGTCCTCGTCGAGCGCGTCCTCCGGGCCGCCGGAGTCCTCCCGGAGCAGGATCTGGTTGCCGGCGAGCATCCGCCGCTTGACCGGGGTGGGACGGCCGGGCTGACTCACCGTCCGGTCCCAGACCGCCGCGCGGTCCAGGCAGTCGTGCAGCTCGTCACCGGCCACGTCGGCGCCGACCGGGGCGACCAGCGCGGCCCGCCCGCCGAGGGCGGCGACGTTGACCGCGGTGTTCGCGGCGCCGCCGGCCGCGGAGATCCGGCGGCGCAGGGTGAGGACCGGCGCCGGGGCCTCCCGGCAGAGCCGCTCCGACTCGGCGAACCGCCACTCGTCCAGCATGGCGTCGCCGACGACCAGCACGGGACGCCCCTGCCAGCTCGCCACCACGGTGGCCAGCCGGCGCTCTTCCGCTGCTGCTCCTGCCATGCCCCTCCGGGTCCCCCCGCGCCGACCGGCCAAACCTGCGCGCCGGCCGGGCGGGAGTGCGACGCGGGCCACCGACGGCGTCCGGTTTCGGGGTATCGGCCGGGGGAACCGTGCAGACACACCCCGGAGAGGAGAGAGCAGCATGGCAGCGACACTTCAGGGCAAGCGGATCGCCTTCCTGGCCGCCGACGGCGTCGAGGAGGTCGAGTACACCAAGCCCCGGGAGGCGGTGGAGAACGCCGGCGCCCAGGTGGAGCTGGTCTCCATCGAGTCCGGCTCGATCCAGGCCTTCAACCACCTCGACCACGGCAAGCAGTACCAGGTGGACGTCACCACCAAGGAGGCGGACGCCGGGGCGTACGACGGGTTGGTGCTGCCCGGCGGCGTGGCGAACCCGGACTTCCTGCGGACGGACCCGGAGGCGGTCCGGTTCGTGAAGGCGTTCTTCGACGCCGGCAAGCCGGTCGGGGTGATCTGCCACGGCCCGTGGACGCTGGTCGAGGCGGACGTGGTGCGGGGCCGCACCATCACCTCCTGGCCGAGCCTGCGCACCGACCTCACCAATGCCGGCGCCACCTGGGTCGACCAGGAGGTCGTCACCGACAACGGCCTGGTCAGCAGCCGTAAGCCGGACGACCTGCCGGCGTTCTGCGCCAAGATCGTGGAGGAGTTCGCCGAGGGCCGGCACAGCGCCCGCTGAAACCCGACCACCCACCGGGGGCATGATCCGCCCCCGGTGGGATAGGAAGCGGGATGACCGCCCAGGCCGCTCGTCCCGCCCTGCCCGCCCGCCAGATCCGCCTGCTGATGTTCGGTCTGATGACCGGAATGCTGCTGGCGGCGCTCGACCAGACCATCGTCGGCACCGCGCTGCCCACCATCGTCGGCGAGCTGGGTGGGATCAACCACTACTCCTGGGTGGTGACGGCGTACCTGCTGGCGTCGACCGCCTCGACGCCGCTCTACGGCAAGATGGCCGACCTGTACGGACGCCGGCCGGTCTTCCTCTTCTCGATCGGCACGTTCCTGCTCGGCTCGTTGCTGGCCGGCCTGTCGCAGGACATGACCCAGCTGATCGTCACCCGGGGGGTGCAGGGCCTGGGCGCGGGTGGCCTGATGACGCTGGCGTTCACCATCATCTCGGACGTGGTCTCCCCCCGGGAGCGGGGCCGCTACCAGGGTCTGTTCGGCGCCGTGTTCGGCCTGTCGTCGGTGGCCGGTCCGTTGGTCGGCGGCTACTTCGCGGAGACCAACTGGCGCTGGATCTTCTACATCAACGTGCCGCTGGCGATCCTCGCCATCGTGGTCTGCTGGCACGTCATGCGGCTGGTGCCGTTCCAGCGGCGCGAGCACACGGTCGACTGGGTCGGCGCGGCTCTGCTGGTCGCCGGCGTGAGCTGCCTGCTGCTGGCGCTGAGCTGGGGTGGCAACGAGTACGGCTGGGGCTCCGGCGTGATCGTCGGGCTGTTCGTGGCGGGCGCGGTGCTGGGCGTGCTGTTCCTGCTCCAGGAGGCCCGGACCCGGGAACCGATCCTGCCGCTGCGGCTGTTCCGCAAGCGGACGTTCGCGCTGGCCAACTCGGCCGGCTTCGTGCTCGGTCTGGTGATGTTCGGGTCGATCATCTTCATCCCGCTCTACCTCCAGATCGTCAAGGGCGCCTCGCCGACCCGCAGCGGTCTGCTGATGCTGCCGATGATGGCCGGCATCATCGTCACGTCGATCGTCACCGGCCGGGCGATGAGCCGCATCGGCCGGTACAAGTGGTTCCCGGTGGCCGGCGCGGCCGTGCTGGTGGTCGGCATGCTGCTGTTCCGGCAGCTCCAGGTGGGCACCTCGCTCTGGGCCGCGTTCGGCTACATGGTGGTGATCGGCGTCGGGCTCGGCCTGTGCATGCAGTCGTTGATCCTGGCGGTGCAGAACGCGGTGGACGTCCGCGACCTGGGCGCGGGCACCTCGTCCGCGACGTTCTTCCGGTCGCTGGGCGGGTCGTTCGGGGTGGCGATCCTGGGCGCGGTGCTGTCGTCGCGGCTCACCGCCGAGCTGTCCGACCGGCTGCCGGGCGCGATCGCCCAGCTCCCGCCGCAGCAACGGGCGGCGGTGGCGGCCGGCGGCACGGAGAACATCTCGATCAACGACCCGGCGACCATCCTCGCCCTGCCCGGTCCGGTGCGCGCCGCGATCCAGGCGTCGTTCGTCGAGTCGCTGCACCTGGTCTTCCTGACCACCGGCCTGATCGCCGTGCTGGCGGTGCTGGTCACCCTCGCCATGCCGAACCACCAGCTGCGCGGCGCCGGCCCGCAGGGCTCGACCGGCGGCGCGGACCCGCTGGGTGGGAAGGCCGCCGCGCCGGGCGGCAAGCCGCTGCCGAAGGAGTCGAAGGACGAGGCCGCCGCCGACATGGAGGCGAAGTCGCAGACGATGCTGTGAGCCGCCCTACTTGAGGATCAGGCGGTTGGTCTGCTCGAAGACGTCCAGGTCGGCGAGCGTCTCGTGCACGCTCGACGAGAGCGGGGTCGGGAACTCGTCCGGGTGGAAGAAGCCGGCGTCGGTGGTCTCGTCGGTGAAGCGGGACAGCTCCCCGTCCCACTCGTCGACCCGGAACGCGGTGGTGAAGACCTGGTAGGTGTGCCCGTACATGTTGGTGTGGGTGCGGTCCGGGCCGGTGTAGAGCGCGAACGCGCTGACCCGCAGCGCGCGCAGGCCGGTCTCCTCGCGGACCTCCCGGACCGCGCAGTCGGCGATCGACTCGCCCAACTCCATCGCGCCGGCCGGCAGCGCCCACTGGCCGTTGTCGGAGCGCTGGATCAGCAGCACCCGGGCGGCGTTGTCGCGCACCACGGCGCGGGCGCCGACGAACATCAGGGTGCGGTCACCGGCCAGGGCGCGGAGCTGCCCGACGTACGAGTCGGCCCACGAGATGCTCACCCGGACAATCTACGCACCGATCCCGGCCGGGCTCGGCCGATCCGGGGGGTTCCGTTCGTGTGACCGGCGACACTACGTTGTTACCCATGCGTAGCACGATGATGGAAGCCCCCCTCCAGGTCGCCCGGATCCTCGAACACGGCTCCACCGTGCACGGCGCGGCGGAGGTGGTCACCTGGACCGGTGCCGAGCCCCGCCGGATGACGTACGCCGAGGTGGGTCGCGCCGCCGCCCGGCTGGCCCACGCGTTGCGCGACGAGTGCGGCGTGACCGGCGACGAGCGGGTCGCCACGTTCATGTGGAACAACAACGAGCACCTGGTGGCCTACTTCGCGGTGCCGAGCATGGGCGCGGTGCTGCACACGCTCAACATCCGGCTCTTCCCCGACCAGGTCGTCTACATCGCGAACCACGCCGAGGACCGGGTGGTGCTGGTCGACACCACGCTCATCCCGCTGCTCGCCCGGGTGATCGGCGACATGAGCACGGTGCGGCACGTGGTGGTGGTCGGCGGTGGCGACCCGGCCCCGCTGCTGGCCGCGGCCGGCGACCGGATCACCGTGCACCACTGGGACGCGCTGCTGGCCGACCGTCCGGACCGCTACGACTGGCCCGAGGTGGACGAGCGCGACGCGGCGGCGCTCTGCTACACCTCCGGGACCACCGGCAACCCCAAGGGCGTGGCCTACTCGCACCGCTCGATCTACCTGCACTCGCTCCAGGTGTGCATGCCGGAGGGCTTCGGCCTCGGCCCGAAGGACCGGGAGCTGGCCATCGTGCCGATGTTCCACGCCATGTCCTGGGGTCTGCCGTACGCGGCGTTCCTCTCCGGCGCCTCGCTGATCATGCCGGACCGCTTCCTCCAGGCCGAGCCGATCGCCGCCATGATCGCGGCCGAGCGGCCCACCCTGGCCGGCGCGGTGCCGACCATCTGGACCGACCTGCTGGCCTACCTGGACAGCCACGACGTGGACACGTCCTCGCTGACGGAGGTGATCGTCGGCGGTTCGGCCTGCCCGCCGGCGCTGATGCACGCGTTCCACGACCGGCACGGCATCGAGGTCATCCACGCCTGGGGCATGACCGAGATGTCCCCGCTCGGCTCGGTCTCCCGCCCGCCGGCCGGCGCGACCGGCGACGACGCGTGGGGCTACCGCTACACCCAGGGCCGGGTGCCGGCCGGCGTGGCCGCGCGGATCGTCGGCCCGCTGGGCGAGCCGCTGCCCGCGGACGGGACGTCCGTGGGCGAGCTGGAGGTCCGCGGGCCGTGGGTGACCGCCCGGTACGTCGGGGACGACGTGCCGGACGAGGAGAAGTTCCGGGACGGCTGGCTGCGTACCGGGGACGTCGGCACGCTCTCGCCGGACGGCTACATCACGCTGACCGACCGCGCGAAGGACGTGATCAAGTCCGGCGGGGAGTGGATCTCGTCGGTCGAGCTGGAGAACGCCCTGATGGCGCACCCGGCGGTGCTGGAGGCCTGCGTGGTGGGCGTGCCGGACGAGCGGTGGGACGAGCGTCCGCTGGCCACCGTGGTGGTCCGCGAGGGCGCCTCGGTCAGCGCGGAGGAGCTGCGCGACTTCCTGGCCACGTCGGTGGCCCGCTGGCAGTTGCCGGAGCGCTGGGCGTTCATCGACGCGGTGCCGAAGACCAGCGTGGGCAAGTTCGACAAGAAGGTGGTGCGCTCGCGGTACGCGGACGGCGGGCTGGAGGTGCGCGAACTGACCGCGCCGTAACACTTTCCGGCGTACCGTCGCCAACACGGGTAGGAACACGATCCCAACGGACATTCCTCCCAGAGGGCGGCCCCGGCGTTCGCACCGCGCCGGGGCCGCCCGTCCGTTACGGGGTGACCCGCACCGTCATTGTTGCGAAACTTGTTCGCCTCTGTCCCGATGTCGGGGAAATCCGGTTGCCTACTCGTCGGCGGTGCTCACGAGCACCTTGCCCACCACGCTGTCCTGCACCGCCTGCTGCGCGGCGGCGGCCTCCGCCAACGGATACCGGTGCAACGGCAGGCCCGCCTGTTCGCCGACCCGGACCGCGCCCTGCGCCACCGCCGCGGCGATGTCGGTGACCGCCTGCGCCTTGGCCACCTTCGGGGCCGTGTAGACCAGCACGAACTGCCAGCGCGCGTTCGGGCCCATCAGGGGCCGGATCGGCAGCGTCACCTCGTCGCCGCCGTCGTCGGCGTACACGCAGACCGCCGCGCCGGTGCGCAGGATCTGCACGTCGGCGGCGGCGTTGCGGGCGGCCGAGACCTCGACGATCGTGTGCACCCCGTCGGGCGCGACCTTGCGGACCTCCTCGACCACGTCCTGCTCGCGATAATTGATCACGAAGTTGGCCCCGGCCGCCGCCGCCAGCTGCGCCTTCTCCGGGCTGCTCACCGTGGTGATCACGCAGGCGTCGGCCCAGCGGGCGAGCTGGATCGCCGCGTTGCCCACCGCGCCCGCCCCGCCCTGCACCAACACCACGTGGTCGCTCAACGCGCCGGCGTGCAGCTTGTCCGGCATGAACTCGCCGGCGGTCAGGCACCGGTGCGCGGTCATGAACGGGATGCCCAGCGCCGCGCCCAGGTCGAACGAGGCCGAGCCGAGCGGCACCGCGTGCCGGACCGGCACCACGGTGTATTCGCTGGCCGTGCCCCAGGGCCGCTGCCAGGCCGCCTCCCAGACCCAGACCCGCTCGCCGATCAGGATCCGGTCCACGCCCTCGCCGACCGCCTCGATCACGCCGGCGCCGTCCTGGTGCGGGATCTGCCAGCCGGCCGGCAGGGGCCACGCCTGGCGGGCCTTCCAGTCGGTCGGGTTCACCCCCGACACCGCCATCCGCACCAGCACCTCGCCGGGGCCGGGCTCCGGCACCGGCCGGTCCACCAGCTGGAGCACCGAGGCGTCCCCGCTGCGCTCGTACACGATCGCCTTCATCGTCGTCCCTCCGCCGTCGTCGTGGGTGCGCTACCCGAAGGTCGCGCGAACATGCCGAGCCCGCCTCAGCGCAGGTCCGCCAGCAACTCGGGGGTGAGCGCGTTGATCGAGGGGAGCAGCACGGCCGCGAGCGCCTCGGCGTCCGGGTCGAGCGGGTACGACCCGTGCGGCACCGCCACCACCCGACAGCCCGCCGCGGCGGCCGAGCGGACACCGTTCGAGGAGTCCTCCACCGCCACGCACCGGCGCGGGTCGACGTCCATCCGCTCGGCCACCGCCAGCCAGACGTCCGGCGCCGGCTTGCCCCGGGCGGTCTCCTCGGTCGACAGCGTCGCGACGAACGCGCCGGCCAGGCCCGTCGCGTCCAGCGCCGCCGCGATCAACCGGCTCGGCGAGGAGCTGGCCAGCCCCAGCGGCCACCGCGCGGCCGTCCGGCGCACCACCGCGTCCGCGCTGTCGATCAGCGGTACGCGTCGCGCGTACCGCTCGGTCATCTCGGCCACCACCTCGGCGGCCACCTGCTCGGCCGACCGGTCGACGCCCAGCTCGTCGCTGAGGTACGCCGCCCACTCGCCGGTGCTCATGCCCATCAGCCGGCGCTGGGTGTCGGGCTGCCAGACGCCGCCGTGCTCGGCCACGTACGCCCGGCGGACCTCCTCCCAGACCGGCTCGGAATCCACGATCACGCCGTCGAGGTCGAAGAGCACCGCGTCCACCATGACGCCATCCTGCCCCAGCCGGCGGCCCGGTTCAGCCCGGCAGGGTCACCCCGGCGGAGCGCTGCGCGGGCAGACCGATCGGGGCCTGCGGCGGGATGATCGTGCGGCACCGGGTGGCGATCGGGTCGAGCAGCTCCCGCAGCCGCGCGGTGCGCTCCGCGCCCAGTGCCCGCCACGGGCCCGACGCGGCCCGGTCGGTGGCGTCCTCGACGCTCCGGAACGTCTCGGTGGCGTGCGCGGTGGGCTCCCGCTCGGGGGTCAGCCACCCCTTCTCGACCAGCCGCTCCTCCGCGGCGGACCACTGCTCGTCGGTCCAGCCCCGGGCCGGCTGGTGGAACTCGCGCGACTGGTCGACCCGGCACCGCCAGGCCACCACCTCGACCGGCTCCAGCCCGGTGGTCACCAGCGCCGCCACGTGCCCGTCGCCCCGGTGTTCGCGCAGCGTCGCGGCCGCCTGCCAGAGGCGGGCCAGCGGGTACTCCCCGCGGGGCAGGGCGGCGTTGACCGCGCCGAGCACCCGACCCGCCGTGTCCACCCGCCCGGCCGCCTCCTCCAGCAGCTCGGCGGCCTCGACGAGGTGGGACTCGGGCAGCTCGTAGGTGAACTCGGCGAGCGCCTGCACCGCACCGGTGAGCCGGGCGCGCAGCGCCTCCTCCGGCGTGGCCAGCCGCCACACCGACGGCAGCGCGCGGGCCACCATCGGCGGCGCGAAGCTGAAGAAGGCGGCCGTGACCGTCGGCGCGTCCACCGGCCCGAGCGGCGCGGCCCGGCCGGCGAAGTAGCCGCGCCAGTAGCCGCGCAGCCCGACCGCCTCGAACGCGGCCCGGGCGCGCGGGTGGAAGTAGGTCACCGCGTGGACCGGCTCGAAGAGCGTCCACATCCGCCGGGCCATCCCGGCATCGTCCAGCGCCGCCACGTTGCACCTCCGCGTCGGTGGGCAGTCGCCGTGGGCGGACGTGCCGCCCACGGTGACCACGAACCTACTGCCGGTGGGTGACCGGGCGGAAGCCTGGAGTGATCTACTGCGCAGCCAGCACGTCGACGACGAAGCGCAGCGGCCCGGCCGGACGGCCGCCCGAGGCGTCGTTGCCGTAGGCCAGGTCGGCCGGGAGGTCCAGCTGCACCCGGCTGCCCACCGGCACGCCGACCAGGCCCTGGTCCCAGCCCTTGATGACCTGGCCCACACCGATCTGGAAGGTGGCCGGCTGGCCGTTGTCCCAGGACGCGTCGAACTGCTTGCCGTCCTTGTAGAACACGCCCACGTAGTTCGTGGTGATGGTCTGGCCGGCCTTCACCGCCGGGCCGGTGCCCTTGACCAGCGTCGTGACGGTCAGCTTCGTCAGGTCACCCGAGCCGGCCTGGACGGTCGGCTTGGTCTTCAGCGCCGGGTCGGTGCCCGCGGGCAGCTCCGGGGCGGGCGGCGCGGCGGGCTCGACCGGGGCGCTGGGGCTGGCCGAGGTGGCGGTGGCGGGCTTGTCGTCGTCCCCGCTGTTCAGCCAGACCAGACCGCCGACCAGGGCCACCACGGCGAGCACGCCGGCGGCCGCGCCGAGCATCGACTGCCGGCGGCGGCGCGCCTCGGCGGCCTTCTTCTCGGCCAGCTGGGCGGCCAACCGCCGCTGTGCCTTGGTGGCCGGGGCCTGGCCCGCCGTCCGGTTCTCCACACGCTCGCTCACGTCGACTCCCTGCAGGTGGGTGGATGCGCGCAAACGGTACCCGCCCACACGCCCACTGTGAGAAAAGGCGGGGGCCCTTCTTAACGCATTCGGTATGGGCGGGGCCCCTTCTTCACACCTCAGTCCTCGACGGGCACCACCATGAAATCGGTGACGAACCTCGCGACCCGGTCGTCCGCGTCCCGGCCGATCCAGGTGCCGTAGCAGCCGTCCCCCCAGCCCGACCAGACCGCCACCACGTTCGCGCCGGTCGCCTCGTCCACGACCGCGTCGACCAGGCCGGGCACCGGACCAGGGGCGGAGCCCCCGTCCCCGGCGATGAAAACCTCCTCGATCCGGTCGTAGTCCCAGTCCTCGATCACGGCGAGAGCGTCGCGGTCGGCGAGCGTGCCGGTGCCGGCGTCCACGCCGTACCCGAAGAAGCCGTCCGGTCCCAGCTCGCCGATGTCCTGGCCGTCGACGACGGCCATCTCCCACCGCGAGACCGGCTCGTCCCGGACGACGACCTCCAGCGCCGCGACCCGCCGGTCGGTTTCGTCGCCGTCGCGGCGGACCGACGACACCCAGGCACGTGCCGGGTAACGGCCGGGGGCGACGGCGACCGTGTACGGGTCGCTCTCCGGGCAGACCAGCGGATCGCACCCCACCAGCCGGCCGGTCGGCAGCACGACCTCACCGGCAGGGTGCGCCTCGATCACGTGCACGGCCGTACCGTCCTCGAACCGGGCGCCGGGGGTGAGCAGCCGCTCGAAGTCTGGGGTGTACGGCATGGGAGGTGTCCTTTCGTCGGCCGACGGCCGGCGGAGCGTACCGGCGGCGGCTGACAATCCACCGAGGTACGTTCTCGACCATGGCGATCCTCACCGAAGAAGATCTGGCCCTGCTCGGCGAGCCGCAGCTCGCGCACGTGGCCACGATCGAGTCCGACGGCACCCCGCACGTCACCCCGGTCTGGGTGGACACCGACGGCGAGCACATCCTGTTCAACACGGCAAAGGGACGGCAGAAGTACCTCAACATGGCGCGCAACCCGGTGGTCGCGGTGTCGGTGGTGGACAAGGCGGACGACTTCCGCACGCTCTGGGTGAAGGGCACCGCCGAGTTCGTCACCGAGGGCGCCGACGAGCACATCGACCGGATGGCGAAGAAGTATCTGAACCAGGACGCGTACCCGTGGCGCCGCCCCGGCGAGGAACGCGTCATCGTGCGCGTCACGCCGACGGAGAAGCTCGGCCGCGGGTGATAAGAAGGGGCCCCGCCTATACCGGAGGCGTTAAGCGGGGGCCCCTCCTTACACCTCAGGCCGTCTTCTTCTTCGCGGCGGTCTTCTTGGCGGGGGTCTTCTTCGCCGCGGTCTTCTTGGCGGCGGTCTTCTTGGCCGGTTCGGCCTTCTTCGCCGCGGTCTTCTTGGCGGGGGCCTTCTTCGCGGCGGTCTTCTTCGCCGAGCGGGCCGACGAGATCGGGGTCGGCTCGGCCCCGCCGCCGGACGGCGCCTCGCCCCGGGCCGCCCGGGCCCGCTCGACCGACGCCTTCAGCGCGGCCATCAGGTCCACCGCGGCGGCCGGCGCTGCCTCTTCCTCCTCCGGCTGCACCACCTCACGGCCCTCGACCTTGGCGTCGATGACCTCCTGCAACGCGGCCCGGTAGTCGTCGGTGAACGCGTCCGGCTCGAACTCGCCGGCCATCGAGTCGATCAGTGAGCTGGCCATCGCCAGCTCCGGCGGGCGGACCTTCAGGTCCTCGTCCAGGAAGCCGAAGTCCGGCCGGCGGATCTCGTCCGGCCAGAGCATGGTGTTGAGCAGCAGCACGCCCTCGCGTACCCGCAGGGTGGCCAGTTGCTCCCGCTGGCGCAGCGCCACCTTGACGATCGCCACCCGCTCCGAGTCGGAGAGCGCGTCGCGCAGCAGCACGTATGGCTTTGTCGCCGAGCCCTCCGGCTCCAGGAAGTAGGCCTTGTTGTAGAGGATCGGGTCGACCTGCTCGGCCGGCACGAACTCCAGCACGTCGATCGCGTGCGAGGTGCTCAACGGCAGGTCGGCGAAGTCCTCGTCGGTGAGGATGACCATCTCGCCGCCGCCGATGTCGTAGCCCTTGGCGATGTCGTCGTAGGTGACCTCCTCGCCGCAGACCGAGCAGGTGCGCTTGTAGCGGATCCGGCCGCCGTCCTCCCGGTGCACCTGGTGGAACCGGATGTCCTTCTCCTCGGTGGCCGAGTAGACCTTCACCCCGATCGACACCAGGCCGAACGACACCGCTCCTTTCCAGATCGCCCGCATCCCGCGCTCCTCTCCCCGGTTGACCACCAGAATCGCAAACGATCGAACGGGACGCACGCGCTTCCGCGCGCAACTACAGTCAGGAGGTGCCCGGCGCGCCGTTGAAGCCGATGCTCGCGATGACCGGGCAGCTCCCGGCCGGTGCCGCGTGGGCGTACGAGTTCAAGTGGGACGGGGTCCGCGCGCTCGCCGACATCTCCCACGGCGACCGGCACTTCTACGCCCGGTCCGGCGTCGAGATCACCACCGCGTACCCGGAACTGCTCAACCTGGCCGAGCAGGTCGACGACGCCCTGCTCGACGGCGAGGTGGTGCTCTTCACCGACGGGCAGCCCTCGTTCACCGCGCTGGCCGAACGGATGCACGTGCGCAACCCGGCCAAGGCGGCGCGGCTGGCGGCGACCGTGCCGGTCACGTACATGATCTTCGACCTGTTGCGGCTCGACGGCGTGGACCTGACCGCCCGGCCCTGGCGGGAGCGGCGGGCGGCGCTGGAGTCGCTCGGGCTCGGCGCGGCCCGGTGGGCGGTGCCGCCGGTCTTCGGCGACGGCCCGGCCACCTACGCGGCGGCCGGCGAGCACGGGCTGGAGGGGGTGATGGCCAAGCGGGTCGAGTCGGCCTACCGGCCCGGGGTGCGCTCGCCGGACTGGGTGAAGGTCAAGCTGGAGGTCACCGGCGACTTCGTGGTCGGCGGCTGGCGACCGGGCGCGCGCCGGGTCGGTGGTCTGCTGGTCGGGGTGCCCGGGCCGGACGGGCGGCTGATCTACCGGGGGCGGGTCGGCGGGGGGATCGGCGCGGCGATCGAGCGGGAGCTGCTGCGCGAGTTGGAGCCGCTGCGTGCCGACGCGTCGCCGTTCGCCGCCGGCGTGCCGCGCGAGGATGCCCGCGGCGCGATCTGGGTATCACCCCGGGTCGTGGTGGAGGTGAAGTACGGCCAGCGCACCCCGGACGGCCGGCTGCGCTTCCCGCGGATCCTGCGCCTGCGCCCGGACAAGCCGCCCGAGGAGGTCGACGATGCCGGCTGACCGCTTCAAGGTCGAGGTCGAGGGGCGCTCGCTGGAGCTGTCCAACCTGGACAAGGTGCTCTTCCCGCAGGCTGGTTTCACCAAGGGCGAGGTGATCGACTACTACACCCGGATCGCCCCGGTGCTGCTGCCGCACCTGCGCGACCGCGCGCTCACCCGGATCCGCTTCCCCAACGGCGTGGACGGCGGCTCGTTCTTCGAGAAGAACGCGCCCGCCGCGACCCCCGGTTGGGTACGCACCGAGAACCTGCCCGCCCCCGGGTCGAGCAAGGGGCGGGAAACCATCGACTACGTGGTCTGCGACGACCTGCCCACGCTGGTCTGGCTGGCCAACCTGGCCGCGCTGGAGCTGCACACGCCGCAGTGGAAGATCGGCGCCCACCCGGACATGATGGTGGTCGACCTGGACCCGGGCGCCCCGGCCGCGCTCAAGCAGTGCTGTCAGGTGGCGCTGCTGATGCGCGACCGGCTCGCGGCCGACGGTGTCGAGGCGTACCCGAAGACGTCGGGGAAGAAGGGCATGCAGCTCTGCTGCCCGATCGCCGGCAGCCAGGACGCCGACGTCGTCTCCGACTACGCCCGGCGCATCGCGCAGGAGCTGGAGAAGGCGCACCCGAAGCTGGTGGTGTCGAAGATGGCGAAGAACCTGCGGCCGGGCAAGGTCTTCATCGACTGGAGCCAGAACAACGCGGCGAAGACCACCGTCGCGCCGTACTCGCTGCGCGCCCAACCGGTGCCCGCCGTCTCCACGCCGCTGACCTGGGACGAGGTCGAGGCCGGCGCGGCCGGCAAGCGCCCGTCGACGAAGCCGTACACGGCCACCGAGGTGCTCAGGCGGGTGGAGAAGCAGGGTGACCTGCTGGCGCCGCTGCTCGACGGCGGTCCCGAGCTGCCCGCCCGCTGAGGCGCCACCACGCGCCGCCGACCAGGAGCAGCACGATCACGCTGATCGCGACGTCACCCACCAGGGCCGCCGCCGGGCCCGCCGGGGAGTAGGTCGGCACCTCGTACGCGAACGCGGCCACGACGAGCACGCTCGCCGAGCCGGCGGCGAGCACCTGCCGCTGTCCCCAGCCGGGCCGCCGGGACCAGCGCGTCAGCAGGACGGCGGTGACCGCGGCGAGCGCGGCCGCGAGCCCGACGCCCGGCCAGCCCGGCACGATGCCGGCCCCCACGTACGCGACCAGCACGACCAGCGCGGGCCACACCGGGTGCGGCGCGGCCGGCGGGCCGGCGTCGGCGTGCGGCCGCCCGGCGTCGGCGTGCGGTCGCCCGGCGTACCGGCGGTGGAGCAGGGCGGCGGTGACCAGGGCCAGCGCCAGGCCGGTGGCGAACGCCAGCTGGACCGGCGCGGCCAGGAAGCCCTTGCGGCCGCCGTCGTCGGCGAAGACCAGCAGGCTGCCGCCGAGCCAGAGCAGCGCGGCCACGACCAGCCCCGGGCGACCCAGCCAGGCCCGCGACCGGCGGCCCGTCCCGAGGTACGACTCGACGAGTGCGATCGACGCGCAGATGGTCAGCGCCACGTGGTTGCCCACGTAGTCGACCGCCTGTCGGGCGCTGAACCCGAGGCCGGGCACGAGCGTCGCCTCGGCGACGGATCGGGTGTCGGCGAACTGGGTGTCGTCGAGGAACCCGGGATTGAACAGCGACTGGTCGACCAGGCCGGCCTGGACCACGCCGAAGGCGGCGGCGAGCAGGACGATCCCGGGCCAGCCCAGCCCGAGCCGCCGGGCCGTCTCGCGGATCAGCAGCGCGGCTCCGCCGTACATCGGGGCGAGCACGAGCACCACGAACGGCATGCCGGTGAGGGTGAATCCGCCCCAGGAGCATTCGGCGGTCCAGGGCGCGAGCAGCAGCAGCGCGACCGCCGGCGCGAGTCGCCGGCGCAGGGGTTCGGTCGTCATGCCCGCACCGTCCCGCAGCCACCCGGCCCGCCGATACGGCCATCGGCCGACCGGGCCCGCGACCAAAGTCGACGGCCGTGGACCCGGCCGGCAGCAGGCCCGGCCTAGAGCGCGAAGAGCAGGGCGGCGTCGACGAGGATGACCACCGCGGTGGCGAAGTGGATGCCGAAGGCGACGGCCCGGGTGCCGCCGTTCCGCAGCACCACGATGGTGTCGCCCAACGGGTTGAGCGCGACGACCAGCATGTACCAGGCGACGGCGTCGGCGCTGGTGAACGCGATCAGCGCGAGGCCGAGCAGGCCGTAGCTGAGGTCGCGCAGGCCCTTGACGGTGAGGTAGGCGGTGCCGCCGCCCGGGGTGGCCGGGACGCCGTAGCCGGCGGCGGAGGCGCGCGGTGCCAGGAGGAACCGGGCGCCGATGAAGACGCAGAAGAGGCTGAGGACGATGGCGAGCCCGTAGGCGACGGGGGTGAGCATGGTCGACTCCGAATCTAGCGACGCTAGGAATGATGGCGAAGCTAGCAGAGCATCGACAGGTTGGCTAGCGGTGCTAGAGTCGGGGTCATGTCGATTCAGGCCCGCCGGGAGCGGGAGCGGGCGGAGCGCGAACGGGCGATCATCGCCGCCGCCCGGGACCTGGCCGAGTCGGAGGGCTGGGACGCGGTCACCACCCGCCGTCTCGCCGCCGAGATCGAGTACAGCCAGCCCGTGCTCTACAGCCACTTCACGGGCAAGGACGCGATCATGGCGGCGGTCGCCGTGGAGGGCTGCGGCGACCTGGCCGCCGAGCTGGCCGCCGCCCGGGCCGCCGCGACCGACGCGCGGGAGGCGGTGGCCGGCATCGCCACCGCGTACGCCGCCTTCGCCGAACGCCGGCCCGCGCTCTACGACGCGATCTTCACCCTCCCCGTCGCTCTCTCCTTCGCCAGCCAGGACACCCCGGTCGAGCTGGCCCGCGCCTTCGCCGAACTGGCCGAGACGCTGCGGCCGTTCGCCGGTGACGACGACCTGGAGACATTCACCGAGACGTTCTGGAGCGGGCTGCACGGCCAGGTCACGCTGATGCGCGGCGGCCGGCTGCGGCGGGCGGAACACGAGCGGCGGCTGGCCCTCCTGGTCGACCGGTTCGCCCGGCTAGGGTGAGCGGACCGCCAGGGAGGAGCACGCCCGATGGCCACCCACGCACCAGCCGCCGTCGCGACCGACGAGCCGCTGCTCAGCTACGTCGACGACGCCACCGGCGAACGCACCGACCTGACCGCGCCGCAGCTGGGTGAGTGGGCGGCCCGCAGCGCCGCGCTGCTCCGCGACGGCTGCCGGCTGCGCCCCGGCGACCGGGTGGCGGTGCTGTTGCCGCCGCACTGGCGTACCGCGGCGGTCCTGATCGGCGCCTGGTCGATCGGGCTGGCGGTCTCCTTCCGGCCCCGCGCGCTGGCCGGGTTACCGGTGCTGGAACCGGGGGCGGACCGGCCCTACGACGCGGTGTTCGTGACCCCGGAGCGGCTCGACGACTGGCTGGAGGACGTGCCCGAGGGCACGCACCGCTACCTGGTGGGCACCGGGCCGGGCCCGCTCGACGAGGTGCCGTTGGGCTGGCTGGACTGGTCGGCCGAGGTGCTCCGGCACCCCGCCGACGCGCCGGACCACACCGCCGTCGACCCGGCCGGCCCGGCGACGGCGGACGGCACCAGCTTCGGCGCGTGGCGGCGACTCGCCGCCGAGATCGCCGAGCAGCTGCACCTGCGCCCGGGGGACCGGTTCCTGGTCGACCCCACCGAGCACGAGCACCCCCTCACGTGGCTCCTGGCCCCCCTCTCCGCTCGCGCCACGATCGTCATCCACTCCCCGTCGCGCTGATCCCGCACGTGCCGCCCCTCCGCCGGGGGATCGACGGCCCCTGCCGGCTGCCCGACCGCATGATCGACGGCGCGACGGGGAAGCGGGCCGGATGACGGAGGCGTGGGGAGAGGTTCAGCGGATCGAGGCCGGGGAGCTGAGCGTCGGGTACGTCGACGCGGGACCGACGGACGGGGACGTGGTCGTGCTGCTGCACGGGTGGCCCTACGACATCCACAGCTTCGCCGAGGTCGTGCCCCGCCTCACCGACGCCGGGCGGCGCGTGATCGTGCCCTACCTGCGCGGATTCGGACCGACCCGGATCCGGGACGCCGGCGCGCCGCGCAACGGCCAGCCGGCGGCCCTGGCGCAGGACACCCTGGACCTGATGGACGCGCTCGGGGTGCAACGGGCGACGCTCGCCGGGTTCGACTGGGGCGCACGTACCGCCGACGTGATCGCCGCCCTCCGACCGGAACGCTGCGCCGGGCTGGTCTCGGTGAGCGGCTACCTGATCGCCGGCCAGGAGGCGGGCCGGGCGCCCCTGCCCCCGCCGGCGGAACTGTCCTGGTGGTACCAGTTCTACTTCGCCACCGACCGGGGACGCGACGGGTACGACCGCAACCGGCGGGACTTCGTCCGGCTCATCTGGCGGACCGCGTCGCCGCGGTGGCACTTCGACGACGCCACGTTCGACCGGAGCGCGGCCGCGCTGGACAACCCCGACCACGTCGACGTGGTGATCCACAACTACCGGTGGCGGCTCGGGCTCGCCGAGGGCGAGGCGCGGTACGACGAGTGGGAACGGCGGCTGGCGGCCAACCCGGACATCACGGTCCCCACCGTCACGCTCGAGGGCGACGCCAACGGCGCCCCGCACCTCGACCCGTCCGTCTACGCGGTCCGCTTCACCGGCCCGTACGAGCACCGCACCGTGACCGGCGGTATCGGCCACAACCTCCCCCAAGAGGCACCCCGGGACTTCGCCCAGGCCATCCTCGACCTCCCCTGACACCCGCCCCCGCCTCGCCCTGCCCCGTCCCGCTCTCGCCCGCCCTCGGGCTCGCTCGGTATTCGCCGATCTTGGACTTGTGGCACCTGCCAAAGGCTGCGAAGCCGACATTCGAGGCGCCACAATTCCAAGATCGACGGTGGGGTGGGGTGAGGGCGGAGGAATGGGGTTGACCTGGGGGAGGGGGTGGGGCCTACTGCCGGAGGGCCGGGCCGTGGGGTCGGGCGTGACGGCGGTGGGTGACAGGGGTGGACTGTGGACGGGACGGACGGGCTGGTCTGGCGGGAGTTCGGCGACGAGGACCTGCCCGCGCTGACCGGCCTGGTGCAGGCGTGCCTCGCCACCGACGGCGGGTTGCCGCTGTTCGCGCGTATCCCGTTGCTGCGGGCGCGGCTGGTGCAGACGCGTACCCACGGCGCCTGGTCCGGTGACGGACCGGTCGCGGCCGTCGGGGTCGGCACCGGGCGGACACCCGCCACCGCCACCGGGCTGGTGCACCCGGCGTGGCGCGGGCGTGGGCTCGGCGGCGCGCTGCTGGACTGGGCGCAGGAGCAGGCGGGCGACGCGGGACTGCTGCACACCACCGAGACGTGGACCGTCGGCGCGGAGGAACTGTTCGACGCGCGCGGCTGGACGCGGACGTTCCTGGAGTGGGTGCTGCGCCACGACCTCGACGCGTTGCCCGACGTCCCCGCGCCGGACGGCGTGACGGTGGAGCAGGCCACGCTCGGGTCGGAGCTGTTCGCCACCTACCGTGCCTCGTTCGCCGACCGGCCCGGCTTCGTCGAGCCCGACGCCGAGGAGTGGTTGGGCGACCTGCGGGACGACGAGGACCACCGGCCGGAACTGACCCTCATCGCACGCGGGCCGGACGGCCACGCGGCCGGTTTCGTCACCGTGCTCGACACCTGGATCGACCAGGTCGGCGTGGTGCCCGCATGGCGGGGCCGGCGGGTCGGGGCATACCTGGTGGCGCGCGTGCTGCGCGGGCTCGCCGGGGCGGGCGCGGACGCCGCGTGGCTCTGCGTCAACGACGACAACCCGGCGGCCGGGCTGTACCGGCGACTCGGCTTCGCCGACGCCGGCCGCCGCGCCCGCCACCTGGCGCCGCTGAGGGCGCGCTGAGTGAGTCGTTTCCGGCATCAGCTCGAAAGGGAGCGGACAGCGGTCCCGCCCCGCACCCCCGCGGGGGGTGTTGCGAACGCCGGTGACGTGGTCTTATGTCGGGACGACGACGTCATCGACCCGCAGCTTTGACAACCCCGCGTCGCTACTCCTTTCATGCCTCTCGAAAGGTGCAACGATGCACAGGAAACCGACGATCCACCTGGCGGTGCTCGCCGCTGCCGCCGCCACATTCCTGACCTCCGGGGGAGCGTCCGCCACGGCCGCACCCGTGGGCCCCTCCGCCGAGGTCGCCGCCTGCGAGCCGGGCGCCGACACGCACAGCGTCGCCCGGGTCCGCGAGGGCGCCACCGCCCAGGAGCCGGAGCTCTACTCGAAGAACGAGGCGAACGCGTACGGCGTGATCAAGGACGCCCCGCGCCTGGCCAACGGCAGCGTCACCATCCCTACCGTGTTCCACATGGTCTCGGACCACCCGTTCAGCGCGGCCGAGACGGCCCGCTGGAACACGCTCATCGCCGCGCAGATGACCGTGCTCAACGACTCGTTCGCCGGGCGCACCGCGGCCGACGCCTCGGACACGCCGTTCCGGTTCTCGCTGGTCGACACCACCTGGACCGTCAACAGCGCCTGGTACACGGTGGTGCCCGGCAAGAACGAGCGCGACATGAAGAAGGCGCTCTACACCGGCGACTCCCGCACGCTCAACGTCTACGCGGCGAACATCGGCGACGGGCTGCTCGGCTGGGCGTACTTCCCGAAGGGCTACAACAACGGCCGCGACTACATCGACGGCGTGGTGATGCTCGACGAGTCGATGCCGGGCGGCACCGCCGGCAAGTACGCGCTCGGCGACACGCTGACCCACGAGGTGGGGCACTGGCTGATGCTGGAGCACACGTTCGCGCACGGCTGCTCCGCCTCCGGCGACTTCGTCGCCGACACGCCGCGTGAGGCGGCGCCGCAGTTCAACTGCCCGGTCGGCGCGGACACCTGCACCGCGCCGGGGCTGGACCCGATCCACAACTTCATGGACTACACGCAGGACTCCTGCATGAACATGTTCACCCCCGGCCAGGCCGACCGGATGAGCGACGCCTGGGTCGCGTTCCGCGCCAGCGGCCAGGGCTGACCGCGGAACCGGGCGGGCCGCACGAGAGCGGCCCGCCCGGCCCGCGCGCCGATCAGTCGACCGTCGGCAGCTTCGGCCCGAGCACGTCGTCGGCGTCCACGATGGTGTACGCGTACCCCTGCTCGGCCAGGAACCGCTGCCGGTGCGCGGCGTACTCGGTGTCGATGGTGTCCCGGGAGACCACGGTGTAGAAGTGCGCCTGCCGGCCGTCGGCCTTCGGCCGCAGCACCCGGCCCAACCGCTGGGCCTCCTCCTGCCGCGAGCCGAACGTGCCGGACACCTGGATCGCCACCGCCGCCTCCGGCAGGTCGATCGAGAAGTTGCCGACCTTGGAGATCACCAGGGTGCGCACCTCGCCCGAGCGGAACGCGTCGAACAGCCGCTCGCGCTCCTTGTTCGTGGTCGAGCCCTGCACGATCGGCGCGTCCAGGTATTCCCCGAGCTGGTGCAACTGGTCGAGGAACCCACCGATGACGAGGACCTGCTCGTCCGGGTGCCGCTCCACCAGCGCCCGGACCACCGGCAGCTTCGTGCGGGCGGTCGCCGCCATCCGATAGCGCTCCTCCGCCTCCGCCGTCGCGTACGCCATCCGCTCCGCGTCGGTCAGCGTCACCCGTACCTCGGTGCACTCCGCCGGGGCGATCCAGCCCTGCTGCTCGATGTCCTTCCACGGCGCGTCGTACCGCTTCGGGCCGATCAGGCTGAACACGTCACCCTCCCGGCCGTCCTCGCGTACCAGCGTCGCGGTGAGGCCGAGCCGGCGACGGGCCTGGAGGTCCGCCGTGAAGCGGAAGATCGGCGCGGGCAGCAGGTGCACCTCGTCGTAGACGACCAGGCCCCAGTCGCGGGCCCCGAACAGGTCCAGGTGGGTGAACGCGCCGCCGCGCCGCGAGGTGAGCACCTGGTACGTGGCGATGGTGACCGGGCGGATCTCCTTGCGCTCGCCCGAGTACTCGCCGATCTCCTCCTCGGTCAACGAGGTGCGGGCGATCAGTTCCCGCTTCCACTGCCGTCCCGCCACCGTGTTCGTCACCAGGATCAGCGTGGTCGCCTTCGCCTCGGCCATCGCCGCCGCGCCGACGAGCGTCTTGCCGGCGCCGCAGGGCAGCACGACCACCCCGGACCCGCCGGCCCAGAACGCCTCGACGGCTTCCCGCTGGTACGACCGCAGCGTCCACGGCCTGCCGCCGTCCTTGCCGGACTCGGCCAGCTCGATCGGGTGCGCCTCGCCGTCCACGTACCCGGCCAGGTCTTCCGCCGGCCAGCCCAGCTTGAGCAGCGCCTGCTTGAGCCGGCCCCGCTCGGACGGGTGCACCGCGATGGTGTCGTCGTCGAGCTTCGCGCCGAGCATGCCGGCGAGCTTCTTGCTCTTCGCCACCTCGATCAGGACCACCCGGTCCAGCGCGCGCAGCACCAGCCCGTGCACCGGATCGTTGGCGAGCTGGAGCCGGCCGTACCGGTCCATCGTCTCCGCCACGTCCACCAACAGCCCGTGCGGCACCGGGTAGCGGGAGTACTTGATCAGGGAGTCGACCACGCCCTCGGCGTCGTGGCCGGCGGCCCGCGCGTTCCACAGGCCCAGTGGGGTGAGCCGGTAGGTGTGCACGTGCTCGGGGGAACGCTCCAACTCGGCGAAGGGCGCGATGGCCATCCGGCAGGCCTGCGCGTCCGGGTGGTCGATCTCCAGCAGCAGCGTCTTGTCCGACTGCACGATCAGTGGTCCACCGCTCACGCCAGGGTCCTCTCGCATCGCCCGGAATCTCTGCCCGCACCACAGCTGACCTGCCGAAGGCGGACCATCCAGTGTTACACGCCGGGGACGGTCCGAAAAAAGTCTTGCTGGACAGGCAACGTCATACTCGTCCCACACGTCTAGCAAGCGGGACAACTGTCCAGGGAGGGCCCATGCAGCGTGTCCGGTTTCTCGCCCGGGTCGCCGGCCTGGCGGTGGTCGTGCTGGTCGGCGTCGGCGCGTGCGCGCTCGATCCGCAGCCGGAAGGCGCCGGGGTCACCACCCCCGCACCGGTCGGGCTGACGGAGGGAGCATCGGGGGCGAGCGCGCCGCCCACGTCCGAACGGCCGGCGACGTCCCCGTCGGCGCAGCCGAGCCGGACGGCCACGCCGAAACCCTCCCGGTCGCCCGGGGCGACCGCCTCCCCGAAGCCCACGCCGAAGCCGAGCCGGTCCAGCGGATGCCCGCAGGGGGAGCACCAGCGGGCCGTGGAGAGCTACCTGAGCCGGCTGGGCGGTTTCGGGACGCTGACCGTGGACGGCGCGCAGTCCGCCGCCGACTGCGCCGCGATCAAGAAGTTCCAGAGCCGGTACGGCATCAGCCCGGCCTCCGGTCGCGCCGGCCCCACCACGTACGACGTGGCGAAGCGGCTGGCGAGCACCGACGTGTCGCGCTGCCGGGCCGGTTCCCGGCTCACCTTCTGCGTCGACCTGACCCGGCAGACCGTGTGGGCGATGCGCGGCGGCACGGTGGTGATGGGCCCGACGGTCACCCGCACCGGCATGTCCGGCTACGCCACGCCGGCCGGCACCTACTCGGTGGGGCGGAAGAACCCGCGCGAGTGGTCCAACCCGTACGAGGTGTGGCTGCCCTACTGGCAGCAGTTCAACGGCGGGATCGGCTTCCACGAGACCACCACCTACCTGCACAACGGGGCGATCGGCTCGCACGGCTGCGTCAACCTGCTGCACCGCGACGCGGTACGCCTCTGGGAGTTGGGCTCGGTCGGCACCCGCGTGGTGGTGGTCGGCCGCCGCCCCGGCACCTGAGCCCCGCCCCGCCCGCACCCGTGACCGGACCGCCCGGATCAGGGTTTTAACCCCTGTCCGCGCGATCCGCTCGGTGTCACGCTGGAAGCCGGGTCCACCACGGGGCGGGGAGGGGCTGACATGACCGTCGATCAGGACGTGCTTCCCGAGGATGAGCGGACGCGGCAGCACGAGGTCTCCACGGCGGTGATGGTCGGCTACGCGGCCGCCGCCGCCGGCGTGTTCGGCTGGTTCCTGTTCGGGCTGCTGGTGCAGCGGCAGGGCTTCGTCGACTCGGTCGGGGAGTCCGCCGGCGCGGCCTTCGCGCTGCTGCTGGCCGTCTCGGTGATCGGCACGTTGCGCCGCAACGGGGAGTGACGCCTCACTCCTCCAACACGGCGGCCGTGATCCGGTGCAGCGCGAAGGTGTGCAGCATCTCGGTGCGGTCGTCCTCGGCGCGCAGGTAACCGGCGCCGATCGAGACCGGCCGCACCAGCCGGGACGCGGTCGCCCCGTGCGCGTCGACGTAGCCCACCCAGACCAGCGCCCGGTCCCGTACCGCCTGCTGGAGCACCGCCAACGCGTCGCCGTGCCCGGGCACCGGCGTCGGACCGCCGGGCGGCGTGCCACCGCGGACCACGGCCGGCGCCCGCCGCGCCGCCCGGGCCGCCGCGTCGCCCCGGCGGATCTGTTCGACCACGCCGAGCAGGCGGGGCATCGGCAGCTTCGGCGTGGCCAGCGGGTCCACCGGGCGTCCGGTGACCGGCGTCCGGGCCGGCGCCCGCCGGGTCTTCGGCCGGGCCAGCACCGTCGCTCCGCTGGCGTCCTCGGGCACCGGCGCGTAGCCGGCGTCGCGCAGCGCGAGCAGCATCCGGTTGACCTGGTACGGGGTGACCAGCACCGTGGGCGCCAGCCGGCGGAACGCCAACGACTCCAGCCGACGGTCCGACTGGACCTCGGTGAGCAGCGCCTCGTCGTCGCTGCGCACGTAGCCACCGGCCGAGCCGACGCGCAGCCCGCCGTGCTTGCGCGCCACGTCGTCCACCAGGTAGGTGAGGCCCTGCGGCACCGGGGTACGCGACCGGCGGCGGAACAGCGCGTGCAGGTCGTCAGCGGTGTAGCCGGCGTCCAGCGCCCGCCGGACGCTGGCCGTGGTGACCCGGTGCACGCTCGCCCCGCCCGCCGACTCGTGCTCGGCCACCACGTCCAGCTCGGCGGCGAGCGCCGGGTCGGGCGGACCGGGCACCACCACGGTCAGGTCGGCCTGCACCAGGACGTGGTCGACCGGGGCGGGCAGCAGCCCGTCCAGCGCACGCACCGCCGTCGACGGATCACCCGACTCCGCGTCGGAGCGCAGCCCGAGCGGGTCGTCACCCCGCTCGTCGGCGTCGTTCAGCTCGGCCAGCAGCAGCCGCCCGTACGAGGTGAGCGCACCGAGCCCGGTCACGCCGAGCCGGGCGGCCTCGGCCAGCACCTCCCGGTGCGCCGCCTCGCGGCCCCGGGCCCGCCGGGGCGCCCGCCAGTCGAGCAGCTCCAGCACCTCGTCGGGGGTCGGCGCGGTGCCCTGCGGCAGGTCGGCGAGCACGGCGAGCACCGCGCGCCGGGCGGCCGGCGCCCCGGCCCGTTCCGCCTCGGCCGAGAGCACCGAGATCGGGCGGTCCCGGTCGTCCCGCTGCCCGACCAGGCCCACCTGGCGGGTCATCGCCAGCCAGGCGCGGGCGAGTTGCTCCCAGCGTTGGGCGAGCGACGCGGCGCGCCACACCTCGTACCCGCCGGTGGGCAGGATCTGCTGGTCACCGCCGTACCGGGTGCCGGCCCCGCCGGTCAGCTCCAGCTCGCCGACGAGCCCCGCCGCGTACGCCACCTCGAACAGCAGCGCGGTGGTCGGCTCGTCCTGGCCGAGACCGCGGGCGAGTCGGCGCAGGTCGCGCACGCCCACCCCGCCGGAGCGCAGCACCGGCGCCGGCTCGACGACCAGCGCCTCCAGCAGCGTCTCGGTGTGCCGGACCACCTCCATGGTCTGCCCGGCGCCGGCCGAGTCGACGGCCTTGACCTCGCGGGGCGGGCCGGAGACCAGCGGCGGGCTGGTGCGCAGCGGGCCGAGCGGGCCGGCGTCGCGGCGCAGCACCAGCCCCACCTCGCGGGGCAGCTCGACGGTGCTGCCCTTGCCGCCGGACATCCGCACCAGCAGCCGGTGCTCGACCAGCCAGCGGATCGGTGAGCCGGTGGGCGCGCCGCCGTTGACCAGGTCGGGCGGGAGCACGTCCTCGCCCCCGGTGGCGGGCGTCTCCAGCGCGCCCGGCGCCACCGTGCCGACCGGTGGGCCGGCGGCGAGCCGGTCCAGGACCGCCCGGGCCGAGGGCGGCGCGGCGAGCAGCGTCCGCCGCAGCTTCGCCGGGTCCGCGCAGAGGGCCGCCGCGCGCGCGTCCAGCTCCGCCGCCGGCCGGCCGAGCCCCGCCGGGTACGGGGACACCTCGTCGACGCCGCCCACCACGCACAGGTCGTGCTCGGGGCCGTAGAGCAGGAACCGGGCCCGGAGCCGGTCCACCGCGGCGCGGACCGCGGTCGGGGCGGGCGGGTGCGGCCCGGCGGTGGCCATGGCCAGGATCTGGTCGGTGGAGGTGGCGCCCTCGGGGCCCCGGGTCAGCCGGGCGGCGTCGAGGATCTGCAGGGTGAACTGGTCCAGCCCGTCGAGCGCCCGGGCCACGGAGACCCGGGACTGGGCGCGCAGGGCGAGGGCGGACACGTCGGCCGGCACCGGCACGACGAGGTCCGGCCGCAGCTGGAGCAGCGCGGCCAGGGAATCGTCGGGAAGGGCCCGCAGGTGGTCGGCGAGTGAGGTGGTCATCGTCGTACCACGCTAGCCCGCTGGGTAGGTTCTCGGCATGTCTCCGCTGATGGTCGGCTTCGACCTCGACATGACCCTGGTCGACTCCCGCCCCGGCATCGCCGCGGCCTTCCGGGCGCTGACCGCGCGCACCGGCGTGCCGGTCGACGAGGAGCTGGCCGTCTCCCGGCTGGGTCCGCCGCTGCGCACCGAGCTGGCGTACTGGTTCCCGCCGGAGCGGGTCGAGGAGGCGGTGACGCTCTACCGGGAGCTCTACCCCGCGTACGCGATCACCCCGACCGTGCCGATGCCGGGCGCGGCGGCGGCCCTGCGGGCGGTGCACGCGCGCGGCGGTCGGACGATGGTGGTGACGGCCAAGATCGGGCGGCTGGCGCAGCTGCACCTGGACCACCTCGGCCTGCCGGTCGACGAGCTGGCCGGTGACCTGTTCGCCGAGCAGAAGGCGACCGCGTTGCGCGAGCACGGGGCGACGCTCTACGTGGGTGACCACGTGGCCGACATGGCCGCGGCGCGGGCGGCCGGAATCCCCGGCGTGGCGGTGGCGACCGGCCACTGCACGCCGGACGAGCTGAGCGCCGCCGGCGCGGAGATGGTGCTGGATGATCTCGCCGAATTCCCGGCGGCGGTCGACCGGATCATCGGGCTAGCCTTGGAGGGGTAGACGGTTCGAGTGGAGCGGGGTTCGACAGGTGCCGACGGGTCGAGTGAAGTGGTACGACGCGGCCAAGGGATACGGGTTCGTCACCAGTGACGAGGGTGGCGACGTGTTCCTGCCGAAGGGCGCGCTACCGGCGGGTGTCGCCGACCTGAAGGGCGGTCAGCGGGTCGATTTCAGCGTGGTGGACAGCCGGCGGGGCGCCCAGGCGATGGGGGTCAAGCTGCTGGAGGCGCCGCCGTCCGTGGCGGAGCTGCGCCGGCGACCGGCCGAGGAGCTGCACGGCCTGGTCGAAGACATGATCAAGGTGCTGGAGGCGAAGGTCCAGCCGGACCTGCGCCGGGGCCGCTTCCCGGATCGCCGGACCGCGCAGAAGATCGCTCAGCTGGTCCACGCGGTGGCGCGCGAGCTGGAGGTCTGAGGGACGAGCCCGGCGTCGGCGGCCCGGCCCAGCAGTGCCTCCACGGCGGCGAAGCCGGCCTCACCCAGGTCGGCGGTGAACTCGTTGACGTAGAGGCCGATGTGCCGGTCCACCACGTCGGGCTCCATCTCCTGCGCGTGCGCGAGGACGTACTCGCGGCTGGCCTCGGGGTCGGCCCAGGCCTGCCGCACCGACTCGCGGATCCAGGCGGCGGCCTCGACCGGGTCCACCGCGCCGCGGCGGGCCAGGATCGCGCCGAGCGGGATCGGCAGGCCGGTGTCGCCCTCCCACCACTCACCCAGGTCGACCAGGGCGGTCAGCCCGTGGCGCGGGTAGGTGAAGCGCGCCTCGTGGATCACCAGCCCGGCGTCGTACCGGCCGGCGGCCACGCCCGGCATGATCTCGTGGAACGGCACCACCTCGATCCGCGCCGGCGCCTGGTCCGCAGCCCAGAGCCGGAACAGCAGGTACGCCGTGGTCCGCTCACCGGGCACCGCGACGGTCGCGCCGGACAGGTCGGCCCGGTCGCCCCGGGTCAGCACCAGCGGCCCGCAGCCCCGGCCCAGCGCGCCTCCGCAGGGCAGCAGGTGGTAGTCGTCGAGCAGCCACGGCAGCGCCGCGTAGCTGACCTTCACCAGGTCGAACGCTCCCCGCTCGGCGGCCGTGTTGGTGACGTCCACGTCCGCGTAGGTCACCTCGACCGGCGGTGCGCCCGGCACCCGGCCGTGCACCAGCGCGTCGAAGACGAACGTGTCGTTGGGGCAGGGGGAGATCGCCAGGGAGAGCGCCACGCCCCCACCGTAACCCCGGCCGCGTCGTCGGCTGCCACCCCGGCTGTCCGGGTGTGACCGGCGGAGCTGCGGACCGTTGGTTCCGGGGCCGGCGGTCGCCCGTCCGGCGGCCCGGCGGGATCCTGGTCGTGCGCCTAGAAACTTGATGACGTGGGCGAGTCAGCCGCTGCCCTGCGCCCCGCCCCGCTTGGCCCGAGCCATCCCCGTCATCAAGTTCCTAGTCAGCCCGAAGGACACCCTCATCCCCAGGAGCACCGCTTTTCCACATGGTTATCCACAGGTGGACGTGCGGGGTGGATGGCTGCGGTGCCCACCGTCGACCATGTCGTCGTGAGTGACCCTGGGCAGGCCATCGATCTGGGGGCGACGCTGCGGGCGTTGCGCCGGGCGGCCGACCTCAGCCAGCGCGAGCTGGCGGCGAGGTCCGGGGTACCGCAGGCGACCCTTGCGCGCATCGAGTCCGGGCGGTCGACCGGGCCGAACTTTCGCACGGTCGAGCGGCTGGTGGCCGCGGCCGCCGGTCGGATCACCATCGCGGGGCGACCGGCCGGTCCGGGCGACGCGACGGGTGCCGCGACGGGCGCCGCGACGGCGGCCGGGGTGCTGACCGCGGTGCCGCAGCAGGGGCTGCGCGACGCTGCCGGTCGGCACTGCCCCGCGCACCTGGACGCCCGGGAGGTGCGCGAGCCCAAGGACTGGCCCGGTGCCTGGTGGGCGCACTGGTCGAGCCTGGGGAGCGGCTACCGGACGCCGCTGCCCGCCGTCACCTACCGGATCGACCGCGATCGGCGGGACCGCGACCGGCACCGGGAGTGGGTGCGTCGGGAGCACCGGGTCCGGCGGCACCTGCACCCGGTGCTCCCGACGACCTCCTGGCGGTTCGTCGCCGAGTTGCCCGACGGCACGCTTGTCGGCGAGTTGCACGCGCACGAGCCCGGCGACGGGTCGTTCGAGGCGGATCCGTCGCCGGACGGGTGTCAGATCGTGGTGGACGGGCTGCGGGTCGCGCCCGCGTACCGGCTGCTCGGGATCGGTCGGGCGTTGGTCGCCGCGCTGACCGCCGAGATGGCCCGGCGCGACGTGCGGTCGGCCCGTGTCGTCGCGGAGGGGGAGGGCGCGCGTTTTCTGTGGCTCTGCGGGTTCGAGGTCGAGTCGTGGTCGGCGGCGGTGATGAGATTCGAGCGGCCGGTCAGCGGAGCGCGGCCGCGGCGGTGGTGAGCGCGGTGAACGCCTCGCGCATGCGCCACGAGCCGCGGTCCCGGGGGCCGACCGGGTTCGAGATCGTCCGCAGCTCGGCGAAGGGGACGCCGGCCTGGGCGGCGGCGACGGCGACGCCGTACCCCTCCATGGCCTCGGCCACGGCGTCGGGGTGCCGGTCGGTGAGGGCCGCGGTGCTCTCGGCGGTGCCGGTCACCGTGCTGACCGTGAGCACCGTGCCGACGGTGGCCGCCGGCAGGGCGGCGCGCAGCGCGCCCAGCAGGCCCGGGTCGGCGGGCACGACGCGGCCGCCGCCCAGCAGCTCCGGGGGCATGCCCAGGTCCTCGACCGGGATGAACCCGGCCGGCGACTCGGCGCCCAGGTCGGCGGCGACGCTGCGGTCGGCCAGCACGGTGCCGCCGACGGCGACCCGGCCGACGAAGCCGCCGGCGATGCCGGCGCTGACCACCGCCCGGTACGGCTGCCCGGCCGCCTCGGCCAGCGCCAGCATCCGTGCGGTGGCGGCGCCGGCGACCGCCGGGCCGACCCCGACCGGCAGCACCGTCACGCCCGCACCGGTGAGGCCGGCGCGGACCGCCTCGGCCTCGGCGGGCACCGCCGTGACCACCAGCAACCCGGTCACGCCACCGGCCCCCGAGGGTCGCGCCGGGTCTCGTCCTCCGCCGTGCCCGGCCCGCCGACCGACGAGGAGGGGCGGTAGATGTGGAATCCGGGCGGCGCGAGCCCGTCGTCGTCCGGTCGCGGTTCGACGCGCTGCGGCGCCGGCGAGGTCGGGGCCGGGTCGTCGAACGAGGTCGGGGCCGACTCGTCGGGGCGGCTGACCGGCTCTGCGTCCGGCTCGTCGGCGCCCAGTTCGTCGTCGCCCAGCGGCCGGCCGGCCAGGTGCTCACCGCGCAGCCGGCCGGCGACCAGCACCCCGCGCAGGGCCACCAGCGAGGCCACGGCGGCGGCGACCGCCACGCCGATCAGGCCGGTGAACGGCACCAGCCCGAGCCCGCCGCCGGCCACGAAGGCGAGCATCAGCGCGGTCTCCGAGTGCGCGAAGGAGCTGGCCCGCAGCCGCTCCGGGATGCGTTCCTGGATCGAGGCGTCCACCGCCAGCTTGGCGATCCCGCTCATCAGCGCGGCCACCAGGCAGAGCAGCGCCACCATCGGCAGCGAGAACTTGAGCGTGGCGAGCACCGCCACGCCGGCGACGACGATCGTGCCGCTGGACTGGATCGCGGTCGGGCGGTGGATGCGCAGCCGGGTGCCGAGCGCGGTGGCCAGGAAGGTGCCCACCGCGAGCGCACCGCCGACCAGGCCCAGCGCGGCCTGTGCACCCAGTTCCCGACCGAAGAAGTCGGTGGTCAGGTCGCCGCCCTTGATGGCGAACGCGAGGAAGAGCAGCAGGAAGCCGTAGAGCCCGCGCAACGCCGCCGCGCCGATCAGCGTGGCGATCACCAGCCGGCCGGCCGGGCGCCCCCGGCCCAGCGGGCGTTCGCCGTCGCGGCGGCGCATCGCCCGCAGCGGGTGCGGCAGCCGCTCCGGCGGCTCCGAGTCGGCCTTCGGCGGCAGCCGGAGCGAGATCACCATGCCGATCAGGAAGATCACCGAGGCGACCCGCAGCGGCCACTGCGGCCCGAACCAGAACGCGGCCAGGCCGATCGGGGCCACCAGCGCGCCGGCCACCGTGCCGTAGACGCTGGCCCGCGCCCCGACCTGGGACAGCCCCAGCCCGTCGGGAAGCAGTCGGGGCACCGCGGCGGAGCGGGCCACGCCGTACGCGCGGGAGAGCGCGAGCACCCCGAACGCGGCCGGGTAGAGCCCGAAGCCGCCGATGTAGTCGGAGATCAACCAGGCCAGGAAGGCCCGGCCGAGCATGGTCGCGGCCAGGGCGTAGCGGCGGCCGTGGCGGAAGTGGTCGAGCAGCGGCCCGACCACCGGGGCGAGCATGGCGAACGGGACCATGGTCACCAACAGGTAGAGCGCGACCTTGTTGCGCGCCTCACCCAGCGGTACGTCGAAGAAGATCGTCCCGGCCAGGCCGATGGCGATCAGCGTGTCGCCGGCGCAGGAGAGCGCGTGCAGGTCGAAGAGGCGGACCATGCCCACCTCGTTGCCGGCGCTGCGGGCCCGGGCGGTGCCGGCCCGGCGGGTCATCCAGCGCCCACCGTGCACCGAGCCCCGCAGCAGCAGCCGGGTGGCGCGGATGCCGGTGCCGACGGTCCGCCCGAGAAAGGAGCGGCCGGAGCGGGAGGACAGCGCCATGTGTCCCATCCTCGCCCATCTGCTCCGCGCGCGCCGCATCACCCGGAGAGAACGACTCCGGGGAGTGCCTGTCACCATTCCACGGGCATGGGGAACAATGGACCGGTGACCAGGCCCGCCTCCGCCCGCGCTCCCCGGCTCGACCAGGTCTGCGCCGCCGCCGTCGAAGTGGCCCGCGACGCCATCACCGAGGTGGAGCCGACCGACGTCGGCGACCACCTCCAGGCCGTCGCCGAGGGCGACCGGGTCGTCACCCACTACTTCGACTGCCGGATGGCCGGCTACCGCGGCTGGCGCTGGGCCGTCACGGTGACCCGGGTGCCGCGCAGCAAGCACGTCACCATCTGCGAGACGGTGCTGCTGCCCGGCCCCGACGCGCTGCTCGCCCCGGGCTGGCTGCCCTGGCAGGAGCGGCTCAAGCCGGGCGACCTCGGCCCGGGCGACCTGCTGCCCACCCCGGCCGACGACGAGCGGCTCGCCCCCGGCTACCTGCTCTCCGACGACCCGGCCGTGGAGGAGACCTCCTGGGAGCTGGGCCTCGGCCGGGCCCGGGTGCTGTCCCGCGAGGGACGCGCCGACACCGCCCAGCGTTGGTACGACGGCGACCACGGGCCGGACGCCCCGATCTCGACCGCCGCCCCGGCCGCCGCCCGCTGCGGCACCTGCGGCTTCTACCTGCCGCTGGCCGGTGCGCTCCGGCTGGCCTTCGGCGCCTGCGGCAACTTCTTCGCCCCGGACGACGGCCGGGTGGTCAGCGCCGACCACGGCTGTGGCGCGCACTCGGAGACGTTGGTCGAGGCGGCGGCCGAGACGCCGGTCGACGAGCTGCCCACGGTCTACGACGACAGTGCGGTCGAGGCCATGTCGGTCAGCCGCGCCCCGGGCTCGGTGGAGGCGGCCGAGCCGGCGGAGCCGTACGGCCACCCCTGACCGGTCAGCGCTGAGCTTCGGCGGCCGCCCGGCGGCGACGCCGGTTGGCGTCGTGCCGCATCATCGTGGCCAGCCCGGGAAAGCCCCACAGGAAACCGGCGAGGCAGGTCCAGAGCCAGTTCTGGTGACCGTGCGCGGTGAGCCAGTCGCGGAAGAAGAGCAGCAGCACCAGGCCGGCCACCGCCCAGGCGATCAGCCCGGCGACGGCGAACGGCACCATCGGCGGGTCGAGCGGCTCGGGCCGCGGCTGCTGCTCTCGGGGCACCGGTCCAGCGTACGTGATCGTCCTTCCCTGCCCGCCGGGTGATCTGGGACGATGCGCGCGACAAAACCGGTCGATGAACACGATGAGGACCCGATGTCCATTGCTCCGCCGCCGGATCACGGCACGCCGCCCGACCCCGCGCATCCGCGCAACGCGTTCGACCGCTACTTCGAGATCTCCGCCCGCCGGTCCACCACCGGCCGGGAGATCCGGGGCGGGTTCGCGACGTTCTTCACGATGGCGTACATCGTGGTGTTGAACCCGCTGATCCTCGGCGGCGCGGAGGATGCCGACGGGCGCACGCTGGCCATCCCGGCGCTGGCCGCGGCCACCGCGCTGGTCGCCGGTCTGATGACCATCCTGATGGGGGTGGTGGCCCGGTTCCCGATCGCGCTGGCCGCCGGGCTGGGCGTGAACGCGCTGGTCGCCTTCGAGATCGCGCCGCAGATGACCTGGGCGGACGCGATGGGCCTGGTGGTCATCGAGGGTGTGCTGATCGGCATCCTGGTGCTCACCGGTCTGCGTACCGCCGTGTTCCGCTCGGTGCCGACGCAGCTCAAGACCGCGATCGGCGTCGGCATCGGCCTGTTCCTGACCATCATCGGGCTGGTCGACGCCGGCTTCGTGCGGCGGGTGCCGGACGCGGCGAACAGCACCGTGCCGGTCGGGCTGGGCATCAACGGCAAGATCGTCAGCTGGCCGATGCTGGTCTTCGTGGTGGGCCTGCTGATCACGGTGGTGCTGGTGGTCCGCCGGGTCCGCGGCGCGATCCTGATCGGCATCCTGGCCTCCACCGTGCTGGCCGTCGTGGTCGAGGCGATCGGCAACATCGGCCCGTCCTTCGTCGACGGCAAGCCGAACCCGAAGGGCTGGGCGCTGAACGTGCCCGAGCTGCCGAAGCAGGTGGTGGACCTGCCGGACCTGTCGCTGCTGGGCAACTTCAACGTGCTGGACTCGTGGACCCGGGTCGGCTGGCTGGTCCCGCTGATGTTCGTCTTCACGCTGCTGATCACGGACTTCTTCGACACCATGGGCACGATGGTCGCGATCGGCCAGGAGGGGGACATGCTCGACGAGCAGGGCACCCCGCCGCGCGCCAAGGAGATCCTGCTGGTCGACTCGATCGCCGCCGCCGCGGGTGGCGCGGCCTCGGTGTCGAGCAACACCTCGTACATCGAGAGCGCGGCCGGGGTCGGTGAGGGCGCCCGGACCGGCGTGGCCAACCTGGTCACCGGCGCCCTGTTCCTGCTGGCCATGTTCCTGGCGCCGCTGTCGGCGATCGTGCCGTTCGAGGCCGCGTCGACCGCGCTGGTGGTGGTCGGCTTCCTGATGATGACGGCGGTCCGCACGATCGACTGGACCGACTACGAGATCGCCATTCCGGCGTTCCTCACCATCGTGCTGATGCCGTTCACCTACTCGATCTCGAACGGCATCGGGGCCGGCGTGATCAGCTACGTGCTGGTGAAGCTGGCGAAGGGCAAGGCGCGGGAGGTCCACCCCCTGCTGTACGGCGTGGCCGCGCTCTTCGTCCTCTATTTCCTGCGCGGGCCGATCGAGTCCGTGCTGCTCTGACGCTGGTGAGCCTGGTCATAACGCATGTCGTTAGCCAGGCTCATTAGTTAAGCTAACGAGTGTGACGGAGCGGACGGTGACGGCGAAACGCGTGCCACCGGCGCAGCTGGCCCCCCAGCTGCGAGATGCGATCACCCGACTCAACCGGCGGGTCCGACAGGCCCGGCCGGTCGGCGACCTCACGGTCACCCAGCTGTCGGCGCTCACCAGCCTCAGGCTGGCGGGCGCCCTCACGCCCCGGGAACTGGCCGACGTCGAACGGGTGCAGCCGCCCACGATGACGAAGATCGTCGCGAAGTTGGAGGAGCGGGGCCTCGTGCAGCGCACCCCCCACCCGACCGACGGACGGCAGGTCATCCTGGCGGCGACCGAGGGGGGACGGGCCGTGCTCGACCAGTTCGAGCGGGCCCGCAACGAGTGGCTGGCCAGCCGGCTGGCCGCGCTCAGCGAGGAGGAACGCGACACGCTACGGCGGGCCGCGGACATCCTTCAGGCAATCGCCCGCGCCTGACGCCGCGTCGCGCGGTTCGCTTCGTCCGTTGTGGATGAGGCGTACCCGACGCGAGGAGGCGCACCTAGAGTGCAGGCCAAGCTGAGCACGATGTTCCAGTCCCTACGAGTCCGTAACTACCGACTCTTCGCCACCGGGCAGCTGATCAAACTGATCGGCGTCTGGATGATGTTCATCGCCCAGGACTGGCTCGTCCTCGAGCTCAGCGACAACTCCGCGACCGCGCTCGGCGTGGTCACCGCGTTGCAGTTCACCCCCGTACTCCTGCTCACCCTGCTCTCCGGCCGGCTCGCCGACCGCTACGACAAGCGGATGCTGCTCTTCGTCGCCAACGCGTTCTGGACCGTGCTGGCGCTCGGCATGAGCCTGCTGGTCGTCACCGGCGTCGTGCAGCTCTGGCACGTCTTCGCGTTCGCCGCCCTGCTCGGCGTCGCCAACGCGGTGGAGACCCCGGTCCGGCAGGCGTTCGTCTCCGAGCTGGTCGGCATGCCGCTGCTGCCGAACGCGCTCTCGCTCAACGCGGCCGTGTTCAACTCCGCCCGGATCGTCGGCCCGGCCGTCGCCGGCCTGGCCATCGCCGCGTTCGACGTCGGCCCGGTCTTCCTGGTCACCGCGCTCAGCTCGATCGCCCCGCTGGTCAACGTGGTCCGGATGCGCCCGCAGGAACTGCACCGCAAGGACCTGCCGCCGGCAGGCGAGCGGGACCAGGCGCGGGTGGTGGACGGCCTGCGCTACGTGGCGCGCCGCCCCGACCTCCTGCTGCCGATGGTCGTCATGTCGGTGATCGGGATGAGCCTGTTCAACTTCCAGCTCACCCTCGCCGCGCTGGCCAAGACCGTGTTCCACACCGGCGCCGCCTCGTTCGGCCTGTTCAGCACCGCGCTGGCGGTCGGCGCGCTGGTGGGCGCGCTGGCCGGGACCGGCCGGCGCAGCCGGCCCTCGGTCTGGCTGGTGCTCGGCGCGGCGATCGGCTGTGCCAGCTTCGGCACCCTGGTCGGGCTCGCGCCGGCGTACTGGATGGTGGTCTCGCTCCTGCTGCCCACCGGGTTCTTCATGGTCTTCTTCGCCCAGGCCGCCAACCAGCGCGTGCAGCTCGGCGTCGACGCCTCCTTCCGGGGACGGGTGATGGCGCTGTGGGTGCTGGTGTTCCTGGGGACGAACCCGGTCGGCGCGCCGATCATCGGGTGGGTGGCCGAGCGGTTCGGCGCCGGCGCGAGCATCTGGATGGGTGGCCTGATCTCACTGGCCGCCGCGCTGCTGGCGCTCACCTGGCAGCTGCGCCGCTCCGGTGCCCGGCTGCGGATGCGGGTGCTGCCGATGCCCCGCTTCTACGTGGTGTCCCCCGGGGCCGAGTGAAAGGAGGGGCCCCCTCTTAACGCATTCGGTAGAGGAGGGGCCCCCTTTTAACACCCGTACCAGTCGGATTCCCGGAACGGGTGGCAGCCGGGTGCGGCAGGGCTTAGCGTCGATGTGTGGGATTGGGGCAGGAGCTGCTACTCGCGCTGACGATCCTCGCCGTCTGCTGCCTGCCCGCCCTGATCGCGCTGGTCTTCTGCGCCGACGAGATCCTCGACCGGGTCGCCTGCGGCTGGGCCGACTGGCGCGACCGACGCCGCGAACGCCGCACCATCGCCCGACTCGACCGGGCCATCGAGGCCGAGGCGCTGACCCGCGACATCGACCTCACCGAGTTCGACCGGGAGGGCCGCCGCCCGCTGGAGCAGCTCGCCACCGACCTGCGCCGGCTCGGCGGCCACCGGCTCGCCGCCGCCGACCGCTCGGTGGTGTGGCACGGCGCGGTCATCGAGGCGTACGACGAGCGGCTGCGGGCCGCCTGCCGGGCCCTGGGCATCGCCGAGCATCTAACCGAGCTGGACGGCGTCGACCGGGAGATCGAACGGGTACTCGTCGAGGGGTTGCTGCACGCCGCCGGGCTGACCCTGCCCGCCGCTCGTGCGGCGCACCACCAGCGGCACCGCTGACCGGGTGCGCCTCTTCGCGGCGGTCTACCCGCCCCCGGCGGCGGTCGCCGACCTGGCCCGGCGGATCACCGGGCTGCGCGTCGGCGCCGCCTCAGCCGCCGGCGTCAAGGTGCGGCTCGCCGACCCGGATCACCTGCACCTGACGCTGGCCTTCCTCGGCGAGGTGCCGGACGACCGGCTGGTCGACGTCGAGAGCGCGCTCGGGCTGGCCGCGCAGGCGTTCCGCGACGGCCGGGCCGGCCCACCTCGGCTGCGCCTCGGCGGTGGCGGCAGCTTCGGTCAGGGACACTCCACGGTGCTGTGGGTGGACGTGCGGGGTGAGGCCGACGCGCTGGACACGCTCGCCCGGTTGGTGCGCGACGGGCTGCGTCGGGCCGAGCTGCCCCACGACGACAAGCCGTTCCGGGCCCACCTGACCATCGCCCGTCCCGGTGACCGGGTCGCCGCCGCCGACGTCCGCGCCGACCGCGAGGATCTGCACAGGTACGAGGGTCCGGAGTGGCCGGCCGACGAGCTGGTCCTGGTCGGCAGCCACCTCGGGCGGAACGCTCGCCACACCCGCCTCGCCGCCTGGCCGCTGTGACAGCTCGCCGCCGGCATCCGCAGCGTTGAGCTGCCCGCTGCCCGCTGCCCGCTGCCCGTCATGCGGCGCCGTGTTAACAAGGGCCCCCGCCTATACCGGAGGCGTTAAGCGGGGGCCCTTCCTTGCACCTACCAGGCCCAGGCCTCGGGGCCGGGGCCGCCGTTGCCGACGGGCGGGAACAGCTCGTCGAGGCGGGTGAGGGTGGGGTCGTCCAGGTGCACGTCGAGGGCGCCGAGATTGCGGTCGAGTTGGTCCATGGTGCGCGGGCCGACGATCGGGGCGGTCACGCCCGGCCGGGACAGCAGCCACGCCAGCGCCACGTCGGCCGGGTCCTGGCCCAGGTCCGCGCAGAGCTTCTCGTACGCCTCGATGGTCATCCGGTGCTCGGCCAGCGCGTCGGCCGAGCGGCCGCTGGCGCCCCGGGCCGCGCTGCCGTCGGCCATCTTGCGGATGATTCCGGAGAGCAGCCCGCCGTGCAGCGGCGACCAGGGGATGATGCCCAGGCCGTAGTGCTGCGCGGCCGGGATCACCTCCAGCTCGACGTGCCGGGTGAGCAGGTTGTAGATGGACTGCTCGGAGACGAGGCCGAGGAAGTTGCGCTTCCCGGCGGCGGCCTGAGCCTGGGCGATGTGCCAGCCGGCGAAGTTGGACGACCCGACGTAGAGCACCTTGCCCTGGGCGACCAGCGTCTCCATCGCCTGCCAGATCTCCTCCCACGGCGTGGTCCGGGAGACGTGATGCATCTGGTAGAGGTCGATGGTGTCGGTCTGGAGCCGCCGCAGCGAGTCCTCACAGGCCCGGATGATGTGCCGGGCGCTCAGGCCCTGGTCGTTGGGCCACTCGCCCATCTTGCCGTAGACCTTCGTGGCCAGGACGACCTTGTCGCGCCGCCCGCCGCCCTGGGCGAACCAGCGGCCGACGATCTGCTCGGTCACGCCCTCGCCGAGCTTCCAGCCGTAGACGTTCGCGGTGTCGAAGAAGTTGATCCCGTGTTCGAGCGCCCGGTCCATGATGGCGAAGCTGTCCGGCTCGTCGGTCTGCGGCCCGAAGTTCATCGTGCCGAGGCAGAGCCGGCTCACCGACAGACCGGTGCGTCCCAGGTTCGTGTACTCCATGGGTCCACCCTGGCACGCGGGCACTTCGAGTGCCTTGTCGACGAGCCAGGGTGGACCGGAGGATCAGGAGGACTCGCGGGCCGCCGGGCCGCTGCCGAACAGCACGTCGTCCCAGCTCGGGAGCCGTTTGCGCGGCTTGCCGGCGGCGTCGGTGGACTCGTTGCCCGAGCCGCCGGACGCCGCCGCCGGACCGGTGCGCCGGGGCCGCAGCACGGCCAGCGACGGCACGGCCGGGACCTCCTTCGGCGCGTCCGAGTCGTCGTCGAACGCCGAACCCTGCCCGCCGCCGAGCAGCGCGGCGGCACCACCGGCGACCGCCCGCTGGCGGGGGGCGTCCGACCCGGCCAACGCGGCCGGGGACCGGGTGTCGAGGCCACGGCCGGACGTGCCGCCGAGCGGCCGGTCCAGCGAGGCGAGCAGCGCGTCCCGGCCGGCGCGGATCGGGTCCCGCCCCGGACGGGCGTGGTCGGACGCGGCCGGCAGGCCGTGCCCGCCCCGGCTCGGCTCGCCCCGCGACGGGCCGGGCAGCGCGTGGCCGCCCCGCTCCGGCGCCGGCTCCTGGCCGAGGATCGGCGTCGGACGCTCGGCGCACAGGTATTGCGCCATGTCGTCGTGCGGGGCGACGTTCTGCCGGGTCTTGTCGAGATCCCAGACCGCCTGGGCGGTGGCCTTGCCGGACGGCCAGGTGGCGATGATCCGCCAGGTGCCGTCGTCGCGACGGTAGGCGTCCCAGGAGATCTTCTCGGTGTCGATCCCGTGCTGGGCCAGCCGACCGTTGACCACCTCGGCCAGCGGGGTGGGCTTCTCCGCGCCCTTGAGCCGGGTGCGGCGGGCGTGCTGGGCGAGCATGGCCCGCTCCTGGAGCACCGGGCCGGCGTAGCGCAGCACCCGGTCGACCGGCACGCCGGCGATGCGGGCCACGTCCTCGGCGGACTCGCCGGAGCGGATCCGGGCCTGGATGTCGCGCGGGGACAGGGACGGCGTCGGGTCGGTGGCGGACGGCACCACGGCGAGCGGGGGCGCGCCCGGCTCGGCGTGCAGCGCCGAGGCGATGCGCTCGTCGATGGGCAACGCGAGCAGGCGCCCCACCTCGTCGGCGAGCACCAGGGCCTGGCCGTCCTCGGAGAGGGCGACGAAGCGTACTGGGCGCATGGGCTTGCCTCCGTCCCGCTTCGCTGGCCGTCACGCCACGGGAGCCGGCCACCCGGGCGTCTCGCACCACCGTACGCTCATCTACCCGGACATGGGGATTGCGACACCCCGGCATGTCGCGACTGAGCTGCGGCGATGATCACGGTGGGTGGCCGCCGGAGCCCCGACGACCACCCACCGTGACGGAACGATCAGAGTCGCTCGACCACGTAGTCGATGGACGCGGTGAGCGCCTCGACGTCGGCCGGCTCGACGGCCGGGAAGAGCGCCACCCGCAGCTGGTTGCGGCCGAGCTTGCGGTAGGGCTCGGTGTCGACGATGCCGTTGGCGCGCAGCGCCTTGGCGATGGCGGTGGCGTCCACCCCGTCGGCGAAGTCGACGGTGGCGACCACGTTGGAGCGCAGCGCCGGGTCCGACACGAACGGGGTGGCGAACGACGAGCGCTCGGCCCAGCCGTACACGATGCCGGCGCTCTCGGCGGTGCGCTTGGCCGCCCAGGCCAGCCCGCCCTGGGAGTTCATCCAGTCGGTCTGCTCGGCGGCCAGGAAGATGGTCGCCAGCGCGGGCGTGTTGTACGTCTGCTCCAGCCGCGAGTTGTCGATCGCGGTGACCAGGTCGAGGAAGGCCGGGATGTAGCGGCCCGAGGACTTGATCTCGGTGGCCCGGGCGAGCGCGGCCGGCGACATCAGCGCCAGCCAGAGGCCGCCGTCGGAGCCGAAGCACTTCTGCGGGGCGAAGTAGTAGACGTCGGTCTCGCCGACGTTGACGTCCAGCCCGCCGGCGCCGGAGGTGGCGTCGACCAGCAGCAGCGAGCCCTCGTCGGCGCCCGGCACCCGGCTGATCGGCACCGCCACGCCGGTCGAGGTCTCGTTGTGCGGGGTGGCGTAGACGTCCACGCCCGCCTCGGCGACCAGGGACGGCGCGCTGCCCGCCGCGGACTTGCGCACGGTCGGCTCGCCCAGGAACGGAGCGTCGGAGACCGACTTGGCGAACTTGGCGCCGAACTCGCCGAAGCTGGCGAACTGGGCCCGGTCACGGATCAGGCCGAACGTGGCGACCTCCCAGAACGCGGTGGTGCCGCCGTTGCCGATCACCACCTCGTACCCCTCGGGGAGGGAGAAGAACTCGGCCAGGCCGCGGCGCAGCCGGGCGACCTGGTCCCGGACCGTCTTCTGCCGGTGCGACGTGCCCAGGTAGCTGGTGGCGACGTCGGCGAGCGCGGAGACCGCGGCCGGACGGACCTTGGAGGGCCCGCAGCCGAAGCGTCCGTCGGCGGGCCTGAGGTCGTCGGGAATCCGGATGGTCGGTGCGTCAGCCACGGTTGTCTCGATCCTTCCGCATGGGCGAGGGCGGGCCCTTTCCTGCGGGCGCGGACCGGCGACCGGCTCGTGCGTCGGGCGCACGGGACGGCCGGGATCCGAACCCGGCCGGCAGCGCTGCCGGCCTTCATCCTCGCACCCGACCGGCCGCGACCGGCCGCTGGTCCCACGCCCGGCCCTGAGGCGTACGCCACAGCGCGGGCGTCAAGAAGGGGCCCCGCCTATGCGGAATGCGTTAAGCAGGGGCCCCTCCTTGCACCTCAGACGCCGTGGGGGATGGCGTCCCAGCCCTCGACCTGCTGCGGCTTGCGGGTGCCCGGGCCGACGTAGGTGGCGGACGGGCGGACCAGCCGCTGGAGCTTCTTCTGCTCCAGGATGTGCGCGGACCAGCCGCCCATCCGGGCGCAGGTGAACATCGAGGTGAACATGTGCGCCGGCACCTCGGCGAAGTCCAGCACCACGGCCGACCAGAACTCGACGTTGGTGGCGAGGACGCGGTCCGGGCGGCGGGCCTGAAGCTCGGCCAGGGCGGCCTTCTCCAGCGCCTCGGCCACCTCGAAGCGGGGCGCGCCCAGCTCCTTGGCGGTGCGCCGGAGCACGCGGGCGCGCGGGTCCTCGGCCCGGTAGACCCGGTGCCCGAAGCCCATCAGCCGCTCGCCCCGGTCGAGCACGCCCTTGACGTAGCCCTCGGCGTCGCCGCTGCGCTCGACCGCCTCCAGCATGGTGAGCACCCGCGACGGCGCGCCGCCGTGCAGCGGGCCGGAGAGCGCACCGATGCCGGAGGAGATGCAGGCCGCGGCGTCCGCGCCGGTGGAGGCGACGATCCGGGCGGTGAAGGTGGAGGCGTTCAGGCCGTGCTCGGCGGCCGAGATGAAGTAGGCGTCGACGGCCTTGACGTGCCGCGGGTCGGGCTCGCCCCGCCAGCGCTTCATGAACCGCTCGACGATCGTCTCGGCCTTGTCGATCTCCTTCTGCGGCACGGCCGGCAGGCCCAGCCCGCGCGCCGACTGGGCGACGAAGGAGAGCGCGGTGACCGACACCCGGGCCAGGTCCTCGCGGGCCTGCTCGTCGGAGATGTCGAGGAGCTGGTTGAGCCCCCAGTACGGGGCCAGCATGGCGACCGCGGACTGCACGTCGACGCGGATGTCGCCGGAGTGCACCGGCACCGGGAACGGCTCGGCCGGCGGCAGGCCGGGGCCGAACCGGCCGTCCACCAGCAGCGCCCAGACGTTGCCGAAGGAGACCTGGCCGATCAGATCCTCGATGTCCACGCCCCGGTAGCGCAGCGATCCGCCCGCGCGGTCGGGTTCGGCGATCTCGGTCTCGAAGGCTACGACGCCTTCGAGGCCCGGCTTGAAATCGGACATGTCGTCTCCTGGCTTGGGCTCGGTGCGCCCGGGCGGGCTGATCCAGCCCCGCAGCTCAGGCGACCCTCAGGGAAGTGGTTCGTGACATCTTGCCCGGTGGGTAACCAGGTGCGCGACCCGCGGGCGGTGTGCGCCACGTGACATCCCCGCCGGTGGACACGCGGGCGGGGAGGAGAAGACTGGGTGGCGGGGCCTGGCCAGCGTCGGGGGACGCGGGCGCGCCCGGGAGAGGAACGGCGAGAGTGACAGGCGACACACCCGCCCCGGCCGGCATGCGTAACGAGTACGCCGCCGACCTGGGCCTTTCCGAGCCGGACCTGGCGCCGGACTGGCACACCCAGTTCGGCCGCTGGTTCGCCGACGCGGTGGCCCACCCGCTGCCCGAGCCGAACGCGATGGTGGTGGGCACCGCCGACGCGCAGGGCCGGCCCAGCGGACGCACCGTGCTGCTCAAGGGGTACGACCCGGAGGGGTTCGTCTTCTTCACCAACTACGGCTCGCGCAAGGGCGTCGAGGCGACCGCCAACCCGTGGGCCAGCCTGGTCTTCCCCTGGTTCCCGATGCAGCGGCAGGTCACCGTCACCGGCCGGGTGGAGCGGGTCGACCGGGCCGAGACCGAGGCGTACTTCGCCGGCCGGCCGCGCGGCTCCCAGCTCGGGGCGTGGGCCAGCACCCAGTCCGAGGTGGTGCCGGACCGGGCCGCGCTGGACGCGGCGTACCGTTCGGCGGCGGAGCGGTTCGCCGGGGTGGAGCCGATCCCCGCGCCGCCGCACTGGGGCGGCTTCCGGGTCCGCCCGGAGACGGTGGAGTTCTGGCAGGGCCGGGCCGGCCGGCTGCACGACCGGCTGCGCTTCCGGCGTACCGGCGACGGGGTCTGGGTCGTCGAGCGGCTCGCACCGTGACGGAGGTCACCAGGACCCGGCCGCGCGGGGCGCGCCGCTGGGCGATCGACCTGCGCCCGCTGGGCGTGCCCGCGTACCGGCGGGTGTGGCTCGGCAACGCGGTGGCGATGTTCGGCTTCCAGTTCACCGCCGTCGCGGTGCCGGTGGAGATGTTCGACCTGACCGGCGGCTCGTTCTGGGTCGGCCTGCTGGGCATCGCCGGGTTCGTGCCGCTGCTGGTCTTCGGGTTGTGGGGCGGAGCGGTCGCCGACGCGCGGGACCGGCGGCGGGTGCTGCTCGCCGCCGGCGCCCTGCTCTGGGCCGCCACGCTGGGGCTGCTGGTGCAGTCACTGGCCGGGGCGGGCAGTCCGATGCTGCTCCTGCTGCTGGTGGCCGTGCAGACGGTGGCGTTCGCGATCACCTCGCCGGCCCGCAGCGCGATCCTGCCCCGGCTGGTGCCGGCCGAGCTGGTCCCGGCCGCCACCACGCTGAACTACACCACGTTCACCGCCGCGGCCGTCTTCGGCCCGCTCGCCGCCGGCCTGATCTTCGCCGCCTGGCGGGTCGACGTGGCGCTGCCCATCGCGTACGGGGTGGACGCGCTGCTGTTCACCGTCTCGCTCTGGGCCACCCTGCGGCTGCCGGCGATGCCACCGGAGCCGGACCCGGACGGCGGCGTCCGCAAGGCCGGGCTGGCCAGCATCGTCGACGGTTTCCGCTACCTGGCCACCACGCCGGTGCTGCTGCTCTCGTTCGCCATCGACCTGATCGCGATGATCCTGGCGATGCCGCGGGCGCTCTTCCCGGAGCTGGCGCAGGAGCGGTTCGGCGGCGGCGCGGCGGTCGGCTGGCTCTACAGCGCGATCGCCATCGGCGCGATGCTGGGCGGCCTCACCTCCGGCTGGATCGGCCGGGTCCGCCGGCAGGGGCTGGCGCTCACCGTGGCCGTGGTCGGCTGGGGCGTGGCGATCGCGTGCGCCGGCCTGGCCGGCCAGCTCTGGCTGGCGGTGCTGCTGCTCGGTGTGGCCGGCGCCGCCGACCTGGTCAGCGCGACGCTGCGGCAGTCGATGCTGCTGGTCTACGCGCCGGACCGGATGCGCGGCCGGCTCCAGGGCGTGAACACGGTGGTGGTGGCCGGTGGGCCACGGCTGGGCGACCTGCGGGCCGGCACCATGGCCGCCGGTTTCGGCACCGGGTTCGCCATGGTCGGCGGCGGTCTCGCGGCGGCCGTGCTCGCGACGCTGCTGGTGGTGGCGTTCCCCGCGCTGCTGCGCTATCGCGCGACCACCCACGCCGACGACGGTCGCTGACGGTAGGGTCCCGGACATGGGGATCGACGTGCAGCCACCGTCCGGGACACAGTGGACCATCGCCGCCGACGGCCACGAGGCCGTCGTGGTGGAGGTGGGCGGTGGGCTGCGGGCCTACCGGCACGACGGCCGGGACTACCTCGACGGGTACGCCGAGGACGAGCTCTGCCCCGGCTCGGCCGGGCACGTGCTCGCCCCCTGGCCGAACCGGATCCGCGACGGCGTCTACACGTTCGGGGACCGCTCGTTCCAGCTCGACCTGACCGAGCCGGAGCGGCACAACGCCCTGCACGGCCTGGTCAACTGGGTCCGGTGGGAGCTGGTCGAACGGTCGGCGGAGAGCGTCACGCTCGGCTACGACCTGCCGCCCACCCCCGGCTACCCGTGGGCGCTGCGGCTGCGCAGCCGGTGGAGCGTCGGCCCGGAGGGTCTGCGCGCCGAGCACGAGGTGACGAACCTGTCCGCCGAGCCGGCGCCGTTCGGCTTCTCCGTGCACCCCTACTTCCAGCTGCCCAAGGTCGGCGTGGACGAGCTGCTGATGCGCGTACCGGGGCGGAGCCGGGTGCAGGTGGACGGCCGGCTGCTGCCGGTGGCGGCGAGCGCGGTGAGCGGCACCGAGTTCGACTTCACCGCCCCCCGCCCGATCGGTGACCTGGTGCTCGACATGGCCTTCGGCGACGTGGAGCGGGAGGCCGACGGCGGCTCGGCGGTGACGCTCGGCGCGCCGGACGGCTCGTCGTCGCTGCGGATCTGGGCGGACCGCGAGTTCGGCTGGTGGCAGGTCTTCACCGGCGACACGCTCGGCGGCGAGCGGCACCGTCGGTCGGTCGCGGTGGAGCCGATGACCTGCCCGCCGGACGCGTTCCGGTCCGGGCGGGACCTGATCACGCTCGACGCCGGCCAGACGTGGCGGGGCGTCTGGGGCGTCCGGCCGGCGGCCTGACCGTGGAGTTCGCCGAGGTCGTCCGGCGACGCCGGATGGTGCGCAACTACGACCCGGACCGGCCGGTGCCGCCCGAGGTGGTGGACCGGCTGCTGGCACACGCGCTGCGGGCGCCGTCGGCCGGGTTCGCGCAGGGCTGGGGCTTCCTGGTGTTGGAGGAGCCGGCCGACCGGGCGCGGTTCTGGTCGGCGGCGACGCCGGACGGCGGCGGCCGGGAACGCTGGCTGACCGGCATGCGCCGGGCCCCGCTGATCGTGGTGCCGCACGCCAACCGGGACGCCTACCTCGACCGGTACGCCGAGCCGGACAAGGGTTGGGCGGACCGCGCCGAGGAACGCTGGCCGGTGCCCTACTGGTACGTGGACACCGGCTTCGCCGCGCTGATGATGCTGCTCACCGCCGTGGACGAGGGGTTGGGCGCCTGTTTCTTCGGCATCCCGCCGCAGCGGACCGGGGCGTACCGGGAGGCGTTCGGGGTACCGCCGGAGCTGCACCCGATCGGCGCGATCACCATTGGTTACCGAGCCGTCGACCACCGGTCACCGTCGCTGCGCCGGGGGCGGCGTCCGGTGCAGGATGTGGTCCGGCGGGGACGGTGGAGTTGAGCGGTTAGGCTGGCAGGCACATCGTCAGCCGGGCCTGGGGGAGGAGAGCGCGCCGTGATCTTCAGGGCGGTCCGGGACGGTCGTCCCTACCCGGAGCACAACTTCACGCTGAAGCAGTGGGCCGAGATCCCACCGCGCCCGCTGCGGCTGGACCAGCTCATCACCACCAAGCGGGAGCTGGCGCTGGACAAGCTGCTCGCGGAGGACTCCACCTTCTACGGCGACCTCTTCCCGCACGTGGTGCAGTGGAACGGCGGGCTCTACCTGGAGGACGGCCTGCACCGGGCGCTGCGCGCCGCGCTCCAGCAACGCAACCAGATCCACGCGCGGGTGCTGGTCCTCGGCGACCAGGGCGAGTGACGCCCGCCTGAGGCTTGGTTAAGGTGACGCCATGACTCCTCTCGACCTGCTCGACATCGACGCGTCGCTGAGCGAGGAGGAGCGGCAGATCCGCGCCGTCGTGCGCCAGCTCGTGACCGACCGGGTACGCCCGCACGTCGCCGGGTGGTACGAGGACGGCGAGGTGCCGGCCCGCGAGCTGGCCCGCGAGTTCGGCAAGCTGGGCCTGCTCGGCATGCACCTGACCGGGTACGGCTGCGCCGGCGCGTCCGCCGTCGCGTACGGGCTGGCCTGCCTGGAGCTGGAGGCCGGCGACTCCGGCGTCCGCTCGCTGGTGTCGGTGCAGGGTTCGCTGGCCATGTACGCGATCTGGCGTTTCGGCAGCGAGGAGCAGAAGCAGCGGTGGCTGCCGGCCATGGCGACCGGCGAGGCGATCGGCTGCTTCGGGCTGACCGAGCCGGACCACGGCTCCGACCCGGCGTCGATGGCCACCCGCGCCCGCCGTGACGGCGACGACTGGATCCTCACCGGCGGCAAGATGTGGATCACCAACGCGCCGATTGCCCACGTCGCCGTGATCTGGGCGCGCACGGACGACGGTGTGCGCGGCTTCGCCGTACCGATGGACACGCCGGGGGTGACGGCGCGCGAGATCCGGCACAAGATGTCGCTGCGCGCGTCGCTGACCGGCGAGATCACCCTCGACGACGTGCGGCTGCCGGCGGACGCCCAGCTGCCCGGCGCGACCGGCCTGAAGGCGCCGCTGAGCTGCCTGACCGAGGCCCGCCACGGCATCGTCTGGGGCGTGCTCGGCGCGGCCCGCGACTGCCTGGAGACCGCCCTGGGGTACGCGACCACGCGCACCCAGTTCGGCCGGCCGCTGGCCGGCTTCCAGCTCACCCAGGCCAAGCTCGCCGACATGGCCGTGGAGTGGAACAAGGGCATGCTGCTCGCGCTGCACCTGGGCCGGCTGGCCGAGGCCGGGAAGCTGCGCCCCGAGCAGGTCAGCGTGGGCAAGCTGAACAACGTGCGGGAGGCGCTGGCCATCGCCCGGCAGTGCCGCACGATCCTCGGCGCGAACGGCGTATCGGGGGAATATCCGGTGATGCGGCACGCCAACAACCTGGAGAGCGTGCTCACCTACGAGGGCACCTCGGAAATCCACCAGCTGGTCATCGGGCAGCGGCTGACCGGACTCTCCGCCTTCGCCTGACGAGCGGGTTCACCCGATCGGGTCGCTCGACGAGCGACTGTCGCACGGTGCCCGTACCGTCATAGTCAGTCGATGTGTCGGACGAGGACGGTGAGGGGCGATGGCCCGCGACGGTGACATCAACCAGCCCACCAGGGAGTTCCCGGAATACCCGACCAGCGAGTCCCTGCGCGACCGGGCGGATTCCCCGCTCGACCCCGAGCCGGGTGGTCGGGCACCGGGCGGCGGCCCGGCACGCGGTCTGCTCTGGGTGCTCGGCGCGGCCGCGCTGGCGGTGGTGGTGCTGCTCGGCGTGCAGGCGACCGGCCTGCTGCCCGACTTCCGCAACCCGTTCGCCAAGGAGCAGACCGACCGCAGCCAGCCGCCGTTGCTCAAGTCGATCCGTGACCTGAGCCGCTACGTCGCCGCGGAGGGCAACTTCCAGGTGGTGGTCGACGTGCAGAACGACCGGCGCAACGTGCCCGACTTCCTGCTCAACGAGCGCACGCTCTTCGTCGGGGCCGGCCGGGTCGAGGCGTACGTCGACTTCACGAAGATCGCCGACGGCGCCGTGGTGGTCTCCGACGACGGCAAGTCCGTCGAGATCAAGCTGCCCGCGCCGCAGCTCGGCGAGACCGATCTGGACATGGACAAGAGCTACGTCTTCGCCGAGGAGCGGGGCCTGATCAACCGGCTCAACGACCTGGTGTCCGGCGACCCCAACCGGCAGCAGCAGGTCTACAAGCTGGCCGAGGACCGGATCACCGCCGCCGCCCGGGACAGCGGGCTCGGCGCGCGGGCCGAGGCGAACACCCGCAAGATGCTGGAGGGGCTGCTCCGCTCCCTCGGCTACGAGAAGGTGACAGTCACCTACACGGCACCCTGACCTGTCACGACGCGCCCCGCCCCGGTCGTTCCGGAGCGGGGCGCCGTCGTGTCCGCCACCCGCTCCGGTCGCCGCGCGGCGGCCTGTCCCGTCCCCGCTGCCCCGTCCCCGCCACCCCAGGCTCAGCGTGTCGGCCCCGCCACCCCCGGCTCAGCCGCGCCGCCCCGGGCTCAGCGTGTCGGCCGCGCCGCACCGAGCCCGCAGCCCCGCCCCAGCGCCCCCACCCCAGGGCCCTGGGCCCCGACGGCGCGGTCCTGGCATCCCGGGCCCTGGCCGCTCGGCATCCCGGCGACTCGGCCCTGGCGTCGACGGGGGGCACATGAGTTCAGAGCGATATACCGCTGAGTCATAAATATGACCCAGCGGTATATCGGTCTTCGGGGGAATCGACCAGTGACTCACTACGGACAGTGACCCAGCTTCCCGCCACCCGTGCTCCGTAGGCCGCGCAGCTCGGGCCGGGCGGCGTCGGGTCAGCGGGTGGCGAGGTAGCGGTCCTCGTTCGGCATCAGGATCCACAGGACCAGGTAGACGATCACCTGGGTGCCGGGCAGCAGCAACGACAGCAGAAACAGCAGCCGGACCATGCCGGCCGACATGCCGAACCGCTGCCCCAGGCCGGCGCAGACACCGGCGATCATGCGCCCCTGGCGGGGCCGGACCAGTTTGCGACTCATCGTCGTCTCCCACTTCTGCGGCGATCCGCCGCGCTGATTCCACGGTAGAAAGGGGTGCGCGCCGCGCCCTCGGCCCCGAGGAGGATCGGCGACCCGGGCACCCGTAGGTGCTTACCCCGGCGCACCCCCGCCGACGCGTCCACCGACGCTCGTCGATGCGCACCGTGGGGCTGACTGCTCGGGTCCTTCAGCGCGGGCCGCGGGGCGCATGTGGCGGGGTGGGGCGGGTAGTGAGCTGGGGAGGTAGGCTCGCCGGTCGGGCGCCCACACCCCGGGCGCCGGGCCGTCGAACCCGCCGAGCGGGCACACGGCGCGCACCGGTTCGGATCCGCACAACGGGGACGACGGCGAGGAAAGTGCAGCCATGATCAGTGTTTTCGATCTTTTCAGCGTCGGTATCGGGCCGTCCAGCTCGCACACCGTCGGGCCGATGCGGGCCGCCCGGACGTTCGTGGCGGGCCTCAAGGCCGACGGGCAGCTGGCCGACGTGACCCGGGTGCAGGCGGAGCTGTTCGGCTCGCTCGGCGCCACCGGCCACGGCCACGGCAGCGACCGCGCGGTGCTGCTCGGGCTGGAGGGCGAGGCCCCGGAGACGGTCGACACCGACACGGTCGGGCCGCGGGTGGAGCGGATCCGCGCCGAGCGGCGGCTCCGCCTGGTCGGCAGCCAGGAGATCGACTTCGACCCGGACCGGGACCTCATGCTGCACCGGCGGCGCTCGTTGCCGTACCACCCGAACGGGATGACGTTCGCGGCGTTCGACGCGGCCGGGAACGAGGTGCGTACGCGCACCTACTACTCGGTGGGCGGCGGGTTCGTGGTGGACGAGGCGGCCGCCGGGGCGGACCGGATCAAGCCGGACAGCACGCGGGTGAGGCACCCGTTCCTCACCGGCGCGGAGCTGCTCGACGTCACCACCCGCACCGGCCTGTCGATCAGCGAGGTGATGCTCGCCAACGAGCTGTCCTGGCGCAGTGAGGCGGACGTGCGCGCGGGGCTGCTGGAGATCTGGCGGGTGATGCGCGAGTGCGTGGAGAACGGGTGCACCCGCGACGGCGTACTCCCGGGTGGGTTGAAGGTCCGCCGCCGCGCGGCCGAGCTGCGGCGCGGCCTGGAGGCGGAGGGCGAGGGCAGCGACCCGCTGCGGGCCATGGACTGGGTGACGCTGTTCGCGCTCGCGGTCAACGAGGAGAACGCGGCCGGCGGGCGGGTGGTCACCGCGCCGACGAACGGGGCCGCCGGGATCATCCCGGCCGTGCTGCACTACTACACCCGGTTCGTCCCGGGCGCCTCCGAGGAGGGGGTGGTGCGGTTCCTGCTGGCCGCCGGCGCGATCGGCGTGCTGTTCAAGGAGAACGCCTCGATCTCCGGCGCGGAGGTCGGCTGCCAGGGTGAGGTCGGCTCGGCGTGCTCGATGGCGGCGGCCGGGCTGGCCGAGGCGCTGGGTGGCACGCCGGAGCAGGTGGAGAACGCGGCCGAGATCGGCATGGAGCACAACCTCGGGCTCACCTGCGACCCGGTCGGTGGCCTGGTGCAGATCCCGTGCATCGAGCGCAACGCGGTGGCCAGCATCAAGGCGATCACGGCGGCCCGGCTGGCGCTGCGCGGCGACGGGGTGCACCACGTGTCGCTGGACAAGGTCATCAAGACCATGCGGGAGACCGGCGCCGACATGAAGGTCAAGTACAAGGAGACGGCGCGGGGCGGCCTCGCGGTCAACGTGATCGAGTGCTGACCCCGTTGGGGTGACCGCCGGTCGACGGCCGCCACGCCGACGACGAACGGCGCGACGATGGCCCGGTGACGTCCGCCGTCGCGGCGCTCTGGTCCGCCCGCACCTCGCTGCGCATCCTGGTCCGGCGGGATCTCGCGGTGAAGTACCAGCAGTCGCTGCTGGGCTACTTCTGGTCGCTGATCGAGCCGCTGGGCATGGGCCTGATCTACTGGTTCGTCTTCGGCGTGCTCTATTCCGGCGCCACCCGACGGCACCTGGGCGAGGCGGCCGGTTCGTACCCGCTGTTCCTGATCACCGGGATCTTCGCCTGGATGTGGGCCAGTTCGGCGCTGACCGAGGCGGCCAACGCGCTCACCGGGCAGTCCCGGCTGATCACCACGATGAACCTGCCCCGACCGATCTTCCCGATCGGGCGGGTCGCCGGCCGGTTCGCCGAGTATCTGGCCGGCCTGCCGATCCTGGTCGCCGTCGCGGCGCTCTACGCGGCCCACGGGAAGATCCGCCCGGGGTGGAACCTGCTCGCCCTGCCGCTGGCCGTCGCGGTGCAGTTCACGCTGCTGGTGGGCCTGGCCCTGCTGCTGTCGGCGGGCAACGTGCTGATGCGGGACATCGAGCGGACCATGCGGCTGGTGATCCGGGTGCTGTTCTACGCCACCCCGATCATCTATCCGCTGAACCTGGTCCGGGACTCCGGCATGCCGGGCTGGCTCAAGGTCGCGTACGAGCTGAACCCGCTGGTCGGGATCTTCCAGTTGCACCACGCGATCTGGTACCCGGACGAGTTCCCGGACGCCCGGCTGCTCACCGTCACGGTGGTGGGCAGCGGGCTCGTCCTGGTGCTCGGCTGGTGGGCGTTCCACCGCCTCGAACCGGCCGTGCTGAAGGAACTCTGAATGACGGCGATCATCGAGGCGGACTGCCTGGGCATCCGGTTCGTCCGCAACCGGCGCCGCCAACTGCGGCTGCGGGAGCTGATCGTGCACCGGGGCGCCCGCGACCCGGACGCCGGCCGGTTCTGGCCGCTGCGCGACCTGTCGTTCCGGGTCGAGCCGGGTGAGACGGTCGGCGTGGTGGGGCGCAACGGCACCGGCAAGAGCACGCTGCTGCGACTGATCGCCGGGGTGCTCATCCCGGACGAGGGCACGATCGCGGTGCGCGGCCGGGTGGCGCCGCTGCTGGAACTCTCCGCCGGCTTCTCCGGCGACCTGACCGGCCGGGAGAACCTCTACCTGGTGGGCGGGCTGCACGGGCTCTCCCCGGCCTACCTGCGGCAGCACTTCGACGAGATCGTCTCGTTCGCCGGTGAGCAGGTGGAACGCGCCATCGACACGTCGGTGCGGCACTACTCGTCCGGGATGAAGGTGCGGCTCGGTTTCGCGGTGATCGCGCACCTGCCGCACCCGGTGCTGTTGGTGGACGAGGTGACCGCGGTCGGGGACGCGGAGTTCCGCGCGAAGTGCTATGCGACCATCGAGCGACTTCTCGCGGAAGGGCGCACGCTGGTGCTGGTGTCACACAACGACAAGGACCTCACCCGGTTCTGCCGTCGGGGGCTCTACCTCGACGCCGGACGACTGATCGTCGACGGGACGATCGACGAGGCGCTGGCCGCCTACGCCGACGCGGCGCAGCGGTGACGCTCGCGATCGTGCTCGCCGCCGGACCGGCGGCGGGCCGCCCCACCGAGGACGGGGAACCGCCGGCCGACCGGCTGGCCGCGCAGTGGCGCCGGGCCGGGGCGGACGACGTGCGGATCGCCGCCGACCTGGCCGAGCTGGCCGACCTGGTGGCCGGCGCGACCGGCCCGGTGCTGGTCAGCGGCGTCGACCTGGTGGCGCACACGGCCGTACTGAAGCACCTCGCGACCAGCCCGGTCGGGCCGACGGTGGCGCTGGTGCTCACCGATCCGCCGGCGGCCGGGCAGGCGACGGTGCGCGAGGAGCGCGGGCAGGTGGTCGAGGCCGGCGCGGTCGCGGACGCGACCGGCGTGTTCGGCGGCGCGCTGCGGGTCGGCCCGGCCGACCTGCCGGCCCTCGCCGAGGCCGCCCGTCGGGCCGCGGGCGGCATCCCCGCTCCGGCGTCCGCGCCGGACCCGCGACCGACCGAAACGGCGTCCGCGCCCGGGGCCGGCGTCGCCGGGGGCGGGCCGCTCGCCGACCTGGACCGGCTGGTGGCCGACCTCGCCGCCCGGGGCACCCTGATCTTCGCCCACCGGGTACGCCTGCTCGTGGCGCACCGGGCCGGCGACGCGGCGCAGCGGCAGGCCGCCGAGGCGCAGGTGGCGGCGGTCGACGAGGACCGGGCCGAGCTGAAGCTGTCGGTGAAGGAGCGGGACGACTTCTTCACCACGTTCTTCGTCAGCACCTGGTCCCCGTACGTGACGAAGGCCGCCGCCCGGATCGGCATCGGCCCGACCGGCGTGACCATGGTGTCGGTGGCGTTCGCGGTGGCGGCGGCGGTGCTGTTCGGCGTCGGCGGCCGGCCCGCGCTGGTGGCCGGCGCGGTCCTGCTCTACCTGGGCTTCGTGCTCGACTGCGTGGACGGGCAGTTGGCCCGCTACACCCGGCACTTCAGCGCCTGGGGCGGCTGGCTGGACACCATGGCCGACCGGTTCAAGGAGTACGTGGTCTACGCCGGCCTCGGCTACGGGGCCACGCAGGCCGGGTTCCGGTACGGGTGGGCGCTGGCGCTGGCCGCGATGACGGTACAGACCGTGCGGCACATGACCGACACCTGGTACGGCGCGCTGCACGACGAGGCGGCGCGCCGGCCGAAGGTGGTGACCGGGGACGCGGGCGGCATCGGCGGGAAGCTGAACGCGGCGTCGACCCGGGTGCAGGCGGACACCGGCTCGGTCTCGTACTGGCTGAAGCGGACGGTGGTGTTTCCGATCGGCGAGCGGTGGGCGCTGATCGCGTTGGCCGCCGCGCTGTTCGGCCCGCTGGTGGCGCTCTGCGCGGTGCTGGTCTGGGGGACGCTGGCGTTCGCGTACACCGGGGCGTTGCGGACGCTGCGGGCGCGCTGGATGCGGGTGCCGGTGCTGACCACGGTCGACACCGGCCTGCACCGCGACGACGGCCTGCTGACCCGGACGCTGCCGGCCGCGCGCCGGCCGCTGCTGGTAGCGGTGGTGGCCGCGCTCGGTGCGGCGGCGCTGCTGGTCTGGGCGCTGTGGGCGGTGCACGGCGGGCGGGACCTGCCCGGCTGGGCGGCGGTCTTCGTTCTCGTGCTGCTGCTGGGCGCCGCGCAGGGCGCGCGGGCGCCGCACGCCGGGGCGCTGGACTGGCTGGTGCCGGCCGCGCTGCGGGCCGCCGAGTATCTCTTCGCCATCGCGGTCGGGGTGGCCGGGCGCGCGCCGGCCTGGCTGATCTTCGGGTACGTCCTGGTGCTCACGCTGCACCACTACGACCTGACCGCCCGGTTGGAGAAGCGGCAGTCGGCGCCGCCGCTGCATGCCGCCACGCTGGGCTGGGAGGGACGCTCACTGCTCCTGGGGATCGCGCTGATCGCCGGAATTGTGAGTATCGCTCTGGCTACACTCGGTACGTACCTTCTTGTGGTTTTCGTCGCGAGTGTGGTCCTCGCCTGGGTGGTCCTGCCGGCCCGTGCCCGTGGGGGTGTGCGCTCGCCGGGCTGACGGAGGGCGGGCCGGGATGACGCTGATCAGCTTCGTCGTGCCGGCCTACCGGGTGCAGGGCTACCTGCGGGAGTGTCTCGACTCGATCCTCGACCAGCCGTTCGGCGACCTCGAGGTGATCGGGGTGGACGACGCCTCCCCGGACGACAGCGGCGAGATCCTGGCCGAGTACGCGGCCCGCGACCCCCGGGTCCACCCGGTCCGATTGGCCGAGAACGTCGGGCTCGGTCCGGCCCGCAACATCGGGCTGGACCGGGCCGTCGGCGAGTACGTGTGGTTCGTCGACGGGGACGACTGGCTGGTGCCCGGTTGCCTGCCGCACGTCGCCGACCGGCTCCGCGACACTCGCCCGGACGTGCTGCTGGTGGACCACGTCCGGGCGCACTGGAACAACGTCGGCACCCGCAGCGCCATGCGCGACGTCTTCCCGGAGCCGCCCGGCGCGACCACGTTCGCGCTGCGGGACCGGCCGGAGACGTTGCGGCTGCTGCACACCGCCTGGAACCGCCTGGTCCGCCGGGAGTTCCTGGTCGAACGCGGGCTCCGCTTCGAGCCGGGCTGGTACGAGGACGTGTCGTTCAGCTATCCGGCGTTGATGGCCGCCGACCGGATCGGGGTGCTGGACCGGGTCTGCCTGAACTACCGGCAGCGCCGCACCGGGGCGATCACCCGGACCCGGGGCGACCGGCACTTCGAGGTGTTCGCCCAGTGGCACCGGGTGTTCCGGCTGATGGACCGGTGGGGGCCGGCGGTGGCCGGGCTGCGGCCGGCGATCTTCGAGCGGATGGTCTGGCACCACCTGACCGTGCTCGGCAACGGCGACCGGATCGCGCCCGAACTGCGGGCCCCGTTCTTCGCCCAGATGCACGCCGACTACGTCCGCTTCCGGCCGCCCGAGGGCTATCCGGTTCCGCCGGGCGTGGAGGGGCTCAAGCACCGCCTGGTGGCGGCCGGTCGGTGGCGGACGTTCAGCGCGTTGCGCGAGGCGCACCAGGCGGGGGAGGTCGCCCGGCGGACCGCCGTGGGAGCCCGCCGGCGGGTGGCGCCGGTGGTCCGGCGTACCGCCCGGCGGGCCCGGGACACCGCGTTGCGCGAGTACTACCGGGCCGAGCTGCGCCGGCCGATCGACCCGATGCTGGCGGTCTACGCGGCCTACTGGTACCGCGGTTACTCGTGCAACCCGGCCGCGGTCTACGAGGCCGCGCGACGGCTCGCGCCGCAGGTGCGCGGGGTGTGGATCGTGCGGCGGGACCGGGTGGCCGCGTTGCCGCCGGGGGTGGAGTACGTGGTCGCCGGGACGCGGGAGTACCACCGGGTGCTGGCCCGGGCGCACTGGCTGGTCAACAACGTCAACTTCCCGGACTTCGTCCGCAAGCGCCAGGGGTCGGTGCACGTGCAGACCCACCACGGCACGCCGGTCAAGGTGATGGGGCTGGACCAGCAGCGCTACCCGGTCGGCGCGATGGGGATGAACTTCGCCGGGCTGCTGCGCCGGGTGGACCGCTGGGACTACAGCATCACCTCGAACAGCTTCTCGACGCAGATGTGGGAGCGGGCGTACCCGGCGGACTACACCACGCTGGAGGTCGGCTACCCGCGCAACGACCGGCTGGTCCGGGCGACGCCCGAGGAGTGCCGCCGGGCCCGCGCCGCGCTCGGCCTGGGACCCGACGAGTACGTGGTGCTCTACGCGCCGACGCACCGCGAGCACCTGCCCGGCTGGCGGCCACCGTTCGACCCGGACCGGATGCGCGACGTGCTCGGCCCCGCCGGACGGCTGCTGATGCGCAGCCACTACTTCCACGACCGGGAGCGTCACCCGGGGGGACCGGCGGCGGACGGCGTGCTGGACGTGAGCGCCCACGACCGGGTGGAGGACCTCTATCTGGCCGCCGACGTGCTGGTCACCGACTACTCCTCGGCGATGTTCGACTATGGCGTGCTGGACCGGCCGATCGTGGTCTACGCCCCGGACTGGGACGCCTACCGGGTGGCCCGGGGCGTCTACTTCGACCTGCTCGCCGAGCCACCGGGTGCGGTGGCGGTGGACTTTCCCGGGCTGCTCGACGTGTTCCGCTCCGGCGCGATCGACGACGAGACGGCCCGGCGGGCGCGGGCGGCGTTCCGGGACCGGTTCTGCGCGCTCGACGACGGGCATGCCGCCGAGCGGGTGGTGCGGCGCGTCTTTCTCCACGAACCGGCGTGAAAAGCGGTTACTGGTCAGTCACTTAACTGTGAGGTCCGGCGAAGACCGCTTAATAGGACTGTCACGAGACGAACATGGCACGTTTACCCGATGTGCGGATCCGATGATCCTGGTCACAGTCATTGCCGGGTTCGGGCGAGCGACTGGGGAGGTGACGGTGACCACCGTCGCGCTCAAGGATGTCACCAAGGTGTTCCAGGACGGAACGATCGCGGTCGACACCATCAATCTGGACGTCAACGACGGCGAGTTCATGGTGCTGCTGGGCCCGTCGGGCTGCGGCAAGTCCACCGTGCTGCGGATGGTGGCCGGGCTGGAGGATCCCACCTCCGGCGCGGTCATGCTCGGTGGTGAACTCGCCAACGACCTGCCGCCGCGGGACCGGAAGATCGCCATGGTCTTCCAGGACTTCGCGCTCTATCCGCACATGACCGTCGGTGACAACATCGGCTTCCCGTTGCGGCTCTCCGGCGTCGAGCCCGGGCCGCGCGGCGAGCGGATCCAGGACGTGGCCGGCGCGCTGGGCATCGGCGACGTGCTCGCGCGCAAGCCCAGCCAGCTCTCCGGCGGCCAGCGGCAGCGGGTCGCCATGGGCCGGGCGATAGTGCGCCGCCCCGGCCTCTTCCTGATGGACGAACCGCTGTCCAACCTGGACAGCGGACTTCGCGCCGAACTGCGGGCGGAGATCTCCGGCCTCACCCGCGAGCTGGGCGTCACCACCATCTACGTCACCCACGACCAGGCCGAGGCGCTCACCATGGCCGACCGGGTCGCCATCATGCGCAAGGGCGTGCTCCAGGACGTGGGCACCCCCACCCAGGTGTACGGCCGGCCGGCCACGCTCTACGTCGCCGCCTTCCTGGGCAGCCCCCGGATGAACCTGCTGGAGGCGTCCGTCTACGTCCACCTCGACCGCTACGTCGCGCTGAACCTCGGTGAGCAGGCGCTCTACCTGCCCTGGGACGACATCCGCAGCCGGGCCGTGGCGCACTACCACGGCGAGCGGATCGTGGTCGGCATGCGGGCCGAGGCGCTCACCCCGGTCGCCCCGGACACCCCGGGCGACGTGCTGCACGGCCGGATCCGCTACCTGGAGCACCACGGCCACGAGTCGCTGGCCTTCCTCGACATCGGCGCCACCGCGATCGTGGTCGACGAGATGGGCACCCCGGTCGAGCGGGCCGCTCCCGGGCAGCGCAGCCTGCGCCGGTTCGGTCAGGTGATGCAGCGGCTGACCGGTCGCGCGGCGGAGTCCGCGCCCGCCGCGGCCCCCGCGCCCAACGGCGGTGGCGGTGGCAACCGCACCAGCGTGCTGCCCGACCCGGGCCGGCACCACCGCCGCCCGGCGGAGCTGGCGGTGCGGCTGGCGCCGTACCCGCAGGTGGCCTCCGGGCACCCGCTCGCGGTGCAGGTGCGGATGGACGCGCTGCACTTCTTCGACGAGCGCGGCGACCGCATCGACGTCGGCTGGCGCTGAGATGTAAGGAGGGGCCCCCTGTTAACGCATTCTGCATAGGAGGGGGCCCCTGTTAACACCCCTTCAGGCCGGCGAAGACAACAGTGAGTGTGCGGGCCTGCAGGTGGTCGTCCCACCCGCCGTGCAGGGCGCCCTGACACAGGCTGGCCAGCAGCGCCATCACCTCCGGCAGCCGGACCGACGCATCTACCGCCCCGGCGTCCTGGGCCTGGGTCAGCAGCCGCCCCACCGCGTCCGAGAGGTGGCCCACCGCGTCCGGAACCCGGATGTCGATCCCGGATCCGGCGAGCAGGTCGACGGCGGTCCTCTTCGCCGCGGCCTGAGCCACGACATGCCCGAAGAACGCGAAGAGGTCGCGTTCGCCGGCGTCCTCGACCAGCTGCGCGAGCAGCCGCTTCATGATCGCGGCAAGCAGGTCGTCCTTGGTGGGGAAGTGGCGGAAGACCGTGCCGATGGCGAGGCCGGCCCGCCGGGCGACCTCCTCGGTGGAGGCGCGCGTGCCGAACTCGGCGAAGACCGTCTCGGCGGCGTCGAGGATGCGTGCCCGGTTGCGCTGCGCGTCGGCGCGTAGCGGCGATCCCTCTATCAAAGTGAGTCCCCACTCATTATTGTCGGAGGCAAGTCGAGTCATCGCTCATTATTCAGGAGGCGGACATGACGCCCACCGAGATCTTCGACCGCATGCGCGCCCGGTGGCTCGCGAACCTGCCCACCTACGAGGCGGACTCCCTCGCCGACGACGTGGTGGTCGAGACGCCGTTCGCCGCACCCGGCCACCCGACGCGCACCGAGGGGAAGCAGCAGGTCCTCGACTGGACCCGAGCCGGTCGGGCGGAGTTCCCGGTCCGGTTCGACGACTGCCGCAACGTGGTCGTGCACGAGACCGTCGACCCCGACGTGATCGTGGTCGAATACGAGCTGGTCGGCACGCACACGACGACCGGGGTGACCGCTTCGGCGCCGTTCATCGGGGTGCTGCGGACGCGGGACGGCAAGCTCGCCCACTGGCGCGAGTACCAGCACACGCTCGCCATCGCGCAGGCCATGCTGCCTCCTCGATGACGCCTACCACCCGCCGGGTGGCGCGACGATCGGGCGGCGGTGCGGGCCCCAGGCGACGAACCGGGTGAACATCTCGGTCGGCGACGGCGCGTCGTCGGGATTGAGCCGGTAGAGGTCGCGCGTCGCCTCGTAGAGCAGCCCGCACAGGTAGATGGCCAGGCCGATCCGGTTGTCCTCGTACTCGTTCCTGAGCAGCAGGCGGGCCAGCGGGCACGGCCACGGCCGGCCGCAGGCCCGGCAGCACCACATCGGACGCAGCGGTGTGTGCGGGGTGGCGTGCAGGGGGTACGGGCGGGGGCGGTCCGCCGCCGGCCCGTCCGGTGGCTGCCCGAGCTGATGGCTGATCACGGGCGCTCCTCTCGGTAGCGGGAACCGGACGAGTTCGGCTCCACTGCGTGACAGTGTCGTCACCGCGTGGCTAGGGTCGGAAGGCGTTCCGCCCCCACCGTCCCGGCCGTCCGACCGGCCGACTTCCGTGTGCAGCCGTGTGCAGAGGTGTGCAGATGATCCGTGTGCCGTTGTGGGACCTCTTCGCCGGTGAGCTGCGGCGGCTACGCACGGATGCGGGGCTGACCCAGGAGGCGCTGGGCGAGCGGGTGAGCTATTCCGCCTCGCTGGTCGCGGCCGTCGAGCAGTGCCGCCGCGCGCCGCGCGCCGAGTTCACCGAGCGTTGCGACGAGGTGTTGAACGGCGGCGGCCTGCTGATCCGCATCCGGGACGCGCTGGTGCGGGAGGCGCTGATGCCGTGGTTCCGCGAGTGGGTGAGCATCGAGCAGGAGGCGTCCGCGCTGCGCAGCTTCCAACCGCTGGTGGTCCCGGGCCTGCTACAGACCGAGGAGTATGCCCGGGCACTGCACGAAGGTGCGAGCCCGCTTGTCGGCGAGGCGCTGGAACAGCAGGTGGCCGCTCGACTGGCTCGGCAGGCGGTGCTGGACCGGCCCGCGCCGCCGCAGTTCGTGGCGGTGCTCGACCACTCGGTCCTGGTCCGCCCGGTCGGCGGGCCGAAGGTGATGCGGGAGCAGCTGACGCATCTGGTCGAGATGGGCCGTCGACCGCGGATCCACCTGCACCTGGTGCCGGAGACCGTCGGGGCTTACCCGGGGTTGAACGGCGCGTTCGTGCTCGCCACCCCGGCGGACGGTGACGATGTGGGCTACCTCGACAACCAGTTGCACGGCACCATTGTGGAGCGGACAGCAGACGTAAACTCGCTGCGGCAGACCTGGGAGTCCGTCCGCGCGGAGGCGATGCCGCACGGGGCGACCCTGGCGGCGATCTCGGAGGCGGCGAAACGATGGAGCTGACCGGAGCGACCTGGCGGAAGAGCACCCGCAGCAGCGGCAACTCCGGTGACTGCGTCGAGGTGGCCGACAACGTGCCCGGCGTGGTCGGGGTCCGCGACAGCAAGGACCGGCAGGGGCCGGCGCTGACGTTCACGGCGGAGAGCTGGGCGGCGTTCGTCGCGCACACCAAGCGCGCCTGACCTGAGTCGCCGCCGCTGGGCGATCGGTGTCAGCCAGCCGGTCCCACCGGCGCGTGTTCGCGTGACCTGGCGACCCTCAGCACGAACCGATCCGCTCGATCGGAATCGTCATGCTCGCGCTCAGGACCATGGCGAGCACCGAGACCGCGAGCCACGGCCAGGGGTTCGGGAAGTGGCTCCACCTGCCGCCCCAGGCGAGCGCGATCGACAGGGCCGCCGCCAGCAGCATCACCACGCTGAGGAGGAAGAGGGCGATCCTCGCCTGTTGGAAGGAGTCCGCCGTGTCGTTCGGACACGGTGCGGTGGGTGCGAGGAACGGCAGGCAACTCAGACAGCCGAGCAGGGTGAGCAGTCCCGACAGCACGGTGACCACCGTCGCCGCCGTCGTGGCCACACGGGATCGCATGTCCCGGAGCGTAGGCAGCGAAGGTCTCGCGGGTGACACGACCGGGCAACGGTGCCGACCTCACCCGGCGTCGGTGGTCGTCCGTTCCGGCGCGAACGGCCACTCCTCGAAGGACCGGCACCGACCGTCCTCGGCGAACCGCATGATCCACAGGTCCCGCCACTCCTGGTCGGCGGGGTCGCCGTAGCGCACCTGCACCCGTGCCACCGCGGTGTCGCCGTCGACCGCGACGACCTCCGCGGTCATCTCGAAGACCTCGTCGGGTCCCTCGCGCTCGCTCTCCCACATCCGGGCGATGGCGGGAAGGCCGACGACCGGTTCCCGGTACGGCCCCTGCCGGTAGCTCGCATCGTCCGTGAAGATCGAGGCGAGCGCCGCCGATCCCGGCGTCCGCCACGCCCGCTCGTACGCCGCGATCCAGTCGGCCACCCGCATCCTGTCCATGGTCGTCAGCCTGCCACCCGAGGAGCGCGGGGCGGGGGAGGTTCGGGTCTGCCAGGCCGGCTGCCCGGGGTCGTCGTTGTGCACGACGACGTCGGCGTGCTCGGTCGGGCGGGCCCGGGCGACGTAGAGTCGCTGGGCGGGGAGGTAGCGCTCGCGCCACCGCCGTTCGACGTCGGCCCGGGTCGACACGTGGCGCTCCCGGACCACCGCACGGCCCACGGTCCGGTCGGGCGCGGTCGACACGAAGACGCGCAGCTCCCACCGGTCGATCAGTTCCGGCCGCAGGAGGAAGACGCCGTCGACGATCAGCACGGCGTCGGCGGGGGCGGTCATGACCGGCGGGGTGAGCACCGTGTCGGTGCGGTGGTCGTAGACCGCGTGCTGGAAGCGTCGATCCCCACCCGGGCCGAGCGGATCGAGCAGGACCCGGCGCAGCGACCTGTGGTCGTGGGTGTCGACGTAGCAGCCCTCGGCCGAGTACTCGCCGCGCCGGTAGCGCAGCGCCCTGGGGAAGAGGAAGTCGTCGACCGTGGCCCGGATGACGATCCGGCCCCGTGCGCGCAGGACCTCCGCCAGCTCGTCGGCGAGCGTGGTCTTGCCGGTGGCGGGCGGCCCGTCGACGGCGACCCGGACCGGGTGCGCGACGGTGATGGTTCCGACCGCGTCGGCCAGGCGGCCGAGCAGTTCCGTCCGGGTGCCTTCGGCCATGTCCGCCCCCGTCCCGGTCGCTGCGAGCCGTCGTGTCGAGTGGAGCCTGTGCGCGCCGGCCATGGCCCTCCCGCCGTGCGCTCACGCGTCCGGATCGTCGCACCGCACTGCGGCGCTGGCGAGTTCCCCGCTGCGTACGAGTTCCCGGATGGCCGCGGTCATGGTCGACACCCCCGGCTCCGGAACGATCAGCTGGTCGACGGCCCAGAAGTAGCTGCCGCCGGCGACCTCACCGGTCTCCCTCCACCTCGCGAGCAGGTGGTGGACCTCGGCGAGGGAGAAGACGGTCAGTGCCCACCGGGAGCCGTCCGGAAGGTCGACGAAGACGTCCACGTTGGCCACGGACTCCTCGGTCGTGTCGGGGCCGACGAGGAACCGCGCCACGAACGTCGGTTCGGTGACTGTCACGTACGGATCGTCGGCTCCCATGGCTGCCCATCATGCCGCAGCCGCGCTGGAGGCGTCGGGGGGAGAGAATGGCCGCGTGGAGCGAGCGGTGATCGACGCGGTGCGCAACGGCGACCTGGTCGCCGTCCGCCGGCACCTGTCGACGCTGCCCCGGGCGGCGCAGTGGGAGGACGCCGGCCGTGCGGTCGCCGCCGAGGTGGTCCGCCGGGGCGGTCCGGGGTTCGCCCAGCTGCTGTACGAGCACGGCGAGGTCGTACCCTGCGGCCCCTGGGGTGAGGTCGACCCGGTGGTGTGGGCGGCCGAGACCGGGGCGAGTGAGCTGCTGCGTCACCTGCTCGACCGCTACCCGGCCCCGGAGGCGACCCTGCGGGGTGCGCTCGACGCGGCCCGGGCCTGGCTCGGCGTCGACCCGGAGGCCGAGCTGCGTCGCCGGTGGGGCGCGTCGGACGACGAGGCCGTCATGGTGACCCGGGACCAGGTCTCGGTCGGTGAACACTCGCCCCGGGCCCTGCGGATCCGGCTGGCCCGTGCCGACGGCCGGTGGGTGGAGGTCCTCGCCGGGCACCGGGCCGTCGTCACCGTCGTCGAGGAACGGCTGGGCCTGCCCGTCTCCCGTGACGAACTGCTGGCGCGGGCTCTGTGGTCGGCGGACCCGGAGTCGTGCGACTGGCAGACGTCGCGCCACGCGGTGACGACCCGGTTCCCGCCGGAGGAGACGTTCCGGTGGGCGGCCGGACGACTGGACGACCCTGAGGTGGCGGTGCGTCTCTTCACCGCCGAACTGCTGCACCACTGCACGATCGACGGTGAGTCGCCCGGGACGCCGTACGCCGCGGATGCCCTGGAGGCGCTGTGGCGTCGGACGGCGGCCGAGACGGACACCGCGACGCTGTGCCACTTGCTGGGCGCCTACGCGGGTTTCCGGGAGATCGGCGCGGTCCTCGACGAGTTCCTCCCCTTCGTCCGGGACCCGCGCCCCGAGGTGCGCACCCGCGTGGCCGCGGACCTGCTCAACGGCGTCGGCGGGCCCGCCGACGACCCGCCGCCGCACGTCCTGGACGCGATGCTGGGGCTCGCCCGGGACCCGGACCCGACCGTTCGCCGGGTGGCGACGGCCCATCTCGTCCACTCCGCTGTCGACACGTCGGCACTGCGGGAGCTGTTCGCCGACCTGATAAGCGGCAACGACCGGGAGACCCAGGTGTACGGGGCGACCGGCCTGGCCCTGCGGGGTGACGCGCGGGCCCTCGCGGAGCTGCGCCGGATGGGCGACGAGGACGGTGACGAGTCGTTCGCCTGGGGGCAGTGGGATTCCGTGGAGCGGATGCTCGGGCGCCGCCAGGTCGGGTCAGGCCCGGCGGCGTAGTTCGCGGAGCACGCCGTGCCGGCGTAGCGCCCACGCCAGCCGCCGCGCGCTCGGGTGCCGGACGAACAGCACGGCCGCCCGGCGGATCAGGCCGAACCGGTTGTCGCTCACCTGGTCGTCGACCGCCCGCCAGATCAGCTCGCGCACGTCGGCGCTGTCCAGCACGGCCCGCACCTCGCGCCGTACCGCGGGGTCTTCCGCCGCCGACGTGACGGCGGTGACCCGGGCCGGCCGGTCGGCGATCGGCTCCACCGCCGCGGCGACGAGCGGCCGGCGTACGGTGTCCCGCTCCAGCAGCAGCAACACCGCCTCCCGGACCTCGGTGGTCTCCAGGCCGGAGCGCAGCAGGCCCAGCAGGCTCCGCTCGACCTCGCGGTCGCGGTCCGGGAGCGACAGCGCGGCCAGCAGGACGGTCACCTCGTCGAGGTCGACGAGGTGGCGCAGCCCGTCGCGGAACTCCGGCAGGGCCCAGGCCACCGTCAGCCCGCGTGCGAGATCGCGGTTCATGGGCGTCTGGCTACCCGGAGGCGGCGGTCGCCGAAACGCCGTGCGGGCATTGCCATGTTGGTTAACTGGTGTTCTACTGAACCATAACAATCTGACGGAGGGTCACCAGGGTGATCAACTTTCATGTCGACCGGTCCAGCAGCGTCCCCGCGTACGCCCAGCTGGTGCGTCAGGTCCGCGAGGCGCTGCGGATCGGGACGCTGCGACCCGGGGACCAACTCCCCACCGTGCGCAGCGTGGTGACGTCGTGCACGGTCAACCCGACCACGGTGCTCAAGGCCTACCGGGAGCTGGAGCTGTCCGGCCTGGTGGAGGCGCGGCAGGGGGCGGGCACGTTCGTCAGCGGGACGCTCGGCCACGCGGATCCGCACGTCATGGCCCGCCTGCGTGGCAGCCTGGCCCGCTGGCTCGGCCAGGCCCGGGAGGCCGGTCTGGAGGACGAGGACGTCCAGGCGCTGCTCGCCTCGGTGATCGGGGAGAACGCGGCGCCCCGGAACAGGGAGGGCGCAGCGTGAGCGGCCAGCAGGTCGCCGTCGAGGCCCGTGACCTGAGCCGGCGCTACGGCGCGGTGTGGGCGCTGCGGGAGTGCGACTTCGCGCTGCCGGCGAACCGGATCGTCGCGCTGGTCGGCGCGAACGGCGCGGGCAAGTCGACGCTGCTGAGCATCATCGCCGGCACCCTGTCGGCGACCGGCGGCACGCTGCTCGTGCACGGCCGGCCGGTGGCGCGGGGCCGGTCCACCGACGGGGGAAGCAGGGTCGCGATCCTGGCCCAGGACAAGCCGCTCTACCGCGACTTCACCGTGTCGGACATGCTCCGCTTCGGCCGGTCGACCAACCGCGTGTGGGACCAGCGGCGCGCGCTGTCGTGGCTGAGGCGCTTCGACGTCCCCCTGGACCGGCGCTGCGGCAAGCTTTCCGGTGGGCAGCGGGCGCAGGTCGCGCTGGCGGTCGCGCTCGGCTCCCGCCCGGCGGTGCTGCTGCTGGACGAACCCCTCGCCAACCTGGACCCGGTGGCCCGCACCGAGGTGACCGGCGAGTTGATGGCGGAGGCCGCCGACGACGACATGACCGTCATGCTGTCGACCCACATCATCGCCGAGCTGAGCGGCGTCGGTGACCACCTGCTGCTGCTCGACGCGGGTCGGCCCGTGCTCACCGGCGACGTCGAGGACCTCCTCGACGGCCACGTCCGGATGACCGGACCCCGCGCCGACCAACCACCCGGCCCGGGCACTGTCGTCCAGGCGCAGCACACCGAACGCCAGTCCACCTTCGTCCTCCGGCGGCCGGCGGCACCGGCGGCGCACGCCGTCGTGGCACCCGGCTGGACCGTCCAGCCCGTCGCCCTGGACGAGCTGATCCTGACCTACCTCCGGGCGTCGTCCCGGGCGCCGCACGAGCGGGAGGCAGCCGCATGAGCCAGGTGACCCGGGCGTCCGCCGCCACGAACCGCCAGGACGACCTGGGGTACGCCGGTGGCGTACGCGGTCTGCTCTGGCTGACCTGGCGTCAGCACCGCTGGACCCTGATCGGCACGCTGGTCCTGGCGGCGGTCCTGGTGGGCTGGATGACCTACCTGTCGGTGGAGCTGACCAGCCTGTGGCACCAGTGCCACGAGACGTTCTGCCCGGAGGACTCGCCGCAGGGCCGGCGGCTCGGCGGATCGTCCCCCCTGGTCATGACCCTGGCCGCCCTGTCGTTGGTGGTGCAGTGGATGCCGCTGCTGATCGGTGTGTTCGTCGGCGTTCCGGTGCTGACCAGGGAGCACGAGCAGCGCACCCTGCTGCTGGCCTGGAGTCAGGACGTCTCCCCGCAGCGCTGGCTGTGGACCAGGCTGGCACTGCTCGGCCTGTTCGTGGCCGCCGTGACCTCGGCCGTCGCCGGAGTCAGCGACCATCTGGAGCGACTCCAGGCCCGGCTCGCCCCGGTGACCCTGTTCGACTACGGGCCGTTCGTCAACACCGCGATGCTGCCGGCCGTGACCAGCCTCTGCTGGTTCGCGGTGGGCGTCGCGCTCGGCGCCGCGATCAGGCGCACGCTCCCCGCCGTGTTCGTCGTGATCGTGGGCTTCGTCGGCCTGTCCTACCTGGTCCGGTGGCGTTATCCCACGCTGCGCGAGCCGCTGACCGCGCACCGGCCCATCGGCGGGCCGAACCTCGACGTGCTGCGCGACAACGCCCTGGTCGTCAAGGGTGGGCTGATCAGCTACGGATTGGACGGGCCGTCCGGCGCGTTCGACGCCTCGGGGCGCGAGCTGAGCGGCGTCGAGCTGCAACAGCTCTGCCCGCCCGACAACGGCACCGGCCGGACGTTCGTCTGCTTCGCCGAGCACCACCTCCAGCAGCACCTGCAATACCAGCCGGGCAGCCGGATCCCCGAGTTCCACCTGATCGTCGCCGGCGGCTACCTGGGCCTGACCGCGCTGGCGCTCCTGGTCGTCTGGTGGCTCGTCCGCCGCACCGACCTCAGCGCGGGTTGACCCTCAGGTCCCGGTGGGGCGCGGGGTGAAGAAGCGGACGATGTCGTCGGCGGCGGTGGGGGACAGCATCATCGCGTGCACCCGAGCCGACATCTCGGCGATCGGGCGGATCCGGGCGAACATCGCCTCCTCGTACGCCCGGAGCGCCGCGTCGGGGTCGGCGGGTGCGGCAACCAGGCGGGCGGCGAGGTCGGCGGCGTCGCGCATCGCCTGGTTGGCGCCCTCGCCGACCGGTGGCAGGAGGTGCGCGGCGTCACCGATGAGGGTCACGCCCGGGCGGTGGGCCCAGCGGATGTCGGTGGACATGGCCTCGATGGTGCGGGGCGTCGGCGGGTCGTCCGCGGCGTCGATGAGCGCGGTGAGGCGGGGGTGCCAGCCGTCGAACAGGTCGAGCACGGCGCGCTTGCTGCGATAGGCCCCGGCCGGGTGGCCCACCGCCGGCAGCGAGACGCCGACGCGGATGCGACCGTCGCCGAGGCGTTGCGCGGACAGGACCTGCCGCGCGCCCATGCCCCAGAGGTTGCCGGGACCGACCATCTCGGCGACCTCCGGGTGGTCCCGGTCCGCGTTCCGGATCGTCAGCTCCACCAGGGTGGAGATGGCGGACGGCGTGGCGTCGGTCAGCAGCGACCGGACGACCGAGCGAGCGCCGTCCGCGCCGATCAGGAGGTCGCAGTCGGCGCGGTGGCCGCCGTCGAACGTCAGCCCGAAGCCGCCGGCGGGGTGCGGCGACACGGCCTCGAGCCGCCGGTGCCAGGTCACCGCGTCGGCGGGGAGCGAGTCGAGCAGGAGGTCCCGGAGCGCCCCGCGGTCGATCTCGGGGCGGCCGGCGAAGGAGCCCGGATCCGGCCTGTGGTGCACGAGGGTGCGTCCGGCCGGGTCGAGGATGCGGTGTTCCTCGCCCTGCGGTCGCGCCTCGGACCGGAAGCGCTCGGTCAGCCCCGCGTCGGCCAGGGCCCGCTGCCCCGACTCCGGGTGCAGGTCGAGCGAACCGCCCGGGGCCCGTGCGGACCGGGTCACCTCACGTTCGTAGACCACGGCGCCGATGCCGTGCCGGTGCAGGATCCGGGCCAGCGTCAGGCCGCCCAGGCCGCCGCCGACGATCGCGATGCGCATCCGCGCCTCCCTTGCCGTACACTGTATTTCGTGGATACACCGTACGGTAGCGTGCCGTTGCCGGTCTGGGAACGGCCCGAGCCCCGGCCGCGGGCGACGCCGGTGCCACTGACCCGCGCGCAGATCGCCGACGCCGCCGTCCGACTCGCCGACGCGGCCGGCCTGGAGGGGTTGTCGGTCCGCAAGCTGGCCAAGGAACTGGGCGTCGGGCCGATGCGGCTCTACGACTACGTGGCGAACCGGTCCGAACTGCTCGACCTGATGGTCGACGCCGTCTACGCCCAGATCGCCGACGCCGACCGGCACGCCGGGTGGCGCGACACGGTGCTGGCGGTGATGCGCCGGACCCGCGCCGCCGCGCTCGACCACGAATGGTTCCCCGACCTGCTCGGCGCGCGGCCCCACCTGGGGCCGCACGCGCTCGCCGTGGCCGAGACGACCGCCGCGGCGCTCAGCCAGGCCCCGGGGGTACGCGACGTGGACGACCTCCAGCGGGCCCTCGGCGCGCTCAACGCGTTCCTCGTCGGTGCGCTCCGCCGGGAGATCGCCGAGCGGCGCACCGCCCGCGCGACCGGCGCCGACCTGTCCGCCTGGCAGGCCGCGCACGGCCCCTACCTGACCCGCATGCTCGACACCGGCCGCTATCCCACCGTGGCCCGTCTCGTCGTCGACGGCGCCCACCTCGACGCCGAGGACACCTTCCACCGCAACCTGACCACCGTCCTGGACGGCGTCGCCGGCATGGAGCACCCGGCCTGATCCGCCGAACCGAAGGAGCGGAGGGCCGGGCTTGCCCGTGTTGTTACTGGCGAGTAGCGTTCGGGCATGTCCATCGACTCTCGCCAGGTGGCGGCCGGTCTCCTCGAAGCCGTGCCGTTCGCCCGCACGCTCGGAATCGAAATCGTCGAGGTGGCGCCCGAGGCCGAGGGCGGGGTCCGGGCCGTGGTCCGCCTCCCCGACGACCCGGCGCACCACAACCACGTGGGCGGCCCGCACGCCGGCGCCATGTTCACGCTGGGCGAGACCGCCTCCGGTGCGGTGGTCCTGGCCGCGTTCGGGCAGGTGCTCGACCGGGCCGTACCCCTGGCCGTGACCGCGACCATCCGCTACCTCAAGGTGGCGATGGGGCCGGTGCGGGCCACCGCGCGGCTCGGGCGTCCGCCCGCCGACGTGCTGGCCGAGCTGGACGGCGGCACGCGGCCCGAGTTCCCGGTCGAGGTGGAGATCGGCACCGAGGACGGCACCGTCACCTCCGCACTCACCGTCACCTGGACGCTGCGCCCCAACCGCTGAGCCGGTGAATCGGGTTTGCCCGGCCGACGGCCTGGATAGATTCAGGCAATGCTGGGCCTACCCGCGCACGTGACCGCGTGTCTCTTCGATCTGGACGGTGTGCTGACGCAGACCGCCAAGGTGCACAACGCCGCCTGGGCCGAGACGTTCGACGCGTTCCTGCGACGCCGGTCGGCCGAGACCGGCGAGCCGTTCCGCCCGTTCGACAGCGGACCGGACTACAACCGGTACGTGGACGGAAAGCCCCGCGCCGACGGCGTGCGATCGTTCCTGGCCTCACGCGGCATCACGCTGCCCGAGGGCGCGCCGGACGACCCGCCGGAAGCGGACACCGTCAACGGCATCGGCAACCGGAAGAACGTCGTGCTGCTCCAACGGATCGAGCACGACGGGGTCGAGGTCTACGACGGCTCGGTGCGCTACCTGGAGGCCGCGACCCGGGCCGGGCTGCGCCGGGCGGTCGTCTCGGCCAGCGCCAACTGCGCCGCCGTGGTGCACGCCGCCGGGCTGGACCGCTGGCTGGAGGCCCGGGTGGACGGGGTGGTCGCCCGCGAACGCGGGCTGCGGGGCAAGCCGCACCCGGACACGTTCCTCCAGGGCGCGCGGCTGCTCGGCGTCGAACCGGCGAACGCCGCCGTCTTCGAGGACGCGCTCGCCGGAGTGGCCGCCGGGAAGGCCGGCGGCTTCGGGTACGTGGTCGGCGTCGACCGGGTCGGCCAGGCCGACGAGCTGCGCGCACACGGCGCCGACGTGGTGGTCACCGACCTCGCCGACCTGCTCGCCCCGGAGCCGGCCGCGTGATCCGGGAGCGGGCGTACCCGGTCGAGCCCTGGCACATCCGCGAGGTGCGCCTCGACATGGACGTGCTGGCCCAGTCCGAGTCGGTCTTCGCGCTCTCCAACGGGCACATCGGCCTGCGCGGCAACCTCGACGAAGGGGAGCCGCACGGCCTGCCCGGCACCTACCTGAACTCGTTCTACGAGCTGCGTCCGCTGCCGTACGCGGAGGCCGGCTTCGGCTTTCCCGAGTCCGGGCAGACCATCGTCAACGTCACCAACGGCAAGCTGATCCGGCTGCTCGTCGACGACGAGCCGCTCGACGTCCGCTACGGCGAGCTGCTCGCCCACGAGCGGGTCCTCGACCTGCGCGCCGGCACGCTCCAGCGGGAGGTGCACTGGCGCTCACCCGCCGGCCGCGAGGTCAAGGTCCGCAGCACCCGGCTGGTGTCCTTCACCCACCGCTCGGTCGCGATGATCAACTACGAGGTGGAGGCGGTCGACGGGCCGCTGCGGCTGATCCTCCAGTCCGAGCTGGTGGCGAACGAGTCGCTGCCGCCGCAGAGCCGCGACCCCCGGGTCGCCGCCGTCCTCGAATCGCCGTTGCAGGCCGAGGAGGAGCTGACCACCGACGACGGTGGCCTGCTCATCCACCGCACCAAGGTCAGCGGCCTGCGGGTCGCCGCCGCGATGGGGCACGACGTGCACGGCCCGGAACGCACCACCATCGAGTCCGAGGGCTACCAGGACTGGGTCCGCACCACCATCGGCTGCGTGCTCAAGCCCGGCGAGAAGCTGCGGGTGGTCAAGTACCTGACGTACGGCTGGTCCAGCCGCCGGTCGCTGCCGGCGCTGCGCGACCAGGTCGGCGCCGCGCTGTCCTCCGCCCGCCTCGACGGCTGGGACGGAATGCGCCGGGCGCAGCGGGAATACCTGGACACGTTCTGGGACGCCGCCGACGTGCGGGTGGAGGGCGACCCGGAGGTCCAGCAGGCCGTCCGGTTCGGGCTGTTCCACGTGCTCCAGGCCGGCGCCCGCGCGGAACGGCGGCCGATCTCCGCCAAGGGCCTCACCGGCCCCGGGTACGACGGGCACGCGTTCTGGGACACCGAGATGTTCGTGCTGCCGGTGCTCACGTACACCCAGCCGGGCGCGGTGCGGGACGCGTTGCAGTGGCGCTACGCCACCCTCGCCCAGGCGCAGGAGCGGGCCCGCACCCTCAACCTCGACGGCGCCGCCTTCCCGTGGCGCACCATCGAGGGGCCCGAGTCGTCCGCGTACTGGCCGGCGGGGACCGCCGCGTTCCACATCGCCGCCGACATCGCCGACGCGCTGCGCCGTTACGTGCTGGTCACCGGCGACGAGGCGCTGGAACGGGAGATCGGGCTGGAACTGCTGGTGGAGACCGCCCGGCTGTGGCGGTCGCTCGGCCACCACGACCGCGCCGGCCGGTTCCACATCGACGGGGTGACCGGCCCGGACGAGTACACCGCGGTGAAGAACGACAACGTCTACACCAACCTGATGGCCCAGCGGAACCTGCTCACCGCCGCCGACTGCGCGATGCGCTACCGGGACCAGGCGCTCGACCTCGGCGTCACCGAGGAGGAGGCCGCCGCCTGGCGGGACGCCGCGAACGACATGCACGTCCCGTACGACGCGGACATCGACGTGCACGAGCAGGTGGAGGGCTTCACCCGGTTGCAGGAGTGGGACTTCGAGCACACGCCGCCGGAGAAGTATCCGCTGCTGCTGCACTACCCGTACTTCGACCTGTACCGCAAGCAGGTGGTCAAGCAGGCCGACCTGGTGCTGGCCATGCACTGGCGGGGCGACGCGTTCAGCCCCGCCGAGAAGCTGCGCAACTTCACCTACTACGAGCGGCGCACCGTCCGCGACTCGTCGCTGAGCGCCTGCACGCAGGCGGTGCTGGCGGCCGAGGTCGGCTTCCCCGAGCTGGCCCACCGCTACCTGCGCGAGGCCGCGCTGATGGACCTGCACGACCTCAACGAGAACACCCGCGACGGGGTGCACATGGCGTCCCTGGCCGGCGCCTGGATCGCGCTCGTCGCCGGCTTCGGCGGGCTGCGCGACCACGACGGGACGCTCTCCTTCACGCCCCGGCTCTCCAGCCGGCTCAGCCGCCTGGAGTTCTCGCTCCAGTGGCGGTCCATGCGGTTGCGGGTCGACGTCCGGCCGCACCAGACCACCTACTCGCTGCGCAACGGCGGCCCCGACACGGTGCTGGACCTGCTGCACCACGGCCAGCCGCTGCGGGTCACCTGCGCCCGACCGGTCACCGTGCCGGTGCCGCCGGCCCACCCGTCCGGCCCGCAGCCGGAACAGCCGCAGGGTCGGGCTCCGCTGATGCACCTGCCGGAACACCTGAGCTGAGCGGCCCCACCGTTCTTGTCGGCGGGGCCGCCCGGTGCCCGTACCTCAGAACTGAGGGCCGTTGGACGGACGCCCGCCGGCGTCCCGCGGCGCGGTCGCGCGCGGGTCGTCGGAGGTACGCGCCACGGCGGCGCGGTCGGCCCACTCCGGCGAGCGCTCCAACTCCTGCTTACGGCGTTCCTGGTCGCTGAGTTCCCGCTCCCGGGACCTGTCCTTCTTCGCCATCGGAGATCCTCGCGATCGGTCGGGGTCCGTGGTCACCCCGCGGGTTCCCGCCCGGCGGCGGCTCAACCGTCCAGGTGACCGGTGAAGCTCTGCCGGAGGTGGTTCTTCGGCCGCGAACCGACGATGGAGCCGACCACCTCGCCGCCGCGGAAGACCAGCATCGTCGGGGCGGACATCACCTGGTAGGCCCGCGTGGTGGCCGGATTCTCGTCGGTGTTGACGGTCACGAAGCGCAACGCGTCACCGAACTCCTCGGCCAGCTCGGCCAGGTGCCTCGACACCACCCGGCAGGGCGGGCACCACTCGGCCCAGAAGTCGACCACCACCGGCCGGTCGGCGGCCAGCACGGCGGTCGCGAACGTGGCGTCCGTGACCGCCGTCAACCGGCCGGTCTGCGTGTCCTGAGGCATGTTTCCTCCCGATGGGCGATCGCGCGGGCGAGCTGGTCGTGCAGCCGGCGGCGGACCAGGCCGAGCCGGTCGAGGTAGTCGTCCACCTCGGCCAGCTTGCGGCGCAGCACGGCCACCGAGTCGGGACAGACGTCGCCGGAGTCGTGGCCGGCGCGCAGGCAGGCGACGAACGGCCGGATGTCGTCCAGACCGAACCCGATCGCCAGCAGGGAGCGGATCTCGTGCACGACGCGCAGCTCCGCCTCGTCGTAGACCCGGTATCCGTTGGCCGACCGGCGCGGCCGGACCAGCCCCTGCGTCTCGTAGTAGCGCAGGGTCCGGGCGCTCGTACCGGCCCGCTCCGCCAGCTCACCGATCCGCATGGGCGTTCCCCCGTCCGTCTCTGGTGCCGACGCTAAACCTTGCCGCCGACGTCAAGGCAACCCCGCCGACCAGTCGACAGGACGCGTCACCTGCCCTGCGCACGGCAAGGTGGGGATGCGCGGTCACCGTCAGTAGCGAGCTCGTAGGGCGATCGCCGAATGACCGATATACCGCTGAGTCATTTTCATGACCCAGCGGTATATCGGTCGGAGGTGACGTGTCGCCGCGCGAGCCGGGGCCGTCGGCATGTGGCCAGTGGGCCGAGGGCCGGCCGCGAGTCGGGTCCCGCCGCGAGTCGTTCGTGCTATCAGCTCGAAAGGCGGTGCGAACCCTGTCCTCGTCCGAGCCGGGCAGCCCGGCCCGGTCGCGGGCCACGTCAGGTTCGATGCGGAGTCGGGCCGCCGCCGCACGGCGGAGCTGAGGGTCGACCTCATGATCGCGGGAGAGGGGGGTATGGGGGACCGGGGGTGAGGGGTGTGCGTGAGGTTTCGGTACCGGTTGTCGAGGGTGGGCTGGTGGGGGACGTGTCGGTGCCCTCGGGGGCCGGCGGGGTGGTGCTGTTCGCGCACGGGAGCGGCAGCTCCCGGCACAGTCCGCGCAACGTCGCGGTCGGGCAGGCGCTGAACGCGCGCGGGCTCGCCACCGTGCTGGTGGACCTGCTGACCGTCGACGAGGAGGCGCGCGACGAGGTCACCGCGGAGCTGCGCTTCGACATCGGGATGCTCGCCGAGCGGCTGGCCGGGATCGTCGACTGGATGAGTGCCGACCCGGAACTCGGGCGGCTCCCGATCGGGCTATTCGGCGCCAGCACCGGGGCGGCCGCCGCCCTGGTCGCGGCCGCGACCAGACCCGAGCGGGTGGGCGCGGTGGTCTCCCGGGGCGGCCGGCCGGATCTGGCGGGCAGCTCCCTGTCGGCGGTACGCGCGCCGACGCTGCTGCTCGTCGGCGGGCTGGACGAGCAGGTGATCGTGCTCAACGAGCAGGCCCGGGACGCGCTCGGCGAAGTGGCGGAGCTGCGGATCGTGCCCGGCGCCACGCACCTGTTCGAGGAGCCCGGCACGCTGGAGCAGGTGGCCGACCAGGCCGGCGCCTGGTTCGTCACCCACCTGCGCCAGCCGCACCCGGCCTGACGTCAGCCGGTGGCCTCGGCCCGGCGGGTGACCTCGCCGGAGCGGTGCCGTTGCACGGTGTCCAGCACCCGCCAGAGCACGGCGGCGATCGGCACCGAGACGAATGCGCCGGCCACCCCGGCGACCAGCGTGCCGGCGGTGACCACGACCAGGATGACCGCCGGGTGCAGCTGCACCTGCCGCCGCATCACCAGCGGCTCCAGCAGGTTGCCCTCGATCTGCTGCACGGCGATCACCGCGGCCAGCGTGAGCAGCGCCGTGGTGGGACCGTTGGCGGCCAGCGCGACCAGCACCGCCACCGCGCCGGCGACGGTGGCGCCGATGATCGGCACGAACCCGCCGAGGAACGTGATCAGGGCCAGTGGCAGCGCCAGCGGGACGCGCAGCACGACCAGCGCCAGCCCGATGCCGAGGGCGTCGATCGCCGCGATGATCATCGTGCCCCGGCTGTACGCGCCGAGCGTCCGCCAGCCGGCCCGGCCCGCCTTCGCGGTCAGGTCGCGGCGCGGACCGGCCATCCGGCGCAACACCCAGTGCCACATCGAGCGGCCGTCCTTGAGCAGGAAGAAGAGCAGCACCAACCCGAGCAGCAGCGAGCCGACCGCCTCGGCCGCCTTGCGCGCACCCGCGACCGGGTCGGGCGCACTGCCACTCAAACCCTGCCGAACCTGCTCGACCAGCCGGTCGAGCTGCTGGTCGCTCACCGGGAGGGTGGAGGTGACGAAGTCGCGGCTGCGTTGCAGGCCCTCGTCGAGCTGCTGGCTCAACTCGCCGAACTGGCTGGCGGTGAGGTTCCAGACCAGGGCGCCGACGCCGACCAGGACGCCGAGCAGCAGCAGGATGGAGAGCAGGGCGGCGAGCGCGGCCGGCACCCGCAGCCGGCGCAGCCGGACCAGGACCGGGTCGAGCAGCGCGGTCAGGAAGAGCGTGCCGGCCAGGGCCACGGCCAGCGGCGCCAGCAGCACCGCGACCTTCCCGAGCAGCCACAGCCCGGCCGCGATCACCAGGAGGCAGGCGCTCCAGGTGACCGCCGTGCGTACCGGCCAGGGCAGGCCGGCCCAGGTCTGCCGGGGGCCGGTCGTCGGGGCCGGCCGCGTCGGCCCGGTGGTACCAGCGTCGTCGTCCACGTCGCCTCCTCGATCGTGGCCGTTGGTACCCGACGCGCGCGAATCCGACACCCGGGCGGTGACCACCCGTCCGGTGTTTGTGCCCCCGGCCCCAGGGAAGGCTTTCAACGTACCGAAGGGAGAACCGACATGAGCGACTTCATGGACAAGGCCAAGGACTTCGCCGACAAGCACGACGAGCAGGTCGACAAGGGGCTGGACAAGGCCGGCGACATGGCCGACCAGCGCACCGGCGGCAAGTACGACCAGCAGATCGACAAGGGCGTCGACATGGCGCAGCAGCGCACCGGCGAGGGCGACACCGGCCGCTGACCACACGACGGATCACGGGCCGGCCTCCACGCGGAGGCCGGCCCGTTCGGGTCCGGTGGTCAGGAGCTGTAACCGCGGCCGGCGATCCAGTTGGCCAGCTCGGTCACGTCCATCCAGTACGTCGGCTCGTCCGGTCGGGCCGGGTCGGCGATCAGCACCGTGTCGCCGTCGTCCTCGTACCGCACGACGGTCAGGTAGTGGCCCGGGTAGCTGTGCTCCACCCCGTCGACGTCCCGCGCGCCGCCCAGGATGTTCGCCACCACCGGCCGGTCCGCGTCCACGGCGGCCCGGATGTCCGCGCGCAGGCGCTCGACCTGCTCCCGGGTGGCCACGTCGTCGCGGATCTCGGTGGTCTTGTACTTGCCGCCGGTGTACTCGTTCAGCACCCGGGTGATGTCGATGGCCGAGTCGGTGCCGTTCTCGGTGGTGCCCAGCTTGGCCGCCAACTCGTCCTGGCTGACGTCCTTGCCCTCGGCCGACAGCGCGATCCGGGTCGAGGCCGGACCGCAGTAGAAGAAGTTCGGCTGCGCCTGGTACTCGAAGTCGGCGCTGCGGTCGCCCTTGCCCTTCACCGGGGCCGGGGCGGCGTGGGCGGCGGCCGGACCCGCCACGGCGCTGCCGGCGGCGGCCAGGCCGGCGACGGAGAGCAGGCACCTACGGATGATCGGGTTCATGGCGAGGCTCCATTCGGGGGTCGACGCTCCGGTCGGGGAGACGCGGCACCGGGAGTGGCGCTCGGCGTACGGAGAGTGCAACCGCCCTGCTCGGTCGCCCATTTCCGGCCGTGGTCGGGGCCACGGCGGAACCGGACAGACGACGCGCCCGGGCCTCAGTCGGGCAGGCTGCCGAGCAGTCGGGTCACCGCGATCTCGATGACCACCCGCTCGGGATTCGGGCGCGGCGTGCGGTAACGCTCGGCGTACCGGTGCTCGGCCTCGGCCACCGACCCCGGGTCGCGGCGCACCACCGCCCGGCCCTCCACGGTGAGCCACCAGCGGCCGTCGACCTGGCACACCGCCACCGGCGTGCCGGCCGCGCCGGCCGCCGCCACGTGCCGCGCCTTCGCCGAACCACCCGAGGTGATCACACGGGCCAGGCCCGCACCGGGGTCGAAGGTCACCCCGACCGGTACGACGTGCGGGGTGCCGTCGGCCCGCAGCGTGGTCAGCGTGGCGAGGTGCCGGTCGGCGAAGAAGCGGGCGACCCGCTGGTCGTGCGGATCCAACCGGTGGTCGCCGGGCATGCCGTCTCCTCGCTCGCCGTGCTCCTGTCGAGCTGATGATCGGTCATCGACGCGGCGTGGCACCCGGCGGGGCGGGCAGTGTGGCGGCCGGGGCGGGACCCGCCGCGCGCTGCGCCGCCCGGTGCTTCGCGGCCAGCCGGCCGAGGTAGAACAGCGCGCCGGCCAGCACGCCCATGTCGTCCAGGTAGATCGGGTCGGGGAGCAGGTCCACCGGCAGGATCGTGTAGATCAACGCGCCGTAGAACGCGACCTTGCCACCGGCGCCGAGCGCACCGAGCATGCGGCGGGTACGGACCACCCGGACGGCGAGCAGCACCGCCCCGACCAGCGTTGCCGCCGCGACGACGGCGGCGAGTGCGACCAGCACCCAGGCTTCACGGGACACACCACCACGCTAGCCGAGCCGGGCCGGCGCCGCCCGACGGTCAGTACGCCGCCACGGCCGCCCGGCCCCGGGCCACCGGGCTCAACTCCCGGGTGATCTCGGCACCCACCGCCCCGGTCGGCAGCTCCCGGGTCGTCTCCGGCCCGGCGAAGCCCACGATGGAGAGTGCGGCCTGCGGCTCGGCGACCGGGTGCAACGCCGCGAACGCCTCCTCGCGCAGGCTCCGCGCGGCGGCCGCGGCCGTCTCGGCGGCCCGCCAGGCGGCCTGTTCCCGCTCGGTGGCGGCGCGGTGGCGGGCGGTCAGGTTGTCCCGGACCAGGCGACGCAGCAGCAGTTCCTGCTCCACCGGGTGCCGGCTCGGATCCCAGCCGTTCCCGCCGAGGATGTCGCTGAGCTGCCGCACGGTGATCTCCTTGCGCCACTGGGCGTCGAGCGCCGCCCGGTGCAGCCAGCGCTCCCGGTCCGCGTACTCGGCCGGGGTGCGGGCGGTCCGGGGCAGCGGCAGCGCCGCGGCGGCGGCCAGCCGGTCCACGTCCTTCTCCGCCGCCTGCCAGGACCGCCACGCCTCCTCGGCCTCGTCCTGGGCGGCCAGCCACTCGGTGCGGCTCCGCTCGGCGGTGGTCGCCGCGCGGGACGCGGCCACGGCCACCTCGGCCGCGTACCGGCGGCGTTCCCGGGCCCGCTCGCGGGCCTGCTCGGCCAGGTCGATGCTGCTCGGTCGGGCGGCCTCGCTGATCCGCTCGCCGAACACCGAACGGAACCGGGTCGGGCGGACGACCAGCGCGGCGACCACGACGGCCGCCACCGCGAGCAGGGCCAGCCAGATCACGGCGGCGGCGGGGACGTCCGGCAGGACGGTGGAGAAGACGGTCTGCATCACCAGCACCTCGGGTGGAACGTTCGACGATCGACGGTTGGGGCCCGGGAGGCCGGGCGGGGTGCGTCGCGGTTGACGCGACGGGACGCGCGGCAGGGCGGGGCGTGTCGGGGCGTACCGGAGGGGTGGTCCGGTCAGGCGCGCGGCGGCCCGCGCCGGGCGATCGCGGCGCGACCCGGCTCGGTGGCGGCCAGGACCCCGACTGCCGCGACGACCGGCACGGCCGCGTCGGCGGACGGGTCGGCGACGGCCGGACCCGTGGTCGGGGAGGTGACGGAGCGCGGGGCGGTCTCGGCGGCGACCGGCGCGGCGAGGGCCGTGGCGGCGTCGGCGGCGAAACCCGCGGGCGCGGCGAGTGCCGGCCCGACGGCGGTGGTCGGGGACGCCTCGACCGCCGTGACGGCGGACCGCGCGGGCGCGGCCGGGGCGGGCGCGGCGGTCAGCCCCTGGAGGCCGGCGACGAGCACCAGGCTGGCCACGGCGGTGCGGGCGATCCGGCGCAGCGTCGCCGTCCAGGTGGACGGGGTGAACGCTACGGGCAGCACCGTCTCAACCTATCGGGTGATGCCGACTCCCGCAGCTCGAGGATCTTGCGGGTTACGTGAGCCGGCCCACGGGTCGCTGTGGACGGACCTTCTTCTTCGCTCCGGGACGCCCCGCCGGATGCATCGACGAGGATGACATTGTCGATAGTTTTCCGCCGTCCCGGTCGGGCACACTTCCGCCGTCGAGCCCCCGATCGCGAGGAGAAGCCATGGGAGCACGCCGCACCACGACGGCGCTGGTCGCCGCGCTGGCCGCCACCGTCACCGCACTGGGCGCCACCCCGGCACAGGCCGCGGCCACCGCTGTCGACACCGGGCCGCTGCGCCCGGTGGCCGACGTCGACGTGAACCGGTACGCGGGCGACTGGTACCAGGTGGCCGCGATCCCGCAGTGGTTCGAGATCCAGTGCTTCAAGAACGTCAAGGCCCGGTACGACGTCCAGGCCGACGGCACGGTCGGCGTCCGCAACACCTGCCGGACGATCGTCGGCACCACCAGCACGGTCACCGGACGCGCGCGGAGCGAGAATCCGCCCGCCGACTCGGCGCTGACCGTCTCCTTCATCAACCTCGGCGGTCGGTGGATCTACCTGGGCGGCCCGAACTACGTGGTGATCGGGCTCGACCCCGACTACCGCTGGGCGGTCGTCGGCGACCCCGACCGCAGCAGCGGATTCGTGCTGTCCCGGGAACCGTCGCTGGACGCGGGGCAGCTCGCCGACGTCAAGGCGACGCTCGCCGACAACGGCTACGACCTCTGCGACTTCCGCACCACCCGACAGGACGGCGGCGCCCGGGCCGGCGCCTTCTGCTGACCGGTGACGACGACCCGCCCGGCTCCTGGGTTGCCGGGCGGGTCGTCAACTCACTCGACCCGCAGGCCGTCCGGGCGGGTGAGCCGCCACAGCACCGGCAGGCTCGCCGCCGTCACCAGCACCACGACCGCCGCGCCAAGGCTCGTGCCGAGCCCGACCACCGGCCAGCTCAGCACCACCGGCGCGCCGACCATGACGAGCAGGACCGCGCCGGTCACCGTACCGACACCGGCCGCGAGCACCAGACCGACGAGCACCGGTACGCCCGTCTGGGCGAGCACGGACCAGCCCAGCACCCGTCGGGGGGTGCCCACCGCGACCAGGGCGGCCAGCAGCGGTCGCCGGTCCCGAAGCTGTTCCAGGACGCCGACCAGCAGGCTGATCCCCAGCAGCAGCAGAGTGATCACGGCGCCGGCGGTCAGCCCGGTCCGCACCTTGGTGAAGCCCGGGTCCTCCTGCACCGCCCGGAACTCCAGCACCTGCCCGATCGGCGGATCGATCGCCGCCACCGTGGCGCGCACCCGCTCCACGGCGTCCCGGTCGGCCGGGTCGAAGGTGAGCAGCGCGGTGGCGTTCAGGTGGCGTGCCGGCAGGCCGGCGGCGGCCGTCGGGGTGAGCAGCAGCGCGGACTGCGCCCGGCCACCCGTCGGGTCGGTGCGGGCGGGCACGATCCGGGTCGCCGCGGGGATGGTCCAGTCCTCGTCCAGGCGGATCCGGCCGCCGGGCTCGACGCCCGCCTCGGGGTCGCCGGAGCGGGCGAGGAACACGTCGCCGTCCGCGCACCCGTCCACCTCGGCGTACTCGGCCAGGGCCGCGCAGTCGCCGATCCGTACCGTCACGACCGCGTTCGGGTTCGTGTTCCCCGCCGGGGCGGCGGCGGTGGACAGCGTGGCCGCGCTGCCGGTCACTCCCTCGACGGCGGCGAGCCGGTCCAGCGCGGCGCGCGGATCGGCGACAGCCGGGAGGTTCACCATCGCCTGGGCGCGCGTGAGGTCCTGACCGGACGGCCGACGGAACTCGTCCTGCACGCCGGCGATCAGCATCTGCAACCCGATCGTGCCGGCCACCGCCACCGCCACTCCGCTCACCAGGCGGGCCGAGGTGGCGCTGTCCAGCTGGAGCCGACGTACCGCGAGCTGCCAGGCCGGCGGGCCGCCGCGCAGCGGCCGCACCACCAGGTCGACCAGCCACGGCAGCACCGTGACGGTGCCGGCCAGCAGCAGTACCGCGCCCGCCGCGATCCGCCAGTCGGCGGTCGGCGCCGGCCCGGACCCGGTCGACGGATAGAGCAGCCCGAGCCCGACGACGGGCAGCAGCAGCCGCCACCAGAGCCGGCGGCGTGCCGGGCGACCCCGACGGGTCACGCCGAGCGGTTCCACGGCGACCCGGCGCAGCGCGAGCAGCGCCACCGCGACCGCGAGCGCCGGCACGGCCAGCACCACCAGCGCCACCAGGGGGACCGCCGGTCGCAGGTCCGCCGGGTAGAAGCTGTAGTCGGCGAACGAGACGAACCAGGCGAGCTGCCGGCCGGCGAGGAACAGCCCGCCGCCCACCACCAGGCCAAGCAGCGCGGCGGCGGTCGCCTCCCCGGCCGCGATCCGCCGCACCATGCCGTGGTCGGCGCCGAGCAGCCGGACGGCGGCGAGCCGTCGGTCCCGTTGGTCGCCGCCGAAGCGGACGGCGGCGCCGAGGAACACCACCACCGGCAGCAGCAGCACCACGAACACGACCACCACCAGCAGGTTGAGCGTGGGACCCAGCTCCTCGCCCTGGCCGCCACCACCGAACCGGTCCACGCGGCCCGCCCACTCCTCGGTCAGGTCGGCCCGGCCCGCGTACCAGGCCAGCTCGTCCGGGCCGGAGAGGCCGTCGGCGCCGATGACGCCGACCACCCGGGCGCCGCCGAGACGGGCGGCGAGCAGCGGCCCGTCCGGCGAGTCGAGCACGGCACGCAGCGCCGGTGAGACGACCGCCTCACCCGGGCCGGGCAGGGCCGTCAGGCCGGGTGGCACGGGAGCGTCCGGGCCCTCGGGGCGGACCAGCCAGCCCCGCACGGTGCGCTGCCGGAACTGGCTGTCGGCGTGCAGGACCAGCAGGGTGTCCGGACCGGCGGGCGGTGCGGCGTCGACGAACGGCTCGCTCCTCGCGGTGGTGCGTTCGCCGCGGCTGTCGATCGCCCCCGGCACCGCGGCGGCGAGCAGCAGCATGGCCACGCCCACCCCGACGCCGAGCGCGGTGAGCAGCGTGCGCGTCCATCCGGAACGCCCGCCGGTGGCCGCCATCCGCGCGCCCATCAACAGGTCGCCGAGGCCGGCGCCGACCGGTCGGCGCGGCACGGTCGCGGTCACGCCACCTGCTCCAGGCTGCGGGTCCGGCCGTCGCGGACCACCACCTCCCGGTCGGAGTACGCCGCCACCCGGGTCTCGTGCGTCACCAGCAGCACCGCCGCTCCGGTCTCCCGGGCGGCACCGGCGAGCAGGCGCATCACCCGCTCGCCGTTGAGCGAGTCCAGCGCGCCGGTGGGCTCGTCGGCGAAGACCACCCGGGGTGCGGTGACCAGCGCCCGGGCCACCGCGACCCGTTGCCCCTGACCGCCGGAGACCTCACCCGGCCGCTTGCCGGCCACGTCCGCCACCTCGAGACGGTCCAGCCACTCCCGGGCCCGCCGCTCCGCCGCACGCCGGGCGACCCGTTCCAGCCGTAGCGGCAACGCGACGTTCTCCAGGCAGGTCAGCTCCGGTACGAGCTGCCCGAACTGGAAGACGAAACCGAACTCCCGGCGGCGCAGGGCGCTGCGCTCGGCGTCCGACATGGCGGTCAGGTCGGCGCCCCGGTAGCGCACCCGGCCGGTGTCCGGCGGCACGATTCCGGCGAGACAGTGGAGCAACGTCGACTTGCCGGACCCGGACGGCCCCATCACGGCCACCACCTCACCGGCCGCGACGGCCAGCGACGCGCCGGCGAGCGCCGGGGTCGGGCCGAAGGAGCGGTGCAGGTCCTCCGCCACCAGCAGTGCGTCCGCGCTCATCGGCCGACCTCCCGGGCCAGCTGGTCGAGTCGGGACGCGGTCAGCTCCAGCCAGCGCAGGTCCGCCTCCAGGTGAAACAGTGCGTGGTCGCAGACGAGCTGGTCGGCCAGGTCGCCTCGGGTCTTGCGCCGGGTCAGTTCCCGCATCAGCCGCAGGTGTTCGGCGCGCTGGACGTCGAGCAGGTCCGCGGCCGGGCGGCCGGTCAGCAGCGCGAGCACCACCTTGCTGTAGAGCACGCTGTGCAGGTAGGGCTCCGGCTTCTCCGGCTGGGCGAGCCACCGCCCCACGTCGGTGACACCGGCCTCGGTGATCGCGTACCGCTTGCGCTCCGGGCCTTCGCCGGGCTCGACGGAGTCGACCTCGACGAGTCCGTTGCGCAGCAGCCGGGACAGCGTGGAGTAGACCTGCCCGTAGGCGAGCGGACGGGCCTGGCCGAAGCGCTCGTCGTAGGCCCGCTTCAGGTCGTAGCCGTGTCGTGGGCTGGCTTGCAGCAGCCCGAGGAAGGTGTGACCGATCGACATGACCGGGACTATACACAGTATGTATACGCTCTAGGTATACCTGCCCGTCCGACAGCGAACGGCGCGGCTCCCGCCGGGGGAGCCGCGCCGTTCGTCCGTGTCCGGGTCAGATGCCGCCGAGCACCGGCGGCGGGGCCGACCCGCCGTCGCCCCAGACCATCTCGTCCTCGGTGAGCCAGGTCAGCCGGCCCTCCGACTCGTCGTCGTCGGCGCCGCGCCCGCCCAGCACGCCGTTGCGGCCGGCCATGGCGGGCCGTCCGGTGGCGCCGGCGCTGCGGCCGGTGGACCTGCCCTCGCCGTCGACGGTGAGGCCGCGACCGGAGGTGAGCCGCCCGGTGCCGGCGGCCGAGCGGTTCTCCGCGCCGGGCACGCCGCCGAGTCGCCCGGAGGACGCCGCGTTCGTGGGGCCCGTCCCGGCCAACGAGCCGGTGCTCAGCACGCCGGGGCCGCCGTAGAGCGTGCCGCCGCCCCCGCCGGCCGTCATCGTCGGGTTGGCGCTGCCGGGACCGAAGCCCGGGCCGCCACCGATCTGCGGACCGCCGGTGGTGGCGGTGAGCGGGCCGGCGCCGGCCAGCGAGGTGCCGGTCGGGTCGACCGTGCCGCCGGTCGTCACGGAACCCGGCGCGCCCGCGCCGGGGTGGCCGCCGGGGATGCCGTCGCCCGGGCCGCCGTCGCCGGGCGTGCCGCTGGTCGGGGCGGTGTGGTGCACGCCCGAGGTGGTCGCGGTGCCGTTCGCGCCCGGGCCGAAGCTGCCCAGGGTCGGGCCGGCCGACGGCGTCCGCACCGACGGGCCGTTCTGCAGCGTCGGATCGCTGCCGCCCGGATGGCGGAACAAGTCGTCGGGTGGCGGCTCCGGCACCACGATCCGGCCGTACGCCGAGAAGTCGTAGCCCTCGGCCAGCTTCGCCACGACCTGCACCATCCGCTGGTGGGCCTTCTCCTGCTCGGCCTCGTCCTGCTGGTGGCCGACGATGCCGCCGATCAGCGCGCCGGGGGCACCGCCGATCAGGAAACCCTTGCCGGCGCCGGAGAGCAGCTTGTCGTTGTCGTCGGTCTTCTCCGGGCTCTCCGCCTTGGCCTGGGCGGTGCGCAGCTCGACGGCCATCATGTCGAGGCCCTGTCGGACACCCGTCATGCCCTCGGCCAGGTTGCCGGAGTAGCCGACCACCATGTCGAGCCGGCGGTGGAACTCGCGGGCGGCGTCACCGGTCCAGGTCTTCGCCAGCGCGTCCAGGTCGGCGGCGAGGTCGCGACCGAGATCGTCGAGGGTGCCCTTGAGCGACGTCCACTGGGCGCTGAGGCCCTCGATCTGCAACGGGTCGCCGGCGTTGACGCCCTGGTAGAGCTCCTCGTGGCTGACGTGCTCGTAACGCTGGGTGTATTCAGACACGCGGATCCTCCTTCGGCTGCTTCATCGCCTCGTTGAGCCCGGAGAGGGCGGCGGCGACGTCGGCCGCGACGGCGGCGTTGCGGGCCTCGGCGGTCTTGTAGTTCGTCATGATCGTGTGGGTCGCCTCGCGGGCGGCCAGGATCGCCCGGCGCAGTCGATCGACGTGGTTGACGTAGCTCTGGTGCGTCTCGGAGTAGCGACGGGAGTTGTCGGTCGCGTCGGCGAACGTGCCGAGTGCCGGCGGGCGGCACTGCATCTCGGTGTTGAGCTTGCGCAACACCGACTCCGCCTCGTGCAGACGTCGCTCGAGCCGCTGGTGAAAGTCCTCCAAGGACAGTACGTCGACTGTCGTGCGCCCCGTCATGGCTGCATCCCCGTAGTCATCGTCCGGAACCGTTGGCCATGCTCAGGTTAGTCGAACCGGACCAACCCGGGCGACCCGTCGTCGCTCTCCTCCACTTCGGACCTGTCGCCCCTCGCTCAACCGCCCTGGACCTGGGCCGCCCCGCCGCCCGTCGAGGGGGTCGCGCCGGCCGTCGGGGTGTCCGCCGCATCGAAGTACGCCAACGCGTCCTGCCGGGCCAGCGTCGGGCCGGTCGGCACCAGCGCCAGCAGCGAGGCGGGCACCGCCAGCGGGGTCACGTCGCCGTAGCCGAGCGCGCTCCTCGCGTCGCCCCCAGCGGCGCCGAGCGGGTAGCGGATCCCCTGCGCGGTGATCAGGTAGATCGTCGAGCCGGCCGCCGGCTTGCCGCTCTCGCCGGCCGTCGCCTGCACGAGCACGCCCTTTCCGCCGGGCAGCAGCACGCTCTCGGCGGTGCGGACGGCGTCCCGGGCGCCCTGCCGTGCCGGCATCGCGGTCGTCCCGGCCAGCTCGGCCGGCGGCGAGTCGAAGACCTCCAGCGTGGTGGTCGGAGGCTGACCGGCCGGCCCCGAGCGGTAGGTGGCGCAGAGCACCGTGCGCCCGGGGCGGACGTCGTGCAGCGTCGGCGTCCGGGCCGGCAGCCCGTCGGCGTCCAGCCGCTGGTCGGTGAGGAGCCGGCCCGCCTCGTCCGCCGTGATCTCGGTCACCGTGCCCCCGCCGCCGAGCAGCAGGCGGGCGGTGACCTCCCGGATCGTGGCCAGACCCTGCCGGGTCAGCACGTAGTACTGGCCGGCGGCCTGGTAGACCTGACCGATCCGGGCCGGCCGGTCGGCGACGGTCAGCCCGCTCGGCCCGCCGTCCCCGTCGATCGCGGGCTTGCGCAGCGCCGGGCCCACCGGCACCGCGTTGAGCAACTGCTGCCCGACGGTGAGGTTGGTGGCACCCGCCATCTGCAACGCCACCAGCGCCTGCTCGTCACCGACCACGCGCAGGCGGGCGCCACCGGTGAGCAGGTAGCGCGCGTCGCTGGTGCGGACCAGGACGGCCCGGTCGGTGAGCGGGGTGCCGCCGGGCAGTGGGCGGTCGACCACCAGGCGGGTGGTGGAGCGCTGCGGGTCGTTCGGGTCGGGCACGTCGCAGACCGACCACGGCAGCCCGACCAGGGACTTGCGGTCCGGCAGGTCGTCCGGCGCGCCCACGATGCCCACCATCCGGCCACGCGGCCGGTCCTTGATGGAGGCCTGCGACATGGTGCGGACCGTCGCCGACGCGTCGTTCACGATCAGCCGGGCCGAGGCGTAGTTGAGCGTCGGGTGCAGCACCTGGTCTTCGCCGAAGTAGTAGGTGGCGCCGGTCTCCCGCTCGATCACCACGGTGTTCGCCTCGAGCGGCGCGGAGTTGCTGGTGAGCTGCCCGTACGCGCCCACGCCGCCGAGCACCACGGCCGCGGCGACGACGCTGCCGAACACCGCCATGCCGAGGCGGCGCATCGGCAGGTCGTTGGTCTCCGGGTCGCCGGAGAGCAGCGCGGAGACGATGCGGCGGGTGACGAAGCGGTACGCCTGCACCTGATCGCGGCGGGTCCGCATGACTAACCTCCGGCGGGGGTGGGTCCGCGGCGATCAGGTCCGAACAGCGCCGCGGGCTTCCCTACGATAAGGGGCCGTCGGGGGTCTGCCGGGACCCCGTCCGCCACCCGACGACGCACCCCGCCGGCGGATGCCCAGGATGTCCAGAAGGGACGCTCACCGATGACGCAGCTCCAGGCGCCACCCGGTCGTACGGCCACCGCCCCCGCCGTGCCGGCGGACCGGCCGGTCACCCCGGCGGACCGGCGCCGGCGCGGCCGACTCGGTCCGGTCGTCGTCGGCCAGCTCGTGGTGGTGGAGTGCGCGGCGCTCGCGGTCTGGTTCGCCACCGCCGGCCCGACCTGGCTGCTCGCCGTGGTCGCCGGGCTGGCGCTGCTGGCCGTGGTGGCCGCGTTCGCCCGCCGGGGCGGCCGCTGGTGGTACGAGGACCTGATGCTCCGCCGCCGGCTGCGTCGACGTCGGGACCGGTCCCGGGGCGCGGTGCCCGGCGGTGACCCGCGGCTGGCCGCGCTCGCCCCCGAGCTGACCGTGGTGGAGCTGACCGAACGCGGCACCCGTCTCGGCATCGGGCAGGACGACCGGGGCTGGTTCGCCGCCCTGGCGCTGACCGGCCGACCCGGCGCGCCCGCCGGGTCGATCGAGGCGTCGACGGTGGACCGGGCGCTCGCCGTGCTGGCCGACTTCACCGGCCCGGTCACCCAGACCCAGGTGGTCTCGCACACCCTGGTCTGGTACCCGGCTCCCGGCGCGCCGCCCGCGGCGCACCGCACCGTGTGGGTGGCACTGCGACTGTCGGTGGGGGACGCGCGCGCCGAGACGGTGAGCCGTGGCGGCGGCCTGCGCGGCGTGCACCGCACGGTCGCGGCCGGGGTGGGCCGGCTCGGCAAGGCGCTCACCGCCGCCGGCCTCGGCCACCGGGTGCTCGGCCGGGACGAGCTGCACGCGGCGGTGGTCTCCGGGGCCGGCCTCGACCTGGCGCCGGAGTCCCCGGTCGAGACCTGGACCAGCCTGCGCGGGGGCGGCTGGACCCAGCGCTGCCTGGCCCTGCGGGTCCGCCCCACCGGCTCGCTGGGCGCGTTGGTGGACGCGGTCACCTCGACCTCCGCGCCCTCGCACACCGTCGCGGCCGTGGTGCTCCCCGGCGGCCGGCGGGTCCCGCCGCTGCTGCGCGTGGCGGCCATGGACGGGCACGCCGAGGCGCTGGTGAAGGTCGTGCGGGACATGGCCCGGCGGGCCGGTGTGCCGGCCCGCCCGCTGGACGGCCAGCACGGCCCCGGCGTCTACGCCACCGCGCCGGTCGGCACCGCGATGGGCACCGTCACGGTCGAAGGTTGACGATCCAGCCGTACATGCCGCAGACCCAGACGGCCAGCGGCACCAGCGCGACGATCAGCAGGATCTCGACGATGTCGAGGGTGCGGCCCCAGACCGGGGAGATCCGCTTGCCGGCCACGGTGAGGCCGTAGACCAGGCTGATCACGGCAACCACGGTCAGGCCGCCCAGGACCAGCCCGAGCCGGACCGGCGTCGAGCCGGCCGCGAAGACCGCCAGGGCGGTGAGGCCGAGGCCGACGGTGCCGGCGAGCAGCACCGGGGTGCGCTGGCCCCGGCCGAGGAACGGGCGCGCCCGCAGCAGTGACAGCAGGGCCAGCACCAGGCAGAGCAGGACGGCCGGGAGCCGGCCGTCGAGCGCGAGCACCACCTCGCCGCCGAGCACCAGCAGCGAGACGGTCCAGAGCAGGCCGGTGAGGAATCCGTCGGCGCGCTCGCTGTCGCGCAGCACCGACGGCCCGTCCACCGACTCGGTGTCGGTCTTCAGGTCCTCCGGGCCGGTCGGGATCGACGGCACCGGCAGTCGGGCCAGTCGGTAGGCGAGCATCGGCAGCGCGGGCAGCGCGCCGAAGGCCACCGTCGCCACCACCGCCGCCGAGGCCGCCGCGCCGATGCCGAAGGCCAGGCTGAGCACCGCGCCGAGACCGACGGCCGCGCCCACGCCCACCGCGCCGAGGAACAGCGGCAGCCGGTCGCCGACGGCGAGCGCGGCCACCGCGCCGAAGACCACCACCGCGGTGGCGGCGAGCAGCACGTGCGGGCCGGCCAGGTCGTCGAGCGGCCGGTCCCCGGCGAGCACGAGCAGGCCGCCGACCGCCGCGTAGCCGACGCCGACCAGGGCCAGCACCGCACCGGTACGGCTGTCGCCGGCCGCCCGGGACAGCACGGCGGCGCCGACGAGCAGGGCGACCGCGACCACCAGGGCGGCCAGCGCGCCGGGGAGTTGCGGCGGCCCGGTGAACAGCGCCGCGACCGCGCCCGCGGCCAGCGTCGACCCGGCGAGGAGGACGGCGAACGAGCGCGTGGTGCCCACCTGCCAGGCGCCGGCCCGCTGGGTGGTGGAGGTGGCGACCGCGTCCACCACGTCGTCGAAGACGATCTCGGGTGCGGTGGCGGCCCGGGGGTTGAAGTAGAGCACCTCACCGTCGCGGACGCCGAGCTGCGCGGCGGTGCGGCCACCGTCGAGCGGCTGCCCGCCCAGCCGGGACAGGCTCCAACCGCCGTGCCGCACACCCTCGTCGGCGAGGTCCTCGCCGGCGTAGCGCAGCAGCGTGGGCAGCAGGTCGGCCAGCGGCACGTCGGACGGCAGCGCCAGATCCATCCTGGTGCGCGGCGCCACGATGGTGATCCGGCTCAGCCCGCCGGTCGCCGCCTTCGTCGCCACTGTGGCCTCCTCGTGCTCGCCCTACGATCCACCCGGCCGTCGGCGTCGCCCCCACGGGTCCACGACGCCTCCGGGAGATTACCTACGATGGCGGTCGCACAGGTTGCCCACCCGACGCTCACCGGCGGTGGCAGACCACGATCACTGCCACTTCTGGGGAGGGGAGAGCCGTGAGTACGGTGGTGTTCCGCCGACTTCCGCGTCAACCGGGACCCGCGCTGCCGCGCGGCGAGGTCCTGCTGGAGTCCCCGCCCGAGCTGCCGGAGCCGCAGGCCAAGGGCATGGGGCAGGTGTTGATGATCCTGCCGATGCTCTGCGGCGTCGGCGCGATGGCCTTCCTCTACGCCGGCCGTGGCGGCGGCATGATGACGTACGTCGCCGGTGGCCTGTTCGGGGTGTCCATGTTGGGCATGGCGATCGGCACGCTCGGCAACGGCGGCAACGACAAGGCGGAGCTGAACGCCCAGCGGCGCGACTACATGCGCTACCTGGCGCAGATGCGCAAGCGCACCCGGCGGGCGGCCGAGCAGCAGCGCGCCGCGATGACCTGGCGGCACCCGGAGCCCGACGCGCTCTGGTCGATCGCCGCTTCGCGCCGGCTGTGGGAGCGGCGGATCACCGAGGACGACTTCGGCGAGGTGCGGATCGCGCTCGGCCCGCAACGGCTGGCGGTGGAGATCGTGCCGCCGGAGACCAAGCCGGTGGAGGACCTGGAGCCGATGAGCGCGATCGCGCTGCGCCGGTTCGTCCGGGCCCACTCCAGCGTGCCCGACCTGCCCACCGCCCTGTCGCTGCGCGCGTTCAGCCGGATCGCGTTGCGCGGCGACCGCGAGCCGGTGCTCGACCTGGCCCGGGCGGCGCTGGGTCAGCTGGTCACCTTCCACGCCCCGGAGGACCTGCTGGTCGTCGTGGTGGCCGCACCGGACCGGCAGCCGGTCTGGGACTGGGCGAAGTGGCTGCCGCACGCCCAGCACCCGGGGCGTACGGACGCGGCGGGCGCGCGCCGGATGGTCTTCGCCAGCCTGGCCGAGGCGGAGTCGGCGCTCGCCAACGAGCTGGGCGGCCGACCCCGGTTCGCCCCGGAGGCGAAGCCGCTCACCACCGCGCCGCACGTGGTGGTGGTGCTCGACGGCGGCGAGGTCTCGGCGACCTGCGCGCTGACCGGCGCGGGGCTGCTCGGCACGACCGTGTTCGACCTGTCCGGCGCGGTCCCCCGGGACGCCGGCCGGTGGCTGCTCTGCCTGGACGCCGGCGACGGCAGCGGGCTCGACCTGGTGCGCGGCCCCACCTCCTCCCGGCTCGGCCGGCCGGACCGGCTGTCGCTGGCGGCGGCGGAGGGGCTGGCCCGGCAGATCGCCCCGTTCCGGCTGTCCCAGCAGCAGGGCGCCAGCACCGAGGAGCCGCTGGCCCGCAGCATGGAGCTGCCGGACCTGCTCGGCGTCGGCGACGCCGCCACCGTGGACACCCGGCAGACCTGGCGCCCGCGCGGCCACCGGGACCGGCTGCGCATCCCGCTCGGCCTGGGGCCGGACGGCAACGTGGTCGAGCTGGACTTCAAGGAGTCCGCGCACGAGGGCATGGGCCCGCACGGCCTGGTCATCGGCGCGACCGGTTCCGGCAAGAGCGAACTGCTGCGTACGGTGGTCGCGGCGCTGGCCGTGACGCACTCGTCGGAGGAGCTCAACTTCGTCCTGGTCGACTTCAAGGGTGGCGCCACGTTCGCGTCGCTGGACGCGTTGCCGCACACCAGCGCCGTGATCACCAACCTCTCCGACGAGCTGCCGCTGGTCGACCGCATGCGGGACGCGCTGGCCGGCGAGATGAACCGCCGCCAGGAGGTGCTGCGGGCGTCGGGCAACTACGTGTCCCGCTACGACTACGAGAAGGCGCGCGCGGCCGGTGAGCCGCTGGAGCCGATGCCCAGCCTGCTCATCATCTGCGACGAGTTCTCCGAGCTGCTGGCCGCCAAGCCGGACTTCATCGACCTGTTCGTGATGATCGGCCGGCTGGGCCGGTCGCTCGGCGTGCACCTGCTGCTCGCCTCGCAGCGACTGGAGGAGGGCAAGCTGCGCGGTCTGGACACGCACCTGTCGTACCGGATCGGTCTGCGGACCTTCTCGGCGGTGGAGAGCCGGATCGTGCTCGGTGTGCCGGACGCCTACGAGCTGCCGAGCGCGCCGGGCCACGGCTACCTGAAGACCGACACGGCCACCATGCTGCGGTTCCGTGCCGCCTACGTCTCCGGCCCCTACCGGGCGCCGGGGCAGACGCAGCGCTCCAGCCGGGCGCAGGTGCAGCGCCGGATCGTCCCGTACGGCATCGACTACGTGCCGGTGCCGAAGCTGCCGACCCCGGCGGAGACCGCGCCCGAGCCGGAGCAGACCGGTGACGGCAAGGCGGTGGCCATGCTGGACGTCCTGATCGACCAGCTCAAGGGCCGGGGCCGGCCGGCGCACCAGGTCTGGCTGCCGCCGCTGGCGGAGCCGTCCGGGCTGGCCGAGCTGCTGCCCAAGCTGAGCGTGCACCCGACGTTCGGCCTGACCACCGCGGACTGGCCGGGCCGGGGCCGGCTCGCGGTGCCGGTCGGCATCGTCGACCGGCCGTACGAGCAGCGTCGGGACCCGATGATGGTCGACCTCTCCGGCGCCGGTGGCAACGTGGTGATCGTCGGCGCCTCGCTGAGCGGCAAGAGCACCATGCTGCGCTCGATGCTGGCCTCCCTCGCGCTCACCCACACGCCGCGTGAGGTGCAGTTCTTCTGCCTCGACTTCGGCGGCGGCGCGCTGCGCAGCCTGGACGGGCTGCCGCACACCTCCGGCGTGGCCGGTCGGCGCGACACCGAGGCGGTCCGGCGGACCGTCGCCGAGGTGGTCGCCGTGATCGACGAGCGGGAGAACCGGTTCACCCAGCACGGCATCGACTCGGTGGCGAGCTACCGCCGGCGGCGGGCCGCCGGGGAGTTCGCCGACGACCCGTTCGGGGACGTCTTCCTCGTGGTGGACGGCTGGAACACGCTGCGCCAGGAGTACGAGGAGCTGGAGCAGACCATCACCAACCTGGCCAACCGGGGGCTGGGCTTCGGCGTGCACGTGGTGATCACGGCCGTGCGCTGGGCGGAGATCCGGATCAACATGCGGGACCTGCTCGGCACCAAGCTGGAGCTGCGGCTCGGTGACCCGTCCGAGTCGGAGATCGACCGGCGGGCCGCGCAGAACGTGCCGGTCGGTTCGCCGGGTCGGGGCCTGACCCGGGACAAGCTGCACTTCCTCACCGCGGTCTCGCGGATCGACGGCAAGCGCGACATCGAGGACCTGACCGAGGCGTCGGTCGCGCTGGCCGGCCACGTGGCGGCGAACTGGCCGGGCCGGCCCGCGCCGAAGGTGCGGCTGTTGCCGCGCAAGCTGGCGCTGACCGACCTGGCCCAGGTGGTCGACCGGTCCGCCCCGGGCATCCCGATCGGGGTCAACGAGTCGGCGCTCGCCCCGGTCTACCTGGACCTGGCGAGCGAGCCGCACCTGACCGTCTTCGGTGACGCCGAGTGCGGCAAGACCAACCTGCTGCGGCTGATCGCCCGGGGGATCGCCGAGCGCTACACGCCGGCCCAGGCGCGGCTGGTCATCGCCGACTACCGGCGCGGCCTGCTGGGGGCGGTCGAGGGCGACCACCTGCTCGACTACGCGCCGTCCAACCAGGTGTTCAGCCAGGGCCTCGGCTCCATCCGCAGCGCGTTGCAGAACCGGCTGCCCGGCCCGGACGTGACCACCGCGCAGCTGCGCGACCGCAGCTGGTGGAAGGGGCCGGAGCTCTACATCCTGGTGGACGACTACGACCTGGTCGCCTCCGGCGGCAACAACCCGCTCAGCGCGCTGCACGAGCTGCTGCCGCAGGCGCGGGACATCGGCCTGCACCTGATCATCACGCGGCGGGTGGGCGGCGTGGCCCGGGCCCTCTACGAGCCGGTGCTGCAACGCCTGCGCGAACTGGACTCGCCGGGCCTGCTGATGTCGGGCAGCCGGGAGGAGGGTGCGGTGTTCGGCAACCTGCGGCCGACCCCGCAGCCGCCGGGCCGGGGCACCCTGGTCCGCCGCCGCGACGGCCAGCAGCTGATCCAGACCGCCTGGACGGAGCCGGCCTGACCGGGCACCGTCCAACTCGTACGGTCCACGCCGGATCGCGGTGTCCTGTCGGAATTCGACGATGGGAAGGGAGGGCTGCGCGGGTTGGACGTCGTCCGCTACGGTTCGGATGAAGTGTCCGTCGGTGGGGTGTGTTCGCCTTGCCGCGGGGGAGGGGCGCGGCGGAACCGCCGCCACTAGATGACGGAAGGGTGTGAAGCATGGCGTTCGAGGTCAGTGCAGCGACTCTGCACACCGCCGCGAGTGACGTGCGGTCCACGCGCAGCGACGTCGACGGCGAGCTCAAGAAGCTGTGGAACGTGGTCGACGACCTGGCCATGGCCTGGAAGGGCCAGGCCTCCACGGGCTTCCAGGGCCTGATGAACCGCTGGACCGAGGACACGGCGAAGCTGCTCACGGCGATGGACAACATCGCGGACCTGCTCGACAAGTCCGGCACCACGCACCAGGTCAACGACGAAGAGCAGCAGCAGATGCTGGACAAGTTCCACGCTGCGCTCAACCCGTGATCCGCGAAGACAGGCAGAGGAGGAATCGATGAGCATCAAGGTTGACTATGCTGTCCTCGAGAGCAGCAACCAGCAGATGCAGGCCATCTCGCGGACCATCGACGAGAAGCTGGACACGCTGCGGTCGATGCTGAGCAAGCTCGAGTGGGAGGGCCAGGACCGGGTCGCCTACGAGCAGCACCAGGCCCAGTGGGACGCGGCCGTGCGGGACATCAACAAGGTCCTCAACGAGATCGGCGGCGCGGTGGGCATCGCGCGCGAGAACTACATGACCACGGAGATGAGCAACTCCAAGGTCTGGGGCAACTGACCCGACCGGTCAACGACGGCTCCGCTCCGGCTCGCGCCGGGCGGAGCCGCTGCGTTTTCCCGTGCGGTGGGGAGGCGGCGCCCTCCCGGGAGGTGGGTGACGGGGCCGGGTCAGGCGCCACGGGGGAGGTCGCGACGGCCGGGGCGCCAGCCGCGTCGCCGCCCGCGTACCAGGATCGGGCGCAGCGTGAGCAGGACGCCGGCCAGCAGCCCGCCGACGACGGCGACCCAGATCGCGACCGTGCGCTGCCAGGCCAGTGGGTCGGCGGCCGGCGCCGGCGGCGGCATCGCGCCCAGTGGGGGGTCGTCGCGGGTGCCCAGCAGGTTCGTCACCGCCCGGTAGGGATTGACCATCCCGTAGCCCACCTCGGTGTTGTGCCCGTCGGGCGGGTTGTCCGCCGTGCGGGTCAACCGGTAGGCCACCTCCTCGGGGCTGATCTCGGGGTGCGCGGCCCGCACCAGCGCGGCCACCCCCGAGACGTACGCGGTGGCGAAGCTCGTCCCGCCCTGCGGCTCGGCGCGGTAGCCGGCACCCTGCGGGGCGGGGCCGACGATGTTCAGGCCCGGGCCGGCGATGTCCACGTAGTCCGCGCTGACCGAGCTGCCCACGTGGCCGCCCTGCTCGTCGATGCCGGCGACGGCGATGACCCCCGGGTACGCCGCGGGATAGGCCGGCCGGTCCTCCCGGTTCTCCTGCCGGTTGCCGGCGGAGGCCACCACGATCACGCCCTTGCCCAGGGCGTAGGTGACGGCCGACCGGAGGGCCGGGTCGTCGAGCGTGACCAGGGACAGATTGATCACGTCGGCGTCGTGGTCGACCGCCCAGCGGATCGCCCGGCCGATCTCGCCCGGCACGTCCGGGTCGAAGTTCTCCTTGTTCTCGGCCAGCACGCGCAGTGGCAGGATGCGGGCCTCGGGCGCGATGCCGGTGTACGGCGAGCCGGTGCCCTCCCGGCCGGCGATGATGCCCGCCACCATGGTGCCGTGACCGACCAGGTCGCACTGCCCGCGCAGGTGGACCAACTGGTTGAAGTCCTCGCCCGGCAGCACCCGGCCGCGCAGCAACGGGTGGCTCGGCGAGACGCCGGAGTCGACCACCGCGACCGTGACGCCCTGCCCCTTGCCGACCCGCCAGGCGGCGGCCGGGTCGAGCCGGCTCAGCGCCCAGGGCATCTCGGTGGGGGCCGGGCCGCCGGTGGGCCCGCACGCGGGCGCCGCGACCGCCGGCGTCGGCACCGCCAGCGCGCCGCCGACCAGGGCGGCGACCGCCGCTCCGGACAGGACGGACCTGATCCGGTGTCCGGCACGGACGCGCCCCGTCGTCCCGTTCGCCAGCAAGCTGTCGCGCACGCGGTGAGATTACCGTCGCGGCCGTGTGCGCGTGGGAACGGGCGGTCGCGCGAGGACGGTCAGTGTTCGGCGGTGTCGCCGGTCGGCTCGGCGCCGAACAGGTCGAGCAGCGCACCGACCTGCTGGTCGGCCTCCGCCGGGTGCCGGAAGCGCCCGTTCGGGTTGACCGTGTATTCGTTGCGCCGGCCCACCCGGGTGCGGCGGAGGTAACCACCGGCCTCCAGGTCGGCGACGATGGCCTGGGCCGCCCGCTCGGTGACACCCACCTCGTCGGCCACGTCCCGCAGGCGCGCGGTGGGGTTGCGCGCGATGGCCAGCAGGACGTGCCCGTGATTGGTGAGGAAGGTCCAGTTCTTGCGGCTCCCGTCCTCGGCCGGTGTGGTCGCCATGGTGGTCATCGTATGGCTCCTTCCGTCGTCGCCCCGACCCGGCACGGTCGACGAGGGTGACGTATGAAATGCGTATCACGAAATCTTGACGTGCCATGGGTCGCGTGTGACGGTGGGTCGCGGGGCCGACACCGCCGCCGGCCGGCCTGACGGCTCCGCGAGGACGAGGTGAGCAGCATGATCCCGACCACCCCCGACGAGGCACTCGCCGAACTGCGTGCCGGTAACCACCGGTTCGTCACCGGTGTGCCGCAGCACCCGAACCAGGACGCCGGGCACCGGGCGGCGGTGGCCGACGGTCAGCACCCGTTCGCGGTGATCGTCGGGTGCTCCGACTCGCGACTCGCCGCCGAGATCATCTTCGACCGCGGCCTCGGTGACCTCTTCGTGGTGCGCACCGCCGGCCACACCGCCGGCCCGGAGGTGCTGGGCAGCGTGGAGTACGCGGTCACCGTGCTCGGCACGCCGCTCGTGGTGGTGCTCGGCCACGACTCGTGCGGCGCGGTCCAGGCGGCCCGCGAGGCGGTCCGCACCGGCTCCGCCCCGGCCGGACACCTGGGCGCGGTGGTGGACGCCGTCTCACCCAGCCTGCTCCGGGCCGGTCGCCAGGGCGTCGAGGATCTCGACGGCATCATCGACGTGCACATCGCCCAGACGGTGGAGACCCTGCTGGCCCGCTCCTCGGTGCTCGCCGCGAAGGTGGCCGGCGGGGCCTGCGCGGTGGTCGGCATGTCGTACCGGCTCAGTGGCGGCGAGGTCCGGACGGTGGCGCAGTCGCCGGCCCCGCTGCCGTCACCGGCCGCGTCGGCGGACGCGGCGCTCGCCGGCTGACCGGGAAACGGATACGCGAAAGGGGCCGCCCACGGGCGGCCCCTTTGTCGTACGCGCGCGTCAGAGCAGCGACATGTGCACGTGGTCGGTGTGGTTGGAGGGCCCGCTGTAGGAACTCCAGCCGGTCGCCGGGAACCAGATCTGCCGGTTCCAGATCACGTAGTAGATGCCCAGCCGGTCGGCGTTGCGGATGAGGAAGGCGGCCACCTCGTTGCCGTACCGGCGGGTGTCGTTGTTGTGCCACGGTGCGAAGCCGCTGTTCTGCAACGACCAGTCGCACGCCTTGCCCTTGGGGTGCTCCCACGGCCCGCCGGGGCGGTAGCAGCCCACGAAGCGGTTGAACCCGGCGCGCTTGACCTCCTTGTACGCGTGCAGGGTGCGCGGCGTGACGCAGCCCGAGGTGGTCGGGTCGTTCTCACTGCACGACTCGGACTTCCACCCGCCGTCGGCGGTGCGGCCGGGGCCGATCTTGGCAACCGGCGAGGTGGCCGAGACCAGGCCACCGGTGAAGTCCAGCCCGCCGACCAGCTTCAGCGCCTTCTGCGCCTCGACCTTCTCGCGGGCCATCGCGTTCGCCTGCTTCTCCTGCTCCCGCACCTCGGCGTCGAGCGCGATCTTGGCCCGCTCGGCGCGGCCCTTCACCTCGTTGATGGCGGCGAGTCGCTGCGCGTTGAACAGGTTCAGCTCGTCGAGGGCGCTGGCCCGCTGGACGAACGAGTCGGGGGAGTCGCTCTCCAGCAGCATCGCCATGGCGCCGACGCGACCGGTCCGGTAGGACTGTGCCGCGATCTCGCTCACCTGCGGGCTGAGCGCGTCGAGCTGGTTCTGCGCCGCCTTCACCTCCAGCGCGAGCTGGAGCTGCCGCTTGCGGGACGTGTCCAACTTCGACTTGGCCTGGAGGTAGGCGCGGTTGGCGGCGGTGACGGCCTCGCTGATCAGCGGTGGGTCGTCGTCCTCCGAGTGGCCCGAGGGGTTCGGGGCGGCGGTGCCGGGGGCCGCCGAGGCCGGCGTCGGCCCGGCCAGCACGGCAAGAGCGGCGAGCACGGCCACCACGGGTGTCAGCCAGCGGCGCAGGGGTGCCGTCACAGTGTTCCCTTCCGTCGACCGCCGACCGGGTTAGCTGACGGGTTCGGGACGGAAGCGGCCCCTTCCGCTGGCGCGGATTCACCCCATGTACCTGGTTCCCCGGCTCGCCCGGAGGCGATTGGGCGGCGGCACCGCAGGCGCCGGTGCGCGCCTTCGGCGGTGACCGGCAGCGAGGTTACCCGAGACCACTCCCGGGGATCTACGTCCGGAAGCCGACCAATCGCGAGAATTCGCCACCGCCCAGCGTGACCAGCATCGCGTTTGGAATCGGCCGTCACGCTGCGCAGTGTCACCATGCGGCCTCCGTGCTCCTGCCCCCGCCGGACCGGCCCTCGCCGAGCGCCTCCCACGCGTCCTCCCGGGGCGACGGCGGCCGGGGCGTCGCGGGTCCGGCGGCCCGCCCGGCGCGACCGGCGGTGGTCACGACCGCGGCCAGCGCGGTGGTCAGCGGTACGGCGGCGATCAGGCCGAGCGTGGCCACCGCGCTACGGACGATCTCCTGGGCGAGGAACTCGCTGGTGAGCAGCTGACCCACCGGGCGGGAGTCGGCGACCAGCAGGAGCAGCAGCGGCAGCGAGGCGCCCGCGTACGCCAGCACGATGGTGTTGACGGTGGACGCGATGTGCGCCCGGCCCACCCGGGTGGCCGCCCGGTAGAGCTGCCGTCGGGACAGCCCCGGGTTGGCGTGCGCCAGCTCGGTGACGGTGGCCGCCTGGGTGACGGTGACGTCGTCCAGCACGCCGAGCGAACCGATGATGATGCCGGCCAGCAGCAGTCCGTGCAGGTCCACGTCACCCTGGAACATCGACAGCGTGGTGGCGTCCTCGCTGCCGAAGCCGGTCAGGTGGGTGGCGGCGGTGGCCACCGTGCCCAGCACTCCGGTGATCACCAGGCTGCCGAGCGTGCCCAGCACCGCCACCGACGTCTGCGCGGTGATCCCGTGGGTCAGGTAGAGCACCACGAACATGATCAGTGCGGCGCCGACGATCGCCACCAGCAGCGGCGACTGCCCGGCGCCGATGCCGGGGAGCACGAAGCCGAGCAGGATGGCGAAGCTGGCCACCAGCCCGCCCAGCGCGGCCAGCCCGCGCCAGCGGCCGAACGCCACGATCGCGGCGGCGAAGAGGGCCACCAGCCAGATCAGCGGCGTACCGCGCTGGTGCTCGGCGATGTTGTAGGTCTTCACCGACGGGTCGCCCGGGTCGACCAGCTCGACCAGGATCACCTCGTCACCGACCGCGACCCGGGGCGCGCCGGGTCCGGTGGGGACCGGCGTCTCGACCTGCCGGCCCGCGTCCGGCCCCTGCTCGGCGGCGACGGTCACGGTGCCGCAGGGGCCGCCGGTGTCGCCCTCGGGCGACTCGGGCGTGGGCGGGCAGGGCTCGGTCACCACCCGGGTCACCGTGCCGTGGTAGCGCGGCACGTCCGCGCCGCCGTCCACCGGGTCGCGGTCCGCCCGGGGCCAGAGCACCAGCGCCGCGATCACGGTGAGCACGAAGAGCGGCACCACGGTGGCGATCAGGAGCCGGCGTACGCCCGGCGGCGCGGCGGCTGCGGGACGGGTGTGATCGGCGCCCACGGCGTCTCTCCCAACGGTCGCGGCGGAACCGGGTCACCGGACCGGTCGGGTCACCGGGGCCGGCGCGGACGCGTGGGGATCACGCCCGGGTCGTCGCCCGGCCATGGTATCCAGGGCGGCCCGCGCCGCCGGTGGACGCCGGATCAGGCCAGGCCGGCGCGTCGACGTCGGTAGTCGTCCTCGTCGATCTCGCCGCGGGCGTACCGCTCGTCGAGAATGCGCCGGGCCGTGCCGGGCGACGCGCGGTCCGGGCCGGGCATCCGCACCACGAACCAGACGAGCCCCGCCAGCACCGCCAGCACCAGCAGGGACCAGATCCACATCCAGCCCATCATCGGGCCCGACCACATCATCCGGCCGCCCTCCGTCCGTCGGCTCCGGGGCGGCGCGACCGCCGGCCCCGGCCACCTCGACGGTATGTCTCCCGGCCGGTCGGCGGACCGGGTCGGGCGGCCCGTTCCGGGGGTCGGAGGTCCCGGTCAGCCGCGCTTCATCAGGCGGCCGACGGCGGCCATCATCTCGGACGCCATCTCGTCGGCCCGGCCCTCGGCGGCCCCCTCGTGCATGCAGTGCCGGGCGTGCCCGTCCAGCAGGCCCAGGCCGACCTTGTCCAGCGCGGCCTGGATGGCCGAGATCTGGGTCAGCACGTCGATGCAGTAGCGGTCGTCCTCGACCATCTTCTCGATGCCCCGGACCTGACCCTCGATGCGGCGGAGCCGGGCGAGGAGCTGGTCCTTGCTGGCGGTGTAGCCCCGGGTCGGGGTGGGCGGCGTGGTCATGAGATCGAGGATAGCGTACCCCTCGGGGGTATGCTAACGTGCCATGAGTACCCCAGGGGGGTATGGGATCGGAGGGACGCGATGGAGACCACCTACCAGGTGCGGGGCATGACCTGCGGGCACTGCGTCACCGCGGTGAGCACCGAGCTGAGCGCACTGCCGGACGTCACCGACGTCCAGATCGACCTGGCCACCGGCCGGGTCACCGTCACCAGCCGGAGCCCGCTGGATGCGGACGCCGTACGCGCCGCCGTGGACGAGGCCGGTTACGACCTCGTCGGGGCGTGACGGGTCCGCGGACCCGACGACACGAGGAGACACCATGAACACGGCGACGAAGCTGAGCGGCTTCGCCCTCGGCCTCGTGGCGGTGTTCGGCGCGGCGTACGGGATCGGTCACGTGGCCGGTCCCGACTCCCCGGCCGCCGACACCCGCCACGACGACACCGACGCCGGCCACGGCGACCAGGGTCACGCCGGGGAGGCGGCCGCCCGCCTGCCCGGCGGGCTGCTCGTCTCCGAGCGCGGCTACACGTTCCAGCCGACGGCTGCGCCCGAGGGGCAGTTCGCGTTCCGGATCACCGGCCCGGACGGCCGGCCGGTCACCCGCTACGACGTGGCCCACGACAAGCGCATGCACCTGATCGTCGCCCGCCGCGACCTCTCCGGCTTCCGGCACGTGCACCCGGAGCTGGCCGACGACGGCACCTGGCGGGTCGCCTCACCGCTCGCCGGGCCGGGCGTGTGGCGGGCGTTCGCCGACTTCACCCCGACCGGCGGGGAGCCGTTGACGCTCGGCGTCGACGTCACCGTCCCCGGCACGCTGGCCGCGCGACCGTTGCCGCCACCGGCCACCAGCACCACGGTCGACGGCTACACTGTCACGCTCACCGGCGCGCCGGAGCCCGGCCGCACCAGCCGGCTCACGCTCTCGGTCAGCCGGGACGGCCGGCCGGTCACCGACCTCCAGCCCTACCTCGGGGCGTACGGCCACCTGGTGGCGCTGCGCCAGGGTGACCTGGCCTACCTGCACGTGCACCCGGAGGGCACGCCCGGCGACGGGCGCACGCCGGCCGGACCGGCGATCACGTTCGCGGCCGAGGTGCCGTCGGCCGGGGCGTACCGTCTCTACCTGGACTTCCGGCACGGCGACGCGGTGCACACCGCCGAGTTCACCGTCGTGGCCGGCGACCAGGCCCCGCCGGCGCCCACCGGGCCGGCGACCACCACCGCACCGACCCCGGACGCCGGACACGGCACCCCGGGGCACGGGCACAGTTGACCGGGGAGGTGCCGCGATGACCACCACGGGAAAGACGCTTCCGACCGCGCCGAACCTGATCGAACTCGCGATCGGCGGCATGACCTGCGCGTCGTGCGCCGCCCGGATCGAGAAGAAGCTCAACCGGATGGACGGCGTCGAGGCCACGGTGAACTACGCCACCGAGAAGGCCACCGTCCGGTACGCCGACGAGGTCACGCCGGACGACCTGATCGCCACCGTGGAGAAGACCGGCTACACGGCCGCGGTGCCGCCGCCGCCCGCCCGGGCGGACGCGACCATGAGCGCCGAGCCGGTGGACGAACTGCGCGGGGCGCGTACCCGGTTGTGGGTCTCGGCGGTGCTGACCCTGCCGGTGATCGTGCTGGCCATGGTGCCGGCCTGGCAGTTCGACCACTGGCAGTGGGCCTCGCTCACGCTGGCCGCTCCGGTGGTGGTGTGGGGCGGGCTGCCGTTCCACCGGGCCGCGCTGGTCAACCTGCGCCACGGCGCGGCGACCATGGACACCCTGGTCTCGCTCGGCACGCTGGCCGCGTTCGGCTGGTCGCTCTGGGCGCTCTTCCTCGGCGACGCGGGTATGCCCGGGATGACGCACCCGTTCCGCTTCGACATCACCCGGGGCGACGGCGCCGGCAACATCTACCTGGAGGCCGCCGCCGGGGTGACCGTCTTCATCCTGGCCGGGCGTTACTTCGAGGCCCGTGCCAAGCGCACCGCCGGCTCCGCCCTGCGTGCCCTGCTCGAACTGGGCGCGAAGGACGTGGCGGTGCTGCGCGGCGGGCAGGAGACCCGGATCCCGGTCGACCAGCTCGCGGTCTCCGACCGGTTCGTGGTCCGGCCCGGGGAGAAGGTCGCCACCGACGGGGTGGTCGAGGAGGGCACCTCCGCGGTCGACGCCAGCATGCTCACCGGCGAGTCGGTGCCGGTCGAGGTCGGGCCGGGCGACGCCGTGGTGGGCGCGACCGTCAACGCCGGTGGCCGGCTGGTGGTCCGCGCCACCCGGATCGGCGGGGACACCCAGCTCGCCCAGATGGCCCGGCTGGTGGAGCAGGCGCAGACCGGCAAGGCGGCCGTGCAGCGGCTGGCCGACCGGATCTCCGGGGTCTTCGTGCCGATCGTGATCGCCCTGGCCGCCGGCACGCTGGGCTGGTGGCTCGGCACCGGCGCCGGTCCTACCGCCGCGTTCACCGCCGCCGTGGCCGTCCTGATCATCGCCTGCCCCTGCGCGCTCGGCCTGGCCACCCCGACCGCGCTGCTGGTCGGCACCGGGCGCGGCGCGCAGCTCGGCGTGCTGATCAAGGGGCCGGAGGTGCTGGAGTCGACCCGACAGGTCGACACCGTGGTGCTGGACAAGACCGGCACCGTCACCACCGGGCGGATGGCGCTGGCCGAGGTGCTGCCCGCCGACGGCGAGGACGCCGGGGAACTGCTCCGGCTGGCCGGCGCGCTGGAGGCGGCCTCCGAGCACCCGATCGCCCGGGCGGTGGCCGAGGCGGCGGTCGAGGCCGGGCCGCTGCCGGCCGTCACCGACTTCGCCAACGCCGAGGGGCTCGGCGTGACCGGCACGGTCGACGGCCGCAGCGTGGTGGTCGGTCGGGCGCGGCTGCTGGGGGAGCGCGGTCTCGTCGTACCCGAGGAGGTCGCGCGGGCGGCGACCGGCGCGGAGGCCGCCGGCCGCACGGCGGTCCTGGCCGGCTGGGACGGCCGGGCCCGGGGGGTGCTCGCGGTGGCCGACGCGGTGAAGCCGACCAGCCGGGCGGCGGTCGACCGGCTGCGCGACCTGGGGCTCACCCCGGTGCTGCTCACCGGCGACAACGCCACCGTGGCGCACGCGGTGGCCGCCGAGGTGGGCATCGACGAGGTGATCGCGGAGGTGCTGCCCGCCGACAAGGTGGCAGTGGTCGAGCGGCTCCAGGGCGAGGGTCGGGTGGTCGCCATGGTCGGCGACGGGGTCAACGACGCCGCCGCGCTGGCCCGGGCCGACCTCGGGCTGGCCATGGGCACCGGCACCGACGTGGCCATCGAGGCCGCCGACCTGACCCTGGTCCGGGGCGACCTGCGGGCCGCGGCGGACGCCATCCGGCTGTCCCGCCGCACCCTGGCGATCATCAAGGGCAACCTGTTCTGGGCGTTCGCCTACAACGTGGCGGCGCTGCCGCTGGCCGCAGCCGGGCTGCTCAACCCGATGCTCGCTGGCGCGGCGATGGCCTTCTCGTCGGTGTTCGTGGTGGCGAACAGCCTGCGTCTGCGGCGGTTCCGCCCGATCGGGTGACAGGTGATTGGGCCGGCGGCCGGCGGGGTAACCAGTTGTCGTCACGCAACTGCTGAGTGGAGGTTCACCATGGGTCTCGACGACAAGATCGACAACGCGTCCCAGGACACCGCGGGCAAGGTCAAGGAGGGCGTCGGCCGGGCGACCGACAACGAGCGCCTCGAGGCCGAGGGCCGCAACGACCAGGCCGGCGCCAAGCTCAAGCAGGCCGGCGAGAAGATCAAGGACGCCTTCAAGAGCTGACGTACGACTCGCACACCCCACCGGGCCGGCCTTCGCGCCGGCCCGGCGTGCGTGCGGGTCAGCGGCGTACCCGGTAGCGGATGTGGGTGACGGTGGGTGCGGCGACCACCCGCTCCTGCTCCAGGGTGACGTCCAGCGGCCCGTCGAACAGCGGCGTGCCGCCGCCCAGCACGATCGGCACCACGTGCAACCAGAGCGAGTCGAGCAGGCCCGCCGCCAGGTAGCCGCGTACTGTGCCGCCGCCTCCCGCCACACAGACGGACCGGTCACCGGCCGCCGCCCGGGCCCGCTCCAGCGCCGCCTCGATCCCGTCGGTGACGAAGTGGAACTCCGTGCCGCCCGCCATCGGCAGCGGTTCCCTCCGGTGGTGGGTCAGCACGAAGACCGGGACCCGGAACGGCGGGTCGTCCCCCCACCATCCGGTCCACCCGAGGTCCCACCGGCCCTCGCCGCCGCCGAACATGCGCCGGCCCATCACGTACGCGCCGACGCCCTCGATCATCTCCTCGACCAACTCGGCGTCGACGTCGCGCTCGCCGCCGTTCAGGCCGTGCTCCGCGCGCCAGCTCTCGGTGGCGAAGAGCCACTCGTGCAGCCGCAGGCCGCCACGCCCGAGCGGGTCCTGCAGGCTCTGCCCCGCGGCCGCCACATAGCCGTCCAACGACATCGACAGTTGACTGAAGACCTCTCCCATGACGGGTGGACCTCCCGGGACGCCGGAACTCATCGGTCGGCGGCCAGGCGGGCGGCCCGTACCTCCAGGTAGCGGCGCTCGGGCAGGCTGGTGGTGGCCCGTGCGGCGGCCAGGTAGGCGGCCCGGGCGGCGACGCGGTCGCCGGCCAGCTCGAGCAGGTGTGCCCGGACGGCGGCGAGCCGGTGGTGGCCGGCCGTGCGGTCGTCGGCATCCAGCGGCGCGAGCAGTGCGAGGCCGGCGCGGGGCCCGTCCACCATCGCCACCGCGACCGCCTGGTTCAGCGTGACCATCGGGTTCGGGGCGATCCGGGCCAGCACCCGGTAGAGCGCCACGATCTGCGGCCAGTCCGTGGTGGCGGCGGTGGGCGCCTCCGCGTGCACCGCCGCGATGGCCGCCTGCACCTGGTACGGGCCCGGCGCCGACCAGGTCAACGCCTCGGTCACCAGCGCGATGCCCTCGTCGATCCCGGCCCGGTCCCAGCGGGTGCGATCCTGCTCGGACAGCGGCACCAGCTCCCCGTCCGGGCCGGTGCGCGCCGCCCGGTGCGCGTCGGTGAGCAACATCAGGGCCAGCAGCCCGGCCACCTCGCCGTCGGTCGGGAGCAGCCGGTGCAGCTCCCGGGCCAGCCGGATCGCCTCCCCGGTCAGCTCGGCCCGGTGCAGCGCGTCGCCGCTGGACGCGGTGTAGCCCTCGTTGAAGATCAGGTAGAGCACGCGCAGCACCGCGCCCAGCCGCTCGTCCCGGTCGGCCGGCGAGGGCAGCGTGAAGCGCGCCCCGCTCGCCTCGATCCGCTGCTTGGCGCGGCGGATCCGCTGACTCATGGTGGCCTCCGGCACCAGGTACGCCCGTGCGATCTCGGCGGTGCTCAGGCCGCCCACCGCCCGCAGCGTGAGCGCCACCTGGGCATTCACCGGCAGTGCCGGGTGGCAGCAGAGAAGCAGCAGCCGCAGCGTGTCGTCGCCGCTCGGCGGCTCCTCGTCGGCGGCCGGCGCGACGGTGGCGTACGCGGGTTGCCGGACCGCCACCGCGACCTCGCGCTCCCGGCGGGCGTGCTCGCTGCGCCACTCGTCGGTGAGCCGGCGGGTCGCCACCGTGACCAGCCAGGACCGGGGGTGGTCCGGGACGCCCTGCGCCGGCCACTGGGTGGCGGCGGCCAGCAGCGCCTCCTGGACGGCGTCCTCGCAGGCGTAGAACTGGCCGTGCCGGCGCACGAGCACGCCGAGGACCTGCGGCGCCAGCGTGCGCAGCAGATCCTCGACCGCCCGGTCGGTCACATCTCCGTCCCGGCCTGCTCCATGACCGCGCGCACCTCCAGCACGCCGAAGCCGTGCCGCACGTCCGGCCAGCGGGCGGCGATCTCGGCGGCCCGCTCCGGGGTGTCGCAGTCCACCGTCAGGTAGCCGGCGAACTGCTCCTTGCTCTCCACGAACGGGCCGTCGGTGATCTCGGTGCCGCCGGCCGCCGCCCGCACCGTCCGGGCCTGCGACGGGTGGGCCAGCGCCTCCCCGCCGACCAGCTCACCGGACTCGGTCAGCTCCTTCATGATCTCGTCGACCTCGCCGAAGATCGCGGTGCGCTCCGCCTCGGACAGCTCCTCCACGAAGCCGGGCCGGTTCCAGATCAGCAGCATGTACTTCACGTCTCACTCCTCGGATCGGGGCCACCGTCGGTGGCGCCTCGCAGACGGGTCGGAGCCGGGCCGCCCGATCCGACATCATCGCCGAGAAAGTCAGCGGGCCCCGCGAAGCGGCCGGCGCGCCGGGGCGGTCGGGTCGAGGGAGGCGCGGTCGGCGGCGCTGGTGCCGGAGGTCCAGCCGTCCGCGTCGCGGACCTGGAGCCGGTGCCGGGTGGTGCCGGGGAAGAGCTGGTCCAGGCGCTCCCGGACGGCGTCCGAGCGGGCCGCGAGCACCGGCAGCAGACGGTCGTCGTCGCGCTCCTCGGCCGCCGCCGTGCTGGCCGCCCGCAACCGCTCGCCGATCCGCAGCGCGAACGCGTTGAGGAACGACTCGTCGTAGACCTTGGTGCGTCGTCCACCGGCCCGGCCGCGTTCCGTGCGCCCGCGCAGCATCGCGGCGGTGGCCTGCACCAGCAGCGAGGTGTGCAGCAGCTCCACCGCCGCCAGGTCGGCCGGGAAGCCGAGCACGGTGGCGAAGCCCAGGTCGTCGGACCAGACCGACTCGCACCGGTTCGCCGCCGCCACCTCCTGGATCAGCAGCGCCTTCGCCGCCGCGTACGGGGCGTCGGTGCCGAGGCGTACCCCGCCCGGGCGGTCCGGCCGGTCGGCAGCGGCGTCGAGCAACGCCGCGTCGATGCTGTGCCGGGCCATCAGCTCCTGCGCCTTGGCGGTGAACGCCTCCGCCTCCGCCGGGTAACCGGTCGACTCGGCCTTGGCCAGCAGCGCGCGTACCCGGTCGAGCATCCGGGAACCGGTGGCCGGGACGGCGGCGCGGGAGACGGCGGCCGAGCCGGGCGGCGGGCGCAGCGACGCGATCGGCGGCAGCCCCTCGACCAGGACGAGCGCGTCGACGGCATCGCGCAGGGCGGTGATCCGGTCGCCGTCGGCGCGGCGGTCCAGCCAGCCCGCGTCCGTGTCCCAGCGGGCGCCCAGGTCGGTGACCTGCTCGTCGAACCAGGCCGGGACCGGGTCCGGGAGCGTCCGCCGCTGGGCGGCCACGCCGTCGCGCAGCAGCCGGGCGCCGCGCGGGGTCAACCGGCGGACGGCGAGGCGGTCCAGGTCGACCGGTTGCCAGCCGCGCGGCCAGAGGCGGCCGACGGCCCGGGTGAGCCGGGCCAGCAGGGCCGCGTCGACGTCCGCGCCGGCGCCCACCACCAGCCGGTCGAGGGCCCGCTCGGCGGCGCGTACGTCGGTGCCGCGCGCCGCCGCGAGGGCGTCGTCGAGCAGCTGCTCGGCTGATGACACGGGTGGCTCCCCCTGAATCCGACAGGCGGCAGGTCGCTCACCCCACCACCGACGGTACCCGGCCCGCGGGTTCAACCGTCCGGCCCTGGCATCCGTACTCCTGCCCGGAGCGCGGGCGGGCGACGGACGGAGATCGACGTGGGCGGGTACGACCGGGGTCTGCACCGGCGGCGACGGCGGTCCCGGGCCGGCGTCCCGCTCCTGGTGGCGGCCCTCGTCGCGGCCGGTCTCGCGGCCGGCGGCGGATACGCCCTGCGCCGGCACCCGGACCTGCTGGCCTCGGCCGGCGTGGAGCGGACCGTGCCGGCGCAGGTGCCCGCCCCGCGCCCGACGGCGACGGCCGCCCCGGCGTCGCCGGTCCCGGCGGCCGGTCGGGTGCCGCCCGGCATCACCTACCCGCTGCGGGGTGGCGGCGGCTTCCGGACCGCCGACACCACCGGCGCGGTGGCCGGTCGCTCCGGTGAGCTGCTGCGCTACCGGGTCGCGGTCGAGGACGGCATCCGCAACGTGGACGTGGAACGCTTCGCCCGGGAGGTCGCCGCGACGCTGGCCGACCCGCGCGGCTGGACCGGGGACGGCCGGTGGCGGTTGCAGCGGGTGGGCCGGGACGGGCCGGCCGACTTCACCGTGCTGCTCACCACACCGCTGACCCGGGGTGGGCTCTGCGGCGACCCCACCGACCGCTACACCTCCTGCCGCAACGGCGACCGGGTCGTGATCAACGTGGCCCGCTGGGTGTACGGGGTGCCGCACGTGGCCGACCTCGACCTCTACCGGCAGTACCTGCTCAACCACGAGGTGGGCCATCGGCTGGGCCGGGGTCACGAGCGCTGCCCCGCCGCCGGCGGTCCGGCGCCGGTGATGGTGCAGCAGACGCTCGGGCTGCACGGCTGCGCACCCAACGCCTGGCCGCTGGTGGGCGGGGAGGCCCTGGTCGGCCCGTCCGGCCAGTACGACGACCCGATTCCGGCCGAGGACCACTGACCGGCCGGCGGGCCGTCCGCGCGGGTGAATACTGGCCGGGTGGAGAGCCCCACCCGCCTGCTGCTGGTCGAGGACGACCCGGCGCTGTCCGAGCTGCTGGCCGACCTGCTCGCCGACGAGGGGTACGCGGTGGACGTGGCCGGCGACGGGCATCTCGGCCTGCACCGGGCGCTGACCCGGGACTACCAGGTGATGGTGGTCGACCGGGGGCTGCCGGCGCTGGACGGCCTGGAGCTGGTCACCCGGCTCCGGGCGCACGGGGTGACCTGCCCGGTGCTGCTGCTCACCGCGCGGGGCGCGGTGGACGACCGGGTGGCCGGACTGGACGCCGGCGCCGAGGACTACCTCGTCAAGCCGTTCGAGGTGGCGGAGCTGCTGGCCCGGCTGCGCGCGCTGCGCCGCCGGCACCCGGCGGGAGCGGACTGGCTGCCGTTGGGCCGGGGCCGCCTCGACGTGGGCAACCGTCAGGTGGTCGACGGCGCCGCGGAGATCCCGCTCTCCGCCCGCGAGTTCGCCGTCCTGCACGCGCTCGCCGGGCGGCCCCGCAAGGTCTTCACCCGGGCCGAGCTGCTCAGCGCCGCCTTCGACCGGGCCGACGCGCCGGGCAGCGTGGACGCCTGCGTCCACCACCTGCGCCGCAAGCTGGGCCGCGACGCCGTCCGCACGGTGCACGGGCTGGGCTACCGGCTCGGGGGCGGCTGAGGTGGACGAGGCCCGGCTCGCCCGCGCCCGCCGGCACAGCGTGGTCCAGACCGCCGGGGCGATCGGGCTGGTCCTGCTGCTGGTGGGCACGCTGATGTTCGTGCTGACCAGTCGGCAGGAGTCGCGGGCCCTGGACGACGAGCTGACCCGGGTGCTGGCCGCGGCCGAGGACGTGGACGATCCCCCGCCCGGACAGTTCCTGGCGCTGCGGCGTCCCGGCGGCACGGCCGTCGAGGTGACCCCCGGGGCGTCGCCGGCGCTGACCCGGGTGCTCGACTCGGCGGTACGGCGTCCGCCCGGCCGCCACGACGCGTCCGCCGGCGACGACCGGCCGGTCCGGGTGGTGGTGCAGCGGCGGCCCGACGGCAGCGACTGGGCGGTCGCCGCCGACCTGGCCCCGCTTCGCCGCCGGCAGGGCCAGCTCGGTCTCGCCCTGCTGGTCGCCGAGCTGGCCGGGCTCGCCGGCGCGCTGGTCACGGCCACCCTGCTGGCGCGGCGGGCGGTCGCCCCGCTGGCCACCGCGCTGGGGATGCAGCGCCGGTTCGTGGCGGACGCCTCGCACGAGCTGCGCGCCCCGCTGACCGTGCTGCACACCCGGGCGCAACTGCTCGCCCGGCGGGCCCGCGACCGGCCGGCGGGGCGGCTGACCGGGGAGCTGGACCAGTTGGTGGCGGACACCCGGGCGCTCGGCGAGGTGGTCGAGGACCTGCTGGTGTCGGCCGCCGCGGAACACCAGCCGCTGCCGGACACCCAGGTCGACCTGGCCGAGGTCGCCCGCGAGGTGGTGGCGAGCATGTCCGCGTACGCCCGGGAGCGGGAGGTGGAGCTGCGGCTGGAGGCGGCCGGGCCGGCACCGGTGCGGGGTGCCCGCCCGGCCCTGCGGCGGGCGGTGACCGCGCTGGTGGACAACGCCCTCGGGCACGTGCCGCCGGGCGGGCACGTCACGGTGACCGTGGCCGGGCGCGACGGTCGGGTCGCCGCCGAGGTCGCCGACGACGGGGTCGGTCTGGACCCGACCGAGACGGACCGGCTCTTCGCCCGGTTCGCGCACGGCACGGCCGGCGCCGGCCGGCGGTTCGGTCTCGGCCTCGCCCTGGTCCAGCACGTGGCGCGGGCGCACCGGGGCACCGTCGAGGTGACCGGCGCGCCGGGTCGGGGCGCCACCTTCACGCTGCTGCTGCCGCCCGGCTGAGTTCCGGGCGGGCCGGCCGCAAGAACTTCGCAAGAAACGGCGGGCACTGTGAGGGCCGAACCGGCTTCCGCCCCGACCGCCGAGGAGACACCGTGCCCGACTCCGTGAACGGACTGCCGCTGCACCCGCTGGTGGTGCACGCCGTGGTGGTCCTGCTGCCACTGGCCGCGCTGGGCGTGGTCGCGCTGGCCGTACGACCGGCCTGGCGCGGGCGCTTCGGCTGGCTCGTCGTGCTGGTCGCCGCGCTGGCCACCGCCGCCGTCCCGCTCGCCACCGAGAGCGGGGAGAGCCTGGAACGGCGGGTCGGCGACCCGGGTCGGCACGCCGCGCTGGGCGACCAGTTGATCTGGTTCGCGTTGCCGCTGCTGGTGGCCGCGGTCGCACTGGTCTGGCTGCACCGGCGGGCGGACCGTCCGGCCGGGGACACCCGGACGGCCGGGCCGGGCGCGCTCGGCGTGGTCGTGGCCGTGCTCGCGGTGGTCGTGGCGGCGGCGAACCTGGTTCAGGTCTACCGGGTGGGCGACTCGGGTGCGAAGGCGGTCTGGGGCGACACCCCGGCAGCCACCGCCGGGTCCGGCGGCGAGGACGGCGACTGACCGCCACGCCCTGCGCTCCCCGCTCACCGGTGATGGGATGGACCCCATGGATTACGTCAAGTTCGGGTCCACCGGCCTGGAGGTGTCCCGGCTCTGCCTGGGCTGCATGAGCTACGGCGAGCCGAGCCGGGGCGGCCACCCGTGGTCGCTGCCGGAGGACGCCGCCCGCCCCTTCATCCAGCAGGCGCTGGAGCTGGGCGTCACCTTCTTCGACACCGCGAACGTCTACTCCGACGGCACCAGCGAGGAGATCGTCGGCCGGGCGCTGAAGGACTTCGCCCGCCGCGACGACGTGGTGATCGCGACCAAGGTGCACGGCCGGATGGGGCCGGGTCCGAACCGGGGCGGGTTGTCCCGCAAGCACATCATGAGCGAGATCGACGCGAGCCTGCGCCGGCTCGGCACCGACTACGTGGACCTCTACCAGATCCACCGCCTCGACCCGGGCACGCCGATCGAGGAGACGCTGGAGGCCCTGCACGACCTGGTCCGGGCCGGCAAGGTCCGCTACCTCGGCGCCTCGTCGATGTACGCGTGGCAGTTCGCCAAGGCGCTCTGGCTCGCCGAGCGGCACGGCTGGACCCGGTTCGTCTCGATGCAGAACCACTACAACCTGCTCTACCGGGAGGAGGAGCGGGAGATGCTGCCGCTCTGCCTCGACCAGGGCGTCGCGGTGATCCCGTGGAGCCCGCTGGCCCGAGGGCTGTTGACCCGGGACCCGCAGGAGCGGACCGCGCGGGCGGAGACCGACGAGTTCGGCCGCACGCTCTACGCGCGTACCGAGGAGCACGACCGGGCGGTGATCGACGCGGTGGCCCGGGTGGCCGAGCAGCGCGGTGTGCCGCGGGCCCAGGTGGCGCTGGCCTGGGTGGCCCGCAACCCGGCGGTGACCGCGCCGATCGTGGGCGCCACCAAGCCGCACCACCTGACCGACGCGGTGGCCGCGCTGGACCTGGAGCTGACCGACGAGGAGGTGGCGGCGCTGGAGGCGCCGTACGTCCCGCACCCGGTGGCGGGCTTCTAGACCGGCGGGTCCGTCGGCGGCTCGGCGTCGGGCGCCGGCGGGCCCACCCACCGCGCCGTCCCGTCGACCGGTCGTGGCCACCTCACCGGGAGAACGACGCCCAGATGTTCTTGGTGGTGGCGGTGGAGTACCAGCCGACGTCGAGCGAGATCGACTGGGCCAGGAACAGCCCTCGTCCGCCCGAGTCCAGCGGATGGATGTCGGACAGCTCCGGCACCGAGCTGACGTCGTGGTCGGCCACGTCGAGCAGGAAGCAGTCGTCGGTGGCGAGCAGCGTGACGATGGTGGGCGGTCGGCCGTGCCGGAGGGCGTTGCTGGCCAGCTCGGTGACGACGAGCAGGACCATGTGCGGCACCTCGTCCAGGTCCTCGCCCTGCACCAGCCCGTGCCGGTTCAGCGCGTCGCGCAGCGAGGCGCGGACGTCGCGCAGTTGCTCGGGGGTGTCGAGCACCCACCGCTCCAGCTCGGTGGCCTGTGGCGGCGGCGGCGAGGTGCGCAACTGTCCCATGATCTGGCTTTACCCTCCGTAGCGATCCGCTAAGCCCGGCCGGCGCGTGTCGACGCGTCGGCCGGGCGTCGGGCGGCGTCAGCGACGCAGCAGCGCGAAAACTCCCCAACCCAGATGTTCGCGTTGGAAGCGGACGTACCGCAGCGGGTCCTCGGTGAGCTCCCGCCGCAGCTCCGGGGCCAGTTCGTCGTCCGGGTTGGCGTCCAGCCAGCGGCGCAGGTTCAGCCAGTGCGCGGCGGCGTACCGGTCCCAGCTGTCCTGGTCGGCGAGGACCATCTCGACCAGGTCCCAGCCGCACTCGCCGAAGAGCGCGACCAGGCCGGGCAGGTCGCGGAACTCGTCCCGGGACCGGGCGTGCGACCCGACCACCGTCTCCTCGTCGGGCGGGTCGATCCGCCAGTACGGCTCGCCGACCAGCGCCATGCCGCCCGGCCGGAGTGCGCGGTCGAGCAGTTCCAGGGTGCCGGGGACGCCGCCGCCGATCCAGGTGGCGCCGACGCAGCAGGCCACGTCGACCGGACGCTCCGGGACGTACGCGGCGGCGTCGCCGTGCACGAACCGGACCCGGTCGGCGACGCCCAGCCCGGCGGCGCGGTCCCGGGCGGCGGCGGTGAAGACGGTGCTGATGTCGACCCCGGTGCCGGTGATCGCGTGGTCCCGGGCCCAGGTGCAGAGCAGTTCGCCCTTGCCGCTGCACAGGTCGAGCAGCTCGGCACCGGGCGTAAGTCTGATCGCCCGGCCGAGCGTGGCCAGTTTGGCCTCGTCGATCGGGTTGAGGACGCGGAGGTCACCCTCGCGGATGGTGAAGCTACGTGGCAGATCCATGGTGGTCGCTCCGATGGCAGAAGAGGGTTGCGGGCGGGTCGATCCGGTTCGGCGCGGTCGGCACGGGCACCAAAACACCCTCTTCACGGTCTCGGAGTGACGTCGTCCGGGACGCTAGCCCGCGCGGCGGCGACGATCCAGGAGTTTTCGGGGTGGTCGGCCCACACCGCCGCCTCGGGCGAGGTGTCGACGGTGCGGATATCTGCTGTGGTCAATGTCACGCTACGGTGCCGGCACGCCGGTCGTCCCACCGGCACTCCGACGGGAGAACACCATGAAGACACCGTGGAAGGCCGTCACCACCCTCGCCGCCGCACTCCTGCTCGTCCTGCCCGGCGGCGTCGCCGCCCGGGCCGCGACCACCCCCTGGACCAAGACGCCGGTCGCCGGTTCGCTGCGCTCGTACCCGGTCTCGGCCGTCTACGTCGCCGGGGTCTCCTCCGGCGGCTACATGGCCACCCAGCTCCAGGTCGCCTACTCGGCCCGCGTCCGGGGCGCGGCGATCTTCGCGGCCGGGCCCTACTACTGCGCGCAGAACACCATCCCGCAGGCGCTCTACGGCTGCGGCGACAACCTCTACCCGACGTACGTGGGCAACCTGGAGACGTACACCCGCGCCTGGGCCGGGTACGGCTGGATCGACGGCACCGGCAACCTCTCCGGCCAGCCGGTGTACGTCTACCACGGCAACAACGACGCCACCGTGAAGAAATCGGTCACCGACGACCTGGTCCGGTACTACCAGGACTTCGGCGCCAGCGTCCGCTACGACTCCGGCAGCGCCGCCGGGCACTCCTGGGTCACGCCCTACGGCACGGTCGGCTGCACCGCCACCGCCTCGCCGTACCTCGCCGACTGCGGCACCGACCCGCAGGGCGCCTTCCTCGGCAAGCTGCTCGGCTCGGTCGCCGCGCCGAACACCGGCCCGCTCGGCGGCACCCTGATCCGCTTCGGCCAGGACAGCTTCGCGGTCAACGGCTGGGCCAACGGCCTGAGCATGGACGGCAACGGCTTCGCGTACGTGCCCAGCTCCTGCGCCGCCGGCACCACCTGCCGACTGCTGGTGGCCCTGCACGGCTGCGCCCAGGGCTACGCCAAGGTCGGCACCGCGTTCGTCGACCGGGCCAACCTCAACCAGTACGCCGACACCAACCGGCTGATCGTGCTCTACCCCCAGGCGACCGCCACCCCGGTCAACCCGAACGGCTGCTGGGACTGGTGGGGATACCTCGGCGCCACGAACTACCCGATCAAGGGCGGTGCCCAGGTCGAGACCATCATGAACATGGTCCGACGGCTGGACGGCTGACCCCGGCGAGGTCCGGCCCGCGGATCTGGTGTGGGCCGGACCATACCGGCTGCGGTACGGTCACGTCATGGTGGTGGAGGAACACTGGTGGAACGGCGTCAGCAACCCGCGTGGTCGGCGCGACGTCTACATCCGCACCGACGGGAGCCAGTGGCAGGTGCAGGCGCAGATCGGCGGCGCCGCCGGCCGGTCCAAGATCCAGCAGTGCCCGAGCCGGGGCTCGGCGAGCATCCTCGCCGGGGCGTGGCGGGCGAGCGGCTCCGGCTGGCGCGCGATGCCGCGCTGACCGGCCACCGCCGCTCAGTCGCGACCGCCGTGCACCGCCCGGTCGACGAGTGACTCGGCGACCTCCCGCAGCTTCCGGTTGGAGTCCTGCGACACCCGGGCCAGGATGGCGAACGCCTCCTCGGCCGAGCACCGGCGCCGACCCATGATGCCCTTGGCCTGCTCGATCACGGCCCGGCTCTGCATCGCCTCCTGCATCTGCTGCGCCAGCGTGGCGGTGCTCTCGTAGAGGTGGACGTTGGCCAGCGCGATGGCGGCGTACCCGGCGAGCGTCTGCGCGAGGTCGACCTGCTCGTCGAAGACCCGCGGGGCCGCGCCGTAGATGTTGAGCGCCCCGACCATGGCCTCCTGGATGGGCAGGCCGATCGAGAGGGAACTCGCGGCGCCCGCCCGGTGGGCCCGGACCGCCCACTCCGGCCACCGGCTCTCCGCCGCCATGTCCGGCACCAGCATCGCGGCGCCGGTGGTCGCGGCGTCCAGGCATGGGCCCCGGCCCTGCTCGTACTGCCACTCGTCCAGCGTCAGGGCCAGCTCGCCGGTGTGCGCGGCGGTGTACGCCGTCGCGCCCTGGACCAGCGTGACCGAGACCTCGGCCGTGCCCGGGATCGCGTCCTTGGCGACCTGGGCGATGATCGACAACACCACGTCGACGTCGACCTCGTCGTACTTGATCCGTCCGAGTCTGATCAAGGCTGCGGCGAGGTCGGGGTGGGCCTGCGGCATGAGCTGTGACGTCCTTGTGGGAAGCGACGCCGTCGCCCCTGAACCGGGGGACGGCTGGTGGCGGGACGGCCCGCGACAACGGACCGTTGTCCCGATCCGGGAAGGATCGGGGCCGGCGCCGCTTCTTGACGCTCGTTCGTGACGCCCCGCTCGGGACGTCAGCTACCGGACAACTCTACGACCCCCGCTCCGCCGGGGGCGACCGGACGTGCCGGCCGGTGGTCGACCCCGTCCGGCGGGAGACGGGTGACGATCTCGAAGCCGGGAAGCGTGCCGGTGACGTCGAGCACGCGGCGCACCGCCCGCGAGGGACGGCACAGCACCAGCCGCCCGCCCCGCTCGCGCAGCAGCCGTCGGGCCCGCACCAGCGCCTCGGTGCCGTGCGCGCCGAAGAACGTGACCTCCGCGAGGTGGACCACCACCAACGGCGCCCGCACCCCGGCGACGTTCTCCAGCAGTTCGGCCAGCAGGTGCGCGTTGCTGAGGTCGACCTCGCCGGCGACCGAGACCGTGGTCACGTCCCCGTGGACCTCGCAGCTCAACCACATGATCGGCTCGTCCGGTCGCCACGATCCGGACGCGGTGGGAACGTGATGACGGCCGAAAACCGGCAAATCCTCCAACATGGCACCTCCCACACGACGAACTCGCGCGACGCTCCCGGCCGTGATGCGGCCGTGAGCGGGTGGAGGGCACATGTCTTGACCCGGTCTCCGACGTTACGTCGGTCCGCGCGGCTTCGCACGCCCGGGTTCCCGTGCCGGCGTCCGGCCCGGCGGGTAGCTTGGCGGTGACAGCCGTCACCGCATCGACAAGGATCGCCATGGCAGCCCCGAGCACGGACCCCGGCGAGGCGCTCGCCGAGCTGAGCCGGATCAGGCTGGACGAGGTGAGCCTGGAGGACGTCCTGCGGCGCGTCGCCGAGCTGGCCAACCAGACCGTCCCGGGCAGCGCCCACGTCACCGTGACGCTGGCCCAGGGCGGCCGGAACTCCAGCGCCGCCTGCACCAGCGACCTGGCCCGGCAACTCGACGAGTGGCAGTACCGGAACGAGCGGGGACCCTGCCTGGACGCCGCCGCCAGCGCGGCCAGCATCTCGCTGCCCGACCTGGCCGTGGAGGAGCGCTGGCCGGAGTGGGCCGCACACGCCCGGGCGGCGGGCATCGGCAGCTCGCTGTCGGTCGGGCTGCCGATCCAGGAGGCGGTCACCGGTGCGCTCAACATGTACGGTGTGGCCCCGCACGCCTTCGACAGCGTGGCCGTCCGCAGCGCCGAGAACTTCGCCGCGTACGCCGCCGTCGCGCTGGCCAACGCCCACCTCTACGACAGCGCCGCCACGCTGGCCCGGCAGATGCAGGAGGCGATGCGCAGCCGGGCGGTGATCGAGCAGGCCAAGGGCATCATCATGGGCGAACGGCGCTGCTCGGCGGACGAGGCGTTCGCGCTGCTGTCGAAGCTGTCCCAGGACGCCAACCGCAAGGTGCGCGAGGTCGCCGAGGCGCTGGTCGCGAACGCCGGCCGCTGAGTGCCCGCTGCGCCCTCCCGGCGTGCCGCAGGATTGCTCCGCCGGGGAGCGGGTACGCGCGGCCGTGGCCGGTGCGGGAGGACGCGGGGGCAGTGGACGGGCCGCCGGTGACCGGCCGCTCATCCGCCGGCTGCGGTCCGCGCCGGCGCTGCTGGTCGACCGCTTCCGCCGGGTCCGGGCGGGCGCGGGGCTGGCCGCGCAGGCCGGGCTCGCGGCCGGCCTCTCCTGGTGGGTCGCGGACTCGTTGCTGGACATCACGCAACCCGTGTTCGCCCCGATCTCGGCGGTGGTGGCGCTCGCCGCCTCGGTCGGCCAGCGGGTGCGCCGTACCGTCGAACTGATCATCGGTGTGGCGGTCGGCATCCTGATCGGGAACCTGCTGATCAGCGTGGTCGGGGTCGGCGCCTGGCAGCTCGGTCTGATCGTCGCGCTGGCCGTGGTGGTGGCGGCGTTCGTCGGACGCAGCCCGGCGCTGGTGGTCCAGGCCGGGGCGACGGCGGTGCTGATCGGCACGCTGACGCCGACGGTGCCGGACCTGGAGGCGCCCCGGGTGCTCGACGCGCTCATCGGTGGCGGAGCCACCCTCCTGGTGACCGCGGTGCTGCTGCCGCTCAATCCGTTGCGGATCATCAACCGGGCCGCCGGCCCCGCCCTGGACCTGCTCGCCGAGCAGCTGGACCGCACCGCCGACGCGCTGCGCGAGCGGGACGCGGAGGCGGCGCGCGCCGCCCGGGACCGGTTGCGGGACAACAAGAAGGAGATGGGCTCCTTCGGCGAGGCGGCGCAGGGCGCACGGGAGGCCGCCACGCTCTCGCCGGTCTACTGGACCGCCCGGGAGGGGCCGCTCGGCCGGTACGCCAAGGCGGTCGAGCCGGTGGACCGGGCGATGCGCAACAGCGGCACGCTGATCCGGCGGGCGGTCACGTTGATCGCGGACGGCGAGCGGGTGCCGGAGCCCATGCCGGACGCGGTGTCCGCGCTGGCCGACGCGGCCCGCACGCTGCGCAAGGAATTCGCCCGGGGCACGCCGGAGCCGACCCGGTGCCGGGAGTCCGCGTTGCGGGCGGTCGCCGAGGCCGGTCGCGCCTACCGCGCCGGCGTCGACTTCTCCGGGGCGGTGGTGGTCGCCCAGGTGCGGACGGCGGCCAGTGATCTCCTGGTCGCCACCGACGTCGACCAGGAGGAGGCGAACCGCCTGGTCCGTTCGGCGTTCGGCCCGCTCGACCCGCCCGGATCCGGCGTTCCCCGTAGATCCGAGGCAAAGCGTCCCGGCGGGTGAGGGGCAGCCCACAGGTCGGCCGTCCCGCTACGGGATGTGCACGAATCATCGGGCAATTGAGGGTTGTTCACGGCCGTCCCCGCCTCGTCAAGGCGGCGTCAAAATCCGTCGACCGCGCGTAGCGGATGCGTCAAAGCCATCGACGCCGGGCGGCCGCCCCGGCTGGTATGGCGGGGAGGGCGGGCTGCGGGCCCGCGGTCCTGTCGCCGGAGGCGTGCTGTGGCTGTCGTACGAGATCAGGAAGTTCGGCCGGCGGGGGAACCCACCCCCACCGGGATCAGAGTGGCGGGCGGCGCGGCGCTCGTGGTCGGCGCGGCGCTGGTGGCGGCGGCGGTCTTCGCGCCGGGTGAGCTGCCCGGCCGGGTCCTGCTGATCGCCGGCGTCGTCGGCGGGTACGCCGCGGTGGTGGCCGACCTGCGTGCGGTCGCCGCGGTGACCGCACTGGGCGCGGCGACGTTCGTCGGTTTCCTGGCGAACCGCTACGGCGAGCTGACCGGTGCCGGTGACGCCTGGTCCCACGCGGTGCTCATCGGGTTCGCTGCGGTGCTGGGCACCGGCTACCGGTACGTCCGCTCGATCAACCTCGACCACGACGACGTTCCCGGACCGCCGCTGCGTCGGGTAGCGGGCCCGGTCGCCGTGGTCGCACCGCCGGACCGCTCCGAGGATCGCCGTGCGGCCTGAACCGCAGGGCGTGTTGTCGATCGAGGTGGAGCTGGTGACGGGGCGGGGCCGCCGATGGTGGCCGCGCCCCGGCTGCGTCGTCAGCGCCGGTGAAGAGCACACGTTCGCGCAGTTGGCCGAGGCCGTCGACCGCGCCTTCGGGCGTCGGGACCTCGACCACCTGCGCATGGTCGTGCTGCCCGGCGGTGTCGAGGTCAGCTGGTCGGCCTGGCGGGACGGCCCGGCGTTCCCCGGCACCCGGGACGGCCGGCGCACCCGCCTCGGCCTGCTGACGCCGGGGAACCCCTTCGCCTACGTATTCGACCTCGGGGCCGACTGGACCCACCTCTGCACGGTCCGCCGGGATCCCGCCGTTTGTCCGCCGGCGCTGCCGACCCTGCGGAACGGCTGGGGCAGCGCGCCCGCGCAGTACTCCCCGGAGGCGGTGCACGACGATCCCGCCTCCCGCCCGTCCGGCCTGCCACCGCTGCTTCCTTCCTGGCGTCAGGCCGCCCGCCTGGACTCTTGTGACCCCGTTCACCCGTCCGGTGGCTCGGTGTGAAAAGGGCGTCAAGAAAGCGCGGGCGGACGTGATGGTCGCGTTATAGCCCCTGTGCATTCGAGGGGGCGGGCGTTTTGATTGCCCGGCGCGACCGGGAGGCGGTCGCGAGGACATTTTCCGGTAGGAGAGGTCAGCCGTGTCTGACGTGCTGTTCGTGTTGCTGACGGTGGGGCTGTTCGCGGCTCTCGCCCTCGTGGTGAGGGGTGTGGAGAAGCTGTGAGCGCCGTCAACGCCGTCGGCCTGGTGCTGGCGATCGGACTGGGTGTGTTCCTGGTCGTCGCCCTGCTGTTCCCGGAGCGTTTCTGATGAGCATGACAACAGCCGGGGTGCTCTTCGTGCTCTCGCTGGTGGTGGCGCTGGTCGCCGTCTACCGGCCGTTCGGCGACCACATGTACCGGGTGGTCTCCGGCACGCGGTCCGCCCGGGTCGAGCGGGGCATCTACCGCCTGGTCGGGGTCAACCCGGCCGCCGAGCAGACCTGGGGCGTGTACGCCCGCAGCGTGCTCGCCTTCTCGGCCGTCTCGATCCTGTTCCTGTACGCGTTCCAGCGGCTGCAGAACCACCTCTGGCTCTCGCTGGGCCTCGACCCGGTGATCACCCACGGCGCCTGGAACACCGCGGTGTCGTTCGTGACCAACACCAACTGGCAGTGGTACTCGGGTGAGTCGACCATGGGTCACCTGGTGCAGATGGCCGGCCTGGCGGTGCAGAACTTCGTCTCCGCCGCGGTGGGCATCGCCGTCGCGGTGGCGCTGGTCCGGGGCTTCGCCCGCAGTCGCACCGGCGAGCTGGGCAACTTCTGGGTCGACCTGACCCGGATCACGCTGCGGATCCTGCTGCCGATCGCGGTGCTCGGCGCGCTCGCCCTGATGATCGGCGGCGCGGTGCAGAACCTCTCCGGCGGCACCGACGTGACCACGCTGACCGGCGGCACCCAGACGGTCACCGGCGGGCCGGTGGCCAGCCAGGAGGTCATCAAGGAGCTGGGCACCAACGGCGGTGGCTTCTACAACGTCAACAGCGCCCACCCGTTCGAGAACCCGACCACCTGGACGAACTGGATCGAGATCTTCCTGATCCTGCTGATCCCGTTCAGCCTGCCCCGGGTCTTCGGCCGGATGGTCGGGCAGAACCGGCAGGGTTACGCGATCGCCGCGGTGATGGCGATCCTCGCGCTGGCCAGCATCACCCTGACCAACGTGTTCGAGCTGACCGGCCACGGCACGGTGCCGCAGGCGGTCGGCGCGGCCCTCGAAGGCAAGGAGGTGCGGTTCGACGTGTCGAACTCGGCCACCTTCGCCGCCGCCACCACACTCACCTCGACCGGCGCGGTCAACTCGTTCCACGACTCGTACACCGCGCTGGGCGGGATGATGACGCTGGGCAACATGATGCTCGGCGAGGTCGCCCCCGGCGGTGTCGGCGCCGGCCTGTACGGGCTGCTGATCCTCGCGGTGATCACGGTGTTCGTCGCCGGCCTCATGGTCGGCCGCACGCCGGAGTACCTGGGCAAGAAGATCGGCTCCCGCGAGATCAAGTTCGCCTCGATGTACTTCCTGATCACCCCGGCGCTGGTGCTCACCGGGACCGCCGCCGCGTTCGCCACCGGCAACAACTCGACCGCGCTCAACGTCGGCCCGCACGGGCTCTCCGAGGTGCTCTACGCGTTCACGTCGGCGAGCAACAACAACGGCTCGGCATTCGCCGGCATCACCGTGAGCACGCCGTGGTGGAACACCGCGCTGGGCCTGTGCATGCTGCTCGGCCGGTTCCTGCCGATCATCTTCGCGCTGGCGCTCGCCGGTTCGCTGGCCCGCCAGCAGCCCACGCCCGCGTCCGAGGGCACCCTGCCGACCCACAAGCCGCTCTTCGTCGGCATGGTCGTCGGCGTCACGGTGATCCTCGTCGCGCTCACCTTCCTGCCCGCGCTCGCGCTCGGCCCGCTGGCCGAAGGGCTGTGACCACCATGAGAGACAAGGACATGACGGCACCTTCCGACACCGCCGACGCGCCGACCCCCGGCACGCCGGCCACCCAGGGCGACCGGGTCGGTGGTGGCCTGCTCGACCCGAGGCAGCTGTTCCGCTCGCTGCCGGACGCGCTGCGCAAGCTCGACCCGCGGACCCTGTGGCGCAACCCGGTGATGCTGATCGTCGAGATCGGCGCGCTGTTCACCACCGTCCTCGCGATCGCCGATCCCTCGGTGTTCGCCTGGGCCATCACGATCTGGCTCTGGCTGACCGTGGTCTTCGCCAACCTGGCCGAGGCGGTCGCCGAGGGCCGGGGCAAGGCCCAGGCCGACACGCTGCGGCGAGCCAAGCAGGACACCATCGCCACCCGCCTGCTCGGGTGGTCCCCGGGCGCGGCGGCCAACGGCTACCGCGACGAGGCGGTGCCCGCACCGCAGCTCAAGCAGGGCGACATCGTCCTGGTCGAGGCCGGACAGATCATCCCGGGCGACGGCGACGTCGTCGAGGGCATCGCCAGCGTCGACGAGTCGGCGATCACCGGCGAGTCCGCTCCGGTGATCCGGGAGTCCGGCGGCGACCGCAGCGCGGTCACCGGCGGCACCCGGGTGCTCTCCGACCGGATCGTCGTGAAGATCACCCAGAAGCCGGGGGAGAGCTTCATCGACCGGATGATCGCCCTCGTCGAGGGCGCCAACCGGCAGAAGACCCCGAACGAGATCGCGCTCAACATCCTGCTGGCCGCGCTGACGATCATCTTCCTGCTCGCGGTCGTCACGCTCCAGCCGCTGGCGATCTTCGCCAAGGGTTACCAGGCCGCCGCGCCGGACACCCAGGCGATCACCGACTCCGGTGTCACCGGCATCGTGCTGGTCTCGCTGCTGGTCTGCCTCATCCCGACCACCATCGGCGCGCTGCTGTCCGCCATCGGTATCGCCGGCATGGACCGCCTCGTCCAGCGCAACGTGCTCGCCATGAGCGGGCGGGCGGTCGAGGCGGCCGGCGACGTCAACACGCTGCTGCTGGACAAGACCGGCACGATCACCCTGGGCAACCGGCAGGCCGCCGAGTTCCTGCCGGTGGCCGGCGTGGACGCGGCCACGGTCGCCGATGCGGCGCAGCTGTCCAGCCTGGCCGACGAGACCCCCGAGGGGCGCTCGGTGGTGGTGCTGGCCAAGAACGAGTTCGGGCTGCGTGAGCGCGAGCCCGGCCTGATTCCGCACGCCACCTTCGTGCCGTTCACCGCGCAGACCCGGATGAGCGGCGTCGACCTGGCCGGTGACGGCGGCGTCGGCGACCGGCAGATCCGCAAGGGCGCCGCCGCCGCGGTGATGAAGTGGGTACGCGAGAACGGGGGCCACCCGACCGAGCAGGTCGGTGAACTGGTCGACGCGATCAGCGGCACCGGCGGCACCCCGCTCGTGGTCGCCGAGCACACCGCCGGCGAACCGGCCCGGGCGCTCGGCGTCATCCACCTGAAGGACGTCGTCAAGGCCGGCATGCGGGAGCGCTTCGACGAGATGCGCCGGATGGGCATCCGGACCGTGATGATCACCGGTGACAACCCGCGGACCGCGAAGGCGATCGCCGACGAGGCCGGCGTGGACGACTTCCTCGCCGAGGCCACGCCGGAGGACAAGCTCGCCCTGATCAAGAAGGAGCAGGAGGGTGGCCGGCTGGTCGCCATGACCGGTGACGGCACCAACGACGCGCCGGCGCTGGCCCAGGCGGACGTCGGCGTCGCGATGAACACCGGCACGTCGGCCGCGAAGGAGGCCGGCAACATGGTCGACCTCGACTCCGACCCGACCAAGCTGATCGAGATCGTGGAGATCGGCAAGCAGTTGCTGATCACCCGGGGCGCGTTGACGACGTTCAGCATCGCCAACGACATCGCGAAGTACTTCGCGATCATCCCGGCCATGTTCGCCGGCATCTACCCCGCGCTGGACACGCTGAACGTGATGCGGCTGGCCAGCCCGGCGTCGGCGATCCTCTCCGCGGTCATCTTCAACGCGATCGTCATCGTCGCGCTGATCCCGCTGGCCCTGCGGGGCGTCCGCTACCGCCCGGCCAGCGCCTCCAAGCTGCTCAGCCGCAACCTGCTGCTCTACGGCCTCGGCGGCATCGTGGTGCCGTTCGTCGGCATCAAGCTCATCGACCTGCTCGTCCAGTTCATTCCGGGGATCTCGTGATGCGCCTTCCCAGTTGGCTCTCCCAGCACCTGGCCGCCCTGCGCGCCGTGCTCGTCTTCACCGTGCTGCTCGGTCTGGTCTACCCGCTCGCCCTGGTCGCCGTCGGTCGGATCCCCGGCCTCGACGGCAAGGCGGACGGGTCCCTGATCGAGGTCGGCGGCAGGACCGTCGGCAGCTCGCTCATCGGTCAGTCGTTCACCGACGCGGACGGCAACCCCGTGCCGCGCTACTTCCAGTCCCGCCCGTCCGCCGCCGGCGACGGCTACGACCCGACCTCCACCTCGGCCAGCAACCTCGGCCCGGAGAGCGTGGTGGACACGCTGGCGTCCGACCCCGCCGACTCCACTCCGAGCCTGCTCACCCAGGTCTGCGCGCGCAGCAAGGCGGTCGGCGAGCGGGACGGCGTGGACGGTCGTCGCCCGTACTGCACGCCGGACGGGGTGGGCGCGGTGCTGGCCGTGTTCCGCGCCGACGGCCTGACCGGCAGGATCATCCGCGTGGTCAGCGTCAACCAGGTCGCGCCGGCGACGCCGTTCGTGTCGACCTGGCAGGGCGTACCGGTCGAGCTGGCCCGGCCCGGTCAGGACTACGTGGCCGAGGGCGGGGTGGTCACCCCGGTCCGGGGGGACGCCCCGGCGGAGCCGGCCGTGCCGGCCGACGCGGTCACCGCCAGCGGCAGCGGCCTCGACCCGCACATCTCCCCGGCGTACGCGGAGATCCAGGTGGCTCGGGTGGCGCGCGAGCGTGGCGCGGACCCGGCGGCGATCCGCCGGCTGATCGAGGAGCACACCACCGGCCGGTCGCTCGGCTTCATGGGCGAGCCCGGCGTGAACGTGCTGGAACTCAACCTCGCGCTGGACGAGAAGTACCCGGCGCGCTGACGCCGGCAGCTGTTAAGAAGGGGCCCCGCCTCTACCGAAGGCGTTAAGCGGGGCCCCTTCCTTTCACTCAGGGAGGATGGGGGCGTGGGCAGAGGCGAGCTGCGGATCTACCTGGGCGCGGCCCCCGGCGTCGGCAAGACCTACGCCATGCTCGAGGAGGCCCAGCGCCGGGCCGAACGCGGCACCGACGTGGTGGTCGGCCTGGTCGAGACGCACGGCCGGCCGCACACCGCGGCGATGGTCGGCGACCTGGAGGTGGTGCCGCGCCGGGCGATGACCTATCGCGGCGTGGACTTCACCGAGATGGACCTCGACGCGGTGCTGGCCCGCCGTCCCGAGGTGGTGGTGGTCGACGAGTTGGCGCACACCAACGTGCCCGGCTCCCGCCACGACAAGCGCTGGCAGGACGTCCAGGAGCTGTTGGACGCCGGGATCAGCGTGCTCTCCACGGTCAACGTCCAGCACCTGGAGTCGCTCACCGACGTCGTCGCGCAGATCACCGGCACCACCCAGCGGGAGACCGTGCCGGACCAGGTGGTCCGCGCCGCGGAGCAGGTCGAGCTGGTGGACATGACGCCGGAGGCGCTGCGCCGCCGGATGGCGCACGGCAACATCTACCGGCCGGACAAGATCGACGCCGCGCTCGGCAACTACTTCCGGGTCGGCAACCTCACCGCGCTGCGCGAGCTGGCGCTGCTCTGGCTGGCCGACAAGGTCGACGAACAGCTCGACGCGTACCGCGCCCAGCAGGGCATCTCCGACACCTGGGAGGCGCGGGAGCGGGTGGTCGTCGCGCTCACCGGCGGCCCCGAGGGCGAGACGTTGATCCGCCGGGCCGCCCGGATCGCCGCCCGCAGCAAGGGTGCCGACCTGCTCGCCGTGCACGTGGCCCGCAGCGACGGGTTGGCCGACGCGGACCCGGTCCAACTGGCCCGGCAGCGGGTGCTGGTGGAGAGCCTCGGCGGCACCTACCACCAGGTGCTCGGCACCGACATCCCGGCCGCGCTGCTCGACTTCGCCCGCGGGGTCAACGCCACCCAGCTCGTGCTCGGCGCGAGCCGGCGGGGGCGGTTCGCGCAGATCGTCTCCCGGGGCGTCGGCGTGACCACCACCGCGCTCTCCGGCGCCATCGACGTGCACCTGGTCACCCACCCCGAGGCGGGGCGCGGGCGGCGCGGGGCCGGGGTGCCCGCCGCGCTGTCCCGCCGCCGCCGGCTGCTCGGGTACGCGCTGGCCGTGCTCGGCATGCCGCTGCTCACGCTGCTGCTGGAAGCGCTGCCCGACCTCACCCTGACCAACGACATCCTGCTCTTCCTGGCCGGCGTGGTCGGGGTGGCGCTGGTCGGCGGGCTGTGGCCGGCGCTGGTCGCCGCGCTCGGCGGATCGCTGCTGCTGAACTGGTTCTTCACCCCGCCGTACCGCACGCTGACCATCGCCGAGGCGGACAACCTGCTCGCGCTCGGCGTGTTCGTCGGCGTCGCCGTCGCGGTGAGCTGGGTGGTGGACGTGGCGGCGCGGCGTACCCGGGAGGCGGCCCGCGCCTCGGCCGACGCGCAGACGCTGGCCACCGTGGCCGGCAGCGTGCTGCGCGGCGAGCGGCCGCTGCCCGCCCTGCTGGACCGGCTCCGGGAGACGTTCGGGCTGCGCGCGGTGAGCGTGCTGGAGCTGACCGCCGAGGCGGAGGGACGACCCGCCCGGTCCCGGGCGGAGGGCGCCTGGCGGGTGGTGGCCGGCGTCGGCGACGCCCCGCCGGGCAGCCCGAGCGCCGGGGAGACCGTGGTGCCGGTGGACGACCGGCTCAGCGTGGTGCTCGCCGGCCGGCGGCTGGAGGCGGCCGACCGCCGGGTGGTCGAGGCGTTCGCCGCCCAGGCCGCGCTCGCGCTGCGCCAGGAACGCCTCGCCGAGGAGGCGGCCACCGCCCGCCCGCTGGCCGCCGCCGACCGGATGCGGACCGCGCTGCTCGCCGCGGTCAGCCACGACCTGCGCACGCCGCTGGCGTCGGCCAAGGCCGCGGTGAGCAGCCTGCGCAGCCACGACGTGGAGTTCGACGCCGACGACCGGGAGGAGCTGCTGGCCACCGCCGACGAGTCGCTGGACCGGCTGGGCCGGCTGGTGGCGAACCTGCTCGACATGAGCCGGTTGCAGGCCGGCGCGCTGGGCGTCACCGCCACCGCGATCGGGCTGGAGGACGTCGTACCCCGGGCCCTGGACGAGCTGGGCGCGGCGGCGGCCGAGGTGACCACGGACATCGCGCCGGACCTGCCGGCGGCGCTGGCCGACCCCGGCCTGCTGGAACGGGTGCTGGTCAACATCGTGGCCAACGCGCTGCGGCACAGCCCGCCGGGGCAACCGCCGACGATCACCGGCAGCGCGCACGCCGGCCAGGTCGAGCTGCGGGTGATCGACACCGGGCCGGGCATCCCCGAGGACCAGTGGGAGCACGTGTTCCTGCCGTTCCAGCGCCTCGGCGACCGGGACAACCAGACCGGGGTGGGGCTGGGCCTGGCCCTGTCCCGTGGTCTCGCCGAGGCGATGGGTGGCAGCATCACCCCGGAGACCACGCCGGGCGGCGGTCTCACCATGGTGCTGCGGCTGCCGGCCGCCACCGAGCCGGAGGGGCCGCAGGAATGACCCGCATCCTGGTCGTCGACGACGAGCCGCAGATCCTGCGCGCCCTGCGGATCAACCTGCGCGCCCGGGGTTACGACGTCCAGGTGGCCGACACCGGCGCCGCCGCGCTGAAGGCCGCCGCCGCCCACCCGCCGGACCTGGTGGTGCTCGACCTCGGCCTGCCCGACCTGGACGGCACCGAGGTGATCCGGGGCCTGCGCGGCTGGACCGGGGTGCCGATCATCGTGCTCTCCGGCCGGGCCGGCAGCGAGGACAAGGTGGCGGCGCTCGACGCGGGCGCCGACGACTACGTCACCAAGCCGTTCGGGGTGGACGAGCTGCTCGCCCGGATCCGCGCGGTGACCCGGCGGCTCACCCCGGCCGCCCCGGCCGTGCCGGCGCTGCGGATCGGCCGCAACACCGTCGACCTGGCCGACCGGACCGTCACCCGGGACGACGGAGTCGAGGTCAAGCTCACCCCCACCCAGTGGGCGATGCTGGAGAAGCTGCTGCGCAACCCCGGCAAGCTGGTCAGCCAGCGGCAACTGCTGCACGACGTGTGGGGTCCGGAATACCAGCAGGAGACCAACTACCTCCGGCAGTACATGGCCCAGTTGCGCCGCAAGCTGGAGGACGACCCGGCCCGGCCCCGACACCTGATCACCGAGCCGGGGATGGGCTACCGCTACCGGCCCTGACGTTTGCGCCGGCCCCGGCGGGGGACTCGGCGAGCCGGCCGAGCAGCGGGGGAGGGGCATGGCGGACAACCGGTCCTCGGAGGGGTTCGGCCGGCAGCTGGACGAGCACGCCATCGACGCCGGCGCGGCCGAGCCGGAGCGGCCCGCCGGGCTGGTCGACAGCGGGGTCTACGTCGACGGGGTCCGGCGGGCGTCGCCGGTCAGCCTCGCCGACACGTTCCGCTGCCTCCAGCAGCTCGACGCGGCGATGGCCTGGATCGGGCTGCGCCGGCCGAGCCGGGAGCAGGTCGCCTCGCTGGCCGCCGAGTTCCAGCTCCCCGAGCTGGCCGTCGAGGACGCCATCAACGCCCACCAGCGGCCGAAGCTGGAACGCTACGGCGACACCCTGTTCGTGGTGCTGCGCGCCGCCCGCTACCTGGACGCCCGGGAGGCGGTCGAGTTCGCCGAGCTGCACCTCTTCCTCGGGCCCGGCTTCGTGATCACCGTCCGGCACGGCGGCACGCCCGACCTCGTGGCCGTCCGCCGGCGGTTGGAGGCGGAGCCGGGCGTGCTGGCGCTCGGCCCCGAGGCGGTCCTCTACGCCGTGCTCGACCGGGTGGTCGACGGCTACGCGCCGGTGGTGGCCGGGCTGGAGAACGACATCGACGAGATCGAGACCGAGGTGTTCGGCGGCGACCCGAACGCCAGCCGCCGCATCTACGAGCTGAGCCGCGAGGTGATCCAGTTCCAGCGGGCGACCCGGCCGCTGCTGAAGGTCGTCGACGCGCTCACCCACGGCTTCGACCGCTACGGCACCGACGAGGAACTGCGCCGGCGACTGCGCGACGTGGCCGACCACCTCACCCAGGTGGTGGAGCGGATCGACGGCTTCCGGCACCTGCTGCAGAACATCCTCACCGTCAACGCCACCCTGGTCTCGCAGGCGCAGAACGAGGAGATGCGCAGCCTGACCGCGGCCAGCTTCGAGCAGAACGAGGAGATCAAACGGGTCTCCGCCTGGGCGGCGATCCTGTTCGCGCCCACCCTGATCGGCACCGTCTACGGGATGAACTTCACCCACATGCCGGAGCTGGGCTGGCGCTACGGCTATCTCTTCGCCGTCGTGCTGATGCTCGCCGTCTGCGGCGCGCTCTATCTGCTGTTCAAGCGTCGCGGCTGGCTGTGAGGGAGGCCGACAGGTCCAGTGGACGCAGCACACTGTGCACCTCCACCACCTCGGCGCCGGCCCGGCGACCCAGGTCGGCCACCGCCCGCTGCAGCAGCAGCCGGCTCGGTGCCGCGAACCGCACCATCGCGTCCAGGTCCGCCGCGATCCACCACGCCTGGACCGCGCACGGCTCGGCCCGCAGGAAGTCCAGCAGTCGGCTGCCGGGCGTGGAGACCCGCAGCCGTACGCAGACCAACGCCTCGTGCATCCGTACCTCCCGCGGCCCGTCCGGCGTAGCGGCGCGGATCTGGTCCGCCAGCCCTGATGTCATGCTCCGATGCTCCCGCGCGGTCGGGCCCGGCTCGCCGTCGTCGACGACGATTTCACAGCCGGAGGACTTTTCTTCACGTCGTCTAGACGTCCGTCAGCGCAGCCGGCCGAACGCCGCCACGGCGCCCTCCGGGTCGTCCACGCTGGCCAGGAAGCTCCGCCCCGAGGCCAACTCCAACCGCACGGCGGAGCCGCTGCGGATCAACGCGGTCCGCCGCCAGGCGCCCGGCCACGGAAACCACCAGACCGTCCACGGCCGGGCCGGCAGGTCGACCGCCCACATCGCCCGGACCAGGCGTAACGGCACCGCCGCGTTCGGGCCCGGAAGGAACGGGTGCCGGACCGCCACCTGATAGGCGGTGATCTCGACGGTGAGCCGGCACATCGCCAGCGTGGAGAGCGCGGCTGCCAGGGCGGCGACCGTCAGCACGGCTGCCGCCGTGGTCCACGCCAGTCCGGCCGGCAGGTCCGCCCGGGCGGCCAGCCGGGAACATCCCGCCGCCCCGACCAGGAGCACAAGCGAACCTGTTCCGGTCGCCGCCGCCGGCCACCCGCCGACCGCGCTCCCGCGCCACCGCCGGCCCCCACCCGACACCACCCGGGTCCGCCGGTCCTCCGGAGCGGCGTCTTCCGCCCTCCGGCCCGTCGCCGGGTACGGCGGGCTGAACGGCATCCGGTTCACGGCCGGTCTCCGGCCGAGACCCGGTGCGACAATGCCCGCAGTGAATCCGCCCGCTCGATCGCCTCCAGGCACGCGTCGGCCAGGTCGGCGGCGGTCAGGTCGTACCTGGCGTGGGGATTGATCCGAAGGGCCGTCAGGCGACCGTCGTGCCGCATGCTGACCTCGACATACCTGCCGGAGTCGGTGACGGTGACGGCGCCGCTGTCGTCGTGCACGGCTGTGCTCTCTTCGCTGGGAACGGGCACGCGGCGGGCCGGTCGAACCGACTCGGCCCGCCGCGGCGACATGGTGTGAGGGACGGGGCTAGGGTCGCGCAACCCGGATGCGGAGGGCGGCCATGCCCTGGCTGGACCGCACCGGCCGACCATCCGCCACAGCGGGGCTCGTACACGCCCGCTGGGATGCGCCGACCCGTCCTGCTCACCGTCGTCCTTCCACCCTGGTCGGGATCCGTACCCGACGGCACACAGCACATCCGACCGGGCCGCTGGGGGGCAACGGTCTTCACGCCCCCGTTACGACCGACCCGCCCGTTTTCACGCCGCCGCTACACGCGACCGGTGCGCCCGGTCCCGCCGCGCGACCGCAGCCAGCACCACCGTGCCGAGCAGCGCGGCGGCAGGCGCGACCACCAGCCCGTAGCGGACGCCCGCGGACGCGCCGGCGAGCGCCGAGCCGGCGGCGCTGCCCACCACGAACGCCGTGCTCACCCACGCGAACGCCTCGGCCACCGTGCCCGGTCGGGCCAGCCGCTCGGCGGTGAGGAAGACGGCGGTCAGCACCGGCGGCAGCGCCAGCCCGCTCACCGCGAGCAGCGCGGCCATCGGGGCCGGCGCGGGCGCCAGCAGCAGTGGCAGGAACCCGGCGGTGAGCGCGGCGGCCAGCAACGGCAGGCGGCCCGGTCCGCCCGGACGGACCCGGGTCCAGAGCAGGCCACCGACGAGCGCGCCGCCCGCCTGCGCCGCGAGCAGCCAGCCGCTGAGCCGCCGGTCGCCGGCCGCCTCGGCGTAACCGGTCACGGCCACCGCGATGCTGCCGACCGCCGCGCCGACCCCGACCACGCCGAGCAGCATCACCCCGAACCCCGGTACGCGCAGCGGCCCGGCCCAGTGCCGGACCGCGGCCACCCCGCGCCAGGCCCGGGCGGCCGGGCTGAGCGCGTACAGGGCGGTGCCGGCGAGCTGCGCCACGGCGGCGGCGAGCAGACCGGCGGTCGGCCCGCCGACCGTCACCGCGAGCAGGGTGACCAGCGGCCCCACCACGAAGATCACCTCCTGGAGTGCGATGTCCAGGGTGTACGCGGTGGGCACCGTCGCCGGCGGCAGCAGGGCCGGCCAGAGCGTCCGCAGGCACGCCTCCAGCGGCGGCGTGCCGAACCCGGCGACCGCCGCGCCGGTGATCGCGCCGGCCAGGTGCCCGCCGGTGAGCGCCACCGCGCCGAAGCCGAGGCCGGAGACGGCGGCGGCGGTCCACAGCACGGGCGGCTGCCGCCAGCGGTCCACCGCCCGGGCGAGCAGCGGGGTGCCGGCCGCCATCCCGGCCGTGTACGCGGCGACGAGCAGGCCGGCGGCGGCCAGGCTGAGCGACTGGCGGGCGAAGAGCAGCAGCGCGAGCGGGCCGCTGGCGGTGGGCAGCCGGCCGATCTGGCTGCCGAGGAGCACCCGGGCGACCTGCGGCGCGCGCAGCACCGCCCGGATCGAGGTGTCGACGGACATGGGGCATCGCTCCCGGAGAAGAAGTCGGGTGAGAGAGGCGTGGCATCGGGGCACGCGTCTCAGGGAGCGAAGTCGGCCCGTTCGTGGTCGTCGCCGTACAGCGGGAGGGCAGGGGTGATCCACTGCGCGTACGTCTCGGCCCGGATCACCCGCCGACGCTAACCCAATAGGGTGTCGTGATGGTCGACCGGCGAACCGACGTGCCGACCCAGCGGGGTGTACGCCGCCCGGGCGGCGCGGAACGGGGGCCGGCGGCCCGGTGCGCCCGGATCGTCGCGTCCCGGCCGTTCGAGGTCGCGATCGTCGTGCTGATCATGGCCAACGGTGTGGTGCTGGGCATCGAGACGTACCCGCACGCGGGCACCACCGCGTCGGTGCTGCGCTGGACCGAGTGGATGTTCCGGCTGGTCTTCGTCGTGGAGATCACCATCCGGGTGCTCGCGTACGGCCGCCGGCCGCAGGACTTCCTCCGGCACGGCTGGAACGTGTTCGACCTGCTGGTCACCGTCGCGATCTTCATACCGTGGCTGCACGGCGACCCGGCCGTGCTGCGGTTCGTCCGGGTGGCCCGGGTGCTGCGCCTGGTCCGCTTCTCACCCGGCCTGCGCACCATCGTCACCGCGCTGTGGCGCAGCCTGCCCGGCGTGGCGGCGTTCCTCGCGCTCGCCGGCGTCACCCTCTACGTCTACGGCATGGCCGGCTGGCTGATCTTCGGCGACCGCTATCCCGAGCAGTACGGCGACATCGGCCGCTCGCTGGTCACGCTCTTCGTGTTGCTGTCCCTGGAGACGCTGCCCGACCTGCTGGAACAGGGTCTCGAGGTGTCGTCGTGGACGCTGCTCTACTACGTCAGCTTCGTCATGATCGCGGTCAACCTGCTGCTGAACATCCTCATCGCCGTGATCGTCAACTCGATGGAGGAGGCGCGTCGGCTGGAGATGACCGAGGGGCTGTCGCCGGACTACGACTCCGACGGCGACGGGGTGCCGGACGAGGTGGACCGGATCGCGATCAGCCAGCGCCTGGACGACCTGCGTACGGTCATCGCCGAGTTGGAGCGGGAACTGCGGATCGACCGCGAGGACACCCCCGGCGCGACCCGTCGCCGGCACCTCACCGAGCGCTGAGGGCTGCGCCGCTGTGCCACAGTGGCGAGTTGTGGACCTTCTCAGCGTGCGCGGCCTGACCCGGCGGTTCGGACAGTTGGTCGTGCTGGAGGACGTGTCCTTCGACCTCGCCGCCGGGCGGCTCGCCGTGGTGGTCGGGCCGAACGGCAGCGGGAAGACCACGCTGCTGCGCTGCGTGGTCGGCGTGGACCGCCCCGACGCGGGTGAGGTGCTGGTGAACGGACGCCGCCGCTACGAGACCGATCCCGAGATGCGCGCGCTGCTCGCCGCCGCGCTCGACGACATCGACTTCTTTCCGGACCTGTCCGTGTCGGAGCACCTGGAACTCGTCGCGTACGCCCACGGCGGCTCCGGTCGGGCGGTGGCCGAGGTGATCACCGAGCTGGGGCTGGACCGGGCCCGGGACCAACTCCCGTCGACGCTGTCCAGCGGGCAGCGCCGCCGGCTGGCGTTGGCCTCGTGCTTCGTGCGCCCCCGCCGCCTGCTCGTGCTGGACGAACCGGAGCAGCGCCTCGACGCCCGGGGCCGCGAGTGGCTGGCCGACCGGCTGTTGCGCGAGAAGGCCGAGGGCATGGCCGTGCTGATGGCGACGCACGACGCCGAGCTGGCGGCGACGGTCGCGGACGACCGGCTCGAGATCGGCGTCGGTGCGTGACCACCGAGCTGCGGATCCGCCCGGACGCCCGGCCCGACGCCCGCCGGCTCCGGAGGTGGTTGCGGCGCACCCGGCGGCGCCACCGGGAGGCCTCGCTCGGTGACCTGTTCACCGACGCGTACGTCCTCGTGCTCTTCTGCGGCATGTACGGCTGGGCGCTGTTCGACGGGGTCCGCGACTACCTCGGCTCGCCGTCGGGACGCCAGGGTGACCCGGGGGACCGGTACTGGATCGGCGTCGCCGCCGCGCTGACCGTCGTCGGGCTGGCCTGGCGGGGCCTGCGGGCGGTGGGTCCGCTGGTGGTGGCGCCGGCCGCGCAGTCCTGGGTGGTCAGCTCGCCGGTCGACCGCCGGGCGTGGCTGCTGCCCCGATTCGTCGGGCTTCTGGTCGCGGCGTTCGCCGGTGGCGGCCTGCTCGGGCTGGCCTCGGCGGCGGCGACCGGTGGCGGCGGGGCGCACCGGCTCGCCGGTTCGGCGACGGCCGGCGCCGCCTGCGCGACCGCGGCCGTGGCCCTGGCCGTCGTCGCCCAGGCCAGCCCGCGTACCTCGGGGTGGGTCCGGGTCCTCGACCGGGCGCTGTTCGGCGTCGGCGCGGCGGTGGCGGCGACGGTGGTCGCGGGCCACCTGACCGGTCGGTCCGTACCGCCGCCGGCCGGCTCCGTCATCGGGGTGGTCGCGCTGGTGGCGTGGCCGCCGACCGTGACGGCGGTGGTCCTGGCGTACCGGGCGCTGCCGTTCGTGGACCGCGCCTCGCTCGCCACGGGTGCGCAGGCGGCGGGCGCGGCGGCGGGCGCCACGGTGATGCTCGACCCCTCGATCCTCACCGACCTGGTGGAGAGCCGCCGCTGGCGGTCGATCGGCCGGGTGGCGAGCCGCCGGTTCCGTCCCCTCGGCCGGTTCGGCGTGCTCGTGCAGGCCGAGCTGTGGCGTCCGGTACGCCATCCCAGCGCGCTCGTGGTGTGGGCGGCGCTGCTGCTGACGACGTACGCGGTCGCGGTGGCGCTGCCGGCGTCGGCCGGCCCGGCTCAGGTGGTCCTCGGGTTCCTGGCGGCCGGCCGGCTGACCGGCGGGCTGCGTGCCGTCAACCGGTCCGCCGGGCTGCGGCGTGCGCTGGGCGGCGGCGACACCCTGGTGACCCTGGCCCATCTCGTGGTGCCGGCCGTCGCCGTGGTGGTCTGGTACGCGGCGACGCTGCCGGCGGTGCGGTCCGGCGTCGGCGTCATCGACGGGGTGCTCGTGCTCGGCACCGTGGCGGCGGCCTACCGGGCGGGCACCCGGCCACCCATGACGTACGGCGGCGCCGCGGCCGACACCCCCTTCGGGATGATCCCAATCGATCTGGTGCGGCAGGTGGTACGCGGCCCGGACGTGGTCGGCGCGCTGGTCGTCGCGCAGATGCTCTGGGGCTGAGGCCCGCGCCGATCCGCCGCCCATGACAGTTCCGTGAAGAAACGGCTCTCGCGTTTCACGCGGTGGTTGATCGGGGCAACCACCCGGGTGCCAACACATCCGAGGGAAAAGGACGGCTCTCGTGGAAGTCACGGGTTTCTTCACCGCGATCGTCATCGGCCTCGTCATCGGCGCGCTCGGCCGCCTGGTGGTGCCGGGCAAGCAGAACATCCCGATCTGGCTCACGCTGCTCATCGGTGTGGTCGCCGCGATCCTGGGCACCCTGGTCGCCGGCGCCTTCGGCGTCGACGACACGGCCGGCATCGACTGGATCGAGCTGGTGCTCCAGGTCGTCTTCGCCGCGATCGGTGTCGCCATCGCCGCGGGGGCCTACGGCCGCCGCCGCGTCTGAGGTTCAAGGAAGGGGCCCTTCTTAACGCATTCTGCATAAGAAGGGCCCCTTCCTAACGCCTACTCCCGCCAGCCGGTCAGCTCGACCCCCTTGGCCAGCTCCACCCGGAAGCCCAGGGCGATCTCGCCGCTCTCACCCGGCGCGAGCGACAACCGCCAGGTCAGTTCCCCCAACTCGGTCCGCTCGGCCGGCGACGGCGTCAGCGTCGTCTCCCGGACCACCACCGCCTCGTCGCGGGACACCGGCACCTGGTCCCGTACCTCCACCGTCGCCGGCCGGGGCGTGTGGTTGGCGACGGTGATCCGGTAGTCCACCTCCCGCCGCCGCGTCGAGCCCAGCGCGGCCCTGGTCTCCGACCGCCGGTGCAGCTTCCGCTCCACCCGCAGCCGGTCGTCCACCCCCAGCGCCAGCTCCGTCTCCTCGCCCGGCGCCCAGGTCGGAAGTCGGGTGGCCGCCACGAAGTCCGCCCCGTGGAACACCGCCGCCGCGCCGGGGAGCAGCGTGTGGTCCGACGTGTTGCGTACCGTCGCCCGCAGGTGCGCCTCGGCGGCGCGCACCGGAACGGTCACGTGGTCCAGCCGGGCCGGCAGCTCCAGCACGGCGACGGTGGCCCGGTGTTCGCTGCCGTCCGCCGGCACCGCCACCGCCCGGGCCGGGCGGTAGGTGGCCGCGGCGACGCCGTGCTCGACCTCGGCGACGCTCTCCCGCATCCGCGGGCGGGGCGCCGCGGACCGGGCCGGCCCGCCGCCACCGGCCGGCGCCGCTCCCGGCGGCGGCGGCATCCCGACCGGCATGGGCGCCGCCGCGGCCCGGGGTGTCGCGGGCCGGAACCGGTCGAGATACCAGGGCGACAGCTCGGGTACGGCGGCGGTCGCCGCCGGCCGCGCGGTCGAGAGCGCCAGCTCGCACTCCGGCCAGTCCTCCCCGGTGCTCTGGCTGACCAGCCCGAACCAGGTGACGGTCACTGTGTCGTCGACGAGCCGCAGGTCGTAGGAGGACTGCCAGCGGGCGTCGTCCACCAGGTAGGTCAGCTCCAGCTCCACCTCCGCCTCGTCGGCCTCCACCGCGACGGTCACGTCGGCGGCCAACCGGTCCGGGGCGCGCTTGCCGTGCGCGGCGTCGAGGTCGCGCTCGACCGCCGCCATCTCCTCCGCCAGCTCGTCGCGCCGCCGGGCCAGGCCGCGCCGCCGGCCGCGTGACTCGGCGAGCTGACCGGCCACCGAGTCGGTGAAGGCCGCGACGTCGGCCGGCGTCAGGTCGCCGGCGGCCAGCGCGCGGGCGTACGTGCCGCCGGCGCGCTCGGCCAGCCGGGTGAGGAACTCCCCGCGCTGGTCCTCGATGCCGTCCGCGTCCTCGATCTCGACCAGTTCGTCGGCCAGCTCGCGCCGCCGCCGCTCCAGGCCGACCACCTGGGTGTCGGTGCTGCGGGGCTGCCGCCAGGCGCTGACCTCGACGCCGAGCACGGTGGCCGCGCCCCGCCCGCCGACCCGGATCGAGTCGCGGCGCAGGCCGAGGGGGAGGGGCGCGACGCGTACCCGGTGTTCACCGGCGGTCAGCCGGACGCTGCCGCGACGGGTGACCCGGGCGCGGTCCGGATAGACGGTGACGCCGACGACGGGGGCATCGATCTCCGTGGTGTCCACGGCGGCGAGGGTAGTGCAGGCGTGCTCGGGTCTGGACCCGCCGAATTTTGCACTCGCAGTGCACTTGTCTCCGGTCTCGCGGCTGCCTACGGTCGGACCATGGCTGAGTCGTGGACGTTCGCCGTGGCCCGTGACGACCGCGCCCGTACCACGCTCGCCGACGGTCCGGTGCCGGCCCTCGTCGACGGGGAGGCGTTGCTGCGTGTGGATCGCGTCGGGCTCACCGCCAACAACGTGACCTACGCGGTGCTCGGCGAATCGATGCGGTACTGGGAGTTCTTCCCGCCCGAGCGGCGCGGGCTCGACCGGCGGTGGGGGCTCTCGCCACTGTGGGGCTTCGCCGAGGTGGCCGCGTCCGCCGTGGCCGGCGTCGAGCCGGGTCAGCGCGTCTACGGCTACCTTCCGCCCGCCGGCCACCTGGTGGTACGCCCGGAGCGGGTGGACGCTTCGGGCTTCCGCGACGCCAGCCCGCACCGGGCCGACCTGCCCTCGCCGTACAACGCCTACCGGTCGACCATCGGCGACCCCGCCTACCGGCCCGAGCAGGAGGACCTGCTGATCCTGTTCCGGCCGCTGTTCTTCACCTCGTTCATGCTCGCCGACCAGGTCGTCGACAACGACTGGTACGGAGCACGGTCGCTGGTGCTGTCGTCGGCGTCGAGCAAGACCGCGTACGCCGCCGCGTTCGAGCTGCACGGCCGCGGTCCACGCCTGGTCGGGCTCACCTCGCCGGACAACCTCGGGTTCACCCGGTCGCTGGGCTGCTACGACGAGGTCCTGCCCTACGGCGACGTCGCGGCGCTCGACGCCGTTCCGACCGTCTACCTCGACCTGTCCGGCGCACCCGCGCACCGGGCCGCCCTGCGCGCCCACCTCGGCGACCGGCTCGTCCGGGACATCGCGGTCGGTCTGACCCGGCAGACGCCGAACGCCGACGCCGCCGAGGAGGTCTTCTTCGCGCCGGTGCAGATGCGCAAGCGCGGCCGGGACTGGGGCCGTGACGGCCTCGACCACCGGTTCGCCGACGCCTGGCAGCGGTTCTCGCGGGTGGTGAGCGGGTGGCTCGACGTGCGGGTCGGCCACGGCCCCGAGGCGCTGCGGCACGCGTGGCTCGACGTCCTCGCGGGCCGTACGCCGCCCCGGGTGGGTCACGTCGTCCAGCTCTGACGCGCCCGCCGTCGGCGGCCCGGTCGCTGACGCAGTGACAACTTTGCATATTGGCAGCGGCCCACGCCTCCGCTACCGTCTTGGGAACGCTCCCATGAAGACAGACACATCTATGTGATCAGGAGGAAACACGTCGTGGCTATCCTCTCCCCCCGGCGCCGCCGGTCGGCGGCCGTCAGCGTGGCGGCCGTCGCGGTCACCGCCGCGGCCGGCGTCGCCTTCGCCGTCGGCGGCGCGTCCGCCGGCACGGTCTCCGGCACGCTCTACCGCGACCCGAGTTCGGCCGTCGTCCGCTGGGTCGCGGCCAACCCCGGCGACTCGCGTGCGGCCGTCATCCGCGACAAGATCGCGAGCCAGCCGCAGGCCCGCTGGTTCGCCAACTTCAACCCGTCGACGGTGCAGTCCGAGGTGTCCGGGTTCGTCGGCGCCGCCAACGCGGCGCAGCAGATCCCGGTGCTCTCGGTCTACGAGATCACCAACCGGGACTGCGGCGGGGCCAGCGCCGGCGGGGCCCCGGACCTCAACCAGTACCAGACCTGGGTGTCCAACTTCGCCCGAGGACTCGGCAACCAGACCGTCATGATCATCCTGGAGACCGACTCGCTCGCCCTCCAGACCTGCCTGAGCGGCGCCGAGCTGAACGCGCGCAACCAGGCGCTCACCACGGCCACCCAGACCATCAAGTCGGCCAACCCCAACGCCAAGGTCTACCTCGACGGCGGCCACTCCACCTGGAACAGCGCGAACGACACGGCCAACCGGCTCCGCGCCGCCGGCGTGCAGTACGCCGACGGCTTCTTCACCAACGTGTCGAACTTCAACCCCACCTCCAGCGAGGCGAACTTCGGCCGGGCGGTCATCTCCGCCCTCAACGGCATGGGCATCTCCGGCAAGCGCCAGGTCATCGACACCAGCCGCAACGGCGGCGCCAGCGGGGACTGGTGCGCCGACGACAACACCGACCGGCGGATCGGGCAGTACCCGACGACGAACACCGGCGACGCCAACATCGACGCGTACCTCTGGGTGAAGCCGCCGGGTGAGGCGGACGGCTGCCGCTACGCGGCCGGTTCGTTCCAGCCGGACCTGGCGTACAGCCTGGCCAACGGCGCGCCCAACCCGCCCACCACCGCGCCGCCGACGACCACCCCGCCGACCACGACTCCGCCGACCACGACTCCGCCGACGACCACCCCGCCCACCACGCCGCCGCCGACGGGCAACGGCTGCTCGGCGTCGGTGTCGCTCAACCAGTGGGCCGGTGGCTTCACCACGAGCGTGAACGTCACCGCCGGCTCCGCGGCCATCAACGGCTGGACCGTGACCATCACGCTGCCCGGGGGCGCCGCGATCACCGGCGCCTGGAACGCGCAGGCCAGCGGCACCAGCGGGACCGTCCGGTTCACCAACGTGAGCTACAACGGGCGCGTCGGGGCCGGGCAGACGACCAACTTCGGCTTCCAGGGCACCGGCACCGGCCCCGGTGCGACGGCCAGCTGCACGGCCAGCTGACCCGGCCCCCGGCCCGGCGTGGAGATCGACACTTCGCGCCGGGCCCGGGCGCGCCCGCCCGGCGCGTCAGTAGCGGCCGAGGCTGTCCAACGGGGACAGCACGATGCGCGGCTGGGCCGCCGGGTCGAGCCAGCGGAGCACGCCGACCAGGTCGGCGTGGGACAGGCTGACGCAGCCGGCCGTGGGACCGGACGGCGTCCGGCTGAACTCGTGCAGGAAGATGCCGCTGCCCGCGTTCGGCACCGGCTTCGGCACGTTCGGCGGCATGTTGTAGGTGATCACCGCGAAGTGCGTGTAGGCCGGTTTCTCCTTCCACAGCGCCTCGCTCAGGCCGCCGGGGCTGGTGGCCGTGTGCTGGAAGGTGTTGTAGCCGGCCGAGTTCGGGTTCTCGTTCCACCAGTCGTCGGTGACGATCCGCTGGTAGGGGTGCTTGACACCCGGGTTCGCGGCGATGCCGTAGATCGTCGGACCGAACGAGTAGACGCCCGTCGGCGTGGTCGGCACCCCCTCGACGTGGTGGTCGCTGAAGAACTGGGAACCGATCCGCGCGGACAGCGCCGTGGAGACCGGGACCCAGCGACCGTCGGTCTTCGTGAACGTCTCCAGCGTGGCGTAGCTCGTGCTCCAGCTCGCCGCCGTCACGATCACGACCTGACGGGTGGCCGCGGGCAGGGTGGTGAGGCCGTCGGCCTTGTTGGCCGGCGTCCAGGTGCGCGGTCGGGGGCGCGGCGGGTCGGTGCCGACGCCGGGTGCCGCCGTCGCCGCGCCGGAGGCCACGACGGGCGCGGCGACGCCCGCCGCCGCGCCGATGAGCAGAGATCTCCGTCGCATGGGCAGATCCTCCCACCCGGCGCACCGCAGCGGTGCCCCGCTTCGGCGCATGTTCAGCCGGACCGGCCCGCCACCGACGCGCTCACGCCGTCGCGCACGGCCGCGGCCCGATCGGGTTGGATCCGCGGCCGGCCCGTCACTGAGCGGGAGGGCTCGGACTCTGGCACCGTGGACCGGTACGCGCAGTGGCGGAACCACGCGGCATGTCGCGGGAGGGAGGTCGGATGGACCTGGTGCTGTCGACCCGGCAGGGAAGTGTCGGCACCGTTATCGAGGTCGCCGGTGACCTGGACATGAGCACCACGTCCCGGTTGCGCGACCGGTTGGACGAGGTCGTACGGGGCGGGGCCCGGGTGGTGGTGATCGACATGGCCGGCGTGGGTTTCATGGACTCCAGCGGCCTGGGCGCGCTCGTGGTCGCGCACAAGGACCTGCGAGCGCGGGACGGCTGGCTCGCGCTGGCCGGCGTCGGCGGGTCGGTCCGGCGGGTGCTGTCGGTCACCTCGGTCGACCGGGTCATCGGCGTCTTCGACACCGTGCGGGACGCCGAGGAGGCGTCGCCGGCGGTCTCGTGACGCCCTCACCGCTGTCCGGTGCTCGCGCGTGCGGTGTCCGCGCCGCCGGTGCTGCGTCGCCGCCCGTGCGTGCCGTACCAGTCGATGACGAGCAGGGTGGCGTCGTCGGCCAGCGTCGGTCCGGTCGCGGCCAGCAACGCGTCGGACAGGGCGCGCACCGCCTCGCGGGGGTGCAGGCCGGTGATGCCGAGCAGGGCGGCGGACAGGTCGAGGTCGGCCGCGTTGCGTTCGCGCATGCCGTCGGTGACGACGACCAGCCGGTCGCCGGGTCGGAGGGTGACCTCGCCGGCGCGGCAGGGCTCCTCGGGGAACATGCCCAGCGGGAAGTTGGCCGGGAGACCCACCTCGGTCACCCGGCCGTCCCGGACCAGTAGCGGCGGGATGTGCCCGGCGTTGAGCAGCTCGCAGCGTCCGGTGCCCAGGTCGACCCGGCCGAGCACGGCGGTCACGTAGGCCCCGCGTACGTTGGCGTGCTCGGCGACGGCCCGGTTCGCCTCCTCGGCCTGCACGACCAGGCTGTGACCCCGGCGACGGGTGTTGCGCAGGCTGCCGACGCCGAGGGTGGCGGTCAGCGCGCTGGCCACGCCGTGGCCCATGGCGTCGGTGACGCTGAAGTGCAGCAGGTCCCGGGCCAGGCTGTAGTCGAAGGTGTCCCCGCCGACGCTCGCGGCGGGCTCCAGCCAGCCGGAGAGGGTGAACGCGCCGGATTCGCAGGTGAAGGCGGCGGGCAGCAGGCGGCGTTGGATCTCGGCGGAGAGCGTGAACGGGGTGCTGCGCTGTCCCCACTCGAACAGGTCCGTGTGTCGACGGTTGGCGATCACCACGAACGCCAGCGCGTGCGCGGCCCGGGCGATCTGGGCGACCACGTCGGCATCCGGCTCGGCGGGCAGGTCGATCTCCAGGAGCCCCATCGCCTCACCGCGTTCGGTGACCGGAGCGAGCACCGTCCACCGTCCGTCAGCCGGGAGCACCTGGCTGGTCTGATGGCGCAGGGCCTGCTCGTAGGGCCCGCCGTCGAACGGCAGGATCTCGGCGGCCTCCTCACCGTGACGCCGGTCCGGCCCGTCGGCCGCCGCGTGGTGGGTCAGCCGGACCAGCGCCCGTCCGCTGAGGTCGGCGATCAGCAGGGAGACGGCGAGCGCGTCCAGCGCGGTGGCGAGCACGCCGGTGACGGCCTCGACGGCCTCGACCGGGGCGAAGTCCTCGGCCGACTGCAGCATCCCGGCCAGCACGGCCTGCTCGCTGTGCTCCACCCGACGAGCATAGGCATCCCGCCCGACGAAGGCCTCGCAGGCCGGCGCCGGGTGGTCGGTCCGCACCGCCGGCCGAAGACGGACGTTTCACCGCCGCACGGTGGGTAAGCAACCGGCCCGGTACAGGGCGAGCGGACGCACACGGCTCCGCCGAAGCCAAGGAGCGGATGTCGTGCCAGATCAGGAACCGACCCTCGTCCTCGTGCACGGCGCGTTCGCCGAGTCGGCCAGCTGGAACGGCGTGATCGAACGGCTCGGTCCCGACCGGGCCGTCGTGGCCGCCGCCAACCCGCTGCGCGGCGTGGCCGGCGACGCCGCGTACGTGCGGGACGTGGTGCGCGGGATCGGCGGCCCGGTGATCCTCGTCGGCCACTCGTACGGCGGCATGGTGATCACGGAGGCGGCGGCGGGGGAGCCGGCGGTGCGTGCCCTGGTCTACGTCAACGCGTTCTGCCCGGACACCGGCGAGTCGGCGCTGACCCTGTCCGGGCAGTTCCCCGGCAGCACGCTGGCCGACACGCTGGTCTCCTACCCGGTCGCGACCGGCGGCAAGGAGACGGCGATCCGGCAGGACGCCTTCCACGCGCAGTTCGCCGCCGACGTGTCCGACGACCTCGCGATCCTGATGGCGCGGACGCAGCGGCCGGTGACCGAGCAGGCGCTCGGCGACGGCCTCGCGGCGACCACCCCACCGTGGCGGTCGCTGCCCACGTGGTTCGTCTTCGGTGACGCCGACCGGAACATCCCGGTCGCCGCGCACCGCTTCATGGCCGAGCGGGCCGGCGCCCGTGGGGTCCGGGAGGTCGCCGGCGCCTCCCACGCGATGGCGGTGTCCCGGCCCGACGAGGTCGCCCAGTCCGTCGTCGAGGCGGTGCGGGGCGTCGGATCCGGGCCGTCCTGAGGCGTCGGCGGGCCACTCCCGGCGTCCCCGGTCGCTAGACTCAGCCCGCACGCCCTCTCCGCCGGGTGAGCGCGGTGGACCAACCCTCTTCGTCGGCGCATGCGCAGGCAGCGCAGGTCGGGGCAGACCAGGCCCGGCGCCACCCAGCGACGTCGAGGGGAACCATGGAGCCAGCGACCACCCGGCCCGCCGCAGCGGACGATCCCGACGCGGGCGGCCCGCCCGCGGCACTGCGACTGTCCGGCCTGCACAAGACGTTCGGCGCGAACACAGCCGTCGACCACGTCGATCTCGTGGTGCCGCAGGGTTCCTTCTTCGGGCTGGTCGGCCCCAACGGCGCGGGCAAGACGACCTCGTTGTCCATGGCGGTCGGGCTGCTACGCCCGGACGAGGGCGCCTCGCAGGTGTTCGGCGTGGACGTGTGGTCCGACCCGGTCGAGGCCAAGGCGCTGATCGGCGTGCTGCCCGACGGGCTGTCCATGCCGGAGCGGCTGACCGGACGCGAACTGCTGACGTACATCGGGCAGTTGCGCGGCATCGAGGCCGGCGTGCTGGCCGGCCGGGTGCAGGAGCTGCTCGACGTGATGGAGCTCGGCGCGGCCGAGCGCACCCTGGTGGTCGACTACTCGACCGGCATGCGCAAGAAGATCGGGCTGGCGACCGCGCTGTTGCACGGGCCCCGGCTGCTCGTGCTGGACGAGCCGTTCGAGGCGGTCGACCCGGTGTCCGCGGCGGCCCTCAAGGCGATCCTGACCGGGTTCGTGGCGAGTGGCGGCTCGGTGGTGCTGTCCAGCCACGTGATGCCGCTGGTCGAGCAGCTGTGCGACACCGTGGCCGTGATGGCCGGGGGGCGGGTCGTGGCGGCCGGTCCGCTCGCCGAGGTCCGCGGCGGGGGCACGCTGGAGCAGACGTTCGTCCGGCTGGTCGGCGGCGACGAGCATGGCCGGAGAGGGCTGTCGTGGCTGGCATCCTGATCCGGATGAAGCTGACGGTCGTCAAGAACTCGATGACCGGTGGCCGGGCCGCGTGGATGCTGGTCGGCGCGGTTCTCGGCCTGCTGCTCGCGGCCGCCACCATCTGGCTCTCCCTGGTCGAGCTGCCCAACCCCGTGGTGCTCGGCGACCTGCTCGCGGGCGTGTTCGGCATGTGGACGCTCGGCTGGCTGGCCGGCCCGCTGTTCGGCGGCTCGGCGGTGCTGCGCGCCGACCACTTCACGCTGCTGCCGGTGCCGCGCCGCCGGCTCGCGCTGGGGCTGCTCGGCGCGGCCTTCGTCGGGATCACCACGGCGGTCACCGCGCTGGGCTTCGTCGGGCTGATCACGTACGGGGCCCGGCAGGGGCTCGCCCCGGCGCTGCTGGCGGCGCCGGTCGCGGCGCTGCAACTGGTCTTCGTGGTGCTGCTGTCCCGGGTGGCCTACGCGCTGTTCGGCGTCGTCGCGGCGTCCCGGGCGGGCGCCGCGGTCACCGGCGTGCTGTTCGCGGCGATGCTCGTGCTCACCCAGTCCGGCTGGATGATCGTCGTGGCCGTCATGTACTCCGACATCCTCGAGACCGGGTTCTCCCACCCGACCACTGTCGCGCTGCGGTCGATCCCGTCGAGCTGGGGCGTGGTGGCGGTGGACGCCGCCGGCCGGGGGGACTGGCCGCTCGCGATCGCCGCGCCGGCCGGGCTGGCCGGGCTCTGCGTCCTGCTGCTGCTCGTCTGGTCGGTCGAGCTGGGCACCCCGCGCCGGGCCCGGGCCACCATCCGGGGCAGCGCCGACCGCCCCCCGGTGAGCGGCGGCCCGCTCGGCGGCACGACCGGCGCGGTCGTCCGCAAGGAGCTGCGCACCTGGTGGCGCGATCCGTTGCGGACCACCACGGCGGTGGTGCCGATCGTCTGGGCGCTGGGCACCGCGCTGCTGCCGCTGACCTTCGACGCCCGTCTCCTGCTGCCCTGGGCCGGCCCGGCGCTCGCGCTCTTCGCGATCACCTCGGCCTGCAACCTCTACAGCCAGGACGGCACCGCGCTCTGGCAGACCCTGACGATCGGCTCCCAGCGCGCCGACGTGCGCGGCCGGCAGTGGGCGTACCTGATCGTCTTCACGCCGCCGGCGATCGTCCTGAGCATCACCCTCACCTGGTGGAGCGGCTCCACGTGGACGTGGCCCTGGGTCGCCGCGGCGGTGCCCGCCCTGCTCGGCGGCGGCGCCGGCCTGATCGTCCACTCGTCGGTGTACGGCCTGGTCCCCGGCCCCGACGCGCACAAGCGGCCGACCAACCCGCTGGAGCGCGCAGACACCACCGGCCGGTCCAACGTGCTGTTCTGGATCGGGCTGGTGCCGCCGGCGCCCGCGCTCGCCGTGGTCTACCTCGGCACGCGCCTGGACCAGCCGTGGGTGAGCTGGGCCGGGCTGCCGGTCGGCGTGCTGACCGGCGTCGCCGTCGCCTGGGTGCTGGGCGGCCTGGCGATCCGGAAGCTCACCGAGGACGGACCCGACCTGCTGCACACCATGCGCACCGGTCGGCCCACCGTGGTCCGGGCCGCCGACGGCGCCGTGGCCAGGACGGGCGGGACGGTCGAGGGACTGAGCTGGGCCCTCGGCTCGATCCTGCTCATCCCCCAGGGGATCGTCCCGCTGGTGTTCATCCTGTCCGACATCGACGTCAGGTCCTGGTTCCTGGCGATGTACGTGCAGCCCCTGCTCGGAGTGCCGATCGCCGTGGCCAGCATGCTGGCCGGCATCGCGCTGTATGCCCGGGCCGTCATGACCAGGGTCGACAACCGGGCCGGACGGGCCGCGGCTCCCTCGCCGAGCGAGGATCGCGAGCTGGAGTCGGTCTGACCGGCGAGGCAGGCGCGATCATCCCCGCCCGCGTGTCCGCACGGCCAGCATGAGCAGGTCGGGGAGCCAGGGCTGATCGGTGAGCAGAAGCACGGCGGCCTCGGCGACCGGCACCGCCCGGACCTCGACGATCTGCTCCGCGTCCGCCGGCATCGTCGGCGCCTGGACGATCGCGGCGTCGGCGGCACACCACAGCCAGGCCTTCTCCGGATGCGGCTGGTGCGGCCGGTACGGCAGCGGGCGGTCGGTGACGCAGTGGTGCGCGCCGATGACGGTCAGCGGGCCGGTGAGCACCGCACCCGCCTCCTCCAGCAGCTCCCGCCGGGCGCAGTCCTCGACGCTCTCACCGGGCTCGCGCGTGCCTCCGGGCAGGAACCACACGTCGCGGTCGTCGCGGCACAGGATGACTCGGTCGCCGCTGAACCCCACCAGGTGCACGTTGGTGACCAGCTCGTCCGGTGGCGCTCCGGTGCTGAACTGGGCGTCGAGCCCGCCCCACTCCCATCGCTGCGGGGCGAACAGCCGGGGGTACGCGGCGACGAGAGCGGATTCGGTCGACATGGGCTCCGATTCCTTCGGGACGCGCCGCACGGTCACCGGTCGACGTGGGCCACCCGACGGGTCACTTGCGGTTCCAGACCGCTTCCTGGCCGGTGCTCGGGTCCTTGACCGTGAGGGTCCTGCCGTCGGCGCTCAAAACGCCGTCGGCCGAGATCTTGGTGATGCCGCAGTCCAGCTCGAGCCGGTACTCCCGGTCGCCCTGGTCCTTCGTGGCGCCGGTGCAGGGGACGTCGACGTTGGCCGACACGGAGCCGTCGTCGCGGACCGTCATGGTGCGGGACTGGTTCTCCGCCATGATCCATGTGCCGGTCAGCGACGGTTCACCGCCGCACCCCGCCGCCAGCAGAGCGAGCCCGAGCGTCAGCCCGGCAGGTCCCCAGCGCCTGACCACGTTCCCTCCCCGGTGTGCCACGTACCACCCTAGCGGGCGGCACCAACCCCGGCCCGCCCGTGGGCACCGGCAGCGCCCACATGGGACTCCACCGTGGAGGGCGATGGCGTACCGTATGTCGACCGCGCCGCACCCGGTGCTTCCCGGAGGCGGCCGACGGGCCGTCACACGGGGGAGGTCTGATGGCGCAGTTTCCCATGGGCGACTTCGCCGCCTCGACCGACCGGTTCGTGGCGTCCTGGGTGGCGGGCATCTCCGAGCGCGCCGGCCGGGCGCAGGCGTTGTCCGACGAGGTGGCGGCGATGTCGGCGACCGCCGAGGGCGCGCAGGGCGCGGTCCGGGTGACCGTCGCCGCGTCCGGAGCCATGACCGACCTGCGGCTCGACGACCGGGTGCTGCGCTGGCGGCCGGACGAGATCGCCGCCACGGTGCTGGCCGTGATGCGGCGGGCGCAGGGCCGGCTGGCCGCCCAGGTCGCCGACGCCGCCGCCGGCACCGTCGGCGCGGACTCCGAGACCGCGCGCGCCGTCGTCGGCAGCTACGCGGCGCGCTTCCCGGAGGTGCCCGAGGAGGGCGACCCGGGGTACGCGGGCTGGAGCGGAAATGGGCGCTGAGGCGCGCGGCTTCGAGGTCACCGCGGCGGCGCTGACCGGGCACGCCCGCTCGGTCGACCGGATCGCCGGGGAGATCGGCACGGCACACGACGCGGGCGCGCACGTCCGGATGGGCGCCGAGGCCTACGGGCAGATCCCGGTCTGCCAGGCGATCCCCTTCCTGCTCGACTTCCTCCAGGGTCCGGCGGTGGACGCCCTCGCGGCGGCGCGGGAGGCGTTGCACAGCGCGGCCGGTGCGCTCGACACGACGGTCATCGCCTACCACGACACCGACGGGACGGTCTCCGCCCTCCTCCAGCGGCTGCACCGGTGAGCACCGCGGCGGCGAACCCGCTGGTCGCGGCCCGGCAGGACACCACCACCGGCTACAGCGGCATCGGCATCGTCGAGAGCCTCGTCGACCTGCGCAACGGCATCGAGAACGGCTCCTGGATCGACTCGACCATCGGCGGCGTGGGGACGTCCCTGGAGGTGCTGGCGACCTGCGTCGACCCGATCGGGTCGGTCGTCTCCTGGGGCGTCGCCTGGCTGATCGAGCACGTCAAGCCCCTCTCCGACGCGCTGGACTGGCTGGCCGGCGACCCGGACCAGATCACCGCGTACGCCCAGACGTGGCACAACGTCTCGCGGCACGTCGCCGGCCAGGTCACCGCCCTGTCCGAGGCGGTACGCACCGAGATCGCCACCTGGACGGGCCCCGCCTCCGAGGCCTACCGCCGCTACAGCGACCAGCACGTGCGTCACCTCGCCGGCCTGGCCGACGCCTCGGGCCTGATCGGCACCGTCGTCGAGGGCGCGGGACTGCTGGTCGCCCTGGTCCGGGAGCTGGTCCGGGACCTGATCGCCGACTTCGTCTCCGTCCTCGCCGTCCGGCTCTGGCAGTGGCTCGCCGAGGAGGCCCTCACCCTGGGCGTGGCCACCCCGCTGGTCGCGGCGCAGGTCTCCGCGCTGGTCGCCAAGTGGGCGGCGAAGGTCGCCGGGCTGCTCACCGCGTTGGCCCGCAGCGTCAGCCGGCTCCGGCCGATCCTGTCCAAGCTCGGCGAGCTGCTCGACACCCTCCGTGCGGCGTTGCGGGGCCTTCGGCGTACCCCCACCGGGACCGCCACCCCCGACACGCCGGCTGCCGGCCCCCGGCCGCGGTCCTACGACGCCCCCGCCGGTGGCGGCGGCCAGCCGCCGCCGTGGGCCTGGGCCGACCCGCCCACGCACGGCGGCGGGGGAGGGCCGGCGCCCGGCGGTCCGCCCGCATCGCCCGGGCCCGCCGGCGGCCCGGCGCACGGGGGCGGCCCGGCGCCCGACGGGGGCCCGGGAAACGGCGGCGGTGGGGGACACGACGTCGACGAGCCCGACCTCGACGGCGCCGATCCACCCGAGTCCGGGTCCGGCACCGATCCGGCCGTGCCGCATCATGCGAGCGAGGCCGAGTTGCGGCTGCTCGGCAGGGAGGTGCACAGCATGGTCGAACTCAAACCCGGTGAGCACGTCAACGACGCTTATGACGTGACGTTCACCGACGGCACGCACGGCGTCTACAAGCCGAACGTGCCGGAGAACGAGTTCGTGCAGGTGCGCTCCACCATCCCGGAGAACCAGCTGGCCGCCCGTGAGGTCGCCGCCTCCCGCCTCGACGAGGACCTGGGCTTCGGCCTGGTGCCGACCACCGCGCGGTGGGACGGCCCGCACGGCGCCGGCTCGATGCAGGAGTTCGTGGAGAACGCGCACCCCGGCCGTCCCGTCACCGACTACTCCCTCGCGGAACGAGAGCGGATGGCGGTGCTCGACTACATCAGCGGCAACACCGACCGGCACATGGGTAACTACCTGACCGGTCCGGACGGCCGCCTGGTCGCCATCGACCACGGCTACTCCTTCCCGGAGTCGAACGCCGAACCGCTGCGCTCGGACTTCGTCGCGCAGCAGCGGAACCAGCCGCTCAGCCCGGACACGATGGCCCGGCTCCAGAGCACCGACCCGGCCGTGCTGGCCGACCGGCTGCGCGCCACCGGCCTGAACGAGAGCGCGGTCTCCGGGGCGATGGACCGCTTCAACGAGATACGCAGCCGAGGCATGATCACCGGCGAGGCGTGGGGGGCCTTCCGCCCGCCGAGCCCGTGGTGAGCGCAGGACCGTCGGTGAGCGGAGGAGTCGTGGTGATCCAGGAGGCAGGCATGACCGAGCAGGCACCGACCCGCGTGGGGCTGTACACGTTCGCGCAGCACACCAGCCGGCGGGTGGCCGAGTTCCGCTGGGAGCCCGGCCGGACGGTGACGCTGTCCGTGCTGGACCCCGAGTGGGGGGCGCTGGCGCAGGACTTCTACGACAACGGGGTACCGGCCGGGGCGGAACGGGTGCGACCGGAGACCGGCGCGGAGTTCATGCGTGCGTTGCTGCAGCGCTTCCGGATGAGCTACTACAAGTTCGTCGACGAGAGCGACTGAGCCGGCTGCTCCCGTTTCGTCTCTCGGCGGGTCGACTCACCAACGGCGCCAGGCCATCCCGGCGTCCGGGTGTCCGGGTGTCCGAGATCGTCGTCCTGGGCTGGTCGGCTGCGGCGTGATCAGCCCGCCGGGCTGCCGTGGTGGTCGAGTCTGTCGCGGAGGGTGTCGGCGAAGCCCTCGGCCGTGGCGAGTTGGTCGCGGAGAGCGGTGACGCGGGTGGTGGCGGCGGTGTGGAACATCTCGAGCCGGTCGAGCAACTCGGCGCGGGCGGCGCCGGTGGCGGTGTCGAGGGCGTCGAGGACGGTGAGCAGGTCCCGCATCTCGTCGAGGGTGAACCCGAGGGGCTTCATCCGCTTGACCACGGCGAGGCGGTCGAGGTCGGGTCCGGTGTAGAGGCGGAAGCCGCCCTCGCTGCGGGCGGAGGGGACGATCAGGCCGGCTTCCTCGTAGTGGCGGATGGTGCGGATGCTGAGCCCGACGCGTTCGGCGGCTTCGCCGATCTGCATCAGCCGGCCGGCGGGCGGCCCGGAGGCGTGCTGCTCCGGGCCGGTGTCGCGGCTGGTGGCGGTAGCCATCAGTGGCCGACGCCGAGCTGGCCGGCGAGGGTGTCGTGGATGCGGGCGCTCGGCGTGTTCAGCTCGACGATCTCGACGGTCTTGCCCCGGCTGGCGTACCTGGTGGTGATCGCGTCGAGCGCGGCGACGGAGGAGGCGTCCCAGACGTGGGCGTGGGTCATGTCGATCACCACATTCTCCGGGTCGTTCGCGTAGTCGAACTGGCCGACGAGGTCGTTGCTGGAGGCGAAGAACAGCTCACCGTGCACGGAGTAGATCCGGGTGCCGCCGTCGGGGTCGAGCACGCTGGTGACCTCGACCAGGTGGGCGACCCGGCGGGCGAAGATCACCATGGCGGTGAGCACGCCGACGACGACGCCGACGGCCAGGTTGTGGGTGGCCAGGGTGGTTACCACGGTGGCGAGCATGACGATCGTCTCGCCGTACGGCATCCGCTTGAGGGTGGCCGGTGCGACGGAGTGCCAGTCGAACGTCGACACCGCCACGACGATCATCACGGCGACCAGGGCGGCCATCGGGATGACGGCGACCACGTCGCCGAGCACGACGACCAGGACCAGCAGGAACACGCCGGCCAGGAACGTCGACAGGCGGGTGCGGGCGCCGGACGCCTTCACGTTGATCATTGTCTGGCCGATCATCGCGCAGCCGCCCATGCCGCCGAAGAACCCGGTGACGATGTTGGCGACGCCCTGGCCCCAGGACTCGCGGGTCTTGCTGGAGGGGGTGTCGGTGATGTCGTCGACCAGCTTGGCGGTCATCAGCGACTCCATCAGCCCGACCAGCGCGATACCGATGGCGTAGGGGGCGATGAGGGTGAGGGTGCCCATGGTCCAGGGGATCTGCGGCAGGCCGAGGGTGGGCAGGCTGTCCGGCAGGGCGCCCTCGTCGCCCACGGTCGGCACCGCCACGCTCGCGAAGACGGTGACCGCGGTCAACACCACGATCGCGACCAGCGGCGCCGGGACGGCACGGGTGAGTCGGGGCAGCCCGACCATGATCGCCAGAGCGACGGCGACGAGGGGATAGACCAGCCACGGTACGCCGAGCAGGTGCGGGACCTGGGCGGCGAAGATCAGGATCGCGAGGGCGTTGACGAAACCGACCATGACACTGCGGGGGATGAACCGCATCAGCTTCGCCACCCCGAGCGCCGCCAGCAGCACCTGGATCGCGCCGCCGAGGATCACCGCCGCGACCAGGTAGTCCAGCCCATGCTCCTTCGCCAGCGGCGCCACCACCAGCGCGATGGCTCCGGTCGCGGCGGAGATCATCGCCGGCCGGCCGCCGCAGACCGCGATCGTGACCGCCATCGTGAACGAGGCGAACAGGCCCACCCGAGGGTCGACCCCGGCCAGGATCGAGAACGAGATCGCCTCGGGAATCAACGCCAGAGCGACGACCAGGCCGGCCAGGACCTCGGTGCGGAACACCTTCGGCGACAGCCAGGACGGACGGGACAGGCGCGGCCGGGAGACCGCGGACAGCACAGAAGACATACAGCCATTTCCACTCGGGGCCGCACGCGGACGCGTGCAGGTCCGACCCCCACCACCGGGGTCGCAGCTACCGCGACCGGCAACAGTGCGTCCTGCCGGCCGAGGGCCTCATCACCTCGACCCGGTCAGGGCCGCGGCGGCGGCCGTCCGGACAGGCCCGGAAGACCGGCACCGACCCTACTCTTCCGTCAGGGGAGAGTTGACCGATCGTGGTGATCATCACCATGCCACGTGAACCCGCTCCGCCCCGGCGTCGCAACCGTGTCCGGCGCACCTGCCGCCGACGCGGGACGCTGACGTCGCCGTGCCCGCGTGCCGGAAGTGGGGATGGCCCCGGTGCTCCGCCGAGATCGCTCGGCTGACCCTAGGAGATGTCGTCCGCCCATGCGAAGCCGTCGGGGTCGACGAAGGTGCCCGCGCTGCTGCCGATGACGAGTCGGTGTGATCCGTCGCCGTCGGGCGAGACGCCCGCGTCCTTGGCCGCGGCACGGCGGCCGTACAACGCCAGCTTGATGTTCGAGGTGGCGAACTCGACGTACTTGCGGCCGAAGCTCTTGGCCACGGTCAGGCCACGATCGACGTAGAACCGTTTGGTCACGGCGACGTCCCGCACCCCCAGCAGGAGCACGATCTCGTCGACGTGCCGGCTGGCCGGTCCGGTGTCCTTCTTCGACGATGTCGCGATCTTCCAGATCGTGCCGTACGGGTCGCGCAGCACCCCGCCGTAGCCCCAGAAGCTCTTCGCGGCCGGCTTCAGGGTGGTCGCTCCGCCGTCGAGGGCGGCGCCGAAGAGGCGGTTGACGGTTCCCGGCTGGGACACCACGAGCGACACGGCGAACCCGCGAAAACCGGTCGTGGGTTCGCGTGACGCGTCGACGCGCAGGCGGGGGCCCAGTCCGAAGGCTCCGGTGTAGAAGTCCTGGGCGGTTGCCGGATCCGGCACTTCGAGCGTGACGGAATCGATGGCGTGCATGATTGTTTCCCTTTCGTGTGGTTCGGATCGTGGTCGGCGGCTCGGGCGAGCCGGTCGCTCAGCTGTCCTGGATCAGGCCCAGCAGGTTGCCGTCGGGGTCGGCGACGGTGGCCACGAGGCGACCGCCGCCGACATCGTGGGCGGGCTCGGTCACGGTGGCGCCGGCGGCGCTCAGCTCGGTCAGCTTCGCTTCGACGTCCGGAACGTGCCAGTAGGCCACCGGCGAGGTCAGGCGCTGCGGTCCACCGCCCGGCACCAGGCCGATGTGCTGACCCGCGGCGTCGAAGCCGACGTAGTAGGACGAGTCGACCGTGGGCGGCACGCCGAGCAGGGCCGCGTACGTCGCCTTGGCCCTGCCCAGATCGGACACCGGATGCAGTACGGTCCTGATCCCCTGCGCGGAAGAATTCCCCATGATCACTCCTTCGGTCCGCGGGCCTCGGCCGGCCCGGACGGGTGTGTGCGCACAGCATCTCCTCGGGCAGGTCCCGCCCGGATCCGTGCCGGCCACGGAGTCGACCACGGAACCGGCTCACGGAGAGACGTGCGACAGAATGGGGTGATGGTTGACGTCTCCCCTCGCGAAGCCGAGGTGCTTGCGCTGGTCGGAGACCACCTCAGCAATGCGGAGATCGGAGCGCGACTCTTCATCTCGGTGCGTACCGTCGAGACGCACGTCTCCTCGCTGCTGCGCAAGCTGGAGGTCCCGGACCGCCGTGCGCTCGCGCAGCGGGTGCCGGAGCTGACCGGCAGAGGCGCCGCTCTACAGGCGCCGGTCCTACCGGCCCCGCTGACCCCGTTCGTGGGGCGGGCGCGCGAGTGCGCCGAGCTGACCGAACTCATCCGGGCGCACCGTCAGGTGAGCGCGGTCGGTCCGGGCGGAGTGGGCAAGACCCGGCTCGCGCTGGCGGTCGCCTCGCGGGCCGGTGGCGAGTATTCCGACGGTGTGTGGTTCGTCGATCTGGTCCCGGTGGCCGACTCCGGCATGATCGCCGCCGCGGTGGGCGTGGCGCTGGGCCTGGGTGAGCAGCCCGGCCGGGACATGACCGAGTCCGTCGTCACCGCCCTGGCCGACCATCACGCGTTGCTGGTGCTCGACAACTGCGAACACGTGCTGGACGGGGTGGCGCTGTTCCTCGAGCGGCTGTTGGCGGCGTGCCCCGAAGTGACGGTGCTGGTGACCAGCCGGGCACGGCTGATGGTGCCCTTCGAGCGGGTCTATCCGGTGCCGCCGCTGTCGCTGGCCGTCGACGGCGAGTCGGACGCGGTCGCGCTGTTCGTGCAGCGGGCGGCAGCGGTGGGCTGGCCACTGGATCCTCCGTTGCGCGACCAGGTCGCCGCTATCTGCGAGCGGCTGGACGGAATGGCGCTGTCGATCGAGTTGGCCGCCGCGCGGTATCCGACGCTGGGGCTGGACGGCATCACCGCCGCCCTGTCCCATCCCCTGCGGATGCTCACCGGGGGCGCCCGGGCCGACGACCGGCACCGATCGGTGCGCGCGACGCTGGACTGGAGTCACGCCCTGTTGGAGCCGGCCGACCGGACGCTGCTGCGCCGGGTGTCGGTCTTCGTGGCGCCCTTCTCCACATCGGCGGCGACGGAGGTCACCGGCGCGGAGGAGGGCATCGTCGCCGACGGCCTGGCCCGGCTCGCCGAACAGAGCCTGCTGACGGTGCGGGCCTTTCCCGGCGGAACCGAGTACCGGCTGCCGGAAACCATCCGCCAGTACGGCACGGAACGGCTCGCCGAGGCCGGCGAGTTGACCGACACCCGGTCCCGGCACCTTCGCTGGTGCCTGACCAGGGCCACCGACCTGGCCGAGGTGCGGGCGGACTGGCGAGCCCGGTTCGACCCGGTGGCGGACGACCTCCGCGCCGCCCTGTCGTGGGCGGCCGACCGTCCGGAGCAGCGCCCGGACGCCTACCGCCTCGCCCGTCACCTGGCGGAGCTGACCTTCGTCCGAACCCTGATCGGCGAGTCTCAGCTGCGCTACGAGCAGGCGGCCGCGCTCGCCGGCGAGCCCACCGCCGAGGCGGCGATGCTCAGACAGGCCGCAGCCGTGGCCGGATGCCGCATGCGCGGCGACGACATGTACCGCCTCTACCGGGCGGCCGCCGGGGCCGCCCGCCGAGCGGGAGACGACGCCGGCGCCGCCGCCGACCTGGCGACCGCCGCCACCAGCTCCTACCGGTTCTGGAGCAAGTTCGCACAACTCCCGCCGGCGCAGGAGGCGATCGCGCTCACCACCGAGGCGCGGGAGCTGGCCGGCGACGACCCGGCCGCCCAGGCCGCGGTGGCGCTCGCCGAGGCCGGGGTGCTCACCGACGCGTTCGGCGCCGCGCAGGGCCCGCCCGACAACGACGTACCCGAAACGATCGCGCGTGCCGAGCGGGCGGTCGCACTCGCGCACCGCACTCGCGACCCGCTCGCCGAGTCCGCCGCGCTCGACGCGCTCACCGGCGCCCAGTGCTGGGCCGGCGAGACGTTCGCCAGCGCGGCCACGGCGCGGCGCCGGGTCGCGCTGCTCGCGTCCCTGCCGGCAACTCCGGCCACCACCCACGAACTACTCGACGCTCTCGGCAATGCCGCCGAGGCCGGCCTCGGGGCGGGAGACCTGCCGGCCGCCCGCCGGTGGGCTCGGCAGATCGCCGATCACCCGCTGCTCGCGGAGGTCGGTCACCGTGCCACGAGCTGGCTGCTGGTTGCCGACGCGCTCGCGGGCGACACCGACGAGGTGCTCGCCGGCAGTGTGCGGTTCCTCGACGCGTGGCAGCGGGCCGGCCGCCCCGCCAGGTCGGTGCTCGGTCCCGCGGCAGCCGGTGTCGCGATGATCCACGGGCTCCGCGACGACCGGGAGGCCCGAAGTGTCTGGGTCGATGTCCAGAGTCGGCTCGGCACCTCGCCGGAACAGATCCACGGCTATGGCGCGGTCTTCGATGCGATGCTCCTGCTGCACCGGGGGCAGGCGGCAGAGGCGCTGGAACGGATGGCGCCCGATCCCGGCTCGGTCTGGAAGTCGGTCACGTGGGTGTGGCTCCACTGGTATGTCGCACTACGCGCCGAGGCGGCGGTGCTCGCCGGAAGCCCGAGCGCTCGTGACCACCTGGCCGGGGCCTGGACCGTCGTGGCCGGCAACCCGGTCGCCGAAGCCATGGTGCAACGGGCTGAAGCCCTACTCGACGGCGATCAACGGGCGCTGCTCACCGCGGTCGACGCGTTCGACGTCGCCGGCTGCCGATACCAGTCCGCACGAACCCTGGTGTTCGCCGGTGGCGTCCACGCCACGCGCGGCGCGGCCACACTCGGCGACCTCGGCCTCGCCCCGATGGGTTCCTGCCGATTCCCGATCGCCTCACCCTGAGTCAGTGGCGTATCCGTCGCGGTTTCACCCGTTGGTCGGCGTCGATAGGCTGTGGTTTTGTGAAGAATCACGACGACCCGATGGAATCCGAGAAAGTGCCGGCGGCGGCCGGCGGCCGGCTTTCGTGGTTCAACCGCAACGGCGCAGGTCTTCAGGCAATTGCCGCGCTTACCGCCATTCCCGTCAGTGTCGTGGCGGCGGTCTTCGCCGTTCAGGCGTTCAAAGATCAACAGCAGGTCAACCGTGACCAGATCAGGTTGAACCAGATCGCCCGGGAGCGGTACGAACGGCGCTACGCCTCCCGCGTGGCTATCTGGATCGCCGACGACGACACCTCCGCGTCCGCGAAGCCGCAGTCGTCCGGCCTCGTCGTCGTCGCGACGGTCTCGATGCTGAACAGGTCACCCGTCCCGCTCCGAGATGCCGCGATCTTCGCCATCGCGCAATCCGGGGAAGCGGTCTTCTGGCAGCAGCAGGACCTCAGACCTTGCGAGACGGTGGACGTGGAGCTTCTGGCCCACGCCGGCACAGCCGGGCGTCTGAAGGATGCCGGCAACAGGTTCGTGCTGTCGCTGGCGTTCCGAGACCCCACCCGGCTCTGGCACATGACCAACGACGGCCTGTTTCCCTTGGACGGCTACGGAAGCCATGTGGAGAACTACATCTGGGAGGGCGTCAAGTCCGGGAACACGCTCACCGGATCCCCGCTCATCTACTCGTCCCTGATCCGGAAGCGGGCCGACGTCACCGACTGCGGCGAATCGGGCTGACTCGTCACCGCAATTCGTCGTACGTCGTCCTCGCGCGACTGCTACCCGAGCGGCGGACGCCGTGGCGATAGCAGTCCCTCTAGGCGGGTCACGAAGAGCGCCGACGATGCGGTCAGTGCTCAGCGAGGAGAGCCGGCGTCGAGAGCGAGATCTGACTTCCCCGGAGCGGCCGGACCAGGCGACGGCGACATCGCGGCCGGCGTCGCCCCGAGAATCAGCAGGACTGCAGTGACGCCGGCTGTGGGCCACGCGGCGGGCGGCGAGGCCGACCCGAGCACGTGGTCCACAGCCGGCGAGTGTCAGAGCTGCCGAAGGACAGCCACCTTGTCGTACGCGACGGCGACGACGTCCGGCTTCCCGTCCCCGGTGACGTCACCGATGGCCAGGGAGTCCGCCTGGGGCCCGACCCCGTCGACCCCGTTCGTCGTGTACCCGGCGAGCTCCCCGGTCGACCGCTGCAGATAGACGCTCACCGCGCGCCAACTGTTGTGTGCGACAACGAGGTCCTCGCGGCCGTCGCCGGTCAGATCGCCGACTGTCAGGCCAGAGGGACTGTCGTATGCGGGGTATCTGGTCGGCGTCGTCGCGAGCCCATCGGCTCCCTGCGCGAATACCTGGACGGCGGCGTCCGGCCTGTTGCCGTCAACGCTGGTCACCAGGTCGGCCCGGCCGTCGCCAGTGACGTCACCGACCGCCGCACCGGAGCCGATGCGGCGAAAGCCGGAGTCATCGGCCGGCGTCCGGTAGGTCGTCGCCGGCCCGAAGGAACCATCCGCGCGACGCAGCCGCACCCACGTGCCGTGACCGTAGAACTGTGCGAGGTCGGTGCGGGCATCTCCGTTGAGGTCGGCGGCGAACACCTGGTTCACGGGTGCGCCGGTGATGATCGGCCCGGTGACCGTCCGGTATTTCTGGAACGCATGCGCCGCAGTCTGCCGGTAGATCCTGACCTCGCCCTGGCGTGTGCCGACGACAAGATCCGGTCGTCCGTCCCCGGTCATGTCCCCGATCGCCACGTCCCCGGCACCCCCGGAGACCAGCAGCGGCGCGGCGAGGCGCCCGCCACGCTGAAACAGCACATCGACGCCGGCGGAGGACGACATCGCCACGTCCGTACGGCCGTCGCCGTCGATGTCCGCGACCGCGAGCTGCACGTTGCTGTTGTAGCCGCCGTGCGCCTTGATCCTGGTGGGAGCGCCGAAACTGTGGTCGGCTCGCTGGTCGAAGACCAGCACAGAACTCGTCTGCGTACCGTCAACGGCATCAACGCCGACCACGATGTCGCGTCGCCCGTCACCGGTGACGTCGGCGACAGCGACGGCGTTAGTCGCGGTCGACCCCGTGGCGAGGTACGTAGCGGCCGCGAATGTTCCTGCACTCGCCGCCTCAGCGGGCATCGGCACCACGGCCCCGGCCGTCATGGCCAGCGTCGCGGCGATACCGACTCTTGCACCTTTGTCCATCATGCCCCCGTTGCGTCATGGCCCTCGATCGATGGTTGTTCACGCGCCACGTGCCCTGATCACCGGCGCAGCAAACCCCTGCCACGACAGGTGAACCGGTGCCAGCGCGGACCACCGCGACCGACCGCCGGTCGCAAACGTGTCATGCTGCACGGACCCGGACGGGAGGACGACGATGGCGGTTGGCGATTCCGTACAGGTGCAGCCGGCACGAGGGTCGTTGCGACCGCTGGTGTCCGGGGCGACGCTGGTCGCGGTCCTGGCGTTGCTGTTCGGGCTGCCCTGGTGGACGTTGACGGTGGCGGCGGCCTGGCCTGCGCCGGTGGTGGCCGCCGGCACGAGCGTGTTCGTCGTCGCGCTGGTCGCGTTCCCCGCCCTGATGTATCTCGGGCACGGCCGCCGGCGGCTGGACGCGGCGGCCCGCGCGGGGGACACACTGCTTGGCCTGGTCTGGATCCTGTTCGTCTGGGCGCTGCTCGGAAACGTGGCCCGGCTTCCGCTGGCCGCGGTGGGGGTCGCCGATCCGGTGCGGTCCCGGGCTGTGGCGGTCGGTGCGGCGGCAATCTCGGTCGTCCTGGCCGTCTGGGGGTACGCCGAGGCGATGCGGGTGCCCCGGGTCCGGCGGGTGGAGGTCATCGTGGATCGGCTGGGTTCGGGTCTCGACGGGGTCCGGGTGGTGCTGCTGACCGACACCCACTACGGCCCGATCGACCGGGCACGCTGGTCCGCCCGGACCATCGAGGTGGTCAACGGGTTGGCTGCCGACATCGTCTGCCACACCGGCGACATCGCCGACGGTACGGTCGACCAGCGCCGGGCACAGGCCGCGCCGCTGGGCGCCGTCCGGGCCCGGCTGGCCCGGGTGTACGTGACGGGCAACCACGAGTACTACGGCGAGGCGCAGGGCTGGGTCGAGCACATGCGGACCCTCGGCTGGGAGCCGCTGCACAACCGGCACCTCGTGGTGGAGCGGGACGGCGCCCGGCTCGTCGTCGCCGGGGTGGACGACGTGACCGCCGCCTCGTCCGGCATCGCCGGTCACCGTGCCGACCACGCCGCGGCGCTCGCCGGCACCGACCCGCAGCTGCCGGTGCTGCTGCTGGCGCACCAGCCCAAGCAGATCGACGACGCGGTCGCGGCCGGCGTGGATCTGCAACTGTCCGGGCACACCCACGGCGGACAGATGTGGCCGTTCCACTATTTGGTCCGGCTCGACCAGCCGGTCGTGCAGGGCCTCAGCCGGCACGGCCGGACCCAGCTCTACACGAGCCGGGGGACCGGTTTCTGGGGTCCGCCGTTCCGGATCTTCGCGCCGAGCGAGATCACCCTGCTCACCCTCAGAGCGGGGTAGCCCTGACCGGGCCGACACCTACCGCCCCACCCGAACGGCTCAAGGAGCTTCCGCGTTGTCGGCCGACACCTGGTCCGGGCGAGTCCGCGGCCGGCCACCGCCAGCCCCGCTTCACGTGCTGAGAAGGGCCGAGCGGCGCCGCAGGAAGACCACGCCGGCAGGTGCCCGTCCGTGGTCGGCCTGGGAGGGCTCGATCACCCGGGTCGCTGTGCGAAGACCCCGATGTTTCCCTCGATCCAGATGGGTCGGGCTACCAGCCGGCTGATTCGCCATCGCTCGGATGCGCGGCGCAGCTCGAACTCGTACGTGCCGCCGTTGTGCCACAGCCGTCCGCCCGGCACGTTGTCGCGTCGTAGCCAGGCCAGCACGTTCGCGGTCGCGGTGGCGGTATCGCCCGTCACGTCGGCGATCACCCCGGTGACCACGTGCTGTGTGCCATCCAACACGCCGAGCTCCCGTCGCCACCGATCTACCTGCTCGGGGCCGGGGAGAGTCTCTGCTTCGCCGCCGCTCATCGCGGTGTAGTCAACGACCACGGTGTCGGCGAGCGTCACCACCAGGGCGTCCCAGTCTCGGCGATCCACGAACCAGGCGTACTCGGTGATCACCCGCTGGATGGCGAACTGGTCAACAAGATCCTCTTGACGCATGCCGTGACTCCTTTTTGTGTGGTGGCCGGTGTGAAGGGGCGCCGTGACTCGAGGCGCCCCTTCACACCGATGGGTCAGTTGGCGTCGAAGGCCGCGTACAGGCTGCTGTCGCCGGTCGCGTTGAGCGCTTCGGCCGCGACCAGCGGGTTCCAGAAGTCGACGTAGCGACTGATCTTTCCCTCCGCCGTCTCCACGACGGAGATGTAGGTCTGGTTGTACGGCTTACCGGTGCTCAACGCCTGGCCCACGGACGTGAACTCGGCGATGACCAGGGTGGGGTCGATGGTCTCGTGGAAGCGCAGGTCGACGAACTCCACCTTGAAGTGCTCGGGGAAGTTCCGCATGTAGTCGAACAGGGCCTGCTTGCCTGCGACCTTCTTCGGGAAGTCGGCCGGGCCGTACGGGAACTCCAGGACTCCGTCGTCGGTGAACAGGTCCACCCACTCCTCGATCCGTCCGGACGACAGGTACTCCAGGTGGTTCTTGAAGGCTTGCTGTGCGGTTTCGCGAACGCTCATGGCGTTTGTCCTCTCCGATGTGCTTCCGATGCGTGCTGAAGGGGCCCGGTCGCGGCGGGCCCAGCCGACTAACGCGAACATCTTCGCGTCAAACCATAGCCCGCGCGAGGGTAAACGCCAAACGCCTCGCGTTAAGCTTGCTCCGTGAGTGACCAACACCAGTCCCGCCCCGGAGGACGCACCGCGCGAGTCCGCGCCGACGTCCTACGCGCAGTCGACGACCTGACCACCGAACAACCGCTGGCCCAACTCACCCTGGCCCAGGTGGCGGAGCATTCGGGAGTACACCTGGGCACCCTCTACCGGCGCTGGGGCACCCTCGACGGCCTACTGCTCGACGCGGTCGCCGAACGCCTCACCACCGGCTCGCCGATACGCGACACCGGCAACCTCCATGCCGACCTGGAGGACTACGCCCACCGCGTCGCCGCAGACCTTTCCGGCCCAGATGGACAACTACTGCTGCGCACACTGGTCGCCGTCCGTCTCGGAACCAAGGCGGAACTACCACCCGCCCTCACCCGACGGTTCGACGAAATGCAGGCACTACTCGATCGGGCTCACGCACGCGGCGAGAATCCACCCACACTCCAACAGGTCGTCGACATCGTCGTGGCACCGCTGTACACAGCCCTGCTGTTCGGCACCACACCAGCGGATCCAGCCACCCTCGTCGACCGCCTGCTGAAGCTTCACCCCGACCAGTGACCCGGACAGGCGCCGCTGCGTCATCCGCCAACGGCGCCCTGTCCTCGTCGGCCGTCAATTCAGGTCGCAGCGGCCTTCGCCGGCCAGGTCGGCCTCGATGCGTTCCTTGCGGACCTCGCCGGCGTCGGTGATCGGCTCCCGCTCCAGAGGATCGAGTGGGCCCGGGCGATCGGCGACAGGCAAACGAGCGTCACCGATCCGGTTGAACGCACGCGACCGCAGAACCTGGTCAATGCAGTCTTCGATTGCTGACCGGCGACGGCGGACGAGCGGCGGCCCCAGGTCCGGGGCCGCCGCTGCCCCGTCACGACCGTGTGTGGCGTGGCGACGTACTGCGGCCCGCGGTAAGTGCTGGTCCTGTCTTTCGGGTACGCCACCAGATGGCTGCGGTGATGACGACGACCGCAAGGGCGGGGACGAGCTGGTACGGCGTGCCGACTCCGGCTGAGCGGTCCTGCAGTGCGCTACCGAGGTCCACCCGCAGGGACACGGCCAGGATGAGGCTGAACGTGTTGAGTACGGCGTGCAGCATGACCGCGATCTCAAGCCCGCCGGTGCGCCAGGTGATGATGGCCAGACCGGTCCAGAGCGTGAAATACCAGACGATGATGTACGGATCCGTCGCGCCGTGTGCGGCCGTGAACAGTGCGCTCGAGAGCAGCACCCCGGCGATCAGACCTGCCCGTGGGCTACGGGTCCAGCTTCCGATCACGCGGAAGATCAACCCACGCACGCCGTATTCCTCGCCCGCCGACTGGAGCGGGGTGAGGAGGATCGTGGCGAGGAAGATGGCGACGAGGTCGGTCTGCGACCAGGGGACCTCCTCGACGGGCGTGAGAGCTCCGAGGGCGTTGACCACCAGCCAGGCGGGACCGAAGATGAGCAGCGCTTTGCCGAGCAGGTCGAAGCGGAACCGCGACGTCACGGAGTGCAGGGACGCACCGGGCACGCCGTAGAGCCACCGCTGGATGAGCATGCTCCACGGAATGAGCAGGCCGAGGGCGAACATCGAACTGGCATGGTAGAGCGGCGTGTAGTCGGTGCCACCCAGGATCGGCGGGGTGTTCCCCATCCGTACGTCGATGAGCGCAGCCGCTCTGCCGATGACCGTCGGGAAGACGACGAGCCCTGCCAGCAGGAGGAGGATGGCGAGAACGCCGCGACCGATGCGGCGTTTTTCGCCGGCGAGTACCCGGTGGTATTCCACTCCGGTGGGGACTGACGGCCCGTTGCGGGGCTCGGCCGGAATGGGTGGTGAGGTCGGCTTGTTCGTGGTGGTCATGGCTTCCTCCAGTGGATGGGGTCACTTCCCGGCGTGGTCGAGCACGCTGTGACGCAGGCGGAGTGCCCGCTCGGTGCTCCCCAGTGCGGCCCCGACGGCGAGGGCGAGGTTGAGCCAGATCGGCAGGTGAATGGGCGAGTCGAAAGTTCCGATGTTCTCGGCGATCGGGGGGATCCGCGACATCGGTTCGGCGAGTTGCAGCAGGTTCAGGCCCACGCCGATGAGGAGCATCAGCACGGAGAGGAAGCTGATCGAGCGGCTCAGCGTCGGGTGTTCGTGTTCGACGCGGGCGCGGCGTCCTTCGGCGGACTTCGGATCCGGAATGAGCGGGTGCTCCGCGCCGGCGGTGGTGACGTAGTGGCAGCGCTTGAGCCCGAATGCACTGATCGCCACTTCGATGATGCCGCCCTCGACGGGGAAGACTGCCGGGAGCTTGGACTCGGCGTGGTGTCTGCCGTCGAGATACAGGTGCGCTCTCGCCTTGCCGCCTTCCGGGTCGGTCCGGCGTGGGATGTCGACGGCGTACACCGTCTGCCGGCCATCCCCGTCGGCCAGTGGGAGGTGGAACAGTGCGCGGAAGGGTAGCTGCCACCAGCGGAGGCGTTTCAATGCCCGCCCGTCTCCGCTCTTGATGCGCTTGGCTGCCCGCCGTTGTCGCCAGTCCTCGATCACGTTCCCTCGCTCGCCGTCGACCGCCGCTTCTCACTAACACGCTGTACTAGTGGCAACGCTAGCACGGCGTGCTAGTACGATGTGACAGGAGGTGGCGGATGACACGGGACGGCGGGAGCACCGGCTCGCGGGAACGGATCCTCGCGGCCGCGGCGGCGATGCTCGCAGAGGATGTGACCGCACGGTTGAGCGTGCGTGCGGTCGCGGCACGGGCCGGGGTGAGCACGGGCTCGCTCAGGTTCCACTTTCCGACCCAGCGCGCGCTGCAGGACGCCGTGCTCGCCAGAATCTACGACCACATGTTCCCTGATGACCCGATCCACGACCGATCGCTGCCCGTCCGGGATCGACTGGTCAACTGTCTCCGGCAAGTGCTCGCCCCCGCCGGCGTCGGGGAGCAAGCACGTGAGGCGTGGGGCAAGGCGTACCAGATGTTCATCGCACCCGAACCAAGCGAGGAGGTGCGCGCGGCGTATCTCGCCCTGGAGCGAGGCGGGTGGCGCCGTATCGAGTACTGGCTGACGGTTCTCGCTGACGAAGGCGCGCTTCCCAGGGAGGACCACGCACGCCGAGTGCGATTCCTGCTCACCGTCCTCAATGGGCTCTCCATCGCACGAGCCCTGCCCACCGAGGACTCGATCCTGAAGTCCGAAACCGAAACTCTCTATACGGCCGTTGACTGCGTCCTCGGCGCCCCGACCGCATGAGCGAGTAAGCCACGCTGTCCCTGTCTGTCAGGATGAGTTGAGGTCAGCGGCTCGTAGCAAGTCCCTCGGACAGGGCGAGTTCAGGATCGAGAAGCGTTGAATACTGCTGTTGACGTCGCGACGGCCCAGGACGGGGTCATGAGCCGCAAGAAGGTCCGCGTTCCGGCGGGCCGCGGGTACGCCGGTCGTTCACGCCGGGGCAGGAGCTGGAGCTGCTGGCCACGTATGAGCAGGCCGTCGCGGCTGGTGAGGGCGGTGCGTTCCTACGGCGTGAGGTGGTCCTGGGCTGGGCGAACGGGGGTCGGGGGAACGTGGGTGAACGCGGGCCACTCCCGCCACCCCAGGTGAACCCCCGGGTCGCTAGACTAGGCCCTCGCGCCCCCGTAGCTCAGGGGGTAGAGCATCGGTTTCCTAACCCGACGCTCCGTGTGTAGCCGCAGGCCGATGACCTGCGGCTTCTCTTTGTCCAGGCTTCCTGCGCGGGTCGCACCCGCGCGCCGCTGTGATCGCCTGCGGAAGCCCAGCGAAGTGCGTAATTGCTGCTCAGCTCCACTTTTCCATCGACCGCCGTAGTGGTCTCCTGTGACATGCTGCGCCCGACTCGACGTTGGGCCGCACCCCACTCTGAACCGTGCTTATTGCCAAAGCTTGGCAACTACGCAATGCTGGCAGCAGTGGGCGGGTGCTCCGGCAACGCGATGATCTGAACCACCGCCGGGGTGCCCGCCCAACTCTGCGACGACGATGGTGCGAGGAGCTGCTGGGATGGCCGTCTACTCTCTGCCCGACATGCCGTACGACTACGGTGCGCTGGAGCCGGCGATGTCCGGCGAGATCCTGGAGCTGCACCACAGCAAACACCACGCCGCGTACGTCAAGGGCAGCAACGGCGCCCTGGAGCAGCTCGCCGAGGCCCGCGACAAGGGTGACTTCGCGGCGCTGGTCGGGTTGGAGAAGACGTTCGCGTTCAACCTGTCCGGGCACGTGCTGCACTCGATCTTCTGGAACAACCTGTCCCCGGACGGCGGCGACCGCCCCGACGGGGAGCTCGCCGCGGCGATCGACGAGCACTTCGGCTCCTTCGACGGGTTCGCCGGCCAGCTGTCGGCGGCGACCAAGAGCGTGCAGGGCTCCGGCTGGGGCGTCCTCGCGTGGGAGCCCCTGGGGCAGCGGCTGATCGTGGAGCAGGTCTACGACCACCACGGCAACGTCGGGCAGGGCTCCACCCCGCTGCTGGTGTTCGACGCCTGGGAGCACGCCTACTACCTGCAGTACCGCAACGTGCGCCCGGACTACGTCGACAGGCTGTGGGACCTGGTGGACTGGGCCGACGTCACCGCGCGCTTCGACGCCGCCCGCGCCGCGACGCCGAGGCCCTGACCGACGTGACCGGCCCGGTTCCGGTCGCCGCCGACCTCGTGCAACGCGCCGCCGGCGTGATCGCCGCCCGCCGCCGCGGTGACCTCGCGGGCGCCGAGGCGCTGCTGGCCTCGTTCGAGTCCGACCAGGCCCGTACGCTCGGTTTCTATCTGCTCGCCGACCTCGCCCTCGGGTTGGTCCGCGCGCAGACCGGCGAGTCGCTGGATGACCTGGTCCGGGAACTCACCCTGCTCGTGGCCGCCACGCCACCGCCCCCGCCCGGCTGACGGGCATGCCCACTCCGGGTGCCGGGAGCGACCTACGGAAAGGGGGCGAGGTCAGGCTGGTGGCGGTGCGGAAGTTTGCCACAGTGCGCTGACCGGCAGGGCGCGGAGTTTGTCGCCGAACGGCAGCGTGGAGGTGCCGGTGTAGAGGACGATGCCGGCGATGAAGTCGTCGCCGAGGCGGTCGGCGAGTCGGCGTAGCCCGCGGAAGTCGTCGGGTCCGACGGTGGTGGCTGCTTTGACCTCGATTCCGACCACCTGGCCCGTTCTGTTCTCGAGCACCGCGTCGACTTCGTACCTGCTCTGGTCGCGGTAGTGGGACAGGTCGACGGGCTGCTCGGACCAGGTGAGCTGGCGGGAGAGTTCGGACAGGACGAAGGATTCGAGTAATGGGCCGAATGGTGCGCCCGGCCGCAGCAGCGCCCGGGCGTCGGTCGCGGTCTCGTTGGCGGCGATACCCGAGTCGACGAAGATCAGTTTCGGTGCGGCGGTGGCGCGGGTGCCCAGGTTGCGGGACCAGCCGGGGATCCGCTTGATCAGGAAGATCTCCTCCAGGGCCTGGAGGTAGCGGGCGATCGTCGGCCGGCTCAGCCCGAGTGCGGATTCGAGGGAGTTGGCGGCGATGATGGTCGCGGATCTGGCCGCGAGGAGGCGTACCAGCTTGCGGAGTTCGCCCTTGTGCTGGATGTCGGACAGTTGCCGGACATCGCGGTCGATGAGCGCTTGGACGTAGGCGTCGAGGAACCGTTGGCGGCGGCGCGGGTCGGTGCGGGTGGTGGCCTCGGGTAGGCCGCCGCGCACGATTCTGGCCGCGTAGTCGGCGCGGGTCACGTCCGACTCGTGTCGCAGGTCAGGGCCGAGCGCGAAGATGGCATCGACGAATCCGTCCGGCGCTTTGTCGAGTTCGCCTTGAGACAGCGGCCAGAGTTCGACGGTTTCCATCCGGCCGGGCAGGGCGTCCGGCGCGGCCACCATGCCGAAGAGGCGGGACGAGCCGGTGAGCAGGTACCGGCCAGGGCGCGGGTCCTCGTCGACGGCTGCCTTGATGGCCAGTAGGAGCTCCGGGGCGCGCTGGATCTCATCGACGACCAGGAGCTCGGAGGAGTCCACGAAGCCGACCGGGTCGGCGATCGCCGCCGCCCGGTCCTGTGCCCGGTCAAGGTCGCGGCGCTCGGCAAGCCGATCGCCGGCGACGATGCGGACCAGCGTGCTCTTGCCTGTCTGGCGTGCTCCGCTGATCAGCACGACGCGGGTGTCGGTCAGCGCGGCGTCGACCTGCGCGGCGGCCCGACGTGGAATCAGGTGCGGTGTCGGCACGACAGCATGATAGCCAGCACGGTTTCGATCCGCGAGGGCCTTCGCATTCGATTTGCGGCAAAGCTGCGTTCGAGATGCGGCGGCTCGGTGTTCGATATGCGGATGGCCTGGGGCGTTCTTGCGCGGGTCTACCGCTATGTCACGTTGTTGCGGGTGATGGCGAGTTCGGGGAGGTGTCCTCCCAGCGCTGGCGGAGCTGGGATGGCAGCCAGAGGGTGGGCCAGAGCCGTCGGAGGAGGTCGGCGTCGAGCCAGGTGTTCCGGTCCTCGACGATGCTGGCTTCGGTGAGTACCACCTTGTACATGCTGGCCTACGCCGGGTGTTCAGCATGTCCAGCTTCACCGCCCTGACCCACTGCCCACGATCTCGCGCCTACTACGACAAGAAGAGAGCCGAAGGAAAGACCCACCGCCAAGCCACCGCCGCCCTGTCCAGACAACGCCTCAACGTCCTCTGGGCCTGCATCCGCGACAAGAGGCCCTACCAGCCCAAACAACCAAGATCAGCGGAGCTGGTGCCATGCGAACTCGCGTAGAGACTCCCTGGGCTGGGAGAACGGCGGTCCGGGGAACGTGGGTGAAAGTGGGCCACTCCCTGCCACCCCAGGTGAACCCCCAGGTCGCTAGACTGTGCCCTCGCGCCCTCGTAGCTCAGGGGATAGAGCATCGGTTTCCTAAACCGTGTGTCGCAGGTTCGAATCCTGCCGGGGGCACCAGATCAAAGCCTTGATCGGCGATCACTGTTCCGCTTAGCCGGGGCTTGCGTGCCCGCTGCCGGCCCGATCGCCTCGTAGCCGTGACCCCGGGTGGACGAACCGGAACCGCTCAGCCGACCTTGGAGACGATCTCCACGAGGTTTCCGTCCGGGTCCCGCAGCAGGGCGTTGCGGTTGCCGTTGCCCGAGTCGTGCGGGTCCTGAACCGTCGGTACGCCGGCGGCGGCCAGCCGGGCGAAGGCCTCGTCGACGTCGCGCGTCCACACGACCAGCGCCATGGCGGGCCGTCCCGGCTCGGCGGCGACGCCGTGGGCACGCCGGGCCGCCTCGACGGTGCCGAGCCCGAGCGTGAACCCGTCGAGGCGGAACTCGACGTGCTCCGGGACGCCCTCGGTGGGCGTCCGGAACGTCTCGACGAAGCCGAGCAGGTCGCGGTAGAAGCGGATGCCGGCCTCGATGTCGGAGGTGTAGAGATTGACGAGGGCGCTTTCGAACATGCGTCCGACTCTACCCTCCGGCGAGGCGCTCCAAGTGCCCCACGACGCTCTCGACCGGCGCCGACGCGTCGACCTCGGCGGTGGCGGTGGCCCGCAGCAGGGGCTCGACCTCGGCGAGGTTGCGCAGGATCTCGGCCCGTTCCTCGGCCCGCTTGCCGTACGGGTTGTCGGTGCGGTCGGCGATGCGCGCCAGCAGCACCTCGGCCGGGGCGCTGAGCAGCACGACGTGGTCGAAGCTCGGGTAGAACCGGCCCTGGTTGCTCTTGCACCCGGCGACGAACAGGTGCCCGGCCTGGTGTCCGGTGAGCAGGTCGGCGATCGCGTCCTCCCGCCAGACCCAGTCGGTCGAACCGTCGGCCAGGGTCACCCACCGGCTCCAGCGGTCGGAGTCGGTGTCGACGGTGCGGTGGCCTCGCGCGGCCAGCGTCAGCAGCGCGGTCGACTTGCCGGTGCCGGACATGCCGGTGACGAGAACCTTCGCCATCGCGGGGAGCGTAGGTCAGCCGGGCAGTCGGTAGACCGACACGTGTGAGCGCGACTCGCCGGTGAACTCGGCGCCGGTCCAGTCGGCGTGCCGGCTCTCCAGGGTGAAGCCGGCCAGCTCGCCCATGAGGTCCAGCTCGGACGGCCAGACGTAGCGGTGCGGGGTGCGGAAGATCTGCGCCTCCCGGCCGGAGCCGAACCGGACGTGGTGCGACACCACCCGTTGCCGCAGCACGTCGTAGGTGTCCAGGCCGATGTATCCGTCCTCGGTGTGCCACACGGTCGCCTGCCGGCCCGGGGGGAGCTGACGCAACTCGGGCACCCACAGCTCGATCACGAACCGCCCGCCCGGCCGGAGGTGGCGGGCGGCGTTGCGGAAGCAGGCCACCTGTTCGGCCTGGGTGAGCAGGTTGGCGACGGTGTTGTAGACCAGGTAGACCAGGCTGAACTCGCCGGGCACGGTCGCGGTCGCCATGTCGCCGACCACCACCGGGATCGTGGCCGCGTCGACCTTCGTCCGCAGTCGCTCCACCATGGGTACGGAGAGCTCGATCCCGCTGACCGGCACGCCGCGTTCGGCCAGCGGTACGGCCACCCGGCCGGTGCCGACGGCGAACTCCAGGGCGCGTCCGTCACCGGCGAGCGCGGCGAGGCGGTCCACTGTGGGCCCGAGCACGTCCGGCGCGAACATCCCGCTGCCCGGGGTGTCGTACCGCCGGGCTGCCTCGGCGTCCCAGATCTCCTCCTGGCACATCGATCCAGGATCGACGTCGGCGCCGGCAGCCGTCGACCGGTTTTCAAGTCAGGACGGGTGGTGACCCTGTTACCCTCCGTGAGGAAAGCTGTTCCGCGTGGTGGGTTGTTCAGGAAGGCGCCAGGAGGCATCGGTACCCTGCTAGTCCTGGCCTGCCCGCGACGACATGAGGTATTCGTGAACGATCTTCGAGTGGTGGCGTTCGACCTCGACGACACCCTGGCGATTTCCAAGTCCCAGATCGATCGTCGGATGGCGGATCTGCTCGGCCACCTGCTCACCGAGGTGGACGTCCTGATCATCTCGGGTGGGCGGTTCGAGCAGTTCCAGTCGCAGGTGCTGACCCACCTCGACCTCACCGAGGAGCAGCGCGCCCGCCTGCACCTGATGCCGACCTGCGGCACCCGCTACTACCGCTGGTCGGACGGGGACTGGCGGCAGGTCTACGCCGAGGATCTGACCGAGGCCGACAAGGCCCGGGTCGTCGCGGCGCTGACCGAGTCGGCGCAGGCGCTCGGCCTGTGGGAGGCGAAGACCTGGGGCGACATCATCGAGGACCGGGGCAGCCAGATCACGTTCTCGGCGTTGGGGCAGTCCGCGCCGCCGACCGAGAAGTACGGCTGGGACCCGGACGGCGACAAGAAGAAGCGGCTGCGGGACGCGGTCGCGGCGAAGCTGCCGGACCTGGAGGTCCGTGGTGGCGGCTCGACCTCGATCGACGTCACCCGAAAGGGCGTGGACAAGGCGTACGGCATGCGGAAGCTGCTGGAGTGCCTGGACCTGAAGATCGACAACGTGCTCTTCGTCGGTGACCGGCTCGACGTGGGTGGCAACGACTACCCGGTCAAGGCCATGGGCATCCGCAGTGTCGCCGTCACCCGTTGGGAGGAGACGGCCGACTACGTGGAGAGCCTGGTCGACGACCTGGTGAAGCAGCGCACCGAGCGCGCCTGACCGCCGCCACGGGCGGCCAGGCGCGCCGACCGGTCCTCAGAGCGCGGCGCGGATCGCCTCGGCCAGGGTGGTCGGCTCGCGGCCGAGCAGCTTCGCGAGGTCGTCGCCGACCTCCAGCTCGCCGCGGGCGATCCCCCGGTCGGCGTCGGCGAGCACTGCCGCGTACCCCTCGGGCAGGCCGGCGGCGACCAGCGCCTCGGTGAAGCGGTCCGCCGGCAGGTCGGTGTAGCCGACCGGAACGCCGGTCTGGCGGCTGACCTCGGCGGCCAGTTCGGTGAGGGTGAACGGCGCGCCGCCCAGCTCGTACACCGGGTCGTGGTCGTCGCGGGTGAGCACCACGGCGGCGGCCTCGGCGAGGTCCGCGCGGGTGGCGGCGCTGACCCGCCCGCCGCCCGCCGCGCCGGTCACTGCGTGCTCCCGGTACGCGTCGAGCTGGCCGGTGTAGTTCTCCAGGTACCAGCTGTTGCGCAGGAACACGGACGGCAGGCCCGAGTCGTGCAGGAGCTGCTCGGTGTCCCGGTGTTCGGCGGCGAGCAGCAGGCCGGAGGTGTCGGCGTGGGCGATGCTGGTGTAGACCACCAGCCCGACGCCGGCCTCCCGGGCGGCGGTCACCACGTTGGCGTGCTGCGGTCGGCGACGGCCGACCTCGCTGCCGGAGACGAACATCAGCTTCTGGGCGTCGGCGAAGGCGGCGCGCAGCGAGTCGGGGTCGTCGTAGTCGGCCCGGCGGGTGACGACCCCGTGGCCGGCCAGGTCGGCGAGCCGGTCGGTGTCGCGGCCGACCGCGATGATCTCCCCGGCCGGTACGCCGCGGTCGAGCAGCGCGGTGACGATGAGGCGGCCGAGCTGGCCGGTGGCCCCGGTGACGACGATGGACATGGGCGCGCTCCCTGTTGTTGCGAGTTCAACTTTCCTGTGGCGCAACCCTCGCGGCGTCGAGATCCTTCCCGGTTCCGGAACCGGCGGGCTCTGGCGGGATCGACGGCGATGAGGTAGGAACGGCCAGAGAGCGCTCTCCCCACCATCACCGAACAGGCAGGCAGATGCGATCACCCGACCCCTCCCGCCGCCGTTTCCTCACGCTCACCGCCTCGGCGGCCTCGCTCACCGCCCTCGGCCTCCCGGCCGGCGCCGCCGTCGCGTCCCCGCCGGCACGCCCGAACCGGGAGCCCGACTTCGGCCCCCACGTGCACGTCTTCGACCCGACCACGCCGGCCGCGGAGATCCAGTCCACCCTGGACCGGATCTTCACCGCCCAGGAGCACAACGAGATGGGCTTCGACCGCTACGCCGTGCTGTTCAAGCCCGGCCGCTACGAGGTGGACGCCCGACTCGGCTACTACACGACCGTCGCCGGGCTCGGTGCGCACCCGGACGACGTGGAGATCCACGGCGCGGTCCGGGTGATCGGGCAGCCCGACCCGAACTCACCCGCCGGGATCTCCGCGCTGACCAACTTCTGGCGCTCGGCGGAGAACCTCGCCGTGAGCCCCACCGACTGGTCGAACCAGTGGGCCGTCTCGCAGGCGTCCCCGATGCGCCGGGTGCACATCAAGGGCGTGCTGTGGCTGGAACCCGGCAACGGCGGCTACTCCAGCGGCGGCTACATCGCCGACTCCAGGGTGGACGGCATCACCATCAACGGATCCCAGCAGCAGTGGCTCACCCGGGACAGCGAACTCGGCGGCGACTGGACCAACGGGGTCTGGAACCAGGTCTTCTCCGGTGTGGTCGGCGCGCCGGCGCAGGGTTTCCCCGATCCGCCGTACACCACGCTGCCGACCAGCCCGGTGACCCGGGAGAAGCCGTACCTCTTCGTCGACGGCGCGGGCCGCTGGCGCGTCGCGGTGCCCCGCCTGCGCCAGGACACCGCGGGCACCACCTGGGGTGCCGGCGGCGCGCCGGTGCCCTCGCTGCCGCTGTCCGACTTCTACCTCGCCCGGCCCACCGACTCCGCCCGGCGGATCAACACCGAACTCGCCCGGGGCCGGCACCTGCTGCTCACCCCCGGCGTCTACCACCTGGACCGGGCGCTGCGGGTCCGCCGGCCGAACACCGTCGTGCTCGGCCTCGGCATGCCGAGCCTGGTGCCGACCGGCGGCGACGCGGCGCTGCGGATCGAGGACGTCGACGGGGTCCGGATCGCCGGGGTGCTGGTGGACGCCGGGCCGGTCGAGTCCGAGGTGCTGGTCGAGGTCGGTGGACGGCACTGCCACCGGCCGCACGCCACGAATCCGATCTCGCTCCAGGACGTCTTCTTCCGCATCGGCGGCCCGTACGCCGGGCGCGCGGTGACCAGCCTGGTCGTCAACAGCCGGCACACGCTGATCGACAACATCTGGGCCTGGCGGGGCGACCACGGCCGGCCGGGCACCATCGGTTGGACCGTGAACACCGCCGCCACCGGCGTGGTCGTCAACGGCGACGACGTGACCGCGTACGGGCTCTTCGTGGAGCACTACCAGCGCTGGCAGACGATCTGGAACGGCGAGCGCGGGCGGACCGTGTTCTACCAGAGCGAGCTGCCCTACGACCCGCCGAGCCAGGCGGCCTGGCGCAGCCCCACCGGCAACGGCTGGGCCTCCTACAAGGTGGCCGACCACGTCCGGACGCACGAGGCGTGGGGGCTGGGCGTCTACGCGTACTTCAACCAGGGCGTGGACATCCGCTGCGACCGGGCGATCGAGGCGCCGCGCCGGGCCGGCGTGCGGTTCCACGACGCGATCACCGTGTTCCTGAACGGCAGCGGCGGGATCGAGCGGACGATCAACGAGGCCGGCACCCCGGTGGTCGGCTCCTACGGCACGAGCCCGGTGGTCAGCTACCCCTGACCGTGGCGGACGGCCCGGCCGGCGCGACCGGCCGGGCCGTCCGGCTCACGCGGCAAGCTGGTCGACGCGGGAGAGCACCTGGTCGACGAGGCCGTAGTCGCGGGCCTCCTCGGCGGTGAACCAGCGGTCCCGGTCCCAGTCCCGCTGGATCTCCTCCAGCGTGTGCCCGCTGTGCTCCGCGATCAGCTCCTGCATCGTGCGCTTCACGTGCAGCATGTTCTCGGCCTGGATGGTGATGTCGGCCGCCGTGCCGCCCATCCCGCCGGAGGGCTGGTGCATCATGATCCGCGCGTGCGGCAGCGCGAACCGCTTGCCCGCGGCCCCGGCGCAGAGCAGGAACTGCCCCATCGACCCGGCCATCCCCAGCGCCAGCGTGGCCACGTCGTTGTTGACGTACCGCATGGTGTCGTAGACGGCCATGCCGGCGCTGACCGAGCCGCCCGGCGAGTTGATGTAGAGGAAGATGTCCCGCTCCGGGTCCTCCGCCGCGAGGAGCAGGATCTGCGCGCAGATCTGGTTGGCCGAGGCGTCGGTGACCTCGGTGCCGAGGAAGATGATCCGCTCCTTCAGCAGCCGTTCGAAGACCCGGTCACCGAAGGCCGGCTGCCCCTCGTCCAGCATCCAGATGCCACCACCCATGACCGCCCACCTCCGTGCCGCCGGTGGGCGGGGAACCGCCCGGCGAGCCGGCGGTCTCCAGCGTCCGTCGGGCGCACCTCCGCGGCCCAGGCTTTCTGCCCGGGGCAGATTCGCCCTGGGCAGAAGCTACGCGGCGACCGCGCGCCGTCGGCCGGCGCGGGCCCGCCGCCGGGCCACCGCCGGCGAGGTACGCGGGCGCGGGCGGACGGTCGGGGCGGAGGGGGCCGGCCAGATCCGGATGCCGCCGCCGAACCCGATCGGCGTGGTGGCGTCGAGGGCGGGGCCGACCGGCGTCGGCCCGGGCCGCACGGGGCGCCGCGCGCCACCGAGCAGGGGCGTGGCGGTGACCGGCCGACGGGCGACCGGCGGGCGGAGCGAGACCGTCGGCCGGTGGGCCGCCGAGGTCCGGGGGGACGTGGTGGGCCGGCGGGTGACGGACAGCCGGGGCGGGCCGACCCGCAGGTGCGGGCCGGTGCGGGTGGCCGGCGCGCGGTCGAGGCGGGCCAGCGGGATGGCGGTGCCGACCGGCGTGGGCCGCTCCCGGCGCAGCTCGTCGCGCGCCTCCTCGAGCAGGTCGGCGAGGTGGATCCCGAGCGCCCGGCAGATCGCGGCCAGCACCTCGGAGGACGCCTCCTTGCGGCCCCGCTCGACCTCGGAGAGGTAGGGCAGGGAGACCCCGGCGGCCTGGGCCACCTCGCGCAGCGTGCGGCCCTGACGCAGGCGGATCCGCCGGAGCACCCCGCCGATCACCCGTCGCAGCAACGACATGCCGGCCTCCTCGCGGTCGCCGTTCGCCGACGTCACCCATCATGCCCTGTCCCGGCGGGTCGGACCGGCCCGGTCGACCCCCGTGGGGCCGACCGGGCCGGTTCCGGTCACCGCCAGACGACCGCTCGGCCGTGCCAGCTCGGCGAGACGAAGTTCGCCTGCCCGGCGATGACACCGGCGTCGTTGACGTTGATCGCGACGCTGCTCACCGCACCGTCCGGCAGCGGCAGCAGCTGCGAGCCCGCCGTCGGGGAAGGCCAGATCATCGCCCGGCTGCCGGTGCCGTCGGTGCCGATCACCAGACCCGAGTCGTTCAGCGACTGTGCCGTCGGGGAGGCCGAGCTGGTGGCCAGCCGGCGCATCGTCGTGCCGTCCCAGAAGAACGCGGCGAACTGGCCGTCCGCGGTCCAGCTCGTGCCGACCACCTGACCGAGATCGTTGATGCCGTTCGCGACGCTGGTGGGCCCGCCGAGCGTGCCGAGCGACCGGAGGACGCCGTCGTGCCAGACGAACGCCTGGTTGACGAACGGAGGGTCGGTCCACTCCTTGAAGCCGTAGGTGCCGGTGACCGTGCCGGCCTCGTTGACCGCGGCGGCGCTCGCGCCCGGCGGCGCGTCGATCGTGACCTCGGTGTTCCCGGTCCGGACGAAGGCCCGCCGTCCGGTGAAGCTGTCGGTCACGTGATAGACGCCGACGATCCGGTCCCCGGCGGTGTCGAACGCGATCGAGAAGATGCCGCCGGTCAGGCCGAGGTCCTGGATCTTCCCGTCCACCCAGGCGACGGCGTGGCTGCTGCCGTCGGCGGCCTGGGCGGTGCCGACGATACGACCCCGCTCGTCGATCGCCTGGGCCTGACTGGTGCGGCCGCCGAGCGTGCCCAGGTCCTCGATCCGCCCGTCGACCCACCGCACCGCGTGCCAGTCGCCGTTGGCCAGCTCCGCCGACCCGACCACCACCCCGGCCGAGTTGACGTCGTAGGCCGTGGTGCTCCGGCTGTCGTCCAGCCCCGGCAGCACCTCGGCGGTCCGCTTCGCCGTCGGCATCGGCGCCGGTGTGCTGGGGGCCGGCGTGCCGGACGGCGACGGCGAGGCGGTCGGCGTCGGGCGCGCGGTGGGCGAGGGGGACACCGTCGGCGTGGGCCGCACGGTGGGCGTCGGCGAGGCGGTCGGCCGGGGGGAGACGGTCGGTGACGGGACGGGGGTGGGTTTCGGCCGCGTGGGCCGGGACGTCTCCGGCGGGCGGTCCCCGGGTCGACCCGCCGTCGCGGGTGACGCGCCGGCCAGGGCCGTCCCGAGGACCACGGCCAGCGTGGTCAGTGCCGCACGTGTACGCATCCGACTCCCCCTCGTCACTATCGGTGGGTACGAGTCTTGCCCAGCGGCACGTCGATGAATGTGACGAGATCCTTACCGCTCGTGCGGCGGGGGCCGGTCCCCCGGCCCGGCCGGCCGGTTCGGGGCGTACCCGCTATCTTGAGGGCGTGCAGGCGACGGTGGCGGAGCGGGACCGACGGTGATCCATTTTCCCGCGCAACGGCGGGGGCCGCTGAGCGCGCTGAGTCTGCGCCTGCTCGCCGCCCTGGGGCTGGTCCTCGCCACCGTCTTCGTGGTCTGGCTCGACCGCGACGGCTACCGCGACGTCAACGGGGACGGCCTGACCCTCCTCGACTGCTTCTACTACGTGGTGGTGTCGCTCTCCACCACCGGTTACGGCGACATCGCCCCGTCCAGCCCGTCGGCGCGACTGGTCAACGTCCTGTTCGTCACCCCCGCCCGGGTGCTCTTCCTGATCATCCTGGTCGGCACCACCCTGGAAGTCCTGACCGAGCAGTACCGGACCGGCCGTCGCCTGTCGCGGTGGAGGAGAACCGTGAAGGACCACGTCATCATCTGCGGGTACGGCACCAAGGGCCGCAGCGCGGTCTCCGCGCTGCTGGAGAACGGGGCGGACAAGTCCAAGATCGTGGTGGTCGAGCGGAGCGGCCCGGCCCTGCGGCAGGCCACCTCGAACGGGCTGGTGACGATCGAGGGTTCGGCGACCCGCTCGTCGGTGCTGGAGGAGGCGCACGTCCGCACCGCCAAGTCGGTCATCATCGCGACCGACAGCGACGACGCCTCGGTGCTGGTGGCGCTGACCGTCCGGCAACTGACCGCCGGTCAGGTACGGATCATCGCGGCGGTTCGGGAGGCGGAGAACGCGCCCCTGCTCAAGCAGAGCGGCGCGCACCACGTGATCGTCTCGTCGGCCACCGCCGGCCGGCTGCTCGGCCTCTCCACCTCGGCCCCGCCGCTGATCGACGTGGTGGAGGACCTGCTCACCCCCGGCCAGGGCATGGCGCTGGCGATGCGGTCGGCCGAGCGCGACGAGGTGGGCCGGTCTCCGCGTGAGCTGGAGTCGCTGGTCATCGCGCTGGTCCGCCGGGGCAAGGTGGTCACGCTGAACGACCGCGCGGGCGCGGTGATCGAGACCGGCGACATGCTGGTCCACGTCCGCGACGACCGGCCGCAGGCCACCACCACGGTATGAGCCGGTTGCCGGGCCGGGTCACCGGCTGCGGTCAGCAGGCGTCCGGGCCGTCCGCCGAGACCACCTCGGCGCAGGACGACGACCGGCCCTGGCTGGCCCGTCGCAGCAGCTCGTAGAGCAGGTCCCGCTCGCCCGGCTCCAGCGCGCCGAGCACCTCCTCCTCCGCGCCGGCGAGCGCGCACTCCGCCTCGCGGAGTCGTGTCGTGCCCACCTCGGTCAGGCTGACCACGTGCCGGCGGCGGTCCTCCGGGGACCGGCGCCGTTCGACCAGGTCGTCCGCCTCCAGGTCGTTGAGCAGCCCGACCACGTTCGTGCCGTCGATCTGGAGCGTGGCGGCCAACCCCTGCTGGCTGATGCCGCCCGAGTCGCGCAGCACGGTGAGCGCGACGAGGTGCCGGGGGCGCAGGCCCAGCGGCGCCAGCACCGACTCGGAGCGCAGCCGCATCCGGCGGGCCAGGTGCTGCAGCAGCGGCCCGGAACGGCGCTCCGACTCCTGGGCGGGCACGGCGGACATGTGACCCAGTTTACGCGGCCCACGGAACATCGCCCTGCTATAAATGGTTGGTCCTACACGAACGATCGATGGAGGAGGAACAACCAATGGCACACCTGTTGCACATCGACTCGAGCATCACCGGCGAGCGGTCGGTCAGCCGGCGCCTCACCGCCCGCGCGGCGGCCGCGTGGCGCGCCGCCCACCCCGGCGGCACGGTCACCTACCGCGACCTCGGGCAGAGCCCGGTGCCGCACCTCGACGCCGCCGGCGGCCTCGCCCGGATGGTGCCGCCGGACCAGCACACGCCCGAGCAGCGCGCCTCCTGGCAGCTGACCGAGGAACTGGTGGGGGAGGTGACCCGGGCCGACACGATCCTGCTGGGGCTGCCGCTCTACAACTACGGCGCACCGAGCGTGGTGAAGTCCTGGGTCGACCACCTGATCGCCCCCGGCATCGCGTACGACCCGGCGACCCGGGCCGGGCTGCTCGGCGGTCGCGAGTTCGTGGTCCTGGTCAGCCGGGGCGGCGGCTACGGCGCGGGCAGCCCGAAGGAGGGCTGGGACCACGCCGAGCCGTGGCTTCCGCACGGCATCTCCATGACCGGCCTGGAGCCGCGGTTCATCTCCGCCGAGCTGACCCTGGCCCCGGTCAACCCAGCGATGGCGGAGCTGATCCCGCTGCACGAGCAGAGCCTGGCGGCCGCCGAGCGGGCGGTCGACGAGCTGTGGGTGCCCGCCGCGGCGGCGGCCTGACCGGGTGCCTCCACGCCGAAGGGCGGGCCGTTCCGCGGGGGAACGGCCCGCCCTTCGCGTCGGCGGGTCAGGGACCGGTCAGAGGATGGTCCAGGTGTCGCCGCTGCCGAGCAGCGCGGAGAGCTGCTGCTCCGGGGTCTGGTCGACAGCGGCCCGCGCCGCCGCGACCTGCTCCTGCACCACGCTGTCGTAGGACGGGCGACCGACCGACCGGAACACCCCGATCGGGGTGTTGCGCAGGTCGAGCCCGGGCAGGCGGGACAGCGCGAACGCGTACGCCGGGTCGGCGACCGTGGCGTCGTGCACGACGATCTCCTCGGCCGGGGTGGCCGAGGTCTCCCGGACCTCCAGCCCGAAGCCACCCGGCGGGTGGACGACGCAGAACTGGCCGTCCTTGCCGAACGTGATCGGCTGCCCGTGCTCCAGCCGGATCAGGAAGTCGTCCCGGGTGGCCGGCTCCTTGAGCGGGTCGAACGCGCCGTCGTTGAAGATGTTGCAGTTCTGGTAGATCTCCACGAACGCCGAGCCCTGGTGCTCCGCCGCGGCCCGCAGCACCGACTGGAGGTGCTTACGGTCCGAGTCGATGGTCCGGGCCACGAACGTGGCCTCGGCCCCCAGCGCCAGCGACAGCGGGTTGAACGGGGCGTCCGCCGAGCCGGCCGGGGTCGACTTGGTGATCTTGCCGACCTCGGAGGTGGGCGAGTACTGACCCTTGGTGAGGCCGTAGATCCGGTTGTTGAACAGCAGGATCTTCAGGTTGACGTTGCGCCGCAGCGCGTGGATCAGGTGGTTGCCGCCGATGGAGAGCGCGTCGCCGTCACCGGTGACCACCCAGACCGACAGGTCCGGCCGGGACACCGACAGGCCGGTGGCGATCGCCGGGGCGCGGCCGTGGATCGAGTGCATCCCGTACGTGTTCATGTAGTACGGGAAACGCGACGAGCAGCCGATGCCCGAGACGAAGACGATGTTCTCCCGGGCGATGTTCAGCTCCGGCATGAAGCCCTGCACGGCGGCCAGGATGGCGTAGTCGCCACAACCGGGGCACCAGCGCACCTCCTGGTCGGACTTGAAGTCCTTGGCGGTGAGCTTCAGGGCGACGGGCTCAGACATTCTTCAGGACCTCTTCCAGCATCGTCTCCAGCTCCGCGGCGGTGAACGGCAGGCCGCGGACCTGGTTGTAGCCGATCGCGTCGACCAGGTACTTCGCCCGGATCACGTGGGCGAGCTGGCCGAGGTTCATCTCGGGGACGACCACCCGGTCGTAGGAGCGCAGCACCTCGCCGAGGTTGGCCGGCATCGGGGCCAGGTGGCGCAGGTGCGCCTGGGCCACCGACAGCCCGCGCTGGCGCAGGCCCCGGCAGGCGGCGCCGATCGGCCCGTACGTCGAGCCCCAACCCAGCACCAGCACCCGGGCGTCGCCGTCCGGGTCCTCCACCTCGACGTCGGGCACCGGGATGGTCTCGATCCGGGCCGCCCGGGTGCGCACCATGAAGTCGTGGTTCGCCGGGTCGTACGAGATGTCGCCGGTCTTGTCGGCCTTCTCCAGGCCGCCGATCCGGTGCTCCAGGCCCGGGGTGCCGGGCACCGCCCACGGGCGGGCCAGCGTCTGCGGGTCCCGCAGGTAGGGCAGGAAGCTGGTGCCGTCCTCGCCGTTGGGCTCGGTGGCGAACTCGACCCGCAGGTCGGGCAGGGACTCCACGTCCGGCAGCAGCCACGGCTCGGAGCCGTTGGCCACGTAGTTGTCGGAGAGCAGGATCACCGGGGTGCGGTAGGTGAGCGCGATCCGGGCCGCCTCCAGCGCCGCGTGGAAGCAGTCCGACGGCGACTTCGGCGCGACCACCGCGACCGGTGCCTCACCGTGCCGGCCGTACAGGGCCATGTTCAGGTCGGCCTGCTCGGTCTTGGTGGGCATGCCGGTGGACGGCCCGGCCCGCTGCACGTCGACGATGACCAGCGGCAGCTCCAGCGCCACCGCCAGGGAGATCGTCTCGCTCTTGAGCGCCACGCCCGGCCCGCTGGTGGTGGTGATGCCGAGCGCGCCGCCGTACGACGCGCCCAGCGCCGCGCCGACCGCGGCGATCTCGTCCTCGGCCTGCATGGTGACCACGCCGAACTTCTTGTGCTTGCTCAGCTCGTGCAGGATGTCCGAGGCCGGGGTGATCGGGTAGGCGCCGAGGAACACCGGCAGCCCGGAACGCACCCCGGCGGCCACCAGGCCCAGCGACAGCGCCGCGTTGCCGGTGATGTTGCGGTAGGTGCCCGGCAGCATCTTCGCCGGCTTGACCTCGTACCGGACCGAGAAGTCCTCGGTGGTCTCGCCGAAGTTCCAGCCGGCCCGGAACGCGGCCACGTTCGCCGCCACCAGCTCGGGGCGGGCCGCGAACTTGCGCTCCAGGAACCGCAGCGTCGACTCGTACGGGCGGGAGTACATCCAGCTCAGCAGCCCGAGCGCGAACATGTTCTTGGCCCGCTCGGCGTCCTTCTTGGACACGTCGTGCGCGGCCAGCGCGCCGATCGTCATCGAGGTGAGCGCGACCGGGTGCACCGCGTAGCCGGCGAGCGAGTCGTCGTCCAACGGGCTGGTCGCGTAGCCGACCTTGGCCAGGTTGCGCCGGGTGAACTCGTCGGTGTTGACGATGATGTCCGCCCCGCGCGGCAGGTCGGCCAGGTTCGCCTTCAACGCGGCCGGGTTCATCGCCACCAGCACGTTCGGCGCGTCGCCCGGCGTCAGGATGTCGTAGTCGGCGAAGTGCACCTGGAAGCTCGACACACCCGGCAGCGTGCCGGCGGGGGCGCGGATCTCGGCCGGGAAGTTGGGCAACGTGGAGATGTCGTTGCCCAGCTGCGCCGTCTCCGAGGTGAACCGGTCGCCGGTGAGCTGCATGCCGTCGCCGGAGTCGCCGGCGAACCGGATGACCACCCGGTCCAGTTGACGGATCTGCTTGGTCACGCCCGCACCTCGCTTCGCTGAGCGCCGTCGCCCTCACCGGCGCGGCCCGCTCCGTTTCTCACGTCAGAGCCTACGTCGCCCGGTTAGGGCCACCTTGGTGGAGGTCCGACGTGTGGGACCCGAACGGGCCGGTGTATGCCCCGCTTTGCAGCGTTTAGTACCGGCGGCCGTAATTCAGATCACCGCCGGATTCGTCTCACCGCTCCGCGGTCGACGGCCCGGCCGGGTCCGGCGAGCCGATCTCGCTGCGACGGCGCAGCGAGCGCGTGGCCAGGGCCAGCGCCAGCACGACCAGCAACCCGGACACGGTGATCAGGGCGATCGCGGTGCGCTGCACCGACGACTCGTCGTCGTCGGCCCGGCTCTCCGCGGCCAGCACGCCCTGCGACCCGGTGGGGGTGGGCGCGCCGGCCGCCGGCGTGGCCTGCGCCGCCGCCGCGCTGATCCGGAAGCTCATCTGCACCTGCCGGTCCCGCCCGCTGCGCGGGTCCAGCCGGCCGATCACCGCGCCGGCGAGCGGCGCCATCCGCTGCGCCTCCGGCGAGGCGGTCACCGGCAGCCGCAGGGTGGCGGTCCGGCCCGAGGGCAGGCTGCCCAGCTCGCACCGCGCCCGGTCCGGCGCCAGCGCGGCGCAGCCGGTGTCGCCGGCCCCGACGGTCACCCCGGCCGGCAGCAGCACCTCCACCCGGCCGGTGGCGTCCACCTCGCCGGTGTTGCCGAGCCGGACGGTCAGCGTGCTCGGCGCGCCACTGATGTCGAAGAGCACCTCGTCGGCCCGCAGCGAGATGCCCGGCACGGGGGGCCCGGGCGGGAACAGCACCGCGAAGCCCTCGTCGTCGTACGCCGCCCCGGTGGCGCCGGGCGCGACGGCGGTCACCTGGACCACGCCGCTCAGCGGCATGGCCCGCCAGGCGTCCGCGGCGACGCGTACCCGGATGGTCGCGCTGAACCGCGCGCCCGGCGCGGCGGTCCACCCGCCGCACCGGTGGTTGCCGCCGCCGGCGGGCGCGCAGCCCGGCGTGCCGGCGTCGGTCAGGCCGGCCGGCAGGCTGTAACCGAGGCTGATCTGCTCCGCCCGCCCGCCGGTGTTGGTCACCGTCACCCGCAGCGTGGTCACCGTGCTGTCGGCGTTCCAGTAGTCCGGGGTCAGCACCACGTCGTCGGTGGAGACCTGCACGCCCAGCGGACCGCCGGCCGGCTGGGTCGGCGGCGGAGGCGGGGGCTGGACCGGCGGTACCACGGGTGGCGGCGCCGGCGCGGTGGTGGTGGGCGCCGTGGTGGTCGGCGCCGGCACGACCGGGGCCGTGGTCGGCGGCGTCGGGGCGGTGGTGACCGGTGCCGGCGGCGTGGTGGGCGCCGGGGCCTCCTCGGTCGGGGGTGCGGTGGTCGGCTCCGGCGCGGTGGTGGTCGGATCGTCGGTCGGCGTGGTCGGCTCGGTCGGGTCGCCGCCGGGCTCGCCGCCCGGACCGTCCGGATCACCCGGGTCGCCGGGCGCCGCCGCGTGGACCACGCCGGCCAGCGGGGAGGGGGAGGCCGCGGCCCACCCCGGCGCCACCGCCACGACCGTCGCGGCCGCGGCGAGCAGCGCGGGGGCGAACAGCGCGAGAGTACGGCGGTGCGCGACCCGCCGAGCGGGTCGAACGCGGGGGCGGGTCATCTGTCCTCCGGACGTTTCAGCGAAGTCTCATTATTCGGCGACAGTTGCCATCCGGCACTAGTCCCGTCAGGAAACGAATTCGTAACGTGTCCGGGACGTCTGGACGGGACCGGTACGCTCCGCTCGTGACCGGATATCTCGGCTCGTACGCCACGCTCGGTCTGCTGCTGCTCGCCGCCGTGCTCTTCTTCGTCACGGCGTTCTCGGCCAACCGGGTGTTACGTCCCCGCCGGCCGGCCGAGCCGTGGGGCAAGCGGGCCACCTACGAGTGCGGTCTCGACCCGGTCGGCGGCGACTGGGCCCAGATGCAGATCCGCTACTACGTCTACGCCTACCTCTACGTGCTCTTCGCGGTCGAGGCGGTCTTCCTCTTCCCCTGGGCGCTGGTCTTCGACCGGCCCGGGTTCGGGGCGACCACCGTGGTGGAGATGGGCGTCTTCGTGGCGATCGTGGCGCTCGGGATCCTCTACGCCTGGCGGCGCGGCGTCCTGCGCTGGACCTGACCCTAGGCCAGCCCGCGCCGGGTGGCCGCCGGGGGCCGGTCGCCCCGGATCGAGGCCACCATGTCCAGCACCCGGCGGGTCTGACGCACCTGGTGGGCCCGGAACACCCGGGCGCCCAGCCACGCCGAGACCGCGGTGGCGGCCAACGTCCCCTCCAGCCGCTCGGGCACCGGCAGGTCCAACGTCTCGCCGATGAAGTCCTTGTTCGACAGCGCCACCAGCAGCGGCCACCCGGTGTCGGTCAGCTCGCCCAACCGACGGGTGATCTCCAACGAGTGCCGGGTGTTCTTGCCGAAGTCGTGCGCCGGGTCGATCAGGATGCCGTCCCGCCGCACCCCCAGCCCCACCGCCCGCTCGGCCAGCCCGGTGACCGTGCCGACCACGTCCGCCACCACGTCGTCGAAGGCCGCCCGGTGCGGTCGGGTACGCGGGGCCAACCCGCCGGCGTGCGAGCAGACCAGCCCCGCGCCGGTCGCCGCGGCGACCCGGGCCAGCGCCGGGTCCGCCCCCGACCAGGTGTCGTTGAGCAGGTCCGCGCCGGCCGCGACCGCCTCCACCGCCACCTCGGCCCGCCAGGTGTCGATCGAGATGACCACGTCCGGGAAGGCGGACCGGACCGCGGCGATGGTGTCCACCGTCCGGCGGATCTCCTCGGCTACGTCCACCTCGTCGCCGGGGCCGGCCTTCACCCCGCCGATGTCGATGATCTCCGCACCCTCGGTCACCGCCCGCTCCACCGCGCGCAGCGCGCTGTCCTCGGCGAAGGTGGCGCCCCGGTCGAAGAACGAGTCCGGCGTCCGGTTGACGATCGCCATCACCACCAGCTCGCCGGGAGCGAAGGTCCGCCCACCGAGCCGTAGCGCTCCCGTCATGCCCGCCTCCTCGTCTCCCCGCCCGGGTGGCCGTCGTCGCGGGCCGACCCGACGCTATCCCGTCCGGAGCCCCCGCCCTCCGCTGGTCCCGCCGGCCCGATCCGTGGTCGCCCCGGTCGGGGGAGTGCGGCGTTTCCGAGTCGGAGGTGGCGGAGGGCTCGCCCGATCCCGGCCCGCATGCCACGATCTCTGCATGGGTCAGGTTCTGCTCCTTCTGGTGGTCGCGCTGACCGTCGCGGCGGTGGTGCTCGGGGTGACGGTGCTGGTCTCCGGGCGTGATCCGGGCCTGGTCCCGACCGAGCCGGACGGGCGGGCCGTGCCCCTGCCCGGCACCCGACCGCTCGACGAGTCCGACGTGAGCGAGGTCCGTTTCGACACCGCGCTGCGCGGTTACCGGATGGCCCAGGTCGACGCGGCGATGCGACGGGCCGCGTACGACATCGGCTACAAGTCCGAGCTGATCGGCGTGCTGGAGGCCGAGAACGCGGCGTTGCGGGAGGGGCGCACCGAGGAGGCCGACGCGCTGCGCCGGGCCCGCGAGGAGGCCGCCGCGAGCAGCTCCGAGCCCGCCCCGTCGATCGCCGATCCGACGACCGGCGGGCCGGTGACCATCGACCTCTCGGCGCCCGCGCCGGGATCCGACGTCGAGCCGGAGACGGATGCCGGGGTCGCCCCGGCCGAGGCGGGCGTGGCGGAGGCTCCGGCCGCCGCGGCCGTCGAGGACACCACCTCGCCCGGCGACGGGATCATCACCGGACCGTCCGCCGGGAGCATGCCGGCCGCCGATGCCGACGACCGGGAACGCGGTCCGGTGGTCCGGTCGGAGTCGGCGTGACCGGCGCGGAGGGTTCCGCCGACTTCGCCGAGGCGGCCCGGCGCGGCGCCGCCGAGGTCACCGCGACGGTGATCGTCGACGCGCCGGCCGAGCGGGTCTTCGCGGCGCTGACCGCGTGGGAGCGGCAGTCGGACTGGATCCCGCTCACCACGGTCCGCGTGGTCGAGGGCGACGGCGGCGAGGGCAGCCTGGTCGAGGCGGTCACCGCGCTGGGTCCGGCCGTGCTGCGGGACGAGATGCGGGTGGTGCGGGTCGACGCCCCGTACGAGGTCGGGGTGGTCCACTGCGGCAAGCTGCTGCGTGGCCCGGGGGTCCTGCGCTGCACCCCGATGGACCGGGACCGGACGCAGGTGGTCTGGCACGAGTGGTTCCACCTGCCGGGCGGCGCGGCGGGCCGGGTCGCCTGGCCGGTGCTCTGGCCCGGCTCGAAGTTCAGCCTGACCCAGGCGTTGAAGAAGTTCGCCCGCCTGGTCGAACAGGGCCGCCTGCCCTGAGGCCCACCCCGACCGGCTGAATCAACCTGTCGGGATCGGCGCCCGCGCGCCGGGAGCCTGTCGGTGGGCTGACCTACCGTGTAGGGCGTGACTGACCTGGTGATCGGGGCCGACGGGCTGGCCCGCTGCGCGTGGGGAGCGAGCACCCCCGACTACGCCGTCTACCACGACGACGAGTGGGGGCGGCCGCTGCGCGGCGACGACGCGCTCTACGAGCGGCTCACCCTGGAGGCGTTCCAGTCCGGCCTCTCCTGGCTGACCATCCTGCGCAAGCGCCCGGCGTTCCGGCTCGCCTTCGACGGGTTCCGGATCGAGACGGTGGCCGGCTACGGCGAGGCCGACGTCGCCCGGCTGATGGCGGACGCCGGGATCGTCCGCAACCGGGCCAAGGTCGAGGCGGCGATCGCCAACGCCCGGGCCGCGCTGGAGCTGCCCGAGGGGCTCTCCGCGTTGCTCTGGTCCTACGCGCCGCCGCCCCGGGCCGCGCGACCCGGCTCGTTCGGCGAGGTGCCCGCGATCACCCCGGAGTCGACGGCGATGGCCAAGGCGCTCAAGAAGCGTGGCTTCCGCTTCGTCGGCCCCACCACCGCCTACGCGCTGATGCAGGCGACCGGCATGGTGGACGACCATCTCGCCGACTGTCACGTGAGTGGCGACCGGGCCGGGGTGTGACGCGACGGCGTGATGGGATTGGGGCATGACCGACACCGAGCCGCGTACGAGCGCGACGACCGACGGTGACACCAGGCCGGGCGCCTGGGCGGTGCTGCTGCCCGCCGAGCGCTACGAGGCCGAGCGGCTGGTGCACCACGACGTGCTGGAGCTGACCGGCCTCCCGGCGGGAGCCGCGCCCCGGCCCGGCGACCGGGTGGCGGTGCTGGTCGAGGAGCCGCTGCGCCTGGTGGCGCTCGGCCGGGTGGCCCCGGCCACCGCCACGACCCGCGACGCCCCGGCGAGGCCGGCTTCCGGGCCCCGGATCGCCCCCGCGACGGCCGCCCCCGGGACCCGGGCCGCCGGGACCCCGGCGGACCCGACCGCCGGGGGGAGCTGGGAGGACCCGGACGACCCGCAGTCCGACGCGACGGCGGGGCTCGTGGTGACGTACACCCGGCGGGTGCTGGACGAGCCGGTGCCGGTGGACGGCCCGGCCCCCGACGGCCCGGTGACCGCGCTCGACCCCGCGCGGTGGCGGGCGCTGGCCGACCGGCTCGGCCCGCCGCCGGCGCGGCGCACCTGGCTGGTCAGCCTCGACCTGCCGATCGAGGCGGCCACCCGGGCCGAGGCGGTCCGGATCTTCTGGTCGTACGTGCAGGAGCTGGGCCCACGTGAGCTGCCCGCGTTCGTCTCGCCCTCCGGCGACGAGCTGGCCATGCAGGCGTTCGTGCTCGGCGTGGAGGCCAACCAGGATCCGGAGGAGGACGACTGACCGGCCTCAGCGCCCCTCGAACACCGGCTTCTGCTTGTTGACGAACGCCATGGTGGCGGCGCGATGGTCGGCGGTGCCGCCGCAGATCGCCTGCGCCTGCGCCTCCGCGGCCAGCGCGTCGGCCAGCGTGCCGGCGTCGGCGATGGAGAGCTGGCGCTTGATCGCCCCGTACGCGACGGTCGGCCCGGCCGCGAGCCGCGCGGCCAGTTCCTGCGCGGTCGGCAGCACCTGCTCGTCGTCGTCCACCAGGCGGGTGAGCAGGCCGAGCCGGCACGCGTCCTCGGCGCCGACCGGTTCGGCGAGCATCAGCAGCTCGACCGCCTTGGCGTGGCCGACGAGTCGGGGCAGGGTCCAGGAGGCCCCGGTGTCGGCGGCCAGCCCGACCCCGGCGAACGCCATCAGGAACCGGGTCTTCGGGCCGCCGATCCGGAAGTCGGCGAGGAACGCCAGCGAGGCGCCGGCGCCGGCGGCCATCCCGCGCACCGCGGCGACCACCGGCTTGGGCAGGTTGGCCAGGCGGGCGGCGATCGGGTTGTAGTGCGCCCGGACCGTGCCCAGCGGGTCGGCGTCGGCCGACTCCAGCGTCTGCACGTGCTCCCGCAGGTCCTGCCCGGCGCTGAACGAGCCGCCCGCGCCGGCGAGCACGACCGCCCGGCAGGAACGGTCGGTCTCCAGTTCGGCGAGGGCGTCCCGGAGCGCCTCCTTGAGCGCCACGTCGAGCGAGTTCATCGCCGTCGGGCGGTTCAGCGTCAGGGTGACGACGGCGTCGGTGCGGTCGACGAGCAGCGGCTCGGTCACGTGTCTAACGACCCTTCTGTCGGGCGAGGCGGTTGCTGGCGTCGAGGCACTGCTCGACGTACCGGTCGGCGGCCGGCCGGAGCCGGGCCGCGTGCCGGTCGAAGAACCCGGCCGCGCTGGTGCCCGGCCAGCGCTCGGGGAGCAGCGCCGGGGGCAGCTGCGGGTCCTGGAACAGGAAGGTACGCCACGCGTGCACGAGCCGGAACCGGGCCGCGTACGCGTCCTCGTCGCTGCTGCGCACGGTGACGCCGGAGAGCAGCGGCTTCTGCTCGGCGACGAAGCGTTCGTACGCCCGGCCGATCTCGGACAGGTCCCAGGCCCGGCGGACCACGCCCATGGCGCCGGGCGTGCCGGCGGCGTGCGCGGCGGTGAACCGCTCGTAGCGCACGCCGGCCTCGGCGAGCAGCAGGTCGACGTCCTCGCCAGGGCGGGTGGCCACCCAGGTGCAGTCGTCGAGCGTGCCGTAGCCGAGGAAGCTGAGGTTGGCCGCGAGCCGCTGCCGGTCCCGGCGGGACGCCGGTGCCGTCAGCACCAGGAGGTCGAACCGTCCGTCCCAACTGTGCCGACCGGTCCGGTAGATCCGGGAGGCCGCTTCGTCGAGTCGACGACCCGCCTTCGGGGTGATCGAATATCCCGGTCCGGAGGCCAGCCGGAGCGGTTCCAGCCAGCCCTGACGGACCATCCGGGAGACCGCGGTCCGCACCGCCGGTGGGGCGATGCCGAGGGGTGCGAGCAGCTTGACCAGGGCGGCGACCGGTGCGCGGCCACCCCTGGCGCGGAGGTGGTCGCCGTACAGGTCGAAGAGTGCCGACCGTGCCTGCATGACCGCACATTGTGACAGGCCTATCCAAGATAAGCTAGATGCTGTTACATCAATGCTGCTTCGGTTTGGGTCCGGCGGTGTTCATCAGGGAAAATCGTTGGTCGACGCCTCCGCGACGCTTGCGGGTGGCGATGGCGAAGTGGCTGTGGGGCAACCCACCGACCCTGGTGTAGGTCTGAGGGGAGACAACATGGCGGCGATGAAGCCGCGGACGGGCGACGGTCCGCTGGAAGTCACCAAGGAGGGCCGGGGCATCGTCATGCGGGTCCCGCTGGAGGGTGGTGGCCGGCTCGTCGTCGAGATGACTCCCGACGAGGCCACCGCGCTGGGTGACGCGCTGAAGGCGGCTGCCGGCTGATGCGAGGAGCGGGTCGCGCGGCGTACGCCGCGCGGCCGGTTCGTCCTACCCTGAGCCACCGGCTTGGCCGGTGGCTCAGGGCCTTCATCGGCCAGTGAGCGGCAAACTGTCCCGCTAAGAGCATTTTCGGAGGTACGGTCCAGCGTGCTGGCCATTCGTCTGGTGAGCGGGTCCGTGCGACCCGACTCCCTCGTCCTGCCCGTTCGTCCCGGAGGGCCGGACTCCCCGGCCGTGCTGGTGCCGACCGCCGCCCCGTCCGCCGACGACGTCCGGGCCGAGGCGGGCGCGCTGCTGCCCGCCGCCCGACTCACCGGCGCCGCCGGCGAGGTACGCGAGCACCTGCGCCCCGGCGCCGCCCCGAACCGCCTCTGGCTGCTCGGTGTCGGTGCCGGCGACGAGCAGGACTGGCGGGTCGCCGGGGCCGCGCTGGCCCGCGCCGCCAAGGATGAGACGCAGATCACCATCGCGCTTCCCGACGACGCCGGGACGGCGCTGCGCGGGCTCGCCGAGGGCCTGCTGCTCGGCTCCTACCGCTACCGCCTCACCGAGGCCGGGGCGCGGCCGTCCCTGGCCGGGGTGGACCTGCTGGTGACCGACCCGCAGGCGCACGCCGACACGCTGGCCGCGGCCCGGACCACCGCCGAGATGACCGTGCTGGCCCGGGACCTGACCAACACCCCCTCGTCGACGAAGCACCCCGAGTGGTTCGCCGACCAGGTGGCCGCCGCCGCGGCCGACCGGTCCGACCTGCACCTGCGCGTGCGTGAACCGCGGGAGCTGGCGGCCGAGGGCTTCGGCGGGCTCCTCGCCGTCGGCGGCGGCTCCGCCCGCGGCCCGCGCCTGGTCGAGCTGGACTGGCGCCCGGCCGGCGCGCGTACCCACGTGGTGCTGGTCGGCAAGGGCATCACGTTCGACACCGGCGGCATCTCGATCAAGCCGGTGCCCGCCATGAAGCTGATGCGCAAGGACATGGCCGGCGCCGCCGCCGTGGTCGCCGCGACGCTCGGCGCCGCCGCGCTGGGCCTGCCGGTACGGGTCACCACGCTGGCGCCGCTCGCCGAGAACATGGTCAGCGGCTCGGCGTTCCGCCCCGGCGACATCATCCGACACTACGGCGGCCTGACCAGCGAGAGCACCAACTCCGACGCCGAGGGCCGGCTGGTGCTGGCCGACGCCATGGCGTACGCGGTGCGGGAGCTGAAGCCCGACCTGCTGGTCGACCTCGCGACCCTGACCGGGGCGAACGCGGTGGCGCTGGGCAAGCGGCACGCCGCGCTCTACAGCGAGAACGACGACCTGGCCGCGGGCCTGCTGGCCGCGATCTCGGCGGCCGGGGAGCGGGCCTGGCGGATGCCGCTCGCCGACGACTACGTGGAATACCTGGCCAGCGACATCGCCGACCTGCACAGCTCCCCGGCGCGGGGCGCGGGCTCGGTGGTGGCCGCGCTGTTCCTCCGCGAGTTCACCGGCGACCTGCGGGACCGCTGGGCGCACCTGGACATGTCCGCCCCCTCGTGGTCCGACGACGTGCACGGCGAACTGGTCAAGGGCGCGACCGGCTGGGGCGTACGCGGGCTGCTGCGCTGGCTGGGGACGCTGGGCTGACCGGCGGCGGGTCAGCTCCGCACGGCGGCGAGCAGGCCGTGGCCGACCGGCAGCAGCGCCGGCACCCAGTGCTCGGACTCGCGGATCGCCTTGACGGTCTCCCGCACGGTGACCGTCTCCACGTCCCGGGCGGCCGGGTCGCCGATCCGGCCGCCGGCCAGGGCGCCGTTGAGCGCGAGCACGCCGCCGGGCCGCAGCAGCCGCAGCGCCGCGTCCACGTACGCCGCGAAGCCGGTCCCCGCGGCGTCGGCGAAGACCAGGTCGTAGGCGCCGTCGGCGAGGCGGGGCAGCACGTCGAGCGCCCGGCCGGTGATGATCCGGGTACGTCCCGACGGGAAACCCGCCTCCTGGAACAGCCGGCGGGCGAGGCGCTGGTACTCGACCTCCACGTCGATCGTGGTGAGCACGCCGTCGGGGCGCATGCCGCGCAGCAGCCAGACACCGCTGACCCCGGTGCCGGTGCCGATCTCGACCACCGCCCGGGCGTTGCCGGCGGCGGCGAGCAGTCGCAGCGCGGCGCCGGCGCCGGGCGTCACCGCCTCGACGCCCACCTCGCGGGCGAGCGCCCGGGCGGTGCGCAGCACGAGGTCCTCGGTGACGTACGACTCGGCGAACTGCTGCGCCTGGGCCGTCGAACTGCCGTGACCGGCGACCGTGGCGATGGGACACCTCCGGGGGCGGGCTGGTGCGAGGGGTCGGTTGGCACTGTGAGCGTAGAGGCGACCCGGTACGGGCGCAGCCGCGAGTCGGCGGTGGGACGATCACGGGCGGCAACCCCTGACTCCACGCGGGGCATCCGTGCAATCCTGGAGGTGTCCCGCGCGTCACGGTCGTCCGGCTCCGCCGGCGCCCGGCACGGGGCGTGCGGGACGGAGTGGGAGGCACGGACGTGACCGACGGCTGGGACTGGCGCCAGCCCGGCGGAGCGCCGGCACCGGCGGGAGGGCCGGGGCCCGGGCAGCCACCGCAGGGCGCCGCGGGTGGGACGACGTCGCCCTGGTGGTCCGACGCGCTGGCCGACCCGTGGCGGGATCCGTACGCGCCGGCGGCCGTGGTGGTCCCGGCCGCCGCGCCGGACGGGGCGGGTGAGCCGGAGCCGGTCACCGACCCGGACCTGCCGACCCGGCCGGGGCTGCGCCAGGTGGTGCTGATCTCCTTGATCACCGCGCTGCTGGCCGGCTCGCTGGGCAGTGCGCTGACCTACGCCCTGATGCGCGGCGGCGACGTGCCCACCCTGGGCGCGCAGGCCGGGCAGGCCCCGGCGCTGGCCCAGCGCAAGCCCGAGTCGCTCGCCGGGGTCGCCGAGCGGGTGCTGCCCAGCGTGGTCACCATCCGGGTGGCCAGTCTCGGCGGCATCAGCGAGGGCTCCGGCTTCGTGGTGAGCACCGACGGGCACATCGTCACCAACGACCACGTGGTCGCCGACGGGCCCGGCAAGGCCACGGTGATCTTCAACGACGGCAGCACCACCCCGGCGACGGTCGTCGGACAGGACCCGGAGTCGGACATCGCGGTGGTCAAGGTGACCCGCAGCGGGTTGACCCCGGTGCAGTTCGGCGACTCCGACGCGCTCGCCGTGGGCGACCCGGTGCTCGCCATGGGCTCGCCGCTGTCGCTGGCCAACACGGTCACCGCCGGCATCGTCAGCGCGCTGGACCGCACCATGCAGGCCGGTGAGCCGGGCGGGCCGACCCGCTACTACGCGGCCATCCAGACCGATGCCGCGGTCAACCACGGCAACTCCGGCGGCCCGCTGGTGGACGGCGGCGGCCGGGTGGTCGGCGTGAACTCGACGATCAAGTCGTTGGTGGCGGACGGGCAGGAGGCCGGCAACATCGGCCTCGCCTTCGCCATCCCGATCAACCAGGCGAAACGGGTCACCGAGGACATCATCGGCACCGGCAAGGCCCGGCGTACGGTGATCGGCGCCCAGGTCGGCGGCACCGGCGCCACCGGTGGCGGCGTACGCCTCAACGCGGTCGAGCCGGCCGGCCCGGCGGCGGCGGCCGGGATGCGCACCGGGGACGTGGTGCTCCGGCTGAACGGGCATCCGATGACCGATCCGACGGACCTGGTGGCGCTGGTGCGCAAGTACGCGCCGGGTTCGGTGGTGACGGTGGAGTACCGGCGTGGGTCGTCGCGGCAGAACGCGTCGGTGACGCTCGCCGCCGACGCGAAGTGAGGAGGGGTCACCCCCTCCCCGTCGGCCACCTCACGTGCGTAGTCTTGCCCTGGACACGGACGAGGAGGCCGCGGTGTTCGAGAACCTGAACTGGTGGGAGATCGGCGTCCTGCTGCTCCTGGCGCTGTTGATCTTCGGGGACAAGCTGCCCAACGTGATCAACGACGGCCTCCGGATGGTCCGCAACCTCCGCAACATGGCGCGGAACGCCACCGGCGACCTGAGCCGCGAGCTGGGCACCGACATCCAGCTCGAGGATCTGCACCCCAAGGCGTTCATCCGCAAGCACCTGCTCAGCGAGGAGGACGAGCAGGCGCTCCGGAAGCCGCTGCAGAGCATGTACGACAACCTGCGCTCCGACGTCACCGGCGTGCACGACGAGCTGAAGGACGTCGCGAGCGCCGCCGACCTGCGCAACCCGGGTCCCCGCCCCGCCGTCGCGACGCCGGCCGCCCCCACCCCGCCGGCCCCGCGCCCCTCGTACGACGACGCCACCTGACCCATCCCGTCCCGGCGACCGGCACGGGCGGGGTCAGGGCGGACGTGAGCCGCCCCCTCCCGGCGGGCCGGAAGGGGGCGGTGGGGGAGCGGTGGATCGACGTCTAGCGGCCCGCCGGCTTCAGGCCGAGCGGCTTGCCGAGCAGTGACTCGCGGCGCACCGCGAGCCGGTCGGCCACCTGGAACAGGGCCTTCGCGGCGGGCGCGTCCGGCTGGGCCAGCACGATCGGCTGGCCGGCGTCGCCGCCCTCGCGGACCCGGGTGTCCATCGGGATCTGCCCCAGCACCGGCACCTGGGCGCCGATGGTCCGGGTCAGCGACTCGGCCACGGCCTCGCCGCCACCGGCCCCGAAGACCTCCATCCGGGAGCCGTCCGGCAGCTCCAGCCAGGACATGTTCTCGATCACGCCGACCACCCGCTGGTGGGTCTGCAGCGCGATGGCGCCGGCCCGCTCGGCCACCTCGGCGGCGGCCGCCTGCGGGGTGGTGACGACCAGGATCTCCGCGTTCGGGAGCAGTTGGGCCACCGAGATCGCGATGTCGCCGGTGCCCGGGGGCAGGTCGAGCAGGAGCACGTCCAGGTCGCCCCAGTAGACGTCGGCGAGGAACTGCTGCAGCGCCCGGTGCAGCATCGGGCCGCGCCAGACCACGGCCGCGTTGCCGGGGGTGAACATGCCGATCGAGATCACCTTCACGCCGTGCGACTGCGGCGGCATGATCATGTCTTCGACGCGGGTCGGCGCGCCGTCGGCGCCGAGCATCCGGGGCACCGAGTGGCCGTAGATGTCGGCGTCCACCACACCGACCGACAGGCCGCGGGCGGCCAGCGCGGCGGCCAGGTTGACCGTGACGCTGGACTTGCCGACGCCGCCCTTGCCGCTGGCGACCGCGTAGACCCGGGTCCGGGAACCGGGCTGGGCGAACGGGATCACCGGCTCGGCGGTGCCGCCGCCGCGCAGCTTGGACTGCAGCTCCTGGCGCTGCTCCGGACTCATCACACCGAAGATGATCTCGACGCCGCTGACGCCGGGCACCGCGCCGACGGCGGCGGTGATGTCGGTGCGCAGCTTGTCCTTCAGCGGGCAGCCGGCCACGGTGAGCAGCAGTTCCACCCGGACCACGCCGTCGTCGTCGCGCTCGGCGGAGCGGACCATGCCGAGTTCGGTGATCGGCCGACGGATCTCCGGGTCGTTGACGGTGGCCAGGGCGGCCTGGATCGCGTCGGAGACGGTGCTGACGGGTGCTGACATGCCCGCAATGTTACGTCGGGCTCTCCTGCCGGCCGTCGTGGGCGTAGTCACCGTCGAACTCGTCGCGGGGCTCGTCGAGCGGGTCGCCGCCGGCCCGGCGCCGGGTCTCCTGCCCCTGCTGCCGCCGTTCCAGCTTGCGTCGCCGCTCGGCCGCCTCGTCCAGCTCCTCGGCCAGCCGGGCCAGCTCGGAGCGGAGGAAGTCGCGGGTCGCCACGTCGCCCATCGCGATCCGCAGGGCCGCGATCTCCCGGGCCAGGTATTCCGTGTCGGCCTTCTGCATGGTCGCCCGGCGCCGGTCCTCGTCCAGCGCGATCCGGTCCCGGTCCGCCTGCCGGTTCTGCGCGAGCAGGATCAGCGGGGCCGCGTACGAGGCCTGGAGCGAGAGGATCAGGGTCAGGAACGTGAAGGTGTACGGGTCGAAGCGCAGGTCGGCCGGGGCGAGCGTGTTCCACAGGAACCAGGCGGCGAGGACCAGGGTCATGTAGACCAGGAAGTTCGCCGTGCCCATGCCCCGGGCGATCCCCTCGGCCCACCGGCCGAAGGAGTCCGCGTCGATGCGGGGCAGGTGCAGGCCCCGGGGGGCGCGCGGCTGGTCGAGCCGTTCGCCGCGTCGCTGCTCAGTCATCGTCCACGGTCCCGTCGTCGGTGGCGGACGGGGTGGGCGCCGCGTCCCGGTCCCGCCAGTCGCGCGGCAGGGAGTGGTCCAGCACGTCGTCCACGGTCACCGCGCCGACCAGCCGGTTGTTCCGGTCCACCACCGGCATCCCCACCATGTCGTAGGTGGCCATCCGGCGGGTGATCTCGGTCAGCGGGGTCGAGGTGCGGAGCGGGTCGATGTCGTTGACCACGATCCCGCCGAGCAGGTCGGCCGGGGGCTCGCGGAGCAACCGCTGGAAGTGCACCATACCCAGGTAGCGGCCGGTCGGCGTGGTCAACGGCGCCCGGGTCACGAAGACCTGCGCGGCCACCGCGGGGGAGAGCTGCACCTCGCGGATCCGGGCCAGCGCCTCGGCGACGGTGGCGTCCGGCGGCAGGATCACCGGCTCGGAGGTCATCACGCTGCCGGCGGTGCCGGAGGCGTAGCGCAGCAGTTGGCGTACCGGGTCGGCCTCGTCCGGCTCCATCAGGTCGAGCAGCACGTCCTGCTCCGGCGGGGGCAGCTCGTTGAGCAGGTCGGCGGCGTCGTCCGGGTCCATCTCCTCCAGCACGTCGGCGGCCCGTTCCCGGTCCAGCGCGGCCAGGATCTCCACCTGGTCGTGCTCGGGCAGCTCGCTCAGCACGTCGGCCAGGCGCTCGTCGTCGAGCGCGGCGGCCACCTCGTTGCGCCGGGCGTCGGGCAGGTCCTGGAGGGCGTTGGCCAGGTCGGCCGGGCGCATGTCCTCCAGCACGGCGAGCAGGTTGGCCGTACCCCGGTTGTCGCCGACCGCGCCCAGGCCGCGGACCCGGTCCCACTCGACCTGGTGGAGGTGGCCACGGCGGGTGAGCCGGCTGGTGTGCTCGCGGACGGCGACCCGGGTCAGCGCCCACTCGCCGCCCCGGCTGCACTCCATGGCCACGTCCACCACCGAACCGGCCGGACCGGAGTCGAGCTGGACCCGCCGGTCGAGCAGCTCCTGGAGGACCAGCAGCTCGTTCGGACGCTTCTCGAAGCGGCGCAGGTTGAGGGTGCCGCTGCCGAGCACGACCGCGTCCGGGTCGATGGAGGTGATCCGGTTGATGGAGAGGAAGATGCGTCGCCGCATCGGCATCTCGGCGACCAGCCCCACCACCTCCGGCGGTCGCTGGGTCGGACGCATCCGGGCCACGGCGTCACGGATCCGGCCGACCTGGTCGCCGTTCGGGTCGAAGACGGCGACTCCGGCGAGTCGAGCGATGTAGACCCGGTTCGGCGTGCTCACGGGCACCAGCCTAAGGGCCTAGTGTCTACCAACATGTCGACCCTGTCCTACGAGATCGTGGACGTCTTCACCGACCGCCCGTTCGCCGGCAACCCGCTGGCCGTGGTGTTCGGCGCGGAATCGCTCGCCACCGAGCAGATGCAGGCGCTCGCGCAGGAGTTCAACCTGTCGGAGACGGTCTTCGTGCTGGCGCCCACCCAGGTCGGCGCGACCTACCGGGCCCGGATCTTCACCCCGGTCGACGAGCTGCCGTTCGCCGGGCACCCGAGCGTCGGCGCCGCGGTGACGGCGAGCCGGCGCGGCGTGTTCGGTGTGGGCAGGGTCACCCAGGAGTGCGGCGCCGGGGTGCTGCCGATCGAGGTGACCGCCACCGGCGCGACGCTGACCGGCGGTACCCCCACCCTCGGCCCGGAGCTCGATCCGGAGCCGTTGCTGGAGATCGTCGGGCTGACCGCGGCCGACCACGCCGGGCCGCCACCCCGGGTCGCCGGGTGCGGCCTGGAGTTCCCGTACCTCCCGGTGCGGTCGGACGCGGTGGCCCGGGCCAGGCTGGACGCGGCGGCGGCGGAGCGGTACGGCGTGGAGCACGTCAGCCTCTTCTCCTGGGACGCCGACGCGCAAACCGCGCACGCCCGGGTCTTCGTGCCCGGCCTCGGCGTCCCGGAGGACCCGGCGACCGGTTCGGCCGCCCTGGGCCTGGGCGTCTGGCTGGTCGCCAGCGGCCTGCTGCCCGGGGAGGGGCGCTCGGCCTACGCGGTACGCCAGGGCGTCGAGATCAACCGCCCGTCGTCGCTGGCCTGCACGGTGACCGCGGCCGGCGGGACGGCGGTGGGCGCGACGGTGTCCGGCCAGGTGGTGCCGGTGGCCCGCGGCGAGATCGCCGTCCCGCCCTTCGTCGGCTGAGCCCGTCCCGCCCAGGTCCGGTGGTCGGTGGCGCAGCGGTGTAGCGCCAGCAGGTGACGGCGTCCCTCCGTGCCGGGGAAACCCTCGCCACTGCCTAGGAACTTGATGACGTGAACGAGTCGGCCGGACCCGCCGGCGTGACGCAGCTTCCGCGTCGATGCCGTCCTTGTTCGCGACTGCGGGGCCCGCAGCACCGGCTCACTCCTCGCGCTCCCGGATCGACGTCCGGATGGACGAGCCATGTCGGCCATGACGGCGACAGTCCGCACCGGCGGGCCGGCTCCTGAGTCATCCGCCGCATCAAGTTGCTAGTCGCCCAATCGATCCCCCGCACCCGCCGGGGCCCGGGGGTCGGGGCGCCGGTCCCCGCCGTACATCGTCGGCCGCGCCCGTCGCCGCCGTGCGGAAGATCCCCGCCGCCGGGAGGCCGCCCCGGTCCCGGGACACAGCGGCATGCGGGAGGATGGCGGGGTGAGCGACGAGGTGGACGAGCGGGTGAGCCCGCCACTGGTGGACGAGGCGGTGAAGAAGGCCGCCGTCTGCTGGGTGAGCGTTGCCGGAGGCCCGGCGTACGCGCTCTGGTGCCTGCCGCTGGACGGCGCGCTGCTGGTGGTGACCGGTCCCGGCGAGCAGGCCGCGCCCGGGCTGGCCGACGCCGACACGGCCGACGTCACGCTGCGCGGCGACCACGGCGGGCGGATCGTCAGCTGGCCGGCCCGGGTGACCCGGCTGCGGCCGGGCACCGAGGAGTGGGACACCACCGCCCCGCTGGTCGCGGCGAAGCGGCTCAACGCGTCCGGGTCGGCCGCCGAGCTGGTGGCCCGGTGGGCGGCCGAGGGTTGTGCGCTCAACCGGCTGACGCCGGCCGGCACGGCGGTGACCGGAGCCGACCTGCCGGCCGACTCGTTGGCCGAGCAGCCCCGCCCGGCGCCGGCGGTCCGGGCCGTCCGCAAGCCGTTCCGCCTGCACCGGGTCCGCCGCCGCTGATCGTCCGCTCAGTCCTTCAGGGGCGCGGCGTCGGCCGGCACCGGGACCGGCTCGACCCGGCGACCGGCGCGCGCCCCGCCGAGCACGACCACGGCCACGCCGGCCAGCAGCAGCGCCAGTCCGGGCAACGCGAGCGGTCGGGGCAGCTGGCCCAGCCAGACCCAGCCGATCAGCGCCGCGCCGGGCGCCTCCAGCAGGATGAGCACGCTGACCGTGGTCGCGGAGACCCGGTGCAGGGCGTAGTTGAACATCGAGTGCCCGAGCAGTTGGGCGCCGGCCACCAGGCCGATGATCGCCAGCCACGTCCCGCCGTTCCAGCCGTGCAGGCGGACCCCGCCGAGCAGGCAGACCACCAGCAGGATCACCGCGCAGACGCCGTAGCAGATCGTGGTGTAGGTGGTGGTGCTGATGCTGGCCCGGGCGCGCTCGCCGAAGGCGGTGTAGACGGCCGCGAACATGCCCCCGACCACGGCCAGCAGGTCACCGCCGAAGGCCCGGCCGGAGACGGCGAAGTCGGCGCCGGTGGCGAGCGCCGCGCCGAGCACCGCCACCCCGATGCCGGCCCAGACCGCGACCGGGAGCCGCCGCCCCTGCCAGCGGGCGATCAACCCCTGCCACACCGGCTGGGTCGCGCCGAGCGCGGTCGCGGCCGCCACCGTGGTGAGCTGCGCGCTCGGCATCCAGGTGGCGAAGTGCGCGGCCAGCGCCACCCCGGAGAGGACGCAGTAGAACCCCTCCCGCCGGCCCGGCCCGACGGTGAGGGAGCGGAGTTCGGCCCGCCGTCGGGCCAGCGCCACCGGGCCGAGCACCGCGACCGACAACGTGTTGCGCCAGAACGCGATGGCCAGGGCCGGGGCGGCGGCGAACGCCACCAGCGGCGCGGAGGAGGAGACGGCGGCGACGGCCAGGGCGAGCGCGCCGAGGGTCGGCGCGCCCAACGGCGGGCGGTGCGGAGCGGTGGGCACGGAGAGCAATCCTCACACGGACACCCGACACCACGGAACGTCAGCACTCCGTTACGATCACGCATCATGCTCAGGTTCCGCGCGGTGCTGTTCGACTTCTTCGGCACCCTGACCCACAGCGTCCAGCGCGGAGCCGCCCACGGCACCATCGCGGAGCTGCTCGGCTGCTCCACCGAGGCGCTGGTCGAGGTGCTCGACGGCAGCTTCTACGAGCGGGCCAGCGGGTTCTTCGGCGACGCCGAGTCGACCATGCGGTGGGTCTGCGCGCAGGTCGGCGTACGTCCCTCCGACGCGGCGGTGCGCGCCGCCGTCGCCTCCCGCCACCGGGCCGTACGGGCCGACACCCGGCTGCGCCCGGAGGCGGTGCCGGTGCTGGCCACGCTGCGCCGCCGGGGCGTACGCACCGGGCTGGTCAGCGACTGCACCCACGAGCTGCCGGCGTTCCTGCCCCAGCTCGCGGTCGCCCCGCTGCTCGACGCCCAGGTGTTCTCGGTCCAGGTGGGCCGCTGCAAGCCGGACGCGGCGCTCTACCTCGCCGCCTGTCACCGGCTCGGCCGCGCCCCGGCCGACTGCCTCTACGTGGGCGACGGCGGCAGCCAGGAACTCACCGGCGCGGAGCGGGTGGGGCTGCGCGCGTTCCGGCTGGCCGCGCCGGACCTCGCCGGACACATGGTCTTCAACGCCGACGACGGCTGGGACGGGCCGGAGCTGGCCTGCCTCACCGACGTGCTCGACCTGCTCGAACCGGTCGCCGTCGGCTGATTCCGGTCGGCCGAACTGTGGCCGTTCCGGCCACCGGCCGGGCCGCCGTGCACGACAGTGCGGGGGTGGGGGCGGACCGGCACGACGCGGCGGAGCAGGGCACCGTCGTCACGCCTTCGGCCGAGTTCCCGCCGTTGGACGACGCGGAACGGGCCGCGCTGGGCCGGATCGGCGCCCGCTGGCACGGCCCGCGCCGGGCCGACGACCTGCCCGTGGACCCGACGCCGGGCCGGCGCGCGGGCCGCCCGGCGCCCACCCGGTTCGGCCGGCTCACCCCGATCGACATGTTCACCGTGGCGCAGCCGGACGAACTGGTCGCCACCGGCGCGGCGCACCTGCCCGGCAACCGGTTCGGTCGGGCGGTCACCCGGATCCGCCGCACCCTGGTCGGCCCGCCGCTGGCCAGCTCCTCGGTGCTCTACGAGCGGATGCGCAAGCTGGTCGCGCTGCCGGTGCTCTCCTCGGACCTGCTCAGCTCCGTCGCGTACGGGCCGGAGGCCATGCTCGTCGTGCTGGTCCTGGCCGGCAGCGCCGCGCTCGGCCTCGCCCTGCCGCTGGCCGCGCTGCTCGTCGTGCTGATGGTCGCGGTCGGGCTCTCCTACCGGCAGACCATCCCGGCCTACCCGCACGGCGCCGGGTCGTACATCGTGGCCGGGGACAACCTCGGGCGTACCCCGGGGCTGGCCGCCGCGGCCGGGCTGATGCTCGACTACGTGCTGACCGTGTCCGTGTCGGTGGCCGCCGGGGTGCACGCGGTCACCTCGGCGCTGCCCGGCCTCACCCCGTGGACCGTGCCGCTCGGGGTCCTGGTGATCGGCGTCCTGCTCGCCGGCAACCTGCGTGGCGTGCGCACCGCCGGCAACATCTTCGTGCTGCCCACGTACGCCTTCGTGGTGGTGGTCCTCGCGGTGCTGGCGGTCGGCTACGCGAAGGCCGCGGCGCGCGGCTTCGCGCCGGTGCCGCCGCCGGCGGTGCCCGCCACGGAAGGGCTGGGCCTGCTGCTGGTACTGCGCGCGTTCTCCTCCGGGGCGGTGTCGATGACCGGCATCGAGGCGGTCTCCAACGCGGTGCCCGCGTTCCGCCCGACCGAGTGGCGCAACGCCCGCACGACGCTGGGCTGGATGGTCGCCATGCTGGTCACGCTCTTCGCCGGTCTGGTCGGGCTGATCCACCTCGACGGCCTGGTGCCGCGCGCGGACGAGACGCTGCTGTCCCAGCTCGGCCGGGTCACCTTCCCCAGCGGGCCCGGGTACGCGATCCTCCAGGTCACCACCGCGCTGATCCTGCTGCTGGCGGCGAACACCGCGTTCAACGACTTCCCCCGGCTGCTCTTCTTCATGGCCCGGGACGGCCACGCGCCGCGCCGGTTCCTGCACATGGGTGACCGGCTGGCGTTCAGCAACGGCCTGGTGGCGCTCGCCCTCGCCGCCGCGGGCGTCTTCGTCGCCTTCGGCGGGCACACCGAGCGGCTGATCCCGCTCTACGCGGTCGGCGTCTTCCTCGCCTTCACGCTGTCGCAGACCGGGATGGTGGTGCACTGGCGCCGCCGGCCGGGCCCGGGGCGGCGTCGCCGGCTCGCGGTCAACGCGGTCGGCGCGACGCTGTCCGGGCTGGTGCTGGTGACCGCCGCGGTCGCCAAGTTCACCGAGGGCGCCTGGGTGGTGGTGGTCGCGGTGCCGCTGCTGGTGCTGCTCTTCCGGCGGATCCACCGGCACTACGCCACGCTGCACCGGGCCCTCGCGCTGCACCCGCCCCCGCCGGGTCCGTCCGGCCCCGCCGGGTCCGCCGAGGGTGAGGAACTGCCCCAGCAGGTACGCCACCTGGTGATCGTGCCGGTGGCCCGACTGAACCGGGCCTCGCTGCGGGCCCTGGCCTACGCGACCTCACTCGGTCGGCCGACGCTGGCCGTGCACATCGCGCCGGAGGAGGCCGAGGCGGACCGGTTCCGCGAGCAGTGGCGGGCCTGGGGCGACCACCTGCGGCTGGAGACCATCGTGTCGCCGTACCGGTCGGTGATCGGGCCGCTCGCGCACTATCTGGAGGCGTTGCACAGCAGCCGGCCGGAGCTGACGCTGACCGTCATCGTGCCGGAGGTGGTGCTGCGGCGACGCCGGCACCGGCTCCTGCACAGTCGGGCCGAGCAGCGGTTGCGGGCGGCGCTGCGGGCCCTGCCCGGCGTCGTGGTCACCAGCGTCCCGGTACACGTGTCGCACTGACGTTTCACAGGTACCCGGCGAAGTGGTCGGTGACCAACGCGGCGATCGCCGCGGCGTCCCGGCTGCCGTCCACCTCGACCACGCGGATCCCGAGCGCGTGCGCGGCGGCGACCGCGTCGGCGGCGACCAGCTCGTCGCGGGCGATCCGGTTGCGCCGGGCCCGTTCCGGGTCGCTCACCCCGGGGTGCCGGGCGGTCGCCCGGGGCAGCCGTTCCACCTGGTACGCGCGGAACTCCGGAGTCGGCACCAGCACCACCATCTGCCGGGTCGACCCGACCACCGGCGCGACCAGTTCCGGACGCAGCCCCCAGCCCTCGGCGATCACCCGGCCTCCGCTGACCAGGGCGCTCAGGTCGTCCAGCACCCACGCGAAGCGGCGCGGGAACCCGGCGAGGGTCTCGTCCGCCATCCGCCGTGGGTCGGTCGCCACCCACGTCGCCTCCGGGTCGGGCCCGTCCGGCGGTTCTCCTCGGCGGACCCGGTCGGCGATCCGCCGGTCGTCGTGTCCCCGCGCGTCGTGCCGGTCGTAGAGGTAGGCGGTCAGCCCGTGCCGCAGCGCCAACGTGACGGCGAGCGTGGTCTTGCCGGCCCACTGCCCGCCGCCGATCCAGAGGGCACGGCGGGCGGTGGCCAGGGGATCGAAGTCCATGCCCCGACCCTGCGCCCCGCCACTGTCAAGATCAAGTCTTGTTCTCGGCGTCGGAGCGTGATGAAGTGAGGGGGAGGGGCAGGTCAGACGTCGTGGACCTCCAGCACCCGGGTGGTGGGGGCGGCGTCGCCCAGTTCGGCCCGCAGCGCGGCGCGCTCCGGGTCGGCGAGGAACGCGTCCAGCCCGGCGCGGGCGGTGAAGCGGATGACGTGCACCTCGGTCTGCCCGTCCCCGGTGCGCAACCGCCGTTCCAGCCGGCCGTCGTGCCGGTCGAGCAGCGCCAGCACGGCGTCCTCGTAGCGTCGCCCGGCCGGCGCGTCGGCGCTCAGGTCGACCAGCGCGACCAGCAGAACCTCGTTCCCCGTCGTCATGGGCCGAGTCTGGCAGCGCGGGCGACCCGCGGCGACCCCCGCCGGCGACGTGCCGGGCGGCGACGCCTCGGGCGGCGATCCGGTGGGCGGATCCCCTCAGGCGTCGATGCCGACCGCCTTCGCGCTGGCCGTCCAGAGTCGCGCCGCCAGCGCCGGGTCGGCCGCCTTCGGCCGGGGCCGGTGCGGCTTGCGGTCGGCGTAGTAGCCGCCGTCCATCAGCCGGGACGGGTCCTGGCGGGCGAGCCAGACCAGCGTCTCCGCGCCCTTCTCCGGGCTGCGGAACGGCAGCAGGCGCATGCCGAGCGCCACCAGGCGGCTCTCGTTGCCGAAGCGGGTGCGCACCACGCCGGGGTGGAACGCGTACGCCGGCAGCTCCGGCCAGCGCCGCGCGGCCTCGGCGGTGAACAGGATGTTCGCCTGCTTGCTGGTGCCGTAGGCGCGGAACGGCCGGTAGTGGCGCAGCGACGCGTTCAGGTCGTCGGGGTCGAGCACGCCGCTGCGGTGCGCGTCGGAGGCGGTCACCACCATCCGGCGGACCCGGTCGGCGAGCAGGTTGCTGAGCAGGAACGGGGCCAGGTGGTTGGCCTGCATGCTCAGCTCGAAGCCGTCGACCGTGGTGATCGGTTCGAGGGCGATCGCGCCGGCGTTGTTGGCCAGCACGTCGATCCGGTCGTAGTGCTCGCGCAGCCGCTCGGCGAGCCCGCGTACGTCGTCGAGCACGGCGAAGTCGGCCCGGAACAGCTCCGGCTGCTCGCCGCAGGACTCGCGGACGCGCTCCCCGGCGGCGCGCAGCCGGGCCGGGTCGCGGCCGACCAGCACCACCTGGTCGCCACGGCGGGCCAGCTCGACGGCGGCGGCCAACCCGATGCCCGAACTGGCCCCGGTCAGCACCACGATCCGACGCTCAGTGAGATCTTCCACAGGTCCATTCACCCCGGTCACGGCACGAGGTTACCGTGGCGTCACCACGCCCTTTGGGATCGTTAAGTTCTCGACATCCACCGCCCGCGTCGGCCCCGTACGGCCGGACGCTGGAAGGAGCGCATCCATGGCCGTTGTCGGTCGCCCCCGCCGGTCCTGCCTCGCGGTACCCGGCTCCAGCGTCAAGATGCTGGGCAAGGCCCAGGGTCTCCCCGCCGACCAGGTCTTCCTCGACCTGGAGGACGCGGTCGCCCCGCTGGCCAAGCCGGACGCGCGCAAGAACATCGTGGCCGCGCTGAACGACGGCGACTGGACCGGCAAGACCCGGGTGGTCCGCGTGAACGACCTGACCACGCCGTGGACCTACCGGGACGTCATCGAGGTGGTCGAGGGCGCCGGGGCGAACCTGGACTGCATCATGCTGCCGAAGGTGCAGAACGCGGAGCAGGTGCACTGGCTGGACCTGCTGCTCACCCAGATCGAGAAGACGCTCGGTCTGGAGGTGGGCCGGATCGGCATCGAGGCGCAGATCGAGAACGCCGCCGGTCTGGTCAACGTGGACGCCATCGCGGCCGCCTCACCCCGGGTGGAGACCATCATCTTCGGTCCGGCCGACTTCATGGCCTCGATCAACATGAAGTCGCTGGTGGTCGGCGCGCTGATCCCGGACTACCCGGGCGATCCCTACCACTACATCCTGATGCGCATCCTGATGGCCGCGCGGATGCACGACAAGCAGGCCATCGACGGCCCGTTCCTGCAGATCCGGGACGTGGACGCGTTCCGCGAGGTGGCGAAGCGCTCGGCCGCGCTGGGCTTCGACGGCAAGTGGGTGCTGCACCCCGGCCAGATCGACGCGGCCAACGAGGTCTACTCGCCGGCGCAGGCCGACTACGACCACGCCGAGCTGATCCTCGACGCCTACGACTTCTACACCTCGGAGGCGGGCGGGAAGCTCGGCGCGGTGATGCTCGGCGACGAGATGATCGACGAGGCGTCCCGCAAGATGGCGCTGGTGGTCGCCGCCAAGGGCCGGGCCGCGGGCATGACCCGTACCTCGTCGTTCACCCCGCCCACCGAGTGACCGCACGCCGCTGACGTCGCCGGGCCGCCCCCTCGCCGGGGGCGGCCCGCGCGCGTCAGTAGCTGCTGGAGCTGTCCGAGTTGACCGCGATCACGATCATCACGATGTAGAAGACGATCAGGGCGACCAGCAGGGCGGTGAGGATCCAGCCCACGATGATGGCCGCCTTGGCCATGCCCTCGCCCTGCTCGCCGGTCTCCCGGATCTGCTTGCGGGCGACATGGCCCATGATCGCGCCGATCGGCGCGGTGATGCAGGAGGTGAAGCCGACCAGCGAGAGCACCAGCGCCACGATGGCCAGTGAGTTCGTCTTGCTGGTCGGCGGCGCGTAACCCGGGTAGGCGCCCGGCGGCGGGTATGCCCCGGGCGGCGGGTAGCCGCCGGGCACCGCGTACGGGTCTCCGGCGGGCTGCGGGTAGGGCGACTTCGCGACCGCGTACGGGTCGACCGGCGCGTACGGATCGACCGGCGGGCTCGACTGCGGGTCCTGCCAACCACCGGGGGGTGGGGGATAGCTCATCTGATCATCTCCAGGTACGTGGTCCGGGTCAGGGTAGCCACCCGGGCGCAACACGGAGGACCCCCTTTCCGGGTGCCGCGTTGCCCGGAAGGTCCACAGCGGGCAGGATCCTCGGCATGGCACTTGACGCGCGTGGTGGTCGGTCGCGACGGGACATGAGCCGGCCGGGGTCGGTGCGCCGCCCGCGCGGCGGCGAGCCCACGGGCGCCGCCGACCAGGAACGGTCCGAGCCGCTCCCGGAGCCGGCCACCATGCGCCTGGACGGCCGGGTCGCCCTGGTCACCGGCGCGGGCAGCGCCGACGGCATCGGGTACGCGACCGCGCGCCGGCTGGCCGACCTGGGCGCCCGGGTGGCGATCGTGTCGACCACCCGCCGGATCCACGACCGCGCCGGCGAGCTGGGCGTCACCGGCTTCGTCGCCGACCTCACCGACGAGTCCGAGGTCGGCGCGCTCGCCGACGCCGTGGCCGAGCAGCTCGGCGACGTCGAGGTGCTGGTCAACAACGCCGGCCTGGCGAGCCGGGCCAGCCCGGAGGTGCTGCGGCCGGTGGCCCAGCTGACCTACGACGAGTGGCGCGGCGAGATCGACCGCAACCTGACCACCGCGTTCCTGTGCAGTCGCGCGTTCATCGTGGGCATGGCCGAGCGGGGCTGGGGGCGGATCGTCAACCTGGCCGCCACGGCCGGTCCGGTCAACGCGCTGCCCACCGAGGCGGGCTACGCGGCGGCGAAGGCCGGCGTGGTCGGGCTGACCCGGGCGCTGGCGATGGAGATGATCGCCGACGGGGTGACCGTCAACGCGGTGGCGCCCGGCATCATCCACACCGCGGCGTCCACCCTGGCCGAGATCAAGCAGGGGCACGGCACGCCGGTGGGGCGCCCCGGCACACCGGACGAGGTGGCCGCCGCCATCGCCTTCCTCTGCTCACCGGCCGCGTCGTACATCACCGGGCAGATGCTGGTGGTCGACGGCGGCAACAGCGTGCGGGAGGCGCAGTTCCGCTGAGCGGTCAGTAGCCGGTGCCGTTGTCGGAGTTGGCCCAGATGGCCAGCCCGATCCAGCCGCAGCAGGCGATCACACCGAGCACGGTGAAGACGTAGCTGAGGATCAGGCCCCAGGTGGCGAGCTGCTCGCCCTCCTCGCCGGTCTGCCGGATCTGTCGCTTGGCCAGGTGGCCGCAGACGATGCCGGCCGGCGCGAAGACGAACGCGAAGACCAGGGACAGGATGGCGAGCACGTTCGGGCCGCCGCGGGGGCGTGGTCCCGGGCCGGACGGGCCGTACTGACCGTAGGGCGGCTGCGGGGCGTACGGCGGCTGCTGTCCCCACTGCGGGTGCTGCTGCCCGTACTGCGGCTGCCCGTAGGGCTGGCCGTGGCCCGGCGGCTCGTACGGCGACGGTGGTTGCTCGTCGGTCACGTACGCCCCCCGGATCGCAGGTCAACGGCCCTCTCTCTTGCGGACGCTACCCGCAGCGGTGAACCTTTTCACAGCGGTTGTGTGGACTGGTCACCTTGGCGCGGCCGGTCCCGGGGCCGATACTGACCGAGCGTTCAGTTACCCATGAGTAATGCGCCGACCCCGGAGGCTGAGATGGCCCGACTCGCCCAGACGCCCGGCCTGACCGACGTGCAGCGGTCGATCCTGGAAACCGTCCGGGAGTTCGCCGACAAGGAGATCATTCCGCACGCCCAGCGGCTGGAGCACGCCGACGAGTACCCCGCCGACATCCTCGACGGGATGCGCGAGATGGGGCTGTTCGGCCTCACCATCGACGAGGAGTACGGCGGCCTGGGCGAGTCCCTGCTGACCTACGCCCTGGTGGTCGAGGAGCTGTCCCGGGGCTGGATGTCGATCTCCGGCATCGTCAACACCCACTTCATCGTGGCGTACCTGATCTCGCAGCACGGCTCGGCCGACCAGAAGGCCCGGCTGCTGCCCCGGATGGCGACCGGCGAGGTGCGCGGCGCGTTCTCCATGTCGGAGCCCGAGTGCGGCTCGGACGTGTCGGCGATCAAGTCGAAGGCGGTCCGCGACGGCGACTCCTACGTCCTGAACGGCCAGAAGATGTGGCTGACCAACGGGGCGTACTCCTCGGTGGTGGCCACCCTGGTCAAGACCGACACCGGGGCCGACTCGGTCTACGGCAACATGAGCACCTTCCTGCTGGAGAAGGAGCCCGGCTTCGGCGAGACCGCGCCCGGCCTGACCATTCCCGGCAAGATCGACAAGATGGGCTACAAGGGCGTCGAGACCACCGAGATGGTGCTCGACGGCGTCACCGTCCCGGCCTCCGCCGTGCTCGGCGGTGAGGAGAAGGTCGGCCGCGGCTTCTACCAGATGATGGACGGCATCGAGGTGGGCCGGGTCAACGTCGCCGCCCGCGCCTGCGGCATCTCGATCCGCGCGTTCGAGCTGGCCGTGGCCTACGCCCAGCAGCGCAAGACGTTCGGCCAGCCGCTCGCCCGGCACCAGGCGATCGCGTTCAAGCTCGCCGAGATGGGCACCAAGATCGAGGCCGCGCACTCCCTCATGGTCAACGCGGCCCGACTCAAGGACGCCGGTCAGCGCAACGACGTCGAGGCGGGCATGGCCAAGCTGCTCGCCTCGGAATACTGCGCCGAGGTGGTCCAGGAGGCGTTCCGCATCCACGGCGGCTACGGCTACTCCAAGGAGTACGAGATCGAGCGCCTGATGCGCGAGGCGCCGTTCCTGCTGATCGGCGAGGGCACCTCGGAGATCCAGAAGACGATCATCTCCCGCGGCCTGCTCAAGGAGTACAAGCTGTAAGGAAGGGCCCCTTCTTAACGTCTCCGGTAGAGCAGGGGCCCCCTCTTAACGCGTCGGCCGGCGCGTGACGTGGTCGGTGGCAGGCAGGTGCCGGCGGGCGTGTTCGACCAGCGCGCCCGGGTCGTCGGCGTACAGCCGGATCTCCCGCACCGGCGCGCTCGGTCCCTTCGGCAGCGGCACCGACAGCGGCTCGCGCAGCACCACGTCGATCGCGGTCTGGCTGCCGACGCCGAGGTTGAGCACCGCCGGGTCGTCCGCGTCGTACTGGACGGCCCGGCTGGACGGCAGCGAGCGGCGACGGAACGACACCTCGGCGACGGCGGTCCACGGGATCGTGACGTCGATCGAGACGCCGTTGCGCACCCGCAGGCCGGCGTCGTCGACGACGTGCGGGTGGATCCGGAGGCTGGCCAGCAGCCCGACCATCCACAGCACGCCCCAGACGCCGAGCCCGATCGCCGCGTGCCGCACCGTCGGCTGGTCGACGGTGTGCCGCAGGATCACGTCGAGGACCGGGATCTCGATCGTGGACAGGACGATGAAGGCCAGCAGGATCGCCTGCACCCCGCCGACGTAGGCGTAGGTCTCCGCGCCCGGCGCCACCGGGTACGGCCGACGCAGGATCCACCGGGTGAGGCTGCGCCACATGCCCCACTCGTACGCCACCACGCGCCGCGCCAGCCGGAACGCCCGCCCCATCACCGCACCCCCTCGTTTTCAATGCAGTCGTAATGTAAAACGTCCTCGGCGGCGTGTCAATGCACTCGTATTGTGAAACCATGGGGGCATGCCGAAGCGGGTCGACCACCGGGAGCGTCGCGCGCTGATCGCCGACGCGTTGATGCGGGTCGCGGCCGAGCAGGGGCTGGAGGCGGTCAGCCTGCGCCACGTCGCCGCCGCGGCCGAGGTCAGCCCCGGGATGGTGCAGCACTACTTCCGTACCCGGGACGAGATGATGGTCTTCGCGCTCGCCGTGGTGCGCGAGCGCAACGAGGCCCGGATCCGCCGGGCGGTCGAGCCGCTCGGCGCGACGCCGGCACCCCGCACGCTGCTGCGGACCATGCTGGCCGAGCTGCTGCCCCTCGACGAGGAACGGCGCGCGGACGGCCGGGTGGCCCTGGCCTTCCTCGCGTACACCGCCGTCCGGCCGGCCGTGGCCGCCGCGCTGCACGACGAGACGGCCGCGCTGCTGGCGTTCGTGTCCGGGCAGATCGCCGCCGGGTCACCGCTCGTGGCGGACGGCCGGCTGGACCCGGAACGGGCCGCGGTCGGGCTGCTCGCCGTGATGGAAGGGCTCGGCATCTACGTGCTCGGCGGCCACTATCCCCCGGAGACCGCGCTGGCCGCGCTCGACGCCCAGCTCGACCTGCTCTTCGGCCCCGACCCGGCCCGGTGACCCGACCCTCACCCGACCCCGGGTCGGGCGGCCGGCTCGGGCGGTATGACCGGCAGCCCTACCGACAGCGTCCCCGGGGCCGCCCGGAACTGCTCGATCGCGGTCAGGAGTCGTTCGTCCGACACGGTGACCTCGCGTCCACCGACGACCGGCCGGGGAAGCCGCTCGGGGAGCAGATGCAGCGCCACGCCGCCGTCCGGCTCGTCCCCAGCGAGCTCGGCCGCCCGGACCGTCACCCAGGGATACCACGCCCCGCCGTCCCTGATCCCGCTCGCCGTCAGCGCGAGCGGGCCGGTGAACCGGGCTTCGCGGTGGACGGCCAGGCCCAGGCCGAGAGCCACCGCCGCCACCCCGAACCGGTACCACCGGTCGGGCAGGAGCGAGACCGTCCCGACCCCGAACAGCGTCCAGAAGACGAGACCCGCCGCCAGCCCCAGCAGGCCTGCCACGGACCGGCGGGCCACCAGCCCGGCCTCTGTCGCACGTCGCCCCACCACCCGGGTACGCCAGACCAACCGCCCGGTCCGCCGGGGTCGCCAGTGCCGCTGCGCCAGGTGCACCCCGCCCGCCACCCACGCCACGTCGCGGATCCGGTCCAGGCCGGCGGGGCCAAGCGCCAGCAGGCCACGGGTGGCCGCCGCGGCCACCGCCGTTCCCGCCAGGAGCGCGAGCAACCGGCGCGTCCAGAGTCCGTCGCGGCCGGCCGTCGCCGGCCCCGTGGCCGGTTGGGAAAGGGACACACCCGGAGGGTACGCGGCAGCCGCCAGCGCGCGACCCTGCCGATCAGCGGCGGGAGAGGCCCGCGGCGGCCCGCTCGATGATGAGGCACCTGTCCTCGACGTAGTCGATGCCGGCCTCCTCGGCGATCCGCCGCGCCTCGGCGGAGACGATCCCGAGCTGCAACCAGACCGCCGGCGCGCCGATCGCCACCGCCTGCCGCACCACCTCGACCGCGTCCCGCGCCGGCCGGAACACGTCCACCAGGTCGACCGGATGCGGGATGTCGGCCAGCGTCGGGTAGGCCTTCTCGCCGAACAGCTCGTCCACCGTCGGGTTGACCGGGATGATCCGCCAGCCGTGCCGCCGCATCTCCAGCGGTACGCGGTGCGCGGCCTTGCCCGGGTCGCGGGAGGCCCCGACGACGGCGATCACGGCGGAGTCGGCGAGGAGCTGCTGGGCGGAACGCATCCGCCGAGACTAACCCGCCGGACCGGTCACAGCAGCGAGAGCTGCTCGGCGGCCGGGGCCGGCGGCGGCGTCTCCGGCAGCCGGCGGTTGTCGCCGGTCTCGCCCCGGTGCAGCCCGTGCCGGCGGGCCGCCATCCGCACCCGCGCGGTCACCTCCCGCTGGTAGGCCTGCGGCGCGTAGGCCCCGGCCTGGTAGAGCTGGCGGTAGCGGGGCACCAGGTGCGGGAACTCCCGGGCCAGCCAGCGCGCGTACCACTCTCGCGCGCCCGGGCGTAGGTGCAGCGCCAGCGGAGTCACGCCGGACGCGCCGGAGGCGGCGATCGCGGCCACGGTCGCGTCGATCGACTCCTCGTCGTCGCTGAGACCGGGCAGGATCGGCGCCATCAGCACCCCGACCGCGAAGCCGGCGTCGGTCAGCCGGCGGACGGCGTCCAGCCGCCGGCGCGGGCTGGGCGTGCCCGGCTCGGCTACCCGCCAGAGTGCCTCGTCGACGAAGCCCACCGAGTAGGACAACCCGATCCGGGTCACCTCGGCGGCCTGGCGCAACAGCGGCAGATCGCGCAGCAGCAGTGTGCCCTTGGTGAGGATGGAGAACGGGTTGGCGAAGTCGCGCAGCGCCTCCAGGATCGGCGGCATCAGGTGGTAGCGCCCCTCGGCCCGTTGGTAGCAGTCCACGTTGGTGCCCATGGCGACGTGCGCGCCGCGCCAGCGTGGGGCGGACAGCTCCCGGCGGACCAGCTCGCCCGCGTTGACCTTGACGACCACCTTGCGGTCGAAGTCCGCCCCGGCGTCGAGGTCGAGGTAGGTGTGCGTGTTGCGGGCGAAGCAGTTGTGGCTGACCACCCCGTTGGCGATGAAGTCGCCGGTGCCGGTGGTGATGTCCCACAGCGGCAGCTCCAGGCCGAGATCCTCGACCGCTGTCACCTGGAGCCGGGCCGCGCACTTGAGCGCCGTGCCCTCGATCGAGCGTTTCCGGGTGACGGCCGGGTCGGTCAGGTGGAAGAAGCGCAGCCGCTCGGGCAGGCCGCCGGTCAGCCGGAGCTGGCACGACCCGGTGCGGTTGCCCGGCTCGTCCCGCACCCACCGGAAGGCGAACCGGTCAAGGGCCTCGGCCGCGTGGCGGCAGCTCCGGTCGTCGGCCACGCCGATCCGGAACACGCCCCGGCGGCAGCTTCCCGCCGCGTCGAACAGGCCGGCCAGGAAACCCAGCCGCCAGTCGTCGGTCGGCTCGTCCGGCGGCCGGACCAGGTCGGCGACGGCCCCGACCAGGGCCGAGCCGGTCGTCCGCATCGCCGTCGCCGACCGGCGACCGGCCCGGCCGCTCGTCTGCTCGACGTCGACCCCGGCGTCGGCGAGGAACCGCTCCGCCCGCTCCAGCGCCTCGGTCGCGGAGGTGGCCAACCGGAACCGGGTGCCGGGCCGGTCGGCGCCGCGCACCAGCGCGTGCAGGTAGCCCCGGCGGTAGTCGGTCGAGCGCTTCGGCGCGACGGCGAACCGCCCGGTGCCGAGCAGGCGGTTGCGGGTGGTCAGGTAGGGGCGTCGCGCCCCGCCGCGCATGCTGCCGGTGACGTGCTTCCAGCCGCGTTCGGTCAGGAACCGGTGGTCGCCGCTGGCCACCAGCGTCGTGCCGTCGGCCAGCGTGACCCGGTGGGCCCGCTTCACCGTCGACCACTTGTCGAGCACCGTGGTGACGACGTAGTGGCGGTAGGCGCCCCGCCGCTCGGTGCCGTAGATCCGGTCGCCGGGCTCCAGCTCGCTGATCGCCCGGGTGCGACCGTCCGCCATCAGGATCGGCGTGTCACCGGACAGGCAGTAGGTGCACGCGTGGGAGCAGCCCCGGTAGGGGTTGATCGTCCACTCGAACGGCACGCGGGACTGGCCGGGCACCCGGTTGATGATCGACTTTGCCTGCACCTCGTAGAAGGTCATGCCGGCGAAGTCGGGGGTGTCGAACGTGCGGGCGACCGCGTGGGGCAGCGCCAGCGGCAGGGGTGGAGCCGCCGGCGCTGCCCGGTCAGGAGCCCCCTCGTCCGGGGGAGCGGAGAGGTTGTCCCAGCGCATGGACCTCATTCGAACACGTGTACGAACAATGCGCAAGTGACGCGCCGGACACCGGCCGCCGCCGCGCCCGGGGCGGGTGCAGGATGGAGGCATGGAGACGTCGACCTTCGTCTACGACGGCGACTGCGCGTTCTGCACCAGCTGCGCGCAGTTCATCGAGCGCCGGATTCCCACCGGGGCCCGCGTGGTGCCGTGGCAGTTCGCCGACCTGTCGGCGCTGGGTCTGACGGAGGCCGAGTGCGAGGAGGCGGTCCAGTGGGTGGGCGCCGACGGCTCCCGCGCCGCCGGGCCGGACGCCATCGCCCGGCTGCTCGGCGACAGCGGGCCGATCTGGCGGGTCGCCGGGGCCGGGCTGCGCTTCGCGCCGGTACGCGCCGCCGCCTGGCCGGCGTACCGCTGGGTGGCCCGCAACCGCCACCGGATGCCCGGCGGGACGGCCGCGTGCGCGCTGCCCCAGGAGGCCCGGGAGCGGTTGTACGGCCCGTCCGGCCGCCCCGACCCGACCTCCTGACCTGTCGGCCGCCCGTCAGCCGGGGGAAGTGGAACCGGCGGTCGGGTCCGGTGCGGCCGTCCGGGCCGCCGAGGCGGACGCGGCCGGAGCCGGATCGGCCGACGGCGCGGCGCGAGGGCTGTCGGCGACGGCGGGAGCGGCCGGGCCGTCGCGGCGGCGGAGCAGGCGCCGGGCCAGGAGCACCGGGCGGACCTTCTCCAGCGGCAGGAAGCTGGTCATCGCCACCAGGTGCGGCGCGAACGAGATGGTGATCGTCGCGATCGTCACCAGGTGGAACGAGTAGAAGAAGCCGACGACGGCCGTCCGCCACCGGGCGGGCACCACGAACACCAGCGGGCTGAGCAGCTCGAACGCCAGGATGCCGAACTGCGCCACGATCAGCAGGTGCGGGACCTGCGCGATCAGGTCGGCGAGATCGGTGCCGCGGCGGATGATCGCCCGGGCCAGCACGGAACCGGTGGCCCAGTCCAGGCCGCCGAAGCGGAACTTGGCCCAGGCGGCGAGGAAGTAGGTGCAGATGACCGCGATCTGGGTGACGCGCAGCGCCCATCCGCCCGCCTCGGTGCGGGTCGGGTCCCCGTGGCGGGCCCGGCCGGCGGTGGGCAGCACGGCCAGCGCCACGAGGAGCCCGAACCGGTCGTGGTCGACCTTGCCGTAGCTCATCGCCACGATCATCCACTCGAAGTAGAGCGCGAAGACCGTCCAGCCGAGCAGCCGTGGCGCGTGGCCGGTGGCGGCCAGCAGCGCGGCGACCAGCAGCACCCAGAAGACCACACCGACCAGGGCGGGGGTGGGCGTGGGCAGCGGGAGCAGCCGGCCCACGAGCAGCGGCTGGTAGAGGTCGCCCGGGACGTCGACGCGGGTGCGTACCCAGGGGGTGAACACGACCAGGTCGGCGGCGACGAAGAGGTAGACGAGGGTGCGGAAGGCGGCCACCCGGCCGCGCGGCACCGCCTCGGTGAGCCAGCCGGTCATCCGGTCTCCCACCGCACGGCGGTGCGGTCGGTCCACTCGCCGGTCGGGCGCCCGCCCTGAATGTCGTACCAGCGGATCACGATCCGCACCTCGACCAGCGCCGGGGCGTCGGGGTGGCGTTCGGCGTACGCCTCGGCGACGGTGCGCAGCAGACTCGGGTCGGTCGCGTACCGGTCCTGCTGGCCCTCGATCTCGGCCCGGCGGATGCCGGTGGCCTCCTGGCCGAGGGACACGACCGCCCCGGTGCGGTCGACACCCTCCACCCGGGTGTCCGGCGCGGGCGCGTTCGGCGGGTCCGAGGTGGAGTACATCCGGAACGGTCCGAACGGGAAGTCGTCGTCGGTGCCGTGCACCGTGCCGAGAAGGAGCAGCACCGCCCCGAGCAGGGTGGCGCCCAACCGGACGGCGCGCCCGCGGGTGGTCAAGGTCTCCATCGGGTCGTGACGATACGGGAGGGAAGCGCCCGAATCCGTCCCTCAATCGGCCAATTCTCACTGCCCGTCCCGCCCGGCACCGGGCACGGGGAACGCCGCCGGCCGGGCCCCGTCACGGGACCCGGCCGGCGGCGGGACGTGCTCAGTGCTTGTGCTCGGCCAGCTTCTTGCGGACGTCGTCCATGTCCAGCTGCTGCACCTGCTCGATCAGGTTCTCCAACGCCGACTCGGGCAGGGCGCCCGGCTGGGCGAAGACGATCACGCCGTCCCGGATCGCCATCACGGTCGGGATGGAGCTGATGTTGAACTTGGCGCCCAACTCCTGCTGCGCCTCGGTGTCGACCTTGCCGAAGACGATCTCCGGGTGCTTCTCCGAGGAGCGCTCGTAGACGGGGGCGAAGCGCTTGCACGGGCCGCACCAGTCCGCCCAGAAGTCGAGCAGGACGATGCCGTCGCGCCCGGTCACCTCGTCGAAGTTGGCCGTGGTCAGCTCAACCGTTGCCATTGCTCTCTCCGATCACCGCGGATTGCTGTACGTCCGGTGGAACCAGGGTCGATCCATGGGAATTCCCGTGACCTGCGCGACGAAACGCTGCGCAGCCCGACGGTGACCCAGGGCACATCGAGGTTCATCTGTACCTGCGGCCGTGCGGAACGCAAGTGCAGGCCGCATTTGCGTGACGGGACGTGATGGGAGCGTTTCCAAGGAGATCGCGCTCAGTTTCGGCTACGAATCGGTAACTTGCGCGCTGACGAGCGGGGATCGGGCCTGCGGAGATCGCTTCCCGGGGGGTCGATGGTGACGGTGAGTAGTGTTACGAAAAGATAAATGTGACGTCCGTCTCTGTCGTCACCGTACCGCCGTACGGCAGAATCTCTCACATCAGAGCGTGGGCGGCGGGTGCCGGGGAGGGCCCCGCCGCTCATTGCGTCTCCACCCAGGTGGTGCCCGGTGTGACTTTTCCGCCGGGGGAGCGCCCCCGTCCTCGCCTTAACAAGCGGTAAGGCATGCTGTGCCGAACTCCATCGCCGCCCGTCGAAGGGGACAAGGATGCAGTTCGGCCGCTACTACGAGGAGTTCGAGGTCGGCGCGGTCTACCGGCACTGGCCGGGCAAGACGGTCACCGAGTACGACGACCACCTCTTCTGCCTGCTCACCATGAACCACCACCCGCTCCACATGGACGCCCACTACGCGGAGTCCGCCTCCCAGTTCAAGCGCAACGTGGTGGTCGGCAACTACATCTACTCGCTGCTGCTCGGCATGTCGGTGCCCGACGTCAGCGGCAAGGCGATCGCCAACCTGGAGATCGAGTCGTTGCGGCACGTCGCACCGACCTTCCACGGCGACACGATCTACGGCGAGACCACCGTGCTGGACAAGCGGGAGTCGGCCTCGAAGCCCGACCGCGGCGTGGTCGCGGTGGAGACCCGCGGCTACAACCAGGACGGCGCGATGGTCTGCGTGTTCCGCCGCAAGGTCATGGTCCCGAAGAAGGAGTACGCGGCCGCCGCCGTCCCGGACGGCGTCGACCCGGAGCGTCCGAGCTTCCCCGAGCCGCGCTGACCCGCGCACCCCGGCCGGCAGGGCCCCGTACCCGTTCCGCGGGGACGGGGCCCTGACCCTCTTCCGGGGCATATGCTCTGGCTGGAGGTCCCCATGAGCCACTCCGTCGCCGGAGAGCCGCCCTCTGCCGGTCGCCGTGCCGCACCGCTCACCACCGCCGCCTACTCCGCCGCGGAGTGGGACCTGCTCACCGACCTGCCGGGTCGAGTCCTCGTCGCCGCCGCCTCGCCCGGTCCCGGGCGTCCGCCCCGCGGCGTCGCCGCCGGACTGACCGGCCTGGACGCGGTGGCCGCCGGCCGGGCCTTCGACAGCGATCTGGTCCGGGCCGTGGTCACCGCCATCTACGCCCGCCACGACGGGGCCGCCGTCCGGGACGAGCGCCTCACCGACCTGGTCGACCTGCTCGCCGCCGCCCGGGCCGCGGTGCGGGTGCTGCGCCGCCGCGCCGATCCGGCGGACTCGGCCGCCTACCGGCAGTGGGTGGAGTCGGTGGCGGCCCGGGTGTGCCGGTCCGGCGACCTCCCGCCGAGTCCCGCCGACCGCCGGTTCCTGGACCGGCTGGGCGGCGCGCTCGACCTGCGCTGACCGCCGGCGCCGGCGGGCCGTACCCTCTGCAGACCGTGACCGACGACCAGCTCGACGTGGGTGTGGGGCCCTGGCCCGGTGACCCGCCGGACGACCCGCGCTACGACCCGGAGCTGCTCGCGGCCGGCGACCGACGCAACGTGGTCGACCGCTACCGCTACTGGCGGCGGGAGGCCGTGGTGGCCGACCTGGACCGGCGGCGGCACGACTTCCACGTGGCGATCGAGAACTGGCAGCACGACTTCAACATCGGCACCGTGGTCCGCAACGCCAACGCCTTCCTCGCCGCCGAGGTGCACATCGTCGGGCGGCGCCGGTGGAACCGCCGGGGCGCCATGGTGACCGACCGCTACCAGCACGTCCGGCACCACCCGACGATCGAGGAGTTCGTCGCCTGGGCGGCCGGGGAGCGGCTGCCGGTGGTCGGGATCGACAACCTGCCCGGCTCCCGGCCGCTGGAGACCAGCGTCCTGCCGCGCCGCTGCGTGCTGCTCTTCGGCCAGGAGGGCCCGGGGCTGTCCCCGGTGGCCCGGACGGCCTGCGACACGCTGTTCTCGATCGCCCAGTACGGCTCCACCCGTTCCGTCAACGCGGGCGTGGCCAGCGGCATCGCCATGCACGCGTGGATCCGGTCGCACGCGGGTCCGCCGCCGGACTGACGCGCCGCGGTTCCGCCGTCGGGCGGAAATCCCACGCCGGTCGGCCCGCCCCGCTTGACGCCTTGCCGGCCTGGGGTGACGGTGAAGGCGTGACTGTCGCGGTGAGTTGTCCGAAGTGTGCGGGCCCGGTACGCGAGCCCGACCTGATGCACGGCGAGTACCGGTGCCTGCGTTGCGGGCCGGTCGCGCCCCTGCACGTGCCGGAGCACATCGGCGCCGAGATCATGGCCAGCGTGGTGGAGCGGGTGGCCGCCGACGGGGACCCGGCCGACCGGCCCGGCATGCCGCTGTGGTGCCCGTGGCCACTGCCGCCGGGCTGGACGCTGACCGGGGTGGCCTGGGCCGGCGACGACCGGGCCGGGGTCCGCGCCACCGTGGTCGCCTGCGCCGGCCCGGCCCCGCTCGACGGTGGACCGGCAGACCTGATCTTCGTCGCCGAGGAACCCGGCGTCGGTCTCGGTTCCCGCTTCGCGGGACTGCCCGGCCCCGACCCCGGCCCGCAGGTCGAGGAGGCGCTGACCGATCCCGGCCCTGGTCATCCCGAGCGTCTGCCGCACGCGAAGATCCGGGTGGGCGGCCATCCCACTCCACTGTGGCTCGTTCGTTCCGAAACGGATCGAAGTGCGTACGCCGGCGAGGCTCGGGGAATGTGGCTCCATGCGATAGCCTGGCCGGCGAGTGCGGGTCACCTCCTCGCGGAAGAAGTCGTGCTGCACGACCTCACCGAGTGGACACCGCCCGAACTCGTGTACGGCGCACCGTCCCCGTACCTGCACGGGCAGGCCTGACCGGCCGGCACCGGCGAGTCGGGGAGCGGACGCAGATATTCACGGACAGACACCATGCTGATACTCTGGGTGCCGCTGCGGTAAACGGACCCGGCTCCGCGCGAGAGGATGGCCCGCTATGGTCAAGAAGGTCCTCACCTGGGCCGGCATCGCATTCTTGATCTTCTTCGTTGCGTACCGGCCCAACTCCGCCGCCGACGTCTTCAAGTCCCTGGGCGGCGGCATCATGGACATCGCACAGGGCTTCGGCGACTTCTTCACCAACCTGGTCGCCTAACCGCACATGGGAAGCCCCTCCGGTCCACCCTACGACCCGGACGATCCCGACCGGGCACGCCGGGAGCGCGACACCGAGCCGATCCCCCGGATCGACCCGGACGACGGTCCCGGTTACGGCGCCGGCCCCGCCTACGGCGGCGGACCCTCCCTGTCGGACGACGCCGCCTTCGGCGACGGCCCCGGCTACGCGGGCGAGGGTCGCTCCGGTCGTGGCTGGGCGCGCGACCCGGAGGGCTACCCGGAGCAGCCGATCTCCGAGGAGGAGCTGGCCGGTCTCCGGGCCGACGCCTCCGGCATGGCGCCCCGCCGGGTGCTGCCGATGGAGGACGAGCCGAGCGCGCTGGCGGCCCGCTACCTCTTCCCGACCGAGCGCTTCCGCGGTGAGTGGAAGCGCCACTGGGTGCACCTGACCACGCCGATCATCGTCGGCGTCGCGGCCACCTTCGTGCTCGGCTACCTCTCCGGCTTCCTCGCCGGGCGGGACGTCGGCGCGCTCACCACGGTCGCGGTGCTGCTCTGGTTCGGGGTGATGGGCTGGGTCGCCTGGCGGGTCGCCGACTGGTGGTACGACCGCTTCATCCTGACCAACAAGCGGGTGATGGTGGTCAACGGGATCATCACCCGGCGGGTCGCGATGATGCCGCTGGTCCGGGTCACCGACATGAAGTACGAGCAGACGCCGACCGGCCGCGCCCTCAACTACGGCACGTTCGTGCTGGAGTCGGCGGGTCAGGAGCAGGCGCTCCGCGAGATCAAGAACCTGCCCAACCCGAACGAGCTCTACCTGCGCGTGGTCGAGGAGATGTACGAGCCGCAGGCCGTGGAGGCGCGGATCGGCAAGGAGCAGGACGAGGCGAAGGCCGACGACGGCGCCTGAAACTTTTCGTCCGAACATCGGATGAAGTGCACACCTTTTGCCGACGTGACCACCCGTCCAGCCATGGGAGCCTGCCAGGCAGGACGGGGGCGCGGAGGTGAGCGTGGCGAGCAGGGATCCGCTGGAGGAGGAGTTCCGCGAGTTCGTCGCGGCCCGCTCCGGCGCCCTGCTGCGCACGGCCTACCTGCTGGCCGGCGACTGGGCGACCGCCGAGGACCTGCTCCAGACCGCCCTGACCAAGACCTACCTGGCCTGGAAGCGGCTCGGCGGGATCGACGCCATCGAGCCGTACGCCCGCCGGGTCCTGGTCAACACGTCCACCAGCTGGTGGCGTCGCCGGTGGCACGGTGAACGACCGACCGAGGTGCTGCCGGAGCGGGCCGGTGTCGACGAGATCGAGCAGCAGCTCGACCGGGACGCGCTCTGGCGGCACCTGCAGGCGTTGCCGGCGCGGCAACGGGCCGTGCTGGTGCTGCGCTTCTACGAGGACATGTCGGAGGCGCAGACGGCGGCCCTGCTGGAGATCTCGCCGGGCACCGTCAAGAGCCAGACCTCCCGGGCGTTGAACACGCTGCGCCGCCGGCTCGGCTCGGAGGCGGCCCTGGGCCTGCCGACCGATCCGGTCGAGCGGTCCGCCGAACCGGTCGTCCGCGGCGCGCCCGCCCCGAGCGGGCCGCGCACCCGACCCGCAGCGACCCGCCAACCCGCCGCGCCGGCCCCCCGCGTCCCGGCCGGTTCCGCCGGCCGCCCCGCCGTGTCAGCTGCCCCCCGCACCCCGGCCCGACCGGTCGGCGCCCCGGCGTCCCACACCCCGGCCGGGCCGGTCGGCGCCCCGGCCGAGCCCGCCCGGCGGCCCGCCGGAGCCGCCCGCCCGGCGTCGCCGCCGGCCGCCGCGCCGGTCCGTCCCGCCGTCCCGGTCGCGGCGGAGACCTGATGAGCGGCATCCGGCAGCACGCCGACAACCGGACGGGCGGCCCGGAGCGTCCATTCCCCGTGAGCGAGGACGAGCTGGAGCGGGCGCTGCGGGACACGCTGTCCCGTCAGGTCGCCACGCCCCGACCTCTCGGCGCCGACCCGGCCGGCGCGGCGATGCGCCGGGCGCGCCGCGCCGGCCGCCGTCGCGCGCTCACCGGCCTGGCCCTCGCCGGCGTGGCGACGGTCCTGGTCACCGCCGGGATGGCACAGATCACCGGGCCGGCGGGGACCGGCGGCACGCCCACCGTGGTGCTCGGCGACCCGCCCGGGTTCTCCCCGTCCCCGTTCCCCGCGGAATCCACGCCGGCGACCCGGTCCGGCTCCGTCCGTGCCGAACTCGACCTGCTCGTCGACGGCTGGCTGGAGGCCAGCGGCGGCGAACGGCGGGCGCTGACCGGGGTGGACGGGGTCGAGCGGGCACAGCGCGTCCACGACCAGGGCGGCTGGCTGGTGACCTCGGCGGCCACCGCGGCCGGCCGTACCCTCTGGTGGGTGCCGCCGACCGACCGCAACACGCCGCAGGTCATGCTCGCCGCCGCGGACGCGGTCGCGATCTCCGCCGACGGTCGGCAGGTGGCCTGGCGGGACGGCCCGGAGCTGATCGCCGCCGGGGTGGTCGCCGGGCAGCTCATCGCGCCCGTCCGGGTGACCGCGCCGGCCGGCGTGGTGCCGGTCGGCTTCACCGGCGACGACGTGCTCCTCCGGCAGCCCGACCGGGGCGGGATGAGCGTCTGGCGGCGAGCCGCGGGCGGCCTGCCGGGCTCGGCGAACCCGGACGTCCACGCCGTCTACGGGTCCCGGCCGGACGGTCGGCTGGTCGGCCTGGTCACCGCCGGCGCGGCGCGGCAACCCTGCCTGGCGCTGCTCGACCCGGCACGCGGGCTCGCCCCGGTGCGGACGGGCTGCGGCGCGAAGCCGGCCGTCGACGGCCTCGGCGGGGTCTCGCCCGACGGGCGGTGGCTCCTGGTGAACGGCGCCGGACACGCCGCCCAACTGGTCGACCTGACCGACCTGGGGGGCACCCCGGCGGCCCACCCGGCGGGCCCCGCGCTCTCCGGCGCGGTCGCCTGGTCCCGGGCCGGCGTCGCGTTGCACGTGGACGCCGCGGGCGAGCTGGTCCGGGTCGAACCCAAGCGGGTGCTGGCCGGCGAGCAACCGACCCCGTCGGCGGTCTCCGGGGTGACCACGGGCACGCGACCCGTCGTGGTGGCCGACGTCCCCACCGCGCCCGACGGGGCGTAGCGTCGGGCGGGTGAGCGCCTCCGCCCGCATCGACCTGCACACCCACTCCACCGCGAGCGACGGCACGCTCCGCCCGGCCGACCTGGTCCGCGCCGCCGCCGACGCGGGCCTCGACGTGGTGGCGCTCACCGACCACGACACGACGGCGGGCTGGGCGGACGCGGTCGCCGCCCTGCCGCGCGGCCTCACCCTGATCCGTGGCGCGGAGCTGTCCTGTCGCTGGTTCGGTGTCGAGCCGGCGATCCCGCTGCACCTGCTCGCGTACCTCTTCGACCCCGACGAGCCCGAGCTGGCCGCGGAACTGGCCCGGGTCCGGCGGGCCCGGGAGGAGCGGGGCGAGCGGATCGTCCGGCTGCTCCAGGCCGACGGCATCCCGGTGAGCTGGTCGGAGATCCTGGCCGGCGCGGCGGGCGGCACGGTCGGCCGCCCGCACATCGCCCAGGCGCTGATCCGCGCCGGCCTGGTCGCCACCACCACCGAGGCGTTCGGCCCGGACTGGCTGGGGGAGCGGTACCGGCTGCCGAAGGACGACATCGACGTGTTCCGCGCCGTGGCGCTGGTGCGGTCGGCCGGCGGCGTGCCCGTCTTCGCCCACCCGAGGGCCAGCCGGCGCGGCCGGATCGTGCCCGACGACCTGATCGTGCAGCTGGCGGCGGCCGGCCTGGCCGGCCTGGAGGCCGACCACGAGGACCACAGCCCGGCCGAGCGGGAACACGTCCGGCGGCTCGCCGCCGAGCTGGGACTGCTGGTCACCGGCTCGTCGGACTTCCACGGCACGCACAAGACCGTGCGGCTCGGCGCGTTCACCACCGGACCCGAGGCGTACGAGCGGATCGTCGGGCTGGCCCGGGGGGTGACCCCGGTCGCTTCAGGCTGAAGCGTTCCGACGGCACCGCTACCGTGTCCGCGTGGATCTCAAGCTCTTCGGCGAGGTCTTCGTGACCCTGCTGGTGATCGTCGACCCGCCCGGAATGATGCCCATCTTCCTCGCGCTCACCGGGCCGCTGCCCGCCCGCGACCGGAACCGGGCCGCCTGGCAGGCCGTCGCGCTGGCGCTCGGGGTCATCGTGATCTTCGCGGTGGCGGGGCAGACCCTCCTGGCCTACCTGCACGTCGACCTGCCCGCGTTGCAGGCCGCCGGCGGCCTGCTGCTGGTGCTGGTGGCGCTGGAGCTGCTGACCGGCAAGGCGGACGACCCGAGCCAGCAGGTCACCTCGAACATCGCGCTGGTGCCGCTGGGCACCCCGCTGCTGGCCGGCCCCGGTGCCATCGTGGCCACCATGCTGTTCGTGCAGCGGGCCGGCGGCGTCGCCGACTACGTCGCGATCGCCCTGGCCATCGTGGCGGTGATGGTGGCCGTCTGGGTGGTGCTGCGCTTCTCCGGCGGGATCGTCAAGGTGCTCCGTCCGGGCGGCATCGAGGTGCTGACCCGGATCGCCGGCCTGCTGCTGGCCGCCATCGCCGTGCAGCTCATCGCCGACGCGATCGCCGCCTTCGTGACCGAATACCTCAACAACGCCTGAGCCGGCCGGCCGCTGTCGCACCCGGATGGCAGGATCTCAGGCGTGCGACGACCCTCACCGACCGGACGACCCGCCGGCGGCCGGCCGCCCCGGCCCCGCGCCGAGCAGGCCGAGCAGCTCGGCTTCGAGGGCATGCCGGAGCGGCTCTTCGTCTGCACCCCCAGCAAGCTCGGCGCCTACGCCGACTGTCCCCGTCGCTACCGCTACGCCTACGTGGACCGCCCGGCCCCGCCCAAGGGGCCGCCGTGGGCGCACAACTCGCTCGGCGCCAGCGTGCACACCGCGCTCAAGAACTGGTATGCGTTGGCCTCCGACCGCCGGCGCCCCGAGGTGCTCGGCACGCTGCTCAAGGGCACCTGGGTCCGCGAGGGCTACCGCGACGACGAGCAGGAGCGCGACGCCTTCCGGCGGGCGCTGGCCTGGCTGGAGTCCTACGTGGCGGGCCTCGACCCGGCCGACGAGCCGGTCGGCGTCGAGCGGGTGGTCGCGGTGAAGACCGCGGTGCTGGCGTTCAACGGCCGCACCGACCGGATCGACTCCCGCCCCGGCCCGGACGGCCGGCCCGAGCTGGTCATCGTCGACTACAAGACCGGCCGCACCGGGCTGGACGCCGACGACGCGCGCGGCTCGCAGGCGCTCGCGCTCTACGCGTACGCGGCGGAGCGGGTGTTCCGCAAGCCGTGCCGCCGGGTCGAGCTGCACCACCTGCCCACCGGCACGGTCGCCGCGCACGAGCACACGCCCGAGTCGCTGCACCGGCAGCTCACCCGCGCGGAGGACACCGCCCGCGACATCATGGCCGCCGAACGGGCGGTCGCCGACGGAGCCGATCCCGACGCGGCGTTCCCCACCGAGCCGGGACCCCGGTGCGGCTGGTGCGACTACCGGCGCACCTGCCCGACCGGCGCGCAGACCCCGGGCAAGGAGCCCTGGTCCGCCGTCGACCGCCTCGCCGAGCCGGTCGGCGACGCCGACTGACGCGTCTCAGGCCGCCGCGAGACGGGCGGCGCGCTCCTTGGCGGCCTGCTGCAACGGCCCCTCCCGATAGCGCCGGGGCACCGCCGCCAGCGCGAGTCGCAGCGCCCGCACGCCCAGGTCCGCCGACATCGCGGTGGTGGGCAGGCCGAGTCCGCCGTAGAGCCGCAGCGCCCAGGGCGGCAGCAACCCCAGGGCGGTCCCGGCGACCCCCAGGTACGCCCAGCGCGGCGGACCGAGCGTCAGGCCGAGCCTCATCGGCAGGCTGAGCTTCCACGGGATCGGTGGCGCGGTGAGGAACAGCGCGGTCTCGGCCGCCTCCCGGGTCATCCGCAATTGCGGACGGACGTCCCGGTAGTAGGCCGCGACCTCGGCGGCGGTGCCCGGCACGTCGGTCAGGTCCAGCCCCACCAGGGCCGCCGACCGGCGCTGCTCGGTGTAGTAGCCGTCCACCTCGTCGTCGCTCAACGCCAGCCCGGCCCGCCGGGCGGTGCTCACGAACGACTCGACCTCGGTGACGTGCACCCAGCGCAGCAGGTCGGGGTCGTCGACGCGGAACTCCTCGCCGGTGAACGGGTCGGTGGCGCGCATCCGGGCGTGCAGCGTGCGCAGCCGCCGGCCGGCCGCCTCCGCCTCGGCGGTGGTGCCGTAGATCGTCGTCGCCACGTAGGTCGCCGTCCGGACCAGGCGGCCCCAGGCGTCGGAGCGGTAGTTGCTGTTCTGCGCGACACCGGCCATCGCGCGTGGGTGCAACGCCTGCAGGTAGAGCGAGCGCAGGCCGGCGACGATCAGGATCGGCTCCTCGTGCACCTTCCACGTGACCGACCCCGGACCGAACAGGCCGAGATCCTCGGTGTCCACCGGTCAAGAGTGCCACGCCGGGCGCGGGCGCCTCGTCAGACGTCGGCGGAACGGCGGGACTGGCAGGCCGGGCAGAGCCCCCAGAAGGTCACTTCCGCCTCGTCCAGTTCGAAGCCGTGCGCCACGTTCGGGTCCAGGCAGGGCGCGCTGCCGACCGCGCAGTCCACGTCGGCGATCTCGCCGCACCCGCGGCACACCACGTGGTGGTGGTTGTCGCCCACCCGCGCCTCGTAGCGGGCCGGGCTGCCGGCCGGCTCGATCCGGCGGGACAGGCCGGCCCGGGACAACGCGCCGAGCACGTCGTAGACCGCCTGGGTGGAGACCGAGTCCAGTCGCTGGCGGACCCGCCGGGTGATCTCGTCGACCTCCAGGTGGCCGCCACCGGAGAGCACGTCGAGCACGGCGAGGCGGGGCCGGGTGACCCGCAGGCCCCGCGACCGGAGCAACTCCTCACCCGTGGACATGGATCCATGACAGCACGGGGTCGGCGGGCCGACAAGCGAGCGTTCTTCGCGGGTGGTCGGGGCCACAGCGTGAACCGGAACGGTGCGGCACGCGTGTGTCGATGTAGGCCACGCTTCGTCGTACGCTGACCGCGCGGTTCCACCCACTTGCCGGAGGTGTCGGTGTTCAGGGAAGTCAACGGTCTCCCGGGCCACGTCCTGGTCATTCACGCCGCGGTGGTGCTCGTGCCGCTGCTGGCGCTGCTCACCGTCGCGTACGGGGTGCTGCCCCGCTGGCGGCCCCGGCTGGACTGGGCGGTGGGCGCGCTCGCCGTGGTCACCCCGATCGTCACCTGGGTGGCGACGGAGTCCGGCGAGGAGCTGGAGGAGGCGCTGGAGTCGCGGGGCTACCCCGCCGAGGGGCTCCAGAAGATCCACGAACATTCCGAGTACGGGGAGACGCTGCTCTGGTTCACGCTGGGCCTGGCCGTCGTGGCGCTCCTGCTGCTGCTGGTGACCAGCCGCTTCACCCGGGACCGGAACCTGCCCCGCTGGCTGCCCCTGGCGCTCACCGCCGTGGCGGCCGTGCTCGCGGTATTCGCGCTGGTGTACGTCTACCTGACCGGCGACAGCGGCGCCAAGATGGTGTGGGACGGGATCGTCTGACGCCGGTCAGAACAGCACGCGCGAGCACAGCAGGCAGGTGAGCAGCACCAGCACCGCGCCGACGACCGCGCCGACGCCGTAGGTGACCCGCTGGGCGCGCTGCTCCGCCTGGTCCATGGCGGCCATGTCCTGCGGTGGGAGTCGTCGTGGCGGTGGCGTACGCACGTGCACCGGCGGCCGCCAACCGGGCGGCGGAGGGGTGCTCGGCGGTGGCCCGGCGTACCCGGCCGGCGCCTGGTTCCCGGACGGGTCCGGCAGGTCGCCGGCCGTCGCGGCCCAACCACCGGGCGCGGCCGGGTCCGGCCGGGCCCAGGGGCTCTCCATCGCGCCCTCGCGGGACCACGGGCTGGTGGACCCGGCCGGTTCGGCCTCCGCTGTGGCGGTCCCCGCCGTGCCGGTGGCCGGCTCCGGCTCGGCCGGTGCGGCACCCTGCCCCTCCCGGGGCGGGCCGGCTTCGGGTGTGCCGGCCGGTTGCGTCGGGACCGCCGTCTCGTCGGTGCCGGCCGGCTGCTCCGTCATCGCGGTCTCGTCGGCGTCGGCCGGATGCTCCGGGCGTCGCCAGGTCTCGTCGTCGGGGCTGCCACCGCTCGGCGTCGTCACGCCGTCCGACGCTACCAACGCCCCGGCCGCTCGGCCGCCCGACGCGGCGACGTCGGCTCGCCCGCCCGCGTCACGGCGGACCCGTCCGGCCGGGCGGCGGTATCGTTGTCGCTCGTGACCGACCCCGGCATCCGGGTCCCGCGCGGCGACGACGACCGCGTGGTCGACCTCAGCGACGATCTCGTGGTGCTGCCCGAGCAGACCACCGACGACACCGACCACGGGTGGGGCGAGCGCCCCGGCCGCGACGACGACTGGCTGCTCGCCGAGCGCCCGCCGCACTGGGGCTGACCCGGGCGGGCCCGGCCGGCGTCAGCCGCGTACCACCACGGCGAAGCGGCTGCCCTCGGGCAGGCCGACGGCGCGACGCGCCTGCTCCGGCGGGAGCGCCAGATAGAGCGCCGAGGTGCCGTCGACCGCCCCGGCCGCGCCCACCACGTCCAGCACCAGTGCGCGCGGGGCGACCACTGTCGGCTCGGCCGCCCCACCGGCCGGCACGACGAGCAGATCCACCCGGGCGCCCGGTCGCAGCACCGCGAGGGCGGCCGGCTCGGCCAGCCGGACCGGCACCCCGACCGCCCCGGCGGGCAGTGTCGGCGCTCCCGAGGGCGGCGTGCCCGCCCCGGCCGTGGGGCCGGCGGCCGGCTCCGGACCGGGCGGGCAGCCGGCCGGGGTCTGGAACACGGCTGCGGCCAGCCCGAGCAGCACCGCGACCGCGGTCACCCGCAGCAGGGTTCGGCGCCGGGGCAGACCACGCCAGCGAACCGGACGCAACGTCCCCTCGTCACCCGCCACCGTCGTCCCTCCCGCCGACCGGACCGTCGCCCAGGAGGCTAGGCGCGCCCACCCGTCACGCGCCGTCCCTGTGGACAACCCCGGCGCCCTGTGGACAACCGCCCGTCGCGCCCTCGACCGAGCGGGCACGCGAACGTGGCCGCCCCCGGGTACGGGAGCGGCCACGGTCGGGGAGCGTGGGTCAGGTGGAGCTGGACGCCGCCGGCGTCTTGCTCGCCGAGGAGCCCGACGTCGAACCGGACGACCCCGAGGACGACGAGCCGGACGAGGACGAACCGGACGACGAGGACGAGGAGTCGGACGACGAGGACGACTCGGACTTCGCCGGCTTGCTCGCGGCGGCGGCGGTGTCGGAACCGGACGAACGCGAGTCCGTGCGGTAGAAGCCGGAGCCCTTGAACACGATGCCGACGGAGTTGAAGAGCTTGCGCAGCCGCCCCTCACACGCCGGGCACTCGGTCAGCGGCTCGTCCGAGAAGGACTGCACCGCCTCGAGCTGGTGGCCGCACGCGGTGCAGGCGTACTGGTACGTGGGCACGTTCTCCTCCGGATCTCAGACGGCCTGACTGGCACTCGTGGTCTTCGAGTGCCAATGGTGCGTCATCGCACCCGGGTTCGTCCAGCGGAAGCGCCCGGCCCCACACCCGGCACCGCGACCAGCCCGTCGGACGGGGTGATCACGCAGTGCACCGGGCGGTCGTGCGGACCGGCGGGAACCGAGGTCACCAGCTCGCCGTCGTGCAGCAGCGCCACGGTCGGCACGCCGGCCGGCACCCGGGCCAGCGCCCGGTCGTACGAGCCGCCACCCCGGCCGAGGCGGACGCCCCGGCGGTCCACCGCCAGCGCCGGCACCACCACCAGGTCGGCCCCGGCCACGGCGGCGCGGCCCAGGGGCGGACCGGTCGGCTCGCGCAGCCCCCGCCCGGCGGCGCGCAGCGACTCCCGGCCGGTGTAGGCGGCCCAGTCCAGGTCCAGGTCGTCGCGGAGCACCGGTAGGAGCAGCCCGGCGTCGGCCGGCAGCGCCGCCCGCAGCACGTCGGGCAGGTCGTCGCCGCCGGGCTCGGAGGCCACCGGCACGTACGCGGTCATCCGGGCCGGGCGCAGCCGGCGTACCAGGGCCACCAGCTCGGCCTGCACGGACGCCGCGGCCTCGGCCCGGCGTGGCGGGGACAGCGACCGACGCGCGGCGAGCAGCGCGACGCGCAGCTCCCGCTTCGCCTCGTGCACGTCATCCGAAAATTTCGGCATGCAACACTCCTGACGCAACGCTTGCCTACCGGTCGCTCTGTGTCAGCATCGCACCAAGGGGCGCGGAACTTCCGGGGGGAAGATGACGCTACGTGGGCGGTTGACGGCGGCGTTCCTCGTGGTGGTCCTCGGCCCCGTCCTGCTCGGCGCGTTCTTCGTCGGGGCCACGCTGAGCGCGGTCGACCGCAGCCGCGCCACCGAGCGGCTGGGCCTGGCCGCGGCCGGCGTGCGGACCTCGGTCGACGCGCTCTGCCAGCAACTGCGCGCGGCGGCCGACGCGGTCGCGCTGGCCGCCGACCCGCTCGGCCGGTCGCGCGTCGCCGATCAGGTGGTCGGCCGGGGCCTGGCCGCCGCCGTCCGCATCGCCGACCCCGCGGGGGACACCCGCTACGCCACCGCCGGTGGCCCGACCCGCCCGTGGCAGGACTGCGCCGGTGCGCCCGGCGGGCCGGTCGGCGCGCTCGCCGCCGAGGTCCGGCTCCGCGACCCGGCCGGCGCCGACCTGGGCGCGGTCGCCGCCGCGCAGCCCGTCGACCCGGCCTTCGTGGCGCGGCTCGCCGCCGTGACCGGCGTCGGGGTCACCCTCCTCGACGACCCCGGGCGGATCACCCACACGACCGAGGACCAGGGGGTACGCGCAGCGGTGCTGGCCGCCGCCCGCAGGGCGGACGGGGACCGGGTGGCCGGGACCGGCGACGGTCGCTACGTGCGCCGGGTGGGGCCGTCACCGGGGCAGCCGTTGCCGCTGGTGCTCTCCGTGCCCGGCGAGCGGCCGCCCGGCCTGTACGGCGGACTGCTCGCGGCCGTCGCGCTGGCCGCCCTGCTGGCCGTGCTGGCCGCCTGGCGGCTGGCCCGGGTGACCACCCGGCCGCTGGTCGAGCTGGCCGGCGCGGTGGACCGGGTGGCGCACGGCGACCTGACCACCCGGGTGCCGGTGCGCAGCCGGGACGAGATCGGCCGGCTGGCCGACGCGTTCAACCGGATGACCCGGGAGACCGGCAGCTACGTGGCGGCGCTCACCAGCAGCCGGGACCAGCTCCGCAACCACCTGGCGGTGCTCGGCGACACCCTCGCCAGCACGCACGACCTGCAACGCATCCTGCGGGTGATCCTGGACAGCGCGATCGCCGCGACCGGCGCCCGGGCCGGCGCGGTGCTGCTGCTCGACGGCGACGGCGTGCTGGTCGGCCAGTGCGTCGAAGGGCTGACCGGACGCTGGCCGACGGGTGAACCAGCCGACCCGGCGACGCTGCGGGTGCCGGTGGGCGCCGGGGTGGTCGGCGCGGTCGCGGCGACCGGGGAGCCGCTGCGCGGCCGGTGGGCGCCGCCCGACGCGCCGGCCGGGGAGCCGTCCTGCGAGACGTACGTGGCGGTGCCGTTCGCCGCCCCGGGCGCCGCCGAGTCGCGCGGCCCGGACCGGCCGGGCCACCCGCCGGCCGACGGCGACCCGCCCGCCCCGCCCGGCGGGGCGCTCGGTGTGCTGGCCCTCTACGACCGGCTCGGCGGCCACGAGTTCGACGACGACGACCTGGTCACGCTGCGGACCTTCGCCGGCCACGCCGCGGTGGCGGTGGAGAACGTCCGGGTGCACGAGGAGGCGCAGCGGCTCTCCCTGACCGACCCGCTGACCGGGCTGTGGAACTACCGCTACCTGCGCGAGTCGATCCGGCGGGAGGTCGAGCGGGCGAACCGGTTCGGCCGGATGCTCAGCGTGCTCGCCCTGGACCTGGACCGGTTCAAGGACGTCAACGACACCTGGGGGCACGCCGCCGGGGACGCGGTGCTGGTCGAGTTCGCCCGCCGGGTGCGCGGCGTGATCCGCGAGGTCGACCTGGCGTTCCGGCAGGGCGGCGAGGAGTTCGTGGTGCTGCTGCCGGAGACCGACGCGCGCGGCGCCACGATCGTCGCCGAGCGGCTCGGCGCGGTGGTGCGGGACCAGCCGGTGCCGGTCGAGGGGCACGGCGACGAGCCGGTCCGGGTGCCGGTGACGGTCTCCATCGGCATCGCCGTCTACCCGGACCACGCCGCCGGCGGCCAGCAGGTGTTGGACGCCGCCGACGACGCGCTCTACGCGGCGAAGGCCGCCGGCCGGGACGGCTACCGCCTGGCCCCGGTCCCGGATCCGGCTCCCACGCAGGAGATTCCGGTGGTGGCGGCCACGGTCATCCCGCCGGACGGACTGCCCCGGGCCGGCACGGCGGACCCGACGGGCACCGCACAGGGCGGCGCGTCTTCCGGTCCTCACCCGCCGCGGCAGAGCCGTGGCCGATAGTCTCGCGGCATGTCGGAGCACTCAGCGAACCCCTCAGCGACCCCCGGTCGCTCCCGCGCGGTCAAGGCCGTCATCCCGGCCGCCGGCCTGGCCACCCGGTTCCTGCCGGCCACCAAGGCGGTCCCGAAGGAACTGCTGCCGGTCGTCGACCGGCCGGTGCTGCAGTACATCGTCGAGGAGGCCACGCAGGCCGGCATCGGCGACGTGCTGCTGATCACCGGGCGGGGCAAGACCTCGATGGTGGACCACTTCGACCGGCGGCCGGACCTGGAGGATCGGCTCGCCAAGAAGCCCGAGCTGCTCGCCGCGGTCAAGCGCACCGAGGAACTGGCCGCCGTCTACACGGTCCGCCAGCCGGAGCAGCTCGGCCTGGGCCACGCCGTCGGGTACGCCGAGTCGCACGTCGGCGACGCGCCCTTCGCGGTGCTGCTCGGCGACGAGTTCGTCAAGCCCTCCGAGCCGCTGCTGCCGGCCATGCTGGAGCTGCAGGCCCGCACCGGCGGTGTGGTGCTCGCGTTCTTCGAGGTCGACCCCGCCGAGACCAGCCGGTACGGGATCGCCTCCGTCGAGCCGGCCGAGTCGGAATACGCCGACATCGCCGAGGTCGTCAAGGTCACCGGCATGGTCGAGAAGCCCAGCCCCGAGGACGCCCCCAGCAACCTGGCGGTCCTCGGCCGGTACGTGCTCCCCGGGAAGATCTTCGACGCGATCCGGCGCACCGAGCCGGGCAGCGGCGGCGAGATCCAGCTGACCGACGCGATGGAGCTGCTGCGGACCGAGGGCGTGCCGGTGCACGCCATCGTCTACCGGGGCACCCGCTACGACACCGGCATGCCGCTCGGCTACCTGCAGACCGTGGTGCAGATCGCCGCCGAGCGGGAGGACCTGGGCGCCGAGTTCCGCAAGTGGCTGGCCGAGTTCGTCAACAAGGGCGACGAGACGGTCACCGACGCCATCCTCAACGGCCTGCGCGACACGTCCGGCGGTGCCGATACATGACCGCGACGGCCGACGCCGAGGCGGCCGCGAACGAGTTGACGCCGCTCGCCGACTACCTGGGCAGTGTGCTGCGCAGGTTACGCGCGCTGCCTCCGCTCGACCTCGACCTGACCCAGGCGTACGGCAACGTGCTCGCCGAGGACGTGGTCGCCCCGCACTCCTACCCCGCCTTCGACCAGGCGGCGGTGGACGGGTACGCCGCGCGCTGGGAGGACATCTCCGGAGGGAGCCGGGGGCCGGGCTATGTCCCGGCCCCCTCCGGTATGCCCGGCGGGCGCAGCATCCGGCTCAACGTGGTCGGCGACCTGGGCGCGCCGAGCTGGCGACCGGTCCGGCTCACCCCCGGCTCGTGCTTCTCGGTCGCGGCCGGCGCGCCGCTGCCGATCGGCGCCGACGTGGTGGTGCCGGTGGAGTGGACCGACCAGGGCATGGCCGCGGTGGAGATCTTCCGCGCGCCCAAGCGGGGCTACGGCCTGCGTCGCGCCGGCGAGGAACTGGTCGCCGGCACGCTGCTGGCCCGCGCCGGCGCGTACGTCTCGCCGGCCCTGGTCGCCGTGTTCGCGGCCACCGGCATCGGCCACGTGGTGGTACGCCCGAGCCCCCGGGTGGTCATCGTGGCCACCGGCGACGAGCTGGTGGACGTGGGCCGGGGCAGCCAGCCCGGCCAGGTGGTGGACACCAACTCGCACGCGTTGACGGCGGCGGCGGCCGAGGCGGGCGCGCTCGCGTACCGGGTGGGGATCTGCGACGACGACCCGGAGGCGCTGCGCGGCCTGCTGGAGGATCAGACGCTGCGCGCCGACCTGATCATCACCACCGGCGGCACCGGCACCGGCCCCGGCGACATGGTCCGCCGGATCCTGTCCCGCCGCGACGGCGGCCGGGCCGGGCCGGTCACCTTCACAGAGGTGGCCCTCTATCCCGGAACCGCCCTCGGGTTCGGTACGGTCGGCGCCGAGGAGGTGCCGGTGGTGTGTCTTCCCGGTGAGCCCGGCGCGGCGCTGATCGGCTTCGAGGTGCTGGCCCGCCCGGCCATCCAACTGTTGGCCGGCGCCGAGCCGGTGTTCCGGCCCAGCGTCCGCGCGCACCTGCTGGAGACGGTCTCGTCGCCGGTGGGGCTGCGCGAGTTCCGGCCCGCGCACGTGGCCGAGCGACGGGGCGGCGGCTACACCGTGCAGCCGCTGGCCGGCGGCCCGTTCACGCTGTCCGGCCTGGCCGAGGCGAACGGTCTGCTGGTGCTCGGCGAGCGGGTCCAGACCGCCGCGGCGGGGTCCACGGTGGACGTTCTACTGCTGGACAGACGCCGGTGAGCGCGAGGAGTGAGCTTGCGAGCCCCGCAGTCGCGAGCGGACGGCTGACGCGGTGAGGTTCCGGCGGGCGCCGGGGTGGCCGGCGGTGCTGGTGGACGGTCCGGTGGTGCTGCGGCCGTACCGGCGGTCCGACGCCCTCGCCTGGTCCGAGATCCGCCGGGCGAACCGGAGTTGGCTGGCCCCGTGGGAGTCGCACGTGCCGGGCAGTTGGGACGAGACGAACTCCCCGGCCGCGTTCCGGCTGGTCCACGCCGACCAGCGCAGGTCGGCGCGTACCGGAGACGGGATGCCGTTCGCGGTCTGCCTGCGCTCCGACGGGCGGGAACGGCTGGTCGGGCACCTCAACGTGGGCAGCATCGTGCGGCGGGCGTTCTGCTCCGGGTACGTGGGCTACTGGGTGGACTCCCGGGTGGCCGGTCGTGGCGTGATCCCGACCGCCGTGGCGCTCGCCGTGGACCACGCGTTCGGCCCGGGCGGCCTGCACCGGATCGAGGTGAACATCCGGCCGGAGAACGTCCCCTCCCGGCGGGTGGTGGAGAAGCTGGGCTTCCGGGAGGAGGCCTATCACGTGCGCTACATGCACATCGACGGCGCGTGGCGGGACCACATCGGATACGCGATGACCGGCGAGGAAGTGGCCGCCGAGGGCGGTCTGCTGGCGCGGTGGCACCGCGTACGTGACACCCGGCGGTGACGCGTTCGGACCGTGACCGCCCGGCGCGGCGCACGGTGAACCGGGTCGGCGGCCCGTAACCTCAAGTAACTGCAAGCTGTGGCAAGCGCTGCCCGCCCGCACGATGTGCGCCGTTAACGACGGTCGACGGAAGAAGTTGCGGCCGTGTGGCGCTCGCCCCGAACTTGGTGACGGGAGGGGTGAGGGTGCCCACGTCGGTGCTCCTCGCCGTCCTCGCCGCCGCCGGTCTGCTCGCCCTCGCTCCGGCGCTGGTCCGCCGGTACGACGCCACCGAGCGGCTGGTGGCGGAGCGGGCGCAGTCGACGGCGCGGGTGCTCCAGCGCCAGCGTCGACGCCGGACCGTGCCCGGGCGGCGACCGCTGCACCCGCCGCGCGCCCTCGTGGTCACCCTCAGTGAAGACTCCGACACGGGCAGTCTCGCCCGGCCGATCTCCGCGCCGCCCGTGCGGCGCCGCTCCGGCCGGCTCCGGCCCGTCTCGGCCGTCCCGGCGCAGTCCCGCCGACGGCACCCGCCCCGGCGTCGGCACACCCCCGCGGTCTACCGGCGTCGCCGGGTGCTCGCCGCGCTGCTGCTGCTCAACCTGGTCGAGCTGGTCGGCGTGGTGCTGGTCGGCCCCGGGTTCTGGATCAGCGTCTCGGTGACCGGCGCGTTGCTCGTCGCGTACGTCGTGCACCTGCGCCAGCGCGCCCTGGCCGAGCGCCGGCGGCGGCGCGCGGAGGCCCGGGAAGCCGCCTGGCTGGCCGCCCGCCAGGCCGAGGTGCGCCGTGAGCAGGCCCGCCGCGCGGCGGCCCGGCGGGAGGCGCAGCGCCGGCTGGCCGCCCAGCGCGAGGCGGTCCGGCGTACGGCGATGGGCCTGGACCGCCCGGCGGACCTGCCCCCGGCCGCGAGCGGTGGCTCGGTGTCCTACCGACGGGCGGGTGGCCTGCGCGGCCGCCCCTACCAGTCCGGCCGAGGCGCCTGACCTCTCTTGATCGACTCCAGTTCGGGGAAGTGGCGGTGTCCCAGTGCGCCGGATGCCTCCACTTCCCCAACCTGGCGCTGCCGGGTCCGGTGGGGTGATTCGCGTGGCGGGCGTGCGACCTGTTAGCCTTGTCGCCGACCCGCCCGGTGCGAGCCGGGTGGGATCAACGCTGGTTCGCCAGCGGGGGGGCTGTGGCGCAGACCGGTAGCGCACCTCGTTCGCATCGAGGGGGTCAGGGGTTCAAATCCCCTCAGCTCCACCCAGTTCGAAGGCCGTTCCCGCTCGGCGGGGACGGCCTTCTGTCAGTTCTGCGGCCCGCGGCTGTCGGCTCCGTCCGGCTGCCAGAGCTGGACGACGTTGCCCTCCGGGTCGCGCAGGCTGGCGAACCGGCCGTTCGGGTACTCCTCCGGGTCGACCTCGACGGCGATGCCCGCGCCGCGGAGTTGGGTGACCATGGCGTCCAGGTCGGCGACCCGGAAGTTGAGCGACCAGGAGTGCTCCGCGCCGCCGAAGTGCTCGGAGTCCGGTGGCATGGCCGCCAGGACGGTGGGGCCGGCCTGCTGCCACCAGGAGGAGACCTCGTAGGACTCCGGCGCCAGGTCGACCCCGAGGTGGGTGGCGTACCAGCGGTTGACCCGGTCCGGGTTCTGGGCGCGGAAGAAGACCCCGCCGATGCCCGTCACACGTTCCACTGTGTCTCCCCTCGATCGCGGTGTCCTCGCACCTTACGGGCGGGCGTTGCGCGGCCGGTCGGTACCGCGCCGACCGCGCATGCTTCGCGAACGCCACGTGCATCTATCGGTGCCGATTGACAATGTTTGGAATCCAAACTTACTCTCGCGCTGGGCGGGTGCGCGCCCCGCCTGTCCCGTCCACGCGCACACCCCACCACGAAGGAATCCCGATGCTCGGCTTTTCCCGTACCGCGAACCGGGCCCGATTGCGGGTCGGCCTGGTCGCGGCGACCGCCGCGACGCTCGTGGCCGGCACCGCCCTCCTGGCGACCAACGCCCAGGCGGCGGCCGGCTGCCGCGTGAGCTACACGACCGCCAGCCAGTGGGCCGGCGGCTTCACCGCCAACGTCTCCGTGACCAACCTCGGTGACCCGGTGAACGGCTGGAACCTGCGCTGGACGTTCCCGTCCGGCCAGCAGGTCACCCAGGCGTGGAACGCCACGGTCACCTCCTCCGGCGCCCAGGTCACCGCCACCAACGTCAGCTACAACGCCGCGATCCCCACCAACGGCAGCGTCTCGTTCGGCTTCAACGGCTCCTGGTCCGGCGCCAACACCGCGCCGACCTCGTTCTCGCTCAACGGGGTGGCCTGCACCGGCGGCGTCGGCGGGACCACGCCGCCGCCCACCACCACGCCCCCGCCCACCACGCCGCCCCCGACCACCCCGCCCCCCACCACGCCGCCGCCGGCCGGCAACGCGATGGCGGCGGTGGCCGCCATGCAGCCCGGCTGGAACCTCGGCAACTCGTTCGACGCCGTCGGGGCGGACGAGACGGCGTGGGGCAACCCGCGGGTGACCCAGGCGCTGCTGGACAACGTGCGGGCACAGGGCTTCAACAGCATCCGGATCCCGGTGACCTGGAGCAACCACCACGGCGGTGCGCCGAACTACACCATCGACGCGGCCTGGCTCAGCCGGGTACGCGAGGTGGTCGGCTGGGCCCTCGCGGACGGCTTCTACGTGGTGATCAACATCCACCACGACTCGTGGCAGTGGATCAACACGATGCCCACCGACCGCACCACCGTGCTGAACCGCTACAACGCGCTCTGGACCCAGATCGCCGCCGCGTTCCGGGACAGCTCGTCGAAGCTCGTCTTCGAGAGTGTCAACGAGCCGCAGTTCACCGGCAGCTCCGGCGACGCGCAGAACGCCAGCCTGCTCAACGAGCTGAACACCTCGTTCCACCGCATCGTCCGCCAGTCCGGCGGTGGCAACGCCACCCGGCTGCTCGTGCTGCCGACCCTGCACACCTCCGCCGAGCAGGCCCGGGTCGACGAGCTGACCAGCACGTTCAACTCCCTGAACGACCCGAACCTGATCGCCACCGTGCACTTCTACGGCTACTGGCCGTTCAGCGTGAACATCGCCGGCGGCACCCGGTTCGACGCGACCGTGCAGCAGGACCTGACCGACCAGTTCGACCGGGTCCACAACGCCTTCGTCGCCCGCAACATCCCGGTCATCATCGGCGAGTACGGCCTGCTCGGCTTCGACCGCCACACCGGCACCATCGAACAGGGCGAGAAGCTGAAGTTCTTCGAGTTCCTCGGCCACTACGCGCGCAGCCGCAAGCTGACCACCCAGCTCTGGGACAACGGCCAGCACTTCGACCGGACGTCCTTCGTCTGGAAGGACCCCGAGCTGTTCGCGCAGATCAGGTCGAGCTGGACCACCCGCTCCGGCACCGCGTCCAGCGACCAGGTGTACGTGCCGCGCACCGGCTCGATCACCGCCAAGAGCCTGACGCTCAACCTGAACGGCACCACGTTCCAGGGGCTGCGCCAGGGCACCACCGACCTGGTCAACGGCACCGACTACACGATCTCCGGCAGCACCCTCACGCTCACCGCGTCCGCGCTGACCCGGCTGGTCGGCTCCCGGGCGTACGGGGTGAACGCCAACCTCCAGGCCCGCTTCTCCGCCGGCGTGCCGTGGCGGATCAGCATCATCACGTACGACCCGCCGGTGCTCGGCAACGCCACCGGCCCGGCCAGCGGGTTCACCCTGCCGGCGCAGTTCCGGGGCGACCAGCTGGCCACCATGGAGGCCAGGTACGCCGACGGCAGCAACGCCGGCCCGCAGAACTGGACATCGTTCAAGGAGTTCGACGTGACCTTCGCGCCGAACTACAGCAGCAACACGATCACGCTGAAGCCCGAGTTCTTCGCCGAGGTCAACGACGGCCAGCGGGTCACCCTGACGTTCCACTTCTGGAGCGGCACCACGCTGACCTACCACGTCACCGAGTCCGGGGGCACCGTCACCGGCACGGTGAGCTGACCGCGACGGCGCGGCTCGCGGCGGTGGGCGTCGACACCGCCGTGAGCCGTGCCTTTCGCGCCGGCCGATGACTTTCCGGCCCGACGCCGGTCGACAGGGCATGACCACACAGACGCTCCAGACACCCGAGGTCGACCTCGTCTACGACGTGCACGAACCCCGCGCGGCCGCCGGCGCGCACCGGCCCCTGTTCATGATCGGCCAGCCGATGTGCGCCGACGGCTTCACCGTGCTGGCCTCGCACTTCCCGGACCGCACCGTCGTCACGTACGACCCGCGCGGGCTCGGCCGCAGCGTGCGCAAGGACGGTCGCACCGACGCCGTGCCCGAGGTCCAGGCCGCGGACGTACGCGCCGTCGTCGACGCCCTCGGCGCGGGTCCGGTCGACATGTTCGCCAGCAGCGGCGGGGCGGTGACCGCGCTCGCCCTGGTGGCGGCGTACCCGGGCACGGTGGCCACGCTGGTGGCGCACGAACCGCCGCTGGTCGCGCTGCTCCCCGACGCCGAGGCCGCCGCGCGGGCCACGGCCGCCCGCCAGGAGGCGTACGACAAGCGCGGCTGGGGCGCCGGCATGGCCGCGTTCATGGCCATGACGTCCTGGCGGGGCGAGTTCACCGACGACTACTTCGCCCGGCCCGCGCCGGACCCGGCCGCGTTCGGGCTGCCGACCGCTGACGACGGCACCCGGGACGACCCGCTGCTCTCCGACCGGTCCACGGCGGTCACCGGCTACCGGCCGGACGTCGACGCGCTACGCGTGACGCGTACCCGGGTCGTCCTCGCGGTCGGCGAGGAGTCCGCGGAGACCCTCACCGCGCGCACGACGGCGGCGGCGGCCGAGCTGCTCGGCGGGCGGCCGGCGGTCTTCCCCAGCCACCACGGCGGCTTCCTCGGCGACCAGGGCGGCTACGCCGGCAAGCCGGACGAGTTCGCCGCCCGGCTCCGGGAGATTCTCGACGCCTCGGCCTGACCGGGCTCAGGCACGGCGCAGGTCGGCGACCATGACCGGGTAAGGGCCGGCAGGCGTGTCCGGGTCCGCCTGGTCGGCGGGCACCACGTTCTCCATCCGCAACCGCACCGTCGTCGGGTCGGCGGCGTCGAGGGTGATCCGCCACCCCCAGCCGCCGCCGTACTCGGCGGACAGCTCGACCTCCGGCACCCCGCCCGTCGTGCCGGCGAGCGTCATCGCGGTGGGCTGCTGGTGCCACGAGTCGCCCCACCAGGCGGCCAGCGAACCCGGCTCGTCCCCGGCGGCGATCACGAGCAGCCCGTCCTGCGGCCCGTCCGTCGGGTGCGCCCACGAGTACGACACCGTGGTCAGGTGGCCGCCGGCAGCCGTCGCCACGGTCAGCGTCGCGGGCGACTCGGCGAGCGGGTCGGCGGGCATCAGCCGGAAGCCGTTGGTGCCGATCCAGGAGCCGGTGGCGTCAGCGAGAACCATCGGGCCAGCATAGGGGCGAGGAAGCCGCCCGACCGTCCTCACGCGACGTGCTGGCGCGCCGGGTATGAGGTATCCGGCGTCGCCACCGGCGTACCAGGTGTTCTGGTTGTGCGGCGCGACGGGCAATCCCGGGCGTAGTCGCTTGACCAGGTCGGGGTTGGCGATGAAGGCGGCGCGGCGGCCGGGCGGCCGGACCGCGGCCGATCAGAGGTTGCCGATGTGGACTGTGACCGTCGTGTCCACGGCGCCGTCGGTGTCGGTCGACAGCCACATCCGGTGCGGCGTCCAGGCGAGGATGCCGCCGGTCTCCCGGGCGCCGCGGTAGCCGTGGCCGTCGGGTTGGAGCGGCCACCCACGACCGCGGAGGTGCGAGACGAGCCGGGCCGTCGTGGTCGCCCGGTCGGCTCCGTCGGTCGCGGTCACCACGAACTCGGCGGTGCAGTTGCCGCTGCTGCCGCCGTCGGTGCAGGTGTCCGCCGAGACCAGACGTAGCGACGTCGGCAGGGGAAGGACCTCGTCCGCCCGGGCCGTGAAGCGCAACGATCCGTCCCCGTCGGTCGCGAGGAGGCCGAGCCCGCAGCCGCTGAGCAGGAGCAGGGTGGCGAGCACCGTCACCGAGGTGGTCCACCGCCGTGAGGCCGGCGGATCTCCACCGATCGTCGACAGGAGCCGGTCGCCGATCAGGGCGGCCAAACCGAGCGCGCCGATCAGCAGCCACCCGACGAACCAGTCGACCCACGGTGGGATCACCGCACCGCGCGGCCACTGCGAGACGGCGAATGTCGCGACCAGTGCCGCGATCAGGACCGCTCCACCCGACACTCCGGCGGTACGACCACGGCGGGTGCCCCAGGCCCAGGCGCAGACCACGACGGGTCCCGCGAGCGCCGCCACGACGGCGGCCGGGGGCGCGTCCTGCGCGAGCGGGAGCGCGAGCAGAGCCGCGCCGCCCGCGCTGGTCCACCACCGCCAGCCGTCGGTTCCGTTCATGGCGCCGATGGTCCTACCTCGCCTAGGCGGCACGCCACCTCGGTTGATCCTCGCCAGCCTTGCGCGTGCAGCGCATCAGCGTTCCTTTGGCAGTGCGGCCGTACGCGCCCTCGGGCTTGCAGAAGGCACCCGGATGGACGGAGCCCTGGACCGTCCCGCCGGCCGGCTTGGTGGTCCGGGGCGCGCTGGTGGTCCGCTTGGGGGTCGGCTTCGGGCTGGCCCGGGTCGGCTTCGGGCGAGGGCTCGGCTTCGCGGTGGTGGTCCGTGGCGCCGGGTCGGGGGACCGGGTCGTCGGAAGCGCCGACGGGGACTCGACCGGGGTGACGGCCGAGGGCGAGTCGGAGGGAGGAGCGACGGGTGTCGACGTGTTGGCGCGGGGGGTCGCGGACACCGCGACGGCGAACGAGGCCGGCTTCTCGTCCGTCGCGCCGCTGACGGCGGCGATCCCTCCGCCGCAGCAGCACAGCACGACCACGCCCGCGGAGACCACCGCGACCTTGGCACCGCCGGAGAGTCGGCGCCACCACGACTGCCTAGGTGCCGCCGAATACGTCGGGCCGAACGGAACGGGCCCGGGGTGGTGCGGTGATGGGTTCGTCACGCACCACAGTCTGCTGGCGCGCGCAACGATTGCCAGCGGTCAATCGGAGCGCTCCCGGGCGACGCTCCGGCAGCAGGTCGGAACGATGAGTCGCGGGATCCGGACCAACCGGCGGGACCCGGCACACCCCCAGCCGACAAGCGACCCCGGCCGGCAGCACGCACGCCGCCCGCCTGTGCCGCGGGCGGCCCACCGATCGGCCCGGCCGATCCGCTTTCGCGACGACCACCGTAGATCTTGGTACGAAATGGCCCTCATAGGGGCCTTTTCGTACCAAGATCTCAAGCGGGCCGAGGGTCGGTCAGCTGGAGAAGTCGTCCCGGGCGTCGCGGGCGTCCTCCTGGACGTGTTCGCCGGGGTGGCCGCCCCGGATCTCGTCCAGCTCCCGCACGCGGTCGGCCTCGGCGCGTTCGTCCCGGTTCAGGTTGCCCAGCTGTGCCCGCGCCGGGCCGGCCAGGTCCTCCAGGTCGTCCTTCGCACGCTCGACGCTCATCGCCGCCTCCCCGGATCGTCGCGCGGCCACCGTCGCCGCCTGTCCTGTCCCGCACGCGTCCCCGCTGACCCCGACGGCAAACCCGGGACCACGCACCCAACCGCCCGCCAGTGGACCCGAAGGGCGGAGGGGGTGCCGCGCTACCCGGGCGGCAGCGCGGCGGTCAGGTCGGCGGCGTGCCGCAGCGTGTCGGCCAGCCGGTCGCGCAGTTCCTCGTCCAGCGGCACCGCCCCGGCCCGGCGCAGCCACTCCCGCGCGTCCTCCGGCCGGTCGAGCACCAGGGCCAGCTCGGCGCGGTAGACCAGCGCCTCGACGTGCGTGGCCGGGTCGTCGGCGGCGTCCGGTCGGGCCAGCGCGCCGTCGAGGATCCGGACCGCCTGATCCGGTCGGCCGCGCGAGTCGGCCTGCACCACGGCGTTGCGCAGCGCGCGGGCCAACCCGCCCCGGTCGTCGTCGGTGTCGGGCGCGGTGGCGCGGCCCACGAACCGGATCCAGTTGCCGCCGGGGTCGACGATGCTGAACCCGGAGTGCCCGTCCTGGTTGGCCCGGGGTCGGGGCCGGGTCATCCGGGGCACGCCGGAGACGAGCACCTTCCCGTAGGCGGCGCGCAGGCCCGCGGCGAAGGCGCGGTGGATGGCGACCAGGTCGTCCACCACGACCAGACAACTGCCGTACGAGGTGGCCGGGTCGAACTCGGGCATGCCGAAGAAGTGCAGGTTCAGGTCGTCCCGGCGCAGGGCCAGGTAGGGGTTCGGCCGCGCCTGCCGGTGCGTGACCTGGAAGCCGAGGGCCTGGTAGAAGGGCGCCACGTCGTCCAGGGAACGACACGGCAGCAGCGGGATCGTGGTCTCGTGAGCCATGCGCCGAGCGTGGCAACCGGCGGTGGGCACATGCACATGGAAATGTCCGGACGGCCCGGCGGGACCGCCCGAACGGACACGGGGGCCGGCCCCGGGCGGGACCGGCCCCCGTGCGGGGTCACGCGGGGTCAGGGCTTCCAGGACCCGGCGGTACGCAGGTGGTGCTCGTACTCGACGACGCCGTTCTGGTCCTTCACGTCGAAGATCAGCTGGCCGCTGCGCTTGGAGCCGGTGGGCAGGTTGTTGCCCGAGGTCATCAGCTTGCCGCAGCCGGAGAAGGCGCCACCGATGCCGTTCTCCTCGGTGCCGTCCGCCGCCTTCCAGGTGAAGAAGAACGGGTTGATCGACCCGGTGCCCTTGGTGACCTCGGCGGTCACGTCGGCGATCAGGAAGGTGCCGTTCTTCGGGCCCGGCATGAACTCCCGGCACGCGGCGCTCTTGGTTCGGAAGTTGCCGACGGTGATCTCGACGGTGCCCTCGTCGTCGTTGACGATCAGCTTGTCGCCGGCGGGCATGTTGAAGGTCTTGTCGTCGGTCGTGCCCGGCTGCGGCGTGCTGGAGGTGTCGCCGGTCGGGGTGTCACCGATCGGGTTGCTGTAGGTGACGCCCGGGGTGGGCAGCGTGTCGATCGCTTCCTTGGTCTTCTTCGCGCCACTGTAGATCGCGAAGATGCCACCGCCGCAGCAGAGCAGCAGCATGACCGCCGCCACGATGCCGACCGTGATCCAGACGTTCTTGCTGGACTTCTTGGCCGGCGGCCCGAACGGCTGCCCCGGCGGGGGCGGGTACGGCCCGGACGCCGGGTACTGCCCGGGCGGCGGCGGGTAGGGCGGCTGCCCACCGGGCGGCGGGTAGCCACCCGGCGGCGGGTACGCGCCACCCGGCGGCGGATACGGCGCGCCCGAGGCCGGCGGCGCGGGCGGGTACGCCTCCGTCGGCGCGGGCGGCTGGTACGACGGGTACGCCTCGGTGGGCGCGGCCGGCGGCTGGTACGACGGGTACGCCTCGGTCGGCGCGGGCGGCGGCGGGTACGGCGCGCCGGAGGTCGGCGGCTGCGGAGCGTACGGCGCGCCCGAGGTCGGCGGCGTGCCCGGGGCGGGCGGCGGCGCGTACGGGCTGCCCGACACCGGCGGCATCGGCGCGGTGGGAAACGCCTGTGTGGGCGGTTCCGGCGGCTGCTGGTTCGGGTCCTGCGACCCGGACGGAGGCTGAGGGTGGCTCACCGTACTCCTTGGGCACCTTCGGGATTTTCAGTCGGAACGACGGTACAAGCCGGCGGCAACCAGACCGTCAGGCCCTCACCGACGTGACAGAACGGCGGCGGTGCGGACCAGATCGTCGTCGACGGCGAACCGACCGGTCATCGAGGTCGGCGGATCGGCCACCGGGGCGGCGGCGAGCCGGGCCGGCGCGATCTCCGCCCGGAACGTCCCCGCGTCGAGGTCGAGCGTGACCCGCGCGTCGGGGAAGCCCAGCCAGGTGCCGACGACCGGGTGCCAGATCTTGTAGACGGTCTCCTTGGCGCTGAACACCACCGTCGGCCAGGGCAGTCCGGCGGGCAGGCGGGCCAGCTCCGCCTCCTCGTCGGGGCGGCACACCTTCCGCCGTACGCCGGGGGAGAGCGCCCGGTGGCGCTCGGCGTCGATGCCGACCGCGCGCAGGTCGGCGGCGCGGGCGACGGCGGCGGCGCAGTAGCCCTCGGTGTGGGTGATCGCGCCCACCACACCGGTCGGCCAGACCGGGGCGCGGTCGGGGCCGGCGGGCACCGGCGTGGGCGGCAGCCCGAGCGCGGCGAGCGCCCGGCGGGCGCACATCCGGCCGGCGGTGAAGTCACGCCGGCGGCTGGGCACCGCGCGGTCGCCCAGCCCGGCCAGCTCGGCCGGCAGCAGCTCGCCGGACCAGTCGGCCGGGCCGGCCACCGCCACGGCGACGGTGGACGGCAGCAGGTCACGCACGAGCGTCGGTGGGTGACGGGGACACTCGGTGAACGTACCGTAACGCGGGAGCGTGCTGCGGCGCTGAACCAACGTCGCGGGGGAGGCAGCGTCCACACACCACTGGTACGAACTGGAAGGAGTCGCCGATGACGCCCGGTGCGGAGGCGTCGGAACCACGGGCCGGCGAACATGTCCCCGTGACCCCCGACTGGACCTGCGGCTCGTGCGGCGACGACTGGCCGTGCGCCACGAAACGCCACCATCTGCTGCACGAGTACGAGGTCGACCGGGCGTCGTTGAGCGTCTACCTCGGCTCGTGTCTCGCCGCCGCCACGCACGACCTGCGCGCCGCGCCGGTCACCGCGCTCCAGGACCGGTTCATCGGATGGGTGCCCCGCGGCCCGCGGACGTTCTAAGCAGCCCGGCGCTCCCGGTGGCCGCCGCGTCGGGTGCACGACGGCCACCGGTCGCGGTTCTAGGGGCGGCGGGGCCGGCGGGTGAGGGCGAAACCGGCCACGCCGGCCACGGCGGCGAGCACACCGCCCACGCCGGTCCAGACCCAGCGCGAGCCGGCCTCGGGGAGCCAGCCGGTCAGGTCGGTCTCCTCCTCGGCCACCGGCTCGGGCGTCGGCTCGGCGGTCAGCAGCGTCCCGGCCCGCGTGTTCGGCACCAGGGGCGCGGCCAGCTCACCGTCGTCGCCGGAGGCGCCGCCGGAGTCGGCGGCGCCGACCAGCATGTCCACCTCGATCGGCAGACCGAGGTCCGGCTCGGGCAGGTCGGTGACGGAGAGCCGGACGTAGTAGGTGCCGGGCAGGGGGTCGCCCGACCACGGCTCGGCCCACGGCCGCACCCGCCGCAGCGTGCAGCCGAGCGTCACGCTGGTCGCCGCCGTGTCCGCGGTGGGGGTCTGCGCGCCGGCGGTGCAGGCCTGCCGGCGGCGCAGTCCGTCGAAGACGTCGACCGTCCAGGTGGACGCGCCGCTGCGTCGCTTGGGGAAGGTGACTGTGACGCCGACCTCGTGGACCTGGCCGGCGTCGGCGCGGAACGACCAGTACAGGTGGTCGCCGGTGGAGGCGCCCACCCGTACCGGCTGGCCGGCCGTGACGGTGGTGGCGGTGAGGAACGAGGTGCCGGCCTTGGTCACGGTGGTCGCGCCCGGCGACGGGCTGGGGGCGGCGAGGGCCGCGGCCGGGGTGAGGGCCAGGCCCGCGGCGGCCGTCGCCGCCGCGAGGCGAATCGGGGTACGCATCCTCAGTTCTCCCTCCACGTGGCCACCCACCAGCGGGTGAGCAGGCCGGCGAGCAGCCCGGTGACCAGGCCGGCCACGGTGAGCAGGAGCAGCAGGACCCAGCCTCGGCCGAGGTCCGGCCCGTCCGGGGCGGGGGAGGCGGCGACCACGTCCACGGTCAGCTCGACCGGCATCCCCGGTTCGGCCCGGGTGCCGGCCCGGGCCGCGAACGAGTTGCTGACCACCAGGCAGACGGTCCGCGCGGCCTGCGTCCCGTCGGGGGTCGGCTCCGGGCTCGCCGCGTCCTCCTCCTCGGCGGCCGACCAGCGCAGGCCGGCCGAGACCACGTCGGTGCGCCCGCTGCCGGCGTCGACGCCGCGGACCAGCTCCCGCCCGTCCGGCGCGGTGGCCCGCAGCAGCACGCCGTAGTCCGGGTTGACCGGGCGGTCCAGCGCGACGCTGACCGAGGCGCGCAGCTCCTGCCCGGGGCGCACCGGCACGCGGTACCAGCGGTGCTCGGAGAACTTCTCCCGGTCGCTGTAGACGCCGGGTGCGAGCAGCGGCGCGCCGTCGCAGGCCGCCGCGCCGCCGACCACGGCCGGGGTGGCCGTGTACGTGTCCCGGGCCCGGTCGACCAGTTGCTTGATCCGGCCGGTCAGCTCGTCGGCGCTCTGCGCCGCCGTGTACGTGCCGCCGGTCGCGCCGGCGATGCAGAGCAGCTGCCGGCGTACCTTCTCGTCCGGGGCCAGGCCCAGCGTGTCGACGACGAGCCGGGTGCCCTGGGCGGCCAGCTCGCGGGCGACCTCGCACGGGTCGGGCGGCGCACAGGTGTCCTCGCCGTCGGTGATCAGCACGATCCGCCGGGCGGTGCTGCCGGTGCCCAGGTCCTGCGCGGCGGAGCGCAGCGCGAGACCGACCGGGGTGAAGCCGGTCGGTCGCAGCCCGGCGACCGCGGCCTTGGCCGCCGCGCGGTCCACCGGGCCGACCGGCACGATCTGCTGCGTGTCCAGGCAGCCCTGTTTCTTGTCCTTGCCCCGGTAGGTCGCGCCGAGCACCCGGATGCCGAGCTGTGTCTCGTCGGGCAGGCCGTCGACCACCTCGTTGAACGCCTGCTGGGCGACGGAGATCCGGCTGCGCCCGTCGATGTCGCGGGCCCGCATCGAGCCGCTGACGTCGAGGACCAGCTCGACCTTGGGCGGCTCGGCGGCGGGTTCGGTGGTCTCGTCGTCGGCCCCGGCGGGGCTCGGACCGATCATCGCGGTCGCCGCCAGCAGTCCGATGAGGACGGCCGTCGATCGTCTCTTGTTGATCACCGGGCGAAGTGTAGTGAGATCCACTTAGGAAGATCATCCGGGTCGGCCCCTCCCCGGGCGCCCCTTCGTCGGCCCCGCTGAGCTTCCGGAAGATGACCCACCGTTAGCTGCCCGATGTAAACCTTTCGGGGGGTGGCGCATTGGTCGGAAATCTGACCGACCCGCACCCGTTGTGCCGCTGCCGGAGTGTGGTTAAGCTCTGTCTTGCGCGCCCCAATCGCCCGCTTCCCCCGTGGCAGGCGATCGGGGCGCGCTTTTTCGTGCCCCCCGTTCGGCCGGGGTCAGATCCAGCGACCGTCCAGCCACATCCGGGCGGACCAGTCGGCATAGGGCAGCAGCCGCCCGACGAACACCGGATAGAAGTAACCGAAGCAGAGCGCCACCAGCAGCACGTAGGCGCCCGCGATGATCCCGCCCACCAGCCGTCGGTCGCCGACCTGCTCGGCGCTCGGTGGCGGCGCCGTTGCGGAGACCGGCGCGGGGGTCGCGATCGCGCCGAGCACGTAGACCACCGCGAGCACCAGGAACGGCACCGCCGGCGCGGCGTAGAACGAGAACATCGTCCGCCCGTCCAGCGCGAACCAGAACCAGGGCAGCAGGCCGGCGGCCACGCTGAGCAGGATGGCCCCGGCCCGCCAGTCGCGCCGGGCCAGACCCAGCCAGACGGTCGCGGCCAGCGCCGGCAGGAACGACCACCAGAGCAGCGGGGTGCCCAGCAGCAGCACCTCGGAGGCGCAGCTCGACGCGCCGCAGTTGCCGTCGCCGGACCAGTAGAACGCCACCGGCCGGCCGAGCAGCAGCCACTGCCACGGCCAGGACTGGTACTTGTGCGGGTCGTCGAGCTGGGTGTGGAAGCCGTACGCGGCCTTGTGGTATTCCCACAAATTGATCAGGGGACCGATGACCGGGGTGTCGCTCAGCCCGGGGGTGTTCGGGTAGCGGGCGGCCAGGCGGTAGTAGCCGTCGTCGCTGAGCAGCCACCCCGACCAGGTCGCCACGTAGGTGGCCACCATCAGCACGCCGGCCACCAGCAGCCAGGGCAGCTCGTCGAGGACCGCGTCCCGCCACGGGTGACGGACCCCGGCCGACCGGCGGACCCCGACCTCCCAGAGCAGCACCAGCAACGCGATCGCCGGCACGAAGTAGAGCCCGCTCCACTTCACCGCGCAGGCGCAGCCGAGCAGCACCCCGGCCGCGAACCGCCACCACGGCCAGTCCCGCCAGCCCGACGCCGGCCGCCCGGCCCGCCCCCGCAGCGTCGGGTCGAGACCCGCCTCCAGCGCCCGCGCCCACCGCCGCCGTCGGGCGTCCCGGTCGAGCACCAGCGCGCCGAACGCGGCCAGCACGAACAGCAGCAGGAAGATGTCGAGGATGGCCGAGCGGGACAGCACCAGGTGGAAGCCGTCCAGCGCGAGCAGCAGGCCGGCCGCGCAGCCGAGCACCGTGGACCGGAACATCCGCCGACCGATGCGTACCAGCAGCAGCACCGACACCGTGCCGGCCAGCGCCGCGCCGAAGCGCCAGCCGAACTCCGGGGCGGTCGTCACGAGGTGTCCCGGCACGGAGATGTTGGTCTCCGCGTCCTGGTAGCCGAAGGCCCACTCGCCGAGCCCGATCAGCCACTTGCCCAGTGGCGGGTGGACCACGTACGACGGGCCGTTGTCCTTGTAGTTCCACTCGACCCCGCGGTCGATGAGCCCGTACGCGTCCTTGGCGTAGTAGGTCTCGTCGAAGATCTTGCCCGGCGGGTGACTGAGCCCGACGAAGCGCAGGATCGCGGCGATCGCCACCACCACCGCGGTGGCCAGCCAGGCCTGCCCCCGACCGATGCGGTCGTCGACGGTGGCGAGCCGGCGGCGGACGGCGGCCGGGATCCCACCCCCGCCGGTGTCGCCCGGGGAGCCGGTGGCCCGGTCGTCGGGAGAAAGCTCGGCGTTCGCGCTCTGTGCTGTCGACGCACTCGTCACCCGGCGATCGTAGGCTGCGAGGGTGCCCGGTGGCGTACGTCGTCTCCGAAATTGGTACGACCGTCGATGAGGGAGCGCACGCCGTGGGTGAAATGTCCGAGGTCGGGCGACTGGTGCTGCTCGGTGCGCCACTGGGCAACCCGGCCGACGCGTCCGCCCGGTTCCGCGAGGCGCTCGCCACCGCCGACGTGGTCGCCGCCGAGGACACCCGGCGGCTCACCCGGCTGGCCCGCGACCTGGACGTCACGGTGCCCGGCCGGATCGTCTCCTACTTCGAGGGCAACGAGGAGCGGCGTACCCCCGAACTGGTCGACGTGCTGACCGCCGGCTACACGATCGCCCTGGTCACCGACGGCGGCATGCCGAGCGTCTCCGACCCCGGCTACCGGCTGGTCCGCGCCGCGCTGGACGCCGGTGTCCCGGTGACCGCGGCCCCCGGGCCGAGCGCGGTCACCACCGCGCTGGCGCTGTCCGGGCTGCCCTGCGACCGGTTCTGCTTCGAGGGTTTCCTGCCCCGCACCCCCGGCGCCCGACGGTCCCGGCTGCGCGCGCTCGCCGCCGAGGAGCGCACGCTGGTGCTCTTCGAGGCGCCGCACCGGATCACCGGGGCGCTGGCCGACCTGGCCGAGGCGTTCGGCCCGGACCGGCCCGCCGCGCTCTGCCGGGAGCTGACCAAGACCTACGAGGAGGTGGTCCGCCGGCCGCTCGGCGAGCTGGCCGAGTGGGCCGCCGCGGGCGACGTGCGTGGCGAGATCACGTTGGTGGTGGCCGGCGCGTCACCGCAGCCGGCGGCCCGGCCGGACGACGAGACGCTGCGCGCCGCGGTCGACGAGCGCGAGGCGGCCGGGACGTCCCGGCGGGACGCGATCACCGAGGTCGCGACCACGTACGGGCTGCGTCGCCGCGAGGTCTACGAGATCGTGCACCGCTGATCGGCGGCCCGCCTCACCAGGCGGCGGCGAGGAAGCCGACGGTGATCAGCAGCGGGCCGGCCAGCGCCAGCCCCACCGCCCAGCGCCGCTGCCGCTCGTCCGCGAGCCGGGTGGCGCCGGTCCACCGGGGGATCGCGGCGGCGCAGCCCGCCACCAGGGCCAGCCCGAGCAGCCACCGCAGGTGCCGGCCGGGCCCGGTGTCCGCGTAGGCGGTGGAGCCCTGCGGCCCGGTCATCCGGGCGGGCAGCGTGCTGCCGGTGGCGGTGCGACCGGCCGGCACGCCGCTGACCCGCACGCCGTGGGCCTGGAACCGGTCGCCGTCGGCCAGGAAGATTCCCCGGCAGCGCTGGGTGAGCCCACCCCCGACACACTCGGTGATCATTACCGTGCCGCCGGTGGAGTGCCCCACCGCCAGCCAGAACGGCCCGGCGCTCACCCAGGCGAAGAACGCGGCGAGCAGGCTCAGCGTCAGCAGCGCCGCCAGGCCGGCGGGCGGATCCGGCGGGTGGGCCGGGCGGACCGGCTCCCGGCGGGCGCGGGGGCGACCGGTCCGGCGACGCGGTTCGTCGCGCAGGGGCGTGCCGTCCCAGTGCACCTTCTCGATCGGCGCCCAGACGGCGGTGTCGTCGCCCGCCGGCGCGCCCCGGCGTTGCCACCGGGGCTGCCGCACCGGCACCCGGCGGGGCACGGCGTCCACCGGCGCCCCGGTGGTCGGCTCCACCTCGACCGGCGGATCCGTCGGGTCGAGCCGGGGCTGCGGGGCGACCGGCGCGCCGGTCGCCGGCCGCGCGGCCCGCGCGGCGGCCGCCGACGGCTCCGGTGCCGCTGGTCTACTGGTCACGACGTTCATTTCACACCGCCGCACCGAGCTCGCCGGGCAGCTCAGGCCGCGTGTCGGCGACAAATCGGGCGTACGGCGGGAACGGCCGGCCTATTGGTTCGCGGGTGCCCCGGAGCACTCACTAGGCTTGACGCTCATGAGTCACGTTCTCGCCGCGGTCGCCTGGCCCTACGCCAACGGCCCGCGCCACATCGGCCACGTATCCGGATTCGGCGTTCCCTCCGACGTCTTCGCCCGGTACATGCGGATGGCCGGCCACGACGTGCTCATGGTCTCGGGCACCGACGAGCACGGCACCCCGATCCAGGTGCAGGCCGACGCCGAGGGCGTCACGCCGCGCGAGCTGGCGGACCGCTACAACCGGGTGATCGCCGAGGACCTGCGGGCGCTGGGCCTGTCCTACGACCTGTTCACCCGGACCACCACCCGCAACCACTACGCGGTGGTGCAGGAGCTGTTCACCGGGCTCTACCGCAACGGCTACATCGTCCCGAAGGTCACCACCGGGGCGATCTCCCCGTCCACCGGCCGCACCCTGCCCGACCGCTACATCGAGGGCACCTGCCCGATCTGCGGCTACGACAGCGCGCGCGGTGACCAGTGCGACAACTGCGGCAACCAGCTCGACCCGATCGACCTGATCGACCCCAAGTCCAAGATCAACGGCGAGACGCCGGAGTTCGTGGAGACCGAGCACTTCTTCCTCGACCTCCCCGCCCTGGCCGACGCGCTGCGGCAGTGGCTCGACAGCCGGGACGGCTGGCGGCCCAACGTGCTGCGCTTCTCCCGCAACCTGCTCGACGACCTCCAGCCCCGGGCCATCACCCGCGACCTGGAGTGGGGCGTGCCGATCCCGCTCGACGGCTGGCAGGACCGGTCCGACAAGCGGATCTACGTCTGGTTCGACGCGGTCATCGGCTACCTGTCCGCCTCCATCGAGTGGGCCCGCCGCTCCGGCGACCCGGAGGCGTGGCGCAGGTGGTGGTCGACCGACGGCGAGGGGAAGGACGCCCGCTCCTACTACTTCATGGGCAAGGACAACATCGTCTTCCACTCGGTGATCTGGCCGGCCCTGCTCGGCGGCTACTCCGGCGAGGGTTCCCGCGACGGCGAGCCCGGCGACCTGGGCCGGCTCAACCTGCCCACCGAGGTCGTCTCCAGCGAATACCTGACCATGGAGGGGCGGAAGTTCTCCTCCTCCCGCAAGGTGGTCATCTACGTCCGGGACTTCCTGGAGCGCTACGACGCCGACGCGCTGCGCTACTTCATCGCGGTGGCCGGCCCGGAGAGCAACGACACCGACTTCACCTGGGCCGAGTTCCTCCGCCGCAACAACGACGAGCTGGTCGCCGGCTGGGGCAACCTGGTCAACCGGTCCGTGTCGATGGCGGCGAAGAACTTCGGCGCTGTCCCGCCGGTCGACCCGGCCGGGCTCACCGACGCCGACCGGGCGCTGCTGGACACCGCGAAGGCCGGCTTCGGCGTGGTCGGCGACCTGATCGCCCGGCACCGGCAGAAGCAGGCCATCGGCGAGGCCATGAAGGTCGTCGCGGAAGCCAACAAGTACCTGTCCGAGCAGGCGCCGTGGAAGCTCAAGGGCGACGACGACAAGCCCCGGATGGGCACCATCCTGCACGTCGCGCTCCAGGTGGTCAGCGACGCCAACACGCTGCTCACCCCGTTCCTGCCGCACTCCGCCCAGAAGATCCACGAGCTGCTCGGCGGCACCGGCACGCACGCGCCGATGCCGGTCATCGAGGAAGTCGACGACCTCGACGGCGGGCCGGCGTACCCGGTGCTGACCGGCGACTACACGGTCGGGGCGCGCTGGGAGTCCGTACCCCTGGAGGTGGGCCGGCCGCTCGCGGCGCCGAAGCCGGTGTTCCGCAAGCTCGACCCGTCCGTCGTGGACGAGGAACTGGCCCGCCTCGCCGGCTGACCACGCACGCGGGACCGCGGCCCCGGGGGATCCCCGGGGCCGCGGTCGTCCGCCCGGTCAGGCGGTCGCCATGCTCGGCTTGCCGATGAACTCCATGATGGCCTTGTTGACCTCCGTGGGATGCGTCCACGGCGTGCCGTGCGGCGCGCCCTTGAGCGTGACCAACTTGGCGTCGGACAGCATGTTCACCAGCCGCTGACCCGTCACCGGGTACGGCAGCACGTTGTCCTTGTCACCCTGGATGATCAGCACCGGCACGTCGATGTTCGGCAGGTCACCGCGGAAGTCGGTCTGCCAGGCGTCCACCGAGTCGTGGGTGCCCTTGGCCGACGCCTGCGCGCCGATCTGCCAGTGCGCGTGGTAGGCCTCGTCGCTGACCAGCTTGCCCCGGTTCTCGCTCGCGTTGAAGAACGCGTCGCAGAACTGGGCCAGGTAGGCGAACCGGTCCTGGATGATCGCCTTCTGGAACCCCTCGAAGAGGCTCTTGTCGACGCCCTCCGGGTCGTCGGGCGCCTTCAGCAGGTACGGCGCCAACGGGGCCATCATGACCGCTCGCTCCACCCGGTCCGACCCGTACGCGCCCAGGTAGCGGGTGACCTCACCGGTGCCCATCGAGTGCCCGATCAGGATCGCGTTGCGCAGGTCCAACTCGGTCATCAGCACGTCGAGGTCGGCGGCGAACGTGTCGTAGTCGTAGCCGGACGCCGGCTGGGCGGAACTGCCGAACCCGCGCCGGTCGTAGGTGATCACCCGGTATCCGGCGGCGAGCAGCGGACCGCTCATCTTCTCCCAGGTCGCCCCGTTGAACGGGAACCCGTGGATCAGCACGATCGGCTGACCGGAGCCGTGATCCTCGTAGTACAGGTCGATGGGTGCGGAATTCTCCGTACCGACGGTGACGAAAGGCATGTCGGAAACATCCTCCTGCGTGGGGCCTCGGACGCCCACGCCTTCCCGACCAGCCGCCGTCTATGCGCCCCGCTGCGGATACGGCAGATCCACCACCCGGTCGTCGGTCAGCTCCGCGCCCGGCGCCCACACCTCGTAGACACCCCGTTCGTGACACTGCGCCCCGGTCGCGGCCACCGCGTCCGGATCCGGACGGGACAGCCGCAACCGCGACCACCCCGCCTCCTCCCGCAGCACGAGGCAGGGCACCCCACGCCAGGAGGCCATCCGCAGCCGCCGCGCCGCCGCCTCCACCGGATAGCGGGCCGCCCGGGTCATCGCCAGCACCCGGAACCCGCCCGGCTGGTCGGCCACCGCCTCGTACTCCGTTCCGCCGTACACGCCGACGAGCTGGGTGGAGCGCGGCGCGTCACCGGTCGGCACGTACTCCTGGTCGGCGGAGAGACCGGGCACCGCCGCCAGCAGGTGCCGCCACTGCGGGCCGGCCAGACGCAACCAGCCGCGCTGCTCCGCCTGGTAGGTGTAGAGCACGACCTCCACCCCCTCGGCCGGATAGGCCAGCAGCGTGGCGTTCGCCGGCATCGGCAGGTCGGCGAAGTCCCGGGTGACGAACTCCGGCACGAGCTGGGCGTTGCTCGGCACGAATCCGGTGCCCAGCACCGGCGGCCCGAGCCGGTCCCGCGGCGGCAGCGCGGTCAACCCCCGGTGGGCCGCGCCGACCGGGACGTCGTAGTCGGCCGGGTCGGCGGCCCGCCAGCGCAACGCGTACGCCACGTCGCCGCCCTCCGGGTCGCCGCGCAGCACCGCCATCCCCGCCGGCGTCCGCAGGTGCGCCACGTCGTGCTCCCGGTAGCAGAAACCGTGCGGCAGCCAACCCCGCACGTAACCGGCGAGCTGCCGCGCGGACAGCACCTTCACCATCCGGGTGCCCGGCCGGATCACCGCCGACGCCCGCACCGCCGCCAGCGTCGGGTCGCCGGCCGCCCCCGGCTGCTGGCTGAGCTGGTGCACGTACGCCCAACCCCGGTCCCGGTGCAGCGGCATCAGCAGCGGCGGGTCCGCGTCCTCGCTCGGTTCGGCCGCCCCGTGCACCGCGCCCACCTCGGTCGCGTGCACGAACCTGCGCCACGGGTAGGCCAGCCCGGGCCGGGGGCACCACTCGAAGCCGGGGGCCTCGTCGGCGCTGAACAACTCGTACGCGGCGCCCCGGGCGATCTCCTCGGCCGGGTGCACGCGACCGTCGTACGTCACGCGCAACCCGGTCCGCTCGGAGGCGGCCCCGCCGGTCTGGTCGGTGACGGTCACCCCGGGACGCTAAGCCGGCCAGATGTTGACCGTGTGAACAGCCGGTGGCGGTCCGGGAACGTCGGCCCCGGCGGGTGTGTGATGCTGGCCGCGATGACCGAGCAGACCGAGACCCGCAAGCAGCGCGCCGCCCGCCGCGCCGGCGAGTTCCCGCCCGCCCCCGAGCCGCTGCCCCGGCCCGTGCTGGACAGCCACACCCACCTCGACATCACCGTCGGCGAGTACGGGACGCCCGGCGGCACCACCACCGGCGACGACCCGGTCGCCGCCGCGATCGCCGTCGCCGCCCAGGTCGGGGTCGACCGGCTCGTCCAGGTCGGCGTGGACGTCGAATCGTCCCGGTGGGGCGCCGACGTCGCCGACCGGTACGCCCCGGTGCTGGCCACCGTGGCGCTGCACCCCAACGAGGCGCCCCGCCTGGCCGACCTCGACGAGGCGCTGCGCGAGATCGAGGCGCTGGCCGGCCGGGACCGGGTCCGGGGCGTCGGCGAGACCGGCATGGACTTCTTCCGCACCGGCGACGCGGGGCGGGCCGCGCAGGAGGACAGCTTCCGCGCGCACATCGCCATCGCCAAGCGGCACGGCAAGGCGCTGGTCATCCACGACCGCGACGCCCACGCCGACGTGCTGCGCATCGTCGACGACGAGGGCGCGCCGGACACCGTCGTCATGCACTGCTTCTCCGGCGACGCCGACTTCGCCCGCGAGTGCGTCCGCCGCGGCTTCCTGCTCAGCTTCGCCGGCACCGTCACGTTCGGCAGCGCCGCCGCGCTGCGGGAGGCCGCCGCCGTCACCCCGCCGCAGCAGATGCTGGTGGAGACCGACGCCCCCTACCTCACCCCGATGCCGCACCGGGGACGGCCGAACGCGTCGTACCTGATCCCGCTGACCGTCCGGTTCCTCGCCGAGACCACCGGCGCCGACCTGGACACCCTGTGCGCGGCCATCTCCACCAACGGTGACCGCGCCTTCGGCCCTTGGTGAAAGGAGGGGGCCCTTCTTAACGCCAGGCGATAAGAAGGGGCCCTTCCTAACGGCAACGCCCAGGCGCTTACGCTACGGGGCGTGACCGGACTCCTCGGCCCGGCGGAGATCCGGGAACTCGCCGCGCGGCTCGGCGTCACGCCGACCAAGAAGCTCGGCCAGAACTTCGTGCACGACCCCAACACCGTCCGCCGGATCGTCACCGCCGCCGGTCTGACCCCGGACGACGTGGCGCTGGAGGTCGGCCCCGGGCTCGGCTCGCTCACCCTGGCCCTGCTGCCGGTGGCCGCGCACGTGCACGCCGTGGAACTCGACCCGACGCTCGCCGCCGCGCTGCCGGAGACCGCCGCCCGGTTCGCCGGCCCGGACGCCGCCCGGCTCACCGTGCACCCCGCCGACGCGCTGCGGGTCACCGCCGCCGACCTGGCCGACCCGGCGCCCACCGCGCTGGTGGCGAACCTGCCCTACAACGTGGCCGTCCCGGTGGTGCTGCACCTCCTCGCCGAGCTGCCCACGCTGCGCCACGGCCTGGTCATGGTGCAGAAGGAGGTCGCCGACCGGCTCGTCGCCGGCCCCGGCTCCAAGGTCTACGGCATTCCCTCGGTCAAGCTCGCCTGGTACGCCCGCTCCCGCTCCGCCGGCAAGGTCCCGCCGAACGTGTTCTGGCCGGTGCCCAACGTCGACTCCGGCCTGGTCGCGTTCACCCGACGCGAGCCGCCCCGCCCGGACGTACCCCGGCAGGCCGTCTTCGCGGTGGTCGACGCCGCGTTCGCCCAGCGGCGCAAGACGTTGCGGGCCGCCCTGGCCGGTTGGGCCGGCGGCGCGGACCGGGCCGCCGCGGCGCTCACCGCGGCCGGTGTCGACCCGGGCGCACGCGGCGAGTCACTCACCGTCGAGCAGTTCGCCGCCATCGCCGCGTCGGCCCCGGACGCCTCCGCCGGCGCCCAGTAGGCTGGCGCCGTTGCCCGACCCCGCCGAGGAGCTGACCGTGCAGAAGCCGTTCGACATCCGCCTGCGCCCACGGGAGCTCACCCGGTGACCGAGGCCTGGCGACCGGAGGACGAGGACGGGCAGCGGCGCGGGGCCAGCGGTCCGGTCAAGGTGCGGGTGCCCGCCAAGGTCAACCTGCATCTCGGGGTGGGACCGCTGCGCCGCGACGGCTACCACGAGCTGAACACCGTCTACCACGCGATCTCCATCTACGACGAGCTGACCGCCCGCCGCGGCGACACGCTCACCCTGACCATGGAGGGCGAGGGCGCCGGCGAACTGGCCCTGGACGACTCGAACCTGGTGATGCGGGCCGCGCACGCCCTCGCCGGCTACGCCGGTGTCGCCCCGCACGCCCGGCTGCACCTGCGCAAGCAGATCCCGCTCGCCGGCGGGCTGGCCGGCGGCAGCGCCGACGCGGCCGCCGCGCTGGTCGCCTGCGACGCGCTCTGGGGCACCGGCCTGTCCCGCGACGAACTGGCCGGCATCGCCGCCGACCTCGGCTCCGACGTGCCGTTCCTGATCCACGGCGGCACCGCGCTGGGCACCGGCCGGGGCGAGGCGGTCAGCCCGGTGCTGGCCCGCCCCACCTCCTGGCACTGGGTGGTGGCCGTCGCCGACGGCGGCCTGTCCACCCCGGCCGCCTACCGCGAACTCGACCGGCTGCGCGACGCCGGGACCGCCGGCGAGCCGCTGGGCAGCACCGACGCGCTGCTCGGCGCGCTGCGGCAGCGGGACCCCCGGGTGCTGGCCGCCACGCTCGGCAACGACCTGCAGGCCGCCGCGCTGACCATGCGTCCCGCCCTGGCCGAGACGCTCAAGGCGGGCGAGGCCGCCGGCGCGCTCGCCGGGATCGTCTCCGGCTCCGGACCGACCTGCGTGTTCCTCGCCGCCGACGCCGCCGACGCCGGACGGATCGCCGCCGAGCTGACCGCCGCCGGGGTGTGCCGGGAGGCACGGGTCGCCCACGGCCCGGTCGCCGGCGCCCGCGTCGTCTGACGCCCCGTACCCTTGACCCAGGCGTCCCGGCCCCCGGGGCGCCTGAGTCATGAAGGGTGGGTCTGTGGCCAACATCGTCAACCTGGACCGGGTGTCCAAGGGGTACGGCGCCGCCGGGCCGCTGCTCACCGACGTCTCGCTCGGCCTCGACGACGCCGACCGGGTCGGCGTCGTCGGCCTCAACGGCGCCGGCAAGTCGACCCTGCTGCGGCTGCTCACCCGCACCGAGGAGCCCGACGACGGCCGCGTCACCCACCGCCGGGACCTGCGCGTGGCCTGGCTGCCGCAGCGCCTGGACCTGGCCCCCGACCTCACCGTGCGGGACGTCGTCCTCGGCACCGCCTGGCTGGACGAGAGCATGGGCGCCGAGCACGAGTGGGCCGGCGACGCCGGCGTCCGGGCCATCCTCGACGGCCTCGGCATGCCCCACCTCGGCCTCGACACGCCGGTGGGCCCGATGTCCGGCGGCGAGCGCCGCCGGGTCGCGCTCGCCGCGCTGCTGGTTCGCGACGCCGACCTGCTCGTCCTCGACGAGCCCACCAACCACCTCGACGTCGGCGGCGTCGACTGGCTGGCCCGGCACCTGGTCAGCCGCAAGGGCGCGCTCGTCGTGGTCACCCACGACCGCTGGTTCCTGGACGCCGTCTGCACCACCACGTGGGAGGTCGCCGACCAGACCGTCCGGGCGTACGAGGGCGGCTTCGCCGCGTGGACGCTGGCCCGCGTCGAGCGGCAGCGGGTCGCCGCGGCCACCGAGGCCCGCCGGCAGAACCTGCTCCGCAAGGAGATCGCCTGGCTGCGCCGGGGCGCCCCGGCGCGCACCTCCAAGCCCAAGTTCCGCATCGACGCCGCCAACGCGCTCATCGCCGACGTGCCGGAACCACGCGACACCATGTCGCTGCAACGGCTCGCCACCGCCCGCCTCGGCAAGCAGGTGTACGACCTGGAGCACGTCCGCCTGCACGCCGGCCCCAAGGAGATCCTGCACGACACCACCTGGCAGGTCGGTCCCGGCGACCGGGTGGCGATCCTCGGGCGCAACGGCGCCGGCAAGACCACTCTGCTGCGGATGCTCGCCGGGGTGACCGGTCCCGACGGCGGCCGGTTCGCCGCCGGGCAGACCGTCCGGCCGGCGTTCCTCTCTCAGGAGCTCGCCGAGCTTCCCGGCCACCTGCGCGTCCTGGAGGCGGTCGAGGAGGTGGCCCGCCGGGTCCAGTTCGGCGACCGGGAGATCAGCGCGTCGCAGCTCGCCGAGATCTTCGGCTTCGACGACCGGCGGCTCTGGACGCCGGTGAGCGACCTGTCCGGCGGTGAGCGCCGCCGCCTCCAGATGCTGCGGCTGCTCGCCGGCGAACCCAACGTGCTCCTGCTCGACGAGCCCACCAACGACCTGGACACCGACACGCTCGCCGCGCTGGAGGACCTGCTCGACTCCTGGCCCGGCACCATCGTGGTGGCCAGCCACGACCGCTACCTGATCGAGCGGGTCACCGACGTCGCGTACGGCATGTTCGGCGACGGCCGGCTCGTGCACCTGCCCGGCGGCGTCGACGAGTACCTCGCCCGCGCCGCCGCGGCCGGCGGCCCGGCACCCGCCGACCTCACCCCCGGCACGGCCGCCCCGGCCCGCGACGGCATGTCCGCCGCCGAGGTACGCGTCGCGAAGAAGGAACTCACCCGGCTGGAGCGGCAGATCGCCAAGCTGGAGCAGAAGGAGGCGGGCCTGCACGAGCAGCTCGCCGCCAACGCCACCGACTACGCGAAGGTGGCCGAGCTGGACGCCCAGCTCAAGGAGGTGCGGGCCGAGCGGGACCGCACCGAGGAGACCTGGCTGGCCCTGGCCGAGGAGCTGCCGGCCGGCTGAGCATGGGGGGTGTGCGGCGTCACTGACCGGCGTACGCGACAATCAGCGGCGGAACCCTCGTCCGAACGGTCTTTTGGAGACGCAGAGATGGCCCACACCCCCGTCAACCACCCCGCGCGGCCGATCTACCGGGCGATCGGCGGGCTCGTTGGTCTGTACTTCGTCGTCTTCGGCGGCCTCGGCATCATCGCCAGCGCCGGCAACGACTTCTTCGCCCAGGACGACACCAAGGTCCTCGGTCAGGGCACCAACATGGGCTTCTCGCTGCTGTCGGTGCTCATCGGCGTGGTGATCCTGGTCGGCACCGCGATCGGCCGCAACCTCGACGTGGCGATCAACCAGTGGCTGGCCTACACCCTGATGGCCATCGGCCTGGCCGCCCTGGCGTTCATCCAGACCGACGCCAACATCCTCAACTTCTCGATCATGACGGTGGTCGTGGTCCTGACCCTCGCGCTGGTGCTCCTGATGGTCGGCATGTACGGCAAGGTCGGCACCGACGACGAGCACGAGGCCTGGCAGAAGGCCCGCCTGGTGCTCTGACCCCGATCCATCCCGAAGGCCCGGCGTGCGCGCCGGGCCTTCGGCGTTTTCCGGTACGGGAACCGGCGCCCCGGGTGACAATTGCCCCGAATCAGTCAGATGGCTGGAGGGCTGCATGGCGCACTTCCCGGTGAACCATCCCGCGCGACCGCTCTACCGGCTGTTGTCCGGGCTCATCGGTCTCTACATCCTGGTCTTCGGGGTCTACGGCGTCTTCCAGACCTGGGGCGAAGGGCTGTTCGCCCGCAACAGCAACTGGGCCCTCGGGCTCCGCACCAACCTGGCCTTCTCGCTGGTCTCGGTGATCTTCGGCGCGATCCTGATCGTCGGCGCGTCCCGCCGGAACAACCTCGGGCACTACATGAACCTCACCGCCGGCGCGGTCTTCCTGGTCACCGGCATCCTCATGATGTCCGTGCTGCAGACCTCGGCGAACTTCCTGAACTTCTCGATGTCCACCGTCATCGTGTCGCTGCTGTTCGGGCTGATCCTGCTCGCCACCGGCCTGTACGACAAGGTCGGCCCGCCCGAGCACGCGGAGGAGGAACGCCGCCGCCGCTACCACCCGGTCGCCGAGAGGCCCTAACCCCTGATCGGGCCCGGCTTCGACTCCAGGTGCGACAGGCCGTTCCAGGCCAGGTTCACCAGGTGCGCGGCCACCGTCTCCTTGCGCGGCTTGCGCACCTCCAGCCACCAGCGCCCGGTCAACGCCACCATGCCCACCAGCGCCTGGGAGTAGAGCTCCGCCAGCTTCGGCTCGTAGCCCCGGCTGGAGAACTCGGCGCCGAGGATGTGCTCCACCTGATGGGCGACGTCGTTCATCACGCTGCTGAAGTTGCCCGTCGCCGACATCAGCGGCGACTCACGGACCAGCACCCGGAACCCGCTGGTCTCCTCCTCGATGTAGGTGAGCAACGTCAACGCCGCCTGCTCCAGCAGCTCGCGCGGGTGGCCCGCGGTCAGCGCCGTGGTGATCCGGTCCAGCAGCGAACGGACCTCCCGGTCCACCACCACCGCGTAGAGCCCCTCCTTGCCGCCGAAGTGCTCGTAGACCACCGGCTTGGAGACCTTCGCCCGCGCCGCCACCTCCTCGATCGAGGTGGCGTCGAACCCGCGCTCGGCGAAGATCTGCCGAGCGATCGAGATCAACTGCTCGCGCCGCTGCGCCGCGGACATCCGCACCCGGGACGGCTTCGCCGCCGGGACGGCCCGTCGGCGAGAGCGGTCGCTACCGGGAACATCGGTCACCTGGCCCATCCTGCCAGGCGCTGCTCACCCGGGCCGACCGGTCGGTCGCTGTCGTACGTGCGTTCTAATCTGTGCCGATGACCGATCCGCTCGCCGCCGAGGCGCGCCCCTACCGTGGCCGCAAGCCGGAGCTCTACGCTCAGGCGCTCGTGCTGCGGCGTGCCGGTTGTCCGGTCGGGGAGATCGCAGAGCGGCTCCACGTGTCCAGGTCCACGGCCTACCTCTGGACCCGGCATCTGCCGCTCGACCCCGAGCTGGTGCGGCAGCGGCGTGGGGCCGCCCAGCGGGCCCGCTCCGACGCGCAGTGGGGCGCGCACCGGGCTGCCCGGGACGCGGTCCGGGCCGAGGTGGTCACCGCGGCGGCCGACTGGGTCGGGCGGCTGGAGCGGCGTGAGCTGATGCTCGTCGGGGCGGCCGTCTATTGGTGTGAGGGTGGCAAGGCGAAGCCCTGGCGGCCGCGCGACTTCAAGGTCAAGTTCGTCAACAGCGATCTGGTGCTGGTCCGCCTCTTCCTGCGCTTCCTGGATGCCATCGAGGTGCCCGCCGAGGACCGCCGGTTCCGGGTCAGCATCCACGAGACGGCGGACGACGCGGCGGCGGTCCGGTGGTGGGCGGCACGCGTCGGTGTGCCGGCCGAGCGGTTCCAGCGGACCACGATCAAGAAACATCGACCGCTGACCAGGCGCCAGAACGTCGGGGCCGACTATCGCGGCTGCCTGGTGGTCCACGTCGTAGGAGCCAGCCGGCTCTACTGGCGGATCGAGGGGATCATGAAGGGAATGAGCCATGAAGATCCACCCGGTGACCGGTAAGGTGTAGGCAGCCATCGGGCAGGTTCCTATTTGCCTGATTTCGACCGTCCCGGGTCGTCTAATGGCAGGACGTCAGGTTTTGGTCCTGATTATAGGGGTTCGAATCCTCTCCCGGGAGCTTCTGCTGTTCGCCCTCCGTCGCGTGGTTAGCATGACCGCGAGACTGTCGCCGTCCCGACGGGAGCACGTCGTGTCCCAGCCCCACCTCCGCACCGTTGTCGTGCTCGCCGCCGGTGAGGGCAAGCGGATGAAGTCGTCCCTGCCCAAGGTGCTGCACCCACTGCTCGGCCGTACCCTGCTCGGTCACGTCCTCGCCGCGGCCGGGCCACTGGGCGCCGACCGCACGGTGGTCGTGGTCGGCCACGGCGCCGACCAGGTACGGAAACACCTGACCGAGGTCGCGCCGGAGGCCACCCCGGTGCTCCAGGAGCGGCAGCTCGGCACCGGGCACGCGGTCCGGATCGCGCTGGACGCGGTGCCGGACGCGACCGGCACGGTCGTGGTGATCAACGGCGACGTGCCGCTGCTGCGGCCGGCGACCGTCGAGGCCCTGGTCGAGGCGCACGAGGGCGCGGGCGCGGCGGCGACCGTGCTGGCCGCCGAGGTGCCGGACCCGACCGGGCTGGGCCGGATCGTGCGGGACACGCAGGGCCAGCTGGAGCAGATCGTCGAGGAGCGGGACGCCACGCCGCAGCAGCGCGCGCTGCGCGAGATCAACGCGGGCATCTACGCGTTCGACGTGGCCCGGCTGCGGGAGGCGTTGGGCAAGCTGTCCACCGACAACGACCAGGGCGAGGAATACCTGACCGACGTCTTCGCCCTGCTGCGGGACGCCGGCGAGCCGGTGGCGGTGCACTGCGCCGCCGACCACGTGGAGACGCTCGGTTGCAACGACCGGGTGGAGCTGGCCGGGCTGCGCCGGCTGCTGCGCGACCGGGTCAACGAGGGCTGGATGCGCACCGGCGTGAGCATCCTCGACCCGCACACCACCTGGATCGACGTGACCGTGACCGTGGAGAAGGACGCGGTGATCGACCAGAACACCCAGCTCCAGGGCACCACCGTGGTGGGCGCGGGCGCGCTGGTCGGGCCGGACACCACGCTCGTCGACACCGTGGTGGGCGAGGAGGCCAGCGTGGTGCGCAGCCACGCGGTGGGCGCCGAGGTGGGCCCGCAGGCCAGCGTCGGGCCGTACGCGTACCTGCGGCCGGAGTCGCGGCTGGCCCGCAAGGCGAAGGTCGGCACGTTCGTGGAGACCAAGAAGGCGTCGATCGGTGAGGGCTCGAAGGTGCCGCACCTGTCGTACGTGGGGGACGCGACGATCGGCGAGCACAGCAACATCGGCGCGGCGACGGTCTTCGTCAACTACGACGGTGTGCGCAAGCACCACACCACCATCGGCAGTCACGCGCGTACCGGGGCGGACAACATGTTCGTGGCGCCGGTGCGGGTGGGCGACGGCGCGTACACCGCGGCCGGTTCGGTGATCATCGCGGACGTGCCGCCGGGCGCGATGGCGGTGGCGCGCGGTCAGCAGCGCAACGTGGAGGGCTGGGTGGTGCGCAAGCGGTCCGGCACGGCCGCCGCGGAGGCGGCGCAGCGGGCCCGCGAGGGTGCGTCGGAGCCGGGTGTGGCCGCAAGCGAAGGTGACTGACTCCACGGGGACCGCCGGGCCGTGGGTGGACCGGTGAACCCGGGGGATACTGCAACCGAACAGTCCCCGGCCCACCGCCGCCGGGTACCACCGACATACGGGAGCAGACGGGCCCATGGGCAGCATCGTCGCCGAGAACCGCAAGAGCCTGATGCTCTTTTCCGGACGGGGTTTTCCGGAGCTGGCCAAGGAGATCGGTGAGGTGCTCGGCGTCGCGCCGACGCCGGCCGACGCGTACGAATTCGCCAACGGTGAGATCTTCGTACGGTTCAAGGACTCGGTCCGTGGTTCGGACGCCTTCGTGGTGCAGTCCGTGACGCACGGCGTGAACACCTGGGTCATGGAGACCCTGATCATGGTCGACGCGCTGAAGCGTGGTTCGGCCAAGCGGATCACCGTGGTGCTGCCGTTCTACCCCTACTCGCGGCAGGACAAGAAGCACCGCGGCCGGGAGCCGATCTCGGCGCGGCTGGTGGCCGACCTGCTGAAGACCGCGGGCGCGAACCGGATCCTGACGGTGGACCTGCACACCGCGCAGATCCAGGGTTTCTTCGACGGCCCGGTGGACCACCTGTTCGCGATGGACGTGCTGGCCGAGTACGTGGAGCACAAGTACGCCGGCCGCCCGATGACGGTGGTGGCGCCGGACTCGGGCCGGGTGCGGGTGGCCGAGCGCTGGACGGACCGGTTGGGCGGTTGCCCGCTGGCGTTCATCCACAAGACGCGGGACCCGATGAAGCCGAACCAGGTGGTGGCGAACCGCGTGGTCGGTGAGGTCGAGGGCCGGGTCTGCCTGATCGTCGACGACATGATCGACACCGGTGGCACGATCACCAAGGCGGCCGACATCCTCAAGGAGTCGGGGGCGGCGGAGATCGTGGTGGCCTCGACCCACGCGCTGCTGTCCGACCCGGCGACCGAGCGGTTGAAGAACAGCCCGATCAGCGAGGTCGTGGTGACGAACACGCTGCCGCTGCCGCCGGAGAAGCAGCTGGACAAGCTGACCGTGCTGTCGATCGCCCCGCTGCTGGCGCGGGCGATCCGGGAGGTCTTCGACGACGGCTCGGTGACCACCCTGTTCGGTGGCCTGAGCTGATGGTGGGCCCGGTCGCCGGCGTGGTCCGGCGGCCGGGCCGTTGCCCTGCGAGCCGGCCGGCGCGGTGATATGGGGGACTGCCGGAAAGCCCGGAATCCGCTCGGGTAGACTGGTGCGGTTGCCACGGCGAGGGTGCCCGGCGGGCTGCTGACAAGCACCGCACGGAGGCGCCGTCATCGACGCGGTGCTCCGGGCGGTCGTTCATGACCTTGAGCCCCAGCGAGCCCCTCGCCCAGCACCGCCAGACGACAAGCCGCCGCAGCGAAGCATCAGGAGTTTCCCCGTGTCCGAGGTAAAGATCAGCGCCGAGCCCCGTACCGAGTTCGGCAAGGGTGGTGCCCGTCGTACCCGCCGGGCCGGCAAGGTGCCCGCCGTGCTGTACGGCCACGGCGAGAAGCCCAAGCACATCGCGTTGCCGGCGCGTGACTTCGCCGCCGCGATCCGCAAGGGCGGCGCGAACCAGCTCTTCGCGATCGAGGTGAGCGACGGCACCCAGGTGCTGGCGCTGCCGAAGGCGATCCAGCGTGACCCGATCAAGGACACCTTCGAGCACGTGGACCTGCTGCTGGTCCGGCGTGGCGAGAAGGTCACCGTCGAGGTCCCGGTCCAGCTGACCGGTGAGGCCGCGAAGGACACCCTGATCGTGCACGACCACGACACCCTGTCGGTGACCGCCGACGCCACCAAGGTGCCGGACCACCTGGAGGCGTCGATCGAGGGCGCCGAGCCGGGCACCACGATCACCGCCGCCGACGTCGAGCTGCCCTCGGGCGTGGAGCTGGCCATCGACGAGGAGACCGCTGTCGCCTCGGTGACCGCCGCCCCGACCGCCGAGCAGCTCGAGGCCACCCTCCCCGAGGTCGAGGTCGCCGAGGAGGAGGCCGAGGCCGAGGTCGGCGAGGAGACCGCCGAGGGCGAAGAGGGCACCCCGGCCGAGGGCGAGCCGGCTGCCGAGGAGCCGAAGACCGAGGCCTGATCGGCCCGCAGGCTGTGCGACAGGCGTCCCCGGTTCCCGGGGGCGCCTGTCGGCGTATCGCCAGGCGGGTCGTGGGAAAGAGCGGAAGGGACGTGGCGTGACGGACGAGGCGGGGCCGTGGCTGGTGGTCGGCCTGGGCAACCCGGGCCGGGAGTACGCGGCCAACCGGCACAACGTCGGCTTCATGGTGGCCGACCTGCTGGCCGCCCGGGTGGGCGCGAAGTTCGGCCGGCACAAGCGGGCGGTGGCGGAGGCGGCCGAGGGGCGGCTGGGGTTCGGCGGCCCGAAGCTGGTGCTGCTGAAGCCGTCGACCTACATGAACCTCTCCGGCGGCCCGGTGGCCGGGCTGGCCCAGTTCCACAAGATCCCGCCGGCCCGGGTGATCGCCGTGCACGACGAGCTGGACATCCCGTACGGGCAGGTGCGGGTCAAGTGCGGCGGCGGCGAGGGCGGCCACAACGGGCTGCGGTCGATGTCGAAGTCGCTCGGCACGAAGGACTACGTCCGGGTGCGGTTCGGGATCGGTCGGCCGCCCGGCCGGCAGGATCCGGCGGACTACGTGCTGTCGGACTTCTCCGCCGCGGAGCGCAAGGAACTGGAGTTCCTGGTGGACCGCGCGGCGGACGTGGTGGAGTCGGTGGTCACCAGGGGTGTGGAGCCGACGCAGAACCTGTACCACGGGGGTTGACCGGCAGGTCGCTCGCCGGCCGGTAGTCTGCGCCTTTGCGACGGGAGCGAAGGCAGCGACGGGAGCGAAGACACCATGGGCAGTCCTCCGATGATCGACGGCGCGTTCGCCCGCTGGCTCGCGTCGCGGGCCGGGCAGGCGCTGATGGCCCTGCGCGCGGAGATGGGCTTCGCCGACGCCGGGGCGTTGCGGTCCGCCGGGGACAAGATCTCGCACGACCTGATCCGCACCGAGCTGGCGCGGTGGCGCCCGGCGGACGCGGTGCTGTCGGAGGAGGACGAGGGGTCGCGGCTGGCCTGGACCGCCGAGGTGAGCGACGAGGCGATGCCCCGGCTGACCGCGGACCGGGTGTGGATCGTCGACCCGCTGGACGGCACCCGGGAGTACGCCGAGGACGGGCGCGCGGACTGGGCGGTGCACGTGGCGCTCTGGTCGCGGCACGCGCCCTCGCCGCACGGTCTGGTGGCGGGCGCGGTGGGGCTGCCGGCGCAGCACCGGGTGCTGGGCACGGACTACCCGCCGGCGTACCCGCCGATGCGGTTGGAGGCGGCCACGGCGGCCGGCGCGCGGACCATCCGGTTGGCGGCCAGTCGTAGCCGTCCGCCGGTTTTCCTGACCGATCTGGCAGAGGACGTCGGCGCTCATCTGGTCCCGATGGGCTCGGCGGGCGCGAAGATCGCCGCCGTGGTGACCGGTGAGGTCGACGCGTACATCCACGCGGGCGGTCAGTACGAGTGGGACTCGGCCGCTCCGGTCGCTGTGGCGACGGCCACCGGATTGCATGCTTCCCGGATCGACGGTTCTGCGCTGGAATACAACGGGGCCGACCCTCGCCTACCCGATCTGCTGGTCTGCCGCAAGGATCTCGCGGGTCGGTTGCTTGCAGCGCTGCAGCGGCATTCCGGGTAACCTGAGCAATCTTCTTCACGACTCCGACCGGAAAGGTCTGGAATCCCGATGTGCGGATCCGAGCGAATCGAGTTCGTGTCATGACGTCCCCCGCCGCGTACCAGGTGTCGCACCTCGACGCGCTCGAGGCGGAGAGCATCTTCGTGATGCGCGAGGTCGTCGCCGAGATGGAGCGGCCGGTGCTGCTCTTCTCCGGCGGCAAGGACTCGATCGTGATGCTCCGGTTGGCCCAGAAGGCGTTCGCCCCGGCCAACATCCCGTTCCCGGTGATGCACGTGGACACCGGGCACAACTTCCCCGAGGTACTCGACTACCGCGACCAGCGGGTGGCCGAGCTGGGCCTGCAGCTCATCGTGGCCAGCGTGCCGGAGGCCCTGAACAAGGGCATGGTCCGCGAGTCGGCCGACGGCATGCGCAACCGCATCCAGACCCCGGTGCTGCTCGACGCGGTGGAGAAGCACCGGTTCGACGCGCTCTTCGGCGGCGCCCGGCGGGACGAGGAGAAGGCCCGGGCCAAGGAGCGGGTGTTCAGCTTCCGCGACGAGTTCGGCCAGTGGGACCCGAAGAACCAGCGCCCGGAGCTGTGGTCGCTCTACAACGGCCGGCACCACCCCGGCGAGTCGATCCGGGTGTTCCCGCTGTCCAACTGGACCGAGCTGGACGTCTGGCACTACATCGCGCGGGAGCGGATCCCGCTGCCGTCGATCTACTACGCGCACGAGCGCGAGGTGATCGAGCGTGACGGCATGTTCTACGCGGTCAACGAGTTCTTCCGGGCCCGCGCCGGTGAGCAGCCGTTCAAGGCCCAGGTGCGGTACCGGACCGTGGGCGACGCCTCCTGCACCGCGGCGGTCCGCTCGGACGCCGACACGGTGGAGAAGGTGATCGAGGAGGTGGCCGCCACCCGGATCACCGAGCGCGGCGCGACCCGCGGCGACGACCGGGTCAGCGAGGCCGCCATGGAGGACCGCAAGCGAGAGGGCTACTTCTGATGAGCGTCGAGACTGTGGCGCCGGCCGAGGCCGACGCGTCGGCCCGGCCGATGGACCTGCTGCGGTTCGCCACCGCCGGCAGCGTCGACGACGGCAAGTCGACCCTGATCGGCCGGCTGCTGTACGACACCAAGTCGCTCTTCAGCGACCAGCTCGCCGCGGTCGAGGCGGTCAGCGCCGCGCGGGGCGACGAATACACCAACCTGGCGCTGCTCACCGACGGCCTGCGCGCCGAGCGGGAGCAGGGCATCACCATCGACGTGGCGTACCGCTACTTCGCCACCCCGCGGCGGAAGTTCATCATCGCCGACACCCCCGGGCACATCCAGTACACCCGGAACATGGTCACCGGCGCCTCCACCGCCGACCTGGCGCTGATCCTGGTGGACGCGCGCAAGGGCCTGGTGGAGCAGTCCCGCCGGCACGCCTTCCTCTGTTCGCTGCTGCGGGTGCCGCACCTGGTCCTGTGCGTTAACAAGATGGACCTGGTCGACTGGTCGCAGGAGGTCTTCGAGCGGATCGCCGACGAGTTCACCGCGTTCGCCGCGAAGCTCGACGTGCCGGACCTGACCGTGGTGCCGATCTCCGCGCTGCGCGGCGACAACATCGTCTCCCGCTCCGAGAACATGCAGTGGTACGAGGGTCCGTCGCTGCTGCACCACCTGGAGCGGGTGCACATCGCCTCCGACCGCAACCTGGTCGACGTGCGGTTCCCGGTGCAGTACGTGATCCGGCCGCAGTCCACCACCGTCACCGACTACCGGGGCTACGCCGGCCAGGTGGCCTCGGGCGTGCTCAAGCCGGGCGACGAGGTGATGGTGCTGCCGTCGGGCTTCACCAGCCGCATCGCCGCGGTGGAGACCGCCGACGGGCCGGTGGACGAGGCGTTCCCGCCGATGTCGGTGACGGTTCGGCTGACTGACGAGATCGACATCTCCCGCGGTGACATGATCTGCCGGCCGAACAACGCGCCGATGGTCGCGCAGGACATCGAGGCGATGGTCTGCTGGATGGACGAGAGCCGGCCGTTGCAGGTCGGCGGCAGGTACGCGATCAAGCACACCACCCGGACGGCGCGGACGATCGTGCGGGAGCTGCACTACCGGTTGGACGTCAACTCGCTGCACCGGGACGAGTCGGCCGGTGAGCTGAAGCTCAACGAGATCGGCCGGGTGCGGCTGCGCACCACCGTCCCGCTGCTCGCCGACGAGTACCGGCGCAACCGCACCACCGGCGGGTTCGTCATCATCGACGAGGCCACCAACCGGACGGTCGGCGCGGGCATGATCGTCGAAGCCGGCTGACCCTGGCGTAAGGAAGGGCCCCTTGTTAACAGTGAGTGTTAACAAGGGGCCCTTCCTCTACCGCAGGCGTTAATAGGGGGCCCTTCCTTACAAGCGGGTCACGCCGCCGGCGGGCTGGACGGTGAGCGTGCCGGGGGCGGCGAAGCCGCGCTCGGCGTACGCGGCGGCCACCGCGTCGGCCACCGTGTCGGCGGCGTCCGCGTCGACCAGGGCGAGCACGCAGCCGCCGAACCCGCCGCCGGTCATCCGCGCGCCGTGGGCGCCGGCGGCGAGCGCCGCCTCGACCGCGGTGTCGACCTCCGGCACGGTGATCTCGAAGTCGTCGCGCATCGAGGCGTGCGACGCGGTCAGCAGCGGGCCGATCTCGCGGACCCGGCCGGCGCGCAGCAACGCGACCGTGTCGAGCACCCGCTGGTCCTCGGTGACCACGTGCCGGACCCGGCGGCGGGTCTCGTCGTCGTCGAGGCGGGCCAGCGCCGTGTCGAGGTCGGCGGTGGGTACGTCGCGCAGGGCGGCCACGCCGAGCGTCGCGGCGGCCCGCTCGCAGCTCTTGCGCCGGGCGGCGTACTCGCCGTCGGCGTGCCGGTGTGGGGCGCGGCTGTCCACGACCAGCACGGCCAGCCCGGCCGCGGCCGGGTCGAACGGGATCTGCTCGACCTCCTCGGTGCGGCAGTCGAGGAAGAGCGCGTGCCCCTGGAGGCCCCGGATCACCGCGGACTGGTCCATGATCCCGGTGGGCGCGCCGACGTAGTCGTTCTCGGCCCGCTGGGCGAGCCGGGGCCAGCGCTCGGTGGGCAGGTCCAGCGCGCCGAGGTCGACCAGGGCGGCCAGCACGGCCGACTCGATCGCGGCCGACGAGGAGAGCCCGGAGCCGACCGGGACGTCGGAGGCGATGGCGAGGCGCGCGCCGGGGACGTCGAGGCCGGCGGCGCGCAGCGCCCACACCACCCCGGCCACGTAGGCGGCCCAGCCGTCGACCCGGCCGGGGTCGTCGGCCTCCTCGGCCCCGAACTCCACCGGCTCGTCGTCCAGCTCCGACCAGACCGTCCAGCGCCCGTCCGGGCCGGGCGCCGCGGCGACCACGGTACGCAGCGGCAGCGCGAAGGGCAGCACGAAGCCGTCGTTGTAGTCGGTGTGCTCGCCGATCAGGTTGACCCGCCCGGGAGCCGCCCAGCGGCCCGCCGGCTCGGCGCCGTACCGCTGCCGGAAGCCGGCGGTGGCGCGGTCGGTGACGTCGCCGCGGCGACCGTCACCCACGCTCGCGGGGCTCACGCGGGCCGACCGACGTGCTCGCGGTAGAACGCCCAGGCGTCGCCGACCATGTCGTGCAGCGTCGGCTTCGCCGGCGTCCACCCGAGTTCGTCGCGGGCCAGGGCGGACGACGCGACCAGCTCGGCGGGGTCGCCCTCGCGGCGCGGCGCCACCTCGACCGGCACCGGGTGGCCGGTGACCTCGCGGACCACGTCGACGACCTGGCGGTTGGTGAAGCCGTTGCCGTTGCCCAGGTTGTAGATCCGGTGCCGGCCCGGGGTGGCCGCGTCGAGGGCGAGCAGGTGGGCGCGGGCCAGGTCCTCGACGTGGATGTAGTCGCGCACGCAGGTGCCGTCGACGGTCGGGTAGTCGTCGCCGAAGAGTTGGAGCTTCTCCCGGCGGCCGGCGGCCACGTCGAGGGCGATCGGGATGAGGTGGGTCTCCGGTTCGTGCCGTTCGCCGATGGCGAGCCCGTCGTGCAGGTAGGCCCCGGCGACGTTGAAGTAGCGCAGCGAGACGGCGCCCAGGTCGTGCGCGACCGCCTCGGAGGTCAGCGCCATGTCGACGGCCAGTTTCGTCGCGCCGTAGGTGTTGGTGGGGGCCTTGACGGCGGTCTCGGGGATGGGCAGCTCGGTGGGGTTGCCGTAGACGGCGGCGGTGGAGGAGAACACCATCCGGGGCACCCGGGCGGCGCGGACCGCGTCGATCAGGGCGAGTGAGCCGACGGTGTTGGTGTGCCAGTAGAGCTCCGGCTTGATCATCGACTCGCCGGCGGCGATCAGCGCGGCGAAGTGCAGCACGCCGTCGAACCCGGCGTCGGGGGTGAGCACCCGGGCGGCCTCGTGCACCGACAGCTCGACGTGCGTCGCCTCGGGGGCGAGCGCCTCGCGGTGGCCGGTGCGCAGGTCGTCCAGCACGGTCACCTGGTGGCCGTGGTCGAGCAGCATCCGGGTCACCACGCTGCCGATGTAGCCGGCGCCGCCGGTGACGAGCAGTTTCACGTGAGGTCCTCCTCTGCCTGGCCGCGTTCCGCGTCGGCCGTCCGTGATCACCCTACGGCCGACGGCTGTGCCACCGCTGTCGAGTGAGCCTCCCTCCATTCCATCACAATCCATCAGGATTGAACAGATCCGAACATCCGGGCGGGTGGACGGCGTCCGCTGTCTACCATCCTTGTCATGCGGGAGGCAGGTGGTCCCGGGCCTCGGCGGCGACCGCCGGGGCGGCCCCGGCGCGAACCCGGCCCGCTCGCCCGGACCGTGGCCCGCCTCGTGGTCCGCGCCGCCGACGGCGCCACCCGCCTGGTCACCGACCTGCTCGGGGCGAGCCCCACCGCCGGCCGCGAGCGGATCAGCGAGGCCGAGCTGCGCGACCTGGTCGCGGCGAACACGCTGCTCGACCCGGACGAGCGGCGGATCATCGACGAGGTGCTGGTGGCCGGCGCGCGGCTGGTCCGCGAGGTGATGGTGCCCCGCACCGAGGTGGTCTTCCTCGCCGCCGGCCTGCCCGTGGCCGCGGCGCAGCGGCTGGTCCGCGACGACCCGCACACCCGCTACCCCGTGGTCGACGGCACCCACGACGACGTGGTCGGCCTGGTGCACCTGCGCGACGTGCTGCTGCGCCCGGGCCCGGACGCCCGGGTCACCGTCGGCGAGCTGACCCGTGAGGTCAAGCGGCTGCCCGACAGCAAACGGGTGCTCGCGGCGCTGACCGAGATGCGCCGCGAGGGCCACCACCTGGCCGTGGTGGTCGACGAGTACGGCGGCACCGCCGGCATCGTGACCTGCGAGGACCTGGTCGAGGAACTGGTCGGGGAGATCCACGACGAGGGCCACGGGCCGCCCGACGCCGAGCCCGCCGGCCTGCCCGCCGTGGTCGACGGTCGGCTCAACCTGACCGACTTCGCCGAGCGCACCGGGGTGCCGCTGCCCGCCGGCCCGTACGAGACGGTCGGCGGCTACGTGATGGCCGCGCTGGGCCGGCTGCCGGTGGCCGGCGACGAGGTGCCGGTGGCCGTCGACCCGGTCGACGGATCGGGACCGGCCGATCCGGAGGGCTGGCTGCTGCGGGTGCTGGCGCTCGACGGCCGACGGGTGTCCCGCCTGGTGGTCTCCGCGGCGCGGCTGCCCGAGCCCCGGCGCGAGGTCAGCGGCCCGCCGCCGGCCGTACCCGCCCGACCCGCCGGCCCGTCATGACGGACGCCGGGGCTTGCTGACAGAATTGCCGCCATGTCCGACGTACCCGCCCGGCCGCGCGTCTTCTCCGGCATCCAGCCGACCGCCGACTCGTTCCACCTCGGCAACTACCTGGGCGCGCTGCGGCACTGGGTGGCCCTGCAGGAGAGCCACGACGCGTTCTACTGCGTGGTGGACCTGCACGCGATCACCGCCGGGCACGAACCGAAGGTGCTCAAGCAGCGCAGCCGGGTGGCCGCCGCGCAGCTCTTCGCGCTGGGCATCGACCCGGACCGCAGCACCCTGTTCGTCCAGTCGCAGGTGCCCGAGCACCCGCAGCTGGCCTGGGTGCTCGGCTGCATCACCGGCTTCGGCGAGGCCGGCCGGATGACCCAGTTCAAGGACAAGTCGCAGAAGCAGGGCAGCGAGCGGGCCAGCGTCGGCCTGTTCACCTACCCGATCCTGCAGGCCGCCGACATCCTGCTCTACCAGGCGAACGCGGTCCCGGTCGGCGAGGACCAGCGGCAGCACCTGGAGCTCTCCCGCGACCTGGCCCAGCGGTTCAACTCGCTGTTCGGGCCGACCTTCACGATGCCCGCCCCGCACATCGTGAAGGACACCGCGAAGATCACCGACCTGCAGGACCCGACGGCCAAGATGTCGAAGTCGTCCTCCTCGCCGGCCGGGATCATCGATCTGCTGGAGGACCCGGCCCGCTCGGCCAAGAAGATCCGCTCGGCGGTCACCGACACCGGCCGCGAGATCGTCTTCGACGCCGAGGGCAAGCCGGGCATCTCCAACCTGCTCACCATCTACTCCGCGCTCTCCGGCCGCGGCATCGACGACCTGGTCGCCGCGTACGACGGCAAGGGCTACGGCGACCTGAAGAAGGACCTCGCCGAGGTGGTGCGGGAGTTCGTCACGCCGATCCAGGCGCGCACCAACGACTACCTGGACGACCCGGCCCAGCTCGACAAGCTGCTCGCCCGGGGCGCGGAGAAGGCCCGGGCGGTCGCGGCCGAGACGCTGCGCACCGCGTACGAGCGGGTCGGCTTCTTCCCGCCGGTGCGGTTCGAGTAGCGGCCCGGGCGGGGCGGGAGTGACGCAGTCGGTGGCCGGAGGGATGGCGCGCAACGTGCCGGGCGGTGACGCGGCGCCGGACGGCGGCGACACGATCCAGATCGGGATCGCGGTCGACGTCCCCGAACCGTGGGGCGGGCAGCTCACCCGCCGCCGGATCTCCGCCGGCGACCCGCAGGCGGTCCCCGCGCACGTCACCCTTCTCGGCCCCACCGAGATCCCGGTACGCGCGCTGCCGGCCGTCGAGGAGCACCTGGCCCGGGTGGCGGCCACGCACCTGCCGTTCACCCTGCACCTGCGCGGCACCGGCACGTTCCGCCCGGTCACCCAGGTGGTGTTCGTGGCGGTGGCCGCCGGGATCAGCGAGTGCGAGCTGCTCGCCGCCGCCATCAACTCCGCCCCCGAGCTGCGCCGGGAAGCGCGCTTTCCCTACCACCCGCACGTGACGGTGGCCCAGGACGTGCCGCCCGAGGTGCTGGACAAGGCGTACGAGGACCTGGCCGACTTCTCCGCGCTGTTCGAGGTGGACGCGTTCACGCTCTTCTCGCACAGCGGGGCGACCCGGTGGCAGCCCCGCCGCGACTTCCGGCTGGGCGGCCCGCGCTGAGCACTCGGCCGGCCGGGCCGCCTCCGCCGGGAGCGGGGATCGGCGAGGATGACGGGGTGAACGTCTTCGGCCGGATCGAGACGGCCCTCGGGCGCCGTGTCGACGCGGCTCGTGGTCGATCGTCGGTCTTCGACCACCTCTGGCTGGCCGGGACGCTCTACGCCGACCTGATGGCCGGCCGGCTCGCCGCCGCCATCGCCTACTACGGGTTCTTCGCCGTGTTCGCGCTCGCTCTGGTCGCGTACTGGATCTTCGGCGCGGTGCTGCGGGACAACGAGGAGGTCAGCCGCGCGGCGGCCGAGTTCCTGCGGGAGAACCTGCCCTTCCTCGACCCGGCCCAGATCGCCGAGAGCAGCAACACCGTCGGCGTGGTCGGCCTGGTCATCCTGGTCTTCACCGGCATCGGCTGGGTGGAGGCGATCCGTTCCTCGCAGCGCCTGATGTACGGCTTCAACCAGCAGCCCGGCAACCTGGTGGTGCGCCGGCTGGTCGACCTGGGCGTGCTGGTCGCGGTCTTCGTGCTGCTCTTCGTCTCGGTCGCCGCGGTCGACGCGCTGGAGTCGCTGCTGCGGTTCCTGCTGCGCAGCACCGGCTCGGTGGGCCTGACCACGGTCAGCGCGGTGCTGAGCGTGCTGGTCAACGCCGTGCTCGCCGCCGCGCTGCTGCTCGCCGTGCCCCGGCTGCGGATGAGCCGGCGCCGGCTGCGCCCGGCGGTGCTGACCGTCGCGGTCGGGATCACGCTGCTCAACACCGTGGGGCGCTACTACGTGGTCCGCACCGAGCGGAACCCGGCGTACACGGTGGTGGCCACCGCCGTGGGGCTGCTGCTCTACCTCTACCTGCTCAACCAACTGGTGCTCTTCGGCGCCGCGCTCGCCGCCACCAGCCGCTACGGCCGGGTGGTGGACCTGGCCGAGGGCGGGGCGCGGGAGGTGGACGTGGAGGCCGACGTGCTCGACGAGGAGACCGACCCGGGCACCCCCGGAGGCGGCGGATGAGCGCCCGGATCCGGATCGACGCCGGGTCGGCCACCCCTCCGTACGAGCAGGTGCGCGCGCAGCTCGCGGCGATGGTGGGGGACGGGCGGCTGGCGGTGGGCACCCGGCTGCCCGCGGTCCGGCAGCTCGCCGCGGACCTGGGGCTGGCGGTGAACACGGTGGCCCGGGCCTACCGGGAGCTGGAGGCCGCCGGGCTGGTCGAGACCCGGGGCCGGCACGGCACCGTGGTGGCACCGGGGCGGGACGACGCTTCCGACCGGCTGCACCGTGCCGCCGCGGACTACGCCGCCGAGGCGCGTCGCCTGGGTGTCCCGCCGGAGCGGGCGCTCGCCCTGGTCCGTGCGGCGCTGGACGCCGGTACGCGTGGCTGAGAGCGGTCGCCTGAGCGGGGAGAGTCCGGGGATTGCGCTCCCCGGTCGTGCGGGCAACGACCATGATGGGCCGGTGGGCGCACTCGTGACACTGGACCTGCCGGACGACTCCCCGATGCTGGGCCTGCCGTGGATCATCACGTTCGCCCCGCTCGGCCCGGAGGACGAGTGGGAGCCGGTGGTCTGCGGGCCGTACGAGCGGCCGCACGCGCTCGCCCTGGCCGAGGCCGTGGTGGCCGAGGAGCAGCTGATGGCGGTGGTGGAGCCGCTGCTGCCGGCGCTGACGCCGGAGGAGATCCGGGGCGAGATCGCCGCCGCGCAGATCGCCGCCGCGGACGAGGCGGCCCAGGCCGACCAGGCCGATCTCTACGGTGACTTCGAGGACGTCATCGACGAGGAGCTGGAACTGGCCGCCGAGCGCCGCCCGGAGCCGGAGCCGGCGAACCCGCCGGACCGCGACGAGGTGCGCGCCGGGTTCGCCCGGATCGCCGCGCTGCTCACCGCCAAGGGCGGCTGACGACACGGGTCCCCGATGGACACCGGCCCCCGGGAGCGGACTCCCGAGGGGCCGGTACCACCTCACCCCCCACCACAAGGGGTCGGCAGCCCAGCCGCCCGTCGGCGCGGAGCACAACGGACGACCAGGTCGTTGGCGGGTTACCCGGCTCAGCGCCGTTCGAACCACGCAGCTGCGTCCACCGGCAGGACGTGCCCGTCGCCCTGCTCGGTGAGATCGGCGCTGGCGACGAGCGGCCGGCCGAAGCCGGTCACCGTCACGTCGGCGCCGCTGATGTTGACCACGCAGGTCAGCTCGGTGTCCCCGGCGGCGCGGCGGAACGCCAGCACGCCGGGCTCGGTCTCCAGCCAGGTGATGCCACCGAGGCCGGCCAGCGCCGGGTGCTCACCGCGGATCCGCAGCGCGGCCCGGTAGAGCTCCAGCGTCGAGGAGGGCGTGCCGGTCTGCGCGGCCACCGAGAGGGACCGCCAGGTCGCCGGCGCCGGCAGCCAGCTCAGCTCGCTGCCGTCCGGCCCGAAGCCGTACGGGGCCAGCTCGCCGCTCCACGGGATCGGCACCCGGCAACCGTCGCGGCTCTCCCCGGTGCGCCGGAACGCCGGGTCCTGGCGCAGCTCGTCGGGGAGGTCCAGCACCTCCGGCAGGCCCAGCTCCTCGCCCTGGTAGACGTAGGCGCAGCCGGGCAGCGCGAACATCAGCAGCGCGGCGGCGCGGGCGCGGCGCAGGCCGACCTCGCCGTCGCCGTAGCGGGTGACGTGGCGCTGCCGGTCGTGGTTGGAGAGCACCCAGGTGGTGGGCGCGCCGACGATCGTCGACTCGGCGAGCGCGGTGTCGATCACCTTGCGGAACGAGTCGGCCGACCAGGTGGCGTCGAGGAAGTCGAAGCTGAACGCCTGGTGCAGCTCGTCCGGGCCGATGTAGCGGGCCAGCCGCTGCGGGGTCTCGGCCCAGGCCTCGGCGACCGCCATCCGACCGCCGGGGTAGCTGTCCAGGATGGGCCGCCAGGCGCGGTAGATGTCGTGCACCTCGTCCTGGTCGAAGTAGGGCAGCCGGCCCTTGCCCAGCAGCTCCGACTGGCGCTGGCCGGTGGTCATCGAGTTGAAGCCGACGTCCGGCAGGCCCTCGGCCTTGATCATCCCGTGCGCCACGTCGATCCGGAAGCCGTCCACGCCGCGGTCCAGCCAGAAGCGCAGGACGTCCTCGAACTCGGCCCGCACCTCGGGGTGGCGCCAGTTCAGGTCGGGCTGGGCCGGGTCGAAGAGGTGCAGGTACCACTGGCCGTCGACCACCCGGGTCCACGCCGGGCCGCCGAAGATGCTCTCCCAGTCGTTCGGGGGCAGCTCGCCCTGCTCGCCCTTGCCGTCGGCGAACAGGTAGCGCTCGCGCTCCGGCGAGCCCGGACCGGCGGCGAGCGCCGCGGTGAACCACGGGTGCGCGCTGGAGGTGTGGTTGGGCACCAGGTCGACGATGATCCGCAGGCCCAGGGCGTGCGCGTCGGTGATCATCTCGTCGAAGTCGGTCAGGTTGCCGAAGAGCGGATCCACGTCCCGGTAGTCGGACACGTCGTAGCCGGCGTCGACCTGCGGCGAGGTGTAGAAGGGGGTCAGCCAGAGCGCGTCCACGCCGAGGTCACGCAGGTAGGGCAGGCGCTGCCGGATGCCCTGGAGGTCACCGACACCGTCGGAGTTCGCGTCGGCGAAGCTGCGGACGTAGACCTGGTAGACGACCGCGGACCGCCACCAGTCGTCGTCGGCGGCCAGCGGCGTGGGGGTGGGGGCGGAGGTCATCGGATGTCGATTCCCGTTCTGTGGTGGCGCAGGGTGTCTGAGCAGAATGCCGCGCCGGCTCTGCAAGAGTCAAGCATTCCTTGCGCAAGAAATGACACCGATCACCTCCCAGCCAGGAGGATCACGCTTCCACCCCCGTCCCGAATCCCGGGACTTCCCGCACAGAGCGTCGCCCCCGAGCGGCCCCCGCGATCTTGCAGTTGCGGCCCTCGGTCCGCGCCCTTCACCCCTTTTGTCAGGGCGGAAAGTGCAAGATCGCCGGGGTGAGGGGGGTGGGTCAGGCGGGGACGGCCAGGGAGGTGGGGGCGGGACGTTGGCGCTTGGGGGCGGTGGTGGGGCGGGCAACCGCGGTGGAGCCGCGCACCACCAGCTCGGGGCGGAACAGGTACTCGGAGTTGGGGGAGGGGTGGCCGTTGATCTCGTCGACCAGCGCCCGCACCGCCGCGACCGCCATGGCGGCGACCGGCTGGCGCACGGTGGTCAGCGGCGGGTCGGTGAACGCCATCAGCGGGGAGTCGTCGTACCCGACCACGGAGATGTCCTCGGGCACGGACAGGCCGCGCTGACGGGCCGCCCGGATCGCGCCGAGCGCCATCAGGTCGGAGCCGCAGACCAGTCCGGTGGCGCCGCGCTCGATGAGCCGGCCGGCGGCGGCCTCGCCGCCCTCCACGCCGAACAGGGAGAGCTCGGTCAGCTCGGTCAGGTCCTCGTCGGAGATGTCCGTGAGGCGCCCCATCGCCGCCTTGTAGCCGGCGACCTTGCGCTGCACCGGGACGAACCGGTCCGGGCCGGTGATCAGGCCGATCCGTCGGTGCCCGAGCGCCACCAGGTGGGCGACGGCGAGTTCGGCGGACTCCCGGTCGTCGCAGGAGACGAAGGGCGCGGGGATCCCCGGGGCGTAGCCGTTGATCATGACGATCGGCAGCGGCCGGGCGAGCAGCGTGCGGTAGCGGTCGTGGTCCGCGGCCGTGTCGGCGTGCAGGCCGGAGACGAAGACGATGCCGGAGACCTGGCGGTCCAGCAGCATCTCGACGTACTCGTCCTCACGGACGCCGCCGGGGGTCTGGGTGCAGAGCACCGGCGTGTAGCCGGTCGGGGCGAGGGCGGACTCGATGATCTGGGCGAACGCCGGGAAGATCGGGTTGTCCAGCTCGGGCACGACCAGGCCGACCAGCCCGGCGCTGCGCTTGCGCAGCCGGGCCGGTCGCTCGTAGCCGAGCACGTCGAGGGCGGTGAGGACGGCCTGCCGGGTCTCGGGGGCCACTCCGGGGCGGTCGTTGAGCACCCGCGACACCGTGGCCTCGCTGACTTCGGCCTGTTGGGCGATGTCGGACAGTCGAGCGCGCATGGCGGCACTTTAGCTCAACGGCAAAGTCTTGCGTACACTTCTGCAAGCCCTTCCATTCTCTGCAACCTCTTGCTAACGTCCCCGCAACATGCGAGAGCAGCGGCGCAGCACCCCCGCGCCGGTCAGCAAGAACTTTCAGAGGTTTCCACTGGTGGTCGCCCTTCCCCCGGCGGGCCACCATGACGACAGGAGTACCGATGCGCATCCGTACCGCGGGTGTGGTCGCCGTCCTCGGCCTGGCGCTCGCCGCGTCCGGCTGTGGTGACAGCGGCAGCGACAAGCCGGCCGCCGAGAAGTCCGCCGACAAGGCGACCGGCGGCAAGCTGGTCATCTGGGCCGACGACAAGCGCACCGCCGCCCTCAAGCCCTTCGCCGAGGAGTTCGGCAAGGAGAACGGCGTGACCGTCGAGGTCCAGGCCGTCTCCAAGGACCTGCAGACCAACTTCGTCACCGCCTCCCAGCAGGGCAGCGGCCCGGACGTCGTGGTCGGCGCGCACGACTGGATCGGCAACATGGTCCAGAACGGCGCCATCGACCCGGTGCAGCTGCCGGCCGAGCAGAAGAGCGGCTTCAACGAGACCGCCATCAAGGCCGTCACGTTCAACGGCCAGCTCTACGGCGTGCCCTACGCCACCGAGAACGTGGCGCTGCTCCGCAACACCGAGCTGGCCCCCGAGGCGCCGAAGACGATCGAGGACCTGGTCGCCACCGGCAAGAAGCTCAAGGCCGACAAGAAGGCCAGCGAGATCCTCTGCCTCCAGTCCGGCCAGAACGGCGACGCGTACCACATCTACCCGCTGTACACCTCGGGTGGCGGCAACCTGTTCGGCACCGCCGCCAACGGCGACTACGACCCGAAGGACCTGGGCGTGGGCAAGCCGGAGTCGATCGCGGCCTTCCAGAAGATCGCGAAGCTCGGTGAGAAGGGCGACGGCGCGCTGAAGCGTTCCATCACCCCGGAGAACGCCATCTCCACCTTCACCGGCAAGAAGTGCGCCTTCCTGGTCTCCGGCCCGTGGGCCGTGGCCGACGCCAAGAAGGCCGGCATCAAGTACGACATCTCCCCGGTCCCCGGCTTCGCCGGTGGCAAGGAGGCCCAGCCGTTCGTGGGCGTCCAGGCGTTCTACGTGGCCGCCAAGGGCAAGAACAAGGCCCTGGCCCAGGAGTTCGTCACCAACTACGTGACCAAGCCCGAGCTGGCCGTCGCGCTGTACAAGGCCGAGCCGCGCCCGCCGGCGCTGACCGCCGCCTTCGACCAGGTCAAGGGCGAGGACCCGGACCTGGCCAAGTTCTCCGAGGCCGGCAAGAACGGCCAGGTGCTCCCGGCGATCCCGGCCATGGCCGCGATCTGGGACCCGTTCGGCAAGGCGGAGGCCGCCATCATCGGTGGCGCCGACCCGGCCAAGACGATCACGGCCGCTGGCAAGACCATCCAGGGTCAGATCAAGTAATGAGCGCGCCGCTGTCCGGCCCGGGGTCTGCCACGCAGACCCCGGGCCGGGAGCCCGCCCGCCCCGGGCTCCCGCGCACGTCCCGTACCGCGCGGAACCACGCGCCGATCACCGCGACCGGCCTCGTCGTCAAGGTGGTCCTGCTCGGCCTGGTGGCCGGGATCGCGATCTGGGCGGCGTTCCCGCTCATCGAGGCCGAACAGTGGATCGGGCTGGGTGTCCTGGCGGTCACCACCGCCGGCCTGTTCTACCTCTACCTGAGCCGCCGGCACATCCCGGCCAAGTACCTGGTCCCCGGCACGCTCTTCCTGATCGCCTTCCAGGTCTTCCCGGTGCTCTACACCGCGAGCACCGCGTTCACGAACTTCGGCGACGGCCACCGGGGCAGCAAGGACGACGCGATCGTCGCCATCCAGACCTCCTCGGTGAAGCAGGTCCCCGGCTCCACCGAATACAACCTCAGCATCGCGACCAAGGGCGACCCGGCCACCGGCGCCCTGGTGTTCCTGCTCAGCGACCCGAAGACCAAGGAGGTCTTCGCCGGGGACGCGGGCGGGCTGCGCAAGCTCGACGCCGCCGACGTGACGGTGAGCAGCCTCAGCGGCAAGGTCACCGCCGCCGACGGCTACACCGTGCTGAACATCGGCCAGGCCAGCGGCCGCAGCGACGCCGTCACCGCGCTGATCGTCCCCACCGACACCGGCGCCATCCGCTCCAACGGCCTCACCCGGGCCTACGAGGGCAAGGCGGCCCGGGCGTACGACGCCGGCTGCGACTGCGTCAAGGACAGCGAGACCGGCAAGACCTGGAGCGCGGACGAGAAGGTCGGTTCCTTCGTCGCCGCCGACGGGGAACGGCTCACCCAGGGCTGGAAGGTGAACGTCGGGCTGAAGAACTTCAGCGCCGTGCTCACCGACCCGAACATCTCCAAGCCGTTCTTCGGCACCCTGGCCTGGAACTTCGCGTTCGCGATCGGCTCCACCGGCTTCACCTTCCTGCTCGGCATGGCCATCGCGCTCGCCCTGCACTCGCCCCGGATGAAGGGCACGAACTTCTACCGGGTGCTGCTGATCCTCCCGTACGCGATGCCGTCGTTCGCGATGCTGCTGGTCTGGCGGGACATGTTCAACACCGACTTCGGCCTGGTCAACAACCTCTTCGGGCTGGACGTCGACTGGTTCGGCGGCTCCTGGTCGGCCCGGATCGCGGTGCTGCTGGTGCAGCTCTGGCTCGGCTACCCGTACATGTTCCTGGTGGCCACCGGTGCGTTGCAGGCCATCCCGCGGGAGCTGACCGAGGCCACCTCGGTCGACGGGGCGACGCCCTGGCAGTCGTTCCGGGCGGTCACCCTGCCGCTGCTGCTGGTGGCGCTCTCGCCGCTGCTGATCGCGTCGTTCGCGTACAACTTCAACAACGTCAACGCGATCCTGTTCACCACCGAGGGTGGGCCGTTCGCGCCGGACAACCCGCGCAACGGCGCCACCGACCTGCTGATCACCTACACCTACCGGTTGGCGTTCGGCGCGCAGGGCGCCGAGTTCGGCCTGGCCGCCACCGTGTCGATCTTCATCTTCGCGATCGTGGCGACGGTGTCGGCGATCAGCTTCCGGCGCACCCGCAAGCAGGAGGAGGTGTACTCGTGACCAGCATCGCGGAAGCCCCGGTGGCCAACCGCAACGCGGCCGGCCGGGCGCGCAGCCGGTGGTTCAGCCAGGTGGGCTGGCGGCACCTGGTCGGGGTGCTGGCCGTCGTGTTCAGCCTCTTCCCGATCCTGTTCGTGATCTCGGCGGCGCTCAACCCGCTCGGCACGCTCTCCTCCACCGAGCTGCTGCCGACCGGGGCGTCGCTGGAGAACTTCACCAACCTGTTCGACCGCACCGCGTTCGGCCACTGGTTCCTCAACTCGCTGCTGCTCGCGGGCGTGGCCAGCTTCGCGTCGATCTTCCTGTCGGCGCTGGCCGCGTACGCGTTCTCCCGGATGCGGTTCGCCGGGCGCCGGGTCGGCCTGCTCACGCTGCTGCTGATCCAGATGTTCCCGCAGTTCCTGGCCATCGTGGCGATCTTCCTGATCTTCACCACGGTCACCGACCTGTACCCGGCGATCGGCTTCAACACCCCGTGGGGCCTGTTCCTGCTCTACATGGGTGGCGCGCTGGGAGCGAACACCTGGCTGATGAAGGGCTTCTTCGACACGCTGCCGAAGGAGCTGGACGAGTCGGCGACCATGGACGGCGCCTCGCACGTGCAGGTCTTCTTCCGGATCATGCTGCCGCTGGTGGCGCCGATCCTGGCGGTGACCGGCCTGCTCGCGTTCATCGGGTCGATCAACGAGTTCATCATCGCCAACGTGTTCCTCACCAACACCGAGTCGAAGACCCTCGCGGTCGGCATGTACGGCCTGGTGGCGGGCGAACGCAACAACAACTTCGGGATCTTCGCGGCGGGCACGCTGCTCACCGCGGTCCCGACGGTGCTGGTGTTCCAACTGCTCCAGCGCTACATCGTCTCCGGCCTCACCTCCGGAGCCGTCAAGGGCTGAGCCTCCTCGGCTCACGCTGCGGCAAGGGCGTCGTGTCGGCGTACACCGGAGCGGTTCTCGGGCGGACCGCCGCGGTCGGGTGACACCGACCGCGGCGGGTGCCCGCCCCACTCCCTGTCGGTACGACGCGAAAGGCATCACCATGTCCCTGCAACCGCACCACGACGGGTCCGCCACCTACGTCCCGGAGCAGGAGCCCGCGCTCGGGCAGACCGTTCCCGTCTTCGTCCGGGTGCCCGCCGGCGCCGGCGTCCGCCAGGTGCACCTGCGCACCACCGGCGACGGCGAGCCGCACTTCGCCGAGGCGGTGGTCGACCGCACCGCCGACGGTGACGTGTGGTGGCGGGCCGACGTCGAGGTCCGCAACCCGGTCAGCAACTACCGCTTCCTGCTCGACGGCGACCACGGTGCCCATTGGCTGAACGCGGCCGGCACGGCCGCCCACGACGTGCCGGACCACGGTGACTTCAAGCTGGTCAGCTACGCGCCGCCGCCGGCCTGGGCCCGGGACGCGGTGATCTACCAGATCTTCCCGGACCGGTTCGCCCGCTCCGCCGCCGCCGACACCCGGACCGCGCCGGACTGGGCCATCCCGTGCGACTGGGACACCCCGGTGATCGGCCGTGGCCCGGAGACGCCCCGCCAGTTCTACGGCGGCGACCTCGACGGGATCACCGAGCGCCTGGACCACCTGGACCGGCTCGGCGTCAACACGGTCTACCTCACGCCGGTCTTCCCGGCCCGCTCCAACCACCGGTACGACGCGTCCAGCTTCGACACGGTGGACCCGCTGCTCGGCGGCGACGCCGCGCTGGCCCGGCTCGCGGACGCGGTGCACGCCCGGGGCTGGCGGCTGCTCGGCGACATCACCAGCAACCACACCGGCGACGCCCACGACTGGTTCACCGCCGCCGTCTCCGACGTGCACGCGCCCGAACGCGAGCTGTACTACTTCGACCTGCCCGGACAGGACTACGAGTCCTGGAACGGGGTCAAGTCGCTGCCGAAGCTCAACTGGGGCAGCGCGGAGCTGCGCCGCCGGTTCGCCACGGCCGAGGACTCGCTGCTGCGCCGCTGGCTGCGCCCGCCGTACGGGCTGGACGGCTGGCGGGTGGACGTGGCGAACATGACCGGCCGGCGGGGCGCCGACGCCTACACCCACGAGGTGGCGCGGCTGCTGCGTGAGGTGGTCGCCGAGACCCGGGCGGACGCGTTGCTGCTCGCCGAGCACGGCCACGACCACACCGGTGACCTGGACCGGGACGGCTGGCACGGGACGATGAACTACGTCGGCTTCACCGACCCGGTGTGGTCCTGGCTGCGTGCCGGCGACGACCCGGTGCCGAACTTCCTCGGCACCCCGGGCGGGGTACGGCGGCGGGACGCGGGCGCGGTGCTCGCCACGATGAACACGTACCGGTCGCTGGTGTCGTGGCGGTCGTACACCCACTCGTGGCAGCTGCTCGGCTCGCACGACTCGGCCCGGATCCGCACCGTGGTCGGTGACGCGGCCCGGCAGGAGGTGGCCGCCGGCCTGCTCGCCACCATGCCCGGCACGCCGGTGGTGTTCGCCGGGGACGAGCTGGGGCTGACCGGCACCAACGGGGAGGGCTCGCGGACCCCGATGCCGTGGCACCGGCCGGAGAGCTGGGACCGGCGCACGTTCGACGCGTACCGGTCGTTGCTGGCGCTGCGCCGCGACGAGCCGGCGCTGCGGCACGGCGGCCTGCGCTGGGTGCACGCGGACGCGGACACGCTGGTGTTCCTGCGCGAGGCGCCGTCCGGCACGGTGCTGGCCTTGGCCCGCCGCGCCCCCGGCGCCCCGGTCCGCCTGACCGGCCTGCCCGCCGCCGACAACATCTACGGCGGCGCGCCGGCGCTGCGCCCGTCCGTCGACGGCACGGTGACGCTGCCGGCGGACGGCCCCACCTTCCAGCTCTGGCGCCTGTGAAAGGAGGGGCCCCTTGTTAACGCATTCTGCATAACAAGGGGCCCCTCCCAACACCTCAGCGCAGGAGGGCTCGGGCGCCGGTCAGGTAGGTCTCGCGGTCGGGGGAGCCGGTGAGGATGCGCTGGGTGAAGTAGCCGGGGACCAGCCCGAACAGAGCCGCGCCGACCGCCTCCGGATCCGCCTCCGGGGGCAGCTCGCCGGCCTCGCGCGCCCGGGTGGCGGCGGCGACGAAGTGGGCCCGCAGCCGGGTGTAGGTGGCCGCGACGAACTCCGCCAGCACCGGGTCCCGCTGCGCCTCGCTCCACACCTGCAACGCCAGCGGCAGCACCCCGTCCGGGCCGAGCTGGGTGTCGACGAACGTGAGGGCCCGCTCCAGCACCCCGGTCAGCGGCAGCGGCGGGTCGGCCGTGGACAGCTCGGCGAAGGTCGCGTCCGCGGTGCCGATCACGGCCTGGGCGATGGCCGTGATCAGGTCGTTCTTGCTCGGGAAGTAGCGGTAGACCGCGCCGACCGAGAGCCCGGCCTCCCTGATCACGTCCTGCATCGAGGTGTGGTGGAAGCCGTCGCGCACGAAGCACCGCCGGGCCGCGTCGAGGATCTGCTGACGGCGGGCGGCGAGGTGCTGCTCGGAGACTCGTGGCACGTCCCACATTCTAAAGCGAACGTTCGTTCTTGACGAAGTCCGCGCGGAGGCGCACGCTCGTTTCAAGAGAACGAACATTCGTTTTAGGGAGACGCCGATGCTCCGGTCCCGCTCGCCCTGGACCCTCGCCGCGCTGCTGGTCGGCCTGACGGTGGTCGTGCAGGCGCTGCTCGTACCCCTGTTCGCGGCGCCGGCCGCGCACCTCGCGCCGCGCGACCTGCCGGTCGCGGTGGCCGGGCCACCGCCGGCCACCGCGGAGCTGGCCGCCCGGCTCGCCGCCGCCCGGCCCGGCGGCTTCGCTGTCACCAGGCTCCCGGACGCGGCGGCCGCCGACCGGGCGCTGCGGGACCGCGAGGTGTACGCCGCGTTCGTGGCCGGCCCGGACGGCGTCGCGCTGCACACCGCGCCGGCCGCCAGCCCCACCGTGGCCGCCCTGCTCACCGAGGCCGCCGGCCAGCTCTCCGGCGGCCGCCCGGTGCCGGTGACGCCCGTCGTGCCGGCCGACCCGGACGACCCGCGCGGCGCCGGCTTCGCCGCCGGCTTCCTGCCGCTGGCGCTCACCGGCATGCTGGCCGGCGCGCTGCTCACGCTGCTGGTCGCCGGTCGCGCCGCGCGCTTCGCCGGCCTGATCGGGTACGCGGTGGTCGCCGCTGGCGTCGGCGTCGCGGTGCTGCACGGCTGGCTCGGTCTCGTCGACGGCGACCCGTGGCGGGAGGCCGGCGCGATCGGGCTGTTCTCGCTCGCCGCCGCCGGCACGGTGGCCGGGCTGGGCGCATTGCTCGGCCGCGCCGGGATCGGGCTCGGCGCGCTGCTGGTCTTCCTGGTCGGCAACCCGCTCTCGGCGGTCGCCGCCGCGCCCGAGCTGCTGCCGCAGCCGTGGGGGACGGTCGGTCAGTTCCTGCCGGTCGGCGCCGGCGGCACGCTGCTGCGGTCGGCAGCCTTCTTCGACGGCGCGGGGGCCGGTCGGTCGCTGGCCGTGCTGGCCGGATACGCGCTGGTCGGGCTGGCGCTCGTGCTGATCGGCCGACGGTCCGGCGGGCTCGGCGAGGCGCCGGTGTCGCGCCCGGCCCGAGCCGAGGTCACGGTATGACGGCACCTCGGCGGGCCCCTACTACAAAGCGTCGTTGATGGGGGAGGATGGCCGGCGTGGAAGCTCTTCGTCTGATCCTTCTCTACGTCCATCTGATCGGTTTCGCGCTGCTGCTCGGCGGCGGGATCGCCCAGTACGTCACCGGCCGACTGCGGATCAACGCCGCGATGCTGTGGGGGGCGGTGATCCAGATCCTGACCGGTCTCGGACTGTCCGCCCCGCTGCGCGACGGGGACGAGCCCGCCCCCGCGAAGCTTGTTACCAAGTTGGTGCTCGCGCTGCTCATCTTCGTCATGGTCTTCTTCTCCCGTAAGCGGGAGTCCGTGAACCGTGGGCACTTCCTTGCGATCATCGGGTTGACGCTGCTCAACGCGGCGGTCGCGGTCTTCTGGCGGTAGTTCGCCGGGAGGTCGGGGAGGTGCCGGAAACGGACGTTCGCGACACCGCCCATCAGGTCTGTCAGCACGAGAAGTGATCTGCCCCACCCAAGGGTTACACCGGGGTAACGGACGCTCAACAGTCGTGCACGATTGTCGGCCGGTGGGTGGGCGCGGGCGTACGCTCCCGTCCGTAACGTGGGACGCCGGCGGCACACCGCAGGCCGGCGCAAGGGCTGCGCACCGCGCACGACGCGGTGGGCAATGGGAAGGAGACGTCTTGCGCTCTGTGCGTGGGATGCGGATCGCCTCCGCCGTCGTGGCGGGTGGCCTCGTGCTGGGCGCCGCCGCGTGTGGTGAGGCTCCCGACGACGACAACAACGCCGGTGGCACCGGCGACAAGAAGTACAGCGCCTGCATGGTGACCGACGTCGGTGGCATCGACGACAAGTCCTTCAACACCTCGGCCTGGAAGGGCCTCCAGGAGGCGCAGAAGGAAAACGGCGACATCGAGATCAAGAACGTCCAGTCGAAGGCCGAGGCGGACTACGAGGTCAACCTCAAGGGCTTCGTCAACCAGAAGTGCGACTTCATCCTGGCCGTCGGTGGCCTGATGTCGGACGCCACCAAGGCGGCGGCGCAGGCGAACCCGAACCAGCAGTTCGCGATCGTGGACGCCAACCCGGCCGTGGACAACATCTACCCGATGCAGTTCGACACCGCGCAGGCCGCCTTCCAGGCCGGCTACCTCGCCGCCGGGATGAGCAAGACCGGCAAGGTGGGCACCTACGGCGGCCTGCCGATCCCGCCGGTCACCATCTTCATGGACGGCTTCGCCGACGGCGTGGCCTACTACAACAAGGCCAAGAGCAAGAACGTCCAGGTGCTGGGCTGGGACAAGGCCACCCAGAAGGGCTCCTTCACCAACGACTTCGTCAAGCAGGACGAGGGCAAGAAGGTGTCCGACGCGCTGGTCGCCCAGGGCGCCGACATCGTCATGCCGGTCGCCGGCGGCGCCGGCCTCGGCACCACCTCCGCGGCCAAGGCCTCGGGCGGCAAGTACTCCGTCGTCTGGGTGGACGTCGACGGCTGCGAGAGCACCCCGGACTGCTCGGCGATCCTCACCACGGTCGTCAAGAACATCCCGGAGGCCGTCAAGGAGGCCGTGCTGAAGGCCGCCGGTGGCGAGAAGCTGCAGGCCAAGCCGGGCTTCGTGGGCACGCTGGCCAACACCGGCGTCTCCATCGCGCCGTACCACGACTTCGACAGCAAGGTCCCGGCGGACCTGAAGGCCGAGGTCGACAAGATCAAGGCGGACATCTCCGCCGGCACCATCACGGTCACCTCGAAGGCCCAGCCGACCAAGTGACCGCTCCGCCGGCCGTCGCGGTGAGATCATCGACCGCGGGGGCCGGCGGGCACCAGCACTGACGATCCGGCCGTCCCGGCGCACGGGGTCCGCACCCCGCGCCTCGGGGCGGCCGGTCACCTTGATCCCCCACACCCCCACCCGGCGCGGTGGCGGCGCGGCAGTGGCTACGCTGCACCATCGCTCGCACTCCAGGAGGTTGCGCTGAGACTCGAACTGCGCGGCATCACCAAACGGTTCGGTGATCTGGTCGCCAACGACCACATCGACCTCACGGTGGAGCCTGGAGAGATCCACGCCCTGCTCGGCGAGAACGGCGCCGGCAAGTCGACCCTGATGAACGTGCTCTACGGGCTCTACCAGCCCGACGAGGGCGAGATCCTGGTCGACGGCAAGCCGCTGAAGCTGAAGGGTCCGTCGGACGCGATCGCCGCCGGGATCGGCATGGTGCACCAGCACTTCATGCTGGTGCCGGTCTTCACCGTGGCCGAGAACGTCATGCTCGGCGCCGAGCAGGTCCGGGGGCCGTTCGCCGGCATCCTCGACCGCCGGCGCGCCCGGCGCGAGGTCGCCGAGGTCTCCGAGCGCTACAACCTCCGGGTCGACCCGGACGCGGTGATCGAGGACCTGCCGGTCGGCATCCAGCAGCGGGTGGAGATCGTCAAGGCGCTCACCCGGGACGTCGACCTGCTGATCCTCGACGAGCCCACGGCCGTGCTCACGCCGCAGGAGACCGAGGAACTGCTCACGGTCATGCGGTCGCTCAAGGCCGCCGGCAAGTCGATCGTGTTCATCACCCACAAGCTGGGCGAGGTGAAGGCGATCGCCGACCGGATCACCGTGATCCGGCGCGGCAGGACCGTGGGCACCGCCGAGCCGAGCGCCAGCCGGGACGAACTGGCCGCGCTGATGGTGGGCCGCAGCGTCCGGCTGACCGTGGACAAGAAGCCCGCCGAGCCCGGCAAGCCGATCCTGGAGATCGCCGGCCTGGTCGTCGACGACGACCGGCAGGTACGCGCCGTCGACGGCGTCGACCTGACCGTGCGCGCCGGCGAGGTGCTCGGCGTCGCGGGCGTGCAGGGCAACGGCCAGACCGAACTGATCGAGGCGATCATGGGCCTGCGTCCCACGCTCGCCGGCACGATCAGCCTCGACGGCGAGGGGGTGAACGGCTGGTCGACCAAGAAGGTGCTCCGCGCCGGCGTCGGCTACGTGCCGGAGGACCGCAGCGTCGACGGCCTGGTCAAGGAGTTCTCCGTGGCGGAGAACCTGGTGCTGGACATCTACGACCGGCCGCCGTTCGGCAAGGGCCTGTCGCTGAAGCCGGACGCCATCGGGAAGTCGGCGAAGGAGCGGATCGAGCAGTTCGACATCCGTACCTCGTCGGCCGACGCCGCAGTCGGCACGCTCTCCGGCGGCAACCAGCAGAAGGTGATCGTGGCCCGGGAGCTGTCCCGGCCGCTGAAGCTCTTCATCGCCGCGCAGCCCACCCGGGGCGTGGACGTCGGCTCGATCGAGTTCATCCACAGCCGGGTGATCCGCGAGCGGGACGTCGGCACCGCGGTCATGGTGGTCTCCAGCGAGCTGGACGAGGTGATCGGCCTGGCCGACCGGATCGCGGTGATGTACCGCGGTCGGATCATCGGCATCGTCGGCCCGGACACCCCGCGCGAGGAGATCGGCCTGCTGATGGCCGGCATCACGCCCGACACCGCCACCCCGACCGCTGACCGCCCTGCCAACGAGGACGAGGCATGACGAACCCGAATCCGGTCTCGGGCTCCCCGGACAAGGAGCCGGCGACCGAGGCGCAGGAGGCGCGCAGCGAGGCCCGGGCGACGCCGACCGCGCCGGCCGGCGACGCCGAGCGTCCGGTGCCCGCCACCGCGCCGAAGCAGCCACCGGCCGGGGAGCCCCGGCCCAGTCTGGGCAAGCTGTTCCTGGACAACCTCTGGGCGGCGAACACGGTCACCGTGACGGTGCTCGCGGTGGTGCTGGCCATGCTGGTCGGCGCCGTGCTGATCATCATCTCCGACCCGGAGGTGCTGGCCACCTACAGCTACATCACCGCCCGCCCGGCGGACGCGCTGAACGCCAGCTGGACCGTGGTCAGCGAGGCGTACGCGAACCTGTTCAAGGGCGCGATCTTCGACCCGGACGCGGTCGGATTCACCGCCGTCATGGGCCCGATCTCGGAGACGCTGACCTACACCGCGCCGCTGGTCTTCACCGGCCTGTCGGTGGCGCTGGCGTTCCGCGGCGGTCTGTTCAACATCGGCGCCCAGGGCCAGGCCACCATCGGCGTGATCCTGGCCGCCGTCGCCGGCTTCGCGTTGCCGCTGCCGCCCGGCGTACACCTGCTGGTGGCGCTGATCGCCGGCGCGCTCGGCGGTGCCCTCTGGGGCTTCATCCCGGGCATCCTCAAGGCCCGGACCGGCGCCCACGAGGTGATCAACACGATCATGCTCAACTACGTGGCGATCTACTTCCTGTCCTGGATCATCATCCAGAGCGGGGTGCAGAACCCCGACCGCGCGGACGCGATCAGCAAGCCGGTCGACTCCTCCGCGCAGCTGCCCCGGCTGCTCGGCGACGACCTGCGGGTGCACGCCGGCATCCTGCTCGCGGTGCTGGCCACCTGGTTCATCGCCTGGCTGCTCAACCGCTCCACGCTCGGCTTCGAGCTGCGCGCGGTGGGCGAGAACCCGGACGCGGCCCGGACCGCCGGCATCAGCGTGACCAAGACGTACGTGCTGGTGATGGCGACCGCGGGTCTGCTGGCCGGCCTCGGCGGCTCGAACATGGTGCTCGGCTCCACCGCCGACGCGTTGACCCCGCTGGTGATCGCGCAGATCGGCTTCGACGGCATCCTGGTCGCCCTGCTCGGCCGGGTGAAGCCGTGGGGCGTGCTGCTGGCCGCGCTGCTGTTCGGCGCGCTCCAGGCCGGCGGCAACCGGATGCAGTCCTACTCCGGGATCTCGCTGGAGCTGGTCACCGTGCTTCAGGCGCTCATCGTCATCTTCATCGCCGCGCCCGCCCTGGTGAAGGCGATCTTCCAGCTCCGGGCGGCCCGCGCCGCCCGGCTGCAGACGAGCCTCGCGAAGGGCTGGTGAGCATGTCCACCACCGCTGTCCCCGAGGTCGCCGTCACCGCGGTCGACGAGGGTTTCTGGACGCGTGCCCGCAAGGCCGGCGCGGTCCTGCTGGCTCTGGGTGTGCTCGCGGCCGTGCTGTTCGGCGCGCTCGCCACCGACCAGCAGGCCCGCTTCACGCTCAGCGAGACCGAGGGCGGCGCCGCCCTGGAGATCAACGGCACGATCGGCGCGATCCTGTTCGGGGTCATCGCCGCCGCGGCCGGTGCCGCCCTGCTGGCCGGCGTGCCCAAGCGATGGTTCACGCTGCTGCTCGGCGCCGGGCTGGTCGCCTTCGTGCTGAGCTTCCTGTGCTGGCAGGTCTCCGCCGCCCCCGAGGGCCGCAACTTCATGCCGCTGGTCAACGTCGTCCGGGGCACGTTCATCCTGGCGCTGCCGCTGATCTTCGGCGCGCTGGCCGGCGTGCTCTGCGAGCGCTCCGGCGTGGTCAACGTGGCGATCGAGGGCCAGTTGCTGATGGGCGCCTTCTCCGGCGCGCTGTTCGGCAGCATCTCCGGCAGCGTCTGGGTCGGCCTGGTGGCCGCCGCGATCGGCGGCGCGTTCATCTCGCTGCTGCTGGCCGTGTTCGCCATCCGCTACCTGGTCGACCAGGTGGTCATGGGCATCGTGCTGAACCTGCTGGCGGTCGGCGTCACCGGCTTCCTCTACGAGCGGCTGATGCAGACCGACGCGGCGAAGTACAACAGCGCGCCGCGCTTCAGCAACTGGGAGATCCCGTTGCTGAAGGACATCCCGCTGATCGGTCCGGCGCTGTTCCGGGGCAACATCTTCCTCTACCTCGGCCTGCTGCTGGTGCTGGTCATCCACCTGGCCCTGTTCCGGACCCGGTGGGGCCTGCGGACCCGGTCGGTGGGTGAGCACCCGACCGCCGCCGACACGGTGGGCGTGAAGGTGTTGCGGTTGCGCTACCGCAACGTGATCATGGCTGGCCTGGTGGCCGGTGTCGGTGGGGCGTCGTACACGCTGGCGCTCTACTCGTTCACCAAGAACATGATCGGCGGCAAGGGCTTCATCGCCCTGGCCGCGCTCATCTTCGGCCGGTGGAGCCCGACGGGCGCGCTGCTCGCGGCGTTGTTCTTCGGCTTCGCCGACCAGCTCGCCACCTACCTGGGCGCGATCGGCAGTGGCATCCCGAGCCAGTTCCTGGCGATGCTGCCCTACCTGGCGACGATCCTGGCGGTGGCCGGGCTGGTCGGCAAGGTCCGGGCACCGGCCGCCGACGGCAAGCCGTACATCAAGGGCTGAGCCTCCGCGACACGACGTGCCCGGCGGGAGGACCCGCCGGGCATCGTCGTCTCCGGCCGCGCCGGTGACCGATCGGCGTGGATTGGGCAGAATGGGAGTCGTGATGGAGATCGACTGGGAGCGGCTGCGGGCCGCCGCCACCGAGGTGATGCGGCACGCCTACGTGCCCTACTCGAAGTTTCCCGTCGGCGCCGCCGCCCTGGTCGACGACGGCCGGGTCGTGGTCGGCTGCAACGTGGAGAACGCCGGCTACGGCGTGACGCTCTGCGCCGAGTGCGGCGTCGTCTCCTCGCTGCACGCCACCGGCGGCGGTCGGATCGTGGCGCTGTCCTGCGTCGACGCGACCGGTGAGCCGCTGATGCCGTGCGGCCGGTGCCGGCAGCTGCTCTGGGAGCAGGGCGGGCCGGAGTGCCTGATCGAGGCGAAGAGCGGGCCGCTGCGGATGGCGGAGCTGCTCCCGCACGCCTTCGACGTGGCCGACATCGAGGCGGTGACCGGCGAGCATCCGGTGCCCGTGGTGCCGGACCGGCTGGCCGCCTGGCGCGGCCGGGGGACGGTGTTCGTGCACCCCGACCTGTCCGGCGGGCAGCAGGTCTGGACGACCTACTGGGAGCGGTCGGCCGGGGACGCCGAGGACACCGAGACCGGCGTGCTGGAGGAGGGCCCGACCTGGGACGAGCCGGCCGGCGCGATCGAGTGGGGGTTGGCGCGGACGCCGCGTGTGGTCGTGGTGGACGCGTCCGGGACGATCTTCTGGGCCGGTGAGGGTGAGCCTCCTTCGGAGATTCCGGTCCGTTGGGGTTGAGCCGGTTGAAGTGGGGTTGAGCTGGGGGAATCGGGCCGACCGTGCCCGGCTCCGGGCGGTCAGGCTTGATCCCTCCGCCGGTCACGGTCGGCCCGATTCCTCGACGGTCACCGTTCGCGGGTCGGTGCGGCCACGCGCGATCAATTGATTGGATCTTGAGAAGTGAGTGCTTTCACGGCGGTTGACGTCATCCGGACGAAGCGGGACGGGGGTGTGCTGAGCGACGGCCAGATCGACTGGGTGGTCGACGCGTACACCAAGGGGTTGGTGGCCGACGAGCAGATGTCGGCGCTGGCCATGGCGATCCTGCTGCGCGGCATGACCGGCCCGGAGATCGCCCGGTGGACCGCCGCCATGATCGCCAGCGGCGAGCGGCTGGACCTGTCGTCGGTGGCCCGGCCGACCGTGGACAAGCACTCCACCGGCGGCGTCGGCGACAAGATCACCCTGCCGCTGACCCCGCTGGTCGCCGCGTGCGGCGCGGCCGTCCCGCAGCTGTCCGGCCGGGGGCTCGGTCACACCGGCGGCACGCTGGACAAGCTGGAGTCGATCCCGGGTTGGCGGGCGGCGCTGCGCAACGACGAGTTCATCGCCCAGCTCCGCGACGTCGGCGCGGTGATCTGCGCGGCCGGTGACGGGCTCGCCCCGGCCGACCGCAAGCTGTACGCGCTGCGCGACGTCACCGGCACCGTCGAGGCGATCCCGCTCATCGCCAGCTCGATCATGAGCAAGAAGATCGCGGAGGGGACCGGCGCGCTGGTGCTCGACGTGAAGGTCGGCTCCGGCGCCTTCATGAAGAACGTCGACGACGCCCGCGAGCTGGCCCGCACCATGGTCGAGCTGGGTGGGGCGCACGGGGTGCGCACGGTCGCCCTGCTCACCGACATGTCCACCCCGCTCGGCCTGACGGTCGGCAACGCGGTCGAGGTGACCGAGTCGGTGGAGGTGCTCGCCGGCGGCGGCCCGGCCGACGTGGTGGAGCTGACGCTGGCGCTGGCCCGGGAGATGCTCGACGCCGCGGGCCTGCCGGACGCCGACCCGGCCGCCGCGCTGCGCGACGGCCGGGCGATGGACGCCTGGCGGACGATGATCCGGGCGCAGGGCGGCGACCCGGACGCCCCGATGCCGACCGCGCCGGAGGTCGAGGTCGTCACCGCGGCCGAGGACGGCTGGGTGGCCGAGGTCGACGCGTACGCGATCGGGGTGGCCGCCTGGCGGCTCGGCGCCGGCCGGGCCCGCAAGGAGGACCCGGTGAGCGTCCCGGCGGGCGTGGTCCTGCACAAGCGCCCCGGCGATCGCGTGCGGGTCGGTGACCCGCTGTTCGAGCTGCGCGCCGAGCACGCCGAGCGGATCCCGGCGGCGCTGGCCGAGGCGCGTGGGGCGATCCGGGTGGCGGCCGAGGCGCCGGCCGTCACGCCGCTGGTCATCGACCGGATCGGTTGACGGGTTCCGGCTCGGGCCGGCCATGGTGCCGGCCCGGCCGGAGCCGCTATCCTCCCAGGCCAGGGGGACCGACCGGCGGCGAGCCGGGGCGACCAGACAGGGACTGACCGTTGCGCGTATCCGCTCCCGATCCTCGGGCCGTCCGCGAGGCGAGCCTCGACGAGCTGTCCCGGCTGGGTCTTCCGCTGCCGCCGTCGCAGTTCCCGCTGGTGTGGGAGCCGGGCGACGAGATCGAGCTGCGCCCGACCCCGGAGATCGAGGCCCGGATCGCGGTGCTGCACCTGATTCTGGCCCGCTGCTTCGGCATGCCCGCGCAGGCGGCGATGAGCTGGCTGCTCGACTCGCACCTGGTCGAGATGCTGACGCCGCCGGAGTGGCAGTTCGTGATGGGCAGCCGGGGCGACCACCGGTCGTTCGTGCTGCACCACGACGCGCTCTTCTCGCTGGCCTGGGTGCTCGGCCTGACCAAGCAGCTGGACCCGACCGTGCCGGTCGACGAGCGGCTGGTCGAACGGATGCCGAACCTGGTCACCGGGGAGACGTTCCCGCAGTGGCGGGCCCGGATCCTGGCCGCACCGCAACATCCCGCCGACGCGGCGGCGCTGCTCGACCTGCACTACTGCCTGGACTGGGCCTACCTGGAGACCGAGCGGGCCGGCCGGGCGCTGCCCGGGCTGGTGGATGCCAACGCGATCGGCCAGCGCCGGTGGGCGTTGGAGTGGGCCGTGGTGCTGCGCGGGCCGTACCACGAGGAGCCGCCGGGCTGGGAAGAGGTCGACCTCTCCACCTGACGCCGGTCAGCGCGGCCGGTGCACGCCCAGCCGGATGGCGAGCGTGACCGGCGTCGGCTCGGGCATCCCGGCGATCCGGGCGGCGAGCCGTCCCGGGTCGGCGTGCCAGGCGCTGGGTCCCATCCCCACCAGCGTGGTGACCTCGGCGCGGGTCAGCGCCAGCCGGGCCCGGTGCTCGGTGACGGAATCCTCGGCGAAGTGGCCGCCCAGGCTGCCGGCCACCCGGTCGGCCTTGTCGGGGTCCACCCGGAGCAGGTCGAGCGCGTCGACCAGCTCGGCCAGGTGGTCGACTGCGGGGGTGACCACCAGCAGCGCTCCGGCCGGGTCGAGCACCCGGTGGAACTCCGGACCGTTGCGCGGCGCGAAGACGTTCAGCAGCACGGTCACGGACCGGTCGGCCAGCGGTAACCGCTGCCAGGTGTCGGCCAACGCGGCGGCGGCGCGCGGATGGGCCCGGGCCGCGCGGCGCAGCGCCGGCTTGGAGACGTCCAGCGCCAGGCCGTGGGCGTCCGGCAGCGCCGCCAGCACCGCCGCGAGGTAGTGGCCGGTCCCCGCGCCGGCGTCCACCACCAGGGGGTACGGGTCGTCGGGCGCGACGCGCGTCGCGGCGGAGGCCAGTGCGGTGGCGACGGTGTCGTAGTGCCCGGCGGCGAGGAAGTCGGACCGGGCGGAGACCATGTCGGCGCTGTCCCCGCTGTGCGGGGTGCGGCCGGCGAGCAGGTTGACGTATCCCTGCCGGGCGGTGTCGAAGCTGTGCCCGCGCGGGCAACGCAGCGCGCGGGTGGTGCCGGCGGTGGCCTCGGCCAGCGGCTCGGCGCAGACCGGGCAGCGCAGCCGGCCCAGGATCCGGTGGTCCACGGCTCAGCCCGCCGCTTCCGCGCGTCGACCGGCGCCGTCGCCGGGTCGGCCGGCGAGACGGTCGACCACCCGCTGGCTGAGCGTGCCGAGTGCCGCCAGCTCGGCCGGGGTGAGCAGGTCGATCAGGTGGCGGCGGACGGCGGCCACGTGCGCCGGCGCCGCGGCCTCGACGGCCCGCCGGCCGGCCGGGGTGAGGGTCACCACCGAGCCGCGCCCGTCGGTGGCACACTCCTCCCGGACGACCAGGCCGCGTTGCTGCATCCGGGAGATGTGGTGGGAGAGCCGGCTGCGGGACCAGAGCATCCGGTCGGCCAGCTCGCTGAGCCGCATCCGCTGGTCGGGGGTCTCGGAGAGGTCGCTCAGCACGTCGTAGTCCGGCTCGGAGAGGCCGGCGTCCTGCATCAGCTCGCGGGCCAGCTCCAGGTCGAGCAGCCGGCGCATCCGCCGGTAGCCCCGCCACGCGCGGTCCTCCCGCTCGTCGAGCCAGCGCGGTTCGTCCATGCCCCGATCCTAACGGTTGGTTGACATGTCACCAACATGCCGCCTAGGTTGATGACATGTCAACGAAAATGTCGGCCCGGGTGGTTCGGCTGCTCGCCGGCCTGACCCTGTTCGGCGTCAGCGTCGCGCTGATGGTCCGCGCCGACCTCGGCCTCGCGTCCTGGGACGTGCTGCACCAGGGCCTCGCCGCCCGCACCGGCCTGCCGATGGGCCTGCTGGTCAACGGCGTGGCACTGCTGGTGCTGCTGCTGTGGATCCCGTTGCGGCAGCGCCCCGGCATCGGCACGGTGGCGAACGTCGCCCTGGTCGGGCTGGCCCTCGACGCGACGCTGGCCCTGGTCCCCCGCTCGACCCGCTCGCCGGTCGGATCGGGCTGCTGGTCGCGGGCATCCTGCTCAACGGTCTCGCCACCGCGCTCTACCTGGGCGCCCGCCTCGGTCCCGGTCCGCGCGACGGGCTGATGACCGGCCTGGCCGCCCGCGGCCTCCCGCTCGGCCCGGTACGCACCCTGATCGAGGTGACCGTGCTGGCGGTCGGTTGGCTGCTCGGCGGGGCCGTCGGTCCCGGCACCCTGCTCTACGCGGTCGGCATCGGCCCGATCGTCGCCTGGCTCGTTCCCCGACTCACCGTGCCGGCCCCGGCCGCCACCCCGACAGGAGTGACCCCACCATGCCCCGCCTGAACGTGATCGTCGCCAGCACCCGCCCCGGTCGGGTCGGCCGCCGCATCGGTGACTGGTTCACCGCCGCCGCCGTCCGCCACGGCGGCTTCGACGAGGTACGCCTCGTCGACCTGGCCGAGGTCGGACTGCCCTTCCACGACGAGCCGCACCATCCGTCGGAGCGGGTCTACCTGCACGAGCACACCCACACGTGGAGCGCCACCACCGATGCCGCGGACGCCTTCGTCCTGGTGATGCCGGAGTACAACCACGGCTTCAGCGCGCCGCTCAAGAACGCGATCGACTACCTCTACCACGAGTGGCAGCACAAGCCGGTGGGCTTCGTCAGCTACGGGATGACCTCCGGGGGCCTGCGCGCGGTGCAAATGATCAAGCAGGTGGTGACGACCTTGAACATGACGCCGGTCAACGACGCGGTGGTCGTCTTCCTGCGGCAGGCGCTGGACGAGTCGGGTGAGCTGCGCGCCGACCCGGGCCGGGACGACGCCGCCGCGCTGATGCTCGACCGGCTCGTCCGGCTGGCCGCCGCGCTCGCGCCGCTGCGGGTGACCGCATGAGCGCCCGGCTCTGGGAGCTGTTCGGCGAGCACGGGCGCGGGGTGCTGGCCACCCTGCGCCGGGACGGACGCCCGCAGCTGTCCAACCTCGACTACCTGGCCGAGCCGGGCCTGATCCGTTGCTCCACCACGGCCGACCGGGCGAAGGTGCGCAACCTGCGCCGGGACCCCCGGGCCAGCTTCCACGTGACCACCGCCGACGGCGGCGCGTACGCGGTGGCCGAGGGCACGGTGACGCTCACCCCGCCGGCCGCCGCGACCGACGACGCGACGGTCGACGAGTTGGTCGAGGTCTACCGGCGGATCCGCGGCGAGCACCCGGACTGGGCGGACTACCGGGCCGCCATGGTGGCCGACGGCCGCCTGGTCCTGCGCCTGAGCGTCGAGCGGGTCTACGGCTGGCGTCCCTGAAGCCGGTCCGGTGCCGGACCGGTACCGCCGGTGACTAGGGTCTGAGCATGGTCGCAATCTCGTACGAGGACATCGTCAAGGTCCCCAAGGCGCTGCTGCACGATCACCTCGACGGCGGCCTGCGGCCCGCGACGATCGTCGAGCTGGCCGCCGAGGCCGGCCACGAACTCCCCACCACCGACCCGGAGGCGCTGGGACGCTGGTTCTCCGAGGCGGCGAACTCCGGCTCGCTGGAGCGCTACCTGGAGACGTTCGCGCACACCGTCGCGGTCATGCAGACCGCGCCCGCGCTGCGTCGGGTCGCCCGGGAGTGCGCGCTGGACCTGGCCGCCGACGGCGTCGTCTACGCCGAGGTGCGGTTCGCGCCCGAGCAGCACCTGGAGCAGAACCTCACCCTCGACGAGGTGGTCGACGCGGTGGTCACCGGGTTCCGGGAGGGCAGCGCGCTGGCCGCCGAGGCGGGCACGCCGATCCGGATCGGCACGCTGCTCACCGCGATGCGGCACGCCGCCCGGTCGCAGGAGATCGCCGAGCTGGCGGTGCGGCACCGCGACACCGGGGTGGTCGGCTTCGACATCGCCGGCGCCGAGGCCGGCTTCCCGCCCACCCGGCACCTGGACGCGTTCGAGTACCTCCAGCGGGAGAACTTCCACTTCACCATCCACGCCGGCGAGGCGTTCGGCCTGCCGTCGATCTGGCAGGCGATCCAGTGGTGCGGGGCGGACCGGCTGGGCCACGGCGTGCGCATCGTGGACGACATCACCCCCGGCAACCCGCCGGTGCTGGGCCGGCTGGCGGCGTACGTGCGGGACAAGCGCATCCCGCTGGAGCTGTGCCCGTCGTCGAACGTGCAGACCGGCGCGGCGGCGTCGATCGCCGACCACCCGATCGGGCTGCTGCGCGACCTGCGCTTCCGGGTGACGGTGAACACCGACAACCGGCTGATGAGCGGCACCTCGATGTCGCGGGAGATGGCGCTGCTGGTGGACGCCTTCGGCTACGGCTGGAAGGAACTCCAGTGGTTCACCATCAACGCGATGAAGAGCGCGTTCATCCCGTTCGACGAGCGGCTGCGGATCATCGACGAGGTGATCAAGCCGGCGTACGCCAAGCTGATCGGCTGATCACCGGCGGCGCGGGTGGCCGGCGAGCAGGGCGGCCACCCCGCGCAGCACCTGCCGGGCGCGGGCGGCCTCGGCGCCCAGGCCGGTCTGCCGGCGCAGCACGGCCGGCTCGGTCCGCAGCAGCGTGATCCCGCGCCGGACCAGCACGCGGGGGGCCTTGCGCTGCTCGGTGAGATCGCGGGCGAGCCGGCGCAGGAAGGTCGCGCCACGCGGGCGCCGCAGCGCGTACGCCCCGGCGAGCAGCCCCCGGCGCCGGCACTCGGCGACGATCTCGGCGGCGAAGATCCCTTCGGCGACGAAAATTGGCGATCCGTCGACGTCGAATGGCCGGGTGGCCACCCGCCGGTCCGCGCCGATCGCATAAACCGGCACTTCGGCCTTGCCCTCCCGGGCCAGTCGGGCAATGGTTTCCACCGCCGTGTCCGCGTCCCAGGACAAGGGGGACTCCCAGTCCACCTGTCCGTTTCGGCGTGGACACGTAGGGTCATCGCCGTCCTTGTAGAAGTCGTCCAGACACAGCACCGGAAGTCCGGTTCGCTGGGCTATGTACGACTTTCCCGAGCCGGAGGGCCCGGCGAGCAGGACGACGCGATGCGGGTGTTCCATTACCTTCAGTGACTCCGGCCAGACGGATTGCTATCAAATTGCATCAACATCTCATCACACCTCCGGCGAGGGCCAACCTGGGCTTTCTCTTTGGGAGGCGGCGTGATGGAATCTCGGAGGTCCGACCCGCCGGGTCGGTCGCTCGGCGTTGCCCTCAGGTGACGTCGGACGCGGTTTTGCGAGGGCGGTGACGTGAGCAAACGGCCAACGACGGCGGGCTCCTTCCTGTCGCGGCTGCGCCGGCCGGCGAGTCGGCTGCGCGACATGCCGATCTGGTCCAAGCTCGGTCTGATCATGATCGTGCCGACCATCGCCACGGTCGTGGTGGGCACCAGCGGTCTGGTCGACCACCTGGAGACGCTCAACAATGCCAACCGGGCCGGCGACCTCGCCAGCCTGATCGGCTACTCGGGTGACCTGGCCGACACGATGCAGGACGAGCGGGTCGGTTCGGTGCTCTTCCTCGGAGCGAAGGAACTCCAGACCCGGGCGCAGTACCAGGAGGCCTACAACCGGGCCAACCAGCGGGTGGACCAGGCCAAGGGCCCCTACCTGCGCCAGCGGGGCGAGATCGACGACCTGCCGCGCAACTTCGAGGCCCGGCTGGACGAGATCGACGACCAGCTCAAGGACCTGCCGGCCACCCGCAGCCAGGTGCTGAACGGCAAGCTCAAGATCGACGAGGCGGAGAAGGCGTACGAGCGCCTGATCAACGACCTGCTCTCGATCCGTGACTCGGCCACCCAGCTCGCCGGTGACAACGACCTGAGCGACCGGATGCGCGCCGCCGCCGCGGTCGCCCGGCAGAAGGAATACCTGGCCCAGCGCCGGGTGGTCGTGCACCAGGCACTCACCCAGGGGCAGTACAGCCCCGCGCTGCGCGAGCAGTTCATCGCCAGCGGCACCGCCCAGGCGCAGGCCCTCGCGACGTTCCGCTCCGTGGCCACCCCGGCCGACGCCGAGTTCTTCGACCAGACGGTCGAGGGACCCGACCTGCGTAAGGCCGACAACCTCACCGGCTTCATGTCGGCGAACAACAGCGGCTCGATGAAGAACGCGCCGTTCGGGCCGGACCAGTGGGACCAGGCGATGGTCGGCAACGCCAAGCTGATCCGCACGGTCGAGTCCCGGCTCGACGGCAACGTGGTCCGGCAGGCCGACGAGCTGCGGTCGGACACGCAGCGCCAGGTGTTCCTCGAGACCGGCCTGCTGCTCACCATGCTGCTGCTGGCCATCCTCTTCGCCTACCTGGTCGCCCGGTCGATGGCCCGCTCGCTGCGCGACCTGCGTCAGGGCGCCCTGTCGGTGGCCCAGTACGGCCTGCCGCAGGCGGTGGCCCGGCTGCGCGACCCGCAGGTGACCGGTCAGCTCTCCCCGGTGCAGCTGGCCAACCAGATCGCCGAACCGCTGCCGGTCCGCAGCAAGGACGAGTTCGGTCAGGTGACCGAGGCGTTCAACGCCGTCCACCTGGAGGCGGTCCGCACCGCGGCCGAGCAGGCGGCCCTGCGCGCCTCCGTCGCGACCATGTTCGTCAACCTGGCCCGCCGCTCGCAGATCCTGGTCGACCGGCTGATCGGCCACCTCGACCGGCTGGAGCGCGGCGAGGAGGACCCGGACCGGCTGGCCGAGCTGTTCCAGCTCGACCACCTGGCCACCCGGATGCGCCGCAACGACGAGAACCTGCTGGTCCTCGCCGGTGCGGACTCCACCCGTGTGCAGCGCGAGCCGGCCGCCCTGATCGACGTGCTCCGCGCCGCCCAGTCCGAGGTCGAGCACTACACCCGGATCGAGTTCGGGGTCATCGACCGCGACATCGAGGTCGCCGCGCACGCGGTCAACGACCTGGTGCACCTGGTCGCCGAGCTGTTCGACAACGCCACCGCCTTCTCACCGCCGGACTCGAGCGTCATGGTCGAGGCCCGTCGGGTCGGCGACCGCGCCTCGCTCTACGTGGAGGACCGCGGCATCGGCATCAGCTCCGAGCAGCTGCGCGACCTGAACGAGCGGCTCGCCACGCCGCCGCAGGTGGACGTGGCGGTCTCCCGGATGATGGGCCTGGTCGTGGTCGCCCGGCTGGCGTCCCGGCACGGCGTCAAGGTCGAGCTGCGGCCCGCCGCCGACCGGGGCACCGTCGCCGACGTCACGCTGCCCACCTCGGTCCTGGTGCCGCGCGCCCTCGCCGGTCGCGGGATGCCGGCCCCGGCGCTGCCCGCAGCCGGCCCGCAGCAGGGCGGCCCCACGCCGGCCTTCGGCGCCCTGGCCGCGCTCGGCAACGGCCCGCACACCCCGCCCCCCGCGCCGCACCCCGGCGGCTCCGGCAACCAGGTCACGCTCGGCGGGCGTTCCTTCGACCCGGGCCACCGCAACGGCTCCGGCACCCCGGCCAACGCCGGCGGCGGTCGTGCCATGCCGGCCTGGTCCGACCTCACCGGCGCCAACGCCGGTGGCGGCGACGGCTACGCCCCGCGGGCCGCCAACGGCCAGCCGGTCGACCCGCTGCCCCAGCGGCGCAACCCGGCCGAGGGCGACCCGGCCACGACCGGTCAGCAGCCGGCCATCCCGCGGCAGCTGCCCAGCAGCCCGGAGGCGCGGCCCTACAACCCGCCGCCGGTGTCGGCCCCGCCGGTCCCACCGGTGTCGGCCCCGCCGCTGCCGCCGGTCTCCGGCGCGCCGGTCTCGGGCAACCCGTACGCGAACAACCCGTACCCGGGCCGTCCCGTCTCGGCCGCTCCGGTCTCCGGTCACCCGGTCTCCGGCGACCCGTACCCGGGCCGTCCGGTGTCGGCCGCGCCGGTCTCCGGCTACCCGGTCTCGGGCCACCCCGTCTCGGCCGCGCCGGTCTCCGGCCAGCCGACCGCGGGCTACCCGGTCTCCGCCCCGCCGACCGACCAGCTGCCGTCGCGTCCGGTCCCGTCGACGTCCGCTCCGCACGTGGGCGCCCCGCCGGTCTGGCCGCCGGTCGCCCCGGCGCCGGCCCCCGCCATGCCGGAGCGGATGCCCGCCGGCATGGACATGACCACGGAGCTGCCGCGGGTCCCGCGCACGGAGACGCCGTCGATGGCGCCGCAGCAGCCCGCCGCCCAGCCGGCGGCCCCTCAGCCGGCCCCCGCACCGCGCCAGGCCGCACCGCAGCAGCCCGGCAACCGCCAGCGGTACGCGGACGAGACGATGGAGCTGCCGATCTTCCGGGAGCTCGAGTCGGCCTGGTTCCGCACCCGTCGGCCCGGGCCCAACGAGGAGGCGGCGGCCGCCCCGGCCGGGCCGGCCAACGGCGCCGCGACCCAGCAGTTCGCCAAGGTGGACACCGCAGGCCGGGCTGTGCCGCAGACCACACCCGCAACGACAGGTAACACACCGATGGCACACACTCCGACGGCCGGCGGAGCCCCGCGTGACAACGGCACGGCGAACGGCAACGCGCGTCCGGCGTACGCCGGTGGGCTGCCGACCCGGCAGCCGGCGTCGCCGCAGCAGCCCTCGCCGTGGCAGACCGCGGCCGACGACGGTTGGCGGGCCGCCTCGGCCGCCACCGAGGTGCCGGTGGAGGAGACCACGCAGAAGGGCCTGCCGAAGCGGACGCCGATGGCGCAGCTCGTGCCGGGCAGCATCGACAAGCCGTCGCCGTCGTCGCAGCGGCGGACGCCGGAGGGTGTCCGGGGCCTGCTCTCGGCCTACCATCGGGGCGTGCAGCGGGGGCGGAACACGACCGACAGCAACACGACCGGCCCGGAGGGCACTCCGGGCGGGCAGCAGTCCTCGCAGTCTGGCTCAGGCCCGGTGGCCGGGAGCGGGCAGAAGGAGCAACAAGGATGACTACTACGCAGGATCTCGGATGGCTGCTCGCCAACTTCGCCGACCGGGTGCCCGGTGTGGCGCACGCGGTCGCGGTCTCGGCCGACGGCCTGCTTCTCGCCTCGTCCCGTGACCTCCCGCGGGACCGCGCCGACCAGCTCGCGGCGATCGCGTCCGGCCTGGTCAGCCTGACCCAGGGCGCGGCGCGCTGCTTCGAGGGCGGAGCGGTGCTGCAGACAGTCGTCGAGATGGACAACGGCTTCCTGTTCCTGATGTCCATCTCGGACGGCTCGTCGTTCGCGGTGCTCGCGGCGCGTAGCTGCGACGTGGGTCAGGTCGGGTACGAGATGGCCCTGCTCGTGGACCGGGTGGGCGACGCCCTGACGCCGCAGCCGCGTACGGCTGTGGGGATGATGGGCTGAATGACGCGCTGGCCGGTGGGTCAGGAGCGGGAACAACGACGACAGCGACGGATGCCACCGGGGCGAGCCGGTGCCGGGTGCGAGGGAGGTGAGCGGCGACATGGCGGATCGTGACGAGCCGACGGGAGCGTTGGTCCGGCCGTACGCCGTGACCCGAGGTCGTACCCGTCCCCGGCTCGACATCGCCCTGGAGGCGCTCGTCGAGACGACGGTGCGCGGCCGAGCGGTTGCCACTGGCAATGGTGGTGGCCACGGTCGTGAACACCAGTACATAGCCGCGTTGTGTGACGGACGCGTGCAGTCGCTTGCCGAGATCGCGGCGCGGATGCAGCTTCCGCTCGGCGTGGCCCGGGTGCTCATCGCCGACATGGCGACGGACGGCCTGGTCGCGGTCCACGAGCCGACCATTTTGGACGACTCTGACGACGCGGTGGGCACTGAACTGCTGGAGAGGGTGCTGAGTGGACTTCGCAGGCTCTGACATGTCGCACCGGCCGCCGGTCCCGAGCGGGCGCGTGACGTCGGCGAAGATCGTTATCGCCGGTGGATTCGGCGTCGGCAAGACGACGCTGGTCGGTTCGGTCTCGGAGATCACGCCGCTGACCACCGAGGCGATCATGACCTCCGCCGGCGTGGGCGTCGACGACACCCGGCAGGTGCCGGGCAAGACGACGACCACGGTGGCGATGGACTTCGGTCGTATCTCGATCGACCGTGACCTGATCCTGTACCTCTTCGGTACGCCGGGTCAGACGCGGTTCTGGTTCATGTGGGACGAGTTGGTCCGGGGCGCGATCGGCGCGGTGGTGCTGGTCGACACCCGTCGACTCGCCGACTGCTTCGCCGCGATCGACTTCTTCGAGCACCGGCGGTTGCCGTACCTGATCGCCATCAACTGCTTCGACGGCATGCAGTACCACGATCCGCAGGACGTACGGGACGCGCTCGCGATCTCCCGCGACGTGCCGGTGGTGCCGTGCGACGCCCGTAACCGGGAGTCGACGAAGCACGTACTGATCTCGCTGGTCGAGTACGTGCTCACCATGCGGCGCTCGCGGGCCGTCGCGCCCGCCTGACCGACACGCGGAAGCGCCCGGCGGCCATGGGCCACCGGGCGCTTCCTGCCGTCCGTGGTCGAATGCGGTACGCGGTCGTCCGGTGACCGTCCCGCCGGGACGGTCACCGGACGACGGTCAGGCGTACCGGGTCCAGCTGCCCTGGGAGACCAGGTAGACGCCGAGCGAGTCGGCCTCCATGCCACCGTGCCGGCCCTCGGTGAAGGCGTAGCCGCCGGCGATGCCCTCGGCCATCTGGGTCTGGAGGAACGCCCGCAACCGGCCCCGGTCGAGGCTCGTCGCCTTCCGCGCCGACGCGGCCAGGAGCTGAAGCGCGTCCGACGCGTACGGGGCGAAGGCGACCGAGGTGCCGTGCCGCTGGGTGTAGCGCCGGTCGAAGTCCTGACGGGCCACCTGCGCGGTGCTGGTGGCGGTCAGCGGGGAGCCGCCCAGGCAGGCCGGGTGCACGGCGTACGCCCCCTCCACCGCCGTCGCGTTGGCGCCGCTCACGGTGTCGTCGGCGACCGCCCCGGCGTCGAAGAAGAGCGGGCCGCGGTGACCGGCGCGCCGCAGCTCCCGCGCCGCGTCACCGGAGTCGGGCGCGGTGCCCCAGACGATGACCCCGTCCGGCTTTCCGGCGGCGGCGCGCTCGGCGGCGGAGCGGAAGCTCCGTCCGGTCTCCGGCAGCCGTACCGTCCGGACCAGGTCCACCCTGCTGTTGTCGAGCGCGTCCCGCACGGCGCGCACGCCCGAGTCGCCGTGGGGTCCGTCCGCCGCGAGCAGGACCACCCGGCGGATCCGCTGTGATTCGAGCAGGTCCGCCATCCGGCGGGCCATGTCGGTGCCGTCCGGGGTGAGCTTGAAGCTGAACGTACGCTCCTGGAGCGGGAGCACGATGCGGTCGCCGTAGCCCAGGGACAGGTAGGGCGTCTTGAGCCGCTGGGCCGCCGCCGCGAGGGCCGCCGCGGTCTCACCGAGGACGCCACCGACCAGTGCCTGCGCCCCGGCGCGGGTCAGCTCGGCGGCCTGTCGGGCGGCGACCTCCGGGCTGCCACCGTTGTCCCGGATGTCCAACCGGATCGACCGGAGCAGGGTGCCGACCTGGATGCCGGTCCGGTTCAGCGACTCCGCGGTGATCTCCAGCGCGCGGCGTTGGAACACGCCGAGCGTCGCGCCGCGTCCGCTCAGCTCCAGGCTCGCGCCGACGAACAGGTCCTGGTCGCCCGGTGCGCTGCTGGTCCCGCCGTCACCCGGGCGCTGCCCCTGCGGCCCGCAGCCGGCCAGCAGCAGGCTGCCGGCCGCGGCGGCGAGAACGCCCCGACGGGTGAGCACGGTGGAGTCGAATGCCGGTGTCGCCAATGGAGTCGCCTTCCCACCCCGGCGAACAGGCGCCGCCGCTGGTCCGCCGGGTATGTTCCCGGCCGGCCGGACCCGACGTCAAATCGTCCGGGTGTGGGTAGGAACACGCCGAGGCGTGGTGGTCAGGACCGGTATCCCGCTGAGCGGTATTCGTATTCCCGCTCGTCGTCGCGGTCGCCGGTGTCCCGGCTGAAGTCCCAGCCGCCGGCCGCCTCGCGGCCCGGCCGACCGCCGACCGCGAAGCCACCGATCTCCTGACCGCGACGCCAACCCCGGAAGTAGCCAGTGGTGTTCTCGGCGAGGCTGGCCGCGTTGCGGACGATCCGCAGTGGACGCTCCTCGCGCAGCGGCGAGCCCGGCACCAGGTTGGCCTGGGGGACCCGCTTCGGCAGGCCCGCCTTGGTCTCCGAGCCCACCGACGGGCGGGCGGCCTGCTCGGCGGCCTGCCACCCGGTGTCCGCGGTGCTCGACCACTCCAGGTCCGCCTCGTCGCCGTGCCCGACGAACCAGGCCGACTTGGCCTGCGCGAAGATCAGCAGGTCACCGTCGCCCTCGTCCGACACCGGCGGCGGCCGGTGCTCCTTGGGCGCGGGACGCCGCTCCAACGGCGGGGGCAGCTCGGCGCGGGGTGCCCGACGCGCGGCGTCGGCCGGGTCGACCAGCCGCAGCGGGGGCGTGTCGAGGCCCGGGTCGGTCGGCTGGTCCAGCTCGTTGCGCAGCGCCCGGTCGGCGAGCGGCGGCGGCTCCACCAGGCGCAGCATCGGCGGCTCCTGGGGCAGGTCGTCGGCGAGCCACGGCGGGGTGACCCGTCCCGGGTCGCTCGGCGCGTCCACGCTCCGCCCGTACGGGTAGGCGGGCGCCTCCCGCTCCCGGTCGTTCTGGTCGTCGCCGGTGTTGACCAGCGGCCAGTTGGCGCGGGAGCCCGGCGGGGCGGGTTCCGGCGCGGACGGGCGCGGGCTCGGCACCGGAACGCTCAGGTCGGTGGCGCTGAACCCGCCGGTCGGCGGCTCCTGGTTGGTCTTGGGGCGCGGCGGGATCACCGTGCGCTGCCGCTCCGCCCGCGCCTTGTTGATCGCGGCGGTGGTCAGCGTCGGGCGGAACGGCTCGCCGGCGTCGGCGGGCGGCACGGCGCCGCGCTGGGACGGGGCGATCGGCGTGATGCCGGGCGGCGGCGGGGGCGGAGCGGAGATCGGCCGGTTCGTCGGACCGTCCACCCGCGACGGCAGGGGTGCGCCGGTCGGCTCGGGGCGGCTCGGGGGAGCCGACATCGGCCGACCCAGCGCCGCTGCCGGGGCGACCGGGGTCGGTGCGACCGGCGGCGGAGCCACCGGCGCGGGCGCGACCGGCGGCGGGCCGAGCGGTCGGGGCGACGGCGGTGCGGCCGGACCGGAGACGGGCTCCGGGCGGCTGCGCCGGCCACCGGGCACGGGCTCGGGGCGGGCGCGGCGGCCACCCGGCTCGACGGTGTCGGGGGCCGGCTCGGGGCGGGCCCGCCGGAGGGCGTGCTCGACGGTCGGCTCGGGTTCGGCCGGGCGCACCGGACGCAGCCCGGTCGACACGGTCGGGGTCAGTTCGTCCACCTGCTCGCCCCGGCGGGCGGCGGCCCGGCGGCCGGCCACCGGCGCGGGGGCGGCCCGCTCGGCCAGCGCACCCACCAGCGCGTCGCAGCCGGCGTCGCAGGCCCGGACCGACGCGACGGCCTGTCGCACCGTCTCGGCGACGGCGGCGGTGAGCGATCGGTTGACAGTGGCCCGCCGGGGCGTCTCGGAGATGGCGACGCGCAGCGCGGTCACGGCCTCGTCGATCCGGTCGGCGTCGGCCAGGCCGTCGGCGGCCAGCTGCGCGGTCACCGCGTCGGCGGCCACGCCGGCGTCGCGGCCGCGACCGGACGCGCCGGTCAGCATGCCCGGCTCGGGCAGCGCGTCGAGCACGGCCAGGGCGACCGGCTCGGCGGGATCCGGGTACGCGCGCAGCGCCGCCGGATAGAGCTCGCGGAGGACCTCGCGCAGCGTCACCGCGGCCGAGTGCCGCCCGCTGGCCAGTGCCGCGTGCGCGGCCAGGACCTGCTTGTAGCCGGCCAGGTCGCGCGGCGCCGGGAGGGTCACCGCGGACAGCGCGCCCGCCTGCAGGGCCCGGGCCAGCCCGACCGCCCGGCGTTCGACCGGGGAGGACTGCATCTCCTCGAGGGAGTCGTCGTCGGCGAAGCGCTCGGCGAAGTCGTCGACCGAGTCGTCGTCGGCGATCGCCAGCGGCCGGCCGGCGGCACTGAGCAGCGAGGTGACGGTGTGGTCGTCGGAGTCGGCGGCGATCGCCACCCCACTCGGCCCACCGGACCGCTCCACCAGCAGCGCGACCAGCCGGGCGTAGCCGGCGGGCTCGTCACCGATCTCACAGACGTGCAGCAGACGGCCTGCGTCGTCGACCACAGCGGACGTCAGCGTCGTTCCGGCCGAAGCCGTTCGGTCGGCCGGATCTGCCGAGGCCAGACCGCAGTACACGCGCACGAGCGCCACGGCGTCGTCCTCCTCCCGGGACACAGGTCTTGTTCTGCCAGAGACTGATGCTCCCCGCTCCGGGTCAGTCGCGCCAGTCCACAACAGCAGAGATCTTGCCGACAATGGTGCGCCAACCCAAACTTGCGGTTTGTGCCCCGATTTTCTTCAGCCGGCGCCGACCCAGGAAACCACCGATTCCGCCATTGACAGAAGCGCGCAGCGCCTCGTCCAGATCGTCCAGGCTGGAGCCGGCGGAGAGCATGTCGAGCACGGCCGGTAGCCGCAGGGCGTACGACAGGTCACGGGCGATCTCGCCGGCTTCGATCAGCAGCGCGGGATCCCAGGCGTCGTGACCGCCGCGAAGGTTCTCCACCACCAGGTCGAGTTCGTAGGTGTCCTCGTCCAGCGGGGCGATGTCGGCCGGTTCCAGCCGTTCGGACAGTTCATTCCAGCTGTCCAGTTGGGACAGGTCGTTGGGCGCACCGGAACGGATGAAAGTGACAAGCGACTCGGGGGTCTTGAACAGCAGCAGCCGGCCCTTGTGGCTGAGGAAGACCGGCACCTCCTCGTCGCCCGCGTCGTCCTCGTCGTCCTCGGCCTCGTCCTCGTCGGCCTCGTCGGCCTCGTCGTCGTCCGTCTCGGCCTCGGCGTCGCCGGTCCTGCCCCGGCGACGTCCCCCGGCGCGGCCGCCGTCCTTGTCCTCGTCCTCGTCGTCCTTCTCGGCGGAGAGGGCGGCGAACTCCTCGTCGAGGATCACCACCTCCTCGTCCTCCTCGGTCTCGACGACCTGACGGCGGGCCAGGAACGGGTCGTCCTCGTCGCGCTCGGCGACGTCGGTCGGGGTCAGCTCGCGCGCCGTCCGGTAGGCCCGGAGCGTGAAGCCGGTGCCGGCGGGAAGGGCGATCTCCACCGGGTCGATCCGCACCTCGTCCCAGAGCGTGCGGTCCGCCGCCGGGCGGTCGACCTCGACCTCGTCTGCTGCGGCCGACGCGTCGGTCTCGTCGAGCTCGGGCTCGTCGGCGTCGGGCCGTTGGGGCGACTGGCGGGCCACGCTGACCTCCGTGTGCGTTCGGTTGCCCACCCGACGGCGTCGCGCCGCCGAGTGACTCTGCGCACATACCCTAGTGGGCGACCGGTTCCGACCGGGAGCCGCACCCCGGTGGCGTCCCGCGCGCCCGACAAGTAGGCTCGCTACACATGAAGGCGCAGGCGCTGCACGGACACCTGGACGCGCTGCTGCTGGCCGTGCTGGAGCGGGGCGCCCTGCACGGCTACGCGATCATCGAGGCGCTGCGGGCCCGCAGCGGAGGCACGCTCGACCTGCCCACCGGCACGATCTATCCGGCGCTGCGCCGACTGGAGCGGGCCGGGCTGGTGGACAGCACGTGGAGCACCGTCAACGGCCGGGAACGACGCACCTACCAGCTCACCGATGCCGGCGGCCGGGCGCTCGCCGGCGAACGCGCGGGCTGGCGCGAGTTCAGCGCCACCGTCGGCCGGTTCCTCGGCGCCGACGAGCCGCCGACCGCGCCGGCCTGACCGGGGTCACCCGGCCGGCCGCGGGACGCGGTTGCTGAGCAGCCACCACCGCGCCGCCCGGGCCAGGGCGAACCAGGCGGCCGAGACCACCACCGCGCCGACGATCATCGGGGGCCAGGTCAGCGCGGCGTCCCAGAGGCGCACCGACCAGCCGAACAGGGCGCCCCCGGCGAGCGCGCCGAGCAGCAGCCCACCGGTCAGCCCGAAGCCGACCGCGCGGGCCGACCGGACCAGCCGCGGCGAGCCACGCCGGGCGGCCAGCGCGCCGAGCAGCAGCCCCAGCAGGGCCAGCCCGGCGACCACCGCCCAGATGCCGTTCAACGCGGCGGAGAGCAGCAGGTAGCCCGACGGCGGTCGGGGCCCGGCGCTCCAGCTCGACCCCCGCCAGGTCAGGTCGCCGGCGGACATGAGCACCACCGCCACCGCCAGCGTGCGCAGGGCCAGCCCGCGCAGCGCCCCGGCGGCCAGCTCGGCCTGGTAGCCGGGTACGAGCTGGGCGGCGCTGCCGAACTCGGCCACCGCCCGCCGCTCGGCCTCCGCCCGCGGCAGGCCCCCCTCCCGGTACGCCTCGACGGCGTCCTCCAGCGCGTGCCGCGCCTCGGTCAGCAGGTCGGCCTTGAGCCGGGTCGGCCCGTGCAGCCGCCCGGACAACTCGCGCAGCCGGCCCTCGACCCCTGCCCCCTGATCCACCCGCATGGCACCAGCCTGCCACCGGCGGGCGCGGGTGGCGTCGGGGAAAACCCCGGAACGCGTCAGGGGGCGAGCGCGAGGTAGCCGCGCTCGGCCGCCTCCTGGCGCAGCCACTGCTCCCGGTACCAGCCCGGGCGCGCCACCAGTTCCTCGTGCCGGCCGCGCTGCACCACCCGGCCGCCCTCCAGCACCAGGATCTCGTCCAACCCGGCCAGGCCGCTGAGTCGGTGGCTGATCAGCAGCACCGAGTGCCCGGCGGGGGTGGCGGCCAGCGCGGAGTCGAGCACCGCGTCGGCCGCCGCCGGGTCGAGCCCTTCGGTCGGCTCGTCGAGCACCAGCACCGGCGGCGCGGCGAGCAGCGCACGGGCCAGCGCCAGTCGCTGCCGCTGGCCGCCGGAGAGCTGCCCGCCCTGCTCGCCGACCACGGTGTCCCAGCCCTCGGGCTGGTCGCGTACCCAGTCGAGCAGCCCGGAGGCGCGGGCCGCGGCGGTCAGGTCCGCCTCGCCGGCGTCGGGGCGGCCGAGCAGCAGGTTCTCCCGCACCGTCGCGTGGAAGACGTACGCCTCGGCGAGCAGGCCGCCGACGATCCGGGGAAGCCGGTCGGCCGGGTGCTCGGACACCGGTACGCCGCCGACGGTGACCCGGCCGGCGGCGGGGCGTACCGCGCCGGTGAGCGCGGCGGCCAGCGTGCTCTTGCCGGCGCCGCTCGGGCCGACCACGGCGACCCGGCGGCCGGCCGGCAGGTCGAGGTCGAACCCGGCCAGGGCCGGTGCGGCTCCGGCCCGGTAGCGGACCGTCACGTCCTCGAACCGCACGTCGTGGCCGCCGGTGACGGGCTCCGCCGCGCCGACCGGTCCCGTGACGTCGACCGGTTCCGTCGCGGCCTGTTCGGTGAGCAGGTCGGCGACGCGGGCCAGCCCGGCCCGGAGCTGGGTGCGTTGCCGGGCCGCCGCGACCAGGGCGAGCGCCACCTCGACGGCGGCCAGCGTGCCGACGGCGAGGACGCCGACCAGCACCCCGCCCACGCCCGCGCGCAGCGCCACGACCACCACCGCGGCGGCGGTGAGGCCGCCCACCAGCACGCCGGTCGCGTCCACCGCGAAGCCGACGGCGGCGAGCCGGCGCTCCAGCCGGGCCAGTCGCCCGGCCCGCCCCTCGGCGGCGGCCAGGGCGGCGTCGGTCGCGCCGAAGGCGGCCAGGTCGGCGGCGCCGTGGGTGAGGTCGACGGCGTCGACCGCGAGCGCGCCGCGTAGCGGGGCCACCTCGTCGGCGGCCCGGCGGGTGAGCCGGGTGGCCAGCGCGGGCAGTGCCACGCCGGCGACCAGCAGGCCCACCGCGAGCACGCCGGCGGCCGGCGGCGAGATGAGTGCCGCGCCCCCGACCGCGAGCAGGCTGACCAGGGCCGCCGCCGATCCCGGCACGAGCACGCGCAGCAGCAGGTCCTGGGCCGCCTCCACGTCGGAGACCAGCCGGCTCAGCGCGTCACCGGTGCGCCGGTCGGCGCCCTCGCGCCGGGCGGCGAGCGCGGCGAAGACCCGGGCCCGGACGTCGGTGATCATGCGCAGCACGGCGTCGTGCCCGGCGAGCCGTTCGGTGTAGCGGAACACGCCCCGGCCGACCGCGAGCGCCCGCACCGCGACGATGGCCACGGTCAACCGGTCCAGCGGCGGCCGGCCGGCGGCGCTCATCAGCAGCCAGGTCGCGGTCGCCATCAGCGCGAGCCCGGCGAACTCGGTCGCCGCGGCGAGCAGCCCGGCCCCGAGCAGCCGGCCCAGGTAGGGCCGGGCCAGACGCAGCACGACCCGCTCGGCGTCCGGGCGGGTGGGCGCCGGTGGTTCCGGCACCCCGGACGGCTCCGCCGGGACCGAGGTCGGCCCGGCGGGCACGCGGCCCACCGGCGTCACGCCGTCGCCGGCGCTCACCGGGTCACCGTCGCGCGGGCGGGGCGGGTCGGGGAAGCGGCTTCGCGGCCGGGCGCCGCCGCGCGGGCGGGGCCGGCCGGAAGGACGGTGTCGCGCGGGATCATCGCGTCACCGCCGGGCCGGTGGTCGTCGGGCGCAGTTCGGTGACCCGGCCGTCCTCGACGCGCAGGATCCGGTCGGCGTCGGCCAGCAGCGCGGGCCGGTGCGCGACCAGCAACGCGGTCCGGCCGGCGACCAGCCGCCGGGTGGCGCTCAGGACCACCGCCTCGCTGGCGCTGTCCAGCCGGGCGGTCGGTTCGTCGAGCAGCACCACCGGCGCGTCCCGGAGGAACGCCCGGGCCAGCGCGACGCGTTGCCGCTGCCCGCTGGACAGGCCGTGGCCGCGCTCGCCGAGCCGGGTGTCGAGCCCGTCGGGCAGCGCGTCGACCACCTCGTCCAGCGCCGCGTCGGTCACCGCGGCGGCGAGCACGTCGTCCGGGGTGTCCGGCGCGCCGAGCCGGATGTTGTCGGCCAGCGAACCGGCGAACAGGTGGGCCCGCTGCGGCACCCAGGCCAGCTCGCGGCGCCACGTGTCCGGGTCGACCTCGGCCAGGTCGGTGCCGTCGACGGTGATCCGCCCGCTGGTCGGGCGGACGAAGCCGAGCAGCAGGTTGAGCAGCGTGCTCTTGCCCGCGCCGCTGGGCCCGATGACGGCCACCCGGTCGCCGGGCCGGATGGTCAGCGTGACGTCGCGCAGCGCGGTCGTCCGGTCGTACGCGACGGTCACGCCCTCGAAGCGGATCTCGCCGCGGCCGTCCGGGGCCGCGCGCCCGGCGGCGGTGGGTGCGTTCGGCGCGTCGGTCGCGGAGAGGGTGAGCGCCTCGTCCAGCGCGGTGAGGCCCTCCATGCTGGCGTGGAACCGGCTGCCGGCGGCCCGCAGCGGCAGGTACGCCTCCGGGGTGAGCAGCAGCACGAGCAGCGCGGTGGAGAGCGTGATCCCGCCGCCGAGCAGCCGGATGCCGACCGGCACCGCGACCAGCGCGACGGAGAGCGTGGCGACCAGCTCCAGCACCAGCGCGGACAGGAACGCGATGCGCAGCGTCCGCATGGTGGCCTGGCGGTGGCCGTCGGCCATCCGGCGCACCACGTCGACCTGGGCCCGGGCCCGGCCGAACGCGCGCAGCGTGGGCAGCCCGGCCACCATGTCGAGGAAGTGCCCGCCGAGCAGCGACAGCCGCCGCCACTGCCGCTCGGTGGCGGCCTGCGCCTGCCAGCCGAGCAGCGCCCCGAAGATCGGGATGAGCGGAATGGTGAGCGCGATGATCAGCGCCGAGCTCCAGTCCGCGAACACGATCCGGGCCAGCACCGCCGCCGGCACCGTCACGCTCAGCACCAGCTGCGGCAGGTAGCCGGTGAAGTAGGGGTCGAGCGCGTCCAGCCCTCGCCCGGCCAGGGTGGCCAGTTGCCCGGCCCGCCGGCCGGCGACCCAGGTGGGGCCGTGCCGGCCGACCGCGCGCAGCAGGTCCGCGCGCAGCGCCGCCTTGACCGTGGCCGCGGCCCGCGCCGCCACCGTGCCCTGGGCCCAGCTCACCAGCGCCCGGGCGGCCACCGCCGCCACGAACCCGGCCAGCGCGGGCCGGTGCAGCCGCCCGTCGATCGCGGTCGCCAGCAGCGTGGCCAGCGCGGTCGCCTGGGCCACCACCAGCAGCGCGGTCAGCCCGCCCAGCACCGCGAGCACGGCGAGGTCGCGCCGGGCCGCGGGGACCCGACGCAGCAGACGCGGGTCGAACGGGCGGCGGTTCACCAGTACACCGGTGCCCGGCCGTCGGTCCGTCCTCGGAACACCCACCAGCACATCGCCTGAAAGCCTAGTAGGGCCGGCACGAGCGGCAGCACCAGCCAGCCCAGCAGCGCCAGCGTCGGGCGGCTCGCCGCCGCGTCGGCGACCGCGAGCGAGGCCGCCGGGTCCGTCGTGGCGACCAGGATCCGGGGCCAGAGTGCGGCCCCGACCAGCGGCGCCGGGAGCGCCAGCGCCGTCGCGGTCGCCGCGAAGGCCACCCCGGCGCGGCCCCGGCGCAGCGCCGCGCGGGCCACCAGCACCGCCGCCACCAGCGCCAACGGCAGGAGTACGGCGACCGCCGGCCGCGCCACGGCGGCGCGTACCCGGTCGGAGAGCAGCCCCAGGACGGTGGCGGTGGCGACCGCGGTGAGCGCGACGGGCACCAGGCCGCGGGCGACCCGGGCGAGCGCCGGCGCGTCGGTGGACGGCAGCCGGAGCGTGAGGAAGGTCGCACCGTGCAGCGCGACCAGCGCCAGCACGGTGAGCGCGGCGGCGGCCACGAACGGGGTGACGAGGTGGCCGGCGCCGGCCACGTGCCCGTCGGCGGTGAGCGGCACCCCCTGGAGCAGCCCGCCGAGCAGGGCGCCCCAGCCGAGCGCGGCCAGCACGCTGCCGACCACCACCACCCGGTCCCAGCCGGCGCGGGCGGAGCCGGCGACCGACCGGCTGCGCAGCTGCACCCCGGCGGTCACCAGCACGACGCCGGCCAGCGCGCCGAGCACCGCCGGGTAGAAGCCGGAGAGCAGTTCGCCCTCCAGCGTGGGGAAGGCGCCGAACAGGATGCCGACGGCGGCGACCAGCCAGACCTCGTTGCCGAGGAAGAACGGCCCCACGGCGGTGAGCGTCGCGCGGCGGGCGGCCGCGTCCGCGCGCCGGGCGAGCAGCAGGCCGACGCCGTAGTCGTAGCCGCCGAGCACCAGGTAGGTGGCGAAGAAGAGGCCGAGCAGGGCGTACCAGGCGAGTTCCACGGCGGGCTCCTCAGGCGAACACGGGCTGGTGGTCGGGGTCGGTGTCGGGCGCGGGCGGGCGGCCCAGGGCGGTGTCGAGCGCGCCTCGGGCGGCATGCCGGGCCATCAGCGTCCAGTTGGTGACCGCGAGCGTGCCGAGCAGCAGGCTGAAGCCGATCAGCGAGGTGAGCATGAGCCCGGGCGACACCGGCGAGACGGCCTGGGCGGTGGGCAGCAGCCCGTACGCCACCCAGGGCTGGCGGCCCACCTCGCGGGCGATCCAGCCGAGCAGCACGGCGACGAAGGGCAGCGGCAGGCCGAGCAGGACCAGCCAGAGCGGGAACCGCAGCCGGATGATCCAGTCACGCCAGAGCAGCGGCAGCAGGAGCCAGACGCAGCCCAGGGCGAAGCCGATCAGGATCATGAAGCCGAGCCCGACGCTGGACAGCACCGGCGGGTCCCAGTCGCCGGGACCGAACCGGGCGGTCCAGTCGGCCACCGTCGCGTCCCGGGCCGGCCCGCCGCCGAACTTGGTGGGCTGGACCTGCCCGACCGGGCCGAACTGGGCGAAGCCGAAGCCCTGGAGGGCGGTCACCGCGAGCGCCGCGGTGACCAGGCCGATCCGCAGCGAGGTGCGGAAGAGCGCGAAGTCGGGGGTACGCCGGAGCAGGTGCCAGGCGCTGACCGCGGCCATCAGCAGGCCGCCGGTGACCAGGCCGGCCGAGACGACGTGGCCGAACGCCATGCCGAACGTGGGATTGGTGAGCAGCGCGCCGAAGTCGGTGAGGTGGGCGACGCCGTCGCGGACCTCGTAGCCGACCGGGTTCTGGAGCCAGGCGTTCGCCACCATGATCCAGAACGCCGAGGCGTACGCGGTGATCGCGACGCCCCAGAGCAGCGCCAGGTGCGTGCCGCGCCGGAGCCGGTGCCACCCGAAGATCCACATGCCGAGGAACGTGGACTCCAGGAAGAACGCCACGAGCGTCTCGATGGCCAGCGGCGCGCCGAACACGTTGCCCACGTACCGCGACAGCCCGCTCCAGTTCAGCCCGAACTGGAACTCCATCACGATGCCGGTGGCGATGCCGAGCACGTAGTTGATCACGTAGAGCTGGCCCCAGAACCGGGTCAGCCGCTCGTACACCGGCTTGCCGGTCAGGTAGCCGGCCGTCTGCAGCCCGACCAGGAGAGTGACCAGGCCGAGCGTGACCACCACGAACAGGAAGTGGATGGAGGTGGTGGTGGCGAACTGCAGGCGGGCGAGGAGCAGGGGGTCCATGGTCGCGTCTCCCACGGGTTGGCTCGCTTGTCGTAGGAACCCTACACGTAGCTTGTCTACCTATTGGGCCGCGCGGCACCCGGAGAAGTCCCGTAGGGGACGCCTCAGCTCAGGAAGAGGGAGACCGGCAGGAATACCAGGGTGCCGGCGACGGCCAGCGCGGTCGCGCCGAGCACCCGCGGCGGGCGGTCCGCGACCAGCAGCCGCTGCACCCGTACGTCGAGGTCGCGGTCGCCCAGACCGAGCGTGCCGGCCGGCGTGACCCGGTGCCCGGCGGCGGCGAACCGGCGCAGCGCGCCGGCCAGCGGCTCCTCGGCGTGCAGCTCGCGGGCCTTGTCGTCGGCGCGCATCTCGACCAGCAGCGCAACCCGCTCGTGCGCGTCGCGCACCCAGCGGAACCAGGGCAGGGCCCGGCAGAGCGCGGTGAACGGCAGCAGCACCAGATCGTGCCGCTCCTGGGCGTGCGCCCGCTCGTGGGTCAGCACCGCCGCCAGCTCCGCCGGATCGAGCAGGCTGACCGTGCCGGCGCTCACCACCACCCGGGGCTTCACCCCGGGCAGGCAGTAGGCCGCCGCGCTCGGGTGGTCGAGCACCAGCGCGCCGGGAATCGTCGGGTCGCGCCGGGCGACCAGGGTGAGCAGCTCGCGGTGCCGGCGCTGCGCCCGCACCGCGCCGTGCACGCTGCGCACGGTCGTGGTGAGCAGCACCGCACCGATGCCGAAACCGACCCCGACCAGGCTGAGATGCACCGCGCCCACACCGGCCGGCAGCGTGCCGTGGGCCAGGTCGTCGGCGAGCGCCAGCAGCGCGCCGCCGGTCGGCCGGTCGTACGCGGCGAGACCGACCGCCATCGGCAGCCCCATCGCGGAGAGCCCGAGCGCCAACCCGACCGCCTGCCAGCAGACGATCGCCACCCGGGGCGCCCGCCACGTCCAGCGCGCGGCGGCGAGGACCTGCGCGGTCAGCCAGCAGGCCAGGATGGTCGCGGCGAAGTGCACGGCGTACGCCACGGCGGCGGCCCTACCGGTCCGTCGCCTCGTCGAGCGCCGGCCCGGCGGGCCGCGGATCCTCGACGCGGTCGGTCAGCCCGGCCTCGGCGGGTCGGGCCGGATCGGTGAGCCCGGCCTCGGCGGCGAGGGCGGCCCGGAGCACGTCCGCCTCCGTCCCGGTGACCGACCGGGCGAAGCGCACCAGCGCGGCGTCCCGGCTGCCGCCGAGGTCGAGCGCGTCGAGCATGAGCTGGGCGATGTGCGCCTCCCGGGTGGCGGCCGGCCGGTAGCGCCAGGCCCGCCCCTCCCGCTCGCGCTGCACCATGCCCTTGCCGGCGAGCCGGTCGAGCACGGTCATCACCGTGGTGTAGGCCAGCTCACGGCCGTCCAGGGCGTCGGCGACCTCGCGCACGGTCACGCCGTCCGACGTGCCCGGGACCGAGTCCCACAGCACGTCCATCACCGCACGTTCGAGGTCACCGAGCCGAGTCACCCGTCAATCCTACCTCGCGTAGTAGAAGAGACTCAGACGCCCTTGGGGTGCCAGACGGTCTTGGTCTCCAGCAGCGTGGTCATCCGGGTCAGACCCGGATCGGCGTGCCAGTCGTGGTCCGCCGGCGCCGGCCGGAGCACCCGCTTGAGATTCTCCGCCGCCTTGACCTCCAGCTCCGCCGCCAGCTCGGCGTCGGCGACACCGGTCAGGTCGACGGCGTTGACGTCCATGTGCGCGGCCAGCGTCGGCACCGTCTCGGCGAGCCGGCCGGTCAGGATGTTGACCACGCCGCCGGGCAGGTCGGAGGTGGCCAGCACCTCGGCCAGGGTCACCGCCGCCAGCGGCGCCGCCGGGGAGGCGGCCACCACCACCGTGTTGCCGGTGACGATCGCCGGGGCGATCACGCTGACCAGGCCGAGCAACGCCGGGGCCTCGGGGGCCACCGCGGCCACCACCCCCGTCGGCTCCGGCGCGGACAGGTTGAAGTACGGGCCGGCGACCGGGTTCGCGCCGCCGTAGACCTGGGGGAGCTTGTCCGACCAGCCGGCGTACCAGACCCAGCGGTCGATCGCGGCGTCCACCTCGTCGGCCGGGGCGCCGAGCGCGACGAACTGGTCGCGCCGGCCCTCCAGCATCTCGGCCACCCGGTAGAGGATCTGACCCCGGTTGTACGCGGTCGCCCCGGCCCAGCCCTTCACCGCGGCGCGCGCGGCGACGACGGCGTCCCGGGCGTCCTTGCGGGAGGCCAGCGACACGTTGGAGTCCTGCACGAGATACGACCGTCCCGACTCGCTGCGCGGGAACTTCCCGCCGATGAAGAGCTTGTACGTCTTGCGTACCGCGACCCGCTCAGACATTGAGGTACCCCTCCAGCCCGTGCCGGCCGCCCTCGCGACCGTAACCCGACTCCTTGTAGCCGCCGAACGGCGAGGTCGGGTCGAACTTGTTGAACGTGTTGGCCCAGACCACGCCAGCGCGCAGCCGGTCGGCGGTCCACAGGATCCGGGAGCCCTTGTCGGTCCAGATGCCGGCCGACAGCCCGTACGGCGTGTTGTTGGCCTTCTCGACGGCCTCCGCCGGGGTGCGGAAGGTGAGCACGGACAGCACCGGACCGAAGATCTCCTCGCGGGCGATCCGGTGCGCCTGGGTGACCCCGGTGAAGATGGTCGGCGCGAACCAGAAGCCGCGCTCGGGCAGCTCGCACGGCGGCGACCAGCGCTCGGCCCCCTCGGCGGCGCCGACCTCGGACAGCTCGCGGATCTTCGCCAGCTGGGCGGCCGAGTTGATCGCGCCGATGTCGGTGTTCTTGTCCAGCGGGTCACCGACCCGCAGCTGGGCCATCCGGCGCTTGAGCGACTCCAGCACCCGGTCGGCGACCGACTCCTGGACCAGCAGCCGGGACCCGGCGCAGCAGACGTGCCCCTGGTTGAAGAAGATGCCGTTGACGATCCCCTCGACCGCCTGGTCGATCGGGGCGTCGTCGAAGACGATGTTGGCGGCCTTGCCGCCCAGCTCCAGGGTGAGCTTCTTGCGGGTGCCGGCGACCGCGCGGGCGATGGCCTTGCCCACGTCGGTGGAGCCGGTGAACGCGACCTTGTCCACGCCCGGGTGCTCGACCAGCGCGCGGCCGGTGTCACCGGCGCCGGTGACGATGTTGACCACGCCGGCCGGCAGGTCGGCCTGCTGGCAGATCTCGGCGAACAGCAGCGCGGTCAGCGGGGTGGTCTCGGCCGGCTTGAGCACGACCGTGTTGCCGGCGGCCAGCGCCGGGGCGATCTTCCAGGCCAGCATGAGCAGCGGGAAGTTCCACGGGATGACCTGCGCGGCCACGCCGAGCGGCTTCGGGTCGGGGCCGAAGCCGGCGTAGGGCAGCTTGTCCGCCCAGCCGGCGTAGTAGAAGAAGTGCGCGGCGACCAGCGGGAGGTCGACGTCGCGGGACTCCTTGATCGGCTTGCCGTTGTCCAGCGACTCCAGCACGGCCAGCTCGCGGGAGCGCTCCTGGATGATCCGGGCGATCCGGAACAGGTACTTGGCCCGGTCCCGGCCCGGCATCGGGCCCCACACCTTCTCGTACGCCTGGCGCGCGGCGCGGACCGCGCGGTCCACGTCCTCGTTGCCGGCCTCGGCGATCTCGGCCAGGACCTCCTCGGAGGCCGGGTTGACCGACTTGAAGCTGCCGCCGTCGGCAGGGTCGACGAACGCGCCGTCGACGAAGAGCCCGTACGAGGGCTTGATGTCCACCACCGAGCGCGACTCGGGGGCGGGTGCGTATTCGAACATCGCGTTCAGTCCAGGGTGAAGTAGTCGGGACCGGCGTAGACGCCGGTCGTCAGCTTGGTGCGCTGCATGAGCAGGTCGTTGAGCAGGCTGGACGCGCCGAAGCGGAACCAGTCCGGGTCGAGCCAGTCCGGGCCCACGGTCTCGTTGACCATGACCAGGTACTTGATCGCGTCCTTGGTGGTCTTGATGCCGCCGGCCGGCTTGACGCCGACCTGCCGCCCGGTGGCGGCGCGGAAGTCGCGGACCGCCTCCAGCATCACCAGCGTCACCGGCAGCGTGGCCGCGACCGGGACCTTGCCGGTGGAGGTCTTGATGAAGTCGCCGCCGGCCAGCATGGCGAGCCAGGAGGCGCGCCGCACGTTGTCGTAGGTGGCCAGCTCGCCGGTCTCCAGGATCACCTTGAGGTGCGCGTCCCCGCACGCCTCCTTGGTGGCCACGATCTCGTCGTAGACCTCGGAGTAACGCCCGGCCAGGAACGCGCCCCGGTTGATCACCATGTCGATCTCGTCGGCGCCGGCCGCGACGGCGGCCCGGGTGTCGGCGAGCTTGACCTCCAGCGGCGCCTGACCGGACGGGAACGCGGTCGCCACGCTGGCCAGGTGCACGCCGGACCCGGCCAGCACCTCGGCCACGTACGGGACCATCGACGGGTAGACGCAGACCGCGCCGACGTGCGGGCAGCTCGGATCGGACGGGTCGGGACGCACCGCCTTGGCCGCGAGCGCCCGCACCTTGCCCGGGGTGTCCGCGCCCTCCAGCGTGGTCAGGTCGACCATCCGGATCGCCAGGTCGATCGCCTCGGCCTTGGCCGTGGTCTTGATGGATCGGGTGCCGAGTTGTGCCGCCCGCTGCTCCGCGCCGACCTGGTCCACGCCCGGCAGGCCGTGCAGGAAGGTCCGCAGAGCGGTCTCGGATCGTCCCAGCTCGGAGAGGTCCGACCGGGCCGACGTCGCTGTCGCCGTCATGCCCCGAATAGTACGCACCCGCGAGTCGAGTGATCTTGGTCACGGCGGACCCGACGTGAGCGCATACGTGAGCGGCGTCGCTGGTCGGGCCGCACCCGCCGTGCGCCGGGCCGGGGACCGGTAGGTTGAGCGATCGTGGACGTACACGTCATTGACCATCCGCTCGCCCAGTCGCGGTTGACCGCCATGCGGGACGCCCGGACCGACTCGGCGTCGTTCCGGGCCGCGCTGCGCGAACTCACCACCATGCTGGTGTACGAGGCCGCGCGCTCCTTCCCGGTCGAGAAGTACTCGATCCAGACCCCGGTCACCGACACCGAGGGCACCCGGCTGGCGAACCCGCCGCTGCTGGTGCCGGTGCTGCGGGCCGGCCTCGGCATGGCCGACGCCGCGCTCGACCTGCTGCCCGAGTCGTCGATGGGCTTCGTGGGCCTGGCCCGCGACGAGGAGACGTACGAGCCGCGGGCGTACATGGAGTCGCTGCCCCGGGACCTGAGCGGCCTGCCGGTGCTGGTGCTCGACCCGATGCTGGCCACCGGCGGCTCGCTGGAGCACTGCTGCCGGCTGCTCGCCGACCGCGGCTGCACCGACATCACCGTGCTCTGCGTGCTGGCCGCACCGGTCGGCATCCAGCGGCTGGAGCAGTCCGGCCTGCCGCTGCGCCTGGTCACCGCGTCGATCGACGAGGGCCTAAACGACCGGATGTTCATCGTCCCCGGTCTCGGCGACGCCGGTGACCGGCAGTTCGGCGGCATGCCCCGCTTCTGACCCGTCGGCACCCGCGCGCAGAGGGCCCGTTCCATCCCGGAGGGGCCCTCCGCCGTAGGAAGCGGGCGGCACCGGCGAGTTGATGCGCGAGGGTGCGGGGAGGCGCTAGCGTTCCGGGCCATGACTGGTGTTGCGCTCGCCGAGGAGCTGCTGCTCCTCGCGTATGACGACGAAACCGGCAAGGCCACCATGCCGCGGATCAGCCTGGACCTGGGCATGGCCGCCGCGGTGCTGGTCGAGCTGGCCCTGGCCGGACGGGTCGCGTACGCGGACGGGAACCTGGCGGTGGTCGACCCCGCGCCGACCGGCGAGCCGATCGCGGACGCGGTGCTGGCCAAGATCGCCGCGGACACCCCGCACACGCCCTCGTCCTGGGTGCAGCGGCTGCGGCACGGGCTGCGCGACCGGATCCTCGGCGACCTCTGCGGCCGGGGCGTGGTCCGCGACGTGGACGAGACCGAGCTGGGCTTCATCCACGTGCACCGCTACCCGGTGGCCGACGCCTCGGTCGAGGCGGACATCCGCCGCCGGCTGGCCGACGCGCTGACCAGCGGGCAGCTCCCGGACGAGCGGACCGCGGCGCTGGCCACCCTGGTCGCGGTGCTGCGGATGGAGCCGGCGCTCGGGCTGACCGGCGCCGCCGCCACCGACGCCGGCAAGCGCCTGGAGGAGATCGCGGCGGGCGCCGGCTTCTCCGGCACGGTGAGCCTGGACGACAGCGTGGTACGCCCGTCGGTGAGCCTGGTCATCGCCGCCCTCGGCCAAGCCGTCGACGCCGCCCTCGGCAAGCGGTAAGGAAGGGCCCCCTTTTAACGCCTCAGGTAGAGGAGGGGCCCCTCGTTAACGCCAGGCGTTAACAAGGGGCCCCTCCTTACATCTCAGAGGCCGAGCGCGGCGGCGATCTCGTTGCGCAGCTCGGTGACGGCGGCCCGGGCGCGGCGCCGGGCCGCGGTGACGTCGCCGTCGGTCACCGGCTCCACCACCTCCAGGTACGCCTTGAGCTTCGGCTCGGTGCCGGAGGGCCGGATCACCACCCGGGCGGCGTCGGTGCGCAGAATGACCACGTCCGACTCGGGGAGCAGGTCGGTCGCCTCGGTGACCGGGTGCCCGAGCAGCGCGGTCGGGGTGGCCGCCCGCACCCGCGCCATCGAGTCCGCGATCACCCGCAGGTCCTCCACCCGGACGGAGAGCTGGTCGGTGTGGTGCACGCCGAACTCGGCGGCCAGCTCGTCCAGCCGGTGGGTGAGCGTACGGCCCTGGGCCTTGAGCCCGGCGGCCAGCTCGGCGACGGTCAGCGCGGCGGTGATGCCGTCCTTGTCCCGGACGTGGCCGGGCGCGACGCAGTAGCCCAGCGCCTCCTCGTAGCCGTACACCAGCGGCTCCCGGCCCCCGCCGGCCCGGACGATCCACTTGAACCCGGTCAGCGTCTCGTCGTAGGGCAGCCCCCGGGCCTCGGCCATGGCCCGCAGCAGCGTCGACGACACGATCGTGGTGGCGTAGAGGCCGGTCACCCCGCGTCGCATCAGGTGGTCGGCGAGCAGCGCGCCCACCTCGTCGCCGCGCAGCATCCGCCAGGACCCGGCGTCGCGTACGGCGACCGCGCAGCGGTCCGCGTCCGGGTCGTTGGCGATGGCGATGTCCGCGCCGGTGCGGTCGGCGAGCGCGACCAGCAGGTCCACCGCGCCCGGCTCCTCCGGGTTCGGGAAGCTCACGGTCGGGAACGCCGGATCCGGCTCGGCCTGCTCCGGCACCACGCCGGGCACGCCGAAGCCGGCCCGGGCGAACGCGGCGGTCAGCACCACGCCACCCACCCCGTGCAGCGGGGTGTACGCGACCTTCAGGTCCCTGGGCCCGGCCGGGTCCACCACCGCGGCGGCCCGGTCCACGTACGCGGCGACCAGGTCGTCGCCGAGCACCTGGCCGGCCGGGCCGAGCGGCACCTGCGCGAGCGGGCCGACCGCGCGGATGGCCGCCTCGATGCCGGCGTCGGCCGGCGGCACGATCTGCGCCCCCGCGCCCAGCTCGCCGCCGAGCTGCGCGCCCAGGTAGACCTTGTAGCCGTTGTCCTGCGGCGGGTTGTGGCTGGCGGTGACCATCACGCCGGCGACCGCGCCGAGCTGCCGCACCGCGAACGCCAGCACCGGCGTGGGCAGCGGGCGGGGCAGCAGCAGCGCCGGGCGGCCCGCGCCGGTGGCCACCTGCGCGGTGCGCTCGGCGAAGGCGCGCGACCCGCGTCGGGCGTCGTACCCGATCACCAGCGGGCCCTCGCCGCCCTGGGCGGCGAGCCAGCCGACGAGCCCGGCGGCGGCCTGGGTGACCACGGCGAGGTTCATCCCGTTCGGCCCGGCGCGCAGCGGGCCGCGCAGGCCGGCGGTGCCGAAGGTCAGCGGGCCGGCGAAGCGGTCGGCCAGCTCGCCGGCGGTGCCGGGCAGCCCGTCGAGGACGGCGCGCAGCTCGTCCCGGTCGGCCGGGTCGGGGTCGTCGGCGAGCCAGCTCTCGGCTCGCGCGCGAAGGTCGTCAAGGTCAGTGGTGTCCGCCGCCATGGCCTCTTGATAGCACGGCGACGGATCACCACTGGCCGTCGGCCTCGACTCAGTTGTCCGCCGTGAGCTGGAACGAGCCGACCATCGCGTCGAAGATCGGCTTGCTCTCGGCGAACCGCGCGTCGGTGGAGGAGAGGTAGAACGAGTAGACCTTGCCGTCCTTGACCAGGCCCCGCCAGATGCCGTGGCGCATGGACTCGCCCTCGCCGCAGGTGTATTCGAGCTGGCCCGCGGTCTGGCCGGCGAGCGGCTGCTCGGAGACCGACACCTCGGTGTAGGGGGCGGGGCAGGTCTTGCTGTTGGCGGTGTTCCTCCTCAGGTTCTTCGAGGCGAACTCGGCCCAGCTGATCGACGTACCGCCCCACTTCTCGGCGATGACGCGGACCTTGCGGCCCTCGTCGTCCGGGTCGACGTAGTCGACGTAGAGCCCGCCGGTCTGCTGCTGCCAGCCCTTCGGCACCTGGATGGTGACGCCCTTGACGGTCCGCTCCTGCATCTCCGGCGCGGCGGCGGCCGAGGTGGAGGGCAGCGCGCCCACGATCGGCGGGGGAGCGTCGTCGCCGCCGCTGGTCAGCGCTATCACGCTCACCAGCAGCACCACGGCCAGACCGCCCGCGGCGGCGAGCTGAACCTTGCGCGGCCACGCCTTGACGCGGCCGAGCAGGCCCTTCACGCCGCCGGGCGCGCCGTCGCCGGGCGCGGTGGCCGGCGTGGTCCACGGCTGGCCGGTGCCCGGCACCGACCACTGGGCGCCGCCGCCGTACACCGGTTGGGTGGCGTCGGCGCCGCCGCCGTAGGTGGTCGGGGCGCCGGTGGGGACGCGCTGGGTGGCGTCCGCGCCGGCGCCCCGGCCGAGGCGGACGGTGGCGTCCGGCGAGATGTGCTGGGTGGCCTCGGGAGCGCCCGGCCCGGACATGGCCCCGGTGGGCGTGTGCAGCGGCCCGGCCAACGCGTCGGCGCTCGTCTCGTCGAGCGCCGCGTCACCCGCCGTCGTGGCGCCGGGGCGCTCGCCGCGACGCAGCGCGGCCAGCCGGTCGGTCAGCGACTCACCCGGGCCGATCATCGCCCGGCCGCCGATCTGGCCGCTCGGCTTCGGCTCCGGGGCGACCGGCGGCGGGGTGGTCGGGCGCGGCACCGGCACCACGGCGTACGGGTCGGTGACCGAGTTGACCGCGGTCGCGGTGCTGGTCAGCGGGCCGGCGAGCAGCTCGCGCAGCATGGCCCGGGCCCGGTGCACGTCCATCCGGCGGGCCGGGTCCTTCTCCAGCAGGCCCATCAGCACGCCGGTGAGCGGGCCGCTGCGCTGCGGCGTGGCGGGCGGGTCCTCGACCACGGCGTGCATGGTCTCGATCGGGTCGCCCTTGTCGAACGGGGGCCGCCCCTCGACCGCGGTGTAGAGCGTCACGCCGAGTGAGAAGAGGTCGCTGGGCGGGCCGAACTCCTGGCCCATGGCCCGCTCGGGGAGATGAAGTGGGGCGAGCCGAGCACCATGCCGGGCGTGGTGAGCTGCACGTCGGTGGGCATCCGGGCGACGCCGAAGTCGGTCAGCACGCAGCGGCCGTCGGTGCAGATGAGCACGTTGGCCGGCTTGACGTCGCGGTGCAGCACGCCTATCGCGTGCGCCACCTCCAGCGCGCCGAGCAACGCGATGCCGATCTTGGCCACCGCGCGCGGCGCGACCGGCCCGTCCTCGATCACCATGTCGGCGAGGCTGCGGGCGTCCAGCAGCTCCATCACGATCCACGGCCGGCCACCCTCGGTGACCACGTCGTAGACCTGCACCACGGCCGGGTGCTGGATCGCGGCGGCGGCGCGGGCCTCGCGCAGCGTCCGTTCGTAGAGCGCGTCGCGGTCGCTGGGGGCGAGCCCCGGCGGGAGGACCACCTCCTTGACCGCCACGTCGCGGCGCAACAGGGTGTCTGTGGCTCGCCAGACCGTGCCCATGCCGCCGTTGCCCACCGGGGATCGCAGCGAGTAGCGACCACCGATGGTGGTGCCGGGCGCCGCGCGTCCAGTGGGGGGACTGGCCGGTCCGCCGCTCCACGTCGGAATCTGAGTCACAGAAAAGCCACCGGGGGATATCGAGGGGGCTGGGACACAACCCCTCTATCTTGCTGGTTCCGACGCCCGATGCGAAACCCGACGCGGCGGGCGTTTACCTACTCGACGGTATGTGGCCAGCTACTCACCTCCGGTGGGCCGCCACCGCCCGGTGTGCGGTATCCCTCACCCATCGAGCGGCGGCCGCGTCCTACCATCCGGTAATGAGCGATGCGCGGTCAAGCGAGTCGGGTTTCCCGATCAAGGGCGTCTACACGGCGGCCGACCTTCCGGCGGACCTGGACTCCCGGCTGGGCGAGCCGGGCGACTACCCGTACACCCGTGGGGTCTACCCGACGATGTACACGTCCCGGCCGTGGACCATGCGGCAGTACGCCGGCTTCGGCACCGCCACCGAGAGCAACGCGCGCTACCACCAGCTGCTGCGCGCCGGCACCATGGGCCTGTCCGTCGCGTTCGACCTGCCCACCCAGATGGGCTACGACTCGGACGACCCGATCGCGCACGGCGAGGTCGGCAAGGTCGGCGTGGCCATCGACTCCATCGAGGACATGCGGACGCTCTTCGGCGGGATCCCGCTGGACAAGGTCTCCACCTCGATGACCATCAACGCGCCCGGCTCGGTGCTGCTGCTGCTCTACCAGCTCGTGGCGGAGGAGAACGGGGTGCCCGGCAGCGCGCTCAACGGCACCATCCAGAACGACATCCTCAAGGAGTACATCGCCCGCGGGACGTACATCTTCCCGCCGAAGCCCTCGCTGCGGCTGGTCGCGGACACCTTCGCCTACTGCCGGGCCGAGGTGCCGAAGTGGAACACCATCTCCATCTCCGGCTACCACATGGCCGAGGCCGGCGCCTCGCCCGCGCAGGAGATCGCGTTCACGCTGGCCAACGGCGTGGAGTACGTCCGGGCGGCGCTCGCGGCCGGGCTGGCCGTGGACGACTTCGCGCCCCGGCTGTCGTTCTTCTTCGTGGCCCGCACCACGCTGCTGGAGGAGGTCGCCAAGTTCCGCGCGGCCCGTCGCATCTGGGCCCGGGTGATGCGCGACGAGTTCGGCGCGAAGAACCCGAAGTCGATGATGCTGCGGTTCCACACCCAGACCGCGGGCGTGCAGCTCACCGCCCAGCAGCCCGAGGTCAACCTGGTGCGGGTGGCGGTGCAGGGGTTGGGCGCGGTGCTCGGCGGCACCCAGTCGCTGCACACCAACAGCTTCGACGAGGCCATCGCGCTGCCCACCGAGAAGGCCGCCCGGCTGGCGCTGCGGACCCAGCAGGTGCTGGCGTACGAGACGGATCTCACCGCCACCGTCGACCCGTTCGCCGGGTCGTACGTGGTGGAGGCGATGACCGCCGAGCTGGAGACGGCGGCGAACGAGCTGATGGACCGGGTGTTCGACCACGGCTCGGCGGTGGACGCCATCGAGGCCGGCTTCCAGAAGCGCGAGATCGAGCAGTCCGCGTACCGGATCGCCCAGGAGATCGACTCGGGTGAGCGGGTGGTGGTCGGGCTCAACCGGTTCCAGATCGACGAGGAGGAGCCGTACGAGCCGCTGCGGGTGGACCCGACGATCGAGGCGGCCCAGGCGGAACGGCTGGCCAAGCTGCGCGCGGAGCGGGATTCGGACGCGGTCGAGCGGGCGCTGGCCGAGCTGCGCGCCGCGGCCGAGGGCGACACGAACGTGCTGCACCCGATGAAGGCGGCGCTGCGCGCCCGGGCCACGGTCGGCGAGGTGTGCGGGACGCTGCGCGACGTGTGGGGTGTCTACCGGCCGACTGACCGGTTCTGACCTGGGCGAACACGGTCGCGCGGCGTACCGTGGAAGCCTCCGGCGCACGCGCCGGGCGGTGACGGCCCGGCGCGGATCCTGCCCCGGGCGACGCCGCCCGAGGTGGTGCCGACGCGTCTGCGGGCAGTGTGGCCGTGACCGTGGCGCGTGTGCGATTCGGGAATGCGGGTAACCCGAACGGGGGAACGGGACGGACAGCCTGTGCGGTCGTTCGGCGGACAGTCATGTCACCGTCGGGAGTCGTCCGGCAGCCGACTGTTGTCGCGCAATTGTCGGAGCGGCAGTTAATTGCCGCGACTAATGCGACAATTCGGAACGACGGCCGGTATTTGGTGACCGATGAATCGGTTACGCGTTGTAGGAGGTGGGGGGCAGATGACGGCGTCCGACCGCGATCTACCTGCTGTCCCGCAGATATTCGAGCCCTCCCACCAGGGCATTCGTGACGCTGCGCGGTCCGACCGCTACGCGAAAGATGTTGCGCAGCGTCACCGCCGGAGGTCTAGGCTGTCTGCTGTTCTCCCCGAAGATCCATCCATCTCTAGTGATCGAGAATTCGACGTGACGAGTGCGTTGACGCTGCCTTCCGGTGGCCCGCTGGCGTCGTCCCGGCCCGAGACGCCGACCGGTTCCCAGCCCCTGCCCTTCGAGCTCGACCATCTGCTCGCGCTGCGGGTACCCGGTCTCATCGAGACCCGCCGGCACATTCACTCGCACCCGGAACTGTCGGGCGAGGAATTCGAGACGGCCGCGCTGGTGCACCGGGAACTCTCGCTCGCCGGGCTGAAGCCGCGCCTGCTCCCCAAGGGCAACGGCGTCATCTGTGACATCGACGGCCGCCCGGACGGGCCGGTGATCGCGCTCCGCGCCGACATCGACGCGCTGCCGCTGAGCGACCCGAAGGACGTGTCGTACCGGTCCACCGTGGAGGGCGTCTGCCACGCCTGCGGCCACGACGTGCACACCTCGGTGATGCTCGGTGTCGGCATGCTGCTCGCCCAGTTGGCCGACCTCGGTCAGCTCGACGGCCGGGTGCGGCTGATCTTCCAGCCGGCCGAGGAGATCCTGCCCTGCGGCTCGCTGGAGGTCATCGAGGCCGGCGGCCTCGACGACGTGGTGCAGATCTTCGCGTTGCACTGCGACCCGAACCTGCCGGTGGGCAAGGTCGGCCTGCGGGTCGGCCCGATCACCGCCGCCGCCGACAACGTCACCGTCCGGCTCACCGGTCCCGGCGGGCACACCGCCCGCCCGCACCTGACCGTCGACCTGGTCGACGCGCTCGGCCGGCTCGTCACCGAGGTGCCGACGCTGATCAGCCGCCGGGTGCCGGCCAACAGCGGGCTGCTGCTGGTGTTCGGCCACGCGTCGGCCGGCACCCGCTACAACGTGATCCCGTCCGAGGCGTGCGCCGCCGGCACGCTGCGGGTGATGGACCGCGACACCTGGGACCAGGCGCCCAAGATCGTGGCCCAGGTGGTGCGGGACGTGCTCGCGCCCACCGGCGCCACCGTCGACCTGGAATACCTGCGCGGCCGCCCGCCGGTGACCAACGACGCCCGGGCCATCGGCGTGCTCACCGCCGCCACCGCGTCGGCGCTCGGACCGGACGGCATCGCCGAGACGCCGCAGAGCATGGGCGGCGAGGACTTCTCCTGGTACCTGGAGCACGTCCCCGGCGCGCTCGCCCGCCTCGGCGTCGGCCGGAGCGGGCCCAACGTGGACCTGCACCGGGCCTCCTTCGACGTGGACGAGCGCGCCATCGAGGTGGGCGTACGCCTCATGGTCCAGACCGCGCTGCGGGCACTGGCGGCGGCGCGCTGACCGGACCGCCGGTCGGCCCGACCGGCGCCGGCGGCTGTGGTCCGCCGGGCGGCGGCGTCCGACGGGCCCGCCGGCGTCGCCACCGCAGCAACAGCCACAGCGGTACGCCGATCACCACCGCGAACGGCAGGACCGCGCCGAGCACGGTGAGCAGCACGCGTACCGAGGTGAGGAAGACCGTCCAGCCGCCGCCCAGCCCGGTCAGGAAGCCGAGGTCGGCCTCCTCCTCGGCGGTGCTGGCGTCCCGGCCCAGGAACGTCACGGTGATGGTGGAGAGCGCGGTCAGGTCGGCCAGCCGACGCTTGCGGGCCTCCAACGCGGCCAGGTCGGCCTGCCGGGTGCCCACCTCGTTCTCCAGGGCGACCAGCTGGTCCACCGAGCTGGCCTGGGCCAGCAGCTTGCGGGCGCTCTCGACCCGGGCCCGCTGGGTGGCGATCCGGGCGTCCAGGTCGACCACCTGCTCGGTCACGTCCTCGGTGCGGATCTCCCGGCGCTCCTGCCGGCCGAACCCGGCCAGCTGGTCGATCACGCCGGCGAACCGGTCCGCCGGCACCCGCAGCGTCAGCACCGCCCGCGCGTCCGCCGACTCGCTCGACCGCCGGTCGCCGCCGACGAAGCCGCCGGCCGCGGTCACCGCCGTGGTCGCCTCCCGTGCCGCGGTGTCCACGTCGTCCACCCGGACCTGCATCGTCCCGGTGTAGATGATGGACCGCTGGTCCACCCGCAGGTCCGCGCCGCCGGTCCCGCCCGGGGCCGCCTGGTCCCGCTCCGCGCCGCCCTCCGCCGCGCCGCCCGCCGCGTTCTGCGGCGCGGCCGAGTCGCTGCCACTGTCCCCGCCCGCGCTGCACGCCCCCACGGCCAGCACCGCCGCCAGGCCCACGGCCACCAGGGCCACGCCCCGGAGTCGTCGTCCGCCCATTCCCCGCTCCGATCGTCGACGGCCCCGCGAGCCGGGGCCGATACCTCGGACGCGACGCGTCGTCGCGCCGGTTCCGGCAGACTGCGCTGAGGACATCACGATTCGATAATCGAGGAGTCACGATGCAGGTCACCAAGTTCACCCACTCCTGTCTCCGGCTGGAGCACGACGGGGGAGTGCTGGTCGTCGACCCCGGCGTCTTCAGCGAACCCGAGGCGCTGGACGGGGCGGACGCGGTGCTGATCACGCACGAGCACCCGGACCACGTGGACGTCGCCGCGCTGACCCGGGCGCTGGAACGCCGGCCGATCCAGGTGAACGGCCCCGCCTCGCTCGCCGGCGTGCTCGGCGACGCCGCCGAGGCGCTCGTCGTGGTCGCCCCGGGCGAGTCGTTCACCGCCGCCGGCGTGCCGGTGCGGACGTACGGCGGGCAGCACGCGGTCATCCACCCGGACATCCCCGTGATCCAGAACATCGGCTACCTCTTCGACGAGGTCGTCTACCACCCGGGCGACGCGCTGTTCGCCCCCGACGACGTCCAGGTGGACACGCTCTTCGCCCCGATACACGCGCCCTGGTCGAAGTTCTCCGAGGTGCTCGACTTCATCCGCGCCGTCGCCCCCCGCCGGGCCTACGCGCTGCACGACGGTCTGCTCAACGCCAACGGCTTCGGTGTGCTCGACCGGCAGTACACCGCGATGTCGAACACCGACTACCGCCGTCTGGAGCCCGGTACCCGGATCGACGCCTGAACCGTGCCCGGCCCCCCTGCCGACGTGGTCCGGCGGCTCTACGCCACGCCCCCGGACCGGTTCGTCGCGGCCCGGGACGCCGCCGTGGCGGAGGCGCGCCAGGCCGGCGACCCGCGTACCGCCCGGGAGATCGGGCGGCTCCGCCGGCCCACGGTCGCGGCCTGGCTGGTCAACCTGCTCGCGATCCGCCGGCCCGACCTGGTCGCCGACCTGACCCAGCTCGCCGAGGCGCTCCGCGAAGCGCAACGCGACCTGCGCGGCGGCACGCTCCGCGAGCTCTCCGCGCAGCGTCGCGCCGTCGTGGGCGCGCTGGTCGCCGAGGTACGCCGGCTGGCCGCCGCCGAACCCGCCGCGCCCCCGGCCGGGAAACTGCCGCTGGGCGAGGTGGAGGCGACGCTCAACGCCGCGCTCTCCGACACCGAGGTGGCCGACCAGGTACGCGCCGGCCGGCTGCTGCGGGCCAGCCACTACGCCGGGTTCGGTGAGGTGCCCCGCCCCCAGCTGCGGCTGATCACCGGCGACGACGAGGAGCCCACCCGGCCCGAGCGCGCGGGCAGGTCCGGCGTACCGGAGCGGGCCGGGAAGCCCGGCGTACCGGAGAAGGCGGGGAAGTCCGGCGTACCGGACCGGGCGGGGAAGTCCGGCGTACCGGACCGGGCGGCCGAGGCGCGCCGGGCGCGCGAGGAACGGGCGGCGCGGGCCGAACGGGCGAAGCGGCGGCGGGCGGCCGCCCGCGAGCTGGAGAAGGCGCGCGCGGAGCTGGGCCGGGCCGAGGCGGAGCTGTCCGGGGCCGAACGGGCCGAGCGGGACGGCGCGGCGACGCTGGACCGGATCGAGACCGAGCTGGCCGAGCTGGAGCGCCGTCGGGCGGCGGCCGAGCAGGAGCTGAGCCGGGCCAAGCTGACCCGCCGGGGCGCGGAACGCGCGCTCAGCGCGGCCCGGCGGCGCGCCGGCGAGGTGGAGGGCGTCCTGGAGGCACTCGACGCCGAAGAGGGGGATGCCATGGAGGGTGATCACGAGGCAGACTGAGCGTGATGAGCGGCCACGGTGGACGGACGGCGGGGGGTCGCCGATGACCCCGGAGCAGGTGGCCGCCGCGTGCAAGCCGCTGGCGCTGGAACTCGGCGAGGCGTTCTCCCGCTGCCCGTCGACGCTGCGCCGGGCCCGGCTGCTCGGCATCTCCGGGTGGGCCTTCTACATCACCGGCCGGGCCGGCGCGCTCGGCGACGTACGCGCCGAGACGGTGGCCGCCGCGCTCGGCTTCATCGCCCCCGAGGCGGTCGCCGACGGCTGGGACGCCGCCGCGCGGACGGTCCCGCCGCTGGAGGTCGCCGCCGCCAACCTCGCCGAGTGCTGCCGCTGGGGCGCGGCCCGGCTGGGTGGGAGTCCCGAGGTGTCCCGGCTCGCCGGGCTGCTCGGCCGGGCGGTCGAGGCCGCCGACGGCAGCGCCATGCCGCTCTTCGCCGCCTGGCGCGCCATGCCGGTGCCCGACCCGTCCCCCGGCGCCCGGGCCGCCGTCGGGCTGCTGCTGCTGCGCGAGCACTTCGCCGGGGCCTACCTGCTGGCCGTGCGGGCGGCCGGGCTGACGCCGCTGGAGGCGGTGCTGGCCGGGCCGGAGGGGGAGACGGGGGCCGCCGCCTGCGGCTGGGCGCCGCCCTACCCGCCGGTCGGGCCGCTGGTGCGGCGGCGGCTCTGGGCCGAGGCGGTGACCGACCGCCTGGTGTCCCCGGCGTTCCGCGCGCTCGGCCCGGTCGAGGGCACCGAGCTGGTCCACCTGCTCACCGCCGCCCGGCCGCGCGCCCGGGGCGGATAAATGGGAGGCGTCCCGGGCGGCCCGGCTGCCAGGATCTGCGCCGTGACGCTCCCCGCCGGCTGGACCGCCCGCCGCCCCACCCTCGACGACGTGCCCGCGATCCTGACGGTGGTGCACGCCGCCGACACGTTCGCCGTGGGCTACCCGGACTTCGACGCCGACGACGTGCGGGACGCGCTGACCGCGCCCTTCGTCGACCCGGCGCGGGACTCCTGGCTGGTCGCCGACCCGGACGGCGTGGTGGTCGGCTGGGCGATCCTGAGCAACCCGACCGGGGTGGGCCGGGAGTTCGTCGAGGTCTACGTGGACCCGGACCACGGTGCGCCCCTGCGCGCCCCGCTGCTGGCCCGGCTGCTCGAACGGGTCGCCGAACGGGCCGCCGAGCGGGGCCGGCCCGCGCTGACCGCCCGCACCGCCGTCTTCGCTCCGGAGACCCGCTGGGCGGCTGAGCTGGTGGAGGCCGGGTTCACCCGGGTCAAGCGGTACGTCCGGATGACCCGTTCGCTCGCCGACCTGCCCGCCGAGCCGGCGCCACCGGCCGGTGTGACGATCCGGCCGCTGCGCGCCGACGACGAGAGCGACCTGCGGCTGTTCCACCGGATCTACGACACCGCGTTCCGGGACACCCCCGACCACGAGCCGCTCGACTTCGCGCGGTGGCGGGAGTCGCTCCCGTCCAGCGGCAAGGTCTGGGACGAGTGGCTGCTGGCCGAGGTCGACGGCGAGCCGGCCGGTGCCCTCCAGTCCTCCGACCAGGCGGTCGACCAGGGCATGGGGTGGGTCCGGACGCTGTCGGTGCTGCCCGCCCACCGGCGGCGCGGGGTGGGCGCGGCGCTGCTGCGTCGGGCCTTCGCGATCTACGCGACGAAGGGCCGCGAGGGCGCCGGGCTGGGCGTGGACCTGGCCAACCCCACCGCCCCGGTCACCCTCTACCGCTCCGTCGGGCTGGTGGAGGAGCGCTGGACCGACATGTACGAGCGGAGCGTGCCCGCCCCGCAGGTGTGACCGGGGACCCCCGCGTCGGGGTCGCCGAGCGGGCGGGTGTCCGTCCGGCGCACACTGGAGGGGTGGGAGACGCGCTACGCGGACGCGGTGCCGGTGGGGCGGGACCGCAGCTCGGTGACGTAGTCGTCCGGCGCGCCCGCCTTCTCGGCCGCGTTCGCGATCTCCGACAGGTACCACGAGGTCGGCAGCCCGCCCTCGTAGCCGTCGAAGACGTAGACCCACGCGGTCACGTCCCCGTCCAGCGTCGAGACGCGCACGGTGAGCCGGCGGTAGGTCTCGGCGGTCACGCCCTCGATCTCGTCGAGCTGGGCCGCGTCGTACGGGTGGATGTCGTAGAGCGCCACGAAGACCCGGTCACCGGGGGACTCCACCACGGTGCTGACCGAGCCCTCCCAGCCGATGACGTCCTCGCCCGCGAAGGTGAGCCGCCACCCCTCCAGCCAGCCGGTGCCCACCATCGGCGAATGCGGGCAGTAGGCGCGCATGCGAGCGGGGTCCAGGTTTGAGCCGTAAGCGGCGTAGAGACGCACGGCGACGACGATAGCCCGGTCGGCGGGTGGGGGAGAATACGACGGTGCGTGTCGGACGCGACGGGGAGAAGAAAGTCACTGTGAGCACAGACGAGGGGCGTTTGCCGTGAGCGCGAGGAGTGCAGCGGAGCGGAGCCCCGCAGTCGCGAACGAAGGGACGGCTCTGTGAGCCAGATCGTGATCATCGGCGGCGGGCCGGCCGGGTACGAGGCGGCCCTGGTCGCCGCCCAGTTGGACGCCGATGTCACCGTGGTCGAGGCGGCGGGCGCCGGCGGCGCCTGCGTGCTCTCCGACTGCGTGCCCTCCAAGACCTTCATCGCCAGCTCGGAGGTGGTGACCGGCTACCGGGACACCGAGGAGTTCGGGGTGCACTCCGACGGCCTGGAGGCGGTCACGGTCGACGCCCGGGCGGTGCACGAGCGGGTCAAGCGCCTCGCCCTGGCCCAGTCCGCCGACATCCACACCAAGCTGGTCAAGGCCGGGGTCGAGTTCGTCGCCGGCACCGCGCGCCTCGGCGAGGACGCGCTCGGGCACACCCACCGGGTGATCGTCACCCCGGCCGGCGGCGGCGAGCCGTACTCGATCGAGGCCTCGACGGTGCTGGTCGCCACCGGCTCGACCCCGCGTCAGCTCCCCACCGCCGTACCGGACGGCGAGCGCATCCTGACCTGGCGCCAGGTCTACGACCTGCCCGAGCTGCCCGAGCACCTGATCGTGGTCGGCTCCGGCGTCACCGGCGCGGAGTTCGCCAGCGCCTACCTGGCCATGGGCGTCCAGGTCACGCTGGTCTCCAGCCGCGACCGGGTGATGCCGCACGAGGACGCCGACGCCGCGATGGCGATCGAGCGGGTGTTCCGCAACCGGGGCATGAGCATCCTCAACAACTCCCGCGCCGAGGCGGTCCGCCGTACCGCCGACGGGGTGGAGGTCGTGCTCTCCGACGGTCGCCAGGTCACCGGTTCGCACGCGCTCATCGCGGTCGGCTCGATCCCCAACACCGCCGACCTGGGCCTGGCGGAATACGGCGTCGAACTGTCCCGGGGCGGTTACGTCACCGTCGACCGGGTGTCGCGCACCAACGTGCCCGGCATCTACGCCGCCGGCGACTGCACCGGCGTGCTGCTGCTGGCGAGCGTCGCGGCCATGCAGGGCCGGATCGCCATGTGGCACGCGCTCGGCGAGGCGGTCCGGCCGCTGCGGCTGCGTACCGTCGCGGCGAACGTGTTCACCGACCCGGAGCTGGCCACCGTCGGTGTCTCGCAGGACGAGGTGGACGCCGGCAAGACCCCGGCCCGCCAGGTGATGCTGCCGTTGTCCGGCAACGCCCGGGCGAAGATGGACGACCTGGCCGACGGTTTCGTCAAGCTGTTCTGCCGGCCGGCCAGCGGCCAGGTCATCGGCGGCGTGGTGGTGGCGCCCAAGGCCAGTGAGCTGATCCTGCCGATCACCATGGCGGTGGAGAACAACCTCACCGTCAACGAGCTGGCCCAGACCATCACGATCTACCCGAGCCTGTCCGGCTCGATCACCGAGGCCGCCCGGCAGCTCATGCTCCACGAGCTGGAGTGAGCGCCGCCCGGGTCCGGGCGACGGTGAGGGCCAGGGTGGTCAGGAGGGCGGTCTCGGCGAGGATCAGGAGTCGCTCGGCCAGGCCGATCAACGCGCGGTCACCGGGGTAGGCGGACCAGATCATCGCGGCGGCCAGCAGCAGGCTCGCCACCGTCCACGCGCGTAGCCAACCGGCGGGCGCGGCGCCGAGCCGGCGGGCGAGCAGCCAGCCGGCGACCGGCAGGGCCAGGAACGACAGGACCGACGCGTACCGGTGCACGTAGGCCGCGGTGTCCATGGGCAGGCCCGGCTCGTTCGTGGGCACCACGGCGGCGGCCAGCAGCCCGGCCGACCAGGCGACCAGCAGCACGACCGCCGCCCGACCGGCGCCCGCCCGGCGCAGCGCGGGAAGGAGTACGGCGCTGGCCACCGCGAGGACCGCCATCGCGGTGTCGATGACGCCGCCCCGGTCGGAGACGGCGAAGTCGCTGACGGTCAGCGACCAGGGACTCAGGTCGTCGTTCACCTCGAGGTGACCGATCACGGCGAGCACCGCCGCCAGGGCGATCCCGCCGAGGGCCAGCAGGCCGCTTCTCCGGGCTCCACGCATGGGCCAAGCCTGTCGCCGGAACGACCCCAGGCGGATCCGGGACCGCCACCCACTTCGATCCCCGGGTCGTCCCCTAGCGGAAGCCGCCCGGCGTCACGCCACGTCGAGCCGGATGTTGCCGATCCTGGCCACGACGTCGAGGTGGCCACCCAGCCCGGTCACGTAGGCGCGGAGGATCTCCAGATTGACGCTCTCGCCGTTCTCGATCTGGCTGATCCGGGCCTGGGACAGGCCCGCCGCCTCCGCCAGTTGAGCCTGTGTCATGCCCAGCTGCTTCCGGATCTCCGCCAGCTGGGCGCCACTGACCGCGGCCAGCATCTGTTCCCTGAGTCGTCCACGCCGGGCCACCCGGTCGGCATCGTCCCAGGAGGGGTCGACCCCCCGGGCCTTCGCCTTGACGTCGCGCCAGTTCGACCCATCGCTCATGACTGATCTTCCTTCAAGCTGATCAGGTGCTCCGGGAACCGTTCGTCCGCCAACGGGACCGCCCCACATATAAGCAGGACTTATATGTGCCGTTGCCCCGCACGCGCCGGAGTCGCGGAAAGAATCCGACGCCCAGTCGGTGGGGCGTCCGGCGGAGATCCTGGGTGGCCGCGCGAGGGTCAGTCGGCGGGGGCCTCGGTGCGGGTCTGGCGGGTGCTGATCCAGGTCATGGCCCAGCCCGCCCCCGCGAACCCGGCCGCCGCCAGCCCGCCGATCAGCAGCAGCCGCCACGCCGACTCGGTCAGCGCCGTGCCGCCCAGGTGACCGACGAGCGTGCCGTAGCTGGCCCAGCCGGTGGCCGCCGCCGCCTCGTAGGTCAGGAACAGTCGGTACGGGTAGCGGCTGCGGCCGGCCGAGAAACACGCCGCCATCCGGCCGCCGGGCACGAAGCGGCAGAGCAGGATCACCAGCGGTCCGGGCTCGCGCAGTCGGCGGGTGGCCCGGGCGACGGCGCGGCGGGCCCGCCCCGGCGCGGCGTGCCGGGCTGCCCGACGGGCCGGTGCGGTGCGGCCGAGCACATAGCAGGCCAGGTCACCGACGAAGACGCCGACCGCGCCGACCGCGATGGTGAGCGGCAGGTTGAGCCCGCCGTAGACGGTCAGCGCCCCACTGGTGATCATGACGACCTGGGTCGGCACCACCGGGACGAAGGCGTCGGCGACCAGCAGCGTCAGCAGCAGCGCGTACGCCCACATGGGCGACGCGACGTCAGAGATGAGTTCGGCCACGACCGCCACCTCGCCGGAGTTCCCCGTTCGACCGCACCGAGCCTGACGCCGTGTCCCGCGTCACCGCGACCGACCCTGCCCCGTGGTGACCGTCGACACCGGTGGGCCGTCGATCTGCAACGAGGCGACCCTTCCCGGGGTGACGGACAACCGGTGCGACGGGCGTCGAGCGGGGCGGCGGATTCACGCTCACCGGCGTACCGTTGACGGGACGCGGCACCGGAGCCGTCGGGTCCCCCGTTCTCGATGCCCGGGCCGCCGCGGGTCGCCGGCAGGTCCCGTGCCGGCGACCCGCACCCACTCCCCGAAACTCACGTGCGCTGTCGACGTCCGCGCGCCTACCGTCGGGGCATGCGCAGTGCTGAGGTGACCACGACGCCGGGTGTTCCCGGCGCGCCGCACTGACGTTTCCGTCGACGAGGCCCCGGGGCGATCCGCTCCGGGGCCTCGCGGCGTCCCGGTCCCGCTCGCCTCCGGGTCGTACCTGATCAAGGAGAGCGACATGATCGACCACCGCAGGCTCGGCCGGGAGCTGGAGCTGTTCGTCTCCGACCCGCTCGCGGGCGCCGGGCTGCCGATCTGGCTGCCGGCCGGCGCCGCCGCCCGGCACGCCGTCGAGGAGTACGTACGGGAGTTGGAGCGTCGGGCCGGCTACCGGCACGTCTACTCGCCTCCGCTGGGCAAACGGGAGCTGTTCGAACGCTCCGGGCACCTGGGCTACTTCGCCGACGACATGTTCCCGCCGATGCGGTTGAGCGCCGACGACGAGTTCGTGCTCCGCCCGGCGCTCTGCCCGCACCACGCGCTGGTCTTCGCCGCCCGGGGCCGGTCCTACCGGGAACTGCCGCTGCGCGTCGCCGAGCTGGGCGGGATGTATCGGGCCGAGCGCTCCGGGGTGCTCGGTGGGCTGTCCCGGGTGCGGGCCATCTCGCTCAACGACGCGCACAACTTCTGCGCCCTGGAGCAGGTCGGCGACGAGGTGCGGGAGATCCTGCGGCTGATCCGCGAGGCGCACGCCGCCCTCGGCGTCCGTCCGGCCGGGTTCCGGTTGTCGCTGCGCGGGCCGGACCAGCGGTACGTCGGCGACGACGCCGGGTGGGCGCGGGCCGAGGAGCTGCTCCGCGCCGCGCTCGACGGGGTGGACGTCACCGAGGCGCCGGGCGAGGCCGCGTTCTACGGCCCGAAGATCGACATCCAGATCGTGGACGCGGGCGGCCGGGAGTCGACCATCTCCACCGTCCAGCTCGACTTCGACAAGCCGGAGCGGTTCGACCTGTCGTACACCGACTCGGACGGGCGGCGGAAACGGCCGGTGATGGTGCACCGGAGCCTGGTGGGCAGCATGGAGCGGCTGTTCGCCTACCTGATCGAGGTGCACGAGGGCGCGTTCCCGGCCTGGTACGCCCCGGTGCAGCTGGTGCTGCTCCCGGTGGACGACGCGCAGGCCGACGCGGTCCACCGGCTCCGCCGCGAGGCGGAGGGCGCCGGCCTCCGGGCCGAGGTCGACGAATCGGGCTCGCTGGGCGCGCGGATCCGGGACGCGGCCCGCCGACGCGTCCCGTACGTCGGGGTGGTCGGTGCCCGGGAGGCGGCCGACGGGTCGGTCTCGCTGCGCCTGCGCGACGGGCGCGGTCTCGCCCCGATGCCCACCGCCGCGGCGGTGGGGCTGGTCGGCGCGGTGGTCGCGAGCCGGTCGCCCGACCTGCTCCCGCCGGCCTGAGCCCGGCCCGACGCCGGGGTCGCCCGGGTGACGTGCCGTCACCCGGGCGGCCGGTGTCGCAGGTGTCGCCGGGTCCACGTCAGTTCCCGACCGGCGCGCCGGTGGGCCGGACCCCGGCCGGCGGACCGCCCGGCGTCGGCGCGGGCACCTCGTCGGAGATCACCGCGCCGGTGAACTGGGCCCGGTAGAGCCGGGCGTACGCGCCACCGGCGGCGACCAGCTGGTCGTGGGTACCCTGCTCGACGATCCGGCCCTGCTCCATCATCAGGATCAGGTCGGCGTCGCGGATGGTGGAGAGCCGGTGCGCGATGACGAAACTGGTCCGGTCGGAGCGCAGCGCCGCCATGGCGCGCTGGAGCAGCACCTCGGTGCGGGTGTCCACCGAGCTGGTCGCCTCGTCCAGGATCAGCAGCGACGGCTCGGCCAGGAACGCCCGCGCGATGGTGATGAGCTGCTTCTCGCCGGCGCTGACGTTGCTGCCCTCCTCGTCGATGACGGTGTCGTAGCCGTCCGGCAGGCTGCGGACGAAGCGGTCCACGAAGGTCGCCCGGGCGGCGGCGAGGATCTCCTCCTCGGTGGCGTCCGGCCGCCCGTAGGCGATGTTGTCCCGGATGGTGCCGCCGAACAGCCAGGTGTCCTGGAGCACCATGCCGATCCGTCCGCGCAGGTCGTCCCGGCGCAGGGTGCTGATGTCCACCCCGTCCAGCGTGATCCGGCCGGCGTCCAGCTCGTAGAACCGCATGACCAGGTTGACCAGGGTGGTCTTGCCGGCGCCGGTGGGACCGACGATGGCCACGGTGTGCCCGGGCTCGGCGACCAGGGAGAGGTCGTCGATCAGCGGCTTGTCCGGGTCGTAGCGGAACGAGACGTGTTCGAACTCGACCCGGCCGTGCGGGTCGGCGATCCGGGCCGGCTCGGCCGGGTCGGCGCTCTGCTCGTCGGCGTCGAGCACGGCGAAGACCCGCTCGGCCGAGGCCACCCCGGACTGGAGCAGGTTGGCCATCGACGCGACCTGGGTGAGCGGCTGGGTGAACTGCCGCGAGTACTGGATGAACGCCTGCACGTCGCCGAGGCTCATCGCGCCGGAGGCCACCCGCAGCCCGCCGACCACCGCGATGGCGACGTAGCTGAGGTTCCCGATGAAGAACATCGCCGGCATGATGATCCCGGAGACGAACTGGGCGCCGAAGCTGGCCTTGAACAGCTCCTCGTTCTTGGCGTGGAAGGCGGCCTCGACCTCCTTCTGCCGGCCGAACACCTTGACCAGCTCGTGCCCGGTGTAGGCCTCCTCGATCTGGGCGTTCAGCTCACCGGTGTGGGTCCACTGGGCGATGAACTTGCGCTGCGACCGCTTGGCGATCTGACCGGTGACGATTACCGACAGCGGGATCGCGACCAGGGCCACCGTCGCCAGCAGCGGCGAGATCCAGAACATCATCCCGAGTACGCCGACGACGGTCAGCAGCGACGTGAGCAGCTGGCTCAGCGTCTGCTGGAGGGTCTGCGAGATGTTGTCGATGTCGTTGGTGACCCGGCTCAGCAGCTCGCCCCGCGGCTGCTTGTCGAAGTACGGCAGCGGCAGCCGGTTGAGCTTGTCCTCCACGTCGGCGCGGAGCCGGAACACGGTGCGCTGCACCACGCCGTTGAGCACCCAGCCCTGCGCCCACATCAGCACGCCCGCGGCGACGTAGAGCGCGACCGCGAACGCCAGCACCCGGCCCAGCCGGTCGAAGTCGATGCCCGCGCCGGGCACCACGTCCATCCGGGCCAGCATGTCGGCGAAGTTGCCGTTGCCCGCGGCCCGGGCCGCGGCCACCGCCGCCTCGGTGCTGGTGCCGGCCGGCAACTGCCGCCCGATCACCCCGTTGAAGATCAGGTCGGTGGCGTGCCCGAGCACCTTCGGCCCGATCACGCTCAGCCCGACGCTGGCCAGCGCCAGCGCCAGCACACCGACGAGCTGGATCCGGTACGGGCGCAGCCGCCCGAGCAGCCGCCGCGCCGACGGCCCGAACCGCATCGCCTTCTCGGCCGGCATGCCCATGTTCATGTGCGGCGGGCCGCCGGGCCGCCGTCCGGCCGGAGGCAGCCGCTTCGGCTCGCCCTTCTGCTGCGGCACAGCTCTCGTGTCACTCACAGGGTCACCTCCGCCGTCTGCTGGGACGCCACGATCTCGGCGTACGTCGGGCAGTTCTCCAGCAGTTCGTCGTGCCGTCCCATCCCGACGACACCCCCGTCCTCGAGCACGATGATCTGGTCGGCGTCGACGATCGTGGAGACCCGCTGGGCCACGATCACCACCGCCGCGTCCGCGGTGACCGGCTTGAGGGCGGCCCGCAGCCGGGCGTCCGTGCCGAGGTCGAGCGCGGAGAAGGAGTCGTCGAAGAGATATATCTCCGGCTTGCGGACCAGCGCGCGGGCGATGGCCAGGCGTTGCCGCTGGCCGCCGGAGACGTTGGTGCCGCCCTGCGCGATCGGCGCCTCCAGCCCGCCCGGCATCTCGGCGACGAAGTCGCGCGCCTGGGCGATCTCCAGGGCCGCCCACAGGTCCGCGTCGGTGGCGTCCGGGTTGCCGTAGCGCAGGTTGCTCGCCACCGTGCCGCTGAACAGGTACGGCCGTTGCGGCACCAGCCCGATCCGCCGCCACAGCTCGTCCGGGGCCAGGTCGCGCACGTCCACGCCGTCGACCAGGACCGCGCCGGCGGTCGGGTCGACCAGCCGGGGGATCAGCGTCAGCAACGTGGTCTTGCCGGCGCCGGTGGACCCGATGATCGCCGTGGTGCGGCCCGGTCGGGCCCGGAACGAGATGTCGCGCAGCACCGGCGCGGTGGCGCCCGGGTACTGGAAGCCGGCGCCGCGCAGCTCCAGCTCGCCGCGTCCGGCGACCTCGGTCACCGGGTCGGCCGCCGGCACCACCGAGGAGTCGGTGTCCAGCACCTCCTCGATGCGTTCGGCGCAGACCGCCGCCCGGGGCACCATCATCAGCATGAAGGTGGCCATCATGACCGCCATCAGGATCTGCATCAGGTACTGCAGGAACGCGGTGAGCGCGCCGACCTGGATCTCCCCGGAGTCGACCCGGGCCGCGCCGAACCAGAGCACCGCCACGCTGGAGACGTTGAGCACCAGCATCACGATCGGGAAGATCAGCGCCTGGAGTCGGCCGATGCGCAGCGCGGTCGCGGTCAGGTCGGCGTTGGCCCCCTGGAAGCGGTCGGTCTCGTACGGCTCGCGGACGAACGCCCGGACCACCCGGATGCCGGTGATCTGCTCGCGCAGCACCCGGTTGACGGTGTCGATCCGGGTCTGCATGAGCCGGAAGCCCGGCACCATCCGGCGGATGATCAGGCCCAGCGCGACGGCCAGCACCGGTACGCAGACCAGCATCAGCCAGGAGAGGCCGACGTCCTCGCGCAGCGCCATCACCACGCCGCCGACGCTCATGATCGGCGCGGCCACCAGCATGGTGCAGCTGAGCAGCACCAGCATCTGCACCTGCTGGACGTCGTTGGTGTTGCGGGTGATCAGGGACGGCGCGCCGAAGCGGGCCACCTCGCGGGCGGAGAAGCGGTTGACGTGCCCGAAGATCGCCCTGCGGACGTCGCGGCCGAAGCCCATCGCGGTCTTCGCGCCGAGGTAGACCGCGGCGATCGAGCAGGCGATCTGGAGCAGGCTGACCACCAGCATCCAGCCGCCCGTCCGCAGGATCTGGTCGGTGTCGCCGCGGGCGACGCCCCGGTCGATGATGTCGGCGTTGAGGCTGGGCAGGTAGAGCGAGGCCATCGTGCCGACGAACTGGAGCGCCACCACGGCGGCCAGCAGTCGTCGGTACGGGCGCAGATGTGTGCGGAGCAGGCGGATCAGCACGGATGTCTCCCCGTTGGCGACTCGGTGTCGGACTCGCTGTCCCGGTTCAACCGACGGAGGTCCCCGTCGGACATGCCGGTGATGATTTCGGTCAGGAATTCGCGGATGACGGCCCGCTTGGCCGGGTCGGCGTCGACCGACGTCAACGGCCGGTCGCTGTGGATCAGGTCGATGATCGCGCGGGCGTGCTCCTGGCCCTTGTCGGTGAGCGTGAGCTGGACGGCACGCCGGTCCTCCGGGTTGCGCCGCCGGCTGACGAAGCCGTCGCGTTCCAGGGTGTCGACGATGCCGGTGAGGGTGGCGGGCCGGACGAAGCACAGCTCCGCCATCTCGCGGTGGGTGATGTCGCCGGCCCGCAGCAGGATCATCAGCACCCGCATGCCGGCGGAGGTGAGACCGTGGTGCTCGGCCAGGTAGCGCCCCCAGTGCTGCTCGACGACGTGGCCGGCGATCGAGATCAGCCGGCCGAGCGGCGCCTGTTGCAGCGCGTCGGGGTAGCGGACGAGCGGTCCCATGTTCACGGGCGCCAGATTAGCCCCCGAACCATCAGGGCCCAAACTAATTTCTGAGAGTGCCCTCAGCCACGCTCGGTACGGGCGCGGGGCGGCTCGTCCGGCGCGGTGGCGACGTACTCCCGCATCACCTCGGCGACCTCGCGCAGGAACGTGGCGGTGGCCTCGGCCTGTTCGGGGGTGAGTCGGGCGACCGCGCGGTCGACGCCGACCAGCATGGGCCGGAGCGCCTCCAGCACCTCGCCGACCGCGTGCTCGGTCACCTGGAGGGTCAGGCGCCGGCGATCGTGCGGATGCGGGGCGCGGGCGACGTGTCCGGCCTGGACCAGCCGGTCGACGAGCGTGGTGGCGGAGGCGGACCGGATGCCCAAACGGTTGCCCAGCTCCACCGGGCCCAGCGGCTCGGGGCTGGAGATCAGGTGGTCGATGGCCGCGGCGTCGGTCGCGCCGATGCCGAGGCGGCGGGCCAACGCGGCCCGGGTGTCCCCGGCGACCCGCAGCATCTCACGCAGCGCCCGGGCGGCCTCGCTGCTCGGCGGCCGGCCGGCGGGCGTGGCCTCTCCGGTTGACGGCGACCCCTCCACGGGTTAAAGCTAGCATCTCAGGTAGCTAGAAAATCTAGCTAAAGCGGGAGGGGTGCCATGCGCAGCGACGGGCGCGGACGTTGGTTCGGGCTGCTCGCCATCAGCCTCGGCGTGGCGATGATCATCGTGGATGCCACCATCGTGAACGTCGCGGTTCCGCAGATCATCCGGGACCTGGACATCACCTCGACCGAGGCCCAGTGGGTGCAGGAGGCGTACACCCTGGTCTTCGCCGCGTTGCTGCTGGTCGCCGGCCGCTTCGCCGACCGGTCCGGGCGGCGGCGGATGTTCGTCGCCGGCGTGGGCGTCTTCGTGGTGGCCAGCGTGCTGGCGGCGCTCGCCGGCTCCGGCGAGGCGCTGATCGGCGCCCGGGTGCTGCAGGGCATCGGTGGCGCGATGATGCTGCCCACCTCGCTCTCCCTGCTCAACGCCAACTTCACCGGCCGGGAGCGGGGCATCGCGTTCGCCGTCTGGGGCTCGACCATCGGCGGCGCGGCGGCGCTCGGCCCGTTGCTCGGCGGCTGGCTCACCACCACGTACTCCTGGCGGTGGGCGTTCGGCATCAACGTCCCGGTCAGCCTGGCCGTGATCGGGGCGACCCTGCTGCTGGTCGCCGAGTCCCGGGACGACCGCGCCGAACGCGGGGTCGACCTGCTCGGCGCGCTGCTCTCCGTGGTCGGCATGACCGGCGTGGTCTTCGCGCTCATCGAGGGACGCACCTACGGCTGGTGGGAGCGGGAACGCCCGTTCAGCCTCTTCGGCCTCGACTGGACCGCCTCGATCTCCCCGGTGCCGGTGGCCGCGCTGGCCGGGCTGACCGCACTCGGGGTCTTCCTGGCCCAGCAGGTCCGCCGCAACCGCGCCGGGCGACCCGCGCTGCTCGACCTGTCGCTGTTCGGCATCGGCTCGTTCCGCAACGGCATCCTGGCCGCGGCGATCGTCAGCCTGGGCGAGTTCGGCCTGCTCTTCGCGCTGCCGCTGTGGTTCCAGAACGTGCTCGGCTACAGCGCCTTCCGCACCGGCCTGGCGCTGCTGCCACTCGCCGTGGGCAGTTTCCTGGCCAGCGGCATCGGTGCGCCGCTGACCCAGCGGTGGGGCGCGGCCCGGGTGGTCCAGTTGGGCGTCGCGGCCGAGCTGGTCGGCGTCGCCGGACTGGGCTTCGTGGTGGCCCCGGACACCCGCTGGTGGGCGCCACTGGCGTTCCTCTTCGTCTACGGCATCGGCGTCGGTCTCGCCACCGCCCAGCTCACCGGCGTCTCGCTGGCCGAGGTGCCGGTCCGGCGCAGCGGGCAGGGCTCCGGACTGCAGAGCACCGCCCGGCAGGTCGGTTCGGCGCTCGGCATCGCCGTGCTCGGCACCGTGCTCTTCGCCGGCCTCGGCGGCCTCCTCGGCGACCGGCTGGCCGACCAGCCCGGCCTCGACCCGGCCGGTCGGGACCAGGTGGTGAGCGCGGTGAAGGAGAGCGCCGGCGCGGCGATCGGCGGGCTGGCGGCGGATCCGCGTACCGCGCCGATCGCCGAGGAGGCGAAGGCGGCCTTCTCCGACGCCACCCGGTACGCCGCCTTCACCGCGGCCGGGTTCCTGCTGGTCGGCCTGCTCGCCTGCCTGCGCCTGCCGAGCGTGCGCGCCGAGGTGACGGGGGACGCCCCGCCGGCCGGGGCGGAGCCGGCGCGGGTCTGAGGCCGGGGCGTGCCTGCCGATCCGGGTCGGCAGGCACGCCGTTCTCCGGGCGGTCCGGCACCCCGCCCGCAGCCGTCGGGCGGCTGCCCGGCACCGCACCGCAGCCCGGCACCTGGACCGCGGCGCGCGGACGGCGGATGTGCACCGGGCGCGGCCGAGGGTGCGGTCAGTCGCCCAGGGCGACCGCGAGCGCGGCGGCCACGAAGACGAGCTGGAGCGCCGTCCGGGTGGCCAGCGGGGTGACCGGTCGGCCGGCGAGCGTCAGCCGGCGGCGGGCGGCCGAGACGTTGGCCGGGAACATGGCGAGCATCAGCAGCGCCAGGCCGGCCGCGGCCCAGCGCGCGGTCGCCGGCGGCAGCAGGGCGACCGCGCCGCCGAGTTCCAGCACGCCGGTGAGCGTGACCAGCAGGTCCGGCCGGGGCAGCGCCGGCGGAACCATGGCGATCAGGTCCGCCCGCCGGGAGGCGAAGTGGGCCGTGCCGGTCAGCACGAGCATCAGCGCCAGGCCGACCCGCAGCGCGGGATGCCAGCCGTCGAGCGCGTCCACGCCGAGCAGGCCGGCGATCCGGGCCACGGCGGTGCCGGTGAGGAGTGCGATCAGGGGTGCCACGGCTCATCCCTCCGTCGAGCAATCTTGTCAGCGACAAGATTGCCGGCGTGGATGCCATCTTGTCAATGACAAGTTAGGGTGGGGGTCATGACGTCCTCCGGCTCCTACCACCACGGGGACCTGCGCCGGGCGCTGCTGGCCGCCGCCGTGGACGCGATCGCCGAATCCGGGCCGGCCGCGCTGAGCCTGCGCGATCTCGCCCGGCGGGCCGGCGTCTCGCACGCGGCGCCCGCGCACCACTTCGGTGACAAGGCGGGGTTGCTCACCGCGCTCGCCATCCAGGGCTTCGACAAGCTCGGCGAGGCGCTGCGGGGGGCGGGCGACGACTTCCGGGAGAGCGGCGTCGCGTACGTCGTCTTCGCGGTCCGGCACCGCGCGCACTTCGAGGTGATGTTCCGTCCGGACCTCTACCGGGCCGACGACCCGGAGCTGGTGGCGGCCCGGCAGCGGACCGGGGAGCTGCTGCGCGGCGGGGTGGCCCGGCACACCGGCCGGGAACCCGACCCGGACGCGCTGGCCGCCTGGTCGATCGCGCACGGCTTCGCCGAGCTGTGGCTGGCCGGCGCCCTCCCGTCCCGGGTGGGCGCCGACCCCGAGCCCGCCGCCCGTGCGGTGGTCGGCCGGCTCTTCTCCTGAACGGTCACCAACTGGTCGGCAGCGGCATCCCCTCGGTGTACCCGGCGGTGCTCTGCACGCCGACCAGCGCCCGCTCGTGGAACTCCTCCAGGCTGCGTGCGCCCGCGTAGGTGAACGCGCTGCGTACCCCGGAGATGATCTCGTCGATCAGGTCCTCGACGCCCGGGCGGTTCGGGTCCAGGTACATCCGGGCCGAGGAGATGCCCTCCTCGAAGATGGCCTTGCGGGCCCGGTCGAACGCGCTGTCCTCGGCGGTCCGGGCGCTCACCGCCCGCGACGAGGCCATGCCGAAGCTCTCCTTGTAGCGCCGGCCGTCGGCGTCGGTGTAGAGATCGCCGGGGGACTCGTAGGTGCCGGCGAACCAGGAGCCGATCATCACGTTCGAGGCGCCCGCGGCCAGCGCCAGCGCCACGTCCCGCGGGTGCCGTACGCCGCCGTCGGCCCAGACGTGCCGGCCCAGCGAGCGGGCCGCCGCGGCGCAGTCGAGCACCGCGGAGAACTGCGGGCGGCCCACGCCGGTCATCATCCGGGTGGTGCACATGGCACCCGGCCCGACACCGACCTTCACGATGTCCGCGCCGGCCTCGACCAGGTCGCGTACGCCGTCCGCGGTGACCACGTTGCCCGCCGCCACCGGCACCCCCGGGTCGAGCTTGCGCACCGCCCGCAGCGCCTGGAGCATCCGCTCCTGGTGGCCGTGCGCGGTGTCCACCACCAGCGTGTCCACCCCCGCCTCCAGCAGCGCGGCGGCCTTGCCGGTGACGTCGCCGTTGATGCCCACCGCGGCGGCGATGCGCAGCCGGCCGCGGTCGTCCACCGCCGGCCGGTAGAGCGTGGCGCGCAGCGCGCCCTGCCGGGTCAGCACGCCGACCAGGCGGCCCTCGCCGTCCACCACCGGCGCGAGCCGCCGCCGGCCCGCCGACAACCGGTCGAATCCGGTACGCGGGTCCGCGTCCGCCGGCACGGTGTGCAGCTCGGTGGACATCACGTGCCGCAGCTGGGCGAAGCGGTCCACCCCGACGGTGTCCGCCTCCGTCACCACGCCCATCGGCCGCCCGTCCGCGTCGACCACGACGACCGCGCCGTGGGAGCGCTTGGGCAGCAGGTGGATCGCGTCGCCGACGGTGTCGGTCGGACCCAGCGTGATCGCGGTGTCGTGCACCAGGTGCCGCTGCTTGACCCAGCCGACGACGTTGGCCACGACCTCGATCGGGATGTCCTGCGGGATCACCGCCACGGCGCCGCGCCGGGCCACCGTCTCGGCCATCCGCCGGCCGGCCACCGCGGTCATGTTCGCCACCACCAGCGGAATGGTGGTGCCGGTGCCGTCGCCGGAGGACAGGTCGACGTCGAGTCGGGAGCCCACCTGCGAGCGGTTGGGCGCCATGAAGACGTCGTTGTAGGTCAGGTCGTGCGCGGGGACCGCGCCATGAAGGAACCGCACCCGAACATCATTCCCGCCCGGGCGCGCTCCCGCCCCCGGTGGTGGCAAGGACCACCCGGCCCCGCGCTGTTAAGAAGGGGCCCTTTCTCTACCTCAGGCGTTAAGAAGGGGCCCTTCCTTACACCTCAGGCGATGGTGCAGATCGCGGCGCCGGCCGTGATCACCGCGCCCACCTCGGCGGCCAGCCCGCTCACCGTGCCGGCCTTGTGCGCGTGCAGCGGCTGCTCCATCTTCATCGCCTCCAGCACCACGACCAGGTCGCCCTCGGCGACCGTGTCGCCGTCGGCCACGGCGATCTTGACGATGGTGCCCTGCATGGGGGAGGTGAGCGTGTCACCGCTGACCGCGGCGCCCGCCTTGCCCCCGCCACCCCGGCGGGCCGGCTTCTTCGCGGCGGGCGCGGCGGTCGCCGTACCCGCGCCGAGTCCGGCGGGGAGGACGACCTCCAGCCGCTTGCCGCCCACCTCGACCACGACGGTCTCGCGCTCGGCCGGAGCCTCGGCGGCACCGGCGGCGGCGGTGAAGGCCGGGACGGTGTTGTCGAACTCCGTCTCGATCCAGCGGGTGTGCACGGTGAACGGCTCAGCGGTGAACGCCTCGTCGCGGACCACCAGGCGGTGGAAGGGCAGCGCGGTGGCCATGCCCTCGACCACCATCTCGTCGAGCGCCCGGCGGGCCCGCTCCAGGGCCTCGGTGCGGGTCTCGCCGACGATGATCACCTTGGCCAGCAGCGAGTCGAAGTTGCCACCGATCACGTCGCCGGCCGAGATGCCGGTGTCGACCCGGACACCCGGGCCGGACGGCAACCGCAGCGCGGTGACGGTGCCCGGAGCGGGCAGGAAGTTGCGGCCCGGGTCCTCGCCGTTGATCCGGAACTCGATGGCGTGGCCACGCGGCGTCGGGTCCTCGGTGATGCGCAGCTTCTCGCCGTCGGCGATGCGGAACTGCTCGCGTACCAGGTCGATGCCGGCGGTCTCCTCGGTCACCGGGTGCTCCACCTGGAGCCGGGTGTTGACCTCCAGGAAGGAGATGGTGCCGTCCGCGCCGACCAGGTATTCCACCGTGCCGGCACCGTGGTAGCCGGCCTCCCGGCAGATCGCCTTCGCGCTGTCGTGGATCTGCGCGCGCTGGGCGTCGGTGAGGAAGGGCGCGGGCGCCTCCTCGACCAGCTTCTGGTGCCGGCGCTGCAGCGAGCAGTCGCGGGTGCCCACCACGATCACGTTGCCGTGCTGGTCGGCCAGCACCTGCGCCTCGACGTGGCGCGGCTGGTCCAGGTAGCGCTCGACGAAGCACTCGCCCCGGCCGAACGCGGCGACCGCCTCGCGGGTGGCCGACTCGAACAGGTGGGGGATCTCCTCCATGGTGCGGGCGACCTTGAGGCCGCGCCCGCCGCCGCCGAAGGCCGCCTTGATGGCGACCGGCAGCCCGTGGTCGACGGCGAACGCCATCACCTCGTCGGCGTTGCCCACCGGGTCCGGGGTGCCGGGCACCAGCGGCGCGCCGGCGCGCTGCGCGATGTGCCGGGCGGTCACCTTGTCGCCCAGGTCGCGGATCGCCTGCGGGGTGGGGCCGATCCAGGTCAGCCCGGCGTCGATGACGGCCTGGGCGAAGTCGGCGTTCTCGGAGAGGAAGCCGTAGCCGGGGTGCACGGCGTCCGCGCCGGCGCGGGCGGCCACGTCGATGAGCTTGTCGATGCGCAGGTAGCTGTCCGCCGCGGTGTCGCCGCCGAGGGCGTACGCCTCGTCGGCGAGCGTGGCGTGCAGGGCGTCCCGGTCGGAGTCCGCGTAGACGGCGACGCTGGCCAGGCCGGCGTCGCGGCAGGCGCGGATGACGCGGACGGCGATCTCGCCGCGGTTGGCGATGAGAACCTTGCGCACCTTGGGGGCTCCTCCCGGGAGGTCGATGCCGGGAGTGTATCGGCCGGCATGCTGGCCCTAACGATCGCTCAGTGTGGGATGTGGCACTGTAGTCAAACTTGGCTATTACGCTTGTCCGGTGTCGGCGACGCGGATGATGATTCTGGGCCTGGTCAGGTGGATGCAGCCGGTGCACGGCTACGACGTGCGCCGCGAGCTGCTGAGTTGGAGCGCGGACAAGTGGGCGAACGTCCAGCCCGGTTCGATCTATCACGCGTTGCGCAAGCTCACCGACGAGGGGCTGCTGCGGACCGTGTCGGTCGAGCAGGTGGGCGCCCGTCCGGCCCGCACCACGTACGAGGTGACGGCGAAGGGCGAGGACGAGTTCGAGACGTTGCTGCGGGCCCAGTGGTGGCAGGTCCAGGAGTCGCCGGACCCGTTCGTGGCGGCGTTCTCGTTCCTGCCGGCGATGCCGCGCGACGAGGCCGCGGCGGCGTTGCGCAACCGCGCCAACCTGCTCCGCGCCGGCGTCGAGTCGATGCGCGCCTCGTTGGACTCCGACTGGGTGCGCAACCGCAAACCGGTGCACGTCGGATGGATGTTCGAGCTGTGGCTGGCCCGGGCCGAGGCGGAGACGGCCTGGTGCGAACGGATCGCGGAGCGGATCGAGTCCGGTGTGTCCTACCTCCCCGTGGGGATGGAGCAGGCCGAGGGTTGGTCGGGCTGGACGGACGGGGACAAGAAATAATCAACGTTGACTAGAAGAGTTATATCGCGTTAGCCTCGGCAGGAGCCGCGGGGGAGTCGTGCGTCCTCCCCGCGGACGATCGGCGGCCGGTCACGTCCGGCCCGGACGACCAGGAGCAGAAATGATCGAGACCAGGGGGCTGCGGAAGTCCTTCCGCTCCCGCGCGGGTCGCGAGACGAAGACCGTGGACGCGGTCCGTGGCGTCAACCTCGACGTCGCCGAGGGGGAGATCTTCGGCTTCCTCGGGCCCAACGGCGCCGGCAAGACCACCACGCTCCGGATGCTCGCCACCCTCATCGAGCCGGACGGCGGCCAGGCCACCGTCGCGGGGGCCGACCTGCGCAAGGACCCGGCCGGGGTGCGCCGGCGGATCGGCTACGTGCCCCAGGGCGGCAGCACCTGGGACGAGTCCACCGCCCGCGAGGAACTGGTGCTCCAGGCCCGCCTCTACGGCATCTCCAAGGCCGACGCCCAGCGGCGCGCCACCCGCGCGCTGGACGCGTTCCAGCTCACCGAGTACGCCGACCGCAAGTGCAAGACCTACTCCGGCGGCCAGCGCCGGCGGGTGGAGATCGCGCTCGGCATCATCCACGAGCCGAAGATCGTCTTCCTGGACGAGCCGACCACCGGCCTCGACCCGCAGAGCCGCGCCCACATGTGGGACGAGATCCGGCGGCTGCGCACCGAGGGGATGACCGTCTTCATCACCACGCACTACCTCGACGAGGCCGACGCTCTCTGCGACCGGATCGCGATCATGGATCACGGCGAGGTGGTCGCGGAGGGCACCCCGGCCGAGCTGAAGCGCGAGATCTCCGGCGAGGTGGTGATCGTCGGCCTGGACGCCGCGACCACCCCGCACGCCGCCCAACTGCTCGACACCGAGGCGTACGTGACCAAGCTGGAGACCGCCGACGAGGGCGGCCTGCGTCTCTACGTCGACGAGGGCGCCGTCGCCATCCCGCAGGTGCTGCGCCGCCTCGACCACGCCGGGGTGGAGCTGCGCTCGATCGAACTGCACCGACCCAGCCTCGACGACGTCTTCCTCACCAAGACCGGCCGCTCGCTGCGCGAGTCCTGACCCCCGGAGAAACTGTCATGAAACTCGCCCGCGACACCTGGCTGATCTTCCAGCGCCAGGCGCAACTGCTGCTGCGCAACCCGGTCTGGGTCTTCGTCGGCGTCTTCCAGCCGGTGATGTACCTGCTGCTCTTCGCCCCGCTGCTCAAGCCGGCCCTGAACGCGCCCACCCAGGCCGCCGCGTACAAGATCTTCGTACCCGGTCTGCTCGTGCTGCTGGCCATCTTCGGCGGCCTCTTCCAGGGCTTCGGCCTGATCGCCGAGCTGCGCGCCGGGGTGATCGAACGCTCCCGGGTCACCCCGGTCAGCCGACTCGCCCTGCTGCTCGGCCGCTCCCTGCGCGACGTGGTCTCGCTGATCGCCCAGGCCGTCATCATCACCCTCCTGGCGCTCCTGTTCGACCTGCGCGTCTTCATCGGCTACCTGCTGCTGGCCTACCTGATGCTCGCCCTCATCGCGCTGATGACCTCGGCCGTCTCCTACGGCGTCGCGCTCAAGGTCAAGAGCGAGGACGCGCTCGCCCCGCTGATGAACACGGTCGCCCAGCCGGTCCTGCTGCTCTCCGGCATCCTGCTGCCCCTCACCTTCGCCCCCGGCTGGCTCCAGGGCGTGGCCAAGTGGAACCCGTTCTCCTGGGCCGTCGACGGCACCCGCGCCCTCTTCGGCGGCGACCTCGGCAACGACAAGGTCTGGCAGGGGCTGGCAATCATCACGGTGCTCGCCGTGGCCGGCGTTGTCTGGGCCGCCCGCCAGTTCGCCCGCAGCGTGAGATGAAAGGAGGGGCCCCCTATTAACGCCTCCGGTAGAGGAAGGGCCCCCTCTTAACACCCGGGGAGAGCTGCCTCTCACTCAAGGCGAGGCGCCGGTCGTGCGCGCGTAGCGTCGGGCCGGTGCCTCGCCTCACCCGTGACCGGACCACCTGGCTGACCTACGCGCAGCTGGGCCTCTGGGGCTTCTTCCTCTACGGGTTCGGCCCCGTCGTACCGCTGCTCCGCGACGAACAGGGCACCAGCGCCGCCGTCGCCGGCCTGCACAGCACCGGCATCGCGGTCGGCGCGCTCGCCGGCGGCGCGCTGTTCGCCCCGGTCGCCCGCCGCTACGGCCGGGGCCCGGCCATCTGGCTCGGCCTCGCCGGCGTGGCCGCCGGCGTCACCGCGCTCGGCCTGCTCCACCCGCTGCCCGCCACCATCGCCGCCGTGGCGGTCGTCGCCACCTTCGGCATGATGGTGATCAGCGGCGTCAACGTGGTGCTCACCGCGCGGCACGGGCCGGCCGCGCCCGCCGCGCTCACCGAGGCCAACGCCGCCTGCGCCGGCATGGGCATCCTGGCGCCGCTGACCATCGGCGTCACGGTGGACGCCGGCCTCGGCTGGCGACCGGTGATGGCCGTCGAGGTCGGGCTGATCACGCTGGTCGCGCTCGCCGCGTTGACCTTCCGGGTACGCCTGCCGCAGGGCGCCCCCGCTACCGCGGCTGCCGCCGCCCCCGCTACCGCGGCTGCCGCCGCCCCCGCTACCGCGGCTGCCGCCGCCCCCGCTACCGCGGCTGCCGCCGCCCCCGCTACCGCGGCTGCCGCCGCCCCCGCTACCGCGGCTGCCGCCGCCCCCGCTACCGCGGCTGCCGCCGCCCCCGTTGGCGTCGCTTCCCCATCGGCCGCGCCCGCGCCCGTTGCCGCCGCTGTCGCTCCCGCCGCTGTTACTCCTGGCTCTGTCGCTCCCGCCGCTGTTACTCCCGGCTCTGTGACTCCCGCCGCTGTTACTCCTGGCGCTGTCGCTCCCGGCGCTGTGGCTCCCGCGGCGGGCGCCTCCGCTGTGCTCGCCCGCGGGTCGGGCGAGGTTTCGGTGAGATCTCGTTCGAGCGGATCAGGACCTTGCCGAGGCCTCGATGCGGGCATGCGGGCGGCGTCCGCGCGGTTGCCGCGGGCGTACTGGATCGCCTGGGTTCTGATGTCGGTCACCGGCTCGATCGAGGTCTGCCTGTCGCTCTGGACCGCCGACGTGCTCCGCGGCCATGCCGGACTGAGTGCCGGCGGCGCGTCGGCGGGTGTCGCGGCGATCGTCTGCGGCATGTTCGTCGGCCGGGCCGCCGGTGGCCGGGCCGCGCTGCGCTGGCCACCGGTGCCGCTGCTGCTCGGCGCCCTCACCGTCTCACTCGCCGGGTTCACCCTGTTCTGGGCCAGCCCGATCGGCTGGCTGGCGGTCACCGGCCTGGTCGTGCTCGGGCTGGGCAACGCCCTCCACTACCCGCTGGCGATCTCCATCGCTCTCGCGGCCGCCGGCACGGCCACCGATCGGGCGGCGGGCTGGTCGTCGTACTCGATGGGGGTTGGTTTCGGGATCGCGCCGGTCGTGCTCGGCTGGGTGGCCGACGGCGTCGGCCCGCACCGGGCCTTCCTGCTGTTGCCCGTGTTCATCGCGGTGGCCGTGCTGCTGACCATGCGGCTGGGCCGGGCCCTGGCGCCCGGTGTCGCGCCCGCTTGATCGACTCCACTTCGCCGAGGTGGCGGTGTCCGGCGTGCCTCGATACCGCCACCTCGGCGAACTGGTTCAGCGCACCCGGGCGAGCGTCACCCCGTCGGCGATCGGCAGCATCACGGCCTCGACGCGGACGTCGGCGAGGACCTCGTCGTTGAACGCGGCGATCGCCCGATCGTCCGCGTTGCGCGGGGCGAGCACCCGACCGCCCCGGAGGGTGTTGTCCACCGCGATCACCGCGCCGGGGCGCATCCGGGGCACCAGTTCGTCCCAGTAGACCGGGTAGCCGACCTTGTCCGCGTCGATGAACGCGAAGTCGAGGTGACGCTCCCGAGGCAGCTCGCGCAGCCCGTCCGCGGCCGGCCCGATGCGCAGCTCGATCCGGTCCTGCACCCCGGCGCGGGCCCAGTAACGCCGGGCCACGTCGGTGTACTCCGCCGAGATGTCGAAGCAGGTCAGCCGACCGCCGTCGGCCAGCCCTCGGGCGATCGCGAGTGAGGAGAGACCGGTGAACGTCCCCACCTCCACCGCCTGCCGCACCCCGAGCAACCGGGTCAGGAAGGTCAGGAACGCCGCCTGCTCCGGAGCGACCTGCATGTCCGCCTCGGCCGGAAGGGCCGCCCGGGTCTCCTCGGCCAGGTCGCGGACCACCTCGTCGGGGGCGGACCCGTGGGCCACCAGATAGGCGTGCAGTTCCGGGGTCAGCGGTAGCGGCTTCGTGCTCATGCCCGGACGTTAGCCGAGATGCTCGATCTCCTGGCCCCCCGGCGCGACCTTCGTCCACAGATCGACGATGCGAAGGTCCAACTCGGCGAGAAGCCGACGCAACAGGGGCAGGGACAGGCCCACCACCGTGCCCGGGTCGCCCTCGATGCCGGTCAGGAACGCCCCACCCAGCCCGTCGATCGTGAACGCGCCGGCCACCGCCAGCGGCTCGCCCGTCGCCACGTACGCGGCGATCTCCTCGTCGCTGATGTCCGCGAAGTGCACCGTGGTCGAGGCGACCGCCTCGGCGCGCGGCTCGTGCACCACGTCGATCAGGCAGTGCCCGGTGTGCAGGACGCCACTACGCCCCCGCATCCGCCGCCACCGCCGAGTGGCGTCCGCCGCGTCCGCCGGCTTCCCGAGAATCTCACCGTCGAACGCGAGCACCGAGTCGCAGCCGAGCACCAGCGTGCGCTCCTCCGCGGTGGACCGCAGTCGACCGAGTACGGCCTGGGCCTTCAGCCGGGCCAGTTCGAGACACAGGTCCTCGGCCCGCTCGCTGACCACCAGCGACTCGTCGACACCGCTGACCAGCACGTCGGGTTCGATCCCCGCGGCCTGGAGCAGCTTGCGGCGGGCGGGACTCTGCGAGGCGAGCACGAGACGCAACGGCACGGAGTTCAGCACCCCGCCGACGCTACCGGCTGATCCTCGGTGGCGGGTCGTCGGCACGTCGACGTCGACGCCAGACGAGGTAGGCGCCGCCCGCCGCCAGCAGGGCGCCCAGGGTCGCGAGCCCTCGGGCGGTGCTGTCGTCGCCAGCGGCGTCGGGTGCGGCGGCGGTCGGGGCCGGGGCGGTGACGCCGGTCGACTCGAAACCGAGCGGAGGGACGTCGGCGGTGAGCGCGGCGACCAGATCGATCACCCCATAGCCGTACTGGTCGTCGCGGCCGGGTGGGCCCTTGTCGACAGCGGTCGCGGTCAGTCGGTGCGCGACCTCTGCGGCGGGAAGGTTGGGGTATTTGGAGCGGATGAGCGCGGCGGCACCAGCCACGATCGCGGTGGCACTGGAGGTCCCTGTGCCCTTCGAATACTTGCCGCCGTAACTCGTGCTGTAGATGTCTACCGCAGGTGCCGCGACATCTATCTCCGGTCCGCTAACCGAAGCAGAGGCGTGCGCGCCAGTGCGGTCTATACCGCCTACAGCTATGACGCCGGGCTCGGACGCGGGGTATCCGACACTTGCGTTCTCTGGATGGTTTCCAGCCGCTGCCACTACGACAATATCTGCGTCAAGTGCTGATTTAATGGCCCGCTGAAGTCGAGTGCTCGCGCCAGCGGTGGCGGAGATGCTTATTACATCAGCGTGCTGCGTGACCGCCCACTCTACGCTTGCGGCCAACTCATCCGTATCTCCCTTTCCGGCGACCAGTTTAGACCGGATGGGTAGCAACTTCGCTCGCGGCGCGATCCCTAATGCCCCTGTCCTGTCGCTCTTGCCGTGGGCTGCAATGAGGCCGGCCATCGAAGTGCCATGACCATTTATGTCTTGCCGCCCGTCGCTAGCTCCATCTAGGTCAATTCCGGGAAGTACGTTATCTGCCAGATCTGGGTGGAGGTCGATTCCCGTGTCTGGTATGGCGACTGTGATGCCATCGCCCTGGCTGAGGCGCTGGGCGTCTGCGGCTCTGAGGAATCGGAGATGCCACTGGTCCTCGCGTACTTGGACTTGGGGTGGTTCGCCCGAAGGGGTGAGCAAAGCGCCGACAAGTATCGTGACCGTGGCGCCTGTTCGAAAAGCGAATGCCATTATCTGTCGAGGCCGATTGCTGGTCCCGGGTCGGTGGGGCCAGGGTCATCCGGCGGTCGCATAACTGGATCCACGCCCCGGTCGACCTGCCACGGGTTGTCTGGATCCCAACGGCACTCATCCTCGGCATCGGAAGGGGGCCGAGGTCGTCGGTTCGGGCCACTCAACGGACCTGCCCCCATTGATGTCGAGCCTGGACTTCCACCCAATGGAAATCCTTGAACGGTGTTGGGTGGAAGCAGCCTTCCGCTGCCCGGCCGCGACCCGGCACCACCGCTGGGGGCCGTGCCGGCTCCTCCACCACCGATTACCCCACCAACCGGATTAACTCTGCGCGGCGCTGAGCCTCCGGTTGAACTTGGGAGGCCCACGGCTTGGCTTCCGCCGATCAGGCCCCCTGTGGGAGTCGAGCGAGGCGGAACAGCGGGCAGGCTACCCCCAGTAGATCGACCCGGGCGAACGGTCTGTGGCCCCGCAGGTGCAGTTGGTCCGGCGCCCAGGCCAGTAGTCGGTGCGAGGGGAGGCTGAACAGTTCCTCCGCCCGTAGGCGCAACTGAGCTTGGGTTGGGTAGTCCAGCCTGCGTAGCGGTTGCTGGGGGCGGGGCGAAAGCGGTTCCCGTGCCACCAAGTACAGGCCCATTGCTTGATGAGAGGGGCGGGGGTGTCTGCTGACCTGGCTTGGAAACTATTTGCTGACGCTGATCAACGCTGTTTTGTAGGGGCACCGGCACGACTGGTGGGATGACTGGTGTGATGTTCCCGTACGCGTCTGGATCTTCGATTTGCCTTGGCAGCTTTGGCTGCGGAGGAGGCTGGCGGAGCATGACCTGGGCTTGTTGGAGCTCTCCGCTCAATCCCGTCATCAACCCGCGCGCCCTGACGTTCAACCGCTCCAGGTCCTCGTCCGTCACCGGGGGCCGCTCCGGAAGCCGGCTGCCCGCCACCGCCTTTGGGTCGGCGACCGTCGTCTCGTACGCCTGCTTCTGTCGCAGCTTGGTCGCGTACTCGTCGTAGAGCGGTCGCAGCTCGGTGCGGGCGCTGCCGATGGCGCGCGCGGCGGCGGCCAGCGCGTCGTAGTTCGCGGCGGCGGCGTCGTGGGTGTGCTGTACGCGTTCGATGAGCTGGTCGAGTTCGGCGACGTACGCCCGCGCGGCCGCGTTGGTCTCGGGCGGCCACGCTTCGGCGAGCCCTCGCCGGTATTCGCGCAACCGGCTCAGGTGGGCCAGGGCCAGGTCGCAGACCTTCCGCCAGCCGGCGACCTGCTTCCACTGGCCGGTGGTGTCCTGGTCCTGCAGGCACGCCCACATGCTGGAGACGTCCATCAGCTGCCAGTCGGTGAGCCCGGCGGTGCGTCCGCCGCCCCGTTCGATCACGGCAGGACCACCTGCTGCCCCTGATCGGTTGCGGTGGGGTCGGCCAGGGGTGGCATCGGACGCGTGACGGCGGTGGACGGGGTGGTGAGTGCCCGTTCGACGTCGGTGACCCGGGCCGAGGAGAACGCGTCCGCGTCGCCGTAATGAGCGGCGATCCGGCCGGCGGCGTCGGCCAGCCTGCCGGTGGCGGGGGCCAGGTCCCACACCGCGCTCACGGCGGCCTTCTGGGTCTCGTGGTGGGCCTGCATGAACTGCACCAGCTCGACGAAGGCGTCGGCCGGGTTGGGCACCGGGGCCTTCATGTCGTCGGCGATGTACGACAGGTGGGGGGAGTAGTTGCGCGTGACCTCGTCCTGCAGGCGGTCGGCGAACTCGCGCATCTGTCGGATGTCGGCCTCGATGCCGCCGTAGTCGCGTAGCCAGCCGGCTGGCCGGTCGTCCTCCGGGATCATCGGACCTCCCTGCCCGTCACCGCACGGTTTCCCTGAGTGAGGTTAATGGCTCCGCGCGGATCCCGGCAGTCCCGGTACGGGTCCCGTACGCGGGGAAGGTTTCAGCGGGGGAGACCTGAGGCGCGCCACGCGCCGGGACCGGCGAGCGGGCTCGCGCCGGCCGGGCGGGCGCTGCGGGACCAGTGCGAGACGGCGGCCGGCGCGGCGACCGCGACCGGGCGGGTGCGCACCACGATCGCGCCGACCAGAGCGGCCAGCTCCTCGGCGGTGGGCACGCCACGGACGATCCGGAACATCGGCTCTTCGGCAGACATGGGCCCAGGGTACGCGTCCGGAACTCGACCTTCGCCGGACAGTGGCGTGCCGGCGGTGTGTGCGTCGGGGCGGCCGGGTACGGTTTCAGCGATGTCGAACGCGCTCCCCCAACTCGTCGCCGACCGGTACAGGCTGCTGTCACCGCTCGGCCAGGGCGGCATGGGCCGCGTCTGGAAGGCGCGGGACGAGGTGCTGCACCGGGACGTGGCCATCAAGGAACTGGTCCCGCCGCCCGGCCTCACCCCGGAGGAGCGCCGCGAGATGCGGGAACGCTCGCTGCGTGAGGCGCGGGCCATCGCCCGGCTCAACAACGTCAACGTGGTCCGCATCTTCGACGTGCTGCGCACCGACGGCGACCCGTGGATCGTCATGGAATACGTCGCGTCGAAGTCGTTGCAGGACACCATCGCCGAGGACGGCCCGGTCTCGGTGGCCAAGGCGGTCGAGATCGGCCTGGGCGTGCTCGGCGCGCTGAAGGCCGCGCACAAGGCCGGGATCATGCACCGCGACGTCAAGCCGGGCAACGTGCTGCTGGGCGAGGACGGCCGGGTGGTGCTGACCGACTTCGGCCTGGCCACCATTCCCGGCGACCCGAACGTGACCCGCACCGGCATGGTGCTGGGCTCGCCCGCGTACATCTCGCCGGAGCGCGCCCGCGACGGCACGGCGGGGCCGGAGGCCGACCTCTGGTCGCTCGGCGCCACGCTCTACGCCGCCGTCGAGGGCAAGTCGCCCTACGCCCGCCCGTCGGCGATCGCCACCCTGGCCGCGCTCGCCACCGAGCCGCTGCCGCCGACGCGCAACGCCGGGCCGCTCAAGCCCGTCCTCCAGGGCCTGCTGCGCAAGGACCCGGACGAGCGGATCACCGCCGAGGTGGCGGAGCGCATGCTGCGCAAGGCCGCCGGTCGGCGGGCCAAGGGCATCTCGCTGCTGGACGGCGTACGCCGGCCGGGGCCGAACGGTCCGCGCGCGCCGCGACCGCCGCTGGTGCCGGCGCCGCGCCCGGCCGACCAGGCCGAACGCGACGACAGTTCGGCCGCCGGCGCGGTCGCCGCCACCGGGGGTACGGCGGCGGTCGCCGCCGACCCGACGGCGAAGGTGCCGGCGCCCACCTCGGACGCCGGCCCGACCGCGAAGGTGACCCCGCCGGCCGCCGAGCCGACGACGAAGCTCGACCCCACCCCGCCGGTCGACGAGACCCGGGTGGACGACGCCGACCCGGCGCTGGACGAGACCCGCCTCGACGGTGAGCCCGTTCCCGCCGCCCCGGCGCAGCGCCCGGCCTCGCCGGTCAGCCCCGCGCCACTGAGCGCCGCGCCGGTCAGCCCCGCCTCGTCGACCGGGCGGGCCACCGTGCTGCCCGGGACGAAGACGGCGCCGAACCGGCGCAACCTCCTCATCGGCGCGCTGGTGCTGGTGCTGCTGGTCGGCCTGGCGGTGGCGCTGCCGCTGCTCAACAACGGCGACGACTCCGGCGACGGCGGTCAACCGACGGCCGGCAGCTCGGTGGGGTCGGCGGCCCCGCCCGCGCCGAGCACCAGCGCCGCCCCGCCCAGCGCGAGCGCCTCGCCGAGCGGCAGTCCGTCGACCAGCCCGTCCGCGTCGGCCAGCCCATCCCCGTCGGGGTTCGTGCTGCCGGCCGGTTGGCGCTACTACAAGGGCTCCAACGGCTTCCAGGTGCCGGTTCCAGACGGCTGGCGGGCCAAGCCCAGCGGCAATCAGGTCGTGCTCTACGAGGTCGGCGGCGCCCGTCGCGTGTTGTTCATCCAGTGGACGGACTCGCCGAAGAAGGACGCGTACGCCGACTGGAAGGCGCAGGAGTCGTCGCGGCGCAACTACGTCGACGCCTACAAGCTGGTCGGCATCACCCGGTGCGACCCCTACTTCCGCACCTGCGCCGACTGGGACTGGCTGGAGACGCGTGACGGCGGCACCCGCTTCCACGTGCGCAACCGGGGCGTGGCGACGGCCAGCAACCGGGGCTACGCGCTGCGCTGGGAGGTGCCGGCGAAGGACTGGGAGGCCAACCTCGCCGCCTTCGACATCATCACCAAGGGCTTCGTGCCGGACCGCAAGAACTGACCCAGGAATCCCGCCGTCACGAAACGTGTTCGCATGGCTTTCCGTCCTCGGGGGTATGAACATCCCTGACGACGGAAGGAGGTGCGACATGGGTTACCGACGCAGGGACACCGGCACCCGGCTGGCACTGTGGATGCTCGTCGCGCTCGGGGACGTCGTGCTGCTCCTGGTCAGCGCCGGCCTGTCCGCGCCGGTCGCGATCCTCGGCGTGCTCACGCTCACCCTCGCGGGGGTGGCGGCGTGGCGCTGGACCCGCCGCACGGCGGTGCCCGTGCCGGCCACCGCACGCCGCCGGGCCTGACCGGGCGACGACGACCCCGACGGTACGACGACAGCGGGACCGCCCCGTGGCGAGGCGGTCCCGATGACGGCGGGCGCGCGTCAGGTGTTGTTCGCCAGGGCGATCAGTCGGCTCCGGTCGCCGTTCCAGTAGTTGCGGTCGACGTTGCCGCTGATCCCGGAGACGCTGCCGGTGCTGGTGTACTGCCAGAAGCTCCACACCGGCGCGCCGGCCGGCAGGGTGCCGGGCGAGCTGGCCCAGCGGGCGAGCCACAGCGGGTGGTTGGCCCACGGGCCGGTCCAGCTTCCGGTGCACTGGTTCCACCAGCTCGTCGTGGTGTAGATGACCGCGTACCGGCCGGTGCGGGACCGGTAGGTGTTGAGGAAGTCCTGGATCCAGTTGCGCATGCCGGTGGTGCTCAGGCCGTAGCAGTAGCCGCCGCTGTAGGGGTTGCCCTCGATGTCCAGCGCGGCCGGCAGGGTGCGGCTGTCGGCGGACCACGCGCCGCCGTTGCTGGCCAGGTAGTTGGCCTGGGTCGAGCCGGCGGAGATGTTGGGCCGGGCGAAGTGGTACGCCCCCCGGATCACGCCCGCGTTGTAGGCGTTGACGTAGTTCGAGTTGAAGTTCGGGTCCTTGTAGCTCGTGCCCTCGGTGGCCTTGATGAAGGCGAACTGGATGCCCGCGTTGCGCACGCTGGTCCAGTTGATGCTGCCCTGGTAGCGGGAGACGTCGATCCCGGGCGTGGTGGCGGCGGCGGCCGGTCCGGCGGTCGCCACGAGGGCCGCGGCCGCGGTGGCGGCGACGGTCAGGCCGGCGGCGAACAGCCGGCGTACGGAGAACCTGGTGTGGGCCATGGATGCCTCCAGAGGACGTCTACTGATTGACGCTCATCTTTGGAGGTTAGTGCCCTAGATCGCAAGAGGGTGCAAGGAAATTTTCATCGACGGTCGTCGTCATCCCAGGTGGCGGGGTGGTTCCGGATCAGCGGAGGGTGCCCGGGTCCATCGCCCAGCGGAACGGCTCGGTGACGCTGAGCGTCTCACCGGCCTTGGCCACGGCGTCCTCGACGTAGTGGCCCCCGTCGAGCCGGTGCAGCCGCAGCGAGTGGCTGTCGCCGTCCTGCTCGACCAGCAGACAGAACGGGATCCGGGCGATCGCGTAGAGCTGCATCTTGACCAGGCGGTCCGCGGCGGCGTTACCCGGCGAGACGATCTCACCGACGAGCGCCACGCGTTCGGCGTCGAGAATCACGCCGTCATCGTCGGCATCCGTGACGACGAGATCCGGAATCACGATCCGGTCGACGCCCAGCCGCACGTTGACGGCGTCGTAGACGAACAGGCCGGCTGGCTCGGCCGCGGCCTCCACGGAATTCGCCAGTCGTCGCGCCACCCGCTGGTGCCGTCGGCTCGGAGCAGGGCTCACGATCAGACTCCCGTCGAGCAGTTCGATGCGGCCGCGGTTGTCGCTCAATGCGAGGTAGTCGGCCTCAGTCCACGGACCTACGTGCGAGCTGTAGGGCCCCAACGGAGCTGCGCTCACCGACCTCACCTCCGCTCCCTGACCACGCCCGATCAGTCTCACACTTTATGAGACGCGACCGGTCGAACGACACGGCTCGGGGCGGTAGGCTCCCCGCCCATGCCCCTGATCGACGGCCTGACCACGCTCTGGGACACGCTGACCAGCGCCCAACCGGACCCGCCGCCCCTGCTGGTGGTGCTCACCGCCGTCGTGGCGGTCGCGGTGGTGGCCGCCCGGGTGCCCTGGCGGATCGCCCGCAACGCGGTGACGATCGCGCACGAGGGCGGCCACGCGCTGATGGCGCTGCTCACCCGCCGCAAGCTGCACGGCATCCGGCTGCACTCGGACACGTCCGGCTTGACGCTCTCCGCCGGTCGTCCCGACGGGCCGGGCATGATCCTCACGCTGCTCGCCGGCTACGTCGCGCCGTCGCTGCTCGGCCTCGGCGGCGCGTGGCTGCTCGCCGGCAACCGGATCACGTTGCTGCTCTGGCTGGCGGTGGCGCTGCTGCTGGCCATGCTGGTGCTCATCCGCAACCTGTTCGGTGCGCTGTCGCTGCTGGTCACCGGCGGCATCGTGCTCGCCGTCTCCTGGTACACGCCGCCCGAAGTGCAGGCGGCCTTCGCCTGGACCTCGATCTGGTTCCTGCTCGTCGGCGGCGTGCGGCCGGTCTTCGAGCTGCGACGCCAACGCAGTCGGGGCCGGATGCCCCAGTCGGACGCCGACCAGCTCGCCCGGCTGACGCCGTTCCCGCCGCTGTTCTGGGTGGGGTTCTTCCTGCTGGTCGCGCTCGGCGCGCTGGTCGCCGGCACGCTGCTGCTCACCGGCCCGCTCCTCGCCGAGGTCGGCCTCACCGGCTGACCCGGCCCGGCTGCCCCGCTGGACCCTGCTGACCCGCCGGACCCGGCTGACCCGGTCGGCCCGACGGACCCGGCCGAGCCCGCCCGGCCGCCCGGGCCCGGCCGACCCGGCGGACGGCGGATCGCGCCCCGGCCGGACCGTGCCGGACAGCGGCCCACGCCGCGTCGGGGCAGAATCGGACGGATGCGATACGTGATCATCGGGGCGGGCGCGGTCGGCGGCACCATCGGCGTACTCCTCGCCGACTCCGGCCGGGACGTGACACTGGTGGCGCGCGGCGCGCACCTGGACGCGGTGCGGGAGCGGGGCCTGACGCTGCGGACGCCGGAGCGGACGGTGGCCGGCCGGCTGCCGGCGGTGGCCGGCCCGGACGGCGCGCCGCTGCCGGCCGACACGGTGCTGGTTCTGACGGTCAAGTCGCAGGACACCCAGGCGGCGCTGACCGCGTGGGCGGACGCCCCGGTCGAGGGCGGCGGGACGGCCGCCGAGCGGCTCCCGGTGCTTCTCGCCCAGAACGGCGTGGCGAACGAGCCGGCCGCGTTGCGCCTCTTCGCCCGGGTGCACCCGGTCTGCGTCTGGCTGCCCGCCACCCACCTGGAGCCGGGCGTGGTCGTCGCCAACGGGCACCCGCACCCGGGCATGCTGCACCTCGGCCGCTATCCGAGCGGCGCCGACGACACCAGCCGGGCGATCGCCGCCGACCTGACCGCCGCCGGCTTCGTCGCCCCGGTGCGCGACGACGTGATGCGCTGGAAGTACGGCAAGCTGCTGGTCAACCTCGGCAACGGCCTCCAGGCGTTGCTCGGCCGGGACATGCCGGAGTCGCTGTCGACGCGGGTACGCGCCGAGGGCGAGGCGGCGTTGGCCGCCGCCGGAATCCCGCACACCAGCCGGGACGAGGAGGCCACCGAACGTGGTGACCTGGTGGCCTACCGGCCGGTCGACGGGGAGGACCGCGCCGGCGGCTCCACCTGGCAGAGCCTGGCCCGGGGCGCCGGCTCGGCCGAGACCGACCACATCAACGGGGAGATCGTGCTGCTCGGGCGGCTGCACGGGGTGCCCACCCCGGTCAACGCGGCCGTGCAGGTCGCGGTCCGCCGGGCGGTCCGCGAGCGGATCCCCGCCGGTGGCTTCCCGGTGGCCGAGCTGGAGAAATTGGTCGGCTGAGCGGGCAACCGCACCCGGTGCGCCAGGCGTCTCTCCTGCGACCGTCACGGGGGAGGTAGCAGGTGCCGGACGTCGACGGGTTCGACGAGTTCTACCGGGGGAGCCGGCAACGGTTGCTCGGCTTCGTCTACGTGCTCACCGGCAACCTCGCCGAGGCGCAGGACGCCGTGCAGGAGGCGTACATCCGGGCCTGGCAGCGGTGGTCGACGGTGCGTGGGTACGACGACCCGGAGGCCTGGCTGCGGGTGGTGGCCAGCCGGATCGCGGTGAGCCGGTGGCGCAGCCTGCGCAGCCGGGCCCGGGCCTACCTGCGCCACGGGGCGGAGGACAGCGTGCCCGGCCCGAACACCGACACGCTCGAGGTGGTGGCGGCCCTGCGGCGGCTGCCGGAGGAGCAACGCGTCGCCATCGCGCTCTACTACCTGGTCGGCATGCCGGTCGCCGAGGTGGCCCGGGAGACCGAGGCCCCGGTCGGCACCGTGAAGGCGCGGTTGTCCCGGGGGCGGACCGCGCTCGCCGGGCTGCTCGCCGTGGTGGACCTGGAGGAGGAGGCGGCAGATGCCTGACGACGTCGCACTCGTGGAGTTGCTGCACCGGGATCTGCGCAACGTCACCTGGCCGGAGCCGGAGGCGATCCGGGCCACGGCCCGGCGGCGCAGCCGACGCTCCGCCGCGCTCGCCGCGGCCTCGGTGGTGGTCGTCGCGGCGCTCACCGCGACGCTCGTGGACCGGGCCGGTGCGCCGCCACCGCTTGCCGCCGGTGCCGTCGACGGGCCGGGGGAGATCGTGGCCGAGGCGATGCTGGAACCGGCCGACATCCCCGTTCCGACCGGCGAGCGGCTCAGCGAGAGCGGCATCGACGAGCCGGTCCGGGTCGACGACCTCCTCCAGGTCTGCGCCCGCGAGCAGGGGCGGCCGGCCGAGGAACCGCGCTCGCGCTACTCGCTGTCGCAGACCCTGATGGAACCGCCGACCGAGCCCGCGACCACCATCGGATCGGTCCTCACCCAGGACGTCTACCGGATGGGGCCCGAGGCGGCGGGCCGGTTCGTCACCGACCTGGAGGGCACTGTCGCGGCCTGCGGCGCGTGGCGGACGACCGGCAAGGCCTACACCGAGCGGGGGACGGTCAGCGCCGAGGTCGTGCACCGCTGGTACGTCGCGGCGAGCGGCTTCGCCGGAGACCAGGCGCTGCTGCTGCGGCACGAGGCGAGCGTGCCGCCGGACGAGACGACCGGCCGGCCGGCCGGCTATGCGCCGTTGTTCGAGGACCGGCTGGTGGTACGGGCGGGTGACCTGGTGACGGTGTTGATCCCGTCCGGCCGGCTGCGGACCGACCTGCCCCAGGGCCAGGTGCCCGAGGCCAGGGTGACCGAGGCGCAGGTGAGGCAGATGGCCCGGGTCGCGGCCGAGCGGATGTGCGTGGCCGCATACCCGGGGTGCTGACACGTCGGCGCCCCCGCCGCTCTCCCGGCGGGGGCGCCGACGGCCTCGTCACAGCGGGATGTTGCCGTGCTTCTTCGGCGGCAGCGTCTCGCGCTTGGTGCGCAGCACCCGCAGCGCCCGGACGATCTGGGTACGCGTCTCGTGCGGCGGGATCACCCCGTCCACGTAGCCGCGCTCGGCCGCGATGTACGGGTTGGCCAGCGTGTCCTCGTACTCGGCGATCTTCTCCGCCCGGACCGCGGCCGGGTCCTCGGCGTTGGCCAACTCGGAGCGGTAGAGGATGTTCACCGCGCCCTGCGCGCCCATCACCGCGATCTGCGCCGTCGGCCAGGCGAAGTTCAGGTCCGCGCCCAGGTGCTTGGAGCCCATCACGTCGTACGCTCCGCCGTACGCCTTACGGGTGATCACGGTGACCTTGGGGACGGTCGCCTCGGCGTACGCGTAGATGAGCTTCGCGCCGCGGCGGATGATGCCGTCCCACTCCTGCCCGGTGCCGGGCAGGAAGCCGGGCACGTCCACGAACGTCAGCACCGGGACGTTGAACGCGTCGCAGGTGCGGACGAACCGGGCGGCCTTCTCGGACGCGGCGATGTCCAGCGTGCCGGCGAACTGCATCGGCTGGTTGGCGACCACGCCGACCGGGCGACCCTCGACCCGGCCGAAGCCGACCACCATGTTCTGCGCGTAGAGCGGCTGCACCTCCAGGAACTCGCCGTCGTCGAGCACGTGCTCGATGACCCGGTGCATGTCGTACGGCTGGTTGGCCGAGTCCGGGATCAGCGTGTCCAGCTCCCGGTCCTCGTCGGTGATCGCCAGCTCGGCCGGTGCGTCGAACACCACCGGCTCGTCCAGGTTGTTCGACGGCAGGTAGGACAGCAGCGCCTTGACGTACTCGATCGCGTCCTCCTCGTCCGTGCCGAGGTAGTGCGCGTTGCCGCTGCGGGCGTTGTGGGTGCGGGCGCCGCCCAGCTCCTCCATGCCGACGTCCTCGCCGGTGACCGTCTTGATCACGTCGGGGCCGGTGATGAACATGTGCGAGGTCTGGTCGACCATCACGGTGAAGTCGGTGACCGCCGGGGAGTAGACCGCCCCACCCGCGCACGGACCCATGATGAGTGAGATCTGCGGGATGACGCCGCTGGCCCGCACGTTGCGGAAGAAGATCTCGCCGTAGAGGCCGAGCGAGGCGACGCCCTCCTGGATCCGCGCGCCGCCGGAGTCGTTGATCCCGACCACCGGGCAGCCGATCTTCATGGCCAGGTCCATCAGCTTGACGATCTTCTCGCCGAAGACCTCGCCCAGCGAGCCGCCGAAGACGGTGAAGTCCTGCGCGAAGACGCAGATCTGCCGGCCGTCCACGGTGCCGTAGCCGGTCACCACCCCGTCCCCGTACGGGCGGGTCTTCTCCAGCCCGAAGTTGGTGGAGCGGTGGCGGGCGAACTCGTCCAGCTCGACGAAGGAGCCCTCGTCGAGGAGCATCTCGATCCGCTCCCGGGCGGTCTTCTTGCCCCGCGCGTGCTGCTTCTCGACCGCGCGTGCCGACCCGGCGTGCACCGCCTCGTCGAGCCGTCGCTCCAGGTCCGCCAGCTTGCCGGCGGTCGTGTGGATGTTGATCCCGGTCTCGGTAGTCACCCGTGGAATATAACGATGGTTCAGGTGCGTGAGGTTGTGCAGTGCGCCTCACCCCGGGCCGTAGGCTGGCGGGATGCCCGGCTCGCCGTACACGGATCTGGACCGACCGCCGCTGTCGGCGGCCCGGCTGCGCCGCGCGCTGGTCGCGCCGCACGGGCCGTGGCGCCGGCTGGAGTTGCTGGCGGAGACCGGCTCGACCAACGCCGACGTGGTGACGGCGGCGCGGGCCGGCGAGCCGGAGGGCCTGGTGGTGGTCGCCGAGCGGCAGACCGCCGGCCGGGGCCGGCGCGGCCGGGTCTGGCAGTCGCCGCCGCGTGCCGGCATCGCGGCCAGCGTCCTGCTCCGGCCGGGCGAGGCGGTCCCCGAGCGCGGCTGGGCGCCCGTGCCGGCCACCGGGTACGGCTGGCTGCCGTTGCTGGCCGGCGTCGCGCTGGTCGAGGCGGTACGCCGGCTGGCCGAGGTGGACGCCCGGCTGAAGTGGCCGAACGACCTGCTGGTCGACGGCGCGAAGTGCGCCGGCGTGCTGGCCGAGGCGGTGCCCGGCGACGGCGCCCAACCGCCGGCGATCGTGGTCGGGGTCGGCCTGAACGTGACGCTGCGCGCCGACGAGCTGCCGGAGAACCCGACCGGCCTGCCCGCGACCTCGCTGCGGCTCGCCGGCGCCACCGCCACCGACCGGGACCCGCTGGTGCGGGCGCTGCTGCGCGCGCTCGCCGACTGGTACGAGCGCTGGCGCGACGCCGGCGGCGACGCGGTGGCCAGCGGGCTGCGCGAGGCGTACCTGGGCGGGTGCGCCACGGTGGGCCGCCAGGTGCGGGTGTTGCTGCCGGACGGCCGCGAGGTGCACGGCACGGCGACCGGCGTGGACCCGGACGGGCAGCTCCTGGTGGACGCGGCCGGTGAGACGCTCCGTCTCGCCGCCGGCGACGTGCTCCACCTGAGGTGAAAGGAAGGGCCCCCTATTAACGCCTCCGGTAGAGGAAGGGCCCCCTCTTAACACCCACGGGGCAGCCGCCCGCGCGGCCGATGCCGCCGGGGTGCGCCGACCGGTTACGGTCAGCGCGTCCGGTTCTGCGAGGAGGTTCCCGTGGCGTTCCCCGAAGACGTGCTCACCGAGGACGAGCACGTCGTGCTGCACCTGCACCCGCACTGGAAGGCCCTGATCCGGCCGATCCTGGTGCTGGTGCTCACCGTCGCGGCGGTGGTCGCGGGCTGGGTCCTGCTGCCCGACGGCGACGGCGGCACCATCGCGCTCTACGCCATCGCCGGGCTCGGCCTGGTGCTGGCGTTGTGGTGGGGGCTCTGGCCGTTCCTGGTCTGGCGCACCACGCACTACCTCTTCACCAACGAGCGGGTGCTGCTCCAGGAGGGGGTGTTCTCGCGCAACCGGCGGGACCTGCCGCTGACCCGGATCAACGACCACGCCATGCACCAGAAGTTCGTCGAGCGGATGCTCGGCTGCGGCACGCTCACCATCGAGTCGGCCGGCGAGCGGGGCCAGTCGGTGCTCGCCGACGTACCGCACGTGGACCGGGTGCAGACGAAGCTCTACGAGCTGGTCGAGGCCCAGCACGACAAGCACAGCCTGGGTGACGGCGAGATGCGCGAGATCCTGGCCGACATGGCCGAGGGCAAACCGCTGCGCGACCCGTCCTGACGTACGCCGCCGCCCCCGTCCGGGTGGGCGGGGGCGGCGAGGTCGGTCGGTCAGCGGCGGGCGCGCCGCGGTTGGAGCTCGGCGGCGAGTTCCGCGTCCAGGTCCGCGCCGAGGGCGCCGCCCAGGCCTGCGTCGGCGGGTGCGGTACGCCCCTGGGGCGGGGAGTAGTCGGCCACCGCCCGCCCTCCGGCGCCCAGTGGCGGTTCCTCCTCCTCCAGCTCGCTGACGGACTCGGCCAGCTCGGCCACCGGGTCCATCTCGGCGACGTTGTCCCACTCGTCACGTGGCACCGAGTGCCAGGTCTCCTCGGCGTGCTTCGGCACCGGCTGGAAGACGAACGTGCGGTAGGACCAGAAACGGAAGAGCGTGGCCAGCAGGACACCGATCGTCTTCGCCACGTTGAGCGCCAGCAGGCCGTGGACGCCGAGGCCGTACTTGGCCAGGGCCAGCACACCGAGTTCGATGAGCAGGCCGGCGCCGTTGAACAGGAAGAACAGGGCGTATTCGCGCCGTAGCGCCGATTTCGGTCGATCGCGGTACGTCCAGTGACGATTCATCAGATACGACGTGATGGTCGCGACGATCGTCGCGATCACGGTCGCCTTCAGCTGGCCGTCGCGAAAAACCGTGAGTGCCAACGCATTGAACACCGCGTAATTGATGACGGTGTTGATGCCGCCGACGATGCCGAATTTGAGCGCCTCGTGGATGAACTTCTGCCAGCGCTCGGGCAGCAGACGGACTCCAGGCATGCGGAACACCTTAGGGCAGTGGGCAGGGCCGGCTGGGCCCGGCGGGTCGGGATGGGCGGTGGGTCACGCCCCGGACTCTCGGTCGTGGCTCGTTGCCGGAACGGGGGGAGTTCCCGCCTCGACGAAGACGAACCGTCGGTAGGACCAGAACCGGAACAGTGTGCCCAGGCCGGTGCCGACGATGAAGCTGGCGATGTTGTCGGCCAGTGGGGTCTGGAACACCCCGGGCCAGATCGCCCCCAGGCCGTAGCGGCTGATCGCCAGGCAGGCCACCGCGATGCCGAGGCCCACGCCGTTGAAGAAGAAGAACAGCGCGTACTCGCGGGCGGGGTTGGACCGTTGGCGGTGTCGCCAGGTCCAGAACCGGTTGCCGAGGAAGGCGATGGTCGCGGCGATGACGGTGGAGATCGTCTTGGCCGCCAGGGGCGGCATGCCCCGACCGCTCGACAGATAGTTGAAGAGGGCGAAGTCCACCAGGAAGGCGAAGCCGCCGACGGTGGCGAACTTGCTCAACTCGTGGATCAGGTGGCCGAAACGGTGGAGGAGGGCCTCGATCGGACCCCGACGGGTCTGCGGGGCACCCGGTTGGTCCCCGGTCATCGTCGCGGCCACCCGCCGAGAGTACCGGTTGCACGGTAGGGGGACCGACCGCAACGGCGAGTCGGCCGGGGCAACTTGGACGCCGGCGTTCCGCCCGGTCCTCCCCGCCGGCGAGCCGCCGCCCTTTTCGGTGGTCCGTGAGCAGAGCGTAACCGGCTGTACGAATGTGTGGAGCGCATCACGGAATCGCCTTTCGTGACATCCCCGTGTGCATCCGCGGATCGGACGTCGCGACCGGACGGGTGACGGACCGGGCCGGCGAAGGTTCACCGCAGGATTTGCGTGAAACTGCGCGCGAAAGCGGGTATCAGATCGCGATGCCGCAGCGTGGCCGTACCTTGTGCAGTTCTTCACAACCAGTCCCACTGACTGGCGAGGCAGCCCGGTTTACGCTGAGCCCAATCCCAGGTTTCCACGACGGCGGCGCACTCGCCCGCCAGAGCTCGTGCATCCCATAGATCGGTCAGCGTCGACCACAAGGAGATGTGACATGGTTGCTCCGGCTACTGTTCGGGGTATCGATCAGGCCCCGACGTCCCACCCCAAACTGCTCTCCTGGGTACGTGAGGTCGCGGAACTGACCACCCCCGACCGCGTGGTCTGGGTGGACGGGTCCGACGAGGAGTGGCGTCGCCTCACCGACGAACTCGTCGACAACGGCACCCTGGTCCGGCTGAATCCCGAGAAGAAGCCGAACTCGTTCTACGCGCGGACGGACCCGACGGACGTCGCCCGGGTCGAGGAGCGCACCTTCATCTGCTCCGTCGACGAGGCGGACGCCGGCCCCACCAACAACTGGATGGCGCCGGCCGAGATGAAGCGGACGATGACGGACCTCTACCGCGGCAGCATGCGCGGTCGCACCATGTACGTCATCCCGTTCTGCATGGGGCCGGTCGAGGCCGAGAACCCCATGTTCGGCGTCGAGATCACCGACAGCCCGTACGTGGTCGCCTCGATGCGGATCATGACCCGGATGGGGTCGTCGGTCCTGGAGGCGATGGGCGACGACGCCGACTTCGTGCACGCGCTGCACTCGATCGGCGCGCCGCTGGCGCCCGGCCAGCAGGACGTGGCCTGGCCGTGCAACGAGACCAAGTACATCTCGCACTTCCCGGAGACCCGGGAGATCTGGTCCTACGGCTCCGGCTACGGCGGCAACTCGCTGCTCGGCAAGAAGTGCTACTCGCTGCGGATCGCCAGCGTGATGGGGCGCGACGAAGGCTGGCTCGCCGAGCACATGCTCATCCTCAAGATCACCTCGCCCGAGGGCAAGGTCTACCACATCGCCGGCGCGTTCCCGTCGGCCTGCGGCAAGACCAACCTCGCCATGCTGGAGCCGACCATCCCGGGTTGGAAGGTCGAGACCATCGGCGACGACATCGCCTGGATGCGCTTCGGCCCGGACGGCCGCCTCTACGCGGTCAACCCGGAGTACGGCCTGTTCGGCGTCGCGCCCGGCACCGACTGGAAGACCAACGCCAACGCCATGCGTACGCTGGACCGCGGCAACTCCATCTTCACCAACGTCGCGCTCACCGACGACGGCGACATCTGGTGGGAGGGCATGGGTGAGCCGCCGGCCCACCTGATCGACTGGAAGGGCAACGACTGGACGCCGGAGAGCGACAACCTCTCCTCGCACGCGAACAGCCGGTTCTGCACCCCGATCACCCAGTGCCCGATCCTGGCCGAGGACTACTACGACCCGAACGGCGTGCCGATCGACGCGATCCTGTTCGGCGGCCGGCGGCGGGACACCGTCCCGCTGGTGACCGAGGCACGCGACTGGGTGCACGGCGTCTACATGGGCGCGACGCTCTCCTCGGAGACCACCGCTGCCGCGTCCGGCGCGGTCGGCGTGGTGCGGCGCGACCCGATGGCCATGCTGCCGTTCATCGGCTACCACGCCGGTGACTACTTCCGGCACTGGATCGAGATGGGCAAGGGCGCCGACGGCGACGAGGCCAAGCTGCCCAAGATCTACTACGTCAACTGGTTCCGCAAGGACGCCGAGGGCAGCTTCCTCTGGCCGGGCTTCGGCGAGAACTCCCGGGTGCTCAAGTGGGTCATCGAGCGCCTGGAGGGCACGGCCGACGCGGTGGAGACCCCGATCGGCATGGTCCCGGCGCAGGACGCGCTGGACGTCGAGGGCCTCGACATGACGCCCGAGGACGTCCGGATCGCCCTGAAGGTGGACCCGGAGGAGTGGCGCAAGGAGCTGCCGCTGGTCACCGAGTGGTTCGAGAAGTTCGGGGACAAGCTCCCCGGCGTGCTCTGGGCCGAGTTGGACGCGCTGCGCGCCCGGCTGGACGCGGAGCCGCAGAAGTAAGAGGTGTGCCGGTTGCCCGCACCGGGCAACATCGGATGCCATGAGGACGGCCGTCGAACCTGTCGAGGTCCGGCGGCCGTCCGCCGTCCGGGCGCTGACCACGCTGCTCGCCGTGACCTCGGCGGCCACCGTCGCGGTCGAGCTGCTCAACTACTGGTACGCCCCGGAGCAGGAGTTCGGCCTCGCGGTCCGCACGGGCTGGGCGATGCTCCGGTCGCTGGGCTTCGTGCTGCTGATCGGGCAGGTGAACAAGGGCCGGGTGGGCGCCCGGCCGTTCGGACTGATCCTCGCGGTGACCACGATCTTCGCGGTGGGCCGGTTGGTCGTACCCCGGGCCGGGGTGCCCGCGCTGCCCGGCCTGGTCGGGTTCGCCGCGCTCAGCGCGCTCTGTGTCGCCGTGGTGGTGCTGCTCTACCGCTCCGACGCGGTCCGCGCCCACCTGGTCCGGCACCGCAAGGGCCTGGTCGTCGAGGGCGGCACCATCTCCTGGCGGGAGGTGGTGCCGAAGCGCCCGCAGGCGAACGGCTGGCTGCTCACCGCCCGGGTCGCCGCGTTCACCTACAGCCCGCTGATGCTGGTGCCGGCGCTGGTGGCGACCGGGTCCGTGCTGGACGGGCGGATCGCCGCCGTGCCCGCCCTGTTTCTCTGGTTCGGCGCCGGCATCGCGGTCAGCTACGCGGTGCTCTTCTGCACCGCGTTCCTGCTGCGCGGCCGCGGCTGGGCGCGCCGGGCGCTGGTCGTCGTCACGCTCGGCGTGCTCGCGCTCGACCTGCCGCTCTGCTGGTGGCTGCTCGGCGTCGACGGCCTGATCCGCGACGGCGCCCCCCTGCTGACCGCCGCCGCCCTCACCCTCTACTCCCTCCACCGCACCACCCCCTGACCCACGCACCCCACCGCGCCCGCGTCCCCGCCCGGGCCGGCGCGGTGATCAAGGAGTTCGGGTCGGAGCGCGGGCTCGGAGCTGACGCGAACTCCTTGGTCAACTCCGACCGCGGCGGGCGCGGTGCGGGGGCGGGGGAGCTGTGGCGGGGGAGGATGTGGGGGTGGTGGGCGCGGTGTGGGACGTCGTGGTGGTGGGGGCGGGGCCGGCCGGGGCGGCGGCGGCGCTCGCGGCACGGCGGGCGGGCGCGGCCCGGGTCCTGCTGCTCGACCGGTACGACTTCCCACGCGACAAGGCGTGCGGGGACGGCATCGCCGCGCACGCGTTGGACGTGCTCGCCGAGCTGGGCGTGACCGGCGCCGTCGACGGATACCCGCCGCTGCCCGCGCTGCGCCTGGTCGGGCCCGGTGGCGGCACGGTGGCCCGGGCGCTGCCCCGGCCCGCGTACACGGTGCCCCGGAAGGTGTTCGACGCGCGCCTGGTCCGGGCGGCGGTCGAGGCCGGGGTGGAGCTGCGGCGGCACACCGTCCGCGCGGTGGAGGTGGGCGCCGACCGGGTGGTGCTCGACGGGGACCTGGCCGGTCGGGCGGTGGTCGGGGCGGACGGCGCCGGGTCGGTGCTGCGCCGGGCGCTCGGGCACCCGGTGAACCCGGACCGGCACCTCGCGCTCGCCATCCGGGGCTACGCGCCCGCGCCGCCCGGCCCGCCCGAGCAGCTCATCGTCACGTCGGCGGAGCGCTGGCCCGCGTACGCCTGGGCCTTTCCGATCGGGGACGGGCGCGCGAACGTCGGGTACGGGGAGGTGTTGCGCGGTGAGCCGCTGACCCGCGCGCACCTGGTGGACCGGATGGCCGCGCTGCTGCCCGGCACCGACCCCGCCACGGTGACCGACCTGCGCGCGCACCACCTGCCGCTCTCCACCCACCGGCCGGCGCCCGGGCGGGGCCGGGTGCTGCTGGCCGGCGACGCGCTGTCGTTGATCAACCCGTTCACCGGCGAGGGGATCTTCTACGCGCTGCGCTCCGGCGCCCTGGCCGGGGCGGCGGCGGCCGGCGCGCCCGCCGACGCGGCCCGTCGGTACGCCGCCGCGCTGCGCGCCCGGCTCGGCGTGCACCTGCGGCACAGTTCGGCGGCGGCCTGGCTGGCCCGGCGTCGGTGGGTGGTCGACGCGGTGATCGGGGCCGCCGGTCGGGACGAGCGGGTCTACCGGACGGTGGTGGAGTTGGGGCTCGGCGACGGGCGCCTGGACGCCCGCACGCTCGCCGCCGTCGCGGCCGGGGTGCCGCGCCCGCGTGGGGCCGGGAACGGCCGGCCGTCCCGCGATGCGCCACCGCGGCACTGATCTTTCCGCGGGGTCGCTACCCTGCAAGGTGATGACTCTGCGGAAACTTCTCTACTCCGTGTACGAGCGCCGGCTCACGGCGAAGCTCGCGGGCAGGCCCGTGCCCGCACACGTCGGCGTGATGTGCGACGGCAACCGCAGATGGGCCCGGGAGATGGGCTTCGTCGACCCGAACGACGGCCACCGGATGGGCGCCGAGCGGATCAAGGAGCTGCTCCGCTGGTGCGACGTCGCCGGCGTCGGGCACGTCACGCTCTGGCTGCTCTCCACCGACAACCTCTCCCGGCCGGCCGCCGAGCTGGACCCGCTGCTCCAGATCATCGAGGACCTCACCACCGAGTTGGCCGAGGAGGGCAACCCCTGGCGGCTGCGCATGGTGGGCGCGCTCGACGTGCTGCCCGCGCCGCACGCGGCGGCGCTGAAGGCGGCCGAGGAACGCACCCGGGACCGCGACGGCGGGGCCCAGGTCAACATCGCCGTCGGGTACGGCGGGCGGCGCGAGATCGCCGACGCGGTGCGGTCGCTGCTGCTGGAGCACGCGGCGAACGGCGGCACGATCGAGGAGCTGGCCTCGTCGATCGACGTCGACCACATCTCCGAGCACCTCTACACCAAGGGGCTGCCGGACCCGGATCTGATCATCCGGACCAGCGGGGAGCAGCGACTGTCCGGCTTCATGCTCTGGCAGAGCGCGCACTCGGAGTTCTATTTCTGCGAGCTGAACTGGCCGGACTTCCGCAAGGTCGACTTCCTCCGCGCCCTGCGCTCCTACGCCACCCGCCAGCGCCGCTACGGCGTCTGACCCGCCCTTCTCCCGACGAGGAGGGGCGGTCGAGTCAGGTGAGGTGGGGGAGGGCGGCCTCGAGGAACTCGCCGAGGGCGGCGGGGGAGTCCAGGGTGAGGTCGGCGGCGTCGGCCACCTCGTGACCCGTCTCCGGGTTGGCGACGGCCACGCACACGCCGAGGAAGTCCGGGTCGGTGGCGGCGCGGGCGCGCAGCGCGGCGAACGCCTTGATGTCGGAGACGTCGTCGCCGAAGTACCAGGCGCCACCGGCGTCCCGCACGGCCTCGCCGATGACCATGCCCTTGTCCCGGTCGACCGGGGGCTTCAGCTCCAGCACCATACGACCGGCCTGGCAGCGCAGGCCGAGCCGCTCGGCCTGGCTCCGGCCCCACTCCTGCACCAGGTCGCCGAGCTGCGGGGCGGTGCGCCAGTGCAGCGCGACGGAGAGCCGCTTGAACTCCACCAGGGCGCCCGGCGGCAGCTCGGCCCGGGCCTGCTCGGCCAGCTCGGCCATGGTCGGCACCCAGGGCAGCGCGGCCGGCTCGGTGACCGTCTCGCCGCCGGAGTGGCTGTGCTCCAGGCCGTAGAGCCCGTAGAGGTCCACGCCGTCGAGGCCACCCAGGTGGTCGCGGAGGAACTCGACCGGTCGCGCGGAGACGATGGCGATCCGGCGTACGCGGGGGGCCAGCGCCTCCAGCGCGGTGAGCACCTTCGGCGCGGGGCGGACCGCGGTGGGATCGTCGTCGACCGGCGCCAACGTGCCGTCGAAGTCGAAGAAGAGCACCACGTCGCGCACGCGGGCGGCGGTCGCACGCCAGGCGTGCTCCGCGTTCAACGGGGTCTTCGGCTGCTGGTTGCCCAGATTCAACGGCGGCACGCGCGACAGCGTACCCCGCGCCGGGCGGCGTATTCGTGGCCGAGATGTGACGTCGGGACGACGTGGGAGGTCAGCGTTCGGCGGCTCCCCGTCCCCGGCGCCCGAACGGCACCACGGCCGCGTCCTGTCCGTGGCTGAGCAGGTAGCCCTCCACGAAACCGGTGTTCCGGTCGCCGGTGTGCGCCTCGATCTCGTTGAGCCGCGCCACCAGGAACTCGGTGAGCGCGCTGACCCGGTCGTTGAGCCGATCGTGCAGCTCGGCCACGACGGCGAGGACCACCGCGGTGCCGGCCGTGGTGAGCGCGAGAAGATTGGCGACCAGGGGAAGCTGCCCGCCGTTCAGCACGCCGACCACCACGTTGCCGGTCACGCACGATGTCACCGACACCACCGCGACCACGACTGCCAACCATTTCAGGGTCATGGACAGACCCCTCCTTCTGTCCCGCAGGGCTGGGTTCGGCTGTGTCCCGTCCCCCCGCCGACGACGAGCCCCTAGCAGTACAAACGTGGACGCTAGCCGGTCCGATCCGTCCCCGCGGCGAAACAATCGGGTCTGACCTTCCGTTCTTTCGCCATTTGAGGAACTACCCGGCCTGTTTACCCCTATTTCGGACAACGGCCGGGAGAGTCGGGCGATATGCGAGGTAACGAATGGTTTCTCGAATGTGGAACTTCTCCGCGTCAGAGACGTTCGGGTCGACCAGCCGGCGCAGCAGTGCCTCGACGTCCGGGTCCATCGGGGGTGGGGTCGGGTCGGCGCGGGGGCCGGCGGCCCGGTCCCAGCCGAGTGCGACGAACGCGGCCGCCGGGTCGAGCCCGAGGCCCTCGCAGAAGGCGACCACGCGCTCCGCCTCGGGGTCGCTGGCCCAGTCGCCGCGCACCCAGCGGTTGATGGTCTGGCGGGAGACGCCGGTGCGCCGGGAGACCTCGGTGCCGCTCCAGGCCCGCATCGCGCGGGCGTCGTCCAGCGCGCGGCGGACGAAGGTGGCGAAGGCGATCTTCCGTGCGTTGGCCGTCTCGGTCACCCCGTGACGGTACGGCCAGTCGGCCGCGTCGGGCCGGCTCGGCACGCTGCTGTCACGCCGACGGGACGCTGTCGCGGGTTTTCCGGTAAACGATCCAGAGCTGCTCCTGAGGGGTGTCACCCGGGCAGAATAGATGGACACGAGTACGGCGGCAAACGGACGAAAAGCTGATACTGTCACGCTCATGAGACAACTTACGGTGTGTCACGTGCTTGAGACGACGAGTGCTCACATGCGTCACTCCGCGGGTGCCGAGGGGGTCTCGTGACCGAGCTCGCGACCCGCGCCCAGGCGTTCGGCCTGATCGCGGACGGGGTCTCCGCCGGGCTGAGCGCGCCGTGGCGCGTCTACCTCGCCCGGGGCTGTCGCTACCTCTCGCTCAGCGTCGGTGACCGGGAGGAGTGGGACGCCTGGCGTACCCACCTCGGCTGCCCCGAGCTGAGCGTGCGCGTCTACGACTCCGGCGGCGAGATCCGCCGGGCGTCCGTCGCCGAGGTCATCCTCGACGGCTGCCGGATCAGCGTCGAACTGGTCGAGGAGGTCAGCACCGCCGACCTGGAGCGGCTGCTGGTGGTCGACCCGCTGCCCGGGGCGGACGAGCGATGAGCCGGGGCGCCACGCCGTCCCGGGCGGCGGAGGTGACCCGGTGAGCCCCTTTCTCGCCGTGGTCCTCGTTCTGGTGCTCGGCTCCACCTGCTACGCCGCCGGCCGGTTGCACGGTCAGCTCAGCTACCGGATCGGCTACCGGTTCGGCTACCGCCAGGGCTACTTCGACGGCGACCGGGGCGCCTGGAACCGCCGGCGCCGGGACGCGCAGGCCGCCATCGCCTCGGCGCTCGCCGGCCCGGCGCCGACCGTGGTGACGTCGGTCGGACGGGCGGCCACCCCGTTCGCGGGCACCGCCGTCCCCACCGCGGTCACCGGGCGCACCGGCTCCGCCCCGGCCGTACGCGTCAGCGCGACCGCCCAGCTCGGCGGCGTGGCGGCCCGGCCCGGCACCACGTACACCGGGTCCTCGTTCGGCGCCGCCGGTGCCGGGCCGAGGGCCGGAACCCTGGTGCGACGGCAGGGCTGAGGCGACGGAGCTCCGGCCGGGGTGCGCGCAGGGGGCATGCATCCCGGCCGGTTCCGGGCACGTTCATTTTCCCGACGGGCGTGATCCACGTCCACCTCTAGCCGCGCGGCCCCGGTGCGATTAGCGTCTAGGCATGGCACGGGGTTTTCCCGGGCCAGCCGGACAGCCCGGACCTGCGACGACTCGCGCACGGGGCCCGCATCCGACCCCGTGCCCGCCGGGCGCCGGAAGAGGCGGAACTCGGGTGGCCGGGTGCCCATCCGCGGAGCAGGCCTGTGACCACTCGCCGTACCCCCGCCGGTGCCGACCAGACCCCGGCCGCGACCGCCCCGACCCGCCGGACCACCCGCGGCCGCCGCAGCGCCGCCGCGGCGGTCCCCGCCGCCGAGGAGCCCCGACCAGCCGGCCCGGCCTTCGTCCTGGACACCTCGGTCCTTCTCTCCGACCCCGCGGCGTTCCACCGCTTCGCCGAGCACGAGGTGGTGCTGCCGCTGGTGGTCATCTCCGAGCTGGAGGGCAAGCGGCACCACCCCGAGCTGGGCTGGTTCGCCCGCCAGTCGCTGCGCATGCTGGACGAGCTGCGCGTGCGACACGGCCGGCTGGACCGGCCGGTGCCCGCCAACGACCAGGGCGGCACGCTCCGGGTGGAGCTCAACCACACCGACGACGGGGTGCTGCCGCCCGGGTTCCGTAACGAGTCGAACGACGCGCGGATCCTCTCGGTGGCGCTCAACCTCGCCGCCGAGGGGCGCGAGGTGACCCTGGTCAGCAAGGACATGCCGCTGCGGGTCAAGGCGGCCTCGGTCGGCCTGCACGCCGACGAGTACCGGCACGGCCAGGCCAGCGACCCCACCTGGACCGGGATGGCCGAGCTGGAGCTCTCCGAGGAGGAGATCGGTCGGCTGTACGCGGGCGAGGCGCTCGACGTCGACGCCGCCGCCGGCCTGCCCTGCCACACCGGCCTGGTGCTGCAGTCCGGGCGGGGCTCGGCGCTCGGCCGGGTGTTGCCGGACAAGACCGTGCGGCTGGTCCGCGGCGACCGCGAGGCGTTCGGCGTGCACGGGCGCTCGGCGGAGCAGCGGGTGGCGCTCGACCTGCTGCTGGACGAGTCGATCGGGATCGTGTCGCTGGGTGGGCGGGCCGGCACCGGCAAGTCCGCGCTGGCGCTCTGTGCGGGCCTGGAGGCGGTGATGGAGCGTCGCCGGCACAAGAAGGTGATCGTGTTCCGCCCGCTGTACGCGGTCGGTGGCCAGGAACTCGGCTACCTGCCCGGCTCGGAGTCGGAGAAGATGTCGCCCTGGGCCCAGGCCGTCTTCGACACGCTGGGCGCGGTGGTGCACGAGCACGTGCTGGAGGAGGTCACCTCGCGCGGGCTGTTGGAGGTGCTGCCGTTGACCCACATCCGCGGCCGGAGCCTGCATGACGCCTTCGTCATCGTGGACGAGGCGCAGTCCCTGGAACGGGGCGTGCTGCTCACCGTGCTGTCCCGGATCGGCCAGGGTTCCCGGGTGGTGCTCACCCACGACGTGGCGCAACGGGACAACCTCCGGGTCGGTCGGCACGACGGGGTGACCGCGGTGATCGAGGCGCTGAAGGGGCATCCCCTCTTCGCGCACGTCACCCTCAGCCGATCGGAGCGTTCTCCGATCGCCGCGATGGTCACCGATCTGCTGGAGGACATCCCGGGCTGACCCCCTGGTACGCCCGCTTTTGCCCACATTCTTGGTGTGGCGCAGATCACATTTGGCGTCCGTGGTTTCCCACCGGCCTCACCCTGCGCGATGGTGTTCATCGAGCGCCACCGACAACTCCGGTGCCGAACACGGCCCGGAGCCCCATACGCACCGGCAGCATCGTCGAGCCTTCTCCGCCACGACGGCGGGAGCCACGGGACGCCGGCGCGTCGGCCTCGACCGTCGGGTCGGGGCGCTCACGGCACCCGTACCCGGCCGCACCCGGCCGCGCGGCGTGCCGTGTCCCTGCCCCCGACGAAGGGAAACTTCGTGAGTCGGCTGTGGAGCCGGTTCGGCGCCCGTACGGCCGCTGTCGCACTGCTCTCCGTGGGCGTCGCCGGTGGCTTCTACCTGGGCGAGGATCGCCAGACCCAGCAGCAGGGCCTGACCGCGCAGGTCGGGCTCGAGGTCGACCGGACGGAGTACGCCTACCAGCGCGACCGGCAGGCCGAGCACCGTGTGACGACCTCCCGGCAGCGGGCCGCCGAGTACCAGGCCAAGCTGCGGGCCGCCGCGGCGGCGAAGGAAGCCGCCGAGCGGGCCAAGCAGGCCGAGGCGGCCGCCGCCAACCGCAAGAAGGAGCGGGACGCGGCCAAGGCCGAGGCCGAGGCCAAGGCCAAGCCGTACGACGGCCCCATCCCGGCCTCGTGCGAGGAGTTCAGCGGCAACCGCAAGATCGGTTGCGCCATCATGCTCGACGAGGGCTTCGGTATCGACCAGTTCCCCTGTCTGGACAAGCTCTGGACCAAGGAGAGCGGCTGGAACCACAAGGCGTACAACGCGGGCTCCGGCGCGTACGGGATCCCGCAGGCACTGCCGGGCAGCAAGATGGGCTCGGTGGCGGACGACTGGAAGACCAACCCGGCCACCCAGATCAAGTGGGGCCTCGGCTACATCGAGGGCCGGTACGACAACCCGTGCGGCGCCTGGCAGAAGTCGCAGAGTTCGGGCTGGTACTGACCGATCGACCGACGGCGGGGCGGGCGGGGAATCCGCGCGTCCCGCCCTCGTTGTTCCGCCGCTCGAGTGGCGGACGGCCGCGCTTGCTGGTAGCTCTTGACAGGTGACCTGGCACGACGGCCCTCGCGGCGGCGACCCCCACCGGTTCGGCACCGATGCGTTCTACGCGGCGCTCGGCCGGGCCTTCGTCGCCATGTGCGCGGTGGTGCCGGTGCTCTTCCTCGTCGAGGCGCTCGACGTGGGCCTGCGCCTCGACCTCGACGTCACCGCGGGCATCATCCCGCACCGGATCCAGGGCCTGGACGGCGTCTTCTTCTCGCCGTTCCTGCACGCCGGCTGGAACCACCTCTACAGCAACAGCATCCCGCTGATCCTGCTCGGCACGTTCGTGCTGGCCGCCGGCACCCGGCGGTTCCTCTGGTCCACCATGGTGATCATCCTGGTCAGCGGCCTGGGCGTGTGGTTCACCGGTTCGCCCAACTCGGTGGTGGTCGGCGCGAGCGGCGTGATCTTCGGCTACCTCGGCATCCTGCTCACCCGCGGTGTGGTGGAGCGGAGCTGGTGGAACTTCGCCGTGGTGCTGCTGGTCGGCCTGCTCTACGGCTGGCAGTTGCTGGGCATCCTCCCCACCGACGAGCGGATCTCCTGGCAGGGGCACCTGTTCGGGCTGCTCGGCGGCGTGGTCGCCGCGATCCTGTTCCGCCGCCGCGTCGAGACCGGCACGCCGGACCGGCTCGGGTCACCTCCGGTCACGCTGCCCTGACGACGCGTCGAACCGTCCGCGGGACGTGCTTGCCCGTGCCCGTCCGCCCGCCTACCGTCGGCATCAGCACCGGTTGATCCCTGGCGGAAAGTGACGGTACGCCATGCGCGAGGTCGATGTCGCCGTGATCGGGGCCGGCCCCGCCGGGCTCTTCGCCGCCTACTACGCCGGGTTCCGCGGGCTCTCGGTGGCCGTGATCGACGCGCTGCCCGAACCGGGCGGACAGGTCACCGCCATGTACCCGGAGAAGCTGATCCTCGACGTCGCCGGCTTTCCCGCGATCAAGGGGCGGGAGCTGGTCGCGAACCTGGTCGCCCAGGCCGCGCCGTTCCACCCCGACTACCTGCTCGGCGTACGCGCGGAAAAGCTCTCGTACCTGGACGGGCGGCCGGTCCTCGGGCTGGCCGGCGGTGAGCAGCTGCGCTGCGGCGCGGTGGTGGTCACCGGTGGTCTGGGCAGTTTCACACCCCGGCCGTTGCCGGTCGCGGACAGCTTCACCGGCGGCGGGATCGTCTACTTCGTGCCGCAGCCGACCGAGCTGACCGACCGGCACGTGCTCATCGTGGGCGGCGGCGACTCGGCCTTCGACTGGGCGGCCACGCTCGCCCCGCTGGCCCGCTCGGTGACACTGGTGCACCGGCGGGACCGCTTCCGCGCGCACGCCGCCACCGTCGAGCGGGTCCGCGCGCTGCCGGTGCGGGTCGTGGTCAACGCCGAGGTGAGCCGGCTCTACGGGGAGGACCACGTCACCGGCGCCGAGCTGACCGTGCGCGGGGGCGCGGCGGAGACGCTGCCGGTGGACACGGTGGTGGCGGCGCTCGGCTTCACCGCCGACCTGGGCCCCCTCGCCGAGTGGGGGCTGAGGCTCGATCGGCGGCACATCCTGGTGGACAGCGCCATGGCCACCAACCTGCCCCGGGTCTTCGCGGCCGGGGACATCACCGAATACCCGGGCAAGGTCCGGCTGATCGCCACCGGCTTCGGCGAGGCGGCCACCGCCGTGAACAACGCGGCCGTCGCCATCGACCCCACCGCGCACCTCTTCCCCGGCCACTCCTCCGACGGCACCTGACGCCGGATCCTCATCGCCGTGTGGCCGCGCCGAGACCATCGGTGACCACGATGGACGGATGACGCCCCCGGACCGGAGCACGCCCGACGGCGACCGCGTCGCGCTGGCCTGGCTGGGCCAGCCGGTGACCGTGCTCGCCCTGATCGTGCTGGTGTTCAACGACCACGTGCTCAAGGCGGCCCGGCCGGGCCCGGTGACCGGCAAGCTGAGCGACGTCGCCGGGCTGGTGCTCGCGCCGCCGCTCGTCGCCGTGCTGGTCACGCTCGTCGTACCCCGGCTCGGGGCCCGGGCCGCCGCCGGCCTCGCGTTGGGGTCGGTCGGGATCGGCTTCGCCGTGGTCAAGACCAGCGGGTACGCCGCGACGGCCGCCTCGCAGGCGTGGAGCGCGGTGAGCGGGCCCTCACTGGTCCGGGCGGACCGTACCGACCTGCTCGCCCTGCCGGCGCTCGCGCTGGCGGTCTGGGCGTGGCGGCGGGCCCGCCGTGACCCGGTGGGGCGGCGGGGCGCCCGGTCGGTCCGGGTCCTGGTGCTGCTGCCGGCGGCGACGCTCGCGGTGGCGGCGACCAGCGCGATCGGGTACGCCGACGCGGTCGACGCGGCAGTGGTCGACGGCCGGCTGGTCGCCGGCATCGGGGAGAGCCAGGGCGCCTCGGCCGACCCGCCCTGGCGATGGCGGATCAGCGACGACGCCGGTGCGACGTGGCGCGACCCCGCTCCCGCCGAGGAGGAGACCCTGCGCGCCGGGTCGGAGCGCACGGACCGGCGGGCCTGCCTGCCCGCCGCCCCGCAGCGGTGCTACCGGTGGCTGCCGGGGCGGATCCGGGTGGAGGAGAGCGACGACGCGGGCCGGACCTGGCGGCTGTCCTGGCAGGTCACCGAGGAGCAGCGGGAGCTGCTGCGGGCGCGCTACCAGGAGGCCGGGTCGGCCGGCGAGCGGATCGCCGGCCAGGACCTCGCCGTGCTCGACGTGACCGGCGGGCGGCACGTGGTCCTGGTCGCGAACGGTCGGGACGGTTTCGCGCTGCGCGACCCGGACGGTGGCTGGCGCCGGATCGGATTCGCCGACGACCAGGGGGAGGGGCCTCCGCCGCTGGGCGTGATCTCCCCCGGGGACCGGCACAACGACCCGCTCCGGGCGGCGCTGCTGGCCCTGGCGCTGGGTGCCCTGGTGCTCGTCGTCGCCGGTGCGCGGGCCGCCCGCACGTCCGGCTACGGCGTCGTGCTGCCGCTCGTCCAGGTCGTGGTCCTGTTCCACGCCGCGGTGTTCCTGCTCGTGGTCTGGAACGTCGACGACCTCATCCTGTTCCCGCTCGCCGCCGGTTGTGCCCTGCTGCTGTTCGGCGGCGGGCTGCTCGCGCTGATCCCGCCGGCCGCGCGGGGGGTGCCCGGCCGGTGGACCGGCGAGGCGATGCTGGCGGCCACGCTCACCGTGGTGCTGGCGGGCGTGCCGCTGACCGGGTGGCTCTACGGCCGACCGGTCCACGCCTCGACGGCGCTGGCGCTGGCCGCGCTGGCCCTCGTGCCGGGGCTGCTGCTCGGTTGGCGGGCGGCCCGGCTGGTCGCGCCGTGGCGACCGCCGGTCGCCCCGCCGTGGCCGCCGCTTCCGCCCGATCCGCCGTACCCGTTGCCGCCGCCGGCCGGCGGGCCGGGGCGTGTGCCGGCGGACTGATCCGGGTCAGGGCAGGCCGACCAGGTCGGCCATCAGGCCGATCTGGTGGTCGAAGTACTCGTCGCGGTGCGGCAGGGCCCGGTTGATCCGGCCGAACAGCTCGAAGCTGATCAGCCCGAAGAGCTGGGTCCAGCCGGCCATGCCGCGGGCCAGCAGCGCGGGCGGCAGGTCCATCCCGAGCGCCGCCACCAGTTCGGCGACGTCGGCGCGCAGCGGTTCGGGCAGGTCCTCGGCGGGCGGCGCGAGCCGGCCGGTGGCCACCCCGTCGCGCAGGATGCCGACCAGTGTCGTCGGGGGCCGCTGGGCCGGCGCGACCGTGTCGTCCGGAGCCGCGTAGCCGGGCACCGGGCTGCCGTAGAGCAGGGCGTACTCGGCGGGGTGGGCCAGCGCCCAGGTGCGGGCGGCCCGGCAGGCGGCCAGCCAGCGCCCGCGCAGGTCGGCCGGGTCGGCGGCGGCGTCGGCCGACTCGACCGCGTCGCCCAACGCGGCGTACGCCTCCAGGATCAGCGCGGTGAGCAGGTCGTCCCGGCTGGGGAAGTAGCGGTAGATCGCCGAGGAGACCATGCCGAGGTCCCGCGCGACGGCGCGCAGGGAGAGGTTCGCGCCGTCGGTGGCCAGGTGGCGGCGGGCGACGGCCTTGATCTCTTCGATCATCCCGGCGCGGACCCGGGCGCGGAGCGAGGGAGCGACCATGGCTCCCACTGTGTCACGGATGAGAGCGCCAATCAAAAGCGAGAGCACTGCTCTTGACGGAGTCGCCGATCCGCGTCATGCTCTTCTTCGAGAGCGCTGCTCTCGATTCGGATAACTGCTTCAGAAGAGGTGGACCTGCCATGGCCCTGCACGTGATCGTCGGCGCCGGACCCGTCGGCACCGCCACCGCCCGGCTCCTCGTCGCCCAGGGCGAGCGGGTGCGGGTGGTCACCCGGCGCGGCACCGGCCCGGAGCACCCGGCGGTCGAGCGGGTGGCCGCCGACGCCGCCGACACCGACCGGCTGACCGCGCTGACCGAGGGCGCGGCCGCGCTCCACAACTGCGCCAACCCGGCGTACCACCGCTGGTCCCTCGACTGGCCGCCGCTGGCCGGCGCGCTGCTCACCACCGCCGAGCGCACCGGCGCGGTGCTCGCCACCGTCGGCAACCTCTACGGGTACGGCCCGGTCGACGCGCCCATGACCGAGTCGACGCCACCGGCCGCCACCGGGGTCAAGGGCCGGGTCCGCAACCGGATGTGGGCCGACGCCCTGGCCGCCCACCGCGCCGGTCGGGCCCGGGTCACCGAGGTACGCGGCTCCGACTACATCGGCGTCGGCGGCACCTCGCTGGCCATGATGGTGCTGCCCCGGGTGCTCACCGGGCGACGGGTGTTCCTCCCCGTCGACTGGGACGCCCCGCACACCTGGACGTACGTTCCCGACGTCGCCCGTACCCTGGTCGCCGCCGCGACCGACCCGCGGGCCTGGGGTCGGGCCTGGCACGTGCCCAGCGCGCCGGCGGTGTCGATGCGGGACCTGGCCGACCGCACGGCCGCCCGGGCCGGCGCGCCGGCGCCGAAGCTGACCCGGATGCCCTACCCGGTGCTCTGGCTGGCCGGCGTGGCCAACCCGTTCGCCAAGGAGCTGCGGGAGACCGCGCACCAGTTCGCCCGGCCGTTCGTGCTGGACTCCACCGCCGCCACCGCCACGCTCGGCATCGAGGCGACCCCGCTGGACCGGGTCGTCGACGAGATCGTCGACACCCTGCACGCCCCGACCGCGCGTTAGGCGCGGCGGGGCGGGGAGAGGGCGGCGACCAGGACGGCCACCAACGTCAGCGCCGCACCGAGCAGCGTGTTCAACCCGGGATGCGAGGCGGCGGTCGGCAACACCACGTCCAGCAGCACCGCGCCCACGATCTGCCCGGCGATGGTGGCCAGGCCGAGCAGCAGCACCCCGGTGAACCGCACGAGTGCGGCGGCCAGCGCGATGAACACGATGCCGATCGGGCCGCCGACGTAGAGCCACGGCTCGCTCGGGAAACCGCCCGCCGGCCGGCCCCGCACCGCCACCTCCACCGCGAACGTGGCGAGCAGCGCCACCGTGCCGACCGCGAAGTTGACGAGCGTTGCGGTCATGGCGCTGTCCGCCGCCGCGCGGACCCGGCCGTTCACCGCCTGCTGCCAGGCGATGCCGATCCCGGCGGCCAGCGGCAAGAGGGCCAGTGCCAGCGCGCCCGGGTCGCCGAGGCGGTCGCCCACCGCCAGCAGCACGGCCAGCACGGTGAGCACCGCGCCGACCAGCCGGTTCGGGGTGACCGCCTGGCGGCCGGTCGGCCCGATGCCGGCCCGGTCGACCAGCAGGCTGCTGCCGGACTGCCCGGCCACCACGGCGACGGTGAACACGGCCACGCCGAGCGCGCCGATGGTCAGTCCCTGCGTCGCCACCAGGAACGCACCGCACACCCCGCCCAGGCACTGCCAGGGGCGCAGGGCGCCGGTACGCAACGCGCCGCGCAGGGCGGCCAGCCCTCGCCGCCCCCCGGGTGTGGCCGGGACCAGCACCAGCAGGATCAGCAGGCCCAGGCCGAACGAGACCACCGCGGCGGCGATCCCGTCGGCCAGGCGTACGCCCAACTCGCCGTTGATCCGGGACTGCACGGCCACCAGGACGCCGGAGCCGGTCGCCAGACCGACCCCCGCGATCCGCCGACCGGTCGACAGCGTCGGCGGCGCCGCCGTCCCGGTCGCGCTCACTCCTGCTCGGCCAGCGGGCGCCCGTCGAAGTCGACGGACGAGTAGAGGGCGAGCTTCTCCAGGCGGTGGTAGGAGTCGATGACCCGGATCGTGCCGCTCTTGGAGCGCATCACGATCGACTGGGTGTACGCCCCACCGGCCCGGTAGCGCACGCCGCGCAGCAGGTCGCCGGAGGTGACCCCGGTCGCCACGAAGAAGCAGTTGTCGCCGGTCACCAGGTCGTCGGTGAACAGCACCCGGTCCAGGTCGTGCCCGGCGGCCAGCGCCTTCTCCCGCTCCTGGTCGTCCTTCGGCCAGAGCTTGGCCTGCATCATGCCGCCCATGCACTTCAGCGCGCAGGCCGCGGTGATGCCCTCGGGGGTGCCGCCGATGCCCATCAGGACGTCGATGTCCGACTCACCGCGGGCGGCGGCGATCGCGCCGGCGATGTCCCCGTCGGAGATGAACCGGATGCCGGCGCCGGTGCGCCGGATCTGCTTCACCAGGTCGTCGTGGCGCGACCGGTCCAGCACGCAGACCGTCACCTCGGCGGTGTCGGTGCCCTTGACCTTGGCGATCCGGCGGATGTTCTCGACCACCCCGGCGTCGATGTCGACCACGTCGGCGTACATCGGGCCGACCGCGAGCTTCTCCATGTAGAAGACCGCGCTCGGGTCGAACATCGCGCCGCGCTCGGCCACCGCGAGCACGGCCAGCGCGTTCGGCATGCCCTTGCTCATCAGGGTGGTGCCGTCGATCGGGTCGACCGCCACATCCACCTCGGGACCGGTCCCGTCGCCGACCTCCTCGCCGTTGAAGAGCATCGGGGCGTTGTCCTTCTCGCCCTCACCGATCACCACGACACCGCGCATCGGGATCGAGTTGATCAGCTTGCGCATGGCGTCGACGGCCGCGCCGTCGCCGCCCTCCTTGTCGCCCCGGCCGACCCAGCGCCCGGCGGCCATGGCCGCGGCCTCGGTGACCCGGACCAGATCGAGGGCGAGGTTGCGGTCGAGATCCTGGGGTGTCCGCGTCCTGGTGGTTGTCATGGCGGCTTCCTCCTCGCGACGTTGCGGGGTGGACCGGCGGGAGTGCGGCCGTCGCCGCCGCCGGTTTTGTCGCTGATCCTCACACGATCTCAGGTTCGCCGTCCCGGCGGGGCGGAGGAGGCCAGGATCACGCTCCCCGGACGGCTGCGACAATGGTCGGGTGGAGCCCGCGCAGCCTGCCGACCGTCCGCCGACCGACGCGACCCCGCCCGAGGGGCAGCCGCCGGTCCGACCGGGTGCCGGCCCGACCCCGCCGCAGGGGCAGCCGGCGCTGGTCGAACCGCCCACCGACCGGGGCGAGCCGGCCCTGGTCGACCCGGCGGGGGACGACGCCGGCCGGGCCGAGACCGTCGCCGGCGACCGGCCCGCGCCGCCCGCCCGCAAGGAGAAGGCCCGCTCGGAGCGGTCACCGAAGGACATGGTGCTGTCCCTGCTCGTGCTGCTGGTGCCGATCGCGCTGCTGATCGCGTTCTACCGGGGTTTCCTCGGCGGTGACTCGCCGGTCACCGTCGACCCGGCGCCGGCGCTGGAGCAGGCCCGGGCGGCGAACGTGTTCCCGGTGAGCCAGCCGACCGGGCTGGGCGACGACTGGCGTACGGTCAACGCCCGCTTCCGGACCGAGGCGGACGGCGCGACGCTGCGGATCGGATACGTGACCCCCGAGGGTCGGGGCGCGCAGCTGGTGGAGAGCAACGTGCCGGCGGAGAAGCTGCTGCCGGCCGAGCTGAGCGAGGGCCGGCCGCAGGGCCCCGCGGACCTGCCCGACGGGCTGAGCTGGCAGCGGTACACCGCCCGCGGCAACGAGCAGGCACTGGTCCTGCTGGAGCCGAACCGCACGGTCATCGTGGTCGGCGACGCGGGGGAGACGGAGCTGCGCAAGCTCGCCACCTCGCTGCGCTGACACGCACGGCCGGGTGACGCGGGATTGCGCAACGCCTCTTCAGGGAACAGACGGGACATCGAGCCCGGACGACCCACCTGGAGAGGTTGACGTGAAGATACGACGCTTCAGCGCCACCGCGTTCGCCGCGGCGCTGCTCATTCCCGGCCTGGCGGCCTGCAACAGCAACGGCGCCGGAACCTCCGACGCCTCCGCGACCCCGAGCGCCTCCGGCAGCGTCGCCCCCAGCGCCGGCGGGTCCAGCAGCGCGGCCAAGCAGGCCCTGCTCGACTCCACCAACGCGATCCGCGAGGGGAACTTCCGGTTCACCATGACGGGTGCCGGTTCCACCGCCGAGGGGCAGGTGCACGAGCCCAGCCAGAGCGCCGAGATGCGGATGACGATCGGTGACCCGTCGTCGGACCTGATGATGAAGCTGGACCTCATCCACGCCAAGCCGGACAGCTGGGTCAAGCTCGACCTGGGCGGCACGGCGGCCGCCAAGATCCCCGGCGTGAAGAACCTCAACCTCGGCAAGTACCAGCACCTCGACCAGAACCGGATCAAGGGCAACCGGGCGCTGGGCTTCGACTTCGAGAAGGTGGACCCGGCCGGCAGCGCCGTGCTCACCCAGGGCGTCACCGACGTCCGGCAGACCGGCGAGGGCGCGTACGAGGGCACCGTCGACGTGTCGAAGGCCGCCGAGGCGGGCTCGCTCGACCCGGCCGTGATCACCGCACTCGGCGCGCAGGCCCAGTCGGTGCCGTTCACCGCCAAGGTCGACCCGCAGGGCCGGCTCAGTGAGATGGTGCTCAAGATCCCGGCCGCCGGCCAGAGCGCCGCGCAGGATCTGAAGATCACCTACACCGACTACGGCAACGCCGCCGCGGCCCAGAAGCCGCCGGCCGACCAGGTCGTCGAGGCGCCGCCGGAGTTCTACAACCTGTTCAGCTGACCGGCGCTCGCTGTCCCGGGAGGTGGGCCCGCCTCCCGGGACGCTCGGCCCTCCCGGCGGAGGGCCGAGCGGCGCGCGCAGGCGGGCCCACGGTCACTCTTCGGTCTTCTGCCGGGCGGTGTCGATGCGGGCGCGAGCGCCGTCCAGCCAACGCTGGCAGACGCCGGCGAGCTGCTCGCCCCGCTCCCAGAGCGCCAGCGACTCCTCCAGCGAGGTGCCACCCGCCTCCAGCCGCTCCACCACCGAGGCCAGCTCGGCGCGGGCCTGCTCGTAGCTGAGCTGCTCGTCCTTGGTCTTCTCAGTCATCCGTACCATTTCCTCAACCGTCGACGGTGGCGGTCAGCTCGCCCTCGGCGAGGCGTACCCGCAGTGGATCGCCCTTGGCCACCTCGGACGCCGCGCGGACCACGTGGCCGTCGCCGCGCTGCACGATGGCGTAGCCGCGGTCGAGCGTGGCCGCGGGGGAGAGCGCGCGCAGCCGCGCGAGAGTGTGGCGCAGGTCGTCGGCGGCGCCGCTCAACCGGTGGTCCAGGCACCGGCCGGCGCGGTCCCGCAGCGCGGTCACGTCGACGGCCCGCTGGTCGACCATCACCTGCGGTCGGGCCAGCACCGGACGGGAGCGGAACAGGTCGAGCCGGTGCTGCTCGCGGTCGACCAGATTGCGCACCGCCCGCTCCAGGCGCGACCGGGCCTGCCCGATGAGGCGGACCTCCTCGGTCAGGTCGGGCACGATCCGCTTCGCCGCGTCGGTGGGGGTGGAGGCGCGCACGTCGGCCACGTAGTCGAGCAGCGGCGCGTCGGTCTCGTGGCCGATCGCGCTGACCACCGGGGTGCGGCAGGCGAAGACCGCCCGGCACAGCGCCTCGTCGGAGAAGGGCAGCAGGTCCTCGATGCTCCCGCCGCCCCGGGCGATGACGATCACGTCGACCGTCGGGTCGGCGTCGAGCACCTTGAGCGCGCCGACGATGTCGGGCACGGCGCTCGGCCCCTGCACCGCCACGTTGACCGTGCGGAAGTCGACCGCCGGCCAGCGCCGCCGGGCGTTGGTGAGCACGTCCCGCTCGGCCGCCGAGGCCCGCCCGGTGATCAGACCGACCCGGCCGGGCAGGAACGGAGGGCGCCGCTTGCGCGACCGGTCGAACAACCCCTCCGCGGCGAGCAGCTTCTTGAGCTTCTCCAGCCGGGCCAGCAGCTCACCCAGACCGACCTGGCGGATCTCGTCGGCGCGCAGACTGAGCGTGCCCCGCGCGGCATAGAACTCGGGCTTGGCGTGCAGCACGACCCGGGCGCCCTCACGCAGCTCCGGAGCGCCCGCGTCGAGCACGTCACGGTTGGTGGTGACGGTCAGGCTGAGATCGGCCGAGGGGTCACGCAGGGTGAGGAAGACGGTGGTGGCGCCGGGACGGCGGCTGATCTGCGCCACCTGACCGTCGACCCACACCCAGCCGAGCCGGGCGATCCAGGCGCCGACCTTCTGGCTGACCACCCGGACCGGCCACGGCTCCTCGGACGTGCTCCGCTCCGGGGGCGTGCCCCGCCCCACCTCACCCGCGCTCACCCGCCCACCCTACGGCCCGGGACCGACACCGCCGGCCAGCCCTGACCGGTGCCGTGGTCGCGGCCGCTGCCGGCCCGGAGGGCGCCACGTACCATGGGCGGGTGACTGACGCTGAGACGACTCCCCGGACCGGCAAGCGCGTGCTCCTGGCCAACCCCCGCGGCTACTGCGCGGGTGTGGACCGGGCGGTGCAGACCGTCGAGGAGGCGCTGAAGCTCTACGGCGCGCCGATCTACGTCCGCAAGCAGATCGTGCACAACAAGCACGTGGTGCGGACGTTGGAGGCCAAGGGCGCGATCTTCGTGGAGGAGAACGAGGAGGTGCCGGAGGGCGCCACCGTCATCTTCTCCGCCCACGGCGTGGCCCCCGAGGTCTACGAGCAGGCGCGGGCGCGCTCGCTCCGGGCGATCGACGCGACCTGCCCGCTGGTCACCAAGGTGCACCACGAGGCCCGACGGTTCGCCCAGCAGGACTACGACATCCTGCTGATCGGCCACGAGGGGCACGAGGAGGTCATCGGCACCGCCGGTGAGGCCCCCGCCCACATCCAGCTGGTCGACGGCCCGGACGGGGTCGACAAGGTCACCGTGCGCGACCCGGAGAAGGTGGTCTGGCTCTCCCAGACCACGCTGTCGGTCGACGAGACGCTGGAGACCGTGGCCCGGCTCAAGCAGCGGCTGCCGCTGCTCCAGTCGCCCCCCAGCGACGACATCTGCTACGCGACCTCCAACCGTCAGCACGTGGTGAAGGAGATCGCCCCGGAGTGCGACGTGGTGATCGTGGTCGGCTCGCGCAACTCGTCGAACTCGGTCCGGCTGGTCGAGGTGGCGCTGGACGCCGGCGCCCGCGCCGGTCACCTGGTCGACTTCGCCGACGAGATCGACGACGCCTGGCTGGAGGGGGCCCGCACCGTGGGTGTGACCTCCGGCGCGAGCGTGCCCGACGAGTTGGTCCAGCAGGTGCTCGCGCACCTGGCCGAGCGCGGCTTCGCCGACGTCGAGGAGGTCACCACCGCCGACGAGCGGCTGACCTTCTCGCTGCCGCAGGAGCTCAAGCGCGACATGAAGGCCGCCGCGGCGCGCGGCTGACCGGGAACGGATCGGCCGCCCGCCGCGTCCAACCGACCATGAAGACTCCTCGGACGGTGCTCGTCGCCCTCCTCGCCGGTGTCGCGCTGACCGCCTGCGCCGGACCCGGCGACGAGCCCGCCAGCCCCAGCCCGACGGGAGCCGCCCCGGTGACCAGCCAGCCCGATCCCGTGCCCAGCGTGACGCCCAGCCGCCCGAACCCGACCTGGAAGGGCGGCCCGTCGACGCCACCCGGCGTCGGCGGCACCACCATCACCGGCACGATCCGGGCCGGTGTGGAGCCGAACTGCCTCCTGCTCGACGACCACCTTCTGGTCGGCGGTCCGCGCGACCTGCTCAAGGCCGGTGCCAAGGTGGAGGTCACCGGCCGGCCCGAGCCGGGCATGATGACCACCTGCCAGCAGGGCACCCCGTTCGTGGTCGAGTCCGCCCGGCCGGCCTGACCCCGTCTCGCGGGAAAGGCGGAAGCCCGCCTCCCTCGTCGGGAGGCGGGCTTCCGTGTTACGACGGGTGACTCAGTTCACCGCGTTGATCTCCACCGAGCCGCGGCCGACGACCGCGCCCTCGACGGTGGTGACGGCCATGTCACCGAAGAGCTCCCGACCGGCGGCCGGGGTGCTCAGCGCGGTCACCGAACCGGTCAGGGTCGCGGTGCCGCCGTTGGGCAGGAACAGCGGCGTGGACGGCGCGGAGAGCGAACCCAGCGCCGGGGACGCGAACGAGTCCCGGTAGTCGTACGCCGTGCCGCCCGCGGCGACCGCGTAGCCCTCGATGACCACCCGGTACGTGGCGGCGACCGGGTTGTTCAGCGTGACCGCCTCCTCCGAGTCGCCGTCGGCCGACCGGCCCACCTCGGTGGCGCCGCGGAAGATGTACAGGTCCAGGTCGGCGCCCAGGTCGGAGGTGTTTCCGATCCGGGCGGAGAACGAGGTGGTCCCGGCCGGGATGTCCACCGTGTACTCCTGCGTGGCGCCCTCGGTGATGGTCGGCCGCTCGGCGCGGACGCTGGACAGCGGCCCACCGACGCCGGTCACCCGGACCGGACCGAACGTGTTGGTCAGGCTCCAGCTCACCGGGCTCGGCGTGCCGGCGGTGACCGCCGGCAGCTGGACCACGGCCGGCTCGACCTTCACGCCCTGCACCCGCGCCTGCAGCTGGAACGGGTTGTCCAGCGCCGGCGACGTGCGCCGCGACTCCACCTCGATCTCCCAGACGCCCGGGATCGGGTTCTGGTAGTCCCGCTCCTGCGGCTTGCAGGCGGCGGCGTCGGAGAAGTTGGTGTAGCAGGCGGTGCTCGCGGTGCTCTCGACCGGCACACCGTACGGGTTGATGGCGATGAACCGGGTCTGCGAGCCGGTCGCGATGCCGGACAGGTTGACCTGGAGTGCGCCCGCACCCTGCGGAACCGTGACGAAGTACGAGGTGAAGCTGTTCCGCTCGACCGAGCCCTCGGTCGAGTAGGAGTACGCCGGAGCGCTCACCGCGTTGGAGGCGACCACGACCGCGGCGACCTCGAAGTCGACCACCGAGGTGGCCGGGTCGTCGACGGTCAGGATCGCGCCGTGCGCGCCGGTGGTCATCGGCTTGGCCTTCACCTGGACGGTGACGGTCTTGTTCAGCGGCAGCCACACCTCCTTGCGGACGGAGAAGGTGCCGTCGTTGCCGCGGAGGCCGAGCAGGTGCTTGACGCTCTTGTTCGGGCCGCTGGTCCGGGTCAGCTTGACGTCGTAGGTGCGGCTCTTCTTGACCGTCTGGCCACCCCGGTCGGCGGCGCACCGGTTGTAGATGCCGGTGCCCACGTTCGGGTTCGGCACGAAGGTGCCGGAGTCCCGGTCGTAGCGGGTCAGGTTCGGCGACAGCTCGGTGCAGACCGCGGCCTCGGAGGTGTAGGTGCGGGTCTGCACGCCCTTGGCCAGCAGGTTCCACGCGCCCGGCACGTTGAACATGCCGTAGCCCTGGGCGTACGTCGGGACGTCCGCGATCGGCTTGGCCGAGGTGTAGACGGCCCGGCGCAGCGCGGCCGGGGTGACGCCCGCGCCGGTCGCCTTGGCGGCCGACAGCAGCAGCGCGGCGGCGCCGGTGGCCTGCGGGGAGGCCATCGAGGTGCCGTTCAGCATCTGGTAGCCCGGGGGCAGCGGGTAGCCCGCCTCCGGCACCGGGTTGCCCGGCTGCCAGGTCGGCGCGGTGGAGATGGCCGAACCGGGAGCGGAGATGTTCGGCTTGAAGCCGCCGTCCTCACGCGGGCCGCGGGAGGAGAAGTTGAACAGCGCGTTCTCCTTGCGGACCACCGAGCCGTAGTTGGCCAGCCAGGTGTCCTTGCTGATGTTCGCCGCGACGCTGACCACGTCGGTGGCGACCGACGGGTCGCCGACCGTGTTCAGGCCCGGGCCGGAGTTGCCGGCCGAGATGAACAGCTGCACGCCGTACGTGTTGATCAGGTCGTTGTAGAGGACGGCCCGGGCGTTGGAGCCGTCGTTCAGCGCCGGCAGGCCGCCGATCGACATGTTCACCACGTCGACCTTGCGGTTGACCACGAGGTCGACCATGCCGGTGGTGAGCGCCGCGGCGGTGCAGCCGCCACCCCAGGAGCAGGCGCGGGCGGAGACCAGCTTGGCGCCGGGGGCGGCGCCGTCGAAGGCGCTGTTGCCCAGCATGTCGTTGGCGGCGGTGATGCCGGCGACGTGGGTGCCGTGGGTGCTCTCGATGATGCCGATGTTGACGTAGTCGACCAGGCCGGGGCCGCCGGCCGGGGTGGTGTCGACGTTGCGCCGGAACTCGACCACGAACGGGATCTGCTCCCGGACGGCGGTGGCCGGGTTGTCCGTGCCGAAGTGGCCGACCTGGAACTTCTCCTTGTACGGCCGCATCACCTCGTCGTCGGTGAAGTCGCGGTTCTGGTTGACGTCCACCCGGATGTCGCCGTTGGCCGGGTTGTAGAGGATGCCCCAGGAGTCGGTGGTGTCGCCGTCGCGGTTGACGTCACCGGCCGGGTCGCTGCCCGCGGTGATGGACTCGCGGAAGGTGTTGAACCGGTAGGTGCCGGCCGGCGCGGTCCAGGTCAGGGCCGAGGCGCCGGTGCCCGTGGTGAAGCTGGGGCCGCTCACCTCGGTGATCATCGCGCGCCAGGTGGCGTCCTCGAGCGGGTCGGTCGCGGTGACCCAGTCGACGATCTTGCGCTCGCCGGTGGTGGTCTTCTGCAGCGCCGGCTGGTCGAGGTCCACACCGGAGTCCATGATGCCGATGGTGACGCCGCGGCCGTCCCACGTCGGGTGCGCGGCCTTGAAGGCCTCCGCGCCGGTCTCGTTGGTCGGCATGTACGGGTTGACCGCGCCGGTGTCCCCGCCGGGGCCGGCCAGGGTCTCACCCTGCTCGGCGGCCTTGGCGCCGTTCGGGGCGGCCTCCGGTGCCGGGTCGGGGAGCTTGATGGTCTCGTCGAGGTCGACGGCGGCGACGCCGGGCAGCGTGGCGGCCTTGAGCGCCTTCGCCGTCGGCACCTTGGCCAGCACGTAGCCGACCTGGTCGTACCGCTGGCTGACGGTGGCGCCGAGACCCTTGAGCCCGTCGACGACCTTCTTGGCCGAGCCCTTCCGGGCCGCGATGATCATCGTGACGGTCGGCGCGTTCTTCGCCTCGGCCGCGTCGAGCAGCTTGGCGTCGTGGGCGCCCAGGGCCTTCGCCGCGGTCGGCTGCGAGGGCTGCGGGGCGTTGGCGGGGGCCGCGCTCGCGGTCGCGGCGCCACCCCCGACGGTCATGGCGCCGGCCGCGAGGACCGAGGCGAAGAGCGCGGCGGAGGGGCGCCGGCTCCGATTGCGGGGTTGACTCACGTTCTCTTCCTCCAGAGAACAGGGCCCTTCAGACGACAGGGCACGTGTGACGCAGATCCTTCGGGCCGTGACGAGATGTGTCACTACCCGGGATCGGTTTGTGACCACTCCGTGACACGGATCGGCCGTCGTCGTCACGTGCGCCGTGTTAAACGTCGATGTCTGCTGACCGTTCGGCCGATGTGGACGGCCGGCCCAGCAACTCGGGCGCCTGCGGCTGGCGGGGGGCCAGCTCGACCTGCGCCGGCGTGGGCAGCTCGTCGTCGGAGACGCCCAGCTCGGCGAGCTTGCGGGCGCTGACCAGCACCCGGGCCTCCAGGGAGCCGACCGCGCGGTTGTAGGCCGTCACCGCGCCGCTCAGCGAGCTGCCCAGCTTGCCGACGTGGTCGCCCAGGGTGGACAGCCGCCCGTAGAGCTCGCGGGCCAGCGAGTGGACGGTCGCCGCGTTGCGCGCCAGCGCCTCCTGCCGCCAGGAGTAGGCCACCGTGCGCAGCAGCGCCACCAGCGTGGCCGGCGTGGCCAGCACCACGTTGCGGGCGAACGCGTGCTCCAGCAGCGTCGGGTCGCGTTGCAACGCCACGTCGAGGAACGGGTCGGCCGGCACGAACAGCACCACGAACTCGGGGGTCTGGTCGAAGGCCGACCAGTAGGACTTTGCGGCGAGACCGTCGACGTGCGCCCGCAGGTGCCGGGCGTGCGCGTCGAGGTGGGTGTCGCGCCCGCGCTCGTCGCGCGCCTCCATCGCGGTCAGGTAGGCGTCGAACGGCGCCTTCGCGTCGACCACCACGGTGCGCCCGCCGTGCAGGCGCACCACCAGGTCGGGGCGGACCCCCTGCTGGTCGGTGGCGGCGGTGACCTGCTCGCTGAAGTCGCAGTGCTCCAGCAGGCCGGCCGCCTCGACGATCCGCCGGAGCTGGTGCTCGCCCCACCGGCCACGCACCTGCGGCGCGCGCAGCGCGGCGACCAGCTGCTTGGTCTCGGTGCGCAGCTCGCCGGAGACCGCGCTCATCGAGCGCACCTGCTCGCGCAGCTCGGCGTAGGCGTCGACCCGGTCGCGCTCCAGCTCGGCGACGCGTTGCTCGTAGCGGCGGAGTGTGTCGTGCAGCGGCGCCACCGCGCGCGCCACCGCCTCCTGGGACTGCGCGGTCGCCTCGTAGCTGAGCGCCCGCATGGACTGCTCCAGCCGCCCCTCGCCGGCCTGGGCGGCGGCCAGCGTCGCCTCCAGACGGGCGACGTCGGCCGCGGCCCGCCCGCGGGCCGCCAGCCAGCCCACCGCGCCGCCCGCGGCGAGGCAGAGCACCACCACGGCCAGCGTCGAGAAGCTCATGGCAGAAAGCTTGCCAAACGGGTACGACGTGCGCGCGCTGGGTACGTTCGAGGTCATGGAAGTTGCCCTGTGGGTGTTCCTGATCGTGATGCTCGGAGGTGCGCTGGTGTTCTGGCGGTGGGGGAGCAGGTCCCGGCGGGCCGACGAGATGGCGGACGCCCGCGCCGAGGCGCAGCGCTGGTACGAGCGGCTCGGCGGTCAGCTGATGAACCTGCACGGCGACGCCCCGGCGGTCCGGCAGGCGCTCGCCGACGCCGGTGAGCGGTACAACGCGGCCGGCTCGCAGCTGGAGCAGGCGCGCACCCCGCACCAGTTCGCGCTGGCCCGGGAGACCGCGCTGGAGGGGCTGGCGTACATCCGGGCGGCGCGGACGGCGATGGGCATCGACCCGGGCCCGGAGCTGCCGCCGCTGGCCGCCGCCCAGGGTGCCGGCTCGCTCACCAAGGAGCGCCAGGTCGACGTGCAGGGGCAGACGTTCCGGGCCGGCCCGCAGCCGGGGAACGCGACGCCCTACTACTACCCGGGTGGCCGGTTCCAGGGGCGGCCGGTGCCGGCCGGCTGGTACTCCACGCCGTGGTGGAAGACCGCGCTCGGCGCGGGCGTCGGTGTGGTCGGCGGTCTCCTGATCGCGGACGCGCTGTTCTCACCCGCATTCGCCGATCCCGGGTACGACGCCGGTTACCAGGAGGGCTTCGGCGACGGCCAGGACTTCGGCGACCAGGGCGGCGACATGGGCGGCGGCGACATGGGCGGCGGTGGTGACTACGCCGGTGGCGACTTCGGCGGCGGCGGAGACTTCGGCGGCTTCGGCGGCGGGGACTTCGGTGGTGATTTCGGCGGCGGCGACTTCTAGCCGGCGCCACCGCGTCGGGCGCCGCTCGCAGCGCGCCGGGCGCAGGCGTTAAGAAGGGCCCCCTCTTATGCACGAGGCGTTAAAAGGGGGCCCTTCCTTGCGTCTCAGCCGGTGTTGCGCATGCCGGCGGCGATGCCGTTGACAGTGGTCAGCAGCGCCCGCTCCAGCGCCGTGCCGTCGTTCGGGGCCCGGCGGCCGCCCGGCGCGGTCGCCACCGCCCGGCCGGCGGCGCCGGACTCGCGGTACTGCCGCAGCAGCGCCACCTGGAGGTGGTGCAGCGGCTCCAGGTAGGTGTCCCGCACGGCGAGCGTGCGCTGCAGGACGGGCGAGTTCTCCAGCAGGGCCGGCGAGGCGGTGACCGCCAGCACCTCCCGCTTGGTCAGCTCGTACTCCTGCTCGATCGTCGAGAAGATCGGGTGCAGCTTCTTCGGGACCAGCGTCTCGACGTAGCGGCGGGCGATGCTCAGGTCGGTCTTGGTCAGCATCATCTCGACGTTCGACAGGAACGTGCGGAAGAAGTGCCAGTTCCGGTTCATCTCGGCGAGCACGTCGGCCAGGCCCGCCTCCCGTGCGGCGGCCAGCCCGGATCCCACGCCGAACCAGCCCGGCACGATCTGCCGGGTCTGGGTCCAGCCGAACACCCACGGAATGGCCCGCAGGCCGGAGAGGCCGGCGCCGGTGTTCGGGCGCTTCGCCGGCCGGGAGCCGATGTTCAGCGCGCCGAGCAGCTCGGTCGGGGTCGACGCCCAGAAGTACGCCGGCAGGTCCGGGTCCTCGACCAGCGACCGGTACGACCGGAACGCCGACTCGGAGACGACGTCCATCGCCGCGTCCCAGCGCTCCAGCATCTCGGCCGGTTGCCGGGGCGCGGTGTGCAGCAGCGTGGCCTGGAGCACGGCGGCCACGGTCAGCTCCAGGTTCTCCCGGGCCAGCGCCGGCAGCGTGTACTTGTCGGAGATGACCTCGCCCTGCTCGGTCACCTTGATCGCGCCGTCGAGCGTGCCGTAGGGCTGGGCCAGGATCGCGTCGTGGGTGGGGCCGCCGCCCCGGCCGACCGTGCCGCCCCGGCCGTGGAACAGCCGCAGGTGCACGCCGTGCCGGGCGGCCACGTCCCGCAGCGCCCGCTGGGCCCGGTGGATGGACCACTGGCTGGTGGTGATCCCGGCCTCCTTGTTGGAGTCGGAGTAGCCCAGCATCACCTCCTGGACGTCACCGCGCGCCGCGACCAGCGCCCGGTAGGCGGGCAGCGACAGCAGCTCGTCGAGCAGCTCGCCGCCGGCGTTCAGCTCGGCCGGGGTCTCCAGCAGCGGCACGATGCCGATCCGGGCCCGCCCGCTGTGCACGTCGACCAGGCCGGCCTCCCGGGCCAGCACCACCGCGGCGAGCACGTCGTCCACACCGAGGGTCATCGAGATGATGTACGACTCGATGACCTCGGGGCCGAACCGGTCCTGCGCCTCGCGGATCGCGGAGAACACGTCGAACGTCTTGCGCGCCGCCTCGGTGAGCGGGCTGTCCTGGGTGGAGAGCGGCCGGCGGCCGGTCAGCTCGTCGGCGAGCAGCTTGGTGCGTTCCAGCCGGGTCAGCGACGGGTAGTCGGAGACCTCGCCGACCGCCTCGTAGAGCTGGGCCAGCACCTCGTGGTGCTTCTCCGCGTGCTCCCGGATGTCCATGGTCGCCAGGTGGAGCCCGAACGCGGAGACGGTCCGGATGGTCGAGGCGAGCCGGCCCACGGCGGTGAGCTGCCCCGAGTTGCGGGCCAGCGACGCGCGCAGCAGCTCCAGGTCGGCGATCAGCTCGGTCGAGCCCTGGTAGTCGCGGCCCGGCACGTGCGGGGTGCCGGCACGCAGCCGCTCCCGCGTGTTCGCCAGCTTGGCCTTCACGCAGCGCGCCTTGAGCCGGTAGGGCTCCTCGGCGTTGACCCGGCGGAACCGGGGCGCGACCTCGGGCAGCGCGTCCAGGTCCTTGGCCAGGCTGGCGGAGAGGTCGAGCGAGACCGCGCGCAGCCGGCGGGAGACGCTGACCTCGCTGATCAGCTCGTCCATCGCCTTCTCGGTGGCCTCGATGCCGTGCTCGTGCTGGATCCGCAGCACCTCGCGGGTGACCGTCGGGGTGACGAACGGGTTGCCGTCGCGGTCACCACCGATCCAGGTGCCGAAGGTCAGCGGACGGGCGGTCGGCGAGGTCTCCACGCCGAGCGTACGCAGCGTGTCGGCGAGGTCGTCGAGGACCTGCGGTGCGGCCTCGGCGTGCAGGTCCCGCAGGTAGTAGATGGCGTTGCGGGCCTCGTCGGTCGGGTCCGGCCGGTCGAGCCGCAGCTCGTCGGTCTGCCACATCAGGTCGAGCAGCTCGGCGAGGCGGCGGTTGGCCGGGCCCTCGTCGCTGGCGCCGTAGAGGATCGCGTTGGCGGTCTCGGTGTCCAGCTCGTCGGCGACCGCGCGCAGCTTGGACAGGATGGACCGGCGGGCCGCCTCGGTGGGGTGGGCGGTGAAGACCGGGCGTACGGCCAGCCGGCGGGCCGCCGCGGCGATCTCCTCGGCCGGCACGCCGCGCTCGGCGATCATCTTGGCGGCCTGGTCCAGCCAGCCGCCGTGGGTGGCGCGCCGGCGACGCAGGTCGCGGGCGCGGTGCACCTGCTCGGTGATGTTGGCCAGGTGGAAGTAGGTGGAGAAGGCGCGGGCCAGCTTCGTGCCGGTGGTGACGTCGAGCCCGGCGAGGCGCTGGGCGGCGGCCGGCGCGTCGGAGCGGACCTGGGCGCGGATCTCCTCGACCAGGTCGAGCAACGGCCGGCCCTCCTGGCGGGCCAGGGTCTGCCCGAGCAGGGTGCCGAGGCGGCGGATGTCGGCCCGGAGAGCGGCGTCGGGGCCGTCGTGGTCGTGCTGGTCGGTCACGGTTGCGCTCCTTACGCGAGGACGAAGGACAGCGCTGTCCGACTCCCCTGGATGGTATCCGCGTGCGCCCCGACGGCAGGAGGGGGACGGCGTGATGATCTGCACTCTGGGACGGGCCGGCAGGTCAGCGGCCGGCGACGGCGTGGCGTCCCGCACCGGTCCGCGCGGCCCGGCGGCGGGCCCGGAACATCGTGGCGGTGAGCAGACCGGCCAGGCCGGCGACCACCCAGACCAGCAGCCCGGTCAGCGCCCAGCCGCCGCCGCGCCAGTCGAAGTAGATGGCCGACTTGAGCAGGTCGGTGGCGAGCCCGGGGACGTTCCAGCGATGCATCCCGCGCAGGAACGGCGGCAGGAACTCGGGCGCGTAGATGCCCCCGGAGCCGGGGTTGCCGAGCACCACCAGCAGCAGGATCACGATGCCGGTGCCGAGCAGCCCGAGCCACGCCTGCACGGCCGCCGCGACCATCCCGGCCGCGAACGCGGCCAGTGCACCCACCACCGCGATGGTTCCCACGTCGTGCGGGAAGACGTCCAGCACCGGCCCGACCAGCACCGCCCCGATGATGCCGAGCAGGACGGAGTGGACGGCGAGCGTGGCGATCCGCAACCCGGCCCGGCGCAGGCTGCCCGGGCTGGTGCCGAGCGAGATGCCCAGCGCCGTGGAGGCCAGGTAGCCGCCGAGGACCACGCCGACCGCCAGGTAGAACGGGACCAGGCCGCGCGGGTCGCCGCCGGAGACCGGCACCTCGTCGGTGACCGCCAGCGGCACGCCGGCCTGCCGGGCCGCCTCGGTGAACACCTCGGTGACGAGTTCGGTGGCGGCGGGCGCGCCGGCGCTGGCCGTGGCCAGGGTCAGGCCGCCGCCCGGGGCGGAGCCGAGCACGGCGTACACCGAGCGGTCGTCGAGGCCGTCGTCGGCACGTTCCCGGCTGTCGTACCCGACGGGTTTGACGACGTCGGTGCGGGCGCGGACGGCCGACATCACGGCCTGCGCCTGCTGGTCGGTCGTCACCACGGCGACCGGCACGTCCTTCGGGTCCGGCTTGTGCAACGCGCCGACGTAGGCGGCGATGAACGCGCTGGCCAGCGCCAGGGTGCCGAGGACCAGCGCCGCCGTGCGGGGCAGCCAGTCCCGGGTACGCAGCTCCGCCTCGTCGTCCACGGGCCTAGCCTATTGCCGGCATATGCCCGGCTCGTGGCGTTTCGCCGGGCGGAAATCGCTGGTGCCGGCCGATAGCGTTCGGATCATGACGCCGCCGCGCTGTCCCACCAAGCCGAAGCCGGGCGACCGGGTCGCCGTCGTCTCACCCTCCGCCGGCCTGCCGGGCCTCTTCCCGCACGTGTACGAGCTGGGCCTGCGCCGGCTCCGCGACGAGCTGGGGCTGGAGCCGGTGGAATATCCGACCACCCGGCGGATGGGCGCCGACCCCCGGGACCGGGCCCGGGACCTGACCGCCGCGTTCGCGGACCCGACGGTCACCGCGGTGCTCGCCACCATCGGCGGGGACGACCTGATCACGGTCACCCCGTTCCTCGACGACGAGGTGATCCGGGCCAACCCGAAGCCCTACTTCGGCTACTCCGACAACACCAACGTGCTCAACCACCTGCACAGGCTGGGGATCGTCGCCTACCACGGCGGCTCGGTGCTGGTGCACCTCGGCCGGCCGGGCAGCCCGCACCCGCTGACGCTCGACTCGCTGCGCGCCGCGCTGTTCACCTCCGGCTGGTACGACCTGGCCCCGGCCGCCGAGTGGGGCGACGAGACGCTCGACTGGGGCGACCCGCAGACGTTGACCGAGGAGCCGCCGATGCTCCCGGGCGAGGGCTGGCGCTGGCACGGGCCGGATCGGGTCGTGACGGGCCGGACCTGGGGCGGCAACCTGGAGATCGTGCACTGGTTGGCCGCCGCCGACCGGGTCCCGTCCGCCGCCGAGCTGGCCGGCTCGGTGCTGCTCGTGGAGACCTCGGAGGAGATGCCGCCGGCCGAGGAGGTCTTCCGGATGATGCGGAACCTGGGCGAGCGCGGGCTGCTCGCCGGTTGCCCGGCGATCGTGGTCGGCCGCCCCAAGGCGTGGAACTTCGACCGCCGACTGTCGGTCCCGGAACGGCTGGCCTGGGCCGAGGAGCAGCGGGCGGCGATCCTGCGGGCGCTCGGGCCGTACGCCGACGACCCGGTGGTGGTCTTCGACGTCGACCTGGGTCACACCGACCCGCAACTGATCGTCCCGTACGGCGGGGAGATCCGGGTGGACGCGGTCGAACGCCGCATCGCGGTCCACTACTGACGCCGTCCCCGCTCCGGCCGGGTCAGCCGTCGAGGACGGCGAAGGCGCGGACCGGGAAGGTGCCCATGCCGGCCACCCGCGGCGGTGCGGCGGTGAACCGGAAACCGGTCGGCGGCAGCGCGCCCAGGCCGGTCAGGTGCTCCACGATCGGGATGCCGGCGGCCAGCAGGGCGCTGTGCGCCGGTCGTTCGCCGGCCGCCGCCGGGGTCATGTCGTCGATGTTGATCGAGTCGATGCCGACCAGCGCCGCACCGGCCTCGACCAGCCAGTCGGCGCCGTCCGCGGTCAGGTAGGGCGCCTCCGGGCCGGCGTACGCGTCGGTGCCGAAGTGCGCGTCCCAGCCGGTGTCCAGCAGCACCGCCCGCCCGGTGACCTCGTAGGGGGCGAGGAGCAGCCGGTCCACCGCCCGGGTGCCGGCGGGGACGCGCACCACCAGGCCGGGCAGGTCGGCCAGCCGGTCCAGCGGGATCCCGGTCAGATCGGGCCCGTCGGCCCAGCGGTGCGCCGGCGTGTCGACGTAGGTGCCGGTGTTGGCGATCATGTCGATCCGCGCGACGTGGAACTCGACGCCCGGCGCGTACCGCTCCCGGGACGCCTCCCGGGTCAGCCAGTCGGTGATCCGCGGCGCCGGCCAGCCGGGCAGCGTGACCAGGCCGTCGGTGATCTCGTGGCTCAGCTCGACCAGGCGCCGCCCGCCGGGGGCCGCGGCGGGGACGCCGCGCCCGCCCTTGTGCGGCTCCTCCACCACGGTCCGGTTGCTGATCCGCACCTCGCCGACCATGAGCAGCCCGAGGTGCCGCACGAGCAGCGCCGCCAACTCGTCGTCGGTGATCCCCGGGCCCGGCACGTCCAGCCGGAAACCCTCGGTACGCAGCCCACCGCCGTTGGCGAAGCGGACCTCGGCGTCGAAGACCGCCCGGTATTCCCCCGTCATGCCTCCACCGCACCATGTCGACGCGCCCCGGTCAAGATCATGGGGGAGGTGCCGCAGGGGGGAGTGCGGCACCTCCGCGGCACGCCGTGAACCGGCGGCGCAGGACCGGCTTCGGGTGTCGGGCCTCCCCGAACAGGCCCGCGTACCCCTGGCCGGGTCGCCATCTCCCCATGGCGACCCGGGCCGGGCTGACGGGATCCATCCTCGCCGGACCCGACCGGGCGGTTCTTGAAGAATCTTGCTCGGATCGTCGAGCGAACGTTCAGGCGGCGTCCAGGTCGGCCTCGCCGGCGGCGAAGAGCCGGCGCAGCCGGGCCGGCGGGTGCCCCACCTGTTCCCGGACCACCCGGGTCAGGTGCGCCTGGTCCGCGAAGCCGTACGTGGCGGCGACCTCGCCCAGCGGCGGGCCGTCGCCGTCGGCCAGCACGTCGAGCAGGGAGCGCACCCGCAGCCGGTTCCGGTATGCGGTGAGGCTCTGCCCGGTGACCCGCTGGAACACTCGGCTCAGGTGGTGCGGTGAGCAGCCCACCTGGGCGGCGACGTCGGTCAGTCCGAGCCGGGAGTCGGACGCGGCCAGCACCTCGCGCGCCCGGTCGGCCAGCCGGCGGTGCGCGGCGAGCGTGGCCGGTCGGCGCCGGACCGCCCGTTCGATCTCGGCTCCCGGCTCGCCCGCGCCGACCGGGCTGGCCGCCAGCAGCCGGCCCAGGAAGCGGTGCACCCGCTCGGTGAACTCGAACCGGTCCAGCCCGGCCGTCGCGCGGGCCACCAGCATCCGGTGCTCCAGGTCGAGCCGCTCGTCGACGCTGCCGTCCCAGCCGCGCCGACCCAGCCACCGGTCGGTGTCCGGCCGCTCGCCGAGCAGCTCCGGGGACAGCTCCAGACAGGTGTAGACGTCGCCGTCACCCAGCGGGTGCGCGGCGTACATCTCGTCGCCGGGGCGGGTGAGCAGGACCGAGGTGGCGTCCACCACGCTGAGCTGGCCGTTGAGCCGGCGCAGGGAGACCCCCGAGCGGCCGAGGAAGACCCGGTGCCCCAGGTCCCGCGCCGGCCCGTGCCAGCCGGGGTCCTCGACCACGCACCGCACCTGGTAGAGCAGCATGCCGGGGGCGACCCCGAGGACCCGCCAGCGGCCCGGCGTGGTTCGGGTCCGGGGATCACTACCGACCTGTTCCGGCATTGCCCGTCCCCTCCCGGCCTACGCGGTGCCACCGGAGATTGTCCCCGGCGCGGGATAGTCTCGACAGGTGCACCCCCCGTCCGGCTGGACGCGGGGTCCTCGTCGTGTCGAGCCGCTGGAAGTGATCACTGATGCTCACCGGACTCTTCTCCGCCGCCCTGGCCGACCCCGGGCTGGCCCGGGCGCGTGACCTGGCGCGCTCCGGTGCCGCCCGGGTCGACGGCCTCGACCTCACCGCCCCCGCCGCGCTGCGCCCGTTCGCGGTGGCCGCCGTCGCCGCCGACGAGCCGGCCGGCGGCGCGGGCCGGCCGGTGCTCGCGGTCACCGCCACCACCCGCGAGGCCGACGACCTGGCCTCCGCGCTGGGCAGCCTGCTGCCGCCGGAGCAGGTGGCGGTCTTCCCGTCCTGGGAGACGCTGCCGCACGAGCGGCTCTCGCCCCGCTCCGACACGGTCGGGCGGCGGCTCGCGGTGCTGCGCCGGCTGGCCCACCCCGACTCGGCCGACGCGCACGGGCGCACCGGGCCGCTGCGGGTGGTCGTGGCGCCGGTGCGGTCGCTGCTCCAGCCGCAGCTCAAGGGCCTCGGCGACCTCGAACCGGTGCAGCTCGCCGCCGGGGACGAGGCCGACCTGGAGGAGGTCGCCCGCCGGCTCACCGACATGGCGTACGCCCGGGTCGACCTGGTCACCAAGCGCGGCGAGTTCGCCGTGCGCGGCGGCATCCTGGACGTCTTCCCGCCCACCGACGAACACCCGTCCCGGGTCGAGTTCTGGGGCGACGAGGTGGAGGAGATCCGCACCTTCGCCGTCGCCGACCAGCGCACCATCGAGGGTGTCGCGCAGCTCTGGGCGCCGCCGTGCCGGGAGCTGCTGCTCACCCCGTCGGTCCGGAAGCGGGCCGCCGCGCTCGCCGCCGAGCATCCCGAGCTGGCCGAGATCCTGGACAAGCTGGCCGAGGGCATCCCGGTCGAGGGGATGGAGTCGCTGGCCCCGGCCCTGATCGGCGCCGACGCGCTGGAGCTGCTGGTCGACTGCATGCCGGCCGGCACCCACCTGCTGCTCTGCGACCCGGAGCGGATCCGCACCCGGGCGCACGACCTGGTCCGTACCTCGGAGGAGTTCCTCCAGGCCAGCTGGGCCGCAGCCGCCGTCGGCGGCCAGGCCCCGGTCGACCTCGGCGCCGCCGCCTTCAAGACCCTGGCCGAGGTACGCACGGCGGCCCGCGCCCTGGGCCAGCCCTGGTGGACGCTCGCACCGTTCGGTCTGGTCGAGGCCGACGCGGCGCCGGCCCGGCAGCCCTGGGAGGACGCGCCGACGGAGGTCGACGTCACCCCGGACGACGCCATCGCGGTGACCCTGGCCGCCCAGCCCGCCCCGCTCTACCACGGCGAGACCGCCCGGGTGGTCGACGACCTGAAGCGCTGGGCCGGTGAGGGCTGCTCGATCGCGCTGGTCTTCGAGGGCCACGGCCCCGCCCAGCGGGCCGTCGAGGTGCTCCGCGACGCCGGCCTCGGCGCCCGGCTCACCGAGGAGGTGCCCGCCGCGCCCGCCCCGGGCGAGGTGCTCGTCTCCTGCGGCTGCCTGACCGCCGGGTTCGTCGACGAGGCGTCGAAGTTCGTGCTGCTGACCGGCGACGACGTCACCGGCGGCCGGGGCACCTCCACCCGCGACATGCGCAAGATGCCCAGCCGGCGACGCAACACCATCGACCCGCTGGAGCTGAAGGCCGGCGACTTCGTGGTGCACGAGCAGCACGGCATCGGCCGCTACGTCGAGCTGGTGCAGCGCACGGTCAACGGCGCCAGCCGCGAATACCTGGTCATCGAGTACGCGGCGAGCAAGCGTGGCCAGCCCGGCGACCGCCTCTTCGTCCCCACCGACCAGCTCGACCAGCTCTCCCGCTACGTCGGCGGCGAGCAGCCCACGCTGCACAAGATGGGTGGCTCGGACTGGCAGAAGTCCAAGGCCCGGGCGCGCAAGGCGGTCCGCGAGATCGCCGCCCAGCTGATCCAGCTCTACGCCGCGCGCAAGGCGTCCAAGGGGCACAACTTCGGTCCGGACACCCCCTGGCAGCGGGAGCTGGAGGACGCCTTCCCCTGGCAGGAGACGCCGGACCAGATGGCCGCCATCGAGGAGGTCAAGCGGGACATGGAGCAGACCGTCCCGATGGACCGGCTGATCTGCGGCGACGTGGGCTACGGCAAGACCGAGATCGCGGTGCGGGCGGCGTTCAAGGCGGTGCAGGACGGCAAGCAGGTGGCGGTGCTGGTGCCCACCACCCTGCTGGTGCAGCAGCACTACAACACGTTCGCCGAGCGGATGAGCCAGTTCCCGGTCAACATCCGGCAGCTCTCCCGGTTCCAGACCCCGAAGGAGTCCGAGCGGACGCTGGAGATGGTCGCCGACGGCAGCGTCGACATCGTCATCGGTACCCACCGGCTGCTCCAGGCGGCCACCCGGTTCAAGCAGCTCGGGCTGGTCATCATCGACGAGGAGCAGCGCTTCGGCGTCGAGCACAAGGAGCACCTGAAGACGCTGCGCGCCTCGGTCGACGTGCTCGCCATGTCGGCCACCCCGATCCCCCGGACGCTGGAGATGGCGATCACCGGCATCCGGGAGATGTCCACCATCGCCACCCCGCCGGAGGAGCGGCACCCGGTGCTGACGTTCGTCGGGGCGTACGACGACCGGCAGGTGGCCGCCTCCATCCACCGTGAGCTGCTGCGCGACGGTCAGGTCTTCTACCTGCACAACCGGGTCGAGTCGATCGACCGGGCGGCCCGCCGGATCCGCGAGCTGGTGCCCGAGGCCCGGGTGGCGGTGGCGCACGGCCAGATGGGCGAGGAGGCGCTGGAGAAGGTGATGGTCGGCTTCTGGGAGAAGGAGTTCGACGTCCTCGTCTGCACCACGATCGTCGAGTCCGGCATCGACATCCCCAACGCCAACACGCTGATCGTCGAGCGCGCCGACCTGCTCGGCCTGGCCCAGCTGCACCAGATCCGGGGCCGGGTCGGCCGGGGCCGGGAGCGGGCCTACGCCTACTTCCTCTACCCGGCGGACAAGCCGCTGACGGAGAACGCGCACGAGCGGCTGGCCACCATCGCGCAGCACACCGAGCTGGGCGCCGGCATGTACGTGGCGATGAAGGACCTGGAGATCCGGGGCGCCGGCAACCTGCTCGGCGGCGAGCAGTCCGGCCACATCGAGGGCGTCGGCTTCGACCTGTACGTCCGGATGGTCGGCGAGGCGGTCTCCGCGTTCAAGGGTGAGCACCAGGAGGAGGAGACCGAGGTCAAGGTCGACCTGCCGATCGACGCGCACCTGCCGCACGACTACGTCGGGGTGGAGCGGCTGCGGTTGGAGATGTACCGCAAGCTCGCCGAGGCCCGCGACTCCGAGCGGCTGCGCGAGGTGGTCGCCGAGATGACCGACCGCTACGGCGAGCCGCCCGCGCCGGTGCAGAACCTGGTGGCGGTGGCGCGGTTCCGGCTGCTGGCCCGCCGCTACGGCCTCACCGACGTCTCGATGCAGGGCAAGCACATCCGGTTCGGCCCGCTGCCGCTGCCCGACTCGAAGCAGATGCGGCTCAAGCGCTACCACCCGGACTCGGTCTACAAGCAGGCGCTCGACCAGGTCAGCGTGCCTCGGCCGAGCACCCGCCGGATCGGCGGCGAGCCGCTGCGCGACCAGGCGCTGCTGGAGTGGTGCGGTCAGCTCCTCTCGGATGTCCTGGGCGAGCCCGAGGAGCTGGCCGGTTCTGCCAGCCCCGCAGTGGCGAGCGGACGGTGACACAGCGAGCCCGAGGAGCTGGCCGGTTCTGCCAGCCCCGCAGTGGCGAGCGGACGGTGACACAGCGAGCCGGCGGCGGCGCAGCCGGCCGGGGCGGGGGCGCGGTGAGGTGGGCGGCGTCACAGGCGGGTACGGGGCGTGAGAGAGTGACCGTCATGCGTGCTCGCCGTCTCCTCGCCGCCACCAGCGTCGCGGCCCTCGCCGCGCTCTCCCTCACCGCCTGTGGCCGGTCCGCCCCGGACGTCGCCGCCTACGTCGGTGACCGGACCTACTCCGTCGACCGGGTGGACACGATCCACGACGAGGCCCAGACCGCGTACGCGGCCTCGGTGCGCGACGCCGCGGCACAGCAGGGCGCGACCCCGTCGCCGGAGCAGCTCAAGCTGAACGTGGACCGCCAGGACGTCCTCAACCTGCTGGTCGGCATCGACCTGGGCAAGCGGGTCGCCGAGGAGAAGAAGATCCCGGTGCAGGACCAGCTCACCGCCGAGCAGCTCGGCAAGGAACTGGGCGTGCCCAACACCGAGTACGCGACGCTCGCCGCCGAGTGGTACGACCTCTACCTGGCCCTGGAGCGCGGCCTGCCGCCGGCGGAGCTGAGCGACGGGTCGCGGACCGACCTGTACGACGCGCTGGTCAAGGCCGGGGTGGCCCCGGCCGGGTGGTCGGCCGAGGAGCAGCGCAAGCAGTTCGCCGAGGCCGCCTTCACCCGGCAGGTCGGCGCGGTGAGCGTGGCGCTGCGGGACGAGGTGCGCAAGCTCGACGTGACCGTCAACCCGCGCTTCCCGACGCTGGAGATCCCGGCGCTGCTCCAGACGCAGGGCGGGTTCCGTCAGTACGACCTGCCGTACGTGGACGGCGCGGACCAGGTGACCGACGTCTCCACCCCGGAACCGGAGTCGACCGGGCCGGAGTCGGTCGAGCCGAACGCGTCGGTGGCGCCCTGAGCATGACGGCACGCATCGTCCTGCTGGTCACCTCGCCCCGGCTGCCCGCCGGCCTGCTGACCTCGGCCGCCTGGGACGCCGTACGCTCCGCGCCGGTCTTCGCCGGCGCGGAGAGCGAGCTGACCCGGGTGGTCCGGATGGCCGGCGCCGAGGTGAGCGTGCTGACCGAGGGCGCGACGCAGGCGCTGCTGGACGCGGTGTCGGCGCACGGTGGCGCGGTGTGGCTGGCCGGCCCGACCGGTGACGAGTCGCTCGCCCGCGAGCTGGGGTTGCGGCTGGCCCGCGAGCCGGGCCTGGCCGAGTTGGAGCTGATGTACGGCTCGTGGGACCCGCCCGGCGCCCGGCTGCTCGACGCGGTCGAGGTGATGGACCGGCTGGCCTCGCCCGGCGGCGACCCGTGGAAGCGGGCGCAGACCCACCGCAGCCTGGCCGGGTTCCTGCTCGAGGAGTGCTACGAGGCGTACGACGCGATCAGCGCCGACGACACCGACGCGCTGCGTGAGGAGCTGGGCGACGTGCTGCTCCAGGTGCTGCTGCACGCCCGGCTGGCGGAGAACCTGCCGGAGGGCGAGAGCTGGACCGTCGACGACGTGGCCGGTGGCCTGGTCGACAAGATGGTGCGGCGCAACCCGCACGTGTTCTCCGGCGAGCGGGCCGGCTCGATCGAGGAGATCGAGGCGAACTGGGAGCGGATCAAGCGGGCCGAGAAGACCCGCGACTCGGTGCTGGACGGCATCGCGTTGAGCCAGCCCGCGCTGGCCCTGGCCGCGAAGATCCTGGACCGGGCCGGTCGGGTCGGGCTGGCCGTGCCGCCGCCGCTGGCCGAGTCCCAGGTGGACGCGGAGGCGCGCCTCGGCGCGAGCCTGCTGTCCACGGTCGCGGCCGCCCGGCAGGCCGGCATCGACCCGGAGGCGGCGCTCCGGCGCGCCACCCTGGCGTACGCCGACGCCGTCCGCGCCGCCGAACGCACCACCACCAACCCTCCCGCCTGACCCCCACCCCGGCGATCTTGCACTTGCGGCCCTCCCGACGTCGCAGACACCCATTCGCCGGGGCGCACAGTGCAAGATCGCCGAGGCTGTCCGCCCAGCCCGGCCCCATCGACCAAGCCCCGCCGGGAAGCGAGACTCGCGGTCCACATCGCGCTCGGCCGGGGCGGGGGACCCGATTCGGTGACCAAGGAGTTGGTGTCGGGAGGGGCGCCGACGGAGACGCGAACTCCTTGATCAACGCGGCGGCGGGGGCAGTGGGAGGGCGGGGCCCGGCGGCGCGGTCGGTAGGGTTTCGGTATGGAAGCGTTCGTGCCGCTGGCGGAGCGGATCGTCGAGGCGTTGCTGGAGAGCCGGCCCGGGCTGGCCACCGCCGCCGGGGACCACCGCTACGACGACCGGCTGCCCGACCTCTCCGCCGACGCGCTCGCCGCCGACCAGGCGATGCTGAAGGACGCGGCCGACGCGCTCTCCGAGATCGACCCGGACACGCTCGACGTCGAGGAGAGCGTCGACCACGCGCTGCTCAGCAGCCTGGTCGACCGCGGGCTGTTCGAGGCGACCGAGATCCGCGGTCACGAGTGGGACCCGCTGCGCCACAATCCCGGCCCGCTGCTGCACGCGTTGCTGGCCCGCCCCTACGCCCCGGTCGAGGAGCGCCTGATCCACCTGGCGGGGCGCCTCGCCGCCGTACCGGACGCCCTGGCCACCGCGCGCGCGACGCTGCGCGACATGCCGCGGATCCACGCCGAGACGGCGGTCGGGCAGTTCACCGGCACCGCGGCCCTGGTCCGCGACGAGGTGCCCGCGCTGCTCGCCCAGGCGCCCGCGTTGCGGGACCGGGTCGGGCCGGCCGCCACGGCGGCGATCGCCTCGCTCGACGAGTTCGTGGCCTGGCTGCGCGCGGGGCTGGCCGCCGACGCCGGTCCCGGGCGTGACCCCCGGTTGGGCCGGCGACGCTGGGAGGCGCGGCTCTGGCACACGCTCGACACCGAGCTGGGCGCCGCCGAGGTCCAGCGCCGCGCCTGGGCCAACCTCGACCGGGTCACCGAGGAGATCCGGGCGGCGGCCGTCGAGCTGGTCGGCGGTCCGGCCGACGACGAGACGGTACGCCGGGCGCTGGACCTGCTCGCCGCCGAGCACCCGGACGACGCCACCATCGTCGACCTCGCCTCCGTCACGCTCGACGAGGCGAGTGACTTCGTCCGTCGGCACGACCTGGTGAGCCTGGTCGACGACCCGTGCGTGATCCAGGAGATGCCGGAGTTCGCCCGGGGGGTGGCGGTGGCCTACTGCGACTCGCCCGGCCCTCTGGAGACGGCCGACGTGCCGACGTTCTACTGCATCGCGCCCACCCCGGCGGACTGGCCGGCGCAGCGGGTCGAGTCGTTCTACCGGGAGTACAACGACCACATGATCCGCAACCTGACCGTGCACGAGGCGATGCCGGGTCACTTCCTCCAGCTCGCCCACGCGCGGCGCCACGCCGGCCCGACCCGGGTGCGCGCGCTCACCGAGTCGGGTGTGTTCATCGAGGGCTGGGCGGTCTACACCGAGGAGCTGATGGCGGGCCTCGGCTTCGGTGGGCTGCCGGTGCGCCTGCAACAGCTCAAGATGCAGCTCCGGATGACCATCAACGCGCTGCTGGACCAGCTCGTGCACTGCGACGACCTGCCCGAGTCGGAGGCGATGGCGCTGATGACCGGGCGCGGCTTCCAGGAGGAGGGCGAGGCGGCCGGCAAGTGGCGGCGGGCGTTGCTCACCTCCACCCAGCTCTCCACCTACTTCGTCGGCTACAGCGAGATGGCCGACATCGCCGCCGCGCGACCCGCCGACGTGCCGGTCCGGGAGTGGCACGACGCGATGCTGGCGCACGACTGCCCGCCCCCGCGCCACCTGCGCACGCTGCTGGGGCTCTGACGGGTCAACCGCGCGCGACCACCGCGTCGATCAGCCAGCGGGACAGGGAGTACGCCGGCGGCAGCTCGGCCGGTAACGAGTCCACCGGGAACCAGCGGGCCTCGGTCAGCTCCGCCCGGTCGACCACCGGCTCCGCGGCCGGATCGGTCACGGCGGCGGTGAAACCGGCGAGCAGCGTGCCCGGCCCGGACAGCGCCCACGGCTGGCTGTCCACGTACGCGGGGCGGTCCAGCGTCAGGCCGACCTCCTCGGCGACCTCGCGGTGCACCGCCGCCTCCAGCGACTCGCCCGCCTCGACGAAGCCGGCGACGAGCGCCCACAGCTCCGTCGGCCCGTGGGCGTGCCGGACCAGCAGAAGCTCGCCCGGGCGGGTGATCGCGGTCAGCACCGCGACGGACAGCGGCACGTACACGGTCAGCCCGCACGTCGGGCAGCGCCGCGCGGTCTCGCCCGGCACGTCGGCCAGCTCGGCCCGGCAGGCCCCGCACCACCGGTGCGTACGCCGCCAGGTGACCACGGCGAGCGCGCGCCCCGCCAGGTCCGCCGCGGCGGCGGGTAGTTCGGCCGCGAGGCCGCGCCAGCTGCGCCACCGGCCGGGCAGGGACTCCGGGTCGCTGACCTCGGTCGCCCAGGCCGGCACCCCGTCCAGCGTGCCGACCGCCACCCAGCCGGTCCGGGCGGGCAGTTCGCCGATCCGTGGCAGTCGACCGTCGGCGCCGGTCAGCAGCTTCCGCCCGGCCACGGCGAGGGCCAGGTCGTCCGGGTCCGGCGGCCGGCCGTGGTCGGCGGCGGGACGGAAGCCCTCCGCGCCCGTCCGGCCCGCTGCGCCGGCGGCGTGGGGTGCGGGGGTTCCGGCGCCGCCGTGGTTCACGACGTGGTGGTGCGGCGGTCGACCACGCCGGCGCCGGCCGGCACCGCGAACGCGGCGGCCTCGACCGTCTCGGTGTAGCGGCTCAGCGTCACCTCGGCCGGCTTGCCGTCGAGCCGGCCGGTGAAGCTGCCCAGCACCCCCTCGTTGGTCACGCAGGCGGTGAAGCGTTCCCCGGCGTTCGTGACGTCGACGCAGGTGGCGTGGTGTCCGGCCAGCGTGGTGTCGCTCTGCGTGATGACCGCCTCGGGCCGCAGCGCGGCATCGGTGAGCAGCCGGATCACCGCCGGCGGGGTGACCAGGCCCTGCTTGCGGGCCTCGTCGTAGACGATCACCGACGGCTTGCCGGCGGTGAGCAACGGCGGGGACACGGTGCAGGAGGTGCGGGCGGCGGTGCTCGCGCACCGGGTCACCGCCTCCTGGGTCACCGTGATCTTGCCGCCGGGCCAGGTGTAGGTGGAGCGGAGCGGCTCCTCGGTCTGGGCGATCGAGGCGGTCCGCCCGCCGTCGAGCTGGTATTCCGCGGCCCAGGTCTGCTCCAGCGCCCGGTCCATCCGCGCGGCGAGGTCGTTGACCAGATCGGCCCGCCCGAGGGCGACCCCCGCGTCGTCCAGGGCCTGGCATCCGGTGACCGAGAGCGACACGATGACCGAGGCGGCGAGCACACGGAGAGTCGTCGAGGCGGCAGGCATGATGCCCAGCCTTGTCGATCGACGCAACCTCTCGCAAACCCGTTGCCGGTTGACGCCCGGTAATCCGGGAATGTCCGTCTCAGCTCGCGCCGTGGGGTCCGCCCCGAGCGGCGTACGGGAGGGCGGGGACCGATACGCTGCGTTCAACACCTGCCTCAGCCGCACCGTCGCGGCCCATACCGGACCGGAACCACACAAACGAGGAGCGACTCAGTGGCAACCATCGAGGGAATCGTCGCCCGGGAGATCCTGGACTCGCGGGGCAACCCGACGGTCGAGGTCGAGGTCGGGCTCGACGACGGCACGATCGCCCGCGCCGCGGTGCCGTCCGGCGCCTCCACCGGCGCCTTCGAGGCGGTCGAGCTGCGCGACGGTGACTCCGACCGCTACCTGGGCAAGGGCGTCGAGAAGGCCGTCGCCAACATCGAGGACCGGATCGTCGACCAGCTCATCGGCTACGAGGCCAGTGAGCAGCGGCTGATCGACCAGAAGATGATCGACATCGACGGCTCGGACAACAAGGGCGAGCTGGGCGCCAACGCCATCCTCGGCGTCTCCCTGGCCGTGGCGAAGGCCGCCGCCGGCAGCGCCGAGCTGAGCCTCTTCCGCTACCTGGGCGGCCCGAACGCGCACCTGCTCCCGGTGCCGATGATGAACATCCTCAACGGTGGCGCGCACGCCGACTCGAACGTCGACATCCAGGAGTTCATGATCGCGCCGATCGGCGCGCCGACCTTCCGGGACGCGCTGCGCTCCGGCGCCGAGGTCTACCACGCGCTGAAGACGGTGCTGAAGAAGAAGGACCTGTCGACCGGGCTCGGCGACGAGGGCGGCTTCGCCCCGAACCTGCCCACCAACGCCGCCGCGCTGGACCTGATCGCCGAGGCGGTCGAGAAGGCCGGCTACCGGCTCGGCACCGACATCGTCTTCGCGCTCGACGTGGCCGCCACCGAGTTCTTCGACAACGGCAGCTACACGTTCGAGGGCAGCGCCAAGAGCGCCGAGGAGATGAGCAACTACTACACCAAGCTGGCCGGCGACTACCCGATCGTGTCCATCGAGGACCCGCTGGCCGAGGACGACTGGAGCGGCTGGGCCACCCTGACCGCCGCGCTGGGCGACCGGATCCAGATCGTCGGCGACGACCTGTTCGTGACCAACCCGCAGCGCATCGCCCGGGGCATCGCCGAGCAGGCCGCCAACGCGGTGCTGGTCAAGGTCAACCAGATCGGCTCGCTCACCGAGACGCTCGACGCCGTGGACCTGGCCCACCGGGCCGGCTTCAGGTGCATGATGAGCCACCGTTCCGGCGAGACCGAGGACACCACCATCGCCGACCTGGCGGTCGCCACCGGCTGCGGGCAGATCAAGACCGGCGCGCCGGCCCGCTCCGACCGGGTGGCCAAGTACAACCAGCTGCTCCGGATCGAGGAGGAGTTGGCCGACGCGGCGCGGTACGCCGGCGCCGGCGCGTTCCCGCGTTACCGTTCGGCCTGAGGCCGACGCTCCGGGGGAGGGGTGTGACGATGCAGCAGCGCCGCACACCGGGCGGCCAACGCCCCGCCCGTCGGCCGGGTCAGGCCGGCCGGGCGGGCGGTGCCCGGGTCCGGTCCACGGCCCGTGACGGCGGCGTCCGCGCCGAGCAGCGGGCCGCCGGCCGGTCACCCGGCACGTCCCGCGCCACCGACGGCGTACGCTCCGCGAGCCGCCCGGCCGCGGCTCGGCGTACCGCGGCCGGTGGCGCGGTCAAGCGGCTCACCGCACCCCAACCCCGGCGCTTCACCGGGCGCGCCACCGTGCTGTTCGCGGTGCTGATCGCGCTCGCCCTGGCATACACCTATCCGGTCCGGGTCTACCTGGACCAGCAGGCCGACATCGAGCGGATGGAAGCCGCGCAGGCCGCGCAGCGGGCCGAGATCGAGCGGCTCACCGCCGAGGCGGCCAAGTGGAAGGACCCGGAGTACGTCAAGACGCAGGCCCGGGAGCGCTTCTTCATGGGTAAGCCCGGCGAGACGCTGCTGGTGGTGCTCTCCGACCCGGACGGCGCCGCCAAGGACGCCGGCAAGGGCGCGAAGGCGGGGGCGCCGAGGCCGCCCGACCCCTGGTACGACACCCTGTGGTCGAGCGTGCAGGCGGCCAACGCCGACCGCCGCGACAAGTGAGCACCACACGAGAGGTCCTGTTGTGAGCGTCGAACCACCGCTGGAGCCGGCGGCGGACTCCGTACCCCTGCCGGAACGTCAGCCGGCCACCGAGGCCGACCTGGCCGCGGTGGCCACGCAGCTCGGCCGCCCGCCTCGCGGCACCCGGGCGGTGGCCCACCGATGCCCGTGCGGCCTGCCCGACGTGGTGGAGACGACGCCCCGGCTGGCCGACGGCACGCCCTTCCCGACGCTGTTCTACCTGACCTGCCCGCGGGCCACGGCGGCGTGCAGCCGGCTGGAGTCGGCCGGGCTGATGAAGGAGATGGCCGACCGGTTGGCCGAGGACCCGGAGCTGGCCGCGCGGTACCGGGCCGCGCACGAGGACTACCTGGCCCGCCGGGAGGCGATCGGTGAGGTGCCGGAGATCGCCGGCATCTCGGCCGGCGGCATGCCGGGACGGGTGAAGTGCCTGCACGTGCACCTGGGCCACGCGCTCGGCGCCGGCCCGGGGGTGAACCCGTTCGGCGACGAGACGCTGGCTCTGGTGGAGAAGTGGTGGGCCGCCGGCCCCTGCGTGGACGTGCCCGCGGCGGAGTGAGGTGAGCACCGTCGACGAGGTCGTGGTCCGCCGCGCCCGCACCGGTGACGTACGCGGCATCCGCCGGCTGGTCGACACGTACACCGACGACCGGCGCCTGCTCAGCAAGGCCACCGTGACGCTCTACGAGGACGTGCAGGAGTTCCGGGTGGCGGTCACCGGGGACGGCACGGTGGTCGGGTGCGGCGCGCTGCACGTGATGTGGGAGGACCTGGCGGAGATCCGCACGGTGGCGGTCGACCCGTCCTGCCGGGGTCACCGGATCGGTCACCGGATCGTCGGCGAGCTGATCGACGCGGCGCGGGAGATCGGCGTCGCGCGGATCTTCGTGCTCACGTTCGAGACCCGGTTCTTCGGCAGCTTCGGGTTCCGCGAGATCGACGGCGCCCCGGTCCCGCAGCCGGTCTACGAGCAGTTGCTCCGCTCGTACGACGAGGGTGTGGCGGAGTTCCTCGACCTGGAACGGGTCAAGCCCAACACCCTGGGCAACAGCCGCATGCTCCTCCGCCTCTGACCCCGGCCGGGCTGCCGTAGGGTGGCAGCCGTGAGCGCGCGTGTGGCTGCCATCGACTGTGGGACCAACTCGATCCGACTGCTGGTCGCGGACCTGCCGGATCCGTCCGCGGGGGAGTCGGCGCCGCTGGTGGACGTGAGCCGGCGGATGGAGATCGTCCGGCTGGGGCAGGGGGTCGACCGCACCGGCCGGCTCGCGCCGGAGGCGATCGAGCGGACCCGGGTGGCGCTGGCCGACTACGCGGCCGAGATCGACAAGCTCGGCGCCGACCGGGTGCGGATGTGCGCCACCTCGGCCTCACGCGACGCCTCCAACGCCGGCGACTTCCGCGACATGGTGGAGCGCACCCTCGGCGTGCCGCCGGAGGTGGTGACCGGCGACGAGGAGGCCCGGCTGTCGTTCACCGGCGCGGTCCGTGGCCTGCCCGCCGACGCCGAACCGCCGTACCTGGTGGTCGACATCGGCGGCGGCTCGACCGAGTTCGTCGTCGGCACCCGCACCGAGGGTGTGCGCGGCGCGATCTCGGTGGACATCGGCTGCGTCCGGATGACCGAACGGCACCTGCACGGCGACCCGCCGACCCCGGCGCAGATCGCCGCCGCCGAGGCGGACGTCGCCGCGGCGGTGGACCGGGCGCTGGCCGCCGTGCCCGGCCGGGAGGCCGCCACGCTGGTCGGGCTCGCCGGCTCGGTCACCACAGTGGTGGCCCTGGCCGAAGGGCTCCGGGAGTACGACCCGGGCCGGATCCACCACGCCCGCGTCCCCTACGAGCGGGTGGCCTCGGTGACCGCCTACCTGCTCGGCGCGACCCGGGAACAGCGGCTGGCCGAGCCGGTGATGCATCCCGGCCGGGCCGACGTGATCGGCGCCGGCGCGCTGGTGCTCCGCGTGATCATGGAGCGGGCCGGGATGCCCTCCGTCGTCGCCTCCGAGCACGACATCCTCGACGGCATCGCCTGGAGCCTCGCCTAACTCCCACCCCGCCGCATCGACCGTTGCCGGCGGGGTGTCCTGTTGACGGTATTCCGTAATGCGCACTAGTGTGCGGAGCGTGGATACGACGCAGCTCCTCAAGGGTGTCCTCGACCTCGCGGTGCTCGCCGTGCTCAAGGACGAGGACGGGTACGGCTACGACATCCTGCGCCGGCTGCGCGAGGCGGGCCTGACCGAGGTCGGCGACGCCTCGGTCTACGGCACGCTGCGTCGGCTCTTCGCGGCCGGCCTGCTGACCACGTACGTGGTGCCGAGCGAGTCCGGACCGCACCGCAAGTACTACTCGTTGAACGCCTCGGGGCGGGACCAGCTCACCCGCTCCGGCAAGACCTGGCGCTCGTTCGCCACCACCATGGACGCACTGCTCGACGATCGGGGGATGGCGGCATGACCGTCACTGGGCAGGAGATCACGGACTACGTCGACCGGGTGCGGGCCGCGCTCGCCGACCTGCCGCCGGCTCGGCGGGACGAGTTGACCGAGGACCTTGCGGAGCACCTGGCCGAGGTCGCCGCCGAGGGCGAGGGCGCCCTGGTCGACCGGCTGGGCCCGCCGGAGGCGTACGCGGCGGAGCTGCGGACCGCGGCGGGCGCGGAGCCGGGCGGGCGGCCGGTCCGCCTGCGCCGGCTGTCCGCCGCGCGCGACAACGCGGTCACCCAGCTGCGCCTGCTCGACCGCCAGCTCGGCCCGGTGCTCGGTCACGAGACGGTGAGCGACTTCCTGCGCCCGCTACGCCCGGCCTGGTGGTTGGTACGCGGCTGGCTGGCCGCCCTGCTCGTGGCCGCGATGACGGACGGGCAGGTCGGCCTGGTGCCGCGGCTCGGCACCAACACCTCCGCCGGGTTGCTGGTGCTCATCGGCGCGGTCGTCGCGTCGGTGTGGTGGGGCCACCGTTCCGCCGGCCTCACCGGGTGGCCGCGACGGCTGCACCACCTGGGCACCGCCGCGCTGCTGTTGTTCTCGGTCGCCGTGCTCGCCGAGGTGGACCAGCGCGCCGGCGGCGGCAGCCCCGCCGACTACGAGCAGGTGGCGGTGGATCGCCGGTACGACCGGATCGAGGACGTCTTCGTCTACGACCAGCAGGGACGCCTGATCCGCGACGCGCAGCTCTTCGACCAGAACGGCGTGCCGATCCGGCTCGGCTGGCCGAACTGCCTGGACTCGTCCGGCGCCGTGCCGGCGCCGCGCAACGCCTACCCGTACTGCCCGGAACTGGCACCGTTCGGGCCGCCGGAAGCGCCGTCACCCGCCCCGCCCGCGCCGACCGAGAGCGCCACGCCCGCGCCGACGCCGACGCGCTGAGTCCGGCCGCGCCGGTCGGTCCGGTCCCGGCACCCACGATCCACGCCTGTCGAGCTGAGTCGCTGACGACATCAGCTCGACAGGCGTCTCGACGCACGCACGCCGCCGCGGAAGTTGCTCCCGCCCGGCGGGTCGACAGGAGGTGAATGCCACTGTTCTTCCGTCTTCCCCGGGCCGGTGACCGCGTGGCACGCTACCGGCACGTAACACCCAACTGTGCGACCAGCCAACGATGACTGACCGCTAGGAGGACGGGCCCATGGGCGAGATGGTGAGCTTCACCGGCAACGGGGGGACGAGCGAGGGGTATCTCGCGATACCCTCCGGCGGTGTGGCGAGCCCGGCGGTCATCGTCATCCAGGACTGGTGGGGCCTGGTGCCCCACGTGCGGGCCGTGGTCGACCGCTTCGCCGACGCCGGTTTCGTCGCCCTCGCGCCCGACTTCCGGCACGGCGGCCCGGCCAGCAAGCCGACCGAGCCGCGGCAGATGCTGAACAGCACCCAGATGGACGAGGCGGCGAGCGACATCGCGGCCGCCGCCGAATACCTGGCGAGCCGGCCCGAGGTCGCCGGCAAGGTGGGCTGCGCCGGCTTCTGCGCGGGCGCCAGCCTGGCCCTGTGGTCCGGCACCTTCTCCGAGCGCATCGTCGCCACCGCCGGCTTCTACCCCCGCCTGCCCTGGGAGGGCATGGCCACCGACTGGGCCGGCTACGCGGGGAAGGCCTCCCTCATCCACTGCTCCGAGGCCGACGGCCTCTCCGCCGCCGACGGGGTGCAGAGCGTACGCCGGTCCATCGAGGCCGCCGGGGGGACCTGCCAGACGTTCGACTACCCGGGCACCGCGCACGCGTTCTTCAACGAGGACCGGCCGGAGCACTTCGACCAGCGGGCCGCCGCCACCGCCTGGGCCCGCACCCTGGAACTGTTCCGGGCGAAGCTTGGCTGAGTCGCGTACCCCCGGCGAGGTGGTCGCCCGCGCCGCGCGGGCGACCGACCTGACCGACCTCGACGGCGCGGTCAGCGACTGCTTCGCCTGCCCCCGCCTGGTGACGTGGCGGGAGGAGGTGGCCCGGGTCAAGCGGGCCGCGTTCCGCGACCAGGACTACTGGGGACGGCCGGTGCCCGGCTTCGGCCCACCGGACGCGCGCATCGCGATCCTCGGCCTGGCGCCGGCCGCGCACGGCGGCAACCGCACCGGGCGGATCTTCACCGGGGACCGGTCGGGGGACGTGCTCTTCGCCGCGCTGCACCGGGCCGGGCTGGCCAACCAACCGACCAGTGTGTCCGCCGACGACGGCCTCGCGCTCCGCGACACCCGCATCTTCGCCGCCGTGCGGTGCGCCCCACCGGACAACAAGCCCACCCCGGCCGAGCGGGACACGTGCGCGCCGTGGCTGCACCGGGAGGTCGAACTGGTACGCCCCACCGTGCGCGTGGTGGTCGCGCTGGGCGCGTTCGCCTGGGCCGCGTGGTGGCCGGTGCTGCGGCACGTGTACGGGCAGCGCCCGCCCACACCGCGCCCGGCGTTCGGCCATGGGGCACACTGGTCCGGCGAGTCGGTGCCGACGTTGCTCGGCTGCTATCACGTCAGCCAGCAGAACACGTTCACCGGCCGGCTCACGCCGGCGATGCTCGACGACGTGTTCACCCGGGCGAAGCACCTGGCCGGGGTGGACTGAGGAACACCTGAGGCGGTGGGATGGACTTCGGCGTACTGCGCCGGTGGTGGCCGGTCGCGGCGGTGACGGCGCTGCTCGCGGTCGCCGCGCTCGCCGCCGGGCACTCGGCCATCGGCGCCAGCCGGATCCCGCCCGCCGCCGACACCATCCCGTACGTGCCGGAGTACCCCTCGGAGACGCCCTCGTTCCCGGTCGAGCCCCGGCAGGCCGGCGAGCAGACCTCCGGCGGGATACCGGACTGGCTGGTCACCGTCGCCATGGCGCTGCTCGCCGCGGTCGTGCTGGCCGTCGTCGGATACGTGCTCTGGACGGTCGTCGGCGGCGCGCTGCGGCGGACCACCCGCGCGGTGCCCGCGCAACGGGCCCGGCGCACCGCCGCGGGCACCGCCCGCGAGGTGATGGCGGCCCTGGACGCCGGACTGGTCGAACTGGACGACCGGTCGACCGACCCGCGCACCGCGGTGATCGCCTGCTGGGTCCGCCTGGAGGAAGCGGCCGAGGAGGCCGGCGTGCCGCGGCACACCGGGGACACCCCCACCGACCTGGTCGGTCGGCTGCTGCGCGGTGACCCGGCGGCGGGCATCCCGGCCATCGCCAGCGCCGACGTGCTGGACGGTTTCGCGCACGTCTACCGGGAGGCCCGCTATGCCACCCACCCGGTCGACGAGCGCACCCGGGACCAGGCCCGGGCCGCGTTGCGCCGCCTGCGCGGCGAGCTGACCAGCGTGGTGGCCGGGGAGGTCCCGGCATGAGCACCAGCATCGACGACCTGCTCGCGTTCGGCGACGAACCCGCCGGGGAGGCCGAGCGACCCTCGGGCGGCCGGGCGCGCTGGCTGCTGCGGACCGCCGCAGTGACCGCCGCCGTCGTGGCGGTGGTCATGGTCGCGTTGAGCGCCGTCGGCCTGCGGGTGCCGATCTGGATCATCGTCGCGGGGGTGCTCGCCGTGCTCGCCGTACGCCGGGTCACCGCCGCGCTCTCACCCCCGCCCCCGCCCCGCGCCGGCGTCCGGACCCCCGTCGGGGAGGAACCGGGCACCTGGAACTGGTCCTCGCGGGACGCGTTGCGTACCGCGATCAACGGGTGGGAGCGTCCGTTGGACTGGTGCGGCGGCAACCGCGAGCGGTTCACCGAGCGGGTGCTGCCCCGCCTGGGCGAGCTGGCCGACGAGCGGCTGCGCCAGCGGCACGGGGTGACCCGCGAGTCCGACCCGGCGCGGGCCCGCGCGCTGCTGGGCGAGCAGCTCTGGACGTTCCTCGGCACCCCCGCCCGCCGCCCACCGTCGCCGCGCGACCTCGCGGCGATCGTCGCCGAACTGGAGAAGATCTGATGAACGACGTCGACCGGAGCATGCCCCCCGCCGAGGTGGGCCGGCTCGCCCGGGCCGTCCTGGACGCGGTCGGCACCGTCGTGGTGGGCAAGCGTGAGGCGCTGGAACTGGTCCTGGCCGGCATCCTCGCCGGCGGTCACGTGCTGCTGGAGGACCTGCCCGGCCTGGGCAAGACGCTCACCGCGCGGTCCTTCGCACAGGCGCTCGGGTTGGACTTCCGCCGGCTCCAGTTCACTCCGGACCTGCTGCCCGCCGACGTCACCGGCTCCTTCCTCTACGACCAGCGCACCGGCGACTTCTCCTTCCGCGCCGGGCCCGTCTTCACCAACCTGCTGCTCGCCGACGAGATCAACCGGACGCCGCCGAAGACCCAGTCGGCGCTGCTGGAGGCGATGCAGGAGAAGCAGGTGTCGGTGGAGGGCGTGACCTACCGGCTGGACGAGCCGTTCCACGTGCTGGCCACCGCCAACCCGATCGAGTACGAGGGCACCTACCCGCTGCCCGAGGCGCAGCTCGACCGGTTCCTGCTGCGGGTCTCGTTCGGCTACCCGAACCACGACGAGGAGTGGGAGGTGCTGCGCCGGCGGGTCGCCCGCCGCCGCGAGGAGGCCGAGATCACCCCGGTGGTGGACGCCGGCACGCTGCGCGCCATGCAGGCCGCGCTGGAGGACGTGGTCGTCGAGGACTCGGTCGGCCGCTACATCGTGGCGCTCACCTCGGCCACCCGGGACCACCCGTCGGTGCTGGTCGGCGCGTCCCCGCGCGGCTCGCTGGCGCTGCTGCTGCTGTCCCGGGTGCGGGCGGTGCTGGCGAACCGGGACTACGTGGTGCCGGAGGACGTCAAGGCGGTGGCGGCGCCCGCGCTGGCGCACCGGATCACGCTGCGGCCGGAGATGTGGCTGCGCCGGGTCGACCCGTCCTTCGTGGTCGGTGAGGTACTGGAGTCGACGCCGGCCCCGGCCAGCGGCGCGCTGCCCAGCTACGCCGCCGGGCGCTGATGGACGCCCGGGCCGAGCCGGCGAGCGGTTGGGCGCCCACCTGGGCGCTCGGCCGGGCCGTGCTGCTCACCGGCGTCCTGCTCGTCACCGGTGTGCTGCTCGGCCGGATCGACCTGGTGGTGCTGGCCACGCCGTTCGCGCTGGGCACCGCGTACGCGCTGCGCCGCCGCCCGGCCGCGCAGCCGGAGCTGGAGCTGGGCGTCGGGGACACCCACCTGGTCGAGGGCGGGCCGATGGCCGCCACCGTGGCGGTGAGCAATCCGGACTCGGTCGGCTACGACATCGCTGTGGTGCGCACCCGGATGTCCCGGTGGCTGCGGGTGGAGCAGGTCGGCTTCGGCGGCTCCGGGCTGGACGTGCGCGGGGCCGGCGGCGCGGACCGCCCGTTCGTCACCTCGGTGCCCCGGGGCACCGCGGTCGACCTGGAGCTGACCGGCACCGCGCTGCGCTGGGGTCGGCACCCGATCGGTCCGGCCGGGGCCCGGGTCGCCGCCGCCGACGGGCTGCTGGTGTCCCGGGCGGTGATCACCGACCCGATCCGGGCCCGGGTCTACCCGCGGACCGAGCCGTTCGACGCGGTCGAGGCGATGCCCCGGGCCGCCGGGCTGGTCGGCGGGCACCGGTCGCGGCGCCCGGGGGAGGGCGGCGAGTTGGCCGGCGTACGGGTCTTCGCGCCCGGTGACCGGCTGCGCCGGGTCGACTGGCGGGTGTCCCTGCGCGCCCGTCAGCTGCACGTCGCGGCCACCCTCTCCGACCGGGACGCCGAAGTGGTGGTGCTGCTGGACGTGCTGGCCGAGGCGGGCCGTTCCGGCGGGGTGGGCGGCGCGGCCTCGGTGCTCGACACCACGGTCCGGGCCGCCGCCGCGATCGCCGAGCACTACCTGCACCGGGGCGACCGGGTGGCGCTGCTGGAGTACGGCCCGACGGCCCGGCGGCTGCGCCCGGCGACCGGTCGGCGGCAGTACCTGACCGCGCTGGAGTGGCTGCTCGACGTGCACGCCGAGTCCTCCCCGCACGAGCCGTACGACCAGATCTTCGGCCCGCAGGTGCTCTCCTCGGACGCGCTGGTGGTGGTGCTCACACCGCTGCTCGACGAGCGGTCGGCCCAGATGCTCGCCCGGCTGGCCCGGGGCGGGCGGTTCGTGGTGGCGGTGGACACGCTGCCGACCGAACTGCCGGTGCCCAAGGAGCGTGGGTGGGCCGAGGTGGCGTACCGGCTGTGGCGGCTGGACCGGGACACGATGATCGGCCAGCTCCGCGAGCACGGGGTGCCGGTGGTGCGGTGGGCCGGCGCCGGCAGCCTGGACGAGGTACTGCGGGACGTGGCCCGGCTGGCCACCGCACCGAGGGCGGGTTTCTCATGACCGACGCGCTGATCGAGCGGGTCCGGGCGGTGCGGTACGCCGCCGCCCGGGTCAGCCCGCTGCCGCTGCTGGTGCGCGGCGGCATCTTCCTCGTCGTGCTGGCCGGCTTCCTGCTCGCGTACCCGGTGCAGGCCCTGACCCCGCGGTCGCTGCTGGCGCTGACCATCGCCGCGGTGCTGCCGGCGGTCGGGCCGAGGCGGGTCTGGCCGACGTTCACCGCGCTGGTGACGGTCGCCGGCTGGCTGCTGGCCACGCTCGGCTTCGATCGGCCGCCGGCGCTGTGGCGGTTGCTGACGGTCGCCACGCTGCTCTACCTGGCGCACACCCTCTGCGCGCTCGCCGCGCTGCTGCCCTACGACGGGTTGATCGACCCGGACCTGGTGCTGCGGTGGCTGGCCCGGGCCGGCGGCGTGGTGCTGGCCAGCGCCGTGGTCGGCATCGTGCTGGCCTGGCTCGGCGGGGTCGGCGGGTCCGCGGGCTCGCAGGTGGCGACGGTGGTGGGGCTGCTGGTCGCGGTGGGGCTGAGCGCGCTGCTGGGGTGGCTGCTGCGTCGCAGATGACGGGACACCCCGGGACGTTGCGCAGGTCACACGGGTTGTGCTCCGTCACAGATGGGGGTCTCGCGCGGGATTACCGGAGCCCCCCGGGGAAAGATAGATGACGTGAATCCGAAGCGGATCCTTGTCGTGGGTGCCGGGCACGTGGGCCTGTACGCCGCTCTGCGCCTGTCCAAGAAGCTGAGCTCCCGTGAGGCCGAGGTCGTCGTCGTCGACCCCCAGCCGCACATGACGTACCAGCCGTTCCTCCCGGAGGCTTCGGCGGGCAACATCTCCCCGCGGCACGCCGTGGTGCCGTTGCGGCGGGAGTTGCGCAAGTGCACCGTGGTGGCCGGCACGGTCACCCGGATCGACCACGACCGGATGACCGCCGTGGTGCAGCCGATCAGCGGCCCGGCCCGGGAGATCCCGTACGACCACGTGGTGGTCGCCCCCGGCTCGGTGTCCCGCACCCTGCCGATCCCCGGCCTGCACGAGAACGGCATCGGGTTCAAGACCATCGGTGAGGCCATCTTCCTGCGCAACCACGTGCTGGACCGGCTCGACGTGGCGGCCGCCACGACCGACCCGGCGGTCCGCAGCCGTGCGCTGACGTTCACCTTCGTGGGCGGTGGTTACGCCGGCATCGAGGCACTCGCCGAGATGGAGGACATGGCCCGCGACGCGCTGCGCTACTACCCGGAGCTGAAGCCCGAGGAGATGCGCTGGGTGCTGGTCGAGGCCACCAACCGGGTGCTGCCCGAGGTCGACCGGGACATGGGCGCCTACACGGTGCAGCAGCTGCTGAAGCGCAACATGGACATCCGGCTGGACACCCGGCTGGAGTCGTGCGTCGACGGCGTCGTGAAGCTCTCCGACGGCGACAGCTTCCCGTCCGACACTATCGTCTGGACGGCCGGCGTGAAGCCGTCGCCGATGCTGGACGCGACCGACTTCCCGCGCGACGAGCGGCGCCGGATCACCTGCCGGCCGACGCTGCAGGTGGTGGACGGCGACCGGGTGGTCGAGGGCGCGTGGAGCGCCGGCGACTGCGCCGCGGTGCCGGACCTGACCAAGGAGCCGGGCAACTTCTGCTCGCCGAGCGCGCAGCACGCGGTGCGGCAGGCCGCCCGGATGGCCGACAACATCGCGAACGTGATCCGCGGGCGCGAGCCGGTCGACTACAAGCACAAGCACGCCGGCAGCGTGGCCAGCCTCGGCCTGCACAAGGGCGTGGCGCAGGTCTACGGCGTGAAGATGACCGGTTGGCCGGCGTGGTTCATGCACCGGACGTACCACATGTCGCGGATCCCCTCGTTCAACCGCAAGGTCCGCGTGGTGGTCGACTGGTCGCTGGCGTTCTTCCTCAAGCGTGAGGTGGTCGCGCTGGGCCAGCTGCACGACCCGCGCGAGGAGTTCGCCGAGGCGTCCGCCCCGCCGGTCGGCGCGGCACGCGTCTGATCGACAACGGAAAGGGCCCTTCCCGTACGGGAGGGGCCCTTCGCCGTGTCCGGGGTCAGAACCGCCAGGTCCACGCGTCGGCGATCCGGGTGCCGGGGCCGAAGAGCTGTTCCAGGGTGCGGCGCAGCAGTTCCGCGTGCGGCGCGTCGTCGGTCACCGCGACGCAGGACGCGCCCCAGGACTCGACGTCCCGGGCGGCCTGCCGGCGGTGCCGGTCACCGACCGCCGGCGCCACGCCGCGCCGGGCCACGTCGGCCAGCAGGGCCGAGGTGGGCCGCTGCCAGGTGCCCATGGTGGCCGTGCCGCCCTCGCCGTACGGGCCGATGAAGAAGCCCTCCGGCATGCCGAAGGCGACGTCGGTGGCGGTGGCCCAGCGCATCGGCCACGGGTCCTTCGGGGTGGCCGTGGGCACCGGCACCAGCACCCCGCCGGGGCGGACGCACTGCCGCCAGTGGCCGCCGGTGACGAACTCGGGCAGCGCCGGCCGGTCGACGGTGGGCAGGGGGGTGGGGAAGATGCTGAGCAGGGCGGCGCCGACCGCGACCGGGACCAGTCGGCGGGCGGGACCGGAGTCGTGTCGGGCCCGGTGCACGGCGAGCGTGAGCAGGGTGCCGACCAGCGGCAGCACCACCAGCGCGAAGCGCATCGGCAGCGCGCCGTCCACCACCGGCAGGCCGGCCAGCAGCGCGTAGGGGCCGGGCACGCCGGTCCGCTCCCCGCCGACCACGACCTCCGGGCCGAGCGCGAGCGCGGCCGCCACCAGCCCCGCGGCCACCACGGCGACCACCAGCGCGCGGCGGCCCAGCCAGACCGCACAGCCGATGGTGACCAGCAGCAGCGGCCAGCCCAGGAACGTGGTGAACTCGGCCGGACCGGTGGTCAGCCGGACCGCCTCCGGGCTGCCGAACACCGTCAGCGCGGAGAGCCGGGTCCAGCCGGTGAGGTCGGCGGAGAAGTAGGCCGGGGGGAACATTCCGTCCGCGACGCCCTGCGGCCCGGCGAACTGCACCCAGAGCGGGTACGCCAGCACCACCAGCGCCAGCCCGCCGGCGCAGAGCAGACCGCCGGCGAAGGTGGGCAGCGCCCGCCGGAGCAGGTCCCGGTCGGCCATCCCGTACGCCACGGCCATGACCGCCAGGGTGAGCGCGGCGAGGAAGAGCACCTCCTCGCCGACGAAGACCTGGACGGTGGCCACGACGGCCAGCCCGACCGCGGAGGAGGCCGCCCGCCGCCGGTCCGGCCCGTCCGGGCGCCCGGCCGGATCGGCGGCGCGCAGCAGCCGGACCACCAGCCAGACCAGTACCGGGACCAGCCACTGCGCGGTCATGTGCAGGTGGCCGTTGCTCTGCGAGACCATGCCCGGGCCGAAGCCGCAGACGGCCGCGCCGAGCGCGGCGGCGAGCGGGCCGGCCCGCAGCGTGCGGGTGAGCAGCAGGTGCCAGGCGAACGCGGTGCCGGCCATGTTCCCGGCGACCAGCAGGGCGAACGTGACCGGCGCGCCGAACGCCACAGTGACCGGGGCGAGCAGCACACCGAGCGCGACGACCGAGGTGTTGGCCATCAGGTTCACCCCGTCCGGCGCGTTCAACCGGTCGGTGACCAGGCTGAACTCGCCGTGCAGGGCGCGCGCGTCGAGCGCCAGGAACCACTCGTACAGGGTCTGGTCGGCCGGGTTGAGGGCGAGCATCCGGGTGCCGGGCGACGGCCACAGGCCGTGGGTGAGCCAGCCGGCGAGCGCCACGAACAGGAACCCGACGACCAGGTCCGCCCGGTGCCGCCGGACGGCGGCCCGTAGCCGGGTCGCCCGGCTCCCGCCGGCCCGCGCGGGGTGGACCGCCTGGTCACGGTCGGGCCCGGGGGCCGTGCGGGCGGCGCTGCTCACGGCGTCGACCATATCGGCCGGGCCCGCCGGGGTACGCCGGGCGGCGGCGCAGCCGCTACGGTGAGATCTGCACCCGCGCGTGTCGGCGCGCCGGTGTCACCCGCCCGGGTGGTGGAACGGCAGACACGGCCGCCTTAAAAGCGGCTGCCGCAAGGCGTGCGGGTTCGACCCCCGCCCCGGGCACGAACTCTCAGCTTTCCCACAGCTTGGCGCGATGTGCCGTGTTGTCGGCCCGTCTACCCTGGAGACGCACGTCTACGTGCGATCGACCTCTGAGGGAGGCCTGAGAAGTGAAGACCTCGAACCCGGTGCTCGCCCGGCTCGGCCAGGCGGCCGAGCGTGAGCGGGCGGCCGGGTACGCCCAGCCCGGGCCGTACGGTCAGCCCGGATACCCCCAGCAGTACCCGCCGCAGCAGCCCTACCCGGGCGGCTACGGCCAGCCGGTGGCCCCGCCCGCCGTGACCCCGATGACCCTCGACGACGTCGTCGTCAAGACGGTCCTCATGCTCGCCCTCCTCGGGGCCTCGGCCGCCGCGGCCTGGGTGCTCGTGCCGGACGCGCTGGTCGGCGTGGCCTGGATCGGCGCGGCCGTGGTCGGCCTGGTGCTCGGTCTGATCATCTCGTTCTCCCGGATGGCCAACCCGGCGCTCGTGGTGGCGTACTCGATCATCGAGGGCGTCTTCGTCGGCATGGTCAGCAAGGCCTTCGAGACGCTCTACGACGGCATCGTGCTCCAGGCCGTGGTCGCCACCTTCGGCGTCTTCTTCCTGATGGCGATGATCTACAAGGCGCGGATCATCCGGGCCACCCCGAAGTTCGCCCGGATCATGGTGGCGGTGATCGCCGGCCTGTTCGGCGTGATGCTGGTCAACCTGGTGCTGTCGCTGTTCGGCGTCAACACGCACCTGCGCGACGGCAGCCCGCTGGCCATCGGTTTCAGCCTGGTCTGCATCGTGGTGGCGTCGCTGAGCTTCGTGCTCAACTTCGCCGACATCGAGGAGGGGGTCCGGATGGGCCTCCCGCAGCGCTACGCCTGGACCGCCGCGTTCGGCATCGTGGTCGGCCTGGTGTGGCTCTACATCGAGATCCTGCGGCTGCTCAGCTACTTCCAGGGCGACGACTGACCGTCCCGCCCGTCCCGCGACGCCCGCCTGCCGCTCCCGCGGCGGCGGGCGTCGCCGTTTTCCCGTCCTCACCGGCCCACCCGGGGCAGAGTGGGATCCGGGTACGTCGGCGGGAGGAGGCCACGGTGCGCAGTGCCAACCCGGTGCTCGACCGGCTGGACGACGTCGGTCGCACCGAGCGGCAGGTGCTCGGCGTCGAGGCCGGCGACGCGATGACCGTGGCCAACGTGGTCGCCCGGACGGTGGGCCTGCTGCTGCTCACCGGGGTCACCGCGGCGGTGGCCTGGTTCGTGGTGCCGCAGGCCGCGTGGATCTCGGCGGCGCTGGCCGGCAGCGCCCTGGCCAGCCTCGCCCTGGTGCTGGTCATCTCGCTCAAGCAGATCACCAACCCGCCGCTCATCGTCGGGTACGCGGTGCTCCAGGGACTGCTGCTCGGGGTGGCGAGCCGGGCGTTCGAGCTGGTCTACCCGGGCATCGTGGCGCAGGCCGTGGTCGGCACGTTCGGCGTCTTCCTCGGCATGGCCCTGCTCTACCGGGCCCGGCTGATCCGGGCCACCCCACGGCTGGCCCGGCTGGTCATCGGCACGCTCGTCGGGATCGTGGCGCTCGGCCTGGTCAACCTGCTCGCGTACCTGTTCACCGGGCGGCAGGGGGTGGCGGTCTACAGCCTCACCGGCCGGGTGGGCTGGTTGCCGTACGTCTTCTCCGTGGTGGCGATCATCGCGGGCGCGCTCGGCTTCGTCCTCGACTTCGACCTGGTCGAACGGTCCGTCCGCAACCGGCTGCCCCGCCGCTACGCCTGGTACTGCGCGTTCGGCCTGCTGGTCGGCCTGATCTTCCTGTACTGGCAGATCCTCCGCCTGCTCAGCTACGTGCGCCGCTGACCGTAAACTGTGCGGCGATGAGCGCAGCGGAACTGGACCGGGCGGTGACCCTGCTGGTCCGACAGGTCGGGCACTGGCAGCAGCCGCGCTGGTCGGCGCCGGCCGAGGGGGGCAACGTGTCCCGGGCCGACCTGGTGCACAAGCTGGTCCAGGAGATCGCCAACCTGGCCGCCGACACCGCCGGCGAGCCGCGCCGCGACGTGCCCCGACTGCCCAGCGACCTGGCCCTGCCCGACCAACTCCGGGTGGTCGCCGCCGACCTGGCCCTGGCCGGTCCACCGGAGCCCGTGCTGGCCGACGCCGCCGCCGCGGTGACCCGCACCCGCGCCACACTCTGATCGCCGTTCCGGGTGACCCGGCGCGCTTGCCGGACGGTCGCCGGTCAGTGGGCGCACGAGTCGCGCGCGGCCGCGCGGCGTCGGGACCGCGGTCGAACCGAGTCGTTTCCGATATCAGCTCGAAAGGCACCGAGAAGCGGGAGCGCCTCCTCCCGCGCCGGCTCTGCACCGGCCCCGGTCATCCCCGCAGCCAGCGGCGGACCTTGCGCCGTCGGGCCCGGTCCCGCGCCCGGATCACCGCCGGCCGGTCGTGCCCGGCGGCCTCAGCCTGCCGGGCGTGCAGCAGGCCGTAGGTGAACGTGTTCTCGCCCTCGGCGTACGCCTGGAAGGCCTGCCGCCGCAGCACCTCCCGGGTCACCACCGAGTCCTGGTGCGTGCCGAGCAGGTCCTGGAGCGCCTTGAGCCGCTTGACCAGCCGGGCGGCCGGCTTGCCCACGGCGGGCTCGCGGACCTCGACCGCGTACCGGGCCGCCTTGTACTTCTTGCGCGCCTCGTGCAGCGCGAAGTCCCCGGCCGGCCCGGCGACGGCCGACGCCGCGTCCAGCCGGTCGTCGGCGCGGCGCAGGGCGCGGCGGATCCGACGGTCCACCCAGCGGCGGTCGACCTCGCCGGCCGGGGTCTCGACCAGCCGGTCCAGCCGGGCCAGCAGCTCGGGGTAGCGGTCGGAGTCCAGGGCCGCCCGCAGCGCGGTGCTCGACCGGGCCAGCTCGGCGGCGAACCGCTCGCCGATGCGCGCGGGGACCGGGCCGAGCACCAGCTCGTCCGGCAGCTCGTGCACCGCCGTGTCGAGCCGGGCGGCCATCACCTGCACGTCGCGTACCCGGCCCAGCTCACCGCCGAGCCAGCGCAGCTCGGCGCGGACCGCCTCGCTCTCCCGCCGGCCCCAGAGGCCGCGGAACGTGCGCAGCGTGGCCCGCAGCCGGCGGACCGCCACCCGCATGTCGTGGACCGCGTCCTCGTCGCCCTGGTACGCCGCCGCGTGGTTGCCGACCAACGCGTCCCGCTGCGCCCGGGCGTACCCGAGGACCGGCCCCGCCGCGCCCTCGGGCGCGCGGTCGTCGAAGCGGGCGAGCCGCGCGGCGACGGCGCGGTGGGACTTGCTGACCGGCACCTCGCGGGCGCCGGCCGCGCGCAACCGTTCCGCCACCGCGTCGAGCAGCCCGTCGTCGCCGTCGACCAGCTCGACCTCGATCTCGTGCCAGGTCTGCGTGGTGCCGTCCACCAGGTCCTCGGACCGGACGTCGTCCTCGGCCACCTCGGCCAGCACCCGACCGTCCGCGTCCCGCAGCCGCCGCTCCCGACGGTGGTTCACGACCCGGGCGGCCGGGGCGACCGGCCGGCCCCGGGACGCGCCCCGGATCAGCGCGACCAGCTCGGCGGGCGGCCCGGCGTCGGACTCCCCGGCCGGGAACTGGTGTTCGACGCGTGCGCCGCCGACCGCGCCCACCTTGAGGTGCCAGCCGGCGTCGTGCCCGCCGGTACGCCGTCGCAGCGCGTGCCCGCTGCGCAGCAGCCGCAGGTCGTCGGTGTCCCAGTAGACCGCGTCCAGATCCGAGACGGTGGCGTCGGACATGGTCACGACGCCACCGCACCCGGTCAGGTCGGGCAGCCGGAAACCCTCGTCGCCGGAGTACTTGCGCTCGCGTTCCACGACGGTCGCCATGCGGCCTCCCGTACCCGGCCCGCCCTCCGGCGAACCGGACTCAGCTCAGTCGTTCGAGCACCATCGCCATGCCCTGGCCGCCGCCGACGCACATGGTCTCCAGACCGATGGTCTTGTCGTGCCACTCCAGCGCGTTGAGCAGGGTGCCGGTGATCCGGGCGCCGGTCATGCCGAACGGGTGGCCGACGGCGATCGCGCCGCCCATCACGTTCAGCTTCTCCTCCGGGATGCCCAGCTGCCGGTACGAGGGGATCACCTGGGCGGCGAACGCCTCGTTGATCTCGACCAGGTCGACGTCGTCGATGGTCATGCCGGCCCGCCGGAGCGCCTGCTTCGACGCCTCGACCGGGCCCAGGCCCATGATCTCCGGGGAGAGCGCGGTGACACCGGTGGAGACGATCCGGGCCAGCGGGGTGAGCCCCAGCTCGGACGCCCGCTCCGCGCTCATGATCACCACGGCGGCGGCGCCGTCGTTCAGCGGGCAGCAGTTGCCGGCGGTGATCCGGCCGTCCGGGCGGAACACCGGCTTCAGGCCGGACACGGCCTCCAGGGTCACCCCGGGACGCGGGCCGTCGTCGGTGCCGACCACGGTGCCGTCCGGCGTGGTGACCGGGGTGATCTCCCGGGCCCAGAAGCCGTCCGCGATCGCCTTCTCCGCCAGGTTCTGGCTACGGACGCCGAACGCGTCCATGTCCTCGCGGGTCACGTCGTACACCTGGGCCAGGTTCTCCGCGGTCTGACCCATGGTGAGGTAGATGTCCGGCAGCTGGCCGGCCTCCCGCGGGTCGGTCCACACCTCGGCGCCGGCCTGGGTGCGGGCCTGCGACCGCTCGCGCGCCTCGGCGAAGCGCGGGTTCTCCCAGCCGCCGCCGACCAGCGCCTGCGCCTCCGGCGGCAGGGTGTCGGAGTTGCCCCGGGCGTACCGGGAGACCATCTCCACACCGGCGGAGACGAACACGTCGCCCTCGCCGGCCCGGATCGCGTGCATCGCCATCCGGGTGGTCTGCAGCGACGAGGCGCAGTAGCGGGTCAGCGTGGCGCCGGGCAGGCCGTCCAGGCCCAGCAGGGTGGACACCACCCGGGCCATGTTGAAGCCCTGCTCGCCGCCGGGCAGGCCGCACCCCAGGTAGAGGTCGTCGATGGTGGTGGGATCGAGCCCCGGGACCTTGTCGAGGGCGGCCTGGACGATGGTGGCGGCGAGGTCGTCCGGGCGGACCTCCCGCAGGGAACCCTTGAACGCGCGGCCGATGGGGGACCGGGCGGTGGCGACGATGACGGCGTCGCGGGGCGACTCAATCGGCATGAACCAACGTTAACCCGCGGGTAACTTGCCGTGGAAGCCGCGCGGCGGGCGGGAAATGTCACCCCGCCGGCGGGCGGCGGTGATGTCGGAACGCGACCGCCGCGGCGGCCTCGACCGCCGGGAGCAGCGCGTGCGCCCAGACCCGGTAGCCGTCGGCGGACGGGTGGAAGCCGTCGTGGCAGAGCGTTCCGGCATCGGCCCGGAACACCGGGCCGGTCTCGGTGCCCAGGTCGACCACGGTGCCGCCGGCGTCCAGCACGGCGGACGTCTGGGCGCGGGCCATCCGCCGACCGGACCAGGCGAGCACCTGGCGCAGCGGGGCGGCGACGGCGCGGACCGCGCCGAGGTCGGGACAGGTGCCCACCACGACCTCGACGTGCGCCTCCCGCAGCCGGCGCACCGCCGAGCCGAGGTAGGCCGCCGCGTCGGCCGGGCGGGCCAGCGCGGTCGCGTCGTTCGCGCCGATCAGGACCACCGCCACGTCGGGGCGCTCACCGAGCAGGGCCCGGGCCACCTGGGTGGCCAGGTCGGTGGCGCGGGACCCGGAGACCCCGACGCTGGACAGGTGCACCCGGCGGCCGGTCGGCCCCTCGGCGAGCAGGTGGGCGAGCTGACCGCCGATGGTCTCGTCGAACCGGTCGACCCCCACGCCGAGCGCCGACGAGTCGCCGAGCAGCACCAGACGCAGCGGTGGCGCGTCGGCCCGGCCGACCGTGGCGCGCAGCACCAGCCCCAGCTCGGGCTGGGCGTACTCGCGGGTGCGGGCGGCGATCGCCTGGCCGGCGAGGACCGCCGCGCCGCCGACCGTGCCGGCCAGCAGCGACAGGGCCGCGGCCCGGCCCCACCGGGCCGCCGTCTGATCCGGTCCGCTCATGCCCTCACCTCCCGGTGTCCGACGTGGCGCTCGCTCATGCCGTTCCCTCCAGCGTGGCCGAGTCGGCGGCGGTGCCGGTCGAGGGCACCGCGCCGACGCCGAAGAAGGCCCGCCGCCGCAGCTGCGCCCACCGCCCAGCGGGCCCGCGGTCGCGACCCCGCAGCTGGGCGCCGCTGACCTCGGTGCCGGCGTGCCGGGCCGCCTCGTGGGCCGCCTCCGGGAGCGACCGTACGCCTTCCGCGCCGGCGAGCGAAGGGCGGCGTTCGGGGACGGCCCCGAGCGCGGACAGCACGGTCGGCAGCAGCGCCGCCGCCGCGACCGCGTAGCCCTCGGCGGAGGGGTGGAACCGGTCCCACGCGAACATCCGGCCGGGCTCGGCGGCGAACCGTGGCCCCAACAGGTCGCCGAGGGAGACCGTCCGGCCGCCCGCCTCGACCACCGCCACCGTCTGGGCGGCGGCGAGCTGGCGGCTCCAGCGCCGGGCCAGCCACCGCAGCGGCGGCTGGATCGGCCGGATCGTGCCGAGGTCGGGGCAGGTGCCCACGACGACCTCGCAGCCGGCGGCGCGCAACGTGCGGACCGCGTCGACCAGGTAGCGCACGGCCAGCGCCGGCGGCGTGCGGTTGGTGACGTCGTTGCCGCCGACCAGCACCACGGCCACGTCCGGCTCGACCTCCAGCGCGGACTCCACCTGCGGCTTCAGCCCGGCCGACAGGGCGCCCACCACGGCGAACCGGTGCAGCCGGACCGGGCGGTGCAGTCGCCGGGACAGGCCGGTGGCCAGCAGCGAGCCGGGCGTCTCCCGGCGGCGGTGCACGCCGTAGCCGGCGGCCGACGAGTCGCCGAGGACGACCATGGTGACCGGCGGGCCGGGGAGCTTCGCGCCGTAGACGCCGTCGCAGCGGGGCGGCGGGGCCTCGGCCATCGGGATGGTGCGGCGGGCCTGCCGGGCCTGGCCGAGCAGCACCCCGCCGGTGGCGGCCGTGGCCGCCACCGTGGCGCCCGTGCCGATCGCCGCGAGGCGGGCGATCTGCCGGGCGCGCTGCCAGCGGACCGGCGCGACGGAACCAGCGTCCCCCATGAGCCGACAGTATCGCGCCGGTACGACCCCCGCTTCCCGTGATCGGGAGGCTGGGCGGGTGCCCGTCTGGGTACTCCGGGGAAAGCGGACGCGGGCTTGCCCCGGGGCCGCACCCTGGTCGGACGGAGAGGGGCGGAGACATGGGGAAGACGTTGAAGCGGAGCGCCGCGTTCGCCGCGCTGGCCCGGGCACTGGCGGCGGGCGCGCGCGGCGGGCCGTCACTGGGCGCCCGGCTGGCGGCGCTGCCGCGGATGATCCGGGCGACCGCCCGGGGCGAGTACGACGGCGGTGTCCGTCTGGCCCTGATGGCCGGCGCGGCGGCGTACGTGGTCTCCCCGATCGACCTGCTGCCGGAGATCCCGCTGGCGATCTTCGGGCTGGCCGACGACGCGGTGATGGTCACCTGGCTGGCCGGCAGCGTGCTCGCCGAGACCGAACGGTTCCTGGAGTGGGAGGCACGTCGCAGCTCCGTCGTCCCCGGGCACGTGGTGCCCTGACGGCACGTACGCTGGGCGGCGAACTGACGGCTGACCGGCCGCCCCACGACGGCGGCGCAACGAAGGGCACAACGAGGTGCAGTACTACGACAACGTCGTCGAGCTGATCGGCAACACCCCGCTGGTACGCCTGCGCAACGTCACCGAGGGCATCCAGGCGACCGTGCTGGCGAAGGTGGAATACGTCAACCCGGGCGGATCGGTCAAGGACCGGATCGCGCTGCGCATGGTCGAGGACGCCGAGAAGGCCGGCATCCTCGGGCCCGGCGGCACGATCGTGGAGCCGACCAGCGGCAACACCGGTGTCGGGCTGGCCCTGGTGGCCCAGCTCCGGGGCTACCGGTGCGTGTTCGTCTGCCCGGACAAGGTCAGCCAGGACAAGCAGGACGTGCTGCGGGCGTACGGCGCCGAGGTGGTGGTCTGCCCGACCGCCGTCGCGCCGGAGGACCCGCGCTCCTACTACAACGTCTCCGACCGGCTGGCCCGGGAGATCCCCGGCGCGTGGAAGCCCAACCAGTACAGCAACCCGGCCAACCCGCGCTCGCACTACGAGACCACCGGGCCGGAGCTGTGGCGGCAGACCGAGGGGAAGATCACCCACTTCGTGGCCGGTGTCGGCACCGGCGGCACGATCTCGGGCATCGGCCGCTACCTGAAGGAGGCGTCCGAGGGGCGGGTCCGGGTGATCGGCGCGGACCCGGAGGGCTCGGTCTACTCCGGCGGCACCGGCCGGCCCTACCTGGTCGAGGGCGTCGGCGAGGACTTCTGGCCGGAGACGTACGACCGCTCGATCGCGGACGAGATCGTCGAGGTGTCGGACAAGGAGTCCTTCGAGATGACCCGCCGGCTGGCCCGCGAGGAGGGGCTGCTGGTCGGCGGCTCCTGCGGCATGGCCGTGGTGGGCGCGCTGGAGGTGGCCCGCAAGGCCGGCCCGGACGACGTGGTCGTGGTGCTGCTGCCGGACGGCGGCCGGGGCTACCTGTCCAAGATCTTCAACGACGGGTGGATGGCCCGGTACGGCTTCCTGGACGACTCGGGCACCGAGCCGACCGTGGCCGACGCGCTCGCCGGCAAGCCGGGCGGCCTGCCCGAGCTGGTGCACGTCCACCCGACCGAGACGGTCCGCGACGCCATCGACTACATGCGCGAATACGGTGTCTCCCAGCTCCCGGTGCTCAAGGCCGAGCCGCCGGTGGTGACCGGCGAGGTAGCCGGTTCGATCGCCGAGCGGGACCTGCTCGACGCGCTCTTCACCGGCCAGGCCCACCTGCACGACACGATCGAGCGGCACATGGGCGAGCCGCTGCCGATGATCGGCGGCGGGCAGCCGGTCAGCGAGGCGGTGGGGCTGCTGGAGAAGGCCGACGCGGCGCTGGTGCTGGTCGACGGCAAGCCGAAGGGCGTGCTCACCCGGCAGGACCTGCTCGCCCACCTCGGCGCCCGCTGAGCTGTAAGGAAGGGCCCCTTCTTAACGCCTGGCGTAGCGGAAGGGGCCCTTCTTAACATGCCTCATCGGCTGCCCAGCTCGGTCGGGACCGCCACCACGTCCACGTACGCCCCCTTGCGCAGCAGGGTGACCGACAGCCGGACACCGATGGCCGGACCGAGCATCAGTCGTTGCAGACTCTGCCCGTCCTGCACGGGCCGCCCGCCCGCCGACACGATCACGTCGCCGAGGTAGATCCCGGCGACCCCGGCCGGGCTGCCGGGCACCACCTCCACCACCCGCAGCCCGCGCCGCTGGCCGGTACGCGCGGTCACCTCCGGCGGCAGCGGCACCGGCGCGCCGGCCACCCCCAGCCAGGCCCGGCGGACCCGTCCCGCGGCGGTCAGGTCGGCGACGATCTGCCGGGTGGTGGGGTTGACCGGCACCGCCAGCCCCAGTCCGTACCCGGCGACCGCGGTGTTGACCCCGACGACGCGGCCGGCGGAGTCGGCGAGCGCCCCGCCCGAATTGCCGGGGTTGAGCGCGGCGTCGGTCTGGATGACGTCCTCGATCAGCCGGACCAGCCGCCCGTCCCGCGCGGGCAGCGACCGGCCCAGCCCGGAGACCACCCCGGCGGTGACCGAGCCGGCGAGCCCCATCGGGTTGCCGACCGCGACGACCAGTTGGCCGATGCGCAGCCGGTCGGCGTCGCCCAGTTCGACCGGCGGCACGCCCGACTCGTCGGCGCGCAGCACGGCCAGGTCCGACAGCGGGTCGGCGCCGACCACCCGGAACCGGGTCTCGGTGCCGTCGCCGAAGGCGGCCACACCACCGTTCGCGCCCTGCACGACGTGCGCGCTGGTCAGCAGCAGCCCGTCCGGCCCGATCACGACGGCCGAGCCGGCGCCCGCGCCGCGCGCGGTCCGCACCGACAGGGCCGCCACCGCGGGCAGCACCCGCGCCGCCACACCGGTCACCACCCGGGAGTACGCGTCCAGCGCGGCGTCCTCCGCCCGCCCGGTGTCCTCGGTCTCCTCCATGTCGCCACCAACGCCTCACCCGCCGGCGCCCATGCCCGAGTCCGCTGACAGCGAACGGGCGCGGTGTTAACAGGGGGCCCTTCCTCTACCGAATGCGTTAAGAAGGGGCCCTTCCTTACACCTCACGCGCGTAGCGCACCTGGTCCACCAGCGCGGGCCCGATGCGGTCGACGCGGCTCGCGCCGGTGGCCCGCCAGCCGCCACGTTCGTAGAACCGGCGCGCGGAGGCGTTGTCGCGCAGCACCCACAACACGGCCCGGGTCCACGAGCGGTCCCGCATCGCGTCCAGCGCGTCCACCATCAGCGCCCGCCCGGTGCCCCGGCCTCGCTCGTCCGGCTCGAGGTGGATCGCGTTGAGCAGTCCGGTCGACGGGTCGCCCTCGTCGTCCGGCCCGAGGTAGCTGAAGCCCACCAGTCGCCCGTCCCGCTCGGCCACGGTCATCCGGTGGTCCGCGCCCTCCCAGGTCAGCCGCTCCACCCAGTAGCGCCCCATCGCCTCCGGCGTCGGTTCGGCGAGCGCCTCGGGCGGCAGGATCGACGAGTACGCGGCCACCCGCGAGCGCTGGTGCAGGGCGCCGACCGCCATCAGGTCGGCCTCGGTCGCGGAACGTAGGGAGAGTGTCACCCGGGCGACGGTACCCGCCGGGGCGGCACCTGCACCGTCTGGAGATCCTCGGCGATCACCAGATCACCGGTGAAGTGTTCGCGGGCCTCGTCGTGGAAGCGGCGCGGGTCGGCGTACCGCTGGGAGAAGTGGGTGAGCACGAGCGTGCGTACCCCCGATTCGGCGGCCACCCGAGCGGCCTGGCCGGCGGTGAGGTGGCCGACCTCGGCGGCCAACGCGGCCTCCGACTCCAGGAACGTCGACTCGATCACCAGCAGGTCGGCGTGCTCGGCCAGCGCGTACACCCCGTCGCAGAGCCCGGTGTCCATCACGAACGCGAACCGCTGCCCCGGTCGGGTGACGCTCACCTCGTCCCGGCTGACGCGGCGTCCGTCGAGGTCCAGGTGGCCGTCGCGGAGCAGCCGCCCCACCGCCGGGCCGACGATGCCGTACGCGGCCAGCCGCTCCGGCAGCATCCGGCAGCCGTCCGGCTCGGTCAGGCGGTAGCCGTACGTCTCGACGGGGTGCCGCAGCCGGCGGGCCTCCAGCGTGCCGATGCCCAGCGTGATCCGCTGGCCGTCGGTGTCGATCGGCTCCACGGCCAGCTCGGCCGTCTCGTAGAAGCTCGAGGCGTGGCGCAGCCGGGCGAAGTAGTCCGCGCCGCCGGCCGGGAAGTGCACGGCCACCGGGTGCGGCACACGGTCCAGCGAGAGCCGCTGGATCATGCCGGGCAACCCCAGGCAGTGGTCGCCGTGGAAGTGGGTGACGCAGATCCGCGTCAGGTCGGTGGCGGTCACCCCGGTGTGCAACATCTGGCGTTGGCTGCCCTCGCCCGGGTCGAAGAGGATCACCTCGTCGTCCCAGCGCAGCAGGTAGCCGTTGTGGTTGCGTTGCCGGGTCGGCGCCTGGCTGGCCGTCCCGAGCACCACCAGCTCCCGCATGGACAAGGTCTTCCCCCAGACATGAAGCGACCCCCGGGGCTTCCGCGCTCGCGCGCGGGCCGGCTGGACTGGGCCGGCACCCCGGGGGTCGGGTGGCTGTCGTGGTTTCGCCGCACCGCTGCCACACGGTCTCGACGATCATGCTGTGCCCGCCTCGCGGCGGACGGTTTCACTGTCGAGGACAGCGGCTAGCGGACAGCCACCTCACGAGTCCGATTGCTATACAAGTCTGGACCACCTCCTTTCCCGTGTACCGCCACGCTATCCACTTCCCGGCGGCCACGGCAACGAATTTCGATCACAGGGCGGACGAGAGCCCGGGACCGCGCCCGGTCGGGACGTGGGTTCGCGCCGCCTTTCGAGCTGATAGCACGAACGACTCACGGCCGGACGCGATGTCGGGGCGGCCCCCGGCCCCCGGCGCCCGGCGCTCGCCCCCGCGCCCGGCCCTCGCCCCCGCGCCCGGCGCCCGGCCCCCGGCCACATGCCGCCGCTCGCGACGGCGGGTGAGTCGTTTCTGATATCAGCTCGAAAGGCCCGTGGCCGGCTCTGCCCGTCAGCGCCCGTCACCGAGCGTGAGCCTCGCCCTCCGCCCGGGCCGGCCGGCCCTCGGGCGGAGGGTCGGCCGGGTGACGGTCACTCCACGCCGATCGGGCCCTCCCGGGGGCCCTCCTCGTGCGCCGGCTGCACCGCCAGCGACGGGAAGTCGGCCAGGTCGCCCTCCGGCTCGGCGTCCCACTCGGGGAAGACCAGCGGGCTCTGCAGATAGAGGCAGAGCAGTTGGGCGAGATGGTGCAGGCCGTCGAGGTGGGTGCGCTCGTGCCCGTGGGTGGCGTCCACGCCGAAGCCGAGCAGCGCCACCCGGGCGTGCGCCCCGGCCTCGACCGCCGAGGCGGCGTCCGAGCGGTAGTAGTCGAACACGTCCCGGACCAGGTCGACGCCGTGCTCCTTGGCGATCGAGGCCAGGTTGCGGGTGAGGTGGTAGTCGAACGGGCCGACGCCGTCGCCCATCGCCAGCGTGGCCGCGTTCTCCCGGGACTGCTGGCCGGGCGCGACCACCGCCGCGTCCACCGAGACGATCTCCGCCACGTCCGGGTCCAGCCCGTGGCTGGCGCCGTGGCCGATCTCCTCGGTGACGGTGACCAGCAGGTGCGCGGTGACCGCCGGGGTGACGCCGGCGTCGACCATCGCCTTGAACGCGGTCAGCACCGCGGCCACCCCGGCCTTGTCGTCCAGGTGCCGGGACTTGACGTATCCGCTCGGGGTGATCGTCGGGTTGGGCAGCAGCGCGACGAAGTCGCCGGCGTCGACGCCGAGCGCGCGGAGGCCTGCCTCGTCGTGCACCGGCTCGTCGACCCGGACCTCGACCAGCTCCCAGCCGACGCCCTGGAGGTCGACCGCCTCGTTGTAGCGGTGCCCGCTGGCCTTGAGCGGCAGCACCTGGCCGGTGATCACCCGGTCCAGGTCGTCGGTGAAGATCCGCACGTGGGCGCCCTCGGCGAAGCGGGCGCTGTGCGTGCCGATCGGGTTGATCTCCAGCCGGCCGTTCTCCTTGAGCCGCTTCACCATGCCGCCGATGGTGTCGGTGTGCACCACGAGCGCGCGGTCCGCGCCGGTAGCCCGGGGCCCGGGCAGGCTGGCGCTCAGCGCTCCGCGCCGGGTCAGCGTGGAGCTGATCCCGAGCGCGGAGAGCCGCTCGCCCACGTACTGCTGGATGTGGTCGGTACGCCCGGACGGGCTGGGGATCTCCAGCAGTTCCACCAGCACCTGGCGCAGGTATTCGAGGTCGAGCTTGAGCGGTTGGGGTTTCCGTGCGGTCATGCCCCTGAGCCTGCCGCACCGGCCGGCGACCAGAGTCGCTGCGGTGCCCGCGTGCCCGGGAAGAGCAGGTCGACGAAGCGTTCGGCGGTCGGCTGCGGCTCGTGGTTGGCCAGCCCCGGCCGCTCGTTGGCCTCGATGAACACGTGTTCCGGCGCGTCCGGGGCGGGGACCAGCAGGTCCAACCCGGTGACCGGGATGTCCAGCGCCCGGCTGGCGGTCACGCACGCCTCGGCGATCGCCGGGTGCAGCTCGGCGGTCACGTCATGGATGGTGCCGCCGGTGTGCAGGTTGGCGGTCCGCCGGACCGCCAGCACCTGCCCCTCCGGCAGCACGTCGTGCATCTGGTAGCCGGCCTCGGCCACCACCTCACGGGTCATGTCGTCGATCGGGATCCGGGACTCGCCGCCGGTGGCGGCGGCCCGGCGTCGGCTCTGCCGCTCGATCAGCTCGGTGACGTCGTGCACTCCGTCTCCGGTGATCTGCGCCGGGCGCCGGACCGCGGCGGCGACCACCTCGTGGTCGATCACCACCACTCGCAGGTCCTCGCCCGCGCGCAGCTCCTCGATCAGCACGTCCGGGCAGAACCGGCGGGCCAGCTCGACCGCGGCGGTCAACGCCTCCGCCGTCCGCACGCCGACGGTGATCCCGTTGCCCTGCTCGCCCCGCGCCGGCTTGACCACCACCGGGCCGACGTCGGCCAGGAACGCGAGGTCGTCGGGTTCGCCGGTGGCGGTGCGACCGCGCGGCACGGACAGCCCCGCCTCGGTCAGGATGCGCCGGGTCACCCGCTTGTCGTCGCAGCGGCTCATCGCCACCGCCGAGGTCAGCTCCGACAGTGACTCGCGGGTGTGGATGGTCCGGCCCCCGGTGGTCAGCTTCAGCTCACCCCAGTGCGGGTCGGTGACCTCCACCCGGATGCCACGCCGCATCGCCTCGTCCGCGACGATCTTCGCGTACGGGTTGAGCTCGTCGTACCCCTCCGGCATGGCGGGCAGGAACAGGCGCTCGTTGATCGGGTTCTTCCGCTTGACGCAGAGCGTGCCGGTGCGGTGGAAGCCGAGCCGCTCGTAGAGCCGGATCGCGCCCGAGTTCTCGGCCAGCACGGACAGGTCCACGTACGCCCGGCCGCGCGTGTCGAGCTGGTCGGCGAGCGCGGTGAGCAGCGCCTGGCCGGTGCCGGGCGGCGCGGTGTTGAAGTCGACGGTCAGGCACCAGAGGCTGGCCCCGTTCTCCGGGTCGTCGAAGACCGCGACGTGGTCCACGCCGGTGATGGTGCCGACCACCTCGCCGGTGGCGTCCTCGGCCACCAGGTGCAGGAACCGGTCGGTGGCGGCGTTGTCCACCAGCACCTCGACCGGGGCGGTGACCATGCCGTTGCGGGCGTAGATCCGGTTGACCGCGTCCGCGTCGTCCGCGTCGCGCAGCGGCCGGATGGTGAGCCCGGGGATCTCGCCGCCCTCGGTGGCGGCCGGGCGGCGCTCGCCCAGCGGCAGCCGGTAGGTCAGCGACGGGTCGATGAACAGCTCGTCCGGCAGCCGGGAGACCAGCACGTGCGGGTCGCGCAGGTAGATGCAGATGTCCCGGGCGCCGACCGCCTCGGAGCGCAGCACGTCGGCCACGTGCACCTGGTCGGCGAACGTCTGCCCGAACACCAGCCGGCCCCAGCCGCAGTCCAGCACGACACCGGAGGCGTCGGCGGACCCGGTCTCCGGCTGTCGCGGCTCCGGGGCGCCCGGTGCGACCGGGTCACCGCCCGGCCCGGTCCGTTCCCGGCGGCGCCCCAGCACCCGTTCCCGGTCGGTACGCGCCGTTCCGGTGGCGAGGGTGTCCGTCATGGTCAGTCGATTCCGTGGCTCTGGAGCCACATTTCCAGGAGTCCCAGTTGCCACAGCTTGTTTCCGTTCAACGGGGTCAGTTCGGCGTTCGGGTCGGCGAGCAGCGCGTCGACGTAGTCGCCGCGGAACAGGTCACGCCGGCGCGCCTCGGGCGCGGTGAGCGCGTCGCGCACCCGGTCGAGGAGCTTGCCCTCCAGGTGGGTGAGGCCGGGCACCGGGAAGTAGCCCTTGGGCCGGTCGATCACCTCGTGCGGCAGGACCCGGCGGCCGATCTCCTTGAGCACGCCCTTGCCGCCCTGGGCCAGCTTCAGCTCGGGTGGGCAGCTCGCGGCCAGCTCCACGAACTCGTGGTCGAGGAACGGCACCCGGGCCTCCAGGCCGTGCGCCATGGTCATGTTGTCGACCCGCTTCACCGGGTCGTCGGTCAGCATGACCTGGGTGTCGATCCGCAGGCCGGCGTCGACCGCGGTCTCCGCGCCCGCCCGGCCCAGGTGGGCGGCCACGAACTCGCGCGCCGGGTCGCCGTCGGCCAGCCAGTCCGGGTTGAGCACCCGGGCCAGCCCGGCCGCGTCCCGGTCGAAGAACGCCTTCGCGTACGTGTCGAGCGCCTGCTCCCGGTCCACCCCGGCGAGCGGCGGGTACCAGTGGTAGCCGCCCAGGATCTCGTCCGCGCCCTGGCCCGACTGCACCACCTTGACGTGCTTCGCCACCTCCTGGCTGAGCAGCCAGAACGCCACGCAGTCGTGGCTGACCATGGGCTCGCTCATGGACGCGACGGCGGCCTCCAGCGGCGGCAGCAGGTCGCCGGTGGGCACCCGGATCTGGTGGTGGTCGGTGCCGAACGTCTTGGCCACCAGGTCGGAGTAGACGAACTCGTCGCCCTCCCGGCCGCCGACCGCGTCGAAGCCGATGGAGAACGTGGCCAGGCCGGACCGGGCCTGGCCCTCACCGGCGAGCAGCGCGACCACCAGGCTGGAGTCGAGGCCGCCGGAGAGCAGCACGCCCACCGGCACGTCGGCCACCATCCGGCGACGGACGGCGGTGGTCAGCGAGTCGAGCAGGGCGTCCTGCCAGTCCTGTTCGGACCAGCCGGCCCGCTCGGCGGCGCGCCCGAAGGTCGGGTCCCAGTAGACCCGCTCCCGGGTGGTGCCGTCCGCCTCGTACACCCGGACCGTGGCCGGGGGCAGCTTGGTGACGCCGGCGAGGATGGTCCGCGGCGGCGGCACGATGCTGTGGAAGCTCAGGTAGTGGGCGAGCGCCACCCGGTCGATGGTGGTGTCCACGCCGCCGCCGGCCAGCAGCGCCGGCAGGGTCGAGGCGAAGCGCACCACGCCGGGGCTCTCGGCCAGGTAGAGCGGCTTGATGCCGAGCCGGTCGCGGGCCAGCACCAGGCGGCCGGTGTCCCGCTCGCTGATCGCGACCGCGAACATGCCGACCAGGTGGTCGACGAAGTCGAGCCCCCACTCGGCGTACGCCTTGACCACGACCTCGCTGTCACCGGCGGAGAAGAAGCGGTGGCCCTTGGCCTGCAACTCCGCGCGCAGCTCGCGGTAGTTGTAGATGCAGCCGTTGAAGACCCCGGTGAGCCCGGCGGCGGCGTCGACGATCGGTTGGCCGCTCGCCGCGGACAGGTCGATGATCTTCAGGCGCCGGTGTCCCAGCGCGGTCGGGCCCTGCGACCAGACGCCGCTGTCGTCGGGCCCTCGGTCACTCATCGTGGCCGCCATCCGCTCCACGGCCGAGACGTCGGCGCGTGAACCGTCACGGCGGAACTCTCCCGCAAGTCCGCACATGCGAGCCAATGCTGCCAGAGGTTGTTGCAGTTCGCCTGTTGAGACGATGACGAACGTGTGACAGGTTGCTACGATGCGCGGTTACGGAGTGTGGCTGTGAAGGAACGCGTCGGTTCCTGCCCGCTCGGCGTCGGATGCCCGAGATGAGCCGGGCCCGCGATGTGACGAACACCGCAGACCCGGCATCGGGCGTCAGGCGGCGGTACGGGCCACGCCGACCGGGCAGCTCAGCCCGTTCGGGCCGTGGTTGCAGTAGCCGTTCGGGTTCTTCGTCGGGGCCAGGTACTGCTGGTGGTAGTCCTCGGCGAAGTAGTAGTCGCCGAGCGGGGCGATCTCCGTGGTGATCTCGCCCTTGCCGGCCCGCGCCACGATCGGCGCGAACGCGTCCCGGGACGCCTCGGCGGCGGCGCGCTGCTCGTCCGTCGTGGTGTAGATGGCGGACCGGTACTGGGTGCCCACGTCGTTGCCCTGGCGCATGCCCTGGGTCGGGTCGTGGTTCTCCCAGAAGACCTTGAGCAGGTCCTCGTAGGCGATCTTCGACGGGTCGTAGACCACCTGGACCACCTCGGCGTGCCCGGTCATGCCGGAGCACACCTCCTCGTACGTCGGGTTGGTGGTGTAGCCACCCGCGTAGCCGGCGGACGTGGTGAGCACGCCGGGGAGGGTCCAGAACAGCCGCTCGGCGCCCCAGAAACAGCCCATGCCGAAGACGGCTACCTGCGCGCCCTCGGGGAACGGGCCCTTCAGCGTCGACGGCAGCACCTCGTGCCGGTCGGCGATCGGCATGGCGATCGGGCGGCCCGGCAGGGCCTGGTCAGGAGAGATCATCTCGGCCTTCATGCGGCGGAGGAACACGGTGGGACTCCTCTCTTGGCTTTCCCAACGTGTGCAACAGCGTCGGTTCCCGGTTCCTTACCCGCCCACCCGACGCTCAGGCGAGCGCCGCCGAGATCCGGGCGGCGAAGTCGGCCGCCTCGGTGTCGTCGGCGTAGCGGGTACGGGGCCAGAAGAAGCCCCGCAGCCCGTCGCCCTTCGTCCGGGGCACGACGTGGGTGTGCAGGTGCGGGACGGACTGGGACACCCGGTTGTTCATCGCCACGAACGTCCCACCCGACCCCAGACCGGACTCCACCGCCACCGCGATCCGCCGCACCAGCCGGAAGTAGCCGGGCAACGCGTCGTCCGGCAGGTCGGCAAGCGTCTCCACGTGCGCACGGGGCACCACCAGCACGTGCCCCTTGAACACCGGCCGGGTGTCCAGGAACGCTACCCCGTCCGGCTCGTCGGTCACCGTGAAGGCCGGCACCTCGCCGGCGATGATCCCGCAGAACACGCACCCGCTCATGCGCTCAGGCTAGACCGCGTCACCCCCCCGGGCCCGCCTCCGCAACGTCCGCCGATCATGAAGTTGGCGGCGACATGTCGCCGACCCCGTAGCCATCGTCAACTTCATGATCGACAGGTTGGGGTGAGGCGCTCAGGACTCGTCCAGGTATGCGTCCCAGTCATCGTCGGGAACGCCCACCGGGCCGGTCTCACCGTTGGCCAGGCGCGCCCGGATATCCGCCTCCCAGCCCAGGGCCCATGTCCGAAGCTCGTCGACCTGCGGCTCGGTGAGCCCGTATGAACGGAAGGTCCGGATGTCCCGCTCCGTCACGCCACCCAACCGGTCGGCCAACTCGTCCAGCGAGAAACCCGCGGTGTGGCGGGCGCCGAGGTGCTCCAGCTCGGTCCATGCGAGCCTCTCGTTCGCGGCGCGGACGTCGATGTAGTCCCGGTGGGCGGCGCGGTCGTGCAGCGCGCGAACCTTGAGCCCGACGGCGTCGTCGAAGGCAAGCACCGGGCCCAGAGCCATTCGGGCCGGCGGCGCGAGGGCCTCCTTGAGCAGGTCGACCTCGCACGACGACACGTCGTTCGAGATCAGCAGGCGAGCCATTCGGGGCGTCGACTCAACGATCCGAGCGGAGAACCCGGCCGCGATGTAGGCGGCGGCGAGACGGTCCGTCACGGTGGGAAGCGGAATCGCGGTGGCCGTCGCGAAGTCGATGTCCTGAGAAGGGCGGTCGACCAGGTCGTGGGCGCACATGGCATAGCCGCCCGCGAGCATCAACCCCAGGTCGTCACCGGCGGCGAAACCGATCTCCAGCAGTCGACGGTGCAGCTCGTCCATCACCGGCGATGAGGTCTGGCAGTCGTCGCTCCCAGAGCCGGGTCACGCGGCGCGCGGTCAACCGGCGGATGCGAGGCCAGTCCTGGCGGAGCAGCGTGGTGTTGACGTATTGCACGATGTCGCTGCGCTGGCCGCAGTCGAGGAGGAGGCAGTAGAGGGTCAGTCGTTCACGCGCGTCGCCGATGTCGAAGTCGGCCGGGCCCGACCAGGCGAGTCGCACCGGCAGGCTGACCCGGCCCGATCGCGGACCAGTCAGGATCTCCAGCGAGGTGGGGATCCGGTCGATCGTGCCGAGCAGACGGGACGGCAGCGCTTCGGTCGAACTCACCGGCCTAGTATGGCGGACCCGGCCGACAACCTCGCGGCGGCGGCGCGCGCCCGGGTTCGACGGCAGTCGGGTGAGCCGGCGGGCTAACGTCTGCGGCATGAGTCACGGCTTCGAGACGCTCGCCATCCACGCCGGTCAGGACCCCGAGGCCCGCACCGGTGCGGTGATCCCGCCGATCTACCAGACCAGCACCTACGCCCAGGACGCCGTCGGCGCACCGCGCGAGGGCTACGAGTACAGCCGCTCCGGCAACCCCACCCGGGACGCGCTGCAGGAGTGCCTGGCCGCGCTGGAGGGCGGCCCGGTGGGGCTCGCCTTCGCCAGCGGCCTGGCCGCCGAGGACACCCTGCTGCGCACCGTGTGCAAGCCGGGCGACCACGTGGTCATCCCGGACGACGCGTACGGCGGCACCTACCGGCTCTTCGCCAAGGTGGCCGAGCGGTGGGGTCTGGCGTACACCCCGGCCAGGGTCTCCGACCCGGACGCGGTCCGCGCCGCGATCCGCCCCGGCACCACGAAGATCGTCTGGGTGGAGACGCCGACCAACCCGCTGCTCGGCATCGCCGACATCGCCGCCCTGGCCGCCGTGGCGCACGACGCCGGCGCGCTGCTGGTGGTCGACAACACGTTCGCCTCGCCGTACCTGCAGCAGCCGATCGCGTTCGGCGCGGACGTGGTGGTGCACTCCACCACCAAGTACGTCGGCGGGCACTCCGACGTGGTCGGTGGCGCGCTGGTCGCCGCGGACCGCACCCTCGGCGAGGAACTGCGCTACCACCAGAACGCGATGGGCGCCGTCAACGGTCCGTTCGACGCGTGGCTCACCCTGCGCGGCATCAAGACCCTCGGGGTACGGATGGACCGGCACTGCGACAACGCCGAGCGGATCGCGGCCTACCTGGACGGGCACGCGAAGGTCGGCCAGGTGATCTACCCGGGCCTGCCGTCGCACCCGGGGCACGAGGTCGCGGCCAAGCAGATGCGCCGGTTCGGCGGCATGATCTCGTTCCGCGCGGCGGGCGGCGAGGAGCACGCCGTGGAGATCTGCAACTCCACCCGGCTGTTCGTGCTCGCCGAGTCGCTCGGCGGCGTGGAGTCCCTGATCGAGCACCCGGGCCGGATGACACACGCGAGCGCTGCCGGCTCGCCGCTTGAAGTTCCCGGCGATCTCGTGCGACTGTCTGTCGGCATCGAGACGGTCGACGACCTGCTCGCCGATCTGGAGCAGGCGCTGGGCTGACCGCTGGACGGGGAGGGTGGCAGTGCCGGACATCTTGCCGACGACCTGGGTCGGGGCGACCGCGAAGCAGATCGCCCGTGCGGTCCGCCGTGGTGACGTCTCCGCCACGCAGGTGGTGGCCGACCACCTCGACCACGCCGCCCGGGTCGACGCCGAACTGGCCGCGTTCCGCACGGTACGCGGCGGCGAGGCGATCACCGAGGCGGAGAAGGTCGACGAGCAGGAGGAACTGGCCGACCTGCCGCTGGCCGGCGTGCCGGTGGCGGTCAAGGAGAACACGCCGGTCGCCGGGCTGCCCACCTGGAACGGGTCGGCCGCGATGCGTACCGGCGTGGCGGAGGCCGACCACGAGGTGGTCCGCCGGCTGCGCGGCGCGGGCGCGGTGATCCTCGGCGTGACCCGGATGCCGGAGCTGGGCCTGTGGGCCCTCACCGACGACGACACCGGCGTGACCCGTAACCCGTGGGACCTGTCGCGCACCCCCGGCGGCTCCTCCGGCGGCGCGGCCGCCGCGGTGGCCGCCGGGCTGGTGCCGATGGCCCACGGCAACGACGGTCTCGGCTCGATCCGCATCCCGGCGGCCTGCTGCGGCCTGGTCGGCCTCAAGCCCGGCCGGGGTGTGGTGCCCTGCCAGCTCGGCGCGGACGACTGGTTCGGCCTCACCGAGCACGGCATGCTGACCGGGACGGTCGCCGACGCGGTGGTCGGTTTCTCGGTGCTGGCCGGCCGCCGGCCGGACCGGCTGGTCCCACCGCCGCGGCTGCGGGTGGGCGTGTCGCTGCGCTCCCCGGTGCGCGGCGTCTCCCCGGACGCGCCGAACCGGGACGCCGTCGCCGCGGCCGGCCGGCTGCTGGCCGCCGCCGGGCACGACACCGTTCCCGCCGACCCGGTCTACCCGACCCGGCTCGGCCTGCAGGGCATCGCCACCTGGTTCGCGGCCGCCGCGGCGGACGTGCGGGCCGCCGGGGTGGCGCCGCGCCAGCTCCAGCGGCGCAGCCGCCGGCACGTCGCGCTGGGGGAGTGGGCGCAGCGCCGGGGGTACGTCCGGGAGGCCGACCGGACGGCCTGGCGCGAGCGGTCGGTGCAGTTCTTCGCCGACCACTCGGTCGACCTGCTGCTCACCCCGGCGCTGGCCGGGCCGCCGCCGCCGGCCGCCGGCTGGTCCGGCCGCTCCTGGCTGGCGAACATGTCGACCAACATCCGGTACGCCCCGTACGCCGCGCCGTGGAACATCGCCGGCCTGCCGTCGATCGTGGTGCCGGTCGGCCGCCGCCCGGACGGGTTGCCGGTCGGCGTGCAGTTCGTCGGCCCGCCCGGCTCGGAGCTGCTGCTGCTCGGCGTGGCCGGGCAGTTCGAGATGCAGGCGCCGTGGACGCGGCACGCTCCCGGCTATCCCCGGGTCGGTACGGGGTCGCCGGCCACCGCGTGATCGTCTAACGTGTGCGCACCCCTGTCGCGCACACCCTTCCGGACGGTCCCCGATGCACTGCCAGACCTGCGGGGACGTCGCGTCCCCGGTCGACCCCGACTGCCAGCGTTGCGGTACGCCGTTCGGCCAGCCGCCGGTGCTGCCCGGCGTGCCCACGTACCCGGTCCGTGGCCTCGGCACCGCCGCGGCGGTCGCGGTCGGCGCGGCCACCGTGCTCTACCTGCCGGGCGCGCTGTTCCCGCTGGTCGGGGCGCGGATGGCCCGCACGGCGGCCGAGCAGGGCGACCGGGACCTGCTGCTGGGCGCGGCGGTCGCCGAACTGCTGCTCGGGCTGCCCTACCTGCTGGCCCTCCTGACCGCGGCGGTGCTGGTCATCATCTGGACCTGGCGGGCGCGGAAGAACACCGACGCGTTCGCGGGCGCCCTGCCGAGCCTCGGCCCGGGCTGGGCGATCGCCGGCTGGCTGGTGCCGTTCGCCAACTTCGTGGTCCCGGCCCGGGTGGTCGCGAACATCGCCCGGGACAGCCTGCTCCGGCGCACCACGCCGGCCCTGGTCGGCGTCTGGTGGGCCGCCTGGCTCGTCTTCTCGGTCGGCGACCGGGTGGTCAGCCGCGGCGACGACCAGCGGTACTCGCGGCTGACCGAGTGGCCGCAGAACGACGTGGAGTACGGCAGCTACGTCCGCTACTACCAGGACGCGCTCGGCGGCCGGCTGCTGCTGTCGGTGGCCTGCCTGGTCGCCGGCATCTCGTTCGTCGTGCTGGTCCGCCGGATCTCGGCCGCCCAGCAGGACCGCCTCGCCCGGGCCGTGCCCGCCTGGCCGGGCCACCCCGGCTGGCCCGCTTCCGCCACGCCCGCGCCGGCGGTCGCCGGACCGGACGCGCCGTCGGTGACGTCGCCGCCGCCTGCGGCCGGGGCGGGTGGCACGATCGGGGCATGACGGAACTGGTCGGTCTCGCCGACGTACAGGCCGCGCGGGAGCTGCTCGCCGGCGTCACCCGCACCACGCCGCTGGAGCCGTCCCGTCCGCTCAGCGCCGCGCTCGGCGGGCCGGTCTGGCTCAAGTGCGAGAACATGCAGCGCGCCGGCTCGTACAAGGTGCGGGGCGCGTACGTGCGGATCTCCCGGCTCTCCGCCGACGAGCGGGCCCGGGGCGTGGTGGCCGCCAGCGCCGGCAACCACGCCCAGGGGGTGGCGCTCGCCGCCGGTCTGGTCGGCACGCACGCCACCGTCTTCATGCCGGTGAACGCGCCGCTGCCGAAGGTCGCCGCGACCAAGGGGTACGGCGCGCAGATCGAGCTGGTCGGCAGCACGGTGGACGAGTCGCTGATCGCGGCCCAGACCTTCGCCGAGCGGACCGGTGCGGTGTTCATCCACCCGTTCGACCACCCGGACGTCATCGCCGGTCAGGGCACGGTGGCGCTGGAACTGCTCGAACAGTGCCCGGACGTGCGCACCATCGTGACCGGGGTGGGCGGTGGCGGGCTGGTGTCGGGCATGGCGGTGGCGGCCAAGGCGCTGCGTCCCGACGTACGGGTGATCGGGGTGCAGGCGGCGAGCGCCGCCGCCTTCCCGCCCTCGCTGCGGGCCGGCGAACCGGTCCGGCTGCCCTCGTTCGCGACGATCGCCGACGGGATCGCCGTCGGGCGGCCCGGTGAGCTGACGTTCACCCACGTCCGCAAGCTCGTCGACGACGTGGTCACGGTCTCCGAGGAGGACATCTCCCGCGCGCTGCTGATGCTGCTGGAGCGCGGAAAGCAGGTGGTGGAGCCGGCCGGGGCGGTCGGGGTGGCGGCGCTCCTGGCCGGCGCGGTGGAGGTGACCCCGCCGGTGGTCGCGGTCCTCTCCGGCGGCAACATCGATCCGCTGCTGATGCTGCGGGTGATCGAGCACGGCCTGGCCGCGGCCGGCCGCTTCCTGCGGATCACCGTGCGGTGCGTGGACCGGCCCGGTCAGCTCGCCTCGCTGCTCGGCGAGATCGCCGAGCACCGGGCCAACGTGGTGGACGTGGTGCACCAGCGGGCCAACCCGCACCTGCGGCTGGGCGAGGTGGAGGTGGCGCTGTCCGTGGAGACCCGTGGGGTGGAGCACTCGGACACGCTGATCAGCGCGCTGCGGGCCAGCGGCTACCAGGTCGTCTTCGCCGGCGAGGGGTGAACCGCGAACGCCCCGGCCGGATGGTCCGGTCGGGGCGAACGGGTGGGTGTGGCTCGGGGCCCGAGGAGCCTGTCAGCCTCGGTCGGGTCGGGACCCGAGCCGTCCGGCGCGGGTCCGGAGGGCGGTCAGCCCGAGTAGGGCTCGAAGGACACGACGGTCACCTTGATGTCGGCGCCGCTGGGGGCCGTGTAGGTGCAGGTCTGGCCCGCCTTGCCGCCGAGGATCGCCTTGCCGAGCGCGGACTCGGGGCTGTAGACGGTGAGGTCGGTGGTGGAGGCGATCTCCCGGGAGCCGAGCAGGAACGTCTCGGTGTCGTCGGCGTCGTCGTCGAAGTAGATGGTGACGACCATGCCGGGCGAGACCACGTCGGCGGCCGGAGCCTCACCGACCTTGGCGGTGCGCAGCAGCTCCTTGAGATAGAGGATGCGCCCCTCGGCCTTGCCCTGCTCCTCGCGGGCGGCGTGGTAGCCACCGTTCTCCCGCAGGTCGCCCTCCTCGCGCCGGGCGTTGATCTCGGCGGCGATGACCGGCCGGTTGGCGATCATCTCGTCGAGCTCGGCCTGCAGGCGGTCGTAAGCGTCCTGGGACAGCCAGGTGGCGGGCGCCTCGTTTCCGTTGGTGGACACAGGCGATCTCCTCGGTTGGTGCGGACTGGCTGACAGGTGAACTACCAAGTTACCAGTGCGGTGCCGGTCGAGGTGTGGTCGATCACCCCGGGTGCCGGTCGCGGGACCCGAGGTACGCGTGTTCCGGCAGCTCGCCGGTGCTCCGGCTCAGCCGGTCGGTCGGCAGCGCAGCACCTCGCCGATGAACGGCCGGGCGCTGGTGGGCACCTCCTGTCGGGCTCGGACGTGCCGCTGGCCGGACTCGGCGGTCACGGTGGCCTCGACGTGGCCCACCTCGGCGCCGTCGTGCGAGCGGGCCCGCAGCAGGCAGGTCGCCGAGCCGCCGGGTGGCACGGTGACCCGGAAGTCGACCACCACGCGGGAGTCGGTGATCCCGGTGTAGCTGATCATCTCGCCCTGGTACTCGGGGTCGCCGTACTGGCTGTAGAGCTTCGCGGCGGCCAGCCCGAGGACGGCCAGCAGGACGGTCACCGTCAGGGCGAGCAGGAGCGGCCGGCGGCGGCCCGGCTCCCGGCGGCGGCCGTACCGGCCGGGCGGGAAGACCGGCGTACCCGGTGTGACTGTGGCGTGCGTCTCGCTCACCGGCGGGTATCTCCTGGCGTTGTTGTCGGCGGCATCGGCAAGAATGGCTAGGTCCATCTTCCCAGCCCGGCGCTGAGTCAAGGATGGCAGGTCGGCCTCGACCGGCCAGGGTGGTCCCGGCCACTCCGGCAGCGGTCCCGACGTGCCAGCACGGGGGCTTTCGCGGGCGCGGGGGGAGATTCCGGCAGGTCAGCCGGTCGGCCCCGGGCGGGTCGCCCGGCCGGCACAGACGAGGAGCGCCGAAGGTGGCAGAACAGCTGCGTCTCATGGCGGTGCACGCCCATCCCGACGACGAGTCGAGCAAGGGCGCCGCCACCATGGCGAAATACGTCGCCGAGGGGGTGGATGTCCTGGTCGTCACCTGCACCGGTGGCGAGCGGGGCAGCGTGCTGAACCCCAAGATGGACCGCCCCGACGTGTGGGCCAACATCGGCGACATCCGTCGCGCCGAGATGGACGCCGCCCGCGCCGTCCTCGGCGTCGAGCAGGCCTGGCTCGGCTTCGTCGACTCCGGTCTGCCCGAGGGCGACCCGCTGCCGCCGCTGCCCGAGGGCTGCTTCGCGCTGCAGGAGGTGGAGGTCGCCGCCGCGCCGCTGGTGCGGCTGATGCGCCAGTTCCGCCCGCACGTGGTCACCACGTACGACGAGGAGGGCGGCTACCCGCACCCGGACCACATCATGACCCACAAGGTCACCGTGGCGGCGTTCGAGGCGGCCGGCGACCCGGAGCGCCACCCGGAGCTGGGCGAGCCGTGGCAGCCGCTGAAGCTCTACTACGACGTGGGCTTCTCCCGGGCCAAGATCATGGGCCTGCACGAGGCGATGCTCGCCGCCGGCCTGGAGTCGCCCTACGGCGAGTGGATGAAGCGCTGGGAGGAGCGTCCCGACAAGGGGGAGCGCATCACCACCCGGGTCGACTGCGCCGCCTACTTCCCGGTCCGCGACGACGCGCTGCGCGCCCACGCCACCCAGATCGACCCGGACGGGTTCTGGTTCCAGGTGCCGATGGAGCTCCAGCAGCGCGCCTGGCCGACGGAGGACTTCCAGCTCGCCCGTTCGCTGGTGGACAGCCCGCTCCCCGAGTCCGACCTCTTCGCCGGGGTGCGCGAGACGTGCCGTGCCCACTGACATCGGCGCGGGCTACCCTGGTCGTCAGCCGCACATCGGAGGAACACCATGCTGACCACCGCCCAGGTGCTCGCGGAGAACAACTTCGGTGACACCCGCACGGGTGGTCTGGCCGGCCCGATGGGCCTCTTCCTCATCGTCGCGCTGGCCACCGTCACCGTCCTGCTCATCCGCAACATGAACGCCCGCCTGCGCCGCCTGCCCGACCGCTTCCCGCGGCAGGGCGAGCCCGGCCGGGTCGACTCGGCAGTCGTCGATCCGACAGACGGGGCCGTCGAGCAGGATTCACCGACGAGCGCCCCCAACGGCCCCCAGCAGCGCCGAAACAGCTGAACACCGCATGAATCACGCCCGAGCCGGTGGTCGCCCCCTGTTGCGGCCACCGGCTTTGGCTTAGCCTTCCGCCGGGGGGACCGTCAGGCCCCGGACCCTGCGCGGAAGGGGGGCGCCGATGTCGAGGGCAGCAACGGGCCCCGACCGTGTCCCGGTCGCACCCGCCGACGGGGCGGGTCCGTGACCTCCGAACCGGCCGACCGGCCACCCGATCGGCTCGGCCTGCGGGGCACCCCGGTGAGCGTCGTGCTGCTGACCGTCGCGGTGGCGGTCACCGCGCTGCTGGCCGCGGTGCTCGGCCTCGCCGTACCGGCACACCTACCGGTGGACGACCCCCTGCCCGGGCCGGCCCGGTTCGGCCTCGCCACCGTCGCGTTCGCCGTGGCCCAGCTCGCCCGGCTCCGCTTCCGGGCCCCGTCGGGCATGGTCAGCATCACCTGGGGCGAGGCCGCGCTCCTCGTCTGCCTCTGGCTGGTCCCCGCCGGCTGGCTGCCGGCCGCCGCGCTGCTCGGCGCCGGCGCCGCCTGGACCACGATGTCCCTGGTGGCGGACCGCCGACCGGTGCTGGAGCTGGTGCGCATCGCCACCTCGCTCACCGCCGCCACGGCGCTGGCCGCGGCGGTCGCGAGCGCCCTCGGCCGGCCGCTGCTCGCCGCGCCCACCCCCGAACTGGCCCTCGCGCTGAGCGCGGGCGCGGTGACCTACCTGCTCACCACCGCCTGGCTGGGCGCCGCCACGCTCGCGCTGCGGCACGGCATCCCGATCGGGCCGCCGCTGCTCGCCGCGCTCCGCGGCAAGCTGCTCATGTTCACCGGCAACGTCGCGGTCGGCCTGGTGGTGGTCGCGCTGCTGGAACTCGACCCGCGCTGGCTGCTGCTCCTGCCGCCGCCGCTGTGGTTGTTGCAGCAGACCTACCGGCACCGGCTCCGGGCCGACGAGGAGCGCCGGACCTGGCGGGCCTTCGCCGAGGCCACCGCCGCCCTCAACCAGCTCGACGAACGCGGCGTGGCGACCGCCGCCGTGACCGGCGCCCTCACCCTGTTCGGGGCCGAGCTGGTCGAGGTCGACGTGGCCCGCGGCGACGGGCGCTGGCGCCGATACCGGGCCGACCTCGGTGGGCAGGTGCGGGATCGGGAGGTGGAGCCCCCGGCGGATCGCGGCTCGGGCGAACACGAGCTGGTCCGGCGGCTCGCCGTCGGCCCCGCCGAGGTGGGACGGCTGCGGGTGCGGTTCGCCCGGTCCGCCCCGCCCACCGCCCGGGAACAGGACGGCGTGGCCGCCTTCTCCGACGCCCTGGCCGCCGCCCTGCACGACGCCGCGACCCACCGTGAGCTGCGGCTGGTCACCGCCCGCTCGTCGTACGACGCGGTGCACGACCAGCTCACCGGCCTGCTCAACCGGGCCGCGCTGCTCACCCGCGGCGACCAGGCGCTGCGGCAGCGGGCCCACGACCACCCGGTGGCTCTGCTGCTGCTGGACGTGAACCAGTTCAAGGAGGTCAACGACACGCTCGGCCACTCGGCGGGCGACCAGTTGCTGCGGCTCACCGCCAACCGGCTGGCCGCGCTGACCCGGCCGGGGGACCTGCTCGGGCGGCTCGGCGGCGACGAGTTCGCCCTGCTGCTCACCTCGGTCCCGGTGGTCGAGGACCGGACGGCCCCGCTGGCGTACGCGGTGCGCCAGGCCCGGGAGGTCGCCGAGCGGCTCGCCGCGCCGACCGAGGTGGCCGGGGTGCGGATGTCGATCGAGGTGGCGGTCGGCGTGGTGGTGGCCGACGCCGGCGTCGCCGACCTGACCGAGCTGTTGCGGCGCGCCGACATCGCCATGTACCAGGCGAAGGAGGGTGGCGGCAGTGTCGCCGCGTACGACAGCTCCCGCGACGCGGCGAGCACCGACCACCTGGCGTTGCTCGCGGAGCTGCGGGAGGCGCTGGCCACCGACGACCAGCTGGTGCTGGCGCTGCAACCGGCGGTGGACCTGGCCACCGGCGGGCCGACCGGGGTGGAGGCGTTGATCCGGTGGCGGCACCCGCGCCGGGGCTGGCTCGGCCCGGCCGACTTCATCCGCCCGGTGGAGAACAGCGAGCAGCTCGGCAGCTTCACCCGCTACGTGTTGGACAAGGCGCTGGAGGTGGCCGCCGGCTGGGCGCGGGAGGGGCTGGACGTCCCGATCTCGGTGAACCTGTCCGCCCGCAGCCTGCTCGACCCGCGGCTGCCCGCCGAGATCGAGGAGGCGCTGCGGCGGCACCAGGTGCCGCCGCACCGGCTGGTCCTGGAGATCACCGAGACCGTCGTGATGAGCGAGCTGGAGATCATCGACGAGGTGCTGGCGACACTGCGGGCGATGGGCGTGCAGCTCGCGGTCGACGACTTCGGCACCGGCTTCTCCTCGTTGACGTTCCTCACCCGGATCCCGGTGGACGAGCTGAAGGTGGACCGGTCCTTCGTCATCCGGATGGCCGACTCGCCGGAGGCGGCGGCGATCGTCCGGACCACGGTCGGGCTCGCCCACGAGCTGGGGCTGCGGGTGGTGGCCGAGGGGGTGGAGACCGCCGAGCAGCGCACCGCGCTGGTCGAACTGGGATGCACCGCCGCGCAGGGCTACCACTTCTTCAAGCCGATGCCGGCGGACAAGATCGGGGCGGTGCTGGGGTCGCTGCGCGACACCGCGCGGGGCAACGTCTTCCCGCTGCGCGCCGACGGCGCCTCCTGAGCGGTCCGCGCCGCCGGGCGGGCCCGACGGCGCGGGGGCGCGCTCAGCCGCGGGGCAGCACGTCGTCGAGGACGGCGGGCAGCGTGGCCCAGTCGGCCGAGGCGATGCTGGCGTGGGCGCGGGCCAGCTGGGCGACCCGGGCCGCCGCCGCGTCGGCGTCGCCGCTGCCGACCGCCGGCGGGACGTTCTGCGCGTCGGTCATCACCAGCAGGTAGTGGTTCGCGGCGTACCAGGCGGTGTCGACGCCGCCCGTGACGTACGCCGAGGCGTCGCCGTCGAAGAGCACGAACCACCGGCGCAGGGCCGGGTCCGCGTACCGGGTCCGGGGGTCGCCGGCCTGGGCCCGGTGCACCGCCGGGAACGCCCGGGCGCTGCCCAGCGTGCCGGCGGCCGCCAGACCGTTCAGGTGGCGGGCGTACTCGACGTCGGTCCAGAGCGTGTCGGTCGGGTTGCCCTCCTCGACGGTGCCGGGGATCAGCTCCACGATCACCCTGCCGGCGAGCTGCGCGCGGGTGGGCCAGGCGTCGGCGCGGGCGGCGGCGTCCAGGCCGGGGTGGTCGCCGAGCAGGTCGGCCGGGCGGAACACCCGGTCGCCGAGCCGCGCGGCGAGCACCGCGTCGAGCTGCGCCGGCCCCTGGCCGGTACGGCCGCTGAAGCCGGTCTTGAGCTCCAGCTTGAGGATGAGCGGGCCGGCGTCGGGGTGGGCGCCCAGCCAGAGCCGGATGTCGTCCAGGCAGTGCTCCAGGTTCTTGTTGCGGGTGCCGGTGTAGAGCTGGGCGGCGCTGGTGGCGGCGACGCAGTTGTTGTCGTTGCCCAGCGGGTTGCTGTGGCTGACCCGCCACTGCCGGGTCAGCACGTCCGGCCAGACGTCCAGCTCGATCAGCCCGGGCCGGGCGTCGAGCGCCTGGGCCAGGTAGGTGTAGGTGCCGCGCTCGTACGTGTTGTGGATCCCGACGCCGGTGGTGGCGGACCACCGGGTCTGCGGCGGGACCTCGGCGGACGCGGTGCCGGGGGCCAGCAGGGATCCGGCGAGGGCGGCGAGGGCGAGCAGGGCGGGGAGTCTGCGCATGGACCGTCTCCTTCGGACGCGCCGGCGGTGGACGACGCCGGCCATGCGCCGATTCAAATAGACAAAGGTGAATAGCGGAAGGACGGCTCGTGGCTCCGACCGGTCCGGGGGCGGCGGTCCGGCGCGGCGGATAGGGTCGGGTGGTGAACCGACTCGCCGAGGCCACCTCGCCCTACCTGCTCCAGCACGCCGACAACCCGGTCGACTGGTGGCCCTGGTGCGACGAGGCGTTCGCCGAGGCGAAGCGCCGCGACGTGCCGGTGCTGATCTCGGTCGGCTACGCGGCCTGCCACTGGTGCCACGTGATGGCCCACGAGTCGTTCGAGAACGAGGCCGTGGCCCGGCTCATGAACGACGACTTCGTCTGCGTCAAGGTCGACCGGGAGGAGCGCCCCGACGTCGACGCCGTCTACATGACCGCCACCCAGGCCATGACCGGCCAGGGCGGCTGGCCGATGACGGTGTTCGCCACCCCGGACGGCACCCCGTTCTTCTGCGGCACCTACTTCCCCCGGGCCAACTTCGTCCGGCTGCTCGGCTCGGTGGCCGCCGCCTGGCGGGACCAGCGCGAGGCGGTGCTGCGGCAGGGCGCCGCCGTGGTCGAGGCGATCGGCGGCGCCCAGGCCGTCGGTGGCGTGACCGCCCCGCTCACCGCCGAGCTGCTCGACGGCGCCGCCGGCCAGCTCGCCCAGGAGTACGACGAGACGAACGGCGGTTTCGGCGGCGCGCCGAAGTTCCCGCCGCACATGAACCTGCTCTTCCTGCTCCGGCACCACCGGCGCACCGGCTCGGCGCGCAGCCTGGAGATCGTCCGGCACACCTGCGAGGCGATGGCCCGGGGTGGCCTGAACGACCAGCTCGCCGGGGGCTTCGCCCGCTACTCGGTGGACGGCCACTGGACCGTGCCGCACTTCGAGAAGATGCTCTACGACAACGCGCTGCTGCTGCGCGTCTACACCCAGCTCTGGCGGCTGACCGGCGACCGGCTGGCCCGCCGGGTCGCCCGCGACACCGCCCGCTTCCTCGCCGACGAGCTGCACCGACCCGGTGAGGGCTTCGCCTCCGCGCTGGACGCGGACACCGAGGGCGTCGAGGGACTCACCTACGTCTGGACGCCGGCGCAGCTGGTCGAGGTGCTGGGGGAGTCCGACGGACGGTTCGCCGCCGACCTCTTCGAGGTCACCGCCGACGGCACGTTCGAGCACGGCGCCAGCGTCCTGCGCCTGGCCCGTGACGTCGACGACGCCGACCCGGCGGTCCGGGCCCGCTGGCAGGACGTGGTGGGCCGGCTGCTGGCCGCCCGCGACACCCGGCCCCAGCCGGCCCGCGACGACAAGGTGGTGGCCGCCTGGAACGGGCTGGCGATCACCGCGCTCGCCGAGTTCCAGCAGGTCGCCGCGCTCTACGCGTCCCGGGAGGACGAGGACGCGAACCTGATGGAGGGTGTGGTCATCGTCGCCGACGGGGCCATGCGCGACGCCGCCGAGCACCTGGCCGCCGTGCACCTGGTCGACGGCCGCCTGCGCCGGGTCTCCCGGGACAAGGTCGTCGGCGAGCCGGCCGGGGTGCTGGAGGACTACGGCTGCGTCGCGGAGGCGTTCTGCGCGCTGCACCAGCTCACCGGCGAGGGACGCTGGCTGACGTTGGCCGGGCAGCTGCTCGACGTGGCACTGGCCCGGTTCGCGTCCGCCGACGGCGGCTTCTACGACACCGCCGACGACGCCGAGCGCCTGGTCACCCGGCCCGCCGACCCGACCGACAACGCCACCCCGTCCGGCCGTTCGGCGGTCGTCGCGGCGCTGGTCGCGTACGCGGCGCTGACCGGGGAGACCCGCTACCGGGAGGCGGCCGAGGTGACCCTGTCCACGGTGGCGCCGATCGTCGACCGGCACGCCCGGTTCACCGGCTACGCCGCCACGGTCGGCGAGGCGCTGCTCTCCGGCCCGTACGAGATCGCGGTGGTGACCGACGACCCGGAGGGCGACCCGCTGGTGGCCGCCGCCCGCCGGCACGCCCCGCCCGGCGCGGTGGTGGTGGCCGGCGCCCCGGACCAGCCGGGTGTGCCGCTGCTGGCGGACCGTCCGCTGGTCGACGGGCGGCCCACCGCGTACGTCTGCCGGGGGTTCGTCTGCCAACGGCCGGTGACCTCGGTCGAGGACCTGGTCGCCCAACTCGGCTGAGCCGTCACGGCCAGAGCTGCTCCCGCGCCCAGCCGGCTGCGCCCCGGCGGTAGCGCAGCCGGACGTGCCGGCGCTCCCGGTCGGCCTGCCAGAACTCGACCGTCTCCGGCGCCACCACGTAGACGGTGTGCGTGTCGGCGACCAGGTCGGGATCGCCGGCGAGGCGGGCGCGGACCTCGGCCAGCTCCCGGTCCAGCTCCGCCCGGTCGGTGAGGACGGTGCTCTGTCGGCCGGCCAGGGTGGCGATCCGGGAGCCCTCCGGCCGGGCCAGGAAGTCCTGCCGGGACACGGCCGGGTCGGCCGGTCGGGCGGTGCCGCGCACCCGGACCTGGCGCCCCTGCTCCCGCCAGTGGAAGCTGAGCGCGATGCGCGGGTTCCGCGCCAGCTGGCGTCCCTTCGCGCTGGCCGAGCTGCTGGCGAAGTGCCAGCCCGCGGAGTCGAGATCCTTGAGGATGAGCACCCGGGCGTCGGGCGCGCCGTCGGCGTCGACCGTCGAGACGGTCATCGCGTGCGGCTCGTCGACCCCGGCGTCGACCGCGGCGGCGAGCCAGTCGGCGAAGAGGGCGGTGGGTTCGGCCGGCACGTCGGACGGGTCGAAGGACGGCATGTCGTGGGCCAGTACGGGCAGCGCGCGGAGCATCCGGCGAGTCGTCATGCGGATCATGGTGCCCCGCCCCGGAGCCGGTCGCCGTCCCGTTTCCCGGCCGTGGGACGGGGACGGGCCCAGCGGCCGGGGGTGTCCCCGGCCCGGTTAGGCTGGCGGCGCTATGGACTCCCGGACCGGACTCCCCGTCGTGGGCATGGTGGGTGGCGGCCAGTTGGCCCGGATGACCCACCAGGCCGCCATCGCCCTCGGTCAGTCGCTGCGCGTGCTGGCGCTCGCTCCCGACGACGGCGCGGCGCTGGTCGCCGCCGACGTCCAGTACGGCGACCACACCGACCTGACCGCCCTGCGCACGTTCGCCAAGGGGTGCGACGTGGTCACGTTCGACCACGAGCACGTGCCGAACGACCACATCCGCGCGCTGACCGACGAGGGCGTGAAGCTGTTCCCGCCGGCCGAGGCGCTGGTGCACGCGCAGGACAAGCGGGTGATGCGGGAGCGCCTCGGCGAGCTGGGCGCGCCCAACCCGGCCTGGCGTCCGGTGGAGTCGCCGGCGGACCTGGTGACCTTCGGCCAGGAGACCGGGTGGCCGGTGGTGCTCAAGGCCGCCCGGGGCGGCTACGACGGGCGCGGCGTCTGGATGGTGGACGACGCCGACCGGGCCGCCGAGCTGGCCGCGACACTGCTCGCCGGCGGCACCCCGCTGCTGGTCGAGGAGCGGGTGGCGCTGCGACGAGAGCTGGCCGTGCAGGTCGCCCGGTCGCCCTTCGGCCAGGTGGCCGCGTACCCGGTGGTGGAGACGGTGCAGCGCGACGGCATCTGCGTCGAGGTGCTGGCGCCCGCGCCCGACCTGCCGGAGGAGCGGGCGGTCGCGGCGCAGCAGCTCGCCATCGACCTGGCCACCGCGCTCGGCGTGGTCGGGCTGCTCGCGGTGGAGCTGTTCGACACGCCCACCGGTCTGGTCGTCAACGAGCTGGCCATGCGCCCGCACAACTCGGGGCACTGGACCATCGAGGGCGCCCGGACCTCGCAGTTCGAGCAGCACCTGCGGGCGGTGCTCGACTATCCGATGGGGGACACCTCGCTCGCCGCGCCGGTCGTGGTGATGGCGAACGTGCTCGGCGGGGAGCCGGGCGGGATCTCGATCGACGAGCGGCTGCACCACCTGTTCGCCGCCGAGCCCGGCGCCAAGGTCCACCTCTACGGCAAGCAGGTCCGTCCGGGCCGCAAGATCGGTCACGTCACGGTGCTCGGCACCGACCTGGCCGACGTACGGGCCCGGGCCGCGCGGGCCGCCCGCTGGCTCCAGGAAGGACGCGCATGAGCGAACGCACCGAGCGGAGCGAGGGCCGTGAGGGCATGCCCAGCCAGCACGGCATGAGCGAACGCACCGAGCGGAGCGAGGGCCGTGAGGGCATGCCCAGCCAGCACGGCATGAGCGCCGTCGGGCTGATCATGGGCAGTGACTCGGACTGGCCGACCATGCGGGCCGCCGCCGAGGCGCTCGACGAGTTCGGCGTGCCGTACGAGGTGGGCGTGGTCTCGGCGCACCGCACCCCGCTCAAGATGATCGAGTACGGCCGGTCCGCCGCCGATCGCGGCGTCCGCGTGATCATCGCGGGCGCGGGTGGGGCGGCGCACCTGCCCGGCATGGTCGCCTCGGTCACCCCGCTGCCGGTGATCGGTGTGCCGGTGCCGCTGAAGTACCTGGACGGGATGGACTCGCTGCTGTCCATCGTGCAGATGCCGGCCGGCGTACCGGTCGCCACGGTGTCGATCGGCAATGCCCGCAACGCCGGCCTGCTCGCCGTCCGGATCCTCGGCGCCTCCGACCCGGCGTTGCGGGACCGGATGGCCGCCTACCAGGCGAGCCTGGAGGACCTGGTCGCCGAGAAGGAAGCCGCGCTGCGCGCGTCGCTGGCGTGATGCGGCGCTGTCGATCTGCGTAACGCTGCGGGTGTCGCCGTCGGTGACCGTTCGTCGCCGCGCACAGGCGGCAAGGTCAGCGCATGCCGCGCAGCGCTGTCTGCAGGCGCTCCTGGGCCCGCCGGCGACGCTCGTTGCTCGCGCCCAGCACCAGTAGGACGATGCCGACCGGGATCAGCACCAGCCATGGGCCGAGACTGAACAACGCGTGCACCGCGGCGATCGCGGTGACCGTCGCGCCCACGATCACCGGCGCCTGCTGCCGGCTCGTCGAACCGAAGATCAGCACCGCCACGGCGCCGAGCAGCAGCAGCACCTGACGCAGCATGCTGGAGTCGGTCGCGATCACGATCGCCAGCGTCGGCAGGAACGCGGTCACCAGGGCCGGTCCGTACGCCACCCAGCTCGACAGGTCGGGCCGGTGACGCAGCTGCAGCACCCCGACCAGCAACGCGAGCGCGGCGAACGGCAGCGTGTACGCCTCCGGGAGCGCCACGTCGGCCACCCGCATCAGGATCCACCAGGCGCTGATCTCGCAGGCCACCACCGCCCAGAACAGCAGGTTGCGCTCCATCGGACGGCGGCCCGGACGGCTGGCCGCCACCCCGAGCACCGCGCCCCACGCGGCCAGCAGCGCGGCGATGTGCCGGGGTGAGTCGTACGCCAGCGCCAGCGCGATGAGGGCCGCCCCGTAACCGCTCCACTCGACGGTGGCCGCCTCCCGGTACGCCTCCGGCCGGCGCAACCGGGGCAGCGTGGCGGCGAAGACCTGCAACGCGGCGCCGACCGCGAGCACCCCGAAGGCGGACCAGACCGCGGCGAGCCCCACCACCAGCCCGAGCGTGAGCGCGAAGAGCTGGGCCATCAGCGAGCCGAACAACCACCCGAGGATGCGGGCCCGCTGGGTGGTGCCGAACAGCGCGGCCACGATGCCCACGCCGACGGCGCCGCCCAGCGTGAACAGGGTCAGGTCGCGGGTGGCGAGGCTGCCGCAGAGCCCCGCGCCCCCGGCGGCGAGCCCGATCGCGAAGACCAGCACCCGGGCGACCCGGATCGACCGGGCCGGCTCCACCAACGGCGGCGGTGGGGTCAGCGCCAGCCCGAGCATGGAGATGGTGAAGACGGCCAGCGCGGCCAGCGTGGTCACCGGCCAGCCCCGCCCCAGCGCCACCGGCGTGATCAGCAGGGTGAGGGCGGCCCCGGGCAGGACCACCGGCACCGCCCGGGACCGGCGACCGCCGCTGAACCCGGTCGCGGCCAGCGCCGCCGTGGCGGTGAGCAGCAGCGCGGTGAGCACATGGGTGGGGTCCACGGCGTCCGGCGGCGGGGTGAGCAGCTCCGGCGGCGGCCCCTGCCACACCCGGCCCAGCGCCGCGAACGGCGAGAACAACGCCACCACCAGCGACGGCGCCAGCGTGGCCAGGGCCAGCGCGGTGGGCAGCGCCGCCGCGGCGAGCGCCCCGGCCGCCGGGCTGACCCGCCAGCGCAGCTCCGTGCGGTCGCCCGGGTCCCGGCGCAGCGCCCCGTCGAACAGCACGGACCAGCGGCGCACCGGGCGGGCCGAGCCGACCGGCGGGACGGTGGCCGCCCGGACCAGTTCGGCGAGCACCCCGAGCAGCGCCGCGGCGGCGGCGAACACACCGGCGGGCAGGCGGACGAGCAGAGCGGCCGCCGCGGTCACGGTGGCCGCGCCGACCACGGCGACGCTGGCGTACGGAAGGTACTGCGGCACCTGCCGGCGTACCGCCGCGACCACGGCCAGGCCGATGCTGGCGGCGGCCAGGGCGGAGGTGAGGACCACCTGCGGCGGGCGGCCGAACTCGGCGGACAGGGCGGCCACCGCGCCGGGAAGGGCCAGCAGCGCCGCCCCGGCGCCCGCACCGCCCACCTGCACCAGATGCGGGGGCATACCCTCGGCGCGGATGTCCTCCACCAGCGTCGGCGCGAGCGTGCGGGCCAGCGCGGCCACCGTCACCCCGATCAACGCGATGCTGCCCAGCGCCAGCGCGGTGGTCCAGGGGCGGACCAGCCCGGCGCCGGCCGCGTGCAACGCCACCACGCCGGCCACGGTGGCCCGGGACAGCGCGGCCCGCGGGTCCGCCGCGGCCGCGGCGGCCATCCCGAAGACGGTGGCCACCATGGCGCCCACCAGCACCGGCGACCACCAGGGCAGGTCGAACGCGGCCGGCGCACCCACCGTGGCGAGCACCGCGGCCGCGCCCGACACGTCGTACTTCCAGGGCGGTGGCAGGAGGATGGCGGCGGTGACCGCGAGCAGCGCCAGCGCGACCGGCGCCTGCCAGGTGGACCCGCCGGTCGGCGCCGCCGGCCAGCCGCTCAGGTCACCGGCCCAGATCGGGCCGGGGGTGGCCAGGACACCGAGCCCGCCGCGCAGCGCGCTCCAGGCGGCGATCAGGCCGATCAGCGTGCCCCCGGCGGCGATGCCGAGGATCGGACCGCGCCGCCACTCCTCCGGCAGCGCCCGGGCGGCGACCGCCACCAGCAGCACCAGCGCGGCGGCCACCACGAGCTGACCGCCCGGCGCGAGGACCGCGGCGATCCGGGCCAGCGTGGCCACCAGCGCCACCGTGATCGCGGCCAGGGCCAGGTCCGAGCCGTCGAGCGACATGTCGGCGCGGCGGCCGGCGTCGATCCGCGGGGCCAGCGCCAGCAGCGCGGCCGAGATCAGCAGCAGGCCACCCACCCAGGCGTCCGCCGAGGTGGCGCCGGGCGCGCCGAATCCGGCGGCGGCGACGGCGACCGCGCCGAGCACGGTGCCGAGCGCGTGCGGCATGCTCAGCTGCCGCTGCGCCACCTGGACCAGGGCGGCGTAGCCGAGCGTCACGCAGACCGCGAGGAAGCTCGCGGCGAGGATCGGGACGGTGATCTCGCGGAGGTTCGCCGGGGTGGGCGCCGGCGGGGTCGGCACGGTGGCGGCGACGAACGCGGCCACCGCGCCGGGCAGGGCGAACGCCGCGCCGCCGGCCGCCCAGGCGCAGACCCGGTCCGTCGCGGCGGCGGCCAGGCGGACCCGCGGGGCGAGCGACACCAGCGCCCCGGCCAGGAAGAGCAGCGTCAGCGCGGCGGCGGTGAGCGCGGGGCGGGCGAGCGCGGCCCCGGCCCCGACCAGGCCGAGCCCGGCAGCGGTCACCGCGTGCGCCACGGCGGCGCGCTCGGTGCCGGCGGTGAGCCCGAGCACCCCGATCGCGACGGCGGTGAGCAGCATCGGCCAGCAGGCCGCGGCCCAGCCCAGGCCGAGCGAGGCCGGCACCGCCAGCGCGGTGAGCGCCGCGCCGACCACCGCGAACTCCCGGCGGATCTCCGGCGGCAGCGCGACCACGGCGGCGACGGTGAGCAGCAGCGCGGCGGCGGCGAGCTGCCAGCCGGTCGGTCCGACCGCGCGGGCCAGCTCGGCGTGCCACCCGCCGAGGTCGGCCGACCAGGCGGGCAGCGCCGCCCGGACCGGGGCCAGCCCGGCGCGCAGCGCGCCGCCGGCGACCACCAGGCCGCTGACCGTGAGCGCGACCGCGGACGCCAGCTGCGGACCCCGGCGGGCCGCCTCCGGTACGGCCCGGACGGCGAGCCCGGTGAGCGCGATGACCGCGGCGATCAGCAGCAGCGAACGCCCGGGCAGGGCCACCGAGGCGACCCGGCCGAGCGCGCCGATGACCGCGAGGGTGAGGATGCCGGCGCCCACGTCGGGCAACGGCGGCCGGCGCAGCACCAGCGTCCCGGCCAGCGCGACCAGCGCGGCGAGCAGCAGCACCGCGCCGGCGCCGGCGGCGGTCGGCACGGTGGCGGCGCGGAGCAGGGCGGTGACCGCGTACGCCAGGGCGACCGCGACCGCGGCCCCGTGCAGCAGCCAGGTCAGCTCCCGCAGCCACGGCACCGGACGGGCCGGCGCGGCGGCGGCGGGCCCGGCGGGCGACTCGCCGCCGAGCACCTCACCGGCCTCCTCCGGCGCCGACTCCGGCCGGTCCTCGTCGGCGCGCTGCCGGGGTGCGGCGGGTGTCGGCGGCTCGGTGGGGGGCAGGTCCTGCCGGACCGGCCGTTCGCGCACCACCACCGAGCGGGCCAGGGCCAGGTCCAGCACGGCCACCACGGTGAGCACCAACGCCCACCCGGCCGGGCCGGTGATCCGCTCGTACGCCAGCAGCGGCAGCACCGGCTGGGCGGCCAGCACGGTGGCGAACCGGGGCGCGCGCAGGCCCGTGCCGTACGCGTAGCCGAAGGCGACGACGGTGGTGACCAGGAAGATCGACCCGGCGAACGCGGCGCCCGAGGTGCCGCCGCCGATCCGGTCCACGGCCCAGAGCGCGTACCCGGCCAGCGGCACCAGCAGCAACCCGACCGCCGCGATGGTCTCGGCGGTCGAGGTGAGCCCGCGCCGGGCCAGCACCGGCGGGGCGAGCAGCATCAGCACGGTCGCGACCAGCAGCACGCCGAGCCGCGCCAACGCGTCCATCGAGCTGGTGGCGACCGCGGCGAAGACCACCGCCGCGACGCCGAGCAGCAGCGCGCCCAGCCCGAGCGGGATGTTCTGCACCTCGCGTGACGACGCCTCCGGCGGATGCTCCGGGTCGTCCGCGTCGAGCCACTGGGGGCGGCCGCGGGGTGGCGACGGAGGGAGGTCGTCCGGCCCGGGCGGCGGGGTGCCCTGCCGGGGCACCCGGGGCGGCGCGCCGGTGGCGGCCGTGGGCGGGCGGCGTCCGGGCCGCCGGCGGAGCACCCGGCGGGGACGGGTGGCCTGCTTGATCCGCTCCTCCCCGGCGTGCGCCAGGATGTCGCGCTGGAAGAGGGCGGCCTGCATCTTGGCCGCGATCTGCCGCTGCTCACGGGCGATCTCGGCGTCGCGCGCCTTCATCTCGGCGATCGACCGCTCGATGTCGGCCAGGTGCTCGGTCCACTGGGGCTGTTCCGCGCCGCAGTGGGGGCAGACGACGGCGGGCTTGATCTCCCGCCCGCACGAGGCGCACCTGAAGCTCTCCACGTCAGTCTCCCGTTCGCCCGCGCCCCCGCACTGTGGACCTCCCAGAGGCAGCATGCCCTGAGCGGGCCGGGATTTCGACAGTTGCCGGCGCGTTCCGGACAACAAAAAAGGACCGGCCGGTCGGGGATGCGATCCCCGGCCGGCCGGCCCGACGTCGACGGGTCAGGGGCGACCCATGCCGCGGTACTCCCACCCGGCCTGCGTCCACAGTGTCGAGTCCAGGCAGTTGCGCCCGTCGACCACCCGGCGGCCGTTGGCCAGCTCGCCCAGCGCGACCGGGTCGGCGTTGCGGAACTCGGCCCACTCGGTGAGCACACAGACCAGGTCGGCGCCGCGGACGGCGTCGGTCATGTTCTCCTCGTAGGTCAGCTCCGGCACGGCGCGGCGCGCGTTCTCGATCCCCTGCGGGTCGAAGACGTGCACGTCGGCGCCGGCCTTGCCGAGCAGCGCGGCCACCGCGAGGGCGGGGGCGTCGCGTACGTCGTCGGTGTTGGGCTTGAAGGTGGCGCCGAGCACCGCGATCCGGGTGCCGGAGAGGTCCGGACCGGCCGGGCCGGAGCGGCGGCCGAGCAGCTCGGCGGCGAGCTGCACCACCCGGGTACGGCGGCGCAGGTTGATCAGGTCGACCTCGTGCAGGAAGCGCAGCGCCTCGCCGGCGCCCAGCTCCTGGGCGCGGGCCTGGAACGCCCGGATGTCCTTGGGCAGGCAGGCGCCGCCGAAGCCGAGCCCGGCCTGGAGGAACCGGTTGCCGATCCGCGGGTCGTAGCCGATGGAGCGGGCGAGCTGCGTGACGTCGCCGCCGGCCGCCTCGCAGACCTCGGCCATCGCGTTGATGAACGAGATCTTGGTGGCCAGGAACGCGTTCGCGGCGACCTTGACCAGCTCGGCGGTGGCGAAGTCGGTGACCACCAGGGGCACCTCGCGGTCCTCGGTGGCGGCCAGGTCGAAGACGCCCTTGTGGGCGGCGAAGAGCATGCCGTTGGCCCACTCGCTCTTGACGCCGACCACGATCCGGTTGGGGCGCAGCACGTCGTCGACGGCGAAGCCCTCCTGGAGGAACTCGGGGCTCCACGCCACCTCGACCCCGAGGTCGGTCGGGCTGTGCTTGCCGACCAGCTGCTCCACCCACTCGGCGGTGCCCACCGGCACGGTGGACTTGCCGACGATCAGCGCCTTGCGGGTCAGGTGCTGGGCGAGGCCGGTCACCGACGCCTCGACGTAGGACAGGTCGGCGCCCATGCCGTCGGCCCGCTGCGGGGTGCCGACGCAGATGAAGTGCACGTCGCCGAAGTCGGCGGTCTCCTGGATGTCGGTGCTGAACCGCAGCCGGCCGGCGGCCAGGTTGCGCCGCAGCAGCTCGTCGAGGCCGGGCTCGTGGATCGGCACCTCGCCCGCGTTCAGCTTCGCGATCTTGTCCGCGTCTACGTCGAAGCCGAGCACCTCGTAGCCCAGCTCGGCGTAACAGATGGCGTACGTCGCGCCGAGGTAGCCGGTGCCGAGGAAGGTGACCCGGGGCCGGGCGGCGCCGGACGGCGGCGTCACCGCGGCGATGGCGGGCGTCGGCTGGGAGTTCGGGTACGGGATCGTCACGCCTGTCTTCTCCGCTCGCACTGGCGGCGCTTCCTCGCGTCGCATTCTGCTGGGGGCGCCTAGGCCGGGCGCCGAGGGGACTGATGTCTGGTGTGAGGGTAGTGGGTCGGGTGGACGACGCTCGGGCGCGAGCCTACCCGCCGGTAAGGTTCGGCCGTAGCCGGTGGTTATCCTTCAGTTTGCGGCAGTCGGCAGCTTCCGGGCGGCACAGACTGCGCATGATAGCGGTGAAAGGGGAGGGCCGACATGGCCGCAGAGCAGTCGTTCGACGTCTACCGGTTGCCGGAGGAGCACGAGGCGATCCGGGAGGCGGTCCGTGAGGTCTGTGCGGCGAAGGTGGCTCCGCACGCCGCCGAGGCGGATGAGACAGGTGAGTTCCCCAAGGCGTCCTACGACGCCCTGCGCGCCGCCGACTTCCACGCCCCGCACGTCCCGGTCGAGTACGGCGGCGCCGGCGCGGACGCGCTGGCCACGGCCATCGTGATCGAGGAAGTGGCCCGGGCCTGCGCCTCGTCGTCACTGATCCCGGCGGTCAACAAGCTGGGCACCATGCCGCTGCTGCTGGCCGGCTCCGAGGAGCTGAAGCGGAAGTACCTCACTCCGGTCGCCTCGGGCGACGCGATGTTCTCCTACTGCCTCTCCGAGCCGGAGGCGGGCAGCGACGCCGCGTCGATGACCACCAAGGCGGTCCGCGACGGCGACCACTGGGTGCTCAACGGCGTGAAGCGGTGGATCACCAACGCGGGCGTCTCCGAGTACTACACCGTCTTCGCTGTGACCGATCCCACAGCTCGGTCCCGGGGCATCTCGGCCTTCGTGGTGGAGAAGTCCGACCCGGGGGTCAGCTTCGGCGCGCCGGAGAAGAAGCTCGGCATCAAGGGCTCGCCGACCCGCGAGGTCTACTTCGACAACGTCCGGATCCCGGCCGACCGGATGATCGGCGCGGAGGGCACCGGCTTCGCCACCGCCATGCAGACGCTGGACCACACCCGGGTCACCATCGCCGCCCAGGCGATCGGCATCGCCCAGGGTGCGCTGGACTACGCCAAGGGCTACGTCCAGGAGCGCAAGCAGTTCGGCAAGGCGGTCGCCGAGTTCCAGGGCATCCAGTTCATGCTCGCCGACATGGGCATGAAGCTGGAGGCGGCCCGGCAGCTCACGTACGCGGCGGCCGGCAAGTCGGAGCGCGGCGACGCGGACCTGACCTACTTCGGCGCGGCCGCCAAGTGCTTCGCCTCGGACGCCGCCATGGAGATCACCACCGACGCGGTCCAGCTGCTCGGCGGCTACGGCTACACCCGCGACTACCCGGTCGAGCGGATGATGCGGGACGCCAAGATCACGCAGATCTACGAGGGCACCAACCAGGTGCAGCGCATCGTCATGGCCCGGCAGCTGCTCAAGGGCTGAGCGCCGGCGTCGACGTTCGGGCGGGCGGGCCGGGGTGACCCGGCCCGCCCGCACTGGTCAACGGCTCTCGCTGGTGCCCTCCGGCCGGGCGGCGCCGCGCGGCGGCGCGGACCACGGCGACTCGCCGCCGGTGCGGCGGGGCAGGGGATCGGTGGGGGTTTCCGGGTAGGCCAGCGTGAGCGGGGCCGTGTCCGGGTCCTTCGGCGCGCCGGCCGGCGGCCAGTCGGTGAGCGTGGGCCCGTGCTCGACCGGTGTGACGGCCGGGGTCAGCTCCGCCTCGGCCGCCACGGGTCGCCGCCACCGCTGGGCGCTGAACACGGCCATCAGCAGCAGCAGGCCGATGAGGAACAGCGTGCCGTTCTCCAGCGGCTGGCGCAGCGGCAGCGGGTCGCCGAGCACTTTCAGGTCGTCGGGCACCCGGTCCCGCACGGAGAAGGGCGCGACGAACAACCCGACGTACGGGGCGGCGAGCAGCAGGCCCGCCACGAGCGGGCCGAGCGGCGAGAAACGCAGCGTGCCGAGCAGGCCGAGCAGGACGCCGGCGACGCCCAGATAGACGGCCGGCTCGATCAGGTTCGGTGTGCTGTACGTACCGATCTCCACCCAGCGGTTGACGGTCCGCCCAGATCCGTCCTGACCGAGGGTGACGAGCACCCAGGTGACGGGCGCCACCACCAACCCGGCGAGGAAGCTCCAGAGATGTCGCATCCGCGCACCGTACCGTTTCCGGCATGACAGATCATCCCGCGGTGCCGGCGGGTAAGCCGACCTCGTACTCCCGCGTCACGCTCAGTCGCATCATGACCGCTGTCGATGTCAATCTGTACGGCAGCGTGCACGGTGGGGTACTGATGAAGTTCGTCGACGACGTGGCCGGCGCGGCGGCGGCCCGGCACAGCGGCGGCACCGCGGTCACCGCCTCCATCGACGAGATCGTCTTCTCCGAGCCGGTCCGGGTGGGCGACCTGGTGCACGCGCACGCGCAGGTCAACTGGACCGGCAACACCTCGATGGAGGTCGGGGTGCGGGTGGTCGCCGAGCGCTGGGACTCGGCCGAGGACGAGCCGGTGCGGGTCGCCACCGCGTACCTGGTCTTCGTGGGGGTGGACGTCGGTGGCGCGCCCCGGCGGGTCCGCCCGGTGCTGCCCGAGACGCCCGACGACGAACGCCGCTTCCGGGAGGCGGAGATCCGGCGCGCCCACCGCCTGGCCCGCCGCCGCGCCATCCAGGCCCACCGCGCCGGCTGACGTGCAAGGAAGGGCCCCTTGTTAACGCCTGCGGTAGAGGAGGGGGCCCCGCTTAACATCCGGCGCGTGCCGGCGCTGCCCGCCACCGCCGATGCTCTCCCGCAGGGCGCGAGGTGTTAAGCGGGGCCCCTTCACATGCACGAGGCGTTAAGAAGGGGCCCTTCCTTGCACGCGGCCCACATGGGTGGGGGGTTCGGGGTGTGGGGTGGGCACGCCCCGGAACCGCCACCCGGTGCGGAGAATGGCGGCACGAGGTAGGGCAAGATGGCGCCACGGCCCATGCACAGTGTCGTGACGGGCCTCAGGGAGGGTGGAACGTGTCTGACGTGCTGTGGACGCCGCCGGCCGACGTACGCGAACGGTCCCGGATCGGTGACTACCTGCGCTGGCTGGCCGAGCACCGTGGGCTGGAGTTCGCCGACTACGACGCGCTGTGGCAGTGGTCGGTGACCGACCTGGACGGGTTCTGGGGCTCGATCTGGGACTACTTCCAGGTGGTCGCGCACACCCCGCCGACCGCCACGCTCGCCGGGCGGGCCATGCCCGGCGCCCGCTGGTTCCCCGGCGCCACGCTCAACTACGCCGAGAACGTGCTGCGCATGCCGGGCCTCGGCGACGACGACCCGGCGGTGATCGCGCACGGGCAGACCCGCGCCCCGGAGACGCTCACCGCGGCCGAGCTGCGCGAGCGGGTCCGTCGGGTGGCGGCCGGCCTGCGCCGGCTCGGCGTCGGCCCGGGCGACCGGGTGGCCGCGTACGCGCCGAACATCCCGGAGACGTACGTCCTGCTGCTCGCCACCGCCAGCCTGGGGGCGATCTTCTCCTCCTGCGCACCCGAGTTCGGCACCCGCAGCGTCACCGACCGGTGGCAGCAGATCGAGCCCACGGTGCTGGTCGCGGTGGACGGCTACCGCTACGGCGACAAGCCGGTCGACCGGCGCGCCGAGGTGGCCGCGATCCGGGCCGCGCTGCCGTCGCTGCGGCACACCGTCGCCGTCCCGTACCTCGATCCGGCCGGCGAGATCCCGGCGGGCGCCCTGGCCTGGGCGGAGCTGGCGGCGGAAACCGACGAGCCGCTGACCTTCACCCCGGTCGCCTTCGACCACCCGCTCTACGTGCTCTACTCCTCCGGCACCACCGGCCTGCCCAAGCCGATCGTGCACGGCCACGGCGGCATCCTGCTCGAACACCTGAAGATGCTGGCGCTGCACCACGACCTGGGCCCGTCCGACCGGTTCCTCTGGTTCACCACCACCGGCTGGATGATGTGGAACTTCCTGGTCTCCGGGCCGGCGGTGGGCGCGGCGATCGTGCTCTTCGACGGCAACCCGGGCCACCCCGACCTGGGCGCGCTGTGGCGGATGGCGGCGGAGACCGGCACCACCTACTTCGGCACCTCGGCCCCGTTCCTGCTGGCCTGCCGCAAGGCGGGGCTGGTGCCCCGGGAGATCGCCGATCTGTCCGCGCTGCGCGGCCTCGGCTCGACCGGCGCGCCGCTGCCGGCCGAGGGCTTCACCTGGGTGTACGAGAACGTGGGCGACCGCCTCCAGCTCCAGTCGCTCTCCGGCGGCACCGACGTCTGCACCGGTTTCGTGGGCGGCGTGCCGCTGCTGCCGGTGCACGCGGGGGAGATCGCCTGCCGGGCGCTCGGCGCGAAGGTGGAGGCCCGCGCGGCCGACGGCTCTGCGGTGATCGGCCAGCTCGGCGAGCTGGTGATCACCGAGCCGATGCCGAGCATGCCGGTCGGGTTCTGGAACGATCCGGACGGCGCCCGCTACCGGGAGGCGTACTTCGAGGTCTATCCCGGCGTCTGGCGGCACGGCGACTGGATCACGGTGAACGAGCGCGGCGGCTGCGTGATCACCGGCCGCTCCGACGCCACCCTCAACCGGGGCGGGGTCCGCCTGGGCACGGCCGAGTTCTACTCCGTGGTGGAGGGGCTCGACGAGGTGGTCGACTCGGTGGTGGTGCACCTGGAGGACGACGAGGGCGGCGCCGGTGAGCTGCTGCTGTTCGTGGTGCTCGCCGACGGCCTGGAACTCGACGACGCGATGCGGAAGACGATCTGCCGGGAGCTGCGGACCGCGCTGTCACCCCGGCACGTGCCGGACGAGATCCACCAGGTCCGGGCCGTGCCGAGAACGTTGAGCGCGAAGAAGCTGGAGGTCCCGGTCAAGAAGATCCTGACCGGCACCCCGGTCGACTCGGCCGCGGCCAAGGGCGCCCTGGCCAACCCCGAGTCCCTGACCGCCTTCGCCACCCTGGCCCAACGCCGCGCCGGCTCCGACCACCCCACCCCAGCCTGACCCCGCCCCCGCCCCGCTGATCTTGCACTTTCCGCCCCGACGAAAGGGGTGAATGCCCCGAACCTGGGGCCGCAAGTGCAAGATCGCGGGGGTCAGGGGAGGGGGAGGGTGTGGGTGGTTCGTTCCGTTGTCGCGCGGTGGGCTTGGCGGGTGGGGTCGGGGTGGGCGCAGGCGACGACGGAGGCGCCGGCGGTCAGGGGGGCCAGCAGCCAGTCGACCGGGTCGGGGTGACGGGTCACGTCGACCAGGAGGCGGTCACCGGCGCGCAGGCCCAGCTCCGCGGCGCGTGCCTGTGCGCGGGCCAGCAGCGCCGCGTCCGCCTCGCCCCCGGAGGGGTACGGCGTGAAGTGGTCGCCGTGTCCGCGTACCGCGCCGACGAAGTCGGCGCAGCCCGGCGGCACCTGCCGCATCGGCAGCGCGAACGGGTCCAGGGCCAGGGCGTACCGCTCGCCGGCCGGCCACCGGGCTGCCTCGTCGACCCGGTCGACGGCGGTGAACAGCACGTCCACCGGGGTCGGCCGGTCGACCACCGTCGTCTTCGCCGACCAGCAGCCGAGCAGCACCGCGGCGGTCTGCCAGTGCGGCGGCAGCAACACGCCGACCGGGTCGCCGGGCGCGGCCCCGGCCTCGTCGACGAGCAGGTTGGCCGTCTTGGCCACCCAGTTCGCCAGCGTTGCGCCGGAGAGTTCGGTGCGCTCGCCGGTGGCGTCGTCATACCAGGTGAGCAACGGTCGGGCGGGGTCGGGAGCGATCGCGTCGGCGAAGACCCGGGCAATGTTGTCGGCCATCGGCGCGAACGATACGCGCCCCCGGCGCGTACTCGATGACAACGACAAGTCGGCGTACCGTCGGGTCGCAGTCAGCGTCGGGCACCCGGCCCGGCGTAGGCTTGCCGACAGTGTTCTTCCCCACAACCGCGCCACCTGAGGAGTCGCCCCGTGACCGCCGGTCGTCCGCCCCGCGTACTCATCGACGCCACGAGTGTCCCCGCCGACCGAGGCGGCGTCGGTAGGTACGTCGACGGCCTGCTCGGCGCGCTCGGCCGGGTCTGCGGCTCCGGCGTCGACCTGGCCGTGGTGAGCCTGCGCACCGACCTGGAGCGCTACACCCGGATGCTGCCCGGCGCCGAGGTGATCCCCGCCCCGGCCGCCGTGGCGCACCGCCCGGCCCGGCTCGCCTGGGAGCAGACCGGGCTGCCGCTGCTGGCCCAGCAGGTCAACGCGGAGGTCCTGCACTCGCCGTTCTACACCTGCCCGCTGCGGGCCGGCTGTCCGGTGACGGTCACCGTGCACGACGCGACCTTCTTCACCGAGCCGGAGCACTACGACAAGTCGCGCCGGACGTTCTTCCGCAGCGCGATCAAGACGTCGCTGCGCCGGGCCAACCGGGTGATCGTGCCCAGCAAGGCCACCCGGGACGAGCTGATCCGCCTGCTGGACGCCGACCCGACCCGGATCGACGTGGCCTACCACGGCGTCGACCAGGCCGCCTTCCACGCGCCGGGCGACGAGGAGAAGGCCCGGGTCCGGGCCCGGCTCGGGCTGGGCGACAGCAGCTACATCGCGTTCCTCGGCGCCAAGGAGCCGCGCAAGAACGTGCCCAACCTGATCCGGGGCTGGGCCCGGGCGGTGGCCGACCGACCCAACCCGCCCGTGCTGGTGGTGGCCGGCGGCCAGGGGCACGACGACGACATCGACCGCGCGGTGGCCGAGGTGCCGTCGCACCTGCGGCTGCTGCGCCCCGGCTACCTGCGCTACGCCGACCTGCCCGGCTTCCTCGGCGGCGCGCTGGTCGCCGCCTACCCGTCCTACGGCGAGGGTTTCGGGCTGCCGATCCTGGAGGCGATGGCGTGCGCGGCCCCGGTGCTCACCACGCCGCGGCTCTCCCTGCCCGAGGTGGGTGGCGACGCGGTGGCCTACACCAGCGAGGACCCGGACCAGATCGCCACCGACCTGGGCGCCCTGCTCGACGACGAGCAGCGACGGCTCTCCCTGGCCAAGGCCGGGTTCGACCGGGCCAAGGAGTTCACCTGGGAGTCCAGCGCGGAGGTGCACATCGCCGCCTGGCGCCGGGCGCGTTCCTGAGCGTCCGCTGCGGGTCGTCGACGACCGACCCTGGCGCTCGCCCGCTTCGGGCATGATGTGCTGATGTTCTACGCCGTCATCCCGGCGGGCGGCAGCGGCACAAGGTTGTGGCCGCTGTCCCGCGCCGGCCATCCCAAGTTCCTCCACCCGCTGACCGGCACCTCCGCCTCACTGTTGCAGGCCACGGTCGACCGGTTGTCGCCGCTGACCACACCCGAGCGCACGCTGGTGGTCACCGGGGCCGCGCACGCCGCGGCGGTGGCCCGGCAACTGGCCGGTGTGCCGGAGGAGAACATCCTGGTCGAGCCCTCCCCGCGGGACTCCTGCGCGGCCATCGCGCTGGCCGCGGCGGTGATCGCCGAGCGGGCGCCGGACGCGGTGATGGGCTCGTTCGCCGCCGACCACCTGATCGGCGACCCGGCCCGCCTGGCCGAGGTGGTGCGGCAGGCGATCGGCGGGGCCGAGCAGGGGTTGCTGATGACGGTGGGCATCACCCCGACGCGGCCGGAGACCGGCTACGGCTACCTGGAGACCGGCGACCCGCTGGGCGACGGGCCGCTGCGCCCGGTGCGCGAGTTCAAGGAGAAGCCGGCCGCCGAGGTGGCCGAAGGCTACGTCCGGTCCGGGCGGCACCTCTGGAACGCCAGCATGTTCGTCTGGCGGGTGGACGTCTTCCTGGCCGAGCTGGCCCGCCAGCAGCCGGCGCTGCACGCCGGGATCACCGCCATCGCGGCGGCCTGGGGCACCCCGGAGCAGGACGACGTGCTCGGCACGGTCTGGCCGACGCTGCCGAAGATCTCGGTCGACTACGCGGTGATGGAGGGCGCGGCGACCGCCGGCCGGGTGGCGACCGTACCGGGTGACTTCGGGTGGAACGACGTCGGCGACTTCCACACCCTGGGCGAGGTGCTGCCCGGTGACGCCGACGGCAACGTGGTGCTCGGCGGCGACGCCAAGCCGGGTGTGCTGCTGCACGACACCACCGGGACCGTGGTAGTGCCGCACTCCGGCCGTTTCGTCGCCACCGTCGGGGTGCACGACCTGATCGTGGTGGACACCCCGGACGCGCTGCTGGTCTGCCCCCGCGACCGGGCGCAGGATGTGAAGAAGGTCGTCGACCAGCTCAAGGAGCGCGGCGAGGAGAGCCTGGTCTGATCCGGCGGGTCGGTCGGCCGCCGGCGTGGGTCACCCGGCGGCGCGACGGGCCAGCGCGGCCAGCGCCGGCGCCACCAGCTGGCGGGTCCCGCCGGCCAGCGGCGTGGGCAGCCGGTCCGGCGGGAACCAGCCCAGCGCGTCGGACTCGGCGCTGACCCGTTCGGTCGCACCCGCCGGCGCGAACACCGCGAACCGGACGTCGTAGTGCAGCGATCCGCCCTGGCACGCGACCGCGTGGACGTCCACGTCGATCGGCTCCGGGCCGACGGTCAGGCCGGTGATCCCGGACTCCTCGGTGGCTTCACGCAGCGCCGCGCCGACCAGGGTCCGGTCGCCGGGCTCGCAGTGTCCACCGAGCTGCACCCACTTGTGGAACTTGCCGTGCAGGCAGAGCAACACCCGCTCGCCGGTCGGGTCGAGGACCAGCGCGCTGGCGGTGACGTGCCCCGGCCGGTGCGTCCGCGTCAGCGCGACCGGCCCGGCGGCCAGCAGCGCCAGGGTCCGGTCCCGGTTGGCGGCGGCGGCCGGGCTGGTCGCCGTCCAGCGGCGCAGCACCGCGACGGCATCGGCGTGCAACTGGGCGTACGCGGTGCGGGAGGTGTCGGGCACCCGGACACTCTACGAGCGCCGCCTCCGTACCCTGGCCCGGTGACCCTGCGACTCGTCGAGTTCCTGGTGGCCGGCAACGAGGCCAGCGATCTGCTGCCGGTGCGCTCGCCCGCGTTGCTGCGGGCGCACGGCGCGCGGCGCGGCTTCTGGACCGTGCTGGACGAGGGGCCGGTGGAGCAGTGCCTGGCCCTGCTGCTGGAACGCGACGACGGCGAGTGGGTGGCGCACCACGTGCCCGCCGACGCGGGCCGGGAGAACGGCCGCACCGAGGACGGCGAGGCGCTCGCCCACCACGACGGCTGGGTCTACGTCTTCGGCTCGCACTTCGGCTCCAAGGGCGGCCCGCTGCGCCCCCGGCGCGCCTTCGTGGCCCGCTTCCGGGAGGACGACGCGGCGACCGGCACTCTTCCCGTGCACGTGGTGCGCAACCGTTTCCGGCTGCACCGGGCGGTCAACGACGCGCTCGCCGCCGCCCCGCTGGTCCCGCTGCCACCGGGCGAGCGGGTCCGGCAGCGGTTCATCGTGGAGACGGTGGCCCGGGGGACGGCCCGGGCCAAGAGCTGGGTGACCCGGCTGGCCGAGGACGACCTCCCGCTCAACGTCGAGGCGGCGGCGTTCACGCCGGACGGGACCGTGCTGCTCGGGCTGCGCTTCCCGGTGACCGCCGACGGTGAGCCGATCTACGTCGAGCTGGCCGGGGTGGCGGAGATGTTCGACGACGCGGCGCGCTGGCCGCGGGCGCTCGGCGCGTACGCGCTCACCGGGGTGACGCCGGCCGGGGCGTTGGCCGGCTTCCGCGCGATCACGCCGACCGACGACGGCGGCTACGCGGCGGTGATCGGGTCGATCGACGCGCTGGGCAAGGGTTCGGTGCTGCTCGACGACCACCCGCACGGCGGCGACGTGACGTCCCGGCACGTGCGGTTCCGCCACGCGGCCGGTGCCGACGCCCGGGTGGCCGCCGAGCCGGTGGCGGAGCTGGCGCCGTTCCACCACGTGGAGGGCCTGGCCGAGGTGGCGGGACGCTGGTACTTCGTCACCGACGAGGACCACCGGGTGGCGCTCTGGATCGGATGAGCGAGGGCCGGACGGCACCCCTGCGGAGCAGATCCGCAGACCCTCGTGGTGCCGTCCGGCCACGCCCGTCGGCCGGCGACCGGGTCGACACTGCGCCCCGGCGTCGGCGGGCAAGGACGAGTCTGCCGAACCGGCCCGTTACGCGTCGAGGTTTTTCACGTCACGCTTAAAGATGGAGATTAGTACCGACGGGTAAAGTGCCAGGGGTGGCGTGCGCCCCCGCCGTCCGCCCAGGAGCGCTCCATGTTGAAGATCATTTTCTCGAGTGAGGACATTCTGCGGACCCGGGTCGCCCCGGCCGCGGACCCGCTCTGGGAGCTGGTCCTCAGTGTGCACCTGCTCCAGGGTCGCGGTCGTGACCCACTGATGACGACCTGGCGACGCACCGTGGCGCACGGGCTGCGGTCCGACACCGGCGCCGAGCGCTACCGCCTGCTTCTCGCGCTCAACCCGCCGCGTGGCTACTTTCCCGACTTCCTCACGCCGTCCGCCAGCCGGGACGGCTTCGAGGCCGGGCTGGAAGCCGTCCGGGGCACGCCGGCCGACATGCTCCGCCGCGACCTGACCCTGCTCGCCAGCGAGAACCCGCTACCCCCCTCGGCGACGGCGCTCGCCCGGGGCGAGCCGGAGATGCTGCACCACCTCACCGAGGCCATGGCGCGCTACCAGTCGCTGGCGGTCACCCCGTACTGGACCCGGGTGCAGGCCGCGGTCGAGGCGGACCGGGCCCGGCGCGCCCGGGCCATGCTCGACGGCGGCGCCGAGGGGCTGCTGGCCAGCCTGCGACCCAGCATGCGCTGGGGCGGCGGGGTGCTCGAGGTGCTCGACTACCCGGACACCCGGGAGCTGCACCTGGACGGCCGGGGCCTGCTGCTCGTGCCGTCGTTCTTCTGCTCCCGCACGCCCGTGGCGCTGGTCGACCCGACCCTGCCCCCGGTGCTGGTCTACCCGGTCGACCGGCTCGGCGGCCTCACGCCCGGCGGTGGCGCCGCGCGGGACGGTGGCGCCGGCCAGAGCGACGCGCTGGCCGCCCTGCTCGGCCGCACCCGCGCCTCGGTGCTCCAGGCCGCCGACGAGGGCTGCACCACCGGCGAGATGGCCCGCCGACTGCACATCTCCGCCGCCGCGGCCAGCCAGCACACCACCGTGCTGCGCAACGCCGGGCTGCTGGTCAGCCACCGCGACCGCAACACCGTCCTGCACACGCTGACCCCGCTCGGCCGAGCCGTCCTGGAGTCCTGACCGGGCCGTGGCCCGCGGGGGCGCCGGTCAGAGCGCCAACGTGGCGCTCGCCGTGCTGCCGGCCGGCGGGGGCAGCAGGGCGGACCCGATCCCCTCGGCGGCCAGCGCGGTGCGCAGGCGTTGCAGGTCGGCGCCGAACCGGACCAGGTCGGCCCGGCCGACCGGGGTCGGCGCCGCGCCGAGCACCAGGCCGGTGGCCGAGGCGGGCCAGCCGGGCACGGTGGCGGCGAGCCCGGCGCGTACCTCGTCGTCGGTGACGTGGGTGAAGACGGTGCCGGGGACGACCACCTCGGCCACCGCGGCGACCGCCCGCGCCACCGCGTCCGGGTCGGCCGGGATGGCGCCGGTCGTGTCGGGAAGCGTGGCCGCCGCCCGCAGCCCGTCCGCGCGCGCCTCGGCCGTGCCGAGCGAGAACAGGTCCATCGAGGCGTCCCGCACCAGGGCCCGGGCGCCCTCGTCGTCGTCGCCGGTCGCGGTGAGGTAGCCACGGACGACGGCGACCGGGACCTGGTCGCACTTGCCCTTGATCAGCTCGCCGGCGGCCGCCAGCTCGTCGACCACGGCCATCTGGGTGAGCTGGAGCTCGTTGCCGTACGGGTCGACCTCGCCCCGGTGGTCGCGGATCGCCGGCATGCCGGCCACCCCGAGCGCCACGTCGGTGAGCCCGTTGCGCCACGGGCGGCCCATGGTGTCGCTGACGACGACGGCCACGTCGAGACCGTGCCGGTCGCGCAGCGCGGCCCGCAGCGCCCGGGCGGAGGCGTCCGGGTCCACCGGCAGGAGCACCAGCCGGGTCTTGTCCACGTTGGAGGCGTCGATGCCGGCGGAGGCCATCACGAACCCGTGGTGGGTCTGCACGATCCGGGTCGCGCCCCGGGCGGCGACCACCCGGACGGTCTCCCCGGCCAGCACCCGGTCGCGCGCGGCGAGCCGTTCCGGGCCGTCGGCCGGCACGTCGACCAGCCGGCCCTCCGCCTTCGACACGATCTTGCTGGTGACCACCAGCACGTCGCCGTCGCGCAGCCAGGGCGCCGCGCCGGCGATCAGGGCGGCCAGGTCGTCGCCCTCGGTCACGTGGCCGATGCCCGGCACCGGCAGGATCTCCAGCCTCACATCAACTCCAGCGCGGCGCGCACCATCGCGGCGGTCGCCGCCTCGTCGGTCATCCGCAGCGGCGCCGAGCGGACCGTCACGCCCGGCACCGTGGTGCCCTCGTCCTCCGGGGCGACCAGCCAACCGTCCAGCAGGCCCCCGTCGGAGCGGGCGCCGTAGAGACCGCCCACCCCGGCCGCGCTGCACTCGACGCCGAGCACGGCCAGGCAGCGGTCGGCCATGCCGCGCACCGGCGCGCCGCCGATGACCGGGGAGACCCCGACCACCGGGGCCGGCCCGTCGACCACCGCCGCCCGCAGGCCGGGCACGGCCAGCACCGGCGCGATGCTGACCACCGGGTTGCTCGGCGCGATCAACACCACGTCCGCGGCGGCGAGCGCCTCCACCACGCCGGGGGCGGGCTTCGCCGTCTCCGCGCCGACGAACACGAACCGGTGCGTGGGTACGTCCGCCCGGTAGCGCACCCACCACTCCTGGAAGTGGACCGCCCGCCGGCCCTGCTCGTCATCGATGACCACGTGGGTCTCCAGGCGGTCGTCGGTCGCCGGCAGCAGGCGTACGCCGGGCCGCCAGCGGGTCGCCAGCGCCTCGGTGACCTGCGACAGCGGGTAGCCGGCGTTGAGCATGGTGGTGCGCACCAGGTGGGTGGCGACGTCCTTGTCGCCGAGGCCGAACCAGCTGGGCTCCGCGCCGTACGCGGCCAGCTCCGTCTTGATCGTCCAGGTCTCGCCCGCCCGGCCCCAGCCGCGCTCCCGGTCGGCGCCGCCGCCGAGCGTGTAGAGCACGCTGTCCAGGTCGGGGCAGACCTTCAACCCGTGCAGCAGCAGATCGTCGCCGACGTTGACCACGGCGGTCACCTCGGCGCCCACCTGGCGGGCGTACGCCCGCACGCCGAGCAGGAAACGGGCGCCCCCGATGCCGCCGGTCAGAACCACGATGCGCATGCCGTCCATCCTTCCGCACGTGCCGCCGTGGGTCGCCGGGTGGCCGGAGAGACTACGCTCACGTCGGCAACTGTCCGCTTTCGTCCCCTGGGGGAGTCCGTGACCAGCCCCGCCGAGCCCGCGTCCGGTGACGCCGCGCAGGCCAGCCAGCTGACCAAGCCACTGCGCGAACTGGCCGCGCTCGTCCTGCTCGGCGCGAACGCCGTGCTGCTCTTCGTCGGCCTGCTGCGCCTGCTGGTGCCGGTCGACGACTACAGCACGTTCAGCGGTCGGGCCGGAAGCACGTTCTTCGCCTTCGTCGGGCTGGAGTCGACCGTCCTGCCGGTGCTGGCGGTGCTGCTCGCCACGCACGTCCGCCCGGTGCTGCCGAAGGCGAAACTGATCACCCTGGTGGCGTTGGTCGAGTACGGCGTCGCCGCCTTCTTCGGCGCGTTGACGTTCCTGATCTGGCTGGTCGGCCGGCTCGCCGACGGCGAGGTGCTGGACGCGTTCCTCGGGCTGCTCACCCGGGTGGCCTGGCTCGCCGTCTTCGCGGTCGCCGCGTACGTGGTGTTCACGGTCTGGCGCCGGCTCTATTACGTGCCGAAGCCCAAGCCGCAGCCCGGTGTCTACGGCCAGGCCCAGCCGGGCTGGCCGCAGCAGCCCGGCCAGCCGGGCGGCTACCCGGCGCCGGGCGGCTACCCGCCGGCCGGTGTGCCGCCGCAGCCGGGTCAGCCCCCGGCCGGCTACCCGCAGGCGGGCGGCCCGCCGCAGCCCGGTTGGCCGCAGGCCGGCCCGTACGGCCCGCCGCAGTCGGCGCCGCCGTTCAACACCGCCCCGCCGCACGCCCCGCAGTCGAGCCCGCCGTTCGGCCAGCCGCCGGCCGCCCCGCAGTCGAGCCCGCCGTTCGGTGGGCCGCAGTACGGCGCCCCGCAGCCGGCCCCGCCCTTCGGCCAGCCGCCGTCGGCGGACCCGACGCAGGCGATCCCGCGTCAGCCCGCCGAGCCGGGCCAGCCCGCCTCCCCGGCCGGGGACGAGCGCACCCAGCGTTTCGACCGCGAGGACCCGAACCAGCCCCGGTGACCGTGCCGCGGGCGGCGGCGGAACGCGCCGCCCGCCGGCGGCCCGGCGTCAAGAGGGGCCCCCGCCTCTACCGGAGGCGTTGAGCGGGGGCCCCTCCTTACACTCGAGTGAACCGCGAGCGGCACCGCATAGGCTGGGCCGATGGTTGATCGCAGTGAGCCCGTCCCGACCGAGGCGAGCGTCCGGCGGGCGCTCGGTCGCGCCGCCACCGGCCGGGCGTTGGACGCGGACGAGGCGGCGGCGCTGCTGACCGCGCGCGGCCCGGCGCTGGACGAACTGCTCCGCGTCGCCGGGGACATCCGCGACGCCGGCCTGCGCGAGGCCGGCCGACCGGGGGTGGTGACCTTCTCCAAGAAGGTCTTCGTCCCGCTGACCCGGCTCTGCCGGGACCGCTGCCACTACTGCACGTTCGCCACCGTGCCGCACCGACTGCCCGCCGCCTACCTGGAACGCGACGAGGTACTGGCGATCGCCCGCGAGGGCGCCGCACAGGGCTGCAAGGAGGCGCTGTTCACGCTCGGCGACCGCCCGGAGGAGCGCTGGCCGGCGGCCCGGCGGTGGCTGGACGAGCGGGGCTACGACTCGACACTCGACTATCTGCGCGCCTGCGCGGTGGCGGTGCTGGAGGAGACCGGCCTGCTGCCGCACCTCAACCCGGGCGTGCTCTCCTGGTCGGAGTTGCAGCGGCTCAAGCCGGTCGCGCCCAGCATGGGCATGATGCTGGAGACCACCGCGACCCGGCTCTGGTCGGAGCCGGGCGGCCCGCACTTCGGCTCGCCGGACAAGGAGCCCGCGGTGCGGTTGCGGGTGCTCGACGACGCCGGCCGGGTCGGCGTGCCGTTCACCACCGGCATCCTGATCGGCATCGGCGAGAACCGGGCCGAGCGGGTGGACGCGTTGTTCGCCATCCGCCGCGCGATGCGGGAGTACGGCCACCTCCAGGAGGTGATCGTGCAGAACTTCCGCGCCAAGCCGGACACCGCGATGCGCGGCATGCCGGACGCCGAACTGCACGACCTGGCCGCGACCGTGGCGGTGGCCCGGGTGCTGCTCGGCCCGCGGGCCCGGATCCAGGCCCCGCCGAACCTCATCGCCGGCGAGTACGACCTGCTGCTGCGCGCCGGCATCGACGACTGGGGCGGCGTCTCGCCGGTCACGCCCGACCACGTCAACCCGGAGCGTCCCTGGCCGCAGTTGGACGAGCTGGCCCGGCGCACCGCGGGCGCGGGTTTCACGCTGCGCGAGCGGCTGACCGTCTACCCGGAGTACGTGCGGGCCGGCGCGCCGTGGCTGGACCCGCGCCTGCTGCCGCACGTCACCGCGCTCGTCGACCCGGAGACCGGGCTCGCGGTCGAGGCGGCCCGCCCGGTGGGACGGCCCTGGCAGGAGCCGGAGGAGGTCTTCGGCGGCCGGACCGACCTGCACGTCACGATCGACGTCACCGGCCGCACCGAGGACCGGCGGGGCGACTTCGACAGCGTCTACGGCGACTGGTCCGAGGTGGCGAGCAAGGTCACGCGCCCGGCCGGCGTACCCGGATCCGGCGGCGTGGACGCCGATCTGCGCGCGGGCCTGCGGCTGGCCGCGGACGACCCGGCCGCGCTGCTGGAGCCGGCGCACGAGGCCATGGCGCTGGCGTTGTTCGGCACGGACGGCGCGGCGCTGGACGCGTTGTGCCGGATCGCCGACGACGTGCGCCGGGACGCGGTCGGCGACGACGTGACCTACGTGGTCAACCGGAACATCAACTTCACCAACGTCTGCTACGTGGGCTGCCGGTTCTGCGCCTTCGCCCAGCGGGAGAGCGACGCCGACGCGTTCCGGCTGCCGCTGGAGCAGGTGGCCGACCGGGCCGAGGAGGCGTGGGCGGCCGGCGCCACCGAGGTGTGCCTCCAGGGCGGGATCGACCCGAAGATGCCGGTCACCGGCTACGCCGACATCGTCCGGGCGATCAAGGCGCGGGTGCCGGGCATGCACGTGCACGCGTTCTCCCCGATGGAGATCGTCACCGCCGCGGCGAAGGCCGGGGTGCCGGTGCGGGAGTGGCTCGGCATGCTGCGCGAGGCCGGGCTGGACACCATCCCGGGCACCGCCGCCGAGATCCTCGACGACGACGTGCGCTGGGTGCTCACCAAGGGCAAGCTGCCGGCCGCCGCCTGGGTCGACGTGGTGAGCACGGCCCACGAGCTGGGCATCCGGTCCAGCTCCACGATGATGTACGGCCACGTCGACCACCCGGGCCAGTGGCTGGCCCACTTCCGGGTGCTGGCCGGCATCCAGGACCGCACCGGCGGGTTCACCGAGTTCGTGGCGCTGCCGTTCGTGCACACCAACGCGCCGATCTACCTGGCCGGCATCGCCCGCCCGGGGCCGACCTGGCGGGAGAACCGGGCGGTGCACGCGATGGCCAGGCTGCTGCTGCACGGTCGGATCGACAACATCCAGTGCTCCTGGGTGAAGCTCGGCGACGCGGGCACGGTGGAGATGCTGCGGGGCGGCTGCAACGACCTCGGCGGCACGCTGATGGAGGAGACCATCTCCCGGATGGCCGGGTCGGGCAACGGTTCGGCGCGTACCGAGGAGCAGTTGCGGGCGATCGCCTCGGCCGCCGGGCGACCGTTCCGCAAGCGGACGACCGCGTACGGTCACACCGGCGCCTGACGTCGAACCTTTCCCCGCCGCCGGCCGTACCTGTCGATGCCGGCGGCGGTTGCGGCGAGGACCGCCGCCGGTGACCCCCAGCCCGGGGACCCGGCGGCGTCCGGGTGCCCGGCCCCCGCGGCGCCGCGGCGCCGGCCCGGAAAGGTTGCCGATGAGCACTGACGAGACCACCGACGCCCCCAAGCGGCGGCCCTGGCCGCGGCTGACCCGGCGGCAGACGTTGACCGCCGCCGCGAGCGCCACCCTGGGCGCGGCCGCGCTCACCGTGCCGGGCCTGTCCGCCGCGCAGAACGCCCCGACCGCGAGCCGGCGCGACGAGCCGATCGTGGTCCATCTCCGCGACGCCGCCACCGGCGCGATGGACGTCTTCGTCGGTACGACCCGGGTCCAGGTGCGCGACCGGGGTCTGGCCGACCGCCTGGTGCGCGCCGCCGGCCGCCGCTGATCCCGCCCCTCCCGGCGCGGGCTCCCGCCGCCGGTCCCGACTTCCGTTCACCCGACGAAGGTGTGGTCCGCCATGTCCTCTCACCGTGAGGCCCCGGAGATCGCCAAGGATCCGGTCGCCGACAGCTCCGATCTCTACGCGTTCGTCAGTCCGAGCCAGCCGGACACGGTCACGTTGATCGCCAACTACGTGCCGGTGCAGCTCCCCTCCGGCGGCCCCAACTTCTTCGAGTTCGGCGACGACGTCCGGTACGAGATTCACGTCGACAACGACGGCGACGGCTATCCGGACGTCACCTATCGTTTCGAATTCACCACCGAGATCACGAACCAGAACAGTTTTCTCTACAACACCGGGCCGATCGAGTCGCTGGAGAGCAAGAACTGGAACCGGCGCCAGTTCTACCGGCTGACCCGGATCGCGGACGGGCGTGAGCACGTGCTGGCGCACAAGCTGCCCTGCCCGCCGTGCAACGTGGGCCCGCTGTCCACGCCGAACTATCAGAACCTGGTGAAGCAGGCGACGTTCAAGCTGTCCACCGGGGAGAAGGTCTTCGCCGGCCAGCGGGCCGACGGGTTCTTCGTGGACCTGGGCGCGGTGTTCGACCTGGGCACGCTGCGGCCGTTCCAGCAGCTGCACGTGGCCGGGAAGAAGCTGTTCAAGACCGAGGGCGAGCCGGTCAACGCGCTGGACCGGCTGAACGTGCACAGCATCGCGGTGCAGGTGCCGCTGAGCAAGGTGCGCCGCCGGGCCAGCCGGTACGGCTACGCCGACCGTGCGTCCACCATCGGCGTCTGGACCAGCGCGTCGCGCCAGCAGGTCCGGGTGCTGGGCGAGCGGGTGGCCGCGGACACGGCCGCCGGCCCCTTCACCCAGGTGTCACGACTCGGCAACCCGTTGTTCAACGAGGTCATCGTGCCGATGTCCAAGAAGGACCTGTGGAACACGCTGCCGCCGTCGGAGGACAAGCGGTTCGCCGGCTTCGTCGAGCGCCCCGAGCTGGCCGCCCTGCTGCCGACGCTCTACCCGGGCGTCTTCCCCAACCTGGACGCGCTGAACAAGGCCAAGAAGCCGCGCGCCGACCTGGTGGCGATCCTGCTCACCGGCGTACCGGCCGGGCTGATCGACGGCTTCGCCAACACCACCGGCGACGTGCAGGCCGACATGCTGCGCCTGAACACGGCGATCCGGCCCAGCCGCAAGCCGGACCGGTTCGGCGTGCTCGGCGGCGACCTGGCCGGCTTCCCGAACGGCCGCCGGGTGGGCGACGACGTGGTGACCATCGCGCTGCGGGCGATCGCCGGGCTCACCGTCCCGCTGGTGGACAAGACGTTCAAGCCGGACGCCGCCGCGGCGGCGGTCACCCCGGGGCTGGACGCGGGCGACGTGACCGCGCCGTTCCTCGGCGACTTCCCGTTCCTCGGCACGCCGTACGACGGGTTCAACAACCCGCCGGCGAAGAAGTCCTGACGGGAGCGCGGGCATGCCGCACCAGCACCACGACATGGGACCGTCGTTCAGCGGCACGGTCGTGCTCGACCTCGGCGGCGACTCCGGCGCGCTGATCATCCACACCGGCCGGGAGCTGCACGGGCGGGAGATCGAGATCAGCCGCGCGGACCGGGACGGACCCCGCACCCACTCCGCCGTCCGGGAGCGGCACGTGCGCGACGGCGTCTTCCACAGTGCCGTCTACCCGGACCTGGAGGCCGGCCCTTATACCGTCTGGTGGGACGATGTCACGCCCGCCGGCGCGATCTCCGTCACCGGTGGAGCGATCACCGAATTCGCCTGGCCGAGCAGTTCACCGCCCCGGTTGGACTGACCGACCGCCGCGCCGGCCCCCGCGCCCCGTCCACATGATGGACGGGGCGCGGTCGGCGTTGACCGGCTCGACGGGCGGTACCGCGACGGGCGCGTTACCCTTTGGCCCACCAATTCTGATCTTGGAACGGCGGCCGGCGGGGGCGTCCGGCCGGCCCACCCGAGGGCGCGCCACGGCAGAAAACTTGGGGCAACTCGCCGGGGAGGGCGTTACTCGTCCGGGGTCTGAATCGATAGGGCAGGTTGCGAGGCTACGGGCGGCCGCAGCGGTCGTCCCGGTCGTGTCGGGAGGGCGACTCCATTATCAAGTTTGGCTTGACGGCGCACGCATTACACGCGTGTAATTTGAATGGGGTTGTTCGCACGGAACGCAACAAAACAGGTCCGTACGGACAGGCACGCCTTTCGCGTGGGGGGTTGCAGCGGCGAATGACGCCGGTGCGCGACAAGGAGGCAATCGATGGACGGCCAGCTCGAGGTGGCCGACCTGCTCGGGAACGCGCCGGAGTGGCAGGAGCGGGCGCTCTGCTCGCAGACCGACCCGGAGGCGTTCTTTCCCGAGAAGGGCGGCTCGACCCGCGAGGCGAAGCGCATCTGCTCGCGGTGTGAAGTGAAGACGGAATGTCTGGAGTACGCGCTCGGCCACGACGAGCGGTTCGGGATCTGGGGCGGCCTCTCCGAACGGGAGCGGCGCAAGCTCAAGCGGCGGGTCGCCGCCTGAGGAGCGTACGGACCGGGCGGTGGGGGCCGCCCGGGTCCGCGCGGTCGGCGTCCGGCCGGTCAGGCCAGTTCGTCGGGGTCGACGCCGAGCAGGTTCGCCACCTGCTCGATGATCACGTCGTGCACGAGGTCGGCGAGGTCCTCCCGGTCCATCGCGCGGAACTCCAGCGGCCGCCGGTAGAGCACGATCCGGGGCGGCACCTCCTGGCGGCCGGGCCGGCCCGGCAGCAGCCGGGCGAGGGGTACCTCGCCGTCCTCGAGCACGTCCGAGTCGTAGACGTTCAGATCCGGCGGGACGTCCTCGACCGCGAACTCGACCCCGGCCAGCTCCTTGGCGAACCGGCGTTCGAGCGTCTCCACCGTGTCGAGCACCAGGTCGTCGAAGACCTCGGCCTTGGTCCGGGCCAACGGCACGGTGGCCGGCACCAGACGCCCGCGCAGCCCCCGACCGTGCCGGTCGCGGTGGGTACGCCGGCCGGAGCCGGGGCGGCGGTTCTGCGGGCTGGTCATGAGGCACAGGGTAGCCCGGCCACCGGGCCGGACCGCCGTGGTGCGGTCGACCGGCGTGCCGGTGCGCCGACCGGACGAATTGTGATCACCATGACGGGCGTGTCGTAACGCGAAGCGGTGCGCCGGACCCGGTAATGGGGATACCCTGCCGCCGTGAGGTCACCACGGCGCTGCTCCCGTAACGGCTGCCCCCGGCAAGCGGTCGCCACATTGACCTATGTCTACAACGAGTCGACGGCGGTGGTGGGCCCGCTCGCGGCGTTCGCCGAACCGCACACGTACGACCTCTGTGAGCCGCACGCCCGCAACCTGACCGCCCCGCGCGGCTGGGACGTGGTCCGGCACGAGGGTGAGTTCGAGCCGCCGCCACCCACCACGGACGACCTGGTGGCGCTGGCCGAGGCGGTCCGTGAGGCCGCCCGCCCGGCCCCGCCCCGCCCTCCGTCCGACGACCAGCCCTCCCCCCAGCCCCCGCACCAGCAGGGCCGCCGGGGCCACCTCCGGGTCATCCCGCCCAACCACTGACCCGCGCCCCCTGGGCGCCGGCCGCCCGCGAGGGCGGGGTCAGTGGCCGAGGAAGCGGCTGAAGAGGGCGGCCCGGCGGGCGGGGCGGTGGGTGCGGAGTTCGGTCTCGTCGGCGGACGACATGACTCTCAGGCCGGCGTTCATCGCGAGCCAGCGCAGCGGCTCGGGCTCCCAGCGCGGGGAGCGGTGCCCGACCCAGGGCAGCGCGGTCAGGTCGCTCTCCCGGCCCGTGATCAGGTCGGCCAGCGTACGGCCGGCCAGGTTGCTGGTGCCGACGCCGTCGCCGACGTAGCCCCCGGCCCAGGCCAGTTCGGTGCGGCGGTCCAGCCCCACCGAGGCGGCCCAGTCCCGGGCCACCCCGAGCGGACCGCCCCAGGCGTGCGTCACCGGCACGTCCGGCCCGAGCACCGGGAACAGTTCACCGAGCGCCCGGCGCAACGCCGCGAACACCCGGGGCTCCCGGTCGAAGTCGGGCCGCACCCGGGAGCCGTAGTGGTAGGGGGCGCCCCGGCCGCCGAAGGCGAGCCGCCCGTCGGCGGTGCGCTGGCCGTAGACGATGACGTGCCGGTGGTCGGAGAACGTCTCCCGTTCGGCCAGGCCGATCCGGGCCCACGTCTCCTCCGGCAGCGGCGGCGTGGCCACCATCAGCGAGTAGACCGGCGCGACCGACCGCCGGTGCCCGGGCAGCGCCGGGGTGAAGCCCTCGGTCGCGCGGACCACCACCGGCGCCCGCACCACGCCCGCCGGGGTCACCGCCGCCCCGGGCCGCAGCGCGGTCACCGGGGTGCGCTCGTGCAGGCGTACGCCCCGGCGCTCCACCGCCCGGGCCAGCCCCCGGACCAGCTTCGCCGGGTGCACGGCCGCGCAGTGCGGGGTGTACGTGCCGCCGCGTACCCCGTCGGCGGCGCAACGGGCGGCGGCCTCGGCGGCGTCGAGCAGCACCAGGTCGTCGTCGGTCAGCCCGTACGCGTGGGCCTCGGCCACCGCGGCCCGGGCCCGGTCGAGTTGCGGCCCGGTGCGGGCCAGCACCACCGTGCCGCCGGCCCGCCAGTCGCAGTCGACGCCCTCGGCGGCCACCACCCGGCCCACCTCGCGGACCGTGTCGTGCATGGCCCGCTGCATGGCGAGCGCCCGGTCCCGCCCGTGCCGGCGGGCCAGCGCCGGCAGTGAGGTGGGGAAGAGCGCGGAGCACCAGCCGCCGTTGCGGCCGGAGGCGCCGTACCCGGCGATCTCCCGCTCCAGCACCACGATCCGTAGCGTCGGGTCGGCCTCGGCCAGGTAGAAGGCCGTCCACAGCCCGGTGTACCCGGCGCCCACGATCGCCACGTCGGCGTCCGTGTCGCCGGGCAACCCGGCTCGCGGCGTCAGCGGCTCGTCCAGGCTGGACAGCCAGTACGACAGGTCCTGGTAGCCCACGGTCTACAGCCGCGACCACGCCTCGGTCAGCACCGCGCGCAGGATCTGCTCGATCTCGTCGAACTGCTGCTGCTCGGCGATCAGCGGCGGGGCGAGCTGCACCACCGGGTCGCCCCGGTCGTCGGCCCGGCAGTAGAGCCCGGCGTCGAACAGCGCGGTGGAGAGGAAACCGCGCAGCAGCCGCTCGGACTCGGCCTCGTCGAACGTCTCCCGGGTCGTCTTGTCCTTGACCAGTTCGATGCCGTAGAAGTAGCCGTCCCCCCGCACGTCACCCACGATCGGCAGGTCGTGCAGCTTCTCCAGGGTGGACCGGAACGCGTCCTCGTTGGCCCGGACGTGCCCGACCAGGTCCTCCCGGGCGAACACCTCCAGGTTGGCCAGGGCCACCGCGCAGGAGACCGGGTGGCCGCCGAACGTCACGCCGTGGGCGAACATGCCGGTCTCGGTGAGGAACGGCTCCATCAGCCGGTCGCTGGCGATCATCGCGCCGAGCGGGGCGTAGCCGGAGGTGATGCCCTTGGCCGTGGTGATGATGTCCGGCTGGTAGCCGTACCGGGTGGCGCCGAAGTACTCGCCGAGCCGGCCCCAGGAGCAGATCACCTCGTCGCTGACCAGCAGCACGTCGTACGTGTCGCAGATCTCGCGCACCCGCTCGAAGTAGCCGGGCGGCGGCGGGAAGCAGCCGCCGGAGTTCTGCACCGGCTCCAGGAAGACCGCGGCGACCGTGTCCGGCCCCTCCCGCTCGATCGCCCGGCCGATCTCCTCGGCGGCCCAGCGGCCGAACGCCTCGGCGTCGTCGCCGTGCTCCGGCGCCCGGTAGAAGTTGGTGTTCGGCACCTTGATGCCGCCGGGTACCAGCGGCTCGAAGTCGCTCTTGATGCCGGGGAGACCGGTGATCGACAGCGCGCCCATCGAGGTGCCGTGATAGGCGATGTAACGGCTGACCACCTTGTGCTTGTTCGGCTTGCCGGTGCGCTTGAAGTAGGCCCGGGCCAGCTTCCAGGCCGCCTCGACGGCCTCCGAGCCGCCGGTGGTGAAGAAGACCCGGTTCAGGTCACCCGGGGTCAGCGTGGCGATCTTCTCGGCCAGCTCGACCGCGGTCGGGTGGGCGTACGACCAGAGCGGGAAGTAGGCCAGCTCGCCGGCCTGCTTGGCGGCGGCCTCGGCCAGCTCGGTCCGGCCGTGGCCGGCGTTGACGACGAAGAGCCCGGCGAGCCCGTCCAGGTAGCGGCGGCCCTGCGCGTCCCAGACGTAGGCGCCCTCGCCGCGCACGATGGTCGGGACCTCGCCGGCGGAGTAGCTGGCCATCCGGGTGAAGTGCATCCAGAGGTGGTCGGTGGCGTTGGCCATGTCAGCCCCATCGGGTCTCGGGCCGGTCAGGGGGTGACACCGGCCGCTCTGCCCACGGTTATCCCACAGTCATTGCTGATAACGCAACTGTCGACGGATGGAAGCAACGGATTCAGCGATCTGTGTACGCGTAGGCGACGGATTTCGCGGCTGTCCCGGGTGGCTCGGTAGCGGGTCGAGCGCCTTTCGAGCTGAGTCGTTGGTGATATCGCCCCCGACGCACGCACGCACGCACGCAGGCACGCACTCATGCACGGCCGGCCGGCCACCCACGTGCGCCGCGGTGAGCAGGTGCGTCGGGCCGGCGAGGAAGCGGGCCCGCCGGGTCGCTGGGCCGGCTCACCGAGGTCTCCGCCGCGGACGACGCGATCGCCGCTCGGGCGCCACGTGCCGCCGCGCGGCGCCCTTCTCCGCGCCTCGCGCTCCCCGCTCTGAGTCGTCGGTGATATCAGCTCGAAAGGCTCACTGCGGGGGACTCCGGCCGGTGGGGACCGGACAGCTGCGGGGCCTTCCCCGGGGCGCTGCCGCGCGACAGCAGGGACCGCGCGGCCTGACTTCACCGGCTCAGGCGGTGCCCCAGCTGTAGGTCTGCTTGCGCAGCTTCAGGTAGACGAACGCCTCGGTGGAGACCACCCCGGCCACCCCGCGCAGCTTCTGCAGGATCTCCAGCAGGTGCGCGTCGTTGCGGCAGACCACCTCGGCCAGCAGGTCGAACGAGCCGGCGGTGATCACCACGTAGTCGATCTCCTCGAACTCGGCCAGCCGGTCGGCGACCGTCTCCAGGTCGCCGTCGGTGCGCAGCCCGATCATGGCCTGGCGCGGGAAACCGAGCTGGAGCGGATCGGTCACCGCGACGATCTGCATGACGCCGGCGTCGAGCAGCCGCTGCACGCGCTGGCGTACCGCCGCCTCGGAGAGGCCGACCGCCTTGCCGATGCTCGCGTACGGGCGTCGCCCGTCCTCCTGGAGCTGTTCGATGATCTGCTTTGCCACGTCGTCGAGCAGAGCGTGGCTGGCGCCGTCACGCACCGTCACGCGACGGTTGCCGTTGCCGTTCTCCAGGTGCCGGTTGGCCATCGCCGCTCCCCATGTCCGAATCTCCGTGCTGAGCGTAGTGCCCCGGCGCAGTCTGGCGTATTTCGTGGTGCATGGCTATTCCGGCAACGGAATCCCTTGTAAGGGAGGGGTTCTCATGTCAGGATCAGGCCTCCATCGCCACTGACCCCTCCGCCGGCGAGCCAACCCCCGCCCCGCCGCCGACGATGCCCCCCAAGGAGTCGTCACATGCGTAGTCCCCTCCGGACCCTCACCCGGCGTGGTCTGCTCACCGGGACCCTCGGCTCGGCCGCCCTGCTCGCCACCGCGGGCACCCTCGCGGGCTGCGGCACCAAGGGCGCCCAGCAGACCGAAGCCGGTTGCCAGAGCGACGACGTTTCCGCCACCGAGAAGAAGCTCGCCTTCTCGAACTGGCCGCAGTACATGGACACCGACGAGAAGGACGAGTCGAAGCGGCCCACCCTGGACGCGTTCGTGGCCGCCTCCGGCATCCAGGTGACCTACACCGAGGACGTCAACGACAACAACGAGTTCTTCGGCAAGGTGCAGAACCAGTTGGCCGGCTGCCAGAGCACCGGCCGGGACATCATGGTGCTCACCGACTGGATGGCCGCCCGGATGATCCGGCTCGGCTGGATCCAGAAGCTGGACAAGGCCAAGATCCCCAACGTCGAGGCGAACCTGCTGCCGTCGCTGCGCGGCCGGTCGTTCGACAAGGACACCCAGCTGGCGATCCCGTGGCAGTCCGGGCTGGCCGGCCTGGCCTACAACGCCAAGGTCACCAAGGAGATCCGCACCGTCGACGAGCTGCTCACCCGCCCCGACCTCAAGGGCAAGGTGACCGTGCTGTCGGAGATGCGCGACACCATGGGCCTGCTGCTCCAGGCCGGCGGCCACGACCCGGCCAACTTCACCCCGGCCCAGTTCGACGACGCGTTGACCAAGCTGAAGAAGGCCGTGGACAGCAAGCAGATCCGGCGCTTCACCGGCAACGACTACGCCCCCGACCTGGCCAAGGGCGACATCGCTGCCTGCATCGGCTGGTCCGGCGACGTGATCCAGCTCGGCTTCGAGGACGAGAAGATCAAGTTCGTGGTGCCCGAGTCCGGCGTGATGCTCTGGTCGGACAACATGCTGGTGCCCAACAAGGCCACCCACAAGGCCAACGCCGAGGCGCTGATGAACCACTACTACGACCCGGCGGTGGCGGCGAAGCTGGCCGCGTACGTCAACTACATCTGCCCGGTGCAGGGCGCGCAGGCCGAGATGGAGAAGATCGACCCCGACCTGGCCAAGAATCCGCTCATCTTCCCGGACGACGCGATGCTGGCGAAGTCGAAGGTCTTCATGGCCCTCGACGAGCAGCGCGAGAAGGAGTACGAGACCAAGTTCCAGCAGGTCATCGGGGCGTGAGGCAGATGGCGCAGGAAACCCCGGCCGGCGATCTGCGACTGGCCGACCTGACCAAGCGGTTCGGTGTCTTCACCGCCGTCGACGACCTCAGCCTGACCGTCCCGCAGGGGTCGTTCTTCGCCCTGCTCGGCGCGTCCGGCTGCGGCAAGACCACCACGCTGCGGATGATCGCCGGGCTGGAAGCGCCGACCAGCGGGCAGGTGCTGCTCGGCGACCGGGACATCACCGGGCTGCGGCCGTACCGGCGGCCGGTCAACACGGTCTTCCAGAGCTACGCGCTCTTCCCGCACCTGGACATCCACGAGAACGTGGCGTTCGGGCTGCGCCGCCGGGGCATCCGCAAGGTGGGCGACCAGGTCGAGCGGATGCTCGCGCTCGTCCAGCTCCAGGGGTACGGCCGGCGCCGGCCGGCCCAGCTCTCCGGCGGCCAGCAGCAGCGCGTCGCGCTGGCCCGGGCGCTCATCAACCACCCGCAGGTGCTGCTGCTCGACGAGCCGCTCGGCGCGCTCGACCTGAAGCTGCGCCGGCAGATGCAGATCGAGCTGAAGCGGATCCAGACCGAGGTCGGCATCACGTTCGTGCACGTCACCCACGACCAGGAGGAGGCCATGACCATGGCCGACACGGTCGCGGTGATGAACGCCGGCCGGATCGAGCAACTCGGCGCCCCGGCCGACATCTACGAGTACCCGGCCACCGCGTTCGTGGCCAACTTCCTCGGCCAGTCCAACCTGCTCGCCGGTGAGGCCGGCGGCCGCGCCGGGGACGACGTGCTGGTCACCGCGCACGGCGCGCGCTTCTCCGTGCCCGCCGACCGGGCCCGGGTCGTCGACGGGCCGACCTTCCTCGGCGTACGGCCGGAGAAGCTGCACCTGGCCGGCGGCCCCGACGACGTGCCCGCCGGGCACCAGCACGTCGGCGGCGTGGTCACCGACGCCTCCTACGTCGGGGTGAGCACCCAGTACCTGGTGCGCACCGCGTGGGGCAGCGAGCTGTCCGCGTTCGCCGCGAACAGCGGGCTGGGCGGGCGGCTGGCCGTCGGCACGCCGGTGACCGCGCACTGGGACCCCCGGCACGCGTTCCTGCTGCCCCGGGCGGGCGGCGAGGACGACCAGACCGCGCCGCTGCTCGACGAGCCGCCGGTCGGTGCGCTCTCATGACCGCGCTGGCCCACGTACCGACCGCCGGCGGGAAACCGGCGCCACCGCCGGTGCGGCGCGGGCGCGCCCGGCTGCTGCCGTACCTGCTGCTGTTGCCCGGCGCGGCCTGGCTGCTGGTCTTCTTCGCGCTGCCGCTGCTCCAGCTCGCCGCCGCCAGCCTCTACGACCCGGCCGGCTCGCTCTCCACCGGCTACGCGATGACCTGGGCGGTCGGCAACTATCCGGACGCGTTGCAGGCGTACTGGCCGCAGTTCCTGCGCTCGTTCCTCTACTCCGCGATCGCGCTCGTGCTGGCGCTGCTGATGGGCTACCCGCTGGCCTACGCGATCGCGCAGAAGGCCGGCCGGTGGAAGAACCTGCTGCTGGTCGCCGTGGTCGCGCCGATGTTCACCAGCTTCCTGGTGCGCACGCTGGCCTGGAAGACCATCCTGTCGGACAACGGCGCGCTGGTCGGACTGCTGCGCGACGTGCACCTGCTCGGCCCGGACGGCCGGCTGCTCGCCACGCCGATCGCCGTGGTGCTCGGCCTGACGTACAACTTCCTGCCGTTCCTGGTGCTACCGCTGTACGCGAGCCTGGAGCGGCTCGACCCCCGGCTGCTGGAGGCGGCCAGCGACCTGTACGCGAGCCCGCTGCGCGCGTTCGGCAGGGTCACCCTGCCGCTGTCGATGCCGGGCCTGATCGCGGGCACGCTGCTCTTCTTCATCCCCGCCACCGGCGACTACATCAACGCCGAGCTGCTCGGCACGCCGAACGAGTACATGATCGGCAACGTCATCGACTCGGCGTTCCTGGTCCGGCTGGACTACCCACAGGGCGCGGCGCTGTCCTTCCTGCTGATGGCCGCGATCCTGGCCATCGTCTTCGTCTACCTGCGTCGGGCCGGCACGGAGGAGGTCCTCTGATGGGACTCAGGCGCTGGCTCGCCGACCGGTGGGTGATGGGCGTGGCCCTGCTCGTCCTCGGCTACCTCACGCTGCCGATCATGGTGGTGGCCGGACTCTCCTTCAACCGGCCGTCCAGCCGGCTCTCCTACGACTTCAACGAGTTCACGCTGGACAACTGGGCCCGCCCATGCGCCACCGCCGACATGTGCGACGCGGTGGTGCGCAGCATGGAGATCGGCCTGATCGCCACCGTCGTCTCCACCGTGCTCGGCACGCTGATGGCGTTCGCCCTGGTGCGGCACGGCTTCCGCGGGCGGTCCGGTATCAACGGGCTGATCTTCCTGCCGATGGCCACCCCGGAACTGGTGATGGGCACCTCGCTGCTCGCCCTCTTCGTCGCCGCCGGGGTGCCGCAGGGCTTCTGGACCATCGTCATCGCGCACGTGATGTTCTGCGTGTCGTTCGTGGTGGTCACCGTGAAGGCCCGGCTCGCCGGCATGGACCGGCGGTTGGAGGAGGCCGCCATGGATCTCTACGCCAGCGAGTGGCAGACGTTCCGCCGGATCACCCTCCCGCTGGTGCTGCCCGGCATCGTGGCCGCCGCGCTGCTCGCCTTCTCGCTCAGCTTCGACGACTTCATCATCACCAACTTCAACGCCGGCACCACCGTCACGTTCCCGATGTACGTCTGGGGCGCGGCCCAGCGGGGCATCCCGCCGCAGGTCAACGTCATCGGCACGGCCATGTTCGGGATAGCGCTGCTGCTGGTCGGGGCGAGCTCGCTGCGCGGCCGGCGGTCCCGACGGGCCGCCCTCGCGGTGATCGCCACCCCGGCGGGGAAGCCATGACGCTCCCGCATACCGGCCGGGCGCTGGCCGATGCCGCGCCCGTCCCGTACTGGTTGGACCGCCCGGAACGCCCCGACCCGCTGCCGCCGCTGTCCGGCGCGCACGCCGCCGACCTGCTGGTGGTCGGCGGCGGGTACGCCGGACTGTGGACCGCGCTGCTGGCCAAGGAGGCCGATCCGGACCGCGACGTGCTGCTCGTCGACGCCGGCACCTGCGGCTGGGCGGCGTCCGGGCGCAACGGCGGTTTCTGCGCCGCGTCGCTGACCCACGGGCTGGCCAACGGCATCGAGCGGTTCCCCGGCGAGATCGGTGAGCTGGAACGGCTCGGCCGGGAGAACCTGGACGCCATCGCCGCCACCGTGGCGAGGTACGACATCGACTGCGACCTCGAACGGACCGGCGAACTGGCGGTGGCCGTCGAGCCGTACCAGCTCGACGGGCTCGCCGCCGACGCCGAGCTGGGCCGCCGGTACGGCCACGACGTGCGGCTGCTCGACCGCGACGAGGTCCGCGCCGAGGTGGCGTCGCCGACGTACCTCGGTGGGATGTGGGACCGGGACCGGACGGCGCTGCTCGACCCGGCGAAGCTCGCCTGGGGACTGCGCCGCGCCGCGCTCGGCCTGGGCGTCCGGATCCACGAGCACACCCGGGTCACCGGCCTGGCCACCGACGGGGCCGCGCTGCGCGCCACCACGGCCGGCGGCCCGGACGCCGCGCCCGGCACGGTACGGGCCCGGCGGGTGGCCCTGGCCACCAACGCGTTCCCGCCGCTGCTGCGCCGGCTGCGCTCCTGGGTCGTCCCGGTCTACGACTACGCGCTGATGACCGAGCCGCTGACCGCCGCGCAGCGCGACGCGATCGGCTGGCGGCACCGGCAGGGGCTCGCCGACACCGGCAACCAGTTCCACTACTACCGGCTCACCGCCGACAACCGGATCCTGTTCGGCGGCTACGACGCCATCTACCACTACGGCAACCGGGTGGCACCGGCGCTGGAGCAGCGCGAGGCCACCTTCACCACGCTCGCCTCGCACTTCTTCACGACGTTCCCGCAGCTCGCCGATGTGCGCTTCAGTCACCGCTGGGGTGGCGTCATCGACACCTGCACCCGGTTCTGCGCGTTCTTCGGCACCGCGTACTCCGGACGCCTGGCCTATGCGGCCGGGTTCACCGGGCTCGGCGTCGGCGCCACCCGCTTCGGCGCGCGCGTCACCCTCGACCTGCTCGCCGGCGCGGACACCCCGCTGACCCGACTCGACCTGGTGCGCCGCAAGCCGCTGCCGTTCCCGCCGGAACCGGCCCGGTCCGCCGGTATCAACCTCACCCGCTGGTCGCTCGCCCGCGCCGACGCGCGGGACGGGCGGCGCAACCTCTGGCTCCGTACTCTCGACCGCTTTGGACTGGGGTTCGACTCCTGATGCGTATCCTGCTCGTCGGCGCCGGTGGCGTCGGCTCCGCCGCCGTATCCATCGCCGCCCGCCGTTCCTTCTTCGAGACCATGGTGGTCGCCGACCACGACCCGGCGCGCGCCGCCCGGGCGGTCGCCGGCCACGGTGACCGGTTCGTCGCCGCCACCGTCGACGCGTCGTCCGCCGACGCGGTCGCCGCGCTCTGCCGGGAGCACCGGATCACCCACGTGTTCAACGCGGTCGACCCGCGCTTCGTCATGCCGATCTTCGACGGCGCGTTCGCGGCCGGGGCCGACTACCTCGACATGGCGATGTCGCTGTCCCGGCCGCACCCCGAGCGCCCCTACGCGGAAACCGGGGTCAAGCTCGGCGACGAGCAGTTCGCCGTCGCGGACCGGTGGGCCGCCGCCGGCCGGCTGGCGCTGTGCGGGATCGGCGTCGAACCGGGCCTGTCCGACGTCTTCGCCCGCTACGCCGCCGACGAGCTGTTCACCGAGATCGACGAGATCGGGGTACGCGACGGCGCGAACCTCACCGTCGCCGGCTACGAGTTCGCTCCCTCCTTCTCCATCTGGACCACCATCGAGGAGTGCCTCAACCCGCCGGTGATCTGGGAGGCCGGGCGCGGCTGGTTCACCACCGAGCCGTTCAGCGAACCGGAGGTCTTCGACTTCCCGGCCGGCATCGGCCCGGTCGAGTGCGTCAACGTGGAACACGAGGAGGTGCTGCTCATCCCGCGCTGGGTGCCGGCGAAGCGGGTCACCTTCAAGTACGGCCTCGGCGCGGAGTTCATCGAGGTGCTGCGGACGCTGCACAAGCTCGGGCTGGACGCGACCGAACCGGTGCGCGTGCGCGGGGTCGACGTGTCGCCGCGCGACCTGGTGGCCGCCGCGCTGCCCGACCCGGCCACGCTCGGCGACCGGATGAGCGGGAAGACGTGCGCCGGGACGTACGTCACCGGCACCGGGCCGGACGGCCGGCCCCGGCGGGTCTACCTCTACCACGTGGTCGACAACGCGTGGTCGATGGCCGAGTACGGGCACCAGGCGGTGGTCTGGCAGACCGCGGTCAACCCGGTCGTCGCGCTGGAGCTGCTGGCCACCGGCGCCTGGGCCGGCGCGGGCGTGCTCGGGCCCGAGGCGTTGCCACCGCGGCCCTTCCTGGACCTGCTCAGCGACTACGGTTCACCGTGGGGGATGGAGGAGCGATGACCCGCTACGGCCCGATGTACGGCCCCGACGTGACGTTCCTCGGCGTGCCGCCGTGCACCGTCGAGGAGCCGGTCACCTACGCCGACGCGGACGTGGTGGTCATCGGCGCGCCCTTCGACGGCGGCACCTCGCACCGGCCGGGCACCCGCTTCGGCCCGTCCGCCATCCGGCAGGCCTGCTACCTGCCGCACGACGGCTCCCGCCCGTCCCTGGCGCTGCGCGTCGACGCGCTGAAGGACCTGTGCGTCTACGACGCCGGTGACGTGGAGATGTTCGGCGGCGACATCGAACGTTCGCTGGCCGCGCTGGAGACCGCCGTGCACGCGGTCGCCGCCGCCGGGGCGATCCCGGTGGTGCTCGGCGGCGACCACTCGATCGCGTTGCCGGACGCCACCGGGGTGGCCCGACACCACGGGCTGGGCCGGGTGTCGCTCGTGCACTTCGACGCGCACGCCGACACCGGCGACGTCGAGTTCGGGTCCCTGCACGGCCACGGCCAGCCGATGCGCCGGCTCATCGAGTCCGGCGCGGTACGCGGCGACCGCTTCCTCCAGATCGGCCTGCGCGGCTACTGGCCGGGCCCGGAGACGCTGGCGTGGATGGCCGAGCAGCGGATGCGCTCGTACGAGATGACCGAGATCGTGGCCCGGGGCCTGGACACCTGCCTCACCGAGGCGTTCGGCATCGCGACCGACGAGTGCGAGGGCGTGTTCCTCTCCGTCGACGTGGACGTGGTCGACCCCGGCATGGCCCCCGGCACCGGCACGCCCGAACCCGGCGGGTTCACCTCGCGGCAACTGCTCGACGCGGTCCGCCGGGTCTGTTACGAGCTGCCGGTGGTCGGCCTGGACGTGGTCGAGGTCGCCCCGCCCTACGACCACGCCGACATCACCGCCTACCTGGGCAACCGCGTGGTCCTGGAGGCGCTGTCCGCGATAGCCCGCCGCCGCCGAGACGCCGAAACCGGAACCCCGTGGAACCCCACCCAGCCACTGTTGGACGACCGCTGACTGCTAGCCCGGCATGTTTAGCTCGGGCTATAGTCGAAGCATGGGTGCGGACGGGAAGCGCTGGTCGGTCCGGGTCACCGGAGAGGTCCGGCACTGGCTGTGCGACCTGCGGGACCACGACCCGGCGTCGTACGAGAGCGTCCGGGTGGCGGTGGACAAGCTGGCCGAGGTCGGGCCAGGGCTCGGTCGCCCGCTCGTGGACACGCTGCGCGGAAGCAGTCTCCGTAATCTGAAGGAGTTGCGGCCCCGCTCCGGGCGGGACGTGGCGATCCGGGTGCTGTTCGTCTTCGATCCGTGGTCTCAGGCCGTCCTGCTGGTCGCCGGCAACAAGGCGGGCGACTGGACCCGCTGGTACCGGCAGCACATCCCGGCGGCGGAGGTTGCCTACAAGGCTTGGCTCGACAGCGAGCGCGAGCGAAGGGGGGAATCGTGACTGAGTTCTATCACTGGGACGAGGTCCGCGCCGAACTCGGCGGTGACGACAAGGCGTACGAGGCGGAGCGTGCCCGGACCGACGCGTGGGTGAGCGCGTTCCATCTGGCCGAGGAGCGCAAGCGACTGGGGCTCACCCAGCGGCAGGTAGCCGAGATTATGGGGGTCACCCCCGGCCGGGTGAGCCAGATCGAGAACGGCGACCTCGACGTCAACGAGGTGGCCACGCTGAGCCGCTACGCCAACGCCCTCGGCGCCCGGCTGCGGATCATCTTCGACTACGGCGACGACCTCCGGCAGATCGCCTGACCGGAGGCCGTCGGCCGGTCAGTGGCGGGTGCAGTGGGGGCGCAGGCGCAGGGGTTCGGTGGTCTCGGTCAGGGAGTTGGGTTCCACCACCAGACGCGCGATGGCAGTGGCCGGGCCCGGGCGGAATCTGCTCTGGTCGGCGGGGATCGTGGCGGTCCACGTACCGGCGGTGCGGTCGTCGGTGCACGCGCCGATCACGCCGAACCCGAAGCCGGTGACCGACCCGCGACGTACCCGCTGGTCGAGGTGCACCTCGATGTAGGCCAGGCCGCGCTCGGCGCCGCAGTCGAACCGGCCGCCGACGGTGGCGGTGTGCGACCGCACGTCGGCCGCGCCGAACCAGTTGACGGAGATGCGGGGCGAGGCCGCCGGGGCGGCGACCGCGGCGCCCGGCGCGAGCCCGAGCGTGGCGATGGTGGCGGCCGTGGTGAGGCCGGCGGCGAGCAGGGCGTGTCGGGCCGGGGGCATGGGCGGGCTCCTGTCGGGCGGTGGCGGGATGCTGCTCCGATGTGGACGGCGTCAGCATCCCACCGCCGCGATGCCCGCGAGCTGCAAGATCTCGGACAGATCAGCCGGCCAGGTGGGAGCGGATGAGGAAGCGGACCCCCTCCGGCGCCTCCAGCGAGAATCCGCTGCCCCGGCCGGGCACCACGTCGACCGTGAGCCGGGTGTGCTGCCACAGGTCCCACTGGGCCCGCGACATCCAGAACTCCACCGGCTCGGGCACGCCGTCGACGGCCAGCGCGGCGAGCAGCACGTCCGAGCCGCCGGTGCGGAACTCACCGGCCGGGTAGCACATCGGGGCGCTGCCGTCGCAGCAGCCGCCGGACTGGTGGAACATCAGCGGACCGTGCCGCCCCCGCAGCGACCGGATCAGGTCGGCCGCCGCGGGGGTCACTGTCACCGGGTCACCCATCAGAAGAAGCCCAGCTTCTGGGGCGAGTAGCTGACCAGCAGGTTCTTGGTCTGCTGGTAGTGCTCCAGCATCATCTTGTGGTTCTCCCGGCCGATGCCGGACTGCTTGTAGCCGCCGAACGCCGCGTGCGCCGGGTAGGCGTGGTAGCAGTTGGTCCACACCCGGCCGGCCTGGATCGCCCGCCCGGCCCGGTACGCGGTGGTCATGTCCCGGGTCCAGACGCCGGCGCCGAGCCCGTAGAGCGTGTCGTTGGCGATCTTCACGGCGTCGTCCAGGTCGGCGAAGGAGGTCACCGACACCACCGGGCCGAAGATCTCCTCCTGGAAGATCCGCATCGAGTTGTCGCCCTCGAAGATGGTCGGCTGCACGTAGTAGCCGCCGGACAGTTCGCCGCCCAGGTCGGCCCGCTCGCCGCCGGTGAGCACCTTCGCGCCCTCCTGCCGCCCGATGTCCAGGTAGGACAGGATCTTCTCCAGCTGGTCGTTGGACGCCTGCGCGCCGATCATCGTGTCGGTGTCCAGCGGGTGCCCCTGGCGCACCTGACGGGTCCGGTCCACGGCGGCGGCCAGGAAGTCGGCGTAGTGGCCCTGCTGGATCAGCGCCCGGGACGGGCAGGTACACACCTCGCCCTGGTTGAGGGCGAACATGGTGAAGCCTTCCAGGGCCTTGTCCCGGAAGTCGTCGGAGGCGGCGCTGACGTCGTCGAAGAAGATGTTCGGGCTCTTGCCGCCCAGCTCCAGCGTGACCGGTTTGATGTTCTCGCTGGCGTACTGCATGATCAGCCGCCCGGTGGTGGTCTCGCCGGTGAACGCCACCTTGGCCACCCGGGGTGAGGACGCCAGCGGCTTGCCGGCCTCGACGCCGAAGCCGTTGACCACGTTGAGCACGCCCGGCGGCAGCAGGTCGCCGACCAGCGACAGCAGGTGGTGGATCGAGGCGGGCGTCTGCTCGGCCGGCTTGAGCACCACCGCGTTGCCGGCGGCCAGCGCCGGGGCGAGCTTCCAGACCGCCATGAGGATCGGGAAGTTCCACGGGATGATCTGCCCGACCACGCCCAGCGGCTCGTGGAAGTGGTAGGCCACGGTGTCGTCGTCGATCTCGCCGAGCGAGCCCTCCTGGGCCCGGATCGCACCGGCGAAGTAGCGGAAGTGGTCGATCGCCAGCGGGATGTCGGCGGCCAGCGTCTCGCGTACCGGCTTGCCGTTCTCCCACGTCTCGGCGACGGCGAGGGACTCCAGGTTGTCCTGCATCCGGTCGGCGATCCGGTTGAGGATCAGCGACCGCTCGGCGACCGACGTGCGGCCCCACGCGTCGGCCGCGCCGTGCGCCGCGTCGAGCGCCTTCTCCACGTCCTCGGCGGTGCCCCGGGCCACCTCGCAGAAGGTCTGCCCGGTCACCGGGGTCGGGTTCTCGAAGTACTTCCCACCGTGCGGCTTCACGTACTCGCCGCCGATGTAGTGGTCGTAGCGAGACTGCCAGTGGGTGGGGGCGTCGTAGCGCGTCATGGGTACCTCCGCCGTCCGTCAGGGGTGGATGGCGGGAGGCTAGTTTCCGCGACGTTGCAGGAACGTTGCGCGCGGCAGCGCGTACTCCTCGGCGAGCTGGCGGGCCCGGGCGACGGCGAGCGGCCGGCGGGGCGCGCCCGGCGGCAACGCCCGGGCCAGGGCCTGCCAGGCGGCCAGGTCGTCGGCCCCGGCGGCGGTCGCGGTCCAGGCCGCGAGCAGCCCCGGGTCGTCGGCGGCCAGCACCGCCGCGCGCAGCTGGCCGTCGACCAGCCGGCGCAGTCGCGCCACTCCCGGCGCGTCCGACCCGGGCAGCAGGGGCCCGGGGTACGCGCGCAGCGCGGCCGCCGGATCGCCGCCCTCCAGCAGCTCGGTGACGGTACGGAAGTCGGCGCGCACGGGTGCCCGCAGCCGGTAGGGGCGGGAGTCGAGCAGCTCGTCGCCGAGCGCGCGGCGCAGCCGGGACAGCTCGGCGCGCAGGGTGACCGGGTGCAGCCGGTCGTCGCCGTAGAGGTCGAGGCCGAGCTGCTCCCCGGTGCGCCCCTCGGGGTGCTGGACGAGCAGCACCAGCAGCTCACTGTGCCGCCGGCCGAGCCGGACGCGCCGGCCGCCGACGCGCAGCTCCGCCTCGTCCCGGCCGAGCGCTGCCACGTGCGGCACATCCGGCGCGGCGGGGGCGGCGGCGGCCAGGAACGCCTCGGCGGCGCGGGCGGTGGCCCGCACCAGTGCGAGGCTCTGCGGGTTGGCCAGGTGGTCGCCGCCGGTGATGTCGACGGCGCCGAGCAGCAGGCCGGTGGCCGGATCGTGGATCGGGGCGGCGGCGCAGGTCCAGCGCTGCACCGGCCGGACGAAGTGCTCGGTGGCGAAGATCTGCACGCTGTGGTCGACGGCGAGCGCGGTGCCGGGCGCGTTGGTGCCGGCGTGGGCCTCGTCCCAGCGCGCGCCGGGGACGAAGTTCATCCGCTCGGCGTGCCGGAGCACACCCGGGTGGCCCTCCACCCAGAGCAGCCGGCCGCCGGCGTCGCAGACCGCCATCAGGTGGGCGCCGTCCTGCGCGATGCCGCCGAGCAGGTCGCGGAAGAGGGGCAGCACCCGGGCCAGCGGGTGCGCCGACCGGTAACTCTCCAGCGCGTCGTCGGTGAGGTCGACCGGCGCGGTGGCCTCCGGGTCGAGCCGGGCGGACCGTTCCCAGGACCGGCGGATGACCTCGCGGACCCGGCCGGAGGCGGTGCCGGCGGTGAGGAACGCCTCGTGGGCGGCGCCGACCTGCGCGATCCGCTCCGCCGGATCCGCGCCGAACTCCAGGGCGAGCCACGGGTCAGTCACCACCGACCTCCTCCCACCCATCGTGACCCACGTCACCCCCGACCGCCAAGGGTGGAGCGGATGGAGCGCCGAACGTGATCCGGGTCACTCCTCGGCCCGCCGGGGGTCCTGCCGTCCGGACGAACGCCCCAGACGGCACGCGGACGTCCCGGGCCCGGTTGTCGGCATCCCGCTGCTGTGGAGGATGGCTGCGACGGCCGCTTACGGAACCCTTATCTCCGACCTGCGACCGTGTGCGGGACGACCAGGGAAGACACGGGGAGCGGACAACGGTGCGGGTGCTGGTGGCGGACGACGAGCGGCTGTTGGCGGACACGGTCGCCGAGGGGCTGCGGCGGTTCTCCATGGCGGTCGACGTCTGTTACGACGGCGACGGCGCGCTGGAGCGGATCGGCGTCAACCGCTACGACGTGGCGGTGCTGGACCGGGACATGCCCGGCGCCACCGGCGACGAGGTGTGCCGGAGCCTGGCCGGGTCGGACGCCGGCACCCGGGTCCTGCTGCTCACCGCCGCCGCCGGCATCCGGGACCGGGTGGCCGGCCTCGGGCTGGGCGCGGACGACTACCTGACCAAGCCGTTCGCGTTCGCCGAGCTGGTGGCCCGGGTGCAGGCCCTGGGCCGGCGGTCCACCCCGGCGGTGCCGCCGGTGCTGGAACGGCACGGCGTGGTGCTCGACGTGGCCGCGCACACGGCCACGCGGGACGGCCGCCCGCTCGGCCTGAGCCCCAAGGAGTTCGCCGTCCTGCACGTGCTGCTGCGTGCCGGCGGACGGGTGGTCAGCACCGAGGACCTGCTGGAACAGGCCTGGGACGAGTTCGCCGACCCGTTCACCAACGCGGTCCGGGTCACCGTCATGACGCTGCGCAAGAAGCTCGGCCAGCCGTCCGTCCTGCACACCGTGCCGAAGGCCGGCTACCGGATCGGCGAGCCGGCGTGAGCCCCCGCCGCCGCATCCTGCTGGTCGGGGTGCTTGCCCTGCTCGCCGGGTTCCTGCTGCCCAACCTGGTCAAGTGGCTGCTCGAACTGGTGTGGTGGCGGGCCCAGCAGTTCTGCGGGCTGGCCACGATCGGCGCGGTGTGCGAACCGGGACGGCCGTTCGTCCCGCTGCTCCCGACGCTCACCGAACTGCTGGTGCTGGTCACCGCCGGTGTCGGGGTGTGGGTCGGGGCCCGCTGGTGCCTGCGCCCGGTGCGCGACCTGGCCGACCCGGTCGCGAACCTGGGACCGCAGAACCTCGGCTACCGGATCCGCCGGGGCGGGCGGGACGAGCTGGCCCGGCTCACCCGTGCCATCGACGACATGATGGACCGGGTCACCGCCGGCTACGAGGGGCAGCGACGGTTCGCCGCCAACGCCTCGCACGAGCTGCGGACGCCGCTGGCGGTGCAGCGCACCCTGATCGAGGTCGGCATGGCCCAGTCGCTCAGCGGTGAGCAGCTGGACCTGCTGACCGCGCAACTGCTCGCCACCAACGAGCGCAACGAGCGGCTGATCGAGGGGCTGCTCGCGCTCAGCGAGAGCGACCAGGGGCTGCGATCCTCCACCCCGCAGCGCCTCGACGAGGTCGTCGCCGCCGTGCTGGCCGCGTACGCCGACCGGGCGGCCGGGGCCGGCCTGACGGTGGAGAGCCGGCTCGCCCCCCGGATCGTGCCGGGCGAGCGGGTGCTGCTGGAACGCCTGGTCAGCAACCTGGTGGAAAACGCGATCAAGTACAACCGGCCGGGCGGCCGGCTCGTCGTCGCCGTCGGCGGCGACCCGGCGCTGACGGTCACCAACAGCGGTCAGGCCGTCCCCGGCGAGGCGGTCGCCGGCCTCTTCGAACCCTTCCGGCGCCTCGCCCGGGACCGCACCAACCAGGGCGGCGGCGCCGGGCTCGGCCTGGCCATCGCCCGCTCCATCACCCAGGCGCACGGCGGCCTCATCGCCGCCCGCCCGGGCGAGGACGGCGGCCTGCGGGTCGACGTCCACCTGCCCACCGTGCGCTGACCACCCCACACACGACTCCGGGAGCCGCCGTCGCGGCGTCCCGCGATGACACCTGCCCGAGAACGGGACGGCGCCGCCGCCTCGCTTCCGCGGACGGCCGGAAAGGAGACCGCAGTGCCGACCCGTACCGAGGCGAACGCGCCGCCCGACGACCGGGTGGTCTGGGCCGACGTGGCCAAGGGCGCCTGCATCGTGCTCGTGGTGCTCTGGCACGTCGTGGTCAAGGACTACCTGCGCATCGACTGGCGGGTCGGCCTGCCGGTGCCGGGCGCGTGGGGGCTGCTCGGCGAGCAGTTGCTGCCGCTGCGGATGCCGTTGTTCTTCACGCTCTCCGGCCTTTTCGCGGCGAACGCGGTGGCGCGGTCGTGGCGGGTGTCCGGGCGGCCCCGGATCGCGCGGAACCTCTACCTCTACGCGGTCTGGCTGCTGATCCACACCGCCCTGCTGGCGCTCGCGCCCGGTTTCCCGACCGACCGGGCCACCGACAGCGGTGCGCTGCTGGCCCAGCTCACCGTGACCCCCTCGAACCTGTGGTACCTGTACGCGCTGGCGCTCTACTTCGCGATCGCGAAGGCGCTGCGCCGGGTCCATCCGGCGGTGCTGCTGACCGCTGCGGGCGCGCTGTCCGCGGTGGCCGCGACCGGGCTGCTGGACAGTCCCGGGAACCGGGGGCAGGTCTACCAGAACCTGGTGTTCTTCCTGGCCGGTGTGCACCTGCGGCCGTACCTCACCCGGTGGGCGGACGGCGCGAACACCCGCCGGCTCGCCGGCACCGGCTTCGCCAACGCGATCGGGCTGGCCGCGATGGCGCTGGCCGGCGCACAGAGGTGGCCCGGCGTGTACCTGCTCGTCTCCGTGATCGCCGTGGCGTTCGGGCTGACCGCCGCCGCCGGGCTGGCCCGGCACCGCCTGGCCGGTCCGGCGCTGGCCCGGCTCGGCCGCCGCACGCTTCCCGTCTACGTGATCCACATGCCGGTGCTGGCGCTGCTGGACCGGCTGCTCGCCGCACCGATGGCCGGGCTGCCCGGACCGACCCGGGCGCTGCTGGTGACCGCCTATCCGGTCCTGGTCACCACGCTCGTGCTGGCACTCAGCCTCGCCGCGTACCGCGGCCTCACCGCGCTCGGCGCGCACCGCCTGTTCGACCTGCCGCGCCGCCGCACCCACTCCGATCCCGAAGGAGGGACCATGCCCCGAACCGATGCGCCGGCGCTGCCGGACCGGACACATGTCGAGGAGGCCGCCCGCGTGCTGTCCGGCCGGGTGGTGCGTACCCCGGTGCTGCACAGCCCGGCGATCGACCGCCTGGCCGGCGCCCGGATCCTGCTCAAGGCGGAGAACCTCCAGGACGGCGGCTCCTACAAGATGCGCGGCGCGATGCTGGCGGTGGGCCGGCTCGCCGATGCCGGACACACCGGCGTGGTCGCGCAGAGCACCGGCAACCACGCGGTCGCGGTGGCGCTGGCCGCCCGCCGGCACGGGCTGGCCGCGACGGTCGTGCTGCCGGAGGACGCCGCGCCGGTCAAGGTGGACCGGGCGCGGGCGGCCGGCGCCCGGGTGGTCCGCGCCGGCACCACGGTCGAGGAGCGCCTGGCCGTCGCCCGGCGGATCGCCCACGTGGAGGGCCATCCGCTGGTCGACGCGTACGACCACCCGGACGTGGTGGCCGGGCAGGGCAGCGCGAGCCTGGAACTGATCGAGGAGGCGGCGCGGCGCGGCACGCCGCTGGACGCGCTCGTGGTGCCGGTGGGCGGGGGCGGCGGCATCGCCGGCGCCTGCCTGGCGGCGGCCGGAACCTCGATCGAGGTGTACGGCGTGGAGCCGGTCGGGTGCGACTCGCTGGCCCGCAGCCTGGCCGCCGGACGGCCCACGCCGGTGGCGCCGGCGCCGAGCCTGGCCGACGGACTCCGCCCCGGCTGCGTCGGTGACCTGCCGTTCGCGGTGGCCCGCAACCGCGTGCGCGGGGTGGTCCCGGTCGACGACGACGCGATCGTCGAGGCGTTCCGGCTGCTCCTGCTGGACCTGAAGGTGCTCGTCGAGCCGTCCGGCGCCGCCGCCCTGGCCGGCGCTCTGCGGCTGGGCGAGCCGGCCGGCCCCGGCGGCGGCGTGGGCACGGCGGCCGGTCCCGGCGACGTCGGTGGGACGCCGTGGCCTTCTGGTGGCGGGCGACGAAGGACGGTCGGCGTGGTGCTGACCGGCGGAAACGTGGAAGCGAACCTGGTGGCCCGGCTGGCGGGCGACCGGATGACGGCGGGAGTGGCGGCATGAGGGCGACAGTGCGGATCGGTGTCCTGTTCGGAGGCCCGTCGGCGGAGCACGAGGTCTCCTGCGCCTCGGCGCTCGGCGTGGCCCGGGCCCTGGCCGAACGGGGCCACCACGTGGTCGCGCTCGGGATCACCCGCACCGGCGGGATCCGGCTGGTGCCGGAGCCGGTGCTCGCGCAGCACCTCGGCGCGGTGGCGGCCGGACGGGCGATCGACGACCGGCTGCCGGTCACCGGCCCGGCGGTGGAGCTGCGCCGCGGGACGGCCGCCGGCATCGTCGCGGTCAGCGCGGCCGACACGCCCGCGACGGTGCACGCCGAGCTGGACGTGGTGTTCCCGGTGCTGCACGGCCCGTACGGCGAGGACGGCGTGGTGCAGGGCCTGCTGGAATCGCTCGGCGTGCCCTACGTCGGCTGCGGCATCCTCGCCTCCGCCGTCGGCATGGACAAGGTGGCGATGAAGCGGGCGCTGCGGGCCGAGGGCGTGCCGACCACCCCGCACGTCTGGTTCGACGAGCCCGCCTGGCGGGCGGCGGAGGACCCGGAGAAGCTGGTGGTCGGGCTGCGCCGGCCGCTGTTCGTCAAGCCGGCCCGGATGGGCTCCTCGATCGGGATCTCCCGGGTCGCCGAGGGCGACGACCTGGCGGCAGCCGTCGAGGAGGCGTTCCGGCACGACCACGTGGTGCTGGTCGAGCAGGGGGTGACCGGCCGGGAGTTGGAGTGCGGCGTGCTCGGCGGCTGGCGGCCGGAGGCGTCGGCGGTCGGCGAGGTGCGGGTCGCGGGCGGCTGGTTCGACTACCGGCAGAAGTACTTCGGCGACGCCGACCCGATGATCGTCCCGGCGTCGCTGCCCGACGAGGTCACCGAGCGGATCCGGGAGCTGTCCGTGCGGGCGTTCACCGCGATCGGCGGCTGGGGTCTGGCCCGGGTCGACTTCCTCCACGACGAGGCCACCGGCGACCTGTTCGTCAACGAGCTGAACACGCTGCCCGGTTTCACCGCGCACTCGATGTACCCGAAGGTGTGGGCCGCGTCCGGCTTGGCGTACCCGGAGGTGGTGGACCGGCTGGTCGCGCTCGCCTTCACCCGCCACGCGGCCCGGCCGTCCGGCGCGCACCCGGGGGGTACGCCGTGATCCTGCTCTCCGACCCCCGGGTCGCCGCGGTGTCCAGCCGGGACGACGGCGAACCCCTGGTCGACCTTCGGGAGGTGCCGGAGCTGCGGGTGGACGGGCGGGCCGCCGACCCCGCCGGGGCGTACGCGCGGGTGCGGCGCGGGGTCGCGGACCGGCTGCTGGCCGCGCAGCGGGCGCTGCCGCCCGGCCTGCGCCTGCTCGTGGTCGAGGGCTACCGGCCGTACCGGGCGCAGCTCGACATTTTCACCGGCTACCGGGACGAGTTGCGTCGACGGCACCCGGACTGGTCGGCCGAGCGGCTGCACCGGGAGACCACCAAGTTCGTCTCGCCGGTCGAGGTGGCCCCGCACAGCACCGGCGGCGCGGTGGACCTGACGCTCTGCGACCCCGACGGGGTCGAGGTGGCGATGGGCACGGCCCTGGACGCGACGCCGGAGGAGAGCGCGGACGCCTGCTTCACCGCGGCCCGGCACATCCCGGTCACCGCGTGGCGCAACCGGCGGATCCTGGTGTCCGCGTTGAGTGGCGCGGGGCTGGTTAACTATCCGACCGAGTGGTGGCACTGGTCCTACGGCGACCGGTACTGGGCACTCCTCACCGGAGAGTCGCACACCCGTTACGGTCCGCTGTGATTCCCGGTCGTCGCTGAACGGTTGGCCGCTCCCGTCCGTACCAGCTGTCGAACGACACCGACGACGGGAGAGAACGTGAGGGTGCAGCGCAAGCACGTGTTGGCGGCGACCGTGGCGGTGGCCGCGAGCGTGGTCGTCTCGGTGGGCACCGGAATGGGTTTCGCGGAGACCGCGCCGGCCGCACGGTCGGTCTGCGCCGGGTCGGTGACCTTCTCGGCCGAGGGTGGGGCGCCGGCGGCGACCAGCGACCGGTTCCCGGTGGGCACCCGGCTGCGGGTCACCAACCTGGACAACAACAAGGTGGCGACGGTGACCGTGACCGGGCCGTCGGGCAGTTGCGTGCTGCTCAACGCCGCCGCCATGGACCTGGTCCGGGAACCGGGCAAGAACGTCGTCCGGCGCAACGTGGTGGAGCGTCTCGACGGCGGGCCGCGCCGGCGCCGGGCGGCGGCGCGCAGCCGGGCGAGACCCGGCCGGGCAACGCCCAGCCGATCGGCGGCAGCGTCTGCACCGGGTCGATCACGTTCTCCGCCGAGGGCGGGGCGCCGGCGGCGACCAGCGGTCAGTTCCCGGTCGGCACCCGGCTTCGGGTGACCAACCTGGACAACGGCAAGGTGGTGACCGTGGCGGTGACCGGGCCGTCGGGCAGTTGCGTGCTGCTCAACGCCGCCGCCATGGACGCGATCCGCGAGCCGGGCAAGAACCTGGTCCGCCGCAACACGGTCCAACTGCTGCGCTGACGACGCCGTGGCGCACCACATTCGGACCCGGGGGTCCCGTGGTGCGCCACGATCAGCGCCGACCGGTCAGCCGAACGCGGCGTCGAGGATGTCGAGACCCCGGGCCAACTCGTCGTCGGAGATGACCAGCGGCGGCAGGAAGCGCAGCACGTTGCCGTAGGTGCCGCAGGTCAACGTGAGCAGCCCGGCCGCGTGGCAGGCCGCCGACACCGCCGCCGTGGCGGCCGGGTCCGGCGTCAGCGTGCCCGGCACGACGATCTCCACGGCCAGCATCGCGCCCCGGCCGCGTACCTCGGCGACGCGCGGATCCCGGTCGGCGATCGCGCGCAGCCGCGCGCCCATCACCGCGCCGATCCGGCGGGCGGCGGCGGCCAGGTCCAGTTCCCGCATCGTCTCCATCGCCGCCAGCGCGGCGGCGCAGGCGATCGGGTTGCCGCCGTAGGTGCCGCCGAGGCCGCCGACGTGCACCGCGTCCATCAGCTCGGCCCGCCCGGTCACCGCCGCCAGCGGCAGGCCGCCGGCGATGCCCTTGGCCAGCGTGACCAGGTCCGGCTCGACGCCCTCGTGCGCGCAGGCGAACCAGTCGCCGGTGCGGCAGAAGCCGGTCTGGATCTCGTCGGCGACGAACACCACCCCGGCCGCCGTCGCCCACTCGCGCAGCGCCGGCAGGAAACCCTCGGCGGGTACGACGAAACCGCCCTCGCCCTGGATCGGCTCGATCAGCAGCGCGGCCACGTTCTCCGCGCCCACCTGCTTCTCGATCATCTCGATCGACCGGGCCGCCGCGGTCGCCCCGTCCAGCCCGCCGTCGCGCAGCGGATACGACATCGGCACCCGGTAGACCTCACCGGCGAACGGCCCGAACCGGTGCTTGTACGGCATGTTCTTCGCGGTCAACGCCATGGTCAGGTTGGTCCGGCCATGGTACGCGTGGTCGAACACCACCACCGCCGGCCGCCCGGTCGCGTGCCGGGCGATCTTCACCGCGTTCTCCACCGCCTCGGCGCCGGAGTTGAACAACGCCGAGCGCTTCTCGAAGCCGCCCGGGGTCAGCGCGTTCAGCTGCTCGCACACCGCCACGTACGACTCGTAGGGCGCGACCATGAAGCAGGTGTGGGTGAACCGCTCCACCTGGTCCCGGACCGCCTCGACCACCCTCGGGGCGGAGTTGCCCACGTTGGTGACCGCGATGCCGGCGGCGAAGTCGATCCACTCCCGGCCGTCCACGTCGGTGATCGTGCCGCCGCCCGCCCGGTCCACGTACGCGGGGATCGTGCTGCCCACGCCCCGCGCCACGGCCTCGACCCGGCGCTTGTGCAACTCCTCGCTGGTGGCCATCGGGGTCAGCCCTCGATGTGGTGCATGACGTGCTTGACCCGGGTGTAGTCCTCCAGGCTGTAGACCGACAGGTCCTTGCCGTGGCCGGAGTGCTTGAAGCCGCCGTGCGGCATCTCCGAGACGAACGGGATGTGCGTGTTGACCCAGACGCAGCCGAAGTCCAGCCGCCGGGTCATCCGCATGGCCCGGCCGTGGTCGCGCGTCCACACCGAGGCGGACAGGCCGTACTCCACGCCGTTGGCCCAGCGCACCGCCTCGTCCTCGTCGGAGAACCGCTGCACGGTGATCACCGGCCCGAACACCTCGTCCTGGATGATCTCGTCGGCCTGCCGGACGCCGGAGACCACCGTCGGAGCGTAGAAGAAGCCGCGCTCACCGACCCGGGACCCGCCGGTGGTGACGTTCGCGTGGTCCGGCAGGCGGTCCACGAAGCCGCTCACCCGGGCGAGCTGGTTGGCGTTGTTCAACGGGCCGTAGAGCACGTCGGCGTCGTCCGGCGCGCCGGTGCGGGTGTTGCGGGCCTGCTCGGTCAGCGCCGCCACGAAGTCCTCGTGGATGCCCGGCCCGGTGAGCACCCGGGTCGCCGCGGTGCAGTCCTGGCCGGCGTTGAAGTAGCCGCCCACCGCGATCGCCTCGGCCGCCGCCGCCACGTCCGCGTCGTCGAAGATCACCACCGGGGCCTTGCCACCCAGCTCCAGGTGGGTCCGCTTCAGGTCCGGCGCCGCCGCGGCGGCGACCTCCATGCCCGCGCGGGTCGAGCCGGTGATCGACACCAGCTGCGGGGTCGGGTGGGAGACCAGCGTACGGCCGGTGTCGCGGTCACCGCAGACCACGTTGAACACGCCCGGGGGCAGGTGCTCGGCGGCGATCTCGGCCAGCAGCAACGTCGACACCGGCGTGGTGTCCGACGGCTTCAGCACCACCGCGTTGCCCGCCGCCAGCGCCGGGGCGATCTTCCAGACCGCCATCATCAGCGGGTAGTTCCAGGGTGTGACCTGGGCGCAGACGCCGATCGGCTCGCGCCGCACGTACGAGGTGTGCCCGGCCAGGTACTCGCCGGCCGAACGCCCCTCCAGCAGGCGGGCCGCCCCGGCGAAGAAGCGCAGCTCGTCCACGGCCGGCGGCAGCTCCTCGTCGGCGGTGAGCTGCCGGGGCTTGCCGGTGTTGCGGACCTCGGCGTCGACCAGCTCGGCGGCCCGGGACTCCACCGCGTCGGCGAACCTCAGCAACGCCCGCTGCCGCTCGGCGGGGGTCGCGTCCCGCCAGCCCTCGAACGCGGCGGAGGCGGCCTTCATCGCCGCGTCCACGTCCGCCGCCCCGGACACCGGCGCCTGGGCGAAGACCTCGCCGGTGCACGGGTCGATCAGGTCGGCGTAGCCGCCGTCCACCGGGTCGACGTACTCGCCGTTGACGAAGTTGCGCAGCTGCTGCTGGTCGCTCATCAGAAGTCTCCGAGAGGGGTGGCCGGGAGGAGGGTCAGCGGAGGTTATCGCAATCTGACTGCCATCTTGGCTACTGAATCCGAGGCAGACAAGGGTTTGAGCAACTGTTTCCGCGCGGGCGTCCGTGGTCTACGCTGCCGAGCGTGGAGCCGAGAGCCTTCTATGTCGCCGGCCGCCCCGCCCACGGCGAGCAGGAGTTGACCGTCACCCACCCGTACGACGGGCAGCCGGTGGGCCGTACCACGCTCGCCACGGCCAACCAGGTCGAGGCCGCCGTCGCGGGCGCCGCCCGGGTCGCCGCGCAGGCCGCGGCCCTGCCCGCGCACGCCCGCGCCGCCGCCCTGGACCACGTGTCCCGCCGGCTCGCCGAACGGGCCGACGAGATCGCCGCGCTGATCACCGCCGAGAACGGCAAGCCGGTCAAGTGGGCGAAGGCGGAGGTGGGGCGCGCGATCTCCACGTTCCGCTGGGCCGCCGAGGAGGCCCGACGCTTCTCCGGCGAGCTGCAACGCCTCGACACCGACCCCGCCGCCACCGGGCGGATCGCCCTGATCCGGCGCGCGCCGCGCGGACCGGTGCTCGGCATCACCCCGTTCAACTTCCCGCTCAATTTGGTCGCCCACAAGGTCGCCCCGGCGCTCGCCGTCGGCGCCCCGATCGTCGTCAAACCGGCCCCGGCCACCCCGCTCACCGCGTTGCTGCTCGGCGAGATCCTGGCCGAGACCGACCTGCCCGAGGGCATGTTCTCGGTGCTGCCGCTGCCCAACGAGCGCGCCGCCGACCTGGTCGCCGACCCCCGGCTGCCAGTGGTCTCGTTCACCGGCTCCGGGCCGGTCGGCGCCGCGATCCGCCGCGCCGCCCCGGACAAGCACGTCACCCTGGAACTGGGTGGCAACGCCGCCGCGGTCATCTGCGAGGACTGGTCGGCGGACGAGGACCTGACCTTCGCCGCCCACCGGATCGCCACGTTCTCCAACTACCAGGCCGGGCAGTCGTGCATCGCGGTGCAGCGCGTCTACGTGCACGAATGGCTCTACGACGGGTTCCTGCCCCGGCTCGTCGCCGCCGTCGAGGAGTTGCGCACCGGCGACCCCCGCGCCGAGGCGACCGACGTCGGCCCGCTGGTGTCCGTCGAGGCGGCGCAGCGCGTCGAGGCGTGGGTGGACGAGGCGGTCACAGCCGGGGCCACCATCGAGGTGGGCGGCCGGCGCGACGGTGCCACCTATCCGCCGACCGTGCTCAGCGGCGTGCCCGCCGACGCGAAGGTCTGCGCCGAGGAGGTGTTCGGGCCGGTGCTGGTGGTCACCCCGGTCGCTGACGACCGGGCCGCGTTCGCCGCGGTCAACGACTCCGTGTACGGGCTGCAGGCCGGCGTGTTCACCCACCGGATGGACGTGGCGTTCACCGCCGCCCGGACGCTGGAGGTCGGCGGCGTGATCGTCGGAGACGTGCCGTCCTACCGGGCCGACCAGATGCCGTACGGGGGCGTGAAGGGCTCCGGGGTCGGGCGGGAGGGGCTGCGCAGCGCCATGGAGGACTACACCGAGCAGCGCGTCACGGTGCTCACCGGGGTCGAGTTGTAGGACCGGTCACCAGGTGCCGTCGTCGCGCACCCGGGGGGCGGCGCGGCCGAGCAGCAGGGTGGTGAGAGCGGCGTCGACGTCCGCGCCGAGGAACCACTCGCCGGCCTGGTCCAGGGCGAAGACCCGGCCGTGCTCGTCGACGGCGAGGATGCTCTCCTGGCGTTCGCTGCCGAGGGGGAAGAGGCGGGCGCCGAGGACCGCGCCGAAGTCGGCGAGGGTGTCGGCGGTGTGGGCGGCACGCAGCGGATTTGTCGTGAACCGGCCGATCCACGCCTCTTCGCCGGGCCCCCGCCGTCGGCTGAGGACGGCCGGGAACGCGGTGAGCGCCTCCTGGGCGGCCCGGAAGGCCTCGTGGCGGTGGCGCTGACCCGCGACTTCCGCGGTCTCCGCGATCGCACCCATGGCGAGGGCCTCGTTGAACATGCTGATCTGCCACCCGCCGTCGAGGAGGGCATCCGCCACCTCGTCCGGGAACCGCCCCGGGGCGATGTGCTCCTGCGGCTCCGGGCGCCACTCCTCGACGAACGCGAGGTCGGACCAGGGTAGGACCGCGAATCGCACCAGAAACCGGACGCAGGAGTCGCAGGGCAGATCGGCGCGACCACCAGTGGGGTCACCCGGCTCGCGGCTGCGGTAGAACTCGATCCGGCCGGTGCCGAGAAGCTCGCGGGCCTCCTCGATGGTCAGAGGCGGAAGCCCGTCGGCGGCGCGGCGGTGGTCGTGGTCGTGCAGCGCGTCGGAGACGACGATCATCTCGGCGTGCCGCTCCCCGCCGCGCACCAGGTGGCCCGGGGGCAGCTCGTCCAGGTAGGCCCGCACGAGCGGATGGTGCCGCAGCTCGACGTCGCCCTTCGCGCCCTGCGCGACGTGCAGCCGGCCGTCCAGCGTGAGGTGCGCCGCCGCCCCCGGTGTGGGCAGCCGGACCAGTTCGCGGAGCAGTTGCGCGGCCGGGTCGACGGTGCGGGGAGCGCGGGGCTCGGCCGGCCGGCGTTGCCGGTACATCTGCTCGACCGCGACCGCCGGGATCCGGGGCCAGGTGGACACCTCGCCGGTCTCCTTGTCGATGACCGTGGTCGGCAGGTCGCCGGGCAGGGCCCGGGCGTCGGTGGACACGGTGGAGAGCACGACGTAACCCAGGTCGAACTCCTCGACCACCGGAGTGCAGGGGAAACCCAGGCGGTCGGAGTCACGCCGGGCCCACACGGAGGCGATCTGCTCGGCCTGCTGTCGCTCGATCACCACCTGAAATTACCGGACCCCACGGATTTCGTGGCACCCGGTATGGTCGGCCCTACCCACGGTGACGGAAGGGATTCGGCGGTGACTGAGAGTGCGGACCGGGATGCGAACCGTGCGCTGCGCACGCGCTTCGACGAGGTGTACGGCCAATACCAGCGACTCCGGTCCGGTCTGGAGGAACTTCAGTCCAAACTGGCCGAGTTGCGGGTGACCGAACGCTCCGACGACGGTCAGGTCACCGCGGTGGTGGGGGCGCGAGGCGAACTGATCAGCGTCGAGGTGAGCCCCGCGGTGTTCCACGACCGGGACGCCCGGGCCCTGAGCCGCAAGATCACTGAAACGGTGCTGCGGGCGTCCACGTCCGCGACCAGCGCCACCCGCGAGCTGGTCGCCGGCTACCTGCCGCCCGGTTCGCCGTCGGTCGAGTTCCTCCACACCCACGACTTCGGTGCGCTGCTCGGCCGGGCCGACACCGTGCTGTCGCGTGGGGACTGACCGGTGGCCGGGGGAGAGATCTGGCTGGACCCGGACCGGGCCCGTCGCGGTGGCGCCGACCTGAGCCTCGCCGGCAAGGCCGTGGCCGGGGCCCGCCGGGAGACCGGCGACCCGATCGCCGCGGCGAGTGGGCAACGGCCGTGGGGGCGGGACGACATCGGCGCCGCCTTCGACAAGCACTACCAGCGCTACGCCGAGACGCTGCTGCGTGCCTGGGAGCTTCTCGGCCGGTCACTCGAAGGGATCGGGTCGGACGTGGTGCGCTCGGTCGCCGCCACCGTGGAGACAGACCTGAGCAATGCCCGTGACCTCGGCAAGATTCCGCACCAGAGGCACGACCCGCACCTGCCCTGGCGCTGACCACCGGAGGATCCGCGCGTGAGCATGCTGCCCAGCCCGATCCCGCACCCGCTCGACTACTGCCCCTGGGACGTGCCCGGCTGGATCTACGAGGCGCTCGACTGGGTGGTCGGCGTCGAATGGCCGGAAGGCGACGAGCGCGCCGTCTGGGACCTGGCCGACCAGTGGTACGGCGTGGCCGGCGTCCTCGCCGGGCCGCGTGACGACGCCACCACCGCCGCCGGCGAGGTGAGAAGCGGTTACGGCGGCGTCGGCCTGGTGGCGCAGGCGTTCGACACGGCCTGGCACAAGGTGGCCGGGGGCGAGGACGCCCCGCTGCACGTCCTGGTGTCGGCCACCGACGAGCTGGGTCGGCTGGTCGACTCCTGCGGCTGCGACATCGAGGGCGCGAAGCTGGAAGCCTGGATCGAGCTGGGCATCCTGGTCGTGGAGCTGCTGTCCCTGGCGGTCGTCACCGTCCTCACCGCGGGCGCCGCGTCACCGGCGGCCGGTGCCGCGATCACGGCCACCCGGATGGCCGTGCAGCAGATCTTCAGGCGACTGGTGGCCGATCTGGCCCGCAAGGCGGTCCGGGAGGGCCTGAAGGAGGCGGGTGAACGGGCCGCCAAGGAGGTCGCGAAGAGCGGCGCCAAGGGCCTCGCGCGGCGGGCGGTGCTCGGCGGTCTCGTGGAGGCGGGGCAGGAGGCGAGCACCAGCCTCGCGACCCAGGCGTACCAGAACTCCACCGGCCGCCGCGACGGCCTGGACCTCGCCGACGTGGGCACGTCGGGGCTCGGCGGCTTCGCCGGCGGCGCCGCCGCGCCCCTGGCCGGTCTGGGGCGGCACGCCGGCGGTCGGTTCGCCGAGATCGGGGAGCGCTTCGGGCGGGAGATGGCCGGGGAGAGCCTCGCGGAGACCGCCGCAGGCCTTGCCACCGGCCACGGGCCGTCCTTGGAGGACCTGGCACGCGCCGCCGCCTCCGGGGCGACCGGCTCGGCCACCGGGCAGGCCGACACTGCGCTGCACCACCGGCTCGACGCGAAGCTGGGCGGACTCACGGCGCCACCCGTGGGCTTCGACGTGCCACCGCCACCCGACCCGGTGGGGCTGGTGCCGAGCCAGCGGACACCCGAACCGTCCCCGTCGGGTTGGGGTGCCGATCAGGCGGTCAGCCACCAACGGACGAACCCGCAGGCGGTGACGCCGCCCATGGCCGACGCCCCGCCGTCCCGGGCTCTGACCGTCGCGGACGCCGAGGCGGTCGTGTCGGCCGAACCGGCGGGCCCGGCACCGGACGTGACCGCCCGGCCGCCGTCTCATCCGGCCGACCACCCGTCACCAGGCGTCCTGACCAGCGACTCGGCGCACCCGGCCGTCGCGACGAGTCCGATGCTCTCCTCGGTCGCGGTGGAGGTACCCGCCGCCGGCACGCCGGTCACCGCTCCGACCGAGCTGCGAACCGGCCCGCCTCCAGCGGCGGTCGACGTGAGTGGTCCGTCCACCGCTGCGCCGGTGCACGCGGCGGCGGCGCCGACGACGCTGTCCTCACTGCCGCCGGCGGCGGCGGACCCCGCGCACCCGGCCGCACCGTCGGCGCTGGACCGTCCGGCCCCGGGAGTTGGCGGCGGACACCCCGGTTCGTTGCCGGCCCCACCGGTTCACCCGCAGGTCGGGCCGCACCCGGCCACGCCCGGTGCCGGGCCGGACCCCCGGCCGGTGCCGAATCCCCGCTTCCCGTTGCTCGAGTCGTTGGCGCCACCGCGTCCCACCGCCGATTCCCCGATGCCGGGCCCGGGTCCGTTCGACGCACACCCCCGCATCGGGAGACTTCCCAGCAGCGGGCCGCGCGCCTGGCGGCCGACCGCGAGGGCCTGGACCGGCGGCGTTACCAGGGCTACCTGCAATCGCAGCGGACCCTGCACGAGGAGAACAGGCGCCACGCGCAAATCAAGGAGTTGCGGGACCTAGCCGAGCAGCACTATGAGGCGGCGCGCTGGCTCCTGGCCCGTGGACACGAGCTTCGCCTGGCTGGTCAGCATCACCTTGCCGATCAGCATGTGCGGGAGGGCCGCCTGCGGGAACGCCTGCACTACCGGGCGGTCGACGAGGCCGAGGCGGTGCGCGCCGGCCAACGCCTGCCGGAGCGGGTGATGGTCGAGGACGACCTCGACTTCTACCGGATCAACGACGACGTGGCCGACCTGGCCCTCGGTGCGGTGGAGACGCCCGACCACTCCGCGCTCACCGGCAACCGCCATCCTCCTTCGGTCGACCAGTCCCGTCCCTACGGCATTCGTGGTGGCCTCCGGCCCCCGCTCGCCCTGCACCAGACCGATCTCGAACGGCAGATGCCGCGCAACCCGGACGGCAGCGTGGTGCGCACCGCCGACCCCCGACGTGGGGGATGGTTCCGGTTGGCGAACGACGGCGGGCCGAGCGCGGACGCCACGCGCGGGATCAACTGCCTCGACTGCACGCTCTCGTTCTACGACACCTGGGTGCACGGCCGGCCGCGGGTCGCCGCTCCGCGTACGTTCGACGGCTACCTGGCGGGAGACGTCCGCCGCCCGGTGGGCGGCGAGGTGGACGGCCCGTTACGGGTCGAGGAGACGACCGGGGGACGCTTCCAGAACCTGACCCCACCCGGTCGGCCAGGCGTCACCGGGGCGGCCCGGCGGACGCTGGTCGAAGGCGGCTACCGGGACCTGCACGCGCAGTTGGCGGCGGGGGGCCACGGCAGCTACGCGGTCCTCATCACCAGCTTCGAGGGTGGCGGCTCGCACGCCTGGGTGGCGCTGAACCAGAACGGCACGGTCCTCTACCTGGACCCGCAGACGGGCGCGGTGGCCGACCAACCGCTCTACCGGCACGGCGGTACGCCGTTCGCCGGCAACGTGGTCGGCGTCGACGCGCTGGTGCTCGGCCCGGACGGCCGTCCGATGCCGCTCGCCGGCCGGCCGCCCGGCACCTTCAACGTCCTGCCCGAGCCCTCGCCCCGGCCGGCGCCGCCACGCCCGCCGGACCCACCGCCGTCCGACGGCGGAAACCCGCCGGACTTCAACCGGGTCCACCTGCTCGGCGAGTCCACCACCTTCCACCGACCGACCGACACCTCGCCGCCCGGCAGCGCGCCACCGATCGAGCCGGATCCGGCTGACATCCGTCGGGCACACCGGGAGGCACACGCGGCCCGCTTCGCCGCCGGGATCTACGTCCGGGACGCGCTGGCGACGAGCGGCAGCCTGGACGACGCGTTCGCGGTCGGGGTGACGCCGTTGGAGTTGGCCCAGCACGCCGACGGGCCGACGCTACGACGGCTGGTGCCGGGGTTGGAGGAGAGCGCGGCCGCCGACCTGAAGCGGCTGTTCGCGGACCCGCGCGTGCAGCGGATGCTCGACCAGAGTTGGGAGGCGCCGCCGCGGCGGGAGGAGTTGCTGGCCGAGACGCTGGTGCGGCAGCTCGCGGAGCGGCCCGACCTGGTCCGGATGATCCTGGCGACACCAGAACTCGCGAACTCCCTGACCGCCCGCCCGGTGACCCTGCATCACCTGGCAAGCCACCAGCAGGCCATCGACGTGCTCGGCGAGGTCTTGCAGGAGATCGACGTGCGGGGCGCCGAAGCGGTCATCGCGCATGAACCGCTGACGCCTCTGCCGACGCCGGTGACCGCAGCGCAACGGCAGCTCTCCAAGTCGATCGCAGCTCGTGGGCAGTCGAGGTTGCAGCTCGGCTTTGATCAAGCGCGACGTCATGACGAGGCGTATCGGAGCGCCTATGTTGACCAGCTCTATCAGGATGCAGCGGTCGCCCAGCGGGAACTCAATGCGCTCGCGGTGGGGCTGGCGGATGACCAAGGGCGGCCAGCTTGGAGGAACCAACCCAAGAGCAGAGAGCGTGTGTTTGACAAGTTGGTCGAGTACGAATACGACGCAGCACAGCTCAAGGATCTTGCCGGGGCAAAGGTTCAGTTCGACACGCTCGATGGTGTCTACCGGGCCCTCGGGCGTCTGACTGGGGACCCACGAGTGGTGATTCTGCACATCAAGGATCGGTTTCTTGAGCCGCAGGTCAGCGGTTATCGAGACATACTGTTGAACCTGCGGATGTCGAACGGCCACACAGCGGAGATCCGCCTGCACCTCACCGCGCTGGACGAGGTGGCGGAGTGGGAGCATGCGCTGTACGAGGTGAGGCGCGATCTGGAGGCCGTCTCCGAAAGTCAAGGCAGGTCCATGACGCGCACGGAGCTAGCGATTCGGGACGGCCTGCTTCGACGGGTACAAGACGCCTATTGGCTCAGGGTGCAGGAGAGTGCGGGGAAGGTGCCACCGCGATGAGGCCGTTGAGCGGCTTGCAGTTGCCGAAGTTCTTCAATTACTACGAGTCACCAGTGAAGCTCGTGCCCACCGCCGAGGGTGGTGTCGCCAGTTGGCGGCTGAGCAAGGACACGGGAGGGTGGCGCGAAGCGAACGACCTCATCGACAAGTTGCTCTTCTTGGGTGGCGACGAGGTCTATGAGATCTCGCGTGACGAGTTCGTACAGCTCACCGAGCAGGAGCGCGGTCGCTATCTCCATGGCGAAACTCCGATCTTCGCGCTCTACCGGACGGCCCTCGCGCTGGAGGACACGATCCAGGAGGAACGCCGCTATCCGACGACGCAGGAGCAGGCGCTGATCAAGGGAATCCGGCGTCGGACCTTCGTGATGTTCGAGGAGCAGCTTCAACAGGCCGGCGACCCCGCCGCCGACCCGACCATCGCCTCGACAGCTCCTGAGACGTGACGGATCACCTCCGCTCCGACGGTTCCCGCGAAGGGGAGCGGAGCCTGCTCGTCACCCACCTGGAGCACCAGCGCCGCACCCTGGAACTCGCCTGCGCCGGGCTCGCCCCGGAACAGCTCGCCCGCCGCTCGGTGCCACCGTCGACGATGTCGCTGCCCGGTCTGGTCCGGCACCTCGCCGAGCTGGAGCGGCACTGGTTCCGCCGCACGCTGGCCGGCAAGGACGTGGCGCGGATCTGGCCCACGGGCGACCCGGACGAGCCCTTCACCGGCGCCGTCGCCGAGTCGGCCGTGGTCGAGGAGGCCTGGGCGGCGTGGCGGGCCGAGGTCGCGTTCGCCGAGCGGTACGTGGCCGCCGCGCCGAACCTGGAGGTGAGGGGTCACCGGGGGGGACCGGATCGTGACGTTGCGGGAGGTGTTGGTGCACGCGATCGGGGAGTACGCCCGGCACAACGGGCACGCCGACCTGCTCCGCGAGCGGATCGACGGACGTCCGGGCCGGGCTCGGACGTCGCGGCGGACCGAGCCCGGTGCGCAGCGGTCGTGACGGTGCCCTACCGGCCTCCGGCCGACGAGGCGGAGGCGCGCCGCGTACAGGAGGAGTTGCGGTCCCGGGTGGACCTGGTCGGGCCCGGCCCGGCCGCGCCCGCGACGGTCGCCGGCCTGGACGTCGCGTACGCGACCAGCGGCGACCGGCTCGCGGCGGCCGTCACGGTCCTGGACGCGACCAGCCTCGTCGTGGTGGACGAGGCGGTGGCCGTGGGACGGCCGGCGTTCCCGTACGTGCCGGGGTTGTTCGCCTTCCGCGAGATGCCGGCGTTGCTGGCGGCGCTGGACCGGCTCACCGTCCGCCCCGAACTGCTGGTCTGCGACGGACACGGGGTGGCGCACCCGCGCCGGTTCGGGTTGGCCTGCCATCTGGGTCTGGTGACCGGGTTGCCGGCGATCGGGGTCGGGAAGACCTCGCTGGTCGGCACCTGGACCGGGCCGGGGCCGCGGCGGGGGAGTGGTCGCCGCTGCGCGACCGCGACGAGGTGGTCGGGCGGGTGCTGCGGACGCGGGACGGGACCAGGCCGGTCTTCGTCAGCGTCGGGCACCGGATGGGGTTGGAGAACGCGGTGGAGCGGGTACTGGCCCTGACGCCCCGGTACCGGCTTCCGGAGACGACCCGGACGGCGGACCAGCTCTGCCGCCGGGCGCTCGCGGCGGGTGGCGACCGGGGCTGACCGTGGCGGCGTGTCGCGGCACACATGTGGAGCGCTCGATGGGCGGGTGCCCGGGTGGCCGGGTAGTAACCTCACCGGCGGATCCCGTCCGGGACGGAAACGGTGAGGTGGAGATGTCGGTGAGGCGGCACGCGGCGCGCTGGGCCACGGTCGGCGCGTTGCTGGGTGGCCTGGTGGCCGCCGCGGCTTCCCCGGCCCTGGCGGAGGGTGACCGGGTGGGGCTGCGCTCGGCGGCCAGCTTCACCGCCGGTGGGTCGCCGGGCGTGGTGGCGATCGAGGTGCGGAAGCGGACCGAGGGCTGCGTCATGCTCCGTACCGCGCTCGGGTTGCGGGTCGAGGGCCTGCGCGCGGACCAGGTCCGGGTGGAGGTGGCGGTCGGTCGCCGGTGGACGCCGGTGCCGGTCTCCGGCGGCGGGGGCGCGGTGGCCACCGCCCAGGTGGCGGCGGTCGACCGGCCGCTGTGCAAGGGCAAGGGCGCCACGGTGCGTTACCGGGTGGCCTTCGCGGACGGCGCCGTCGGTGGGCGGCTGGAGCTGGCCGGCGAGGCGAGCGCGGCGAACGGCCAGGTGCTCGGCCGGGCCGGCCGGTCGGCCCGGCTGGTGGGCGCGCAGCCCACGCCGAGCGCGAGCCCTTCCCGCAAGCCCTCGCCGACCCCCAAGCCCAGCGCGGCAGTGACCACGCCGGCCGAGACGGCGAGCACGTCGCCGGTCGTCGCCGCCGTCGACCCCGCCGCGGCGGCCGACGACTCGTCCTTCGGAGGTTCCATGATCATGTGGTTCGGCATCGGGCTGGTGCTCGTCGGCGCCGCGCTGATCGTCCTGCTGGTGCGGCGCAGCCGCGCGGACCGGTCGGACGCCGTGCCGGCGGCCGACCATCCGCCGGTTCCACTGCCGCGCAGCAGCACCACCTACCGCTCCGGGACGCCGGGGCCCGCCCCGACGGTGTACGGCGGCGCGACGCCGCCCCGGCCGGCCGGCAACGTGTACGGGGCGCCGACGGCTGCCGCCCCCACCTCTCCGGCGGCCGGGGACGTGTCCCCCGCTCCCGCCCCGCCGGCCCCCGGGGGCGCGGACGCCACCAGCGTGTTGCCCCGCATGCCGGACTGAGCCGGAACCCGACGGGTCCCCGGGGTTACCGTGACGAAGAGTGATGGTGGCGTGACCCGGTCGCGGGGCCGGTCGTCGGGTGCCGAACGGGGCCCGGTGCCGGGGCCGGTTCGCCGATAAGATCGCGTGCGCCGGACGGCACCGCCGACCGGTGAGACCACATACGTGGAAGGAGCCGCGCCGTGGCCCTGGACCCGCAGTTGCTCGAGATCCTCGCCTGCCCGGACACGCACCACGCCCCGCTCGACTACGACGCGCAGGCGCAGACGCTCACCTGCACCGAGTGCGGCCGCGTCTTCGCGGTGCGCGACGACGTCCCGGTGCTGCTCCTGGACGAGGCGCGCGGCGGTCCCGCCGCCGACGACGCGCGTGGCGGGTCGTCGCGGTGATGGAGGGTACGGCCGGGGTCAGCGGGCACCGGCACGCGGACGAGGCCCTGCTGGACGATCCGGCGCTGCTGTCCGAGCGCGATCCGGGCGGGATGCTGCGGTTCACCGCCTCGGCGGGCGCCCAGGTGCGGGAGTCGGCGGCGCTGGCGGCCGAGGCGAACCTGTCCGTGCTCGCCGACGACGGCCGCCCCCGCGCGGTGGTCATCGCCGGCATCGGCACCGCCGGGCGCACCGGGGACGTGCTGGCGACCGTGGCCGGTCCGCGCTGCCCGGTGCCGGTCATTCCGCACCGCAGTGCCGGCGTGCCCGGCTGGGTGGGCGCGGCGGACGTGGTCATCGCGGTGAGCGCGTCCGGCCGCAGCCCCGAGGCGTTGGGCGCGGCCGAGGCGGCGCACCGGCGCGGGGCCCGGCTGGTCGCCGTCGGCGCGCCGGACTCGCAACTCCAGTCGGTGGCCGAGCGGGCCCGGGCGCCGTTCATCCCGGTGCCCCGGCGCGCCCCGGCCCGGGCCAGCCTCTGGGCGCTCACCGTGCCGGTCCTGCTCGCCGCCCGTACGCTCGGGCTCGTGAAGGTCAACGAGGCGGACCTGGCCGAGACGGCGGCCCGGCTGGACGCCGACGCCGACCGGTGCCGGCCGACCGCCGAGTCCTTCGTCAACCCGGCGAAGTCGCTGGCGCTGGGCCTGTCCGGGTCGATCCCGATCGTCTGGGGCTCGTCCCCGCTGGCCACCGTGGCCGCCCGCCGGTTCGGTGACACGCTGTCCGCCAACGCCCGCTATCCGGTGGTCACCGGCGCGCTGGGCGAGGCCGGCCGGGGTCGGGTGGGCCTGCTCGACGGTGTCTTCGGTGGGCTGGCCGAGGGCGAGCGGGACATCTTCGCCGACCCGGGCGACGACGACCCCGACGGCACCCGGCTGCGGTTGGTGCTGCTGCGCGACGGCGGGCTCAACGCCGACGACGACACCGACGAGCCGCTGGCGGTGGAGGAGCGCCGGGCGGACGCGGTGCAGACGCTCGCCGAGCGGCGCGGGGTGCGCTGCGACGTGGTCACCGCCGAGGGCGGCTCCGCCCTGGAGCGGCTCGCCTCGCTGGTCGCGGTTCCCGACTTCGCCTCGATCTACCTCGCCCTGGCACACGGGCTGGACCCGATGGCCGTACCGGCCGTCACGGAAATGAAGGAGCTGGCAAACCAGTGAGCACGTGCGGCATCGAGCGAGGCGGGGAATGAGCGCAAACGGGGGCACGAAGGCGATCGTCGCCGCCCTGGCGGCGAACCTCGGCATCGCCGTCACCAAGTTCATCGCGTTCCTGCTGACCGGCTCGTCGTCGATGCTGGCCGAGTCGATCCACTCGGTGGCCGACTCCGGCAACCAGGGTCTGCTGCTGATCGGCGGTCGGCGGGCCAAGCGGGAGGCCACGCCGCAGCACCCGTTCGGTTACGGCCGGGAGCGCTACATCTACGCGTTCATCGTGGCGATCGTGCTGTTCAGCCTCGGTGGCCTGTTCGCGCTCTACGAGGCCTACCACAAGGCCTCCGACCCGCACGCGATCACGGAGTGGCAGTGGGTGCCGGTGGTGGTGCTGCTGGCCGCGATCGTCATGGAGGGCTTCTCCTTCCGCACCGCGATCAAGGAGTCCAACCTGGTCCGGGGCAAGCAGACCTGGGTCCGGTTCATCCGCCGGGCCAAGGCCCCGGAGCTGCCGGTGGTCCTCCTGGAGGACTTCGGCGCCCTGGTCGGTCTGGTCTTCGCGCTGTTCGGCGTCGGCATGACGTTGATCACCGGCAACGGCATGTGGGACGCCGCCGGCACCGCGATGATCGGCGTGCTGCTGGTGATCATCGCGATCACGCTCGCGATCGAGACCAAGAGCCTGTTGCTCGGTGAGGGTGCCGAGCGCAGCGAGCTGGCCAAGATCGAGCAGGCCGTCACCGGTGGCCCGGAGGTCGAGCGGATCATCCACATGAAAACGCTCTACCTCGGCCCGGAGGAGCTGATGGTGGCCGCGAAGATCGCCGTGCCGGCCTGCGAGAGCGCCGAGGAGCTGGCCCGGGGCATCAACGCGGTCGAGGCGCGGATCCGCCGCGAGGTGCCGATCGCCCGGGTGATCTACCTGGAGCCCGACATCTACAGCGCCGCGGCGGAGCGGGCGGGCACCGGGCAGGCGGCCGACACGGCCGTGCCGGAGGCCGCGACCACCGACGCGCCGGCGGCCGACGAGGTGGCCGGGCGTTCCGGGGGCTGACCGATGGAGTTGTTGCAGGGGCGGATCCGGGACTACGCCTGGGGCTCGCGGACCGCGATCGCCGCGTTGCAGGGGCGACCGGTGCCGAGCGACGGGCCGGAGGCCGAGCTGTGGCTGGGCGCCCACCCGGGCGCCCCGGCCACGGTGGACCGGGACGGCCGTCCGGTCAGCCTGACCGAGCTACTGGTCGCCGAGCCGGGGCACTGGCTCGGTGAGCGGCTGGTCGGCCGGTTCGGCACCCGGCTGCCGTTCCTGTTGAAGGTGCTGGCCGCGGACGCGCCGCTGAGCCTGCAGGCCCATCCGGATGCCGAGCAGGCGCGGGCCGGGCACGCGGCCGACGTGGTAGGGGTCAACTACGTCGACCCCTACCACAAGCCGGAGCTGCTGGTCGCGCTCTCGGAGTTCGAGGCGCTCTGTGGCTTCCGTGACCCGGCCGAGTCGGCGGCGGCGATCGCCGCGTTCGGCGTACCCGCGCTGGAGCCGGTGGCGGCCGCGCTGCGCACCGGGCCGGCGGGCCTGCGGGAGGCCGTACGCGCGCTGCTGAGCTGGCCGGACGCGGAGCGCGCCGGGCTGGTGGCGGCCGTGTCGGCGGCGGCCGCCGGCTCGACCTCGCCGGACGCGGCGCTGGTGCGGGCGCTGGCCGTCGGCTATCCGGCCGACCCGGGCGTGGTGGTGGCGTTGCTGCTGCACCACGTCCGGCTGGCGCCGGGCCAGGCGATCTGGATGCCGGCCGGCAACCTGCACGCCTACCTGCGCGGCACCGGTGTGGAGATCATGGCGGCCAGCGACAACGTGCTGCGCGGCGGGCTGACCCCCAAGCGGGTCGACGTGGACGAGCTGGTGCGGGTGCTGCGGTTCGAGGTGCTGGCCGACCCGGTGGTGCGGCCGGAGCCGGTCGCGCCCGGCGTGCTGACCTGGCCGGTGCCGGTGGAGGATTTCGCCCTGCACCGGGTGGAGGTGGCCGCCGGGTCGCCGGGGGTGCGGCTGACGCTGCCCGGCCCCCGGGTGGTGCTCTGCCGGTCCGGCAAGCTGACCGTGGATGACGGGGTCGGTGTGGTGACGCTCGGCGCGGGCCAGGCGGCGGTCGGTACGGCCGCGGGCGGCCCGTTGGCGCTCGGCGGGGACGGCGAGGCGTTCGTGGCCACCTGCGGCCTGCGCTGACTGGAGCAAGTCCGACTTTCCCGAAACGCTTGACGGGGCTGTTGCTCAGTGTGACTCTATGGGTACGCAGCGTTGTCGCGACGAAGGTCCGGGGACGCGCGGGGAACCAAACCGGGGGGATGCACGGGGCGGCCGGGCCGTGGGCGGAAAGTCCGCTCACGACCGACCGCCCCGTGCGCTGTCCGCCGCCCGCCCGCCGTCCCCGTGCGCCAACCGGCACCGGGTGAGCGGGCCCACGCGCGTAAGGTGGAAGGCTGCGCAGCACTTCCTTCGACAGGAGCTTCCATGACCAGCACCCTTCCGGCGGCCACCAGCGGCTCGTCGTCCGGCGCCCGGCCGAGCACCCTCGCCGAGGGCGACTACAAGGTGGCGGATCTGTCGCTCGCCGCGTTCGGGCGTAAGGAGATCCGGCTCGCGGAGCACGAGATGCCCGGCCTGATGGCGATCCGGCGCGAGTTCGCCGACGCCCAGCCGCTCGCCGGCGCCCGCATCACCGGCTCGCTGCACATGACCGTCCAGACCGCCGTCCTGATCGAGACCCTGGTCGCGCTCGGCGCGCAGGTCCGGTGGGCGTCCTGCAACATCTTCTCCACCCAGGACCACGCCGCCGCGGCGATCGTGGTCGGCCCCGAGGGCACCCCCGAGGCGCCGGCCGGCGTGCCGGTCTACGCCTGGAAGGGCGAGACCCTGCCGGAATACTGGTGGTGCACCGAGCAGGTGCTCGCCTGGCCGGACGGGCAGGGCCCGAACATGATCCTCGACGACGGTGGCGACGCCACCCTGCTCGTGCACAAGGGCGCCGAGTTCGAGAAGGCCGGTGTCGTGCCGCCGGTCGAGTCCGCCGACTCCGAGGAGTACGCCGTCATCCTCGAGCTGCTGCACCGCTCGCTCGGCGAGGACAACCAGCGCTGGACCCGGATCGCCGCCGGCATCAAGGGCGTCACCGAGGAGACCACCACCGGTGTGCACCGGCTCTACGAGATGCACCGCGCCGGCACGCTGCTCTTCCCGGCGATCAACGTCAACGACTCGGTGACCAAGAGCAAGTTCGACAACAAGTACGGCTGCCGCCACTCGCTCATCGACGGCATCAACCGCGCCACCGACGTGCTGATCGGCGGCAAGATGGCCGTGGTCATGGGCTACGGCGACGTGGGCAAGGGCTGTGCCGAGTCGCTGCGTGGCCAGGGCGCCCGCGTCGTGGTGACCGAGGTCGACCCGATCTGCGCGCTCCAGGCGGCGATGGACGGCTACCAGGTCGCCACGCTGGACGACGTGGTCGAGCAGGCGGACATCTTCATCACCGCGACCGGTTGCTTCGACGTCATCACCAACGAGCACATGGCCCGGATGAAGCACCAGGCCATCGTCGGCAACATCGGCCACTTCGACAACGAGATCGACATGGCCGGCCTGGCGAAGCGCAGCGACGTCACCCGGGAGAACATCAAGCCGCAGGTCGACGTGTGGCGCTTCGACGACGGCCACGCGATCATCGTGCTCTCCGAGGGCCGCCTGCTGAACCTGGGCAACGCCACCGGCCACCCGAGCTTCGTGATGTCGAACTCGTTCGCCAACCAGACGATCGCCCAGATCGAGCTGTTCACCAAGACCGACGAATACCCGATCGGTGTCTACGTGCTCCCCAAGCACCTGGACGAGAAGGTCGCCCGGCTGCACCTGGACGCGCTCGGCGCCAAGCTGACCACGCTCACCAAGGAGCAGGCCTCCTACCTGGGCGTCTCGCCGGAGGGCCCGTTCAAGTCGGACCACTACCGCTACTGAGTCCCACTCCCGGAGGGGACCGGGGTCGGCCGTCGCGCGGCCGTCCCGGTCCCTTTCGCGTACGCAGGTGGTCCGGCGGGTGTCGGGCATCGGTCGACCGGGGTGACGTTGTCCTGAACAACTTGACGTCACCCCTGGATCAGGAGGAAGGTATGGCTGCCCTAAGTTAACTGAGGCATGCCTGACCGACTACGGAGTAACCGATGTTCGCCACGTACCTGATCGGCCTGCGGGAGGGCCTGGAAGCGACCCTGGTGGTCAGCATCCTGGTCGCCTTCCTGGTGAAGTCGCAGCGGCGTGACCGTCTGCCCCAGGTCTGGGCCGGTGTCGGCGCGGCCGTGGCGCTCTCCGTCGTCTTCGGCTCGCTGATCCAGTACACCTCCACCTCGCTGCTGCGCACCTCCGAGTCGCGGGAGTTCTTCGAGGCGGTCACCTCGGTCGCGGCCGTGGTCTTCGTGACCTGGATGATCTTCTGGATGCGCAAGGCCGCCCGCTCGATCGCCGGTGAGCTGCGCGGCAAGCTGACCGAGGCGCTGGCCGTCGGATCGCTGGCGGTGGCCGGCATGGCGTTCCTCGCGGTGGTCCGGGAAGGCCTGGAGACCGCGCTGATCTTCTACGCCGCCGCCGAGAGCGTGGCCGGCGGCACCGGCGCCGGCTCGCTGCTCGCCCTGATCGGCGGCATCGTCACCGCCGTGGTGATCGGCTTCGGGCTCTACCGCAGCGCCCTGAAGATCAACCTGAGCCGGTTCTTCACCTGGACCGGCGCGCTGCTGATCCTGGTCGCCGCCGGCATCCTCAAGTACGGCGTGCACGACTTCCAGGAGGCCGGCGTGCTGCCCGGCCTGAACGACCAGGCCTTCGACATCTCCGCCACGCTGGACCCGAACGCCTGGTACGGCGCGCTGCTCGCCGGCATGTTCAACATCACCGCCGCGCCGACCGTGCTGGAACTGGTCGCCTGGGTGGCGTACGCCGTGCCGGTTCTCGTGCTCTTCCTGCGCAAGCCCACCCAGCCGCCGAAGCCGGCCGCCCAGCCCGTGCGGCCCACCCAGCCGGCTCAGCCCGTCGAGCCGGCCGAGCCCGCCGCGACCCCGGCCGAGCCCGCGCCGGCCGACGCCGCCGTTCCGTCCCCGCGCGCCTGACCGGCCCGTTTCCGAGGAGACCCCGCACCGATGCGTACCACTCGATTCGTCGCGCCCGCCGCCGCCGGGCTGCTCGCCGTCGCCGGACTGGCCGGCTGCGGCGGCGGTGACGACACCGACGCCACGGCCGGTGGGCCGATCGCGGTCAAGGCCACCGACACCGCCTGCGAGGTCGCCAGCACGGAGATCGACGCCGGCCAGGTGACGTTCAAGGTGACCAACACCGGCTCCAAGGTCAACGAGTTCTACGTCTACGCCGCGGGTGACCGGGTCATGGGCGAGGTGGAGAACATCGCGCCGGGGCTCAGCCGCGAGCTGCGGGTCGAACTGCCCGCCGGCACGTACGAGACCGCCTGCAAACCGGGCATGAGCGGCCGGGGCATCCGGGGCGCGCTGAAGGTCAGCGGCACCGCCGCGAGCGTCGCCCCCGACGCCGCGCTGACCCAGGCCACCGCCAGCTACCAGCGCTACGTGCAGAGCCAGACCGCCGCGCTGCTGACGAAGACCGAGGAGTTCGTGGCCGCGGTCAAGGCCAACGACGTGGCGAAGGCGAAGGCGCTCTACCCGGTGGCCCGCACCTACTGGGAGCGGATCGAACCGGTGGCGGAGAGCTTCGGCGACCTCGACCCGAAGATCGACGGCCGCGAGGAGGTCGTCGAGGAGGGTATGGAGTTCACCGGCTTCCACCGGATCGAGAAGGACCTCTGGACCAGCGGTGACGTGAGCAAGGACGGCCCGATCGCCGACCAGCTCCTGGTCGACGTCAAGGCGATCGTGGCCAGGGCCAACGCCGAGAAGCTCACCCCGCTCCAGCTCGCCAACGGCGCCAAGGCCCTCCTCGACGAGGTCGCCAGCGGCAAGATCACCGGCGAGGAGGAGCGCTACTCGCACACCGACCTGTGGGACTTCAACGCCAACCTGGAGGGCTCGAAGGCGGCCGTCGCCGCGCTCCGCCCCGCCCTGGAGCAGCGCGCGCCCGACCTGGTCAAGCAGCTCGACAGCGAGTTCGCCAACGTCGAGGCGGCGCTCGGCAAGCACCGCGCCGGCGACGGGTGGAAGCTGCACACCCAGCTCAGCAAGGCGGAGCTGAAGGAGCTGTCGGACAGCATCAACGCGCTGGCCGAGCCGGTCAGCAAGGTCGCGGCGGCCGTCGCCCGATGACCACGCCGACCGGTGGCGACGCGACGCGCGAGCCGAACAGCCAGCAGGCCGCTCGGGGGGTCTCCCGTCGACGGGCGATGACCCTGGCCGGTGTCGGGGTGGCCGGCGTCGCCGGTGCGGCCGCCGGCGCCGGCGCGCTGCTCGCCGGTGGCGACCGGGCGTCGGCCACCGAGACGGCGGCCGGGGCGGTCCCGTTCCAGGGCGAGCACCAGGCCGGGATCACCACCCCGGCGCAGGACCGGCTGCACTTCGTCGCGTTCGACGTGGTCACCAAGGACCGGGACCGGTTGGTCGCGATGCTCCAGGAGTGGACCGCCGCCGCGGCCCGGATGACCGCCGGCAAGGACGCCGGGCTGATCGGCGCCGTCGGTGGCATGCCGGAGGCCCCGCCCGACGACACCGGCGAGGCGCTCGGGTTGCCCCCGTCCCAGCTGACCGTCACCGTCGGCTTCGGCGCGTCACTGTTCCGGGACGCCCAGGGCCGGGACCGGTTCGGCATCGCCGACCGGCGGCCCGCCGCGCTGGCCGAGCTGCCGCACTTCGCCGGTGACGCGCTCAAGCCGGAGCTGTCCGGCGGCGACATCTGCGTCCAGGCCTGCGCCAACGATCCGCAGGTGGCGGTGCACGCCATCCGCAACCTGGCCCGGATCGGCATGGGCGTGGTCAGCGTCCGCTGGTCGCAGCTCGGCTTCGGGCGAACCTCGTCGACCTCACGGGACCAGGCGACGCCGCGCAACCTGTTCGGGTTCAAGGACGGCACCGCCAACCTCAAGGCCGAGGACGCCGGCCTGCTGCGCGAGCAGCTCTGGGTGCAGCCCGGCGACGGCCCGGACTGGATGGCCGGCGGGTCCTACCTGGTCACCCGCAAGATCCGGATGCTGATCGAGACCTGGGACCGCAGCCCGCTGGCCGAGCAGGAGATGATCACCGGCCGGACCAAGGGCAGCGGCGCGCCGCTGGGCAAGCGCGACGAGTTCGACGAGCCGGACTTCGCCGCGAAGGGCGACGACGGTCAACCGGTCATCGCGGAGAACGCCCACGTGCGGCTCGCCCACCCCGACCAGAACGACGGCGCCCGGCTGCTGCGGCGCGGCTACAACTTCGTGGACGGCTCCGACGGGCTGGGCCGGCTCGACGCCGGGCTGTTCTTCATCGCCTACCAGCGGGACCCGCGCAAGCAGTTCGTGCCGATCCAGACCCGGCTGGCCCGCAACGACGCGATGAACGAATACCTGCGGCACGTCTCCAGCGGCCTGTTCGCCTGCCCGCCGGGCGTGCGCGACGCGGCCGACTGGTGGGGGCGCGCGCTGTTCTCCTGAGCCGGCTCAGCGGCGTACCGGAGAGGGCCCGGCGGGTTCCGGGGCGGCGCGCCGCAGTGCGGCCGGAGGCGGCGTGGCCGGTGCCGGGGCCAGCTCCGGCCAGAGCGTCGCGGTCACCGCGCGGGCGCGACCCAGCCGGTACGCCGACCGGCGCGCCCGCTCGGCCAGCACGGCGGTCAGGTACGCCCACTCCGGCGCGGCCCACGGCGGCGGCGGCGACGTCACCGCGGCGACCTCCGCCCACAGCTCCCGGCCCAGCCGGACCCGGTCCGGCGCGGCGAGCTGGTGCAGCCGGTCCAGGTACTGCCGGACGGCCAGCGCCAGCGCGTCGTCCACCCGGGTCAGGTCGAGCGTGCCCGCCCAGCCGATCAGCGGCGGCGCGGCCGGCGGCAACGGCCGCCACACCCCGGTGGCCCGGGTGTGCACCACCAGCGTGCCGGCCACCAGGTCACCCAGTCGCCGGCCGCGCGGGTCGGTGAGCATCACCGTCACGCTCGCCGCCCAGCTCAGCAACGGCAGCACCAGGCCGGGCCACTCCACCGCGACCCCGACCAGGGCCCGGGTCAGCGACTGTCCCACCCCGACCGGGCCGCCGTCGGCGCGGACCACCCGCAGGCCCACCGCCAGCTTGCCCACCGTCCGGCCGCCGACGAACCGCTCCATCACCACCGGATAGCCGACCAGCACCAGCACCACGAGCACGACCTGGAGCCCGCCGGCCAGGGCGGCGTCCACCACGTCCCGGGGGAGGGTGAGCACCAGCAGCGACAGCGCCGCACCGAGCACCAGCGCGAGGCCGACCTGGACGACCAGGTCGATCAGCAGGGCGAGCACCCGCGAGCCCAGCCGGGCCACCCGGACGTCCAGCTCCACCGCCTCGCCGCTGACCAGACCGGCGTCGGCCCACCGGGGCGGTGGGGGAGGTTGCGCGCGCACCCCGACAGTGAACACCATGGACGCCTCACGGGGGAGGACGAGTGGATCTCGACGCGTACGTGGCGGAGCACGGCGCCGAGTGGCGGCGGCTGGAGCAGTTGACCGGCCGGCGTCGCCTGGACGCCGCCGAGGTCGACGAGCTGGTCGGGCTCTACCAGCGCACCGCCACCCACCTCTCCGCGGTCCGCAGCCGGGCCCCCGAGCCGGCGCTGGTGGGGCGCCTGTCCCACCTGGTCCTCGCGGCCCGCGCCCGGATCACCGGCCGCCCCCGGCCCTCCTGGGCGGCGCTGCGCCGGTTCCTGCTGGCCGACCTGCCGGCCGCGCTCTACCGGGCCTGGCCCTGGTGGTGCGGCGTCGCCACCGGGTTCAGCGCGCTGACCGTCTTCCTCATCTGGTTCGTCGCCGGCCACCCGGACACCGCCGCCGCGTTCGTCGGCGCCGAGTCGGCCCGGCAGCTCGTCGACTCCGGCTTCGCCGGCTACTACACCGAGTTCGCCGCGCCGACGTTCGCGTTCCACCTGTGGACGCACAACGCCTGGCTGGCCGCCCAGTGCCTGGCCGCCGGCGTGCTGGTGGTGCCGGTGTTCTGGCTGCTGTGGCAGAACGCGCTGAACATCGGCGTGGTGGGCGGTGTGATGGTCGCCTACGGCCGGGCGGACGTCTTCTTCGGGATGATCACACCGCACGGGTTGGTGGAGCTGACCGGCATCTACGTCGCCGCCGGGGTCGGGCTGCGGACCGCCTGGGCCTGGATCGCCCCGCCCGCGCACCTCGGGCGCGGCCGGGCGGTCGCCGAGGCGGGCCGGGCCGCCATCGTGGTCGCCGCCGGGCTGGTCGGGCTCTTCGCCGTCTCCGCGCTGCTGGAGGCGTTCGTCACCCCGGCGCCGCTGCCGATGCCGGTCCGGGTGGCGGTCGGCGCCGCGGTGTGGGCGGCGTTCCTGGCGTACGCGCTGGTGCTGGGGCGGCGGGCGGTCAGAGCTGGCCGAGGGACTTGAGCCGCAGGTAGGTGTCGGCGACGGTGGGGGCGAGCCGGTCGGCGGCCACGTCCACAACGGTCACCCCGTGCCGGGACAGGGCGGCGCGCACCCGGTCCCGTTCGGCGAGCGCGCGCCAGGCCGCAGCGGCCGTGTACGGGTCGTCCGGGCCGGTCGGGGTGGCCGTGGTGAGCCCGGTCAGCACCGGGTCGTGGGTGGCCGCCAGCACCACCCGGTGCCGGGCGGCCAGCCGGGGCAGCACCGGGAGCAGTCCCTCCCGCAGCGCCCCCGCGTCCAGCGCGGTGAAGAGCACCACCAGGCTGCGCTGCCGTTCCCGGCGCAGCACCTCCGCGGCGATCAGCTCGAAGTCGGTCTCGACCAGCGCCGGCTGGAGCGGCGCCATCGCCTCGACCAGCCGGGGGAGCAGCGCCGGTCGGCCGCTGCCGGTCACCCGGGCGCGCACCGCGGTGTCCACGGCGAGCAGGTCCACCCGGTCGCCGGCCCGGGCGGCCAGCGCGGTCAGCAGCAGCGCCGCGTCGATCGCGGTGTCCAGCCGGGGCTCGTCGCCGAGCCGGACCGCCGAGGTGCGGCCGGTGTCCAGCACGCAGACCAGCCGCCGGTCGCGCTCCGGTCGCCAGGTGCGGACGAGCACGTCGGCGCGGCGGGCGCTGGCCCGCCAGTCGATCGACCGCACGTCGTCGCCGACGGCGTACTCGCGCAGGGTGTCGAACTCGGTGCCGTGCCCGCGCCCCCGGGTCACCTGGACGCCGTCGATGATCCGGAGCCGGGCCAGCTTCTCCGGCAGGTGCTTGCGGGAGTCGAACCGGGGCAGCACCCGCAGCGTCCACGGTGGCGTGGCGGGACGTTCGGCGCGCTGCCGGAAGCCCAGGCGCATCGGCCCGAGTGAGCGTACGGTCAGCGCCACCGCCGGCCGGTCGCCGCGCCGGGTCGGGGTGAGGCGGACCGGCAACGTGGCCGTGGCGCCCGGCGCGACGGTGAGGACCCGGCCCGGGGACAGCTCGGGCCGCGCCCCGGCGGAGGGCACCCACGCGTCGCGTACCTGGGCGTGCACCGCCGCGTCGGTGGGGTTGGTCAGGTGCAGGGTGACCGTGGCGGTGCCGCCGAGCCGGACGGTCCGGTCGCCGGTGCGGGTCACGGTGAGGGCGTGCGGCGGGGCCGCGAGGAGCCGGTCGACGGCGACCAGCAGCAGCACCGCCGCGGTCAGCACGGCGACGCCGAGGAACGGGGCCGGCCAGACCGGCAGCGTCGCCGCGCCCGCGGCGAGCAGCAGACCCGCCCGCCAGGTCATCGCGGGGTCGGCACGGTGGCCAGCACCGAGTCCAGCACGGCATCCACGGTGACGCCCTCCAGCTCCACCTCCGGGCGCGGGCGCAGCCGGTGCCGCAGCGTGGGCCGGGCCACCGCCTTCACGTCGTCCGGCGTGACGTGGTCCCGTCCGGCCAGCCAGGACCACGCCTTCGCGGTGGCGAGCAGCGCGGTGGCGCCCCGGGGCGAGGCGCCCAGCTCCAGGGCCGGGGCGACCCGGGTGGCGCGGCAGAGGTCCACGATGTAGCCGAGGACCGGCTCGGCCACGTGCACGGCGTGCGCCTCCGCCCGGGCGGCGGCCAGGTCGGCCGCGCCGGCAACCGGGCGTACGCCGGCCGCACGCAGGTCGCGCGGGTCGAAGCCGGCGTGGTGCGCGCGCAGCACGCCCAGTTCCTCGTCCCGTTCCGGCAGCGGCACGGTCAGCTTGAGCAGGAAGCGGTCGAGTTGCGCCTCGGGCAGCGGGTAGGTGCCCTCGTACTCGACCGGGTTCTGGGTCGCCGCCACGATGAACGGCTCGGGCAGCGGGCGGCGCCCGCCCTCGACCGAGACCTGCCGCTCCTCCATCACCTCCAGCAGCGCCGACTGCGTCTTGGGCGGGGTGCGGTTGATCTCGTCGGCGAGGAGCAGGTTGGTGAAGACCGGCCCCTCCCGGAACGTGAACGCGGCGGTACGCGGGTCGAAGATCAGCGAGCCGGTGACGTCGCCGGGCATCAGGTCGGGGGTGAACTGCACCCGCTTGGAGTCCAGGTCGAGCGCGGTGGCCAGGGTGCGCACCAGCAGCGTCTTGGCCACGCCCGGCACGCCCTCCAGCAGCACGTGCCCCCGGCACAGCAGCGCGATCACCAGGCCGGTCACCACGGCGTCCTGGCCGACGACGGCCTTGGCCACCTCGGCGCGCAGCCGGTGCAGGGCGGCCCGCGCCTCGGACGGGGCGGTGGGCGACGCGGCGGCGATGACGGGTCCGGTCACCGGGGTTCTCCTTCGCTCGGATGCGGGGCCAGGGTACGGGTGAGCGTGTCCAGGTCGCGGCTCAGCGCCAGCAGCTCCCGGTCGTCGCCCGGCTCGGGGCCGTACAGCAGGTCGGTCACGTTCTCCGGGTCGCCGCCGACGGCGGTGGCGATCCGGGTCGCCACCTCGTCGTCCGGCGTGTCGGGCGGCAGGTTGAGCCGGGGCATGAGGCGGTCCAGGGCGGCCCGGCGCAGCGTTGCGGCGACGGTGTCCCGGGCGCCCGCCCGGCGGTAGAGCCGGGCCCGGCCGCGCACGGTCTCGGCGGACCGGACGGTCACCGGCAGCGGCTCGGCCACCGGCGGCCCGAGCCGGCGGGCCCGCCAGAGAACCACCAGCAGTCCGGCCACCGCGAGCTGCACCAGGATCGCCCAGAACCACTGCGGGAAGGCGCCCCAGAGCGGGTTGTCGCGATGCGGCGGGTCGGCCCGGTCGGGACGCTGGGTCCGCTCGGGGCCGCCACCGGTCGGCGGCGCGCCGGTCTCACGCTCCCCGGGCACGCGCGACCGCGCCGGCGCCGGCGCCGGGCCGGGCAGGTCCAGCCAGACCAGCGGGCGACCGCCGCCGAGCAGGCCGGTGGCGAGGTCCTCGTTGCCCCACTCGGCGATCCGGTCGTTGCGGAACGGGTCGCTGGCCCCCACCAGCACCACCTCGGTGCCGCTGGGGATCCGGAGGAGCGCGCCGCCGTAGCAGCGGTCGGCGCTCTCCGGCCCGGCGTACCGCTGATGGTCGACGGCGGCGGTGCCGGCGCGGAGCGCCTCGGGCAGCCGGCAGGTCTCGTCGTCGCCGTCCGGCGGCACCGCACGGGTGGCCCAGCGGCGGGTGGTCGGCTCGGCCGGGGCGTGCAGCTCGACCAGGACCCGGCGGGACGGATCGACCAGCACCAGCCGACTGCCGGGGGGCAGCGCGGTCAGGCCGGCGAGCGTGTCCGGGTGGACCAGGTCCGGGGCGGGCACGAACAGCGTGCCGGGCGCCGCGCGGGCGGTGCGCAGCGCGGCCTCGACGTCGGTCTCCCGGCGCACCGGCACCCCCTGCGCGCGCAGCGCCTCGGCGAGCCGGCTGCCGCCGTCGTCGCCGGTGGCGACGGGGGAGAGGAAGCCGCGCTCGTCCGGGTCGGGTTGGTCCACCGCGTGCAGCACCAGGGTGGCGACGATCAGCAGGACGGCCAGCCCGAGCGGGACGAGGAGGCGGTGCCGCCGGCGTGGCGGGGCGGTGGGGCGTTCCGGGGCCCGGGTGTCGGTCACCGCTCCTCCTCGCCGGCCAGCTCGCGGCGCAGGTCCGCGGCGAGGTCGCGCATCCGGTGGTCGTGGCTGGCGGTGGCCGGGCGCTGGGCGTACCAGAGGTCGGAGAAGATCGTGCCGGCGGCGTGCAGGGTGGGCCGGACCGTCGGCCGGACCCGGGCCGCGGCCTCGGTCAGCTCGGTGACGGTCAGCCCGGCCCGTGGCTCCACCAGCCGTCGGGTGACCAGGAGCCGGACCATCTCCCGCAGCCGTTCCCGGACCGCCTCGGCGTACCGGCCCTCGGCGGCCAGCCGGTCGGCCAGCCCGGCGTCGGCGGCCGGCGCGGGTGGCGCGGCCCGGGGGGTGGGCACGCGCGCCGCCGGCAGGTCCGGCCGGCGGCGGGCGCGGCGGCGCGGGCGGACCCGGCGGAGTCGGGGCAGCCGGAGCCGCCACCGCAGCCGGGGCAGCCGGAACCGGGGCACTGTCGGCCGGGGCAGCCGGCGGGGCACCCAGGTCGGGAAGTAGTACCAGGCCAGCGCCGCCACCAGCGCGGCGGCCAGCAGGATCAGCACGACCAGCGGCAGGGCGACGACGTCACCGAGCGCGGCGACCGCCTCGGTCCACCACCGGCTCACCGCGGGGCCGCCAGCAGCACGGGCTCGGGTACGCCGGCCGGCGCCCGGGAGAGCCGGATGTCCAGCCCCTCGGTGCGCATCCGGGTCTCCAGGTGCAGCACCGCGTCCAGGCAGGCCAGCGCCGGGTAAGCGAGCGCGTTCACCGCGACCTGGGCGGCCACGGCCAGTGGCAGCGCCCACGCCGACACGTCGAACAGGCCCAGCAGACCGAGCCCGTACGGGACGCCCAGCCCGATGCCGACGCGGACCAGCCACCAGCCGAGGTAGCCGAGCAACCGGATGCCGGCGGCGCGCCCGCCGAGCCGCCCGGCCAGCCGGACCGCCCGCCCCGCCGCCCGGTGCGCCGGCACCCCGTCCAGCACCAGCGCCGGCACCACCAGACCGAGCAGCCCGTAGGCCACGAACCAGGCCGGTCCGGCCAGCCCGGCGGCGCCGACGGCGAGCCCGACCGCGGCCGCCGCCAGCAGGGTCGCGCCCGGACGGGCCGCGCGGAGCACCTCGGCCGGGCCGGGGCGACGGCCCAGCAGCGCGGCCGCCCCGCCGCGCGCGGCCGGGTTGCCCAGCAGCGCGACGATCGCCGCCTCGGTGCCGGCGCCGACCGCGAGCAGCAGCCAGTACCAGCCGAGGCGTTGCTGGTCGGTGGGCCACCAGCCGGGCGGGTGGACGTCGGCCAGCGTCCGCAGCGGGTACAGCAGGGCCTGCTCGGCCAGGGCCAGCGCCACGGCGAGCGGGAGCAGCACCCGGGCCTGGTCGCGCAGCAGCAGCACGGCGGCGTCGAGCAGCTCGCCGACGGTCAGCGGGCGGCGCGGGAGCACCGCGATCGGGCCGGCGTCGGGCACGCGTACTCCTGGGCGGGCAGGGTAGAGGTGGCGGGCGACGCGGCGCCCGGGGGATCATGGTTGCACGACGGGTCGGCATCCGGTTGACCCGTCCGCCGCGGCACGCCACGCGGGGCGGCCACGCCGTCGGCTGTGGTGCGCGGGCCCGCTCGGCGCTACCGTGCCGGTGAAGACGCCGAACCCTCCGAACGAACGGGGATGGAACGATAAACCCCATGAGAGCCCGGGTACTCGTGGTCGACGACGACCCCGCCCTCGCCGAGATGCTCGGCATCGTGCTGCGCAGCGAGGGCTTCGTGCCGTCCTTCGTCGCGGACGGAGAACGGGCACTGGCCGCGTTCCGCGACAGCCGGCCCGACATCGTCCTGCTCGACCTGATGCTGCCCGGCATGAGCGGCATCGACGTGGCCCGCGCGATCCGGTCCGAGTCCGGCGTGCCCATCGTGATGCTGACCGCCAAGAGCGACACCGTCGACGTGGTGCTGGGGCTGGAGTCCGGCGCCGACGACTACGTGGTCAAGCCGTTCAAGCCCAAGGAGCTGGTGGCCCGGATGCGGGCCCGGCTGCGCCGCGGCGAGGACGTCGCGCCGGAGCTGCTGACCATCGGGCCGCCGGGCAACCAGATCACCATCGACGTGCCGGCGCACACGGTCAGCCGGGACGGCGAGGAGGTGAAGCTGACGCCGCTGGAGTTCGACCTGCTGGTCGCGCTCGCCCGCAAGCCGCGCCAGGTCTTCACCCGCGAGGTGCTGCTGGAGCAGGTGTGGGGCTACCGGCACGCGGCCGACACCCGCCTGGTCAACGTGCACGTGCAGCGGCTCCGGGCCAAGATCGAGCCGGATCCGGAGCGACCCGAAATCATCCTGACCGTCCGGGGCGTGGGCTACAAGGCGGGCACCGGATAGCCTGGTCAGCACTGTGGTGACCACCCCGCTGCCCGACCCGCCGACCGCGCCCCGCCGGCCATCCGCCGCGTGGGCGCTGTGGCGCGTCGTGGCCGGCCGGTCGACGCGGTTCGCCGCCGGTGTGCACCAGGCCTGGCGGCGGTCGCTCCAGGTCCGCGTGGTCACCATCACACTCGTGGCGTCGAGTCTGCTGGTGGGCGGTTTCGCCTACCTGATCGCCGACAAGATCACCAACATCCTGCTGGAGAACGCCGAGACCGACGTGCGGGCCCGGCTGAGCAACGGCAGTGAATACGCGGCGAAGCAGTTCAACCTCTACAGCCAGCCGCAGGAGGCGCAGCTCCAGGACACCATCGACGGCACGGTCAACTACCTGGCCGGCGGTGACCCGGCGCAGACCAGCGGGGTGGTGGTGGCGATCACCGCCGACAACTTCGCCGAGTTCATCGAGCCGCGCACCTCACCGGACATGCCGGTGCGCCCGGTGATCGGCGACGAGCTGCGGGCCGCCGTCTCGTCGGGCAAGGTCGCCCACCAGATCCGCACCGGCACGCTCGGCGGCGAGCGGACGAAATACCTGGTCTACGGCTCCCCGGTGCCGACCCGGTTCGGGCAGGTCGAGCTCTACTACCTCGTACCGCTGGCCCGGCAGGACAGCACGGCGGCCGACGCCCGGGCCACGGTGGTCGCCACCGGGGTCGCGCTGGTGCTCCTGCTCGGCCTGCTGGCGGCCCTGGTCACCCGGCTGGTGGTGACCCCGGTCCGGGTGGCCGCGCGCACCGCCCAGCGCCTCTCCGCCGGCCTGCTCGACCAGCGCATGGTGGTCTCCGGCGAGGACGACCTGGCCCTGCTCGCCGCCTCGTTCAACCAGATGGCGACCAACCTGCAACGGCAGATCCTCCGGCTGGAGGAGATGTCGCGGCTGCAACGCCGGTTCACCTCGGACGTCTCGCACGAGCTGCGCACCCCGTTGACCACGGTCCGGATGGCGGCCGATTTGATCTTCGCGGAGCGGGACGAGTTCGACCCGGCGGTGGCGCGCAGCGCCGAGCTGCTCCAGGCCGAGCTGGACCGGTTCGAGGAGCTGCTCACCGACCTGCTGGAGATCAGCCGGTTCGACGCCGGCTTCGCGGTGCTGGACAGCGAGCCGACCGACCTGGTGCCGGTGGTGCACCGGGTGACCGAGCGGCTGGCCGGACTGGCCGAGCGGGTGGGGGTGACCATCGAGCTGGAGCTGCCGGACACGCCGGTGATCGCCGAGGTCGACCCGCGCCGGGTCGAGCGGGTGCTGCGCAACCTGGTCGGCAACGCGGTCGAGCACGGCGAGGCCAAGCCGGTGCGGATCACCCTGGGCATGGACCAGAGCGCGGTGGCGATCACGGTCCGGGACCACGGTGTCGGCCTCAAGCCGGGCGAGGAGAAGCTGGTCTTCAACCGGTTCTGGCGCGCCGACCCGTCCCGGGCCCGGCAGACCGGGGGCACCGGCCTGGGCCTGTCGATCAGCCTGGAGGACGCCCGGCTGCACGGCGGCTGGCTGGAGGCGTGGGGCGCGCCGGGGCAGGGCGCGCAGTTCCGCCTCACCCTGCCGGCCCGGGCCGGGGACCGGCTCACCACCTCACCGCTGCGGCTGGTGCCGGCCGACGTCACCCTGCCGTTCGGCGGCCCGCGCGACGGTGGCCTGCTCGCCATCGGCCCGGGCAGTGGCGCCGGGGCGTTGGCCATCGGCCCTGCCGACGCCGACCGAGCAGAGGTGACCCCGTGAGAAGCAAGTTTTCCCTCAGACGGCGGGTGCTGGCTCTGCTGCTGGGTGGCGTGCTGCTGCCGGCCGGGCTGACCGGCTGCGGGATCCCGAACGAGACCGAGGTCCAGGTCGACGGCTCGGGTCCGGCCGCCGAGGCGGGCGCCTCCAACGGCAGCCCTGCGCGGCCGCCCAGCCCCGAAGACAGCGACGAGCCCGGTCCGTTCATCGAGAACTACCTGCGAGCGGCCGCCGCCGGCGAGCGTGAGCAGGCGTACGCCCGGGCCAAGGAGTTCATCGCCCAGGAGGCGAAGAGCCTGCTCCCGGAGAAGCAGAAGAGCAGCGAGATCGGCCTGACCGTGGTGCGGCTCCGCGAGAAGCTCGAGGTCACCCCGCCGAACAACCAGGGCACCAGCGTGGTGACCGTCAAGGTGCAGCAGGTCGGCGTGCTGCGGGCCAACGGCGTCCTGGCGCCGCCGGAGGCCAGCGAGACCGAGTACGTGTTCCAGCTTCGCCGGGCCGATCCGACCGGGTCCGGGCTGCTGCTCACCGCCGTACCGAACGTGCTGCTGGTCAGCGACAGTGCGCTGGGGAAGTACTACCTGCCGCACACCATCTACTTCTGGAACGCGGACCAGTCCCGGCTGGTGCCCGATCTGCGTTACCTGCCCTCGTCGGTGCCGACCGAGCGGTTGGTCACCGAGGTGGTGAGATGGCTGACCGGCGACCCGTCCGACTGGCTGGAGACCGGCGTGACCGGGTTGCCCGACGGCACCCGTCCGATCAACAACGCCACCGGCGCCGACGGGCGCTGGGAGGTCAACCTCACGATGCCGGGGGCCGACGACAAGAAACTCGGCCTGCTCGCCACCCAGCTCGCCTGGTCGCTGCCCGATCTGAGTGGGCAGCTCGACTTGAAGATCCAGAACCAGAAGCGGCGCACCGTCGACCTCCAGCAGGAGCGGACGGCGCACGCCGCGTACCCGGCCGGCGGCGTCCCGGCGCGCTTCAGTGTGTACGACGGCGCGATCCGCCCGCTGGCCATCGGCAACGAGCCGCGGGCCGCCGTCCCGCTGGCACCCGCGGACAACCGGAACGTGGCCTCCGCGGCGCTCGCGTACGCCGGCGACGGGACGCGGGCCGCGCTGGTGGTCACCGGTGCGGACCGGCGGCAGCGGCTGCGGGTCGGCTTCGGCGCGGCCCCGGTCACCGGGCTGGCCACCAGCGCCCGGTCCTACCGTGCCATCAGCCGGCCCACCTGGCTCCGCTCGTCGGATCAGAACCGCCCGTCCGGCCTGGTGGCCGCGGACGGCAAGCTCTACCGCTTCGACGGTGCGGCCGCGATGAGCGAGGTCCCCCTGGCCGTCCCCGGTCCGGTGGTGGCGGTCGCCGGGTCCCTCGACGGCCACCGGATCGCCCTCGTCAGCGGGGGCGCCCTCTACGTGGCCGCGGTGAGCGTCGACGGCGGCGTGGTGGTGGGCCAGCCGCGTCCGTTGGCGACCGAGCTCACCGGCGTCACGGCGGTGGACTGGCTGCTGGAGAACGACCTGGTCCTGGCCGGTAACGAGCCGGACCTCCGGCCGGCGATCCACCAGCTCAGTGTCGACGGCGGCCGGGAGATCGCACTCAAGCGGGACATCGGCGCCGAGGTGTCCCAGTTGGCCGCGTACCCGGGCGCGTCAACGGGCGGACCACCGTCGCAGTCGTACATGTACGAGGCGAACCGGGCGGCCTTCCGGAACAACCCGTTCGACATCATCAAGCCGGAACAGGTGCTGGACGTGCCGGCGGGCAGCCGGGCGACCAACCCCACGGCGCCCTTCTTCCTCTACTGAGGGCTACCGGTGCCGGACGTGGGCGGGCTCTGGGCGGACCTGACCGACCTGGTGCTGCCCGCCGGGTGCGCCGGCTGCGCGGCGCGCTCCCCGGGGCTGCGACAGGGCTTCTGCCCGCGCTGTGTGGACGAGTTGGAGTCGTTGCGTCCCGCGCCGACCCGCCCCGATCCGGCCCCACCGGACCTGCCGCCCTGTGTCGCCCTCGGGCCGTACGGCGGCGCGTTGCGCGAGGGGCTGCTGGCGTACAAGGAACGGGGTCGGCACGGGCTGGCCCGGCCGCTGGGGGCGTTGCTTGCCGAGGTGGTCGCCGAGGCCGTGGGGCCGCCCGGCCCGGTGACGCTGGTGGCGGTGCCGGACACCGCCCGCGCGGCCCGGGCCCGCTACGGCGACCACCTGGAGCGGCTGGCCCGCCCGGCGGCCGCCCGACTGCGCGCGGCCGGCTGGCCGGTCCGCGTGCTGCGGCCGTTGCGGGCGCTGCCGCGCCCGGACTCGGTGGCGCTGGACAGCGCCGGTCGGGCGGCCGCGGCGGACGCCGCGTTCCGGCTGCGGCGTACGGTCCCCGCGGTCGGCGCCGTGGTGCTGCTCGACGACATCGTCACCACCGGGGCAACGCTCGCGGCGGTGAGCCGGATATTGCACCGCGCGGGAATGACGCCAAAGGCCGCGGCGGTGCTCGCCGCAACGCAAAAGCGGCGGCTTCGGTGACGCTTCGTGTATCCGTTTCACCCCATGGTGTATGAGCTGTTAAATTTTGCGACCGCCTTCGGCAACCGGGGGTGACGGGTGGCCGAACAGGAGTTAGCGTTTCGGTGTCGGGGGTAGTGAGGATGCCAACCTTCCCCCGGCACTGGAAGGAGGCGTAGCCGTACACCACCGGTGGACGCCGAGCGGGGCCCTCCCCGGGTGCGTCGACCGGAAGATCCGGACCGAACGACCGTCCGAACAAGGGAGGTCACGTGGACATCGTGGTCAAGGGCCGTAACGTCGAAGTGCCGGACCATTACCGGGTGCACGTAGCCGAGAAGCTCGCGAAGATCGAACGCTACGACCACAAACTCATTCGCGTGGACGTCGAGTTGTTCCACGAGCGCAATCCGCGCCAGGCCGACCACTGCCAGCGGGTGGAGATCACCTGCGTCACGCGGGGTCCGGTGATCCGGGCCGAGGCCTGCACGAACGACTTCTACAGCGCGCTCGACGCCGCCATCGCCAAGCTGGACACCCGGTTCCGCCGGGCGGCCGACCGCCGCCGGGTGCACCGCGGGCGGCACGCGCCGCTCTCCGTGGCCGCCGCGACCGCCGGTCTTCCGGTGGCCGACCTGGACGGGCCCGGCCTGGCGGTGCTGAACGGCCACGGTGCGGCCACCGCCGTCGCCGACCGTCCGGACGAGAGCGACTTCGAGGAACCCGACGACCAGCCGTGGCACATCGCCCGGGAGAAGGTCCACCCCGCAGAACCGATGACCGTCGACGACGCGCTGTTCCAGATGGAACTCGTCGGGCACGACTTCTACCTGTTCCAGGACAAGGAGTCCGGCCGCCCGAGTGTGGTCTACCGCCGGCGCGCGTACGACTACGGCATCATCTCGCTCGGCACCTGACCCCTTGACCCGGACGAGTGGGGCTCCGCGCTCGTGGGGCCCCACTCACTCTCCGTCCGTAGCCAGCCGACCGAAGATCACCGAATCGGTACGGGTACCGCCCGCGCCGGGCAGTCGCCCGCGCAACAGCCCCTCCCGCCGGAAGCCGGCGCGTTCCAGCACCCGCTGGGAGGCGACGTTCTCCGGCCGGGTGCCGGCCCAGAGCCGGGCCACGCCGACGTCGAACGCCCATCCGGAGACCAGCCGCACCGTCCGGGCGGCCAGCCCGCGCCCCCGCGCCTCGGGCAGCAGGCTGTAGCCCAGCATGGCCTGACCGGTCGCCGGCTCGTCGTGGACGAGGGCGCAGCCGCCGACGAACGCGCCGGTCACCGCGTCGAGGATCGCCAGGTCGGCGGAGGCGCCGGCCAGCCAGTGGCTGGCCGCCAGCCGGCAGCGACGGGCGATCACCTCCCGCTCCGGCGGCTCCGGCGGCACCCGGTTGGCCACCACCTCCGGCAGCGTGTGCAGGCGGTGCAGCGCGTCCGTGTCCGCCGGTTCCACGCGGCGCACCGTCACCACGCCGTCGGTGAGCCGGCCGTCGGGCAGGTCCGGCAGCAGGCGGGCGGTCGGCCCGGGCGGGTCGTCGGCCAGCCGCACCCAGGCGACCAGATCCTGACGGACGCCGTCGACGCCCGCGCCCGCCGCCCGGCGCACCCCCTCGTGCCGGTAGCCGCAGGCCAGCGCGATGCGCTGGCTCGGCACGTTCTCCGCGCGGGTGAGCAGCTCCAGCCGGCCCGCCCCGGCCGCGAACGCCTGCTCACTCAGCAGCCGGGTGGCGGCGGTCGCCACGCCCCGGCCGCGTGCCGACGGGCCCACCCAGTAACCGATCTCGTACGTCGCCCGCTCCGCGCTGAGCCGGGTCAGGCCGATGCTGCCGAGCAGCCGGTCGGTGGCCGGGTCGGCGATCGTGTAGGCGGCTCCGCCGGCCGCCCGGGCCGCCGGTGCGCCCTCGGTGATCCACCACCGGGCGGCGTCGGCGTCGTACGGGTCGGGCAGGAAGGGCATGAACCGGCGGGACTCCGGGTCGGTCAGGCCGGCCACCGTGCCGGGTACGTCGGCCGGAGCGCACGGCCGCAGCCGTACCCCGTACCCCTCGATCGTCTCCGGGGTCATGCCAGGTCTCCCGCCAGCAGCCCGCCGACCCACACGTCGTGCCGCTCGCCGCGGTGCTGGACGCCGCCGCGCAGCGTGCCCTCGACGGTGAAGCCGGCCTTCTCGGCCGCCCGGCGGGACGCGGTGTTGCCCACGTTGGCCCGCCACTCGACCCGGGCCAGGCCGAGCGTGGTGAAACCCCAGGCGCAGACCGCGGTGAGCGCGGCCGGCAGGTAGCCCCGACCCCGCGCGTGTGGGGCGGTCATGAAGCCGACGTCGGCCACCAGCGGGTCGCCAGGGAGGATCCGCAGGTCGAGCGAGGCGACGTAGCGGTCCTCCGGGTCGGCCACCGCGAACGTCGCGGCGGTGCCGCGCGCCCACGCCGGGCGCACCAGGTCGCGCAGGAAGCTTTCGGCGTGTTCGGGCCGGTAGGGGTGCGGCACCGTGGTCCAGCGCACGGTCTGCTCGTCCTGGCAGGTGCGGGTGACCTCGGCCAGGTCCCGCTCCTCCAGCGCGCGCAGCCGCAGCTCGGTGTCGCCGGCGGTGGCGAACAGGACGGGCTGTGGGCGGCCGAAGACCGCCGCCCTGCGGGCCTGGAGCGTGTCCGGGCCGTACGGGACGGGGTCACCGGGCGCGGCCAGCTCGGCCGGGAGCAGGGAGCCGATCCACCCCTCCGGCCGGCCGCCCCGGGCCGGGTGGGCCAGCCGCAGCTCGCCCTCGATCCGGAAGCCGGCGCGCAGCGCGACCAGCCGGGACGCGTGGTTGCCGAGCTCGGCCTGCCAGGTGATCCGGCGCAGCTTGAGCGCGTCGAAGGCCCACCGGGCCACCGCCCGGACGGCGCGGACCGCGACGCCCCGCCCGCGGGCCCACGGCGCGGTCCAGTAGCCCACCTCACCCGAGTCGAGCGCCTGGTCGACGGAGACCAGGCCGCACGAGGCGAGCAGCTCGCCGGTGGCGGCGTCGCAGACCGCGAACGGCGCCCCGGTGCCGTCCGCCCAGGCGGTGGCGCTGATCGTGGTCACGAACGCGACGGCGTGTTCGGGCAGGTACGGGCGAGGTACGGTGGTCCAGCGCTGAATGTCCGGATCCTGGCAGGCGCGGTGCACCGCGTCGGCGTCCCCGGCCCGCCAGGGGCGTAGCAACAGCCCGTCCTCGATGATCTCCACCGGCTCCATCCGAGCCATCGTGCCGGATCGTTCGCCGACGGCGTAACCCGATTAGCGGCCCCCGGCGTGCGGTCGCGGCGTTATGTCGGGTTCGCTGACCCGGACCGCCGCCACCAGTGACCATCGCCGCGCCGGAGCGCCTACGATGGTTCGAGACCGTCTAGGGGAGCGTTGATCCGTGTCGATTCTGGAAAAGGTCCTTCGCGCCGGCGAGGGCCGCATGGTGCGTCGGCTGAAGGCCATCGCGGCTGCCGTCAACTCGATCGAGGACGACTACGTCAACCTCAGCGACGACGAGCTGCGCGGCATGACCGACCAGTTCAAGGAGCGGCTTGAGGATGGCGAGACCCTCGACGACCTCCTGCCGGAGGCGTTCGCGGTGTGCCGGGAGGCCGCCTCGCGGGTGCTCGGCCAGCGGCCCTACGACGTCCAGGTGATGGGCGGCGCGGCCCTGCACTTCGGCAACATCGCCGAGATGAAGACCGGTGAGGGCAAGACGCTCACCTCGGTCATGCCGGTCTACCTGAACGCGCTCGCCGGCAAGGGCGTGCACGTGATCACGGTGAACGACTACCTCGCCGAGCGCGACGCCGCCTGGATGGGCCGGGTGCACGAGTTCCTCGGGCTCACCGTCGGCGTGGTGCTGCCGAACCGGCCCGCCACCGAGCACCGCGCGGCCTACGAGTGCGACATCACCTACGGCACCAACAACGAGTTCGGCTTCGACTACCTGCGCGACAACATGGCCTGGTCGAAGGAGGAGCTGGTCCAGCGCGGCCACTTCTTCGCCGTGGTGGACGAGGTCGACTCGATCCTCATCGACGAGGCCCGCACCCCGCTGATCATCTCCGGCCCGGCCGAGCACTCCGCTCGGTGGTACCAGGAGTTCGCGTCCGTGGTGGCCCGCCTCCAGCCCGGCACCGACGGCGAGGGCGACTACGAGGTCGACTACGCCAAGCGCACCATCGCGATCACCGAGCGCGGCGTGGCCAGGGTCGAGGACCGGCTCGGCATCGACAACCTCTACGAGTCGGTCAACACGCCGCTGGTCGGCTACCTGAACAACGCGATCAAGGCCAAGGAGCTCTACAAGCGCGACAAGGACTACATCGTCAGCGACGGCGAGGTCCTGATCGTCGACGAGTTCACCGGCCGGATCCTGCACGGCCGGCGCTACAACGAGGGCATGCACCAGGCGATCGAGGCCAAGGAGGGGGTGGAGATCAAGCAGGAGAACCAGACCCTGGCCACGATCACCCTCCAGAACTACTTCCGCCTCTACGAGAAGCTCTCCGGCATGACCGGCACCGCCCAGACCGAGGCGGGCGAGTTCAACAAGGTCTACAAGGTCGGCGTCGTGACCATCCCGACGCACCGGCCGATGGTCCGGCTCGACCGGCCCGACGTCATCTACAAGACCGAGAAGGCCAAGTTCAACGCCGTCGTCGAGGACATCGCGGAGCGGCACGAGCAGGGCCAGCCGGTGCTGGTCGGCACCGTCTCGGTGGAGAACTCCGAGATCCTGTCGCACATGCTGCGCCGCCGCGGCATCCCGCACTCGGTGTTGAACGCGAAGTTCCACGCCAAGGAGGCGGAGATCGTCGCCCAGGCCGGGCGCAAGGGCGCGGTCACGGTCGCCACCAACATGGCCGGCCGGGGCACCGACATCCTGCTCGGCGGCAACGCCGAGTTCCTCGCCGCCAACGAACTCCGCCAGCGCGGTCTCGACCCGGTCGAGCAGCCGGAGGAGTACGCCAAGGCGATGGAGGAGATCCTCCCGACCTGGAAGCAGGCCTGCGACGTCGAGGCGGAGGAGGTGGCCGCCGCCGGCGGGCTCTACGTGCTCGGCACCGAGCGGCACGAGTCCCGCCGGATCGACAACCAGCTGCGGGGGCGTGCCGGCCGGCAGGGCGACCCGGGCGAGTCCCGGTTCTACCTGTCCCTCCAGGACGAGCTGATGAAGCGGTTCCGGGCCGGCGCCGTCGAGGCGGTCATGGACCGCTTCAACATCCCGGAGGACGTGCCCATCGAGTCGAAGATGGTCACCCGCCAGATCAAGAGCGCGCAGGCCCAGATCGAGGGCCAGAACGCCGAGATCCGGAAGAACGTCCTCAAGTACGACGAGGTGCTCAACAAGCAGCGCCAGGTGATCTACGCCGAGCGCCTGCGGGTGCTCAACGGCGAGGACCTGTCCGACCAGGTCCGCAACATGATCGACGACGTGATCGGCGCGTACGTGGTCGGCGCGACCAGCGACGGCTACGCCGAGGACTGGGACCTCGACCAGCTCTGGTCCAGCCTGAAGCAGCTCTACCCGGTGGGCGTCACGGTCGAGGAGCTGGAGGAGGAGGTCGGCTCCCGGGCCGGTCTCGACCAGGACTTCCTGCTCGCCCGCCTCAAGGAGGACGCGCACTCCGCGTACGACCGGCGGGAGGAGAGCCTCGGCGAGGAGGCGGTGCGCCAGCTCGAGCGGATGGTCCTGCTCCAGGTGATCGACCGCAAGTGGCGCGAGCACCTCTACGAGATGGACTACCTCCAGGAGGGCATCAGCCTGCGGGCGTACGCCCAGCGCGACCCGGTCATCGAGTACCAGCGCGAGGGCTTCGACATGTTCGCCACCATGATGGACGGCATCAAGGAGGAGACGGTCGGCTTCCTCTACAACCTGGACGTGCAGGTCGAGGAGGCGGAGCCGGAGGCCGAGGAGGTCCAGCTGCTGGAGAAGCCGGTGGAGATCCGGGCCAAGGGCCTCAACCGCGCGCCGCAGCAGCAGGGCCTGCAATACTCGGCGCCCGCCGTGGACGGCGAGGCCGGTCGAGGTGCGCCGGTGATCGAGCGCGCCGAGCAGCAGGCCCCGGCGCTGGGCATCGGCGAGCGGACGTCCGAGCGCCCGGCCGCCTCGGCGCCGCGCCGGACCCCGGCCGCGGCCGGCGGGGCGAGCGGTCAGGCGATGGCCTCCAGCACCGCCCGGCGGGCGACCCCGGGCCAGGTGGACGGTGGTGAGGGCCCGTCCCGTAACGCGCCCTGCCCGTGCGGTTCCGGCCGTAAGTACAAGCGCTGCCACGGTTCGCCCAACGGCGGCAACTGACCCAGATAGCCCGACGGGCCCCGGCCACCGGCCGGGGCCCGTCGGCGTCTCACCCCGTCCGGATCGACGACGTGGTGAGAGTCAGAGGACGTCCAGCACGATGCAGAGCCAGTTGCCGCGCCGGTGTTCCAGGCGCACGGCGACCGCCCAGCTGGTGCCGCCGGCGCCGGTGAACACGGCGGTGGCCTCCACCGCGCCGGCCCGTGGCTCACAGATCCGCAGGCGGCGCAGGTGCAGGGCGGGCCGGGCGCTGCGGCGGCGGACCGGGGTCACCCGGCGGGCCGCCCGGGTCAGCTCCGCGGAGACCTGGGCGGCGGCCTCGGGCAGGCAGAGTGGCCGGAGTTGCCCGGGGGGCCGGAAGCCGTTGACGATCTCCAGGAACGTGCGGACGAACCGGTGGGCCGCTCGGGCGGCCTCGGGCGTGGCGGTGGCGGGAGCGGGCGGTGGCCCGACGGGCGGGCGTCCGACGCCGTCCCCGCTCGCGGTGGTGTCGCGGTGCGGGGCGCCCTCTCCGGAGGTCGGGGAATGGTGCGTGCCGCCCTCGCCCGGGGTGGTGCGGAGCGCGCCGGAGGTCAGCCAGCGGGGCCAGCCGGGAGCGTGGTCGGGGGCGCGCCCGGCGGGTCGCCCGAGGTCGCCGGGGCGTCGGTCGATCAGGTCGAGGGCGAGCTGACCGGTGTGGCCCCAGGCCGGATCCTCGTCCGTGCAGGGCGGGTCGAGTGGCGGGGCGGGTCGGAGGCGAACCGGTGGACGTGGTGACCGGGGACGGCGGGTGTCGACCATGTCAGCCCTCGAATCCTTGCGTTTGCCTTCGTTTGCCTGCGATAGAACCTCATCTTCCGGCACCGGAGTCGGGCGCGTCAATGGCCTACGGTCAGCGTGGGATCACTCCGCGTCGCGCTCACCCAGCGGGTTCCCGCGCACCCACTCGGCGGTCTCGGCGTACTTGCGCTCGATGTACTCCTCCAACCGCGCCCGCTCCACCCGCCACTGACCCCGTCCGCCGATCTTGATGGCGGGCAGCTCTCCGCTGCGGACCATGTGGTAGACCTGCGAGTCCGAGACGTTCAGCTCGGCGGCGACGTCGGACAGCAGCAGGAACCTCGACTCCACGGTGACTCCCGGGGTTGTTTTCGTTTGCGTCAGTTTGCCATCACCGGCGGACGTTCCCGAGTCCCGCTTCGGCGGACACACCGGCGGAAGGCTTCGCCCGGGCGGGTGCCGGGTGTATGACGGTCACGGCGTACGGCATGATCGGCGCCCGGAGCCGGCGTGTGCCGGCCGGCGGCCTGAGTGCGGGGGAGAGACCGGTGACCGACGAGCTTGTCCGGGTGTACCTGCCGGCGACCGTGCCGATGCTCGGCCGGCTGCGGGACGAGGGTCTGTCCGCCGAGGCGGCGCACGCGGTCACCCCCGAGCTGCGCGAGTGGTACGCCGAGGGCGACGAGGAGGAGCTGGAGTACGTCGCCTTCACCCGGGCCGCCCAGGACGCGCTGCTCCTGCTGCGTGCCGACGCCGGCGCACCCCGTCGGCGCGTGGTGGTCTCGGTGGACCTGCCCGCCCGGGCGGTCGGTCGGGCCGGCGGCGAGCTGGGCTCCAGCGTGGTGGGGCTGGCCGGCCCGGTGCCGGTCAGGTCGGTGGCCGCGATCCACGTGGACGGCGCGGAGGCGGTCGAGGACGTGACCGCGGCCGTGGCGGTGGTGGCCGAGGCGCAGGCCGGCGACCCCGACGCCCAGTTCACCGTCGACGGCGTCGAGGACCACGAGCTGGAGTGGTACGACGTGACCGAGCTGGACCTGCTGCTGCGCGAGGTCGGCTGAGGCCGGCCGGCTCAGGAGGCCGGCTCGTCCTCCTCCTCGACCGGGCGCGGGCCGAGCGTGCGTCCGAAGACGATGAGCGTGGTCAGCGCGCCCACGAAGAGCACCCAGATGCCGTTGTCCACCCGCGACGTGCCGAGCGCCGTCTGCGCCACCTGGTCGGCCTCGCTGAGCGCGGCGGCCAGGTCGAGCAGGCCCCGCCCCCCGATCCGGATGATCACCTCGGTGAGCAGCAGGAGCAGCCCGGCGCCGGCGCCGGCCACCAGGTACGCCGGCCAGCGCAGCGGCGCGGCCGCGCCGTGCCGACGCTCCGCGCGGCGGCGGGACCAGGCCAGGTAGAGGTAGGCCACCAGCCCGGCGACCAGCCCGGCGAGCAGCGACTCGGTGCGGGACACCCACTTGGCGGCGTCCAGCACCGACTGCTGGGTCTCGCCGGCGCCGAACAGGTCGGAGAGCGGATCCCGGGCCCGGCTGAACAGCACCACGAAGACCTGCGCGGCGAGCGTGGCGGCGGCGATCGCGGCCACCACCCGGGCCTGCCGCGCCCCGGCCGCCGCGCCGCCGATGATCGCGGCGGCGGCCGTGGTGCCGGCGATCGTGTTGGTGGTGGCGTTGTCCGCGTACGTGAGGTTGATCGCCACCGCGGCGACGAGCCCGACCAGCAGGCCGGCGCCGACGGTGGCCAGGAAGCGCAGGGTGGCGCGGCCCAGCCGGTTGGTGGCGGCCAGCGCGACCGTGGCGCCGGTGACCAGCGCCGCGGTGATCACGCCCGGGAGCGCGTACGCGGAGAGGCTGATCGCGGTGACCCCGGCGGCGGTCGAGGTGATCGCCTCCCGGGTGGACCAGAGCATGGCCGCCAGCCAGGCGATCGAGAGCAGGGCCAGCGGCAGCGCGCCCGACGCGTACTCGGGTCGCCCGACCGCGGGGGCCACGTCGACGACCTCGGGCTGGTCCGGCTCCGCGGCCGTGGAGCTGCCGGGCTGGTTGCTCATCGTCTCCCTTTCGACGGACGCCGGATCGGCCGCGCCGGGCCGGGCGGGTCACCGGTCATCCAGCGTACGCGGCGCGGCGCGCCCTCCCGGACGGGCGGGCCGCGCGCCCCGGCGCATGTCACCCGGCCGACTGGCGGGTGCCGACGGGGCGCGGGGGTGGGCCGAGACTGCCGATGAATCGTCGACCGCGCGCGATCTGTGCCGACGTTTCGTCGGTTCCGGGCGGGAATGGACCGACGGTCCGAAGAGGGGGAGTCCGTCCGGTGTTCGGTGCCGCACCCGGGGAGCCCGGGTCGGCGACGGCGTCGCATGAAACAATCGGCCCAGGTCCCGCCGCCGCGACCGGTCCACCACGCGGTGTCCGGCGCCGGCCGCCCGGCCGCGCTCGCGGGGCCGGTTTCGCCACCGCCGTCGAGATCGCACAGGAGCCTGTGATGGACGCCGTGTTCTCCGTACCCGAGCCGCGCAACGAGCCGGTCCACACCTACGAGCCCGGCAGCGCCGACCGGGAGCGGCTCCAGCGGCGGCTGGCCGAGCTGGCCGCCGACCGGATCGAGCTGCCGATGACCATCGCCGGTGAGCAGCGGATGGCCGGCGGCGCGTCGATCGACGTGGTGCAGCCGCACAAGCACGCGCACGTGCTCGGCATCACCGGGCACGCCACCCACGACGACGCGCGGGCCGCGGTCCGGGCCGCCAAGGACGCCGCGCCGATGTGGCGGGCGCTGCCGTTCGAGGAGCGGGCCGCGATCTTCCTGCGCGCCGCCGACCTGCTCGCCGGCCCCTGGCGGGACACGCTCAACGCGGCCACCATGCTCGGCCAGTCCAAGACCGCGGTCCAGGCCGAGATCGACGCCGCCTGCGAGCTGATCGACTTCCTCCGGTTCAACGTCCACTTCGCCCGCCGGCTCCTGGCCGAGCAGCCGATGTCCTCGTCCGGCGTGTGGAACCGCTTCGACCACCGGCCCCTGGAGGGCTTCGTCTACGCGGTCACCCCGTTCAACTTCACCGCGATCGCCGGCAACCTGCCGTCCGCCCCGGCCATGCTCGGCAACACGGTGGTCTGGAAGCCGGGCCCGACCCAGCAGTTCGCCGCGCACTTCACGATGCGCCTGTTCGAGGCCGCCGGCCTGCCGCCCGGTGTGATCAACATGGTCACCGGCCGGGGCGAGGAGGTCTCCGACGTGGTGCTCGCCGACCCGGACCTGGCCGGCATCCACTTCACCGGCTCCACCAAGGTCTTCCAGCACCTGTGGAAGACCGTCGGCGACAACATCGCCCGCTACCGGGGCTACCCGCGCCTGGTCGGCGAGACCGGCGGCAAGGACTTCGTGGTCGCGCACACCAGCGCCGACGTGGACGCGCTGCACACCGCGCTGATCCGGGGCGCCTACGAGTACCAGGGCCAGAAGTGCTCGGCCGCCTCGCGGGCCTACGTCCCCCGGTCGCTGTGGGAGGGCGGGCTGCGGGACCGGCTCGCCGCCACCGCGGAGTCGCTGACCTACGGCGACGTGACCGACTTCAGCAACTTCGGCGGCGCGGTCATCGACGACAAGGCGTTCGGCCGGCACACCGCCGCGCTGGAGCTGATCAAGGGCGACGACAGCTGCAAGATCCTGGCCGGGGGCACCGCCGACGACTCGGTCGGCTGGTTCGTCCGGCCGACGCTGTTCGAGTGCTCCGACGCCGCGCACGAGACCTTCACCACGGAATACTTCGGCCCGATCCTCGGCGTGCACGTCTTCGACGACGCCCGCTTCGACGACGTGGTCGCCCAGGCCGAGTCGATCGCGCCGTACGCGCTGACCGGGTCGATCTTCGCGAACGACCGCCGGGTGGTCGACCAGGTGGCGGAGAAGATGCGGTACGCGGCGGGCAACTTCTACATCAACGACAAGCCGACCGGCGCGGTGGTCGGGCAGCAGCCGTTCGGCGGCGCCCGGGCCAGCGGCACCAACGACAAGGCGGGCTCCTGGCACAACCTGGTCCGCTGGACGTCGCCGCGGACGATCAAGGAGACCTTCGTCCCGCCGACCGACCACACCTACCCGCACATGGGCTGAGGCGTCCGGAGAGGCCCGTCGGAGACGTGGGGCGGGCCTCTTCCTTACCCGACAGTGCACATCGGACCCGCCATCGGGTGGCGAAAACGGCAAATCCTGGACGCCAGAGCCGACAAAGTGGCAGCTTAGAGGGCATGGCGGAATCCGGAGTCAACCCGACGGCGGCGGCCCTGCTGGGCCTGCTGCACGACGGCCCGATGACTGGCGGCCAGTTGATGGCCGCCGCCGAGCGCCGGCTGGCGCCGTACTGGTCGATGACCCGCAGTCAGGTCTACCGGGAGCTTCCCGTCCTGGCCGAGAAGGGTCTGGTGCGGCTCGGCAAGCCCGGGCCGCGGATGAGCCAGCCGTACGCGCTGACGGCGGCCGGGAAACGGACATTCTCCCGCTGGCTGGCGGAGAATCCCGGCAAGGACACCATCCGTAACCCGATAGCGCTACGGATGGCGTTCGGCAACCTGCACTCGTCGAGCCAGCTCAAGAACCTGTACGCCTCGGCGAACGAGTACCACACCGAGGCGCTGGCGGCGGTGCGGGAGCAGGTCAAGAACGCCAAGAAGGAGGGCGACAACTACGACGCCAGCGCGCTGGAGTTCGCGGTCGCCTACCACAGGGCGGCGCTCTCCTGGCTGAAGACCGCGCCGGTCGGCTGACCACCTGCAACAGGTTGACGGTCCCACGCAGTAGTGTTGTCTGTCGTGACCGCTGCCGATTACGCCGAACAGCTCAAGGAACTCGACGCCACGCTGCGCAACATCGAGGCCGTGCTCGACCTCGACAAGCTGCGCGAGCAGAAGGCCCGCCTGGAGCAGGAGGCCTCCGCGCCCGACCTGTGGGACGACCAGGCCAAGGCGCAGCAGGTGACGTCGCAGCTGTCGTACGTCAACGGTGAGATCACCAAGCTGGGCGACCTGCGCTCCCGGCTCGACGATGCCGGGGTGCTGCTGGAGCTGGCCCAGGCGGAGTCCGACCCGGGCGCGCTCACCGAGGTCGAGTCGGAGATCACCGGGCTGACCAAGGCCATCGAGGAGATGGAGGTCCGCACCCTGCTCTCCGGCGAGTACGACTCCCGGGAGGCGCTGGTCGCCATCCGGGCCGGCGCCGGCGGCGTGGACGCGGCGGACTTCGCCGAGATGCTGCTGCGGATGTACCTGCGCTGGGCGGAGCGCCACGGCTACCCGACGGAGGTCTACGAGACCTCCTACGCCGAGGAGGCGGGCCTGAAGTCCGCCACGTTCACCGTGAAGGTGCCCTACGCCTACGGCACGCTCAGCGTGGAGTCCGGCACCCACCGGCTGGTGCGGATCAGCCCGTTCGACAACCAGGGCCGCCGGCAGACCAGCTTCGCCGGGGTCGAGGTGCTGCCGGTGGTGGAACAGACCGACCACATCGACATCCCCGAGAACGAGATGCGGATCGACGTCTACCGGTCCTCCGGCCCGGGTGGCCAGTCGGTCAACACCACCGACTCGGCGGTCCGGATCACCCACATCCCGACCGGCATCGTGGTCACCTGCCAGAACGAGAAGTCCCAGCTGCAGAACAAGGCGTCCGCGCTGCGGGTGCTCCAGGCCCGGCTGCTGGAGCGCAAGCGGCAGGAGGAGCAGGCCAAGATGGCGGGCCTGAAGACCGACGCCGCCGGCTCGTGGGGCGACCAGATGCGGTCGTACGTCCTGCACCCGTATCAGATGGTGAAGGATCTGCGTACCGAACAGGAGACGGGCAATCCGTCCTCGGTCTTCGACGGCGAGCTGGACAGCTTCATCGAGGCGGGAATCCGCTGGCGGAAGCAGCAGCAGCTCTCCGCTGACGGTGCGTGATCACGGTCGGACGCAGCGCGTCATCGATCTCGGTCTGACCGGGTAAATCGATGACGCGCACCGCATCCACGGGGCGGGGGGCTTGGCTCTGCGGTTACACCGCGTAGACTCTCGACCCGTGATTCAGCTTGAGCAAGTGACGAAGACGTACCCGAAGGCGTCCCGGCCTTCGCTCGACAACGTGTCCGTCTCGATCGAGAAGGGCGAGTTCGTCTTCTTCATCGGTCCATCCGGCTCCGGCAAGTCCACCATCATCAAGTTGCTGCTGCACGAGGTCACGCCCAACAAGGGTCGCGTCGTCGTCAACGGCAAGGACGTCACGTCGATGCGTTCCTGGAAGCGACCCCACTTCCGGCGTTCCATCGGCTGTGTCTTCCAGGACTTCCGGCTGCTGCCGAACCGCACCGCGTACGAGAACGTGGCGTTCGCGCTGGAGGTGATCGGCAAGACGAAGGCGGTGGCCCGTCGGGTCGTGCCGGAGGTGCTGGAGCTGGTCGGTCTCGGCGGCAAGGAGCACCGCTACCCGCACGAGCTGTCCGGCGGCGAGCAGCAGCGTGTCGCGGTGGCCCGGGCGTTCGTGAACCGGCCGCTGATCCTGTTGGCCGACGAGCCCACCGGAAACCTGGACCCGGACACCTCGATCGAGATCATGCGCCTCCTGGACCGGATCAACCGCACCGGCACGACCGTCGTGATGGTCACGCACGACTCCAACATCGTGAACCAGATGCGGCGCCGGGTGATCGAGATCGAGAGCGGCCGCATCGTGCGCGACCAGGCCCGCGGCGTCTACGGCTGAGCCGCTGACGATCCGTAGACCCTGACGACGAACACCTCAGCCGGAGAGCCGGAGGAATATCCCGATGCGGATGAAGTACGTCCTGTCCGAGGTACTGGTCGGACTGTGGCGCAACGTCACCATGACGGTCGCCATGATCATCACCATGGCGGTGTCGCTGTTCATGCTGGGCGGCAGCGGCCTTCTGTACCAGAAGGTCGGCGACATGAAGGATCTCTACTACGAGAACGTCCAGGTCTCGATCTTCCTGAAGACCGACGTCCAGGAGCAGCAGCGGACCGATCTGGAGACCAAGCTCAAGGCGGACCCGCTGGTCAGGGACGTCACGTACGTCGACAAGGACGAGGCGTACAAGCGCTTCCAGCAGATGTACGCCGACGCGCCCGACCTGGTCAACGCGGTCAAGGCCGACCAGCTGCCGGAGTCGTTCCGAATCACGCTGAACGACCCGCAGCAGTACAAGCAGATCTACGACCAGTACAAGACCGCCGAGGGCATCGACACGATCGTCGACCAGAGCAAGCTGCTGGACAAGGTCTTCGGCGTGCTCACCGGCATCCAGAACGGCGCGCTCGCCCTCGCCATCGTGATGGCCGCCGCCGCCCTGCTGCTGGTCGCGAACACCATCCAGGTGGCCGCCTACAGCAAGCGGCGTGAGGTCGCGGTCATGAAGCTGGTCGGCGCGTCCAACTGGTTCATCCAGGCGCCGTTCGTGCTGGAGGCGGTGGTGGCCGGCCTGATCGGCTCCATCCTCGGCCTGCTCGCGCTGATCGGCGTGAAGACGGTGGCGGCCGGCAGCTCGATGGCCGCGCTGGAGGGGCTGATCACCCCGATCTCCTGGTCCGAGATCTTCCTGACCTTCCCGCTGATGGCCGCCGTCGGTGGCCTGGTCAGCGCGATCACCGCCTGGGTCACGCTCCGCTTCTACCTGCGGGTCTAGTTTCGGTACGGCTCTCCCCAAGGGCCCTCCCGCGCCGGAATAAACGGCGCGGGAGGGCCCTTGTGGTTCCGGTAGCATGATCTCCGCTCGCCGGCCGGTGGCCGGGAGCCGATCAGGAAGGGGGTGGCGCCGATGCCACGGGAAAAGGGTCGCAAGGTGGTCGCCTCCAACAAGAAGGCGCGGCACGACTACGCCATCCTCGACACCTACGAGGCGGGCATGGCGTTGACCGGCACCGAGGTCAAGTCGCTGCGCGCCGGGCGGGCGTCGCTGGTCGACGCGTTCGCCCAGGAGAGCGGGGGCGAGCTCTACCTGCACGGCATGCACATCCCGGAGTACACCCAGGGCACCTGGACCAACCACGAGCCCCGGCGCACCCGCAAGCTGCTGCTCAACCGGCTGGAGATCGACCGGCTGATCGGCAAGACCCGGGAGGGCGGGCTGACCGTCGTGCCCTTGCAGGTCTATTTCTCGGACGGCTGGGCCAAGGTCGAGATCGCCCTGGCCAAGGGCAAGAAGTCGTACGACAAGCGGCAGGACCTCGCCAAGCGGGACGCCGACCGGGAGATCCGGCGCGTCGCGGGTCGGCGCGGCAAGGGCATGGGCGACTGATTTGTCGGCTTTGTCCGGGCCGGCGCGCCCGGGCCGGGGCTCGGGATGAAACCCGTTGCGGCAGGCGTTAGGCTTGTCAGTGCCACCAGCACGGTGGCCTGTCGAGGGGGTGACTGGTTTCGACTTCGTACGCAGCGACAGGGGAAGCGAGCCGAGGAAGCCGACGTCGTCTCGAGAATCGGTCGTCGGAAACCAATAAGCGCCAAGAACAATCGCGCTGACTTCGCTCTCGCCGCCTGAGGCGAGTAGCAAGTCTGTCGGCCTGGGAGCGCCTTCGACCCAGTTAGCCGGCATCAGCTAGAAGGCTGGCCAATCGGACCCGGTCGCGGGGTCCGTGCGGCGAGATCAATCAGCGACTGGGCCCGTCACACCAACTTGCTCGCGTGAGCGGTGGGGCCGAGTAGAGGCACAGCGAGCTGCGCTCGGAGAAGCCCTGACAAACCGGCGAAGGACCCGGGTTCGATTCCCGGCACCTCCACCACCTTGACCTGTGCGCCCCGGTCCTCCCGGACCGGGGCGCACAGTCGTCTCCGCCCCCGGCTGGTGCCGGTGGGCTCCCTGGGACGGATGGGGCGAATGAGGCGTCGCCGGTGGCTGGACAGGACGCGCCGGCCGGGTTCACCATCGCGGTATGCGATAGCACCGCAGGCCGGGAGGTGCCCCATGGTCACCAGTCCGATCCAGCAGCCGACCACCGTGCTCGGCCGGGCGTTGGCGGCGACCGGGGAGCCCCGCTGGCGGGAGCGGTTGATCGTCCATCTCGGTCCGGTCCGGCAGGGCTTCACCGAGCACGTCCGGATCACCGAGGGCCCGGCCGGCCGCTACGCCGACCTGCTGCGCACCGCGCCCCGGCTGCACCGGGGCGTACGTCTGCTGGTGGACGAGCACGCCGCGATCGTCGCGGCGCTGGCCGCGCTTCAGCACGCCGTCGGGTCGTCCGCCGTCTCCGCCGAGGAGGTGCGGGAGCAGGCCGGCAACCTGCTCCGCGTGCTCGACCGGCACCGGCGGCGCGGCGCGGACCTGCTCTGGGAGGCGTACCAGGCCGACCTGGGCGGTGGGGACTGACCGGGAACCGGCCGGGAGGTGGCGTCGTCCAATCCGCATGCGCCGATCGCTCGCCCTGCTCGGGCTGCCGTTGCTGGTCCTCGCCGGGTGCGCCACGCCCGACTCCGGTCCGGGTGGCACCACGTCCGCCGAGCCGGGCGCGACGACGTCCGCCGTGCGGAACCAGCACCCGGCGTTCGACCGGCGGGCGCGGGAGGTGGCCGCGCGCTGGCGCCCCGACCCGAGGTGGCGCACCGGCTACGTCCCGCTCCAGGACGCCACTGTCCTCGTCGGCGACCCGGGCTTCAACCCGGAGACGGAGCTGGCGTTCGCCTCCGGTTGGTACCGGGACCAGATCCCCCTGCCGACCGCCGTCCCGCCGGACGGCTCGATCCGCTTCCCCGACGGCGAGCTGCGGGTGCCGCTGGTCAGCGCGGTCGACGCGTACGCCCAGCTGGACCAGGGCGATCCGCCGCCGTGCGACGGCCGACCGCGCGAGCCGCGGCTGGGTAAGCCCGGCTGGCCGGAGCCCGGTGGCCCGACCGCCGAGCCGGGGCCGGACGACCCGGTGTCGACCACCGCGCCGACCCCGTGCGTGCCGCTCACCGTGACCGCGGTCCGCCTGGGCAGCGCGCCGGTGTGGACCAGCCGGGGCGCGGCCGACGTGCCCGCCTGGCTGTTCACGGTGGAGGAGCTGGCCGTACCCGTCGCCCGGCTCGCGGTCGCGCCCCACGCGGTCGGCACCGTCGGTGGCGGCGCGGCGGACACCCTGCCGTTGCCGGCCGGCCTCGTCGCGGCCCAGGAGCTGCGGGCGGTGGACGGGAACCGCCTCGACTACGTGGTCGGCGTCGGCGCCTGCGACGGCGCGCCCACCCCGCTGGTGCGGGAGGGCCCGGACGCGGTGGTGGTCGGCGGCTCCGTGGTCCCCGCCACCGGGGTCTGCACCATGCAGCTCGTGCAGAAGCCGGTGAGCGTCACGCTCTCCGCGCCGCTGGGCGGCCGGGCCGTGCTGGACGTCGGCACCGGCGCCCCACTGGTCGCGCGGCCCGGCTGAGGTCACAGGATCCGGGGCACCTCGGTGCTGATCGGCACCGGCAGCACCGTGGGGCGGTCGGCGGCGAGCGCGGCGGACAGCGCCGGGCCGAGCGCGTCCAGCGACGTCACCACCTCGGCGGCGCAGCCGTAGCCGCGCGCCACCGCCGTCACGTCCAGCCCGGGCAGGTCCAGCGCCGGCACGCCCGGGGTGTGCTTCAGCTCGGCGAACGCCTTGAGGATCGCGTACTGCTGGTTCACCGGGACCACCACGGCCAGCGGCAGGCGCAGCCGCGCCGCGGTCCAGAGCGCCTGCACCGAGTAGTGCACCGAGCCGTCGCCGACCACCGCCACCACCGGGCGGCCGCGCCCGGTGTCCCGCTCCGCGAGCGCGAGGCCCACCGCGGCCGGCAGCCCGAACCCGAGGCCGCCGCTGGCCATGGTGAAGTACGAGCGGGGCCGGTCGACCCGCAGCCGCCGGCGCAACGCGGCCAGGTTGGACGGTGACTCCTGCACCAGCACCCCGTCCGCCGGCCAGGCCGCGGCCAGGGCCGCGAACAGCGCGTCGGCGGTGGGCGGCTCGCTGGGCTCGGGCGGCGCGGGCTGTTCCCGGGGCGGCGGCGCGGGCCGGCCGACCGGCGGCAGCACCTCGATCAGCGCCGTCATGGTCAGGCCGGGATCGCCGAGCAGGCTCTCCCCGACCGGGGCCCGGGCCGCCTCGTCGGGGTCGTCGGTGACGTGCAGCAGCCGGGCGTCGCCGGGCAGGTAGTCGCCGGGCACGTGCGGGTAGTAGCGGAACACCGGAGCGCCGACCACCAGCACCGTGTCGTGGCCGCGCAGCGCCTCCGACAGCGGCCCGATCGCGTACGGGAGCACGCCCCGGAAGTGCGGGTGGCGCTCGGGGAAGACGGCCCGCTCCGGCGCCGGGGCGGCCCACACCGGGGCGGCCAGCCGCTCGGCCAGCGCGACGGCGGCCGGCCAGGCGTCGGCCCGGTCCACCGCCGCGCCGAGCACCAGCACCGGGGCGCGGGCGTCGGCCAGCGTGTCGGCGAAGCCGCGCAGCCGGTCCGGGTCCGGCGCGATGCGGGTGGCGACGGTCCGCACCTGCGGCGGCGGGTCGGCGGTCCGGTCCCAGTCGTCCATCGGCAGGGAGAGGAACACCGGCCCGGCGGGCGGCTGCACCGCCGAGGCGTACGCCCGCATGAAGGCCGCGGGGAGGTCCTGCGCGCGGGCCGGCTCGTGGGCCCACTTGACGTACGGCTGGGCCAGCTCGACCGCCCGCGGGCTGGCCAGCCGGGGTTCGATCAGCAGCATCTCCCGGGTCTGCTGGCCCGCGCTGACGATCAGCGGGGTCCGGTTGTGCCAGGCGGTCACCAGGTTGCCCATGCCGTTGCCGGTGCCCGGCGCGGTGTGCAGGTTGACGTGGGCGGGCCGGCCGGTGCCCTGCGCGTAGCCGTCGGCCATGGCGACCGCCGACGCCTCCTGGAGCGCGTGCACGTAGTGGAAGTCGGCGGGGAAGTCCTGGAGGAACGGCTCCTCGGTCGAGCCGGGGTTGCCGAAGACGGTGGTCAGCCCGAGCGCGCGCAGCAGGTCGTAGGTCGCCTCGCGCACCGTCGCCATCGCCGGCTGCCTCCGTCCCGGGCCGGGCCGCCTCCCGACCCACCGAATCTAGCGGGCGGAAGCCGACTTTTCGGGCGCTTCGCCGGGGCTCAGGGCAGTGGGAACGGCAGCGTGATCCCGTCCAGCGCGCCACCGCACGGGCAGTCCCGCTCGGCCGGCAGCGCGGCGACCGCGTCCAGCAGCAGCCCGCGCAGCCGGTCGGTGTTCTCCGCGAAGACCCGGAACACCTCCTCCTGGGTGACCGACTCGCCCGCCTCGACGCCCGCGTCCAGGTCGGTGACCAACGCGATCGACGTGTAGCAGAGGGCCAGCTCGCGGGCGAGCACCGCCTCCGGATGGCCGGTCATGTTCACCACCGTGCCGCCGATCGAGGCGAACCAGCGCGACTCCGCCCGGGTCGAGAAGCGCGGGCCCTCGACCACCACCACCGTCCCCCCGTCCACCGCCGGCACGCCCCGACCGGCCGCCGCGTCCAGCAGCGTCCGCCGCCCGGCCGGGCAGTACGGGTCGGCGAACGACACGTGCACCGCGCCCCGGTCGTAGTAGGTCTGCACCCGTCCGCTGGTGCGGTCGACGAGCTGGTCGGGCACCACGAACGTGCCCGGCCCCAACTCCGGCCGGAGGCCGCCGACCGCGCACGGCGCCAGCACCTGGCGTACGCCCAGGGAACGCAACGCCCAGAGGTTGGCCCGGTAGGGGATCCGGTGCGGCGGGTGGCGGTGGTCGCGCCCGTGCCGGGGGAGGAACGCCACCCGGCGACCGCCCACCTCGGCCACCGTGATCGGGTCCGACGGCGCGCCGTACGGGGTGTCCACCACATGCTCCACCCCGTCCAGCAGGGCGTAGAGACCCGACCCGCCGATCACCGCCAGTTCGGCCTCCGCCGTCATCCGGCCCTCCCTCGATCCGTCGCGATCACCCGCCGGTCAGACCTTAGCCAGCGGGCGGGGCGCAGGCTATGGTGCCTGACATGGCGTTGACAGCGTGGACGGTCGACGGCGTCGGGCCCGCGCGGGCGCACGGCTGACGGGTGTCGGACATGCAGGGTGAGGGGCAGGCGATCGGTGGCCGAGCCATGGAGTCGATGACCGGACGGCTGCTGGTCGCGACACCCGTGCTCAAGGATCCGAACTTCGACCGCACCGTCGTGCTGCTGGTCGCCCACGAGCCCGGCGGCGCCCTCGGCGTGGTGCTCAACCGGGCCACCGAAGTTCCGGTGGCCGACGTGCTGGGCGACTGGAGCGACCTGGCGCGGGAGCCGGCGGTGCTCTTCGAGGGCGGCCCGGTCCAGCCCGACTCGGCCATCTGCCTGGCCCGGATGCGCCACCCGGTCAAGCCGGTCAAGGGCTTCCACCGGGTCTCCGGCGCGGTCGGCACCATCGACCTCTCGGTCGACCCGGCGAAGCTGCGGGACGCCGTCGGCGGGATCCGGGTCTTCGCCGGCTACTCCGGCTGGGGCGCCGGGCAGTTGGAGCGCGAGATCGAGGAAGGGTCCTGGTTCGTGCTCGACGCGCTTCCCGGCGACGCCTTCGTCGACCGCCCGGACGATCTCTGGCCGATGGTGCTGCGACGGCAGGGCGGCATGATGGCCGCGGTGGCCCACTTCCCGCCCGACGTGGCGCTGAACTGACCGGGCCCGGGGGTGACCCCCCGCGAGATGACCATGCCGAACGGCGTGTGTATAGTTCTTCCCGTGCCCGGGCGACCGGGGACGACCGCAAGGGGCCGTGGCGCAGCTGGTAGCGCACCACACTGGCAGTGTGGGGGTCAGGGGTTCGAGTCCCCTCGGCTCCACCTTGTGTTTGTGCAGGTCAAGCGGCACTTCTCATCGAGAGGTGCCGCTTTTCTTGATCTTTTGGTCACAGATTTCGTCACGGCTGCGCCCCACACCCCACCCGGGCGACACGATCGACCACCGGTTCCGGGCCGCGCCCTACCTGGTACAGATTGCATCTGTCCGGTTCTGGGCGCGTCGTCCTCACCACTTGTGTGCGGGTCTTGACGCCGAGAGATGGTGATCTTAGCGTCCTCGATCACTTGGCTCGTGGATGCGGGGGCGGGACCCGGCTGCCGCCCCGGCCCTGGGTGGGGGCCGCAGGTCCGCGCAAAGTCGTCGACCCATGGATGGTGAGAGGGCGGTGGGCTGCGCGCGCATCTGCGTCCTCCCACGGATCTCGCCATCGCGGACTGTGCCTGGCCACAGATGCGCCGACGAATGTACTAGCGTCGAGGGAGTGAGGAACCGCGCTGCGAGGTACGAGCCACTGACGGTGGCGCGCCTGGGTGCTTTGCTCGTCGGGTCCGACGAGACGCGACGATGGCGGCTGGTGGCGGAGTTTCTCGAGGAGTACCGCTGGGAACCAGCCGAGAAACGCACCGTGCTGCTGGACCAGGAACCAACGCCTACCGGTGACGAGCGTTGGGATGTATTCCTCGCGGCACTGACGGAGCACTTGGCGGCCGGTGACGGGCGGGGTGCGCCGTCATGGGTCGAGACCCGGTCGCTCCGGCGGTTCTGGTTCCCCTTCAACACCCGTGCCGCTCGGGTCGACGCGGTGGTGCACGCGCCGGCAGCGTTCCGTCGTCGGGGCGTGTACGTGTCGGCGCAGGAGTTGAACGTCGCGTGAGCCTTGATGATCCACTGCTGGACCGCTCGGCGATCGAGGATGCCTTCCGCCGACTCGGGACCGGCTGGCGAGGCGGGGCGTCGTGGCGGACCTCTACATCTTCGGCGGGGCGGCCATGGCACTCGCCTACGACTCCCGGCGGGCCACTCGGGATATCGACGCCGTGTTCCAACCCCATGGCATCGTGCTCGACGAGGCTCGTGCGGTAGCCGATGAACTCGGCCTGCCGCACTGGTGGCTCAACGAGCAGGCGAGCGCCTATGTCGCTCCGGGAGGCGACGCGACGGCTCCGCGCGTGTTCGACCACCCGGGCCTGCGCGTGGCGGCGGCCTCTCCGGAACATCTGTTGGCCATGAAGGTGCTTGCTGCACGGCGGCGGGACGCCGAGGACATCCGCTTCCTGGTCAACCATCTCGGGTTGACCAGCACGGAGCAGGTCCTCGCTCTGTGTGCGGAGATCTTCCCGGAGGAGGAGGTCCCTGGCCGGGCAAGACTCGTGCTCGACGACGTCTTCGACGACTCGTAGCTCTGCCATCGTGCTTCGAACGCCGTACGGGAACTGCGTGGACCCGGCTGCGTCGGCTCGTCGGCGATCGTCGCGGTGTGGTTTGCACGGCGGTGCCTCCGGTCCACCCTTGAGCCGACTCGGTCGGGGGTGCCCCAGTTTTGACTGATGGACGCGTGGAGCGCAGAACTATCCGTCGCTCCGATCTGCTCCCGTATGTTGTCGGTGCACTGCTGGCTCCGATCTTTCCGATCGCGATGGTTGTGCACACGGTGGCGCGTGAGCAGCCCGGGTATGGGCTTGCTCTGTCGCTGGCGATTTCTGTCGGTGGACTGTGCATCGCCTACCTTGCAGGACCAGCCGCTACGTTCACCGTGCTGCCAACGTCCATCCGGGTGGCAAATCCATTCATTCGATTTGAGGTGCCTAGGCATCTATTCGAAGGGTTCGACTTGTTGGAGACCGTTTCCGTGCGCCTGCTGGTGCAGGGAAGTGAACCAATAACGGTCCAAGCGGCCCCCCTGGGCTCAGCACCGCGCACAGCAGAAAGCGCCTACTGCGCGGTCTGTATGGTCTGCAGGGCTGCATTGATGATATTCCTCCCCGGCCATCCTGCGGAGGTATTTCGAAGCGCATGAGGCTGGGAAACATTGCCGCAGCAACGTCGGCGCTGGCAGCATTTTTCGGGGCCGCCTGGTATGTGGTCGCAAACGCCGCCTTGGGGTAGAGGTCGTAGCGGGTCCTCGGCGTGAGATGGCCGTTTGAAGAAAAACTTGATCTGATACGTGCGAGGTTCCCCCGGTAGCTGGCCGATGCGAACCAAGACACGAGGAGGGCCGGTAGTGGAGAGCCCGTTCGGCCGGCGAGAGGTGAAGCTGGTCCTCTGGGTTGTCCTGGGCACCCTTCTGGTCGGCGCAGGTATCCTGCTCACTGTTCGGCTGCGCGAGGCGATCGACGAGCGGGTTCGCGTCGGCGCCGAGACGACAGGCGAAGTGGTCCACATCGAACGGTTCAGGATCACGCGTTCGTTCTCCGCCAACAGGCTGACGGTGGACTACACGTTCGACGGCGTGCGGCACCGGGAGCGGTTCTCCAGCGAACTCGACGAGAGTGAGTTCCGCGTCGGGGAGTTGCTCGACGTACGCGTCGACCGGACGGATCCGACCCGGGCTGCCACGCCCGACGGGTATGCGACGGAGGATCTGCTCCTGCAGGTGCCGACCCTCCTGGAAGGCCTCGGCATCGTCGTGATCTTGATCTCGCTCGCGTTGATCAGAACAGGCCCCGGCGCGATTAGGTTGGCGGGTGGAACTCGACTGCCGCCCCGGCCCTGGGTCGGGCGGCAGGTCCGCGCGGAGTCGTCGACTCATGGCAGGTTTCGGTACGGTTCGGGCCTGGCCGTGATGAGACTCAGTCGCCGGCACGGCCGGTGAGCGCCAGGGCCCAGCAGAACGCCGCGAACCCGCCCGTGCTCGCCAGCGCGCGGACCACGTTCCCGGCGACCCAGGTGGCCTCGAAGCGCGCCCGTACGGCACCGGGGTCGCCGAGCCGGTCCGCCGGTCCGGCCGCCGCCAGCGCGTCGTTCAACGGGACGTTGACGGCGACCGTGATGCCGACCGCCACCAGGTAGAGGACGAGCCCGGCGATGATCCACGGCAGCGCCGGGCGGCCGGCGCCCCGCCAGGCCAGCACCGCCGACAGGGCGGCGAGCAGCGGCGTGCCGAGGAACGCCAGCAGGAACCAACCGTTGACGATGGTCACGTTGATCCGCTGCATCGCGTCCACGAACGTGCGGTCGTCCGCGCCCCGCAGCGCCGGCATCACGGCGTAGGCGAACGCGGCGAAGAGCCCGGCCATCAGCCCGGCCCCGACGGTGGCCCCGACCAGCGTCAGGTGCTGTACGAGTCGCATGTGCCCAGTCAACCGCCGCCCGGTGAGACGGCACATGGCCAGGACGCGCGAATGTGTGTGTAATCGTCTTCGTGGACGCCGTTGCCGGACTGCTCGACGGCCCCCGGGCCCGGGGCGCCTTCCTGCTCCGTTCGATCCTCACACCGCCCTGGTCGATGCTGGTCCGGGACGAGGCGCCGCTCACCGTGGTCGCGGTGGTCCGTGGTGACGCCTGGGTCGCGCCGGAGCAGGCCGAGACCGCGCGGCTCGGCGCCGGGGACGTGGCGATCGTACGCGGCCCCGGTCCCTATCTCGTCGCCGACGACCCGGCCACGCCGCCCCAGGTGGTGATCCTCCCGGGCCAGCGCTGCACCACGCCGGACGGGCGCGAGCTGTTCGGGACGACCGGGCTCGGCGTCCGCACCTGGGGCAACGGTCCGGACGGCCCGACGATGTTGCTCACCGGCACGTACGCGGTGCAGGGAGCGGTCGGCCGGCGGCTGTCGGACGCGCTGCCCCCGCTGGCGGTCGTTCCGCGTGACTCCTGGGACACACCGCTGGTCCCGCTGCTGGCCGCCGAGATCGTGAAGGACGAGCCGGGCCAGGCGGCGGTGCTGGACCGCCTGCTCGACCTGCTGCTCATCGCCGCGCTGCGGGAGTGGTTCGCCCGGCCGGGCGCGGCGGCACCCGCCTGGTACCGGGCACACGCCGATCCGGTGGTCGGCCGGGCCCTGCGGGCGCTGCACCACGACCCCGCCCGACCGTGGACCGTGGCGGTGCTGGCCACCGAGGCCGGGATCTCCCGGGCGGTCCTGGCCCGGCGGTTCACCGCGCTGGTCGGCGAACCGCCCATGTCGTACCTCACCGGGTGGCGGCTGGCGCTCGCGGCCGACCTGCTCCGCGAGCCGGGCGCCACCGTCGGGGCGGTGGCCCGCCGGGTCGGCTACGGCAGTTCCTTCGCGCTGAGCGCCGCGTTCAAGCGCCGGTACGGCGTGAGCCCTCGCCGGCACGTGGGCGCGCCTACCATGGCCGGATGACGGTCGACCTGTTCGCCGGCGTCCCGGTCCGCGACCGCGCGGTGGCCACCGCCTGGTACGACCGGCTGCTCGGCGGTCCGCCGGCGTTCCTGCCCAACGACACCGAGGCGGTCTGGGAACTCGCCGAGCACCGCTACCTCTACGTCGACGTGCGGCCGGAGCACGCCGGGCACGCCATGCACACCGTCTTCGTCGACGACCTCGACGCCCGTCTGGCCGGGATCGCGGCCCGCGGACTGACGCCGGCCGACGAGGAGACCTACGACAACGGCGTCCGCAAGGTCGTCTTCCGGGACCCGGACGGCAACGAGATCGGCTTCGGCGGGGGGCCGGCCTGACCGACCTGCCGGGCGGGTGTGAGCTGCCCGACAGGGCCCCTGTTCATCCGGCGGTCGGTGGGTCGCCCCGCCGTGTCCGCGGCGGTACCGTCTCCCCGGGCCCGTCGGTCGGCCCTCGTACGGATGAGGGAGGGCGGGGTGCGGGATCGGGTCGGGCGCACGGTCGACGACGGCAGCGGCCTGCTCCCGTCCGACGTCCTGCGCCGTACCGGCGCCGAGGTGGCGGTCCTCGTCCTGCTCGACCCCGCCGGCACGCAGCTGGACCTGATCTACTCCGTCGGCATGGTGCCCGAGCTGGCCGAGACCTGGGCCCGTTTCCCGCTTGCCGCGCCGGTCGGCATCTCCCGCGCCGCCCGCACCGGTGAGGTGGTGGAGGCGGGGTCGTTCCGGGAGCGGCTGATCCGCTTCCCGGCGACCGCGAGCCTGCCCACTGCCGACGTCGAGGGCCTGGTGGCCGCACCGCTGTGGCACCCGGACGGCGACGGGACGGTCGTCGGCGCGCTCAGTCTCGGCTTCCGGGGCCACGTGCCGCCGGGCACGGTGGAGGCGGCGACCGGCCTCGCCGCGTACGCCGCCGGGCGGGTGCGCGCGGCCGGGCTGCGGCACGGTGCCCACGTGCCGGTCGCCGAGGAGCCCGGACCACCCGGCCCGTCGCCGGTGGCCACCCTCGGGCACGGCCCGGCGGTGTCCGCCATCGACCAGGCGTTGCTGGAGACGATCCTGCTCCACCTGCCGGTCGGGGTCAGCGTGCTGGACCGGGACCTGCGCTTCGTCATGGCCAACCAGCGGGCCGCCGAGATCAACGGACGGCCGGCCGCCGAGCACCCCGGCCGGCACCTGCGCGAGGTGCTGCCGGAGCTGCCCGAGTCGTTCGCCGAGCAGCTCCGGCAGGTGATCGAGACCGGGCGTCCGCTGGTCAACCTGGACGTCGTCGGTCCCACCCCGGGACGACCCGGCCGGCGGCGGTGGCGGGGCAGCTACTACCCGGTGCACGGGTCCACACCGGTGGGCCCGGTCGGCATCGCGGCCGTCTTCGACGAGGTGCCCGACGAGGCGACGGTCGGCGTCGAGCAGCTCACCGCGGACCGGGCCACCATGCTCACCGCCCTCGACACGCTGGTGGAGAACGCGCCGGTCGGGGTGGCCCTGCTCGACACCGACCTGCGCTACCTCAAGATCAACCCTGTCCTCGCGGCGTGGAACGGTCGCCCGGTCGGCGACCACCTCGGCCGCCGGGTGCCCGACCTGTTCCCCGAGCTGGGTCCGGTCGTCGAGCCGCTGATGCGGGAGGTCGCCGAGACCGGCGCGGTCCGCGACGTCGAGGTGGTACGCGCCGGCCGGACGTACCTGAGCAGTTTCTTCGCGGTGCCGGGCGGCGGCGGGCGGGCCGGCGCGGTGGCCGTCCTCATCACCGACGTCACCTCGCGGCGGCGCGAGGAACGGCGGGCCCGCCGGGTGCAGGAGTTCACCGCCGCGCTCTCCCAGGCGGTCTCCGTGGCCGAGGTGGTCGCGGCGGTCCGGGACGGCGCCGGTCCGGCGGCCGAGGCGACCGTCGCGGCCGTCGCGCTCCTCGACGAGGCGGGCCGGCAGATCCGTTTCCCGCCCACCGGCCAGGAGCCCCCGTCGCGGTGGAAGGCGGTCGGGCGGGACGCCGTTCACCCGATCGCGGCCACCTTCCGGGCCGACGAACCCAGCTTCTACCCGGAGCTCGAACCTCTCCTCGACCGGTTCCCCGACGCCGCCGACGCGATCCGGAACAGTCCCCACCGGTCGTGGGCGATGGTGCCGCTGCGCGGACGGGGGACCGCCGCCGGGGTGCTCGTCTTCGGGTACGCCGAACCGCAGGAGTTCGAGCCGGCGCGACGGGACTTCCTGGTCACCCTGGCCGGTCTGGCCGGGCAGGCGCTCGCCCGGGCGCAGCTCTACGAGCGGGAGCACGCCACCGCCGTACGCCTGCAACGCAGCCTCCTGCCGTCGCGGCTGCCGGCGGTGCCCGGAGCCGAGCTGGCGGCGGTCTACCTGGCCGGCGACGCGGTGGGGGTCGGCGGCGACTTCTACGACGTGTTCCCGGTCGACGGTGCCGCCGGCCGGGAGTGGGTCCTCGTGGTTGGCGACGTCGCCGGCCGGGGCGTGGACGCCGCCTCCGTCACCGGCCTGGCCCGGCACACGCTGCGGATCACCGCGGCGCTGGCGGAGCCCGCCACGGCCCTGCGCCAACTGCACGCCCGGCTCCGGACCGACCCGGACGTGGACCGGTTCCTCAGCGTGGTGTGCGGGCGGCTGCGGCTGCGCGACGGCGGTGCCGACCTGGACGTGGCCTCCGGCGGCCACCCGCCCGCGCTGGTCCGCCGGGCCGACGGGCGGGTCGAGGTGATCACCGTGCCGGGCGTGCTGCTGGGCGCCTTCCCCGAGGTGCGGCTCGGGCGGCGGTCGGTCGCCCTCGAGGCCGGCGACACCGTGCTGTTCTACACCGACGGGGTGATCGAGGCGCGCGGGCCGGGCGGGCTCTTCGGCGAGGAACGCCTGGTGGAGCTGCTGTGCGACGCGCCGGACAGCACACCGCGGCAGCTGGTGGAGCTGGTGCGCGACGGGGTGGCCGCCTACCAGAGCGGCCCGGTCGCCGACGACATCGCGATCCTGGCGCTGCGCGTCGGCGGCTGAGGAGGGGCCACGTGGGCCCCTCCCCGCCCCCACCGCTCAGCGCGCCCGGTACGCCTTCGGCAGCCGCATGCCCCGCTCGGCCATGAGCTGCCGGACCCGGTTCGGATAGTCGGTGATGACGCCGTCCACGCCGAGGTCCATCAGCGCCGCCACGGTCGGCATGTCGTCGCAGGTCCACGGCACGACCCGCAACCCGCGTGCGTGCGCGTCCGCGATCATCTTCCGGTCCGGGTAGAACCGGAAGGCCGGGTCGGCGATCGTGCCGTTCTGCGGGAACCCGTAGTTCGGCGAGAGCGTGGTGACGCCCGGGATCGCGTCGGCGGCCCGGACGAAGTCGCCGCCGAAGTCGTCCACGTCTAGCCCGCCCAGCCACGGCGACGCGCCCGGCTTGCCGACCTGGAGGAAGTCGTAGTTGGTCAGCGCCACCAGCGGCCAGCGCGGCGCGAGCCGGTGCATCACCCGCAGCGCTCCCCAGTCGAACGACTGGATGGTGACCTGCCGCTCGATGCCCGAGCGCCGGATCTCCTCGAAGACCCGCCGGACGAACAGCTCACGCGGCGCGGTCTGCTCGGGCGCCCCCGCCTCCACCTTGGTCTCGATGTTGAGCGTGATCCCGTGGGCCCGGTAGCGCTTCACCAGGTCGAGCACGTCGCGCAGCTCCGCCATCCGGGCGCCGGCGACCTGCTCCTGCTCCGGGAAGCCGGGCAGCTGCTGGTAGCCGCAGTCCATGGTCCTGATCTGCGCCAGGGTCAGGTCCTTGACGTACTTCCCGACGTACGGGTACGCCGGGTCGCCCGGACGCACCGGCGCGGTGTCCCGGCACTTCTGCGCGCTGACCTGGCGGTCGTGCGTGACGACGACCTTCTCGTCCCGGGTGACCTGGGTGTCCAGCTCCAGCGTGGTGACGCCGAGGCGCATCGCCTTGGCGAAGCCGGCCAGCGTCTCCTCGGTGGTCATGCCGATGCCACCGCGATGGGCCTGCAGGTCGAAGTGGGTCCGCTGCGGCGGGACGCCGGGACGGTCGGCCGGAGCCGCGTGGGCGGCCGCCGGCACGGCCAGCGCCGCGCCGGTGACCAGTGCCGTCAGCACCTGACGGACGGACATGGAGGAACCTCCGCTACCTCGGTTGACGTTCGCGCAGCCGAAGGTAGGCGCGGCGACGGTGGCGGCCGTGGCGGCGAGGTGAGGGGCGGATGAACGGTCGCGGGCGAGGCGGTCCGAGCCGGTGGCCGGGCCGCGGCGTTCGCGGCCCGGCCACCGGGGACGTCAGCGGGGTCGGCGGGTCTTCGGCAGGTCGAACTGGTCCGCCCGGCGGCAGTCCTTCGGCCCGCCGACCGCCGTCGGCCCGACCCGGTCCAACGCCTGGCGGGCCCGCTGGCGGCCGAGGTTCCAGGCGTACCAGGGGTCGCGCTGGTCGAGCTCGTCGGCGATCCAGCTCAGCGTGCAGCGGCGCACCGGGTCGGGCAGCTGGGTGAGCGCGGGTGTGGCGTCGGCGGACAGCGCCCGCAGGTACCAGGCGTCGATCTTGCCGGTCTGCTCGTACCGGAGCGTGTTGCGCCGGGCGGCGTAGTCCTCCGGGTTCAGCACCGCCAGGCCGAGCAGCATCGCCACGGCCAGTGCCACGGTGGCGCCGGGGATCCACCGGCCCCGCCAGCGCACGCCCGCCGCCAGGATCATCAGGAAGACCGCGCCGAGCAGCAGCTCGAACGCCATCACGAAGATCCGCTCACCGGTGAAGCTGTAGACCTTCTGGTAGGTCCACATCCGGGACAGCGCGGACACCACGATCACCACGCTGAGCGCGCTGAGCAGCCCGAGCAGCACGCGCAGCAGGACGCGTTCGACCGGCCGCTCCCGGCCGGCCCAGCGGCCCACCCCGGCGAGCACCGCCACCGTCAGCAGCGTGACGAAGAGCAGCTGCCAGAAGCCGCTGCGGGCGTACTCGGCGTAGCTCAGCCCGGCGACCTTCTGCACGTGCCGCTCGCCGCCGAAGAGCACGGTGAACTGCACCACCACGAAGCCGGCGAAGAGCAACGTCAGCGCCCCGATCGCCGGGGCCCACTCCAGCAGGCCGAGCCGGCGCTCACCCTCCCGGTCCACGGTGGACAGGTCGGGCGGTGCGGTCAGCGTGTAGACGGCGGCGACCGCGATCAGCCCACCCACCGCGGCGAGGAAGAGCCAGCCGACCACCGTACCGAGGTCGACCTCGGGCACGAGCGTGCCCAACGCCTCGGAGAACGCCGCGTCGGCCGACGCGAGCAGGCTGCCGAAGACCACCAGCACGACCAGGGTGGCGACCACCGACACGGTGACCTTGCGGACCGTCGTCGCCTCCGGCGAGGCGCTGACGTGCCGGCGCACCCAGGGCAGGCCGCGCAGCGCCGCGAACGGCGTGGCGACGAGGCCGAACAGGATCGAGCGGACCAACCGGCCGCCGGCGATCGCGAGCGTGGCGCAGCCCAGCGCGCCGAGCACGCAGAACGTCACCAGCCACCAGGCGTTGCGGACCGCCGGCACGGCGATCAGGGCCAGGGCCGCCACCGCCCAACCGAGGCGGATCAGCCGGTCGGCGCGGGGCAGTTCGGCGGTCTTCGTGCGAACCGCGAGCAGCACCGCGACGGTGAGCGTCAGCCAGCCCAGGAACCAGCCGATGCCGACCCGGCCGAGCGGCACGAAGACCGCGCTGCCCAGCGCGGCGGCGAGCACCGCGAGCGGCACGGCCCGGCCGGTGGCCGGCTTCGGACCGGGCCACCGGGCGCCCAGGAACGAGGTGCGGGGCCCCCGGGGTCGGGGAGCCCAGCTCTGCGGCGGCGGGTAGGTGCCCCAGGGGCGCATGTCCTGGTACGGCGGCGCGGCGGGCGGGTGCGGGCCGGGGCCGGCCGGTGCCACCGCGGTGCCGGGGCCGACCGGCGCGGGCTGCGGCGGGGCCTGGACCGCCGGCCCGGCGGCGGTCACCGCGGACGGGGAGGGCTGCACGGCCGTGACCACCGGGGGCGACGCCGTGGTGTGCGAGCCCGTGGCGGCCCCGGACGTCGCCGTCGCCGGTCGACGCGCCGGGTCGGTGTCCGCCGCGACCAGGACCGGACCACCGTCGGCCTCGTTTGCCGCACCCGAACCATCGTCGGCCTTGACGGCCGCACCCGAACCATCGTCGGCCTTGACGGCCGCACCCGGACCGTCCTCGGCCGGACCGGTCGCGGCCTCCACGGTCGGTGGACCGGCCTGGGCGGGCACGCCGGTGGCCGGCTGACCGGCCGCCGGCACCAGCGGCACGAACAGCGCGTAGCCCTGGGTGCCGGCCGGCACGGTGACCGGGATCGCCCAGGCGGGCTGCCCCTCCGCGCCGGGCCACGGCACCGGCGGTGGCGCGCCCTCCATCGTGGGCAGCACCAGCAGGTACGGCTGGGGTGCGGGCGGGACGTCGCCCGCCGGGGACCCGTCCGCCGGGGCGGCGCGGGGCGGTTCGGGGGGCTGTGCCGGCTCGGGCAAGGCTCGCTCCTTGATCACAGGGTGTCGTCACTGTAGGGCCGGCCCGGGCCGCGCCGCCGCCCCGATTGTCCGTTCGGACAGCCGAGCCTGACCGGTCGGGGTGTCGACGCGGATCGAACCTTTGCCGCCTCCCGCCCGTACCAGTGCGCGGGAGGTCGATCACATGGACACACGTCGCGCGCTCGCCGCGCTCGCCGCCGTCGCCGCGACGCTGCTGTCCACCGCCGTACCGGCGAGCGCCCACGGGGCGCCGACCAGCCCGATGAGCCGGGCGGCGGCCTGCGGTCCGGAGGGTGGCCGGGCACAGACACCGGCCTGCCGCGCCGCGATCGCCGCCGGCGCGGCGGTACGCGAGTGGGACAACATCCGGGTGGCCCGGATCGACGGGCGGGACCGGGAACGCATCCCGGACGGGGAGCTGTGCAGTGGCGGGCTCTCCGCGTACCGGGGACTGGACCTGCCCCGCAGCGACTGGCCCGCCACCACGCTCACGGCCGGGGCCCGGCACACGTTCCGCTATCGCACCACCATCCCGCACGAGGGCACGTTCCGGTTCTACGTGACCACCCGGTCGTACGCCCCGGACCGGCGTCTGACCTGGGCGGACGTCGAGGAGAAGCCGTTCCTGGAAGTCACCGACCCGCCGATCCGGGCCGGCGCGTACGAGATGCCGGGACGGTTGCCGACCGGGCGCACGGGCCGGCACCTGATCTACGTGATCTGGCAGAACTCGAGCACCCAGGACACCTACTACTCCTGCTCCGACGTGATCTTCCGGGCCGCCGCGAGCGGCTCCGGGAGCCGGGGCAAGCCGTCGGCGAGCGCGGCGGCCCCGCGTACCCTCGCCGTGCCGGCGACCGGCGACGAGCCGGCGGCGGGGGTGCCGGTGGCGGCGGTGACCGACACCGACCCGCTCTCCCGGCCGCTGGTCATCGGCGCGGCGGCGGTGGTCACCGCGCTGCTGGCGACAGTGGTCGGCCTGCGGCTGCGACGGGCCGGCGGCCCGCCGCCCGGGCGGCCGTGCGGGGTGCGCAACCACCGCGCCGGGCGGCGTCGGATCTGGTGAGCCTCAGTCGAGCAGCTGCTCGATCTCGGCCAGGTCCTCGCCGGCCAGGTCGAGGTTGTCCAGCGCGGCGACGTTGCCCTCCAACTGGGCGACGCTGCTCGCGCCGACGATGAGGCTGGTCATGCGCGGGTCGCGCAGCGCCCACGTCAGGGCGAGCTGGGCCAGCGTCTGACCCCGCCGCTCGGCCACCGCGGCGAGCCCGCGCACGGTCGCCATCCGCGCCTCGTCCAGGTCGCTCTCGTTGAGGAACACGCTGGTCCGCACGCGCGAGTCGGCCGGGATGCCGCCCAGGTAGCGGTCGGTGAGCAGGCCCTGGGCCAGCGGGCTGTAGGCGATGCAGCCGGCGCCCACCTGGGCCAGCGTGTCGAGCAGGCCGTCGGACTCGGTCCAACGGTTGAGCATCGAGTACGACGGCTGGTTGATCAGCAGCGGAGTGCCCAGGTCACGGAGGATCTCGGCAGCCCGGGCGGTCTGCGCCGAGTCGTAGTTGGAGATGCCGACGTAGAGCGCCTTGCCGGACCGGACGACGGCGTCCAGCGCGCCCATCGTCTCCTCCAGCGGGGTGTCCGGGTCGAACCGGTGCGAGTAGAAGATGTCGACGTGGTCCAGGCCCATCCGGCGCAGCGACTGGTCCAGCGACGAGATCAGGTACTTGCGGGAGCCCCACTCGCCGTACGGGCCGGGCCACATCAGGTAGCCGGCCTTGGTGGAGACGACCAGCTCGTCGCGGTACGGCTTCAGGTCGGTGGCGAGCAGCCGACCGAAGTTCTCCTCCGCCGACCCCGGCGGCGGGCCGTAGTTGTTGGCCAGGTCGAAGTGGGTGATGCCGAGGTCGAACGCGCGGCGGACGATGTCGCGCTGCCGCTCGAAGGGCCGGTCCGGCCCGAAGTTGTGCCACAGGCCGAGGGAGATGACGGGCAGCCGGAGCCCACTGCGGCCGCTGCGCCGGTAGCGCATCGATTCGTAACGGTCGTCGCTGGCGAGGTAGGTCACCTGATCATTCTGCCGCCACCGGCGAACACGCGTGCGGTCACGGCGGCGCGGGTAGCGTCGGATCCATGCGTTTCGTGCGGCTCGACACCCCCAAGCCCATCTCCAGGATCGGCCTCGGCACGTGGCAGTTCGGCTCCCGCGAGTGGGGCTACGGCCCCGACTACGAGCGCCGGGCGGCCGAGATCGTGCGGCGGGCGCTCGACCTCGGGGTCACCCTCTTCGACACCGCCGAGCTCTACGGATTCGGCCGCAGCGAGCGGATCCTCGGGGCCGCGCTCGGCGACGACCGGGCGAAGGTCGTGGTGGCCAGCAAGATCTTCCCGCTGCTCCCGGTCGCCCCGGTGGTGCAGCAGCGTGCGGTCGCCTCCGCCGCCCGGCTCGGCGTCGACGGCATCGACCTCTACCAGGTGCACCAGCCCAACCCGGTGGTCGCCGACACCACCACCATGAGCGGCATGCGCACGCTCCAGGACGTCGGCCTGGTCGGCGAGGTGGGCGTCAGCAACTACGACCTGCGCCGGTGGCGGTTCGCCGAGGCCGCGCTGGGCCGCCGGGTGCTGAGCAACCAGGTCCGCTACAGCATGATCGACCGCGGCCCCGAGGAGGACCTGATCCCGTACGCGGAGCAGGCCGGCCGGATCGTCATCGCGTACAGCCCGCTGGCGCAGGGTTTCCTCTCCGGCCGCTACGACGCCGCCAACCCGCCGGCCGGGGCGGTGCGCCGGGCCAACCCGTACTTCCTGCCGGAGAACCTGGCGCGCGGCACCGAGCTGATCGCCACGCTGCGCGAGGTGGCCGACGCGCACGACGCCACGCCGAGCCAGATCGCGCTGGCGTACGTGCTGCGGCACCCGAACGTGGTCGCCATCCCCGGCGCGTCCGGAGTGGAGCAGATGGAACGCAACGCGGCCGCCGCCGAGATCGACCTGACCGACGACGAGTACGCCGCGCTGGCCACCGCCGCGCGCGCGTTCCGCCCGGTCACCGGCCTGGCCGCCGTACCGAAGATGATCCGCGCCCGACTGGGGAAGTGACCGCATGGACGACATCACCGCACTGATCCTGGACGACCACGCCGCCTTCCGGCGCGGCTTCGCCCGGCTCGACGACGCCCGCGACCCGGCCGAGATGCTGGCGATCTGGGAGGCGCTCGCGCTGCACCTGGACATCCACGCGGAGGCCGAGGAGGCGATCCTCTACCCGCACCTGGTCAAGCACGGCGACGACGGCGAGGACGAGACCGCCGACGCCATCGGCGACCACAACAAGATCCGCGACGCGGTCGCCGAGTCGAAGCGGCACGAGGTCGGCTCGGACGCCTGGTGGGCGGCGGTGGGCACGGCCCGCAAGGAGAACAGCGAGCACCTGGCCGAGGAGGAGGACGAGGCGCTGCCCGACTTCCGCCGGCACGCGAGCGTGGAACTGCGGGCCGAGCTGGGGGCACGGTGGCTCACCTTCTACGGCGAGCACAAGAACGGTCGGAACCTGCGCTTCCACGACAAGGACCCGGAGGCCTACGTCCGCGACCACCGCTGAGGACATCTCCCCGGCGCGGGGGAGTCGCGGGCCGGCCGGCGGCGGGACAATGACCCGGTGACGGTCCGGGGTGTCCTCGCGCCGCTGGTGCGCGGCAGCACCTGGCGGCGCGCCGTGTTCCTGCTGCTCGGCGGCGTGCTCGCGCTGCCGTACGCGCTGCTGGCGGTGGCGTTCGCCCAGCTGCTGACCAGCAGCGGGGTGCCGCGTCCGCCCGGCGTCGGGCTGCTGCTGGTCGGCGTCGGGCTCGCGGTGGTGCCGGTGTTCCTGGCCGGCAGCCGGGCGCTGGAGATCGCCGCCGCCCGCGCGCTGCTCGCGGTCGACCTGCCGGAACCCGCCCCCGGCCACCGGATCGACCGGGAGACCCGGCTGCGCGCCGCGCTCTGGATCGCGCTGCACCTGACCACCGGCGCGACGGTGCTGTTCGCCGCGATCAGCGCGTTCCCGATGGCGCTGGTCTTCGTCGCCGGCCTGGCCGGGCTCGACGTCGGCGCGGTGTCGGACGAGCCGCTCGGCCCGTTCGACCCGGCCCGCCCGGTGACCGCCGGCCTGGCCGGCGCCGCCGTGCTGGTCGCGCTCGGCTACGCGGTGGCCGGGTTGGGCGCGCTCGCCGCCTCGATGGCCCCGGTTCTGCTCGGCCCGGCCCAGGCCGAGCGGATCGCCGCGCTGGAGGCCCGCGCGGTCCGCCTGGCCGAACGCAACCGGCTGGCCCGGGAACTGCACGACTCGGTCGGGCACGCGCTGACCGTGGCGACGCTCCAGGCCGGCGCCGCCCGGGAACTGCTCGACACCGACCCCGAGTTCAGCCGGCGGGCGCTGCGGGCCATCGAGGAGACCAGCCGCCGGGCCATGGACGACCTCGACCACGTGCTCGGGCTGCTCCGCGAGACCGACGCCGGGCCGACGCCCGCGCCGAACGCCCCGCAACCCACGCTGGTCGGGCTGGACCGGCTGGTCACCGCCGCCCGGGCCGCCGGGCTGGTCGTCGAGTCCCGGGTCGACGGGGCGCTGGACGCGCTGCCCGCCGTGGTGTCCCGCGAGGGCTACCGGATCGTCCAGGAGGGGCTGACCAACGCCGCCCGGCACGGCCGGGGACCGGTGACGCTGCGGGTCGCCGTACCCCCACAGGGGTTGGAGATCGAGCTGGTCAACGCCGTGCGTGGCACCACCGGGCCGACCGGCGGCGGGCGCGGGCTGGACGGCATGCGGGAGCGGGTGCTGCTGCTCGGCGGGCACCTCGACGCCGGCCCGCGCGGCGACCGCTGGCGGGTCCGGGCCACCCTGCCCGCGCCCAGGGAGGAGCCCGGGTGACCATCGACGTGTTGATCGTCGACGACGACGAGCTGATCCGGGTCGGCCTGCGGGCCATCGTGGACGCGCAGGCGGACCTGCGCGTCGTCGGCGAGGCGGCGGACGGGGCCGAGGTGCCGCCGCTGGTGGCGAAGCTGCGCCCGGCCGTGGTGCTGATGGACGTGCGGATGCCGGCCATCGACGGCATCCAGGCCACCCGCCGGCTGCTCGCCGCCTCCGCCGACCCGCCCCGGGTGCTGGTGGTCACCACGTTCGCCAACGACGAGTACGTCTACGAGGCGCTGCGCGCCGGGGCGAGCGGCTTCCTGCTCAAACGGGCCCGGCCGGCCGAGGTGGTGGAGGCGATCCGGGTGGTGGCGGCCGGCGAGTCGCTGCTCTTCCCGGCCGCGATCCGGCAGCTCGTCGGCGCGTACGGGCGGCGCGGCGGGGACCGGCTGCACGCCGCGCGGCTGACCGACCGGGAGGCCGAGGTGCTGCGGCTGATGGCGGCCGGGCTGTCCAATCCGGAGATCGCCGCCCACCTGGTGGTCGGCGTCGAGACGGTGAAGACACACGTCGGGAACGTGCTGGCCAAGCTCGGGGTGCGGGACCGGACGCAGGCGGTCGTCGCCGCCTACGAGTCCGGTTTCGTCGTCCCGGCCGGCTGACCCGGTCCCTCCCACGGGGGAGCGGGTCCACCCCGGCGCGGGAGGGTTCCGGCGGCCGTCCGGCCGAGGCTGAGACGCATGAACCCGCCACTTCGTGATCGACTCGACCCGGTCGCTCCGCTCGCCGCCGCCTGGCTCGGCGGCTGGGGAGTGCTCGCCCTGGTGTCCACGCTGACCGGCGCCGGCTACCCCTTCGGCGCGAACGACCCGCACGGCGGCGACGCCGCCGGCCTGCTCCGACTGGTGCCGGTCTCCGTCGGCCCGCCGCTGTTCGCGGCGGTGCTGCTGACCGGCGCGGTCGCCGCCCTGGCCATGACCGGCACGAGCATCCGCCCGTCCCGGCCGCTGCGCGCCCTGATCACCGGGTACGCGGCGACCGTCGCGCTCGCGCTGGCGGTGGTGGTGCCCGGGATGCGGGTGCTGGCCCTGCTCGGCTACGCGCCGATGCTGATCATCGGCGCGCCGTTCGGCTGGCCGCCGGTGGACTACGCCGAGCTCTTCACCTGGCCGCTGTTCGCCCGCTTCGCCGCTCTGGCCGGCGGGATGCTGCTGGCCGGCGCGCTGGTGCGCTGGCGGCGGCGGGTCGCCGACGGGCCGGCGCCGGCGTGGACCACGCCCGCCTCGGCCGCCCGCTGGGGACGGTGGGCGGCGTGGACCGCCGCCGTGGTCCCGGTGCTCTACGCGCTCACCCGGTTCGCCTGGCTGTTCGACATCCCGCTCGGCATGACCCGGGAGACCCTCGCCGAGATGCGCGCCGACGGCGCGGTCTGGGCGGGTGCCGGGCTGGGCGCGTTCGCCGTGGTCGGCGCGGTGCTCACGCTGGGACTGGTGGCCCGCTGGGGCGAGCGGTTCCCGCGTTGGCTGCCCGGACTGGCCGGCCGTCCGGTGCCGGTGCTCCTCGCCGTCGTTCCGGCCGGGCTGGTCGCCCTCGCCGTGCTGGCGGCCAGCCTCGACCTGCTCGCCGCGCCGGAGTTCGCCGACCTGATCCGCGAGGGCAACTCCGCCGCCCTGCCGATGGCGCTCTGGCCGGTCTGGGCGGTCGCCCTGGCCGCCGCCGCGTACGCGTACCAGCTGCGTCGGCGGGCCTGAACGCCCCCGGTGGTCGGTCCCGGTCACGGGGCGGGACCGACCACCGGGCGGTGCGGGAATTGTGAGCTAGCGTGGGTCGGGTGACCGCTCCCAACCAGGTTTCCCCGGTCCCGCCCGCCGAGCTGCCCGGCACGCTCGGCGCGTTGCGCGCGACCGGCCACCAGTACCGCACGGTCAAGCAGGAGATCCGCGACAACCTCCTCACCCGGATGCGTACCGGCGAGGACCGCTTCCCCGGCATCGTGGGTTACCAGGACACGGTGCTGCCCGAGGTCGAGCGCGCGCTGCTCGCCGGCCACGACATGGTGCTGCTCGGCGAACGCGGGCAGGGCAAGACCCGACTGATCCGCGCGCTCGGCGCGCTGCTCGACGAGTGGACCCCGGTGATCCCCGGCTCGGTGCTCAACGAGCACCCGATGCACCCGCTCACCCCGGCGTCCCGCGCGCTCGTCGACTCCGCCGGCGACGACCTGCCGATCGGCTGGCTGCACCGCTCGATGCGCTACGGCGAGAAGCTCGCCACGCCGGACACCAGCGTCGGCGACCTGATCGGCGACGTCGACCCGGTCCGGCTCGCCCAGGGGCGTACCCTCGGCGACCCGGAGACCATCCACTTCGGGCTGGTGCCGCGCACCAACCGGGGTGTCTTCGCCGTCAACGAGCTGCCCGACCTGGCCGAGCGGATCCAGGTGGCGCTGCTCAACGTGCTGGAGGAACGGGACATCCAGGTCCGCGGCTACCAGCTGCGACTGCCGTTGGACCTGCTGCTGGTGGCCAGCGCCAACCCGGAGGACTACACCAACCGGGGCCGGATCATCACCCCGCTCAAGGACCGCTTCGGCGCCGAGATCCGCACCCACTACCCGCTCGACCTGGAGCTGGAGCTGGCGCTGATCCGGCAGGAGGCCGACCTGGTCGCCGCCGTGCCGGAGCACGTGCTGGAGGTGCTGGCCCGGTTCGCCCGCGCCGTGCGGGAGTCGCCGTCGGTGGACCCGCGCTCCGGCGTCTCCGCCCGGTTCGCCATCGCCGCCGCGGAGACCGTCGCCGCCTCCGCGTTGCGCCGCTCCGGCCTGCTCGCCGGCGCCCCCGCCGACCGGGCCGAGGCGCCCGTCGCGCGGGTCGGCGACGCGGTGTCGGTGACGTCCACGCTGCGCGGGAAGGTCGAGTTCGAGAGCGGCGAGGAGGGACGCGAGACCGAGGTGCTCGGGCACCTGCTGCGCACCGCCACCGCCGAGACGTTCCGGGCCCGGCTGGCCGGGCTGGACCTGTCCGGCTTCACCGCGCTGGTGGCCGAGGGCGAGGTGGTCGAGACCGGGGAGCTGGTCTCCTCGGCCGAGCTGCTGCGCCAGGTCGGCACCGTGCCCGGCCTGGCCAAGGTGCTGGACCGGCTCGGCCTCGGTGACGCGCCCAGCCCGGAGGAGGCCGCCGCGGGGATCGAGTTCGTCCTCGAAGGGCTGCACCTGACCCGCCGGCTGGGCAAGGACGTCACCGAGTCCGGGCGCACCGTCTACGGCGGCCGGGGCTGACCGTGGCCGGCAACCGGTTCCGGTACGGCCAGTGGCGTGGCGGGCCCGACCCGCTCGCCCCGCCGTACGACGTGCGCGCCGCGGTGGACGCGGTCGGCGCGGAGGTCCTGGCCGGCGGCAGCCTGCGGGAGTCGCTGCGCGAGCTGCTGCGGCGCGGCCCGCAGGGGCGCGGCGGCCTGGACGACCTGGCCGCCCGGGCCCGCCGGCTGCGCCGGGAGGCGTTGCGTCGGGGCGACCTGGACGGCGCGGTGACCCGGGCCCGGGCCCTGCTCGACCAGGCGATCGCCGCGGAGCGCGACGAGCTGCGCGGTCGTGACGGCGACGACGCGCGGTTCGCCGAGGCGGTCCTGGACAACCTGCCCGGCTCCACCGCCCGCGCGGTGGCCGAGCTGGAGGGGTACGAGTGGGCCAGCGCCGAGGCGCGGCAGACCTACCAGCGGATCCTCGACGGGCTGCGCGGCGAGGTGCTGGAACAGCGCTTCGCCGGCCTGCGCGACGCGGCGCGGGCCGCCGCCGACCCGGCCGCCCAGCGGCAGCTCGCCGAGATGATGCGCGACCTCAACGACCTGCTCGCCCGGCACGCCCGCTCGGAGGACACCACCGACGCGTTCGCCGAGTTCATGCGCCGGCACGGGGAGTTCTTCCCGGAGCGCCCGCGCGACGTCGACGAGCTGGTCGACGTGCTGGCCCGCCGGGCGGCGGCGGGGGAGCGGCTGATGCGGTCGCTGTCGGACCGGCAGCGCGAGGAGTTGGCCGGGCTGATGCGCCAGTCCCTCGGCGACCGGCTCGCCGGTGAGTTGTCCCAGCTCGACGAGCACCTGCGGTCGTTGCGCCCCGACCTGAACTGGCGGCGCGGCGAGCGGGTCCGGGGCGACCAGCCCCTCGGGTACGGCGAGGCCGCCGGCGCGCTCGACGAGATCGCCGAACTCGACGAGCTGCTGGACTCCCTCGACCAGGACCAGGCGGGCGCCACCCTGGACGACGTCGACGTCGAGGCGGTCGCCCGGACGCTCGGCCGGGAGGCCGCCGACGACGTACGCCGGCTGCGCGAGCTGGAGCGGGAACTGCGCCGCCAGGGCTGGGTCACCCGGGACGCGGAGGGGCTGACGCTCAGCCCGAAGGCGTTGCGCCGGCTGGCCGGCACCGCGCTGCGCCGCGTCTTCGCCGACCTGACGGCCGGCCCGCGCGGCCAGCACGACCTGCGCTCGGCCGGTGCCGCCGGCGAGGTGAGCGGCGGCTCCCGCCCCTGGGAGTACGGCGACGAGCAGCCGCTGGACGTGGTGCGCACGCTCACCCGCGCGGTCCGCCGATCCGGCACCGGGGTGCCGGTGCGGCTCGCGGTCGAGGACTTCGAGGTGATGGAGACCGAGCGCCGGGCGTCCGCCGCGGTGGTGCTCTGCGTCGACCTGTCGTACTCGATGATCTCCCAGGGGCGCTGGGGGCCGATGAAGCAGACGGCGCTGGCCCTGTCCCACCTGATGGCGACCCGGTTCCCGCAGGACGCGTTGCAGATCGTGGGCTTCGGGCGGGAGGCGATGCCGCTGACCCAGCAGGAGTTGGCCGCGGTGGAGCCGGACATGCAGCAGGGCACCAACCTGCAGCACGCGCTGCGGCTGGCCGGCCGGCACCTGCGCCGCCACCCGGGCGCCGAGCCGGTGGTGCTCGTGGTCACCGACGGCGAACCCACCGCCCACCTGGACCCGGAGGACGGCGAGGCGTACTTCCACTGGCCGCCGCTGCCGGAGACCATCACGGCGACGATCCGCGAGGTGGACAAGCTGACCCGGTACGGCGTCGCGCTCAACCTGTTCATGCTCGGGGACGACCCCGGGCTGCGCCGGTTCGTGGACGCGGTGGCGCGGCGGTCGAGGGGCCGGATGTTCACGCCCGACCTCGACGATCTCGGCGAGTACGTGGTCTCCGACTATCTGCGCGCCCGTCACGGCCGCCGCTGACCCGCTCCCGCCGCGACCCCGCGCCCTCGGCGTCGACGCGGCCGCTCCCCGTCCCCGGATGAGGGTGGTCGCCGCCCCGCACGGCGTCTGTCGCGGCAGTCCATGCGCCCCTCCCGCCCTCGTCCCTTGCCCCCGCTCGACTGGTTGATCAAGGAGTTGCGGCTTGCCTCCGGGGGCGTGTCGACTCCTTGATCGATGGCCGGGCGACCCGGCGACCCGGCGGCGCAGCGGCACATCACTTCTGCGCGATATACCGCTGCGTCATGAATATGACTCAGCGGTATATCGGTCTTGCTACTGATCTGCCTGCCGACTGGCTACTGACAGTGGTCGGGCTTCCTGGCGCGTCGTTTTCCGCATGTTGCGCGGCTCGGGTGAGGCAACGTGTCGGCCTACGGGTGGGTGGAACAGGGACGGTTGACGGTGGGGCTCAGGGTGCGCCCGTGGTTTCCACCCGCGCGGCCTGTATGGGGTGGGGTGTCCGGTTCGGTGGTGGTGGGCGGCACCCTGGGCGCGGAATCGGCGGTGGGTCGGCGGCGTTGTAACCCGGTGCACGGCCGAGCAGGTGGAGCGCACCGCCCCGCCCCCCTGGGAATGACGGTGGGTAGCCGGTCGTTACACATCCGGCGCCGCGACGAGGCCCCCGCCCCGCGAGCCAGCCGGACACCCCGGCCCCCGTGAGCCGGCCCTCAGCCCTCACGAGCCTGCCGGATCCCCCCAAGACTTTTTGAGCGCCTGACGGTGCCCACACCCCCGGTGTGTTGACCCCCGAATGGAGCCCCCTCATGAACACGATCCTGCGTAAGAGCGTTCTCGGTATTGCTGGTCTGGCCTTCACCGGTGGTGTGTTCGCCGGTCCGGTCGCCGCCCACGCCGACACCCCCGCCCACGCCGCTGGTAAGCCCGTCGCGGTCGCGTCCGTGCAGGGTGAGCAGTCGACCATCAAGCTGAACGACGAGCAGCTGGCCAACGCGAAGGCGATCATCGCCGCGACGAAGAAGGCCGGTCTGCCGGAGCGGGCCGCGGTCATCTCGATCGCCACGAGCCTGCAGGAGTCGAAGCTGGAGAACCTCGGGCACCTCGGCGACAAGAATGACCACGACTCGCTGGGTCTGTTCCAGCAGCGCCCGTCCTCGGGTTGGGGCACGCCGGAGCAGATCACCGACCCCGAGTACTCGACCCTGGCGTTCCTCAAGGGCCTGAAGCAGGTCGACGGCTGGGAGAAGATGCCGCTGACCGAGGCTGCGCAGACCGTCCAGGTTTCCGCGTACCCGGACGCGTACGCGCAGTGGGAGAAGCAGGCCACCGACATCGTGGCCGAGCACTGGACCAAGTAAGACCGAAGGCCGGCACCCCGAACACGGGGTGCCGGCTTTCGCGCGTACCCCCGTCCGGGTGAACCGGGCCGGGTAGCCGGGGTGTGGGCGGTGGCGGCGGGGGTTGGATGCGGTCATGGACGAGGTGGACGCCGCGGAGTTGCGGCGGGCGTACGACCAGGTGCTCGCGGAGGTGGACGCGGGCGGGTTCGGGCCGCCGCCGGAGGGCCAGTTGAGCGCCGAGCAGATCGTCGCGCACCTCGCCGCCAACGACGAGCTGATGAGCGAGGCGACCGAGGCGGTCCTGGCCGGCTCACCGTTCGCGTACTACGACCTGGACACCATCCACCGGCCGCAACTCGACGCGCTGGTCTCCGAGTGCGGCGGGCTGGACGGGCTCGCCACGCTGCTACGGGCCACCAGCCAGAAGCTCTGCGCGCTGGCCGAGCGCCTCGGCCCGGCCGCCGAGACACCCGTGGAGACCGTGCTGCGCGAGGGCTTCGACCTCGACGTCGACGACTCGCTTCCCTGGGGCCGCGCCCTCGACCTGCACATCCGGGTCCACCTGCCGCTGCACCTGACTCAACTCCGCGCCCTCCGCCGACAACCCCATCCCGCCTGACCACCGACGCCGATCAAGGAGTGGTGGTGGTTGACAAAGCCGACATGCCTGGCCTCTGAGGCGCCACAACTCCAAGATCGGCGAAAGGCGCGGGCTCGGGCGGGTGGGGGGCGCGGAAGGTGCGGCGGTAGGCGGTGGGTGGTACGCCCAGCCGGGCGTGGAAGTGCTGGCGCAGGGCGGCGGTGGTGCCGAAACCCGCGTCGCGGGCGATCCGGTCGACGCTCAGGTCGGTGCTCTCCAGCAGCACCCGCGCGTGTTCGGTGCGCTGCTGGAGCAGCCACTGCGCCGGGCTCAGCCCGGTCTCCGAGCGGAAGTGCCGGGTGAACGTGCGGACGCTCATCCGGGCGTGCGCGGCCATCTCGCGCAGCGCGACCGGCTCGTGCAGCCGCTGCCGGGCCCACTCCCGGGTGGCGGCCGTGCCGGTCGCGGCGGCCTTCGGCACCGGTCGCTCGATGTACTGCGCCTGGCCGCCGTCCCGCCACGGCGGAACCACGCAGCGCCGGGCCGCCCGGTTGGCCACCGCGCTGCCGTGGTCGGTGCGGATCACGTGCAGGCAGAGGTCGACGCCGGCGGCCACCCCGGCGGAGGTGAGCACCGGCCCGTCGTCGACGAAGAGCACGTCGGGGTCGAGCCGTACGGCCGGGTGCAGGGCGCGGAAGCGGGAGGCGTAAGCCCAGTGGGTGGTGGCGGGGCGGCCGGCGAGCAGCCCGGCGGCGGCGAGCACGAACGCGCCGGTGCAGATGGACATCACCCGGGCGCCCCGGGCGTGGGCGGCGCGCAGCGCGTCGGCGACCTCGGCGGCCACCGTGCCGTCGTGCAGCGGCGGACCGGCGTGGATGCCGGGGACGATCACGGTGTCGGCGGTCTCGAGGAGTTCCAGGCCGTGGTCGGGGAGCACCTGGAAGCCGGCGGTGCTGCGGACCGGCCGGCCGCCGGGCGTGCAGGTGGCGACCGCGTACAGCGGGGTCTGGTGCTCGTCCCGGGCGGTGCCGAAGACCTGGGCCGGGGTGCCGAGGTCGAGGGCGACCACGCCGTCGAGGGCGAGGACGGCGATGCGGTGCGGTACGGACATGGCCCGATTATTGCGCACGATGGCTTTCCGGCCACTCGTCGCCGGGCGTCGAGGCGGCCGAGACTCGGTGCGTGATCCGATCCCGACTTCATCCGGCCTGGCTCGTCGCCGCGGTCGCCTTCGTCGCCCTGGTGGGCGCGGCCGGCTTCCGCGCCACCCCCGGGGTGCTGCTGCACCCGCTGCACGCCGAGTTCGGTTGGCCGCTGGCCACCATCTCGGCCGCCGTCTCGGTCAACCTGCTGCTCTACGGCGTCACCGCCCCGTTCGCCGCCGCGTTGATGGACCGCTTCGGCATCCGCCGGGTGGTGGCCGGCGCGTTGGTGCTGGTGGCGGCCGGCAGCGGCCTGACCGTGGTGATGACCGAGAGCTGGCAGCTCATCCTCTGCTGGGGCGTGCTCGTCGGGCTGGGCACCGGCTCGATGGCGCTGGCCTTCGTGGCGACGGTCACCGGACGCTGGTTCGTCCGCCGCCGGGGCCTGGTCACCGGTGTGCTCACCGCCGGCGGGGCAGCCGGGCAGCTGGTGTTCCTGCCGCTGGTCGCGGTGCTGGTGCGCGACCACGGCTGGCGGACGGCGGCACTCGTCGTCGCCGGGGCCGCGCTCGCCGTCGTACCCCTGGTGGTCTGGCTGCTGCGCGAGCACCCGGCGGACCTGGGCCGGCCCGCCTACGGCGCCACCGAGGTCGTGCCGCCGGCCCGGCCGGAGGGGGGCGCGGCGGCCCGCGCGGTCGGCGCGCTCGCCGCCGCCGCCCGGACCCGGCCGTTCTGGCTGCTCGCCGGCGGCTTCGCGATCTGCGGCGCGACCACGAACGGGCTGGTCGGTACGCACTTCGTGCCCGCCGCGCACGACCACGGGATGGCGGAGACCACCGCCGCCGGCCTGCTCGCCCTGGTCGGGCTCTTCGACATCGTCGGTACGGTCGCCTCGGGCTGGCTCACCGACCGGGTCGACAGCCGGCTGCTGCTGGGCGCCTACTACGCGCTGCGCGGCGCGTCGCTGCTGGTGCTGCCGAGCCTCTTCGCCGGCCGGGCCGAGCCGAGCATGCTGGTGTTCATCGTCTTCTACGGGCTGGACTGGGTGGCCACCGTGCCGCCGACGGTCGCGCTCTGCCGGGAGTATTTCGGCGCGTCCGGGGCGGTGGTCTTCGGCTGGGTGTTCGCCGCCCACCAGGTGGGCGCCGCGCTCGCCGCCACCGGCGCCGGCCTGGTCCGGGACCGGCTCGGCGACTACGCGCTCGCCTGGTACGTGGCCGGCGCGTTGTCGATCGGCGCGGCCGGGCTGTCAGTGCTGCTGCGCCGGCGCGCCACCGAGGAGCCCACGTTCGCCGTGCCCGTGCCGGCCGGCCGGCGGGCCTGGAGCTATCGGGGCTGACCGGTCAGCCGACCGCCCACTGCTGCTCGGGGGCGCCGCCGCACGGCGCCTGCTCCAGCTCCCGGCCGGGCTCGGTGCCCGCGTCGTCGACCTGGGCGCACTTGCCGCTGTGCACGGCGACCAGCAGCACCGGCCCGGCGCCGGTCGGGTTGAACCGCCACTGCTGGTTGGCCTGCCCGTTGCAGGACCACTGCTGGATGTCGGCGCCGTCGTCGGTGCTGGCCTCGTTGACGTCGAGGCACTTGCCGCTGGCCGCGTTGACCAGCAGGTAGGTGTCGGCGGCGACCGGGGTCACCACCCACTGCTGCTCCGGGCCGCCGGTGCAGTCGGCCAGCGCGGCCTGCGCGCCCTCCGGGTCGTCGCCGATCACGCCCAGGCAGCGCCCGGACGGCACGCCCCGGATCACCTTCGGGGTGGCCACCGGCGCGGCCGGGGTGGTCGGCGCGGCGCTCGGCGACGCGGACGTCGGGGTGGGCGCGACCGCCGTCGTGGGCGCGGCCGACGTCGGCTCGGCCGCCGCCGGGGTCGGCACGGCCGCCGCGGGCACCACCGGTCGGCCGTCGCCGCCGCCGAGCACGCCGGTGGCGAAGAAGACCCCCAGGAGTACGCCGACCGCGGCGACGCCCAGCGCGATCCGCATCAACGGGTCCTGCGGCAGCCGGACCCCGCGGGCGCGGCGGGCGCCGTAGACGGTGCCGGACGGGTCGGTGTGCGGGTCGGCCATGGGGGCATCCTGACCCACCGGGGCCGCCGGGGGCCAGTCGCCCCGGCGGCCCCGGTGACTCAGTCGACGACCCGGACGTCCTTCCAGAACGCCACCCGGTCGCGCACCATCTCGGCGTCCGGCTTCGGGTCCGGGTAGTACCAGACCGCGTCGCCGCTGGTGGCGCCGCCGTGTTCCAGCGTGTAGTAGGAGGCGGTGCCCTTCCACGGGCAGACCGTGTGGGTGTCCGACTCGCGGATCAGGTCGTCGCGCAGGGCCGCGCGGGGGAAGTAGTGGTTGCCCTCGACCAGCACGGTGTCGTCGCTCTCCGCGACGACGAGGTCGTTCCAGACGGCTTTCGGCATGTCCTCCACGCTATGCCGGTGGCCGCCCGCCGGCCACCACTCAGCGGGTCGGTTCCGGATCGGTGACGTCGGCGACGGTCGCGTCGAGCGCGGACAGCGCGGCGTCGGCGTCCAGCGCCACGGCCGTACCGTGCTCGCCCGCGCCGAGCGTGATCTCCCGGCCGCGCAGCCGCTCGTCGGCGACGACCGGCCAGGCGGTGGTGGAGCCGAACGGTGTGATGGTGCCGCGCGCGTAGCCGGTCGCTTCCTTCGCCGCCTCGGCGTCGGGCAGCGACAGCCGGCTCACCCCGAGCAGGGCGCGCAGCTTCGGCCAGGAGACGACCCGGCCGCCGGGGGTCAGCACGAACAGGTGGTCGCCCTCGCTCCGGCGCACCACGATCGTCTTGACCACGTCGGGCACCTCGACGCCGCGCGCCGCGGCCGCCTCGGCGAGGCTCGCCACCGGCCCGTGCCGGATCACCCGGTACGGCAGGCCGGCGGCGTCGAGGGCGGTGAGCGCGGGATTCGCCATGGCGGTCACGGTAACCCGCGAGTCGCCGGCGAGTCGGCGGAAGGCCACCGTGGACATCCCACGAATTGTCGTACCCGGGCGTAAGGTGATCTCATGCACGCTGTCCGTGATCATGAACGGGCGGTGGACACGCTGCGGCGCTCCTACGCCGCGGTGCCCGCCGGGGAACCCGTACGGCTGGCCAAGCAGACCTCGAACCTGTTCCGCCCCCGATCCGCGCCGCGTACGCCGGGCCTGGACGTGAGTGGACTGACCGGCGTGCTCGGCGTCGACCCGGCGGCCCGCACCGCCGACGTGCAGGGCATGTGCACCTACGAGGATCTGGTCGACGCGACGCTGCCGCACGGTCTGATGCCGCTGGTCGTGCCGCAGTTGCGCACGATCACGCTGGGCGGCGCGGTGACCGGCCTGGGCATCGAGTCCACCTCCTTCCGCAACGGCCTGCCGCACGAGTCGGTGACCGAGATGGACCTGCTCACCGGCGCCGGGGAGATCGTCACCGCCCGGCCCCAGGGCGAGCACGCCGACCTGTTCCGCGCCTTCCCCAACTCGCTGGGCAGCCTCGGCTACGCCACCCGGCTGCGCATCGAGCTGCAACCGGTCCGCCGGCACGTGGCCCTGCGCAACATCCGGTTCAACCGGCTGGAGGAGCTGGTCGACGCGGTGGCCGAGGTGGTCGCCAAGGGTGCCTGGGCCGGCGACCCGGTCGACGCCATGGACGGGGTGATGTTCAGCCCCGGCGAGTCCTACCTCGTGCTCGGCACGTTCACCGACGAGGCCGAGGGGTCGCCGTCCGACTACACCGGCCAGGAGATCTACTACCGCTCGCTGCGCCGCCGCACCCGCGACGTGCTCGGCGCGTACGACTATCTCTGGCGGTGGGACACCGACTGGTTCTGGTGCTCGGCGGCGTTCGGGGTGCAGCACCCGGTGGTGCGGCGGCTCTGGCCGCAGCGCTACCGGCGCAGCGACGTCTACCACCGCATCGTCCGGCTGGAGCACCGGCACCAGGTGGCGGCCCGGATCGACAGGTGGCGGGGTCGGCCGGCGCGCGAGCGGGTGGTGCAGGACGTGGAGATCCCGCTGGACCGCACGGCCGAGTTCCTGCGCTGGTTCGCGGCCGACGTCGGCATGACGCCGGTCTGGCTCTGCCCGTTGCGGCTGCGTGAGCCGGCCGGCCGGGGATCGGCCCGGGCGTGGCCGCTGTATCCGCTCCGACCGGGCGAAACCTATGTGAACATCGGCTTCTGGGGGAGCGTGCCGATCGCGGCGGGAGCCGCCGACGGCGACGTCAACCGCCAGATCGAGCGCATGGTGTCGGAGGTGGGCGGCCACAAGTCGCTCTACTCCGACGCGTACTACGACCGGGCGGCGTTCGACCGGCTCTACGGCGGGGACACCTGGCGCGCCGTGAAGGACCGCTACGACCCGGACCACCGACTCACCGGACTGTACGAGAAGGCGGTATCCCGAGCATGAGTCTGACCGACCGAACACCGGGGGCGGCGAGCGCCCCGGCCGGTCCGCCGGCGGGCGGCCGGCGCACCGGACCGACCGTGGCGGACGTGATCCGCGCGGTCACCACCCGCGACCTGCCGGTGCGCGTCACCGGATACGACGGCAGCGCGGTGGGCCCGGCCGACGCCGGGATCACCCTGGCGATCCGCACCGAGCGGGGCCTGTCCTACCTGCTCACCGCGCCCGGCGACCTGGGCATGGCGCGGGCCTACGTCAGCGGCGACCTGGGGTTGGAGGGGGTGCACCCCGGCGACCCGTACGAGGCGTTGCGCGTGCTCAAGGACGAGATGCCGCTGCGGATGCCGCCGGTGGGCGAGGCGCTGGCCCTGGTCAAGGGGCTGGGTTGGGAGCGGTTGATGCCGCCGCCGCCCCCGCCGCAGGAGGCGGCGCCGCGCTGGAAGCGGGTGGTGAACGGGCTGCGCCACTCGCGGACGCGGGACAGCAACGCGATCTCCCACCACTACGACGTGTCGAACGCCTTCTACGAGAAGGTGCTCGGGGAGTCCATGACGTACACCTGCGCGGTCTTCCGCAGCCCGGGCGACACGCTGGAAGAGGCGCAGCGGGCCAAGTACGACCTGGTCGCCGGCAAGCTCGCGCTCAAGCCGGGGATGCGGCTGCTGGACGTCGGCTGCGGCTGGGGCGGCATGGTCCGGCACGCGGCCCGGGAGTACGGCGTGAAGGCGCTCGGTGTGACGCTGTCCCGGGCGCAGGCGCAGTGGGCGCAGGCCGCGATCGAGCGGGAGGGGCTGGGTGACCTGGCCGAGGTGCGGCACCTCGACTACCGGGACGCGCCGCGCGAGCAGTTCGACGCGATCTCCTCGATCGGGCTGACCGAGCACATCGGGGTGCGCAACTACCCGGCCTACTTCGGCGCGCTGCGGTCCCGGCTCAAGCCCGGCGGCCGGCTGCTCAACCACTGCATCACCCGCGCCGACAACCGCGCCCCGCACCGCTCCGGCGCGTTCATCGACCGGTACGTCTTCCCCGACGGTGAGCTGGCCGGTCCGGGCCGGCTGATCAGCGAGATCCACGACGCCGGGTTCGAGGTGCACCACGAGGAGAACCTGCGCCAGCACTACGCGCTGACGTTGGCCGGCTGGTGCCGCAACCTGGTCGAGCACTGGGACTTCTGCGTCGGCGAGGTGGGTCCGGGCACCGCCCGGGTCTGGGGCCTCTACATGGCCGGCTCCCGGATGGCGTTCGAGCGCAACGGCATCCAGTTGCACCAGGTGCTCGCCACGCACAACGGCCCGCAGGGGGTCGACGGCTATCCGCTGCGCCCCGACTGGACGCCCTGACACCCGTACCGACGAGAGGCCGCACGGATCGTGCGGCCTCTCGTCGTCCCTATTGACAAGCAAGTTTTTTACGTACAAACTTGTTTTTGCCATGAGAGACGTCCTGTATCTGGAACAGCGCGAGCAGGCCGAAGCCCTGCTCAAGCCGCAGCGCATCGAGGTGCTGCGGCAACTGGCCGAGCCCCGCACCTGCACCGAGGTCGCCGCCCGGCTCGAGCAGACGCCGCAGCGCGTCTACTACCACGTCAAGCAACTGGTCGCGGCCGGGCTGGCCGAGCAGGTGGCCGAGCGGCGGGTGCGCGGCATCAACGAGGGCATCTACCGCGCCGCCGCCCGGTCCTACTGGCTCTCCCCGCGGCTGGTCGGCCGCATCGGCGGCGCCCGCCGGGCGCAGGACGAGCTGAGCCTCGGCTACCTGCTCGACCTCATGGAGGAGGTCCAGGCCGACATCGCCGGGCTGGACCGCGCCGCCCCCGAGCTTCCGTCGATCGGCGTCTCCGGCGAGATCCGGGTGCCCGCCGAGCGGCGGCAGGAGTTCCTGCACGACCTGCAGTCGACGCTGCAGGACCTGTTCACCCGCTACGGCGGCGCCGAGGGAGACGCCTTCAAGCTCGCCGTGGCCTGCTACCCGAAGGGCAACCAGCATGAGTGACCCGATGACCGTCCGCGCCCGTCTCGCCGCGCCGGTGGCGACCGTCCGCCGGGCGCTGACCGATCCCGCCGAGCTGCGCGTCTGGCTGGCCGAACACGCCGAGGTGGACCTGCCCGGGCGGTACGAGTTCTGGGGCCGTTACACGCCCGAGGGCGACGTGCCGCACCAGCGGCTGCTGCACGCCGACGAGAAGACGCTGCGCTTCGCGTGGACGCTCGACGGGGTGGAGACCACCACCGAGTTCGAGCTGGAGCCCGACGGCGACGCCACCGTCCTGACGCTGCGGCAGAGCCACTTCTCCTTCGAGGAGGCGATGAACGGCAGCAGCATCCGGGGCGTGCTCCAGACGTTCTGGGCGCTGGCGATCGCCAACCTCAACGCCCACCTGGAGGGGAGGCCGCTGCTGCCGCGGACCGACTTCACCTCGGCCGACCTGCGCGGCGAGATGCTGATCGACGCGCCGATGGATAAGGTGTGGACCTCGCTGACCGACTCCGAGCAGGCGAGCGCCTGGTTCGGCTACCCGATCGGCATCGAGCCGTGGGCGGGTGGTCGCTACGCGATGGGCGGCTTCGACGCCGGCTACGCGGCCAAGGTGCTCGACGTGACGCCGGGGCAGGCGATCTCCGTCGACTGGGGACCGACCGGCGTCAGCTCGTGGGAGCTGGCCGAGTCCGGCGGCCGGACGAAGCTGACCTTCGTGCAGTCCGGCTTCGACCAGGGCAACCCCCCGTACGCGGCGTGGACCGGCACCGTCGCCGGCCTGGCCGAGCTGCGGCGCTTCCACGAGGTCCCGAACTGGCAGCCCATCTGGCTCTGAGGTGTAAGGAGGGGCCCCCTGTTAACGCCTCCGGTAGAGGAGGGGGCCCCGCTTAACACGTGCCCCGGGTGGGTAATGGCGGGCGATGTTCTTCATCTTCGGGCTGCGGACCAAGGTCGACCGGTCCGGCGTCGTCACCCAGGTCTGCCGCCACTGCGGGAACCAGGCCGCCCAGGTGATCACCCGGCGGGCCACCAAGTTCAGCCTCTTCTTCATCCCCCTGATCCCGGTACGCACCCGGTACGCGCAGCAGTGCACGTTCTGCGGCGCCGAGTACGAGATCTCCCGCGCCGACGCCGAGCGCCTCCCGGTCGGCTGACCGTGACCCGTTTCCTCTGCTGGCTGATCGGGCGGCAGCCGGTGACTCCGTCCGCCGTACCGGTGCACACCGCCGCCCGCCCGCCGTGCACGCCCGGTCGCCGGCGTCGTCGTCGCAGTCGACCCGCGGCGGGGGCGCTGTCTCCGCGGTCACCGTGGAACCGCTCCGCCGGCCGCTGACGCCTGGGCTGTTAACAGGGGGCCCCGCCTCTACCGGAGGCGTTAAGAGGGGGCCCTTCCTTACACTTCATCGGGTGGAAGATCGGCTGAGCGAGATTCGGGGTGGGGGGCCGCCGCGGCGGCACAACGCCCGCACCGTCGCCGCGTTGACCGGTAACCCCGGCTGCACCCGCCGCGCCGTGCTGGACGGCGCCGGTGCGGACAAGCCGGCGCTGGCCGAGCGGCTCGGCTTCCCGGCCCGCTTCGGGCAGTCCCGCTTCGCGATCACCCGGGGCAACGCGTTCGAGGCGCAGGTCAAGGCCGACGGCGGGGCGGAGCTGCTGCGCCTGGTGGCGGAGCGGCTCGGCGTACCGGTGCCGGACGGCGCGACCTGGACGGACCTCGGCGCCGACGACGACCGGCCGGAGCGGTCCCGGACGGCGTTGACCGCCGGCGGCGACGGTCCCGCGCTCTTCGACCACCCGCTGCTCGGCCTGGACGTGGCCGGCCGGCGGGTGCACCTGGAACCGGACCTGGTCGCCGCGCGCCTGGCCGGCCGGTTCCACGTCGTGGAGATCAAGTCGTTCCCGGTGATCGACGGGCAGGCCGACCCGGCCAAGGTCGCCGCCGCGGCGATCCAGTCCGCCGTCTACGTGCTGGCGCTGCGCGAGCTGCTCGCCGCCGAGGGCCGCGACCCGGAGCTGGTGTCGCACGAGGTGGTGCTGGTCTGCCCGCGGGACTTCACCAACCAGCCGGTGGCCAGCCTGCTGGACGTGCGCCGGCAACTGCTGGTGCTGCGCCGCCAACTGGCCCGGATGGCCCGGGTCGACGATCTGCTCGCCGCCGTGCCGGCCGGTTTCACCGCCGACCCGACGGCCGACCCGGCCACCCTCGCGGCCGCGTTGCACCAGGTGCCGGCCCGCTACGCGCCGGACTGCCTGGCCGCCTGCGAGCTGGCCGCCTTCTGCCGGCACGAGGCGCGCGGCCACACCGGGGCGCTGGGCCGGCCGGTCCGTGAGGCGCTCGGCGGCGTCGTCGAGGTGGCCGACGTGCTGGCGCTCGCCGAGGGCGCCCGCACCCCCGAGCCGGAGCAGGCGGAGGCCGCCGCGCTGCTGCGCGCCGCCGCGCGCCTGCGCGCCGAGGTCCTGACCGGCAACCCCGCGTGAGTACGCTGCGCGCGCTCGCCCGGGCGCAGGCGGTCGCCACCGGGCGGGCCCAGCCGGTGGCCACGGTCCGGCACCTGCACCTGTCCGACCGGCCGTTGGTGCTGGTGCCGCTCGCGCTGGCCGGTGAGGCCAACGCCCCGCTGGCCGCGCTGGTCGGCGCCGCGCCGGACGAACCCCGGCTGCTGGTGGTGCCACAGCCGCGCAACCGCGACCAGCGCTTCGCCTTCGCCGCCGAGCTGGCCGGCGTCGTCCTGCCCTACCTGGACTCGTTCCGCACGGTGACCGAGGCGGTGGCGGTGGACCGGGGGCGCGACGTCCGGCACCGCTACGTCGACGCGCCGCAACTGCTGGTGCCGAACCCGGCCGGGGTCACGTTCCTGCGCCTGTTCGGTCGGTCCACCCGGTTCCGCCGGGTCGACGGGGACCACCCGGTGCACCCGTCGGTACCGCTGCTCGGCCGCTGGGCGACGTTCTTCGCCGAACGCGCCGAGCAGCCCGGGTCGGCCGCGCTGCTGGCGCTGACGGACGCGTTGACGCTGCACTGGGCGACCGGGCAGAGCGCGGTGGAGGACCTGCACCTGCCGGCCGTGCTCGGCTGGCTCGACCCGCCGCCCGGACTGACCGGCGCCGAGGCGGCGGTGGCGGCCGAGGACCCGGCACGGTGCCCGCCGGCGGGGCCGGCCACCGACCCGGACTTCGACAACCACCGGCTCGCCCCGGCGATCGAGGCGTACGCGCGGACCGAGGACGACCCGGCCGCCCGCGCCGCCGCGTACGACGAGCTGGCCGGGCTGCTGCGCGACCAGCTCGCGCCCACCTGGGAGCTGATGTGGCGCGGCGTGGGGCTGCTGCGGGCGCTGCCGCCCGGTGCCCGGGTGGCCGGTCGGTGGGCCGGTGACCGGGACGCGTTCACCGCGTACGCCGAGCACGTCGACGCCGGTGGCGGCCCGCAGCCGCGCCGCGACGGCGCGGTGGCGGCGGCGCTGCGGTTGCAGCGGCTGGAACGGGCGGCGACCGCGTGGACGGTGCAGCGGGCGTACGACGACCCGCTGGTGATGGCCGAGCACCGGCTGGTCGGGGAGGCGTTCGTCGGCGAGGTGACCCTCGCCGACCCGAAGCGGGTGGACGACTCCGGCCGGCGGCCGGTGCTGCGTCCCCGGATCCAGGTGGTGACCACCGAGCCGGTGCCGATGCCGGTGGGCGCGACGTTGTGGTCGCCGGCCCGCCCGGGGCAGAAGGCCAGGATCGTCTTCCTGAACCCGGGCGCGGACGGCAAGACGGAGGTGGTGCTGGAGCTGTCCGGTGGGATGGGCCGCGGGTTGTCCGCCCCGGCGGGCAGCGTGCCCGAGGTGGGGGAGCGGATCTGCCTGACCAGCCTGTCGGACGGTTTCCTGCCGGGCGGCGCGTTCCCGGCGCCGGAGGAGACGCCGTGGACGCACGGCGGCCCGCCGGAGCATCACGAGGAGTAGCCGTATCAATCCATTCACATGCTTGAAACTTAATCGGTTCAGTAGTGCACTGGTGGCTGCCACACCACCGCCCGCCACGAACCGAATGAGGTGACCCATGCGAAGCAGCAGGTTCCGCCTCGCGTCGACCGCCGCCGCCACCGTCCTGGCCGCCGTCACCGCGCTCACCGTCGTCACCCCGGCCGACGCGCACACCGTCTCCCCGGTCAACGCCAACGCCTCCACCGCCACCCGCGACGTGCTCAACTGGCTCGCCCACCTGCCCAACCGGAGCAGCAACCGGATCGCCTCCGGCTTCTTCGGCGGCTACAGCAACAGCGGCTTCTCGCTCAACCAGACCGAGGAGCTGCGCTCCGCCACCGGGCAGTACCCGGCGATCCTCAGCTGCGACTACGGCTCCGGCTGGGCGACCAACTCCGACATCACCGCGCTCGTCGACCACTCCTGCAACGGCGCGCTGAAGTCCTGGTGGGCGAGCGGGGGTCTGGTCACCATCAGCGTGCACCTGCCCAGCCCGGCCAACGCCAACGGCGGCGGCCTGAACACGCCGATGGGCAACTTCGCCGACCTGCTCAACCCGTCCACCGCGGCCGGCGCCCGCTGGCGGCAGCTCCAGGACAAGATGGCCGCCGGCCTGCAGGACCTGGAGAACGCCGGGGTTCCGGTGCTGTTCCGGCCGTTCCACGAGGTCAACGGCGACTGGTTCTGGTGGGGCAACCGCGACCCGAACACGTTCAAGCAGGTCTGGCAGCAGATGTACACCTACCTCACCGGCACCAAGGGGCTGGACAACCTGCTCTGGGTCTACTCCGCCGACTTCAGCCGGGGCAACCGCACCGCCTACTACCCGGGCGCCTCCTACACCGACGTCGTCGGCATGGACGCGTACGACGACAACCCGCAGGTCTCCGGCATCCAGTCCGCGTACGCCGAGCTGGTCGGGCTGGGCAAGCCGTTCGCGTTCGCCGAGATCGGTCCGGACAGCCAGGGCTCGTTCGACTACGGACGCTGGATCACCGCGTTCCAGCAGAGCTACCCGAAGACGTCCTACTTCCTGGCCTGGAACGACGGCTGGGGCCCGGCCCGCAACTCCGGCGCGAGCACGCTGTTCAACAACTCCTGGATCGCCAACCGGGGCGAGGTCGACCTGGGCGCCGTGACCGAGCCGGGCGGCGGTGGCACCACCACCCCGCCCCCGTCCGGCGGGACCCTGCTCAACGGGTTCGAGTCGGGCACCGAGGGGTGGACCGGCGCCAACGTCACCGGGGGGCCGTGGCAGGTCACCGAGTGGGCGTCGCAGGGCACCCGCGCGCTCAAGTCCGACGTGAACCTGGGAGCCGGGGCCGCGTACCTGAAGAAGACCACCACCACCAGCCTGAGCGGGCGGACCACGCTGCGCGCCACCGCGCGGGTCGCGCCGTGGGGGAGCTTCGGCACCGGCAGCCAGGCCAAGCTGTACGTCAAGACCGGCGCCGGTTGGCAGTGGTTCGACGGCGGCAGCGTGGCCGTGACCTCGGCCGGGGTGAACCTGTCGCTGTCGCTTGCCGGCGTGGCCAACCTGGGTGACGTCCGGGAGATCGGCGTGCAGTTCGTGCCGGGCAGCGGGGCGGGCGGCACCTCCGCCGTCTACGTGGACAACGTCACCGTCCAGTGACGACCGCGGATCCGGCCCGGCGTCCCCGCCGGGCCGGACCCGCCCGGCTCACCGGTCCGGTGACCGACAACGAACGACTCTGGCGGCGGCCCCCGGCGCTGGCTAGGCTTGCGCCGTTCGTCGTCCGCCGTCCGGTCCTCGTCACCGAGGGTGCACGTCTGGAAGAGAGCCGGAGCGCATCGTTGTCCCCCAGCACGACGTGAGCCTCGCCGTCGCGGCGCCGGCCCGTCACCCGCTCGCCGGCCGTGTCGGACTCGTCGCGGCCGTCGTCGTCGTACTCGGGGAGATGATCTGGCTGGTCGCCGGCCTGCCCGGCGCGGCCCTGGTCAGCGACCTCGGCGCGATGGCGGTGTCGAGCTGGGCGGCGGTGCTCTGCGTCGGCGCGGCCCGCCGGCACCCGCACGCGCTGCGCCGGTTCTGGAGCCTGCTCGCGGCCACCATGATCCTTGCCGCGCTCGGCCGTACGGTGTGGACGATCGAGCGGCTCGGCGGGATCGGCCTGCCGCACACGCCGCTGGTCGGGGGTCTCTTCACCGCCGGCATCGTCACCGGCACCGCCGCGCTGCTCTGCTCCCGGGCCGGCCCGCGCAGCCTGATCGGGCAGGCCCGCACGCTGCTCGACGGGGTGATCGTCGGGCTCGCGCTGATCCCGATCGGCTGGCTGCTGGTGTTCCGCGACGTGGCCGACGCCGACCTGGCCGACCCGCTGCGCACGTTCGGGCTGCTCTACCCGATGTTCGACCTGATGCAGCTGACCATCCTGGTGGCGGTCGCCGGGCCGGGCCGCCCGATGTGGCGCTCACTCACCGTCATCGGCGCGGGCCTGGCCATCCGGGCCGGGGCGGACACCGTCTACGTCTCGCTCGTCGCGCACGGCAGCTACGCGCCCGGGCACCCGGTCGACGTCTGCTGGCCGTTGAGCTACCTGCTGGTCGGCCTGGCCACCCGCTACCCGCCCCCGGCCTGCGGGGACGGGGAGGAGGACGTCGAGTCGCCGCTGCCGCCGTGGTGGCGGGTCGCGCTGCCGTACCTGCCGGTGGGCGGGGCCATCGTCGCCGTGATGCTGTCCCGGCGTCCCACCGGGCAGACCCCGCACCTGGTCTTCGTCGGCATGATGGCGCTGCTCGGCGTGCTCGCGCTGCGGCAGGGGCTGGCCGCCAACGAGAACCTGCGGTTGGTCGGCCGGCTGCGCCGGCTCGCCTACTCCGACCAGCTCACCGGCCTGCCCAACCGGCTGACGTTCATCCGGCGGCTGCGCCGCGCGCTGCGCGCCGGCGGGCCGGTCGCCGTGGTGCTGCTGGACCTGGACGGCTTCAAGCAGGTCAACGACCGGTTCGGGCACGCCGCCGGGGACCGGTTGCTGAGCACCACGGCCGAGCGCATGCGGGACGCGGTCGGGCCGGACGGGATGATCGCCCGGCTCGGCGGGGACGAGTTCGCGGTCCTGGTCGCCGGGGACCGCCCGGTGTCGCCGGAGCGGCTCGCCGTGCGGCTGCTCGCCGCGCTCGAACCGCTGCCCGGCGAGGAGGACCTCGGCGTCCATCCGTCGGCCAGCATCGGCATCGCCGAGTACGGGCCGCAGCACACCTCGCACACCGATCTGCTCCGCGACGCCGACATCGCCATGTACGCGGCGAAGGCCTCCGGCAAGTCCGCGTACCGGACGTGCACGGCGGAGCTGCGCGAGTCGGCGGTCGGCCGGGCCGAGCTGATCGCCGATCTGCGACGGGCCGTCGACGAGGGTCAGCTGCTGATGGAGTTCCAGCCCATCGTGGACCTGGCCACCGGCACCGTCCGCAGCGCGGAGGCGTTGGTGCGCTGGCGGCACCCCCGGCTCGGGGTGCTCACCCCGGCGAGGTTCCTGCCGCTGGCGGAGGAGACCGGCCTGATCCTGGGCATCGACCGGTGGGTGATCCACGAGGCGTGCCGCGCGGCGGCCACCTGGCGCGAGCACGCGCCCGAGGTGACCGTGGCCGTCAACATCGCCGCCGCCCACCTGTGCCGACCCGACCTGATCGCCACGGTCACCGGCGCGATGGGCGCGGCCGGACTGCCGCCCCGCGCGCTCACGCTCGAACTCACCGAGTCGGCGCTGATCGAGGGCAGCGAGGCCGTGCTCGACCGGCTGGCCCAGTTGCGTGACCTCGGCGTCCGCATCGCCATCGACGACTTCGGCACCGGCTACTCCTCGCTGAGCTACCTGCACCGCATCCCGGCCACCGAGTTGAAGATCGACCGGTCCTTCGTGTCCCGGTTGGACGCCGGCGACGCCCGCGCGTACGCCACGGTCGAGATGGTCAACCGGCTGGCCGGCGCGTTCGACCTGGCCGTGGTGGCCGAGGGGGTGGAGACCGGCGCCCAGCACGCGGCGGTCACCGCGATCGGCTGCCGGCAGGGCCAGGGCTGGCGGTACGGCCGCCCGACCGCGCTGTCCGACCTGCTCCCCACGCTGGTCCCGGTGGACGCCGCCCGCTGACCGGCGCCACCGCCTCCGGGCCGAAGGTCCCGGGCGGGACAGGGGGTTCGGCCCTGCTCCCGGCGTACCGGTCGCCGCCACGATGGTTCTCGTCAACCAACCGGCACACACCCCCACCCGGGAGCCAGAGATGAAGCGACGGACGCTCGACCTGTTGTTCAGCATCGGTGGGCTGGGCCTCGCGGTCCTGCTGCTCGTCGTCGGCGTCGTCCTGACGACGAACGCCAACTTCGCCAACAACTACGTGCACGACCAGCTCGCCGCGCAGCACATCAGCTTCACCCCGCAGGACAAGCTGTCCGACGAGGAGAAGAAGTCGGACTGCCTGCGCGAGTACGCCGGCCAGCAGCTCACCACCGGCAAGCAGGCCGAGTGCTACGCCAACGAGTACATCGGCCTGCACCTGACGTCGATCGCCGGCGGCAAGACGTACGCCGACCTCGGCGCGCCGCAGAGCGCGCTGCGCGAGCAGGTGGCGCAGGCCGAGCAGGCCAAGGCCGCCAACCTGGCCGACCTGCAGAAGCAGCTCGCCGAGGTGAGCGCCCAGCGGGACACCGTGTTCAAGGGCGAGACGCTGCGCGGCCTGCTGCTCACCTCGTACGGCTTCAGCGAGTTCGGCCGCAAGGCCGAGCAGGGCGCCCTGGCCATGTACCTCGGCGCGGCCCTGCTCCTGCTGCTCTCCGCCGCCGGCCTGCTGCACGCCCTGCGCACCCCGGCCAGCGCGACGTTCGCCGCCCCGGAGCACGAGAAGATCACCAACTGAGCCCGCACCCGCACACCGCCCCCGGCCGTTTCTGGTCGGGGGCGGACCATTGGGCTTGACCCTCACGTTGCGGGAGGCGGCAGCCTTGGTCGCGGAAGGGAGGGAACCATGGCGTACACGGTGGGTCAGGTGGCGCGGGCGGCCCGGGTGACGGTCCGGACGCTGCACCACTACGACGAGATCGGGTTGCTGCGGCCGAGCGGGCGCACATCGGCGGGCTACCGCCGCTACGACGACCGCGACCTGGACCGCCTGCAGCTCATCCGCTACTACCGCGAGCTGGGGTTCCCGCTGGACGAGATCGCCGCGATCCTGGACGACCCGACGGCCGACCCGGCGGCGCACCTGCGCCGGCAGCACGAGCTGCTGTCCGGGCGGATCGGCAAGCTCCAGGAGATGGTCGCGGCGATCGAACACGCGATGGAGGCGAGGAAGGTGGGGATCCAGTTGACCCCGGAGGAGCGGTTCGAGGTGTTCGGGGACTTCGACCCGGACGAGCACACCGAGGAGGTCGAACGGCGCTGGGGCGACACCGAGGCGTACCGGCAGTCGCAGGAGCGGGCCAGCCGCTACACGAAGGAGGACTGGCTGCGCAACAAGGAGGTGAACGAGGACTGGGGCAGGCGGTTCGCCGCGCTCATGGACTCGGGCGCGCCGGCCGACGGCCCGGAGGCGATGGCGCTGGCCGAGGAGCACCGCCAGCTCATCACCGAGTGGTGGTACGACTGCCCGCTGGAGCTGCACACCGGGCTGGCCGACATGTACGTGGCCGACCCCCGGTTCACGGAGTACTTCGAGGCGATCCGGCCCGGGATGGCCGCCTACCTGAACGAGGCGATCCACGCCAACGCGATCAGCCGGGCCTGAGCCGCCGGCGGTGGCACGATGACCGGCATGCTCATCGTCGCCGGCACCCTCTACGTCGATCCGGCCCGGCGGGACGCCTACCTGGCGTCCTGCGCGGAGGCCGTCCGCGCGGCCCGCGCCGCGCCCGGCTGCGTCGACTTCGCGGTCAGCGCCGACCTGGTCGAGCCGGGCCGGATCAACGTGTACGAGCGGTGGGAGTCCGACGAGCAGCTGCTCGTTTTCCGTGGCTCGGGGCCGGACGCGGAGCAGGTGACGGCGATCCTCGGCGCCGAGGTGCACAAGTTCCGCATCTCCGGCGTCGAGGCCCCCTGACCGGCTGTCGCACCACCCGCCCGGTCCCCGCCGCCCGGGTCCCCGCCGCCCGGGTCCCCATCGCCTCGGTCCCCGTCGCCTCGGTCCCCGTCGCCTGAAATCGCGACGGTCCGCCGCGGCACCCGTACGGCCCGGTTCCGGGGCGGTGTATGCCTCCTGTCTCCCTTTCGAGCTGAGTCGTTGGTGATATCACCGGCTACAGCCGCAGCCGGGCGTTCGATGGTCACCGCCGACCGGCGCGTGAGTCGTTCCCGATATCAGCTCTAAAGGGAGTCGCCGGAGGGATCGCCAGCCGCAGGCGCAGCCGCACGCACCCCGGGTAGGCCCCCGCGACCCGTAGCCGCGTCCGGCAGACCCGCGACGCGCGAGCCGCGAGCCGCGAGGCGCGAGCCGCGACGCGTGACCCACGACCCGCGACCCGCGAGCCGCGACGCGCGAGGTCGCGAGCCGCGACCCGCGAGCCGCAGCCGTGCATCCCGCGACCCGCAGCCGCGTCCGGCGGACCTCGCACCCCGCAGCGGCGACCGGCGACCGGCGCGTGAGTCGTTTCTGAGATCAGCTCCAAGGGAGTCGCGGGGAGGTGTCCGCCCGCCGCCGGTGGGCCGCTAGACGAAGACGTCGAGCAGGAGGACGCCGAGGAAACCGACCACCGAGATGATCGTCTCCATCACCGACCAGCTCTTGATGGTCTGCCCGACGGTCAACCCGAAGTACTCCTTGACCAGCCAGAAGCCGGCATCGTTGACGTGCGAGAAGAACAGCGACCCGCAGCCGATCGCCAACGCCAGCAGCGCCACCTCGGGCCCCTGGAGCGTGGCGGCCAGCGGCGCCACGATGCCGGCGGCGGTGATGGTGGCGACGGTGGCCGAGCCGGTGGCCACCCGGATGCCGACCGCGACCAGCCAGCCGAGCAGCAGCGGCGACAGGTTGGCGCCCTCGGCGGCGTCGGCGACGAGGTTGCCCACGCCGGCGTCGACCAGCACCTGCTTGAAGCCGCCGCCGGCGGCCACGATCAGCAGGATGCCGGCGATCGCCGGCAGCGAGCCGCCCAGGAAGCCGGAGACCTGGGTACGGCTGAACCCGGTCCGGTAGCCCAGGAAGATCATGGCGAAGATGACGCCGGCCAGCAGCGCGACGATCGGGGTGCCGATGATGTCCAGCGCCTTGCGGCCGGCGGTGCCCTCGTCGAGGGCCAGTTCGCCGATCGCCCGCAGCAGCATCAGCACCACGGGCAGCAGCACGGTGACCACGGCGGCCCAGAGCGCGGGCGCCCGGCGCGAACGCGGTCCGGCCGGCTCGTCGATCGACGCGCCGGGACGGCCGGCGCCCGGGTTGACCAGGTCGTCCGCGGTGACCAGGTCGCCGTCGGCGTCCAGCCGGCCGTCGCCGGGACGGGTGGGGCTGCGGTCGGCGGCGACCGCGACGTCGCGCCGGGTCGGCAGCAGCGCCTCCGGGGCGGTGGCCGGCACGTACCGGGCGATGATGTTGCCGAAGACCGGACCGGCGATGATCACCGTGGGGATCGCCACCAGCAGGCCCAGGGCGAGCGTCTGACCGAGGTTGGCGCCGAGCGCGTCGATCGCCACCAGCGGGCCGGGGTGCGGCGGCACCAGACCGTGCAGGACCGACAGGCCGGCCAGCGCCGGGATGCCGAGCTTCATCAGCGGCACGTCCACCCGGCGGGAGACCAGCAGCACGATCGGCACCAGCAGCACCACGCCGACCTCGAAGAAGAGTGGCAGGCCGATGAGCGCCGCCACGCCGGCCATCGCCCAGGGCAGCGCGCCGCCGGAGACCCGGCCGACCACCCGTTCGACGATGCTGTCCGCCCCGCCCGACTCGGCCAGCATGCCGCCGATCATCGCGCCGAGCGCGATCAGCAGGCCGACACCGCCGACGGTGGAGCCGACCCCGCCGCTGAACGAGGTGACGATCTTGTCGGCGGGTACGGCGGCGACCACGCCGAGCACCGCGGCGCCGAGGATCAGCGCCAGGAACGGGTGCACCTTGCCCCAGGCGATGAGCAGCACCACCGCGGCGATGCCCAGCAGGGCGGCGACGACGAGTTGGGTGTCACCGGCGTTCGTGAGTGGTTCCGCCGGTGCGGCGAGCAGTGAGACCACGGCGATCACGACCTTCGGTTGGTCATTGGGGAGGAGCGGTGGGTGATGGTTCCGGCGGCAGGCTCGGCGCCAGCCGCCGCAGCGACGCGAAGGTGGGCACGAGTGCGTCGTACAGCTCCGAGAAGAGCGGGAGCAGCGCCGCGTAGGTGGCGGCGGAGGCAGGATCCGGCCGGACCGTCTCCTCGATCCGGACCAGGTCGGCGGCTACCTCGATCGACTCGATCAGGCCGAGGGCCTGCATGCCGAGCAGGGCGGCGCCGAAGCCGGAGCCCTCGTGCCCGGCGGGGAAGCGCACCGGCATGCCGAGCGCGTCGGCGAGGATCTGCCGCCACAGCGGGCTGCGGGCGAAGCCGCCGCTGGCGCGGATCTCGCGTACCTCGTTGCCGGCCGCGCGGACCGACGAGAGGACCAGGGCAAGCTGCTGGCAGACCCCCTCCAGCGCGGCCCGGACCAGATGCGGCCGGCCGTGGCCGTGGGTCAGGCCCACGTACGCCCCGCGGGGCAGCGCGCTCCAGTGCGGCGCCCGCTCGCTGAGCAGGTACGGCAACATGATCAGACCGCCGGAGCCGACCGGGGCCCGGGCGGCCAGGTCGAGCAGTTCCTCCTCGGCGTGCTCGCCCAGTTCGGGGGCGAGCGCGTCGTTGGCCCACTGGAGCACGATGCCGCCGTTGTTGATCGCCCCGCCGACCACCCAGCGGTTCTCGGTGAGCGCGTAACAGAAGACGCCGCCGAGCGGGTCCACGCCGGGGCGTTCCACCATCACCCGCATCGCCCCGCTGGTGCCGATGGAGCAGGCCACCACACCCGGCTGCACCGCGCCGAGCCCGAGGTTCGCCAGCGGCCCGTCGCCGGCGCCGACCACCAGCGGGGTACCCGCGGGGAGGCCGGTGGCCCGGGCCGCCTCGGCGGTCAGGCCGGGCAGCACGTGCGTGGTGGGTACGAGCTGGGGGAGCTGCTCCTCGGTGATGCCGGCGACCCGCAACGCCTCGCTGTCCCAGGCCAGCCGGTGGATGTCCATCAGCCCGGTGGCCGAGGCGACCGAGTGGTCGGTGACCAGGGCCTCGGCGAGCCGACGCAGGACGAGGTCCTTGATGCCGACCCAGTGCGCGACCCGCTCGTGGAGTTTCGGCTCCTGCTCGGCGAACCACACCAGCTTGGGCAGCGGCGCCATCGGGTGCACCGGGGTGCCGGTGCGCCGGTGCAGCGCCAGCCCGGACGGCGCGGCCCGCAGTCGCTCGGCCTGCGCGCTGGCCCGGCTGTCGGCCCAGGTGATCGACGGGGTGAGCGGGTTGCCGTCGGCGTCCAGCCCGATCAGGCTGTGCATGGCGGTGCTGAACGACAGGCCGGCCACCGGCCGGTGCAGCTCGTCGACGACCGCGCGGATCGCCCCGAGCACCGCCTCGTAGATGAGGTCCGGGTCCTGCTCGGCCCAGCCCGGATGCGGCTCCTCCAGCGGGTAGCCGATCGAGTGGCTGGCCAGCTGGCGCCCGTCGGTGTCGAACGCGACCGCCTTGGTGCTGGTGGTGCCGATGTCCACGCCCACCACGACGGCCGGGTCGCCCACCGGTGCACCTCCTCGCCGCCGCAGGGCCGCTCGCCGCCCCGCCCTGCGGCTGACGTTACCGACGTGGCCACCACCGCGCATGGCGAAGCGCGGCCGGGAACCGGGTAGCGCGGAACGTGAATCGACGCAGGAGTTTCCGCCGATAGTGCCGGTCAATCAGCCGATCGGTCGAATTGGCGACTTTCGCGTGTCTTCGTACCCCTGCGCCGCCGTTGACATGAATGACACCCCGATTGGTGGGCTCGCGCGGCGGAGGAGTCGGCGTGGCGATGACTGATTCGACGGGTTCCACATGGCGTTACCGGTGGGCGCACCGGCAGAACGAGCGGCGGCAGCGCGTCTTCCGCGCCGCCGACGAGGCGTGGCGCCGCCGCGACGACGAGCTGCGGCGGCTGCGTACGCTCGCGGTGTCCTTCCACGGGTCGGTGCAGGCCGGCGCGGGCCTGCCGATGGAGCTGGACCCCGGCGAGGTGGTCTTCTGGACGCTGCCGGCCGCGCAACTGGTCGAGGTGCGGCACACCGCCGTACTGCCCGCCCCCGAGCTGACCGTCGACCCCGACCCGCCGCCGCTGCGCCCGCGCCGCCCCGAGGGGGTACGGGTGTCCGACGCCGGGCTGGCCGTGCTCACCAACCGGCGGCTGGTGCTGCTCGGCGGGCGGGGCCGGCGCGACTGGGCGTACGGAAGGATGACCGGGCTGTCCCACGACCCGGGCGCGCCGGTCACCCTGATCCAGGTGCTGGACCGGCGCCGTACCTCGGGGTTGCTGCTGCCCACCGGCGCGGTGGCCGACTTCCGGTTCAAGCTGACGCTGGCCTTCGCCGACGCGATCGAGCAGCGCGCCGCCGTCGTGGCCGAACTGGACGAACTGCTGGAGGAACACGCCACGCTGCGCCCGCTGCGTCCGGCCGTGCTCACCCCGGCCCAGGCCCGGATGTCCGCGCTGGTGCCCGGCGGCCGGCGGACCGTCGCGGTCGGCGCGGCGCTGGCGCTGATCGTGCCGGCGATGCTCTTCGAATCCAACCCGCCCACCCGGGCCGGCTCGGAACGGGCCGCCGCCGCCACCCCGGCGGCCACCGGCACGCCCGCGCCCCCGATGGTCGCCCCGGCCGTCCAGGTACGGCCCAGCACCAGCCCGACGCCGCGGCGTACCCGCCCGACGCCGTCCCGCACCGCCGTCCCGCAGCCCGCCGCCGAGCGGCGCTGCGGCGCCCCGGCGAACCCCTTCGGGTACGACTTCTGCGGCGGCGCACGGATCCGCAAGCCCGCCGCCGGGGTCTGCGACTGGTTCGCGTGCGCGCCCGGATTCTGGTCCGACCGGGGCTGGCTGGTGCAGTGCCGCGACGGCGCGATCAGCCGGACCGGCGGCCAGCGCGACGTCTGCGCCGGCCACCAGGGGCTGCGACGCACCGTCTGGAGCTGACGGGTCCGTCAGGCGGGTTATCGGGTCGCGCCCGGCGGTGTCGCCGGTTAGCGTCCGGCCGTGTCCCGCACCGTGACAGTGGTCCTGGTCGACGCCGCCGGGCGGTCGCTCGGCGCGCTGCCCCCGTTCGACGTGCCCGATCCGTGGTGGCAGCAGGTCGCCTCGATCGTCGAGGAGGCCCACCGCCGCCACGGCGTCGAGGTGGCCGTGCTGCGGCTGCTCGACGCCGACCGTCCGGCGCCGCCCGGCGGCCACGTCCGCTACCTCGCGCAGGTCGCCGACGTTCCTCCCGTACCCCTGGAACCGGTCGTCGTGGACCTCGCGCCGCACCCGCTGCGCATGCCGTGGGCGGAGGTCGGCGGCCCGGCCCGCAGCGTCGCCTGGGCCACCGAGGAGCTGCGGCGACTCGGCCGCCCGGTGACCGCCGTGGCCCAGCAGCGCACCTGGAACCTCTCCGCGATCTGGCGCCTGGACACCCCCACCGGCCCGGCCTGGCTCAAACAGCTCCCCCCGTTCGCCCGCCACGAACCCGCAGTCCTCCACTGGCTCCTCTCCACCCCCGACCGCACGGTTGATCAAGGAGTTCGCGTCGGCGTCGATCTCCGCCGTGACGCGAACTCCTTGATCGACGAGGCGGCGGGCGGGGTGCGGGTGCTCGCCGTCGGTGGGGAGGGGCGGGTGTTGGTGGGGCACGTGCCGGGGGAGGACCGGTACGGGGCCGGGGAGGGTGAGCGGATGGCGATCGCGGCCGGGCACCACGCGGTGCAGGTTCGGTCCGTGCGGGAGGTGGACCGGCTGGTTGCCGGCGGCGTACCCGATCTTCGGGGGTTGGGCCCGGGTCGGTGGATCCGGGGGCGGCTGGCCGGGCACGACGTCACCGCCGCCGGCCGCCTGCTCGACGGGCTCGACGACCGGCTCGCCCGGGTGCGCGACTGCGGGCTGCCCGACACGCTCGTGCACGGCGACCTGCACCCGGGCAACGTGCGCGGCGACGAGTCCCGGCGGGTCGTCATCGACTGGGCGGACGCGTTCGTCGGCCACCCCGCCTTCGACATCCTGCGCCTCACCGAGGACCTCGCCCCGGCCGCCGCCGACCGCCTCGTCGCCACGTGGGCCGACCGGTGGCGGGCCGACGCGCCCGGCAGCGACCCCCGCCGGGCCGTCGACCTGCTCCGGCCGGTCGCGCCGCTGCGGCTGGCCGCCGTGTACGCGATGTTCCTCGCCGGTATCGAACCGAGCGAACACCCCTACCACGTGCACGACGTGCCGGCCGCGTTGGCGCGAGCCGCCGCCGCGGCGCGACCCTAGGCCCGGCGTACCGGGATCCACAGCTCCGCGTCGGCGGTGCCGCCGCCCTCGGCGATCCGCACCCGGGAGATCTCCGGCCCGGGCCGGATCTCGTACGGGTTCGACGGGAACCACTGGGTGAACACGTCCCGCCACAGATACTGCAACGCCTGCGGGAACGCACCGGAGCTGCGGAAGACCGCCCAGTCGCCGGCCTCGACCGGCAGGCTGTCCAGGTCGTCCGGCACCTCCGCGCCGGTCACCACGCCGTGCCAGTAGTCCAGCTCGGCGCCCTCCTCCCGGGACCCGGCCAGGTCGTCGCTGACGTTGACGATCCCGTGCGGCTCCTGGTCGGAGAGGGCCTCGATCCGGCGTACGGTCGCCGGGTCGATGCCCTTGACGAACGCCACGATGTGCGGGTTCATCCCCTCGTGGACCAGCGGCACCCGGGCCTTCACCCCGACGAGCCGGAAGGCGTCCTTGGTCACGATTCGGTAGTCCATGCTGGTGCTCCCTTCGACGACGAGTCGGAAGGACATCCGCGGCTGGGACCGCAGCACCGCCCCGGTGCGCCGTGCCTCGGCCGGGCCGACGCCGTGCACCGAGCGGAACGCGCGGGCGAACGCCTCGTTCGAGCCGTAGCCCCAGCGCACCGCCACGTCGAGCAGCGACTCCCGGCCGGCGAGCACGTCGGCGCCGGCCAGGGTGAGCCGGCGGCGGCGCACGTACTCCGACAGCGGCACCCCGGCCAGCGCCGAGAACAGCCGCCGGAAGTGGTGCTCCGACACGCAGGCGATCCGGGCCAGCTCCGGCACGTCCAGCGGCTGGTCGAGCCGCTGTTCGAGGTGGTCCATGGCCTGATTGAGGCGGTCCAACACGCGGGTGCTCCTTCCTGGTTACGTCCTCGACGCTAGGGTGCCGGCCGCCCACCGACCCGATCCCGGCGGACCCGTTCCGGTCGGCCGCTCACCGGCTGGCGGCGGTGTCGCATCATGACCTCGTGATCATGCGGAAGCGACGCCACAAGAAAAAGAAGAAGGACCGGGACTGGTGCGACTGCGACTGCGACCTGCTCGACTGTGACGGTCCCGGCTGCTGCGACCTGGGCCTGTTCTCGACGCTGCTGACCCTCGGCTCGGTGACCGCCGGCGTGGTCCGGGCGCCCGCCGTGGACCGCGCCGGTCGGGCCGCCATCCTCGGCTACCGGCGGTGGCTCTCGCACCGCTGGCCGGGGACGTGCCGCTACACGCCGACGTGCAGCGCCTACGGGCTGGCGGCGGTGGAGCGCCACGGGCTGGCGGTGGGCGGTCGGATGGCCGCCGACCGGGTGCGCCGCTGCCGCCCCGACGTCCCGCACGGCACCCACGACCCGCTGCGCTGACCGGGTCAGGGGACCCGGGTGGGGCCGCCGAAGACGACCGGGACGCCGGGGGAGTGCAGGACGCTCACCGGCGGCCCGTCCGGCGCGGGCAGGCCGGCGGCGGTGACCAGCTCGTCGTCCAGGTGCAGCAGCTCGGCGCGGTGCAGCGGCCACCGGGGGTGCCAGTTCGGCAGGTGCCGGGTGGCGCCGTACGCCCGGGTGTGCAGGCCCCAGCGCGCGGTGAGGAAGTGCTCCAGCGGCGTCGGTTCGGGGATCGGAGCGCCGACACGGACGGTCATCGCGCTGGTCGCGCCGACCGGGCCCGGCCAGCGGCGGCGGCAGCGGTAGGTGAGCGTGTCGCCGGACCGCTCCAGCCGCATCGCCGACCACTTGTAGGGCAGGCGCAGGCTGATCTGGGCCACCAGCACCGGCACCAGCCGGGACGCGTCCAGCGAGCGGAACACGACCGCCCGCCGGCCCGCGCCGTCGACCGAGTAGAGCCGCACGTTCGTCTCCCAGAACGTGCCGAAGTAGGGGACGCCCGGCCCCCGACCGAGCCCCAACCCGACCATCCGGAAACCGATCAGCCCGACGTAGGTGAGCCCGTCGAGCGTGTCGGGTCGGGTGCCGGCCGGCAGCAGCGGCGCGACCCGCTCCGGCGCGACCGCCCAGTGCAGGAAGGTGAGATCGTGCCAGCGCTGGGCCAGCCAGGCCCGGCGGATGGCGCGGACGGGCGAGTGCTCGACCGGCTCGATCTCCACCGTCTCACTCCGGCCGGTGGCAGACCGCCTCGACGTTGTTGCCGTCCGGGTCGCGGACGAACGCGCCGTAGTAGGCCGCGTGGTATTCCGGCCACACCTTCGGCGCGTGCAGCACCTCGGCCCCGGCGGCCACCGCCGCGTCGTGGAACGCCCGCACGGCGGCCCGGTCGGGCGCGGTGAACGCGATGTGCACCGGCACCGGGGCGGCGTCGGCCGGCGCGGGCTCGACCCAGAAGTCGGGCGCGTCCACGCCGTAGCCGATCGGGCCCGGCTCCATGATCCGCCGCCCGCCCAGCGGGGCGAGCACCGCGTCGTAGAAGGCGCCGGCCGCCCCCAGGTCGCGCACCGCTACGGAGAAGTGGTCGAGCACGTCGCCTCCCTGCGATCGTCGATGACCGCCCCAGGCTACGAGCCGCCTGTGACATTGCACGCCGCACCGCCACGGCGGCGGTACCGTCGGGCGATGCGGCTCACAGTGCTCGGCGGGTGTGGGGTCTGGCCCGAGGCGGGTCAGGCGTGCAGCGGCTTCCTCGTGGAGGAGGCCGGATTCCGGCTGCTGCTCGACCTCGGCTACGCCACGCTGCCCCGGCTGCTGGCGCACGTCACCGCCGATCAGGTGGACGCCGTGTTCATCAGCCACGGGCACCCCGACCACTGCGCCGACCTGAACCCCTTCCTCCGGGCCCGCGCGCTGCGGGACGACCCGCCGCCGCCGGTACCGGTGTACGCGCTGCCCGGGGCGCTGGACGCGGTGCTGGCCCTCGACCGGCCGGGGATGCTCGACGCCGCGTACGTGCCGCACGAGTTCACCGCCGGGGACGCCCTCGACATCGGACCGTTCCGGGCCGAGACCCGCCTGCTGCCGCACTGGGTGCCCAACGCCGGCATCCGGCTCGACGCGGGCGGCCGGGTGCTCGCGTACACGGGGGACACCGGCCCGAGCCCCGACGTGGTGGCCCTGGCCCGGGACGCGGACCTCCTCGTCGCCGAGGCCACCTACCTGCGCGAGGTGCCGGAGGACTCGCGGGACCATCAGTCGAGCGCGCGCCAGGCCGGCCGGCAGGCCGAGGCCGCCGGCGCCCGGCGCCTGCTGCTGACGCATCTGCGGCCCGGGACCGACCACGCCGCCGCGCGTGCCGCGGCCGCCGAGGAGTACGCCGGTGAGATCGCCGTCGCCACCGCCGACCTGGTGGTGGACGTCGCCTGACCGGGGCGTCTACCGCTCCCGGCCGTCTCCACCGGCGGTCGCCCGGGCCCCCGCTGCGGCCCGCCGGCGCGCGGTCTCCCCGACGATCAGCAGGCCGGGCAGCGCGCCGACCAACCAGATCAGTCCGACCGGCCAGTGGATGAGCGAGCCCACCGCGCCCCGGATGTCCGGCACGTCACCCACCACGTAGGACGCCTCCGCGTCCGGGCTGCGGCAGTCCAGCGTCCACACCCCGGCGGCCGGCACCCGGACCGTGGCCACCCAGGCGTACGACGCGGCGTCGCCCCCGTAGTCGCCGGGCGGAACGGACACCGGCTCGGCGGCCCCACCGACGCCGTCGACCCGGCAGTCCGGGTCCGTCGACGCGAACCCCACCGAGAAGATCGCGTACGCCCCGGCGGCCGGCACCGTGAACCGTTCCGCCGACGTCGCGTACGGCCCGACCCCGCCGTACTCCGTGGGGGGTTGACCGACCGTGCTGCCCTCGGCGCCGAGCCGTACCGTGGTCTGTGCCAGCACGGCCCCGAGCAGCACCGCGAACCCGCCGACCAGATAGCCGCGCCGGGACGCCGGCCGGCCGGTGCGGGGTGGGCGCCCGCCGGTGGCGTACCCGAGCAGCGCCCCAACCACCGCGAGCGCCAGCCCGCCGAGCAGAGCCCGCCCCCAGCGGGCCTCGCCGGTCAGCGGCACCACCCAGCGGAAGAACGCCAGCGACCCGGCCAGAAGCGCCGCCGTGACCAGTGTGGACACGCCGCCGGTCAGCGCGAGGCCGGGGACGCCGCGCCGGCGGGGCCGCCCAGCGGCCAGCAGGGCGGCCAGGGCCGGTGACGCCAGCACCGGCCACCACAGCGCGGAGGACAGGGGCTGGTCCTCCTCCCACCGGTGCGTCCACTGGAACCACACCAGCGGGGCCGGCACGGTCGCCAGGAACCACGCCGCCAGGACTCCGGGAACGCGGGGGCGCTCGTTCATCCACCGATCCTCGACCAGCGGGAACATCGACGCCAGGCCGCGTGCCGTCCGAAAAGGATTGCTCACGGAGGGTAGGATCCTGCGCGAGGCAGTCGACACACGGGGGAAACGATGTTCGAGCGACTGGGCAGATTCGTCGTCGGCAAGGCCTGGTGGGTGATCGGCGGCTGGATCCTCGCCGCGATCGCGATCGTCGTCACCAGCCCGTCGCTGAGCGACATCACCTCCGCCGACCAGGAGAGCTTCCTGCCGCGCTCCTACGAGTCGGTGCAGGCCACCGAGCTGGCCACCAAGTCGTTCCCGCAGGCGGCGACCGCCACCGCCACCATCGTGGTCAAGCGGAGCGACGGCAAGCCGCTCACCCCGGCCGACGAGGCGCGCGTCGGGCAGCTCGCCCAGGCGCTCAAGGCCCGGAACATCCCGCAGACCTCCGGCTACCTCACCGGCCCGCAGGCCGTCGCGCCGGACAAGTCGGTGCAGATCATCTCCGTCGGCCTCGACGCCGACACCCCGGACGACCCGAAGCTGCTCGACGCCGTCCGCGACCTGCGCGCCGACCTCGGGCCGGACCTGGCCGGCAGCGGCCTGACCGCCGGCGTGGCCGGCGACGTGGCCAGCTTCGTCGACAACGAGGACACGTTCAACTCCGCGTTCGCGGTCGTCGGCGTCGCCACCATCATCCTCATCATCGGGCTGATCCTGATCATCTTCCGCAGCCCGATCGCCGCGCTGCTGCCCGTCGTGGTGATCAGCGTGGTCATGTCCGTCACCACCGGGCTGGTCGCCGCCGCCGGCAAGGCGTTCGACCTCAACGTCAGCCAGGACCTCCAGACCATCCTGCTGATCGTGCTGTTCGGCATCGGCACCGACTACATCCTGTTCCTGCTGTTCCGCTACCGCGAGCGACTGCGCGCCGGCGACGACAAGCGCACCGCGATGATCGTCACGGTGCAGCGGGTCGGCGAGGTCATCACCTCCGCCGCCGGCGCGGTCATCGTCGCGTTCCTGGTGCTGCTGCTCGCCTCGCTGGGCTTCTTCGGCTCGCTCGGCCCGGCGCTCGCCATCGCCGTCGCCGTCATGCTGGTCACCTCGCTGACCCTGATCCCGGCGCTGGTGTCGTTGCTCGGCCGGTGGGTTTTCTGGCCGTCGAAGGCGTGGCAGCGTACGCCGAAGGCAAGCCTGTCCCGACGGCTCGGCGCCGCCGTCGGCCGCCGGCCTGCCCTGGTGGCCGCGGCCTCCGGCGCGCTGCTGGTCGCACTCGCCGCCGGGGTGCTCGGCTACAAGGCCGACTACGACTTCAGCGCCGGCTTCCCGCAGGACACCGAGTCCGCGCGGGCCGCCAAGGACCTCCAGCGCGGCTTCGCCGCCGGGGCGCTCGCGCCCACCGAGGTCTACCTGACCACCGGCAACGGCACCCCGCTGACCGACCAGCAGGTCAACGACTTCGCCGCCGCCTCGGCGAACGCGCCCGGCGTCGCCCGGGTGCAGCCGCCGGAGCGCAGCGCCACCGACCCGGGCGTGGCCCGGATCAACCTGCTGCTCGACGAGAACCCGGTCTCCAACGAGGCGATCAGCCTGGTCCGCGACGACCTGCGCGACGACCTGCACGCCAAGGCCCCAGAGGGTACGAAGGCGCTGGTCGGCGGGCCGACCGCGATCTTCGCCGACATCAACTCGGCGAACAACCGCGACCTCTCGGTGATCCTGCCGGTGGCCGCCGGCCTGATCGCGCTCATCCTCGCGTTGCTGCTGCGCAGTCTCGTCGCACCGATCTACCTGGTGATCGCGGTGCTGCTCAACTTCGCCGCCACGCTGGGCGCGACCGTCTACGTGTTCCAGGGGCTCCAGGGCAACCCGGGCGTCACGTTCCAGTTGCCGATCATCCTCTACCTGTTCGTGGTGGCGATCGGCACCGACTACAACATCCTGATGATCGCCCGACTACGCGAGGAGGCCCGGGAGGGCCACGAACCCCACCAGGCCGCCGCGATCGGCGTGGAACACGCCGGCCCGACCGTCGCCGCGGCCGGGTTGATCCTGGCCGGCACGTTCGGGGTGTTGATGCTCGCGCCGATCTCGTTCCTCCAGCAGATGGGGTTCGCGGTGGCGATCGGGATCGTGCTGTCCGCGTTCGTGATGTCGATGTTCTTCGTGCCGGCGTTGACCGGGTTGATCGGGCACACGGCGTGGTGGCCGGGGCACGGGGACGAGCGGCGCAACGGCGGGGGCCGGCACGCGGAGCCGGAGTCGGTGGGCGAGGCGCAGGTCTGACCGGGCCTCACTGCTCGCCGGGACGGACCAGCCCGCTCTCGTACGCGATCACCACGAGCTGGGACCGGTCGCGGGCGTTCAGCTTCTGGAGCAGCCGGCTCACGTAGGTGCGGGCGGTGTCCGGGCTGAGGAACAGCACCTGCCCGATCTCGGTGTTCGACCGCCCCGCGCCAACCTGGGCGAGCACGTCCCGCTCCCGCGCGGTGAGCCCGGCCAGCCGCGCCGGGTCGGTCACCGGGGCGTGGGCCGCCGCGGTCAGCACCCGCCTGGTGACGGCCGGCGAGAGCAGCGCGTCGCCGCCCGCCACCACCCGGACGGCCTCCCGCAGCGCGTCGGGCGGGGTGTCCTTGAGCAGGAAGCCGGCCGCCCCGGCCCGGATCGCCTCGAACAGGTACTCGTCGTCGTCGAACGTGGTCAACATGACCACCCGCACGCCGGTGAGTTGCGGATCGGCGAGGATCCGCCGGGTTGCCTCCAGCCCGTCCCCGCCGGGCATCCGCACGTCCATGAGCACGACGTCGGGCCGCTGCTCCCGGACAACCGACAGCCCGGCACCACCGTCACCGGCCTCGCCCACCACCTCGATGTCGGCGGCGCGGTCGAGCAGCGCACGCAGGCCGGTGCGGACCAGGTGCTGGTCGTCGACGAGGACGACGCGGATCGCGGTCACGCGGTCACCCGCGCCAGCGGCAGGTGGACCGACACCCGGAAGCCGCCCGTCGCGGCGGTGCCGGTGTCGACGCTGCCGCCCAGCAGGGCGACCCGCTCCGCCATGCCGCGCAGCCCCTGGCCGTTCCGGCCCGTCGGCCCGGCGGACGGGCCGCCGCGACCGTCGTCCACCACCTCCAGCGCGAGCCGACCGGGTGTGGCGCGGACCGTGACGGTCACCCGGGTGGCCCCGGCGTGACGCAGCACGTTCGTCAGCGCCTCCTGCACGACCCGGTAGACCGTGCTGCCGACCACGGCGGGCAGCGCCTCGACCGGGCCGTCGACCCGCAGGTCGACCGCCAACCCGCCCCGACGCACGCCGTCGACGAGCGCCGGTAGCTGGGCGAACCCGGGCGCGGGCTCGTGCGGCCCGGGCTCGCGGCGCAGCGTGCCGAGCGTCGCCCGCAGCTCCGCCATCGCGCTGCCGCTCACCGAGTGGATGGCCGCCAGCGCGCCCTCCGCCTGCGCGGGATCCCGGTCGGTGAGGGCCTCTCGCGCCACCGCCGACTGCAACGTGATCACCGACATCGTGTGCCCCAACGTGTCGTGCACCTCCCGCGCGATGCGAAGCCGCTCCGCCTCCACCTGCCGGGCCGCCTCGCGGTGGCGCTCCTCGTCGGCCGCCATGGCCTGGCGGACCAACGCCGCCCGCAGCGACCGCCGGTTGCGTACCGCGTCTCCGAGGGCGATGACCGCGAGGGCCAACGCCGCCTCCGAGCCCAGCTCGGCCCCGACGACGACCGCGACGTCGTCGCCCTCGACCAGCCGGACCGCCACCGACACCGCCAGCAGCCCGCCGGCGACCAGAGCGGCCGGCGTGACCCGACCCCGCTCCGCGACCCGGTAGAGCACGGCGGCGGCCGGCGCGACCACCCCGACCGGCGGCAGGTCCAGCGCGTAGTAGAGGAGGATGCCCGCCGCCGTGGCCAGCAGCGCGGGCAGCGGCCAGCGGCGGGCGGCCAGCACCAGGCCCCCGAGCCCGACCGCCACGACGCAGGCGAGCACGGCGCGGGCCGGCGCGGTCCCCTCGGCCGCCACGGCCACCACGACCAGGGCGGGGGTGGCCGCCGCGAGCAGCGCGTCGGCGCGGGTGGGCGAGGTGTCGGGCACGCCTTCGAGCCTAGGTCCGCCCCGGCCCTCGGCGCTGTCGTCCGCAGGCGTCAGGGGCAACCCCGAGGTGTACGTCGACAGGCGATCCCCGGTCGCGCGGCGGCGCGGACGACGGCGGGCGAGCACCGACCTAGCGTCGATGACATCCCCACCTACGAGGAGAAACGCTCATGTCCCGTACCAAACTGACGTGGATCGCCCTGATCGTGATGGTCTGGGCGGCGATGATGTCGTTCGGCGGGGTCGCCGCCGAGACCGTCATGCTCTACCCGAACATCTTCAACGACCCGCCCGCGTCCCTGGAGCGGGCCCGGGGGTTCCTGGTCGACGGCGGCCCGCACGACTATTTCCCGCCGCTGGGCGCGTCGGTCGTGCTGAGCAGCGTCGCCGCGACGCTGCTCACCTGGCGCGACCGCCGGCTGCGCTGGTACGTGGCCGGCGCCACCGTCGTCTTCGTCGCCTGCGAGTTCCTGTTCTCCGCCGTCTTCTTCTGGCCGCGCAACGAGATCATGTTCGTGGACCCGGTGGGGACGCACTCGCCCGAGTACCTGCGGCAGGTGGCGGCCGAGTTCGTCGCGGGGCACTGGGTGCGCTTCGCCGGTGGCGCGGTGACCGCCGTGCTGGCGTTCGTCGCGCTCCTGCGCTTCGTCCGGTCGACGGCGCCGTCGGCGGTCGGGCGATGAGCGCCCGTCGTGCCCTCGGGTTCTCCTGGCCGGCTCTGGTCGGACTTGCCGCGCTGGCCGCGCCGCGGGTGGCGCTGCACGACCTGGACGTGATGCCGGAGGGCACGGTGTTGGCCGCGCTGCTGGCGTTGGGGCCGCCGCTGGTCTGGGTGGCCGTCGTGCTGTGGCGGCGACCACCGAGCCCGTTCCTGACGCTGGTGGTCGTGGGCGCGCTGTACGGGGTGTTCCTCGCGGTCGGTCACCAGGTGTTCTGGGATCCGTCGCTGGGGATGGACGCGCCGGGGCTGGCCAACATCTCACCGGGAGCGCGAGAAGTCCTGTTGCGGGCTTCGGCGGCCGTATCCAGTCTGGTCACCGGGACGATGGTCGGGGTCATCGCCGGCGGGGTGGCGGTGCTGCCGTGCCGTTGGAAGCGTCCGCCGGACCGCCGCCGGATTGCCGGCTGAATCGGGTGTTGCCTCTGCGATGCCTTTCAAGCTGAGTCGTTGGTGATATCAGGCGGCGATCGCCCGGGCGGCGGCGTACATGTCGGCGGGGAGGGGTTGCCGCAGTTCCCAGAGGACGCGCATCGGCCGATCGCCGCTGTGCTCCTGGTAGGTCATCGGTCCGGCATACAGGTAGGGCGGTGCGCCCAGGTCGCGGTCGGCAACCCGGGTCTCCCGCACGAACAGGTGCACCGTCGTCCCCCGCGCCACATGGTCGACATACCGCCGCCCGGTCGCCGACGTCGCCGCCGTCGTGCTCTGCGACTCCCACTGGAACAGCCGGTCGGTGATGGCCCGGTCGGCGTACATGGTGGTGGGGGAGTAGTGCTCCTCGGACTTCACGAGCGTGACGAAGAAGAGGTCCGCCTTCTCGTCCGGCAGCCACTTCACGCCCTCCCGCAGCGAGCCCGGGTTCGCCATGCCGAAGGCCGCGCACGCCTCGTTACGGCTGTAGCGGGCGTGCACCCGCAGCGGAACCCGCTCCGAAGCGGGTCGCTCGGTGACCCGGTGGATCCGATCGCGCAGCACCTCCGCTACCTGCCGTAGCTCCGCGCAGCGCGCCGGCTCGGCCCAGAGCCGCTTGAGCCGGGCGTCGCGTTCGGCCAGCGGCACCGACGGGCCCCACAGGCTGAAGTGCAGCATGTCGAGCAGCCGCCCGGCGGCGGGCTCCCGACCGGATGCCACCTGGCTGATGAGGTCCAGCCGATCGACGTCGTCGATGTGCAGCATCCGGCCGACAGCCCGTCCGAGGTCACGATCGTCCGGGCCCCCGGGGCCGCGTCGAGCCCGGCGAGACGCCGAAGCCCCGCCCAGCCGCCCACGGTCGCCGACCGGTACACGTCCTCGATCTCCAGCCCGGTCTCCCGCAGGAAGTCGGACAGGCTGACGTCACCGAGCTGCCGCAGCTCACCCACCAGCGCGTTCTTCGATGTCGGCAGCGCCGACCTCAGGTTGGCGAGCACGATGTCCTTCGCCACCCGGTCCAGCTCGATGTGGCAGCCGCTCGGCAGCGACGGGAAGTCCTCTCGGACGGCCGCCTCGACGGATCGCCGGCTCACCCCGGCCAGCGCTCGCCAGCGGAGGTCGAAGCGGAAGTTGGCGTGCTGGCCGCCGATGAAGTCGAGCACGGTCAGGCATGGCTTGTCGTCGTCCAACCGCAGCCCCCGGCCGAGCTGTTGCAGGAAGATCGTGGCGCTCTCGGTCGGCCGCAGCATGAGGATCGTGTCGACCATCGGCAGGTCGACACCCTCGTTGAACAGGTCGACAGTGAACAGCACCCGCAGCTCCCGCTTGCGGAACCGGTCGATCAACGTGTGCCGCTCACCCCGATCAAGCGTCGACGTCACCGCCGCCGCCGGCACGCCGTGTTGGGTGAACCAGTCGGCCATGAACTCGGCGTGCCCGATGCTGACGCAGAAGCCGAGCGCCCGCATCCGCCCCACGTCGGCGATCCGGTTGACCGCGTGCAGGATCAACCGCGCCCGCGCGTGGTTGCCGGTGTAGACGCCGTCCAGGTCGGCCTTGTCGTAGCCCTGCCCGCGCTTCCACCGCACCCGCGTCAGGTCCACCTCGTCGTGCAGCCCGAAATACTGGAACGGCGCCAGCAACTGCCGCTCCAACGCCTCCCACAGGTGCAGCTCCACCGACGCGCGGCCGTCGAACCACCGGCGCACGTCGCCGCCGTCGCTCCGGTCGGGCGTCGCGGTCAACCCCAGGAGTACGCGCGGCCGAAGCCGCTCCAACAGGCTCGTGTACGTCGGCGCCTCGGCGTGGTGGAACTCGTCGACGATCACCATGTCGTACGCCTCGGGGTTGATTTCCTGCCGGTGCAGCGACTGGATCGACGCGAAGACGTGCTTCCACCCGTCCGGTCGATCGCCGCCCACCAGGGTCTCGCCGAAGGTTCCATCACCCATCACCTGGCGGAACACGGATCGGCTCTGCCGGAGAATCTGTTCCTGGTGGGCGACGAAGAGCAGGGAGTCGACCTGCCCGGCCCGGCGGAGCCGGCGGTAGTCCAGCGCTGCCACCACCGTCTTGCCGGTGCCGGTCGCCATCACCACCAGGTTCCGCCACCGCCCGTGCACCAGCCGCTCGGCGTCGAGGTCGTTCAGGACCTCCTGCTGGTACGGGAACGGCCGGACGTCCAGGTTCGCGATCTCGGTCGGCGCCTCGTCGGTGCGCTCCCCGCGCAGCGCGACGCGTAGCCGCTCGGCATCCTTGGCCGGGTCGTACGTCTCGAACGCCGAGTCGTTCCAGTAGTCGGCGAACGTCGCCTCGAACGTGTCGATGACGTGCGGCTGCTCCAGGTTGGAGATCCGTACGTTCCACTCCACGCCGTCGACCAGCGCGGCCTTCGAGAGGTTGGACGAGCCGACGTACGCGGTGGTGGTGCCGTTGTCGCGCCGGAACAGCCACGCCTTGGCGTGCAGGCGGGTGGTCCGCGTCTCGTAGGAGACCTTGATGTCCGCGCCCAGCTCGGCGAGCCGGTCCAGGGCCCGCTGGTCGGTGGCGCCCATGTACGTGGTGGTGATGACACGCACCTGACCGCCCCGGCCGATCAGCTCCGTGATGGCCGGCTCGATGATGCGCAGGCCGTGCCACTTGATGAACGCGCAGAGCAGGTCGACCGCGTCCGCCGACGCCATCTCGTGGCTGACCTCGTGCCCGATCCGCGGCTGGTGCCGCCCGTTGACCAGGAGCGCTCCGGTGGAGAGCGGCGTGGAGGGGCGGACCGGGAACACCGGTGCGGCCGGCGGGGTGGGCGGGGCCGCGATGGCATGGAGTAGGCGCTGGGCGTCTGTCACCTGGTCGTCGGTGGTGACAGCGCGCGGCTCGGCCTGGGCGATGTGCGCGGCGATCCGGTTCGCAAGGTCGACCTGCCGGGCGACCTTGTTCTCCCCGCCGCCAACCGCCAGCAGCGCCCGCCGCGCGAGGGCAGCGATATGGCGGGCCAGTACGTCGTGCGAGTCGGCCGAGTCAAGCCCTTCGTCCCGGACAAGTGTGTCAACGACCTTCTGGAGGCGCGTTGCCAGCCCATGAGTGACGAGGTGTTCGTAGATTCCAGGCCTCAGGTCCATCGCCATCAGACTAGCGAGAGGCTTAAAGTGCCAACGGCACAGCACCAAGACGATATTGGTGAGCGTCAGAAATCCGACAAGTCGAAGTGTCATTCATCGCAGAAGGGGCATATCGTGCCCGTTGCCCTATTCGAATGGATGGCCAATGGCTAACATGAGAGTCTTGCGCATCTGCACTTTGATGCGATCAATGATGGGAGCACGTTGGCATCCAATCTTGAGCTGGCCGCAGCGCGCGCCTTGTCCCGCGCATTGAGCGCGCTTGCGAGAAGAGCACTGGCCGCCCGGCGAGCCGAAAAGGTTCGGGAGTCATCAAGGGCGACGATCTCGGTGAAGCTCTCCTCGGAATTGCTAGAGGAGCTTAACGAGGGGCAGATTGCCGGCCTGCAGCGTTACCTATCATCGCCCGACTTTGACGAAGTCGCTTTGCATGTGACGTTGGCTGAGCTGCTACCAAACCAAAACCCAGACGAAGTGCATTCGGCCGTACGTAGCGAGATTATCGAAGGTCTGCGGCATTTCGTTCCGCTAAGCGGGGCTCAAAGGCCGGGGATCGCGGACTTATTGGAAGGCTCACTCGTGGCTGCCGTATCGAAGCAGTCTGGGCGAGCCTCAAGGGCTCTCGTGGACGCAGCATCTGCCGCTGGCGTGGCGCATCTGGCTTCAATTGCAGCCCGCAAGAGTGAACTCTTGGCCAGGGTGAACGACCTCAGCGCTTTTCATGATTTTGCCAGGTCCTTGAGAGGGCAAGTTGCCGAGATGCACGGAGAGCTCCAACTTCCCCATCTCGGTAATCGCAAGACTGTTCCGTATGACCAGCTCTACGTTGATCCTCCCCTGGAACCCCAAGATGTAGGCTTTGGGCAGAGATCTCTACCTGAGTTGCTCGCGATGACTCAGCGATTGGTCGTTCTAGGGAATCCGGGTGCGGGAAAGTCAACGATGGCCACGAAACTTGCGTACGATGTGGCCTCTGAAAAGTGCGGATTCGGCAGCGAGCTTGTGCCGTTCTTAGTGCTCCTCAGGAATCATGCAACCGGGTTTAGCTCAGGCGGTCGCACGTTAATTGATTACCTCAAGAGCTCCGCTGCTGACCCGCATAATATCGAACCCCCTCCCGATGCGGTTGAGTATCTAGTTACTGTTGGCCGAGCCGTCGTCATCCTCGATGGGCTTGACGAACTCATCGACGCGGACCTTCGTCGCCGCGTAGTTAAACTCGTTGAAGGTTTCGCCAGCGCGTACCCGATGGTCACCATCCTTGTGACTGCGCGGGTAGTCGGATACGACGATGCCCCTTTTGGTTCTCGTCAATTCTCGCACGCTCGCGTCTCTGACTTCGACGAGGAGCGCGTGGTGCAGTATGTGCAGAAGTGGTTTGCGCTGGACGAGCAGTCGCCTAGCGGGCAACGACAGAGGCTGACTGAGAGCTTTCTTCGAGAGAGCTCAAGCGTGCCTGACCTCAGGCGGAACCCCCTGCTCTTGTCGCTGCTGTGCGGGATGTACTCCTCTGAAGGGTATATTCCTCAGAATATGGTTGAAGCGTATGAGCATTGTGCGCTCCTCCTGTTTAGATCTTGGGACAACATTCGAGGAATCAAGGGTTCACCCGAGTTTCATACTCGAATTCGAGGAGCGGTCCAATATCTCGCCTTCGAGCAGCTGGGAGGGGCTTCAAACTTTGGATCAAATGGCGTGATGACTCGTCGGCGAGTGGTTGCATCTATTGCCACGTATCTTACGGCTAAGCACTTTGAACATGACGATGCGATCCATACAGCGGAGGAATTTCTCGATTTTTGCACCGGTCGCGCCTGGATACTCTCAGACGTAGATGTGATTCATGGCGAGCCTGCCTACGGCTTCACTCACCGTACATTCCTCGAGTATTTTGCTGCTGAGTATATTGTAAGGACTAGGGGAAGTTTTGGCGAGCTCCACTCGTTTCTCCGAGATCGAATTCCAGGAGGACGGTTTCATGTAGTTGGGCAGATCGTACTGCAGCTCTTCGATAGAAAGACTGACGACGGGGCTGACGAATTAATACGGATGTTGGTTGATCATATTCCTAGTGGTCAACCCAGCGACGCGGACGTCTTAGCATTCGCTTGCCGGGCGCTTTCCCATGTCATGCTCTCGCCCCTAACCGTCCAGATTATTGTCCGCAAAGCAATCCTTCTTGAAGACCGTGCGCCGGCGTCTCGAGCCGGATCAGCAGTTGGATCGGTCGGGAGGGGAGGTGTGACTCGAACCTTGTTGGAATCGGCTATGGATTCTGTCATTCGCGACAGAATGCCGGCCAATGCGCGGCATATCGATTCTGCGGTGAAGGCCGTTCTCTCTGAATTCGACACCTCTGACGGGCTTCCTGCGTACATCGCTCGGCATATTGCACATAAAGATCATGTGCTAGAGCAAGCCTGAGCAGGATGGAGCTCGACCTCTAGGCTAAGAGGCCGGCTCGCTGCGCCAGCGGGCGCAGCCCTGGTGTGGCCGCCCGCCTTTCCCTGGTCATGAGGTCGAGCAGGACTGCGCGTGCTTGAACGTTGGCGTACACCGCTTCTGCGGCCACCCGCTCGGCTTCGAGGAGGTGCAGCACGGCGGTGGGCCTGTCCGTGGACGACATGAACGCCGCTGCGGCCAGGTCGATGTGCACCTGAGCGCGTCGACCCACGATGACAGCGGGCAGCCGTGAGGTGTCGAGGCGCGACCCAACTTCCAGGGCTTGGTCAGCCTTGCGTGCGTGGACGGCGGCAGAAACCGAGTGGATGGCGACGTTTGTTGGGCCGAAAGCGGTCCACAACCGGTTCTGCTCCGCGCCGAGGTCTGCCGCTAACTGCTCCGCGCGGGACAGGAGTTGGGCGGACTCCTTGGTGTTGCCCTGTCCGGCGGAAATCACGGCGGCGAGGAGGAGTAGAGCGCCGTGAGCGGAGAGCAGATCGGGGCTGGCTGTCGAACCACGTGCGGCGAGGTGGTCGATGCTGCTGCGGGTGATCTCTTCCGCTTCGGTGGCTCGGGCTGGCATCCGCAGGACGCCGCACGCGGCTTGGTACGCCGCGATCGCGACGAGGGCTTCGTCGTCGCCGATCCTCGCGGCGGTCGCGGCACGGTCGGCGCTGAGGAGGGCGGTTTCTCCGTCGCCGAACTTGGCGGCAAGTTTGGCTGCCGCGAGATAGGCGGCGGCGAGAAGCCGGAAGGCGTCTCTCCGGTCCGGCCCTGTCGGGCGGTTGGACAGCTCAGTCGCCTGACGCAGCACGTCGGGTATCAGGCGGGCGGCGGATGTGTAGCTCGCTCGCTGGTAGAGATCGTGGATGCGTCGGACAGAGCGTCGAAGGTGGGCCAGGGATTGGACTGGCCGGGTCGGCGGCGTGAGGTAGTCGGTCAGGAAGCCCCGCAAGTCGCTGAGAGGCTCCGGCCGGGCAGCGGCGATGCTGCTGGCTTCGTGGTCCTGATTGCTGTTTGCCATGGCTTGTCCTCGGCGCTTGGCCACTGACACGTCGGCGAGCATGTCGTCGACCTGTTCGAGCGTAACGCCTAACGCGAAGGCGATCCGGGTTCTGTGCCAGGGATGTGGGTCCGTCTCGGCGTTCTCCCACCGCACCACGGTAGACCGCTCCACACCCACGATGTCAGCGAGACGTTCCTGGCTGAACCCGAGAGCTTTCCGCCGTTGACAGAGCCGCTGCCGCTTCAGGGCCACGCTCGGGCCTCCCTCCGTTCCGTCGTCAATGTAGTCACCCTGCGTGGAACTCGTGGGGCGTCGGATGCCTCATTTCTGCGCCATACGAGCTCCTCCAACGCTGTGGTTCGTCGTTCCCGCTTATCCGAGGCTGGTCACATGGCCCGGGGCGGGTGCTGGGCTCCGGCGGTGCCGCGTCCCCCGATCGCGGCTGCCCACCGACCCCGCCCGCCCCGGCGCCACTCCACGACACCCGACCCCGGAGGCGCCCACCGATGTCCGCCGACTTTCCCGTTCCCACCCCGGTCACCGACGACGACCTTCTCGTCGCCGCGCTCGCCGTGCGCGTCCACGTTCCGGAGCGCTGGCCGCAGGGTCCGCTGTGCCGCAGCGAGCGCGTCCCGTACCCCTGCGGGCTGGCGCGGTGGGGGAGGGCGACGCTCGCCGCGGCCGGCGTGCCCGACGAGGCCGTGGGGGTGGCCTGGTGATCTGGGTGACCGGGGAGCGGGTGCGGGCCTGGCAGGTACGCGCGGCCGTCTTCGACACGCGCTGGCGGGGGTTCGACCGGGCGCAGGTGCACGACTACCTGTTGCGGGTGGCCGACGAGATGGACCGGCTCGACCGGGAGCTGACCACCGCGCGCACCGAGTCGGAGCGGGTCCGGCAGGCGCTGCGCCAGTGGCAGTCCCGCCACCACGGGTGCCGGCGGCGTGGCCACGATGACTGAGCCGCGCTGGATCATCCATCTGCCCACCACGCTGACCAGCCGGGACGCCGCCACCGAGCTGGCCGCCGCGCTCGCCCGGTCGCTCGGGCACCTGGACGCGGTCGACTTCGGCGAGACCACGCTCAGCGAGGAGGACGCCCAGCACCTGCGCCACCGGGTCTGGTGTGACGTGCGGCTGCCCGACGGTGGGCGCTGCCCGCTACCGGACGGTCACGCCGGGTCGTGTGGGGCAACGGAGCTGCGCGGACACCGGTAGCGTCGCCCGGGTGCTGGACACCGAAGACCTGCTGGCCGGGTTCACGCCGGCCCTGCCGTACACGATGGAGGTCGTCGCCGGCGCGCCCGCCGCGCCCGGCGTGCACCTGGTGCTCGACGGCGGTGTGGTCGTCTACGTCGGCTACACCGGCAACCTGCGCGCCCGGCTGCGCCAGCACCTCACCGGCAACCGCGACTCGTCGGTGCTGCACGACCAGGTCGGCCAGCTCCTCGACACCCCGGGCCAAGCCGCGACCCGTGACGACATCGCCGGGTGGCTGGGGCGGCGCGAGGTCCGCTGGCAGGAGACCGACAACCCCGAGGGTACGAAGGAAGCGCTGGTCCTGGCGCTACGCCCCCGCTTCAACCGGCAGGTTCCCCGGCCCCGTTAGGCGTCGGGTCGCGCCGCGCGCAGCGCGTCAACCACCGCCGCCCAGCGGCTCGGCGTCATCTCGTCCGGTGACCGCAGCACGTCCCCGTCGTGCACCACCACCCCCGCCTCGCGCAGCCGCCGCAGGTTCGGCCGGTAGGCGGGATGCGCCGACAGCGCGGCGTTGACCCGGGGAAACACGTGGATCGGCGGTCCCGCGCCGAGCATCTCGTTGAGGACGCCCAGGGCCAGCGTGTCGCTCGCCCCGACCGCCCACTTGTTCAGCGTGTTGAAGGTGGCCGGCACGACCGCGACGGCGTCGGCCGGCGGGTGCGGCTCGGGGTCGCCGGGGCGGCGCCACTCGGCGCGTACCGGATGGCCGGTCTGCGCGGCGAGTTCGTCGCGGTCGAGCCAGGTCGCGGCGATCGGGGTGGCGATCAGGCAGACCCGCCAGCCGTCGGCGGCGAGCAGTTCGGCGAGCTCGCCGATCCGCTGGGCCGGGGGAGCGGCGCAGACGATGAGGTAGAGCACCGGTGCTTCACTCATGCCCGCAGTCTTACCCCGGGCGTGTTAAGAAGGGGCCCCGCCTCTACCGAATCCGTTAAGAAGGGCCCCGCCTTGCACGTGGTCGAGAGTGTGCTGCGCGACGTGCGCGAGGGCGCGCACCGCGGCGTCGTCGTCGACTCGCCGCCGGGCGCCGGCAAGTCGACCCTCGTCGTCCGCGCGGCGATCGAACTCGCCGTCACCGGTGACCCGCTGATGATCGTGGCGCAGACCAACGAGCAGGTCGACGACCTCATCGACCGGCTCGGCCGGAAGGCGCCCGAGCTGCGCGTCGGCCGGCTCTCCGCGGCCGACTACCGGCCCACCGAGCGGGTCACCGCCCACCCGGCGGTCCGGGTCGCGGCGAAGGTCGCCGACCTGGGCGGACCGGCGGTGACCATCGCCACGGCGGCCAAGTGGGCCACGGTCACCGAGGGCACCTGGCCGTGGGCGATCGTGGACGAGGCGTACCAGATGCGCGCGGACGCGCTGCTGCGCGTGGCCGGGCGGTTCGAGCGGGCGCTGTTCGTCGGCGACCCGGGGCAGCTCGACCCGTTCTCCACCGTCGAGACCGCCCGGTGGACCGGCCTGACCTGGGATCCGATGCAGTCGGCGGTGGCCACGCTGCTGCGGCACAACCCGGAGCTGCCGGTGCACCGGCTGCCGGTGTCGTGGCGGCTGCCCGCCTCCGCCGCGCCGGTGGTGTCCGCCGCGTTCTACCCGTTCACCGGGTTCCGCGCCGGCACCGGGCCGGCCGACCGGGCGTTGACGTTCACCGAGCCGGGGCCGGGCGACGCCTACGACGCCTCGGTCGAGCTGGCCGCCGCCACCGGCTGGGCGTTGCACGAGCTGCCGGCGCGGCACACGGTGCGTACCGACGGCGAGGCCGCGGCGGCGTGCGCGGAGCTGGCGCTGCGGGTGCTGCGTCGCGGCGCGGTCGCGGTCAGCGAGGCCGCGCCCGGCGGCGCGCCGGTGAGCGCGGACCGGATCGCCGTCGGCGCCGCGCACCGCGACCAGGTCGCGGCCATCCGGTCCCGGTTGGGCGCGGCCGGCGCGGGCATCACCGTGGACACCGCCAACCGGCTCCAGGGCCGGGAGTACGACGTGACGATCGTGCTGCACCCGCTCTCCGGCCGGCGCGACGCGACCGCGTTCCACCTGGAGTCGGGGCGGCTGTGCGTGCTGGCGTCCCGGCACCGGCACGCCTGCGTGGTGGTGGCCCGGGCCGGCATCGGTGAGCTGCTGGACGCGTACCCGTCGACCGAGCGGGTGCACCTGGACGTGCCGGTGAAGTTCCCGGACGGCTGGGAGGCCAACCAGACCGTGCTCACCCACCTGGACGCGCACCGGGCCTGACCGGTCGAGGTGGCCGGTCCGAGCGGATCTTCCGGCGGCGGCGGGTGGTGGGCAGGATGTGCGGGTGCATCCTCACGACCCGTACCAGCCGGATCCGTACCAGCCGCACTATCCGCCGCAGTACCCGCCGCCGGGGTACGCGCCGGAGCCGGAGCCGGACGGGATCAACTGGACGACCGTCCTCTGGGTCGCGGTGCCGGCGATCCTGGTGATCCTGTGCTGCGCCGGGTGCGTGGTGTCGGGGATGGCGGGCGCGTTCATGGACGGCTTCCAGGAGGGGTACTCGTCGGCGTCGCTGGCGGCGGTGCGTTAGACAGGGATCATGACCTTGAGCGTGCTGCCCTGGCTGGGCGGGGGTGTCGTGGCGGTGGCCGCCGGCTTCGTCGCCGCGCTGCTGCCCCGGCGCCGCGCCCGCGCCGAGGACCGGCGGGTGGCCTGGTCGTCGGCGCGGGCGGCGATCCACGACGCCGGCGTCAGCCGGGACGCCGCCCGGACGCCGGTGCCCGAGGCGGAACGGCTGCTGGCCCGGGCCGAGCTGCTGGCGGCCGCGCGCGGCGGCGCGGACGCGGCCCACGAGGCCGCCGACCACGCCCGCCGCGCCGACGAGCTGTGGCGGGACGGCCGGTGACCGTACGGCGGGAGGTGCTGCGCTGGTCGCTGCTGGTGGTCGCGGTGGCCGTGCTGGCGGTGTTCCTGGTGGCGCAGCGGCAGAGCGTGACGGTCAGCTACGGGCGCTCGCCGTCGTCGGCCACGCTGCCCGCTGAGGGTTCCGCCGGTGAGCTGAGCGACGCCACGGTCCCGTCGGTCGAGGAGATGACCGCGTTGGTCGCGGCCGACCCGGTGGTCCGGCTGCCCGGTGCGGTCGCGCGCTGGGACGAGGCCCGGGTCCGGGCCGCCATCGGCGGTGACGGCACCCGGATCCTGGTCGCGCCGCCCGGCCTGGACGAGGCGGAACGCAAGCGGGTGAAGGACGTGCAGAACGCCACCGTCCGGATCGTCGGCACCGAGGTCAGCGGCGGCCCCTACCTGGCCACCCCGGACGACCTGCCGGGCTGGCGGGCGCAGTTCGCCACCGGCGACGTGACCGGGCAGGTGCTCGCGCTGCTCGCCGGGCTGCGCGAGCAGCCCGCCCCGGCGGACCGCGACGACCTGCGGTGGCGGGAACCGACCGCCGCCGAGCTGGCCCCGGTCACCGCCGCGCTGCGCGCCACCGGCCGGTACGTCGGGCCCGGCGCCACGCTGCCCCGGCTGCCGGAGGACGACGCGCGGGACGCGTTCCCGGGCGGGGCCTGGTTCGTGGTGCTGCCGGCCCAGCCGTACGGGACGCCGCTGCCGGCGTACGGGCCGGCGCTGCACCGGCTCGCCCCGGATCGGCCGGTGGTGGTGATGTACGGCGGCTGGATCGAGTACCACGGTCCCGGCGCGGCGGACTTCGCCGAGGTGGCCGGCGTCAGCTTCTACGCGCAGTACGGCGGCCGGCTCAGCCGCTACGACTATCCGCAGCTCAACGTGCTCGGCGCCTACCTGGCGCGGGTGACCGACGTACGCTACGCGGGGCTGTTCGACAGGCCGCTGCCGTACCGGCCGTTCGACCCGCTGCGGGTGGCGCTGCCGGCGCTGCCCTGGCTCTTCGCCGGCTGCGTGGCCGGGTTCGTGGTGCTGTCGATCCGCACCGTGCGCGGCGCGGGCCGGAGCCGGCCGGGCGACGTCGGGCCGGATGGCACGCCGGCCCGGTTGGCCGGGCTCTCCGCGCTGGCCGTGGAGCTGTCAGTGCTCACCGACGCCCGCAGCGACCCGGCGCTGGTGCGGGGCGTCGGTCGGCTGCGCGCGGCCCGGTACGCGCTCGACGACGGCCTGCCCGACCGGCACGTACGCGGGCTGCTGGCGGACGCGGCGGTCGAGCTGGACCAGGTGGCCCGGGACGTGCGGATGCCCGGCTACCGCCCGGACGTCTACCTGCGGGGGAGGCTCTCGTGACCGCCGTCGCGCGCCGGCTGCTCGGCCGGCTGGTCGGCACCGCGTTCGGCCGGGCGGTGCTGGCCTGCCTGGCGCTGGCCGGGTGGGCGCTGTGGTCCGGCGGCGTGTTCGACGGCCCGGTGGCCCGGCACGTGCGGGCGTCGTCGGTCTACGCGGCGCCCGGCGTCGACCTGGACCGGACCGCGGCCGAGCGGGTCGTCGGCAACCGCCGGCTGGTGGTGCTGCTGATGTCGCCGGGAGCGGACCTGCGCGAGGCGTGCGCCGACACCGAACGGGTTACCGGGGGCACGCTGGTGCTGGCGATGAGCCGCGACGGCGACGACTGGGACACCTACGGCTGTTCCCGGGTCGGTGGCGACAGCCCGCGCGACATCGGCCGGTCGATGGTCACCGAGACCGTGATCAGTCAGGGCGCGGACGCGTTCGTGGACCGGCCGATCGAGGCGCTGAAGGTGATCGTGCTCAACTACGACCGGCTGGTCCGCACCGGCCTGCTGCCCGACGGCGCCCGGACGATCAGCCCGTCGCTGCCCCGCTACCTGCTGGCCGGCGGCGCGGTCGTCGGCGTGGTGGCCGGCGCGGCGGCGCTCTGGCTGGGCGGTCGGCGGGCCGGGCGGCTGGCCGACGCGCGCCGGGCCGGGCGGGACGCGCGCGCCGATGAGCGGGCCGCGCTGGGCGCCGCGACGGCGGTGCTGGCCCAGCAGATCATCGATCTGGACCGGACCGGCGGGCCGGGCTACCTGCGGTTGGCCGGGGACTACGTGGGGCTGCTCGACGAGGTGTCCGACCCGGACTCCGGGGACTCGGTGGGCCGGCTGCGCGACCGGGTCGAGGAGCTGAGCCGGCGGGCGTCGGACCTGGCGGCCGACGCGGCGGCCGGCGGGACGGCCGGGAGGAACCGGGCACGGACGCGCGGACGGGGCCGGCGGTGACCCGCCGACCCCGTCACCGGTGCGTCGTCAGCGACCGGCGCCGACCACGGTGGCGGCCGGCCAGCTGCCGCTGAAGACCTGGGCGGGCGTCGCGCTGCGGGCCGCGAAGCCGAACAGCGAGTCGACCCGGGCGGCCTCGGTGGAGCTGGGGTACGGGTTGGTGCAGCTGGTGCCGGCGCTGCCGCCGGACATCAGGATGGCGCAGTTGCCGTTGTAGTTGTCCGGCAGGCCGAGGATGTGGCCGATCTCGTGCGTCATGATGCGCAGCGGCGAGTACTGCTGGGCCTGGTAGTAGTCGATGACCACGCGGCCGTTGCCGAGGCTGGTGCGCTGGGCGTACGACCCGCCGCCGTAGGTGTAGTAGATCATCAGGTTCGACCCGCACTGGGCCATGTTGATGTTGTTGGTGCGGTTGTTCCAGATGGACGCCGCCTGCACCGCGTAGCTGGCGAACGGGCCGGCCTGGCTGGTGTTGTAGCAGACGTTGCGGACGGCGGCGGAGGCCGGTGCCGGGTTGACGGCGACCGCGCCCAGCGCCGCGAGCGTCGCGGCCGCGAGGGTGGCGAGGATCCGGGACAGCTTCGGCGTACGCATGGTTCACACTCCTTGGGGTGGGGGGGTGAGCGGAACGCCGCCAGCCTATAGATAGGCATCCATCGATATCAAGGTCTGGTCTGAACTGATCGGGGTCGATCGTCCGTACCCCTGGTCGTGCGGACGACGGAGCTGGTGACCTGTTCCCGCGAGCCCCGCGACCGGCTCGGCCCGGTCGCCGTACGCGAGGCGGTGCACCGCTGGCTGCGGCTGGTAGCGGCCGACGCGGAGCTGGCCCCGTACCTGCTCGGGGTGGACCGCCGGCGGCTCGCCGCGGTGCTCGCGGACCGGCTGGGCGCGGCGCTCGGGGTGCTGCGGCCGGACCCCCGCTCCCCGTTTCCGGGGGAGGCGGGGGCCCTGTTCGACCACCGCCCGCTGACCGAGGAGCAGCGGTGGCGGGTCCTCGACTATCTGGCCGCCGCGCTCTGGGTGCTCGACCTGCCGGTCCGTGCGATCGTCGACGCGCAGCGGGCGGTCGCCGGTCTGCTCCGCGCCTGACCGGGCTCAGGTCGCAGCGTGCGGATCCGCCGCGTTGAGCGTGGCCACCACCTGCGCGTAGTCGCCGCGCGCCTCGGCGTGGCGGAGGAACTTCACCCGCTCGACCTGGATCTCGGTGGCGTCCGGCTGCGCCTCCAGCACGGCCACCACCTCGGCCACGAACTCGTCCAGCGGCATGGCGAACTCGCTGGTCTCCTGCCCCGGCAGCAGGCCGGTCCGCACGGCCGGCGGGACCAGCTCCAGCACCCGTACGCCGGTGTCGGCCAACTGCAACCGGATCGACTCGCTGAGCATGTGGATCGCCGCCTTGGAGGCGTTGTAGCTGGGCGTCACCCGCAACGGCACGAACGCCAGGCCGGAGGAGACGGTGACGATGGTCGCGTTCCCGCGCCGGGTCAGGTGCTCGACGAACGCGCCGATCAGCCGGATCGGGCCGAGCACGTTGGTGGTCACCACCTCCTCGGCCGAGGCGAGGAACGTCTCGGGCGAGCGCCAGTCCTCGATCCGCATGACGCCGGCCATCGCGACCAGGACGTTGAGGTCGGGGTGCCGGGCCAGCACCTGTTCGGCCGCCGTCGCGATGCTCGCCGGGTCGGTGGTGTCGATCGCGACGGTGTCCAGGCCGGGGTGTTCGGCCGCGATCTCGTCGAGCAGTTCGGTACGCCGGCCGCCGACGATCACCGTGTTGCCCCGGTCCTTCAGGGCGAGCGCCAGCGCCAGGCCGATCCCGCTGGTGGCACCGGGGATGAAGATCGTGTTTCCGGAGATGTCCATGCCGCCAGCATGGTGCGGCCGGACCCGGGCGGTGAAGAGATCGCCGATCGGGGGATCGGGGATCCCTGGTTCGCGTCCGACGGCGGCCGGATACTCGGATCATGGACCGCGCAGCCCTGGCCGACTTCCTCCGCCGACGCCGCGAGACCCTGCGCCCCGGCGACGTCGGGCTGCCCGAGGGCGCCCGGCGTCGCGCGCCCGGCCTGCGGCGGGAGGAGGTCGCCGCGCTCGCCGCGATGTCCACCGACTACTACACCCGGCTGGAGCAGCGGCGCGGGCCGCAGCCGAGCCCGCAGATGCTGGCCGCGCTGGCCCGGGCGCTGCGGCTGACCGGGGACGAGCGCGACTACCTGTTCCGGGTGGCCGGACACAGCCCGCCGGAGCGGACGGCGACCCCGACCCACGTCGCGCCGGCGCTGCTGCGGGTGCTGGACCGGCTGGCCGACACCCCCGCCCTGGTCCTGTCCGACCTGGGCGAGACGCTGGTGCAGAACCGGCTGGCCGCGGCGCTGCTCGGCGACCGGACCGGCCACACCGGCCTGGCCCGCAGCGGGATCTACCGGTGGTTCACCGATCCGGCCGAGCGGGAGCGCTACCCGGAGGACGACCGGGAGCGGCAGAGCCGCGCCCAGGTCGCGAACCTGCGCGCCGCGTACGGGTCGATGGGCGCCCGGTCGCGCGCCGGCGAGCTGGTCCGGGCGTTGCGGGCGGTGAGCCCGGAGTTCGCCGAGCTGTGGGAGCGGCACGAGGTGGCCCAGCGCTTCGCCGACCACAAGACGCTCGTCCACCCCGAACTCGGCCCGATCGAACTGGACTGCCAGGTGCTCTTCACCGAGGACCAGTCGCAGGCGCTGCTGGTGTTCACCGCGCCGCCGCGCAGCGAGGCCGCCGAGAAGCTGCGGCTGCTCGGCGTGCTCGGGCACGAGAGGTTCCCGTCCTCCGCCTCGTGAACCCGGCACAGGAACGGTCGTTCACGCCGCCGGGAATCCCCGGCTTTCCTGTCAACCTCCCGTCACGCAGCGTGTTTTCCTGATCCCTTCCGGTCGATAGCGTCGGGGCACTGCCGTCGACGAAGGGCCGACGATGAACGACAACGGACACCCGCTCGACCGTCGGCGACTCCTCGCCGGCGCGGCGGCGGCCTCGGCGGTCACCCTGACCGGCCTGGCCGTCGCCTCCACCACCGGTGCCGCGGCGGCGGCGCCGGCCCGTCCCGGATCGCCGCTGATCACCCGGGACCGGATCGCCACCGCCGCGCTGCGCGCACCCGACGGGTCCGCGCCCGCGGTCGCCGTCCAGGCCGACTTCCACGCCCGGCTCACCGCCTGGCTCGCGTTCTGGTCGGCGAACTCGCCCCGCGCCTGGAGCGCGCCCGTGCACGTGGTCGCCCGGATCGAACCGGCCGGCGACGCGCTGGTCCTGCACGCGATCCGCCACCGGCGCGACGACGAACTGCACGCCGGCTTCGCCGCCGCCCGGCGGGACGCCGCCCACCTGGCCACGCTGGCCAGCCTGCACCACCACTTCCCCAGCGTGCGGGTCCGGCCGGACGGCACGGTCCGCGTCGGCGACGGGGCGGCCGGATTCACCGGCACGCCCGAGCAGGTCGCCTTCGCGGTCGCCGCCTGCCGTCAGCTGTGGGGCGACGCGGCGGCCACCGCCACCCGCTGGCCGGAGCACGCCGGGCGGGTGCTCGCCCGCGTCGGGCAGCCCGCCGACCCCGCCTCGCACGTCGGCTGGGCGGCCTTCACCCGGACCAGCCTGCGTCGCGGGCTGGGCACCGAATCGTACGAGTGACCGGAGGTAGCACATGGCCCGCAACGAGTTCCGCTTCGTGGTCGACGGCGTCGACCTGACACCCGACCAGCAGACCCTGATCGCCGGCGAGATCCAGAAGGCCGGCCTGGCCGCGCTGGGCACCGCCAACGCCAAACTGACCAACCCGCTGACCCTCGGCCACGGCAACATCAAGCTGCGCCCCGAGTGGTACGGGCTCTGGGTGCTCGACGGCCCGTTCGCGCAGGACCTCGGCCAGAAGATCAACGACATCGGATTCTGGATCCAGCGGTGACCGACGCCGCCCGACCGGCCGGTCCGCCGGAGCGGATGTGCCCGAGCACCCCGGCGTCCAACGCCACGGTGTTCCTCGGCATGATCACTCCGGCGGGCCGGGTGGCCTACGTGACTCCGGCCGTGCCGGCCGAGGTGGCGCTCGCCGGGGCCGGCGACTCGGACGAGCCGATCGAGAGCCGGGTCCGGCTCGCCGGCCCCTGCGTCACCTCGTCCTGCGGCTTCTGGACCGGCTCGCACTGCGGGCTGGGCGCCCGGATGGCCGCCTCGTACGCCGAGACCGCCCCGCCCGGCGAGGAGACGCTGCCGAAGTGCGCGATCCGGCGTACCTGCCGCTGGTTCGCCGAGCAGGGACCGGCGGCCTGCCCGGCCTGCTCCCACGTGGTCACCGACGCCCGGCAGCCGATGGGCTGAGCGACGCCGCGGTGTCGGACCCGTCGACTACCGTCGGGAGGTCATGGAGCCGCGGTTCGGCGAGGGGATCATCGGGCGGGAACATCCCGCGGGTCTGCTGCGCGCCGAGGTCGACCGGGTGACCACCAGCCACGGCGGCCTGGCCCTGGTCACCGGCGAGCCGGGCATCGGCAAGACCACGCTGGTCGGCGCCGCCGCCGACCAGGCCCGCCGGCGCGGGGCGCTGGTGCTCGGCGGCGCGTGCTGGGAGTCCGACACCGCCCCCGACTACTGGCCCTGGATGCAGGTGCTGCGCCGGCTGGCCCGCTCGGCCGACGACTGGGCCCGCGCGCAGGAGGCCGCCGGCGTCGGGCTGGCCGCCCTGCTTGGCGGGCCGGCCGCCGACGACCCGGCCGGGCCGGCCGACGACACCGGGCCGGCCGACGACGGGCGGGCCGAGTTCGACCGGCACGACGCGGTGACCACCGCCCTGGTCGCGGTGGCCCAGCACCGGCCGGTCGTGGTGGTCCTCGACGACCTCCACTGGGCCGACCCGGCCTCGCTGCGGCTGCTCCAGTTCGCCACCCAGCACACCTGGTTCGAGCGGCTGCTGCTGATCGGCACCTACCGCGACGCCGAGGTCGAAGCCGGCGACCACCCGCTGCGGCCACTGCTGCTGCCGCTGACCGCGAAGGCCACCACGATCACGCTCACCGGCCTCGGGCGCGACGAGGTGGCCGCCCTGATCACCCGCACCGCCGGTCGCGAGCCCGACGCCGACCTCGTCGACGAGGTGCACCGGCGCACCGGCGGCAACCCGTTCTTCGTCGAGCAGACCGCCCGGCTCTGGCACACCGACGGGCTGGCCGACACCATCGCCCCCGGCGTACGGGAGGCGGTGCGGCGCCGCCTCGACCAACTGCCCGCGCCGGTGGTCGAGGCGCTCACCGTGGCGGCCGTGCTCGGTCGCGAGTTCCACCGTCAGGTCCTCGCCGCCTGCGTGCCCGCCCCGGCCGCCCAGGTCGACCGGCTGCTCGACCGGGCCGCCGCCGCCCGCCTGGTGCTGGCCCTTGGCGGCGGCCGGTTCGCGTTCGTGCACGACCTGGTCCGCGAGACGCTCTACGACGGCCTCGCCGAGGACGAGCGGCGGGCCCGGCACGCCGCCGTGGTCCGGGCCGTCGACCGGTCCGCCGCGGTGACCGACCGGCTCATCCCGGCCGACCTGGCCCGGCACGCCTGGCTCGCCGGGGCCGAGCTGGACCCGGCACGCGCCGGTGACCTGCTGCTGGCCGCCGCCCGCGACGCGACCGGCCGGCTGGCCGTGGAGGAGTCGGTCCGGCACTTCCGGCGTGCGCTGGAACGCGCCGACGAGCCCGCGCGCCGGGTGCGGGTGCTGCTGGAGCTGGCCGGGCTGCTGCACCACGCCGGCACGCCGGGGGAGGCCGAGCGGCTGCTGGTCGACGCCGCCGCGCTGGCCCGGGGCTCGGACGAGCCGGCCGTGCTGGCCCGGGTGGCGCTGACCGCCCACGGGCAGCACTCGGCCACCCGCCGCCGGCTCGACGCCGACGCGCTGATCCGCGAGGCGTACGGGCGGTTGATCGGCGAACCGGAGCCGGACCGGTCCACCGGAGCCCTGGTCACCGACCTCATCACCGCCACCGAGACGCTCGCCCGGCACGGCCGCGACGACGAGGCGCTCACGTTCAGCCTGTGGGCCCGCCACGACACCACCTGGGGGCTCGGCACCGCCGAGGAACGGGCCGTGGTCACCGCCGAGATCCGGGAGGTGGCGCGCCGCACCGGCGACCGGGACACCGAGTTGTGGGCCACCTCGCTGCGCTGGGTCGCGTTGCTGGAGCTGGGCGACCCGGGCTACCGGCACGAGCTGACCGCGTTCGTGGCCGGCTGCCGCGAGGGCGACGTGGCCCGCCAGCGGATGGCGGCGACCGTCGACAGCGGCATCATCGCCGCCCTGCGGGGCGACTTCGCCGGCGCGGAGTCGTGTTACGCCGAGATGGAGGGCTACGGCGAGTGGGAACACTCCGACCACGCCTTCATGGCACACCACCTGCGCTGGGCCCTTCTGCTCCTGCGCGGGCGTCTCGCCGAGGCCGAGGCCCTGCTCGACCAGGCCGGCGCGGGTCACCCGCAGGTCGAGCTGCTGCGCGGGATCACCGCCGCCGAACGTGGCGACACCGCCACCGCGCTGCGGCTCACCGCCGAGATCGAGGCCGCCGGCACCGCGTACCCCCGGCCCGTGTCGCCGGTGTGGCTGCGCCTGCGCGCGCAGGCGGCGGCGGTCGACGGCGACCCGGGTCGCTGCGCCGAGGTGCGGGCGGCCCTGGCCCCGCACCGGGGCCGGTGGATGGTCGCGCTGTTCGGCTGCGACGTGGCCGGCCCGGTCGACCTGTGGCTGGCCGGTGTGGACGCGGCGCAGGGCAGGTGGGACGACGCGGTGGCCGGCTACGTGGCGGCCCGCGACGCCGCCGACCGGCTGGGCGCGCGCCCCTGGTCGGTGCTGGCCCGGGCCGGGTTGGTCACCGCGCTGACCGGGCGCGGCGGGCCGGGCGACGCGGCCGGGGCGACCCGGCTGCGCGCCGCGGTGGTGGCCGAGGCGCGGGCGCTGGGCATGCCCCAGGTGGTCGACCGGCTGGGGCCGGCGGACGCCTTCGGCGACATCTCCGCCCGGACGACGGGGTTGTCCCCGGGTGGCGCTGCCCTCCCCGCGACGGAGCTGTCCGGGGGCGGGCGGGTCGAGGAGCAGGGCCGCGACACGCCGACGCCGGGGGTCGGTGGCACCGGCGTAGCTCCCTCCGGTGTGGACGGAGTCGACCCGGGGTGGCCGGAGTTCCGCCCGGACGGGCCGGTGTGGCGGCTCGCGTGGGCGGGTGTCGTGGTGCACCTGCCCGACGCCAAGGGCCTGCACGACCTGCGGCTGCTGCTGGGTCGGCCGGGCGTGGACGTGCCCGCGATCGACCTGCTCGACCCGGCGGCCGGGCCGGAGCTGGTCGCGGCCGGTCGGCTCGGCGCCGATCCGGTGCTCGACGACGAGGCGAAGGCCCGCTATCGGCAGCACCTGCGGCGGCTCGACGACGAGATCGACCGGGCCGCCCGGCGCGACGACGAGCGGCGGCTGGCCGCCCTGGACGCCGAGCGCGCCGCCCTGCTCGACCAGTTGCGGGCCGCCGCCGGGCTGGCCGGGCGCAGTCGCCGCCTCGGCGACCAGGCGGAGCGGGCGCGCAAGGCGGTGACCGGCCGGATCCGTGACTCGCTGCGCCGGATCGACCAGCGCCACCCGGCGCTCGCGGCTCACCTGCGCGAGTCCGTCACCACCGGCAGCACCTGCCGCTACCTCCCGCCCGAGCCGATCTCCTGGCGCCTCTGACCCGTCCCGTCACGGCCCCGGCCCAGCTTCCCGGTCCGTGCCTCGCCCCGCTCCATGCCTGGCGCCCGCCGCCTCGGTCTCGGCGATCTTGGAGTTGTGGCTCCCAGAGTGCCCGCTTCTGGCACAAATGGCAGGTGCCACAACCCCAAGATCGATGAATCGCACCGCATCGGGAGGGGCGTCCGGCGGCCGGGCGGTGGGTCCACGCGTAACGGGCCCGTCGCCGGGATTTCCTTCAGCCAGGCGTGCCCGTCACGCGCAACGGGCCCGCATCCGGGCGCGCCGGCCCGCGGGCGACAGCCCGCCAGGCGGCCCACGAACCCGGCACGTGCCACGGACCCGTACCCCTGGCACGTGCCACGAGCCCGGCACGTGCCACGGACCCGTACCCCTGGCACGTGCCACGGATCCGGCACGCGCCAGGGGTACGGGTCCGCGCCTGCCGGTCGGTGGCCCGACCCCCGGAGAGCGGGGAAGCGGTCAGCGGCGGTTGTAGCGGTACATGGTCAGGGAGCCGAAGACCGCGACGAAACCGGCGCTCCACAGCAGCAGCCACATCGTGTTGGTGGCGTCCATCGAGCCGCCCATCGCGGCGCGCACCGAGGCGACCAGGTGGGTGACCGGGTTGACCTTGACGAACGCCTGCAACCAGCCCGGCATGGTGGACGGGTCGACGAACACGTTGCTCAGGAACGTCAGCGGGAACAGCACCATCATGCTGACGCCCATCACCGACTTCTCGCTGCGCAGCACCAGGCCGAAGAACGTCCACACCCAGGAGAACGCGAACGAGAAGACCACCAGCAGGCCGATCCCGGCCAGCACGCCGGGCGCCCCGCCGTCCGGGCGGAAGCCGAGCACCAGGCCCACGGCGAGGATGACCAGGGCGGCCAGCACGTAGCGCAGCACGTCACCGAAGATCATCCCGACCAGCGCCGCCGGCCGCCACACCGGCAGGGTGCGGATCCGGTCGAAGACACCCTTCTCGATGTCGTTGTTCAGGCCGATCCCGGTGTACATGGTGATCATCACGACGCTGGTCACCATGATGCCCGGCAGGAAGAACTGGAGGTACGCACGCGGGCTGTCGGCGAGCGCGCCGCCGAACAGGTACGTGAACATCAGCACCATGATGATCGGGAACGCGGTGACGTCGAACAGCTGCTCGGGTACGTGTTTGATCTTCAGCATGGCCCGCCAGCCGAAGGTCAGCGACGCGGAGAGCGGCCCCGGCCGGGCCGGTCGCTCACCGGGGGCGAGCACTGTCGCCAGCGCCTCGGCGGAGGGCACGTAGACGGACGGCGCCCGCCCGGCGGTGGTCGTCGCGGTGTCGCTCATCGGGCCGCCTCCAGCTCGTCGTCCCGCTCGTCCGTCGAGACGGCCGGGTGGTCGGTCAGGGCCAGGAACACCTCGTCCAGGCTGGGCTGGCCGAGGGAGAAGTCGTCGACGACGATGCCGGCCCGGGCCAGCTCGCCGAGGGCGCGGGCGGCCTGCTCGCCGGCCTCCAGGTCGGTGCCGTCCTCGCCGACCCGCGCGGTCAGCGCCACCGGGTCCGCCGCGAGCTGCACCGGCACGCCCAGCGTGGTCCGCAGCACCTGCTCGGCCCGGGACCGTTGTCCGGCATCGCGCAGTCGCACATGGACGGTGCCCGAGCCGACCGACGACTTCAGCTCGCCCGGGGTGCCCTCCGCGATCACCCGGCCGTGGTCGACCACCGCGATCCGGCCGGCGAGCTGGTCCGCCTCGTCCAGGTACTGCGTGGTCAGCAGCACGGTGGTGCCGTGCGCCACGACCGCCCGCACGATCTCCCACACCTGGTTGCGGCTGCGCGGGTCGAGCCCGGTGGTCGGCTCGTCCAGGAACAGCAGGTCCGGCGTGTTGAGGATGCTCGCCGCGATGTCGATCCGCCGCCGCATCCCGCCGGAGTACTTCTTCACCTGCCGGGCCGCCGCCTCGGTCAGCCCGAACGCGGCCAACAACTGGTCGGCCCGGTCCCGCGCGGCCGGCCGGCCCAGCCCGAGCAGCCGGCCCAGCAGGACCAGGTTCTCCGCCCCGGTCAGGTCCTCGTCCAGCGAGGCGTACTGGCCGGTCAGGCTCACCCGGGCGCGGACCGCGTCGGCCTGGGTCACCACGTCGTGGCCGAAGACCCGGGCCGTGCCGCCGTCGGGGCGCAACAGCGTGGCCAGCACCCGTACCGCGGTGGTCTTGCCCGCGCCGTTCGGCCCGAGCATCCCGTACACGGTGCCGGCGGGGACCCGCAGGTCCAGTCCGTCGAGCGCCCGGGTCGAGCCGAACGACCGGACCAGGCCGTCGGCCTCGACGGCCAGGCCGGTGTTCCGGTTACTCATGATCACTACCTCTCTCCGTGGGTGTTCTCAGCAGGCGTACGGGCGGGCCGCGCGACCGTCGCGCAACGCCAGGCCCCACCAGCAGAGCTCGTCGAGGAGCAGCCGGACGTCCTGCCGGAGCCGTTCCTCGGCGTGCCCGGTGGGCTCGCCGTCGAGCAGGTCGACGCCGACGGTGTCCCGCACGGTCGTCGCGTGCAGCGCGGTGAAGACCGTCCGGAGCTGGTCGACCGCGTGCAGACCGACCGACCGGCAGCCGTACGAGACGAAGCCGACCGGTTTGGCCTGCCACTCGTCGTAGGCGACGTCGATCGCCTGTTTCAACGAGGCCGGGAAGCTGTGGTTGTACTCGGGGGTGACCACGACGAACGCCTCCGCCCGCGCCACCCGCCCGGCGAACTCCCGCATCGCCGGCGTCGGCTCGGCGGGCAGGGCGGTCGGGAGGTCGTACCCGGCGAGGTCGATCTCCTCGACCACCAGCCCGTCCCGGCGGCGGGCGTGTGCGGCGAACCAGCGCCCGATCCGGTCACCGACCCGTCCCTCCCGAGTGCTGCCGATGAGCACGGCGAGCCGTAACGGCGTCATGTCGCCCTCCCTCGCTGCCAGCCTCATCCCTACGGCGCCAGACCGGGCGCGACGGTCCGCCAGATCAAATCTGGCGGGACACCTGTCGGGGGTGTCTGGTGCAATCGGGCGCATGGCAGAGGTACGCATCGTCCGGTGGGGCGTCGACGACCTGGCACTGCTGCGAGCGCTGAACGTCCCGGAGGTGCGGGCGCACACCGGCGGCCCGGAGACCGATGAGCAGGTGCGCGCCCGGCACGAGCGCTACCTGCGTGGCCCGGGCCCGCGCAGCGGGAACATGTTCACCGTGGTCACGCCGGACGGGACGAGGGTGGGCAGCGTCGGCTTCTGGCCGCGTGAGTGGCGCGGCGATCAGGTGTACGAGATGGGCTGGGCGGTGCTCCCGGCCCATCAGGGGCGGGGCCTGGCGACGGCGGCGGTGCGCGCGGTGGTCGCGGCGGCCCGGGCGGCGGGTGACCGGCGCTTCGCGCACGCGTACCCGTCGGTGGACAATCCGCCGTCGAACGCGGTCTGCCGCAAGGCCGGGTTCACGCTGCTCGGGGAGACGGAGTTCGAATACCCGCCGGGTCGCCTGATGCGCTCGAACGACTGGCGGATCGACCTGACGGCCGGGTGACCGCGACGGGCCACCCGGCCGGACGGTCGGTCAGCGGGCCGCGTCCAACCGGGCCCGCTGCTCGGCGGTCAGCTCCAGGTCGACCGCGCCCAGGGCCTCGTCCAGTTGCGCGACCGAGGAGCAGCCGACCAGCGGGATCGCCGGCAGGTCGCCGCCCATCAGCCAGGCCAGCACCACCTGGTTGACCGTGGCCCCGGTCTCGTCGGCCACCGCGCGCAGCGCCGCCAGCCGGGCCGGGGTCGACGGCAGGGCATACTCCTCGCCCAGCCGCTCCGACTTCACGTACGCCCCCTTGAGCAGCGGCGAGTACGCGACGAGCGTGAGCCCGGGCTCGGCCCGCAGGTAACTGGCCAGGTCCGGGCCGACCCAGCCGACGTCGCCGTCCGGGTCCAGCGCGTTCGGCAGGTCCACCCGCGACGGCAGGTAGCTGCGGTGGTACTGGAGCACCTCGTACCCGGGCAGGCCGGCCGCGGCGGCGATCGCGCGGGCCCGCTCGACCCGCCAGGCGCGGTGGTTGCTCGCGCCCAGCAGCCCGACGGTGCCCTCGGCGACCAGCTCGGCGAAGCCCTCCACGGTTTCCCGCAGCGGGACGTCGTGGTCCTCGATGTGGGCGTAGAGCAGGTCGATCCGGTCGAGCCCGAGCCGCTCGCGGCTGCGTTCGGCGGACTCGCGGATCACCTTCGCCGACAGGCCCTCCGCGTTGTCGAGGTAGCTGGTGCCGGGCGCGAGCGGACGGGCGCCGAGCTTGGTGGCGAACACCACCTCGTCGCCCACCCCGCGGCTGCGCCGCCAGCGGCCGAGCAGTTCCTCGCTCTCCCCGCCCTGGCCGCCGTTCTGCCAGAAGGCGTAGTTGTCCGAGGTGTCGACGAACGTGCCGCCGGCCTCCACGTAGCGGTCCAGGACGGCGTACGAGGTGGCCTCGTCGGTGGCGGTGCCGAAGAGCATCGCGCCGAGGCTGAGCACGCTGACCTCGCGGCGGGTGGCCGGGTCGGTGCCGATGGTGCGGTAGCGCATGGTGTTCCTCCCCGTCGGAGCGTTTCCGGCCACCCTGCCCCTTCGAGTGCGCGCGAAGTCAAACGCGACGGAGGGGCCCCGGTTCCCCGGGGCCCCTCCGTGACGTGTCCGACGGCTCAGCTCGGCACGTAGTCGAACGTGTCCGGGTTCGGGCCCTGCCGGCCGGCCTCGCCCCGGCCCAGGCCGGTGAGCCGGTCCATCGCGGCGTCGTCGAGCGAGAAGTCGAAGATCGCGAAGTTCTCCTCGATCCGCTTCGGGGTGGTCGACTTCGGGAAGACGATGTCGCCGCGCTGCACGTGCCAGCGCAGCACCACCTGGGCCGGGGTCCGCCCGACCTCCTCGGCGATGTCGACCACGGTCGGGTCGTCGAGCACCTTGCCCTGCGCGATCGGCGACCACGCCTCGGTGAGGATGTTGTGGGCGCGGTCGTACGCGCGCACCTCCTCGTTGCCGAAGTAGGGGTGCGCCTCGATCTGGTTGACCGCCGGCACCACGTCGGCCTCGGCGGCCAGGCGCTCCAGGTGCGCGACCTGGAAGTTGGACACGCCGATCGACTTGACCTTGCCCTCCCGCTGGAGGTCCTCCAGCACCTTCCAGGTGGAGACGAAGTCGCCGTCGTAGAGGGTGGGCAGCGGCCAGTGGATCAGGAACAGGTCGAGGTGGTCGAACTTCATCTCGCGCAGCGACTGCTCGAACGCCTTGCGGGCGTCGTCCGGGCGGTGGAAGCCGTTGTTCAGCTTGCTGGTGACGAACACCTCGTCCCGGTCCAGCCCGGAGGCGCGCACCGCCTGCCCGACCTCGGCCTCGTTGCCGTACATCTGGGCGGTGTCGATGTGCCGGTAGCCGATCTCCAGCGCGGCGCCGACCGCCTGCGCGGTGTCCTTCGGGTCGATCTGGAACACGCCGAAGCCGAGCTGCGGGATGGTGTTGCCGTCGTTGAGCGAGATGTCCGGAACGCGGTTGGCGGCCATGTCGATTCTCATCTCCGATCGTTCGGGGGTGCTCGGGAGCGCTTCCACGCGGTGGCTCCCGGAGCGTGCCACCCGGTGTCTCTACCCGCTCGCCCCGCGTCCTCACGGCCTCGGGACGGTGATCTGGGACAAGCCTCAGCCGGCGGTGAGGTCGCGCAGGGCCAGCACCGACTTCCAGTTGCGGACCGTCGCCGCCACGCCCAGCACCTTCTCCAGGTAGGTGTTGGTGAACTTCGTCCGCCCGTAGCGGCCGGTCGGGAAGTGCAGGTGCACCTCCCGACCGGTCAGCGCGTACTCCATGTCCTCGCCGGCGGGCACGGCCAGCTCGCGGGCCCGCGCCGGCGCGGGCGCGGCGGACAGGAACGCCACCAGCACCCGGGTCGGGTCGTCCTGCCGCCCGGCGTACGGGCTGGCGTCGACCACGGCGGCCAGCTCGCCCGCGTCCCGCACCAGGACCGGCACCCGCAGGCCCAGCTCGTCGGCGAGACGCTTCGCGATGCCCTCGGCGAGGACCTCACCGTCGGTGGGTGGGCTGGTGAACACCACGTTGCCGCTCTGCAGGTAGGTCTTGACGTCGGTGTGCCCGAGGTCGGTGACGAGGCGTCGCAGGTCGGCCATCGCCAGTTGGGCGTTGCCGACGTTGACACCCCGCAGCAGGGCGGCGTAGCGGGCCATCGATCCTCCTCGCGGCGGCGGTCCGGCCCAGCCTAGGTCAGGCGGAGGCCAGACGGGCGTAGACGTCGCCGGAGCGGCCGGTCGGGCGGTACGTCTCCAGCAGCCGCACCAGGCCGTCCGCGTCCAGCCAGCGCTCGGCGGCGAAGCGCATGGTCTCCACCGGCGAGAAGTTGTAGCGGTAGCCGCCCGCCCGCGCGCCCAGCCGCTCCACGAGGTCGAGCGCGGCGAGCGCGGCGTCGTGCGCCGGCGGGAGGTACTCGAAGGAGAGCCCGCGCACCGGCCGGCTGAGCCCGGACAGCACGTCGACCTCGAAGCCCTCGACATCGACCTTGCAGAACGCCGGCTCGCCGTGCCGCGCGACCAGGTCGTCGAGCGTCACCACGGGCACCTCGACCGACCGGTCCCACCGGACCTTGGCGAAGCTCGGGTCCGCCGTGACCGAGTCGATCCAGGACGACGACATGGTGGACACGGTCGGCGTGGCGGAGGACAGCTCCAGCCGCGCCTGCCCGGCCCGGGCGCCGACCGCGGTGGGCTCGATCACGACCCCGTCGTCCCGCCCGAAGGCCAGGCGCAGCACGCGCAGGCAGTCCGGCTGCGGCTCGACCGCGACCACCCGCGCGCCGAGCCGCCGCCAGGTGCGTACCCGCCCGCCGACGTGGGCGCCGATGTCGAAGCCGAGGTCGCCGGGGGAGAGGAACTGCCCGTACAGCTCCCGGGCGCGCCGGTGCTTGGCCGGCTGGCCGTGGTAGATGGCCAGGGAACGGGTGATCCCCCAGGCCCGCGCGAGCATCGTCACGACATTCCTAACTGTGAGTGCGGGACTGCGGTCCGAACGTCCGCAGGAAGCGGTCGCGGAACGACTCCATCGGCCAGACCGGGGCGTCCGGGGCCGGGTTCAGGCCGTCCTGCCAGCCCCACCCGGAGATCCGGTCGAGCACGGCCGGGTCCTTGGCCACGATCGTGATCGGCACGTCCTTGTCGGCCCCCTCGCCGGTGATCGACCGGGCCGGCTGGTGGTCACCGAGGAAGACCAGCACCAGGTTGTCGTCGCCGTACCGCTGGACGTAGGAGATCAACGTGCGCAGCGAGTAGACGATCGACTTCCGGTAGGCCCGGCGGGTGCCCTCGTCCGCGCGGGGGGCGCGGTTGGTGCCGGCGAAGACCGACCCGTCACCGAGGTCGTCCCAGTCGACCAGCTTCGGCACCGGCGACCACGGGATGTGGCTGGACAGCAGCGGGATCTCGGCCATCACCGGGGCGTGCCCGGGTCCCCGCTCCGCGCGCTGGAACGCCTCCAGCGTGAACTGGTCCGGCGGCGAGGAGAAGCTGAACGTCGGCCCCCGGTAGCCGAGATCCTCGGCGCCGTAGACCCGGTCGGGGGCGAAGAAGTCGGCCTCCGGCCAGGCCCGGGTGAGCGCCGGCATGACCAGCGAGGTCCGCCACCCGGCGCGCCGGAACGCCCCGTTCAGGGTCAGGCGGTCGCTGCGCACCAGGTTGGTGTAGCGCAGCTGGTTGTCCGCCCGGATGCCGGTCATCAGCGTGGCGTGCGCCAGCCAGCTGCCCCCGCCGGTGGTGGACGAGGTGAGGAACGCGCTGCGGCTGCCGTAGCCGGCCGCGCGCAGTTGCCGCGTCCCGTCGTCGAGGACGGCGTCCACCTCCGGCGCCAGCTCCGGGTCCTCCACCGCGACCCGGCCGTAGCTCTCCACGAACGTGACCAGGACGTCCTTGCCGCGCAACCCGGTGAGCAACTGGTCGCCCCGGGCGTCCTGGAACGGGTCGCCGGCGAGCTGGGTGCGCAGCCGCTCCTGGTCGTGCAGACCCGAACGCACCTGCCCGGCGCGGTCGTACACGCCGGTCGCGACCGTGTCGGCGGCGACCGGCAGACCCGGGACGACCTGCGCGCCGAGCACGGCGCAGACCACCCAGGCGGCCGCGAGCGCGGTGGCGGCGCGGGTGCTCGCGACCCGGTGCCGGGCCGCGACGCCGGCCAGCCGCCGCACCGACAGCGTGACCAGCACCGGTACGGCGACGACCGCGGCCACGGCCGCGACGACCGCGACCACCTGGGCGGTCCGGCCGTAGGACTCGGCGAGGAACTCCGCCCCGGCGGCGAGGAAGGCCCAGTCGGCGATCAGGTCGAACGGGCGGTCGAGGACGGTCGAGAAACCGAGGTCGACGATGGTCAGCACCAGGACCAGGCCGAGGAGCGCGCCGAGCAGCGTGGCCAACACCCGGCGCGGCCGGGCCGGCAGCACCAGCAGCAGGGCGACCGCGACCAGCCCCTCCACCGGGATCCGGAGGAACGCGGCCGGGGCGAGCAGGTCCACCTCGTTCGGCAGGGTCAGGGCGACCAGCACGAGCACGGCGGCCAGCGCGGTCACCACCAGGGCCGGCACGCGCCGTCGCCGAGGCGCCGCGCCGTCCGTCGGGGTCTCGTCCCGCTGCGGGCGGGACGGTTCGTCGTGGGTCACGGCCGCCGCGCCCCGACCTCGGCCGGACGGCGGGTGACCAGCACCCGGGTGCCCGGCTCCCACTCGGCGCGGGGGGCCACCGGCGCGGGGGAGACCGGAGCGGCCGGAAGCGACGCCCGCCGCGCCCGGTGCCGCCACAGCCACCACACGTCCCGGCCGAAGGACTCGACCAGCAGCGCGAGCGCGCCGACCACCGCCGCGACGGCCAGCGGCGCGGGCAGCAGACCCGTCGCCACCACCGCCAGCACGATGCCCTGCACGGCCGCGACGGTCTTGCGCCAGTAGCGCGGCGGCAGCGTGCCGTTCAGCCACGGCAGCACCCAGCCGGCCGCGACGAAGGCGTACCGCATCGCGCCGATCACCAGCACCCAGGGGCCGACCTGGTCGGCGACGTGGACACAGAGGACCAGGACGAGGAAGGAGTCGGCCTCCATGTCGAAGCGGGCGCCGAGCGCGCTGACCGTGCCGGTGCGCCGGGCCACCTGGCCGTCGACCCAGTCCAGGGCGAGCGCGACGGCGGTCAGCCCGACCAGTGCCGGGACCGACACCGGTCGGCTGAACGAGTCCACCACCAGCGCGGTCACGCCGCCGGCCAGGGTGGCCCGGCTCAGCGTGACCCAGTCGGCCGGCCCGAGCCGGCGTCCGCCCGAGCGCCGCAGCCCGTGGCTCAGCGCCGCGACCATCACCACCCCGCAGAGGAGGCCGGCCAGCCAGCCGTAGCGGCCCAGGCCGACCGTGCCGTGGAGGCCGGCGAGCACGCCGACCTGGAGAATCGCCCCCGCGAATGGATCAGTTCGGACCGCAGACACCATGCCTCCGAGGTAGACGTCATGACCACACGTGTGTACGCAGAACATGCCCGTTCGGTTCGTTGTGATGCCGGAAACTCACGATCACGAGTGGCTTTCATGTGAAACGTCCGTCCGGCCGGGCCGCCCGTGGTTGATTCGGTGCCGTGCCCGGACCCTACGGCGCGGCCGACCCGCACCGCCACGCCACGCTGCTGGCCGCCGCCGACCGGCTCGAACTCGCCGGGCGGACGGCCGAGGCGCGGGACCTGCTCGCCGCCGAACTCGCCGCCGACCGGGCCGGCGCGGCCGATCGTGCCCTGCTGCGCGGGCGGCTCGGCGCCGGGTACGGCCACGACCACCCGGCCGCCGCGCTGACGTACCTGGGTCTGGCCCGCTCCGGTGTGCCGCCGGAGCGCCGGGCGTGGTCGCGCGCCACCGAGGCGTGGGTCGCCGCGCGGGTCGGCCACCCCGACGCCGACGCCCTGCTGCGCTCGGCGGGCCGGGCACGCGCCGCGTACCCGGCGCCGGCCGCCGCCGTGCGGCTCACGCTCGCCCGGGCCGCCCGCGCGCTGGCCACCGGCGCGGTGCCCACCGCCGGCGACCTGCTCGCCGCCGTCGACCCCCACCACCCAGCGGTACGCGGGGAGGCCGTCGCGGTCCGTCACGACCGGATCGAGGTCCAACTCGCGCTCGGCCGGTACGAGGACGCGGCGGCGGCGCTCGACGCCGCGTACCCCGATCTGCCGGCGGTGGCCTGGCCGGCGCTGACCGCCTGGTCCTGCCGGCGACTGCTCGCGGCCGGTGCGCTGCCGGAGGCGGACGCCCGGGCCCGGCTCGCCCTGGACCGCCCGGCCGTCCCGCTCGGCGTGGAGGCCCGCGCCGCCCTGACGGCGGTACGCGTCGAGGTGGCGTACCGGACCGGGCGGCCGGAGCGGGCGCGGGCGCTGCTCGCCGACGCCCGACCGGCCCGGTCCTGGCCGGACCGGATCCCGTACGCGTCGCTCGGCCTGGCCGCCGCCGGCGACCCGGAGCCGGCGCGGCACCGGGACCTGCTCCGCGCCGTCGTGGCCGACCTGACCCGCACGGCGCGTCCGCTGCTGGCGGTCGCCCAGTACGGCCCGCGTCTGGTGCAGGCGCTGCTGCTGCTCGGTGACGCCCGCCGGGCGAGGGCGGTGGCCGACCGCCTCGCCGAGGTGGCCGGGCGGACCCCCGTACCCCTCTGGTCCGGGCTGGCCGGGCACGCGGACGGCCTGGTCCGCCGCGACCCGGAGGCGCTGCGGGCGGCGGTGCGCGCGCTGCGCCGGGCCGGTGCCCGGCCGGCGCTGGCCGACGCCCTGCTCGACCTGGCCCGGTCGCCCCGGGTCCGGCTGCCCGAGGCGCGCGGGGCGGCGCGGGAGGCGGCGGCGGTGTACGGGCGGTGCGGCGCGACCGGTGACCAGGAGACCGCCGAGCGGTGGGACGGGCATCTCGACGTCACCCGCCGCCGTCCGGCGCCCCGGCCGCCCGGGCACGGCGTGGCCGCGCTGACCGCCCGGGAGGCCGGTGTCGCCGACCTGCTCGCCGCCGGGGCGACCAAGCAGCAGGTGGCCGGCCGGCTGCACCTGTCGGTCCACACGGTCGACACCCACGTCCGGGCCGTCTACGCCAAGCTGGGCGTGCGCAGCCGGCTGCAACTGGCCCGACTGTGGGACGCCCGCCACGCCCGCCCGGTCAGCGCACCACCGGACGCTTCTCCCTCGGCAGCGCCTCGATCATCTCGCGGGGCAGGTTGAGCGTCGCGGCGCTGATCTCCGCCGGCAGGTTCGCCATCCACTGGGTCAGCGAGATGTCCTCGAACCGGGGCTTGCGGAACATCTCCAGGAACACCAGCGGCTCGTCGCCGAGGTTCTCGATGTAGTGGCCGTAGGCGAACGGCACGTAGCCGACGTCGCCGGCCCGGAAGTCGAACGTGCGGGCCACGCCCGTGCTGGCGAACACGCCCATCCGGCCGTGCCCGGAGATCCAGTACTGCCACTCGTCGTCGGTCGGGTGCCAGTGCAGCTCGCGCAGGCCGCCCGGCTCGATCTCCACCAGCGCCGCGCAGATCGCGGTGGAGGCGGCGAAGTTCGCCGAGTCGGCGATCCGGACGGTGCCGCCGGGGAAACGCTGCGGGGCCTGGGCGAGCAGCCGGTGCTTGAACGTGCGGGGCACGTCGCCGGTCGGGCTGACCACCCGGTCCTCGGTCAGTGGCGGCGGCACCTCGCCGGGGAAGATGTACTTCTCCCGCTCCGGCAGGCTCTCCATCTGCTCCATGGTCCAGCCGAAGTTCTTGGCCAGCACGCTCCGCGGCGTGTGCGCGAAGAAGTCGCTGAGCAGGAACGTGCCGTTCTCCGAGAACGCGCCGTCGTCGAAGACCAGCAGGAACTCCACCCCCTCGTCGAGGGCCTGGATGTGGTGCGGCACGCCGTGCGGAAAGAACCAGAGGTCGCCCTGCCGCACGTCGTCGAGGAAGTTGCGGCCCTCCTGGTCGACCGCGCCGATCCGGCAGCTGCCGGAGATGACGTACGCCCACTCGGCCTGCTTGTGCCAGTGCAACTCCCGGTACGCCCCGGGCTCCAGCGCCATGTCCACGCCGGCCAGTTCGGTGGCGATCGGCAGCTCCCGCTGGGTCACCTCGCGGGTCCAGCCGCCGCGCTCGATCCGGGTGTGCGCGTCGGAGAAGGAGAACTTCAGGTTGGGCAGCGTGCCGGAGTCGGTGGGCGGCGGCGTCAGCACGTCCGGGTTCTCCCGGTCCCGGGTCACGTCGCGCGGTCCCGTGTCGCGGCTTCCGGCGCCGGCGCGTACCGGCTGGGGCGGGTCGGCGGAGGTCATGCTCGGCTCCTTCGGTAGGTCGGTGCGGTGCGGACGGGACGGGGCGCCCGGAGCAGCGCGCGGGCGACGGCCGGCCCGTCGCGCAGCGCCACCGCTGCCGGTACGCCGAGGCAGGTCAGGCCGACGGCGGCGGCGGCCCAGGGGAGCCCCGCGACGGCGAGCGCGGCGGCGGCCAGCAGCAACGCGGCGAGCCGGCGGCGCAGCCCGGCCGGTGGAGAGACGTCGGTCATGCGCCGATCGTCCGGCGGAGGACCGGGGGTCCACATCACGCGTTCGCGGGATCCCGGATTCCTCCACTTGCACGTAGCTACGTACTTACGTACCTTGGTGGGCGTGGCGACAGTGGAGGAACGGCTGGCGGCCCTGGAGGCGCAGGTGGCCCGGCTGTCCGGCGCGGCACCGCCGGCCGAGGCCGACGACACCGCGCCGGAGGACGTGTTCTGGGCGCTCGCCGGCCTGAAGCGGCGGGTGCCCGCCGACGGCCCCGGGGCGGTGCTCTACACCGGCACCGTCCGCACCGCCGACCGGCACTACGACTGGCAGTACGGCGCCACCGTCGACGACCTGCTCGACGGCGACTGGCCGGCGCTGGCCGGCACGCTCACCGCGCTGGCCCACCCGGTTCGGCTGCGGCTGCTGCGGGAGATCCTCGGCGGCCGGCACGGCACCGCCGAACTGGCCGACCTCGACGGCCTCGGCACCACCGGGCAGCTCCACCACCACCTGCGGCAACTCGCCGCCGCCGGCTGGCTGCGCAGCGGCGCCCGCGGGCGCTACGACATCCCGCCCGAGCGGGTGGTGCCGCTGCTGGCCATCCTCACCGCCGCGCGCCGCTGACCGACCCCACCCCACCCCGACGGGAGGCAGCACCATGCGTACCCCGACCGTCCTCACGGTCGCCGCCGGCCTCGTGGCCGCGGCCGCCGCGACCGGCCTGGCCCTCCGGGCCCCCGAACTCGGCCGGCAGCAGACCGGCGACGCCGAGCTGGCCGCGACCGTCCGCGCCGCCGTCGACGACCCCGAGGGCCTGCGCGGCCTCGCGGTGGCCTCGATCGAGGACGGCCGGATCCGGGTCGCCGGTCTCGGCGACCGGGCACCGGGCGGGCCGGCCGTCGAGCCGGGCACCCCGTTCGAGATCGGCTCGGTCGGCAAGCCGCTCACCGGCATGCTCCTGGCCCACCAGGTGGCGTCCGGCGCGGTCCGCCCCGACGACCGGCTCGGCACCGTCCTGCCGGGCGTCACCGGCCCGGCCGGCGAGGTCACGCTCGCCGAACTCGCCAGCCACCGCTCCGGGCTGCCCCGGCTGCCGACCGGCCCGTCCACCTGGGCCGGAGCCTGGTGGACGTCGCTGACCGCCGGCAACGCCTACGCCGGCGACGACGTGGACCGCGTCGTGGCCGACACCGCCGGGCTCGAACCGGGCGACGGGCGCGGCGCGGTCTCCTACTCCAACCTGGGCATGTCCCTGCTCGGCCAGGGGCTCGCCGCGCGGGCCGGTGTCGGCTACCCGGAACTGGTCGGGCGGGACGTGCTGCGTCCACTGGGCATGACCGCCACCGTGGTCGCCACCGGGCCCGACCAGCTACCCGCCGCTCGGGCGGAGGGCGCCACCGCCGGCGGCCGGTCCGCCGACGCGTGGGTGGGCGCCGGCTACGCCCCGGCCGGCATCGGCGTCTGGTCCACCGCCGAGGACCTGGCCCGGCTCACCGCCGCGATGCTCGCCGGCACCGCGCCCGGCGTCGACGCCGCCGCGCCCCGCTTCGACGCCGGGGGTGACCGTCGGATCGGCTACGGCTGGTTCACCAGCCGGTACGGCGACCGGGAGATCGTCTGGCACAACGGCGGCACCGGCGGCTTCCGGGCGTACGTCGGCTACGACCGCGCCGCCGGCCGGGGCGTCGTGGTGCTCGGCAACACCGCCCGCGACCTGGACGCACTCGGCCTGCGGCTGCTCGGGGTCACCGGCGACGCGGCGAGCGAGTCGACCGGCCTGCCGGGCTGGATCGGCGGCGGGCTCGCGCTGGCGTTCACGTTCCTCGGCGGCCTGTCGCTGTGGAGCGTCGCCCGCCGCGGACCGGACCGGACCACTGTGCTCTCCGCCGCCGTCTGGGCGGTGCTCTACCTCGGCCTCGCGCACCGGCTCGGCGACTGGTCGGTGGTCCCGGGCTGGCTCTGGCCGCTCGGCGCGGCGCTGAGCGGGGCGGCCCTGGTGCCCGCCGTCCGGCGGTGGCGGGACCTGCCCGTCGTCGCCGGCGCGCCCCGCTGGCGGCGCGCGACCGGCGCGGCGCTGTCCTTGGCCTTCGCCGGGCTGGCGGTGGCGGTGATCGCCGCCTGACCACCCACCCGGCTTTGAGATCTTGGTACGGAACCGCCCCTGGAGGGGCGCTTTCGTACCAAGATCTTCGCGGGGTGCGGGGTGGGTCAGGTGGGGCGGCGGGGTGGGAGGCCCAGGGCGGCGCGGACCTGGGCGGCCGTCCGGTCACCGGTGTGCGCCTCGGCGGCCTTGATCTCGCGGCGCAGCGCGGCGCTGCTCCCGGCTCCGGCAGCCCGCTTCCAGTGCCGCAACGCGATCTCGTGCTCGGCGAGCAGCGCGGTCATCGGCGCCTGCACGGCCGCCGGCCAACTCGTGCCCCGGAGCTGCTCCGCGCAGGCGGCATTGGCGGTGGCGACCGCACCGGCCCGCTCCCGCACCGTCCGCCACTCCCGACCGGCCTTCATCGCTTCCGCCAACTCGTCCCGCGCGATGTCGTACGGCGCGACCAGCGACAGGTAACGCCCCTTCGCCTCCTTGACGGTCAACGGCGCCGGGGAGGTCGGCGGGGCGCTCGACGGCGGCGGCAGGGCGACCTGTTCGGTCCCACCGCCGCAACCGGTGAGCAGCAGTGCCACGGTCAGGACCAGGGCCGGAGGTGCGAGCCGAGGACGCACGGGGCCTCCCATCGGGCGATCGGGGGCCCCGAGTGTAGGCCGCCCCGCCCCGCCCCGCCGCCCGCCGCCCTGCCGCGACGACCAAGGAGTTCGCGTCGAGGGCGAGCACCCGATCCGACGCAAACTCCTTGATCGACGGGGGCGGCGTGGTCCGGGGTCAGTGGTTTCGGGGGTGGGGGACCAGGCGCCAGTATTGGCGTTTTCCCTCGTCGCGCACCACGACGCCGAGCCGGGCCAGCTCCCCGTGCAGCTCCCGGGCCTCGTCGCCGTGGCCGCCGTCGACGGCCCGCTGCCGGGCCCGCAGCAGGGCGTCCGCGCCGGGTGGCAGCCCGGGCAACCCGGCCACCCACCGCCGGTAGGCGTCCCGGTGCGGGTCCTGCCCGGTCCACGGCCAGCCCTGCCGGGTGAACGCCGCGCGCAGCCGCTCGGCGCTCAGGTCGGACCGCTCCCGGGCCAGTTCGCCCCCGGCGTCGTCCAGCAGGACCAACGCCTTGCCGTCGACGAACACGCCGGTGACCCCGGCCCGGGCGACGTCCCGGCCGTGCCCGTCGCGGTGCAGCCGCACCGACCGGTGGCCGACCGTCACGGTCAGCCGCTCCCGGGCCCCCAGGAACGCCAGCACCACGCCGGCCAGCGCCGCCACACCCGCGCCGACCGGGTACGCCCGCTGGTCCGGCCACCGGTCGAGCAGCTCGAACACGCCCTGGAAGGGGAACCAGGCCAGCCCGGCGATCCAGCCGGACACGGCGGTCAGCCCGGCGCCCAGTCCCGCCCCGAGCAGCGGGAACCCGACCCACATCAGCACCAGCTCGCCGGGCCCGCCGTCGACCACGACGACGTCGCCGGGCTCCCGGGCCGCCACGGTCAGGACACCTCCCGCCGCAGCGTGCGTACCAGCCCGGCGGCCAGCGGGAGGACCATCCAGACGGCCAGCGAGACACCGAGCCGACCCCACTGCCCGGCGGTCACGTCCGGGCCGAGCAGCGGCTCCATGGTGAGCGAGGTGTCCAGCCAGCCGGCCGGCTCCCGCAGCGCCTTGATCATCGCCGACAGCACGCTCCACACGGTGGGCAGCAGCAGGTAGGTGACGATCGCCAGCGGCGTGTTCAGCAGCAGCAGGCCGAATCCGGCGCCCATCAGCACGCTGGCCACCTGGAACACCGCCGCGTACGGCAGCAGCTGCCAGTCGAACGTCCACGCCCCGGCCCCGCCGGTGGCCCGGGCGGCGAGCGTGCCGACGGCGGCGACCGCCACGCTGACCAGCACCGAGCCGAGCGCGGCCAGCACCACCGCGACGAGCTTGGCGGCGATCACCCGCTGGCGGCGGGGCACCAGCGCGAACGTGGTCAGCGCGGTGCGCTGCGACCACTCGCCGGTGATGGAGAGGATGCCCAGCACCGGCAGCAGCAGCCCCACCGGCAGCAGCGACGGGGTGAAGAAGGCGGTGAAGCTCTGATCCTCCGGCTCGACGACGAAGAGCTGCACCACCACGATCACGGCGGCGATCAGCCCGATCGTGACGAGCAGCCAGCGCCCGGCCCGCGTGTCGGCGAGCTTGCGCAGCTCCACCCCGGTCAGCCGGGCCAGTGAGGGACCGGAGACGACCGGCTCGTGCCGGGCCGGGGTCGCGGTGGGGACGGTGGCGGTGGTCATCGGACGGCCTCCTTGGTCGACGCGCCGGCGGTGAGGGTGAGGAAGAGCTGTTCCAGGCCGCCGGTGCCGGCCGGGCGCAGTTCGGTGAGGACCAGCCCGGCGTCGGCCGCCGCCTGGCCGACCTCTCCCGGCTCGGCGCGGACGACGAAGCCGCCGTCGGTGCCGGCGGTGGCCGGCAGCGCGGCCCGGTCCAGGGTGAGGCGCAGGGCGTGCTGGTCCCGGGCGCGGACCAGCGTGCCGGCACCGGCCAGCAGCTCGTCCTTGCCGCCCTGGGCGACCACCGTGCCGCCGCCGATGACCACCAGCCGGTCGGCCACCGCCTCCACCTCCCGCAGCAGGTGGGAGGAGAGCAGCACCGTGCCGCCCCGGTCGGCGAAGTCGCGCAGCAGGCCGCGCATCCAGAAGATCCCCTCCGGGTCCAGGCCGTTGGCCGGCTCGTCGAGGATCAGCACCCGGGGGTCGCCCAGCAGCGCCAGCGCCAGGCCGAGCCGCTGCCGCATGCCCAGGGAGTACGCGCCGACCCGCCGTCGCGCGGCGGTCTCGTTCAGCCCGACCAGGTCCAGCTTCGCGGCGACCTGCCCCCGGTCCACGCCCATGGTGCGGGCGGCCAGGGCGAGCGTCTCCCGGCCGGTGCGCCCGGCGTGCTGGGCCGAGGCGTCGAGCAGGACGCCGATCTCCCGCCCGGGGTTGGGCAGCTCACGGTAGGGCCGGCCGGCGACCGTGGCGCCGCCCGAGCTGGGCGGCGTCATCCCGCAGATCATGCGCATCGTGGTGGACTTGCCGGCGCCGTTCGGGCCGAGGAATCCGGTCACCGTGCCCGGTTCGCAGCGGAACGTGACGTCCTCGACGGCGGTGTGCGGGCCGTACCGCTTGGTCAGGTGGTCGACTTGGATCATGCCGAGAAGCCTGCCGGGGCCACCCGGTGATCCGCTGCGGCCGCCGGTAGCTGCCGGCGCCGACCGAGGTTCACCGCAGACGTCGACTTTGGTAGCTGGCAGCCGGTCCGGGCGGCTACCTACCATGGGGCGGGTGAGCAGCGCCGTCGTACCCGATCACCCCTGGCTCCTGCCGGGCTCCCTGGTGCCCGCCCGGGCGCCCCGGCGGACCCCGCGGGACTGGTTCGTCGACAGCCTGCTGTTCCTGGTCGCCCTGCTCTGGGTGCTGGTCGCGCACGAGGACGCGGTCAGCCGGGACCCCGAGTTCGCGCTCAACGTCGGCCCGGACTGGCTGATCGGGATCGACCTGCTCGCTGGCGTGCTGGCGACCGTCGCGCTCTGGCTGCGCCGGCGCTGGCCGGTCGGGCTGGCCGTGGCCACCGCCCCGCTGACGTTCTTCTCGGTCACCGCCGGGGCCGCGCTGCTGATCGTGCTGTTCACCGTGCTGGTGCACCGCCCGCTGCCGCTGGGGCTGACCCTGGTCGGCTGGAACGTGGTCACCTCGCTGCCCTACATCGCGCTCCGCCCCGACCCGGCCATGCCGCTCTGGGCGGCGATGGCCTGGACCGTGCTGTTCCTCGGCATCGTGGTGGCGTGGGCGCTGTTCGTCCGGGCCCGCCGCCAGCTCGTGCTGTCGCTGCGCGACCGGGCCGAGCGGGCCGAGGCTGAGCAGCAGCTCCGGCTCGAGCAGGCCCGGCACCTCGAACGCGGCCGGATCGCCCGCGAGATGCACGACGTGCTGGCCCACCGGATCTCCCTGCTCAGCCTGCACGCCGGGGCGCTGGAGTTCCGCCCGGACGCGCCGCCGGAGGAGGTCGCCCGGGCGGCCGGCGTGATCCGGGCCAGCGCGCACGCCGCGTTGCAGGACCTGCGCGAGGTGATCGGTGTGCTGCGGGCCGAGGTGAGCGCCGACGCCACCCCGGAACGGCCGCAGCCGACGCTCGGCGACGTGCCGGCGCTGGTGGCGGAGAGCCGGGACGCCGGGGTACGGGTGAGCGTGGTCGACGAGGTGACCGAACCGGCCGAGGTGCCGGCGGCGATCGGGCGCAGCGCGTACCGGATCGTGCAGGAGGGGCTCACCAACGCGCGCAAGCACGCGCCCGGTGCGGTGGTGACCGTCCGGCTGGCCGGCGGCCCCGGCGACGGGCTGGCGGTGGAGATCCGCAACCCGTGGCCGGTGGGCGGTCCGGTCACCGCCATCCCCGGCACCGGCACCGGGCTGGTCGGCGTCGCCGAGCGGGTCACGCTGGCCGGCGGACGCCTCGACCACGGCCGGGACGCCGACGGCGACTTCCGGCTGACCGCCTGGCTGCCCTGGGCGGTGGCCCCGTGAGCGCGAGGAGTGAGCCGGGTCTGCGAGCCCCGCAGTCGCGAACAGGAGAAGCCTCGTGAGCGCGAGGAGTGAGCCGGGTCTGCGAGCCCCGCAGTCGCGAACAGGAGAAGCGTCGTGAGCGCGAGGAGTGAGCCGGGTCTGCGAGCCCCGCAGTCGCGAACAGGAGAAGCCCCATGACCGGGTCCGTGCGGGTGTTGATCGTGGACGACGACCCGCTGGTCCGGGGCGCCCTGTCGATGATCCTCGGTGGCGTGCCCGACCTGACGGTGGTCGGCGAGGCCACCGACGGGGCGGAGGTGCCGGCGGCCGTCGCCGCCCACGCGCCGGACGTGGTGCTGATGGACATCCGGATGCCCCGGGTGGACGGGTTGGCCGCCACCGAGGCGCTGCGCGCGACCGCGGAGCCGCCCGAGGTGCTGGTGCTGACCACGTTCGACGCGGACGAGCAGGTGCTGCGCGCGTTGCGCGCCGGGGCGAGCGGCTTCCTGCTCAAGGACACCCCGCCGGCGGAGATCGTGGCCGCGGTGCGCCGGGTCGCGGCCGGGGAGGCGACGTTGTCCCCGGCGGTGACCCGCAAGCTGATCGCGCACGTGACCGCCGCCGCGCCGGCCCCGGGCCCGGATCCGAAGCGGGACCGGGCGGTACGGCTGCTGGGCGGGCTGTCGGAGCGGGAGCGGGAGGTCGCGCTGCTGCTCGGCCGGGGGCGTACGAACGCGGAGATCTCCGCCGAGCTGTTCATGAGCGTGGCGACGGTGAAGGCGTACGTGTCCCGGCTGCTGACCAAGCTCGACCTGAACAACCGGGTGCAGGTGGCCTTGCTGGTCCAGGACGCCGACCTGGTCTGACCGCGGTCACCCGCACACCGTCTCGCGGGATTGAACTGTCGCCGTTCCCGGGCCGTACCAGTGGTCGAGGATGTGGTGCGGCCGGTCCGCCGCACCGCTGCCGAGCTGCGGGAGGCCTGCCGTGCGAGTTGGTGAGCAGTCGACGGATCCCATCGACCAGATCCTGGGCGAGGTGCCGATGCCGGCGCCGTTGACCCCGGAGGACGTCCGCCTCGCGGTCCGGGCGGTGGTGGTGCACGCCGCCGAGGAGTGGCCCGCGGGGCCGAAGTGCCGCAACGACGGGGCGGCGTTCCCCTGCCGGTTGCACCGTTGGGGGCGCCGGGTGCTGGAGACGCACGGCCTCAACGAGCGTCAGATCGACGCGCTGATCCGGCACGGCAATCCGTTCGTGCACGTACCGTTCCCGTTCGTGCTGGGCGGGCCGTCGGCCCGTCCGGCCGCCGGTCAGCCCGTCCGGCCGGGCGCCCCGGGCCAGCCGTCCCGGTCCGCCGTCCCGGTCGCGCGGGGTCCGGTCCCACGGGTCGCCGCGCCGCCGGTGCGGCCCGGTCCGCGACCCGTCGCCGGGCGGCCCGCCCCGGTCGCCCGGCCGCGTTGGCCCCGGGCGAGCTGACGCCCGTCCCTCGGGTCGCGACGTGGCGTCGGCCGCGCCGTACCGGGGTCACGACGGCGGCGGCCCGGCGCGGGGAGCCCCCACCCCCGCGCCGGGCTGCCGTCGTCCTCAAGGTCAGTTGACCGCGCAGTCCGGTGCCGACCAGTCGGTGGTGTTCGCCGTCTTGTCCTTGGTGTTCTCCCGACGCGAGTCCACGTGGGTGTGGTCGTCGTGGTCCGGGTAGCCGGGGCCGTAGATGCCGCTGAAGCCCTGGTCCCGGGCCGAGCGGGCGATCTCGCAGAGGGTCCGGTCCCGCGAGGTCAGGTCGGCCGCGTTGCCGTAGAGGTGCTGGCTGTCCGCGGCGCCGCCGACCTGCTTGTTGCAGGCGATGCTGCGGAACCCGCTGGACACGTAGAGCGGCTTGTCGCCGAGGCTGCGGCGCAGCGCCTCCAGCTTCCACATGATGCGTACCGCGTTCTCCCGGGTGGCGGACGACGAGAGCGGGCCCCCGCTCCACCCGCCCTTGCCGCAGCCGTTGTCCAGCTCGCTGTAGCTGAAGTGTTTCGGCGTGCAGTCGTCGTCCTGGAGGTCGTAGATCTTGGCGAAGGTCTGCGGTCCGGCCACGCCGTCGGCGCGCAGTCCGTACGCGGACTGGAAGCGCTTGACCGCGGCGGCCGTCTCCGGGCCGTACTTCCCGTCGATCCGGACGACGCCGGCGTATCCGGCCCAGCCGGCCACCCGGATCTGGAGCTGCCGGACGTCCTCGCCGGAGCGTCCCTGGGACAGGGTGCGGGGCCAGGTGTAGCAGCCGTCGGCGTGGGCCGCCGGTGCGGCGACGACCGTCGCGACGGCGGCCCCGGGCAGGGCCAGCGCGAACGCGACGGCCGCCCGCTTCAGGGTGTTGACGCGCACAGGAGTCCTCCCGATGAGAGCGGAACTGGGGTTGGGACGGGGCACATCGACCGCTACGTCCCGTCCTTCTCACCGTGACAGCCGCCGGGCTCCTTCGTGGTGATTAGCGGAAATTGTTCTCGCATTTGCTTGTTGCTGGGCATTGCCTGTGAATAGTGGCGTTTGTGAATCGGACGGGCGGGCACCATCAGCGCACGGGGTGACACCGAGGGTGATGTCACCTGTCGGACGGGGGCGGTAACGTCTGCTGCCGGGCCCGGGGCGACCCGGGCGGCGACCCTCGCGGGCGGGGAGGTGGGCGTTGGCGCGTGGCGGCGTGTTCTGCGTCGAGGGGCAGTGGCACCGTGACCTCAACGAGCGGGGCTCGGTCCTGCCCACCCTCGAACTGCTCGAACGGCTGGGCCGGATCCGCTACATCCACAAGGACGCCGCCACCCGCGACGAGCTGTTCTACTTCCTCGACCGGTGGCTGCTCAAGCAGTACGCGGACCACCGGGTCGGCTTCTTCGCCATGCACGGCGAGCCGAGCCGGCTCTGCCTCACCGACTGGGACTCGGTGGAGTTGGCCGACGTGGCCGAGCGGATGGCCGGCCGCTGCGAGGGGCGCCGCCTCTACTTCGGCAGCTGTTCGGTGCTGCGCGCCTCGGACGCCGCGCTGCGCGGGTTCCTCGATGTCACCGGGGCGGCGCTGGTCTGCGGTTTCACCCGCGAGGTCGACTGGGTCGAGTCGGCCGCCTTCGAGACCGTGCTGCTCGACGTGCTGGCCAACGGGCAGCGGCACAACGCCGCCGAGCTGCGGATGGGCTCGGCGCACTGGGCGCCGCTCGCCGCGTACCTCGGTTTCCGGGTGATCTACGCCAACGGCCGCGCCTGGCGGCCGACCGCGCGCCCCCGTGTGCCGGAGCAGGTCTCCCCGCGGCGGGCCGCCGGCCGCCCGCGCTGAGATCCGGCCGCCGGCCTGGTAGAACCGAGGGATGCCACGCAGCATCGCGCGCAACACCCGGGTCGACCGGGACGCCCTGACCGAGTTCCTCCGCCCCCGGCACCGCGTCGTGCTGATGACGACCCGCTCCGACGGCCGCCCTCAGTCCTCCCCGGTCTCCTGCGGGGTCGACGCCGAGGGCCGGCTGGTCGTCTCCACCTATCCGGAGCGGGCCAAGGTGGCCAACATCCGTCGTGATCCGCGCGTCTCGGCGTGCGTGCTCTCCGACGACTGGGACGGCCCGTGGGTGCAGGTGGAGGGCACGGCCGAGGTGCTCGACCTGCCCGAGGCGCTGGAGCCGCTGGTGGACTACTTCCGCAGCATCTCCGGGGAGCACCCGGACTGGGACGAGTACCGGGCGGCCATGGTGAAGCAGGGCAAGTCGCTGATCCGGGTCACGATCTCCTCCTGGGGTCCGATCGCCACCGGCGGCTTCCCGGCCCGGCTGGCCGACTGATCAGTACGCGGCGGTGAACCGCGCGTTGCCGAACCTCGGGTTCTCGATCTCGTCGACGATCGCCACCGCCAGGTCCTCGTAGGTGAGCACCGAGCGTCCCTGCGCGTCGGTCACCGGGTGGTCGGTGCCGGTGCGGTAGTGCCCGGTCCGCTCGCCCGGGTGGAATTCCAGCGGCGGCGGGGAGACGTACGTCCAGGTCACCCCGTCGGCGCTGGAGCGGTAGAACTCCAGCGCGTCGGCCTGGCCCTCGGCCGAGTCGCGGTAGTCGGCCGGGAAGTCCGGCTCGTCCAGGTAGCGGGTGCCCTTCGGGGTGAGCAGCGTCGCGCCGCCGCCGACGTGGATCACCCGGGGCGGGTCCGGCAGCTCGCGCAGCGTGTCGACGAGCGTCCGGGCGGCGTCGCGCCACAGCGCGCGTTCCCCGCCGCCGATGGCCACCACGACCACGTCCGCCTCCTCGGCCAGCTCGCGTACGCTCCGCGCCGAGGTGGCGTCGCCGGTGACCGTGCGGACGCCGGGCGGCAGGTAGCCGACGGCCTCGGGGCGGCGTACCGCCGCGGTGACCCGGTGCCCCCGCTCGACCGCCTCGGCGGCGATCCGGGAGCCGGCCGTCCCGCCGGCGCCGAACACGACGATGTCGCTCATGCCTCACAGGCTAGGCAGCGGGCTGCCGGGCGGGTGCCGTTCCGCCGAACCGGTCAGTCGACGAGCGCGGAGTAGACGAGCTGGCGCAACTGGCTGCGCAGCGGATAGGTGCTCGACGGCATGAGCTGGGTGAACAACAGCGCGGTGACCTCCTCCACCGGGTCCACCCAGAACGCGGTGCTGGCCAGGCCGCCCCAGTAGTACTCGCCCACGCTGCTGGGCACCCGCGACGGCACCGGGTCCAGCACCACGGCGAAGCCCAGCCCGAAGCCGATCCCGTCCACGACGGTCTCGGCGAAGCCCTCCGGGGAGAACGAGGCGAGGTCCCGGTTGCCGGGCAGGTGGTTGCGGGTCATGAAGCGCAGCGTGCGGGGGCCGAGCAGGCGGACCCCGTCCAGCTCGCCGCCGCGCAGCAGGAACTGGGTGAAGCGGTGGTAGTCGGCGGCGGTGGAGACCAGACCGCCGCCGCCGGAGTGCCAGCTCGGCTCCGCCAGCGCCGCCCGGCCGACGCCGTCGGCGCGTACCGCCTGGCCGGTCGCCGGGTGCGGGGTGTAGAGGGCGGCCAGCCGCTTGGCGTCCGCCGCGTCGACCCACCAGCGGGTGTCGGTCATCCCGAGCGGGCGCAGGATCCGCTCGGCGAAGAACGCCTCCAGCGACTGCCCGGAGACCACCTCGACCAGGCGGCCCAGCACGTCGGTGGAGACGCCGTAGTTCCAGCTCGTGCCGGGCTGGAACAGCAGCGGCAGGCGGGCCAGACCGGCCGAGGCCGCGGCGAGGTCCGCGCCGGCCGGCACGCCCAGGTCGAAGCCCGCCGCCCGGTAGAGGCCGTCGACCACCGAGACCTGGGCGAAGCCGTACGTCAGGCCGGCGGTGTGGGTGAGCAGGTGCCAGATCCGGATCGGCTCGGTCGCCGGCACGGTGTAGGGCTTGAGCACGGAGCCCTTGTCGTAGACCCGGACGTCGGCGAACTCCGGCAGCCAGCGGCTGACCGGGTCGTTGAGCTCGAACCGGCCCTCCTCCCAGAGCATCATCGCGGCGACCGAGGTGATCGGCTTGGTCATCGAGTAGATGCGCCAGAGCGTGTCCGCCTCGACCGGCGTGCCGGCCTCCCGGTCGCGCAGCCCGTAGGTGGCCGAGTGGGCGATCTCGCCCCGCCGGGTGACGACGATCTGCCAGCCGGCGAGCCGGCCGTCGTCCACGTAGCGGGCGAAGTGCTGGTCGATCCGCGCCAGCCGGGCGGGGTCGAAGCCGACGCGGTCGGGCTCGGTGCTCACTGCGACACTCACGACGCGAACCTACCGGCCGGTACGGCGGGCGGGAAGTGTCGGCCGCCCACACTAGTGTCGGCGGCATGCCCGAACCGGTCGAGGACGTCACCTACCGCCAGCAGGACTGGTACGCGGAAGACCTGGTCGACCGCCACTTCGTGCGCTGCGAGTTCTTCGACGTCGACCTGACCGAGGCGGTCAGCCGGGGCGCGGTCTTCACCGAGTGCGTCTTCGGCTCCGTGGCGTTCAACGCCTCCCGGCACACCGACTCGGCGTTCACCCGGTGCTCCTTCACCCGGTGCAACCTGTTCGAGGCCGAGTTCACCGGCTGCAAGCTGGTCGGCAGCACCTTCGACCGCTGCGACCTGCGCCCGCTGCGGGTCGACCGGGGTGACTGGTCCTTCGTCGCGCTGCCCGGCGCCGACCTGCGCGGCGCGCGGTTCACCGACGTACGGATGCGCGAGGCCGACCTGACCGGGGCCGACCTGACCGGCGCGGTGCTCACCGGCGTCGACCTCTCCGGCGCCCAGTTGCACGCGGTCAAGCTGAGCCGCGCCGACCTGCGGGGCAGTGACCTGTCCGCGCTCGACCCGACAGCGGTGGAGCGGGCCGGCGCGCGGATCGACGCCGAGCAGGCGGTGCTGCTGGCCCAGGCGCTCGGGTTCCAGGTCGGCTGAGTTCGCGGGAAAAGACGCCGCGCCCTGTCAGGTTTCCCGGACAGACTGGGCCCATGACGTGGTGGTCCGACCTGGTGGCGTCCGAGCCCGACTTCGCGGCGCGGGTGCGGGCCTGTTTCGCGGTCCGCAAGCACGCCACGATGGCGACGCTACGGCGGGACGGCTCACCCCGGATCAGCGGCACCGAGGTCGACTTCGGCGACGACGGGCAGCTCCGGCTGGGCAGCATGGCCGGCGCCGTGAAGGCCCTCGACCTGCGACGTGATCCTCGGGTGGCAGTGCACAGCCCGACCGAGGACACGCCGCCGGACGATCCGTCCGCCTGGGCCGGGGACGCGAAGATCGCCGGCCGGGCGCACGAGGAGCCGCCGGCCGAGGACGGCTCGCACCGGTTCCGGGTCGAGGTGACCGAGGTGGTGCTGACCCGGGTCGGGGACCCGCCGGACCACCTGCTGATCGAGAGCTGGCACCCGGACCGTGGGCTCCGCCGCCGCGAGCGGCGCTGACCCGGCCCGGATCACCCGCCACCTCGGGGGATTGGCGGCAACCGGTCCGTTCGGAAGGGGCCACCCCGCCGGAACGGCGGCGGGCGCGCGGCGACTGTCGGGAAATTGGCCTGGGTCGACGGCTTCTCGACGATCGAGGGGTGTGTCATCCTGCCCTGCGGCGAGCCACGGTGACGGCCGCCGGCGCGGTGGCCGAGGGAGGGTCCGTGGCCGAGGACGAACTCACGCAGTCCGGAATCCGGGTCGGCGGCTGGCTGCCCGCCGTACCGGACGGGCCGGCCGGCACGCCGCCGGCGCCCGCCGGGCCACGCCGCCTGCCCGGCGATCCGGACCTCCCCGCGGGCCCTCCGGTCGGCCCGGAACCCCCGACGGCGGAGCACGCGGGTGAGGCGCCCGTGGTCGACGCGATGCCGGCGCACCCCGCCGTCGGCGGGTCCCCGCTGGTCGGACCCGTACCGGCCGGACCGGTACCGACCGGGCCCGGACCAGTCGGTCCGGCGCCCGCCCGATCGTCGGCCGGCGACGGCGACGGCGACGGCCCCGCGACGCGGGGCGTGCCGGTGTCGCCCCACCTCGACGGGGCGTGGGACGGGAGAACGCCGGGTCGGCACTCGGCGCCGGAGAGTCTCCGCGCCCGGCTCGCCGACCTGGCCGGCCCGCTCACCGCCCGGGTGCGGGCGTCGTCCGCCCGGCTGCCCGAGGCCGCGCGCCCCGGGCCGGCGTCGGCGCCCGACCAGCCGGCCACCCGGGTGGCCGCGGCCCGCGCCCGGCGGCGACGCCGACGGGTCGTCCTCACCACCGCCGCGCTGACCGTGACGGTGGTGGCGCTGGCGTACGCGGCGCGGTCGCCGGAGCCACCGGCCGGACGGCGTTCGGGCCCGCCCGCGGCGGCGCCCACCGCGTCGGCGCCGGCCCCGACCGCGGCGCCCCCCACAGTGGTGCCGGACACCGGCAACCCGGCCCTGCCCGGTGGGCCGCTGCTCGACCTCGACCAGGAACCGGTGCCCCCGTCGGTGTCGCTCAGCCTGCTCGGGACCCGGGACTGGCGGCACTGGGGCGGCACCGGCGCGGACAGCGTGCAGCGCAAGCAGCGCGGCACCGGCGAGATCGAGGACCCGGGCGGTGACCGGCTGGAGCACAACGCCGGGGTCGCCGACCTCAACTGGACCGACGGCACCCCCACCGCGCGGGAGGAGGGCACCCGGGCGGGCGTCTTCCAGCGGGGCGCCGGGAAGACCTTCACGCTCGCCGTGGCCGGCAGCGGGGACCTGCGGACGGTGCGGCTGTTCGTCGGCGCGTTCTCGGCCGGGGCGCGTCTCGACGTGTCGCTTCCCGGCGGCCACGACCCGGCCGTCCGGGAGGTGGCGCTGGCCCGGGGCGACCGCTTCTACCAGTACGTGGTGCACTTCCGGGCGCCCCGCGGTCAGCGGTTGCTGATCACCTGGCGGGCGCTCACGGTGACCGGGGGGCAGAACGACGGGGTGTCGCTGGAAGCGATCACGGTAAGCTGAGCGACCGCGCGGCCGGTCCGGACCGCTACCGCTTGGTAACGAACTGGAAACGCCCGTCGGCCCACATATGGCGCAAAGGGCCGTCCGGTGACACCGTGAAGCCCGTCGCGCTCCGGTCGCCCCTCGACGGCGCCGGGTGACCCGAAGCGGAGGGTGTGTGGGCGAGGAGGATCGTTCGCGAACCGGCCCCGGCTCACACCGTGAGGGCCGCCCGAACACCCGGTCCGCGCTGCGCCGACTGCGGCGCCGGCGACGGCTGGCGCTGGAGGGTCTGGCCGCGTTCCTCTGCTTGGCCGCGCTGGTGGCCTATCTGGGCACCGAGCACCACGACACACCCCGCGAGGAGAGCGCGGCGCTGCCGGTGGCGCCGACCGGCCGGGTCGGGCTGCCGAGCGAGGGGGACGGCGCGGTCGCCACTCCCGGCCTGCGACCCCGGCAGCGGCCGCCGTCGCCGAGCCCGTCGCCGTCCACGGTGGCCCCGTCCCCGGTGGCCCCCACGCTCGCGGTCAGCCGCGCCGAGGTGCCGGCCACCGTCGACCTCAGCGCCGTCGGTGCCGTCGACTGGGTCCACTGGGGACTGCTCGGCGCCGACCGCACGGTACGCAAGCGGGGCGGCTCCGGCGCGATCCGGGACGAGGGCGGCCGGGGGCGGCGGGAGAGCTACAGCAACAACCCGGAGGAGTACGCCTGGCGCGACGGCGTGCCGGTCCGCTCGGCCAGCGGCACCATGTCGGGCGTCTACACCTGCGACCGGGGCAGCGGCTTCACCCTGACCGTGGCCGCCGACGGGCAGCAGCGCACCGTGCACCTCTACGCCGGGCTGTGGATGGCCCGGGGCCGGCTCGACGTCCGGGTCGCCGGCGGTCCGGTCAGCACGGTCCGGATGGAGGATCCGCACACCGCGCTCACCGCCGACTTCACCATCCGGTTCCGGGCTCCGCGCGGCGCGAAACTGCTGCTGAGCTGGACCGTGGAGGAGTCGCTCGGCCAGTGCGGGAACGTCAGTCTCCAGGCCGCCGCGCTGCGCTGATCGACGATCGCCGGGTGCCCGGCCCGGGCCGGCGGTACCGTGGGCCGGACCAGCCCGAACGATCTCCGGAGCGAGGCGATGACCACCAGCGAGCAGGTGCGCGACAGTCCCGAGGGGTGGGTCGCCGACCACATCCGGCGCTATGTGGAGACCGGCGGTGCGGAGGGGCACGAGTGGCGGCCCGGGGTGTTCACCCTGCTGCTGACCACCCGGGGCCGGCGCTCCGGTGACCTGCGGCGCACCGCCCTGATCTACGGTCGGGACGGCGACGCGTACCTGGTGGTCGCCTCGCGCGGCGGATCGCCGCGGCATCCGGCCTGGTATCTGAACCTCCTCGCCGACCCCGAGGTCACGGTGCAGGTCGGCCCGGACACGTTCCGGGCCCGGGCGCGCACCGCGACGCCGGAGGAGAAGCCGCGCATGTGGCGTGCCATGACGTCCGTCTGGCCGGCGTACGACGAGTACCAGACGAAGACCGACCGGGAGATCCCGGTGGTGGTGCTGGAGCGGATCTGACCGCGCTTACCCGCCGGGTAATCGACCGGGCGCGGACGCCCGCGCAGAATCGGTGGCACCTGCCGCGTCGCGAGACCGGCGCCGTCACCGGGGAGGAACCATGCCTGCGTTCGCGCTCGCCAGCCTGCGTCCCGCGCAGCTCAACGAGGAGATCCTGGAATACATCGAGAAGGTGCAGTCGACCTTCGCGCCGTTCGGCGGGCGGTTCCGGGTGCACGGTGCCGAGCCCGAGGTCCTGGAGGGCACGTGGCCGGGCACCGTGGTGATCGTCGAGTTCCCGGACGTCGAGCGGGCCCGCGCCTGGTACGCGTCCCCGGCGTACCAGGAGATCCTGCCGCTGCGGACCCGGAACATCGAGGGGGAGACGATCATCCTCGACGGGGTCGGCCCGGACTACGACGCCGCCCGCACCGCCGCCCGCATGCGGGCCGCCCGCGGCTGAACCGCCGGGACAGTTTGTCCGTCGCGTCGGGGGCGGGGCGTCGTACGTTTTCGACGTCCCGCCCGACCATCCTCAGTGGAGGAACGACCGATGAGCCGCCCCGCGCCCGTGGCCCCCGCCCGCCCGTCCCCCGACGGCGGTGTGCTGCGGGAGATCCCGCTGCCGCCGTACGTGACGGTCGAGGACGTCCAGTTCGCCGTGCGGGCGGTGGTGGTGCACGCGCCCCGGTCCTGGTCGGGCGGGACGATCTGCCGCAACGACGCCAGCCCGCACCCGTGCCGCCTGCACAGCTGGGGCCGCCGGGTGCTCGCCCTGCGTGGCCTGCCGCCGGCCGAGATCGACGCGCTGGTCGAGCGGGGTGACCCCACCGCCGACCCGCGCCCCTACCGGCCGGGGGCCTGAGCGCCCGGGCCGCCGGTCAACAGAGGGCCGGCTTGACCCAGGAACACTCCCGCCCCTCCGGCACCCGGGGTGAGTCCGGCGCGGTCGGCACCGTCATCCGGGCCGTGGTCGCCCCCTTCTCGGTGTAGGTGGCCAGCGCGATCGCGATCTGGTCCTCCAGACCCTTGACCGACGAGGTCAGGTAGTTGTTGAGCACGATCGAGAAGGCCAGCAGCCGGCCGTCGGCGTCGGTGACGTAGCCGGAGAGGCCGGACGCGCCGGTCAGGCTGCCGGTCTTGGCGTGCACGTTGTCCGCGGCGGCGGTGCCGACCATCCGGCTGCGCAGCGTGCCGCCGACCAACCGGTCCGGGTTGCCGGCGACCGGGAGGGCGGCGTACCAGGTGTCGAACCAGGGCTCGGCGCGGACCGCCGACAGCAGCGTGACGAACTGGGCCGGCGGGACGAGGTTGCGCCGGGACAGCCCGGAGCCGTCGCGCTGACGCAGCGTCCCGGTGTCCACGCCGGCGTCCCCGGCGTACTCGCCGATGGCGGACAGGCCGGCGGCCCAGGTGCCCGAGCCGGAGAGGACCCGGCCCAACTCCTTGGTGAGCACCTCGGCGTGGCCGTTGTTGGAGAGCTTGAGGAACGGCACCATGAGATCGGCCAGCGGCATCGAGTCGTGCCGGGCCAGCGGCCGGGCGGTGTCCGGGGTGGCCGCGCCGAGCACGGTCCGGCCGAGCACCCGTACGCCGTGCCGGCGCAGCGCGGACCGGAAGACGTCGGCGGCGTAGCCGGTCGGCTCCCAGACCGTCACCCAGTCGCTCTCGGTGGTCTGACCGACCGCGATCTGCCCGGTCACCACCACGGTGTTGCCGCCGTGCGCGCGCTCGATGGAGAGGGTCGTCTCGCCCCCGGCGACGGTCTGGGCCCGGTTGTCGACGCGCAGCCAGCCGTTGTCCGGCGTCATCGAGATCTTCGGCCGGGAGCCGGCCCGCGCCCCGGGTTCGGCGTGCACGATCACCGTGCCGGCGTCGTAGTCGGTGTCCGGGGCGACGGTCAGCGCGGACACCTGCGCCGCGTAGTAGTAGGGCTCGTCGTCCCAGGTCCAGTCCGGGCCGAGTCGGCTGCGGTCGTAGCGGGTGTCGTCGGCGACCAGGTCGCCGGTCACCACCCGTACGCCCGCCGCGGCGACCTGCTCGGCGAGCTGGTCGTAGTCCGCCGCCAGCATCGTCGGGTCGCCCCCGCCACGCAGGTAGAGGTCGCCGGAGAGCAGCCCGGCGCGACGCGGCCCGTCGGTGCTGACGTCGGTGGTGAAGCGGTGCCCGGGGCCGAGCAGCTCCATCGCGGCGGTCGAGGTGAGCAGCTTGGTGTTCGAGGCGGGGACGAGCCGCCGTTGCCCGTTGCGGTCGTAGAGGGTGCGGCCGGTGGCGGCGTCGACCACGACCACGCCGGCCTGGGCGCCGTCGAGCCGACTGTCGGCGAGGATCGCGTCGATGGTCGCGTGCAGCCGGGTCTGCGCGGGGGTGGGCGCTTCGGCCGTGGCGGTGGTGGGGCCGGCGGCGGCCGCGGTGGCGACCAGCACCGACACCGCGAGTGCCCGGATGAAGAGACGGCGATGCATGTGTCGATGCTGCCATGGAGTTTTCCTGCGGGAAAGCCTCCGCGGCGAAAGGTTATTGCCAACCGCCGGCGCAACCTCAGGGGCGCGGTGTGGCCACCCGCTCCGCCGGTCCCGGACCGTCCGCCCCCCGGCGCAGGATCAGCGGCGCGGCCAGGGCGGCGAGCGCGCCGCCCAGCAGCGGGAAGACGATGAACACCCAGAGCTGGCGCAGCGCGGTGCCGCCCTGGAACAGGGCCGGACCGAAGGACCGGGCCGGATTGACCGAGGTGCCGTCCAGGGTGAGGCCGACCAGGTGCGCGGCGGCCAGCGCGAGACCGATCGGGACCCCGGCGAACGCGGCGTGCTCACCGCGGCCGGTCACCACCAGCACCACCAGGACGAAGAGGAACGTCAGCACCGTCTCCAGCACGGCGGCGCCGCCCAGGTTGATGTGCGCGCCGTACCCGTTGGTGCCGAGCGCGCCGGTCTGGTCGACCACGTCACCCCAGCGGGTGAGTGCCCAGATCACGAACGCGGCGACGGTGGCGCCGGCGAACTGGGCGATCCAGTACGCCACCGCGCCCAACGGGGAGATCTTCCCGGAGAGCAGCACGCCCAACGTGACGGCCGGATTGATGTGGCTGCCGGAGAGCGGCCCCATCGTGTACACCAGCGCCAGCATGGTGAAACCGAAGGCCAGGGCGACCACCACCACGCCGCCCTGGACCCGGGCGAAGACGGCGCTGCCCACGCCGAAGAAGATCAGCAGCAGCGAGCCGAGGAACTCGGCGACGTACCTGCGCGGGTCGTCCATTCCCCGAGCTTATGGATCCGCCGGCCCTCGGGAGGGGAAAACCCCTGTTCACGCCGACCGCGGCCGATCCGCCGACTCCATTTGACGGATCCCCGTCCAGGGGGCACCGTGGGTGGGGAGGGGCCGTGTACCGCCCCGCTTCCGTGCGGCGAACGGTGGTTCGCCCACTTCCGGGTCGCGAGCCGACCGCGTGGGCCGTGTCGCCCGCGGATCCCGAAACCCAGCCATGAGGAGTTCCGCCATGCTGACCATGACCGACAACGCCGTCCTGGTGATCCGAGACCTCGCCGCCCAGCAGGACGTCGGTGACGCGGGCGGGCTGCGCATCGCCGCCGACACCGAAGCCGGCGCGCTCTCCATCGAGCTGGTCCCGGAGCCCGTGCAGGGCGACCAGGTGGTGGACACCCAGGGGGCCCGGATCTTCCTCGACTCCGATGCCGCCGAACTGCTCAACGACACCTCGGTCGACGCGGTCGTCGACGAGGAGGGCGTCGTCCAGTTCGGTTTCACCGAGCAGGAGTGACTCAACCGGCGCGGCGGGCCTCCCCGCCGCGCTGCCGGCCGGCGCGTCCCCGCTCCGGGGCGTCCCGGCCGGCCCACGGCGACCCCTCGCGCCGCTCCCGGTCCGGACCGGCGAGCGCGGCCAGCACGTGCGCCAGGTGGTGCGACGTGCTCCAGGCGATCCAGTTGGCCGCCGAGCCCGCGCCCGCGCCGCGCCGGGCCCGGCGCAGGATCTCGTGGTCGCCCCAGGAGAAGCCGGCCCCGGCCGCCGGCCAGTGCGGGGCGGCCACCAGCGTCCGGCACAGGTCGGCGAAGCGCTCGTCGCCCCGCCCACCCCGCCGGGACCAGCGGTAGACCCACCACGCGTCCTCCGCCGTCCACCGCACCGTCGGGAGCCGGTCGCCGGGGGCGTCCGCCCCGCGCGCCGCGCAACTCACGCCGTAGTCGCCGTAGCCCAGGCGGAGGTCGGCCACGCGCTGCCAGAGCAGCCAGTCGTAGCGCTCCAGCCGCACCGGCTCGTCGGTGGGGAGCCGGGACAGCGCCGGTGGCATCCCGCCCGCCGCCACGGTCACCGAGCGCCAGGCGTGCCGCCGCGCCCACTCGGCCGCGCGGCGCACCCGCGGCTCGGCCAGCCGGACGTCGGCGGGGCAGCACACGTCCCCCGCGTCCAGCAGCAGGTCGCACTGCTCCGGCATCAGCCCGGTCGACCGCCACACCCGCTCCACCGCGGCGGTGGTGGCGTCCGGGCCGGCCCGGTCCGGGCCGGTCCGCAGCCGGACCACGGCCCGCCGCGCCCAGGCCCGGGCCGCGACCCCGTGGGCGGCGAGCCGTCGGTCACTCTCCGCGAGGCCGATCACCGGCACCAGTGGTACGCCCCAGCGCACCGGATCGTGTTCCGGGGCGTCCGGCAGCGCCGACGCGTCGACGGCCGGCAGCAGACCGGCGGGAAGTCGACCGAGAGCCTCCGCTGTGGACGGATCGTCGGGCGGGACGTCGACGACCGGGGCGAGCAGCGCCGCGGCGGCGTCGTCGAGGTGGGCCAGGGCTTCCAGTTCACCCCGCCGGCCGGCCAGCACCGGGCGGTAGACCGGGTCCGGCCGTCGACCTCCGGGTGCGGGCACCATAATTCAATGTAGCGGGGCGATCGCTCTCCGTCACCAGAATCTGGCCCCGGTGCCGGTCGGCGGCCGCCGCCGCGCGAACGTCGTCGGGGCCGGACGCGGACCCCGCCGCGTTCCGGCCCCGACACCCGGTCGCCGGTCAGTCGTCGTCGCCGTGGTCGTCGTGCCGGTCGTGCGTGCCGCGGCTGTCGTCCCGGCCCCCGTCGTCGTCCCGGCCCCGGCTCCCGTCGTCGTCCCGGCCCCGGCTCCCGTCGTCGTCCCGGTCCCGGCTGTCGTCCCGGCCCCGGTCGTCGGCGCCGGCCCGCTCCCGCTCGACCTCCAGCACGGAGCCGGTGCCCCGGTCGACCTTCACCTCGTGCCGCCAGCCGTCCCGGTCCACCTTGACGCTCCACGCCGGACGGCCGTGCTCGGTCTCCGCCTCGACCTCGGTGACCCGGCCGCCCCCGGTCCGGGCCAGGGCCACCTCGGCCGCGCGCTGCCGGCTCACCGTGCCGCCGGTCGCCGCACCGGTCGCGTCGTCGTCCACCCCGCGTCGGGCCGGGTCGTCCTCGCCGCCCCCGGCGCTCCGTCGGGCCGGGTCGTCCTCGCCCACGGCGCCCGGGCCGGTGGTGCCGTCGTCGTCCACCCCCTGCCGCTCCGGGTTGTCCTCGCCGGGCGCGCCAGTCCCGGTCGTGTCGTCGGCCCCCTGCCGGGCCGGGTTGTCCTCGACCGTCACGGCCGCCGGCGCGGTCGGCCCGCCCGACCGCTCGGCGGCGGTCACACCGAGCGCCGCGCCGGCCACCGCCAGCACCGCCACACCACCGGCCGCCGCCAACACCAGGGAAGTTCGTCGCATGTCGCCACCTCTCCTCGATTCCTGGCGTCGAGACTGCGCCCCGGACGGTCGCCGTCGCGCTAGCCGAGGGACAAGGCCGGGTTAAGGCGGTGAGACCGGGCCGGCGGGGGAAAAGCGGTTGCCCGGTGACCGGTCGGGGGGATGAATGGGCGGGTGCACGAGACCCTGGAGTTCCCCGCGCTGCTGCGGCTGATCGACGAACGGTCGGCGGCCTTCCGCGCCGCGGTGGCCGCCGCGCCCGACCTCGACCTGCCGGTCCCGACATGTCCGGAGTGGACGCTGTTCGACCTGGCGCGGCACCTGGGGGAGGGGCGTCGCTCCTGGGCCGCGACCGTCGCCGCGGGACCGGACGCCCCGGGCCGGATCACCCCGGAGGGGCCGGCCGCGCCCCGGGAGCGCGAGGCCCTCCTGGCCTGGCTGGCCGACTCGACGCGGCACCTGGTGGACGCGTTGCGGGACGCCGGCCCGGACCGGGGCTGCTGGACGTGGTGGGGCACGTCGCAGTCACCACAGACCTGTGGCGCCGTCGCCCGGCACCAGCTCCAGGAGATCGCCGTGCACACCTACGACGCCCAACTCACCGTGGGCGCGCCCCGGCCGCTGCCGGACGACGTGGCGCTCGACGGCGTCGAGGAGTTCCTGTCCACCTGCTGCACGACGACGGCCGGCTGGCCGCACGGGCCCGCCGCGGTCGACTACCACGCCACCGAGGGCCGCTCCTGGCGCCAGCGGCTCTCCGCGGACGGCGTACGCGCCGACCGCCTGCCCGGACCCACCGACGCGGGCGCGGCCGACGCCTCCGCCCGGGGTACGGCCGGCGAACTGGTCCTGGCCTTCTACGGCCGGATTCCGATGGACTCGCTCGACCTCGAGGGCGACCGTGGTCTGTTCGACCTGCTCGACGAGTGGGAGCCGGAGTAGGCGGTGTCAGCGCGGCGCCACGACGCCGAGCGTGAGCGCCAGCCGGGCGCCCCCGTCGGGACCGGCCGACAGCTCCAGGCGGCCGCCGCCGGCCCGGGCGGCCCGCTCGGCGATGTCCAGCCCGAGACCGGTCGACCCGGCCCCGCTGGCGCCCCTGCGCAGCGAGCCCGGGGGCAGGCCCGGGCCGGCGTCGGTCACGGTGAGCGTCACCTCGTCCGCCCGCGCCGCGAGCCGTACCTCGAACGGGGTGCCGTCCGGGGTGTGGGCGAAGACGTTACCCAGCAACGCGTCCACCGCGGCGGCCAGCTCGTCCCCGCCGATCCGGACCGGCACCGGGCCGGGCGCGAGGTCGACCGTCAGCGCCCGCCCGGTGTCCTCCGCGAGCACCGACCAGAACGTCACCCGCTCGCCGACCACGACCGCCGCGTCACAGCTGCCGCCGGCGGACGCCGTGCTGCGCCATCGGGCCTGCCGGATCACCCCGGTCACGGCCCGCTCCAGGCCGTCCACGGCGGCGGTCAGCCGGGCCGCGTCGTCCGGATCCCGCAGCGTCTCGGCCTCCAGCCGCAGGGCGGTCAGCGGGGTACGCAGCCGGTGCGACAGGTCGGCCACCTGCTCGCGTTCCTCGCGCAGCAGGACCTGGATCCGTCCGGCGAGGTGGTTCAGCGCGCCCGCGACCTCCCGCAGCTCGGGCGGGCCGGCCGGCTCCACGCGGGCGTCGAGTTCGGCGTTGGCGAGCCGGTGGGAGACGGCCGACAGCGCAGAGATCGGCCGCACCAGGGTGCCGGCCAGCCGGTCCGCGACGACGAGGCCGACCAGCACCAGGAGCGCGCCGAGCAGCGCCAGCACCAGCCAGGCGCGGGTGACCCCGGCGGTCAGCTCGCCCCGGGGCACCACGGTGCGGATCACCCCGGTCCCTTCCGGACGGCCCTGGACCGCGACGACCACCTCCCGCCCGGCGGCGGACTCGACGGTCAGGCTCTCGCCCCGGGCGGCCAGTTCGACCGTCGGGGTGCGGGCGGCCGGCGCGCCGAGCACGGTGCCGTCGGCCAGGAAGACGCTCACGTCGCGGCCGGTGTCGGCGCCCAACTGGTCCACCGTGGACCGGATCGTCGCCGGATCGGCCGTGCCGACCAGCGGGACCAGGCGCTGGACGTCCGCGACCGCGCGGGTGGTCGCCCGGTCCGCGGCGACGGTGCGCACCAGAACGGCCAGCGGCACCAGGAACGCGATCATGACGAGCACGCCGACCGCCGCGACCAGCAGCGTCAGGCGGCCCCTCACCGGTCGGATCCCGGCACGTCGAGCCGCACCCCGACCCCGCGTACGGTGTGCAGGTAGCGCGGCCGCTGGGCGCTCTCGCCCAGCTTGCGGCGCAGCCAGGACAGATGCACGTCGACCGTCTTGTCCGCCCCGCCGTACGGGATCCGCCAGACCTCGGTCAGCAGCTCCCGCTTGGTGACCACCTGTCCCGGCCGGCCGGCGAGGTGGTGCAGCAGGTCGAACTCGCGCGGCGTCAGCTCGACCGGCGCGCCGTCCAGCGAGACCCGACGACCACGCGGGTCGATCCGCAGCCCGCCGACCACCAGCGCCGCCTCCGCCGCGTCCCCGGCGGCCGAACGCCGCAGCACCGCGCGTATCCGCGCGTCGAGCTGCGCGGCGGTGAACGGCTTCACCAGGTAGTCGTCCGCGCCCGCGTCGAGCAGGCGGACGATGCCGGCCTCGTCGTCGCGGGCGGTCGCCACCACGACCGGCACCGCGCTGACCGCCCGCAGCATGCGCAGCATCTCGGCACCGTCCAGATCGGGCAGTCCCAGGTCGAGCACGACCAGGTCGGGCCGGTCGTCCAGGGCGTCGCGCAGCCCGTCCAGGGCGGTCGACGCGGCCGCGACCGCGTGCCCGAACTCGCGCAGGGCGCGCAGCAGCGGGGTGCGGATGGTCAGGTCGTCCTCGACGAGCAGCAGGCGCGCCACGAAGGCAGGTTAGCCCCCGGACGGGCCGGGGACCGCGCCCCTTAACCGGACCTTAGCGTCGCCCCACGACCCGCCCAACCCGGTCGCGGGGCACACTCGGGGCATGGATCGCCGCTCGTGGCTCGCCGTCGCCGGCTGGTTGGCCACCACCGCCGCCGCCACGCTCGTCGGGCTGGCCGCCGTCGACCTCGTTGGCGCGGGCATCACCGGCACGGCCGGCGGGGTACGCACCGAGCAGGACGTCGCCCGCGCGCTCGCCGAGCCCGGGGCGGCTCCCACGAGGTCGGAGGGCGCGACCCCGGTGCCGACGACGGGCGGGCCGTCCACCCCGGGCGGGTCCCGGCGCGGCTTCGTGACCGCCGGCGGCAGCGTGGAGGCCGAGTGCGGGCCGGCCGGGGTGCGCGTGGTGACGTGGTCGCCGGCGCCGGGCTACCGGACGAAGGACGACGACCGAGGTCCGGACGACCACGTCGAGATCCGCTTCGTCGGCGCCTCCGACGAGTACGAACTTCGACTGCGCTGCCGCGACGGGGTTCCGGTCCGGGACCTCGACGACTGACGTTTTCCCAGCTCAGGGGCGTCGACTGTCAGTGATCGGACAGCCCTGTCACTGGTTGACGGGCGACGGACCGACATAGCTTCGGAGGAAGAGGACGATCGCCGCTGATCGTCCGCAAGCACCACGAACGCCTCCCACCGGCGTACCGGTGGGAGAGAGGAACACCATGCCCAGCCCCAGATCGAGGAGGGGAACGACCGGCCAGCCCACCCCGAGCGTGCAGGAGGTCGCGCGCGTCGACACCGAGATCAACTCGTGCTCGCCGGCCGGGTTGCCGGCCACCGCCCGGGTGCTGTTCGCGGTGGTCGACGCGAACGGCACCCTGGTCCGCGGTCTCGGCGCCACCTCGGCCACCCGACTCGCCGCCGGGATGTACCAGGTCGCCTTCGACCAGGACGTGGCCGGGGCCGCGTACGTCGGAACCGTCGGCCCGGCCACCGGCGGCGGGCTCGCCCCGCAGGGCGTCATCACCGTGGCGCCCCGTACCGGCATCGCCAACGCGGTCTTCGTCGAGACGCACGCCGCCAGCGGGCACGCGGACCGTCCGTTCCACCTGGCCGTGCTCGCCTGAACGGGGCGACGGCGGGCCGCCCGGGTGTGGCAGCATCGCGCGGTGCGTCCGTACCGCCTGCTCGCCGCGACCGCCGTCCTGCTGGCGCTCGCGCATCTGGCCGGGAACTGGTCGGCCGAGCCGCTGCTGCCCGCCGCCCAACCCCTCGCCTGGTGCGCGGCGGCCGGCGGCGCCCTGACCGCTCCGGGGCTGTCGCCCTGGACCCGCTGCGGGCTCGCGGTCGCCGGGTTCGCGCTGGCCGCGCTGAGCCTGCCGGTGGGGGAGCGACCGAGCTTCGGGTGGACGGCGCTGCGCCCCGAGCCCGTCGCGCCCCGCACCTGGCTGCTCTGGGCGCTGGTCGGCGTGGCGCTCACGGTGGCCGTCGCCGCGTTGCCGGCGGCCGGACCCGACCGGCGCCGCACGCTGGCGACAGTGGCGCTGCTCGGGTCGGCCCTCGCGCTCGTCGTGGTCCGGGACGCCGTGACGCCGCCGTACCTGACGACCCCGGGACTGGACGTCGTGCTGCCGCCGTACCTGGTGCTGGTGGGGTTGGCGGTGGTCGCGCTGCACCGGTCGGCGGTGGTCGTCGTGGCGGCGGGCCTGGGTCTGGCCGCGGTGGCCGCGCTCGGCGTGACGGCGGCGCTGCCGGCGCTGCCGGCCCCGGCGGCCGGCGGGTCGACCTTCTACAGCCCACTGGAATACCAGGCCCGGGTCGGCGGTGGCATCTGGGCCGACCTGTTCGGATACGCGGCGGCGGCGCTGGTGCTGCTCGGGTGCGTGCGGGCCCACAGACGAGCGCACGGCGCCGCACGACCGGGGTCGTAACGTCGCCGCGCTCTGGCCGTCTCCCACCGCCGCAGCCGTACGGCGGTACGTCAGCGGGGACCTGGCTCGACCGGCCCAGCCCGCACCGGTCTTGTCGGCAGCAGATGCCCGTCCGGAGAGGATCCAAACCTGACCGGGGTGGGGAATTCCACCATCTGCGAGTCCCGGCGTGGTCGGCGCGCGAACGGGGTATGAGCGGGCCATGGAGCATTTCACGATCGCGACCGTCGCCGAGAAGAGTCCCGACTTCCGCCGCGTGCTCTGGACCGGGGAGCACACCCAGCTGGTCATCATGACCATCCCGCCGGGCGGTGAGATCGGCGAGGAGGTCCACGAGGGCATCGACCAGATCCTGACGTTCGTCAGCGGCACCGGCGAGGCGCGGGTGGCGGGCGAGAAGAAGGAGGTCGTCTCCGGCGACCTGGTGGTCGTGCCCGCCGGCACGAAGCACAACTTCGTCAACACCGGGCCGAACCCGCTGGTGCTCTACACCGTCTACGGCCCGCCGGAGCACGCCGACGGCGCGGTGCACAAGACCAAGGAAGAGGCGGACGCGGCCGAGGAGGCCGGCGAGGACGAGCCACCGACGTCCTGACGCCCCGTGGGCAGGTGTTAAGCGGGGGCCCCGCCTCTACCGGAGACGTTAAGAAGGGGCCCCTCCTTACACCAGGTCCGGGTACTTGATGCCGGCGCCGGTGTTCAGCACCACCACGCGCTCGTCGGGGCGGATCCAGCCGCCGGCCCGCAGGTGCCGGGCGGCGGTCAGGCAGGCCGCGCCCTCCGGGCACAGCAGCAGTCCCTCGCGGGCGGCGAAGTCGCGCAGGTCGGTGAGGATCTCCGCGTCGTCCACCGCGATCGCGGTGCCGGCGCTGTCCCGCAGCGCGGTCAGGATCAGCTCGTCGCCGAGCGGGGCCGGCACGGTGATGCCGAACGCCACGGTGTGCGCGTCCGCCCACGGGGTGGCCCGCGCCTCGCCGGCCGCGAACGCGCGCACGATCGGCGCGCAGCCGCTGGACTGCACGGCCACCAGACGGGGCAGCCGGTCCTCCACCCACCCCAGCTCACGCAGCTCGTGCAGCGCCTTGTGGATGCCGATCAACCCGACGCCGCCCCCGGTCGGGTAGACGATGACGTCGGGCACCTGCCAGCCGAGCTGCTCGACGATCTCGTACCCCATCGTCTTCTTGCCTTCCAGGCGGTACGGCTCGCGCAGCGTGCCGGCGTCGAAGATCCGCCCGTCCGACCCGGCGACCAGCTCGGCGATCTCCCGACCGGCGTCGTTGATCAGGCCGTCGACCAGCCGCAGGTCCGCGCCGGCGGCGAGGCACTCCTGGCGGCAGATGGTCGGCGCGGCCAGCGGCATGGCGATCGTCGCGCCCATCCCGGCTCGCGCCGCGTACGTCGCCCAGGCCGCCCCGGCGTTGCCGTTTGTCGGCATGGCGATCCGCTCGACGCCCAGTTCCCGGGCCCGACTCACGCCGACGGCGGCGCCCCGCGCCTTGAACGACCCGGTCGGGGTCAGCCCCTCGTCCTTGACGATCAGGTCCGCGATGCCGATCTCGTGGCCGTACGCCGGCGCGCGCCACATCGGCGTCCAGCCCTCGCCCAGCGTGGTGACGAACCTCGGGTCGGCCACCGGCAGCAGCTCCCGGTAGCGCCACAGGTCGGCCGGGCGCAGCCCGAACTGCTCCGGGGTCACCGTGGCGGCCACCGTGGCCAGGTCGTAGCGGGCCAGCAGCGGCGAGCCGCACCCGCACAGGTTCTGCGGCTTGTCGGCCGGATGCTCCAGGCCGCAGCGCGGGCACTCCAGGTGCGTCAGGTGCACGGTGGTCCTCAGCTCGCGTCGATGCTCAGCCAGTGCCGGCTGCGCCGGCCCGGCTCGTACGGGGAGTCGAGGCGTTTCGCCACCACTCCCGGGAGCCCCTGCTCACGGGCGGCCCGTAGGGCGTCCGCGCCGACTCCCGGGAACCACGGCGGAGTCTGCCAGTGCGGGCCGGCGAGCGCCAGACCGTCGAGCAGGTCACGGCGTTGCGCGTACGGCACGTCGAGGCTGCTCACGCCCTCCAGCCAGAGCAGGTCCACGGCGAGGAACTGGCCGTCGCGCCGGGTGGGCGGGTGGAGCCGGCCGGCCGGGTCGATCCGCGCCAGCACGCCGTCCAGCACCACCTCGGTCGGGGCCAGCTCCTCGGCCATCGCCCGCGCCCACGGGTACGCAGCGGTCACGTCCGCGTCGTCGCCGTCGAGCAGTCGCAGCCGGCCGCCCGAGACGTACGCCATCGCCCGCACGCCCGGCCAGCGCAGCTCGTACCCCCAGGCGTCGGCGTCGCGCGGCAGCCGCTTCCCCTCGGCGGCGCGCATCGGGCGGACCAGCTCGGGCATCGGCGTCCAGCCCGCCGGCGCCGGGTCGGTGCGGCGGACCATCCAGTCCCGGCCCCGGCCCCCGGTGGCGAACAGGACGTACCGCCCCTTGGTGCGCTCGCCGTCGAGCACGACGATCACCTCGTCGTCGCGCCACTTCTCCGCGCGGTAGGTGCCGGTGTCGTGCACGGTCATCCGCCCGCCGCCGTACTCCCCGGCCGGGATCTCGCCGGAGAAGGTCAGGTACTCCATCGGGTGGTCCTCGGTGTGCACGGCGAGGTGGTTGCGGCCCGGTTCGCGGGGCAGGCCGCGCGGCACCGCCCAGGAGGCCAGCACGCCGTCGTGCTCCAGCCGCAGGTCCCAGTGCAGGCTCCGGGCGTGGTGCTGCTGGATGACGAAGCGGGGCGCGGACCGGGCCGGCCGCCGGCGGCGCGGGGTCCGCTCGGGCACCGGCTCCGGGGTGCGCGCCGCGTCCCGCCTGCGCCGGTACTCCTCCAGCCGGTCCGCCACCCCCGCATTGTCCGTCAGACCGGCCCGTCGCGCCGGCATGGCGGCGACGATCAGGGGTAGAACCGACGACATGGACCTCGACCAGCCCACCCTTCCGCTCCCCGGCGACGTCCGGATCCCCCTGCTCGGCTTCGGCACCTGGCAGGCCACCGGCGAGGACGGCTACCAGGCCGTGCTCGCCGCGCTGGACGCCGGCTACCGGCACATCGACACCGCGACGATGTACGGCAACGAGAAGGAGGTGGGGCGCGCGGTCAAGGAGAGCGGACTGCGCCGGGAGGACCTGTTCATCACCACCAAGCTGCCGCCGGACCGGGTGGGCCGGGAGCGGGAGACGATCGAGGCCAGCCTGGCCGCCCTGGACACCGGGTACGTCGACCTGTGGCTGGTGCACTGGCCGCCGTCCGCGCCCGGTGACAGCATCCCGGTCTGGCGGGAGATGCTGGCCGCCCGGGACGAGAACCTGGCCCGGGCCGTCGGCGTGAGCAACTACTCGGTCGCGCAGCTGGACGAGCTGATCCAGGCCACCGAGGAGACGCCCGCGGTCAACCAGATCCGCTGGAGCCCGTCGCTGTACGACCGGCAGACGCACGCCGCCCACCGGGACCGGGGGGTGGCGTTGGAGGGCTACAGCCCGTTCAAGACCAGTGACCTGTCCGACCCGGTGCTGGTCCGGATCGCGCAGGCGCACGACGTGTCGCCGGCCCAGGTGGTGCTGCGTTGGCACATCGACCACGAGATCGTGGTCATCCCGAAGTCGGTCACGCCGGAGCGGATCCGGGTCAACGCCGACGTGTTCGGGTTCTCGCTGACCGCCGAGGAGATGCGCGACATCGACGCCCTCGGCGGCTGACCGCGCACGCGGAAAGGGGCGCGGTCGCGGTGGCGACCGCGCCCCTTCGCGCTGCGGTGGTCAGCCCCGGGCGCAGGTGGCGCCGTTGAGGGAGAAGCTGCTCGGCGCGGAGAAGCTGCCGTTCAGCGTGGCCTGGTAGCCGAAGTTGGTCGAGGCGCCCGGGGAGAGGGTGCCGTTGTAGCTGACGTTGCGCGCGGTCACCGCCGAGCCGCTCTGGCTCACGGTGGCGTTCCACGCGCTGGTCACGTTCTGCCCGGAGGGCAGGTTGTAGTTCAGCGTCCAGCCGTTGATCGTGCCGGAGCCGGTGTTCTTGATGGTCACCTCGGCGGTGAAGCCGTTGTTCCACACGTTCGTCGCCCGGTACGTCACGGTGCAGGCCGTGCCGGACGGCGGGTTCGTCGTCGGCGTGCCGGTCGGCGGCGTGGTCGTGGGCGGCGGGTTGCTGCCGGTGTTGACGCTCTGCGAGAACGAGTTGACGGCCAGCCCGACGCCGCCCTGCCACGGCTCGAAGCCGGCCTGGATGCTGGTCAGGTACCAGTCGTTGGTGATCGCGCCGCGGTTGCGGGTGTCGTTGATGAACGCCATCGCGTCGAAGCTGAAGCTGGGGACCGCCGAGGGCGCCACGTACGAGATGACGTTGTTGGAGCCGTTGCTGCCCCGCCAGACCTCCCAGGTCCGGCCGGCGATGCTGGCGTTGCCGACCGGTGAGCCGATGGGCTGGATCGGGCCCTGCCGGTTGAGCCAGATCATGATCTCCATCTGGTTGACCCCGTCCCGCTTGGGGGACGGGTCGAGCCAGATGTCGTAGGCGGCGTCGTAGATCGCGCCGCTGACGTAGTTGTAACTGATGCTGGCCGGCGCGCTGCTGATGTTCTTCACCTGGACCGGCAGGTTCGTGCCCGGCGAACAGTTGGTGTAGTGGCAGCCCACGAAGACCGACGGGTAGGAGACCGGCGCCCCGTTGGTCGGCGCGGAGCCGTCCGCCCGGGTGATCGAGAAGCCGGTCGAGGTGACGTTGATGCACTGCTGCGCACTGGTGCCCCAGCGGTTGTTCTGCACCACGTACTTGCCGCCGATCGTGGTCGAGCCGTACTGCTCGCAGATCTGGGTGTCGGCGGAGGCGTTGCCGCCGAGCGCGATGGCGACGACGGCGCTGGCGGCCAGCAGACCGGCCGCGGCGATGGCCCTGAGTGGACGCTTCATGATGCTCCTTGGCTCGGCGCGAGGGGCGCCGGATCTGTGGGGTGGTACGAGCGGGAGCGCTCCCACGTTCACGTCACACATTTACATGTCTGAAACCGTTGCGCAACTGGACCGGTTAAGCTGTCGTGGGCCCCGATCCTCCGGTTGGCGTGGGATTCCTGCTGGTGGGATGGCGGGGGCCGTCGACCGGGTGCCCGCGCCAGGGCCGACGGGCACTTTCGCCGCCTGGTTGCGGCGAGTAATGTCTTGCCTCCAACGCGTTCCGATCCCCTCCGGAGGCGTACCCCACGATGGGTGGTTCCCCCCTGCGCATCCTCGTCGTCGGCGCGGGCATCGCCGGCCTCGCCGTGGCCCGGGCGCTGCGCCTGGCGGGGTTCCGGCCCGACGTCACCGAGCGGCTGCCGCCCACCGAGCACACCGACACCGGCCTCTATCTGCCCGGCAACGCGGCCCGGGCGATGCGCCGCCTCGACCTGGACGGTCCGCTGCGCCCGCTCGGCCAGGTGGTCCACCGGCAGCGCTTCCTCGACGCCGCCGGGGCGCCGCTGTGCGAGGTCGACCTCGACGCGCTCTGGGCCGGGGTGGGGGAGTGCCGGGCGCTGCCCCGGGCCGAACTGCACCGGGTGCTGCTCACCGGCGCCGGCGGCGCGGTCCGGCACGGCGCCGAGGTGAGCACCGTCGAGCCGCTGCCGGGCCGTGTCGCGGTCGGCTTCACCGACGGCACCTGCGGGGAGTACGACCTGGTCGTGGGCGCCGACGGGCCCCGCTCCGCGGTGCGCACGCTGGCCGCGCTCGGCGGTCCGCCCCGCCCGGCCGGCCAGGTGGTCTACCGCGCCGTCGTGCGCGGCGGTCCCCGGGTGGCCGACTGGACCGCCCTGCTCGGGCAACGCGCCGGCTTCCTGGTCGTGCCGCTCGGCGCCGGTCGGCTCTACTGCTATGCCGACGAGGCCGGCACCGACCTGCCGGCCGACCCGCTCGCCCGGCTGCACGAGCTGTTCGGCGACTACGGCGGTCCGGTGCCCGAGGTGCTGGCCGCGCTGGAGACCGTGCACGTCGAACGCACCGAGGAGGTCGAGCTGGGGCGCTGGTTCCACGGCCGGGTGCTGCTCGTCGGTGACGCCGCTCACGCGACCGCGCCGACGCTCTCCCAGGGGGCCGCCATGGCGCTGGAGGACGCCGTCGTGCTCGCCGAGTCGCTGCACGCCGCCGGCAGCGTCGACGCCGCCCTGATCGCGTACGAGAGTCGTCGCCGGCCGCGTACCCGCTGGGTGCGGGACCGGACCCGGGACCGCAACCGCACCCGCGACGTGCCGCCGGCGCTGCGCGACCCGCTGCTGCGCGGGCGCGGCGGGCGGATCTTCGGGGAGCACTACCGGCTCCTCACCGGCCCGCTGTGAGGGCCGAAGATCGTAGCCGCCCACCCCACGCGGCGGGGCCACCTACCGGGGACTATCCTCCTTGCGGATGACGGCTGCGCCGATGACCAGCGCGCCGAGCGGGACAACCCAGAACCGGAGGCCACTCGTGACCACCGTCGCACCCAAGCCGGTCGTGACCCGGCCCTGGCCGGTCCGCGAGCCGGTCAAGGGGTCGGCCATCGCGCGGCTGCTGCGCACCACGGACGCGAAGCAGATCGGGATCATGTACATGGTCACCGCGTTCGCGTTCTTCATGATCGGTGGCCTGATGGCCCTGATCATGCGCGCCGAGCTGGCGCGACCGGGGCTGCAGTTCCTGTCGCCCGAGCAGTACAACCAGCTCTTCACCATGCACGGCACGATCATGCTGCTGTTCTTCGCGACGCCGATCGTGTTCGCCTTCGCGAACTACGTGGTGCCGCTGCAGATCGGCGCGCCCGACGTGTCGTTCCCCCGGCTGAACGCGTTCGCCTACTGGCTGTACCTGTTCGGCGGCACGCTGGCCACCGCGGGCTTCATCGCCCCGGGTGGCGCGGCCGACTTCGGCTGGACGGCCTACACGCCGCTGAGCACGGTCGAGCACTCGCCGGGCGTCGGCGCCAACATGTGGGTGGTCGGCCTGGCCATCTCCGGTCTGGGCACGATCCTCGGCGCGGTCAACCTGATCACCACGATCCTGACCCTGCGCGCGCCCGGCATGACCATGTTCCGGATGCCGATCTTCACCTGGAACATGCTGGTCACCAGCCTGCTGGCCATCCTGGTCTTCCCGCTGCTGGCCGCCGCGCTCTTCGCGCTCGCCGCGGACCGCCTGCTCGGCGCCCACGTGTACGACCCGGCGACCGGCGGGCCGATGCTCTGGCAGCACCTGTTCTGGTTCTTCGGTCACCCCGAGGTCTACATCATCGCGCTGCCGTTCTTCGGCATCATCACCGAGATCATCCCGGTGTTCTCCCGGAAGCCGATCTTCGGTTACAAGGGCCTGGTGGCGGCGACCATCGCCATCGCCGCTCTGTCGATGAGCGTCTGGGCGCACCACATGTTCGCCACCGGCCAGGTGCTGCTGCCGTTCTTCAGCTTCCTGAGCTACCTGATCGCCGTGCCCACCGGCATGAAGTTCTTCAACTGGATCGGCACCATGTGGCGGGGCCAGATCACCTTCGAGACGCCGATGCTGTTCGCGGTCGGCTTCCTGGTGACCTTCCTCTTCGGTGGTCTGACCGGTGTGCTGCTGGCCAGCCCGCCGCTCGACTTCCACCTGCACGACTCGTACTTCGTGGTGGCGCACTTCCACTACGTGCTCTTCGGCACCATCGTGTTCGCCGTCTTCGGCGGCATCTACTTCTGGTTCCCGAAGATGTTCGGCCGGATGCTCGACGAGCGGCTCGGCAAGATCCACTTCTGGCTGACCATGATCGGCTTCCACACCACGTTCCTGGTGCAGCACTGGCTGGGCAACGAGGGCATGCCCCGGCGCTACGCCGACTACCTGCCCAGCGACGGCTTCACCACGCTGAACATGATCTCCACGATCGGCGCGTTCATCACCGGTATCTCGACCCTGCCGTTCATCTGGAACTGCTGGAAGTCGTACAAGACCGGTCCGGTGGTCGAGGTCGACGACCCGTGGGGTCACGGCAACTCGCTCGAGTGGGCCACCAGCTCCCCGCCGCCGCTGCGCAACTTCGACCGGATGCCGCGGATCCGCTCCGAGCGGCCGGCCTTCGACGCGAAGTTCCCCGAGCTGGCCGCCGGGCAGTCCCTTGCCGGCCCGCCCGAGGGTGGCGCCAAGCCGCTGACCAGCGAGGTCAACGGTGGCGCCAGCTACCAGGAGGACACCGCGGGCAACCTCGACCAGCGCTAGACCGCCTGGCGAGCCCACGACGGGCGCCGCACCCCACCACCCCGGGGCGCGGCGCCCGTCGCCTTTCCCACCCCCGCCCTTCCCCCCTCTCCCGTCCGCCCGCCCCGGTCGATCATGAAGTTGGTAATGCGGTTGGTCCGTTTTGTCGCCGCCAACTTCATGATCGACGCAGGGGTGGATTGGGGGAGTTGTCCCTATCGGCGGACAGGGGCCGTGCACGATCTACCCCGCCCTGTGGTGACCAAGGAGTTTGCGCCGGAGATCGGTGCCTTTTCGGACGCGAACTCCTTGGTCAACACCGCTGAGCCGGGTCGCTCGGGGCTGCGCGGCGTGTGCCGTGCGGGGGTGCCTGGACCGGGTCGGTCGAAGGGCTGGGTCGGGGCAGCCACCGCGACCTCCGCGGGGTGACAGACGGGCCCCGCCGCCTGGGACGAGGGCGACCCTGTCGGGCGTGCCGGCGGGGGCCGCTGGTCGGACCGGTCCGGCAGTTCCGAGGGCGGGATCGGAGGGCATCCCGCGCGGGTGGGAACGGCGGTCAGGGGGTGGCCGGGGCCAGCTCGGGCTCGGGGGTGGCGGCGGGCGCCGAGTGGCGCCGGTGACGCAGCTCGACCGGGAGCACGGCCAGCGCCACCAGCAGCCCGATCACCCCGGTGACCACGAAGCCCCAGGCCGGCGCGGACGCGTCGATCACCGCGCCGGCCAGCGGCGCGCCGAGCGCGATGCCGACGGTGACGGCGGAGCCGTGCAGGCCCATCGCCATGCCACGGACGCCGGGCGGTGCGAGCCGGCTCACCGCGTCCGAGGTGGCCGCGATGGTGGGCGCGCAGAGCGCCCCGGTGGGGATCAGCGCGAGACTGAGCAGCCACCAGTGCGACCCGCCCAGGCCGACCGGAATGGTGGTGAGGCTGAGCGCCGCCACCAGCGCCAGCGGGGGGAAGGAGCGGCGGACCGCGCCGTAGGCGAAGCCGCCCACCAGCGAGGCGACCGCCCAGGCGGCCAGCACCGCGCCGGTCCAGCCGACCTCGCCGCCGGCGCGGAGCACGGCCACCACGGCCACGTCGGTGCCGCCCAGCACCAGGGTGGCGGCCAGGCTGACCGCCAGCACGGCGAGCAGGCGCGGGGTGAGCCACTCCCGGCGGGACACCGCGCGCTGCGGGCCGGCCGGCTCGTCGGCGGCCCGGGTCGGCGGGTCGAGCAGCCAGAAGCAGATGCCGGCGGCGACGATCCCGGCGCCCACCGCCCAGAGGGTGAGCCGGGGCGTGACGGTGGTGGCCAGGGCCACGGCGAGGGCCGGGCCGACCATGAACGACAGCTCCACCGACATCGAGTCCAGCGCGTACGCCGGCCGGCGTCGCTCCGCCGGCACCAGCGCCGCGATCGACTGGCGGACCACCGAGAAGACCGGCAGCGCGAGCAGCCCGGCCAGGAACGCGGCGGGCAGCAGCACCGGGTACGACAGGGTCGGCGCGGCGGCCCAGAACAGGCCCTCGGCGACCGTGGTGAGCAGCAGCACCGGCCGCAGCCCGCGCCGGTCGACCAGCCGGCCGAGCAGCGGTGAGCCGAGCGCGGCGCCGATGGTCGACGCGGCGCCGACCAGACCGGCGGCGCCGTAGCCCCGCCCCAGGTCGAGCACCACGTAGAAGGTGAGCGTCACGCCGGTCGCGGTCAGCGGCATGCGGGCCAGCACGGACACCAGCAGCAACGACCGCAGGCCGGGCAGGGCGAGGGCCTCCCGGTAAGGCTTCAGGTTCACGACGGTCCGTACCTCCCGCGCCATCCTGGGCCGGGGGTACGACAGCCGCAAGCGATTACCTGGTCAAGCGGCCCTGATCACAGGCTCGCCCACCATGGCGACCCCGGCGCCGTCGAGCGCGCGCAGCGCCACGTCCAGCGTCTCCGGGGCGACGGCCGCGGTCAGGTCCAGCAGCACCGTGGTGCGGAAGCCCTCCCGGGCGGCGTCCAGCGCGGTCGCGCGTACGCAGTGGTCGGTGGCGATGCCGACCACGTCGACCCGGTCGACGTCGCGGCGGCGCAGCCAGTCGGCCAGGCACTCGCCGTCGCGCGCGTGCCCCTCGAAACCGGAGTACGCGGCCGCGTGCTCGCCCTTGTGGAAGATCTCCTCCACCCGGTCGGTGACCAGCTCGCTGTGGAACTCGGAGCCGGACGTGCCGACCACGCAGTGCCGGGGCCAGGAGTCGACGAAGTCCGGCGGATCGCCGAAGTGCGCCCCCGGGTCGATGTGGTAGTCCTTCGTCGCGACCACGTGGTCCCAGCGGTCCGGCTCGGCGGCGAGCAGCCGGGAGATCCCGGCGGCCACCCCGGCCCCACCGCCGACCGCGAGGGACCCGCCCTCGCAGAAGTCGTTCTGCACGTCCACGATGATCAGGGCGTTCGCCATCTGGCCGGTCCTCCTCAGCTCGCGGGTACGACCGTCACCGGAACGGCCGGGTCCCCGCCGGAGAGCTTGAGCCCCTCCCACGGGATGGAGATCAGACACTGTCGCAGGTGCTCGCGGGACTCGTCCAGCGTCGGGAGCGTGACCGGTTCGCCGGAGACCACGAACGAGTGCTGGAGCAGCCGGTCGTTGGGCTGGCGGTCGGGCACGCCCTGCGGCACGACGACCTCCTCGGTGGCGGTGCCGGTCGGCTTGTGCCGGCGTACCGCGACCTTCCGACCGCCGATGGTGGCCTTGTGCTCGGAGCGCTTGACCACCGGACGCCCCTCCACCTCGACCAGCTTGTAGACGAGGCCGGCGGTGGGCGCGCCGGAGCCGGTCACCACTGCCGTGCCGGCGCCGTACATGTCCACCGGCTCGGCGGCCAGCGAGGCGATCGCGTACTCGTCCAGGTCGCCCGAGACGATGATCTTCGTCTCGGTGGCGCCGAGCGAGTCGAGCAGCTCCCGGGACTGCTGGGCGATCACTGCGAGGTCGCCCGAGTCGATCCGGACCGCGCGCAACTCCGGGCCGGCGACCGCGATGGCGTTGCGGATGCCCTGGGCGATGTCGTACGTGTCGACCAGCAGCGTGGTGTCCTTGCCCAGCGTGGCGACCTGGGAGGCGAACGCGGTCCGCTCGTCGTCGTGCAGCAGCGTGAACGCGTGCGCGGCGGTGCCCGCGGTGGGGATGCCGTAGCGCTGCCCGGCGGCCAGGTTGGAGGTGAACCGGAACCCGGCCAGGTACGCCGCCCGCGCGGCGGCGACCGCGGCCTCCTCGTGCGCCCGGCGCGAGCCCATCTCGATCAGCGCCCGGCCCCGCGCGGCGGTGACCATCCGCGCCGCCGCGGCGGCGACCGCGCAGTCGTGGTTGAGCACCGACAGCACCAGCGTCTCCAGCACCACGCACTCGGCGAACGTGCCGGACACGGTGAGGATCGGGGAGCCGGGGAAGAACAGCTCGCCCTCGGCGTAGCCGTCGACGTCGCCGGTGAAGCGGTAGTCGGCCAGCCACCGGGCGGCGCGGTCGTCGACCACGCCGGTGCGACGGAGGAAGTCGATCTCCGCCGGGTCGAAGCGGAAGTCGCGGATCATCTCGATCAGGCGACCGGTGCCGGCGACCACCCCGTACCGGCGGCCGGCCGGCAGGCGCCGGCTGAACACCTCGAAGACGCAGCGTCGGTCGGCGGTGCCGTCCTGCAGGGCCGCGCTGACCATGGTCAGCTCGTAGTGGTCGGTCAGCAGCGCGGGGCGAAGGGTGCTCACCGCCCCAGCCTAGAGTTCAGGCCGGATCCGCGCCGTCGTGCCCCGGCATCGACCGCAGCGCGGCCCGCAGCTCGCCGCGGCCGGTGACGCCGAGCTTGCTGTAGACCCGCTGGAGGTGGTTCTCCACGGTGCGGGTGGACAGGAACAGCCGCTCGGCGATCGCACGGCTGGTCACGCCCTCGGCGGCGAGGCGGGCGACCTCCCACTCCCGGTCGCTGAGCGTGGGACGGAGCATGCGCAGCGCCGGGGTGGAGATCTCGTCGCAGCGGCGCAGCAGGTCGGCGAGGCGCTCCCGGACCGGCCCGGTCGCCCCCGCGCGCCCGTCCCGCATCCGGTGCAGCGCCATCGCGGTGGCCTCGGCGGCGTAGACGACCAGCTCGCGGGCGGCGAAGCCGTCGGCCACCGCGAGCAGGTCGTCGGGGGAGCCGTCGAGCGACGCCCGGCCGTACCGGGCGACCAGCGGCGGCAGCACCCCGTCCACCTGCTCGGAGAGCTCCGCGAGGCGCTGCGCCACGGTGCGCCGGCCGCCGTCGGTGCAGGTCGGTCCGACCGGCGCGGCGGCCTGGTCGAACCGGACCAGGTCGAGCAGGACGAGCAGCTCGTGCCCGGCCAGCCCGTCCTCGCGCAGCCGGTCGGCCAGCGCGCAGAGGTGCTTGGTGGCCGCCGGCAGGTCGCCGACCGCCGCCTGCGCCGCTCCCCGGGCCTGCTCCAGCCACGGGTAGAGGACGGCCATCCCGGGCGCGTGCGTCCGGTCCGCCTCGGCCATCGCCTCGGCCGCGTGCGCCGCGTCCCCCCGCAACGCCGCCGCCTGGGCGCGTTCGGCGTGCGCCAGGCCGGCGTACACCCGGCTGGTGGCGAGCACCGCGCAGGCGCCCAGGCTGGTCTTGAGCGCGTCGTCGCCGCGTCCGCGCAGGCGGGCCGCGTACGCCTGGAGGATGGCCAGGTAGCCGGTGCCGAGCCGGAAGTCGCCGGCGCCGGCCAGGTCGGCGAACTCGTCCGCGACGATCGCGTCGATGCCGGCCAGGTCGCCGGAGAGCGCCAGCCGGGTGCCCCGGGCCAGCTCCATGGCGAGTTGGAGGTAGGGCATGTCGGACCGCCAGCACGCGGCCTCGGCCTGCACCCGGGCGATCGCGGTGGCGCTGCGGCGGTACTGCCCCTGGGCCGCCTGAAGGTGGGCGAGCGTGCAGCGGGCCAGCTCGCGGGCCGCCATCGGGGCGGCCGGACGGTCGAGCACCTCCTGGGCCAGCCGCACCGCGACGTCGACGTCGAGCCGGTGCAGCCGCATGATGGCCTCGAAGGCGCGGACCCGGGCCCGGTCGGCCGGGTCGGACAGCTCCTCGCCGCGGGCGGCGATCTCCTCCACCGTGGACTCCCGGTTGAGGCCCCAGTAGCTGACCATGCCCCGGACGGTCAGCCAACGGCTCCGTCGGCGATCGTCGTGGATCTCGCCGGCGACCTGGTCGAGCACCCCGATCGCCTCGTCCGGCCGGTCGCCGAACATGAGGATGGTGGCGAGCAGTTCGGCCGCGTCGGTGCCGCCGCCGGCCTCCAGCGCGGCGCGGGCCAGCCGGGTGGCCAGCGGCACGTCGTACCGGCCGAAGGCCTGCACGGCCGCGTCGAGGAGCAGCGCCACGTCCTGGGCCGTGCCCGAGTCGAGCCGCCACACCGCGACCCGCAGCAGGTCGTCCCGGCGACGCTTGCCGACCCGCTCCAGCAACCCGGCCAGGGTGGCCTGGAGCCGCCGGGTGCGGCTGACCGGGCACTGCCGGCGCATCACCTCGCCGTAGAGCGGGTGGGCCAGGCGGACGTTGAGCCGCCGGTCGTCGCGGACCATGGTGATGAGCCCGCGTTCCTCGGCCGTCTCCACGTCGGTCGGATCGACCGCCTGCTCGAGCAGGTGCAGGCCGAGCGGCTCGCCGAACGCGACCAGCTCGACCACGGCCCGGACGCCGGGGGTGAGCTGACCGATCCGGGTGTCGATCAGGTCGGTGAGGCTGGGGGCCAGCTCCAGCCGGCCGGTCCACTTCCAGATCCCGTACGTGCTCTTCAGCTCGTCGTCGGCGGCCAGCACCAGCTCGCGCAGCAGCAGCGGATTGCCGGCGGAGAGCCGGAACAGGCGCTCGGAGGAGCCGGCGTCGACCGGGCCGCCCAGGATCGCGGCGAGCAGCCCGGTGGTCTCGCTCGGGCCGAGCGGCGCCAGCTCGACCAGGTCGACCAGGTCGTCGGTCCACAGGGCGCGGATCGGCAGCGGGATCTGCTCCCCGTTGCGCAGCGTCCCGATCACGGTGGCGTTCTCGGACCGGGCGACCAGGTGCACCAGCGCCGCCGAGGGCGGGTCGAGCAGGTGCGCGTCGTCGATGGCCAGCACGATGGGCCGGCCGGCGGCCTGTTCCTGGAGCACGTCCACGGCCCAGCGCAGGATCCCGGCGGGGGAGAGGCCCTGCGGTTGCGCGGCCGGGAGCACCTGGACCAGCCCGCCGAACGGCAGCGCGGCGGTGGTCGCGCTGGCCGCGACGGACCAGATGGCGTGACGTTCGGGCGAGAGCGCGGCCACCCCCTCCCGCAGCAACCGGCTCTTGCCGACGCCGGCGTCGCCGCTGAAGAGCAGTCCGCGCCCCTCCGGGCCACCGACCGCCGACAACAGACGGTTGAGTTCATCCGTTCGGCCGACGAACTCCCACCTACTCATCGGTGCAGCATATCGATGGTGTTCCGTCCGCGCGCAGACCGTCACGCAGTGAAGTTGAGTAATCTGTTCATTACCCGTGAGTACCGGATGTGTTCGGTGTCGGATCCCTGACACACGTACTCTTCCGGCATCCCCCGCGACCAGGGGATTCGACCGCGACCGGCCCCCCGGTCGCCTGACCGGGAGGCCGCCTGATGAAGCCGGGTCCACTCCCCTCGGTCGACGTGCCCGAAACAGGGGGCCCGGCCGAGCCGCCCCGGTGCGCCCCGCTGCCGACCCGGGTCGGGGTGACCGAGCCGGGGCCGGACGAGCCGATGGCGGTGGTCGTCGCCGGTCCGGCGGGCGCCGGGCGGCGGGAGCTGATCGCCGGCCTGCTCGGGCTGGACGCCGGGACGCTCGCCGTGCCCGCCGGCAGTCACCTGCTGGTCAACCACGCCAAGGTCGCCACCCGGGCCGCGTACGTCCCGGGCTACCGCCAGCCGCACTCCTACGGCGCCGACCCGCTCGCCGCCGGCCCGGCGCTCGCCCGGCCGCCGCGCCGGGTCGAGCTGAGCCTGCCCGACCCGCTGCTGCGGCACTTCTCGGTGCTCGACACGCCGGACACCGGCGCCCTCGGCGTGGCCGGTGGCCGGGTGCTGCTGGACGCCGTGGGTCGGGCCGGCGCGCTGCTCTTCACGATCTCCGCCGACCAGGCGTTCAGCGCGGTCGAGCTGCACCTGCTGGCCGAGGTGGCGCGGGCCCGGGTCGCGGTCTTCTTCGCGGTCACCCCCGGCGTGACCGGCTGGGCGGCGCCGGCGGACGGCGCGGCGGTGGAGGACACGGGGGCGTCCGTTCCGTCGGCCGGCCGGACCGGCCCGCCCGGCCCCGCCGGTCGGCTCGACCCGGTGGCGGTCTCGATCGCGGCCCACCGCGCGGCGCTGCTGGCCGCGGTGCCCGCTCTCGCCCCGGCGCGGTGGTTCCCGGCCCGCGCGGCGGAGCTGCCGAACCTGCGCCGGGCCCTGGTCGGCTGGGCCGCCGACGAGGGGCTGCGCCGGGCCAGCGCCCGGCCGCCGGAGCCGCCCGGCGCGCACGGCCGGGTCCCGGTGGTGGCCGGGGTCGAGCCCGCCGAGTTGACCGACCGGATCGACCGCCAGGCCCGCTCCTGCGCCCAGCGGATCCGCCAGCACCTCGCCCTGGAGCTGGCCAACATCCACCTGCGGGTGGTGCAGGAGATCGTCTTCGGGGTCGGCTGCGCCGGTCTGCCGCAGCTGCTCGACCGTGAGCTGGAGGCGCTGTCGCTGCTCGCCACGGCCCAGTGCGACGAGGCGGTGCGGGGCATCGTCGACGACGCCGCCGCCCGGGTCTTCGGCGCGCCACTCGCCGAGGGCGTGCGCCGGCGGATCGACCACGCCGTGCGCTGGGGCCTGGCCGACCACCCGGACAGCCGGGAGCTGGACCGGGTGCTCCTGGTCACCAGCACGGCCGGGGTGGCCGGGCTGACCGGCACCGGCGCGCTCGACGCGCTGGCCGGCCTGCCCGGGGCGGAGCGCGACGAGGTGCTGCCGCCGATCGGCGTGGCGCTCAACGGCGGCTGTTGGCAGCACTGGCGGTCGCCGGGCAACGACGACCCGGGCGCCGCCCGCTCCTGGGCCCAGCGGGCCCTGCGCGAGGTCGAGCTGGAACTGTCCCGGGAGGTGTCCCGCCGCTTCGAGGTGATCCGTCTCTCGCTGAGCGCGGTGCTCACCGATGCTGTCGACCACGGCATCCTGCTTGCCTGAGAACAGGGGCGCCGCGGGGGCGGCCGGGCCGACGTTGACGGCCCGGGCGGGTGATCCCGACCGCCGCGCCGTTCCGGTTCATCGGTTCCCCGGATCCGGTGGCACGATGGGGGGCATGGCGGCTCCACAGGTTGCGCCGGTCGAGACGCCGGACACCGAAGAGGTGCCGGTCTCCGACCGGCCGTGGGTGACCATCGTCTGGGACGATCCGGTCAACCTGATGACGTACGTGACCTGGGTTTTTCAGAAGCTCTTCGGGTACAGCAGGGAAAAGGCGGAACAGCTCATGCTGGACGTGCACCACAAGGGCAAGGCGGTGGTCTCCAGCGGGGCCCGGGAGCGGATGGAGCACGACGCGTCGCAGTTGCACGCGTACGGGTTGTGGGCGACGGTGGACCGCTCATGAGCATGTTCCGCCGCCGGGGCGACCGCTACGTGGCGACGTTCGCCGTGGACGAGGTGCGCGTGCTGCGCAAGGTCGCCTCCGAGGTGGTCGGGCTGCTGACCGACGGCTTCGACCACGGTGACCCGGTGGTCGGCCGGCTGTTCCCCGAGGTCTATCCGGAGGACGCGGCGGGCACGGCCGAGTTCCGCCGCTACACCGAGGGCGACCTCAAGACCGCCAAGATCGACCAGGCCGGCGCGATCCTCGCCGCGTTGCCCGACGGCGACGCCGGGGGTGAGGTGCGGCTGGACGCGGAGGCGGCCGAGGCGTGGCTGCGCGCGCTCAACGACGCCCGGCTGGCGATGGGCGTCCGGCTGGAGATCAAGGACGGCACCGACCTGGGCGAGGAGCTCGACGACGCGGTCGCCGCGGACCCGGCCTCGTCCCGGGTGTTCCAACTGTCGGTCTACGCCTATCTCGGATATCTGCAGGAGTCCCTGCTCAACGCGCTCATCGACTGAGTCGTGACGGTCGCCACCTCGCCGCCCGGGACGGCCAGGCGCTAGGCTGGGCGGCGTGCTGAGCATCGACCGGTCGATCATCGACGCGATCGTCGCCCACGCGCGTCGGGACCACCCGGACGAGGCGTGCGGCGTGGTCGCCGGTCCCGCCGGCAGCGACACCCCGACCCGGCACATCCCGATGGACAACGCCGCCCGCTCGATGACCTTCTACGAGTTCGACTCGATGGAGCAGTTGCGGGTCTGGCGTGAGATGGACGACCGCGACGAGGAGCCGGTCGTCATCTACCACTCGCACACCGCCACGGAGGCCTACCCGTCCCGCACGGACGTCTCCTTCGCCGGTGAGCCGGGAGCGCACTACCTGCTCGTCTCGACCCGTGAGTCCGACACCGAGGAGATCCGCTCCTTCCGGATCGTCGACGGCGTGGTCACCGAGGAGCCGGTCGAGATCGTGGATGCCGCCGTGGACCCGCACGCCGTCCAGTCCTACATGTTCGGGCAGAGCCCGGCGACGGTCGACTACGAGTGTTCCGGCCGCTGACCCCAGCGCCGGCACATCTTCCCTGTCCGTCACCTGGCACGACCCGAACGAGGAGCACGAGACACCATGGCCATCGAGGTTCGCATCCCCACCATCCTGCGCAGCTACACCGGCGGCGCGAAGGTCGTCGAGGGCAGCGGTGACACGCTCGCCGACCTGCTCACCGACCTGGACTCCCGGCACGCCGGCCTGCGGGGCCGGCTGGTCACCGACGCCGGGGCGCTGCACCGGTTCGTCAACGTCTACGTCAACGACGAGGACGTCCGCTTCCTGGGCGCGCTCGACGCCAAGCTCAACGACGGCGACAGCGTGACCATCCTGCCGGCCGTGGCCGGCGGCGCGTTCGGCTTCGCCGCGGCGGCGGCGATCGCCTCGCACGCGGTCGCGGCGCGCGCCACCGCCGCCCGCTAGGGGGTCGGCATGGCGCGGTACGACAGTCTGCTCGACGCCTCCGGCGGCACGCCGCTGGTCGGGCTCCCGCGGCTCTCGCCGACGGTGCCCGACGGCGCGCCGCCGGTGCGGCTCTGGGCCAAGCTGGAGGACCGGAACCCGACCGGCAGCATCAAGGACCGCGCGGCCCTGTTCATGGTCCGCGCGGCCGAGGAGGCCGGCCGGCTCCGCCCCGGCGACACCATCCTGGAACCGACCAGCGGCAACACCGGCATCTCGTTGGCCATGGTGGCGAAGCTGCGGGGCTACCGGCTGGTGTGCGTGATGCCGGAGAACGTCTCGACCGAGCGGGTGCAACTGCTCCGGATGTACGGCGCGGAGATCATCTTCTCGCCGGCCGCCGGCGGCTCGAACCAGGCCGTCGCCACCGCCAAGCAGATCGCGTCCGACCACCCGGACTGGGTGATGCTCTACCAGTACGGCAACGAGGCGAACGCCCGGGCGCACTACGAGACGACCGGGCCGGAGTTGCTGCACGACCTGCCGGGCATCACCCACTTCGTGGCCGGGCTGGGCACCACCGGCACGCTCATGGGCACCGGCCGCTACCTGCGGGAGAAGGTCGACGGGATCCAGGTCGTGGCGGCCGAGCCGCGCTACGGCGAGCTGGTCTACGGCCTGCGCAACATCGACGAGGGCTACGTGCCCGAGCTGTACGACGCCGGGGTGCTGTCCCGGCGGTTCTCGGTGGGCACCCGGGACGCGGTGCTGCGGACCCGTCAGCTCGTCGAGGTCGAGGGGATCTTCGCCGGGTTCTCGACCGGCGCGATCCTGCACGCCGCGCTCGCCGTGGCGCACGAGGCGGTCCGCGACGGCCGCCGTGCCGACGTGGCCTTCGTGGTCTGCGACGGCGGCTGGAAATACCTGTCGACCGGGGCGTACGGCGGCACCCTCGCGGACGCCGAGGACGCCCTGGAGGGTCAGCTCTGGGCCTGACGGCCCGACGGTCGGTCCGGTCGGCGACGTGTCGCCGACCGGACCGTCGTCATCTCCCGGGACCAGACGTGTACGGGTGTCACGTTGATGACAACTTCCGGCAGATGATTCTTGCCCGACCGGGCCGACGCGTAGGCTGCGCAGCGTGGCGAGCGCGTCGGTAGAGATCAACGGCGGGGCGACTGCGGACGCGTCGACTACCCACCGTGAGATCGAGGCAACCGGATGCGACTGACCGTCCTCGGCTGCGCGGGCAGCTTCCCCGGGCCCGAGTCCCCCTGCTCCGCCTACCTCCTGGAGGCCGACGGTTTCCGGCTCCTGATCGACTTCGGGGTGGGTTCGCTCTCCACGCTCCAGCGCTACGTGGGGCTGCACGCCCCGGACGCCGTCCTCCTCACCCACCTGCACTGCGACCACATGTTCGACGCGGTGTCCTACGTGGTGGTGCGCCGGTACGCGCCGGACGGCCCGTACCCGCCCCTGCCGATGTACGCCCCCTCCGGCGCGCCCGACCGGCTGGCCAGCGCGTACGGGCAGGAGGAAGGCTCGGTGGAGGACGTCTACCAGTTCTACGGCCTCCAGCCGGGCACGTTCCCGATCGGCCCGTTCACCGTCACCGTCGACCGGATGAACCACCCGGTCGAGACGTACGGGGTGCGGCTGGAGCACGGTGGTCGGGTGTTCTGCTACTCCGCCGACACGGCGCCCTGCGAGGCGCTGCTGCGGCTGGCCCAGGACGCCGACGTGTTCCTCTGCGAGGCCAGCTACATGGACGGCGTGGACAACCCGCCGGACCTGCACCTGACCGGCCGGGAGGCCGGCGAGGCGGCCACCAAGGCGGGGGTGGGACGGCTGCTGCTCACCCATCTCGTCCCCGCCTGGGGCAGCGAGTCGCACACCGTGGAGTCGGCGGCCGGGGCGTTCGCCGGGCCGCTCGAGGTGGTCCGGGCGGGCGCCAGCTACGACATCTGACCGGCCGGCGGCACCCGCGGGCGGGGCGGTCACCGCACCGCATAGGGTGCAGGCATGGCGCGACCTGACGGGCGGCGGCCCGACCAACTCCGACCGGTGACGCTGACCCGGGGCTGGAGCACCCACCCGGAGGGTTCGGTGCTCGTCGAGTTCGGCGCGACCCGGGTGCTCTGCACGGCCAGCGTCACCGAGGGTGTGCCGCGCTGGCGCAAGGGCTCCGGGCTGGGTTGGGTGACCGCCGAGTACGCGATGCTGCCCCGCGCCACCAACACCCGTTCCGACCGGGAGAGCGTCCGGGGGAAGGTCGGCGGTCGTACCCACGAGATCTCCCGGCTGATCGGCCGCAGCCTGCGTGCCTGCGTCGACCTGAAGGCGTTGGGCGAGAACTCCGTGGTGCTCGACTGCGACGTGCTCCAGGCCGACGGTGGCACCCGCACCGCCGCGATCACCGGCGCGTACGTCGCCCTGTACGACGCGGTGACCTGGCTGGCCGAGCGCAAGGCGCTCACCGGCAAGGTGGAGAAGGTGATGCACCGCTCGGTGTCCGCGGTGAGCGTCGGTGTGATCGGCGGCGAGCCGATGCTCGACCTCTGCTACGCCGAGGACGTGACCGCCGAGGTCGACATGAACGTGGTCTGCACCGGCGCCGGCGACTTCGTCGAGGTGCAGGGCACGGGCGAGGCCGGTGTCTTCGCCCGCGACCAGCTCGACGCGCTGCTCGACCTGGGCGTGGCGGGCTGCCTGGAACTGGCCGACGCGCAGCGGAAGGCGCTGAACCTGTGACCGACAACAAGGTGCTCCTGGCCACCCGTAACCGCAAGAAGCTCGTCGAGTTGCAGCGGATCCTGGACGGCGCGCTCGGCGCCCACCGGATCGCCCTGCTCGGCCTCGACGACGTGGAGGAATATCCGGAGCTGCCGGAGACCGGCCTGACGTTCGGCGAGAACGCGCTGATCAAGGCCCGGGAGGGCTGCCGGCGCACCGGCCTGCCGACCATCGCCGACGACTCCGGCATCGCGGTGGACGCGCTCAACGGCATGCCCGGCGTGTTCAGCGCCCGCTGGTCCGGGGGGCACGGCGACGACCGGGCCAACCTCCAGCTCCTGCTGGACCAGGTGGCCGACGTGCCGGACGAGCACCGCGGCGCGGCCTTCGTCTGCACGGTGGCGCTGGTGCTGCCGGGCGGCAAGGAGCACCTGGTCGACGGCCGGCAGCCGGGCCGCCTGCTGCGCGCGCCGCGCGGCGAGGGCGGGTTCGGCTACGACCCGATCTTCCTGGGCGACGGGCAGGAGCGGACCAACGCCGAGCTGACGCCCGAGGAGAAGGACGCGGTCAGCCACCGCGGCAAGGCGCTGCGGGAGCTGGCCAAGCTGGTCGCCAAGGTGCTCCCGCCCGCCGCCTGAGGTCAGCCGAGCGGGCCGATCTCCCGCTCGATCGCGGCCCGCAGCGCCGGCCCGCGCACCACCTCGCGCGCCGCCTCCATCAGCGGGGCGAGGAACACGTCCGGCCCCGGCTCGCCGATCGCCTCGCCGAGCGCGGCCAGCGCCGCCCGGCCCGCCGGCGACGGCTCCAGCGGCGCGCGTAGCTGAAGCCCGCGTACGGCGGCCAGCAGCTCCACCGCGAGCAGGCTGGTCAGGTTGTCCAGCACGGTGCGCAGCTTCTTGGTGGCCGCCCAGCCCATCGAGACGTGGTCCTCCTGCATGCCGCTGGTGGGCAGCGAGTCGACCGAGGCGGGGGCGGCCAGCCGGCGGTTCTCCGCCACGATGCCGGCCGCGGTGTACTGGGCGATCATCAGCCCGGAGTTCACCCCGGCGTCGGGGGAGAGGAACGCCGGCAGGTCCCGGTTGCGGGCCACGTCGAGCAGCCGGTCCACCCGCCGTTCGGCGATCGCGCCCACCTCGGCGGCGGCGATGGCCAGGTAGTCGGCGGCGAAGCCGAGCGGCGCGCCGTGGAAGTTGCCCGTCGACTCGACCCGCCCGTCGGGCAGCACGACCGGGTTGTCCACCACGGACAGCAGCTCCCGGCCGGCGACCACCTCGACGAAGCCGAGCGTGTCCCGGGCCGCGCCGGCCACCTGCGGGGCGCAGCGCATCGAGTACGCGTCCTGCACCGCGTGGGCTAGGTCGTCGCGGTGCGAGTCCATCACCGCCGAACCCTGCAGCAGCCGGTGGATGTTCGCGGCCGAGGCGGCCTGCCCGGGGTGCGGGCGGATGGCGTGCAGCTCGGGCAGGAACGGCCGCTCCGAGCCGAGCATCGCCTCGATGGCCAGCGCGGCGGTGACGTCGGCCATGGCGAACAGGTGCCGGGCGTCGCGGACGGCCAGCAGCAGCATGCCGAGCATGCCGTCGGTGCCGTTGATCAGCGCCAGTCCCTCCTTGGCGGCCAGCTCGATCGGGCTCAGCCCGACCCGGCGCAGCGCGTCGGCGGCGGGGATCCGGTCGCCGGCCGGACCGAGCACCCAGCCCTCGCCGAGCAGCACCAGCGCGCAGTGCGCCAGCGGCGCGAGGTCACCCGACGCGCCGAGCGAGCCGTGTTCCGGCACCCAGGGCGTGACCTCGTGGTTGAGCAGGTCCACCAGCGCCTCGGCGACCAGCGGGCGGACGCCGGAGCGGCCCAGCGCGAGCGAGCGCACCCGCAGCAGCATCATGGCCCGCACCACCTCGCGGGGCATCGGCGCGCCCACGCCGGCCGCGTGCGAGCGGATCAGCGCGTGCTGCAACTCGGCCCGCCGCTCCGGCGCGACGAACGTGTTGGCCAGCGCCCCGAACCCGGTGGAGACGCCGTACACCGGGCGGCCGGCGGCCTCGATGCCGTCCACGATGGACCGGCTGGTCGCCATGGCCTCGGTGGCGGCCGGGTCGAGCACGACCTTGGCGGTGCCGCGGGCCACCGCGAGCACGTCGGCGGGGGTGATCCCGGTGGACAGGATGGTCACGGTGGTCATCGCGGCACTCCGTTGTGCAGAACCTGGCGGATCAGTGGCACACCCGGCCGGTAGGCCAGGTGCAGGTGGGTGGGGGCGTCGAGGATCATCAGGTCGGCCCGGGCCCCCGGGGTCAGCCGGCCCACGTCGGTGCGGCGCAGCGCCGCCGCCCCACCGGCGGTCGCGGCCCACACCGCCTCCGCCGGGGTCATCCGCATCTCGCGTACGGCGAGCGCGACGCAGAACGGCATCGACGAGGTGTACGAGGAACCGGGGTTGCAGTCGGTGGCCAGCGCCACGGTGACGCCGGCGTCGAGCAGCCGGCGCGCGTCCGGGTAGGGCGAGCGGGTGGAGAACTCCGCCCCGGGCAGCAGCGTGGCGACCGTGCTGGTCGGCGGCCCGGAGAGCCACTCGACGGTGGTCGAGCCGGCGAGCGCGTCGATGTCGGCGTCGGTCAGGTGGGTGCAGTGGTCGACGCTCGCCGCACCCAGCTCCACCCCGAGTTGGACGCCCGGGCCGGGGCCGAGCTGGTTGGCGTGCAGCCGCACGCCCAGACCGGCCGCCTGCCCGCAGGCGAGGATCGCCCGCGCGTGGTCGGCGTCGAACGCGCCCCGCTCGCAGAACACGTCGATCCAGCGGGCGTACGGCGCGGCGGCGGCCAGCATCGGGCCGCAGACCAGGCCCACGTAGTCGTCCGGGCGGTCGGCGTACTCGGCGGGGACCACGTGTGCGCCGAGGAACGTGGTGTCCTCGGTGAACTCGGCGGCGATCCGCAGCGAACGGGCCTCCTCGGCGACGGTCAGGCCGTACCCGCTCTTGATCTCGACGGTGGTGGTGCCCTGCCGCAGCATCTCCGCGCGCAGCCGGCGCACGGTGGCGCGCAGGTCGTCGTCGGAGGCGGCGCGGGTGGCGCCGACGGTGGTCCGGATGCCGCCCCCGGTGTAGGGCTCGCCGGCCATCCGGGCGGCGAACTCGGCGGCCCGGTCACCGGCGAAGACCAGGTGGGCGTGGCTGTCCACGAAGCCGGGCAGCACGGCCGCGCCGTCGGCGTCGATCCGCCGGTCGGCGGCGGGCGCGTAGCGGGCCGGCCCGACCCAGGCCACCTGCCCGTCCTCGATCAGCAGGGCGGCGTCGCGGCGGAGGCCCAGCGGGTCGCCGCCCCGCCCGTCGTTGGTGACCAGCTCGCCGATGTTGTCCACCAGCAGGCTGCCGATCACGACAACACCGCCGCGATCGAGTCCCGCAGCTCGGTGGGGACGTCGACGGTCAGGTGCCGGCCGTCGGCCACCACGGTCCGGCCGTCCACCACCACGTGCGTCACGTCGGCGGCGGTGGCCGCGAAGAACACGCCGACCGGCGGCACGCCGGCCGTGCGGGCGCTGTCCAGCCGTACCGTCACCAGGTCGGCCCGGTCGCCGACGGCGAGCCGGCCGGCGTCGCCCCAGCCGAGCGCGGCGTGCCCGCCCACGGTGGCGGCAGCGACCAGCTCGGCGGCGGCGAAGTGCCCCCGTTTCCGGGTGCGCAGCCGCTCGTCCAGCTCCACCGCGCGGGCCTCCTCGAACAGGTCCACCACGGCGTGGCTGTCGCTGCCGAGGCTGAGCGGGCTGCCCGCCTCGGCCATCCGGCGGGCCGGGCCGATCCCGTCGGCCAGGTCCCGCTCGGTGGTGGGGCAGAGGCAGACGCCGGTGCGGCTGTCGCCGAGCAGCGCCACGTCGGCGGCGGTCGGGTGGGTGGCGTGCACGGCGGTGGTGTGCCGGCCGAGCACGCCGTGGTCGGCGAGCAGCCGGGTCGGGGTGCAGCCGTGCACGGCCCGGCAGGCGTCGTTCTCGGCCGGCTGCTCGGACAGGTGCACGTGCAGCGGCAGCCCGTGCCGGTCGGCCCAGCCGGCCACGGTGGCGAGCTGCTCGGCGGGCACCGCGCGGACCGAGTGGATCGCCGCGCCGAGCCGGACGTGCTCGTCGGCCGGGCGGAACGCGTCGACCCGCTCCGCCCAGCGCAACGCGTCGCCGTCGCCGAACCGGCGCTGCGGGCCGACCAGCTCCGCGCCGTCCACGCCGGCGGTCAGGTACGCGGCGTCGAGCACTGTGAGCCGGATCCCGGCGTGCGCGGCGGCCTCGACCAGCGCGGCGGACATCGCGTTCGGGTCGTCGTACGGGGTGCCGCCGGGGCCGTGGTGCAGGTAGTGGAACTCGCCCACGCAGGTGATCCCGGCGAGCGCCATCTCCGCGTACGCGGCCCGGGCCAACGCGAGGTAGGAGTCGGGGTCGAGCCGGGCGGCGACCGAGTACATGAGGTCCCGCCAGGACCAGAAGTCGCCGCGCCCGTCGTGGGTGCGCCCGCGTAGCGCCCGGTGGAACGCGTGCGAGTGGGCGTCGGCCAGCCCGGGCAGGGTCAGCCCGGGCAGCCGGGTGGCGTCGCCGAGCACCTCCACCCCGGCGGCCGGCGCCCCGCCGCCGGTCAGCGGGGTGACGGCGGTGAGCCGCCCGTCCGTCGCCTCGATCAGCACGTCCGGGGTGGGCTCGGCGTGGTCGGGCAGCCAGGCGTACTCGGCCAGCCAGCGGGTCAACGGCATGCCAGCTCCTCCAGCACCCGGGCCAGGGCGGCCACCCCGGCGGCGCAGTCGGCGTCGGTGGCGGACTCGGCGGGGGAGTGCGACACCCCGGTCGGGTTGCGCACGAACAGCATCGCGGTGGGCAGGTGCGCCGCCAGCACCCCCGCGTCGTGCCCGGCGCCGGTGGGCAGCACCGGCGCGTCGAGCAGCGTGACCAGCCGCCCGGCCAGCCCGCCGTCGAACGCCACGAGCGGGGTCGCCGACTCCTGCGTGCAGGTCAGCGCGGTGCCGTCCCGGCCGGCCCGCTCGGTGGCCTTGGTCCGTACCGCCTCGACCAGACCGTACAGCGTGTCCGCCTCGGCCGCCCGCGCGTCCAGCCAGCCGGTGACCCGGGACGGGATCGCGTTCGTGGCGTTCGGCTCGACCGACACCCGGCCGACGGTGGCGTGCGCGTCGCGCAGCCGGGCCTCCTTGTTCGCGGCGAGCACGGTGAACGCGTAGGTGAGCATCGGGTCGCGGCGGTCGGCCATCCGGGTCGTACCCGCGTGGTTGCCCTCGCCGGTGAAGTCGAACCGCCACCGGCCGTGCGGCCAGATCGCGGAGGCCACCGCGACCGGCGCGTCCGCGTCGACCAGGGCGCGGCCCTGCTCGACGTGCAGCTCGACGAAGGCCGCGAAGCGGCCGAGCAGCGCCGGGTCGGCGCCCGCCGGCCGGTCGCCCAGCGCGTCGGCGAAGCTCACCCCGGCGTGGTCGCGCAGCCCGGCCGCGCGGTCGACCTCGATCTCGCCGGTGAGCAGCCGGGACCCCAGGCAGGGTACGCCGAACCGCGCGCCCTCCTCCTCGACGAACGCGGCCACCACCACCGGCCGGACCGGGGTGACGCCGGCGGCCCGCAGTTCGTCCACGGCGAGGAACGCGCTGACGATGCCGAGCGGCCCGTCGTACGCCCCGCCGTGCGGCACCGAGTCGAAGTGGCTGCCGGTGAGCACCGCGCCGCCGGCCGCCGGGTCGCCCCACCAGGCGAACAGGTTGCCGTTGCCGTCCTCGGACACCGGCATGCCGCGCCGGTCGGCCTGGTCCCGGAACCAGGCGCGCAGGGCGAGTTCCGGCTCGGTCAGCGCGTAGCGCAGGTAGCCGCCGCTGCCCGCGTCCCGCCCGATCGGCGCGATCTCGTCCCACAGCTCCCGGAACCGGTGAGGAAGGGACCCTTCCAATGCAGAATGCGTTAACAAGGGGCCCCTCCTTACGCCTCGGCCATGGGGACGCGCACGCCGGTACGCGCGGCGACCTCGCGGGCGTCGTCGTAGCCGGCGTCGACGTGCCGGATCACGCCCATCGCCGGGTCGTTGGTGAGCACCCGCTCGATCTTCTGCCCGGCCAGGGCGCTGCCGTCGGCGACGCAGACCTGGCCGGCGTGGATCGAGCGGCCGATGCCCACGCCGCCGCCGTGGTGGATCGACACCCAGGACGCGCCGCTCGCGGTGTTGACCAGCGCGTTGAGCAGCGGCCAGTCGGCGATCGCGTCGGAGCCGTCGGCCATCGCCTCGGTCTCCCGGTAGGGGCTGGCCACGCTGCCGCAGTCCAGGTGGTCGCGGCCGATCACCACCGGCGCGCTCAGCTCACCGGACGCGACCATCTCGTTGAACCGCACCCCGGCCCGGTCCCGCTCGCCGTAGCCGAGCCAGCAGATCCGCGCCGGCAGGCCCTGGAACGCGACCCGCTCGCCGGCCATCCGGATCCACCGGGCCAGGGAGTCGTTCTCCGGGAACAGGTCGAGGATGGCCCGGTCGGTGGCGGCGATGTCCTTCGGGTCGCCGGAGAGCGCGGCCCAGCGGAACGGGCCCTTGCCCTCGCAGAACAGCGGCCGGATGTACGCCGGCACGAAGCCGGGGAAGTCGAACGCCCGCTCGTACCCGCCGAGCTTCGCCTCGCCCCGGATCGAGTTGCCGTAGTCGAAGACCTCCGCGCCCGCGTCGAGGAAGCCGACCATCGCCTCGACGTGCCGGGCCATGGAGGTCCGCGCCCGGTCGGTGAACTCGGCCGGCTTGGCCGCCGCGTAGTCCCGGGCGTCGCCCGGCTCCACCCCCTCCGGCACGTACGACAGCGGGTCGTGCGCGCTGGTCTGGTCGGTCACGACGTCGATCGCGACGCCCCGGCGCAGCAGCTCGGGGAAGACGGTGGCGGCGTTGCCGACCACACCGACGCTCAGCGCCCGCCGGTCCCGCTTCGCGGCGAGGGCCCGCTCAACCGCGTCGTCCAGCGAGTCGGCGATCTCGTCCAGGTAGCGGTCGTGCGCCCGCCGCTCCAACCGGGTCCGGTCGACGTCCACGACCAGGCAGGCGCCGCCGTTCATGGTGACCGCGAGCGGCTGCGCCCCGCCCATCCCGCCGCAGCCGGCGGTGAGCGTCAGCGTGCCGGCGAGCGACCCGCCGAACCGCTTGGCGGCGACCGCGGCGAACGTCTCGTAGGTGCCCTGGAGGATGCCCTGGGTGCCGATGTAGATCCAGGATCCGGCGGTCATCTGCCCGTACATGGTCAGGCCGAGCGATTCGAGGCGGCGGAACTCCGGCCAGGTGGCCCAGTCGCCGACCAGGTTGGAGTTGGCCAGCAGCACCCGGGGCGCCCACTCGTGGGTGCGCATCACCCCGACCGGGCGGCCCGACTGCACCAGCATGGTCTCGTCGTCGCGCAGCTCGGTGAGCGTCCGCACCAACGCGTGGTACGACGGCCAGTCCCGGGCCGCCTTCCCGGTGCCGCCGTAGACGACCAGGTCCTCCGGGCGCTCGGCCACCTCCGGGTCGAGGTTGTTCATCAGCATCCGCAGGGCGGCCTCCTGCGGCCACCCCTTCGCGGTGCGGGTGGTGCCCCGGGCGGCGCGGACGGGCTGGTGCATCTCGTACTCCTCTCAGCCGAGGAACAACTGGCGGCGGGCGGCGGACGACTCGAACGCCTCGAGTCGGGTCTGGGTCTCGGCCGGTGCGGCGTCGCAGATCGCCTGGAGCACCACCATGGCCAGGGTCATCGGTGCGGTGTGCAGGTCGAAGACCAGATCGGCGCCGACGGCGGCGGGCAGGACCACGTCGGCGTGGTCGGCCGCCGGGCTCACCGGGGAGTCGGTGATCGCCACCACGGTCAGCCCGGCGTCGGCGGCCTCGCGGAGCGCGTCCAGCGTCTCCCGGGGGTAGCGGGGCAGCACGAAGGCGAGCAGCGCGGTGGCGCCGGCCGCGACCGCCTGGTCGAGGCGGTCGGTGAGCAGGCTGCCGCCGTCGTCGAGGACCCGCACGTCCGGGTGCACCTTGGCGGCGAAGTACGCGAAGTACGCGGCCAGCGGCGCGCCGGCGCGCAGCCCGAGCACCGGCAGCGGCCGGCTGGCGGCGAGCATCCGGCCCACCCCGGCGATCCGGTCGGCGTCGGCCAGTTGGGCGGCGAGCCGGTCGAGGTTCTCCATCTCGGCGTGCACGGCCCGTTGCAGGGCGTTCCCGGCGGCCGGGTCCGTCGCGCCGGCGGCGGTCAGCTCCCGCAGCCGGCGGCGCAGCGCCGGATAGCCGTCGTGCCCGAGCGCCATGGCGAACCGGGTGACCGAGGGCTGGCTGACCCCGGCCAGCTCGGCCACCTCCGAAGCGGACAGGTACGCCGCCGCGCCCGCGTGCCGCACCAGGCAGTGCGCGATGCGGCGTTGGGTCGGGGTGAGGCGGACGCCGTGGAAGAGGTCAAGCAGGCGGTCGGGGCTGGACGCGCCGCTTTCATTCACGGGCTGACTCTATGCATGAAAACTTTCACCGCGCAAGGGCGCGCCGCCCACCATCCGACCGCAGGGCGGACCCGCGAGCGTGCTCTCTGTACTATCCGCACGGCGGGTGAGCAGAGGAGTGGGGCATGCAGCCGGAAGGTCCGTACAGGTTCACCGAGGTGCTGGGCGAGTGCCAGGTCGGCAGGGCCTGGGCCGCGCTCGACGGGCAGGACCGGCCGGTGACCGTGGCGACGCTCGACGGGGCGGCGGCCGGCGACCAGCGGTGGCGTGAGGCCTTCACCAACGCCGCCAACGTGCTGGCGCAGACGCCTGGCGGTCACCGCTACGTCAACGCCGACTTCACCGCCGGCCAGCCCTGGGTGGCCTATCCGTCCGAGGAGGACGGTGCCGCCGAGCGGCTGTTCGGCTCCCTCGGTATGGACTACCAGCGCACCGCCACGGCCGAGATCCTCCCGCCGCCGCCCCCGGTCTCGGCGCCGCCGCAGCCGGTCTCGTCCCCGCCCCAGCTGCCGTGGAGCCCGCAGCCGTGGGCGATGGCGCCCCAGCAGCCGGTCTCCGGTGCGCCGTCGTCCGGCGCGCCGGTGTCACCCGGCATGCCGGTCCCGGTCATCCCCGCCCAGGCCACCGCTCCCGACCCGCTCGCCTCGACCGGCGGCCCCCGGATCGCCCCGGTGGCGCGTCCGCCGCGCAGCCGGACCGGTCTCTGGATCGGCGGCGTGGTGATGGCCGCGGTGCTGGCCGGCGGCGCCGGGCTGCTCGCCGGCGGGGCGCTCGCCGACGGCGACGAGCCGTCCACCCCCTCGGCGAGCGCCTCCCCGGCGCTCTACGAGGCCACCCAGCTCTCGCTGAACAAGGCGAAGTTCGACGCCGAGCTGATGCCGCTCGCCGAGCCCTGGCTCGGCGAGGTGGGTGGGTGCGCGATCAACACCGAGAAGAGCGGCCCGGCGCTCGCCGACGGCGAGAAGCAGCACGTCTTCTGCCGCTACCTGGGCGTGTCACTGCACTTCGCGGCGTACGAGTCGGCCGAGAAGAAGGAGGCCGCCCGGGCCTTCCGCCAGCAGATGGGCATCATCGGCCGTGCGCTCGCCCCGGGCATGCGGGAGGCCGCGCAGGCCACCGGCGGGGTCAGCGGCGCCACCGGCAACTACGTCGAGTACGCCGGCAACGGCCAGGACGGCCGCCCGGTCTGCGGCATCTGGTGGGGCCGGGACGACAAGGTCGCCGCGATCTACATGGAGACCCCGTGCGGGGCGGGCCTCGGCGGCAACTGGGACGCGCTCCGCGACCTCTGGCAGCGGCACAGCTAACGGACGGCCGCGCCGTTCGGCGGCGGCACCAGGCACACGTCGGTCCCCTTGGTGGTGCCGGCGACCAGGTCGAAGCGGACCACCCGGGCACCGCCGAACGGCCGCTCGGCGACGGCGACGCCACCGCCGCCGAGCCGGACGATGACGTCCCGGTTCGCCACGTCGGCCCAGTCGGTCGCCTGGAAGAGCCAGACCCGCGAACGCCCCGGCAGCAGTGTGGACACCGTCCTTCCCGGACAGCCGCCGGGGCCCGCCGCCACCACGTACGCGTCCGCCGCAGGCCCGTACCAGGACTGGGCGTTCCACGAGACGGTGGTGGCCAGCACCAGGTCGCCCGGACGCCGTTGGGTGTCCAGATAGTCCAGCGCGGTGCGATAGTCGGCCGCGTTGGCGCCGCCGCCCTGGGCGAAGGCCCGCGCCGGATGCACCGTCGCCACCACCGCGGTGGCGAGCTGCGGCACCGCCAGGGCCAGCAGCAGCACCACCCCGACCACCCAGCGGACGCGAGCCGGCATCCCGGCCCGGACCTCCGGCGGCGCGGCGGCCAGCGCGGCGAGCACCAGACAGGCCGGCACCGCGTAGAGCGCCAGCCGGCCGTTGAACGGGTAGACCGACACCGCCGCCCCGGCGAGCCCGGCAGCGAGCGGGGTGAGCAGGACCAGCACCGCGACGGCGGAGAGCCGGCGCAGCCCCGCGGCCGCGCCGAGCACCAGCAGCGGTACGACGACCCACGCGGACCAGGCCACGAACGGCACCGTCGCCAAGCTGCGGTAGGTCGCGACGAACCAGCCCACGGTGGCCGGCAGGTCGGTCAAGGGGTGGGCCGGATAGATCGACTTACCCTGCCAGTAGGCGGCGAGCTGCTGGTCCGCCAGCCCGGGCGCCAGGAACAGGACGTAGACCACCAGCGCCACCGCGGCCCAGGCCGGCGCCGGGGCGAGGAACCGACCCAGGTCCCGCCACCGCTGGGCCGGCAGTCGGCCCGGCCGGGTCAGCGTCTGCGCGACCAGCAGCACGCCGAGCGTGCCGGCGACCGGGATGGACAGCGTGCTGAAGACGGCCGCGACCGCCGCGACGGACCAGAACAGGGCCGCACCGGCCCAGCTCGGCACGCCCCGGGACAGCAGCAGCGCCAGCCCGACCACCAGGGTCACGAAGAAGGCCTCGGCGCTGTACTGCTTCAGCTCGTTCGAGTAGCCGATCAGGAACGGGGCGACCGCGACGAGCAGCAGCGCCGCCAGCGCGGCCAGCGGCGGCAGGAGTCGTCGCCCGATCCCGGCCACCAGCGGCAGCAGCGCCAGCCCGAACAGCAGCGGCACGAGCCGCAGGGACCGTTCGGAGTCGCCGAGGTGCTCGAAGGAGAACCGTTCCAGCCACAGCCAACCGGGCGGCGCCGACTGGCTGAACGCCAGCGGCTGCAACAGGTCCAGGTAGCCACGCTCGCGCACGTTGTGCGCCACGTACAGCTCGTCGCTCCAGAAACTGCGTGCGAAGCTCCACTGGCGGATCCGCAGCCCGGCGCCGAACGCCACGAGCAGGCCGGCGACCGGCCAGTAGGGCGATCGGCTGACCCGGTCCCACCCGGAGGCGGCGAACGCCGCCGGTCGGGACGCCGTCGCCCCCGCCGGTGACCCGGGCGCCACCGCGGGGGAGAACGCCGGCAGCGGGCGTGTCACGGACACGGCGAGACCGTATCAAAGCAGCGTTCGCGTCAGCGTCCCCGCGGGCCCGGTTCCGCACCCTCCGGCGGACCGGCCACGGTGGACCGGACCGGCGACCCGACCAGCCGAGCCGCCCGCCGGTGCCGGCGGGCCGGACGTGGGAGTCCCACCAGGAACTCGGGGAACATGCCGAAAAAGGTCCGGGCGCCGCGCAGCTCCAGCGTGTGCGCCCGCGACCAGCGCAACGAGTTCGTCGCCCGGGCCCAGTGGTGGGTCCACCGTACGTCGCCGAGCAGCGCGACCGGCAGCCCGTGCCGCCAGGCGCGCAGACCCAGCTCGTGGTCCTCGTAGTAGAGGAAGAACCGCTCGTTCCACCCGCCCAGCGCGGTCACGTCCGCGGTCCGGCCCGCCACCGCAGCCCCCATCAGCCAGGCGACGTGGACCACCTCGCCGGGACCGGCCACCATCCGGTAGGACGCGTGCAGGCGGGACAGCGGCCACACCCTGCGGTTGCCCAGCTTCGCGGTGGCGTACGGGAATCCGCGACCGTTCGCCTGCGGCGTGCCGTCGGTGCCGAGCAGTTGCGGCCCGACCAGTCCGCCGTGCGTGTCCAGGTGCCGGGCCAGCGCGTCCAGGCCGGCCGGGCGTACCTCCAGGTCCGGGTTGGCGAACAACACGTAGCGGCCCGCCGCCTGGCGAAGCGCCACGTTGTTGGCACGGGAGAAGCCGACGTTCTCCGGCAACCGGATCACCCGCGCGCCCAGCTCCTCGGCGACGGCCGCCGAGTCGTCGGCGGAGGCGTTGTCGACCACCAGCCACTCGTACGGCTTCCCGCCGGACCAGCAGCGACGCAGCGTCTCCGCCGAGTTGTAGGTGACCGTCACCACGGTCCACACCGGTCCCGCCATCACGCCCTCCGAGCGGTCAGGTAGCCGAGCAGCGACCCGAAACCGAACCGGCGGCCGGTCCACCGCCGCCGCGCCCCCGGCCCTTCGACCAGTCCGCGCCCGACGCCCCGCAGGAACGGCCGCAGCAGGCCCTGTCGGACCCGGCGGGCGGCCAACGCGACGTGCGCCAGCGCGAGCACCGGCACCGCGACCAGCAGCAACGGCCAGGTGAACGTGCGCGCCGCCACCAACAGCCGGTTGCGGGCCAGCAGGAAGGCCCGGAACCCCTGCAACCGGTCGTCGCCGTCCACGCTGTGCCCGCCGGCGTGCGGCAGCACCAGGTCCAGCCCGCGCGTGCGCAGACCGGCGGCGTAGAGCCGGAACGCCAGGTCGGCGTCCTCACCCCAGGCGAACAGGTGCTCGCAGAATCCGCCGAACCGGCGGTACAGCGCGGTCGGGAAGACCGCCGCCCCGCCGGACGGGCCCAGCGGCGCCCGGTCCACCGTCGCCGGGCGGTCGATGAAGAGCGACACCGGGTTCAGGTCGATGCCGACGTACTCGCCGCCGTGCATGGCCAGGCCGACCGCGAGCGGGGTGTCCGGGAGCTCGGCCGCGGCGGCACAGAGCCGGGCCAGCGCGTCGTCGGGTAGCCACACGTCCGGGTTCAGCAGCAGGACGTGGCTCGTGCCGACCGTCTCCACCGCCCGGTTGCACCCGGCGGCGAAACCCGGGTTGCCGTCGTCCGGCAGGTAGGCGTAGCGGTCGGCGGGCAGGCGGGCGGCGACGACGTCGGCGCACCCGTCCGCCGGCCAGTTGTCCGCGAAGACGAACCGCACCGGCAGGTCGCCGGCGCTGCGTACCCAGGTCGGCAGCGTCTCGGCCAGCATGCCGGCGGACCGGTACAGGACCGTGACCACCGTCAGCCCGTCGAACGACGTCCCGTTCACGCCGCGGTCCTCCCCAGCCGGTGCAGGATCCACAGACCGGGCACCAGGCTCAGCCAGGTCGGATAGATCAACGGATACAGCTCGTAGACGCCGAACAGGGCGAAGTAGACGACGAAGGCCCTGGCCAACTGCCCGGCCGGAGCCGCCGAGAACTCGAACCACCGTTCCGTCGCGCCGACCGCCAGGCCAAGCGCGAGCAGGAAGAACACCGCGCCGAGCGGCCCGTAGTCGAGCAGCGGGATGGCCACGAAGGTAGCGGTGTTCATCAGGTACGGCTGGCTGAGCTGTGAGGTCAATCCGTACAGGTCCGCCTTGCCGACGATCGGCTCGACCCGGGAGCCGAGGAACGTCAGCGAGTATGTGCCGTACCGGGGGTCCAGGTGCTCCCGCTGCGACCAGACCCGGCCGAACGTCTCGGTGGAGGAACTGAGGGACAGGTCGAGCGAGCCGGCGCTGCTGGTCAACGCGTTGCTGCCGTAACGGGCCCGGAACTCGGTCTCGAACGCGCCGGTGCCGGCCATCGTGCGCTGCCCGCCGAGGAACACCGCCGCGCCGAGCGCCACGGCGCCGATCAGGAGCACCACCGGCGTCCGCGCGGCCAGGAACCTCGCGGCCCGTCCCCGGGTACGCCGCACCGACAGCGCGGCGATCAGCGCCGGCGCGATGCCCACCAGCACCGAGTTCTTGCTCGCGCCGAGCGCGGCGCCGACGGTGAAGACCGCCGTGAGCGCGTAGTAGACCGGCAGCGCCCGCCGCTGCCCGGACAGCGCGCGCAGCAGCGAAATGCCCATCCCGAGCGTCCACGCCTCGGAGAGCAGACCGATGACCAGGTTGGACTGCTCGCGGAGCACCTGCCGGGCGGCGTCCGGGTTGTCGGCGAGCAGCGGCGGCACGGTGCCCCGGAAACGGATCGCCGCGGTCGCCGCCGCGACACCGAGCAGCACGAGCAGGTAGGTCAGCAGGCGCCGCTCGGACGGCCAGGTCAGCTCCGGCCGGGCCCGCGTGCCGGCGTCGTCCCGCCGGTCGACCAGCCGCCGCCCGGCCGCCCAGGCCAGCAGGAAGACGGTCACGTAGCCGGCCAGCACCGGCAGCACCCCGCGACCCGCCCAGGAGTCGTACGGGCCGGGCAGTACGCGCACGGCGGTCAGCGCGGCGGTCCAGACGGCGGCGCACGCGGCCAACGCCCACATCCGGCGACGGGCGGCCAGCAGCGCGCCGACGGCCAGCGCGATCGTGACCGCGATCCCGGCGTCCCAGGTCGACACGAGCAGGACCACCCCGAGCGCGAACGGGATCCCGACCGACCAGAGCCGTCGCTCAGCGGGTGTCATGGGCCACCGCTCGGTAGAGGTCGAACCAGGTGTCCACACAGCCGGCGAAGGAGTGCCGGGCGGTGTACTCCCGGGCCAGTGCGCGGCGTCGCTCGTCCCACGCGCCCGGGTGGGGGGCGGCCGTGCGTACCGCGGAGGCCAACGCCGGCGCGGTCAGCTCGGCCCGGTAGGCGAGCACGCCGTCGCCGGCCGCGGTGACCTCGGCCAGACCGCCGACCCCGGAGTGCACCACGGGCACGCCGAGCGACATCGCCTCCAGCGCGCTGCGCCCGAACGCCTCCACCCGGGACGGCACCAGCAGGCAGTGCACCCTCCGGAGGAAGTCGGCCGCGTCCACCCGGCCGATCAGGTGCAGGTTGGGCCGTGCGGCCAGCCGCGTGGTGCCGGCGCCGGCGACGAGGAACTCGACGTCGGGCAGTGCGGTCGCCACGTCGGGGAGCAGGTCGGCCCCCTTCTCCCGTTCCAGCCGGCCGAGGAAGCCGACGCGGACCGGACCGTCCGGCGCGGGGTCCGGTCCGTCGGCCGCGTCCGGCCAGATCGCGGGGAGCGGGTTCGGGATCACGTGGACGTCCCGGACCTTCCCGCGTACCCGAAGTTCCCGCGCCTCGAAGGCGGAGACCGCGACGGTCGCGTGCGGCCGCAGCCGACGCAGCATCAGGTCGGTGCTGATGTTGGCCTGCACCGCGGCCCTGGCCCGCAGCGACCCGGCCGCGTCGCGGTACTGCCAGAGGCTGTTGTGCAACGTCACCACCAGCGGGGTGCGCCGGCCGCGCAGACCCAGCCCGGCGCGGGCGTGCATCGCGGCGGAGAGCAGGTGCGCGCTCACCACGTCCGGCCGCAGCTCGTCGACGAGCGCCCGGATCCGTCGCGCGTAGTCGAGGTCGACCCGCCTGGCGGCGCCGAGCGGCAGCCACCGCACGCCCGCCGCCCGTAACGCCTCCGCCACCTCGTCGTCCGGGCTGGCGGCCACCACCTCGACACCCCGGGCGGCCAGCGCCGGCAGCATCTCGACCAGGAAGCGCTCCGCGCCGCCGAGCTGCCGCCGGCCGGAACCCCCTGTGGTGCAGACGAACAGCACCCTCATCGGGCACCCATGCCCTCGAGGGCGCCCCGCGCGACCGCCCGCCGGGCCGCGCCGCCGCCGACGGCGGCGCGCGCGAGCACCCCGACGGTGTACGCGGAGCAGGCGACCGTGCCCCGCCAGCCGGCCAGTTCGCGGCTGGCCCGGATGAACTCCCGGGTCTGCCGTCGGGCGATCTCCTCCGCGGCCCACCGGCGCTTCGCGCTCGCGTCGTCCTCGTGCGTGACCACGGCCTCCGGCAGGTACGCCAGGCGCAGCCCCAGCCGACGTACGGCCCAGCACAGCCGCAGGTCCTCGGAGTAGAAGAACGACGACTCGTCCACCCCGCCGATCCGGTCCAGCGTCTCCCGCCGGATCGCCACGAACGGCCCGGAGAGCCAGTCCCCCCGCTCCGGCGGGGCCACGATCCGCAGCTTCGGGAAGACGAGGCTGAGCCCGGTGGCGTGGGCCATCCCGGTGCCCACGGTCAGGAACCGGCCGGCGGCGGTCTGGTCCCGACCGGTGGCGTCCAGCACCTTCGGAAACGCCGCGCCGACCGTCGGGTCGTCGAGCGCGGCGGTCAACCGCTCGATCGCGCCCGGCCGCACCAGGATGTCGTTGTTGGACAGGACCACCCGGGAGCGGGTGCTGTGCCGGACGCCCAGGTTCATGCCCCGGGCGTAGCCGAGGTTCGTCTCCGACCGGACGTACCGGGCGCCGGTCTCGGCGCACATGGCCCGCAGCGCTTCGCTGATCGCGGTGGCGCTGCCGTTGTCGACGACGACGGCCTCCACACCGGCCGGCAACGAACGGACGCAGCCGTCGGTGCGCTCGAAGTCTTCCCAGGTCAAAACGACGATTGAGACGTCCACCGCTAGGCCATCCGATTGACGAGTGCCGGCGTGGACCGGTGCAGGCGCTGTCGCGTCCGGAACGCGTACACGAAGTAGGCGACCGACGAGGCGACCGCCGCGCCGACGGCGCCGGCCCACGGGATGAGGAGAACGTACAGCACGACCGACACGGACATGGTGACGAGGGCGACGGCCGTGGTCGCCCCCTCGCCGCTGCGCTTGAGCAGCGCCGCGCTCCACGTCTTGCCGGCCGACAGCGCCAGTGTCCCGGGCAGCAGGAGCAGCCCGAAGACCCATGCGTTCCGGTAGTCCGGGGACAGCACCCCGAGGACCGCCAGGCCGACGACGGCGAGCGCGGCGATCGGGAACGCACCCTTGACGACCTCGCGACCGTGGTCACCGACGGCGGCCGGGTCGCGTTCGGCCAGGATCCGCTGCGCCCGCACCACGGCGCCCGACTGTGCGAACTCCAGCGCCGCCACGGCCAGCGCGAACACGCCGAGCGGACCCGCGCCGGCGAACCGGGCCACCAGCACCTGACCCAACCGGTACGTCAGCATCTGCGCGCACACTCCGACATGCAGGCGGCCCACCGCGAGCAGGTCCGCCCGGTACTCCTGTCGCCCGGCCGTCGCCGCCGCCACCGGCCCGGACCGCCGGGCCCAGGCCAGTACCGCCACGCCCAGCACGGCCGCGGTGCCGACCTGCACACCCAGCCACAGCTCGCTCCACAGTCCACCGTCGAGCCGCCGGCCCAGCCAGAGCAGCCCGTAGCCCGCCACCAGCACCGCGCCGCCGAGGGCACGCATGGCGTAGACGAACCAGAACCGGCGCAGCCGCAGACCCAGCGAGGCGGCGGTGTTGAAGACGGTGAGGGCGCAGCCGGCCGCCATGGCCACCGGGTGGCTGCCCAGACCGGCTGCCGTGGTCAGCGCCGCCGCCGCCAGCGCGGTGAGGCCGAGTGACACGGCGAGAATGCCGGCGATCCACCCCCGGCCCCGGGACATGATCCAGCCGGCCGGGCGGGAGAGCAGGAAGGTGTCGACGGAGAGACCGCCGAGCGCGGCACCCACCGTGGCGCTCACCATGTTCGCGGCGAGTTCCCCCCGCTCCGCCGCCGGCAGGGTCACCGACACCAGCGCGGCGAGCCCGGTCAGGCCGAGGGCGACGAGGTAGAGACGCTCGGGGGAGACGAGACGCCGCGCCAGGTCCACCACGGTCCTCCCCCAGGATGCGCGGATGTGCGGGCACGACGAGTCCACGTCGCCGGCCTGTTCTACCCGACCGGAGCGGCCCTCCGCAATCGCCGGCGACCGGGTACGGCTCGGGCCGGCCGGTTCCGGGCCGCCCGGTAGGCTCACGCCTCGTGGACCTGGCCCGCTACCGCGACGTGATCGGCCGGCGGTGGACGATCGTGGTGGCGCTCGCGTTGCTGGGCGGCGTCGTCACCGGAGTTCCGGCCGCGCGCCGGGACCCCGTCTACCGCGCCGAGACGCAGCTGCTCGTCACGTTCGTGGCCGAGGGGGCCGCCCCGCCGCAGCCCCGCCCGTCCGCGCCGGAGGCCGGCCGGCTCATGCAACGGCGGGTGAAGACGTACGCCACCATGATGAACACGCCCCGGCTCACCCGCCCGGTGATCGACTCACTCCGCCTGCCGTACACCACCGACGACCTCGCCACGCGCGTCGTGGCATCGTCCACGGTGGACGCTCTGGCGATCGACGTGGCCGTCACCGACCGGTCGGGTGCGACGGCCGCGGCGATCGCCGACGCGCTCGCCGCCGAGCTGCAACGGATCGCCCGGCGTGACCTGCCCCCCGCCGGGCTGGGGCTGAAGGCCCAGGTCGCCGTCGTCCGGCCCGCCGTCGCGCCGCGACGCCCGGAACCGGTGTGGCGGCCGCTGCACGCGCTCGGCGGCGCGTTCGGCGGGCTCGCGATCGGCCTCGGGGTCGCGCTGGTGCTCGGCTACCGCCGCGCCGGCACGCCGGTCGGCGCGGATCTGCGTACCGTCTGGGCGGCGGTGCGGCGGCGTCCGGTCGCTTCCGGACCGGACCTCGACGGACCGGACCTCGACGGACCGGACGTGGACGGGCCGAACCTCGACGGGCCGGAGCCGGACGGCGATGCCGACGACTTCCCGCCCGGCGTCGACCCGTCGGCGTCCGACGGCGACCGGCCCGACCCGGTCCGGCCGACGCCCGGCGGAGCGTCCGTGGCCACCTCGCCGGCGCCCGGCGAGGAGCCGGATCAGGACGACGGGCGGGTGGCCAGCCCGGCGGTGAAGGCGCGGCAGGTGCCGTAGTCGGGCAGCAGGCCCGCGTCGCGTGCCTCGGCCAGGCTGGGCGCGGCCGCGTCCCGGTCGGAGAGCAGCGGTGTCCCCGCCGGCCAGTCGATCGCCAGTTCCGGGTCCAGGGGGTGCACGGCACGCTCGACGGTCGGGTCGTAGGTGGTCGAGCAGAGGTAGCTCAGCGTGGCGTCGTCGGTGAGCGCGCAGAAGCCGTGCCCCAGGCCCTCGCTGAGATAGACCGCCCGTCGGTCGACGTCGTCCAGGCGCACCGCCTCCCACCGGCCGAAGGTCGGCGAGCCCACCCGGACGTCCACGATCACGTCGACGACGGCCCCGCGTACGCAGGTCACGTACTTCGCCTGGCCGGGCGGTACGTCGGCGAAGTGGATGCCGCGCACCACGCCCCGCGCGGAGACCGAGAGGTTGCCCTGCGCCAGCCGCAGCGGATGCCCGACCGCGTCGGCGAGGTGGTCGAACCGGTACCACTCCAGGAACAGTCCGCGGGAGTCGCCGTGCTGCCGGGGCGTGATCTCCCAGGCGCCCTCGATGCCCAACGGCCGGACCTTCACGAGCCGCTCCCCACAGTCGACCCCTCGGCCAGCAGCCCGAGCAGGTATTCGCCGTATCCGCTGCGGGTCAGCGGGTGGGCCAGCGTCCGCAGCCGGTCGTCGTCGATCAGGCCGGACCGCCAGACCACCTCCTCGACGCAGCCGATCTTCATGCCCTGCCGTTCCTCGATCACCCGGACGAACTCGGCGGCCTGCATCATCGAGGTGAACGTGCCGGTGTCCAGCCAGGCCGTGCCCCGGTCCAGCACGGTCACCGACAGCTCGCCCCACTCGCGGTAGGTCTCGTTCACCGCCGTGATCTCCAACTCGCCCCGGGTGCTGGGGGTGAGCTTGCGGGCGATGTCGACCACCCGGTTGTCGTAGAAGTAGAGGCCGGGCACCGCGTACCGGGACCGGGGCCGGGCCGGCTTCTCCTCGATCGACAGCACCCGGCCGGCCGCGTCGAACTCCACCACGCCGTAGTCGCCCGGGTTGGCGACCGGGTAGGCGAAGACGCGGGCGCCGGCCGGGTCGCCGTGCTGGGCGAGCTGCCGGCCGAGGCCGACGCCGTGGAAGATGTTGTCGCCCAGGATCAGGGCGACCGCCTCGTCGCCGATGAAGTCCGCGCCGAGCAGGAACGCCTGCGCGATGCCCTCCGGGCGGGCCTGCTCGGCGTACTCCAGCCGCAGTCCCCACTGGGCGCCGTCGCCGAGCAGCCGCTCGAACTGGGCCCGGTCGTCCGGGGTCGTGATGATCAGAACGTCCCGCACGCCGGCCATCACCAGCGTGGAGAGCGGGTAGTAGACCATCGGCTTGTCGAACACCGGCATCAGTTGCTTGGACACGGCCCGGGTGATCGGCCAGAGCCGGGAGCCGGTGCCGCCGGCGAGCAGGATTCCACGCACCCGCGGAGGGTACCGGCCACGGCGCGTCGCGCGGGTGCCCGTCGTCGGCCCCGGCCTGCGCTGCGGCTTCGCGTAGACTCCCGGTCCCGTGAGGATCCTCGTCACCGGCGGCGCCGGCTTCATCGGGTCGGAGTACGTGCGGCTGCTGCTGGGCGTGCCCGGCGGCGACGCGGCCGGGGTGGCGGACCTGGCGCCCGCCGGGGTGACCGTGCTGGACAAGCTCACCTACTCCGGCAACCCGGCCAACCTCGCGCCGGTGCGCGACGACCCCCGGCTGCGCTTCGTGCAGGGCGACATCTGCGACCCGGTGACCGTCGACGCGGTCGTGCCCGGGCACGACGTGCTCGTCCACTTCGCCGCCGAGTCGCACGTGGACCGGTCCATCACCGGGGCCGCGCCGTTCGTCACCACCAACGTGCTGGGCACCCAGACCCTGCTCGACGCCGCGCTGCGCCACGGCACGCGGCGGTTCGTGCACGTCTCCACCGACGAGGTCTACGGCTCGATCGACTCCGGCTCCTGGACCGAGGACTGGCCGCTGGCGCCGAACTCCCCGTACTCGGCCTCGAAGGCCGGCTCGGACCTGCTGGCGCTGGCCTACCACCGCACCCACGGCCTGGACGTGGTGGTCACCCGCTGCTCCAACAACTACGGGCCCTACCAGTACCCGGAGAAGGTCGTCCCGCTCTTCGTCACCAACCTGCTCGCCGGCGGCACCGTGCCGCTCTACGGCGACGGCGGCAACGTCCGGGACTGGCTGCACGTGCACGACCACTGCCGGGGCATCGCGCTGGTGCAGGAGAAGGGGCGGGCCGGCGAGGTCTACCACATCGGCGGCGGCACCGAGCTGACCAACCGGGACCTCACCGCCCGGCTGCTCGCCGCGTGCGGCGCCGACTGGGACCGGGTCGTGCCGGTGACCGACCGCAAGGGCCACGACCGTCGCTACTCGCTGGACATCACCAAGATCAACACAGAGCTGGGGTACGCCCCGAGCATCGACCTCGACCGGGGCCTGGCGGAGACGGTGCGTTGGTACCGGGACAACCGGGCCTGGTGGGAGCCGCTGAAGACGGCGACCCGCGGGTGAGCCGGCTGCTCGTCACCGGCGCGGGCGGGATGCTCGGGCGGGACCTGCTGGCCGTGCTGCGCACCCGCCCGGACCTCACCGTCACCGCCGCCACCCGCGCCGACCTCGACGTCACCGACGAGCGGGCGGTGCGGGCGGCGGTCGCCGGCCACGACGTGGTGCTCAACGCCGCGGCGTGGACCGATGTGGACGGCGCCGAGACCCGGGAGCCGGCGGCCACGGCGGTCAACGGCGCGGCGGTCGCCCACCTGGCCCGGGCCTGCGCCCTGGCCGGGGCCCGGATGGTGCACGTCTCCACCGACTACGTGTTCCCCGGCGACGCCACCGAGCCCTACCCGGAGGACGCGCCGACCGGCCCGGTCAACGCGTACGGGCGCGGCAAGCTCGCCGGCGAGCGGGCGGTGGCCCGGCTGCTGCCCGAGACCGGGTACGTGGTGCGCACCGCCTGGCTCTACAACACCTCGGGCCGCAACTTCGTCACCACCGTGCTGCGGCTGGCCGCCGAGCGCGACCACCTCGACGTGGTCGACGACCAACGGGGGCAGCCGACCTGGTCGTACCGGCTCGCCGAGCGGCTCGTCGCGCTGGCCGACGCGGCGCTCGCCGGCGACGCGGCGCCGGGGACCTACCACGGCACCGCCGCCGGCGAGACCACCTGGTACGGGCTGGCCCGCGCGGTGTTCGCCCTGCGCGGCCTGGACCCGGACCGGATCCGCTCGACCACCAGCGACCGTTTCCCGCGCCCGGCGCCGCGTCCCCGCTACAGCGTGCTGGGCCACGGCCGGTGGGCCGCCGCGAAGCTGCCGCCGCCGGGGCCGTGGCACGCCGACCTGGCCGAGGCGCTGGCCCACTGAGCGCCGTCGGGCCTCAGCGACCGCCGGCCCGGAAGACCTCCGTCACGGTCCGCAGAACGATCTTGATGTCGAGCCAGAGCGACCAGTTCTCCACGTAGTAGTTGTCGAACCGGGCGCGGTCCGAGATCGGCGTGTCCCCGCGCAGGCCGCTGACCTGCGCCAGGCCGGTGAGCCCCACCGGCACGCGGTGGCGCATCGCGTAGGTGGGGTACTCCACGGAGAACTTCTCCACGAAGTAGGGCCGCTCGGGCCGTGGCCCCACCACGCTCATCTCGCCGCGCAGGATGTTCCACAGCTGGGGCAGCTCGTCCAGCGAGGTGCGCCGCAGGAACCGGCCGATCGGGCCCACGCGCCGGTCGTGTGCGATCGACCAGGTGGTCTGCGACTCGTGCTCGTCGGCGGGACGCATGGTGCGGAACTTGACGACCTGGAACGGCTCGCCGTAGCGGCCGATCCGCTCCTGCCGGAAGAAGATCCCGCGCCCGCCGTCGAGGAACGTGGCGAGCGCGCAGAGCAGCAGCAGCGGGCTCAGCAGGATCAGCGCGACCACCGCGAAGAGCACGTCGGAGGCGCGCTTGACCCACCACCGTGGACCGCTCAGCGTGGTGTCGCCGATCTTGACGATCGGGATGGCTCCGATGTGGTCCGGGTGACCGCCCTGGGACCGGGAGCCCCACAGCCGCGGCACCGCCCACAGGTCGCAGCGGGAACTCGCCGGTCGGAGCAGCGCCTCCATCAGGTCGGACTCCGAGCAGTCCGGGTCGGCGATGACCAGGACCTCGCACTCCACCATCGTGACCAGCTTCTCGACGTCGTCGATGGTCCCGATGAGCGGCAGCGCGCCCAGGCGCGGCCGCGACGGCGCGTCCACCGCGCCCACGAACCGCAGCCCGTACTGCGGGTAGCGGCGCAGCAGCCGGGCGAGTTCCGCGCCGATCGGGCCGCCGCCGACGACGATCGCGTTGTGCTCCACCCAGCGGCGCCGCCGGGCGAGCAGGACGATCCGGGAGTTGACCGCCCGCCCGACCACCACCAGCCCGGCGGAGAGCGCGAGGCCGCGCATGAAACCGCCGAGGTAGACCACCGAGTCGTGGCGCAGCGCGGCGATGATGGCCACCACCGCGCCGGCGGCGAGCAGGCGCCCGCCGAGGCTGGGCAGCTCGTCCAGGATGCTGATGTGCCGGCGGGGTCGGTAGAGCCCGCCGGTGGCGAGCAGGCCCACCGTCAGCGCCGCGTTGGACAGCGTCCCGCGCCAGTAGTCCTGGGTCAGCAGCAGCGGTGCGAGCAGCGCGGCGACGTCGATGGGCGCGGTCACCATCCAGGCCCGCAACCGCCGGGTACGCGTCGAGGCCCGGGTGCCGGCGTACGGCAGCACCGTGGTCGTGTCCATACTGCCGGTCATCGATGTGACGCCCGGCGGCTGCGCGGCCGGATGCTCGTACGCCGGTAGGCGTGGCATGGTGGATCCTCCCCCGTGACGCCCCGGTCCTCTGCCGATGGACCCGGGGCGATCGCAGGATATGAGCGGCCCCGCCCGCCCGCCAGAGCCGCCACGGCAGTTCGACGTCCTACTTTCCGCTGACCGCCAGGATGTCCGGGACCGAGTCCCGGCGGACCGCCTCGAACAACGTCTTCGACCGGACCGGGTCCGGGAACACCACGCTCTCGCTGCCGACCCGGCCCGTCCCCTTCACCGGGCAGGTGAAGAACGTCAGGTTGCCGCTGCGCAGGCCACGCATCTCCATCGCCAGGTCCACCAGGGACAGTGACTTGTCGACCGCCACCGAGTTCGACGTGGCCCGGACGAACGAGTTGAGCTTGGCCGGGTTGGTCAGCACGCCGCCGGAGGCCGCCTTGTCCAGGATCGCCTTGATCACCTGCTGCTGGTGGCGGATGCGCGCGAAGTCGCCGTCCGGGAAGGCGTGCCGCTCCCGCGCGTAGTCCAGCGCGGCGGCGCCGTCCATGGTCTGCCGGCCCTGCTTGAACGTCCGGGTGCCGATCAGCGAGTACTTCGTGGTGAAGCCCTTCTCCACGTCGATCTCGACGCCGCCCAGCGCGTCGATGATCTCCTTGAAGGCGGCGAAGTCCACCATGGCCACGTTGTCGACCCGGACGCCGCTGAACTTCTCCACGGTCTGCACCATCAGCGGCACGCCACCCCAGGCGTACGCGGCGTTGATCTTCGCGTCCCGGCCGCCCCGGCCCTCCCTGGACTTCGGCACCGCCGTCCAGGTGTCCCGGGGGATCGAGATGAGCTGGGCGCTGGACCGGTCCTTCGGCAGGTGGGCCAGGATGATCGTGTCACTGCGCGACCCGCCGGTGCTCTCCGGATCGCGGGAGTCGCTGCCCAGGATCATGATGTTCATCGCGCCCTTCGCCGCGACCGGAGGCCGGGACGCCTCGGGTACGCCTTCGAACGCGTCCACCCGTTCGATCGACTTGTCGACCGACCGGTAGTAGAGCCCGCCGGCCAGGGCGCCACCCCCACCCAGCAGCACCACCACGAGCAGCAGGATCAGCGCGATCCGCAGGCCCCGGCGACGCCGGGGCGTCTTCTCCTCCGGGCCGTCCGGCTCCACGTCGGACGTCGCGGGGTGGGGGTCGGATCCGGCGAGGGGCTGGCGATCGGACATGCCCGGGATGCTACTGATTCGCGTTTCGTCGCGGTGCCCCTCATCCGGACGGCCGATGCCCACCGGCCCGGCCGGCCCGGCGCTCCCCACCGGACCGACGTCGCCCCGGGCGGGCCTTGTCGCCGGACCGCGGAGGATAGATGATGGCCGAAACGAGACGTCGACCGAGGAGTCGAGATGCAGGTGATCCACCAGCCACGGGTGGCGTGGGACACCGCCCGGGTGATCGGCGGCGCGTTCCACGACGACCGGCTGTTCGACTGGCTCCGGCACGAGTTCGACGCCCTGTTCGGCGCCGCCGCCGGGGAGGCGCTCGCGGAGAGTCGCGAGCGGGTCCGCCACGTCGGTGACGCCCGGGTGTCGGTCGAGACCGGCCTGTGGCGGGTCCGCCTGGAGGACGCGTTGCGGCAGCGCCCGGAGTTCGCCGGCGACCTCGCCGGGATCACCTCGGTCGCCCGCGCCCACCGGCCTTAGCTTTCGCTTAGCCCGCTTGTCCGCCCACCGGCCGGTCCGGCAGCATCGACCGGCGTGACCGACGGCAGCGCGCCCCACCCACCGATCCCCGCCGGCGCCGAGCGCCCGCCCGCCGGGCCCGGCCGCCGCCGTGCCCCGGCCCGGGCCCGCCGCCGGCTCGCCGCGGCCGGCCTGGCCGCGCTCGCCGCCGTGGTCGCGGTGACCCTCGCGGTACGCGGCGGCGCCGCCCCCGCCTGCGCCGCCCCGCCGGTCGGTGCCGCCCCGCCGCTCGGCGCCGGCGCGCACTCCGGGAAGGCCACCTTCTACGACTCGAAGGGCGCCGGCGGCAACTGCTCCCGGCCCGCCGCGCCCACCAACCGGCTCTACGTGGCGCTGGGCCCCAGCGAGTACGCGGCCGGTGCGTCATGCGGCGGCTTCCTCGACGTCACCGGCCCGCGCGGCACCGTCCGGGTGCTCGTCATGGACCAGTGCCCGGAGTGTGCGCCCGGTCACCTCGACCTCTCCGCCGAGGCGTTCGCCCGGATCGCCGAACCGGTGCAGGGCGTCGTCCGGGTCACCTACCGGGCGGTGGTTGACCCGGCGCTGCCCGGCCCGCTCACCTTCCGGATCAAGGAAGGCGCCTCCCAGTGGTGGTTCGCCGTCCTGGTCGGCGACCACGGCAACCCGCTGCGCTCGGTGGAGGTCCGGCAGAACGGGTCGTGGCGGGCGGCGGACCGGGAGGACTACAACTACTGGCTGATCCCCTCCGGCGCCGGCCCCGGCCCGTACACGATCCGGGTCACCGACGTGTACGGCCACCGCGCGACCGCCACCGGCATCCGGATGGCGCCGGGTCAGGTGCAGCGCAGCACGGTCCGGATGTACGGCGCGGGTGCCGCCACGACCACCCGGCCGGCGAAGCCGTCCCGCTCCCCGTCCGCCCGCCCCACCAGCGCGTCCCCGTCTCCGCCCCCGTCATCCCCGTCTACGCCCACCCCGTCCACGCCCACGCCCGTCGTGGAGGCCGCCGCCCCGGGCGCGTGCGCCTGACCTTCGTCGATCACGGAGTTGTGGCGCCTCGGATGTCGGATCAGTGGACTTCGTCAGGTGCCACCACTGCATGATCGACGGATCCGGGGCGTGCGGGGAGATCGCGCCACATGAGGATCTCGTCGCGGGAGTCGGTGGGGGACAGGCGGAGCGCGGCGGGCAGGCGGCCGATCTCCCGGTAGCCGAGACGCCGGTAGAAGCGGTCCAGGCCGAGTCCGTCGCGGACGGTCACGTGCAGCGCCTCCACGCCCAGCGCCCGGGTGACCCGCTCGGCCTCGCGCATCAGCGCGGCGCCGTACCCGCGTCCCTGGGTGTCGGGGTGCACCATGACCCGCTTGAGCACCCGCCAGTGCGTCTTCAGGTGGAACCGGTTGTCCGCGACGACCACGACGGCGACCAGCCGTTCGCCCGCGTAGCCGACCAGCAGCCGGTCCGGCCCGTCGGCGACCTCGGCGAGCGTCGACTCGGCGACCGGCCGCACCTCGGCCTCGGTGACCGGGGCGACGAAGCCGACCGCACCGCCGGCGTTGGTCACGTCCACCCACAGGTCGACGAGCTGTTCGCGCAGCTCAGGCGTGAGGTCGGGGTCGAGTACGAAGCGCAGGTCCACGTCGCCATCCTGCGGGATGCGGCGGGTCGCCCACCTGCGTCCGTGACGGGTAACACGGCTGTTGGTGCGGGAGAGGGGAGTCGAACCCCCACGTCCTTTCGGACAATAGGACCTAAACCTATCGCGGCTGCCTGTTACGCCACTCCCGCAGGCCCGCTCAGTCTAGAGCGTCGCGCCTCCGCCGTCGTGAGTCGAGCCTCCAGAAGGATCCGTTGCACCGTGCGATGGCTGATTGCGGCCGGCTCCGCTTCGTCGTCGGTCAACGCCTGGGCGATCTGTCGTGACCCGGCCTCCGGGTGTGTCAGCGCGTACCGGATCGCCTGATCCCGGAACCGCCGTTGGACCGGACGGTCGCGGACCCGTGGCGGCGGTTCGATGGTGCCCGTTGCTTCGAGACGCCGACGCAACCTACCGACGTGATCCCTTGTGCAGCCGAGTAGCCGAGCAGCATCCACGCTTGTCATCCGACCGGCGCTCACCAGTCGGATCAGGCTCGTCGCGTCGGGCCGCCCCGCGTCGTCCGGCTGCTGGACCTCCGGAACAGCGCCGGCGGCCGTCGCGTCGATCGGTCGCGCCCGTCCGGCGAACGTCGCGGTCTGACTGTGGCAGTTGGGGCAAAGGAAACGAAGGTTGGCGGAGCGATTGTCGAGCGGATCGCCGTTGAGGTGGTCAACGTGGAGGATGAGCGGGGCGTCCTGCCACCAGGGGTCGAGGTGACAGATGGCGCAACGTTCGGCGCGGCCGATCTCCAGCAGGGCGCGGCGGAGCCGGAAGCCGGGTGTGCGGGCGGCGTCCGGCGGTAGCCGGACCAGGGTTTCCGTCGGCGCCTGCCGGGGGCCTGGCACTCCGCGCCGGTGTCCCTGCCCGGTGAAGTGTGAGGTGTCGACGCCGAAGCGCTTGAGCTGCCGGCTGATGTGCGCGTGCGAACCGCCGCTGACCCGCACCCCGAGCAGTCGCATGACCTCCGTCACGCTGTGCGCCCGTGCGGCGGTGACGGCGAGCAGTTCCGGTGAATAGCGGTAACGCACCATGCGCCGACGGTAACCGTGGCGACCGACAGGTTCAGTCGAGCCCGAGGTCCCGGCGCAGCTTGGCGACGTGGCCGGTGGCCTTGACGTTGTAGAACGCGTGCGCGATCCGGCCCTCCTCGTCCACCACGAACGTGGAGCGGATCACGCCGGTGACCGTGCGCCCGTACATCTGCTTCTCGCCGTACGCGCCGTACGCGGTCAGCACCGCCTTGTCCTCGTCGGCGACCAGGGGGAACGTGATGGCGTCGCGGTCGCGGAACTTGGCCAGCTTGGCCGGCTTGTCCGGCGAGATGCCCACCACCTCGTAGCCGGCGGACTGCAGCGAGGCGAGCGAGTCGCGGAAGTCGCACGCCTGCTTCGTGCAGCCGGGCGTCATGGCGGCCGGGTACGCGTACAGGATGACCTTGCGGCCGCGCAGGTCGGTCAGGGAGAGGGTCCCGCCGTCGTCGGTGGGGAGGGTGAACTCGGGGGCGGGGTCGCCGGGCTTCAGGCGGTCGGTCATGGCGGTGACGATACCGCCGCGCCCGGGTCGGTGACCGGCGGCGACACCCGGCCGAGCGTGATGATCACCATGCCTTGTTGCAAGGGATTGGCAACAACCCCCTGCCGGAAATAGGCTCACCTCGTGGAAACCCTGGCGATGCACATCTCCAACGGGATCATCGACGGTCCCGTCGCCGCGATCTTCGCGGCCTTCGCGCTCGCCGCGCTCACGTTCTGCGTGCTGCGCGGCCGGGCCGACCTCGACGACCGGCTGGCGCCGATGGCCGGTCTGGTGGCGGCGTTCATCTTCGCCGTGCAGATGCTCAACTTCCCGATCTTCACCGCCGGGGTGAGCGGCCACCTGCTCGGCGGCGCGCTGGCCGCGCTGCTGGTCGGCCCCTGGGTCGGCGCGCTCTGCGTGGCCGTGGTGCTGGTCGTGCAGGCCCTGGTCTTCGGCGACGGCGGGGTGGCCATGCTCGGCCTCAACATCACCAACATGGCGATCCTCGGCACCGCCGCCGCCTACCTGCTGATCGCGCTGCTGCTGCGGGTCCTGCCGCGTACGCCCGCCGGGCTGGCGGTCACCGCGTTCGTCTCCGCGCTGGTCAGCGTCGTGGTCGCGTCCCAGGGCTTCGTGCTGCAGTACTGGCTGGGCGGCACCACCGACCTGGGCGGCAACCTGGGCGGGCTGGCCGGCACGATGGCCGTCGCCCACCTGCTGATCGGCATCGGCGAGGGCCTGATCACCGCGACCACCGTGGTCACCGTCGCCAAGGTCCGCCCCGACCTGGTCTATGCGCTGCGCGCCCTCAAGCCGGCCACCCCGGCTCCCGCCGTCCCGGTCGCCGGAGGTGCCCGATGAGCAAGCGTCCCTGGCCGTTCCTCCTCGGTGGCCTGCTGGTGGCGCTGCTGCTGGCCGGCGTGGTCAGCAACTACGCCTCGTCGCACCCGGACGGGCTCGACTCGTCGCTGCTCAAGGGCTGCACGGTGAACGCCGACGACGAGATCACCGGCGGCAGTTGCCCGGCCCAGCAGGCCAAGGACCACGAGCTGGCGGACAGCCCGCTGGCCGACTACGGCGTACGTGGCATCGGCAACGACTTCCTCTCCACCGGCCTGTCCGGCGTGCTCGGCGTGCTGCTCACCTTCGCGGTCGGCGGCGGCCTGTTCTGGCTGGCCCGCCGTCGCGGTCCGGCCCGCGCCACCACGACCGGCCCGACCACCGACGCCGTGGACCCGGTGGGCGCCACCGCGACCGGCACGCCCCGGTCCACCGACGGCCGCTGAGCCGGGGAGGTCGACGATGGGCGCCGGGCACGCGCACGTGCTCTACCGCGAGTCCGGCTCGCCGGTGCACCGCCTCCCGCCGGAGGTGAAGATCGCCGCCATGGTGCTGTTCACCGTGGCGGTGGTCGCCACCCCGCGGGAGGCGTACTGGGCGTTCGGCGGATACGCCCTGCTGGTGGCCGGGGTGGCGGCGCTGGCCCGGGTCGGCCCGCGCTGGCTGCTCGGGCGGGCGTTGATCGAGCTGCCGTTCGTGCTGTTCGCGTTCGCGCTGCCGTTCCTCGGCACGGGGGAGCGGGTCGAGGTGGCCGGGCTCGGCCTCTCCGTCGACGGGTTGCACGGCGCGTTCAACATCCTGGCCAAGGGCACGCTCGGCGTCCTCGCGTCACTCCTGCTGGCGGCGACCACGACGACACGTGACCTGATCCTCGGCCTGGACCGGCTGCGCTGCCCGCAGATCCTCACCCAGATCGCCACGTTCATGCTGCGCTACCTGGAGGTGCTGGTCGGGGAGGCCCGGCGGATGCGGGTGGCCCGGGTGTCCCGGGGCGACGACCCGCGCTTCCTGTGGCAGTTGCGCGGCTTCGCGGCCGGGGTCGGCGCGCTGTTCCTGCGCGCCTTCGAGCGGGGCGAGCGGGTCTATCTGGCGATGGTCTCCCGCGGCTACACCGGCCGGATGCCGGCGGTCTGGCAGGGGGCCGGGGCGGCCACCGCCGGGCAGTGGGCGGTGGGCGCGACGGTGCCGGTGATCGCGGCCTCCATCGCCGCCGCCGCGCTCGTCCTGCAATGATCGGGTACGTGCAGCAGCCGCCCTCCCTGGACGTCCGTGGCGTCCGGTACGCGTATCCGGACGGTCACGTCGCCCTGCACGGGGTGGACCTGACCGTGCCGCGCGGCGACCGGGTGGCGCTGCTCGGGCCGAACGGCGCCGGCAAGACCACGCTGGTGCTGCACCTCAACGGCATCCTCACCCCGACCGAGGGGACGGTGGCGGTCGGTGGTCTGACGGTGACCCGCGACCGGGACACCCTCGCCGAGGTCCGCCGCCGGGTCGGCATCGTCTTCCAGGACCCGGACGACCAGCTCTTCCTGCCCACGGTGGCGGAGGACGTCGCGTTCGGCCCGGCCAACCTGGGTCTGCGCGGGGCCGAGCTGGCGGAACGGGTCGACGAGGCGCTCGCGGCGGTGGGCATGGCCGAGCACCGGGACCGGGCGCCGCACCACCTGTCGTTCGGGCAGCGGCGCCGGGTGGCGGTGGCCACGGTGCTGGCCATGCGTCCGGAGATCCTGGTGCTGGACGAGCCGTCGTCCAACCTCGACCCGGCGGCCCGCCGGGAGCTGGCGGAGATCCTGCGCGGCCTGCCGGTGACGCTGCTGATGGTCACCCACGACCTGCCGTACGCGGCCGAGCTGTGTCCCCGCGCGGTGATCCTGGACGGCGGCCGCATCGTCGCCGACGCCCCCACCGCAGACGTCCTCTCCGACGAAACGCTGCTGTCCGCACACCGCCTCGAACTCCCCCACGGCTTCGCCCCCACCTCCCCCCGCTCGCCCTGACCCACCGCAACCTCGGCGATCTTGCACTTTGGGCCCCGGCACAACGGAACAAAAGCCGCACTCGCGGGGCCGCAACTGCAAGATCGCCGCCGCGAGGGGCGCGAGGGGCGCGGGGGGCGCGGGGGGCGCGGGGGCGGGTCAGGGGGTGCGGGTCAGGTGGGGGTGGGGGGTGGTGCGGGCGGCGGTGCGGAGGCGGAGCAGACCGGCGGCGACCGCGCCGGCGCCGGTGGCCAGGGCCACGGCGACCAGGACGCGCACCAGTCCTGCGGGGCCGGCGGCCGGGGGGACCGAGCGGGACAGCACGGCCAGGTTCGACACCCCGGCGAACAGGGTGAGGCACGCGCCGGCCAGCGCCAGCGTGAAGTCGGCGGCCGGTCGGCGGGCCAGCGCGTAGCCGCCGGCGGCGAGCGCGCCGAGGCCGGTGAGCAGCGTCCACACCTGGCCGGTGAGCAGCTCGGCGAGCAGGCCGCCGAACCCGGGGCCGCCGGTGTCGAGCGCGCGGCCGACGGTGAGCGCCACGGCCGCCACGCCGCCGAGGGCGAGCAGGCCGCCCACCGCGCGCAGCGCGCGCACGCCGGCGGTCGTGCCGCCGGGCACCAGCCCGGCCGCGCCGATCACCAGGAAACCGAGGGTGGCGGCCACCCACCAGGGGTACGGGTCGGGCGGCGGCACCCAGTCCAGCGTGCCGCGTACCTCGATCGGTTCGGTCCCGGCGCGCAGCGGCACCACCCAGTCGCGGACCCGCTGCTCCCGGTCGGGGGCGGCGGCGACGGCGGCCGGTGGGGCGTCCTCGCGCCAGAGCGTGCGCTGGTCGTGCCAGCGGGCGGTGGGTCCGTCGTCGATCCGCCGCCAGTCCGGCGGGGCGGCCGGGTCCGCCTCGGCCGGCAGTCGGGTCTCTCCGGCCAGCGTCCGGTTCAGCCAGGTGGCCGGCGAGCGCCTGTTCTCGAACACGCCCTCGGGGCCGATCCGCAGGTAGGGCTCGCCGGAGTAGCCGAGCACGGTCACGTCGGCGCCGGTGCGGTTGGTCAGCTCCAGCCGCGCGCCGGCCTCGACCAGCCGGGCGGTCAGCCCGGGCCGGTCCGGGCTGACGCCGGTGACCGCGCCCCGGTAGTCGGTGCCGTCGGGGGCGTCCGCGCCGTGCGCGGCGGCCGGTGCGGCGAGCGCGAGCAGGGCGGTGGCCGCGACGGCGACCACCAGCCCGGCCCGGCGCAGCGGTGCGGGGATCACTTCCCGGCCGCCTCCACGGCCGCCTTGATCCCGTCCGGGCTCTTGTCCTGCACCTCGCTGCCGTTGACCTTGATGGTCGGGGTGCCGGTCACGCCGGACTTGCTCGCCTCGTCGGTCACGTGCTCGGTCCACGCCGTGTAGGTGCCGTCGTTCACGCAGGAGGCGAAGTCGTCCCGGTTCAGCCCGACGCCCGCGCCGATGTCGATCAGCTCGTCGTTGCTGAGCCCGGCGCTGCCCTCCGGCGGCTGCTTGGCGAAGAGCTGGTCGGTGAACTCGCGGAACTTGCCGCCCTCGGCGGCGCAGCCGGAGGCGGCCGACGAACGGGTGGAGTATTCGGTGGTGGAGAAGCGATTGAGGAAGGCGACCGGGTGGAAGACCACCTTCGCCTTGCCCTCGCTGACGAGCTGGTTGATGGTCTCGCCGTTGACCTGCTGGAACTGCTTGCAGACCGGGCAGAGGTAGTCCTCGTACAGGTCGATGGTGACCGGGCCGCTGCCCTCGACGATGCCGGTGCCGGCGTCGTTGGCACCGGGCGGCGCGGTGAAGTCGTCGGACTTCTGCGAGGAGTAGACGGCCCAGCCGATGCCGCCGGCGAGGATCAGCACCAGCACCGCGGCGATGGTGGTGTAGAGGGTGCGCTTGCGCCGCTTCTCCCGGGCGATCTGCTCGCGCACCACCCGTGACGCGTCCTTGCGTCCCTTGCGACTACTCATCCTCGTCCTCCACGATGTCGCCCGCCAGCCAGCCGTCCACCGAGAACGGGGTGCGGGGCCAGATCAGCAGGAATCCGGCCAGTAGCAGGAATCCCAGGTCCCGGAGGATCTCCGGGAGGTAGCTCGGTGTCTCGCCGGCGCCGAGCTGGCCGCCGCTGCCGAAGCACCCGCAGTCGATGGCCAGGCCGCGGGCCCAGGCCGAGGCGATGCCGACGACGAAGACCACCAGCAGCGCGGCGGAGACACCGGCGCTGACCCGGGTGGCCAGCCCGACGAGCAGCAGCAGCCCCAGGGCCAGCTCCACGAACGGCAGCGCCGCGCCGATCACCGTGGCCAGGTCGTACGGCATCACCTGGTAGGCGTTCACGGCCCGACCGGAGGCGGCCAGGTCACCGACCTTGGTGCCACCGGCGATCAGCCAGACGGCGGCCAGCCCGAGGCGGGCCGCCACGCCGAGCCAGGGCCGCAGGGCCCGCCAGCGGTCGGCCCGGGTGGGGGAGGGGGTCACAGTCATTCGTCGTCCGGGAGGCATGAAAGGTTCCCGCTATCCGGCCAGTGTGTCGCCGACGGCGCCGACCAGCTCGTCGCGGGCCCGCGCGACGCGGGAGCGGATGGTGCCCACCGGCACCCCCTCCACGTCGGCGGCCTCGGCGTAGGACAGGCCGAGCAGCTGGGTGAGCACGAACGCGGAGCGCCGCTCGGCGGGCAGCCGGCGGACCAGGTCGGCGGCGCCCAACTGGCCGGCCGGGTCCGGCCCGGGCCGGTCGGTGGCCGCCTGGGCGGCGAGCCGTTCGTCGAGCCGGCGGCGGCGCACCACGGTCCGCAGGTGGTCGGCGCAGGCCCGGCGGGCGATGCCGAGCAGCCAGGTGCGGGCGGTGGACCGTCCCTCGAAGCCGGGCAGCGCCCGGAACGCCCGCAGGTAGGTCTCCTGCGTCAGGTCGTCCGCGCTGTCCGGGTCGACCAGGGCGGCGGTGAAGCGCCAGACCTCGGCCTGGGTGGCCCGGACGAACGCGGCCTGGGCGGCCGGGTCGCCGTGCCGGGCGGCCAGCGCCCACCCGGTGACCGTCTCCCGCGCAGCCTCGGACCCCGGCTCGGGGTGGTCGGCGGCGGTGTCGCGCGGGGCGGGGATCACGACAGACGAGGTTACGCGGCGTACCTGTGGGTGACAGGGTCCTTCGGCCCATTCCGTGGTCCCGCACACGCCGGGAACTTTTTCCGTCCGCCCACCGACTACCCCCTCATGACCTCCGACCAGGTTCCGGTGGCGCGCGTCACCGCACCGATCGGGCGCTGCGGCGCGCCCGGCGGAGGTCGGCTCGCCGGGCCCGCCACGGTTCGGGAACCATGGCGGTCATGACTGCTGCCGTACGCCGCCCGCCCGGGGTCGTCGCCGCCCGCTCCGGGACCGTCGCCGGGCTGCTGCTCCTCCTGGTCACCCTGCTGCTCGCCCCGGCCACCCCGGCCAGCGCCCACGCGGTGCTGGTGAGCAGCAGCCCCGCCGCGTCCGCCGTGGTGCCCGAGGCGCCCGCCCAGGTGGTGATCACCTTCAGCGAGGGCGTCCGGAAGGTGCCCGGCAAGGTCCGGGTGATCGCCCCGGACGGCTCCCGGGCCGACCGGGGTGAGCCGACGTTCCAGGGCGCCGAGGTCACCATCCCGGTGGACCCGTCCGGCGCGCGCGGCACCTACCTGGTGAGCTACCGGGTGATCTCGGCGGACAGCCACCCGGTCTCCGGCGCGTTCACCTACTCGGTCGGCGCGCCGTCGGAGCCGCCGACCGACACCGGCTCGGACAACCGGGCGAACCCGGTGACGGAGACCGCGGTCAAGGTGGCGAAGTACGTCGGCTACGTGGGCCTGCTGCTGCTGGTCGGCCCGGCCCTGGTGCTGGCCGCGCTCTGGCCGCGCCGGCTGTCCCGCCGGGGCCCGGCGCGGCTGGCCTGGACCGGGCTCGGCGTGCTGGCCGCCGCCACCGTGGCCGAGCTGTGGATCCAGGTGCCCTACACCAACGGCGGCGGGCTGTTCGACGTCACCGGGGCCGGCCTGGGCGACGTGCTGGGCAGCGCCTACGGCACCACCCACCTGGTCCGGCTGGGCCTGCTGGCCGCGGCGGCGTTCCTGCTCCGCCCGCTGTTCGCCGGTCCGGTCGGCCGCACCGACGGGATCATCCTGGCCGTCCTCGGCGGTGCGGCGTTGTTCACCTGGCCGCTCGCCGGTCACGCCGCCGCCTCCCCGGCGCCGGCCGTCTCGGTGGTGGTGGACGCTGTGCACCTGGGCGGGATGGCGGTCTGGCTGGGCGGTCTGGTGATGCTGGCGGTCTTCCTGCTGCGCCGCGCCGACGAACGCGAGCTGGACGCCATCCTGCCGATCTGGTCCCGCTGGGCCGCGTTGGCGGTGGCCGCGCTGCTGCTGGCCGGCACCGTGCAGGGTCTGATCGAGGTGGCGAGCCCGACGGCACTGATCGACACCACGTACGGGCGGCTGCTGCTCGCCAAGATCGTGCTGTTCGCGTTGGTGATCGGTGTGGCCGCGTACTCCCGGGCGCTGGTGCGCCGGCGGGTCGCCGCCGGCCGGCCGGGTTCGATGCGGCGGGCCGTGGTGGCCGAGCTGGCGATCACCGCGGTGGTGCTGGGCCTCTCCGCGACGCTGGTGCAGACCACCCCGGCGCGGACCGCGGCCGCCGACGTGGCCGGCGCGCCGGCCGGCTACTTCTCCACCACGCTGAGCAGCCCGATCTACTCGCTCCAGGTCGAGCTGGACCCGGCCGAGACCGGCAACAACTCGCTGCACCTCTACGCCTACACGACCGACAACCGGCCGCAGCCGGTGCAGGAGTGGAAGGTCACCGCGGCGCTGCCGTCGGCCGGGATCGAGCCGATCACGGTCCCGCTGCTGCCGTTGAGCGACAACCACGCCACCGGCGAGGTCAACCTGCCGGCCCGGGGCGACTGGCAGCTCCGCTTCACCGTCCGCACGTCCGACATCGACCAGGCCACGGTGACCGCCACCGTGCCGATCAAGTAACGGAAGGTTCCCTCTGATGATCCGTCTCCGGCGCCCCGCGACCGCCGCCGCGCTGACTCTCGCCGCCGTCGCCACCGCCGTCCTCGGCCTGGCCGGGTCGGCCTCGGCGCACGTCACCGTCAATCCGAAGGAGGCTACGCAGGGCGGCTACGGTCGGTTCGCGTTCCGGGTGCCGAACGAGAGCGACACGGCGTCGACGGTCAAGGTCGAGGTGAACCTGCCGGCGAACGCGCCGGTGGGTTCCGTCTCGACCATGCCGGTGCCGGGCTGGACGGTGGCGGTGGAGAAGCGCAAGGTCGACCCGCCGATCGAGGTGCACGGCAGCCAGCTCACCGAGGCGGTCTCCAAGCTCACCTTCACCGCGGCGCAGGGCGGCGGCGTCAAGCCGGGCGAGTTCCAGGAGTTCCCGGTGTCGATGGGGCCGCTGCCGCAGGTGGACACCATGGTGTTCAAGGTGCTGCAGACCTACTCCGACGGCAACGTCTCCCGCTGGATCGAGGAGCCGACGCCGGGCGCGGAGGAGCCGGAGAACCCGGCCCCGGTGCTCACGCTGGCCGCCGCGGCGTCCGCGTCCCCCGGCGCGAGCGCGCCGGCGGCGGCCGCCGCCGCGGACGACGACGATGACGACGACGACTCGGGCGCGGGTACCGCGCTCGGGGTCGCCGGCCTCGTCGCCGGCCTGGCCGGCCTGGTCCTCGGCGGGCTGGCGTTCGCGCGTACCCGGCGGGAGCCCACCGCGACGTCCTGAGCACGGCGACAGTCACCGGCCCGGCGGATCGTGTCCGCCGGGCCGGTTGCCGTTCCGGGGCGGGTGCCGCCGATATCCGGCGATCGCGCGACAGGCGTCGGTAAGGTCGGCCGGGTAGTTGGCTACCGAGAGGGACGACGCGAATGCGTTTCGTACGCACGATCGCCGGCATGCTGGCACTGGCAGTGGGGGTCGCGGTGCTGGTGGCGGGCGCCGGGCTCGGGATCGCCGCCCGGCACGCCGACCCGGACGGCGGCTTCTCCGCCCGCTTCGAGCCGGTCCGCACGCCCGCCCGCGCGGTGGTGGTCACCGATGTGGACGCGATGCTCCGCGCCGACCTCCCGATCGTCCGGACCGGGCAGGCCCGGCTGCGCCTCACCGCGCGGGACGCCGGCGGTCCGGTCTTCCTCGGCCTCGCCCCGACCGACCAGGTGCGACGGTGGCTGGCCGACGTCCCGCACAGCACCGTGCGACGCGTCGCGGTGACCCGGGGCCCGCTCCCGGTCGGTCTCGACCCGGCCACCGCGGGCGTCGCCGACGCCGTCCCGCTCGGCCAGCCCTTCTGGGTACGCCAGGGCGTCGGCTCGCTGGAGTGGAGCCCGGCCGAGTTCGCCGACCGGTCGCTGAGCCTGGTGGTGATGCGCTCGGACGGCGCCGCCGGCCTCGACCTGGAGATGCGGGGCGAGGTGCGGGCCGGCTGGTTCCCCGGGGTGGTGTGGGCGTTGCTGGCCGGCGGGACGCTGCTGGTGGTCCTCGCGGCGGTGCTGCTGCTGCGCCCGAGTCGGCCGCGCGAGGTCGTCTTCGTCGTCGAGCCGGACCAGGTTCCGGTGCTGGCCGGGCGGCTCGGGGTCAGCTCGTTGAGCGGGCTGGGCCGGCAGCCGGTCCCGCCGCCGCTGCCTCGGCGGCAACTGGTCGCCGTCGGCGCGCCGCCGGCCGAGGAGTGAGCCCTGGACGGCGGATGGCCCTCCGCGCTGCCGACGCGGAGGGCCACCGTCACCGGGGGAATTCGGTGCTACCTGGGAGAAACCTGAGGTAGTTGGGACAAGATTAGCGCCGAACCGGCCCAGACGCGAGGTCTGTCCGGTCAGTCCGAATTTTCGGATGAGTCATCGCGGCCCCGGCGGATCGGCAGCACCGCCAGCAGCAGCAGGCTGAGCAGCACGTACAGGTTGCGGACGACGAAGTCGACCGGATCGTCCGTGTGCACGATCGCGGTGCCCCAGTCCTGGAACGTCACCAACCCGTACACGATCGGCAGGCCGACGCCGACGGCCAGCGCGAGCAGACCGCCGCGCCGGCGCGCCCCGCCGGGCGTCGCCGGATCGGCGTCCAGCGCCGCGTCGACGAGCACCACCAGGGCGGGGACGAACCAGTACAGGTGGTGGATCCAGGTGATCGGGCTGACCAGCCCGCCCACCAGGCCGGTCAGGGTGAGACCCACCAGCGCGTCTCCCGCCCGGGCCGCCCGCGCGGCCCGCCACAGGCCGAACCCGGCGACCGCCAGCACGAGCAGCAGCCACGGCAGCCGGCCCGGCTCGGCCGACGGGGCCAGGCGACTGAGCAGCCCGAACAGCGACTGGTTGCCGGTGTAGTCGGTGCGGCCCACCCGCTCGGTGGTCCACAGCTCGTGGGTCCAGAACCGCCACGAGTCGCCCGGCGCGACCGCGGCGGCCAGCAGCGTGGCCACCGCGGCGGTCGCCGCCGCCACCGCCGCCGCGCGCCACCGTCGGATGGCCAGCAGGTAGAGCACGAAGATGCCGGGGAAGAGCTTGAGCGCCGCCGCCAGCCCCACGCCCACGCCGGCCCAGCGCCGCCCCTGCGGTACGGCGAACAGCAGGTCGGCCAGGACCAGCACCACGAGCAGCATGTTGATCTGCCCGAGCGTGAGCGTCTCCCGGGTGCTCTCCACCGCCAGCACCAGCAGCACGGCGACGGTCAGGCCGAACCCGCGCGGCAGGTCGTGTCGCCGCAGCACGGGCAGCACCAGCCAACGGGTGGTCACCACCACGGCGACCACGGTCAGCACCGCGAAGGTGGCGATCGCCACCCCGAGCCGCAGGTACGCGAACGGGGCCAGGAGCAGCGCGGCGAGCGGCGGATAGGTGAAGTAGAGCTCGCCCTGCACCCGGTCCGGCTGGACGTAGTCGTAGAGCGGGTGTCCGGTCGCCCACCAGTCCATCGCCGACATGTAGATCTTCTGGTCGAAGTAGTCGTGCCGCAGGTTGCGCAGGTAGAGCGCCGGCAGGATCGCGACCAGCGCCAGCACCGTGACCACCCGCCGGGCCGTACGTCCGCCCGCGTCGTCCTGGCTGACGGCGGGCGGGGCTACGGGTTCGGCTGGCACGGGGAAACCCTAGCGGTCCACCTGGCCCCCGGTGCCGAGGCGCGGGCGGGTCGGCGGCGCGTAGTCTGTCCCGGTGGCTGATCTTCTCGTCTGGATCGACTGTGAGATGACCGGGCTGGACCTGCGTCGGGACGCCCTCATCGAGGTCGCCGCGCTCGTCACCGACCCGGACCTGAACGTGCTCGGCGAGGGCGTCGACGTGGTGATCCACGCCGACGACGCGGCGCTGGAGGGCATGCCGGAGATCGTGCGGACCATGCACGCCAAGTCCGGCCTGACCGAGGAGGTACGCCGCTCCACGGTCACCCTGGCCGAGGCCGAGGACATGGTGCTCGACTACGTGACCAGCTATGTGAAGGATCCACGTACCGCGCCGCTGTGCGGCAACTCGATCGCCACCGACCGTGGCTTCCTGGCCCGGGACATGACCCGGCTCGACGCCCACCTGCACTACCGGATGATCGACGTCTCGTCGATCAAGGAGCTGTGCCGGCGCTGGTACCCCCGGGTGTACTTCGGCCAGCCGCAGAAGGGTCTGGCCCACCGGGCGCTGGCCGACATCCGGGAGAGCATCCGCGAGTTGGAGTACTACCGGCGGACCGTGTTCGTGCCGCTGCCGGGGCCGGACGTGGAGACCGCGAAGGCGATCGCCGCGCAGCTCTGACGCCCGGGCCGAACCCGGTGGACGGGGTCGGCCGGGGTGTGGCTATTATTAGTCCGCGCACCGCCCGGGTCGACCGGAGCGGCGAGCATGGTGGCTGTAGCTCAGTTGGCAGAGCACCGGGTTGTGGTCCCGGTTGTCGTGGGTTCAATTCCCATCAGTCACCCAGCTAGTGGATCTCCTCCACCGCAGCTCAGGCCCCCTCCGCGGAGGGGGCCTGAGGCGTTCTAGGGGAGAGGTAGGGGAACTCAGTCGGCGGCGCCCTCCGCGTCGCGCCGCCGGGCGATCCCGTCCACATACCCTTCGGCGTACCCCTGGGCGCGCGCTTCGGCTACGGGATCGGCGGGCTTGGGCTCGACCAACCGGACCCGCGTGTCGGAGTCGCTCGGCTCGGCCTGACGCGCGAAGGCGACGGTGTCGCCCTGTGCGGCGCGACTGGCGTAGACGCTGGGCTGCGACTGCGCGGGCGGCTGGGAAGTGCGGGGGCGTCCAGCGGCGTCGGCCAGGTCGATCACTGCTTCGGTCAGCTGTTCCAGCTCGGCCTGGATGCGGCGCAGCGGGATCGCCTCGGGGGTGGGGGCTTCGGAGGCGGCGTGCCCGTCCCACCAGGAGTCTCGGCGGCACTTCTGCACGACGTAGCGCGCAGCGAGGGCGCCAGCGATGCATGCCCCGACAAGGATCGCTGCCGAGTAGGCGATGAGCCTGCCGGTGGGGATGCTGCCGTAGCCGAAGTGTCCCACCCCGACGATGGCGATCGAGCCGATCGTTGCCCCGCCCGTGAGGCAGGCGGCGGCGAAGAGGCGCTTGGTCGGTGGTTTCGGTGCCTGCTGTGCCATGTGCTGTTCAGCTCCGATCGTCTTTGACCTGGGACGGGTGATCGGAGGCGGGTTCGTTCGCGGTCCGCCCTGCCTCCTGCCGGCATAGCCGGCGGCGTGCCCACGTGTTCGCGCGGTGGGCGGGGGCGGGCTCAGGCGGGGCCGGGCTCGATGCTGGTGTGCCGTGACGGCGGGATCTGCGAGCGCGGGCGGGCGTGGCGCAGCTGGTCGAGGGTGGGCTGCGCGAGCATCGACGTGACGTCGCCGAGGGGCTGGCCGTGCTGGTGGCTGTTGCTGCTGCCGCCGGTGGTGGCGTCGGTGCAGTTCTTGCCGCCGTCGGGCTGGCCGGGCTTCGGGCAGCCGGGCGCGGAGCGGGTGCCGACGCGCATGCCCCGCTTGGTGAGCCGGTGGCGTTCCAGCACGGTGCGGTAGTCGACGTGCCCGGCCGTGGCCTGGTCGACGGGTTCGGCGCAGTCCGGCGGCGGCAGGTCTTCGAGGGCCGCGGCGGGGAGTTCGCCAACGGTGGCCACCGGGGTGGTGGCTTCGGTGGCCTGCGGGCCGATGGGCACGGGCAGTTGGCCGGGTGTGACGACGACGGGCGCCGGGCTGGTCGGGCTGGCGGTCGGCTGCGGGGTGGCGTCGGCGTCGGGCAGCGGCGCCGGGTCGGTGGCCGGGAGGGTCACGACGACCGGGGGGACATCCACCACGATCGGCGGCACGTCGACCACCAGCGGGGGCACGTCCACGACGACCGGGGGCACGTCGACCTCGACGGGGGGGACCACTTCGTCGACCACCTCGACGACGTCTTCGACGACCTGGCAGACGCCGTCAACGAGCGGCACGTCGCACAGGGGCGCGGTCGTCTCGGTGGGCTCGGGTGTCGGTGCGGCCTCGGTGGGCTCCGGCTCCGGGTCGGCCTGGTCGGTGTCGCGGTCCTCGCCGGGCTGGGTCGGCTCGGCGGTCGGCTCGACGGGCTTGGTCGGCTCCGGCTCCGGGTCGCGGGTGGGCTCCGGCTTCGGCTCGGGTTCGCGGGTCGGCTCCGGGTCGGGCTTCGGCGCCGGCGGGGTGGGCTCGTCGGCCGGCTCGTCCTTCGCCGGTGCCTCGGGCTTCGGGTCGACCTTCACCGGCACCACGTCGGTGACCGCGTCGAGCAACTTCTTCACCGGCCGTCCGGGCAGGCCGCGGTCGAGCGCACCCCCCGGGCTCTGGACCGCCGCCGGCTTGTCGTCCGCTTGGGCGGGGTCGTCGGCGAGGGCGAGCACGCCGAGGGTGGCGCCGGCGCCGAGGCCGGCGATCAGGATGGCGCGGTGGATGCTGCGGCGCATGTGGCTCACCTCCCCCCGGTGGTGATCTCCGTCGTCCGACTCACGGGACTTCTGTGGGTGGCGGGCTGGCTGCTCAACTCGCCACCGTGGTTGTCGTCAGGCAAGGAGTGTCGCGTGCCTGGCCGTGAGCTGTACATCGTCGTATAGGTGGGCGGGATTCGCACCCTCTGGTGATCGCGCGTGTCCGTACGGTCAGCAAGATCGGCGTTGATGTGTCCGGGTTTGTGACAGCTACTCGGTGGTTACTTTTCGCCATCTGCCAGATCCGTTGAGTAGATCGTCTTCGGGCGTTGAGTAGATCCCGGGCAAGCGTAAGGCCCCGGACCGACATGGCCGGGGCCCGACGCGCGTCGAGTCAGGACGCCGCCTTGCGGACCTTCGCGAACCGGTTCCACACCTTCCGGCCGAACCGCAGCCGGCCCCCAGTGCCCTTGCACCGGCGGCAGAGGCGTCGGACCTTGCGGCCCTTTGGTTGGAACTTCCCACGGCCGTCGCACTTGCGGCAGTCGGCGATCGGCCACCACCGACACTCGGCGATGTAGTACAGGGCTCCGAGCAGGAGGCCACCCGCCAGGACGGCCAGGATTGTTTCCCAGGGCAGGGGGGCTTCGGAGGTAGCGGTAGCGGCGAGAAGGGGTCTCACAGGGCCTCCAGGGGTGGTTTTCGGGGTTCTCCGGCAGGTGCCGCGACCCGCGACCCTCGACCGTTTGCGCTGGTCAGAGGGTCGCGGGCCTGGTCGCGCAGCCGCGACCGGTCGCGCGACCTGCCGCGACTCATCCGGCGATCTGCCGGCGCTCGATCGCGGCCTCGATGTCCCGCCGCCGGCAGCCCTTCAGGGCCACCCCGTCGGTCTTCACGTCCACCGACGGCACGCCCTCGTTGCGCACCAGCGCCGAGATCGACTCGGGGGACTCGCCGGCGTACTGCTCCGGCATGTGCGCGGCGAGCAGCTCGGCCAGCTGTGGCCACTGCACGCCCTGGCGGCCGATGTACGCCCACACCCGGATGACGTCGGCGAGCACGTCACGAGCCTCACGGGTCATGTCCTCACCCGCGGCCATCCCGGAGAGGGTGCCGGCCTGCTCCCGGATCCGCCGCGCCGCGATGAGGATCTTCTCGGCGTCCTCGGCGTCGGCGAGGAACGTCCGCACCGTCGGGGTGTCGTCGGAGGCACCGCGGAGGATGCCGACGCCCTTGTAGGTGGGCAGCAGCAGCGACGAGTCGTAGCCCTCCGAGTAGGCGCCGGACCCCAGGACCAGGTCGCTGACCTGCCACGATCCGGTGCGGAGCGCGAAGCGGACCTGGTGGTTGTCGCGGAAGCTGGTGAACTTCTGCGCGATCTTCTGGGTGCCGACGCCGGACGGCTTCTGGGTGGCGTCGAGGACGATGACGCCGGCGGCTGGCGCGACCTTGACCAGGAACACCAGCAGCGAGGCGATCTCCGCGTCCAGCTCGGCGTCGCCGGTGTCGAAGTACTCCTGGCACTCGTCGATGACGACCACCCGCACGGGCATCTTGTACTTCGGGTTCCGGGCGATTTCCCTGGTCAGCTTGCCTTCTGGGCATACGTCGACCGGCAGTTCGGACAGCCGCTGGTAGCGCCACTGCACGTCGTCCTTCAGCTCCCGCAGCGCGTCGACGAAGATCTCCACCGGGTCGCCGTCACGAGACATGGCCAGCCCGAACGCGCACCGGTCGGCGACCAGCCGGAACTTCCGCCAGTCCGGGGAGCCCTTGCCGTCGAACACGGTCAGCTTCACGTACGGGTCCAGCGCCGCGTACAGGGCCAACGCGCGGGCGGTGAAGCTCTTGCCCTGGCGGGGCTGGGCGCCGACCAGGATCGACGTCCACAGCATCGACAGGGTGACCAGCCGGCCGCGTTCGTCGAGGCCGAGCGGGGCGGGCTTCCAGATGTCGGTCTGCCGGCACCGCAGAAGCGGGGTGCGACCTGCGGGAACGGCGAGGGGATCCTTGTCGGCGACCCACAGGTAGTGGGAGCGGTTCGACTCGGGGTCGCGGGTGAGGAACACCTGCGACACGGCGACGTCGAGGCCGGACGCGAGCGCGCCGCGGGCCTTGACGACGTCGTCGAAGCCCTTGCCGTACGGCAGGACGACCTTGACGCGTCCACCCTCGCCGTCGCGTTCCATGCGGCCCAGGAAGCCGACCTCCTGGTCGGGCTTCGCGGGGTTGCCGAGCCCCGCGGCGTAGTACGCGCGCAGCACCGTGTCGGAGTTGATGAGCCGGTACCGGCCTCGCACCACGGCCGGGGTGACGATCGGCATGGTGGCGGGGCGGCCGTAGTGGGCGAGCAGTGGTACGAGCGCGGCGCCGACCAGGACGAGGATGTACCGCGGCGCGAATGCGAACAGGACGCCGCCGACGACGGCGAGGGTGACCAGCTCGATGAGCAGTACCACGAGTCGTCCGCTGCGCCGGGTGGCCAGCTGCTGCTCGATGGTACGGCCCTCCTTCAGGTCGCCCTTCGTGGCGGCCTCCTGGAGCAGCGCGTTCAGCTCGGGGTGGAACGCCCAGCGGATGTGCCGCCACAGGATGCGGAACACGCCGACGACGGACCACACGACGGCGAGGCCGATGTACCGCGGGCTTCGTACCGCGTGGTACGCGGCGATGTGTCCGGCGGTGGCGGCCTGCCGCTTCAGCGTGGACTTGACGTTGTCCGTACCACGCCACTGGGCGGGGATGACGGGGTGGCGGGTGTTGTCCTTGGTGACGACGTCCACGTAGACGGGTCCGCGGTTGGGGTCGGGCTCGTCGTCGAGCGCGATCTCGTAGTGGGTGTCGAGCACCTTGTCGTCGTCGGCCATGGTCACTTCTCCTCTCGGACCATGTGGGCCAGGGCGGCGCCCATGCCGAGCACGGCAACGGGCAGGCAGGCCACGAGGGTGGTGATCCACCACGGGGCCGACTTCACGCCGGCGGCGACCAGCAGGTGGTAGGCGACCTGGCCCAGCGCTCCGACCAGCAGCGACGTGATCGCCGAGGTGCGGGCGAACGCCAGGGTCCGCCCCGACACCCGCCCGGACAGCCACACGTACAGGGCGTACGCCCCGTAGGTCTCCACGCCGATGGGCAGGGTGATCGCGGAGTCGATGGTGGCCCAGCCGCCGTCGGCGACGATGCCGGGCAGCAGGTTGACGGTGCCGAACCCGGTGAGCTTGCCGAGGCCGACCCAGCCGCCCCAGATGGCGACGAACGCGGGGGCGGCGAGGAGCATGACGGGCCACACCGCGGGCCGCCGTACCAGGCCGGTACGTACCGTCTCGGCGGGCTGCGGTACGGGCGTCGCCTCGATCGGCTCGGCGGGGGTCGGTACGTCCGGCTGTACCACCGCCGGCGGCGAGGGCGGTACGGGCTCCTGTACCACCGGTGCCGGTTCGACCTGTACCACGGGTGCCGGCTTGGTCCGTACCACGGCGGTACGGCGCGGCGGCGTCGGCTTGGTACGGCCGGTCTTGGCCGGCTCGGTACGCGGCTTCTTCGGCGGCGTCTCGATGCCGTGGCGGGCGCGGTACGCGGCGCGGGCCTTGTCGACCTGGCCGCGGGAGTCCCACGACTTGTTGCCGGTCTCCTCCCGCATCCGCTCGGCGGTCTTGTCGATGCTGGGGCAGTCGGCGCCGCCGTACACGTCGTCCAGCTCGTCGACCATCAGCCGCAGCGCGGGGGTGAGGTCGTCGTGGGTGGGCTTGCCGGGCGGCGGCATGTCCGGCACTGCCGGCGGCTCGTCCAGCGTCGTGGGTTCCATCGTGGTGGTCATCGGTTCGCGGGCTCCTTGATGCGGAGGTCGGCGAGGGTCATCGCGTTGGTCTGCTGCGGCAGCTCACCGGCCGGCTGCCGATCGAGCACCACCGGCCGGGTGATCCACCGGTGGCGGGCGCCCCGGTAGCCGCGGCGGGCCAGCCGCCACGCGCGCGGGGCCGCCCATTTCCCGGCGAGGATCAGCAGCACCAGGGCGAGCTGCAACGCGCGGGCGGCGGTCTTCAGCAGCCACAGCAGCATCTGCCCGCCGAGGGCGAGCAGGAAGGTGCCGGTGCCGCCGTTGCAGCCGCACTTGCCGGAGATCGTGCACATCAGCGGGCCAACTCCTTCCGCACGGGCTGCGGGCCGCGCGTACGCGGCGCCGGGACCGGCTCGGCGCGGCGCCGGGCGTCAGCGCCGACGGCCAGCAGCAGTCCGGCGAGCAGGAACGGAGCGAACCCGACGAGCCGCAGCACGGTTCCCGGGTCACCGGCGGGCAGGTGGATGCCGACCTCCCACACGATCGTGGGCAGGGCGGCCACGCCGGCGTGCGCGGCGATCGTGCGGGCGTTCATCGGATCGACCTCCCGAGGGCGATGCGGGCAGACAGAACGGAGCGGCGCAACGTGGACAGCGCCCAGTCCTCGACGTCGTTGGTGGGCTGAGTCGGCCGGTCCAGCAGCCGCACGATCTGGTACAGCTGCTGGTCGACGATCTCGACGGCGCGGGCGGCCTGGGCGATGACGGCGCCCGGCGCGGCCGGTGGGGCGGGACGCAGGCGGTTGAGGAGGCTCACGACATGCCTCCGAGGTTGGTGAGCAGCGCGCCCACGGCGAGGGGGGCCGCGCAGCCGACGATGCGGTAGACGGCCCGGTTGACGCGGGCGGTCAGGCCGTCGGCGGGGCCGAGCAGGCCCAGCGCGAGGATCAGGGCGGTGACGATGAGAGCGGTCATCACAGGCACCTCACTGTCCCGGCCGGCGGTTGAGGCGCAGACGGTTGCTCGGCTTGGTCGTCTCGTTGCGGACGGCCTTGGCCTTGCGTCCGCCCTGGCTGACGCCGGTGACGGTGAACCCGCCGCCCCGCTTCGGGTCGGTGCTGCCCTTGCTGCTGTTGAAGATGCCCATCACCGGTCACCGCCTCGGGTCACCAGGACCAGGCGGCGGCCGGAGCCGGGCTGGTAGCGGGTCGGGCAGGTCGCGGCCATCGCGGCGAACGTGCGCAGGCCGCCGTCGCGGTCGCGGGTGGCGAAGCGGCCCTCGGTGCGGATGGTGTTGCCGGAGCGGTCGATGCGCCGCTCCTCGATGCAGTAGGTGATGATGTCCATGGGTCGGACCTCCTAGCGGTCTGATCAAGGCCCCCAGCCGGCGGTGCAGTCGCCTTGGCTGGGGGCCGTCTACGTGGTCAGTGGTTGCTCGCGGCGCGGGCACGCCCGGCCTTGGTGGGCAGGTAGTGCGACTGCGCGTCCACGACCTGCTCGTAGGTGTGGTCGAAGCTGACCGTGGCGCGGAGCAGCGTGTGCAGTCCGGCGTGCCCGAACACCGGGTGCAGGGGGATGCCGAGGTGGTCGGCGATCTGCTCCCGGGTGCGGTGCCCGGCCACGATCGCGGCCAGGACGTCCCGGTACTCGTCGGTGTCGACGAGGCTGGTGTCACCGCGAACGGTGAGGTCGGGGTTCGTCTTGCTGAGCATGCCCATGTCAGCGGCCCTTCTTCGCCTGGCGCACCTCGGCGCGGGCCTGCTCCGGCGTCTTCCGCCAGTAGCCCTTCACGTACAGCTCCGGGCTGTCCTTCCGCACCTTCGCGACGTGCTCCTTGCCCATCCGGTGCGACTCCTTCTCGTAGGCGACCTTCTCGGCCACCCGCTTGAACAGGCCCATGGCGGGCTCCCTTCAGTTGTGCCGTCAGGTGGTCTGGCGGCCTCCGCGTGCCGCCCGGGTGATGAGCCGGGCGGCCACGGGGGCGGTCAGCGCTCCTGGCGCATGCCGCCGGTGACCCGGCGCATCGTGGTGCCGCTCTCACTGCGGACGGTGGAGCCGCAGACACCGCAGGTGGCGGTCTGCTTGCCTTCCCGGTCCTGCCGGGCATTGCGGAACACGTCGCTGTTGCCGCAGGTCAGCATGTGCTTCTCCTTCTCGAAGGGCCTGGTCAGGCCGCGATGATGAGGGCGGCGATGAACAGCCACCCGATGTGCCAGGACTGGTCGAGGGCGTACGCGCCCGTGCCGAGCGACGGGTTGTCGTCGCGGCCCGGGCGGGGGGTGCCGAGGACGTAGAAGCGGCCCGCACCGGCCAGCTCGGCGAGCCGGCGCAGCGGCGTCCGACGGTCGGCGATGTAGTGGGTGACCGCGCTAACCGTCAGACCGGCAGCCACGAGCAGCCAGCCGGGCCGCCATCCGGTGACCGTGGCGACCAGGGCGAGGGCCACGACGGCGGTCGCCGTGTAGGTGGCGACGTGCTTCACGCAGGCCCACCGGCCCGCCCAGCCGGGCTGCCCCTTGTGGTCGGCCTGGTGCTGGGTCTGGATCCAGTGGTCGGCGACCTGGTGGCCGGCGTACAGGGCGGCGAACGCGGCGGCGAAGTCGGCGGTGCTCATCGGGTCCTCCTCTGGGCGTTCGCTTGGTTGGCGGGCCTCCGCACGGGCATGCGGTGATGGGTGGATGCCCCGCGGGGGCGGTCGGGCCTACTTGCCCTTCGGGCGCTCGCTGCCGTGCGCCTCCCGCGGCTTCCCGCACTGGCCGAGCCGGCCGGGCGCGACCTCCGTGACCTCCTTGCACTGCCGGGTGAACCGGCCGTCGAACGCGTGGTCGGGGTCGCTCATCCGGGTGGCCTCCTCGGTCTTGCCTTGCGGGTTTGTGTTTCTGATGAGACGCTAACCCCACAGCAGGGCATGTGTCAACTGAGACAAGGAGCTGATAGCGTGACCGCCGTGGTTCGCCCCAAGACCGTCTACAGCGACGAGCAGGAACGCCTCCGCGCCGTCGCCGTGGAAAAGGCCCGCGCCGCCGAGGTGGCCGAAGAGGAGGCGTGGCAGGCCATCAAGGCGGCCCGCGACGCGAAGGTGCTCGACACCGACCTGTGCGGCGAGGACACGCCGCCGAGGTTCAACCGAGCCACTCTGAACCGGAAGTTCGGCCCCCGGTCCGCCTGACCCAGGACAGCACGAAGCGGCCCCCGCCGGAGCGTGAAGCTCCAGCGGGGGCCGTTCTCGTGCGCCTGTTCGCTACCGTGCCGGCCATGACCCGAACCCGCATCCTCCCCGCCGCGGCCGTCCTGGTCGCCCTCGCCCTCGCCGGCTGCTCCAACGACAGCCCCGAGCCGGCCGCCGCGCCCACCAGCAGTCCGCCGGCCACCGCCGCGGCGGCGTCGCCCGCGGCGAGCGGCCCAGACGTGTACGCGGTCAAGGCGTGCAAGCGGGTCGCGGACGCGCTCGACGCCGACGGGGACACCCTCGACGAGATGGCCGCCGCCGCCTACGAGGCGCAGCAGTCCAGCGAGCAGAAGCTCGTGCGCGCGGGTGCGGCGTTCGGGGAGCGGGTGAAGTTGGCGGAGGCGGCGCAGGGCGCCGGGGATGAGGCGGTGATGGAGGCGAACGCGGCGGCTGCGGCGTTGACGTTCACCGGCGTATGCGCGGAGGTCGGGTTGGTGAACTGACCCCGGACGCGCAGAAGCGGCCCCCGCCTCCCAGATCGGGAAGCGGGGGCCGCTGTCTGTGCAGCGTGCGGTCAGTCGGCGGTGACCGGGGTCCTCGAGGCGATGCCGTTGTCCGACACCGCGGGCGCGAACGCCACCCCGGCGGCGGTCAGCCCGGCCAGCACCAGCACGATCCACTCCCCGGAGTCGAGGCCGCCGAGCACGGTGGTGGCGAGGGCCTGGAGGACGGCGAGGATGACCGCTACGGCGGTCTTGCCCCACCGGTACTGGGGGGCGATGGGGACGAGGTAGACGCCGGCGGCGGTGGCGGCGGCGATGCCGATCTGCACCCACTCCTCCGGGTCGACGTGGTTGTCGCCGCCGAGGGCGGCGTAGAGGGCGACGAGGACGGCGCCCGCCAGGGAGGCGAAGGCCTTGCCGTACTTCTCCATCAGGTCTCCTGGGTTCGTGAATGCCGGGACGCGGGGTAGCGTCGCCGGTTGTGGCTGGATTTCCGCAGCTCCGACAGGTCGGGATCGCGCATCACGTAGACGACCCGGGGCGCCCGCTTGCCTGGGTGCGCCTGTTCAAGCGCATGGATGACAGCGGTTGGGAGCTGTGGCTGAACTGGCCTGCTGAGGAACCCCGGCAGGTCACCGTCTTCCCGACACCCGAGGCGGCGGACACGGCGGCGAAGCGCCTCTACGGCGACGAGCCGGCGCTGCGGGAGTTGGCGGAGGCGTACGGGCTGGACCCGGCCGCCGTGCGGTGGCGGATCCGCGACGTGGGCGCCTACTGACCCTGGTCGCGGCTTCCGGCGCCCACCGGTTCGGTGGTGACCATCCGCCGCAGGGCCTCGACCTTCGCGTCCGGGTGCAGGATCGCCGCCCGCCACCGGCGCAAAGTGGCCGTCAGGCCGGACACCGAATCAGACAGCTCGACCATGTTGTCGCGGGTCGTCTTCACCTCCGCCTCCAACTCGTGCACCCGCACCTTCAGCGGCTCCAGCAGCGTCAACGCCGTGTCGGTGAGCACGTCCGCCGCCTCAGCGCGGATCTTCTTCCGGCTGGCGATGACCGCCAACCCGCCCGCGGCGCCGACCGCCCCGCCGAGCGCACCCACCACCGTCGTTGCCGTCTCCACCCAACTCATGGACGCTCCCGTTCCACCAGCAGCGACACGTCAGCCACCCGGCCGGCTTCGACGGCGATGGTGACCCGCCGCAGATCCAGGCCGATCTGCGCCACCCGCCACCACGACGCGAGCGCCGTGGAAGCCACGAACGCCCCCGCGGCGATGGCCGCGCTGCCGCTGACGGCGTACAGGGCGATGGCGTACATGGTGGTGACGGTGCCGAGGGCGGCGACGCCGCACAGTTCCACGCCCAGGGAAGCGGCGAGCCGGGTGCCGGGCATGCTGACGCCGGTGAGGCCGATGACCCCGGCGAGGATCAGCCCGACCTCCCAGATGGCTTGGACGCTGGTGGGCATGCCGGCGGTGACGGACGCTGGCCGGTTGCCGGTGGCGAGCAGCGTCAGTCCGGACAGCAGCGCGGCGAGCAGGACGGCCACCTCGAACGGCTGCCGGCCGCGGCCGATCGTGACCGGGCGCACTACGCGGCCAGGCGGGCGGCCAGCTCGTCGGCGACCTGCCGGGCCAGCTCGGCGGGGATCGCCGCGGCGATGCGCTCCGGCGACAGGCCGGCGAGCACCAGCGGGGCGAGTTGGACGGCGACCTGCTGCTCGTCGACGAGGTCCCGGCCGGCGAGGGCGGCCACGTCGGCGCGCACGGCGGCGACCTGTGACGGCATGCCGCGCATCAGGTCGAGGACGGCGCCCATGGTGACGCCGGAGCGGCCGATCTCGCAGCCGTGCAACGCCTCGCGGATGATCGGGATGTCGGCCTTGGTGAGCGGCATGTCGTCTCCCTGGATGAGTCCGATGGTGGTGAGGTAGCGGCGGAACACCGCGGTTTGGTCGCGGCCGGCGCGGATCGCGTCCCGGTGGTAGCTGATGTGCGTGTGCCAGAGGTGGCTGCTGTCGCCGCTGGAGCGTCGGCCGAGCCGGTCCCAGCGGCGCACCGTCGACCCGTCCGGGGAGTAGATGACCTCCCGGATGTCCCGGGTGTCCGCCGTCCCGGCCGCGCACTGGGCGACCAGCCAGGTGGAGAACGTCCGCAGGGTGTGGGTGGCGCCGCCGGAGCGGACGGAGAACGCACCCACGTCCAGCGCGCAGGCGTACGAGGTGAGCCCGGTCCGGTCGCGGGATGACTCCACCACCGAGTAGTCGTTGGAGATGACCCGGTCGGCGCCGCAGTGGTAGCCGCCCCGGTGCGCAGCGTCGGGGACGATGCCGACCTCGGCCGGGTCGAGGTCGGTGGAGACCACCTTGCCCGGGTTGATGTCGAGGTGGTTCAGCAGCAGCCGGCGGGCGTCGAGCAGCGTCTGCGGTGCGGTCGTGGCCACCAGTAGCTCCTTCGCGAGTAGCGGCACCTGGGCCTCCTAGAAGATCGGCACCCCGGCGGTCAGGTCCGGTGACACCGCCGGAGCCGTCGGGGCCGGCGCCAACGCGACCGACCACACCGTCACCTCGGTCTGCGTCTGGTTCGCCGTCAACGTCCGCCCGTACGTGCCCGCCGCGAGCGGCTGCGACTCGAACACAGCGACGGTGATGTCCTGGCCGCCGGCCGCGTTCGATGCGGCATCCCACCGCTTCGTGTCCCCACCCGCCCCCGACCAGGTGGTGGGCGTGCCGGTGTTGGAGTGCCGCGACATGACCATCGTCAGCAGCACGCCGCCCTCGGGCACCGCCACAGACGGGGCGGTGTGCACCGTGCCGTCGGTGGTGCTGGCCGCCGACGCCCAGGCGGCGAGCGGAGTCGTGGCGTGCACACCCCGGTACGCGCCGACCCAGCCGGCGTTCTTCCGCGCCGACGACAGCCCCCACGCGTACGAGGCCGGCTCGGACGCGGCGACCCGCGTGTACGCCTTGCTGGTCAGGTTGCTGGTGTCGGTCTGGGTGCCGAGCAGCGTGAGGGTGGGGTCGGTGGTGGTGACCGTCGACCCGATCCACCCCATCAACGCGACCAGGTAGTCGCCGTTGGCGGTGCCCGCCGGCTTCGCGACCGTCAGGTTCAGGGCGGACGCCGAGTTCAGGGACTGACCGGCCGCCACGTGGCTGATCCCACCCGTGACCGGCGGTGGGGCCGTCTCGGCGGCGATCAGCCCGGCGAGGGTCTGCTCCTCCACCGTGCGGTTCTGCGCGATCAGGTCGTCGCCGCCGAAGTGGAACCACGTGCCGCTGACCGCGTCGTCGGCGTGCAGCACCTGCACGAACGACCGCATCCACTCCGCGCACCCCGAACCCGACGGATCGGAGGAGACACGCTCGGCGCCCCACTCGGCGATCAGGTACGGCTTGCCGACCAGCGCGGACATGTCCCGGCACAGCTTCAGCATGTCCGCCGGATCCCGGTAGACGCTGGAGGACTCGTTGTAGACGTCGAAGCCGATCGCGTCGATGCCGAACGCGGCGTCCGCAGGCCACCACGTCGCCGCCGGGTTGCTGTTGTGCTCCCACCAGTAGTGCGTGTACACGGGAGCGAGAGTGATCCGGGACCGGGCCGGATGCGACTCCAGGGCCTGCACCAGCTCCAGCCAGCGGGACCGGAACACCGCCGGCAGCGGGTCACCGGAGGTCTGCTGCTCCGGCTCGTGCCAGTAGGTGAGGATGAGCCGCTGCCCCGACGGCATGGAGTCCAGCCAGGTCGTGACGGCGGCGAGGTCCCAGATCTTGAACGACACGTGCGGGACAGCTCCGGCGGCGACGATCGGGCCGAGGACCGTGCCGGACCAGGACGGCAGGGTCTGGGAGCTGTTGCGGAACACCCGCACGGCTTCGGTGCCGGGGTAGCGGGCGAACGTGGCTTCGACGGACAGGGTGCCGGGGCACCAGCCGAGCATCATGGGCGGGCCCTTCCTGTCAGTAGGCCAGGGCCTGCACGGTCAGCTTCGTTCCGGCGGTCGTCGAACCCACCTGGATCACGTCCACCGTCAGGTAGCTCCCAGCGGGCCACGCCGACACCGCGAACGTCGAGGCCACACCCGACGTGCGCTGCCCGGCGGCGATCGTCGGACGGTTCCCGGAGGTGAACGCCTCCACCCCGTCCACCTTCAGCGTCACCACCAGCGAGCTGCCGGCTGGCGTGCTGCCGCCCACCGACGCGACCACGCCCCGCAAGGTGAGGGTCTTCCCCGTCGGGTTGTAGATCCGGTACACGCCCACACCGACCGCGGCGGTGTCCTGCGACCACGTCGGCATCAACGCCTGCGGCGGGCTGTCCGCGTACGCGGCGAAGTCGTCGGCCGTGTCCTGCGCCAGATCCGCCACCGCCGCCAACGGCCCACCCAGCCGCGCCTGCAGCAGCGCACGCGGACCACCGCCGGCCGACGCCCACAGCTCCGTCACCCCGTCCGGGCCCTGGAACGGCGGGATCGTGCCCGCCGCCCGCCCGTCCGAACCGTCCGACGAGGTGATCGTCGTCGCGGCGATCCCGTCGGCGTCGAGCAGGTCGGTGACCTGTGTGCCACCGGTCTCCGCGTTGTAGACGGTGACCTGCACCCCACTGACGATCTGCGCGATGTCGTCGAAGCCGTCCACCGCGTCCTGTGTGGTGAACGTCCAGTCGGCGATCCCGCCGCCGAACCAGTAGCGAGCCATCAGATTCCCCTCAGGAGGCGGCGTGGAAAGTCAAGGACCCATCCAGGGCCCGGCCGGCGTTGATGCCCAAACCCAGCGGCGTCTCGACGTACACACCGCCCGCGGTGGTCACCTTCAGGCGCACCGCCTCACCGTTCCCGGCCCCGTAGGACGCCTGCCCGGGAACGTCGAACGTCGGATAGCAGCCGGCCGGGAGTTGCCCGACCTTCACCGACGTGCCCGCGGCGATCGTCGTGCTGCGGGTGACGTTGACCGCCACCACCACGGTGCCGTTGCGCTTCTGCACCCTGTTCAGCGCGGCCGTCCACCCCGACGACAAGGCGAGGGACAGCAGCCCCGAGTCCTCGGCGGTGGGGCTCCACGTGGTGCCGTTGGACAGTAGGTACTGGTCGGTGTCGGTTCGGTACACCACCCGCCCGGGCGACGGCGGCGGCATCGTGGCCGCCTTGCACAGGATCATGCCGTCTTCGCCGAGGTACCAGCAGCGCCGCACCACATCCGTTGAGGCGAGGGTGGTGGCGTTGTTGGCGACCGTCACCTCAGCGAGGGGCAGCTCCCACCAGCCCGACGTGCCCGTGGCGTTGGTTGTCGCCGGAGCGCCCGCACCGGGGGTGCCCTGCACCACCTGCACCGACACCGAGTAGTCCGACCGGGACAGCCGCAACACCACCAGGTCGATCCGCGTGCTTCCGGACGTGTTCGCCGCCAGGGTCTTGGAGAACTCGACGGCGTCGTTCTGCCAGAAGTAGCCCTCCACCAGCGCCGACTTGGACGCCCGCACGTTGACCTGCCGGGTCCCGGCGCCGTTGGCGTACACCACCGACGAGTCGTCCGGATGCCCGTGCACCCCCGTGGCCATGCCCCGGCCCAGGATCAGCTCATGCTGCCGCTGCGTCACCCCCGGACTCGGGGCGTAAGACTCGGCCATCAGATGGTCTCCAATCCGTCCAACCGCCGGGACACGTCACGCAGGTACCGCACCCACAGCGGATCCGGCGACGCATCCTGCGACCCGACCACCGCGGTGACCACCTCACCGGCGTCCGGGGTGGCCTGAAGGTGCACCGCCCGCACCACATCGGCGACGACCACACCCGACTCCAGCTCCACCGACACCTTGTCGCCGAGCTGGTAGTGCACACCGAACCGCTGATCAGGGGTGTCGATCGTCACCGACGCCAACCGGGCCGTCTCCGCGCCCCGCGCCAGGGCCTCATCGCCGGCCTGGTCCAGCTCGGTGGTGTCCACCGCCGTGTCTGTGGACTGCCGCTGGTCGACGAACGTTTCCATCCGCCCCCACCCGGCCACCGCCGCGGTGTTGGTCCGCTCGACGACGACCCGGGACGTGCCGACGTCCTTGCCGCCCACGATCGCCACCGTCGCCGTCGGCGCCTTCGGCTCGTACCGGTACGAGCGCAGGTTCCCCAGCCCGGGTGAGAACCGCACCACCGCCGACCGGTCCACCGGGGCGTACACCTGAAACTCCCGGGTGGCGGCCACCTGCTGGGCGCGGAACCCCAGACCGCCGCCGAGGATCGCCACCGACCGCAGTTCGTCACCGAGCGGCCGGAACCGGGTCGAAAACTTGATCGACGTGCCGATGCCTGCGCCGGCGCCGAGCACCAGCTGCGGCACCTGCCGTGCGGTCAGCGCGCCCGGGCCGGCGTTCAGGTTGACCAGGGAGCGGATGATGTCCCCGGCCTCGTCGGTGGCCGTCCACTGCGCCGTCGAGGTCTGCGCGGTCGCCGCCGCCGCCGGGTTCGGGTAGGTGATCCGGGCGACCACCGCGGCGAGGTCGTCGGAGAACCGCACCTCCACCGTGCCCGACCCGGACGCCTGCCCGGTCACCGACCAGTCCTCCGGGCCGGGCTCCTCGATCGGACCCGCGCAGAAGATCACCCCGTCGCGGATGACCACCACCCGGTTCCCCGGCGCCAACTGCGCCGCCGTCACCGCGGTGCGGGGGGCGGTGAACGATCCGGTGGCCGGCTCGTTGAACCGCAACGTCACGTCCAGCTCAGTCCACCGGGCGATCGGATCCCCGACCACATTCAGGTTCGCGTCGGTGACCAGCAGGGTGATCCCGGCCGGTGTCATCAGAGGCATGCGTCACGCCGTTTCGTATCGAGGGACGTACGACAGCACCAGCCGGGTCGCCGACGACGCACCCGCCACGCTGAAGGTCACGTCGTTACGGCCCGGCTGAAGGCCCCACAGCACGGCGCCGGGCCACGACAGCTTGTCCGTCCAGATCGCGTCACCTGGCCCCCGCACGGTCGGCGGGTCCGTCGTGATGCGGGCCACCTGCCCGGCGGTCAGCGTCGCCGTCAGGGTGAACGCCTCACCGGTGGTGTCGTTCGTCGCCGTCAGGCCGGTCGCCGGGCCGGTGATCTCCCACTCCGGCCACGCCTCGACGTCCCCGTCGTTCACCGCCGTGGTCGAGCCGAGGATGTTCGACGGGGTCACCGTCAGGTACGGGTTCAGGTACGACACCGCCGAGCCCAGGTAGGCATACGGCAGGCTGACCGGCTGCGACGACCGCCAGAACGGGTCCTCGCAGTACAGCGACAGCACCGCCGTGTCCCAGGTGTGACCCTGCCCCGGCTCGCCGTCCATCCCCGCCTGGTAGTACGCCAGGATGTCCCGCCCGGTGCCGTCCGGCCGCAGCAGCCGCAACACCCCCGGGCCGAGCCGGCGGGTCTGCGCGAACTTGGTCCCGATGAACCGCCACCCCTGCACCAGCTCCATGTGCGTGTCGGCGCGGACCCGCACCGGGATCGCCATCACCCGCGGCTGCGGCTGGATGTGCCGCACCCGGCTACCACCGCGGGGGTGCGGGTCGGCGACGATGCTCACCGGCGCCACACCGGTCACGTTCGACCAGTCATCGAGGGCGAAGTGCAGTTCGTCGTCGGAGGTGAGGTGCACCTCGGTGCCGTCGGGGGCGATCCACAGCAGGTACGGGCGGCCCGGGTCCGCCGGCCGCGCGGGTGTGGTCGGGCCGCCGGGCGGCGTGGGGGTGGGCGTGGTGATCGTGCCGACGAGGACGGGCATCTACCGCGGCCTCCCCACCCGAGTCAGGGCGTCCTGCCTGCGCTGGAAGCCCTCGAAGTCAGCCATGCTGGCCACCGCCTGCTGCGGCTGCCAGTAGAACTGGTTCGTGATCTGCTGCCCGGCGCCACCCGCGCCGCCGCCGGCCGGCACCATCTGCTGGCCGTACCAGCGGGCCGCACGCGACAGGATCCCCAGCGACCGCTCCCGGTTACCGAACCTGGGCACGAACGCCTCCCCGCCGGTGGCCGGCTCCGCCCACGCGTACCGCGCCGGAGACACCGGCGCCGCGATCTGCGCCTCACGCAGCCGACCCCACTGGGCGTGCTCGACGACACCACCCCAGCGGCGGCCGGTCGCCTCCGTGGCCTGCTCACGGCGCACATCCACATCCACGATCGCCCGCAGGCGGGCGGAAGTGAAGATCTCGCGGGGGATCCCCGACAGGGTTGCCTTCCAGTCCGAGACACCCTTGTTGTCCGGCTGGAAGTCGGCCTTCGTCTCAACTTCCTTCGGAATGCCGAACAGCTTGTTCGCCAGCTCGATGGCTTCCTTCTTCGACACACCCATCGCCGTGGCGGACCGCAGGAACGCAGCCCGGCCCCGCTCGGTGGCCTGCGACGCCAACTCCTGCGAACCGGTCTGCTCCAGGATCGCCTCGGCGCTGCCAACCGCCGCATCGGCGATGCCGAGCAGCGCCAGGCGGTTGCGCCGCCCGGCCTCCGTGTTCGGGTCGATGCCCTTCTTCGCGCCGTCCTTGGCCGCCTCGGCGGCGTTGTCGATCGCCTCCTCCAGGCGGATGTTCGCCTGCTCGGCGCTCAGGTTCTGGTTGACGTGCTCGTACAGGGCGGCGTTCATGTCCTCAAGGCGGGCCGTGAACTCCTCCACCGACTGCGAGCCGTCGGCGAACCCTGCCGCCAGCCCGTGAGTCGCGTCCGTCGCGCTCTCGGTCTGCAACCGGTACGTGCCGGACGCGTCCGCCGCGATGATCTGCGCATCCGTCAGGCCGGCAGCCTTCAGCGTGGCGAAGTCGGCGGCGTCGGCCACACCGGTCGTCGCCGCCCGGTACGCCTCCGCCTCGGCGGTGCCAGCCCGGAAGCCGTCCGCCGTCAGATCCAGCTGGATCCCGAAGTGCTCCAGCACCCCACCGGAGGACATCCAGTCCTCAAGCCAGTACCGGCCCCGATCGATGGCCACGTCCACGTTGTCGGCGTAGCCCTTGACGGCCGCCGCCAGGTGAACGATCCCACCGACGGTGCGGATCAGGTTCGACGTCGCCACCGTCAGGTCGTTCAGCGCCGACGCGCCTTCGTCGGCGTCGTCGGCCAGCGTCGAGAAGGTGTCACCCACGGCGTCGCCCAGCCGGTCAAAGCTGGCACCGAGGGCGTTGACCACCGGGTCGGCCTCGTCGACCGCGTCGGCGATACCCGCCACGATCCGCTTCGTGCCGGAAATCATGCCGGCGACCAGCGGATCGGCCAGCCGGGAAGCGCCGAAGATCCGCGACAGGTCTTCGCCCATGTCCGACCAGCCGGCCCGGACATCGTCCATCGCGTCCAGCAGGACCGGCGCGAACGCGGACGCCCGCTTCTCCAGGTCACCCAGGATGAACGCGCCCAGATCCTTACCGGCGGCCTGCACCCGGGCGTCCCGGGCGGCCAGCACCGCACCGCCGATGATGCCCAGCCCGGCAGAGCCGCCGATCACCGCGCCCGCCACCCCGGCGCCCAGCGTCGGCGCCATCGCCGCGGCCAGCGCAGCACCCGCAGCACCCGCACCGGAGCCGAGCGGCGCCGACGCCATCAGCGGACCCAGGCGGGCACCGAACCGGCCCGCGAAACCGACAGCGGCGTCGTCGGCCTCCACCTCAAGCAGTTCGCGAAGGTTGAGCTGCTGACGCAGGGTCCGCTGGTCGATGTGCAGCTTCTTCGTCAGGTCGACGCGCTCGGCCTCATCCGAGGTCGCAGCGATCTGCCGGGCCAGCTCACGGATCGAGCTGGACGTCTCGTCGATCTGCCGGTCCAGCCGGGCCGCGTCCGCCCGCAGGCGGTCCAGGTCACGGCCGGTGTCCTTCGCCGAGTCACCCAGGTCGTCCGTCGCCTCGGTGGCCCGACCGGTCGCCCCAGCGGCGTCCCGGGCGCTACCGGAGACGTCGTCGAGGGCGTCCTCCAGCCCCTCCGCGGCAGCCTCGGCCCGCTTCATGCCCCGAACGAACGGAGCCTCGTCCACCGACAGGCCAACCTTCACGGTGCGGGCCACGACTCACCCCCTCCGAACCAGGTGCACGGCGTGCATCAACGCGCCCGGGTGCTGCGGGTTGCCTGCCGCCGCCTGCTGCTCCGACCGCTCCAGGGCGGCGCAGGCGTGGCACTGCACGGGCGTGCCCGGCAGCGGCGCGTAGAAGCCCGACCCGAACGGGTTGTTGTAGTCGTTGCCCGGGTCCGTGGACTCGGCCAGCTCATGCCCACAGCGGCGGCACTGCCCGTCCTCGTACTCCTCCAGGGCAACCATCAACGCGAGCTGCTGGTCGTTCCACTCCGACTCCGGCACCGACCGCACCAGCCGGCCCCGCTCGTCGTACTCGTAGACCGTCGCCGGCTCCCACCCGTCGAGCCGGCGGGGAGCTACGCCGAGGGTTCGGGCGAGCCGGACTCGCTGCCGGAGGCCGGCCTCGTCAGCAATCCGGCGACGGAGAAAGGGAGGTCCAGCTCCTGCACGTTGAGGTTCCAGCAGGACCGCCACAGCTTCCGCCACTGCTGCACCCCGAGCAGCTCGCCCTCCGGATCCAGCAGCGCGGCCCAGGTTTCGTCCTTCAGCTTCGGCTCTACCGTCGACGCGCGGACCAGCGCCGGCAGGAACGTCTCCCGGTTCGCGCCCAGGTCCACGTCGTCGCCGTGAACCTTCCCGCCCTCCTGACGCGGCGGGTGGGTTTCGGCCAGCTCGTTCCACCGCTTCCGCGGCAGACCGCGGAGGCGAAACTCGACGGTGCTGGCCTCGATCTCCGCCCGCAGCGTCTCCATCCGCTCCACCAGCGCCGCCGTGGCGCCGCCGCCCATCCGCGGGTCGGCGGCGTCGCGGACCTTCGCCTCACCCAACTGCTGGGCGAGACGCTTCCACTCGACCATCAGGTCGGCGCGGGTGCACACCGGCACCCGGTCCTCGGGCAGCCGGGCGCCGGTGAGGATGGCGTCCGGGTCGCTCACGCGGCCACCACCGCGTCCGTCACCACGTCACCGGTCACGAACAGCCGCTGCGTCACCGTGTGCACGCTGTTGGCGCCGTTGTAGTTCTTCATCGGCTCACCGGCGGTGATCGGCCACACGTCCACGATGTCCGCCGCCGCCCACGCCTGCCCGCGCGGCACACCCCAGCGGACCACCAGGTAGCCCTTCACACCCTCGGTGAGGGTCAGGTACGCCTCGTTGTTCGCCGCGTCGTCCGGGTTGTGCACGTACGTGACCGTCAGGGACTTGGTCTTGCGGCCGGGCTGCTCGAACGTCTGCGTCGTGGCGAGCCGCTCGTCGGTCACGGTGGCCTGCTCACCCGACGGCGACCAGCCGTCACCGGTGATGTACCCGGCCAGCTCCTGCGACGACACCGCCCCCAGCTCGGTGGCGGCCTTCGGCGCCGTCAGGTCGGCGATCGTGGTCACGAAGTCGACGCGCATCGTCCCGTCGGTGGGGACGGACACCGGCAGCGGGGACGTCATCGGGCCTGCTCCTTGCTGGTCTTGACGGCGGTCTTGGTGGTGGTGTCACTGGCCGGCAGGGGGCGGCCCAGCCGGTCCGTCGCCGCCGCGTCGTCGAGGATCTCGACGTCCTTGCTGCGCTCGGCGAGCTGCTCCGCCCGCCGGCGGCCGACGGTCACCTCGGTCTTGCTGCTGTTGTCTCGGATACGCACCAGGTCCGGCACGACCCCTCCTCCATCAGGTTGTGCCGGTCACCCCGGCAGGGACTCCAAGCGGTACAGATCGATCTGGTCGAACACCCGCCGGCCCGTGGACTCATCCGGACGCGCCGGCGGGGAGTCGTCGTGGCGGATCGGGAACGCCCGCCTGCCGGTCATCTCCGGCACCACATCCAGCAGCACGCCCCGCACCCTCCCGGCGGTGATCCGCGCCGCCGTGTCGTTCGCCCCCACCGAATGCACCGTCGCCGTGGCCACCGCACGGGTGGACCGGGCGTCGAGGGTGGGGCCGAGGTCGTAGCGCACCGACACCCACGCCACCACGTACGGCAGCGGCGTCGCAGCCGTCGGCGTGTTCCCGTCGGCGTCGGGGAACACCCTCAGCCCGGCCACCGCGCGCAGGCGGCCCAGGAACGCAACAGCGTGCGGGTCGTCGCTCACAGCGCCTCCAGGGCGTCCGCAGCGGCCTTCTCCTGCCCGGCGACGAAGTCCGGCGACCACCGGTCCAACGCCGGGCCGAGGTGAGGCTGCGGCGGCGTGCGCGGATCCCCGTACTCCAGGAAGTTGCCCAGCGCCCCCTGGCGGCGGTTCTTATCCGGGCCGATCTCACCCGCCGTACCTACGCCGACCCCAAGGTCGGTCACGTCGTAGGTGATCGCACGCGGGTAGTGCGGTGCGTGGGCGATGCCCGAGGCGAACTGCGCGGCGGCCTTCTTGATCCCGAACGCAGTGAACGAGACCGCCTTACGCGAGTTTCGATGAGCCTCGTCCGGAGCCGCGCGAAGCGCCTCTGCCAGGCGCCTCACCTCTACGAAAGCAACATCCACATCCATCAGCTTGTTGCCTCCTCGATGCCCAGCCGCCGCGCGGTCGCATGCGACTTCGCGAACTCCGACCGGACATGGAACGCCCGCCCCTCAAGGTCCGGGTCGCTGCGACATTCCACGATGCGAACCCGATGCCCAGCTCGGACACCAACCGACGCGAGCAAGGGAAGCTGGAGGATCCACTGAAGCATCAGCAGATCCGCCTCTCCCACCTCCACCGCAGCCGCGCTCACGCCGCCCCGCGAGGCACCCTGCTGCACCCGACACCGGCCCGCGTACACCTCGCCGACCGTCTCGACGACCTCACCCGACTCCGGATCCGTCGTCGAACCCGTCACCGCCTCGACCACACACTCATCCGTCATCAGCGCCTCAGCAGCAGCACGACCACGAGCCAGCACCCCAGCGAGCACCACGCCACCCCCTACGGTCGGACCACCACACCCGCGTCAGGACGAGCCACCACACCCACCGGCCGAGCCACCACACCCGCGTCGGGACGCGGTACCACCGCGCCGGGCGTCCGGGAACTGCCCACCAGCGCCGCGGCGAAGTCGAACCCGGCCACCGCCACACCGACGACCACCGTCGAACCGGCCGCAGCCGCCTCGAACCCGACCACCGCCCCCAGCACACCCGGGACAACCCGAGCCCCAGCAGCGGCGGCCGTGAAACCCAGCAGGCACTCACCGGCGGCCACCGCGACCCGGACACCCGCCCCACCGGCGGAGAACGCCAGCGACGCCACTGCGGCGCCAGGAACCACCCGGACACCAGCCGCGACACCGGAGAACCCCAGCGGCGCACCAGCCGCACCAGCGACCAGCCGCGCACCCGATCCGGCGGCGGAGAAGCCCCACGACGCGCCGGCGACACCCGGCACCACCCGTACACCAGACGCTGCGGCGCCGAACGACAGTGCCGCCTCAGCCGAACCCGGCACCGTGCTGCCCGGCGGCAGAAACACCAGGTCGTCGGAGAACTCCAGCCACGGCACCGACCCCGCCGTGTCGTTCGTCGCCCCCGACGTGTGATCCGTGCCCGTCCCACCGAGCACCATCTCCCACTGCGGAGACGTGCCCGACGTGCCGACGCCGTAGCCCACCTCGACGGTGATCACGTCACCGGCGGCGATGTCCAGGTTCGTCACCGCGGCAGTCACCGCGTGCGTCTGCCCCGACATCGTGGTCGACAGCTCCGTCGTCGACGACGTCGCCGACCAGGCGTTCAGCGTCGCCTTCAGCGTGCCGTCAGCGGCCCACAGCTTCACCGCCCGGGCCCGCTTGTTGACGTTCGCCGTGGCCGCCAGCTCACGGCCCCGCGACATCACCGTCACGTTCCCGGACAGGAACTGCACGTCCAGCGGCGGCGTCTGCAACTGCACCGCCAGCGAGTACGACGGGCCGGTCTCCGCGGCCGTCCCCGACAGCGTCTCCGTGCCCGCCGCCTTCGCCGTCGACAGCAGCCGGCGCACCGCCGTGGACGTGTCCGCCCACCCGGCGTCGAACGCCGGAGACAGCGACGGAACGGTGGAGGCGACGTAGTACAGCCGCGTGGCCATGCCGCGCCCCCAGGGGTCAGGCTGCGACCGGCAGCGTCACGTCCAAGTCACCCACGGCGACCTGGAAGGTGTCGCCGACTTGCATCGCGTTCGCCGAGATCGTGCCGGAGAACTGGAAGTTCCCGGCCGTCGAGGCGTCCCACACCGAGAAGTGCGTGTAGTCCTCCGCCGCGGTCACGTTCGACCACGACAGCGCGGACGTGTTCGAGATCGCGCCACCGGAGGCGGCCGACCCGAACGTCGCCTGGATCCGCGTGGTGTGCCCGGCCGCGTTCGCCGACCCGGTACCCGGGTCACCGACGTGCAGCTTCACCCACAGCGCCGCCGGTCCAGTGAACGCGGTCGCCCGGCACAGGGCGTTCAGGATCGCGTTCGCGTTCGCCGCGCTCAACCCGAGTGCCATCTCAGCCCCTCACCGTGCTGCTCGTCCACGACCAGTCCGGCTCCGGGAACGACCACTGCGGTCCCGACCCGGCTGGCGGGTATGCGCGCCGCGCGTCCGCCAGGATCTCCGCGCGCCGCGCCCGGTCCGCCGCGTACTCGTAGTCATCCACCCGCTCGCTGAGCGCCGCCGCCGGGTTCCGGAACGCGATCGCCGCCAGCTCCACCGCCCACGCCCACAGCCGGTCTGGAACCGGATCCGGCCAGACCGTCAGGCCAGTGGCGTTCTGCAACCACCCATTGGCCGCTCGGCGGACCCGCATCGCCGTCTCCGCGTCGACCTCGGGGACCTGCAACCAGCTGGGCAGGTCCCCGAGGTCGAACAGATCCGCCACGGTCAGGCCTTCGGCTGCCGGGCCGCCGGCTTCGCCTCGCGCGGCGCCGCAGCGCCGTCGGGCTGGGCGGTGAGTTCCTTCTCGCCGCTGACCATCCCGGCGTCGACGAGGCGCTGCACCTCGTCCTTGGGCAGCTCGTCGGGCAAAGTGGAGCCCTGGTAGTAGTAGCGCTGCAAGCCGTCCTCGCCCTTCACGACGACGACGGCAGCGGTCACGACCTTCGCCATGTCACGCCCCCAGTCCGGTGATCTTCCGGGCGGCGCCCGGCTCGATAACGATCGGGACCGTGACGCGGCGGGCCCTCAGCTTGTACTTGTCGCGGTCGTCGTCCCGGATCGACTTCGTCTCGATGCCGGCCGCAGCGCCGGCGTAGCCCGGGCCGCCGAGGTTCTCGTCCGCCATCCCGCCGAGCTGCGTGGAGTCGAGCACCAGCGCGGTGTTGGCGGTCGGCAGGTTCGGGCTGGACAGCCACCGCATCCCGTCGATGACCGGGAAGTTGCCGGTCAGGACGGGGCTGTTGCCGTCCTCGCGCGGGAGGTAGCCGGCGTCGGCGAACGTCGCCATCGCGTACGTCCACGCGAAGTCGCTGACCACGACGGTGTCCGGGTCGAAGCCCTCGTTGAGGGCGAGGATGTTCGCCTTCGCCAGCGCCACGTCCGAGAAGATCTGCTTGGCGGTCGCGGTGGTCCACGTGGCCGCCGCGGCGGCGGTGGCGGTGACCGTCGAAGCGATCACGGCGAGGGACACCGAGTCGACCTGCTTCACCATCTGGTTGACCAGCTTGATGAACGCCCGGTCGACGGGGTTGCGCTTGAGCCGCTTGATCGACTCGTCGGTGACGGGGACGTCCTGGCCCCACTTCTGCACCTCGGCGATCTGCGTCGGGCCGATCCCGACACCCGCGAGGGGGTACTCCATGCCCGGTCGCACGATCTCCGGCGTCCGGTCGGTGTACATCGAGTCGGCCTGCTCGTACTGGATCGCGCCGCCCGTGGCTTCGAACCGGCCGGTGAGCAGCGCGTCGGAGATGAACCGCTGCTCCGCCAGGGTGCGCAGCCGGCGCGCGATGAGGGTCGGGGATTGCAGCAGGGTGTGGATCGAGGTGATGTCACCCGTGACGCTCGGCGCCGCGGGCGGGTAGGTCATCGGCATGGTGGTCTCCCGTCAGCGCGCGAACTTGACGCGGGTCTTGGCGCCGTCCGCCGCCGCCGTGAGGGCGACGCCGACGACCTGGGCGTAGTTGGTGCCGGCGCCGATCGCGGCGACCTTGCCGGCCGCGGCCGGGATCAGCACGTCGCCGACGGCGACCGATCCGGACGCGGTGACTTCCTGCACGCCGCCGGAGGTGATACCGACCTTCGCGCCGGAGGCGGCGTCGGTGGTGGCGACGCCGATCCACGCGGCGGTGGCGGCGGACGTCTTCTGGACCGTGTTGGCGGCGGACACGTAGACCAGCTCGCCGCCGTTGATGGCGGCTCCCGCAGTCAGGGTGATGTCGCAGCCCGGCTTGAACACGGGGATGTAGTCGGCCATGGGTCAGTCCTCCTTGCCGAACACGGACGTGTAGAGGGCGTCCTCGGCGGTCGTGGCCTCGCTGCTGTCGGTCGCGTAGCCGATCTCGTTGAGCGGCACCAGCCCCGGCTTGAGCTTCGCGAGCACCTCGGCGGCGCCCGGGTCGGCCTCCAGCTGGTTCAGCCAGTGCTCGGCACGCGCCGGCGGGATCCGCCCGTCCGACACCGCCGCCTGCACGGTCCGCTCGCGCTGCTCCCGCATCTGCTGCGCCCGCGCGTCCCGGCCGTCGCGGGCGTCCGCGAGCAGCTGGGCGTGCTGGGCCTCGTCGAGCACCACGGTGCCCGGCGCGTTCTGCGGCGCGGACCGCTCCCCGAGCGCCGCGTCGAGGGCCGCCAGGATGGTGGCCTCGTCCGCATCGTCGGCGACGTTGAGCCGCGTCCGCAGGTTGGTGAGCTGCTCGTCGCTGAACGCCACGGCGCGGCTCCTCTCCTGGTTGGTGATTCCCCCACCCGCGGGCGCGGACGGGGCACGACGCGCCGCCATGGCGGGCGCCGGAGCATTGGCGCGGCCGGCGTGCCGGAACGCGCTGAGATCGAAACGGTCTGCCGAGGCGTACGAGTCCCACAGGTCCCAGAAGCCACCCGACCCGCCAGGGGTTACCTGCTCGCCGGTCGCCGACCCGTTGTCGGCGTCCGTCGCGACCCGGTCCGCCAGACCGGCGGCGACCGCCTCCTCGGCGGTGTACCAGGTCTCGTCGCGCATCAGCGCCCGCCACTGCTCGGTGGTGCCGCCGGTGCGGGCCGCGTAGGTGGAGGCGATGGAGTCGCTGGTCGTGGCCAGCATCTGCGCCATCTTCGTCATGTCCTCGGCGTTGCCGATACACACACCCCACGCGTCGTGGATCATCATCTGGGCGCCGACGCCCATGACGACCTCGTCGCCGGCCATCGCGATCACCGAGGCGGCGCTCGCGGCGAGCCCGTCCACCAGGACAGTCACATTCGCCCGATGCTGGCGCAGCACGTTGGCGATGGCCACGCCCTCGAACACGTCCCCGCCGGGGCTGTTCAGGTGCAGCCGGATCTCGTCGACGTCCAGCGCGGCGACGTCACGCACGAAGTCATCGGCGGTGAGCCCGAACCAGCCGCCGATCGTGTCGTACACGTACACGTCCGCGCCACCCGCCGGCGTGGACTCCGGGTCTTCGGCGGGCGGCTGGGCGGCTGCCTGGATGTGGTACCAGGACCGGGGCGGCTCGGCCCCGGTGAGGGCCACCGCCCGCTGCGACGAGGCACGGGACGGGCCCGGCCTGCGCAGATCACGCATCTTGGCCTGCGCCTTCATCACGCTCCTCCATCGTTGCCAGGTGGCGGGTAGTCCTTCGCGGGCAACCCGAACTGCTGCCGGGCCGCTTCCTCCAGCGACCGGTCGGGCAGCAGGATCCCCGCGTCGGCGAGCATCTTCAGCGCCTGCGCAGTGGCCGCCTGCCGCGAACCGATCTCGTCGAACACCACCCGCGGCGCCGGCTCCGACTCCCCGAAGTTCAGGTCGACGATGTCCTCGACGATGTGCTGCGTGGCCACGTCCGCGACCTGCTGGGCGAGCGTCTGAAGGCTGAGGGTGAAGAAGTCCGCGAACGTCGTGCCCAGCGCCCACGAGCCCGTCTGCGTGCCCAGGTTCAGGAAGTGCGCCAGCACCGCCCGCGCGATCTGCTCGTCGTGGTAGCGGATAGCCGGGTTCGCGTCCGGCAGACTGCCCTCCACGCCCGCCAGGCGCAGCTTCGCGCCGTGCGGCGTCGCCGAGCCAGCCGAGTCACCGGCCCGCCACGCCTTCGCCATCGCCAGACCCCTGGTGAGGTCGTCCTCGCCCTCGGCGCCCTCATACACGGGGATGCCCATGCCGTTGCGCTCGATCGTCTGCGCCTGCACCCGCAGCAACCGATCCTTGATCAGCCAATGCTTGTACGCCGGCCGCAGCAGCGACCGACCCAGCCAGTTGCCGCCCTCACGGTCGTGCACGTAAGCCACCAGCCGACCCACCGGAATGGGCCGCTGAACACGGCCGACCTTCGCGGAGAACTGGGTGATGCTGACCAGGCCGCCGTCGTCGGCCACATCCACCCGCTCGATCGTGCGCGGCATCCGCGGGGCGAGCTTCCGCAGCCGCGCCCGCCCGTCCTGAATCCGGTACACCTGCTCGAAGAACGAGTGACCGAATACCAGCATGAGCAGGGCCTGCCGCAGATGCTCGGGCCAGGAGAAGCGGTCACGGGACCGCTCCGCCGTCGGATCGTCCGGCTGACCGGCGATCGGCAGGCCGAGATCCTCGGCGACGAGCCGGGCCACCTCAGGCCGCACGCCCGTCGCGTCAATACGCCACGGCGTACGCCGCACCGGCAGCGACACCGCCCGCAGCACCGAGGCCACCTGCGCGTCCTGGGTGCGCATCGCGTCGTACACGGCCACCGACCGGGGCCAGCGCAGCTCCGGCGTCGGCTCGTCGTCGAGCTGCTCCCACCACTGGCCGGTGGTCCCGCTGTGCGCGTACCCGATCTCCGATATCGGCGCGGTCACGGTGCCCCCTCTCGCCACGGTCAGAAGCCAGCCACAGCCAGTTCGTTCGTCTCCGACAACGCCTCCGCGGGCGCGTTCAACGGCGCGGCCGGCGCCGGTACGGGCTGGTTCACGCCCAGCCCGTACAGAGCGGCCGTCACCGCCACCAGGCCGGAGATGTCACCGCCCGAATGCTTGCGATCCCACGCCCACGCGTCCGCCAACTGGCGGGTCGACGACTTGCGCAACATCTCCAGCAGCCGGTCGTCACCCAACTGCCGCAACTGACCCGTCATCGCCGCGTCGTAGATCCGCCCGCAGGCGTGCGCGAGACCGCGCATCGTCAGCGGCGTCGGGTCCAGATGCGCCGGCAGCCGCTCCGTTACATCCGACAGCAGCGACCCGCCAGGCCCCGACGGGTCCACCAGCACCGCCGTCACCGGCTGCCTGCCCACGATCTCCCCGAGCCGCCCGGCAACCCAGTCCGTGCCGTCCCGGTACTCCACCAGCTCGACGTGCGGCAGCCCGTCAGCACGCAGGCCCGCCGCAGCGATCGCCGCCCGGTCCCGATGCCACGACACCTCCCACGCCAACACCACCGGCCCGACGATCCGCGAGGACGGGTCCGCGCACTTCACCCACGCCGTCAGCGGGATCTTCGACGGCTCCAGGTCCGGGACCCGCTGGCACAGGCACTCGGTGCGGAAAATCGGCTCCGGATCCGTCTCCAGGGCCGCCCGCAGCGCCTCGTGCGAGATGCCCTGCGGGTAGCCCAGCGACGGATTCGCCATGGCCCACATCTGCGGATCGTCGATCGGGCAGTCATCGGGCGCCGACCACTCGAAGATGCCCATCGACACGTCCGCCGTCGGGTCCTCCGCGGTGGCCCGGCCCTTCTCCTGAAGGGCGTTGAGGACCACGCTCCGGTCGTCACCCGCGTTGGAGAACGCCCAGATCTGCGCCTTCCGGCGAGCCATCGTCGTCTTCGTGACCGCCGCCCACGACTCCCACGTGTGGTGCTCGCGTAGCTCGTCGAGGTTGACGTCATCGCCGGACAGGCCCCGGCCGCCCTTGCGCGACGCCGCAGCGACCTTCCACCGCGACCCGTGCGCCAGCTTCAGCGACTTCTTGCCGTTGACCCGCACGATCCCGCCATCACGGGCCACCTCGGCGGCCAGCTCGGGAATCGACTCGACGATCTCGACGGCCTTGTCCCACGACTCCTCGGAGATATCCAGGTTCTGCGCGGTGCCGATGACCAGCGGCACCTGCAACACGAACATCTTCCAGAGGTTCTTGACCTCGACGATCGTGGTCTTACCGTTCTGCCGGCCCACCAGCACCAGGACGGTGCGGAACCGGAACCGGCCGTCGGCGGCCAACTCCAAGGCGTGGATGAGCAACCATCGCTGCCAGGGGATCAGCCGGAACCCGAGCACCTCCTCGGCGAAGTCAGCAGCCGAGAAGCCCAGCGACGTCGCCGGGGTCAACGCACACCCGCAGCCACACGGCCCAGGCGGACCGGTCACGAGCGGCGGCGTCCAGATCCTAGGAGTCGTGCTGCCCAGCAGCGGCGCGGATCTGAGCAAGGCGACCCCCCACCGGCTTGTCCTTCTTCATCGCCGCCCGCGCCGCCGGCGTGCCGCCGAGATCCCGCAGGACACCCTGGAGCTGCGGGCCCAGCCAGCCGACGGTCTTGGTGACCTCGCACATCGCTTCGAGGGCCTTCAGCCGCTTGTACGCCGACTCGTCGCCGGCCAGGTCCCGGCGCAGCGCCTCCAGCTCACGCGCCCGGTCGACGGCCTTCTCGATCTCCTCGGCCTGCCGTAGTGCGAGGGTCTTCAGCGCCTCGTCGGTCGGGGTGAGCCAGTCCATAGCGTCGACCGTCGACCGGACAGCGTCGCGCAGGTCGGGGGCTTTTTCCCGGGTGGCGTCCGGGTCGGCGGGAACCGCCGCGAGACGGCGAGAGCGAGGGGGCATGACCGGGACACCCCCTCACAGGTAGTCACCATCGGTATGTCACGGAATGTCATGCATGAGTATGCAGTGCATGGTTATGCAACGGGGGGTACGGGTCCCGGCGGGGGGAGATTTTCGCGACTGCCCCGGTGGTCCTCTGACCTGCCGCCGAATTTTTCAAACCGGACATTCCGACCCGCGCTATGCATTGCCAATGCATAGTTATGCACTCGCCCATGTCACTCTAAGTAATGGTGACCCGATGTCACCACTCCCGGGATGTCCGCGCCCCTCGACCACGCCCCGCGTTCGCCACCTGCGCACCGTTCGCACCACCCGCTCGCCTGTTGCACGTCCTGTGCTCAGGCCCGCGGTACTGGCTGCGGTCATCGTCATCGTGGCCCAGGTCCCACGGCCTGCCGGGCTGGATCGGGTCACCACACCGCCAGCAGTCCACCTGGCCCGCGTCCACCTTCGGCTTCCACTGCTTCCGCAGATCCTCGTGCTTGCGTCCATAGCCTCGGGCTGCCGTGCTGCGCCTTGGCATCCGGCTCACCCCCGGACATGACGAAGCCCCGCCGATCGGGGGCTCGGCGGGGCTTCGGTCTGCGATTGAGTGGCGATGGTTCAGCCACCATAAGGATCAGGGTGTTTCACCTCCGCGTCAAGCTGCCACGCTGCGACTCTCCGGTGCGCCCCACGCCGACGTGGCCTGCGCGATCAGCTCGTCGAGGTCGTACAACGTCCGGCCCTTCGCGTCCTGCCCGTGCCGACCCACGCGCTCCCGGCTCGCCCACACCCGGATCACGCTCGGATCGACCGACCGGGACCAGCGCAGCGACAGGTGCGCCGCGGCGTCGTACGCGTTGACGGTGGCCGCCACCTCCCCGACGAGCTGCTTCTGCCACCACTCCACCGTCTCCTCCGTGTCGCAGCCGGCGCAGTGCACCAGGTGGTGCGCGCCGTACACGTACAGCCGCTCCCCGCACACGCTCTCCACCCCGTCGAGGTCGCGCAGCACCAGCGGGCAGTCCCCGATGTACAACCGGTCCGACCCGGCCGGGTACGCCAGCCGGCGGGTGCGCGGATCCGACGCGATGTCCCGCAGGTCCCGGGCGTGCTCGTCAGCGGCCTCGTGCGCGGCCAGCCACCGGTCGTTGCGGGCCACGAACTCCCCGATGGCGGCGATGTCATCGGCCGGCAGGGCGTGACCGCGCTCCCCGGCGATGAGCCGGGCCAGACCGACGAGCGTCGCCCGGATCGCCGTCCGCGCCTCCATCACCTCGTCGTCCGGCACCGGCGCCCCCGAGCTGGACCCGGCGACCCTCTCCCCGCCCCGCCCCCGCCGGATCAGGGTGAGCGCCAGGTCTTCGTGGAGGATCGCGGCGGTGCGGGCGTCCTCGGCGAGCCTGCGCACGTCCACCGCGCACAGGCGCAGCCCGTCGGCGGCGAGTCGGGGCAGGCAGCCGCGGCAGTCGCCGCCGGGGCAGGCGGGGCCGTGCTGGCGGGGTGTGTAGCAGTGCTCGGCGACGCAAAGGTGCTGGTGCATGTGGTCCCCCCTTGTAGGCTTGCCGGTGGTTGAGCTGGCTGCCTTTGGGTGGTTGCTCCGGTGGGCCGGCGGGGTGGGCGACCCCGACCGGCCCACCGTCGTTCACAGGCCGAGCAGATCGGCGGTCTCGATGAAGCCCAGGGCGCGCACCTTGCCGGGCTTGCCCTGCCGCTCCAGCCGGATCGCCTCAGCGAGCGCGATGTCGCAGGCCACGATCAGCGAGAGACGCAGCTTGGTCACCGGGTCGTCGGGGTCGGCGTTCGCCTTGATGTCGCGGAAGCGCTGCATGTCGTCCATGGGGGTCTCCTTCACAGGCCGATGCCGACCAGCGGGTTGCGCTTCCACCGGTCGACTTCCTCGATGTAGCCGAGCAGCGTGGCGCTGCCGTCCTTCCAGCCGCCGTGCCGGGCGATGCGCAGCACGTCGGCGTCCGGGGCGCCGTACGCGGCGGTGGCGAATCCGCGGCGCAGGCTGTGCCCGGTGAACGCCTGCCCGGCGTCGAGGCCGGCGCGCTTGGCGGTGCGCCGCACGATGGTGGCCACCGTCTCGCCGGTGATCCGGCCGTCGGCGGACCCGCGGCCCGCGGTGGTGCCGCCCAGGTGCCCGTGGCGGTCGGCGCGTAGGAACAGCGGCCCGTCGGTGTGGCCCTGCTCGGCGAGCGTCCCGATCCATCCCTGGAGGGTGCGGACGGGGCAGGTGGCCGGGTGGGAGCCGTAGGGCAGGGCAACCCGACGGCCCTCGGACAGCTTGTCGGTCTTGGATCGGCGGATGACGACCTGAACGCCCTCGGCGTGCTCGGTCACGTCGGCGATGTCGAGCGCGGCGATCTCGGAGCGGCGGGCGCCGAGGGCGAAGCCGGTGACGATGACGGCGCGGTCCCGGTGCCCGATGAGGGTGGTGGGGTCGAGCACTTCGACCATGGCGCGCAGGGCGTTGACGGTGACGGGCGGTGCCTTGCGGGTGCTGCGGCCGGCGTCGGCGAGCTGGCCGGCGTGGTCGCGGATGACCTGCCGGGCGAAGCGGCGGTCGGGGGCGTCGTGGCCGGCGATGCGGTGGCCGTAGGCGATGGCGGCCAGGGCGCGGTGGATGGTGGAGACGGCCTTGTCGGCGTCGGCGAGGTGCCGGGCGTACTCGGCCATGGTCTGGGCGGTGCCGGGGATCGGGGTGCGGTTGGTGGTCGCGCACCAGCCGGTGTAGCGGCGGAGGTCGCCTTCGTAGACGCGGCGGGTGGACTCGGGGACCGAGCGGACGATCCGGTCGATGGTCTCCTGGGACAGGTCGTGGTCGCGGGTGGCGGGTAGAACTTCCACCCGTTCCAGGTCGGTCGAAACGTGAGGGTCGGTCACGTCGGGGCCTTCCTATCGTCGTGAGAATGGGGAGTTATCGCGGACCAGGGGCGGCGGCGAGCCGGGCGAGGTGGTCGCCCGGCCGCTGCACGGGAACGAGGTCAGTCACCGGGTCACCCCGACCAGCTCCACGACCCTGACCGGCCGGAGCCACGCCAGCGCGGTCTGGTCGTCGGTGCAGCTAACGCGCCAGTGCTCGTACCGGTCGAGTTGGTACTCGGTCATGGCGGCGAAGTCGTCGCCGATCGGGGAGCAGTCCGACAGCACGCCGTCGTCCAGTAGCGCGAAGTACGCATCGGCGCACTCGTACTGCTCGGTGAAGCTGTTGTGCACCATCGGGACTCCGCAGCACATCGGCTCGGCTGAGGTGGCGACGGTCATCTCGTTCTCCTACGTCGTGTAGTGGATCTATCCGGTGGGTTGTGAGTGGCGTTCAGGTTCGGGGTGCTGGTGGTGATCGTCTTGCCTGTTGATCTCATGAGTTAATGGGAGCTATCAGGTCAGGTGGTCAGTGCCTCCTGCGGGCGATGAGTGGGCGGGTGCGGCGGCGTCGGGCGGCGACGATGAGCAGTCGGCGGACGCGGGCGGGTGCTTGTCGGATGCGGGCGGCGATTTCGGGGCCGGTCTGCGGGATCACGACGCCGCCGGCTCGGGGTCGATGTCGTTGAGGCCTTGGCAGTCGTGGTCGCAGCGGGGGGTGAGGCAGTCTTCGCAGCGGCCGTCGCCGCAGTCGGGGCAGATCCAGGGGCCGTCCATCACGCGGCCTCGGCGGGTTGGCCGAGCGGCTTGTGGCAGCCGTGCGTACAGGGGTGGTGGATGTTGCCGAGGTCGCAGGAGCGGCAGTCGTCGCTGCTGCACGCCGAGGTCACGAAGCGGTCGGCGGACGGCTGGGTGACGAGGTGCTCCAGCAGCCAGACGCGGATGACGACGCCCGGTGAGGTGAGGGCCATCTCGTCCCCGGCCGGATACGCCTTGCCGGTGTCGACATAGCGGACCACCAGCGAGTCGTCGCGCCAGATGCCGGCGTCGGTGAGCGCGTCCTCGGTGGAGCGGATCAGCTTCGACAGGTCCGGTGCGATGGCGGGTCGGGTCGGCGCCGCGTCGCGCAGGAGGTGTGCGTTGCGGCCGGTGCGGTAGTGGCCCTTCGGTCGGGCGAAGGTGAACACCATCGACACGGCGAGCGGCTCGTCGAGGGGCGCCCAGTGCATGGGGGGCATGGCGTCGATGACGTCGCGGGCGGCGGTCTTGACGGCTTCGCGCCAGGGCTTGACGTTCTTGCTCGACTCGACCATGACGCCGCGGCCGATGTGGCGCTTGCTGCCTTGGGGGGCGGGGAGCCCGTAGGCGGTGATGGTGAGCATCGGCTGGGTCATGGCTTCTCCTTCGGGGCGAGGGTGCGGCGGAGGCGGTTGAGGGCTTCGCGTTGTCGGGCGGCGAGGTCTGGGTCGGGTTGTTGCGCGGCGAGGTGGTGGAGGTATTTGGCGGCGAGGGGACCGATGGGCTCGGGCTCCCGGGGGATAGGTCCGGGCTCGCCGGGGGATAGGTTCGGCGCGCTTCCCTCGTGGATTCGCTGGTCAGGGCGGCAAATGCATCGATCGGCCGGGGGTTCCGGGTGATCCGGGGGTAGGTTTCGGCCCTTCTCGTGGTGCGCGTGAAAATTCACCACATCCAAATGCGGACACATGGGGTCATGTGCGGCGCTCAAGGGGTGTGTTTTTTCGTTGCGCGCGTCCCGCAGGGTTGAAATCCGCGTTCTATCACCCGGATCACCCGTAACTTCAATGGATTTATGCCCCTGAGCAGGAATAACAGAAGTTGACCTTTCCGGGGGGTAGGAATCGGGCCCGGTTCTATCCCCCGGCTGGCACGGGGGGTAGGTCTCAGATCCCGGGGGATAGGTCTCCCCCATCCCCCGGAACTCCTGCCGGGCGCTCACTGCGCCCCCTCCGGCACGCCGGCGTCCATCGGCGTCACCGAGTACGACCAGACCTTCGTGTCCGTGTCGTAGAAGCCGTTGAGGCGGAACCCGCCCCGGTAGCGGCCCCGCTCAGAAGCCAGCATCTTGCCCAGGCCGACCGCGGACGGCACCTGGCCGTCCTTGCGGCGGACCAGGAACGTGCCCTTCCAGTCCTTGCCCTCGACGATGCTGGGCGTCGTCGAGTCGTGGAGCTGCTTGGCGGTGAGCTGCTCGTCGCCGAACAGCTCGTGCCAGCGGGAGTAGAACGCCCCGTACTGGGCCTCCTCCTCGTCGACCTCGTGCAGGCTGCCCCGGTTGCTGAGGAACCCGGGCTCGTTCAGCCAGGCGAGGAACCCGGCGGTCGCTGACGCCCACGGGGTGAAGGTCCGCATCGGCGTCTCGATGCGCTGGGCGCCGGCGACGATCCAGCCGCGCACCAGCACGAGGAGGTGGTGCAGCACCTTCGCCCGGTTGACCGGGTCACCCAGCCACTCCTCGAGGTCGCCGAGGACGAACTGCGACGCGGGCCGCATCTCCGGGTTGGGCATCTTCGCGTCGAGCCGGATAAGGACAGTGCGGGAGGCGATGTCGCCGCCGATGGACAGGCTGTTGCCGGTGACGAACCAGACCCGGTCATTGGGCACCCGGACGCTGGTGGACAGGCCGAGGATCCGGTCGGACCAGACGGTGGCGGTGAGCAGCGCGGCCAGGGTGGGCTGGTCGACGGTCTCGCCCTTGCCGACGTTGTCGAGGCAGACGACGGCGCCGCCCTTGTCGACCAGGATGGAGGTGATGACCTTCCGCAGCTCGACGTCGTCGCCGACCCAGGGGCGGGTGTAGCCGGAGTAGACCTTGCTCATGATGGTCGGGAGCAGGCTCTTGCCGGTTGCCGGTGAGGTGGCGTCGACCGCGGCGAGCGGGACTGGCACGCCACCGAGGTAGGGGCGGAGCAGCGGGGCGACGAGCATCCCGAGGTAGTTGGCCCTCGAGGGGCCGACCCACGGGAAGTCGGCGAGCAGCTCGTCGAGGACGAACCGGCGGGCCTCTGCCAGTTCCTCCCGGCTGGGCCGATCGGGGACTACGGCCAGGGGCAGTTTCGGCGCGTAGATCAGGCCGGTGGCTCGGTCGTAGCCGGCCTCCTGCACGAGGCTGCCGTCACCCGGCCGGAAGACGGGAGTGGTGACGATGCCGTTGAGCGGGGCGAGCTTCGGCCAGGACGCCGAGGACAGTGCCGCAGCGGCGACGTGTCCCTTCGGGGTGGCTTCCACTTCGATGATCTCGCTGTCGCCGTCGGCGAGCTTCTCGCGCTTCAGCTCGTAGGTGAAGGTGTGGTCGGCGAGGAGTCGGGCGAGTCGGGACTGGTCGACGATGGTGATGGTCTGGGTGGGGTCGTCGTCGGTGGCGATGGCGCCGGAGGGGGTTTCGACGACGACCACGACGCCGGCGCGGACGTAGGTGTCGGGGATGGCGCCGTTGTCGATGGCGGCGGCGATGGCGCGGATGGATCCGGGGTCGGTGTCGAGCAGGACCCGGGTGATGTCCTTGGCGGCCTGGATGTCGGCCTGGGCCTTGATTTCGGCGCGGCGGTTCTCGGCCTTGCGTGCCTTCTCTGCCTTGTCGGCGAGCTTGGCGAGGTGCCGTTCGTGGGTCTCGCGGGCCCGCCGGGCGGTTTCGGTCTCGGGCTTCCCGACGACCGTCAGGTGGTGGCGTTCGGTGGTCACGCGGCGCTCCGAAGGTGGTTGCAGATGGGGCGACCGGTCTCCCAGTCGACGGGGCCGCCGGTGTAGAGGCGGTACGGACGACCCTCTCGAGCGGCACGGACACGGGCGGCGTCGTCCATCTCGGCAAGCCGCTGAGCGACCCGCTGCTCGCGGGTGGCGCGCGGCTCGTCGTGCTCGGCCCAGGTGCCGCGCAGTTCGTTGATGTCGGCGTCGTACCGGCCGCGGATGTAGGCGGCGTACAGCAGGGCGTGGACCTCGTCTGCCGTGTAGGTGGTTCTCATGTGGTCCCCCCTGGTCGTCTTGATGTGCGGTGGTGCCGGACTGTCGGGGCCCCGCACCGACGGGTGCCGGTGCGGGACTCCGGCGGGCCGGATCAGAACGGCGGGTCGTCGAAGCTGCTGCTGGGGGCGGCCGGGGCGGCGGATCCCCACGGGTCGTCGCCGCGGGTGGGTGCCTGGCCCTGGCTGGAGCGGCCCATCTTCTGGACCTTCGCGGTGGCGTAGCGCAGGCTCGGGCCGATCTCCTCGACGTCGAGTTCGTAGACGGTGCGCTTCTCGCCGTCCTTCTCGTAGGACCGCTGCTTGAGCCGGCCCTGCACGACGACGCGGGCGCCGCGCTGCAACGACTCGGCGATGTTCTCGGCCATCTGCCGGAACGCGGTGCAGGACAGGAACAGGGCCTCGCCGTCCTTCCACTCACCGGTGTCGCGGTCCTTGACGCGCGGGGTGGAGGCGATCCGGAACTTGGCGAGTGCGACGCCGGAGGGCAGGAACTTCAGCTCGGGGTCGTCGGTCATGTTGCCGATGACGGTGATGACGGTGTCGGTCACAGTTGGCCTTTCTGGGTTCGTGGCTTGCAGGGGCACTCACAGCCGGAGGCGTGGCAGTTGCGGTGCCGCCGGTTCTTGCAGGAGGGGCAGAGCAGGAGCCGCCGGGCGGCGCGGGCCAGAGCCCGGACCTCGCCGCTGGTGATCCGCTCGGCCCGCGTGGGGCGGACGGTTTCGCGGTAGCCGCAGTGCAGGCAGTGCTGGTCGCTGCGGTTGGTGACCCCGTCGGCGGGCTCGACCTCGAGGGCCTTCGCGCAGCGAGGGCAGCGAGGGCTCCACGAATGCCACCGCCCGGCGCGGTCCCGGCCGGTGTGGTTGGGCTCCCGAACAGGCGGACCGGGAAGGCGGCCCACCATGTGGTCGGGCGGCAGCTCGCAGAGCGTTTGGCTGTCCCTGGCGCGCGGCTCCCCGCAGCGCGGGTGAGCGTTGCCCTCGAGCCCCCTCTCCATCAGGCGGCGGCCTTCCGGGCGTTTCCCAGGCGGGCCAGCAGCGCGCCGAGGGTGGTGGTCTCGCCGTTCTCGTCGGTGACGGCGGCGCCGTGCCGGTGGGCGTTGTCCTGGTAGAGCCGGCCCAGCTCGTCGAACGTGGTGGCCGGGTCGAGGGCCTTCGCGCGGACGTCGGTGACGGTCATGCCCGGGTCGGCGCCGTCGGTGAGCCAGGCGAGCACCTGCTTGCCGAACTCGTCGCTGGGTTCCCGGATGACCGCCTTGGCCAGCGGCTTGCAGCGGGACTTCGCGACGATCAGCGTGTTCTCGAGGTCGAGGTCACCGACGATGTCGAACTCGTACTCGATGCCGTCGCGCTGCTCCGGCTTGGTGCCGATCTTGCGGGGGATCTTCCGGCCGCGGTCGTTCTCCTCGACCACGTACTCGGTCTTGGTGCGCATGGTGACGATGACGTGGCCGGGGTAGGCCAGCAGCGCGTCGACCATGGCCCGCTCCATCGGCCGGGCCTCTTTCCACCCGGCGAAGGTGTTGCCGCCGCCGGAGCGCTTGGCGGCCTGGTCGACCTGCTCGAGCATGCCGCCGGTGCCCATCCAGAAGTGGGAGAGGCTGTCGACGATGACGACGTCGTATCCGGCGGCGCCGGCGGCGGCGAGGGCCTTGACGAGCTGCCGCGGGTCGTAGGTGTGCATCTGGAGGGTGTCGAAGGTGAACTCGTCGGCGTACTTGGCGGCGCTGCCGCGTTCGGTGTCGATGACGGCGGTGCGTCCGCCGAGGGAGGCGGCGGTGACGAGGCTGGTGTAGGTCTTGCCGCTGCCGGAGGGGCCGGCGAAGGCGATGCGGGCCTTGGCCTGGGCCTTGGTGGCGGGGGCGAAGGTGAAGTCCACGGTGTCTCTCACTTCTCGCTGTGCTTGCGGGTGGCTTCGTCGTTGAGGTCGTGCCGGGTGCAGTCGGGGCACTGGCTGCCGCCCTCGAGGTAGAGCGGGTCGCTTGCCGGCCAGCGGTCTTCGGGCAGGTCGCAGGTGACGCAGGTGTTCATGCCGCCACCGCCGCGAGGTCTGGGTCGGTTTTCAGCGCCCGCACGGCCCGGTACTGGAGCTGCTTGGCGGAGTCGGCGTTGCGACCCATCAGGGCACCGGCCTCCACGTGGGGCAGCCCGGCGCCGAAGCGCAGCGCCACGACCGTTCGCTGCTCAGGCGTCAGCTTCGCGAGGGCCCGGTCGAGGGCTGCGGCGAGTCTGGCGTGCTGAAAGGCCTCGTGCGGGTCGTCCCACCGGTCGGTGGACGGCACCGGCCAGTCGTCGTCGTTGTCGATCGGGAAGTACGCCGAGTGGCGGCGGTGTGCCGACTTGTAGTGGTCGGCCACGAGGTTCCCGGCGATGGTGATGAGCCAGCCGCCGAAGCCCTTGTCCCGCCAGGTGAAGTCGGGCAGGCGCCGCCAGGCCCGAAGGAACACTTCGCTGGTGATGTCCTCGGTGAGCCACCGGTCAGTGGTGCGCCGGTAGACGCAGCGCATGACGTCGTCGCGGTAGAGCCGCCACAGCTCGACGAAGGCGTCGTGGTTGCCGGCTTGGGCGGCGAGGACCAGCTCCTGGGGGGTCATGCCGCCGCCTCCTGCTTGAGCAGGGGGACACGGCGGTCCCCCGCCTTGCGGGCGCGGCGCAGCGCGTCGCGCAGGGCGTGGTAGCTCATGCCGATCTCGGGAGCGATCTGCGCGATCGGTCGGGTGTCCCCGCCGGCGCCCATCCACGCCCGGATGACCTCTTCGCGGGTGCGTCCGCTGTCGTCGCACTTGCAGGTGGTGGCGCCGCGGTTGCTGTGCCGCACCTTGGGGTGCTTGCAGTCGGGGCAGACCTTCAGCTCGGTGGGGGTCTTGGCGTACTGGCCGCCGCCCCAGGCGATGCCCTGTCGGATGACGCCGGACTCGGGGGTGCAGGAGCTGCTCATGGGGCAGCGCTTGCGGCACAGCCACATGGCGGCGGCGTTGCCGTCGTTGCCGACGTCCCACCACTGGGGTGGGTTGACGACGCAGGGGCGGGGGTCGAGGTTGACGGGCATGAGGGCGCCGGGGCGTCGTCCGGGTCGGGCGAGGGTGGACGTGGTCACGACGTCACCTCGCTGTTGACGGTGTTCACGTACGGGGTGCGGCCCTTCAGGTCGAGCAGGGCGTACTTCCGGATCGCGGCCCGCTCCCGGGCGGTGAGCGGGTTCATGTAGGGGGCGTCGGGGCGGGTCATGCCGGCGGTCCGGGATCCGCCCTGTCCGCGCAGCGCCCAGGCGAGGCTGAGGCAGATGGCGGTGGGGAGGATGGTGGCGGCGAGGATGTCGGTGGGCATCAGGCCACCTCCGCCTCGGTCGGCAGGCCCATGGCCTCCTGGAGGTCCGCGACGAACACGAACCGCTTGCCGTCCTCGTTGGTCCAGCACTTGACCATGGCGACGCGCATCGTCTTGGCGCGCTCGGTGGCCAGCTCGGCCTTCAGCCGCTCGACCTCGGCGGCCCAGTGGGTGACGGCCTTGCCGTGGCTGGCGATCTCGGCGTTGGCGGCGCGGAGCCGGCGGTGGAGGTCGGCGTTGTCGTCGCGGAGGGTGGAGAGTTCCTGGTCGAGGCGGTCGGCGCGGGCGGCGTCGGCGGTCAGCTCGGCGTTGGCGGCGCGCAGCCGCTCCAACTCGGCGAGGCCCGCCTCGAAGTCCTTGACGATCCGCTCCAGCCGCTCGCGGACGTCCTGCACCTCCGGCGTTCGGTCGCTCGCTTCGAGCGCCTTGCTGATGTCGGTCCGGAAGGCGGTCTCGGCCTGGTCGTACAGCTCGTCTCCGATGTCGACGCCGTCGAATGAGGTGAGCTTGCGGATGTGGCGGAGCGCGACGGCCTGGGCGGTCCGCTCAACGATGGTCTTCGTGTCGGTGTAGGCGTCGATGGTCATGGTCAGTTGCTCCCGGAGAAGAGGGTCAGCCAGGCGAAGGCGAGGGCGGCGAGGAAGAGGACGACGGTCACCGGGCACCCCGCAGACGCGGCCGGTGGATCAGCTCGTGGAAGGTCAGGACGTAGTCGGCGATCACGGACCGGTGGTGCTCCAGGTCGCCGATCGCGTGGTTCGCGGCGCCCATGCGGTCGAGGAGGCCGGCGAGCTGCTGGGTGGTGCGGCGGTGGGCCCACCAGGCGCCGGCGGTGAGGCACAGCGCGGACCAGACGGCGGCTGCGAGCGCGATGAGAAGGCCGGTCATCGGGGGTCACTCCCGTCGAGGCAGCAGGGCTCACCGGCGGGGGCGGGGCAGCCGTGCAGGCAGGTGCCGCACGCGGTGTCGTCGTCGGGGCAGCCGGTGGGGGTGTTGGGGCAGCACGGGGGGATGCCGGCGGGCTGCCCGGTCGGGGTGATGTAGACGCTGATCGGGGCGGTCATCACGCCACCTCCGGGAGTCGGTACTGGGCGAGTTCGCTGCGCTGCTGCGGGGTGAGCTGGTCGATGGCCGCTTCGAGGCGGGCCCGCAGTTCCAGCACGACGGCGATGGGGTCGTCGGCGAGTCCGGCGTCCGCGGCGGTGACCGGGATGGCGCCCGGGTCGTGGCCGTTGAGGGCCGGGTCGGCGCGGGTGGGGAAGTCGTCGTTGTGGCGGGGGAACCAGGGGCCGGTGACGACGGGCGGGTCGTTGGGGCCTTCGGCGGTCGCCGGCCAGGTGGTGGGGACGGGCCGGGTCCAGCCGGTGTGGGCGAGGACGTCGGCGAGGTCGACGGTCATCGGGTGCCGTCCTCGGTGGCAGCCCGGTCGTTGTCGTCCGGGATGATCCAGCCGTACTCGACGCAGTTGGCCATGAACGTGTTGGCCTCCTCGTCGAGGTACGCGCGACGCTCAGCGGGCGTCATGTCGTCCCACTCGTCGCGGGGGATCTCGATGTACTCCTCGTCGTCGGCGCCGACCCAGTTGGTGCTGACGTAGAGGCGGATGCGGACGGGCGGCTGCTCGGTGCTCATCGGGTGCTCCCGGGGGTGGTGGGGCGGAGGACGGAGCCCATCGCCCGGCGGATCTCGAACTCCTCGTCGACCAGGTGCCGGAAGTCGTGGCCCGGCAGCGCCTCGATCCGGGCGGCCTCCACCGCGAGCTGCTCGTCGGTCATCCGCACGAGGCGGGCGGCGTAGCGGCGGCAGGCGTCGGCGACGGTCATCGCGGGGATCTGGGCGCACTTGGCGCGGCAGGCGTCGGTGACGTGCACCGGCCGCAGCGTCGGGGCGGTCACGGGGTCACCTGCTCGAAGCCGACGGGGAGCACACCGACCGCGATGAGGCACCGCACGGCCTCGGCGGGGTGCGTCACCCGGTGGTGGAACGGCGTCAACTGCCACTCGCCGCCCGCGCTGTCGCGCCGGCTGACGCCGATCAGCTCGCAGGCGTCCGACCAGCCGATGCACACGGTCGCGTCGACCATGTTCGGGGCGTTGTACCGGTAGCCGTAGGAGCCGAGGCGGGTCCAGCCGTTGGTGCGCAGCCAGCGGTTGATGGCGGCGATGGCCTGCCGGTGCTCGCCGGGGGCGAAGTGCGGGTAGCTCGGGATGGTGGGCGCGGCGGTCACTTCAGGCCGCCCTTGCAGCCGTCGAAGCACTCCCACTCCCGGCGGGAGTAGCCGAGCCCGGAGTACAGCGCCTTCAGGTCCTGCGTGGCGCCGCAGCGGCGGCATCGCCGGTCCGTGTACGACGTCTCGACGATCGCCTGGAACTCCAGCTCGGTGCGGTACAGGTCGCCGAGGATCTGGAAGACGACGTCGTCCTCGCCGAGCTGCGCGTACTCGCGGACCCGGGCGAGGGTCTTGCCCATCACCGAGTCGATGTCGCCGCCGGCGGGGATGAGGGCGAGGTGGTTGCCGAGGGTGTCGTAGACGACCCGGCCGGCGTCGCCGACGACGGTCCAGCGGGGCGACCCGTCGGCGGGGTGTTCGGTCTTGGTGCTGGTGGTCCCGGTCATCCGGTAACCTGCCTTTCGGTACGGCGGCCCCGCGGCTCTTGGTTGGGTGTGCGGGGCTGCTTGCTGTCCGGGGCCCGGGCGGGCACCGGGGTGGATCAGGCGGCGCTCGTGCGCCAGCCGGCCCTGCTGCGGATGCGGCGGCACTCCCGGCACTCCCGCCGAGCGATGCCACCCGCCCGCGGTCGCGAGTAGGTGTTGTCGGCCGTGTACTCGTGGCCGTTCGGGCAGTGGGTCTTCGCTGCGTTCTGGTGCGGCATCGTGTGCTGGCTGCGCAGCACGTTCTCGCCGCGAGTGATGACGTCCAGGTGAGCGGGGTTCACGCAGCGCCGGTGGCGACAGGTCGTACCTCCGGGGCACGTCGTGTCGCCGTTGTGGCAGCGGTGGTCGATGACCATCCCGTCGGGGATGGGCCGGTTCATCAGCTCGTAGGCGTACCGGTGGGCTCCGGTGCCGGCGAAGGCGCCGTAGCCGCCCGTGTCCGTGGGTCCACGCCAGATCCAGCAGGCGTCGATGCCGCCGGTGGTGTCGACCTGCGCGATGAACGCCCGCAGCCGCAGCGGGTGGACCTCGGTCACGCCGCGCTCCGGGAGGCGAGCGGGCCGTTGAGGGCGGGCTGCCGTCCGCTCTCTTCGATCTGGCGGATGTCGGCGGGGGAGAAGCGGACGAGGCGCTCGCCGTGGCGGGTGAACGGCCACTCGCGGCTCTGCACCCGCTCCTCGACGAACCGCTCGGAGACGCCGAGGTACTCGGCGAGTTCCTTCCGGTTGAGGTGTCGCTGAGCCATGGCTGCTGTGTGCCTTTCCGTGTGCCGGTGGGCTTCCATGGGCCAACAGTAGCCATAGTCAGCCAAAGTAAGCAAGAGGTTCGGCGGACAATGGCCTACAGTAGCCGTACGGGTGGCATTCGGAGCTACCTTCGGCCGACTTCGGCAACCTTCCGGTGGCACAATGCCGCTCATGGATGAGCGCGGAGAGCGGGATCTGCTTGCGCGGAGAGTGCGCGCGCGGCGGGTGGAGCTGGGTCTGAGCGTCCGGGCCGCAGCTCAAGCTGCCGAGATGGACCGCAACACCTGGTCGTACATCGAGGACGCCAGCCGGAAGACATCAGAGTTCAAGTACGCCGGCATCGAACGCGCCCTCCGCTGGGAGCCAGGCAGCGTCGTCGCGATCCTCCGCGGCGGCGAGCCAACCCCCGTCAAGCCGGCGGCAGTCGCCACGCAGCCCGACGACGAAGAAATCGAGCTGGTCCGCACCGACCCGAAGCTCACCCCCGAGATGCGAGAGCGCATCATCACCCTCATCCTCGAGCGCCGCGAGCGCGAGAAGGCGGCAGCGATCGAGGACACCCGCCGGATGATCGACCTGTTCCGTCAAAGCTGACTGTGTGGATCGAGAAGAACGGCCCCACCTGGCGTATCCGGGACCTCGTCGATGGCAAGAAGGTCACCCTCGAGTCGGGCTGGCCGAACAAGACCTCAGCGAACAAGCGGCTCATCACGCTCAAGGCCGACCAGCTGCGGGGTGACTTCATCGACCCGCGCGCCGGCCAGCTCACCGTCGCCGCGTGGGTCGCTCAGTGGTGGCCCGGTCACGAGACCGGGCTCAAGCCGACGTCGCGCCAGTCGGAAGGTTCGCGACTGCGGATGCACGTCCTTCCCTTGCTCGGCCACCTGGCCTTGAGCGAGGTGGACAATGTCGCGATTCAGGCGTGGATCGGCAAGCTGCTCGCCGGGCAGCCGGACCTCGAGCGGCCTGGGAAGTGGGTGCGCCGGCCGTTGTCGGCGAAGACGGTCCGGTCCTGCCACGGGCTGCTGCACACCCTGATGGGCGCGGCGGTGCGGGCGCGGAAGATCCGCACGAACCCGTGCGCGGACACAAACCTGCCGGGGCTGACGCCGAAGGAGATGCGGTTCCTCACCGAGCCGGAAGCCGGTCGGCTGCACGCGGCGGTGCCGGAGCACTGGCAGCCGCTGGTGCTGCTGCTGGTGTCGACCGGGCTGCGGTGGGGTGAGGCGGTCGGGTTGGCGATGTCGCAGCTCGACGTGCTCGGTGGTCGACTGACGGTGGTACGGGCGATGCACGAGATGGCGGACGGGTCGCTGATCTTCGGTACGCCGAAGACGGCGCGGGGCCGCCGCACGGTCACGTTCACGCCGAAGGTGGCCGCCGCGCTGGCGCCGCTGGTCGTCGGGAAGGGTCGGGACGAGCTGGTGTTCACGACGCCGGGCGGGCACCCGGTTCGGGCCCGGAACTTCCGGCGCGGGTGGTTGGAGTGGACGGCGACGGCCGGGCTGTCTGGTCTGCGGATCCACGACCTTCGGCATACACAGGCTGCGTGGCTGATCTCGGCGAACGTGCCACTGTCGGCCATCAGCCGTCGGCTTGGGCATGGGTCGATCGCAGTTACGGACGGCCTCTATGGGCACCTTCTGCCGCAGGTCGACGCGGGGATCCTCACCGCGGTGTCGGCGGCGCTGGAGCACGTCGACCCCGCACTGGTCACCGCCGAGGTCGAGGCGGAGCTTTCGGAGGTCGAGTAGGGGAGAGGTAGGGGAATCCACGCGGGTGTCGGTGGGTCGCCATGGTTTTCGGTGGGTCTCCACCGCACGTCGTTCCCCTATGACCCCCTCTGACCTGGGCGTCCGGGCGGGTTCAATTCCCATCAGTCACCCCAGTGACGAAGCCCCCTCCTCCGGGAGGGGGCTTCGTCGTTTCCGGGATGGGCGCGGCCACTCCCGGAAACGACGAGCGGCCCGGCCCCGGGTCGGGGACGGGCCGCTCGGTGGTGTCGGTCAGGCGGTCGGCTGCGGGCTCGGCGTCTCGGCGGACGGGCTGGTGTCGTCGCCCGGCTCCGCCGGCGGCTCGTACGGCAGGGCGCTGCCCTTGACGTACTCGTCCCAGCTCATGTTCCAGTCGGTCCAGCCGTTGCCGTTCTGGAGCTTGCGCTCGGTGCCCTTGACCGTGATCGGGTCGCCGATGCGGGTGTTGGCGAACAGCCAGTTGCCGTCCTTCATCGAGACGTTGACGCAGCCGTGCGACACGTTCGTGCGACCCTGCACGCCCTCGGACCAGGGGGCGGCGTGGATGAACTCGCCGCCCCAGGTGAGCCGCTGGGCGTAGTCGATCTCGGTGCGGTAGCCCTCCTCCGGGCCCAGCTCCTCCATCGTGTCGAAGACGGTGTGGCGGAGCTTCTCGATCACCACCATCGTGCCGCTGGACGACGGGGTGCTCTTCTTGCCCAGGCTGACCAGGATCGTCTTGACCGCCTTGCCGTCCTTGGTGACGGTCATCCGCTTGGTCTTGTTGTCCACGGTCATCACGAACGCCGGGCCGATCTTGACGTCGACGCTGAGGTCGGAGCGGCCGTACCAGCCGTCGCCGAGCGGCAGCCCGCCCGCCTGCACCTTGTAGGAGACCGTGCTGTTGGCCTTCCAGAACGTCTTGGGTCGGTAGCGCACCTCGGTGGGGCTCACCCAGTGCCAGACGCCCTCCTGGGCCGGCTTCGCGGTGACCGTCATCCGGCGCTGCATGTCGTCCCGGTAGTCCTCCGGAATCGCTCGGCCGAACTTCACGATCAGTGGCATGCCCACGCCGACGACCTGGTTGTCACCGAGGAAGCTGCTGACCCGGATCTGCTTGGACGGCTTGGCCATGGTGGTGAACGTGCTGGTGGCGGTGGCCGCCTTGCCGTCGTCGCCGATCGCGGTCACGGTCGCGGTGTAGGTCTGCCCGTAGTCCAGGGCGCCGGCGGGCAGCCAGCTCTTCCCGTCCGCCGCCATCTCGCCCTCGACGGCCTTGCCGGTCGAGTCCTTCACCTCGACGCTGGTCTCCTGAGCCTCGGTGGTGGTGAAGGTGACGGCGGTGGAGGCGGGGACGTCCTTGGCGTCGGCGGCCGGCTCGCTGATGGTGGCCGCCGCCTTCGGGGCCTTCTCGCCGCCGTCGCCGCCGCCCTGCCAGCTCGACGACCCGTCGTCGCCGCCACCGGTGCAGGCGGAGGTCAGGGCCATGGCGGCGGCGAGCACCACGGCCGCGAGCGCGCGGCGCCCGCCGCGCCGGGCGGTTCCGCCCCGGATCAGTTCGTCCTGGCCAGCTCGCATGTTTCCCTCACAAGTGTGATGCCCGGTCCCCATCGTCTCTGGTCAGACGCACCGGAACGGTGACCCGTTGCCGGGAGTGAAGCGGAACACCCTGGCGACGGTGTAACGATTCTGTTGTCACCCGGCGCTGACCGCGGGGAGGCGTGTCCGGCAGGCCGCGCGCGACGATGCGTCCGACCACGTTACGCCGGTCAGAACGGCGCCGGCTGCCCGCCCTTCGGCACCGGCAGGGCGCTGCCCTCGACGAACCGCGACCAGCTCATGCTCCACGCCGTCCACCCGTTGCCCGGGGCCAGCTGCCGTTCGGTGCCCTTCACCGTGATCGGATCACCGATCAGCGTCTTGCCGAACAGCCACCGACCGTCCGCCATCGACACGTTGACACAGCCGTGCGACACGTTCCGGCGGCCCTGCACCCCCTCCGACCACGGGGCCGCGTGGATGTACTCGCCGCCCCAGGTGAGCCGCTGGGCAAAGTCGATCTTCGTCACGTACTGGTTGTCCGGATCCGGCTCGTCCCGGGTGTCGAAGACGGTCGACTCCTTCTTCTCCATCACCACCATGGTGCCGCTGGAGGACGGGGTGCTCTTCTTGCCCAGGCTCACCGGCAGCGTGCGGACCACCGCGCCGTTCTCGGAGACGGTCATCCGCTTGGTCGCGTTGTCGACCGACATCTCGAACGCCCGGCCGATCTTGGCGGTGGCGCTCCGGTCGAGGTTGCCGTACTTCCCGTTGCTCAGCGGGATCCCGGCCAGCGCCAGCCGGACGGTGAGCGTGGTGCCGGTCTTCCAGTACTCCGGGGCGCGGTAGTAGGCCTGGGTGCCGTTGTCGACCCAGTGCCAGGCGCCCGGCTGCGGCGGGTCGGTCTGCACGAACATCCGCTTCTGCACCGCGGCCCGGTCCTTCTTCGGGATGCCGGGGGAGAACTCGGCGACCACGGGCATGGCCACGCCGTAGGTCTTGTCGCTGAACAGGTAGAGGCCGGAGCCGATCATGGACTTGGGCTTGGCCATCGTGGTGAACGTGCTGGTGCCCTGGTGGGGCGCGCCGTCCTTGCCGGTCCCGGTGACCGTGGCGGTGTACTTCGTGGCGTACTTCAGCGCGGCGGACGGCACCCAACTGGAGCCGTCGCGTCGCATCCGCCCGGCGACGGTGGCGCCGTCGGCGGTGGTGAGCACGACCTTCGACACCGTGCCCCCGCCCGGGATCCGGGCGCTGATCTCGCTGCTGACCGGTCGTCCGGTCGCCCCGTCGGCGGGGCTCACGGTCAGCGGCGGCGCCGCGTCGGCGGCGTCGCTCGGCGCGGCGCTGGGATCCGGTGCGCTCGACGAGACCCCGCCGACCTGCTGCTGGCCGGGCACGAACGCCGGCTTCTCCTCGTCGCCGCCGCACCCGGTCAGTGCCAGCGACGCCGTGAGGACCAGGGCGCCCACCATCGCCCCGGCCCGCGCGAACCTGCCCATGCCCACCCCTGTCGTAGCGTGCCTGGCGGACATCGTGCCCCATCGACGCCATCGGACCCGCCCCGGTACCGTGCCGGGCGGGTGTTTTGGGCATTTTTGCCGGTTAAGCTCGACCGAAGGGTGGAGCCCGGTATCGGATTGGGACCCGCCTCAGCGGGCATGCTAAGGTTCTTCCCGTTGTCAGCGAGCGCCGCTAGCTCAACTGGCAGAGCAGCGGACTCTTAATCCGCGGGTTCGGGGTTCGAGTCCCTGGCGGCGCACCAACGAGCAGGTCCCGATCTGATCATCAGGTCGGGACTTCTTCGTCTCCCGGGACGACCAGGAGCGACCGGTCCCCGACACAGCACGGGAATCGGCCCGCTCCGCCCCTACAGTCCCCACCATGAGGTGGACGGCGCGACTCGCGACAGCGCTCCCCGTACTGGTGACCGCCCTGGTGGCCGGGGCCGTGGGCGCCGCCGCGGCGCCCGCCGACGGCGGCCTCGGCCTGGCCCTGCGGCCGGGCGCGGCGGACTACCGCGCCGGCGACCAGGTCCGCCTGGACCTCAGCGTCACCAACGCCACCGGTGCGGCCTGCGCGCTGCCCACCCGCGCCGTCGGCACGGTCCAGGTGACCGGGGTACGCCGTGACGGGCGCGACGTCACGCCGGCGCTGGCCCGCAGCTTCCACGACGACGGCATCGGGGCCGCCGCGACCGCCGGCCTGACCACGGTGGAGCCCGGCGCGACCGGCACCGTCACCCTCACCGGCGTCCGCCTGCCCGGCGGCGACGTCGTGCTCCGCTCGGTGGCGGCCACCCCGGACGGCGGCGGCCTGGACACGCTCTGGCCGGTCGGCGCCCCCGGCCGGTACGAGGTCACGGCCGGCTACGTGACGGTCCCGATCACCGGCGCGACGAACCTCTGCCCGGGCGCGACGGCGCTGCGGACCGCGACCTTCACCGTCGGCGACGGGCCCGGCCCCGGCCGGCGCTGGCTCTGGCCGGTCCTCGGCGCGCTGCTGCTGGCGCTGCTCCTCGCCGCGCTGGTCGTCCTGCTCCTGCGCCGCCGCCGGCCGACCGCCGCCGCGGCGGTCCTGCTGCTCGTGGCGGTCGGCGCGCTGGTCGGCGGGTCCCGCCCGGCGCGGGCCGACTACTCGGTCGACCCGACCGCCGGCGTGCCGATCCCCGGCGTCGACTTCCAGGCCCTCGTCGACGGCTGCCTGGCCGGGTTCGCGCAGCCCGGCGGCGATCCGTCCGGCCTGCTGCCCCGGCTCACGGACAAGAAGAGCCCCCGGGTGCGGATCATCCCCACGCCGGGCGGCTCCGGCGCGTTCGAGACGCCGGAGAGCAGCGACGGCAAGGGGTCGTCCACGGTCACCTGGAACCCGACCTCCACCGACCCGTACGGCGACGGCGTGGCCCGGGACCCCTGCGCCGCGCTCTACCACGAGCTGAACCACGCCGACGACATCTCCCGGGGCGCGGTCCCGCAGGGCGACTGCGGGAGCACCAAGATCCGCACCGCCGAGGTGAAGGCCACGCTCGCGGAGAACCGCTACCGGGCGGCGAAGGGCCTGCCGCCGCGCCAGGAGTACGACGGGAAGCCACTGCCGAAGAGCCTCGACGAGTGCAAGAAGCCGGCGAGGAAGACACCCCCGCCGAAGGGGCCGGTCAAGCTCTGCGAGGACGGGGCGGACTGCGGCGGCAGCAACGGCGACCCGCACCTGGTCACCTTCGACCGGGTCGCCTACGACTTCCAGGCCGTCGGCGAGTTCACCCTCGTCGCCTCGACCGCCGGCGACCCGCTGGAGGTGCAGGTCCGGCAGGCGCCGATGGCCGGCACGCGGACCGCCTCGGTCAACTCCGCGGTCGCGTTCCGGCTCGGCGACCACCGGGTCGCGCTCACCCTCACCGACGGCGGCACCCGCGTGCACGTCGACGGCGCGCCGTCGGCCACGCCGCCGGAACGCACCGACCTGCCCGGCGGCGGCAGCCTCACCCGCCGCCCGTCCGACACCGGCCCCACCGACGGGTACGACCTGGCGTGGCCGGACGGATCCGCCGCCGCGGTGGACCAGATCGGCAGCTACGGCTACCGGGTGCTGGTCCGGCTCGCCGACGGCCGGGCCGGGAAGGTGCGCGGCCTGCTCGGTGACTTCGACGGCGACCCCGCCGACGACATCGCGCCCGCCTCCGGTGCCCCGCTGACCCAGCCGGTGCCGTTCGGGAAGCTCTACCCCGTGTACGCGGACAGCTGGCGGATCACCGCCGACCGCTCGCTGTTCCCCTACGCCGACGGCGAGAACACCGCCACCTTCACCGACCGGGCCTTCCCCGAGCGGGAGGTGACCGTCGGCGACCTCGACCCGGCCCGCCGCGCGTCCGCCGAGCAGGTCTGCCGCTGGGCCGGCATCACCTCACCGGCGCAGCTCGCCGAGTGCGTCTTCGACGTCGCCGTCAGCGGGCGACCCGAGTTCGCCGTGGCCGGCGCCACCACCGAGCGGGTCGTCCCGCCGGCCGGCACGCCCATCGCCGCCGTGCCCGTCGCCACCGCCAGCCTGACCCCCGGCGGCGAGCCGCTGACGTTCCCCGGCCGCGCCGGCGACGCCGTCTTCGTCGACGTCACCGCGCCCGGCATGGCCGACCGCTGCTCGCCGTACCTGCTCGTCGACCCGGACGGGCGGGAGATCGCGAGCGGCTGCGTCATCAGAGGCGTCGGGTACGTCGACCGCGTCGACCTCACCACCGCCGGCACGTACGCACTGCGCGTCGCCGCCGCCCCCGGCGACACCGGCCGCGCCGCCGTACGGGTCTACGCCGCGAAGGACATCGGCGGCACGCTGCAACCCAACGGCCCGGCGGTGACCGCCTCGATCGCGCAGCCCGGCGCCCGGGCCCGCTACCGGTTCACCGGCGGCAAGGGGGAGCGGGTCTACGTCGAGGTGCCCGAGAGCACGCTGACCGACCAGTGCTCGCCGCTGGAACTGCGCGACGCCGACGGGCAACTGCTGCGCAGCGGCTGCGTGATCAACGGTGTCGGCGAGGTCGACGGCACCGTCCTGCCCGCCGACGGCACGTACACCGTGGTCGTCGACCCGGTGGAACGCGGCACCGGCACCGCCACCCTGCGCCTGGTCACCGGCCGCGACCGGAACGCGACGACCGCGCTCGGCGGACCGCCGGTGGTCGCCGTCGTGGACCGGCCCGGCGCGGTCACCGGCTACCGGTTCACCGCCCCGGCCGGCGCCTCGGTGACGGTGACCGCCACCGCTGCCACCCTGCCCGACCAGTGCGGCGTGCTGGTGCTGCGCGCCCCGGACGGCGGCACGCTCGCCACCGGCTGCGTGATCAACGGGGCCGGCGACATCGCGTCGACAGTGCTGCCGTCCGCCGGCACGTACACGCTGCTGGTCGACCCGTCCGGGGCCGCGACGGGGCAGGTCACGCTGGCGCTGCGGTGAGGCCACCCCTGCCGTTCGGGGGCGGCGCGGGGGCGTGCTAACGTCTCGTCCCGTTGTCGGTGAGCGCCGCTAGCTCAACTGGCAGAGCAGCGGACTCTTAATCCGCGGGTTCGGGGTTCGAGTCCCTGGCGGCGCACCAACGATCAAGGCCCTGACCTGGTGGTTCACACCGGGTCGGGGCCTTTTTCGCGTACGCCGAGAGTGGGTGGTGGCTCGGTGGGTGCTCGGGAGCCGTTGGACCGGGCCGGTGTTGCCCGGACTGAACGCGGGTCTCGTGTACGTCCGGCGCGCACCGCTGGTTCTTTTCGGGCTTGATGGGGCCGGGCGTGTCCGGGGCGCGTCAGGCCAGAGCTTCCGGGGCGCGCCGCCGCCACCACGCGCTGAAGAGGGTGACCACGTGCGTCTTGATCTCGTCCGTGATGATTTCGTGCCCGTCGCCCATGAGCGGCCGGACGGCGTGCTTGTAGACCTCTGGGTGGTGTTCGACCGAGGGGCAGGTGAAGATGGCCAGCATCCTCAGGACGCGCAGGGTGTCTGTTCCGAGGAGGGGAAAGTGAGCCTCCAGCAGCCTCGCCAGGGCTGACCACACCTTGTCCACGACAAGGCGGATGACGGCGTCGGTCACCAGCCGGGGCAGCCCCGAATCGAACCGCCGCGACAACGCGCCGGTGATGAACTGCTTGGCGGTATACGTCAGCAGTTCGACTGTCTTGTTGATCTTTTCGATCAACTGGATCAGGGCCACCAGCAGGCCGCACCACGTGTGATCAGCCAGGCGCTTCTTGACCTCCCTGGCGTCAGCCTTGTTCCGGACGAGGCTGTCTATGCCGGCTGAGATCTCGTCCCACGGGTTCTCCATGACCTGGTGGGCAAGGGTGTCCATCCGGCCAAGGTCTGATGACATCGATGTTGGCTCAACATCGCGTGGCAGTCGGCCGTTGATTCTGGTTCGGCCGTCGGCGGCCCACAGGTAGTCGGTGATGTCCAGGCGTGCGAGGTCAAAGTAGATTTCCCGGTTGTGGGCGTTGAACTTCTGGCGTCCGGATCGTCTGTCTTCCTCCACCTTCTCCTTGAGTTCACGCCGCCGGTCGTCGCGCTTCTCTGGCCGGTCGGCGGCCAGAGATATCCATCCTTGCCAGCCGTGTTGTGAGCCCCCGCAGCCAGAGCATGTGCAGCCCGGCCTCTGGGCGTTTGCGCAGTTGGCTCTGTGGGTGTTGGTCATCATCCGCAAGTCGCCGCCCGGTCGTTTGCGCTCAATGTGACTAGCCAGTGACTCTATGTCAGGCAACGATGGATGCCAATGGATGTGTGACTGGGTCGGGGCAGCTCGACTCGAGGCCTCCACCTTCTGCGGGCGTTCTGCCTGGTGGGAGCCTATAGATCTGCTTCATCTGCTGGGCTGCGACGGATTATTGATAGACGGCTCTTCCCTCATCTGCATCACTCGCTTCCGTCCCAGGCCGGCGACCAAGGCTCGGGCTGGACAGGTCATGGGCTCCGGAGCCTGCGCTGATCCCAGGAGGGGACACGCTGAGGGCTCATCGTGGGTCTTCCGGATGTCACCCCGAGCGTCGACTCTGGTTGGGCTGTCGACTCGACCGTCATTGACTTGATGTGATGGCGCGGATGCGTTGTGCTGTCAGGTGGTCGTCGTCCGATCGGAGGTGATCGTGGCCGCGCAGGTGGATCCCGAGTGGTGGAGTTCGGGGCTGTGGAACGGCCGACCGGTCAGCGAGTTTCTTCAGCGACGCGACATCACTGTGGTCTTCCGCTTTCTTCACGCCCGGGGCGTGTCCTACGGCAGGATCGCGGCTCTCGTTGGCCTCTCGCCCCACCGCGCTACTGAGATCGCTAAGGGCGTCCGGCAGGTCACGGCGTACGAGGTGCTGGAGCGGATCGCCGTGGGCCTTCACATTCCGCGTCCGGCCATGGGGCTCGGCCGCGACGGGGACAGCACTATGCCGCGGGACGTCAGCATCGAGACCGTGGCCGGTGAAGCGGATCGATCGCCTGCCCGTATGGGGAGCAACGAGGCCGGAGGTCTGGTCAGACTCCGTCTGGGACTGGACGAGGCTCTGGCGGCGTCGAGTGTCGCCCCTCGGCAGCTTGAGCTGATCGAGCAAAGCGCTGGCGAGCATCTGCGGGTCTATCCCTCGGCTTCGCCACAGACGATGCTGGCGCTGCTGGCCGCCGACTGCCGAGAGGTGCAGATGCTGTCGCTTCGGCGCCAGCCGGCGGCGGTCCAGGCCCGGCTGTCCGGGGTGGCGGCGCTGCTGGCGACGATGTGCGCTGACGCGTTGATGAGGCTTGGGGATGTTGCCGAGGCTCGACGGTGGTACGGCACAGCGATCCACGCGGCGGACGACGGCGGGGAGGCTCGGTTCAGGGTGCTCGTGCGCGCCCAGGCGGCGATGCTGCCGTACTACTTCGGGGATCCCGCCCAGACCGTCGCTCTGGCTGATGCGGCTCTGGCGGTCACCCCGGCCGCATCGTCGTCGGGTGCCCTGGCGGCTGCGGGCAGGGCGCGTGCCCTGGCCAGAATCGGTGCCACCGAGCAGGCGCGGTCGGCCGTCGATCAGGCACGCCGGCTGTTCGATCAGGCTGGCGACGAGGACACCGACGTGGCGTTCAGGTTTCCGGCGAAGCGGCTGCTGTTCTACCTCTCCGGTGCGTACACCTGGCTCGGTGACACGGTGGAGGCGTACCGGGTCCAGGACGAGGCGTTGCGGCTCTACGGCACGGCTCCGGCCGTGCCGATCGATGCGGCGCTCATTGCCCTGGACCGGTCGATGTGCCTCGCGCGGGATCGGCGGGTGACCGAGGCACTGGTAACCGCGCGTGACGCCGTCGCGGACCTGCCCGAGACGCAGCGGACGGAGATCATCCTGACCCGGGCCAGCGACGTGACCACGGCGATTCCTGGAGAGAGCCAGCGGGGTGAGGTCGCCACCTTGACGGACTACCTACGGGCCTGCCGCGAGCGCGCCCGTAGGCTTGGGACCACAGCCGCACTCGGTCCCTAGGAGCCCCATGTTCGTCGAGGCGCGCACTCGGCCGGTGCTCGCCGAGGTATGTCGTCTCCTCGGCTACCCCGACTCGGACGCGGCTCTGCTGCGGCACCACACCAACGCCGTCTACGCCGTCGGGGACGTCGTCATCAAGATCGCCCCTGGCGACCAGGACCTGAACCGGGTGCGCGCGATGGTGGCCGTGGTCGACTGGCTGGTGGACCGAGAGTTCCCCACGGTCGGCCTTCACCCGGGCCTGTCCCAGCCGTTGGAGGTGGGCGGGCACGCCGTCACTGTCTGGCAGCGTCTGGACCCCGCACACGACCATCCCATCACCGTCTCCGAACTCGGAAGCCTTCTCCGGGATCTGCATTCCCTGCCTGTTCCGCAGCTGCCATTGCCCGTGCTGCGGCCGATCCATGGCATCGAGCTATCCGTGACCCGTTCGGAGATCCTGAACGGCAAGGAACAGGATCTGCTGCTGGGCCGGCTCGAGACGCTGGCCGCCGGCTGGGAGGCGATGCGGTTTCCCCGTGGCACGAGCCTGATCCAGTCAGATCCGCAGATCCGCAACGCGCTCCGGCGTTTCGACGGCACGCCCGTACTCGCCGACTGGGACGGCGCCGCCCTTGGGCCCCGCGAGTGGGACATCGCCACGGTCGCTGTCCACTGCCGCCGGTTCGATCCGCCCGGTCCCGAGGCGTTCGCCGGCTTCACCGCTGCCTACGGCTGGGATGCCACCTGCTGGCCGGGGTTCGAGGAGCTGTGCCAGCTTCGCGAATTGCAGATGATCGCCACCAACGCCCGCAAGTCCCGGCCCGGAACCGACGCCGCCGACGAGGTGCACCACCGGATTGCAGGACTTGTCCACGGCGGGCCGGAACTCCGCCGCTGGCACATCCTCTGAGATGAGTCTCGTAGAGACGGGGTAGTACCGCCTGTCCTCCTCGCATCGGTCGGGGCCGACCAGAGTGATGCCCACCGTGGCCCACCACGCTGGGTCTGTCTCGGGCCCGTGCCGCCCGCGATCGTGGACGTCAGGAACACGTCGGCGGAACGATCCAGGACCATCCTGATCCCATGGCGCCGGCGGGTCAGCGGCAATGTCACGCCAGGGAGAACCAGATGGACGTGTCGATCGGCGACAGGTCGGAATGCGACCCGACGCACCGGCAAGTGCTCGCGCCGGGCATTCCGTCGACCGTACGGGTGACTCCCCGTTCGCGTACCGCCAGCGAGGCTGTGTGGGCGGGTGACCGGCGGTTTGCTCCCCACCGCACTCAGGCGGCGGACCCGAGCGGAGACCGGCCATGACCGTTTACCTCTCGCGCAACGCGACGATGGGCGACCCGCCAAGAGGCCGCCCGGCAGCGGCTCAAGCGGTGCGACCGGCGTCGGTTGATCCGCCGCTGTTGACGTACGTCTGGCAGATCGTGTTCGAGCGGCAGACGCGGAAGCGTGAGGCTCGATGAGCAGCGACCGGGGCTTCTACGCGGAGATCGGTCCGCCTGTGCCCCTGGTGCATCTACGGTTGCATCCGCTGGCGCTGCCGGGGTGGTCGGGATGACGACCACCGACGAGCACTGCCGGCCGCACGTGCCGATGCGGCCGCTGTGGCTGTGCCGACGGTGCGGCCAACCGTGGCCCTGCGGCGCGGCGAAGATCGTGCTCCTGGCCGAGTACCAGAACGCATCGGTGAGCCTCTTCCTATACCTGGCCGGTTGCCTGCACAAGGCGATCGACGATCTGCACCGGCTCAACCCGAGCGTGACCGGCTCCGCTGGGGACATGTACGACCGGTTCCTCGGTTGGCCCGCCCGGCACACCCGCTCCTACCGACTTACCGCCGAGACTCCTCACCATGAGGAGTAACCGTCATGAGCCGGATTGGCGTCATCGATGTGCCACCGCAGACGGTCGGGTGAGATCCTGTGCCCACCCCCGCGCCGACATCGGTTGAGGACACATGCGCACTACCACGATCGGCAACGTGAAGGTCCTACTCCCGGACCTCGAACGGGGCGACCTCGACACCACCAGGGTCCTGGCCGACGGCCTCAGCGAGGCCCTCGTCGAAGGCGCCGTGTGGCCTGGGGCGCACATCGAGGACGTCAGCATCCGCAGCAGCATGATCACCGGTTCGGACCTGAGCGGGAGCGCCTGGGAGGCGGGCGGCCTGTACGGCTGCGAGATCACCCGCACCGACCTCTCCGGATCGGTCCTGACCGGCATCACCATCGAACGGTGCGCGATCACCGGCTCCCGGTTCACCGGCACCAGACTCACCGACGTACGCCTCAAGGACGTCCTGTTCGACGGCTGCCGCTTCGACTACGCCACCTTCCACCGCGTCGCCGCCGCCGGCTCGGTCGCCTTCTCCGAGTGCACTCTCACGAACGGCGCGTGGTCTTCCTGCCGGCTACCCCACATCGCACTGCGGTCATGTGACCTCGCCGGTCTGGAACTGGACTCCTGTCAGCTCGACGGGACCGACCTTCGGGGCAGCCGCCTCCACGACCTCAAGACGCCGCTGGACAACCTGCGCGGCGTCACCGTCGGCGAGGACCAGCTTCCTGACCTCACCCGGCTGACCGTCGCCGCCCTCGACCTCACCGTGCGCAACGACTGAAGCCGAGGAGGCCCTGTGCGCGCTGAAGCCACTGGCAGCCCGAAAACGATCCTCGTCTGCGTCCGGGGCAACTCCGGCTCGGGCAAGAGCAGCATCGCCCGGGAGTTGCGCCGCCGGCACGGCCGGGGCTGCGCCCTGGTCGAGCAGGACTACCTGCGCCGCATCGTGCTGAGGGAACGGGACAAGCCCGGCGGCGCGGCGCCGGCGTTGATCGAGCAGACCGTACGGTTCGCGCTGGACCACGGCTACCACGTCGTGCTGGAGGGCATCCTGCACACCGGCCGGCACCGGAGCATGCTCACGGCGCTACGGGACGGCCACCGGGGGCGGTCGCTGTTCTGCTACCTCGACGTGTCCCTGCCCGAGACCCTGCGCCGGCACCTCACCCGGCCGCAGGCCGGTGAGTTCACCGCCGAGCAGATGCGCGGCTGGTACGCCGCCCATGACGTCCTGGGCTGGCCCGACGAACTCGTCCTACCCGGGACCACCGGACTTGACGAGGCGGTCGAGGTCATCGCCGTTGCCGCCGGGCTGCCCCAGACCGGACGCGACGACGACCTGCTACCGAACCTTCCGTCCCCGTAGAGCAGCTCGGACGGCTACCGATGAGGCCGTTGCGACGCACCGTGACAACGGCGCCCTGGGCAGGTCAGTCGACCCGGAGTGAGCGGGCGATCGCGTCGGCGTCGGCCGGGTCGTCGGCGACCGCGATGACGACCACTCGCTGGTCGGCGACCACCACCACCCGCCGCGTCCGGCCGTCCGGCAACACGTCCCCGCCCCGGCGTACGGGGTGGCCGGCCGCGTCGCCCTGGTCGGTGGCGATCGCCGCCACGGGGTCGCGGGCGAGATCCCTGGAACGCCGAATCTCCGCGTAGTCGACGCGGGGTGCCGGCGTCAGCGAGCAGCCGGCGACGATGTCGAGGTCGACGACGTAGGTGTCCCGGACCGGCGTGCCGCACTTCACGGCGTTACGCGGCCACTCCGCCGGCACCGAGATCCGTACGCCCTCGCTGGCGACCTCCTGCTTGCCGGATGGGTCGTCGCCGGGCGCAGTAGCGAGCCCGCAGGCGCCGAGGCCGGACACCGCCGCCACCGCGACGGCGACGATCGGCGGGCTCTTGCGGCCGGTCAGGTCGTGGTTCATGCTCGGCCCTTCTTCGGGTGCCCGCCAGCAACGCGGACCGGGATGGGCCGCAGCATGCTATTCGAACATCCGGCGGGGACGGCCGGGCCTCGCGCGGAAGTCGCAGCGGACCTCCGCCGGCGACCCGGACCGTCACCAGGACGTCGGACGGTGGAGGTCGCGGGCCGGTTGGTACCCGCCGAGAACGGCCAGGCCGTCCGCCTCGGTGTAGCCGCGTCCCCAGCCCTTGAGGAACGCCTCGACCACGCACGGCTCGACTCGCATCTCCAGCACGTCGCTGCCCTGCCGGCGCGCCCGGTAGGGCCCGGCGGCGAGGTCGCCGGCCCTCGACCCGTTGCCCGGGGCGGGTTGGGCCCGGACCGTCAGCCAGCGGCCAGATTCGTCCCCTACGACGAGGGAACCTTCGACGAAGCGATCCCGCTTCGACCGGCCGAGCGTGACCGAGCACGCCAGCAGACGTGCTTCGGCCGGCAGTGACTGCAGCCGGAACGGCACGACGCAGCGGTGGGCGCCGTCGAACCGGACCCGGCTCGCCGCGCCCGTCGCCGCGTCGCGGCCGGCCGCGTAGATGTCGAGCTGGGCCCAGAGGCCGTCGACCGGCTGCCACCGGACGAACCACAGCTGGCGGTCGCCGGACGGGTCGTACCAGGCCACTCCCGGGCGGCCCGCGACGCTCACGTCCGTCCGTGGCTGGGGTCGTCCCGCCGACGACAGCGTCTGCTGCAGCCCGTCCAGCGTCGCGGCGCTGCGGGCCAGCGCGAACCGGGCGTGACCGGTCCGGCCCCGGAACTCGACGCTCTCGACGCCGCGTCCCGCGCTCCACGTGGCGTACTCCGCATCCTCGACCAGGGTGGGGGCCGCGAAGTGCACCACACCGGGGTCGGCGCCGACCACCTCGGGACGCGCGACGGCGCCGGGCTGACCAGGCGCGTCCGGCAGGGCCAGCGCCGCGGGAGTCAGCGGCGCGGCATCCGGTGCCCTGCCGGTGGGCGCCACCATGACCACTGCGGCGAGCGCGGCGCAGGCCGCCGCCGCGCCTCCGGCGATCAGACCGCGCCGGCGCAGTCGCAGGTGACGACCGCGGCGGCGGGCGTGCTCCACGATCGGCGTCGGATCGACGTCGCCGCCCGCCCGGTGCTGGAGCATCGCGGCAAGGCGCTGATCGAGGTCGGTGGACATCACATTCCTCCCGTCCGTGCGGGGGCGGGCGTGTCCTGGCGCTTCCGCAGCGCCTGGAGGGCCCGCCTGGCGTGCGTGCGCACCGTGCCGGTCGAACATCGCAGGATCTCGGCGATCGCCGCGTCGTCGAGATCCTCGTAGTAGCGCAGCACGATCACGGTGCGCTGCTTCGTCGGCAGGTCACGGACGAGCCGCCACAACGCGTCGCGTTCCACGACACCGGCGGCCTCGTCCGCCCCGCCGGCCCGATCGATCGCCGCGGCGGTGGAGATCTCCCGCCTGCTCCCTCGGCGCCACCACGAGCGATTCGCGTTGACCAGCATCCGGTGGACGTACGCGTCGGGTTGATCCGTCCGGGAGATGCGCCCCCAGTGGGCGTACGCCTTCGCGAGGACGTCCTGGACCAGGTCCTCGGCACGGTGCTCGTCACCGGTCAGCAACCGGGCGAGCCGCACCAGCGCCGCGGTGCGCGCGAACGCGTACTCCTCGAACGTCACGCCCTATTAACGCCGGAGGTCGGCCGTCCCGTAGACAGACATGTCCGGGATCTTCCGTGCCCGGGGTCAGTCGCGATACTCGACGAGGCAGAACTCGTGGCCCTCCGGGTCGGTCATCACGACGACGACCCCCTCGTCGTAGTCGTGCCGCTCGCCGGTGAACCCGCCGCCGAGCCTCGTCACGGTCGCCATCGCCTCGTCGAGGTCGTCGACCGTCACGTCGAGGTGGATCCGGACCTTCCCCGTGCGGGGCCCGGGCACCGGCTGGAACACCAGCCTCGGTTGGGGGTCACCGCGCTCACCGAGGTAGACCCAGCCCTCCTGCGACGCGCCGGGCTCGCGACCGAGCAGGGCGCTCCAGAACCGGGCGACCCGCTCGGGGTCGACGCAGTCGACGGTGACACCGGACCAGACATTCGCCATCCACCGATCCTGGCAGAGACCGATGAACGTGGCGTTCGTCGGATTCTCGGGCGACCTCGATCGGCCGGTGGTCCGCCGGATGCGGACCCGGGCCCGTTCCTGCGATCATGGGCCGATGCGGGACGCGGCATGAGCATCACCTCCGTGATCAACTACAAGGGTGGGGTCGGCAAGACCACGATCACCGCCAACCTCGGCGCCGAACTCGCCGCGCGTGGCCGCCGGGTCCTGCTGATCGACCTCGACCCGCAGGCCAGCCTCACCTTCTCGTTCTACGCGGCGGACGACTGGGAACGGGACCTCGCCTACGAGAGGACCATCCTGCAGTGGTTCGGGTCGGTGCTGGCCGACGAGCCGACCAGCCCCCTGCACCCGTACGTGCTCACGCCGGAACCGGCCAACGCGCTGTTGCCCGACGGCGGCCGGCTCGACCTCGTCGCCTCCCACCTGGGGCTGGTCGACGTCGACCTCGACATCGCCGCGGCGCTCGGCGGGTCGCGCTTCCAGCACGGCAGCCCGCACTTCCTGTCCCTGCACCGGGCGCTGGCCGACGCGCTCGGCGCCGAGGAGTTCGCCGGGTACGACGACATCCTCATCGACTGCGCGCCGAACTTCACCATGGTCACCCGGACGGGCATCGTGGCGAGCGAGCACATCCTCACCCCGGCCCGGCCGGACTACCTGTCCACGCTCGGCATCGACTACCTGCGCAGCAAGGTCTCCGAGCTGGTCCGCGACTTCAACCGGGTCGCCGCGCCCGGCCCGACCATCGACCCGCAGTACCTGGGCGTGGTGTTCACTATGATCCAGTACGCCTCGGGCGGGCCGATCAACGCGTCCCGCAACTACATGAGGCACACCGACAGCCTGGAGGTCCCGGTGTTCCGGCAGACCGTCCGGGAGAACAAGACCCTGTTCGGCACCGCCGGTGAACGGCGGCTGCCCGCCGTGCTGGTGCCGAACGCCAACGAGACGGTGCAGCACGAGCTTCGGCAGCTGGCCAGCGAGTTCCTGGCCCGCACCCGCCTGTGAGAAGGAGAGTTCCGGTGTCCAACCCCGCCGACCTGGCCCACGCCGTCCTGCTGCGGGTCGCGGACTTCGTCCGCGCGCTGCCCGCCGACCAGCTCACCGCGCTGGCCGACGGCACCGCGAAGCTGGCCGTGGTCGACCGGACGCGGACCGCCCGGCCGGCTGCCGCCGCGGTCCCGGCCGGCCTGGACGTCGACCGGGTTCGCGCCGACCTCGCGGCCATCGGTGACCGGGCGGCCGGCGTGCGGTATCTCGCCGACCTGAAGCTCACCGTGGCGAAGCTGCGGGCGTTGGCCAAGGAGCTGGGCATCGCGGTGCCGGCGAAGGCCAGGAAGGCCGACATCGAGCACGACATCGTGCAGTGGACGGTGGGTCGACGGCTGGACTCGGCCGCGATCAGTCGTCCGCCGGCGCCTCGGGGCTGACCGCGCCGTCCGGCAGCAGCGTCGCCCGCACCTCGGCGAGCACGTCGGCCCAGAACGCCGGCGGGGCGGCGTTGCGCAGCTGTCCGGTCAGGTGCTCGGCCAGCCGGTGTGCCTCCCGCCGGGTGAACGACGCCTCCGCCTCGCCGCCCAGCGGCGGTCGGGCCCGGACCGGGGCGTCCAGCGGCACCGGGTCGCCGGTGCAGACGATGTCGAGGTGGCCGGTGGTGCGGGTCAGCGCCACGTAGAGCAGCCGGTGACCGCGCTCGTCGCTGGCCACGATCTCCGCCGGCTCGACCACCACCACCGCGTCGAACTCCAGGCCCTTGGCCTCCTGCGGGCTGATCAGGTTGACCGAGCCGCCCAGCTCGCCCCGGTCGGCGCTGCTCCAGGCCATGCCGTTCGCGGCCAGCGCCGCCTCGACCGGGCGCCGCTGCCGCGCCGGGCAGACGATGCCGACGAACCGGCCGGCCTCGGCGTGCTCGCGGGCCACCGCGACGGCACGGGCGGCCAGCTCGGCCAGGCCGACCCGGTGCACGCCGGTGTCCGCCGGCCCGTCCCGGACCACCTCCACCGGCGTCACTTCCGGCGCGGCCACCGGCAGCAGCGCCGCCGCGGTCGCGTACGCCTGCCGGGGTACGCGGTAGCCGTACCGCAGCGGGGCGATCTCGGCCGGGTACGTGGCGGGCAGGTGGGCGAGCACCTCCGTCCAGGAGTCGCGCGCCCACGTGCCGGTGGACTGCGCGAGGTCGCCGACCACCGTGAGTGAGCCGGTGGCGCTGCGCCGGGCCACCGCGCGCAACTGCATCGGGGACAGGTCCTGTGCCTCGTCGACCACCACGTGCGCGTAGCGGCGGCCCGGCCCGTCGATCAGGTGCGCCAGCTCGTCCAACAGGGGCAGGTCGGCCGCCGACCAGGTCTCCCGCGACAACCGGTCCGCGCCGCGCCGGTGCAGCGCCGCGATCTCGGCCGGGGTGAACGCCTCGCCCGCGGCGGCCCGCAGCCGCGCGGTGGAGCCGAGCAGGTCGCGCAGCAGACCGGTCGGGGTCTGCTGCGGCCAGAGCCGTTCGGCGAGGTTGCCGACCGCGTCGGACCGACCCGGGTCCACACCGGCGCGGGCCGTCACCAGGGCGGCGAGCCGGTCGCGCAGCAGCCGGCGCCGGCGCGCGTACGGCAGGTCGGCGGCCCGGGCCGAGGCGAGCGCCTCGGCGACCTCGGCGCCGGGCAGGGTGACGAACCGGCCGCCGACCAGGAGCCGTTCGGCCGGGTCGGGGACGCCGATCCGGGCGTCCAGCGCACGGGCGAGCAGGCCGGCCATCCGGGCCTCGCCCTTGATCCGGGCCACGGCGTCCGGCTCGACGCGTCCACGAGGGACGTCCGGGGCGAGCCGGCCGACGTCGCGCAGCTCGACCCCGTCGTCGCCGAGGGCGGGCAGGATCTGCCCGATGTAGCGCACGAACGTCGGGTGTGGCCCGACCACCAGCACGTCCGGGGCCGACATGTCGGCGCGGTGCTGGAACAGCAGCCAGGACACCCGGTGCAGCGCCACGGCGGTCTTGCCGGTGCCGGGCCCGCCCTCGATCACCAGCACCCGGTCGCGCGGGGCGCGGACGAGCGCGAACTGGGCGGCCTGGATGGTGGCGACGATGTCCCGCATGGTGCCGGTGCGGCCGCGGCCCAGCTCGGCCAGCAGGTGGGCGTCGACCGCCTCGGCGATCTCCGCGAGGATGGTGTCGGTCAGGTCGTCGATGGTGTTGCCGGTGCAGGTGAAGGCGCGCTTGCGGCGGATCCCGGCGGGGTTGTCGGCGGTGGCCTCGAACCATCCGGCGGCGGCCGGGGCGTGCCAGTTGACCACCAGCACCTCGCCGTCGGCGTCCCGGATCAGGTGCCGTCCGACGTAGCGGACCTCGCCGGCCTCGTCGTCGATCCGGCCGAAGGCCACCGCGTCGTCGGCCGCGCCGAGCGCCCGGGCGGCGGTGTCGGCGTAGCGGCGCAGGTGAGCGGCGGCGGCGCCGTGGGCGGCGGCGGACGGCAGCCGCGCCAGGTCGTCGCGGCGCCGATCGCGGTGCGCGGCCGCCACGTCGAAGTATGCCTGCTCGGCGGCGATGTCGGCTGCCTTGGACGCCGTGTCGGCTGCCGTGGACACCACGCGACCCTCCCTCACGCCGGTGCCGGCCGGTCCGGCCGGCGGGACTCGGTCGGGGACCACCGTACCGTCCGGTCCGGCGCCGTGCCGACCCCCGCGGGAAGCGCCCATGTCGTTGACCGTCGATTGGTGTGAACGTTAACATCGCCGAAACGTATCGAGGTATGACGATCAATGGTCGAGGGAGTCGAGGAGGCGAGCCAGGTGGACAACAGAGTGGGCCGACGACGCGGGGCGTGGCGGACGGCGGTGTCGGCGGCGGTGGTCGTGGTGGTGGCGGCGGCAGCCGTGCTCACCGGGCACGCCGAGCCGGCGCGCGCGGCGACCGCCATCACCGTCAACGGCGCGTCCGGCGGGCGCACGTTCGACGGCGTCGGCGCGGTCAGCGGCGGCGGCGGCAACAGCCGGCTGCTGATCGACTATCCGGAGCCGCAGCGCAGCGACCTCCTCGACTACCTGTTCAAACCGGGCTACGGGGCCGCCATGCAACTGCTCAAGGTGGAGATCGGCGGCGACACCAACTCCACCTCCGGCGCCGAGCCCAGCCACGAGCACACCCGCGGCAGCATCAACTGCGACCGGGGCTACGAGTGGTGGCTGATGGAGCAGGCCAGGACGCGCAACCCGAGCATCGCGCTGGCCGGGCTGGCCTGGGGTGCGCCGGGCTGGATCGGCAACGGCAACTTCTGGTCCACCGACTCGATCGACTACCTGGTGGCCTGGCTGGACTGCGCGGCCACGCACGGGCTGACCATCTCCTACCTCGGCGGGTGGAACGAGAAGGGCTACAACGCCACCTGGTACAAGAACCTGCGTGCCGCGCTCAACTCCCGTGGCTACGGCGCCGTGAAGATCGTCGCCTCGGACGACTTCGGGTGGGCCGCCGCCGACGAGTCGCTCCGCGACCCGGCGTTCGCCAACGCCGTGCAGGTCTTCGGCAGCCACTACGTCTGCGGCTACCGCAGCGCCCAGAGCAGTTGCCCCAGCTCCGCCAACGCGATCTCCACCGGCAAGCAGCTGTGGGCCAGCGAGAACGGCTCCGACGACTACAACGCCGGCGCGGCGGCGCTCGCCCGGGGCGTCAACCGCGGATACCTCGACGGCAGGATGACCGGCTACATCAACTGGCCGGCCATCGCCGCCATCACCCCGAACATCCCGTGGGCGACCACCGGCGTGGCGGTGGCCCAGCAGCCGTGGTCCGGCGCGTACTCCATCGGCCGCAGCGCGTGGGTGATGGCGCAGACCACGCAGTTCACCGCCCCGGGCTGGCGCTACCTCGACGGATCCAGCGGCTACCTCGGCGGCAACCGCAACAACGGCAGCTACGTCTCGCTGAGGTCGCCCAGCACCAGCGACTGGAGCACCGTCGTCGAGACCATGGACGCCGGCTCGGCGCAGACGCTCGACCTCACGGTCACCGGCGGGCTGTCCACCGGGGTGGTGCGGGTGTGGTCGACGAACGTCCGGTCGAGCAACCCGGCCGACCACTTCGTCCGCGGCGGCGACATCACCCCGGTCGGCGGGCGCTTCTCGCTCACCGTCCAGCCCGGCCACGTCTACAGCATCACCACCACCAGCGGGCAGGGCAGGGGCACGGCGACCAGCCCGGCGGCGGGCGCGCTGCGGCTGCCGTACGCCGACACCTTCGACAGCTACGCCACCGGCCGGCAGGCCCGCTACCTGATGGACCAGCAGGGCTCGTTCGAGATCGCCGGGTGCGCCGCCGGCCGCGCCGGGCGGTGCGTACGCCAGATGTCGGACCAGGCGCCGATCTACTGGACCTCCGGCCAGGCCGAGCCGTACGCCCTGCTCGGCGACCTGAGCTGGCGCAACTACACCGTGTCCTCGGACGTCCTGCTGGAGAAGCCCGGTTACGTCCAGCTCGTCGGGCGCGCCAACACCTACAACCACCAGGGCCCGCAGAACCTCAACGGCTACTACTTCCGAGTCACCGACGGCGGCGCCTGGTCCATCCGGAGCAACAGCACCAGCGGCAACTGGCGCACGCTGGCCAGCGGCACCACGTCGGCCCTGGGCACCGGCCGCTGGCACACCCTGGCGCTGAAGCTGGACGGCGGCACCCTCACCGCGTCCGTCGACGGCGCCCCGGTCGGCGCGGTGTCGGACTCGACCTGGGTCGCCGGGCAGATCGGGTACGGCACCGGCCAGGGTGTCACCGCGCAGTTCGACAACCTGTCGATCATCCCCGGCGACGGTTCCGGCAGCCCGACCGGGGAGATCCGCAGCGCGAGCGCCAACCGGTGCCTGGACGTCAACGGCGCCAGCCAGGCCGACGGCGCGGTGGTGCAGATCTGGGACTGCAACGGTGGGGCGAACCAGCGGTGGACGCTCGGCGCCAACAACCAGCTCACCGTCTACGGCAACAAGTGCCTGGACGTGCCGGGCACCGCGTCGGGCAGCCGCGCGCGGATCATGAGCTGCACCGGCGGCGGCAGCCAGCAGTGGCGGGTCAACGCCGACGGCACGATCGTCGGCGTCGCCTCGGGTCTCTGCCTGGACGTCAACGGCCAGGGCACCGCCAACGGCACCGCGGTCCAGATCTGGACCTGCAACGGTGGCAGCAACCAGCAGTGGGTCCGCGGCTGACCCTCGCGAGGTGTCGATCATGAGGTTGGCGGCCGGACGGGGCGACGTCAACCTCATGATCGTCCCGTCAACCTGAGGTTGACGACGGACATGCGTCAACCTATGGTTGACGCATGGATGAGACCGAACCGCTCACGATGAGCCACCCGGTGCGCCTCGACGAGCTGATCGAGGGCATCAAGAAGACCCGTTCCAACGCACTCGACCAGCTCGCCGACGCGGTCCTGGTCGCCGACCACCTGGGCGACGTCGCCGACCACCTGATCGGGCACTTCGTCGACCAGGCGCGCCGTTCCGGCGCCTCGTGGACGGAGATCGGCCGCAGCATGGGGGTGAGCAAGCAGGCCGCCCAGAAGCGTTCCGCCGCCAAGGTGGAGACCGCCGCCGCGCTCGATCCGAGCGCCGGGTTCGGCCGGTTCACGCCGCGCGCCCGCAACGTGGTGCTGGCCTCGCAGGAGGAGGCGCGGGCCGCCGGGAACGCCGAGATCACCCCGGGGCACGTCGCGCTCGGGCTGCTCGCCGAGCCGGACGGGCTGGCGGCCGCGTTGATCGTGGCGAAGGGCGTACCCCTGGAGATGTTCCGGGAGGCCGTCGCCGCGACGCTGCCGGCGAAGGCCGACCAGGTCCCGGACCTGATCCCCTACGACGCACGCGCCAAGAAGGTGTTGGAGCTGACGTTCCGGGAGGCGCTGCGGATGGGGCACAACTACATCGGTACGGAGCACATCCTGCTCGCCCTGTTGGAGGAGGAGGGCGACGGGGGCGTGCTCGGCGGGCTCGGCCTGCGCAAGGACGCGATGGAGTCCGCGGTGGAGGGCGCGCTGGCGGAGTTGACGCGCAAGCGGGCCTGACCCGGCGTCGGGCACGTGTCACGGGGGCACGTGCCCGACGCGAGCGGTCAGTCGGCGGTGGGGAAGCCGTAACGGGCGGCGTGCTCCGGGTCGGCGGGGTCGACCTGGCGGATGCCGGCGTCGGCGAGTCGCTTGTTCACCTCGTCGAGGCGGTCCCGGACCAGCCGGGCCTCCTCCTCGGTGACCCGGCCCCGGTGCGGCCGGCCGGCGTGGTCGATGGTGCCGTAGTCGATCTTCTCGGCGGCCCGCCGGGCCTTCGGCGGCTTCACCCGCTCGGCGGTGCGCAGGAGCTGCGCCATCGGCACGTCGGTGGCCATCGCGTCGAACTCGCTGGCGGTCAGCACCACCCGGCGCGGCTCGCCGCCGCCGTGCCGGTCGTGGATCTCCACCACGGCCACGTCCAGCGCCGCGTCGTCGATGCTCTCCACGTCGACCGGGGTGGCGTCCAGTTGCACGGGCCCGGCGACCAGGTCCGGGTGCTCCAGCACGACGACCTTGACCACCTCGTCGTCGGGGGACAGCACCTGGCCGGTGAAGTCGGAGACGTGGATCGTCTTCTTGCCCATGCGCGGAGCTTCTCCTGTCGTAGCCGGAAATCGGACCACAAGACGCTACCGCACAGGTGTGCGAAGCCCTGGACGCCCGCCGTCCGGTGTGTCGCCGCGCCTCAGAGACTCCCCTTGGCGGCCACCCACTCGGTGGGCTGGCCGGTGAGTGCGGCGATCCGGTCGTAGTCGGCGTCGTAGTGCAACACCACCGCACCGTGGAGCTCGGCGGTCGCCGCGATGACGAGGTCGGGCAGCCGGAAGTTTCGGTGCTGGCTGTCCGCGGCCAGCATCCGATGAACCGACATGGCCCGGTCCATCGCCTCGGCGGTGACGTCCAGCCAGCGTTGTCCGCGCAGGGCCTGCCAGAGGATTTCGTAGCCCTTCGGGTTCGGGGCGTTGTTCAGGTATTCGAGTGAGGTCGTCTGGCAGGCGGCGAGACGCCCTTCCGCCAGCAGCGTCTCGAAGCGCTTCCGAACGACCGGGTGACGAGCCTGGAGTACGTAGACCGAGGTGTCCGCGAGGTAGATCCGGCCAGCCATCAGGCGGCCGCCTCACCCTCACGCGCGTTCTCGGCCAGCCGGCTCAGGTCCCGCCCGCCGCCGTAGCGCCAGGCCGCGGCTGACTCACTGAAGTCCATCTCGACCTGGTCGAAGGCGGCGACGATCTCCCGGGCCTGCCGGCGGACCGCGAACGCGTGCAGCGCGGCGTTGATCGTGGCCACCTTGGTGTCGGTGCCCAGGGCTTCACGCGCCGCTTCGAGCCACTCGTCGTTCACATCCACCGTGATGCGTGTCATGCCTCCGAACGTAACCAGAATCGCCGCCGCGTAGGCATCAAAGGCGAGCCTGGCGTGGTGCGTCAGCGGGTCGTGAGGCCGCGCCAGGCGGAGCTGTCGGCGGGCTGGGTGTTCAGCTCGGCCCAGGAGAGTCCCCGGTCGCGGGCCTCGCGGTAGCCCGGCTGCGCCGGGAACCGCCCGGCGGAGTCGGCGGCCCGCCAGCTCTGCTCCGCGTCCTGCTGGAATCGGTCGTTCGGATGATTCGGCATGACCACTACCGTCCCAGAGAAACTTGTCCATGTATGGAAATGAATATGACGCAGGATCGATGCGTGCGGTTCCGTCGGGGCGTCAGATTCCTGCAGCCGGCAGGCGGACCACGAATCGGCATCCGTCGCTGATGTTCTGCACCTCTACCCGCCCGCCGTGCGCCTCAACCAATCCGCGCACGATCGCCAGTCCGAGGCCGCCGGACCCGCCCGGCTCGACCGCCGGGGTGCGGGCCGGCTCACCGCGGAACGCCACGTCGAAGACGCGGGACAGGTCGTCCTCGGGGATCCCGCCACAGGTGTCGGCGACGGCCAGCCAGGCCGTGTCGACCTCGCACCCGGCGTCCACCCGCACCGTGCCGTCCTCCGGGGTGTAGCGGATCGCGTTGAGCAGCAGGTTGCCCACCACCCGGGCCAGCTCCCGCTCGCTGGCGGTGACCGTCGGCCAGCCCGCCTCGGGGGCGACGAGCCGGATCCGCCGGGCCGCCGCGAGCGGGGCCGCCCCGGCCAGCGCGTCCGAGACCACGTCGCCGAGCGGCACCGCGGACATCGACAGCCGCAGCGCGCCGGCATTGATCCGGGACAGTTCGAACAGGTCGTCGACCAGTCGGGTCATCCGGTCGGTCTCGACCCGGATCCGGCGGTGGTACTCGGCCACCGTGGCCGGGTCGCCGACCACCCCGTCCTCCAGCGCCTCGGCCATCGCGCGCAGGCCGGCCAGCGGTGTACGCAGGTCGTGCGAGACCCAGGCGACCAGGTCGCGCCGGCCCTTCTCGATCCGTCGCTCCCGCTCGCGCGCCTGGTCGGCCCAGACCGCGGCGGCGGCCAGCCGGCGGCCGAACAGCCAGCCCACCGCCAGGCTCACCACGCCGCCGGCGGCCACGGTGGCCAGCACCACCTGGAGGTCGTGCGGGGAGAGGAACATGGCCTGGGCGACCCCGGCCACCCCGGCGGCCACCGCGCCGACGGTCATGGCCAGCAGCACCGAGATGTGCACCGTGATCGACCGGCCGCGCAGCAGCCGCAACGTCACCGCGCCGACCAGCCCGACGGCGAGCGCAGCGGCCAGCGCCACACCGAAGATCAGCGCGAGGTCACGCATCGGCCGGCTCGTACCGGTAGCCGACGCCCCAGACCGTGACGATGCGGCGGGGTCGCGCCGGGTCGTCCTCGATCTTCTCCCGCAGCCGCCGCACGTGCACGGTCACCGTCGACTGGTCGCCGAAGCTCCAGCCCCACACCCGGTCCAGCAGTTCGGCCCGGCGGAACGCGCGGGCCGGATGCCGCATCAGGTGGGCCAGCAGGTCGAACTCGCGCAACGTGAGGGTCAGCTCGCGGCCGTGCAGGCGGGCCACCCGGGGGCCGGTCTCCACCTCCAGGCCGCCGTCGGCGAGCAGCTCCGGCGGCGCGGCGGCCGGCTCCCCGCCGGCCCGGCGCAGCACCGAGCGGACCCGCAGCACCAGCTCCCGCGGGGAGAACGGCTTGCCCAGGTAGTCGTCCGCGCCCAGTTGCAGGCCGAGGATCCGGTCGGCCTCGTCGCCGCGGGCGGTGAGCATGACGATGGGTACGCCGTCCGGCCGCTCCCGCAGCCGCCGGCACACCTCCAGCCCGTCCAGCACGGGCAGCATCAGGTCCAGCACCACCAGGTGCGGCGGACGGCGGGCCACGCTGTCCAGGGCCGCCGACCCGTCGCCGACGTGCTCGACCTCGTAGCCGGCGTGCTCCAGGTAGCGGCAGACCACGTCCGCGACCGTCCGGTCGTCGTCCACCACCAGCACCCGCTGCGCCACGCGCACCTCCCGCGTACGGAGAGGCCAGCGTAGCCACGGGCGGGAGCGTGAGCCATTGCCAGGTTCTTACGGTGTGCACGGTTCGGAGCGGGTCCGGCGGGCGTACCGTGATCATGTGCTCGACCGACGGCTCTTCCTGCATCTGGCGACCTGGTTGGGGCAGTGGCCGGCGGCACCGGGATGGCACGTGGTCCGCTCCTACCGTCGTGCCCGCCCGGCATGGGACGGTCGGCTGCGCCCGGCGATCGGGGTCGCGGTGGACGGCAGCGCGATCCTCTCCGTGGCGCCGGACCGGGTGGAGGCGGTCCGGGCGCTGATCCGCGGGCGTCCGCGCGACGAGTGGCTGCCCGCGCTGCCGGCGACGGTGGGCACGCCGGAGTTCACCACGCAGGCCGGAGCGTTCCGGTGGTGCACCGACCCGGCGCCGCTGCCCGACGTGGGGGAGTGGCTGCCGCCGACGGTGCCCGGCGCACCGCCCTGGCTGCGCCTGTTCGACCGGGAGGTGCTGGTGGTCCGGGACGACGACGGCGCGTACCTGGCCGGGGTGGGGATCAAGCGGCACGACGCGTACGGGCACGAGTTGGCGGTCGGCACGACGAAGGCGGCCCGGGGGCGCGGGCTGGCCCGACGGCTGGTCGCCCAGGCGGCCCGGCGGGTGTTGGACGAGGGCGCGATCCCCACCTACCTGCACGACGCGGACAACCACGCCTCCGCCCGGGTGGCCGAGGCGGCCGGGTTCCCGGACCGGGGGTGGACCTCGTTCGGCGTCTTCCCGCACTGAGCCCGACCGCGCGCGACGTGGGCGCGGACCGTGGATCCCGGGCCGGATCCACGGTCCGCTGCCTCTCCCCCCAGGTCCCGACCCTGGTAACGCTATGTGTGCGAACGGGTGACGGGCAAGGGACGTGGCGGCGGTTGACCCTGTCCGGTTACGGACTTGACCTGCGCACTCCCGTCGGGCGGGACCGCCGGGCTCAGTGACGCAGCGTGTGGATCACGCTGAGCGCCTGCCGGGTGACCGGTCGCAGCACCCGCAGGCGGGACAGCCCGACGAGCCGGTCGACCAGCGGCACCACGCCGTCGATGAGCTGGCGGGTCTTGACCTGTCCGGGCGAGCGGTCGTGCACCCAGTAGAGCACCACGCCCATGTAGCCGAGCCAGAGCAGTTCCGGCAGCGACTCCCGCAGTTCGTCGTCGAGCTTGGCGGTGGAGCCCGCGAGCACCTCGCGGAAGAGCGACACCGACGCCTCGCGGGGGGCGGACGACTCGGTGGAGAACGGGCTGAGCGGCGAGGTGGGCTCCGCCGCGGTCTTGAAGAACGTGCCGGCGAACGAGTGGTACGGGCTCAGCACGTCCACGCCGGCGTGCAGCACCCCGGCCAGTCGCGGCGCGAAGTCCCGTTCCCGGGCGAGCACCGGGGCGGCGACCGCCCGGTGCTCCTGCTGGGTCTCCGCGTAGAACTCCTGGATCAGGTGTTCCTTCGAGCCGAAGTAGTAGTAGGCGTTGCCCACCGCCACGCCGGCCTCCTGGGCCACCGCCCGCATGGTGGTGCGCGCGTACCCCCGCTCGCGGAACAGCCGCAGGGCGGTGTCCAGGATCAGCCGGCGGGTCTGCTCACCCCGGGCGGTCGACCCGGTGCTCGGGCCACCCGCAGCGGTCGTCGGCGCACTCTGCTCGGTCATCGTCGTCACCGTATCCCGGTTCCCGGATCCGCTCGCGGACCGCGGCGGCGGCCGCCACGACCCGCCGGGCCAGCGGCAGCAGGTGCGGGCGGGCCAGTCGTTCGGCCGTGCGGCGGTGCTCGGCCAGCGCCCACAGGCAGGCGAACCAGGCGCCGTCGCCGGTGTAGACCGCGCCGGTGTCGGCCACCACGGTCAGGTCCCGCAGCGTGGCGTCGTGGTCCAGCCCGGGGAGGCGCCGCCGGGCCTCCGCCGACCCGGCCGGCACGAACTCCAGCGGTACGAGCTGGGCGCGCGAGGCCAGCCACCGCCGGGCGGCCCGGCACAGTGGGCAGTCCGCGTCGTAGAGGACGGTGAACCCGCGGATCCCACCGGCCCCGTGCCCGGTGGGATCCGACGGGTGCCCGCCCGGGGCGGACGTCACCGGGCCGGCGGGATCGGCCCCGCCGGCGGAACGGGGTGCGGGCCGCCCTGGGGTGGGAGCACGGCGACCGGAGGCAGCGGCGGGTGGGTCGCCTGCTGCCGCAGTCGGCCGCGCCGGTAGCGGCCGAGCGCGAACACGTTGAAGAAGTGCAGCGCGCCCAGGACCAGCAGCACCAGCCCCACCTTGAGCGAGAGCTGCTCCAGCGCCTGGCTGGCGTCGCCGACCGGGCCGGACTCCTTCATGGCCACCGTGACGTAGCCCAGGTTGAGCAGGTAGAAGCCGACCACCAGCAGGCTGTTGACCGCGTCGGCCAGCCGGCTGTCGGCGAACACGTCCTGCAGGAACACCAGCCCGTTTCGGGAGAGCGCCCGCGCCACCCAGATGGTCAGGCCGATGCTCACCGCGAGGTAGGTCAGGTACATCCAGACCTTCACGTCCATCCCCCGTCGCCTCTCTTGAACACGTTCAAATTGACGTCGCGCCGAGCGTACGACGTTTCTTGAACGTGTTCAAGTCCGGAACGCGCGCCGGCCCGCCGTCGCGGACGGCGGGCCGGGTCGGGCGGTACGGGTCAGTCGGTCAGGCCGAGCACCTTCGCGGCGGCGCGGCCGTTGGCGTGGCTGGCGCCGTAGGTGGCGACGAAGGCGCGCGCCCCGGCCGGCCGCCAGGCGCCCGGCCAACCCATCTCCACCACCGTCACCGGGTGCGTGGCGGCCAGCGCCTCGATCAGCTCCCGTGCTCCGGGCAGCCGGTGCAGGTGACGCCCGACCAGCACGACCGGCCGGTCCCCGGCGAGCGCGCGCAGCTCGGCCGGGTCGGTCTCCCCGGCCACCGCCCGGGCCTGCGCCACGTCGGCGGGCAGGTGCGGCCCGAGCCCCCACGGCACCCGTCCCTCGGCGATCGTGGAGGTCGCGTGCACCTGCACCACCAGCGGCGCGCCCGCGGCGGTCAGGTCGCCCTCGACGTGCACCGCCCGCAGCGCGGCGGCGTAGCCCAGGTCGGCGGCGACCGGCGCGGGCCCGTCGGCCGGGCCGGTCCAGGCGGCGAGCGCGGCGGTGCGGCCGGCGGCCTCCTCGACCCGGGCCCGGTCCAACCGACCGTCGCCGATCCCCGCGACGATCTCCGCGGCGACCAGCTCGACCAGGGCGGCGTCGACCTTCGCGCCGATGCAGAGCAGGTCGGCGCCGGCGGCCAGCGCCCGGACCGCGGCCGGACCCACCCCGCCGGCCGCCAGCGCGGCGCCCTTCATCTCCAGCGCGTCGGTGATCACCGCGCCGGTGAAGCCGTACTCGTCGCGCAGCAGGTCGACCAGCACGGCCCGGCTGAACGTGGCCGGACCGTCGCCGGTCAGCGCCGGCACCCGGATGTGCGCGGTCATCACGGCCCGGACGCCGGCGTCGACCACGGCGGCGAACGGCGGCAGGTCGCGCTCGCGCAGCACGGCCGGCGGCACGTCGACGGTGGGCAGCTCGTGGTGGGAGTCGGCGACCGTGGCGCCGTGCCCGGGGAAGTGCTTGGCGCAGGCGGCGACGCCGGCCGACTGGAGGCCGGCCACGGCCGCGGCCGAGTGGACCGCCACCCGCTTCGGGTCCGCGCCGAACGACCGGGTGCCGATCACCGGGTTCTCGTCGGCGGTGTTCACGTCCACCGTCGGGGCCAGGTCGAGGGTGAGGCCGAGCGCGGCCAGCTCGCCGCCGATCGCCGCGTAGACCCGGCGGGTGAGGTCGGGGTCGTCCACCGCGCCGAGCGCCGCGTTGCCCGGGTAGGGGCTGCCGGTGGCGTGGGCCAGCCGGGTGACGTCCCCACCCTCCTCGTCGATCGCCAGGATCACGTCGGGACGGCCGGCGCGCAGCGCCGCGGTGGACGCCGCCACCTGGGCCGGGTCGTGGACGTTGGTGCCGAACAGGGTGTGCCCGGCGAGCCCGTCGGCGAGCAGGTCGACCGCCCAGTCCGGCGGGACCGGGCCGGCGTACGCGGCCAGCAACGTGCCCAGCGCGAGCCGACGGAGTCCTGGATCGAGCCCCACGAGTATCCCCTTTCCCTGCCGGGTCGTCCGACCTCTCGGGACCGGGGTGGCCGATACGCTAACGGGCACCCTTCGGCAGGCGTTTTATGGTTAGAAACTTTACGGAAAAATTGAGGACGTTGGCATGAGTGCGACCCGGCTGCCCGGCACCCCCCGACTGTTGCGGGCGCTCAACGACCGAGCGGCGCTGGAACTGCTGCTCGAACGCGGGCCGCTGACCCGGGCCCGGATCGGCGAGCTGACCGGGCTGTCCAAGGTCACCGCATCCCAGCTCGTCGAGCGGCTGGAGGAGCGCGGGCTGGTCGCCCGGGTCGGTGAGCAGGCCGGCGGGCGGGGCCCGAACGCCCAGCTCTACGCGGTGCGACCGGGCAGCGCGTACGTGGTCGGCGTGGACGTCGGCGCCGAGCGGGTGGTGGCGGCCTGCGCCGACATCACCGGCGCGGTGGTCGGCCGGGTCGAGCAGTCCACCAGGGACACCGACGACCCGGTCGGCGTGGTGCACAACGCGGTGGTCCGGGCGGCCAGCAGCGCCGGGGCGGAGCTGTCCGCCGTCCGGCGCGTGGTGCTCGGCACCCCCGGCCTGGTCGACCCGCAGACCGGCGACATCACGTTCGCGTTCAACCTGCCGCGCTGGCACAGCGGCCTGCTCGCCGCACTCCGCGAGGACCTGGACACGCCGGTCGTCTTCGAGAACGACGTGAACCTGGCCGCGGTCGCCGAGGCGCAGTCGGGCGCGGCCCGGGGGACCGCCGACTTCGTACTGGTCTGGGTGGACGCGGGTGTCGGCCTGGCGATCATGCTGGGCGGCCGCCTGCACCACGGCAGCAGCGGCGCGGCCGGCGAGATCGGCTACCTGCCGGTGCCCGGCGCGCCGATCCCACGGGACGTGTCGAAGCGCGCCAAGCCGGCGTTCCAGCAGCTCGCCGGCGCCGACGCGGTCCGCGCGGTGGCCGCCGAGCACGGCTTCGCCACGGCGGACGCGGTGGAGCAGGGCGCCGCGGCGGCCCGGGCCGCCGCGGCGGTACGCGCCGCCGTCGCCGCCGGCGCCGACGGTGGCCCCGTGCTGGACGAACTGGCCCGCCGGCTCGCGCTCGGGGTGGCGAGCACCTGCGTGGTGCTCGACCCGCCGCTGGTGGTGCTCGCCGGCGCGGTCGGGCAGGCGGGCGGGGCGGCGCTGGCCGAGCGGGTGCAGCACGAGGTCGCCGCGATCACGCTGGTCCGGCCCCGGGTGGTGACCACCGGGCTGACCGAGGAGCCGATCCTGCGCGGCGCGCTGCGTACCGCGCTGGACGCGGTCCGGGACGAGGTGTTCGGCTCGACGGTCGGCTGACCGCGTGCACCCTGGCGCCATGTGAAGGAATCCTTCATCATGGCGCCAGGGTTCGCAAGGAGTTGCCGGGGCGGGGTCGCCCTCAGATCAGGTCGCGCCGACGGAACACGGTGAACGCGGCGGCCACCAGCGCGGCGGTGAGCCCGAGCAGGACCACCATGCCCGACACCCAGGTCAGCGTGTACGAGCCGTCGCAGAAGCCGGAGATCCCGGTGCTGCACGCGTTGCCGTCCCAGAACCGCACCTCGCCGTTGAGCCAGGCGGCCAGGTAGCTGGAGAGCATGAACCGGTCCGGGCGGCCGACCTCCAGGATCTGGAACACCAGCCGCGCGCCCAGTTCCCACACCACCACGTACGCGGCGACCGTGCCGAGCGCCGCCGAGGTGTGCCGGCCCAGCGTCGCGACGGCGAACCCGAGTGCCGCGGTGGCCAGCACCAGCACCAGCCCGCGCGCCCAGATCGCGCCGAGCGTCACCCAGAAGTCGCCGCCCGTCCGGCCGGTCAGCCCGGACGCCTGCCCGATCAACCAGAACGACCCCAGGTAGGCCACCGACGCCAGCACCGAGAGCGCCAGCAGCCCGCCCAGCAGCGTGCCGAGCTTCGCGGCCAGCACGGTCGGCCGTCGTGGCCGCCACAGCAGCAGGTTGACCACGCCGCCCGAGTTCAGGTCCGCCCCGATGTACGAGGCGCCGACCAGGAACCCGAACAGCGCGAGGAACGCGATCAGGAAGAACAGCAGCGGCTCGGCCTCCTTGGCGAAGACGAAGACGCCGCTGAGGTAGTCGGAGGCGGTCGGCAACGTGTCGGACTGGGCCGGGTCGATCTGGGCGCAGTCGCGCGGCAGGTAGTCGTTCTCGTCGGCGGTGAGCGTGCCCGCCTTGATCCGCAGGCAGCGGTCGTGCGCCAGCTCCAGCCGCCGTACCTCCTCCGCGGCCTGCGCCTGGGCCCGGCCCAGCTCCACCTCGGTCGGGCGGTGCGAGCCGCCCAGCGTGGTCACCACGGTCACCGCGAAGGCGGCCGCCAGCAGCACCACCATGAGTTGCACGAAGCGCCGGGCGGCGAGCCGCTCCAGCTCGGCACGGACCAGGTTCACGCGTCCACCTCCCGGCTCTCGCGGACGTCCAGGTCGATGACTCCGTCGCTCGGCGGCGCGCCGTCCACCTGCCGCGGCACCGCGACGTGCTCGTGCCCACCGGTGAGCTCCAGGAAGACGCTCTCCAGGTCGGGGCGGAGCGGGATCAGCTCGCGCACCCACAGGCCCTGCTCGCCCAGCGTGCGGCTGATCACCTCGGGGTCGACCACGCCGGTCACCACGAGGTGGTCCGGCCCGGCGGTGACCGTCAGCCCGGCCCGGCCCAGCAACTGCTCGGCCTGCTCCACGTCGGCCACCCGGACCTGCCACTGGTGCTGGTCGAAGCCGGCCAGCACCTCGTCCACCCGCCCGTACGCGACCCGCCGCCCCCGGCTGACGATCGTCACGTGGTCGCAGATCAGCTGGATCTCGGCCAGGATGTGGCTGGACAGCAGCACGGTCACCCCGGCCGCGGCGAGCGACCGGGTGAGATCGCGCATCTCGCGGATGCCGGCCGGGTCCAGCCCGTTCGCCGGCTCGTCCAGGATCAGCAGCTCCGGGCGCTTCAACAGGGCGGAGGCGACGGCCAGCCGCTGCTTCATGCCCAGCGAGTAGCCCTTGACCCGCTCGTCTCCCCGGTCCCGCAGGCCGACCTGCTCCAACACCTCGTCCACCCGGCTTGTGGGCACCCCACCGGCCACGGCCAGCAGGCGCAGCGTCCGGTGGGCGGTGAAGTTGCCGAAGAACTGCGGGCTCTCCACGATCGCGCCGACCCGGCCGGCCACCTCGGGGAGTCGCTCGGGGGACCGGACACCCAGCACCTGCATCGAGCCGGAGTCCGGCCGGACCAGCCCGAGCAGCGCCCGCAGCGTGGTCGTCTTGCCGGAGCCGTTCGGCCCCAGGAAGCCGTGCACCTGGCCCGCCTCGACCAGCATGTCGAAGTCGTCGACGGCGACCCGCCGCCCCTGGCGCACGGTGTGGAACGTCTTGCGCAGACCGGCGATCTCGATGACCGCGCTCATCCGCGTGCCTCCCGGCAGGGGTCGGGCATGAGTCGTCCTTCCGGATGCGGTGACCAACGACACGGCGCCCCACCCTATGGCGGCGGCCCCGCCCGTGGGGGGCGCCGGGCCGGGTGCGTGATTGGATGGGGCGGTGACTGGTGACCTGATCCCCGGCGCCCCGGGCGCCCCCGCCCCCTCGACCGTGGACGCGGATCTGGTGGTCAGCCTCGACGGGGTGGGCGTCACGCGCTCCGGCACCGCGCTGGTGCACGACGTCGACTGGCGGGTCGAGCTGGACGAACGGTGGGTGCTGCTCGGCCCGAACGGCGCCGGCAAGACCACCCTGCTCAACCTGGCCGCCGGCCGGCTGCACCCGAGCAGCGGCGTCGCGCACGTGCTCGGCGAGCGCATCGGCCGCACCGACGTCAACGAGCTGCGGACCCGGATCGGCCTCTCCACCGCCACCCTCGCCGAGCGGATCCCCGCCGAGGAGCGGGTCGTCGACGTGGTGGTGACCGCCGCCTGGTCGGTGGTCGGCCGCTGGCGGGAGAGCTACGACCGCACCGACGAGGCGCGCGCCGCCGCGCTGCTGGGCCAGCTCGGCGTCGGCCACCTCGCCGACCGCGCCTACGGCACGCTCTCCGAGGGCGAGCGCAAGCGTGTGCAGATCGCCCGCGCGCTGATGACCGACCCGGAGCTGCTGCTGCTGGACGAGCCCGCCGCCGGGCTCGACCTGGGCGGGCGGGAGGACCTGGTCGCCCGGCTCGCCGAGCTGGCGTACGACCCGGACGCGCCGGCCATGGTGCTGGTCACCCACCACGTCGAGGAGATCCCGCCGGGCTTCACGCACGCCTTGCTGCTGCGCGAGGGCACGGTGGTGGCGCAGGGTCTGCTCGCCGACGTGCTCACCGCCGACAACCTGTCGAAGACCTTCGGCCTGCCGCTGGTCGTCTCGCGGTCCGGCGACCGCTGGACCGCGCGCGCCGCCTGAGCGGACGGGACCCCGTCGTGCAGCAGACCCGGATCGCCGTCGTCGGCAGCGCCAACATGGACCTGGTCGGCACCGCCGCCGCGCTGCCCCGGCCGGGCGAGACCGTGCTCGGCAGCGAGTTCGTCATGCTGCCCGGCGGAAAGGGCGCCAACCAGGCGGTCGCCGCCGTGCGCGCCGGCGCGTCCTGCGTCTTCCTGGGCGCGATCGGGTCGGACGCGTTCGGGGTCACCCTCCGGGCCCGGATGACCGCGGCCGGCGTGGACACTGGTCACCTGCGGGTGATGTACGGCCCGTCCGGCGTCGCCCTGGTCATGGTCGGCGGCGCGGGGGAGAACGCCATCCTGGTCACCCCCGGCGCGAACGAGGCGTTCACCGCGCCGACCGAGGACGAGCTGACCGCCGTACGCGAGGCGGACGTGCTGGTCGCGCAGCTCGAGGTGCCGGTCGAGACGGTGACCGAGGCGGCGCTCGCGGCCCGTGCCGCCGGCACCCGGGTGGTGCTCAACGCGGCGCCGGCCCGGCCGCTGCCGGCCGACCTGCTGGCCGCGACCGACCTGCTGGTGGTCAACGAGCCCGAGGCGCAGGCGCTGACCGGGCACGGCCGGGACGCGCCGGCCGCGCTGCTCGACCTGGTGCCCCGGGCGGTGCTCACGCTCGGCGGCGACGGCGCGTGGTACGTCGACCGGGACCGCCCGGCGGTGCACGTGCCGGCGGTGCCGGTGGAGGTGGTCGACTCCACCGCCGCCGGGGACGCGTTCACGGCGGCGCTCGCCGTCGCCTGGGGCGAGGGACGGGACCTCGCCGAGGCGGTGCGGTGGGCCGCCGCGGCCGGGGCGGCCTGTGTCCGCAAGCTCGGCGCCTCGGTGGCGCTGCCGCACCGCGCGGAGATCGACGCGCTGTTCGCCGGGCGTTAACAAGGGCCCCTTCCACTACCGGAGGCGTTAAGAGGGGGCCCTTCCTTACACCCCCTCGGAGCGCTCGCCGCGCCGGCGCAGCATGCCGAGCCCGGGGATGCCGGCCACCGCGAGCTTGAGGTCACGGGTGACGTCGAGCAGGTCGTGCAGGTCCGGGCCGACCCGGTCCAGCGTGGCCAGGATCGGCAGCACGTCCGAGGTGAGGTGCTCCTTGAGCTTCGGCAGCTCGTCGACCAGCCGGATCGCGGCGGTCACCTCCTCCGGGCTGAGCTGCTCCACGAAGCGGGCCGCCATCGGCGCCGCGCGGCGCAGCGTCGACTCGTACGCCGCGAGCAACTCGGTCGCGGTGCCGGCGGCCTGCTCGGCGGTGGCCACCGTGCCGGCCGCCCGGCCCGCCACCGCGTCTGCCTCGGCCACCACGACGGCCGCCGCCCGGGCCACCCGGTCGGCCTCGCCCACCACGGTCGCGGCCGCGGCCGAGACCCGCTCGGCCTCGCCGACCACCACGGCGGCCGCGGCGGCCACCTCGGTCGCGGTGTCGATCGCCACGGTCGCGGCGGCGCTGATGACGCCCACCTCGCGCACCGCGGCCTCGGCGTCGGTGAGCACCCGGTCGGTCCGGTCGAGCGTCCCCTCGATCCGGTCGACCACGCCGTTGATCCGGCGCACCAGCGCCTCCACCTCGTCGAGCACGGCGAAGGCGCGGGCGGGTACGGCGGCGAACGCGGCGGCCGAACCGAGCGCCTGGTCGAGGGCGGAGCGGGTGAGGCCGACGACGGCGCCGGGCCGGGGAAGTGGGATCGCCATGCCGACCAGTGTGCGTCGCCCCGGCCAGCCACGCCGGGTGAGGACGGGCGGCGCACGTCACGCCGGCCCTCCCGGCCGGGGGCCCGGGACGCGTAGGGTGCCGGCATGCCCGACCCCGGCCCGGCTCCGCGGCGTCTCCTCGCGTTCGGCGCGGTCGCGCTGCTCGCCGTCGTCCTCGGCGCTCTGCTGCTGGTCCGTGCGGACGCCGGCCTGGACACCCGGCGGGCGACCGTCGCCGGGGTGCCGCTCACCGAGGTCCGGGCGGCCGGCGGGGGCGACGGTCCCCGGCCCGGGGTGGTGATCGCGCACGGGTTCGCTGGCTCGGCCCGGCTGATGCGGCCGCTGGCCGACTCGGTGGCCCGGCACGGCGGGGTCGCCGTGCTGCTCGATTTCTCCGGGCACGGCGCCAACCCGTCCCGGCTGCCCGGCGCGGGTCGGGACGACCAGCGGGCGCGGGCGCTCCTGCGGCACGACCTGGACGTCGCCGTCGGGTGGCTGCGGAGCCGGCCGGGCGTGGATCCGGATCGGGTCGTCCTGGTCGGACACTCGATGGGGGCCGGCGCGGTCACCCGTTACGCGGTCGACCACCCGGAACTCGCCCGCACCGTGGCGATCTCGCTGCCTGACGCCGGGGACGTGCCGGCGGGCTGGTCGGGCAACCTGACGCTGGTCGTCGGCGGGCTGGAGTTCCCCGACTTCCGCCGCGCCGCCGACCAGGCGGCACGCGGCGGCCCGCCGGGATCGCGGCAGCGGGTGGTGGCGCCCGGCACCGAGCACATCTCGGTGCTCTTCGCGCCGCGCACCCACGCCGCGGTGGTGGCCGCGATCCCCGGCCGTCCGGGTGGCCCGCCACCCGCGCCGCTGACCCGTCTGGCCGGCGCCGGCCTGCTCCTGCTCGGCCTGGGGCTGGGCTTCGTGCCGCTGGCCGCGGTGCTGCTGCGCCGCCCGCCGGACCCGGTGACCGCCGGCCCGCCCGAGACGGTCGCGCCCAGGGCTGCCGGCCCGCCCGCCCCGGTCGGGCCCGGGGCCGCCCGCCCGGGCGCCGCGTGGCCGGGTCGGTGGCTCGTCGTGGCGGTGGGGGCGGCCGGGCTCGGCGCGGTGCTCGCCGCCCCGCTGCCGACCGCCCGGCTGCCGCTCGCGGTGGGTGGGCACGTCGCCGTGTTCCTGCTGCTCACCGGCGTGCTGCTGGTGGCGGCCCAGCGCTGGTTGCGCCCGGCGGCGCCCGGGGTCATCGTCCGGTCGCGGCGAGCCGTCGGGGTGGCCGCTGCGCTCGTCGGGTACGCGGCGCTCGCCGTCGCGCTGCCGCTGCACCTCGGGTTCACCTCGGCCACGCCGGTCGGCGCCCGCTGGTGGCTGCTGCCCGTGGTGCTGCTCTGCTGCGTGGCCTTCCTGCTCGGCGCCGAGCTGGTCGCCGACGGCCGGGGCGGCCGGTACGCGGTGGTCGGCGGGCTCGGCGTGGTGGTCCTGGCCGCGGCCGCGGTGACCGGCCTGGCCCCCGGGTTCGTGCTGCTGGTGGTGCCGCTCTTCGCGGCGCTGGTCGCCTGGCAGGTGGCCTGGGCGGGGGTGCTGCGCCGGCGGGGCGCGCCGTGGTGGCTGCCGCCGCTGGTCGGCGCGGTGCTGCTGGCCTGGCCGATCGCCACCACGCTGCCGCTGGCCTGAGCCGGGGCGGACCGCCCGCCCCGGCCCGGTCGCTCAGCGCACGCCCTCGAAGACCACCTGCGGGTCGGTCCGCGCCGGGGTGCCCCAGACCGCGTCCTCGTAGGCCGCGTCGCCGGCCAGGTGGCGCAGGAACCACTCGGTGAGCAGCCGTCGGGTCAGCTGGAGCTGGACCGTCCGGCTGATCGAGCCGCTGTCGCAGAAGAGCGAGCCGCTGTCCATGAAGCCGCAGTGCGAGCCGCCCCTGACGGTCCGGAGCTGCTTGGTCGGTGGCTTGGCGGCGTAGATCGGGCGCTGGTGGTCGGCCGGTGGCGCGATGCCGTCGCGTTCGCCGGCGATCAGCTGCACCGGGACGGTGACGCCGGCCGCGGCCGACACGGCGGAGGGGTTGGTCTCGGCGGCGGCCAGGTTCGCCACCGTCACGACGCGCGGGTTGCGGGCGGCGGCCAGGATGCTCGCCCCGCCGCCCATGGAGTGCCCGGACAGGCCCAGCCGGTCGACGGCGACGTGCCCGGCGAACCGGGATCCGGCCGTGGTGTCCTGGGCCACGGTCCAGGTCAGGGCCGCGTTCAGGTCGTCGGCGAAGGCGCTGTGGTTGGGCGACAGGCCGCCCTGCGAGGTCGGGGCGACGACGATGAACCCCCAGGTCGACAGGTGGGACAGCGTCGAGGAGTACTTCGACACCGACTGGAGGAAGCCGTGGCCGAACGCGATCGCCGGGAACCGGCCGGCGGCGACCGGCTGACCCTTGCCGGCGGCGGTGGCCGGGTAGGTGATCCGGGCCGAGAAGGAGCGGCCGGACGCGCTGACGGTGGCGTCGACGTAGCCGGCCGCGTACGGGCCGGGCGCGGACGGGTCGGCCGACGCCGCGCCGGCGGCGTGGACGCCGCTCGCCGGCAGCGTCAGGCTGAGCGCCGCCGCGACCGCGACGGTGAGTCTCCGCAACATGGCACCCTCCTGCTGAGCGATGGGCATGAATGTCCACTCAGGAGAGCAGGGTCGGCGGCCGGGGGTAACACCCCGGTTGGTCAATAACCGCTGTGTTATGACCGGGCGACCCGCAACGCCCACCAGATCAGCGGCGCCTGCATCGGCACCCGGCCGTAGGCGATCGCCCGCTGCGCCGGCCGGCGTCGGCGCCAGTCCCAGGCCATCTGCGCGTTCGCCGGCAGCACCGCGGCGAACAGGGCCGCCGCGGCCAGCCCGCCGCGCCGTCGGGTCGCCGGATGCGCCACCGCCGCCGCCACGGCCAGCTCGGCCACCCCGGAGGCGTACGTCCAGAAGCGGGCCGGCCCGGGCAGGGCGCGCGGCACGATCGGGTCGTAGAAGCCGGGGCGGGCGAAGTGCGTGACGCCCGCGGCGGCGAGCAGCCCGGCGAGCGCGACGGCTTCGCCGCGACGGTGGGTCATCGTCGGTCTCCCTGCTGTTCGACGGCGCGCTGCACGGCCCGGTAGATCTGCCCGAACCGTAACGCGTCCGGCGTACGCACCAGCATCGACTCCCGGCCGTGGTGCTGCACCCACAGCTCGTGCACCCGGTTGCCCCGCTCGTAGGAACGGTCCAGCCAGCCGAGCGGCACCTCCAGGAACGGGGTGAGCGCCAGCCCGCCGACCACGAACGCGGCCAGGATGATCAGCGCCAGCTGCCACTCGCCCCGGTCCTGCGCCGCCCACGCCAGCGAGAGCACGCAGACCAGCGCCACCAACGGGGGCAGCGAGAGCAGCAGGACCAGCACCCCGCGCCCGAGCACCCGGCCCCGGACCGCCAGCGTGGTCGCGCCGCGGGCGTGCCAGACGTACGTGACGTCGGCGAGCGCGACCACCTGGCCCCCCGCGTGGATGGCCTCCGAGGTGACCTGTACCGCGTCGTCCCGGTAATAGAGGGTCATAAATCAGCGTAACCATCTGTGCGCCACCCGTGCCGCTGCGTGTTCCGCCGGTCGTCGCTCCGCCGGTCGCCGTTGCTCGCCACTTCGGCGAAGTGGTCAGGTCCGCACTCGTGATCGACTCCATCTCGGCGAAGTGGCGGTATCGGAGCGTGTCCGTTCACGCCACCTCGGCGAAGTGGAGGGGATCAAGAAGGAGGGTGGCCTGGTCAGGAGGTGAGTCGTTCGTGCCATCAGCTCGAAAGGCACCGCGTACAGCCTCAGCGGGCGAGCGGGCAGGATCTTCGAGACGCTAGCGTGCCGGGCATGACGGATCGGGACGAGCGGGCGCGCAACGTCGAGGTGGTCCGGCGATACCTGCGCACGTTCGTCACCAAGGACCTCGCCGAGTTGGCCGAGGTGGTGCACGAGGACGTGGAGGTCTACGGGTCCGGCACCCGCGTGCGCGGCCGGCGGTATGCCGAGGCGGCCGTCTCCTCGCCCGGCCTGACCGTGCTCGACCAGGAGATCCTGGAGATCTTCGCGGCGGAGGACCGGGTGGTGGTGTCGATGGCGCAGACCTACCGACGGGACGCCACCGGGGCGACCACGGTGCAGAGCGCCTGCAAGATGTACCGGCTGGCCGGCGGGCGGATCGTGCAGTTCTGGGGCGAGCAGGACACCTACGGCCTGCTGCGCGGGCTCGGGCTGCTGCCGGACGAGCCGATCACGTTCTGACCGGGAGCGGTCCGGCCGGGAGCGGTCCGGCCGGGGCCGGCGGGCACGTGCTCCATGGCCCGCTGCACCGCCCGGTAGATCTGCCCGAAGCGCAGCGCGTCGCCGGTGCGCAGCAGCCGCACCGGGCGGCCGTGCCAGCGGGCCCACATCTCCAGTTGGCGGCTGCCCCGCACGTACGAGCGGTCCAGGTGTTCGAAGAGCACGTCCGCGAGCGGGCCGACGGCGAGGCCGACCAGCACCGAGGCGCCGACGATCGCGATGGTCACGGCGGGGGAGCGGTGCAGCCAGACGGCCAGCCCGATGCCGAGCAGGGCGGCCACCAGCGGGCCGGCGAGCGCGGCGCCGATCGCGCCCCGCCCGGCGAGCACCCGCCACGAGCGGTCGCCCCGCCGGTGCCACACCATGGTCAGCTCGGCCAGCGGGTAGCTGCGCCCGTCCACCCGTACCGTCGTGGACGTGACCTGGACCGACCGGTCGTCGTAGTAGGTGATCATGGCCTCACTCCCGGTGGCCGGCGACCCGGAGCCGTCGACACCACACTGTCTACCCCAACGATCCGGGTCGTAAGGTTGGCACGCTACTTCGACGCGGAAGTGAGGGCAGCGTGGGCGAGTTCGTCAGGCTGGAAGTGAAGGACGGCATCGGCACCATCCGGCTGGAGCGGCCGCCGATGAACCCGCTCAACACCCAGGTGCAGGAGGAGTTGCGCGCCGCCGCCGCGGCGGCCACCGCCGACGCCGAGGTCCGCGCCGTCATCGTGTACGGCGGGGAGAAGGTCTTCGCCGCCGGCGCGGACATCAAGGAGATGGCGGACATGTCCTACGTGGACATGGCCGAGCGGGCCGCCGACCTGTCCAGCGCGCTGGGCGCGATCGCCCGGATCCCCAAGCCGGTCGTCGCCGCGATCACCGGGTACGCGCTGGGCGGCGGCTGCGAGCTGGCGCTGGCCTGCGACTGGCGGATCGTCGCCGAGGACGCGAAGCTCGGCCAGCCGGAGATCAAGCTCGGCATCATCCCGGGCGCCGGTGGCACCCAGCGGCTGGCCCGGCTGGTCGGCCCGGCCCGCGCCAAGGATCTGATCATGACCGGGCGGATGGTCGACGCCGAGGAGGCGCTGCGCATCGGCCTGGCCGACCGGGTGGTCCCGGCCGCCGAGGTCTACGACGCCGCGGTGGCGTACGTGAAGCCGTTCCTGACCGGCCCGGTGCAGGCGCTGCGGGCGGCGAAGGCGGCGGTCGACGGCGGTCTGGACATGGACCTCACCTCCGGCCTGGCCTGGGAGAGCCAGCTCTTCGCGGCGTTGTTCGCCACCGACGACCGGCGCGAGGGCATGGCGGCGTTCGTGGAGAAGCGCAAGCCGGGCTTCACCGGCCGCTGACGCGAGAGCTGTTCACATCCACGCTACCGGCCAGTAGCGTGTGACTCCGGTCGGGCGACGAAGGGGAGTGGCATGACGGAACACCTCGAGGGGCACGGCGGCGAGCTGGCGCTCGCGGCGTTGCGCGCGCACGGCGTACGGGAGATGTTCACGCTCTCGGGCGGGCACGTCTTCCCGCTCTACGACGCCGCGCACAAGGCGGGTTTCCCCCTCTACGACGTCCGGCACGAGCAGTCCGCCGTGTTCGCCGCCGAGGCGGTGGCCAAGCTCCAGCGCCGCCCCGGCCTGGCCGTGCTCACCGCCGGCCCCGGCGTCACCAACGGCGTCTCCGGGCTGACCAGCGCGTTCTTCAACGCCTCACCGGTGCTGGTGATGGGTGGGCGCGCGCCGCAGTTCCGCTGGGGCTCCGGCAGCCTCCAGGAGATGGACCACCTGCCGCTGGTCGCCCCGGTCACCAAGCACGCCGAGACGGTGTTCAGCGCCGACGACATCCCGCGGGCCGTCTCCGCGGCGCTGACCACCGCGCTCACCCCGCACCGTGGCCCGGTCTTCCTGGACTTCCCGCTGGAGGCGGTCTTCTCGGTCGGCGACGCCGAGCTGCCGGCGGTCACCGCGCCGGCGCCGATCGAGCCCGACCCGGACGAGGTGGCCCGGGCGGCCGGCCTGATCGCCGGCGCGTCCCGGCCGGTGATCATCGCCGGTTCGGACGTGTACGCCGGGGACGCCGTCGAGGCGCTGCGTGCCGCCGCCGAGTCCCTCCAGGTGCCGGTGTTCACCAACGGCATGGGTCGGGGCGCGCTGCCGCCGACGCACCCGCTCGCCTTCGCCAAGGCCCGCCGGGTCGCGCTCAAGGGCGCCGACGTGGTCGTCGTGGTCGGCACGCCGCTGGACTTCCGGCTCTCCTTCGGCGACTTCGGCGACGCCACGGTGGTGCACGTGGTGGACGCGCCCAGCCAGCGCGCCGGCCACGTGCAGCCGGCTGCCGCGCCCGCCGGTGACCTGCGGCTGATCCTCGGCGCGTTCGCCGACCACACCGGCGAGAGGGCCGACCACGCCGACTGGATCGCCGAGCTGCGCACCGCCGAGGACGCGGCGAAGGCCCGCGACGGCGAGGAGATGGCCGCCGAGACCGACCCGATCCGGCCGGCCCGGATCTACGGCGAGCTGCGCAAGGTGCTCGCCCCGGACGCCATCACCATCGGCGACGGCGGCGACTTCGTCTCGTACGCGGGCAGGTACCTGGAGCCCGCCCAGCCCGGCACGTGGCTCGACCCCGGCCCGTACGGCTGCCTCGGCACCGGCATGGGCTACGCGATGGGCGCCCGGGTCAGCCACCCGGACCGGCAGATCTGCGTGCTGATGGGCGACGGCGCGGCCGGCTTCTCGCTGATGGACGTGGAGTCGCTGGTCCGGCAGAAGCTGCCGGTGGTGATCGTGGTCGGTAACAACGGCATCTGGGGCCTGGAGAAGCACCCGATGCGGGCCATGTACGGCTACGACGTCGCCGCCGACCTCCAGCCGGGGCTGCGCTACGACAAGGTGGTCGAGGCGCTGGGCGGCGCGGGCGAGACGGTGGAGAAGGCCGCCGACCTCGGGCCGGCGCTGGGCCGCGCGTTCGACGCCGGCGTGCCGTACCTGGTCAACGTGCTGACCGACCCGACGGACGCGTACCCCCGCTCGTCGAACCTGGCCTGAACGCGACGGCCGCTCGCCGGGTGACCGGCGGGCGGCCCGCCCGCCTCAGACCTCCGGGCGGTCCCGGTCGTCCGGCCGGTCGCGCAGCTCCTGCTCGCGGCGGCGCAGGTCCTCCTCCCAAGTGCGGAGGCGTTCCTGGTCCTCGTCGCGGGAGCGCTTGTCGAGCGAGGCGAGGAAGTCGGGGTCGTCGTCCGGCGCGAGCGGGCGGCGGGCCGGGGCGGCCGGACTCCCGGAACCGAGGACGCCGGCCGACCCGGCCGGGCGCTCGCGGCCGGCGACGAACCAGGCGATCGACCCGACCAGCGGGAAGAAGAGGATCACCAGCACCCACACCGTCCGGGGCAGCGCCTTGACCTGCCCGTCCTCGGCGGAGAGGCAGCTGATCAGCGCGCAGACGGCGAGCACGATCTGGGCCAGGAAGAGCAGCACGTAGAGGCGGGCCATGCCCCATGATGGCGCACCCGGGTGGGTCAGTGCACCCCACCGAGCACGTGGGCGACGCCGAGCAGCGCCAGCCCGGCCGCGCCGAGCGCGGTCAGCGGCACCGACCAGCGGGCGAGCCGGCGCGGCCCGGCGCCGGTGGCCCGACGCCAGTCCGCCAGCAGCACGGTCAGCCAGACCACGACCGCCGCGCCGGCCAGCGCCGCGTCAACGACCCGACCGGTGAACGCCGGCCGGAGCTGGAGCAGCAGCACGGCGGTCAGCGTGAGCAGCGTCCGCCGCCAGGCCAGCCGGGTGCGTTCCGGCTGAAGCCCGGGATCCCGGGTCCCGGCGCGGGCGGTCATGAGGCTCCCCGCAGCAGCACCGCGACCACCAGGGCCAGCGCGCCGAGCGCGACGACCAGGGCGAGCACGGCCGGGAAGCGGGAGGCCGGCAGCTCCTCGCCCAGTCGCATGGCCCGTTCGGTGCGGGCCCAGTGGTCCACCGCCCGGATCGACACGGTCGCGCCGAGCAGCAGCAACGCGACGGCGAGGATCTCCCGCAGGTGGACCAGCGGCAGCGGCGGGAGGAACTGGGCGGCGGCCAGCCCGCCGGCGACCAGCGCCAGCCCGGTCCGCAGCCAGGCCAGGAACGTCCGCTCGTTGGCCAGCGAGAAACGGTAGTCCGGCGGGCTGCCGACCGAGCGCAGCTCACGCGGGTCGAACCAGCGCCTGATCGACTCCCACACGCCGCTGATTATCCGCTTTGCCCCACGCCTAGCCTGAGGGGATGACCGATCTTGACGCGCGCGGTCTGCGCGACGCCTACGACAGCCAGATCCGCCCGGAGCTGCCCGACCCGATGCCGGCCGGGGTGACCGTGGACCGGGACGGGCCGCTGTTCCGTGTCCTCGGCCTGGACCAGCGCGGCTTCATCACCTACCGGACGCTGGACGGCCTGGTCGGCGCCGAGCTGGACGCGCTGATCGCGCGCCAGGTCGAGTTCTTCCGCGCCCGGGGCGAGGCGGTCGAGTGGAAGCTCGCGGGCCACGACGAGCCGGCCGACCTCGCCGACCGGCTGCGCGCCGCCGGCTTCGTCCCGGAGGACCTGGAGACCGTCGTGGTCGGCCCGGTGGCGCCGCTCGCCGCCGCCGTCCCGGTGCTCCCCGAGGGGGTACGCCTGCGCGAGGTCACCGGCCGGGCCGACCTGGAGCGGATCGCCGCCATGGAGGAGGAGGTCTGGCACGACGACCGCAGCCACCTGGTCCACGCGCTGGCCCGGGAGATCGAGGCCGACCCGCAGTCGATCACGATCGTGGTGGCCGAGGCGGGCGAGACGGTGGTCAGCGCCGGCTGGATCCGCTACCAGGCGGGCACCGGATTCGCCAGCCTCTGGGGCGGCTCGACGTTGCCGCAGTGGCGGAAGAAGGGCATCTACCGGGCGCTCGTCGCGTACCGGGCGCGGCTGGCGCAGCAGCGCGGCAAGACGCTGGTGCAGGTGGACTGCTCCCCGGACAGCCGACCCATCCTGGAGCGGCTCGGGCTCGTTGCGGTCACCACCACCACGCCCTACGTCTACACTCCGTGATCATGGACCGGTTGACGGCGGACGAGCAGCTCACCCTGAAGACCGGCGCGTTCGGCGCCGTCTTCCTGGTCTCCAACGCCGTGCCCGGGGTGCTGGCCATGGTGCGGGAGAGCATCGCCGCCTCCGGCGCGTTGGCCGACGTCGACGGCGTGGTCAAGGAGGCGTTGACCACCGGGCCGCTGCCGCAGCTGCCCCGGGACTCCGCGTTGGAGATCGAGTCCGTGGTGCTGCCCGCGCTGGGCCGGGCGGTGGAGATCCTGCGGGCCAAGTCGCCGGGGGACGTCGAGGCGTACCGGTCGGTGGTGCTGGCCGCGGCGGACCGGGTGGCCGAGGCGCACCGGGGGGTCGAGCCGGCCGAGGCCGCTGCCATCGACAAGATCAGGCGGGCGCTGGCCGAGCCGGTCTGAGGGACCGATCCGCGCCCGGTGAGCTGCGTCACTCCGGGCCCCCGGGGTGGCGATGCTACTTGTGGGTAACATTGGCCCGTGGGCAAGTGCACAGCACCCTGCGGTTGACCGACCGTTAAGTCACGCGGGAGGCTGCGCCCGTGACCGGGCGAGTGATCGCTACACCAAACAGGAGGGTCGTCGAAGCGCGATGAACATCGTCGTACTCGTCAAGCAGGTGCCCGATTCGGGCGCGGACCGCAACCTGCGTTCAGACGACAACACCGTCGACCGCGGTTCGGCGAACAACGTCATCAACGAGATGGACGAGTACGCCATCGAGGAGGCGTTGAAGATCAAGGAGGCGCACGGCGGCGAGGTCACCATCCTGACCATGGGTCCGGACCGGGCGACCGAGTCGATCCGCAAGGCGCTCTCCATGGGGCCGGACAAGGCCGTCCACGTCGTCGACGACGCGCTGCACGGCTCCTGCGCCGTGGCCACCTCGAAGGTGCTCGCGGCCGCCCTCGGGCAGCTCAACGCCGACCTGGTCATCTGCGGCGCCGAGTCGACCGACGGTCGGGTCCAGGTCATGCCGCACATGATCGCCGAGCGGCTGGGCGTCGCCGCCCTCACCGGTGCGCGCAAGCTCACCGTCGACGGCTCGACCCTGACCGCCGAGCGGCAGACCGAGGAGGGCTACGAGGTGGTCACCGCCTCGACCCCGGCCGTCGTGTCGGTCTGGGACACCATCAACGAGCCGCGCTACCCGTCCTTCAAGGGCATCATGGCCGCCAAGAAGAAGCCGGTGCAGACGCTCTCCCTGGGCGACCTGGGCGTGGCCCCGGCCGAGGTGGGCTTCGACGGCGCCACCAGCGCCGTGGTCGAGCACTCGAAGCGCCCGCCGCGCTCCGGCGGCGAGAAGATCACCGACGAGGGCGAGGGCGGCGTCAAGCTGGTCGAGTTCCTCGCCACCGAGAAGTTCGTGTGAGAGGTCTGGACATGTCTGAGGTTCTCGTCGTCGTCGAAGCCACCAAGGAATTCGGCGTCAAGAAGGTCACCCTGGAGATGCTCACCCTCGCCCGCGAGCTGGGCACGCCGAGCGCGGTCGTGCTCGGCGGCGCCGGCGCCGCCGAGGCGCTGAGCGCCAAGCTGGGCGAGTACGGCGCGGAGAAGATCTACGCGGCCGAGGGCGAGGAGATCGACGGCTTCCTGGTGGCGCCGAAGGCCACCGCGGTCGCCGAGCTGGTCAAGCGCGTGCAGCCGGCCGCCGTCCTGCTCGCCTCGTCGCAGGAGGGCAAGGAGATCGCCGCCCGCCTCGCGGTCAAGCTGGACAACGGCATCCTGACCGACGTGATCGCCCTGGACGCCGACGGCACCGCGACCCAGGTCGCGTTCGCCGGCTCCACCATCGTCAAGTCCAAGGTCACCAAGGGCCTGCCGCTGGTCACCGTCCGGCCCAACTCGCTCAACCCGACCCCGGCCGCGGCCACCCCGGCCGTCGAGCAGCTCACCGTGTCGGTCACCGACGCGGACAAGCTGGCCAAGGTCGTCGAGCGGGTCGCCGAGCAGAAGGGCTCCCGCCCGGAGCTGACCGAGGCGTCGGTGGTCGTCTCCGGCGGTCGCGGCGTCGGCAACGCCGACAACTTCAAGCTGGTCGAGGAGCTGGCCGACCTGCTCGGCGGCGCGGTCGGCGCGTCCCGCGCGGCGGTCGACTCCGGCTTCTACCCGCACCAGTTCCAGGTCGGCCAGACCGGCAAGACCGTCTCCCCGCAGCTCTACGTCGCGCTCGGCATCTCCGGCGCGATCCAGCACCGGGCCGGCATGCAGACCTCGAAGACCATCGTCGCGGTGAACAAGGACGCCGAGGCGCCGATCTTCGAGCTGGCCGACTACGGCGTGGTCGGTGACCTGTTCAAGATCGTGCCGCAGGCCGCCGAGGAGATCCGCAAGCGTAAGTGACCCCTGGTCACGAACGAAGGCCGCCGCCCGGTGCACCGGGCGGCGGCCTTCTTCTTTCGGGAGCTGATCGGCGGGCCGGGGAGCTGAGCCGGCCCGCCGATCAGCCCGTCAGGGTGCCCCTCACCAGGCTGTCGCCGGAGTGGCGGGTGTTGTTGTCGTACTGCTCGGCGCTGATGTCGACCACCGAGTAGGTGCGCAGGTCGACGTTCGGAGGGATGGGCAGCAGCGCGTCCCCCGATCCGTTGCTCAGCGTACCCACCGAGAACATCTCCATCGTCCGGGGATCGATCAGCCAGACCTCGTAGTACCCCGGAACGTTCGGGAGATTCGCCACGTGCAGGTGCAACTGGTTGTCGCCGAGCACCCGGGCGTCGCCGGAGGCGTCCTTCGGGGTCGCCCCGAACGCGGCCAGCGGCGCGCTGGCCAGCACCGTCGGCTGCGGCGTGGGTTCGTCGCCGCCGGTGCCGAGCACCGCGACCGTGCCCGCCACACCGATCACCGCGGCGGCGGTGGCGGTGACCGCGGTGGTCGCCCAGCCCGGCCAGCGCCGCCCGCGACGCCGACGTGCCGTGGTGACCGGACGCTCCTGCACCGCGACCTGCTCGCCGGCGCGCGGCGGACGCCGGTCGGCCAACGTGGGCAGCTCGTCGGCGGCCCGGATCTCCGCGACGATGCCCTGCCAGACGTGCTCCGGCGGGTCGGGCAGGTCGGTCAGGCCCTGGGTGCCGGCGCCCAGCCCGGCGACGTGCTGGAGCGTCTCCAGCTCCCCCCGGCAGTGCCCGCAGGTGTCGAGATGGGTGGCTTCACCGTCGGCCGCCTCGCTCTCACCGAGCGCCAGAAAGACCAGCCGGTCGTGGTCCAGGTGCTGCACCGTCCACCTCCCATCTGCGCTTCAGGCTCTGCATGCCGCGCCGGATATGGCTCTTGACCGTGCCGAGCGGCACTCCGGTCACGGTCGCGATCTGCTGGTGTGTCAGGTCGTCGTAGAACGCCAGCTCCAGCATCCGACGCTGCTCGTCGGGGAGCCGGGCCAGCTCGTCGGCGACCACCAGCCGGTCGACCACCGTGTCGGGGTCGGGGCCGGTGGAGACCGGCTCGGGCAGTTGCCTGACGGTCTCGACCACCCGGGTCTCCCGGGCCGAGGCCCGGATCCGGTCGATCACCTTGCGCCGCCCGATGCCGAGCAGCCAGCCGATGAGTGATCCCTTCGCCGGGTCGAACGTCTCCCGGCCGAGCCAGGCGGCCACGAAGGTCGCCTGCGTCACGTCCTCGGCGTCGCTCCGGTTGACCAGCGTCGTGGTGGCCAGGTGCAGCACCGCTCGGCCGTACCGGTCGTACGCCTCTCGCAGGGCGGCCTCGTCGCCGTCGCGGAACCGCGTCGCGAGGTCGTCCTCGCCGGGCGGTTCGGGGCCCTGCCTCGCCGCCGTCACCGGGCGGCTCGCCTTCCGTGGGGCATGCCCGACTGTAACTCCCACAGTCACCGCCCCACGCTCCCGGTCTGTCCGTCACGACGCTGGTCACCTTCTCTTCGTCGCCGAGGGGGTCGACGGATGCGTCCGGGAGGAAGAAAAGAAATCGGATCCGGGGCGCATCCGGGGGTGCGGGAGCCGGCGTAACCCGTTCTGCAAGCCAGGCCTGACGAATCAGCACCAACTACCAGGAGGCAGACAATGCAGCTCGCCATGTTCCGTCGGGTCGCCGCGGGCGGCGCGGTGGCCGCCCTCACCTTCGCCGGTGTCGGCGCCGCCACCATGAGCCCGGCCTACGCCGCCTCGTCGAAGGTCTCCGTGGTGCACGGCATCCCGGACACCCCGGTCGACGTGTACGTCAACGGCAAGAAGACGCTGGACAACTTCAAGCCCGGCGACGTGGCCGGCCCGCTGACCCTGCCCGAGGGGGAGTACGACATCGCCCTGACCAAGCCCGGTGAGGCGATCGACAAGGCGATCCTCAAGGTCGACGACGCCGAGGTGCCGGGCGGGGCGAACATCAGCCTCGCCGCCCACCTGAGCGCCGACGGCAAGCCGCAGATCACCCCGTTCGTCAACGACGTGTCCAAGGTGGGCGCCGGCAAGGCCCGGCTGATCGTCCGGCACACCGCCGCCGCGCCGGCCGTCGACGTGCGGGCCGGTGGCAAGCCGGTCTTCGAGGGCCTGACCAACCCCAAGGAGGCCAAGGCCGACGTGGCCGCCGGCTCCGTGAAGGCGGACGTGGTGCTCGCCGGCACCGACACCGTCGCCATCGGCCCGGCCGACCTGAACCTCAAGGAGGGCACCGCCACCATCGTCTACGCGATCGGCTCCGCCGACGCCAAGAACCTGGACCTGGTCGCGCAGACCATCAGCGGTCTGCACTCGGCGCCGGGCGGCGTGCCCAGCGGCACCGGCGGTCAGGCCGGCACCGGCGTGGACACCTGGTGGTACGTGCTGGCCGGCGCCGGCGTGCTGCTGCTGGTCGGCGGCGGGGCGCGGGTGGCCACCGCCCGGGCCGGTCGCCGGTGACGGTGCGCAACCGCGGGGCGCTGGCGGCGATGGCCGCCGGCGCCGCCGCGCTCTCCGTCGCGGCCCTGGTGGCCTGCGGTTCGCAGCCCGCCGAGGACGTCGGGGCCGACGAGGCGGCGACCCTGGCCAGCTCCACGCCCGCCCCGTCGGCGACGCCCACGACGGCCGGGGACGCGTCGGTGCCGGTGAACGCGGGCACCCTCCCGGCGGACGGCGCGACAGTGCCCCCGGTCCGGCTGAGCATCCCGCCGATCAAGGTCACCGCCACGGTGAACCCGGTCGGCATCAACGACCGCACGAACGAGTTCGAGGTGCCGCCGAGCGTGGACCAGGTCGGCTGGTACCGCTACGGCCCGGGTCTGGAGGCCGGTGCCGGTTCGGTGGTCATCGCCGGGCACGTGGACAGCGCCGAGCAGGGCAAGGGAGCGTTCTTCCGGCTGCGTGAGCTGGACCGGGGAGACACGCTCACCGCCACCGGCTCGGACGGCGAGGAGCGCCGCTACCGGGTGGTGGCCCGGGAGGAGTACACGAAGACGAAGATCCCGCTGGACCGGTACTTCGCCCGGGACGGCAAGCCGCGCCTGACGTTGATCACCTGCGGCGGTCCGTTCGACCCGAAGACCCGCCACTACCGGGACAACATCGTCGTCACCGCGGTTCCCGCATGACGGACCGGACCACCCGTCCCACCGCCGTGCGGGACGGGTGGTCCGGCCCCCGGTGGCGCGCCCACCGGCCGTTAGGCTGAACGGTGATGGCATACCTGGATCACGCGGCGACGACCCCGATGCTCGACGAGGCACTCGAGGCGTACGTCGCCACCGCCCGCGAGGTGGGCAACGCGTCGTCGCTGCACGCGGCGGGCCGCCGCGCCCGACGGCGGGTGGAGGAGTCCCGGGAGCGGGTGGCCGCCGCGCTCGGCGCCCGCCCCTCCGAGGTGATCTTCACCGGCGGCGGCACGGAGAGCGACAACCTCGCCGTGAAGGGCATCTTCTGGGCCCGGCGGGCCGACCGGGCCGAGCGGGTCCGGGTGGTCTCCAGCGCGGTCGAGCACCACGCCGTGCTCGACGCGGTCGACTGGCTGGTCGCGCACGAGGGCGCGCAGGTCGGTTGGCTGCCGGTGGACGCGGCCGGGCGGCTCGACCCGGAGCGGCTCGGGGCCGAGCTGGCCGAGCACGGCGACCGCGTGGCGGTGGTCACGGCGATGTGGGCGAACAACGAGGTGGGCACCGTCCAGCCGGTGGCCGAGCTGGCCGCGGTCGCCGCCGCTCGCGGCGTGCCGTTCCACACCGACGCGATCCAGGCGGTCGGGCAGGTCCCGGTCGACTTCGCCGCGAGCGGCGTGTCCGCGCTCACCGTGACCGGGCACAAGCTGGGCGGTCCGGCCGGCGTCGGCGCGCTGCTGCTGGCCCGCGACGTCGCCGCCACCCCGCTGCTGCACGGCGGCGGCCAGGAGCGCGACGTGCGCTCCGGCACCCTGGACACGGCCGGCATCGTCGCGTTCGCGGTCGCCGTCGAGGCCGCGGTCAAGAACCAGCAGGAGTACGCGGCCCGGATCGCCGCGCTTCGCGACGAGCTGGTCGAGCGGGTCCGCCGGGCGGTCCCCGAGGTGGTCTTCAACGGCGACCCGGCCGACCGGCTCCCCGGCAACGCGCACTTCTCCTTCCCCGGCTGCGAGGGCGACGCGTTGCTGCTGCTCCTCGACGCCCAGGGCATCGCCTGCTCGACCGGGTCGGCCTGCTCGGCCGGCGTGGCCCAGCCCTCGCACGTGCTGCTGGCCATGGGCGCCGACGACGACCGGGCCCGGTCCTCGCTGCGGTTCACGCTGGGGCACACCAGCACCGGCGCCGACGTCGACGCGCTGATCGCCGCGCTGCCGGCCGCCGTGGAGCGGGCCCGCCGCGCGGCCGCCCTCCGTACGCCCCGCTGACCCGGATACCCTCGGTGAGGACGAGGGGAGTGGGCTGGTGAGGGTTCTGGCGGCGATGTCGGGCGGAGTGGACTCCGCCGTGGCGGCGGCGCGGGCGGTGGAGGCCGGGCACGACGTGACCGGGGTGCACCTGGCGCTGGCCCGCAACCCGCAGACCTACCGCACCGGCGCGCGGGGGTGCTGCACGCTGGAGGACTCCCGGGACGCCCGGCGGGCCGCCGACGTGCTGGGCATTCCGTTCTACGTGTGGGACATGGCGGACCGGTTCCACGACGACGTGGTCGACGACTTCGTCGCCGAGTACGCGGCCGGCCGTACCCCGAACCCGTGTCTGCGCTGCAACGAGAAGATCAAGTTCGCCGCGGTGCTGGACCGGGCCGTGGCCCTGGGCTTCGACGCCGTGGTCACCGGCCACCACGCCCGGCTGGGCCCGGACGGACTGCTGCGGCGCAGCGTCGACGCGGCCAAGGACCAGTCGTACGTCCTCGCGGTGCTGACCCGCGCGCAGCTCGACCGGTCGATCTTCCCGCTGGGCGACTCGACCAAGGCCGAGGTCCGCGCGGAGGCGGCCCGGCGCGGCCTCGCCGTCGCCGACAAGCCGGACTCGCACGACATCTGCTTCATCGCCGACGGTGACACCCGCGGCTTCCTGGCCGAGCGGCTGGGCGAGGCCCCCGGTCAGGTCGTGGACGCGCTCACCGGCGCGGTGGTGGGCAGCCACAGCGGCGCCTACCAGTACACCGTCGGACAGCGGCGCGGGCTGCACCTGGACCGGCCGGCGCCGGACGGCCGGCCGCGCTACGTGCTCTCCATCACCCCGACGACCAACACGGTGACCGTCGGCCCGGCCGAGGCGCTGGAGGTCTCCTCGGTGCGTGCCCTGCGGCCGGTCTGGACCGGCGGGCCGCGCCCGGACGGGCCGATCGAGTGTGAGGTGCAGTTGCGGGCGCACGGCGACGTGGTCCCGGCCGCCGTCTCGGTGGACGCCGACGGCCTGCGCGCGTCGCTGCGTCGCCCGGTCCGCGGGGTCGCCGCCGGTCAGGCCATCGTGGCCTACCGGCCGGACCCGGCCGGCGACGTGGTCCTCGGCTCCGCCACCATCACCGCCTGACCGCGGTCCCTGGTCGGCGGTCCCCGGCGGCGGGTCCCTGGCCGCGTGGGTCCTGGCCGCCGGACCCTGGCCGCGTGGACCCGGCCGCGACGGGCCGGGCCAGCCGGGGGCGGGGAGCGCGCCCCCGGAACTGGCCGTCGAGGTTGACGCCCGCCGCCGTGCCGGTCTGCTCCGCCCAGGTCGCCCAGGTCGCCCAGGTCGCCCAGGTCGCCCAGGTCGCTCCGGCAGGCCGTCGGCGTGCCCGACGGTTGCCTTTCGAGCTGATAGCGCAGACGACTCAACCGCCGCGCGGGCCCGCTGAGTCGTTCCCGATATCAGCTCGAAAGCGTGCTCCGAGCGACCATCCACCGCCGGTCCCGCGCGAACGGGGGCGGGCAGTGCCCGCGTCGATGTGTGGGGACGGTGCGTCCACGGGCGGCGTGACCGGTGCGGGCTGCCAGGTCGTGCCGTCGTGCCGTCGTGGCGGGCGAGGGGGCGTCGGCCCCGGGCCCGCGTCCCCCCGCGCCCGGCCGGAGGCAGCGGATAGGCTGCGGCGGTGACTGAGCAGGCGTGGCCCTGGCCCACCGGCGCGGCGACCGGGATCGGGTCGCTGCCCGGCACCGACATCGCCGAGGCGCAGCGGATCGTGCTCGGTGAGCTGCCGGCACTGCCGCACCTGCCGGAGCTGCCCGCCCGGGGCCCCGGCGCGGACCTGCTCGGGCGCACCGCCGGCCTGCTGGTCGAGCTTCCGGTCGAGCTGTACGCGGCCCGCTGGCGGATCGCCCCGCGCCCCGGCCGCGACCTGCGCCGGGCCCGGGACCTGATGGAACGCGACCTCGACCAGCTCGCCGAGCAGGCCGAGGAGTACGCCGGTCCGGTCAAGGTCCAGGCCGCCGGCCCGTTCACCCTGGCCGCCGCGCTGGAGCTGCCGATCGGTGGCCGGCTGCTGCGCGACCCCGGCGCGGTACGCGACCTCGCCGGCTCGCTGGGCGAGGGGCTGCGGGGGCACGTCGCGGCGGTGGCCCGGCGGCTGCCCCGCGCCTCGGTGCTGCTCCAGCTCGACGAGCCGTCCCTGCCGGCGGTGCTGGCCGGCCGCGTGCCCACCGAGAGCGGGCTCGGCACCCACCGTCCGGTGGAGGGCGAGGTGGCCCGGGCGCTGCTGGGTGGCGTGATCGAGGCGGCCGGGGCGCCCACGCTGGTGCACTGCTGCGCGCCGGACGTGCCGCTGGAGCTGATCCGCTCCGCCGGGGCGGTCGGCGTCGCCCTCGACCTGTCGCTGCTCACCGACCTGGACCCGCTCGGCGAGGCGATCGACGCCGGGCTCGGGCTGCTGGCCGGCGCCGCGCCGACGCTGCCGCCGGCCGGTGGGCGGGCACCCACGTCCGCCGAGGTGGCCGCCCGGGTCCGCCGGGTCTGGGACCAGCTCGGCTTCCCCCGTCGCCGGCTCGCCGAGCAGGTGGTGGTCACCCCGGCGTGCGGCCTGGCCGGCGCCAGCCCGGCGTACGCCCGCGCGGTGCTGGCCGCCTGCCGGGACGCCGGGCGGCGGCTCGCCGAGGAGTGACGTTTCCCGTCGTACCCCGGGGGCAGGATGACCGGCATGATCGGACGACTGCGTTCCACGGTGATCGACTGCCCTGACCCGCGTGCGTTGGCCGGCTTCTACGCCGAGCTGCTCGGCCTGCCGGTGATCGAGGAGAGTTCCGAGGGTGACGACTGGGTGGTGCTCGGCGGCCCGCCCGGGCACCAGCCCCGCCTCGCCTTCCAGAAGGCGCTCGACCTGCGCGCCCCGGCGTGGCCCGACCCGGAGCGTCCGCAGCAGTTCCACCTGGACGTGACCGTGGACGACATCGAGGCGGCCGAGAAGGCGGCGCTGGCACTCGGAGCGCGGCGGCTGCGCGGCGAGGGTGACGGCTGGCGGGTCTACGCCGATCCGGCCGGCCACCCGTTCTGCCTCTGCTGGGACTGACCGGCCCGGGTTTGCGCGGCCGGGGCATGATCGCCACCGTGACCGCCTCCACCCCCCGCCGCGCCGCCGGGTCGCTCTTCGGCCTGGCCTACGGCGACGCCCTGGGCAAGCCGACCGAGTTCCTCACCGTCACCGAGATCGTCCGGCGCTACGGCCCGGCCGGTCCGCGCGAGCTGGAGGGTGATCCGGCGCTGGTCACCGACGACACCCAGATGGCGCTGGCGGTCGCCTGGGCGGTGCACGACGCGCCGGCCCTCACCGCGGAGGCGGTGGAGCCGCTGCTGCGGCAGCGCTTCCTCGACTGGGCGGCCAGCCCGGAGAACAACCGCGCCCCCGGCATGACGTGCCTGCGGGCCTGTGCCGAGCTGGCCCGGGGCACCCGCTGGCAGGAGGCCACCGTGGCCGGCTCGAAGGGCTGCGGGGCGAACATGCGGGTCACCCCGCTCGGGCTGCTCGACGTCGATCTCGACACCCTCGCCGGGCTGGCGCAGCTCCAGGCCGGCCTCACCCACGGCCACCCGACCGCCCTGGCGGCCAGCGAGCTGACCGCGTACGCGGTCCGGCTGCTGCGCGACGGCGCGGCGCTGCCCGAGCTGCCCGGCCTGCTCACCGACCGGGCCCACGAGCAGCGCACGGTCTACCGGGACGACTGGCTCGGCGACCTGTGGCAGCGGCCGGGGGAGCGCAGCGCGGCCGAGTTCGCGGCCCGGGGCTGGGACGACTGCCTGCGGGTGCTCGGCCGGTTGGAGGCGGCGCTGGCCCGCCCCGACGACGGCGGCGACCCGTGCCGGCTCACCGGCGAGGGGTGGATCGCCGAGGAGGCGCTGGCCACCGCGCTGCTCTGCGCGCTGCGGCACCCCGACGACCCGGTCGGCGCGCTGGCCCGGGGCGCCACCACCGCCGGCGACTCGGACTCCATCGCCGCGCTGGCCGGCGCCTTCGTCGGGGCCGCGCACGGGATGGCGGCCTGGCCGGCCGGGTGGGCCGACCGGATCGAATACGCCGACCAGCTCGGCGCGCTCGCCGACGCGCTCGACTGAGCGGCCGTCGTCCCCCGGCTCAGGCGGCCAGGTGGGGGAGCCGGCGGACGCCGCGCCAGAGATCGGGGTCGCAGGTGCCGGCGCGGTCGGCGAACGCGGCCAGCGGCACCGGGATCGGCTCGCTGACGTCGAGGAAGCTGTCGTGGTCCGCGCCCGGGTCCCAGCTGCGGGTCGGGATCGGCAGGTGGTCGTCCCGGTCCGACTTGTCCTGGCTGGTGATCTTCAGGACGTCGGCGTCCCGGCCGTCGACCCGCAGCACCAGGCAGGGGCGCACCTTCGAACCGGTCCCGTCCGCGTAGGGCACGTCGGCCCACCAGATCTCGCCGGGCCGGGGCCGGTCTCCGGCCGGCGCGCCGCCGTCGCGCGGCCTCGGCGGCGCGCCGGTCCGGCCGCCCCGGGGACCCCGCTCGGGCCGCCCGGCGCCCGGGCGACGTCGGTCGGCCGACCGGGTACGCGGGCCGGTCCCGGTGGACCGGCGGCGCCACTCGCTCCACAGCCAGCCGGCGGCCACGCAGACCACGATCACCAGTGCCCAGATCAGTCCGTCGCGCATCCGTACCCCCCTTCCGTCCGTTCCGGCCCAGCGCCGCCGCCGCGATCGTCGCACGGCCGGGGCCGGCCCGCCCGGTGGCGCGACGCGCGCCGGGCCCGCGCCGGGTCGCCTGGTCAGCGCGGGTGGCCGGACGGTTGTCACCCCCGACCGCTACGGTGCGGGGGTAGCACGAGCACGGGAGGTCGACAGCGTGTCCGAACACGGCGGCGTGTCCGAAGAAGCGGTTCCCTCGGCGGTCGACGCCGCCCAGGAGGCGGCGGCGGGCGCCGAGCCGACCCCGGAGGCCCGGGAGCGGCACGCCCTGCTGAGCCAGGAGCTCACCGAGCACCAGTACCGCTACTACGTGCTGGACGCGCCGACCGTCACCGACGCGGAGTTCGACAGGCAGCTGCGCGAGCTGGAGGCGCTGGAGGCCGAATACCCGGCGCTGCGCACCCCCGACTCGCCCACCCAGCGGGTCGGTGGCACCTTCTCCACCGACTTCACCCCGGTCACCCACGCCGAACGGATGCTCTCGCTCGACAACGCCTTCGCCGACGAGGAGCTGGCCGCCTGGGCCGAGCGGGTCGAGCGCGACGCCGGCGGCCCGGTGCCCTACCTGTGCGAGCTGAAGGTCGACGGGCTGGCCATCAACCTGACCTACGAGAAGGGCCGGCTGGTGCGCGCCGCCACCCGGGGCGACGGGCGCACCGGCGAGGACGTCACCGCCAACGTGCGCAGCATCAAGGGTGTGCCGGCCCGGCTGACCCCGTCCGACGACTTCCCCGACGTGCCGGAGCTGATCGAGGTGCGCGGCGAGATCTACTTCCCGGTGGCCGCGTTCGCCGATCTCAACGCGAGCCTGGTCGAGCAGGGCAAGGCCCCGTTCGCCAACCCGCGCAACGCCGCCGCCGGCAGCCTCCGGCAGAAGGACCCGCGGGTCACCGCCTCCCGCCCGCTGCGCCTGGTGGTGCACGGCATCGGCGCGCGCACCGGGTTCCGGCCGGCCGCGCAGTCCGAGTCGTACGTCGCGCTCAGGGCTTGGGGCCTGCCCACCAGCGACCGCTGGAAGGTGGTGGACGACCTGGCCGGGGTGGCGGACTACATCGCCTACTACGGCAAGCACCGGCACGACGTCGAGCACGAGATCGACGGCGTCGTGGTCAAGGTCGACCCGGTCTCCATCCAGGGCCGCCTCGGCTCGACCAGCCGCGCCCCCCGCTGGGCGATCGCCTTCAAGTATCCGCCGGAGGAGGTCAACACCAAGCTCCTCGACATCGACGTCAACGTCGGGCGCACCGGCCGGGTGACACCGTTCGCCGTCCTCGAACCGGTCCGGGTGGCCGGCTCCACGGTCGCGCTGGCGACCCTGCACAACGCCCGCGAGGTCGAGCGCAAGGGCGTGCTCATCGGCGACACGGTGGTGCTGCGCAAGGCCGGCGACGTGATCCCCGAGGTGCTCGGCCCGGTGGTCGAGCTGCGGCCGCCCGACGCCCGCCCGTTCGTCATGCCGACCACCTGCCCGGCCTGCGGCACGCCGCTCGCACCGGCCAAGGAGAGCGACGTCGACATCCGCTGCCCCAACGCCCGTGGCTGCCCCGGGCAGATCCGGGAACGGGTCTTCTACCTGGCCAGCCGCAAGGTGTTCGACATCGAGGCGCTGGGTGAGAAGGGTGCGGCGGCGCTGCTGGACGCGCAGATCATCACCAACGAGGGCGATCTCTTCCACCTCGACGCCGACCAGCTGCGCCACTCGCCGTTCTTCGTCAACAAGGACGGCAGCCTGGGCAGCAACGCGGTCAAGCTGCTCGACAACCTGGCCGAGGCCAAGGAACGCGACCTGTGGCGGGTGCTGGTGGCGCTCTCCATCCGGCACGTCGGCCCGACCGCGGCGCAGGCGCTGGCCCGGCACTTCCGGTCGATCGACGCCATCGAGGCCGCGAGCGAGGAGGAGCTGTCCTCGGTGGACGGCGTCGGCCCGACCATCGCCGCCAGCCTGAAGGAGTGGTTCGCCGTCGACTGGCACCGCGACGTGGTCCGCAAGTGGGCCGAGGCGGGCGTTCGGATGGCCGAGGAGGGCGGCGACGAGGGGCCGCGACCGCTGGACGGGATCACCGTGGTGGTCACCGGCACGCTGGCCGGGTTCAGCCGCGACCAGGCCGCCGAGGCGATCCAGAGCCGGGGCGGCAAGGTGAGCGGGTCGGTCTCCAAGAAGACCGGTTTCGTGGTGGTCGGCGACAACCCCGGGTCCAAGGCCGACAAGGCGGCCACCCTGAAGCTGCCGATCCTCGACGAGGACGGGTTCCGGGTGCTGCTGGAGTCCGGCCCCGACGCGGCCCACGCGGTGGCCCGGGTGGAGGACTGACCCGGCCCTGACGACGGCTGCGCCGTATACCAACTTAATTACGACTACGACCGATTCGTGACTGTCGTGTCGGGGAAATCGACCCGGAGGGCGTTTCATTGGCGTACGGCGCGTGACCGCGCGTGCCGATGCCGCTTCCGGGAGGTGCGATGGAGAACGGCGACCCGCGCAACTCCGTCCCGCCCGGGCGGACCGGGCCGTTCTTCGGCTTCGTCGCCGGCGTCGGCGTGCTCGCCCTGCTCGTCTCGGTCGGGCCGCTCGTCTCGCTCCCCGACCGGCTGACCGAGCTGCCGGCCGCATTCTGGACCATGGCGGCGCTCGCCGTCGCCTGCGACGCCCGACCGTTCGTCCCGCCCGGCCGGCGGCAGACCTCGGCGGTCTTCCCGTCGACCTGCTTCACCTTCGCCATCCTGCTCGGCTGGGGGCTCGGCCCGGCCGTCGCGGTGCAGGCCGTCGCGGTGGCCGTCTCCGGCTGGCGCCTCGGCTACGCCCCCTGGCGCACCGCCTTCAACGCCGCCCAGTACGCCTGCGCGCTCGCCGCCGCGTACGCCGTCACCCGGCTCGGCCCGGGTGAGCTGTTCGGCGGCGGCCGGCTGCACTGGACCGACGTGGCGGCGGTGGGTGGCGCCACGGTGGCCTGGTTCGTGGTCAACTACGGCCTGGTCACCACCGCCATCCGGCTGCGCTTCGGCGACCGGTGGTGGCCCAGCGTCCGGCACGGGCTGGCCTACGAGCTGCTCTCCACCGGCTCGCTGCTGCTGCTCGCGCCGGTGCTGGTGGCCGCCGCCCGGGCCAGCGCGGCGCTGATCCCGCTGGTGCTGGTCCCGCTGTTCGCGGTCTACCGGATGGCCCGGCTCTCCGCCGAGCGGGAACAGCTCGCCGACGTGGACCCGCTCACCGGGTTGCCCAACCGCAAGGCGCTGCTCACCGAGGTGGCCGAGCAGGTGCACCTGCACGCCGAACGGGCCGCCCGTGGCGAGCCGGCCGCCCACCTGGCCCTGCTGCTGCTCGACCTCGACCGGTTCAAGCACGTCAACGACGCGCTCGGGCACGCGGTCGGCGACCGACTGCTGGTCGAGGTGAGCGCCCGCCTGATCGACGTGGTCGGCGAACGGGACCTGGTGGCGCGGCTCGGCGGGGACGAGTTCGCCATCGTCGTACCCCGGCTGGCCGGCCTCGACGAGGCCCGCGAGCGGGCCGACCGGGTGGTCGCCGCGCTCGCCGAGCCGGTGCCGCTGGACGGGCTGCCGTTGGACGTGGGCGGCTCCATCGGCGTCGCGCTCTTCCCCGACCACGGCGAGGACTTCGCCACCCTGATGCGGCACGCCGACGTCGCGATGTACGACGCCAAGCACCGCAACGACACCGTCGCGGTCTACGCGCCGGAGTCCGACCACAACTCGGCGGAACGGTTGAGTCTCCTGGCCGACCTGCGTCGGGTGTTGGAGTCGCCGCCGGCCGGGGAGTCGGTCGGCGTACGCGGGGGTGACGGTGCGGCGCTGGCGCCGGACCTGCCCGCCGCGCCGGCGCACGACGGGCCGGCGGACGACGGGCGGCCGGCCTCCGACGCGCGGCCGGGCCGGGACGACGGCCGCGGTGGGGTCCGGCCGGACGGCGGTCCGGCCCGGTGGCGGCTGCGGCGCCGCCGGGAACGCGTCGAGGTGCGGCCCGGCGACGACCTGATCGAGCAGATCCTCACCGGCGCCGACCCGATCCGCCGCCGTGGCGCCCGCGCCGGCGCGCCCGTCGGCCCGGCGGCCTGGTCCGGCGGTGACGCCGTGCCGGCCGGTACCGCGGCCGAGGTTCCGCCGTCCGCCCACGCGCTCACGGCCACGGACACGGCACCCGTCGCCCGGGCCGCCCACGCCACCGAGGTTGCCGAGGCCGTCGTGACGTCCGGCGCCGCGCCGGGCGAGCCCGACGGCGGTCCCGTCGCCTCCCACCGACCGGCGGCGCGGGAGGCGGACGACCCGGGTGAGATCACCATGTACTACCAGCCGCAGATCGCCATCGCGACCGGCGAGGTGGTCGGCGTCGAGGCGCTGCTGCGGTGGCGGCACCCGCGCCGCGGGATGGTCGATCCGGGTGAGCTGATCCAGGTCGCCGAGCAGAGCGCGGTCATGCGGCTGCTCACCCGCCGGGTGGTGGACGACGTGGTGGAGCAGCTCGCCAAGTGGTCCGCGGCCGGGCTCACGCTGCGCGCCGCGCTCAACGTCAGCGTCCGGGACCTGCACACCGGCGAGATCGCCGACCAGATCGCCGACCGGCTGGCCCGCTACGGCGTGCCGCCGGAGCGACTCCAGGTGGAGATCACCGAGGGCGCGTTGATGGCCGACCCCCGGCGGGTGCTGGCCAGCATCACCCAGTTGCACCGGATCGGGGTCGGCATCGCCTTGGACGACTTCGGCACCGGCTACTCCTCGTTGCAGCATCTGCGCCGGCTGCCGCTGTCCGAGGTGAAGGTGGACCGGTCGTTCGTGCTGGGGATGGCCGACGACCCGGACGACGCCGCGATCGTCCGCTCGATGATCGAGCTGGCCGGCGCGCTCGGGCTGCGGGTGGTGGCCGAGGGCGTGGAGGACGAGCGCACCTGGCGGCTGCTGCACGCCGCCGGTTGTGACGTGGCGCAGGGCTGGTTCCACGCCCGGCCGATGCCGGCGGAGGAACTGGCCGCCTGGCTGTCGCGGTACCGCCCGGTGCGTCCGGCGGTCGCCGAGGCGGGCGGCCGGGGCGGCCCGGAGGGGGAGTCGAAGGCGTCGTCGTGACCGCGGGACAATAGACTCGCTCCGGTCACCGCGCGTCATCGCTCAGCCGTCGCGCGCGGCCGGCACACGCAGACGTCTCAGGACAGCCACGAAGGGGGCACCCGATGGCCGCCATCTCCCGCGAGGAGGTCGCGCACCTCGCGCGACTGTCGCGGCTCGCCGTCACCGAGGAGGAGTTGGACACCTTCGCCGGTCAGCTGGACGTGATCCTCCAGTCGGTCGCGCAGGTCGGCGAGGTCGCCGCGGCGGACATCCCGCCGACGTCCCACTCGGTGCCGCTGACCAACGTGCTCCGCGAGGACGTGGTGACCCCGAGCCTGACCCCGCAGGAGGTGCTGTCGGGCGCGCCCGACGCCGAGGAGCAGCGGTTCCGCGTCCCGCGGATCCTGGACGAGGATGTGGCATCGTGACCGACCTGACCAAGCTCAGCGCCGCCGACCTCGCCGGTCTGGTGGCGACCGGCGAGACCTCCGCGGTCGAGGTCACCCGGGCCCACCTGGACCGGATCGGCGCCGTCGACGACCGGGTGCACGCCTTCCTGCACGTCGACACCGAGGGGGCGCTGGCCGCCGCGCGGGCCGTGGACGAGTGTCGCGCCGCCGGCGAGGAGCTGGGCCCGCTGGCCGGCGTGCCGGTCGCGGTGAAGGACGTGCTCACCACCAAGGGCGTGCCCACCACGGTCGGGTCGAAGATCCTGGAGGGCTGGCGTCCGCCGTACGACTCGACGATCGTCGAGCGGCTGCGCGCCGCCGGCACGGTGATGCTCGGCAAGACCAACATGGACGAGTTCGCCATGGGCTCCTCCACCGAATACTCCGCGTACGGCCCGACCCGCAACCCGTGGGACCTGGAGCGGATCCCCGGCGGCTCCGGCGGCGGCAGCGCCGCGGCGCTGGCCGCGTACGAGGCGCCGCTGTCGATCGGCTCGGACACCGGCGGTTCGATCCGCCAGCCCGGCGCGGTCACCGGCACCGTCGGCGCCAAGCCCACCTACGGCGGCACCTCCCGGTACGGCCTGGTCGCGTTCTCCTCGTCGCTGGACACGCCCGGCCCGTGCGCGCGCAACGTGCTCGACGCCGCGCTGCTGCACCAGGTGATCGGCGGTCACGACCCGCGCGACTCCACCTCGATCCCGGCCCCGGTGCCGGACGTGGTGGGCGCGGCCCGGTTGGGCGCGAGCGGTGACCTGACCGGCGTGCGGCTCGGTGTGGTCACCGAGTTCACCGGCGAGGGCGCCGAGCCGGGCGTGATGGCCGCGTTCCGCGAGTCGGTGGAGGCCCTGGCCAAGCTGGGCGCGGAGATCGTGGAGATCTCCTGCCCGCACTTCAGGTACGCGCTGCCGGCCTACTACCTGATCGCGCCGAGCGAGTGCTCCTCCAACCTGGCCCGGTTCGACGGCGTCCGGTTCGGCCTGCGGGTCGGCGACGACGGCAACCGGTCGCTGGAGGAGGTCATGTCGCTGACCCGGGAGGCCGGCTTCGGCCCGGAGGTCAAGCGCCGCATCATGATCGGCACGTACGCCCTCTCCTCGGGCTACTACGACGCCTACTACGGCCAGGCGCAGAAGGTCCGCACCCTGATCACCCGCGACTTCACCGCCGCGTTCGAGCAGGTGGACGCGCTGATCTCGCCGACCACGCCGTTCGTGGCGTTCCCGATCGGGGCGCGCACCTCCGACCCCTACCAGATGTACCTGGCCGACCTGTTCACCATTCCGACGAACCTGTACGGCGGCCCGGCGATCTCGGTCCCGTGCGGTCTGTCCGACGGGCTCCCGGTCGGTCTGCAGATCATGGCCCCGACCATGGCCGACGACCGGATGTACCGGGTCGCCGCCGCGCTGGAGTCCACGGTCGGCACGTTCACCCCACCGGCACTGTGAGGCAGGAGCAGATGACGACGACACTGCCCGCGTACGACGAGGTCGTGGCGCGCTGGGAACCGGTGATCGGCCTGGAGACCCACGTCGAGCTGGGCACGAACACCAAGATGTGGTGCGGCTGCCCGACCGACTTCGGCGGCGAGCCGAACACCCGGGTCTGCCCGGTCTGCCTGGGCCTGCCCGGTTCGCTGCCGGTGGCCAACAAGGCCGCCATCGAGGCGACGATCCGGATCGGTCTGGCGCTCAACTGCTCGATCGCCGAGTGGTGCCGGTTCGCCCGGAAGAACTACTTCTACCCGGACATGCCGAAGAACTTCCAGATCAGCCAGTACGACGAGCCGCTCTGCTTCGACGGCTACCTGGACGTCGAGGTCAACGGCGAGCTGGTGCGCATCGGCATCGAGCGGGTGCACCTGGAGGAGGACACCGGCAAGACGCTGCACGTCGGCGGCGCCACCGGCCGGATCCACGGCGCCACCGAGTCGCTCGTCGACTACAACCGGGCCGGCATCCCGCTGGTCGAGATCGTCACCAAGCCGATCCCGGGCACCGGCGCGCTCGCGCCGGAGGTCGCCCGCGCGTACGTCGCCGAGCTGCGCGACGTGATCCGCTCCCTGGGCGTCTCCGACGTCCGGATGGAGGAGGGCTCGCTGCGCTGCGACGTCAACACCTCGCTGAACCTGCCGGGCGAGGAGTGGGGCACCCGCACCGAGACCAAGAACGTCAACTCGCTGCGCTCGGTCGAGCGGGCGGTGCGCTCGGAGATGCTGCGCCAGGCGTCCGTGCTGGACGCGGGGGGCCGGATCACCCAGGAGACCCGGCACTTCCACGAGGACACCGGCGACACCACCCCGGGCCGGTCCAAGGAGACCGCCACCGACTACCGGTACTTCCCGGAGCCGGACCTGGTGCCGCTCGCGCCGGACACCGCCTGGGTGGCCGAGCTGAAGGCCGCCCTGCCGGAGCTGCCGCGGCTGCGCCGCAAGCGGATCCAGCAGGACTGGGGCCTGTCGGACCTGGACATGCAGTCGGTGGTGAACGCGGGCGCGGTCGAGCTGATCGAGGCGACCGTGGCCGCCGGCGCCACCCCGGCCGCCGCCCGCAAGTGGTGGCTGGGTGAGCTGTCCCGCCGGGCCAACGAGACCGGCGTGGAGCTGGCCGACGTCGGGGCCACCCCGGCGCAGGTCGCCGAGCTGCAGGGCCTGGTGGACGCGGGCAAGCTCAACGACAAGCTGGCCCGTACGGTGCTGGAGGGCGTGGTGGCCGGCGAGGGTTCGCCGACCGAGATCATGACCAACCGCAACCTGGAGGTCGTCTCGGACACCGGCGCGCTCACCGCCGCCGTGGACGAGGCGATCGCGGCCAACCCCGACGTCGCCGACAAGATCCGCAGCGGCAAGGTCGCGGCGGCCGGCGCGCTGGTCGGCGCGGTCATGAAGACCACCCGCGGCCAGGCGGACGCGAAGACCGTCCGCGAGCTGATCCTGGAGCGCCTCGGCGCCGCCTGACGTGCAAGGAAGGGCCCCTTCTTAACGCCTGGTGCATAAGAAGGGGCCCTTCCTAACGCCTCACCCCCACACCACAGTGGGCGTCAACGGCGACGCCCGGATGGAGTCACCGTGAACCAGCACGACCTCGACGTCCTCGACGAGATCCAGCGCCGGGTGCTCTGGCTCGCCACCCGCATCGTCGATGCCGCCAACCACGACCGGGACACCGGCGACGGGGTGAAGGTCGGCGGCCACCAGGCGTCCAGCGCCTCGCTGGTCACCGCGATGACCGCGCTCTGGTTCGAGCACCTGGACGCCGAGGACCGGGTCGCGGTGAAGCCGCACGCCTCGCCGGTGTTCCACGCCATCCAGTACCTGCTCGGCAACCTCGACCGGTCCTACCTGCCGAAGCTGCGGGCGCGCGGCGGCCTCCAGTCGTACCCGTCGCGGACCAAGGACCCGGACGCTGTGGACTTCTCCACCGGTTCCGTCGGCCTGGGCGCCGCCGCGCCGCTGTTCGCCGCCGTCACCCGCCGCTACGTCGACGCGCACTTCGGCGCGCGGCCGCACTCCCGGTTCGTCGCCATCATCGGCGACGCCGAGCTGGACGAGGGCAACATCTGGGAGGCGGTCGCCGACCCGGCCACCACCGGCCTGGGCAACGTGATGTGGCTCGTCGACTTCAACCGCCAGTCGCTGGACCGGGTCGTCCCCGGCATCCGGATCAACCAGTGGCGGGGCCAGTTCGAGGCCGCCGGCTGGCACGTCGTGGAGGTCAAGTACGGCCGCAAGCTGGCCGAGGCGTACGCCCGGCCGGGCGGGGCGGCGCTGCGTGACTGGATCGACCGGATGCCGAACGAGCAGTACCAGTCGCTGTTCGGGCTGGCCGGGCCGGCCCTGCGCAAGCAGTTCCTGGACGGCGCGCCGGCCGAGGTGGCCGCGTTCGTCGCCGAGATCGGCGACGACGAGCTGGGCCCGCTCGTCACCGACCTGGGCGGGCACGACGCGCAGGCGATGCTCGACGCGTACGCCCAGTGCGACGCGGTCACCGACCGGCCCAGCGTGGTGTTCGCGTACACGGTCAAGGGCTGGGGCCTGCCGATCGCCGGCAACCCGCGCAACCACTCGGCGCTGCTGAGCACCGAGCAGGTGGACGCGTTGCGCGCCGCGCAGGGCCTGACCCGGGAGACCGAGTGGGACCGCCTCGACCCGGCGTCCCCGGCCGGTATCCGGGCCGGCGAGCGCCGGGAGGCGCTGTCCCGCCCGCCGCGCGAGCGGGCGCTGGGCGTCACCGTCCCGGAGACCACCCGGGTACGCGCGAACAAGCCCGTCTCCACCCAGGAGGTCTTCGGCCGGGTGCTGGTCGACCTGGCCCGCGATCCGCAGGTGGCGCCCTACCTGGTGACCACCGCGCCGGACGTGGCCACCTCGACCAACCTGGCCGGGTTCATCAACAAGACCGGCGTCTTCGCCCCCACCGAGCAGCGTTCCTGGACCGAGGACCGGATGCTGCGCTGGACGGAGAGCCCGGCCGGGCAGCACATCGAGCTGGGCATCTCGGAGATGAACCTGTTCCTGCTGCTGGGCCAGCTCGGCCTGTCGTGGGACCTGTCCGGCCAGCCGCTGTTGCCGGTGGGCACGGTCTACGACCCGTTCGTGCTGCGCGGGCTCGACGCGTTCCTCTACGGCACCTACTCGGGCTCCCGGTTCGTGGTGGCCGGCACCCCGTCCGGCATCACGCTGGCGCCCGAGGGCGGCGCCCACCAGTCCACCATCACCGCCTCGGTCGGGCTGGAGCTGCCCGGCGTGACGTTCCTGGAGCCCGCGTACGCGGGCAGCCTCGACTGGCTGCTCTGCGACGCGCTCGGGCAGATCGCCGGCGGGGCCGCACCGGCCACCACCGCCGCGCCGGCCGAGGACGGGGCGTACTACTTCCGGCTCAGCACCCGGCCGGTCGACCAGGCGCCGTTCGAGGCGGCCCGGGCCCGGCTCGGCGAGGCGGTGCTGCGCCGGCAGGTGGTGGCCGGTGCCTACCGGCTCGTCGACGCGCACCAGGCGTACCCCGATCTGGCGGACGCCCCGGTGGTGCAGCTCGCCGCCTCCGGCGCGGTGCTGCCGGAGGTCCTGGCCGCCGCCGCGGAGCTGGCGGAGGAGGGCGTCGCCGCGCACGTGGTCGACGTGACCAGCCTGGACCGGCTCTACCGGGCGTGGCAGCGGACGCTGCGCCAGGGCGTGCGGACCGCCACCGTGCCGAGCGTGCCCGGCGCACTGCGGTCGGCGTTCGTGGACCGGGTGCCGGTGGTCACCGTGCACGACGCCGCCTCGCACGCGATGGCCTGGCTCGGCTCGGCGGTCGGGGCCCCGGCGGTGCCGCTCGGGGTGGACGAGTTCGGCCAGTCCGGCAGCGTCCGTGACCTGTACGAGCTGCACGACCTGCTGCCGGGCAGCATCGTCAACGCCGCGCTCGCCGCGCTCGCGCTGCGCTGACCGGTCAGCCGGTGGTGGTCGGGCTCGGGGAGGTGGCGCTCGACGAGGGCGACGGTGACTCCGACGGGCCGCGGGTGGGGGTCGGGGTGACCGGCACCTGGTCGCCCTTGGCCGGGTCCCGGATGACGTGTCGCTCCAGGTTGACCTGGGACTGCCCGGTGCCGCCGACGGTGATCTCGTCGTAGGCCTGGAGCAGCTTCTGCTGGTCGAAGTAGAGCACCGTCATGGTCAGCGGGGTGGGCTTCTCGCCCTCCAACCCGCGCAGCCCGGCCCCGCCGGTCGAGCCCTCCACCATCAACGTGGTCGGCTGCTTGCCCGGCGCCTGCGGCAGCTTCGACACCTGCCGGGAGTGGGTGTGCCCGGACAACACCAACGGCGCGAGGCCGGAGAGCGGCCCGGCCGACGCCGGGTCGTGCACCAGCGCGACATCCACCTTCCGTGGCGACTTCTCGACCGTGGTCGCGAGCTGCTCGCCGGCGCCGATCACCTGGTCGGCGACGGCCGAGGTGAGGCCACTGCCGGCCGGTGAGGTCTCCTTGTCCGGGGTGAACCGGGGGTCGCCGATCCCGGCGATGGTCAGCCCGCCGACCGTCGTGACGGAGTTGTTCAGCACGATCGCGTTCGGCTGCTGGGCCACGGCCGCGGCCGTGCGGGGCGAGTCGTGGTTGCCGCGGATGAACACGTACGGCTTCTTGAGCAGGCCGATCGAGCCGACGAAGGAGGCCTCCGGCTCGCTGCCCCAGTCGGTGATGTCGCCGGTGTCGATCACGACGTCGATGCCGAACTGCTCGACCACGGTGCGGATCAACTGCCAGCCGGTCGGGTTCAGGTGCATGTCCGACACGTGCAGCACCCGGGTGGTGCCCGGGGACGGCTGCACCACCGGCAGCGCGGAGACCGTGGTGTAGAGCTTGCTGACGTTGCCGACCAGCCGCTGCAACTGCTCCGCGTACTTGGTGTAGTCGTTGGCGATCCGCCGCGCGTCACCGACGATCGCGGGCGCGTTGACCAGCAGGCCCTCGTACCGGGGCTCCTCGATCGCCTGCGGCCGCAGGGTGGCGGCGCCGAGGCCGAGGCTGCCGGCGGTGACCACCAGCGCCAGGCCGCCGGCCCAGGCGGTACGCCGGACGTCCCGGAACACGAGCGCGGCCAGGAGCAGGGTGGCCAGCACCGTCGAGGCGAGCGTCTTCAACCCGAGCCGCATCACGCCCGCGCGGACGTCCTCCACCGCCGACTGGCTGGCCCGGCTGATGCTGGCCGGGTCGTCGATCAGCGCCTCGGTGCGGCCCTGGTCCAGCGCGCCCACCTCGACGGTCAGGTAGGCCGGCCCGTCGTGACTGTCCAGCAGCAGCGCGCCCAGCGGCGGGATGTCGACGGTGGTGCCGCCGGTCAGCGACGGGCTGAGCTTCAGCTCGGCGCGGAACGGGCCGATGTCGGTGCCGACGTGGCCGCCCGCGTACGTGCCCACCACGATGCCGCCGAGAGTGACCGCGAGCAGCGCGAGCACCACGCCCACCCGGCGCAGCCGGTGGCCGGGCCGCCACGCCGTCCAGCGGCGGGCAGGCGCGGTCTGCGGGGGCGTCGTGTCCCCGGCGCGGTGCTGTTCGTTCTCGTGGTCGTCCATGCTGAGATTCTGACCTGCCCCTTGAGCGATCTTGGTAAACCCGGCCGAAGCCGGTCAGCTCCGCCCGGCCCCGCCGTCGGCGAAGACCAGGCGCAGGATCCGGTCGTCCTCCGCGGCGGGCCTGCCCCGGCCGTCCCGGTTGGAGGTGCTCACCCAGATCGAGCCGTCCGGCGCCACGGCGGCGGCCCGCAGCCGGCCGTACTTCCCGGTGAGCAGCTCACGCGGCTGGCCCAGCACGGTGCCGTTGCCGGCCAGCTCGACCAGCCACAGCCGCTGGCCGCGCAGGCAGGCGGTGACCAGCAGCCGCTCGACCGCGGCCAGCCCGGAGCAGGACGCGTCGGCGGTGCGCCACTGCACGATCGGGTTCACGTAGCGCTTGTCGTCGCCCCGCCCCTCGACCTGCGGCCAGCCGTAGTTGCCGCCCTGGTTGATCTGGTTGATCTCGTCCCAGGTGTTCTGGCCGAACTCCACCGCGTACATCCGCTTGTTCGGCGTCCAGGCGAAGCCCTGCACGTTGCGGTGCCCCGTCGACCAGACCGGGGATCCGGCGGTCGGGTTGCCGGGGGCCGGCTTGCCGTCCGGGGTGATCCGCAGGATCTTGCCGCCGAGGCTCTTCGGGTCCTGCGCGTTCTCGGTGCGCCCGGCGTCGCCGGTGCTCGCGTAGAGGTAGCCGTCCGGGCCGAAGCCCAATCCGCCGCCGTCGTGGTTGCCGGCCTTGGGGATGCCGGTGAGGATCGGGGTCGGCGGCTGGCCGAGCCGCAGCTTCGCGATCCGGTTGTCGTCCTGCGCGGTGTAGTAGACGAAGACGGTGCGGTCCCGCGCGTAGCCCGGGGAGACGGCGATGCCGAGCAGGCCGCCCTCACCGCCGGACGCCACGCCCGGCACGGTCTGCACCGGCCGCACGGTGAGCCCGTCCGGCCCGGACTCCGGCCCGACCTGGAGGATCCGCCCGCTGTCCCGTTCGGTGACCAGGGCCGCACCGTCGGGCAGGAACGCGATGGCCCACGGCACCTCCAGCCCCTTGGCCAGCACCGTGGCCACCACCTGCTGGCCGGCCCCACCGGGACTGGCCGTGGCCGAGGGCGTCGGCAGGTTGGGCGGCTCGCCGGCCGGGTCCGGCTCGGGCTCGCCGAGGGCACAGCCGGCGGTGCCCAGCAGCAACGCCGCGCACGAGGCCGCCAGCGCCGTCCGGAGGCGGCGGATGCGGGGGTACGTCAGACGCGGGCTCACCCGGCCCAGCCTAGCCGGGCGGGTCGGGGAACCCGGCGTGTCGAGCGCGGACGCGACGGTGTCCGGTCAGCCGGCCCGCAGCGCGAGCAGGGCGACGTCGTCCTCGCGGCGGTGCGCGGCGGCGAGCAGCCGGTCGCAGAGGAGGCTGAGCGGCACCCCGGACCCGGCCGCGGCGAGGTGGGCCAGCAGTTCCGCCTGCCCCTCGTCGATCGGCTGGTCGCGGCGCTCGATCAGCCCGTCGGTGTGCAGCAGCAGCGTGTCGCCCGGCGCGAGGGTGAGAGCCCGCCCGGTGCGCCGGGGCGGGCGGGCCAGGCCGAGCAGCGGACCCCGTCCCTCGGCCACCGACACCGTGCCATCGGCGCGGATCAGCAGTGGTGGCGGGTGGCCGGCGTTGCACCAGCAGACCCGCAGCCCGTCGCCGTGCGGGCGGACCCGGGCCAGCACCGCGGTGGCGACCGTGGGCACCCGCAGCCCGCCGATGGCCCGGTCGAGGTTGGCCACCAGCTCCTCCACCGGGTCGTCCCGCCCGTACGCGTTGCCCCGGACCAGGTTGCGCAGCTGGCCCATGGAGGCCGCCGCCTCGATGTCGTGCCCGGCGACGTCGCCGATCGCGGCCACCAGCTCGCCGTCGGGCTGGACGAACGCGTCGTACCAGTCGCCGCCGACCTCGACCCGGTCGGCGGCCGGCAGGTAGCGGGCGGCCAGCTCGATCCCCGGCACCGCCGGCAGCGTGGGCAGCATGCTGTGCTGGAGCACCTCGGCGACGTGCCGCTGCTCGCCGTAGAGCCGGCTGTTGCCGACGGCCTGGCCGGCCCGTACGCCGATGTCCTGGGCGGTGCGCAGGTCGCTCGCGTCGAAGCCGCGCCGGCCGGGGCGGTTGACGAGCGTGACCGCGCCGATCACCCGGTCGCCGGCCGCGGTGATCGGCACGGTCAGGTGGGAGCTGATGCCGAGCCGCTCGGCCAGCGTCACCAGCTCCGGACGGGTGGTGCCGCGCGCCACGTCGTCGAGGCCGGCGACGCCGCGCATCACCGGCCGGCCGCTGCGCAGCACCGACCGGATCAGCGATTCCGGGCCGAGCCCGGTGGTCAGCAGCGCGGTGAAGCGGGCGAGGTCGGCGTCGCGCTCCGGGTCGCGGTGCACCCCGGAGACGGTGCGCGGCCGGCCGGCCGGGTCGACCAGGGTGATCAGGCACCAGTCGCCGAGCAGCGGCACCATGGCGTGCGCGAGCCGGTCGACGGCGGTGGACACGTCGAGGGTGCCGCCGAGCATCTCGCTCATCCCGGCCAGCATGGCGAGCCGGTCGTGTGCCTCCTCGGCGCGGCGGCGGGCCTCGTCGGCGCTGCGGACGGCGATCCGCAGCCGCAGCTCCGAGGAGCAGGCGGCGGCCAGGTCGCCGAGCGTCCGCAACTGCTCCTTGGTCCAGGCCCGGGGCTTGCTGTCGATCGCGCAGAGCGAGCCGAGCACCCGCCCGTCCAGGTCGGTCAGCGGCATGCCCGCGTACGCCACCACGCCCAGGTCCTCGATGGCGAGGTTCAGCCGTACCCGGGGGTAGAGGCGGGCGTCGGGCAGCACCATCGGCACCTCGATGTCGACGACGTGCTGGCAGAACGAGTGGCTGAGCGGGGTCTCCCGGCGGGCCGCCCAGGGCTCGGGCAGCCCGGTCGCGCCCGGGAAGAACTGGCGCTCCGCGTCGACCAGGGAGACCAGCGCGACGGGTACGTCGAGCAGGTCACCGACCAGTCGGGCGAAGCGGTCGAACGCCTCGTCCGGCACGGAGTCGAGGCGGGTCTCGTCGAGGGAGCGCAGCCGCTCGGGGTCGGTCAGCGCCGGAATCGGCGCGGCCGTCCGTCCGGGGCCGTCCTCGCTCATCGTCACCCGCTCCCCTTACCCCGGGCACCGGCCGGCGTCCCGCCCTCGATTAAACCCTGTCGCACGTGTGTCCGACCCCCGGCGGGGTGTTCGTCACGGCCCCCGCCGCGCCGACCGGCGCGGACGGATATGGTCGGCGGTCGTGAAGGCATGGATTCCGCACCCCGACGGCCGCCGCCTGCTCGGCGAGGTCCCGCCCGGCGTCACCGTGGAGGTGCTGGAGGACCCGTCCCGGCTTCCGTCCGCCCCGGCCGGCGTGCGGTTCTGGGTGCCGCCCTTCCTGTCCGGCCCGGACGCCGGCGCGCTCCTGACCGAGCTGCCCGACGTCGAGGTGGTGCAACTCCTCTCCGCCGGCGCGGACGCGTGGGTGGGCCGGATGCCGGCGGGTGTGACGCTCTGCGACGCCCGCGGCGTGCACGACTCGGCCACCGCCGAGTGGGTGGTCACCGCGATCCTGGCCGCCCTGCGCGGGTTCGCTCCGCTGGCCCGCGCCCAGGCGCGGCGGGAGTGGGCGTACGACGAGGTGGCCCCGACCGACGAGCTGGCCGGCAAGCGGGTGCTGATCGTCGGCGCCGGCTCGATCGGCGCGGCCGTGCGCGCCCGGCTCGCCCCGTTCGAGGTGAGCTTCACGCTGGTCGCCCGCACGCCCCGCCCGGCCGACGGCGTGCACGGGGTGGCCGAGCTGCCCACCCTGCTGCCCGAGGCGGACGTGGTGGTGCTGCTGGTCCCGCTGACCGACCGGACCCGGGGCCTGGTCGACGAGCGCTTCCTCGCCGCGATGCCGGACGGCGCGCTGCTGGTGAACGCCGCGCGTGGACCGGTCGCCCGCACCTCGGCGCTGGTCACCGAGCTGTCGTCGGGGCGCCTGCGGGCCGCGCTGGACGTCACCGACCCGGAGCCGTTGCCCGCCGACCATCCCCTGTGGGAGCTGCCCAACGTGCTGCTCACCCCGCACGTGGCCGGCTCGGTGCGCGGCCTGCTGCCGCGGGCCTACCGGCTGGTGGGGGAGCAGTTGCGGCGCTTCGCGGGTGGGGAGGACCTGGCGAACCGGGTGGTCGACGGCTACTGACCCGGTGCGTCGTCGTCGGGCATCTCCTGCCCGGTCGCGGTGATCAGCCGGGGCAGGTCGGTGGCGCGGACCGCGGGCAGCACCAGCACCTGCCCGTCGTCGAGCCGGGCGACCGCCCGCCCCCGGGGGTCACCGGCCAGCTCCGCCACCCGGGCCCAGGGCACCCGCCGCTGCCCGAGGAGCGCGCGCAGCCGCAGCTCCCGGGCGTCCGCGTCGGTGCCGGAGCGCCACGCCCAGACGCCGACCGCGAGCGGCACGAGCAGCACCCAGAGCAGCCACCAGCGGGCACTCGCCAGCGGCAGCGCGCCGATGAAGGCGACGATCGCGGCGGCCAGGATGGCCTGGTTGTGGCGGAAACGGACGGTGTCGGCGCGGCTCACCCCCCGATGATCCCATCCGGTCGGCCCACCCTCCCGATCGGGCGTCACGGCCGCCCGATCGAGCCCTCGCCGTTACGGGATCCTGGTTCGGGGGCGCCCTTCCGACGGCGCTTCCTACCAAGATCTTGCCGACTCCCGGGTCGCCACTGTGACGGAGGTCACTGTCGCGTCACCGGTCGCGTCCGGGATCGTTCTTAGGCATGGCCGCAGCGGTCCCCGCCGATGCGGCCCCGCCCGCCCGCGCTCCTACCCGCACGTCGCACCGCAACCGCAACGCCCCGTGCCCCCTCACGAAGGCGACCGCCGTGCCCGTCACCCCTCCCGCCGGTCCCCGCCGGCTCCCGCCCCTGCCCGACCTCGCCGCGTCGCTCGGCGGCGCGCTCCTCCTCCTGGCGGGCATCGCCGGGCTCGTGCCCGGTCCCGCCGCCGTGGCGCTCGCCGTCGCCGGGGGCTCCGCCCTCGCCTGCGTGCGGCTCGCCTGGCTGGCCGGCCTCCCACCGACCCCGTCCCCGGGCGCCACCCCGGCTCCGCGCCCGCCCGCACCGGCGGCGAGGGACCACGCGGTCCCGCGTCCGGCTCCGGGGACGAGGCGCCCCGCGCCGGGGCCGGGCCGGTCCGGGACCGTCGATCCAGGACGGTCCGAACCGACCGGACGGCAGGCGCGCCGGGTGGCGCTGTCCCGTCGGGTGGCCGCGATCCTCGACGCCGCCGTCCTGGTCGCCGGGCTCACCGTGGCGGTGCTGCCGCTCAGCGATCGGGCGCACCGGCTGCCGGTGGCGCTGGTCGGTCTCGGTCTCACCGCGCCGCTGCACGCCGCCGCGTTGCTGCGGCTGCCCGGCCGGTCCCGGCTGCCGGGGCGGGAGCGGTTGCGCCGTGGCGTCGACATGCTCGCCCTCGCCGTCAGCCTGGTCTTCGCCGGCTGGATGGTGCTGCCGGTCGGTCCGGTGCCGGTGGCCGCACGGGTCGCCAGCGTCGGCGGGGCGGTGGCGCTGGCCGTGCTCGCGGTGGCGGCGCTGGCCGAGCGGCGCCGCCGGCCCGGCGCCGCGCGCTGCCACGCCGGCGCCGGTCTCACGCTGGCCGGGCTGTCGCTGCTGGTGGTGCTGTTGGCGTACGACGCCCCGGACCGGGCGATGTCGGCCGTCGGGCCGCCGCTGCTCGCCGGCGTGCTGCTGACCGCGGCCGGCGCCCGGCGTACGTCGGCGGGGGAGCGACCGCACCCCGGCGTGGCGCCGGCCGCGTGGCCCCGGCTCACCGCGCCGGCCGGCGTGGCGGCCCTGGCCGCCGGCGTGCACCTCGGCACGGCGGGAGAGTTCACGCCCGCCGCCATGGCGCTCGGGCTGGCGGTCATCCCACCGATCATGGTGGGCGAGCTGCTCGCCGCCGCCGACCACCGCCGTCGGGTCGAGCGGCTCGCGGCCAGCGAGGCGTCGCTGCGGCGGCTCGTCGGCGGGGAGGCCGACCCCGCCGACTTCGCGCCGTTGACCCGGGCCGACCTGGTCCGGGTGCTGCCCCGGCGCAGTGGCGGCGCGCTGCTCGTGGTGGACCTGCACGGCGAGCACGCGACGGCGCCGGACGCGGCGGTGCTGGCCGAGGTGCTTCGGCGGCTCCGGGCCGGCTGCGGCCCGCACGACCTGGTCGCCCGCGTCGGCGACACCGAGTACGCCGTCCTCACCGATCTCGGCCCGGTGCTCGCGTACGCGCTGGGCACCCGGCTGCTGGCGGCGCTCGTGGAGCCGTATCCCCGGGCCGGGGGTGCGGCCCGACTGGCGGTGAGCGTGGGGTTGGCCGAGACCACCGGCGGCGAGCCGGAGGACGTGTTCCGTCAGGCCGGCCTGGCCCGGCGGCGGGCGGTGCAGATGGGTCGGGACCGGGTCGAGTGGTACGACGCCTACCTGGAGGAGCAGTTGGTCCGCCGGCTCGACCTGGAGCGGGAGCTGCCCGGCGCGGTGGCCCGCGGCGAGCTGGACCTGGTCTACCAGCCGGTGGTGGCGCTGGCCGACCGGATGCCGGTGGGCACCGAGGCGCTGCTGCGCTGGCGCAACCCGGCGTTGGGCACCGTGCTGCCGGCGGAGCTGCTGCCGGTGGCGGCCGACCTCGACCTGCTCGGCGAGGTCGGACGGTGGGTGGTGGACCGGGCCTGCCGGCAGCTGACCGCCTGGTCGGAGGGGGGCCGGGAGCTGTGGATGGCGGTGAACGTGACCCCGCGCGAGCTGGCCGCGCCGGACTTCGTGGCCCGCGTCGCGACCGCGCTGGCCGCGTACGACGTGCCGCCGGAACGGCTGGTGGTGGAGGTGGCGGAGCCGGCGGTGGGCGCGGAGCTGTCCACGGTGGTGGCCCGGCTGGCCGGTCTCCGGTCGCTCGGGGTGCGCACCGCGCTGGACGACTTCCGCGCCGAGCACGCCTCGCTGGCCCAGCTGCGCCGGCTGCCGATCGACCTGCTCAAGGTCGGCCCGCATCTGGTCGCGCCCGGCGCCGAGGGACAGCGCCCGTTGATCGACGTGGTGGCCAACCTCGGCGACCGGCTCGGCGTGGAGGTGGTGGTGGAAGGGCTGGAGTCGGACGGTCAGGTGGCCGGCGCGCGCCGGGCCGGCTGCCGCTACGGGCAGGGCTTCGCGCTGGCCCGGCCGGCGACCGCGGAGCGGGTCGAGGCGTGGTTCGAGGAGTTTCCCTCGGCGTCCCGATGAGCGTCCGCGGGACGACAGCTGAACCGGTTCAGCGAGCGCGCGGCGGCGCGGTGCTGCCGCGCGGGGTGAGGTGGGCGGTCTCGTCCTGGAGTCCGCTCACCGGCTCCCCGGCGATCACCGCGAGGAGCTGCCGGGCGGCGTGCGACCCGTACGCCGGGATGTCCCGGCCCAGCGCGGTCAGCGGCGGGTGCACCAGCTGGCAGAGCGGGGAGTCGTCCCACGCGACGATGGACAGGTCGCCGGGGACGGCGAGCCCCATCTCCTGGGCCACGGAGAGCCCGGCGATCGCCATCACGTCGTTGTCGTAGATCACCGCCGTCGGGCGGTGGGCGGAGCTGAGCAGGCGCCGGGTGGCCCGCGCCCCCTCCTCGCCGGTGTAGTCGGACCAGACCGTGCTCGCCTCGTCCAGCCCGAGCCGCCGGCACACGTCGGTGAACGCGTCGGTGCGGATCTCGGTGTGCAGCAGCGAGGGGAGGCCGCCGACCCGGGCGATCCGCCGGTGGCCGAGCGCGACCAGGTACTCGACGGTCTCGACCAGGGCCGCCGCGTCGTCCGACCAGACGCTGGCCAGGCTGCCGGTGTGCCCCGGGCCGCCGATCACCACCGCGGGCAGTTGCAGCTCCTCCAGCGCCGGCACCCGGCGGTCGTCGGTGCGCAGGTCGCAGACGAAGACGCCGTCCACCCGACGCTCGGCCCACCAGCGGCGGTAGACCGCGATCTCCGCCTCCTGGTCGGTCACCACCTGGAGGGTCAGCGCGTACGAGCGGGCGGACAGTTCGGCCTCGACGCCGCTGATCAGCTCCATGAAGAACGGCTCGATGCCGAGTATCCGGGCGGGCCGGCACAGCGCCAGCCCGACCGCCTTGGCGGTGGCGCCGGAGAGCGCCCGGGCGGCGCTGCTCGGGCTGAACCCGATCTCGGCCGCGATCGCCAGGATGCGCTGGCGGGTCGCCTCGGAGACGCCGGGCTGCCCGTTGAGCGCGTACGACACCGCGCCCTTGGAGACCCCGGCACGTCGGGCGACGTCGGCGATGGTGGGCCGCTTCACCGCAGCGTTCCTCCACTGTGTCCGGCCCTCGCGGGCGCTGTCGACCGCCGGGGTGGCCGGCGGCAAGTGACGCTACTGCACCGGGCCCGCCGACCGGTCGGCGCGGCGGGCCTCGGCGACTGAACCGCACAGTTCGTCACTTGTGCGGTTCAGCGTACGGCCACCCCCACCCCTGTCCGCCACCCCTGCGCTCACGAAACTGCTCCGGAAAGCGCTCCACCACGCATGGTCGCGCTCCCATCCGGTCTCGAAGGTTACGGGACGGCCTCGCTGTTAACCGGCCGTTGACAGTGCCGGAGGTGAACCGTACGGTGGCCTCACTTATCCGGTTCAGTCAACGTCTCTCGATCTCGGGAGCGTTCCCATTCGGCGCGGAGGATGACATGAAACGGTCCTGGACGCACTGGGCGCGCACGGCCGCCGTCGGTGCCGTCAGCCTGGTCATGGTCGCCGCCTGCAGCGGCAGGAGCACCACCGGCGGCGCGGACGCGGCCGACGGTCAGGTCACGTTGAAGATCAATTTCTGGGGCGACTTCGGCCTGCAGGACCTCAAGACCAAGTACGAGGCCGAGCACCCGAACGTGAAGATCCAGCTCAACTCGGGCGAGTACAACGCCCAGCACGAGGACCTGCAGAAGAAGCTCGTCGCCGGCAACGGCGCGCCGGACATCGCGGCGATCGACGAGGGCTTCATGGTCCAGTTCCGCAGCCAGTCCGACAAGTTCGTCAACCTGCTGGACAAGGGCGCCGGCTCCTACGAGAGCAAGTACCTGCCCTGGAAGTGGAAGCAGTCGCTGTCCGCCGACGGCAAGACGCAGATCGGCCTCGGCACCGACGTCGGCGGCCTGGCCATGTGCTACCGCACCGACCTGTTCAAGGCCGCCGGCCTGCCCACCGAACGCGACCAGGTCTCCGCGCTCTGGCCCACCTGGGACAAGTTCCTGGAGGTCGGCCAGCAGTACACCGGCAAGACCAAGAAGAAGTTCATCGACGCCGGCACCAACCTGTTCAACCCGATCCTCGGCCAGCAGCAGGTCGGCTTCTACAACGACCAGGAGCAGCTCCAGATGGAGCAGGGCCCGAAGGTCGCGTTCGACTACACGGTCAAGGCCGTCGACTCCGGGCTCTCGGCCAACCTGGTCAGCTTCCAGGCCGACTGGGACAAGGGCTTCACCAGCGGCGCGTTCGCCGTGCTCGCCTGCCCGGCGTGGATGCTCGGCCACATCAAGGACACCGCGCCCGGCACCCAGGGCAAGTGGGACATCGCGGCGGTGCCCGGCGGCGGCGGCAACTGGGGCGGCTCGTTCCTGACCATCCCGAAGCAGGGCAAGCACGTCGACGAGGCGTACAAGCTGCTGGAGTGGCTGGTCGCGCCGGAGCAGCAGATCGAGATCTTCAAGAAGGTCGGCAACCTGCCGTCGCAGCCGGCGCTCTACGCCGACCCGGCGATCGCCGACTTCAAGAACCCGTTCTTCAACAACGCCCCGGTCGGCCAGATCTTCCCGAAGATGGCGCAGGGCCTCACCCCGCAGTACCTGGGCAAGAAGAACGGCCCGACCCGGGTCGCGGTGGAGAACGTCATCCGCCGGGTGGAGAACAAGTCGCTGAAGCCGGACGCCGCCTGGAACGAGGCGGTCAAGGAGGCCGACAAGGCCGCCAAGTCCTGACGCACCACCGGTGCCGGAGCGGAACCCGACCGCTCCGGCACCGCCGTACCCGTCCACCCTCCTCGGCTCTGGAGTGATCCGATGTCCAGCACCCGTGCCGCGCCCGCGCCGCCGAGCCGCCGACCCGCGCCGGAGCGCGGCCGCACCGGGGCCGACGACCGGCGGCTGACCTGGCGCAACCGGCTGTACCGCTTCGACATGCGCTACATGCCGTACCTGATGATCGCGCCGTTCTTCCTGCTCTTCCTCGTGTTCGGGCTGTTCCCGCTGCTGTTCAACGCGGTGGTCTCGCTGCGCAACTACCGGCTCGACGACCCGACGCTGCCCTACTGGGCGGGCTTCGAGAACTTCAGCCGGCTCGTCGCCGACGAGGACTTCTGGAACGCCCTCTACAACACCTTCGGCATCTTCCTGCTCTCCACCGTGCCGCAGCTGCTGCTCGCCCTGCTGGTCGCCTCGCTGCTCAACCGGCAGCTGCGGGCGCAGACCTGGTGGCGGGTCGGCGTGCTGCTGCCGTACGTGACACCGATCGTCGCCTCGACCATGGTGTTCAGCGTCTTCTTCTCCCGCGACTTCGGCATGGCCAACTGGGTCCTCGGTCTGCTGGGCATCGGCGGCGCCGACGACCCGATCGACTGGCGGGCCGACAAGCTGCACGCCTGGATCGCCATCGCCACCATGGTCAACTGGAAGTGGATCGGCTACAACGCGCTGCTCTACCTGGCCGCCATGCAGTCCATCCCGCGCGACGTCTACGAGGCCGCCGCGATCGACGGCGCCGGCCAGTGGAAGCAGCTCTGGCGGATCACCGTGCCGATGATCCAGCCGGTGGTCCTGTTCACCGTGATCCTCTCCACCATCGGCGGCCTCCAGCTCTTCACCGAGCCGATGCTCTTCGACCCGAACGCCCAGGCCGCCACCGGCGGGCCGAACGGTGAGTGGCAGACCATCGCCCAGCTCATCTACAAGGTCGGCTGGAAGGACCTCAACCTCGGCTACGCCGCGGCCATGTCCTGGGCCCTGTTCCTGATCATCCTGGTCGTCGCCGGGGTCAACTACCTGCTGACGAACCGACTCTCCGGAGGGCGCAAATGAGTGCCGTCGCCTCCCCGCCGGTCCGCCGCAAGCGGCGCGCCATGGCCCGGGCGCCGCAGGACACCCCGGCCGGGCTCTGGACCTACCTGCTCCTCGCGGTCAGCATGCTGTTCGCCGCGTTCCCGCTCTACTGGATGTTCGTCATCGCCACCAGCAACGACGAGGCGCTGGCCAAGCTCCCCCCGGCGATCGTCCCCGGTGACCGGTTCCTGACCAACGTCGACGAGGTCTTCTCCCTCCAGGACGTCTACTTCGCCGCGTCGCTGGTCAACAGCGTCATCGTCTCGACCGTGGTGACCGCCTCGGTGCTGTTCTTCTGCTCGCTCGCCGGCTTCGCCTTCGCCAAGCTGCGGTTCAAGGGCAGCAACGCGCTGATGCTCTTCGTGGTGCTCACGCTGACCGTGCCGAACCAGCTCGGCATCGTCGCGCTCTACATCGTGATGGGCAAGCTCGGCTGGAACGGGACCCTGCTCGCGGTCATCGCGCCCGGCCTGGTCACCGCGTTCGGCGTGTTCTACATGCGGCAGTTCATCGTCAACACCGTCCCGGACGAGCTGGTCGAGTCGGCCCGGGTCGACGGCGCCACGACCATGCGGGTGTACGGCACCATCGTGCTGCCCGCGATCCGTCCGGCCCTGGCGGTTCTCGGCCTGCTCACGTTCGTCGCCACCTGGAACGACTTCCAGTGGCCGCTGATCACGCTCAGCGGCACCGACTTCCCCACCTCGATGGTCGCGGTCTCCGACCTGGCCAGCGGCAACTACGTGATCTACCGGCGGGTGCTGGCCGGCGCGTTCATCGCCACCATCCCCCTGCTGCTCATGCTGTTCATCGGTGGACGCCAGATCGTCCGCGGAATCATGGAAGGCGCGGTGAAGTCGTGAGCCGTCCCACGCTGCTGCACGAGGGCTGGACGCTGCGGGCCCTGCCCGGCCCGCAGGTGCCGTCGGAGATCGCCGGGGTCGAGGTGCCGGCGACCGTGCCCGGGTGCGTGCACACCGACCTGCTCGCCGCCGGGCTCATCCCCGACCCGTACCTCGACGACAACGAGAACCGGCTCACCTGGATCGGGCGCACCGACTGGGTCTACCGGACCACGTTCCACCACGAGCCCGGCGGCGACGACCGGGTCGACCTGGCCTGCGCCGGCCTGGACACGGTCGCAACGGTCACGCTCAACGGCGTCGAGGTCGGGCGCACCGAGAACCAGCACCGCTCCTACCGGTTCGACGTCCGGTCGCTGCTGCGTCCGGGCGACAACACCCTCGCCGTACGCTTCGACTCGCCGTACCGCTACGCCGAGGCCCACCGGGACCGGCTCGGCGACCGGCCGAACGCGTACCCGGAGCCGTTCCACTTCATCCGCAAGACCGCCTGCAACTTCGGCTGGGACTGGGGACCGACCGTGGTCACCGCCGGCATCTGGCAGCAGATCGGCCTGCACGCCTGGTCCGCCGCCCGGCTGGCGACCGTCCGGCCGCTCGTCACGGTCGACGGCGGCGTCGGCCGGGTGGAGCTGCACGTCGAGGTGGAGCGGGCCCGCGACGAGCCGCTGACCGTCCACGCCACGGTCGCCGGCGTCGCCGCCGAGGTGACGGTGCCGGCGGGGGAGCGGGCCGCCGTGCTCACCCTCACCGTCGACGACCCCGCGCTGTGGTGGCCGGTCGGGTACGGCGAGCAGCCGCTGCACGACCTCGACGTGACCCTGCGCGCGGCCGACGGCCGGGACCTGGACACCGCGTCCCGCCGGATCGGCTTCCGCTCGGTGCGCCTGGACACCACGCCCGACGCGCACGGCACCCCGTTCACGCTGCACGTCAACGACGTCCCGATCTTCGTCAAGGGGGTCAACTGGATCCCCGACGACGCATTCCCCAACCGGGTCACCCGGGCCCGGCTGGCGCAGCGGTTCGACCAGGCCCTCGGGGCCAACGTCAACCTGCTGCGGATCTGGGGCGGCGGTCGCTACGAGTCGGAGGACTTCTACGAGCTGGCCGACGAGGCGGGGCTGCTGGTGCAGCAGGACTTCCTGTTCGCCTGCGCGGCGTACCCGGAGGAGGAGCCGTTCCGCACCGAGGTCGAGGCGGAGGCGCGGGAACAGGTGACCCGGCTCGCCGGCCACCCGTCGCTGGTGCTCTGGACCGGCAACAACGAGAACATCTGGGGCTGGCACGACTGGGACTGGCAGGAGCCGCTCGCCGGGCGCACCTGGGGGCGCGGCTACTACCTGGAGCTGCTGCCCGCGACCGTCGGCGAGCTGGACCCGACCGTCCCGTACTGGCCGGGCAGCCCCTGGTCGGGCAGCGACGACATCCACCCCAACGACCCGGCGCACGGCACCATGCACATCTGGGACGTCTGGAACGACGACGACTACACCAAGTACCGCGAGTACGTGCCGCGCTTCGTCGCCGAGTTCGGCTACCAGGCGCCCCCCGCGTACGCGACGCTGCGCCGGTCCATCTCGGACGAGCCGCTGGCGCACGACTCACCGGGCATGGCCCACCACCAGAAGGCGGCCGACGGGGACCGGAAGCTCCAGCGCGGGCTCGACGCCCACCTGCCGCCGCCCGCCGACTTCGACGACTGGCACTACCTCACCCAGCTCAACCAGGCCCGCGCCATCCAACTCGGCGTCGAGCACTTCCGCTCGCACCGGCCGGTCTGCACCGGCACCATCGTGTGGCAGCTCAACGACTGCTGGCCGGTCACGTCCTGGGCCGCCGTCGACGGCGACGGCCGCCGCAAACCCCTGTGGTACGCGCTGCGCCGCGCCTACGCCGACCGGCTGCTCACCGTGCAGCCGCGCGACGGTGGGCTGGCGCTGGTGGCGGTGAACGAGACCGGGCGGGCGTGGACCGCGCCGGCCACGGTCACCCGGCTCACCCTGGCCGGGGAGCCGAGGGCGAAGACCTCGGTCGACCTCGACGTCCCGGCGTACTCCTCGGTGGTGCTGCCGCTGCCGGCGGAGCTGGCGCGGCCGGACGAGGCGCGCCGCGAGCTGCTGGTCGCGGAGGCCGGCGACACCGCGGAGCGGGCGCTGTGGTTCTTCGCCGAGGACCGCGACGTCGAGTGGCCGGCGGCGGACTGGGACGCGACGGTCGAGCCGGCGGACGGCGGACGGCGGGTCCGGGTGACGGCCCGCACGGTGCTGCGCGACCTGACGCTGTTCCCGGACCGCCTCGAGCCGGCCGCGCAGGTGGATCGGGCCCTGGTGACGCTGCTGCCGGGGGAGAGCGCGACGTTCACCGTGCACGCGTCGGGCCCGCTCGACGCCGACGCGCTCACCCGCCGCCCGGTGCTGCGCTGCGTCAACGACGTGCTCTGAGGCGGTCACCCCCATCTCCGATGACTTGAAGACTTCTGCAAGTGCTAAAGTCTTCGAAGTCGTCGGAGGGGCGAGTCGTGTCGGTGCCGCTGTACCAGGCCAAGGCGGAGCTGTTCCGCACCCTCGGGCACCCGGTGCGCATCCGGGTGCTCGAGCTGCTCCAGGACGGGCCGAAGCCGGTCCGCGACCTGCTGGCCGCCATCGACGTGGAGGCGTCCAACCTCTCCCAGCAGCTCGCCGTGCTGCGCCGCGCCGGCATGGTCACCTCGTACCGGGACGGCCCGCTGGTGATGTACGCGCTCAGCACCCCCGACGTGGCCGACCTGCTCGCCGCCGGGCGGCGCATCCTCGGCGCGGTCCTCACCGACCGGGACGCCCTGCTGGACGAGCTGCGGGCCTCGGGGACGGACCGGTGAGCGCGGCGGCCCTTCGTGCCGGTGACCTCGTCCGGCAGGCGGGCCGGCTGTTCGGCGGGCTGCTGCCCGGCCGGGCCGACTGGGCGGCCGTGCGCCGCTCGCCCCGGCGTGACCTGCTCGCCGGGCTCACTGTCGCCGTGGTGGCGCTACCGCTGGCGCTGGCCTTCGGCGTCACCTCCGGGCTCGGCGCGCAGGCCGGTCTGGTCACCGCCGTCGTCGCCGGAGCGGTCGCGGCGGTCTTCGGCGGCTCCAACCTCCAGGTCTCCGGCCCCACCGGGGCGATGACCGTCGTGCTGGTGCCGGTGGTGCAGCAGTTCGGCGCCGGTGGCGTGCTGATGGTCGGCGCGCTGGCCGGGCTGATCCTGATCGCGCTCGCACTGGCCCGCCTCGGCCGGTACGTGCGCTACCTGCCGGCCCCGGTGATCGAGGGCTTCACCGCTGGCATCGCCGTGGTGATCGCGCTGCAACAGGTGCCGGCCGCGCTCGGCGTCGCCGGCGCACACGGGCAGAAGGTGTGGGCGGTGGCCGCCGACGCGGTCGCCCGGTTCGCCGCGCATCCCCGCCCCGCCGCGATCGCCGTGGCGCTCGGCGTGGCGGCGCTGATGCTGCTCGGCGGCCGGTGGCGGCCCGCCGTGCCGTTCTCCCTGGTCGGGGTGGCCGCCGCGACGGTTCTCGCCGAGCTGGCCCCGATCGACCTGGCCCGGATCGGCGAGCTGCCGCAGGGGCTGCCCGCGCCGTCGCTGGACTTCGTGGACCTCGGCGCGCTGGGCGTCCTGCTGCCGAGCGCCCTCGCCGTGGCCGCGCTCGCCGCCCTGGAGAGCCTGCTCTCCGCCACGGTGGCGGACGGCATGACCGTCGGCGAGCGGCACGACCCGGACCGGGAACTGTTCGGCCAGGGCGTGGCCAACCTCGCCTCCCCGGTCTTCGGCGGCATCCCGGCGACCGCCGCCATCGCCCGTACGGCGGTGAACGTGCGCGCCGGTGCGTCCTCGAAGCTCGCCGCGCTCACCCACGCGGTCGCCCTCGCCGCGATCGTGCTCGCCGCCGCTCCGCTGGTCGGCCGCATCCCGCTGGCCGCGCTGGCCGGGGTGCTGCTCGCCACCACGGTCCGGATGGTGGAGGCGGCCTCCCTACTGGCGCTGATGCGGGCCACCCGGGCCGACGCGGTGGTGCTGGTGCTGACGTTCGCCGTCACGGTGATCTGGGACCTGGTGACCGCTGTGGTCGTCGGGCTCGCCGTGGCGGTCGTCCTGGCGCTGCGTGCGGTGGCCCGCAGCGCCAGGCTGGAACAGGTGCCGCTGGACACCGGCGAGCACAGCGCCGAGGAGCATGCGCTGCTCGCCGAGCACATCGTCGCGTACCGGCTGGACGGGCCGCTCTTCTTCGCCGCCGCGCACACCTTCCTGCTGGAGCTGGCCGAGGTGGCCGACGTACGGGTGGTGATCCTGCGGATGTCCCGCGTCTCCACCATCGACGCGACCGGCGCCCAGGTGCTCGGCGACGCCGTCGCCCGGCTGCGCGCCCGGGGGATCACGGTGCTGCTCTCCGGCATCACCCCGGGCCACGACCAGGTGCTCAGCGCACTCGGCGTCGCCGACGAGCTGCGCCGCGAGGGCCTGGTGTTCCCGGACACCCCGGCCGCCATCCGGTACGCCCGGGGCGTCGCCCTCGCCGCGAGCCCGGCCTAGGCGTCCGTCCCTTCGAGCGCCCGCCTGCGCACGCCGAAGACGATCAGGTAGCCGAGGATCCACACCTCGCCCACCGTGGCGGGCACCACCAGCAGATCGCCCGCCACACCGGCGCCGGGGGCGAGGTAGGCGACGAACGTCATGAGCACGTAGCCGACGCCGCCGGCGACGAGGACCCAGCCCAGCGGCCGGGGCAGCCAGCCCGACCGGAGCACGCACCAGCCCATCGGTACCAGCCAGAGGCCGAAGAAGAGGCCGCCCACCTCCCACAGGTTTCCGCTGACCAGGTAGAGCAACTGGACGGTGCCGGCGTCGCCCGGCCCGCCGGTCGCAGCCTGCAGAGCCGTCGCGAGCACGGCGGCGCTGCCGAGGATCGCGACGGCGTTGACGAGCCCGAAGGCGGCGATGCTGCCCGCGGCGGTGCCGTCGACAGTGCGGAACAGCCGGTAGAACCAGACGGCGGTGAGCGTCTGGGTGAGGACGACCAGCAGTTCGAGCGCGATGCCGGCGCGTGCCAGCGACTCGTGGGCCACCAGGTTGGCGAGCGTCGTGCCCACGTCGTCGGCGTCGAAGATCATCGGCCGGACGGTGAGGAACCCCAGCGCGCCGGTGACGGCGAGCCCGAGGTAGAACAGCCCGGTCACGCGGGCGGTACGGATCAGCTGGTGCATGGCGGCTCCTCGGGGGTGATCGACGTGCCGTGGCGGGGGTCGCCTTACGTCGTAAGGCCAACCATACGTTGTAAGGTCAAGGGGAGATGGGAAGCCGGATGGGAGCGAGGAAGCCTCGGGAGCCGCTGAGCCGCGAGCGAGCCTTGGCCAGCGCGATCGGCCTGGTCGACGCCGAGGGGATGGCCGCGCTGACGATGCGCCGGCTCGCCGCCGAACTCGGCGTCGAGGCCATGTCGCTCTACCACCACCTGCCCGGCAAGGCCGGACTGCTCGACGGCCTCGTGGACGCCGTCGCCGCGGAGATCACCTCAGCCGCCGAGCTTGCCGAGGCGGACGCGCCCGGCGCCGACTGGCGGACCCGGCTGCGACTGCGCTTCCTCGCCGCGCGTGCCGTCATGCTGCGGCACCCGTGGGCCCCGGCGCTGCTCAGCTCCCGCCCGACAGTCCCCGCCGGGGTGTACGTCTACTACGACGGGATCCTCGCCACCCTCGTCGACGGCGGATTCTCGTACCGGATCGCCCACCGGGCGCTGCACGCCTTCGGCAGCCTGGCGCTCGGCTTCGCGCAGGAGGTGTTCCGGCCCGATGCGGGCGGGGAGGCCGACGCGGACGCGGCGGAGGCCGAGTTGGTGGCGCTGGCCGAACGGTTGCCGCACCTGGCCGCGATGGTGGCCGCCGAGACGCACGACGTGGCGGATCCCACCCTCGGGTGGTGCGACAGTCAGACCGAGTTCGAGTTCACCCTCGACCTGCTCTTCGACGGCCTGGAACGACACCGACCGCATGCCTGAGTCCGTCGGTGGAACGCCATTCGCAGTCAGGTATCGGACTGATAAGCCGACCAGAGCCGAATTGATGACACGGGCTATCCGTCCGGCATTCGGGTTTCGACCGGGACGGATCGCTCGACATCCGACTGGTCAACTCTTTCCGTTCGTACGCGCCAACTGTCGCGCCGCTTTCCGGCCGGGCCCGCGAGTAACTTCTCGTACCACCGCATTCACGAGGAGTCACTTTATGTCTGAGGAAACCTGGCTCGCGGCCCGCCTGATCCCCACTTCCGGGATCAACGGCGCGGAGGAGCAGGAACGCCGGGCGACCTCCGCCCTGCTGGCGGTGATGAGCGCAGTCCGGGAATTCGGACGTGTCCTGACTCAGTCCGTCGGCGCGCCGGCCGGAGTGGTGCAGACCTTCATCGAGGTGCCCTTCAAACTCGGAAACCAGCAGCTCTTCCCGGACGGTCTCATTCGCGTCACCAGGGGACAACGCCAGTGGACCGCACTCGTGGAGGTGAAGACCGGCAGTAACCCGCTGCGGTCCGAGCAGTTGGAAGCCTATCTGGACATCGCACGGGAGCAGGGATTCGACGCCCTCATCACGATCTCCAACGAGATCGCCCCCGTCCCGGGGCAGCACCCGACGACCGTCGACCGGCGGAAACTCCGCAAGGTCGCCCTGTACCATTTGCCCTGGACGGAGATCCTCACCCAGGCGGTCATTCAGAAGGAATACCGCGGCGTCGCCGACCCGGATCAGGCATGGGTTCTGGGCGAGTTGATCCGATACCTCGAACACCCGCGCTCGGGCGCTCTTGAGTTCAGCGACATGGGGCCGGCGTGGGTGCAGGTTCGGGATGGGGTGTCTGCCGGGACACTGCGGGCGGGCGACGGTGCGGCAGCGCAGGTCGCCGGACGCTTCGACGCCCTGATCCGTTACGCGTGCCTCCGACTCGGTCGACGGCTCGGCACCGACGTGACTCCCGCGCTGAGCCGCCGCGACCTCGCCGATCCGGCCGCGCGCACCCAGTCGCTCGCCAACCAACTCGCCAGTGCCGGCACCCTGACCGGCAGCATCCGGATTCCGGGTGCGGTCGGCCACCTTCACGTCACCGCCGATCTGCGGGCAGGGCAGATCGTCTGCCACGTCGATGTCGACGCCCCACGGTCTGGCCGGCCGACAACCCGGGTGAACTGGCTGGTCCGTCAACTGAAGGACGCGCCGGACACGGTCCGGATCGAGGCATTCGCGATGCACGCCCGAGGCGGCGGCGCCACCGATCTCCTCCGCCAGATCCGCGCCGAGCCGACGACGCTCATCAGCGACCCCTCGCGCGAACTGCGGGCATTCCGCATCGCTCAGAGCACGGCCGCGGGAACCAAGCGTGGCAGCGGTCGGGGCGCCTTCATCGACTCCGTGCTGCACGCCATCGACGACTTCTACGAGCAGATCATCCAGAACCTGAAGCCGTGGATGCCCGCGCCGCCCCGGTTGCGTACGTCGGAGGACGTGATTCCCGTACAGCCGGTCGCCTCCAGCCTCGTCTCCACCGCCATCTCCTCCCAGGACAGCCCCGAGTTCGACACCCAGGAAACGCCCGGCGGCTCCGGTGCCCCGGACCGCTCCGGCGAGTGACCCCACCGTTCCGCCCATGTGAGGTCGGTCGGCTGGGCCTCTACCCGGCCGGGCCTGGTCGACGACCTGGAAGACGGTCTGACCCTGACGGACAGGCGCGGTCGCTCGGCGGCCAGCGGCCGGGCGGGTTCGGGCGGCGCCGGACGGGTACCAGCACGGCATGACTGATCCGGTTGAGCTGTCCGAACTGCACGCCGGAGGCGCCGACCCCGACGACGTCACCCCGGACGAGCCGCACGCGGACCTGGACGGAACCGACGAGAACTCACCGGCTGAGTTCGGCCTGCCGATAGACGGCACCGCCCCGGCCGAGGAGGACCCCACCCAGTCCTGACGCGCCGCCGCGCCTTGGGTGGAACGTCATGGGTGTTTACGGCCCCGTTTGACACCCATGACGTTCCACCCAACGGTTGTGAGGGCCGAGAGCCCTAGTTGGGGAGTGCGGCGAGGCCGGCCAGCAGTTCCCAGCGCTCGGCCTCGGTGAGCACCGCGTACGCCGGTTCGTCGCGGCGGTCGGTGTCCGCCTCGATCGCCGCGCGTTCCGGGCCGTCCGGCAGCGCGCGGATCCCGTCGGCGGTCAGCCCGGCGGCCCGCCACGCGGCCCGGTGCGCGTCCGCGCGGTGGTGGCGCAGCGAGCCCAGCCGGGTCACCAGCAGCAGCGCGGGGGACGCGCCTTCCGGCTCGTACGGCGGGGACATGGCCCGGAACGCCGGCCCGCCGGTGGCCTGGGCGTGCGCCAGCACCCGGCCGACCAGCTCGGCGAGCCGGGGCACGACGACCAGGCCGGGCAGCACCCCGGGCAGCATGCCCCACTTCTGTTCGGCGGCCTCGCCGGTGGCCCGCTGCGCGAACAGCACCAGTTCCCGCCCCAGGTCGGTGAGGTGCCAGGCGCCCGCGTCGTCCCGGACGAAGATGCCCTGCTCCAGCTCCCGGCTCATGTTGCCGTCGCCGTAGGCGAGGCCGTCGGCGAGCGCCTCGGCGGGCATCGGCCGGGCCAGCACGCCGGAGAAGAAGCTGTTCTCGGCGCCGAGTTCGCAGCCGCGCTCGGCGTAGAACGCCTCCATCCGGGGGCGGGCCGCCCAGCGGGCGCCCACGTAGACCCGGTCGACCGCCGGTCGGACCAGTCGCGCGTAACTCACCGTCGTCTCCACGCCGCCGGACCCTACCGGCGGCGTGGCGTTAACAGGGGGCCCCTCCTCTACCGGAGGCGTTAACAGGGGGCCCTTCCTTACTCGGGCACGCGGCGGTAGGCGCCGTCGCTGGCCGAGGTCGCCATCGACGCGTACGCGCGCAGCGCCGCCGACACCGGGCGCTGCCGGTCGGTCGGGGTGTACGGGCGGTCCCGCTTCTCCTCCGCCACCCGCCGCGCGGTCAGCTCGTCGGCCGGCACGTTCAGCTCGATGGACCGGCCCGGGATGTCGATGACGATCTCGTCGCCGTCGCGCACCAGCGCGATCAGGCCACCGGAGGCCGCCTCCGGGGAGACGTGCCCGATGGACAGCCCGGACGTGCCGCCGGAGAAGCGGCCGTCGGTGAGCAGCGCGCAGGCGCGGCCCAGCCCCCGGCCCTTGAGGAACGAGGTCGGGTAGAGCATCTCCTGCATGCCGGGGCCGCCCTTCGGGCCCTCGTAGCGGATCACCACCACGTCCCCGGCGACGACCTCCTTGGCGAGGATGGCGGTCACCGCGTCGTCCTGCGACTCGTAGACCTTCGCTGGCCCGCGGAACGTCAGGCACTCCTCGGGCACCCCGGCGGTCTTCACCACGCAGCCGTCCGGCGCCAGGTTGCCGTGCAGGATGGCCAGCCCGCCGTCCGCGCTGTAGGCGTGTTCGCGGTCGCGGATGCAGCCGCCGGCCGCGTCGGTGTCGAGCGACGACCAGCGGTTGGTGGTGGAGAACGGCTCGGTGGTGCGCACCCCGCCGGGCGCGGCGTGGAACAGCTCGACCGCCTCTCGCGTGGCCGATCCGCCGCGCACGTCCCAGTCGGCGAGCCACCGGTCGAGGTCGAGGGAGTGCACCGCCCGCACGTCGCGGCGCAGCAGGCCGGCGCGGTCCAGCTCGCCGAGGATGGCGGGGATGCCACCGGCCCGGTGCACGTCCTCCATGTGGTAGTCCGGGGAGTTCGGCGCGACCTTGGCCAGGCACGGCACCCGCCGGGAGATGGCGTCGATGTCGGCCACCTGGAAGTCCAGCTCCGCCTCGCGGGCGGCGGCGAGCAGGTGCAGGATCGTGTTGGTGGAGCCGCCCATGGCCACGTCGAGCGCGACCGCGTTCTCGAACGCGGCCCGGCCGGCGATCGCGCGGGGCAGCACCGAGGCGTCGTCCTCCTCGTACCACCGCTTGGCGATCTCCACGGCGGTGCGGCCGGCCTCGACGAAGAGCGACCGGCGCGCGGTGTGGGTGGCCAGCGTCGACCCGTTGCCGGGCAGTGCCAGGCCGATCGCCTCGGTGAGGCAGTTCATCGAGTTGGCGGTGAACATGCCGGAGCAGGAGCCGCAGGTCGGGCACGCGGAACGCTCGATCTCGCCGAGCTGGTCGTCGGTGACCGCCTCGTTGGAGGAGGCGATCATCGCGTCGATCAGGTCGATCTTGGAGTGGACGACGCCCTCGATCGCCACCGTCTTGCCGGCCTCCATCGGGCCGCCGGAGACGAAGACGGTGGGGATGTTGAGCCGCAGCGCGGCCAGCAGCATGCCGGGGGTGATCTTGTCGCAGTTGGAGATGCAGACCAGGGCGTCCGCGCAGTGCGCGTTGACCATGTATTCGACCGCGTCGGCGATCAGCTCCCGGCTGGGCAGCGAGTAGAGCATGCCGCCGTGGCCCATGGCGATGCCGTCGTCCACCGCGATGGTGTTGAACTCCCGGCCGACGCCGCCGGCCTCGGCCACCGCGTCGGCGACCAGGCCGCCGAGGTCCTTGAGGTGGACGTGACCGGGTACGAACTGGGTGAAACTGTTCGCGATGGCGACGATCGGCTTGCCGAAGTCGTCGTCGGTCATCCCGGTGGCCCGCCAGAGGGCCCGGGCGCCGGCCATCGTCCGACCGTGGGTTGATGTCCTCGACCGCAGCTCAGGCATGACTACCAGTCTGACACCGCCCGCGCGGCGACCCCCCGCCGTGCACCCTGTGTCCCAACAGTTGCACACCCGGTGCCCCACGGAGGGCGCGGATCCGGCAGAGTTGACGCGTGCAGTCGTCCCCGGGGATGGTCACCGTCGCGGTGCTGAGCGGCTCCGTCGCGACCGCCGCCGCCGCGCTGCTCGCCGTGTCCGCCCGCCGGCGCACCGGCCCCCGGCGGCAGGCCCACCTGCTGCTGGCCGTCGCCGCCGGCGCCGCACTGCTGAGCCTGCTCCTCGGCCTCGGTGGTCTGCTGGTCGCCGGGGACCACTGGGCGCACCGGCAGGGCCAGCGCACCGGGTGGGCGACGCTGGTCGCGGTGGGCACCACGGTCGCCGCGCTCGGCCTCGGCGCGGCCCTGCTCCGGCTGCCCGGCGCGGCCGCGACCCGTGCCGCCACCGCCCGGCTGCTGCTCGACGGCCTGATCATGGCCGCCGCGCTCTGGTTCGTCGGCTGGGTGGCGGTCAGCGAGCCGGCCCGGCTGCTCGGTGGCACCACCCCGGCCGCCTGCCTGCCCATCCTGCTGGCCACGGTCAGCGCGGCGCTCACCGCCGGGCTGACGCTGATCCTGGTGCTGCGCGTCGCCCCGCCGCGCGGTTGGCTGACCCTGCTCGGGGCCGGGGCGATCGCGGTGACGGTCGGCGGGCTCGGCGTCTCCGCCGGGCTCTGCCAGGGCGGGCCGGGCATGCTGGTGGCCGGCGCCACGACGACCGCCGCCGGCCTGCTGGCCACCGCCGTCGCCGGGCGCCGGGCCGACCTGACGCAGCTCGACGTCGATCTCATCCGCCGCGACGGCGAGTACGCCTTCGCGCCGATGTTCGCCATCGCCGCCTCCGCGATGTACCACCTGTTGCAGGGCGGCCGGTTCGACGGTTACGGGATCATGGCCGGCAGTGTCGAGGGGTTCGCGCTGGTGGCCCGGCAGTACCTGGCCCTCAACGACGTCCGCGGCTACGCCGTCCGGCTGGCCGAGCGGGAGGCGCACTTCCGCGAGCTGGCGCACACCGACCCGCTCACCGGCCTGGCCAACCGGCGCGGGCTGCTGCGCGCCCTGCACCGCTGCGCCGAGGCGGGCACGCCCTGCGTGCTGCTCGGGCTCGACCTGGACGGCTTCAAGAACGTCAACGACATGCGCGGGCACGACGTCGGCGACGCGGTGCTGGCCGAGGTGGGCCGGCGGCTGCGCGGCAACCTGCGCCCGGGTGATCTGGCCGCCCGGCTCGGCGGGGACGAGTTCGCGGTGCTGATGCACGGGTCGGCCGAGCCCGGGCCGGTGGCGGACCGCCTGCTCGGGGTGCTCGGCCGGCCGTACGAGGAGGCCGACGGCCCGGTCTTCCTGTCGGTCAGCATCGGCGTGGCCGGCAGTCGTGGCGACCACGACGTCGAGCTGCTGCTACGCAACGCCGACCTGGCGCTGCGCTACGCCAAGCAGCGCGGCAAGAACCGGATCGAGCGCTACGACGCCACGTACGACCAGTTGCTGAGCCGGCGCACCCGGCTGGAGCACGAGTTGCGCGGCGCGATCGAGCGCGACGAGCTGCGGCTGGTCTTCCAGCCGGTGGCCTCGCTGCCCTCGGTGCGCCCGGTCGGCGCCGAGGCGCTGCTGCGCTGGCACCACCCGGAGCTGGGCAACGTGCGGCCGGACGAGTTCATCCCGCTCGCCGAGGAGTGCGGCATGATCGCCAAGCTCGGCGCCTGGGTGCTGCATCAGGCCTGCTACCAGCTCTCCCGGTGGCTGGCCGACGGGCACGACGTCTGGGTGTCGGTGAACGTCTCGCCGCGCGAGCTGCACGCCCCGGAGTACGTGGTCCAGGTCGCCGACGCGCTGCGCGCGCACCACGTGCCGCCGCAGCGACTGGTGCTGGAGGTGACCGAGCACGCCGTCGCCACCGACCTGGACGAGTTGATCCGGCGGCTGACCGCCCTGCGGCTGACCGGCGTCCGGATCGCGCTGGACGACTTCGGCGCCGGCTACTCCTCGCTCGGGCAGTTGCGCCGGCTGCCGATCGACATCCTCAAGATCGACCACAGTCTGGTAGCCGAGCACGAGCCGGTGCGGCCGATCGGCCGGGACGGGCCGGCGTTCGCCCCGATGGTCGACATCGTCATGCGCCTCGGCCACCAGCTCGGGCTGGAGGTGATCGCCGAGGGCGTCACCAACCCGACGGAGCTGGCCGCCGTGGTGGCCGCCGGCTGCCGGTTCGGCCAGGGCGCGCTCTTCGGCTGGGGCGTGCCCGCCGAGCACCTGGAGGCGATGCTGGAGGCGGCCACCGCGCCCGGCAACCGGCCCACCTCGGTCCCGCCCGCGCCGCCGCCCCCACCGGTGCGCACCCCGTCACCGTTGCTGCCCCGGCTGCGCAACAACCCGCCCGCCCCGCGTCCCCCGATGGAGGGATCACCGCAGGTGGCGAGCGGCGCGGAAGGGGCGCCGGCAGGCGACACGCCCACGTCCGTGAACCAGAATGTGGGATCAGTTGACTCATCGCGTGAGATGCGTCAGGCTTGACCGCATGTCGTCGAACCGGTCGCTGCGAGTACTTACCTGAGCGCACTCTCCCCCGAGAGTGCGCTGGCCCCGTGCATCCTGCACGTGGGCTTTTTTGTTGCCGTCGGACCATCGCCGGGACGTCCGCGTCCCATCCTGACAACCGCGTCACCCACTCACAGCCGAAGGCCTGAACCGCCATGACGAGACCCACGCCAGAGACCCTCGCCCACTCCGCCCGACGAGCCCGCCCGGGCGCCGGCGCGGCCGGCGACCCCGACCACGCTCCCGCCCCGCGCGGTGCCGCCCCCGCCGGCAGCCGGGCCGTCCCGGCCGGCGCGGACACCCCCGCCGCGCCCGTACGGCAGCCCGCCACCGCGCAGGTCTCCGGCGCCGGCTCGCTGGTGCGGTCGCTGGAGGCGCTCGGCGTCGACGTGGTCTTCGGCATCCCCGGCGGCGCGATCCTGCCCGCGTACGACCCGCTCTACGACTCGACGGTCCGGCACATCCTGGTCCGCCACGAGCAGGGCGCCGGGCACGCGGCCACCGGCTACGCGCAGGCCACCGGCCGGGTCGGCGTCTGCATCGCCACCTCCGGTCCGGGCGCGACCAACCTGGTCACCCCGATCGCCGACGCCTACATGGACTCGGTGCCGATGGTGGCGATCACCGGTCAGGTGGCCCGGCCGTCGATCGGCACGGACGCCTTCCAGGAGGCCGACATCCAGGGCATCACGCTGCCGATCACCAAGCACAACTTCCTGGTGCAGACCCCGGACGAGATCCCCCGGGTGCTGGCCGAGGCGTTCCACCTGGCCTCGACCGGCCGGCCCGGCCCGGTGCTGGTCGACATCCCCAAGGACGTGCTCCAGGCGCCGGCCACCTTCGCCTGGCCGCCCACCCTGGACCTGCCCGGCTACCGGCCCACGCTGCACCCGCACGGCAAGCAGATCCGCGAGGCGGCCCGGCTGATGACCTCGGCCCGCCGCCCGGTGCTCTACGTCGGCGGCGGCGTGCTCAAGGCCGGCGCCACCGAGGGGCTGCGCCGGCTGGCCGAGCTGACCGGGATCCCGGTGGTCACCACGCTGATGGCGCTCGGCGCGTTCCCCGACTCGCACCGCCAGCACCTGGGCATGCCCGGCATGCACGGCACCGTCGCCGCGGTCTACGGCCTGCAGAAGGCGGACCTGATCGTGGCGCTGGGCGCGCGCTTCGACGACCGGGTGACCGGCAAGCTGGACTCGTTCGCGCCGGACGCCGCGGTGGTGCACGCCGACATCGACCCGGCCGAGATCGGCAAGAACCGGCACGCCGACGTCCCGATCGTGGGCGACGCGCGGCACGTCATCGACGAGCTGATCGCGGCCGTCACCGCCGAGCACGCCGCCCACCCGGCCGCCGACCTGGCGGACTGGTGGACCCAGCTCGACGACCTGCGCGAGCGTTACCCGCTCGGGTTCGAGGAGCCGGCCGACGGCACGCTCGCCCCGCAGTACGTGATCAAGCGGCTGGGGGAGATCGTCGGCCCGGACGCGGTCTACGTGGCCGGCGTCGGCCAGCACCAGATGTGGGCCAGCCAGTTCATCTCGTACGAGAAGCCGAACACCTGGCTCAACTCCGGCGGCCTGGGCACCATGGGCTATGCCGTGCCGGCGGCGATGGGGGCGAAGGTCGGCCGGCCCGAGACCACGGTGTGGGCGGTGGACGGTGACGGCTGCTTCCAGATGACCAACCAGGAGTTGGCGACCTGCGCGCTGGAGGGCATCCCGATCAAGATCGCCGTGATCAACAACGGCAACCTCGGCATGGTGCGGCAGTGGCAGACCCTGTTCTACGGGGAGCGCTACTCCAACACCGAGCTGGGCACCCACAAGCACCGCATCCCGGACTTCGTCAAGCTCGCCGAGGCGCTCGGCTGCGTCGGGCTGCGCTGCGAGAACGCCGCCGACGTGGACAAGACCATCGAGGCGGCGATGGCGATCACCGACGCGCCGGTGGTCATCGACTTCGTGGTCGGCAAGGACGCGATGGTCTGGCCGATGGTGGCCGCCGGCACCAGCAACGACGAGATCATGTTCGCCAGGGGTGTGCGCCCCGCGTTCGACGAGGACGAGCTGTAGTCATGACCGAATGCACCGAGCGCAGCGAGGGCCATGAGGGCATGACGAGGAAGGCACAGCCATGACGATGCACACGCTGTCCGTGCTGGTGGAGAACAAGCCGGGTGTCCTCGCCCGGGTCTCCGGGCTGTTCTCCCGGCGCGGCTTCAACATCGACAGCCTCGCCGTGGGCGAGACCGAGAACCCGGACGTCTCCCGCATCACCATCGTGGTCAACGCGGAGTCCTCGCCGCTGGAGCAGGTGACCAAGCAGCTCAACAAGCTGGTCAACGTACTCAAGATCGTCGAGCTGGACCCGCAGGTCTCGGTGGCCCGGGAGCTGCTGCTGGTCAAGGTCCGCGCGGACCGCTCCGCCCGGGCCCAGGTGCTGGAGACGGTCGGCCTGTTCCGCGCCCGGGTGGTCGACGTCGCGCCGGACACGCTGACCATCGAGGCCACCGGCACGCCGGACAAGCTCGACGCGCTGCTGCGCGACCTGGAGCCGTTCGGCATCAAGGAGATGGTCCAGTCCGGGACCGTCGCCATCGGGCGCGGCTCCCGCGCCATCACCGCCGGCCCGGCGCTGCGCGCCGCCTGATCCGTACCCACCAGTTTTTCGACGGGCCGACGGGCACCGCCGTACGAAAGGGAAGTCAATGAGCGTTGAGGTGTTCTACGACGACGACGCCGACCTGGGCCTGATCCAGGGCCGCAAGGTCGCCGTGATCGGGTACGGCAGCCAGGGGCACGCGCACGCGCTGTCGCTGCGCGACTCCGGCGTCGACGTGGTGATCGGCCTGCCGACCGGGTCGAAGAGCCGGCCCAAGGCCGAGGAGCAGGGCCTGCGGGTGCTCAGCCCGGCCGAGGCGGCGGCCGAGGCCGACGTGATCATGATCCTGGCGCCGGACACCGCCCAGCGTGGCCTCTACGCCGACGCCATCGCGCCGAACCTGGCGCCGGGCAAGGCGCTGTTCTTCGGGCACGGCTTCAACATCCGGTACGGCCTGATCACGCCGCCGGCCGACGTGGACGTGGCGATGGTCGCCCCGAAGGGCCCCGGTCACCTGGTCCGCCGCCAGTACGTCGACGGCAAGGGCGTGCCCTGCCTGGTCGCCGTCGAGCAGGACGCCAGCGGCAACGCCTTCGCCCTCGCGCTGGCGTACGCCAAGGCGATCGGCGGCACCCGGGCCGGCGCGATCCGGACCACGTTCACCGAGGAGACCGAGACCGACCTCTTCGGCGAGCAGGCGGTGCTCTGCGGCGGCGCGGCGGCGCTGGTGCAGACCGGTTTCGAGGTGCTCACCGAGGCCGGCTACGCGCCCGAGGTGGCCTACTTCGAGTGCCTGCACGAGCTGAAGCTCATCGTCGACCTGATGTACGAGGGCGGCATCGCCCGGATGCGCTACAGCATCTCCGACACCGCCGAGTACGGCGACCTGTCCCGCGGCCCGCGCGTCGTCGACTCCCGGGTCAAGGAGGAGATGCGCAAGATCCTCGGCGAGATCCAGTCCGGCGAGTTCGCCCGCGAGTGGGTGGCCGAGGACGAGGCCGGCCGGCCGAACTTCGCCAAGTGGCGGGCCGAGGGCGCGGCGCACCCGATCGAGGAGACCGGCCAGAAGCTGCGGGCCATGATGAGCTGGGTCGACCGGCCCATCACCGAGACCGCCTGAGCCAACTCTCCACGCGGCCCGCGACCCGACGCTCTCCCCGGCGTCGGGCCGCGGGCCGCGGCCGTTCACGTGCTGGGACGCGGTGAGCAACGCCTCGTCCCGTCCCGCCCCGGTGAACGGGGGATGTCGGGCGTGCGACGGGCCTGTGTGAGGGCGCTCACCCCGCGGTCCGGGACGCGGAGGGCGGGCCGCCCCCTACCATCCTTGGTGTGGTGCCCCGGCGCACCCGACGGCCATGGCACGGCTCGGCGCAGGGCGCAGCGCGGCGTCCCGACGCCCCCGGGCCGAACCGATACCGAGCGTCTACGAGGACCGATGAATCCTGTCGTACTGATCGCCGAAGAACTCGCACCCGCCGCCATCGAGGTGCTCGCGCACGACTTCGACGTGCGTCACGTGGACGGCACCGACCGACCGGCACTGCTCTCCGCCCTCTCCGAGGCCGACGCGGTGATCGTACGCAGCGCCACCCAGATCGACGCCGAGGCGATCGCCGCCGCGCCGCGCCTGAAGGTGGTCGCCCGGGCCGGCGTCGGCCTGGACAACGTCGAGGTGCCCGCCGCCACCGCGCGGGGCGTCATGGTGGTCAACGCTCCCACCTCCAACATCGTCTCCGCCGCCGAGCAGGCCGTCGCGCTGCTGCTCGCGGTCGCCCGCAACACCGCCAGCGCCAGCGCCGCGCTCAAGGCCGGCGAGTGGAAGCGGTCCAAGTACACCGGCGTGGAGATCCAGGGCAAGACCGTGGGCGTGGTCGGGCTCGGCCGCATCGGCGTCCTCTTCGCCCAGCGCATCGCCGCCTTCGGGACCCGGATGATCGCGTACGACCCGTACATCCAGCCGGCCCGCGCCGCGCAGCTCGGCGTCCGCCTGGTCGGGCTGGAGGAGCTGCTGCGCGAGAGCGACTTCATCTCGATCCACCTGCCGAAGACGCCGGAGACGGTCGGCCTGATCGGCGAGAAGGAGCTGGCGATCGTCAAGCCGGGCGTCCGGATCGTCAACGCGGCCCGCGGCGGTCTGGTCGACGAGCAGGCCCTGGCCGACGCGATCGCGGAGGGCCGGGTCGCCGGCGCCGGCGTCGACGTGTACGCGAAGGAGCCGTGCACCTCCTCGCCGCTGTTCGCCTTCGACAACGTGGTCGCCACCCCGCACCTGGGCGCCTCCACCAACGAGGCGCAGGACAAGGCCGGCCTGGCGGTGGCGAAGAGCGTCAAGCTGGCGCTCCAGGGCGAGTTCGTGCCGGACGCGGTCAACGTGCAGGCCGGCGGCGTGGTCGCCGAGGACGTCCGCCCGCTGCTGCCGCTGGCCGAGAAGCTGGGCCGGGCCTTCACCGCCCTGGCCGGCGGCGTGGCCGCCAGCGTCACCGTCGAGGTGCGCGGCGAGATCGCCACCCACGACGTGTCGGTGCTCAAGCTCGCCGCCACCAAGGGGCTGTTCAGCTCCGTGGTGGAGGAGCAGGTCACCTACGTCAACGCGCCACACCTGGCCGCCGAGCGGGGTGTCGAGGTCACGCTCGCCACGCCGGCCGAGACGATCGACCACCCGAACCTGGTGACCGTGCGCGGCGCGCTGCCGGACGGGCGGACCGTGCGGGTCTCCGGCACGGTGACCCACACCGGCGCCCGCGACGTGCTCAAGCTGACCGAGGTGGACGGCTTCGACGTCGAGATCGGCGCGGAGGGCATCCTGGTCTTCCTGCGCTACGTCGACCGGCCCGGCGTGGTCGGCACGGTCGGCACGCTGCTCGGCGAGGCCGGCGTCAACATCGCCGCCATGCAGGTGGCCCGGCGGGAGGCCGGCGGTGAGACGCTGATGACGCTCACCGTCGACCAGGCGCTCGGCGCCGACCTGCTCACCTCCGCGGCCGACTCGATCGGTGCGGTCGCGGCCAGCGCCGCCGACCTGCGCGACGAGTAGTCCGGACGCAGACGGAACGGGGCCCGGCCGAACCGGCCGGGCCCTTCGTCGTTCCCGGGATCAGGAGCGGACGCGGGCCGGGGGCGGGTAGACCGAGCCGTCCTGCGCGTCGAACAGCATCAGGTCGTGCTCGCCGGCCAGCCGCTCGATGTCCAGCAGGACCTGGTCCGGGCAGGTGGGGTACAGGTTCATCTCGACGTGGTCGGCGGCCGCGTGCAGCGGCGCGACCTCCCACGGCGTGCCCGGCCGGGCGGGACGGTCGGGATAGCTCGCCGTGATCGCCCGGTAGAAGCCGACCACCCGCGGGTCCGGGTGCTGCTCGCCGTGCCGGCCCTCGCGGCACCGCTGCACCGCCGCCCGCACCTGCTCCGGTGTCGCCCCGTTCGGCAGGGCCCACACGCTCAGATCGAAACTCACGGCGGACAGCGTGCCATCCCGGGCGGCCCACGTCACTTCTGCCCCGCCCCGCCGGTCCACCTGCTGATTGCCGACACGGTGACGGAGGGTCCGCTGTGGAGACTCTTGCGTCGAGTTGCGTCGATTCGCTAGCGTACCGGTGCGGTTTCCGGCTGAGTCGATTTCCGGCCCGTCTTCGGGTGGCGTGGTCGGGCGTCCGGCCTGTCGGCCCGCACCCCTCGAATGCGCGAGCCACGCGCACTCGTCGCTGACCGGCCCCCACGGTCGTTGCCGAGACCGTGGGGGCCGATCGCGGCCCGCACCCCGGATGCGAGAACGGGGCGCGGTGGCGCCTCAGCGCCGGTGGTGCGCGAAGAGCGGGCGGTAGTCCGATCCGGTGCGGAACCAGGCCAGGCCGGCCGGGCCGGCGGCGTACAGGGCGGTGGCGTAGGCGTCGGCGACGGCCAGGTCCGGGCCCACCACGGTGGCCGCCGCGAGGCGGTCGGTCGGCTCCCCGGTGTGCGGGTCGACGACGTGCCCGCGCCGGCCGGTGACCCCGGACGTGCCGACCGCGCCGGCGGTCATCTCCAGCACCAGCGGCGCCCGGCGGGTGTCCGTGGGGTGGTGCACCGCGACCCGCCACGGTCCGCCGTGCGCGGCGTGCCCGCGTACCGTCAGGTCGGCGCCGCTGAGCACGGCGTAGTCGTGGATGCCGGCGGCGCGCAGCCGCGCCGCGGCCCGCTCCACCGTCCAGCCGCCGAGCAGGCCGCCGGGATCGAAGCCGCCCGGCACCGCCCAGGCGTCGAACCAGCCGTCGGTCGCCGCCCGCATCGCGGCGCAGCGGTCCACCAGATCGGCCAACGGCGGGTACGAGTCGGGGCTGATCTCGTCCCGGCGCAGCCGCGAGACCAGGCTGTCCGGCTGGTTCGGACCGTAGGTGAGGTCGACGGCGCGCAGTTCCGCGACGGCGTCCCGGAGCGCCTCGCCGACGATCCGGTGGCCCAGCCAGTCGGGCGCGTTGATCAGCAGGGTGTACTCGGCGGTGGAGGTGTGCACGGTGTGCCGGACGCTGATCCGGTCGTACGCGCCGCCGCCGGCCCGCTCCACCCGGTGGCTGCGCGCCCCCAGGCGCAGGTCCGGGCGGGGGTGGTGGAACGCGGTCTGGTCGACCCAGCGGGTCCGGGGTTGCTCGTCCGCCCAGTGGGCCCGCCGCTGGTCGATCCGCATGACACCCGCCCCCTCGCTGGCCGCCGCCGCGGTGCGGCGATGCCGGTCCCGGACCCCCGTCGACCCGGTCGACCCGACCATAAGCAGTGGAGATGACCGCACCATGAATGCCGGCTGGGAGCCTGCTGTGCATCGGCTCGTCCCGGATGGTGGAAGACTCGTACCGGGGGCCGGGACGCCGACGTACGGTTGCGCAGAACGTCGAGGTGAGGAGCGTCAGGTGGCACGCATCGCGGTGGTGGCCGGCGACGGCATCGGTCCCGAGGTGGTCGGGCAGGCCCGCAAGGTCCTCGACGCGGTGCTGCCCGGGATCGAGGCGACCGAGTACGACCTGGGCGCCGCCCGCTGGCACCGCACCGGCGAGGTGCTCCCCGACGCGGTCCTCGGCGAGCTGGCCGGGCACGACGCCATCCTGCTCGGCGCGGTCGGCGACCCGACCGTGCCGCCGGGCGTGCTGGAGCGGGGGCTGCTGCTCAAGCTCCGCTTCGCCTTCGACCAGTACGTCAACCTCCGCCCGTCCCGGCTCTGGCCCGGCGTGACCGGCCCGCTGGCCGCGGTCAAGCCCGGCGAGGTCGACCTCGTGGTGGTCCGCGAGGGCACCGAGGGGCTGTACGCGGGCGCCGGCGGCACGCTGCACCGGGACACCCCCGCCGAGGTGGCCACCGAGGAGAGCCTGAACACCCGGCACGGCGTCGAGCGGGTGATCCGGGACGCGTTCGCCCGGGCCGGCCGTCGCGAGCGCCGCAAGGTCACCCTGGTGCACAAGACCAACGTGCTCACCCACGCCGGCTCGCTCTGGTCGCGGGCCTTCGCCCAGGTGGCCGCCGAGCACCCCGACGTGGCCACGGAGTACCAGCACGTCGACGCCGCCGCGATGTTCCTGGTGACCAACCCGTCCCGCTACGACGTGGTGGTGACCGACAACCTGTTCGGCGACATCCTCACCGACATCGCCGCCGCCGTGACCGGCGGCATCGGGCTGGCCGCCAGCGGCTGCATCAACCCGGAGGGGCGCTACCCGTCGATGTTCGAGCCGGTGCACGGCTCCGCGCCGGACATCGCCGGCAAGGGCGTCGCCGACCCGGTGGCCGCCGTGCTCTCCGCCGCGCTGCTGCTCGACCAGCTCGGCCACGCCGACGCCGCCGCGCGGGTCACCGCCGCCGTCGCCACCGAGCTGGCCGGGCGCACGCCCGGCGCGCCACTGCGCACCGAGGAGGTCGGCGACCGGCTCGCCGGGTACGCCGTAGCCTGACCGGGCCGTTCCCGTGGCGGCCCGGTTCCGGGCCGCCAGACCCGTTTCCGGGCCAGCTCCGGCCGATTGGCATCGTCGATGTGCCGGGGCGGAACTATCCGCTGAACGACCGTTCGGGGTAAGTTTCTGGCACCAGTGACGGCGGCGTGCGATCCCGTACGCCGTGGGACCCGCAGGGAGGTCAGCGCGATGAGCGGTGGTGACAAGCTCGATTTCGAGATCCGTCCGAATCCCGCGCCGGTATCCGCCGCCGACCGGGCCGCCCTGCTGGCGAACCCGGGCTTCGGCCGGGTGTTCACCGACCACATGGTGATCGTGCGCTACGCCGAGGGCAAGGGCTGGTACGACGCCCGCATCGAGGCGCGGGCGCCGATCCCGATGGACCCGGCCGCCGCGGTGCTGCACTACGCGCAGGAGATCTTCGAGGGCCTGAAGGCGTACCGGACCGGCGACGGCGCGGTGACGATGTTCCGTCCGGAGGCCAACGCGGCCCGGTTCGCCGCTTCCGCCCGCCGCCTGGCCATGCCGGAACTGCCGCCGGAGACGTTCGTCGAGTCGCTGCGCCGGCTGGTCGAGATCGACCAGGAGTGGATCCCGGAGCACGAGGACGCCAGCCTCTACCTGCGCCCGTTCATGTTCGCCAGCGAGGTCTTCCTCGGGGTGCGCCCGGCCAACGAATACCTCTACTGCGTCATCGCCTCGCCGGCCGGCGCCTACTTCGCCGGCGGGGTGAAGCCGGTGACGGTGTGGGTCTCCCCGGACTACACCCGGGCGGCGCCCGGTGGCACCGGCGCGGCCAAGTGCGGCGGCAACTACGCCGCCTCGCTGGCGGCCCAGGCCGAGGCGATCGAGGCCGGCTGCGACCAGGTGGTCTTCCTGGACGCGGTGGAGCGGCGGTTCGTCGACGAGCTGGGCGGCATGAACGTCTTCTTCGTCTACGACGACGGCACGCTGGTCACGCCGCCGCTGGGCGGCACGATCCTGCCGGGCATCACCCGCGACGCGGTCCTGACCCTGGCCGCCGAGGCCGGGCACGAGGTGCGGGAGCAGCCGGTCGGCTTCGCCGACTGGCAGGCGGACGCCGCCAGCGGCCGGCTGCGCGAGGTCTTCGCCTGCGGCACCGCCGCGGTGATCACCCCGATCGGCGGCGTGCGCTTCCCGGACGGCGAGTTCCTCATCGGCGGCGGTGAGCCGGGCCGGACCACCATGGCGCTGCGGCAGAAGCTCGTCGACATCCAGCGCGGCCGCGCCGAGGACCGCCACGGCTGGGTCACCCGGGTCCTCTGACCCACCCACCGCCCGACCCACCACCACGGCCGGCCCCGTCTCCCGACGGGCGCCGGCCGTTCCCCTTCCTACCGGGCGGGGAGGGTCACTCCAGGAGGTGGGTGCGGAGGGCGGCCAGTTGGGCCTCGGTGACGCCGGCGTGGGTCAGGTAGCCCTCGATCGAGCCGTAGCCGGCGCGCAGCTCGGCCAGGAACAGCTCCATCGCCTCGGCCGGGGAGGCCAGGAACGGCGGTGGGACCTCCTCCGCGTCCGGCAGGGTGGCCCGGACCCAGGCGCTGAACCGCTCGGACGCGGCGGTGCTCAACGCGTAGTCCGCGACGACGTCGTCGTCCGGCACGCCCAGCACGGCGAGCGTCAGCGCGCAGACGATGCCGGTGCGGTCCTTGCCGGCGACGCAGTGCACCACCACCGGCGCGTTGGCGCTGTCGGCGATCAGGCCGATCGCCTCGGCCAGCCCGGCGGTGCCGGTGCGGGCCAGGTCGGCGTAGCGGTCGGCGAGGTAGCGGGCCAGGCTGACGCCGGAGGACTCGAACTGCCGCGCGGCCCAGTCCTCGTGCTCGGGGTGGATGTGCCGGTAGGCGAGCCCGTCGTAGGCCGGCACCCGGCCGTCGCGTTCCACCTCGGTCGGGCGGCGCAGGTCGATCACCGTGCGGATGCCGAGCGCGGTGAACGCGGCCCGGTCGGTCTCGTCGATGCGGTGCAGCGAGTCGGAGCGGTAGAGCCGGCGGCGCCGGACGGTGCGCCCGTCGCGGGCGCGGTAGCCGCCGACGTCGCGGAAGTTGAACAACGCGGGGAAGGGTGTCTCCGGGGCATCCACCCCTGACACGGTAACGGCCGGCGGGGCGTCTGGAAGCCCCCGCCGGCCGTGCACCGGGTGTCAGATCCGGGCCGGGCCGTCCGGCGGCAGCGCGGAGTGGTTCTCGCCGTAGTAGCCGCCGAGCCTGTCCCGGTAGGCCGGGTCGGCGTGGTTGGCCTCGTCGTACTCCGGGGCGGCCTTGATCTGGTCCTTGTCCCGGTCGACGTGGACCTTCCGCTCGTCGTGGTCGACGTGGTTCACGGTGCCGGCCGGCAGCATGACCTTCTTGCCGAAGATCCACGGGCCGGTGTCGACCACCAGGTAGCTGTCGTCCACCTCGTGGCTGGCCTTGTCGATCTTGCCGATGCTGCCGTCGGTGGCCTCCACCTTGTAGCCGGTGAGGTCCGCGCTGGCCACCCCGGCCTCGTCGCGGTAGCGCCACGGGTCGAACGCGCCGGCGGGCGCGCCGCCGGCGTGGGCGCCCTGGCCGCCGTCGAGGACCGGGTCGGTGGCGCCGTGCGTGGTGTGCGGGTCGAGCCTGTCCATAGGGGTAACTCCTGTCCCGACTGTCCCAGTCGTCAAGGGAGTGAAAGTCATGCTGTCCCGCGAATTCCTACCCGTTGGCCGGCTTGCCAACCCTCCGGAACCGCCGAGGGCCGGCGCCGCGACTCGCGGCGCCGGCCCTCGGAGTGGCGGTCGTACGGCCGGTCAGGCCAGCGCGGCCTCCGCGTCGAGGGTCACCGCGGCGGCGTGCACGACGGCGGCGATCCGCAGCCCCTCGTGCACCTGGTCGCGGCTGAAGCCGGCCGCGCGCAGCGTCTTCTCGTGCGACTCCAGGCAGACGCCGCAGCCGGTGATCGCGGAGACGGCCAGGCACCACAGCTCGAAGTCGGTCTTCTCCACGCCCGGGCGGGCGATGATCTGCATCCGCAGCCGGGCCGGCAGCGACGCGTACTGGTCGTCGCCGATCAGGTGCTTGGCCCGGTAGTAGACGTTGTTCATGGCCATCACCGCCGCCGCGCCCTTGGCGGCCTCGACCGCCTCGGGCGTGAGGTGACCGGCCGCCTCGGCGGCGATCTCCCGCAGCACCACCGGGTTGCGGGACGCCACCGCGCAGGCCAGGGCCGTGCCCCAGGCCTGTTCCGGCTTGAGCGTCGAGGTGGTGATGGTGGAGCTCAGGTTGAGCCGGATGTCCTTGGCGTAGTCGGGCAGGGCCGCCTTGACCGCGTCCAGACCCATCGTCAGGCCCCGGCGCCGGCGAGGAGCGCGTTGGCGTCCAGCGTCGCGCTGCCCTTGTTCCAGTTGCACGGGCACAGCTCGTCGGTCTGCAGCGCGTCGAGCACCCGCAGCACCTCGGAGACGTTACGGCCGACCGAACCGGCGGTCACCATGGCGAACTGGATCTCGTTGTTCGGGTCCACGATGAAGGTGGCCCGCTGCGCGACGCCGTCGGCGCCGAGCACGCCGCAGGCCTCGGTCAGCTCGCGCTTGATGTCGCTCAGCATCGGGAAGGGCAGCTCGCGCAGGTCCGGGTGGTCCTTGCGCCACGCGTAGTGGACGAACTCGTTGTCCACGGAGACGCCGAGCACCTGGGCGTCCCGGTCGGCGAACTCGCCGTTGAGGCGGCCGAACTCGGCGATCTCGGTCGGGCAGATGAAGGTGAAGTCCTTCGGCCAGAAGAAGACGACGCGCCACTGGCCCTCGTGGGACTTGTGGTGGATCGTCTCGAACGCCTTGTCGGCGTCGAGCGAGACGCAGGCGGTGAGTTCGTACTCGGGGAAGTGGTCACCGACAGTGAGCACGGGTCCTCCTTGACAGTGGCCGGGTGCGGGTGGCCCGGCCAGTAACTGGATCAGTTCCAGATACTTCCGTAGCGCCGTTTCCGCTCGTGGGCGGTGGTCGCCCGTGTGAAGACGATCACCAGCGACACAGCCGTCCCGGGATGTGGATTTCGCCTCCCAAAAACCGGCGGAGGTGGCAGAGTGCTCGTCGTGACCAGCTCTGTCCTGATCATTGGCAGCTAGCGCGCCGGCCTTCCCCTCCGCCGAGCGCGCAGACCTCCCGCATCCGCGGGGGGTCTTTTTGTTGCTCCCCCAGGCACGAGAAGAGGACTCCGATGACCTTCCAGGTGTACGACACGACGCTGCGCGACGGCGCCCAGCGTGAAGGGCTCAGCTACTCGGTGGTCGACAAGCTGGCGGTGGCCCGCCTGCTCGACGACCTCGGAGTCGGCTTCATCGAGGGCGGCTGGCCGGGGGCGGTACCCAAGGACACCGAGTTCTTCCGCCGGGCCCGCACCGAGCTGGACCTGCGGCACGCGGTCCTGGTCGCCTTCGGGGCCACCCGCAAGGCCGGCCTGGCGGTCGAGGACGACCCGCAGGTACGCGGGCTGCTCGACGCCCGGACCCCGGCCGTGGCGCTGGTCGCCAAGGCGGACCTGCGGCACGTCGAGCGGGCGCTGCGCACCACCGCCGAGGAGAACCTGGCGATGGTCCGCGACACCGTGGCGTACCTGGTGGCGCAGGGGCGGCGCGTCTTCGTCGACGGGGAGCACACCTTCGACGGCTTCCGCCACGACCCCGGCTACACCGCCGCGGTGGTGGAGGTCGCGCTGGCCGCCGGCGCCGAGCGGTTCGTGCTGTGCGACACCAACGGCGGCATGCTGCCCTCCCAGGTCACCGCCGCGATCGAGGAGCTGGTCGCGCGCACCGGCGTCGCGCCCGAGCGGCTCGGCATGCACGCCCAGAACGACACCGCCTGCGCGGTGGCGAACACCATCGCGGCGGTCGAGGCCGGCGTCCGGCACGTGCAGGGCACCGCCAACGGTTACGGCGAGCGCCCCGGCAACGCGGACCTGTTCGCGATCGTGGCCAACCTCCAGCTCAAGCTCGGCATGCCCGTCCTACCGGAGGGCTGCCTGGAACAGATGGTGCGGGTCGCGCACGCCATCGCCGAGATCGCCAACATCGCCCCCGACACCCACCAGGCCTACGTCGGGGCCGCCGCCTTCGCCCACAAGGCGGGGCTGCACGCGAGCGCGATCAAGGTCGACCCGTTGCTCTACAACCACGTCGACCCGGCCGTGGTGGGCAACGACATGCGGATCCTGGTGACCGAGATGGCCGGCCGGGCCAGCATCGAGCTCAAGAGTCGCGAGCTCGGCCTGGACCTGGCCGGCCATCCGGACGCGCTGTCGTCGGTCACCGCCCGGGTGAAGGAGCTGGAGGCGGGCGGCTGGTCGTTCGAAGCCGCCGACGCGTCGTTCGAGCTGCTGGTCCGCTCGGAGCTGCCGGACGCCGCGCCGGCCCGGCCGTTCGCGCTGGAGTCGTACCGGGTGCTGGTCGAGCACCGCGAGGACGGGGCGGTGGTCTCCGAGGCGACCGTCAAGATCCGGGTACGCGGTGAGCGCGTGATCGCCACCGCCGAGGGCAACGGCCCGGTCAACGCGCTGGACGAGGCGCTGCGGGTGGGGCTGGCCCGGCACTACCCGGAGCTGCGCGAGTTCGAGCTGGCCGACTACAAGGTCCGCATCCTGGAGGGCAGCCACGGCACCGGCGCGGTGACCCGGGTGCTGGTGGAGACCGCCGGCGCCGGCCGCGACTGGACCACGGTCGGCGTGCACCCCAACGTGGTCGAGGCCAGCTGGCACGCCCTGGTCGACGCGCTCACCTACGGGCTGGACCGGGCCCGGGCGCAGGACGGGGCACCCGCCTGAGACGGAGGGCTCACGCCGCCGGCAGGCGCAGCTCGGCCAGCAGCGCCCGGTGGTCGCTGCCGGGCACCGGCCAGGTGCCGGCGGCGCGGACCGCGATCCGCCGGTCGACCAGCACGTGGTCGATGGTGACCGGCGGGATCGGATCCCCGTCGTACGGGCCCCACGTGCCACCGAGGCCGGTGCCGGTCGCGTCGGCCGCGTCGGTGTAGCCGGTCGCGATCAGGTCGCGCAGCGCGGCGTGGTCCAGGGTGGCGTTGAAGTCCCCGGCCAGCACGCTGAGCCCGCCGGTCGGCGTGGCCGGCGGCTGCGCCCGCTGGTCGGTCCACCAGTCCGGCACCACGTCGACCGCGTACGGCGCGGCCGGATGCGCCGACTCCACCCGCAGCGGCGGCGCGCCCGGCACCGCCACCGTCCCGTACGCCTGGGTGAAGAAGAAGCCCCGGTTGCGCCGGTGGCCGGTGTCGCTCAGCGGGTGGCGGGCGTACAGGCCGGAGCCGGTGGCGCCCACCTCAGGGCTCAGCGACCGGTGCGGCAGCAGCGTGGCCAGGCCGAGCCGGTCCAGGTCGGCGGCGAGCCGCGGGGTCAGTTCCTGCACGGTGAGCACGTCCACCCGCCGGGCGCGGACCAGCTCCACCAGGCCCGCCGGGTCGGCCGAGCCCAGGCGCAGGTTGGCGGTGAGCAGCCGCAGCGTCGGGCCGGCGGCCGGGGGCCGGTCGTCGGGCAGCGCGCGGGGGGCCACCGCGCCGAGCAGCGCCAGCGCGGCGAGCGCCGCCACCGCCGCGGGCGCCCGGCGCCGCAGCGCGAGCGCCGGCACCGCCACGACCCAGGCCAGGGCCGCGACGTACGGCGTGAAGGCGGTGGTCAGCACCAGCGGACCCCGCTCCAGCCCGGTCAGGCGCAGCACCGCCCCGGCGGCCACCGGCGCGGCGGCCGACCAGCACGCCGCCGTGACCCATCGCCCGCCCCGGGCGCCGCCGCGCGTCGGCGCTTCCGTCGTGATCACGACGGTCAGGCTACCGGCCGTCGCGTCGCATCCCGTGAAGCAATTTCGTGAATGGTCGAGCGCTGCGCACTCGCAATTCAGGCGGGTCGCGGACACGCAATGAGAACTATTGACCCGCCGCATTTTCCGGTGCTAGGTTCCACCTGGTTGAGAAGTCGCGACTCTCTGTAGTAAGGCCAGTTCAGCAGCGGTGCGCTCCCGACGCGGATACCCGATGGTCCGCAATTGTTCGCGCCCGATCGCCCGTGTTCGAAAGCATCCGGCCCGCGCGGCAATTCGCGGGTCGGCCGTATCACCACGGTCCACAAAAGGGAGATCTGTCATGGCCACATTCTTCAAGCGAAAGGCGACGGTGGTGGCACTCGCCGCCCTGTCCCTCACCGTGGCGGGCGGAGGCGTCGCGATCGCCGCCCAGCCGGAGGCGAAGGTCCCGCAGCCCGCCGTCCGGAACGCTCCGCAGCAGCCGCCGGTGACCGCCGCCGAGCAGCGGGCCGCCCGGGCCGCCCTGCGCGCCACCCTGGCCCCGCCGGCGCCGGGCACGGTGGCCTGGGCGGTCGTCGCGCAGAATGGCACGCTGCTCCAGCACTCCGGCAACGTCGTCTCCTCGTCCAAGTTCGCGCCCGGGCCGGGTGTCCTCGCCGGCCAGTACCTGGTGCTGCTGGACTACAACGTCTCCGCGAAGTCGTACCACGTGTCCATCGGCACGAACGACACGGCGAACGTGCCCCCGGGCGGTGAGGTCGGGGCCGCGCCGCGGACCCTGACGCCGACCGGAGTGTTCGTGCAGACCCGCAACTCCACCGGCGGCTACGCGGACCGGCCGTTCCACATCGTGATCGCCAACTGACCCACCCGCCCGCGCGTCGACCCCCGCTCCGGCGGGGGTCGATGTCGTGTTCCGTGTCCGTCCGGGCCTCACAGCGCCGGTTCACGCCGTTGCCGCCCGATCGGGGAGGTCCTCCCGGTCCGGCCCGTCGACGGCCGGACAGGGGCCGATAATCCGACGTTTGTCGCGCGTCCGGCCCGGGAAGCAAGCACCGTGACGGACATCTCGGACACCCTGGCCAGCGTGCCCAGCCCGGTCGATGCCGATGCGAGCGGCGTCGAGCTGGAACAGACCCTCTTCGAGGTCAAACGCGTGATCGTCGGGCAGGATCGGCTCGTCGACCGCCTGCTCACCGCCCTGATCGCCGACGGTCACTGCCTGCTGGAGGGCGTACCGGGGGTGGCCAAGACGCTGGCCGCGCAGACGCTCGCCACAGTGGTCGGCGGGACCTTCGCCCGGATCCAGTTCACGCCCGACCTGGTCCCGTCGGACATCGTCGGCACCCGGATCTACCGCGCCTCCACCGAGACGTTCGACGTGGAGCTGGGACCGATCATGTCGAACCTGGTCCTCGCCGACGAGATCAACCGGGCCCCGGCCAAGGTCCAGTCGGCACTGCTGGAGGCGATGGCCGACCGGCAGGTCTCGATCGCCGGGCGGAGCTGGCCGGTGCCCGACCCGTTCCTGGTGCTGGCCACCCAGAACCCGATCGAGTCGGAGGGGGTCTACCAGCTCCCCGAGGCGCAGCGCGACCGGTTCCTCATGAAGGTCGTGGTCGACTACCCCAGCGACGCCGACGAACTGGCCATCCTCTACCGGATGAGCACCGAGCGGCCCACCCCGCGCCCGGTTCTCGACCCGGCCCGGCTGCGGGAACTCCAGCGCCGCGCGACCGACGTCTTCGTCCACCACGCGCTGGCCGAGTACGTGGTCCGGCTCATCCTCGCCACCCGCGACCCCGGGCGGTTCGGGCTGCCCGACGTCGCCCCGCTGCTGGCGTACGGCGCGAGCCCCCGGGCCACGCTCGGTCTGGTCGCGGCGGCCCGGGCACAGGCCCTGATCCACGGCCGGGACTACGTGCTGCCCGAGGACATCCGGGACCTGGCGGTGGACGTGCTGGCGCACCGGCTGGTGCTCTCCTTCGACGCGGTCGCCGACGGCATCTCCGGGGAGGACGTGGTGCGCCGGCTGGTCGAGGCGGTGCCCCCGCCCCGGCTGGTGACCGGGCCCGCGGAGGCGGCGCCGGACCTGGCGGCGGCATGACCCGCCGGGCCGTCCCCGCCCCGCCCGCGCCCGCCCGGCCCGATCTCGGCGCCGCCGCTCCCGGCCTCGCCGACCTCGCTCCCGACCAGCGGGTACGCCGACTGGAGCTGACCGTGACCCGGCGGCTGGACGGTCTGCTGCACGGCCGGTACCGGGGGCTGCTGCCCGGGCCCGGCAGTGAGGCGGCCGGCAGTCGCGAGTACCGCCCCGGCGAGGACGAGGTCCGCCGGATGGACTGGGCGGTCACCGCGCGCACCACCGTCCCGCACGTGCGCGAGGTCGACGCCGACCGGGAGCTGACCACCTGGATGGTCGTCGACGCCAGCGCCAGCATGGAGTACGGAACCGCGGCGCTGGACAAGCGGGAACTCGCGGTGGCGGCGGTGGCCTGCGTCGGCTTCCTCACCGCCGGGGTCGGCAACCGGCTGGGCGCCCAGGTGCTCGCCCCGGACGGGCTGCGCCGGTTCCCGGCCCGCAGCGGGCGTACCCATCTGCTCGGGCTGCTCCGTGCGCTGCTCGGCGCCCCGCGTACCGACGACGGACCGGACCCGCGCGCGGCCGGTCCGGCCGGCGGCGCCCGGGCGGGCGCCGCGCCGGGCCTCGCCGACGGGCTGGACGGCCTGCACCGGGTCGCCACCGGCCGAGGCCTCGTGGTGGTCGTCTCCGACTTCCTCGACGAACTGCCCGAGGACCCGGACGGCCCGCCGCCGCCCTGGGCGGCCGCGCTGCGCCGGCTGGCGGTCCGGCACCAGGTGCTCGCCGTGGAGGTGACCGACCCGCGCGAGCTGGAACTGCCCGACGTCGGCCTGATCACGCTGGTCGACCCGGAGAGCGGTCGCCACCGCGAGGTGTGGACCGGCGACCCGGCCCTGCGCGAGCGGTTCGCGCGGGCCGCCGCCGAGCAGCGCGACCAGGTCCGCCGCACGCTGCGCCGGGCCGGCGCGACCCACCTGGAGCTGCGCACCGACCGGGACTGGTGCGCGGATGTCGTCCGGCACGTGCACGAGCAGCGCCGGCTGGCGACGGCGCCGGCCGGCGCCCGGGGAGGTGCCGCATGACCTGGCAGTCGCCCGCCCGCCTGTGGCTGCTGCTCGCCGTCGCCGCGTTGGTCGCCGGCTATCTCGTGCTGCAACGCCGGCAGAGCCGCTACGCGGTCCGGTTCACCAACCTGCGCCTGCTGGACCGGGTGGCCCCGCGCCGGCCGGCCTGGCGACGACACGTCCCGGCCGGACTCTTCCTCGCCATGCTGGCGCTGCTGGTGGTCGGCTTCGCCCGGCCGGAGGCGGAGGTGCGGGTGCCCCGGGAGCGGGCCACCGTGATGGTCGCGGTGGACGTCTCCACCTCGATGCTCGCCTCCGACGTGGACCCGGACCGGCTGACCGCGGCCAAGGAGGCCGGCCGGAAGTTCGTCGACGGGCTGCCCGACGAGTTCAACGTCGGCCTGGTCGCGTTCGCCGGCAGCGCGGCGGTGCTGGTGCCCCCGAGCACCGACCGGGAGGCGCTGCACGAGGGGATCGAACGGCTCGCCGAGGGGATCACCGGCGTGCAGGGGACCGCGATCGGCGAGGCGATCAGCACCTCGCTGGGCGCGGTGAAGAGCCTGGACGCCACCGCCGCGAAGGACCCCCCGCCGGCCCGGATCATCATCCTCTCCGACGGCGCCAACACCTCCGGGATGGACCCGATGGAGGCCGCCGACCAGGCGGTCGCCGCCAAGGTGCCGGTGCACACGATCTCCTTCGGCACGCCCGGCGGCTCGGTCGACCGGGGCGGCCGGGCGATCCAGGTGCCGGTGGACGGGCAGACGCTCAAGGCGGTGGCCGACCAGACCGGCGGCGGTTTCCACGAGGCGTCCACCACCGCCGAGCTGAAGGACGTCTACGAGGACATCGGCACGTCGGTCGGCTACCGCACGGAACGGCAGGACGTCTCGGCCCGCTTCATCGGGCTCGGGCTGGTCCTGGCCATGGGCGCCGCCGCCGGGTCGCTGCGGTGGTTCTCCCGGCTGCCCTGACCCGCACACCACGACCGGACGACGGCACGACACGTGAGGAGCCAGGCATGGCAGTGCAGACCGGACTCGGCGAGCCGCGCGGTCCGTGGTTCGTCTCGCCGGAGCTGGACCCGGACGGGCGCGGGCACCGGGACGGGGCAGGCCCCGACCAGGGGGCGGGGCGGCGGAGTTGGCAGAGCCGGCTGCTGGGCGCGGCGGCGGTGGTGGCACTCTCCACCGTCTCCGGCGCGGCGGCCGGCACCTGGGCCGCCGACCGGGGTGCGCCCGGCCCGTCCGCGGCCTCGGCCGCGCCGGTGCCGGCGGAGCTGGTCACCGCCGCCGGCCGGACCGTGCCCGGCGTGGTGTCGGTGATGGTCGCCGGGAAGTCCGGCGCGGGGGCCTCCGGGTCCGGCTTCGCCATCGACAACGAGCAGCACATCGTCACCAACGACCACATCCTCGCCCGGGGTGGCTCGGGGCCGGTGACGGTGGAGACCTCGGACGGGCGTCGGTTCCCCGCCGAGGTGGTGGGCCGGGAGCCGGGCAGCGACCTCGCGGTGCTCAAGGTGCCGGCGTCCGCCGGGCTGCCGCCGCTGCCGTTGGCCAAGGCGAACTCGACCCGGGTGGGGGAGCCGGTGCTCGCGGTCGGCTCGCCGCTCGGGCTGGCCGGCACCGTCACCGCCGGTATCGTCAGCGCGCTCAACCGGCAGGTGCGGATCGGCAACGGCCGGCACACGGCGGTGCAGACCGACGCCTCCATCAACCCGGGCAATTCCGGTGGGCCGCTGGTGAACGCGCGCGGCGAGGTGGTCGGGGTCAACACCGCCATCGCCACCATCGACGGGAACGGCTCGATCGGCATCGGCTTCGCCATCCCGATCGACCAGGTCCAGCAGACTGCCGACACCATCATCGGTCGTGGCGGCTGAGCTGCGCAGACGCCGCGGAACTGTCGGATATCCGGCGTGGGAGCATCGGACAATGGAAATATTACGCTGAGTATGGATACTGGCGGAGGTGGAGCAAGCTGTCATCGCGGCCCTCCTCGTGGTGGGCCTGGTCATCGGCGCCGGTGTCGGCGCGTCGTACGCCCGTGCCCAGCGCGGCTGGAAGGACTACCAGACGATCCGGACCAGCGTGCCCGGCGCCCGGCGCAACGCCTGGACCGCGATCCGTGGCGTGGTCGTCAAGATCGCCGTGATCGCCCTGCTGACGGTCGGCGCGGCGGCGTACGCGGCGTCGGGCTCCGACGAGGAGCGGGCCAGTCCCACCCCGACCGGAACCCCCACCCCGAGCCACCGTCCGGGGCGCTAGCCTCGGGGGCGTGGACGACGGACTGCGGGTGACCGACCGGCTCGTGGTGCCCGCCGCCGAGCTGCGGGAGCGGTTCTCCCGATCGTCCGGGCCGGGCGGACAGGGGGTCAACACCACCGACTCGCGGGTCGAGTTGAGCTTCGACCTGGCCGGCTCGCCGAGCGTGCCCGAGTCACTGCGGGAACGGGCCCTGACCCGACTCGCCGGCCGGCTGGTCGACGGCGTGCTGACCGTCGCGGCCAGCGAGCACCGCGCGCAACTGGCCAACCGGGAAGCGGCCCGGGAGCGGATGGCCGCCCTGCTGCGCGAGGCGGTCGCCCCGCCGCCGAAGCCGCGCCGCCCGACCCGACCGTCGCGGGGCGCCAAGGAGCGCCGGTTGGCCGAGAAGAAGCGGCAGTCGCAGCGCAAGCGCGACCGTCGGGTGGACGGCGACTGATCCTCCGGTGGTCAGTGCGAGACCACCGGCTGCACGGCGGGTACGGGCCGGCCACGGGTCGCCTCGATGGCGGTGACGGCCAGGCAGACCGCGGTGAGCAGGGCCAGTGACACCAGCGCCGGAAGCCCCGCCGTCAGCGGCAGCAACGCGGCCACGAGCCCGGCCTGCGCCACGCGGAGCGGCCGGCGGCGTCCGACGGTCCGCGAGTGGAACGCCTGCACGGCGACCAGGTAGAGCAGCACCCCGCCGAAGAGCGCGGCGTGCCCCAACAGGTACGGCGGCGGTCCCAACGTGAGGAGACCGGCGCTGCCCAACACCGACATGGATTTCCGCAGGCCCAGGGAGACCAGCACGATCCCGGCGACCATGGGCAGGTGCAGCAACATGTACGCGTTCCGGGCGATCCGCGTCCGGACCGTTCCGTCGGCGGCCTCCAACGCCCGTTCCCCCTCGGCGCTGTCCCAGCCGAAGTAAGCCCACCACAATGCGGCGAGCAGCCCGGTGGCGAGCAGGACCGCCACGATGATCCGGGCCGAGATCGGGGTGTAGGCGAGCGCGGTGCCCATCGAGATCACCGCCTCGCCGAGCGCGATGATGACGATCAGGCTGAACCGGTCGGCCCAGTGCGCGGCGGATTCGATCCGCAGCACGCGCAGGACCCGGGCGTTGCCGAGGACGTCGACCAGGATCGCCGCGATCCACAGGCCCACCCGCACCGGAGGGAGCGCTCGGATGTCACCCACCGGCTCGGGCACCAGCGCCGCGATCAGCAGCAGGCCGAGCGCGACGAGGCTGGGCACGGTGGCCAGGGCCGGCCGCGGCGGCCACATCCCCGGGTGCTGTCGTGCCGCACCGGCGAACGAGACGAGCACCAGCAGCCGGATCACGGCGTAGCAGGCTACGAAGACCAGCGGCCCGGACATGCCGCCCAGCGCGTCCGCCAACGCCTGCGGGCCGGCCAGCGTGATCACCGCGGTGACCGCCACGACCAGCACCATCACCAGGCGTACCAGGGGACTCTCCGAACGCACCACCGAGGCCAGCCAGGCGTAGGCGCACCAGGCCAGCCAGAGCGTGGTGAGCACGAGCAGGCCGCGGACGACGCCGCTCACCGTCGGGTCGTCGGCCATCAGCGCCGCCACCTGGAGGAAGGCGTACACGAAGACGAGGTCGAAGAAGAGCTCCTTCGGTGTGACGCCGGCGTGCTCGTGGGCGCCGCCGATGGCCACGTGCAGGCGCCGGTGACGGTGCCGGAAGATCGTCGCGTCGGCCAACGCGGTCGCGCCCACGGCAGCCGCCAGCACGGCCAGTTCGGCGAGCACCGGCAGGCGCGGGGCGACCGGCGCGGCCGCCAGCACCAGCACGATGCCGAGCAGCGGCGAGCGGCCCAGGATGCGTAGCGTCCGCAGCTCGAACAGCACCAGTCCGACCAGGTACAGCACCACCCCGCCGTAGAGCGTCGCCACCCCGAGGAGCGGATCACTCTCCCCGCTGTGCACCCGCAGCTCGCCGAGTGCCTTCTTGAGTCCCAGCGCCACGAGGATCAGTCCGGCCATCATCGGCAGGTGCAGGAAGCTGTACGCGTCCCGTCCGAGTGCCGCGCGCCGGTCGCTCGCGACCCGCTGGAGCGCCTTCTCCGCCGCGAACCGGGCGATGTCGAAGTACGTCCACCAGAGCGCGCCGGCGAGCACGACACCGAGCAGAGTCCCGATCACCACGGCCGGGGTCAGCGGCTGCGCCACCGCCATGCCCTGGCTGAGCCCGATCGAGATGATCGTCTCGCCGAACCCGATCAGGATGATCAGCGCGTGTCGCTCCGCCCAGTACGGTATGGAGGCGATCCGCCACCGCTGGGCTCCGACCAGCAGGACGCCGCCGTACTCGACGACGACCGCACAACCGACCAGGGCGAATCGGACCCACTCCCGGGTGACGGCATCCGGGACGTAGGTCGGCGCCACCGCCGCCGCGAGCAGGAACAGCGCACCCACCGCGGCGGGCGGCCAGACCCTCCGGATCAGGTGCCGGACCCCGGTCCGGTCCGTCGTGGCCACCGTGGCCACGGCGAGCGCGGTGCCCCGCACGACGAGGTAACCCAGGGCGAAGACCACGGGACCGGACAGCCCGCCCGGACGATCCAGGAACGCCTCCCGCACCGTCAGGCTCATCACGAACAGGGCGGCGCTGAGCCCGAACATCGCCACCGGCAGGACGCCCCGATCCAGTCGCACCATCGTCCCGAGCCAGGCGAACGGCGTCCAGCACCACCAGAGCAGCACGAGGAGCAGGAGTCCACGGGGCAGACCGGCCGGGTTGAGCTGCTCGGCGGTCAACCCGGTGACGTTGAGGAAGGCGAACACGAAGATCAGGTCGAGGAACAACTCCAGCCGGCTGACCCCGCCGGCCTGGTCGGCCAGTTGGATCCGACCGACCCCGCCCATTTCCCCACTGTGCCAAGGCCCGAGGTTCGGGCGTCGGGGATTGCCCGATCGGGCCGGCTGGCAGCGGTTTAAAAGTTTGCGGCCCGCTGCGCGGCTGCCCAGAATCCATCCCGTGCCGACCGACTTCTCCGTCAAGCCCACGCTCACCGGCGAGCGTGTGCTGCTGCGCCCGTTCCACGACGACGACCTGCCCGCGCTGGCGGAGATCCTGACCGACCCGGAGGTGGCCCGGCTGACCGGGAGCCCGCCCGGGGAAGGCTTCCCCGACACCCGGCTGCGGGCCTGGTACGGCACCCGCAACAGCCAGACCGACCGGCTCGACCTGGCCGTGGTCGACCGCGCCAGTGGGCGCTGCGTCGGCGAGGTGGTGCTGAACGAGTGGGACCGCGCCAACGCGAGCTGCAACTTCCGCACCCTCATCGGGCCGACCGGACGGGACCGGGGCCTCGGCACCGAGGCGGTCCGGCTGATCGTCGGCCACGGCTTCGAGCAGCTCGGCCTGCACCGCGTCGGGCTGGAGGTGTTCGCGTTCAACCCGCGCGCCCGGCGGGCCTACGAGAAGGTCGGCTTCGTGGCCGAGGGGACGCTGCGGCAGGTGCTGCGCGACGGCGACGGCTGGGTGGACGCCACCGTCATGTCGATCCTCGCGCCGGAGTGGGCCCGACACCGGGGGCATCCGGAGGGTTGAGCCGGAGGCGTCGACCCGCGTCCGTGCTCGCCGACGCCGGCCTGCGCGCTCGGCTGACCCGCCGCGGCCCGGCTCAGGCCGGGCCGGCGGGCGCCGACCGGTCCAGCGCGGCCAGCAGGCGGGACCGCAGCCCGGCGGCCCGCTCGGCGAAGCCGCGCTGGGCGGCGGCGTACTCGGCCCGGCCCTCCGGGGTCTCCACCCGCACCGGCGGGTGGCCCAGATCCGCCAGGTCGTACGGGCTGGCCCGCATGTCCAGCACGCGGATCTCCCGGGCCAGCGCGAACGCGTCCGCGACCAGCTCCGACGGCACCAGCGGCGAGAGCTTGTAGGCCCACTTGTAGAGATCCATGTTGGCGTGCAGGCAGCCCGGCTGCTCCAGCGCGTGCTGACTCTCCCGGGTCGGTTGGAGCACGTTGAGCGGCCGGGCCGGACCGGTGAAGAACCGGAACGCGTCGAAGTGGCTGCACCGCACGCCACGCTCCTCGACCACCGCCGCGGTCGCCTCCGGGCTCAGGCGCAACGGCCAGGCGTTGTGCCGCACCTGCTCCTGCGTCTGCCGGTAGACCATCGCCCACTCGTGCATGCCGAAGCAGCCCAGGTGCGCCGGGCGACCGGCGGTGGCCGCCAGCAGCGTACGGATCCAGTCGATCGACTCGGCGCGCCGCGCGCGTACCCGCTCGGTGTCGAGGGTGAGCCCGGCGGCGCCGGCGGTGTAGTCCGGGCCGAACCCGGCCGGGTCGGCGTCGCGCAGCGCCACGCCCGCGCCGGGGTGCCACCGGCGCAGCTGCGCCGGCCGGTGCGAGTAGTAGGTGAACAGGAAGTCCTCCACCGGATGCTTCACCCCGGTGCGGCGGCGGGCCAGGTGCGGCGCCAGCCAGGCGTCGACCCGCTCCTCGTGGGCGCGCCGGCGGGCCTGCCAGTCGGCCGCGTCGAGCACGGCGGCGGGGGCGAGGGCGGCGGTCACGGACCCCAGGGTACGACCGCCGCCCGCACCCCGGTCAGTCCACGTCCACCCGCACGCCGGCGGAGAACACCCCGCTGCGCAGCTCCAACTGCTTCGGCGGCTCGCCGCCGTGCACGGTGAAGACCAGCGGCAGCAGCACCCGCCGGCCGGCGGCCACCGGTTGGGCGAACACGTCCCGGCCGAGGTTCGCCACCCGCGTGGCGTTCTCGTCCGCGGCCACCCAGTTGCCGCCGGGCAGGTACGCGCGCTGCAACTGACCGTGCCACGTCTGCTGCTCGGACGTGAGGTTGCGCACGCCCACGGTGGCCAGGCACGGCCGCCCGCCGCCCGGCGCCGCCGGCAGCACCCCCGTCCCGCAGCTCATCCGGTAGACGGTGAACTCGAACGCGGTCTCCCGCAACGGCACCCCCAGCGCGCCGGTGACGCTGCTGCCCACCCAGGCGCCGCTGGTCGGCTGCTTGGTGGTGTCCATCGCGGCGACCCGCTGCGTGGCCGTCCACGCCGCCGCCCCGACCACGCCGGCCAGCACCGCGGCGGCCACGCCGACCACCAGCCAGACCGGCGGCCGGCGACGTCGGACGGCGGGCGTGGGCAGCGCGGGGCGCGGGTAGACGGTGCTCCGGTCCTCCGGGCCGCCCGCCCCGCTCGCGGCGACCGGTTCGGCCGGTCGAGTCCCGGTCGCGCCCGACGCCCCGATCGTGCCCCCGCTCGTCGTGGCGGGCCGGCGGCGTCGCCGGGCCGCCGCCCACCAGAGCAGGCCGCCGGTGAGCACCAGCAGCGCGGCGAACGCGGCCAGCAGCACCGGCGGACGACGCCAGGCCGGGGCCGCCGTCACCTGCGCCGCCGGCGCCGTGGCCGCGCCCACCCAGGTCGCCGTGGCGCAGTCGTACGGACGGGTGCCGTCGGTGCCGTAGACGCAGGTGGGGGCCGTCACCGAACGGCCCGGGCCGGTGACCGCGAGCGCGGTGTGCAGGGTGGTGGTGCTCCGCGCCGGCAGCCGCAGCCGCCAGGTGACCTCGCCGGCCGTCGCCCCGACCGGGCCGGTGGCCCGGCCCCCGCCGGTCACCGTGGTGGCGCGGGAGCCGGTCGGCAGCTCCTGCCGCACCAGCGTCTCGACCGGCGTCGTACCGGCGTTGCGCACCTCGATCCGGTAACCCGGCGCCGGCGTGCCGGCCGCGCCCACCGCCACGCTCACCGGTGGCATCGACGCCGGGACCGGAGCCGGGCCGGTGGTCGGCACCGCGGGCGGCACCGCCGGGACGCCGGTCGGGATCGGGGTGGCCGCCTCGGCCGGGCGGGCCGGCGCCGCGACCGCGGCCGGCGGTGGGGCCGGTCGGGCGGGAGCGGCGGCCGCCCGGGGCGCCGCCGGGGGCAGCGCGGGCACGGCGGCGATGACGCCGAGGCAGTTCACCAGCACTGCCAGGGTCCTGTGGTGTCGTCTCGATGCAGGCATACCAACGAACCTCCGGACCCGAAGCTATGGTCCGGGGCCCGCCGGGCGGGTACGAAGCCGGCAATCCCGCCCCGGCCGGTGTGATCCGGCGTACCCTGGCCGGCCGCGCCGGGCCGGACCGGCTGCCACCCGCCGGTGTCGGGGATAGATTGGCCAGGTGCGTATCGCTCGTTTCGCTCATGCCAAGGGAATGTCGTTCGGAGTCGTCGAGGGCGAACCGGAGGCCGGGCCGCAGGGCCTGACCATCGCCGAGATCGAGGGGCACCCGTTCGGGCAGATCCAGTTCTCCGGCGCCCGCTGGGCGCTCTCCGACGTCCGGCTCCTGTCGCCGATCCTGCCCAGCAAGGTGGTCTGTGTCGGGCGTAACTACGCCGAGCACGCCGCCGAGCACGGCAGCGAGGTGCCCAAGGAGCCGCTGCTCTTCCTCAAGCCGTCCACCTCGGTGATCGGTCCGCGGGACGCCATCCGCCTGCCGATCTTCTCGAAGCAGGTGGAGCACGAGGCGGAGCTGGCCGTGGTGATCGGGGCGCCGGGCGCCCGCCGCGCCGACCGGGCCGCCGCCGAGCGGGCCATCTTCGGCTACACCTGCGCCAACGACGTCACCGCGCGGGACCTCCAGCGGTCCGACGGCCAGTGGACCCGGGCCAAGGGCTTCGACTCGTTCTGCCCCATCGGTCCGTGGATCACCACCGGGCTGGACGTGGCCGACCTGGAGATCCGGTGCGAGGTGGGCCGCAACCCGGAGGAGATGGAGGTCCGCCAGCTCGGCCGGACCAAGGACATGGTCTTCGACGTGCCGGGCCTGGTGTCCTACATCTCGCACGTGATGACGCTGCTTCCCGGCGACGTGGTGCTCACCGGCACGCCGGCGGGGGTTAGCCCGCTCACCGAGGGGGATACGGTCACCGTGCGGATCGAGGGGATCGGGGAACTCAGCAACCCCGTCGTCCCCGTCGCCTGATCCGTCCGACGCCCCGTTTCCGCAGGTCAAGGGTGGTTCGGGGGGTTGGATTTGGCCTGTCGGCACCGGGAGGGTAAAGTTCATTCCCGGCGCCGCAAGGGGCCAATGGGGTATGGGGTAATTGGCAGCCCGACTGATTCTGGTTCAGTTAGTCTAGGTTCGAGTCCTGGTACCCCAGCGCAGCCGCGGGTTCGCAAGAACCTCGGTCGCTGGATTCCGGCAGTTCACCGCTGCCGGAGTGCAAGAAGGTTCTGGCCCCGTCGTCTAGCGGCCCAGGACGCCGCCCTCTCAAGGCGGTAGCGCCGGTTCGAATCCGGTCGGGGCTACAGCACCGTCAGCCCGTCCCACTTCCCGGGGGCGGGCTGTTCTGCTGTTCGGCTCCCCGCGCAGGGGGTGACCCCCGGCGGCGGTGCCGGACGCGGTGCCGCTAGACTACTGCCACGCCGCCCGGCAGGGTGGTGAAGCAGGAAAAGTGCCTGGCCCCGTCGTCTAGCGGCCCAGGACGCCGCCCTCTCAAGGCGGTAGCGCCGGTTCGAATCCGGTCGGGGCTACGTCATCGAACGGCCCGTCTCGCTCCCGCGAGACGGGCCGTTCGACATTCTGCCTTCCCTCCGGCCTGGTCGCTCCGCGTCCCCTCCGGCCCGGTCGCTCCTCGTCGATCAAGGAGTTCGCGTCACCCGCGCTGCCCCGAGCCGACGCAAACTCCTTGATCGACGGAGCGGGACGGCTGCCGCCGCCTGGAACAGCGAAGATCTTGGTACGAAACGGCCCCTGGAGGGGCCGTTTCGTACCAAGATCTCGCAGCCGGGCAGCCGGGCAGCCGGGCAGCCGGGCAGCCGGGCAGCCGGGCAGCCGGGCAGCCGGGCAGCCGGGCAGCCGGGCAGCCGGGGGTCAGAGGCCGGAGAGGCGTTGGCCGGCGCGGACGACGGCCATGGCGTGGCGTTCGCCGGGGCGGCGGCCGAGGCGTTCGATCGGACCGGAGATGCTGATCGCGGCGATCACCCGCCCGGTGCGGTCCCGGATCGGGGCGGAGACGCTCGCCACGCCGGCCTCCCGCTCCGCGACGCTCTGCGCCCAGCCGCGCCGGCGCACCTCGGCCAGCGTGCGGCCGGTGAACTTGGAGCGGGGGAGCAGCGGCATGACCGCCTCCGGTGGCTCCCAGGCGAGCAGGATCTGGGCCGCCGAGCCGGCGGTCATCGGCAGCACCGAGCCGACCGGGACGGTGTCCCGCAGACCGCTGGCGCGCTCGGCGGCGGCCACGCAGATGCGCTCGTCGGCGCGGCGCAGGTAGAGCTGGGCGCTCTCGCCGGTGGCGTCGCGCAGCGCCGCGAGCAGCGGCTCGGCGGCGGTGAGCAGCACGTCCGGGGCCGCGTTGGCCAGCTCGCCCAGGCGTGGACCCGGGCGCCATCGGCCCTGGGTGTCCCGGACCAGCATCCGGTGGATCTCCAGCGCCTGTGCCAGCCGGTGCGCGGTGGCCCGGGGCAGCTTGGTGCGTTCAACGAGTTCGGCCAGGCTGGCGCCGTCGACACAGGCGGCCAGGATGACCACCGCCTTGTCGAGAACGCCGACACCGCTCATACTGTGTCCCACAAGCCGAAATTTACCTCCCAGAATTTAGGATGTCCAGATGGTGGGAGTCACTCAACCGAGGACCCTGGCCGAGAAGGTCTGGGACGCGCACGTGGTCCGCTCCGCCGCCGGCGAGCCGGACCTGCTCTTCATCGACCTGCACCTGCTGCACGAGGTGACCAGCCCGCAGGCGTTCGACGGGCTGCGCCTGGCCGGGCGCGGGGTGCGCCGGACCGATCTGACGATCGCGACCGAGGACCACAACACCCCGACCGGGTACGACGACCCGGCGTTCCGCTCCCGGCGCGGCGACCTGCTCACGATCGCGGACCCCACCTCCCGCACCCAGATCGAGACGCTGCGCCGCAACTGCGCCGAGTTCGGGGTGCGGCTGCACCCGCTGGGCGACGAGAACCAGGGCATCGTGCACGTCATCGGCCCGCAGCTCGGTCTCACCCAGCCCGGCATGACGATCGTCTGCGGCGACTCGCACACCGCCACCCACGGCGCGTTCGGCGCGCTCGCGTTCGGCATCGGCACCAGCGAGGTCGAGCACGTGCTCGCCACCCAGACGTTGCCGCAGGCCCGCCCGCGCACCATGGCGGTCAACGTGGTCGGCGAACTGGCGCCCGGCGTCACCGCCAAGGACCTGGTGCTCGCGCTGATCGCGCAGGTGGGCACCGGCGGCGGTCGCGGCCACATCGTCGAGTACCGGGGCGAGGCCATCCGCGACCTGTCGATGGAGGGGCGGATGACGATCGCCAACATGTCCATCGAGTGGGGCGCCAAGGCCGGCATGATCGCGCCGGACGAGACCACGTTCGCGTACCTGAAGGGGCGGCCGAACGCGCCCCAGGGGGCCGACTGGGACGCGGCGCTGGAATACTGGCGGACGTTGCCCACCGACGAGGGCGCGACGTTCGACACCGAGGTCACGCTGGACGCGAGCCGGATCACGCCGTTCGTCACCTGGGGCACCAACCCCGGTCAGGGCGTGCCGCTGGGCGCGACCGTGCCGGACCCGGAGGCGTTCGACACCGAGCCGGAGCGGGTCGCCGCCCGGCGGGCGTTGGAATACATGGACCTCAGCCCCGGCACCCCGCTGCGCGACCTCGCCGTCGACGTGGTCTTCGTCGGCTCCTGCACCAACGGCCGGTTGGAGGACCTGCGGGCCGCCGCCGACGTGCTGCGCGGGCGGCGGGTCGCCGACGGCGTACGCATGCTCGTGGTTCCCGGCTCCGCCGCGGTCCGGGAGGCGGCCGAGATCGAGGGGCTGGACCAGGTCTTCACCGACGCGGGCGCCGAGTGGCGGTTCGCCGGCTGCTCCATGTGTCTGGGGATGAACCCCGACACGCTCAGGCCCGGGGAGCGCTCCGCCTCGACCTCCAACCGCAACTTCGAGGGCCGCCAGGGCCGGGGCGGGCGTACCCACCTGGTGTCCCCGCCGGTCGCCGCCGCCACCGCCGTGGTCGGCCGGCTGGCCGCCCCCGCCGACCTGTAGAAGGGCAGCCGAGAGATGGACAAGTTCACCACCCACACCGGCACCGTGGTGCCGCTGCGGCGGTCCAACGTGGACACCGACCAGATCATCCCCGCCGTGTACCTCAAGCGGGTGACCCGGACCGGTTTCGCCGACGGCCTGTTCAATGCGTGGCGGGAGGACCCGTCATTCGTTCTCAACGATCCCGCTTATTCGGGAGCGTCGATTCTTGTGGCCGGTCCGGAGTTCGGCACCGGGTCGTCCCGGGAGCATGCCGTCTGGGCGCTGCGGGACTGGGGGTTCCGGGCCGTCGTGTCGCCCCGCTTCGGCGACATCTTCCGCGGCAACGCGCTGAAGGAAGGGCTCCTTCCGGTCGAGCTGGAATTGAGTGCCGTGGAGCAACTCTGGGCGCTCGCGGAATCCGATCCGACCACTCCGGTCACCGTCGATCTCGACGCCCGCGAGGTCCGCGCCGGGGATGCCACCTGGGCCTTCCCGCTGGACGACCACAGTCGGTGGCGGCTGATGGAGGGCTTGGACGACATTGGACTCACCCTCCGGCACGAGGCCGACATCGCCACGTACGAGGCCTCCCGACCGGTGTTCCTGCCCTCGATCGCCTGACCCGTACCCCCTTTTCGCCCCCACCGGCCCGGCCGGTGGGGGCGAATCCGTTGCGACACAAGGGCTTTTTTCCACCGAATGTTTGTGTCCAGGCAGCACAGGGCATACCGTGCGCGCAGAATGGCTCGCGTCGAGTCAGTTGCACAATCGGGAGGAAGTCGTGAACAAGGCCGAGCTCATCGAGGCGCTCGCCGTTCGCCTGGGGGACCGGAAGACGGCGACGGCCGCGCTCGACGCGGTTCTCGCTGAGGTCCAGGCGGCGGTCACCAAGGGCGAGAAGGTGGCGATCACCGGATTCGGAGCGTTCGAGAAGCGCGTCCGGGGAGCCCGAACAGCGCGCAACCCGCGGACCGGCGAGGCGGTGAAGGTCAAGAAGACCTCCGTCCCGACCTTCCGGGCGGGCGCGGGCTTCAAGGAGATGGTGGCCAGCGGCAAGGTGCCGAAGGACACCGCCGCCGCGAAGAAGACCACCGGGGCCGCCAAGACCACCGCGGCGGCGAAGAAGACCACGGCGGCGAAGACCACCGGGGCCGCGAAGAAGACCACGGCGGCGAAGGCCACCAAGACCACGGCCGCGAGCAAGAAGGCCGCACCGGCCAAGAAGGCCACCGCGACCAAGACCGCGGCGGCGAAGAAGACGACCGCGGCGAAGTCCGCCACGGCCAAGAAGACCACCGCGGCCAAGAAGACGACCGCGGCCAAGTCGGCCACGGCGAAGAAGACCACGGCGGCCAAGAAGGCGCCCGCGAAGAAGGCGCCGGCCAAGAAGGCCGCCACCCGGCGCTGACCGGACCGTCCCACCGGGGGCGCCCACCGTTCGCGGTGGGCGCCCTCGTCCGTGGGTACGCGTTGACCGCCCGCCGCGCCGCCGCGCCGCCGCGCAGAATCGCCGTGCCGAAACCCCCGTCGGTCACGAGAAGAGGCGCCCGTGCGGCACCGTCACCTCTGCACCCTCGCGCTCGCCCTGGGCGTCACGGTCCTGCTGGACGTGCTTCGGGTCTGGCTCCCGTCGGTCATCACGCTCTTCGGCCGCGCCGCCGAGACGCCCGCCGAGCTGCTCGGCGCGTTCGCGCTCGGCTGGTTCGTGCTCGCGCTGGCCGCGCCCGGCCTGGTACGCCGGCTCGGCGTCCGCCCGGTCGGCCTCGCGGCGGCCGGCGTGCTGGCCGCCGTACGCCTGCTCCTGACCGCCGGTCCCGGTGGCACGGCCCAGCTCTGGCTGGCGTGCGCCGGGCTGCTCGCCGGCCTGGTCTGGCTCGCCGCGGCCGCCGCGCTCGTCGACCGGCCGGTCGCCGGGCTGGCGCTCGGCCTGGCCGGCAACGCGGTCGGGCACGCCCTGCTCGGCACCGAGGACCTGGTCTGGCGCGGTGGTGTGCTCGGGTGGAGCCTGAGCGTCCCGCTGGTGCTGGCGTTCCTCGCCGCGGCCGGGCTCTCCGCGACACGACGGCCGGCGACGCCGTCCGCCGGGCGGCGGGCCTGGTTGCTCTGCGGTCCGGCGCTGTTGCTGGCCAACCAGATCGCGCTCGCCCCGGCGGTCTGGAGCGCCGCCGCCGGCGCCGGTTCCCCCGACTTCCCCGGCCTCGCCCGTCCCGCCGTCCCCGTGCTGGGCGGGTACGCGGTCCTGCTGTTCCTGGCGGCCGTGCTGCTCCGGATGCCGGCCCGACTCGCCCGGGTGCTCTGGCCGGTCGCGCTGGTCGCGGGCGCGGTGCTGTTCGCGACCGGGCGGTTGGTCCCGGCGTACCTGCTCACCGCCGCCGGGCTCGGCGGTTGCCTGGCGCTGACCGACTCGACGACCGACGACGCGGTGGCCGGCGCCGACCCGGACGGACGGGCGGCGGCGCGGCGCGGTCGGGCCGCCGTCGTCGGAATGCTGGTCTTCGCGGTGGCCACGGTGGCCTACTACGCCGCCTACGACCTCGGGTACCCCAACGAGTGGGTGCCGGTCGCCGCGGCCGTCCTGGTCGCTCTGGTGGCGTTCACCGGGCCACCGTGGTCCGCCCCGACCCTGCCCGATCCGGCGCGGACCTGGCTCCTCCTCGGCCTGACGGCGTCGGCCGGGCTCGCCGCCCACCTGCACGCCCCGCCGTCGGACCCCCGGCCGGGCGGCCCGCCGGGGACGGTGCGGGTCACCGCCTACAACATCCGGATGGGCTTCGGCATCGACGGCCGGCTGGACCTCGACGCGGTCGCCGGACAGCTGCGCGGGGCGGACGTGGTGCTGCTCAGCGAGGTGGACCGGGGCTGGTGGCTCAACGGCGGGCACGACACGGTGGCGCTGCTGGCCGGTCGGCTGGGGATGCCGTACGTCTTCGCGCCCGCCGCCGACCCGGTGTGGGGCGACGCGGTGCTCACCCGATTCCCGCTGCGCTCCGGCCGGACCCGGCCGTTGACCGCGCACGGCGCGCCGACCGGGGCGCAGGCGCTCGGCGTGACGCTCGACCTCGGCGGGCGCGAGCTGGCCGTGGTCGCCACCCACCTGCAACCGCCGCCCGGCCGGGATCCGGTGGAACAGGCCCGCGAGGTGGCCGCGTTCGCCGGCGAATACGCGGCCGGCCGGCCGCTGGTGCTCGGCGGCGACCTCAACACCGAGCCGGACGATCCGGCGTTCGCCGAGTTCACCCGGGCCGGTCTGGTGGACGCGCTGGCCGCCGCCCGGCCGCTGCGGACGAGCCCCGCCGACGACCCGCGTACCCAGATCGACCACGTCCTCGTCTCGCCGGGCCTGACCGCCGCCGAGGTGCGCGCGCCGCGTACCGAGGCCAGCGACCACCTCCCGGTGACGCTCACCGTCGCGTTCCCGTGAACCCGGCCCGCCTACAGGCGGTCGGCGAGCACCAGTCGGTCGCCGGCGAAGGGGAGGAGCCAGCCGCCCCCCTTGGCGGTGGTGAAGTCGTCGGCGCGGCCGGTGAGCCGTTCCAGCGCGCCCGGGATCACCTTGCCCTGGCTGCACACCGCGACCGGCTCGCCGGCGGCGGCCAGCGCGGTCAGCCGCGCGGCGGCGGCGAGCGCGCACTCCTCGGCCTGCTGGCCCGGCGCCGGCTCGTCCAGGTCGCCGCAGACCTCGATCGGCAGGTCCAGGTGGGTCGCCGCCGGGTCCAGGGTCTGCACGCAGCGGCGGGCCGACGCGGAGAGCAGGCGCACCGGGCGGACCAGGGACACCAGCGGGACCAGCGCCCGCGCCTGCGCCCGCCCCTCGGCGTCCAGCGGGCGGCCGGTGTCCGGGCCGGTCCACGTGCCCCGCTTGCCGGCGTGCGCGTGCCGGACCAGCAGCAGCGTGGCGGTGACCGGCGGCAGCGCCGCGAACGCGGCGATCACCTCGGCGTCGTGCGGATAGCTGACCCGGCGGGCGGCGTCGTCCACCGCGTACCAGGCCACCTCGTCGACCTCGGTGCCGGGCTGGAAGCCGCCGGCGCCGACGGCCCGCATCGACCACCAGTCGACCGCCTTGGGTCGGCCCTCGCTGCGGTAGCGGACCGTGGGCAGGCGGACCTGCGGCACGGCCCGCACGTCGGTCTCCTCGGCCACCTCCCGCACGGCGGCGACCAGCGGGTGCTCGCCGGCGTCCAGCTTGCCCTTGGGCAGTGACCAGTCGCCGTAGCGGGGACGGTGCACCAGGCAGATCTCGACGCCGGTGGGACCCGGACGCCAGACGACGCCACCCGCCGCCCGGATCCGCACCGGTTCGTCGTCGCTCATCCGCTCACCGTATGCCCGCCCGTCGCCCGGCACGGCCCGCTCAGTCCGCCCGACCGCCGACCCGGCGCAACAGCAGGTCCTGCAGGTGGGTCAGCGGCGCGTCGTCGGTGCCGGTACGCCGGTGCCAGCTGCCGTCCGCGGCCAGCTCGAACGCGTCCACGTCGCTGTCGAACGCGGTGGCCAGGACGTGGTCCAGCTCGGCCCGGGCCACCGGGTCGCTCACCTGCACCAGCGCCTCCACCCGGCGGTCCAGGTTGCGGTGCATCAGGTCGGCCGAACCCATCCAGAACTCCGCGTCGCCGTTGTTGCCGAACCGGAAGACGCGCGAGTGCTCCAGGAACCGGCCGAGGATCGAGCGGACCCGGATGTTCTCCGACAGCCCGGGCACGCCCGGGCGCAGCGTGCACATGCCCCGGATCAGCAGGTCGACGTGGACGCCCGCCCGCGACGCCCGGTAGAGCGCGTCGGTGATCTCCTCGTCGACCAGGGAGTTCACCTTGAACTGCACCAGCCCCGGCATGCCGAGCCGGACGTGCTCGATCTCCCGGTCGATCCGCTCGATCAGGCCGCTGCGGATGCCCTGCGGGGCGACCAGCAGCCGGCGGAAGGCGGTCTGCCGGCTGTAGCCGGTGAGCACGTTGAACAGGTCGGTCAGGTCGGCGCCGATCTCCGGATCGGCGGTGAGCATGCCGAAGTCCTCGTAGAGCCGGGCGGTCTTCGGGTGGTAGTTGCCGGTGCCGATGTGGCAGTAGCGCCGGATCTGGTTGCCCTCCTGGCGCACCACCAGCGCGGTCTTGCAGTGCGTCTTGAGCCCCACCAGGCCGTAGACCACATGGCAGCCGGCCCGCTCCAGGGTGCGGGCCCAGCCGATGTTGGCCACCTCGTCGAAGCGCGCCTTCAGCTCCACCAGCACCACCACCTGCTTGCCGGCGGCGGCCGCGTCGACCAGCGCGTCGACGATCGGGGAGTCGCCGCTGGTGCGGTAGAGCGTCTGCTTGATGGCGAGCACGTTCGGGTCGGCCGCGGCCTGCTCCACGAAGCGCTGCACGCTGGTCGCGAACGAGTGGTAGGGGTGGTGCACCAGCACGTCGCCGTCGCGCAACGTGGCGAACACGCTGCGCGGCACCTCACCCTCGGCCAGGCGCGGGTGGGTGGCCGGCACGAACGGCGGGTCCTTGAGGTCGGGTCGGTCGGCCTCGCCGTAGACCTGCCACAGGGCGGACAGGTCGAGCAGCCCCCGGACCCGCAGCACGTCGTGTCCGTCCATGTCCAGCTCGCGGACGAGCAGCTCCAGCATGTGGTCGGAGATGGAGGCGGCCACCTCCAGCCGCACCGGCGGGCCGAACCGGCGCCGGGCCAGCTCCCGCTCGAGCGCCTGGAGCAGGTCCTCGTCGCGGTCCTCGTCGACCTCCACCTCGGCGTTGCGGGTGACCCGGAACAGGTGGCACTCGACCACCTGCATGCCGGAGAAGAGCTGGCCGAGGTGGACGGAGATGAGGTCCTCCACCGGCAGGAAACGCACCCCGGGCCGGTCCTTGGCCACCCGGACGAACCGGGGGACGTTGTTCGGCACCTTGACCCGGGCGAACAGCTCCGAACCGCCGTCCGGGTCGCGGACCGAGACGGCCAGGTTCAGCGACCGGCCGGAGATGTAGGGGAACGGGTGCGCCGGGTCGACCGCGAGCGGCGTGAGCACCGGGAAGATGTGCTCGCGGAACCAGGTGCGCAGCCGCTCCCGCTCGGCGTCGTCGAGGTCGCTCCACCGCAGGACCCGGATGTCCTCCTCGGCGAGCCGGGGCAGCACGTCGTCGACGAAGCAGGCGGCGTGCCGGGCGACCAGGTCGGCGGTCCGCTCGGTGATCAGTTCGAGCTGGGTGCGCAGCGGCAGCCGGTCACCGCCGCGCACCGGCAGGCCGGCGGAGAGCCGGCGCTTGAGCCCGGCCACCCGGACCATGAAGAACTCGTCCAGGTTGCTGGCGAAGATCGCCAGGAACTTCGCGCGCTCCAGCAGCGGCGTGCGGGGGTCCTCGGCGAGCGCCAGCACCCGGGCGTTGAAGTCGAGCCAGGACAGCTCGCGGTTGAGGAAGCGGTCCTCCGGCAGCGGCTGCGCGGTCGGCGGGCCGGCGTCCGGGTCGGCGCCGTCGGCCGGGCCGGGTCCCTCCACCGGGTCGAGCGGCTCGTCCAGGCCGGTGGCGCCGGCCGCGTCCGGGTCGGCGCCCAGGCGCTCCTCGGGCGGCCGGGTCTGCCGGAACCGCCCGTCGGGTCCGCGCGTGGGGCGGCCGTTGCGGGGCGTGCCGGGGTCGAGGAGGGGCGGCGGGTCGGAGTGCTCGCGAGGGGTGCTCACCACCTCATGATTCCCTGACGAGGGTGAACAGAAAATGAACTCCGGCCAGGTTGTTCACGCCATGGTCGGCAAGGTCACGCGGACCACCTCGCCGGCCGCGTCGCGTTCCACGCGCACCCGCTGGCCGAGCCGCAGCAGCCGGAGCCCGGACGCGTCGAACGCGCGGGCCGGGAAGGCCAGCTCGGTGCCGTCGTCGAGCAGCAGCACCCCGCTGCGGGTCGACGCGTCGTAGGTGGCCACCGTGCCCTGCATGCCAGCACCGTACCGGACCGCACCGGCGACCCGGGCCAGCAGCGCCCCGGTGCGGGGGCCCACGCCCAGCCCGGCGGCGGCGGCCAGGTCGGGCGGGGTGTCCACGTCCCGGCGCAGGCTGGGCCAGTCGCCGGCCAGCGGTAGCGCGCCGCCGGCGGCGTGCGCGGCGGCCGAGCCGGGGCCGAAGCGGGGGGCCAGCGGCAGCCCGGCCGGCGCGGCGAGCAGCACGGTGCCCCCGCCCGGGGCGTCGGCCACGAACCCGCGTACCCCCTCGGTGGCGCGCAGCGCCGCGGCCAGCTCGGCCGGGCGCAGCGCCGGCAGGTCGGCGGTGAGGGCGGCCACCGCCTCCCCGGGCCCGGCGAGGGCCGCGCCGTGCCGGAAGGCCGCGTTGAGCCCGCCGCCCGGGTCGGCAACGACCCGGGTGCCCGCGGCGGTCGCCGCCGCGCCCGCCCGGGGGTCGTCGGTGACCACCAGCACCCGGGCGACCGCCGGGCACGCCCGCACCGCGCGCAGCGTGTCGGCCGCCAGGGCCAGCGCCAGTTCCTCGTGGGGTACGCCGGGCAGCGCGCCCCGCAACCGGCTCTTCGCGGCGCCGAGGCGCTTCACCGGCATCACCACGGTCCAGCTCGGCTCAGGCACGCCGACCATCCTGCCAGCGCCGGTGGCGGTACCCGCACTGGCCGGACCGGGGGCGAGCAGGCATGATTCTCTCCCGGGGCGCGTGGGGCGGAACGAGGAGGCACTGTGGCACCGCGGAGGCTGGGATTCTGGCAACGGTTCGCCGTGGTGCTGGTGAAGCCGGTGTTGACGGTGTGGACCAGGCGCACCTGGCGGGGGATGGAACACCTGCGCCGCGACGGCGGCATCATCATCGTGCCCAACCACATCTCGCACGCCGACCCGCTGGTCTCCGCGCACTTCATCTACGACGCCGGGCGCTGGCCGCAGTTCCTGGGCAAGGCCAGCGTCTTCCGGGTCCCGGTGATCGGCTGGATCCTGCACCGGTGCAGGCAGATCCCGGTCGAGCGGGGCAGCGTCGAGGCGGTCAAGTCGCTGGACAAGCTGGTCGCCGCGCTGGACGAGGGAGGCGCCGTGGTGATCTACCCGGAGGGCACCACGACCCGGGAGCCGCAGCTGTGGCCGATGAAGGGCAAGACCGGCGCGGCCCGGCTGGCGTTGGCCACCGGCGCCCCGGTGATCCCGGTGGCGATGGTCGGCCCGGAGCGGATGTTCGACCCCCGGACGGCGCGGATCGGGCTGCGCCCGCGCACCCCGGTGACGGTGGTGGCCGGGCCGCCGGTCGACCTGAGCCGGTGGGCGGACGCCACGCCGACCCGGGCGATCCTGGAGGAGATGACGGACACGATCATGCTGCGGATCCGTGACCTGGTCGCCGAGATCCGCGGTGGCACCCCGCCACCGCTCTGGCAGCGGCCGGCCCGCACCGGCACCCGGGAGGTCTCCGAATGAGCGGGCACGTCGCGGTCCTCGGCGCCGGGTCCTGGGGAACCGCGTTCGCCAAGATCCTCGCCGACGCCGGGCGGGACGTCACCGTCCTGGCCCGCCGCGCCGCCGTGGCCGAGGCGATCCGGACCGGACGGCACAACCCGGACTACCTGCCGGACGTGCGCCTGCCCGAGCGGGTCACCGCCACCGGCGACGCCGCCGAGGCGATCGAGGGCGCCGAGGTGGTGGTGCTCTCGGTGCCGTCGCAGACGCTGCGCGGAAACCTGGCCGACTGGACGCCCCACCTGGCCCCCGACGCCACGCTGGTGTCCCTGATGAAGGGCATCGAGCTGGGCACCACGAAGCGGATGAGCCAGGTGATCACCGAGACGGCCGGGGTGCCGGCCGACCGGGTGGTGGTCGTCTCCGGGCCCAACCTGGCCCCGGAGATCGCCGCCGAGCAGCCGGCCGCCACCGTGGTCGCCGGCACCGACAGCCGCCGGACGGCGCTGGTGCAGGCCTCGATCCGGACGCCCTACTTCCGCCCGTACACCAACGACGACGTGATCGGCTGCGAGCTGGGTGGGGCGGTGAAGAACGTGATCGCGCTGGCGTACGGGATCGCCACCGCGATGGGCTTCGGCGACAACACCCGGGCCATGCTGATGACCCGTGGCCTGGCCGAGACCGCCCGGCTGGGCGTGGCGCTCGGCGCCGACCCGATCACCTTCGCCGGCCTGGCCGGCATGGGCGACCTGGTCGCCTCCTGCTCGTCCCCGCTGGCCCGCAACCGCACCTTCGGCGAGCACCTGGGCCGGGGCGAGACGCTGGAGCAGGCGCAGGCGGCCACCCGGCAGACCGCCGAGGGTGTGAAGAGCTGCCTGGCCATCCGCGACCTGGCCCGGGCGCACGGGGTGGAGATGCCGATCACCGAGCAGATCGAGCGGATCTGTCACGAGGGGATGGACCCCCGCCTCGCCGTGGACGCGCTGATGAGCCGGACCGCCAAGCCGGAGTCGTACGAGTGAGCGGAGCGGGCATGACGTCGCCGCACTGGGGAGACGGCACGCGCAGCGTGCACGCCGGCCTGCCGGACGCCGTACCCGGGCAGCCGTTCCTGCCCGGTCCGGTGTTCGCCGCGCCGTACCACCTCGACCCGTCGCGCGGCCCGTCGGCCGCCCGGGACGGGTACGGGCGGCCGGACAACCCCACCCGGCGGCTGCTGGAGACGGCGATCGGCGAGTTGGAGGGCGGCGACTGCCTGGTCTTCGCCAGCGGGCAGGCGGCCATCACCGGGCTGCTGCTGACCGTGCTGCGCCCAGGGGACACCGTGGCGCTGCCGGCCGACGGCTACTTCTCGGTGCGGGCGTTCGCCACCGACACCCTGGAGCAGCTCGGGGTGCGGGTGGTGCTCGTGCCGACCGCCGGGCCGTACCCGTCGTTCGACGGTGTCCGGCTGGTCCTGCTGGAAACCCCGGCGAACCCCGGCCTCGACGTCGCCGACGTGCGGGCGGTGGCCGCCGCCGCGCGTGCCGCCGGGGCGCTGGTGGCGGTGGACAACACCACCGCCACGCCGCTCGGGCAGCGTCCGCTGGACCTCGGCGCGGACGTGGTGGTCGCCTCCGGCACCAAGGCGCTGACCGGCCACTCCGACCTGCTGCTGGGCTACCTGGCGACGCGCGACGCCGGGCTGCGGGACGCGGCGACCACCTGGCGCAACGCCACCGGCGGGGTGCCGGGCGCGTTCGACTGCTGGTTGGCCCACCGCTCGCTGGCCACCGTCGACCTGCGACTGGCCCGGCAGAGCGCCAACGCCGAGGCGCTCGTCGGGCTGCTCGCCGGCCGGGCGGACGTCACCGGCCTGCGCTGGCCCGGGCGGCCGGAGGACCCGGCGTACCCGGTCGCGTCGGCGCAGATGCGGCGCATCCCCGGGGTGCTCTCGTTCGACCTCGGCGACGCCGACCGGGTGGCCCGGTTCCTCGACGCGTCCCGCCTGGTGGCCGCCGCCACCTCGTTCGGCGGGGTGCACACCACGGCCGACCGGCGGGCCCAGTGGGGCGACGACACGGCGCCGGGCTTCGTCCGGTTCTCCTGCGGCATCGAGGACAGCGCCGACCTGGTCGCCGACGTGGCCTCGGCCCTGGACGCCGCGGGCTGACGGCACACCGGCCGCTGGGCTATCGTGACGGCAGCCACGGCCCGTGCGGCCCCGACCCGAGGAGGTGAGTCCGATCCACCAGCAGAGGACCGGCGCTCCCTCCGAGTCCGTGTCGCCCCCGGGCTGAGGCGACGCCGGGGGCGCCGACGAGCGTTCCCCGAAAGGCTTGCCATGGCACCCACCGTGTTCACTCCCGACCGTCCCGCCCTCGTCCGCCGGCTGCGTGCCGCCGGTTGCGTCTTCGCCGAGGACGAGGCGGACCTGTTGATCGCCGCCGCCGATTCGGCCGACGCGCTGACCCGCCTGGTCGACCGCCGTGTCGCCGGTCTGCCGTTGGAGCACCTGCTCGGCTGGGCCGAGTTCTGCGGCCGGCGGGTCGCCGTGCACCCGGGCGTCTTCGTGCCCCGGGCGCGTACCGCGCTGCTGGTCGACGCCGCGGCGTCGGTGGCCGGGCCGACCCCGGCCGTGCTCGACCTGTGTTGCGGCTCCGGCGCCGCCGCGCTGGTGCTGCACGACCGGTTGTCCCCGCGCTGGCTGGCCGCCGCCGACATCGACCCGGTCGCGGTGGCCTGCGCACGACGCAACCTCGACCCGCTGGGGGTGCCGGTCTACCAGGGCGACCTGTTCGACCCGGTGCCCGTCGGCTGGCGCGGCCGGCTGGACCTGGTGGTGGCGAACGCTCCCTACGTGCCGAGCGGTGCGGTGGCCATGCTGCCGGCCGAGGCCCGGTTGCACGAGGCGCCGGTGGCGCTGGACGGTGGCGCGGACGGGCTCGCGGTGCTGCGTCGGGTGGCCGCCGGGGCGGCCGAGTGGCTGGCGCCGGGCGGACACGTCGCGGTCGAGGTGAGCGCCGGGCAGGCGCCGGTGCTCTGCGCGGTGTTCGCCGCCGCCGGCCTCGACCCGACCGTGGTGCGGGACGAGGAGTGGGAGGCGACCGCGGTGACCGCCCGCCGTCCCGGCTGACACGCGTGGCGGGTGGGCCCGCCGAGAACTAACCTCAGGTCAGGCTCGGCGGGAGGCGGTGGCGGGTGGGCAGCGCAGGGGTGCCGGTGGTGGTGGGGCTGGACAACGGCGGCACGAGCAACAACGCCACCGTGCTGACCGTCGACGGCCGGTTCCTGGTGGACGGGCTGCTGGAGATCCCCAGCGAGGTCGGCGCCGGCCCGGAGGCGGCGGTCGAGGCGCTCGCCCGGGCGTTCGACGGCGTGCTGGCGCACACCGGGGCGCCCCGGGAGGCGGTGCGCGCGGTCGGGCTGGACACGCCCGGCCCGGCCAGCGCCACCGGGGTGATCTCCTCGCGTGGCTCGACCAACTTCTCCCAGCCGGCCTGGCGGGGCTTCGACGTGCGCGGCGCGCTGGAACGGCGGCTCGGCCTGCCGGTGGTCTACGCCAACGACGGCAATGCCGCCGCGCTCTACGCCCACCACGTGCACTTCGGCGCGGACGCGGCGGCCCGGTCGTCGGTGTCCGCCATCGTCGGCACCGGTCTCGGCGGGGGCGTGGTGGAGAGCGGCCGGGTGGTGGGCGGCGCGGCCGGCATGGCGGGGGAGTTCGGGCACGTGCACATCCCGCTGGACGGGCTGGTCGAGCCGGACCAGCCCGCGCCGGTCTGCGCCTGCGGCTTCACCGGCGACGCCGAGAGCCTCGCCTCGCTCACCGCCATCCGGCGCAACCTGCTGCCCTACTGGCTGGCCCGCTATCCGGGGCACCCGCTGGCCGCCGAGGAGCCGGCCCGGGCGGCGAAGCTGGTCCGCGGCTACGGCGAGCGGGGCGACCCGATGGCCCGTCAGGTGTTCGGCCAGCAGGCGGCGGCGTTGGGACGGCTGTTCACCATCGCGGCCAACTTCACCGACCCGCACGCGTACTTCGTCGGTGGCGGCGTGGTGGAGGCCGCGCCGGAGTTCCGGGACTGGTTCCTCGCCACCGTCGCCGGGCACACGGTGCTCCGCGACGAGCAGCGCGCGGTGGCCACCTTCGCGCTGGTGCCGGACCGGGACATGGCCGGCGCCCGCGGGGTGGCCATCGCGGCGCTGGAGGCGGTCCGCGGCGCCACCGCGCCACTCGCGCGGGGCGGGGCCCCCGCCTGACGTCTTCGGCAGAGCGGGGGCCCCTGCTCGACGCGTCCGGCGCGTGCGGTCAGGCGCGCGGCGGCGCGGCGGTGAAGGCGGCCCAGGCGGCCGGCGGGAAGACCAGCACCGGGCCGGCCGGGTCCTTGGAGTCGCGGACCGCGACCGCCTCGGGCAGCGGGGCCATCTCCACGCACGCGCCCTCGTCGCCGCTGTGGCTGCTCTTGCGCCAGCCGACCGGCGTCGGGTGGGGGCGGTTCGTGCCGTTCATGCGGTCACCTCTCGTTCAGCAGATTGAGGAGCTGGTCCCGACTGGCCGCCGGGCTCAGCGCCACGGTCCGCAGGTGCTCCATGATCTTGGTGCAGGTACGCAGGTCGCCCGGCCGGTCGAGGACCATCTGCCCGGCGACCGTCTCCACCGAGGCGATGATCGGGTCCTCGGGGTCGGCGAACTCCAGGATGTGCAGCGATCCCCGGGTGCCCCGGTGGTAGCCGGCGGCGAGGGGGATGACCTGCACGGTGATGTTGGGCAGCTCGGCCATCTTCAGCAGGTGCTGGAGCTGGCCGGCCATCACCGAACGGTCACCGACGGGGCGCAGCAGCGCGCCCTCGTCGATGATGGCGTCGAGGATCGGCGGGTCCTGCCCGGAGATCCGCTGCTGGCGGTCCAGCCGTAGCTGGACGCGCTGCTCCACCTGCTCGTCGCTGAGCGTGTGCGGTCCGCCGCGCATGACGCCACGGATGTAGTCGGCGGTCTGGAGCAGCCCGGGCACCACCGACGGTTCGAAGTTCGCGATGCCGGTGGCCTCGGCCTCCAGCGCGATGAAGTCGATGGTGCGCCGGTCCAGCAGGTAGGAGTAGGACACCCACCAGCCCGGCTTGCGCGCGTCCTTGGCCAGTTGGACCGCCGCCGCGATCTCGTCGGGGCCCACGCCGTAGCTGGTCAGCAACGCGCGCACGGTGGCCGGGTTGATCAGCGTCTGCGCGTTCTCGTAGCGGGACAGGGTGCTCCGGGTGCTGTTGATCTCGTCGGCCGCGGTCTCCAGGGTCAGGCCGGCGGCCTCCCGGTGGGTTCGCAGGGCGATGCCGAGCCGTCGGGCCCGGGCGGTCTTCGGCGCCATGCATCGATGGTCGCACATCGAGTGGGAAAACGGGCGTGAGAGAAAGTCGATGAGAGTTGCATTCACGCGTGTCCACCTGTCAATCTGTGACGGCGTCCTCACCGCCGGTTGTCGTGGCGACGGTGGTGGTGAGCGACCGGAGGGGATGGGGCGCGCGGCGATCGGGTTTTTCTCCCCCACGACCCGATCGCCGCGTGCCCGTACCGGTCCACCAGACGGGGAGGAATCTCGCGATGACGGTGACGGCCTGCCACTCCGGGAACGGGGGTGGCCGGGAATGACCCGGTTCCTCGTGGTCCTCACCGACGTGCGCCCGGGCGACGGCGCCGAGCGCGACGAGCGGACCAGCCCCGAGCGGCGCCGGCAGGTCGTCGGCGCGAGCAGCCGGGAGGCGGCCGACCGGATCGCCGGCGCCTTCATGGCGCTGGGCATGGTGCGGGCCGGCCGGCAACGGGTCAAGGTCATCGCGGTCGGTCGCCGACCCCGGCACCCGGCCTTCTGAGCCATACCGGGCCCGACCTCGCGGACGCGGCGGCGAGGGCGGGGAGCCGGGCGGCCGGCGGCAGGTCCCGCCGCCGGCCGCCCGGGCTCGACCCCGACACGCCGCACCGTTACTCCCCGTATATGTCACCTTGACCGGTTGCCATGCTGCTCCGCGTCTCCCCGGGTATCGGCCACCCCCGCCGACGACGCACAGTAAGGTCAACCGGGTGAGCGCCACCGGCGAGCACGGCCAGCCGCAGTCGCGAACGATGAGGTGACCATGACCACCCCAGGCAAGACCCGTGTGGCGATCGTCTTCGGCGGCCGCAGCCCCGAGCACGGCATCTCCTGCGTCAGCGCCGGCAGCGTGCTCGGCGCGCTCGACCCCGACGAGTTCGAGGTCGTCCCGGTCGGCATCACCCGACAGGGCCAGTGGGTGCTCGCCAGCGGCGACCCGAGCGGGCTCGCGATCGCCGACCGCAAGCTGCCGGAGATCACCGCCGGCTCCGGCGCCGAGCTGGTGCTGCGCGCCGACCCGGCCGTCGGCGGCCTGATGGTGCTCGACCCGGCCCAGGGCCCGGTGGCGCTGGCCGACGTGGACGTGGTCTTCCCGGTCCTGCACGGCGCGTACGGGGAGGACGGCACCATCCAGGGGATGCTGGAGATGGCCGACATCCCCTACGTCGGAGCCAACGTGTTCGCCTCCGCGGCGGCCATGGACAAGGAGTTCACCAAGAAGCTCTGCGCGGCCGAGGGCATCCCGGTCGGCCCGTACGCGGTGCTGCGCGCCGGCATGTCGCTGAGCGAGGAGGACAAGGAGCGCCTCGGGCTGCCCGTCTTCGTCAAGCCGTCGCGGGCCGGCTCCTCGTTCGGCATCACCAAGGTCGACGACTGGGCCCAGCTGGACGCCGCGCTCGCCACCGCGCGCGAGATCGACAGCAAGGTGCTGGTCGAGGGCGCCGTGGTCGGGCGCGAGATCGAGTGCGGCGTGCTGGAGGGCGAGGCCGGCGGCGCGCCGGAGGCCTCCGTGCTCGCCGAGGTGCGGATGATCGGCGACCGCGACTGGTACGACTTCGAGGCCAAGTACATCTTCGCCGACGAGGTCTGCGAGTACGACGTCCCGGCGAACCTGCCCGAGACGGTGACCCGGCAGGTGCGCGACTACGCCACCCGCGCGTTCACCGCGCTGGACTGCTCCGGCCTGGCCCGGGTCGACTTCTTCGTCACCCCGCAGCTGGACGTCTACCTCAACGAGATCAACACGATGCCGGGCTTCACCCCGACCTCGATGTTCCCGCGCATGTGGGCGGCCAGCGGGCTGGAGTATCCGAAGCTGGTCAACCGCCTGATCCGGACCGCCCTGCACCGGGGCGCCGGCCGCTGAGCGGCCGGCGCGGACGTCACGCGGAGCAGCCCGAGGGCGCCGTCTTCGCCGAGGGCACCGCGCTGACGATCGCGTCGGAGATCGGCGTCACCCACTGCAACGGCTGCTCGTAGGTCCTCGGCACCCGGACCCGCACCGGGGTCTCCCGGTCGACCGTGGTCAGCACCGTGGCGTCGGCCTCCTGCACCGGGTGCCAGCAGACCTTGTTCACCGTCCACACCTCGTCCGTGGGCTGCACCAGCGGGGCGCTCCCGCCGCAGGACACGGTCAGGGCCGGGTCGCCGTACGCGGCGTTCTGCTCCGGGCCTGCGGTGACCGGGCGCTGCCGCAGGTCACGCACGCTGTCCGGCAGCTGCGACACCAGCGCGCGGCAGAGCACCGCCGGGCGCTCGGCCAGGGCCGGGGCCGGCAGCTCGACCGGTGCGCTCGACTGCGCCCGGGGGCTGGCCGACGCGCTCGGCGCGGCGTCGGGGGAGTCCGGGGCGAGCTTGGCGAACGTGAACCCGGCCACGGCCAGCGTCACCGGCACCGCGATCAGTGTCGCCCAGAGCGCGGCGCGCCGGGTGGAGCCGTCCGCGCGCGGGGAGCTGTCCTTCTCTTCCACTTACAGCCGCACCACCGAACACGTGAGGGTGCGGGTGATGCCGGGCACCATCTGCACCTTGCTGACGATGAGTTTGCCGAGCTCGTCGACGGTGTTCGCCTCGGTGAGCACGACCACGTCGTACGGCCCGGTGACGGCGTCGACCCGTACCACGCCGGCAAGGTCCCCGATCAGACCGGCCACGTCACGCGCCCGGCCGACCTCCGTCTGGATGAGGATGTACGCCTGTACCACGACTCGACCTCCGTCCGTCGCCGCCTGGGGCGGCCCGAAGGGTGAAACTACCGTACTGAGCGGCCGTGATCCCTATCGGTCGCCGGGCGGACGCGGTGAGCGAGCACACGTGGGCGCGGGGAGGGGTCGGGACGTGCGGGACGGCGGAGCGGGACGAGGGGACGGCATGACGGTCGCGGGTGTCGGGGAGTTCGGGCTGATCGACCGGGTGACCGCCCGGCTGTCGTACGGGGAGAGCTGCCTGCTCGGCCCCGGCGACGACGCCGCGGTGGTGGCGGCGCCGGACCGGCGGGTGGTCGCCTCCACCGACGTGCTGGTCGAGGGACGGCACTTCCGGCGGGACTGGTCCGGGGCGCGGGACGTGGGACACCGGGCGGCGGCGGCCAACCTGGCCGACATCGCCGCCATGGGCGCCACCCCGACCGCCCTGCTGGTGGCCCTGTGCATGCCGACCGAGCTGGACCCGGCCTGGGCCGAGGAACTGGCCGACGGGCTGGGCGCGGAGGCGGCGCTGGTCGGCGCGAGCGTGGTCGGTGGGGACATGTCGGCCAGCCCGACGCTGACCGTCGCGGTGACCGCGCTCGGCGACCTGGCCGGGCGGGCCCCGGTGGTCCGGTCGGGCGCCCGTCCGGGCGACGTGGTGGCGCTCGCCGGGCGCACCGGCTGGGCGGCGGCCGGCTACACGGTCCTGTCCCGGGGCTTCCGGACGCCCCGCCTGCTGGTCGAGGCGTTCCGCCGCCCCGAGGTGCCCTACGCGGCGGGGCCGGCGGCCGCCGCGGCCGGTGCGACCGCCATGATCGACGTGTCGGACGGGCTGCTCGCCGACCTCGGCCACGTGGCGGCGGCCAGCGGGGTGGCGATCGACCTGACCCGGGACGCGTTCGAGGTGCCCCGGCAGATGCGCGACGCGGCGCAGGCGCTCGGCGTGGACCCGTACTCGTGGATCCTGGCCGGCGGGGACGACCACGCGCTGGCGGCCACGTTCCCGGACGGGGTCGCGCTGCCCGACGGCTGGCGTCCGGTGGGGCGGGTGGGCGACGGCGCCGGGGTCACCGTCGACGGCGCCGAGCCCGAGGGACCGCGTGGCTGGGACCACTTCCGCTGAGCCGGCACGACCGACGGAGTGATCTGCGTCCGACCCCGGCCGCCGGGGCGGGGCGGGGGTCGGGCCCGGTCGTAGCCTGGGCATCGTGAGCGAGATCGAGATCCGGGAACGGCGCTTCGACGCGCCCGAGTCACAGGCGTTGATCCGGGCGGCGCTGGCCGACCTCGGGCAGCGGTACGGCGGCAGTGGCGACGAGACGCCCGTCGACGCGGCCGAGTTCACCCCGCCGGCCGGCGCCTTCCTGGTCGCCTACCTGGACGGGCGGCCGGTGGGCTGCGGCGGCTGGCGCAGTCACGGCGAGGACGGCGACACGGCGGAGCTGAAGCGGATGTACACCGCGCCGGCCGCCCGCGGGCGGGGCGTGGCCCGCTCGGTGCTCGCCGCCGTCGAGCGGTCCGCCCGCGACCACGGCCGCAAGCGGATCGTGCTGGAGTGCGGCGACAGGCAGCCCGAGGCGATCGCCATGTACACCTCGGCCGGCTACGAGCCGATCCCGAACTTCGGCTTCTACAAGGACGAGCCCGGCTGCCTGTCGTTCGGCCGTACCCTCTGAGCGCCGGTCACCGCCGCCGGCCCGCGCGGGCCGGCGGGCACGACAGAAGCCGGCGGACCCGATGGGTCCGCCGGCGACCGACGATGTTCCGGTGGCGCTGCCGCGTCAGGCGCGGGTGACCTTGCCGGCCTTGATGCACGAGGTGCAGACCTGCAACTTCTTGGTGGTGCCGCCACCGGCCGGGGTCCGCACCGACTGGATGTTCGGGTTCCAGCGGCGGTTGGTCCGCCGGTGCGAGTGGGACACGTTGTGGCCGAAGCCCGGTCCCTTGCCACAGACGTCGCACACGCTAGCCACGGGATACTCCTGGGATTGAAACGTTCATGAAGTCGCCGCCAGGCGCTGCCCGGGCAACCTGGTCAGGTTACCCGATGACGGCCGGGCATGCCCAACCGGCCCGTCGCGGGCCGGGCCAGCGTACCGGCCGCGCCGGCCCGGGGACACGCCGGGCGGACCCGGACGACCCCGGCGCGTGTCGGTGTGCGCCAGTAGGCTTCCCGACGTGCTGGACACCCTCGACGCCGCCGCGGTGCGCCGCTGGTGCGCGAGCGGCCTCGCCACGCTCCAGCGCCACCAGGGCGAGATCGACGGCCTCAACGTCTACCCGGTGCCCGACGGCGACACCGGCACCAACCTGGTGCTGACGCTCACCTCGGCCCAGCAGGCCCTGGCCATGGACCTCGGCACCCTGCCCGACGACGGGCACACCCCGCACGGGCACGCGCTGCGGTTGATGGCCCGGGGCGCCCTGCTCGGCGCGCGGGGCAACTCCGGGGTGATCGTGTCGCAGATCCTGCGCGGCCTCGCCGACGCGCTCGCCGCCGCGCCGGCGGTCCGGGGCCGGCAGCTCGCCGCCGGGCTGGCCGACGCCACCGCCGCCGCCTACGCCGCGGTCGCCCGGCCGGTCGAGGGCACCCTGCTCAGCGTGGTCGCGGCGGCGGCCCGGGCGGCCGAGCGGGCGGACAGCGACGACCTGCGGACGGTGGCCCGGGCCGCCGCCGAGGCCGCCGCCCACGCGCTGGCCCGCACCCCTGAGCAACTGCCGGAGCTGGCCCGCGCCGGCGTGGTCGACGCCGGCGGGCGCGGGCTGTGCCTGCTGCTCGACGCGCTGGTCGAGGTGATCACCGGGGAGAGCCCCGGCCAGCCGGCTTCCGCGCCGCCCGTCCGCCGCCCGGCCGCCACCGCCGCGCGGGAGACCGGCTCCGACGCGTACGCCTACGAGGTGCAGTACCTGCTCGACGCCACCGACGAGGCGGTGACCCGGCTGCGCGCCGAGCTGGCCGCGCTCGGCGACTCGCTGGCGGTCGTCGGCGACGGCTCGGGCACCTGGAACGTGCACGTGCACGTCAACGACGTCGGTGCGGCGGTCGAGGCGGGCGTGGTCGCCGGCCGGCCGCACCGGATCACCGTGACCCGGTTCGCCGACCAGACCGCCCCGGCGCCCGCGCCGGCGGTGGCCCGGCCCGACGGCCGGGCCGCCGTGGTGGTGGCCACCGGCGCCGGCATCGCCGAGCTGTTCGCCGCCGAGGGCGCCGTCGTCGTGCCGGCCAACCCGTCCACCGGCGAGCTGCTCGACGCGATCCGGGCCACCGGCGCGGCCCGGGTGGTGGTGCTGCCGAACGACCCCAACACCCAGTCGGTGGCGAGCGCGGCGGCCAAGGAGGCGCACGGCCTCGGCGTCAAGGTCAGCGTGGTGCCCACCCGCTCCCCGGTGCAGGCGCTCGCGGCGCTCGCCGTCCGCGACCCGAAGCGGCGTTTCGAGGACGACGTGATCGCGATGGCCGAGGCGGCCGGCGCGTGCCGCTACGCCGAGGTCTGCCACGCCGGCCGGGAGGCGCTCACCGTCGCCGGACCGTGCCGCCCGGGTGACGTGCTGGCCCTGGTCGAGGGCGAGGTGCACCTGATCGGGCAGGATCTCACCGACACCTGCACCGCCGTGGTCGACCGGATGCTCGGTGGCGGCGGGGAGCTGGTCACCCTGCTCTGCGGGGCGGACGCCCCGGCCGGGCTGGCCGACCGGGTGCGCGCGCACGTCGAGCGGTCCTGGCCGTTCGTCGAGGTGCAGGCGTACGAGGGCGGGCAGCCGCACTATCCGCTCCTGGTGGGGGTCGAATGACGAGCGAACCGACCACGGTGGACACGCCGTTGAAGAAGCTGGTCGGCGAGCGCACCGCGAAGGCGCTGGCCGGCCACCTCGACCTGCACACCGCCGGCGACCTGATCTACCACTTCCCGCGCCGCTACGACGAGCGCGGCGAGCACACCGACATCCGCTCGCTGGACGTGGGGGAGCAGGTCACCGTGCTCGCCCAGGTGCAGCGCACCGCCGTGCGGCCGATGCGGCAGCGGCGGGGCAACCTGCTGGAGGTCACCGTCGGCGACGGCTCCGGCGGCGTGCTCACCTGCACCTTCTTCGGCAACCAGGCGTGGCGGGAGCGGGAGCTGCGCCCGGGGCGGTGGGGGCTGTTCGCCGGCAAGGTGACCGAGTTCCGCGGCAAGCGGCAGCTCAACGGCCCGGAATACGTCCTGCTCGGCGAGGGCGGTGAGGGTGAGGCGGCGGCCAACGAGGAGGTCGAGGAGTTCGCCGGGGCGCTGATCCCGGTCTACCCGGCCGCGGCGGCGGTGCCGACCTGGGTGATCGCCCGCTGCGTCCGGGTGGTGCTGGACACGTTCACCCCGCCGGAGGACCCGCTGCCGGCCACCGTGCGGGCCACCCGCAACCTGGCCGACATCGGCACCGCCCTGCGGGAGATCCACCGTCCGTCCAGCAAGGAGGCGCTCTACCGGGCCCGCCGGCGGCTGAAGTGGGACGAGGCCTTCGCCGTGCAGCTCACCCTGGTGCAGCGCAAGCACCGGGCGGCGGCGTCGCCGGCCCGGGCCCGGCCGGCGAGGGCCGGTGGCCTGCTCGACGCGTTCGACGCCCGGCTGCCCTACGAGCTGACCTCCGGCCAGCAGGTCGTCGGGCGGGAGATCGCCGCCGACCTGGCCACCGCGCACCCGATGCACCGGCTGCTCCAGGGCGAGGTGGGCTCCGGCAAGACGGTGGTGGCGCTGCGCGCCATGCTCCAGGTGGTCGACGCCGGCGGGCAGGCCGCGTTGCTCGCGCCGACCGAGGTGCTCGCCGCGCAGCACCACCGGGGCATCCTCGACCTGCTCGGCCCGCTCGGCCGGGCCGGTGAGCTGGACGCCGCCGACGACGCCACCCGGGTGGAGCTGGTCACCGGCTCGCTGGGCGCGGCGGCGCGGCGGCGGGCGCTGGCCGAGGTGGCGCAGGGGCGGGCCGGCATCGTGCTGGGCACCCACGCGCTGCTCTACGAGGGGGTCGACTTCGCCGACCTGGGCCTGGTGGTGGTCGACGAGCAGCACCGCTTCGGGGTGGAGCAGCGGGACGCGCTGCGGGCCAAGGCCGAGCAGCCGCCGCACGTGCTGGTGATGACGGCCACCCCGATCCCGCGCACGGTCGCCATGACGGTCTACGGCGACCTGGAGACCTCCACGCTGTCCCAGTTGCCGCAGGGCCGGTCGCCGATCGCCTCGCACGTGGTCCCGGCCGCCGAGAAGCCGGCCTTCCTCGACCGGGCCTGGCGCCGGCTGCGCGAGGAGGTCGCCAAGGGCCACCAGGCGTACGTGGTGTGCCCGCGGATCGGAGAGGGGCCGGTCTCCGACGAGGAGGCGCCGCGGGAGGACGACAACGGCCGCCGGCCGCCGCTGGCGGTGACCGAGGTGGCCCCGCTGCTCGCCGAGGGGCCGTTGCACGGGCTGCGGATCGGGGTGCTGCACGGCCGGTTGCCGGCCGACGAGAAGGACGCGGTGATGCGCGCGTTCGCCGACGGCGACCTGGACGTGCTGGTCGCGACCACGGTGGTGGAGGTGGGCGTCAACGTGCCCAACGCGACCGTGATGATCGTGCTGGACGCCGACCGGTTCGGTGTCTCCCAGCTGCACCAGCTGCGCGGCCGGGTGGGCCGGGGTTCGGCGGCCGGGCTGTGCCTGCTGGTCAGCGAGGCGGCCGAGGGGTCGTCGGCGCGGGAGCGACTGGACGCGGTCGCCTCCACCACCGACGGGTTCAAGCTGGCCGAGCTCGACCTGGAGCAGCGCCGGGAGGGCGACGTGCTCGGCGCCACCCAGTCCGGCCGGCGCTCCCACCTGCGGCTGCTCTCGCTGCTGCGGGACACCGACCTGATCCGGGACGCGCGGGCCGAGGCGATCGAGCTGGTCGGGGACGACCCGGAGCTGGCCCGGCACCCGGCGCTGGCCGCCTCGGTCGCCGCCCTGGTCGACGAGGAACGGGCCGAATACCTGGAGAAGGGCTGACGCCCGAGCGCGGGTCACGGGGCTGCGGCACGCGGGCCGCGTGCCTAGGCTCGCGCAGATGTCGACACCATCACTCGAACGCGGTGTGCTGCTGCTGACCCGGGGTGACGAACTCCTGGTGGACCGGGTCGTCGGGGCTGCCGACGAGACGTCCGGCCGACCGTGCACCCCGGCGACGCGGTTCCAGATCGCCTCGATCAGCAAGCAGATGGCCGCCGCGGCGGTGCTGCTGCTCGCCGAGCGCGGCGTGTGGCGCCTGACCGATCCGGTCGTGCGGTGGCTGCCCGACCCGCCGTCGGCATGGTCCGGCATGACGCTGCACCACCTGCTCACCCACACCTCGGGCCTGGGCCACTGGGAGGAGTACCCGGCGGTCGACATCTGCGGGCCGGCCGAGCCGGACGAACTGCTCGGCCGGTTCGCCGCGGTGCCGCCGCTGTTCCCGCCCGGGGCCGGGTGGCACTACAGCAGCCCGGGCTACGTGCTGCTGGCCCGCGCGGTCGAGCGGGCCGCCGACCGGCCGTACGCCGGGTTCCTCGCCGAGGAGGTCTTCGCGCCGTTGGGGATGACCGGCAGCTTCGCCGGCGCGGGTGACGGGCGGCCGGACCTGGCGGTCGGACACGAGGGCAGCCGGACCGTGCCGTCCTGGGACCTGGCGACGGTGAGCATGGGCGCGGGTGACGTCTGGTGCACCGCGGCGGACCTGCTGACCTGGCTGGACGTGCCGCGCCGCAACCGGTTGCTCACCCCGGCCTCGGTGGCGGCCATGACCGCGCCGCACGCGCCCACCGGCCGGCCCGGCGAGGCGTACGGGTACGGGTGGTTCGTCGGCCCGCTGGCCGGCCGGCGGGCGGTCCACCACTCCGGGGACAACGGGGGCTACAAGGCGTTCGCGGCCTGGCTGCCCGACTCCGACCAGCGGCTCGTGCTGCTGGCCAACCAGGCCGAGGTCGACCCGGCCGCCGTCACGTCGCTGCTCGGGGCCGCGTGATCCCACCGCGCGGGCGGCACCGGCGCGGCGTACGACGAGGGCGCGCCGACCTGCTGGTCGACGCGCCCTCGGACCGGACGGATCAGGCGGTGAAGCGCACCTTGCGTCGACGCGCCACCACGAACAGGACCGCGCCCGCGACCAGCAGCGCGACGGCGCCGGCCACGATGCCGCCGGTCGCCGCACCGGTCAGCGGCAGGGTCGGGCCCTCCGGCTGGCCGCCGCCGGCACCGGGCGTGCAGGTCTTCGGCTTCTCCCAGGCGATCGGCTCGGTGTCGTCGAGGCCCTCGGCCGCCGGCGTCACCTTCAGGCCCTCGAACGCCTTGAACGCCACGGTCTTGGTCTCACCCGGCTGCACGACGAGCTTCTTCGCGTCGCCCTTGTTGGGGGTGAAGGTGATCTCGACGGTCTTGCCGTCCTTCGGGTTCTCCACCTGGAAGATCAGCTCGTCGCAGGTGGACTGGTAGCTGCCCGACGGCTCGCCCGGCTCGACGCAGTCCTTGGCCTCGCTCGGCTTGTCGTCGAAGAGGGGCTGCTTCTGGGCGGCCTCGGTGACCGTGATGCGGGCCGCGTTCTTCGCCGGGACGCGGATCGACAGGCTCTTGCCCGGCGCTACCTCGGCGGTCTTGGTGAAGTCGCCGCTGCCGGCGACGGTGAAGGAGGCGTCCCTGGTGGCCTCCGCGCCGTTCTCCAGCTTCACCGCGACGTCGCCGGTGCAGTCGGAGGTGACCGTGGCGGTCGGGTTGGCCTTGGCCGGCGGGGGCGTGACCACCTTGTCGCAGCTTTCGCTGAACCGGATGGTCGCGCTCTTGTCGTCGTTCTCCTTCCAGGTGTTGTCCCACTGGGCGCGGACGGTCAGCGACGCCCGGGTCACGTCGCCCGCGAGGCGGGCGGTGCCGACCAGCGGCTCGGACACCTGGTACGGGTAGGAGTCCCCGTCGGTGGTCCGGATGCCCTCGATGGTGAAGGGCGTGGCGACCTCACCCTTGTTGCTGGTGGCCTCGGCCTTGGTGAGCCGGTAGGTGTCCACGCCGCCCGGCGCGTAGGTGCGGACGGTCCACGTCGTGACCCACTCGCCCTTGGCGGTGTCGCACTCGGCGGTGACCTTGACTTCGCTGTGGTGGGCGCTGGCCGGGGCTGCCGCTACCGCGACGCCCGCGAGGCCGACCAGCGCACCGGCGGCGACCGCGAGGGCGCGCCGGAGGTGGAGACGGTTCACGTCTTCTCCTGGTGAGGGGAGGATGGGAGAGGGATGCGGCGGACGGACCGGAGCCACGCGTCCGCACGACAATCGGGCAGACCCTAGCGAGATCGACACGACGGGCGTTACCGCGATCGACGGGTCGTAAAGGGTCCGTTATGAAGTTGAGATCATTGATGTACGTCGGGTCACGAGGCGGTGCACCGGGTGCTCCGCCGGGCCGTTCTGGGCGTCGCGTAGCGTCGGGGCATGCGCAGGGAGCGACGGTGACCCGGATCGTGGCGGGCACGCTCGGCGGGCGGCGGATCGCCGCGCCGCCCGGTGCCGGCACCCGGCCGACCTCGGACCGGGTGCGGGAGGCGCTGTTCAGCGCGGTGCAGGCCGATCTCGACCTGGACGGGGCGCGCTTCGCGGACCTCTACGCCGGCTCCGGCGCGGTCGGTCTGGAGGCGCTGTCCCGGGGGCGGCGCACGTGTTGCTGGTGGAGTCCGAGGCCCGGGCCGCCCGGGTCGTCCGGGAGAACATCGCCGCCCTGCGGGCCGCCCCGGCCGCCCGGCTGGTCACCGGCAAGGTGGCCGCCGTGCTCGCCGCCGGGCCGGACGACGGGCCGTACGACGTGGTCTTCGCCGATCCCCCGTACGCGGTGCCGGGCGCGGAGATCACCGCGATGCTGGCCGCGCTGGTCGACGGCGGCTGGCTGGCCCCGGACGCGCTGGTGATCGTCGAGCGGTCCAGCCGTTCCGGCCCGGTCGAGTGGGTGGAGGGCGTCACGCCGGAGCGCAGTCGCCGCTACGGCGAGACCACCCTTTGGTACGGTCGCCGATCATGAGACGTGCGGTCTGCCCGGGCTCGTTCGACCCGGTCACCAACGGTCACCTCGACATCATCGGCCGGGCCAGCCGGCTCTTCGACGAGGTGATCGTCGGCGTGCTGGTCAACCAGTCGAAGCAGGGGTTGTTCACGGTCGAGGAGCGGATCAAGATGCTCCGCGAGGTGACCTCCTCGTATGACAACGTGCGGGTGGAGTCGTTCCGCGGCCTGCTCGTCGACTTCTGCCGGGACCAGCAGGCGAGCGTGCTGATCAAGGGCCTGCGCGCGGTCAGCGACTTCGACTACGAGTTGCAGATGGCCCAGATGAACATCGGCCTGGCCGGGGTGGAGACGCTCTTCATGCCGACCAATCCGCTCTACTCGTTCCTCTCCTCCAGCCTGGTCAAGGACGTGGCGAAGTGGGGTGGCGACATCTCCGCCCACGTCCCCGACCTGGTCCGCGACCAACTCCAGACCCGCCTCCGCCCCTGACCCCCCACCCACCCCCACCCCCACCCCCCATCCCGCCGATCTTGCAGTTGCGGCCCGGTTCTCGTCCTTTCCGCGAGGAATGCCGGGGCGGAAAGTGCAAGATCGACGGGAGTCGAGGGGTGGGGCGACGCGCCGGGTGGGGGCGGGTGGGGCGGCGGTGGCCGGCGCGCGACATGATGTGTGCAGCGCCGAAACCGGGCGCAGGCCGCATCATGGAGGGCGGCCGACGAAGACAGGAGTGAGGTACCGGTGGACCCGCTCGATCGCATCGACGAACTGATCGCCATGGTGGAGCAGGCCCGCTCCGTCCCGATGTCGCGCAACAACTGCATGGTCGACCGCGGCGAGATGATCGCCGCGCTGGACGAGTTGCGCGTCGAGCTTCCCGCGGACCTGCGTCGGGCCGCCGCGCTCCTGGAGGAGCGGGACAAGATCATGGAGGCCGGCAAGCGGGAGGCCGACCGGATCATCAGCGAGGGTGAGGCGGAACACGCCCGGCTGGTCTCGGTGAACGAGATCACCGTCTCGGCGGAGCACGAGGGCGCCCGGATCATCGCCGAGGCGCGGGCCGAGGCGCAGCGCCTCCGCGAGGAGGTGGACGACTACGTCGACACCGCGCTGGCCAACTTCGAGCAGTTCCTCACCCGGGCGCTGGCCTCGATAGAGCGTGGCCGGGACAAGATGCACGCGCTGCGCGAGATCGGCACCTTCGCGGGGGACGAGGCGGAGCGCCCGCTACCCTTCTAGGACCACGCGCGGGCCGGTCGCCGACAGCCGGCCGCCGTCGGGTGCGCCCCCGGTTCGACGGTCCGCCCGTCTCCCAGGTAACCTTTTTTGTCGGCCTCTCACCGGCCGGAGTCTGACTATGCCCAAACACTCGCCACGCTCACTCGACCCCAGGTCGCCGCTGGTCCTCGACACGAGGGACCTGCCGCGTCGGCCTGGCGCGTTGCGTACGCACAAGCGGGTCGTGCCGGCACCGGCGGACCTCGGCGTGGAGTTGATCGGCGTGCCGGAGGGCGCGGACCTCGACCTCGACCTGAGGCTGGAGTCGGTGTCCGAGGGCGTGCTCGTCTCCGGGACCATCTCCGGTCCCGTCAAGGGCGAGTGCGGCCGCTGCCTGCGCGAGATCGACGACTCGGTGGTCGTGAACGTCCAGGAGCTGTACGCGTACGAGAACAGCGCCACGGACACCACGACCGACGAGGACGAGGTGGGCCGGATGCAGGACGATCTGATCGACCTGGAGCCGGCGCTGCGGGACGCGGTGGTGCTCATGCTGCCGACGAACCCGCTCTGCCGGGAGGACTGCCCAGGCCTGTGCCCCGAGTGTGGGGTGCACTGGGACGATCTGCCGGCCGACCACAGTCACCAGCAGATCGACCCGCGTTGGGCGGGCCTGTCGCAACTGACCCGTACAGAGGAGTAAGAACCGTGGCCGTCCCCAAGCGCAAGATGTCGCGCAGCAACACCCGCGCCCGCCGGGCGAACTGGAAGGCCTCGGTGGTGGCGACCGTGGCCTGCCCGCAGTGCAAGTCGCCGAAGCTGCCGCACGCCGCCTGCTCCGTCTGCGGCACCTACAACGGCCGTCAGGTCCTCGAGGTCTGACCCGGCCGCCGAGTGACGCCCCCGACCACCGGTCGGGCGGCGCGCGCACCAAGGCTCTCGCCCGGTGCCCCGGCTCCCTCCCACACCGGCCGCTCATCGGCCGGCGTGCCGTCGGAGCCGGGCACCGCGCGGATCGCCGTCGACCTCCTCGGCGGGGACGATGCTCCCGCCGTCGTGGTTGACGGCGCTCTGCGGGCGTTGCGCGCCGACCCTGACCTGCACCTGCTGCTCGTCGGTCCGACCGAGGTCGCCGACGGGCTGATCGGTGCCCTCGACCCGGCGCAGCGCGCCCGGGTCACGGTCCGCCCGGTGCGGGCCGCCGTCGGCATGGCCGACCATCCCACCGCCGCCCGCGGCGACAGCACCGTGCGCACCGCGGTGCAGGCCGTCCACGACGGGCTCGCCGACGCGGTCGTCTCCGCCGGCTCCACCGGCGCCACCGTCACCGCCGCCGCGCTCGGCCTCGGTCGCTGGACCGGGGTACGCCGACCCGCGCTGGTCGCCACGATCCCCGCCGTCGAGGGACCGGTGGTGCTGCTGGACGTCGGCGGCACGCTCGAACCCGGCCCCGCCACGCTGGCCCGGCACGCCGTCCTCGGCGCCGCCTACGCGGCCGTGGCCCACGCCGTCCACGCCCCCCGGGTGGGGCTGCTCTCCGTCGGCCACGAGGCGGGCAAGGGCGACCGGCTGCGCCGCTCCGCCGACCCCGCGCTCGCCGCCGTGCCGCTGCCCTGCGGCGCCCGCTACGTCGGCCTGGTCGAGGGCTACGACATCTCCCTCGGCGCCCGCGCCGACGTGGTGGTCACCGACGGCTTCACCGGCAACGTCCTGCTCAAGGCCATCGAGGGCGCGTACGCCATGGCCGGCGGACCCCCGACGAACGGCGGTGCGCCCCGCGCGGCCGCGCTGCTCGGGGTGGCCGGCACCGTGGTGGTGTGCCACGGCGCGGCCGGGTCGGACGACGTCGCCTCGGGCATCGCCCTGGCCGCCCACCTCTGGCGTCGCGACGCCGCCGGGACGGTCCGCGCCCTGCTCGCCGAGATCCCGCACGAATCCGCACCTGACCGCAACGACACCGAGGTAGCACCATGACCAACGACAAGCGGCGGCGTGCTCCCGTCGGCCACCTCGAGACGGCCTTCGGGGTGTCGCTCGACCCGGAGCTGCTGGAGCGCGCGTTGACCCACCGCTCGTACGCGTACGAGAACGGCGGGCTGCCCACCAACGAGCGGCTGGAGTTCCTGGGCGACTCGGTCCTCGGCGTGGTGATCACCACGGCGCTCTTCCACAACCACCCGGACCTGCCCGAGGGGCAGTTGGCCAAGCTGCGGGCCAGTGTGGTCAACATGCGCGCCCTGGCCGACGTGGCGCGCGGCCTGGGCCCGGACGGGCTGGGCGCCTACCTGCTGCTCGGCAAGGGCGAGGAGGCCACCGGCGGGCGGGACAAGGCGAGCATCCTCGCCGACACCCTGGAGGCGCTGCTCGGCGCCATCTACCTGCAGTACGGCCTGGACACCGCGGCCATCGTGATCCACCGGCTCTTCGACCCGCTGATGGCCGAGTCGGCCGGGCGGGGCGCGGCGCTGGACTGGAAGACCAGCCTCCAGGAGCTGACCGCCGCGCTGGGGCTGGGCGTGCCGGAGTACCGGATCGAGGGCACCGGGCCGGACCACCTGAAGACGTTCACCGCCTGGGTCGTGGTGGCCGGCAACCGCTACGGCGGCGCGGAGGGGCGCAGCAAGAAGGAGGCCGAGCAGCGGGCCGCCGAGTCGGCCTGGCGGACGCTGACCGAGCAGGCCGAGGCGCGGGCCGCGGCCGAGGCGGAGGTCGCCGAGGCGGAGGTCGCCGACCCGGCGGACGCCGAGGCGGGCGCCGGCCGTGCCTGAGCTGCCCGAGGTGGAGACGGTCCGGCAGGGGCTGGCCCAGTGGGTCGTCGGCCGCCGGATCGCCGCCGTCGAGGTGCGCCACCCCCGCGCGGTACGCCGGCACGCGCCCGGCGGCGCGCACTTCGCCGACGTGCTGGCCGGCCGCACGATCACCGACGTCCGCCGCCGGGGCAAATACCTCTGGCTGCCGCTGGACAGCGGCGACGCGGTGATCGGCCACCTCGGCATGTCCGGGCAGCTGCTGCTGCAACCGGTCGGCGCGGCCGACGAGCTGCACCTGCGGGTGCGGTTCCGGTTCGCCGACGACGGGCCGGAGCTGCGCTTCGTCGACCAGCGCACGTTCGGCGGGCTGTCGGTGTCCGACGGCGGCGCGGAGCTGCCGGCCGAGATCGCGCACATCGCCCGCGACCCGATGGACCCGGAGTTCTCCGACGAGGCGTTCGTGGCGGCGCTGCGCCGCAAGCGCACGGAGGTCAAACGGGCGCTGCTGGACCAGACGCTGATCTCCGGGGTGGGCAACATCTACGCCGACGAGGCGCTCTGGCGGGCGAAGCTGCACGGCGCCCGCCCGGCGGACGCGCTGACCCGTCCGGCGGCGCTGCGGCTGCTCGGCCACGTGCGGGACGTGCTCGGTGAGGCGATCAAGCAGGGCGGCACCAGCTTCGACGAGCTGTACGTCAACGTCAACGGTGAGAGCGGCTACTTCGACCGGTCGCTGAACGCGTACGGCCGGGAGGGGGAGCCCTGCCCGCGCTGCGGCGCGCCGATCCGGCGCGAGGGATTCATGAACCGCTCCTCCTACAGTTGCCCGCGGTGCCAGCCGCGGCCCCGGGGCAGCCTCCGGGGATGACCCCGAGTCGGCTCGGGGTTGCGCCGGTGTGCATCGCCGTCGGGCGCCCGGGGGCGCGCCGGACCGTACCCTGAAATGCCCTTTCCGCCCGATCGGCGCGGCCGGTTCCGACCGTCCGGCCCCACCTTCGGCCATCGGGGAGGAGCCGGGGCCGTTCCCCGATGTCCGGGCCGCGCCCGCTGCCTAGCGTCACCAGAGGTCGGCACGGGGCCGACGTCTGGAGGGGGACCCGGATATGGGCAGGCGACCGGTGACCGTGCGGTTGGCACGGTGGAGTGCGGAGCATCCGTGGCGGGCCATCGCGCTGTGGGTGGTCTTCGTGGCGGTGTGCTTCGTCGGCGGCAACGCCGCCGGGCTGAACGAGGCCACCGACGCCGACCAGGCGATCGGTGAGTTCGGGCAGGCCGAGCTGATCGTGGACAGCGGCGGGTTCCACCAGCCGGCCACCGACAACGTGCTGATCACGGCCCGCTCGGGCGCGCTCGACCCGGCCGCCGCCAAGGCCGCCGCGCAGGACGCGGCGGACCGGCTGCGGCAGGTCGACGGCGTCGCCTCGGTCGGTACGCCGCTGCCGTCGCGCGACGGCAGCGCGCTGCTGGTGCCGATCACCATGGCCGGCGACCCGGAGACCGCGGGGGACCGGGTCCAGCCGCTGCGGGACACCACCGCGCGGGTGCAGGAGGCGCACCCGCAGCTACGGGTGGAGCAGGTCGGCGGCCCGTCCATCGACAAGGCGCTCGACGACACCCTCGGCAAGGACTTCAAGCGGGCGGAGCTGCTCAGCCTGCCGGTGACCCTGGCGATCCTGATCATCGCGTTCGGCGCGCTGATCGCCGCCGGCGTGCCGGTGCTGCTCGCGCTCTCCTCGGTGGCCGCCGCGATGGGGCTCTCCACGCTCGCCTCGCACCTGGTGCCCGCCACCGACACCACGGCCAGCGTCATCCTGCTCATCGGCATGGCGGTCGGCGTGGACTACTCGCTGTTCTACGTGCGGCGGGAACGGGAGGAACGGGCCAAGGGGCGGTCCGGCCTGGACGCGGTGGAGATCGCCGCGGAGACCTCCGGGCACGCCGTGGTGGTCTCCGGCACCGCCGTGATCATCTCCATGGGCGGCCTGCTGCTGGCACAGGACGCGATCTTCTCGTCGCTGGCCGTCGGCTCGATCCTGGTGGTGGCGGTCGCGGTGATCGGCTCGCTGACCGTGCTGCCGGCGCTGCTGGCCAAGCTCGGCCGCTGGGTGGACCGGCCCCGGGTGCCGTTGCTGTGGCGGCTCACCGCCCCGCGTACCGGGCGGCACGGGCAGCCCGCCGCGCCCCGGTTCTGGCCGGCCGTGCTGCGGCCCGCGCTGCGCGCCCCGGTGGCCACGCTGCTGGTCTCGGTCGCCCTGCTGCTCGCCCTGGCCGCGCCGGCGCTCGGCATGAAGCTGAAGTTCCCCGGCGCGGAGGACGTGCCCCGCACCACCGCCGCGATGCAGGCGTACGACCGGCTCACCGCCGCGTACCCGAGCAACGGCACCAACCACACGGTGGCCGTGCGGGCACCCGCCGACCAGGCCGACCGGGTGCGCGCCGCGCTGACCGGCCTCGCCGGCCGGACCGCCGCCGACCCGCTCTTCGCGCCGGCCGAGGGGGACGGCCCGGAGATCAGGGTGTCGGCGGACCGGCGGGTGTCGGTGCTGGACGTGGCCACCCCTTACGCCAGCCGGTCCGCCGAGGCGTCCCGGTCCCTGCACGAGCTGCGCGACGACCTGGTCCCGGCCGCGCTGGGCGGCATCCCCGGAGTGGAGTACGCGGTCGGCGGCGGGGTGGCCGCCAGCGAGGACTACGCCGACCACATCTGGGCGAAGCTGCCGGTGGTCGCGGCGTTCGTGCTGGCCTTGACGTTCCTGGTGATGGCGTGGACGTTCCGGTCGGTGGTGGTGGCGCTCACCTCGATCCTGCTGAACCTGCTCTCCGCCGGCGCCGCGTACGGGCTGCTGGTGCTGGTCTTCCAGGGGGAGTGGGCGGAGGGGCTGCTCGGCTTCACCTCGATGGACGCGATCGTCACCTGGCTGCCGCTGTTCCTGTTCGTGGTGCTGTTCGGGCTGTCGATGGACTACCACGTCTTCGTGGTCAGCCGGATCCGTGAGGCGGTCGACCGCGGGATGCCCAACCGGGAGGCGGTCGCGCACGGAATCACCTCCTCGGCCGGGGTGGTGACCAGCGCGGCGGTCGTGATGGTCGGGGTCTTCTCGATCTTCGCGACGCTCAGCATGATCGACTTCAAGCAGCTCGGCATCGGGCTGGCGGCAGCGATCCTGCTGGACGCCACGATCATCCGGGCGGTGGTGCTGCCGTCGCTGATGACGCTGCTGGGCGACGCGAACTGGTGGGCGCCGCGCTTCCTGCGCCGCAAGCCGACCGTCCCGCCGGCCGAGCCGCCGCCCGCGCCGGCCCCGGAACTGGTCGGCGCCCGCTGAGCCGACCAACCCAGCGCCCCGGCCGGTCTCGGCCGGGGCGCTGTCCCTGGGCCCGCCCCTGCCCGTCGTGGCTCCGCCCCCGTCGTGGCTCCGCCCCCGTCGTGCCTCCAGCCCTTGTCCTGCCTCCCCGTCCTCCGCCCCCAGCCCTCAGTCCCCAGCCAAGCCCTCAGTCTTCGGCCCTGCCCCTGGCCCCTGGCCCCTGGCCCTTGGCTGGCGGCTGGCGGCTGGCGGCTGGCGGTCCTGGCCTTGATTCGGCCTTGGTCCTGGTCGGCTCCGGTCGTTCGCCGACCCGATCTCCGCTTCTCCGGTGCCAGCCGCGAAGGGACATCGGTTTTGGGTGATATACCTCAGAGTCATAATTATGACTCTGAGGTATATCACTCTCTCTTCTTGTCTCTTGTCAGGAGGCCGCGGTGAGTGCCGGCGGCCTCATGATTTCGGCGGCGGTCGGCCGGGACGACTGCCGGGGAGCTGCGGAGAGTGTTGGCCGCCTCGTGATCTTGCCGGGCGTCCGTGAGCCGGGACGGCTGCCGGGGAGTCGCGTAGAGCCGTCTCGTGACCGTGCCGGCCGTCCGTCGCCGGGAGGACGGCCGGGAGGTCACGGCGCTGGGCGGCGGTCGGCCGGGACGGCCGCCGGGAGGTCGCGGGAAGTGTCGGCCGCCTCGTGATCCCGTCGGCGGTCGGACGGCCGGGACCGGCTGCGGGAGTCGCGACCGAGGGCGGGAGCGGACAGGATTAACGCCGCGGGCAGCGGGGCATGTGGGCCGCCATGGACGAACAGCTCACGCCGGCGGCCCGTCGTCGCGCCCCGGCTTCCTCCTCCCCCCGGAGCGCGTCATGAGCACCGACGTGTCGACCGGCACCGTCCGGACCAACGTCCCGGCCCGCCTCGACCGGCTGCCGTGGTCCCGCTGGCACTGGATGATCGTGATCGGTCTGGGCACGGTGTGGATCCTCGACGGCCTCGAGGTGACCATCGTCGGCAACCTCTCCGGCAAGCTGGCCGAGCCCGGCAGCGGCCTGAGCATCACCCAGAGCCAGGTCACCGGCCTCGCCGCCGCCCTCTACGTGGCCGGCGCCTGCACCGGTGCGCTGTTCTTCGGGTGGCTCACCGACCGGTTCGGCCGCAAGAAGCTGTTCCTGCTGACCCTCGGGCTCTACCTGGTCGCCACCGCGCTGACCGCGCTCTCGTTCGACACCTGGTGGTTCTTCCTGTTCCGGTTCCTCACCGGCATGGGCATCGGCGGTGAGTACGCCGCCATCAACTCGGCGATCGACGAGCTGATCCCGGCCCGCCACCGCGGCCGGATCGACATCATCATCAACGGCACGTTCTGGCTCGGCGCCGCGCTCGGCGCGCTGCTGACCGTACCGCTGCTCAACGGCCTGCCGACCAACCTCGGCTGGCGGGTGGCGTTCGGCCTGGGCGCGGTGCTCGGCGTGGTGATCCTGCTGGTCCGCCGGCACGTGCCGGAGAGTCCACGCTGGTTGTTCATCCACGGCCGGGCGGACGAGGCGAACCACCTCGTCGACTCGGTCGAGGCCGAGGTGAAGCGGGAGACCGGCAAGGACCTCGCCGAGGCCGACAACTACATCGAGATCCGGCAGCGCAAGAGCACGAACTTCCTGGAGATCGCCAAGACGCTGTTCCGTCGCTATCCGAAGCGGGCCACGCTGGGCTTCTCGCTCTTCATCGGCCAGGCGTTCCTCTACAACGCGATCACGTTCGGCTTCGCCCAGATCCTGCAGACCTTCTTCGACGTCCCGCCGGGCAACAGCGGCTACTACTTCGCGGTGATCGCGGTCGGCAACCTGCTCGGGCCGCTGCTGCTGGGCCGGCTCTTCGACACCGTCGGTCGGGTGCCGATGATCGCCGGCTCGTACATCGGCTCGGGCGTGCTGCTGCTCGGCACCGCCTGGCTGTTCCACTCCGGTGTACTCACCGCGGTGACCATGACCGCCTGCTGGTGCGTGGTGCTCTTCTTCGCCTCGGCCGGCGCCAGCGCCGCCTACCTGACGGTCAGCGAGATCTTCCCGATGGAGACCCGGGCCATGGCGATCGCGTTCTTCTACGCGATCGGCACCGCCGCCGGCGGCATCACCGGCCCGCTGCTCTTCGCCAAGCTGGTCGGCAGTGGCCAGGTCGGCGACACCGTGCTGGCCTTCGTCATCGGCGCCACCATCATGATCATCGGTGGTCTGGTGGAGCTGGGCCTCGGCGTCAAGGCCGAGGGCAGGTCCCTGGAGGAGCTGGCCACCCCACTCAGCGCCGAGCACCCCGATCTGCCGTCGCAGCGTGGCGCGGGCACGCCCACTCCGGCCACCGGCGCGACCGCCGGCTGACCCCCTCACGGTAGACGCCGCCCCCGCCCACCCCGGCGGGGGCGGCGTCGTGTCACGGCAGCGGGCAGGGCTCCCGCCAGACGTCCAGCCGCCGGTCCTTGCGGATGGACGCGAAGCCGTAGCCGACCGTGGTCACGCAGAAGTCGACCGGGTCGCCGGTGTACTCGACGTGGAACACCGGCTTGTGCGCGTCGGCGAACGGCAGCAGCTTCGCGCACTCGCGCCGGCGTACGCACTCCTGGTTGACCGCGAAGTCGAAGTCGGGGGCCAGCGCGGCCACCTGTGCCAGATCGTCGACCAGGCCGGGGGAGAGGTCGAGCTGCCGGGCCAGCCCGGCCAGGCGGCGGTTGAACAGCAACTGGTCGTCGAAGCCGAGGGGGAAGCCGCTGCGGTGCCGGTAGCCGTCCGCGTCGGCCAGCGCCACCGCGCCGAAGCCCTTGCCCCGGCAGAGGCGGAACCGGTCGGCCAGCACCGGCGCGAGCGAGTCCCACCGCCGGACGTCCAGGAACCGGCTCCCGGCCCGCCCCGGCACCGCCGCGCCGCGCACGGCGGCGGGGAAGCGGGTGGCGTCCGGGTCGCCGGTCGCGTACGTGCCGACGCGGACCTGGCAGACGAGCCGGCGACCCTTGGCCCGCAGGGCGGCGGTCTCGGTCGAGGTGGTGGCGACCGGATCGAGGAGGAAGACGTCGGCGTCGACGGTCACGTCCACCGGCGCGGTCAGCTGCCACTGCCACCGCCACCGGTCAGCCAGCGCCGCCGGCCAGGGGGTGGGGGCGCCGGGCGGGACGGTGATCGGCTCGCGGCACGCCGGGAGCGGGGCGAGGAGCAGCGCGGTCAGCGCCAGCGCCACGCCCCGGCGCGGTCCACGTCGGCGGACGCGGGCCGGCCGGGAGCGCGGCACGGCACACACCGGCCGGATCCGCATCGACAGCTCCCCGGACGCGGGCGGCCCGACGCCGCCCCCGACCGGTCAACGAGCGCCGACCCGGTCACGACGCGACCGCTCAGCGCGGGGTGCCGAAGTCCTGCGTCCAGTACGGTCCGTTGCTGCGCGCCACGCCCACCCCGATCTCGGTGAACGAGCAGTTCAGGATGTTCGCCCGGTGGCCCGGGGAGTTCATCCAGGCGTCCATCACCGCGGCCGGGCTCTGCTGGTTCCAGGCCACGTTCTCGCCGTACGCCCGCCAGGCGTAGCCGGCCCGGTCGAGGCGGGCGCCCACGTCGCTGCCGTCGCTGCCGTCGTGCGACATCTTCTTGTGGTCGGCCTGGTCCTGGCTGTGCCGCTGGGCGGCGAGCGTCAGCTTGGAGTCGACGCTCAGCGCCTTGCAGCCGGCCTTGGCCCGCTCCTGGTTGACCAGGGTGACGACCTGCTGGAGCTCGGCACTGAGGTTGCCCGAGGAAGTGGTGCGGGCGGTGGTGCCGCTCGGCGTGCTGCTGCGCTCCAGCTGCCGCGACGGGGCGGTGGACCGGTTCGGCTTCGGCGTGACCTTCTTCGTCGGACTCGGCTTGACCGTGGTCGGCGAGGCCGAAGGGCTGGCCGAGGGCACGAGCGCGTCAGCCGAGGGCGCGCCCTCGGTCTCCTCGGTCAGCGAGGGGGCCGCGGCCACCGGCGCGTCCGCGGAGGTCCGCTCGGCCGGCCCGTCGCCGCCGGGCAGCAGGACCGCGCCCACGCCCAGGCTCACCACGAGGGTCGCCGCGGCGGCGGCCCCACCGATCACGAACGGACGGCTCAGCCGCCGCCTCGGGCGGTGCCGGCCGTTGTCGTCGGCGGGGGTGTCGGTGACCGGCTGCCAGGCGGCGGTGGGCTGCTCCCAGGCGCCGGCCGGCTGCTCCTCACCGTTCCACCGGTCGCGGGGTGCGGCGTACTGGCCGGTCGGCTCGAACGGCGTGCCCGGGTGGGCCTCCGTGCCGTAACCGGGCTGCGCGGCGGGGCCGTACCCGGGCTGGGCCGCGGGGCCGTATCCGGCATGGGCGGCGGTGCCGTAGCCGGGCTGGGTGGCGGGGCCGTACCCGGGCTGGGCCTGGTCGGCGTACCCCGGCTGCACGGCGGGGCCGTAGCCGGGTCGCACGGTGGTGGGGTCGGCGTCGCCGGGGAAGCCGGTCGGGCCGTGGCCGGCGTCGCCGTAGCGGCCGGCGTCGAGGGTGGGTGGCAGGTGGCTGGCGGGCGGCTGCCCCGGCTCGTCCCCGAAGAGGTACGACGACCGCGGCTCGGGCCGGTCGGAGAGCCACGCCGGACCCTCGTCGGTCGGCGGCTCGGGACGCCGGGAGGCGTCCTCCGGTTCGGTCGGGTCGGTCCAGCGATACACGCCTGTCCCCTCCACGGGTCGGGTTGCGGGCCGGGGTGACGCTACGGGGGCAGTGCGAGCTGCGGCAACGTGGCTAAGAAAGAGTTAAGGCGAACCCGACGGCAAGGGTGAGCCGTTCACACATTCCCGGGCGTACAGTAAAGGCGTCCGGACAGAGCGTGTCCGCGCCTTCTGGCAGCCCCCCGGCGAGTGGACCGGCCGACGTGGAGATGATCTACGGCCTGCGTCAACTTGACGAAGGAGGGGGGTTCGGCTCAATATATAGGTGTCGCCAGTCGCGCCCAGCCATGCCCCGATACACCGGGAATGGCAGCCGCGAACATCATGGGCGCGCGTTGGCCGGCCTTTCCGGCAGCGCATATCAAGGAGTCAGCATGGCGAAGGCCCTCTACGGCCACGTAGGTGCAGCGCCCGACCGGCGTCTGCTCGACGAGGTCACCCGACTGCGTGCCAGGGTTCAGGCACTGGAGTTCGAGATCACGCGTCTGCGCGCCGAGAACGATCGGCTTGCGGCGGCAGCGGCGGAGGCGGACGACCTCCTCCGGCTGGCCGAGCCCGCACTGACCTGATCTCCAGTTGTCGGAAAACTGAATCGCACCACACCGAAAAGCGCGCCGACACACCTGTGCCGGCGCGCAGCCATGTGCGTACCCCTTTTGCTGTTCGCCCGCAATTATCGATCTTGCGGATCCGGCCCGGAATTGCGTCCGGGCATATGATCTTGCCGTTTCCGCCGCATCGTGCCCGCGGGCCGGAAAGCGGACACCCCGGCCGCCGGGTGGGTCGCGTGCCGGCCGCGTCCCGGCGGCGGGTTAGTCTGCGGGTTCACCAGGTCCGCGCAGCCGGCGACGGTACGGCGGCCACCGGACGAGGATCGAGAAGGTGCATCTCAAGAGCCTGACGGTGAAGGGCTTCAAGTCCTTCGCCTCCGCCACGACGTTGAAGCTGGAGCCCGGGATCACCTGTGTGGTGGGCCCGAACGGCTCCGGCAAGTCCAACGTCGTCGACGCGATCGCCTGGGTGCTCGGCGAGCAGGGCGCGAAGGCGCTGCGCGGCGGCAAGATGGAGGACGTCATCTTCGCCGGCACCGCCGGGCGGGCGCCGCTGGGCCGGGCCGAGGTCACCCTCACCATCGACAACACCGACGGCGCGCTGCCGATCGAGTACACCGAGGTCTCCATCACCCGCCGGATGTTCCGATCCGGCGAGAGCGAGTACGAGATCAACGGCGACTCCTGCCGCCTGCTCGACATCCAGGAGCTGCTCTCCGACTCCGGCATCGGCCGGGAGATGCACATCATCGTCGGGCAGGGCCGGCTCGACGGCATGCTGCACGCCAAGCCGGAGGACCGCCGGTCCTTCATCGAGGAGGCGGCCGGCGTCCTCAAGCACCGCAAGCGCAAGGAGAAGGCGCTGCGGAAGCTCGACGCGATGCAGACCAATCTCAACCGCCTCACCGACCTCACCGCCGAGCTGCGCCGTCAGCTCAAGCCACTGGGTCGGCAGGCCGAGGTGGCCCGGCGCGCCGCCGCCATCCAGGCCAACCTGCGCGACGCCCGGCTCCGGCTGCTCGCCGACGACCTGCACACGCTGCGAACCACCCTGGACCGGGAGATCGCCGACGAGACCGCGCTGCGGGAGCGGCGGGAGCAGATCGAGGCCGAGCACGGCGAGGTGCAGGGCCGGCTCGGTGAGTTGGAGGCGGCCCTGGCCGAGGACGCCCCGCTGCTCGCGGCGGCCCAGGACACCTGGTACCGCCTCTCCGCCCTGCAGGAACGGTTCCGCTCCATCGAGCAGCTCGCCCGGGAGCGGCTGCGCCACCTCAGCGCCAGCGGTGACGACGAGCGCCCCGGCCGCGACCCCGAACAGTTGGAGGCGGAGTCGCGGCGGGTCCGCGAGCAGGAGGAGGAGCTGCGCGCCGCGCTCACCGACGACCAGGTCCGCCTGGCCGAGGCGGTCGAGCACCGGCAGGAGCTGGAACGGCAGCTCGCCGCCGCCGAGCGGGAGCTGGTCACCGCCGCCAAGGCCATCGCCGACCGGCGCGAGGGGCTGGCCCGGCTGACCGGTCAGGTCAACTCCGCCCGGGCGCGGACCACCAGCGCCGGCGAGGAGATCGAGCGGCTCGCCGCCGCGCACACCGACGCGCTGGGCCGCGCCGAGAAGGCGCAGGCCGACCTGGACGCGGTCGCCGAGCAGTCCACCGAGGCCGACCGGGACAACGCCGACCTGGACGCCCGGCACGCCGAGGCGGTGGCGGTGCACGAGCAGGCCCAGGCCGCCGTGCGCAGCCTCGCCGACGGCGAACGCGCGGCGGAGAAGGACGCGGCCACCTGGAAGGCCCGCGAGGAGGCGCTCTCGCTCGGCCTGCGCCGCAAGGACGGCGCCGGCGCGCTGCTGGCCCGCGCCGACCAGGTGCCCGGCCTGCTCGGCAGCCTCGCCGGGCTGCTCACCGTCGCCCCCGGCGACGAGGCGGCCCTCGCCGCCGCGCTGGGCGGGCTGGCCGACGCGGTGGCGGTCAGCGGCGTGGACGAGGCCGTCGAGGCGATGCGGCTGCTCAAGATCTCCGACGCCGGACGGGCCGGACTGCTGGTCGGCAGCCCCGCCGGTCCGGGCATGGACGGCTCCGCCGACGCGCTGCGCCCGAAGCTGCCCGAGGGCGCCCGGTGGGCGCCCGACCTGGTGGAGTGCGCCGCCGGGATCCGGCCCGCCGTGCACCGGGCGCTGCGCGACGTGGCGCTCGTCGACGACCTCGCCGCCGCGGCCGAGCTGGTCGCGGTGAACCCGGAGCTGCGCGCGGTCACCCCGGACGGCGACGTCGTCGGGGCGTACGCGGCGGCCGGCGGGTCGGCCAAGGCGCCCAGCTTCATCGAGGTGCAGGCCGCGGTCGAGGAGGCCCGGACCAACCGGGCCACCGCCGAACGCGCCGCCGCCGAGCTGCGCGAGCAGCTGGCCGAGGCGCGGGCCGAGGTGGCCGCCGCCAAGGAGGCCGTGCAGCACGCCGCCGCCGCCAAGCGGGAGGCCGAGAGCCACCGCAACGCCGCCGCGCGCCGCCTCGCCGAACTGGGCGCCGCCGCCCGCTCCGCCAAGGCGGAGACCGACCGGCTCGGCGAGTCCCGGGCCCGCGCCGAGGCGGCCCGGGAACGGGACCTCGCCGCGCTCGCCGAGCTGGAGGAACGGCTGCGGCTGGCCGAGGCCACCCCGATCGACGCCGAACCGTCCACCGAGGAACGCGACCAGCTCGCCGCCATGGTGCCGCCGGCCCGGCAGAACGAGATGGAGGTACGGCTCGCCGTCCGTACCGCCGAGGAACGGGTGGCGTCGATCGCCGGCCGGGCCGACTCGCTGGCCCGGCAGGCCACCGCCGAGCGGGCCGCGCGGGAGCGCGCGGCGGCCCGGCGCGCGGCCCGCACCCGGGGTGCGGAGATCGCCCGGGCCGTGGTCGGCGGCGCCCGGGAGGCGCTCACCCGCCTCGCGGTCTCCATCGCGCGGGCCGAGGAGCACCGCGACGCCGTCGCCCGCGAGCGCGCCGCGCGCGAGGCCGAGCTGTCCGAGGTACGCGGCGCGGCCAAGCGCCTCGCCGCCGAACTGGAGCGGCTCACCAGCCAGGTGCACCGGGACGAGGTGGCCCGCGCCGAGCAGCGGATGCGGATCGAGCAGCTGGAGGCGAAGGCCGCCGAGGACTTCGGTCTGGACGTGTCCACCCTGGTCGCCGAGTACGGCCCGGACCAGCTCGTCCCGCCCACCGACGCGGACGTCGCGCTGGCCGAGAAGGACGGCCGGCCGGTGCCGGAACCGGTCCGCTACGAGCGGCCGGTGCAGGAGAAGCGGGCCGCCAAGGCCGAGCGGGAGCTGACCCTGCTGGGCAAGGTGAACCCGCTCGCGCTGGAGGAGTTCGCCGCGCTGGAGGAGCGCTTCAAGTTCCTCTCCGAGCAGCTGGAGGACCTCAAGGCCACCCGGCGCGACCTGCTCACCGTGGTCAAGGACGTGGACGACCGGATCCTGGAGGTCTTCGCCAGCGCGTTCGCCGACACCGCGCGGGAGTTCGAGCAGGTCTTCACCGTGCTCTTCCCCGGCGGCGAGGGCCGGCTGGTGCTCACCGACCCGGAGGACCTGCTCACCACCGGTGTCGAGGTGGAGGCCCGGCCGCCGGGCAAGAAGATCAAGCGGCTGTCGCTGCTCTCCGGCGGCGAGCGCTCGCTGACCGCGGTGGCCATGCTGGTGGCGATCTTCCGCGCCCGGCCCAGCCCGTTCTACATCATGGACGAGGTCGAGGCGGCGCTCGACGACGTGAACCTGGGCCGCCTGATCACGTTGCTGGCACAGTTGCGGGAGAAGAGCCAGCTGATCGTGATCACCCACCAGAAGCGGACCATGGAGATCGCCGACGCGCTGTACGGCGTGACCATGCGCAGCGGCGTGACCCAGGTGATCAGCCAGCGGCTCAACCGGGCCGACGACGAGGAACAGGTGACAGACGAGTGAGTCGGGAACGCGCCACGGCGCTCCTGGTGGACTTCGACGGCGTGCTGCGCCGCTGGGACCCGGCGGTCGCCGCCGGGGTCGAGCGGGAGTACGGGCTGCCCGAGGGCGTCCTCGGTGAGATCGCGATGTCGTGGGGGCTGCTCCAACCGGTGCTCACCGGCCAGGTCAGCCACGCGCGGTGGATGGCGAGCGTCGCCGACGCGCTGATCCCGACGATCGGTGACCCCGAGCGGGCCCGGGCGGCCGTGGAGCAGTGGCAGAGCTACCGCGGCGAGGTCGACCCGGAGGTGCTGGCGTTCGTCCGCGAGGTGCGGGCGGCCGGCATCCGGGTCGGGCTGGGCACCAACGCCACCGACCTGCTCGACGCCGACCTGGCCGCGCTGGACCTGACCGACGAACTGGACGTGGTGGTCAACTCCTCGGTCGTCGGCGTGCACAAGCCGGCGAAGGAATACTTCCAGGCCGCCTGCGCGGCGCTGGACACCCCGCCGGCCCGGGTGCTCTTCGTCGACGACCAGGACCGCGCGGTGGCGGGCGCCCGGGTGGCCGGCCTGTCCGCGCATCGGTGGAGCGGGCCGGCCGACCTGCGTTACCTGCGCTCGGCGCTGGCGTACTGAGCCGGACGGGCCCCGTGTCCCGCCCGGCTCGTGCTCCGCTCACCGCAGGCCCGGCACCTCGGTGACCGTGAACGGCGGGGTGGGCACCGCCGCGAAGAGTTGGCTGTGCACCCAGAGCAGCCGCCCGGCGTCGCGCGCCACCGAGGTCGGCGACCGCTGGATGCCGACCGGACGGGACCGGTCGACCACCCGGGCGGTCCGCAGCCCGGCGTCGAGCCGGGCCAGGTTCACCAGGAACCGGGTGCCGCCGACGCCGTCCGGTTCGTTGACCACCCCGTAGAGCCGGTTCCCCTCCAGCAGCAGGCCGTCCGCGCCCATCCGGCCGCCGCTCACCTCGACCTCGGTCACCGACCGGTCGGCCAGGTCGACCCGGAACAGACGCTCGCCGCCCTGTTCCGCGACCAGGGCGACCCGGCCCGACGGGTCGGCCACGACACCGTTGAGGAAGACCGGGGCGGCCGGGAAGTCGTCGGGGCCCACCCAGGGGACCAGGGCGCCGACGCGCCCGCCGTCGAGGGCGGCGCGCCACAGGGTGCCGGTCGCGGAGTCCGTGACGTAGACGGCGTCGCCGGTGACCGCCAGGTCGTTGAGGGCCGCGCCGGGTGCGGCGGCGCGGCGGGCCAGCAGGGCGCCGTCCGGCGCGTACACGAAAAGGGTGGCGGTGGTCCAACCGGCGACGAGGACGCGCCCCCGGTGGTCCACCCGGACCCCGGCGGCGCTGGTCCGGCCGTCGGCGCCGGGGGCGAGGAACGGGCGCAGCCCGGCCCGGCGGGTGTCGCCCCGGTAGACCGCGCCGGTGGCCGAACTCGTGACGTACATCGTGCCGGAGGGGGTGACCGCGAGCCCTTCGGGCAGCACGCCCGGCGCGCGGGAGACGACGTAGGTGTCGGGACGGACGCTGGTGGGGGCGGGCCGGGGTGCGCCGACGGTCACCGCCGTCAGGACCGCGGTGGCCGCCGCGAGGAGTGTCTTCACGCGACGCAGCGTCCGGCGGCGCCGGCCCGCCCGGTAGCCCCTTTCGGTACGGGCCGAAAGGTGGCTACCGTGCGCCGGTGACCACCGTACGGCTCAACGCCACCGACCTGAGCCGCACGGTCCTGCGGTCCGATCCGGCGGTGCTGGTCGAGTTGGCGATGGCCGCCCAGCGGCTGGTCCTGGCGGACGTGCCGGAGCACCTCGCCGGCTGGCGGTCGCGGACCCGGGCGGCGTTGCGCCCCGAGATGCGGCCCTACCTGGACCTGTGCCGGACGCCCTACCTGGTGCCGGACTTCGTGACCCCGCCGGTGTTCGACGGCGGCCTCGACGCCCTGCTGGACCGGGTCGCGGACACTCCGGACGAGGCGCTCGCGGCCGAGCTGGGCCCACTGGTGGCGTCCGGCGCGCTGCCCGCCCGGGTGGCGCCGCTGGCCGCCGGGGAGCCCGCCGCCCGGGCCGGGCTGCGGGCCGCGATGCGCGCCTTCCACGGCGTGGCGCTCGCGCCCTACTGGTCGGAGATCGAGGCGGCGGTACGCGCCGACCGGGCGGTACGCGGCCATGCGCTGGCGGCCGGCGGCCTCGATCGCGTGCTGCGCGACCTCAGCCCGTACCTGGCCTGGGCCGAGACGGGGGAGGAGTACGCGCTGTCCTACCGGTGCGCGGTCGCCGACGACGTCGAGGTGGCCGCGGGCGGCCGGGGCCTGACCCTGCTGCCCTGCCACCTCGCCCCGCAGCCCTACCTGCTGGCGGACCCGGGCGGCCCGCTGGTGCTGGTGTATCCGATCCGGCCGGGGCGGCGTGAGCTGGGGCCCGGGGCGCCGCTGGCGGACCTGCTCGGGCGCACCCGGGCGGCCGTGTTGGCGGCGACCGCCGACGCACCGGGCACCTCCCAGCTCGCCCGTCGCGTCGGCGTCTCCGCCGCCACGGCCAGCGAGCACGCGGCGACCCTGCGGGCCGCCGGGCTGATCACCACGCGGCGGGACGGCGCGGCGGTGCGGCACTGCCTCACCCCGCTGGGCGAGCAGGTGCTGCGGGCGGGCGCCCCGGCCGAGGTCAGGCCCCGGTGACGCCGTCGATGCGCTCGCGGATCAGGTCGGCGTGGCCGTTGTGCCGGGCGTACTCCTCGATCATGTGCACGTAGACCCAGCGGAGGTTCATCTCGTCGCTGCCGCCGTCGCGCCGGGCGCGCCGGAACGTGTGCTCCAGCGGCAGGTCGGCCACCGCCCGGTCGGCCGCGTCGATCTCGGCTTCCAGGGTGGCGAGCGCCTCGGCCGGGTCGGCGTCGGCGATGTCGTTGAGGTCGGCGTCCGGGTCCTTGTCGTAGTCGTACATGTCGGGCAGCTCCAGGCCGGCGGCGCGGACGCGGAACCACCAGCGCTCCACGTCGGCCATGTGCCGCACCAGGCCGAGCAGGGTCAGCCCGGAGGGCTCGACGCTGCGGGTGCGCAGCTGCTCGGCGGTCAGCCCGGCGCACTTGTGCCGCAGGGTGTCGCGGTGCAGGTCCAGCCAGCCTTGCAGCATGGCGCGCTCGTCGGCGACGTAGGGCTCGTGGCGGCGGTCGATCTCAGTTGCGGTCCAGGTAGTCATCCCGGCGATGGTAAGAGGGGGCCCCGGTACAACGCGAGGCGTTAAAAAGGGGCCCTTCCTTACCCCTCAGGGCACGACGACGACCGGCCACCGTCCGGCGCGCACCAGCCGGGTGGCGACCGAGCCGACCAACCGGTGGCCGGCCTGTTCGGAGGAGCCGACCACGACCAGGTCGGCGCGGTGCTCGTCGGCCGCCCGGCACAGCTCGGTGTACGCGTCGCCGCGCCGGCTCAGGAACGTCACCGGCAGGTCCAGCTCCTCGGCCCCGCGCCGGCACTCGGCCCGCAGCTCGTCGGCCAGTTCGTCGTGGGTCTGCTGGACCGCGCCGGCCACCACGCCGGACATGATCCCGCTGTACGGCGCGGGCGAGCTGACGAACACCACCACCAGTCCGGCGCCCTGCCGGCGGGCCAGCCCGGCGGCGTAGGAGGCGGCTCGCAGCGAGGTGCGGCTGCCGTCCACGCCGACGAGCACCACCCGGGGTCCGTCGGTGCCCCGCTCGAAGGGCAGCGGACGGGCCTGCGGCCCGTACCGCTCACGCTCCGGTGCGTCCATCGTCAGTCCCGTCCTCCGGTGCGGACCACCGCGGCGGCGCCGCCGGCGGCGACCGTCGACTCCCGGTCGACGTCGGTCGCGATCGGGTCGCCGTTGCTGCGGCGCAGCGGCACCTCCCGGATCAGCACCACGGCGATCAGGGCGAGCAGCCCGAACGGGGCGGCGGCCAGGAAGATGTCGCCGGCGCCGTGCCCGTACGCGGACTCGACCACGGCGCGGATCGGGGCGGGCAGGGTGTGCACGTCCGGCAGCGCGCCGCCGCTGCCCGAGCCGGAGGCCGGCACGCCCAGCCGGCTCAGGCCGTCGGCGAGGTAGTCCTTGACCCGGTGGCCGAGCACCGCGCCGAGCGCGCTCACGCCGACCGCGCCGCCGAGGCTGCGGAAGAAGGCCACCACCGAGCTGGCCGCGCCGAGTTCGTGCGCGCCGACCGTGTTCTGCACGGCCAGCACCAGGTTCTGCATGGTCATGCCGAGCCCCAGCCCGATCAGTGCCATGAAGATCGCGAGCCGCCAGTACGGCGTGTCCACGCGCATGCTGCCCATCAGCGCGAAGCCGGCGGTGAGCAGCACCGAGCCGGTCACCAGCCAGCGCTTCCAGCGGCCGGTGCTGGTGATGATCCGGCCGACCACGGTCGAGGCGACCAGCAGACCGCCGATCATCGGCAGCGTCATCAGGCCGGACATGGTCGGGCTCTCGCCGCGGGCGATCTGGAAGTACTGGCCGAGGAAGACCGAGGCGCCGAACATGCCCACGCCGACCGCGACGCTGGCGACCACGGCGAGGGTGATGGTGCGGTTGCGGAACAGCCGGGGCGGGATCATCGGCTCGGCGGCGCGCTGCTCGACCCGGACGGCGAGCGCCCCGAGCAGCACCGCTCCGGCCACCAGGACCGCGCTCTGCCAGGAGATCCAGTCGTACCGGTCGCCGGCGAGGGTGATCCAGACGAGCAGGAGCGAGACGGCGGCGGTGATCAGGGTGGCGCCCCACCAGTCGATGGTGACCTTGCGCTTGACCACCGGCAGGTGCAGCGTCTTCTGGAGCACGACCAGCGCGAGCACGGCGAAGGGCACGCCGACGTAGAAACACCAGCGCCAGCCGAGCCAGTCGGTGTCGACGATCACGCCGCCGATCAGCGGGCCGCCGATGGTGCCGACGGCCATGACCGCGCCGAGGTAGCCGCTGTACCTGCCGCGCTCCCGCGGGGCGATCATCGTCGCCATGATCACCTGGGCCAGCGCGGTGAGGCCGCCGGCGCCGACGCCCTGCACCACGCGGCAGGCGATCAGCTCGCCGGTGGTCTGGGCCTGCCCGGCGAGCACCGAGCCGAGCACGAAGACCGTCAGGGCGAGCTGGACCAGGACCTTCTTGCTGGTCAGGTCCGCGAGCTTGCCCCAGATCGGGGTGGTGGCGGTGGTGGCCAGCAAGGTGGAGGTGACCACCCAGGTGTACGCGGACTGACTGCCGTGCAGGTCGGTGATGATCCGCGGCAGCGCGTTCGAGACGACCGTGGAGGAGAGGATCGCGACGAACATGCCCAGCAGCAGGCCGGAGAGGGCCTCCAGGATCTGCCGGTGGGACATGTCGACGGCGGTCGCCGGGCGGGGCGCTGTCGCCTGCGTCATCGTGGAGTGCCTCCGGGGAAGGAGAGGGGAACGGGGGTTGCCTCGGGCAACCGTATGGCTTGGTTGCCTCAAGCAACAACCGCGAGTGGCAGAACTCCTATTCCCCGGCCGGGTGGGTCAGAACGTCTCGTTGAACCGGTGCATCAACCGGGCGAAGTCCGCCACATCCTCTTTCGGCCAGTTCTCCAGCGAACGCCGGATCTGCCCGAGTCGGGCCGCCCGGGCCGCGTCGAACCGCCGGGTGCCCTCCTCGGTGAGGCTGAGCTGGGCGGCCCGCCGATCGGTCGGGTCCGGGTCGCGGCGGACCAGGCCCAACGCCTCCAGGCCGCCGATCTGCCGGCTCAACGTGCCCTTGCCGATGCCCAGCTTCACCGCCAGGTCGGTGAGCCGGATCGAGCCCGAGCGGCGCAGCCAGAGCAGCAGGCCGTAGGCGTTCGGCTCCAGGTTCGGGTGGACCTCGCGGGCGATCTCCCAGGACAGCGCCCGGCCCCGACGCAGCAACGCGGTCAACTCGTGTTCCACGGCGCGCAGCGTCTCGTCCACGCTCAGAGGGTACTCACTCGCCGTCGCTGAGCTGTTGGCGTGCCACCGGGCGCAACTCGCCCTCGCTGGTGGTGCCCTCGATCACCACGGCGGCCGACCGGCCCGAGTGGGTGAGCGTGGCCACCGCGTTGCCGAAGTAGGGCCCGGCCAGCTTCCGCCACCGCACCAGCGGCCGGCGTACCCCGGCCGAGCGGGCCAGCGCCCGGGCCGCCCCGGACGGCCCCGGGTTCCAGCCGAGCGTCATCAGCGGACGCATCGCGGCCGGCACCTGGTTGTGGATCGGCGAGCAGGTGAGCTGGTGCACCGGCGTCTTCACCGACCGGTCGGCGAACCGGGCCCGGGCCACGTACGAGTGGTGCACGTCGCCGGAGAGCACGCTGATCGAGGCCGGCCGGGCGTACGCCGGCCCGGCGCCCACCCGCGCCCCGGTGCGCGGCGCGGTGCCGCTGCCCAGCCGGGCGAACAGCTCGCCGAGCGCCTCGAAGGAGCGCCGGAACGCGCCCCAGTGCTCCAGGTCCCAGGCCCGCCGCATCTGCTCGGCCAGCCGGGCCACCCAGGGGCGGCCGGAGTCGGCCAGACGCTCGTTCCACGTCTCCACGTGGTGGATGCCCGGCGGCAGCAGCCAGGGCAGCGAGCTGCCCACCACCAGGTGGTCGTAGACGCCGTGCGCCTGGTCGAGGAACCACGACCACTCGCCCGGCGGCAGCATCGCCCGGTTGCCCGGCTGGAGCACCCGGCTGGACCGGTTGTCCAGCATGACCAGCCGGGTCCGCCCCAGGTCCAGCGCATAGCTCCACTGGTACTGCACGGCCCGCCAGCGCTCGGTGTCGTGCGCCAGGTCGGCCTCCTTGTCGACCCGCTCGCCGAACTCGTGCAGCACGCTCGTGGCGTCCTCCGCGGCGACCACCTTCGCGTACACCGGGTCGGCGGCGATCTCGTCCGGGCTCAGGTTGCCCAGGTGCTGGTAGACCCAGTAGGAGGCGAGGCCGCTGCGGATCCGCTCGGCCCACCACGGCTCCTCGCGCATGTCCGCGCGCCAGGACTGCGAGGTGTTCCAGTCGTCGATCACCTCGTGGTCGTCGAAGATCATCACGCTCGGCACGGTGGAGAGCAGCCAGCGGATCTCCGGGTCGCGCCACGACTCCAGGTAGAGCTTGGTGTACTCGTCGAAGCTGACCACCTGGGTCGCCGGGGCGTCCTTCGGCCGCCGCCGGCGCCGCTTGAGCAGCTTGCGCACCGTCGGCGAGGTCTCGTCGGCGTAGACCTGGTCGCCGAGCAGCACCAGCAGGTCGGGCAGCGCGGCCTCGTCGGGCGCGGCCATCACCCGCCGGGCGTACGCGTCCAGCGCGTCCGGCGGCAGCTTGCGCGCGGTGGAGTGCTGGGTGGTCTCCCGGCAGGAGCCGAAGAGCAGACTGACCGGCTGGTCGGCGTCGTCGGCCGCGCGGGTGCGGATCACGCTGGGCGGGAACGCGTCGCCGGGCAGCGGCCAGGCCACCTCGTCGTCGACCAGCACCTCGTACGCGGTGACGCTGTCCGGGGTGAGCCCGCTCACCACGACGATCGCGTAGTGGTGGTCGTACGCGGAGAAGGTGGGGGCGCTGCCGGTGGCGCCGTCGCCCGTGCGGACGGTGACCACCGCGGGTGCGCTCGTCTCCACCCAGATCGTCGCCCGCGTGTCGACGACCCGACGCAACAGGGGGCCGATGAGCAGGCGGGAACCGGGCACGACATTACCTCCGACAAGATCGTTTCGGTGTTCCTACCCGGCCGGCGGTTGCGGTACGCCTTCCAGCCGCGAGCGTACCCGCAGGTTGTTCGCGTGCCGAGGCGGTGAGTGGGACGCCGTCGCCGGCATCTGACAGGATTTCGGGCATGAAGGAATACCTCCTCGTCGCTCTCGCCCTGCTCGGCGTGCTGATCATCGGCGGCCTGAGCCTCGTGGTGCCCCGGCTGCGCCGGCGCCCGCAGCCGCCGCTGCCCGAGACGGAGGTCGACACCCGCGCCGAGGAGGATCTGGCCGGCCCACCGGTCGAAGCCCCGGAGGCGGAGCTCAGCACCGGTGTGGTGGTCGAGGCGCCGCCGGTGCAGGCGCCCCCGGTCGAGGTGCCCGAACCCACCGCCGGCCGGCTGGTCCGGCTGCGCTCCCGGCTGTCCCGCTCGCAGAACGCCTTCGGCAAGGGCCTGCTCGGCCTGCTCAGCCGCGACCGGCTGGACGAGGACACCTGGGAGGAGATCGAGGACAGCCTGATCACCGCCGACGTCGGCGTCGACGCCACCCGCGAGATCGTCGACCGGCTGCGCGAGCGGACCCGGGTGCTCGGCACGCGTACCGGGGAGGAGTTGCGCGCGCTGCTCGCCGCCGAGCTGGTCAACGCGCTCGACCCGGGCCTGGACCGCTCGCTGCGCACCGCGCCCAAGGAGGGCGTCCCGGCGGTGGTGCTGGTGGTCGGCGTGAACGGCGCCGGCAAGACCACCACCTGCGGCAAGATCGCCCGGGTGCTGGTGGCGGACGGCCGCAGCGTGCTGCTCGGCGCCGCCGACACGTTCCGGGCCGCCGCCGCCGACCAGCTGGAGACCTGGGGCGGCCGGGTCGGCGCCGAGACGGTCCGCGGCCCGGAGGCCGCCGACCCGGCGAGCGTCGCGTTCGACGCGGTCAGGCGCGGCATCGACACCGGCGTGGACACGGTGCTCATCGACACCGCCGGCCGGCTGCAGAACAAGGTCGGCCTGATGGACGAGCTGGGCAAGGTCAAGCGGGTGGTGGAGAAGCACGGCCCGATCGACGAGACGCTGCTGATCCTCGACGCCACCACCGGCCAGAACGGCCTGGAGCAGGCGCGGGTCTTCACCGAGGCGGTGAACGTCACGGGCGTGGTGCTGACCAAGCTCGACGGCACCGCCAAGGGCGGCATCGTGATCGCCGTGCAACGCAAGCTCGGCATCCCGGTCAAGCTCGTCGGCCTCGGCGAGGGCAAGGACGACCTGGCCCCGTTCGACCCGGCGCAGTTCGTCGACGCGCTGCTCGGGACCGAGCCGCTCGCCCGGGACGCGTAGCCTCTCCCGTGACGACTGACGATCGCGCCTACGCGGGGTGGCGCGACCCCAGCCACCCGTCGCCACGCCTCGGGAGACCGTACGTGACTTCGCAGGAGATCCCGCTGCACGGCGGGAACGTGAGCACCGTGGTCCGCGTGGGCGACACGGTCCGGCGCAACGCGGGCCCGTGGACCCCCTCGGTGCACGCGTTGCTGCGCCACCTGGAATACGTCGGCTTCACCGGCGCGCCCCGCGCGCTCGGCATGGACGAGCGCAACCGGGAGGTCCTGTCGTACCTGGAGGGGGAGTGCGGCGAATACCCGCTCGCCCCGCACTGGGTCACCGACGAGGCCCTGGTCACCGTGGCCACCATGCTGCGGATGTTCCACGACGCCCAGTACGGCTTCACCCCGCCGCCCGGCGCGGTCTGGCGCTCGTTCGGGCCGCCTCCGCCGGACACCGAGGTCATCTGCCACCACGACGCCGCGCCGCACAACGTCATCTGGCGACCCGACGGCACGCTCGGGCTGATCGACTTCGACCTGGCCTCGCCCGGCGCCCGCATCTACGACGTGGCGTACGCGGCGTGGACCTGGGTGCCGATCTTCTCCGACCGCGACTCGATCACGCTCGGCTGGAAGCGCCCCGACCGGCCGCGCCGGCTGCGTCTCTTCGCCGACGCGTACGGGCTGATCCCCCGGGACAGGCACCGGCTCATCCGCACCATCCGCAAGCGCATCGTCGACCACGTCGAGGGCATCCGGCGGATGGCCGCCGCAGGTGAGCCGGCGTTCGTCCGGATCGTGCACAAGGGCCACCTGCGCCGGCCGATGCGGGACCTGCGCCTGCTCGACTACGAGCGGCACCACCTGGAGTACGCGCTGCGCTGAGCAAGATCGGCGTTCGTCACACGCCGGAAACAACCCGTCACGTGTCGGAAATCGAGCGGTGTCGGTGAAGGAAACAGCGGCCGACAAAGCTTCCGCGCAACCGGCGTACGGGCGACGCTGCCCCGGAAGCCGCGAAGGAGGGAACTTCACCTTTAGGAGGCCAGCGTGCCTGAAGCACCGACGATCGACGGCGGCAACACCGTTTGGCTGCTGGTTTCGACCGCTCTCGTGCTGCTCATGACCCCCGGGCTGGCGCTGTTCTATGGCGGTCTGAACCGGTCCAAGGGCGTGCTCAACATGATGATGATGAGCTTCTCTGCCATCGGGCTCATCTCTGTTCTGTGGTGGTTCTACGGTTTCAGCGTCGCGTTCGGCAGCGACGTCAACGGGCTCTGGGGTGACCCCGGCGCCTACCTCGGCACCAAGACGTTCCTCGCCGAGACCGACCTCTGGGGCGCCACGGCGGAGAACCCCAGCGGCATCGGCGTCCCGCTCTACGTGTTCATGGCGTTCCAGATGGTCTTCGCGGTGATCACCGTCGCGCTGATCAGCGGCGCGATCTCCGACCGGGCCAAGTTCGCCGGTTGGCTGCTCTTCGCGTTCGGCTGGGCCACCCTGGTCTACTTCCCGGTCGCGCACTGGGTGTGGGGCGGCGGCATCATCGGCGCCAAGCTGCACGCGCTGGACTTCGCCGGCGGCACCGCGGTGCACATCAACGCCGGTGCGGCGGCGCTCGGCGTGGCCCTGGTGCTCGGCAAGCGGATCGGTTGGCCCCGCGAGGGCATGAAGCCGCACAACATCCCGCTGGTCGCGCTCGGCGCCGGTCTGCTCTGGTTCGGCTGGTTCGGCTTCAACGCCGGCTCCGAGCTGACCGTCGACTCGGTGGCCGGCCTGGCGTTCCTCAACACCCAGCTCGCCACCGCCGCGGCGGTGCTCGGCTGGCTGCTGGTCGAGCGGATCAAGGACGGTCGCCCGACCATGGTCGGCGCCTCGTCCGGCGCGGTCGCCGGCCTGGTCGCCATCACCCCGGCCTGCGGCTTCGTCGCCCCCTGGGCGGCGGTCCTGCTGGGTCTCGTCGCCGGTGCGGTCTGCGCGCTCGCCATCAGCCTGAAGTACAAGCTCGGCTACGACGACTCCCTCGACGTGGTCGGCGTGCACTTCGTCGGCGGCTGGATCGGGTCGCTCTGGCTCGGCCTCTTCGCCACCAACTCCGTCAACGGCGCGATCAGCGACGTGGTCGGCGCCTCCGACGGCCTGTTCTACGGCGGCGGCCTGACCCAGCTCGGCCGGCAGGCGCTGGCCGGTCTGATCGTCACCGTCTGGTCGGCCGGGGTCGCCTGGCTGCTCGCCTTCGCCATCGAGAAGACGATCGGCTTCCGGGTGTCGGCCGAGGCCGAGGTCGACGGCATCGACGTCGCCGAGCACGCGGAGAGCGCGTACGACCTGTCGCCCACCACGGGCAGCAGCGGCGGCGCGTTCGCCATGGCCGGGATCGGCGGCACCAAGCCGACCCCGGAGCCCGCCGACGAGGCGGACGAGTCCGCCGCGCCGGTCAGCGAGAAGGTCGCCGGTTAACGTTCCTGGGATGGAGGGGTTGGACATGAAGCTGGTGACCGCGGTCATCAAGCCGTACCAGCTGGACGCGGTGAAGGAAGCCCTGCACGCCCTCGGCGTGGCCGGGCTGACCGTCAGCGAGGTCCAGGGCTACGGCCGGCAGAAGGGGCACACCGAGGTCTACCGGGGTGCCGAGTACACGGTCGAGTTCCTGCCCAAAATCCGGGTCGAGGTGCTCACCGACGAGATGGACGTCGACAAGATCGTGGACGCGATCGTCGGCGCCGCCCGGACCGGCAAGATCGGCGACGGCAAGGTCTGGGTGACCGGCGTCGAGGAGGTCGTCCGGGTGCGTACCGGCGAGCGCGGGCTCGACGCCCTCTGACGACGGGACCCACCGACGTGACCTCGTTGACCACGGAGACCGGCCCCACCGGGGGCGGCCCGCCCGTGGTCAACGAGGTCGCCGGCGTACCCGCAGGCATCGGCGCGGCGGCCCGGTCGGCCCGCGCCGACGCGCTCGACACCTGGCTGCGCCGGATCTTCCCGGAGCGGCCCGGCGTCGCGCTGGTCGCGGTGGGCGGGCTGGGCCGCCGCCAGTGCGCCCCCTACGGCGACCTCGACCTGGTGCTGCTGCACGCCGGGGTGCCCGGCATCGACGAGCTGGCCGCCTCGCTCTGGTATCCGGTCTGGGACGCCGGGCTACGGCTGGACCACTCGGTGCGGACGGTCGCCGAGGCGCTGTCGGTGGCTCAGGACGACGTCAAGGTCGCCCTCGGCCTGCTCGACGCCCGACACGTGGCCGGCGACCCGGCGCTGACCGACCAGCTCGCCCGCACCGCCACCGACCACTGGCGGCGCACCGCGATCCGACACCTGCCCGGCCTGCGGGAGATCACCACGGCCCGCTGGGAGGCCCACGGCGAGCTGGCGTTCCTGCTGGAGGGCGACCTGAAGGAGGCCGCCGGCGGGCTGCGCGACGTCGGCATCCTGCGCGCCATCGCCACCGCCGGCGTCACCGACGCGCTCCGCCCGGCCGTGCACGCCGCGCACCGGCGGCTGCTGGACACCCGCGACGCCCTGCACCACCAGGTCGGCCGCCGGGTCGACCGCCTGGTCGCCCAGGAACGCGACGGCGTGGCGAAGCTCCTCGGCGTCGACGAGGGCGCCGCGCTGCTGCGGCTGGTCGCGGGGGACGCGCGGACGGTCAGCCACGCGCTCGACGACGCCTGGCGGGCCGCCGACCGGCTCCGGTCCGGCCGGCACCGGGCCGCGCCCGGCCGACCGCTGCGCCGCCCGGTCGCCCGCGACGTGGTGGAACAGGACGGCGAACTGGTGCTGGCCCGCACCGCGATCGGCGCCCGCCCCGACCCGAGCCTGTCGTTGCGGGTCGCCGCCGCGGCGGCCACCACCCGGCTGCCCATCGCCCGGGCCACCTGCGAGTGGCTGGCGGCATACTGCCCGCCGCTGCCCGCGCCCTGGCCGCCGGCCGCCCGGGCCGCGCTGATCACCCTGCTCGGCGCCGGTCCCGGCCTGGTGCCCACCTGGGAGACCTGCGATCGGTACGGGCTGGTCGACGGCTGGCTGCCCGAGTGGACCCGGCTGCGCAGCCTGCCCCAGCACAACCCGGTGCACCGGTTCACCCTGGACCGGCACCTGGTGCAGGCCGCATACGAGGCGAGCCGGCACACCCGCGACGTGGAGCGCCCCGACCTGCTGCTGCTCGGCGCGTTCCTGCACGACATCGGCAAGGGACTGCCGGGGGACCACTCCACGGTCGGGGCGCCGCTGGCCGAGGCGGTGGCCAGCCGGATCGGGCTGCCGCCGGCCGAGGTGGCGCTGATCGGCACCCTGGTCCGGCTGCATCTGCTGCTGCCCGACGTGGCCACCCGTCGCGACCTGTCCGACCCCAAGACGGTCGCCGGGGTCGCCGAGCGGGTCGGCGACACCACCACCCTGGAGCTGCTGCACGCGCTGGTGCGGGCGGACGCCGCCGCCACCGGCCCGGCCGCCTGGTCCGGCTGGAAGGGCCGGCTGATCGCGGAGCTGGTCGCCCGGGTGCGGACCACCCTGGACACCGGGGTGGTGCCGGCCCCGCCGGCCCCCGACCCGGCGCTGCTGGCGGGGCCGCTGCCGGTCGTACACCTGGGGGAGGACCGGGTGTCGGTGGCCGCGGCCGACCGGCGGGGACTGCTCGCCACGGTGGCCGGATGCCTGGCCCTGCACCGGCTGGAGGTGATCTCGGCGGACGCCGCCACGGTCGACGACCGCGCGCTGGTCGAGTGCCGGGTGCAGCCGCGCTACGGGCTGGCCCCCGACCCGATCGCGCTCAGCGCCGACCTGCGCCGCGCGGTCACCGGCGACGTCTCGGTCACCCAACGGCTACGCGGCCGGGCCCTGGCGGCGCGGAGCCGGGGGGCGGCGCCCCGGGTCGTCTGGCACCGGGAGGCGGCCACCGACGCGGTGCTGCTGGAGCTGCGCGCCGCCGACGCGGCCGGGCTGCTCTACCGGGTCGCCTGCGCGCTGGACGAGGCCGGGGCCCAGGTGCGGGCCGCCCGGATCTCCACGCTGGGCGGCGACGTGGTGGACGTGTTCTATCTGGTCGGCGGCTGGCCGCCGGACGAGGAACGGGCCCGCGTCGAGGCCGCCGTGCTGGCCGCCGTGTAAGGAAGGGCCCCTTCTTAACGTCTCCGGTAGAGGAACGCGCTTCGCTCGACACCCGCTACGCCCGTCGACGTACGCCGGGAGCCGCCGCCGGGCCGACGCGCCGGCCGGCCGGCGGCGGGACGCTCGACGGCATGAACCTGCCAGTGCGGACCCACGGGCTCACCAAACGGTACGGCGGCCTCACCGCTGTTCGGAATCTAGACCTGACCGTGCGGGCCGGCGAGGTGTACGGCTTCCTCGGCCCCAACGGCGCCGGCAAAACCACCACGCTGCGCATGCTGCTCGGCCTGATCCGGCCCAGCGCCGGGGCGGTGCGGCTGCTCGGCCGCACCCCCGGCGCCGGGCGGCTCACCGGCGTCGGCGCGCTGATCGAAGGGCCGGCGTTCTACCCGTACCTGTCCGGCCGGGACAACCTGCGCGTGCTGGCCCGTTACGCCGACGTCGGCGCGGACCGGGTCGACGCGGTGCTGGACCTGGTCGACCTCGCCGACCGGGCGGGCGACCGGTACGCCGGCTACTCGTTGGGCATGAAGCAACGCCTCGGGGTGGCCGCCGCGCTGCTCAAGGACCCGCGCCTGCTGATCCTGGACGAGCCCACCAACGGACTCGACCCGGCCGGCATGGCGGACATGCGGACCCTGATCCGGCGGCTCGGTTCGGCCGGGTCGACGGTGCTGGTCTCCAGTCACCTGCTCGGCGAGGTCGAGCAGGTCTGCGACCGGGTCGGCGTGATCGCCCGGGGCGTGCTGGTGGCCGAGGGCAGCGTCGACGAGCTGCGCGGCGCGGCCGGGTTGCGGCTGCTCGCCGACCCGCTGGACGAGGCGGCGAGCCGCGCCCGGGAACTCGTCGGCGCGGACCGGGTCCGCGTCGTCGACGGTGGGCTGGAACTGGCGGTCGAGCCGGAGCGGGCGGCGTGGCTGAACGCCGAACTGGTCGGCGCCGGGCTCGCCGTGCGCGAGCTGCGGCCCCGGGAGCGGGACCTGGAGCAGATCTTCTTCGACCTGGTGGAAAGAGGTATGGCCGATGTCGCGTAGTTTCCGCGCCGAGCTGGTCAAACTGGTCCGACGCCCCGCCGTCTGGCTGCTGCTGGCCATCACGCTGGCGCTGTCGCTGATCTTCACATATCTCTTCCCGTACGCCGGGGTGGCCGGTGACGCGGACGGCCCGAACACGGACCGGGCGCTGCCCGCCATGCTCCCCGACCACCTGGTCGGCAACTCGATCGGCGGCCTGCCGATCTTCCTCGGCGCGATCCTGCTGATCCTCGGCGTGCTCACGGTGGGCGGCGAGTACGGCTGGAACACCTGGAAGACGGTGCTCACCCAGGGACCGACCCGCACCGAGGTGTACGCCGGCAAGCTGCTCGCCCTCGCGCTCGCCGCACTGGCCGTGGTGCTCGCCGTGTTCGCGGTCGGTGCCGTGGCCGCCGCGCTCATCGCGTCCGTCGAGGCCCAGCCGGTGCGCTGGCCGTCGGCCGGTGACCTGGTGGTCGGCGTGGGCGCGGGGTGGCTCATCGCCACGATGTGGGCCATGCTCGGTGCCGTGCTCGCGGTCGCGTTGCGCGCGGTGGCGTTGCCGGTCGGTCTGGGCCTGGTGTGGATGCTCGCGGTGCAGAACCTGCTCGCCGCGATCGCCGCTCCGCTGGTCGACTGGGTCGCCACCGCCCAGCAGGGGTTGCCGGGCCCGAACGCCGGGGCGCTGGCGGCGGCGCTGGGCGCCCCCTTGGACACTCCGGGCGTGGCGGCCACCGTCGGCGGCGGGCAGGCCGCCGTGGTGGTGGGCGCGTACCTGGTCGGTTTCGCGGTGATCGGCGGTGCGCTGCTGCGCCGGCGGGACATCGGCTGAGGCGGGACGGGGGAGGGGACGTGGATCGTGGGCGCGGTGACCGGCGGCGGTGGCTGCTCGACGGCCTGCTCTGCGCCGCGCTGCTGGCGATCGGGCTCGCCGGCACCGCGCCGGCCGGTCTGAACCAGGGCATGCACGCCGACCCCGTCGCCTACCCGCCGGTGGTGGTGGCGGCGCTCGTGCTGGCGGTACGCCGCCGTTGGCCGCTGCCCACCCTGGCGGTGGTCGTCGTGGCGGCCACCGCGTACCTGATGCTCGGCCAGCCGTACGGTCCGATCCTGCTGTCGTTCTTCGTCGCGGTCTACACGGTGGCCGCGCACCGGCCGGTGCGGACCGCGGCGGTGGCCGGCGCGGTCGCGCTGGCGGCGTTGGTGGGGTACGTCTTCGTCGGCGTACGCCCGCCCGGCCCGGTGGGTCTGATGCCGGCCGCCGCCTGGGTGGTGGTGCCGTTCGCGGTCGGGGTCACCGTGCGGTTGAGCCGGGAGGCCGCCGCGCGCGCCCGGGGCGACGAGGCCCGCCGGCTGGCCGACGCGGAGCGGCTGCGGGTGGCCCGCGAGGTGCACGACGTGGTGGGCCACGGGCTCGCCGCGATCCACCTCCAGGCCGAGATCGCGCTGCACCTGCTGGCCCGGAGGCCGGAACAGGCCGAGGCGGCGCTCGCCGCGATCAGCCGGACCAGCAAGGAGGCGCTGGACGAGCTGCGGGTCACGCTCACCGTGGTCCGTCGCGAGGAGGCGGCCGACGAGCGCGCGCCGGTGCCAGGGCTGGAACAGCTCCCGCACCTGCGGGAACGGTTGGCCGGCGCCGGGGTACCGGTCACCGTCGAGTTGACCGGAGCGCCGCGCCCGCTGCCGGTGGCGGTGGACCTGGCCGCGTACCGGGTGGTGCAGGAGGCGCTGACGAACGTCCTGCGGCACGCCGGCCCGGCCACCGCCGCGGTCCGCGTCGGGTACGCCTCGGACGAGGTCACCGTGGAGGTCACCGACACCGGCCGGGGCGGGACCACCCCGTCCGAGCGGTCCGGCGGCTTCGGCCTCGCCGGGATGCGTGAGCGGGTCACCGCGCTGGGCGGTACGTTCAGCGCCGGGCCGGCCCCGTCCGGTGGCTTCCGGGTGCACGCCAGCCTGCCGGTCCGGGAGGTCGCATGATCCGCGTACTGCTCGCCGACGACCAGGACCTGGTCCGGATCGGCCTGCGGGCCCTGGTGGACAGCGAGGACGACCTGTCCGTGGTCGGGGAGGCCGCCGACGGGCTCGCCGCCGTGGAGGCGGCCCGCCGGGAACGCCCCGACGTGGTGCTGATGGACGTGCGGATGCCCGGCGTCGACGGCATCGAGGCCACCCGCCGGATCGTCGGCGACCCGGCGCTGGCCGGCACCCGGGTGATCGTGCTGACCACGTTCGAGCTGGACGAGTACGTCTTCGACGCGCTCCGGCACGGCGCCAGCGGCTTCCTCACCAAGGACACCCGCCCGGTCGACCTGCTGCGGGCGATCCGCCTGGTCGCCGAGGGGGAGGCGCTGCTGTCCCCGTCGGTGACCCGCCGGGTGGTCCGGGAGTTCGCCACCCGCCCGGCCCGGGTGCCGCGCCCCCACCCCCGGCTCGGGTCGCTCACCGACCGGGAGCGGGAGGTGGTGGCCCTGGTCGGCGAGGGGCTGAGCAACGCCGAGATCGCCGACCGGCTGGTGGTCAGCCCGGCGACGGCGCGGACCCACGTCAGCCGGGCCATGGTCAAGCTCGGCGCCCGCGACCGGGCCCAGTTGGTGGTCTTCGCGTACCAGTCGGGCCTGGTTGTCTCCTGACCCGGCCCGGCGCTCCTGCGGCCCTGCGGCCGAAGGCCGGCCGTCGGCGGTGGGCGGATCTCGTCGTCACCCTGCTGGGCGCGGGGCGGGCGTGGGGTTCTCGGTGCCTTTGGAGCTGATAGCAGAAACGACTCAGTGGCGGGGTGACCGCGAGCGGGCGTGAGTCGTTCCTGCTATCAGCTCGACAGGGTGTTGGGGCTGTCATGACCCGGACGGGTGCTCCTCGGGCGCTGTGGTCGAAAGCCGTCGGCGGGATCCCGGCGAGGTCGGCCGGTTGGCAGGTCCCGCCGTGCCCGCCCGCTTCGGCGGTGGGCGGATCTCGTCGTCGCCGTGTCGGGCGCGGGGCGGGCGTGGGGTTCTCGGTGCCTTTGGAGCTGATAGCAGGAACGACTCAGCGGGCGCGGGGCGCGGGGCGCGGGGCGGCCGGGTCGGAGCGGGGGTGCGGGCGGCGGGCTACCCTAACGGTGGGCTGGACAGCCGGCCCGGCCGCTGTGCCCGCCGAAAACGACAAACGGGATGTTCGCGTGTTTGACACCTTGAGTGACCGCCTGTCCGGGATCTTCACCAAGCTCCGCGGCAAGGGTCGGCTCACCGACGCCGACATCGACGCCACCGCGCGCGAGATCCGGATGGCGCTGCTGGAGGCCGACGTCGCCCTGCCGGTGGTCAAGGGCTTCATCGCGAACGTCAAGGAGCGGGCCCGCGGGGCCGAGGTCTCCCAGGCGCTCAACCCGGCCCAGCAGATCGTCAAGATCGTCAACGAAGAGCTGATCAACATCCTCGGTGGCGAGGGCCGGCGGCTGCAGTTCGCCAAGAACCCGCCGACCGTGATCATGCTGGCCGGCCTCCAGGGTTCCGGCAAGACCACTCTCGCCGGCAAGTTGGCCCGCTGGCTCAAGGCCCAGGGGCACCAGCCGCTGCTGGTCGCCGCCGACCTCCAGCGCCCGAACGCCGTCGGGCAGCTCCAGGTGCTCGGTGGCCGGGCCGGCGTCGAGGTGTACGCCCCGGCGCCCGGCAACGGCGTCGGCGACCCGGTGCAGGTGGCCCGCGACTCGATCGAGCACGCCCGCCGGGCCGCCCGCGACATCGTCATCGTGGACACCGCCGGCCGGCTCGGCATCGACGCCGAGATGATGCAGCAGGCCGCGGACATCCGGGACGCGGTCCAGCCCGATGAGGTCGTCTTCGTCATCGACGCCATGGTCGGTCAGGACGCGGTCCGCACCGCCGAGGCGTTCCGCGACGGCGTCGGCATCACCGGCGTGGTGCTCTCCAAGCTCGACGGTGACGCCCGCGGTGGCGCGGCGCTCTCCGTCCGGGAGGTCACCGGCCAGCCGATCCTCTTCGCCTCCACCGGCGAGAAGCTGGAGGACTTCGACGTCTTCCACCCCGACCGGATGGCCAGCCGGATCCTCGGCATGGGCGACGTCCTCACCCTGATCGAGCAGGCCGAGGCGGCCTTCGACTCCGATCAGAAGGAGAAGATGACCGCCAAGCTGATGGGTGGGGAGACCTTCACGCTGGAGGACTTCCTCGATCAGCTCATCGCGGTCCGGCGGATGGGTCCGATCGCCAACGTGCTGGCCATGATGCCCGGCATGGGGCAGATGAAGGACCAGATCGCCGAGCTGGACGACAAGCACTTCGACCGGGTCACCGCGATCATCCGGTCGATGACCCCGACCGAGCGCACCAACCCGAAGATCATCAACGGTTCCCGGCGCGCCCGCATCGCCAGCGGCTCCGGCGTCACGGTGATGGACGTCAATCAGCTGCTCAACCGCTTCGCCGACGCGCAGAAGATGATGAAGCAGATGGGCGGCATGATGGGCCTGCCCGGCGGCGGCCGGCGCAAGGCGACAAAGTCGCCGAAGAACAAGCGCAAGGGCACCAAGGGCGGCGGTCGGCCGCGTACCGGCGCGGGCGTGCCGGGCGGTTTCCCGGGCGGCATGCCGCAGCTCCCGCCGGGCCTGGACCCGGGCGACCTGGCCGGTGGGCAGGGCCTGCCGCCCGGCTTCAAGCTGCCGAAGATCGACTTCAACAAGCTCGGCAAGGGCGGCGACAAGGGCCCGCGCTGACGCGTGTCGGTGACGGTGGGCGACGTCATCCTCTCCTAGGGTGATGTCGCCCCCTGGAAGGAGATGTCAATGACCGCGGCCCCGATCCTGCCGGAGCGGCCCGAGTGGACGGTCGACGACCTGGGTGAGCTGCCCAAGGACCTTCCGTACGAACTGATCAACGGAAGGTTGATCGTGCCGTCGCCCACCGCCCTGCACCAGGACCTGTGTGTCCGCCTGCTGCTCGCGCTCGAAGTCAACTGCCCGCCGGAGTTCCTGGCGACCATCGACCTGTCCATGCGGGTCGACCGCCGCAACGAGCCGCGTCCGGACGTGGTGGTGATCCGGCGCAGGCACGCCGGCCGCTCGCCGGTCCCGATCGAGGACACGCTGCTGGCCGTGGAGGTCGTCTCTCCGACGTCGCACTTTCGCGACCTCTACGACAAGGCGAGGGTCTACGCCCGCGCCGGGGTCCAGTCCTACTGGGTGGTGGACCCGCAGCACGAGCGGATCGCGCTGACCGAATACACGCTCGGCGGCGGCACCCGCGAGTACGAGCAGGTGACCCACACCGAGGACCTGTTCGTCACGGAGCGGCCGTGGAAGGTCTCGGTCGACCTGCCGGCGCTGACCGCGCGCCGCAACGACCTGCTGGCCGGCGAGGACGAGTGATCGGGTAGGACTGTGCACATGGCTCTGCACGTGCGCGGTGTGTTCCTTCCCGACGACGAGGTCCGGGACGTCTGGCTGGTCGACGACCGGGTGACCTTCGAACCGGTGCCGGGCGCCGAGACGGTGGCCGACGGCGGCTACGTGCTGCCCGGCCTGACCGACGCGCACTGCCACATCGGCATCGCCCGGGGCGGCGCCCCGATCACCTCCCTCGACCAGGCGCGGGAGCTGGCCCGGATCGACCGGGACGCCGGCGTGCTGGCGATCCGCGACGCCGGATCGCCGTACCCGTATCCCGAGTTGGAGGACGAGCCGGGACTGCCGCGACTGGCCCGCGCCGGCCGGCACGTCGCGCCGCCGAAGCGTTACCTGCGCGACATCGGCGTGGAGGTCGGCGCCGCCGAGGTGGCCGCGACCGTGGCCGCGCAGGCCGCCGCCGGCAACGGCTGGGTCAAGCTGGTCGGCGACTGGATCGACCGGGGGTGGGCGACCTCGCCCCGGCCTGGGACGCCGACACGATGACCGCGGCGGTCGCCGCCGCGCACGCCGCCGGGGTACGCGCCGCGGTGCACACGTTCTCCGAGTCGGCCGTGGAGATCATGGTGCGGGCCGGGGTGGACTCGGTGGAGCACGGCACCGGGCTGAGCCTCGACCTGATCGACCTGATGGCCCGGCAGGGCACCGCGCTGGTTCCCACCATGATCAACATCCGGACGTTCGGCCACATCGCGGAGCAGGCCCGACCGAAGTTTCCCGGGTACGCCGACCACATGCTGGCCCTGCGCGACCGCTTCCCCGACGTGGTCCGCGCCGCGCACGAGGCCGGGGTGCCGATCTACGTCGGCACCGACGCGGGCGGCGGCATCGACCACGGGCTGGCGGCCGAGGAGATGCTGCTGCTGCACGAGCAGGCCGGCATGGCGGCCGAGGACGTGCTCGCCGCCGCCTCCTGGCGGGCCCGGGAGTGGCTCGGCTTCCCCGGCCTGGTCGAGGGCGGCCTCGCCGACCTGGTGGTCTACCCCGAGGACCCGCGCCGCGACCTGCGCGTGGTCCGGTCGCCCAGCCGCATCGTGCTGCGCGGCCGGGTGGTCCGCTGACCGCGACGGCTCAGCGCGGCGAGGCGGAGGCGACGAAGAGGAGCACGGCCAGGTCGGCCAACCTCTCGGCGGTCTCGTCCACCGGCGCCTGGGGCAGCACGATGTGGCTCACCACCAGGCGGACGATGCTGTCGGCCGCGAAGGTCAGGGCCGCCGGGTCGGCGTCGGGCAGGTGGCACCCCGCCCACTCCAGCAGCGCGGTGGTCGACTCGGTGAGGACCAGCTCGGAGCGGGTGGTCAGGTAGGGCAGCAGCTCGTCCGAACCGCCCCGGGCGCTGGTCAGGATCGCCTTGACCAGCGGATTGTCGGCGGCGGAGGCGAGCGTGCGGCGGATCGCGGCGTATGCGGCGGCGTGGACGTCGGCGCCGTGCTCGGCGAGCGCGGCGCGCACCTCACCGACGAACCGGTCCACCTCGCGCCGGGCCAGTGCCTCGGCCAGACCCGCCTTGGTGCCGAACTCGTTGTAGACCGTCTGCCGGCTGACCCCGGCTGCCTCGGCCACCGCGCCCATCCGCACGCCGTCCCAGCCGCAGGCCACGGTCTGGGCCCGGGCGGCGTCGACGATCGCGTCCCGTGCCTCACCCATCGTCGTCGAAGTCTACGGCCGGCGGGCCCGACACGGCGCCCGCCGGCTCCCCGACGCAGCGGCGGCTCGCCCGGCGCATAGGATGTGCGGTCATGGCACGCGTGCTCACTCCCCGTGCGGAGGACTTTCCCCGCTGGTACCAGGACCTGATCGCCAAGGCGAAGCTGGCCGACAACGGACCGGTGCGGGGCACCATGGTCATCCGACCGGCCGGCTACGCCATCTGGGAGCGGATGCAGGCCGAGATGGACGCCCGGATCAAGGCGGCCGGCGCGGAGAACGCCTACTTCCCGCTGTTCATCCCGGAGAGCTACCTCAAGCGGGAGGCCGAGCACGTCGAGGGCTTCTCGCCGGAGCTGGCCGTGGTCACCCACGGCGGCGGCAAGCAGCTCGCCGAGCCGGTGGTGGTGCGTCCCACCAGCGAGACGGTCATCGGTGAGTTCATGGCCAAGTGGATCGACTCCTACCGGGACCTGCCGCTGCTGCTCAACCAGTGGGCCAACGTGGTCCGCTGGGAGCTGCGCCCGCGGATCTTCCTGCGCACCAGCGAGTTCCTCTGGCAGGAGGGGCACACCGCGCACGCCACCCGTGCGGACGCGCGGGCCTACGCCCGGCGGATCCTGCACGAGGCGTACGAGGACCTGATGGTCAACGTGCTGGGCATCCCGGTGGTGGTCGGCCTGAAGACCGCCCGGGAGCGCTTCGCCGGCGCCACCGCCACGTACACGTGCGAGGGCATGATGGGCGACGGCAAGGCGCTGCAGATGGGCACCAGCCACGAGCTGGGCCAGAACTTCGCCAAGGCGTTCGACATCAGCTACTCCTCGGCCGAGGGCGGCCGGGAGCACGCCTGGACCACCTCCTGGGGCACCTCCACCCGGATGCTCGGCGGCCTGATCATGTGCCACGGCGACGACAACGGGCTGCGGGTGCCGCCGAAGCTGGCGCCGGTCCAGGCGTACGTGATGATCGTCAAGGACGGCGAGGGCGTGAGCGAGGCGGCGGCCAAGCTCCGCGACGCGCTGCGCGACGCCGGGGTCCGGGTCGCGCTGGACGACCGGACCGACACCGCGTTCGGCCGCCGCGCCGTCGACGCCGAGCTGCGCGGCTACCCGGTCCGCGTCGAGGTCGGTCCCCGTGACCTGGCCGCCGGCAACGCGGTGGTGGTCCGGCGTACGGACGGCTCGAAGGCCCCGACGCCGGTGGCCGACGTGGTCGGCGCGGTCCTGGCCGCGCTGGAGGCCGACCAGCGGGCGCTGCACGACCAGGCGCTGGAGTTCCGCCGGTCCCGCACCGTCGAGGTGTCGACGCTGGCCGAGGCGATCGAGGCGTCCGCCACCGGTTGGGCCATGGTGCCGTGGTCGGCGGTCGGCGTGCCCGGTGAGGCCGAGGCGAACGCGCAGGGTGTGACGGTCCGCTGCCTGCTGCGGGCCGACGGCTCGGTGCCCGACTCCGAGGACGAGCCCGACCTGGTCGCCATCCTGGCCCGCGCCTACTGAGATGCAAGGAAGGGCCCCTTGTTAACGCCCTCGGTAGGGCAAGGGGCCCCTCTTAACACGTCAGGGATGGTGAGCGTGCGCTTCGAACCCGGCCGTCTGGTTCTGCACCGCAACGTGCGGCGCGGACGGATCGGATGGGTCCGCGCGGCCCGCGTGGTCTCCGACGACGAGCGGGGGCTGCTGCTCTGGGTGGCGCGGAAGGCGCCCGTCGCGCACGAGGTGACCGCCGCCGGGCTCGGGATGCGCGCGGTGCCGTTCACCGAGTGGATCACCTCCGGGTACGCCCTGGCGCGCGGTACGTGGAACGGTCCGCCGGTGCTGAAGTTCCTGCCCACCGGCGCCGCCCACTCGGTCTGGTGGTTCCGCGACGCCGGGGACCGGTTCCAGAGCTGGTACGTCAACCTGGAGGAGCCCGGGGTCCGCTGGGACGACGGGGCGGTGGCCGGGGTCGACGTGGTGGACCAGGACCTCGACGTGGTGGTGCGTCCGGACCTGAGCTGGGAGTGGAAGGACGAGGACGAGTTCACCGAGCGGCTCGCCTTCCCGGAGCACTACTGGGTGGCCGACGAGAAGGCGGTCCGCGCGGAGGGGGAGCGGGTGATCCGCCTGGCCGAGGCGGGGGCGTTCCCCTTCGACGGCACCTGGTGCGACTTCACCCCACCCGCCGAGTGGGACGTACCGGACGAACTGCCGCCCGGATGGGACCGGCCACCGGTCCGCTGAGCGTGTGTCGTTCGTCACGGACGACCGCTCCCGGGCGTACGGTCCGGGTCCGGTGCGAGAGATCCGGTACGGATCTGGCAGAATGGTCCGCTGGTATCCGGCGCGCGTCCGGCGCCCTCTAACCCGGACGCGTCGTCAGTTCACCGAGCAGTCTCCGGCCCAAACCCCACTGTGCCGGTCGGCGCTCACCCGCCACACCGCCCGTACGGGCCGGTGAGATCGCAACAGGAGCGAAACAACTGTGGCCGTAAAGATCCGGCTCCTGCGGATGGGCAAGATCCGCAACCCGCAGTACCGCATCGTCATCGCCGACTCGCGCACCAAGCGTGACGGTCGCGCGATCGAGTTCGTCGGTGTGTACCAGCCGAAGGAAGACCCTTCGGTGATCGAGGTCAAGTCGGAGCGGGTCCAGTACTGGCTGTCGGTCGGCGCTCAGCCGAGCGAGGCCGTGCAGCGCCTGCTGGAGCTGACCGGTGACTGGCAGAAGTTCAAGGGCCTGCCGGCCCCGCCGCCGCTGAAGGTCGCCCCGGAGCGGGCCGACCGCAAGGCGGCGTACGAGGCCGAGGCGAAGGCCGCCGCTGGCGTGGCGGAGACCCCGGCCAAGCCGGCCAAGAAGGCCGCCAAGGCCGAGGAGCCGAAGGCCGCCGAGCCCAAGGCCGAGGAGCAGACCGGTGCAGAGTCCGGCGAGCAGGCCTGACATGGCGCTGCGTCCCGCCCTGGAGCACCTGGTCAAGGGGATCGTCGACCACCCGGACGACGTCCGGGTGCGGATGGTCGATTCCCGTCGGGGCAAGCGGCTCGAGGTCCGCGTGCACCCGGAGGATCTCGGCACGGTGATCGGGCGGTCCGGCCGGACCGCCAAGGCGCTGCGCCAGGTGATCGGCTCCATCGGCGGGCGTGGGGTACGCGTCGACATCGTCGACTCGTACTGATGCTTCTCGTCGTCGGCCGGATCGGCAAACCGCACGGCATCCGCGGAGAGGTCACCGTGGAGGTGCGGACCGATGAGCCCGAAGCACGGTTCGCGCCCGGTTCAGTGCTGCGCACTGAACCGGGCGCGGTTCCGGCCGAGCCCGGCGCCTGGCGGGTGCCGCCGGAGCTGACCGTCGAGTCGGCCCGTTGGCACCAGGGTCGGCTGCTGGTCGTCTTCGAGGGCGTGCTCGGCCGTGACGTGGCCGAGGCGCTGCGTAACACGCTGGTCGGTGTCGACAGCGCCGACGTGGCGCCGCCGGAGGACCCGGAGGAGTTCCACGACCACCAACTGGTCGGGCTCGCCGTGGTCACCCGGGACGGCGAGCGCCTCGGCGAGGTGGCCCGGATCGACCACGCCCCCGCCTCCGACCTGCTGGTGCTGCGGCGGCCCGAGGGGCCGCCCGCGCTCATTCCGTTCGTCAAGGCGATCGTGCCCGAGGTGGACCTCGCCGGCGGTCGCGTCGTCGTCGACCTGCCCAGTGGCCTGCTCGACCTGTAGCTGGAGCCACCGCATGCGCGTCGACATCGTGTCGATCTTCCCGGAGTACTTCGCCCCGCTGGACCTGTCGTTGATCGGCAAGGCCCGCGCGAACGGGCTGCTGCGGCTGGCCGTACACGATCTGCGGACCTGGACCCACGACGTGCACCGCACGGTCGACGACACGCCGTACGGCGGCGGTCCGGGCATGGTCATGCGGCCGGAGCCGTGGGGTGAGGCGCTGGACTCGCTGGCCCCCGACGAGCTGAGCCCGGACGGGCACACCCTGCCCCGGCTGCTCGTCCCGTCGCCGGCCGGCGTCCCGTTCACCCAGGCCGTGGCGCACGAGCTGGCCGCCGAGTCGCACCTGCTGTTCGCCTGCGGCCGCTACGAGGGCATCGACCAGCGGGTGCTGGAGCACGCGGCGACCCGGATGCGGGTGACCGAGGTCTCCCTCGGTGACTACGTGCTCTTCGGCGGCGAGGTGGCCGTGCTGGTGATCCTGGAGGCGGTCACCCGGCTGCTGCCCGGGGTGCTCGGCAACGCCGGCTCGCTGGACGAGGAGTCGCACGCCCACGGGCTGCTGGAGGCCCCGCTCTACACCAAGCCGGCGAACTGGCGCGGGCTCGACGTGCCCGAGGTGCTCCGCTCCGGCGACCACGCCCGGATCGCCCGCTGGCGGCGCGACGAGGCGCTGCGACGGACCGCGACCCGCCGCCCCGACATGATCGACGCGCTGCCTCCGGAGACGCTCGACGAGCGCGACCGGGCGGCGCTGGACCGGGGCGGGTTTTCCTCGTCGTCGGGGGATGTGGCAAAGTAGAGGGGTTGCCGCATCCGTCCACGCCGTGGGCGGCTGCGAGGACCTCCGACCGGGGCCGGTTCACGCCGGCCGCCACCCGGGGGTCAGAATCACCCGTTCGCGCATCGACTGACGATGCGCCGTGAGCCTCACGAGGACGCAGCGATGAACATCCTGGACGCCCTTGACGCCCAGTCGAAGCGCACCGACCTGCCCGACTTCCGCGCCGGTGACACCGTCAAGGTGCACGCGCGAGTCGTCGAGGGCAACCGGTCCCGGGTCCAGATCTTCCAGGGCGTCGTCATCCGCCGCCAGGGTGACGGTCTGCGCGAGACCTTCTCGGTCCGCAAGGTCAGCTTCGGTGTCGGTGTGGAGCGGACCTACCCGCTCAACGGCCCGGGCATCGACCGGATCGAGGTCGTGACCCGCGGTGACGTGCGGCGCGCCAAGCTCTACTACCTGCGCGAGCTGCGCGGCAAGAAGGCCAAGATCAAGGAGCTGCGGGAGAAGCAGCCGGCGAGCTGAATTCCCGCTCGCCACGCCGCCTGAACTGCGCGGATGTCGTATCGACCGGATCGCATTACCCTGGTCGGTACGGGCGCAGCCGGACGGCGGGAAGCAGTCCACTGCCGCCCGTGGGGTCTCCGAGGAGACTCCCGGGCGGTAGTGTCGTTTCGGCGGACCGGAGAGTGGCATGGTGCAGATGCTGGACGAGGACGGCACCGTCGATCCCTGGCGCCGGCGAGCCCGGCGCGGTCGCCGGCAGATGCCGCTCTGGCAGGAACTGCCGCTGCTGCTCATCGTGGCGTTCTGCCTGGCGGTGCTGATCCGCACGTTCCTGCTCCAGGCCTTCTTCATCCCCTCCGGATCGATGGAGAACACGCTGCTCATCGGCGACCGGGTGCTGGTCAACAAGGTCGTCTACGACGTCCGTGACCCGGTCCGGGGCGAGGTCGTGGTGTTCCGGGGCACCGACCGCTGGGTCGCCCAGGAGGCGCCCGCGCCGCCGACCAACCTCGCCGGCAAGGTCGGCCGGACGCTCGGTGACCTCGTCGGCGTCAGCCGGCCCGGCGAGAAGGACTTCATCAAGCGCGTCATCGGCGTGCCCGGCGACAAGGTCTGGTGCTGCGACGACGGCCGGGTGGTGGTCAACGGCGTGCCGCTGGACGAGCAGGCGTACGTCTCCGAGGACTCCCCGGTCGAGCTCCCGCCCAATCCCAAGGAGTGCCGGTCGCGGCAGTTCACCGAGGTGGTGGTGCCACCGGGGCAGATCTTCGTGATGGGCGACCACCGGCTGGTGTCGCAGGACGCCCGCTGTCAGGGCCCGGTGCCGATCGACAACGTCGTCGGCCGGGCGTTCATGATCGTCTGGCCGTCCCAGCGCTGGACCTCGTTGCCCGTGCCGAAGACGTTCTCCGACCTGCCCCGTCCGGACGCCGCGCCGGCGCGCCCGGCCCCGGTCGACCCGGACCCGGTGGGTGGGGTCGTCCTGATTCTCCCGGTCGCGGCGGCGCTGACTGTTCTCGCGGGTTCGGGGCGACCGCGCCGTACCGGGGGACGTAGGCTCCTCCCGTGATTGACGAGCAGACCGAGAAGCCGCGCAGCTCCTTCTGGAAGGAACTGCCCATCCTCCTGGGCGTGGCGATCCTGGTCGCAGTGCTGGTTCGTGCCTTCGTGCTGCAGACCTTCTTCATCCCGTCCCCGTCCATGGAGAACACCCTCAAGATCGACGATCGGGTGCTGGTCAACAAGCTGGTCTACGACTTCCGCTCGCCGCACCGGGGCGAGGTGATCGTGTTCAAGGCGCCCATCGAATGGAGCGGCAACCCCAACGGCGAGGACTTCATCAAGCGCGTGATCGGGGTCGGCGGCGACCACGTGGTCTGCTGCGACCGCACCGGTCCGCAGGAGCGGCTGATCATCAACGGCAAGCCGATCGACGAGCCGTTCATCTTCCCCGGCAACAAGCCGGCCGACCAGGACTTCGACATCACCGTGCCGAAGGGCCGGCTCTGGGTGATGGGCGACCACCGGGAGGCCTCCGGCGACTCGCTGGAGCACTGGCAGCAGTCCGGCGAGGACATCACCGAGGCCACCATCCCGGAGGGCGAGGTCGTCGGCCGGGCCTTCACCATCTTCTGGCCGGTCGGGCGGGCGACCTGGCTCACCGTGCCCGAGCAGTTCGACGGCATCCCCAACCCCTGACCCGCCACGGGTGGGAGGGCGTGGTCGTTCGTCACAGGCGTCTGGCAGGCTGGTCCGGTGACCGTCTACACCCCTCGTCGCGCCGCCCGGGTCATCCTGGTCGACGCGTCCGACCGGGTGCTGCTCTTCCAGGGCAGTGATCCGGCCCGGCCGGACCACCGCTACTGGTTCACCCCGGGCGGCGGGCTCGATCCCGGCGAGACCCCGGCCGAGGGCGCGGCGCGCGAGTTGGCCGAGGAGACCGGCCTGCGGCTTCTCCCGGCCGAGTTGGGGGCGCCGGTCTGGTCCGAGACGGTCGAGTTCCCGTTCGACGGGGTCTGGTACCGCCAGGAGCAGGAGTTCTTTCTCGCCCGGGTGGCCGGCTGGGAGGTCGACACCGCCGGTTTCGACGCGGTCGAGCGTGCCAGTGTGCACGGGCACCGCTGGTGGACCGTCGGCGAGCTGACCGCGACCGCCGATCGCTACTACCCGCCGGACCTGCCCGACCGGCTCGGCCGGGTGCTGACCGGGAGTGGCCCGTGCTGACCCCGCCGCGCACCGTGGTACGCCGCGACGGCGGGCTCTACGCGCTGGAGCGGGCGCTGCAACGGCGGGGCTTCCGGCACGTGGCGGGCGCCGACGAGGCGGGCCGGGGCGCCTGCGCGGGTCCGCTGGTGGCCGCCGCCGCGGTGCTGCCCGAGGGGCGGCGTGGCGAGATCGACGAGCTGGCCGATTCGAAGCTGCTCACCCCGGCGGCCCGTGAGCGGGTCTACGACGAGGTGGTGGCGCGCGCCCTGGCGTACGCCGTGGTGGTCATCCCGGCCGAGGAGGTCGACGCCCGCGGTCTGCACGTGTGCAACCTGGCCGCGATGCGCCGGGCCCTGGCCTCGCTCACCACCCGGCCGGAATACGTGCTGACCGACGGCTTCGGCGTCGACGGGCTCGACGTGCCGGGGCTGGCGGTCTGGAAGGGTGACCGGGTGGCCGCCTGCGTCGCGGCGGCGAGCGTGCTGGCCAAGGTCACCCGGGACCGGATCATGGTGGAACTGGACGGGCGGTTCCCCGGCTACGGCTTCGCCGAGCACAAGGGCTACATCACCGCGGAGCACAGCGCCGCGCTGCGCGAGCGGGGGCCGTGCCGGGAGCACCGTTTCTCGTACGTGAACGTCGCCGCCGTGTCCGGGCGGGACGGGCAGCCGCCCCGGGCCCGGCGCCCGGCCGCCCGACGGCCGGACGAGCCGATGGAGCGCTCCGGCGCGCCAGGGGGTACCGTCGGCGTGGCGTTGGGCGAGCAGCCGCGACCTCCGGCGTCGGTGGGGGAAGATGTGGTCATGGAAGGCGGAGTGCGATGAGCGCGGAAGATCTCGAGAAGTACGAGACCGAGATGGAGCTGCAGCTCTACCGGGAGTACCGCGACATTGTCCGCCAGTTCTCCTACGTGGTGGAGACCGAGCGCCGGTTCTACCTGGCCAACCAGGTTGACCTGCACGTCCGCAACTCGGACGGCGAGGTCTACTTCGAGGTCGAAATGCACGACGCGTGGGTGTGGGACATGTACCGTCCTGCCCGTTTCGTCAAGAACGTCCGAGTGATGACGTTCAAGGACGTCAATGTGGAAGAGCTCGAAAAGCCCGACATCTCGCTTCCCGCAGATTCCGGTTTCGGCAGCTGACCACGGCGGGCCCGGACGGCCCGCCGCGAGCACGGATCACTCCGCCGGCACGATCACCTCGACCCGCTGCACCAGGTTGTTCGCGAACCCGCCCCGGTTCCACGGCTGCTCGACCGGCTGGGTCCGCCCCGAGGCGTCCGTCGCCCGGGCGCCCAGCACGTACCGGCCGGGCGTCGCCGTCCAACGCACCGACCACCGGCGCCACGCCCACTCGCCCCCGGAGGGCACGTCCAGGTCCGCCGGCGTCCACGTCTCACCACCGTCGACGGTCACCTCGACCGACGTCACCGGCGCGTGCCCCGACCAGGCCCGACCGTCCACCGTGCACGGCCCCGGCCGCAGCACCCGGGTGCGGGACATGAAGTCCGGGAAGCCGGGCGGGCGCACCAGCGCGCGAGGTTCGATCCGGGTCACCGGCACCCCCGGGTCGTCGGCGTCCCGCCGCAGCCGGTAGGCCACCGCGTTCTGGTAGCCGTCGAACGGCTCGGTCGTCACCCGGATGTCGCGCAGCCACTTGACGTGCGCCATGCCGTACCAGCCCGGCACGATCAGTCGCACCGGCGCGCCGTGCTGCGGCAGCAGGGCAGCGCCGTTCATCTCGTACGCCAGCAGCACCTCCTCCCGCAGCGCGTCGGCCACCGGCAACGCCCGCTGGTAGTCCTGCTCGACGCCGCGCTCCACCCCGTGGTCGGCGCCGGTGAACACCACGTCCACCGCGTCGTCCGCCAGGCCGGCCTCGCGCAGCAGCGGGGCCAGCGGGGTGCCCGTCCACTCGGCGTTGCCCACGGCCTCCACCAGCCACGGCTGGCTGACCGGGCGGGGGTGCAGCAGCGCCCGGCCGTTGCCCGCGCACTCCAGCGTGACCCGGTGGGTGACCCGGTGGAGTGCCCGCAGCGCCGCCAGGTCGAGCCGCAGCGGCCGCCGCACCGCCCCGGACACGGTGAGCGCGTGCGTGGCCGGGTCGACGTCCGGGATGTCGTAGTGGATGAGCAGGTAGTGCAGGCCGGCCGGGGTCACGTCGTAGCGCAACGCCTCCAGCGGGATGCCGTGGTTGCGCGCCGCCAGCTGGAGCTCCTCGGCGCTGATCGCCTCGTCCGGCCCGGCGACCCGGGACGGCCGGCTCACGTCGTCCACTGTGGTCACGACTGCTCCAACCGGTCGTAGCCGACGAACTCGAACATCCGCGCGCCGGCCGCCAGCGGGCGGGGAGCGCCGGTGAAACGGTGCGCGCCGACGCCCACGCCGTCGGCCGGGCTGCTCACCGCGACCGGATCGAAGCCCTCCTCGGCGAACCAGTCGCAGATCGTGGGCACCAGGTCCGGCTCCCGCCGGTGCCGCGTCCACAGCACCGTGCCGCCGGTGGCGCAGAGCGACGCGCAGTGCCGCACGGTCGCCCGGATGTCGTCGTCGCCGATGTTGCCGAAGACGCCGCAGACCAGCACCAGGTCCGCCGGCGCCAGGTCGGCGTAGCGGTCGGTCACCGCCGCGTCCCCGGTGACCACCTCCACGCCGGTCAGCCCCGCGTCGGCGGCGGCCCGGCGGGCCAGCTCGGCGTTGCGCGGGTCCAGCTCGACCAGGCGGGCGGTCACGTCCCCGCCCCGGGGGTGGGTGGCGAGCACGGGGATCAGGTCGCGTCCCTGGCCGGCGCAGAGGCTGACCGCGCGCAGCGGACCGGGCGGCGCGGCGTCCAGCGCCTCGGTGACCCGGCGGCGCACCTCGACGAGTCGTCTCGACAGCGCCGAGTCGGGCTGGTCGTAGTCGCGGTGCCAGGCGTACCAGTCCTTCGTCACGCGGTCAGCATAGGCGGCCCGGCGCTAGCAGATCCGCCCCGAGATCGGGCGGCCGTCCACAACCCCGCCGTTGTCCACAGTGGCGACCACGCCAAGGTGACGACGGCCGCGCGGGGCGGGCAGAGTGCGCGGTGTGTGGACCTCGACCGGTCGCGTCGGCGCGGCCCTGCTGCTGACGCTGATCCTCACCCCGGCCGTGCCGACGGGTGCGCCGGCTGCCGTGCCGGCGGGTTCGGAACCGGTGGCGACGGGAGGCCGGACCCACGTCCGCGCCGCCGGGCCGTTCCGGTGGCCGCTGGCCGGCCGGGCCCTGGTGGTCCGCCGGTTCGATCCGCCGCCGCAGCCGTGGCTGGCCGGGCACCGCGGCGTGGACCTGGCCGGCGACCCGGGCGCCGAGGTGCGCGCGGCCGGCCCCGGGACGGTCCTGTTCGCCGGTCCGGTCGCCGGCCGACCGGTGGTCACCGTCGGGCACCGCGACGGGCTGCGCACCACCTACGAGCCGGTCCGGTCCCGCCTCGCCGCCGGCGCCCCCGTCGAGGCCGGCACGCCGATCGGTGAGCTGCGCGGCGGCCACCCGGGCTGCCCCGTCACGGCCTGCCTGCACTGGGGGCTGCGCCGGGGCGCCGACTACCTGGACCCGCTCGCGCTGCTCGGCTTCGGTCGCGCCCGGCTGCTCCCGCTCGACCCGACCCCGCCCGGCCCGTGAGCGGGCCGACCGGTCAGCCCTGGGCGAGCAGCGTGGGCAGGCGCACGGCCAGCCGGTCGTACTCCTCCGGGGTGTTGTAGACCTGGCCGCACAGGCGCAGGTAACCCCGCCCGTTCCAGCCGGCGACCGACACCTCCGCGCCGATCCGGTCCGCGATCCGGGCCCGCAGCTCCCGGGCCGTGTCCAGGGTGGTCGCGACGCCGGGCGGCAACGGGACGAGCCGCATGGCGACCGCCGGTCCGCCGGGCTCCGGCAGCCGCTCCGGCGCCACCCCGAGCGCGTCCCCGACGACCCGTTGCCCGTACGCGGCCAGTGCCGCGTTGTGCGCCCGGACGCGGTCCACGCCGAGGCTGCGCAGCGTGAACAGGCCGACCGGGGCGGCCAGCCAGCCGGTGTAGTCGAGCGTGGCCTGCCACTCGACCCGGGTCGGGAACCCGGCGTCCTGCTCCCACGAGACCACGAGCGGCTGGATGCGCTCGCGCCACCGCTCGGCGACCACCAGCGCGGCGGTGCCGCGCGGCGCGTACGCCCACTTGTGCAGGTTGCCGACCCAGAAGTCGGCGCCGACCGAGGCCACCGTGGTGGGCAGCATGCCCGGCGCGTGCGCCGCGTCCACCAGCACGGGCACGCCCTGCTCCCGGGCCACCGCGACCAGCGCCGAGGTCGGGAACAGCCGGGCGGTCGGCGAGGTGAGCTGGTCGACGATCAGCAGCCGGGTCCGCCCGGGACGCAGCCCGTCGCGGACGACCTCGACCAGTTCCTCGTCGGTGGCCGACAACGGCACCGGCAGGGTCCGGGACACCGCACCGGTCCGCGCGCACTCCCGCGCCACCGACAGGGCCACCGCCCCGTACCCGTGGTCGGTGGTCACCACCTCGTCGCCCGGGCGCAGGGCGAGCGACTGGAGCACGACGGCCGCGCCGGCGGTGACGTTGCCGACCAGGGTGGTGCCGTCGGAGTCGGCGCCGAGGAAGGTGGCCAGGTGCCGCCGGGCGTGGGCGATCCGGTCCACCAGCCCCTGGGTGAAGAACCGCAGCGGGTTCGACTCCATCTCGTCGCGCAGCCGTTGCTGGGCGCGCTGCACGGGGATCGGCACGGCGCCGAACGCGCCGTGGTTGAGGTGGCTGACGGACGGGTCGAGGGAGAAGAGCAGCCGAGCCCCCGGGATCGGCTCGGGCGGCTGCGGCACCGTCATCCGTCGATCGTAGCCCGTCGTGGATCATCGCCCGACCGCTTCCGCGCCCGCGGGCCCGGCGGCGGCCGGTGCGGTGCGACGGCGGGTCAGGCCCGGGGGTGTGCCTGCCGGTAGGCCGCCCGCAGCCGCTCGACCGAGACGTGGGTGTAGATCTGGGTGCTGGCGAGCGACGAGTGCCCCAGCAGTTCCTGCACGGCCCGCAGGTCGGCACCTCCTTCGAGCAGGTGGGTGGCGGCCGAGTGGCGCAGCCCGTGCGGGGTCACCCTCGGTAGCCCGGCCGCGCCGGACCAGCCGGCCACGATCCGCCGTGCGGTGGTCGGGTTGAGCCGCCCGCCCCGGGCCCCGAGCAGCAGCGCGCGGCCCGATCCCGGTGTCGCCAGACGCGGGCGGCCGTGCCGCAGCCACGCGTCCAGAGCCCGCTGCGCCGGCACGCCGTAGGGCACCGCGCGCTCGCGGCCGCCCTTGCCGAGCACGCGCACCACGCGGCGGGCCTGGTCGACGTCGGCGACGTCCAGACCGCAGGCTTCGCTGACGCGCACCCCCGTGCCGTAGAGCAGTTCGAGCAACAGCCGGTCCCGCAGCAGCGCCGCCCCGGTCGCGTCCTCCGGGGTCGCCGCGACCGGGGCAGCCGCCTCGCTCCGCTCGGCCGTGTCGCTCGGGTCCGCCGCGTCGCCGGCGGGAGCCGGGGCGGCCGTGCGACCGTCGGCAGGAGCCGTGTCGGCCGGGGTGGGGGCGTCCGCCGCACGCAGCGGGGCGTCCATCAGGGCGGCTGCCTGGTCGGCGCGCAGGACGGTGGGCAGCTCCCGGCCGGCCCGGGGGCTGGCGAGCGGCGCGGCGACGTCGTGGGGGAGCAGCCCGGACCGGTGCGCCCAGGCGCTGAAGGTGCGCGCGGCCGCCGCCCGCCGGGCCATGGTCGTCCGGGCGGCCCCCATGGTCCGCTGCTTGGCCAGCCAGCTGCGCAGCATCGCGAGGTCCAGCCCCGCCAGGTCGGCACAACCCATCCGGACCGCGTGGTCGAGCAGCGAGACGAGGTCGGTCACGTAGGCCCGGACGGTGTGCGCCGAACGGTCACGGACCCGCGACAGGTGGTCGGCGAAGTCGTCCACCGCCTCGCGCATCGGCGCCGGCAGCTCCTCGTGCGCGGCCCGGGTGCCGCGCCGCCGCTCACCCACCGACGGCCCCGGCCGCTTCGGGTCGGCGGTCGTGGTCGGAGTCGGATCCGATCGTGCGGGTGCGGACGGCCAACACCACCCCAGCGTACGGCCGGCACGCCCCGGCCCGCCGCCTCGGTCCCGCGCCCACGACGATCGACTCCACCCCGCCCGGGTGGCGGTGTCGGTGCCCGGGACACCGCCACCTCGGCGAGACGGCCTGCGCCGGCGACGCCCGGTCGTGGCGGCGCGCCGGGCGGGGTGGCAGAAGCGGCGCTGGACAGGGGAAACTCGAGTGGCGAGAAGGTGGTGGGGGGAACCGGCCACCGGGTCTCCGCCGTCGCCGACGGGTGACGCAGACCCTCCCGGGCGTCGGCGGGCGGCGGGGGTGGCGGGCGCCGGGCGGAAGGGTCGGGTCGGCGGCGATCGGCAGGGCGTCCCGCGACGGTGACGCCGGCACGAGAAGGGACCGGGCGTGGGAGTGGATGCCGTCCTCTACCGGCGGGTGCGGGCCGGCGCGGCCCGCCGCCCGCCCGCGTACGTCTCGATCGAGGTCGTCGCGGATCCGCGGGACGTGCTGCTCGACCTGCTCAAGCGGGTACGCGGCAGCGGTCGCACCCCGCTGCTGGACCGGGTCGACCCGCTCGGTGAGCTGGTCGTCGACGCCGGCCAGGTGCCGCAGCTGCTCACCGAGCTGCGTGGTCTGGCCGAGGCGGCCGGGGCGCCGGCGGAGGTCGACCAGATCCGCCGGCTGGCCCGGCTCGCCCGCCGTTGCCAGGAGAGCCGCGACGTCGAGATCCGGTTCGAGGGCGACTGACGTCACGACGGCCGCCGTCCCCGCCCGGTGGCGTCGGGGGGCGTGAGCGCGTATCCGCCGTCGCTCCGGCGCACCACCAGCTCCAGCTCCTCCAGCATGGACAGTTTTCGCATCGCGGTGCGCAGGTCCACGCCGGCCCGCGCCGCGACGCTCTCCAGGTCGAGGGCTCGACGGCGGGGCAGCGCCTCCAACACCTGGGTGGCCTCGTCGTCGAGCCGGTCCCTCGGCCGCTCGGCCGCCCGGGCCGGCGGCGCCAGGTCGTACCCGATCCGCCCGACCTCCTCCAGCACGTGCGCGACACCGGTGACCAGCCGGGCGTACGGCCGTTCCCGGAGCACCTCGTGCCCGCCCACCGACATGGCCGAGGTGACCGGACCCGGCACCACCATGGCAGGGCGGCCGAGCCCGAGCGCCCGGTTGAGCGTCTGGGTGGCGCCGCTGCGGGCGGCGGCCTCGACCAGCACCGTGCCCCTGGTGGCCGCCGCGATGACCCGGTTGCGGATGAGGAACCGGGGACGCAACGGCTCGGCGCCGGGCATCCACTCGCTCACCAGGAGGCCGGTCTCGGCGATCCGGTCGAAGAGCGCCGCGTTGCCCATCGGGTACGGGCGGTCCAGGCCGCAGGCCAGCACCGCGACGGTGCGCCCACCGGCGGTCAACGCCCCGCGGTGAGCCGCCGAGTCGATGCCGAACGCCCCGCCGGAGACGACCGTCCACTCCCGGTCGGCCAGTCCGTAGCCCAGCTCCGTGGCGACGTGCGAGCCGTAGGGGGTGGCCGCCCGCGCGCCGACCACGGCCACCGAACGCGCCAGTGTCTCGTCGAGCGGCCAGCCGCCGCGTACCCAGAAGCAGAGCGGCGGATCGGTCTCCACGTCGACCCGCCGGACGGCGTCGGGCAGCACCAGCCGGCGCAGCTCGCCGACCGGCGCCGGCCACTCGTCGTCCTCCGGCGTGACCAGCCGCGCCCCGAGCCGTTCGGCCCGGGCCAGGGCCTCGGCGGCCACCCGGCGCGCGTCACCGGCCGCCGTGCGGGCCGCGACGGCCGACCGGAGCGTCCGCTCCGGCGCGTCGCCGGCCAGCAGCAGGTCGAGCGTCGCCGCCGGGCCGATCCGCTCGACCAGGGCGTGGACCGATCGCGTGCCGGGCTCGGCGAGCCAGGTCAGCGCGACCCGGGCCAGCCGCTGCTCGTCGGTGGCGGTCACGCGCCCTCTCCCGTCCTGAGGTGGACGGCCTCCGCGACGTCCCCCTGGTCGGGGCGGTCCCGGCCGTCCAGGTCGGCGACCGTCCACGCGAGCCGGAGCACCCGGTCGTACCCGCGCGCCGAGAGCGAGCCGGTGTCGAGGCGGCGACGCAGCTCGCGGGTCACCCGCGCCGGCAGGTGCCACGGCGGGCGGCGCAGGTAGGGGCCGGGGACGTCGGCGTTCACCCGGTGCCCGGTGGCCGTCCAGCGGTCGGCGGCGGCCCGCCGGGCCACGGCCACCCGGGCGGCCACGGTCGCCGAGGACTCGTGCGGCGTGTCGGTGTGCAACAGCTCCGCCGCGCGCATCGCCGGCAGCTTGACCAGCACGTCGACGCGGTCGAGCAGGGGGCCGGAGAGCCGTCCCAGGTAGCGTCGCCGGGCCTGCGGCGTGCACTCGCAGTCGACGTCGCCGGACGGTTTCGCGCAGGGGCAGGGGTTGGCGGCCAGCACCAGCTGCGTCCGGGCCGGGTATTCGACGGCGCCCCGGGTGCGTGCCACCCGGACCAGACCACTCTCCAGCGGCTGGCGCAACGCCTCCAGGGCGCCCTTGCCGAACTCGGGCGCCTCGTCGAGGAAGAGCACGCCCCGGTGGGCCAGCGAGACCGCTCCGGGCCTCGCCAGCCCCGAACCGCCGCCGACCAGCGCGGGCACCGTGGCGGTGTGGTGCGGCGCCTGGAACGGGGGACGGCGCAGCAGGCCACCGCCGGGCGGCAGCAGCCCGGCGATCGAGTGCAGCGCGGTCACCTCCAGGGCGGCCTCGTCGTCCAGCTCGGGCAGGACCGACGGCAGCCGCTCGGCCAGCATGGTCTTGCCGGCGCCGGGCGGGCCGAGCAGGGCGAGGTGGTGGCCACCGGCGGCGGCGATCTCCAGGGCCCGGCGGCCGAGGGGCTGCCCGGCGACGTCGCTGAGGTCGGGCCCGACCGGGACGTCGGCCGGTGGCAGCGTGGCCGGGGCGAGCAGTGGCGTCCCGTTCCGGACGTGGGCGACGAGCCGGTGCAGCGTGTCGACCGCGTGGACCAGGACGCCGGGGATGACGGCCGCCTCGGCGGCGTTGCCGGCGGGCACGACCACGCGGGTGTATCCGGCCCGGGCGGCGGCGGCGACCATGGGCAGGGTGCCGCGCACCGGACGGACCGTGCCGTCGAGCCCGAGTTCGCCGAGGACGACGGTGGCGTCGAGGGCGACCGGGGGCAGCTCGCCGGAGCTGGCGAGGACCGCCACGGCGATGGCCAGGTCGAAGGCGGAGCCGTACTTGGGCAGCGTGGCGGGCAGCAGGTTGAGGGTGATCCGCCGGTTGGGCCACTTCTGGCCGGAGTTGACGATGGCGGCGCGGACCCGGTCGCGGGCCTCGTGCAACGCGGTGTCGGGCAGGCCGGAGATGACCACGGCGGGCAGGCCGGGGGCGAGGTCGGCCTCGACCGCCACGACGTGCCCGGCGACGCCGGCGAGGCCGACGCTGAGAATCTTGGCGTAGCCCATGTCAGAACGCGCCCCGCAGGTGCTCGACCCGGGCCCGGCCGGTGACCGGCAGCCGGACCGAGAGCACGTCGAAGCGGACCTCGTCGGCGGTGGTGCCGGTCTCGGCGAGCCAGCGGGCGGCGAGGCCGCGCAACCGGCGGGCCTTGGTCCTGACCACGGCCTCGGCGGGGGCGCCGTACCGTTCGGTGCGCCGGGTCTTCACCTCGCAGAAGGCCAGGACCGGCCCCTCCCACGCGATGATGTCGATCTCCCCGTCGGGGCAGCGCCAGTTGCGGGCGACCGGCCGCAGGCCGCTCTCGATCAGGTGCCGCAACGCGCACCGCTCGCCGTACGCCCCGACGGCCTGGTTTCGGTTCGTCATGCCGGTCAGGTTGCGACCGACCGCCGGGCGGCGCGTGCCGCCGGCGCACGACCTGGGGACGAGATCCGACTTGTGGACGGGACCACGATCTTCCGGCCGATGTGCCACCGGATCACCCCGCGGCGGCGCGAAGCCGGCCGGGGCGGCCCCGAGCTGGCGCGATGTTCCGGTCGGCCCGAATGGCGCGGCTGGTGCCGGTCGCATACCGTGCCCGTCGTGGACGGACGACGGAGCTATCCCGAGGATCAGCAGGGGTCGCGTTGGGGCGACCGCGGGTACGAGTCGGAGTGGCGCGCCGCCGGCGAGCCGCGCTACCGCGACGACGACTACCGCGCCCCGGAGCAGCGCGCCGGTGAGAGCCGGTACGGGGGTTACTCCGCCGCCGACCCGCTGGTCGACGACACCAGCGGCTGGCGGTCGCAGCGTCCGGACGACCCGGAGGTCTCCGGCGAGCTGCCCGGTCGGGCCGGCCGGCGGGCGGCGCGCGAGGCGCAGGGCGGTGAGGACCCGCTCTCCCGCAGCGGGGTCGACGCGCTCGGCACCGCCTCGCACGGCACGTCGAGCCCGCTCGGCGGCACCTCGGCCCCGGTCGCCGACCCGCTCGGCGGCGGGTCCCGCGGCGCCGACGCGTTCGGCGCGCGCGGCGGCGACGGTCTCGTGGGCGGGGTCGACCAGGCGCGACCCGGGCCGCTGGGCGGCTACCCGATCGTCGACACCGGCGCGACCGGCGGCACCCAGATGTCGCTGGGCGGTCGGCCCGGTCCGGGCTCGGCCACCCCGCTGACCATCGGTGAGCGTCCCGGTGGGCCCGCGGAGTCGGCGGCGCCGCCGAACCCGCTGGAGATGCCGACCGGCCCGATGCCGTCGGTGGTGCCCCGGACGGACGGGCCGCCGCCGGGCGACGGCGTCTACCGGACCCGGCGCCCGGCGCTCGCGGTGCTGCTGGCGGCACTGGTGCTGGTGCTGGAGGTGCCGGCGTTGCGGGTGCTGCTGCACGGGCTGGTGGGCGACCCGGTGTCCACGTCGCACGTGGTGGTGGGGACGTTCCTGGTGGTCGGGCTGCCGATCTTCGGCGCCGGCCTGTACGGGCTGCGCACCGGCGGGCTGGCGCTCGCCGACGGCAGTCGGGGTTGGCTCCGCCCGCCGACGGCGTACCTGACCGTCGGCCTGGTGCTCTTCCTGGCCGCCGCCCTCGCCGCCCGCTGACCCGGGCGGGAGGAAACGCACCCCGGGGCCGGGGTGCGGAGAAGGCGCGTACACTGGTCGACTGGCGACCGCCTCGCGCGGTCGACCTCGCGCGCCCTCTCCACGGTCCTCCCGTGGGGCGACGGCCTCCCTGGTCCCGGTTCCGCACCGGGCCCACCCCGGCCGGCGACCGGGCGCCAGGCGTCCGGTCGCCGACCGGACGGACAACCAGGGACAAAGTAGGAGTACCCACCATGGCCGTCGTGACCATGCGTCAGCTGCTGGAGAGCGGTGTGCACTTCGGGCACCAGACCCGGCGCTGGAACCCGAAGATGAAGCGCTTCATCTTCACCGAGCGCAACGGTATCTACATCATCGACCTGCGCCAGACGCTCGACTACATCGAGAAGGCGTACGAGTTCGTGCGCACCACCGTCGCGGGCGGCGGCAGCATCCTGTTCGTCGGCACCAAGAAGCAGGCCCAGGAGGCCATCGCCGAGCAGGCGACCCGGGTCGGCCAGCCGTACGTCAACCACCGCTGGCTCGGTGGCATGCTGACCAACTTCCAGACCGTGTACAAGCGGCTGCAGCGGATGAAGGAGCTCGAGGCCCTGGGTGACCTGAGCGGCACCGCCGCCGGTTACACCAAGAAGGAGACCCTCCAGCTCTCCCGCGAGAAGATCAAGCTCACCAAGACCCTCGGTGGTCTGCGGGACATGCAGAAGCTCCCGGCCGCGGTCTGGATCGTCGACACCAAGAAGGAGCACATCGCCGTCGACGAGGCCCGCAAGCTGGGCATCCCGGTGATCGCGGTGCTCGACACCAACTGCGACCCGGACGAGGTCGACTTCCCGATCCCGGGCAACGACGACGCCATCCGCTCGGCCGAGCTGCTGACCAAGGTCGTCGCCGCCGCCGTCGCCGACGGTCTGATCGCCCGCTCCGGCCGCAACCGGGGCGCCGACGAGAAGCCCGAGGCGGGTCAGGTCGGCGCCGACGAGCCGCTGGCCGAGTGGGAGCGCGAGCTGCTCGAGGAGCCGAAGAAGGCCGACGAGCAGCCCGCCGCCGCCGCCGAGCAGGCCGCGCCGGCCGCCGAGCAGCCGGCGACCGCCGCCGCGGAGTGATCTCGCCGTCGCGTCCCCGCCGTCCGGTTTCCCGGCGGTGGGGACGCGACGGGTACGCCGGGCAGAACCGGCCCGGATCCGGGTAACCGGGCACCCAGACCATCTCACTGACACCGAAGAGAGAGTCATGTCCAACTTCACCGCCGCGGACGTCAAGAAGCTCCGCGACCTCACCGGCGCCGGCATGATGGACTCCAAGAAGGCGCTGACCGAGGCCGAGGGCGACTTCGACAAGGCCGTCGAGATCCTGCGCGTCAAGGGCGCGAAGGACGTCGGCAAGCGGGCCGGCCGCACCGCCGCCAACGGTCTCATCGCCCACTCCGGCCAGGCGCTGCTGGAGCTCAACTGCGAGACCGACTTCGTCGCCAAGAACGACGCCTTCATCGCGCTGGCCCAGCAGCTGGTCGAGCACGGTGTGGCCAGCGGCGCGACCAACGCCGAGGAGCTGCTCGCCAGCACCATCGACGGCAAGAGCGTGGCCGACCTGATCCAGGAGCAGTCCGCCAAGATCGGCGAGAAGCTGGTGCTGAACCGCTTCGCCAAGCTCGACGGCACCACCGCGGTCTACCTGCACCGCAAGAGCCAGGACCTGCCCCCGGCGGTCGGCGTGCTGGTGCAGTTCTCCGGCAAGACCGACGAGGCGGCCGACGCCGACGCGCGTGGCGTGGCCATGCAGATCGCCGCGATGCGGCCGAAGTACCTCACCCGCGACGAGGTGCCGGCGGAGACCGTCGAGTCCGAGCGGCGCATCGCCGAGCAGACCGCCCGCGAGGAGAACAAGCCCGAGGCGGCGCTGCCGAAGATCGTCGAGGGTCGGGTCAACGCCTTCTTCAAGGACTTCGTCCTGCTGGAGCAGGCCGCGGTCGCCGACAACAAGAAGACCGTCAAGCAGGTGCTGGCCGAGGCCGGCATCGAGGTGACCCGCTTCGTGCGGTTCGAGGTCGGCCAGGCCTGAGCCGCCGCTCCGGGCCGCTGAGCCCGGGCGCAGGGAGAACGTCGACGAGGAGGCCGCCGGTGTACGCGACAGGCACCGCGGCCTCCTCGTCACATAGGGTCTGCAGGGGCACGTACGCGAGGCCCGCGCGGCGCGCGGGGAGAAGGGGCGGGGCGGATGACGCAGGTTGTGAGTGACCGGAGCCTGGCGGCGGACGATCCGACCGCCCCTCCGCCCGGTCGGTCCCGTCGGGTGGTGCTGAAGCTCTCCGGTGAGGTCTTCGGCGGCGGCGCGATCGGCGTCGACCCGGACGTCGTGCAGGGCATCGCCCGGCAGATCGCCACCGTGGTCCGCCGCGGCGTGCAGGTCTCCGTGGTGGTCGGCGGCGGCAACTTCTTCCGCGGCGCCGAGCTGCAGAAGCGGGGCATGGACCGGGCCCGCGCCGACTACATGGGCATGCTCGGCACGGTGATGAACTGCCTCGCGCTCCAGGACTTCCTGGAGAAGGAGGGCATCGAGACCCGGGTGCAGAGCGCCATCACCATGGCCCAGGTCGCCGAGCCGTACATCCCGCTGCGCGCGATCCGGCACCTGGAGAAGGGCCGCGTGGTGATCTTCGGCGCGGGCGCCGGGATGCCCTACTTCTCCACCGACACCGTGGCCGCCCAGCGGGCGCTGGAGATCCGCGCGGACGTGGTGCTGATGAGCAAGAACGGCGTGGACGCGGTCTACACCGCCGACCCCCGGATCGACCCGACGGCGAGCAAGCTCGACTCGATCACCTTCTCCGAGGTGCTGCGCCGCAACCTGCGGGTGGCCGACGCCGCCGCGTTCAGCCTCTGCATGGAGAACGGCCTGCCGATGCTGGTCTTCGGCGCCCAGGGCGACGACACGATCGTCCGTGCCGTCGGCGGTGAGAAGATCGGCACGCTGATCACCGCCTGACCGGCCCGCCGGACCGGCAGCGGTCCTCTGCCACTGCAGCACCAGCACAGCCCACGACGAGCGACAGAAGGAGGCGAGGAGACCGGTGATCGACGACACCCTCCTCGAGGCGGAGGAGAAGATGGAGCGTGCGATCGAGCACGCCAAGGAGGAGTTCGGCGGGATCCGCACCGGTCGCGCCAACGCCGCCATGTTCTCCCGGATCCTCATCGACTACTACGGCAGCCCCACCCCGCTGCCACAGATGGCGTCCATCGCGGTGCCCGAGCCGCGCATGGTGATCATCAAGCCGTACGACAACTCGCAGACCAACGCGATGGAAAAGGCGATCCGCGACTCGGACCTCGGGGTCAACCCGAACAACGAGGGCAACCAGCTGCGCATCGTGCTCCCGCAGATGACCGAGGAGCGTCGCCGCGAGATGATCAAGGTCGCCCGGCACAAGGGCGAGGAGGCCAAGGTGGCCGTCCGCAACACCCGCCGCAAGGCCAAGGAGGAGCTGGACCGCCTGGTCAAGGACGGCGAGGTCGGCGAGGACGAGGGCCGGCGCGCGGAGAAGGAGCTGGACGACCTGACCCAGCGCTTCGTCGGCACCGTCGACGAGCTGGTCAAGCACAAGGAGAGCGAGCTGCTCGAGGTCTGAGCGGCCCGCGTACCGTGACGGCACCGCGCCGCCGCCGCCCGACCCCGGGCGGCGGCCCGGTGCCGTCGTCGTGCCCGACGGCGTCCACCCTCGGCGCTTCCCGGGTGCAGTAGGCTCGGCACGATTCCCGACCACCACCGGGTGAACGGCGGGAGTCGCCCGGCCGTCGGTCGGTCAACAGGAAGTCTCACGCCGGTAGGGGATGGTCTTGGTCTTGCGTCATGTGGTGGCTTTCGTACCGTCTGCCGGTGCGTGATGTCCCACCCCGACCCCTACGGCGGCGCCGAGCCGCGCGGCTGGGACCGCCCGGCGCCCGCGCTGCCCTGGCCGGAGACCGATCTCGAACCCGGTCCGTGGCAGCGCCCCGGCCCGGGCGCCCGTCCGCACCCCGCCGACGCGGGCGCCTACGCGCGCCCGGAGACGTACGCGCGCCCGGGCGCCGACCCGTACCCGGGGACGACCCGACGCCACGACGCCGCGCGGCCGTACGACGAACCCCGGGCCGCGGGGCCCGACCGCCGGGACGAGCCGGCGCCCGGCGGGCGCGGCGCGTGGGGTGGGGACCGGCCGGACGACGAGTACCCGACCGCCCAGATCGCCCCGGTACGTGACGAGCCGGTACGCGACGAGCCGGCGCCCGAGCCACCGGCCGGCCGCCGGGCCCGGGGCCGTCGACGGGCGAGCGCGGAGCGGCCCCCGACCGCGGTGCCCGGGGCGTCGCGGGCCGGCCGTAACCTGCCGGCCGCGATCGGCGTCGGGGTGGCCCTCGGCGCGGCGATCGTGGTGCCGCTGTTCTTCTTCCTGCCGGCGTTCCTCGCCGTGCTCGCCGCCGCCGTGGCCATCGGCATCGGGGAGATGGCCCGGGCGGTCCGTCGCAGCGGCGCCCACCCGCCGCTGGTGCCGCTGGTCGCCGGCGGCGTGCTCACGGTCGGGCTGGCCTGGTTCGCCGGCCCGGACGCGCTCTGCCTCGGGCTGCTGGTCACCGTGCTGGGCACGATGATCTGGCGGTTGGGTGACGGGCCCGGCAACTACCAGCGCGACCTGACCGCGGCCACCCTGATCGCGGTGTACGTGCCCTTCCTGGCCGGCTTCGCGGCCCTGCTCGCGGCGGCGCCCGACGACGGGCACCTGCGGGTGCTGGTCACGCTGGTGGCGGTGGTGCTCTCCGACACCGGCGGGTACGCCGCCGGGGTGGCGTTCGGCAAGCACCCGATGGCGCCGACGATCAGCCCGAAGAAGTCCTGGGAGGGCTTCGCCGGCTCGGTCACGGCCGCGGCGGCGGGCAGCGCCGTGCTGCTGTGGCTGCTGTTCGACGTGGCCCCCTGGTGGGGCGCCCTGTTCGGAATGGCGATCTCCTGCGCGGCCGTGCTCGGCGACCTCGCCGAGTCGATGATCAAGCGGGATCTCGGGGTCAAGGACATGAGCAACCTGCTGCCCGGGCACGGCGGCCTGATGGACCGGCTCGACTCGATCCTGTTCGCGGTGCCGACGGCGTATCTGCTGCTGGCGGTCTTCGTGCCGGTGGTGGGCTGAGGGATGGATCACGGTGGCGTCGCGGGCCGGACCGGCCGGTCGGGGACGATTCGGCACCCACGGACGGGTGCGTCCGGTCGGACGCGTGTCAGACTGGACGCGCCATGACGAGCCTCCCGCTGATCTCCGTAGACCCCGACGCCCGCGGCCGCAAGCCCGCGATGCCTCCCCGCCACCTCGCCGACCTGGACCTGCCGGGCCGGCAGGCGCTCGTCACCGAGCTGGGCGAACCGGCGTTCCGCGCCAAGCAGGTCTCCAACCACTACTTCGGGCGCCTGGTGCGCGACCCGGAGCGGATGACCGACCTGCCGGCGGCGACCCGCGAGCGGCTGGCCGGCACGCTGCTGCCCACGCTGCTCACCCCGGTCCGCGAGCTGGCCTGCGACGACGGCGCGACCCGCAAGGCGCTCTGGCGGCTGCACGACGGCTCGCTGGTGGAGAGCGTGCTGATGGGCTACCCGGACCGGGTCACCGTCTGCATCTCCAGCCAGGCCGGCTGCGGCATGGCCTGCCCGTTCTGCGCCACCGGCCAGGCCGGGCTGACCCGCAACCTGTCCACCGCGGAGATCGTCGACCAGGCCGTCTACCTGGCCGGGGTGGCCGCCTCCGGGGCGGTGGCCGGCTCACCGCCGCGGCTGTCGCACGTGGTGTTCATGGGCATGGGCGAGCCGCTGGCCAACTACGCGCGGGTGGTCGCGGCGATCCGCCGCCTGGTCGCGCCGGCGCCCGAGGGGCTCGGGCTGTCCCAGCGGCACATCACCGTTTCCACGGTCGGGCTGGTCCCGGCCATCCGCCGACTGGCCAGCGAAGACCTCTCGGTGACCCTTGCGTTGTCGCTGCACGCCCCCGATGATGAGCTGCGCGACGAACTCGTCCCGGTCAACCAGCGCTGGAAGGTGTCCGAGGTGCTGGACGCGGCGTGGGACTACGCGGCCACGACGGGGCGTCGCGTGTCCATCGAGTACGCGATGATCAAGGACGTGAACGACCAGCCGTGGAGAGCCGATCTGCTCGGGCGGCTGCTGGCCGGCAAGTTGGCCCACGTGAACCTGATCCCGCTCAACCCGACTCCGGGCAGCCGCTGGGACGCCAGCCCGAAGCCGGTCGAGCGGGAGTTCGTCCGGCGGTTGCGCGACGCCGGGGTGTCCACGACGGTGCGGGACACCCGGGGGCGCGAGATCGACGGGGCGTGTGGGCAGCTCGCCGCCGCCGAGGACACGGACAGCGACTCACGCGCGGCAACGGCGTAGCGGTACGAGACCAGGAGACATAGTGGCGAGTCAGGGTCAGCGTTTCCGGCGTAAGGCGCTCCGCCGGGGATACAAGGTCGACGAGGTGGACGCCTTCCTGGACCGGGTCGAGGCGACCCTCGCCGGCCAGCCGGTGGGCGCGCCCGTCGCCTCCCAGGAGGTCCACGACGTCGTCTTCCGGGTCCGGTTCAACGGCTACGACGAGTGGCAGGTCGACCTGCACCTCGACCGGGTGGAGCGGCAGCTCGCCGAGCTGGAGGAGCGCTCCGGCGCCCCCGGCGGGCGCGGTGGCGACCCCCGGATGGCCGACCGGCTCGGCCCGCCGATGCGCGACGACCGCGGCCTGTCCCCGGTGCCCCAGCCGCCGATGCCGCCCCGGCAGATGCCGGCCCAGGCCGGCCCGCCCGCCGACCGCTACGGCAACCGGTACGACGAGCCGACCGGCGCGTTCGCCGGCGGGTACGACGCCCCGCGCGGCGGCTACGACGCGCCTCGCGGCCCGGGCGGCCCCGGTCCGATGGGCCCGGGTGCCCCGCTCGGCCACGGTGGCCCGCCGCCGCGTGGCCTCCCGCCCGGCCCCGGTGGCTACGGCGGCCCGGACAACGGTCCGGGTGGCTACGGCGCTCCGGACAACGGCCCGGGTGGCTACGGCGGCCCCGACAACGGCCCGGGTGGCTACGGCGGCCCGGACGAGCGGTTCGACGGCTTCGAGGCGGGGCGGCACGGCCGCGCCGACATGACCGCCGAGATCCGCATGCCCGAGCGTGACCTGCGTGACCTGCGCGGTCGCGGACCGGCCGGTCCGCCGGCGCTGCCGCAGCAGGGCTACGGCGCCCCCGAGCCGGGCTACGGCCCGCCGGACCAGGGCTACGGTCCGGGCCCGTCGATGACCGGCCCGCCGCTGGTCGGCCCGCCGGCCGCCGGCCCGCCGATGGTGGGTCCGCCGATGGCCGGCCCGCCCGGCAGCGACCTCTACCGGGTCGACCAGATCCGGCGCAGCTTCCAGGTCCGCCGGTTCGGCAGCGGGTACGACCCGGACCAGGTCGACCGGTTCTTCGAGACGCTGCTCGGCGGCATGCAGGGGCGCAACCCGATGCCGGTGAACCCGAAGGACCTCGACACGCTGCGCTTCGGGCTGGTGCCCGGCGGCTACTTCGAGGCCGAGGTCGACGCCGCGCTCAAGGACGTGCAGGACATCCTGCTCGGCCGCTGAGCCGTCCACGACGACGAAAGGGCCCGCCCCCGACGAGGGGGCGGGCCCTTTCGCGTACCGCTGGCGCCGCGCGTCAGGACCGCAGGCCGTTGCGGCGCAGCACGGCGTCGCCGATGACGATGGCGAGCAGCAGCGCGGCGATCCCGAACAGCCAGATGTCCTCCACCCGGCCCTCCTCGGTGCCGCAGAACGCCATCAACACCAGGGCCACCGCCGACGCCACCGCACCGATCCGCCCGGACTTGCGGTGCCCGGGCTTGTGCTGATCTGGCGCGGTTACCGGCTCGTCTCCTGCCACTGTCGGTCCTTCCCTCGCGATCGGATCTCCGATCAGTCTGGCACGCGCCCCGCCGGGCCCGGCGCAGGGTCCGACCTCACGGGGCACTGATGACCCGCGCGGGCGACCGGCGGCCCACGTGCCGCCGACCGACCCGGGCCGTTGGACCCGTTCCGACCGGGGCACGACGGCACTACCGGCGTCGCGGAACGGCGACCACACTGCCTCCGGTAGCGTTCCTGACGTACGCCTGATGTCTTGTCGAGGGGGATTGCGGTGCGAGTGACCGGTACGGGCCATGCCAGCATGCGGATCGACACGCCCGCGGGCAGCATCCTGTGCGACCCGTGGGTCAATCCCGCCTACTTCGCCTCGTGGTTCCCGTTCCCCGACAACTCCCAGCTCGACTGGGCCACCCTGGGCCAGGTCGACTACCTGTACGTGTCGCACCTGCACCGGGACCACTTCGACGCCAAGCACCTGCGTGACGTCATCTCCAAGGACGCCACCGTCCTGCTGCCCGAGTTCCCCACCTCGGAGATGGAGGACGAGCTGCGGGCGCTGGGCTTCACGAAGTTCCTCAAGGCGCCGAACGAGCAGGTGGTGGAGCTGCCCGGCGGGCTGAAGATCATGATTCAGGCGTTGACCAGCCCGACCGACGGCCCGATCGGCGACTCGTCGCTGTGGGTGGAGTACGACGGCGTCCGGCTGCTCAACCAGAACGACGCCCGCCCGACCGACCTGACCGTCTTCGCCGAGCTGGGCCACGTGCACGCGCACATGCTCCAGTTCTCCGGCGCGATCTGGTACCCGATGGTCTACGAGCTGCCGCAGGCGGCGAAGACCGCGTTCGGCAAGCAGAAGCGCGACCGGCAGTTCGACCGCACCTGGCGCTACATCGACGACCTGAAGGCCGACCACGTCTTCCCGATCGCCGGCCCGCCCTGCTTCCTCGACGACGAGCTGTGGCAGTTCAACGACATCTTCGGCGACGAGGGCAACATCTTCCCCGACCAGTCGGTCTTCCTGTCCGAGTACGCCAAGGTCGGCGGCACCAACGGCATCGTGCTCCTGCCGGGCAGCGTCACGGAGATCACCACCGAGGGTGCGACCACCACCCACCCGGTGCCGGTGGAGGAGTTCTTCGCGAACAAGGTCGCGCACCTGGAGGAGATGCGGGAGCGCAAGCGCCCGATCATCGAGGCCGAGAAGGCGTCCTGGCGGCACCCCGAGGTCGACGTGCTCGGCCAGATGAAGCGCCGGATCGAGCCGCTGCTGGACGAGTCGATCTATCTGGCCAAGGGCGTCGGCGGGCCGGTCCGCTTCGACCTGGTCGGCTACGACGGTTCCGAGGTCGAGTCGATCGTGGTGGACTTCCCGGGAAAGGAGGTCCGGCCGTACGCGGACGAGAAGGTCCGCTACCGGTTCCGCACCGAGCGCGCGTTGATCGAGCATCTGCTGCACATCGACGAGGTGGACTGGGTCAACTCGCTCTTCCTGTCCTGCCGGTTCTCGGCGGCCCGGATCGGCCAGTACAACGAGTTCGTCTACGCCTTCTTCAAGTGCCTCTCCGAGGAACGCCTCCAGTACGCCGAGGGCTGGTACGACGAGCACGAGCGGGCGGTCGACGCCGAGGACATCACGCTCGACGGCTGGGTGGTGCAGCGGCGCTGCCCGCACCTGAAGGCGGACCTGAGCCGGTTCGGCATCGTCGACGGCGACCAGCTCACCTGTCAGCTGCACGGCTGGAAGTTCGACCTGGCCAGCGGCCGCTGCCTGACCAGCGTCGGGCACAAGATCCGCGCGCACCGCGCCGACGCGGAGACCCCGGCGCCGGCCGGGGAAGCGGTCATCTGACGCTTTCCGCCCCGCCCGCCGCCCCGGCACGCGACCATCGTGGTGTGGGGGCGGCGTGACGGGCGCGGACCGGGAACCGGGGTACCGGTTCGGGCGCAGCAGCGAGATGGCGCGGGACGCCTCGCGGGTGGAGGCGTTCAGCGACGCGGTCATCGCCATCGTGCTCACCCTGATGGCGGTCGAGCTGCTCCAGTTCGGCCCGGACGCGCCGGGTGACCGGGGACTGCCGGCCGCGTTGGCGCACGAGTGGCGGGCCTACCTGGCGTACGTGATCACGTTCGCCGTGGTCGGCCAGGTCTGGCTGACCCACCACAACATGTGGCGCTACGTCTGCCGGGTCGACCAGATGCTGCTGGTGCTCAACCTGCTGCTGCTGATGTTCGTGGCGGCCATCCCGTTCACCGCGAACCTGCTCGCGGACCACCTGCGCGGCACCACCGGCGACCAGCGGCTCACCGCCGCCCTGTACGTGGGCACGGTGCTCGGCGAGGCGCTGTTCTTCAACCTGAGCTGGTGGTGGGCCCGCCGCCGGGGTCTGCTGCACCCGGACCTCGACCCGCGGCTGGCCCGGGCGGTGGCCCGCCGGTTCCGGCTCGGCCCGCTGCTCTACCTGGTCGCGTTCGCGGTCGTGTTCGTCGACCCGATCCTCAGCCTGCTGGCCTACCTGCTGCTGGTCGGCCTCTACGTGATCCGCGGCCCCGGCGACCTCCCGCGCGCCGGGCAGGAGGCCACCGAGACGCCGTGAGGTGTTAAGAGGGGACCCCTGCTCTACCGGAGGCGTTAACAGGGGGCCCCTCCTTACAGGTCGGCGAGGATGCGGCGGGCCGCGTTGTGGCCGGCGGCGCCGATCACGCTGCCCGCCGGGTGGCAGCCGGCGCTGCCCGCGTAGACGCCGTCCACGCCGGTCGCGTACGGCATCCGGTCGGTGAACGACACCGTGTTGTCGACGTGGTGGATGTGCCCACCGGTGATGCCGAAGTGGGCCTCGATGCCGGGCGGGGGCAGTGGCACCGCGTCCGCGATCAGGTCACCGGCGCCCGGGGCGTACCGCTCGCAGATCGCGATCAGCCGCTCCACGTAGCCGGGCAGCGCCGCGTCCCAGGTGGTGCCGGCCAGCTCGTAGGGGACCGACTGGACGAACAGCGCCGACGAGTGGTGCCCGGCCCCGTCGGACAGCGACGGGTCGACCGTCGTGTGCAGGTACCACTCGATGGTCGGCTCGTCCGGCAGCCGCCCCGCCCGGACGTCCGCCCACATGCCGCGCAGCGCGGCCATCGGCGACTCGCCGCCCGCGCCGACCAGCGAGGCCGAGCCGGGGAGCAGGTGGATGGTCGACCCGAACGGGCTCGGCGCGTCCGCCGGCAGGCAGGAGAAACGGGGCAGCCCGGTGAGCGCCAGGTTGAGCTTGAGCGTGGTGCCGGGGCGGCGGACCGCCGCCATCCGCGCGCCCAGCTCCGCCGGGAGCGCGCCGTCGGGCAGCAGCTCCATCAACCGGTACGGGTCGCAGGCCCCCAGCACCACGGACGCGCCGACCTCCCGACCGTCGGCCAGCACCACCCCGGAGGCGGCGCCGGCGTCGAGCGTGATCGCGGTGACCGGCGTACCGGTGACGATCCGCGCCCCGGCGCGCCGGGCGGCCTCGGCGAAGGTACCCGAGACGGTGCCCATGCCGCCCTCGGCGATCATCCAGGTGCCGTCCGACCCGGGAAGTCGGCACATGTTGTGCACCAGGAAGTTGTGCCCGGTGCCGGGGTCGTCCGGGCCGGCGTTGAGCCCGGAGAGGCCGTCGGTGACCGCGTACATGCTGACCAGCAGCTCGGAGCGGAAGTCGAAGCGGGCCAGGTGGTCGGCGACCGAGCCGCGCACCAGGTCGACGAAGACCTGCCGCAGGGCCGGCCGGACGTACCGCTCGGCGGTCTCCTCGACCGGCAGCGGCTCGGCCAGCCAGGCCGGCGCGAGGTCCTCCCGCAACTGGGCCAGCTCGGCCTGGAGCGCGTCGTCGGCGGCCACGTCGGCCGCCGAGAACATGTCGGTGAGCTGCCGCCGGGTGGCCGCGGTGTCGCTGCCGAACAGCAGGTACGGCGAGCCGAGCCCGCCCGGGGTGGGCAGGAAGTAGTGCGGGTCGCGGCGCAGCACCGGAATGGTCACGTCCAGCGTGGCCAGCAGCTCCGGCGGCATCAGCCCCAGCAGGTAGGACCCGGTGGAGTGACGCAGGCCGGGCACCTTGGGGAACGGGTTCTCGGTGCGGGTGGCCCCGCCGATCACCTCGGCGGCCTCCAGCACCAGCACGTCGAGGCCGGCGCGGGCCAGCAGGATCGCCGAGACCAGGCCGTTGTGCCCGGAGCCGACCACGACGACGTCGGCGCGGGACGGCAGCTCACTCGCTTCGCTCATGGGGTGCCGGCTGGGCATGCGCTCATGGCCCTCGCTGCGCTCGGTGCGTTCGCTCATGCCGTGCCGGCTGGGCATGCGCTCATGGCCCTCGCTGCGCTCGGTGCGTTCGCTCATGCCCGGGCAGCCTAGTGCCGGCCGCTCCTCGGTGGGAGGGTTCGCGGCGGGCGGCTACCGTGGCGGCCATGTCCGAGGCTGTCCCGGTCGCCCTCGTGGCGGCGCTGGTCGTGGTGGTGCTGGTACTGCTCGTGCTGCGGCGCGGCCGTCCCCGGGACCTGGTCGCCCCGGACCGCCCCGCCGCTGACGGGCAGGCCGAGGTGCTCCGACTGGCCCGCGCCGGGCGCACGGTCGAGGCGGTCAAGGTGCTGCGTGTGCAGACCGGGCTGTCGCTGCTGGACGCGAAGCGCGTGGTGGACCTGCTGGCGGCGGGCGGGGCCTGGTCACCGGGCGTCCCGGTGCCCGGCGCGAACGTCGACGACGCGGTGCGGGCCGAGGCCGCGCGGCTGCTGCACCGGGGCAGGAAGATCCAGGCGATCAAGGTGGTGCGGGAGCACACGAACCTGTCGCTCGCCGACGCCAAGCGGTACGTCGAACGCCTCTGACGCCGAGCGGCCGTCACCCCGCGTTCACCGGACAGCGGCAGCGGTCGATGGATTCGTGTTCTACCGTCGACGGGACACCCACCGCCTCCGGGAAGGTCACCCCGATGGATCGTCGTACCGTCCTGCGTGCCACCGCCGTCGGCGGCGCGGCCGCCTTCGCCGGCAGTCTCTGGGCCGGCGCCGCGCCCGCCGACCCCGCCCAACCCGGTCCCGGCCCGTACGGGGACCTGCTGCCCGCCGACGCCAACGGCCTCCAGTTGCCGGCCGGGTTCACCAGCCGGGTGATCGCCCGCTCCGGGCAGTGGGTCGCTGGCACCTCGTACTCCTGGCACTGGGCGCCGGACGGCGGCGCCTGCTTCCCGGCCGGCGACGGCTGGATCTACGTCTCCAACTCGGAGGTCCCGCTGGTCGGCGGCGCCTCGGCGGTGCGGTTCGCGGCCGACGGCGCGGTCGTCGCCGCGTACCGGATCCTCGGCGGCACCAACACCAACTGCGCCGGCGGGGCGACCCCGTGGGGCACGTGGCTCTCCTGCGAGGAGGTGCCGCTGGGTCGGGTCTTCGAGACCTGGCCCGACGGCGGCCGGGGCGGTGAGGAGCGGACCCGGATGGGTCGGTTCAAGCACGAGGCGGCGGCCTGCGACCCGGTGCGGCGGGTGGTCTACCTGACCGAGGACGAACCGGACGGCTGCTTCTACCGGTTCGTGCCGGACACCTGGGGCGACCTGCGCACCGGCCGGGTGCAGGTGCTCTGCGCCCCGGACGGCCAGGTCACCGGCCCGGTCACCTGGCGGGACCTGCCGGACCGGGACGGGTTCCCGGTGCCGACCCGCCACCAGGTGGGTGCGGCGCAGTCGTTCACCGGCGGCGAGGGCTGCTGGTACGCCGACGACACCTGCTGGTTCACCACCAAGGGCGACAACCGGGTGTGGGCGTACGACGCGGTGAACCAGCGGCTCGACCTCGCGTACGACGACTCCCTGGTGCCGGCCGGCGCCGCGCCGCTGACCGGTGTCGACAACCTCACCGGCACGCCGGGCGGCGACCTCTACGTGGCCGAGGACGGCGGCAACATGGAGATCAACGTGATCACGCCGGCCGGTGTGGTCTCGCCGTTCCTGCGGCTCCTCGGGCAGGCGAAGTCGGAGATCACCGGGCCGGCGTTCGCCCCGGACGGCAGCCGGCTCTACTTCTCCTCGCAGCGCGGCACCAGCGGCGCCACCGCCGGCAGCGGCGGCATCACCTACGAGGTGCGGGGCCCGTTCCGGCGTTGACGCGGTTCACCGGTCAGGCGCGGGCCGCCACCCGGGCGGCCCGCCACCGGCTCAGCGCCAGAGTGGCCGAGTAGCCGGCCAGCACGATCACGTGGAACAGGTAGAGCCAGAGCAGCACCGCCACCCCGCCGCCGATATCGTCGAACCCGCCGAACGGCACGCCCAGGTTCAGCGGCAGCGAGCAGAACAGCACGAAGCCGTGCAGGAAGCCGGAGAGGTTCGCGGCGGTGAACGAGCCCATGCCGAGCGTGGAGAGCCAGTCCGGGGAGGCCGGTCCGACCACCCGGAACACCCACACCAGCACCGGCGTGAGCACCAGCCACACGGCCAGGAACGACAGCACCACGCCCAGCGCGCCGATCCAGCCGCCCTGGCGGACCAGCCGGGTGGTCAGCGGCAGCGCCAGCAGGATCGACAGCAGCAGCGCCGGGGCCGGCGCGAGCAGCGGGAGCAGCAGCAGCCGGCCCCGCCAGCCGACCAGCGCGCCGGACTCGCCGCGCGGCTCGGCCACCGAGACGAACGCCCGGCGCAGCCCTTCGCCGTAGAGCGAGGCCGGCAGCAGCGAGGCCAGGGCCAGCAGCGGCGTCAGCGTCACCCCGGCCTCGACCAGCGCGGCCACCGCCCGGTCCGCGCCGATCTGGGTGGGCAGGGTGTCGATCGCGTACCCGGTGAGCCGGCGCACCCGGTCGGCCCCGGCGACCAGCCCGGTGAGCCAGATGGCCAGCAGCGCCACCGGCACCACGGCGATCGCGCCGTAGAAGGTGATCGCGGCGGCGTGCAGCGACAGGTCCCGGCCCCGGACCGGCCGGAACGCCGCAGCCGTGATCCGCTTGGTCCGCTCCCACCCGTCGCCCATCGCCCCCTCGTTCCCCGTACGCCCGTCCGGCACGCATTACGATCCGGCGTCATGATGATCGCCTCGACCCAGCGGCTCGTGGTCCGGGACTGGACGGAATCACCGGACGACCTGGCCCGCGTCTACGACATCTACTCCCGCGAGGAGGTCATGCGCTGGCTCGGGGGCGGGGCGGGGCGGATGACCGACCCGGCGGAGGCGCGTGACCGGGTGCGTCTGTGGCGCGACCGCTGGGCGCCGTACGCCGGCAGGTGGGGCCTGTGGGCGATCGAACCCCGCGATGCCGGCCCCGCGGCGGGCAGCGTCCTGCTCAAGCCGCTGCCCGGGCGCGACGGCGTGACCCTCACCGACGACATCGAGGTGGGCTGGCACCTGCACCCCGACGCCCAGGGCCACGGCTACGCCACCGAGGCGGCCCGGGCGGTGCTGGAGCGCGAGTTCGCCACCGGAACCCCACGGGTGTACGCGGTGGTGATGGCCGGCAACGAGCCGTCCATGGCGGTGGCCCGGCGGCTCGGGATGACCCACGTCGGCGTGCGCGGCGACTGGTACGGCGGCGCCGCCCTGGAGACGTTCGTCCTGGACCGCCCCGCCTAGCGGTGTTCCTCGTCTCGCCCGCGCCCGCACGTTGGCAGTTCGCCGCCGGCCTCCTACGGTGGTGGGGACACGGGGGAGGTGGTGGTGTGGTCGACGGCGGCGATGCGGCGCGTTGGCTGCACCTCAACGCCCCCCGTGGCGGGCCGGACGAGCTGTCGCTCCTGGTGAGCGGGGCCGCGCCCGCCATCGGGGCCACCGACATCGTGATCTACCTGGCCGACTACACGCAGTCCTCGCTCGTACCCCTGGTCGGCGCCGGCGGGCCTCGGGACGAGCTGACGATCGAGACGACGCTGGCCGGCCGGGCGTTCACCGGCCTCCAGGTGCAGCGCGCCCCCGACCACCCGGACCGGCTCTGGGTGCCCCTGCTGCTCGGCTGTGAGCGGCTGGGGGTGCTGGAGATCGTGTCGCCCGGCGCCGGCGATCCCGCGCTGGACCGGCCGGCCTGGGAGGTGGCGGTCGCCGTCGCCCAGGTCCTGGTGAACCGCCGGCTCTACGGCGACGTCGTCGAACGGATCCGCCGCCGCCTTCCGATGCAGGTCGCCGCCGAGACCGTGTGGGGGCTGCTGCCGCCGCTGACGTTCGCGACCGACGACCTGGTGATCACCGCCATTCTCGAACCGTGTTACGACGTCGGCGGGGACATCTTCGACTACGCGCTCAACGGTGACGTGCTCAGCGTCGGGCTCTTCGACACCTGCGGGCACGGGATCAAGGCGAGCGCGCTGGCCTCGCTCGTGGTCAGCGCGTACCGCAACGCCCGGCGCACCGGCCTCGACCTGGTCGACACGGCGATCAGCATCGACCGGTGGGTCCGCTCCGAGCATCCGGGCTTGTTCGCGACCGCGCTGCTCGGCGAGCTGGACCGGCGGACCGGCCTGCTGAGGATCATCAACGCCGGCCACCCCGGGGCCATGCTGCTGCGCGACGGCAAGGCCGTCCGGGCGCTGCCCGGGCCGACCGCGCTGCCGCTGGGGCTGGGCAACCTGTCGGCCAGGCGCCCGCGGGTGCACGAGGAGGCGCTGCACCCGGGCGACCGCGTCCTCGCCTACACCGACGGCATCACCGACGCGCGCGGCGACGACGGGGAACGGTTCGGGCTGGACCGGCTGGTCGACTTCGTCGAGCGTGCCCTCAACGACCGGCTGCCCAGCCCGGAGACGATGCGCCGTCTGGTCCGCGCCGTCCTCGCCTACCAGCGGGACCAGCTCGACGACGACGCCACCGCGCTGTTCCTGGAGTGGCAGCCACCGCACCTGCCCCTGGGTCACCTGGAGCACCTCACCGCGCGGGTTGAGGGATCTCGGTAGCGACGGACACCGTGTGCGAGCAGGGCTCGGCGGGGCAGCGCCGCTAGGGTGGGCGGTAGCACGATTACCCGCGGAGGGGGTGAGCCCGATGGCCCAGGCCGCATTCGCGCCCGAGCCGGCGCCGCAGCCCGCCGAGCCGTCGTTCGACGTGCTCCGCTGGCACGACGAACCGTGGACCGCACAGCTCGCTCTCGATCTCCTACCGGAGACCAACGGCCCGAAGGTCGAGGTCCTGAGCGGAAGCGTGATCGTGACACCACATGCCGGCATCGACCACCAGTCGGTCGAACGCGAATTGCCCTACCTCCTGCACCGGGCCGCCCGCCGGGAGGGACTCTGGGTCTATCCGGAGATCAACCTGGTCCGTGGCAAGGACATGTTCATCCCTGACATCGCGGTGCTCCGCTCCTCGGGCGGCGGCCGGTCCGCGGTCGACATCGGTGAGGCCGTCCTCCTCGGCGAGATCGTGTCGCCCGGCAACCGGCGCAAGGACGTGATCGACCGGCCGCGGGAGTACGCCGCCGCCGGCGTGCCGTATTTCCTCCGGGTCGACCTGCGTAACAGGGTGCCGGCGCTCGCGCTCTACGAGCTGGTCGACGGCGAGTACCGGCCGCTGTCCGCCGCGGCCGCGGGAACCACGTTCGTGATGCGGCAGCCGTTCGACTTCAGCGTCGATCCGGCCGACCTGCTCGACGAGGAGGCCCCCGGGTCCGGGACCTCGGTGTGATCCACGCCGGTTCGCCGAGGTGGCGGCATCGGTCGGGCCGGGACGGCGCCACCTCGGGGAAGTGGAGTCGATCAAGCCGTGGGGGGACGCCGGGGCGGAACGGGTGAGGCGCTGGGGAACAATGGGCGGGTGACCACTCCCCGAGACCTCGTGCTGCTCGGCTCGACCGGCTCCATCGGCACCCAGGCCATCGACATCGTCAAGCGCAACCCGGACCGGTTCCGGGTGGTCGCGCTCGGCGCCGGCGGCGGCAACGTGGAGCTGCTCGCGACCCAGGCGCTGGAGCTGGGCGTGGAGGCGGTCGGCGTGGCCCGCGCGTCCACCGCGCAGGACCTCCAGTTGGCGTTCTACGCCGAGGCGAGCCGGCGCGGCTGGGCCACCGGCGACTTCAAGCTGCCCAAGATCGTGGCCGGGCCGGACGCGATGACCGAGCTGGCGCAGTGGCCGTGCGACGTCGTGCTCAACGGCGTGGTCGGCTCGTTGGGCCTGCCGCCGACGCTGGCCGCGCTCCGCGCCGGGCGCACCCTCGCGCTGGCCAACAAGGAGTCCCTGGTCGCCGGTGGTTCGCTGGTGCGGGCCGCGGTGACGCGCCCGGAGCAGATCGTGCCCGTCGACTCGGAGCACTCGGCGCTGGCCCAGTGCCTGCGCGGCGGTGCCCGCGACGAGGTGCGGCGGCTGGTGGTCACCGCCAGCGGCGGCCCGTTCCGGGGCCGGCGGCGCGACGAGTTGACCCAGGTCACACCGGAGCAGGCTCTCGCGCACCCGACCTGGAACATGGGGCCGGTCGTGACGATCAACTCGGCCACGATGGTCAACAAGGCGCTGGAGGTGATCGAGGCGCACGAGCTGTTCGACGTGCCGTACGCCGACATCACGGTCATGGTCCACCCGCAGTCGGTGATCCACTCGATGGTCGAGTTCGTCGACGGCTCCACCCTCGCCCAGGCCAGCCCGCCGGACATGCGGCTGCCCATCGCGCTCGGGATCGGCTGGCCGGACCGGGTCCCCGGGGCCGCCGCGGCGGTCGACTGGGCCTCGGCGCACACCTGGGAGTTCTTCCCACTCGACGACACCGCGTTCCCGGCGGTCGCGCTGGCCAAGGCGGCCGGCGAGGCCGGGCGGTGCCGGCCGGCGATCTACAACGCGGCGAACGAGGAGTGCGTGGCGGCGTTCGTGGCCGGGCGGCTGCCCTTCCTCGGCATCGTCGACACCCTCCAGCGGGTGCTGGAGGATGCTCCCGACTTCGACGAACCAGGTACCGTCGAGGACGTGCTCGCCGCCGAGTCGTGGGCACGGGCGCACGCCCAGGAGATCATCGTCGGGTCGGTGGAAGGAGCTCGATGAGCTATCTGCTCGGGGTGGTGCTGTTCGCCCTGGCGATCCTCATCTCGGTGAGCCTGCACGAGGCGGGGCACATGCTGACCGCCAAGGCGTTCGGGATGAAGGTCACCCGCTACTTCGTCGGCTTCGGCCCGACGCTCTGGTCGTTCAAGCGGGGCGAGACGGAGTACGGCGTCAAGGGCATCCCGCTCGGCGGCTTCTGCAAGATCGTCGGCATGACGCCGCAGGACGACGACGTCGAGCCGGGGGACGAGAAGCGCGCCATGTGGCGCTACCCGGTGTGGAAGCGGACGATCGTGATGTCCGCCGGCTCCGCGATGCACTTCGCCATCGCGCTGGTGGCGCTCTGGATCATCGCGGTCTCCGCCGGCCTGCCGAACCCGAAGTTCCCCACCACCGAGGCCGGCTTCCGGGCCGAGCCGGCGGTGGTCGCCATCGCCCCGTGCGTGGTCGTGGAGAACGCGAGCCGCGCCTGCCAGAGCGGCGACCCGGCCAGCCCGGCCGCCCAGGCCCAGCTCAAGGACGGCGACCGGATCACCGCGGTGAACGGCCGTCCGGTCTCCACCTGGGGCGACATGCTCGACGTGGTCCGGGGCACCAAGCCCGGCACCGCCACCGTCTCCTACCTGCGCGACGGCACCCCCGCCACGGCCACCGTCGACCTGGCCGCGGTGCAGCGACCGCCGCTGGGCGACCCGAAGGGCGCCACCTCGGCGGTCTCCGCGCTCGGCGTGGCGCTCCAGCCGAGCACCCCCACCCGGGTGGAGTACGGCCCGGTCGCCGCGTTCGGCGCCACCGCCGACTTCACCGGCAACATGGCGGTGCAGACCGCGCACGCCATGCAGCGCATCCCGCAGAAGGTCCCGGCGCTGTGGAACGCGATCACCGGTGAAGAGCGCGACATGGACACCCCGATCAGCGTGGTCGGCGCCAGCCGGCTCGGCGGCGAGGCCGTGGAGAACAACGCCTGGCTGGTGTTCTTCATGCTCTTCGTGTCGCTCAACTTCTTCATCGGCGTGTTCAACCTGCTGCCGCTGCTCCCGCTGGACGGCGGCCACATCGCCATCGCCTGGTTCGAGCGGGCCCGCTCCTGGCTCTACGCCCGGATCGGCCGCACCGACCCGGGGCGCGTCGACTACCTGAAGCTCATGCCCCTCACGTACGCGGTGATCCTGGTCGGTGGCGTGTTCACGCTGCTGACCGTCACCGCGGACGTCGTCAACCCGATCACGCTCTTCTCAAGGTGAGTGCCTGAAGTGACCGCTGTCAGTCTCGGTATGCCCCCCGTACCGCCGCCGCCGCTGGCCCCGCGCCGGGCCAGCCGCCAGATCATGGTCGGCTCGGTGCCGGTCGGTGGGGGCGCGCCGGTCTCGGTGCAGTCCATGACCACCACCCTCACCGCCGACGTCAACGCCACGCTCCAGCAGATCGCCGAGCTGACCGCGTCCGGCTGCCAGATCGTCCGGGTCGCCGTTCCCTCGCAGGACGATGTCGAGGCGCTGCCGGCGATCGCGCGCAAGTCGCAGATCCCGGTGATCGCCGACATCCACTTCCAGCCGAAGTACGTCTTCGCCGCGATCGACGCCGGCTGCGCCGCGGTCCGGGTGAACCCGGGCAACATCCGGCAGTTCGACGACAAGGTCAAGGAGATCGCCAAGGCGGCCGGCGACGCCGGGGTGCCGATCCGGATCGGCGTGAACGCCGGCTCGCTGGACAAGCGCCTGCTGGCCAAGTACGGCCGGGCCACCGCCGAGGCGCTCGTCGAGTCGGCGCTCTGGGAGTGCTCGCTGTTCGAGGAGCACGGCTTCCGGGACATCAAGATCTCGGTCAAGCACAACGACCCGGTGGTGATGATCCGCGCCTACCGGCTGCTGGCCGAGAAGTGCGACTACCCGCTGCACCTGGGCGTCACCGAGGCCGGCCCGGCGTTCCAGGGCACGATCAAGTCGGCCGTGGCGTTCGGCGCGCTGCTGGCCGAGGGCATCGGCGACACCATCCGGGTCTCCCTCTCCGCCCCGCCGGTCGAGGAGATCAAGGTCGGCGCCGCGATCCTGGAGTCGCTGGGCCTGCGCGAGCGCGGCCTGGAGATCGTCTCCTGCCCGTCCTGCGGTCGGGCCCAGGTCGACGTCTACAAGCTGGCCGAGGAGGTAACCGCCGGCCTGGAAGGGCTGCCGGTGCCGCTGCGCGTCGCGGTCATGGGCTGCGTGGTGAACGGTCCGGGCGAGGCCCGCGAGGCCGACCTGGGTGTCGCCTCCGGCAACGGCAAGGGCCAGATCTTCGTCAAGGGCAAGGTCGTCAAGACCGTGCCGGAGGCGCAGATCGTGGAGACGCTGATCGAGGAGGCGCTGCGGATCGCCGACGAGATGGGCGCCGAGATCCCCGAGGAGCTGCGGGACCTGGTGCCCGGTGGCGCCACGGTCACCGTGCACTGATCCGCTTCCCGCATCGCCGTGCGGCCGTCCCCTCCCGGGGGCGGCCGCACGCGCCGTCTCAGGGCCGGGGCACGGCGGCGAAGGGGGAGAGGGTGAACCAGCCGGGTACCGCGCGCCGCACCGTCTCCGGCCCGGCCACCTGCACCGCCCCGCTGCGCAACGCGGCCGGCCACTCCAGGTCGCCCAGCCAGACCTGGACCAGGGCCCGCAGGTCGGCGGTGACGGTCACCGTCACGTCGTGGCCGGGGTCGTCGTCGCAGACGTCGGCCTCGCCGGCGGCGATGACCAGCCACCAGTCGCACAGCGCCGCCGGCACGTCGCGGAAGCGGAACCGCACGACGGTACGCCCCGGCGGGACCGCGTCGTGGTCGACGTGCCGGTGCATGTCCCACAGCAGCAGCTTCGGGTCGAGGTCGGCGTCGCCCAGCTCGCCGATCCAGCGCACGCCCCAGGCCCCGAGCGCCTCCACCACGGGCCGCAGCTCGCGCCCGGCGGCGGTCGGGACGTAACGCACGTCGCCGCCGTCGACGCGCCGCTCCACGACGCCGGCGCGGACGAGCTGGTGCAGCCGGCGGGACAGCAGCGTGGGCGACATCCGGGGCAGCCCGCGGCGCAGCTCGTTGAAACGTTCCGAGCCGCTGACCAACTCCCGGACGACGAGCAGCGTCCACCGCTCGTCGAGCAGCTCCATGGCCTTCGCCACGGGGCAGAACTGGTGGTAGGAGGCCCCCATGGCGGGCACGCTACGCCCGGCCCGGCGGCCCGGCCAGCGACCTGTCGGGAGCGGTACAGATCTCGTACTGGGGGCCGGGTCGCCCGATGCCTAGCGTCGCTGGCAGGGACGACAGGTGAGGAGCGAGGCGATGATCGAGGAACAGGAGCGGGACGCGGCCGTGAAGGCCGGGCACCGCCGGATGTGGGCGCTGGGCGACTACGCCTCCGTGGCCGCGCAGGTGATCCCGCAGTTGGGCGCGACGCTGGTCCGGGCGGCCCGGGTGGGGCCGGGCGACCGGGTGCTGGACGTGGCCGCCGGCACCGGCAACGCGGCCCTGCCGGCGGCCCGGACCGGGGCGGAGGTGGTGGCCGGCGACCTGACCCCGGAGCTGCTGGAGATCGGCCGGGTGGCGGCCGAGCGGGAGGGGTTGACGCTGACCTGGCAGGAGGCCGACGCCGAGGCGTTGCCGTACGCCGACGGCGAGTTCGACGCCGTGCTCTCCTGCGTGGGCGTGATGTTCGCGCCCCGGCACCGGGTCGCCGCCGACGAGCTGCTCCGGGTCTGCCGGCCGGGCGGGACGATCGGACTGGTCAACTGGACGCCGCAGGGCTTCGTGGGCCAGTTGTTCGCGGCCATGCGGCCGTACGCGCCCCCGCCGCCGCCGGGCGCGCAGCCGCCCCCGCTCTGGGGCGACGAGGACCACGTCCGGGAGTTGTTCGGCGACCGGGTCTCCTCGCTCAGGCTGGGACGGGACGCGGTGGTCGTGAACCGGTTCGCGACGCCGGAGGAGTTCCGGGACTTCTTCGCCACCCACTACGGGCCGACGGTGGCGGTCTACCGGGCGAACGCCGGCGACCCGGAGCGGACCGCCGGGCTCGACCGCGCGTTGACCGACCTGGCCGCCCGGCATTTGGAGGGCGGCGTGATGCGGTGGGAGTACCTGCTGGTCACCGCGCGCCGCGCCTGACGGCACGCCGGTCGTCGCCCGGCCGGCGTGCCGTCCCGGCGGCGGTGTTCACTCGGACTCGGCGAGGATGGCGTACAGCTTGCGCCGGGTCTCGTCGAGCACCTGGGCGGCCCGGGCGCGCTGGTCGTCGGTGCCGGTGGTCATCACCTGGCGCAGCGCGTGCATGGCCTGCGCGCCGGCGTCGCGGATGTCGTGCCAGCTGTTGACGGTCTGTTCGGCGAACTCCGCCCAGGGCGGGGTCTGCGCCGCCTCGGTCGCCTCGGGCCGGCCCTGCTCGGTGAGGGCGAACCGCTTGCGCCCGCCGTCGGAGTCGGCGGCCGTGGCGATGACGCCCTCGTCCTCCAGCAGTTGCAGGGTCGGGTAGATCGAGCCGGGGCTGGGCCGCCAGGCCCCGCCGGTGCGGGAGTCGATCTCCTGGATCATCTCGTAGCCGTGCATCGGCCGCTCGGTGAGCAGCGCCAGCACGGCGCCGCGCACGTTCGGCCGCCGGCCGCGCCCGCGGCCCCGGCCACCCCGGCCCCGCCCGTGACCGTGCGGTCCGGGCGGGAACGGCGGCGGTCCCGGGGGTACGGGCGGGAAGCCGAAGCCGCCGTGGCGGTGCATCTCGTCGTGCATGGTGTGCACGTGTCGACGGAAACCCATCGAGCTCTCCTTCTGTCGTCGTATCACTGATGCATCAACGATATATCGGCAATGCATCGGCGACAAGATGTCGTGAGAATCGGGGCTGCAAACCGTACGTACGTCTTGTTAAGGTGCCGGAGTGCGCCTGCTACCCGAACCCGGGCCGTCCCGGACCCTCGCCCTGTCCACGCTGATCAACACCGTCGGTCGGGGCACCTGGCTCACCGCCAGCGCGCTCTTCCTCACCCGCTCGGTCGGGCTCACCGTGGCCCAGGTCGGCGTGGCGCTCACGCTCACCGCACTGGTCAGCCTGGTGGCCAGCGCACCGATGGGCTACCTGGCCGACCGGCTCGGCCCGCGCGGTCTCCAGCTGGCGGCGCTGATCGCCTCGGCCGGCTGCACCGCCGCCCTGGTCGCGGTGCGTTCGTTCGCCGGGTTCCTGGTGGTCGGCGTGCTCATGGCTGTCGCCGACTCGGCCAGCCGGGGCGCGCGGGGGGCGCTGATCGCCGGCGCCGTCCCCGTCGACCAGCGCGTCCGCACCCGGGCCTACCTGCGCGCGGTCACCAACGTCGGGATCTCGGTGGGCGCCGTCCTGGCCGGGTTCGCGCTGGCCGTCGACACCCGCGGCGCGTACGTGACACTGATCCTGCTCGACTGCCTCACCTACCTGCTGGCGGCGGTGGTGCTGCTCCGGCTGCCGGCCGTGCCGCCGGTGCCGGCGCCCACGCACGGACCCCGGCTGATCGCCCTGCGGGACCGGCCGTTCCTGGCCTTCACCGTCCTCGACGGGCTGATGTCGATGCACTTCTCGCTGACCAACATCGCCCTGCCGCTCTGGATCGCCGGGCACACCCACGCGCCGCGCTGGCTGGTCTCCGCCTGCCTGCTGGTCAACACCGTGGTGGTGGTGCTCTTCCAGGTCCGCGCCTCGCGGGGCACCGAGGAGCTGACCGGCGCCGGCCGGGCCGCCCGCCGGGCGGGCGCGTTCATCGGGGTGGCCTGCGTGCTGTTCGCGGCCGCGGGTGGCGTACCGGCGGCGGTGGCGGTGCCGCTGCTGCTGGCCGGCGCGCTGGTGCACGTGGTGGGGGAGCTGTGGCACGCGGCGGCCGGCTGGGGCGTCTCGTTCGGCCTCGCCCCGGCCCACGCGCACGGTCAGTACCAGGGGGCGTACGGGATGGGCATGCAGCTCGGGTCGATGGTCGCCCCGGTGGTGGTGACCACGCTCGCGATCGGCTGGGGCGTACCCGGCTGGCTGCTGCTCGGCGGGTCGTTCCTGCTGCTCGGCGTGCTGGTGCCGCCGGTGGTGCGGTGGGCCGCGCGCACCCGGCCGCCGGCGGCGGCGCCGGAACCGGTTCCGGCCGGCTGAGCCGCCGCTCACCGGCCGGCCACCGGGGTGTCCGGTCGGCCCGCGCGCTCCCGGGTCCATCTGGCAGGCTGGTAACCGTGCTCACGGTGCCGGTACGCCAACTGGGGGAGTCGGAGCGCCGCGCGGTCGAGCGGCTGCTCGACCTCGACCCGTACGCGGGCGCGCAGGTCGCCGAGCGGGTGGCGGCGCGCGGGCTGGCCTGGTGGCGGGCCGAGGCGCGGATCCTCGGCTACGGCTCCCGCCGCAACCTGGAGTCGATCTGCTGGTTGGGCGGCAACCTCACCCCGGTGCTCGCGTCCGAGCCGGCGGTGGCCGCGTTCGCCGAGCAGTTGGGCGCGGAGGAGCGGCTCTGCTCCTCGATCGTGGGCCGCGCCGACGCGGTGCTCGGGCTCTGGGACCGCCTCTCCGCGCACTGGGGGCCGGCAAGGGACGTACGCCCGAACCAGCCGTTGCTGGCCACGGACGCCCTGCCCGCCGTGACGCCCGACCCGCAGGTGCGCCGGGTGCGCAGCAGTGAGGTCGACCGGCTCTTCCCGGCGGCGGTCGCGATGTACACCGAGGAGGTCGGGGTCTCGCCGCTGGCCGAGGACGGCGGGCGTGGCTACCGGCGGCGGGTGACCGAGCTGGTGCGCGCCGGCCGGGCCTACGCCCGGTTCGTCGACGGCCGGGTGGTCTTCAAGGCCGAGTTGGCCGTGGTGACCCGCCGCACCGCGCAGGTGCAGGGTGTCTGGGTGGCGCCCGAGTGGCGGGGCCGGGGCATCGCCGCCGCCGCCATGGCCGCGGTGGTGCGCGACACGTTGGAGCGGGTCGCGCCGACGGTCAGCCTCTACGTCAACGACTTCAACCTGCCGGCCCGGCGGGTCTACGAGCGCTGCGGCTTCCGCCCGGTCGGCACGCTCGCCACCGTGCTGTTCTGAGGATCACCCTCTCCTCGCGTTGCGTCGAACCGGACACCCGGCGCTATGCTGGTCATGTTTTTGTACTGACCAGTCAGTTTAGTTATGGGAACGGGTGTCATGACGATCGTCGAGGCCAGCGGGCTCGGGCTGCGGACCCGTCGCGGCTGGGTCTACCGGGACGTCGACCTCACCGCCGCCGCCGGTGAGCTGCACGCGGTGACCGGGCCTCCCGGCAGCGGGCGCACCTCGCTGCTGCTCGCCCTGGCCGGGCGCTTCCCGCACAGCCACGGCGAGCTGCGCCGCCGGGGACCGGCCGCGCTCGGCCAGGTGGCCGGCGTGCACGAGCCCGACCCGACGCTCACCGTCGCCGAGCACATCACCGAACGGCTGCTGCTGCTCGGCCCGGTCCCGCGCCGCCGCCGCCAGCTCGTCCCGGTCGCCGCCGTGCGGGCGCGCCGGGCCTACCGCCGCGACGCCTACGCCGCCGCCATCGCCGGCGCCGGCTTCACCGACGCCCCGCTCGACCCCGACCGCTACGGCCGCGACCTCACGCCGGTCGAGCGGCAGGTGCTCGGGCTGGTGCTGGCCAGCCTCGGCGGCCCCAGCCTGATCGTCGCCGACGACGTGGACGCCGGCGCCGACCGCCCCGAACGGGAGTGGATGTGGGCCGCCCTGGAACGCCTCGCCGACCAGGGGTACGCGGTGGTCGTCAGCGCCCGCGCCGTCGAACCCGGGGTGTCCGCCACCGCGCACCGCATCGGTGACCCCGCGCTGCCCGCCCCCGCCCTGACCGGTCCCGCCCCGACCGCTTCCGCCCCGACCGCCGAGGTGCCCGCATGAGCGTGCTGCGACTGGCCCTGTTCGAGCTGCGCCGGATGACCCGCGGCCGGCTGCCGCGCGCCGCGCTCGCCGTGCTCACCGTGGTGCCGCTGCTCTACGGCGCGCTCTACCTCTACGCCTTCTGGGACCCGTACGGGAACCTCGACCGGATCCCGGTCGCCCTGGTCAACGCCGACCGGCCGGCCCGGGCCGGCGACGGCACCGAGGTGCACGCCGGACGGGACCTCGCTGACGAACTGCTCGACCGCAAGGTCTTCGGCTGGACCGTGACCGACCAGGCCGACGCCACGAAGGGCCTGCGCGACGGTCGCTACCACCTGGTCTTCTCCATCCCCGCCGACTTCTCCGCCACGCTGGCCGCCAGCCCCGAGCCGGACCGCCCGGCCCGGCAGGGCGAGCTGAAGGTGGTCAACGACGACGCCACCAACTACCTCTCCGGGCTGCTCGCCCGCTCGGCGTTCAGCGAGATCCGGGCCGCCGCCGCGGAGAGCACCGCCGCCTCGTACTTCGACAAGATGCTGATCGGCTTCACCGACGCCAAGGCCGAGACCGGCCGGGCCGCCGACGGGGCGGGCAAGATCTCCGACGGGCTCGGCACCTCGCAGCGCGGCGCCGGTCAGCTCGCCGACGGGCTGGGGAGCGCCGAGGACGGCGCCGGGCAGCTCGCCGGCGGCCTGAACCAGTCGGTCCAGGGTGCCGACAAGCTGGCCCGGGGCCTCGACCAGTTGCAGACCGGCGCGGCCCAGCTCGCCGACGGCGCCGGCCGGGCCGCCACCGAGACGAGGGCCGCCGCCGCGAAGGTCGACGCCGCGGCCGACCGGTACGAACCGGTGCTGCGCCGCAACGCCGAGAAGATCCAACAGGCGGCCACCGCCGTCGCCACCGGCGCGCAGCAGCTCGCCGACGGCCTGGACGCGCTGCCCGCGAAGGCCGACGAGGTGGTGCGGACGGCGCAGGAGATCTCCGACCGGCTCGACGCGGTCGCGAAGGAGCACCCCGAACTGGCCGACGACAGCGACTTCGCCGCCGCCCGTACGGCCGCCGACCGGGCCGTGACCCAGGCGAAGGCGTTGGGGTCCGCGCTGGACCGGACCGACCTGGCCGCGTTGAAGAAGCAGATGACCGAGGTCGCGAAGACCGCCCGCGAGGTGGCCGCCGCCGCGCCGCACCTGGCCGACGACGTCGCCTCCGCCCGGGCCAAGGTCGACGAGCTGGCCGGCGGGCTCACCACGCTCGCCCAGGGCAGCGCCAAGCTCCGCGACGGGCTCGGCGACGCGTCCACCGGCGCCGACCAGTTGCGCGGCGGGCTCTACCGGCTCGCCACCGGCGCCCGGGCGCTCGACGGCGGCCTGGCCCAGCTCGGCACCGGCAGCACCAAGCTGGTCGACGGGCTGACCCGGCTGGAGGGCGGCGCCGGCGACCTCGCCGACGGGCTCGCCGCCGGGGAGAAGAAGCTGCCCGGGTACGACGACGCGAGCAGTCGCGCCGACGTGCTCGGCGACCCCGTCGGCCTGATCCGCGACTCGCGGCACCCGGCCGGCTCCTACGGCGTGGGCTTCGCGCCCTACTTCCTGGCGCTGGCGCTCTGGGTCGGCGCGATGATCACGTACATGCTGTTGCGGCCGGTCAACCGGCGGCACGTGATGTCCGGCGCGCCCGGCTGGCGGGTCGTGCTCGCCGGCTGGCTGCCGGCGGCCGCGATCGGCCTGGCCCAGGTCGCGGTGCTCTACACGGTGGTGACGCTCGCGCTCGGACTGCACCCGGAGCACGGCGCGGCGACGTTCGGGCTGCTCGCGCTCACCTCGCTGGCGTTCACCGCGATCATGCAGCTGCTCGGCGTCGCGCTCGGCCCGGCCGGCCGGCTGGCCGCGCTGGCCCTGCTGATGCTCCAGCTCACCTCCTCCGGCGGCACCTACCCGGTGCAGACCTCACCCGGCTTCTTCCAGGCGATCCACCCCTGGCTGCCGATGACGTACGTGGTGGCCGGCCTGCGGCACACCGTCAACGGCGGGCCGGCCGGCCCGGTGGTCGCCGGGGCGCTGGTCCTGCTCGCCTTCGGACTCGGCGCCATGGTGCTCACCGTCGGCGCGGCGCGCCGGTCCCGCCGGCTGACCCCGGCCAAACTGCACCCCGAACTGACCATGTGAGGATGGGGCGGTGACGGACGGTCGGTCGCGCCGGCGGGAGGACACCCGCCAGCGTCTCTTCGTGGCGGCGGTGGAGCTCATCGCCGAGCAGGGTTTCTCGGCCACCACGGTGGACGACATCGCGGCCCGGGCCGGGGTGGCCAAGGGGACCGTCTACTACAACTTCGAGTCCAAGACGGTCCTCTTCGAGGAGCTGCTGCGGCACGGCATCGGCCTGCTCACCGCCGAGTTCCGGGCCGCCGTCGACGGGTTGCCGCCGCGCGAGGCGCTCGCCGCCCTGGTCCGGGCCGAGCTGGACTACATCCGCCGCTACCGGGCCTTCGCCCAGCTCCTGCTCTCCGAGATGTGGCGCACCAACCGGGAGTGGCAGCAGACGCTGCGGCTGCTGCGCGGCGAGGCCATCGAGGTGATCGCCGAGACGGTTCGCGCCGGCGTGGACAGCGGCGACCTCCCGGCCGACCTGGACGTGCGGACCGCCAGCTCGGCGCTGTTCGGCGTCGGGCTGGTGGTGGCCGTGGACTGGCTGGTCTTCCAGCCCGACCGGCCGATCGCCGACGTGCAGGAGGCGCTGCTCGGCATCGTCCGCCGGGTCGCCCATACCTGACCGGAACGCGGTAATTCGTTTGATCCGCACCGGCCGGACGGGAAGGCTGGGTTCACCGCCCCCACCCGTCCGAGTCCGGAGGACTGTCCTATGCGCCTGCTCCGAGATCTCTGGACCACCGCACCCCGGCGGATGGCGGCCGTCCTGCTGCTGATCGTGCTGGGCGCCGGTGGTCAGGCCGCCGCCTCCGCGCTCGCCGGGCCGGTGCTGGTGCACCGCTCGTCCGGCTGGTTCGTCGCGCTCGCCGTGGCGCTGGTCGCCGCCGTCGTGACCGACCTGCTGATCGGGCTGATCATGGCCCGGCTCACCGCCGACTGGTCCGCCGACGTCCGCCGCCGGCTCTGCCGCGTCGCGCTCGGGCAGGACCTGCCGGCCCTGGAGACCACCCCGGTCGGCGAGCTGCTCGACCGGATCGACAACGACGTCTACCAGGTCGCCGCCGAGATGCGGAACACCGGCGTACGCCTGGCGCAGGGCCTCGCCGTCTGCGCGCTCGCCACGGTCAGCGCGCTGGTCGTCTGGTGGCCCGCCGGCGTCGGGATGGTGCTGCTGACCGTGCTGCTCGCGGCCACGCTGCGCCGCCCCACCGCCCGGATCGCCCCGGCCCGGATGGCCGAGGAGGAGGCGTGGTCCGACCTCGCCGCCGTGATGGAGGAGGCGGTGCACGGCCAGGACGACGTGCGCACCAGCCTCGCCCGCCCGTACGTGCTGCGCCTGTACGCCCGCCGGGCGGCCGAGGTGATCGCCCGGTGCGGCCGGGTCTTCCGGCTCTCCGCCCGGGTCACCGCGGTGGCCACCGGCGGGGTCCGGGTCGGCATCGCGGTGGTGGTGCTGGCCGGCGCGTGGGCGCTCGCCACCGGCCGGGTGGACGCCGCCCGGCTCACCGCCATCTGGCTGCTGGCGATCGCGTTCGGCGCGACCGTCGAGCACATCGCCCGCTGGGTGCCGCACCTGCAACAGGCGTTCGGCGCCTGGGGGCGCGTGCAGCTGCTGGCCGGCGCGCCGCAGGAACCGGTCGGCGGCGTCGCCCCGGCCGACGGCGACCTGACCGTCCGCGGGCTCACCTTCCGCTACCCGGCCGCCGGGGACGAGCGCGGCCCGGCGCTGCGCGACGTGCGGCTCGCCTTCGCCCGCGGCCGCTCGTACGCGCTGGTCGGCCGCACCGGATCGGGCAAGTCGACGCTGGCCAAGGTGCTCACCCGGGCCGTGGAGGTGCCGCGCGGCACCGTCTTCCTGGGCGACACCGACGTGGTCGACCTGGACGTCGAGGAACTGCGCCGGTGGATCGCCGTGGTGCCCCAGCGCACCGAGATCCTGGCCGGCACGCTCGCCGAGAACGTCGCCCTCTTCGACCCGGAACTGCTCGGAGCCGCCGAGCGGGCGCTCGCCGAACTGGGCCTGGCCGGGTGGATCGCCGAGCTGCCCGACGGCGTGCACACCCGCCTCGGCGATGGCGGCCACGTGCTCTCCGCCGGGCAGGAGCAACTGGTGGCGTTCGCCCGGATCCTGGTCCGGGACCCGCACGTGGTGATCCTCGACGAGGCCACCGCGCGGCTCGACCCGGTCACCGAGAACCGGGTGCGCCAGGCCACCGAGCGGCTGCTCACCGACCGCATCGGCATCGTCATCGCGCACCGGCTCTCCTCGGTGCGGCGCTGCGACGAGGTCGTGGTGATGGCCGACGGCGCGGTGCTGGAGGCCGGTCCGCTGCGCGAGTCCGCCCGCTTCGCCGAGCTGCTCGCCACCAGCCACGCGGGGGCGTACGCGGGTGCCGGCGCCCGCCGCGGCGGCGTGGACCTGCTCGACGCGCCCGACGAGTGGGTCGACGACGCGCCGGTCCTGCCGGCCGCCGGGCCGCCCCGCGTCGCCGTGCCGCGCGCCGCGCCGCCGCCGGCGCCGCCCGCCCCGCCCGCCCGGACCATGCGGGAGATCCTCCGGCTGGGCGTCAACGACCCCCGGTACGGCCTGGTGTCGGTCGCCCTGTTCGTGGTGATGACGGTGCTCGGGCTCGACGGCGCGGTGCTGCCCTGGCTCTGGGCCGACCTGGTCGCCGGCGGCGACCCGTGGCTGCCGGCGCTCGGCATCGCCGCCGCGCTGCTGCTGGTGCTGCCGCTGCCCTACCTGACCAACCTGTGGTTCCCGCAGTGGTGGATCCGCCAGATGCTGCGGATCAGCGCCCGGCTGGTGCACGGGCAGACCGGCGCGCGCCGGGTCAGCGGGCACACCCCGGCCGAGGTGGTGGCCCAGGGCGGCGACACCGACCGGGTGGTGCAGCTCGCCGACAACCTGATGGACCAGTTCATCTCGGTGGCCATCGTGCTCACCATGACGCTGGTCACCGGCAGTGTCGTACCGGCGCTGTTCTTCGTCGGCACGATGGTGGCCTCCGGCCTGGCGGCCACGCTGTTCGGGCCGAAGCTGGAACGCACCGCCGCCGGCACCGTCAAGGCGCGGGCCGCGTTCGCCACCGCGCTGGTCTCCGCGCTCTCCGCCGCCCGTACGGTGAAGCTGGCCGGCGCCACCCGCCCGGTGCTGCGCCACCTCGCCGGGCTGGACGCGGTGCGCAGCGAGCGGCAGCGGCGGGAGATCGCCATGCAGGTGTGGGCCCGGTCCACCCCGTCCGTCGCCAGTGGACTGCTGCCGATCGGGGCCTGGGCGCTCTACCTGGCCGGCGAGCTGTCCGCCGGCGCCACGCTGGTCGCCGTCTCCACCCTCGGCGCGGCCCGCTGGTTCGCCTGGACCACCGCGGCGCTGGTCTCCCAGTACCCGTCGGCGCGGGTGTGGACCCGGCGCACCGTGGCGATGACCGGGACGGCCACCTACTCCGCGGAGATGCCCGGGCTCGACCTCGCCGCCGGCACCGCGCCGGCGCCCGAGCCGCCGCCCCGGCACCCGCTGCGGCGGCTGGAGCTGGCCGGCTTCGGCGCGCTGCACTCCGACGGCACGCTGGCCGTCCGCGACGTCGACCTGGTGGTCGAGCGCGGGCAGCTGGTGCTGGTGGTCGGTCCGGTCGGCGCCGGCAAGTCGTCGCTGCTGCGCGCGCTGGCCGGCATCGTCCACCACGTCGGGGCGCTGCGCTGGAACGGCGAGCCGGTCACCGAGCCGGAGATGTTCCTGCGCCCCAACCAGGTCGGCTACGTGGGGCAGCTGCCCCGGGTGCTCTCCGGCACCGTGGCCGAGAACATCGCGCTCGGCCACCAGGTGGACGCCGCCGGCGCGGTCTCCACCGCCCAGCTGGAACACGACCTGGCCGCCGCCGGGGGCGGGCTCGGGCTGCTCATCGGGCACAAGGGCACCCGGCTCTCCGGCGGGCAGCTCCAGCGGCTGGCGCTGGCCCGGGCGCTCGCCCCGCGTACCGAGCTGCTGGTCGCCGACGACGTGTCGTCGGCGCTGGACGTGACCACGGAGCTGGCGCTCTGGGCGGCGTTGCGCGAGCACGGGGTGACAGTGGTCGGCTCGACCGCCAAGCGGGCCGCGCTGGTCCGCGCGGACCACGTGGTGGTGCTGGTCGACGGCGTGGTCGCGGCCCAGGGCGCCTGGTCCGACCTGGAGGGCCGCTGGTCCCACCTGGCCGGCTGACCACCGTCCGCCCCGCCCGTCGCGGCGGGGCGGACGGGTGGCGTCAGAAGGCCCGGGCGTACTGGTCGGGCCAGGACGGGGTGGCGCCCAGTTTGGCGGCGGCGCGGCGCGGCCAGTACGGGTCGCGGAGCAGTTCCCGGCCCAGCAGCACCAGGTCCGCCTCACCGCCGGCGACGATCTGCTCGGCCTGCTCGGGCTCCACGATCAGGCCCACCGCGCCGGTGGGCACGCCGGCGTCGCGGCGGATCCGGGCGGCCAGCGGCACCTGGTAGCCGGGGCCGACGGGGACGGCCGCCCGGGCCGCCGCGCCACCGGAGGAGGTGTCGACCAGGTCCACGCCGGCCGCCGCCAGCTCGCCGGCGAGCACCACGCTGTCCTCGATCGTCCAGCCGCCGTCGGTCCAGTCGGTGGCGGAGATGCGGGTCAGCACCGGCACGGCCTCGCCGACCGCGGCGCGGACCGCGCGGGCCACCTCCAGGGTGAACCGCATCCGGCCGGCCCGGTCGCCGCCGTAGCCGTCGGCGCGCCGGTTGGTCAGCGGGGAGAGGAACTCGTGCAGCAGGTAGCCGTGCGCCGCGTGGATCTCCACCGCGGCGAAGCCGGCGTCCAGCGCCCGCCTCGCGGCGGCGGCGAAGGCGGCCACCACGGCGGCGATGCCGGCCTCGTCGAGCGCGGCCGGTGTGCGGTAGTCGGGGACGAACGGGTCGACGCCCGGGCCGACCGGCGTCCAGCCGCCCTCGGCGTCCGGCACGCCGCCGTGGCGCGGGGCCCACGGCCGGTACGTGGAGGCCTTGAACCCGGCGTGCGCGAGCTGCACCGCCGGCACCGCGCCCTGGCCGGCGACGAACGCGGTGACCGGCCGCCACGCGTCGACGTGCGCGTCGGACCAGAGCCCGACGTCCTGCGGGGTGATCCGCCCCTCGGGGACCACCGCGGTCGCCTCGCTGAGCACCAGCCCGGCGCCGCCGACGGCCCGGGAGCCGAGGTGGACGCGGTGCCAGTCGGTGGGCAGCCCGTCCGGGCCGGCGCTGTACTGGCACATCGGCGCCATCGCGATCCGGTTGGGCAGCGTGACGCCGCGCAGGGCGAGCGGCGTGAACAGGGTGCTCATGCGGTTCTCCTCGGGTCGTGGAACCGGGTGCGTCCCTCGTCGCCGCAGCGACCAGGAACGCACCCGGATCAGGATGCTCAGGCGGGTACGGGGGCGAGGCGCTCGGCGGCCGGCTCGACGGGCTCGACCAGGTCCCGCTTGCCGGCGGAGTCGTACGCGGCCCGGTCGAGCGTGCCCTCGCGGGCGGCCACGATGGTCGGCACCACGGCCTGCCCGGCCACGTTGGTGGCGGTCCGCATCATGTCCAGGATCGGGTCGATGGCCAGCAGCAGGCCGGCGCCGGCCAGCGGCAGGCCCAGCGTGCTCAGGGTCAGCGTGAGCATGACGATCGCACCGGTCAGGCCGGCGGTGGCGGCCGAGCCGACCACCGAGACGAACGCGATCAGCAGGTAGTCGGTGACGCCGAGGTCGACGCCGAACACCTGCGCCACGAAGATCGCGGCCAGCGCCGGGTAGATGGCGGCGCAGCCGTCCATCTTCGTGGTGGCGCCGAACGGCACGGCGAAGGAGGCGTACTCGCGGGGGACGCCGAGGCGCTCCACCGAGCGCTGGGTCACCGGCATGGTGCCCACCGAGGAGCGGGACACGAAGGCCAGCTGGATCGCGGGCCAGGCGCCGGCGAAGAAGCGCAGCGGGTTGAGTCGGCCGGCCGCGGCGAGCAGCGCCGGGTAGACGACGAACAGCACCAGGGCGCAGCCGACGTAGACGGCGGTGGTGAACTTCGCCAGCGGGGCCAGCAGGTCCCAGCCGTACGAGGCGACGGCGTTGCCGATCAGGCCGAGGGTGCCGAGCGGGGCGAGCCGGATGACCCACCAGAGCGCCTTCTGCACGATGGTGAGCACCGCGCGGTTGAGCGACACGAACGGCTCGGCGGCGTCACCGACGAGCAGCGCGGCCGCGCCCACCACCAGGGCGAGGAAGACGATCTGCAGGACGTTGCCCTCGACGAACGCGCCGACCGGGTTGGTCGGCACGATGCCGGTGAGGAAGTCGATCCAGGAGCCGGTGGTCTTCGGTGCGCTGGCGCCGGACGGGTCCAGGTTGACGCCCCGGCCGGGGTTGGTGAGCAGGCCGAGGCCGATGCCGAGGCTCACCGCGATCAGCGCGGTGATGCCGAACCAGAGCAGCGTCTTGACGGCCAGCCGGGCGGCGTTGGCCACGCCGCGCAGGCTGACCACGCTGACCACGATGGCGGTGAAGACCAGCGGCGGCACGGCCAGCTTGAGGAGCTGGACGAAGAGACCGCCGACGGTGTCGAGGGTGCTGGTCAGCCAGGCGAGGTCGTTGGCGCGGGCGAGGAAGCCGAGCGCCACGCCGAGGACGAGGCCGAGCAGGATCTGCACGGAGAAGGGGAACTTGCGCAGGGCGGAAGCCATGAGGACGTGTCCAAGGGTCTGGTGAGGGAGAGGCGGGCGTCGGGAGCGGAGCTACGCCGGACAGACGCCGCTGGCCTGCCGTCGGAGGTCGACGTACAGGCGCTCGGTGAGGCACCAGACATTGGTCATCGCCGGCCGACGCTACTCCCGTCGCGGCGCGGATGGAAGGACCGCTCCCCGTGAGGCCCCTTACAGCCGCAGAGGAGCGCGGTGCCCAGACCCCACGCCGCGACCACCCCCAGCAGCACCCGCTCCAGCACCCCCACCAGCGCGCCCCGCCCGACCAGGAGCATGGCCAGCCCGACCGCGCCGGACAGCGGCAGCGCCAGCGCCGCGCCGAGCGCGGCGACCCACCGCAACGCCGTACCGGCCGCGGGGGAGAGCAGCACCGCCAGCATGGCGAAGACCACCGCGGCGGTCGCCGCGATGCTGGCCCCGCCGTGCACCAGGTCGGCCACCGTGGCGGCCTCGAACGGCGGCAGCGGGCAGCCGGTGCTGCAGGTCACCGCGCCGGAGAGCACGGTGGCGACCGCGCCGGCGCCGAGCAGCCCGGGCGCCGCGCGCACCGCCGGGGGCAGTGCCGCGGCGAGCAGCAGCAGCGCCGCGGCCAGGGCGAAGACCCCGATCCGGTACGTCCCGGCGTACCCGCTGTCGGTGACGCCGGCCTCGCTGACGTAACCGGTCAGGCCGGGACCGGGACCGGCGACCAGCGCGACCGTGACCGCGACCACGCCGGCCACCAGGCAGGCGGCGGCGGACCCGGCGGCGACCCGGCGCGAGGTGTGGTCAGCCACGCCCGTGCGGCGTGGTCCAGCCGGACAGGTCCGGACCGAGCGGCACGATCCGGGTCGGGTTGATCATGTCGTGGGTGGCGTAGTAGTGCCGCTTGATGTGGTCGAAGTCCACCGTCTCGCCGAAGCCGGGGGTCTGGAACAGGTCCCGGGCGTAGGCCCAGAGCACCGGCATCTCGGTCAGCTTCTGCCGGTTGCACTTGAAGTGCCCGTGGTAGGCCACGTCGAAGCGGACCAGCGTGGTGAACAGCCGGACGTCCGCCTCGGTGATCGCGTCCCCCATCAGGTAGCGCCGTCCGGCCAGCCGCTCGCTCAACGCGTCCAGCCGGGCGAACAGCGCCGTGAACGCCTCGTCGTACGCCTCCTGCGAGGTGGCGAAACCGCACCGGTAGACGCCGTTGTTGACGTCCCGGTGGATCTCCGCCATCAGCGCGTCCATCTCCGGGCGCAGCTCGACCGGGTAGAGGTCCGGGGCGTCCGGGGCGTGGAACCGTCGCCACTCGGTGGAGAGGTCGAGCGTGAGCTGCGGGTAGTCGTTGGTGACGATCCGCCCGGTGAGCGTGTCGACCAGCGCCGGCACGGTCACCCGGCCGGTGTAGTCGGGGTCGGTGGCGAGGTAGGCGTCGGAGAGGAAGCCGATGCCCAGCACCGGGTCGAAGCCGTCCGGGTCGAGGGCGAACCGCCACCCGCGCTCGTCCCGGATCGGGTCCACGGTGCCCAGCGAGATCACCTCGTCCAGGCCGAGCAGGCTGCGCACGATCCGGGCCCGGTGCGCCCACGGGCAGGCCCGGCACCAGACCAGGCGGTACCGGCCGGCCTCCAGCGGCCACCGCCCCTGCTCGTCCGGCCCGCCGCCCTCCGGCGAGGTGGAGTGCGGGGTGACCCGCCCGGTGAACCGGTTGGGTTGGCGGACGAACGCGCCGCCGCCGCTGGTCTCTGCGCTGAACTGGGCCCCGGCCATGCCGCCAACCTATCCGCTCCGGGCGCGGATATCCTGGCGCCGGGTGCCCCCGTGACCCGGCGGGCGACCCGCCGACCGACCCCTTCCCACCCCCGAAGGACGTGCGCGCGATGACCGTGGCCTACCTCGTTGCCGGAGTTCGCACCCCGATCGGCCGGTACGCCGGCGCCCTCGCCGGGGTCCGCCCCGACGACCTGGCCGCGCACGTCGTCCGCGAGCTGGTGACGCGCCACCCGTCGGTCGACTGGGCCCGCACCGACGACGTGATCCTCGGCTGCGCCAACCAGGCCGGCGAGGACAACCGCAACGTGGCCCGGATGGCCGCGCTGCTCGGCGGTCTGCCGCCGGAGGTGCCGGGCAGCACCGTGAACCGGCTCTGCGGCTCCGGCCTGGACGCGCTCGCCACCGCCGCCCGGGCGATCGTGGCCGGCGAGGCCGACCTGCTGGTGGCCGGCGGCGTGGAGAGCATGAGCCGCGCGCCGTTCGTGATGCCGAAGGCGGCCACGCCGTTCGCCCGCACCGCCGAGGTCTACGACACCACCATCGGCTGGCGGCTGGTGAACCCGCTGATGGAGCGCGGCTGGGGCATCGACTCGATGCCGGAGACGGCGGAGAACGTGGCCGCCGAGTACGGCGTGGACCGGGCGGCGCAGGACGCGTTCGCGTACCGCTCGCAGCAGCGGGCCGCGAAGGCGCAGGCCGACGGCCAGCTGGCCGAGGAGATCGTGCCGGTGACCGTGCCGGCCGGCAGGCGGGAGACGAAGCTGGTCGAGGTCGACGAGCACCCGCGGGAGACGACGCTGGAGAAGCTGGCCGCGCTGCCCACCCCGTTCCGCGAGGGCGGGACGGTGACCGCCGGCAACTCCTCCGGCGTCAACGACGGCGCGGTCGCGCTGCTGGTCGCCTCCGCGGCCGCCGTCGACCGCTACGGCCTCACCCCGCTGGCCCGGGTACGTGGCGCGGCGGCGGCCGGCGTGCCGCCGCGGATCATGGGGATCGGCCCGGTCCCGGCCACCCGCAAGCTGCTCGACCGCCACGGCGTGGATCTGGCCGACGTCGACGTGGTGGAGCTGAACGAGGCGTTCGCCGCGCAGTCCGTGGCCGTGCTGCGGGAGCTGGGCCTGCCCGAGGACGCCGAGCACGTCAACCCGAACGGCGGGGCGATCGCGCTGGGCCACCCGCTGGGCGCCAGCGGCGCCCGGCTGGCGCTGACCGCCGCGCTGGAGCTGCGCCGTCGTGGTGGCCGGCGGGCGCTGGCGACCATGTGCGTCGGCGTCGGGCAGGGCATCTCGATGCTGCTGGAGTCGGCCGACTGAGCCCGGCCGGCGGCATCGCCGCCGGTGGATCTCCCGTTGCTGGTCGTCCGCGCCTAGAGTGGGCTGGACCACATGATCCGCCTCGTGGCGGCGAACGACCTGGGGGACCGAGCGATGCAGACGCCGGACGGACTTCCCGCCGAGATCGACCTGACCCGGCCGAGCGCCGCCCGGGTCTACGACTACTTCCTCGGCGGCGCGCACAACTTCGAGATCGACCGGCAGCTCGCCGAGCAGATCGCGGCCATGACGCCCAACCTGGCGGCCACCATGCGCTCCGGGCGGGAGTTCCTGCGCCGGGCCGTCCGGGTGCTGCTCGACGCCGGCATCGACCAGTTCCTCGACATCGGCTCCGGTATTCCCACCGTGGGCAACGTGCACGAGGTCGCCCAGGTGGCCGACCCGCGGGCCCGCATCGTCTACGTGGACATCGACCCGGTCGCGGTGGCGCACAGCCACGAGCTGCTGGCCGGCAACGACCGCGCCACCGCGATCCTGGCCGACCTGCGGGAGCCGAAGCTGATCCTGGACCAGGCCCGGGCCAGCGGCCTGATCGACTTCGACCGGCCGCTGGGCATCCTGCTCGCCGGCGTGGTGCACTTCATCCCGGACGCGGACCGCCCGGCCGACATCCTGGCCACCCTGCGGGCCGCCGCCGCACCGGGCAGCTTCCTGGTCGTGTCGCACTCCACGTTCGAGGACCAGCCGCAGGAGATGCTGGACGCGCAGCGGCTGTCGGCGCGTACCGCCACCGAGATCACGCTCCGCTCGCGGGCCGAGATCACCGGCTTCTTCGGCGACTGGACGATCCTCGAACCGGGTGTGGTGCACATGCCGCTGTGGCGGCCCGACTCGCCGTCCGACGTGGACGAGCACCCGGAACGCTTCGGGGCGTTCGGTGGCGTGGCCCGGCACGACCGCGCTGCCGGCTGAGCCGACATGCGCACCCCGGAGAACGACGGGGGTGACGTCAGCCGTCCCGGCGCCGCCGCGTACGCCGCGGAGTGGGCCCGGGCGGTGCGACGCATCGGTTTCGTGCCGCTGAGCGCGGTCGAGACCGAGCGTCTGCTGGTGCCGCTCACCGAGCGGCTGGGCCGGGCGTTGCTCGCCCCGACCTTCTCCGCCCGACCGGCGGAGGAGGTCGGGCGTGCCCTGGTCGAGGCGCACCTCACCGAGCCCGGCGTGCTCGACTGGTCGGTGCAGGCCCTCGGCGACCGGTTCCTGCCCTGGGTGCTGCCGGCCCGGGAGGAGTCGCCCGAGCTGCGGGAACGGGTCGCGCTGTTGCAGGGCGCGCTCGCCGCCGGGTTCGCCCGGGCCCTGCGCGACCGGGTGTTCAGCCAGCAGGAGCGGATCGCCCGTTCCGCCTGGCAGGCCCGGGACACCGTGGAGCAGGCGCTGCGCGACAGCGAGGCACGCTTCCGGGCGGTCTTCACCGGCGCGGCCATCGGCATCGGCATCGCCGGCGTCGACGGGCAGATCATCGAGGTGAACCAGTCCTTCGCGGACATGCTCGGCTACACCGTCGGCGAGTTGCGGCGGATGAACGTGGCCGGGTTGTTCCACGCCGACGACGCGGCCGGCATGTGGGAGGTCTACCAGGAGCTGATCGAGGGCAAGCGGGACAGCGCCCGGGTGGAGAAGCGCTACTACCGCAAGGACGGCAGCGTGGTCTGGACCGACCTGGCCGTCTCGCTCATCCGCTACGACGACGGCCGCCCCCGCTTCACCGTCGCCATGATCGAGGACATCACCCAGCGGTACGAGCTGCAGCAACGACTGCGCTTCCAGGCGTTGCACGACCCGCTGACCGGGCTGCCGAACCGGACGCTGTTCTTCGAGACGTTGGGCGACGTCTTCGACGCGGCCGGGCCGGAGCAGCGCGTCGGGCTCTGCTTCATCGACCTGGACGGCTTCAAGGCGGTCAACGACAGCCTCGGCCACGACCTGGGCGACCGGCTGCTCAAGGTGATCGCCCGGCGGCTGAGCGACTGCGTGGCCGGTCGGGGGCACCTGGTGGCCCGGATGGGCGGGGACGAGTTCGTCATCCTGGTTGACTCCGACGGCGGCATCGACGACGCGGTGGAGGTGGCCGAGCTGGCCCTGGCCGCGGTCTCCGCGCCGGTGCACGTGGGCGACCAGCAGCTCGCCGTCTCGGCCAGCATCGGCATCGTGGAGTGCCCGGCGGCGGAGACCAGCGTCGCGGAGCTGATGAAGGCCGCGGACACCACGCTCTACTGGGCCAAGGCCGAGGGGCGGGGCCGCTGGGCCGTGTACGACCCGGAGCGCAGCGCCGCCGACATCGCCCGCTCCTCGCTGGCGTCGAACCTGCCGGCCGCGCTGGACCGGGGCGAGTTCGTGCTGCACTACCAGCCGATCGTGTCCCTGCTGGACGGCACGATGGTGGCGGTCGAGGCGCTGGTCCGCTGGCAGCACCCGGAGCTGGGGCTGCTCGGGCCGGACCGGTTCATCGGGCTGGCCGAGGAGACCGGCCTGATCGTCCGGCTCGGCGCGTGGGTGCTGCGCCAGGCCTGCCGCGACGCGGAGAGCTGGCGGCGGGCGTTCCCGTCGACCACGCCGGTGGTGAGCGTCAACCTGGCCGCCCGGCAGGCCGACGACCCGGCCATCGTGGAGACCGTGGCCGAGGCGTTGCAGCACACCGGGCTGCCCGCCGCGCTGCTCCAGCTGGAGCTGACCGAGAGCGCGGTGATGGGCAGCGCGGGCGAGCCGCTGCGTGCCCTGCACCAGCTCGCCGACCTCGGGCTGCGGCTGGCCATCGACGACTTCGGCACCGGCTACTCGAACCTGGCGTACCTGCGCCGGCTGCCGATCCACTGCGTGAAGCTGGCCGGCCCGTTCGTCGAGGGGATCCGGGGCGACGGCGCGGACGCGGTCGCCGACCACCGGGACGAGCGGATCGTCGACGCGCTGGTCCGGCTGGCCCACGCGCTGGAGCTGTCGGTGACGGCCGAGGCGGTGGAGACCGAGGTGCAGGCCGAACGGTTGCGGGCGCTGCGCTGCGACACCGGGCAGGGCCGCCTGTTCGGCGCCCCGATGCCCGCCGACGGCATCCGCGCCCGCCTGGAGGGGTAAGGAAGGGCCCCCTGTTAACGCCTCCGGTAGAGGCGGGGCCCCTGCTTAACACCTCGATCATGCAGCGCCTGTGCAGAGAAGAGAGAGAACTCGTGAGTCTGAGCGATTCGCAGGCAGTGGTGTCGGTGGTCGCCGCGCTGGCGATCCTGGCCGGCCTGGCCGGGGTGGTGGTGCCGGGGCTGCCGGCGCTGCCGCTGTGCTGGGGCGGCGTGCTGGTCTGGGCGATCTTCGCCGACGCCGGCCCGGGCCGCTGGGCGGTGCTCGCCGCCGCCACCGTGGTCGCCGCCGGCGGCACCGTGGTCAAGTACCTCTGGCCGGGGCGGAATCTCAAGCGCACCGGCGTACCCACGTCGTCGCTGTTGGCCGGCGGACTGCTCGGCCTGGTCGGGTTCTTCGTGATCCCGGTGATCGGTCTGCCGATCGGCTTCGTCGGCGGCATCTGGGGCGCGGAGCGGCTGCGGCTGGGCAGCAACCAGCTGGCCTGGCCGGCGACGGTGCAGGCGCTCAAGGCGGCCGGGTTGTCCATGCTCGTCGAGTTCTCCGCCGGCCTGGTGATCGCCGCGCTCTGGGTGGCGGGCCTGCTGATCGCCTGACCCGCGGTTCCCCGTCGCGGGGGAGCGCCCTGGCTCGCCGGCGGGAGGCCGTCGGCCGGGCGGATTCCTAGCGTCGGTGGCATGGTTCTCCTCCGCCCCGCCGCCGACGCGCGAACGGCCCGGGCCCGGGCGCTGCTGCTCCTGTCGCGTCCGTGGTTCTGGCCGCTCGGCTGGGCCGCCGCGTACGCCGGCTCGGTGCTCGCCACCCACCGCTGGCTGCCGCCGGCGGCGACGCTGCCGCGCTCGCTGGCCGCCCTGGTGGTGCTCGGGCCGTTGGTCTGGACCGCCGTGCTCGCCGTCAACGACCGGTACGACCTGCCCAGCGACCGGCGGAACCCGCGCAAGGCCGGCGCCCCACTGGTCACCGGCCTGCTCACCGCGGCCGATCTGATGCGCTGGCACCACGGGGCCGCGCTCGCGGCGCTCGTGCTCGCCGCCACGACGGTCGGACCGGCCTTCGCCTTCGGTACGGCGGTCGTGCTGCTGCTCGGGTGGCTCTACAGCGCGCCGCCGGTGCGGCTGAAGACCCGGCCGGGCCTGGACGTCGCCGCCAACGCCCTCGCCGTCGGGGTCCTCGCGCCGCTGGCCGGCTGGTCCCTGCACCGGCCGGTCACCGGCTACCCGCTCCTCGTGGCGCTGCTGGGCCTGTTCCTGGTCGCCGCGCTCTACCTGCCGACGACCGTGCTGGACGTCGCCGCCGACCGCGGCGCCGGGGACGTCACCGCGGCGGTGCGCTGGGGTACGCGGGCGTGTCGACGCGCCGGCCTGGTCCTCTGGTCGGCGGCGACCGTGGTGTGGCTCGCGGTCTGCCATCTCGACCTGCTGGTCCGGCGGGAGTCGTGGCTCCTGCAGGACCTGTGGGCACCGGTGCTGGTCGCCGGCTACGCCGTCGCCGTCCGCCGGCCCACCATCGCCCGGCTGGCCGGGGTCTGCCTGCTCTTCGCGGTGCCGGCCGCCGACTTCCTCACCGCCTGGATCACCGTCGGCCGGACGTGAGAGTGCGGCGGCGCGGGGCGTCCGGGGGTACGGCGGATCGCCGTACATCAGTGAGAGAGAGGTGGACGCCGCGCGCCGCCGCGGACCGGGCGTTGCCGAGCGCCCGGCGCCGGCCCGTCGGGTCGGGCCTGGTCACGGCTTCAAGCATGCCCCGGGCGGGAAGCGGGGACAACGCAATTACCCGGGACGCGTATTGACCACCTTGATCGGCGGGAGCAGACTGCGAGCACTCGTACGGGGACTTCGCCTCGAGGAGGTGTGCAGTGGCCACGACGCCCGCGCCGACCGCCGAGCAGCCGATGGACGACGACGCCCGACGACTCGCCGAGCTCGGCTACAAGCAGGAGTTGCGCCGCAAGTGGAGCGGCTTCTCCAACTTCGCCATCTCGTTCTCCATCATCTCGATCCTGGCCGGCTGCTTCACCACGTTCGGCCAGGCGTGGAACAACGGCGGCCCGGTGGCGATCTCCTGGGGCTGGCCGCTGATCTCGCTGTTCATCCTGATCATCGGGTTCTGCCTGGCCGAGCTGGTCTCGGCGTACCCCACGGCGGGCGGGATCTACTGGTGGGCGGCGACCATGGGCCGACCGGTGCACGGCTGGTTCACCGGCTGGCTCAACCTGATCGGGCTGGTCGCGGTGACCGCGTCGGTCGACTACGGCTGCGCCACGTTCCTCAACCTGACGCTGTCGGCGTTGTTCGACGGCTGGGCCGGCACCGGCCACCAGACGTTCGGGTTGTTCGTGGTGATCCTGGCCCTGCACGGGCTGATCAACATCTACGGGCACCACGTCATCGACGTACTCCAGAACGTCTCGGTCTGGTGGCACGTGGCCGGCGCGGCCGCGGTGGTGCTGATCCTGGTCCTGGTCCCGGACGACCACCAGAGCTTCCGGTTCGTGTTCACCCAGCGGTTCGACAACTCCGGCTTCGGCGACGGCGGGGGGTTGACGTTCTGGTTCTACGTGCTGCCGCTGGGCTTCCTGCTCACCCAGTACACGATCACCGGCTTCGACGCCTGCGCGCACGTCTCCGAGGAGACCCGGGGCGCGTCCAAGGCCGCCGCGCAGGGGCTGTGGCGGTCGATCTTCTATTCCGCCGTGGGCGGCTGGATCCTGCTGCTCGCGTTCCTGTTCGCCGCCACCGACGTGGAGGCGATCCACGAGGCGAGCGGTTTCTCCGGGGCGATCTTCGAGACCGCGCTGACGCCGTTCTTCTTCAAGGCCGTCATCATCATCTCCACCATCGGGCAGTTCTTCTGCGGGATGAGCTGCGTGACCTCGATGTCGCGGATGGCGTACGCGTTCAGCCGCGACCGGGCGGTGCCGGGCTGGCGGCTCTGGTCGAGGGTGAACCGCAACGGCACGCCGGTCAACGCCATCATCGGCGCCACGCTGGCCGGGCTGGCGCTCACCCTGCCCGCGCTGTACCAGCGCGGCGGCATCCCGGTCGCGTTCTACGCGGTGGTGTCGGTGGCGGTGATCGGGCTCTACCTGTCCTTCATCATCCCGATCTTCCTCCGACTGCGGATGGGGGACCGGTTCGTGCCGGGGCCGTGGACGCTCGGCCGGCGCTACCGGCTGCTCGGCTGGATCGCGGTGGTGGAGATCGCGATCATCTCGGTCTACTTCGTGCTGCCGATCGTCCCGGCCGGCGTGCCGGGCCACCCCGACTTCTCCTGGACCGCCGTCAACTACGCCCCGCTGGCGATCGGTGGCGTGCTGCTCGGCGTCGCCATCTGGTGGTACGCCTCGGCCCGCAGGTGGTTCACCGGCCCCCGTCGTACGGTCGAGGAGCAGGCTCCCACCCCGCCGGCCTGACCCCGTCGCACGCAAGTCGTGCGGGCCGACAGGTTGCCTTCGAGTGCGCTCGAACTCGTAACGTCGGGTTCGACGACCGGAGCCGGAGGCGGCCCGCACCGACCGGGGCGTGAACCTGAGGAGAGACGGATGACCACCGACAGCATTCCCACCCGGCAGCTCTGGACCGACGGGCCCACCGTCGGCGCCGTCGGACTCGGCTGCATGGGTATGACCTGGGCCTACGGTGACGACCCCGGGGCGGAGGACCCGGACCAGGTCATCGGCCACGCTCTCGACCTCGGGGTCACCTTCCTCGACACCGCCGACATGTACGGCCCCTTCACCAACGAGGAGGTCGTCGGCAGGGCCGTCGCCGGCCGGCGCGACGAGGTCGTCCTCGCCACCAAGGGCGGCAACGTCGTCACCGACACCGACGGGGACAACTTCCCCATCGTGCAGGACGGCCGGCCCGAACACCTGCGGCAGGCCATCGACGCGTCCCTGCGCCGGCTCGGAGTCGACCACGTCGACCTGTACTACCTGCACCGGCCCGACCCGAACGTCCCCGTCGAGGACAGCATCGGCGCCATGGCCGAGATGGTCGCCGCCGGCAAGGCCCGTGCCCTCGGGGTCTCCGAGTTCACCGTCGACCAGCTCGACCGCGCCCACGCCGTACACCCGATCAGCGCCGTCCAGTCGGAACTGTCCCTGTGGACCCGCGACCACCTCACCACCAGCCTCGACTGGTGCGTCCGCCACGGTGCCGCGTTCGTGCCGTTCTCCCCGCTCGGCCGCGGATTCCTCACCGGCCGGTACCGGGACACCGTCTTCGCCGCCGACGACTTCCGCGGCCGCCTGCCCCGTTTCCATCAGGACAACCGCGCCGCCAACCTCGCCCTCGTCGACCGGGTCGAAGCCATCGCCGCCCGGCACCACGCCACCGCCGGACAGGTGGCCCTCGCCTGGACCCTGGCCCAGGGCGACCACGTCGTGCCGATCCCCGGCACCCGTCGCCGCACCCGGCTCGACGAGAACGCCGCCGCCGCCCGGCTCCGGCTCACCGATACTGACCTGGCGGAACTCGACGCTCTGCCGGCACCCGCCGGCACCCGCTACTGACCTGGGCGCCACCGGCGGCCGACGGGCTGTCCGCGTACCCCAGGGGTCTCAGGCCGAGGGCTGGCGGTGGGTGGGCGGGAAGCGGAGGACGCGGTCGTCGTCGGCCGCCGGCGGGACGCCGCGCGGCTCGCGGTTGCTGGTGGTCACCCAGAGCGCGCCGTCCGGGGCGACCGCCACGGTACGCAGGCGGCCGTACGTCCCGACCAGTTCCGCCACCGGTACGCCGACGTTGCCGGCGGCGTCGACCGGGATCGCCCAGAGCCGGGTGCCGCGCAGCGCGGCCACGAAGAGCGTGCCCCGGCTGAACGCGGCGCCGCTCGGTGAGGCCTGGGCGGGCGGCCAGACGACCACCGGGTCCCGGAACCGGGGGTCGCCGGCGACGCCCTCCACGATCGGCCAGCCGTAGTTGCCGCCCGGCACGATCCGGTTCACCTCGTCCCAGGTGCTCTGCCCGAACTCGGTGGCGAACAGCCGGCCGCCCCGGTCCCAGGCGAGCCCCTGCACGTTGCGGTGGCCGTAGCTGTAGACCGGCGAGCCGGGAAACGGGTTGTCCGCCGGCACCCCGCCGTCCGGGCGGATCCGGAGGATCTTGCCGTTGCGGCTGGACAGGTCCTGCGAGCGGGCGGGCACCCCGGCGTCGCCGACGCCGGCGTAGAGCATGCCGTCGGGGCCGAACGCGATCCGCCCGCCGTCGTGGAAGGTGGCCCGGGCGATGCCGCTGACCAGCACCTGCGGGGCCCGGTCCGACCGGAGCCGGAACCGGACGATCCGGATGTCGGTGGCGGTGGTGTAGCAGGCGTAGACCCAGCGGTCCCGGCGGTAGGTGGGGGAGACCGCGAGCCCGAGCAGGCCCGCCTCGCCGCCGGCCACCACGTCGGGGATCCGGGCGACCTGCCGGGCCGGGCGGCCGGGACGGATCCGCAGGATCGTGCCCTGGTTCCGCTGCGCCACCAGCGCGCTGCCGTCGGGCAGGAAGTCCAGGCCCCACGGCACCTCCAGCCCGGAGGCGACCACCCGGGGACGGGTCAGGTCGGGCCCGGATCCGACGGTCCGCCGACCGAGGGCGCGCAGGTCGAACGGGACCGGCCGCCGGTCTACCGCGCCGGCGGCGGTGGGGGGGCGTTCGGGCGTGGCGGCCGGTTGCCGGTCGGCGCGGGCGTCGGTGGCGCCCAGTGCGATCACGAGGACGGCGGCGACGGCCGCGACGATCCGACGACGCATGTGCACTCCTGGCGTTTCGCCCCCGACCTCGTCGGGGCATTGACGGTGATCCGGTTTGCCAGTAGACCTTGGTGATGGAGGCCCCCTGATGAAGAGAACGCCGCTCTCGCTGGAACAGTTGCGGGTCGCCGTCACCGAGGGTGAGATCGACACGGTGGTGCTCGCCCTCACCGACATGCAGGGCCGGTTGCAGGGCAAGCGGTTCCACGCGCCCTTCTTCCTCGACCAGGTGGTCACGAACGGCAGCGAGGGGTGCAACTACCTGCTCGCCGTGGACGTGGACATGAACACCGTCGACGGGTACGCGATGTCGAGCTGGGAACGCGGCTACGGCGACTTCGCCATGCGCCCCGACCTGGACACGCTGCGCCGGATGCCCTGGCAGCCCGGCTCCGCGCTGCTGCTGGCCGACCTGGAGTGGCTGGACGGCTCCGGCCCGGTGGTCGCCTCGCCCCGGCAGATCCTGCGCCGGCAGCTCGACCGGCTGGCCGCGCACGGGCTGACCGCGTACGCCGGCACCGAGCTGGAGTTCGTGCTCTACCGCGACTCGTACGAGCAGGCGTGGTCGCGCGGCTACCGCGACCTGACCCCGGCCAACCAGTACAACGTGGACTACTCGCTGCTCGGCACCGCGCGGGTGGAGCCGCTGCTGCGCCGCATCCGCACCGAGATGGCCGCCGCCGGCCTCACCCCGGAGAGCGCCAAGGGCGAGTGCAACCTCGGCCAGCACGAGATCGCCTTCCGCTACGACGAGGCGGTGCGCTGCGCCGACCACCACGTCATCTACAAGAACGGCGCCAAGGAGATCGCCGCCCAGGAGGGCATGGCGATCACGTTCATGGCCAAGCCGAACGAGCGGGAGGGCAACTCCTGCCACATCCACTTCTCGCTGCGCGACGCCGCCGGCAAGTCGGCGATGCTGGGCGACGGGCCGGCACACCTGAGCGTGACCGGGCAGCGGGTGCTGGCCGGGCTGCTCGCCACCATGCGCGAGTTCAGCCTGCTGTTCGCGCCGAACATCAACTCCTACAAGCGTTATCAGCCGGGCTCGTTCGCGCCGACCGCGCTGCGCTGGGGCACCGACAACCGCACCTGCGCGTTGCGGCTGGTCGGGCACGGGCAGGGGATGCGGGTGGAGAACCGGGTGCCGGGGGCGGACGTCAACCCGTACCTGGCGATCGCCGCGCTGGTGGCCGGCGCGGTGCACGGCATCGAGAACGAGCTGGAGCTGGCGGACGAGTGCACCGGCAACGCGTACGACGACCCGGAGGCCGAGCGGGTCCCCGGCACGCTGCGCGACGCGCTCGACCTGTGGCAGCGCTCGGAGGTGGCCCGGACGGCATTCGGCGACGAGGTGACCGCCCACTACGCCAACCAGGCGAAGGTGGAGCTGACCGCCTTCGACGCCGCGGTCACGGACTGGGAGCTGCGGCGTGGCTTCGAACGCCTCTGACCCGCCCTCGTCGTCGCGTCCCCGCCCCTCCCTCGCCCCCGCGATCTTGCACTTGCGGCCCTCGGCGCGGACGTTATGCGGCTTTCGTCGGGGCAGTAACTGCAAGATCGCCGAGGTGAGGGTGAGAGGGAGGGGGGACACGCGTGGGTGAGGTGATCTCGCCTGTCGACGGGGCGGGGATCGGGGTTGTTCCGGGGTGCTCCGTCGACGACGTGGATGCGGCTGTCGCGCGGGCTTCCGCCGCGTTCGAGACATGGCGTCGGGTGGCGCCGGGGGACCGGGGGCGGCTGCTGCGGCGGTTCGCCGCCCAGGTCGACGCGCATCTGGAGGAGCTGGCTCTCCTGGAGGTGCGCAACGCCGGCCACACCATCGGCAACGCGCGCTGGGAGGCCGGCAACGTCCGCGACGTGCTCGACTACTACGCGGGCGCGCCGGAACGGCTGACCGGCCAGCAGATCCCGGTGCCCGGCGGGCTCGACGTCACGTTCCACGAGCCGCTCGGCGTGGTCGGCGTGATCGTGCCGTGGAACTTCCCGATGCCGATCGCCGGCTGGGGCCTCGCCCCCGCGCTCGCGGCCGGCAACACGGTGGTGCTCAAGCCGGCCGAGCTGACCCCGCTGACCGCGCTGCGCCTGGCCGAGCTGGCCCGCGACGCCGGGCTGCCCGACGGCGTGTTCACCGTGCTGCCCGGGCAGGGCGGCGTGGTCGGCGAACGGTTCGTCACCCACCCGGCCGTCCGCAAGATCTGCTTCACCGGCTCCACCGAGGTCGGCACCCGGATCATGGCCGGCTGCGCCGCCCAGGTGAAGCGGGTGACGCTGGAGCTGGGCGGCAAGTCGGCGAACATCGTCTTCGCCGACGCCGACCTGGCGAAGGCGGCGGCCACCGCCCCGTCCGCGGTCTTCGACAACGCCGGCCAGGACTGCTGCGCCCGCTCCCGGATCCTGGTCCAACGCCCGGTGTACGACCGCTTCCTGGAACTGCTCGAACCGGCCGTGCGGGCGTTCCGGGTGGAGGACCCGGCCCGCGAGACCGCCGAGATGGGCCCGCTGATCTCCGCCGGACACCGGGATCGGGTCGCCGGGTACGTCGACGACGCGGACGTGGCCTTCACCGGCTCGTGCCCCGACGGCCCCGGCTTCTGGTACGCCCCGACCGTGCTGCTCGCCGGCTCCCCGGCGGACCGGCACTGGCGGGAGGAGATCTTCGGCCCGGTCGTCTCGGTGCTCCCGTTCGACGACGAGGCGGACGCGATCCGGCTGGCCAACGACACCGAGTACGGCCTCTCCGGCTCGATCTGGACCCGGGACGTGGGCCGTGCCGTCCGGGTGGCCCGGGCGGTGGAGTCGGGCAACCTCAGCGTCAACTCGCACTCCTCGGTGCGTTACTGGACCCCGTTCGGCGGGATGAAACGCTCCGGCCTCGGCCGCGAGCTGGGCCCGGACGCGCTGCACGCCTTCACCGACGTCAAGAACGTGTTCATCGGCACCGAGGAGTGATCACAGTGCAGGGACGGCTTCAGGACCGGGTGGCCGTGGTGACCGGCGCGGGCAGCGGCATCGGGCTGGCCACCGTGCGGCGCTTCGCCGCCGAGGGGGCCCGGGTGGTCTGCGTGGACATCGACGCCGACGCCGGCACCCGGGCGGCGCGGGAGGTGGACGGGGAGTTCGTCGCCGCGGACGTGGCCGACGAGACAGCGGTCCGTGACCTCTTCGACGGCGTGGTGGACCGGCACGGCCGGGTGGACGTCGCGTTCAACAACGCCGGCATCTCCCCGCCCGACGACGACTCCATCCTGGAGACCGGGCTGGACGCCTGGGAGCGGGTGCTGCGGGTCAACACCACGAGCGTCTACCTGTGCTGCAAGCACGTCATCCCGCACATGCGCCGGCAGGGCAAGGGCTCGATCATCAACACCGCCTCGTTCGTGGCGCTGATGGGCGCCGCCACGTCGCAGATCGCGTACACGGCGAGCAAGGGCGGGGTGCTGGCGATGACCCGGGAGCTGGGCGTGCAGTTCGCCCGCGAGGGCATCCGGGTCAACGCGCTCTGCCCCGGGCCGGTGGCCACCCCGCTGCTGCTGGACCTGTTCGCCAAGGACCCGGAGCGGGCCGCCCGGCGTCTCGTGCACGTGCCGATGGGCCGGTTCGGCGACCCGACCGAGATCGCCGCCGCGGTGGCGTTCCTGGCCAGCGACGACGCCTCGTTCATGACCGCCGCGCAGTTCGTGGTCGACGGCGGCATCACCGGCGCGTACGTGACGCCGCTGTGAGCGCGAGGAGTGAGCCGGGGTTGCGAGCCCCGCAGTCGCGAACCGGGCCAGCACTGTGAGCGCGAGGAGTGAGCCGGGGTTGCGAGCCCCGCAGTCGCGAACCGGGCCAGCACTGTGAGCGCGAGGAGTGAGCCGGGGTTGCGAGCCCCGCAGTCGCGAACCGGGCCAGCACTGTGAGCGCGAGGAGTGAGCCGGGGTTGCGAGCCCCGCAGTCGCGAACCGGGCCAGCACTGTGAGCGCGAGGAGTGAGCCGGGGTTGCGAGCCCCGCAGTCGCGAACCGGGCCAGCACTGTGAGGCGACGGCCGGTCATCGGCGTCACCGCGTACGTCGAGCCGGCCGGCTGGGCGGTGTGGCGGGACGTGCCGGCGACGCTGGTGCCGCACGCGTACGTCCGGGCGGTGACCGCGGCGGGCGGCCGGGCGGTGGTGCTGCCCCCGGACGACGTCGACGCCGACGTGCTCGGGCTGCTGGACGGGCTGCTGCTGGCCGGCGGCGCGGACGTCGGCCCGGAGCGCTACGGGCAGCCGCCCGACCCGCGCACCGAGAGCCGGCCGGACCGCGACGCCGGTGAGGTGGCGCTGCTGACCGCCGCGCTCGCCGCCGACCTGCCGGTGCTGGGCGTGTGCCGGGGGATGCAGCTGCTGGCCGTCGCGTACGGCGGCAGCCTGCACCAGCACCTGCCGGACGTGGTCGGGCACGACGGGCACCGGCCGGCCCCCGGGGTGTACGGGTCGCACCCGGTGCGCTTCGCCCCGGGCAGCCGGGCCGGGGCGGTGATGGCCGGTGTGGACCGGGTCAACTCGTACCATCACCAGGCGGTGGCCGACCCCGGCGGCCTGGCGGTCACCGGCTGGGCCGACGACGGGGTGGTGGAGGCGCTGGAGGATCCGGCGCGGCGCTTCGTGCTCGGCGTGCAGTGGCATCCGGAGAACGAGGCCGATCCTCGGCCGGTCACGGCGCTGGTACAGGCCGCGGTGTCGCGCAGATCACAGCCGACCGGCCCGGGGCCCCGCCCGACTCGCCCCCGCCCGCCGGTTACGTCAGGATGAGGCGGAGGTAACCAGCGTCCGCCGGTGCCGGTGCGTTACGTTGCTCCTCCGCCGGGGTAGTAGGCGGGGACGGTCGGCGTAACCACGCCGGCCGTCGTGGACATGGCCGGAGCGGGAGGCTGCATGGGCTCGGCCCAGGGGGGCGGGGACGTCGGTCGATCGTCCCCGGCGGCCGGCGAGGCGTCTTTCCCACCGTTGCTGACCGCGGCGTTCGCCGCCGGCGGCGAGATGGGCGAGCGGCTGCGCGGCTTCGACTGGGCCACCACCCCGCTCGGCACCCCGGACCGCTGGCCGGCCGCGCTCTGCCACGCGGTGAGCACCATGCTGGCGTCCCGCGCCCAGATGGTGGTCTTCTGGGGCGCGGAGCACCGGGCCTTCTACAACGACGCCTACCGGCCCACCATCGGCGACAAGCACCCGGCGGTGATCGGGCAGTCCGCCCGGCTGCACTGGGCCGAGACCTGGGACGTCCTCGGCCCGCTGCTCGACGGGGTGCGCGGCACCGGCGTGCCCTACCGGGGCGAGAACCATCCCTTCGTGATCAACCGGCACGGCTTCCTGGAGGACGTCTACTTCGACGTCTCGTACGACCCGATCCGGGACGCCGACGGCACCGTCGAGGGGATCTTCTGCTTCGTCAACGAGACCACCGGCCGGGTGCTCGGCGAGCGTCGGCTGCGGGCCCTGGCCGAGCTGGGCAACGAGCTGGGTGACGTACCGAGCACGCTCGAACTGGGCCGGGCCGTCACCCGGGTGCTCGACGCCCACCGGGCCGACGTGCCGTTCAGCGCGCTCTGGCTCACCGACCCCGACGGCGCCATCGTGCCCGCCGGTTGCGCCGGCTTGGACCCGGCCACGGTCGCCGGCCCGCCGCCGGGACTGCCCGCCGGCGAGGAGCTGAGCGCGCCGCGCTGGATCGCCACCGCCGACCTGCCCGGCGCCGTCCCGGCCGACGCCGCCGACCAGGCGCTGCTGCTGCCGCTGACCGCCACCAACGAGCCGGCCGGAGTGCTGCTGCTCGGGGTGTCCCGCCGGCTCCCGTTCACCGACGACTACCGCGACTTCGTCGACCTGGTCGCCGCGCAGGTCTCCCGGGCGGTCGGCAAGCAGCGGGCGTACGAGCAGGAGCGGGCCCGGGCCGCCGAGCTGGCCGCGCTCGACCGCGCCAAGACCAACTTCTTCGCCAACGTGAGCCACGAGTTCCGCACCCCGCTCACCCTGGTCCTCGGCCCGCTGGAGGACATGCTCGCCGACCGGGAGCTGCCCGACCGCTACCTCGATCGCCTGACCATGATGCACCGCAACGGGCTGCGCCTGCTCAAGCTGGTCAACACCGTGCTCGACTTCTCCCGGCTGGAGTCCGGCCGGCTGGCCGCCCGCTACCAGCCCACCGACCTGGCCGACTACACGTCACGGCTGGCCAGCACGTTCCGCTCGGCCACCGAACGGGCCGGACTGCGCCTGGTGGTCGACTGCCCGCCGCTGCGCGCGCCGGTCTACGTGGACCGGGACATGTGGGAGAAGATCGTCCTCAACCTGATCTCGAACGCGGTCAAGTTCACCTTCGACGGCGAGATCCGGGTCCGGGTCCGTTCCGGCGACGGGGCCGCCGTGCTGGAGGTGACCGACACCGGCGTCGGCATCGCGCCGGAGGAGCTGCCGCAGGTCTTCGAGCGGTTCCACCGGGTGGCGGGTGCCCGCTCCCGTACCCACGAGGGCACCGGCATCGGGCTCGCCCTGGTCCGTGAGCTGGTCGAGATGCACGGCGGCACGGTGACCGCGAGCAGCGTCGTCGACCGGGGCACCACCTTCACGGTGACCGTGCCGTTCGGCTACGCGCACCTGCCCGCCGACCGGGTGTCCGCGCTGTCCCCGGTGCCGCTGAGCGAGCCGGAGCAGGCCCGGCTCCACGTCGCCGAGACGGCGCTCTGGACCGACGAGGTGGCCCGACCGGCCGGGCTGCCCGAGCCGTCCGGGACGCCGGGCGCCGCCGGCCGGATCCTGGTCGCCGACGACAACCCCGACCTGCGCGAGCACGTCGGCCGGCTGCTCTCCCCGGCCTACGAGGTGGTGGCCGTGCCGGACGGCGTGGAGGCGCTGCGACTGGCCGTCGACACCCCGTTCGACCTGGTGCTCAGCGACGTGATGATGCCCCGGCTGGACGGCTTCGGGCTGGTCGCCGCGCTGCGCGCCAACCCGGTCACCCGGCACGTGCCGATCGTGCTGCTCTCCGCGCGGGCCGGCGCCGCCGAGGAGGTCGCCGGCCTCTCGGCCGGCGCGGACGACTACCTGACCAAGCCCTTCTCCAGCCAGGAACTGGTCGCCCGGGTCCGGGCCAACGTCGAGCTGGGACAGTTGCGCGGGCAGATCATCCGCCGGCTGCGGGCGCTCGCCGACGCCGCAGTGGCGATCAACACCGCCCGGTCCACCGCCGAGGTGGTGCGGGTCGCCGCCCGGCACGCGCTCACCCTGGCCGAGGCGGACCGGGTGCTGGTCACCGCCACCGGCGCCCGCCACGAGGAGGACGCCGGCGGCGATCTGCCCGCCGAGCCGTCAGTGGTGCTGCCGCTGACCGGGACCACCGGCGAGCAGCTCGGCGAGCTGCGGGTGTGGCGGGGCGAGGGCGGCGGCGCCGAGCAGGCGGCGCTGACCCAGCTGGCCCGGCTGGTCGGCGTACGGCTGGAGAACGCCCAGCTCTACGAGGCCGAGCACCGGATCGCCAGCACGCTCCAGCACAGCCTGCTGCCGCGTACGTTGCCGCAGCTGCCCGGCGCGGTGGTGGCCAGCCGCTACCTGCCCGGCAGCGCGGACGTCGAGGTCGGCGGCGACTGGTACGACGTGATGGGCGCGCCCGACGACGAGATGGTGCTCGTCATCGGCGACGTGGTCGGCAAGGGCGTGCGGGCCGCCGCCGCGATGGGCCAGCTCCGCAACGCGCTGCGGGCGTACGTCCTGGAGGGCTACGACCCGGGCGAGGCGCTGACCCGGCTCAACCAGCTGGTCCACTCCACCGGCAGCGGCTCCTTCGCCACGGTGGTCTGCCTCAGCTTCTCCCCGCGCGACGGCCGGCTCCGGTACGCCAGCGCGGGTCACCCCTCGCCCCTGCTGATCCGAGGAGACGACGTGGCGTTCCTGCACGATCGGGCCCTCGGACCGCCGGTCGGGGCGATCCCCGGCACCACCTACCGGACCGTCGAGGGCGAACTCGCCCCCGGCGGCCGGTTGCTGCTCTACACCGACGGTCTGATCGAGGACCGGACGGCCGGCATCGACGCCGGGCTCGGGCAGCTGCGGCTCGACGCGACCGCGCGCGGCGAGCACGTGGCCGACCTGGTGGACGCGGTGGTGGAACGGGTCGCGGGGCGGACTCGGCACGACGACGTGGCGGTGCTCGCGCTGGAGGCGGCCGAGTTGAACCGCTTCGCGCTGCGCCTGCCCGCCGATCCGACCCGACTCAGCGTGCTGCGCAAGCGGCTGGAGGACTTCCTCGTCGCCCACCAGGTCGGCGAGACGGATCTGTTCGACCTCACCGTGGCGATCTCCGAGGCCGCGGCGAACGCGATCGAGCACCCGATCGACCCGGTCGACCCGTCGATCGAGGTGGAGGTGACCATCGCGGACCGCACGGTCACGGCGACGATCCGGGACAGCGGGCGGTGGCGCGAGTCCAGCGGGTCGAGCTTCCGCGGGCGCGGGCTGGCGCTGATCCAGGCGCTCGGGGAGATGAGCGTGACCCGCACCGAGGACGGCACCGAGCTGACGCTGCGCCGCCGGCTGACCGGGAGCGACTGAGCCGCCGCCACCGCACCCGCCGCGCGCCCGCGACCCGGACGATCTCAGCCGGCTGCCGGGTCGTGCCCGGGTGATCCGCCGTCCAGCCTCGCTTTCCGCCCGGACCGGGGTGAGGGAAGCCGTAGCGTGGTGGCGGTGAGACGAGGGGATCCGGCGGGCCCGCGCGCGACCCACGACCCGGTCGGCGCGGCGTGGGGGGCGGTACGGCGGACCGGCTCCGCCACGGCCCGCGACCGACTGGTACGGCTGCGACTGAGCCTGCTCGTGGCGGTCCAGTCGGGCGTGGCCGCGGCCGGCGCGTGGTGGATCGCCAACGACGTGTTGGACAATCCCCAGCCCCTGTTCGCGCCCGCCGTGGCGGTGGGCACCATCGCCAGTTCGGTGGGTCAGCGCTTCCGCCGGACCCTGTTCCTGGTCGCCGGTGTCGCGGTCGGCATCACCCTCGGCGACCTGTTGGTCTCCTGGGTCGGGCAGGGCCACGTGCAGATCGGGGTCATCGTGGCGGCGTCGATCCTGTTCGCCGTGCTGCTGAGCGGCGAGGGGTCGTTCGTGACCCAGGTGGGTGGCAGCGCCATGGTGATCGCGGTGCTGGCCCCGGCGAACACGAATTTGGCGGTGCCGCGCTTCGTCGACGGCATCGTCGGCGGGGTGGTGGGCATCCTCGTCGCGCTGGTGGTGCTCCCCCTGCACCCGATCCACCGGATCCGGCGCGCCGGTCGACCGTTGCTCGACCGCATCGCCACCGAACTGGACCGGGTGGCCGAGGCCGCCCGGAATCGGGACGCCGAGCTGGCCAAGCGGGCCCTCGACACACTGCGCGGCGTCGACACCTCGGACCTCGACACGGCCCTGTCTGCGGCCGTCGAGGTCGTCCGCATCTCACCGCTGCGGTGGCACAACCACAACTCGCTGGAGGGCTGGAGGCACGGCGCCGCCCTGATGATGCGCTCCCTGCTGCAGAGTCGTGACCTCGCGCTCAACCTGGAGAGCGCGCTCCGCAGCGACGAGCCGGTACCGCCCCGGCTCGCGGACGCCGTCGACAGCCTCGCCGAGGCCGTCCGGCACGTGGCCGTGGAGTGGTCGCCGTCGGCCAACCGGCCGTCCCGGTCCCAACGAGCCGCGATGACGGCCATCCGTCAGGCTCAGGAGGCACTCACCAGCGGGCTGCGGATCGGTGGCGTCAACCTGGCGAACGACGTCAGCATCATCGCCGTGAACACCATCCGCGCGAGCGGTGTGAGCAAGCACGACGCCGAGACGCTACGGCGCGATCTCGCCCCCGACACCGCCACGGACCGCGGCGAGCGGAAGCCGGCACCGGATCGCCCGCAGGCCGGGCCGGCCGGCCCGCTGACGCACGGTGCGGAAGATCCGCCCTGAACCGGCAGCCGGCTCAGGTGTCCGCCAGCCAGTCCTGATCGCCCAGGCCGGAGATCTCCAGCACGCGTCGGACCTGCCGGGACGGCAGCACGACGAGCGCGCCCGGGAAGCGCTGGGACAGCCGCACCACCGCGTGGATGGCGGCCGAGTCGAAGAAGGTGACCGCGCGCAGGTCGAGCGTGAGCCGCTTGGCGGGCTCGCGGAGCGCGCTCTGGAACATCGTGTCGGCGGTCGCCATGTCGACCTCGCCGGTCACCAGGACACGGAGGTGGTCGCCCTCGCCCTGCGCCGTCACGGTGAAGACGGGCGGTGCACCCCCTTGATCCACGCAGCAACAATGGCACAGCGTTTGCGGCACGGCAACAACCTGGTGGGCGGGGCCGTGGCGGGGGTCACCGAGGCGCCGGCGATAGTCTGAGGACATGACCGTCCGTGCGCCGCTGACCCCCGGCACGCTCTCCCCGTGGCGAGCGGTCCCCGCCCACATCCCGCGCCCCGAGTACGTGGGGAAGAAGCGCCCGCAGGAGTGGCGCGGGTCCCACGTGCAGACGCCGGAGACCATCGAGAAGATGCGGGTGGCCGGGCGGCTCGCGGCCCGGGCCACCCAGCTCGCGGGCGAGCACTGCAAGCCGGGGGTGACCACCGACGAGATCGACCAGGTGGTGCACGAGTTCCTCTGCGACCACGGCGCCTACCCGTCGACGCTGGGCTACAAGGGCTTCCCCAAGTCCTGCTGCACCAGCGTCAACGAGGTGATCTGCCACGGCATCCCCGACTCGACCGAGCTCCAGGACGGCGACATCGTCAACGTCGACGTCACGGCCTACCTGAACGGGGTGCACGGCGACACCGATGCGACCTTCTGCGTCGGTGAGGTGGGCGAGGAGGCCCGCCTGCTGGTCGAGCGGACCCACGCGGCGATGATGCGCGGCATCAAGGCGGTCGCGCCGGGCCGGCAGATCAACGTCATCGGCCGGGTGATCGAGTCCTACGCCAAGCGCTTCGGCTACGGCGTGGTGCGCGACTTCACCGGCCACGGCATCGGCGAGGCCTTCCACAGCGGCCTCTACGTCCCGCACTACGACAGCCCGCGCCCCACCGACCTGATGGAACCCGGGATGACCTTCACCATCGAGCCGATGATCACCCTCGGCACCCACCAGTACGACATGTGGGACGACGGCTGGACGGTGGTCACCAAGGACCGGAGGTGGACGGCACAGTTCGAGCACACCATCGTCGTGACCGACGACGGCTACGAGATCCTGACCCTGCCGTGACCGACACCCCGGCGGCGCTGCGCGAGGCGCACCACGCGGACGTGTCCGGCGGCTGGCTGCGGCCGGCGGTCTTCGGCGCCATGGACGGTCTGGTCACGAACATCGCGCTGATCGCCGGTGTCGGTGGCGGCGGGGTGTCCCCGCGCAGCGTCGTGCTCACCGGCACGGCCGGCCTGGTGGCCGGCGCCATCTCGATGGGCCTGGGCGAGTACACGAGCGTCCGGTCGGCCAACGAGCAGGTGGCCGCCGAGGTGGCCAAGGAGCGGCGGGAGCTGGAACGGCACCCGGAGGCGGAGGCCCGCGAGCTGGCCGACGCGTGGGTGGCCCGCGGGCTGCCCCGCGACCTGGCCACCCAGGTCGCCGAGGCGGTGCGTGCCAACCCGGAGGAGGCGCTGCGCGTCCACGTCCGGGAGGAGTTGGGCGTCGACCCCGACGACCAGCCCAGCCCGTGGGCGGCGGCGATCTCGTCGTTCATCTGCTTCTCGATCGGCGCCCTGGTGCCGCTGCTGCCGTACCTGCTCGGCTTCACCAGCCTGTGGCTGGCGCTCGGCGTCGGCGGCGTGGGGCTCTTCCTCGCCGGGGCGATCGTGGCCCGGTTCACCTACCGCGCCTGGTGGAGCAGCGGCCTGCGGCAGCTGCTGCTCGGCGCGCTGGCGGCCGGCGCTACCTATCTGATCGGCGCGCTGATCGGGGTCGGTGGCGGTCTGGGCTGACGGCCCCGCCGTTCAGCCGTCCAGCAGGTCGTCGACGGTGCCGTCCACCGGCCGGCCCCGCGCGGCCAGCTCCTCGGCCTGCCGGGTCAACACCGCGCCCACCTCGGTCATGTCCGCCCCGGCCAGTCCGGTGCGCCGCACCGCGTCGCCCGGATCGCGGAAGTAGGTGCGGCTGAACAGCCCCTGCACGGTCGCGGCGGCCAGCCGGGCCTCACCGAGCACGAGCAGCGCCTGGTCGGTCTCGTACCACTCGGCCAGCCGCAGCGCGCGGGCGTGCGCCGCGCTGCCCCGGTACCACGCCTGCCGCGCGGCGGTGGTGAACTCGGCCGGCCGGGCGCGCGCCAGCCGCGCCAGGTGCTCGTCGCGCAGCTTCGGCAGCCAGCCGGTCGGATCGTGCAGGGCGCGGGTGGTGACGTAGCGGTCGGCGGCCAGCGGCCAGCCCGCCGTGATCGCTGTCGCCCGGCGCAGGTAGTCGTCCGCCCCGGCCACGGTCAGGTCGACCAGCACCCCGTCGACTCGGCGGGTGGACGGCTTCGGCCCGGCGCCCGGCCGGTAGGTAGCCACCAACAGCCCCACCTCGCGGTCCCCGCCGCCGTCGTCGTCGCCGTGCGCCAGCGGACCGTGCACGGCGACGGCGAGCACGTCGGCCGGGAAGCGGCGCAGGACGGCGTCCCCGACCCGCTCGGCCACCCGCCACCGCGGGTCGTCCAGACTCCGTTCGGCGGTCAACGTCCACCCTCCTCCACCGTACTTGATGCGCACTGTACGAGTCGTACGGGTTGTACACTTGCGGCATGAGTGAACCCGCCGCAGAGCTGCCGATCTCCGATGCCCGCGATAGTCTCGCGGACGTTGTCTCGCGCGCTCACTACGCAGGTCGGATCACCTATGTGACTCGCCGTGGACAACGGCTGGCTGCCATTGTCCCGGCCGACCTGGCGGAAGCGATCGAACGCGCCGAGGATGCAGCAGACGTCGCAGCGGCCAGGGACGCCCTGGCCCGAATCGAGGCTGGTGAAGCCCCGATTCCGCTCGCCGAGCTGCGCAAAGAACTAGGCCTGTAAGCATGGCGGAATCCACGGCCTACACGGTCACAGTCGGCCGCGCCGCCGCGAAGCTCCTCCGCAAGCTCGACCGTCCCGTTCAAGCCCGTCTTGTCAGCGCGATCGCCGGCTTGGCCGTCGAACCTCGCCCGGCCGGGGTCAAGGCCCTTGTTGGGCATCCGGGCCTCCTCCGAATACGAGTCGGCTCCTACCGCGTCGTCTACACCGTTCGCGATGACGAGCTGCTCGTGCTGGTGGTGCAGCTCGGCCACCGCAGCGACGTCTACGACGCCTTCTGAAAGCATCCCGACGGTCGGCTCAGGCGGTCGGGACCAGACGGAACACGCGGATCTCGCGGCCACCGGCCCGCTCGACGTACGTGCGGTACGCGGGCCACTCCTGCACCAGCCGCTGGAACAGCCGCTCCCGTTCCTCGCCGGTGACCTGCTCGGCGGTGACCGGGATCCGGCGGCCCTTGACGTCCACCTCGGCGCCCGGGTGGGCCATCAGGTTGAACGTCCAGGACGGCTGGTGTCGTTGCCCCCAGTTCGAGCCGATCACCACGTAGGCGTCGCCGTCGGGGACGTAGACCAGGGGGTTGCTGCGGGGCTTGCCGGAGCGGCGGCCGGTGGAGGTGAGCACCAGTGTGGGCACCAGCCCGAAGGCGACCACGCGACCCTTCGTCAGCCGGCCGACGAGCCGGTCGGCGGGGACGAGCAGACGCATGGTGGTGGCGAACCACTGCTGGTGACCGAGGCGGCGGGTGAGGGATCCCAGAGCGGTCACCCGTCCAGTCTGCCGCCCCCGCCGCGCCCCGTCACCCCCTGCGGACCCCGGTCAGTCGAGGCGACGTTCGACCGGCAGGCGGGAGCGGGTGAGCAGCGCCGCGCCCAGCATCGCCACCACCGGCACCACCACCAGCACCGTCATGGTCTGGCCGGGCACGGTCAGCGGGTACGGCGGCTGCACCGGCCAGGACTGCGCGTACCGCTGGTTGAGCGCGGCCAGGATGACGGCGGCCGAGCCGAGCCCCGCCACGATGCCCAGCGCCGAGCCGATGCCCGCGATCACCCCGGCCTGCCAGAGCGACAGCACCCGGCGTACCCGGGGGTCGGCGCCGACCGCGGCGAGCGTGGACAGGTCCCGGCGGCCCTCGGCGGCGGCCAGGCCGGTGGCGACCGCGGCGGCGCCGAGCGTGATCACCCCGGACGCGGCGGCCAGCAGGAGCAGCAACGGCCGCTGGTTCGACGGCGGTTGTGCGGTCGCCATCTGGGCGGACAGCTCGACGACCTCGGCCAGTTCCTCGGTCAGCCGCTCGCGCTGCCGCTCGGTGGGCGGGCCGGTGGTGTCCACCAGGTAGCCCAGCGGCTCGGCGGCCAGGCCGAGCGTGCTCGCGGCGGCGGGGGAGAGCACCAGCCGGTCGACCGGGAGGCCGCCGCGCAGGACGTACCCGGGCAGGTGTCGGACCGTCGTCCGGCCGTCCGAGGTGCGGTTGACCTCCAGCCGCACCTGTCCGTCCACCAGGTGTCGGGGGTCGGTGACCACGACGCCGCCGGCGGCCAGGGCGCGGCGCGCGGCGGCCAGCTCGTCGGCCGGGGCGCCGGTGAGCGCGGCCAGCGCGCCGCCGTCGTCCACCAGCGTCGGCAGCGAGATGTCGTCCGGCTCCCGGAACGGCTGGACGCAGCGGGGGTCGTGCCGGGTCGAGGCGGGACCCTCCTCGTACGGCCCGTACGGGCACCGTTCCGCCGGCGGGCGCACGGCGACGGCCATGCAGTAGTCGTCCGGGCCGGCGGGGCGCGCGCACGCCGCGCCGGCCACCGCGCTGACGGTGGCGCTCGGCAGCACCGTCCGCACCCGCTCGGCGACCGCGCCGGCCGCCGGCGGCGAACCGGTCACCGGCCCGCCGGCGGGCATGAGGATCATGTTGCCCGGCGGCAGGCCGGGCTGCCAGAGCGCCTGGCTGCGGGCGTCGTCGCTGGCCAGGTAGACGCCGAGCGCCACGCTGCCGGCGACCGCCGCCATCACCGCCGAGATGGCCGGCGCGGCCGACGACCGGTTGCGGCTGGCGTCGCGCAGCGCGAGCCGGGGCGTCAGCGGCAGCAGTCGCCCGGCCCGGGCGAGCAACCCGACCAGCGTGGGCGTGCAGAAGACCAGTCCCAGCTCGCCGAGGGCCACGCCGGCCAGCACCCCGGTGGGCGAGGTCCGGGAGGCGGCGTACGCGGCCAGCGCGGTACCGGCGGCGGTCAGCAGGAGACCGGTCAGCAGCCACCGGCGGCCCGGCCGAGGTGGTTCGCGCCGCCCGGCCAGGCCGGCCACCACGTCCTGCCGGGACGCGGCCCAGGCCGGCGCGAGCGCCGCGAGCACCCCGGCCAGCACCGCCACCGCGGCGATCGCGGCCAGCGCGGTCGGGAAGACCCGGTACGCGGCCATCCGCTCCTGGAGCAGGTACTGCTCGACCAGCGGTCGCGCGGCGATCGCCGTCCCGACGCCGAGCAGCAGGCCGAGGGCGGCCCCGCCGGCGCCGAGCACCACCCCGTCGGCGAGCACGATCCGGCGCAGGTGCGCGGCGTCCCCGCCGGCCACCGCGACCAGCGCGAGGTCCCGTCGCCGGCGGCGGACGCCGACCGCGAAGGCCGGTCCGACGAGCAGCACCACCTCCAGCAGGCCCAGCCCGCCGACCAGCGCCACGCTGCCGGTCTGCTCGACGTCGGGGATGGACGGACCGCGGGCCAGTTCCTGCCGCCCCGGCAGCCTGGTACGGGTGGTCACCTGGACGCCCTGCGCGTTCAGCCGGTCGACGAGCGCGGGGTCCACCGAGCCGGGCAGGTCCACCAGCCAGCTCGACTCGGCCGGTGGACTGTCCGGGGCGAGGTCGGCCAGCGTGACCATCTCGCGCAGGTTGTCGGGGAACTCGACCACGCCGACCACCCGGTAGGTGGTGCCGTCGGTCGTGCGCACCGGCGCGCCGACGCGGGTGTCCAGCCGGCGCAGCGCGGCCGCGTTGATCGCGATCTCGTCCGGGCGCGTCGGGGGGCGGCCCTCGCGCACCCGGGCCAGCGGCCGGGCGAGCGGATCGGTCAGGTCGACGGCCCGGGCGTCCATCGACCTGACCTTGCGCCCGACCCGGGTCTCGAACGACAGCCACCAGCGGACCCGGGTGACCCGGCTGCCGGCGGGCAGGAGCGCCCGCAACTCGTCGGCGGTGACCGGGCGGGTCCGGGGGACCGGGTCGTCCCCGACCGACCAGGCCGACTCGCCCCAGGCGTCCTGCGTGACGGGGGACAGGTCGGTCCAGCGCAGCTCGGCGTCGGCGCCGCCGAGCCGGCGGTCGAGCCGTTCCGCCCGGGTCAGGTCCGACATGTCGTAGCTGGCGGCGGTGAAGCTGAGGCCGAGGACCGGCAGCGCGATCATCGCCAGCACCAGCAGCGTGCGCCGCCGGGACCGCAGCGCCTCGCGCCGGGCGATCCGCAGCGCGGGCCGCCACGACCGGAGCGCGGCGGCGAACCGCCCGCGGCTCACCGGCTGCTGCCGCTGAGCAGGTGCTCGACCCCGACCAGCGGGGCGGTCGAGTCGACCAGCACCCCGTCGCGCAGGAACACCACCCGGTCGGCCCAGCCGGCGTGGCGGGCCTCGTGCGTGACCAGCACGCCGGCCGCGCCGGCGTCCACCCGGCGGCGCAGCAGGTGCAGCACCGCCTCGCCGGCCTGGGAGTCCAGCGCCCCGGTCGGTTCGTCGGCCAGCACCAGCCGGCGCTCGCCGACCAGCGCCCGGGCGATCGCCACCCGCTGCTGCTGGCCGCCGGACATCTGGTCCGGGAAGCGGTCGGCCAGGCCGGCGACGTCCACCTCGCGCAGCGCGGCCAGGGCGAGCCGGCGGGCCGCCCGCACCCCGGCGCCGTCCAGCTCCAGGGGGAGGGCGACGTTCTCCACCGCGGTCAGGCTGCCGAGCAGGTTCAGGTCCTGGAAGACGTACCCGATCCGGCGCCGGCGCAGGCGGGCCAGCTCGCGAGCGGCGAGCCCGCCGAGCGCCTCGCCCTCGACCAGCACCTCACCGGCCGTGGGCCGGTCCAGGCCGCCGGCCAGGGCCAGCAGGGTGGACTTGCCGGAGCCGGAGGGGCCCATCACGGCCACCATCTCGCCGGCGGCCACGGTGAGGCTGACGCCGCGCAGCGCGTGCACGGCGGCCTCGCCGCCACCGTGCGTGCGGTGGACCGCACGCAGCTCCAGCACCCCGTCGGTCGGGTTCATCCGCGCCTCCCGTGCCGCCTCACCGGCGGGCTTCGTCGCCGGCCCGGTCCACCGCCTCGGGGTGGTCCGCCGGTCGGGCCGGCGCCGGGCGGTGCCGGACCAGGCTGGTCTCGCAGTGGTCGAGCCAGCGCACCTCGGCCTCGGCCTGGAAGATCATCGCGTCCAGCACCAACCGCCAGGGCAGATCCTCCGGCTTGTCGCTGGCGTACTTCAACCGGGTGAACTCCTGCAGGGCACGCATGGTGGCGCTGCGCTGGGTCTGCACCACCGCGCGGACGTCCACCCCGGGGGTGGTCAGCGCCAACGCCAGCTTGATCGACAGCTCGTCCCGGGGCCGGTCCGCGCGGCTGATCGGCGTGGCGAACCAGAGCGCCAGGTCCGCCCGCCCGGCGTCGGTGATCTCGTACGGCCGCTGCCCGCCCTCGTTCTCCGGCAGTGGGCGGACCAGTCCGTCGCGTTCCAGCCGCGCGAGCGTGGTGTAGACCTGCCCGATGTTCAGCGGCCAGGTCGACCCGGTCGACTCCTCGAACGCGGCGCGCAGCTGGTAGCCGTACATCTGGCCGCGTTCGAGCAGGGCGAGCAGGCCGTGACGGATGGACATGGCGTGGAGTATGCATACCTGGTATGCGGCCCGCAACCGCAGGGCTCCGCCGGGTGACCGGGCTCGCGCTCAGGCCGTGCGGCCCGGGAAGGCGACGGTGACCGGAGTCACCCCCGCCGTACGCCGCCAGCGGGTGGCCCGCAACGCGCAGTCGGTCAGCGCGGCGAGTGCGGTGTTGCGCTCGGGGCCGGTGGTGTGCGGCAGCGCGGCCCGCCAGTGCCCGGCGGTCCGCTCCTCGATCTCCACCGCCAGCCGCAGCGCGCCGGCCCGGTCGGTCACCGGGAAGGGCAGCGCGTAGCCGGCCCGGTCGGCGGGCACCTGGCCGGAACCCTCGGCGAGTTGGAGGAGCAACGCGTCGCGGCGGGACCGGTGGGCCGCCTCGGCGGCGCGGGCGGCCGTGCGGGCCGCGTCGGTGAGGTGCACGCCGATCACCCCGTACGCCCAGACCGCCGCGTACTCGGCGGCGAGCGCGTCGGCCAGGGCCTGGGCCGGGCCGCTCGTCGGGCTCGGGGCGTACCGGCCGGGCAGGGCCTGGCGGCCCTCGCTGCGCTCGGTGCGGTCGCTCACTTCAGGGCCTCCACGTGGGTGGCCCGGGCGGCGGCGATCGAGCCGAGCAGCGCGGCCCGCTCGGCCGGCGCGGCGGCGCACGCCTTGGCGGCGTTGGTCCGGCCCTGCTGCTCGGCCCGGCGCAGGTCGGTCAGCACCCCGTCCGGCTCGGTGACCGGCGCGCCCGACGGGTCGGCCGTCGGCGTGCCGGAGGGAGCCGGCCGACCGATCACCCGGCGCAGTTCGTCGGCGTGCGCCCGGTGCGCGTCGGCGATCGGGGTCAGCCGCGCGGCGAGCGCCGGCGCGGCGGTCGCCGCGGCCCGGTAGCGGGCCTCCAGGGCGAGCGCCTCGGCCGCCAACGGCTCCAACGCGTCCGGCGGCGACGGCTCGTCGTCACGGTCGAAAAGATCACAACCAGTCAGCGGCGCGGCCGCGCCACCCAGCGCCACGAGCGCGCCGGCGCGCAGCAGGCGACGCCGGGAATGCCCCGCTCTGACCTGGTCGGATGGTGTTCTGCCGGTCCCCACCGCACAAGTCAACACCATCTGCGCCGCCCCGTGGGGCAGGGTCGTCGGTGCGCCGCCCGGGCCGCCGCCGCGCCCAAGCGTTACGCTCTGCGCAGCCACCGGGCGCGGACGCCCCGGTGGCGTACCGGCATGGCGGGACGACCGCCCGCGCCGGCGCGGGACCAACACGGCCCGGTGGGCCGTGGCAACAGCAGAGAGGTACGCGGAATGACGCAGCGTGGCCGTGCCACCCGGCCGACGGGGCCCAGCGGACGGCCTCGCCGGTCCGACGGCCCCCGCGGCGCGGACCGGGGCGGCGCTCCCCGCGGCGACCTCGCCGCGCGCCGGACCCGGCTGCGCGAGGTGATCGAGCCGGTGGTCACCGCCGCCGGCTACGACCTGGAGGACCTCTCCGTCTCCCGGGCCGGACGGCGGCACGTGGTCCGGGTGATCGTGGACGCCGACGGCGGGATCAACCTGGACGCCGTCGCGGACGTGTCCCGGGCGGTCTCCGCGGCGCTGGACACGGCGGAGGAGGCCGCCGGCGACATCGTCGCCGGCGAGTACCAGCTGGAGGTCAGCTCCCCCGGGGTGGACCGCCCGCTCACCCTGCCCCGGCACTGGCGACGCAACGTCGGCCGGCTGGTCAAGGTCACCGTGCGGGGCGAGGCCGGCGACCGGCAGCTCACCGGCCGGGTGACGGCCGCCGACGACGAGCGGGTGGAGCTGGAGAGCGACGCCGGGCGCGTCACGCACGCGTACGCCGAACTCGGCCCCGGCCGGGTCCAGGTGGAGTTCTCCCGCCTGGACGACGAGGACCTCGGTGACGACACCGACATCGACGACGACGACGAAGATCTGGAGGACGAGGAGAGGTGAACATCGACCTCGCGGCGCTGCGCGCCCTGGAGCGCGAGCGGGAGATCCCGTTCGACACGATCCTCGCGGCGATCGAGACCGCGCTGCTGACCGCCTACCGGCACACCGACGGCGCCGAGCCGCACGCCCGGGTGGAGATCGACCGCAAGAGCGGGGCCGCCTCGGTCTACGCGCAGGAGCTGGACGCCGACGGCACGGTGACCCGGGAGTGGGACGACACCCCGCACGACTTCGGTCGGATCGCCGCCATGACCGCGAAGCAGGTGATCCTCCAGCGGCTGCGGGAGGCCACCGACGAGGTGCACTTCGGCGAGTACGTCGGCCGCGACGGTGACCTGGTCACCGGCGTGGTGCAGGCGCACGAGACCCGCCGGGAGAAGGGCATCGTCAGCGTCGACCTCGGCAAGCTGGAGGGCGTCCTGCCCCAGTCCGAGCAGGTCCCCGGCGAGCGGTACGAGCACGGCGAGCGGATCCGCTGCGTCGTGGTGCACGTCGCCAAGGGAATGCGCGGGCCGCAGATCACGCTGTCCCGTTCGCACCCGGCGCTGGTGAAGAAGCTGTTCGCGCTGGAGGTGCCGGAGATCGCCGACGGCACGGTGGAGATCGGCGCGATCGCCCGTGAGGCAGGTCACCGCACGAAGATCGCCGTCCGGTCGACCGCTTCCGGCGTCAACGCCAAGGGCGCCTGCATCGGCCCGATGGGCCAGCGGGTCCGCGCGGTGATGAGCGAGCTGCACGGCGAGAAGATCGACATCATCGACTGGTCGGACGACCCGGCCACCTTCGTCGGCAACGCGCTCTCGCCGGCCAAGGCCCTGCGGGTCGAGGTGGTCGACCTGGCCAGCCGTACCGCGCGGGTCACCGTTCCGGACTTCCAGCTCTCGCTCGCGATCGGCCGGGAAGGGCAGAACGCCCGGCTCGCGGCCCGCCTGACCGGTTGGCGGATCGACATCCGCTCCGACGCGGAGACCGCCGGCCCGTCCGCGCGGGGCGGAGCTGATCACGTCCCGGAGCCGGGCGGCGCGATCTCGAGCAGCTAGGGGTAGACTTGCTCAGTGGCACGACGCGCGCTGCCGGAGCGCACCTGTGTGGGCTGCCGGAAACGAGCGCCGGCCAGCGAGTTGCTGCGGGTCGTCGCGGTCGGTGACAAGGCTGGTCAGACCAGTCTTCGGCCCGATCCGGCCCGCAGACTGCCGGGTCGGGGAGCGAACATGCACCCCAATCCGGCCTGCTTCGCGCAAGCGGTGCGGCGCCGCGCCTTCGGGCGGGCACTGCGCGTCACCGGGGTCCCCGACCACGGTGCGCTCGCGGAGCACGTCGACGCGCAACCCCCGACGACCGGTCAAGCCCGTCCGGTCGAGGGTCGCTAGCAAGGTAGGACGACCGACATGAGCACACGATGAAGTCCCTGAAATGACCAGGCTTCAAGTGCACGAGTGAGGTCGCTGCGGGTGCTGCCCGCACGACCTCGGAGTGAGGAGTGCAGTGGCAGGAAAGGCCCGCGTACACGAGCTTGCCAAGGAGCTCGGGGTCGAAAGCAAGACCGTTCTCGCCAAACTCAAGGAGATGGGCGAGTTCGTGAAGTCCGCGTCCAGCACCGTCGAGGCGCCTGTCGCCCGACGGCTGCGGAGCGCGTTCGTAGCCGGTTCCTCGGCGCCCGCCGCCCCGCCGGCGGCCGCGCCCAGCGGACCGGCACCGACCCCGACGCCCACCCCGACCCCGGGCGCTCCCCGGGTCTCGGCCCGGCCGATGCCGCCCCGGCGTCCGGCCGCGCCGGCTCCAGGACCGAAGCCCAAGGGCCCGGTCCCCGGCCCGCCGCAGCCGGCGACCCCGGTCGCCAAGCCTGCGAGCGCGCACGACATCGAAGTGGCGGCCGCCGAAGCGCGTGCCGCCGCGCTGAAGGCTGAGCAGGAGGCCGCGGTCAAGGCCGCGCAGGCCGCCCGCCAGCAGCAGCGCGAGACCGTTCGCCGGGAGCCTCCGGCCGAGGGCGGTCCCCGCCCCGGTCCGCGTCCCGGCCCGAACGCCATGCCGCCGCGTCCGGGTTCCCCGGCCGCCGGTCGGCCCGGCGGCCCGGGCCAGGGCCCGGGTGCCCGGCCCGGTGGTCGTCCGCCGGCGCGGGGCGCCGGTAACAACCCGTTCGGCATCCAGGGTGGCCAGCAGCAGCGGCCGCCGGCCGCGGGTGCGGGCGGTCCCCGTCCCAGCCCGGCCGGGATGCCGCCGCGGCCGAGCCCGGCGTCCATGCCGCCGCGGCCCAGCCCGGCGTCCATGCCGAGCCAGCGCCCGACCACTGGTCGCCCCGGCGGCCCCGGTGGCGGTCGTGGCGGTCCCGGTGGCGGCGCGGGTCGTCCCGGTGGCGGCGGCGGTGGTTACCGCGGCGGTCCCGGTGGCGGCGGCGGTGGCGGTGGCTACCGCGGCGGTCCCGGTGGCGGCGGCGGTGGCGGTGGCTACCGCGGTGGCCCCGGTGGCGGTGGCGGCGCACCCGGTGGCGGTTTCCGTCCGCCGGCCGGCGGCGGTGGCCGTCCGGGTGGCGGCGGTCGTGGCCGTGGCGGCGGCGCCGCGGGTGCCTTCGGGCGTCCGGGTGGTCGGCCGACCCGTGGTCGCAAGTCCAAGAAGCAGCGCAGACAGGAGTTCGACAACCTGTCGGCCCCGACCATGTCCTCGGGTGCTCCCCGTGGCCAGGGTCAGGTCGTCCGGCTGTCCCGTGGCGCCTCGCTGTCGGACTTCGCCGACAAGATCAACGCCAACCCGGGTTCGCTGGTCCAGGAGATGTTCAACCTGGGCGAGATGGTGACCGCGACGCAGTCGTGTTCCGACGAGACCCTGCTGCTGCTGGGTGAGCACCTCGGCTTCGACGTGCAGATCGTCAGCCCGGAGGACGAGGACCGCGAGCTGCTCGCGCAGTTCAACATCGACCTCGACGCCGAGGTCGCGGCGGACCGCCTGGTCAGCCGTGCGCCGGTGGTGACCGTCATGGGTCACGTCGACCACGGTAAGACCAAGCTGCTCGACGCGATCCGCAAGGCGAACGTGGTGGCCGGCGAGGCGGGTGGCATCACCCAGCACATCGGCGCCTACCAGGTGCACGTCCCGCACGAGGGCGAGGACCGCGCGGTGACCTTCATCGACACCCCGGGTCACGAGGCGTTCACCGCCATGCGTGCCCGTGGTGCGCAGGTCACCGACATCGTGATCCTCGTGGTCGCGGCGGACGACGGCGTGATGCCGCAGACCATCGAGGCGCTCAACCACGCCAAGGCGGCGGACGTGCCGATCGTGGTCGCGGTCAACAAGGTCGACAAGCCCGAGGCGAACCCGGACAAGGTCCGCCAGCAGCTGACCGAGTACGGCCTGGTCGCCGAGGAGTACGGCGGCGACACGATGTTCGTCAACGTGGCCGCGAAGCCCGGTATCGGCATCGAGGAGCTGCTCGAGGCCGTCCTGCTGACCGCCGACGCGTCGCTGGAGCTGACCGCTCCGATCGACGGGCCGGCACAGGGTGTGGCCATCGAGGCGCACCTGGACAAGGGCCGGGGCGCGGTGGCGACCGTGCTCGTGCAGAAGGGCACCCTGCGTGCCGGCGACTCCATCGTCGCCGGTGGGGCGCACGGCCGGGTCCGGGCCATGCTGGACGAGAACGGCAAGCCGGTCGACGAGGCCGGGCCGGCGCGTCCGGTCATGGTGCTCGGTCTGACCACGGTGCCGGGTGCGGGTGACACCTTCCTGGCCGCCGAGGACGACCGGACCGTTCGGCAGATCGCCGAGCAGCGGCAGGCGCGGCGGCGGGCGGCATCGTTCGCCAACTCCCGTGGCCGGGCCACTCTCGAGACGCTCATGGAGCAGCTCAAGGAGGGCGAGAAGACCTCGCTCAACCTGGTGCTCAAGGGCGACGGCTCCGGTTCCGTGGAGGCGCTCGAGGACGCGCTGTTCAACCTCGACATCCCCGAGGAGGTCCAGCTCCGGATCATCCACCGGGGCGTGGGCGCGATCACCGAGAGCGACGTCATGCTCGCGAGCGCCTCGAACGAGGCGGTCACGATCATCGGCTTCAACGTGCGGGCCGCCAACAAGGTCCGCGAGATCGCCGACCGCGAGGGCGTGGAGATCCGGTACTACACGGTCATCTACCAGGCCATCGAGGAGATCGACGCCGCGCTCAAGGGTCTGCTCAAGCCGGAGTACGAGGAGGTCGAGCTGGGCACCGCGGAGATCCGCGACGTCTTCCGCTCGTCCAAGATCGGCAACATCTCCGGCTGTATCGTCCGGTCCGGTCTCATCCGCCGCAACGCCAAGGCGCGGCTGCTGCGGGACGGGGCGGTCGTGGCGGACAACCTCACGATCAGCTCCTTGAAGCGGTTCAAGGACGACGCGACCGAGGTCCGCGAAGGCTTCGAGTGTGGTCTGACGCTGGGCGGTTACAACAACGTCCAGGTCGGCGACATCATCGAGACCTTCGAGATGCGGGAGAAGCCGCGCGCCTGAGCGGTGTGACATGACGACGGCCGGGGCCCCAGGGCCCCGGCCGTCGCCGTTTCCGCAGGCTGGAACAATCTCCGGCGTGCCCAGGTACGCGCTGCTGCTCGCCCCGTCCGCCAACCGCGTCTACGCCGACGCCGCCGGCCGGCTGACCCGCGCCGAATTGGAGATCTTCGCCGGCTCCGGGATGCTCGACGCGGCCCCCGTCGACGTCGCGGCGGAGCGGATCGGCGGGGTGGAATACCTGACCTTCACCGCACCCGAGCCCGGGCTCGGCACCCGCGACCTGGCCCACCTGGCGAACCTGTCGGCGGCGTACGCGCTCTTCGAGCGGGTCGGTGACGACCTGCTCCGGCCGGTGCCGCTGCACCCGCTGGCGCACTACGACTCCGACCTGATCACCATCCAGAAGTACGCCGGCAAGACCAACGAGCAGTTCACCCGGCTGCTGCTCAACGTCACGCTGCTCGCCTCGGCCGCCGCGCCCCGGATGCTCGACGGCGGGCTGGTGGTGCTGGACCCGCTCTGCGGCCGGGGCACCACGCTCAACCAGGCGCTCATGTACGGCCACGACGGCATCGGGGTCGAACGCGACCTCCAGGACGTGGAGGCGTACACGGCGTTCCTGCGTACCTGGTTGCGCCGCAAGCGGCTCAAGCACACGGCGGAGACCACGTCGGTGCGCCGGGACCGCAAGCTGGTCGCCCGCCGCTTCGAGGCGGTGCTCTCCCCGTCCCGGGACGCGCACCGGGCCGGCGTCACCCAGCGGGTCGTCGTGCTGAACACCGACACCACCCGGTCCCGCGAGGTGCTGCGCCCCCGCTGCGCCGACGTGATCGTGACCGACGCGCCGTACGGGGTGGCCCACGGCAGCCGTACCGGGCAGGGGTTGTCCCGCAGCCCGCTGGAACTGCTCAGCGCCGCCGTACCGGTGTGGCGGGAGCTGCTGCGGCCGGGCGGCGCGATGGGGTTGTCCTGGAACACCCACGTGGCGCCGCGCGCGGCGGCGGAGGCGGTGCTGACCGACGCCGGTCTGCGGGTGGTCGACGGGCCCGGCTGGCGGGACCTCGCCCACCGGGTCGACCAGGCGATCGAGCGGGACGTGCTGGTGGCGGTCGCCCCTTAATCGCGTGCCGGGCGGTGCCCGCCCGCGTACCGTTGCTCGCCGTGTATACCGGAACCGCGCTGTTCGACCTGTTGCTCCCGGGCGACTCCCGCTCCCTGAAGGCCAAGCGGTCCTACGTCCGGCCGATCGTCGCCGCGCTGCGCAAGTTCGAGGTCTCCGCCGCCGAGGTGGGCGCGCTCGACCTGCACGGCCGGGCCGAGATCGGGGTGGCCGTGGTGGCCGCCGAGCCGGCCCACGTCCGCGAGGTGCTCGACTCCTGCGAGCGGCTGGTCGCCGCCCGTCCGGAGACCGAGCTGCTGTCGGTACGCCGCCGCCTGCACGGCACGGACGACTGACGCCGTCGGCGCGTCGCACGGCAGCCCGGCCGTGCCGCGCGACGCCCGACCGGACGCGGGTAATGTTCTTCGACGTTGGGCGGTCGGACCCGGCGGCGCCCGGCGTCGTCCGTCTCCGGCCGACGGTTCCCGATCACGGCACGGCGCCCGACGCGCCGGGGACGGGGTCGGGGCCGGTGAACCGTGATCGTGGAGGTGGGGACATGTCGGATCCGGCCAAGGTACGCCGGCACGCGGAGCGCATCCGTGAACTGGTCGCGTCGCTGGTGCGGAGCCAGATCAAGGACCCCCGGCTCGGCATGATCACGATCACCGACGCCCGGATCACCGCCGACCTGCGCGACGCCACCGTCTTCTACACCGTGCTCGGCGACGCGGCGGCGCAGGCGAGCACCGCCGCCGCGCTGGAGAGCGCCAAGGGCATGCTGCGCAGCACCGTCGGCAAGGCCCTCGGGCTGCGACACTCACCGACGCTGACCTTCGTCCTCGACGACGTGCAGGACCAGGTCAAGCACATCGACGACCTGCTCGCGGCGGCGCGCAACGCCGACGCCGAGGTGCAGCGGCTGGCCGCCACGTCCTCCTACGCCGGCGAGGCCCAGCCGTACCGGGTCGAGGACGAGGACGAGGACTCGCCGGCCGTGGACGCCGCGGCCGGGGACGAGCCGACCGGGGACGACGAACCGCGCGGCGGCGACCGCCGGTGACCGGGGCCGGCCCTGGTCCCACCGACGCCGAGTGGGCGGCCGCCGTCGAGGCGGTACGCGGGCTCCCCGCCGACGCGCGGGTGCTCCTGATCTGCCACGTCAACCCGGACGGGGACGCGCTCGGCAGCATGCTCGGCTTCGGGCTGGGGCTGCGCCGGCTCGGCGTACGCCATCTCCAGGCGACCTTCCCCGGCCCGCCCGGCGTCCCCGAGCCGTTCCGCTGGCTGCCCGGCGTCGAGCTGCTGGTGCCGCAGGACGACGCGTACCCGGACCCGGACCTGGTGATCTGCTTCGACGCGGCCGGCGACTCCCGGCTGGGCGACCTGGTCGACCGGCTGGGCCGGGCGGGCACGTCGCTGGTGCTGGACCACCACGCCTCGAACACCGGCTTCGGCCGGATCAACCTGGTCGACCCGCACGCCGCGGCCACCTCCGTGGTCGCGCTGGGCCTGCTGGACCGGCTCGGCGTTCCGCTGGACGCGGAGATGGCGACCGGGCTCTACGTGGCGCTGACCACCGACACCGGCTCGTTCCGCTTCGAGGCGACCACCCCGGCGGTGCACGAGATGGCCGCCCGCCTGCTCGCCACCGGCATCCGCCCCGGCGACATCTCCCGGCGGATCTTCGACACCCGCCCGTTCGGCGCCGTCCGGCTCTTCGGCGAGGTGCTCGGCCGGGCCACGCTGGAACCCGCGGCCGCCGCCGGGCACGGCCTGGTCTGGACGTACGCGACCCACGACGACCTGGCCCGCCACGACCAGCCGGCGTACGTGCTGGAGGCGCTGATCGACTCGGTGCGCTGCACCGCCGAGGCGGACGTGAGCTGCGTGGTCAAGCAGTCCGGCGACGCCGAGTGGGCGGTCTCGCTGCGCAGCAAGGGCGCGGTGGACGTGAGCCGGGTGGCGGTGGCGCTCGGCGGCGGCGGGCACCGGTTCGCGGCCGGCTTCACCGGCCGGGGCCCGCTCGACGAGGTGGTCGAGAACATCCGCGCCGCGCTCGGCGCCGAGGTGCTCGTCCCGCACTCCTGACCGCCCCGCCTCCCGCCCGCTTCTCCGACCCCGCCGTTTCCCGAGGTGGCGGGGTCGTCCCGGTCCTGCCGTGTGTTTCGTGGCGGCGTCTCTCCGCCCCCCCAGATGCCGCCGCGACCTGCCCCTCCCGGTCCTTGCGCGGGTTGACCGACCCCCTTGGCGGCCCTTCGGCCCCGGACCCCGCCAGCTCCCCGACGTGGTGACCCCTCGGCCGGGTGTAAGCGCGGATTGTGCCGGCTGTCCGTTTCTTTGGGAGATCTTGGAAGTTCGGGGCCCCTCTGGGGGCCGTTTTCTTCCAAGATCTCGGCGAGCGCACGAGCGCACGAGCGCACGAGCGCACGAGCGCACGAGCGGGCGAGCGGGCGAGCGGGCGAGCGGGCGAGCGGGCGAGCGGTGGGGAGGGAAGGGAGCGCACAGGCAGTGCGTCCGTGTTCCGGAGACGTCCCGGCGCCGGTGGTACGTGATGGGTGTCTGCCAGGTCGGGAGGCACCCATGGCGTTCCACTGACGGGGTTGGCGAGCGGTGGGTGGAACGTCATGGGTGTCTGCGGGACCGCGACGCACCCATGGTGTTCCACTCGGGGGGTTGGCGGCCGGTGGGTGGAACGTCATGGGTGTCTGCGGGGTCGGGATGCGCGCGGTTTCCACCCGCCGGTGTGCGTGGACTGGGGTGGCTTGTCCGGTTCGGCGGTGGTGGGCGGCACCCCGGGCGCGGAATCGGCGCCGGGTCGGCGGCGTTGTAACCCGGTGGACGACCGAGCAGGCAGCGAGCCCCTGAGCGTCGCCCCGCCCCGGGAATGACGGTGGGCGGCCGGTCGTTGCACATCATCCCGGCGCCGCGACGAGGCCCCCCGCCCCGCGAGCTGCCGAACCCCGGCCCCCGCCACACGGCCTCCGAGCCCGACGGGCAAGCCGGATCCCCTCAAGACTTTTCGCGCGCCTGACGGTGCCCACACCCCCGGTGTGTTGACCCCCGAATGGAGCCCCCTGATGAACACGATCCTGCGTAAGAGCGTTCTCGGTATTGCTGGTCTGGCCTTCACCGGTGGTGTGTTCGCCGGTCCGGTCGCCGCCCACGCCGACACCCCCGCCCACGCCGCTGGTAAGCCCGTCGCGGTCGCGTCCGTGCAGGGTGAGCAGTCGACCATCAAGCTGAACGACGAGCAGCTGGCCAACGCGAAGGCGATCATCGCCGCGACGAAGAAGGCGGGTCTGCCGGAGCGGGCCGCGGTCATCTCGATCGCCACGAGCCTGCAGGAGTCGAAGCTGGAGAACCTCGGGCACCTCGGCGACAAGAATGACCACGACTCGCTGGGTCTGTTCCAGCAGCGCCCGTCCTCGGGTTGGGGCACGCCGGAGCAGATCACCGACCCCGAGTACTCGACCCTGGCGTTCCTCAAGGGCCTGAAGCAGGTCGACGGCTGGGAGAAGATGCCGCTGACCGAGGCTGCGCAGACCGTCCAGGTTTCCGCGTACCCGGACGCGTACGCGCAGTGGGAGAAGCAGGCCACCGACATCGTGGCCGAGCACTGGACCAAGTAAGACCGAAGGCCGGCACCCCGAACCCGGGGTGCCGGCCTTCGTCGTATTCGACGGAATCACGAGGCGTGCCGGTCTTCCCGCGTTACGTCACGCTGGGGACAATCGGGTGATGGATCATCCCCGTGAGCTCACCGTCGATGCGCCCCGGGTCTGGGACCGGCCGGTCGTCTCCGTGCCGGTGCTGATCTGCCTCTCCCTGGTCGGCGGTCAACTGCCGTCGTTCTCGACCGCGGCGAACCTCTACATCCTCGGTACGGGCGGGGGGTTGATCTGGGTCGGGTTGAACAACCGGGTGCCGAGGCGTCCGGCCCCACGTCGGTTGCCGTCCGGCGCGCTGTGGTGGCTGCTGCCGGTCACCGTCTTCGGGGTCTTCGAGGGGGCGACGTTCGTGCTGTCCGTGGGCGACGACTTCCCGACGTTCTCCCGCCTGGCCGATCCGCTGCTGGAGGATCACCTGGCTCGCTCGGCCGCCTGGTTCGCCTGGCTGGCCGCGTTCTGGGGACTGGTCCGCCGATGATGCGCGCTCTGGCGATCGGCGGGTTCCTGGCCGCGCTGCTGCTGTTCGCGGCCGTCGAGTGGGCGGCCCGTCGGGAGGGTTCCCGGATCCCGTCGCTGGCCGACGTGTGCGCCTTCGTCATGCGGTACGAGGTGGGCCCGGTCCCGGTCGGCCGGATCGGCCTGTTCGGCTTCTGGTGGTGGCTCGGCTGGCATTTCCTGGCCCGCTGACGGGTGTCCGCATTGCGGGAACAGTGGGCACCATCTGGAAAGTGAACGTTAATTTGGGTGAGGGCCGGCGCTTCGCGGCGCTGGTCACGGGCGGTGGTGCCGCACCCGGCATCGCCTCCCTCCAGGGTCAGACCGACCCGGGCTCACGCTGCCAGGCGAGCCGCTCCGGTGATCCCGGACCGCTGCCGGCGCTCAGCAGGCCGACGACTCCAGGTCGCGGCGCGACGGCCGTCGCGTCCGGTCGGAGCGCCGGACGCCCGTAGGGCCGCCGTGCCTCGGTGGTCCGCACCCTGGAAGGACTCGATTCCATGCCCAGCAAGCGCAAGCCGCAGACCGAGACCACCACCGACGAGGCGCGCGAGCAGATGCGCCGCGCGCTGCAGACCTCGATGGACACCCGTCAGTGACGCAGGTCGTCCGGCGGTGACGTCGGCCGGGCCGGGCACCCGCACCGTTCGCCCGGGCCGAGGCCGACGTCACCGCCGTACGCGACCGGAGGCCGCGGGCCGCGACGGCGCCGTACCGGTCACCGAATCCCGCACGGCGGCGCTACCGTCTCCCGGTGCGCCGCATCCTCGTCGTCGGCAGTTCCGGCGCCGGCAAGAGCACGCTCGCCGGTGAGTTGGCCCGGCGTCTCGACCTGCCCCTGATCCACCTCGACCGGCACTACTGGCGGCCCGGCTGGACCGCGCCGGAGCCGGCCGACTTCCGTGCCGAGGTGGCGTCGCTGGCCGCCCGCCCCGCCTGGGTGATGGACGGCAACTACGCGGGCACCCTCGACCTCCGGCTGCCCCGCGCCGACGCCCTGGTGTTCTGCGACCCCTCCCGCATCCTCTGCCTGACCCGGGTGCTGCGCCGCCGCTGGCTCCACCGCGCCACGTCCGGCGCCGCCAGGTCGGGCCGCACCGCCGGCATGCAGGGCCGCCCCACCTCCGACGCAGCCGGGTCGGGCCGCGCCGCGTCCGAAGCCCCCACGTCCCGTCCCGATCTTCCCGACGGCTGCCCGGAGCGGATCGACCTCGACCTCCTGCGCCACGTCTGGCGCTTTCCCCGCCACTCCCGTCCCCGCCTGCTGGCGGCCGTCGCCGCGTACGCGCCCACGATCCCGGTGCACCGGCTGGGCGGGCCGCGCGACGCCGCGCGCCTCCTGGACCGCCTCGCGTAAGTAGTCTTCGACCTTGCGGACCTTACCGCGCGCGTGCCAGGATCGGCGGCGATGAGCACCGCCGCCCTCGCCACCGCCGCCTCGCCCCGGCGGATCGCCGCCCTCGCGCTGCCCGCCCTGGTGGTGTTGGCCGCCGAGCCGCTCTACGTCCTGGTCGACACCGCCGTGGTGGGTCACCTGGGCCGGGTGCCGCTCGCCGCGCTCGCCGTGGGCGGCACGGTGATGACCCTGACCGCCTGGATCGGCACGGTCGTCGCGTACGGCACCACGGGTCGCTCGGCCCGCCGCTTCGGGGCGGGGGACCGGGCCGCCGCGGTGGCCGAGGGCGTCCAGGCGTCCTGGCTCGCGCTCGCCACCGGAGTGCTGGTGGCGGTCGCCATCGGCATCGGCGGGGGCGCGCTGGCGCGTACCCTCGTCGGCGGCCCCGGCGAGGTGGCCGACGCCGCCGCCGGATGGCTGCGGATCGCGGCGCTCGGCGCGCCCGGCCTGCTGCTCGCCGCCGCCGGCAACGGCTGGCTGCGCGGCATCCAGGACACCCGCCGTCCGCTGCTGTTCGTGCTCGGCCCGAACCTGCTCTCCGCGCTGCTCTGCCCGCTGCTCGTCTACCCGGCCGGGCTCGGCCTGGTCGGCTCGGCGGTGGCGAACGCGATCGCGCAGACGCTGTCCGGGGTGCTGTTCGCGGCGGCGCTGGTGCGCGAGCGGGTCTCGCTGCGCCCCCGGCCCCGGGTGATCGGCCAGCAGCTCGTGCTCAGCCGGGACCTGCTCGTGCGGGGCGTCGCGTTCCAGGCCAGCTTCCTGTCCGCGACCGCGGTCGCGGCCCGCTTCGGGGCCGCCGCGGTCGGCGCGCACCAGATCGCCGTACAACTCTGGTTCTTCACCGCGCTGGTGCTGGACGCGCTGGCGATCGCCGCGCAGGCGCTGGTCGGCGCCGCGCTCGGCGCCGGCGACGCGGCCGGCGCCCGGTTCCTCGCCCGCCGCGTCGCCCTGCTCGGTGGGCTGTGCGGCGTGGCCTTCGCGGTGCTGATCGCCGCCGGCGCCGGCCTGGTGCCGTCGTGGTTCAGCTCCGATCCCCAGGTACGCGAGCAGGCCATGGTGGCCTGGCCCTGGTTCGTCGCGCTCCAGCCCATCGGCGGCGTGGTGTTCGCCCTCGACGGGGTGCTGATCGGCGCCGGTGACGTGCGCTACCTGCGCAACCTCACCATCGTGGCCGCGCTGGGCGGGTTCCTGCCGGCGATCTGGCTCGCCTACGGTCTCGACCTGGGCCTCGGCGGGATCTGGGCCGGGCTGACGCTGTTCGTGGTGCTGCGGCTGGTCGCGCTGCTGCTGCGGATGCGCTCGGGCGCCTGGGCGGTGGTCGGCGCGGTCCGCTGACCGCTCGTCAGCAGGAGTCCGGCAGCTCGATCGGGTGCTCCGGGTCGTAGAGCGTGTCGGGGTCCTCGGGGAACGGGGTGCCGTCCGGGTCCGCGCCGCCGGGGCGGATCAGCCCGAGCTTGACGGCGTCGCAGTCCACGCCCCACCCGTAGCTCGACATCCGGTGCAGCCAGAGCCCCCGGTCCGCCCGCGCCACGTCGCCGTCGCGCGGCAGCCGCCAGACGATCTCGTCGTGCAGCAGGACCACCGAGTGACCGGACCGGGAGGCGGGGTCGCGGAACCCGTAGACCCAGACGACGTTGCTGGTCACCTCCAGCATTCTGACGCCGTCGGCCTGCCGGACCGCCCGGTAGGTCAGGCGGCCCTTGGTCCGGGGTTGGTCCGGGGTGAGCCGGGCGTCCGGGGCCAGCCGGGTCGCGTACGTGCCGATCGTCTCGGTGGACCAGTCCTTGCGCACCGACTCGCGGGCGGCCGGGGCGAAGTGGCGCAGCAGCGGGGTCGGGTTGTCGCCGGTCATGAACGTGCGGTCCAGGCGGGCGGTCAGCATCGCGGCGCGGACCCGGTCGAGCCCGGCGGCCACCTCGGCGGCGGTGAGGCCGCCGGTCGGGCGGGCCGGGGGCAGCACGATCCCCGCCGCCCCCGCCGGCCAGTGCGCCGCCGGGGTGTCGGCGAAGACGTCCGGTGGCGTCGTCGGTCGCGTGGTGGCCGGCGCGCCGGTGGCCGGGGACGGCGCGGGCGCCGGGCGCCGGAGCTGCCGGTAGCCGTATCCGGCGGCGCCGGCGGTCGCGGCGAGCAGCAGCACCACGCCGAGCGCCGCCGCGAGCCGGCGGGCGCGCCGCCGGCACCAGATCCGCAGGCGTACGACGAGACTCGGCCTGATCTCCCGCTCCAACCGGTCCAGCCAGTCGGGGTGGCCGTCGCGCTCGGAGCCCGGTGGGCTCAGCACTGTTCCGCGACCTTGAGCGAGCGGTCCAGGTCGTACGCGGCGTCCGGGTGCTCCCCGTCACCGGGGCCGCCGTAGCTCGGCGTGATCTCCAGTTCGAGCAGCCCCTTGTTCAGGCTGGCGCACTCCACGTTCGTCGCGTAGGACTCCGCGTCCTGCATCCACAGGCCACGGGAGGCGGCGATGACGTCGCCCGGGTGGGGCACCTGCCAGACCACGGTGTCGTGCACCAGGATGACCTCGGGGTCCGCCAGGGTGCGCACGCTCTGGACGGCGTAGACCCAGACGAAGTTGGTGGTGACCTCCAGCACCCGGATGCCGTCAGCGTCCCGCGTGGCGCGGTACGAGATCCGCCCCCGCACGCGGGGCTGGTCGGTCGTCAACCGGGTGCTCGGCCCGAACCGGGTGGCGTAGTTGGCGGCGCCGCCACTGGCGAAGTCGGCCCGGATCGTGGCGCGGTCGTCCGGGGCGAACTGTCGCACCAGCCGCTCCGGGTCCTTCGCGGTGAGGAACGCGCGGTCCAGCCGGCCGGTGACCAGCGCCTTGCGGACCGTGGCCAGCGCGTCGGTCACCTGCTTCTCGGTGAACGCGCCGGTCCGTCGGGCGCGTGGCAGGGCGATGCCGGCCGCGCCCTCGGCGAAGTCGGCGGCGGGGGTGCCGTCGAACGGCCCGGCGGCCGGTGGGGGCGACGCCGAGCTGACCGCCTGCTCGCCGCTCGGCGGGCTGACCGTGGGGTACGCCACCGGGACCTCGCGCCAACGCTGGAGTCCCTGGTAGCCGGTCGCCGCGACCGAGCCCACGCAGACCAGCAGGAGCAGTGCGGCCGCGCCGCCGAGCAGCTTCGCGGAGTGCCGGCTCAGGCCGATCCGCCACCGGTCGGCCCGGCCCGGCGCGACCTCCGGGGTGGGTTGGCGTAGCCAGTCGGGAACCGGCCCCAGGGCCTCGTGGGAAGGGTGGGGGTCGGGGGCGGAACGGGGATCGGTCATCGGGCTTCCCGGGCAGGCGCGGCGGACGGCGGCTGATCTTGACACCCCCGGTGACCCGGGCGGTATCCCCCGCGGGGCCGATCACCGCCGTCTGGCAGGCTTGGCGGTCGTGAGCGCAGACGGTCTGATCGTGGTCGACAAGCCCGGCGGCATGACGTCGCACGACGTGGTGGCCCGCGTGCGGCGACTGGCCCGCACCCGCCGGGTGGGCCACGGCGGCACGCTGGACCCGATGGCCACCGGCGTGCTGGTGATCGGGGTGGGCCGGGCGACCCGGCTGCTGACCTACGTGATCGGCGCCGGCAAGAGCTACACCGCGACGATCCGGCTGGGGCAGTCCACGGTCACCGACGACGCCGAGGGCGAGGTGGTCGCGAGCACGCCGGCCGGCGCGGTCACCGACGAGGCGGTACGCGCCGCGCTGGCCGTGCTCACCGGCGAGATCGACCAGGTGCCCAGCGCGGTCAGCGCCATCAAGATCGACGGACAGCGGGCGTACAAGCGGGTCCGCGACGGGGAGACCGTCGAGCTGCCCGCCCGCCGGGTGACCGTCTCCCGGCTGGACGTGCGGGCGATCCGCCGGGACACCCCGGACGTGGTCGACGTGGACGTCGACGTCACCTGCTCGTCCGGGACGTACATCCGGGCCCTGGCCCGCGACGCGGGCGTGGCGCTCGGGGTCGGCGGGCACCTCACCGCGCTGCGCCGCACCTCGGTCGGCGCGTTCACGCTGGCCGAGGCGGCCACGCTCGACCAGTTGGAGGAGCGCGCCCCGGAGGTGGTGAACCTGTCGCTGGACGCGGCGGCCGACCGCTACTTCCCGCGCCGGGACGCCACCGCCGAGGAGGCCAAGGTGCTCTCCCACGGCGGGCCGCTGGCCCCGGTGGGGATCGCCGGGCCGTACGCGGTCTTCGGCCCGGCCGGCGGGCTGATCGCTATCGTCAGCGAGCGGGACGGACGGGCCCGCGCGGAGATCGTGCTGGCCCCGGCCTGACGGCGCGCGGGCGGACAGGGGAGGAGCGGCATGCAGCGGTGGCGGGGGTACGAGGCGGCGCCCGGCGGCTGGGGGCGCTCGGTGGTCACCATCGGCGTCTTCGACGGCGTGCACAAGGGGCACCAGGCCACCATCGGCCATGCCGTGGCGCGCGCCCGTGAGCTGGGCGTCAAGTCGGTGGTGGTGACGTTCGACCCGCACCCGGCCGAGGTGGTCCGCCCCGGCTCGCACCCGGCGGTGCTCACCGAGCCGGCCCGCAAGGCGGAGCTGATCGAGGCGCTCGGCGCGGACGTGCTCTGCGTGGTGCCGTTCACCCCGGAGTTCTCCCGGCTGCCGGCCGAGGCGTTCGTGCACGACATCCTGGTCGAGCACCTGCACGCCGCGCTGGTGGTGGTCGGGGACAACTTCCGGTTCGGCCACCGGGCGGCCGGTGACGTGGCCCTGCTGGAGCGGTTGGGCCGCACCTTCGGCTTCGCCGTGGAGGGGGCGCCGCTGGTCGCCGAGGCGGGCACGGTCTTCTCCTCCACGTACATCCGGTCCTGCGTCGACGCGGGCGACGTGCGCGCGGCGGCGGCGGCGCTCGGCCGCCCGCACCGGGTCGAGGGCGTGGTGGTCCGCGGCGACCAGCGCGGGCGTGAGCTGGGTTACCCGACGGCCAACCTGCTGACCCACCGGTACGCGGCGGTGCCCGCCGACGGGGTGTACGCGGCCCGGCTGGTGCGTCGCGGCGGCGACCCGCTCGCGGCGGCGGTCTCGATCGGCACGAACCCGACGTTCTCCGGGCGGGAACGACGGGTCGAGGCGTACGCGCTGGACTTCAGCGGCGACCTGTACGGCGAGCGGCTGGCCTTGGACTTCGTGGCGCACCTGCGCGAGCAACGGACGTACGACGCGATCGAGCCCTTGGTCGCCCAGATCGCCGAGGACGTGGAGCGGACCCGCCGGGCGGTGTCCTGACCCGCTCGCGGACCTTGACCGGCCGGTCCGGCCCGGGGCTGGTAGGCTGGCGGAGACGTCGGCTGACCGACGGGGGCCTCGCGTGCCTGCACGACGCCGCGGGTGCGAGGAACCGGGCCGTCGCACCGGTCACCACGACCGCTCCGACGGACCTCATCGAACGACCCACGAAACAGGGAGAACATGGCGCTCGACCAGGAAGCCAAGGCCAAGATCCGCCAGGAGTACGCGACCGCCGAGGGCGACACCGGTTCGCCGGAGGTGCAGGTCGCGGTCCTGACCAAGCGGATCGCGGAGCTGACCGAGCACCTGAAGGTGCACAAGCACGACCACCACAGCCGCCGCGGGCTGCTGCTGCTGGTCGGCCGGCGCCGTCGGCTGCTCAACTACGTCCAGAAGAAGGACATCAACCGCTACCGGTCGCTCATCGAGCGGCTCGGCCTGCGCCGATGACCTGACGGGGGAGTGGCCGCTCGGCCGCTCCCCCGTTCCGGTACCACCAGAAGAAACCGGCCGCGCGACGACCCGAGAGGGAGCCGGTCAGCACCGGTCTCCGGTAGTGGCCCCCGGGAACCTCGGCACCATGCCGACCCTCCCGGGCGCTTCGATCGAAGACCGGCCGCCTGAGCAGTTCCCGTGTCGTCGGCCGACGACGCGAAGGAGCACCACAGCACATGACCGAGACCAACCTCGGCACCGAATCCCGCACCGCCGTGATCGACAACGGGTCCTTCGGCACCCGTGAGATCACCTTCTCCACCGGCCGGCTGGCCCGGCAGGCCGCCGGCTCCGTCGTCGCCCAGCTCGGCGAGACGGTCGTCCTCTCCGCCACCACGGCGGGCAAGCAGCCGCGCGAGTCGTTCGACTTCTTCCCGCTGACCGTCGACGTCGAGGAGCGGATGTACGCCGCGGGCCGGATCCCCGGCTCGTTCTTCCGCCGCGAGGGCCGGCCCAGCGAGGACGCGATCCTCACCTGCCGCCTGATCGACCGGCCGCTGCGCCCCTCGTTCGTCAAGGGCCTGCGCAACGAGGTCCAGGTCGTCGAGACCGTGCTCGCGCTCGACCCGCAGCACCCGTACGACGTGGTGGCCATCAACGCCGCCTCGATGTCGACCAAGCTCTCCGGCCTGCCGTTCTCCGGCCCGATCGGCGCGACCCGGGTCGCGCACGTCGAGGGCCAGTGGGTCGCCTTCCCGACCCTGGAGGAGCTGGAGCGCGCCACCTTCGACATGGTCGTCGCCGGTCGCACCCTGCCCGACGGCGAGGTCGCGATCATGATGGTCGAGGCCGAGGCCACCCCGCACGCGGTGACCCTGATCTCGGGCGGCGCCACCGCGCCGACCGAGGAGATCGTGGCCAGCGGCCTGGAGGCCGCCAAGCCGGCCATCCGCGAGCTGTGCCGGGCGCAGAGCGAGCTGGCCGAGGTGGCCGCCAAGCCGGTCGCCGAGTTCCCGGTCTTCCTGGACTACCAGGACGACGTGTACGACGCGGTGGCCGACGTGGCCCGCGCCGACGTCACCGAGGCGCTGAAGATCGCCGGCAAGGCCGACCGCGAGGAGGCCCTGGACCGGATCAAGGCCAAGGTCGCCGAGGAGCTGGGCGGTCGCTTCGAGGGCCGCGAGAAGGAGCTGTCCGCCGCGTTCCGCTCGCTGACCAAGTCCGAGGTCCGCAACCGGGTGCTGCGCGAGCAGGTCCGCATCGACGGCCGCGGGCCGCGCGACATCCGCCCGCTGACCGCCGAGGTCGGCGTGCTGCCGCGGGTGCACGGCTCGGCGCTGTTCGAGCGCGGCGAGACCCAGATCCTGGGCGTCACCACGCTGAACATGCTGCGCATGGAGCAGATGGTGGACACGCTGTCCCCCGAGAACCGCAAGCGCTACATGCACAACTACAACTTCCCGCCGTACTCGACCGGTGAGACCGGCCGGGTCGGCTCGCCGAAGCGGCGCGAGATCGGCCACGGCGCGTTGGCCGAGCGGGCGCTGCTCCCGGTGCTGCCGTCGCGCGAGGAGTTCCCGTACGCCATCCGGCAGGTCTCCGAGGCGCTCGGCTCCAACGGCTCCACCTCGATGGGTTCGGTCTGCGCCTCGACGCTGGGCCTGCTCTCGGCCGGTGTGCCGCTGAAGGCGCCGGTCGCCGGCATCGCCATGGGCCTCATCTCCGACGAGGTCGACGGCAAGACCCAGTACGTGACGCTGACCGACATCCTCGGCGCCGAGGACGCGTTCGGCGACATGGACTTCAAGGTCGCCGGCACCCGCGACTTCGTCACCGCGCTGCAGCTCGACACCAAGCTCGACGGCATCCCGTCGGACGTGCTGGCCGCCGCGCTCCAGCAGGCGCACGAGGCCCGGCAGACCATCCTCGACGTGATGCAGCGGGCCATCGAGGCCCCGGCGGAGATGTCGGACTACGCGCCGCGCGTCACCACCGTCAAGATCCCGGTCGACAAGATCGGCATGGTGATCGGCCCGAAGGGCCAGACCATCAACGCGATCCAGGACGAGACCGGCGCCGAGATCTCGATCGAGGACGACGGCACCATCTACGTCGGCGCGACCAACGGCCCGTCGGCCCAGGCCGCGGTGGACCGGATCAACGGCATCGCCAACCCGACCCTGCCGAAGGTGGGGGAGCGGTTCCTCGGCACCGTGGTGAAGACGGCCGCGTTCGGCGCCTTCATCTCGCTCCTGCCCGGCCGCGACGGCCTGCTGCACATCTCCAAGGTGGGCGACGGCAAGCGGGTCGAGAAGGTCGAGGACTTCCTCAACGTCGGCGACAAGGTCGAGGTCGAGATCGCCGACATCGACGCGCGCGGCAAGATCTACCTGGACAAGATCCGTCCGGAGGGCGCCGAGGCGCCGGCCGCCGGTGAGGCCGCCGGCGGCGAGCGTCCGTCCGGCCGGGACCGTGGCGGCGATCGCGGCCCGCGTGACCGGGGCGACCGTGGCGGCGACCGCGGTGGTGACCGTGGCGGTGACCGGGGCGGCGAGCGTCGCTCCGAGGGTGGCGAGGGCGGCGACCGTCCGCGTCGCCGGACCCGGCACAGCTGATCGACCGACCGGCCCGGGCGACGTGCGCGTCGCCCGGGCCGGCCCACGGCTCCAGGTCGCGTGCGCGGGCTGGAGCCGTCGTTCGTTCCCCACCCCTCGTGGTACGGAGAGCAGGTTCCCGTGAGTTCGTCTTCCCCTGCGCCGGGACGGGCGGTCACCCGCACCCTCAGCGACGACCCACTCGGCGGCACCGTCCGGCGTACCGTGCTGCCCAGCGGGCTGCGCGTGCTCACCGAGGCGATCCCGGCGATGCGCAGCGTCTCGTTCGGCATCTGGGTGGCGGTCGGCTCCCGGGACGAGACCGGGCCGCAGGCCGGCGCCGCGCACTTCCTGGAGCACCTGCTCTTCAAGGGCACCCGCAAGCGCACCGCGCTGGAGATCTCGTCCGAGATCGAGGCGGTGGGCGGCGAGACCAACGCCTTCACCACGAAGGAATACACCTGCTACTACGCCCGGGTGCTGGACGAGGACCTGCCGCTGGCCATCGACGTGATGTGCGACGCGGTCGCCGACTCGGTGCTGGCCGAGCCGGACGTGGAGACCGAGCGCGGCGTCATCCTCGAAGAGATCGCCATGCACGACGACGAGCCCGGCGACGAGGTGCACGACCTGTTCGCCCGCGCGATCTACGGCGACCACCCGCTCGGCCGGCTCATCTCCGGCACCGAGGACACGGTCACCCCGATGACCCGGCGGCAGATCCAGGGCTTCTACCGCAAGCGGTACACCCCGCCGCAGATCGTGATCGCCGCTGCCGGCAACCTCGACCACGCCACCGTGGTCAGGCTGGTCCGGCAGGCGCTGCGCGACACGCCGCTGGACACCGACCCGGCCGCGCCGGCGCCGCACCGGTCGACCACCCCGGCGGTACGCACGAAGCCGGCCACCACGCTGGTCGAGCCGAAGGAGACCGAGCAGGCCCACGTCATCCTGGGCTGCCCCGCCATCGACCGCACCGACGACCGGCGCTTCGCGCTCGGCGTGCTCAACAACGTGCTCGGCGGCGGCATGTCCAGCCGACTGTTCCAGGAGATCCGGGAGCAGCGCGGCCTGGCGTACTCGGTCTACTCCTACGCCAGCCAGTACGCCGACAGCGGCGTCTTCGCCGTCTATGCCGGCTGCGCTCCGGGCAAGGTGGACGAGGTGCTCGACCTGACCCGGGCCGAGCTGGCCCGGGTGGCCGCCGAGGGCATCACCGAGGCGGAACTGGCCCGGGGCAAGGGGATGAGCAAGGGCTCGTTCGTGCTCGGGCTGGAGGACACCGGCTCCCGGATGAGTCGGCTGGCCAAGGGCGAGCTGCTCTACGGCAACCTGATGCCGGTGGACGAGCTGCTGGCCCGGGTGGACGCGGTCACCCTGGCGGACGTGAACGACCTCGCCGCCGAGCTGCTCGCCCGGCCGATGTCGCTGGCCGTGGTCGGCCCGTTCGACGAGGGCGCCTTCACGCGCTGACCGGCGTCCCGCTTGTCGGTCCGCGGCGTGGCCCGCGTCCCGATTGGGATAGGTTGTGCCCCGTGACTGACGTGCGGGAGAAGGGCCCGGCCGAGGCGGCCCGGGTCGGCGTGCTGGGTGCCCGGGGCCGGATGGGCATGGAGGTCTGCAAGGCGGTCGAGGCCGCCCCCGACCTGGACCTGGTCGCGGCCGTCGACCAGGGTGACGACCTGACCGCGGTCGCGGACGCCGGGGCCGGCGTGGTCGTCGACTTCACCACCCCCGACGCGGTCATGGACAACCTGCGCTTCTGCGTCGAGCGCGGCATCCACGCCGTGGTCGGCACCACCGGCTTCACCGAGGAGCGCCTGGCGCAGGTGCGCGACTGGCTCGCCGACCGGCCCGGGGTGGGCGTGGTGATCGCCCCGAACTTCGGCATCGGCGCGGTCCTGATGATGCAGTTCGCGGCGCGCGCCGCCCGGCACTTCGAGTCGGTCGAGATCATCGAGCAGCACCACCCGCGCAAGCTCGACGCGCCCAGCGGCACCGCCACCCACACCGCCCAGCTGATCGCGGCGGCCCGCGCCGAGGCCGGCCTCGGCCCGGCCCCGGACGCCACCCGTGACGAGGTGGCCGGGGCCCGCGGCGCCGACATCGACGGGGTACGCGTCCACGCGGTCCGCGCCACCGGCCTGGTCGCCCACCAGGAGGTGCTGTTCGGCACCACCGGCGAGACGCTGACCATCCGGCACGACTCGTACGACCGGGCCTCGTTCATGCCCGGCGTGCTGCTGGCCGTACGCGAGGTGGTCCGCCGGCCGGGCCTCACCGTCGGCCTGGACGCCCTGCTCGACTGACCGCGCGCCGCGCCCGCGTCGGCCCCCCCCCCCCCCCCCCCCCGGCCCGCGGGTGCGCAACGGCGATCAAGCGGTGCCGCCCGCGGCGGGTGCAGGCTGAGCGCATGAACCGGAACGACGGACTCACCGGCCTCCTGGACGTCCTCCAGGCCGCGCTCGACGATCCGGCGGCGAGCCCGGGCGGCCTGGCCGCCCGGGCCCACCTGTCCCGGTTCCACTTCGACCGGTTGGTCGCCGCGGCCACCGGGGAACCGCCGGGCGCTCTGCGCCGCCGGCTGCTCCTGGAACGTGCGGCGCACCGGCTCACCACCAGCGGCCGGACCGTCCTCGACATCGCCGTCGAGGCCGGGTACGGCTCGCACGAGGCGTTCACCCGCGCCTTCCAGCGGTCCTACGGCCTCGCCCCGACCGCCGTCCGGCGGCGCCCACCGCTGACCTTCCGCGAGCTGGAGCTGCCCTGCCCCAGCGGCGTCCACTTCCAACCGCCCGGCGGCCTGCGGCTGCCGGCGGCACGTCAGGAGACCCCGATGAACGTGCTCCAACACCTGGTCGACCACCACGTCGAGACACTCGGCGCCATCATCGACCGCGCCGGCCGCCTGGACGACCGGGTGCTCGACCGCCCCGTCACCGTGTCCGTGGAGACGATCGACGAGCAGCCGACGCTCCGCTCCCTGATCAACGCGATGGTCACCCAGGAGGAGCACTGGCTCGCGGCGCTGCGCGGCGGCGAGTGGCCCGACGAGAGCGACCGGTCGATGACCGGGCTGGCCGCCCGGCACGCGGTGGCCGGCCGTGACTGGCGGGCCTTCGTGGCCACGACCCTGTCCGCCGGTACGCTGGCGGACACCTTCGTCGACACCACCTGCACGCCCCCGACCACCCACACGCTGGGCGGCACCATCGGCCACGTGATCACTTTCGCCGCGGTCCGTCGCACCCTGGCCATCGGCGCCCTGCACAGCGCCGGCGTCACCGACCTCGGCGCCGGCGACCCGCGACCGTACCTCGACCGCGCCGCACTCGCCCCGACCGACTGACCGTCCCGACCCGGGGCCGGTGGGTCGACCGCCGCCGGTCCACTGGCCGCCGGTCGGGGCGCGATATCGGCGAAACCGATGGCCGGCGGGTGGGACCGACCCTAGGCTGACCGCCATGATCGACTCTGGAGAGCACGACCGGCTCGGCCGCCGGGTGACCCTGCGGCCGGTGGACGACGACAACTGGCGGGCGGTGGCGGACGTGGCGCCCCGTGACGACCAGCGCACCTTCGTCGCGGCGTTGGCCGCCCGCTACCTGCTGCTCACCATGCACTCGGACGTGTGGAACTCGCTCGCCGTGTGTGCCGACGACGTCGTGGTGGGACACGTCATGTGGGGCGTGGACGATGACGGCTCACGGTGGATCGGCGGCATGGTGATCGACGCCGCCGAGCAGGGCCGGGGGCTGGGCCGCGCCACGGTGCGGACGCTCACGGCCTGGTTGGCCGAGGCCGGCCAGCCGATCCGCCTCAGTTACCACCCGGACAACGCCCCCGCCGCCGCCCTCTACACCTCCCTGGGCTTCCACCCCACCGGCGACATGGAGGACGACGAACTGGTGGCCGAACTCCCCACCCCCTGACCTCCCCCACCCCACCCCACCCCACACCGCCCGTCGCCCTCCCGCCGGTGATCAAGGAGTTCGCGTCAGAACCCGCCAGCCCGCCCGACGCAAACCCCTTGATCGCCGCCCCTCCCCGCCGGACGGGCCGGCGGGCCGGGCGGGCATGAAGTTGGCGGCGGTGGGGAGATCGAAACTGCCGCCAACTTCATGATCAACGAGGTGGGGCGGGGCCCGGCGCGGCGAGGCTGCTGGGAGGTCAGGGGCGGGGGAGAGGGGCTTCGGAGGGGGACCGGGGGTGGGGATGTGCAGGGTGGCGGGGAGGTCGGTCAGGGTGGGGTGGCCGGTGTGGTCGACCGAGACCGTGACCGGGGAGCCGGCGATCCGCAGGCCGGCCGCGCTCAGCGCGCCCAGCTCGGGGCCGGCCAACGGGCGCAGGTCGACGCGGCCGTTCGGCACGTCCGGGTAGACGCCCAGGCCGGCCTGGAGCAGCAGCACGGCCGCCGCCGCCGACCAGGCCTGCGGACGGCAGGCCGCCGGGTACGGCACGGGTCGACCGAGGGCCGACCGGTCGTCCCCGCCGTACAGCTCGGGGAGGCGGTAGTCGAACGCCTCGGCGGCGGCGAGCAGACCGTCGGCGAGCCGCAGCGCGGCCGCGCGGTGCCCGGCGCGGGCCAGCCCGGCGAGCACGATCGCGGTGTCGTGGGCCCAGATCGACCCGCAGTGGTAGGACAGCGGGCTGAACCCGGCGTCGTCGGTGGACATGGTGCGCAGGCCGAAGCCGCCGGCCAGCGCCTCGGTGGAGAGCAGCGCCGCGACCTGTGCCGACTCGGCGTCCGACAGCAGGCCGGTGCCGAGCAGGTGGCCGATGTTGCTGGTCAGTGAGTCCACCGGGCGCTTGTCCCGGTCCAGCGCCAGCGCCGGCTGGGGGCCGTGGCGGCCGTCCACCCAGAACGCGGCGCGGAACCGCTCGGCGAGCCGGTCGGCGTAGCCGCGCCAGCGGTCCGCGCCCGGGCGGCCGAACGCGTCCAGCAGGTCGGCGCCGTTCGTCGCGGCCTGGTGCGCGTACCCCTGCACCTCGGCCAGCACGATCGGCGGCGCGGCCAGCCGGGCGTCCCGGAAGCGCACCGCGTCGCCGGAGTCCTTCCAGCCCTGGTTGGCCAGGCCGTGGCCGGTGGTGTCGATGTACTCGACGAAGCCGTCGCCGTCGGCGTCGGCGTGCTCGTCGAGCCAGCGCAGCGCCGCCTCCAGATGCGGCAGCAGCGGCTCGACCTGGTCGGCGGGCAGGCCCCAGCGCCAGGCGTCGTGCAGCAGCCCGACCCAGAGCATGGTCGCGTCGACGGTGCCGTAGTAGGCGGGAGGCAGCCGCATCCCGTTGTCGAAGGACAGCTCGTGGCGGCGCAGCTCGTGCAGGATCTTGCCGGGCTGCTCGCCGGTGGCCGGGTCGACCCGGGTGCCCTGCCGTCGGGCCAGCACCCGCAGCGTGCCGGCGGCCAGGTCGGTGCCGAGCGGCAGCATCATCCGGGCGGCCCAGAGGCTGTCCCGGCCGAACAGGGTGAGGAACCAGGGCACGCCGGCGCCGAGGAAGACGTCCTCCGGGTGCGCCGGCTCGGCCAGCCGCAGCCCGCGCAGGTCGGCCAGGGACCGGTCGAGCAGCCGCAGCAGGCGGCGGTCGTCGGCGTCGACCCGTGGCTCGGCCCAGCTCGCGGCGGCCGGCGCGGCGCTCACCACGGCCCGTGGGTCGGCGACGTCGAGCCGCCAGCGCAGCGTGACCGAGGCGCCCGGGTCGACGGTGACCGGCCAGCTCAGGCGCGGCGCGACGGCGTGTTCGCCGGCGGCGTCCACGGTGGCGTCCGCGCCGGTCACGGTCACGGTGAGGCCGTCGGCGGCCCACTGCACCCGGCCCGGCTCCCCGGCCTTGGCCTCCAGCGGCCGGCCGGCGTGGCCGGCCTTGACCTGCTCGACCGGGGCGAGGTCGCAGGCCAGGTCGACGGTGACCGTGGTGCGCACCGGCTCGGCGGCGGTGGACGTCACGACGATCTCCTCGGTCAGACCGCGCGCGCCGGCCTGCCGGATGCGGTCGACCCGGACGGTGGGGTCGGGGGTGGGGTCGCCGAGCCAGCGGGCCAGGCCGACGAAGCGGGCGCCGTGCGGGCCGACCGCACCGCCGCCGATCGACTCCGGCTCGCGGTCGTCGAGGCGCAGCTCGGCGCGGGAGAGCACCCGGGCGTCGGCGTGGAAGACGCCCTGGACGCCGTGCGGCCGGAGCTGACCGGCCGCGTCGCCGAGCGCGCTCGTGGGGGCGTGCACCACGCCGACCAGGTCGTGCAGCAGCGGTTGGAGGTGGCGTTCGGTCACGAGGGGACTCCTGGTGCTGATCGGTGGCGACGGACGTCTTGACAGATGACCGCGGCCGGTGCAAAGTGCGAAACATTCCAGAAACTTTGAACGTTCTAATCCTGCCCCATCGGGATTGGATCGTTCAAGGCGGTGAGAGGGATTTCGTGGGAGAAAAGGTAACCATCGCGACGGTGGCCCGGCACGCCCAGGTCAGCCGGCAGACCGTCTCCAACGTGCTCAACGCGCCGCACATCGTCCGCGAGGACACCCGGCAGCGGGTGCGGGAGGCGATCGCGGCGCTCGGCTACCGGGCCAACCAGGCCGCCCGGCAGATGCGGACCGGCCGGTCCCGGCTCATCGCCGTCCGCATCGAACCCACCCGGGACGGCATCAACGGCTCGGTGCTCGACCGCTTCCTGCACGGCCTCACCGAGACCGCCGACGCCGGCGGCTACCGGGTCCTGCTCTACACCGCCCGCGACGACGACCAGGAGATCGCCACCTACGACGCCCTGCTCGGCGCGTACGACCTGGACGCGTTCGTGCTCACCGGCACCAAGCACGGCGACCCGCGTACCGCGTGGCTGGCCGAGCGCGAGGTGCCGTTCGTGACCTTCGGCCGGCCCTGGGACGCACCGGACGCCCACCCCTGGGTCGACGTGGACGGCGCCGCCGGCACCGCTCAGGCCACCCGACACCTGCTCACCGCCGGCCACCGCCGGATCGCCTTCCTCGGCTGGCCCGCCGGCTCGGGGGTCGGCGACGACCGGCGCGCCGGCTGGCGTACCACCATGGCGGAGGTCGGCCTGGACGGCGCCGCGGTGGACCGCGCCACCGAGGACGGCATCGCCGAGGGGGCGCGCGAATTGCGCGCGTTGCTCGCCCTCGACGCGCCGCCGACCGCGGTGGTCTGCGCCAGCGACTCGCTGGCGCTCGGCGCGTGGCAGGCCGCGCGCGAGACGGCGACCGACGTCGCCGTCGTCGGTTTCGACGACACCCCGGTGGCCGCCGCGGTCGGGCTGAGCAGCGTCAGCCAACCGCTCGGTGAGGCCGCCGCCCGCTGCGTCGAGCTGCTCACCGGGCTGCTCGACGGGCAGCAGCGCGACCCCCAGCTGCTGCTGAGTCCCTCGCTGGTGCTCCGGCACACGGCGTGATCCCATCCCCCACCAGGAGAATCAGATGACACCTCGCACGTTCACCCGGGCCGCGCTGGCGGGCGTCGCCGCCGTCGCGCTGCTCGGCTCCGCCGCCTGCGGCAGCGGCTTCGACGACTCGGCCGGAGACACCAAGCAGTCCAGCGGCCCGGCCAGCCTGCAGATCCTGATCGGCTCCTCCGGTGACGCCGAGACCAAGGCCGTGCAGGAGGCCGCCGCGAAGTGGGCCGGCTCCTCCGGCAACACCGCCACCGTCACCCCCGCCCAGGACCTCACCCAGCAGCTCGGCCAGGCGCTCGCCGGTGGCACCCCGCCGGACGTCTTCTACGTCGACGCCACCCGGTTCGCCGACTTCGCCAGCGTCGGGGCGCTGGAGCCGTACGGCGACAAGGTGAGCAACACCGACGACTTCTACGAGAGCCTGCGCACCGCGTTCACCTACGACGGCAAGCTCTACTGCGCGCCGAAGGACTTCTCCACGCTGGCGCTCCAGATCAACACCGACCTGTGGACCAAGGCCGGGCTGACCGACGCGGACGTGCCGACCACCTGGGACCAGCTCACCGCCGTCAGCCAGAAGATCAAGGCGAAGGGCCAGGTGGCGCTCGCGCTCGGCGACACCCGGGACCGCATCGGCGCGTTCCTGGTGCAGAACGGCGGCTGGTTGATGAGCGCCGACGGCAAGCAGCCGACCGCCGACACCCCGGAGAACCTCCAGGCCCTCCAGTACGTCAAGTCGCTGCTCGCCAACGGCTACGCGAAGTTCCCCAAGCAGCTCGACTCCGGTTGGTCCGGTGAGGCGTTCGGCAAGGGCAAGGCCGTGATGACCATCGAGGGCAACTGGATCAAGGGCGCCCTGCAGAACGACTTCCCGAACGTGAAGTACAAGGTCGTCCCGCTGCCGGCCGGTCCCAAGGGCCAGGGCACGCTCTCCTTCACCCAGTGCTGGGGCATCGCCGCCAAGTCCAAGTACAAGGAGCAGGCGATCAAGTTCGTCGAGGCGATGACCGCCGGCGACCAGCAGATGGCGTTCGCCAAGGCGTTCGGCGTGATGCCGTCCCGCCAGTCCGTGAGCGGCCAGTACACCAGCGCCTTCCCGGCCGACAAGCCGTTCATCGACGGCGTCGCGTACGCCCAGGGCCCGGTGAACGCGCCGAAGATGGACAGCGTGCTGCGTGACCTGGAGGCCGGCCTGCAGGGCCTGGCCACCGGCGACCCGAAGACCATCCTGGCCAACTTCGACAAGAACGCCAAGGCGGCGCTCGGCGGCTGAGGTGTAAGGAGGGGCCCTTGTTAACAGACGGGTGTTAAGAGGGGGCCCTTCCTTTCACCTCCCCCGAGAAGGGAGAGGGAGTGGCAACGGACACGCTCGCCGCGCCGGGCACCGCCTCGGCCGGCCCGCCGCGCCGCCGCCGCGGCGGTATCCGCGGCAACGAGAACCTCGCCGGCTGGCTCTTCGTCGCGCCGGTGATCGTGATCCTCGGGCTCTTCCTGCTGCTGCCGATCCTGATGGCGCTCTGGGTGAGCCTCACCGACTGGAACGGCCAGGGCAGCCCGTTCACCGGCGACGTGCCGTTCGTCGGCGGCGACAACTACTCGCGGCTGTTCACCGAGGACGGGCTCGCCCGCCGCGACTTCATGACCGCCATCCGCAACAACATCTACTACGTCGGGATCGTCGTGCCGGTGCAGACCGTGCTCGCCCTCGGTCTCGCCCTGGTGGTGAACAACCGGCTGCTCAAGGGGAAGGGCTTCTTCCGCAGCGCCTTCTACTTCCCGTCGGTCACCAGCTCGGTGGCGATCAGCGTGGTGTTCCTCTTCCTGTTCGCCAACTCCGGCGCGGTCAACCGGCTGCTCGGCCTGCTCGGCATCGACGGCCCCGAGTGGTTCGCCGACGGTCGGGGCGTGCTGCACCTTCTGTTCGGCGCGTTCGGGATGAACGAGCCGCCGGCCGCGCTCACCTCCGGCGGCCCGCTCGGGCTGACCTGGTGGGACTGGCTCTCCGGGCCGAGCGTGGCCATGACGTCGATCATCTGCCTGGTCATCTGGACCACCTCGGGCACGTTCATGCTGATGTACCTGGCCGCCCTGCAGAACGTGCCGGTGGCGCTGGACGAGGCCAGCACGCTCGACGGCGCCAGCCGCTGGCAGCGCTTCCGCTACGTCACCCTGCCGCTGATCAAGCCCACCACGTTCCTCGTGGTCACCCTGGGACTGATCGGCTCCTGGCAGGTCTTCGACCAGGTGTACGTGATGAGCCAGGGCGACCCGGCCAAGACCACGCTCACCCCGGCGTACCTGTCGTACCGGACCGCGTTCCGGGACTTCGACTACGGCTCCGGCGCGGCCATCTCGTTCGTGCTGTTCCTGATCATCATCCTGCTCACCCTGTTCCAGCGCCGGCTGATGGCCGACCGGGACGGTCCCCGGCGCGGCCGGTGGTGGCGTCGACGCGTACCGGAGGGGTCCTGACATGGCCGTGCTGACCGACCGGCCGGCGCCCGTCGCCCGCCGCGGCGACCGCGGGACGCGCGCCCGGGTCAACCGCGTCCTCGGGTACGCGGTCCTGATCTTCTTCGGGCTGGTCTTCCTCTACCCGTTCGTGATCCAGCTCGGCAACTCGCTCAAGACCGAGCCGGACGCGGCGGCCAACCCGCTGTCGCCGTTCCCCGACCCGCTCACGCTGGCCGGCTTCGAGCGGATCTTCTCCGGCACCAACTTCCCGCTCTGGCTCGGCAACTCGCTGCTGGTCACCGTGCTGGTCACGCTCGGCCGGGTGTTCTTCGACTCGCTCGCCGGCTACGCGCTGGCCCGGCTGCGGTTCCGGGGCCGGGCCGGGCTGTTCGCCGCCGTCATCGCGGTGATGGCGGTGCCGGGCGTGGTGCTGCTGATCCCGAAGTTCCTGGTGCTCAAGCAGATCGGCCTCTACGACAGTTACGCCGGCCTGATCGTGCCGCTGCTCGCCGACGCGGCGGGCGTGTTCATCATGAAGCAGTTCTTCGAGTCGATCCCGGTCAGCGTCGAGGAGGCGGCCCGGATCGACGGCGCCGGGGTCTTCCGCACGTTCTGGTCGGTGGTGCTGCCGATGGCCCGGCCGGCGCTGATCACGCTGACCATCCTGTCGTTCCAGGGCTCCTGGAACGAGTTCCCGCACAGCCTCGTGTCGGTCCAGGACCCGGACCTGTTCACGCTGCCGCGCGGGCTGGCCGACCTGGTCAGCGGCTCGCTCGGCAAGGGCACCCAGTATCCGCTGAAGCTCGGCGCGGCGCTGCTGGCCACCATCCCGGTGGCGGTGCTCTTCGTCATCTTCCAGCGCTACTTCGTGCGCGGCGCCAACGAGGGCGCGGACAAGGGCTGATCCGCGCTGGCGGTCCCGCCCCGTGCCGGGACCGCCAGCGCGCCGGCTCAGCTCGCCTCGATGACCGACATGACGTTGCCGGCCGGATCGGTGAACCAGGCGATGGTGGGCCCGTTGCCGCGCATGATCCCCTTGTCGTCCTGCGGCATGCCGTCGTACCGCTCCAGCCGTACGCCACGCGCGACCAGCTCGTCGACCGCCCGGTCGACGTCGGCGACGGGGAAGTTGAGCACGGTGTAGCTGGCCGGACGGTGGTCGGGCTTCGGGTAGACGAGCACCGGCCGGTCGCCGGCCAGATGCAGCGTCAGGATCCCGCCCATGTCGTCGTCCCGGGAGACCCGCAGCCCCAGCACGTCGGCGTAGAAGCGCTGCGCCCGGTCCGGGTCGTCCACCGAGAACCCGCTGAACGCCTTCGTGTCGCCGAACATGATCCGCTCCTCACTCTGGCCTGTGTCGTGCCTACCAGGGTCGGACCGGTGCCGGGGCGGAAACTCATCGGTCGGCGGGAGAACCCTCCGGGTCCGTCGCCGCCTCGTCGGGAACGGCCACGTGCAGCCGGAGCTGGGGGACCAGCATGTCGTCCACGTCCAGCGCCCGGGTCGCGCCGTCCGGCTCCCAGCCGGTCGAGCCGAGGAACGCCCGGGTCGCCGCGTCGGCGTCGAACGCCCAGGCCACCGCGCGGGTGAAGCCGTCGGTACGCCAGTGCTCGACGGCGGCGGCGAGCAGCCGGCTGCCGTGCCCCCGCCGGCCCCAGCGGGGCTCGACCAGCAGGTCGGTCACCGCCACCACGCCCGAGGCGAGGGCGTCGGCCGGCTCGCCCGGGGCGAGCGCCTCGGCGTCGGCCGGACCGGAGGCGGCGAACCCCACCAGATAGGATTGCGCGGCCTGTTCGACGGCGACCAGCACCCGGTGCGCGCCCGAGGGCGGCTCCTGCACCGCCGCGCTCCACCGCCGGGCCAGGTACGCCTCGTCCAGGTTGTCGAGCACGTGCCGGGGCAGGATCCGGCGGTACGCGACCCGCCAGGTCGCGAGCTGGATGCGTGCGATCTCGGCGACGTCCTCGGGACGCGCGGGGCGGACGTAGCCTGCAGCCATGGCACGTGAGCCTACGCAGGGCGAGGAGGGTGACGGTGGCGCAGGGTGCCGGGCGGACGATCGCGCAGGTCGTCGCCGTGGCGGCGCTCGCCGCGGCGGTCACCGTGTTCCTCTCCGTGGCGGCGGTGCGGCACGGCTTCTTCGACCTCAACGTCTACTACGGGGCGTTGACCTTCTGGGTGCACGACGGCGGGGAGATCTACGACTTCCTCAAGGCCGGCACCCAGTACGGCTTCACCTACCCGCCGTTCGCCGCGCTGGTCATGCTGCCCATGGCGTACCTGCCGTGGAACGCCGCGATCGTGGTGAGCGTGACCGCGACGGTGCTGGTCAGCGCCGTGGTCATCTGGTGGCTGCTGGACCCGGTGGCCCGCCGGTCCGGCTGGACCCGCTGGTTCACCCTCGCGGTGGCGCTCTGCCTGGCCGCCGCGTACGAGCCGATGCGCGAGACGGTCAACTTCGGCCAGGTCAACATGCTGCTGCTCTTCCTGGTGGCGGTGGACCTGCTCCGGCTGCTGCCGGCGCGCAACCGCTGGGCCGGCGTGGGCATCGGACTGGCCACCGCGATCAAGCTGACGCCGGGCATCTTCATCGTCTACCTGCTGGTCACCGGCCGCTGGCGGGCCGCCGCGACCGCGGTGGGCACCGCCGCCGTGGCCACGGTGGTGGCGGCCGGTCTGTTCCCGGACGCCTCCCGGGAGTTCTGGACCGAGGCGCTGTGGAACACCGACCGGGTCGGTGAGTTGGCCTTCGTCTCCAACCAGTCGCTGCGTGGGGTGGTCGCCCGGCTGGACCCGCAGCACCCGAGCACGATCGCCTGGCTGCTGCTCGTACTCGTGACGCTGGTGATCTGGGGTTGGCGGTGCCGGCGGGCGGTGGCCGCCGGCGACGAGGCCACCGGCCTGGCCCTGACCGGCGCGGTGATGTGCCTGGTCAGCCCGGTGACCTGGGTGCACCACCTGGTCTGGCTGCTGCCGGGGCTGATCCTGCTGGTCGACAACGGCATGGCGGCGCGCGGCCGGCGCCGCCGTCTGCTGCTGGCCGCCGCGCTGGTCGGGTACGCGCTGCTGTGCAGCCGGATCGTCTGGTCCTGGGAGAAGGACTTCACCGGGGTGGACGGCTTCCTGGGCAGCAACACGTACGTCTGGATCAGCCTGGCGCTGCTGCTCGGCCTGCCGATCCGGCGTCGGGCGACGCCGGTGCGTTCCGACGGGCCGGCGGGGTCAGTCGTCGAGCCGGGCGGTGTAGCGCAGCTCGCGGAGCAGGACCGGGGTGCGTCCGCCGGCCAGCGGCACCGGATAGGCGGACTCCTCGCCGTCCGGTGAGTGCCCGGCCCGCTCGTAGAAGCGGCGGGCCCGCGCGTTGTCGGCGAGCACCCAGAGCCGGTAGCCGGTCCAGCCCCGCTCGGCCAGGCCGGCGCGTGCCGCCGTGAGCAGCGTCCGACCGACGCCCGAACCCCAGTACGCCGGCTCCAGGTAGATCGCCAGCAGCTCGCCGTGCGCCGGATCCAGGTCGCCGCGGTCCTGGTTGTTCCGGTACGGCCCGAACGTGGTGAACCCGGCGACCAGGCCGTCGTCCTCGGCGACCAGCGTGGTGAACGGGTGGTCCGGGTCGGCGGTGCCGAGGTCGCGACGCCGCTGCGCCCAGGCGCGCGGGTTGAGCCGGTTCAGCACCTCGTCGGGCATGATCCCGGCGTAGCCGGTCTGCCAGCCGTGGATGTGCACCCGGGCGATCGCCTCGGCGTCGTCCGGCTCCTCCCGGCGGATGGTGAGCACCTGTCCGTTCTATGCCCCGACGGGCGAACAGTCCAGCCGCCGCTCCCGGGTGATGTCGGAGGGCTGGATTAGGGTCGCCGACGATGGCCGTACCGGAATCGCTCTCCCTCGCCCAGGCCCGGCGGATCGCCCTGGCCGCCCAGGGCTTCGCCGACCCGGCGCCCGCCGGCGTGCCCACCCGACGACACCTGCGCCGGGTGCTCGACCGGGTCGGGCTGATCCAGATGGACTCGGTCAACGTGCTGCAACGCGCGCACTACCTGCCGCTCTACAGCCGCCTCGGGCCCTACCCGACCGCCCTGCTCGACACCGCGGCCTACCGCCGTCCGCGGGAGCTGTTCGAATACTGGGCGCACGAGGCGTCGCTGGTCCCGGTGCGGCTGCACCCGGCGCTGCGCTGGCGGATGGCCAAGGCGCGCGACGAGGCCTGGGGCGGCATGCGCCGGATCGCCGAGGAGCAGCCCGAGCTGGTGGCGTGGGTGCGCGACGAGGTGGCCGCCCGAGGGCCGCTCACCGCCGCCGAGATCGAGCACGACGCGCCGCGTGAGACCGGCAACTGGGGCTGGAACTGGTCCGCCGTGAAACGGGCGTTGGAGTTTCTCTTCTGGGCCGGCGAGGTCACCGCGGCCGACCGCACCAACTCCTTCGCCCGCCGCTACGACCTGCCCGAGCGGGTGCTGCCGGCCGCCGTGCTGGACGCGCCCACCCCCACCGACGCCGACGCGCACCGCACCCTGGTGTCGATCGCGGCCCGGTCGCTCGGCGTCGCCGCCGAGCCGGAGCTGCGCGACTACTTCCGGCTGCCGGTCGCCGGGGCCCGGCGCGCGGTCGCCGAGCTGGTCGAGGCGGGCGAGCTGACCCCGGTCACGGTCCAGGGCTGGCGGCATCCGGCCTACCTGCACGCCGACGCCCGGCTGCCCCGCTGGGTGCGGGGCAACACGCTGGTCAGCCCGTTCGACCCGTTGGTCTGGGAGCGGGGCCGCACCGAGCGGCTGTTCGGCTTCACCTACCGGATCGAGATCTACGTGCCGGCGCCGCAGCGGGTCCACGGCTACTACGTGCTGCCGTTCCGCCAGGGTGAGCGCTTCACCGCACGGGTCGACCTCAAGGCCGACCGGAAGGCCGGCGCGCTGCTGGTGCCGGCCGCCTGGGTGGAGCCGGGCGCCGACCCGGGGGAGACGGCGGTGGCGCTCGCCGCCGAGCTCTACCGGCTCGCCGGCTGGCTCGGCCTGGACGCGGTCGCCCCGCCGGCCGCCGGTGACCTGGCCGCGCCGCTCGCCGCCGCGTTGGTGGGCGTGGCGGGTGTACGGTGAGCGCGTGACGAGCGTTGACCGGCCTGCCACCGTTCCCGACCCGCACCCGGAGACGCACCCGCACCCGCACCACCCCTATCCGCCGGTCGAGCCCGACCGGTTCACCCGGATGGTGCTGCGCCTGCACGCCCGCGCCCCGCGCTGGGCGGTGCCGCTGGCGGCGCTGGGCTGCGTCGGCCTCGGCATGGCATACGCGCTGATCAGCGACCCGACCCAGAGCGACCCGGACGCCCGGCCGACCTGCCTGCTCAAGCTCACCACCGGGCTGGACTGCCCGGGGTGCGGCGGCACCCGCGCCCTCTGGTACGTGCTGCACGGCGACCTGCCGGCCGCCGCCCGGCACCACTTCCTCTTCGTCTTCGCGCTGCCGTTCCTGGCCTGGCTCTTCGCCGCCTGGGCCGGCAACCGGGCGTTCGGGTGGCGGCTGCCCGAGCCGCGGTTCAGCCCCAAGGTGATCGGTGGTTTCCTGGCCGCCTGGGCGGTCTTCTCGGTGGTCCGCAACCTGCCGTGGGCACCGTTCCCCTCGCTCTACGTCTGACCGCTGCACCACGGGTGCGGAGGTGGCGGGCGCCGCCCGTTCTGCCCACGACCCGCTCCCGGACGCCTTGGGAGTTGAGTCGTTCCTGCCACCGTGCGCCCCGCTCCGCTAGGCCCACCGGCCCTGGCCCGGCACTTGCACCGGCTCCGGTACCGGCACTTGCACCGGCGTCCGCGCCGGCCGGCGCTCGTGACCGAATTCCTCCCGCCACCCGGGAAGGTCGTTCCACCCGTCGGGAACCCCGAAGATCTTGGTACGAAACGGCCCTCCCAGGGGCCTTTTCGTACCAAGATCTCGGAGCCGGAGCCGGAGCCGGAGCCGGAGCCGGAGCCGGAGCCGGAGCCGGAGCCGGAGCCGGAGCCGGAGCCGGAGCCGGAGCCGGAGATGTCACCGGCGACTCAGCTCGACAGGCGATGCGGGGGGAACACCGCGCCGGGCGAGACCTTGGCCACGGGCCGCCGGCCCGGTGCTGGTCGGCCGCGTGCCCGATTTCCACGACGAGGGCCGGGCAACTACAGTCCTCGGCATGCCGGAGATGGTGCAGCCCCAGGTCAAACTGATCGCGTGGACCCAGTTCCAGGCGCCGGACGACGTGCCGTGGTCGACCGACGCCGACGGCGGTCAGGCCCTCGCCGAGTTCGCCGGCCGGGCCTGCTACCAGAGCTGGAAGAAGCCGAACCCGGCCACCGCGACGAACGCCGGCTACCTGGCGCACATCCTGGACGTCGGCCACCTGAGCGTGCTGGAGCACGGCTCGGTGAGCTTCTACTTCAGCGGCGTCTCCCGCTCGTTCACCCACGAGCTGATCCGGCACCGGCACTTCTCCTACTCGCAGCTCTCCCAGCGCTACGTCCCCGAGCGGGACGCGGCGATGGTCGAGCCGGCGGTGATCGCCGACGACCCCGAGCTGCACAAGAAGTTCGTCGAGGCGTCCGAGGCGGCGGTGCGGGCGTACACCGAGTTGCTGGAGGGGCTGGAGGCCCGCTTCACCGACGAGCCCAACCCGACGCTGCGCCGTAAGCAGGCCCGCCAGGCGGCCCGGGCCGTGCTGCCGAACGCGACCGAGACCCGGATCGTGGTGACCGGCAACTACCGGGCCTGGCGGCACTTCGTCAAGATGCGCGCCACCGAGCACGCCGACGTGGAGATCCGCGAGCTGGCGGTCGAGTGCCTGCGGCAGCTCCAGGGCGTCGCGCCGAACGTCTTCGCCGACTTCGTGATCTCCACGCTGCCGGACGGCACCGAGGTGGCGGCGTCGCCGCACGCCGAGTGAGTCGTCGCCCTTCGCCGCCGGGCCACCGGTGGTCGTCCGCTAGGTTGTGAACATGACGCACGACCACCCTGCCGCCCCGGAGCGGGGCCCGTCGCGCCCGTTCGGGCGAGTGATCACGGCCATGGTGACCCCGTTCACCCCGGACGGGGCGCTCGACCTCGACGGCGCCGCCCGGCTGGCCCGCTACCTCGTCGACGAGCAGGGCAACGACGCGCTGGTGCTCAACGGCACCACGGGCGAGTCCCCGACCACGACCGACGCGGAGAAGGAGACGCTGATCCGCGCGGTCGTCGAGGCGGTCGGCGACCGGGCCCGCATCGTCGCCGGGGTGGGCACCAACGACACCCGGCACACCGTCGAGCTGGCCGCGCAGGCCGAGAAGGCCGGCGCGCACGGTCTGCTCGTGGTCACGCCCTACTACAACAAGCCGCCGCAGGCCGGGCTGCTGCGCCACTTCACCACCGTCGCGGACGCCACCGGGCTGCCGGTCATGCTCTACGACATCCCGCACCGCTCCGGTGTCGCGATCGCCACCGACACGCTGGTGAAGCTGTCCGAGCACGGCCGGATCGTGGCGGTCAAGGACGCCAAGGGCGACCTCACCGCCACCTCCTGGGTGCTGGCCCGCAGCGACCTCGCGTTCTACAGCGGCGAGGACGCGCTGACCCTGCCCGCCCTGGCCGTCGGCGCGGTCGGCGTGGTCGGCACCTCCACCCACTTCACCGGGGTGGGTACGAAGCAGATGATCGAGGCGTTCGAGGCCGGTGACACGGCCGGGGCACTCGCCCTGCACCGGCGGCTCCTGCCGCTCTACACCGGCATCTTCCGCACCCAGGGCACCATCCTGGTCAAGGCCGGACTGGCGGCCCAGGGCCTGCCGTCCGGCCCGGTACGACCGCCGCTGGTCGAGGCCACCGGCGACGAACTGGCCCAGCTGCGCGCCGACTGCGCCGCGGCGGGCCTGCCCCTGCCCGAATGATTCAACGACACGACGGACGCCGCACGGCGGCGTCGCAGAATGAGGTGACGCGTGACCGAGGCGCACATCGAGGGTGAGCTGCCCCCGCCGCTGCCGGAGGGCGGCCTGCGGATCATCCCGCTCGGCGGACTCGGCGCCATCGGCCGGAACATGACCGTCTTCGAGTACGACGGCAAGCTGCTCATCGTCGACTGCGGGGTGCTCTTCCCCGACGTCGAGCAGCCCGGCGTGGACCTGATCCTGCCCGACTTCGGGCCGATCCTGGACCGGCTGGCCGACGTGCAGGCGATCGTGCTCACGCACGGCCACGAGGACCACATCGGCGCGGTGCCGTACCTGCTCGCCCACAAGCCGGACATCCCGCTGGTGGGTTCCCAGTTCACCCTCGCGCTGGTCGAGGCGAAGCTGGCCGAGCGGCGGATCCAGCCGTACACGCTGACCGTGCGGGAGGGCGGCCGGGAACGGCTGGGCCCGTTCGAGTGCGAGTTCTTCGCGGTGAACCACTCGATCCCGGACGCGCTGGCGGTGGCCATCCGCACCCCGGCCGGCCTGGTGCTGCACACCGGCGACTTCAAGATGGACCAGCTCCCGCTGGACGGGCGGATCACCGACCTGGCCGGGTTCGCCCGGCTCGGCGCCGAGGGCGTCGACCTGCTGCTCTCCGACTCGACGAACGCGGAGATCCCCGGGTTCGTCACGCCGGAGCGGGAGATCGGGCCGGTGCTCGACTCGATCTTCGCGAAGGCCAAGGGGCGGATCATCGTCGCCTCGTTCGCCTCGCACGTGCACCGGGTGCAGCAGGTCTTCGACTCGGCCGTCGAGCACGGCCGCAAGGTCGCGCTGATCGGCCGGTCCATGGTCCGCAACATGGGCATCGCCCGCGACCTGGGCCTGCTCAACATCCCACCCGGCCTGGTGGTCGGCATCGAGGAGGCCACCAACCTGCCGCCCGAGCAGATCGTGCTCATGTCCACCGGCTCGCAGGGCGAGCCGATGAGCGCGCTGGGCCGGATGGCCAGCGGCGACCACCGGCACATCACGATCGCGCCCGGCGACACCGTGGTGCTGGCCTCCTCCCTGGTGCCGGGCAACGAGACCTCGGTCTACCGGGTGATCAACCGGCTGGCCCGGGCCGGCGCCGTGGTGGTGCACAAGGACGTGGCCAAGGTGCACGTCTCCGGTCACGCCCCGGCGGGCGAGCTGCTCTACCTGCTCAACGTCGTCCGCCCGAGCAACCTGATGCCGGTGCACGGCGAGTGGCGGCACCTGCGCGCGCACGCCCGGCTCGGCATCGAGTCCGGCGTCGCGCCGGACCGGGTCGTGCTCTGCGAGGACGGCGACGTGGTCGACCTGGTCGAGGGCCGGGCCAGCCTGGTCGGGCGGGTGAAGAGCCGCTACGTCTACGTCGACGGCCTCGCCGTGGGCGACGTCAGCGAGTCGCTGCTGACCGAGCGGCGGATCCTCGGCGACGGCGGCTTCATCGCCACCACCGTGGTGGTCGACTCGGTCACCGGCAAGGTGGTCGCCGGGCCGACCGTCTCGGCGAAGGGCTTCTCCGAGGACCCGGCCGCGTTCAACCCGGTGATCCCGCTGGTCACCGAGGCGCTGAACCGGGCCGCCGCGGACGGCATCACCGACCCGCACCAGCTCCAGCAGATCGTCCGCCGCACGGTGGGCCGCTGGGTCAACGACGCGTACCGGCGCCGCCCGATGATCGTCCCGACCGTCGTCGAGGTCTGACCGACCGCGCCCGAGCGCCGGCCCACCGTCCGCGGTGGGCCGGCGTCGTCGCTTTCCGGGTACGCCCCGACACGCTGCGTCGAAACCGCTTGCCCCTGCTCAACCGATCGGCGTCCGTCTCCGTACTCCCGGTCGGCCGGCGTGCCCCTGCGCCGGTCGGGAGGAGCGTGGCGGATGGACCGCAGACGGATGACAGCCATCGGCGTACTGGTGGCGGCGGCCGGGTTGACGGCGGCGGTGACCCTGCCGTCGTTCGCCGGTGAGGGACCCCGGAGGGCCGCCCCGGCCGCCGACGGCGTGGCCCCGGAGGTCCTGGACGCGCTGGGCCGCGATCTCTCGCTCACCCGCGACCAGGCGGTACGCCGGCTGCGCACCGAACGCTGGGCGGCCGGCACGGTCACCCGGCTGCGCACCGAACTCGGCGCCGACTACGGCGGCAGCTGGCTCAGCGCCGACGGCGCCACGCTCACCGTGGCGGTGGCCGACCCGGCCGCCGAGGCCCGGGTGACCGCGGCCGGCGCGGTGCCGAAGCGGGTCGCGCGTGGCGTCGCCGAGCTGGACGCGGTGAAGACCCGCCTCGACGCGGCCGGCGCGGACGCCGGCCCGGACATCGCCGGCTGGTACGTCGACGTGGCCAGCAACTCCGTCGTGGTGCTCGCCCGACCGGGCGCGGAGGCGGCCGGCCGCCGGCTCGCCGCCGCCGGCGGGGCGGACGGCGCCACGGTCCGGGTGCGGACCGCCGACGAGGCCCCCCGACCGTTGTTCGACGTGCGGGGCGGCGACGCGTTCTTCATCAACAACGCCGGCCGCTGCTCGGTCGGGTTCTCGGTGGTCGGCGGCTTCGTCACCGCCGGGCACTGCGGCCGGCCGGGGGACCGCACCACCGGGTCGAACCGGGTCGCCCAGGGCACGTTCTCCGCGTCCTCGTTCCCGGGTGACGACTGGGCGGTGGTCGAGGTCAACGGCGACTGGACGCCGCAGGGCGTGGTGAACGACTTCAACGGCGGCACGGTGGCGGTGAACGGCTCCACCGAGGCCCCGGTCGGCGCCTCGATCTGCCGGTCCGGCTCCACCACCGGCACCCGCTGCGGCGTGGTCCAGGCCAAGAACGCCACGGTCAACTACCCGGAGGGGACGGTCACCGGGCTGACCCGGACGAACGTCTGCGCCGAACCGGGCGACTCCGGGGGCGCGTGGCTCTCCGGAGACCAGGCGCAGGGTGTCACCTCCGGGGGGTCCGGCGACTGCACCCGGGGCGGGGTCACGTTCTTCCAGCCGGTCAACGAGATCCTCCAGCGCAACAACCTGACCCTGGTCACCGCCGGCGGCCAGCAGGCGCCCGCCGAGCCGCCGGCCGGTGGCGGGCAGACCGCGCCGCCGGTCAGCGCACCGCCCGCGCCGCCGGCCGCCGACACCGAGTGCACCGGCCAGGTGAGCCGGACCGGCCGGATCACCGCCGGGCGCGCCCAGGTGCAGCCGGACGGCCGCTTCTTCCGGGTGGCCGGTGGCGCGCAGGAGGCCTGCGTCGCCGTGCCGGACGGCGCCCGGGTGGTGGTGGAGCTGCAACGCTTCACCGGCGGCGCGTTCCGCACCGTGGCCCGCGCGGACGGCGCGGACGGGATCGCCCGGCTGACCGCCGACACCCCGGCCGGCGCCTACCGCTACCGGGTCGTCGGGTTGTCCGGCTCCGGCGCGTACACCCTGGCGTTCTCCGCCCGCTGACGCCGCCGTCGGCCCCGGGACCGCGACCCCCGATCACCACCGCCCGGTGGTCGGAGGTCGCGCCGTGTCAGGGGCGCAACGCGGCGACCGCGTCGGCGTACGCGGCGCCGGTGCGGATCGTGGCGGCCACCAGCACGGCGAGCTGGGCCGGGGCCACGCCGCAGGACAGGTCGGTGGAGACGCCGGCGGCCAGCACCAGCGTCCCGTCGCCGGGCTCGTGCACGTAGGCGGCGGGCAGCAGCCGGTCGTGGTTCCAGGCGTTGCAGAACGCGTACGCCTCGGCCCGACGGTCGGCCGGCAGCCGGCGGGCCGCCGTCACCCGGGCGTGCAGCACCTCGCCGAGCCGGCGGAACTGGATCGTCGCCTCACCCCAGCGTCCGGCCAGGGCGCCGTCCGGTTCGACCGTGTACGGCTCGCCCCGCGCGTCGAGCGCGCCGGTCAGCAGCGCCGCGTCCAGCGGGGCCGGCTCCTCCGGCCCGGGCGGTGCGGGCTCGGCCGGGTCGGCCTCCGGGTCCTCGTCGAACTCGCTCTCGGCGGGCAGCGGCACCGGCGCGGCGAGTGGTCGCTCGGCCAGCCAGGAGGCGATCCGGCCGGACTGGTGCCCGGTTCCGTTGCGGGCGTCGAAGCTGCCGGCCAACGCGGTGGCCAACGCCTGGAGCTGCCCGCCCAACGTCGCCACGTCGACCTCGGCGGCAGGTCGGGAACCGTGCCCGGGGCGGTGGATCCGCCGCCCGCCGAGGCCGGCCTCGGCGGCCAGCCCGCACAGCAGCGCGCCGGCCGCCGCGAACTCCATCGCGGACAGGTCGTCCGCGGGCCGGTCCAGCCGGGGCAGTTGCTCGGCCAGCACCTCCAGCCCCCGGTGCAGGTGCCCGCCGAGCGCACAGAACCGCAGGTGCGTGGCGAGCAGCGGGAACGCGGCCCGCTCCCGGCGGTGCCGACGGTAGGCGCGCACGTGCGCCCGGCCCGCCCGCACCTGCGCGCCGGTGCGCAGCCACGGCAACAGGCCCGCGACGAGACCCCGTTCGGGCTGGTCGGTGCAGTCCGGAGCGAAGGCCGGACCGAGCGCGGCCAGGGCATCCTCCGGCTCGCCCCAACCGGCCAGCAGCTCGGCCCGCCGGGCCGGGGCGCAGCCGGGGCAGCCACCCACCGGGTCCGCGCCGTCGCCGGCCGACCAGCGTGCGTAGGCGCGCCGGGCGGCCGGCTCGTCGCCGAGGTGGTCGGCCAGCCGGCAGCGCAGTTCGGCGACCGCCTCCGCGTCCTCACCCACCTCGGTGGCGAGCGTGTCCAGCAGGGAGCGGGCCTGGTCCAGGCCGACCCGGGGGGTGCCGAAGAGCGCCTCCACCGCCTGCCGCTGGTGCCGGCGCAGCCGCGTCGTCTCGTCAGGGTGGGCGTCGAGCAGGCCGGGATGCCGGGCCAGCGTGGCCCGCATGCGGCGCACCGGCTCCACCGTCCGCCACCGCTCGCCCAGGTGCAGGTACGCCTCGACCAGCGCGAACCGGGCCGACAGGGCGGTACGCGGGTCGCCGGTGGCGTCGGCCCGGGCGGCGATCCGCTCCAGCTCGGCGCAGCGTTCCTCACCGTCGGGCCGGTCCCGGGCGTCGGCGAGCGCGGCGGCCAGCCCCCGGTCGCGGGCGGTCGTCACCGGACCGACCCGCCGGGCAGCGCGGCGACCGCGTCGGCGAGCTGGCAGCCGGTGGTGACGCCGCATTCGACGAGCCGGTCGAGCTGGTGCGGGGTGACCCCGCGTTCCAGGTCGGTGGTGACCTCGCCGCAGACCTGGGCCGACCCGTCGTCGGCGACGTGCACGTACGCCTTCGGCCACAGCCGGTCGTGGTTCCAGGTGTTGCAGAACGCGTGCAGGTCGGGCACCCGCTCGATGCCGAACCGGTACGTGGCGACGGTGCGGACCTGGAGCAGCTCACCGGCCTCGCCCCGGCGGTGGAACCAGATCAGGGCCCGCTCCCAGCGACCGGCCAGCGCGCCGTCGGGCTCCTCGGCCACCGCGTACCCCCGGTGGGTCAGCACGGCGGCGATCAGCTCGCCGGTCAACGGCCGCAACGCCCGCGGGTGTCCGGCCAGGGGACCGTCCGGACCGTCCTCGATCTCCGGCGACGCCATCGGGCATCCCTTCTGAGGCGAATAACACAAACGACGGTCCGATCCGTGCTGCGACGCGCGGACACGACCCGGAAAAGCGGCGTTCCGCCGGGTACCGCCGTTACCGTGACTCTATGGCGGGCCGTACCTCTCAGGCGAGCCGGCGGCGCGGCGCGTCGCCGCGTGGCACCACGAACAACCGTGCGCGCCAACCGGCGAAGAAGGCGGCGCGCAAGCCGGTGCGCCGGCGCCCGGCGTCCGGGCCGAGCCCGGCCGCGTTCGTCGGCCGCGCCGTCAACGCGATGTGGATGGGGCTGGCGCACACGGTCGGCTGGGGCTTCCGGGCGGCCGGCCGGCAGGCCGCGTCCACCCGGGATCTGGACCCGGAGCACCGCCGCGACGGCGGCGGCCTGCTCCTGTTCGGCCTGGCCATCCTCAGCGCGGTGGGCATCTGGGGCGGTGGCGCCGGGCCGGTCGGCCGGCACCTGGCCGACACCGTGCGTCTCTTCGTCGGGGCCATCTCCATCGTGCTGCCGGTGCTGTTCATGGTCGGCGCGTGGCGGCTGATGCGCACGCCCGCCGACCCCGAGCACCGCGGCCGTGGCCTGGTCGGCTGGGGTTCGATGCTGCTGGCCACCGCCGCGATGCTGCACATCGGCCAGAACCCGGTGGACGAGGTGCAGCGCGACTTCGCCGGCGGCCTGCTCGGCGCCGGCGTGGGTGACCTGCTGAAGTCGGCGGTGACCGCCTGGGTGGCCATGCCGCTGCTGCTCCTGCTGCTGGTGTTCGGCCTGCTGGTGACCACCGCGACCCCGATCAACAAGATCCCGGAGCGGCTCGGGTTGCGCGCCGACCCGGACGCGCCCGTCGTCGAGGAGGAGGCCGAGGTCGAGGCGCCGGCGAAGCCGGCGCGCAGGCGGCCGGCGAAGCGGCTCCCGCCGCCGACGGACCCGCTGGACCCGGACGACGAGCTGGCCGGCGTGGACCTGCAGGACACCATCGTGCTGCCGCGCAAGATGAAGGTGCCGGCGAACCGCAAGCCGGTGGAGCCGCCGGAGCACTCGCCGCTGCCGACCCGCGCCGAGCAGCTCGCGCTCACCGGGCTGGCCGGCGACTACACGCTGCCGCCGGCCAACATGCTCGGCAGCGGCGCCGCGCCGAAGACCCGGAGCAAGGCCAACGACGAGGTGATCGCCGCGCTGACCGGCGTCTTCGAGCAGTTCGACGTGGACGCCGCGGTCACCGGCTTCACCCGGGGCCCGACCGTCACCCGCTACGAGGTGGAGCTGGGCCCGGGCGTCAAGGTCGAGCGGATCACCCAGCTGTCCCGCAACATCGCGTACGCGGTGAAGTCGCCGGACGTGCGGATCCTCAGCCCGATCCCGGGCAAGAGCGCGGTCGGCGTGGAGATCCCGAACACCGACCCGGAGAACGTGTCGCTCGGCGACGTGCTGCGCTCGCGGGCCGCGACCAGCGACCACCACCCGATGGTGGTTGGGCTCGGCAAGGACATCGAGGGCGGATACGTCGTCGCCAACCTGGCGAAGATGCCGCACATCCTGGTGGCGGGCGCAACCGGGGCCGGCAAGGCCCTGGCCCTTGACACTCCGATCGCCACCCCCACGGGCTGGTCGACGATGGCAGACCTGCGCGTGGGCGACCAGGTGTTCGACGACCTGGGCCGACCCTGCAGCGTGGTTGCGGCGACGCCGGTCATGCACGGGCGGCCGTGCTACGAGGTGGAGTTCTCCGACGGAACCGTCATAGTGGCGGACGCGGAGCACCAGTGGCGCACGACGACGAGGGCTGGCCGTACCCAGCGCAAGCATCGGTGGAAGGACGGCAGCTACTGGGCGGAGGACGACCGCAAACTGGTGGCACGCCGGGTTGATGAGGTGCTGAGCGAGCCGGACCGGCCGGCGTCCAGCGGCGAGGTGGTCTCGGACCTCGGCGACCAGTTCCGGAACGTCCTCTACCAGGTGCTGCGCCCGATACCGACCGAGGCGCAACTGGCGCGACGCCCTTATGAGCGCGGTGGTCGTCTCCTCACTCGTTGGGTCGATACCTACTCCCGCCATGAGGTGTACGAGGCGCTCTCTCGGCAGGTTCTCGCGCCCGGTCGTACCGCCAGGCGTCATATCCACGACGTGGCACCGGTAACGACGCGCCAGATTGCGGAGAGTCTGCGCGTCGGGCCTCGCAGTGAGTGGGTGAACCATGCCGTTGACGTTGCCCGGCCATTGGTCTGTCCTGAAAAGGAACTACCCATCGCGCCGTACACGCTGGGCTGCTGGTTGGGGGACGGGACCACCGGATCCGCCAGCATCACGAGTGCGGACGAAGAGATCCTCGACGGGATCAGGCTGGAGGGCTACGAGGTCCTCAAGCAAGCTGCCAGCGAGCTTCACTACACCATCTCCAACCGGCAGGAACGTAAGCGTCGGATCATGGAGGCACTGCGTCTGGTCGAGCGGGGTGTGAGCGGACCACAGGCTGCTCGCCAGGCCGGGGTCTCGAACACCGCCGTCTACCTTGCCCGCAAGGCGGGGTTGTCCGGCGACGAGACTCCACCCGGCCCAGAGCGCGCCGCGCCGACCAAGCCGTACCGCACGTTGCGAGCCTTGTTCCGGGAGATCGGCGAGAAGCACATTCCCCTCGCGTATCAGCGTGCATCCGAGAGTCAGAGGCGGGCGCTGCTGGCTGGACTCCTGGACACCGACGGCACGGTGTCGAAGCGCGGAGGGGTGGAACTCGCTCTGACATCCGAACGGCTTGCACATGACGCGCTCGAGCTGATTCTGGGACTGGGCTACCAGGCGACCATGACGACCAGGCCCGTGAACGGCCGGACCCCGGCGACATCGACCTGTTACCGGATTCGCTTCACACCGCGGGACAAGGTTTTCCGGCTTACCCGTAAGGCCAGCCGGCAGGTGACCCAGAACCGTCCCAGCACGACGAGGCGATACATCGTCGACGTACGGCCGGTGCCCTCGGTCGCGGTGCGCTGTATCGAGGTGGACAGCCCCAGCCACCTGTTCCTGGCCGGTAGGACTCTGGTTCCGACCCACAACTCCAGCCTGCTCAACTCACTCCTGGTGTCCATCCTCACCCGGGCGACTCCCGACGAGGTGCGCCTTCTGCTGGTGGATCCGAAGCGAGTGGAACTGACCAGCTACGAGGGCGTCCCGCACCTGGTCACGCCGATCGTGACCAACCCGAAGAAGGCGGCCGACTCGCTGGAGTGGGTCGTGCGCGAGATGGACATGCGCTACGACGACCTCGCCGCCAACGGGGTCCGGCACATCGACGACTTCAACCGCAAGGTGCGCAACGGCGAGATCAAGGCGCCGCCGGGCAGCGAGCGGGAGATGCGGCCGTACCCGTACCTGCTGGTCATCGTGGACGAGTTGGCCGACCTGATGATGGTCGCGCCCCGCGACGTGGAGGACTCGGTCGTCCGGATCACCCAGCTGGCCCGGGCCGCCGGCATCCACCTGGTGCTGGCCACCCAGCGGCCCTCGGTGGACGTGGTCACCGGTCTGATCAAGGCGAACGTGCCGTCCCGGCTCGCGTTCGCCACGTCCTCGCTGGCCGACTCCCGGGTCATCCTCGACCAGCCGGGCGCGGAGAAGCTGCTCGGCCGGGGTGACGGCCTGTTCCTGCCGATGGGCGCGTCGAAGCCGGTGCGGATCCAGGGCGCCTGGGTGACCGAGCGCGAGATCGCCGACGTGGTCAAGTTCTGCAAGGACCAGCGGGAGCCGGAGTTCCGCCCGGACGTGCTGGCCCCGGCGCAGGACAGCAAGAAGAAGATCGACGAGGACATCGGCGACGACCTCGACCTGCTGGTGCAGGCGGTCGAGCTGGTGGTCACCTCGCAGTTCGGCTCGACCTCGATGCTCCAGCGCAAGCTGCGGGTCGGCTTCGCCAAGGCGGGCCGGCTGATGGACCTGATGGAGACCCGGGGCGTGGTCGGCCCGTCCGAGGGCTCCAAGGCCCGTGACGTGCTGGTCAAGCCGGACGAGCTGGAGGAGGTCCTGGTCGGCCTGCGCGGCGGCGAGGAGTAACGAGCAGGAACGACGACGGCGGCCCCCACCGTCGGTGGGAGCCGCCGTCGGCAGTGGCGCGTCAGCTGAGGAGCGCCGCGTTGATCGCGATGCCGATCACCGCGCCGACCACGCTCGCCGCAGCGGCGTACCAGCCCAGCGGCTTGTCGCCCAGAACGGCCCCGACGACGCCGAGGATCACACCGAGAAGGCCGAAGACGAGCGGCGACAGGAAGATCGCGAGCGCCGCGAAGACGAACGCGATGATGGTGCAGATCCGGGCGGCGTTGCTGCGCGGGCGGGCGGTGGCGTGGATGTCGGCCATGGTGTCCTCCGTGGGTGATCTTTGCCGGTGAGCTGGGGATCACCTACCCCGCCGCCACCGCCGTCCAAACCGGATCACCCATCGATCAGTGGAAGAGCTTCAGTCCGACCACGCCGGCCACCACGAGCAGCAGGCAGGCGATCCGGGGCAGGTTGGCCGGCTCGCCGAGCGCGAGCATGCCGACGAGCGCGGTGCCCACCGCGCCGATGCCGACCCACACCGCGTAGCCGGTGCCGACCGGGATGTCGCGCAGCGCGTACGCCAGGCCGGCCATGCTGCCGACCAGCGTGACGGCGAAGACGGCGGAGGGGAGTGGGCGGGTGAAGCCGGCGCTGCGGTCCAGCGCGATCGCCCACGCGGTCTCCAGCAGTCCGGAGAGCACCAACACGATCCAGGCCATGACGATTCACCTCTGACGGGCGGGCCCGGCGCGGTCGGCCGGGCGGCGGTCGGTTTCACGCGGGGCGTCTTGGCCTGACCGGGTACGCCCACCACTCGTCCGGGACGGCCCACGGGCCGTCGTGGCCGACGCTAGCACCGGCCGGGCGGAACCGGAGGCGGGGTGAGAAAGCCCACCATCGCTGGAGTTCACGCGAACTTCAGGTTGCAGGATGGCTCCCATGACCGTGCTCTTCTCCGACGAGGACGTCGCGGCGGCCGTGGACGCCCCGCTCACCGTGGCCGCCATGCGGGACGCGCTGCTGGCCGCGTACGCCGGACGGCTGATCGCCCCGCCCCGGGCGTCCGCGCCGCTGGGCGGGGGCCGGATGGTGCTCACCGCCGGCCACCTCACCGGCGAGTGGTACGGCTTCCGCTCCTACGACACGTTCGGGCACCCGGAGAGCGGGCAGCTCGTCGTGCTGCACGACGCCACCACCGGTGCGGCGCGCGCCATCGCCGTCGGCGAGGAGCTGGGCTCCCGGCGTACCGGCGGGCTGGGCGGCGTGGCCGTGGACGCGCTGGCCCGCGCGGACGCCGCCACGCTCGGCGTGGTGGGTTCCGGCCGCCAGGCGTGGACCCAGGTGTGGGCCGCCGCGGCGGTCCGGCCACTGCGCGAGGTGACCGTGCACAGCCGCTCGGCCGCCCGGCGGGAGGCGTTCGCCGCCCGGGTCCGGGCCGAGCTGGGCGTGCCGGCCCGGGCCGTCGGCTCGGCCGCCGCCGCGGTCCGTGACCGGGATCTCGTGGTGCTCGCCACCACCAGCACCACCCCGGTGCTGGCCGCCGCCGACCTGGCCCCCGGCACGCACGTCAACACCGTCGGCTTCAAGCAGGTCGACCGACACGAGTTCGGCCCGGACCTGCTCGACGCCGCCGACCTGCTGGTCACCGACTCGCCCGGGCAGGCCGCCGCGTACGCGCCGCCGATGCTCGCCGCGGTCGAGCCGTACGCCGGCCGGCTGCGCGACCTGGGCGCGGTGCTGGCCGGCGCGGTCCCCGGCCGGACCGGCGCGGACCAGATCTCGGTGTTCTGCTCCACCGGCCTGGCCGGCACCGAGGTGTTCCTCCTGGACCGCCTGGCCCGGGTGGCCGTCCCGACCCGTTGACCGCCCGGGCGGGTGGCGTGGCGGTCCCGAACCGGCCCGGTACCCTCGGATGGTGTCTGCCACCTCCTCCTCCCCGCAATCCGACGGGCGCCGGGTCGCCCTGCTGACCCTGGGCTGCGCCCGCAACGAGGTCGACTCGGAGGAGTTGGCCGCCCGGCTGCACGCCGACGGGTGGCAGGTGACCACCGACGGCGAGGGCGCCGACGTGGTGGTGGTGAACACCTGCGGCTTCGTGGAGAAGGCCAAGCAGGACTCGATCCAGACGCTGCTGGCCGCCGCCGACACCGGCGCCAAGGTGGTCGCCGCCGGCTGCATGGCCGAGCGCTACGGCCGTGAGCTTGCCGACAGCCTGCCCGAGGCGCAGGCGGTGCTGAGCTTCGACGACTACCCGGACATCGCCGCCCGGCTCGACGCGGTGGTGGCCGGGCAGGCGATCGACGCGCACACCCCGCGCGACCGGCGCGAGCTGCTCCCGCTCACCCCGGTCAAGCGCCGCGAGGCGGCGGTGTCGCTGCCCGGGCACGGCACCCCGACCCGGGTCGCCCCGGAGACCGACGCGCACACCCCGGCGCACCTGCGCCAGGTGCTGCGGCACCGGCTCGACACCGGCCCGGTGGCCTCGCTGAAGCTGGCCAGCGGCTGCGACCGGCGCTGCGCGTTCTGTGCCATCCCGGCGTTCCGTGGGGCGTTCGTCTCGCGTACCCCGGACGAGCTGCTCGCCGAGGCCGAGTGGCTGGCCAAGACCGGCGTCCGCGAGCTGGTGCTGGTGAGCGAGAACTCGACCTCCTACGGCAAGGACCTGGGCGACCCGCGCGCGCTGGAGAAGCTGCTGCCGCAGCTCGCCGCGATCGACGGGATCGTCCGGGTCCGGGCCAGCTACCTCCAGCCCGCCGAGACCCGGCCCGGGCTGGTCGAGGTGATCGCCACCACGCCCGGCGTGGCCGCCTACTTCGACCTGTCGTTCCAGCACTCCAGCGAGCCGGTGCTGCGCCGGATGCGCCGGTTCGGCTCCACCGACCGGTTCCTGGAGCTGCTGGCGTCCGCTCGCGCGCTGGCCCCGGAGGCGGGCGCGCGGAGCAACTTCATCGTCGGCTTCCCCGGCGAGACGAAGCAGGACGTGGCCGAGCTGGTCCGGTTCCTGACCGAGGCCCGGCTGGACGCGATCGGCATGTTCGACTACAGCGACGAGGACGGCACCGAGGCCGCCGGCCTGCCCGGCAAGGTCTCCGCGGCCACGGTCAAGCGGCGGTACGACCGGCTCAGCGCGCTCGCCGACGAGCTGTGCTCGCAGCGGGCCGAGGAGCGGCTCGGCTCGACGGTGGAGGTGCTGGTGGACTCGGTCGCCGACGGCGTGGTGGAGGGACGGGCCGCGCACCAGGCGCCCGAGGTCGACGGCTCGACCACCCTGGTCGCGCCGGACGCCGGCGGGGTCGACCTGACCGCGCTGCGCCCGGGCGACCTGGTCCGGGCCACGGTGACCGCGACCGAGGGCGTCGACCTCGTCGCCGTGCCGGATGAGATGATCTCGGCGGCGCCCGGCGCGGCACGGTGACGGCGGGCCCGGACGGAGCGGGGAAGCCACGGGGGGCGGTGCCGGACATGACCGGGGCGGAGTCGACGGTGGCGGCACCCGTACCGCTGCTCAACGCGGCGAACCTGCTGACCGGCGCGCGGCTGGTGCTGGTGCCGGTCTTCGCGGCCACCGTGGTCGCGTCCGGGATGACCCACGCCGGCTGGCGGACGGTGGCCTGCCTGATCTTCGTGGTGGCCTCCGCGACCGACCTGGTCGACGGGTGGATCGCCCGCCGGTTCCAGCTGGTCACCTCGCTGGGCAAGGTCGCCGACCCGATCGCCGACAAGGCGCTCACCGGCGCCGCGCTGGTGCTGCTCTCCTGGTACGACCGGCTGCCCTGGTGGGTGACGGTGGTGATCCTGGCCCGGGAGCTGGGCATCACCGCGCTGCGCTTCTGGGTGATCCGGCACGGGGTGATCGCGGCCAGCCGGGGCGGGAAGATCAAGACGGCGCTGCAGATCCTCGCGATCACCTGGTACCTCTGGCCGATGCCGGACGCGCTGGCCCCGGTCGGCCCGTGGATCATGGGCGCCGCCGTCGTCGTCACCGTGGTCACCGGGTTCGACTACATCGCCCAGGCGTTGCGGCTGCGGCGTCCCACCCGTTGATCAGGACGGCCGACGAGTAAGCCGGCGCCGGGCGGGAAGAAGGGGCGGTCATGGACACCGACGCGAGACACCAGCGACCCGCCGGCAGCCCGGCGGCCGCCGTCGTGCACCGCCTGCACGAGTGCGGCGAGACGCTGGCCACCGTCGAGTCGCTGACCGGCGGCCTGCTCGCCGCCGCGATCGTGGAGATCGCCGGCGTCAGCTCGATCTACCGGGGCGGCCTGGTGGTCTACGCCACCGAGCTCAAGGCGACGCTGGCCGGCGTACCCGAGGATCTGCTGGCCGCGCGCGGGCCCGTCGACCCGGACGTGGCCGCCGCCCTCGCCGAGGGCGGCCGGCGGCGCTGCGGCGCGGTCTGGGGGCTGGCCACCACCGGCGTCGCCGGGCCGGAACCCCAGGACGGCAAGCCGGTCGGGCTGGTCTACGTGGCGGTCGCCGGCCCGGCCGGCACCGAGGTACGCCGGCTCGACCTCGACGGTGGCCGCGACCACATCCGCTCGGCCGCGGTGATCGAGGCGCTGCGCCTGCTCGCCGACCGGATCCAGGTGGCCACCGACGTCGACCCGGCCGGCGCCGGCCGGCGATGACCGCCCCGCCCGGATGCGCCGGCCCGTCGCCGGACGGGATTGGACAGGCGGGGTGGGATGTCGTCGTGGCGGTCAACGGGTACGGTTGCGGGAAGGCTCCGACGGACGACGTCGGCGCCCCGGGCGGTCCGCCGCCCCGGGCGCGACGCGGTCGGTCGGGGAAGGTGGTTCCCGTTCAGGGGGAGGTGCGATGGTCCTGCTACGCCGGGTGATCGGTGACGCGCTGCGGGCACGCCGGCAGGGGCAGCACCGCACCCTCCGCGAGGTCTCGTCCGCCGCCAACGTCAGCCTCGGTTACCTCTCCGAGATCGAGCGCGGCCAGAAGGAGCCCTCCAGCGAGCTGCTGGCCGCCATCTGCGACGCGCTCGGCGCCCGCCTGTCGGAGCTGCTGCGCGAGGTCAGCGACACGGTCGCCCTGGCCGAGCAGATGCCAGGCGTGCTGGTGCCGGTGGTCGACGAGCCGGTCGAGCCGACGCCGGTGGCCGCCGCCGCGGTGCGCAAGGCGACCAACCGGGGGGTCCGTCAGGTCACCTCCGACGGCTCGGTGGCCGTCCAGGTCCGCCAGGACTCGCCGCTCAAGGCGACGCTGCGCAGCACCCGGGTCCGCCCCGCCGAGCGGGACGTGGTCTGCGCCGCCTGACCCCGCCGTCGCGCCGTGGGCACCGGTGGCGCCCGCGTCGTAATGTTGATCAGGAGCGTACGGGTGCCGTGGTGGCGTCCGGCTGGGACGATGTAGGCGCGACGCTACTGAGGGGACGAGGCGGAGATGGCTAACCCGTTCGTCAAGGGTTGGAAATACCTGATGGCGCTCTTCGGCGCGAAGATCGACGAGCACGCCGATCCGAAGGTGCAGATCCAGCAGGCCGTCGAGGAGGCCCAGCGGCAGCACCAGGCGCTGGTCCAGCAGGCGGCGGCGGTGATCGGCAACCAGCGCCAGCTGGAGATGAAACTGTCCCGGCAGATGACCGAGGTGGAACAGCTCCAGGGCAACGCCCGGCAGGCGCTCGCGCTGGCCGACCAGGCCCGGGGCCGGGGCGACGAGGCCGAGGCCGGGCGCTACGAACAGTCCGCCCAGCTGCTCGCCACCCAGCTCGTCTCCGGCGAGCAGGCGCTGGAGGACCTGAAGACGCTGCACGACCAGGCGCTCGGCGCGGCCGCGCAGGCCCGCAAGGCGGTCGAGAACAACTCGATGATCCTCCAGCAGAAGCTGGCCGAGCGCACCAAGCTGCTCAGCCAGCTGGAGCAGGCGAAGATGCAGGAGAGCGTCGCCAAGTCGCTGGAGTCGATGTCGTCGCTCACCGCGCCCGCCAGCACCCCGTCGCTGGACGAGGTGCGCGACCGGATCGAGCGCCGCTACGCCACCGCCATGGGCCGGGCCGAGCTGGCCGGCAACTCGGTCGAGGGCCGGATGCTGGAGATCCAGAAGGCGACGCTCGACTCGGCCGGATCGGCGAGACTGGAGCAGATCCGGTCGAGCATGGCCGGTGAGCAGCTCGGCGGTCAGCAGGAGCGCCCCGCCGTGGGGCAGCCGACCGACCCGGCGGCCGCCGCCCGGCTGGACGAGATCCGGGCCAGCATGAGCCGGGACCGGAGCGCCGGGGAGAGCACCACCGGCTGACGGACGGAGAGGGACCGATGGTGGACGAGCGGGCGCGACACTTCCGTCGACTGCGCAAGCTGCGAGGCTCGGCGCGCCGGTGGAGCGTCCTGGCCGGAGGGCTCGGCGGTGCCGCGGCGGTGCTCACCCCGTACGCCGGGCTGGGTCTGCCGGACGCGGCCTGGGCCGGCGCCGCGGGCAGCGCGATCGCGGTGGCCGCCTGGCGCTGGGTCGACCACCGGGCCCTCGCCGCCGTGCCGCCACCACCCGCGCTCGACCCGGCCGAGGCCGCCGCCCGCTCCCGCGCCCGGCTGGTCGCGGCCGTGGAGCGACTGCCCGTCGGGCCGGGCGTCCTGGCCGAGGTACGCCGCGTCCGCTCCCGCCTCGCGCTGCGCGGCACCGCCGCGGCCGAGCCGTGGGCCCGCCTCGATCGGGCCGCGCTCACCCTGGCCGGGCTGACCGGTCGGATGACCGGGCTGGCCGAGCCGGCGGTCCGGGAGGCGGCCGAGGCCGACCGGTCCCTGCGGGAGCTGGCGACCCGGGTCGCCGGGGTGGAACGCGCGCTGACCATGGCTCCGCGCGGCCCGCTCGCCGAGGTGCACGCCACGCTGGTCACCCAGTTGCAGGACGGGGTGGCCGCCTACGAGCGGCTGGTGGTGGCCGCCGCCGGTTACGTGGCCGAGGACGCCCGACCGAACACCGAGCACCCGGCCGCCGCCCGCCTCACCGAGGCCACCGACCTCCTGCACGGCGTGGCCTCCGCCCTCGCCGAACTCCGCACCCCCCTGCGCACCCCCTGACCCACCCGTCGACTTGTTCGACTGTCGGGGCGATCTGGTGCACTGCGTGCGCTGGCCGAGGCGTGCCGTCCGGCCGTCCTGACACGAGCCCTCTAGGTCGGGCCCGGGCGGTCCCGCGCGTGCGGACGCGGTGACCAGGGGTGGCGGTGCTTTGTCCCGCCCTCCAGTCCTGCTCACGGTGGGGTCAGGTCGCGGTGTGGGCGCGTCTCGGGTGTCCCGCCGCGTTGATCAAGGAGTTCGTGTCACGCGGGCTGGCTCTTCCTGACGCAAAGTCCTTGATCGACGGGCTCGGCTTGTGGTGTGGGCGGGTCTCGGGCGTTCTGCCACGTTGACCAAGGAGTTCGTGTCACTCAGGCAGGCATGTCCTGATCGACTGATCGGGTCCGGTGGGTTGGGTCAGTTCGGGTTACGGAACGGCCCAGGTGGGGGGGTGACCGCCGGGAGGGACCGGGCTGCCTGGCGGCTCCGAGCGGCTCGGCCCGAAGGACTCAGGATTCCGAGTGGCTCCGAGCCTGCCCAGCCTGTGGCCTGCCCGGTCCAGCCTGGCCCGCCGTACCGGGCGGCGGACCGGTCTGCCTGATCGACCCGGTCCGAGAGGGGACCGGATCGATCAAGGGGCGGGTCAGGTGGGGGTGGTGATCTGGATCGGGGGGGTCCACGGGGAGGTGCCGACGACGTTCGTCGCGCGTACCCGGTAGTGGTAGGTGACGCCTCGGGCCAGGCCGGTGTTGGTGAAGCCGCGACCGGTCACGCTGAACGTGGCCGGCTCCCGGGTGAAGGCGGGGTCGGTCGCCCGCTGCACCACGAACCCGGCCCCCGGTCCGGCCACGCTCTCCGCCGACCAGGTCAGGGTGACAGTGGCGGTGTCCGGGGCGGGCGCGCCGGCCGTGGCGGACACCGTGGTGGGCGTGGCGGGCCGGGGCGGCGTGGTCACCGCCGCGACCGTGGACCAGGGTGACGCCGCGCCCAGGTAGGTGGTGCGGACCCGGTAGTAGTACGTGGTGTCCGGCGCGACCGCCGGGTCCAGGTGAGTTTCCCCGACGGCGATGGCGGTGGTGCCCGGCCCGCTGGTGAACGTCGGGTTGGTGGCCCGCTGCACGTCCACCCCGGTGGCGAACGAGCGGTTCGTCCAGCGCAGCGCCACCCGCAGCGGGGCGGCCGGCGGCACCACCGCGGCCAGCCGCTCCGGAGCGGCCAACCGGACCGTGGCCGGCACGCTGTTCGACCATGCCGAGCAGCTCACCGCGTTCTCGGCGCGGATGCGGTAGTGGTAGGAGACACCCGGGGTGACGGTGGCGTCGGTGTACCGGGTCGCCGTGGCGGCCACGGTGATCTCGGTCAGTCCGGCCGTGAAGGCGCTGTCGGTGGCGCGTTGCAACCGGTGGCTGGTGGCCGGCGGGCGACTGCCGTTGCCGGTCCAGGCCAGCGCGATGGCGGGCAGCGCGGTGGCCGAGCCGGGCGCCGGGGTCGCGGTCAGCCCGGTCGGTGCCGTCGGCGCCACACGCAGCACCAGGGGACGGCTCATGCCCTGGTCGCGCAGCCCCGCCGAGCGGGTCTGCCAGCGATACTCCCAACCCAGGTTGACCAGCTGGTTGACCACCACCGCGGGCCTGCCGTCGACCGGGCTGACCGGGCTGGCGTCGAGCCGCGCGCCGGCCGGCCGGGTCGGGTCGAGCAGCCGTACGCTGTCGCCGATCGTGAACGGCAGGGCGGGCACGACGGGGCGCAGCGCCACCACCACGTCCTCGTGCGGGTCGACCCGGACGGTGTCCTTCCAGCCCAGTTCGCCCGGGTCCGGTGGGCGGACGGTGCCGTCCCAGCCGACCCGGTTGACCAGCTGCATGTCGCAGCCCTCGACGTGCACCGGGTGGGTGCGCTCGGCGTCGCCGACGATCCGCCACAGCTGGGTGCCGTCGGCCGCCGCGCCGATCGGCACGGCCGGGTCGGTCACATGCAGCACCTCGGTGGCCGGGTCGACCGGGCCGAGCGGCAGCGTGGCCGGGGTGAGCGGCCCGGCGACCGGGTGGCCGACCCCGAGCCGCCCGACCGCCCGACCGTGCCGGGGCTCGAACACCTGCCCGACCGACTTGACCGCCAGCGGCAGCGTGACCGGCGCGGACGCGCCCGTCGGGGTGAACGTGACCGCGTCGGCCCGCGCCGGGACCAGCGTCGGCCGGGCGGTCCGGGTGCCCGACGCCGCGTCGTACGCCGGTTGCGGCACGATCGGCGGCGGCTGGCTCCGCGCGTACGCGCCGGGCAGCCGCGCGGCGAGCCGGCGCACGTCGTACCGCTCGGCCGGGTCGCCGGTCACCCGGATCTGGAGCAGGGTTCGGGTGTTCGGGCCGTAGCCGGGGCGGGCCGGGGGCAGGCCGCCGGCGGCGGTGTGGTCCGGCGCGCCGGTGTGGTGGTCGTAGCGGGGGTCGAACCGGGGCAGCGGCGCCGGGCAGTCGTTGTAGAGGATCAGGGTGCTGCCCGGCGCCACGGTGGAGAAGTCGACCACCACGTCGGCGCGCTCCCCGGGGGCGAGCAGGAGCGTGTGTCCGTCCACGTTGAGCACGGTGGGGTCCTGCCGGTCGTACCGGTAGCCGACCGGGCGGTTGGGCCGCACCACGGGGGCCGGGAGCAGGCCGCCCTCGTTGCCGATCTGGATCATCTCCGGCCCGGCCGCCGCCGGGTCGGGCACGCCGCCGTCACGTCCGTCCACCGGCCAGTACGCGGGACGGCCGGGCGCCCGGACCGCCTCGACCATCGGCACCTCCCCGGCCCGGGGGTCGGCCGGCGTGCCGTCGTCGGTCCACATCGGCCCGTCCGAGGCGGCCCGGTAGAGCTGGAGGTTGAGCGCCCGGTCCGCGCAGGCGTTGAGGATCCGGAACCGGTAGGCCCGCGGGGCCACCTCCAGGTACGGGTAGGCCACGCCGTTGACCAGCGGGGTGTCCCCGTACGCCTCCGGCACGGCCGACGGGTGCGGCACGCCCGGGACCAGCGGCGGCTCGTCCGGGTCGGTGACCGGGTCGTGGTGCGGGTTCGGCACCGGGGCGACCCACGGGCTGGCCCCGCCGTCCGGGTCGTGGGTCCACGGCCCGTAGTCCCAGCGGCCGGTGGGGTTGCCGCCGCCGAGCCGGTACGGGTTCTGTCGTGGTTGGTAGACGTGCGGGTGCCAGAGGCTGCCCTTGGCGCCCCAGCGCTCCCGGTCCCAGGTCGGGTCCTGGGCGGCGAGCTGGGCGTCGTCGGGCACGAACGTCTTGTCCTCGATCACCAGCGGGAGCTGGTCGGCGGGGAGCACGCCGTCGTCGACGAGCCGCTCCTCGGCCGGGTCGGTGAGCAGGTAGAGCGCGAGCTGCCCGGAGTAGACGGTGAGCCGGGACAGGCCGAGCGTGTTGTCGTGCAGCCACATCAGCCGGCCGCTCTGCTCGTTCGGGAAGTAGAGCGTGGTGGCGCCGGCGCCCGGGGGCGGCATGTCCGGCACCGGGACGACGCCCACCCCGACCGGGTACGGGGTGATCTCGCCGGCCGGGGTCACCCACTGCCACGGGTTGCCGGCGCTGATCCAGGCGGTCTGCGCGCCGGCCAGGTGCGGCACCGCCCGGTTCTGCGGGTAGGGCGCGGGACCGTCCAGCGGGCCGGGGCCGGCCCCGTCGACGGTCTCGTCGACCGGCAGGAACAGTTCGCCGGCCCGCCCGGTGGGGAGCTGGTTGATGAACTTGATCCGTACCGGCCGGCCCCGTCGGGCCACGATCATCGGGCCGAGGTGCCACGGCCGGTCCGGCGGGCTCACCGTGTTGTGGCCGGTGGCGTCGGTGCCGAGGTTGAGCTGGCGGTAGCCGCGCAGCCGGGTGGCGGGCAGGTCCCGGTGCAGGCGTTGCGCGTACTCCTGGAGGCCGATCTCGTAGTAGTCGCAGCCCGGCCAGGTGATGGTGTCGGGCACCGCGACCGGCAGCCGGGCGCCGAGCCCGGCGGTGGCCGCCCGGCCGGGGACCGGCAGCGGGTCGACGAACTTGCGGATGCCGGTGCCGGGCACCGGCCGGCCGTCGGCGTCGAGCGTGGGCAGTGGGCTGCCGGCGGTGTTCGGCACCGGGCCGAACAGGCGCGGCACGGCGGCCGGGTCCAGGCTGGCCGGCGCCGGGCCGGCCGGTTCCGGCTCGGCGGCGCGGGCGGTCGGGACGGTGGGCGCGGTCTCCTCGGCTACCGTGGCGGCCCGGTCCGGCCGGCCGGGCCGGAGTCTGCGGAACAGCACCATGGCTCTCCCCGGGATCGGGGCGCGCCGGCCGTCACCCCGGCGTGGCGGGCGTACGCGCTGCTGACGATCGGTGAGCGGTCCACCGCAGCATGCGATGCCGAAGGTGCGGGAGGGAAGTACCCAATCGTCCGTATCTCGGGGGATCTTCGACGGTTCGTGGAAGTTCCACGTCACTCGCGTTCGGGTTGGCAGGCCGGGCACCAGTAGGTGACCCGGTCGCCCAGCTCCTCCTTGCGGATCGCGGTACCGCAGCGCCGGCACGGCTGGGCCCGCCGGCCGTAGACGTAACTGGTCCCGCCCCGACGCAGCACGCCGGTGGTGCTCTGCGTCCAGCGCCCCCGGTTGGCGGCCAGCAGCCGCTGGGCCAGCGTGACCGTGCCGGCCAGGTCCGGCACCGCGCGCACCGGCGTCCACGGGGACACGCCGCGCAGGAACAGCACCTCGCACTTGTAGAGGTTGCCCACCCCGGCCAGGTTGCGCTGGTCGAGCAGCGCCTCGCCGATGCTGAGGTCCGGGTGCGCGGACAGCCGGCGGACCGCCTCGTCGGGATCCCAGTCCGCCCCGAGCAGGTCCGGCCCGAGGTGACCGACCAGCGACTCCTCCTCGCCGGTCGGCACGAGCGCCAGCTCGTGCAGGTGGTAGCCGACCGCCACCGCGCCGGGGGAGCGGAGCACCACCCGGATCAGGTGGGCCGGCCGGGCCGCCCAGCGTTCGCCCGGCGCGTACGCCCGCCACGCGCCGTCCATCCGCAGGTGCGAGTGCAGCGTCCAGGGCGTGGCGTCGGTGTCGTCGAGACGCAGCAGCAGGTGCTTGCCGCGGCTCGCCGACTCGCGCACGGTCCAGCCGGTCAGGTCGGTGGCGGCCAGCTGCGGCACGCGGAAGTCGGACCCGGTGAGCCGGGCCCCGGCCAGCGCGCGTTGCAGGACGCGTGCGGTGTTCCAGACGGTGTCGCCTTCGGGCACCCGCCCATTGTCCCCCGGCCGAGTGGAATTCGCATGTGTCGCTATTTGTAGTGAGGTTCCACTTGATCTGCGGAAACGCAACGATCAGGAGGTTCTGAGGAGAATGACATGGCCTGTGCCCGACGACGTACCCTCGTCGCCCTGACCACCCTGCTCGCCGTCGCCGCCGGACTGCCCGGCGCCCCCGCGACGGCCGCCCCGCCACCCGCCGCCGCCCCGGACCCCGCCGTCGCCGAGCGCTGGACCGTCGACCTCGCCGTGCGCGGCGGTGACGACGTCAACGTCGCCTGGCGGTCCGGCCGCCTGCGGCTGGTCGACCCCCGGCCCGGCGCCCGCACCCGACCCGCCGCGGCGGGCGGTCCGGTCGCGGAGGGCATCCTGCTCGCCGCGCCGCGCGCGCTGGACCGGCCCGCCACCCGGGTCCGCGCCCGGCTCGCCGCCCGCACCGCCGACGGCGGCGGCGTGACGGCCCAGGTACGCGGCTGGCGCGCCCGGGGCTGGACCGAGTGGCGCGACGCCACCGAGGCGGTCTTCGACCAGCCGGTCACCCGGGTGCAGGCACGCGTGGTGCTGACCACCCGCGACGCCACCTCCGAGGCGGCCGTGACCAACCTGACCCTCACCGCCGACCGGGTCGCGGCCACCGCGGCCCAGCCGGCCGCCGCGCGCACCTACCGGGTGTACGCGACCCGCATCGGTCTGGTCGGCGGCGTCACCGCCAACGGGCACACCGTCGCCACCCGGGACCACTTCGCGGCGCTGCCCACCCGGCGGGGTCTCTCCCCCCGGGACACCGGCGACTACACGGTCAAGGTCTGCACCACCAGCGGCAGCCGCTGCGAGTACGCCCCGGTCTGGGACGTCGGCCCGTGGAACACCCGGGACGACTGGTGGAACCCGGCGGCGGTCCGGGAGAACTGGAAGGACCTGCCGCAGGGGCTGCCCGAGGCGCAGGCCGCCTACCAGAACGGCTACAACGGCGGACGCGACCAGTTCGGGCGGACCGTGCGCAACCCCGCCGGGCTGGACCTGGCCGACGGCACGTTCTGGGACGGGCTGCGGCTGCGTGACAACGCGTGGGTGGACGTGACGCTGCTGTGGACCGGCGGCGGCGCGCGGGCGGTGGTCGGCTCCGGGCCGCTGAACCTGCGCACCGGCGCGAGCACCGCGTACGCGAGCCGGGGCCTGGCCGCCACCCACGCCCACGTGCCGGTCCAGTGCTACGTGACCGGCCAGCGGATCGCCGGCACCTACCGCACCACGACCAGGTGGTACCGCCTGGTCGGCGGCACCTACGTCAGCCACGCGTACCTGTCCTCGGTCTACGGCGGCACCGTCCCCCGCTGCTGACCCTCCGACCCCCGTCGATCTTGCAGTTACGGTCCTCGTTCCGAGGCTTTCGTCCCTTGTGCCGGGGCCTCAACTGCAAGATCGCGGGGATTGGGGGGAGGGGGTGGTGATGGTGAGCACGTCGCCCGGGCTGGTTCGGAGGGTGTCGGCGGCTCGGCCGGTGTTGATCGCGACGGCCACCTGGGCGGCCGAGTCGACGTAGACCACCAGGGCGCCGGGCGGGGCGTCGCCGAACGTGCGGCCGTGCACGGCCTCGCGCCCGTTCACCAGCACCCGGGACGGCAGGCCGTCGAGCAGCGCGCCGGGCGCGGCGAGTTGCACGTTGCCGAAGTGGTCGACGGTCAGCACCTCGGCACTGAGGCCGCCGGGCCCGGCGCGGACCACCGGTTCCGGCAGCCGGACCAGCGTGCCCGGGTCCACAGCCGGTCCGGCCTCGGCCAGCGGCGCGCCGAGCGCCAGCCGGGCGGCAACCGGCGCGAACACGTCCCGCCCGTGGAACGTGCGGAAGACGACCGGGCCCAACCAGTCCGGGTTGGTCAGCTCCACCGCGGCGGTCACCCCGCCGAGCGCCGCCGCGGCCGGAATCAGCAGGCCGTTGTCCGGCCCGACCAGCAACCCGCCCGGCGTGGCCAGCGCGATCCCACGCCGCTCGGTGCCGACACCCGGGTCGACCACCGCGACGTGCACCCCCCACGGCAGGTACGGCACGGTCTGCGCGAGCACCGTCGCGCCCCGGCGTACGTCGGCCGGCGGCACCAGGTGCGTCACGTCGATCACCCGGGCGGTGGGCGCGAGCCGGGCCAGGACGCCGTGGCAGGCCGCCACGAACCCGTCGGTCAGCCCGTAGTCCGTGGTCAACGAGACGCAGGGCGGGGCGTCGGCGCCGTCCGCGTCCGGCCCACCCGGTCCGCCGGGGCGGGTCATCGCCGGGGCCGGTGGCGTCGGACGGACGACGAGATGCCGTTGGGTCGTGCGGGGATCGCGGCCATCCGCCCTCCTCGTGATCTCCGATCAACCCTAACGAGGGCGGGCGGGCTCAGCCGCGCAGGCGCAGGCCGCGGGGGGTGGCCCGGAAACCGGCGGCGGTGAGCGCGTCGCGCAGCGGGGAGGCGTGCACCGCCTCGCCGTCCGCACGCTCCACCGAGATCGCGCCGAGCGCGCCGGAGTGCACCGCGTCGGCGAGTGCCTTGCCCGCCGCGCCGAGCGTGTCGGTGTCGTCGGTGAACGACAGGATCGTGCGCCCGCCCCGCTCGACATAGAGCACCAGGTCGCCGCCGACCAGCACGACCAGCGCGCCCGCCTTGCGGCCGGCCCGGTGGCCGGTGGCCGGGGCCGTCCCGTCGCCGGAGTCGACCACGCGTTCCGGCCAGGGCAGCGCCGCGCCGTACGGGTTCGCCGGGTCGGTGGCGGCCAGCACCACGGCCGGGCCGCCCCGGTCCCGGGTGTCGTCGGTCAGCGCGCGGATGCGGTCGACAGCGCCGGGCACCGCGAACTGGGCCGCGCCGAGGCCCTCGACGAAGTAGCCGCGCCGGGCCGCCCCGCGCTCCTCCAGCGCGGACAGCACCGGGTAGACAGCGGCGAAACCGCCGGTCACCTGCTCCGCCACGACCGCGCCCCGGGTCACCACGCCGTGCCGTTCGAGCAGCAGGTCGGCCAGCGCGGCGGCCCGACGGGTCGGGTCGAGGTCGCGTTCGGGCAGCCGGGACCAGCGGCCGGCCATGGTGGGCGGGCCGCCGCGGCTGGGCAGCGCGACCCGGCCGGGGCGACGGTAGCGGGTGCGCGGCGCCGACGGCCGGGACCGGTGCGCCCCGCCGGCGCCCAGGGCGGCCCGCAGCGGGGCGAGCGTGTCGTTGGTGAGGTGACCGGCCCAGACCAGGTCCCACACCGCGCCCGACAGCGCGGCGTCGTCGGTGGAGCCGACCCGGTCGGCGAGCGAGCGGAAGAAGAGCGCCTGCCCGTCGCCGAGCGCGTCGAGCACGGACTCGTGCAGCGGGGTGAGCGTCAGCGCCTCGTCCGGCGGCGGCAGCAGCAGCGGCGCGACGTCGGCGTACGCGAGCGCCACCCACCCGTCGCCGCCGGAGATCGCGCCCGCGCCGGCCCACACCACCTCGCCGCTCGCGCACAGCTCGTCGAGGTGGGCGGGGGAGTAGTCGGCCACCCGGGCGGGCAGCACCAGACGCTCCAGCGCGGACGCCGGCACGGTCGCGCCCTGCAACTGCTCGACGGTCGCGGCGACCGCCTCGACACCACGGGCCGACGAGCCGACCTGCTGCCAGCGGGGCAGGAACGCGGCCAGCGCCCGGGGCGGCACCGGCTCGATCTCCCGTCGCAGCGCCGCGAGGGAGCGGCGGCGCAGCAGCCGCAGCACCTCGGCATCGCACCACTGCGTGCCGACACTGTCCGGTGCGAACTCGCCGGAGACCACCCGGCCGGTGCCGGCGAGCCGGCGCAGCGCCTGCTCGACCACGAACACGCCGAGGCCGAACCGGGCCGCGCAGGTGGCCGCCGCGAACGGGCCGTGGGTGCGGGCGTACCGGGCGACCAGGTCACCGAGCGGGTCGGCCACCGGGGCGAGGTAGGCCTCGGCCACGCCGACGGGCAGCGCCACGCCCAACGCGTCGCGCAGCCGGGCCGCGTCCTCGACGACCACCCAGCGGTCCTCGCCGGCGATCCGGACGCGCAGCGCGCGGCGGGCCGCGGCCAGCTCCTCCGGCCAGGCTTCCGGCACCCCTCGCTCGGCCAGCTCGGCGGTGCTCAGGTCACCGACCACGCGGAGCAGCTCGACCACGTCCTCGGCGTCGCGGGGCCGGCGCTGCTCGGTGCGCCACCGCAGCTGGCGTTCGGTCTCGGCGAGCACCGCCGGGTCGAGCAGCTCCCGCAGGTCGACGCGGCCGAGCAGCTCGCCGAGCAGCCCGGAGTCGAGGGCCAGCGCGGCGGCACGCCGCTCGGCAAGGGGCGCGTCGCCCTCGTAGAGGAACGCCCCGACGTAGCCGAAGAGCAGCGACCGGGCGAACGGGGACGGGCGCTCGGACTCCACCTCGACCAGGCGCACCTTGCGGGCGGCCAGGTCACGCATCAGCTCGGCCAGCGCCGGCTGGTCGAAGACGTCCTGGAGGCACTCCCGGGCCGCCTCCAGGGTGACCGGGAAGTCGGCGTACTCGCGGGCCACGTCGAGCAGTTGCGCGGCGCGCTGGCGCTGCTGCCAGAGCGGCTGGCGGCGGCGCGGGTCGCGGCGGGGCAGCAGCAACGACCGGGCCGCGCACTCGCGGAACCGGGAGGCGAACAGCGCCGAGGTGCCGACGGACTCCTCGACCAGCTGGGCGATCTCGTCCGGCTCGAAGACCACCACGTCGGCGCCGGGCGGCTCGTCGGCGGTGTCCGGCAGCCGGACCACGATGCCGTCGTCGGAGGGCATGACCTGGGCGTCCACGCCGTAGCGCTCGGCCAGGCGGCGGCCGATGGCGAGCGCCCACGGCCCGTTGACCCGGGCGCCGAGCACCGAGTGCACGGCGAACCGCCAGTCGCCCAGCTCGTCGCGGAAGCGTTCGACCACCACCGTCCGGTCGTCGGGCAGCGAGCGGGTGGCCGCCTTCTGCTCGCGCAGGTAGGTCATCAGGTTGCCGGCGGCCCAGTCGTCCAGCCCGCCGGCGCGCAGCGCCGCCACCGCGTCGGCGTCGGACTGCCGCAGCAGCGCGCGGACCCGGGCGCCGATCGCCCGCCCCAGCTCCACCGGCCGGCCGAGCTGGTCGCCCTTCCAGAACGGCATCCGGGCGGCCTGGCCGGGCGCGGGGGAGACCAGCACCCGGTCGGGGGTGATCTCCTCGATCCGCCAGGACGACGAGCCGAGCAGGAACACGTCGCCGACCCGGGACTCGTAGACCATCTCCTCGTCCAGCTCGCCCACCCGGGCCGCCCGTTCGGCGCCGGCCAGGAAGACGCCGAACAGGCCCCGGTCGGGGATGGTGCCGCCGCTGGTCACGGCGAGCCGCTGGGCGCCGGGCCGGCCGGTCAGCACGTCGGTGGCCCGGTCCCAGACCAGGCGGGGTCGCAGCTCGGCGAACGCGGTCGACGGGTAGCGCCCGGAGAGCATGTCGAGCACCGCGTGCAGTGCCGAGTCGGGCAGCTCGGCGAAGGGCGCCGCGCGGCGGACCAGCACGGCCAGGTCGCCGAGCTGCCACGGCTCCAGCGCCACCATGGCGACGATCTGCTGGGCCAGCACGTCGAGCGGGTTGCGCGGGTAGTGCAACTCCTCGATCGCGCCCGTGCCCATACGCTCGGCCACGACGGTGCAGGAGAGGAGGTCGCCGCGGTGCTTGGGGAAGACCACGCCACGCGACACCGCGCCGACCTGGTGCCCGGCCCGGCCCACCCGTTGCAGCCCGGCGGCGACGCTCGGCGGCGCCTCGACCTGCACCACCAGGTCGACCGCGCCCATGTCGATGCCCAGCTCCAGGCTGGAGGTGGCGACCACGGCGGGGAGCTGGCCGGACTTGAGCGCCTCCTCGATGTGCTTGCGCTCCTCCCGGGAGACGCTGCCGTGGTGCGCCCGCGCGATCACCGGGGGCGCGCCGGCCGCCGCGCCGGACTGCGCCATCACCTCCGCCGGCTGCCGCGGCGCGCGCACCGGCCCGACCGGCCCGCCGAACGCCTCGGCCCCGCTCCGGCCGCCGGCCCTGTCGGCCGCGTCCCGGCCACCGGCTGCGGCGGCCCCGTTCCGGCCGCCTGCCGCGTCCGCCGGACCGTCGCCGTCCGCGTCCGCCGGACCGTCGCCGCCGGTCGGCGGGCCGTCGCCGGTCGGCAACAGATCGGATACGCGCACCGGCTCACCGCCCCGGGCCACGCGGCCGCCCCCGGGCGGGGTCGACGCCTCCAGCTCCTCGGCGGCCAGCTCGTTGAGGCGGGCACAGAGCCGCTCGGCGCTGCGCCGGGAGTTGGTGAAGACGATGGTGGACCGGTGCGCCCGGATCAGCCCGAGCACGCGCTCCTCCACGGCCGGCCAGATCGAGGGCCGGCGCGGGCCGAGGCCGCCGAGCTCGTCCTCCGGGGGCTCCTGCTCGTCGAGGCGGGTCATGTCCTCCACCGGAACCTGGACACTGACCTCGATGGTCTTGTCGGCCGGCGGCTGCACCACGTCGACCGGGCGGGCGCCGCCGAGGAACCGGGCGCACACGTCGATCGGGCGGACCGTGGCGGACAACCCGATCCGCTGGGCCGGGCGCTCCAGCAGCGCGTCGAGGCGCTCCAGGGAGAGCGCCAGGTGCGCGCCGCGCTTGGTGCCGGCCACCGCGTGCACCTCGTCGACGATCACCGTGTCCACCCCGCGCAGCGAGTCGCGGGCGGCGGAGGTGAGCAGCAGGAACAGTGACTCGGGGGTGGTGATGAGGATGTCCGGTGGGGTGCGGGCGAAGGCCCGCCGCTCGTCGGCCGGGGTGTCGCCGGTGCGCATGCCGACGGTGATGTCGGGCGGGACGAGGTCGAGCCGGGTGGCGGCCTGGCGGATGCCGGTGAGCGGGGCGCGCAGGTTGCGCTCCACGTCGACGGCGAGCGCCTTGAGCGGGCTGACGTAGAGCACCCGGCAGCGGCGCCTCGGGTCGGCGGGTGGTGGTTCCTTGGCCAGCCGGTCGAGCGACCACAGGAACGCCGCCAGGGTCTTGCCGGAACCGGTGGGTGCGACGACAAGGGCGTTGCGCCCGGCGGCCACCGAGTGCCAGGCACCCCGCTGGGCGGGCGTGGGCGCGGCGAAGGCCGCGGCGAACCACTCCCGCGTCGCCGCGCCGAATTCCGCCAGCACCCCGTCGGCCGGGGCCACGTCGTCCGCCACGCCCACCATCCTGCCGCGCCGGTGTGACATCCGGCCGGACGTGGGACCGGTTCTGTCCCGGGCACACATTCCACGCGAGTAATGGGCGGTTAATCCGTTAAGTCTTACTTAACTGCTTGCTTGCGGGGTGCAACATAAAGTAACTTCACTCGCAACGCGGCGTGGCTGGAGGCGTGGATGACCGTCGAGGAGCGAGGCTCCAGGCCCGGCACCGACGTGCTCATCCGCAAGGTCGACAGCCGGCTCGCCGCGCTCCGCGCCAACCTGCGCGGCTCCGACCTGGAGCTGGCCGAGGAACTGGCCCGGCGCCTGCGCGAGCTGGTCGTCGCCACCGCCTTCTCCAGCGCCGCCGACCGGGCCCTGGTCCGGGCCGCGGTGCACTACTTCGTCCTGCGTCGGGAGACCCGCGACGCCCGGCTGCCGGTCCGCTCCCTCGCGGCCGCGCAACGCGTCGTCGACAAGGCGGCCCGCCAACTCGGCCACCCGGCGGCCTCGGCGGACCTCCGCCCCACCCCCACCCCCACCCCGGCCCCCCTCCCCTGACTCCCGGGCCCACGGCCTCTCCGCTCCCGCCTCACGGAGATCGATCAACGACTCCGCGTCGCCGTCGCGCGCCGTCCACGACGCCAACTCCTTGATCACCACTCGGGGGTGGGCGCGGGTCACCGAGGGCGGGGCCGGGGACGGCGGGCGGGCGCGCGGGTGGGTTTTCGGAAAACGGCGCGGGTGGGTGCGGAAGTGGCGTCTGATCGGTCGTACCCGCAGCGTGCCCCCGCGCGCTGTCGCCTCGACCGGGAGTGCGTGTGCTCGTCCTGCTGATCCTGCACCTGGTGGCGGCGCTGCTCGCCCCGCTGCTGGTTCGCACCTGGGGTCCGCGCGCCTGCCTGCTGCTCGCCCTCGCCCCGGCCGCCACGGCCGGCTGGGCGGTGGCCCACACCGGGGCGGTACGCGACGGCGGCGCGGTGGTCGAGACCTACCCCTGGATCGCGCAACTGGACCTCGACCTGGCGCTGCGGGTGACCACGCTGTCCTGGCTGATGCTGCTGCTGGTCGGCGGCGTCGGCGCGCTGGTGCTGGTCTACTCCGCCCGCTACTTCGAGGCCGGCTCCGTCGGGCTGGCCCGGTTCGCCGCCGTCATGGTCGCCTTCGCCGGGGCGATGGTCGGTCTGGTCGTCTCCGACGACCTGCTGCTGCTCTACGTGTTCTGGGAGCTGACCACGGTCTTCTCCTACCTGCTGATCGGGCACAGCACCGAGCGCCGGGCCAGCCGGTGGGCCGCCGCCCAGGCGCTCACCGTCACCACGCTCGGCGGGCTGGCCATGCTGGTCGGGTTCCTGCTGCTCGGCCACCACGCCGAGGGCTACCGCTGGTCGGTGGTGGCCGCCGCGCCGCTGCCCGGCAGCGGCTACCTGGTCACGGCGGTGCTGCTCGTCCTCGCCGGCGCGCTGGCCAAGTCCGCGATCTTCCCGTTCAACGCCTGGCTGCCGGTGGCGATGGCCGCGCCCACGCCGGTGAGCGCGTACCTGCACGCCGCCGCGATGGTGAAGGCCGGCGTCTTCCTCCTGGGGCTGCTCGGCCCGGCGCTCGCGTCGGCCGGACCGTGGCGGCCGGTCACCGTGGTCGCCGGGCTGGTCACGCTGGTGATCGGCGGGTGGGCGGCGTTGCGGCAGACCGACCTGAAGCTGCTGCTGGCGTACGGGACGGTCAGCCAGCTCGGCCTGCTCGCGGTGATGTTCGGGGCGGGTACCCCGAAGGCGGCACTGGCCGGCGTGGCGATGCTGGCGGCACACGCGTTGTTCAAGGCGGCCCTCTTCCTCGTCGTGGGCATCCTCGACCACGAGGCCGGCACCCGGGACCTGCGGGACCTGTCCGGGGTCGGCCGGGCCGCCCCGGTGCTGGCCACGGTCGCCGGGCTGGCCGCCGCCTCGATGGCCGGGCTGCCGCCGCTGCTCGGGTTCGTGGGCAAGGAGGCGGTGCTCGCCGCGTTCACCGGAGACCCGCTGGTGCTGGCCGTGCTGGTGGCCGGCAGCGCGCTGACCGTCGCCTACAGCATCCGCTTCCTGTGGGGCGCGTTCGGCACCCGGCCGGGCGTGCCGGACACCGCCATGGCGCGGCCACCGGCCGCGATGCTCGTGCCGCCCGCGGTGCTCGCCGTGGCCGGGCTCGTCGCCGGCCCGGCCGCCGGCTGGTTGAGCGGCCTGTTCGAGCCGTACGCGGAGCTGTTCGGCCCGGTCGAGGAGCACCTGGCGCTGTGGCACGGGCCCACCGTGGCGCTCGGCCTCTCCGCCCTGGTGCTGGCCGGCGGCGTGGTGCTGCACCTGGTCCGCGGCCCGCTCGCCCCGGTGCTGGCCCGGCTGCGGTGGCCGGTGGGCGGCAACCAGGGGTACGAGTGGGTGACGCACCGGTTCGACCTGCTCGCCATCGAGGTCACCGGCGCCACCCAGCGCGGCTCGCTGCCGCAGTACCTCGGCACCGTGCTGGTCGCCCTGGTGCTCGTGCCGGGCACGGCGATGCTGGCCACCGCGCCCTGGCGGGTCGACCTGACGCCCTGGGACAACCCCGTCCAGTTGGTGGTCTGCGTGGTGATCGCGGTCGCCGCGGTGCTCGCGGTGGGCGCGCGCCGCCGGCTCACCGCGATGCTGCTGGTCGGCGTGACCGGCTACGGCACCGCGATGATGTTCGTCCTCTACGGCGCGCCGGACCTGGCCCTCACCCAGTTCCTGGTGGAGACCGCCACCATCGCCGTGTTCGTGCTGGTGCTGCGCCGGCTGCCGGAACGTTTCTCGGCCCGGCCGCTGCGCCGCAGCCGCTGGGTGCGGCGGTGCGTCGGGCTCGCCGCCGGTCTGGTGATGGCCGGTCTGGCGCTGGCCGCGTCCGGCGCGCGGCGGGCGCCGTCGATCTCCGCGGCCTTCCCGGACCTCAGCGTCGCCGAGGGGTACGGCCGCAACGTGGTCAACGTGACCCTGGTCGACATCCGGGCCTGGGACACGATGGGGGAACTGGCGGTGCTCGTGGTGACCGCGACCGGGGTGGCCAGCCTGATCTTCGAGCGCTCCCGCACCGGGCCCCGGCCCCGCCGGCCCCAGCCGGCCGGGCTGCGCCCCGGCGACCGGCGCACGGTCTGGCTGCGCGGCGGGCAGACGCTGCGCGAGCGGCGGCGCTCGATCGTGTTCGAGGTGGTCACCCGGCTGATCTTCCACACCATGCTGCTCTTCTCGCTGTTCCTGCTCTTCTCCGGCCACAACGCGCCGGGCGGCGGGTTCTCCGGCGGGCTCGTCGCCGGCCTCGCGCTGGCCCTGCGTTACCTGGCCGGCGGGCGGTACGAGCTGGCCGAGGCCGCGCCGGTCGGCGCCGGGATGGTGCTCGGCACCGGGTTGGCCGTCTCGGTCGGCAGCGGGGTGGTCGGCCTGGCGCTGACCGGCGACGTGCTGCAGAGCGTGAAGGTGGACCTGTGGCTGCCCCTGGTCGGCCATTTCTACCTGGTCACGTCGCTCTTCTTCGACATCGGCGTCTACCTGGTGGTGGTCGGGCTGGTGCTGGACATCCTGCGCAGCCTGGGTGCCGAGGTGGACCGGCACGTGGAGGCCGCCGGCGAACCGGGTCGCGGCCTGACCGTCCAGCGCGAGGGCGGGACCCCGTGAGCGCGAGGAGTGAGCCGGGGTTGCGAGCCCCGCAGTCGCGATCAGGGGAGGTTCCGTGAGCGCGAGGAGTGAGCCGGGGTTGCGAGCCCCGCAGTCGCGATCAGGGGAGGTTCCGTGAGCGCGAGGAGTGAGCCGGGGTTGCGAGCCCCGCAGTCGCGATCAAGGGGGGTTCCGTGACGCGGGGGGCGGCCGGGCCGACGTTGGTGCTGGTGCTGGCGGTCGGGGTGCTCGTGGCCACCGGCGTCACGCTGCTGCTGGAACGCAGCCTGACCCGGATCCTGCTCGGCGTGATCCTGCTGGGCAACGGGGTGAACCTGCTCATCCTGCTGGGCGGGCGGTCCGGCGAGGCGCCGCTGGTCGGCAGCGCGCCGGCCGGTGACATGAGCGACGCGCTGCCGCAGGCCATGGTGCTGACCGCCGTGGTGATCACGTTCGGGTTGACCGCGTTCCTGCTGGCGGTCGCGTACCGCAGCTGGTACACCAGCGGCGACGACGAGGTGCAGGACGACCTGGAGGACCGGCAGATCGTCCGGCTCGCCGAGCGCAACGAGGTGTCCACCGCCGACCTGGGGGGCGAGGGCCCGGACGACGACCCGGAGCAGGTCGACCCGGAGCCCGCCCGCCGCCGACTGCGCCGGGACGGCACATGAGCTGGCTGGTGCCGCTGCCGGTGGTGGTGCCGCTGCTCGGCGCCGCGCTCACCCTGATCCTGGCCGGACGGCCCCGGTTGCAGCGGTCGATCAGCGTGTTGTGCCTGAGCAGCGTGCTGGTGGTCGCGGCGGTGCTGCTCGTGCAGGCGTACCGGCAGGGGCCGGTGGTGGTGCGGGTGGGCGGCTGGCCGCCGCCGGTCGGCATCGTGCTGGTGGCCGACCAGTTGGCGGCGCTGATGCTGGTGGTCTCCTCGGCGGTCACGCTCTGCGTGCTGCTCTACTCGATCGGCCAGGGGCGGGGGGAGACCAGCGAGACGGCGCCGGTGAGCATCTTCCACCCCACCTATCTGGTGCTCACCGCGGGCGTGACGAACGCCTTCCTGGCCGGCGACCTGTTCAACCTTTTCGTCGGCTTCGAGATCCTGCTCGCCGCGAGCTTCGTGCTGATCACGCTCGGCGGCACCGAGGCGCGGCTGCGCACCGGCTCCACGTACGTGGTGGTCAGCATCCTGTCGTCGATGCTGTTCCTGTCCGCCGTGGGGCTGGTCTACGCGGCCACCGGCACCCTGAACATGGCGCAGCTCGCCGGCCGGTTGGACGCGCTGCCCTCCGGCGTACGCCTGACCCTGCAGCTCATGCTGCTGCTCGCGTTCGGCATCAAGGCGGCGGTCTTCCCGGTCTCCGCCTGGCTGCCGGACAGCTACCCGACCGCGCCCGCGCCGGTCACCGCCGTCTTCGCCGGCCTGCTCACCAAGGTCGGCGTGTACGCCATCATCCGCACCGAGACGCTGCTGTTCCCGGGCGGCCAGGTGGACGGCCTGCTGATGGTGGTGGCCGGCCTGACCATGGTGGTCGGCATCCTCGGCGCGGTCGCCCAGTCGGACATGAAGCGGCTCTTCTCCTTCACCCTGGTCAGCCACATCGGCTACATGATCTTCGGGGTGGCGCTGAGCAGCGTCGCCGGCCTGTCCGGGGCGATCTTCTACGTGGTGCACCACATCACCATCCAGACCACGCTCTTCCTGGTCGCCGGCCTGGTCGAGGAGCGGGCCGGCAGCACCGACCTGCGCCGGCTGGGCGGGCTGGCCCGGATCACCCCGCTGCTCGCCGTGCTCTTCTTCGTGCCGGCGATGAACCTCGCCGGCATCCCGCCGTTCTCCGGCTTCCTGGGCAAGCTGGGCCTGCTCCAGGCCGGCGTGTCGGCCGGCGGTCCGCTGCCCTTCGTGCTGGTCGCGGCCGGGACGGCGACCAGCCTGCTCACCCTCTACGCCGCGTCCCGGGTGTGGAACATCGCGTTCTGGCGGGCGCCCCGGCTGGCCACCGACACGCCGATCGTGCGGCTGCCCGGCCTGATGGTCGGGGCCACCACCGCGCTGGTCGCGATCGGCGTGCTGCTCACCCTGGCGGCCGGGCCGCTGTTCCAGGTCACCGCCGACGCCGCCACCGACCTGCGCCAGCGCACCCCGTACGTGCGGGCGGTGCTGCCCCGGGACGTGCCGTGACCGACGACCTGCCCCCGGGTCGGGGCCCCGTGGGGGAGCCGACCGGCGACGCACCCCAGGCCACGCCGCGGCCGGACCCGCCCGCGCCGGCGGTGGGCCGGGGCGGGCGGCGGCGCGACCAGGCGCTGGCGCTCGGCTGGCTGGTCGTCGCCTGGCTGCTGCTCTGGGGCGACGTGTCCTGGGGCAACCTGCTCGCCGGCCTGGTGCTCGGCACGGCCGTGCTGGTCTTCTTCCCGCTGCCGCCGGTCACGTTCGGCGGCCGGCTGCGCCCGGGCGCGCTGCTGGTGCTGGCCGGCACGTTCGTGGCCGAGCTGGTCAGCGCCAGCCTGCACGTCGCCGCCGTCGCGGTACGCCCCGGCTACCGCCCGCGTGGCGCGATCATCGCGGTGCCGCTGCGGGTCCGCACCGATCTCAACCTGGCGCTCACCGCCGAGGTGATCTCGCTGGTGCCGGGCACCCTGATCCTCGACATCGACCGCGCGCGGGGCGTGCTCTACGTGCACGTGCTCGACGTCCGCGGCCCCGAGGACCTGGCCGGCAGCCGCGAGCGCGTGCTCTCCGTCGAACGGCGCATCGTCCGCGCCGTCGGCTCTCCCACCGAGGTACGGCAGCTCGACCTCGAACCCGTCGAACGGAGGAACCACCCGTGACCGTCCTGCTCGCCGTCGCGCTGACCGTGCTGCTCTCGGCCACCGCGCTGCTCGCCCTGGCCCGGATCTACCGCGGCCCGTCCCTGCTCGACCGGGTCGTCGGGGCCGACCTGCTGCTGGCGGCCATGCTCGGCGCGGTGGGGGCGGAGGCGGCGGTCAACCGGCACGCCAGCACGCTGCCGATCCTGGTGGTGCTCTCCCTGCTCGGGTTCGTCGGGTCGGTGTCGCTGGTCCGCTTCGCCGTCCGGGCCGAATCGTGAGCGCGAGCGGGGTCGCGGACTGGGCCGGGGGGATCCTGCTGCTGGCCGGGGCGCTGCTCAGCCTGGTCGCCGGGATCGGGCTGGTGCGCTTCCCGGACACGCTGGACCGGATGCACGCGGCCACCAAGCCGCAGGTGCTCGGTGTGCTGCTGCTCCTGGCCGGCCTGGCGCTGCGCCTGCGTACGCCGTCGGACCTGGGCATGCTGGTGCTGGTGGCGATCTTCCAGCTCTCCACCGCGCCGGTCGCCGCGCAGATGATCGGCCGGGCCGCCTACCGGTCCGGGCGGGTCGACCGGACGCTGCTGGACGTCGACGAACTGGCCGAACGGTGAGGAACCAGACGTGGGGGAGGCTTTTCGGCACCTTCAGCGGGCGTCCAGCGAGCACCGATAAAATGGCGGCATGATCGACTCTCCTGCCCCGGAGGGCAGCAGTAGCCGGCCGGGTCGTACCCGGCATCTTCCCGACCCGACGACCCCGGGAGCCCTGAACCTCCCGTGCTGATCCTCGTCGGCCTCCTTCTCATCATCGTGCTCACCGCCGCCACCGGTTACTTCGTGGCCCAGGAGTTCGGTTACGTCGCCGTGGACCGGGGCAAGCTCAAGCAGCTCGCCGACGGTGGCGACCGTGCCGCGGCCCGGGCCCTGGAGGTCACCGGGCGGCTCTCCTTCATGCTCTCCGGCGCCCAGCTCGGCATCACCGTGACCGCCCTGCTGGTCGGTTACGTCGCCGAGCCGTTCCTGGGCGCCGGGCTGGCCGAGCTGCTCGGCCTCACCGGCGTGTCCAGCGCCGTGGCGCTGCCGCTGTCGGTGGTGCTCGCCCTGGTCATCGCCACCGTGGTGCAGATGGTCCTGGGCGAGCTGGCCCCGAAGAACCTGGCCATCGCCCGGGCCGAGCCGCTGGCCCGGGCGCTGTCCCGCTCCACCCTGATGTACCTGCGGATCGCCGGGCCGCTGATCACGCTCTTCGACCGGGCCGCCGTACGGCTGCTCCGGCGGGTCGGCATCGAGCCGATCGAGGAGCTGCCCAGCGGCGCGACCCCGGAGGACCTGGAACAGATCATCGCCGAGTCCCGGGAGGAGGGGCACCTCGATGCGACCATGTCCGACCTGCTCGACCGGGGCCTCGACTTCCGGGAGCTGACCGCGGGTGAGGCCATGGTGCCCCGGGTGGACGTGCACACCGTCCGCGCCGACGAGCCGGTCAGCCGGATCGTGGAGATGCTCGACACCGGCCACTCCCGGTTCCCGGTGCGCGGCGCCGAGGGCGTCGACGACCTGGTCGGCATCGTCGGCATCGCCGACGTGCTGGGGGTGCCCCCGGCCGAGCGCGCGACCACCCGGGTCGACGCGGTGGCCGTACCCCCGTTGTTGGTGCCCGAGACGCTGCCCCTGCCGACGGTGCTGGACCGGCTCCGGTCCGGGCACCGACAGCTCGCCTGCGTGGTCGACGAGTACGGCGGCTTCGCCGGCGTGATCACGCTGGAGGACCTGGCGGAGGAGCTGGTCGGCCCGATCCGGGACGAGGACGACCCGCCGGAGCGCGCTCCGGCGCGGCAGGAGGACGGCTCGTGGGTGGTGCCGGCGCGCTGGCGGATCGACGAGGTCGCCGACAGCACCGGCATCGAGCTGCCCGAGGCGCCGGAGTACGACACGCTCTCCGGGCTGGTCATGCGGGAGCTGGGCCGGGTGCCCGAGGTCGGTGACCGGTTGGAGATCGCGCAGGTGGTCGACGGCGACGAGTCGGCGTCCGGGCCCCGGGTGCTGGTCGAGGTGCTGGCCGTGGACCGGCACGTGGCCGACGCGGTGCGGCTGCGCCCGACCGCCGACGTGCCCGGGGAGGGAGCGGCATGACCCCCGGTTTCGCGCTCATCTTCTCCGGAGTGCTGCTGGCACTCAACGGGTTCTTCGTGGCGGCCGAGTTCGCGCTGGTCGCCTCCAAGCGGTACCGGCTGGAACAGTCGGCGGCCGGTGGTGGCCGGGCGGCCCGCGCGGCGCTGGACGGCGTCCGCGAGCTGAGCCTGATGCTGGCCGGCGCCCAGCTCGGCATCACGCTGTGCACGCTGGGCCTCGGCGCGTTGGCCGAGCCGGCCATCGAGCACCTGCTCAGTCCGCTGCTGCACGCGGTCGGCCTGCCGGACGCGGCCAGCCACGTGGTGGCCCTGGTGTTCGCGCTGGGGCTGGTCACGTTCCTGCACCTGGTGGTCGGCGAGATGGCCCCGAAGTCCTGGGCGATCACCGACGCGGAGCGCTCGGCGATGCTGCTGGCGCTGCCGTTCCGGGCCTTCGCCCGGATCGCCCGCCCGGTCCTCTCCCTGCTCAACGGGCTGGCCAACGCGATGCTGCGACTGGTCGGCGTGCAGCAACAGGACCAGCTCGCCCAGGTGCACGGCCCGGACGAGCTGCGCATCCTGCTCGAGCAGTCCCGGGAGCACGGCCTGCTCGGCGCCGAGCAGCACCAGCTGCTGACCAGCATGCTGGAGTTGCAGGGCACCACCGTGGCCCAGGTGATGGAACCGTTCGACCGGATCGTCACGGTCCGCCGGGACGACACCGCCGAGCGGATCGAGCACGTCTCCCGGGACAGCGGCCGGTCCCGCCTGGCCGTGGTCGACGCCGGTGGCGAGGTGTGCGGCCTGGTCCACGTGCGGGAGGCGGTGCGCGCGGTCACCACCGGGCGCCCGGCGACCGCCGAGGAGCTGATGACGAACGCGTTCACGCTGCCCGCCGAGGCGTCGGTGACCGAGGCGGTGGCCGCGATGCGCGGCCGGCAGGCCCAGCTCGCGCTGGTGCGCAACGGCGGCGGGCCGACCCGGCCGATCGGCTTCGTCGCGCTGGAGGACCTGCTGGAGGAGGTCATCGGCGAGTTCGACGACGAGACCGACCCGGTGCCGCGGGGCCGGCGGATGCGCTGACCGCCTCCTGACGCGGTGGCGGTGTCCGGAGCACCCGGACACCGCCACCGCGCATGCCCGCGCGGGTGGCGGGAATGCCACCGCATGCGGCTGACCGGGGTGTCGCGGGGGTCGGCCTGGACCGGGCTGTCGGTCAGCACCACGCTGCCGAACCCGAGCACCCGGCCGGGCCTGCGCCTGCCGGGGCGGGTGATCCTGCGCGCCGACGGCGCGGACGTCCCGGTCCGGCACATCCGGTTGGGGCTGGTCACCCAGGTCGAGCCCGAGGACCCGGGGTCGCCGCGCCGGCTCGTGCAGTACCACCGGTGGCCGATCGCCGGGCGGTTCGTGGTGCCGGCCGGGCGGCGGCGGGCGGTCGACTTCGCGGTGCCGCTGCCGTGGGAGACGCCGGTCACCATGTTCGGCGGGGTGCCGCTGCTGAGTCTGCGCACCGGGCTGCGCACCGAGGTGTCCGTCGACCCGGACCTGGACCAGGGCGAGATGGTGCCGGTGCTGATCCATCCGCTGCCCACCCAGCAGCACCTGCTCGCCGCGCTGGACACGCTCGGCTTCGTGATGCGCCAGGCCGGGTTCCAGCAGGGCCGGCTGCCCGGGCTGGAGCAGACGTTGCCGTTCCAGCAGCGGCTGGGTTTCTGGGCCGCTCCGCTCTACGCCGGCCCGATGACCGAACTCGAAGTGATCATGGTGACCACCTCGGTCGGCATGGAGGTGCTGTTCTGGCTGGACCGGCGGCTCTCTCTGGCCGGCGTGACCCACCAGAGCATCAGCCGGTTCCGGGTCTGGCACGCCGGCGCCGACCAGCGGGACTGGGTGGCGACCGTGGACGGCTGGCTGCGGCACGCCATCGACCGGCACGCGGCGGCCGCCTCGCACGCCGACTGGTCGGCCACGATCCGCGAGTCGGCGCACGTCAGCCGCCACCCCGACCAGCCCGTCGCCCCCGGCTACGGCCTGGGCGGCACCGCCGGCGGCGCCGGCGTCGGTGGCGGCGGGAGCGGCGGCGACGGCACCTGAGCGCCGTGCCCGCCCCGCGCGCGGGTGTTAAGAAGGGGCCCTTCCTCTACCGATCGCGTTAAGAGGGGGCCCTTCCTTTCAACCCGCGGCGAGCTTGAGGCTGAACCCGAGGAACAGCATCGCCACGGCGGTGGTGCCGGTCGCGGCGAGTCGCCGACGCCGCTGGAACTGGGCGGCCAGGAACGTGCCGGTGAAGATCAACGCGGTCAGGTACAGCACGCTGGTCACCTGCGCGATCAACCCGAGCAGCAGGAACGACAGCGCCGGCCAGGCGTAGCCGGGGTCGACGAACTGGATGAAGAACGACACGAAGAAGAGGATCGCCTTCGGGTTGAGCAGGCTGATCGTCAGCGCCCGCCGGAACGGGTCGCGCTCCGCCGCCGGCTCGACCTCGTCGATCAGGCGCGGCGTGGCCGGGTCGTTGCGGTCGCGCCAGCGCCGCCACGCGCCGCGCAGCATGGCCAGCCCCAACCACCCGAGGTACGCCGCGCCGGCGTACTTGATCACGAGGAACAGCGGCGGGTACGCCCGGAGCAGCGAGGCCACCCCGGCGGCGGAGAGGACCATCAGCGCGGCGTCGCCGACGAAGACCCCGGCCGCGGCCCGGTAGCCGGTGGCCACGCCCCGGCGGGCGGCGGTGGCGAGCACGAAGAGCGAGTTCGGGCCGGGCAGCAGCACGATCGCCACGGTGCCCAGCACGTACGTCCCGATGTCGGTGATCCCCAGCACGCCGGACATCATGACCCGGCCGGCACCGCCGGGCGAAGCCGTTCCCGCAGCCTGAGCTGTGCGTTCGGCCACTCCTGCGCGAGCATCGAGTACTGCACGGTGTCCCGCCAGGATCCGTCGGGCCGCTGCTTGTGCTGCCGGAGCACGCCCTCGCGGGTCGCGCCGAGCCTTTCGATGGCGCGCTGCGAGCGCTCGTTGCGGATGTCGGTGTGCCAGACCACGCGGACCGCGTCCAGCTCCTCGAACGCCCGGGTGAGCAGCAGCAGCTTCGCCTCGGTGTTGACGCCGGTCCGCCACCAGGGCCGGCCCAGCCAGGTGTAGCCGATCGCCAGCGACCGGCGGGCCGGGTCGATCTCGTACCAGGAGGTGGTGCCGACCACGGCGCCCGTCGTGGCGCACCGCTGCACCCAGCACACCTGCTCGCCGCGCTGCTGGGCGTCCAGGTAGGCGGTCACCACCCGGCGCATCTCGGCGACGTCGGCCGGCTGCGGACCGCCGAGGTGCCGCCACACCTCGGGATCCTCGGTGGCGGCGTGCAGCTCCTCGGCGTGGGAGAGGTCCAGCGGCTCCAGCACCACGTGCTCCCCGCGCAGCGCCACCGGGTCCCGCCACGGCGACCCCGCCGGTCGCAGGTACGCCGGCACCGGCGCGGTGACGCCCGGGGCCGGCTCGGGCCGCCCGGGCGTGAGGCGCAGCGGCAGCACGCCGGCCCAGTACGGCAGGCTCTCGTCCGCCGGCTCGTCGTTGACCCCGCCGGTGCGGGTGCGTACCGACACCTCGCGCAGCGGCAGCGCGAGCACCGCCGTCTCGGCCAGTTCGCGCCGGCTCGGCGGCCGGCTCTCGGCGGACCGGCCGGTCGCCACCTTCTCCACCAGCGCGGTCAGCACGGCGGCCTTCTCGGCGGCGTCGTCGACCAGCCGGGCGGTGCCGTGCACGACCACCGACCGGTAGTTGGCGCTGTGGTGGAACTGGGAGCGGGCGTAGACCAGCCCGTCGAGGTGGGTGACCGCGACGCAGACCGGCAGCCCGGCGTCGCCCCGGGCGGCGAGCAGCGGCCGGCTGCCGGTGGAGCCGTGCAGGTAGAGGGTGTCGTCGACGCGGACGTGCAGGGTCGGCAGGACCCGCGGCTCACCGTCCACGGTGAACGCCAGCGCGCAGTGGTACGCCTCGTCCAGCAGCGCGTGGGCGGTGGCCCGGTCGTAGCGCATCCGGTCCCGCGTGCGGGTGGCGGTGGTGCGTGCGGTCGGGGGGTACATGCGGCATCCCACCTTTGTTCTAGTACAATGCTCAAACTGTGGCAGCACATTATCAGATCAGTGGTTCCACGTCGGCGGCCATTTCGGCGAGCGTGGAATCCGGCATCCGCGCCGGCGCGCTCGCCCCGGGCGACGCCCTGCCGGCGGTCCGGGCGCTCGCCGGCGAGCTGGGCGTCAGCCCGGCCACGGTCGCGAAGGCCTACCAGGACCTGCGGCAGCGCGGCCTGGTCGTCACCGCCGGCCGGCACGGCACGAGGGTCCGGCCCCGCCCGCCGGTGGCCACCCGCCGCGCCGCGCTGGCGCCGCCTCCGCGCCCCGGCACCCGGAACCTCTCCGCCGGGCACCCCGACCCCCGGCTGCTGCCTCCGCTCGGGCCGCACCTGGCCGCGCTCGCCGCCGAGGCCGGGACCCCGACCGGATACGCGGACGCCGCCGTCCTGCCCGAGCTGGCCGCCGTCGCCCGGGACCGGTTCGCGGCCGACGGGGTGCCGGCCGCCGACCTGACCGTCACCGGGGGCGCGCTGGACGGCATCGAACGGCTGCTCGCCGCGCACCTGCGCCCCGGCGACGCGGTGGCGGTGGAGGACCCGGGCTGGGCCAACCTGCTCGACCTGGTCGCCGCGCTCGGGCTGCGTACCGTCGGGGTGCCGGTGGACGACGAGGGCCCGACCGAGCCCGGGGTGCGGGCCGCGCTGGCCGCCGGGGTGCGCGCGCTGGTCGTCACCAGCCGGGCCCAGAACCCGACCGGGGCGGCCGTCTCCGCCGACCGGGCGGCGGCCCTGCGGACGCTGCTCGCCGGCCGGGCCGACCTGCTGCTGATCGAGGACGACCACGCCGCCGAGCTGGCCCGCGTACCCCTGCACCCGCTCGCCGGGGCGACAGCGACGTGGGCCTTCGTCCGGTCGGTGAGCAAGCCCTACGGGCCCGACCTGCGGCTCGCCGTGCTGGCCGGGGACGAGGCCACCGTCGCCCGGGTGGCCGGCCGGGCGCGGGTCGGCGCCGGTTGGGTCTCCACCGTGCTGCAACGCCTGGTCCTGTCGCTCTGGCGCGACCCGGCCACCGCCGACCTGGTGCGGCGCGCGGCGGACAGCTACGACCGGCGGCGCGACGGGCTGGTGGCCGCACTCGCCGCGCGTGGGCTGGCCGCGCACGGACGCACCGGGATCAACGTCTGGGTGCCGGTGCCCGACGAGACGGTCGCGGTCACCGCCCTGCGCGACGCCGGCTGGTCGGTCGCCCCCGGCAGCCCCTACCGGATCGCCGCCGCCCCCGCCGTCCGCGTCACCGTCAGCTCCCTCGACGAGGGTGAGCTCTCCGTGCTGGCCGACGCGCTCGTCGGCGCGTTGCGTCCCGGCCTCACCTTCACCACCTGACCGGCGGGGCCCCGCTCGACGTCCTCGCGGCAGGGCGGTCGCGTGGGGCGCGGCGGACGGGGTAGAACGGTCGGCATGGCCGAGACCGACAGCGCGCCCGGAGCGCAGGAGTTCATCCCGCCACGGGCGGACACCATCGACGAGCTGCGCGCCGCGGCGGCCGGCTGCCGGGGCTGCGAGCTGTACCGGGACGCGTCGCAGACCGTCTTCGGGCGCGGTGACGAGCACGCCCGGGTGGTCTTCGTCGGCGAGCAGCCCGGCGACGTCGAGGACCAGAAGGGACTGCCGTTCGTCGGCCCCGCCGGCCGCCTGCTGCGCCGGGCCGTCGACGACGCCGGCCTCGACCCCGGCCAGATCTACCTGACCAACGCGGTGAAGCACTTCCGCTTCGAGCGGCGCGGCACGCGACGCATCCACCAGACGCCGGACCGGGTGCACATCACCGCCTGCCGGCCCTGGCTGGTCGCCGAGTTCGCCCGGCTGCACCCGGACGTCGTGGTGGTGCTCGGCGCCACCGCCGCCAAGGCGCTGCTCGGCCCCACGTTCCGGGTGACCCGGCAACGCGGCGAACTGCTGCCGTGGCCGGCGGCCGCGCAGCACCCGGAGGACTTCGCCCGGGTGCCGGTGGACCGGACCGGCGCGGTCGCCGACGCGCCGGCGACCCGGCTGCTGGCGACCATCCACCCCTCCGCCGTGCTGCGCGCCGACAACCAGGACGTCGCGTACGAGGGGCTGGTCGCCGACCTGAGGGTGGCCGCCGGGGCGCTCAAGAAGTGATCTTGCCGAACACGTCCTTGGCGACGATCCGCCCGTCGCGGACCCGGTAGACGTCCAGCCCACGCAGCACCGTGCCGTCCTCGGCCGGAGGCCACGCCCACTCGCAGACCGCACGGTCGTCGGTGGCCCAGACCGCGCCGAGCGCCGGACCCTCGCCCGAACCCGACTGCCCGGCGAGGACGGCGACGACGGCGGCCCGCCCGCGTACCGTGCCGGCCGGCCCGTCCCAGGCGTTCGGGCAGTAGCTCACGTCCTCGGCCAGGCAGCCGGACATGGCCGCCAGGTCACCCCGTGACCAGGCGGCGTTGAACTCCTCGATCAGCGCGCGTGCGTCCACACCGGCACGCTAGCGTCGCCTCGCCCGGCCGTCGCCCCGGTTTCTCAGTCGCGTCCCTGCCAGGTGCAGAGACAGACCCGGTTGCCGTCCGGGTCGGCCAGCACCCAGAAGTGCGGGGCCTCCGCGTCGCTGACCAGCGTGCCGCCGGCCGCCAGCGCGGCCTCCATCCGCGGCCGGACCTCGGCCGGGTCGACCCAGACGTCCGGGTGCCAGCGCTGCCGGGGCTCGTCGCGCCCGGAGGACTGGAACCAGACGGTGGGCAGCGCGCCGGCCGGGTCGCGCACCTCGTCGTCGGCGGCACCCGGACCGTCCGGGCGCTCCGCGGCCAGGACCGCCTGCCAGAACGGCAGCACCGCGGCGTGCTCCGGGCTGTCCAGCGCGAGCTCCAGCCGGGACAGCCCGGCGTGAGACAGGGACAGGCCGGCGTCCGCGGCGAGCGCCGAGATCGTCCGGGCCAGCCGCAGGTCACGGCCCGTCACCCCGCCCGCGTCGTGCGACCACAGCCGCACGTCGACGTGGGTGTAGCGCAGGTCCAGGTCGGGATGGTGGTCGACCCGCTCGGCCTCCGCGCCGACGGCGGCCACCAGCGCCAGGCCGGCGGCGAAGTCCGGGGTACGGATGCGGGTGTGCAGCGCGCCGAGCAGGAAGGTCCACCCGTCCAGCCCCGCGTCGGCGACCTGCTTCCCGGTCAGTGTGCTCATCCCGACATCCTGACGGGCGGTACGGCCGCCGGCCACCCTCCACAGGGGATTGCCGGCCGGCGCGCGGGGGTACCGCCCGTGCATGGCCGCCTCGACCCGTCGCACCACCCCGGTACGGCTCGGCGCACCCGGCCCGTACGTGCTCGCCATGACGGTCGCCACCCTCGCCTGGCTGCCGGTGCGGATCTGGGAGGAGTGGCACGGCTCCCTGCCGGTCGCGGTCGTCCGGGCCGGCCTGTCCGGGGTGATCTGGGGCTTCGTGTTCCTCTTCGTGCTGAACCGGTGGGGGCGACCCCCACGCACCGCCGCCGAGGAGGACCGGACCTCCGCCTGGCTCCGCACCGAGACCGCGTTGCGTCGCGGCGAGCCGCCCGCCGACGGGGCGGATCTCGCCGCGGTGCGGGACAACCTTCCCGGGGTACGCCGGGGAGCCCTGCTCGGGGCCGTGGCGGGCGCCGTCACGCTCGGCGTCCTGATCGGGTTCGCCGTGCACGTCGGCCGGGAGGCCACCGCGATCGGGTTCGGGGTGGTGCTGGTCGCGGTGCTGGCCGTGGCCGCCCGCACGAGGCACCGGGAACGCCGGCTGCGAGCGCGGCTCGCCTCTGTCCAGGGCGGGTGAGCGGTGCCAGACTGGCCGCCATGGAGCAGCATCTCTACGAGCCCGTCCACGAAGAGTTCCGGGACCTGTGCCGGCGGTTCCTCGCCCGGGAGGCCGTGCCGCACCACGAGCGGTGGGAGGCCGACGGGATCGTCGACCGGGAGGTGTGGCGGGCCGCCGGCGCGGCCGGGCTGCTCGGGCTCGACGTCGACCCCGAGCACGGTGGCGGCGGTCAGCGCGACTTCCGCTTCCACGCGGTGCTCGACGAGGAGATCATCTCGGCCGGCTGCACCGGTCTGGGCTTCGGGCTGCACAACGACGTGGTGGCGCCGTACCTGACCGAGCTGACCACCGACGACCAGCGCAAGCGCTGGCTGCCCGGCTTCTGCTCCGGCGACCTGGTCACCGCGATCGCGATGAGTGAGCCGGGCGCGGGCAGCGACCTGGCCGGCATCCGCACCACCGCCGTGCGCGACGGCGACAGCCTGGTCCTCAACGGGCAGAAGACGTTCATCACCAACGGCGAGCTGGCCGACCTGGTGGTCGTGGTGGTGAAGACCGCGCCGGAGCAGGGCGCGCACGGGGTCAGCCTGGTCGTGGTGGAGAGCGGCACGCCGGGCTTCGGTCGGGGCCGGCGGCTGGCCAAGGTCGGCCTGAAGGCCAACGACACCGCCGAGTTGTTCTTCGACGAGTGCCGGGTGCCGGCGGAGAACCTGATCGGCACCGAGAACCACGGCTTCTACCACCTGATGGCCAACCTGCCCCGGGAGCGGCTGAGCATCGCCGTCGCCGCGGTGGCCGCCTGCGAGAAGCTGCTCGCGCTCACGCTGGAACACGCCCGGTCCCGGGAGGCGTTCGGTCGCCCGATCGGCCGGTTCCAGCACAACCGGTTCCTCCTGGCCGAGCTGGACACCGAGATCACCATCGCGCGCACCTTCGTGAACCACTGCGTCGCCGAGTTCAACGCGGGCCGGCTCTCGGTGACCGACGCGGCCAAGGCCAAGTGGTGGACCACCGAGTTGCAGACGAAGGTCGCCGACCGGTGCGTGCAGCTGCACGGCGGCTACGGCTTCATGCTGGAGTACCCGGTGGCGAAGGCCTGGCTGGACAGCCGGGTGCAGACGATCTACGGCGGCACCACCGAGATCATGAAGGAGATCATCGGCCGGGGTCTCGGCCTGTAGCGAAACCGGGTTGCCGGTCGAACGGACCGGCGGGAGAGGATGGGGCATCCGTCCTCACCAGGAGCGCGCATGTCCACCGACCTGACCGCGCCGGCCCCACCCCGGCCCGACGTCGCCGGCATTCAGCGACGTACCCTCCGCCTGCTCTTCCTCACCCAGATCATCGGCGGCACCGGCGTCGCCATCGGCATCTCGGTCGGCGCGCTGCTCGCCGCCCGGGTCGCCGGCACCGCCCTGGCCGGGGTGGCGCAGAGCGCCGGGGTGGTCGGGGCCGCGCTGCTCGCCGTACCGGTCACCCGGCTCATGACCGCCCGTGGACGCCGGCCCGGCCTGGTCGCCGCGTACCTGGTCGGCGCGGTCGGTGGTGTGCTGGTGGTGGTCGCGACCGCGACCCGGGTGGTGCCGCTGCTCTTCGTCGGCATGCTGCTGTTCGGCGGCGGCACGGCGGCCAACCTCCAGGCCCGCTACACGGCGGTCGACCTGGCCGAGCCGCAGCGCCGGGGTCGCCAGCTCTCGCTGGTCGTCTGGGCCACCACCATCGGCTCGGTGGCCGCGCCGAACTTCGCCGCGCTCGCCGACGACACCACCCAGGGCTGGGGGCTGCCGACGCTGGCCGGCCCGTTCGCCTTCAGTGCCGTCGCGTTCACGCTGGCCGCCGCCGTACTCCTGGTCCTGCTCCGGCCGGACCCGCTGCTCACCGCGCGCCGGCTGGCGGCGCCCGAGGTCGGCGTCGCCCCGCCGGTCGCCCGTCGCGGTGGCATGGTCGCCGCGTGGCGCACGGTACGCCGACGGCCGGCCGCCCGCCTCGGCATCGCCGCGGTCGCGGTGGGGCACCTGGTGATGGTCGCGGTGATGTCGATGACCCCGGTGCACCTCGGTGAGTGGCACTCCGACGCGGACGTGCTGTCGGTGGTCGGCATCGTGCTCAGCCTGCACATCGCCGGGATGTACGCGCTCTCGCCGGTGACGGGCTGGCTCACCGACCGGCTGGGTCGGCGGCCGGTGATCCTCGGCGGGGTCGCGCTGCTGCTGGCGGCGTGCGCGGTCGCCGGCACCGCCGGGCACCACACGCCGCCGCTCGCGGTGGGGCTGGCGCTGCTCGGGCTGGGCTGGTCGGGCACCATGGTGGCGGGCTCGACGCTGCTGTCGGAGTCGGTGCCGACCGCCGACCGGCCCGGTGTGCAGGGTCTGTCCGACCTGCTCATGGGGCTGGCCGGGGCGGGCGCGGCGGCGGTCAGCGGGTTCGTCATGCAGGCGGTGGGGTACCCGACGCTCACCGTGCTGGCAGCCATCGCGGTGGTGCCGCTGGCGGCGCTGGCGCTGCGGGGCACCGGCGGGGACGACACACTCGACGAGGAGGACTGAACAGGTGCGGCTGACCGACTTCTGGGCGCGGCTGGAGGAGGCGTTCGGGCCGGGGTACGCGGCCAGCCTCGCCAGCGACCAGGTGCTGTCCCAGCTCGGCGGCCGGACCGTCGAGCAGGCCCTCGCCGCCGGTGAGGAAACGCACGTGGTGTGGCGCGCCGTGGTGGCCGCCTATCCCGACCGGGTGCCCGCGCGACTACGCTGAGCAGCCTTTTCCCCGGTTCCGCGTGTCGCTTGCCCAGTCGTACACCTGTTCGGCTATTGTCCACAGCGGGGTGCTCGTCCACAGCTCACGGCCCGTCGGCTGGTTTTCTGTCGGACCCAGCGCCTAGCGTGTCCCGCGTGACGCGAAGCTCAGGAAAGACGCCGGCGAAGGCAGGGGTGGCAACCATGGCGGCAGGGCCTGACCGGGAGAAGGCGCTAGACCTTGCTCTCGCTCAGATCGACAAGCAGTTCGGCAAGGGTTCGGTGATGCGGCTGGGGGAGCGGCCCGTCGTGCAGACGGCGGTCATCCCGACCAGCTCCATCGCGCTCGACGTGGCGCTCGGCGTGGGCGGTCTGCCCCGCGGCCGGGTCGTCGAGATCTACGGTCCGGAGTCCAGCGGTAAGACCACGGTCGCCCTGCACGCGGTGGCCAACGCCCAGCGGGCCGGCGGCATCGCCGCGTTCATCGACGCCGAGCACGCGCTCGACCCGGAGTACGCACGCGCCCTCGGCGTCGACACCGACGCCCTGCTGGTCTCCCAGCCGGACACCGGCGAGCAGGCGCTGGAGATCGCCGACATGCTGGTCCGCTCCGGCGCGATCGACATCATCGTGATCGACTCGGTCGCCGCCCTGGTGCCGCGTGCCGAGATCGAGGGCGAGATGGGCGACAGCCACGTCGGCCTCCAGGCCCGGCTGATGAGCCAGGCGCTGCGGAAGATTACCGGTGTGCTCAACAACACCGGCACCACCGCGATCTTCATCAACCAGCTCCGCGAGAAGATCGGCGTGATGTTCGGCAGCCCGGAGACCACCACCGGTGGTCGGGCGCTGAAGTTCTACGCCTCGGTCCGGCTCGACGTGCGCCGCATCGAGAGCCTCAAGGACGGCACCGACGTGGTCGGCAACCGCACCCGCGTCAAGGTCGTGAAGAACAAGGTCGCGGCGCCGTTCAAGCAGGCCGAGTTCGACATCATGTACGGCAAGGGCATCTCCCGCGAGGGCTCGCTGATCGACGTCGGCGTGGAGCAGGCGATCATCCGCAAGTCCGGCGCCTGGTACACCTACGACGGTGACCAGCTGGGCCAGGGCAAGGAGAAGGCCCGCGAGTTCCTCCGCGAGAACCCGGACGTGGCGGCCGAGATCGAGAAGAAGATCCTGGAGAAGCTCGGCGTCGGCACCGGTGGTGCGGGCGACGCCGCCGGCGGCCCGGAGCTGCCGCCGGTCGACTTCTGATCCGCTGACCCGTGGCAGGACGACGCGCCCGCACGGGGCGGGGCTGGGATGCCAGCCCACCCCGTGCGGGTGACGACACCGGTACGCCCCGGCCGCGCCGTGGGCGCCGTGGTCGCGCGGCGGAGCCCGAATCCGGGGAGGCTCCGGCTCCGCCGCGCGACGAGGCGGAGTTGGCCCGAGAGATCTGCCTGCGGCAGCTCGCGGTGCGGCCCCGCACCCGGGCCGAGCTGGCCGGCGCGCTGGCCCGCAAGGGCATCTCCGAGGAGACCGCCGAGCAGGTGCTCGACCGCTACGACGAGGTCGGCATCGTGGACGACGCCGCCTTCGCCAGGGCCTGGGTGAGCAGTCGGCACGCCGGGCGAGGGCTGGCCCGTCGGGCGCTCGCCAACGAGCTGCGACAGCGAGGCGTCGACGGCGAGGTGGCCGGTGAGGCGCTCGACGGGATCGACGAGGAGACCGAGGCGGACACCGCCCGTGCCCTGGTCGATCGGAAGCTGCGCACCGCCCGGGGCGAGCCCGACGCGGTGTTCCGGCGTCTGGTCGGGATGCTGGCCCGCAAGGGCTACCCGGCCGGGGTGGCGATCCGGGCGGTGAAGGACGCGCTCGCCGCGCAGAGCGCCGAGGCGGCCGAGTTCGCCGAGCACATCGACGCCGACGCGCTGGCCGACGCCGAGCACGACCTCGACGCCCGCCGACTCGACTGAGGGCACTGCGGCCCTCGGGGGAAGGGAGCGTGCGTCGTGCTGAAGGCGTGTCTGAACGGCGGACGGCGGCGGGACGAGCACCCGGCCGTGCCGCTCACCCCAACCGAGCTGGCGGACGACGCCGTCCGCTGCGCGAGCGCGGGGGTGGCGGCGGTGCACATCCATCCTCGGGACGACGCCGGTGCCGAGTCGCTCGATCCGGCCGTGATCGGCGCGGCGGTCAGCGCCGTCCGCGTGGCCCGTCCCGGCCTGCCGGTCGGGGTGAGCACCGGCGCGTGGATCCTTCCCGACCCGGTGGAGCGGGTGGCCGCCGTCCGGGCCTGGACGGTTCTGCCCGACTTCGCCTCGGTCAACGCCCACGAGCCCGGCGCGGCGGAGGTCGCGGCCGCCCTGCACGAGCGCGGCGTGATGGTCGAGGCCGGGATCTGGACACGGGAGGCGGTCGACGCTTGGCGCCGCTGGCCGACGCCGACCGGGCGGATCCTGGTCGAGTGCATGACCGAACGGGTGGGCAGGGCGCTCGCCGACGCGGCCGCGATCCTCGCCGCCCTGCCCGGCGGGGGTCCGCCGGTGCTGCTGCACGGCGAAGGTCCGGCGACCTGGCCGGTGTTCGGCGAGGCCGTGCGCCGAGGTCTGCACACCCGGATCGGCCTGGAGGACACGCTCCTGCTGCCCGACGGCAGCCCCGCCCCGGACAACGCGACCCTGGTCGCCACCGCCCGGTCGCTCACCCGCTGACCTCGGCGCTGCCCCCGCCGGGCCCGGCCTGCACCGTCCCGGCCAGAGCTGTCGGTTCTGATCAAGGAGTTGGCGTCGGCCGGGACCGCCGACGCAGACGCCAACTCCTTGATCACCGAAGTGGGGCGTGGGTCCGGGAGGCGGTCGGCCGGATGCGGGTTGAGCAGCACGGGAAGGTCACGGTGAGGTGACGAGGGGCGGGTTTTGTCCGCGCGTGTCCGGCATCTGATCGACGCCGTGTGACCGGGTAACTTCTCTCCGTCCGGGTGGTTTGATCATGACTTCTTGACCGGAGGGCCCCTCGCGACCTAGCCTCGCCATACAGGCTCACTTTGCCCGACCAGCGCAGGCTAAGCGCACAACATAGATCGCGTAACAGAACAGCATCACTTTGGCCAGCTTCACCGGCCCCTTGACGGCCGCTCCGGACCCGGTCCGGAGCATCCGACAACTGCAACCGGCCGCCGGCGGTTCCCGTGAGGGGCACCGCCGACGGAAAGCTACCCACAGCCAGCCGCTCCGGTCGGGCGTCCAGAGCCGCAGGTGCGTGCCCCTTCGCGCGCGTCCTGCGGCGCCGACGTTCAGGGGAGGCGGCCATGGCGGGGCGGCACAGGTTCACCGGCGGTCTGCCACACGGTCCCGGCCGTTCCTCGCCGGGCGACCGCGCACGACAGGCCGGTGAGCCACGACAGGCCGGTGAGCGACCACGCGCCGGTGAACCACGGCCGGTCGGCGAGGCGCGGCGGGTCGGCGGCGGGGCGACGTACCGGTGCGGAGCGACGGCATGAGCGCCTTCGACGTCGTCCTGCTCGTGGTGGTCCTGCTGCTCGTCGTGGTGGTGGTCGGCGCCGTGCTGTTCGGCGTGCGCACGCTCCAGCGGCTCAGCCTGGCCCCGGCGCCGGAGGACCCGGCGTTCATCGCGGAGAAGGACCGGCAGGAGCAGTCCCTGGCGGCGCTGCGCAGCGCCGCCGACGAGGCGAACAGCACCATCGACGTGGCGAAGTCCGCCGCCGCCGCGGCGCGTACCGAGGCGGCGGCGGCGAAGGCCGAGGCGAAGGCGGCGCGGGCCGAGGCGCGGCGGGTGCTCGACGACGCCCGGGCCGAGGCCGACACCGTGCTGGAGCGGGCCCACAAGCAGGCCGAGGCGGACGCCGAGCAGTTGCGCGCCACGGCGCGGCGCAGCGGCGAGCGCGAGGTGGCGGTGCTCGCCGCCACCACCCGGGAGCAGGCGGCCGAGGTCGAGCGGCGGGCCGCCCGGATGGACGAGCGGGAGCGGCTGCACACCGAGGAGGTGGAGCGGCTGGCCGAGCGGGAGCGGCAGCTCACCGCGGCCACCGCGGCGCTCGCCGCCCGGGAGGCGGCGCTGGCGGAGCGCGAGCGGGCGCTGACCGAGGTGGAGGAGCAGCGTCGCCGCGAGCTGGAGCGGGTGGCCGGGCTGACCGCGGAGTCGGCCCGCGCCGAGCTGGTCGAGTCGATCGAGGGGCAGGCGAAGCGGGAGGCGGCGCTGCTGGTCCGGGAGATCGAGTCGGACGCCCGGGGCACCGCCGAGCAGCGCGCGCGGCACATCGTCGTGGACGCCATCCAGCGGGTCGCCAGCGAGCAGACCGCGGAGAGCGTGGTCAGTGTCCTGCACCTGCCCGGCGACGAGATGAAGGGGCGCATCATCGGCCGGGAGGGGCGCAACATCCGGGCCTTCGAGTCGGTCACCGGCGTCAACCTGATCATCGACGACACGCCCGAGGCGGTGCTGCTCTCCTGCTTCGACCCGGTCCGTCGGGAGGTCGGCCGGCTCACCCTGGAGAAGCTGGTGCTGGACGGGCGCATCCACCCGCACCGGATCGAGGAGGTCTACGACCTGGCCCGGCAGGAGGTGGAGGAGCTGTGCCACCGGGCCGCCGAGGACGCGCTGGTCGAGGTCGGGATCACCGAGATCCACCCGGAGCTGGTCACCCTGCTGGGCCGGTTGCGCTACCGGACCTCGTACGGGCAGAACGTGCTCAAGCACCTGGTCGAGACCGCGCACATCGCCGGCATCATGGCCGCCGAGCTGCGGCTGGACGTCCCGACGATCAAGCGCTGCGCGTTCCTGCACGACATCGGCAAGGCGCTCACCCACGAGGTGGAGGGCAGCCACGCCATCATCGGCGCGGACCTGGCCCGCAAGTACGGCGAGACCGAGGACGTGGTGCACGCCATCGAGGCGCACCACAACGAGGTGCCGCCGCAGACCATCGAGGCGGTCCTCACCCAGGCCTCCGACGCCTGCTCGGGCGGGCGGCCCGGGGCGCGGCGGGAGAGCCTGGAGGCGTACGTCAAGCGGCTGGAGCGGATCGAGGAGATCGCGGCCGGCAAGCTCGGGGTGGAGAAGGTCTTCGCCATGCAGGCGGGCCGGGAGATCCGGGTGATGGTCAAGCCGGACGACGTGGACGACATCGGCGCGGCGGTGCTGGCCCGGGACGTGGCCAAGCAGATCGAGGAGGAGCTGACCTACCCGGGTCAGATCCGGGTGACGGTGGTGCGCGAGTCCCGGGTCACCGAGATCGCCCGCTGACCACGTTCCGCGGGGTGATCGTCAGATGACGCGAAACGCGGTAGTCGTCATTTGACGGGTCGGGCGGCGGACCGCGACGGTCCGGCGTCCGTCGCCGCTGGCTGGGGATATCGTCCGACAGCTATATGAAGTGGGCCGTATCGTACGCTTTCTGCCCGTGAGCGCACCTTCACCGTGAGCGGGTGCCCGCCGGATCACCGATCGACGTACGTTGCCTCGAGTACGGAACCGACGTCTCGAGGCGACGTGCGACGCCTCGGAGAACCGGAGGAAAGATGCGGATACGTACCTGCGCTTCGATGCTCTTCGCGGCGGTCACCGCAGCGGCGGGAGTCGCCCTGCCGGGCTCCTCGGCCGCCGCCGCGCCGTCGTGGAACTGTTCCACCCCGGTGGTCGCCCACACCTACGACAGCGACAGCTCGGGCGGGTGGTGGAACGTCGACGTCTCCATGTCGTGCACCGGCTCGGCCGGCGCGCGAACCTACTCGGTCTACGCGTACAAGCGTCCCGGCGGAGCCGAACTCTTCCACGATTCCGCGCTCACCAACGACCAGACCTATGCGGTGAGCTTCACCATTCCCGCCGCACCGCTCGGCAGCGCCGACAGCGCCTGCGTCGTGGCGGACAGCAAGGTCGAGGTTCCCGAACTCCCCGGTGACAGCGGCAGCAAGAACGTCTGCTGGCCGCTGTCGTGGGGTTCGGCCGCCACCGCGTCGAGCGCTCCGGCCGGGGTTGGCGGTGCCACGTCGGCCGCGACGACGGTGCTGGCCGGCGCCGGCACTCGGGGCGACTCGGGGACGACCACACGCGCGGGGGCGTCTCGGTCGGGACCGGCCGCGAGCGGCGCGTCGGCGGCCGATCCGCCCTTCTGCCAGACGCTGGGCTCGTCCTGGTCGACGTCGACCCAGGGCCGCAGCGGCACCGTCACCGTGAACGGCCGCTGTGACGTGTCCCGGGCGGACTATCAGGCCGACATGTATGTCAACGGGGAGTTCTGGGTCCGGAAGACCGGCTCGGTGAGCGGAGTGGGCGACGGCGGGCACACCATCACGCTCGACGTCCCCACGATGCCGGCACCGAACGATTCCCGCGGGAACTTCGCCTGGGTGAAGGTGTCCTACACATCGGGGGCAACCTTCGCCAACGCCTGGGAGGAAGAACTGGGCTACCTGCCCTGCACTGGTTGTTGAGCCGGCGCTGCGACGTGGCCGGACCGGACCGGCCACGTCGCGCGTGCGGTCAGTGGCCGCCGGCGCCCTCGGCCTGGGACATGAGCGCGGCGGGCGGTGGCGTGGGCGGCGTGGTGCCGGTGGTCCGGCGCCCGCGGGAGAGGCGACGCTCGGCGTACTGGGCCAGCTTCGACAGCGAGTAGTTGATCGCGATGAACAGCACGGCGATCACCACGTAGACCTGGATCGGGTTGCCCAGCACGCCGATGATCTGCTTGCCGATGTTGAGCGTCTCCTCGTAGCTGATGATGAAGCCGAGCGAGGTGTCCTTGAGTACCACCACGAGCTGGCTGATCAGCGCCGGCAGCATGATCCGGAAGGCCTGCGGCAGCAGGATCAGCCCGGTGGTCTGGAACGGGGAGAGTCCGATCGCGGCGGCCGCCTCCGCCTGGCCCCCGGGCAGCCCCTCCATGCCGGAGCGCAGGATCTCGGCGATGACGACCGCGTTGTAGACGGTGAGGCCGATGACGAGGTACCAGAGGTTGTCGAACGAGACACCGAACTCGGGGAAGCCGCGTGCCACGAAGAAGATGGTGAGCACGACCGGAAGGCCGCGGAACACCTCGACACAGATCCGGGTGATCACGGACAGCGTCCAGCTCAACCCGCGCAGGAGGTAGGCCAGTGGGGTGGCCAGGCCGGTGAAGCGCCGTCGGGTCAGGCTCTTGAGCTGGATCCGCAGCACGGCGATCAGGGTGCCGACGACGAGCGACGCGACGATGGCCAGCGCGGCGGCGACGAGAGTGTTCTTGAGGCCGACCCAGAGCCGCTCCCAGACCTGGGAGAAGTTCTCGTTCGAGGGGTCGATGAGCGGGCCCCACAGCTCCATCGAGAGCTGGCCCTTGTCCGCCAGCGGCCGGTAGATCAGCAGGTACGCCCCGGCCAGCAGCACCACGACCGCGATCAGGCTGCTGATGAGCGTGATCCGCCGCTGGCGCGGCCCGGGGACGTCGTAGAGGACGCTGGTCTGCCGGCTCATCGGGCCACCGCCTGTCGCTTCTCGATCCGGTCCAGCAGGGCGCCGAGCGGCACCGTCATGATCAGGTAGCCGACGGAGATGCCGATCGCCACCGGGATGAAGGCGTAACCACCGGCCGAGGTGAGCTGGTCGGCGGTCTGCGAGAGGTCACCTACGACGCCGAAGAAGCCGACCAGGGCCGAGTTCTTGATCATCGCGATGATGACCGAGCCGAGCGGTACCACCGACGCCTTCCAGGACTGCGGCAGCACCACGTAGCGCAGGTTCTGACCGAAGGTCAGGCCCAGCGAGCGGGCGGCCTCGGCCTGGCCGGCGGGCACCGCGTTCACGCCCGAGCGGAGCGCTTCGCAGACGAACGCGGCCGTGTAGAGCACCAGCGCGATCAGCCCGAACCGGAAGTAGGGCAGGTCCGTACCGAGCCGGCTGAAGATCGCCTCCAGCCCGGGAATCCGCAGGAAGTCCGCGTTCGAACCGAGGGCCGGCAGACCGAACGCGGCGAAGAACAGCACCACGGTCAGCGGCATGTTCCGGAAGATGTTCACGTAGGTGGTGCCGACGGCGCGCAGCGGTGGCACCGGCGAGATGCGCAGCACCGCCACGACGGCGCCCAGGATCAGGGCGCCGATCGCGGCGAGCACGCAGATCTGGAGGGTGAGCCAGAACCCGCCCGCGAAGACGTCGAACTTGTCGATGAGCACATTCACGGGTCGGTTTCCTCCCCACCCTCCGGATCGGACGGATCAGTAACGGTTGACGGTCGGCGCGTCGCCCAGCGTGGCGCCGAACTTGCCGGCGGTGTCGTCCCACGCCTTCTTCCAGCTGCCGTCCTGGAAGGCCTTCTCCAAGGTGTCGTTGATGAAGTCACGGAAGTCGGTGTCCTCCTTCTTGACACCGATGCCGTACGGCTCCTTGGTGAAGTTGTCGCCGGCCATCTTGAAGGACGCCTCGTCCTTGGCGATGTAGCCCAGCAGGATGACGTTGTCAGTGGTCACGGCGTCGACCTGCTTGCCCTTGAGGGCGTCGCGGCACTTGTCGTAGGTGTCGAAGAGCACCAGCTGGGTGGCGACGTCCTTGACGTACTTCTTGATCTCCTCGGCCGGGGTGGAGCCGGTGACCGAGCAGACCTTCTTGGTGCCGTCCTTGAACGAGTCCGGACCGGTGATCGCGGCCTCGTCCTTGCGGACCATGATGTTCTGGCCGGCCTCGTAGTACGGCCCGGCGAAGGCGATGCGCTCCTTGCGCTTGTCGTTGATCGTGTAGGTGGCCGCGACCAGGTCGACGGTGCCGTTCACGATGACGTCCTCGCGGACCTTCGACGGGGTCTCGACGTACTCGATCTTGTCCTCGGGGATGCCGAGTTCCTTGACGATCAGCTTCGCCACCTCGACGTCGAAGCCCTCGGGCTTGCCCGACAGCCCCTTCTGGCCGAAGCCCGGCTGGTCGAACTTGGTGCCGACCTTGATCTTCTGGGCCTTGTTCAGCCGCTCCATCGTGCTGCCGGCCGCGAAGTCCTTGCTGCCGGCGCCGGTGCCCTCGTCGCCGTCGCCACCGCAGGCAGCCAGGCCGAGCGCCAGAGTCGCCGCCGCGGCCACCGCCGCCACGCGCTTGTAACGCATACTCATCTCCTTCTTCGACGGAGCCGCCCGGGGACGACTCCACTACGGACGCTCAGTGCGTGAGGATCTTGGAGAGGAAGTCCCGGGCCCGCTCGCTGCGCGGGTTCGCGAAGAACTCGTTCGGCGGGGCGTCCTCGACCAACTGCCCGTCGGCCATGAAGACCACCCGGTTCGCCGCGTGCCGGGCGAAGCCCATCTCATGAGTGACCACGACCATGGTCATGCCGTCGCGGGCCAACGACGTCATCACGTCGAGCACCTCGCCGACCATCTCCGGGTCCAGCGCGCTGGTCGGCTCGTCGAAGAGCATCGCCTTGGGCTGCATGGCCAGCGCGCGGGCGATGGCCGCCCGCTGCTGCTGGCCGCCGGAGAGCTGGGCCGGGTACTTGTCCGCCTGGTTGGCGATGCCGACGCGGTCGAGCAGGGCCAGCCCGCGCTCGCGGGCGGCGGCCGGCTTCTCCTTGCGCACCTTGACCGGCCCGAGCGTGACGTTCTCCAGGATGGTCTTGTGCGCGAAGAGGTTGAACGACTGGAACACCATGCCGACCTCGCTGCGCAGCTTGGCCAGGGGCTTGCCCTCGGCCGGCAGCGGCTGCCCGTCGAACGTGATGGTGCCCTCGTTGATCGGCTCCAGCCGGTTGATGGCGCGGCACAGCGTCGACTTGCCGGAGCCGGACGGGCCGATCACGACGACCACCTCGCCCCGGCCGACGGAGAGGGACACGTCGTCGAGCACGTGCAGCGGCCCGAACCACTTGTTGACCCCGTCGAGCACGATCAGCGGGTCGCCCGTCGTCACGTCGTCCACCGTCCCTGTCGTCAGTGCCGGAACGGGGGGTCGGTCGACCCCCCGGTTGGGCAACTGTAGGCGGCCTGATGTGGCAGAACGCAACCCAGATGGTCACGGAGCGGTAACACCGGTCACCGGCGTGCCGGCGCGTCCGAATTCCGTCACCGACCGGTGCGTCCGAGTGGCGGCGGCGCCCTGTCACGGAGATCATGAGGCGATGACCGATGCGATCCGGCTGACCGACTACGCCCGCGGCGGCGGCTGCGCCTGCAAGATCCCGCCGGGGGAGCTGGAGGCGATGGTCGCCGGGCTCGGCGCCACCGGCGGCTCCACCGACCTGCTGGTCGGCCTGGAGAACGGCGACGACGCCGCGGTGGTCCGGCTGGACGAGCGGACCGGCCTGGTCAGCACCGCCGACTTCTTCACCCCGGTGGTCGACGACGCGTACGACTGGGGGCGGATCGCCGCGGCCAACGCGCTCTCCGACGTGTACGCGATGGGCGGCACCCCGCTGGTCGCGCTCAACCTGCTCTGCTGGCCGCGTGGCGTGCTCCCGCCGGAGCTGGCGCGCGAGGTGCTGCGTGGCGGCCTGGACGTGGCCCGGGAGGCGAACTGCCACCTGGCCGGCGGGCACAGCGTGGACGACGACGGCCCGAAGTACGGCCTGGCGGTCACCGGTGTGGTCCGGCCGGAGGAGCTGATCACGCTGGACGCGGGCCGGGCCGGCCTGCCGCTGTCGTTGACCAAGCCGCTCGGCGTCGGCGTGCTCAACACCCGGCACAAGCAGACCGGCGAACGGTTCGCCGAGGCGGTGGCGTCGATGGCCCGGCTGAACCGGGACGCGGCCCGGGCGGCGGTGGACGCCGGCATCCGCTGCGGCACCGACGTGACCGGCTTCGGCCTGCTCGGGCACGCCTCGAAGCTGGCCCGCGCCAGTCGGCTCACGGTGGCGATCGACATGGCGGCCGTGCCGTACCTGGCGGGCGCGCGGGAGGCGCTGCGGGACGGGTACGTCAGCGGCGGCACCCGGCGCAACCTGGACTGGGTCACCCCGTGGACCGATTTCGGCGCCGCCGACGAGTCCGAGCGGCTGCTGCTGGCCGACGCGCAGACCTCCGGCGGCCTGCTGGTCGCGGGGGAGGTGCCGGGCGGCACCGTGATCGGCGAGCTGCTGCCGGCCTCGGACCACCTGATCCGGCTCCGCTGAGCGTCGCCGCCTCGGCGCGGCAGGACGCGAACGCGGCACGATACCCGATAAACTGTCATCTTCCCGCTACTCAGGGCAACGTCGCCCGGGGAAATTTTGCCCGGAATGGTCACAGACCGGTAACTTGCCCCCGGCTGAGGTCAAATGCACCCCACCATCGATACAGAGGCCCGATCCGGAGGCCGGTGGAACGAGCGCAGCGAGGAGGCGGCATGACCGAGCTGTGGAACTGGAGAATCGACGGCGGTACGCCGGTGGAGGTCTACCCGGCGTTGGCCGAGGCACTCGGCCGGGTGGTGATGCCCCTGGCCGTCGCCGACCCGGTCCGGCTCCCCGCGTACGCGGTGGTCTGCGACGTGTGGGAGGCGCCCGGGGTGTACGGCACCGTGGTCGACTGTTACGGCGTGCCCGAGCGCCTGCCCGAGCTGCCCGCCCTCGCGGCGCTGGCCCGGGTGCTGGGCCGCAACTGCCTGATGCGCGACGACACGCTCGACGCCGGCCGGCACCTGCTGGTCGCCCCGGACGGCACGATCCGCCCGGTGCACTTCGACGTGGCCGACACCGACGACGGGGAGGTGCTCAGCCACCACCGGCTCTGCACGGTCGCCGACGCACGCTGCCGGGGCTGGTCGCAGTGCCACCGGTCCCGCTGGGCCCCCGACTCGATCGCCCCGGCGCTCGCCGCCGCCTGAACCCGGCCGCTCGCCGCCGCGTGGACCGGCGGCGAGCGACACCCCCTTCCGGGCTCAGCCCCGGGCCGCCGGCTGCTGGCCGCGGACCACGAGCTGGTCGAGCAGGGTCGCGGTCGCGGCGGCCACGGCGTCCACCGCGGCGTTGAACGCGGCCGCGTTGTGGGCCGCCGGGGTGCGGAAACCGGAGATCTTCCGGACGTACTGCAACGCGGCCGCCCGCACGTCGTCCTCGGTCACCACCGGGACGTACGGCTCACGCAGGGTCTTGATGCTCCGGCACACGGCTCCTCCTCGTTCGATCCGACCTGCTCCACCCGGATAGTCTGTCCGGGTCATGACTACCGCAGCCGCGGGCAGCCCGCGCACCTACCAGGTGCGCACGTACGGCTGCCAGATGAACGTGCACGACTCCGAGCGCATCTCCGGCCTCCTCGAGGACGCCGGCTACGTGCGTGCCGCCGAGGCCGACGAGCAGCCCGACGTGGTGGTGTTCAACACCTGCGCGGTCCGGGAGAACGCCGACAACCGGCTCTACGGCAACCTGGGTCATCTGCGCCCCGTGAAGGCGAAGCACCCCGGGATGCAGATCGCCGTCGGCGGCTGCCTGGCCCAGAAGGACCGCGGCGAGATCGTCCGCAGGGCGCCCTGGGTGGACGTGGTCTTCGGCACGCACAACATCGGCTCGCTGCCGGTGCTGCTGGACCGGGCCCGGCACAACACCGCCGCCGAGGTGGAGATCCTGGAGTCGCTGGAGGTCTTCCCCTCCACGCTGCCGACCCGGCGCGAGTCGACGTACGCCGGGTGGGTCTCCATCTCCGTCGGCTGCAACAACACCTGCACGTTCTGCATCGTGCCCTCCCTGCGCGGCAAGGAGAAGGACCGCCGCCCCGGCGACGTGCTCTCCGAGGTGCGCGCGCTGGTCGACGAGGGTGTGCTGGAGGTGACCCTGCTCGGGCAGAACGTCAACTCCTACGGCGTCGAGTTCGGCGACCGGTACGCCTTCGGCAAGCTGCTGCGCGCCTGCGGCGACATCGACGGGCTGGAGCGGGTCAGGTTCACCAGCCCGCACCCGAAGGACTTCACCGACGACGTGATCGCCGCGATGGCCGAGACTCCGAACGTCTGCCACTCGCTGCACATGCCGTTGCAGTCCGGCTCCGACGACGTGCTGCGGGCCATGCGCCGCTCGTACCGGTCGGAGCGCTACCTGGGGATCATCGAGAAGGTCCGGGCGGCGATGCCGGACGCGGCGATCACCACCGACATCATCGTCGGCTTCCCCGGCGAGACCGAGGCCGACTTCGCGCGCACGCTCGACGTGGTCCGCGAGGCGCGGTTCTCCTCGGCTTTCACGTTCCAGTACTCCAAGCGCCCCGGCACCCCGGCCGCGACCATGGACGACCAGCTGCCCAAGCAGGTCGTGCAGGAGCGGTACGAGCGGTTGATCGCCTGCGTCGAGGAGATCACCTGGGCGGAGAACAGGAAGCTGGTCGGGGAGACCGTCGAGGTGCTGGTCGCCGTCGGCGAGGGGCGCAAGGACGAGCGCACCGGCCGGATGTCCGGCCGGGCCCGCGACGGCCGGCTGGTGCACTTCGCCACCGGTGAGCTGGCCGGGCAGATCCGCCCGGGCGACATCGTGCACACCACCGTCACGTACGCGGCCCCGCACCACCTCAACGCCGACGGGGCGCCGCTGGCGCACCGGCGTACCCGGGCCGGCGACGCGGCCGAGGCGGGACGTGCCCCGCGTACGCCGGGGGTGCTGCTCGGGCTGCCGACGATCGGCGCCCCGGCCGCGGCGCCCGCCCCCACCGGCGGCTGCGCCGCAACCTGACCCCCTGTGTAAGGAAGGGCCCCCTCTTAACACTTGGTGTTAAGAGGGGGCCCTTCCTCTACCGGAGGCGTTAAGAAGGGGCCCTTCCTTACACCCTCAGCAGGCGGTGCCGTTGAGCTTCACGGTGGCGGGGGTGGCGGCGGTGCCGTTGGCGGTGAAGCCGACGGTCACCGAGGCCCCCGGCGCCAGCGACGACGCCCACGCGGGCGCGGCCGCCGTGACCGTGGTGCCGGACTGCGTGACGGTCGCGTTCCAGCCGCTGGCGAGGGTCACCCCGGACGGCCAGGTCCAGATGGCCGACCACGGGTTCACCGCGGCGGTGCCGGTGTTCTTCACGGTCAGCTCGCCCTGGAAGCCGCCCGCCCAGGCGTTGACCTGCTTGTAGCTGGCCGTGCAGCCGCCGCTGGGCGCCGGCGTGGTCGGCGTCGGGGTCGGCGTGCCGGTGGGCGTCGGCGTGGGGGAGCCGGTGCCGGTCGGCGTCGGGGTCGGGTTGCCGCCCCCACCGGTCGGCGGGATCAGGTAGGGCTGGAGGATGTCCTGCTTCGGCTGGTTGATGGTGGTCCAGTCGTCGTTGGCGATGCCGCCGGTGTCACCCGAGTTCGGGTTCCACGACCAGTAGGTGAACGACATCCCGTTGACCCCGGTGCCGGTGTAGGCCATCAGGTTCTGCAGCCAGATCTTGTCCTTCGGATCCTGGAGCGTGGTGCCGAACTCGCCCATCATGATCGGCGCGATGTTCTGCTTGTAGAGGTAGCCCCAGTACTTGTCCCAGATGGCCGGCATGTTCGCCGGGTACGACGGGTCGTCGAACCACGCCTGGCGGTAGACCGAGGTGGCGTACTCGTGCGGCGAGTAGACCAGCCGGTTGGCCACGTTCAGCCGGACCGGGAACTGCCCGGCCTTGGACAGGTTGCCGCCCCACCAGCCGCAGTCCTCGTCGTTGCTGGGGTCGTTGTCCCAGACGTTCGACAGGCCGCCGCTGGGGCAGCTCACCCCCTCCACGAAGATCAGCCAGTTCGGCTGCACCCCGAGGATCGCGTTGCCGGCCCGCTCGGCGGCGAGCCGCCAGTCCCGGGTGGTGTCGCCGCAGCCCCAGCAGGCGCCGGTGGCGGCCGGGTTGGTCCCCTCGGCATGCGGCTCGTTGTGCAGGTCCGCGCCGATCACCGTGGGGTTGTTCGCGTACCGCTGAGCCAGCGTCTTCCAGTCGTTGATCCAGGTCGCCTCGGAAACGGTCGAGGTGTACCAGAGCGGCGACTGCCCGGCCGACGTCGGCCGGTGCCGGTCCAGGATGACCCGCATCCCCTTGCTGCCCGCGTAGTCGATGACCTTGTCCAGGATCTGCAACGGGGAGAGTCCGACCAGGTCGGGGTTGACGAAGTCGTTGATGCCGGTCGCCGTCGCACCGGGCTTGAGCGCGTCGTTCGAGTACGGAATGCGCAGCGTGTTGTAGCCCAGCCGGGCCATGGTGTCGAGCTGGGACCGCCACGGGTTGCTCGACCACAGGCCGTGGAACGTCTTGTTGTCGGTCTCCATCCCGAACCAGTTGATGCCGGTCAGCCGGACGGTCGCGCCGGTGCTGTCGACGATCTTGTTGCCGCTGGTGTGCAGGTAACCGGTGCCGGTGCCGCCGGCCGCGGCGGCGGCCGGGGTGGTGGCGACGGCGGCGGCGACGAGGACGCCGGCCGCGGCGGTGGCGAGCGCCGTCAGGGCGCCGCCGAGGGCGGTGCGTCGGTGCATGGAAGCTCCACTTCGGATGCCCGCGCCGCGCAGGCGCCGCGGGCGGCAGGACCAGGAGGCACGTCCCGCTCGTCATCGAGTACGCGCGCAGCGCGCGCCGGGCCGTGTCGTGTGGACGGCCACCCGCGAGATGTCACACCGGCGATCGTCGACGGCGAGATCAGCCGTCGGTGCCCTCGTGCCGGTGCCTGAACCTGGCTCCGCCGCTCATTCTGATCAGCCCGCCTCGATGCGTCAACCCGTCCGGGACGCAGGTGAGCCCCCGGCCGGACCGGCCGGGGGCTCACCCGAGGTGTCTGTCCGCCGGCCTGCCCGGCCGGGGTGCGTCCGTCAGCCGGCCTGCTCGGCCAACTGGAGGAACTGCCGCTTCGAGGCGAGCGCCTGCTCGGCCTCCTTGACCCGGCGGGCGTCGCCGGCGGCCTGGGCCCGGGCCAGCCGGTCCTCGGCCTCGGCGACCTGCGCGCGCATCTGGGCGAGCAGCGGGTTGTCCTCCTTGGAGGTACGCCGCCACGCCGAGTCCATGACCTCGCGGACCTTGTCGTCCACCGCCCGCAGCCGGCGCTCCAGCCCGGCGGCGGCCTCGCGGGGCACCCGGCCGGCCTCGTGCCACTGCGCCTGGATCTCCCGCAGCTTCGCCTGGGCGCCCTTCGGGTCACCGTCGACGTCGAGCGCCTCGGCCTCGGCCAGCAGCGCCTGCTTGCGCTCCAGGTTGGCGCGCTGCTCGTTGTCCCGCGCGGAGAAGACCTCGCTGCGCCGGGTGAAGAACTCGTCCTGCGCGGCCCGGAACCGTTCCCAGAGCTTCTGCTCGGCCTCCTTGGCGGCGCGCGGCGCGGCCTTCCACTGGGCCATCAGGTCCTTGAGCTGGCCGGCGGTGGCGCCCCAGTCGGTCGACTCCTTGAGCTTCTCGGCCTCGGCGACCAACTCCTCCTTGACCGTCTGCGCCTGCTTGCGCTGCTGGTCGAGGGAGGCGAAGTGGGCGCCCCGGCGGCGGGTGAAGCCGTCCCGCGCCGCGGCGAACCGCTTCCACAGCTCACCGTCGGCCTTCTTGTCGACGCCGCGGATGGTCTTCCACTCGTCGAGGATCTCCTTGAGCCGGTCGCCGGCGGTCTTCCAGCCGGTCGACTCGGCGGCCAGCTTCTCGGCCTCCTCGACCAGGGCGGTCTTGCGCGCCAGGGCCTCGCCCCGGGCCGCCTCGCGAGCGGCCTTGGCCTCGCCGGCCTTCTCCTCGGCGACCGCGGCCAGCTTGTCCAGGCGGGCGGCCAGGGCGTCGATGTCCCCGACCACGTGCGCCTCGGCCAGCGACCCACGGATCCGCCGGATCGTGGTCAGCGAGTGGCCGGCGTCCGCCGCGCCCGAGTTGAGCCGGGCCTCGGTCAGGTCCACCTCGGTCACCAGGTCGGCGAAGCGGCGGGCGAAGTGGGCGAGCCCTTCCTCCGGGGCTCCCGCCTGCCAGGATCCGACCACCCGCTCGCCCTCGGCGGTCTTGACGTAGACGGTGCCGTCCTCGTCCACCCGTCCGAAGGCAGTCCAGTCGCTCATGTGCCCATCCTCGTTCTCCCGGCGTCGAGGGACCGGCCCCCGGTCGCCGCCACGGCGCAGCAAACTTTCTCCCGGCATTGTCACAGGTCCGCCCCCGTCCGTGTCGAGCGCCTGTCGTCGACCGTGACCATACGGTGTCGTACGCCCTCGATGACCGGATCGGCGCGGGGACGCACCGGGTGATCCCGATAGGTTGGAGCCGTGTCCCTGGTCGCCGCCGCCGTCTGCCCCCATCCGCCGCTGATCGTGCCCGAGCTGGCCGGCGCCGCCGCGCCCGAGCTGGACGACCTGCGCGCCGCCGCCGACGTGGCGATCGCCCGGCTGCTCGCCGCCGAGCCCGAAGCGCTCCTGCTGGTCGGCGGTGGGCCAGCGAGCCGGACCTTCAACGCCGCCGACTCGGGTTCTCTCCGTGGCTACGGGCTCGCCCGACCCGTGCGGCTGTGGAAGACGGCCTGCTCAGGGGCGGAGGTGTTGCCGCTGAGCCTGACCATCGGCGCCTGGCTGTTGAACCGCTCCGGCACCGACCTGCCCCGGCTCGCCCGGTCGGTCGCCGTCGACGCCGCCCCGGCCGACGCGGTGGCGCTGGGCGCGACGCTGCTCGCCGACGACGACCCCCGGTGCGCACTGCTCGTGCTCGGCGACGGCTCCGCCTGCCGCGGCGTCAAGGCTCCGGGGTACGACGACCCGCGCGCGCAGGCGTACGACGAGGGGGTCGCCGCGGCCCTGGCCGGCACGGACGTCGAGGCGCTGCGCGGCCTGGACCCGGTGCTCTCTGCCGAGCTGCGGGTCGCCGGGCGGTCGGCGTGGCAGGTGCTGGCCGGCGCGGTCCGGGCGGCGGGCGGCGACTGGCGCGGCGAGGTCAGCTACCAGGAGGCCCCGTACGGCGTTGCCTACTTCGTGGCGAACTGGGAGCGGGTGTGAGCGCGGGCGACACCGTCGTGGCGGTGGTGGGGCCAACCGCGGCCGGCAAGTCGGCGTTGAGCATCGCGCTGGCGCACGCGCTGGGCGGTGAGGTGGTCAACGCCGACTCGATGCAGCTCTACCGGGGGATGGACGTCGGCACCGCCAAGCTGACCCCGGCCGAGCGGGAGAGCGTGCCGCACCACCTGCTCGACATCTGGCCGGTGACCGAACCGGCCAGCGTCGCGGAGTACCAGAAGCTGGCCCGCGCGGCGGTCGACGACATCCTGGCCCGGGGGCGGGTGCCGCTGCTGGTGGGCGGCTCCGGGCTCTACGTGCGGGCGGTGCTGGAGCAGTTCGAGTTCCCCGGCACCGATCCGGCGCTGCGGGAACGGCTGGAGGCCGAGTTGGCCGAGGTCGGCCCCGCCCCCCTGCACGCCCGGCTGGCCCAGGCCGACCCGCGGGCGGCGGCCGGCATCCTGCCCACCAACGGCCGGCGGATCGTCCGGGCGCTGGAGGTGGTCGAGCTGACCGGCGCGCCGTTCACCGCGTCGCTGCCGGCGCCCACGCCGTACTACCCGTCGGTGCAGCTCGGGGTGGACCTGGACACCGCGCTCCTGGACGAGCGGATCGCGCTGCGGGTGGACCGGATGTGGGCCGACGGCCTGGTCGACGAGGTGCGCACGCTCGTCGACGCGGGGCTGCCCGAGGGGCGTACGGCCAGCCGGGCGCTCGGCTACCAGCAGGTGCTGCGCTTCCTGGGCGGCGAGCTGACCGAGACGCAGGCGTACGAGGAGACGATCCGGGCCACCCGCCGCTTCGTCCGCCGGCAACGCTCGTGGTTCCGGCGTGACCCGCGCGTCCACTGGCTGGACTCGGCCTCGCCCGCGTTTCTCGACACTGCCCTTCGGGTGGTCGCCGAGCATCGGCGATGATGGGACCGTGGAGTTCACCAAGGGCCACGGCACCGGCAACGACTTCGTCATCCTGCCCGACCCGGACGGCGCGCTCGACCTGACACCCGGTCTGGTCGCCGCGCTCTGCGACCGGCGGCGCGGGCTCGGCGGCGACGGCGTGCTGCGCGTGGTACGCGCGGCCAAGCACCCGGAGGGTGTCGCGCTGGCCGGCGAGGCCGAGTGGTTCATGGACTACTGGAACTCCGACGGCTCGTTCGCCGAGATGTGCGGCAACGGCGCCCGGGTGTTCGTGCGCTATCTGCTGGAGCGTTCGCTTGCCGTCGCCCCGTCGGGCGGGACGCTGCCGATCGCGACCCGCGCCGGTCTGGTGCGGGCCCGGGTCGAGGGCGCCGACGTGGCGGTCGAGATGCGCCGCCCCCGCCTGTACGACACCGCCACCGCCACCCTGGGCGGGTTGACGCTGCCCGGCGCGGCCGTGGACGTCGGCAACCCGCACCTGGTGTGCGCGCTGCCCGCCGCGCTGGACCTGACCGGCCTCGACCTGACCCGCGCGCCCGAGGTCGACGCCGCGGTCTTCCCGTCCGGGGTGAACGTCGAGTTCACCACGCCCGGTGAGCCGGTCGACGGCGCCGACGGGCACGTGCTGATGCGGGTCTACGAGCGGGGTTCGGCCGAGACGCTCTCCTGCGGCACCGGCGCCTGCGCGGTGGCGGCGGTGGCGCTGCGCGACGGCGACCGGGAGACCGGCACGGTGGCGGTGGACGTGCCGGGTGGCCGGCTCACCGTCACGGTCACCGCCGACTCGTGCTGGCTGGCCGGCCCGGCCGTCCTGGTCGCCACCGGCACGCTGGCCCCCGCAGCCCTGCTTCCCTGAGCTTCGACGCCCCGCTTCCCCGGACGCCCGCCGCCCTGCTTGCCGGCTCGGGGCTTGCCTGGCTCGGGGCTTGCCTGACTGAGGGCTCGGCGGGCCCGCGGCTTGCCTGGCCCGCGGCTTGCCTGGCCCGCGGCTCGCCCGGGCCTGCGGCTCGCCCGGGCCTGCGGCTCGCCGGGCCGTGGCGCTTCTGGGCTCACCTTCCGTGCCCCGGGAAGCTGCCACCTTTCCTCCCTGCCCCTCGGCCCGGCACGGCTCGTCCCGGGCGTCGCCGCTTCGGGCGCGGTGGTGACGCCGTGTGACGGCCGGCGGGTGAGGGGATGACTGAGAAGTGATATACCGCCTGGTCATATTTATGACTCAGCGGTATATCGCTCCTCAGTCTTCACCTCTCTCGACCGCGACCCGCCGGGTGGGGTGCGCCGGGCGGGAGCGGGGTGCGGGCCGACCCGCCGGGCAGGGGCGGGGTGCAGCCGACCCGCCGGGTGGGGTGCGCCGGGCGGGGGTGGGGTGCGGCCGACACGCCGGGGAGGGGCGGAGCGGGTGCGGCGGGGGGCGGGCGACTCCGTCAGGGGGTGGCGCTGGCGTTGGCGGCGATCTCGGGGAGGTCGGCCGGACCGGGGTCGGCCGCCGGCGGCGGCGTCACGGCCGGGTTCTGCGCGGCGGCGCGTACCGCGGCGGCCACCGCCGGGGCGACCCGCGAGTCGAAGACGCTGGGCACGATCACGGTGGGGTTGATCTTCTCCTCGCCGACCACGTCGGCGATGGCCCGGGCGGCCGCGATCGCCATCTCCTCGGTGAACTCCTCGGCGTGCGCGTCGAGCATGCCGCGGAACACGCCGGGGAAGGCGAGCACGTTGTTGATCTGGTTCGGCTGGTCGGAGCGGCCGGTGGCGACCACGGCGGCGTGCTTGCGCGCCTCCCGCGGGTCGACCTCCGGGTCCGGGTTGGCCAGCGCGAACACGATCGCGTCCTTCGCCATCGCGGCGACGTCGTCGCCGGTGAGCAGGTTCGGTGCGCTCACCCCGATGAAGACGTCCGCGCCGCGCACCGCCCCGGCCAGGTCGCCGGAGTAGTTCTCCTTGTTGGTGTTCTCGGCCAGCCACTGCCAGGCCGGGTTGAGGTCGGGCAGCCCGCGGTGCAGGGCGCCCTGCCGGTCGTACGCGATGATGTCGCCCACGCCCTGGCGCAGCAGCAGCTTCATGATCGCGGTGCCGGCCGCGCCGGCGCCGGAGACCACGACCCGCACGTCCGCGAGCTGCTTGCCCACGACGCGCAGCGCGTTGGTGAGCGCGGCCAGCACGCAGATCGCGGTGCCGTGCTGGTCGTCGTGGAAGACCGGGATGTCCAGGGCCTCGCGCAGCCGGGCCTCGATCTCGAAGCAGCGCGGCGCGGCGATGTCCTCCAGGTTGATCCCGCCGTACGCCGGCGCGATGGCCTTGACGATGGCCACGATCTCGTCGGTGTCCTGGGTGTCCAGCACCACCGGCCAGGCGTCCACCCCGCCGAAGCGCTTGAACAGCGCGGCCTTGCCCTCCATCACCGGCAGCGAGGCGGCCGGGCCGAGGTTGCCCAGTCCGAGCACCGCGGAGCCGTCGCTGACCACGGCGACCGTGTTGCGCTTGATGGTGAGCCGGCGGGCGTCGGCCGGGTTCTCCGCGATCGCCATGCAGACCCGGGCCACCCCCGGGGTGTACGCGCGGGACAACTCGTCCCGGGTGCGCAGCGCGACCTTCGGGGTGACCTCGATCTTGCCGCCGAGGTGCAGCAGGAACGTGCGGTCGGAGACCTTGCGCACGTCCACCCCGTCGAGCGCGGTGAGCGCGTCGACGACCTGGTCGGCGTGGCCGGCGTCGGCGGTGTCGCAGGTGAGGTCGACGATCACGTTGGTCGGGTCGGAGTCCACCACGTCCAGCGCGGTGACGATGGCGCCGGCCTCGCCCGCCGCGGTGGTCAGGCGGCCGATGGAGGAGGCGTCGGCGGGCACCGCGATCCGGATGGTGATGGAGAACCCCGCACTCGGCAGTCGGGTGATGGCCACGAGAAAACACTCCTCCGTCGACGCTGAGCGGCTCGACTGGCATTTCTACCCGCCCGGCCAGGTCGGCCGGCATCCGGCCCCCGCTACCGGTGGGTAGCGCCACGGGCATAACACGGGTGCGTCCCGCGTTGTCACATGTCAGGATTGCTGTCACGCGCCGAAAATTCTCGGCGATGCACATAACGGACAGGAGACGCAGTTTGCGCGAGCAGCAGGAGACCTTCCATCCCTTCGAGGACGACGCGCTCGACGCCACCACCGGCGAGTACGAGCTGTCGGAGCGGCAGGCGCTGCGGCGGGTCCCCGGCCTCTCCACCGAGCTGACCGACATCACCGAGGTCGAATACCGCCAGCTGCGGCTGGAGCGGGTCGTCCTGGTGGGGGTCTGGACCGAGGGCACCCAGTCCGACGCCGACAACAGCCTCACCGAGCTGGCGGCGCTGGCCGAGACGGCCGGCTCGCAGGTGCTCGAAGGGCTGATCCAGCGCCGCAACCGACCCGACCCGGCGACCTACATCGGCCGGGGCAAGGTCGACGACCTGGGCGCGGTGGTGCTCGCCACCGGCGCCGACACGGTCATCTGCGACGGTGAGCTGTCCCCGTCGCAGCTCCGTAACCTCGAGCAGCGCACCAAGGTCAAGGTGGTCGACCGCACCGCCCTGATCCTCGACATCTTCGCCCAGCACGCCAAGAGCAAGGAGGGCAAGGCGCAGGTCGAGCTGGCCCAGCTCGAATACCTGCTGCCGCGCCTGCGTGGTTGGGGTGAGACGCTCTCCCGGCAGACCGGTGGTAGCGGCCGCGGCGGCGGCGCCGGCGGCGGCGTGGGCCTGCGTGGCCCCGGTGAGACCAAGCTGGAGACCGACCGGCGTCGAATCCGGCACCGCATCGCGCGGCTGCGCCGCGAGATCAAGAGCATGACCACCGTACGCCAGACCAAGCGCGCCCGGCGGTCCCGCAACGCGGTGCCGGCGGTGGCCATCGCCGGCTACACCAACGCCGGCAAGTCCAGCCTGCTCAACCGCCTCACCGGGGCGGGCGTGCTGGTGGAGAACGCGCTGTTCGCCACGCTGGACCCGACCACCCGCCGGGCGACCACCTCCGACGGGCGGCTCTACACGCTCTCCGACACGGTCGGGTTCGTCCGGCACCTGCCGCACCAGATCGTCGAGGCGTTCCGCTCGACGCTGGAGGAGGTCGGCGACGCCGACCTGGTGGTGCACGTGGTCGACGGCACCCACCCGGATCCGGAGGAGCAGGTCCGGGCGGTCCGCGAGGTGCTCGCCGAGGTGGGCGCCGACCGGCTGCCGGAACTGCTGGCGGTCAACAAGACCGACGCCACCGACGAGGAGACGATGCTGCGGCTCAAGCGGCTCTGGCCGGAGGCGGTGTTCGTCTCGGCGCACACCGGGCGCGGGGTCGACGAGCTGCGCGAGGCGATCGAGCGCCGCCTGCCCCGGCCGGCCGTCGAGGTCCGGGCGGTGCTCCCGTACGACCGGGGTGACCTGGTGGCCCGGGTGCACCGGCAGGGTGAGGTGCTGAGCACCGCGCACCTGCCCGAGGGCACCCTGCTGCACGTGCGGGTGGGGCAGGCGCTCGCCGCCGAGCTGGCCCCGTACCGCGCGGGGGACCGGCTCACCAGCGAGGAGCGGGTGGGCGCCGGGCGGTGAGCCGTCCGGCGTCACCCGCCCGAAACCCGGGTCGTGCGACACTGAGCGCCATGCGGCACGTTGTCTCCTCGGTCACGCTCGCGCTCGGCCTGGTCGGCGCGGTCGTGGCGCCGGCCGGGCCGGCCCCGGCGGCCCCCGCCGCGGCCCCGGTGCTGGCCGCGGCTCCCAAGAAGAAGTGCACGGTCACCGACGAGCGTCTACGCGAGCTGTCCGGCCTGGTCGCCACCGCCAACGGCTACGTCGTCGTCAACGACGGCACCGAGGACGACAGTCGCAAGCGGGTCTTCTACCTCGACGCCAAGTGCAAGATCGACAAGGATGCGGTCCGCTACTCCGGCGACGGCCCCTTCGACACCGAGGACCTGGCCCTCGGGCCGGACCGCAAGACGCTCTGGATCGCCGACACCGGCGACAACGTCGAGAAGAAGACCCGGCGGGAGCGCGTCGCGGTCTGGACGATGCCGATCAGCGGCGCCAAGCAGCCGGTGCTGCACCGACTCAGCTACCCGGGCAAGGAGCCGCACGACGCCGAGGCGCTGCTCATCGGCGACGACAACATGCCGCTGGTGATCACGAAGGAACTCTCCGGCAAGTCGGAGATCTTCACCCCGACGGTGAAACTCAAGGCGGGCCCCGACACCGAGCCGATCCCGATGAAGAAGGTCGGCGAGGTCACCCTCCCCCGGACGAACACCGAGAACAAGCTCGGTTCGCCGGGGCGGGCGCTGGTCACCGGCGCGGCCCGGTCGCCGGACGGCTCCCGGGTGGTGCTGCGCACGTACGCCGACGCGTTCGAGTTCGACGTGACCGGCGGTGACATCGTCAAGGCGCTCACCTCCGGCAAGCCCCGGGTCACCCCGCTCGCCGACCCGTTCGGCGAGGCCATCTCCTACACCCCCGACGGGAAGTCGTTCGTCACCGTCTCCGACGGCGGGTCGCTGGACCCGTCCGACCCGATCGACATCCTCGGCTACACGCCGGCCACCACCGGCGTCGAGGCGCTGCCCAACGGCGGCAACGTCGAGACCAGGGCGGCCGCCCAGAAGTCCTGGCTCGAAGGGCTCTCGCTCGACGAGATCACGTACCTGATCGCCGCGGTCGGGGTGCTCGGCGCGCTGCTGGTCGGCGCGGGCGTCTTCGGCATCCTGCGGGCCCGGCGCAAGCCGGCGCCCGCCGAGGCGACCGACGAGCCCGAGCGCAGCGGCGAGTTCCCGGTGAACAACGGCTTCCCGTCCGGCAGCCGGCCCGACGCGCCGCCGCGCGGCGGCGTCTACGGCGGTGGCCAGGGCGGTGGCGTCTACGGTGGCGCCGCGAACGGCGAGCGCCCACCGGCCGGCGGGGTCTACGGCGGTGGCCGGCCCCCGGGCGGCGTCTACGGCGGGCAGCAGGGTGGCCGTCCGCAGGGCGGCGGGGTCTACGGCGGTGGCGGCCGGCCGGCCGGTGGCGCCAACGGGGCCCGGCCCGGCCCCGGCGGTGGCGTCTACGGCGGTGGCGGGCCCGCCGGCCCGGGCCAGGGCGGCGGCCGGGGCGGCTACGGCCCCGGGCCGGACGGCGCGGGGCGCCGCGGGCAGCCGCCGGGCGGTGGGGGTCGGCCGGGTGGCCGGGCCGAGCCGCCGCGTCGTGAGCCGGACCCGCGGGATCCGCGCGGCGGCCGTCGCGACGACCGGGGCGGCCAGTACGGGCCCGTCTCCGGCAGCCGGGACTACCGGGGCGACCGCTACTGAGACGACGGACGTGCGAGGAGGGGGTGACCGGTGACGGTCACCCCCTCCTCTCGTCGGCGCGTCAGATCCGGCGCAGCACCGCGACCACGCGGCCCATGATGGTGGCGTCGTCACCGGGGATCGGGTCGAACGCGGGGTTCTGCGGCATCAGCCAGACGTGCCCGTCCCGTCGCCGGTAGGTCTTCACCGTCGCCTCGCCGTCGAGCATCGCCGCCACGATGTCACCCACCTCGGCGTTGGGCTGCTGCCGGACGACCACCCAGTCGCCGTCGCAGATCGCCGCGTCGAGCATCGAGTCGCCCTTGACCTGGAGCATGAAGACCTCGCCCTCACCGACCAACTCGCGGGGGAGGGGGAAGATGTCCTCCACCGCCTGCTCGGCGAGGATCGGCCCGCCGGCGGCGATCCGACCCAGCATCGGCACGTACGCCGGGGCGGGGCGCTGGGCGCGGGCGGCCTCGTCGTCGGCGTCACTCGGCGCGCGGACGTCGACGGCGCGCGGCCGGTTCGGGTCGCGGCGCAGGAAGCCCTTCTTCTCCAGCTCCTTGAGCTGGTAGGCGACGCTGGACGGGGAGACCAGGCCGACCGCCTCGCCGATCTCGCGCACGCTCGGCGGGTAGCCGTGGCGCTCCACCCAGGTGCGGATGAACTCCAGGATCCGGCGCTGCCGGGCGGTCAGGTCGACCGTCGCCGGGTCGGGGAAGCTGCTGACCACCGGCGTGACCGGTCGCACCGCCGGCTGGGCGGCGCGGCTGCGCGCGGCGCGGGGGCGACGGGTCGCCGGCGGCCCCGCCCCGTCGATCGGCTGCGGGTTCTTCTGCCGGCTGGCCCGGTCCTCGGTCACGTCCGTCCTCCCTGGTCGGCGCTGGGTGCCTCGTCGGCTCGTGGTGCGTGTGGATCTGACCGTATAGGTGAGATCGGCCATTTTCAAACATCTGTACGACGTGGTGTCGGCGTGTCGCGTCGAAATCCTGGATTTCCGAACGGCTGTTCTGATAAATGGTACGTCGCACTCGAACGAATGTTCTATCCCGGCGGCCCGTGACCGGGGGCGGGCGCCCACCGTTGGGCTCCTCGGCGAGGTCGCGGCGGACGTGATCCTGATGACGCGCCGGACACGCCGGCCAACTTGACCTCGCTAGTGGGACGACATACGGTCAACCCCTAGATGTAGTAGTCACATGGGCGTAAGTTGCCTACAGGTTGGGTTCAACTACCGAACGCACTCCCGCATCGCGCACCCGGCGACGGTCATCGACCGATGGCTCCGCCGTGTCGACGCGTGCCCGGGGGTCGGTGGGTGTGCCCGTGGTCGATGGAGGAGGTCGGGCGATGCGGTGTCCGTACTGCCGGCACGCCGACTCCCGGGTGGTCGACTCGCGGGAGGCCGACGACGGCCAGCTCATCCGGCGGCGGCGGTCCTGCCCGGAGTGCGGCAAGCGGTTCACCACCGTCGAGGAGGCGGTGCTCGCGGTGGTCAAGCGCAGCGGGGTGACCGAGCCGTTCAGCCGCACGAAGATCATCGGCGGGGTGCGCAAGGCGTGCCAGGGCCGGCCGGTCGACGACGACTCGATCGCGCTGCTGGCACAGAAGGTCGAGGAGACCGTCCGCGCCAGGGGGGCCGCCGAGATCCCCAGTCACGACGTGGGCCTGGCCATCCTCGGCCCGTTGCGTGACCTGGACGAGGTGGCCTACCTGCGGTTCGCCAGCGTCTACCGGTCCTTCGACTCGCTCGCCGACTTCGAGCGGGAGATCGAGACGCTGCGGTCCGCCGCGCGCGCCCGGGAGGGCGCCGGTGCCGGAGCGGCCGAGGCCGCCGGCGCGATCAGCTGACATTTTCGAGTTTCTGACAGGTTGTAGACGAGGCGCGGTGGGTGACCGTGCCGACGAGGGGGGCGAGGGCGTGACGACCAGCAAGTCACGGAACAAGGCCGGGGCGGGGCTGAAGATCGAGCGAGTCTGGACGACCGAGGGGGTGCATCCCTACGACGAGGTCGCCTGGGAGCGCCGCGACGTCGTGATGACGAACTGGCGGGACGGCTCGATCAACTTCGAGCAGCGTGGGGTGGAGTTCCCCGAGTCCTGGTCGGTCAACGCGGCCAACATCGTGACCACCAAGTACTTCCGGGGCGCGGTGGGGACCCCGGAGCGCGAGTGGTCGCTGCGGCAGTTGATCGACCGGGTGGTCGACACCTACCGCACCGCCGGTGAGGAGTACGGCTACTTCGCCGGCCCGGCCGACGCCGAGGTGTTCGCGCACGAGCTGACCTGGATGCTGCTGCACCAGGTGTTCAGCTTCAACTCGCCGGTCTGGTTCAACGTCGGCACGCCGTCGCCGCAGCAGGTCAGCGCCTGCTTCATCCTGGCCGTCGACGACTCGATGGACTCCATCCTCGACTGGTACAAGGAGGAGGGGCGGATCTTCCAGGGCGGCTCGGGCGCCGGGGTCAACCTCTCCCGGATCCGGTCGTCGAAGGAGCTGCTCTCCTCCGGTGGCACCGCCTCCGGCCCGGTCAGCTTCATGCGCGGCGCGGACGCCTCCGCCGGCACCATCAAGTCCGGTGGCGCCACCCGGCGGGCGGCCAAGATGGTCATCCTCGACGTCGACCACCCGGACATCGAGGAGTTCGTGGCGACCAAGGCGCGCGAGGAGGACAAGATCCGCGCGCTGCGCGACGCCGGGTTCGACATGGACCTGGGCGGCGCGGACATCGTCAGCGTGCAGTACCAGAACGCCAACAACTCGGTCCGCGTCTCCGACGAGTTCATGACCGCGGTGGAGAACGGCGGCGGCTTCGACCTGCGCGGCCGGCTCGACGGGCAGACCATCGAGACGATCGACGCGAAGAAGCTGTTCCACACCATCTCCCAGGCCGCCTGGGAGTGCGCCGACCCGGGCCTGCAGTACGACGACACGATCAACGACTGGCACACCTGCCCGGAGACCGGGCGGATCACCGCGTCGAACCCGTGCTCGGAATACCTGCACCTGGACAACTCCTCGTGCAACCTGGCCTCGCTGAACCTGATGAAGTTCCTCCGCGCCGACGGCGGCTTCGAGGTGGAGAAGTTCGTCAGGTCGGTCGAGTTCGTCATCACCGCGATGGACATCTCGATCTGCTTCGCCGACTTCCCGACCGAGAAGATCGGTGAGACCACCCGCGCCTACCGGCAGCTCGGCATCGGGTACGCCAACCTGGGCGCCCTGCTGATGGCCTCCGGCCTGCCCTACGACTCGGAGCAGGGACGGGAGGTGTCCGCGGCGATCACCTCGCTGATGACCGGCACCGCCTACCGCCGTTCCGCCGAGCTGGCCGGCATCGTCGGCGCGTACGACGGCTACGCCCGCAACGCCGAGCCGCACAAGCGGGTCATGCGCAAGCACGCCGCCGCCAACGACGCGATCAAGCCGACCGGCACCGTGGCCACCGCCCTGCAGCGCGAGGCGACCAAGCAGTGGACGCTGGGCAACAAGCTCGGTGACAAGAACGGTTGGCGCAACTCGCAGGCCAGCGTGCTCGCCCCGACCGGCACCATCGGCCTGATGATGGACTGCGACACCACCGGCGTCGAGCCGGACCTGGCGCTGGTGAAGTTCAAGAAGCTGGTCGGCGGCGGCTCGATGCAGATCGTCAACCAGACCGTCCCGCGCGCCCTGCGCAGCCTCGGCTACCCCGAGGAGCAGGTCGAGGCGATCGTCGAGCACATCGCCGACCACGGGCACGTGGTGGACGCCCCCGGTCTGAAGCCGGAGCACTACCCGGTCTTCGACTGCGCCATGGGCGAGCGCTCGATCGCGCCGATGGGCCACGTGCGGATGATGGCGGCGGTCCAGCCGTTCATCTCCGGCGCCATCTCCAAGACGGTCAACATGCCGGAGCAGGCGACCGTCGAGGACGTCGAGAAGATCTACTTCGAGGGCTGGAAGCTCGGCCTGAAGGCGCTGGCGATCTACCGGGACAACTGCAAGGTGGGCCAGCCGCTGTCGGCCGCCAAGCCGAACAAGGCCACCGCCGAGACGCAGGCCCCGGCCGCCGAGGTCGAGAAGGTCGTGGAGAAGGTCGTCGAGTACCGCCCGGTGCGCAAGCGGCTGCCGAAGAAGCGTCCGTCGCAGACGGTCTCCTTCTCGGTCGGCGGCGCGGAGGGCTACCTCACCGCCTCGTCCTACCCGGACGACGGCCTCGGCGAGGTCTTCCTCAAGATGTCGAAGCAGGGCTCGACCCTGGCCGGTGTGATGGACGCCTTCTCGGTGGCCATCTCCATCGGTCTCCAGTACGGCGTTCCGCTGGAGACGTACGTCAGCAAGTTCACCAACATGCGCTTCGAGCCGGCCGGTATGACCGACGACCCGGACGTGCGGATGGCCGCCTCGGTGATGGACTACATCTTCCGTCGCCTGGCGCTGGACTTCCTGCCGTACGACCGCCGTGCGGAGCTGGGCATCTTCACCGCCAAGGAGCGGGCCGCCCAGCTCCGGGCCGAGGCGGAGGCGGAGGCGAGCGGTGCGGACCTCACCGCGATGGCCGCCTCCGCCCCGGTCGAGGCGCCCGAGCCGAAGACCGGCCCGGTCGCCCAGCCGGCGCAGGAGTTGGCCGACGCCGCGGCCGTCAAGCCCGCCCCGGCCGTGGGTTCCAGCACCGAGCTGCTGGAGGCCGTGATCGGCAAGGCCGCCGACGCGCCGCTCTGCTTCACCTGCGGCACGAAGATGCGGCCGGCCGGTAGCTGCTACGTCTGCGAGGGCTGCGGCTCCACCAGCGGTTGCAGCTGACGTTCCACCGTGGCGCGAGCGCGGCAGGGATCTCCCTGCCGCGCTCGCGGCGTCTCACGATCCGTCCCGCGGCTCGTCCGGCCGAGGCGGATGGCGACCCGTGGTAGGGCTTCGGCCCGCGGCGGAGCGGCAACAGGTGTGGACGGTCACAGACCACGACGCCCGGGAGCTGGGATGCTCACGGAATGACCACGGCCGACATCTATCTGGCATTCGCCGACCGCGAGGCGCGCGGCGTGTCCCCGGCGTACGAACGCCTGTCCCGCGCGGTGGCCCGCGACGCGGAACTGCTCGCCCTGCTCGACACGCTGCCGCCGGCCAAGCGCCAGCCGAACCTGCTGTTCGGCGTGGTGCGGCTGGGCGGCGGGCCGGTGGACGACCCGGCGGCGTTCCGGGCGTACGTGTCGGCGCGCTGGCCGGAGATCGCGGCGCAGATGCGGGTCCGGGCGACGCAGACCAACGAGGCCGGCCGGTGCGCCGCGCTGCTGCCGGTGCTCGCCGCGCTGCCGCAGCCGTTGGCGCTGCTGGAGGTGGGCGCCTCCGCCGGCCTCTGCCTCTACCCCGACCGGTACGCCTACCGCTACGGCGACCGGCTGGTCGGCGACGGCGAGCCGGTGCTCGACTGCGTGCTCACCGGCGTCGCCCCGCCCGCGCGACGACCGGAGGTGGTGTGGCGGGCCGGGCTGGACGTGAACCCGCTCGATGTCACCGACCCGGCGGACCTGGCCTGGCTGGACGCGTTGATCTGGCCGGAGCACCGGCACCGCCGGGAGCGGCTGCGCGCCGCGGCGGCGGTCGCCGGGGCCGACCCGCCGCTGCTGCTCCGGGGCGACCTGGTCGACGACCTGCCGGCGCTGGCGGCGCGCGCCCCGGCGGACGCGACGCTCGTCGTCTTCCACAGCTCGGTGCTCTACCAGGTGCCGCCGGCGCGCCGGTCGGCCTTCACCGCGCTGGTCGGGACGCTGCCCGGGCACTGGGTCGCCAACGAGGACCCGGCCGCGCTGCCGCACGCCACGCTGCCCGAGCCGCCCGCCGGCGGGTTCCACAACGTCCTCGCCCTGGACGGCCGCCCGCTCGCCTGGACCCGCGGCCACGGCCAGGCCGCCACCTGGTTCGCCTGACCCACCACCCCGTCGATCATGAACGTGGCGGCCCGGAAGGATCGGCCGGCCAACTTCATGATCGACGGGGGCGGCGGGGTCAGTCGGGGAGGGACCGGACCGCCTGGTCGAGCACCTCGCGCAGGTCGGCCTCGGCGTCGGGGGGCAGCGTCTGGGGCTGCACCACCTGGTAGGCGACCCGCACCTGGTAGCGGTCGCCGCGCCAGGCCCAGGCGTCGAACCGGGTCTCGCCGCCGTCCCAGGGGCGCACCGCCGCGCACGACCTGTCGCCGGGCCCCGCCGTGGTCTCCTCGGCGGCGATCCGCGCGCACCGGTCCTGCCGCCACGCGTCGTCGTACATGCCCTCGGCGTCGACGGACACGGTGACCACCAGATCACCCCGCATCGAGGTGCCGCTGGTCAGGTCGACCGCGCACTCCCGGGAGCCGCTGCGGTCGCCGAGGTTCGCCGAGGCGCTGGGCCGGGCGCCGGGCGCGAGCCGGCCCAGCAGGTCGGCGGGGAGCAGCGCGCACGGATCGCGGAGCTGGTCCGGCAGGGCGGTCTCGTCGGCGGAACAGCCGCTCGTGGCCATCACGAGCGCACCGGCGCACAGGATCATCGCGGTCGGTCTCACCTTGGGTCCTCTCTGGACGGTCGCGGGAGACCGTAGCAACGACGGTCAATATCAACTCCGGGTGGTCGGGGGCCTACCGAAACGCGGGAACTAGGGTGGGCGGTCGTGACCGAACCGCACTGGCTGACCGAGACCCGGGCCGCCTACGACACCGTCGCCGAGGACTACGCGCGGCTGCTGCCCGACGTGGTCGAGCCGCCGCTGGACCGGGCCGTGCTGGCCGCGTTCGCCGAGACGGTCGGGCCGGACCGGCCGGTGCTGGAGGTCGGCTGCGGCACCGGCCGGGTCACCGCCCACCTGCGTCGCCTCGGGCTTGACGTGACCGGCGTCGACCTGTCGCCCGGCATGGTGGCGGTGGCCCGCCGGGCGTACCCGGAGCTGCGCTTCGCGGTCGGCTCGATGACCGAACCGATCGCCGCGGACGGGTCGCTGGCCGGGCTGGTCGCCTGGTACTCGGTGATCCACCTGCCGCCGGAGCTGCTGCCCGAGGTGTTCGCCGGCTTCCACCGGGCGCTCGCCCCCGGCGGGCACCTGCTGCTCGCCGTCAAGGCCGGCGACCGGCTCGACCGGCGGGAGCGGGCGTACGGCCACCGGGTCACCTACGACGTGCACTGGCTGCCGCCGCAGCGGTTGTCCGCGCAGCTCACCGCCGCCGGGTTCGCTGTCACGGCCACGATCCTGCGTGAGCCGGTCGACGGCGAGCGGCAGCCCCAGGCGTTCCTGCTCGCGCGGCGGGGCGTCCGGTGACCGTCGCGCTGTTCACCCTCGGCGGGACCATCGCGATGGCCGGCGCCGGCGCCGGGGGAGTGGTCGCCCGGCTCACCGGCGCCGACCTCACCGCCGCCGTACCCGGGCTCGCCGACATCCCGCTCGACGTGCGCGACGTCGAGGCGGTGCCCAGCGCCGCGCTCGCGTACCGGCAGATCCTCGACCTGGTGGACGCGGCGGCCGGGGCGGTCGCCGGCGGGGCGACCGGCGTGGTGGTCACCCAGGGCACCGACACGCTGGAGGAGACCGCGTGGCTGGCCGACCTGGTCTGGCCGCACGCCGCGCCGCTGGTGTTCACCGGCGCCATGCGCAACCCCACGCTGGCCGGCCCGGACGGGCCGGCGAACCTGCTCGCGGCCGTGCGGGTCGCGGCCGCGCCGGCCGCGCGGGACCTCGGCGTCCTGGTCGCGTTCGCCGACGAGATCCACGCCGCGCGGTTCGTCCGCAAGACCCACAGCACGAGTACGGGCACCTTCGTCTCGCCCAACGCCGGGCCGCTCGGGCACGTGGTCGAGGGGCGGGTACGGGTGCTGACCCGGCCGCCCCGCCACGCGCCCCTGCCCGCGGTGGACCGCGGGCGGCTGGCCGCCACCCGGGTCGCGCTGCACACCGTGACGCTCGACGACGACGCGGCGGTGCTCGACGCCGTGACCGCCGGCCGGGACGGGCTGGTGGTGGCCGGCTTCGGGGTGGGGCACGTGCCGCCGGCGTTCGCCCCGACGCTGGGCGCGCTGGCCGGGCGGATGCCGGTGGTGCTGACCTCGCGCACCGGCGCCGGGTCGGTGCTGCGGGACACCTACGGCGCGGTCGGCTCGGAACGGGACCTGCGGCGGCGCGGGCTGGTCGACGGCGGGCTGCTCGACCCGTACAAGGCGAAGGTGCTGCTGCGGCTGCTGCTCGCCACCGACGCCGACCTTCCGTCGATCACGGAGGCGTTCGCGCGCCACGGGTGAGCGTGTTAAAAGGGGGCCCCGCCTATGCGCGAGACGTTAAGAAGGGGCCCTTCCTTACACTCCAGCGGTGAGTGACGAGCTGGCGGACCGCCCGCTGACCGAGCCGCACCCGTCGCGCCTGTCGCCGACGCACCCCGGCCGGACGCGGATCCTGGCCGCGCACGCCGCCGCGCTGGCCGCCGGGGAGGCCGGCTACCTGGACCCGGAGACCGGGCTGTTCGTGCTCAGCGCCGGCTTTCTGGCCCGGCGCGGCACGTGCTGCGGGCGAGGATGCCGGCACTGTCCGTACGTGGCCGATTAGGGGGCTTCCGTCCCCGCCGGGCGGCCCGTACGGTGTCCGACGGAACTCCGGCGGGTCCGACCCGCCGCCGACCGCGGAGGTCTCCCGTGCGCGCCCGTACCTGGCTGGCCGCCTCGGCCGTCCTGCTCGCCACCGGCTGCGCCGACGAGGCCCCGGAGGTCGCCGTGCCGGCGGACCGGCCCCCGGTGGAGGTCGCCGCGGCGTCCTCCGGCGGGGCGTGCCGGCTGCTCGACTTCGCGGTGATCGCCGAGCACACCGGCGCCACCTTCGACGTGGCCGCCGCCACCGAGCGGGGGGACACCCACACCTGCGTGCTCCGCGCCCAGGCGGCCGTGCTGCCGGAACTGACGCTCTCGGTGACCGACACGTCGATCGACACGTCGACGTTCACGCTGGACGTGCAGCCGCGCGGGGCGGCCAAGGTCACCAAGCTCGGGAAGATCGCCTACCGGCGGACGCTGCCGAAGAGCACGAAGGCCGGACCGGTCGCCGAGGTGGGCTGGCTGGCCGACGAGGGCCGGCTGGCCAGCCTGCGCTGGGCGACGCCGAAGGGCACCGCCACGACCGAGGTCGAGAAGACCACCGGCAAGCTGGTCGCGCTGGCGAAGGTCCTGGACACCCGGAAGCTCTGAGCGCCGGGCGTCAGCGGGCCGCCACGAACACCCGGGAGGCCACCTCGCGGGGCAGCCGCACCCGGTCGCCGGAACGGTCGATGGAGACGCCGTCGCGTTCCTGCGCCACCGTCACGGTCGCGCCCGGGTCGACCCCCGCGGCGTGCAGCTGCCGCAGCACGTCGGCGTCGGTCTGCACGCTCTCGCAGATCCGCCGCACCACGACCGGGCCGGACAGGCCCGGGAACGCCAGGTTGCGCTCGCCCTCGACCGTCTCGACCGCCGGCTGGCCCGGATCGCCCAGCTCCTCCAGGCCCGGGATCGGGTTGCCGTAGGGCGAGCGGGTCGGCCGGTTCAGCAGGTCGTAGACCCGCTTCTCCACCGCGTCGCTCATCACGTGCTCCCACCGGCAGGCCTCCTCGTGGGCCTCCTCGTAGGGCATCCCGATCACGTTGACCAGCAGCAGCTCGGCCAGCCGGTGCTTGCGCATCACGGACACGGCGGTGTTGCGGCCCAGCGGGGTGAGGGCCAGGTGCCGGTCGCCCTCGACGGTGAGCAGACCGTCGCGCTCCATCCGGGCGACGGTCTGGCTGACGGTCGGGCCGCTCTGCTTCAACCGCTCGGCGATGCGGGCACGCAGCGGCGGCACACCCTCCTCCTCCAGCTCGAGGATGGTGCGCAGGTACATCTCGGTCGTGTCAACCAGGTCGTGCTTCACGTCAGCGGCCTCCCGGCGTCCGATGCTACCCGTAACCACCGACCGTCGACCGCAGGCGAACCCGGAGGTAGCGGCCCGGATGGTGTTGACTGGACCGCATGTCCGGAACCGCAGAGTTGTTGGTCGAGCCGGACCGGCTCGCCGCCGAGCTCGACCGCGCCGACCCGCCCACCGTGCTCGACGTCCGCTGGCGGCTGGCCGGCCCGCCCGGCCGCGACGACTACGCCCTCGGCCACCTCCCCGGCGCCGTCTTCGTCGACCTGGACACCGAGCTGTGCGGCCGGCCCGGCGCCGCGGGCCGGCACCCGCTGCCCGACCCGGCCGCGTTGCAGGCGGCGCTGCGGGCCGCCGGCGTCCGCGCCGGTCACCCCGTGGTGGTGTACGACGGCGGCGACGGGATGTCCGCCGCGCGGGCCTGGTGGACGCTGCGCTGGGCGGGTCACCGGGAGGTGCGGGTGCTGCACGGCGGCTGGCCGGCCTGGACCGCCGCCGGCCTGCCGGTGGACACCGGGACGCCGGAGCCGACGCCCGGCGACGTGACGGTCGCCCCGGGCGGGCTGCCGGTGCTCGACGCCGCGGGGGCCGCCCGGCTCGCCGCCGCCGACTCCGGCGTGCTGCTCGACGTGCGGGCCGCGCCGCGTCACCTCGGCGAGCACGAGCCGGTCGACCCGGTCGCCGGGCACGTGCCCGGCGCGGTCAACCTGCCCGCCCCCGAGTACGTCACGCAGGGCAGGTTCCCCGCCGCCGAGGCGTTGCGCGAGCGCTTCGCCGCCGCTGGGGTCGGCGCGGACGCGCCGGTCGGGGCGTACTGCGGCTCGGGGGTGACCGCCGCGCAGGCGGTGCTGGCGCTGCACCTGGCCGGTCGTCCGGACGCCGCCCTCTACGTCGGCTCGTGGAGCGAGTGGGTGGCCGACCCGGACCGTCCGGTGGCGACCGGCGGCACGTCCGGTCGGTGAACGGGCGGCTGGTGGGCGCGCCCGGGCCTGCGTGCGACGATGGCCGCATGGCCGACGACACGGTGGTGGTGTGGGACGAGGCCCTCCTCGCCTACGACATGGGCGACCATCCGCTCGACCCGGTCCGGGTCGAGCTGACCATGGCGCTCGCCCGGGAGCTGGGCGTGCTGGACCGGCCCGGGGTGCGGCTGGTCAAGCCCGAGCCGGCCGACGACGCGCTGCTGACCCGGGTGCACGAGCCGGCCTATCTGGACGCGGTCCGCGCCGCGCCGCGCGACCCGCTCTTCGCCGGCTTCGGCCTGGGCACCTCGGACAATCCGGTCTTCGACGGGATGCACGAGTCGAGTGCGCTGATCGCGGGCGCGACCGTGGCCGCGGCCGAGGCGGTGTGGCGTGGCGACGCCCGGCGCGCGGTCAACGTGGCCGGTGGTCTGCACCACGCCATGCCGGCCCGGGCGGCCGGGTTCTGCGTCTACAACGACCCGGCGGTGGCCATCGCCCGTCTGCTCGACCTCGGCGCGGAGCGGATCGCGTACGTGGACGTGGACGTGCACCACGGCGACGGGGTGCAGGAGATCTTCTACCACGACCCGCGGGTGCTCACGGTCAGCCTGCACGAGACGCCGCTGGCGTTGTTCCCCGGCACCGGGTTCCCGGACGAGACCGGCGGGCCGGGCGCGGAGGGCACCGCGGTCAACGTGCCGCTGCCGCCCGGGGTCGGTGACGCCGGCTGGCAGCGGGCGTTCCACGCGGTGGTGCCGTCGGTGCTGCGGGCGTACCGGCCCCAGCTGCTGGTCACCCAGTGCGGCGCGGACGGGCACCGCAGCGATCCGCTGGCCGACCTGCACCTGTCCGTGGACGGGCAGCGGGCCACCTACCGGGCGTTGCGGGCGCTCGCCGACGAGCTGTGCGACGGCCGCTGGGTGGCCACCGGCGGCGGCGGGTACGCGCTGGTCGAGGTGGTGCCCCGGGCCTGGACGCACCTGCTCGCGGTGGCCACCGGCGAGCCGATCGACCCGGCCACGCTCACCCCGCCCGGCTGGCGGGAGCTGGCCGCGCGCCGGCGGCCCGGGCACGACGTCCCGCTGCGGATGACCGACGACGTGGATCCGGACTATCAGCCGTGGCAGCCGAGCGGCGAGCCGAACGCGGTGGACCGGGCGGTCGCGGCCACCCGCAAGGCGGTCTTCCCGCTGCTCGGGCTCGATCCGCACGACCCGCGCGACTGATCCGGTGACCACCGTCGAGCAACCGGTGGACGTGCTGCTCAGTGACGGCACGACCGTCCAGCTGCGACAGATCCGCCCGGACGACGCGCCGGAGATCGTGGCGATGCACGCGCGCTTCTCCGAACGCACCCGCTACCTGCGCTACTTCTCGCCGTACCCGCGCATCCCGGAGCGGGACCTGAAGCGCTTCGTCACCGTCGACCACCGCGACCGGGAGGCGTTCGTGGTGCTGGCCGGCGAGCGGATCGTCGCGGTCGGCCGGTACGAGCGGCTCGGTCCCGCCTCGCCCGAGGCCGAGGTGGCGTTCGTGGTGGAGGACGCCTACCAGGGGCGGGGCATCGGCTCGGTGCTGTTGGAGCACCTGGCCGACGCGGCCGGTCGGCACGGCATCGTGCACTTCGTCGCCGAGGTGCTCCCGGCCAACGGGACCATGCTGCGGGTCTTCGCCGACTTCGGCTACCAGGTGCAGCGCCAGTACGCCGACGGCGTGGTGCACCTGACCTTCCCGATCGCGGCGACCGAGGCGACGCTCGCGGTGCAGCGTGGCCGGGAGCACCGCACCGAGGCGCGTTCGATCGCCCGGTTGCTCGCCCCGCGCGGCATCGCGGTCTACGGCGCCAGCGCCACCGGCCAGGGTGTCGGCGCGGCGCTGCTCGGTCATCTGCGCGACGGCGGGTTCGCCGGCGCGATCGTGCCGGTGCACCCGAGCGCGGCGACGGTGGCCGGGTTGCCCGCGTACCCGTCGGCGGCCGACGCCGGCCTGGACGTCGACCTGGCCGTGGTGGCGGTCGCGCCGGAGGCGGTGACGGAGGTGGTCCAGGACGCGGCCCGGGCGGGCGCGCACGGGCTGGTGGTGGTCTCGGCCGGGTTCGCCGAGTCCGGTCCGGCCGGGGCGGCGGCGCAGCGGGCCCTGGTCCGTGCCGCGCACCTGGCCGGCATGCGGGTGGTCGGCCCGAACTGCCTCGGCGTCGCCAACACCGACCCGGCGGTACGCCTCAACGCCACGCTCGCCCCGGTGCTGCCGGCGCCCGGGCGGGTGGGCGTGTTCAGCCAGTCCGGCGCGTTCGGGGTGGCGTTGCTGGCCGAGGCGTCGCGGCGCGGGCTGGGGCTGTCCAGTTTCGTGTCGGCCGGCAACCGGGCCGACGTCTCCGGCAACGACCTGTTGCAGTACTGGCAGGACGATCCGGCCACCGACGTCATCACGCTCTACCTGGAGACGTTCGGCAACCCGCGCAAGTTCGCCCGGTTGGCCCGGCGCATCGGCCGGAGCAAGCCGGTGGTGGCGCTGGCGTCCCTGGCCCGGCCGCCGGGGGTGGGCGAGGCGCCCGCGCTGGACACCGCCGCGGTCAGCGCGCTGTTCGCCCAGTCCGGCGTGATCCGGGTGGACACCGTCGCCGAGCTGCTCGACGTGGGTGTGCTCCTGGCCCACCAGCCGCTGCCGGCCGGTCGGCGGGTGGCCGTGGTGGGTAACTCCTCGGCGCTGACCGGGCTGGCGGCGACCGCGTGCGCCGCGCAGGGGCTGGTGGTGGCGGACGGGTACCCGCAGGACGTCGGGCCGACCGGCGGCGCCGCCGCGTACGCCGCCGCGCTCGCCGCCGCCGTGGCCGACGAGCGGGTGGACGCCGTGGTGGCGGTCTTCGCCCCGCCGCTGCCCGGTCAGCTCACCGATCCGGAGGCCGACTTCGCCGCGGCGCTGCCCGACGCGCGGGCCACCGGCAAGCCGGTGGTGGCGACGTTCCTGGCCGGGCGGGTACCGGCCGGAGTGCCGGCGTATCCGAGCGTGGAGGAGGCGGTGCGGGCGTTGGCCCGCGTCACCACGTACGCGGACTGGCTGCGCCGGCCGCCCGGCGTGCTGCCCGAGCTGCCCCGGGTCGACCGGGTGGCGGGGCAGGCCGCGATGCGGCCCGACGGGGCGGATCCGGCGGCGCTGCTGGGTGCGTACGGGATCGACGTGGTGCGGTCCGTGCCGGCCGGTTCGGCCGACGAGGTGGTGGCGGCGGGGGAGCGGCTCGGCTGGCCGGTGGCGTTGAAGGCTGCCGCGCCGGGGCTGCGGCACCGGCTCGACCTGGGCGCGGTCCGGCTCGACCTGGCCGACGCCGGCGCGCTGCGCCGCGCGTACGCCGAGATGGCCCCGGTGTTCGGCCCGGAGGTGCTGGTGCAGCCGATGGTCGCGCCGGGGGTGGCGTGCGTGGTGGAGCTGGTGGAGGATCCGGCGTTCGGGCCGGTGGTCGGGTTCGGCCTGGGTGGCGTGGCGACCGAGCTGCTCGGCGACCGGGCCTGGCGGGCGGTGCCGTTGACCGACCGGGACGCCGCCGAGCTGGTCGACGAGCCGCGGGCCGCGCCGCTGCTGCGCGGGCACCGGGGTGCCGCGCCGGTGGACCGGGCGGCCCTGGTGGACCTGCTGCTGCGGGTGGGCCGGCTCGCGGACGAGCAGCCCCGGGTGCGGTCGCTCACGCTCAACCCGGTGCTGGCCCGCCCGGACGGCATCTCGGTGCTGCACGCCACGGTGCGCACCGGCGCCGAGGCGGCGCGCCCCGACACCGGCCCGCGCCGGTTGTAAGGAAGGGCCCCTTCTTAACGCCTCCGGTAGAGGAAGGGCCCCTTCTTAACACCGTCAGGCGCGCGAGGAGATCTGCTGCACCGACCACTCGTTGCCGTCGGGGTCGCGGAAGAAGACGAAGCCGACGTTGTCCAGCGGGTGCGGCACCGGTCGGGGGTTCCGGCCGACGACCTGGATGTCGCCGACCTCCACACCCCGCTCGACCAGCTCCGCCCGGGCCTTCTCCAGGTCGGACACGACCAGTTGCAGCCCCTTGAGCGAGCCGGGCGGCATCTCCGGCACGACGCCATGGCCGAGGACGATCGAGCATCCGGAGCCCGGGGGCGTGAGTTGCACGATGCGTCCCACCCCGCCCAGGTCGGTGTCGTGGTCGACGGCGAAGCCGACCCGCTCGGCGTAGAACTCCTTGGCCCGGTCGATGTCGGAGACCGGCACGATGACCACTTCCAGGGTCCAGTTCACGGGGTCACTCCCTCTGTCGTCGGATGCAGCAGGTCCGTGAGCCGGTCGAACGCCTCGGCCAGGCCACGGGTCATGGGATAGCGCAGCACGGTGTCGCGGCCCCGCCGGGTGGCGAACCGCAGGGTGGTGACGACCGTGGTCCGGCCCGCCGACTCGGTGAAGTCGTGGCGGACCAGCGTCTCGCCCGGGTAGGACTGGTCGTCGAAGAGTTCGGTGCACACCAGCCGGGCCGGCGGGTCGATCTCCCGGTAGGTGCCGCCCTGACCCATCAGCGTGCCGTCGGGGCCTCGGGAGACGAAGCGCCAGCGCCCGTCCACCCGCAGGTCCACCTCGCACTCGATCAGGTGCCAGCCCCGCGCGCCCCACCAGCGGACCAGCAGGTCGGGGCGGGTGAAGGCGGCGAACACCAGGTGTCGGGGGGCGGCGAAGTCGCGACTCAGCCGGATCTCCCGGTCACCGTGGAGGGTCACGGTCAGGTCCGGCGGAGCGGCGCTCACCGCTGGTCCCCGGCGGTCAGTTCGGCGAGCACCTCGTCGAGGCGCGCGTAGCTCTCGGCCCAGTAGTCCCGGTAGTCGGCCAGCCACGCGACGGCCGCCCGCAGCGGCCGCGCGTCCAGCCGGCAGGGGCGTCGCTGGGCGTCGCGGCCCCGGGTGACCAGGCCGGCGCGTTCGAGCACCCGGAGGTGCTTGGAGACGGCCGGTTGGCTCATCGCGAACGGCGCGGCCAGCTCGGTGACGGTCGCCTCGCCGGCGGCCAGCCGGGTGAGGATGGCCCGCCGGGTGGGGTCGGCCAGTGCGGCGAAGGTCGCGTCGAGCAGGTCGGCGGTCACGTTCATAACCTCCTGGTTTGATAACCAGTTGGTTTTATCCGCTGCGGGCGGCCGCGTCAAGCACCGGACACGCGACAGGCCCCGGCGAACCGCCGGGGCCTGTCGGTGGGGCGTCGGGTCAGCAGGCGTACGCCTCCAGCCGGTTCGCCCGCTCCGGGTCACGCAGCTTGAGCAGCGTCACCTTCTCGATCTGCCGGATCCGCTCCCGGGACAGCCCGAACTCGCGGCCCACCTCGTCCAGCGTGCGCTGGCGGCCGTCGTCCAGGCCGAAGCGCAGTCGGATCACCGCCTGCTCCCGCTGGGACAGCGTGGCCAGCACGATCCGCACCTCGTTGCGCAGCTCGCCGTTGGTGGCGGCGTCGCCCGGCTCCGCGCGCGGGTCCACCGCGGCGACGAAGTCGCCGAGGGCGCTCTCCCCGTCCTCGCCGACCGCCTGGTCCAGGCTCACCGGCTCCCGGTCGTAGGAGATCAGCTCGATCACCTGGAACTCGGGGATCTCCAGCGCGGTGGCCACCTCGGCCACGGTGGGCTCGCGACCCAGCGCCACGGACAGCTCGCGGCGCACCCGGACCATCCGGTTGACCTGCTCGACCATGTGCACCGGGATGCGGATGGTGCGGGCCTGGTCGGCCATGGCGCGGGTGATGGCCTGGCGGATCCACCAGGTGGCGTACGTGGAGAACTTGTAGCCCTTGGTGTAGTCGAACTTCTCGACGGCGCGGATGAGGCCGAGGTTGCCCTCCTGGATCAGGTCGAGGAAGGCCATGCCGCGTCCGGTGTAGCGCTTGGCGATGCTCACCACCAGCCGCAGGTTCGCCTCCAGCAGGTGGTCCTTGGCGGCGCGCCCCTCGGCGGCGACCAGCGCCAGGTCCGCGCGCAGCTCGGCGGAGACCGGCGTGCAGGTGGCCAGCTTCTCCTCGGCGAAGAGCCCGGCCTCGATCCGCTTGCTCAGCTCCACCTCCTGCGCCGCGGTGAGCAGCTTGGTGCGGCCGATCCCGTTCAGGTACGCCCGGACCAGGTCGGTGGAGACGCCGCGCTCGTCGGTGGCGTCCAGGTCGGTGAGGGTGACGTCCATGTCCTGGTGCTCGATCATTCGCTGGGTCATCTCTGTTCTCCCCGTGTCCTACGTGCCGTACCGGTCCCCGTGCCGCCGGCGCGGTGGGCCGGTGACAACAAGCTTGGCGGTCGGGGCGTGAGACGGGAGTGAGGCGATCGGGGACCCGACACGAATCCGGGCGGAAGTACGGCTGTCGCTTGCCCGACCCGGATACCGTGCCAGCGTCCGGCCGGTGGGGCCGGGAACGAACCGGCGATCGGAGAACGTGGTGGTCTTCAAGCGGCTCATGCAGGCGATGGGTGTGGGCGGTCCGTCGGTGGAGACGGTGCTGGCCAACCCGAACTGCCGCCCGGGCGGTCAGCTGGAGGGCCGCGTCCACGTGGTCGGCGGCGACCACCCGGTGGATGTGAGCTGGGTCGCGCTCGGCCTGGTGACCCGGGTCGAGGTGGAGAGCGGCGACTCGGAGTACGACACCACCCAGGAGTTCGGCCGGGCCCAGGTGACCGGCCCGTTCCGACTGGACCCGGGGCAGCGCTACGACGTGCCGTTCCGTTTCCAGGTGCCCTGGGAGACCCCGCTCACCGACCTCTACGGCCAGCACCTGCACGGGATGACGATGGGCCTGCGGACCGAGCTGGAGGTGGCCCGGTCGGTGGACAAGGGCGACCTGGACGCGGTCGCGGTGCACCCGCTGCCCGCCCAGGAGCGCCTGCTGGAGGCGTTGCTGCGGCTGGGCTTCCGGTTCGCCCGCGCCGACGTCGAGCGCGGCCACATCTACGGCGTACGCCAGCAGCTGCCGTTCTACCAGGAGATCGAGTTCTACCCGGCGCCCCAGTACGCCGGCGCGATGAACCAGCTGGAGGTCACCTTCGTCACCGACCCGCAGCAGGTGCAGGTGGTGCTGGAGATGGACAAGCGGGGCGGCCTGTTCACCGAGGGGCGGGACGCGTTCGGCCGGTTCACCGTGGACCACGCCACCGCGGATCGCACCGACTGGGCCGCCCAGCTCGACGGCTGGCTGCGCCAGTCGCTGTCCCGCCGGGGTCTGTTCTTCTAGGCCGTCAGAGGTCCAGCAGGAGGGTGCGGGGACCGACGTTGACGCTCTCCACCAGCATGTGGGTGCGGAAGCGGCCGGTCTCCACCTTCGCGCCCCGGGCGCGTAGCTCCTCGACGACGGTGTCCACCAGGGGTTCGGCCACCTCGGCCGGGGCGGCGGCGGTCCAGCTCGGCCGCCGCCCCTTGCGGGCGTCGCCGTAGAGCGTGAACTGACTGACCACGAGCAGCGGCGCGCCGGTGTCGGCGGCGCTGCGGTCGTCGTCGAGGATGCGCAGCTCGTGCAGCTTGCGGGCCATGGTGGCGGCGACCTGTGGGGTGTCGGTGTGGGTGACGCCGAGCAGCACCAGCAGCCCGTCGGCGATCTCGCCGACCACCGCGCCGTCGACGGTGACCGACGCCCGGCCGACGGTCTGCACCAGCGCCCGCATCAGTCGGTCACCGGTTCGACGAGGCCACGCTCGACCAGGTGCGCCACGATCGGTCCGGCCGCCTCGGCCAGCTCGTCCGGGGCCACGTCGTGCGCGGCGGCGAGCAGGGCGAGCTGGTCGCGCAGCGGCAGCCGGCCGTCCGCGCCGCCGACCAGGGCGAGTACCAGCGGGTCGATCTCCTCCGACCAGCGCAGGCCGCGCGGCATGGCCAGGACCTGCCGGTCCACCGCCCAGCCGTCGTCGCCCATGGTGGCCTCCTGGCGCAGCTGGAGCCCGTCGGCGGCCCGGTAGCGGGCGGCGAGCAGACCGTCGACGTCCCGGGCGCGCAGCCAGTCCTGCCGGTCGAACCACTCGCCGATCCGGTCGCCGAGCGGAGGTTCGACCCGCTGGCGCAGGTCCTCGACCCGGACGATCGGCTGGTCGTGCCCGGCCCGGCGCAGCGAGACGATGCCGAACCCGATCGCCTCGACCTTGTGCGCGTCGAACCAGTCCAGCCAGGCCTCCATCCGCGCCGGGTCGGCGCGCTCGCCGACGTCGGTCAGCCAGAGGTTCACGTACGCCATCGGGTCGGCCACCTCGCGCTGGATCACCCAGGCGTCCAGGCCGGTGCCGGCGAACCACCCGGTGACCCGCTCGGCCCAGTCCTCCCCGGTGACGTGTACCCAGTTCGCCAGGTACTGCATGGTGCCGCCCTCGGTGAGCAGGTGCGGCGCGGCGGCGGCCAGCTCGGCGCCGATCGCGTCGCCGACCCGACCGGAGTCGCGGTAGACGTGCGTGGTGGTGCCGGGGCCGACCACGAACGGCGGGTTGCTGACCACCAGGTCGAAGCGGCGTCCGGCCACCGGGGCGACCATGTCCCCGCGCAGCAGCTCCCAGTCCTGTCCGTTGAGCGCGGCGGTGGTGGCGGCGAAGCGCAGCGCCCGCTCGGAGACGTCGGTGGCGGTGACGTGGCGGGCGTGGGTGCCCAGGTGCAGCGCCTGCACGCCGGAGCCGGTGCCGAGGTCGAGCGCGGTGTCGACCGTGCGGCGCACGGCGGCGCCGATCAGCGTCTGGGTGGCGCCCCCGACGCCCAGCACGTGCTCGGCGTGCAGCGGCCGGCCCGGCCGGGCGCTGGCCGGCACGTCGGCGAGCACCCACCAGTCGTCGCCGTACGGCTCCAGGTCGACGCCGGCGCGCAGCCCGTCGCCGTGGCGCTCGACGATGCCCCCGGCCAGCGCCTCGTCCACGGTCAGCGGGGCGAGCGCCTCGGCCACGACCGGCTCGGGCTCGGTCTGGTCGCAGATGAAGACCCGGATCAGCGTGGCCAGCCGGTCGCGGTCCTCGGTGGCGCGCAGCGCGGCCCGGTGGTCGTTGCGGGCCACGCCGCCGGTGGCCTGCGGGCCGAGCCGGTCGGCGATGCCGTTCGCGGTGAAGCGGGCCAGCGTCAGCGCGGTGCGCAGCGCGTCCACCCCGGCGGGAGAGAGCAGCATGTCGTGACGGTTCACACCGGTCATCCTGCCTCGCCCGACGGCCGGCGTGGCGCGCACCCGCCGGAACCGGCCCGCAGACCGTATCAATCGGCAACTATCTCTTTCATGGACATCGATGTATGGCTAGCATTCCCTCCAACATCCGTCGATGGGCGATCCGCCGGCCACGAACCGGCCCGCCCGGTAGGGAGCCAGACGATGCCCGACGTGTCCGTTCCCCGGCGGCGTGCGCTGCGCGCGCTCGCCGTCACGGCCGCCGCCGCGGCCCTCACCGCCGCCGCCTCCACCCCGGCCCTCGCCGCGCCGACCGGCGAGATCCGGTACGCCGGCGCCGCCGACGCCGTCAGCGGCAGCTACGTGGTCGTGCTCAAGGGCGACGCGGTCGGCGCCGCGAACAGCCGCACCGCCCGCACCGCCGTGCCGGACCGGGCCGCCGGCCTGGCCAAGCGCTACGGCGGCGCCGTCGGCACGGTGTGGAGCGCCGCCCTCACCGGCTACAACGCCACGATGAGCGCCGCGCAGGCCCGTCGGCTGGCCGCCGACCCGGCCGTCGCCTACGTCGAGCAGGACCGCCGGGTGACCGTCCAGGGCACCCAGACCGGCGCCACCTGGGGTCTGGACCGGATCGACCAGCGCAACCTGCCGCTCAACAGCACCTACACCTACCCGAACACGGCCAGCAACGTGCGGGCCTACATCATCGACACCGGCATCCGGACCACCCACACCGACTTCGGTGGCCGGGCGACCTGGGGCACCAACACGGTGGACAGCAACAACACCGACTGCAACGGCCACGGCACGCACGTCGCCGGCACGGTCGGCGGCACCCGGTACGGCGTGGCCAAGGGCGTCCGCCTGGTCGCCGTGAAGGTGCTCAACTGCTCCGGCAGCGGCACCACCGCCGGCGTGATCAGCGGCGTCAACTGGGTCACCTCGAACGCGGTGAAGCCGGCCGTGGCCAACATGAGCCTCGGTGGCGGCGCCAGCAGCACGCTGGACAACGCGGTGGCCAACTCGATCAGCTCCGGCATCACGTACGCCGTCGCGGCCGGCAACTCCAGCGCCAACGCCTGCAACTCCTCGCCGGCCCGGGTCGCCTCGGCGCTCACCGTCGGCTCCACCACCAGCAGCGACGCGCGGTCGTCCTTCTCCAACTACGGCTCCTGCGTGGACATCTTCGCCCCGGGCTCGTCGATCACCTCGGCCTGGCGCACCAGCGACACCGCGACCAACACGATCAGCGGCACGTCGATGGCGTCCCCGCACGTGGCCGGCGCCGCGGCGCTCGTGCTCGGCGCCAACCCCGCCTACACCCCCTCCCAGGTGGCCAGCTACCTGACCAGCAACGCCACCACCGGCAAGGTGACCAACCCGGGCTCGGGCTCGCCGAACCGGCTGCTCTTCGTGGTGAACTGACCGCACCGTGAGCCGCGCGGCCCGGTGGACCCCAGCCCGGTCCACCGGGCCGCGTCGCGCGCGTCGGGGAGTCGCCCCCGCGGCCGGTGGCCGGGGCGGCAGGATGGGGGCATGACGCTCTCCCTGCCCATCGACCCGCAGGCCAACGAGCTGCTCGGGCGCAGCCCGCTGGCGTTGCTCCTCGGCATGGTGCTGGACCAGCAGGTGCCGATGGAGAAGGCGTTCTCCTCGCCGTACGTGCTGACCCAGCGGCTCGGCCACGAGCCGGACGCCCGGGAACTGGCCGGGTACGACCCGGAGGCCCTGGTGGAGCTGTTCGCCCGGCCGCCGGCGCTGCACCGCTTCCCCAAGGCGATGGCCGCCCGCACCCAGGAGGTCTGCCGGGCGCTGGTCGAGCGCTACGACGGCGACCCGGCCCGGCTCTGGTCCGACGCGGCCGACGGCCGGGAGCTGCTGCGCCGGGTGGGTGAGCTGCCCGGCTTCGGCCGGCAGAAGGCGCAGATCTTCGTCGCCCTGCTCGGCAAGCGGTTCGGGGTCACCCCGGCGGGCTGGCGCGAGGCGGCCGGCGACTACGGCGACCCGGCGGCCCACCGGTCGGTGGCCGACGTGACCGACCCCGAGTCGCTGCGCCGGGTGCGCGAGTTCAAGCAGCGGATGAAGGCGGAGGCGAAGGCCGCGAAGGGCTGACGATGAGCGAGCAGCGGGGCGGGGCGCTGCTGCGCACCATGGCCAGCTCGGAGCGGGCCACGTTCCTGGAGCTCTTCTTCGACCTGGTCTTCGTCTTCGCGCTGACCCGGGTGTCGCAGCGACTGATCACCGACATCGACGGCTCCGGCGAGGCGATGGCCGCCGATGTCGGCCGGACGCTGCTGCTCTTCCTGGTCCTCTGGCAGGTCTGGACGATCACCACCTGGGTGACCAGCCGGTACGAGCCGGACCGGGTCGTGATCCAGGCGCTCGTGGTGGGCACCATGTTCGGCAGCCTGGTGCTCGGGGTGACGCTGCCCCGCGCGCTGGAGGAGCGGGCGTTGCCGTTCGTGCTCGCGTACGTGGTGATGATGGTCGGCCGGCCACTGGTGATCGTGGCGGCGCTGCGCGGCCACCCGCGACGGACGGTTCCGCTGCGGCTGGCGGTCTGGGCCGGCATGAGCGCGCCGCTCTGGCTGGCCGGCGCGCTCATGCCCGGGGCGCGCCTGCCGCTGTGGGTGGTGGCGCTGGCGGTGGACTACCTCGGCACGTACCTGGGCTGGCCGCTGCCCCGGCTCGGGCGGTCCCGCATCCGCAGCTGGCTGATCGCCGGGGAACACCTGGCCGAGCGGTACCAGCAGATCTTCCTCATCGCGCTCGGCGAGTCGGTCCTGGTGATCGGGGTGGCCTACAGCGGCGAGCGGTTCTCCCGGCAGGGCGCCGCCGCGTTCACGCTCGCGTTCCTGGTCACCGCGCTGCTCTGGCGGATCTACTTCCACCGGGCCGGGTTCCTGCTCGCCGAGGCGCTGCGCCGGGCCGGCTCCCCGGGACGGCTGGCCGAGTCGGCCGCGCAGACGCACCTGTTCATGGTGCTCGGGGTGCTCGCCGCCGCGGTCGGCTACGAGCTGGTCATCGCCCACCCGTTCGACCCGGCCGAGCCGCGCTGGCTGGTCTTCGTGGTGGGTGGCCCGGCCCTGTTCCTGGCCGCCCGGTCCCGCTTCGAGTACGAGATCTTCGGCCGGATCTCCCGCTCCCGGTTGGCCGGGCTGCTGGCCCTGGTGCTGCTCGCGCCCGTGCTGACGGCCGGGTCGGCGCTGCTGGCGCTGGGCACGGTGGCCGGCGTGCTGGCGCTCGTCGCGCTCGCCGACGCCCGGCACGCCCGGGGGCGGCCACCGGAGTCCTCCGCCTCGCCCCTGGGCCGGGAGATGCGCGGTGAGGCCGGCCCCGAGGCGTGAGGGGTCAGGCGGCGGTCGGGCGGGACAGCGAGGCCAGCGCGCGGCGCACGTCGGCCAGGGAGACGGTGGCCGAGTCGTCCAGGTCGGCCAGACCGGCCTCGATCCACTGCCGCATCAGGGTGGTCACCCCGATGCCGCGCGCCTCGGCGGCGGCCCGGACCCGGTCGTAGGTCTCCAACGGCAGCCGCACGGAGCGGCTCACCATCGGCACGTCGCTGTCGGGGGTGGGCAGCTGCGCCGGCGACGTCTCGTCGATCAGGTCGGCGAACGTGTCGCCGCCGGCGTGGAACCGCTTGGTCGCCTCGTCACGGTGCATGGTGACCGCCTCCTCGTCGGCGTGACCTCCGCACCGCCTCGTCGTAGCGCTTGGCCTCGACGTCGCTCAGTTCGCGGGCGGAGAGGATGTCCCAGTCGTTGTCGGTGCCGTCGGCCTCGGCCAGCAGCACGGCGAGTCGTCGGCCCCGGTGGTCGGTGGCGTAGACCACCATGACGTCGTCGCCGAGGTGCCGGATGACCCGACGGTTGCTGTGCAGGGCCTCCCAGACTTCCCCGGGTGTGACGTCGTAGACCCGCAGGTTCGCCAGCGCCTCGTCGGTGAAGCTGAACCGGTTGGCCACGAGACGGAGCGTACCACGCACGTAACACGAACCGGGTGGGTCGAAGTTCGCCGATCATCCGTCCGGAGTGACAGGATGGGCCGTATCCCCTCGTAGGAGGTCCGTGGTGAAGCGTCAGGCTTACCAGCCGATCCTGATCACCGACGCCCCGCGCAGCCAGGACGACCAGCTCACCAGTCGGCAGAAGCGCTACGTGCTGATGATGGGCGTCCGGGTCGCGTGCCTGGTCGCGGGCGCGATCCTGGTCGGCGTCAAGGCCCCGCTGCTCTGGCTCTGGCTGCCGCTGTGCGGGCTCGGCATGGTGCTCATCCCGTGGCTCGCGGTGCTCCTGGCCAACGACCGCCCGCCCAAGGAGGAGCACCGCCTGTCCACCAGGTTCCAGCAGCGCCACCGCGACGAGACGCCGCCGATGGCGCTCCCGGCCGAGGAGCGCCCGCACAAGGTCATCGACGCCGAACCCTGACCCGAGTTCTCCGCACCCTCCGCGGGCAGCGCTCAGCAGCGCAGACGAACGGCGCGTCGCGGCTCGGCGTGTCGCGGCGAGTGACGACCCTCCTCACGAGCGATATACCTCTGAGTCATAAAAATGCCTGAGAGGTATATCGGCCTATGCAGAACCTCTGTGCCGTGCCGTCGGCGCCGTGGCCCCGCCACCCCCTGCCGAGCCGGCCCTGCTGAGCCGGCCCCCGCACCACGCCGAACCGGCCTTGTACCGGTGCCGCGTCCGGGCCGGCCCCGCCAGCCCCGCCCCGGCGGCGTGCCGGCCCGGCGGGCGCGGTCAGGCGACGGGGCGTGCGCCGACGGTCGTCACGGCCAGCGCGCCGAGGTCGCCCGCGCGGGCCAGGGCAGCGCGCGGGTCGGCGCCGGCCAGCCAGGCGGTGAGCAGACCGGCCGCGAACGCGTCCCCGGCCCCGGTGACGTCCACCACGGCCACCCCGGGCGCCGGCGCCGTCTCCACCCGGCCCCCGCGCTCCACCCAGACGGCGCCGGCCGCGCCGCGCTTGACCACCACCCGGTGCGCCACCGACGTCAGCGCCCGCGCCTGGGCCGCCGGATCCAGGCCGCCGGCCAGCACCGTCGCCTCGTCGGTGTTGACCAGCAGCAGGTCGACGTCGCGTACCCAGGTCAGGAACGACCCGCCGACGCGCCGCAACGGCGCCGCGGAGGCCGCGTCGACGCTGACGGTCAGCCCGCGCTCGCGGGCCGCGGCCAGCGCGCGCAGGCCCGCGCCGCGCGACCCGACGTCCAACAGGGTGTACGCGGACAGGTGCAGATGCCCGACGTCGGGCGCCGCCGCCAGGGCCGCGTCCACGTGCCCGGCGGTCAGACGCAGGTTGGCCCCCCGCTGGCTGACCATGGTCCGCTCGCCGCCGTGGGTGAGCACGATGACGGTGCCGGTGGGATAGCCCTCGTGCCGCTCCACCACGCAGTCCACGCCGGTCCGGGTCAGCTCGGCCACCCGCTCCCGGCCGGTCTCGTCGTCGCCGACGGCGGCTACCAGCGTCACGGCCGCGCCCTGCCCGGCGAGCCAGGCCGCCGTGTTGGCCGCCTGGCCGCCGCCGCTGAACCGGATCCCGGCCGCCGTGTCCGAGCCGGTGGCCAGCGGGCCGGACAGCACCGCGAGCACGTCCGTGATCACGTCGCCGACGACGACGACGCGCGGCACCCCGCTCATGCCGTGCTGGCTGGGCATGTTCTCACGGCCCTCGCTGCGCTCGGTGCGTTCGCTCATGCCGGGCGACGCTTCGCGGCGGCGACCGCGATCCGGGCCGCCAGGTCGGCGTTGCGCAGGATGATGCGGACGTTCACCGCCAGGCTGGCGCCCTCGGTGGCGGTGTGGAAGTGGGCCAGCAGGAACGGCGTCACCGCCTTGCCGGTGATCCCCTCGCGGGCCAGCGCGGCCAGCCCCTCGGCCAGCGTCCGGTCGTGCAGCGCCGGGTCGAGCTGCTCGTCGACCGGCAGCGGGTTGGCCACGACCAGCCCCCCGTGGTGCACGCCCTGCGCCGCGCGGGCGGCCAGCACGTCGGCCACCTGCTCCGGGGACTCGACCGACCAGTCCAGGTCGAACCCGGCGTCGGTCAGGTAGAACCCGGGGAAGCGGCGGGTGCGGTAGCCCACCACGCCCACCCCGAGCGTCTCCAGCCGTTCCAGCGTCGCGCCCACGTCGAGGATCGACTTCACCCCGGCGCAGACCACGGCGATCGGCGTACGGGCCAGGGTGACCAGGTCCGCCGACTCGTCGAACGTCTGCGCCGCCTCGCGGTGCACGCCGCCGAGCCCGCCGGTGGCGAACACCCCGATCCCGGCAGCCGCCGCGACCGCGCTGGTGGCCGCCACCGTGGTGGCCCCGTCCGCGCCGGTCGCCGCAGCCGGCGCCAGGTCGCGGACCGAGAGCTTGCTCACGCCGTCGACGGTGGCGAGCCGGGTGAGCTGGGCGTCGTCCAGCCCGACCCGCAGCTCACCGGCGACCATGCCGATGGTGGCCGGCACCGCGCCCGCGTCCCGGACCGCCTGCTCGATCTCGCGCGCCACACGCAGGTTGTCCGGCCGGGGGAGGCCGTGCGAGACGATCGTGCTCTCCAGCGCCACGACCGGGCGCCCGTCGCGCAGGGCGTCGGCCACGTCACTGCCGAGGCTGATGTGAAAGTTGGTCACTTCGGCTACGGTACGGGCCGCTCCCGGGGCGGGCCCAGCTGGACCGGCCCGGGCGGACCTGCAAAACTGGAAGGTCGGAGGTGCAGACGTGAGCACAGAGGTTCTCGAGCGTCCCGAGCTGAAGGACGCCGACACTGGTCCCGAGATGTTCCACTACGTCCGCAAGGAGAAGATCGCCGAGAGTGCCGTCATGGGCACCTACGTGGTCGCGCTCTGCGGTGAGACGTTCCCGGTCACCAAGGCCGCCAAGCCCGGCTCGCCGGTGTGCCCGAAGTGCAAGGAGATCTACGACTCCTACTCGGAGTGATCGCGGGCGGCTCCGCCGCCCGCCCACGTAACCTGCGGCGGTGACCACCTCCACCGCGCTGCTCCTCGCCGACCTCACCGGCGTGGCGGTGTTCGCCGCCTCCGGCGCCTCCGCGGCGGTGGCGAAACGACTCGACCTGTTCGGGGTGGTCTTCGTCGGTGTGGTCGCCGCCCTCGGCGGCGGCATCTTCCGCGACCTGGTGATCGACGAGGTCCCCCCGCTGGCGTTCGCCGACTGGCGGTACGCGGTCACCGCCGCCGTCACCGCCGCCGCGGTGTTCCGGCTGCACCCCCAGCTCGCCCGGCTGCGCACCACCGTGCTGGTGCTCGACGCGGCCGGCCTCGCCCTGTTCACCGTCACCGGCACGCTCAAGGCGCTCGACGCGCACGTGCCCGCCGTCGGCGCCTGCATGATCGGCATGCTCACCGCGATCGGCGGTGGGCTGGGCCGCGACCTGCTCACCGGCGAGATCCCGGTGGTGCTGCGTTCGGAGATCTACGCGGTCGCCGCGCTCGCCGGCTCGATCGTGGTGGCGCTGCTGTCGACCTACGGACACGCCACCGCACTGCCGCTGACCGGCGCGGCGGTCTTCGTGTTCGGGCTGCGCCTGATCGCGCTGCGGCGACGCTGGTCGGCGCCGGTGCCCACGATGCGCCCGCCCCGCACCGGGACCCGCTGGCCGTAGCCGGCGACCGTCGCGCACCGGGGTGGGCGGATGTGACCAGCGTGGCGTCGAGTGGGGCGGAACGCCCCCGCTGGTTATGCTGAGTCGGCCTTCGCGGCACCGGATGCGCGAGGGCCTTTTCATGGGCGGCGGCTCCCGTGGCCCCCGGTCGGGCCCGCCGCCGTCCGCGGCGGAGAGGAGCCACGCGTGCCACCGCGGATGCCCGCGCTCGACACGTTCCCGCCCCTGCGTGCCTGGCAACGCAAGGCGATGGTGGAATACCTGCGCCGGCGGGCCGAGGACTTCACCGCGGTCGCCACGCCCGGCGCCGGAAAGACCACCTTCGCGCTGCGGATCGCCGCCGAGCTGCTCGCCGACGGCACCGTCGAGGCGGTCACCGTGGTCGCGCCGACCGAGCACCTGAAGACCCAGTGGGCGCAGGCCGCGGCCCGGGTCGGCATCCAGCTCGACGCCGCGTTCCGCAACGCCGACCTGCACTCCGCCGCCGACTTCCACGGCGCCGTGGTCACCTACGCCCAGGTCGGCATGGCGCCGCAGGTGCACCGACGACGCACCATGACCCGGCGGACGCTGGTGATCCTCGACGAGATCCACCACGCCGGCGACGCGCGCACCTGGGGCGACGGCGTCAAGGCCGCGTTCGAGCCCGCGGTACGCCGACTGATGCTCACCGGCACGCCGTTCCGCTCCGACGACAACCCGATCCCGTTCATCAGCTACGAACGCGGCGGGGACGGGCTGCTGCGCTCCCGCGCCGACTCGGTCTACGGCTACTCCGACGCGCTGCGCGACGGGGTGGTCCGGCCGGTGCTGTTCCTGGCCTACTCGGGGGAGACCCGGTGGCGCACCAACGCCGGCGACGAGCTCGCCGCGCGGCTGGGCGAGCCGATGACGCAGGACCTGATCGCCCAGGCGTGGCGGACCGCGCTGGACCCGGCCGGCGACTGGATGCCGCAGGTGCTGCGCGCCGCCGATGCCCGGCTCAGCGTGCTGCGGGCCAACGGCATGCCCGACGCGGGCGGCCTGGTCATCGCCAGCGACCAGCAGGTGGCCCGCGCGTACGCGAAGCTGCTGGAGCAGGTGACCGGTGAGAAGGCCGCCGTGGTGCTCTCCGACGACCAGGGCGCCTCGGCGCGGATCGCGACGTTCGCGGCCTCCGAGCAGCGGTGGCTGGTCGCGGTGCGGATGGTCTCCGAGGGCGTGGACATCCCCCGGCTGGCCGTCGGCGTGTACGCGACCAGCGCCAGCACCCCGCTCTACTTCGCGCAGGCGATCGGCCGGTTCGTTCGGGCCCGCCGGTCCGGCGAGACCGCGTCGGTCTTCCTGCCCAGCGTGCCGCACCTGCTCGGGCTGGCCAGCGAGATGGAGGCCGAGCGGGACCACGTGCTCGGCAAGCCCAAGGACCGCGAGGGCTTCGAGGACGACCTGTTGGAGCGCGCCCAGCGCGACGACGGGGCCAGCGGCGAGTTGGAGAAGCGGTTCGCCGCGCTCTCCGCCACCGCCGAGCTGGACCAGGTGATCTTCGACGGCGCCTCGTTCGGCACCGCCGCCCAGGCCGGCACCCCGGAGGAGGAGGAATACCTCGGCCTGCCCGGGTTGCTCACCGCCGACCAGGTCTCGCTGCTGCTGACCAAGCGGCAGGCCGAGCAGCTCGCCGCGCAGAAGCGTCGAGCCGCCCTACGGACCGCTGAGCCGGCCGCTGCCGCCCCGGCGGCGGTGCCCCCACCGATGAGTGCGGCCCAGCGTCGGGTGGCGCTACGGCGGCAGCTGAACGCCCTGGTGGCCGCCCGGCACCACCGCACCGGCCAGCCGCACGGCAAGATCCACGCCGAGTTGCGCCGGATCTGCGGTGGCCCGCCCAGCGCCCAGGCCACGATCGAGCAGCTCGAGGAGCGCATCGCCACCGTGCAGACCCTGTAAGGAAGGGCCCCTTCCTAACGCCTCCGGTAGTGCAGGGGCCCCCTGTTAACACCTGGGCGCGCGGGTACGAAAAACCGACCGGAGGCGACCCGTGTGGGTGCCTCCGGTCGGTTATGTCGAGTTGCGGATTTCCTGTCGGACCTCAGTTCGCCATCAGATCGGCGCCACGCCAGCTGAACTCCGGGTCCGACGCGTAGCGCACGGTGATCTTCACGAGATCCTCCGCGTACTTGTTCGCGTGGTGCCCACAGAACACCAGCTCGCTCCCACCCGCCAGAGTGATCCGGAGCTTGCCGGCAGCATTGCAGCGGTCGCACCGTTCATCGGCGGCCGGGGGGCTCACCGTCTCGGGCGGCGGCGTGAGGGTCGGGGTCATCGCCTTCCTCCTCTGGTCGTCACCGATGAACACTCTCTTCGGTTGCTCACCTATCGTGCAACACCCATCTCGGGCCCTGCCTTCCCTGTGTGCCCGCGGGGGACCGAGGTCACACCTGGCGTGGAAGACAGTGTGCCGTGCACCAAGGGTGCCACGTCAACGATCACAAACAGGCAACCGACCGATCACCGATGAGTGTTCTACGGCTGGTGATCAAACCGGCACGACGAGTTGACGTGCGGTGGTCAGTCCAGGTAGTCGCGGAGCACCTGGGAACGCGAGGGGTGCCGCAACTTGGACATCGTCTTGGATTCGATCTGCCGGATGCGTTCCCGGGTCACGCCGTACACCTGGCCGATCTCGTCCAGGGTGCGCGGCTGACCGTCGGTCAGGCCGAACCGCAGGCGTACCACGCCCGCCTCGCGCTCGGACAGCGTCTGCAGGACCTGCTGGAGCTGGTCCTGCAGCAGCGAGAACGACACCGCGTCGACGGCCACGACGGCCTCGGAGTCCTCGATGAAGTCGCCGAGCTGGCTGTCACCCTCGTCACCGATGGTCTGGTCGAGCGAGATGGGCTCCCGGGCGTACTGCTGGATCTCCAGCACCTTCTCCGGTGTGATGTCCATCTCCTTGGCCAGCTCCTCCGGGGTGGGCTCGCGGCCCAGGTCCTGGAGCAGCTCGCGCTGGATCCGGCCGAGCTTGTTGATCACCTCGACCATGTGCACCGGGATGCGGATGGTGCGGGCCTGGTCGGCCATGGCGCGGGTGATGGCCTGGCGGATCCACCAGGTGGCGTACGTGGAGAACTTGTAGCCCTTGGTGTAGTCGAACTTCTCGACGGCGCGGATGAGGCCGAGGTTGCCCTCCTGGATCAGGTCGAGGAAGGCCATGCCGCGTCCGGTGTAGCGCTTGGCCAGCGAGACCACCAGGCGGAGGTTGGCCTCCAACAGGTGGTTCTTGGCCCGCTCACCGTCCCGGGAGATCCACATCAGGTCGCGCTGCAGGTCGCGGACCAGCTTCTCCTCGCCCTCGTCGGCGGCGCGCAGCCGCTCGGCGGCGTAGAGGCCGGCCTCGATCCGCTTGGCGAGCTCGACCTCCTGCTCGGCGTTGAGCAGCGGCACCTTGCCGATCTGCTTGAGGTAGGCACGGACCGAGTCGGCGGAGGCGGTCAGCTCGGCGTCCCGGCGCGCCTGCTTGAGCGCCTCGGACTCCTCGTCGTCCCACTCGAAGTCGTTGTCGGTGGCGGAGCTGGCGGCGTCGGCCTCGGCGGCCTGGGTCAGCTCGGCCGGCTCCTCGACCACGACGTCCTCGATCTCGGCGGCCAGCTCCTCCGGGTCGATCTCGCCCTCGGCGCCCTCGCCCTTGGCGCCGGCCTTGCCGGACTTCGCCGCGGCGGTCTTGGCGGCCACGGTGGCCTTGGTGGCCCGGGTCGCCTTGGTGGCCTTCGCCGGGGCGGCGGCCTTGGCGGCCACGTCGGCGGTGGTGCCGGCGGCCTTGCGCGCCGTCGCCTTCCGCGGGGCCGGCGCCGGGGACTCCTCGGCGGCGGGCGCCTGCTTCGGGGCGGGCGCGGCGGCCTTCTTGGTGGTCTTGGCGGTGGTCGCCCGGGAGGCCGGGGTGGCGGACCGGGCCGCGGCGACCCGCGGGCGGCGGGTGCTCGCCGAGCCGTCCACGACCACCGTCACGCCCGCCTCGGAGAGCGCACGGAGGATCTTCTTGGCCTGGGCCGGGGTCACCTCAGCGGACTCGACGGTGCGCGCGAGCTGGGCCGACGTGAGCTGGCCGCCGGCGCTCTGCGCGTGGGCGATCAGGGTGTCGGTGAGCGAGCGAACGTCGGCGCCGGTCTGGCGGGGTTCTGTCACGAATGACCTTCCGGAGGCGAAAGAGCGAGCACGGCCGGGTCGTCCGGCGCAGCACGAACGGCCGTGCCGGGCGAGTCGTTGAGGGACCCCCGTGTCCCGGGCCGTCCGGTCGGTGGCGGTCCGTGGCGCGTGGGCAGGGTGAATTGTAACGCCGTCTGCCGCGATCATCCTGCGCCGCACGGCGTACCGGTGGTCCGGGACCGCCGAATCAGTGCAGATGTGGACTTTGTAAGGATGATACCCACGCGCGATGCGGGCGGTCCCGATCGTGCGGGAAGGGGACGAACATGATCACCTCGGCGCCCACGCCGCGGGAGTTGCTCACGATCGCCGTCGAGGTGGCCCGCGACGCCGCCGCCACCGCGCACCGGATGCGGGCCGAGGGCGTGTCGGTGGCCGCGACCAAGAGCACGGTGACCGACGTGGTCACCGCCGCCGACCGCGCGGTCGAGCGGCAGGTGCTGGCGGCGCTGCGGGAGCGTCGCCCCGGCGACGCGGTGCTCGGCGAGGAGTACGGCACGGGGGACACCGGCCCGGCCGCCGAGGACGGCGTGCGTTGGATCGTCGACCCGATCGACGGCACCGTCAACTACCTCTACGGGCTGCCCTACTGCGCGGTCTCGCTCGCCGCCGAGGTGGCCGGCGAGGTCGTGGCCGGGGTGGTGCGCAACGTGGCCACCGGCGAGGAGTGGACCGCCACCGCCGGCGGCGGGGCCTGGCGGGACGGGGAGCGGCTGCGCTGCTCCGCCGAGACCGACCTGGGGCAGGCGCTGGTCGCCACCGGCTTCGGGTACGACGCCGGCCGCCGGGCGCACCAGGCCCGCGTGGTCGCCGAGCTGATCCCGCACGTGCGGGACATCCGCCGGATGGGCGCGGCCGCGCTCGATCTCTGCCTGGCCGCCGAGGGGCGGGTGGACGCCTACTACGAGAAGGGGCTCGCCGCCTGGGATCTCGCCGCCGGCGGGCTGGTCGCCCGCGAGGCCGGGCTGCTGGTGACCGGGCTGTCCGGTCGGGCGGCCGGGCCGGACCTGGTGCTCGCCGCGCCGCCGGCGCTGCACGGGCCGCTGCACACCCGCCTCGCCGACCTGGACGCCTCCGGCGGGCCGTGACCGGCACGCGCCCTCGTACGAGTCAGGGCGGCCTCCCGAACCGCGGAGGCCGCCCTGCGTCGTCGTCGGGTCGGGCCGGGTGACCGGCCCGCCGGTCACTTGTCGACCGGCATCGGGCACGTCTCCGGCGGCGCCTCGGGCGCGCCCAGGTCGCCGAGCGACTGGTTCACCTCGGTCGTGGTGGCCAACTGCTGGAAGCCGTTGCCCAGGACCACGTCGACGCTGTCGTCCTTGCGGTTCGGGTCGAACTTCCGCTCGGCCTCGTTGAGGAAGTACGCCCGCAGCAGGTGCGCCGAGCCCACGCCCTTGGGGCCGTAGCGCAGCATGGCCACGCCGTCGAACGCCTTCTTCTCGTTGCCGACCTTCTTGACCTGGAACTTGCGGTTGCGGAAGTCGTCCGCGACGAGGCCGGCCCGCCCGGCCTCGTCGGTGGCGTTGTAGACGTTGAGCTTCACGTCCTTCTGCTCCCGCAACCGCAGGTCGACCAGCTGCCAGCCGTCCGGGCACCCGCCGGCCGTGCCCGCGTTGCTCTGGGTGTCGCGCACCACCGCGACGACCACGATGACCAGGGCGATGACCGCCAGCAGTCCGACGACAACGAGTGCCCGCACTCGCGCAAAACTCATCCTGGGCGCTCCCCCGGACAGTGATTGGGTGGCGGCGGCCGCCGCGGTCGGGCCGCGTCTGTGGCCGTCCAGTACGCCGCTGAGGTTAACCCTTGTCCGGCTCCCGCGTGGAAACAGTCCGACATGCCGGCGCGCCACCGGGGGAACGGGTAGGACTACCCCTATCTTCGTGTCGCCTGAGTCACATTGGGAACAACTTCGGGCGCAGGGGCGTACATCTCTCCCGCGAGGGCGGTATACATGCCTCGCCCAAAGGGGGGTAAGGTTCCGCGCTCGCCGGGGGGTTCCGCTCCGGCGAGCCCGACCCAACGGTCGTCGGGTCGGGTGCCCGACACAGATGGTGGCCGGCCAGGGGAACCGAAACGGCGTCGTCCGGCGTTACAACCGGCAGCGACCATATCGATATTGGAGAGTGAAACCGATGGCCACCGACTACGACGCCCCGCGTCGCGACGAGGTCGACCTCGGCGAGGACAGCCTGGAAGAGCTCAAGGCCCGGCGGGTCGACTCACAGTCGGGCGCCGTGGACGTCGACGAGGCCGAGGTGGCCGAGAGCTTCGAGCTGCCCGGCGCCGATCTGGCCGACGAGGAGCTCACGGTCAAGGTCCTCCCGATGCAGCAGGACGAGTTCCGGTGCGCGCGCTGCTTCCTGGTCCACCACCGCAGCCAGCTGGCGGTCGAGCGCAACGGCGACCTGATCTGCCGCGAGTGCGTCTGATCCCGTCCGGGGAAACCGGCGGCGGCCCCGGTGCGGGGCCGCCGCTGTTCGAGCCGCCGTGCGCGGGTGGCCGGAAGCTGCTTGACTCGTAGCGGCGGCTGCCACGCCGCACGGAGCAGGAGGGCGGACGGGTGAGCGAGCGCAGCGAGCGTGCGGACGGGACCGACCGGACGCCGGCCCCGGAGCCGGGACCGGCGCCGACCACCCCGGACGCGGCCACCGCTCCGGCCGAGCCGGGCCGGGCGCCGTCCGGTGCGGACGGTGACGAGCTGGGCGCGACCGTCGCCGCCCTGACCGCCGACGACATCGCGCCGGCCCGACGCCGGCAACTGCTGGTCCGGATGGTCGGCCAGGCCCGGGCCCGCGGCATCACCGACCTGTTCAAGCCCAAGGCGGCGCTGCGCTGGATGACGGACACCGTCGCCGAGGTCGCCCCGCACGTGCCGATCCGGGACCTGGCCACGCTCCGGCGGCACTTCCCGGGGCTGGACGACGACGCGCTGGCCGACCGGCTGGTCCGCAACGCCTCCCGGGCCACCGCCGGGGTCGGCGCGGCCGGCGGCGGGGTCGCCGCGGTCGAGTGGGCGGTCACGCCCACGCTGCTCTCCGCCCCCGTCCTGCTGGCCGCCGAGACGGTAGCGGTGGTGGCGATCGAGCTGAAGCTGATCGGCGAGCTGCACGAGATCCACCGGATGCCGCTGCCCACCGGCGGCACCGCCCGCGCCGTGGCGCTGGTGCAGTCCTGGGCCGGGCAGCGGGGGATCAACCCGATGATGCCGGGCGTCGGGGTGAGCGCGGTGCTGGGCACCGCCGCCCGCCGCGAGCTGCGCGACAGCCTGCTGCGCCGGTTCGGTCGCAACCTCACCACGCTCGGGCCGTTCCTGACCGGCGCCGCGGTGGCCGGCTACCTCAACCGGCGGGCCACCCGCGCGCTCGGCGAGCAGCTCCGCAAGGATCTCCGGCACACCGCCCGCGGCCTGCCGCACAAGCGGGGCTGAGGGCCCGGCGGGAGACGACGGTCAGCCCGCGTCTCGGGCGGCCAGCAGGGCCGCCGCCAGCTCCACCGGACGCCGGGTGCTGACCACCCAGAACGGGGTCGGGTCCGCCGGGTCGTCCAGCACCACCTGGACCGCGCCGCCGACCCAGGGACGCTGGACCACGAAGGCGAGCGGGTCGGCGCCGACGCCGAGCACCTCGCGCCGGCCGGCCGCGTCCAGCGGCACCACGTCCGCGACGTGCCGCACCGGCAGGTGGGCGTCGTCGACCCGCAGCTCGCCGTCGCGCACCTCGACCCGGATCCGGCCCAGCCACCACAGGGCGGCCACCGTGCCGGGGATCAGCAGCACGAACGGCAGCCAGGCGCGGACCCCGGTCGCGCCCAGCCACAGCTCGGCGGCGAGCAGCCCGGCCACCGCCAGGCCGACCGGCCAGGCCCACCAGGGCAGCCCGAGGCGCTCCGCGTACGGCGCGGGGGTGGCCGTCGGGGCGGCCGGGGATGACGACTGACGCACACTGCGAGGGTACGGCGCGCGGCGGGTCGGCCAACCGGCAGGATGGCAGGGTCACCCCGCGAGGACCGGACGGAAGAGGATGACCGTGACAGACGTCGTACCCGTGCCCGTACGGCAGCTCGACCCGGAGCTGCCGCTGCCGGCGTACGCCCATCCCGGCGACGCCGGCGCGGACCTGGTGTCCGCCGTGGACGTGGAGCTGCCGCCCGGCGGCCGGGCCCTGGTGCCCACCGGCGTCGCGGTGGCGCTGCCCGAGGGGTACGTGGGACTGGTCCACCCCCGATCGGGGTTGGCCGCCAGGCTCGGCGTGACGGTGCTCAACGCGCCCGGTACGGTCGACGCCGGCTACCGGGGTGAGATCCTGGTCAACCTGATCAATCATGATCGGGACACGCCGGCCACGATCAGCCGGGGCGACCGGATCGCCCAGCTGGTGGTCCAGCGGGTCGCCCGGGCCGAGTTCCGGCCGGTGGCCGAGCTGCCCGGGTCGCGGCGCGGCACCGGTGGGCACGGATCCACCGGCGGGCACGCCGGCCTGGTTCCGGCTCCGGCCGGTGGGCAGGACGAAGAGGTGGCAGGGTGAGTGCGAACAGCGGAGGGTGGGCGCAGTGATCTTCTCCCGGAAGCGGGCCGACGAGACGCGTGACGACGCGGTCCTCGACGTCGAGGAGGCCGCCGGGCCGTCCCGCGGCCCGTACGACGTCAGCGAGGCGCCCGACGCGCCCCGGCTGGACCTGGGCAGCCTCCAGATCCCGGCGGTGCCGGACGTGGAGGTGCGGGTGCAGGCCGACCCGCAGGGGGTGATCCAGCAGGTGGTGCTGGTGCACGGGCAGAACGCGCTGCAGCTCGGCGTCTTCGCCGCGCCCCGGTCCGACGGCATCTGGGACGAGGTGCGCGAGGAGATCCGCCAGTCGCTGTTCAACGACGGCGCCGCGGCCCAGGAGGTCGAGGGCGAGTACGGCACCGAACTGCGGGCCCGGCTGCGCACCCCGGACGGCATGACCGACCTGCGGTTCGTCGGCATCGACGGGCCGCGCTGGATGGTCCGCGGCGTCTTCCAGGGCCAGGCGGCCACCGACCCGGCCGCCGCCGGCCCGCTGGCGGCCTGCCTGGACGGCCTGGTGGTCGACCGCGGGCAGGAGGCCAAGCCGGTGCGGGAGCCGCTGCCGCTGCGGCTGCCCCGCGAGGTCGCCGAGCAGCAGGCCGCCCAGGAGCAGGCCGCCGCCGGTCCGCAGGAGGTCTGACGCACCGTGCCGGGCCCGGTCCCGTCGGCCTCCGGGCCGGCGGCGCCGGGCCCGTCGCGTGCGCGCCCCCGCCGGTCCCGCCGGCGCGCCGGATCGGCGTACGCTGGCGGGACGGTTCCGCCGTCCGCGGAGCCCCGGCGTGGAGAGGGTGACGCGGAGGTCATGACGACCGACCAGGGCCGGGTGTCGCTGCGGCGGCTCCTGCAACGGCTCACCGCGAGCGAGGCCGAGATCGAGGCGCAGGAGCTGCGCCGGGAGAGCGCCGAGTCCGGCGGCACGCCGACCCACCAGTGCAACCGGGGCCAGGTGGTCTCGGTGGCCGGGCGGCTGCGCACGGTGGTCTACACGCCGCGCACCAACCTGCCCACGCTGGAGGCCGACCTCTACGACGGCAACGACGTGGTCACCCTGGTGTGGCTGGGCCGGCGGCACATCGCCGGGATCGAGCCGGGCCGGCACCTCACCGCCCGCGGCCGGGTGGCCGTGCGGGACGACCGCAAGGTGATCTACAACCCGTACTACGAGCTGGAGTCGCCGAAGTGACGACCGGACAGCAGCGCACCCCGTCGGGGCTCGACCCGCAGGACGACGAGCGGCTGCCCAGCATCGCCGAGCAGATGGCCGACCAGTTGGGCGGCTGGCGCGGCCTGGTCGAGTCGAGCATCCCGGTGGTGGTCTTCGTGATCGCCAACGTGGTGGGCGAGCTGCGTCCCGCGGTGATCGCCTCGGTCGCGGTGGCGCTGCTGATCGCCGTGCTCCGGCTGGTGCAGCGGCGGCCGGTGCGGCACGCGGTGAACGGGCTGTTCGGCGTCGGCATCGGCGCGGCCATCGCCTGGCGCACCGGCAACGAGCGCGACTTCTACCTGCCCGGCATCCTCTACGGCATCGGCTACGGGCTGGCGCTGCTGCTGTCGGCCGCGATCCGGCAGCCGCTGGTCGGCTGGATCTGGTCGGTGCTGGTGGCCAAGGGCCGCTCCGAGTGGCGCGACGACCCCAGGCTGGTGCGCACCTTCACCCAGCTCACCGTGCTCTGGGGCGTGGTGTGGCTGGCCAAGGTCGGCGTGCAGGCCGGGCTCTACCTGGCCCACCAGGACACCGCGCTCGGCGTGGCCCGGCTCGCCCTGGGTTACCCGCCGTACGCGCTGCTGCTCCTGATCACGGTCTGGGTGGTGCGTCGGGTCACCCGGGAGGGCGCCCCCGCCCCGCTGCCCGGCGCCTGAGGGTCCCCCCGCCCGTCAGGGGCGTCCGCGGTGCCGCTCGGTGCTCTCCGGGCCCAGGATGACGCCGCGCACCTCGTCCTCCACCTCCGCCGTGCACACGAAGACCAGCTCGTCGCCGGCCTCGATCGGGTCGTCCGGGGTGGGCACCAGCACCCGCTTGCCGCGCAGGATCGCCACCAGCGCCGCGTCCCGGGGAAGCGGCACCGCGTGGATCGGCTGCCCGACGTAGGGCGCGGTCGGCGGCAGCGTGATCTCGACCAGGTTCGCCTCGCCCTGCCGGAACGTCATCAGCCGGACCAGGTCGCCGACGGTGACCGCCTCCTCGACCAGCGCCGCCATCACCCGCGGCTTGCTGACCGCGACGTCCACGCCCCACTGGTCCGTGAAGAGCCACTCGTTCTCCGCCCGGTTGACCCGGGCGACCACGCGGGGCACCGCGAACTCGGTCTTGGCCAGCAGCGAGACCACCAGGTTGACCTTGTCGTCGCCGGTGGCCGCCACCACCACGTCGCAGCCGGCCACGTTGGCCTCCTCGAGGCTGGCCAGCTCGCACGCGTCGGCGAGCACCCAGTCGGCGGCCGGGACCCGGTCCGGCCGCAGCATCTTGGGCTGCCGCTCGATCAGCATCACCTGGTGGCCGTTGTCGATCAGCTCCTGGGCGATCGAGCGGCCCACGTTGCCGGCGCCGGCGATGGCGATCCGCATGGCTCAGTGCCCCCCTTCCGGCGGCGTCGCCGCCACCGACGTGACCGACGCGGTGATGTCGTCGGTCACCAGCATGAAGACCTGGTCGCCCTCCTGCACCACGGTGGAGGCGGTGGGCAGGGTGCCGATCCCGAACCGGGTCAGGTAGGCCACCCGGGCGCCGACGGCCTCCTCCAGCTGCCGCAGCGACCGGCCGATCCAGTCCTTGTGCACCGGCACCTCGATGATCGACACGGTGCTGGTCGGGTCGCGGAAGATCTCCACGTTGCCCTCGGGGACCAGGTGCCGCAGCATCCGGTCGGCGGTCCACCGGACCGTCGCCACGGTGGGGATGCCGAGGCGCTCGTAGACCTGGGCGCGGCGCTGGTCGTAGATCCGGGCCGCGACCCGGGAGACGCCGAACGTCTCGCGGGCCAGCCGGGCCGAGATGATGTTGGAGTTGTCGCCGCTGGAGACCGCGGCGAACGCGTCGGCCCGCTCGATGCCGGCCTGACGCAGCACCTCGCCGTCGAAGCCGGCGCCGGTGACCGTGATGCCCGCGAAGTCCGGCCCGAGCCGGCGGAACGCGTCCGCGTCCTGGTCGATCACCGCCACCGAGTGCCCCCGGGACTCCAGGCTGTGTGCCAGGGTCGACCCGACCCGGCCGCAGCCCATGATCACGACATGCACGGTGTCCGCTCCTCCCACGGTGCCGCCCGCCGACCCGTCGTCTGCGAGCCTGCCACGTCCCCGCCCGCGACGGGGCACCGAACCGTACCGCGCGGTCGCGCGCGGGGGTGATCAGCCACCCCACCGTCCCGAGCCGGGTGGCCGTACGCTTGGCGGTTGTGGCCCGACCCACCTCGCTGCTGAAGCGACTCCTCCTCGGTCGACCGTTCCGGTCCGACCGCCTGCAGCACACCCTGCTGCCGAAGCGCATCGCGCTGCCGGTCTTCGCCTCCGACGCGCTCTCCAGCGTGGCGTACGCGCCGGACGAGATCCTGCTGACGCTCTCCATCGCGGGCGCGTCGGCGTTCTTCTTCTCGCCGTGGATCGCGCTGGCCGTCGTCGTGGTGATGCTCACCGTGGTGGCGAGCTACCGGCAGAACGTGCACGCGTACCCCTCCGGCGGCGGCGACTACGAGGTGGCCACCGTCAACCTCGGGCCGCGCGCCGGCCTCGCGGTGGCCAGCGCGCTGCTCGTCGACTACGTGCTCACGGTCGCCGTGTCGGTCTCCTCCGGCGTGGCCAACCTCGGCTCGGTGGTGCCGTTCGTGGCCACCCACAAGGTGCTCATCGCGGTCAGCGCGGTCGTGCTGCTCACCGCGATGAACCTGCGCGGCCTGCGCGAGTCGGGCACCGCGTTCGCCATCCCCACCTACGGCTTCGTCATCGTCATCGGCGGCATGCTGCTGACCGGGTTCGTGCGGATCTTCGTGCTCGGCGACGACCTGCAAGCCCCCAGCGCCGGCCTGGAGATCCACGCCGAGCACAGCGTGACCGGCTTCGCGCTGATCTTCCTGCTGCTGCGCACGTTCTCCTCCGGCTGCGCCGCGCTCACCGGCGTCGAGGCCATCTCCAACGGCGTACCGGCGTTCAAGTCGCCCAAGTCCAAGAACGCGGCGACCACGCTGCTGCTGCTCGGCACCATCGCGGTCAGCATGCTGGTCGGCATCATCCTGCTGGCCCGCCGGACCGGCCTGCAGTTCGTCGAGGACCCGACCACGCAGATCGTCGGCGGCCCGGCCGGGTACGTGCAGAAGACGGTCACCGCGCAGCTCGGCGAGACCGTGTTCGGCAGCGGCTCGGTGCTGCTCTACGTGGTCGCCGGCATGACCGCGCTGATCCTGTTCCTGGCCGCCAACACCGCGTTCAACGGTTTCCCGGTGCTCGGCTCGATCCTCGCCCAGGACCGCTACCTGCCGCGCCAGCTGCACACCCGGGGCGACCGGCTGGCGTTCTCCAACGGCATCGTCTTCCTCGCCGTCTTCGCGGTGGTGCTGATCGTCGGCTTCCAGGCCGAGGTGACCCGGCTCATCCAGCTCTACATCGTCGGCGTCTTCGTCTCGTTCACGCTCTCCCAGGCCGGCATGATCCGGCACTGGAACCGGCACCTGCGCACCGAGCGCGACCCGGAGGCCCGGCGGCGGATGATCCGCTCCCGGGCGATCAACACGTTCGGCATGGCCATGACCGGCATCGTGCTGATCATCGTGCTGGTCACGAAGTTCCTGCTCGGCGCGTGGATCGCGATCGTCGCCATGGCGGTGATGTACGTGGTCATGCTCGCCATCCGCCGGCACTACGACCGGGTCGCGGCCGAGCTGGAGCCGACCGAGCAGCGGGCCGTGCTGCCCGCCCGCAACCACGCCATCGTGCTGGTCAGCAAGCTGCACCAGCCGACCCTGCGGGCCGTCGCGTACGCCCGGGCGACGCGACCGGACACGCTGACCGCGGTGACCGTCAACGTGGACGAGAAGGACACCCGGGACCTCCAGGCCGACTGGGAGCGCCGGGAGCTGCCGGTGCCGCTGACCGTGATCGACTCCCCGTACCGGGAGATCACCCGGCCGATCCTCAACTTCGTCGCCTCGGTCCGCCGCGAGTCGCCCCGCGACGTGGTCACCGTCTTCATCCCCGAGTACGTGGTCGGGCGCTGGTGGGAGAACCTGCTGCACAACCAGAGCGCGCTGCGGCTCAAGGGCCGGCTGCTGTTCGAGCCGGGCGTGATGGTGACCAGCGTGCCCTGGCAGCTCGCCTCCACCGCCAGCAAGAACCTGGACCGCCTCGACGCCACGCTCAGCCGCGGTCCGGCCCGCGGCCCCCGGGTGGCGCCGCAGAGCACGCTGCCGCCGCCGGTCGGCACCACGGCCCCCGAGCAGGAGGGCCGACAGTGAGCCGGTGTCGCGAGCCCCGCAGTCGCGAACGAAGGAGGACGCCGTGAGCGCCGCGCCGGAACGCCCCGGGCTGGAGGAGGCCGAGCGGGTCGAGCTGACCGTCGACGCGGTCGCGCCGGGCGGGCACTGCGTGGCCCGGGTCGGCGGCCAGGTGGTCTTCGTCCGGCACGCGCTGCCCGGCGAGCGGGTGGTGGCCGAGGTGACCGAGCTGCACCGCGGCTTCGCCCGCGCTGACGCGGTGGAGATCCTCGACGCCTCCCCGGACCGGGTCGTCCCGCCCTGCCCGTACGCCCGGCCCGGCGCGTGCGGCGGCTGCGACCTCCAGCACGTCGCCCCGGCGGCCCAGCTCGACTGGAAGGTCGCCGTGGTGCGCGAGCAGCTCACCCGGCTGGGTCGGCTCACCGACGCCGAGGTGGACGCGCTCGGCGTCCGGGTCGAGGCGCTGCCCGGCGGGCCGCTGGGCTGGCGCTCCCGGGTCCGCTACGCGGTCGACGCGACCGGCCGGGCCGGGCTGCTCAAGCACCGCTCGCACGAGGTGGTGCCGATCGACAGGTGCCTGATCGCCCACCCGGCGATCCAGGAACTGCCGGTGCTGCCGTCCACCGGGGCGCGCTGGCCGGACGCCGACGCGGTGGAGACGGTCGCCAGCACCGGCGGGGACGTCGCCGTGGTCGCGTACGCCGAGGGGGTCGCCACGGCGGTGAGCGGGCCGGAGCGGGTCCGGGAGACGGCGGCCGGGCGGCCCTTCACGCTGCCCGCCTCCGGCTTCTGGCAGGTGCACCCGGCGGCGGCCGACGCCCTGGTCGGCGCCGTGCTCGACCTGCTCGACCCGCGTCCGGGCGAGAGCGCCTGGGACCTGTACGGCGGGGCCGGGCTGTTCGCCGCCGCGCTCGCCGGCCGGGTCGACGGGGCCCGGGTGACGGTGGTCGAGTCGGCGCCCGACGGGGTGGCCGCCGCCCGCACCAACCTGGCCGACCTGCCCGCCGTCGAGGTCGTCGCGGCCCGGGTCGAGACCGCGCTGGCCCGGCGCCGGATCACCGGCCCGGTCGACCTGGTGGTGCTCGACCCGCCGCGCTCCGGCGCGGGCGCCCCGGTGGTGCGCGGCGTGGTGGCCGCCGGGCCGCGCGCGGTCGCGTACGTGGCCTGCGACCCGGCCGCCTTCGCCCGGGACGTGCGCACGTTCGCCGAGGCGGGTTGGCGGCTGGCCGCGCTGCGCGGGTTCGACCTGTTCCCGAACACCCAGCACGTCGAGCTGGTCGGCCTGTTCCTGCCCCCGGCGCGTTAAGCGGGGGCCCTTCCTCTACCGAATCCGTTAAAAGGGGGCCCTTCCTTGCGCATCGTCGGGCTGATGTCGGGCACCTCGTACGACGGGGTGGACGTGGCGGCGGGCGAGTTCACCCTCGACGGGGACACGTTGCGCCTGCGTCCGCTCGGGCACCGCGAGCTGGCCTACCCGGACGACCTGCGGGCGCAGATCGGCGCGCTGCTGCCGCCGGCCGCGACCACGATCGAGGCGGTGTGCCGGCTGGACAACCGGCTCGGTGAGGTGTTCGCCGAGGCGGCTGCCGTCGGCATCGAGCTGGCCGGGGGCGCCGTCGACGCGGTCGTCTCGCACGGCCAGACCGTCTTCCACTGGGTCGAGGCGGGCCGGGTGCGCGGCACCCTCCAGCTCGGCGCGCCGGCCCGGGTCGCCGCCCGGGTGGGCGTACCCGTGCTGCACGACCTGCGCTCGGCGGACGTGGCGGCCGGCGGGCAGGGGGCGCCGCTGGTCCCGGCGTTCGACGCGCTGCTGCTCGACGGGAGCGCCGGGGCCCGCGCGGCGCTGAACCTGGGCGGCATCGCGAACCTCACCGTGGTCGCGCCCGGGGCGCCGGTCCTCGGGTACGACGTGGGCCCGGCCAACGCGCTGCTGGACGCCGCTGCCCGCCGCTTCCTCGACCGCCCCTGCGACATCGACGGGGCGCGGGCCGCCGCCGGCCGGGCGCACCCGGCGCTGCTGGCCCGGCTGCTCGCCGAGCCCTACTACGCCGCGTCGCCGCCCAAGTCGACGGGCAAGGAGCTGTTCCACGGCGGCTACCTGGACGCCGCGCTGGCCGCCCTGGGCGAGCCGGTGGCCGCCGACGACGTGCTGGCCACGCTCACCGAGCTGACCGCCCGGACGGTCGCCGACGCCTGCGACCGGCACGGGGTGACCGAGGTGGTCGCCGCCGGCGGGGGAGTGCGCAATCCCACACTCCGGGCCCGGCTGGCCGCGCTGGGCGCCGGGCGGTGGCGGCTGCGCACCACCGACGAGCTGGGCGTGCCGGCCCAGGCCAAGGAGGCGTACGCGTTCGCGCTGCTGGGGTGGCTGAGCTGGCACGGGCTGCCCGGCGCGGTCCCGTCGGTCACCGGCGCCTCCCGGGCCGCCGTGCTCGGCTCCTGGACCCCCGCCGGCCCGCCGTTCGGGGTGGCCCGGGCGACGCCGCCGCGCCGGCTGGTGGTCGCCGCCTGATCCACGGCTCGGCTGCGGACTGTGGCGCGGCCGATAGACTCTCCGGTCATGAGTGTTGAAGAGGGCACGGCCAACCACGGTCGGCTGCTGGGCACCGTCCGCGGCCCGCAGGACGTGAAGCGGATGACCGCCGAGCAGCTGGACATCCTCGCCGCCGAGATCCGTGACTTCCTGATCGCGAAGGTCTCCCGCACCGGCGGGCACATCGGTCCGAACCTCGGTGTGGTCGAGCTGACCCTGGCGATGCACCGGGTCTTCGACTCCCCGCGCGACCGGCTCCTCTTCGACACCGGTCACCAGGCGTACGTACACAAGATCCTCACCGGCCGGCAGGAGGGCTTCGACAAGCTCCGCCAGCGCGGTGGCCTCTCCGGCTACCCCAGCCAGGCGGAGAGCGAGCACGACCTGATCGAGAACTCGCACGCCTCCACCGCCCTGTCCTACGCCGACGGCCTGGCCAAGGCGTACGCGCTGCGCGGCGAGAAGCGGGCCGTGGTGGCCGTGGTCGGCGACGGCGCGCTCACCGGCGGCATGTGCTGGGAGGCGCTGAACAACATCGCCACCGCCGGCAACCCGCTGGTCATCGTGGTCAACGACAACGGCCGGTCCTACTCGCCGACCATCGGCGGCCTCGCCGACCACCTGTCGTCGCTGCGGCTCAACCCCGGCTACGAGAAGGTGCTCGACACGGTCAAGGACGCGCTGGGCAACACCCCGTTCGTCGGCAAGCCGATGTTCGAGGTGCTGCACGCGGTCAAGAAGGGCATCAAGGACGCGGTCGCCCCGCAGGCGATGTTCGAGGACCTGGGCATCAAGTACGTCGGCCCGGTCGACGGCCACGACGTGCCGGCGGTCGAGGCGGCGCTGCGCGCGGCGAAGAACTTCGGCGGCCCGGTGATCGTGCACGCGGTCACCCGCAAGGGCTACGGCTACCGTCCGGCCGAGGACGACGAGGCGGACTGCCTGCACGGCCCCGGCGGCGCCTTCGACGTCGAGACCGGCCAGCTGGTCGCCGCGCCGTCGGTGAAGTGGACCCACGTCTTCGCCAACGAGCTGGTGAGCATCGCCGACGAGCGTCCGGACGTGGTCGGCATCACCGCCGCCATGGCCGAGCCCACCGGCATCGCCACGCTGGCCCGCAAGTACCCGGAGCGGGTCTACGACGTGGGCATCGCCGAGCAGCACGCCGCCACCTCCGCCGCCGGCCTGGCCATGGGCGGCCTGCACCCGGTGGTCGCGGTCTACGCCACCTTCCTCAACCGGGCCTTCGACCAGGTCCTGCTGGACGTGGCCATGCACAAGCTGCCGGTCACGTTCGTGCTGGACCGGGCCGGCATCACCGGCCCCGACGGGCCGAGCCACTACGGCGTCTGGGACATGTCGGTCTTCGGCGTGGTGCCCGGCCTGCGCATCGCCGCGCCCCGCGACTCGGCCACGCTGCGCGAGGAGCTGCGCGAGGCGATCGCCGTGGACGACGGCCCGACCATCCTGCGCTTCCCGACCGGCACCGTCGCCGCCGACCTGCCGGCCGTGCGTCGGGTCGGCCCGGTTGACGTGCTGGCCGAGTCGGCGCGTACCGACGTGCTGCTGGTCGCGGTCGGCTCCTTCGGCGCCCTGGGCATGGAGGTCGCCAGCCGGGTCGCCGAGCAGGGCTACGGCGTCACCGTGGTCGACCCGCGCTGGGTCCGCCCGGTCCCGGCCGAGCTGGTCGAGCTGGCCGCCGGGCACCGCCTCGTGGTCACCGTCGAGGACGGCGTCCGGGTCGGTGGCGTCGGCTCCGCGCTGGCCCAGGCGATGCGTGACGCCGACGTCCGGGTGCCGGTCAAGGACCTGGGCGTACCGGCCGACTGGCACCCGCACGGCACCCGCGCGCAGATCCTGGCCGACCTGCGGCTGACCGCGCAGGACGTGGCGCGTGACGTCACCGGCTGGATCTCCGGCCTGGACGCCGCGCCGGTCGACCCGGCCACCGACGGGGCCGCGGCGCAGAACTGATCCGGATACGGTGCTCGGGCGGTCCCGCTTCCCGCGGGGCCGCCCGAGCGCCGTTCCGGGGCTTCCCGGGGCCGTCTGCCTGAATGGGGTGTGCCGTGGACGTGCGTGAGGCCGCGCCGGCCGACCTGGACGACATCGTCGACCTGCACACCCGGGCCCGCGTCGCCTACTACGGCGCGGGCGGGCTGCCCACCGGGGAGATCGTCAACCCGGAGCTGGCCCGGGAACAGCGGGACGGCTGGACGGCGGCCATCGCCGCGCCGCACAAGCACGTCCGCTGCGCCGTGGTCGACGGGCGGGTGGTCGGTCTGCTGGCCATGGGCCCGCCGCACTCGTCCGAGGTGGACGCCGCGCAGCTCTACCAGATCCACGTCGACCCGGACTGTTGGGGCCGTGGCGTCGGCAGCACGTTGCACGGGCTCTTCCTGCGTCACCTGGAGGCCGAGGGGCTGGCGGTGGGGGTGCTGGAGGTGTGGGAGCGCAACACCCGGGCCCGCGCCTTCTACACCCGGCACGGCTGGCGCCCCGACGGCACCACCCGTCCCGGCCCCGCCGACGCCCCCTACCTGGGCATGCGCCTCCACCGCCCCTGACCCCGCCTCGAGGCACGGTGGGGGCGGGCGGTGCGGGTGGCGTAGGTGCGCAGGGCCCGGAGGAAGTCCACCTCACGGAAGCCGGGCCAGTACACGTCGCAGAAGTACAGCTCCGAGTGGACGGCCTGCCAGAGCAGGAAGCCGGACATCCGCCGTTCCCCGCTGGTCCGGATGACGAGGTCGGGGGCCGGTCGGTCGCCGGTGTAGAGGTGCGCGCCGATGGCGTCGGCGGTGAGGCGGTCCGCCACGTCGGTGAGGGTGGCCCCGGCCTCCGCCTCGTGGTGCAGCAGGCGCCGGACCGCGTCGGCGATCTCGGTACGACCGTCGTAGCCGATCGCGACGGTCAGGTCGAAGCCGCCGGCCCGGTCCCGGGTGTCGTCCTCGGCCAGCTTCAACGCGTACCGGGTCGAGTCGGGCAGGACGTCGGTCCGGCCGGCCACGTGCAGCCGCCACGGGCTGTCCGGTCGCCGCAGCGGCTCGGCGATGACCTCCTCGACCAACCGCATCAGGTGCGCCACCTCGGCGGAGCCGCGCTTGCGTACGTTGTCGACCGAGGCGACGAACAGGGTGATCTGCCGGATGCCCAGCTCGGCGCACCAGCCGGCCACCTCGTGCAGGTGCGCCGCGCCGTACCGGTGGCCCACCGAGGGATCGTCGAACCCCATCTGCCGCGCCCAGCGACGGTTGCCGTCCATCACCATCGCGACGTGCCGGGGCAGCGTCGCGTCGACGAGTCCGGCCCGTAGGCGACGGGCGTAGAGCCGACGGATCATCTCGACCATGGCGTCTCCTCCGACGCGGGCGCGCGGTTGCTCGCCGTCAGCGGGGGGCGGACAGGGAGCGGTACCAGGTCTTCTCGGTGCCGGCCAGGCTGAACGTCTGCTTGGCGTCGGTCTGCTCGACCACCACCAGGCCGGGCCGGTCGACCAGGCGGGTGGTGCCGGGCGGGGCGGCGAACGACGCGTCCCGGGTACGCCAGGTCAGCACCGCGAGCGGCTGCCCGGGCACCGGCAGGTGGTAGGCCTGCAGCGTGGTGGACCGGTCGGCGGGGGAGACCACCGGGGTGCCGCCGCCGGCCGGGCGGTAGACCACCGCGGTCATGGTGCCGGTGGCCGTCTCCCAGCTGAGCTGCTCCAGGTCGCCCGGCTCCCCACCGCCCAGGGCCACCTCGCCCAGCGACCGGGTCGCGATCTTCGCCATCGGCCAGGACTCGGGCGCCGAACGGGGCGCCTCGCGGTCGCCGAGGCGGCGGGGGAGGCTGCCGAACGGGCCCCGCTCACCGGCCAGCGCGCAGGTGTCCAGCCCGGCGAGGGCCCGCTTGCCGGCGCCGCTCTCGTCGCGCACCAGCGGGTAGCGGGGCGCCTCGGTGGCCGTACCCAGGTCGAGGACGCGGTCCGCGGCCCGGCCGCGCGGCAGCGACGGGGTGGGCCGCAGCGTCGCGGTCAGCTCGACGGCCCGGCAGGCCGGCACGGCGACCGGTTCGGTCACGCCGTCGGCGCCGCCCAGCACCCGGCCGTCGGGGCCGAGCAGGCGTTCGACCCGGGCGGAGGTGAGGTAGCGGCGGCCCTCGGGCTGGCGCACCGGCAGCACGTCGGAGTAGACCAGGTAGCCGGGGTCGGTGTACTCGGTGGCGTGCGCAACCCGCCAGCGCTGCCCGTCCCGGTCGAGTTGCAGCAGCCAGGAGGCGGCCTCGCCGGGCACGTCCGCGGCGACCAGCGCCAGCGCGGAACCGGCGACCTGGCCGGAGAAGAGGATGCCGGAGGAGGGCACGTGCACCCGGTCGTCCACCGGGGACCGCCAGTCCCGCACCGCCTCGGTGATCCCGGCGGTGGCGGCGGCGTCGCGGGCCAGGCTGCCGCGCGGCGGCCAGACCGCCAGCGTGCCGTCCAGGCTGTCGTAGCCGACCCGCAGGTCCTTCGGCTGCCGGTCGGCGACCGGTCCGCAACCGACCGTGACCAGCAGCAGCGCGGCCAGCGCGGTGCCCGTCGTAGCGCCTCGGCGGGCTGAAACCACCCTGATCCCCTCGCCGGTCGTCGGTCGGAAGCCCACATGGTACGAGACGACCGGTCGCCCGGCCGAGCCCGGCTCACCCGTTCGTCGCGGAACGTGACGCGCGATTCGTGCGCCAATATCCGGCTCCGGTAGACTCCGCCGACTGTGACGCCTGCCGAGACCCGCGGCGCCTCGACGCCGGCCGCCGACGCCCCGACGGGACCCCGCTCCGTCACCCTCGACCGGCCTCCGGTCACCCGGCCCGACTCGCCGGCCCCGGCCGACCCGTCGGCCCCCGCCGATGCGCCGCCCCCCGCCGACCCGGCGGACGGGGCCGCGCCCGCCGCGCGTCGCCGGTGGCGGTGGCGCTGGACGCGCCGCCGGATCGACCTCGTCGTGTACGGCGGTTTCCTGCTCGCCGCGATCTGGGTGACCAGCGGCATCTGGGCCGACCCCGCTGGCCGGGTGGCCGCGCTCTACAGCAGCGACCCGGCGCAGGTGCAGTTCTTCCTCGCCCACTCGGTGCGGGTGGTGCTGCACGGCGAGTTCCCGTTCTTCACCGAGCAGTTCAACTACCCCGACGGGGTCAACCTGATGGCGAACACCGCCATCCTGGCGCTCGGCATCCCGATGGTGCCGGTGACCCTCCTGTTCGGACCGGCGGTCTCCTTCGTCACGCTGGTCACGCTCGGCCTGGCCGGCACCGCCGCCGCCTGGTACCGGGTGCTCTCCCGGCACCTGGTGCGCCACCGGCCGGCCGCCGCCGTCGGCGCCTGGTTCTGCGGGTTCTCACCGGCCATGCTGTCGCACGCCAACTGGCACCCGAACATCATCAGCCAGTTCCTGCTGCCGTTCATCGTCTGGCGGGTGCTGGTGCTGACCCGGTCGACCCGCCCGGTCCGCGACGGCGCGCTGCTCGCGCTCCTGGTCACCGCGCAGGCGTTCATCAACGAGGAGATCCTGCTCTTCACCGCCATGGCGCTGGGCGTGTTCCTGCTCGCCGTGCTGGCGCAGCAGCGTGCGCGGTGGGCCGCCGCGTGGCGGCCGCTCGGCGCCGGACTCGCGGTCTGCGCGCTGCTCGCCGGCGCGCTGCTGGCGTACCCGCTCTGGGTGCAGTTCGCCGGGCCGATGGCGTACCACGGGCTCAGCGACACGGTGCGTGACTACGGCAACGACATCGCCGCGTTCTTCGCCCCCGGCTCGCCCACCTTCGGCGGCAACGAGCGGGCCAACGTCAACCTCGCCCCGAACTACTCGGAGGAGAACGCCTTCTTCGGCTGGAGCCTGTCGCTGCTCGCCGTGGGCATCGTGGTCTGGCTGCGCCGGGACGTGGTGGTCCGGGCGCTGGCCGCGACCGGGCTGTTCTTCGCCGTGCTCTCGCTCGGCGAGCGGATCTCCTGGTGGGACCGGGAGCTGGTCACCGGGCCGTGGGAGCTGCTGGTGCGGCTGCCGCTGCTGGACGCCGTGGTGCCGACCCGGTTCGGCATGATCACCGGCGTGACGGTCGCGGTGCTGCTCGCGTACGCGGTGCGCAGCGCCTGGGTGCTGCGGGGCGTGGACCGGCGCACCGCCCGCACGCTGACCGCCGCCGGCCTGGTCTTCGCGCTGCTGCCGATCGCGCCGATGCCGCTGCGGGTCACCACCCGACCGCCGGTGCCGGAGTTCATCACCGCCGACCGGTGGCGGCAGTACGTCGGGCCGGACCAGACGTTGGTCTCCGTGCCGGTGCCGGCGATGGGCAACACCGACCCGATGCGCTGGGCGGCCAGCACCGACCTCGACTTCAAGATCCCCGGCGGCTACTTCCTCGCCCCGCGCAACGGCGTCACCGGCGACCCGGGCCGCTTCGGCGGCCGGCCCAGCGGCATCGGGGAGATGCTGGAGGAGGTGGCGTCCACCGGGCGTACGCCGAAGCTCGACGACCGGCAGCGCCGCCGCTTCCTCGACGAGCTGCGGCACTGGAACGCGGCGGTGGTGGTGCTGCCGCTGAACGAGCAGAACGCCGAGCCGCTGCGCCGGACCGTGGAGCAGCTGGTCGGCCCCGGCCGGCAGGAGCTGGACGTGTGGTTGTGGGACGTCCGGACACTGACCAGCCGCTCCGTCTGACCGCGGCGGACCGCTCCGGCCGCCCGCCCCGGCGCCGGTGGCGGCCCCGCCCGGTCGACGCGCTCGTGGTGGCCGGCTACCTCGGCCTGGCCGTGCTGCTCACCACCGACCAGTGGCGCCGGCCGGAACGGCTGTTCCACCAGGCCGGCGACCAGATGCTGTTCGAGTGGATGCTGGCCCGGGCGGCCCGCGCGGTGACCGGCGGGGAGAACCCGCTGTGGAGCGCAGCGCTGAACGCCCCGGACGGCGTGAACCTGATGGCGAACACCTCGGTGCTCGGGCTGGGCGTGCCGCTCACCCCGGTCACCGTGGCGTTCGGCTCCCAGGTGGCGTTCCTCGTCGCGGTGACGCTCAGCCTCGCCGGCACGGCCGCCGCCTGGTACGCGCTGCTCGCCCGCCGGCTGGTCCGCTCCCGGGCCGCCGCCGCGGTGGGCGGCCTGGTCTGCGGCTTCGCCCCCGGCATGGTGGCCCAGGCCGGCGCGCACCTGCACATGGCCGCCCAGTTCCTGGTGCCGGTGATCCTGGCGCTGGTGTTCCGGCCGGCCACCGACCGGGTCCGCCGCGACGGCGTGCTGCTCGGGCTGGCGGTCGCCTACCAGGTCTTCCTCGGCGAGGAGCTGCTGGTGTTCCTGGCCCTCGCGGCCGGGGTGCTCGCCGGGGCGTACGCGCTGGCCGACCGGGCCGCCGCCCGCCGGCTGGTCCCGGTGGTGGCCCGCCGGCTGGGCATCGGCGCGCTGGTCGCCGGCGTGCTGCTGGCGTACCCGCTGTGGTTCCAGTTCTTCGGGCCGGGCCACTACAGCGGGATGCCGTTCCACACCCTGGGGTACCGGCTGGACCTGGCCTCGTTCACCGCGACCGCGCGACAGACCGTCGCCGGGGACGCCCACCGCGCCGGGCTGCTGTCGCCGAACCCGACCGAGCAGAACTCGTTCTTCGGGCCGTTCCTGCCGCTGCTGGCGCTGCTCGTGGTGGTGCGGCTGTGGCGCCGGCCGCTGGTGCGCGCGCTCGCCGCGTGCGGGCTGCTGTTCGCGCTGCTGTCGCTCGGCGCGAGCGTGGTGCTGAACCGGCACGACACCGGGGTGCCCGGCCCCTACCGCCTGCTCGCCGGGGTGCCGCTGCTCGACCTGGTGGTGCCGGCGCGGTTCGCCCTGGTGTGCGTACCGGTGTGCGGGGTGCTGCTGGCGTTGGCCGTGGACCGGGTCCGGCGCTCCGGCACGCGCGCCTGGGCGCCGTGGGCCGGCGCGGTCGCCGCCGCGCTGCTGCCGCTCACCCCGACGCCGATCCGCACGGTGCCGGTGACGCCGGTGCCGGCCGTGGTGTCCGGCGGCGGCTGGCAGGCGTACGTCCCGCCGGGCCGGACGTTGGTGCCGGTGCCGCCGGTGACCGGGGCGGCGGTCAGCCCGGCCATGTTCTGGTCGGCGCGCACCGGGCTGGCGTTCGACGCGCCCGGCGGCTACTTCATCGGTCCGCGCTCGGCGACCGACCCGACCGCCCGCTGGGGCGCGCCGGACCGACCCACCTCGCTGCTGCTGCGCCGGGCCGCCGAGACCGGCCAGGTGCCGCCGGTCGGCGACGTGGAGCGCCGGCAGGCGGTCGAGGACCTGCGGCACTGGCGGGCGGCGGCGCTGGTGCAGGCCGACTCGTCGCCGACCGACCCGGTGCGCGCCACCGTGGACGCCCTGGTCGGCCCGGGCCGGGACGTGCCCGGCGGGCACCTGTGGGACGTCCGCCCCCTGCTCGGCTGACGCACCCGGTGCAAGGAGGGGCCCCCTCTTAACGCGCCTGTGTTAAGAGGGGGCCCTTCCTCTACCGAATACGTTAAGAAGGGGCCCTTCCTTACACGCGGTCGCGCACGTCCCAGAGCCAGACGTCGTCGACCCGCTGGGCGGGGCCGAGCAGCGCCGTCATCAGGTCGCGCAGCACCGCCTCGCGCGGGTTCGCCCCGAGCACCACCACCGACGCCCGCCAGAAGCGCAGGTCCTCGACGGCCTGCCGGCGGTTCTCCTCGGTGATCTCCGGGACCCGGTCGGCGTCCATGGTGGAGTAGATCAACGTGCTGGTGGGGCGGTTCGGGGCGCCGAAGACGCCCTCGCCCCGCTCGTTCGGGCCGATGAAGTAGCCACCCGGGATCGGGAACTCCTGCCCGGTCAGCGCGCTCCAGCGCAGCGTCGGCAGCCCGTGCACGTTGCTCGGGATCGGCACCGGGACGAGGGTTCGGCCGTCCGGCACGTAGGGGCGCCAGCCGCCCGAGGTGACGAAGTGCGGCGGCGGGTCGATCTGCTGCGCCGGCAGCGGGCGCGGGAACAGCGGCAGCAGGGCGGCCACGATCGCGGCGTACCCGACCAGGCGCAGCCCGCGCCGCCGACGGGGCCCGGCGCCCGGCGCGGAGGTCTCGTCGCCGGCACGCGGGGCGGGCACCGGCGACCGGCCGGCGCGGGCCAGGGCGTCCCAGGCCAGCGCCAGCAGCACGCCGACCGCGCCGACCACCACCAGGCTCAGTCGGGTCGGCATCATCATCTCGACCAGCGGCAGGTCGTCCGGCACGTACGCCCACGGGCCGTCGACCCCGGTCTCCACCCCGTCGAAGCGCACCTTCGGCCCGATCGAGGCGACCGTGAACACGACCACCAGCACGGCCAGGATCCGGGCCGGCACCGACCGGCGCACCAACAGCGCCAGCGCGACCAGCCCGACCAGCACCAGCGGCCAGCCGAACCAGGTGTTCTGCTCGGTCAGCCCGATGGTCTTCTCCACCGCCTCGTCCCCGGCGACGGTGTCCCGGGCGAAGGTGACGAAGGCCATCAGGTCCTCGCCCCAGTTGTGGAAGACCCCGCCCTGCAGGCCGCGGTAGGACTGCGGGCCGTTGAACTGGAACCAGATCGGGTACGCGGTGAGCAGCAGCGCCACAGCGCCACCGACCCCGATCGCGGCCAGGAACGCGCCCGCCCGCTCCCGCGTGGCGCGCGGGCGTTGCACCGCGTACGCCACCACGACGACCAGGCAGGCCAGCGCGGTGAGCAGCAGCATCTCCTCGTTGATGAAGATCTGGTACGCCACCAGCAGCCCGAGCGCCACGCCGTTGCGCCGCCAGCGGCCCGGCTCGCCGAGGCGCAGCACCCGGGAGACGATCAGCGGGAGCAGGAAGTTCGACACGAAGTTGGGCTGCCCGTTGGCGTGGTGCACGATCCCCGGGGCGAAGCCGAGGAACGCCCCGCCGACGAAGGCCGCGCCGCGGGAGCGGACCAGGTGCCGCGACAGCGTCCAGTACGACGTGGCGGCGGTCGCCGACAGCGCCGCGCCGAGGTAGAGCGCGTACATCACCTGCGGGCCGAGCAGCATGGTCAGCGGCGCCAGCGGCAGCGTCACCCCGAGCAGCGAGGTGTTCGCCATCATGTTCACCCCGTCCGGCGCGTTCTGCCGGGCGGTGAACAGCGGGTTCTCCAGGTGTCGCACCGAGTAGGCGCCGTGCGCGAACAGCCACTCGAACCAGCTGTGGTCGGTCGGCAGATGCGAGGAGACCCGGTGCTGCACGTCGCCCCAGTAGTTGAGGCAGACGAGAACACCGAGCAGCGCATAGGCTCCGATGGCCAGCACGTCGGCACGGGCCGGTCGGCGACGCGGCCGACGCGGCGGGTCGGACACGCCGGTGTCGACCTCGACGGACGAGGAGTTCAGCGAGGGGTCCACCACCGGCACGGCCACGACGGGCCATCGTACAGGCGGTCCGGGCGTGGTCCGGTCACGACCGGGCGACGGTCCGGCGGCGCGGAGAGGGGTGCTCGTGACCGTCATCGATCTGGGTGAGCTGCGGGACGACACGGTGTCCGACGTGCCGGGCCGGGCGCCGCGTGCGGTCGGTCGGCCGTTCCGCGTCCTGGTGGTCCTGCTGGTGGCGCTGGTCACGCTCGCGTCCGCGACGCCACCGGCGCGTCCCGCGCGGTGGACGGTGCCGGGTGGCACCGGGGCGTCCGCGTTCGTCGCCGGTGACCGGGTGTACGTGGTCCGGCCGTTGGACTGGCGGCCCGGCGCGCTCCGGGAGGTGGTCGCCTACCGGGACGGGCGGGAACGCTGGCGCAGCCGGCTGCCGACCCCGGGCGACGTCGTCTCGGTGTGGGAGATGGGCGACCGGGTGCTGGCCGCCGGGCCGAACGGGCCCGACCAGGCGTGGCAGACGGTGGCCCTGGAGGCGGCGACGGGCCGGCTCAGCTGGCGGCAGAACGCGCTCGGCTACCCGGCCGGTGACGCGCTCCTGCTCCAACCGACGACCGCGTCGGGCCCGCAGGAGGTACGCCGGGTGGCGGTCGCCGACGGCCGCACGCTGTGGACCGCCCCCGAGACGCCGGATCTGCGGTTCGTCCTCGGGCCGGCGGGGGTCGAAGGGCTGCTGGTGGTGCCGGAGAGCGGCGAGACCGTGGTGCTGGACGCGGTCACCGGTGAGCGGCTGGCCGCCCGTGACCTGCATCCGGGGGAGCTGCCCACCCAGCGGCGGGTGCTGACCGCCGGCGACCTGGTGCTGGAGACCCGGGAGGACGGGTTCGCGGCCTACCAGCGGGACACGCTCCGGTCGCGGTGGACCGCCGACCTGCCGCTGCTGGACTATGTGGACAGTTGCGGCGACGTGCTCTGCGCCAGCCGGCAGACCGGCGGCATGTGGGGGCTCGACCCGGCCACCGGCGCGGTCCGGTGGGCCACCGACCGATGGGCGGGTGTGTGGAAGGCGGACGGCGGGCGGCTGCTCGTCGGGGCCGGTGAGAGCGACGACGGTCACCTGGCGGTGCTGGACGCCGACGACGGGCGGCTGGTCGCAGATCTCGCAGGGTGGACGGCGGTCCCGCCCAACGAGGTCGGCGGCCCGCTGTTCCTGACCCGGCCGCTGGGTGGCGGGCGACTGCTCCTCGCCGAGCTGGACCTGCCCGCCGGCCGGCTCCCGGTCCGGGGCGTGCTCTCCGGCGTCGACTGCTCGGCCGGGCGCGCGCTCGTGGTGTGCCGGGACCGTGACGGCGACTTCGCGGTGCGGCGGCTGCCGTGAGCGCGCTCATCGACCTGGGTGAGATGCGGCACGGCGGGGACGGCGACGAGCCGCTTCCCGCGTCGCCCCGGCGCCCTCCGGGTCGGGTCGCCCGGGTGGTGGCGCTGGGTTGCCTGGCGCTGCTCGCGGTGACCGGCGCGGCTGCGCCGGCCCGGCGGCCGGCGCCGGTGCGGGTGCCCGCACCGCAGGGAGCCGCGTTCGTGGTCCTCGCCGACCGGCTGATGGTGGCCGACGGGCCGGGCACCGTCGGCCGGGGCGGCCGGGTGGTGACCGGGCACCGGCTGCCCGGTGGGGAGCCGCTCTGGCGGTTCAGCCTGCCCGCCGGCGACCACGTGCTCGGGCTGGGCGTCGCCGCCGGTGGGCTGCTGGTCACGAGCAGCCCGGCCGGCGCCGGCGACACGCTCTCCACGCTGCTCGACCCGGCCACCGGCGCGTCGCGCTGGCGGCAGCCCGGCTACCCGGTCGCGACCGCGTCCGGCGGCCTGCTGCTGGAGAGTCCCCGGGCGGCCGGCGCGGGCAGCGTGCTGGCCGTCGACCCGGGCTCCGGGGCGGTGCGGTGGACGCTGCCGATACCGGCTCAGGGGGTGGGCTACCGGACGGACGGCCACGGGGTGACCCAGCTCGTGCTGGTGGCGCCGGACGGGCGGGTGGCCGTGCACGACGCGGACACCGGCGCGCTGGCGCACACCGGGCGGGTGCCGGCCGCGCCGGACGGCGTCTCCTACCGGTACGCGCAGGTGGTGGCCGATCTGCTACTGGTCGACGGCGGCCCGGGCACGGTCACCGCGTACGGGCTGGACCGGCTCGACGCCCGGTGGACCGTGCCGGTGCAGGAACGCGCCGGGCTCTGGTTCACCGACTGTGCCGGCATGGTCTGCCTGCGCGACCAGGTCGGCGGCGCGCGGACGCTCGACCCGGCGACCGGGCGCCCGGCGTGGACCGACGAGCGGTGGCTCGGGGTCTACCCGGTGGGTGGCCGCCTGCTCGCGGCCACGCCCGGGATCGGTCTGGAGCTGGACCGGTGGGTGCTGGAGCCGGCGACCGGCCGGGTGCTCGGCCGGCTCGGGCGCTGGCGGATCACCGGCACGGACCGGGAGGCCGGCCGGCTGCTCGGGCTGCGTCACCTCAGCGCGGACCGGACGCTGGTCGGCGTGCTGGACGTGCCGGCCGCGGAGGCACGGATCCGCGCGGTCCTGCCCGGCTCGTGGGACGAGTGCGCCGACTCGGGCACCGTGCTGGTGTGCCTGCGTCCGGACGGCGGGCTGACGATCTGGCCGGTCGGCCGCTGATCACCAGTTGCGCTGTGCGGGCGGCGCGGGCAGCGGCACCGACTCCGGGCGCAGCACGTACGCGATCCCGCAGCTGCCGCCCTGCCAGGCCGCCTCGAACGGCGCCCGGGGCACGGTCCGGCGGACCCGCTCGTCGTCCGGCGCGTACGGGTCGTTGAGCACCGGGTCGCCGTCGTCGGTGAAGCCGACCAGCACGACGAGGTGCCCGCGGGTGTCGTAGTCCAGCCCGGGGACCTGCCCGGCGGTGAACGCCGCCGAGACGATCAGCGGGATGCCGGCGGCGACGAACCGTTCCGCCTCGACCAGCGAACGCAGCCGGGTGACGAACGCGTCCACCCCGTGCGTCGCCGCGTACGCGGTGTTGAACGGCCAGTTCCCCGCCCCGGCGTACGCGTGGTCGTAGCAGTGCCGGGCGGCGTGCACCACCACCGGGCGCGGGCCGGGCGGGTCGACCCAGGCGTAGCGCTCCGGGGTGGGGCCGGCGCCCCAGAAGTCGAGCACCATCGACACGCAGGTGGGGCTGCACCAGGAGTCCCCGCCGCCGCCCCAGCGGGTCTCCCCGCCGGCGTGCAGCCGCTGCGCGTACCGCGGCACGTCCAGCACCCGACCCCGGGCCCCGGTCTCCTCCGCCGCGCCACCGTGGGCGTCGGGGTCGCCGTCGGTGTCGGCGGACGCGACCACGCCGACCGTGCGCAGCACCGGGCCGGCGGGCGCGTCGGGCCGGCGGAACAGGGTCACCCGGGCCTGCCAGCCGGTCACCGTCGCGTCGGTGACGCGGAGCGTGTCGGCCAGCACCCGGGCGCGGCCGTCGGCCTGCCCGGGCACGGACGAGCGGTGCACCGCGCTGTCGTCGGCCGCCCAGCGGCCCAGCTCGTACCAGCCGGTGGTGGCGGCGTCACCGGCCCAGCCGCGCAGCTCCACCCGCAGCCAGCAGCCGGGGGGCGTGTCCGCGGTCCAGGAGGGCACCAGCTCGGCGGCGGCGAAGCCGACCGGCACCACCGGGGAGGTCCACGTCCCCGCGGCGTAGTCGACGGTGGTCCCGGAGTGCGGATCGGTGTGCGTGACCGGGCCCGCGGTCCCGTCGGGAGTCAGCCCGCCCGGCTCGGCGCGCAGTCCGTCCACGCGGCCCCGGTCCCGGTCCGCCGGGAAGCGGAACCGGTGGTACGCCACGTCGCGGCCGGGGTGGACGGCGGTCATCGGGGCTCCGCTCGGCTCGGGTCCGGCCGTCGGCCGGCGCGCTGGTCGATTCTTGTCGGGGAGCATCGCGTACCCGAAGGTTTTCTGCAACGGCGGCGCGTGCCGGCCGTTTGGTCCCCGCCAGTAGGTTGTGGGAGGTCACGAGGCGGGAGGCCGGGATGCGGGTACTGGTGGTCGAGGACGAGCGGAACCTCGCCGACGCGATCGCGCGCGGGCTGCGCAAGCGCGGGATGGCGGTGGACGTCGCCTACGACGGGAACGCCGGGCACGAGGCGGCGTTCGTGACCCGCTACGACGTGGTGATCCTGGACCGCGACCTGCCCGGCGTGCACGGCGACCGGATCTGCGCGGACCTGGCCGCCTCCGGTGCGTTGACCCGGGTGCTCATGCTCACCGCCAGCGGGACCGTCGCCGACCGGGTCGAGGGGTTGCAGCTCGGCGCCGACGACTACCTGGCCAAGCCGTTCGCCTTCGACGAGCTGGTGGCCCGGGTGCAGGCGCTGGGCCGGCGCGCCACCCCGGCCGCGCCCCCGGTGCTGGCCGTCGCCGACCTGGAACTCGACCCGGCGCGCCGGGTGGTGAGCCGCGGCGGGGTGCCGCTGGAGCTCACCAACAAGGAGTTCGGCGTGCTCGCCGAGCTGCTCAAGGCGCGGGGGGCGGTGGTGTCCAGCGAGGAGCTGCTGGAACGGGTCTGGGACGCCAACACCGACCCGTTCACCACCATCGTCCGGGTCACCGTGATGACCCTGCGCAAGAAGCTCGGCGACCCGCCGCTGATCGACACCGTGGTCGGCGCCGGCTACCGCGTCGGCGGGGTCTCCTGACATGGCTACGCGGCGGGTGCGCCCCACGCTGCGACTGCGACTGACCCTGCTCAACGGCGTGCTGCTGGTCGGCGCCGGGGCGATCCTGGTCCTGCTGGCCTGGCTGCTGGTCCGCGACGCGTTGCGGCCCACCGACGAGCTGCTGCCCGGCACCACCGTGGTGCTCACCGACGGCCGCACCCTCAACGCCGGGCAGTGGCAGCGGCAACTGGTCGACGCCGCCTCCCGGGAGCTGCTGGTCAAGGGGCTGCTGGCGCTGCTGGCCGTCGGCGTGGTCGGGGTGGCCGGGGCGTACCTGGTGGCCGGCCGGGCGCTGCGCCCGCTGCACCAGGTCACGGCCACCGCCCGCCGGCTCGGCGAGACCACGCTGGACGAGCGGATCGGCTGGTCCGGCGCGGACGACGAGGTGGCCGAGCTGGCCGAGACGTTCGACGCGATGCTGGACCGGATCACCGCCGCCTTCGAGGCGCAGAAGCGGTTCGTCGCGAACGCCTCGCACGAGCTGCGCACACCGCTCGCGGTGATGCGTACCGAGATCGACGTGACGCTCAGCGACGACGACGCCGACCTGGCCGAGTACCGGCGGATGGCCGGCGTGGTGCGGGAGGCGTCGGAGCGGGCCAACGGCCTGGTCGACGCGCTGCTGGTGCTGGCCCGCAGCGAGGCGCAGACCGGCCGGCGGCTGGCCCGGCGCGCGGAGAGCGACCTCGCCGTGGGCGCCGCCAACGCGCTCTCCGCGGTCGCCCGGGAGGTCGAGCGGATCGGCCTGCGGGTGCAGACCTCGCTGCGGCCGGCGCCGGTGGTCGGCGACCCGGGGCTGCTCGACCGGCTGGCCGGGAACCTGGTGGAGAACGCGGTCCGCTACAACCACCTGCACGGGCGGATGTGGGTGCGCACCGGCACCGACGGGCAGCGGTCCTGGCTGGTGGTGGGGAACACCGGCTTCGAGGTCGCCCCGGCCGAGGTGCCCGGACTGTTCGAGCCGTTCCGGCGGGGCGGCCAGGAACGCACCGGCGCCCGTGGCTCCGGCCTCGGCCTGTCCATCGTGCGGGCCGTCTGCGACGCGCACGGCGGCACGGTGACGGCGGTCGCCCAGTCCGGCGGCGGCCTGGAGGTGACGGTCACCCTTCCGTCGGCCGACCCGCCCGCGGCCACCTGACCGCCGATCCCGCGCCGCCCGCCCGGCCACGGCTCCCCACCTTTTCGTGCGGCCCGGCCCGGCTGTCCCGCCCGCCCGCGACGGGTGCTCGGCCGTGGCGACGCGGTGGTCGGTCAGAAAGCTTGCCCGGCGCTGGACGACGGCTGAGCGGTGGCCCAGGGTGAGCGGAGCGACACGCCTCACCCCGCTCACCTCACGGAGCTGCCAGTGACCCACCCCTCCGCCCCGCGCCGCCGGGCCCTCGCGGCCCTCGCCGCGGTCGCGCTCACCGCCGCCGGCCTGGCCCCCGCCGCCCCCGCGAACGCCGCGCCCGACCACACCGCCGTGGTCAAGGCCGTCCCCTCCACCGCCTCGCCGGACATCGTGGACGGCAGCGTCGACGCGATCCACGACGCCGGCACGAAGATCATCGCGGCCGGCTCGTTCACCACGGTGCAGAACCGCGGGTCCGACGTCGACATCACCCGCAACTACCTGCTCGCCTTCGACAAGGCCACCGGCGCCGTGGACACCGCGTTCGTGCCCGTGGTCGACAACGAGGTGTACGCGGTCGTCGCCGGCCCGACCGCCGGTACGGTCTACGTCGCCGGCAAGTTCAACACCGTCAACGGCGTCACCCGGCGCAAGGTGGCCCTGCTCGACGTGGCCACCGGCGCGCTGGTCACCAGCTTCACCGGTCCGGCGTTCAACGGGTTGGTCAACGACATCGCCCTGGTCGGCAACCGGCTGCTGGTCGGCGGCATCTTCACCACGGCCGGCAACAGCAACCCGCGCGGCGGCCTGGCCTCGCTCAACGCCACCACCGGCGCGCTCGACAGCTACCTCACCACCGCGCTGACCGAGCACCACAACTACGACGGGGTCAGCGGGTCCAACGCCGGGGTCGGCCCGGAGAAGCTGGCGGTCTCCCCGGACGGCACGACGCTCGTGGTGATCGGCAACTTCAAGAAGGCCGACGGGGTGCTGCACGACCAGATCGTCAAGCTGGACCTGGGCGCCACCGCCGCCACCGTGGCCGACTGGAACACCAGCCGCTACACGCCGCGCTGCAAGTGGCAGGCGTTCGACTCGTACATGCGGGACATCGCGTTCGCCCCGGACAGCAGCTACTTCGTGGTGGTCACCACCGGCTCGCCGTACGGCGGCACGCTCTGCGACGCCGCGGCGCGGTGGGAGGCCGCCGCGACCGGCCCGGACCAGCAACCGACCTGGGTGGACTACACCGGCGGCGACACGTTCCTGTCGGTCGGCGTCAGCGAACAGGCGGTCTACGTCGGCGGGCACTTCCGCTGGCTGAACAACAGCACCGGCGCCGACAACGCCCGGGCCGGCGCGGTCGGCCGGGCCAGCATCGCCGCGCTGGACCCGCGTACCGGCCTGCCGCTGTCCTGGAACCCGGGCCGGCACCCGCGCGGCGTCGGGGCCACCGAGATGCTGGTGACCCCGACCGGGCTCTGGATAGGCGGGGACACCTCGTGGATCGGCAACTTCCAGTACCGGCGGGAGCGGATCGCGTTCTTCCCGCTGGCCGGTGGCGCGGCCCCGCACCCGACCACCTCGGCGACCCTGCCGGGCCGGGTCTACCAGGCCGGCGTGCCGAAGCCGACGAACGTGCTCTACCGGGTCAACGCCGGCGGCCCCGCGGTCACCGCCACCGACGGTGGGCCGGACTGGGCGGCCGACGACGGCGGCAACCCGAGCCCGTACCACAACAGTGGCAGCGCCACCGCCGGCTTCGCGCCGGTCGGCACGCTGGACGCGACCGTGCCGGCCGGCACCCCGGCCGCGCTCTACAGCGACGAGCGGTACGACCCGGCCGCCGCCCCGGAGATGACCTGGCAGTTCCCGGTGCCCGCCGGGACCGAGGTGCGGGTACGGCTCTACCTGGCCAACCGCTACGACGGCACCGGCACCGCCGGCAAGCGCGTGTTCGACGTGGCGCTGGAGGGCGCCACCGTCCTCGACGACCTGGACCTGTCCGCCAGCGTCGGGCACAACGTCGGCACCATGCGGGAGTTCACCGTGGTCAGCGACGGCACGGTGGACCTGGAGTTCCGGCACGTGGTGGAGAACCCGCTGGTCGACGGCGTCGAGATCGTCAAGACCGGGGCGCCGCCGGCCGGCACCGGCGACGAGGTCCAGGCCCGGCCGTACGACGGCGCCACCACCGTCGGTGCGGCGACGCCGGTGGCGAACCCGGACGCCACCGCCTGGTCCACCGTGAAGGGTGCGTTCTGGGTCGGCGGCACGCTCTTCTACGGCCTGAACGGCGCGCTCTGGCGACGCACGTTCGACGGGACCACGTTCGGCGCGCCGGCGCTGGTCGACCCCTACCACGACGCCTACTGGGACACGGTGGAGACCGACTCCGGCCCGGCCGGGCAGACGTACGTCGGGGTGACCACCGGCTTCTACGCGGAAATCCCCAACGTGACCGGGATGTTCCACCTCGACGGGCGGCTCTACTACACGCTCGCCGGGCAGAGCGGCCTGTTCTGGCGCTGGTTCACCCCGGACAGCGGCGTGGTCGGCGCGGACCGGTTCACGGTGGCCGGGTCGGGCGGTCTCGTCGACGCCGGTGGGGTCTTCGTCTCGGGCAGCACCCTCTACAAGGTCAACCGCAACACCGGCGACCTGTCGGCCACCGACTGGGCGAACGGCGCGCCGACCGCGACGTTCACGGTGCGCAGCGGTCCGGCGGTCGACGGCGTCGACTGGCGGGCGAAGGCCGTCTTCGTCGGCCCGTAAGGAAGGGCCCCCTGTTAACGCCTCCGGTAGAGGAGGGGCCCCTTGTTAACACCCGGGTGTTAACAAGGGGCCCCTCCTTGTCAGGGGCGGTGGAGGGTGGAAGGATCATGACGTCAGCCGGGTGTGGAAGGGGGTGTGGTGATGTCCGTTCCGAACCGTCCCGCGCCCCGCGTTCCCCGCTGACCTCGCACTCCGGCGGGGCGCACTCCCCATTGGAGGATGCACCGTGAGCGCACGGATGCACTGCATGACCGTCGAATCCGACGACCCGTACGCGCTGGCCAGCTGGTGGGGCCGCGTGCTCGACCGCGAGCTGCACGACGACGACCACCCCGGTGACCCGGAGGCGGTCCTCGTGGCGCCCGACGGGCACGGCACCGACCTGCTCTTCGTCCGGGCCGAGGAGCGCCACGGCAAGGGCGCGTTCCACCTCGACCTGCACGCAGCCGAGGGCACCCGGGACGAGGAGGTCGTGCGGCTGCGCGACCTCGGCGCCACGGTGGTCGCCGACCGTCGCCGACCGGACGGCACCGGCTGGGTCGTGCTCGCCGACCCCGAGGGCAACGAGTTCTGCGTCTGCCGCAGCCCGGCGGAGCGGGCCGCGTCGGCCTGACCCGGAAACGGCACCGGGCCCCCGCCGTCGGCGGGGGCCCGGTGTGCGAGCGGTGTCAGTCCTGCTTCTCGATCTCGCCGCGCAGCGAGACGAACTCCGACTGGAGCTCGGCGGCGGACTTGAAGTAGATCACCACCATGCCCAGGCTGCCCTTGTCGACCCAGATGCAGACGCCGACCGGGATGCCCTCGGTCTTGCCGTCGCCACACTTGGCGTCGCCGCCCAGCGGGCCGGCGTCGACCGTCTTGAACTCCTTGGCGCCCAGCTCGGGGGTGATCGCCGTGATGGCGTCCGCCATCTCCTTCTTCGGGTCGGCGATGACGCCGGAGACGCCGGCGATCATGACCAGGTCCTTCTTGGCCGGGTCGCCGTAGAACGCGCCGGCCGTGCTGGTCGCGTTCGGCACGTCCTTGCTGAACTCGGACTTCATCTGCAGCGCGGCGCTCTGCAGCTCGGGCTGGCTCACCTTCGGCCGGCCGCCGAGCGTCGTCGGCTCGACGACCCGGGTCTTGGTGGCGGTGACGACGTCCTTGACGTCGTCACCCGCGGCGAGCCAGAAGGCGACGCCGCCGCCGACGCAGAGCACCAGGACGACGGCGAGGACGATCAGCAGGATCTTGCCGACCCCGGACTTCTTCTTCGGCGGCACCGGGGCACCGAGCTGGTCGCCGCCGTACTGCGGCTGCTGCGGGACCTGCGGGTAGTCACCGCCGTACTGCGGCTGCTGCTGCGGAGCCGGCGGGTAGCCGCCGCCGTACTGCTGCTGCGGCTGGTAGCCGCCGGGCTGCTGCGGGGGAGGGGGGTAGTTGCCGGGGTAGGGATTGGACGGCGGCTGGGACATGAAGGCAGCTCCTGTGAAGATTCTGGACGCGTGATGGTAGCCATGACCACCGACGTGCCGCTGTCCGCCCAAGGCCGGTGTGACGAAACCGGGACCCAGCCGTGACCGGGCCCGCAACGCCGATCGCGGTGGCCGGAGCCGCCCCGAGGGGCGGCCCGACCACCGCGATCGATGTTCCGGTCGGTCAGCGCAGGCTGGCCGCGCCGCGCGGCAGGAACCGCTTGCCGGTCACCCGCTCGGAGGTGCCGGTCCGGTCCAGGTACGGCGTGACGCCGCCCAGGTGGAACGGCCAGCCGGCGCCGAGGATCATGCACAGGTCGATGTCCTGCGCCTCGGCGACGACGCCCTCGTCGAGCATGAGCCGGATCTCCTGCGCGAGCGCGTCGAGCGCGTTCTGCCGGACCTGCTCGGCGGTGAGCGGCTGGTCGCCGACCACGAGCAGCTTCGCGACCTCGTCGTTGATCTGGTCGTCGACCACGATCGGCTGGCCCGAGTCGGCGATCCGCTTGAGGTTCTCGCTGACGCCGAACCGGTCCGGGAACGCCGCGTGCAGCGTGCCGCCCACGTGGTAGGCCACGGCCGGGCCGACCAGCTGGAGCAGCGCCAGCGGACGCATCGGCAGACCCAGCGGGTCCAGCGCGCTGTTGGCCACGTCCAGCGGGGTGCCGGCGTCGACGGCGGCGAAGACGGTGCCGAGGAAGCGGGTCAGCAGTCGGTTGACCACGAACGCCGGGGCGTCCTTGACCAGCACGCTGGACTTCTTCAGCTGCTTGCCGACCGCGAACGCGGTCGCGAGGGTGGCGTCGTCGGTCCGCTCGCCGCGGACGATCTCCAGCAGCGGCAGCACCGCGACCGGGTTGAAGAAGTGGAAGCCGACGACCCGCTCCGGGTGCTCCAGCTCGGCGGCCATCTCCGTGATCGACAGCGAGCTGGTGTTGGTGGCGAGCACCGCCTCCGGCTTGACGATCTTCTCCAGCTCGGCCCAGACCTGCTTCTTGACGCCCAGGTCCTCGAACACGGCCTCGATGACGAAGTCGGCGTCGGCGAACACCGACTTGTCGACCGAGCCGCTGACCAGGCCGTACAGCTTGGCGGCCGTGCCCTTGTCCATCCGGCCCTTGCTCACGGCCTTCTCGATCTGGCTGTGCACGTAGCCGACGCCCTTGTCCACCCGGGACTGGTCCAGGTCGGTCAGCACGACCGGCACCTGGAGCCGCCGGGCGAACAGCAGCGCGAGCTGGCTGGCCATCAGGCCGGCGCCGACGATGCCCACCTTGGTGACCGGCCGGGCCAGGCCCTTGTCCGGCGCGCCCGCCGGGCGCTTGGCCCGCCGTTGCACCAGGTCGAAGGCGTACAGGCCGCTGCGCAGCTCCTCGGAGAAGACCAGGTCCGCGAGGGCCTCGTCCTCGGCGGCGGTGCCGGTGGCGAAGTCGGCGTCCTTCGCGGTCTCCAGCAGGTCCAGCGCCTTGTACGCGGCCGGGACCGCGCCGTGCAGCCGCTGGTCGAGGGTCTGCCGGGCGAAGTAGAGCACGCCCGCCCACATGTCCTTGTCGACCTCGGGCCGGGTGACGGTGACCTCGCCCCGGAGCACGCCGGCGGCCCACTCCAGGGACCGCTCCAGGAAGTCGGCCGGCTCCAGCAGCACGTCCGCGATGCCCATCTCGGCGGCCTGCTTCGGCTTGAGCATCTTGTTCTGCATCAGCGGGTTCTGCAGGATCACCTGCGTGGCGGCCGGGATGCCGATCAGGTTCGGCAGCAGCTGGGTGCCGCCCCAGCCGGGCACCAGGCCGAGCGAGACCTCGGGCAGCGCCAGGGCCGCCGCGCCCGCGGACAGCGTCCGGTAGTGGCAGTGCAGCGCCAGCTCCAGGCCACCGCCCATGGCCGCGCCGTTGACGAACGCGAAGGTGGGTACGGCGCTGTCCTTGAGCCGGGCGAAGACCCGGTGGCCGAGCCGGCCGACCTCCAGCGCCTGGTCGCGGTCCGCCAGCTGGGGGAGGCTGGTGATGTCCGCGCCGACACAGAAGATGTACGGCTTGCCGGTGACCGCGATGAACGACGGCTCCGCCGCGAGCGCGGCGGTGATCGCCTCGTCCAGGCTGGTCAGGCCGCCCGGGCCGAAGCTGTTCGGCTTGGTGTGGTCGAACCCGTTGTCCAGGGTGATCAGGGCGGCGGGCCGGTCCAGTCCCGGTACGTTCACCGCGCGCAGCAGCGCCTTGGTGACGACCTCGTTCGGTGCGGCGAGGCTCACTTGTCTCCACCCTCCCAGTTCGGGTTCTCCCAGATCACGGTGCCGCCCATGCCGATGCCGATGCACATGGCGGTGAGGCCGTAGCGGACCTCGGGGTGCTCGGCGAACTGCCGGGCGAGCTGGGTCATCAGCCGGACGCCGGAGGACGCGAGCGGGTGGCCGATGGCGATCGCGCCGCCCCACGGGTTGACCCGCGGGTCGTCGTCGGCGATGCCGAAGTGGTCGAGGAACGCGAGCACCTGCACCGCGAACGCCTCGTTCAGCTCGAACAGGCCGATGTCGTCGATGCTCAGGCCGGCGATGCGCAGCGCCTTCTCGGTGGAGGGGATCGGGCCGACGCCCATCACCTCCGGCTCCACGCCGACGAAGCCGTACGACACCAGCCGCATGCCGATCGGCAGGCCCAGCTCGCGGGCGGTCTCCTCGGCGACCAGCAGCGCGGCGGTGGCGCCGTCGTTCAGGCCGGCCGCGTTGCCCGCGGTGACCTTGCCGTGCGGCCGGAACGGGGTCTTCAGGCCGGCCAGTTTCTCCATCGAGGTGTCCCGGGGCGCCTCGTCCACGGTGGCCAGGCCCCAGCCGCCCTCGGCGTCGCGCACGGCCACCGGCACCAGGTCGCCCTGGAGCTTGCCGTTGGCGTACGCCTTGGCGGTCTTCTGCTGGGAGGCGAGCGCGAACGCGTCGGTGCGCTCCTTGGTGATGTGCGGGACCCGGTCGTGCAGGTTCTCCGCGGTGGAGCCCATCACCAGGGCGGACGGGTCGACCAGCTTCTCCGCGACGATCCGCGGGTTGGGGTCGACGCCCTCGCCCATCGGGTGGCGGCCCATGTGCTCGACGCCGCCGGCGATGGCCACGTCGTAGGCGCCCATGGCGATGCCGCCGGCCACCGTGGTGACGGCGGTCATCGCGCCGGCGCACATGCGGTCGATGGCGAAGCCGGGCACGGTCTTGGGCAGGCCGGACAGCAGGGCGGCGGTGCGGCCGATGGTCAGGCCCTGGTCGCCGATCTGGGTGGTGGCGGCGATGGCCACCTCCTCCACCTTCTCCGGCGGCAGCTGCGGGTTGCGGCGCATCAGCTCACGGATGCATCGGATCACCAGGTCGTCGGCGCGGGTGTTGGTGTACATCCCACCCGCCTTGCCGAACGGGGTACGGACGCCGTCGACGAAGACGACATCCCGAACTTCACGGGGCACTTGGAGCCTCCTGACCGGCACTGGCATTTCCCCGGATGCTACTCGCCAGTAACCAAGCGCGTCACCACCCCCCGTGTGGCCCGTCCCACACCCGGCCGGGCCGCACGGGGGCGCGACGTCAGGACGACGGGACGCGCAGCGCCTCGGTCAGCGCGGGCAGAAGCAGGCCGAGCTGCCACTCCCGAGCGCCGAACGTCCGCAGCGTCTCCGCCACGGTCGCGTCGGTGATCTCCTCCGGCGGCTGCCACGCCAACCGGCGGATCGAGTCGGGCGCGACCAGGTTCTCCGCCGGCAGCCGATGCGCCGACGCGGTGCCGACCACCACCTCCCGGCAGCGGGCCAGCCGGCCCGCCGCGACCGGGTCGCGCTCCGCCCACCGGTGCGGCGGGGGCGGGCCCTCGACCGCCGGGCTCACCGGCAGCGCGTCGTCCGGCAGCTGGCGTGCGTCGTCCAACGCCGCCAACCAGGTACGCGCCAGCCGGCGCACCGACCGCCCGCCGAAGCCGGGGAGCGTCAGCAGCGTCTTCTCGTCCTTCGGGTCCAGTTCGGCGGCGGCCACGATGGCCGAGTCGGGGAGCACCCGCCCCGGGGCGGCGTCCCGCCGGGCGGCGATCTGGTCCCGGGCGTACCAGAGGGACCGCACCCGCGCCTGGGCGCGGGCGCCGCGGACCCGGTGGATGCCCGACGTGCGGCGCCACGGTTCGGCGCGGACCCGGGCCGGGCGGGCGCCGCCCCGCACCAGTGCGGCGAACTCCTCCGCCGCCCAGCCGGACTTGCCCTGTCGGTCCAGTTCCTCGTCGAGCGCGTCGCGCAGGTCGACCAGCAGCTCCACGTCCAACGCCGCGTACGTCAACCAGGACTCCGGCAGCGGCCGGCTGGACCAGTCGGCGGCGGAGTGGTGCTTCTCCAGGCTGAAGCCGAGCAGCTGTTCGGTCAGCGCGGCCAGGCCGACCCGCTCGAACCCGGCCAGCCGGGCGGCCAGTTCCGTGTCGAACAGCCGACGCGGGCGCAGCCCCACCTCGGCCAGGCAGGCGAGGTCCTGGCTGGCCGCGTGCAACACCCACTCGGCCTCGGCGATGGCCGCGTCGAGCGCGGACAGGTCGGGCAGCGGCAGCGGGTCGACCAGCGCGGTGCCGGCCCCCTCGCGGCGCAACTGCACCAGGTAGGCCCGCTGGCTGTAGCGGTATCCGGAGGCGCGCTCGGCGTCCAGGGCCACCGGGCCGGTGCCCGCCGCGAAGCGGGCCACGACCTCGTCGAGCTCGGCCGGGGTGGCCACCGGGGCGGGCGTGCCCTCACGCGGGGCGGTCAGCGGGACGGCTGCGCCCGTGTCGGTCTCGGTCCCCGCGTCCGCCGGCTCCGGCACGGCCGACGACGGATGTGGGGACACCTCTCCCGTACGGCTTTCGGCGGCCCGACGGCGCAGGGGTGGTTCGTCGGTCACCTGACAACCCTAGTAGGCCGGACGATCCGGTGTGCGCAGCCGGTCGGGCGCGTGTCGGCGGGATGTCCGTCAGGTGTCCGGAACGGGCCGCCTTGCGCGCACGTGAGAGGGTCGGACAACGGGGGAGACAAACCCCGTTCCCGCCGGTACGGTCCATCGGGCCGTGAGCGGCGCATGGCCGCCGGACGGGCGGTCGGGGGGTCGTCGGCGGAGCCGACGGGGAGGACGGACGATCATGGCAGGCGGGTACGGAACCGGCGAGCCGGGGCGGGACGGTGACGGCACGGCCGACCGGCCGGGGCCGCTGCCCCCGCGGATGGCCCCGCCCGGCGCGGCGGCCCCGTTCCCCGGACCTCCGGCCCCGCATCCCGCGACCGCCGGTCCCGATCCGGCCCGGGACGCGGCCGCCGGATACCGGCCGGCGTCCGCCGCCACCTACCCGGACCCGGCGGGCCAGCCCGGACACGACGCCGGTCACCGGCCCGCCGGTGGGACGTATCCCGGCCGGCCCGACCTCCCGGGTCCGGCCCACCCGTCGGCCCGCGCGGCGGCCTCCGTCGTGCCGGTCCAACCGACCCCGGCCGCGCCCCACCCGACCGGCGCCTCCTACCCGGGGCAGCCGAGCCCGGGGTCCTCCTCGTCGACCCAGCCGGCCTTCGGGCCCGCCTACCCGGGGCAGCCGACGTCGGGGCCGGTCTTCGCGGGCGGGCCGTCGTCAGGCCCGGCCCACTCGGCTCAGCCGACGTCGGTCCCGGCCTATCCGGGGCAGCCGACGTCAGGCCCGGTGTATCCGGGGCAGTCGGGGTCGGGTTCGGCGTATCCGGTGCAGCCGACCTCGGGCCCGGCGTATCCGGGCCAGCCCGCCTCCGCGTCGGCGTATCCGGGGCAGTCGGCGTCGGGGCCGGGGTATGCGGCGTACCCGGGTCAGGCGCCCGGCGGGTTCGGCGTGCCGCCCGTCGCGCACCCGGACCGGTCCGGCCGGCGCGGCCGGCTGCCGGTGGTGGCGCTGGTCCTGGCCGGTGTGCTGGCCGTGGTCACCGGCGTGCAGGCGTACCAGATCCACCGGCTCGACGACCGGCTCGCCGCCGCCGACCGGCGGACGGCCGAGGCGCAGGGGGCCGACGCCCGCCGGCTGGACGGGCTGGAGCAGCGCGCCGGAAGCCTGGAGAAGCAGGCCGGCGCCGCCTTCAACCCGGAGGCGGTGGCGAGCGCGGTGCTGCCCAGCGTGTTCCGGGTCCGGGCCGGGCAGTTCACCGGCACCGCGTTCGCGGTCGGCAAGGCGCCGGCCGGCGGCGGCACCACGCTGCTCACCAACTTCCACGTGGTGGAGGCCGTCTTCACCGCCGGCGAGCGCAAGGTGTTCCTGGAGCGCACCGACCAGCGGTTCGAGGCGACCATCGTCGCCACGGACAAGGAGAAGGACCTGGCGCAGCTGCGGACCACCGCGAAGTTCAGCGGCCTGGTCGCGGCGCGGACGCCGGTCAAGTCCGGCCAGCAGATCGTCGTGGTCGGCGCGCCGCTCGGTCTGCAGGACAGCGTCACCACCGGCGTGGTGAGCGCGTTCCGCAAGGACGAGGGCGGCTCCGGCCCGGTGATCCAGTTCGACGCGCCGATCAACCCCGGCAACTCCGGCGGTCCGGTGATCAACGGCTCCAAGGAGGTCGTGGGCATCGCCACGGCCAAGGCCCGCGACGCCGAGGGCATCGGTCTGGCGGTGCCGATCAAGACCGCCTGCGACCGGTTCAAGCTCTGCTGACCGATCGGTCCGGGTCGCCCCACGGGGGGCTCAGCACATCTGGAGGAACGACATGTCCCAGCCACCGATCGGAGCGGGGGACAACCCGCCCCCGCCGCCGGGCGGCACGGTCTACGGCAACCCGTACGGGGGCCAGGCCACGCCCCCGTCGTACGGGCCGGCCCAGCCCGACCCGACCCGACCCCAGCCGCCCGTGCCGGGCCAGTACGCGCCGGAGGCCGCTCCGGGCCAGTACGCGCCGGGCGCCGCCCCGGTCCCGGCCCCCGGCCAGCCGATGTCGGCGCCGCCGGTCTCCGGACCCGGGTACGGCCCGCAGCCGATGTCCGCGCCGCCGGTCTCCGGCCCGGGTTACCCGCCGATGTCGGCCCCGCCGGTCTCCGGACCCGGGTACGGGCCGCAGCCCATGTCCGGGCCGCCCGGCACCGTGCCGCCGTACGCCCCGACCGGGTTCGGTCCGCCGGCGGGCGCGCCGGCCGGCGGGGGCCGGGGACGGACGGCGCTGATCCTGGGGATCGTCGCCGGCCTGCTCCTGGTCCTCGGCGGCGTGATGACCGGCCTCTACGTCACCACCAACGGCAAGCTGGACAAGGCCGAGCGGCAGGTCAGCCAGCGCGACGGCACGATCGCGGCCAACTCGCAGGAGATCGAGAAGCTCAAGGGTGAGCTGAAGACGGTGCAGGAGCGGCTCGCCGACACCGAGCAGGACCTCACCGGCACCAAGAACGACCGGGACGAGCAGGCCCGGCAGAAGAAGGTCATCGCCAACTGCCTGGACAAGCTGACCACCGCGATCACGGCGGCGTCCCGCGGCGACAAGGCCGGCTTCGAGGCGGCCAACAAGGGCCTCGACAAGGTCTGCGACGAGGCCGAGAACTACCTCTGACCGCGCTTCACCCGGTCGATCACGAGGTGGGCGGCGTTCTGGATCTCCGGGATCGCCGTCGACCTCGTGGTCGACGGGTCAGGCGGCGCCGGCGCGGCGGGGCAGCGCCGTGACGCCGGGCGGCGGCAGGCCGGCGGTGGAGGCCAGCAGGGTGCACCAGCCGAGCAGGTGCGGGGCCAGGTCGGCGCGCAGCGGCGTCCAGGAGGCGCGGATCTCGATGTCGCCGGCGGCGGGCGGCCCGGCCAGCTCGCCGAACCGGGTGGAGAGCGTCTGCGTGACCGTGCCGCCGATCGCCCGGTGGCCGGCGCCCTGCGCGTCCAGCGCGTCGGTCAGCCAGGTCCAGCCCACGCTCGGCAGCAGCGGGTCGCTGGCCAGGTCGACCTCCAGTTCGGCGGTGACGTAGGTGACCAGCCGCAGCGTGCCCTGCCAGGCCTCGTGCCCGGCCGGGTCGTGCAGCAGGATCAGCCGGCCGGTGGCCACCTCGTCGTCGTCGCGCAGCACCGCGGCGGAGAGCGCGAACGCGTACGGGGCCAGGCGCTGCGGGGCGCCGACCTCCTCCAGCACGATCTCCGGGCGGGGTGTCGCCGACCGCAGCCCCGCGACCGCGCGAGCGAACGTTTCCGGGAGCGCGATCGGGGGGGCCATGCGGGCAGCCTATGCCGCCCCCGCCGTGCCGCGCGTGACGGCGCGCCGGGTGATCGACGGTTAAGAAGGGGCCCTTCCTCTACCGCAGGCGTTAAGCGGGGGCCCTTCCTTCTACGTCACAAATGCGGATGGTGAGCGTGGGCGCGGACGGGGCGCGTGGCACGATTGCCGCGATGACCACCGACACCACGGGCACTGCCGCCCGAGACGGAGAACCCCGCCGCGGCGGGCCGGCCGACTCGCCCTTCGTGCGCGCCTGCCGGCGCGAGCCGGGCCCGCACACCCCGGTCTGGTTCATGCGCCAGGCCGGCCGGTCGTTGCCGGAGTACCGGGAGATCCGGGCCAGCGTGCCGATGCTGGAGTCGTGCCGCCGGCCCGAACTGGTCACCGAGATCACGCTCCAGCCGGTCCGCCGGCACGGGGTGGACGCGGCGATCCTGTTCAGCGACATCGTGGTGCCGGTGGCGGCGGCCGGGATCGACCTGGACATCGTGCCCGGAACCGGGCCGGTGGTGGCCGAGCCGGTGCGGACCGCCGCCGACGTCGAACGGATCTCCCCGATCGGCCGCGACGAGGTGTCCTACGTGGACGAGGCGGTCCGGCAGCTCGTCGTCGAGCTGGGCGACACCCCGTTGATCGGCTTCGCCGGGGCGCCGTTCACGCTGGCCAGCTACCTGGTCGAGGGCGGGCCGTCGCGCACCCACGCGAAGACCAAGGCGCTGATGTACGGCGACCCGGACCTGTGGCACGCGCTCTGCGCCCGGCTGGCCGAGGTGACGCTGTCGTTCCTGCGGGTCCAGATCGACGCCGGCGTCTCCGCGGTGCAGCTCTTCGACTCCTGGGCCGGCGCGCTCTCCGAGGCCGACTACCGCCGCTTCGTGCTGCCGCACTCGACGTACGTGCTGGGCGGCCTGGCGGATGCCGGCGTGCCCCGGATCCACTTCGGGGTGGGTACCGGCGAGCTGCTCGGCGCCATGGGCGAGGCCGGCGCCGACGTGGTCGGCGTGGACTGGCGGACCCCGCTGGACGTGGCCACCGAGCGGATCGGGCCGGACAAGGCGGTGCAGGGCAACCTCGACCCGACCGTGCTGCTCGCCCCGTGGCCGGTGGTGGAGACCGAGGTGCGGCGCATCGTCGAGCAGGGCCGGGCCGCCCCCGGCCACGTGTTCAACCTCGGCCACGGCGTCCTGCCGGAGACCGACCCCGACGTGCTGACCCGGGTGGTCGCGCTGGTGCACGAGCTGTCCGCGCGACCGGCCCGCTAGGAGGAGCCGTGGCGCGACCGTGGCGGGTGGCGATCGTCGGTGGCGGGATCACCGGGCTGGCCGCCGCCGTCCGGTTGCGCGACCGCGCGCCCGCCGGCACCGAGATCACCGTGTACGAGCAGTCCGGCCGCCTCGGCGGCAAGCTGCGCACCGGTGAGCTGGCCGGTGGTCCGGTCGAGTTCGGGGCCGAGTCGTTCCTGATGCGGGACCCGGCCGGCGGGGAGTCGGCGGCGGTCACCCTGGCCCGCCGGCTCGGGCTGGACGCCTCGATCGTGCACCCGACCGTCGGGCAGGCCGCCCTGCTGGTCGACGGCGGGCTGCGCCCGGTGCCGGGCGGCACGCTCGTCGGCGTACCCGGGGATCTGGAGAAGGTGGCGGCGGTGGCGCGGCCGGCGGACGCCGACCGCGACGCGGGCCGCCCGCTGCTGGCGCCGGACGAGGACGTCGCGGTCGGGGCGCTGGTCCGCGAGCGGCTCGGCGACGCGGTGGTGGACCGGCTGGTCGACCCGATGCTCGGCGGCGTCTACGCCGGCCGGGCCGACGACCTCTCCCTGGTCACCACCATGCCGGCGCTGGCCCGCGCGGCCCGCGCCGAGCACACGCTCGTCGGTGCGGTACGCGCGGCGCAGGCCGCCGCGCCGCGCGCCCCCGGCGCCCCCGTCTTCGGCACCCTCGCCGGCGGGCTGAGCACGCTGGTCGAGGCCGCGGCGCGGGCGAGCGGGGCGACGATCCGCCGGGACGCGGCGGTACGCGAGCTGCGCCGCACCCCGACCGGCTGGCAACTCACCGTCGGGCCGACCCGCGACGCCGAACAGGTGGACGCCGACGCGGTGCTGCTCGCGGTGCCGGCCCGACCGGCCGCCCGGCTGCTCGCCGGCGCGGCGCCGGCCGAGGCGGACACCGTCGGCGCGTTGGACTACGCCAGCGTCGCCCTGGTCACGCTGGCGCTGCCCGGCCCGGACCTGCCGGAGCTGTCCGGCTTCCTGGTGCCGGCCGCCGAGGGCCTGCTGATCAAGGCGTCCACGTTCTTCACCACCAAGTGGGGGCACCTGCGCCGACCGGACGGGCTGGCGCTGGTGCGCGCCTCGGTGGGTCGCTACGGCGACGAGACGTCGCTCCAGCTCACCGACGACGACCTGGCCGCGGCCGTGCACCGGGAACTGTCGGCGGTGCTGGGCGCGCCGCTGCCCACCCCGGTGGCCCGGCACGTGCAGCGGTGGGGCGGGGCGCTGCCGCAGTACACCCCGGGGCACGCCGACCGGGTGGCGGCGGTCCGGACGGCGCTGCGCGGCGCCCACCCGACGCTGGCAGTGGCCGGCGCCGGTTACGACGGCGTCGGCATCCCGGTCTGCGTCCGCTCCGGCGAGACGGCGGCCGAAGAGATCATCACGGCACTGGGAGGATCGGCAGCATGACCGAGCAGACCAACGCGGCGCGGCTGCGGGAGCTCAACGAGACCATCCGCTACACCATGTGGTCGGTGTACCGGGCCACCAGCCCGCTGCCCTCGTTGCGGGAGAACGTCGTCGACGAGGTCGAGTCGCTCTTCGCGGAGCTGGCCGGCAAGGACGTGACGATCCGGGGCACCTACGACGTGGCCGGGCTGCGCGCCGACGCGGACCTGATGATCTGGTGGCACTCGTCGTCCAGCGACGCGCTCCAGGACGCGTACCTGCGGTTCCGTCGCACCACGCTGGGGCGGGCGCTCACCCCGGTCTGGTCGCAGATGGCGCTGCACCGGCCCGCCGAGTTCAACAAGAGCCACATCCCGGCGTTCCTGGCCGACGAGGAGCCCCGCGCCTACCTGTGCGTCTACCCGTTCGTCCGCTCCTACGAGTGGTACCTGCTGCCCGACGCCGAGCGGCGCGAGCTGCTGGCCGAGCACGGCAAGATGGCCCGGGGCTACCCGGACGTGCGGGCCAACACGGTCGCGTCGTTCGCGCTCGGCGACTACGAGTGGATGCTCGCGTTCGAGGCCGACGAGCTGCACCGGATCGTGGACCTGATGCGCGACCTGCGGGCCTCGGGGGCCCGCCGGCACGTCCGCGAGGAGATCCCGTTCTACACCGGCCGGCGCCGCCCGGTCGCCGACATCGTCACCTGCCTGGTGTGAAAGGAAGGGCCCCCTTTTAACGCCTCCGGTAGAGGAAGGGCCCCTTCTTAACACCGACGTGTTAAGAAGGGGCCCTTCCTTGATGCGGGGTGGTCAGGTGGACGTGGTGCAGGAGAGGATGCCCGGCACCGGGTTGGTGCCGGTCGTGGTGCCGGTGAAGCCGAACGAGGTGCTCGCCCCCGGGGCCAGCGCACCGTTGTAGGACACGTTGCGGGCCGTGACCAGGGTCCCGCTCGTGGTCACCGTGGCGTTCCACGCCGAGCTGACCTGCTGCCCGTTCTGGTAGTTCCAGCTCACCGACCAGCCGCGGATCGGCGACCCGCTGCCGTTGGTCACCTTCACCTCGGCCTGGAAGCCGCCGCCCCACTGACCGGTGATCTGGTAGGTCGCGGTGCAGCCCCCGGCCGGGTTCGGCGTGCTCGGCGGCGTGGTCGGACCGCCCGTCGGCGAGGTGGTCGGCGAGGAGGTGGGCGACGCGGTGGGCGTGCTGGTCGGCGACGGGCCGGCACCGCCGAAGTCCACGTCACTGCACAGGTAGTAGGACTGGTCCAGGTGGCTGGCCTGCCAGATGGTGTAGACGATGTGCCGGCCGGTGCGGCCCGGCGCGTTCGCCGGCACCTGGATGGACACGCCCGAGGTCTCCGGGGTCCACTGGCTGGCCGGGGTGTTGCCGATCTGGCCGACCTGCTCCAGGTCGCTCCAGCGCAGCGGCGTGGTCAACGCGTTGAAGCCCTGCTTGGTCACGTACACCCGGATGTAGTCGGCGCCGTGGCTGGCCTGGTCGAACAGCTTGATCCGGAAGTTGTTGGAGATGGACGTGGTCTTCCAGGCGCCGACCGTGTCGAGCGCGTTGTAGCGGCCGGCGGAGGTGCGCCCGCCGCTGCACAGCTGGCCGTCCGGGATGGCGCCCTGGTGGTTGCCGGCGACGCCCTCGCGGAACAGGCCGTTCCAGTTCCACATGGCGCTCGGGTCGGCCTGCCAGGCCTGCCAGCACATCGGGTCCTGGGTGGCCATCGCCGGGTTCTGGAAGTCGCCGCCCCAGCGCTGCCAGCAGCCGTAGTTGCGCGACGCCGGGTCGACCACCGACCCGTGCGCCGACGCCGGGCCGGAGAACGCGGTGGTGAGCAGCGCCGCGACGACCGCGCAGACGCCGAGGATCGCCGCCGCGAGCGGGACGCGACGGCGGTACGGAGTGGACATGTGAAGCCTCCGGGGTGGTGGGATGTCGGTGCCCGACGCCCGGACTGTCGGGAGTTGCCCTCTCCCGCGTGGCGGCTCCGTCCGCACGGTGCCACATGAAGCGACAGACGTCAATTAGTTGGGATTCCGGCGCATCGGGGTGTGCGGGATGCCGTCCTCCACGTAGCCGGGGCCGTCGACCGCGAAGCCGTGCCCGGCGTAGAACGCCACCAGGTGCGTCTGCGCCTCCAGCACGCACGGCCGCTCGCCCACCTCGGCCAGCGCCCCGGTCATCAGCGCGCCGGCCAGGCCCGCGCCGCGGGCGGCCGGCGCCACCACCACCCGCCCGATCCGGGCCACGCCGGCGGGGTCGGCCAGGATCCGCAGGTACGCCAGCACGGCGCCGTCGCGGGTCAGCCAGAGGTGGCGGGTGCCGGGCTCGACGTCCCGGCCGTCGAGTTCCGGGTAGGGGCAGGACTGCTCGACCACGAACACGTCGATGCGCAGCCGGAGCAGGTCGTGGAAGGTGCGGGCGTCCAGTTCGGTGAACGCCGCGACGTGTGAGTCGACGGACGGCGGCATCCCGCGATGTTAGGTCGCGTCCACCTCGGCGGTGGACTCGACGTCGGGGCGCGCCGGCGCGGCGACCCCGGCGGAGCGGGCGGCGCCGACGCGGCGGGCCACCGTGCCGACCACGCCCACCGCCACCAGGGCGGCGACCACGGCGGCCACCCCCCACGGTCCGAGGCGGGCCAACCCGTCGCTCACCCAACCCTGCACCCGGCCGGCCGCGGCGATCACCGGGTCGTCCGCGCCGCCGCCGGCGAACAGGCGCACCTCGTACCAGCCGTACCAGGCCACATAGCCGCCGGTGAGCACGAGCAGCACGCCGGCGAGCCGGCCGAGCAGCGGCGCGGCGCGGCGGGTGCGCCGGACCAGCGACTCCCGGGCCAGCGCCACGGCGAGCGCGGCGGCGCCGACCGCCAACCCCATGCCCAGGGCGTACGCCACGAAGAGGCCCATGCCGGCGAGCGGACTGCCGGCCCGGAAACCGGCGACCACCACGGCCAGGAACGGGCCGATCGTGCACCCGAGCGACGCGACCGCGTACGCCGCGCCGAAGAGGGCCATCGAGCCGAACCGGGCCCGTACCGCGGGACCGGCCGCCGGACGCGGGGTGAACGCCGGCAGTTGTCGGCCCGTGAACAGCCAGACGCCGGCCGCCACCAGCGCCACCCCGATCAGCACCGACACCCAGGGCAGGCGACGCGCCACCGCGTCCGCGGCCGGGCCGGCGAGCAGGCCGAACGTGCCGAAGACCGCGACGAAGCCGACGGTCATCGCGGCGGTCAGGGCCAGCGCCCGGCCCACCGGCGCGAGCGGCCCCCGGGCGGCCGCCGGGCCCTCGCCCGACACCAGCACCGACAGGTACGCGGGCAGCAGCGCGAAGCCGCACGGGTTCACCGCGGCGAGCAGGCCGGCGGCCAGGGCCAGGCCGTAGGGGGCGTCGGGCATGTCAGGTCAGCCCGGCGACCCGACGGCGCAGCTCCGCCTGGGACAGCGCGCCGGAGTGCGTCACCCGGCCAGCGGAGTCCAGCAGCACGTACCACTCCTGGCTGCGGACACCGAACCGGCGCCACACCTCGCCCTCGTCGTCGGCCAGGTTGGGGAACTCCGCGATGCCGGTGTCGCCGGCGAACCGTCGCATCGCCTCGTCGCCGCTGCCCAGCCCGGCCACCCCGATGAGGTTGACCCGGTCGGCGTGGTCCCGGCGCAGCGCGGCCACGTCCCCGGCGACGCCCCGACAGCGGCCGCACCAGGCCGCCCAGAACCACAGCACGGCCGGCTTCCCGGCCAGGGCGCTGCCGGCGAAGGGCTTCCCGTCGATCGTGCGTACCGTGAAGTCCAGCACGGCCGGGACCGGCGCGGCGGCGGAGCCGGTGGGCGCGGCGGTCGTCCCGGCGGGTGTCGTGGGCGCCGACGTCGGGGTGGCCGGGGCCGACTCGGCGGCCGGGCGGTCGGCCCCGGCGCAGCCGGCGAGGGCGAGAACGGCGGTCAGTGTCAGTGGCAGCAGCGACGATCCGGTGGCGGGCATGGCCGGATGCTAACCAGGCCCGACCGGCGGCGACCCTTACTGCTCACTTACGGCTCGTCTAGGCGGGGCGGGCGCCGACCGCGTCGCGGATCTCGGCGCCCTGGTCGCCCTCGACCGCCCGCGCGCAGTGGGCGCAGCAGAAGAAGCGGCCGGAGACCTCGACGCCGTGCCCGACGATCTTGATCTGGCAGTGCTCGCACACCGGCGCCATCTTGTGCACCGCGCACTCGAAGCAGTCGAACGTGTGCCGGGACCCGTCGACCGTGCGCACCTCGAACGCCATCCAGTAGTCGTTGCCGCAAACTTCACAGGTAGCCATGCGAAACCCCCCGAAAACGGACCTGTCACCCCAGGGTCGCGTGATCGACACACCAGGGCAACCGGAACGGGCGAACCTGGTCCGGCCCGACGGCGAGTCGCTCCCGGCGTGTCGTGCGTTGACAGTGGTGACCGCTGCAAATCCGGAGGATCCGTGATCAAGCGCAACAAGCTCTTCGGCAACCAGACCCGGGTGACCTTCTCCCTCCCGCGGGACGCCCCGGCCGGCACCGTCAGCGTGGTCGGCTGCTTCAACGGGTGGGAGCCGGGCCGGCACGAGCTGGTGCCGCGCCGCGACGGCACCCGGACCGTGACCGTGCGGCTCGGCCCGGGGGAGTACCGCTTCCGCTACCTCGCCACCGGTGGCGTCTGGCTCGACGACGAGGCCGCCGACCAGGTGGACGAGGCCGGCGGCCTGCTGCGGCTCTGAGCGCGGTCAGCCGCCGGTCGGCTCCAACCGCACCGAGATCGAGTTGACGCAGTGCCGGGTGTCCTTCGGGGTGAAGCCCTCACCCTCGAAGACGTGCCCCAGGTGACTGTCGCACCGGGCGCAGCGGATCTCCGTGCGCCGCATGCCGAGCGTGTTGTCGGGGATCTCCTTGACCGCACCCGGGATGGCGTCGTCGAAGCTCGGCCAGCCGCAGTGCGAGTCGAACTTGTCCTGGCTGCGGAACAGCTCCAGCCCGCAGGCCCGGCAGTGGTAGACGCCGGGGGTCTTGGTGTCGACGTACTCGCCGGTCCAGGGCGCCTCGGTGCCGGCCTCCCGGAGCACCCGGAACTCCTCCGGGCTCAGGCGGACGCGCCACTCGTCCTCGGTGCGGGGCAGTTCGTTGTCGGAAAGACTCACCCGTCAACGGTACGTCGGCTGTCGGTGCCATCGCATATGGTCGCGGGATGGCGGGCAGGAGTGCGGTCGAGGAGATCGAGGTCGCCGGGCACACCGTCCGGCTCAGCAGCCCCGACCGGGTGATCTTTCCCCAGCGTGGCTTCACCAAGGCCGACGTCTTCCGCTACTACCTGGCGGTGGGCGACGGGATCAGCCGCGCCCTGCGGGACCGGCCGACCACGCTCCAGCGCTTCCCCGAGGGCATCGAGGGGGAGATGTTCTTCCAGAAGCGGGTGCCCACGCGTGGCGTACCCCCGTGGATCCGCACCGCGGAGATCAGCTTCCCCAGCGGCCGGAAGGCCGACGAGCTCTGCCCGGCCGACCTCGCGCACGTCGCCTGGGCAGCGCAGATGGGCACGGTCGTGTTCCACCCGTGGCCGGTGCGCGCCGCCGACACCGACCGGCCGGACGAGCTGCGCGTCGACCTCGACCCGCAGCCCGGCACCGACTTCGCCGACGCGGTGACCGCCGCCGGGGAACTGCGCGGGCTGCTCGACGAGCTGGGGGTGCCCGGCTGGCCGAAGACCTCCGGTGGTCGGGGCGTGCACGTCTACCTGCGCATCCAGCCGCGCTGGACGTTCGTGGAGGTGCGCCGGGCCACCATCGCGCTGGCCCGCGAGCTGGAACGACGCCGGCCCGAGCTGGTCACCACCGCCTGGTGGAAGGAGGAGCGGGGCCGGCGCGTCTTCGTCGACTTCAACCAGACCGCCCGCGACCGCACCATCGCCTGCGCGTACTCGCTGCGGGCCAACGCCCGCGCCACCGTCTCCACCCCGGTCGAGTGGGACGAGCTGCCCGAGGTCGACCCGGACGACTTCCACCTGGGCACCGTGCCGGCCCGGTTCGCCGAGCGGGGCGACCCGCACGCCGGCATCGACGACGCGCCGTGGGACATCACCCCGCTGCTGGAGTGGGCCGAGCGGGACGCCGCCGACGGCCTCGGCGACCTGCCCTACCCTCCGGAATACCCCAAGATGCCCGGCGAGCCGAAACGGGTCCAACCCTCCAAGGACCGCGACCGCCCGCGCCCCTGAGCCGCCCGTCGACGAGGGAGGCCGCCGATGAGAGCCGTGAAAACGGGAGCGCCGGGCCGACGACGGCGACGCTGGCCCTGGGCCCTGGCCGGGGTGGTCGTCCTGCTGCTCGTCGCGGGCGCGGTGCTGGTCCGGGCCTACCCCTCGGTCGCCGCGACCACCTGCCCCCGCTGCTACGGGATGGTGCCGGTGCGGGACCGCCTCTATGTCGAACCCGGCCGGTCGGACGCCGACCGGCAGCGGCTCGTCGACGTGTACGACGCGGCGACCCGGCGGGTCGACGACTTCTACCGGGGGCGCCGGAGCGACCCGACGGTGCTCGCCTGCTTCACCCCCGGTTGCTACGAGCGGATCGGTGGCGGTGGCGAGCGGGGGATCGCCATCCTCGACCAGGCGCTGATGCTCTCGCCCCGCGGCATCGACCCGGTGATCGCCGCGCACGAACTGTCGCACGTCGAGTTGCACGTACGGCTCGGCGCCCGCGCCGGCGACGTTCCCCAGTGGTTCGACGAGGGTCTCGCCGTCCTCGTCGCCGACGACCGGCGCTACCTGTTGCCGCCCACCGAGCCGGACCGCTGCCGCGACGCCTCGCCGGGGCCGCTGCCGGAGACGCTGGACGCCTGGTTGCGGGCCGCCGGGGCGGACGAGCAGGTGTACGCCCGGGCCGCCTGCCGGGTCCACCGGTGGGTAATTGCGCACGGCGGGCCGCGGGCCGTGCTCGACCTGATCGACCGGCTCCGCGCCGGGGACGACATCGCCACGCTCGTCACCGACTGACCGGACCCGACCGCACGACGGGTGGGGTGGGCGGAGGTGGCAGGGGTAACGATCATGTAACGGGCGCGAACCTTTTCCGGCCCTTCACCGCTCTTCCTGGTCATCGGCCCGTCGGGGGCCACGGGAGGGGTCGGATGAGACTGGTATGGAGGCGGGCCAGGGCGGCGCGGGGGCTGCTGGTCGCCGCGATCGCCGCGGCGCTGGTCGCGATCGCCCTGGTGGCCGGTCTCACCGAGTACAACCGCAGGGCGGTCGAGGCCGGCCAGCAGGCGTTGCTCAACGGCGCCCCGCTGGAGGAGCGCAGCCTGCTGCTGACCGGTCCCGCCGGACGCGACGCCGCGGAGGCGGCGGAGCGCGACCGGAAGGTCCGTGACGGCTTCGCCGACGGTTTCGGTGGCGCCCGGGTCGACGTGTACGGGGCCCGGTACGGCTCGGGGCGGCAACTCACCGGCGATCTCGGGCCGAGGCCCCAGGACGACGATCTCGTCTTCGCCAACCTGGCCACCCTCGACGACCTCGCGGCGCACGCCGAGCTGACCGCCGGGGCCTGGCCGGCGGCCGGCGCCCGCCCGCTCCAGGTCACGCTGCCGGAGAAGGTCGCCGGCGCGCTCGGCATGGCCGTCGGTGACCGGGTGCCGATGCTCGACCGGAGCACCGACCGGGCCGGCGAGGTGGTGCTCGTCGGCACCTGGCGGCCCCGCGACGCCACGGAGGCCTACTGGCAGTTGGCGCCCGGTGTCGGCGCCGGCAGTGCCCCGGCCTCGGACACCTCGTACGGCCCGTTCGTGCTGGACCCGGCGGACTTCACCAGGACCTTTCCGAGCCTGGTGTCCGCGTGGTGGGTGGTGCGGCCCGACCTCCCCGCGGTGGCCGGACAGGGCCGGCTGCTGGACGTCCGGGACGCGCTACCGGCGGCCGTCACCGGAGTGCCGGCGGCGGCCGGGCTCGGCGACTCCGCCCAGGTCGTCACCGCGATGGACCGGCTGCTCGGGCGGGCGGCCGGCGCCGACCTGGTGGGCCGGTCCTCGCTGGCCACGCCGGTCCTGCTGATCGTGGTGCTCGGCGGGTACGCCTTGATCCTGGTGGCCGCGCTCCTGCACGCCGACCGGCGCAACCAGACCGCCCTGCTCCGGGCCCGTGGCGCCGCCCGACACCAGTTGGCCGGCTTCGCGGCCCGGGAGGCGGCGCTCGTCGTGCTGCCGGCGGCCGTGGTCGGCCCGTTGGTCGCCGACGCCGCCCTGCAGCGGGTCGGCGCGTCCGCCGACGGCGGCCTCACGGCGCTCTGGCTGGCGGCCGCGCTGACCGGGGCCGGATGCCTGGTCGCGATGGTCGCCCCGACGCTGCGGAGCACCGGCACCTACGTCGCGGACATGGCGGCCCGGTCGCGGCCCACCCGGTCCGCCGCCGTGCAGCGGGCCAGTCTGGATCTGGTGCTGGTGGGCTTCGCGGTGCTCGCCTGGACCCAGCTGCGGCAGTACTCCTCGCCGATCTCGGGCGCGGCCGGACGACTGGGCATGGATCCGCTGCTGGTCGCCGCGCCGACACTCGGCGTCCTGGCCGGCGCCGTGGTGGCGCTGCGGCTGCTGCCACCCGCGACCCGCTTCGCCGAACGGTTCGTCGACCGCCGGCTGTGGACCGCGACGATCCTGGGCATGTGGCAGGCGGGCCGCCGCCCGCACGCCGGTCCGGTGCTGCTGCTCGCCCTCGCGGTCGGCGGCAGCACACTGGCCTGGTCGCTGGTGGCCACCGGCGAGCGTTCCCAGGTCGACCAGGCCGACCACGTGGTCGGCGCCGATCTGCGGCTGACCGAGCGCGGCGGGGTCGCTCCGCCCGGTCGGCCGGCGGAGGTCGCGGCGCTGCCGGGCGTGCGGGCGGCCCTTCCCGGGTGGCGGGACGAGATCCGGGTCGGCCGGGCGGACCTGCCCGCCACGGTGGTCAGCCTCGACGCGGCGGGCGCCGCGGGCGTGGTGCGCCTGGACGACCGGCTGGTCACCGAGCCGGTGCCGGCGTTGTTCGACCGGATGGTCCGGTCGCGCGGCCCGGCTGCCGGCGTCGTGCTGCCCGAGGACGCCCGGTCGATCACCGGCTCCGTCCGCACCTGGGTACGCGACGCGGTCGCCCCCCAGCGGGTGCAGGTCTGGCTGCTCGTGACCCGCGCGGACGGACTCGCCCTGCGGCTGCCGGTGGGCACCGGGGACGAGTCGGGTCGACGGGTGCCGTTCCGCATCCCGCTCCCCGCCGCCGGTGAGCTGCGGCTGGCCGGTTTCGAGGTCGACGGCGGGGACGTGGCCGGGACCGCGTACCGACTCGGGGTGAACGACCTGCGCGTGGTCGACGCCGCCGGCACGGCCCGGCCGCTGTCCCTGGGCGCCGACTGGAAGGCGATCGGGGCGGCGGCCGGCCCGAGGACCAGGGTCGACGCCACGGCTACCGGCCTCACCGTCGAGAACGACGTCGTGCTGGTGGCCGGCGGGCAGTTCGCGTACCAGGAGTCCTCACGCTTCGCCGTGGTGCCGACGGGTGAGGCCCGTCCGGTTCCCGCGCTGTTGACCCCCGGGGTGCGCGAGGCGCTCAGCCTGCGCCCGGGGGAGACGGTCACCCTCTCGTTGTCGGGGGTGTCGCTGCCGGTGACCGTGGCCGGCGAGGTGGACGCCGTGCCGTCGGCCACCGGCGAGGGCGTGCTGCTGGACATGCCGGCGGCGACCGACTGGCTGATCCGCGAGAGCGGCGCCGTGCGGCCGGTGCAGGAGTGGTGGCTCGGCGCCGACGACGACGGCGCCCGGCAGGCGGCCGGGGAACTGGACGGCGTGAGCGTCCTCGACCGGCGCCAGACGGCCGACCGGGCCGCGGCCGATCCGTACTGGCAGGGGGCCCGCACGGGGTTGCTCGTCGCGGCGCTGGGCGCGGTGCTGCTGGCGCTCGTCGGGCTGCTCGTGGACGTGTGGGCCACCGCCCGGCGTCGCCTGGGCGAGTTCGCCGTCCTGCACACGCTCGGCGCCACGCCCCGCCTGCTGGCCCGGGCGCTGCTGGCCGAGCAGACCTTTCTGGCGGGCATCGGGGTGGGCGTCGGGCTGCTGCTCGGGGCCGGTGTCGGCGTGACGATGGCCCCGCTGGTCATCCTCACCCCGTCGGCCACCCGGCCGGTGCCCGAGGCGGCCTTCGTCCTGCCGTGGCTGCCGGTCGGGCTCACCGCGGCGGGCCTCCTGCTGGCGGCGCTGGCCTTCAGCGCGTTCATCGCCTTCGGCATCCGGCAGCGGGTGGCGGCGGCACAGCTGCGAATCGGGGGAGACCAGTGACCGGTTGGAGCAGGGCGGCCCGCGACGTGGAGGAGGCCCGATGAGCATCGGCGCGGTCGTCCGCCGGGTCCGTGCGTACGGCGGACAGTTCCTGCTGCTCGCCGCCCTGGCGGCGGTCACGTTGGCGCTGATCGCCGGCGTGCCGCGGTTGGTGAACGGACGCACCGAGGCGGGCCTGCAGAGTTTCCTGCGGAGCCAGCCGGCCACCGTCCGCGACGTGACGTACGCGACCGACACGATCTTCAACGCGGGTAACGGCACGTCCCTGATGGAGGCGTTCGCGGCCGACCTGCCGCGGCTGCAGGACGAGATGCCGCCGCCGGTGCGGGCGCTGGTCGACCGGCGGTGGTTCACCGCGGAGACCGATCCGGGCCGGCTGACCGGGCCGGACCTCGCCGCGCGGAACCTCCTGGTCGATCTGAGCCTGCGGAGCATGCCGGGCGTCGCCGAGGCGGGCCGCCTGACCGGCGGGCGCTGGCCGGACCCGGCGGCGACCGCCGAGGACCCGGTGGAGGTCGCGCTGGCCGCCGAGGTGGCCGGCAAGCTGAACCTGCGGGTCGGCAGCACACTCACCCTCGCCGGGCCCCAGTCGGCGACCCCCGAGGGCGCCCCGGATCCGGTCCGGGCGCTGGTGGTGGGCGTCTTCGAGCCCCGCGACCGCGCCGGGGGGTTCTGGGACGGGCTGCCCCAGGCACTTCGCGTCATCGAGCCGACCGGCGACGCGGAGCCCTTCGTCGCGCTCGGCGTGGTCGACCCGGCGACGCTGGACCGGCTCTCCGCCGACGGGTGGGGCCTGCGGTTCGCCTGGCGCTACCGGATGGGCGCGAGCGGGATCCACGCGGTGGACGCGGACCGGCTCATCGGCGACGTCGACCGGATGGGCCGGCAGGCCCAGGGCCGCGCGTTCACCCAGGGACTCGACATCCCGCTGCGGCAGTTCCAGGACCAGGTGGCGTCCGTCCGTACGGTCCTCGCGGTGTCCGCCACCGGCGCGCTGGGTGCGCTGGCCGGCCTGGTGATCCTGGCGGCCGGGCTGACCGTACGCCGCCGGCGTACCGAGTTCACCCTGCTGCGGGCGCGCGGCGGCACCGCCCTCGTCGGAGCCCGGCGCAGTCTGTCCGAGTCGTTGCTGGTGCTGCTGCCGGCAGCCGGCGCCGGCTTCGCGCTCGGGAACCTCGCGCCCGGCCCGGCCGCGGAGTCGGCGCCCGCCGCCGCCGTGGCCGCCACCCTGCTGATCGTCCTGGCGCTGCCGCTGGCGACCCTCGCCCTGCCGACCGGCGTCGCGCAGCGGCGGGACCTGGTGACGATGCGTCCGTCGGCACGACGGATCACCATGGAGGCCGGGCTGGTGCTGCTCGCCGTGATCGGCGTGCTGCTGCTGCGCCGGCGTGGTCTGGTACCCGGCGTGGTGGACCCGCTCCTGGTGTCGGTTCCGGTGCTGCTCGCGGTCGCCGCGGCGGTGCTGACGATCCGGCTGTACCCGTGGCCGCTGCGACTGCTCGGCCGACTGGCCGCCCGGACCCGGGGCAGCGTCGCCTTCCTCGGCTCCGCGCGCGGCGCCCGCGCCGTGGTCACCACACCGCTGGTGGTCGTGGTGCTGGCGGTCGCCAGCGCCGCGTTCTGCGGTGTGGTCGCCGCCGGGGTGGAGGCGAGCCGGGACCGGGTGGCCGCGCGGCAGGTGCCGGCGGACGGGCTGATCCGGGGTGAGCGGCTCGCCCCGGACACCGGTGCGGAGCTGGCGCGGCTGCCGGGCGTACGGCGGGCCTCCCCGATCCTGCAGGAGGCGGGCCAGCGGCTCGCCACCGACGAGGACGGCACCGACCTGCGGGTCGGTGAGGTGAGCGTGCTGCTGGTGAACGGGCCGGAGCTGGACGCCCTGGTCCGGGACGCCGACGTGCCGGTCGGGGTGCCGGACGCGCTGCTCGGCAGCGGCGACGCGGGACCGCTGCCGGCGGTCGTGTCGCCGGCGGTCGCGGCGGATCTGGCCGCCGCCGGCCGCGACGGCTCCGCCTTCGTCGGTGTGCAGGGGCAGCGGTACGAGTTCCGGGTGGCCGCGCGGGCGGACAGCTTCCCGCTGCTGCGCGGCGAGACGACCCGGTTCGTCGTCCTGCCGTGGCAGCAGCTGCCCCGCCGGACGACCGACGTGACGCCGACCGGCTTCCTGGTGGCCGGCGACCGGCTCGACGTGTCGGAGCTGCGCCGGGTCGGCAACGAGGGGCAGCGCCGCTTCGCGCGGGGCGGGACGATCGTCGGACGGGAACAACCGCTCGACGTCGAGGTGACCACCTGGACGCAGGCGCGTCGGCAGGTCGGCGAGGGCGGGGTGAACGCGGTCCTCGGCTTCGGCTTCACCGCCGGCGCCGTCGTCGGGACGGCGTTGGGCCTGCTGGCCGTCGCGTTCGTGGTGCTGGCCGGCGCCCGCGCCCGGGGGCAGGCGCTGTCCCAGCTGCGCACGCTGGGCCTGTCCCGGGGCCAGTCGCGTGGGCTGCTGCTGGTGGAGCTGGGTCCGTTGGTCGGCGTGGCGGTGGTCACCGGCGCGGTGGTCGGGGCGCTGCTGCCGCTCCTGCTCAATCCGGTGCTCGGCCTGTCCGCCTTCACCGGCGGCGCACCCGTCGAGGTGGCGTTCGAACCACGCCTGGTCGTCGGCGTCGTCGTGCTCGGTGCGGTCGCCCTCGGCTTCGCGATCGTCGTCGAGGCCCTGAACAACCGTCGGACGCGCCTCGGCGAGGCGCTCCGGCTCGGAGAGGAGAGCTGATGACCACTACCGCGAGCACCGCGGCGGTGCCGGACCTGGCCGCGCTCCAGCGGCAGGCCGCCCGCCGGGCGGCCGAGCGAGCCGGCGGAGAGGACCGCCTGCGCGGGCACATCGTCTGCGACGGCCTGGTCCGCATCTTCAAGACCGAGGGCGTGGAGGTCGTCGCCCTGCAGGGACTCGACCTGGTCATCGACCGGGGTGAGCTGGTCGCGATCGTCGGCGCCTCCGGCTCCGGCAAGTCCACCCTGCTGAACATCCTGTCCGGGTTGGACACGCCGACCGCCGGCATCGCCCGGGTCGCCGACTACGACCTGCTCGCGCTGTCGCACAAGAAGCGGCTGGCGTACCGGCGGGAGATGGTCGGCTTCATCTGGCAGCAGACCGGCCGCAACCTGCTGCCGTACCTGAGCGCGGTGGAGAACGTGGAACTGCCGATGAAGCTGGCCGGGCGGCACGGCGGCCGGCGGGAGCGGCGGGAGCGGGCACGCCGGCTGCTCGACCTGGTCGGGGTCGGCTACTGCGCGGACCGTCGACCAGGTCAGATGAGCGGCGGCGAGCAGCAGCGGTGCGCGGTGGCCGTGGCGGTGGCCAACGACCCGGAGATCCTCTTCGCCGACGAGCCGACCGGCGAGCTGGACGAGGCCACCGGCGCGGAGGTGTTCGCCGCGCTGCGCACCATCAACGCCGAGCTGGGGGTGACCATCGTGGTGGTCACCCACGACCACGCCGTGGCCGGGCAGGTCCGCCGGACCGTCGCCATCCGCGACGGGCGGACCGCCTCCGAGGTACGCCGGACCGCGCGGGCCACCGCCGACGGCGGCACCGAGCTGGTCAGCGAGGAGTACGCGGTGCTCGACCGGACCGGCCGGATGCAGTTGCCGGCGCCGTTCGTGGAGGCGCTGTCGCTGCGGGACCGGGTCCGGCTCAACCTGGAGCCCGACCACGTCGAGGTGCGGCCCGGCGACCGGACGCACGCCGAGGAGAGTGAGTGATGACCGAGCGGACCGTGGTGCTGCCGGCGACGAGCGTCGAGGACGTGGTGCGGGTCGAGGGGGTGAGTCGCACCTTCGGCCGGGGCGAGCACGCGGTGCACGCCGTGCGGGACGTGTCGTTCACCGCCGGGCGCGGCGAGCTGGTCGCGGTGCGCGGCCGCTCCGGGGCCGGCAAGACCACGCTGCTGAACCTGATCGGCGGCCTGGACCGGCCGGACGCCGGGCGGATCGAGGTGGCCGGGCACGAGGTCACCGCCGCCGGGGAGAAGGAGCTGCTGGCGCTGCGCCGGGGCACCGTCGGCTTCGTCTTCCAGACGTTCGGGCTGGTGCCGATCCTGTCCGCGGCCGAGAACGTCGGGGTGCCGCTGCGGCTGGCCAAGGTGCCGGCGGCCGAGCGGGAGCAGCGGGTGGCGGTGCTGCTGGAGCTGGTCGGGCTGGGCGGGCACGCCGCGCAGCGCCCGTACGAGCTGTCCGGCGGGCAGCAGCAGCGGGTGGCGGTCGCCCGGGCACTGGCCAACGAGCCGGACCTGCTCATCGCCGATGAGCCGACCGGCCAGCTCGACTCCGAGACCGGCCGCTCGATCATGGACCTGCTCCGGGCCGTGGTACACGCCCGGGGCATGACCGCGCTGGTCGCCACGCACGACCCGGCGCTGATCGAGATGGCCGACCGGACCCTCACGCTGCGCGACGGCCGGCTGGTGGTCGACTGATCCGTCCGGCCGGGCGGGTCAGAGCGCCAGCTTCATGCCCTCGTGGCTGGCGACGAAGCCGAGGCCGCGATAGAACCGGTGCGCGTCGGCGCGCCGCTTGTCGGTGGTGAGCTGCACCAACGCGCAGCCGCGCGCCCGAGCCTGGTCGATCGCCCAGCGCATCATGGCCCGGCCCAGCCCCCGGCCGCGCAGGTCGGAGCGGACCCGCACGGACTCGATCAGGCACCGTTCCGCGCCGTGCCGGCCCAGCCCGGGGATGTACGTGAGCTGGAAACAGCCGGCCGGCTCGCCGTCGACCTCGGCGACGACCAGGTGGTTACGGGGGTCGGCGTCGAGGTCGGCGAAGGCCCTCTCGTAGGCGGCGTCCACCTCGGGCAGGTCGCGGTCGCGGCCCAGCACGTCGTCGGCGAGCAGGGCGAGCACGGCCGGCAGGTCGGCCCGGGTGGCCTCCCGGAAGATCACATCGGTCACCCCGGCAGCCTGGCACAGCGACACCGGGCGATGGGAATGCGGCGCTTGCCGGCACCGGGCAGCATGACGCCATGGACCTCCTGCTGCCGTTCCGCTGGATCTACCGGGGCCTGGTCTGGTTCGCCAACTCGCCGCGCACGCTGATCACGTCGTACCTGTTGATGATCGTGGTGGCGGGCGTGCTCTACAGCCACTTCGAGCACAAGAGCGCCCCGGACTCGGTCTGGTGGGCGGTGGTGACCGCGTCGACCGTCGGGTACGGCGACATCTCCCCGACCACGTTCGGCGGCCGGGTCCTGGCCGCGCTGCTCATCTCCACCATGGTGCTGCTGGTGATCCCGCTGATCACCGCGCACTTCGCCAGCCGGCTGATCGTCGACGACGACGCGTTCGAGCACGCCGAGCAGGAGGAGCTGAAGGCGGACGTGCGGCGGCTGCGGGTCCTGGTCGAGGAGATGGCCGCCCGGCAGGGCGTCGTGCTGCCCGAGCCGCCCCGTCCGGTGCCCGAGGTCGCGCCCGGCGACCGCCGCCGGCGCCGCCGCCGGTGAGGCGGCCTCAGCACCCGTCCAGCCAGCTGCGCAGCGCCCACCACCAGTGCACGGTCTGCGGCACCGTGCACCGCGCCCCCTCCTCGACCGGCGGGCCGCCGGTCACCTCCCGGAGCCGGCGCAACCGGTAGCGCACCGTGTTCGGGTGCACGTGCAGCGCGGCGGCGGTCTGGTCCAGTCGCTGGCCGTGATCCAGCCAGGCGAGCGCGGTGGTGGCCAGCTCCCGGTGGAACTCGTCGGCCGGGTCGAGCGGGCCGAGCAGCGTCGCCCGCAGCAGCTCGGCCAGGGCCGGCTGGGCGGCCAGCGCTGTCTCCCCGGCCAGGTCGGTCACCTGGCGCAGCCCGCGCAGCCGCCGGTGCGTGGCGGTACGCAGCGCCGCCAGGCAGAGCGCGTACATCGCCGGGGCGCGGGCCAGCGGCTGCGCCGGCGTCACCAGCGCGAGCAGGTCGGCCGGCGCGGCGCCGGGCAGCCGGGGGAGCAGGCCGGCCAGCCGGTCCTCGACGGCGCCGAGCAGACCGCCGTGCCGGGCGAGCTGCCGGTGCAACGCGTGCGCGCGGACCGGATCCGGCGCGGCGGCGACGAGGCAGTGGTAGCGCCCGTCCGGTCGTAGCCCGAACCGGGCCAGCTCCGCCGCCGGCGTGTCGTCGGGTCCGTCGATCAGCAACCGGCGCAGCAGGTGCGCCCGGGCGGCCGGGCCGCCGCGGACCAGCTCCCGTTCGGCCTCCCGGTGCCCGTCGACCACGGCCCGCTCCACCGCGGCGGCGTACCGGCCGATGGTGAGCAGTCCCTCGACGAGCACCTCGTCGGGGATGCCGGCGTCGCGGCCGTGCCGGACCACCAGCTCCACCGCCCGGTCCCGCCCGGCCTGCACGCCGCGCAGCAGGCCGGCGACGGAGACGCCCTGCGCCGCCCGGTCGGCGCCGAGCCGGCGGGCCTCGGTGAAGTCCCGGCCGGCGGGGTCCTCGCGGCGCTCCAACGCGCCCAACCCGCTGCTCAACAGCAGCACGACCTGCCGGCGGACCTCGGCGGCCGGGAGGCGGTCCACCTCCGGGGAGTTCGCCCGGGCGGCCCGGGCCACCTCGTCCACGGCGGCGGCGTCGGCGGCCAGGTGGCGCAGCAGCGCGCCGAACGCGGGGGCGCTTCCGGTCCGGGTCATCGGCGCCCGCCGTCCTCCCGTTGTCGTCGCGGCACAACCGGGCCGGTCGGGCGTTGGCGTCCGGTGCCTAGCCGGGCCGGCCGTCCGGTTGCTCTCCTGGTTGTTACCGAAAGGTAACACCGATCGAGCCGTTGAGAAACGTCGATGTCGCACCGGCTGCCAGGAGGCGTCCATGACCCCCGTGCCACCCCGCCCGTCCCGATCCCGCCGCCGCGCCGTCCTCGCCGCGCTGGCCGCCCTCGCCCTCGCCGCGCCCAGCCCGCTGGTGGCGGCACCCACGCCCGCCGCTGCCGCCGCGCTCCAGGAGGTGATGTTCGTCGGCAACAACTGGGACGGCACCGCCGACGTCATCCGCTCCCGGGGCGACTACGCCAGGCTCGGCCGGATCAACGTGATCCCGGACCGGGCCGCGCGGCTGCGCGAGATCTACCTCAACCCGATCCGGCTGGCGTTCTTCCTCGGCATCCGGCAGGGACCGGGGGAGGGACACGACCAGTTCGTCGACGACATGTACACCACCCCGGACGGCACCGCCCTGGTGGTGTCCCGGCCCAGCTTCGCCGACGTGGTCTCGATCGACCTGGCCACCGGCGCGATCCGCTGGCGGTTCCCGGTCTCCGGCTACCGCGCCGACCACATGGCCGTCTCGCCCGACGGCACCCGGGTCGCGGTCTCCGCCTCCACCTCGAACACCGTGCACGTGCTGGACATCCGCACCGGGGCGCAGCTCGGCTCGTTCGGCACCGGCGACAAGCCGCACGAGAACGTCTTCACCCGCGACGGGCGGCTGTGGAACATGTCCATCGGCGAGGTCAACACCGACCTGGACGCGCCCTGGCTCGACTGGACCAAGGGTGACCGGCGGATCACCGTCGCCGACGCCACCACGTACCAGGTGGTCAAGGTGATCGACATGCGTGACCGGCTGGACGCCGCGGGCCGCCGGGACCTCTCCGACGCGGTCCGCCCGGCGGTGTTCACCCCGGACGGCGGCACGCTCTACTTCCAGGTCTCGTTCTTCAACGGCCTGGTCGAGTACGACGTGGCCACCGACCGGATCACCCGGGTCACCACGCTGCCGAAGAACCCGGCGACCAGCGACGACCGCACCACCTGGGTGAACGACTCGCGGCACCACGGCCTGTCGGTCAGCCCCGACGGCACGCGGCTCTGCGTCGCCGGCACCATGGACGACTACGCGACGGTGGTGGACCGGGCCACGCTGCGGGAGGGCCCGCTGGTGCCGGCCAGCAAGCCGTACTGGGCCACGGTCAGCGGCGACGGCCGGGACTGCGTGATCTCCGAGTCCGGCGCGGACCGGGTCACCGCGATCACCTTCGCCACCGGGCAGAAGGTGGCCAGCGTCCCGGTCGGCGACCACCCGCAGCGGGTCCGCATCGGGCACCTGCCGGAGGGCTGGACCCCGCCGGCGGCCGGCTGACCGGCCGCCACGCCGTCACCGGGCGGGGCAGCGCAGCCCCTCCCGGGGGACGGTGAGCGAGATCAGGTACGCGTCGACGGCCGCGGTCACGCACGAGGTCTGCGGGTAGGCGGTGTGCCCCTCGCCCTCCCAGGTGAGCACCCGACCGACGCCCAGCATCGAGGCCAGCGCGGCGGTCTGCTCGTAGGGCGTGGCCGGGTCGCCGGTGGTGCCGACCACCAGGATCGGCGGCGCGCCGGTCGCCCGCCCGGTCGGGTAGGGGTCGCGCCCGCCGGGCCACTCCACACAGCCGAGCATCCCCACGGCCAGCGCCGGACCGAACAGCGGGTATTTCTGGCGCCACTGCGACTGCAACGACCGCACCTGCTCCCGGGTCGGCTTCTCGGTCTCGTCCGCGCAGTTGACCGCCATGTTGGCGTCGAACAGGTTGGAGTAGTGGCCGTCGTCCTCGCGACCCGCGTACGCGTCGGCCAGCTTGAACACCCCGTCCGGGTCGCCGCCCTGCAGGTCGTCGATCGCCCGGGCCAGCTCCTGCCAGCCCTGCTCGGTGTAGAGGGAGGAGATCACCGCGTAGAACACCCAGCCGGCGGTGGCCTCCCGGCCGCCCTGGCCGCGTACCGGGGAGGTGGTGGCCTTGTCGATCGCGGCGGTGACCGCGCCGCGGGCGTCCGGCGCGATCGGGCAGCGGCCGGCGTTCGCCGCGCACCACCGGGAGAAGTTGTCGAACGCCCGCTCGAAGCCCTTCGCCTGGCTCTCCGACCCGGCGATCAGCTTCTGCCGGGGGTCGACCGCGCCGTCGAGCACCAGGGCCCGCACCCGCTGCGGGTAGAGCTGGGCGTAGGTGGCGCCGAGCAGGGTGCCGTAGGAGTAGCCGAGGTAGGTGAGCTTGTCGTCGCCGACCGCCGCGCGCACCGCGTCCATGTCCCGCGCGGCCTGCTCGGTGCCGTAGAGCCGGAGCTGGTCGCCGTACTTGGCGCCGCACCGCTGACCGATGCGCCGGTTGAGGTCGACGAAGCCGTCGAAGGACGCCTGGCTCTCCGGATCGGGGTCGTAGCCGAAGCTGGCGTCCAGGTCGGCGTCGGGGATGCACTTCACCGGGCTGGACCGGGCCACCCCGCGCGGGTCGAAGCCGACGATGTCGAACCGGTCGGTGACCGCCGCCGGCAGACCGCCGAACGCCGGGCCGAAGGAGAGATAGACCGCCGTGTCGACGCCGGACGCGCCGGGGCCGCCCGGATTCACCACCAGCGACCCGATCCGGTCGCGCTGCTTGGTGGAGCGGATCCGGATCAGCGCGATCTCGAACGTCTCGCCGGTGCCCGGCCCGGCGGTGGCGCCGGTGGTCGCGCCGGTGCCCCAGTTGCGGGGCACGGCGATCCGGGCGCACTCGTAACGCATGTCGGCCGCGCCCCGACCGACCAGCTCGTCGGGCACCTCCGGGCAGGACCGCCAGGTGGGCGCGCTGCCCGGCGGGGCCGCCTCGCCCTCGCTCTCGGCGCGCGGGGCGAACGCCGGCAGCGTGCAGCCGGCGGTGAGGACCACCGCGGCCACGAACGCGGCCACTGTGGGCCGGAACCGGCGGGTCCGGTCGGGGAAGCCTGTCACGTGGGCGCCTTCCATGATCGTGTCGACCGCCAGGCTACGCCCGGCCGTGGGCGTCGCTCACCGTCGCCGCCGGATTCCCGCGCAGCACCTCGTCGACGTCGTAGCGGATCGGCCGGTCGAGCTGGCCGTAGCCGCAGGAGCGCGGGTCGCGGTCGGGCCGCCAGCGCAGGAACCGCGCGGTGTGCCGCAGCCGGTCGCCCTCCATCGCGTCGTAGGCCACCTCCACCACCAGCTCGGGTCGCAACGGCTCCCACTCCAGGTTCTTGCCGCCGGTCCACCGGCTCACCCCGCCCGGGATGCGTTGCCCCCGCTCGTGGTCGCCGTGCACCCACGGGTGGCCGCCGCCCACCTCGCGGTAGGGCTCCAACTCGTCGAGCAGCTCCTGGCGCCGGGCCATGGTGAACGAGGAGCTGACGCCGATGTGGTGCAGCACCCCGTCGTCGTCGTGGAGGCCGAGCAGCAGCGAGCCCACCACCGGACCGGACTTGTGCCAGCGGAAGCCGGCCACCACCGCGTCCATGGTGCGCGCGTGCTTGACCTTGGCCATCAACCGCTTGCCCGGCTCGTAGGGCAGGTCGGCCGGTTTGACGATGAGACCGTCCAGCCCCGCGCCCTCGAACACCTCGAACCAGCGCCGGGCGGTCTCCGGGTCGGTGGTCACCTGCGTCACGTGCACCGGCGGGCGGACCCCGGCCAGGGCCCGCTCCAACCGCTCCCGGCGCTGCGGGTAGGGCCGGTCGGTGAGCAGCTCGTCGTCCAGGGCGAGCAGGTCGAACGCGACGAAGTCGGCCGGGGTGGTCTCGGCGAGCAGCTTCACCCGGGAGGCGGCGGGATGGATCCGTTGGGCCAGCAGCTCGAAGTCGAGCCGTGGCTGCCCGCCGGGGCCGTCCCGGCGGATCACGATCAGCTCGCCGTCGACCGCGCACCGGGGCGGGAGCTGACGGAGCGCCTGCTCGACCACCTCGGGGAAGTAGCGGGTCATCGACTTCCCGCCCCGGCTGGCCAGCTCGACCTCGTCGCCGTCGCGGAAGATGATGCAGCGGAAGCCGTCCCACTTCGGCTCGTACGTCAGACCGGGATCGGTGGGCAGCTCGGCCACGCTCTTGGCCAGCATCGGCTCGACCGGCGGGTTGATCGGCAGGTCCACGGCGACCAGTCAACCAGACCCCACCGACGCTGGTGAGCCAGATCACCGCCCGGGCCGGGCGGCGTGTCCCGCCCCGGCCCCTTTCGTCCCCGCCGACCGGATGATGAAACCGCAGGTCAGAGCTACCGTCGCGGCGTGCCGGAGTGGAGTTGCGGATGCTGCGGGCGCTGGCGGGTCAGCGTCGAGCTGGTGCGCGGGCGCTACCGCTACCGGCTGGCGCACCGCTACCCGCCGGAGCACGGCGGCGGCGCGAACGTCGTCGGCGAGGTCGGCTCGGTGGCCGAGCTGGAACGGCTGCTCCGCCGGTACGCCCCGGTCGGCCTGGCCGACCTCCACGAGGCCGCCTGACCCGCCCACCGCCCCGGGCTGTCGCCGCGCGCTCCCGGCCTCGGCCGTGCGGGATCCGGCGTGCGAGTGGGCGGCGTAGGGTGGGGTGGACTGTCCATGGGGGAGGGACGCCATGCGGTTCGTCGAGTCCGTCGAGATCGCCGCCGACGTCGACCAGGTCTGGGCGGTGCAGAGCGACGTCGAGCGCTGGCCGGAGTGGACGCCCTCGGTCACCGCCGCCCGTCGCCTGGAGCCCGGCCCGCTCGCGCTCGGTGCGACCGCCCGGTTGACCCAGCCCTGGCTGCGGCCGGCGGTCTGGCGGGTCACCGAGATCGACCCGCCGTACGCGTTCGTCTGGGAGTCCACGAGCCCGGGCGTGCGCAGTCGGGGCGAACACCGCCTGGTGCGCCTCGACGACGGGCGGACCCGGGCCGAGCTGACGCTGACCCAGAGCGGCCCGTTGGCCGCGCTGGTCGGGCTGCTCGGCGGCTCGACGATGCGCCGCTACCTGCGGCAGGAGGCGGACGGGCTCAGGCGTCGCTGCGAGCGGGGCTGAGCTTCTCCAGCACCGCCAGGCGGTTGCCGTTCTCGTCCGGGCGGTGGGTCACCACCCGGTAGCCGCGCCGGGCGTACAGCCCCAGGTTCTCCGCGCTCTGCGCGCCGGTGAACAGCGCGAACCGGGCCACCCGGCCGGCGCAGGCCTGCTCGACCGCGGCGAGCAGCCGGCCGCCGACGCCGTGTCCCTGCTGGTCCGGGGCGACCGAGAGGCGGCCGACGTGGGCGGTGTCCCCGTCGATGCGGGCCCGCACCGAGCCGACCAGGCGGGGGCCGCGGCGGGCGGCGAGCACCACGTCCGGGCCGGTCAGCGCCGCCCGGACCTCGTCCAGCGTCTCGGTGAGCGGGGGCAGGAACACGTCCCGGTAGCGCTGCGCCTCGACCAGGTAGGCGGCGCGTTGCACGGTGAGGATCTCGCCGGCGTCGGCGACGACGGCGGGGGCGATGGTCACGTCGGTCACCGGCTCAGCTCACCACAACCGGCCCGGGCGGTCGTACCCTGGCGGGTGTGGAGAGGCCCGAACTGACGTACGCCGAGGTGGGTGCGACCCGCGGCGGCGACCTGCCGGCCGGCTACCACCACCTGCGCCACCGGGTCCGGCTGCCCGACGGCGGCTTCCCGCTCGCGGCGGACGCGGTGCTCGGCTGGCGGCTGCACCGCGCCGCCGGCGTGGTGATGCGCACCGACGCCCCGCGCGCCGCCCCCGGCGTCCGGGTCACCCCGGGGCTGGGCGTCGGCCCGGCGCGGGTCTGGGGGCCGACCGAGGTGGTCTGGGCGGTGGACGAGCCGGACCGGGCCGGGTTCGGCTACGGCACCCTGCCCGGGCACCCGGAGATCGGCGAGGAGGCGTTCCTGGTCACCCGGGGCCCCGACGGCACCTGGTTCGAGGTGACCGCGTTCAGCCGGCCGGCCCGGTGGTACGTGCGCGCCGCCGGCCCGGTCACCCGGGGCTTCCAGCTGGGGTACGCCTGGTGGCTGGGGCGCACGCTGCGCCGACTGTGCGCCCGCCGGTGAGCGGTCAGTAGCGGGCGAAGGAGCGGATCGGGGCGCGGGGGCCGTACTTCGGCGCCTGGATCCCGGCCGCCTCCAGCAGCACGCACACCCGACCCCGGTGCCCCCGGAACGGCTCCAGCAGCGCCAGCATCCGGGCGTCGTCGCCGCGCGGTTCCCCGGCCAGCGCCCAGGCCACCGTGTTCGGCACGTGGTAGTCGCCGACGCTGACCGCGTCCGGGTCCCCGTACGCGATCCGCACCACCTCGGCGGCGGTCCACGGGCCGATGCCGGGGACGGCGGTGAGCCGGCGGGTCGCCTCGGCCGCGTCGGCGCAGCGTTCCAGCCGGTCCGCGACGGCGGCGGCGCGGCGCAGCGTGTCGGCCCGCCGCTGCTCCACCCCGAACGGGTGGAAGACCCAGTACGGCGTGGCCGCCACCGCGGCCGGCTCGGGCGGCAGCAGCAGTGGTTGCAGCGGGCCGGGCGCCGCCTCGCGGAAGTGCCGCACGGTCGCCGCGTACGCCCGGTAGGCCTCCTTGCCGGTGACCTTCTGCTCGAACACCGCCCGCAGCAGCCGGGGGAAGACCTGGCCGGTGGCGGGCATCCGCAGCCCGTGGTGCTCGTGGGCCAGCCGGGCGACGAGCGGGTGCGCGGCGGCCAGCGCGGCGAACCCGGTCAGGTCGTCGCGCAGCCCGGCCACCCGGTCGGCCCGCTCGACCACCCACGTGGCGCCCGGCCCGTACCCCTCGGCGACCAGGTCGCCGGCCTCCGGACGCAGCGCCAGGGTGGCCGGCCCGTCCGGGGTGCGGGTGGCCCACCAGAAGCTCCCGGCGGCGATCCGCGCGCACGGGTCGTACGGGCTGAAGGTCAGCGCCCGCACCGAGGCGGCCAGTCGGTAGCCGGCCGGAGGGCGCAGCGTCCGGCGGGCGGTGGGCGAGGTCACCCCGCCACTCTGCCACGCCGCCCCGCCGTGACGGCCGACACCGCCGCGCGGGGCGCGGCGGTGCTCGTGCCGGAAGGCGGGGCGATGCCGGTACGCCCCGCCTTCCGGGTCCACGACGGTGACCGGCCGCGCCCTCCCCGGCGGCGACCGGTCACCGTGACCAGGTGCGTCAGTACGAGTAGGTCGACCCGCCACCCGAGTCGCCGCCGCCCGACGCCGGCGGGGCGACCGCCTTCGGCGTGCCGGTCGGCAGGCAGGTCAGGTTCTTCTTGCCGTTGGGGTCGACCACGAACCAGGTGCCGCCGACGCCCTGGCCCTTCCACTGGCCCGGCTTCTTGTCCCCGATGTAGCGGTAGACCGGCCAGCCCCCGATGGTGATCTGCCGGGTGCCGTCCTGCCGGGTGACCGTGCCGACCTTGTCGTCCGAGACGCCCTGCAGCTGCGGGTTGCCGTCGGTCAACGCCGGCGGCCACACCTCGGCGCACTTGTCCACGCAGTTGGACTGCGCCGGGTCATCCGAGTCCTTGTCGAACCGGTACAGCACCCAGCCGTCCTGGTCGGTGACGACCTGGCCCATCCGGGGTAGCTTCTTGCCGACCAGCTCGTCGGTGAGCTTCACGTCGGACGGGGGCGCCTGGTCGGCGGCGGGCGCCTCGGGTGCCGCCGACGCCTCCGGTTCGGCCGCCGCGGTCGGTTCGGCCGCGGCGACGGCCACCGGCTCCGCCGCGCCCGAGTTCGCGCCGTTGTAGCCCGCGGGGGCGCAGGCCGTCAGTGCGACCATCGCGCTCGCGACGATGACGGTCGTCCGCTTGTGGTGTGCCACGTGCCCTCCTCGATTCTGGCAGTTCGCCGAGTAGTACGGGCGGCGGCGCTGTCAAGGTTGAAGTCGAAAGGGTGGTCCATTTCACAGTGGACCGGTTGAACCGTTCCGCACCGCCGCGCGTGCGGCACCGCGAGGGGGAGGTGGCGGAAACGACGCGACGGCGCCGGGCGGCCAGGCCGCCCGGCGCCGTCGGCGCGGTCACCTCAGAGGTCGGAGACGGTCACCAGCGGGCTCGCCACCCCGTTGACGTCGACCGACTGCACCTGGACCTTCTCGATGTCGCCGAGCGGGGCCGAGGTGGACGCGCTCAACTGCAGCGTGAGCGGGTTCTGGTTGGTGCCGTAGCCGTTGCCCGGCACCGACCAGGTGCTCACCACCTCGCTCGTGGCGTTCTTGCGCACCACCACCAGCCGGCAGGTGCGCGGCCCGGGCAGGCGGCCGAGCTGCACCGCGATCTGCGTGCCGTACTCCTTCTTCGCCAGCCACATCGTGGTCTGCACACCGGTGCCCGGGTCGGTGGCGCGGTGCTCGTCGCCCTCGATCTCCTTGTCGCCGCCGACGCCCGGGGCGTTCGGGTCGGCCGGGCCGCTGCTCGGCGCGGCGGTCGGCACGGGCGGCGTCGGCCCGGCCTGCGGCACGGACGGCGAGTCGTCGCCGAGCATCCCGGCCGCGACACCGCTCAGGCCGCCGAACACCACCACGGCCGCCGCCGTGGCCAGCAACTGCCGGACCCGGGTACGCCGGCGGTCCCGCCGCACGGCCACCAGCGTGCGGTCCAGCAGCGCCGGGTCGGTGTGGGTCTGTTCCAGCGCGGCCATCGCCTCGCCGTCGATGCCGGAGAGCATCCCCACCACCGGGACCATCGTCTCCAGCTCCGCCGCGCACGCCCAGCAGGTGGCCAGGTGCTCCTCGAACCGCTCCGTGTCCTGCGGGTCCAGCACGCCGAGCGCGTACGCGGCGACGTCCATGTGGTCGGCCCGGCTCATTCCGTCACCCCCCTCTCCTGCAGAGCCGTGCGCAGCGCGCGCAGCGCGTAGTAGACCCGCGACTTCGCGGTGCCGAGCGGAAGGCCCAGCTCCTCGGCCGCCTCGGGCACGGTACGACCCCGGAAGTACGTCGCCACCAGGATCTCCCGGTGGGACTGGCTCAGCGTACGCAGCGCGTCCGCCACGGTCATCGTGCGCAACACCCGGTCGGTGCTGTCCGCCTCCGCGAACGCGGTCAGGTCCCGGTCGTACGTCTCCGCCGGCCGGGCCTGCTCGCTGCGGTGCTCGTCGATCGCGATCCGCCGGGCCACCGTCACCAGCCACGGCCGCAGCGAGCCCTGACCACCCTGCACGCCGAGGCGGTGCGCGTTGCGCCAGGCCCGCAGCAGCGTCTCCTGCACGATGTCCTCGGCGCGCTGCCGGTCCCCGCCGGTCAGCCGCATCACGAACATCAGCAGCGGCCCGGCGTGCTCCGCGTAGAGCAGCCGGATCAGCTGGTCCGAGTGGCTGGCCTCGGCGGAGGTCGCCTGGTGGCGTCCGGGGGCGGGTCGCGGCGGCACCGGGTCATTCTGGCGATCCGCCGGACGGGCGTCGACCCCCCGTCCCGAGCGCGACGCGCGCGAGTGTGGCTGCGCCCGGGCGAACATCCACTCGGGCCTCGCCACCTCGCCGTGCCAGCCGGCCGCCACCGCATGCATGCAGACCTCCGGTGTCCAATGACATCAGCCGGCCCCCCACGGGCATGGCCGCCCGGTGATACGCAGCGACCCGCCGATCGGATCAACGATCGACCGAAAAAATTCCCGGCGGGGGCGGAGTGGAGTCGACGGCGTCCGCGTCGCGCACCACCGCGACGCCGCCGGAGAACCGGTCCAGGTCCGCGCCGGCCACCACCCGGCCGGGGAACCAGTCGCCGGCCGCGCGTCGGGTCAGCTCCGGCACCGGCGGCTCCACCCGGGACGCCACCAGCACCAGGTTGCCGTACCGCCGGCCGCGCAGCACCGCCGCGTCGGCCACCAGGCAGGCCCGGGGCAACACGGTACGCACGGTGGCGACCTGCCCACGGGCATGCCGCAGCGGCGGCCCGTCGGCGATGTTCGCCAGGTAGCAGCCGTCGGGCGCGAGCACCCGGGCCACCTGCGCGGCGAACTCGACGGAGGTCAGGTGCGCGGGGGTGCGGGCGCCGGCGAACACGTCCGCCACGATCACGTCGTACGCCCCGTCCCGGCTGGACGTCAGCGTCGCGCGGGCGTCCGCCACCCGCACCTTCAGGCGGGGGTCGGACGGCCAGGGCAGGGCACGGCGGACCAGGTCCACCAACGCGCCGTCCACCTCGGACACGCGTTGCGTCGAGCCGGGCCGGGTGGCCTGCACGTAGCGGGGCAGGGTGAGCGCGCCGCCGCCCAGGTGCAGCACCCGCAGCGGCGCGCCCGCCGGCGCCACCACGTCGAGCGCGGCGGCCAGTCGCCGGACGTACTCGAACTCCAGGTGGGTCGGGTCGTCCAGGTCCACGTGGGACTGCGGCGCGCCGTCCAGCAGCAGCGTCCAGGAGCCCGGGCGGTCCCGGTCCGGCACCAGCTCGGCCCGGCCGGTGTCGACGTCGGCCACCACCCGGTCGTCGTCGCGTCGCCGGCCCATCAGCGCCGGATCCCGCGCGCCGCCGCGGTGAGCACCCGGTGCAGCAGCCGGGCGTCGCCGAGCATCCCGCGCAGCCGGCGCTCCAGCCCGGCGATCGGCACCAGGTTCTGCGGGGCGCGCGGGTCCTTGTACGGGGTGGACGCGAACCGGGGCAGCGTGACCAGCGACAGGTCGGCCAGCGCTACCGCCTCCGGGACGGTCAGGTCGGCCGAGCACTCCATCCGCACGATGCCCGCCCACGGCGCCCCGGCGGCCACCGGCAGCCGCAGGTACCAGGACCAGCCGCCCCACGCCGTGCCCAGCCGGAACACCGGGCAGCGCTGGCCCGGCGCCAGCCCGGTCACCACCGCGGTGAGCCGGGCGTCCAGGTACTGGCTGTGCTGGGTCTTGATGTAGCCGAGCGTGCGCGGCAGGTTGCGCCGGCTGCGCAGCGGGCCGTCCACCACCAGCAGGTCGCCGTCGGTGCGGACCGCGTCCGAGACGGCCACCTCCAGCGCGGTGAGCGGGGCCTGCACCGCGGCCGGCAGCTTGCTCAGCTCGCCGGTGCCGGAGACCCGGTGCACCGGGTAGCGGATCGCCCCGGCCACCACGTCCTGCGCCGACGGGCTGGCCGTGAACAGCCCCCGGCCCACCCGGGCGCCGGCCAGCTCGGCGGCGCCCCGGTCCAGGTCGCAGCGGACCACCCCGGCGGCGTACGAGGCGGCGATGCCGGGGAACGAGCCGCCGTCCTCCTCGGCGGTCCACACGCTGGCGTCGATCCGGCGCACGCCGTCGACCAGCAGCACCACGTCCGGCGCGCGCACGTCCGGGCGGGCGTCGATCGCCCGCCAGTCCGTCGCCGGCAGCTCGACGTCCGCGTCGACCTGGGCGCTGCTCGGCGCGGCCGGACCGGACCCACCCGCCGCCTCGAACGACGCGCCGTACGCCGGGTCCCACGTGTCGACGAAGAACTTCGGGGTCACAGGCCGGTCCGCTCGACGCGGGCCGTGCGCGCGTCCTTGCGGACCTCGAAGCGGACCGGGATCCGCTCCGCCAGGGCCGGCACGTGGGTGACCACCCCCACCATCCGGTCGCCCCGGGCGGCCAGGTTCTCCAGCGTCGCCGCGACCGTGTCCAGCGTCGCCGCGTCCAACGTGCCGAAGCCCTCGTCCAGGACGATCGACTCCAGGCTCGCGGCGCTGGTCGACATGCCGGCCAGCTGCTCCGACAGCGCCAGCGCCAGGGCCAGCGACGCCTGGAACGTCTCCCCGCCGGACAGCGTCCGCACGCCGCGCCGCAGCCCGGCGTCGTGATGGTCGACCACGAAGAACTCGCCCTTGTCGTGGACCAGGTCGTACTGCCCGCCGGACAGCTCCCGCAGGATCCGCGACGCGCCGTCGACCAGCAGGTCCAGCGCCTCGGTGAGCAACCAGCGCTCGAAGTTGTTGGCCCGCAGGTGCCCGGCCAGCGCGCGGGCCACCCGCGCCTGGCGCTCGTGGCCGGCCCGCTGCTCGCGCAGGTCGGCGGCCTGCTCGCGGCGCTCGATGAGCCGGCGCACCTCCGCCTCGGCCCGTTCCACCGCCACCGCCACGTCGCGCGGTGCGTCCTGCGGTGCGTCCAGCCCGGCCGCGGTGAACAACGCGGCGATCCCGTCGGCGACCTCGGCCGCGGCCCGCTGCGCCGCCTCCACCGAGGCGGCCAGCCCGGCCCGGTCGGCGCGCCGCCGGTCGGCCTGCTCGCCCGCCCAACCGGCGAGCGCCGCCCACGCCGCTGCCACGTCGTCCCGGTCGGCGGCCGGCGGCCCGAAGCGGGCCAGCCCGTCGCGGACCGCGTCGAAGTCACGCCAGGCCCGGCGCAGCCGCTCCTGCGCGGCGTCGAGCGCACCCCGCGCCCGCCGGGCCGCCTCCCGGCCGGCCCGCACCGCACCGGCCGCCTCCTCCAACGCGGTCCGCAGCCGCGCGTGCTCGGCCAGCGACTCGCGCAACCGCTCCGGCGCCGGCGCGTCCGTGAGCTGCTCGTCCAGCTCGGCGAGGCGAGCGCCGAGCTGGTCGTGCTGGGTCCGGGCACGCAGCAGCACCCGATCCAGATCACGCGCCGCGGTGTCGCGGTCCTGCACGACCCGCTTGGCCACCTCGCTCGCCGCCCGCGCCGCCTTGCCCACCTCGATCGCCCGGCTCACCGCCGAACCCTTCGGCACCGCCGGCACCGTGGTGACCGTCTGCTCGCACACCGGGCACGGCGCGCCGCCGACCAGGTGCGCCCGCAGCGCCACCGCCTGGTCGGCGGCCTTCGCCTCCTCGTGCGCGCGGAACGCCGACTCCAGCTCCGTCTCGGCCCGCTGTGCGTCCGCCCGCGCCGCCGCCAGCGCCGCCACCGCCGCGTCGTGCTCGGTCCGCGCCGCGTCCACCGCCGCGCGGACCGTCGCCGCCTCCGCGGTCAGCCGGTCCCGGTCCGCGTACGCCTTCAGGTGCAGCCGCAGCGCGCTCTCGTCACCGGCGGCGGCCAGCTCCCCGCGCAGCTTCTCCTCGCGTTCCTCGGCCAGCCCGACCGCGGCCGCCGCCTCGTCGGCGGCGACCCGGGCCTGCGCCACCGCCCGCGCCAGCTCGGCGGTGCCGTCCGGCGGCCGCACCCCGGCCAGCACACCCAGCTCGGCGTCGAGGGCGGCCAGCGCCGCCGCCCGTTCACCCGCCGTGGCCCGGGCCTGCTCCCATTCGGGTACGGCGGCAGCGACCGCGGCGGCCAGTTCCCGCATCGCGTCCACCCGCTCCCGGGCGGCGGTCAGACTGTCGTCGTCGACGTCGGCGAGCCCGCCGAGCATCTTGTCGACAGCCTCCAGCTTCGCCTCGGCCTGCCCGGCGCGTTCGACCGCCTTCTTCTGGACCTCCTCGTAGACGCCCAGCCCCAGCAGGTTGACCAGGATCTGCTGGCGGGTGGCCGGCTTGGCGTGCAGGAAGTCGGCGAACTGCCCCTGCGGCAGCACCACGCAGGAGGTGAACTGCTCGTACGGCAGCCCGACCGCGTCCAGCACCGCCTGCTCCATCTCAGCCGGGGTGCCGGCCACCACCTCGCCCAGGTCCTCCGGGCTGAGCCCGGTGTCGAGCTTGGTGACGTCGAACCCCGGCGGCATGAGCTGGAGCCCGGCGTTGGCCGTCTTCACCGTGCCCCGGCCGTCGCGACGGACCACCCGGGTGGCGACGTAGCGGTCGCCGGCGGACTCGAAGACCAGCCGGACCCGCGCCTCGGTCGCCGACGGCGCCAGCGCGTTGGCCAGCCCCCGCGCCCCGCCCCAGCGGGGGACCGTGCCGTAGAGGGCGAAACAGATCGCGTCGAGCACCGTGGACTTGCCGGAGCCGGTCGGGCCGACCAGCGCGAAGAAGTCGGCGTCGGTGAAGTCGACGGTGGTCTCGTCGCGGAAGACGGTGAAGCCGGCCATGTCCAGTCGCATCGGGCGCATCAGTGGTCGACCTCCTCGAGCAGCTCGTCGAAGAGTTCCCGGACGTCCTCGTCGGCGTGCCCGCGGCTGCCCAGGTAGTCGGCGAACAGGTCGCGCGGCGAGCGGCCGGCCCGCTGGGCGGTGCGGGTGCCGCTGCCCGGCGTCGGCACCAGCTCCGGGTCGATCCGGATCTCCAGCGCCCGGGGCAGCAGCTCCTGCACCTCCTCGCGCAGCCCGGCCCGGGGCTGCTCCCGGACGTAGACGCGCAGCCAGCCCTCCGGCGGCTCGATCTCGGCGAGCTGGGCGAGGGTGCCGCGCACCGTGCGCAGCGGCACCGCGCCGGGCACCGGCACCTCCCGGATCCGGGCGGCGGTCGTCGCGGTCACCTCCACGATCGTCACCGAGCCGACGTTCTCCTGCTCACCGAAGTCGACAGCGAGCGGGCTGCCGCTGTAGCGGATCGGGCAGGGCCCGACGACCCGCTGCGAGCGGTGCAGGTGGCCCAGGGCCACGTAGTGCGCGTTGCCGGGGAACACGGTGGCCGGCACCGCGTAGCCGAGCACGGTGTGCGCGTCCCGCTCGCCACCGCCGGTGCTCGCCCCGACCACGGTGAGGTGGGCGGTGACCAGGTGCACCCGGTCCGGCTCGGTGAACCCCTCGGCCAGCTTGCCGAGCACCCGGCCGAGGTGGTCGGCGTAGGTCTGGTTGGCCTCGGCGGGGGTGAGCGAGTACATCTCCACCGCGCGGACGGCGTAGCGCTGGGACAGGAACGGCAGCGCGGCGACCTGCCACCGCTCGCCGTCGCGGGTCACCCCGTCGACGACGTGCTCGGCCGGGTTCTCCCGGACGCTGCCGCGCAGCGTGATGCCGGCGGCGTCGGCCCACGGCCGCAGCGCGTCCAACGCCGCGCCGTTGTCGTGGTTGCCGCCGATCACCACCACGTCGGCCCCGGTACGCCGCAGCGCGGTCAGCGCCCGGGTCACCAGTCGGGTCGCCTCCGGCGTCGGCGCGGCGGTGTCGTAGAGGTCACCGGCGACGATGACCAGGTCGGGCCGCTCGTCCCGGGCGATGTCGATCACCTGGGCGAGGACCTGTGTGTGCTCCTCGGCCCGGGACTGCCCCTTCAGGACCTTGCCGACGTGCCAGTCCGAGGTGTGCAGGATCTTCATGGTGGGTGCCGCCTAGAACGGGATGTCGTCGTCGGAGGAGCCGGAACCGACCACCGCGAACGGGTCGGCGGCCTGGGTGATCGACCGTAGCGTCTCCGACGGGGCGCGGCCCGCCTCGGAGACCCGGGTGGCCCAGGCCGGGAACGGGAACTCCAGGCAGAGCGGCACCGGGATGTCGGGCTGGTTGACGAACATCGTGCCCGGCTTGGCCAGCAGCGCCCGCTGCCGCTGGGCGGGCGGGAGGAAGCCGTACTCCGGGCGGGACGCCTCGGCCGGGTCGAGCCGGCCGACCACCCGGATCGCCGAGTTGGTGACGATCCGCCGTTCGACCTCACTGGCGGTCTGCTGCGCGCCGACCAGGATCACGCCCAGCGAGCGGCCCCGCTCGGCGATGTCGAGCAGCACCTCCTTGATCGGCGACGAGCCCTCGCGCGGGGCGTACTTGTTCAGCTCGTCGAGCACGACGAAGAGCAACGGCTTGGCGGTGCCGGCCTTCTCCTTGCGCTCGAACTCGCTCTTGAGCGTCACGCCGACCACGAAGCGCTGCGCGCGGTCCGGCAGGTTGTGCAGGTCGACCACGGTGACCTGGGCGCTCTCCGCGGTGTTGATCGAGTGCGGGCGGCGGGTGGCCAGGTCGCCCCGGATCAGCCTGCCCAGGTCCTTCTTGCTGCCGATCAACCGGCGGGCGAACGCGTTGACGGTGCCCAGCCCGACCGCGCTGCCGGCCCAGTCGCCCCGGGTCTCGTCGTCGTTGAGCTGCTCGACCACGTGGTCGACCAGATCCGCGTAGGAGCCGAGCCGCACCCCGTCGATGCTCACCCCGCCGTCGGCCGGCTGGGCGTACCGGGCCAGGTGGGCGGCGACCGAGTGGACCACCATCGTGTACTGCTGGCGCTCGTCGTCGGCGTCGGCGAACACGTAGGGCAGCAGGCGGTCGGCGCAGAACTCGGTCAGCGTCCAGTAGAAGCTGTCCACGCCGGTGAGCCGGCTGCTCACGTCGGGGGTGCCGGAGGAGTCGCCGACCCGGGGCGGCGCGTAGACCCGCACGTCCGGGAATGCGCCGGCGTCGAGGCCGAGCTTCGCGTACGCCGCGCGGGTCGGGTCGTCGAGCCGGCTGTTCGGGTGGTCGAGGAAGAGCAGGTCCTCGCCCTTGACGTTGAAGATCAGCGCCTTGGCGTTGACCGCGTCGCCGCCGAGCACACCGGAGCGGAACACCGAGTAGAGCAGGAAGGTGGCGAAGCTGGTCTTGGTGGCGACACCGGAGATGCCCGAGATCGACACGTGCGCGCCCCGGGTGCCGTCGAGGAAGTCGGCGTTGAGGTAGACCGGCACCCCGTCACGGCCCATCCCCATCGGGATCCGCCGCTCCATCCGGTCGAAGTGCAGCGCCCGGGCCCGGGCGTCACCCTCGGCCCGGTGCACCACCGCGCCGGGGGTCGGCGGGACGTAGAACTCCGGGTCGACCCGGGTGGTGGTGACCTCGGCGGCCTCCTGCACCTGGGCCGGCAGCGTGCCGTCGGCGATGGCGAAGACGTCGGAGTCGAACTGCGCCCCCTCGTGCCGGGCGCGCACCTGGGTCACCACCCCGGCGATGGTCACCGGCTCGCGGTCGGGCAGCTCGCGGCGGGTCACCACCACGTCGTCGAGTTGCAGGTAGCTGCCGGGGGCGACGGCCGTCCAGAAGGTGAGCGGGGTGGCGTCGGCGGTGCCGAGCACCCGGCCGACCCCCTCGCCGGGCCCGTCGAGCTGGTCGTCGGTCATCGGCTGTCTCCGGTCGGCTGGTCGTACCGTTGGCGGTGCACGTCGTGCATCCTGCCTGAGGGATGCGACAGGTTGCCACGCGACGCGGCGGACGCCACGCCGGCTGTGCGCCCGGCGGTAGCCACGCGGATCCGGCCGACCACGGTGCGTGCCATTCCCGCCCCACCCCGCCGATCGGCGGGAGATCCTGCAGAGGAGCGGCAGAGCGGGGGAGCGGACGTGTGGTCGACGCGACGGCGGGTGGTCGGGCTGCTCGCGCTCGCCGTGTCCCTGCCGGCGGTCGAGGAGGCGGTCCTGGTCGCGGTCCGGTTCCACGCCGCCCGGGGGATGGCGCCGCAGGTCACCGCCGTTTGGCCGTACGACTCGTACCACGACCTGCGGTGGCTGTTGGTCTACCACGACTCGTGGCTGACCTTCTGGGCCGGGCTGGTCGCCCTGGTGCTGCTCCGTGGCCTGCTCTCCGCGCTGCTGACGTGGCTGGCCTGGCCGGACACGGCGCCGCGACCGTCGCGGCGCTGGCTGCTGCGGCGCAACCTGGAGGTCGCCGTGGTGGCCGCCGCGGTGGTGTCGCCCTGGGCCGCGCTCTCGGTCGCGTTCTCCGCGGTGGCGCTGTCCTGGTACCTGTTCGCCTCGCTCGGCCCGATGCTGCTCACCGCGCCCTTCCTGGCCCGGGCCGGGGTGGTGGACCGCTGGTGGCGCGGGCTGCCGACGATCGAGCTGTTCGGCTGGTCGACCCTGAACTTCGCGGTGCTCACCCTGGCCGGCGCGCTGATCTCCAGCGTCCCCGGTTGGTGGGCGGTGCCGCTCGCGGGGCTGGCCGGGGTGGCGAACGGGCTGCTCTGGCTGCGGACCGTGGCCGCCGCGGCGCTGCCCGCCCGGGTCCACCTGCCCCGGTTCCCGGCCGCGCCGATCGCGATCGCCCTGGCCGTGGTCGGCGCGGTCTGGGCCGAGTCGTTCATCGGCGTCGCCGCCGGCGGGCGGGGCCCGTGGCGTCCGCCGGTCCTGTCCCAGCGACTGCCCGACCGGGTGCGCGAGGCGGTGATCGTGCTCGGCGGGCACGACTCGCGGTGGGACGGGGAACCGGCGGCCGACCCTCGGGTGGAGCGCTTCTCCTACCGGGGGCTGGATCGCTCCGGCCGGCCCCTGCCGTACCGGCCGGAGGCGACCCACCAGTCGTTGGACGCGAGTGCCGCGCTGCTCGCGGCGCACGTCGAGGCGCTGCACCGCCGGACGCGTCGGCCGATCGCGCTGGTCGGGCAGAGCGAGGGCGCCATGGTGGCCCGCGCCTTCCTGGACAAGCTGCCGCGCGGGCCGGTGACCGCCGTGGTGATGTTCAGCCCGCTGGTGCAGGCCGGTCGGACCTACTACCCACCCCCGGGGTACGAGGGCTGGGGCGTGGCCACCGGTTGGCAGTTGCGGGCGCTGTTCTGGCTGGCCAACCTGCCCCGACCGGTGAAGGACTACCCGGACGAGGAGTTCGTCCGGTCGATGCTCGTCGACGCCGCGTTCTACCGCAACCGCACGCTCTGCCCGGTGCCGGGCGTCCGGATGATCGCCTTCCTGCCCACGGTGAGCGCCGCGGAGGCGCCGCCCGGCGAGTACACCCACGTGCCGGTCTACCAGCAACCCGCGTTCCACGGCGGGCTGGTCGGTCAGCGGGCCGTGCAGGACCAGGTGATCCGGTTCCTGGCGGGCGAACCGGTCGACCACCCACGCCGGGAGTACGACCTGCTCCAGCGGCTCGGCGCGGCCTGGCAGGCGCCGTCGCTGCTGCTCACCGACAACCCGGTGTGGTCGGCCACCCGGGAGGGGGACCCGGCGCGGACCGGCCGGGTCTGCCAACCGCGTTGATCACCCGGTCCGCGGCATCCGGTGGTGGCGCAGCAGCAGCCGGAGCGCGGCCCCGTCGAGCGCGACCACGACGACCGTCCGGACCGGCGCGTACGGCAGGAGCAGCAGGTCGACCGCGACCGCGGGCAGGACGCAGCAGATGGTCAGCGGCACCGTCCAGCGCTGCCCGGTGAACACGGCCAGCCCGGCGAGGAGCACCGCCGCGCCGACCGCGAGGTGTGCCTCGGCCCAGCCACCGAGGTCGACCTGGTAGACCCCGTCGGCGGTGGTCACCGCGAATCGGGCGTGGCCGGTGTGCACCCAGGCCGACACGGCGTCGACCAGGCCGGCGGCGGTGAGCAGCCCGGCGGCGAGCAGCGGTCGGCCCGGCGGACCGGCGTCGAGTCGCTCCGTGACCCCCATCGCCCCAGGCTAGGGCCGGGACGGCCGGCCGGGTGGCAGGTCCGGGCACCCGCCGGCGCCCCCGGGTCCGGGCGGTGCCGGCCGGTTCCCCGGGAGTGTGCCCGCGGCCGGTGCGGATCACCGGGGCCGTCCGGCTGCGCCCGCCACCTCGTCGTACCCGGGCCGGCGCGGGCGCCCGGTGCGGACGTGGCGGGCCGCTCCCGTCCGTGGGCGCGGTCAGCGCCTCGTCCCCGAGCAGGCCCCGGCCCGGCGGCGGGCCGGGTTCAGGCGGCGGGTGCGGCCCCGGCGGGCGGCGGGTCGCCCGGGTCGCGGGCGTAGCGCAGCATCAGCGTGCCGTCGCCGGCGGCCAGCACGTGGCGCAGCGGCAGGTGGCGCGGGACGCTGCCGTCCCCGGCGGTGATCCGGCCGGGTCCGGCGCCGGCGAGCAGCGGCGCCACGGTCAGGCACAGCTCGTCGACCAGGTCGGCCGCGGTGAGCGCGCCGAACAGGTGCGGTCCGCCCTCGCAGAGCACCTGCCCCAGGCCGCGACGGCGCAGCTCGGCCAGGCCGGCGGCCAGGTCGACGCGCTCGTCGCCGCACCGCAGCAGGTCGGCCACCTCGGTCAGTCCGGCCGGTGCCTCCGCGCCGGAGCGGGTGAGCACCAGCGGCCGGACCGGGGCGTCGGCGAAGCAGGCCTGGGCCGGGTCGAGGTCGAGCGAGCCGGAGACCACCACCAGGGTGGGGAACTCGGCCAGCCCCCGCTCGCGACGCCAGGCCCGTCGCTCGGCGCTCAGCCGGACCGCGCGGTAGCCCTCGTGGCGCAGCGTGCCGGCGGCCACCAGGAGGCCGTCGCAGAGCATCCGCAGCAGCCCGAACACGCGCTTGTCCGGCTCGCCGGAGAGCCCGGCCGAGTAGCCGTCCAGGGTGACCGCCCCGTCCGCGCTGGCGACGAAGTTGACCCGCAGGTGCGGGTGGTCGGCGCGGCCGTAGAGCGCGGTGAGCTGCGGGTCGGTCAGCGCGCCGGTGACGGGTGCGGGCCAGATCCGTTCGATCGGGCTTCCGACGCTCATTCGCCGGCCGGACCGGTGACCGGCGGGGTGGGTTCGGGGGTACGGTGCTGGCAGTCGCACCACTTCCGGCCAGGACAGTCGTCGTGCCGCCGCTCCCGGCAGGCTCGGCAGATCATGCCGGCAGCCTATGCCGAGGAAGGATGGGACCGCGTGTCGCGTCAGATCTTCCAGCTGATGGTGTCGCTGGCCGGGGTCCGGCCGCCGGTGTGGCGGCGGGTGCTCGTGCCCGGCGGCTACACCCTGGACCGGCTGCACCGGGTGCTCCAGCACGCGATGGGTTGGCGCGACTGCCACCTGCACTCGTTCGACGTCGACGGGCGGCAGTACGGCGAGCCCGATCCGGACGGCGAGCTGGCGCTGCGCGACGAGTTGGACGTCCGGCTGGACGCGGTGGTGGGCAAGGGCGACCGGTTCCGCTACACCTACGACTTCGGCGACTGGTGGGAGCACGACCTGGTGGTGGAGGACGTCTGCGCCGCCGACCCGGACGAGCGTTACCCGGTCTGTCTGGACGGGGAGCGGGCCTGCCCGCCGGAGGACGTGGGCGGCCCGGGCGGCTATGCCGTCCTGCTGGCCGCGCTCGCCGATCCGGCACATCCCGAGCACCCGGCCATGCGGGAGTGGGCCGGTCCGGCGTTCGATCCGGCCGGGTTCGACCCGGACCGCGCGACCGTCCTGTTGCGCCGCTGCTGCTGACCGCGCCCCCGGGATTCCGGCCCGGGGGATGACGCGGTAACGAAATGGGAACGCTCCCACCGGTCTATTGACACCCCTGACACCTGCCGGCAATCTCATGGGAGCGCTCCCGCGAGTGGCGTCGGTCTCATCCCTGCCTCCTCCGGTTCGCGCGACACGCACCCCCCACCACACAGATATCGCCTCACCACCGAAAGAGGGGTCTCGGATGAGCGTCCCAATCCGCCGTCGGCAGCTCGCGGCCATCGCGCTCGCGTCCGTCGCGGTGCTCGCCACCGCCACCGCCTGCGGCGACGACTCGTCGGACAGCGGCGACAGCAGCGGTCCGGTGACCCTGGTCGTCGACGTCTTCGGCGATCAGGGCTTCGGCTACGAAGAGCTGTACAAGCAGTACGAAGCCGACCACCCGAACGTCAAGATCCAGGAGCGCGGCAAGGGCCTCGGCCTGGGTGACTACAACACCCGCCTGACCCAGCAGATCACCGCCGGGTCGGGCGCCGGCGACGTGGTGGCCCTGGAGGAGGGCACCATCGTCCAGTTCTACGCGCAGGCCGACAAGTTCGTGAACCTCGCCGACCACGGCGCGAACGACCTCAAGGGCAACTTCCTGCCGTGGAAGTGGGAGCAGGGCACCACCCCCGACGGCAAGGTGCTGGGCCTCGGCACCGACGTCGGCTCGATGGCGCTGTGCTACCGCAGCGACCTGTTCAAGGCCGCCGGCCTGCCCACCGACCGCGAGCAGGTCGGCGCCCTCTGGCCCACCTGGGACCAGTTCATCGCCACCGGCCAGAAGTTCGCCGCCGCCGACAAGAAGCACAAGTTCGTCGACTCGGCGACCAACTTCTACAACGTGGTGCTGATGCAGATCGCGGGCCAGGGCACCGGCTACACGTACTACGACAAGAGCAACAAGATGGTCATCGACCAGAACCCGGACGTGCAGGCGGCCTACCAGCTGACCACCAAGATGATCGCCGCCGGGCTGTCGAACAACCTGCAGTCCTTCTCCAACGAGTGGAACGCCGGGTTCAAGAACGGCACCTTCGCCACCATCGCCTGCCCGGCGTGGATGACCGGTGTCATCAAGGGTCAGGCCGGTGACGCGGCGGCCGGCAAGTGGGACGTCGCCAAGGCCCCGGGCAACGGCGGCAACTGGGGCGGTTCGTTCCTCGGCGTGCCGAAGTCGAGCAAGCACCAGAAGGAGGCCGCCGAGCTGGCCAAGTTCCTGACCAGCGCGCAGGGCCAGATCGGCGCGTTCAAGGCGGTCGGCAACCTGCCGTCGAACCCGCAGGCGCTGACCGACCCGGCCGTGGCCGACTCGACCAACGACTACTTCAGCAAGGCCCCGGTCGGCAAGATCTTCGCCGCCGGCGCCACCGACCTGAAGCCGGTCTACCTCGGCCCGAAGAACAACGCGGTCCGCACCGCCGTGGAGAACACGCTGCGCGCCGTCGAGCAGGGCAAGTCGGCCGACGAGCAGTGGCAGGCGGCCCTGAAGAACGGTGCGGCCGCCGGTAAGTGACCCGGCTGAGCCGCCCGCGGGTGGCGCCGGCAGCCCCGCGCTGCCGGCGCCACCCGCGGTGCCCGCAGAGCCCGGCGTCGCCCGTGTGGCGGGTGACGCCGGCCGAGGAGAAGGACTCCCCATGAGCCTCGACCTGCACGCCACGGCGCCGCCCGAGCCCGGTCCGCCGCGCGCCGCCCGTCCCGCGCACCGTCGCGCCGCCTCCGCGACCAAGCTGGACCTGAAGTACTCGCCCTACCTGTACGTCCTGCCGTTCTTCCTGATCTTCGCGGTGTTCAGCGCGTATCCCATCGCGTACACGGTCTGGATCGCGTTGACCGACCGGTCCCCGCTGAACTCGACGATCTCGTTCGTCGGGCTGGACAACTTCGTCGAACTGATCACCGACGACCCGCAGTTCTGGAACGCGGTGGTGAACACGTTCGGCATGTTCGTGCTCTCCACCGTGCCTCAGCTGCTGCTGGCGCTGATGCTGGCCAACGCGCTGAACCGGAAGCTGCGCGCGCAGACGTTCTTCCGGATGGCCATCGCGATGCCGATCATCACCTCGACCGCGGTGGTCGCGCTGATCTTCTCGATGATCTACGCCAAGGACTTCGGCCTGGTCAACTGGCTGCTCGACAGCATCGGCCTGGACCCGATCGACTGGCGGGCGAACCGCTTCGCCTCCTGGTTCGCCATCTCCACCATGGTCGACTGGCGCTGGGTCGGCTACAACGCGCTGATCTACCTGGCCGCCATGCAGTCGATCAGCAAGGACATGTACGAGGCCGCGGCGCTGGACGGGGCCTCCCGGCGGCGCCAGTTCTGGTCGATCACCGTCCCGCAGCTGCGTCCGACGATCATCTTCACGCTGATCATCTCGACCATCGGCGGGCTCCAGCTCTTCACCGAGCCGTTGCTGTTCACCAGCGGCTCGGGCGGCCTCTCCGGCGGCTCGGAGGGGCAGTTCCAGACCATCACGATGTACCTGCTCGACGTGATGAACCAGCGCTTCCGGTGGGGGTACGCCGGGGCGGTCGCGCTCGTGCTCTTCGTGCTCATCGCGCTGATGTCGACGGTCAACTACCTGCTGGCCCGCCGCATCAGCTCCGACAAGTGAGGTGACGAGATGACGACCACCACGCTTCGCCCACCCACCCGGCCGACCGCGCCGGCGAAGGCCACCCACCAGGCCGAGCGGCTCTGGAAGGCCAGCCCGCTCACCTGGTTCGGCCTGGTCCTCGGCGTGATCCTGTCGCTGTTCCCGTTCTACTGGATGATCGTGATCGCCTCCCGGACGAACGACGCGGCCAACTCCTGGCCGCCGCCGTTCCTGCCCGGCGGAAAGCTCGGCGAGAACATCGAGCGGGTGCTCGCCAACGGCGACGCCAACATCGTCAAGGGGCTGCTGAACTCGTTCCTGGTCTCCGGGACGATCACCGTCGCCACGGTCTTCTTCGGCTCGCTGGCCGGCTTCGCGTTCGCCAAGCTCCGCTTCCGGGGCAAGAACGCGCTGCTGCTGATCATCCTCGCCTCGATGATGGTGCCGATCCAGCTCGGCGTGCTCCCGCTCTACATCCTGATGGCCAAGCTCGAGTGGCTGAACACCATGCCGTCGGTGACCGTGCCGTTCCTCATCGGCGGCTTCGGGATCTTCATGATGCGCCAGTACGCCGAACAGGCGGTCCCGAACGAGCTGATCGAGGCCGCCCGGGTGGACGGCTGCTCCACCTGGCGGGTCTACTGGCACGTGGTGGCGCCCGCGCTGCGGCCCGCCGCCGCGGTGCTCGGCCTGCTCACCTTCATGGAACAGTGGAACCAGTTCTTCTGGCCGTTCGTGGTGTTGGCCGACCCGTCCAACCCCACCGTCCAGATCTCGCTGCGCAGCCTCAACACCGCCTACTTCGCCGACAACTCGCAGATCTTCGCCGGTACGTTGATCGCGACCCTGCCCCTGTTCGTCGTGTTCGTTCTGTTCGGCCGCCAGATCATCGGCGGCATCATGGAAGGCGCCGTCAAGTCGTGAGCAACCCAGCCAGCCCGCCCGCCGTCGGCGTCCTCGACGGGGGCCCGGCCCTGACCTTCCCGCCCGGTTTCCTCTGGGGCGCGGCCACCGCCGCGTACCAGATCGAGGGCGCCGCGGCGGAGGGTGGCCGTACGCCGTCGATCTGGGACACCTTCAGCCACACCGAGGGTCGGACGGTGGCCGGGCACACCGGCGACGTGGCCTGCGACCACTACCACCGGATGCCGGACGACGTGCGGCTGATGGCCGACCTGGGGCTGCGGTCCTACCGCTTCTCCGTGTCCTGGCCCCGGGTGCAGCCGGGCGGCGCCGGCGGGGTCAACCAGGAGGGGATGGACTTCTACCACCGCCTGGTCGACGAGCTGCTCGGCCACGGCATCGAGCCGTGGGTGACGCTCTACCACTGGGACCTGCCCCAGCCGCTGGAGGACGCCGGCGGCTGGCCGGCCCGCGACACCGCCGGCCGGTTCGCCGAGTACGCGCAGCTGGTCGCCGACGCGCTCGGCGACCGGGTGACGTACTTCACCACGCTGAACGAGCCGTGGTGTTCGGCGTTCCTCGGCTACGGCTCCGGCGTGCACGCGCCGGGCCGCAGCGACGGCGGGGACGCGGTCCGGGCCGGGCACCACCTGATGCTCGGGCACGGCCTGGCCGTGCAGGCGGTGCGGGCGTCCCGCCCGCAGGCGCAGCTCGGCATCACGGTGAACCTCTACCCGGTCACCCCGGCCTCCGGGTCGGCGGCGGACGCCGACGCGGCCCGCCGGATCGACGCGCTGGCGAACCGGTTCTTCCTGGACCCGGTGCTGCGCGGCGCGTACCCGGCGGACCTGGTCGCCGACCTGCGCGGGATCACCGACCTCGGGCACGTCCGCGACGGCGACCTGGCGACCATCTCGACCCCGCTGGACATGGTCGGCGTCAACTACTACAGCCGGCACGTGGTCGCCGCGCCGGTCGAGGGCGCGGAGCCGGAGCCCTACTGGCGGGCGCCGTCCTGCTGGCCGGGCAGCGAGGACGTGCGGTTCGTCACCCGTGGCGTGCCGGTCACCGACATGGACTGGGAGATCGACGCCCCGGGCCTGGTGGAGACGCTGGAGCGGGTGCACCGGGAGTACACCGACCTGCCGCTCTACGTCACCGAGAACGGGTCGGCGTTCGTCGACACGGTGGCCGACGGCGAGGTGGACGACCCGGACCGGCTGGCCTACTTCGCCTCGCACCTGCGCGCGGCGCACGCCGCGATCGAGGCCGGGGTGCCGCTCAAGGGCTACTTCGCCTGGTCACTGATGGACAACTTCGAGTGGGCCTGGGGCTACACGAAGCGGTTCGGCATGGTCTACGTCGACTACGACAACCAGGCCCGGATCGCGAAGTCCAGCGCCAGGTGGTACGCCGACGTGATCCGACGCAACGGCCTGGCCGCACAATAAGCTGGGCCAGCCAGTAACGGGCGGCCCGGCACCGACGCCTCAATCGGTGCCGGGCCAGCCCGACCGTCGGAGGAGCACAGACGATGACAACGCAGCGCACCCGCTCGCTCGGGCGCCCGACCCTCGACGCGGTCGCGGCCCGCGCCGGCGTCGGGCGCGGCACGGTATCCCGCGTGGTCAACGGCTCGCCGCAGGTCAGCCCGGAGGCCCGGGCCGCCGTCCAGCAGGCCATCGCCGAGCTGGGATACGTGCCCAACCGGGCCGCCCGGGCGCTGGTCACCCAGCGGACCGACTCGGTGGCGCTGGTCGTCTCCGAGTCCGGGGAGCGGGTCTTCACCGAGCCGTTCTTCGCGGCCATCGTCCGGGGCGTCAGCTCCGGGCTGGTGGAGACGCCCATGCAGCTCTGGCTGGCCATGGTGCAGTCGCCGATCGAGCGGGAGCGGGTCGAGCACCACCTGACCAACCAGCACGTCGACGGCGTGCTGCTGCTCTCCCTGCACGACTCCGACCCGCTGCCCACGCTGCTGGAGGAGCGTGGCCTGCCCGCGGTGCTCGGCGGCCGGCCGGCCCGGATGCTGCACCCGAACGCGCAGCCGGCGTGGTTCGTCGACGTGGACAACGTCGGCGGGGCCCGGCAGGCGGTGGAGCACCTGTTCGCCCAGGGGCGCCGCCGGGTCGCCACCATCGCCGGCCCGCAGGACATGGGCGCCGGCCTGGCGCGGCTCTCCGGCTACCAGGAGGCGGTGCGGGCCGCCGGGGGCACCGTCGACCCCGGGCTGATCGGGTACGGGGACTTCAGCGAGGGCAGCGGCACCGCCGCCATGCGCCGGCTGCTGGAGACGTGCCCGGACCTGGACGCCGTCTTCGTCGCCTCCGACCTGATGGCGTTCGGCGCGTTGCGCGCGCTGCGCGAGGCCGGCCGGCGGGTCCCCGAGGACGTGGCGGTGATCGGCTTCGACGACGCCCCGATCGCGCGCCAGGCCGAGCCGCCGCTGACCACGGTGTTCCAGCCGGTGGAGGAGATGGGCCGGCAGATGGCCCGCCTGCTGGTCTCCCGCATCCGGGGCGACGAGGTGCCCTCGCCGCACGTGCTGCTGGACACCGAGCTCATCCACCGCGCCTCCGCCTGACCCCGACCGCCGCGCGGGCGGCCGGGGCGGTCAGGACCAGCGGCGCAGTTCGCGGCGGGCCAGGGAGGCCCGGTGGACCTCGTCGGGGCCGTCGGCGAGGCGCAGCGTCCGGGCCTGGGCCCAGAGCGCGGCGAGCGGGGTGTCCTGGCTGACGCCGGCCCCGCCGTACGCCTGGATCGCCTTGTCGATCACCCACTCGGCCATGGCCGGGGTGGCGATCTTGATGGCCTGGATCTCGGTGTGCGCGCCCTTGTTGCCGACCGTGTCCATCAGCCAGGCGGTCTTGAGCACCAGCAGGCGGGCCTGCTCGATCCGGACCCGGGACTCGGCGATCCACTCCCGCACCACGCCCTGCTCGGCGAGCGGGCGGCCGAACGCCACCCGGTCGAGGGCGCGCCGGCAGAGCAGCTCCAGGGCCCGCTCGGCCATGCCGACCAGCCGCATGCAGTGGTGGATCCGGCCGGGACCGAGGCGGGCCTGGGCGATGGCGAAACCGGTGCCCTCGGCCCCGACCAGGTTCTCCGCCGGCACCCGGACGCCGGTGAAGTCGATCTCGGCGTGCCCGCCGTGCGGGGCGTCGCTGTAGCCGAAGACGGTCATCCCGCGCCGTACCGTCACGCCCGGGGTGTCCCGGGGGACGAGGATCATGCTCTGCTGGCGGTGCCGGTCGGCGTCCGGGTCGGTCTTGCCCATCACGATGAAGATCTCGCAGCGCGGGTCCATCGCCCCGGACGACCACCACTTGCGGCCGTCGACCACGTAGTGGTCGCCGTCGCGGGTGATCCGGGTGGCGATGTTCGTCGCGTCCGAGGAGGCGACCTCCGGCTCGGTCATGCAGAACGCGGAGCGGATCTCGCCGGCCAGCAGCGGCGCGAGCCAGCGCTCCCGCTGCGCGTCCGAGCCGAACTCGGCGAGCAGCTCCATGTTGCCGGTGTCCGGCGCGGCGCAGTTGAGCGCCTCCGGGGCCAGGTGCGGGCTGCGGCCGGTCAGTTCGGCCAGCGGCGCGTACTGGAGGTTGGTCAGGCCGGCGCCGTAACGGGCGTCGGGCAGGAACAGGTTCCACAGCCCCCGGGCCCGCGCCTCGGCCTTCAGCTCGTCCATCACCGGCGGGCGGGCCCACGGGTCGCCGGCCGCGAGCACCTGCTCGTGGTGCACCGGCTCGGCCGGGTGGACGCACTCGGTGAGGAACGCCTCCAGCCGCTGCCGCAGCTCGACCGTCCGGTCGTCGTACGCGAACTCCATCTACTTCTCCCTCACCGCGTGCAGACCGTGCGCGACCAGCGGCGCCACCATCTCGCCGATCCGGTCGAACCCCTCGCCGAGCGTCTGCCCGAGGGTGTGCCGGTAGTGGATGCCCTCGCAGATCACCGCCAGCTTGAAACAGCCGAGCGCCACGTGCCAGTGCAGCGGGCCGACGTCCACGTCGCTGCGGCCGGCGTAGCGTTCGATCAACTCGGCGCCGGTGGGGAAGCCGGCCCGGGGGCCGATGCCGTCGGCCACCGGGTTGCCCTCGGCCTGCTCGCTGTCGCCGAGCACGTCCCAGTAGGTCAGCAGCAGGCCGAGGTCGGCGAGCGGGTCGCCGAGCGTGGCCATCTCCCAGTCGAGCACGGCCCGCACCGCCACCGGGTCGACGGTGGCGAGCAGGTTGTCCAGCCGGTAGTCGCCGTGCACGATCCGACCCGCGTTCGCGCCCTCCGGCACGCTGCCGGCCAGCGCGTCGCGCAGTTCGTCGATGCCGGGCAGCGGGCGGCTGCGGGAGCGGTCGAGCTGGCCGGCCCAGCGGCGCACCTGCCGGGCCAGGTAGCCCTCCGGTCGGCCGAAGTCGGCCAGCCCGACCTCGGCCGGCTCCACCCGGTGCAGGGTGGCGAGCGTGTCCATCATCGCCATGGCCAGGTCACGCCGCTGGTCGGCGGTGAGCGCGTCGGTCTGCTCGCGCCGCCGGTAGACCTCACCGTCGACCTTCGCCATCAGGTAGAACGGCGCGCCGATCACGCTGTCGTCCGGACAGAGCAGCAGCGCCTCGGGGACCGGCACCCCGGTCGGGGCGAGCGCCGAGATCACCCGGTGCTCGCGGGCCATGTCGTGCGCGGTGGCCAGCACGTGCCCGAGCGGCGGCCGGCGCAGCACGACCTCACGGTCACCGGCGCGCAGCAGGTAGGTCAGGTTGGACTTGCCGCCGGCGATCAGCCGCGCCGACAGCGGCCCAGCCAGATCCGGCCGGTGCGTGGCGAGGTGGGCGGCGAGCCGGTCGAGGTCGAGCCCGCGTGGGGCCGGACCGGTCGGGGGCCGGGCAGCGTCGACGGCCGGATCGGTCATCCGAATAGTTGATGGCAGCTCAGCTTTCTTGTCAAGGTCGGATTTTCCCGCCGGGACATGCCGCTGCAACGGGGGCGAAATGGTCAGCCGGCAGGCTGGGCCCCAGCCTGCCGGCCGTCGGGCCGGCCCGCCGAGCGGAGGGGATCAGACATGCTGCTGAGAGTTCGGGTGACCCTGCCGGACCGACCGGGCACGCTCGGCCAGGTGGCCCGGACGCTCGGCGTCTCCGGCGCCGACATCGTGCAGGTGGTGGTCCTGGAACGGCTCGGCGGGCGGGCGGTCGACGACTTCACCGTGGTCTGGCCGGGCGCGGCGCGGGTGGAGCGGCTGCTCGCCGGGCTGGCCGCGATCCCCGGTGTCCGGGTGGACGGGGTGTGGCGGGCGATCGGCGCGCCCACCACCACCGGCCAGGACGCCGAGCTGCTCGCCCAGGTGGCGGCCAACCCGACCGACGGGGTGGCCACGCTCGTGGACGCCGTGCCCGGGCTGCTCGCGGCGGACTGGGCGGTGGCCGCCGTGGTCCCGCTGGACTGGGCCTCGCGCAGCGGCGAGTGCGGCACGGCCACGGTCGGGCACGCGAGCTGGCGGGCCCCGAGCCCGCCCCGGCTGCCCGAGGTGACCCCGCTGCGGGCCCGCGCCCTGACCGCGCCGGACGGGCACCACTACGCGGTCGCGCCGTTCGGTCGGGCCGGCCTGGTGCTGGTGGTCGCCCGCGACCACAGCGAACCGCTCGCGGCCGCCGGGTTCCACTCCACCGAGGTGGACCGGCTGGCCCAGCTGGTCCGCGCCAGCGCGGTGATCCTCGGCGACCGGCTGGACCTGGTCGGCGCGCCGCCGGTGACCACCATCACCTGACCGGTCGCGCCGCGTCACCCGGGGGCAACGGGGGCGCAACAGGCGGCCGGCAGGGTCGGGGGTGAGGAAGGGAGACAACCATGGCGCTCTGGCGGATCCGAGCCACCGTGGACGACCGGCCGGGTTACCTGTCGGTGCTCACGGCGAGCCTCGCGTTGCGCGGGGTCAACATCCTCACCGTGCAGGTGCACACCACCGAGGTCGGCGCGGTCGACGACTTCCTGGTCGACGCGCCCGAGCAGGTCACCGAGGCCGAGCTGCGGGCCGCCGTGGAGCGCGGTCGGGGCCGGGACTGCTGGGTGGCGCGCAGCGAGGCGCGCGGGTTGGCCGACGAGCCGACCCGGGTGCTCGGCCTGGCCGGCCGGCTGGTGCGCGACCCGGAGGCGGCCGGCGCGACGCTGCGGACGCTGCTCGGCGCCGACGCGGTGACCTGGCGCCCGACCCCGGCCGCCGCGCCCGGCGGCGTGGGCGGCACCACCATGCTGCTCACCGACCCGGCGGGCGGCGGCTATGAGCTGCGCCGCCGGGAGCCGAGCTTCACCCCGGCCGAGTACGCCCGGGCGCAGGCCCTGGTCGAGCTGGCGGCGACCCTGGCCCGTCGGGACGTCGACCGGGTCACGCTGGTGCTGCCGGACGGCGCGGAGGTCACGGTGCGGCCGGCCACCGTCGAGGACGTGCCGGCCGTACGCGAGCTGCACGCGGCCTGCTCGGCGCGGAGCCGGCAGCGGCGCTACCTGAGCGGGGCGGCGGACCCGTCGCCGGCGCGGCTGCGCCGACTGCTGGAGCCGGCCCGGGGGTGACAGTGCTCGCCACGGCGGGCTCCGGCGGGGCGGCGGAGCCGGTCGTGGCCATGGCCAACCTGCTCGGCGAGGGGGACGAGGCCGAGGCGGCGCTGCTGGTGCGCGACGACTGGCAGCGCCGGGGCCTCGGCTCGGCGCTGCTGCGCCGCCTGGTCGGGCACGCCGAGCGGGCCGGCTACGCCGCCGTGCTGCTGCACGTGCAGGCGGAGAACACCCCGATGCTGCGGACACTGCGCCGGCTGGACCGGCCGGTGGCGGTGGAGCGCGACGGCGCGGTGCTGACCGCGACGCTCCCGCTGGTCCCGGCGACGGCCGGGTGGCCGGCGCCCGGCGGTACGGCGGGCGCGGTGACCGGCGGACCGGCGACGGCCGGTCGCGGCGCGGGCGCCGGTGCGGTCGTGCCGGCGCAGCGGTCGGATTGAGCTGACGGTCGTCCGGTCCGACCACGGAGGTGAGCCGCAACGGCGCGGCACGCCCGAGGGGCCCGACCGGACGGCCGCAACCGGCGCCCAGTGCGCCACCCGGACCGACTCCCGATGCGGGGGACGGTGACACGGCGGGGCCCCCGGTGCGGGGGCCCCGTTCGTGTGTCGGGACGGCTCAGGTGGCCGGGTAGCTGCTGTAGTCCGGGAAGTTGCCGTAGAGGCGCCGGTCGCCGCCCACGGTGACCGCCTGGACCAGCAGGTCGCCGCCGACGAACGCGCCCTTCCAGGACGCGCCCCGGCCACCGAACGGCTCGTCCCGGTCGCCCCGGGAGCGGGGCTTGTTGATGCCCACCTTGAACGCCTGCAGGTCGACCGCCAGCTTGCCGGCCAGCTCCTCGTCGTCGCAGGCCAGCGACGCGACCAACGCGCCGTTGGAGGCGTTCATCTGGGCCAGCAGCTCGTCGGTGGTGTCCACCACGACGATGGTGTCCACCGGGCCGAACGGCTCGGCGTGCATCAGGCGGGACCGGCCGGGCGGGGCCAGCAGCACGGCGGGGGCCACGTACGCCGAGGTGTCCTGCCCGTCGAGGAACGGCGCCCCGTCGAGCTTGCCCCGGTGCAGCGGCACGGCGCCGCCGCGTACCGCCTCGTCGACCTTGCGCCGCAGCTCGTCGGCCTTGGCCGCGCTGATCAGCGGGCCGAAGTCCAGCTCCGGCAGCGGGTCGCCGGCCGACCAGTCGTCGCCGACGGCGAGCGGGTGGCCGAAGCGGACCGAGCGGACGACCGGCAGGTACATGTCGAGGAACTCGTCGACCAGGTCCCGCTGGACCACGAACCGGGGGTACGCGGTGCAGCGCTGCTTGCCGTACTCGAAGCCCTTCTTCAGGTGCGCGGCGAGCGTGTCCCACTGGGAGAAGTTCCAGATGCCCCAGGCGTTGAGGCCCTCCTGCTCGATGAAGTGCCGCTTGTCGGAGTCGAGCAGCGCCGCGGCGACCTTGCCGCCGTTGGAGCGCCCGCCGACGAACGCCACCGCGCCGATCTCGGGCGCGCGGACCAGCACCTCGGACAGTTCCTCGCCGCTGCCGGAGACCAGGGTGGCGGGCAGCCCGGCCCGGCGCATCAGCGCGTGCGCGACGGTGAGGCAGACCGCGCCGCCCTGGGACGGGGTCTTGGCGATGACCGCGTTGCCGGCCAGGAGCTGCACCAGTTCGGCGTGCACGAGCACGCTCATCGGGTAGTTCCAGGAGGCGATGTTGCTGACCGGGCCGGGCAGCGGCTCGCGGCCGTCGGCGAGCATCCGCTCGATCTCACCGACGTACCAGCGCACGCCGTCGAGCGCCCGGTCCACGTCGGCGCAGGCGAGCCGCCACGGCTTGCCGATCTCCCAGACCAGCAGCAGGGCGAGCAGGTCGCGGTGCGCGGTGAGCGCGTCGAGCGCGTCGGTGACCCGGGCGCTGCGCTCGGCCAGCGGGGTCCGGGCCCACTCCCGGTGCGCGGTGGCGGCGTGGGCGACCGCGGCCCGGGCGGCGTCGGCGTCGAGCCGGGCCAGGTTCACCAGCGTGGTGTTGTCGACCGGGCTGCGGACCGCGGTGGGCGTGCCGAGCGCCCGCCACTGGCCCTCCACGAGGTTGTGCAGCGTGGCGCCGCCGTCGGCGCTCGTGTCGAAGGCCTCGGGGGTGGCGGCCACGGCCCGGGCGAGGGTGTCGGACCAGGAGGTGCCGTCGGCGAGTCGAAGGGCCATCGCGATCTCCTCAGGTTGTCCGGGGGAGCGGCGGCGTCGATGGCACCGCTGGTGACGCGTACTGTCCCGCGGGGCCGATCGGGCGGGCAACCGTACGCTCGTATGCCAGGACGCGAGGCCCCCTCCCGTCGGTCTCCGCGCTCGGCGCGGGTGTCGCCGGCTTGACTCTGAGCTGCGGATACGCCTGCAACCCAATCATGGACATCGATGATGTGATTCATCTCCATCGGGGTTACCGACGGGTAGGGCGGCCGGGGTCCGCCGCCGTCCGTCTTCCCAAACCGCCGCGCACGCCGTTACATTGTCGCTTATCCATGGGAGCGCTCCCGCGCCTCCGCGGTCCACCCCACCACCACCACTGCGCGGCGGTCCGGCCGGCACGTCCCCGCCGGTCCGGGCCGCCGTGCGGCATCCTCCACAGGAGCTCGCCATGCTTCGACCGACCCCGCCGCCGCGCGGTCGCCCGTCCCGCCGGTGGCTCGCCGCCGGCGCCGCGCTGGTGGCCGCGCTGGCCACCGTCGCCCCGCTCCCGGCCGCCGCCGCGCCCGCCGCCGCGCAGGCCGCGCCCGCGTTCAACTACGCCGAGGCGTTGCAGAAGTCGCTGTTCTTCTACGAGGCGCAGCAGTCCGGCCGCAAGCCCTCCTGGAACCGGGTCTCCTGGCGAGGCGACTCGGGGCTCACCGACGGCGCCGACGTCGGCGTCGACCTGACCGGCGGCTGGTACGACGCCGGCGACCACGTGAAGTTCGGCTTCCCGATGGCGTTCAGCGCCACCATGCTCGCCTGGGGCGCGGTCGAGTACCGCGACGGGTACGTCGCCTCCGGCCAGCTGACGCACCTGCTCAACAACCTGCGCTTCGTCAACGACTACTTCGTCAAGGCGCACCCCGCGCCGAACGTCCTCTACGGCCAGGTGGGCAAGGGCGACGACGACCACAAGTGGTGGGGTCCGGCCGAGGTGATGCCGATGGCGCGGCCCGCGTACAAGATCGATGCGAGCTGTGGCGGCGCGGACCTGGCGGGGGAGACGGCGGCCGCGATGGCCGCCTCGTCGATGGTCTTCCGGTCCACCGACGCGGCCTACGCGGACAAGCTGCTCGGCCACGCCAAGCAGCTCTACACGTTCGCCGACACGGTGCGCAAGAGCTACCACGAGTGCATCACCGACGCGACGAGCTTCTACCGGTCGTGGAGCGGCTACCAGGACGAGTTGGTCTGGGGCGCGATCTGGCTCTACCGGGCCACCGGTGACGCCACCTACCTGGCCAAGGCGGAGAGCGAGTACGACCGGCTCGGCACCGAGCCGCAGTCCACCACCCGCTCCTACAAGTGGACCATCGCCTGGGACAACAAGCAGTTCGGCGCGTACGTGCTGCTGGCCAACCTGACCGGCAAGCAGAAGTACGTCGACGACGCCAACCGGTGGCTCGACTACTGGACCGTCGGCGTCAACGGGCAGAAGGTGCCGTACTCGCCGGGCGGGATGGCGGTGCTCGACTCCTGGGGCGCGCTGCGCTACGCCGCCAACACCGCGTTCGCCGCGCTGGTCTACAGCGACCGGACCACCGACACCACGCGCAAGGCGCGCTACCACGACTTCGCCGTGCGGCAGGTCAACTACGCGCTCGGCGACAACCCGCGCAACTCCAGCTACATGATCGGGTTCGGGAACAACGCGCCGAAGAACCCGCACCACCGCACCGCGCACGGCTCCTGGTGGGACAGCCAGACCGTGCCCACCGAGACCCGGCACGTGCTCTACGGCGCGCTGGTCGGCGGCCCGTCGGCGGCCAACGACGCGTACACCGACAGCCGGTCGGACTACGTGATGAACGAGGTGGCCACCGACTACAACGCCGGCTTCACCTCGGCGCTGGCCCGGCTGACGAACGAGTACGGCGGCAGCCCGCGCGCCGGCTTCCCGTCCGCCGAGACGCCCGACCTGGACGAGCTGACCGTGGAGACCACGGTGATGCAGGCCGAGCCGCGCGCCACCGGGCTGAAGGCGATCGTCTACAACAAGTCGGCGTTCCCGGCCCGGGCGCTCACCACCGGAAAGTTCCGCTACTACTTCCGGCCCGACGGCACCGGACCGGTCACCGTCACGCCCGGCTACACCCAGGGCTGCCCGTCGCCGTCCACCGCGAAGCAGTTCTCCGGCGACATCTGGTACGTCGAGGTCGACTGCACCGGCTGGACCATCGCGCCGGCCGGGCAGTCGCAGCACCGGATGGAGGTCCAGTTCAAGATCGGCGTGCCGGAGGGTGGCACCTGGGACCCGACGAACGACCCGTCGTACCAGGCCACCGCCGGGCCGAACCGCAAGGTTCCGCTCTGGTCCGGCGGCGTGCGGGTCTGGGGTGACGAGCCCGGCCCGGCCACTCCGGACACCACCGCGCCCAGCGTCCCCGGCACCCCGGTCGCCTCCGCCGTCACGTCCACCGGCCTCACCCTGACCTGGCCCGCCTCCACCGACACCGGTGGCAGCGGCCTGGCCGGCTACGAGGTCACCCAGGCCCAGACCGGCAGCGACGCGCTGGTGCTGCGGACCGCCACCACGAACACCCTGGCCGTGACCGGGCTGCTGCCGGAGCGGACGTACCAGTTCACCGTGCGGGCCCTCGACGGCGCCGGCAACCGGTCCGCGTCGTCGGCGGCGCTGACCGTCACCACGCCGGCCGCCCCGGCGCCGGACACCACCCCGCCGACCGCGCCCGGCACGCCCACCGCCTCCGCGATCGGCCCGACCGGCCTGACACTGACCTGGGGCCCGGCCACCGACGCCGTCGGCGTCACCGGCTACCGCGTCTACCGGGGCGGGACCGTCCTGGTCGGCTCCGCCACCGGCACCACGCTGGCGGTGACCGGGTTGACCGCCTCCACCGCGTACACCTTCACCGTGGTCGCGGTGGACGCGGCCGGCAACATCTCGCCGGCCTCGCCGCCGGTCACGGTCACCACCACGGCCCCGCCGACCGGCGGCGGCTGCGCGGTGACCTGGACGGCGAACACCTGGGACACCGGGTTCACCGCGAACATCACCGTCACCAACACCGGCACCACCGCGATCAACGGCTGGACGCTGGCCTTCACGTTCCCGAGCAGCGGGCAGAAGGCCGGGCAGGCCTGGTCGGCGAACGTCACCCAGACCGGGGCGGCCGTGACGGCGTCGAACCTGTCCTACAACGGAACCCTCGCGCCGGGTGCGTCGACGAGCTTCGGCTTCAACGGCACCCACACCGGCACCAACCCGAGGCCGTCGGCCTTCACCCTCAACGGGACGGCCTGCGCCGTCTCCTGAGCGCCGGCCCGGCGAGCGTGGTCGGTTCACCGTACTCCGGGTGGCCGACCACGCCACGCCGCCTGTCCTGCGGCGCGGGACCGGGGGCCCGGCGCACACCTTTCCGAAACTTTTCCGAAACCTGTTGTCCTGGACCGGGACCCGATGTAAGCATCGATGTTAATCGATCTTTAACCAGGGCGTCCGGTCGTAGGCACTCCGACGGCCCGGGTGCGGGCCAGTGAGGAGGCCAAGGTGGCAATCAGCCCATTCGTTCCCCGTGGCGGGAACAGGCGGCGGCGGTCGCCCGCCGTCAGAGCGCTGCTCGCCGGCGTGGTCGGCGTCGTGACAACCGCCGCGGTCGCGGTCGTCATGCCGTCGGCGAACGCCGCGGCGAGCACGCTGGGTGCGGCGGCGGCGCAGTCGGGTCGCTACTTCGGCACGGCGATCGCGGCGAGTCGGTTGAACGATTCGACGTACAGCACGATCGCGGGTCGTGAGTTCAACATGATCACGGCTGAGAACGAGATGAAGCCGGACGCGACGCAGCCGCAGCGGGGTCAGTTCAATTTCAGCTCCGGGGATCAGATCTACAACTGGGCGACGCAGCGTGGTCTGAAGGTGCGGGGTCACACGCTGGCGTGGCATGCGCAGCAGCCGGGGTGGATGCAGAGTCTGAGCGGTGGCAACCTGCGTCAGGCGATGATCGACCACATCAACGGGGTGATGGGTCACTACCGGGGCAAGTTGGCCGCGTGGGACGTGGTCAACGAGGCGTTCAACGAGGACGGCAGTCGTCGGAACTCGAATCTGCAGGGCACGGGCAACGACTGGATCGAGGTGGCGTTCCGTACGGCGCGGGCGGCGGATCCGTCGGTGAAGCTGTGTTACAACGACTACAACATCGAGAACTGGTCGTACGGCAAGACGCAGGGTGTCTACCGGATGGTCCAGGACTTCAAGTCCCGTGGTGTGCCGATCGACTGTGTGGGGTTGCAGACCCACTTCACCGGCGGTAGTTCCCTGCCGGGCAACTTCCAGACCACGCTGTCGAGCTTCGCCGCGCTCGGTGTGGACGTGGCGTTGACCGAGGTCGACGTCACCAACGCCTCCACCTCGCAGTACGCCGGGTTGACCCAGGCGTGCCTGAACGTGCCGCGTTGCATCGGCATCACGGTGTGGGGCGTGCGCGACAGCGACTCCTGGCGCTCGGGCGAGAACCCGCTGCTGTTCGACGGCGGAGGCAACAAGAAGGCCGCGTACACCTCGGTCCTCAACGCCCTCAACGCCGCCGCACCGACCTCCGGACCGACCACGACGCCGACCACCGGGCCGCCGCCGAGCGGTGGCGCCGGCCGGATCGTCGGAGCGCAGTCGGGCCGGTGCGTCGACGTGCCCAACGCCACCCAGACCAACGGCACCCGCGTCCAGCTCTGGGACTGCAACGGTCAGTCCAACCAGCAGTGGACGTACACCTCCAGCAAGCAGCTGATGGTCTACGGCAGCAAGTGCCTCGACGCGAACGGCGCGGCCACCGGGAACGGCACCGGAATCATCATCTGGGACTGCAACGGCCAGTCGAACCAGCAGTGGAACGTCAACGCCAACGGCACCATCAGCGGGGTGCAGTCCGGCCGGTGCCTGGACGTCTGGGGCACCGGCAACGGCCAGCAGATCCAGCTCTACGACTGCCACGGGCAATCCAACCAGCAGTGGCGGACCGACTTCGGCGGCACCACGCCGCCGCCGTCCTCCCCGCCGCCGTCCTCGCCCCCGCCGGGCGGCTGCGCGCTCCCGTCGACCTACCGGTGGTCGTCGACCGGCGCGCTGACCAACCCGCAGAACGGCTGGGTCTCGCTCAAGGACTTCACCAACGTGGTCTACAACGGCAAGCACCTGGTCTACGGGTCGAACGTCAACAGCAGCGGCCAGTACGGCTCGATGAACTTCAGCCTGTTCACGAACTGGTCCGACATGGCCTCGGCCAGCCAGACCGGAATGAGCCAGGGCACGGTGGCGCCCACGCTGCTCTACTTCGCGCCGAAGAACATCTGGGTGCTGGCGTACCAGTGGGGACCGACCTCGTTCAGCTACAAGACGTCGAGCGACCCGACCAACGCCAACGGCTGGTCCTCGGCGCAGACGCTCTCCACCGCCACCCTCCCCGACGCCCCGTACGGCGTGATCGACCAGACGCTCATCGGCGACGACCAGAACATGTACCTGTTCTTCGCCGGGGACAACGGCAAGATCTACCGGTCGAGCATGCCGCTCGGGAACTTCCCGGGCAGCTTCGGTTCGAGCTACACGACGATCATGACCGACTCGACCAACAACCTGTTCGAGGGCGTCGAGGTCTACAAGGTGGCGGGCCAGAACCAGTACCTCATGATCGTCGAGGCGATCGGGAGCCAGGGACGCTACTTCCGGTCGTTCACGTCCAGCAGCCTGAGCGGCACGTGGACCCCGCAGGCGGCCAGCGAGAGCAACCCCTTCGCCGGCAAGGCCAACAGCGGCGCGACGTGGACCAACGACATCAGCCACGGTGACCTGGTCCGCACCAACCCCGACCAGACCAAGACCGTCGACGCCTGCAACCTGCAGTTGCTGTACCAGGGCAAGAACCCGAGTGCGGGCGGCGACTACAACCTGCTGCCGTGGCGGCCGGCGGTGCTGACCCTCCAGCGCTAGGTGCCACACCGTCCGAGGACAGCGTGCCCGGCACCCGTGCGGTGCCGGGCACGCTGTCCGACGGGTGACGTCCCGGCCGGACGGCCGAATTCGGGGCGATCGCCGACCGGCCACCCCGGTAGCCTCCCGGCATGCCCGAGCTGATCACCCCGACCATCCGCCTGCACCGGTCCTGGCTGGCCGCCCGGGACGAGTGGGGGCGTGGCGTGCACCAGGACGGCGCGGGGTTGCGCCCCACCGACGACGTCGACACCCCGGCCGGCTTCGCCGCATGGGTGGACGGGCTGCGCGCCGGGGAGGACGAGTCCCGACTGCCAGAGGGCATGGTGCCGGCGCTCTACTGGTGGATCGTCGAGGAGGACGAGGTGCTCGGGGCGATCTCGCTGCGGCTGCGCCTCAACGACTTCCTGCGCGGGGCCGGCGGCCACATCGGCTACGGGGTGCGCCCCTCGGCCCGGCGGCGCGGGCTGGCCACCTTCGCGCTCGGCGCCGCGCTCGCCGAGGCGGCCCGGCGCGGCATCGACCCGGTGCTGGTCACCTGCGACGTGGAGAACACCGCCTCGGCGCGGACCATCGAGCGGCACGGCGGGGTGCTGGAGGACGTCCGCGACACCGAACTGGGCCGGCTGCGCCGGTACTGGATCGCCACCCGCTGACTCAGCCGGGCAGGTCCTCGGCGAGCAGGTCCATCAGCAGCGCGTCGTGCCAACGCCCGTCCGCCCCGCGCTCGTAGCGGCGCATGATGCCCACCGGGCGGAACCCCACCTTCGCGTACGCGCGGATCGCCGCCGTGTTCGCCGCCGCCGGGTCGATGGTGAACCGGTGGTGGCCGTACTCGTCGACCAGGTGCCGGGCCAGCGTGCGCACGGCGTCCCCGCCCAGCCCGGCGCCGCGTGCCGCCGGGTCGAGGAAGATGTCCAGGCTGGCGTGGCGGTAGTCCGGGTCGGTCTCGGCGTACCACTGGATCGCGCCGACCAGCCGGCCGGAGTGCTCGATCGCGTAGACGGTCAGCGCCTCGTCGGCCAGGTCGGCGCGGACCGCCTCGACCAGGTCGTCCCCGCCGCGCCACCAGCGGCGCACCTCCGGGGTGGCCCGGATCGCGGCCAGCGCGGGCACGTCCTCGTCCGTCGCCGGTCGCAGCGTCACCGCCCGTCCCCGCAGCACGCCTCAGCCCCGCCGCTCGCCGTGCTCGACGCAGACCGCCGACCAGCCGGTCGGCACGACCTGCACCTTCATCCGCCGCCGGCAGGACGCGCACCAGCGCGGCGGCTCCAGCGCCCGGGCCGCCGCGCACGCCGGGTGCGGGCCGGCCGCGACCGACTCGCCGCACCTGTCGCACCAGAGCGCGGCGGGGAGGGCCGTGGCGGGGGAGGGTTCGGTCACCGCTGCCTCACAGGGTCGCCGAGAGCGCCTTCACCGGCATCTTCAGGTCTTCCAGCAGCTTCAGGTCGTCGGTCGCCGGCCGACCCAGCGTGGTCAGGTAGTTGCCGACGATGACCGCGTTGATGCCGCCGAGCAGACCCTCGCGGGTGCCGAGGTCACCGAGGGTCAGCTCGCGGCCGCCCGCGTAGCGCAGGATGGTGCGCGGCATGGCCAGCCGGAACGCGGCGATGGCCCGCAGCGCGTCCTTGCCCTCGACCGTCGGGCGGTCACCCAGCGGCGTGCCCGGACGCGGGTTGAGGAAGTTCAGCGGCACCTCGTGCGGGTCCAGCTCGGCGAGCTGGGCGGCGAACTCGGCACGCTGCTCGACCGTCTCGCCGAGCCCGAGGATGCCGCCGCAGCAGACCTCCATGCCGGACTCGCGGACCATCCGCAGCGTCTCCCAGCGCTCCTCCCAGGAGTGCGTGGTGACCACGTTGGGGAAGTAGGAGCGGCAGGTCTCCAGGTTGTGGTTGTAGCGGTGCACGCCCATCTCGACCAGCTCGTCGACCTGCTCCTGGGTGAGCATGCCGAGCGAGGCGGCGACCTGGATGTCGACGGCGGCGCGGATGGCGGCCACGCCCTCGCGCATCTGCGTCATCAGCCGGGCGTCCGGGCCGCGCACGGCGGCCACGATGCAGAACTCGGTCGCCCCGGTCGCCGCGGTCTGCTTCGCGGCCTCGACCAGCGCCGGGATGTCCAGCCAGACCGAGCGCACCGGCGAGGTGAACAGGCCGGACTGGGAGCAGAAGTGGCAGTCCTCCGGGCAGCCGCCGGTCTTGAGCGAGACGATGCCCTCGACCTCGACCTCCGGGCCGCACCACCGCATCCGGACCTCGTGGGCGAGCTGGAGGGCGGCGGGCAGGTGCTCGTCGGGCAGGTTCAGCACGGCGAGGATGCCGGCCTCGTCGAGGCCGACGCCGTTCTCCAGCACCCGGGTCCGGGCCTGGTCGAGGATCTCTGGCATGGCTCGTAACCTAACAGGCCGCCGAGACACCGGGAAACCGCTGGCGAGCCGGGACCGCGCCACGCCGGGGCGGTCCGCCCGGGTGGTAACTTCGCCCCGCGGAAGCGCCCGGCGGGGCGGGGAGTCGGCGGGAGGGGACGGCAGGTGGCGGACTGGCTGGCGGCCCTGGACCGCCGGGCCGAGCTGCGGGCCCGGGCCGGTCTGACCCGCACGCTGCGCCCGCGGGCCGCCGACGACGCCGTGGTCGACCTGGCCGGCAACGACTACCTCGGCCTGGCCACCCACCCGCAGGTCACCGCCGCCGCCGCGCGGGCCCTCTCCGGGTACGGGCTGGGCGCCACCGGGTCGCGCCTGGTGCGCGGCTCCACCGACCTGCACCACGCGCTGGAGGACGACCTGGCCGGCTGGCTCGGCGTCGACCGGGCGCTGGTGTTCTCCTCCGGCTACCTGGCCAACCTCGCCGCGGTCCGGGGCCTGACGCAGCCGCGTACGCTGCTCGTCTCCGACGCCCACAACCACGCCTCGCTGATCGACGGCTGCCGCATCTCCGGCGCGGAGACGGTGGTGACGCCGCACGCGGACGTGGCGGCGGTGGAGGCGGCGCTGGCCGCCGCGCCGGGCCGACCGGCGGTGGTGGTGACCGAGTCGGTCTTCTCGGTCGACGGCGACCTGGCCCCGCTCGCGCGGCTGCACGCGGTGGCCCGCCGGCACGGCGCGCTGCTGCTGGTCGACGACGCGCACGCGCTCGGCGTCACCGGTCCGGCCGGGGCCGGCGGGGTGGCCGCCGCCGGGCTGGCCGGCGCGCCGGACGTGGTGGTCACGGCGACGCTGTCCAAGGCGCTCGGCGGGGCGGGCGGCGTGGTCGCCGGGCCGGCCGAGTTCGTCCGGCACCTGGTGGAGACCGGGCGCACGTTCATCTTCGACACCGCGTTGCCGCCGGCGGTGGCGGCCGGGGTACGCGCCGCGGTGCGGCTGGCCCGGGCCGGGGACGCGCTCCGCGCCGAGCTGGCCGACCGGGCCGCGCTCGCGGTGCGGGTGCTGGGCGAGGCGGGCCTGTCGGTCTCCGCGCCGGACGCGGCAGTGGTGTCGGTGACCGCGCCCGGCCCGGAGGCGGCCACCGCCTGGGCCGCCGCCTGCCGCGACCGGGGTGTGGCGGTCGGCTGCTTCCGACCCCCGTCCACGCCGGACAGCCGGTCCCGGCTGCGGCTGACCATCGGCGCCGGGGTGGACCGGGCCGACTTCGCCCGGGCCCTGGACGTGATCGTGGCGTGTGCGCGGGAGGTCTCATGAGCGACGGCTGGACCGGACCGGTGCTGGTGACCGGCACGGACACAGAGATCGGCAAGACCGTGGTGACCGCGGCCGTCGCCGCCGCCGCGCAGGCCGCCGGCCTGCGGGTCGCGGTGGTCAAGCCCGGCCAGACCGGTACGGCCACCGGTGAGCCCGGCGACGTCGACTCGGTGACCCGGCTCGCCGCCCCGCTCACCGGCCGGACGCTGGCCAGCTACCCGGACCCGCTCGCCCCGCTCGCCGCCGCCCGGGTCGCCGAGCTGCCGCCGCTGGAGCTCTACACCGCCGTCGACGCGATCCGCGAGGAGGCCGACAAGCACGACCTGGTGCTGGTCGAGGGCGCCGGCGGGCTGCTCGTACCGATGGGGTTGCGCCCGTCCGGCGAGCCCTGGACGGTGGCCGACCTGGCCGTGTCGCTCGGCGCGCCGGCGGTGGTGGTGACCCGGGCCGGCCTGGGCACGCTCAACCACACCGCGTTGACGCTGGAGGCGCTGGAGCGGCGGGCCGTCCCGGCCGGCGTGGTGATCGGCGCCTGGCCGGCGGAGCCGGAGCTGGTGCACTGGCTCAACCTGTCCGAGCTGGTGCCGAACCTGCTCGGCGCGGTCCCGGCCGGCGCCGGCGGCATGGACCCCGGCGTGTTCCGCCGGTCCGCCCCCGGCTGGCTCACCCCCGCCCTCTACGGCGTGCTCGACGACTGGCGGGCGTGGGCCGAGGAGACCTGACCTTCGTCGGTGTCCGGGCCTCCCAGCGGTGGGTAGCGTGACCGCCGTGGAACCGCGCCCGCTGTCGCCCGCGGCCCGACGCCGGGCCGGTGACCTGCTGCTCTGGGCCGTTCTCGCCGCGCCGGCGACGTCGGCCCGGCTCAGCCCGCCATGGCAGCCGTACGACGTGCCGCTGTTGGCCGTCGTGCTTGCGCTGCTCGCCGGCTCGGTCGTGGTGGCTCGCCGGTGGCCGCTCGTGGCGGTGCTGGCGGTGGTGGCCGGTTCGCTGGTCGACGGCAACGTGGTGTTCGCCATCCCGGTCTTCGGCTACCTGGCCGGGCGGCGCAGCGCCCGGGCGGCCCCGGCGGCGGTCGTGTTCGCCGCCATCGCGGTCACCGGCACCGGGCTCAACCTCGGGCTGCTCGGCACCGAGCCGGCGGTCTGGTTCCAGCTCGCCTCGGTGCTGCTCTTCGCCGGCGTGTTCCCCTGGCTGCTGGGTCGGCTGCGACGGCAGCACCGGGCGCTCGCCGATGCCGGGCGGCGGCACGCCGAGGACGAGCGGCGGGCCGCGGTGGAGCGGGTACGCCTGCGCGAGCGGGCCCGGATCGCCCAGGACATGCACGACTCGCTCGGGCACGACCTGAGCCTCATCGCGCTGCGGGCCGGCGCGTTGGAGCTGGCGCCGGACCTGCCCGGCGCCCACCGGGCGGCGGCGGGGGAGCTGCGGGCCAGCGTCGCCGCCGCCACCGAGCGGCTGCACGAGGTGATCGGGCTGCTGCGGGAGGACCGGCCCGGCCCGCTGCGTCCGCCGGGGGAGACCGTCACCGACCTGGTCGACGGCGCCCGGGACGCCGGCATGACCGTCGACCTGCGCGCCGGGCCCGCCGACGCCGACCTGCCGCCGCTGGTGGCGCACGCCGTGCACCGGGTGGTCCGGGAGGCGCTGACGAACGCCGCCCGCTACGCCCCGGGCGCCCCGGTCACGGTGACGGTGGACCGGGGCGTCGACACGGTGACCGTCGTGGTGGTCAACCCGCCGCCGCCGGCCGCCGCGCTGCCCGGACCGGCGTCGCACGGCTCCGGGCTGCTGGCGCTGCGCGAGCGGGTCCGCCTCGCCGGTGGCCTCCTGGACGCCGGTTCCCGCGACGGCGGGTGGGCGGTCACCGCCCGTCTCCCGCTGACCTCGGCCGCCCCGCCCACCGCCCACCCGGTCACCGATGCCACGCCGACCGGAGGCCCGGTGCCCACCGCCGCCCGGCTCGACGACGGCCGGCGGGAGGGCGACGTCGGCGGCGCGGCGGTCGACGGGCCGCACCGGCACGACCGGCCCGGCGACGCGGCGTCGCGGCTGCGGGAGGCGCGCCGGCGGCTGCGGCGCAGCCTGCTCGTCGCGATCGGCGTGCCGGCCGGGCTGGCCCTGGCGCTCGCGCTGGTCTACTACCCGATGGCCACGGCCGGCGCGGTGCTGGACCGGTCCGGCTACGACCGGCTGCGGCTGGGCGAGCAGCGCGACACGCTCGGGCTGCCCCGCCGGCAGGCCGACCCGCCGGCGACCGGCGCCGCCCCGGGCTGCGAGTTCTACACCGACGGGAACTTCCCGTTCGCCGAGGCGACCTGGCGACTCTGCTTCACCGACGGGCGGCTGACCAGCAAGGAGCGGATCGAGGAATGAGCGACGACCACGGGCGCCCGCTGCGGGTGGTGCTCGCCGACGACGAGGCGATGGTCCGGGCCGGGGTCCGGGCGATCCTGGCCGCTGATCCGGGCATCGAGGTGGTCGGCGAGGCGGGCGATGGCCACGCCGCGGTCGAGCTGGTCCGCGCGCACCGCCCCCGGGTGGCGCTGCTGGACGTCCGGATGCCGCGCTGCGACGGGCTGAGCGCGGCGGCGCAGATCCGCCGGCTGGTGCCGGAGACCGCCGCGGTCATGCTCACCACGTTCGGCGACGACGACCTGATCGCCCGGGCGCTCGGCCACGGCGCCGCCGGGTTCCTGCTCAAGTCCGGCGACCCGAGGGAGCTGCTGGCCGGCGTCCGGGCGGTCGCCGACGGCGGGGCGTACCTGTCGCCGCGGGTGGCCCGCCGGGTGATCGAGCTCAGCGGCGGCCGGCTCGCCCGCGCCCCGTACGCGCGGGACCGGCTGGCAGGGCTGACCGACCGGGAACGGGAGGTGCTCGCGCTGGTCGGGGCGGGCCTGTCCAACGCCGAGATCGCCCGGCGGCTGCACCTGGTCGAGGGCACCGTGAAGAGCTACCTGACCAGCGTCTTCACCCGGCTGGACGTGCGCAACCGGGTGCAGGCGGCGATCCTCGCGTACGAGGCGGGGCTGGTCCCGCCGTCCGGCTGACCAGCCCCGCCCCGCTCAGGCGTCGCGTCGGGCCAGCGCCCACCGGCCCAGCGCCAGCGCGGCGGCGGCCCAGCCGGCGAGCAGCAGCAGCCCCACGGCCGCCGGGTAGGGCTCGGTGTCCCCGGCCAGGAAGTGGTTGCCCGCGACGCCGGGGAACGCGTCGGCGATCCGGGTGAGCACGGTGATCTCCGGCTCCTGCAACGACAGCGGCACGATCATCAGCGCGGCGAACAGCACGGTCAGGGTCAGCACCGCGCCGCGCAGCGCCGCGGCCAGCCCGAGCGCCAGCACACCCAGCAACGCCAGGTACGCGGCGCAGGCGAACACGTCCGCCACGGTGCCGCCGAGCGGGGCCCGGCCCCACTCGCCCAGCACCGGCCGGGCCACCACCGCGCCGAGGACGCCGAGCAGCAGCCCGACGCCGAACGTCACCGCGCCGACCACGAGCGCCTTGGCCGCGAGCACCCGGCCCCGGGACGGGGTGCAGCGCAGCGTGGTGCGAATGGTGCCGGTGGCGAACTCGCTGGTGATCGCGAACAGGCCCAGGGCCAGCACGACGTACTGGGTCAGCTCCAGCGAGCCGGCCACCACCTCGCCGACGTCGAGCACCCCCGGGTTCACCGTCGGGTCGTCGTCGGTGTTGGCGTTGACCGCGTAGATGGCGAGCTGGGCGCTGGTGGCCGCCATGGTCAGCGCCGCCGCCAGCAGGGTCCACCAGGTGGAGCGGACCGACCAGAGCTTCGTCCACTCGGCGGCCACCGCGCCGGCGAGCGGGTGGCCGGCCGGGGCCGGTCGGGACGCCGGGCGGGTCGGGTCGAGCGTGGGCAGCGTGGTCATCGGGTTCCGCCTCCGGTCGGGCCGGCGGCGTACTCCACGCTGTCGGCGGTCAGCTCCAGGAACGCCTCCTCCAGGGAGGGCGCGATCGGGGTCAGCTCGTGCAGCCGCACCCCCCGCTCGTACGCGAGGTCGCCGACCCGGCCGGCGGTGCTGCCGGCCACGGTCAGCGTGTCCCCGTCGGTGGTGACCGTGGCGCCCTCGGCGGTCAGCCGCTCGCCCAGCGCGGCGAGCGCGGCCGGCTCGGGCCCGCGTACCCGGACCGCGGCGGCGGGTCGCGCGGCGATCAGCTCGGCCAGCGGCGCGTCCGCGACCAGCCGACCCCGGCCGAGCACCACCACCCGGTCGGCGGTCTGCTGCATCTCGCTCATCAGGTGGCTGGAGATCAGCACGGTGCGCCCCTCGTCGGCGAGGCGCCGGGTGAACCCGCGGATCCAGCGCACGCCGTCCGGGTCGAGCCCGTTGACCGGCTCGTCGAGCAGCAGCACCGGCGGGTCGCCGAGCAACGCGCCGGCGATCCCGAGCCGCTGCCCCATGCCCAGCGACAGCGCCCGGCCCGGCTTGCCGGCGGCGCGGTCGTCCAGGCCGACCAGGTCGAGCACCTCGGCCACCCGCCGGGCCGGTACGCCGTTGCTGCGCGCCATCGCCCGCAGGTGCGCCGCGCCGGACCGGGCCGGGTGCACGCCGGTGGCGTCGAGCAGCGCGCCGACCTCGTACAGCGGGTGCCGCAGGGTGCGGTAGTCCCGGCCGTTCACCAGCGCCGTCCCGGCGGTGGGCCGGTCCAGGCCGAGCACCATCCGCATGGTGGTGGACTTGCCGGCGCCGTTCGGGCCGAGGAACCCGGTGACCTGGCCGGGGCGGATTTCGACGGTCAGGCCGTCGACGGCGGTCACCCCGCCGAACCGTTTCGTCAACCCACGAAGTGTGATCATGCGGGGACGCTATGCGGCGGCGGCGGAGCGGCGCCGCTGTCGAAGGACGGGGGCGCCCCCTGACTTTTGTAAGGAAGGGCCCCCTTTTAACGCCTCCGGTAGAGGAAGGGCCCCCTCTTAACGCCGCGGGGTCAGGCGCGGAACGCTGCAGGGTCAGGCGCGGAACGCCGCAGGGTCAGGCGCGGCGGACCACGAACGCGTCCGGCATCCGGAAGGTGAGGTTGTCCGGGCACCACGGTGGACGGACCACTGTCACACCGTCGAGCAGCGGCGTGGCCTCGGCGACCACCACGGCGGCCTCCATCCGGGCCAGTTGGGCGCCGACGCAGCGGTGCGGGCCGGCGCCGAACGCCAGGTGTCGGCGGGAACCGGGCTGCCCCGGGCGGAACTCGCCGGGCGCGGCGACCACTGCCGGGTCCCGGCCGGCGCGGGCCAGCCAGGCCACCACGCTGGTGCCCGCCGGCACCGGCGTCTCGCCCAGCGAGGTGTCGACGGCGGCCACCCGCCGCCAGGTGACGATCGGTGGCTCCAGCCGCAGCCCCTCCTCGACCACGTCGTCCACGCCGATCTCGCCGGCGCGCAGCCCGGCCCGTACCGCCGGTTCGCCGGCGAGCCGGTGCAGCAGCAGGGTGAGGAACTGCGAGGTGGTCTCCTGGCCGGCGACGAGCAGGAAGAACAGCGCGCCGACCACCACGTCGGGGGAGTGCCCGGCGGTACGCAGGCGCGCGGCGAGCCCGCCCCCGGTGGCGGCGAACCCGCGCAGCACGGTGTGGAACCGGCCCACCTCGGCGGCCAGCGCGAGCTGTCGGGAGGCGTCCAGCGGCGCCCAGAACAGCTCCAGCGCGGCCCGGGCGAAGTCCTTGACCGCGCCGACCGGCGCGTCCGGCAGCTCGACCAGCCGGGCCAGCACCAGCAGCGGCAGGTCGGCGGCGAGGTCGGCGTACAGGTCGACCGGCCGGCCGGCGTCGAGTGCGGCCGTCAGCCCGGCCACCCGCTCGCGGACCAGCGCGGTCAGCCACTGACGTTGGGCGGCCACCCGGTGCGGGTGCAGCGCGTCGGCGACGATGCCCCGGATCTCCGGATGGCTGGCGCCGCCGTTGTTCGCCAGCGTCGGCGGCAACCGGAACCGGTGCCCGGCGAGCACCCGCAGCGCGGCCACCGGGATCGGGGTCACCGCGTCGAGCGCGTTGTCCGGCCGGAACGTCACCGGGTCGGCGAGCACCCGGCGCACCAGCGCGTGCCGGGTCACCACCAGGTGCGGCACGCCGACGTGGTCGACCACCGTGGCCAGGTCCGGCCACGGTCCGTCGACGGACCTCCCCCAGCCCCGGAACAGCACGCGCCGACGCTACCGGCGCGCTCCCGGCGGCTTCGGGTCCAGCTCCCAGACGGTGGTGCGCTTCACCCGCACGCTCTCCAGCGCCTCGGACACCGGCACGTCGTACGCGGCCAGTTCGTGGAAACGCTCGCGGGGCAGGAACGCCCGGCCCGGGTCGCCCACCAGCACCCGCGCTCCGGCCCGGGCGGCCCGGAGCAGGAAGCGCAGCATCCGGCGGGCCATCGCCTCGCTGTAGAAGACGTCCCCGGCCAGCACCACCTCGGCGTCGCCGGCGTCGGAGTCGAGGATGTCGCCGAGTTCGGCGTCGACGCGTACCCCGTTGGCCTCGGCGTTGAGCGCGACCGCCGCGACGGCCCGCTCGTCCACCTCGACCGCCCGGACGGCGGCCGCGCCGGCCCGGGCGGCGGCGATGGCGACCAGGCCGGAGCCGGACGCCAGGTCGAGGACCCGGCGGCCGGTGACCAGTTCGGGGTGGTCGGTCACGTAGCGGGCCAGGCCCTGGCCGCCGGCCCAGGCGAAGGCCCAGAACGGCGGCGGCTGGGCGCTGCGGAACTCGCCCTCGGTCAGCTCCCAGAGGCCGATCGGCTCGTCGGCCTGGTGCAACCGCACCTCGGGGACGAAGGCGACCGGGGCCAGGCGGGCGTGCAGCCGGACGAACGCGGCGGACAGTTCGGACACCGACCGATTGTGTCCCACCGCGGTCGACGCGCCGATCCCGGGCGTGTCGCCGGTCGACGGTGACCGGTTCACCACCCTCGGTGAAAGGGACCCTCGATGTTGACGACCGGTGCGAACACGCCCGTCTACCGGCCGGCCGGGCCCGCTCCTAGCGTTGCGGGTGGATACGACCGAGGTGAGGGAGGCGTGGTGAGCGGGTGGCGGCACGCGCTGCGGATCGGGCTGGTGCTGACCTGTCTGGCGGGAGCCGGCTACGGCGGGGCGGCGCCGGCACGGGCGGCGGCCGCGTTCTCCACGGAGTTGAGCGGCCTGCCCGACGAGTTCACCGCCGGCGACCGGGTGGAGACGCTCTCCGCGGTGGTGTCCCGGTCCGACCGGGGCGCCCGCTCGGAGTGCGTCAAGGTGCGCTGGTCGATGCTGTTGCGGGTGGACGGCCTGCGGCTGGACCAGGTGAAGGTGGACCGGGTCGAGGAGACCGGCTCGTTCCCGCTGGAGATCCGTGCCGACGGTGACACCGCCCGGCTGACCGACCGGGAGCTGGATCCGGGGGTGCTCTGTCCGGGGCGTACGGTGACCGCCCGCTACCGGGTGGCCTTCGCCGAGGACGTCGGGCGCGGCCGGGTCAGCTTCGCCGCGGAGGTGTACGACCCGCAGGCGCGGCTGCTGGCCCGGCGGACCGCCTCGCGCCAGGTGGTGGGCGAGGCGGCCGAGCCGACGCCGGAGCCGACCCCGACGAGCGCCGAGCCGACCGACCCGCCCAGCGAGGAGCCGGCCACCGAGGAGCCGGTGACGGAGGAGCCGACCGACGCGGCGGTGGTCGAGCCGCCACCGCCGGGCGCGGCCGGCCGTCCGGTCGCCGCCACCGGAGGGTTCGGCGTGGTGCAGGCCGCCTTCCTGCTCGGTGGCCTGTTGCTCTTCCTCGGGGCCGGACTCCTGCTGCGGATGCGCCGCCTGCTGCGTACCGCCGACGGGGTGGAGGAGGACCTGCCGCCGTCGTTCGAGCGGCGGCGGACCCGACGACGCTGGCGCTGACCGGCCTCAGCCGGACGCCGCCGCCCCGGCGTACGCGGGCGCGCCGACGGTCGCCGCCGGCCGCAGCGACAGCACCGTGCCCAGCCCCGCGACCTCCTGCCGCTCGACGGCGAACTCGGCGGCCAGCGACCGACCGAGGTACGCCAGGGTGTCCGCGTCGGTGGCGCACATCTGCGGCGCGCTCGCGTCGGTGGCGACCAGGTGCACCTCGCCGGCCAGCAGCAGCGACGAGTTGACGAACTGGCACAGCTCCGGCCAGAGCAGGTAGCGCCAGAAGTCCACGCTGACCACCGCGTCGAGGCTGCCCGGCGCGAGCGGCGGCGCGAGGCCGATCAGGTGGAAGTTGGTCGGGCCGACCGGCGCGGCGTAGTCGAAGGTCATCGCGGACGCGCTCAGTCCGGCGTCGGCGGACCCGGTGCCCACCCAGAGCACCCGGGGGCCGGGGAGCCGGTCGGCGAGCCGGGCCACGGCGGGTCCGATCGCGCAGGTCGACTGTTCGACGCAGTCGCGTACCAGCGAGCGGAAGAGCAGGATCCGCTTGACCGCCTCGGGGCCGACGATGACGCTGAGGAACTCCCACTCCAGGCACGGGTAGAGCGCGGTGATCGAGCGCGTGTTCGCCATCATCTCGGCCCAGTTGCGACCCATGTTGCGGTGGTGCGGCAGGTGGACGACGCGGGCGTCGTCGTCGTACCCGAAGCTCACCCCGGCCCGGTCCACCCGGTAGAACAGCTCGATGTCCTCCATGCCGTAGCTCAGCGCGAACTCCTCGCGGAAGCCGCCGACCCGGTCGAACAGCTCCCGGCTCAGCGAGATGTTGTGGGTGTACGCGACGGTCCAGCCCACCTCCAGCCAGTCCCGCCGCTGGTCCGGCACGCCGTCGGGAGGGAACCGCATGTCACCGCCGTGCGGGGAGAGGCGGGGGATCGCGGCCGGGTCGTCGCGCAGCACGGCGGGCAGGTGCGCCAGCCCGATGTCGTCCCGGCGCCCGATCAGCACCTCCGGGTGGCCCGGCTCCCGGTGGTGGGCCAGGTGCCGTTCCAGCAGGTCGGGCAGGGACCAGGAGTCGGCGTCGAGGAAGACGAGCAGCGGCGCGGCGGCGTGCCGGACGCCCTCGTTGCGCACGCCCGCGCGGCCGCGCCGCTCGGCGAGTTCCACCAGCCGCAGGCGCAGGCCCGCGCCGGCGGCCAGCGCCTCCGGGTAGCCGTCGGGGGATCCGCCGTCGCGCACCACGACGACCTCGAAGCGGTCCGGCGGAAGGGTCTGGCGGGCCAGCGCCCGCAGGGTCAGCTCCAGGCAGTGCGGGTCCTGGAAGGTCGGCATCACCACGCTCAGCTCGGGGGTGCCGGTGGTCTGCAGCGACATGCGTTCGGTCTCCGTTCGTCGGACCGCGGCGGGCGTGCGCCGCCGGGGCCACGGGCGCGGCGGGTACGTTGCGGGCCGCCGGCGCGGGCGTGCGGGAAGGGCCGGCCGTGGGGTGGGGCCGGGAGCGCTCTCCGGGATGGTCCGACGATAACCGTACGCATAGTTAACCGTCACTGAAGGTAGGGGTCGCTAGGGGTGATCCGCTTTACAAAAAACTCGCTCTTGTAAAAATGCGTGACGGCTGCCACAGTCGGTTCAGGAGTCGACCGATCGGAGTCCGTTGATGCGCACCGACACCGTTCCGTGGCGGGACACCCGCAAGCCGCTCTGGCCGCTCGCCCTGCTCGTCCCCGTGCTGCCGTTCGTGGCCTGGTCGGTCTGGCACGCCACGGACGCGGGGTGGGCCTGGTGGCTCACCCCCGCCGTGGTCTTCGGCCTCATCCCCGTGATCGACCTGCTGATCGGCGACGACCGGGAGAACCCGCCGGACGAGGCGGTGCCGGCGTTGCAGGCGGACGGCTACTACCGCTGGCTCACCTACCTCTACCTGCCCGCCCAGTACGCCGCCCTGGTGCTGTGCTGCGCCGTGTGGGCCGGCGGCGGGCTCTCCTGGTGGGCGGCCGCCGGCCTGGTCGCCACCGTCGGGGTGGTGGACGGCATCGCCATCAACACCGCGCACGAGCTGGGGCACAAGCGGGAGCGGGCGGAACGCTGGCTGTCCAAGATCGCCCTGGCGCCGGCCGGGTACGGGCACTTCTACGTCGAGCACAACCGCGGCCACCACACCCGGGTCGCCACCCCCGAGGACCCGGCCAGCTCACGGCTGGGTGAGACCTTCTGGGCGTTCTGGCCGCGTACGGTCTGGGGCAGCCTGCGCTCGGCCTGGCGGCTGGAGACCGGGCGGTTCCGCCTGCGTGGCCGCAACCCGTGGACGTGGCGCAACGACGTGCTCAACGCCTGGGCCATGACCGTGCTGCTCTACGCCGTGCTGGCGGTGGCGTTCGGCCCCGGCGTGCTGGTGTTCCTCGTCCTCCAGGCGGTGGTCGGCTTCTCCCTGCTGGAGGTGGTCAACTACCTGGAGCACTACGGGCTGGCCCGGCAGCGCACCGCCGCGGGCCGCTACGAGAAGGTGGATCCCCGGCACAGCTGGAACAGCGACCGGACGGTCACCAACGTCTTCCTGTTCCAGCTCCAGCGGCACAGCGACCACCACGCCAACCCGCTGCGCCGCTACCAGACGCTGCGCAGCTTCGACGCCTCGCCGCAGCTGCCCGCCGGCTACGCCACCATGGTGGTCGCCGCGCTGGTGCCCCCGGTCTGGCGCCGGATCATGGACCACCGCGTGCTGGCCCACTACGACGGCGACCTCTCCGCGGCCAACGTCCACCCGCCGGCCCGCGCCCGTCTCTCCCGGCCCTCGGCCCGCCCCGCGTTCCCGGAACCCCCCGCGCCCGCCCCGCGCTCCCAGGGGTGACCGGGGAGTTCGCGTCCGCGTTCCGGTGTGACGCGGACGCGAACTCGGGGTCTGGGCGACTCAGTCGAGCTGGCTGGGTTCCAGGCCCAGCTCGCGGGCGGCGACCAGGCGGATCCACTCGGCGATCTGCCGGCGGGTGATCACCCGCTCGTGCACCGCGAGCTGCACCGCCAGGCCGTCCATCACCGCGCTGATCCGCCAGGCGGCGCCGGCCGGGTCGGGACAGTCGAAGGTGCCGTCAGCGACCCCGTCGCTGATCACCGACGCCAGGTCCTGACGCCACCGCAGGTCCAGCCGGCGGGAGAGCTTCTCCAGCTCCGGCGTCCGCAGCGACTCGGACCAGCCGTCGATCCACATGGACCAGGAGGTGGAGCGGCCGGTCGGCGCGTAGAGCCGGAGCATCCGCCGCAGCTTCGCCAGCGGTGGGGCGGAGGAGCGGAGCACCGCGTCCAGCCGGGCCAGGTCCTGCTCCACCGCGTACGCGAAGGCCTGCGCGAGCAGCCGGTCCTTCGTCGCGAAGTGGTAGAACACCAGCGCCTGGCTCACCCCGGCGGCCTCGGCCACGTCGGCGGTGCGGGTGTTGGCGAGCCCTCGTTCCGCGATCACCTCGCAGGCCGTGCGCAGCAGCGCGTCCAGGCGGATCTCGGCGGCACGTCTCGTCACGCGGTTACCGTAACCCATCCGAATGACCACGAGGAGTTACCGGAGCGGCCGGTCGGCGGTGGGACAGTCGGATGCCGGACACTCCACCCGCCGGCCTGGATCCGCAGGTGGACGCGCTTCTCGGCCGACTCCGCGGCTGATTGCCCAGGCTCCTAGGAAGCTCTATGGGAAGTTCGGTGCTCACCGCCCGGACGCGCCGGGAGGGGACCCGATTTGGCAACCGTTCCCGGGCTCGGCTAAAGTTCTCATCCGTCACCGGAAAACAACCGGGGGCGTGCGGACGTAGCGCAGCTGGTAGCGCATCACCTTGCCAAGGTGAGGGTCGCGGGTTCGAATCCCGTCGTCCGCTCGGAGATGCCGCCACGCATGTCGGGGGCAACCTCGGTGGAGTGGCCGAGAGGCGAGGCAACGGCCTGCAAAGCCGTGTACACGGGTTCAAATCCCGTCTCCACCTCGGCAGTTGACGAGGGCGATTGGCGCAGTGGGAGCGCGCTTCCTTGACACGGAAGAGGTCACTGGTTCAAACCCAGTATCGCCCACCATCGGAAAGGCCGTGTCGAACACTCGACACGGCCTTTCTCGTTCCCTCCGTCAGGCCGACGCGCCCAGCAACGCCTCCGCCACCGGGGTCCGGCTGCTCAGCAGCGACCGGCCCTGGCGCCGGGTCACCACCAGGCCGGCGGCCCGCAGCGCGGTGAGGTGCTGCGACACCCCGGCCGGGGAGAGCCCGGTCCGTCGGGCCAGCTCCGTCGTCGACCGGGGCGCGTCCAGCGCCGCCAGCAGCCGCGCCCGGCCCCGGCCCAGCACCGCGCCCAGCGCGTCCGGCGCGCGCACCGGGGTCTCCCACAGCGTGCCGACACCGCGCGCCGGATAGGCCAGCTGGGAGACGTCCCCGGCCGCGATGCTCAGCACCGACGGCCAGACGAACACCGAGGGCACCAGGACCAGACCACCCCCCTCGGGTACGTCCGGCGCCGGGCAGTGTCGCTGGCTGACCAGCAGCGCGTCGCCCTCCCAGCGGACCAACTCGTGCAGGTCGTTCAGGAGGCCGGCGGTGCCGTCCTCGGCCATCCGGCGGGCCCGGTGGAAGACCTCCGCGTCGAGCACCGCCCGGATCCGGGGCCAGTCGTCGGCGACGGCCAGCCGCCAGTAGGCGTCGATCTCGGCGGCCAGCCGGGCCAGCCCGGCGACCGGATCGGCGTACAGGGCGGCCACCACCGCCGGGCGGGGACCGGGCAGCAGGTCCAGGTGGGCGCGGACCACCTCGGGGCGGGTGGCGCGCAGCGTGGCCAGCTCCTCGGCCAGGTCCGGGTCCAGGCCGGCCGGCGGCGGGGTGAGGAAGTCCGGCAGGTAGCCCGGGGCCGCCGGCACCAGGCGCCACAGCAGGCCGGCCTCCGGGTCGAGCAGCCCCGCGTCGGCCAACCGCGGCCGGACCCGGGCGGCCCAGGGCAGGTGGATCGCGTGCCGGCCGGGATCGCGGAGCACCCGGACGCCGGCCATCACCTCCCACAGGCCGGACAGCGCGAACCGGACCCGTGCCACGGCGCCCGCCGACAGGCCGATCGCGACCACACCGCCCCCTTCGTTTCAGCCAGGACTGAAACAATACGGCGACCGGCCGACCCCGACCGAGACTGACCGGGTGAACGAACAGCACATCCGAGCCCGACAGTTCCGCAGCCTGCACGTACCCGGCGAGCCGCTGGTCCTGGTCAACGCCTGGGACGCGGCGAGCGCCCGGATCGTGGCCGCCGCCGGCGCCCGCGCGGTCGCCACCACCAGCGCCGGCGTGGCGTGGAGTCGCGGCGCGCCCGACGGCGACGCGCTCGCCCGGGAGACCGCCGTCGACGTGATCCGCCGGGTCGCCGCCGCGGTGCGCCTGCCCGTCACCGCCGACATCGAGTCCGGGTACGGCGCCCGCCCCGACGACGTCGCCGAGACCGTCACCGCGGTGCTCGCGGCCGGCGCCGTCGGAGTCAACGTCGAGGACGCCCGGCACGATGGGGGTGGGGCGTTACGCCCGGTCGACGAGCAGTGCGCCCGGCTCGCCGCGGTCCGTGCCGCGGCCGACCGCGCCGGCGTTCCGCTGTACCTGAACGCGCGGGTGGACACCTTCCTCCGGGGCGTCGGCGGGGTGCCGGAGACCGTGGCGCGGGCCGAGGCCTACCTGGCCGCCGGCGCGGACGGTGTCTTCGTGCCGGGGACGGTCGACCCGCAGACCGTGGCGGCGCTGGTGGCGGCAATCCCCGCGCCCCTGAACGTGCTGGCCGGGCCGGGCGCGCCGCCGGTGGCGGAGTTGGCGCGTCTCGGGGTGGCCCGGGTCAGCCTAGGCTCGGCGGTGGCCGAGGCGGCGTACGCGGTGGCCCGGCGCGCGGCCGTGGAGGCCCTCGGCGACGGCACGTACGGGGCGCTGGCCGATGCGCTCGACTACGGGACGATCAACGAGCTGATGCGGGACTGATCCCGGCACGCGGACGGGGGCGCCACCTGGCGCCCCCGTCCGGGCCGGTCCGGGGACCGATCAGCTCCGTCGGCCCCCGGCTCGCCTCACATCGGCGGGGCGACGTCCCGGCGCTCCTCGACCCGGCGGTACTCGACCGGCTGCTCGGTGGTGGTGACCACCTGGCGGCGCCGGCCCCAGACCAGCGTGGTCATGATGAGGCCGAGCACGCCGGCCGCCATCAGGATCCAACCGACGACGTCGAGGTCGACCCCGCCGACGTTGGCGTTGAGCGCGAAGGTGAGGATCGCGCCGACCGCGATCAGGAAGATGCTCGTACCGATACCCATGACAGCCTCCTTCGGGGGGATGGTTGTGCTGTCGCATCGCCCAGTACCCCGGGGTCGAGCAGCGCAATCACCGCGGCCGGGGGGCTGCCGCAGGGCGATCTTGGCATCGGGTAGAGTTTCCTCCGTCGCCGGCGCAGCCGGTGACGACGCGGACGTAGCGCAGCTGGTAGCGCATCACCTTGCCAAGGTGAGGGTCGCGGGTTCGAATCCCGTCGTCCGCTCGCGAACCGCCCGGGCGATTGGCGCAGTGGGAGCGCGCTTCCTTGACACGGAAGAGGTCACTGGTTCAAACCCAGTATCGCCCACTCGTTCTCCCCAACCGCCGCTCGACCGGCGGACATCTCCCACCGGCCGGACAAGACCGGCCACATCGGTCACCCCATCCCACCGAGGACCCGGTACGGGTCCACCGTGCGGGTTATGGAGCGCTCGACCGCCGCGTGTCAGGGTGAGGCCCGATACGCAGGGAGGCGGTCACATGGGGACGATCGGGCAGGGACGATGGCGGCGCACGGCCGCCCGGCTGGGCGTGGCGGTGGTCGTCGCGGCGGCCGGGGTGACGGTGGGGGCCGCGCCGGCGCAGGCCACCGCGACCCGCACCGTGGCGTTCTGGAGCATGGACGAGCCGGCGTCGTCGACCGTGCTGAGGGACAGCAGCGGCAACGGCCGGCACGGCGCGGTGGGCGGCGAGGTCGTCACCGGCGCGCTCTACGCCGGCGCCACCGCCCACCGGTTCGCCACCCACCTGCCGCCCGACCAGGAGTACGTGCCGGAGCACGTGGACCTGGTGCCGCACAGCACCGACTTCAACCCCGACGCCGGGGACTTCTCGGTGACCATCCGCTACCGCACCACCCACTCCTTCGGCAACATCCTCCAGAAGGGACAGGGCAACGCGGTCGGCGGCTACTGGAAGTTCGAGGCGCCCGCCGGCAAGCCGAGGTGCCTGTTCCGGGGCGGTGACGGCGCCTCGCGCACCGGCTACACCGGAGTGTCGATCGCCGACGGCCAGTGGCACACGGTGACCTGCAACCGCACGTCCGCGTACGTGGAGATGTACGTCGACGGTGTCCGCACCAGCCGGCTGAACGGGCCGACCGGCACCATCGCCAACACGTGGCAGGTCTCCGTCGGCGGCAAGAGCCAGTGCGACGGTACGAAGGTCACCTGCGACTACTTCGCCGGCGACATCGACTACATCAAGATTCTGAAGGGTTCCGGCGGTCCGGCCAACCAGGCGCCGGTGGCCGACCTGGCGCCGTCCTGCTCCGGGCTGGTGTGCACGTTCTCCGGCGCGGGCTCCACCGACGCCGACGGCGCGATCCAGGACCACCGCTGGGACTTCGGCGACGGCGGGACCGCTGACACCGTCTCCGTGCCGACCACCTCCCACACGTACGCGACGGCCGGCACCTACCCGGTCACGCTCACGGTCACCGACGACCGGGGCGCCACCGGCACGGCGACCGTCGACGTCACCGTCGCACCGGTCGCCGAGCGGATCTCCTTCGTCGGCCAGGCCACCGCGAACACCAACTGGACCAGTCACACGGTGACCGTCCCGGCGTCGGTGCAGCCGGGTGACACGCTGCTGCTCCTGCTCAGCCAGAACACCCACACCGGCACCGGTGAGCCGACCGGCGTGACCGGCTGGACCCGTCTGGACCGGCTCGACGGCGGTTTCGCCACCACGACCGCCTGGTCGAAGACCGCGGTCGCCGGGGACGCGGGGACGCCGGTCAAGGTGACACTCGACGGCCAGGCGAAGGGCAACCTGGTGGTGGCCGCCTACCGGGGCGTCCGGCCGGGCGCGCCGGTCTTCGCCCGGGCCACCGACCCGGCCAGCAGCGCCAGCCGGATCACCCCGTACGCGCCGGTGACCGTCGCGCAGAGCTGGGCCGTGTCGTACTGGCTGCACGGCGACGGCACCTCCACCAGCCTCACTCCGCCGGCCGGCGTCGCGGTCCGCAGCAACAGCTCGCAGAGCGGCGGCGGCCGGGTGACCGGGCTGCTCGCCGATTCGGGCAGCAGCGTGCCGGTGGGCAGCTACGGCGGTCTGACCGCCACGGCCGCCGCCGCCAGCACGACCACCACCACGTGGACGTTCGTCCTGCCGCCGGCCTGACCCGTTTCCGGTACGCGCGAAGGCCGGCACCCCGGGTTCGGGGTGCCGGCCTTTCGCGTTGGTCTTACTTGGTCCAGTGCTGGGCCACGATGTCGGTGGCCTGCTTCTCCCACTGGGCGTAGGCGTCGGGGTAGGCGGAGACCTGGACGGTCTGCGCGGCCTCGGTCAGCGGCATCTTGTCCCAGCCGTCGACCTGCTTCAGGCCCTTGAGGAAGGCCAGGGTGGAGTACTCGGGGTCGGTGATCTGCTCCGGCGTGCCCCAACCCGAGGACGGGCGCTGCTGGAACAGGCCCAGCGAGTCGTGGTCATTCTTGTCGCCGAGGTGCCCGAGGTTCTCCAGCTTCGACTCCTGCAGTGCGGTGGCGATCGAGATGACCGCGGCCCGCTCCGGCAGGCCGGCCTTCTTCGTCGCGGCGATGATCGCCTTGGCGTTGGCGGTCTGCTCGTCGTTCAGAGTGATGCGGGACTGCTCACCCTGCACGCTGGCAACCGCGACGGGCTTACCGGCGGCGGCGTGGGCGGGGTGTCGGCGTGGGCGGCGACCGGACCGGCGAACACACCACCGGTGAAGGCCAGACCAGCAATACCGAGAACGCTCTTACGCAGGATCGTGTTCATCAGAGGGGCTCCATTCGGGGGTCAACACACCGGGGGGTGTGGGCACCGTCAGGCGCTCGAAAAAGTCTTGGGGGGGTCCGGCACGCTCGCGGGGCCGGGGGGCCTGCTCACGGGGGCCGGGGTGTCCGGCTGGCTCGCGGGGCGGGGGCCTCGTCGCGGCGCCGGGATGATGTGTAACGACCGGCGGCCCGCCGTCATTCCCCGCCGGGGGCAGGGCGGCTCGGGGGGTCGCCTGCTCGGTCGTTCACCCGTCTACAACGCCACCCAGCCCACGACGATTCCGCGCCCAGGGTGCCGCCCACCACCACCGAACCGGACACCCCACCCCACCCGGGCCGCGCGGGTGGAAGATCACGGGTGCATCCGGACCCCGCAGACACCCATGACGTTCCACCCACCGCCCGCCGAGCCCGTCGGTGGAACCCCATGGGTCCATCCCGCCCCCGCAGACACCCATGACGTTCCACCCATCGCACGCCAACCTCACGAGTGGAACAGCATGGGTGTGTCCCGGCTCCGCAGACACCCACCACGTGCCACCCACCGCCCGCCAACCCCGTTAGTGGAACGCCACGTGGTGTGTCCCGGCCCGGGAGACACCCACTCCTTTCCACCGGCGCCGTCTCCTGACCGACGCACCCTTTCCGATCCTCATGCTTGGGTTGATCGACTCCATCGCGGGGAGGTGGCGGCATCACGGCCCCACCGACCCCTCTACCTCCCCGACCTGGCGGCCCATCCGTGCCCACGGGCGCTGACTTGTGTGCGGGTGTCCGTTTCTGCGGGAGATCTTGGAAGTTCGGGGCCCCTCTGGGGGCCGTTTCCTTCCAAGATCTCGGCGGGGCGGGGATGTGGCGTCCCGCCCTCGCCGGGCGGTGGGAGGGAAGGGGGCGCAGACGTGTGCGGAGACGTCCCGGGCGGACGGCCGGCAGGTGCCGGTGCCGCAGGCCCCCGGGATGCACGCCGCCCGGACCGGGCAAGGTCACCGTCCGGTGGGCGTGGGTGGAGGGCGTGATCCCCTGTTCTGCCGTTGGCAGACGCGCTGTCCGGAACGGGGGACCGGCGGGCAGGCTGGGACGCATGCGACTGCTGATGCTGGGTGGTACGGGATTCGTCGGTGGAGCGGTGGTGGCCGAGGCGGTGCGCCGGGGCTGGTCGGTGACCGTGTTCAACCGGGGGATCCACGGGGACGTGCCGGCCGGCGTGCACCGGTTGCGGGGTGACCGCACCGCGCCGGACGGTCTGGCCGCGCTCGCCGGCGGCGAGTGGGACCTGGTGGTGGACACCTGGGACGGCGCGCCCCGGGCGGTCGGGGACGCGGCGCGGGCCCTGGTCGGGGCGGTGCCGCACTACGTCTACGTCTCCAGCGGCTCGGTGTACGCGCCGCCGGTGGGACTGGGCACCGGTGAGGAGGCGCCGACCGTGGCGGCCGAGCCGGACGCGGACGACGGCGACTACCCGCGGAACAAGGCCGGCGGGGAGCGGGCCGCGGTGCGGGTGTTCGGGGACCGGGCGCTGCTGGTGCGGGCCGGCCTGATCCTCGGCCCGGGGGAGGACATCGGACGGCTGCCGTGGTGGCTGCACCGGGTGGCGCGGGGCGGCGACGTGCTGGCACCGGGGCCGCGGGACCTCCCGGTGCAGTACGTCGACGTCCGCGACCTGGCGGTGTGGATGCTGGATCGGGGGGTCGAGGGCGTCGGCGGGGCGTACAACGTGGTCGGTCGCACCGGGCACGCGACGATGGGTGAGCTGCTCGACGCGGCGGTGGCGGTGACCGGGTCGGGCGCGACGCTGCGCTGGACGCGGCCGGAGCCGATCCTGGCGGCGGGCGTGGAGCCGTGGAACGACCTGCCGATCTGGGTGCCGCGCGGGCACGAGTACCGCTGGTTGCAGGAGCGCGACGTCGAGCGGGCGTACGCGGCGGGTCTGGTCTGCCGGCCGGTCACCGAGACCGTCGCCGACACCTGGCGGTGGCTGCGCGAGGTCGGCCGGGTCCCGGCCCGGGCGGGTCGGCCGGCGCGCGCGCCGGTGGGTCTGGCTCCCGAGCGGGAGGCGGCGCTGCTGGCCACCCCGGCGGTCTGACGCGCACCTGCCGGTCACCCCGGGTCGAGGGGCCGGGTGCGGCGGGGCCGGGTCCCGGCGGCCCCGCCGCTTCCCCGCACGCCGCCGTCGCACCCGGCGGCGCGCCCCGGGGTCCGTGTCACCGGAGCCGGCCGGTCCGCGGCCGGCCCGTGACACGGCCGCTAGGGGTGGGTGCCGACCTGGCTGGCCTCGGCCTCCCAGATGCCGTACTCCCGTTCGGCCGGGGGCAGGCCGTAGAAGCAGACGCTGTCCACCTGCCCGGACGTCTCGTTCGCCACGGACGAGCCGAAGTTGACGTAGCGGTAGCCGCGGTCGGACTTCGCCCCGTCGATGCCCGCCTCGGTGATCTTCATGCTGATGCCCGGGTTCCAACCCCGGACGTAGTCGATCATCTTGTACGGGTTGCGTTCGCCGCCGCCGTCCGCGCCCCGGGTCAGATAGCTGGAGCTGTAGCAGTGCACGGTGGCCACGTCCGGGCGGTACGGGCCGGTGAGCAGCGCGCCCAGCCCGTCGCCGGTGTCCCGGACGAACGCGTCGAACCAGCGTCCGGAACTGCCGAAGGTGAACCCGGAGCCGTCGCCGTTCCAGCGCCCGGCCGGCATGTTGATCGCCCAGAGCAGGTTGCCCCGGTCCTGGGCCGGCTTGTTGTCGCGGATGGTCGCCAGCCGGTTCCACCGGGCCAGCCACGGGTTGTCGGGCTGGTGCCAGTCCGGCTCGTTGCCGATCTCCCAGACGAAGAGCGTGTCCGGGTGCGCGTCCACGTAGGGCAGCAGCAGGTCCAACTGGCGGCGCGCCAGGCCCGGGTCGGGATCCTCCGAGGACTGGATGATCATTTCGGTGAGGCCGGTGCCCCGCAGCGCGTCGAGCTGCCCGTCGCTGAACTGGCGGCGGTTCGGGTCGCCCCAGAACATCGAGATCCGGGCGGTCTGGGGGCGCATCCGGCGTAGCAGGTCCACCTTGCGGGCGAAGTCGATGTTGTTGGTCGCGCTGCCCGGCGAGACCACCGCGCCCCACTTCATGTAGTAGGCGGCGGACGCCGGCGTGGCGGCGCCGAGCACGCCGCCGGCGCCCAGCGCGGCGGCGGACGCCCCGACGCCGCCGAGGAACCGACGACGGGACATCCCGGTCGCGTCGGCCGGTGCTGTGGTGATGCGGTCGGTCATCGGGAGCCTCCCCTGGTCCGATGCGGTTCGGCCCTCACCGTGCCGTCCGCCGGCCGCCTGGTCCTCTCACCCCGCTCTCACCGCGCTCGCGCTCCGCTCCGCCTCGCCGTCCCCGGTTCGGGCCCCGGCCTCACCGAGCAGCCGCAGCGCCCGCTCGCGTTCCTGGTCCTCGCCGTGCTCGCGGCACAGGGCCAGGCAGCCGTGCAGCGCCGACCGGGCCGCCGGAAGCCGGCCCAGGGCGAGGTGGGCCGCCCCGAGGCGGCGCAGCGCGATCAGCTCGCCGATGCCGTCGCCGACCTCCCGGCTGCCCGCGACCGCCTCGGTCAGCTCGGTCACCGCGCGGTCGTACTCGCCGGTGCGCAGGTGCAGGTCGCCGAGGTGGCCCAGGGAGATGGCCGCGCCCCGCCGGTAGCCCAGCTCCCGGCAGAGCGCCAGCGCCCGGCGCAGCAGGCGGGCCGCGTCCGCGTCCGCGCCGTCGCGACCCAGGACCAGGGCCAGGCTGGTGGAGGTGTACGCCTCACCGAACCGGTCGTCGAGCCGGCGGAACAGGCCCAGCGCGGCACGGAAGGCGCTCTCGGCCGCGCCGGCGCGCCCGGCCACCCGGTGCGCGGCACCGAGTCCGAACAGGACCTGCGCCTGCCCGGTCAGGTCGCCCAGCTCGACGGTGACCGTCTCGGCCCGGCCCAGCGCGGTCATCGCCGCCGCGTCGTCGTGACGCAGCCGGTGCGCGGTGCCGGCGGCGCGGAGCGCCAACGCCTGCCCGGCCCGTTCGTCGAGCCGTTCGAAGCCGGCCAGCGCCGTGTCGAGGCAGTCCAGCGCGTCGTCCAGCCGGTCCAGGTTGAGATGTCGCTCGCCGCGGGCGCGGAGCAGCCAGGCCCGTCCGGTCTCGTTGCCGGCGGCCTCGCACGCGTCGAGGGCCAGGCGGGTGGTGACGTCCCAGTCGTCCAGGTGCTCCCGCAGTTCGTGGAAGCGGCCGAGGGTGTTCGCCAGGTTCCAGGCGGCCTCGTCGAGCCCGGCGGACGCGGCCCGGCGGACCGCGCCGGTGAGGTGGCCGCGCGCCGCCTCGAACCAGGCCACCGGGTCGGCGAGCAACACCTCCAGGCCGGCCGGCGTCCATCCGGACCAGCGCGGGGCGGTGCCGGCCGCGCCGCGCCGGAAACCGCCAGGGGTACGCCGGTACGCCTCGTCGGTCAGCGTGAGCCAGCCGCCGACCAGGCGGCCCAGCGCCGCCCGCCGAACCTCGGCCGGCTCCTCCACGGCGCCGAGTTCTCCGGCGTACGCCCGGACCAGGTCGTGCAGCCGGTAGCCGGTCGGGTCGACGTCGACCAGCCGCGCCTCGACCAGCCGTTCGGTGAGTTCCTCGGCGGCGGCCGGCGGCAGGTCGAGCAGGGCGGCGGCGGCCCACGGTGGCACCCGGGGCAGGTTGACCGCGCCGAGCAGGCGCAGCAGCCGGCGTTCCTCGGCGGTCAGCTCCTGGTAGCTGGTGGCCAGGCTGGACCGGACGGCCAGGTCGCCGGTGCGCAGCACGTCCAGCTGGGCGCGTTCGTCGGCGAGCTGGTCGGCGAGCCGCCGTACCGGCCAGTGCGGGCGGGCGGCGAGCCGGGCGGCGGCGATGCGGATGGCCAGCGGCAGGTGGCCGCAGCGTTCGGCGACGCGCAGGCAGTCGGCGTGCTCGGCGGCCACCCGGGCCGGGCCAAGGGCGTGCCGGAGCAGGTCCACGGCCTGTTCGGGGGTGAAGATGCCCAGGTCGACGTGGACGGCGCCGGGCAGGGCGGTGAGCCGGCGGCGTGCGGTGATCAGCACCGCGCAGGCCGGTTCGGCGGGCAGCAGGGGGCGGACCTGGTTCTCGCCGGCCGCGTTGTCCAGCACCACCAGCAGTCGTCGCCCGGCGGTGCGGGCGCGGAACAGCGCGGCCCGGTCGTCCGTGCCGGCGGGCACGGCGCGGGGTTCCTCGCCGAGCGCCTGGAGGAACCGGCCGAGCACCGCGCCCGGGTCGAGAGGCTCGCCGCCGCCACGCAGGTCGACGAAGAGCTGCCCGTCGGGGAAGGCCGCCCGGGCCCGGTGTCCCACGTGGACGGCGAGGGTGGTCTTGCCGCCGCCGGCGACGCCGGACACGGCGACGACCCGCGGCGCGGTGCCCGGCTCGGCGGTCAGCCGGGCCACCAGGCCGGCGGCCACCTCGCCCCGGTCGACGAAGTCGGGAGCGTCCATCGGCAGCTGGGCGGCGGGGGTGGGGGCGGGCCGGCGTCGTCGGGCAGCGGGTCCCCGTCGAGGATGCGCCCGTGCAGCGCCCGCAACGACGGGCCGGGTTCCAGGCCCAGGGCGGCGACACCGGCGGCGCGACCCTGCCGGTAGACCTCCAGCGCCTCGGCCCGCCGGCCGGCCCGGTGCAGCGCCCGCATCAGTCGTTCCCGCAGCTCCTCCCGGAGTGGTTCGTCGCGCACCATGCGGTGCAGCCGGGGGATCAGCTCGACGTGCCGGCCGAGGCCGAACTCGACGTCGATCCGGTCCCGCTCGACGGCGAGTCGCTGCTCGGTCAGCTCGGCCACGGCGGCGTGGAAGCCCGCGACCCCCGGGTGGGCGGGCAGTCGCACGTCGGCCAGCACCGGCCCGCGCCAGGCGTCGAGCGCGTCGCCGTAGCGGCGGGACGCTTCGGCCGGTTGCCCGGCGGCGGCCAACGCGGCGGCCTCGGCGGCGGTGGCGGTGAACACGGTCGCGTCGAGGTCGCCGGGGGCGACGGTGAGTCGGTAGCCGCCGGGTCGGGTGTCGATGGCGTCGCCGAGCGCGCCGCGTAACCGCCAGATGAGCGTCTGCACCTGGCCGACGGCGGTCTCCGGCGGGTCGTCGCCCCAGAGCGCGGCGAGCAGCACGTCCAGCGAGGCGACGCGGCCGGCGTGCACCAGCAGGACGGCCAGGACCGTCCGCTGTCGGGGGCTGCGCAGCGGGACCGGCTGCCCGGCCCGGGTCACCTCGAGCGGGCCCAGGATCCGATAACTGACCATGCCGGCGTCACCGTACCACCGGATCGACCGCTGTCGCTGCGGTCGGGTGGCGCGGGTCAGGCCGGCACGACCGGCAGGTCGAGCACCTCCTCGACCGGGCGGCGCGGGGTGGCGCGGCCCGGCTGGCCGTACCCGACCCGCATCACCATCTGCGGGGTGCCGAAGCGGCCCAGGGACAGCCGCAGCGCCTCCCGCGCCGCCGGGACCTCGATCGGCTGGGAGAGCATCGAGGCGCTGAGCCCGGCGTCGGTGGCGGTGAGCAGCACCCGCTGCAACGCCTGCCCGGCGACGACCTGGTCGGTGGCGGTGTTGCCGGCGGTGCCGAGCACGGCGACCAGCGGCTCCGGCTCGAAGTCCCGGCCCGGGGCGCGGTTGCGGCCGCCGAATCCGCGTTGCGGCAGCAGGTCCTGCGGCTCGCTCTGCGGCCCGCCGGCCACGGCGGGCACCCCGTCGGGCGAGGGCTCCGAGCGGATCCACTCCACCCGCTCGGCCACGTACGCCGGGTCGCGCTCCAGCACCCGGTGCGCGCTGCGGGCCACCTCGGCGAGCGCGTTGACCGCGCTGGTGCCGATGACCAGTTCCAGCCAGCACTGCTCGGCCCGGGCCGCCTCGCCGAGACGCCAGCGGGCCTCGGCCGGCACCGGGTCGGGCCAGAACGGGGCCCGGTTGCTGAACCGGCGGCCGATCGCCGCGTACAGGCTCTGCTCGGTCGGGGTGGGCCGGCGCGGCACGTCGGGCACCAGCCGGGCCACCACGTCGGGGTCGGCCGGGTACGGGCGCAGCCGGACCGTGGCCGGGGTGCCCGCCACGGCGAGCGCCAGCCGCAGGTTGAACAGCGCCGCCCCGCAGGCGATCCGCGCGCCCCAGCCGCTGGGGTCGGTGGCCGGCAGCCCGCGCAGCGGGTCGACCGCGACCTCGATGCCGCCGTCGTGCAGCCGGAACCGCCACGGCTGGGTGTTGTGCAGCGACGGCGCGCGTACCGCGTCGGCGACCGCGGCCCGCAGCTGCGGGACGGTGTATCCGGTCGTCATGGTCGTGCTCCCTCCGTGCGGTGCCCGGCCGGCCGGTCGGTCCACCCCCACGGTGCGTCACCGCCGTGGGCCGTGAGCAGGGCCGGAGGTCCCCACCTGAGGAGGTCCGACCGGCCCGGCGACGCGGGACGGTCGGGACCTTCGACCCATGCGCGGGTGCGGGGGAGCCGGTAGAAAGGACGGATGATCCGGGTGTTCCTGCTCGACGACCACGAGGTCGTCCGTCGTGGCCTTGCCGACCTGCTGCAGAGCAGCGGCGACATCGAGGTGGTCGGCGAGTCCGGCCTCGCCCAGGAGGCGGCGCGGCGCATCCCCGCGCTCCGCCCCGACGTGGCGATCCTCGACGCCCGGCTGCCCGACGGCAACGGCATCGACGTCTGCCGGGACGTACGGGCCGTCGACTCGTCGATCAAGGGGCTGATCCTCACCTCGTACGAGGACGACGAGGCGCTGTTCGCGGCGATCATGGCCGGTGCCGCCGGCTACGTGCTCAAGCAGATCCGCGGCACCGACCTGGTGGACGCCGTCCGCCGGGTGGCGGCCGGACAGTCGCTGCTCGACCCGGCGATCACCACCCGGGTGCTGGAGCGCATCCGCAGCGGCGTGGAGCAGCCGCGGGAGCTGAAGTCGCTCACCGAGCAGGAGCGCCGGATCCTGGAGTACGTGGCGGAGGGGCTCACCAACCGGGAGATCGCCGGCAAGATGTTCCTGGCCGAGAAGACGGTGAAGAACTACGTCTCCAGCGTGCTGGCGAAGCTGGGTCTGGAGCGGCGCACCCAGGCGGCGGTGCTGGCCACCCGGCTGCTCGGCAAGACCCACTGACCCCGGTCAACCGGCGGGACGCCCCGGTCAGTCCAGCGGGACGCCCCAGCGCAGCTCGGTGCCGTGCGGCTCCGCCCGGCGCAGCGTGAACTCCCCGCCCAGCCGCTCGGCCCGCTCCCGCAGGTTGACCAGGCCGCTGCGGGCCGCCTCCGGGTCGCAGCCGACCCCGTCGTCGGTGACCGTGACGTCGACCCGGCCGGCGTCCACCGCCACCCGCACCGCCACCCGGTCGGCGTGCGCGTGGCGGACGGCGTTGGACAGCGCCTCGCGCAGCACGGCGGTGAGTTCGGGGCGCAGCTCGTCCGGGACGGCGCTGTCGATCGGGCCGACCAGCTCCAGCTCGGGTCGCCACCCCAGCGACTCGGCGGCCACCTCGATCGCCTCGCGGATCTCGGTGCGCAGCGCCGCGCTCATCGGGGTGCGCAGCTCGAAGATGGTGCGGCGGATGTCGCGGATGGTGGCGTCCAGGTCGTCGACCGCCTGGTTGATCCGCTTGGCCGCCTCGGGGCGGGCGTTCATCGCCCCGCTCTGCAGTTGCAGGCCGGTGGCGAACAGCCGCTGGATGACCACGTCGTGCAGGTCGCGGGCGATCCGCTCGCGGTCCTCCAGGACCACCAGCAGTTCCCGTTCCTCCTGCCCGCGGGCCCGTTCCATGGCCAGCGCGGCCTGCCCGGCGAAGCTGGCCAGCAGGGCGAGGTCGTCGTCGGCGGCCGGGCCGTGGTCGGGCCGGTGGGCGATCACCAGCACGCCGTGCAGCGTGTCGGCGGCGGCCAGCGGGGACACCACCGCCGGGCCGGCGATCACCGGCCGGGGCCAGGGCGCCGCGGCGGCCAGGTCGTCGACCTGCTCGTGCCGGCCCTCGGTGACCGCCCCGGCGAAGCTGGTCTCGTCGGCCGGCAGCACCGTGCCGACCAACTCCCGGGCGACCGGGTCGGTGCCGTCGACCACCTCGACGGTGAACTGCGCCTCGTCCTCGTCGTAGAGCAGCACCAGGGCCAGCTCGGCCTCGGCGACCTCGCGGGCCCGGCGGGCGACCAGCGTCAGCGCGTCGGTGCGGCGCACCTCGCCGAGCAGCACCGAGGTGATCTCGGCGGCGGCGGCGAGCCAGCGTTCGCGGCGGTGCGCCAGCGCGTAGAGGCGGGCGTTCTCGATCGCCACGCCCGCCGCGGCGGCGAGCGCGACCACGATCTCCTCGTCGTCGTCGGTGAACTCGGCGGCGCCCTGCTTCTCGGCCAGGTAGAGGTTGCCCCAGACGTGGTCGCGGATGCGCACCGGGACGCCGAGGAAGCTGTGCATCGGCGGGTGGTGCGGGGGGAAGCCGTACGAGTTGGGGTGCTGGGTGATGTCCGGCATGCGCACCGGCTTCGGGTGGTCGATGAGCAGGCCCAGCACGCCCCGGCCGTGCGGCAGCTCGCCGATCTTCGCGTGCAGCTCGGGGCTGATCCCGTGGACGATGAAGTCGTGCAGCATCCGGTCGGGGCCGATCACCCCGAGCGCGCCGTAGCGGGCGCCGGCCAGGTCGCACGCGGACTGCACGATCCGTTGCAGGGTGCTGCGCAGGTCGAGGTCGGAGCCGATGCCCACCACCGCGTCGAGCAGCGCACGCAGGCGTTCCCGGCTGGTCACCACCTCGCCGACGCGGTCGAGCATCTCCTGGAGCAGCTCGTCGAGGCGGACCCGGGACAGCGGAGTCAGCCCGAGCGACGGCGTGACGTGCTCGTGCCGGGGGTTCGGTGCGGCGGTCACCGGGCGATGCTATCGCCCGGTGACGTACGCCGACGAGCCCGTCAGGACAGCTGGTCGCGTACCGCCGAGGTGTCGACGGTCTGCGCGGCCTCCAGGCGCGGGGTGTGCGGCGGGCCGGCGTGCGTCGGGTCGGCCACGCCGAGCCGCATGCTCAGGTAGGGGAAGCCGAGCCCGGCCAGCATCTGCCGGAGCACCTCGCGGGTGCCGTCGACCTCCACCACGCCGGACAGCGGCACCAGGGACACCCCGTGGCGGGTGGCCGCCAGCCAGGCGGCGGAGAGCGCCTCGCCGGCGCGCAACCAGCTCAGCGGCTCGTCCTCGGCGCCCCAGAGGATGGCGTAGACGGCGGCCTTGTCGTGGCCGGGGCCGATCGGCAGCGATCCAGGGTGGCCGAAGTCGCGGCCCGGCACGGTGGTCTGCGCCGGCTGGTCGGGCAGCACCTCCGGCGGCAGCCCGGTGCCGGTGCCGGCCCGGTTGACCCAGTAGGCCAGCTCCTCGCGCAGCTCCGGGCTGTCCGCCTCGACGGCGGCGGCCTGCTGGGCGGCGCCGGCCAGCTCGATCTTCTGCATGTCGTCGAGGAGTTGCAGGTTGACGCCCTCGGCGGTGGCGGCCCGGTCGATGTCGCCAAGTGCGGCGGTGGGGATCTGCTCGTCGCTGACCGGCCGCCGGTCGGTGTGCCGCACCCGCATGCACTGCACGAGGTGCATGGCGTCGGGGTCGGCGCCGGTGTGCCGCAGCCCGGTGATCCGGGCCAGCAGGTCGGGCTGGTTCGGGTCGGGCAGCCGCTCCACCACCGGGGTCCAGCCCTCGGCGGCCAGCGCCGTCCGGGCGTGGTGCAGCGCCGCGCCGCAGCTGACCACCAGCAGGCGGCCCTCCGGGTCCATCGCGCTGAGGTGCCGTTCCCGGACCACCCGCAACTCCAGCGCGTCGGGCAGGACCGTCCAGTGCCACGGCTGCGTGTTGTGCACCGAGGGGGCGTGGCCGGCCATTCCGGCGGCCTCCGCGAGCGCGGTGGTCAGCGGGCGATCGGTAGCCGGCGTCTCGTGGCTCATCGTCACGACCTTTCCTGTCTCTCCCCATCGTGCCTGACACCCGGGACGCCCGGGTGGGGTTGCCCGCTCCATCCTCGGTCATGCCCGGCCGGCCCGCACGGGGCCCTTCGACCTGTCGGATCGCCCGGTTCGCCCTACCTGGCCCGCGCCGACGCTGAGACGATCGGCACGTGGGGACCGAAGCGCCCGAGTGCGTACCCGAACGGCCGGCCCGGGCCCGGCGGCGGGCCTGGGTGCAGTGGGCCCCGCTGGCCCTGCTGACCCTGGCCGTGCTGGCCGGGGTCGCGCTCTGGTTCGCCGGGGCGCCCGGCGCGGCCCGGCTGGTGTGGGCGGCGGTCACCGTGGTCGCCCTGGCGCCGGCCGTCTGGACCACGCTGCGGCAGCTGTGGCGCCGGCAGTTCGGCGTCGACGTCATCGCCGTGCTGGCGCTGCTGGGCGCGTTGCTGGTGCGGGAGTACCTGGCCGGCGCGGTGATCGCCGTGATGGTCGCCACCGGGCAGGCGCTGGAGGAGTACGCCCGGCGCCGGGCCACCCGCGACCTGCGCGCGCTGCTGGAACGCGCGCCCCGGCAGGCCCGCCGCCGCACCGCCGACGGCGGGATCGAGGTGGTCCCGCTGGACGCGGTACGGGCCGGTGACCGCCTGGTGGTCGGTCCCGGCGACGTGGTGCCGGTGGACGGCACCGTGGAGGAGCCCGCCACGCTCGACGAGTCCGTGGTGACCGGCGAGTCGCGGCTGGTCGGTCGGGCGACGGGCGAGCAGGTGGCCAGCGGCGTGGTCAACGCGGGCGCCGGCTTCGGGCTGCGGGCCCGTCGGAACGCGGCGGAGAGCACGTACGCCGGCATCGTCCGCCTGGCCGGTGAGGCGACCGCCCGCAAGGCTCCGATGGTGCGCCTCGCCGACCGGTACGCGGCGGCGTTCGTTCCGTTCACCCTGCTGCTGGCCGGCGCGGCGTGGCTGCTCTCCGGCGAGTTCGTCCGGGCGGTGGCGGTGCTGGTGGTGGCCACCCCGTGCCCCCTGCTGCTGGCCACCCCGATCGCGGTGGTCTCCGGGCTGTCCCGGGTGGCCCGCCGGGGCGTGCTGGTGCGCGACGGCGGCTCGCTGGAGCAGCTCGGTCGTGCCCGCACCCTGCTGCTGGACAAGACCGGCACGCTGACCGCGGGGCGGCCCCGGGCCGCGGAGACGGTGGTGGCGCCCGGCGGCGACCGGGACGAGGTGCTGCGGCTGGCCGCCTCGGTCGAGCAGCTCTCCCCGCACGTGCTGGCCGCCGCGCTGGTGCGGCAGGCCCGCGAGCGGGGGGTGCCGCTGGCCGAGCCGACCGGGGTGACCGAGGAACCGGGGCGCGGGGTGACCGGGCACGTCGACGGCCGCCTGGTCCGGGTGGGCCAGCTCGCCGGCGAGCCGCCGGAGTGGGCGGACCGGGCCCGGGAGCGGGCCGAGCGGGCCGGCCTGTCCACCGTCTGGGTCAGTGACGAGCGCGGTCCGCTCGGCGCGATCCTGCTGGAGGACCCGGTCCGCCCGGACGCCCGGCGGACCGTGCGGCGGCTGCGCGAGGCGGGGCTGAGCCGGCTGGTCATGGTGACCGGCGACCGGCCGCGCACCGCGGCCCAGGTGGCGCAGGTCGTGGGCGTCGACGACGTGATCGCGCGCTGCTCGCCGGGGGAGAAGGCCCAACGGGTACGCGAGGAGTCCGCCCGGGCGGTGACCGTGATGGTCGGCGACGGCGTGAACGACGCCCCGGCGCTGGCCGAGGCGCACGTCGGGGTGGCGATGGGCGCGACCGGGGCCACCGCCTCCGCCGACGTGGCCGACGCGGTGCTCACCGTGGACCGGCTGGACCGGCTCGCCGACGCCGTGGAGATCGCCCGGTACGCCCGCCGCATCGCGGTGCAGAGCGCCACCGTCGGGATGGGGTTGGCCGTGCTGGCCATGCTGGTGGCCGCCGCCGGCCGGTTGCCCCCGGTCGCCGGCGCGTTCCTCCAGGAGGGCATCGACGTGCTGGTGATCCTCAACGCGCTGCGCGCTCTCGGTGGCGGCCTGCGGCGGCGCGAGGTCCCCCCGCACACCCGGGAACTGCTCGACCGGTACTCCGGCGAGCACGGCGGCGTCCGGGACGTGCTGGCCCGGCTGCGGGACACCGCCGACCTGGTCGCCACCCGCCCGGACGACCCGGGGTGCGTGCCGGCGCTGCGGGACGTGCACCGACGCCTGGTCGACGAGGTGCTGCCGCACGAGGCGGCCGAGGAACGGCAGCTCTACCCGGCCCTGGCCGGGCCGCTGGGCAGCGACGAGGCGACCTCGACGATGAGCCGCGCACACATCGAGATCGCCCGGCTGGTGGAGCGGATCGGCGGGCACCTCGCGGCGTCGCCGGACGGCCGGCTGCGCCGCGAGGAGGTGACCGACCTGCTGGCCGCGCTCTACGGCCTGGACGCGGTGCTGCGGCTGCACCTGGCCCAGGAGGAGGAGGACTACTTCTCCCTCAACCCGTCCGACGGTGAGGCGTCCCCCGACCGCTGACGGTCACCCCGGCGGTGCGGCGTGGCCGTCCCGGCACGCGGCCGTCCGCGCGGAGAGGGCACGCCCCGCGAGCGATATGACTGCTGGTCATATTCATGCCTCACAGTCATATCGCTGAGAAGGGCCGTCCCCCCGCTCGGGCCGCACGCACGGTGAGGACGGTGCCCACGGGCACCGTCCCGGGTCCGAGCACCGGCGGATCAGGGCTCGCGGACCACCGCCACCGGGCAGTGCGCGTGCTGGATGAGCTGCTGACTGACCGAGCCGAGCAGCATGCCGCGCAGCCCGCCCCGGCCCCGGCTGCCGACCACCACCAGCTGCGCCGGCCGGCTCGCCTCCACCAGCAGCGCGGCCGCGCTGCCGGGCACCGCCTCGATCTCCACCGGCACGTCGGGGAAGCTCTCCCGCCACGGGGCCAGCTCCGCCTCGGCGGCGGCCCGTTCGGTCGCGGCGATCTCCTCCGGGTCGAAGTCCGGCGGCACCCAGCGGTCGCCGGGCGGCTCCCAGGCCCGCAGCACCCGCAGCGGCACGTCGCGCTGGGCGGCCCGCTCGACGGCGAAGCCGAGCGCCCGCAGCGCCGAGGGGGAGCCGTCCGAGCCGACGACCACCGGCCCCGACGTGGCGGCCTGGCCGTCGCGCACCACCACCACCGGGCAGTGGGCGTGCGCGGTCACCGACACCGCGGTGGAGCCGGCGAGCAGTCCGCCGAACCCGCCGTGCCCCCGGCTGCCGAGCACCAGCATCCCCGCCTCGGCGGAGCGTTCCTGGAGCACCAGCGCGGGCGGCCCGTCGAAGACCTCGCCGTGCACGGTGAGGCCGGGCCGCTCGGCGGCGGCGTCCGCCGCCGCCTTGCGGACCAGCTCCTCGACCTGCCGGCGGGCCGTCTCGTCCGGCCAGACCCCGGGGGCCACGCCCGGACCGATCCACCCGGCCACGGTCAACCACTCGAAGACGTACGCCAGCCGCACCGGCCGACCGGAGCGGCCCGCCTCGTCCAGCGCCCAGTCCAGCGCCACCGACGCGTCGGTGGACCCGTCGTAGCCGACCAGGATCTCGTCGTCGCTCATTCGGCACTCCGCACCGCGGGGTCGGTCTCCCGGATCCAACGCCACTCGGCGACCCGCGGGTCGTCCTCGCCGAAGCGGCGGGTGTAGTCGCGGCAGGCCTGGCGGGTGTCCACCATCTCCTGACGCAGGTGCGCGGCGCGCGAACGCAGCCCGGGCACCCGGTCGATGACGTCGATGACCAGGTGGAAGCGGTCCAGGTCGTTGAGCATCACCATGTCGAACGGCGTGGTGGTGGTGCCCTCCTCCTTGTAGCCGCGCACGTGCAGGTTGTCGTGGTTGGCCCGGCGGTAGGTGAGCCGGTGGATCAGCCACGGGTAGCCGTGGTAGGCGAAGATGACCGGCCGCTCGCGGGTGAAGATGGTGTCGAACTCGTTGTCCGGCAGCCCGTGCGGGTGCTCCGACGGCGGTTGCAGGCGCATCAGGTCGACCACGTTGACCACCCGGACCTTCAGGTCGGGCAGGTGGCGGCGCAGCAGGTCGGCCGCCGCGAGGGTCTCCAGCGTCGGCACGTCGCCGGCGCAGGCGAGCACCACGTCCGGCTCGGCGTCGTCGTCGGTGCTGGCCCAGTCCCAGATGCCCAGGCCGCGGCGGCAGTGCTGGACCGCCTCGTCCATGGTCAGCCAGTTCGGCGCCGGCTGCTTCCCGGCCACCACCACGTTGATGTAGTGCCGGCTGCGCAGGCAGTGGTCCATGGTGGAGAGCAGCGTGTTGGCGTCCGGCGGCAGGTAGACCCGGACGACCTCGGCCTTCTTGTTGACGACGTGGTCGATGAAGCCCGGGTCCTGGTGCGAGAAGCCGTTGTGGTCCTGCCGCCAGACGTGGCTGGAGAGCAGGTAGTTCAGCGAGGCCACCGGCTCCCGCCAGGGAATCTTGCGGGTCACCTTGAGCCACTTGGCGTGCTGGTTCACCATCGAGTCGACGATGTGGATGAACGCCTCGTAGCTGGTGAAGAGGCCGTGCCGGCCGGTCAGCAGGTAGCCCTCCAGCCAACCCTCGCAGAGATGCTCGGAGAGCACCTCCATCACCCGGCCGTCGGGGGAGAGGTGGTCGTCGCCGGGCAGCCGGCGGCCGACGAACGCGCGGTCGGTGACCTCGAACGCGGCGCCGAGCCGGTTCGAGGCGACCTCGTCCGGGCCGAACAGGCGGAACGTCTGCGGGTTGCGGACGATCACGTCGCGCACCCACGGGCCGAGCGCGCCGGCCGCCCCGGCCACCGTGCCGCCGGGCTCCTCCACCTCGACCGCGTAGTCCCGGAAGTCGGGCAGGTCCAGGTCGCGCAGCAGCTTGCCGCCGTTGGCCACCGGATTGGCGCTCATCCGCCGGTCACCGGTCGGGGGCAGCGCGGCCAGCTCGGCCACCGGGCCGCCGGTGGCGTCGAACAACTCCTCCGGGCGGTAGCTACGCAGCCAGCGCTCCAGCTCGGCCAGGTGCGCCGGGTTGTCGCGCACCTCCGCGATCGGCACCTGGTGGGCACGGAACGTGCCCTCGACCTGCTTGCCGTCGACGTCCGCCGGGCCGGTCCAGCCCTTCGGCGTCCGCAGCACGATCATCGGCCAGCGGGGACGCTCGACCTCGCCGCCGGAGCGGGCCCGGCGCTGGATCTCCGCGATCTCGTCGACCGCCCGGTCCAGCGTCGCGGCGAGCAACTGGTGCACCGCCACCGGGTCGTCGCCCTCCACCAGGTACGGCTGGTGGCCGTAGCCGCGCATCAGGTCGAGCAGGTCGTCGGTGGGGATCCGGTCCAGCACCGTCGGGTTGGCGATCTTGTAGCCGTTGAGGTGCAGGATCGGCAGCACCGCCCCGTCCCGGGCCGGGTTGAGGAACACGGTGGACAGCCAGCTGCCGGCGAGCGGGCCGGTCTCCGCCTCGCCGTCGCCGATCACGCAGGCGACCAGCAGGTCCGGGTTGTCGAACGCGGCGCCGTAGGCGTGGCTCAGCGCGTATCCCAGCTCGCCGCCCTCGTGGATCGAACCTGGCACCTCCGGCGCCACGTGGCTGGGGATGCCGCCGGGGAACGAGAACTGCCGGAACAGCCGCTGCATGCCGGCCTCGTCCCGGGGGATGTGGTGGTACAGCTCGCTGTAGGTGCCCTCCAGCCAGGTGTTGGCGACCAGCGCGGGGCCGCCGTGGCCGGGGCCGGTGACGAAGATGGCGGACAGGTCCCGGTCGACGATGACCCGGTTGAGGTGCGTGTAGAGCAGGTTGAGACCGGGGCTGGTGCCCCAGTGGCCCAGCAGGCGCGGCTTGATGTGCTCGGGCTTGAGCGGCTCGCGGAGCAGCGGGTTGTCGAGCAGGTAGATCTGCCCGACGGTGAGGTAGTTGGCCGCCCGCCAGTAGGCGTCGAGCCGGCGCAGCTCGTCTTCGGTCAGGGGGCTGTGCAGGTCGAGAGCGGTGTCCATGCTGCGTTGGCCTCTCGTGGCTCGGGGTCGTCTGCCACTCGGGGACGGGATCGTCGTCCCCGGCGGGTCCAGCCTGGCCCTCCGCCGGGGTGGACGGTCAGGGCCGTTGGTCCCGCCTCGCGCGGGCGTCATGGCCCGTCCCCGGCGTCGTCGCCGACACCCCGTACGACGATCAGCGGGGCCGGCGAGTGGTAGAGCAGGGCCTGGCTGACCGCGCCCAGTGTGGACCGTACCGGCCCGTCGCCGCGCGCGCCGACCAGTGCGAGCTGCGCCGACCGGGACCGGTCGAGCAGGACCTCGCCCGGATCGCCGCGGACGGTCTGGCAGGCGGCGGCCACCCGGGGATGCCGTACGGCGTGCCGGTTGACCGCCTCCTCCAGCAGGCCGTCGTCGCCGTCGTGCCGGTCCGTCTCGACCACCCGGACGGCGAGCAGCCGGGCCCCCCGGCGTTCGGCGCAGTCGAAGGCGTAGCGGAGTGTGGCCCGCGAGCCGGGGGAGCCGTCGTAGCCGACCAGCAGCGGCCCGGGCGGCGCCGCCTCGGTGCGCCCGACCAGCACCGGGCAGCCGGCCCGGGAGGCCAGTTCCACCGCCGGGGCGTCGGCCGGGACGCAGGTGGGGCAGCTGGCCATGCCGCCGTCACCGAGCGCCACCAGGAACGCGGCGTCGGCGGCCCGCAGCAGCGCCTCGACCGGCGAGCCCTCGACGATCTCGCCGCTGACCGGCACGTCCGGCGCGGCGTCGGCGGCCACCTGCCCGGCCTTCTCCAGCAGGTTCTCCGCGTCGACGCGGGTGCCGCCGGCCGGCGCCGGTCCGGTGGACGCGGCCCAGTTGAACGCGTGCAGCAGGTGCAGCGGCCGGTCGTGGGCCGCGGCCTCGCCGGCGGCCGTCCGGACCACGGTCAGGTCCTCCGCCGACCGGCCGACGCCGACCACCACCGCGCCGTGGCTCGGTGCGGCCATCCCGGCTCACCTCCCGACCGCGCTTTTCCCCACCGTAGTCGTGGGGCCGGGCCGGCCGGACCGGGTCAGCGGAACTGGAGCCGGTTGACCGCGTCGAAGAGCCGGGCGCCGAGCAGCCGGCGGGTGTGCACCATCGCCCACGCGGCGGCGGTGACCAGGTAGCGGGTGCGCGGGCGGCGGGCGACGACGGACCGCTCGATCACCCGGGCCACCGCCTCCGGCGGCGCGGCGAGCAGCGGGTTGCGGTAGGACTTCGCCATCGCCGCGTCCACCGCGGCGACCATCCGACCGTACGGGCCGGTCTTGTCGGCGCCGGCGCCGAGCGAGGACGCGGCCACCGCGCCGAAGCCGGTGCGGATCAGACCCGGCTCGATGATCGCCACGTCCACGCCGAACGGGCGCACCTCCTGCCGCAGGGCGTCGGAGAGCGCCTCCACCGCGTACTTGCTGGCGTGGTAGTAGCCGCCGCCGGGGAAGACCAGCCGGCCGCCCATGGAGCTGACGTTGACGATCCGGCCCCGGCCGGCCCGGCGCATGCCGGGCAGCACGAGCTGGGTGAGGCGGGCGAGCCCGAAGACGTTGGTCTCGAACTGGGCGCGCACCCGGTCCATCGGGGTCTCCTCGACCGGACCGTACTCGCCGTAGCCGGCGTTGTTGATCAGGACGTCGACCTGGCCGTGCGCGGCCTCCACCGCGGCCACGGCGGCGCGCATGGAGGCCTCGTCGGTGACGTCGAGGGGGAGGAGCCGGGCGCCGGCGTCGGCCAGGTCGGCGATCGCGTCGACCTTGCGCGCGGTCGCGTACACGGTGAGGTCGGGGCGGCGGGCGAGCCGGCGGACGGTGGCCCGGCCGATGCCGGAGGAGGTGCCGGTGATCAGGACGGCGGTCATCTGTGGTCTCCCTGAGGTCGGGGCAGGCCCGCGACGACCAGCGCGACGCCGTCGCGCAGCCGCCGTCGGGGCAGGTCGGGGTCGGTGAGGTCGGCCTCCAGGCCGCGGGTGAGCGCGACGAGGACGTCGGCCACCGCGCGGGCCCGCGGCCCGGCGGCGTCCGCCAGCGTGGCGGCTACCAGGTCGGTCAGCTCGGCGGTGTACGCGTCGACGAGGTCGCCGGTGAGCTTGCCGCTGGCGTCGAGCAGCTCGGTGGCGTGCCGGCTCTCCCGGTGCAGCGTGAGGGTGAGTTCCAGCTTGGCGGCGAGCACGTCGTGCACCCGCTCGGCCAGGTCGCCGCCGGGCGCGTCGGCCACCCGCCGGGCCCGGTCGAGCGAGTCGGCGAAGAGCCGCTCGGCCAGCCGCCGGTAGGCGTCGTCCTTGTTGCGCACGTACTGGTAGACCGCCGGCCGGGACATCCCGGCGGCCGCCGCGATGTCGTCCATGGTGGTGCGCCGCATCCCGTGCCGGGTGAAGCACTCGTACGCGGCGGTCAGGATCGTCTCCAGCCGGTCGTTCGACATGCTGACAAGTCTTGCACAGAATGTCAGGCCGTCACACGTGTCCCCGGTCACGCCGGGGTGGGGAGGATCAGCGCGGCGCGGGCAGGGCGGGGTGGACGCGCAGCACCACGGCGGTGGCGTTGTCGTCGCCACCCGCGTCCAGGGTGGCGGCGAGCAGGGCGCGCACGGTCCGTGCCGGGTCCCGGCGGGCGGCGAGCAGGTCGCGCAGCCGGTGGTAGCCGAGCTGGTCGCTCACCCCGTCGGTGCAGAGCAGCCAGGTGTCCCCCCGCCGCAGCGGCACGGCGAGCAGGTCCGGTTCCGGCCGGTCCGGGTGCCCGACGTAGCGCAGCAGCTGGTAGCGGGCCCGCGCCGCCTCGGGGGAGTCCGCCGGCCACCACCCGTGCAGCAGGCCCAGCCAGGCCATCGTGTGGTCCACCGTGACCAGCTCCAGCAGCCCGTCGCGCAGCCGGTACGCCCGGGAGTCGCCGAGCTGCGCCAGCCAGCCCTGGTTGCCGTCCGGCTCGACCACCAGCGCGGTGAGCGTGCACCCGGTCAGCCCGGGTCGACCGGCGCCGGCCCGGCGTACCCGCCGCTGGGTCTCGGCGACGGCGGCGCGCAGCCCGGCGGCGTCGACGGCGGGCCACCCGGCGCGGACCTGGGCCACGAACGTCTCCGCCGTGGTCGTGCCGGCCACCCGGCTGCCCTCGCCCTCGCCCATGCCGTCGCAGACCACGGCCAGCGGCAGCTCCGGGTCGAGGTGCAGCACGTCGTAGTTCTCCGGGTAGCGGTGCCCGACCACGCTGCCCCCGGCGATCTCCAGGGTGAGCCGCCCGGCGGTGAGCCGGCGGGCGGCCTCGACCGGCCGGTCCAGCGGACGGCGGCGGAACACCAGCGGACGGTAGCACCGGCCCGGGTCGCGGATGGGCAGGTCGCGGCCGTGTCATCCGTCAACCAGGGTTGACACGGGGCGGGTTGTCAACCTACATTGACAGCATGAGTCAGGCGACGGAACTCGCGGCGGCAGCCGGCAGCACCGACCCCAAGGTCGGCCTGCGGGCCGTGCTCGCCCTGCGCCGGCTGCTCGAGCGGCTCGAGGTGGTCCAGGTCGACAACGCCCGACGACAGGGCTGGTCCTGGCAGGAGATCGCCGACGCCCTCGAGGTCAGCCGGCAGGCGGTCCACAAGAAGCACGCCGGTCGACCGGCGGTGCCCGGAAGCTGGGAGGCGTGATGTTCGAACGATTCACCGACCGGGCCCGCGCGGTCGTGCACCACGCAATCGACGAGGCCCGGACCGAGGGCCGGCGCCCCGTCGGCACCGAGCACCTGCTGCTCGGGGTGTTGGCCGACCGCGACAACCTGGCGGTCCGGTTGCTCGCCGCCGCCGGCGTCACCGCCGACGACCTGCGCGCGGCCGTGGCCCGCCACGCGGCGCACGGCGTCGACGGCCTCGGCGCGGCGGACGCGGCGGCGCTGCGCGAGATCGGCATCGACCTCGCCGCGATCGTGGCCCGGATCGAGGAGTCCTTCGGCCCCGACGCGCTGCGTGCGGCGGCCCCGCGCCCGCGCCGCTGGTGGCGGCGCCGGCCCCACGTCGGCACGTTCTCGCCCCGGGCGAAGAAGGTGCTGGAGCTGTCGTTGCGTGAGGCGCTGCGACTGCGCCACCGGCACATCGGCACCGAGCACATCCTGCTCGGCCTGCTCCGGGAGGGCGACGGACTGGCCGCGCTGACCCTGACCGAGGCCGGGGTCGACCTCGACGACCTGCGGCGACGGGTCGAGGCGGCGCTGCGCGAGGCGGCCTGAGGCCGGGCCGGATCCCAAACCTGTTTGCGGTCCTCGCAACGTCCGCCTCCGCCGGGTCGCCGCCGCGCCCCGCGTCCTGCACACTGGCGCCGTGGACGGTGCAGACGACAAGCGCCCGGTGACCGCGGAGAACCGCACGCCGCGCTCGGCCGTGGTGGTCAACCCGGTGAAGGTGGCCGACCTGGACGAGTTCCGGCGGATCGTGGACGGCGCGCTCGACGCCGCCGGCTGGCCGGCGCCGACCTGGTACGAGACCACGGTCGAGGACCCGGGTCGGGGCCAGGCGGAGGAGGCGGTCAAGGCCGGGGCGGAGGTCGTCTTCGCCTGCGGCGGCGACGGCACCGTGATGGCCTGCGTGACCGCGCTCGCCGGCACCGACGTGGCGCTGGCCGTGCTGCCCCAGGGCACCGGCAACCTGCTCGCCGCCAACCTCGGCCTCTCCAACGACCTGGCCGCCGGGCTGGAGGTCGCCGTCGAGCGCGGGATGCGCCGCCTCGACGTCGGCGTGGTCGGCGACCAGTGCTTCGCGGTGATGGCCGGGATGGGCTTCGACGCCCAGATGCTCGACTCCACCTCCGAGACCACCAAGAAGCGGATCGGCTGGCCGGCCTACCTGGTCGGCGCCGCCCGACACCTGCGGGACCGGCCGATGCGGGTCTCCGTGCGCATCGACGGCCGCCCGCCGCTGCGCCGCCGGGCCCGCTCGGTCCTGGTCGCCAACGTCGGCCGCCTCCAGGGCGGCGTACGCCTGCTCACCGACGCCGAGCCGGACGACGGCTGGCTCGACGTGGCGGTGCTGACGCCGCGCACGCTCGGCCACTGGCTCGCCATGGGCTGGGCGCTGGTGCGCCGGCGGGGCAGCGTGCCCCGGATGGAGGTGTTCCGGGCCCGCACCGTCGAGATCGCCGGCAACCGTCCGCAGCCCCGGCAGCTCGACGGCGACCTGATCGATCCGGGCCGTTCGCTGACGGCCACCATCCGGCCCGAGTCGCTCTGGCTCTGCGTGCCGCGCCCGGCGGACGACCCCGACCTGGCGGTGGACGCCGACGCGGCGGCGGAACGCGGTGAGCAGCTGATCGAGGAGGCGCGCCGTGAGTAGCACCAAGCTGGTCCCCGAGACCCGGTTGATGACCTCCGACGAGCTCTCCGCCGACGACGCCTGGCACACGCTGCGCCGGCACGGCGGCTGGTGCCTGCTGCGCGACGCCTTCATCCGGTTCCGTTACGGCGACGGCTTCAGCCACTCCCGCGCCCTGGCGTTGCAGCTCTGCCTGGCCGTGGTGCCGTTCCTGATCGCGCTCACCGGCCTGATCACCGACCTGGGTGTGGACGAGGGCGGGAAGGTCGTCGCCGACACCGTGCTGGCGATCACGCCCGGCCAGAGCGAGTCGATGGTGCAGGAGCTGCTGGCCGACACCGACCGCACCGAGGACGCCGGTGAGCTGGCGCTGACCCTCGGCCTGCTCACCGGGCTGGTCGCGTTGACCACCACCATGGCGCAGATCGAGCGCGGCGCCAACCGGATCTACGGCGTCGAGCGGGACCGCCCGGCCTTCCCCAAGTACGTGCGCGCCACAGTGCTCGCACTGCTCGCCGGCGTACCCGCGCTGTTCGGCTTCCTGATCCTGGTCGGCGGCGGCGCGTTGGGCGACTCCGTGCGCCGCCACTACGAGTGGGGCGACGTCGCCACCGTGGTGTGGGACGTGGTCCGGTGGCCGCTCAGCCTCGGCCTGACCGTGCTCGCCGTGGCGGTGCTGTTCCGGCACGCGCCCCGGCGCAAGCAGCCCGGTCTGTCCTGGCTCTTCTTCGGCGCCGGCATCGCCATCGCGCTGTGGTGGCTGGCCAGCCTGCTGCTCGCCGCCTACGTGAAGTACAGCGGCGGATTCGGCCAGACCTACGGCGCGTTGACCGGCATGATGGCTCTGCTGCTCTGGGCCAACCTCACCGGGATGGCGCTCTTCGGCGGGCTGGCCTTCGCCGCCCAGCTGGAGGCGATGCGGATCGGGGTCGAGGAGCCGGCCCAGCCGGACCTGTGGGAGCCGGAGGCGCAGCGTGAGGAGCTGCTCGACACCGGTGAGATGACCGCGCTCTGACGCCGCGCCGGTGCGGCGTGTACGAGGCACGCGGATCGGGTACAGCGCGCCTCGCAGAAGAACGAGGGAGGTGCGGTGTGACCGCGGTCAAGGAAACCGGGCGCCGGCCGCTCGGCCACTTCGCCGAGCGGAGCCTGGTGGGCCTGCTCGCGGTGGCCGGCGCGGGAGTCGCATTCGGTGTGCTGCTCATGCTCGTCCGGTTCCGCTGGAGCCCGCTCCAGCACGCCGACCACGAGGCGGCCGAGTGGTTCAACAACCTGGTGGCGCCGCACGGCCCGCTGGTCACCGTGCTCCAGGCGATCACCGACCTGGGCGGCCGACCGGTGCTCATCTGGCTGATCACCATCGCCGTGGTGGGCCTGCTGATCCGCCGCCAGTCGCGGCTGGCGGTCTACCTGATCGTCACCGGCGTGGGCGGCCTGATCCTCGACCCGTCGCTCAAGGCGCTGGTCGGGCGGCTGCGCCCGGTGGTGGACGTACCGGTGGCCAGCGCCCCCGGCAACAGCTTCCCCAGCGGTCACGCGCTCGGCTCGTTCGTCGCGTACGGCGCGCTGCTGCTGGTGTTCCTGCCGGCCATGTCGCCGCGGTGGCGCAAGCCGGCCATCGCCATCGCCGCCGTGCTGATCTTCCTGGTCGGGCTGACCCGGATCGCGCTGGGCGTGCACTTCGTCTCGGACGTGTTCGGCGGCTGGCTGCTCGGCGCGGCCTGGCTGGGCGTCACCGCGTACGCGTTCCGGCTCTGGCGGCGCGAGCGCGGCCGGCCGGTGCCGCCGCTGACCGAGGGCCTGGAGCCGGAGGCCGGCGAGGAGATCGCGCCCGCCCCGGCCGAGGAGAAGGTGCTGGAGCACCCCCGCTCGGCGGTGGCCGAGCTGCTGGTCGGCTGGGTGATCGTCTTCGGCGCGCTGTACGCGTTCGGGATGTACGTCAGCTACCACGCCAAGGGCACCTTCTTCGCCACCCTCGACACCGAGGTGCCGCGCTGGTTCGCCGCCCGGCACACCGACGCGCTCACCGGGCTGAGCTGGTGGTGGAGCAAGTTCGGCGACACCCACGCCATCCTGCTGGTCTCGCTGGTGTTCTGCCCGATCGTGCTGGCCGTGTGGCGGCGCTGGCGACCGGTGCTCTTCGTGGTGCTGGCGATGTTCGGTGAGCTGAGCCTCTTCCTGGCCACCGCCCGGGTGGTCGAGCGCCCGCGCCCGCCGGTGGAGAACCTGGACGGGCAGATGCCCACCTCGTCGTTCCCGTCCGGGCACATCGCGGCGACCATCTGTCTCTGGGTCGCCATGGCGATCATCGTGTTCCCGCGCACCGACCGGTGGTGGCGGTGGCTGTTCGTGGCGATGGCCGTGATCATGCCGGTCGGGGTGGCCACCTCCCGGATGTACCGGGGGATGCACCACCCGACGGACTTCATGGGCGCGATCCTGCTCGGCACGCTCTGGCTGTCGCTGCTCTACTGGGTGATCCGGCCGAACGCCGACGTGCACGAGGGCAACCGGCCGGCGATCGAGTCCGAGCAGGTGGACGAGCTGGACGACGAGCTGGCCAAGGCCGGCCGGCCGGACTGACCCGATGCTGCGGGTGATGACCTGGAACATCCGGACCGGTGGTCGGGACCGCGACGGCACCGACCGCCGGGACCGGATCGTCTCGGTCGTCGCCGCGCAACGCCCGGACGTGCTGGCGCTGCAGGAGCTGCGCGGCCTGGACCGGACCCTGCCCGGGCTGGCGGAGCGGATGGGCCTGGCGCCGTACCTGGCCCGGTCCTGCTTCGGCCAGCCGGTGGCGGTGCTGGTCCGGCCACCACTGCGGGTGCTGCGTTCGGGTCGGGTGCGCCGACCGTTCCACCACGCCGCCGCCCGGGTCCAGGTGGCCACCGGGGCGGGGCCGTTGACCGTGTTCAGCACCCACCTCGACCCCTACTCGGGCGGCCGGCGGCGGATGGAGGCGGACTGGCTGGCGGCTGCGGTGCGGCGCACCGGGGGAGCGCTGGCCCTGCTCGCCGGTGACCTGAACACGCTGGAACCGGCCGTCGACCACACCGCACGGCTGGCCGGGCTCGCCACCCCGTACCGGCGGCGGCACCTGCGCCGCGACGGCCGGACGGTCGACACCCGGGCGGTGGCCCGGCTGCTCGACGGCGGTCTGGTCGACCTCTGGCCGCGATCCGGCGGCGACGAGCCGGGCGGGTGGACCGTGCCGACGCGCCACGGCGGCGCGGAGTTCGCCGGGATGCGGTTGGACTACCTGCTCGCCACGCCGGCGCTGGCCGGGCGCGTGCACGCGGTGCGGGTGGTGCGCGGCGGGGACGCCGACGCCGCCTCCGACCACTACCCGGTGGTGGTCGAGCTGGACCTGGACCCCTAGGCCAGGTCGGACCCGACGATCGCCACGAAGATCAGGATGACCAGCTCGCTGATGATCCAGGAGTGGGCGTCGGACCAGTCGCGGACCTTCGGCAGCATCCGTTCGGCGCGGCCGCCGAGCAGCACCAGCGCGAGCAGCGGCAGCGCCAGGAGCAGCACGGTCAGCACCAGGAACGGCAGCAGGTGCCACCACGGCCTGTCGTGCCCGGCCAGGCTGCCCGCGACCGAGGCCATGGTGACCTCGTCGCTGGGCATGGCGAGGAAGAGCACCACGCCCAGGCCGAACGCGAACGCGGGCTTCGGGTCCTCCAGCCTGCGCATCCAGCCCGGCGGCTGGTTCCGTTTCCGCCGGAGGAACGTGATCACCATGAGGACGAGCAGCAGCGCCAGCACGATCCAGTCGATGAGGTGCCGGCTGCCGCTGTCCCTGGTCCCGTTGCCGGCGCTGTGTCGCACCAGCCGGAACACGCCGTACCAGACGGTCAGCGCGACCAGCATGCCCAGCGTGGCGCCCGCCAGGTAGGCCACCGAGCTGCGGCGTGGATCGCGGCTGGCGGCCAGGAAGATCGCGCTCACCACCTGCGGCCCGGCGACCATCACGAAGGCCAGCGGCAGCACGCTCAGCAGGTTCATGACCACATTCTGTGGCCGCCGCCGGGCCGGAGCGGGAGCTTCTACAGGACCAGGTTGAGCAGGATGGTGAGCACCACCGACGCGACGATCGAGAAGAGGATCATCAGGAGGCAGCCGAACCCGCCGCCGGCGGGTCGGATCTCGGTGTTTCCGATACGCATGACATCAGCTCCTCGCAGCAGGCTCGGGCGTTGCCGCGAGTGCCGCGGCAACGCCCGAGCGGGTCACAGCTCGCGCAGCCGGGGCAGCAGTTCCTCCTGCGCCCAGTCGAGGAACATCGGCTGGCTGTCGCCGCCCACCTGGACCAGCGCCACGTGGGTGAACCCGGCGTCGACGAACTTCTTGAACGCCTCGACGTGCCGGTCGACGTCCGGGCCGCAGGAGATGCCCTCGGCCACGTCCTCCTCGCGAACGAACTGGGTGGCCGCGGCGAACGCGTCCGGGCCGGGCAGGTCGGCGTTGACCTTCCAACCCATGCCGAACCAGCGGAACTGGTCGTGCACGATCTTGCGGCACTCGGCCTCGTCCGGGCCGTAGCAGATGGCGACCTGCCCGTAGCGGGGACGGCCCGCGCCGCCGGCCTCGTCGTACATGTCGACGAGGTGGGACAGCGGGTCGGTGGCGATCATGGCGTCCGCGTACTCGGCGGCCAGCGTCGCCGACTGCCGACCGGACGCGGCCACCGCCATCGGCACCGGGCGCTCCGGCCGGTCCCAGACGTACGCGTCGGGCACGTCGAAGTGGTTGCCGGAGAACGTCAGCGTCTCGCCGTTGAGCAGCGGCCGGATGATCTGGAGCGCCTCCTCGAACATCTCGTGCCGCTGCTGCACATGCGGCCACCCGCCCACCACGTGCTCGTTGAGGTTCTCGCCCGCGCCGAGGCCGAGCGTGAACCGACCGTCCGAGAGCACCCCGATGGTGCTGGCCTTCTGCGCCACCACCGCCGGGTGGTAGCGCCGGATCGGGCAGGTGACGAACGACAGCAGCTCGGGTCGGCTGGTGGCGTGCGCGACCGCGCCGAGCACCGACCAGGCGTACGGCGAGTGGCCCTGCGACTCCAGCCAGGGGTAGTAGTGGTCGGACATGACCAAGTGGTCGAAGCCGGCGGCCTCGGCGCGGATGGCGTGGTCCACCAGCTCCTTCGGGCCGGCCTGCTCGCACATCAGGGTGTAGCCGACGTTCACCATGGCGCATCTCCTTCCGGGTGGATCGTCTCCGGATACCCCGCCTCAGGCGGATCAACCCGGGTGTCCGCTTCCCGGGCGACCGTCTTGACGCCGCGTCGGATGCTGCCTACAGTCCGGCTTAACCGGTTCAGACCGGGACGGCGCACCATCCTGTGGTGGGGATGACCGCCCCTGCGGCGGCCCGTGACGGCACGGGTCGCCGCAGGACTTAACCGGTTGCCTTCCGCGTCCCATCGGCCTACGCTGATGCCGGCGTCCGCCGGGAGTCACGGGCGCGGCTGTCGGGCTCAGCCGCCACCGCCTCGTCACCATCACCGCACCCCCGCTCGGGCACGGGGTGACACCTTCCCCTGAGGACAGCCATGAAGAAGATGCTCTCCGTCGCGGGCGCCGCCCTGCTGACGGCCCTCGCCGCCGTCTTCGCCTTCGGGCAGCCGGCGCACGCCGCCGCCGGTTTCTCCGTCTCGAACGGGCGGCTCTACGACGCCAACGGCACCGAGTTCGTCATGCGCGGGGTCAACCACGCGCACACCTGGTACCCGCAGCAGACCAGCTCGTTCGCCAACATCAAGGCGCTCGGCGCCAACACGGTCCGGGTGGTGCTGGGCAGCGGCGACCGCTGGACCAAGAACAGCGCCGCTGACGTGGCCAACGTGATCTCGCTGTGCAAGACCAACCGGCTGATCTGCGTGCTGGAGGTGCACGACACCACCGGCTACGGCGAGGACGGCGCCGCCACCACGCTGGCCCGGGCCACCGACTACTGGCTGAGCATCGCCGACGTGCTCAAGGGCCAGGAGAAGTACGTCATCGTCAACATCGGCAACGAGCCGTTCGGCAACCAGGGCTACAGCGCCTGGACCACCGACACCTCGAACGCGATCAAGCGGCTGCGCGCCGGCGGCCTCACCCACACGATCATGGTGGACGGGCCGAACTGGGGCCAGGACTGGTCGTTCACCATGCGCGACAACGCCGGCACCGTGTTCAACGCCGACCCGCAGCGCAACACCGTCTTCTCCATCCACATGTACGGCGTCTTCGACACCGCCGCCGAGATCAGCGACTACCTGGGGCGGTTCCGCTCCGCCGGGCTGCCGATCGTGGTCGGTGAGTTCGGGTTCAACCACTCCGACGGCAACCCCGACGAGGACGCGATCATGTCCTACAGCCAGGCCAACGGTATCGGCTACCTGGGCTGGTCCTGGAGCGGCAACGGCGGCGGCGTCGAGTACCTCGACATGACCACCGGCTTCAACCCGGCCCAGCTCACCAGCTGGGGTCAGCGCATCTTCAACGGGGCCAACGGCATCGCCGCGACCGCCCGGGAGGCGTCCGTCTTCGCCGGCAGCTCGCCCACCCCGACCACCAGCCCGACCCCGACCACGAGCCCCAGCCCGACCACCAGCCCCAGCCCGACCACGCCGCCGACCACCACGCCCCCGCCGGCCGGTGGCTGCACCGCCACGTACACCGTCGTCAACTCGTGGCAGGGCGGTTTCCAGGGCGAGGTCAAGGTGACCGCGGGGTCCGCCGCGATCACCGGCTGGACCACGAAGTGGACGTTCGCCAACGGCCAGGCCGTCAGCCAGTCGTGGAACGCCACGGTCAGCAACAGCGGGTCGGCGTACACCGCCCGCAACGTGGACTACAACGGCCGGCTGGGCGCCGGCGCCAGCACCAGCTTCGGCTTCATCGCCAGCTGGAACGGCACCAACGCCGTGCCCGCGGTGACCTGCGCCGCGAGCTGACCGACTCGGTACGCCGGTGGCCGGGCCCGCACGGGCCCGGCCACCGGTCCGGTGGGCGAGGGCGGCGCTAACGTCGCCTCAACCGGGTGAGCCGGCGACGAACCGTGGCGGTCAGGGGGTGGTCGTGTCCCAGGACCCGCTCGCAGTGCGCGAGTGTCTGCGCGTACAGGGCGACGGCGCGATCCACCTGGCCCGCCTTCTGGTAGGCGTTGGCGAGGTTGTTGCGGGACTTCAGGGTGTCCGGGTGATCGGGTCCGAGGACCCGGACGCGGTCCGCGAGGGTCTGCTCGTGCAGGACGATCGCCTCCTCGGCGCGGCCCGCCGCCCGGTAGGCGTTGGCGAGGTTGTTGCGGGACTTCAGGGTGTCCGGGTGATCGGGTCCGAGGATCCGCTCGGCCTCGGCGAGGTTCCGCTCGTGCATCGCGACGGCCTGTTCGATGCGACCTGCCGATCCGTAGGCGTTGGCGAGGTTGCCCCGGGCCTTCAGGGTGTTCGGATGGTCGGGTCCGAGGATCCGGTCGAATTCGTCGAGAGTCTGCTCGAGCAGGGTGACGGCCTGTTCGGCGCGGCCGGCCAGGCGGTAGCTGACGGCGAGGTTGTTGCGGGAAGCCCAGGCCTCGGGGTGGTCCCGGCCGAGGATCCGCTCGACCTCGTCGAGGCTCCGCTCGTGCGCGGCGACGGCCAGGTCTATGCGGCCGGCCACCCGGTAGGCGATCGCGAGGCTGTTACGGGACCTGAGGGTGTCCGGGTGTTCCGCGCCCAGAACGCGCTCGTGGTCGGCGAGCAGCTGCTCCGACAGCGTCACGGCACGGACGAGGTCGCCGGCGGCCTGCAACGCACCGGCCGCCCAGCCGAGTTGACTCAGCGGCGGGACGTCGGTGGCGTGCTCGCGCAGCGCCAGGGTGTGCGCGACGAGCTCGTCGACCTCGGCCCGGCGGCGCGCGACCTGCACCGAGGGCAGGGCTCCGGTGAGCCGGTCCAGCAGGCCGGTCGCGGCGGCGACCGCGTCCGCCAGCGGTGGGGTGGCATCCGCCCTGCTGGCCAGCTCGCGGATCACCCGGGCGGTCAACCGGTGGACGGTCACGACCACGCGGTCGCGACCCCGCTCGTCCTCCACCACACCGCCGAGCGTGACGAGTGACGCCCCGGCGAGCAGGTCCAGGGCCCGCCCCACCCCTCCGGTCAGGCCCAGCCCGTCGGCGCCGGCGACGAGCATCTCCCGGCTGACGCCGTCCGGCGACAGCAGCGCCAGTACGGTCAACAGGCGTACCGCGTCTCCGTCGGGATCGTCGACGGTCAGCCCGGCCACGCTCAACCGCGTGGCCCTGAGCACCCCGGGATGGTCGGTGCCGGCCTGCCGGCGCAGCGTGGCGTCGAGATCCTGCCCGTCCAACGCCGCCAGATAACGGCGGTACGAGAGCCGGTTGCGCACGATGTACGCGGCGGCCTGCGCGAGGCCCAACGGCAGCCAGCCCAACTGCTCACCGACCTCGCCGGCGTCCCCGCCGTCCGGCAGCCCGGTCGCCTCGTGCAGGAAACGCCGCCCCTGCTCGGGGCTGAACAGTCCCACCGGGACGACGGTCACGCCGGGCATGGCCGCGAACTCCTGCCGGTTGCTCGTGATCAACACCGTCGCACCACCCGGTCCGGGCAGGAACGGCGCGACCGCGTCCGGGTCGTCGACGTTGTCGAACACCACCAACCGGCGGGCCCGGTCGCCGTCGCCCAGCCACCGGGTCACCGCCGTGGCCAACTCGGGTGGCGTCTGCTCGGCCCCGGTCCGGAGCCCGAGATGTTCGGCCAGCAGGGCCAGCTCGACCGTCGCGCCGCCCTCGGCGTTGAGCCACGCCACCAGGTCGTAGCCGTCCGCGACGCACTGCCGCGCGTACTCGGCGGCCAACTGGGACTTGCCCGCCCCGCGCTGCCCGGCCAGCGCCACCAACGCCGCCCGGCCCTGGCTCCTCAGCGCCCGCCGCAACGCCCTGACCTCCGCCGGCCGGGGCTGGAAGTGCCATGCCACCCGAGGCACCGCGCCGAACACGCGCGACGGCGCGGGACCACTCCGGTGCGACGTCCGGCCGGGCCTCAGCGCCGTCACCAGGGGCGGCACGAACATCGTCGCCAGCGCGGCCAGCGCACCGGAGACCACCGCGACCGGCGTCTTGCCGTCGGCCACCAGCGACCAGCCGATGAGCGCCGCCGTCGACCCGACCACCACGACCAGCAGCCCTCGCCGCAACCACCGTCCCCAGTGCATGGACACCACCGCACCGTACCCACCGCTCCCAAGCGGTGTGATCGAGGAGTTCGGGTCGCAGATGCGGGTGTGGGGCACGGCCTGCCGTACGATCTGCCGCGCGCCGGGCCGACCGGCCGGCGCGATCGTCGGGAGGGGACACGATGAGCACGCCGGGGACCAGGGGACGACCGTCGGGGCTCGTGATCGGCTCGCTGGTGGCGATCTCGTTCGGGACCGTCTTCGTCCTGGTCAACAGCGGTGGTCTGCCCGCGCCGTGGCCGCTCGTGGTGCGGGTGGCCGGTCTGCTGGTGGCCGCGCTGCTCCTGGTCGGCCTGTTCCGGGTGGCCCGCCGGGAGACGCCCGCCCCGGCACAGGAGGCGGCGGGCTTCATGGACCGCCGCTACTGGCTCGTGGTGGCGCTGGAGGCGGTCGCCCTCTTCGGCGGCCTGGCCGTGATCAACAACGTGCTGGACCGGCCCGCCGTGGCGGTCGCCTGGGTCGCGGTGGTGGTGGGTGTGCACTTCTTCGGCCTGGCCGCGGTCTGGCGGATGCCGCGCTACCACTGGCTGGGCGCCGTGATGACCGCGCTCGGCATCGCCGGCTTCCTGGTCCACGCGCTCGGCGGCAGCGCCGCCACGGTCGCCCTGGTCTCCGGCGTCGGCTGCGGCGCGGCCCTGTTCGCCACCGTCGCCCTGGCCCTGCGCGACGCCACCACCCCCCGCCCCACGGCCTGACGCTCGAGGAGTTCGTTGCGGCCCGACGCGAACTCCTGGATCAGCGCCGAGGGGTTGGCGTGGCCAGGTGGGCGGCGCGCATCTGGAGATACTCCTGCTCGGGGCGGCTGGTGGTCCGCGCGGCGGCGGCGCGGTAGTGGGTCACCGCGGCGTCGCGGTCGCCGGCCATCTCGTGCAGGTGGGCGCGGGCCGCGTCGAGCCGGTGCGAGCCGGCCAGCCGGGAGTCACCGGCCAGGCCGGCGAGCGCGTCCAGGCCGGCGGTCGGGCCGTGCACCATGGCGGTGGCGACGGCCCGGTTGAGCGCCACCACCGGGCTGCCGGTGAGGCGCTCCAGCACGCCGTAGAGCGCGAGGATCTGCGGCCAGTCGGTGTCCGCCGCGCTCGGTGCCTCGTCGTGCAGCGCGGCGACCGCGGCCTGGAGCTGGTACGGCCCGACCGGCCCCCGGGCCATCGCGGCGGTGACCAGCGCCGTCCCCTCGGCGATCGCGGCGGCGTCCCAAAGGGAGCGGTCCTGCTCGGCCAGCGGGATCAACTCGCCCGACGGGCCGGTCCGGGCGGCGGCGCGCGCGTCGGTGAGCAGCATCAGGGCGAGCAGCCCGGCCACCTCGCTGTCGTCGGGCAGCAGCCGGCGCATCTCCCGGGTCAGTCGGACCGCCTCCTCGGAGAGGTCGACCCGGCGCAGGTCGTCGCCGAGGCTGGCGGTGTGCCCCTCGGTGAAGATCAGGTAGAGCACGTGCAGCACGGCGGCCAGGCGTGCCTGCCGGTCCGCCGGCTCGGGCATCCGGAAGGGCAGCCCGGAGTCGCGGATGCGCTGCTTGGCCCGGCTGATCCGCTGCGCCATGGTGGCCTCGGGGACGAGGAACGCCCGGGCGATCTCGGCGGTGCTCAGGCCGCCCACCGCGCGCAGGGTCAACGCGATCGCCGACGGGGTGCTCAGCGTCGGGTGGCAGCAGAGGAACAGCAGCACCAGCGTGTCGTCCCGCTCGCCGGTCAGCGGCTCGTCGGCGGCCGGCGCGGTCCGCCGGTCGCCGCCGGAGCGCCGGGCCGCGCGTTCCTCCCGGTCGCGCCGGGCCGTCTCGGCCCGCACCAGCTCGATCATCCGCCGGTACGCGACCTGCGTGAGCCAGCCGCGCGGATGCTCCGGCATCCCCTCGGCGGGCCACTGCCGGGTCGCCGCCAGCAACGCCTCCTGCACCGCGTCCTCGGCGGTGGCGAAGTCACCGAACCGGCGGGCGAGCACGCCGAGGACCTGCGGCGCCAGTTCGCGCAGCAGGTCCTCGACGGCGTGGTCGGTCAGCGTCACATCTCCTGCGGCGGGCCGGACATCACCGGGTGCACCTCGATCGGCATGTTCAGCGGCCGTCCGCCCGGGCCGGGCGCGGTGGAGATGAACGCGGCGATCTCGGCCGCCCGCTGCGGGGTCTCGCAGTCGACGATCCAGAAGCCGGCCAGGAACTCCTTGGTCTCCGCGAACGGGCCCTCGGTGACCACCGGCGCGCCGTTCGCGCCGGCCCGCACGATCCGGGCCTGCTGCGGCCCGCCCAGCCCCTCGCCCTGCACGAACTCCCCGTCGGCCACGAGCTTGGCGTTGACCTCGCCCATGAAGTCGATGTGGGCCCGGAACTCCTCCGTCGTCCAGGTGTCGACGGACGGGAACTCGGCCCCGGCGGCGCTGAACTGCATCAGCAGCATGTACTTCACGTCTCGCTCCTCACGCCCGAGCACCGATTGTCGGTGCCTGCACCCTCCGGTAGAAGCCGCCACCCCGGTTCTCGACATCCGCCGCCGAAGAAGTTCGGGGAGGTCCGGTCACCCCGTGATCGCGGTCGCCTCCAGTTCGACGAGCACGTCGGGCTCGAAGAGGTGCTCCACGCCGATCAGCGAGGCCGGCGGCAGCGGGCGGGGCAGATCCAGCTCCTCGGCGACCGACTCGATCCCGGCCATGAACGGCCCGATCCGCTCGGGCGTCCATCCGGTGACGTAGAAGGTCAGCCGGACCACGTCCGCGAAGGAGGCGTCGGCGCCGGCGAGGGCGCGGCCGGTGTTGCGCAGCACCTGCGCGACCTGCCCACTCAGGTCGTCCGGCGCCACCGGCGTGCCGTCGCCCCGTCGGGCGACCTGACCGCTGACGTGGATGTGGCGCGACCCGGTGGACACCGCCACGTGGTGGTAGGGCGTGTGCGGCTGAAGACCCTCGGGGCTGAAACGGATGACCGGCATCATGTCTCCTCTGGTGGAATCGCTGAGGTTTACCATTGATACCTAGTTGACGAAGGACACTTCAAGGAGACCTGGTTTCATGCGCGATACCACCGCCCCTCGGGCCGGTGAGCTGCGGATCGACGCGCCCCACCGCGACCTGCTCGACCAGGTGCTGGACAAGTGGTCGCTCAGCATCCTCAACGAGCTGTGCGAGCGGCCGTGCCGCTTCAACGAGCTGCGCCGCGCCGTTCCGGCCGTGACCCAGAAGTCGCTGACCGCGACGCTGCGCCGACTCGAACGCAACGGCATCGTCGAACGCCGCGTCGTGGCCACCCGCCCGGTCGCGGTGGAATACCGGATCACCCCATTGGGCAAGACGCTGCGCGGTCCCGTCGACGCCCTCCTCGAGTGGGCCGACGCGCACATGCCGCAGATCGAGAACGCCCGGCAGGCGTTCGACGCCGCGGAGGACTGACGCTCAGGCGGCGACGGCCTCCAACAGCAACGCCTGCTCCGGGTGCAGGGCGGGCAGTTGCAGACCGACCGACGCCAGCACCGACCCGCTCAGCGTCACCCCCGCGCCGGACGCCAGCCAGGCCGGGGGCGTCAGCTCCAGCAGCGCCGGCTCCGGCACCCCGGCCGGCGGGCGGACCCGATAGCGCCGGTGCGGGTCCAGCCCGGGCAACCGCACCGCACCCGGCACCTGGGCCGCGGAGGTGGCCAGCCGGCTGACCGCGTACACCGCCGCGGAGCGGTCGTGGGCGACCACGCCGTGGGCCTGCACGGCCGGGTCGGGGTGGTCGACCCGGACCACCCGGCCGCCGTGCAGCAGCGGACGCAGCCGCTTGTGCAGCGCCACCCAGGCGGTGAGTTCAGCGCGGGTGGTCGCGTCGATCGCGGTGATGTCCCACTCGATGCCGTGGTGGCCGAAGAGTGCGGTGACCGCCCGGAAACCCAGGTCGTGCACGCGGTGCGTGGTGTGCGAGCGCTCCGGCCCGATGTGCGTGCCGATCAGTTCCGGCGGGAGCAGCAGGCCGGTCCAGCGCTGGATGGACAGCCGTTCCAGCGCGTCGTTGCAGTCACTCGCCCAGACCCGGTCGGTGCGGCGCAGGATCTCCAGGTCGACCCGGGCGCCGCCGGACGAACAGCTCTCGATCTCCAGGCCCGGGTGGCGGGCGCGCAGCTCGTCGAGCAGCCGGTAGACGGCCACGGTCTGCGCGTGCACCCCGGGCCGGCCGGCGTGCCCGGCCTCGGTGAGGTCCCGGTTGTGGTCCCACTTCAGGTACGCGATGCCGTCGTGCTCGCGCAGCACCGCGTCGAGCCGGCCGAGCACGTACGCGTACGCGTCCGGGTTGACCAGGTCGAGCACCTGCTGGTGCCGCCACTCCGGCGGCAGCCGGCCGGGCGCCTGGAGCAGCCAGTCCGGGTGGGCCCGGAACAGGTCGGAGTCGGGGTTGACCATCTCCGGCTCGACCCAGAGCCCGAACTGCATGCCGTGCGCGCGGACGTGGTCGATCAGCGGTTGCAGCCCGTCCGGCCAGACCTCGCCGTCGACCCACCAGTCGCCGAGCCCGGCGAGGTCGTGGCGCCGGCCGCGGAACCAGCCGTCGTCGAGCACGAAGCGTTCCACCCCCACCTCGGCGGCCCGGTCGGCGAGCGTCCGCAGCCGGCCCAGGTCGTGGTCGAAGTAGACCGCCTCCCACACGTTCAACGTCACCGGTCGCGGCGTGCGCGGGTGCTCCGGCCGGGCCCGCAGGTGCGTGTGCAGCACGTCGCTGAGCCCGTCCAGCCCGTCGGCCGAGTGCGCGGCGTGGAGCAGGGGAGAGGCGTACTCCTCGCCCGGCCCCAGCACGATCTCGCCGGGGGCGAGCAGCTCGCCGCCGCCGAGCGTGGTCTCGCCGGTCGGGCGACGTTCGGCCACGGTGACGTGGTCGCCGCTCCAGGCGGTGTGCACCGCCCACACCTCGCCGTGCCCGAAGCCGAAGCCGGGGGTGCCGGCGACCAGCAGCAGCGTGGCGTCGTGCCCGGTGCGTCCGTGCCGTCCCTCGCGTACCCAGGCGCCCATCGGCCACGGGTGCCGCTGCGGCGCGCGTTCCCGGCACCAGCGGCCGGTGAGGTCGAGCAGCTCGGTGGCGACCGCCGGCACCGGCAGCACCGGCGTCAGCTCGCGCAGCTCGTAGCGTCCGTCGCCGTCGTTGCGCAGCCGGTGTCGCAGCGTCAGCAGCCCCGCCGCGTCCAGCGCGATCTCGACGGTCAGGCGCAACCCCGCCCCCGGGTCCACCGCCCGCACCTCGACGGTGGAAAGGAAGGGCCCCCTGTTAACGCCTGGTGCAGGTAAAGGGGCCCCTCCTAACAGCTCGGGCCCGACGGCCGCGGTGCCGCCGGGGGGTGGCGTCGCGCGTTCGTCGCGTACGTCGAGGTCGACCAGGCGGAACGAGGTGGACCAGTCCCGGCCGTCGCGGTGACCGGCCAGGCCGGGCCGGCCGCTCCAACCGGCGCTCGCCTCGGGCAGCAGCGACAGCACGGTGGGCGCGTCGAAGCTGCTCGGGACCACCGGCGGCACGGTGGCGTCGACCAGCGCGGGCAGGTCCTCGGCGGGCAGCGGCCCGAGGTCGACGCCCCAGTGCACGACCCGGGGCAGGCCCGGTCCGCGCGCGTCGAGCACGAGGCTGGTCCGCGCGCGGCGCAGGTGGACGATCGTCATCCCTTGGAAGCTCCCAGCGTCAGGCCCCGGACGAACTGCCTCTGGAGCAGGAAGAAGATCACCAGGGTGGGGACCGCGACCAGCACCGAGCCGGCCGAGACCAGGTTGTTGTCGGTGAAGAACTCGCCGCGCAGGTTGTTCAGCGAACTGGTCACCGGGAACTTGTCGCCGGTACGCATGAGCACGGTGGCCCAGAAGAACTCGTTGTAGATCCAGGTCACCTCCAGCGTGGCCAACGCGGCCAGGGCCGGCCGGCACAGCGGCATGGTCACCTGCCAGTACTGCCGCCACACACTCGCCCCGTCGACCATCGCGGCCTCGTACAGCTCGTGCGGCAGCGCCTTCATGTAGTTGCTCAGCACGAACACGCAGAAGCCGCACTGGAACGCGACGTTGACCAGGATCAGCCCCCAGTAGCTGTCGTAGAGCAGCTCCGAGTCGCTCATCCAGGCCGGCAGCGGGATCTCGGTGAACATCCGGAACAGCGGGATGAGCAGGGCCTGCTGCGGCAGCAGGTTCGCGGCGGTGAACAGGCCGAGCAGCGCGATGTTGAGCTTCCAGCTGAACCGGGCGATCACGAACGCCACGCACGAGGCGAGGAAGAGCGTGAGCAGCACCGCCGGGACGGTGATGTAGACCGAGTTGAGGAAGTGCTTGCCGAACTCGGCGGTCCGCCACGCGGTGACGTAGTTGTCGATCGTCCACCCGCCGAGCGAGACGTAGCCGTTGGCGGCGGTGTACTCGTAGGAGCGGAACGACGTCAGCACCGCCCAGAGGATCGGGAACAGCCAGCCGATCGCGACCGTACCCAGGAAGAGGTGCAGGACCACCCGGGCCGGCCGCAGCGGCCGGCGGCGCCCGGTGGAGACGGCGGCGGTCATCGCTTGTCCTCCCGCATCACGGTCCAGAGGTAGATGGTGATGAAGACCAGGGAGACCATCAGCATGATCGTCGCCAGCGCCGAGCCGAAGCCGATCCGGCTCGCCTCGCCGACCACGTTCTGGGTCACCAGCGCGGAGATCAGCTCCAGCCCGTTGCGGCCCTTGTTGATGACCCAGACCAGGTCGAACGCGCGCAGCGACTCGATCACGGTCACCACCAGCACGATGATGTTGATCGGGCGCATCACCGGGAACACGACCCGGAAGAACGTGCTCGTCTCGGAGGAGCCGTCCACCGCGGCGGCCTCGCGCAGCGACGGGTCGACGCCCTTGAGCCCGGCCAGGTAGAGCAACATGATGTAGCCGACGTGCCGCCAGCCGGCGGCCACCAGCACCGCCCAGATGTTGACGTTCGGGTCGCCGTACCAGTCGGTGTCGCCGCCGAACACGCCGTTGAGCAGGCCCTGGTCCCGGCTGTAGATGAGCTGCCAGACGAAGCCGATCAGCGCCAGCGACAGCACCACCGGCAGGTAGAGCGCGGTCTGGTAGAACCGACTGCCGCGCAGCTCCTTGTCCAGCAGCACGGCGAGGAACATGCCGAACGGGGTGGCCACCACGAACAGCGCGGCCAGCCAGAGCAGGTTGTTCTGCACCGCGGGGACGAACGGCGGGTAGATGTTCACCACGTCGTCGTAGTTCTTCCACCCGACCCAGTCGATCTCGCCGATCGGGCCGATGCCGTCCCAGTCCGTGCCGGAGAGCAGCACGGTCGCCACCGCCGGCAGCCATACCAGGGCGGTGACGAGCAGCAGGGGCACCAGCACCATCAGCGTGATCACCACGCGGTCGGTGCGGGACAGGAGCCGTAGCCGGCGACCGCGACCACCGGTGGTGGTGGTCGCGGCCGGCGGCGGCACGGCGCGATCCGCTTGGATCAGGGGCAGGTCGGACATGATGTCCTTCCCCCTTCCGCCGTCAGCTGGTGAAGATCGACTTCTTCTGGTTCTCGACGCTGGTGAGCAGCCCGCTGATGTCCTTCGGGTCCTTGATGAACTGCTGCAACGCCGGGATGATCACGGTGGAGGCGAAGTCCGGCCGGGTGTCCCGGTCGAGGAACTGGGCGATCTCGGTGGCCGAGCCGACCAGCTCGGCGGCCTTCTTCTGCAGCGCGGTGTAGCCGGCGGTGTCCGCGCCGCTGTTGGCGACCAGCGTGCTCGGGTCGTTCTTCACGGTGATGTTCGCGGCGTCCTTCGAACCCAGGTACGTCAGCAGCTTGGTGGCCGCGTCCTTGGACTTCGGCTTGCGCGCCATCATGTAGCCGTCGATCGGCGCGTCCAGGGCCTTCGCGCCGATCGTGGAGTCGATCTCGGGGAAGGTGAAGAAGTCCAGGTCCTCCAGGTCGGCGCCGCTGAACTGCTGGCCGACGAAGAGGCCGAGCAGGTACATGCCGCTCTTCTTCTGCTGCAGCGACTGGGCGGCCTCCTGCCAGGTGCGGCCGAGCGAGTCCGGCTGGTGCAGGGGGAGCAGGCCGGCCCAGGTGTCGAAGACCTTCTTGACCTTGTCGGAGGTCCATGCCTCCTTGCCGGCCATCAGGTCGATGTGGAACTGGTAGCCGTTGATCCGCAGGTTGAGGACGTCGAACGTGCCCATCGCCGGCCAGCCGTCCTTGTCGGCGAAGGCGATCGGGTTCAGCCCGTCCTTCTTCATCTGCGCGCCGAGCGTGTTCAGGTCGTCCAGCGTCTTGGGCACCTGGTAACCACGCTGCTGCCAGACCGACTTGCGGTAGAAGACCGCCCACGGGTAGTAGGACGCCGGCACGAAGTACTGCTTGCCGTCGTCGCCGGTCGACGCCTTCTTGAACGCGTCGGAGTAGCCGTCGAGCTTGCCCCACACGTCGCTGAGGTCACCGGCCAGGCCCTTGGCCGCGAAGAACCGCATCCGGTAGCCGGCGAACCAGGTGAACACGTCGTCCGGCTTGCCCTGCAGGTAGTTGTTGATGTTCTCCTGGAACGTGTTGTGGTCGACCGTGTTGACGGCGACGGTCACCCCGGAGGACGTCTTGAAGCCGTCCATCACCTTGGCGACGACGTCCTTGGGCTTCGGGTCCGACTGGTTCGAGCCGAGCGAGACGCTCTTGGCGTCCCCGCCGGAACCGGAGTCGGAGTCGCCGCAGCCGGCGAGCAGGCCGGTGCCGAGCAGCGCGCCCGCGCCGGCCGCGCCGGCCAGCAGGGAGCGCCGGTTCAGGCCGGCGACGGAGGGGGGTACGAGCCGGGCGAGGTACTCGGCCTGCGAGCGGGGACGGGACATTGTGCCTCCTGCGTGGAAGAGGTGCGCTACGAGATTCACCGAGAATCCACATGTCCGAACAGAAATAGCCGGTGGCGGTTGAAGCTACCCCTTGGCTCGGCGCTGTCAAGAGGGCAAACGGACGGCGATAACCGAGCTGTGGCAGGGGAAAGAGTCGGTAAACGTTGTAACTTTTGTCGATGTTGGAAAGTGTTGACTTGGGTCGCGGCCGGGGGCACGCTCTGCTGTCATGCGGAACTGGCACGGCGAGGGCATCTGGTACGGCGCCGACTACAACCCGGAGCAGTGGCCCGAGGAGGTGTGGGCCGAGGACGTCGCGCTGATGCGCCAGGCCGGGGTCAACCTGGTGTCGGTCGGCATCTTCTCCTGGGCCCTGCTGGAACCCGCCCCGGACCGGTACGAGTTCGGCTGGCTCGACCGCGCGCTCGACCTGCTGCACGCCGGCGGGATCCGGGTCGACCTGGCCACCGCCACCGCCAGCCCGCCACCGTGGCTGGCCCACCGGAACCCGGAGACGCTGCCCCGGCGTGCCGACGGCACCGTGCTCTGGCCCGGCGGCCGGCAGGCGTACTGCCCCAGCTCACCGGTGTTCCGGGACCGCTCGCTCCGCCTGGTCGAGGCGGTGGCGCGGCGCTACGCGGCACACCCGTCGGTCGTCCTCTGGCACGTCTCCAACGAGCTGGGCTGTCACAACGTGCACTGCTACTGCGACGTCAGCGCCGAGGCGTTCCGGCGCTGGCTGCGCGAGCGCTACGGCGACCTGGACGCGCTCAACGCCGCCTGGGGCACCGCGTTCTGGAGCCAGCGTTACCACGACTGGGCCGAGGTGAACCCGCCGCGCGCCGCGCCGACGTTCGCCAACCCGACGCAGCAACTGGACTTCCTGCGCTTCTCCTCCGACGAGCAACGCGCCCAGCTACGCGCCGAGCGGGAGCTGCTGAACCGGCTCGTCCCGCAGCCGGTGACCACCAACTTCATGATCGGCACCGGCATCAAGTACCTGGACTACCACTCGTGGGCGTCGGACGTGGACGTGGTCGCCAACGACCACTACCTCACCGCCGCCGACCCGCAACCGCAGGTGAACCTCGCGCTCGCCGCCGACCAGACCCGGGGCGTGGCGGGCGGCGCGCCGTGGCTGCTGATGGAGCACTCCACCAGCGCGGTCAACTGGCAGCCCCGCAACATCGCCAAGACGCCCGGTCAGATGCGGCGCAACAGCCTCGCCCACGTGGCCCGGGGCGCCGACGGGGTGCTCTTCTTCCAGTGGCGCGCCTCCCGGGCCGGCGCGGAGAAGTTCCACTCCGCGCTGGTCCCGCACGCCGGGCCGGACACCAAGGTGTTCCGCGAGGTCCGCCGGCTCGGCGCCGACCTGCGGGCGCTGGCCGAGGTACGCGGCAGCCGGGTCGACGCCGACGTCGCGCTGCTGTTCGACTACGAGGCCTGGTGGGGCGCGGAACTCGACTCCCACCCGAGCGTCGACGTCACCTACACCGACCGGCTGGCCGCGCTGCACGGCGCACTCTGGCGGGCCGGGGTCACCGCCGACGTGGTGCACCCGTCGGCGGATCTGTCCCGCTACCGGCTCGTCCTGGCGCCCACGCTCTACCTGACCCGCGACGCCGACGCCGACGCGCTGCGCCGCTTCGTCGAGGCGGGCGGCACCGCGCTGGTCACCTACTTCAGCGGCATCGTCGACGAGCACGACCACATCCGGCTCGGCGGCTACCCCGGCGCGTTCCGCGACCTGCTCGGCGTACGCACCGAGGAGTTCTTCCCCCTGCGCGCCGGCGAGACGGTCCGCCTCGACGACGGCGCCCGCGCCGACGTGTGGACCGAGTGGCTGCACGCCGAGGGCGCCGAGGTGCTCGCCGCGTACGCCGACGGGCCGTTGCCCGGCGTGCCGGCGCTGACCCGCCACGCGGTCGGCGCGGGCGCCGCCTGGTACGTCGGCACCCGGCTCGACGACGCGGCCACCGACCGGCTGGTGGCCCGGCTGCTCGCCGAGGCCGGCGTGCGGCCACCGGTGGCCGCGCCGGCCGGGGTGGAGGTGGTCCGCCGCCGCTCGGCCGAGCGGAGCTGGCTGTTCGTGGTCAACCACACCGACGGGTCGGCCCGGCTGCCGGCCACCGGTGTCGAGCTGCTCAGCGGCGAGCGGTGCGACGGTGAGCTGGTGGTGCCGGCGGGGGAGGTGGCGGTGGTCCGCGAGGTGGAGGTCTGATGCTGGCCCAGCAACGGCAGAGCGCCATCCTGGAACTGATCCGCCAGCGCGGCGGCGTCCGGGTCAGCCACCTGGTCAGCCGCTTCGGCGTGTCGGACATGACCATCCGGCGGGACCTGGAGGTGCTCGCCGAACGCGGCCTGGTCGACAAGGTGCACGGCGGGGCCACGCTGGCCGGCCCCGGCTCGACCGAGGAGCCCGGCTTCGCGGCCAAGTCGGCCCGACAGCGGGCCGAGAAGCAGGCCATCGTGGAGCGGGCCGCCGGGCTGGTCGAGCCGGGCATGGCCGTGGCGCTCTCCGCCGGCACCACCACCGCCGCGCTGGCCGCCCGGCTCGCCGAGGTACGCGGGCTGACCGTGGTCACCAACTCGATCCCGGTCGCCGACGCGCTCTACCAGAATCCCCGCGCCGACCAGACCGTCGTGCTCACCGGCGGTATCCGGACCCCGTCGGACGCGCTGACCGGCCCGGTCGCCGAGTCCGCCATCGCCGCGCTCAACGTCGACCTGCTCTTCCTCGGCGTGCACGGGATGAGCCAGCGCACCGGCTTCACCACCCCCAACCTGCTGGAGGCGGCGGTGAACCGCCGCCTGATCGGCGCCGCCCGCCGGCTGGTCGTACTCGCCGACCACACGAAGTGGGAGACCATCGGCATCGCCACCATCGCCCCGCTGGAGGAGGCCGACGTGCTCATCACCGACGGTGGGCTCCCGGTCGAGGCCCGCCGTCAACTCGGCGAGCAGGTGGGCGAACTGATCGTCGTCCCCACCGACTGAGCGTCCCGGCGGCGCGTCCCGTCCGCTTTCAGGCACTTCTCAGCCGTCCCATTTAGGGTGCCCTGCACGGCCCGCGTGCTCCAGGGTGGAGCGCGCCTACGGCGGAAGCGGAGTTGCGATGGTCTTCAAGAAGATGCTGAGCGCGTTCGGCGTGGGTGGCCCGAGCGTCGACACCGTGCTGACCAACCCGAACACCCGGCCCGGCCTGGCCCTGGACGGGCACGTCAACCTGGTCGGCGGCGACGCTCCGGCGCGGATCGAGCAGATCACCCTCGGCCTGGTCACCCGGGTCGAGATCGAGGGCGGCGACACCGAGTACGCCGGCGTCATGGAGTTCCACCGGATGCCGGTCAGCGGCGCGTTCGAGCTGGCCCCGAAGCAGCAGCTCGCCATCCCGTTCCAGATGCCGGTGCCGTGGGAGACCCCGGTCACCGACGTCTACGGGCAGCGGCTGCGCGGCATGACCATGGGCCTGCGCACCGAGCTGGCGGTGGCCCGGGCGGTGGACAAGTCCGACCTGGACCAGGTGTCGGTGCACCCGCTGCCGATCCACGAGCGGATCCTGGACGCCTTCCAGGCGCTGGGCTTCCGGTTCAAGCACGCCGACCTGGAGCGCGGCCACATCCACGGGGTCCCGCAGACGTTGCCGTTCTACCAGGAGATCGAGTTCTTCGCCGCGCCGCAGTACGCGCAGACGGTCAACGAGGTCGAGCTGACGTTCGTGACCAGCCAGCAGGGCGTCGAGGTGATCCTGGAGTGCGACAAGCGCGGCGGCTTCCTCAGCGCCGGGCACGACGCCTTCGGCCGGTACTCGATCCCGCACAGCGACGCCGCGCGTACCGACTGGACCCAGGTGGTCGACGGCTGGCTGCGCGAGACCACGTCCCGCTACGGCGGCCTGCGCGCCCAGGGCTTCGGCGCTCCGCACGGCCACCACGGCTACCCGGGACACCACGGTCACCGGGGCTCCGGGATGGGCGGCATGATGGCCGGCGCCGCGCTCGGTATGGCCGGCGGTCTGGTCGCCGGCGAGATGCTCGAGGACGCCTTCGAGGGCGACGACGGCGGGGACTTCGGCGAGGAGTGACGGCACGCGACGACGCCCCCGGGACGCAGGTCCCGGGGGCGTCGCCGTTGGCGTGACCGTGCGGGTCAGTGCCGGCCTCGACGCTCCTTGCCGGAGCGACGCGCGCTGCCCGCCTTCGACAGGCCCCGGCTGACCAGGTACGCGCCGGTCAGCGCGGTCAGGTACCACCAGGCCTGGTTCGGGTTGTTGATGTTCAGGCCGTTGGTGGCGGCGCCCCGCCAGAACGCGGCGATCACGACGACCGCGACGGCCGCGGCGTACACCCAGAACTCGGTGGTGAGGAACGCCTGCTTCGTCTCGGTGCCGGGGCTGGGCATCTGCTCCCGGTGGCCGTCGTGCATCGACGGCATCTGACGGGTCGACGTGTCCTGCATGCTCGACCGGTTCTGGACGTCGGACATCGGCCGGTTCATCGGCCTGGTGGATGCAGCCTGCGTGCTCATCTGGTCCTCCTCAGGATTTGATGAGTCGTTACCTGCACACCCTCGCCCCGCTACCGCAGGTCGGCCACGGCACGGTTCGCGCTCTGTGGCGGGGGCACCCTCCGACTACCCGACCCCGGAGACAAGCTAACCGCCGGGTGCCCGGCCGTCGTCGCCCCGGCGGGGAACCGGACAGCGGGGCGTATATCCGGCGCCACCGGGGGTGGGCCGGTTTCAGCCACCGGCCCTCGGGCACGCATCACTGACACCCGACACCGGAGCGACGAGGTGGTTGACGTGCGTGAGGACGACATGCGGCAGGACGCCGCCCGGCAGGCCGAGCAGCGGGTCGCCGGCGGCGTGTACGGCGAGGGCGCGCTCGACGAGGTCACCGTGCCGCAGACCGACGTGGAGCGGATGATCCAGGAGTCGGATCCGGACGACCCGGCGCACGTTCCGGTCGACCCGACCGTGCTGCGCGACGGCGGCCCCACCCGGGGCCAGGGCGCGGTCACCACGACCGGTGGCACCGCCGGCCCGGCCAGCGTGCGGCGGGTGGCCCGGCAGCCGGAGCGGCACCCGGGCAAGGTGGCGCCGACCACCACCGGCGACGCCACGACCGGTGGGATGAGCACCCCGTCCGGCGGTTCCACCAGTGACGCCTCGGCCAGCGGCGCCCAGGTCGGCAACTTCACCGACGAGGGCGCCAACCCGGGCTGACAGTTGTTAAGAAGGGGCCCCTCCTCTACCGGATGCGTTAAGGAGGGGCCCTTCCTTACGTCCGCAGGACGCCGAGGCGCTGGGTGGCGCGGGTGAGCGCGACGTAGAGGTCGCTGTGCCCGCGCGGCGACTCGGACACGATCCGTTCCGGCTCCACCACCAGCACCGAGTCGAACTCCAGCCCCTTGGCCTGCTCGGTGGTCAGCACCACCACCCGGTTCGCCAGCTCCGGCTGCTCGCCGACGGTCGCCTCGGGCAGCGCCGCGACGACCGCGGCCCCCAGCTCGGTCACCCGCCCGGTCGGCACGATCACGCCGAGCCGCCCGTCGCCCAGCCCGGACGCCTCCTCCGCGGTCGCCTCGACCAGCGCGTCGACCAGCGAGGCCGCCGCGACGGTGCGGTCCCACGGCGGTACGCCGGTGGCGCGTACCGAGCGGGGCGGGCGCAGGGCCGGGTCGATCTCGGCGAGCACGTCGGCGGCGACCGCCATGATCTCGGCGGGGGTGCGGTAGCTGACGGTCAGCTCCTCCAGCCGCCACCGGTCCGCCACGTACGGCGCCAGCGCCTCGTCCCAGGACGGGGTGCCGGCCAGCGCGCCGGTCTGCGCGACGTCCCCGACGACGGTCATCGACCGGCTCGGGCAGCGGCGCATCAGCAGCCGCCAGGCCATCGGCGAGAGCTCCTGCGCCTCGTCGACGATGACGTGCCCGAACGCCCACGTCCGGTCCGCCGCGGCGCGTTGCGCGGTGGTGAGCCGGTCGGACTCCTCCTGCCGCTCGGAGAGCCGGGCGGCGTCGATCAGGTCGGTCACGCCGAGGATCTCACCGCCGTCGGCCTCGTCCTCCACGTCGATCGAGCGGGAGCCGCGCCAGATCTCCAGCACGCCCTCGGCGTACTCGCGTTCCATCGCGCGGATCCGTTCCCGGCGGGCGGCGGCGGCGCGTTCGTCCTCGCCGAGCAGTTCGGCGGCCTCGTCCAGCAGCGGCACGTCGGCCGGCGTCCAGCCGCCGGGCTCCCGGTGCAGGGCGGCCCGCTCGGCGTCGGTGAGCATCGGCGCGGCGGCGGCGATCCGCTCCGGCGACGCGAACAGGTCGGCGAGCAGGCGCTGCGGGGTGAGCACCGGCCACAGCTCGTCCAGCGCGGCCCGGATCTCCGGCTCCTCGCGCAGCTCGCGGCGGATCTCGGCCCGGTCCGCCTCGGAGAGCAGGTTCTCCCCGCCCAGCGGGTCCGCGCCGATGCGCTCGGCCACCTGGTCGGCGAGCGCGTGCACGATCTCGATGTCGAACAGCGCGCGGGCCAGGTTGTGCGCCCGGCCGGTGCGGCGGACCCGGTCGCGGGCCTGGCGGACCGTCTCCGGGTCGAGCGTGAGCACCTCGCGCTGGGGCAGCTCGATCGCGATCGGCTCGGCCGGCACCCACTGCCGGTCCCGGACCGCCGCGGCGAGCACCTCGGTCAGCACGGCGCGGCCCTTGAGCGCGGCGGTGGTGGCCGGCTCGACGCGCCGGGCGTGCACCCCGGGAAAGAGATCGGCCTGGGTACGCAGCAGCACGCCGGTCTCGGCCAGCGCCGGCAGCACCTGGGAGATGTAGCGCAGGAACGTGGCGTTCGGGCCGACCAGCAGCACGCCCCGGGTGGAGAGCTGCTGCCGGTGCGTGTAGAGCAGGTAGGCGGCCCGGTGCAGCGCCACCGCCGTCTTGCCGGTGCCCGGCCCGCCCTGTACCACCATCACGCCCGGCAGGTCGGCGCGGATGATCCGGTCCTGCTCGGCCTGGATCGTCTCGACGATGTCGCGCATCCGGCCGGTACGCCCGGCGTTGAGCGCGGCGAGCAGCGACGCCTCGCCGGTGACCTCCTCGTGGGCGGTGGGGGAGGCGGCGGTGATGTCCAGCACCTCGTCGTTGAGCCCGGTGACCTTGCGCTCGCGGGTACGCAGGTGCCGCCGCCGGCGTACGCCCTGCGGGTTGGCGGCGGTGGCCAGGTAGAACGGGCGGGCGGCCGGGGCGCGCCAGTCCATCAGCAGCGGGTCGTAGTCGCCGGAGGTGTCGAAGATGCCGATCCGGCCGATGTAGCGGGCGGTGCCGTCGTCGCCGTCGAGGCGGCCGAAGCAGAGGCCGGACTCGACCGCGGAGAACTGCTCGACCTGGTCGGCGTACATCGCGACGGTGGCGTCGCGCTGCGACCGCGCCTGCTGGGTGCCGCCGGTGTGGCGCAACTCCTCGTCGAGTCGGCGGGCGGCCTGGTCCCGCATGCCGTCCAGCCGGTCGTAGAGCATCGAGACGTACTCCTGCTCGCGACCGATCTCGTCGTCCTGGTGCAGGTCACCCGCCACGTCGGAGTGCATTGACAAGCCGGCTCCTCATTGACTAAAATTGCCGCAGGAATGGCATTCAAAAGCCATTCCTTTTTTGTGCCTGAACTGAGAAAGATAGCGCGTCGCCCGCCACCCGACCAAGCCCGGACACGGCTCGGGGCCCGGTCGACGTCCGCCGACCGGGCCCCGAGCGCGGCGGTTCAGCCCTTGGCCGCCTGGTAGAGCCGCTCCGGCGTGACCAGCCCGGCGAGCACCCGGCCGTCGTCGGTCAGCAGCACGCTGAACAGCTTGCCGCTGAGCAGCCGGCCGCTACCCCAGTCGCCGCTGACCTTCGGCAGGTCACCGAGCACCCGGCCCAGCATCTCCGCGTCCGGCGCGTCCTTGCCGGCCTTCGCGCCGCCGGCGCCCGCGCCGAGCGCCTCGTCGAGCTTGGCGACCACCACGGTGGTCCAGCCGGTGCCGACGGTACGCACGTCGGGGCGGTCGGCGTCCGCCCCGCCGGTGGCCTTGCCGGCCCCCGGCGCACCGGGCATCCGGCCGGCCGGCCCGGGCCGCTCGTCGGCCGGCGCCTCGGTGACCTTGACGCCGGGCGGCGGGTTGAAGCGGAACTGGTCGGCGTCCGGGGTCCGGAAGTCGACCTGGGTGAACGCCACCTCGAACGCCGGCTCGTCGGCGCCGTCGGCGAGCACCTCGAAGCGCAGCGGCACGTGCTCCTTGGCATCCAGCGCGATCCGCACCTGGTGCACGAGCGACGCCTTGTCGCGCGGCGTGAGCACCAGCTCGTACACGTCCCGACCGGCCACCGTGGCCGAGCGGCCCACGGTCACCGCCGTGGTCGGGTCGATCGCGGCCAGCGCCTGCTCGGTGGCGTCGGCCGGGGTGGCCGGCGCGGACGCCAGGTCCTTGCCGTCGGCCGGCAGCTTCCGGTGGACGGCGGTGTTCTCCCGGCTGTTCCAGGTCCAGACGTCGCGCCCGTTGCGCAGCACGTCCTGCTCGCCGAGCGTGTCGACCAGGGCGAGCCGCTGCCGGTCCTCGCCGCCGTACCAGACGCGCAGCGTGTGCGTGCCGGAGACCAGGCCGGCGAGCTGGTTGCCGGTGGCCTGGCCGGCGAGCGCGGCGATCGGCGGCAGACCGAGGTCGGCGCGCTGCACCACGGTGCCGGAGAGCCCGTCCAGGCGGGACGTACGCAGGTCTTCCAGCAGCTGGGCCGCGCTGCGCGGCGGCAGGGCCGGGTCGGCGCCGGCGGCGAACGTGCCGACGGCCGCGCCACCACCGATCACGGCGACCCCCGCGGTCACCGGGACCAGCCAGCGCAGCACGGCGCGGTTCTTCATCACGGACATAGTGTGCACCTCCTGCGCTCCATGCTGCGCGATCGTCGCTGTGACGACGCTGAGGAGATCCCCTACGGGTGACCCCATGGTGGCACCCTGGACCGGTGCGGTTGCTGGTGGTGGAGGACGAGACGCGGCTCGCCGCGGCGCTGCGGCGGGGCCTGTCGGCGGAGGGCTTCGTGGTCGACGTGGCCGGCACCGGCCCGGAGGGGCTGGACGCGGCCCGGCACGGTGAGTACGACGCGATGATCCTCGACGTGATGCTGCCCGGCCTCTCCGGCTACGAGGTGGTGCGCCGGCTGCGCGCCGAGCAGCGCTGGCTGCCGGTGCTGATGCTCTCGGCCAAGGACGGCGAGTACGACCAGGCCGACGGGCTGGACTGCGGCGCCGACGACTACCTGACCAAGCCCTTCTCGTACGTGGTGCTGCTGGCCCGGCTGCGGGCGCTGCTGCGCCGCGGCGCGCCCCGGCGGCCGGCCGTGCTGACGGTCGGTGACCTGCGCCTGGACCCGGCCCGGCGGCGGGTCACCCGGGACGACGTCGAGGTGGTGCTGACCAGCCGCGAGTACGCGCTGCTCGACTACCTGATGCGCCGGGCCGGCGAGGTGGTGTCGAAGACCGAGCTGCTGGACCACGTCTGGGACGCCTCGGTCGACACCGCGCCGAACGCGGTGGAGGTCTACGTCGGCTACCTGCGCCGCAAGATCGGCCGGGAGCGGCTGGAGACGGTCCGGGGCGCCGGCTACCGGTTGGCCACGTGATCCGCCCGCTGCGCCGCCTGGGACTGCGGGCCCGGCTGCTGGCGCTGGGCGTGCTCGGGCTGGTGCTCGGGTTCGCGCTCGGCGGCGCGCTGCTGCTCGGCGCGCTCGGCTGGACGCTGCAACGGTCGGTGGACGAGGAGGCGCTGCGCACCGCCGACGCGGTCGCCCTGCTCACCGCCGAGGACGCGCTGCCGGACCCGTTGCCGGTGGCCGGCGGGCAGCTGCGGGTGCAGGTGGTCGACGGGCAGGCCCGGATCCGGGCCGCGTCGATCGACGCGGACCGCCTGGTGCCGATGCTCGGCCCGGACGAGCTGCGGCCCGGGCAGCGGCAGCGGCTGGTGGTGGACGGGCAGCGGGTCGGCATGTCCGGGCCGGTGCGGGTGGTGACGGTGCCGGCCGGCACGCCCCAGGAGCCGCGCACGGTGCTGGTGGCGAAGTCGCTCTCCGACGTCCGGCACAGCCTGCACGTGGTGCGCAACCTGCTGCTGGTCGGCTTCCCGCTGCTGGTGGCCGGGCTGGCGGTGGTGGCGTGGCGGGTGGTCGGCGCGACGCTGCGCCCGGTGGAGGAGCTGCGCAGCGGCGCCGCCGAGATCACCGGCCGGGCGGGGACGGAACGCCTGCCGGTGCCGGCCGGGCAGGACGAGATCCACCGGCTCGCGGTGACGCTCAACGACATGCTGGACCGGTTGGCCGCGTCCCGGGACCGGCAGCGGGCGTTCGTCGCCGACGCCGCGCACGAGTTGCGCAGCCCGCTGACCAACATGCGGACCGAGCTGGAGGTGGCCCGCCGGCTCGGCGGCGACACCGACTGGCCGGCGGTGGCCGACGACCTGCTGGCCGACACCGAGCGGCTGGGCCGCCTGGTCGACGACCTGCTGCTGCTGGCCCGCCTGGACGAGCAGGCGGCGCGACCGTCGCCGGTGGGTCCGGTGGAGCTGGGTGGGCTGCTGCGCACGGTGGCCGCCCGCTACCCGTCCCCGCCGGTGCGGCTGGTCGTGCCGGACGGGGCGTGGTGGGTCGAGGGGGATCCGGGGGAGCTGCGCCGGGTGCTGGTCAACCTGGTGGACAACGCGCTGCGGCACGCGCACGGCGCGGTGGAGCTGGCCGTGACCGGCCCGGCCGGGGCGTACCACCTGGTCACGGTGACCGACGACGGGCCGGGCGTCCCGGCGGCGGACCGGGAGCGGGTGTTCGCCCGGTTCACCCGGCTGGACGACGCGCGGGCCCGCGACGCCGGCGGCGCGGGCCTCGGCCTGGCCATCGTGCGCGAGCTGGTGCGCCGGGCCGGTGGCACGGTCGAGCTGACGGACGCGACGCCGGGCGCCGTCGCGCCCGGGCTGCGGGCGACGGTACGCCTGCCGGCGCTGGCCGAACCGGACCCGGAGTGAGGCGTCAGCGGCGCCGTTTCGTGCAGACCGGCCCGGTCCGCGCGACGCTGTCGGTGGACCAGACCAGCGCCACGGTGAAGCAGTAGTCGGTGGTGCGGTCGAGGCCGTAGGCGATGTAGTCGGTGGAGCCGGCCGGCAGCGTGGCGAACGTGCCCTGCGGCTGGCCCGAGCGGCCCCCGGCGATCACCACCGGGCCCTCCGCGCCGGTCGGGTAGGTCCAGCTCAGCACGATGCTGTCGCGCCGGTCGGTGAGCGCGAGCCGCCCGGGCGGGGTGCCCGGGGAGGCGGCCGGCGGCGTGGTCGGGGCGGGCCGGCTCGGTGCCGGCGGGCCGCTCGACGCGGGCGGCGGCGTGTCGCGGGCGTCGTCCACCCGGGACACCCCGGCGATCACCGCGATGGTGCCGAGCAGCAGCGCCACCACCACTCCGAGCACCGCCAGCGGCAGCCAGGGCCGGGCGCGCGGCTCGGCGGCGGGCGGCCGGGGCACGTGCACCGGCAGGTAGCGCGACGGCGGCCCGGGCGGGTCGGCCGGCGGCACCCGGCGTACGCCCGGCGGCGGGTCGTCGGTGAGCCCGACCACGGTCGGGGGCAGCGCGTCCTCGCCGGGCCGCCACGGCTGGTCGACCGGGTCCTCCGGCGGCCACGGGTAGTCGTCGAACGCGTCGCCGTCGGCTTCGGGCGGGGTGCGGGGCGTGGGCACGTGCGCCGCGTCGGCGCCCCGGCCCGGTGGGTGGTAGAGCGGCGTCCGGACCGGGTCGTCGAGCGCGGGCGGGGTGTAGGGCGGCAGGTCGGGGGGACCCTCGGTGGGCGGGGGGACGCGGGCGGCGGGCACCACCGGGGTCTCCGGGGCGGGCGGCTCGGGCGCGGGGCAGACGTGGTCCGGGTCGGCGGCGGCCCGGGCCAGCCCGGCCACCTGCCCGGCGAGCGGGTCGTCGGAGTCCAGGTGGGCCCGGCACAGGTCCTCGGCGAGCGCCAGGTGCTCGTGCGCGTCGGCGTACCGGCCGCAGTCGCGTTCCATCGCGCCGAGCTTGGCCAGCATCTTGATGCCGCTGGGGTGGCCGTCGCCGTAGACCTCGCGGTGCAGCTCCCACGCGTCCTGGAGCCGGTCGCGGGCCACCTCGCACTGGCCGCGCGCGTATTCGACGGTGGCCAGGTCGGCGTGGGCGGCCAGCACCCGCTGGGACTCCGGCCCGTCGCGGGCGGTCAGCTCGATGATGACGTCGGAGTAGAGCCGGGCCGCCCGGGCGTCGCTGCCGACCCGGTGCAGCACCGCGGCCAGGGTGGCGGCGGCGGTGACGGTGCGCTCGTCGGATCGGCCGAACAGCCGGGTGGTTGCCGCGTACGCGAATGCGGCCCAGCCCCGGGCGGAGTGCGGCTCGCCGAGCGCGACCAGCAGCCGGGCCTGCAAGCCGGCGGCGTCGGCCAGCTCGGGGGAGGCGTTGGCGGGGCGGGGGTCGGCGTCGCTGAGCGCCTCGGCGAGCAGCCGTTGCGCGCCGGTCAGGTCGCCTTCGGACACCAGGTGGTGCGCCTGGACGGTCAGGTCAGCGAAGCCGGAGGACACGCCCCATCGTGCTCATCCGGCGACGGTAAGTACAACCCCCGGAGTGGATCAGTTTGGTCCCGATCCGGTCAGGTGGGCGGCGAGCGTCTCGCTGATCCGGCGGAGCTGGTCGACCTGGGCCGGGCTGAGCGCGTCGAACAGGTGCCGGCGTACCCCCTCGACGTGGCCGGGGGCGGCGGCGGCCAGGGTGGCGAAGCCGTCGTCGGTGAGCACGGCGAGCTGGCCGCGTCGGTCGGTGGGGCAGTCCTCCCGGCGGATCCAGCCGGCGGCCTCCAGGCGGGCGGCGGCGTGCGAGAGCCGGCTGCGCGAGGAGCCGGTGGCGTCGGCCAGGTCGCTCATCCGCAGCCGCCGGTCGGGGGCCTCGGAGAGCCGGACCAGGATCTCGTAGTAGGCGTGCGGCATGCCGGCGTCGCGTTGCAGCTCGCGGTCGAGCGTCTCCATCAGCGCCCGGGAGGCGGTGAGGAAGGCGCGCCAGGTCCGCTGCTCGTCGGGTTCCAGCCACCGGGTCATGACGACCATCATAACGCCGGTTGTTGAACGCTCAACCAAACCGGGGTACCGTCGGAGCCATGGGAATCCACCGGCTCAACCACGCCGTCCTCTACGTCAGTGACCTGGAGCGCAGCGTCGCCTTCTACCGCGACGTGCTGGGCTTCCGCCGGGTCCCGATGACGCCGGACGGCTTCCGCGGCGCCGCCTTCCTCCAGGCGCCCGACTCCACCAACGACCACGACCTCGGGCTGTTCGAGATCGGCGCGGCGGCCGGGGCGTCGCAGGCCGGCCGGGCCACCGTCGGCCTCTACCACCTGGCCTGGGAGCTGGACACGCTCGACGAGCTGGGCGCCACCGCCGAGCGGCTGGCCGCCGCCGGCGCGCTGGTCGGCACGTCGGACCACGGCACCACCAAGAGTCTCTACGGTCGCGACCCGGACGGGCTGGAGTTCGAGATCGTCTGGATCGTCCCGGCCGCCCTGCTCGACGACGCCGCGCTCACCGCCCGCAAGCGGATCGGCCGGCTCGACCTGGACCGCGAGCGGCAGCGCTACGGCGGCCAGACCCGCGGCGGCGTGGGCATCTCCGTCCCGGCCTGACCGGGGTACGCGGCCACCACGCCGCCCGGGTGCGGTAGAAACGGCACCATGTCGACCGACGCCGTCCTGCGCGAGCTGCTCGTCCGCCAGCTCGACCACTGGCTCCCCGCGGCGCTGCACCGGGCCCGGCGGGCCACGCTCGCGCTCGCGTACGCCGGGGGTTCCGCCGTCGGCGCGGAGGCGGCGCTGCGGGTGGTGGCCGAGTTCGCCGACCGGCTGCGCGGGCGGCGGCTGACCGTGCTGGTGCTGGCGGACGCCGACCCGGACCTGCCGGCGCGCCTCGGCGCCGCCGAGGTCGACCTGCCGAGCGACGTCGCCGTGCACGTGGTGCCCGGCTCGCCGGACCGGCTGCCGGTGGCGCTCAAGGCGGCCGGGGCGGCCGGCGCGCCGCTGTTCACCCTCGTCGACGGCGCCGAGCCGGACCCGGCCCTGCTGGCCGCCGCCGCGTCCGGCCGCCCGGCCGAGCTGCTGCTGGTCACCGCGCCCGGCCGGTCGCTGCGCCCGGCGCTGGCCGCGGCCGGCTTCCCGCTGGTCACCGAGGTCGAGCTGGTGGGGGACGGGCCGGCCCGGCTGCTCGGCTACGCCACCGGCTCCGACCGGGGCCTGGAGGCGGTCAAGGAGGCGCTCTGGGCGGTCGACGAATACGCCGGGGTGCGTTACCGCGACCCGGCCGATCCGCAGGGCCGGCTGCTCGACATCTCGCTGGAGCCCGAGCCCGGCCCGCTGCGGCGCGAGCTGCTGGCCGAGCTGGAGCGCTCCGGCCCGCTGACGGTCAGCGAGCTGCGCCGCTTCGCCGCGACGGACACGGTCTACCGGCCCGCCGACGCCAACCGCGCGCTGGCCTCGATGCTCGCCGCCGGCGCGGTGACCCGCGACCCGGAGCACGGCCGGCTCGGCGGCGACGTGCGGGTCAGCGTCGCCCGGCCCGCTGGGTCATCTGCCTGACCACCACGGACGCGCCGGTGGCGACCACGCCGATGCTGAAGACCATCTGGGCGCAGACGGCCACCCGGGCGATCTGCCCCTGGGCGTGCACATCGCCGTAGCCGATCGTGGTGAGCGTCGCCAGCGCGAAGTAGAGCGCGTCGATCCGGGTGTGCAGCCCGACGAACTCACCGGGCCGGGTGTCCGCCACCACGTAGTCGGCCAACGCGAAGACCAGCAGCCCGGCGATCAGCGCGACGGCGAGCCGGGTGAGCGCCCGGTCCTCCTCCCGGCCGGTCGGCTGCTCGCGGGTGAGCTGGCGGCGGACCTGGCCGGTGACCAGGAACGCGACCACGGCGACCAGCAGCAGCGTGCCGGCGGACCGCAGGGCCAGCCGCAGCCCGTTCGGGTCCGCCTCGACCGGCACCAGGAAGTAGCCGACCAGCATCAGCACGCAGGCCGCGACGGCCCGCCGCCGCATCCGCCGCAGGGTCAGATCCGCCATGTCGAGATTGTTCCGTCGGGGGGTCCTCGTCGGCGGCCGAACGGCGAACCCGGCCCGGACGACGAAGGGGACGACCGGCGAACCGCCGGCGTCCCCTTCGTCGTAACGGTCCGCGGACCGTCAGGCCTTGTCCTGCTTCCAGGAGAGCGGCCCCGGAAGGTCCACGCGGTGGGCGCGGGTGTTCGAGTTCCAGGACCAACGGCCGATCTTGATGCTCCACGAGGAGAACCCGTTCTGGGTGAAGTGGAGGATCAGCGGTCCGTACTTCTTGCGCTTGCGGAACTGGACGCCCATCGGGGGTGCCTCCTTCTTCGTCTCCCTGCCTCTGCGGCATCGAACATGCCCGGATCGACGTTCCGCGAAACCCGGTCGGATCCGCTCTGGACGGTGGGGCCCACCGCCCGGCACAATCTCTATTTAACGGGTAGGTGTTAAGGGGTGGTAAATGCTGGTGGCGACGGCTCGTAACAAAGCCAGCGATGAAAGTCTCACTGACTGGAAGGGCGTTGACCGGCGGAGAGAGCGGCCGGCAGCATGAGGACATGTCGCAGCGGAACGAGCTTCTCCTCACCGCTCGCGTGCACGTCGACCTGGTCCGGCACGCGAGCGCGCTCTGTTGAGCCGAGCGCTCGTCGTTCCCTCTCCGCCGGCCGACCTCACCACGCTCTCCCTCGCCACACCCCGGCGTCCCCTCGTCGCCGCCAACGCCCCGATCTGGTCAAGGTCCGGCCCGGTATCGCACCGGTAATCGGGGGTACGGAGTCCGAAGCCCGTGCCCTCGCCGACGAACTGGAGGCGCTGATCGTGCCCGAGCACGCCCTCGCCCAACTCTCCGGCCGGCCCGCCGGGAACGGCTCACCCCGCAGGTTCACCCAGGGCGCCGCCGACGGCTTCAACGTCATCCCACCGCTGCTACCCCACCGACTGGAGGCCTTCGTGGATCACGTCGTACCACTGCTGCGCCGACGCGGGCTGTTCCGATCGGAATACACCGGGCGCGCCCTGCGCGAGCACTACGGCCTGCCCCGACCGGCCAGCGTCCACGTCACCCGAGAGCTGGTGGCGTCGTGACCACCGTGGACCGCCCCGACGCCGGCACCGTCGAGCTGCGCCCGGTGGACGTCGACTCGTTCCGCGGCCTGCTGCGCCGGCAGGCGTCCACGGTCACCGTGGTCACCACGCCCGGCCTGCGCGGCAACCGGATGCGGGCGGACCTGCCGCCGGCCGGCTTCACCGCCACCTCGTTCACCTCGGTGTCGCTGGACCCGCCGCTGGTGTCGGTCTGCCTCGGCCGCACGTCGTCGAGCTGGCCCACCGTCGAGCAGGCCGAGCACGTGGCCGTGCACCTGCTCGCCTCCGGGCAGCAGGAGATCGCGCAGATCTTTGCCACCAGCGGCATCGACCGGTTCACCGCCCACCCGGGCTGGACCACCGGGCCGTTCGGCGTGCCGCTGATCGGCGACGCGCTCGCCGTGCTGCTGTGCCGGGTGGTCCGGCGGATCGAGGCCGGCGACCACACCATCCTGCTCGGCGAACCGCTCGCGCTGGGCGCCGGCGAGCACGGCGCCCAACCGCCGGACGCCTGCCGGGAGCGGCTGCCCCGGCTGCCCTATGAAGAGGTGGTCAGCACGCTGTGATCAGCGGGGCTCCCACGCGTCCGGCTGGGCGGTCAGCTTGCGCACGTGCGCCGGTAGCCGGCCGCTGACCAGCTCGTCCAGGCTCACCTCGTCGACCACCCGGCGCACCGAGGCGCGCACCGCCACCCAGAGCCGGGGCAGGTTCTCCGCCGCTCCCTCGTACCGCGTCTCCTCCGGGCGCAGCCCGCGGACCCCGGCGAGCGGGCCGTCGACGGCGCGCAACACCTGCCCGATGGTGGTCTCGCGCGGCGGGCGGGCGAGGGTGTAGCCGCCCTCGGCGCCGCGTTGCGCCCGGACGATCCCGGCCCGGCGCAGGTCGGCCAGGACCGCTTCGAGGAACTTGCGGGGCATGTCCTGCTCCGCCGCGATGGCCTGGGTGGACAGCAGGGTGGGGTACGCGGTGGCCAGGCTCAGGGCTGCCCGGACCGCGTAGTCGCCGCGCGCGGAGATCTGCACAGTGCCATCATGCCCGGCCGGCCGGCGCGGGGGAGTCGGCGGGCGGGCGGGGACGCACCAGACGGACGGGCAGCGGCCGTTCCCGGCCGGCCCGGAACGCGCCCGGGCTCACCCCGACCTCGCGGGTGAAGAAGCGCCCGAAGTTGGTCGGCTCGGGAAAACCGAGCCGCCGGCCGATCCGGGCGATCGGCTCGTCGGTGGCGGCGAGCAGCCGGCAGGCCTGCAACGCGACCCGCTCGTCCACCACCTGCTTCGCGCTGCGGCCGGTCACCGCCAGGCAGGCCCGGGTCAGGGTACGCACCGAGCAGCCGATCCGGGCGGCGTAGTCCTCGACCCGGCGGGTGTCCCGGTAGCCGCGTTCCACCTCCCGGCACAGCCGCCGGAACGTCTCCGCCTCGGCCCGTGGCGCGGGCGACCGGTCGGGGTGCGGCAGCAGGCTCAGCCGCAGCAGCAGCACGGCGAGCTGGTGGCGCAGCAGCGCCGCGGCGGCGGGCACCAGCGCGTGCCGGTCGGCGTCCACGGCCAGCTGGCTCACCTCGCCGATCACCGCGTCCTCGTCCTCGCCGGCGAGCTGCCGGTGGGTCGGCACCGCGTCCGGGTCGACGTCGAGGCCGCGCAGCGCGTCCGGCCCCCAGCTCACCACCGTCGCGTCCAGCTGCGTGCCGACGCAGCGCAGCGCCTGGCCGGGGTGGGCGCGCAGCAGCGTGCCCGGCCGGCAGGGCACGGCCCGGAAGTCCAGCTCGGCGGTGCCGTGTCCGTGGGTGACCAGGATCAACACGTCCCGGTCGAGCAGGACCGGCCGGGGCCAGCCGCGGTCGGCAGTGAGGTCGTCGAGCGCGCCGGTGACGATCTCGTCGGTGCCGAGGCGGGGCTCCGACAGGCCGGTGCGGGTGGCCGGGGAGGGCTGACCGGTAGTGACCATCATCCCGACGGTAACCGGCCCGGCGGCACGTTGCATCTCGACGCTTTCGCCCCGCTCGGGCCGCTCTTGTCGGCGCGCACGCCCGGCGGTTAGGTTACCGATCGGTAAGGCCCGGGCCGGGGGACCGGTCCGCGGCCCGGGCGACGGCGATGGGATGCGCATGACGGATCTGTTCTCGGTCGACGGCAAGACGGTGGTGGTCACCGGCGGCTCGCGGGGGATCGGGCTGATGATCGCCCGCGGTTTCGTCCGGGCCGGCGCCCGGGTCGTCATCTCCTCGCGCAAGGCCGACGTGTGCGAGTCGGTGGCCAAGGAACTCTCCGCCGAGGGCCACTGCGAGGCCATCCCGGCGGACCTGGGCAGCGACGAGGGCGCGCTCGCCCTCGCCGAGGCAGTGCGGCAGCGCCACGACCGGGTGCACGTGCTGGTCAACAACGCCGGCGCCACCTGGGGCGCGCCGCTGGAGGAATACCCGGAAGGCGCGTTCGACAAGCTCTGGGCGGTCAACGTCAAGGCCGTCTTCCGGCTCACCACCGCGCTGCTGCCCGAACTGCGCGCCGCCGCCGCCGCCGACGACGACCCGGCCCGGGTGATCAACATCGGGTCCATCGACGGCATCCGGGTGCCGTTCATGGAGGTGTATGCCTACTCGGCCACCAAGGCGGCCGTGCACATGCTCACCCGCAGCCTGGCCCACCAGCTCGCCGGCGAGCGGATCACCGTCAACGCGATCGCGCCCGGCCCGTTCGAGAGCAAGATGATGGCGTTCGCGCTGGACGACCCGCAGTCGCGCGCGGCCATCGAGCAGCAGGTGCCGCTGGGCCGGATCGGGCGCCCCGAGGACATGGCCGGCACCGCGATCTACCTCGCGTCGCGCGCCGGCGCCTACCTGACCGGCGCGGTCATCCCGGTCGACGGCGGGATCACCACGCACGGCTGAGCGCGCGGCGGCGTACCCCCGGGGTGAGACGGCCCGGGGCCGCGCGGACTCGGCAGATCCGCGCGGCCCCGGGTGGTTGCCGTGTCAGCGCCCGGCGAGCAGCCGGGTCACCGCGGTGTCGACGTCCAGGTGCTCGGCCTCACGGCCGCGCGGGACGACGACGTAGGTCCGGCGCAGGAAGCGCACCAGCACGCTGCGCGGGACCTCGAACAGGGCGTTGCCGTCCGGGGACGACAGCGCGAGCGCGACGAAGTCGCCGCGCGGGGTGGCCCACGGCCAGACCCGGACGTCGCCGATGCCGGCCGGCTCGTCGAGCCCGGTGACCAGCAGTTCGCGGGCGAACGACCAGCTCACCGCCTCGCCGCCGGCGGACTCGGCATGGAACAGGACATGGACCGCATACGGGTCAGCAGGGTCGTAACGCAGGCTGGCACGCACCGGCAAGGCGGTGGCGTCAGGCGCGACGAGCCTTAGCGACGTCTCGACCTCTACGGTCGTCGGTCGGATGACACTCATGGACGTTCTCCCCCCGGCACCGCTGCGGAACGCGCGTGTCCCGCTTTTCCCATACTCAGGTGCTGCTCCTGGCTACGCTCCGCCATACGCTGACTTCACCCAGTGGTGGGAAGGGGGTCGGAAAGCCTTCGGGAACGTGAGAACCCTTGTAGGATTTCCGGTTCCGCCCACTCCGTCGTCCCGCCCGGCAACGGGTGGTTCAGTCGTCGACTTACTCCGGTAACGTCCAGTCGTCAGCAGGGGTGACGGTCCCGGGCGACACTGGGGGTGGAAATGGTCACGAGGGGATCCTCGGTGACGGCGCGGACCAGGGCCGAATCGCCGAAAGGTGCGGCCCGAGCAGCCAAAAGGCGGGGGTACGAGGTGTCGGTCGACGGGCGTTCGCAGGGCGCTCTGGCGGAGCGCAGGCGGGGCTGGCGAGGCCGCCTGCACACCACCCTGGAGCTGATCCGCGCCAACCCCACCGGCCGCGTCGCCCTCAAGGTCTTCATCGGCATCCTCGGCGCCCTCGTGGTCACCGTCGGCATCGCCCTCATCCCGCTGCCCGGCCCCGGCTGGCTGCTGGTCATCGCCGGCCTCGGCGTCTGGGCCGTCGAGTTCCACTGGGCCCGCCGGCTGCTCGCGTTCACCCGCCGACACGTCAACTCCTGGACGCGTTGGGTGACCAGCAGGTCGCTCGGCGTCCGCTTCGTGCTCGGCGCCGTCGGCCTGGTCTTCGTGTCGGTGGTGGTGTGGCTGTCGCTCAAGTACAGCCTCGGCATCGACGTGGTGGCGCGGGCGATGCACTACCTCGCGACGCACTGAGACCCGGTTTTTGGTCCGGGCCCTCGATCGGGTAGAGTCATGCGCGCTGAGGGCGATTAGCTCAGCGGGAGAGCGCTTCGTTCACACCGAAGAGGTCACTGGTTCGATCCCAGTATCGCCCACGCAGGTCAAAGGCCACTTCCCGGCAACGGGAGGTGGCCTTTCTGCTTGCGTACAGCAGCTTTGCGCAGCAGTTCTCGTCAGCGGCTCAGGGATTCGCCGAGGCGCTTGAGTGCTCTACTGATGGGATGCGTGCCCGACTTCTTCTCTGCGTCGCCTTGCTGGCTGCGGGCGTGACGGCGGCAGGGACCGGACTCATGGTCGCCTTGGGATACGTCGCGCAGCCAGGGCCCTTCAACGAGGCGATGCTGGGCGCGGTAGGCGGGGGGATGGCCGCGGCGGGCTTCCGCCGTTGGAGGAGGTACCACTCCTCGGCCTTGGGACACACACGGGGCACAAGACAGCGTGAAACGTCGGCAACCAACCGCCAATGACGTGAGCCCAAGACGGCACGGGACCAGCATGCGGAACGGGCCGGCGCAGGTCACGGGAGGACTCATCCCAGCTCCGCTTCAACGTCTGAGTTAGGAGTGCCTGGCCCGGACGAAGTCCGCGTAGTCCTCCCCCTGGCCGTCACGGACGTCGCGCGACCAGATGCCATATTCGAGGGCGCCGAGGATCGGTCGGTGTCGCAGCGGTCGGAGCACCGCCAGCCCACGATGCGGTTGGAGAACACATCCCGCACCGCGGCCAGCCAGAACACACCCACACCGCAGGGGATGCGGGTGGCGTCAGCGACCCACAACCGGTTCTGCGCCGCAGCCGTGATCTGCCGGTTCACCAGGTCCGGAGCCGGTGTCGCCCTCGGGTTCGACCGGGTGGACGGGATGCGCCACTTCTTGCGCAGGAACGCCCCTTGCAGGCCAGCGTCGCGCATCAACCGCTCGACCCGCTTGCGGTCCACGTGTCGGCCTTGGCGGCGCAGCATCGCGTGCACCCTTGGGCTGCCGTAGGTGCCGCCGGAGACGTCATGGGTCTCCGCGATCTCGACCGCCAGGTCGGCGTCCTCGCGTCGCCGCGCGGACGGGTTCGCGGTGTGGGCGAGCCAGCCGTAGTAGGTCGACACCGCGATGTTGAGGACCCGGAGGACGGGCTCGACCCCGAAGCGGTCTTTCAGCTCGTCGACGAGCGTCACGACCGTCGCCGGGTCGGGTCGAGTTCCGAGGCGAAAAAAGCCGACCGATACGCCGCGTCTGGACAGCGGAGGCATGACACACATAAACGTCGCTAACAGCAGGACGTCCCCGTCCAGCTTTCTCAGCTGGACGGGGACGTCGCTCTTCCTTCGGCTAGCTGGCGATCTTTTCGTAGGCGCCCCAGTTGAAGCCGAACTCGGTGCCGGTGCCGGGCAGGAAGCCTCCGCTGCCGTTGCCGGCGAAGAGGTGGAGGTTCGTGGTGGTGGCGTTGCGGGCGATGAGGTCGGCCTTGGTGTCGCCGTTCCAGTCGCCTACGGCGACGATCGTGTCGTAGGCGCCCCAGTTGAAGCCGAACTCGGTGCCGGTGCCGGGCAGGAAGCCTCCGCTGCCGTTGCCGGCGAAGAGGTGGAGGTTCGTGGTGGTGGCGTTGCGGGCGATGAGGTCGGCCTTGGTGTCGCCGTTCCAGTCGCCTACGGCGACGATCGTGTCGTAGGCGCCCCAGTTGAAGCCGAACTCGGTGCCGGTGCCGGGCAGGAAGCCTCCGCTGCCGTTGCCGGCGAAGAGGTGGAGATTCGTGGTGGTGGCGTTGCGGGCGATGAGGTCGGCCTTGGTGTCGCCGTTCCAGTCGCCTACGGCGACGATCGTGTCGTAGGCGCCCCAGTTGAAGCCGAACTCGGTGCCGGTGCCGGGCAGGAAGCCTCCGCTGCCGTTGCCGGCGAAGAGGTGGAGATTCGTGGTGGTGGCGTTGCGGGCGATGAGGTCGGCCTTGGTGTCGCCGTTCCAGTCGCCTACGGCGACGATCGTGTCGTAGGCGCCCCAGTTGAAGCCGAACTCGGTGCCGGTGCCGGGCAGGAAGCCTCCGCTGCCGTTGCCGGCGAAGAGGTGGAGATTCGTGGTGGTGGCGTTGCGGGCGATGAGGTCGGCCTTGGTGTCGCCACTCCAATCGATAGCACTCAGACGTCCACCGCCCCCGATAAGGTCGTAGCCGTACCAGTTGCTTCCGAACACGGTGCCGGTGTCTGGCAGGAATCCGCCGGATCCGTTGCCGGCGAAGAGGTGCATGTTCTTGGTGCTGGCGTTGCGGGCGATGATGTCTGGCTTGGTGTCGCCGTTCCAGTCGCCTGGGGAGAAGATGGTGTCGTAGCCGTACCAGTTGTTCCCGAACACGGTGCCGGTGTCTGGCAGGAATCCGCCGGATCCGTTGCCGGCGAAGAGGTGCATGTTCTTGGTGCTGGCGTTGCGGGCGATGATGTCTGGCTTGGTGTCGCCGTTCCAGTCGCCTGGGGAGAAGATGGTGTCGTAGCCGTACCAGTTGTTCCCGAACACGGTGCCGGTGTCTGGCAGGAATCCGCCGGATCCGTTGCCGGCGAAGAGGTGCATGTTCTTGGTGCTGGCGTTGCGGGCGATGATGTCTGGCTTGGTGTCGCCGTTCCAGTCGCCTGGGGAGAAGATGGTGTCGTAGCCGTACCAGTTGTTCCCGAACACGGTGCCGGTGTCTGGCAGGAATCCGCCGGATCCGTTGCCGGCGAAGAGGTGCATGTTCTTGGTGCTGGCGTTGCGGGCGATGATGTCTGGCTTGGTGTCGCCGTTCCAGTCGCCTGGGGAGAAGATGGTGTCGTAGCCGTACCAGTTGTTCCCGAACACGGTGCCGGTGTCTGGCAGGAATCCGCCGGATCCGTCGCCGGCAAAGAGGTGCATGTTCTTGGTGCTCGCGGTGCGCGCGATAATGTCATTTTTTCCGTCGGCGTCGAAATCGTCGCGACTGCTTCGACCCCCCTCGCCGATGATGTCGAAGGCCTTCCAGTCGTTGCTGAAGACCCCGCCGGTGCCGGCTTGGAAGTCGCCGGCTCCGTTGCCCTTGTAGAGGTGCAGGTTCTTGGTCTGGGCGTTGCGGGCGATGATGTCTGGCTTGCCGTCGCCGCTGAAGTCGCCGGGGGAGAAGATGGTGTCGAAGGCCTTCCAGTCGTTGCTGAAGACCCCGCCGGTGCCGGCTTGGAAGTCGCCGGCTCCGTTGCCCTTGTAGAGGTGCAGGTTCTTGGTCTGGGCGTTGCGGGCGATGATGTCTGGCTTGCCGTCGCCGCTGAAGTCGCCGGGGGAGAAGATGGTGTCGAAGGCCTTCCAGTCGTTGCTGAAGACCCCGCCGGTGCCGGCTTGGAAGTCGCCGGCTCCGTTGCCCTTGTAGAGGTGCAGGTTCTTGGTCTGGGCGTTGCGGGCGATGATGTCTGGCTTGCCGTCGCCGCTGAAGTCGCCGGGGGAGAAGATGGTGTCGAAGGCCTTCCAGTCGTTGCTGAAGACCCCGCCGGTGCCGCCTTGGAAGCCGCCGGCTCCGTTGCCCTTGTAGAGGTGCAGGTTCTTGGTCTGGGCGTTGCGGGCGATGACGTCTGGCCTGCCGTCGCCGCTGAAGTCGCCGGGGGAGAAGATGGTGTCGAAGGCCTTCCAGTCGTTGCTGAAGGCGCTGCCGGTGCCGGACTGGAAGCCGCCGGCTCCGTTGCCCTTATACAGGTGTAGGTCCTTGCTTTGAGCGTGGCGGGCGATGATGTCCACTCGGCGGTCGCCGTCGAAATCACCCCGAACCGGCGGCGGATCGCTGCCACCTCCTCCGCCGTCGCCGCCGCCGTCCCCGCCGCCCCCGCCCCCGCCACCGTTGCCGTTCGGGCAAATTACAATCTCGCTAGATTGCTGCTCGGCGCCGATAGAATTGCTCTGGTTGGCAATGCTCACTTGAAATCCAAATGGAGCACTCAGGCCGAAACCGTTAATGTTCGCATCGTCTCGGGTATGCGTCATTCGAGCTCTGGCACTGGCGCGCCGACAATCCCCGCTCGGCAGATCGAATCCGTTGACGATGTTGCCGCCGTACGAGTTATGGTCAACATATTCAAGATCGACGGGCAGTGGGTTCCCCAGGCAGTGGCCTAGTTCGTCACGTACGGCTCGGTTGAAATCCTGCCAGTACCAGGCGCGCCCGTATACGTCAGCTTCGAGCGGATCCCCGCCGTTCGCATCAAGTGCTTTGAACCCGTAATCGTCGATATAATGGTCTAAATTCGGGTTGCCCCAAATGGTTGCGGAGCTTGTGAAATTTGCATATCCTCCTTCTCCGTCCGGATTGTCGATTCGGAGCGCGAAGCCGTCTGCGTTGCCAACGCTGTCGCCCCGGCAATCCCAGTCATATTCATCGTCGGCGTAGCCGATATTCCGCCATGTGTAACTGGCTGTTGCATAGTATCGGTTGGGAATCGTTTGGCGATCGAACCACAAGGAAACGCTATTGATCATAACGTCCCCTTGGATGCTGCGTGACTCGGCCTTCGGCATTGCAAGTTGCTCGAGACACCAGTCTTGTGCCAGCGATTGGAGGATTTCACTGGCCGGTGCACCGGCGGTGGCGAGTTTGGCCATGGCGGCGCTGAGGTTCGCAGCCGAAGTGGCCTTTCCAGCGGCTCCACCCTTTTTGCTGCAGCCCTTCGCCTTAGCATTTCCGGGTGTAGGCGTGGCGGAGGCTGATGACGGCGGTGTCAGCCCAATCAGTGAAACTGCAAAAGCCGCCACCGCGAAAAGCTGCGGGGTTCTAGCTCTCATATCTCGTCCCTTGGTCGGTGCAACCACGATCTGGACGCGGACTGTAGCAGTCAAATTTGTCGTTCGCTGCCCCTGTGGGTGGGTAATCCACGCTTGGGTCTGGCCCCTCTGCCTAGCTGAACCGCGACTACGGATGTATCCGGGCAGATTGCCATATGAAAGCGCCAGAGAATGGTTCAGAGAAGACGAGAAGCGGCTAAAGTCCGACAAGATCAATCAAATGGTCGTAAGCATAGGATCTTGACCCCAGCATGGCTGAGCTGCAGCGGAAGCCATGGAGTTGCTAGCCCTGTCCGCGATGATTGGACAGAGCGAGGGCCGCTCGCCGGCTTCTTGCTCAAATGGCCGCAACAGGGAGACGGGCCACCCCGGGGTTGGCTGGGCGTGGGCCGTTACAGGTCATCGACAGCAGCGGCGACAGCAAGCGGCCGGGGCGAGGGCAGCGGGCTTGCAGCGAGGTCGTGATGACCCGCTCTACTGATGGGATGCGTGCCCGACTCCTTCTCTGCGTCGCCTCGCTGGCTGCGGGCGTGACGGCGGCAGGGACCGGACTCATGGTCGCCTTGGGATACGTCGCGCAGCCAGGGCCCTTCAACGAGGCGATGCTGGGCGCGGTGGGCGGGGGGATGGCCGCGGCGGGCTTCCGCCGTTGGAGGACGTACCACTCCTCGGCCTTGGGACACACACGGGGCGCAAGACAGCGTTGACAAGCGTGAAACGTCGGCAATCAACGACCTATGACGTGAGCCCGAGACGGCACGAGGCCAGCATGGCGGAGCGGGGTCGGCGCAGGTCACGGGAGACTGCATCTCAGTTCCGCTTCAACGTCTGAGTCAGGTTTTCCTGGCTCGGACGAAGTCCGCATAGTCCTCTCCGGCAACCCCGTGGTTGACCCAACGGTGCGGCGACGCCCCGGTCGTGCGCTCTGCCAGTTCCAGCGCTTCGGCCGGGTCCTGCACGTGCCCGATGATGCGGCCAGGTCCGGGGTCGTCTTCGCCTTCTGGGTCAAGCGGCGGGAACACCGACAGGTCCCGGGAGTCTTCGTCGTCCAGGTCCTGCACGTCATGGACTGACAGGTTGTAGCCGCCTTGCCACGGCCAGATCGAGACCCAGCGGATGCCTTCGATGCCCTTCAGCGTGGCGGGTCCGAGGAACTGCTCGACCTCCTTCCTGCGCTGAAGCGTGCCAAGGAGGAAGGACCGGCTGAGGTATCGCACGCTCGGAGGCTACCGGCCGCAACAGCGGATGCCTTCTTGCGCTCGACAGCAACGGCGACAGCAACCGGGCCGGACGTAAAGGGACTCAGTAGGACAGCGGCAGACCTCTGCCCGAGGTCACAGACACATGCGAACCAGCCCGGACGATGCGCCCAGGACTTAGAAGCGAGAGGCCAAGGGCTCCCGGATCAGCAGTGACCTACGTCGCCGTCGTGTTGTAGCGATCAAGTGTCGCCTTGGACGTCGAGACGTCGCGGAAGACGAGTTCCCACGGGCCGGTGTTCACGTCCATGTCTTTGCCGAAGCCGATCCACTTTCCGGCCATCCGTCGACCGGTCGGTTCGGCGATGAGTTGGATTGCCCCGTGGTATCGCGCGCCGCGGTAGTAGCCGGTGGGGTCGGTCTGCTCTACCCAGGTGCCGGTGACGACGGCACCGTCCACGGTCAGGTCCAGCGAGAGAGACGATGACGCCGAGCCAGGCAGACTGCGCGCGGTGAGCCGATCGCCGTGCTGGAGCAGCACCACGAAGTGTTGTCCGGCGAAGGAGTCTCCCCGCCCGCTGGAGTAGTACTGGTAACGGCTGAGCCACACGCCTTCGTAGGACTGATGGACCGTCGTGGGCTTGGCTGTCGGGGTGGCCAGGCTGGACACGGGCGAGGTCAGATCGTGGCCGCCGTGGTCGTCGTCGGCGACATGCCCGCCGGGCACCGCGTCGAAGCCGAGCAGTGAGATGGGTAGCCCGGTAACCACCTCCAGGGCGCGGGCGTAGACGGGGCGGGGCGCGGCGATTGCTCCGGACTCCCATCGCTGGACGAGTCTCTTGTTGGCGTCGTTGGGTTCGCCGACGCGGTGGCCGGCGGCCTGGAGAGCGCGAGCGAAGTCGTCCTGGCTCATGCGCATCCCGGTGCGGACGGCCCGCAGGGCGGTGTTGGGGGCGGCCATGACTGCCACCATAGCGCTGTGTCGTCCTAATGTCGCCGGCTAAGTGACCTGATTGTCGGCTCTTGTGCCGTCGCAGTAGATGACATCTCGACGTCATTGTGGATTCGCGACGGTCGACGTGCCGCCGCTTCTACTGGCGGAGGAGTGGGGATGCCGCGTAAGGGCGACGAGTCGGCGGTGAGCCGGGGCGAGCAGATCCAGGCGGCCGAGCGGGAGGCGGCGAAGCGGCGGCTACTGGCCGAGGCGGAGGTGGACCGAACTCCGGTGGAGGAGACCACGCGAGCCGTACCGGATCGGCGGTGGCGTCGTGGGCAGCGTTGAGTTGTTGCCGGTCGGGCGGCGGGTGGCGTACTGGCGGGGTCGGCGGAAGTTGTCGCAGCAGGTGTTCGCCGACCGGCTCGGCAAGTCGAAGAGCTGGGTCGACAAGGTCGAGCGCGGCGTCCGGTCGCTGGACAAGCTGTCCACGCTCCAGGAGATCGCCCGCGTGCTCCGCATCGACACCGCCGCGCTTGTCGGCCAGGAGGGCGCCCCGGCCCAGGCGACGGGTCGCGGCGACGGCGTCGAGCGGATCAGGGCGGCGCTGTCCCGCTACGAGATCCCGTTGGGCAAGCCAGCGGGCGGCCCGGTGGTGCCGGTGGATCGGATGCTGCGGGATGTGGGGTACGCGTGGACGACGTTTCAGTACGCCCGGTACCCGCAGGTGATCGACCTGGCGCCCACCCTGCTTGTCAACGCGCAGCGCACCCACGCCGAGGCCCCGGAAGCGGGCCGGGCATCGTTGGTGGAGGCTTATCGGATCACCGCCGCGCTGCTGGTCAAGCTCGGTGACGTTGAGCTGGCGTGGCTGGCCGCCGACCGGGCGATGCTCGCCGCCACCGGCGACCGGGAGTTGGTGGCCGCCGCAGCCGTCCAGCTCGGGCAGGTGTTGCGCGCGCTCGGGCGGGCTCGGGCGGCGAGGTCGGTGATGCTCAGTGCCGCGTACCGGATCGCTCCATCCGTGATCGAGCACGGCACGCCGGCGGAGTTGTCCCTGTGCGGGACCCTGCTCATTCAGGCCAGTCTGGCCGCGGCGCAGGACGGCAGCGAGTCCGCAGCCGGCGAACTTCTCGACGAGGCCGCCGGTATGGCCGAGCGGGTCGGCGACGGGTACGACCATTACCGCACCGGATTCGGGCCTACCGCCGTCGACCTGGCTCGCGCCGCCGTGGCCGTGGAGAACGGCGACACCGACGAGGCGATCGCCTGGCACGAGAAGGCCGCCACGCGCTCCGGCTGGCGGTGGCTACCCGCCGAACACCGCGCCGCGCACCTGCTCGGCATCGCCCGGGCCCACCTGCATGCCGGGGACGTGGGCAACGCGGCTCGCATGCTGACCGAGGCCGAGCGCACCGCGCCGGCCGAGATCACGCACCGGCCTGTCGCCCGGGACATTCTCGCCGAGGTCGCCCGCGACCCGCGCGCGCCGACCACGATCGCGAAGCTCGCCGCCACGCTCGGGGTCGGCTGAGCAGCGCTACACGCGGATGAGGAGTACAGCAGTGAAGTACAGCAACCGTGCCAGCCGAACCAGGCCGAAAAGCGCCTCAGCAGGCCGTTTGACCTCGCATCGAGCCCGATCCAATCTGCTCGCCGAGAGTTCACACCGACTTGTTTCATGGTGGCCGGAGATCATGGTCTGCAGCCAGGATCTTCGAGGCGGTGGTCGGGGTCGCTCGCTTCACACCTGCCGCCTGCGGGCTGGCTTTTCTTCGGCCGAAGAGGTCACCGGTTCGATCCCCGTATCGCCCACGCAGGTCGAAGGCCACCTCCCAGCTTCGGGCGGTGGCCTTTCTGCTTGCGTACAGCAGTTCCGTCAGCGGCCGAGTGAGTCGCCGAGGCGTTTGAGTGCGTCTCTGCGGCTGCCGTACTGGCCGGCCACGAAGTGGCGTACCGAATCCTGGTCGGCCAGGTCCGGTGCTGTCGGTGACCTCGGCGGCGGCCTGCTCGCCCGCACTGGTACGGCGCACGGCCAGGACCATCGCTGCCGCCCGCACTGGCCAACGCCCGTCGGGTCTTGATCCCGATGCCCGCTCCGCCACCGGTGACGACGGCGCGCCGGCCGGTGCGATCGACGCTGTCGACCACCCCGGCGGCGGTCGAGGCGAAGCCGATCGTGTGGTGATCCGCTGGGTCACGTCAATCCGACGTCAAGAGTTCGAGGCGCCTCGTCACCCGACGTCAATCACGATCTTGCCGGTACCTGTGCCGCCCTCCACGATGGCATGGGCGTCGGCCACCGTGGCGAGGGTGAACCGCCGTGGATCGACGAGCGGCTGCAACGCTCCCTGGTCAGCCAGGACGGCCGCCTCGCGCAGAATCTCGCCGTGGTGCTCGCGTCCCTTGCCGGTCAGCATCGGCAGCAGGGCGAAGACTCCGGAGTAGCTGGCACCACGGAACGACAGCGGCGCGAGGCTGTGCGTACCCCACCCCAGAATGCTGACGACACGGCCGGTGTAGGTGCGTACCGCGGTGAAAGACAGGTCCAGGCCAGCGCCGCCGACGGTGTCGAGGACCACGTCGAAGCCCTCGCCGCCGGTGTACTCGGTGACGTAGTCCTCGACCGTCGTGCTCGTGTAGTCGATCGGAGTCGCCCCGAGCCGAGCGATGGTCTCCAAGCTTCGGGTCGATCCGGTGGCGAAGACCTCGGCGCCGCGGGCGCGGGCGAGCTGGAGGGCGATCCGCCCGACGCCGCCGGCGCCGCCGTGCACCAGTACCTGTTGGCCTGCCGTGACCCGCGCCCGGTCCACCAGCCCTTCCCAGGCGGTGATGACGGCCAGCGGCAGAGCTGCCGCCTCGCGCAGACTCAGCGACTCCGGCTTTCGGGCGAGCAACCGGGCGTCCACGGCGACGTACTCGGCGAGCGACCCTTGAAGATCACCCACGCCACCGGTCAGCCCGTACACCTCGTCACCGGCGTCGAAGCCGGTGACCTCCGGGCCGACCTCCGCCACGACACCGGCCAGGTCCAGACCGAGTACGGCCGGCGGCTGCACCCGGGCATGGGCGGCCTTTCCAGCTCGGATCTTGGTGTCCAGCGGGTTGACGCCACTCGCCGCGACCCGGACCAGTACCTGTCCGGGACCTGGTACCGGCTTCTCGATCTCCGTCAGGACCAGCGGGGCGCCGAATTCCTTGAGCACTACCGCGCGCATGTTGCTACCTCTCCTTCCAGTTCCTGATGGGGGTGCGCCGGCGGCGTCGGGCAGGGTACGCACGAACAGTACCGGCGCCCAGGAGGTCTGCCACCGGAATGCGATACCGGTCCGGGGCCGCGCCGACCAACTCGCCGGCCGGCTCACAACTCGATGACGAGCCGGCCTCGGACGCCGCCGGCCGCCAGGAGCCGATGGGCCTGCGCCGCCTGCTCCGGCGGGAAGGTGTCGGCGACCCGGAGGCTGAGCTGTCCTTCGTCGGCGAGCCGGCGGAGCAGGTCGAGCTTGTCGCGTCGCCCGTCGTAATCGTGCACGTGGGCGTGGACGAGGGTGACGCCGCTCGTCGCGGCCGCCCGCTCGAACGCCGCTTGGTCCGGCCCGCCGCGTACGTACGCCAGAGAGCCGCCGCGGCGGACGGCCGTGAGCAGCGGCGCGCCGATGACAGCGGCGTCGACGACGGCGTCGACGCCCTCGGCGGTGAGCGCGCGGAAGCGATCGGCGACCCCCGGCCCGCGGGCGACGACGCTGTCGGCGCCCAGCGACGCGACGAGATCGGCGTCCCGTGGGGCGGCGTCGGCCAGAACCCGGTGTCCGGCGGCCTTGGCCAGTTGTACGGCGTAGCCGCCGACCGCCCCGGCCGCGCCGGTGACGGCGAGCGTGCTGCCCTCCGCCAGGTGCAGCTGGTCCAGGGCGTGCAGGGCGGTGAGCCCGTTCATCGGGAGGGTGCTCGCCTCGGCGTGACTCGCCCCGACCGGTGCCGGGACGACCCACGACTCGGGAAGTACGACCCACTCGGCATAACCGCCGCCGGCGGGGCGGGTGGGGTTGACCATCGCCATCACCCGGTCGCCGACGGCGAGGCGGGTGTCGGTGCCGGGACCGATCTGGTCGATGGTGCCGGCCACGTCCAGGCCGGGGATGACCGGCTCGGTTCCGCGTTGCCGGATGGGCGTGACGCCGGCCCGGATCAGAGTGTCGGCGGGGTTGACGGACGCGGCGCGTACCCGGATCCGGACCTCGCCCGGTCCGGCGTGCGGGGTGGGCCGTCCGACGACCTCCAGTACGTCCGGTCCGCCGTGCCGTAGCAGTCCGATCGCTCTCATGTCATTGGCTCCAGATCTGGAGGCGGCCGGCGCCTCGGGGTGCTGGCCGCCGGGTGGTCGCTACAGGGATTGGGCGATGCCGGTGGCCGACGAGCGCTCGACGGCGTCGATGAGTCGGTGCCGGTTGAGGGCGTGCGCGAAGTCGGGCACGGTGTGGGTGCCGTCGGCCAGGTCGCGGGCCAACTGCGCGTAGAGCCGCGCGACGCTTCCGGCCGGGGTGCGGGCGAGATCCGCGGGGATCCCGTCCGAGTAGGACGCGGGGACTTCGATGGTGGTGGCGGTGGTGTCCGCGCCGCGGCCACCGGCGAGGGTGAGCTGGGCGACTTGCATGTTGCCCCAGTCCGAGGTCAGCACGAGGTCGCCGTCGCTGCCGTTGATCTCCCATCGGAGGTTGTCGCCGCGCGACGCGCCGCCCCGGTAGAAGACGGAGGCGGCCGCGCCGGAGGTGAGTGTGCCGATCAGGGCGACCTGATCGGGCACTGTGACGGGGATCCGGGTGCCGTCCTCGGCGATCGTCGTCTCCTTGCGCGCCACCACGAGGTTGGCCGCGACCTTGTCGAACTCACCGAGGACGACGTGCACCGGGTCGAGGGCGTGCAGCGTGGCGGAGGTGAGCGGGGTGGCGCCGTTGGTGTTGTCGAACCAGTACGCCTGGCTGCGGTTGGCCACCCCGCCCCACACCATGCCGGAGCCGACCAGGGTGGTGCCGAGCACCTCGCCGACGTATCCGTCCCGGATCAGGTCACGGGCGTGCCGGACCTCGGGGGCGTAGCGTCCCTGAAGCCCGACCACGGTACGGACGCCGGCCTGGCGGGCCAGTTCGGCGAGGCGCTCGGCCTCGGCCAGGCCGTTGGCGAGCGGCCACTCGCTGTAGACCATCTTGCCCGCCTCGAGCGCCGCCGAGATCAGCTCGAAGTGCTGGGTGACCTGCACCGCGACGACCACCAGGTCCACTCCGGGGTGGTTGATGAGGTCGCGGTGGTCGTCGTATCCGGGCACCCCGTACCTGGCCGCCGCGGCCTCCGCCGAGCTGCGCCGGGACGTGCTGACCGCGCGCAGGTCGAAGGACGGTGACGCCGCGATCGCCGGCAGGTGCGAGACCGACGCCCACGCGCCGGGCCCGATGATGCCCACACCTGTCTGTTTCATCCTCTATCCTCCATCAACTATCTTGAGTGATCGTTACAGAATTCGGCCATGAAAAAGGGACACCTGTCCCTGACTGGGTCAGTCCAGGCAGCTCAGCGCGACCTCGGCGGAACGCATCAGGGCCGACCGGTCGGGGTTGATCCCGCCCATCACCCGTAGGCCCTGAAGGCTGGTGACCAGGAAGGCGGCGAGGTCCGAGGCGCTGCGTCCGGCGCGGATCTGACCCCGCAGTTGTCCCTCGGCGAGCACGTCGAAGAGGGCGGACTCCAGCGAACGGGTGGTCGACCGGAGCCGCTCGGCGACCCGCAGGTCGTCGCGGGCCCGCTCGACCGTGGCGCTGACGATCAGGCATGCCCGGTGTTTCCCGTCCCGGGCGATCTCATCCACGGCGGCGACGAAAACCTCGCGGATCACCTCCCGGGCGTTGTTGCCCGAATGCAGCATGTCGATCAGGGGCGTCGCGTACCGCTGCCGGTAGAGGTCGAGCGCGGCCAGGTACAACCCTTCCTTGCTACCGAAGGCGGCATAGATCGAGCCGCTGCCCAGGCCGGTTGCCTCGCTCAGGTCGCGGATCGAGGTCCCCTCGTAGCCGTGGCGCCGGAACGCCTCCATGGCCGCGGCCACCGCCGCGTCGACGTCGAACTCCCGGGTGCGAGCCATGCGCCAACCGTACGGGAAACTGGAACGACCGACAAAGAATTGTGGCTCCGCCCACCCTTGGCCGCCAGACCCTCAGTTGGTGGGTGCGCCGGCGCGTAGGTCCGGGGCGATGTCACCGGTCGACTGCATGTGCCGGATGCCGTCGGTGATCGCCTTCTGCCAGCGCCACATGAGCCCGGTCCTGGGTGGTGAGCCCCGGCCTCGGTATCGGCGACAAGCCCGCCGGCTACGCCCCGCCGGTGTTCAACGGCGCCACCCACCCCGCCAAGTAGTGAAGGAACTCGACATGGCACCGAACAACGGCACCCTCATTCGTGAGTTCGTCGAGGCGTTCAACACCAGAGACGCCGACCGCCTCGCCCCGTACCTGCACCCCGACGTGGTGTTCAACTGGCGCCGGTGATGAACATGGCGATCTACGAGATCCGGGACGGGAAGATCGCCGCCTGGCGGGACTGCACCAATCCGCAGTACGCCAGCAAGCTCGTCAGCGGCTGACCCACCCACGTGCCCGTGGCCGCGAACCCGCCGCCGGGTCTCGTGGCCACGGGCCGCAACCTTCTGGGGGACGACACGCGCAGGCTATGCCGTCGGCCTGGCGTCGTGCAGGATCTGGGCCAGCTCGGCCGGTCGGCTGAGCATCGGCCAGTGCCACGTCGGCAGTTCCTCGTAGCGCCACGAGTCGCCGGCCATGTGTCGGCACAGCGGCACGGCGCCGGCCATCCCGCGTGCCTGCTCGGCGGTGAAGCTCGACAGCACGCCGAGGCGGGGCAGCTTCTCCCACGCCCCGGTGAGCCGCACCGGGCTGGTGGCGGTCGCCCACGGTTGGGCCACCGACCGCTCGTCGAGCAGCGCGACGACCGAGTCGTCCACACCTGCTGCCGCCGCCAGTTGGGCCCACGGCGGGGGTGGCAGCCGCCAGCCGTCGCCGTGCTCGGCGACCAGCGCCGCGTTGCGGTCACGCTCCTGGGGTGGGTTGAAGTCGTCGTTCGCCGCCCCGTCGGGTAACGGGCCGGTGTCGACGAAGACCAGTTGGGCGATGCGGTCGGTCATGCGGTCGGCGGCGGTGGTCGTCACCACCGCGCCGGCGTAGCTGTGCCCGACGAGGACCACGTCGTGCAGGTCCTCGTAGCGCAGCAGGTTGACCACGTCGGTGACGTGGACGTCGAGGTCGATGTCCGGGCGGGCCAGGTGGGCGCGCTCGCCCAGGCCGGTCAGGCTCAGCGGATACACCTCGTGGCCCTGCCCACGCAGGGCGGCGGCGACCGGGCGCCAGGCCCACGCGCCGAGCCAGAACCCGGGAACCAGTACGAATGTCGTCATGCGTGCCACGCTACGATCAATACCGGACAGATTCCGCCCGGATGAGGAGTCGAACTTGGCCCGGCCCACCGCGCGGGTGCTCGCGCTGCTGGAGATCCTCCAGGCGGGTGGCGGCTTCACCGTCGCTGACCTGGCCGGTCGGCTGGGCGTCGACGAGCGCACGGTCCGCCGCTACGCCGCGCACCTCGCCGACCTCGGCATCCCGGTCGAGGCCCGGCGCGGTCGCTACGGCGGGTACCGGCTCGCGCCCGGATACAAGCTGCCGCCCCTGATGCTCACCGACGAGGAGGCGGTCGCCGTCATGCTCGGGCTCGTCGCCGCCACCCGGGCGGGGCTGGTCACCACGGAGGGCGCGGCCGCCGAGAGCGCGACCGCGAAGATCCGCCGGGTGCTGCCGGCCGTCCTCGCCCGGCGGATCGATTCACTGCTGGGCACCGTGGACTTCACCGCACCGATCCCCAGGTCCGCCCCGCCCGGCATCGAGGTGCTGCTGGTGCTCGCCGAAGCGGCCCGACACCAGCAACCGGTGAGCATCACCTACACCAGCTGGCGCGGCCGGTCCGGCGAGCGGCAGCTCGACCCGTACGGGCTGGTCTTCCACGCCGGCCGGTGGTACGTCACCGGTCACGACCACCACCGCGGGGCCGTGCGGACGTTCCGGCTCGACCGGATCGGGACGGCCCGCCCCACCCAGGGCAGGTTCGACGTCCCGGCCGGCTTCGATCCCACCACGCAGGTACTCGCCGGTCTGGCGGCCGTGCCGTACGCGCACGACATCTCCGTGGTCCTGCACACCAGCCTGGAGGAGGCGCGGCGACGGATCCCGCCGTCGGTCGGCGCGCTGACCGAGGTGCCCGGCGGAGCGCGCCTCACCACCCGGGTCGAACGGCTCGACGGGGCAGCGCAGATGCTCGCCGGGCTCGGCTGGCCGTTCACGATCGACCGGCCGCAGGAACTCAGGGACGAGGTACGCGCCCTGGCCGCCCGACTGCTCACCGACGCCGACGACGTGCGGGCCGGTGGTCGTTAGGCTGCCCTTATGGTCCGGGACGAACTGCTGCGGCTGCGCGCCAGGGCGGAGGCCGAGGCGGCGACGCTGGCCCAGGATCTGCAGGCGCTGTTCCTGGCGTCGCGGGATTCGAATGCCGACGACGAGCACGACCCGGAGGGCGCCACCATCGGCTTCGAACGCGCCCAGTTGACCGCGCTGCTGGCCGGGGCGCGCAAGCGGATCGCCGACGTCGACGACGCGCTGCGTCGGGTGGACGCGGCGACCTACGGCGTCTGCGAGCGATGTGGGCAGCCGATCGGCGAGGAACGGCTCGCCGCGCGGCCGTTCGCCCGCTTCTGCATCAAATGCGCGTAAGCCGTCAAGGGTCCGCGGATGCCGTCCGGCCTACAGGAAGCGCTCCGGATCGAAGCTGTCCAGGTCGATGATGCGAACCCGGGGAAGGACGTTGGTGAAGCAGCCCGCGTCCTCCTCGATGTCGAACACCTGCAGGCCCGGCAGGTCGGCGAAGCCGGCGTTGAGGAACTCCTTGAACCCGACGACCGCAACCTGGTGATCACTTCGTAGGAGGTCGTCGATCTGCGGCAGGAAGTCGCCGTCGTGGCTGGCCAGCATCACATTGCCCGAGCGCCGGGCGATAGCCTCCAACGTCCGCTGGATGCCGATGTCCACCACCTTCTGATCCGCGGATCCCGCGAGCGGAACGGGCCGGTAGTCCAAGCTCAGGAGGGCCCGGACGAAGGGCATCGGCAGACCGCCGCCCGAGGCGTTGAGAAAGAACAGCGCCTTCACCGGTTGCTGCCAGGTGTCCTGCGCGAAGTCCCGCAGACGCTCCCACCGGGGTCGTTCCGCCGGGGCCGGCCGGCGCTCCAGAACACTGTTGCCGAGAGTGGCATCGATGTTCTCCCCGTCCACGATGAGGTACGTGACGGGTGCGGTGGTGCCGGGCATGGTGTGCCTTTCGAGTCGAGCAACGAGCGTGGACCGGTCGAGCCCGAGCGTCTGACGTGCCGGAGGATGCCGTGCTCATGGTCAAGGGTATGGCCTGCCGATCCGGCCGGCAGACAGCATCCGCCGATCCACTCGTTGCGCGCCGCAGGTTCGGCCCTCCTGGTCCGCGGTGCGGGTACGTCGCCCCCCTTGACCTGCCATTTGCTGCTTTACTATGGTGCTAGTAAAGCAGTAGGGGGTTCCGTGTTCGTCTTCCGGCTCGACACCCACTCCGGCGTGCCGCCGTACCTGCAACTCGTCCAGCAGGTCCGCCAGGCGGTGCTGCTGGGCTTCCTCCAGCCCGGTGACCGCCTCCCGCTCATCCGCGAGGTGGTCGAGGACCTGGCGATCAATCCGAACACCGTCGCCAAGGCCTACCGCCAGATGGAGCAGGAGAACCTGGTCACCGGCCGGCCCGGCCAGGGCACGTTCGTCAACGAGCAGCAGTCCGCCGCGATGCCGGCGTCGACGTACACGTCGTTGCGTCGCGGCCTGGCGGCCTGGCTGCGCCGCGCCTACGCGGCCGGCCTCGACGAGCAGGCGGTCAACGCGATCTTCACGTCCGTCCACCAGCAGACCAGGAATGAGGACGTGGCGTGACAGCGACCGGGTTCGCGCTGCGCACCGACGGCGTGGGCAAGCGGTACCGGAAGGGCTGGGCGCTGCGCGACTGCACGCTCGCCCTGCCGGCGGGCGGCGTGATCGCCCTGGTCGGGCCGAACGGCGCGGGCAAGACCACGCTGCTGCGCCTGGTCGTCGGGTTGCTGGCGCCGAGCACCGGCACGGTGGAGGTCCTCGGCCACGACGTCACCGCCAGCACCCCGCAGACGCTGTCCCGGGTCGGGTTCCTGGCCCAGGACCACCCGCTGTACAGGCGCTTCACCGTCGCCGAGCTGCTCCGCTTCGGCCGGGCCTGCAACCTGCGGTTCGACCAGGGGCTGGCCGAGCGCCGGCTGGCGAAGCTGGGCATCCCGCTCGACCGCCGGGCCGGCACGCTCTCCGGCGGGCAGCAGGCGCAGGTCGCGTTGGCCCTGGCCCTGGCGAAGCGCCCGGACCTGCTCGTCCTCGACGAGCCGGTGGCCAGCCTCGATCCGCTGGCCCGGCACGAGTTCCTCCAGGTCCTCATGGGCGCGGTGGCCGAAGGCGGGGTGACCGTCCTGTTCTCCTCCCACGTCGTGCACGAGCTGGAGCGCGTCTGCGACCACTTGGTGGTGCTCAACCAGGGCCGGGTCACGCTCACCGGTGACATCGACACCCTGCTCGCCGAGCACCGGCTGCTCGTCGGTCCGCGCACGGCCACCGACCTCGACCGGGCCGGCGCCGTCGTGGAGGCCGTCCACAGCGACCGGCACACGACCCTGCTGGTACGCGACGGTGGGCTCCCGACCGCGCCCGGCTGGCAGGCCCGACCGGTCGCGCTGGAGGACCTGGTGCTGGCGTACCTGCGCCGGCCGTCCGGGCCGAGCGCCCCGGTCACCTCGGAGGTGGCGGCGTGACGTGGTTGATCTGGCGCCAGCACCGGACCGAGGTCTGCGTCCTGGGTCTGCTCGTCGGCGTGTTCGGCATCGCCCTGCTCGTGCTCGGGACGCAGGCCCACGACCTGTTCCCCGGCGGTGCCGCCCGCTGTGCGGGACAGGCCGGTGGCACCGACGCCTGCGCGGCCTCCTTCCGCCGGCTCGACGAGGAGTACGGCTACGTCGAGAACCTCCTGGCCGCCTTCTACCTGGTCCCGGTCGTCATCGGTGCGTTCCTCGGCGCGCCGCTGCTCGCGCGGGAGCTGGAGGACGGCACCTGGCAGCTCGCCTGGACGCAGGCCGTGCCGCGGATGCGCTGGCTGGCGGCCAAGCTCGCGGCCCTGGCCGGCGTCACCGTCGCGCTCACCGGGATGTTCACCGCGGTGCTCACCTGGTTCCGTCAGCCGTTCGACGCGTGGGAGGGGCGGTTCCAGTACGACGCCTTCGACCTGGAGGGAGTCGTCCCGGTGGCGTACGCGCTGTTCGCCTTCGGCGTCGCCACCGCCGCCGGGGCGATCCTGCGGCGCAGCCTGCCCGCGTTCGGCGTCGCGTTCGGGGCGTTCCTCGCCGCCCGGATGTCGGTGGCGCTGCTGGCCCGTCCCGCGTACGCCACGCCGCTGACCAGCATGGAGCCGGTCCCCGTCGGCGGCGCGACGGACCGGGCGGGGCACCTGCCGAGCTTCGCCGACTGGACCATCGACCACGGCTACGCGGACGCGACCGGGCGCAGGCTGAGCGGCACCGAGTACGCCGAACTGGAGGGCGCCGCCGACCGGGCCGGCACCAACCTCAACCAGTTCCTGCACGAGCGGGGCATCCAGCAGTTCGGGGTCTACCACCCGGCCGACCGGTTCTGGACGTTCCAGCTCATCGAGGCGGCCCTGTTCGTCGCCGTCGCCGCGGTCCTGATCGGGGTGGTGGCGTGGCGGGTGCGGCGCCGCATGGTCTAGTGCCCTGACCGAGGATCGCTCCGGGGAAGCCTGACCCAGCGTCCGGGTGTCACGCCCGGCTCAGACCGAGCGCCTCGTCCACCCGGTCCAGCACCGTCGTGTCGTCGTGGCCGACGCCGCGCAGCAGGTCGATCGCGGTTGCCCGGATCTGTCCGACGATCATGGTGACCGGCAGCGGCGGGTCGGTCCGCAGCAGGCCCGCGGCGATCCGGACCGCCTCCAGGGCCGCCGCGTCGGCCTGCTGCGCGTGCCGGTCCGCGTCGGCGCCGCTGAGGTCGCGGGCCAGAGCCTCCCCGGCCGACCGTACGGCGGCGGTCAGCGCGCCGATCGCGGCGGCCAGCTCCGGCGGCGTGGCGGTGTGCCGGCGGGTCAGGGTCACGCCGGCGCGGGCCAGCACCCGGATGTTGCGGGCGGCGTAGTCGAGCTGCCGCAGCGTCGCCTCCACCTCGACGAGCTTGCCCAGGTGCCGGCGGCGCAGTCCCAGCCGCAGCGTCTCACCGGTGGCGAGCACGGCGGACTGCAGGTGGGCGACGCAGTCGTCCACCTGCCGGGCCTGGTCCAGCGCGTCCCGGGCGGCGTCCTCGTCGCAGCTCCGCAGCGCCGCGTTCACCTGGTCGAGCAGGTCGGCCAGGTCGGTGTAGCTGCGCCGGGCCTGCGCCACCAGCGGCTCCAGCGGGTCACGGGCGGCCATCACCTGGCTGGCGGCCAGCGCCACCGCGCCGCCGATGAGCGCGTCGACGAAGCGGAACGGCATCAGCGTCCCGCTGGGCGCGGCGACCACGACCAGGTACATGGCCGAGACGCTGGCCTGCACGACGAGGGCACGTCGGGCCCCGATCACCACGAGCGTCGTGGTGGTCAGCACCAGCACCAGCAGGACCGTGCCGGTGCCCGGGCCCAGCGCGTACACCAGCAGCTCCGCGGCGAGCACGGCGGCGGCCACGGCGAGCAGGATCTCGACGGTCTGCCGCAGCCGTCGCCCGCGGGACTCGCCGAGCACGACGAGCGCGGCGGTCGGGGCGAAGAACGGGTCCGGGTGACGGATCACCACCGCCGCCACGATCCAGGCGACCACCGCGGCGCTGGTCAGCTCGATCACGGTCATCCCGTCGCCCCGCAACCGCGCGACGGCGTCGCGCCCCCATGTCCGCACCGGTGGTGGTCCTCTCGCCGGGCGGACCGGGACCGGCCGCCGATCGATCTTCTGCGAGGAAGCCCACTACCCCGCCCGTGACCTGCTCAATCGCTCAGGCGGCGGGCGGCCGACCGGCCGCGCACCCCGTGGTGGCGAACGCGCCGTGTTTGATCATGACGCGGTGGCGTTCTGCCGCGAGCGAACCCCTTGTCCCGGTGCGGGGCGCTGGAGAGGATCGGTCGATGGATCTCCATGCTGCGGAACGGCAGCTGCAAGCCGCTCAGCGCGGGGGCGATGTCGATTCCCTCGACGCGCTCCTGCACCCCCGGGTCGTGGCTGCGGGACCGGACGGGTCGATCTTCTCGAAGGACGATGACCTGGAGAGCTATCGCTCGGGGGCCCTGCGCATCACCAACCTGGTGGAGGAGTCGCTCGACGTCCAGGAAGACGGTGAGACCGGGGTGACCCGCACGGTCGCTGTGGTCGATGCGGTGCAGGGCGGTGCCGTGGTGTCCGCGCGGCTGCTCTACACCCGGCTGTGGGTGCGTGAGGACGGCAACTGGCGGGTGTTGGCCGCCACCCTCGCCCCGGTCCGGTGAGCCTGTTCGGCGGGTCCTCGGTGTGGCCACGGCGTTGCCCTCACTGGGCAGCGAATCATGTTTTGCTGTGTTTCCTCCAGAAGGAAGTATCAAGCTCCGCCGGCGCACGCGGCACGACGAGGCCGCTTCCAGCGATGAGCGAGCGGCGATCGGTTCCTTCAACGGCTGTCGAGGTTGGTGCACCGCAACTCGCTTGACCGGTGCGGTCCGCTCACGATGGGGTGGCGCCGTGAGTAAACTGTGGACCGCCCCCGGGGACGATCCCAGGACTTTCGGTGAGCCCGTCGGCGAGAAGGCGACCTACCGGGAGTACCTCGGCAACTACCGTCTCACCATAGAGATGAAGTGCGACGGACTGGACGCCGAGCAGCTCGGTCGACGCTCGGTGCCGCCCAGCACCCTGAGCTTGCTCGGCCTGGTCCGCCATCTGGCTCAGATGGAGAACCACTGGTTCCAGCGTGTGCTGCAAGGGCGGACCGACGCACCGTGCCTCTACCAGCACGAGGACGACCCAGACTGGGACTTCGGGGGCGCGGACCCCGACCCGGCGGTGGTGAAGGACGCCTTCGCCACCTGGAAGGCCGAGATCGCCAAGGCGGATGAATGGCTCGACGCCCTCGAGGAGGCCGACCTGGGCCGCGAGGTACCGGCCGACGGTGGCAGCCACGCCACGCGCGACGTACTTCTTCATGTGATCGAGGAGTATGCGCGGCACGCTGGCCACGCCGACCTTCTGCGCGAGTGCATCGATGGGCGAACCGGCCTGTGACCCATCGGGGCGGTGGGTCAGCGAAAGGAGCGCCGTCCGGGTGCGACCTCACCGCGAGGAACGGCGGTGAAGCAGAATCGAGCATCGTCACGCCGCCGACCTGCACCTGAGCGACGGCCGTCGCGACTGACAGGCGTCCGCCCGTACCGCGATCGCCGCTCGACGGTGGATGCGGGGTGACGCCGGCAGGGTCCTCGGGCGGCGCCTGAATGAAGCTGCACGGCTCATCGCCGTCGGCGGGGGGTCCCGCATCCGACGTCGACGGTCATCCCTGCCGATCGGCACGACGCCGGTGGGCGATCGCCAGCGCGTCGGCGGCCAACGAGTCGGGGCCGCCGACGCGCCAGCTCGCGGTCTCGGCCGCGACTGCGTCCACGTCGCCGCGCTCGGCGTGCGCGTAGGCGCGGATGACGGCGCCGCTCCACGTCCCGTCCGGCCAACGGCCGGCCCGCCACCGGCCGGAGGCGAGTTGCTCGGCGCGGGCCTGGGCGGCTCGTTCGCGGTCCTCCTCGATGGCGGCGAGCATCGCCTCGACGTCGCCGAGCCAGCTCTCCATGCGGGGCAGGTTCCGCGCCAGCCAGGTCTGCACGACGGCGGCGGCACGTTCCACGTCGGCTTGGGCGGACAGCGAGAACCTGTGGTCGGGCATCGCCGCGCCGTCGTCGGTCGCCACCAGGCGATGACGCCAGACGCCGTGGTGCGGCGTCGCGTCGCGGAGCGGATCGTCCGCTCCGAAGAAGTACCGCAGGTGCGGTGCGAGCAGCACCCCGACATTGATGAAGAACTCGACCTCACCCCCCAGCGCGGCGGTGCGTTGGATGTCGAGCGCAATCCCGTTGCCCTCTGGGTGGAAATGCCGGAAGACCAGCCCTCGGCGGACGAAGCCGGCGGCTGTCAGGTCGGCTTCGACGAGCTCGACGAACCGTCGCAGCAAGGCGTTCACGAGGCCGCAGAGTACCGTCCCCGCCCGCCGACCTCGTGGCCCTGTTCGGACCGGGACTCGTGCGCATCGAGCTGCCGAGCCGTCAACCCCGTGGGGTCGCTCCGCGGGCGCCACTGATAACGGCTGGTCGGCCCGTTCGTTGATCAGTGGTCCGGTTGCCGTGGGGGGAGCCGGTCGGTCCGCGCGAACGCCCGTCGACGGGCCCACCGGGCGAACAGGTTCAACCCCAGGGCGTACGCGGCGGCGCTCACCAGCAGCGCGACGCCGGCGCCGCGCCCCCCATCGCCCACCACCACCGGAGGTACGGCCCAGACATCCGTCGACAGTCCGGCCAGTGCGACCGCCGTGCCGGCCGCGATCGGCGGGACGACCCACAACAGCCCGGACGGCGCGTCGAACCGGTCGTCCTGCAGCAGCCCCGTCAGGGTGGCGGCGAACCAGCCGAGCAGGAACAGCAGCACGAGCGGCCAGCGCGTCGCGGGTCGGCGCAGGCGTCTCCCGAGCAGCGTGCCGAGGCCGACGCCGGCGGCGGCGTAGAGCGGGTACGCGGCCACCTCGCCCAGGAGGGCCCGCACCAGGACCGGGTCGTCGAGCGCACCGGTCGTGAAGAAGATGCCCTCGCGGGCCCGGGCGAGCGGGTACGCGACCGCGGCGGCCACCCCGGCCAGGAGCACCGCGAGCGGGACTGCCACCGCCAGCGCTCTCGCCTGCGTGTTCCGGACGGCGAGGGCGGCGCCGGCCAGTAACGCCAACGCCTGCCCACACAGGACGCCGGAGGTGTATCGGAAGATGCGCGTGGTGTGAAGCAGCTCGTACTGCTGTGCGTCGCCCTGCGCGTCGTAGTTGACCCAGAAACTGTAGAACCCGTCGTTGAACGGCATCGCCACGAACACCAACAGCGCCATCGCCGGCACCGACCAGACAGCAGGGTGCGTCACGGTACGCCGGAGGGTCGGCAGACGGCGGCCTGCCATCACGGCGGACATCTGCCAAGCCTGCCCGTCCCGGCCGGCGTGGGGCAAGGCGGTCGCCACGGTCGGGTCGGCTCCGTCGTCCGGACGGCCGCTGCCGGACCTATCCGAGCAGTGACGCCGCCGCGGCCAGGGTGGCCAGCGACAGCGTCGTGGTCACCACCACCGCCCGGTTGGCCACCGCCTCGCCGACGCCGTACTCCTGGCTGTAGATGAACGTGTTCTGCGCTGTCGGCAGGCCGGCGCACACCACGACGGCGAGCATCTGCGGCGCGGACAGGTGCAGGGCCAGCCCGGCCGCGTACGCGATGACCGGCTGGACGACGAGCTTCAGCGCGGCGATCACGGCCAGCTCGGCGGGCTGGGCCGGCTCGGCCCGCGACGGCGCCGGGCGGTGCAGCGACGCGCCGAGCGCGACCAGGGCAGCCGGGACCGCGGCGCCCGACAGCAGGGTCAGCGACGCGTCGGCCGCCGACGGCAGGCGCAGGCCGGCAGCCGAGCACACGACGCCGAGCAGCGACGCCAGGATCACCGGGTTGCGTACCGGCAGGGAGGCGATACGACGGACCCGTACCCGCCCGGCCGGGTCGCTGTGCCGGTCCAGGGCGACCAGGATCACCGGCGTCACCACCAGCACCTGCAGCAGCACCACCTCCGCCAGGAACGACACGCTGCCGACAACCTGCGTGGCGATCGGGATGCCGAGGTTCGCGGAGTTCACGTACCCGGCGGCCATGCCCCAGATCGGCCGTTCGCCGGGCGTGCGACCGAACAGCCGGCTCGCGCCGACCCACCCCAGCCCGACGACCGCGACCGTGCTCACCGCGAAAGCGAGCAGCGAGCGGTTGGCGAACCCGGAGAGCGGCATCCGGGACAGCGCCAGGAACAGGGCGGACGGCATCGCCAGATGGAACACGAACCGGCCGAGCACCGACGCGGCCGCCTCACCCAGCAGGCCCCACCGACAGGCCGCCCAACCGATCGCGGTGAGGACCCAGATCGGTACGAACGCCGACACCAGGCTCATGCGGTCACCGTCGGGCGGGCGTCGCGCGGGCCCGGGGACCGGCGGGCGTACGGGTCGAGGAAGCAGGCGGCAGTCTCCACCCGGGCGAGGATGTCATCGACCTGCCGACCGACGCGTGGTCGGACCTCGTCGAGGTGTCATGATCGGCGACGATGAGCAGCGCGGAAGCTTACGGATCCGGCCTCCACGAGGCACGGCGACACCACCTGACGCAGGTGAACGGGGTCCTGCGTCGCCCCGGCATGTACGGCAGGGACGAGATGGCCGAACGGCTTCTGCTGGAGGCGATGGCCGCCGTGGACGGCTGCCTGGATCGATGGTGGGCGGAGTGCGACGGACTGCGCGACCGCGACGCGTTCGCCCCGACGGGTGTCCGGGGCGCCTACAGCGGTGTCCTTCCGGCCGATGCCCTGCGTGACGCCACGGCCTCGGTCTACGCGGAGATCGCCGACCGCCTCGGCTGGCTCGAACTGGACCGGGCGTTGTCCGAGGCCGAGTTCCGGCGGTTGGGTACGGATGTCGGCGACTGGGTCACGCGGGACCGGACGTTGTCCGAGGTCGTCGAGACGTTCGGGCCGCCGTCGCTGTGGATCGGCGGAGCCAACCCCTTCTTCGCCAAGACGCTCGCCTACACCACTGCCGATCCCGCCCACGAGCTGATCTGCTTCCACCTGTGGAACGCCTTCGCGGAGGTCCCCAGCAGCGAGGGGCTCAAAGGCGTACACCCCGAACCGGTGCTCCTCGCCGTACGTCACCGGTCCGGCAGCTTCCCCGACTCGTTCTCGTTCACCCCCGAGGGACTGCGCCGCAGGCCGACCGACGACCAGCTGGGCCGACTCCGGTCGACCGTCTGGGTCTTCCACGGTGACCGCGCCCGATACGCCTCCGGCGTGTTCGACACCCTGGACGCGGGACTCGCGTGGGCGGGCGGGCACCGGCTGACCGGGACCCTGGCCGAGTACGCCATCGGGGGCGCCTACGACATCGCCGTCGACGAGGGCCGCTTCACGCCGTCGCAACCGCACCACGGCACCGTCGGGCATGTGGCCGCCTTCGGCCCGGGACTACGTCACGTGCACCTGACCGACGGGCGCCGCGACTGACAGGTGTCCGCCCCTGTCGGTCGGGTCGGTGGGTGCGGTGTGACGCGCGGGATGTCTCAGCGGTTCCGGTCGGGACGCCGTGCGCGGAGGAACGCCGTGGCCGCCGTGCGCCGCGTCGGCGTGTCGGCCGCCGCCAGGGCGGTCATGCACGCGTCGAGGCGCTCGCGCTCGTCGCCGCTCAGTGCGGCGGCAATGGCCTCGCCGTACGTGGGGGCCAGGGGGTTGGGGGCCGTCCGCTTGAGCGCCTCCCAGTCGCCGATCGGCTCGCCGGGCACGTCGAGCTGCGCGCGGTAGTCCAGCTCGATCGCCTCGAAACCCGCGGCCCGCGCCCAGGCGACGAGGTCGCGCTCGTCGAAGTCGACCATCGGCCGCTCGGCCGCTGCGGCCCGACCCCGGTAGACGTCGCTGACCTTGGCCACCAGGTCGTCGACCGGCGTGCCACCCCAGCCGAACAGATCCTCCGGGCGGTGCTCAAGCGCGAAGCGGTTGATCGGCTCGAAGAGGGAGAGCCTTCCGCCCGGCCGCAGCACCCGGAAGAACTCCACGAACGTGGTGGCCTTGCGGTCGGAGTAGATGAGCACCGACCGGGTGGTGACGACGTCGACGGAGGCGTCGGCGACGCCGGCGAGGTCTTCGGCCGACGCCTGGACGAAGCGGCACCGCTCGTCGCCGTCGGCGGTCCGCCGGCACTGGTCGAGCAGGTCCGGCGAGACGTCGCTGAAGATGACCCGGCCGTCCGGGCCGAGACGGTCGAGCGCACCGAACCCGATCAGTCCGGTGCCGCATCCGACATCGAGGAGGACGTCGTCGGGCTTCAGGTCGGCCCGGTCGAGAACGCCGTCGCGGAACCCGGCGAGGTCGGTGGCGTGCCGGGCGCGCAGGGTGGCGTCGCCGCCGTCTCGGCGCGCCGACAGCCACCGGGCCCACCTGTCGGTCGTCATCGGGTCACGATAGTGCCGGACCACGTGTCGTACCGGCCCGTGCCCACCCGGCTGGCCGGGCGTGCGTACCGGTCCGGTGGGTCTCGGCCGCGACCTGGCGGTTGGGTCGATGGCAGGGTGCCGAGCGCGTCGTCACGCGTCGGGATCGAGGCCGGCCAGACCCTGACCTGTCTCCGGGTCCCACGGAATCGACTCGTGGTCGTGGACGACCACCCACCGCCCGTCGCGCCGGCGGCACACGAGCGTGGCGCGTACCCATGGAGACGTCCATGCCCGCCTGCAACCGTCCCGTGACGTGGTAGAGGAAGGCGCAGTAGCCGAGGTCGCCGTCGGCGTCGACCTGGAGGTCCCGGACCTCGTAGCCCGGGCCGCTGGCGTATGCGTCGAACCACGCCCGGGTCTGGGGCGCCACCTGGTCGGCACCTCGTAGTCGCAGCGGCGGCAGGACGTTGAAGGCCAGCACGTCCGCGGCCTGGTGGGCGGCAAGCGCCTCGGCGTCCCGGCGCGCCACTGCCGCCACGCGCTCCTCGATCAGCTCCCGCAGATCCTGCTTCGCCTGGTCGGTCGTCATCTTTTCGTCGTACCCGGGCCGTGAGCAGCGCTAACCCGGATCACCCACCCGGGGAGGCAGCAGCCGATGTCGATCTTCGGCGTTCGGGGCCGGGAGTCGGGCCCGCCCGACTCTGCTCCGCCGGTAGCGCCGGCGGAGCAGAGTCGTCTCAGGTCAGCCGCACCGTTGACCGTTGAGGGTGAAGGCGGCGGGCGCCGGGTTGGTGCCGCTCCACGTGCCGTTGACGCCGATGCTGGTGGTGGCGCCGGGGGCGAGCCTGCCGTTCCAGGTCATGCTCTCGGCGGTGACGCTGGTGCCGTTCTGCTTCCAGGTGGCCGACCAGCCCTGGCCGATCTTCTGGCCGGCGGTGGGGAAGTCGAAGGCGAGTTTCCAGCCGTCGATGGCGGTGGCGCCGGTGTTTCTGATGGTGACCGTGGCGGTGAAGCCGCCGGGCCAGCTGTTCGCCGTCCAGCCGACCGTGCAGCGGCCGGTCGGGGCGGTGGGCGCGGTCCGCACGGTCAGGCCGGGCGAGGCCGTCGAGACGTTGCCCGCCGCGTCACGCGCGGTGACCACGAAGGTGTACGAGGTGTCCGGGGTCAGCCCGCTCACGGTGTACGAGGTGCCGGTGGCGCCACCCACCTTCACCGTGCCGGTGGCGTCGACCCGGTGCACGTCGTAGCCGGTCACGCCGGTGTCGTCGGTGGACGGCGTCCAGGTCAGGGCGACGCTGTCGGCGGTGACCGTGCCGGCGGTCGGCCTGCCGGGGGCGGTCGGCGCGGTGGTGTCGCCGGGCGTGGTGCCGCGCGGCAGCACCAGGTGGGTGATCGAGTTGGCCGGGAAGGTGGCGGTGAGGCCGCCGGCGGTCACCGGCTGGTCGGCCTCCCGGACGACGCCGGCGAGGTCGGCCCCGCTGTAGCGGTAGACCTGGGCGGTGTCGGCGGAGACGCCGGTGAGCGTGAGCGGGCTGGTCAGGTCGTCGCCGGTCTTGTTGACCACGACCAGGGTGAGTGCCTTGTCGGCGGCGCGCTCGGCGGCGTACACGGCCAGCTTGCCCTGGTCGGCGCTGGTCGCCTTGACGGAGGTCTCACCGAACGCGCCGCCCCTGCCGTCGTAGTCGCGGTAGATGCGGAAGGCGTTCGCCACCGGCTGGTCGGCCCCGGGTGCGGTCCAGAGGGTGGCCAGGTCGAGCCCTTCGCGGCCGAAGATGCCGAGCACGTCGGCCTGGGCCAGCGCGCCGTTGAGCGACCCGTGGCCGCCCCAGTTGTACTCGGTCATCGCGATCTTCGTGCCCGGGTAGTGCTGGTCGACCAGTTCCCGCATCCGGGGGATGAAGCGGACCGGCTGGTTGATCCAGCTCTCGTCCACGTACGTCGGGTCCCAGAGCTGGCGGGTCGAGCGCAGCCGCAGCGCCTGGGTGTCGGCGTCGCCGGCGGCGTCACCGAACACACCCGACTGCTGCGGGTAGAGGTGAATGTCGAAGTAGTCGAGGATCCGGGCGCCGTGCTGCTGCTCGTACTCGCGCATCCGGTCCAGGTACCACGGGCCGAGGTCCTGGCCGCCGTGCGCGGCCTTGTCCGGCGGGTTCGACCAGCATCCGGTGCGCGAGCAGGTGTCCTGGTCCAGCCCCGAGTAGAAGATCGAGTTCAGGCCCCAGCCGACCGGACCGAGCGTCTTCGCGCCGGGGTCGGCCGCCTTGATCGCGGCGGCGTACGCGTAGGTGCGGTCGCGCAGCTCGTCGTAGCCCAGGCCCGTCGGGCGGACGTCGCGGTGGGTGGAGTGCCACAGGTCCGGCTCGTTGTCCAGGTTGTAGAACTGGACGCCGCCGTCGGCGGCGGCGCCGAACTGCCCCTTGAGGTGGTTGACGAAGTCGGTGGCGTACTCCGGACCGACCGCGACGCTGGTGTCCTCCGGGTCGTTCCCGGTGACCAGGCTGCCGTCGGGCTTCCTGCCGTTGCCGCAGTCCGGCGCCCACGGGTCGGTGGACTGCTGCGGCCCGTACGTGGCCACGCTGAAGCCGCACGCCTTCGCCCGGTCCTTGGCGATCCACCCGAGCATCGGCACGGTCATGACCGTGGCGGCGCCGGTGGCCTTGTTCCGCTGCACGAACCGGTCGCTCTCCGACCCCTTGGGCAGGCTGCCCGGGTCCGGGTTGTCGTTCGGGATGTTCTCGAAGTACCAGTCCGAGGCCCGGTTGGTGGTGTCGTTGCGGAAGTTGTAGCGGGTGGTGGCGTTGCCGCCGTACCGGTGCACCGGCAGCCGCAGCTCCCGGGCGAGGGCCTCGTCGGCGAAGTTCATGCCGTAGACGTACGGACTGATCGGGTGCCGGTTGGCGGTGGTGTCGACGGCCAGCGCCGGGCCGGCCGCGGCCAGGGCGGGCTCCGGCAGGGCCAGGCCGCCGAGGGCCGTGGCCAGCACGACCGGGAGCAGTGCGGTGGTGGGACGCACGAGCATTCCTTCCCTCACGCGAATAGAAGCTCGACGATGGGAGCGCTTCCATAGGCTTGCGCCTTCCCGGCCCCGAGTCAATGCCGTGATCGGGCGCCCGATCAGCTGGCCCGGTGCTGTCCCTGATGGAGTGTCGTCAGGGCCCTGGTGAGCCACTCGCCCATCAACGCCCGCTCGGCGTCGGTGAGGCCGGGCAGGCCGGGTAGCGCGGTGGCGAAGGTGACCGCGATGGCGCCCACGTCGTTCGCCGGAGCCGCCGGGGCGGTGGTCAGGATGCTGGCGGCGACGGCGTCGAACATCTGGTCGGCCAGGCCGAGGTCGCGTCGGTCCGGTGGCATGCCGAGCAGTGCGCGTACGGTGCCGGTGCCGGCCGCGTGGATCATCGCGACCGCTCGCGGCTCGTCCACGCGCAGCAGCCCGGCTGCGGCGAGCCGGTGCACCTTCGCACGCAGCACCTCGATGCCTTCCGTGGTGGCCGGGGACTGCTCCGCCCGCGCGGGGTTGGTCATCAGCTCGTACAGCCAGGGGTTGGCCAGCCCGAACTCGATCTGTGCCCGCCAGCCCGCGCGCAGGTCGACCACCGGGTCGTGGTGCGGCCCGCCGGTCGCCTTCGCCGCCACCCAGGTGGCCATCACGTGTTCGGCCACGGCATCGATCAGGCCGTCCTTGTCGCCGAACAGGCGGTAGATGGTCGGCGCCTGCACCTGCGCCGCCTGCGCGACGGCGCGCGTGGTCACGGCGCGGGCCCCCTGCTCCCGCAGGATCCGTGCGGCCGCGGTGACGATCCGGGACCGGGCGTCGGTCCTCTCGGCAAGCTCCACGTACCAATGGTAACAGCGACCTGTTAGCGTTGAGGTTATCTCTGCTACCGTCATCCCTGTTAGCAACGGAAACCCCTCCTGGGAGCAAGCATGATCGTCATCACGGGCGCCACCGGCCACCTGGGCTCACGAATCGTGGCGGAGGTCCTGCGGCGGGTTCCCGCCGCCGCCGTCGGGGTCAGCGTCACCGACGTCGCGAAGGCCACCGCACTGCAGGCCCGCGGCGTCCGGGTGCGCCGCGGCGACTTCACCGACCCCGCCACCCTCGTGGACGCCTTCGAGGGTGCTGACCAGGTCCTGATCGTCAGTGCCGCGATCCGGGGGGCCGCCGCGACCGGGGCCAACATCGCCGCGATCGACGCCGCGACGGCGGCCGGAGCGCAGCGCATCCTCTACACCAGCCACCAGGGCGCGTCGACCGACTCGCTGTTCCCGCCGATGATCACCCACGCGCGCACCGAGGAGCACCTGGCCGCCACCGGCATCCCCCACGTCGCCCTGCGCAACGGCTTCTACTCCAGCACCCTCCGCTATTACCTCGACGAGGCGCCGGCCACCGGCCGACTGGCCCTCCCGGCCGACGGGCCCGTCTCCTGGACCGGCCACGACGACCTCGCGGCGGCGGCCGCCGTCCTGCTCACCGACGACTCCGTCGCGGCCGGCCCCACCGCGCCGCTGACGGCCCCGTCGACGCTCGACTTCGCGGCGGTCGCCGCTGTCGCGAGCGAGGTCACCGGCCGGGAGGTGACCCGCGTCGTCGTGGACGACGAGGAATGGGTACGGGCGGCGGTGTCCCGGGGCATGCCGCGCGCCGCCGCCGAGTTCAACCTCGGCATGTTCCGGGCGGCGCGACGTGGCGAGTTCATGGTCACCGATCCCACGCTGGAGACGCTGATCGACCGCCCGGCCGAGTCCGTCCGCGCCGCGCTGCGGCGCATGCTCGCCGCTCGCCCCTGAGGGTTGGACGACCGGTCGGGTAGCGTTGGTGAACGGCGCCCGGGTGCCGTTGGCGCGTGCGCGCGACGAGGAGGTCCAGGATGGAATCCTTGCCGGAACTGACCTTCGGGCAGCGGTTGAAGGTCTACCGGGAGCGGTCCGGGAAGACCCGCGCGGTGCTCGGCGGCCTGGTGGGCCGCAGCGCCGAGTGGGTCAAGGCGGTGGAGACCGATCGCATCCTGCCGCCTCGCATCCACATGCTGGATCGCATCGCGCGCGCCCTGAAGGTCGAGGTGTCGGTGCTGGCCGGTGAGTTGAGCGACCGGTCCGCCGTGGTCAACGGGCCGGAGCATCCGGCGTTGGCCTCCGTTCGGGACGCGGTGAACCGCTTCGTGCTCTCCGGCGAGACGTCCGCGGAGTCGTTGACGAGCCTGCGGGACCGGCTTGCGACGGCATGGCGGGCCCGCCACCAGGCGTCCGATCACCGTACGGTGCTGGGCGGGTTGCTGCCGGGGCTGCTGCGCGACGTGCAGCGCGCCGCCCTGGCGTACGAGGGGGAAGAGCGTCGGGAGGCGCAGGCCCTGGTGGCGGAGACATTCGGGCTGACGCAGATGTTCCTCGCCTACCAGCCCGCTGCCGAGTTGCTGTGGCGGGTCGCGGACCGGTCGATGGTGGCGGCGCAGGAGTCCGGCGACCCGGAGGCGTTGGCTGTCGCGGGGTGGTTCCTGTGCCAGGTGCATCGGGACGCCGGGGACTGGGACACCGCGACGGCGGTGACGCTGGACGTGCTGTCGGCCCTGGAGCCGCGCATCGCCGACGGGAACACGAACCTGCTGGCTCTGTGGGGGGCGCTGAATTTCGAGGCGGCCTACACCGCCGCCCGTGCCGGCGAGGAGGGTCGGGCCTGGCGGTACTGGGATCGCGCCGACCGTGTGGCGCAACGCCTGCCGCAGGAGTTCTACCAGCCGCAGACCTCGTTCTCCCGGGTCATCATGGGCGCTCACGCGGTGACGGTCGCGGTGGAGCTGCAGAAGTCAGGCGAGGCGGTGCGGCAGGCCGGCCGCCATGACTCGTCGGCCATCCCGTCACGGCCGCGACGGGCTCGCCACCTCATCGAAATCGCGCGGGCGCACTACGGCAAGGGCGACCGGGAGACGGCCGTCGCGACGCTGCGGCGGGCGTACGAGTCGGCCCCGGAGACGATCCGCTTCAACGGGTACGCCCGCCAGATCACCGTGGACCTGCTCGACGGCCCGCGCCCCACCCGCGACGAGGCCCGCGACCTCGCAGTGAAGGTCGGGCTCCTGTCCTGACACAGGGGTACGAACCCTACCCGTTCCGCCCCGCCACACACCGTAGCTTGCTGCTCACGGGATGCGGCGGGCGGTGCGGGTGTCGCCTGGTCGCCGCGTCCCTCTCAGCTTCGAGGGCGGAGGGCCGCCCTCGTGACGACGGGGAGGCTACGTGCGGCGCGTCTCGTACGACGAGTACCTCTCGGCAACGGCGTTGACTCTCGCGCGGCGGCATCGGCCGGCGTGGTCGTGGCGGCGGTGGCGGTGGGTGTGCCGCTGTGGCGACGAACTGCCGTGTCGGGTCCGGCACCGCGTTCCGATCGGTGTCGCGCACTGGCCGGGGGAGGAGCGGTGAGGGGTCAGGAGCAGCGCATCCTGCGCGTACACCTGCAGGGCCTGGAGGTGACCAGCCGGCAGGCGCGGCTGCTCACCGCGACCCTGCTCGCAGGTCGCGGGTGAGCACCCACGGGCCGGTCCTGCCGGTGTGGAGTTGTGGTGGGTGCGCGGCTCCCTGGCCGTGCGAGACGCGGCGGCGGGAACTGCGGGCGGAGTTCGCGGGCGCGCGGGTGTCGCTGGCGTTGTACATGGGTGCGCAGTTGGCCCGGGCGGCGCAGGACCTGCACTGGATGCCGGCCGGGCTGCTGCACCGCCGCTTCCTGGGGTGGCTGCGGTGAGCATCCTGCGGGCCGGCGACGAGCGGTTCCACTACAGCGACGGCTCGCACCGGTGGATCCCGCCGGACCCGGACTACGACCAGGAGGTCTGGGACGAGCAGGTACGCCAGCACAAGCACGGCCACCTCCGCAACGAGCGGCCGAAGGTACGTGTCCAGCGGCTCGTCTGACGCCAGTAGACGTTGCCACGGGCGCGATCGTCCACGGCTCCGCCGACACCGGAGGCGCGGCAGGCGGACAATGGCGTCATGGCGATGCCCTTTCCCGCACCGACGACTCCCGCATCGGGACGCGACGAGGTCTTCCTGGGATACCTGGACTTCTTCCGGGAGACCCTCCTGTCCAAGGTGGACGCACTACCCGACGACGAGGTGCGGCGCAGCCGGCTTCCCTCCGGGTGGACCCCCCTCGAACTGCTCAAACACCTGCGCTACGTCGAGCTTCGCTGGATCGAGTGGGGATTCGAGGGCAACCAGATCGCCGAACCCTGGGGCGACCGGCGCGGGGACCGGTGGCACGTGGCGCCCGACGAGACACGCGACAGCCTGACGGCGTCGCTCCGCGCCCAGGGCGCACACACCGCCTCCGTGGTCGCGAGCAACGACCTGACGACGGTGGGCGCTCCCGGTCCGAGGTGGGACGGCGCGGCGCCGGCGACGTTGGAACGCGTGTTGTTCCACCTCGTGCAGGAGTACGCCCGTCACCTCGGGCACCTCGACGTCGTAGCCGAGCTCGCCGCTGGGCCGGTCGGCGAGTAGCGCGCTCAGTCGCCCCTGCTCGTGCCGGCGGCTGCATAGACTGCCGCGCCATGGGAGAGATTGTCACGCTCGGCGAGGTTCGGTGCCCGTCCGGCCAACTCGTCATCATCGACGGCGGGATGCTGGGCATGTGGTCGGGAAGCAGGCCGCCGAACGAGCTCGACCCGCGCGGTCTGGGATTCGAGGATCCGGACCTGCTGGCTGAGGTCGCCGGGTCCGCCGACTACGAGGTGGTCGGCCCGGACGCCGAGCCGGCGGGGGCGTCGTTCCCGGTACGGCCCGGGCGGTACCACTACGACATCCCCGCCTCACACGGCGACAGCTGGGCGCAACGGTTCGGCGATCACTGCCGGGAGCACGGGTGGACGGCTGCGGTGGAGCGCGCGCAACAGCAGGTGCCGCACCGGGAGCGGGCGCGGCGGTGCGCGGTGGAACGCCAGCCGGGTTTCCGGGTCTTCGGGATGCCCGCGGTGGCGGTGGACGGTCTTCCCGCCGGGACCGTCCCGGTGCAGGCGGAACGTTCCGACGGGCCGTGGGACGGCTGGTCCCAGATCATCGTCCGGGTCCGTGACGCGCCCGTCGCCGCCACGGTCGACGTGGGCATGGTGGGTGTCGACGCGGCTCGGCTGGCCTTCGCCGACACCGACGCACTCGCGTCGTGGCGCCACGAGGAGCCGTTGGACGGTCTCGCCGACGTCGCGTTCTGGGGTGTCGACGCCCCGACGGCGGCCCGGGAGTTCACCGCCGAACCGCTGGCCGCACCGGGTGACGAGGGGAGCTACGGCTGGACGGACCTGCCGCTGCGCTCGGCCCTGCGGCGGGCGACGACCGTGCAGGCCTGGCGCGACGCCGAGCCCGGTCGCAAGCTGGCCGTGGACTTCCGGCCACACTCACACCACTGGGAGGTGATGCGCCAGGTGCGGGCCAGCGACACGGAGAGCGGGACCCTGGCCCTCGGCGACGCGCAGATCCTGTTCGCGATGACCAGCTGGGGTGACGGGGTCTTCCCGGTCCAGGTCGATCGCGACGCAGCCGGGGACCTGCTCGCCGTCCGGGTCACCCTCGCCGAGGCGTGAACGACCGCCCGCAGCCCGCGACGACGTGCCCCGGCGGCGGCGCGGCTGGACCGCCCCGGCGCGCGATGTCGGCGATGCTGTGGGCGTGGAGTACGTGTCCCGAGTGCCGCGACCGCCGCTGGACGAGCTGATCGACGACCTCTACTACCTGGAGGGTGCGCCGCCGTACGCCCGGCTGACGCTGCCGCCGATGCCGGCGGCGTTGCTCATCGTCAACCTCGGTGCGCCGTTCCGCATCCGCGCCGGCGCCGACATCGAGACGACCGAGTACGCCGACGGCTGCGTGGTCACCACGCCCACCCGGGCGCTGGAGTTCAGCTATCCGCCGCGGACCCGGTCCGTCGGCGCGCACGTCAAGCCGTGGGGGTTGGCGCCGTTCCTGCCGATGCCCGCCGTCGAGCTGTGCGACCGGCCGGTGACGATCGAGCAGGTCTGGGGTCGGCCCGCCGTCGCGGAGCTGCGAGACCGGCTGGCCACGGCGGCCGGGCCGCAGCAGATGCTGACGCTGCTCGAGGAGGAGCTGACGCGACGGCTGGGCGAGACCGCCGGGCTGGCGCTGGTGCGCCGGACGAGCGGCGTCATCGCGGCGGCCGGCGGAGCGGTCGCCATCGGCGACCTGAGCGTGGCAGCCGGGGTCAGCAGCACCCACCTGGCGCAGCGGTTCAAGCACCTCGTCGGCGTCACGCCGAAGCGGCTGGCCCGCGCCCACCGTTTCGCCACCGCCGTGTTCTCGATCGACCCCGCCGAACCGGTCGACTGGGGCGACCTCGCCGGTCGCGCCGGCTACTTCGACCAGGCCCACTTCGGCCACGAGTTCCGGGCGTTCACCGGGCTCACGCCGACCCGGTACGTCGAGGTCCGGCGGCGGTTCCTGCGCGAACATCCCGGTCACGTGCTGGACGGCTGGCCGCTGCCGGCCGATTGATTTCCTACAAGAGCGGCAGCCCACGACACGTTAGGTTGAGGCGTCCCCGAGCAGAGGAGACCCCGTGGGCACAGTCGTCATGTACAGCTCGGTGTCGGTCGACGGCTTCGTCGCGGACGAGAACGACCAGCCCGGGCCGCTGTTCGAGTGGCTGACCAGTGGTGACGTCCCGTTGGACGCCGGCGGTGGGCTGACGGTGTCGCAGACGTCCTACGACTACACCCGGCCGTACTGGGACCGGATCGGGGTGACGGTCGTCGGCCGGCACGTGTTCGACCTGACGGACGGCTGGGACGGAAAGCCTCCGGGTGGGATCGACCACGTGGTCGTCGTGACGCACCGGCCGGCGCCCGACGGCTGGAACCCCGACGCGCCGTTCCACTTCGTCGACGGCGTGGAGGCGGCCGTGGCCACGGCGCAGGAGCTGGCGGGGGAGCGCACGGTCGAGGTCGCCGCCGGTGACGTCGGTGGCCAGGTGCTCGCCGCGGGCCTGGTCGACGAGGTACGCATGGACGTCGTACCCGTCGTGTTCGGGTCCGGCAAACGCTTCTTCGGGTCGGTCGACGCGCAGCACCTGTTGGAGGGTCCGGACGAGGTGGTGCAGGGCAGCCGGGTGCTCCACCTGCGCTACCGGGTCCGCCGCTGACGACCCGAGCGGGTGGATCCTGATGGCAGCCACCGCAGGCGTGCGCGTACCGTGACGGCGTGTCCGAACCGGGTCTCACCAGCGACGTCAGTGGGGACTTCGAGGTCCACCTCACCGCCTACGAGGGAGACGCCGGCAGGCTGGCGGACTTCGCCGAGCACCACGGGCTGAAGTACACGCATGTCCTGCTGGACCGGGGCCGCGTCGCGTCCCAGCCGATGATCACTCTCGTGGGCTCCGGTTCTCTGCACCAGCAGCGTGATGCCGCCGAGCGGTGGAGGACACGGCTGCGGGCAGCCGGTCTGCACATCGTGCGGACGAAGATCGAGGCCGCCCCGTGGTCCGCCGGCGTTCCGGTCATCGACGAGCAGGCGCTCGCGCAGCCCGCTGAGCGGTATTTCGAACACCACGTCAAGCTACTGCTTCCCGCAGGCGTTCCTACGTTGGTGGCAGTGACCGCGGTGGCCGAGCAGCACGGCGCGCGGCTGTCCCGCAACGCCCGCCGCGCACGCGACGACGGACGTCAGGAGCGGTTCGTCACCCAGCGGTGCCACCGGATCGGGCGGGACCGCGCCCGGGCCCGGTTGGACGCTCTCATCGCGGCCCTGCGGGGCTCCGGCTGGGAGGTGCTCGCCGTCGAGCAGGAGTACGTCGTGTTCGACGACCGCACCGAACTCGACGCCGGCTGGCTGACGCAGTCCCGACCAGGCGCATCGCATCTGGCCAGGGAAGAGAGGATGCGCTCGGCGCCCGCCGGCACCCCTGGCTATCCCGACACCTACCAGCCGTTGCCGGTCCGGCCCGGCGTACGGCAACGGGCCGCGTTCGACCCCGCCCTGAAGCAGTACGGCAACGCCTACCGCGCGGGCGAACCGGTCTTCACCGATCCCGATGCGGGTCGACGGTGGTACGCCGCCCGTCGTACCGCGATGCGACACATGCTCAACGTCATCGCTGACACGTCCTGGGCGGCCCACCTGGTCCTGCGGGGCAGCGTCACGATGTCCGCATGGTTCGGACCCGCCGCCCGGGAGCCGGGCGACGTCGACTTCGTGGTGACCCCACCCTCGATGAGCGCCCAGAGCGACGAGGCCGAGGCCATGCTCGCCGGCATCCTTGCCGCCCTGCGTGCCCGGCCGGGCGCCGGCCTCGACCCGGACCACGTGCAGACGAGCGACATCTGGACCTACGAACGCGCCGACGGACGACGCCTGGTCCTCCCGTGCGTCACCGACGACGGCCTGACCGCATCAGTGCAGGCCGACTTCGTCTTCAACGAACACCTTCCCCTGCAACCCACCACGATCCGGCTCGACGGCGTCGACCGCCCGCTGAGGGCGGCGAGTGCCGAGATGTCGTTGGCGTGGAAACTCATGTGGCTCGCCACCGACATGTACCCCCAGGGAAAGGATCTCTACGACGCCGTGCTGCTAGCCGAGCACACCGCAGTGGACCTCGAACTCGTACGCGACCTGCTGCGGCCGGAACTCGGGGCCGAAGCCGACGACTTCACGGCCGATTCCGTGCTCGCCTGGGACGTCGACTGGGACAACTTCGTCGACGAGTATCCCGATGTCACCAGCGACGCCGAGGCATGGAGACGCCGCCTGGCCATCGCCCTGGACCGAGCGTCGCGCACCTCACGAGGTTGATGAGCATCGCTTCGGAATATCCTTTGCCTTCCGCGGACGTCGGCCTTACCGTAAAACGGCAAGGTCAACCGGCTCGAACCGAGGAGTTCCCCGTGCAGCAGTACGCCTCCACCGAAACCATGCGGCTCATGCCGCGCGGCGGTGTCGTGCTGCGTGCGATCGGGCGAGCCCACGATCTGTGCGCGAGCGAGCAGAACTGGAAGCCGGGGTGGCGGCGCGAATAGCGCCAGCGGAAGCTTACAAGCCGCCCACCCCGACCGGGACAGGGCGGCTTTTTCGTTACCCGGACAACCGCACAGGGGCGTAGCTCAGCTGGTAGAGCACCGGTCTCCAAAACCGAAGGTCGCAGGTTCGAATCCTGTCGCCCCTGCTTTCGTCCCGGCCCTGGCCGGAGGCGTCGTTGATTCTCAATTCCACAGTGGATGGCATGGTTAGACCCCGGCCGGCGCCCGTACAGGCAGGCCGGCCGGGGGGCAATACCCTCCGGGACGAGGGAGACGGTAACCCGCCCGCTTTGGGAGCGGGAGAAACAGCGTTCGACTCGCTGGTCCCGGACCATGGGGTTGTAGCTCAGCTGGTAGAGCGCCGCCTCGGCAGGGCGGAGGTCAGGGGTTCGATTCCCCTCTTCTCCACGTTCGGATGCCCTCCCGGCAACCGGGGAGGGTTTTCCACGGGCCGTTGGAGCAATTGGCAGCTCATCCGGTTCTCAGCCGGACGGTTACGGGTTCGAGTCCCGTACGGCCTACGCAGGACATGCCATGCGGTCGTGGTGAACTCGGCGGACACGCCGATCTGCCAAACCGAAAAAGCGGGTTCGATGCCCGCCGGCCGCTCGCGGAAAGCAGTGCTGAAACCGGCCGGCGGGACCGCGACCCGCCGGCCACCCTTCCCGGGTCGTCTAGTCGGCAAGACGCCGCACTCTGGATGCGGAGAGCTGGGTTCGAATCCTGGCCCGGGAGCGCCACGCCCTCGTAGCCCAACGGCAGAGGCCCGACGTTGAGGACGTCGCCAGTGCGCGTTCGACTCGCGCCGAGGGCACCGCGCCGACGTAGCTCAGCTGGCCAGAGCGCTCCGCTCATGACGGAGAGGCCCCCGGTTCGAGGCCGGGCGTCGGCACGCAGTACATGCCCGGGTAGCCCAACGGCAGGAGGCACCCCGTTCAGGGCGGGGACAGTGCGCGTTCGAATCGCGCTCCGGGTACGCATGGGGTCGTAGCTCAGGTGGTAGCAGCGCTTCGTTCGCACCGAAGAGGCCGGCGGTTCGACTCCGCCCGACTCCACCAGGTCCCGTTGGCTCAGTGGGAGAGCATCCGCCTGTCGAGCGGAGGGTCGCCGGTTCGATCCCGGCACGGGGCGCGCACGCAGAGGTGGCCGAGCCGCCAGGTCGTCGTAGCTCAGCTGGTCAGAGCGCTTCCCTGATGAGGAAGGGGCGGTTCGGGCCCGCCCGACGACACCATGCCCCCGTGGCTCAGCGGACAGAGCACTGGATTACGAATCCAGGGGTCGCGCGTTCGAATCGCGCCGGGGGCACGCATCGAGACGAGGCGCGGTCGGCGGCGTTCGGCTCCCTCCCTCACCGCACGCCTCCGTAGCTCAGAGGAAGAGCAGCCGGCTCTTAACCGGCGGGTCGGGATGTCGGAATTCCCCGGAGGCACGACGTCGTGGTCCACGCCGCCCGGCCGTCGGTCGTGGGCCGGACATCCCGCCTCGCCCCGGTAGCTCAGCGGGAGAGCGTCGGCTCGACAAGCCGAAGGCCGCTGGTTCGACACCAGCTCGGGGCACACGGACGCGCGTTCGGTCATGGGTAGGCCCCCAGCCTTTCACGCTGGTGAAGCGGGTTCGAGTCCCGCACGCGCGACCATTCCGGCGTCGCCCAAACGGTAGGGCAGCGGATTGTTGATCCGTACAGGTACTGGTTCGAGTCCAGTCGCCGGAGCGATGGAGGGGGCTCGTCGGTTCGAATCCCACCCCTTCCGCGTACGCCCGCGTAGCTCAACGGAAGAGCACCTGGTTCACATCCAGGGGGTCGGAGGTTCGACACCTTCCGCGGGCACCGGCCTGCGGCCGAGGGAGCGCGCCACCGACGGTGAGGTGGGCCGGCCTGTAAAGCCGGTGCGTTCGCGCTGAGTGAGTTCGAATCTCTCCGCTCCCACGCCTTCGCGGGTGCTTCCACCCGGCCATCCACTGTTGGCGCACCGACCCGCCACCTCCGCGACGAGCGGTCGAAGCGCCGTATCCGACGCCGACGGCTAGTCCGGCGGTGACGGCGGCTCGGGTGGTAGTCCGCGGGCACGGTGCGCGTCGGACAGGGCGATCCCGGTCAGCACGACGGCGGCGGCGGCCGCGACCACGACCGGCGGCACGAGGAGCATCGCCGGTGCCAGGACGGCCAGCGCGAGCACGCCGATCGGTCGGGACCGGGACACCCGGCCGAACACCGCGTGTTCGAAGCGGGCGCGCCCGGCCAGGTACAGCGCGGGTCCGCCGAGGAGGACGGCGATCCAGGCCGGTGGAGTGTGTCCCAGCGGATGCGCGATGACGAGTTCACCGCCGACGGCGGTGACGACCACGCCGGCCACCATGGTCAGGTGGGTGTAGGACGCCGACCGGGCGAGGCGGACCGGGTCGGCGGACGCGACGATCGCCTCCGCCAGGACCTCACCGGCGCGGTAGATGTAGATCCGCCACAGCAGCACGGTGGTCGCGATCGACACGGCGAACGCGGCAGCCCCGGCGGGTGCGAAGCCGCTGCCGTTCAGCGCCAGTCCGGTGACCAGGATCAGCTCGCCGAGAGCGATGATGAAGAACTGCCGGTAGCGCTCGGACAGGTGCTCGCCGGAGATGACGAGGTCACGGCCGGGGATGCGCCCCGCGCCGGGGGTGGGGAAGCCGATTCTGCCGGCCGTGTGGTCGAGGAGCACCGCGAGTGCCCAGAGCGCGCCCCGCGCCGTACCGTGCACCAGCGCCCCCGCGATCCACGGCAGCGCCGACAGGCCGTACCAGAACAGCCCGCGCATGGCGTTGCGTTGCAGCTCGTGGCCGCGCAGCACGGCGGTGAGGACGATCCCGCGGCTGAGCTGGACGGCGACGTAGGCGCCCGCGAAGATCAGGCCGGTGTCGCCGAACGCCTCGGGGACCGCGGCCGCCATGACCAGGCTGCCGACCATGGTCGCGATGACCAGCGCCTGGATGACCGGTCGTTGCGGGTCGGTCCGGTCGGTCAGCCACGCGGTGCTCGACCAGACCCACCACATGGCGCCCAGCAGCACCAGTGCCCGGAAGGCGCCGCTCCACCCGAGATCCTCGGCCAGGCTGCGGGAGAGCAGGGCGAGCGCGAGCACGAACACCAGGTCGAAGAAGAGTTCCAGGAATGTGGCCCGCTGCGGACCCCCGGGTCTACGCAGCAGCTCAGTCGCCCTGCCTGTCGTCATCGGCTCGCCCGTTCTGCAGCTCTGCTCCAGGTTTGGGGGCATTCTGACATGCGGCAGCGGCTGCTGAGGGCCTCCCGCCGGGTCGGGTGCGACAGGGCGGTGGCTTCCGTGACGTGCCGGGCGGCGTCAGCCGATGCCGTCGACCGCCGCCCGGAGCGCGTTGATCGACGGATCCCAGGTGAAGTTCAGGACGGGGAGGCCGGAGGCGGCGGCGTTGCTGTCGCCACCGAGGACCACTGCCCGTGGCTTGGCGGTGCCCTGGGGGACGACGAGGTACCAGTTGCCTCGCACATTCGCGATGAACACGTCATCTACCTCCTGGTCGGGGGAACTCGGGTTGGGGGCGTCGCCGACGTGGTTCTCGAAATCCACCGTCGCGCCGAAGTTCGTCGGGCTGCCGGTGTTCAGCCAGAGACTGGTGTGCACGTGCGGTCCGACCCCGGAGTCGCTGCCGTTGGCCGAGGCGCCGGAGTAGGCGATGGTCTGGCCTCGCGACACGCGTTGGCCGGGGGAGACGGCGATCGTCGACAGGTGCAGGTGCCGGGTGTAGTTCCCGTCGTCGTGGGCCATCCCCACGACGCGCCCGGTCGCGGTGGAGGTGTCGGCCTTCACCAGGCGGATCGTGCCGTTCGCCGCGGCCCGGACGGGAGTGCCGGTGCCGACCGCGTAGTCGGTGCCCGGCTCACCCGACGGCGGCGTCCGGTTCCGGTGGTCCTGCCACGAGCTCGATATCCGCACATTGCCGCAGGGTCGCAGGTAGCTTCCGGCGGCCCGAGCGGAGTCGGGCAGCAGGACGAAGGCGGCCGACACCCCGGACGCCGCCAACGCGGCGCCGGTGAGGAAGCCCCGCCTCGACAGCCCGCGCAGGTAGGCGATGCCGCCGAGGTCCTCGGGCCGCAGCTCGCCGTGACCGGCCTCCCGAGGAGGGCCGTGCGGTTGACTACCGATGACCATCAATGGAAGGTAAGGCTCCTCCCGATGAGCGGCAAGGGCTTCTCCCGGATCACTCCCTGAGCGGTCCCGGCGCTCCACGGTGGCCCGAGCGGTGGAGGTGACGAGGGTGACGGCGACGCCCGGATCGGGGATCGTGGTGGCGTGACGAGCGCGGACGACATGAGCGACGACGAGAACTGGACGGGTGGCTTCTACGAACTCTGCCTGGTTCTCGGCGCGGCCGACGACGACACCGTCGACCGGGCCCTCCGGGCGCTGTGGCGCGCCGCCGGCGTCCACGGCTGCCACGTCCGCCGGGCCGACGGGTTCGGGTTCGCGCCGGCCGAACCCGGCGTGGCCGCCCTCCACGAGCACGGTCACCTCCTCGCCACGCTGACGCTGCCCTCGGGTGCCCGGGTCGTCTGCGGCGGCTTCCTGTTCCGGTACGAAAACGTGGACACGCTGGAGCTCTACCTGCCGCTGGGCGCGTTGGTGCGCGTCGACGATCGCATCGGCGGCTACCCCTTCGACGAGTCCAGTGGCGCGGAGTCGTTGTCGTGGCGCGGTGCGCTCGACCGGTGGTTGGCGGACGTGGCCGTGGCCGTGCACGGCGAGGTGCCGATCCACCGGGCGCTCATCGGCTTCGAGGTCGACGAGGACCACGACGTCACCGCCGGCCGGCGGTACGCCGCGGTCGTCACGCCGGGCGTGGACGGCGTGGAGTACCGCCCGGCCGACGCCTGACGCGGGGCGGGTCCCGACGGTTACCGTGCCGGAATGGCCATGTCCCCGTATCTCGCCCGGCTGCGCGCCGTGATCGGCCATGAGCTGATCCAGATGCCGTCGGTGTCGATCGTCGTCGTCGACGACGACGCACGGATCCTGCTGGTGCGCCATGCCGGGCACCACGACGGGTGGGCGGTGCCCGGCGGCGCGGTCGACGTCGGCGAATCGCCCGTCGAGGCGGCCGTGCGGGAGATCCGTGAGGAGATCGGCGTGCGGATCGGCGAGCCTCGGCTGCTCGACGTGCTCGGCGGCGCCGACTACGAGGTGACCTATCCCAACGGCGACCGGGTCGCCTACGTCACCGCCGTCTACCGGGCGGGCGTCGCGCAGGGTGCACCGGTCCCCGATCACGACGAGATCAGCGAGCTGCGGTGGTTCGCCCCGGACGAGTTGCCCGGCGTGGAGCTCAGCCGGTTCACCAAGGCGCTGCTGAGGGCGACCGGCCACCTCGCCGGGTGACGGCCGCCCACGTCAGGGGTGCGGCGCGGCGAGCAGCAGGCGGGCGCCGCGGCGGACCGCCGCCCAGTCGGTCGTCGGGCGGCGGTCGAGGTTCCGGGAGAGCCAGTGCCGCCGGTCCTCGTGCTCGCGTCGTAACTGGACGGGGTCGAGGTCGACGCCCGGTAGCCCACCGCGGCGTTCCAGCTCCTCGACCCGCTGTCCCATGGCGTCCATCAGCTCGCGGTCGAGGGTGTGCACGGCCTCGAGGTACGCGATGGTCGGGACGCGGAGCCGGACCGCGGGCCCGGCGCTGAAGCCGATCTCACCGTCGTCCTCGTGCCGCCAGTCCACGGTGACCTCGTCGCGGTCGTCCCGGAGGGTGCGCCAGAACCGGAGCCGGGGTGGGTTGCGCAGGTATCCGAGGTCCAGGTGGTGCTCGCCGTGCCAGATCGCCGCCGTGACGGCGGGGTGGTCGGGCCGGTCCGGGTCGCCGCCGATGGTCCGGTGGTCCTCCGGTTCGAACTCGAACGGGTCGCGGGTCCACTGCCCGCGACGGGACTCGATGAAGGACACCAGATCCGCGGGCACCGGCTCCCGTACCTCGGGGGTGAGGGCGATGACGTCCTCCCAGAGCCGGGCCAGGTAGTGGTCGACGTAGGGGAGTGGTCCCGGGTGCCGGGTGCGGCGCAGCAGCTCCCGCCCGCCGGCTTCGAGCCAGTACCAGCCCTCGGTGAGCCCGAACCAGTGGAGTGTCGGCCGGTCGCCGCCCCACGGCGACACCTCGTCCAGGGGGCACAGCGCGAACCGGAACGTGATCACCGAGGCAGTATGCACCGGCCGGCGTCGCGTCAGCCGCGACCGCGTACCAGGGGCAGGAACACCTCGTCGACGATGTCGACGAGCACCTCGTCGGGGACCGAGGGGATGCCCCGCATCGCGTACTCGGCGCGGAGCAGCATCATCGGCGTGGTCGCCACCCGGGGGCGGACGGCCGCCGCCGGCGCTTCGCCCCGGGTCACGGCCCGTTCGAGCATGGCGATCCAGGCCAGGTCCATGGCGTCGGCGCCGGACCGGGCGCGCATGAGGGTGAGCAGTTCCGGGTCGTCGGCCGCGGCGGCGAGCAGGCCGCGCAGGATGGCTCCGTGCGGCGACGACCACGTCTCGTTGGCCCGCCGCAACATCTCCAGCGCGTCGCCGCGCAGCGTGCCGGTGTCCGGGTTCGGCAGGGCGGCGTCGGACAGGTGGCGGTACGCCGCGATGCCCAGCGCCGCCCGGTGCGGCCACCGGCGGTAGATGGCGTTCTTGTTGGTTGCGGCGCGGGCGGCGACCCGGTCCATCGTCATGCCCGCGTATCCGGACTCGCGCATCACCTCCGCGGCGGCCCGCAGGATCGCCTGTTCCAGTTCCTCACCCCGACGCCGCGTGCTCATGTCTTGCAGGGTACTCGCCGTACCTTGTAGGGTACGCAGCGTACCTTGGAGAGGGGTTGGCTGATGCGCGTCTTCGGCATGAACTACGACACCGGCTTCGTGAGCGCCGGGTCCACCACCCACGAGCCGTTCGACCCCGAGACCGTACGGAGCGACCTGCGGGTCATCCGCGACGAGCTGCACTGCGACGCGGTACGGATCACCGGCGGCGTCCAGGACCGGCTGGAGCTGACCGCGCGGCTGGCGGCCGAGGCGGGGCTCGAGGTGTGGTACTGCCCGTTCACCAACGGGCTCGACCGCGACCAGCTCCTGGAGTTCCTGCTCGACGGCGCCGAGCGCGCCGAGCGGCTGCGGCGTGGCGGCGCCTCGGTCGTGTACCTCACCGGCTCCGAGATCTCCATGTTCACCGACGGCTTCCTCCCCGGCCGTGATCTGGCCGAGCGGATGGCGCTGTTCACCGACCCGATGCGGATGCGGGAGGCGGTCCCGGCCGCCCGGGCCGCGGTACGCCACTTCCTCGCGCGAGCGGTACCCGCGGTCCGCGAGCGTTTCGGTGGCCCTGTCGGCTACGCCTCGATCCCGCTGGAGGACGTCGACTGGGCGCCGTTCGACATCATCGCCAGCGACGCCGGCTACCGCGACGCGACCAACGCCGAGGCATTCCCGCAGAGTCTGGCGGCGGCCGTGGGGCAGGGCAAGCCGTACGCCGCGACGGAGTTCGGCTGCTGCACGTACCGGGGCGCGGCCGACGTCGCGGGCGCGACGGAGCCGGTGACCTACGACGACCACGGCCGAGCGGCGGCGCTCACCCGGAAGCTGGAGCGCGACGAGGAGGGCCAGGCCCGCTACGTCGTCGACCTGCTGCGCGACTACGAGGCCGGCGGGGCGGAGGCGGCGTTCGTGTACACGTTCGCGAACCGGCACCTGCCGACGACCGGCGACCCCGAGCACGACTACGACCTGGCCGCGCGGGGGATCGTGCGGGTGTTGCCGGACGGCTCGTGGACCCCCAAGTCCGCGTTCCACGCCCTCGCCGATTACGGACGCTCCCGTCGGGCGGCATGAGCGCGAGGGCGCCCACCGGCCGCGGCGGTCGGTGAGCTGAACGAGGGGAGACTGCGGCAGGTGCTCGACCGGGCCTCCCGGGTCGCGGCGGTCACCTGCACGCGGGCCGGCGCCGACCCACCCCACCGTGCCGAGCTGACCGCCCTCGTCTGACGGTGCCAGCGTGCGGAGGCGGTACGAGAACTCCCTAACCCGCACGCACATCGTGGTCGTCCAGGTGCTGTGACGTATCGCCCACGCTCCGGGCCGGTGCATCCGACGGCCGGTACCTACAGTCGGGCCATGAGCACCGACAGGGACGTGCGGGACTGGCTGCGCCGGCGCGGCGCCGACCGGATCGCGCATCCCGGGGGCACCCTCTATGCCCATCTGTGCCGGGTGGGCGAGCGGCTCACCGTGCTCGGTCGCGGCGGTGAGGTCCGGGCCGCGGGCCTCACCCACGCCGCCTACGGCACCGACGGGTTCGACCTCGCCCTGCTCGATCGGGCCGACCGCGCGGTGCTGCGGGACCTGGTCGGCCCGGGCGCCGAGGAACTCGTCCACCTGTACGGCGCCTGTGACCGCAGCCGCAGCTGGCGGACGTTGGCCGAGACGGGCCAGGTGGTCGACCGCTTCACCGGGCAGGTGCGGACGCCGGATCCGGATCGGCTCCGGGCACTCGTGGACCTGAGCATCGTCAACGAACTGGACGTGATCGAGCAGGATCCGGGGATCGCCGAGCGGCACGGCGTCTACTTCCGCGACCTGTTCGCCTCCTGGGCTCCGCTCGCCTCGGCGCGGGTCATCGACGACGCGCGGCGGGTGCTGGGGTCGTGACGGCCGAACCGCATCCGGCGGCACCCGGCGTCGGTCGCGTACGGGTGCGTGCTGTCTACCCGGGCAGCTTCGATCCGGTCACCCCCGGGCATCTGGACGTGGTGCGCCGGGCGCGTGACCTCTTCGACGAGCTGGTGGTGCTCGTCGCGGTCAACAGCGCCAAGCATCCGGGCCGGAGCGAGGAGGAACGCGCGGCCGCTGTCCGGGCCGCCCTGCCGGCCGGCTGGACCTCGGTCACCGTGGCGGCCTGGAGCGGGTTGACCGCCACCTACTGCCGGAGCCACGAGGTAGGGGTGATCGTTCGCGGCCTGCGCAACACCACCGACCTCCAGGCCGAGTACCGGCTCGCCGCGATGAACCAGTCGCTCGGCGTTCCCACGGTGTTTCTGCCCGCGCTGCCCGAACTGGTCGCGGTCTCGTCGACAGCACTACGCTCGCGGAGCCAGGACACGCGAACGAAGGACGCACATGGCCCGCCCCTACAGTCCCGGACCGAAGCAGTTCGTCTTCGCCGCCGGTGACGGCGCCAGTCAACAGGTCTCGGTGGGTGACGCTCAGGAGGCATACGAGGCGTTCGCCGCGTTCGTCCGGGAACGAGAGTCCGACACCTACACCATCACTGACGAACCGGCGAGGCAGAGTCTGATACTCAAGCCCGGGCAGGGGGTGATCTCCCGGATCGAGGATGGGCACCCACCTCGGTCGGAACACCTCCGGGAGGACAGGGGCAACCGCTACCTTTCGGGCGCGATGCTGTTCTTCGAGAACGGATACGCCGGCCTCGACCACTTCGGCCAGTGGCTCTCCGACCTCTCCGACCTCGACGCGTCACCGGAGGCCCGCGGCGCCGCCCGCGCTGCCATGATCACGACGGAAGCCGCGGCGATGGACGAGGTGTTCCGGATCTGGGCGGATTCGGGCTACGTCGACCCGACCGACCAGTTCTACATCTTCTTCGACTCGCACGGTCTCGACGAAGACCGTGCGGAACGGGCCGAACTGCTCCAGCTGATCGAGTTCCTCGGTCTCGAACGGGTCGACGCCCCGGCCGGGGCCACCGGCGGCGAGGTCTGGGTCCGCGCCGAACCACGCCTCGACGCCGAATGCGCCCGGTGGGCGTGAACGGATCATGAGGAACATCGTCTTCACGCGCGGCAGCGGCTGGATTCCGAAGGTGATCCACGAGGACGGCCAGCTGAAGCTGATGCTCGCCGCCGGCGCCGACGCCAACCATGAACCTCGCGAGTTCACCGTCCCGATCTCCGAGGCCCATCTTGCGGTGATCCGCGAGGACCTGGCCCGGCACCTGCTGCTGTGGAGCGCGGTCCTTCCGCTGTGCGACGCCGCCGGGACCCGCGGCCGGCTCGACGAGGACGCTGCGGTCGCCCTGTTGGACCCGGTCCTGCTCGCCGCGCCGGCGGACGTCGACGCGCTGTTCCGGCGTATCCCGTGGGACCGGAGTCGGCCGGTGGCCCATGGCGCCGACATCGCTCTGCTGGAGCGCGGTCAGGTCTGCCAGGCGATGCGCGCGGCGACCGAGGGATCGAACGAGAGACGTGCCCAGGAACATCACGCGAACCGCCGTCGCGCCGCGCACGGCACGGTCCTCGGGCCGCTCGACGCGGCGATCCTGAGATACACGGGCCAGTACCTGCACGGCGCGACGGTGCCACGGCGGATGCCCGATGCCGTCGACCCCGCACTGCTGCCCCAGGTCATGCGTGTGATCGCCTCGGCGGAGCGGGCGTGCGCCGGGATGCGGATCGGCCTCGATCCGAGGCGGGGACACCGGGTGACGGACAAGCGCGACTGGGATCGGATGGCGGCGACGGTCGACGCGGCCGTGCGCCGGGCACATCCCGAACTCGTCGACGACGTGGTGCGTACGGTGAGCTTTCTGATGTGCTCGGAGGCCGCGGACCGCTCCAGGAGCATCCCGGCGGACGACCCCGAGGACCACACCGACGTCGGTGACGGCGCCAAGACGGCCCTGACGTTCACCGACGACAAGGGCGGCGAGCAGAAGTGGCGACGAGACGGCCCGCGCACCGCCTCCGGCGAGTTCTGGGAGTTCGTCGCCGACCGCTCCGCCGGCGACAACGAGGTGTTCACCATCGAGGACGAGGAGATGGGTGAGGGGATCCAGCTGCACTTCTACGCGGACTCCGTCGCCCGGATCACGACCGTGCGATCCGGAGAGGCCGGGTCGGATCCGCAGTACCAGGTCGAGTACAGCCTGGTCGACGGGATCGGCGGATACCGGAACATGGTGAGCGCCTTCGTCCGCGGCGGCTGCGCCGCGCTCGACCGGCACGGGCCCTGGATGTCGGACGTCGCCGAGTTCGAGCGCGTGCGTCGTCGGCGCGACGCCCGTTAGCCCCGGAGACCGGCCGTCGCCACCAGCACACCCCCACCGCCCGCCGGTGGGGCACTAGGCTACGGCCCTGACGCCGCGAGCCATTGGGGGAGAACGACATGTCGCAGGGGCGAGCCGACCAGCCCGTCGAGGAGTTGGCCTCCAAGCTGGACACGACGGTGCCCCACTCGGCGCGGGTGTGGAACTACTGGCTCGGCGGCAAGGACAACTTCGCTCCGGACCGGGCCGTCGGCGACCAGGTCCGGGCGGTCTTCCCCGAGATCGTGGAGGCGGCGCAATACTCGCGGGCGTTCCTGCGCCGCGCGGTGACGTACCTCGCCGGCGAGGCGGGGGTCCGCCAGTTCCTCGACGTCGGCACCGGTCTGCCCACGGCCGACAACACCCACCAGGTCGCTCAGGGAATCACGCCGCAGGCGCGCATCGTGTACGTCGACAACGACCCGATGGTCCTCACCCATGCCCGGGTGTTGCTGACCAGCAGCCAGGAAGGCGCCACGCGGTACGTCGACGCCGACCTGCGCGACCCGGAGAAGATCGTCCAGGGCGCCTCCGAGACGCTGGACTTCGGCGAGCCGATCGCGTTGATGATGCTCGGTGTCATGGGCCACGTGCGCGAACCGGCCGAGGCGCGGGCCATCGTCGGCGCCCTGGTCTCCACCCTGCCGTCCGGCAGCTTCCTGGCGATGTCCGACGGCACGGCCACCAGCGAGCGGGTGATCGAGTCGCACCGGCAGTACAACGAGAGCGGCGCCGTGCCGTACCACCTGCGTGAGGTGGCCGACTTCGCGGCGTTCTTCGACGGCCTCGACCTCGTCGAGCCGGGTGTCGTTCCGCTCGGCCGGTGGCGACCGGAGAGCGAGCCGACCGCCGTCGTGGACGGCTACTGCGGGGTCGCCCGCAAGCCGTGACCGCAGAGGACTGCTTCACGCCGCCGCGGCAGTCCATATCCAGCGTTCGGTGGTAAAGCCGGTCCGCGATGATGTGGTGCCTGGAATGTGGGACACCCACACCCCAGGCACCACGATGATCAGAATCCGCCGCAGTACCGGGAGGCGGCGAAGTACGCGGCTCCCGCCCAGTTGTACGGGTCGACGCGGAACGAGTAGTAGCTCTCGCCCGCCTTCGCGCGGTTGAACACCGCCTTGCCGCCGTTCTTGCCGGTGTAGGTGACCACGTCCGCTTCTGGATACGAGGAGTCGGTGAGGCTCAACCGGTTGTCTGCCGTCTTCCAGGTGTTGAGTCCGACCACGCCGTCGGCGGAGAGGCCATAGCGAGACTGGAACTGCTTCGTGGCCGTCTCGGTGCCCGGCCCGAACTGGCAGTCGATGCCGCTCTTGCTGATGAGTCCCTCGGCGTACAGAATCCACTGCCACAGCGCGGTCGCATTGGTGTAGGCGTAGCTCCCACCGCGCTTGAGAGTGCCTTCGTCCCCGAAGTCGTCGGTGACGGTGCTGGCTCCCGAGATGTAGCCGTAGGAGACGGAGGCATGGGCCGCTGGGGTGTGGATCAAGCCACTGGCCAGGACCGCGGTGACAGCGGCTGCCAGCAGCCGAATACTCCTTGGACGAATGGCGGTAAGAACGCTCACGTAAACATCCCCTCGTGACGTATAGCGTGTGGCGGAGGTTATCGCATCCGCCGAAGGCGTGGGGGGCAGCTTTTTCGCCACAGCATGGATACCACTGATATGCCCTATTGGCACGAGTTGATGTTTATTGTTCATGGCGGGGGTCGGCAAGCGGCGACCAGGGTCCTCCTCTCGTCGGAGGCGAACGCAAGGGGGCGTCACATCGATTCGCCAACCGGCCCGGGCAACGGTCGAGCGGATCACCTCCGGCGGTCAGCTCGCCGGGGCGGGGGCGACCGGCTGCCGGAGGATGGTGCGCTGCCTGTCGGGTGCGACCCTGCGGAAGTCGCTGAGATAGATCTCGTGGTGCTTCCCGGTCATGCGGAGCCGGTTGCCGGGGACGTACTCGTGGTGCAGTCGGTCGAGCACCTCGGCCTCGTCGTCGAAGGACCCGACGTGCAGCGTCTGCACGCACCGCCCCTCGGACAGCGTTTCGAGGCGGACGTCGTCGAGGCGGGCCGGTGGGTTCTTGGCGCCGGCCTGCTCGACGGCGTCGGTGACCATCTGTGGCGCGATCCAGTCGGGGACCATCAGCATCAGCGTCCAGTTCCACTGTGACTTCCGCTGTGCGGTGGTGAACGACGTCATGTCCTCGGCCCACCACAGACCCTCCAGGGGCGGGACGACGTAGTCACGCCCGAGGGCACGCCTGCTGGCGAACTTCAGTTTGTACGCCGTCGGGTAGAGCGCCTCGATCGCCTCGGTGAAGGCGGGTGACGTGTTGGGGTCGCCGTGGCCGTCGATCATGAGGTAGCGCATGTCGGGCACTTCGACCAGCCGGAACCGGCCCTGCGGCGCGCGGTAGGCGTCGAGTGTCTTCTTGAAGTCGATCTTCTCAGCGGTCGGGTTCGTCATCGGGTACCTGGACTCGGTGGGCGAGCCACTGCCTCTCTGCCTGCATCAGGCTCAGGGAGTAGGAGAAGACCTCGCGGGCCGCGCGCGGGAGGGAGCCTTGCGCGTGCTGCGCCGCGCGGACCGCGGCGATCCGGCCGTCGAGCTGCGTCAGCCGGGTGCGCAGCGCCTGCTCGTACTGCTGCGGGGTGAGCAGGGCCAGGTTGGCGACGCCGACCAGCAGGGGCTGCGGGTGCGGGCGTGCCTCGGCGATGACCGCCAGCGTGTTCTGCGCGGCGACCCGGCGGCCCTCGTCGGTGGGGTGGAAGACGCGGCGGGACCTGGCGGCGGCCGGTGCCTCCGGGACGTGGAGCAGGCCGCGCTGTTCCAGCTTGGCGAGCAGGTAGTAGATCGAGGAGAACCCGATGTCGGCCCACTGCCGGATGCCCCGCTGCTCGATGACCCGCTCCAGGTCGTAGCCGTGCTGCGGCCGTTCGACCACCAGGCCCAGGACGGTCAGCTCGGCGGGGGTCAGCTCCACCCCAATACTCTAGCACTGGAATAGTGGCTCGCGTGGCCCTCCTGGGCAGGCGAGGGGCGTCGTCCGGAGTGGACGGGGACGGAGGCGTCGGCCGACGTCGTCAGTCAGTCGGTCGGGCGGCTCACGATGTCCCGCACGGTGAGGAAGTCGGCGGTGTGGTCGGTCTGGGGCCCCGACGAGGTGAAGCTCACCACGCCGACCGTTTCCCGGTCGGCCCAGCCGCACGTGGTCAGGTAACTGCCGTCCTCGGTTCGTCCGCGCCCACAGCGTGCCTCACCTCCGAGTGCGCCGGCATCGACGGCGGTGACCTTGGTGATGCGGTACGGCCTGAGCGCCCTTTCCAGGACGCCGGCCGGATCGCCGATCGTTCCGGACGCTCCGCTGACGAAGACGATGTCCCCATCGGCCGTGCCGTCCTCGTAGGCCTCGCCGATCGCGCTGGTCGCCTGGCCGACCTCGCGCTTGAGCTGCTCCAACTGCTGGATGGCGGCGCCGTACAGACCCCTGCTCGTCGTCTTGGGGAGACCGAGGAGCGTGGTCGGCGCGGACAGCTTCCGGGAGGGCGAGGCGCTCGCCGAGGCCGGTGGAGCGGAAGCCGACGACGCGACGTCCGTACCGGGCGCCGGCGACGTGCAGGCGGCGGCCAGCAGGAGCACGGCGGCGAGCAGGGAGGCGGTCACGCCGGCGGCGCGCGCCGTCCCGGTTCGGTGAGTCGTCACGATGGCGCCCCTCTCGAAAGGTGATCAAGGCGGAGCCTAGACGAGTGAGTCGGTCGACATCGGAGCGGTAGAGGACACGGAGGCCGAGGCTGTCCGCGCGGCAGCCACCGGCCCCGACGGGCCGGCGCACCCCGAGGACTAGACGTCGGCCCGGTCGACGGTCTCCCCCCGCCGCAGCTCGGTGTGCGCCTCGGCGAGGAACCGGTCCCGGTCGTCCCCGTGGGCGACCGCCGCGTTGTAGAAGGCGTCGATCGCGGCGGCCAGCGGGTCGTCGTCGGCCAAGGCGGTCAGGGCGGGCAGCGCGGCGGCCTGCTGGAGCATCTCGGTGACACCCTGTGCGCCGAACGTCTTCGGGTTCGGGCGCAGCGGGACGGTGGTGCGGGGCGCCTCGGGGTCGGACAGCATGCGCCGGAACGCGGCGGCGCCGTGCTGCTCGGTGAAGGCCGGGGGGAGCGGACGGCCGGCGTCGGCGGCGGCGAGCGCGTCGGCGATCCAGTCGAGCTGCTCCAGCCCGGCAACCCGCATCGCGTGCCGGGCCGCCCAGCAGGCCGCCTCCCGCTGACCGGCGGCGGGCAGCGCGTCGAGGCGGTCGAGCAACCGGCGGTCGATCCGCGCCAGGGGTTGCGCCCGGGCGGCGAGGCCGCGGAGACGACCCGTCGGCGGCGGGCCACCCCACCGCTCGGCCTCCTGCGCGGCCCGGAACCGGCGGTGCTTCTCGGCGCGCGCGGTCGCCTCGGCGGCCCGCGCCCGCAGCGTCTCGACCCACGGGTACGTCCCGTCGCCGTCGAGCAGGTGGTCCCAGATCAGGCCGAGGGCGGCGGCGTGCCGGCCCCGCACTCCCTCGTGCCGCAGCGTCACCCCGTCGGGGCCGGTCGTCAGCCGTACGGTGGTGGGCTCGTCGTCCGGCAACGTGGTCAGCGGTTCGGGGAAGATCGGCTCTTCGGCGCTCGCCCACGACCAGCGGAGGGTCTCCGCGTCGATCCGCTCCAGGCGCACCTCCAGGTCACCGACGGGGAGCACGCCGACCGGCAGGTCCACCGGGCCGGGCCGGTGGCGGACCACCGTCACCCGGGCCAGGCCGGTGTCGTCCTCGTAGGGGTCGGGTGGGAGCGGGGGCAGGATCGCCGGCCGGGTGGAGGGGCGCGGCACCAGGGACAGCATCGCCCACTCGGCGGCCTTCGCCGGCTTCTGCTCCCAGCCGCGCGCGCCGGGGTCGGCCCGCACGGTGCGCCACGGCGTCTCCTCGCCGACCGCCCAGACGTGCAGTTCGTGCTGCTCGGGCGGGTCGTCGTCGGTGCGTACCGTCTCGTGCAGGCGGTGGCGGGCGTGTATGCGCACCCGGATCAGCCCGCGCGGAACGGCGACGTCGACGAGGGCGTCCGCGACACCGCCCATCAGGCCGACGACCGACAACCGGCCGCTCGGGCTCCAGAGCGTTGCCTCACTGACCGCGTCCCAACCGGAGTCGACAAGCGTCGGCGGCCCGGACCGGACACGCAGGCGTGCCTCGATCGGTGCGGTGTGGACGCCGCAGAAGCCGGTGACCTGATGCGGCCCGCCCACGTGCAGGAGGTCGTCGCCGACGGTGTAGATCGGCGTACCGGGCGCACCCGGCACGGTGATCACCTGGTACTGGCAGTAGTCGACGTGCAGTCGCGCCCAGGCGGTCATGCGGCGAGCTGCCGCAGCACGGTGGGGTCGGTGATCGAGTCGTCGGCGGCGAGCATGATCGCCTTCGACAGGATCGTCGACAGCATCGGATCGTCCTCGAACGGCAGGTGCAGCCGCCCGGTCCCCCCGCGCGCGGGGACGATGCACAGGTAGGCGTCGTTCGGCTCCATCATGATGTTGCCCGAGCCGAGGTGGATCCGGTAGCCGCGCAGGTTCCCGCGTACGTGCAGGTAGCGGTCGGCGAGGGTGACCCGGCCGGCGATGGCCATGCGGGGGAGCAGTCGGGCCAGGGCGTCCCGGCGCACCTGCGCCGACGGGGTCAGCTCCCCGACGACGGTGCGGTGCCAGTAGTCCCGGAACCGGTCCGCGCCGCGGTCGGCCCACTGCGGGTCGGTGGCGATCGAGGTGACGCCGACGAACAGGTCCACGTCCCGCATCGCCTCGGTGAACACCAGCGGCGGTACGTCCGTGACCGGTGCGGCATGCCAGGTCGTGCCGTCGTGGCGGGCGAAGCGCACCTGGTCGGTGGAGCAGTGGTGCACGTCGTAGTCGCGCGGATCGTCGGTGTCGACCAGCTGGTGGTGGAAGGACGCCCGCCACGCGCCGCCGCTGAAGAGCTTCGTGGCCTCGCTGTCGTAGCCGCCGTCCCACGTGCCCAGGTAGCCGGCCTGCCAGCCGCGGGCGCGCATGAGCGCGTTCGCCTGGCGGTAGCGCAGGATGTGCGCGGCGAACCGGTTGGAGTAGGCGCTCGTCCGTTCCTCGGCCGGCGTGAGCAGGTAGACCTCGCGGAAGGCCTGCTTGAACGGCTGCGTCAGGCCGGTCGCGAGCACCCGTTCGCGCCAGGCCAGCGTCTCGTCCACTCCGGCGCGGACGGGATGCCACAGCCGGACGCGGTCCCCGCGCGCCGGCCGCCCGTCGAGACCGACGATCGCCCACCCGTCGTCGTCCTGGCGGGGCACACCCGCCGACCAGTCACTCCCGTCGGTGCTGGTCTCCCAGATCAGCCGCCGCCCGTACGTCCCGGTGATCGGGTGGTCCAGGAACCGGGACACCCAGTCCGGGTGGGCCCAGGTGCGATCCTCGGACAGCAGTGCCTCGACCCGCTGCCGCTCGGCGGTCAGCGTCGCGTTGACGCCCTTCACCAGGTCGCGCAGCTGCTTCAGCTCGTCGGCGTGGGTCTCCTTGACCGCCGCCGGGACGCCCCTGAGCGCGGTGCCGCTGCGGGCGAAGGTCAGGCGCGCCTTCTCGCCCTCGACCCGCACCATTGCCTCGTACGGGCCGACCTGGACGCGCCGGCTCCCGTCGGGGTCCAGCCCGTGGTCGTCGACGGCGAGTTCCATCACCTCGCTCAGCGACCATCCCCGCAGGGCGCCGAGGCCGGCCAGCGCGGTCTGCACCCGGGCGCGCACCGCCTTGTTCTTCACGGTCGCCGCGAGCCGCGCCAGGGTCCGCACCGGCGCCTCACCGTCGCGCCCCGCGAGCAGGTGCACGGCCGCGATCGCGGTGCGCTGGGCGTGCGGGAACCCGGACGCCTGGCGGGGTGCGGCCGAGGCGGCGGCGGTGACCGCGGCCAGCAGATCCGTGGCCGCCTCGTCCGACTCCCGCGACAGCGCCCAGACCAGGCCACGGAGGAGGCGGTCCGAGTCGTCGTGCACGGACCGCCCGTGGGCGGCGAACGCCTCCAGGATCGCGCGGACCGCCCCGCTCCCGTCGGTCGCGGTGCTGAGGTGCTGGTCGAGGACGCGGAGCCATCGCGCCGACGCCGCCGGCTTGTCCAGCGAGGCGCAGTGCGCCAGCAGCTCGGGCACGCCCGGCGCGGCGATGACGTCGCCCAGGCCGGCACGCACGAGCGGGCCGAACTCGTCCCCGTGGTGCAGCAACCAGGACGGCACGCGACAACCGGTGGCGCGGTCGAGCGCCTCCCCGATCAGCGTGACGACCCGGCGTCGAGGGCCTGCCGCCGGGTAGTGGCGCGCGGTGAGGTCGTCGAACAGGGCCGAGAGCGCCGGCACCAGATCGGCCAGGTCGGCGGGGGCCAGGTGCGCGGCGATCGTCGCCGGCAGCTCCAGGTCGGCGCCGTCGTCATAGCCGTGCCCCCGGCCGGCGACCTCCAGGCACCACAGCAGATCCGCCCGGGTCCAGTCGGGCCCGCCCTCTGCGAGATTCCGCAGGACGTCGTTCAGCGCCGTCGGAGTCGAGCCGGTCGCCGCCTCCAGGTGCATGGCCAGCGCGGCGCGGCGGCGACGCTCGGCCGACCACGACTCGGTGACGGCCCACTCCGATGTGCGGGTCACCGACGCTCCCCAGTAGTAGGTGGCCGTCCTCCGGAGCACCGCCCGGATCCGGGCATCCGCGTCGACCAGGCCGGTCTCCACCGTCCGGCGGTCCGCCGCGCTCAGCGCGGGAAGCAGCCGTGACCAGCGGGCCACCTCAGCCACCCACCAGGGGAACGAGCCGCACGAAGGCCACCTCGGGATCCGCGCGCAGGTCGATCTCCTCGTCCAGGTCCTCGACCTGGCGGTCACCGAGCAGCAGCACGAAGCCGTTGCGGGCGAAGGCGGCGCAGGCCGCGTCCGCCTGACGTTCCCAGTCCAGCCGCCGGCCCCGGCCGACCCGGTAGCCGTTCAACGTCGTCTCCGCGTCGGTCGGACGCACCAAGCCCCGGAAAAGGTCGGCCTGGGCGGCGTTGAACCGCGCGACCTCCTCGCGGACGCGCAACCGCACCAGCTCCCGCGCGGAGATGCGCTCCGGCAGGCCGGTCAACGGCCACTGGTCGATCGCCCTGCCCGTCGCTGTCTCGTCCCGAACCGTCACCGTGGCCATCGCGCCGTGCTCCTCGCCCTGGGGTGAGCGGGATCATGGCACGCGGGTCCGACGAAAACGTCCGGTCAGCCGCCCGGGCAGCGGGTGTCGCCGCCGCTGTGTTCCACGCAGTGCCCGGGCGGGCCGGGCGTCGTCGCCGGGGCCGGATCGAGGTCCCGGCCGGCGAGCACGGCGAACGGTACGGCGGGCACGGCGATCACGACGGTCAGCACCAGGAAGACGACCGCGGTGCGGACCAGCCGCAGGTGGTAGGCGACGAGCGCGATGAGGGCCGGCCCGGCGGTCGCCACCAGCGCGCCGACCAGCAGGGCCAGGCTCGCCCGGCGCTGAAGGGCCTGGAACTCGCCGGGCTGGTCGCCGTAGCTGACGCTCCACTGCTCCAGGCCGATGCCCACCCACCACACGGCCGTCGCGATCAGCGCGCACACCCAGAGCAGGACCAGGAACGCCACGACCGGGCCACCCCGTCGGCCCGTGCCGACCGCTTCCGAGGACATGCGGTCCAGCCTGGACGGTCCGGGTGCGACGGGCATGAGTCGGCGTACTCAGGACCGTCGGGCGAGGAAGCGCAGATACGCCAGCCGGTCGAACGGGTTGCCGTCGGTGCGGGGCCGGCACGGCGGGTCGCCGGACACCGGCCGGTCGCCGCCGGACGTCGACGACCACAGTCCTTCCCCGCGGGACAGGTCCGGCAGCCGCCGCTGCGCCTCCGGTTCGAGCCGGGCCGGCAGCACCCCGCCGATCCGCCAGCCGGCCGCGGTCTCCTCGGCGCCGTCGACCCGGGCGCTGAGCCGACCCAGGTACGACGTGACCGGGCCGAGCCGGTCGGCCGGCACCTCCGCCTCGAACCGGCGGCACGGCTCGAAGACCCGGGTGCCGGCCTCGGCCAGCGCCTGCATCAGGACGTACGGCGCCAGGTCCCGGAAGTGCCCGGCCGTGGTGATCGGCGACCAGTAGCCGCTGTGCGTGAGGGTGACCCGGACGTCGGTGACCGGCCAGCCGTACCGGCCCTGGTCGAGGGCGGCCCGGGTGGCCTCCTCGATGGCCTTGTGGAACGACAGCGGCAGCGAGCCGAGTTCCACCTCCAGCCGGTAGTCGACCCCGGCGCCCGGCTCGACCCGGAAGCCGACGGTGCCGAAGAAGCCGTTTCCGATGATCTCCACCGCCGTTCCGGTGCCGGTGGGCCGCTCGACGTGCACGATCCGGCCCGGTTCGAACTCCGCCTCGATCCCGTACGTCTCGGCCAGCGTGGCCGCCAGCACCTCGCGCTGCACCTCGCCGTAGAGGAGCACGCTCGTGCCGCCCTCCGGGGCCACCCGGGTGCGCAGGAACGGGTCGGTGTCCGCGAGGTCCAGCAGCGCGGCGTGCAGTGCCACCGACCGGGCCGGGTCACGGGGTCGGACCACCGCCTCCAGGGTGGGCGCGGGGAAGTGCGACCGGCCGTCCAGGCCGGTCGGGCTGCCGAGCTGGTCGCCGAGGCGTACCCCGGTCAGGCCGGTGACCCGGGCGATGTGCCCGGCGGTCAGCGTGGCCGGCCCCGTGTGGTCGGCGGTCGCGCCGGCCACGTCGAGCCGGGTGATCCGGGCGCGGGTCGCGGTGGTCCGGCCGTCCGGCTCCCGGCGGTACGCGACGACGCGCTGCCGCGCCCGCAGCTGCCCGCCGTAGGAGCGCAGGTAGGCCACCCGCTCACCGCCCGCGTCGCGTTCCACCGCGAAGACCCGGGCCCGCGGCGCGGGCTCGGCCGGCGGGGACGCGGGGAGCAGGGACACGACGGCGTCCAACAGTTCCGGTACGCCGGCGCCGGACAGCGCCGAGCCGAACAGCAGCGGGTGGACGAGCCCGGCTGCCGTCTGCGCCCGCAGCGCCTCGTCGATCCGGTCCTTCCCGGGCGGCAGGTCGTCCACCAGGGCGGCCAGCAGCTCGTCGTCGTGGTCGGCGAGGACCTCGGCGACGCGGTCGGCGTACCCCGGATCGTCGGGCCGGACGGTCGCCCCGGGGGTGCCGGGCGCGCGGACCGTGCCCAGCGGGGCGACGGCCGGGGTGAGCAGCCGGCGCACGTCCGCGACCAGCTCGTCGGTGCGCGCGCCCACCCGGTCGATCTTGTTCACGAAGATCAGTGTGGGCAGCCGGAGTGACCGGAGGATCCGCATGAGCCGCCGGCTGTGCGGCTGCACCCCCTCCACGGCCGACAGCACCAGCACGGCCGCGTCGAGCACCCCGAGCGCGCGTTCGACCTCCGCGACGAAGTCGCTGTGGCCTGGGGTGTCGAGCAGGTTGACCTGGCGGTCGCGTACCCGGAAGGGGGCGACCGCGCTGCGGATGGTGATGCCCCGGCGACGTTCGATCTCGCCGGTGTCGGTCCGGGTCGTGCCGGCGTCGACGCTGCCGAGCCGGTCGACGGCGCCGGTGGCGTGCAGCAGGCGTTCGGTCAGGCTGGTCTTACCGGCGTCGACATGGGCGACGATGCCGAGGTTGACGGTCTGCATGGGTCGACGGGTCCTCGAAAGCTCGCGTCCGGATGGGCGGGAAGGTTTCGAGTCCTCGCATCGCCGTGCTCCCGTCGGTCGGTTCGGCCCGTCTCCGGGTCAGGCTGGCACGGTCGGACGCCGCCGGTCCACCGAAATAGCCGACCGCTTGATTCGATAGGCGACGGTAAATAGATTGTCGGTGGGCGCCGCCGACGCCCGGGTGACCGGGCCGTCGGCGGCTGACAGGTCCACCCCGAGCCGGGCACGTCGGTCGTACGCACCGACCAGTCGCCGTGGCGCATCGCCGCGCCGCACCCAGGGCACGTCGTCGCACCGCGTCCCCGCCGGACGCGCGCCGCCGCGCCGCCTCCGCCCGCTCGACGCAGAAGGACTTCCCATGACGATTCTCCGCGCCCGCCCCGCCCCGACCCTGGCGGTCGTCGCCGCACTGGCCGCCGCCGTGGCCGCGACCGGAACGGCGGTGCTCACCGGCCCGGCCTCGGCCGCGCAGGGCTGCCGGGTCGACTACACCCCAACCGGTGGCCCGGCGGATTCACCGCCACCGTCAAGGTCTCCCCGGGCGACACCGCCGTCTCCGGGTGGACCGTCACCTGGACGTACGCCGGGGACGACCGGGTCACCAACGGCTGGAACGCCACGGTCAGCCAGTCCGGCGCCACGGTCACCGCCCGCAACCTGTCCTACAACGGCAGCATCCCGGCCGGCGGCTCCACCGAGTTCGGCGTGCAGGGCACCTACGGCACCGGCGGCGGCACGCCGACCGGGTTCGCCCTCAACGGCGTGGCCTGCAACGGCGTCGGGCCCACGCCGACCGGAGCGCCCACCACGACGGTGCCCACCACCGCCCCGCCCACCACGGCCCCGCCCACCAGCGCGCCGCCCACGACCGTCCCGCCCACGACCGAGCCGCCCCCGCCGCCGACCGGGTGCGCCGGGGCGGTGCTCTGCGACGGCTTCGAGACCCAGACCGGCTCGACGCCGTCCGGCGACTGGACCGTGGTCAACCCGGACTGCTCCGGCGCCGGCACGGCCACCGTCGACACGAGCACCACGCACAGCGGCAGCCGGGCGATCCGGATCACCGGCGCCGCCGGATACTGCAACCACGTCTTCATCCGGTCGACGCGGAACCTCGTCGGCCTGGGCAACGTGCGCTACGGCCGGATCTGGGTCCGGCACACCACCGCCCAACCCACCGACCACACCACGATGATCGCGATGACCGACGCCGCCGACGGCAACAAGGACCTGCGGATGGGCGGCCAGAACGGGGCCCTGCAGTGGAACCGCGCGTCCGACGACGCGACGCTGCCCGAGCAGAGCCCGGCCGGGGTGGCGCAGAGCGTCCCGCTGCCCACCAACCGGTGGGCCTGCCTGGAGTTCATGGTGGACGGCGCGGCCGGGCAGCTCCGTACCTGGCTGGACGGGGCCGCCGTCACCGGGCTGACCGCCGACGGCGTGCCGACGCACGACATCGACGGCCAGTGGTACAACCGCACGTGGCGACCGCAGCTCACCGACCTGAAGCTGGGCTGGGAGAGCTACGGCGGCGGGGCCGACACCCTCTGGTACGACGACGTCGCGGTCGGGTCCAGCCGGATCGGCTGCTGACGCCGGGAGGGAAGCCTCAGCGGAAGACCTGTTCCCAGAGTCGCGCGTCAGCCCGGTCGTACCAGCGCGTGAAGCCACACGCCCAGGCGACCGGGTCGCGCAGCCGGGCACTGCCCCAGCGGTCCTCGCCGGAGACGAGGAGCCGCGAGCCGATCGTGTAGCCGTTGCCGGATTCGGAGGCGCGCTCGTCGGGCGGGAACATCGCGACGGTGGTCCGATCTCCCTGCCCACCCCGATACCAGCGGGTGACGGCGAAGGTCACCGACACGTACGGGTCGGATCCGTCGCCGTCGGCCGGCCGATCGGCGACGCCGAGCACGGTGCCGTCGAAGGCGAATGCGCGGCCCGCCAGGGTCGCCCGGCTGTAGGCCTCAAGGCATGAGGTCGCCACACCGGGCACGAACGCGTCACCCTGCCGGGCCGGAGCCGGCGCCTGCTGGGTCGACCGGGACGGGCCGGACGTCGCCAGCGGCGCTCGGCCGTCGGGGCCGGTCAGGCCACTCCATGCGAGAACCCCCACGGACACGACGACGACGCTCGCCGCGACGGCCACCGGGCCGACGAGGCGCCGAGCCCGGGCGCGGGGGACTGGTGGCCGGTCGTCGACACCCATCCGGCTGATCTTGTCGAACATGGCCTGCTTGGCTTCTTCGTCGGTGAGCAGCGCGGATCGGTCGCTGTCGAGACGGGTCGCCTGCCGGACGTACTCGTCCAGGCGCTCGCGTCTGCGCGTCATCGGGAACCCTCCTGTCCGCCGAGGGCGGTCGGCCTCGACACCTGTTCATGTCCGGGCTGGCCGCGGCGTTACACCGGCAGGCCCTCGGCAGCCAGCTCGCGGGCGAACCGGGCCCGGGCCCGGTGCAGGCGTACCCGGGCGGTGGTGGTGGTGCAGTCCAGGACGCGGGCGATCTCGCCCGCGCTCAGACCCTCCGCCGCCACCAACGTCAGCAGGTCACGGTCGTCGGCCCTCAACCGGCCGAAGGCGCGGGCGATGGCGATCCGGGTGCCGGCGATCGCGGAGGCCGGACGGGCGTCGTGGCCGTTCTTGGCCACGCCGGCGCGGAGCCGAGCGTTCAACCGCTCGCGTCGCCGGGCGCCGCGCGCCTGATTGGCGAGGACGTTACGCGCGATGCCGTAGAGCCAGAGTCGCGCGCTGGACCCGTCGGGCGCCTGGTCCTGGCGACGCCAGGCGACGAGGAAGGTCTCGGCCACCACGTCTGCGGCGTCGTCGGGGGACGGCGCACGGCGAAGCGCGTACCTCATGATCAGCTCGTAGTGCGCCGCGTAGAGGCGTTCGAACCCGGCGCGGTCGAGGCGAGGGCTGCCGCGGCTGGCCGTACCGTCTGTCGCCCGCATGCCCTCGCCTCACTTCAACCCTCGCTGGACGCACCTACCGTGAGATGTCCGGTTCCGCCGGGAGCGTTACACCCCGGTCCCGGATCGAACGTGCGGGCCGGCGCGCGCCTGCCCGCACGGACCGGTCAGCGGGTGATGGAGTAGAGACCGGCGAGAAGCACGGGATTCTCACCGCCGATGTCCTCCCGGGTGTTCGCGACGTAGTAGAGCACGTCGTTGCTGAACACGTTGTGACCCAGGCCGAGGGTGTGTCCGACCTCGTGGGTGGCCACGTTGTTGCGGGTGAAGGTCGTGGGCGAGTAGTAGTCGTTGAGCTGGATGCGGTGACCGGACTCGGCGAAGGCGCCGCTGGTCGCGCCGGACGGGTAGGTACGCGTCGCCCGGCCCACCCAGCCGGTGGCGCCGTAGTTGCCGGAGAACACGTCGACGCACCGGGCGCCGGCCAGGGACGGGCAGCTGTTCCAGTAGTACCAGCTGTCGATGTTCGCCACCTGGTTCCACTTGGGCACCGCTTTGCTCACCGGCCAGCTGGAGCCGGAGTGGTCGTTGAACCGGACGATCGGGTCCTCGTGTCCGTTGTTCCGCCAGAACGACACCGGGCAGGTGACCGTCCGGGCACTACCGTAGGAGCAGGAACTCGGAGCCGTCGTCGAGAAGTCGGACGACCGGGTCACCCGCACGTCGCCGTGCCCCTGCGCACGCAGGCCGGCGGCCAGCTGGTCCGGCGTGACCCCGGGCACCGGCAGGTAGGTCTGCACGATCGTGGCGTCCTTCGTGACCCGCACGGTCTGTACGGTGGCCTGAACCGCGGGATCGATCGTCGCCACCTCGCCCGTCCGGCCGCGCATCCCGGCGAGCTGCCGGTCGGTGAGCTTCGGGTAGGTGTGCAGAGAGGTCACCGGGCTCTTCGCCTTGACGCCCGGGTCGGGCGCACCCGGCCAGCTACCGTCGGGCCGCCGGGTCGCCAGATAGTCCGCGTACTGCTGGTCCGGGTCGATCGTCGTGGTGGGTGTGACGGTCGCGCCCGCTCCCGTGACGGCGTCGGCGTGCGCGGAGCCGGCCATGGCGAGTGACACCAGCACGGCGGTGGCCGCCGCCATGCCGAGGAGCCGTCGTGGCCGTTCGGAACCCTGTGCTTCGAGCATCGTTCGTCCCCGTTCCGTAGAGGGTGTGATCGCCGCTTCGGTCTGCTCGGCTGCGGCGGACGCCGAGGATGTCCGGTCCGGGCCCTGTCGTCGGACCGTGCTGGATCCATGGTGGACGTGCTGCCTTGACGTCGTCTTGCAGGACCCTTGCACGCGGCGCGCGTACGTCTGCGCGGTCGGTTAGCCGACTCCGGGTCGCCGTCGAAAGGGCCGGACAGTGTCGGACGCGTGTGAAAGTATCGGTGACGGACGATGCGTCACGGGGGTGGGCATGTTCCGGTTACTCGGTCCGTCGGGCCTCCACCTGGCCGACTCCGCGGTCGACCTGGGGTCGACGAAGCAGCGGCTCGTGTTGGCGGTTCTCCTGGCCGAGGCGGGACGCACGGTCACGGTGGCGAACCTGACGGAGCGGGTCTGGGCCGATGGGGCGCTGCTCGATGCCCGCAATGCCGTCTACACGTACGTCAGTCGGCTCCGCAGGGTGCTGGAACGGGCGGCGGTCGCCGGCGCGGAACGCGCCCTGGTGGTCCGGCGTCCAGGGGGGTACGCGCTAGACGTGGACCCCGACCTGGTGGATGTGCACCGGTTCCGGCGGTTGGTCGCCACGGGCATGCGGGACACCTCCGGCCCTGCGGCGCGGGCGATGGTGTTGCGTGAGGCGTTGGACCTGTGGCGGGGAACGCCGCTGATCGATCTTCGCGGTGGGTGGGCGGCGCGAACGCGGGCAGCTTGGTGTCAGCAGCATTTGGAGGCGACAGTGGCATGGGCGGACGCCGAGCTGCGGCTCGGCGTCGGCGCCCCGGTCGTCGGCCCGCTGGTCGAGCTGGTCGCACAGCACCCCTTCGACGAACCCCTGCTCGCCGCGCTGATGCGAGCCCTGCACAGCACCGGGCGCAGCGGGAAGGCGCTGGACCTCTACGCCCAGATTCGCCGACGGCTGCTCGGCGAACTCGGCACGGAGCCGGGCGGTGAACTCCAGGCCGTCCACCTGAGCATTCTGCGGGCAGGTCCGGTCACGACGAGCGCGACCGGGACCGATCACCCGTCCGCCGCCGGCACCAGACCGGCTCAGATCCCGCCTGCGGTCGCGGCGTTCACCGGCCGGTCGGAGAGCCTCGACCAGTTGAACGCCGTGGCGCTCGCGGCCCGGGAGGCGGCGGCCTGCACGGTGGTCGCAGTCGTCGGCACCGCCGGGGTCGGCAAGACGGCGCTCGCCGTGCAGTGGGCGCATCGGGCGGCCGGGCGTTTTCCGGACGGGCAGTTGCACCTGAACCTGCAGGGGTACGCTGCCGGCCCGCCGACGCGCGCGATCGGCGCGCTCGGCGAGCTGCTGCGGTCGCTCGGTGTGCCGAGCACGCAGGTGCCGGTCGACCTGGCGGAGGCTACGGCGCGCTACCGCTCCGTTCTCGCCGGCCGGCGGGTGCTGGTACTGCTGGACAATGCCCGGTCGGCCGACCAGGTCCGTCCACTGCTGCCCGGGAGCGCCGGCTGCCTGGTGCTGGTCACCAGCCGTGACCGACTCGGTGGACTGGTCGCCCGCGACGGTGCCCATCACCTCACCCTGGACGTGCTGACCAGCGGGGAGGCTCAGATGCTGCTGGAACGCCTGCTGGGCCACGACCGTGTCCGCGCCGAGGCCGGTGCCGCCGCCGAACTCGCCGAGGCCTGCGCCTATCTACCCCTGGCGATGCGGGTTGCCGCCGCCGACCTCATCTGCCGCCCGACCCTTGGCATCGCCGACCGGGTGGCCCAGCTTCGCGACGGCAACCGGCTCGCTGTCCTCTCGCAGCACGGGGACCGAGAAACGGCGGTCAGCGAGGCCTTCGATCTGTCCTACCGGTCGGTGTCCGCCGAAGCCCGACGCCTGTTCCGCTTGCTCGGACGAGCGCCGGGCACCGACTTCGCCGCTGCCGTGGCCGCCTCGCTCAGCGCCGCCACCCCGGCGGAGGTGGCACCCTTGCTGGACGAACTGGCTGCGGCCCATCTGATCAACGAACACGTGCCCGACCGGTTCACCTTTCACGAACTGCTCCGGCAGTACGCGAACGACCGTGCCGAGTCGGTCCAGCGGAGGCGGCGTCGAAGGCGGGCGCTTCGCGTGCGCGGACGGCAGACCGTCGACCCGACGCAGGTGCATGCCGGACGATGATCGAAAGAGGGCCGCCGGGTGTGACGGCCTTGCCTCGGTCCGGATCGAACTCTAGGAGGATCCCGCACCCGGAACTGGTGTGACCGCTAGCCGAGTACGAGGCGCTCGACCAGAGTGCACCGTGACGGGTGTACCGCTAGTCGGATTCGCCCGGTCGACGGTTCCCGAGATGCTCCTCGATTCCGGCGGTCATTCGAGCGAACTCGGCGGCCAGATCGACGCCGTACCGGTCCGCGAGGACGAGGATCGACCACAGGCAATCGGCCAGTTCATGCCCGAGCCGTTCACGAGCGTTGGCGATCTCCCGGCGTCCGTCGACAGCCATGACAAGTTTCGCGAGGTCACCGACGTCACCGACGAACCCCAACGCGAGGTCGCCGGTGTTCCACACCGCTCGGCCCGCTGCGATGTTGTGACGATCGTAGGAGTCGGCGATGGCAACGGCCCTCAGCCGCAGACTTTCAAGATCCATCTGCGCAACCTACAGCGGTTACGCCGGCCGACGTGCTGCTGCCTGCTCGATGCCGACAGGGCGGCTCGGTCCGCGTCTTCTGGCCTGCCAAGCGGTAGGTGACCCGTCCCCGGTGCCCGCAGGGCACCGGGGACGAGGCACGTTCAGGGGCTGGTGCAGGTCAGGCCGCTCGGCGCGGTGGCGCCGTCACCGGTTGCGGTGAACCCGAACGTCGTCGAGGCGTTCGGGCCGAGCGTGCCGTTGTAGGGCGCGTTCCGGACGGCGACGGTGCCGGTGGTGCCGGTGTTGACGCCGCTCCAGAGGCTGCTGATGGCCTGGCCGCCGGCCAGGGTCAGCCGGACCGTCCAGCCGTTGAGGGTGGCGGTGCCGGTGTTGGCCACGGTGACTTCGCCCTGGAAGCCGCCCGGCCAGGTGTTGACGCTGCGGTACGTGGCCGCGCAGGGGCCGCCGGTCGGCGGGGGCGTCGTGGGCGGCGTGGTGGTCGGGGGAGTGGTGGTCGGGGGCGTGGTCGTCGGCGGGGTGGTGGTGGGCGGGGTGGTGGACTCGAACTGGGAGAAGAACCGCCAGATCTCCGCCGACGTCCAGGTCCGGGAGTCGTTCGGGCTGGGCGAGCCGTCGACCGGGCTGGGCGTGTGGTCGCCGTCGAAGGCGGCCCACTGCACGGGATATCCGGCCCGGCAGCCGGTGTAGGTGGTGGTGACGTGGGTGAGGCTGCCGCGGCTCGGCTCGCGCGGGCTCTGCGCGGTGCAGCCGTTGTTGCGGACGAACGTGTCGCGCAGGGACCGGCCCATCGAGATGTTCAGCACGCTGTCGTAGATGCCGTGGATGCCGAAGTAGGCGACGGGCTGGCTGCCGCCGTTGCAGCCGCTGAGGTTGGCGCCGGACAGCACGGTGACCGCGCGGACGACTGTCGGTCGGGCGCAGGCGACCGCGTAGCTCATCGCCCCGCCGTAGCTCCAGCCGAGGGCGAAGCGCTGGGTCGTGTCGACGCAGAGGTCGTTCTCGACCTGGCGGGAGATGTCGTCGAAGAGCGTCAGGTCCCGGCCGTTGGTGTTGGCCCAGCCGTTGTCGATGCCCTGCGGCGCCACGAAGATCGTGCTGTTGTTCGACAGCGGCAGGAGCCCGTAGTAGCCGGCGGAGGCGACGTTGTTCGCCGAGCCGTTCAGCCAGTGGAAACCGAAGATCAGCCGGTAGGGGCGGTTCCGGTCGTACCCGTCCGGGATCCGCAGGATGTAGCTGCGGTTCTGTCCGCTGCTGGTGATGGTGCGGGTGCCGCTGGTGAGCGTGGGGGCCTTGCCGCAGCCCGCGGTCGCCGCGAGCGTGCCGTTCGTCGCGGCCTCCGCCGCGCCGCCGAGGCCGCCGCTCAGCGCGCCGGCGGTCGCCGCGAGGAGGACGGCCGCCGCGGCCAGGGACGATAGGAGCTGTGTACGTTTCACCATTGCTTGCCTCCGTGCCGTGGGGTGGTGTGGTGCCGGCGGTGCGCGCAGGGGTGTCCGTCGCTGCCGGGATCGCCCGCGAGGTGGCGTGGAGGCGTGGGCGTGCGGCCGGGGCCTGACGCGTCCGGCGGCCACCTGTGGCGGCTGGCAACGGCGGATCGGCCCGGACTGGTCATCGGCCGGTCGGTCGGGCGGCGAGAGCAGGTTCCTCGAAGCGCCGTGCCGAGTGGCGGGTGACCGGGAGCGTGCCCTGGCGCTCCCGCGCCAAAAGATAGCAGGTTATCGATAACATACTCAACCGCCCCGGCGGCGAGCAGGGCAGGTGTGAGCGATAACAGGATCCGGGTGGCGGTCGGTGCGGCCCGCTGGGCGGTTATCGTTCGGGCGTGCACATTCGCTTCGCCGTCCCGGCCGACCCCGCCTACCCGGGCCGCGTGGCCGCCGTGCTCAGCGGCGTCCGGCTGCGCCGGTTCGGCCGGATCGGCGCCGTGCTGGCGGCGGTCGGGGCGCTCGGTCTCGTCGTCGCCCGGACGTCCGGGTGGGGCGACCGGTTCTCGACGCTCTGGCTGGCGCTGCTCGTCGGCGGCGTGCTGTCGATGCTCTACGCGCCGTGGGTGCGGTGGCGGGCCCGACGCCGCTCCGCCGGCTACGCCGTCGAGGGCGGCTACGACATCACCGACGACAACATCATGATGCGCAGCGGCTCGGAGTCCGGCGGCATCGCCTGGGACGGCGTGGCCCGGGTCGAGGAGACGCCGGAGTTCTGGATCGTCTACGTCGGCCGGATGCCGGCCACCGTGATCCCGCGCCGGCTGATGTCCGTCGGCGACGACGAGACGTTGCGTGCCTTCATGGCCGGACGAGGGCTCCTGACACCCCGGTGAGCGCGGGCGGGCACGGCCGGCGTGCCGGGCGGCCCGTCCCGCCGTAGAGATGCACGCGGTGGTCGAGGTCGCGCTCCGGCTGGCCCCGCTCGAAGTGGTCGCGGTCCACCCAGCCGTGGCTGACGTGCACGACCCAGTCCTCGAAGTACCAGCTCGGGCTGCACGAGCAGCCGGTGAACCGGAAGTTGGCCCGGTAGCGGCCCACCTGACCCGGCGCGAGCGCGAACAGGTGGCTCGACGCGCGCGGGTGCGGGTAGGCCGTCCAGGTGGGCAGCCGGTCGACGCCGACCGTCACCTCCCGGCGGCTGAGCCACAGACCGACGGCGTGCGCGCGACCCGGGCTGCCGGCCAGCACCTCGTGCCGGGGCGCGTAGCCGTCCGCCTCGTCGACCAGGACGTCGTGGATCACCACCTCGGCCTCCGGCAGCTCCCGGGGCAGAGCCACCGGCTGGTTGAGGCCGCGCCGGGCGTTCGCGGCCGGCGCGCCGCGCGCCGCGGCCGGCCACCGGACCCGAACCCGCTGGATGAGGATCACCCCGCCAGAGTGACCCAGCCCCGCCGGGCACGCCAGCCGATTTCCTAGGCGAACCGGTCCGCCAGCGTGGTCAACCTGCCGACGTACGCGGGCCAGTCGTACTCGTCGGGGACGTTGGTGTTGGTCTCCCGCAGGCCGATCGCCGTGTCGAGCTGCTCCCGCAGGATGTCGGCGTGGCCGGCGTGCCGGGCGAGGTCCACGGTGACGTGGGTGATGATCCGGTGCAGCGTCACGGCCTGCCGGCCGGGTCGCCACCACGGCACCTGCCCCGGCGCGTCCAGCGGGAGCTGGTCGATCGTCTCGTCGGCGAACGCCGCGACCCGGCGGTAGAGGTCGATCAGGCCGTCCTTGGTCTCGTCGTCCCGCGCGTACCAGTCGGCCTGCGGATCCGCGTCGTACGCCTCCATCGGGACCAGCTCGCCCGGGGTGGGGAACTCCCGGCCGAAGGTCGGCCCGAAGTAGCCGGCCTCGACGTTGAGGCAGTGCTTCACGATGCCCAGCAGGTTGTTGCCGGTCGCGGTGCGGGGGAGCCGGGCGTCGCGTTCGCTCAGCCCGTCGAGCTTCCAGAGCAGGTCCTCGCGGGTCTCCCGAAGATAGAGGTGCAGTGCGTTCTTCACGTCGCCCAGGTCAGCCATGCCCGCCAGTCTCGCGCACGGGTCGGACACCGTGGGTCAGCCCACCTGGCTGTTGTCCTTCAGCTCACCCCACCCGTGCCAACGGTCGACCTCGATCAGCGCGCTGACCCGGGCCCGCTCGCGGCGCGGGTAGGGGTTGCCGGTGTAGTGCCGGGCGAGTCGGTCGATGTCCGCCAGGTCCACGTCGTCGCGCAGCTCGGCCACGTGCCCGATGATGCTCAGGTGGGTGTACCAGCCCTGCTCGTCAAGCACGGTCAGGGTGACCCGGGGGTCGTTGCGCAGGTGAGCCAGCCGGCGACGGCCCTCGTCCATGTTCACCAGGATCCGGCCGTCGTCCCACAGGTACCAGGTGGCCGCGGAGACCGGTTGACCGTCGGGGCGCAGGGTGGCGATGACGGCGGGGTTCGGCTTGCGCAGCATGGCGACGGCGGGCTCGGGCAGCGGCGGCTTCGACATGGCTCTCCTCTTCGCGACGGTGCTGTCTTCGCACTGTACGGACCGGTCGAGCCCGCCGCTGGGGATGCGCGGCGGCCGCCCGTCCCGGCCCCGCCGGTCCCAGGATGGGCGGTGCCTGGTTGCGCCGGCCGCCGGCGGGCACCGTTCGGGGTGCGGCCGGAGACTCCGGCACGCGGAAGGGAACCCATGACCGGCGACAAGCTCCCCGGCGGCACCTACCAGGTCGGGGACCTCACCCTCACCCGGGTCGGCTACGGCGCGATGCAGTTGGCGGGCCCGGGCGTGTTCGGGCCACCCCGCGACCGCGACGCCGCCGTCGCCGTCCTGCGGACCGCCGTCGAGCTGGGCATCCGGCACATCGACACGGCGGACTTCTACGGCCCGCACGTCACCAACGAGATCATCCGGGAGGCGCTCGCGCCGTACCCCGACGACCTGCACATCGTCACCAAGGTCGGCGCCCGCCGGGACGAGCAGGGCGGATGGCCGCACGCCCGCACCCCGGCCGAGCTGACCCGACAGGTGCACGACAACCTGCGTCGCCTCGACCTGCCGGCGCTGGACGTGGTGAACCTGCGGGTCGGCGGCCTCGACGCACCCGAGCCCGGCTCGATCGCCGAGCAGTTCGGCGCGCTCGTCGAGCTGCGCGACCAGGGGCTGATCCGGCACCTGGGGTTGAGCACGGTCACCGCGGAGCAGCTTGCCGAGGCGCAGTCGATCGCCCCGGTGGTGTGCGTGCAGAACTTCTACAACCTGGCCCACCGTGGCGACGACGAGGTGGTCGACAGCACGGCCCGGCAGGGCATCGCGTACGTGCCGTACTTCCCGCTGGGCGGCTTCTCGCCGTTGCAGTCGGACGTCCTGGACCGGGTCGCGAAGCGGTTGGGGAGCACGCCGATGGCCGTCGCGCTCGCCTGGCTGCTGCACCGCTCGCCGAACATCCTGCTCATCCCCGGCACGTCCTCGGTCGCGCACCTGCGCGAGAACGTCGCCGGCGCGGCGTTGGACCTGCCCGCCGACGCGCTCGCCGAGCTGGACGCGATCGGCGCACCGGCGGGCTGACCACCTCGGCGGCGCCGCGTGTCCGGTGCGCCACCCAGGGTAGACATCCATCGATAGAGTCGGGGCGGCCGCAGCGAGGTGACCGACCGGAGGAGGAGCCGTGAGATTCCTGCCGTCCCGATCTCGACCGATCCCCGCCGACCTGGAGCGGCGCGCGCGTTCCGGCCTGGCCCTCTTCGAGGCCGGCCAGTACGCGGCCGCCGAGCGCGCCTGGCGCACGCTGTTCGCCGACTGCGAGCGGCAGCTCGGCCCGGCCCATCCCGAGACGCTGCGCACCCTGGACCGGTGGGGGTCCGCGCTGTTCCGCCTGCGTCGGCTCGGCGAGTCGGCGCAGCGGCACCGGGAGGCCCACCACCGGGCCGCGGCCGGCCTGGGCGCCGGCGACCCGGTCACGCTGGTCTACGCCTACAACCTCGGGTGCGCGCTGGTGGTCATGCACCAGTGGGGCGAGGGCCTGCCGTTGCTGGAGGACACGCTGCGCCGCCAGCGGCGCAGGCTCGGCCAGGACCACCCGCAGACCCTCGCCACGGCCAAGACGCTCGGCGTCTCGCTGTTCATGGCCGGCGACGCCGGAGCCGCGCTGGACCTGCTGCGGTCCAGCTACGAGCGGGCCGCCCGGGCGTTCGGCCCGGACGACCCGCTGACCCGCGACATCGGCGAGAACCTGCGGGTGGCGCTGCGCAACACCCGGACGTACTGAGAGCCGCCGTGCGGGGCCCGGCGCCGGTGGTTCACCGGCTCGGGCGGGTCGCCGGCCGCCCGACGGCGCCGGCGACCGCGCGCCCGCCGGGGATCCGGCCGGCGTCGACCAGCCGTCGCACCGCGGCCTGGTGCGGCACGGCATGGCTGGTACGGCCACCCGCCCCGGACGTGGTGGTGGCGGTGAACAGCGAGTTGAGCACGGCCTCCTCGACCGAGTCCAGGACCGCGGCGATGACCGGGTCGAGCTGCGCGTCGGGAATGGCCGGTCGGCCCGGTTCCGCCGTGCTGAAGGCGATCGCGTAGTCGCCGCTGCCGTTGGCGTACGCGGCGCCGACCCGGCCCATGGCGAAGACCGCCCGGCGGGCGAGCCGCCTGAGCTGCCGTGCGTCCAGGCAGGCGTCGGTGGCTACCACGATCATGCACGAGTTGCCGGGCGGCTCGGCGCGGTCGGCCTGCGGGACCAGCTCGTCCACCGGCAGCGGAACACCGAGCACGGTCAGCACACCGCCGAAGTTGGCCTGCACCAGAACGCCGACGGTCACCGGGGTGTCCGGCGCGCCCACCACCCTGGACGAGGTGCCGATGCCGGCCTTGTAACCCAGTGCCGTGGTGCCGGCGCCGGCACCCACACACCCCTCCGGTGTCGGCCCCGCGGAGGCTCGGTCGATGGCGTCGAGCACGTGCCCCTCGGTGATCGGACGTCGGCGGATGTCCGACAGATGACCGTCGTTGGTCTCGCCCACCAGGGGGTTGAACGACAGCCCGTCCGGTCGGCGCCGCATCAGGTGGGTCAGCACCGCGTCCGCCGCCCGGAAGACCGACAGCGTGGCGGTCAACACGATCGGCGACTCCAACACGCCGAGTTCGTCCACCTGGGTGGAGCCGACCAGCTTCCCGTACCCGTTGCCGGTGTACACCGCCGCGGGCAGCGACCACCGTTGCGGGCCGAGCTGCGCCGGCACGACCGCGGTGACGCCGGTGTGCAGCTCGACACCGTCGTCGACGGTGGTGTGCCCCACCGACACGCCGGCAACGTCGGTGATCCCGTTGTGGCCCCCGGTCGGTAGCCCTCCGACCACGATGCCCAGGTCGCGGGCGCGGCGGGCGGCCAGCCTCATGACGCGGCCGAGCGGTCGTCCGCCGGCGCCGCCTGTCGTGGCTCACCGAGCCGTATCGCATTCGCCATGGCGGCGGAGCCTAGTGCCGGACGGCGGTCGAGTCACGAGCGGGCCGCCCGGGCGTTCGGCCCGGACGGCCCGCTGACCCGCGGGACCGGTTCCGGCGGGTCAGGCGCGGATGCTCCACTGCTGGTTGGCGCCGCCGTGACAGTCCCAGAGGTTGATCCTGGTGCCGTTGGCGGTGCCGTAGTTGGCGGCGTCCAGGCAGCGCCCCGACTGGACCCCGCTGATCGTGCCGTTCGCGTTCAAATTCCACTGCTGGTTGGCCTGACCGGTGCAGTCCCAGACGATCACGCTGGTGCCGTTGGCGGTGCCCCGCCCGCTGGCGTCCAGGCACTTGCCGCCCAGCACCTGCAACTGCTTGGCGGAGGTGTAGGTCCAGCGCTGCGGGGTGCCGCCCCAGCAGTCGTAGAGCTGCACCGCGGTGCCGTTGGTGGTGCTGCCGTTCGGCACGTCCAGACACCGGCCCGACCCGGTGTTCACCACCTGCACGTTCTGGTAGGTGCTCCCGCCGCTGCCCGGCGTACCGATGCTGCCGGACACCGACTGGAGCGCGCGGTACCAGACGGCGGCCATCTTGTCGTAGCCGGTGGCGGTCGGGTGGACGCCGTCGATCAGGTCGGCGGTGGTCAGCGCCGAGTGCTGGTCGACCAGGTGTACGCGCCGGCCGGCGTTCACCTTGGCCTGGACGATGCCGGGGACGGCGGCGTTGAACGTGCGTACCGCCGACTCCTGGCCCGGGTTGGCCAGCGGGATGATCTGGGCCACGAACACGTCGGCGTCGGGCGCGGTCGTGGTGATGCGGTCGATCAGCGCGGAGAGCCGGTTCGGCGCGCCGGCGACGTTGTAGTTCTGGAGGATGTCGTTGGTGCCGATGTGCAGCAACACGGTGCGCGGCCGGTAGTTGTTCAGCCAGCTGGTGATGTTCGCGTCGATCTGGTCGATCCGCCAGCCGGGGTGACCCTCGTGGTCGTGGTCGCCGAGGTTGCCCGGCCCGTTGAACTGGGAACCGACCAGGTCGACCCGGTAGCCGGCACCGGCGAGCCGCTGCCACAGACCGATCCGGTAGCCGCCGGGGACCTGGGTGCCCTCGGTGATCGAGTCACCCAGCGGCATCACCCGGACCCCACCGTTGGACTCCGCGCCCGCCGGACCGGCCGGGACCAGCAGGCCGGCGACCGTCATGGCCAGCGCGGCGAGCCACGCTCCTGCCCTCGTTCGCATGACTGTTCCTCTCAGGGACTGGTGCAGGTCAGGGACGGCGTCGACGGGGAGCCGTTCGCCAGGAAGCCGAACGTGGTCGAGCCGGCGGCGGGCACGGAGCCGTTGTAGGACACGTTGCGCACGGTTGCGGCGGAGCCGCTGGTGCTCAACGTGCCGCCCCAGATCTGGCTGACGCTCTGCCCGGTGGCCAGACTCCAGCCCACGGTCCAACCGTTGATCGCCGCGGCGCCGGCCGTGACGGTCACCTCGCCCTGGAAGCCACCGGACCAGGTGCTGGTGGTGCGGTAGCTCGCGGTGCAGGCGTCGGTGGTCGGCGGCGGGGTGGTGGGCGGCGGGGTCGTCGGCGGCGGGCTGGTCGGCGGCGTGCCGCCGCCGGTCGGGGTGAACCGCCAGTGGTCGACGTTGAACAGCGAGCCGCTGCCACCGGTGAACCGCAGGTAGAGGTCGTGGGTGCCGGTGGCGCCGCTGACCGCGCACGTGGTGTCGGTCCAGGTCTGCCACCCCCCGGTGCCGGACACCCGGCAGGTGCCCACCACGGTGCCGGTGGCGCTGTCGAGGCGGACCTCGATGGTGCCCCCGCCGGCGGCCGAGGCCACCCGGGCGGTGTACGAGGCCGCGCCGGTGCCGAAGGCCACGCCCTTGACCTTGATGTAGTCCCCGTTGTCGATCCATCCGACGTTCATCCCGCCGGCGCTGCTCGGCTCGGTCTCCACCCCGGAGCCCCAGGCGATCGTCTCGGCCTCCTGCCGGACGTACGGGTTCAGCGTGCCGACCTGCGGGGCGCCGGCGGTGGACATGCTGATCGTCGGGATGGAACCGTCCGCGCCGTAGGAGAACTTCTCCACCGCCACGGAGCGGGTGAAGCCGCCCCCGCCCGGTAGTGCCCCGTTGTGGTAGAAGAAGTACGAACCGCCCTTGAAGTCGACGATCCCGGGGTGGTTGGTGAAGCTGCTGCCCTGGGTGGGCATCACCGTTCCGCGGTAGGTCCACGGCCCCAACGGGCCGGGCGCGGTGGAATAGGCGATGAACTCCGAGCAGCACTTGGCCGCGTAGACCAGGTAGTAGAGGCCGTTGCGCTTGTAGACCCAGGGCCCCTCCTCGAAGAGGGTCGGCCGGGTCGCGTCCCCGGTCCGGGTGCCGAAGCCCGCCGTGGTCAGCGGGATCTGCGTGGGGCTGCCCGCGTACGAGGTCATGTCCGCGTTCAGCTTCACGTACCACAGGCGCGGGTTGCCCCAGTAGAGGTACGCCTGGCCGTCGTCGTCGATGAACACGGTGGGGTCGATCTCGCCGTTGCTCACCAGCGGGCGTCCGATCGCGTCCCGGAACGGGCCGGTGGGGCTGTCCGAGACCGCCACGCCGATGCCCATCTGGCCGGTCGCCCGTACGGTCATCGGCACGTACCAGTAGAACTTGCCGTTGCGGTAGACCGCCTGGCCGGCCCACGCGTCGGACTTGGCCCAGCTGAAGCTGGCGATGTTGAGCGGGGAGCCGTGGTCGGTCCAGTTCACCATGTCGTCGGACGAGAAGACCCGCCACTCCTTCATGGTGAACCAGGTCGAGTTGTCCTCGTCGTGACCGGTGTAGAGGTAGACCCGGCCGTTGTGGACCAGCGGCGCCGGGTCGGCCGTGTAGATCGTCTGCACGATGGGGTTGTCGGCCCGGGCGATCGCCGGGAACAACCCCAGCAGGGCGAGCAGGCTGGCGACCAGGGCGATCCGGCGCCTGGTCCGATGCCGGGACCGGGCTGACGTCGCTCTCCGTCGCCCCGGACCGCCGGCGACCGGGTCGGCCGCGGCGGGCACGACGAGCGGATGGGAGCGTCCGGCCCGGCCGGGCCGGAGACGGGAGATGACCATGACGGCTCCTCGGGTACGCGAGGCTCCCGGACCGTCCGTGCCGGCGAGAAGCCTCGCGGGTGGTGGATTGCCGTCGATGGAAACGCTAACAGTCGCGGCGTCGACTCAACCGCTGGAACCACGACCTCGGGACGGAGATCGTGCAGGCGGCGGGGTCGGAAATGCCGACGGTGGTGGCCTGCCGGTCACCGATGTTATCGCAAACATCGACGCCGGTAATTAGAGCACACTCCGGGAGTGACGGGGAGTCCCGCCGGGCGCCGGCACCCGGCGGACCGGCGGTCGGAGCCGCCGCGCACCAGCGGCTTCGCTCAGCGAGCCTTCTTCGTCGCCCGCTTGCGGGGCGGGGTCAACAGGTCGGCGATCGCGGCGACCGCGGCGGGGACCACCCGGTAGTAGGCCCACACCCCGCGCTTCTCGCGCTCCAGCAGGCCGGCCTCGGTGAGGATCCGGAGGTGATGACTCACCGTCGGCTGGGACAGCCCGAGCGGGGCGGTCAGGTCACTCACCGACGCCTCGCCCTGCGGGGCGGACTGGATGAGGCTGAGCAGCCGCAGTCGGGCCGGGTCGGCGAACGCCTTCAGCACCCCCGCGAGCCGTTCGGCGTCGGCACGCTTGATCGGCTCGCCGGACAGCGGCGAGATGGAAGGCATGGCGGTCTTGGCGGTTCCCACGCCGTCCATCGTCGCACCCGAACATCGACGACGCGGCGGAAACCGGGATCGGATCGACGTAACGGGCACATTCCTCGCCGGAGGTGAGCCGGCCTCAGGCGCGGCGCAGGACCAGGGTGGCGAAACCCAGCACGTCGCGGTATCCGCGCAGCCACTGGTCCCGGTGTTCGCGCGCGACCGCCAGCGCCTCCGCGGCGTCCGGGTGGCCCGGGTTGTCGAGCGCCCACTCGGTGAGCGACCCGACCCAGGACCACTCGTAGTGGTCCCACTCGGCGGCGTCGCTGACGTGCGCGTACACCGGGGTCCACCCGACCTCCTCGGCGACGGCCACCAGACCGGCGAGATCGGTGAAGTCCTCCGGCTTCGCGTCCAGCGCCGCCAGCGCCTGCGGGGTCGGCGGAGCCTGCCAGAAGCCCTCGCCGACCAGGAGGATCCCGTCCGGGTGCACGTGTCGCCCGGCCAGCCGCAGCGTCCCCGCGAATCCGTCGAAGACGTGCGTCGACCCGACACACATCACCAGGTCGTGGTCGCCGTCCGGCACGTACGCGCGGGCGTCGCGCTCGTGCAGCGTGAGTCGGTCGGCGAGGCCACGTTCGGCGGCGGCGGTCGCGGCGCGCTCCAGGGCGTACCGGCTGATGTCGACGCCGTCGGCGTGCCCGTCGGGGTGGTGGGCGAGGGCCTGCAACGCCCAGGCCGCCTCGCCGCAGCCGAGGTCGAGGATGCGGGCGGACGGTCGCCGGTCGGCCCGGCGCAGGAGCCGGTTGACGTTGACGCCGGAGATCGGCGCCGCGATCGGGTGGTGCGAGTGCGCGATGCTGCTGAGCCGTTGACGATCCACGGGGAGACAGTGAACACCACAACGGGGCGGCCGGCATCCGGCTTTGCCCGCCGCCGGCGACCGGGCGGCCGGTAGGGCCACCGGCCGCCCGGTGGCCCTACCGCTTCACCAGGTTGCGCAGCGCGGCGAGCAGCGACCGGTCGCTGACCTCGGCGTAGATCTTCTTGTCCGCGCCGACCAGCACGACGTACGGGCAGGCCTGGTCGTCGCCGCCCAGGGTCTTGTCGAGCAGCCTCCGGCCGGTCGCCACCTCGTGGACCCGGAGGCGGTAGGTCGCCTTCAGCAGCGTCAACGTGTCCGGCTTCGGGTCGTCGTAGCGGCACTTGCGGATCGTCGCGCCGGTGCTCACCCGGTCGAGGCAGGCGACCATCTGCACGGTCTTCGGATCCTCCGCCGCCCAGATCCGTTCCACCTGCTTGGACAGGCCCTCGTCGTAGTAGTAGCCGTTGTCCTGGCGGCGTTGCCCGCCCGGGGTGTCACCGATGAGCAGCGCCACCGGGTGCGGGGCCTTCCCGGCCCGCTTCGGCGACTGGGGGTAGTAGAGGACGCCGTCGCACACGTTGTTCAGGTCGGTGATCTCGGCGGCGGCGAAGTCGCTGGCCTGGGGTCCCTGCGGCGCCGGCTCCGCGCTCCCGGTCGGGTCGGGCGCCGGCGGACTGCCGGTCGTGGTCGACGGCCAGGTGGCCGGCACGGGCTCGGCCGGATCGTCGGCGCCGGCGCGCAGCAGGAAGGCGCCGCCGACCAGGCCGGTGCACGCCAGCAACAGCAGGACGCCCAGCGTGACCACGGCGATGATCAGGCCACGATGGGCCCGGCCCGGTCCCGGCGGGCCGGCCCCGAACGGCGGTCCGTACGCAGGGACCGCCATCGGCGGCCCGTACGGCTGGCCGGCCGGGGGTGGCGCGTGTGGTGGTGGTGGCACCTGCGATTGCTCGGGTTGCTCCTCCGTCGATCCGAATTCCGATCCGGCCCCCGTGTCGGACATGCTCAATCCTCTTGTCGACGCTTGGCGAAGCGCGAATGTATCAACATCTCATCGACCGGGTGGGCCGCCGATCGGCGGTGGGGCGCCCGTCCCGGACCCCTGGTGATGGACCCCCACCCGGTCCCGGTCCGGGTCGTACGGCTGTCTGACCAGCAGCGCCACCAGCACCTGGATCGGCAGGTAGTAGGCGAGTTGCCGCGGTTCGGGCGTGCAGACGGACGGCAGGCAGCACAGCACCACGGCGGCCGCCCGGAAGCAGACGGGTCCGACGTCGCGGAACAGGAAGAGCACCCCGAGCGCGACCGCGAACGGCAGGACCGAGGCCAGCCCGATGTACGCGGCGGCGAGGGTCGCCTCGACCACGAACCCCTCGACGCTCGGGTCGTTCGCCAGCCGGCGGTAGCCGACGACGGTGCCGATGCCGAGGAACGCGCAGTAGAGCGCCAGGTGGACCAGGACGAAGCCGGGCAGCGGCAGCGCCTTGAGCCGCGCGAGGAGCCGGCGAGGGGGAGGAGCCGCCGAGGGCGGCGGGACGGGGGTGGGTCGACCGGTCATCGTCCTCTCCGGCGGGTCGGGAGCCAGCGGACCGTGTGGCACTCACGCTAGGCGGTCGGGCGGCCCCGCCGTCGTCCCGATTCCGGTGACCCGTTTCACCCGCCGGTCCGCGTGCTCCCGACGGTGATGACGACCTTCGCCCGCGCGTGCTCGCCCTCCAGGTAGCGGATGGCCTCCGGCACCTCGTCGAGCGGATAGGTGCGGTCGACCACCGGGGTGAGACGGCCGGCCTCGACGTGGGCGCGCAGCAGGTCGAGGTGAGGCCGGCTCGGCGTCGCGGTGAGCACGGCGACGCGGTGCCGGACCAGCGGCGCCGACAGGCGTCCGCGCGCGATCAGCCACACCGGGCCGACGAGGTTGCCGCCGCGGTAGACGCCGCCACCGGAGAGCACCAGCGTCCCGGTGGGGGTCAGCGCCCGGCGGAGCGCACGGAGCGAGCGGTTGCCGACCAGATCGAGCAGGACGTCGTGGCGGCGCCCGTGGCGGGTGAAGTCCGCCCGGGTGTAGTCGACGACGTGATCGGCGCCGAGCGAGCGGACCAGGTCGACGTTGCGGGTGCTGCACACGCCGGTGACGGTGGCGCCGAACGCCTTGGCCAGCTGGACCGCCAGGGTGCCGACGCCGCCGGACGCCCCGTTGACGAGGACGTGGTGGCCGGGCTCGACCCGCCCGACGTCGCGCAGCCCCATCAGCGCGGTGGTGCCGGCCAGCGGCAGGGCGGCCGCCTGTTGCGGGGTGAGGTTCGTCGGCGACGGCGCGACCACGTCCTCGGGCACGCACGCGTACTCGGCGAACGCGCCGTTGGCGTCACCCAGGTCGGCGAAGACGGCGTCGCCCGGGCGGAACCTGCGCACCCGCGCGCCGACCGCCTCGACCCGGCCGGCGACGTCGCGGCCACGGATGCGGGCCCGGGGTCGGGCCGGTCCCATCGACAGGCGTGCCAGCCACGGGTCGCCCCGCACGGCGTGCCAGTCGTAGGCGTTGAGCGCGGCGGCCTCGACCCGCACCAGCACCTCGTCGGGTGCGGGCGTCGGCGTGTCGACCTCCGCGAGCGTGAGGGTCTCCGGTGGGCCGTACCGGTCCTGGACGATCGCCTTCATCGTGACTCCTCCCTCGGTGTACGGCGTACACCTGCCTTGTCAGGATGGGTGTACGGCGTACACCTGTCAAGACGGTTAGGGTGCAGACACCGCCACCGGAGGACGGGGACGAGATGGCCGAGCAGGCAGAGGTGCTGCGCCGCGCGCCGCTGAGCAGGGACCGGATCCTGCGCGCCGCCGTCGCGCTCGCCGACGGGGCCGGGATCGAGTCGCTCAGCATGCGCAACCTCGCCCAGGACCTGGGCGTCGTGCCGATGGCGCTCTACAAGCACGTGGCCAACAAGGACGAACTGTTCGACGGCATGATCGACGTCGTGGTCGGCGAGATCGAGCCGCCGGAGCCCGACACCGACTGGAAGCCCGCGCTGCGCCGCCGCGTGCTCGCGGCGCGACAGGTGATGCGTCGCCACCCCTGGGCGCCCCTCGCGATCGAGGCACGGAACATGGCGACGGCCGCCGTCCTCGCGTACCTCGACTCGGTGGTCGGGACGCTGCGGGCCGGCGGCCTCTCGGTCGACCTCACCCACCACGTGATGCACGCGATGGGCAGCCGGGTCCTGGGCTTCAGTCAGGAGCTGTTCGACGACGCCCGGCGCGCCGGGCGTTCCGGCGCCGTCGAGTCCGGCCCGCCGGCCGCCCTGCCCCCGGAGGCCGCCGCCCGCTTCCCGCACCTCGCCGCGGTCGCGGCGGCGGCGTCGCACGACGACGACTCCGTCGTGGGGTCGGGTTGCGACGACCAGTTCGAGTTCGAGTTCGCGCTGGACCTGCTGTTGGACGGCGTCGAACGGCTGCACCGGCGAGGATGGACGTCGCACGGCCGACGTTGAGCGATCCGGGGAGGGTGTGGTGACGCAGCCACGGCAGATCCTGTTCGTCCAGGGCGCCGGCGCCGGCACGCACGACGAGTGGGACGACAAGCTGGTCGACAGCCTGCGGCGGGAGCTGGGTACGGGCTACGAGATCCGCTACCCCCGCATGCCCGACGAGGACGACCCGACGTACGCCGCGTGGAGCGCGGCCGTCCGGCGGGAGCTGACCACCCTGGACGACGGCGTGATCGTCGTCGGGCACTCGGTGGGCGGGACGATCCTGGTCAACACGCTCGCCGAACGGGCGCCGGAGCGGGCACTCGGGGGAGTCGTGCTGATCGCCGCCCCGTTCGTCGGCCCGGGCGGGTGGCCCGGCGACGAGTTCACGCTGCCACCCGACCTGGGCGCGCGACTGCCACGCGACGTGCCGGTGCACGTCTTCCACGGGCTGCGCGACGAGACCGCCCCGCCGTCGCACGCCGACCTCTGGGCCGGTGCCGTCCCGCAGGCCCGGGTGCACCGGCTGCCCGGGGCGGACCACCAGATGAACGACGACCTCGGCGCGGTGGCGGAGGCGATCCGACGGTCCGAAGTGGCCTGACGGGGCATCACCGACCGTCCCGGATCGCTAGCATCTGCGGCCATGCGCACCCCCAGGAGAACCCGGGCCTGCCTGGCCACCGCCGGCCTCGCCGTCCTGATCCTCACTCCCGTGCCGGCGTACGCGGCCGAGCCCGGCACGCTCACCCTGATCGACGCCGCGCCGGACGGCGCACCCGGCAACGGTGGGGTCGGCGGCTCCGACATCTCCGACGACGGCCGATACGTGGCGTTCGCCTCCACCTCGGACAACCTGGTCCCCGGCGACGTCAACGACGCCACCGACATCTTCGTCCGGGACACGCTCACCGGCACGACCACGCTGGTGAGCGGGGGCACGGGTGGGCAGCCGGCCGACGACTGGGCCGAGTACACGGCCGCCGTCTCCGGCAACGGCCGGTACGTGGCCTTCACCTCGTACGCGTCCAACCTGGTCCCCGGCGACACCAACAACGAGCGCGACGTCTTCGTCCACGACCGCGACACCGGCGTCACCACCCGGGCCAGCGTCTTCGCGGGCGGCCGGCAGATCCGGGGCCTGAGCAGCGCCGCCACGATCTCCGACAACGGTCGCTGGGTCGCGTTCATCACGACGGCGTACGGCGAGGTCGACGACGCGGGCGCCCCGCTGAACGGTCAGGCGGCGTTCGTCCACGACACGCGGACCGGCCGGACCACCCGGGTCAGCGTCCAGGCCGACGGCGGGACGGACCTGTCGGCGTTCCAGGTCGCCATCTCGGGCAGCGGCACCAGAGTCGTGTTCAGCGGCGCCGGTGACTGGGTCGGCGACGGCGGCACCAGCACCGGCGTCTTCGTGCACGACCTCGTCTCGGGTGCCACCGTCCGGGCGAACCGACCGGCCACGGGCGACGGCCTCCTGGACGCGACGAATCCGAGCATCAACCGGGACGGCACCCGGGTCTCCTGGGAGTCGTCCTCGCCGTACGTCGCGGCGGACACCAACGACCGGGGCGACGTCTACGTCCGCGACCTGATCGCCGACACGACCACGCTGGTGACCGCCAACCGCAGGGGCACCGGCGCGGGCGACAGCTTCAGCTACTCCGGTCGGCTCACCGCCGGCGGCCGGTACGTGACGTTCTACTCCGAGGCCACGGACCTGGTCGCCCGGGACGTCAACGGCAACACCAACGACGTGTTCGTGCGGGACCTCAGCACCGGCCGGACCACCGCGGTCAGCGCCGGCGCCGACGGCACGACCGGCAACCGCGCGAGCTTCGACGGGGTCGCCTCGGCCAACGGCAGCCGCGTGGTCTTCCGGTCCAGCGCCACCGACCTGGGCGTCGACCCGGGCGACGGTCACGAGCACCTCTTCGTGCGCTGCCTGCGCAACTGCTGACCGGAACGTCGTCCGAGCGGCCCGTCACCCGGTGGTGGCGGGCAGCTCGGCGTCCCAGGTGCCGCTCCTGACGGGACGCCGACGTAAGGCCCGGGGCCGGCGCGCGGGCGGAGACCGACCGCGCGCCGGGCCGACGAGCACGGCGACCCGTGGTCGAAACGGGGACGGGGCGGAAGGTCGGTGAGCCGCCCGCTCTGCCGGGCCGGAGCCTCCTCCGGCTCTCTGAGCTACCGCCGTGCGCGGACAGCTTCACCGATCGGGCCCGCCCGCCGCAAGGCCATTCCTCACCGCCCCGGCGACGTCCCGGCGGACTGCGCCTGCCCGGAGAACACGCCGATCCGTCGCAGTGCCCCCGCCAGCAACGGCGAGGACACCGTCACCCCGTGCACCAGGTCCGGCGCCGGCAGCTCCGCCAGGTCCTGCCGGTACGGCTGCGTCCAGCCGTCCGCCTCCGGGTCGATACCGTGCCGTCGGCACGCCTGCCGGACCAGCTCGGCGGGGCACTCGTCGTCACCCAGCACGACATCCCACGGATAGGGCAGCTCGGCCCAGACCTTGACGTCCACGTGCTGGTCGTGCCCGTCCAGCCGGTGCCACGCTGCCACATCCGACGCCACGAGTGCCGGCACCTTGCCCGGGCAACTCGCCTCCACCACGTCGTCGTACCCGAGCGCGCGGGTCAGATTCAGCCAACCGGTCCGGGCCTGGTTGAACGCCCGCGAGGCGATGTTCCAGGTCGAGGTGTCGTCACCCATTCGCATGATCATGTGGGTGGGGTCCCGGTGCGGGTCGAAGCCGGCCCGGAGCAACCGCGCCGACGCGGCGAGCTGCTCGTAGTAGCGGCCCATCAGCTCGCCGCACTGCGCGTCGTCGAGCAGGTCCAGCACCCGCCAGCGGGTGAGCACCGAGGCCAGCACCCGGGGCCGCAGCGTCGGCGCGGCCAGCGCCCCGGACAGCAACTCCTCCGCCAACGTGTCCATCGGCCGGGTCTGACGCCCCGACGTGAACCGCGTCCGCATGGCCAACCGGGCCACGTAGTAGGCGGTGAAGGCGGCAGTGGCCGGACATGCGACGAAGTCCTCCTCGGTCACCAGGTGCGCCAGCCGCGCCTTGCCGAACGCCACCGCGGCCTCCCGGTCGCGTTCGGCGGCCAGGACGTCGGTGCGCTGTTGCAGGTGCAGCACGACCCGGACCGCGCGCCGGTACGCCCGGACCGACACACCCGGCAGGCGCTCCCGGCGCGTGGCGGCATCCATCCGATCCCGCGCGTCGACGTGCCCACCCCGCTCGCCCCGTGCGCCCCGTGGCTTCCCGCGACGGTGGTACGTGCCGCCGGACCAGGTCACCGCCGCCGGCCGGCGTGGGACTCTCGAACGGGCCGGCGGCGGCTCGTCGTCGGGCAGGCCGAGCAGCGCCAGCGCCGCACCGAGCCACTCGCGCAGGGACGCCGGATCGGCCGGGTCCGCGTCCCGGGGGACCGGACGTCCCGCGTCGACCGCGACCGTCGTGACGGCGACGGCGGCCGTCGCGTACGCCCGCGCGAGCCCTGGATGGTGCCGCCAGGTCGTCGGCATCGACGAACCCACCGGGCCCTCCCACCGCGTCCACGGCTCCGCCGCTCGTCGGGCCCGCTCGTGGCGCATCATCGCGTAGAGGTCACGGGCGCCCGCCGCGCTCAACCACCGCTCCGCCCCGAGTTCCACGAGGTCGAGCACGACGTCCTGCGGTGGCCGACGCTCGCGGAGCCCGCGGTGCAGCCGGCGCAGGATCTCGATCTCCGAGCGCTTCTCGGCTGCCACCGGGTCACCTCGCCTCTCCCACGACCGCCTCGTGGGCGCGACCGGCCCCCGAGCGCCGGTCAGGCAGACCAGCCGGCCAGTATCAGCTCGGCCCACGTGGGACGTCCAGCGATTTCGGCTCGCTCGCCGCTGTGCCGCAGGGGGCGGCGCACTCGTCGACCCGGGAGTCGTCTCCCGCAATTCCTATGGAAATTGCGGATTTTCAGCCGACTCCCAGGTTGTCGGGATTGACATTAATTGGACGGTCGGGGATATTCCTAGCGGCGCGTCGGGGCGCAGGCGGAGCAGGCGGGGACTGCGGATCCCACCTGCGCGACGCGCGCGGAAAACGCCGTGTTGCCCCTGCGCCGCAGGGTGCGGATTGGGTTTGGAAAAGTGATCAATCGCGCTGTCGAATTTGCCAAGCACAATACGCCGAATTCCATGCGCGTCGCGGCCCGGCGGGCGCAGATGGACGCGCGCAACGCGCGCATGCGGCTTTCCGTTCCGGTGGTCGCCCGAAATGAATTCGACAACATCTTCCACTGCACCGTCCGGAAGACCGGCAGTCAGTGGATCAAGGCGTTGTTCAGCGATCCGACCGTCTACCGGCACTCCGGTCTGCTGCCCTACGACCCGCGCTTCTACAAGGGCGGCGCCACCGCGCCCGTCCCGGCCGGCCGGGTGGGCCTGGCCATCTTCCTCTCCCACAAGCGTTTCGAGGCCGTCCCGAAGGCCGGCACGTACCGGGCGTTCTTCGTGATCCGCGACCCGCGTGACGTGGTCGTGTCGAGCTACTTCTCGCTGCGGAACTCGCACGCCCCGATGGGTGACATCCCGCAGGCCCGCAAGGCCCTTCAGGAACTGCCGAAGAAGGAGGGGATGCTGTACGTCATCGACCGCCTCCGGGACAAGAAGCAGTTCGGGCAGATGCGGTCCTGGGCGGTGGCGCCGCCGTCCGAGACGTTCCGCCTGTTCCGCTACGAGGACCTGACCGGCGAGGGGCAGGCGGAGGAGGTCGACCGTCTGATGCGCCACTGCGGGATCGTCCTGCCGCCGTCCGAGCTGCAGGCGCTCCTGGCCCGCTACAGCTTCACGAAGATGAAGAAGGACAAGGAGACCCCCGGGCGCATCTCCCACTACCGCAAGGGCGCGGCCGGGGACTGGCGCAACCACTTCGACGACGACATCCACGCCGCCTACCTCCGGGCGGCCGGTGACCTCGCCGAGGTGCTCGGCTACCCCTCCCGGGACGGGGCGACCGACCGGCGCAACGGCCAGGAGCCGGCCGCCCGGTAGGGCGACGACGCGGCGACGGCCGCCGTATCCTCCTGCCGTGGAGCTGCGGTTCACCACCCGGGCGTCCGACTCCGCGTGGGTCGACACCGTCTGGACCTGCGCGAGCGACCGGGTCGCGGAGATGACCTCGGTGGCGACCCCGTGCTGGGGGTTGGTCTTCTGGCAGCGCGACGGGCGGGCGTACGCGAGCGTCTCCGGTCCGGAGACCGGCACCGGCACGGCGCCGGTGCCGGAGGGTGCGACCTTCGTCGGCATCGAGTTCGCCGTGGGCACGGCGCTGCGGATCGTTCCCACGCCGGCCCTGGTGGACCGCGGCGCCGAGCTGCCCGACGTCACCCGCCACACGTTCCGGCTCGACGGCGCCCGGTGGGAGACGCCCGGCCCGGACGACGCGGAAGCCCTGGTCGACCGGCTCGTGCGGGCCGGCGCGGTGGTCCGGGACCCGCTGGTGGCCGAGGTGCGTCGGGGCGACCCGCCGTACGCCTCCCCGCGTACCGTGGAGCGCCGGTTCCGGGCCGCGACCGGGCTGACCCAGGGCGCGGTCCGGCAGATCGAGCGGGCCCGCGAGGCCGCCGCGCTGCTGGCCGCCGGCATCCCGGTCGCCGAGGCGGTGGTGCGGCTCGCGTACGTCGACGAGCCGCACCTGGCCCGCGCGCTGCGCCGCTACGTGGGGCGCACGGCGCGGCAGCTACGCGCGGGCGACGGTGGCGCGATCGCCCTGGACCTCGGTCAGCGGGTGACGTCGTAGATCAGCTTGACGATGCCGTTCGGGTAGGTGGCGGAGTCCCGCAGCCGCAGCAGCTGCTTGTCCCGGTCGGCCTGGCCGAACAGGCTCTTGCCGGCGCCGAGGAGCACCGGGAAGACGAGCAGGTGGTAGCGGTCGATCAGGCCGGCCTCGGACAGGCGGCGGGCGAGTTCCGCGCTGCCGTGGATGAAGATGGCGCCGCCCTCGCCCCGCTTCAGCGCGGCGACGTCGTCGGTCGAGCGCAGGACCGTCGTGGGGCCCCAGCCGTCGACCAGGGCGTCCTCGGCCAGGCCGGTGGAGACCACGTACTTCGGCAGCTCCCGGTAGGGGGCGTGGTCCTCCGAGTCGCGCCAGGTCGGCGCGAACGCCTCGTAGCTGCGCCGGCCGAACATCAGCGCCGTGGTGTCCGCGAGTTCCTCGCCCTTGAGCGAGAAGGCCTCCGGCGAGAACTCGATGTCCTTGACCACCCACCCGCCGCTGCGGTGGTCCTCGCCCGGCCCGCCGCCGGGGGAGTCCACGACGCCGTCCAGGGACATGAAACCGGTGTACACAAGATCACGCATGCGGCCATGCTAGGAATCCGCGCACGCCCCTGTCTTGTACGGAAACGACAGTCGCGTGCCAGGATCCGTGGCGTGAAACGTGACCATCTCGCGCGTCAGGTCGTGGCCACCGCCCGACTCACCGGTGACTTCACCCTGCGGTCCGGCCGGGTCGCCCACGAATACTTCGACAAGTATCAGTTCGAGGCGGACCCGGTGCTGCTGGACGGGCTCGCGGAGCGGATGGCCGACCTGGTGCCGGACGGGACCGAGGTGCTGGCCGGCCTGGAGATGGGGGGCATCGCGGTGGTGACCGCGCTGGGTCGCCACACCGGCCTGCCCTGCGCGTTCGTGCGCAAGACGGCGAAGTCCTACGGGACGGCCCGCCTGGCCGAGGGCGCGGCGGTGAACGGCCGGACCGTGCTCGTGGTGGAGGACGTGGTGACCTCGGGCGGGCAGGTCGTGCTCTCCACCCGGGACCTGCGCGACCTGGGCGCCCGGGTCGACGCCGCCGTCTGTGTGATCGATCGCCAGGAGGGCGGGGCGGAGGCGTTGGCCGCCGAGGGCGTCACGCTGCACGCGTTGTTCACCCGCGCGGATCTCGACCGGAGCGGGCGGACACCGGCGTCGTGACCACGGGCGAGCGGTCGGGAGCGCCCGGCGAGGGGGTGACGGCCGGCGGCCGGCGTGGGCCGGTGGCTTCCGGTCGCTGGTCGGGGGCGGCATCGCGGTCGCGGTCGCGCTGGTGATCCTCGACCCGGTCCTCGACGCGCGGGACTGCCCCAACTACGGCGGGAGCGGGAACGCGAGCGCTTTCGGCGACGAGCGGTACGACCTCGCGTTCCTGCTGGTCCTCCTCGCCTGGCTGGCGGCGGTGCTGGTGGAGCAGGCGTTGCCGGTGGCCTGGCGGAACCGGGGCGCGGGGGAGGTGGCGCTGCGGGCCGTCGCCGCCGTCCTGCTGGCCCTGACCGTTGCCTGTTGCCTCGCCGCGAGGCTGCTCACGGTCTGCCACTGAGGCGGGCCCCGAGCAGCCGGGTCGGTGCGGGTCAGGGCAGCGGGACCACGTAGGAGTCGACGCGGGCGATGAGGCCGTCGCGGAAGGTGAACAGGTCGTTGAAGGCGAAGCGGAACGGCCCGTGCTCGACGCTGATCCCCCGACCCTCGCCGGTGGCCACGACGACCGGACCGTCCTCGTGCACCCGCTGGACGTCGAGTCGTGGGCTGCCGGTGAAGGCCGGGTTCTCGATCTCACCGTCGAACTCCGCCCGGCCCCGGGTGGTGCGGTGGCCGTGGATGACCCACTCCACGTCCTCGGTGAGCGTCGCGAGGATGCGTCGGTGGTCGCTCGCCCGGAAGCCGGCGAAATACTCGGCGACCAGGTCACGCTGGCTCGGTCGGGACATTCTCGTCACCTTTCTCGGATGGCTCGTCGTCGCGCAGGTGGGCGGCGAGGGCGTCCAGGATCGCGGCGAGCCCGTCGGCCGCCTGGTCGGTGCGGAGCGCGGGAGGTAGCCGTCGCTGGTGGACGGTGAGCTCCGTGCCGTCGCCGGCGGGCCGGAGCGTGACGGTCGTGCGCAGGCCGGTGACCGGCTCGTCGAAGACGAGTTCGTGCGGCGCGGTGACGCTCACGTAGACGAAGCGGAGTCGTCGGGTCCGGCCGTCCGGCGCGCGGGTGTCCAGCGTGAACTCCCCGCCGGGACGCAGGTCGACGGTCACCGACCCGGGCGGCACGGTGGCGTGCGAGCCGCCCCAGAACGCCGCGATGCTCGCCGGCGAGGTGAAGGCCGCCCAGACCCGGTCGGGCCCGGCCGCGAGGCGGCGGTGGGCGATCAACTCGTCGCCGTGCCGCTCGGCGCGGGCGGTCATCGCGGGTCCGTCCGGCCGCCCAGGTGGGCGTCGAGGGCGTCGAGCCGGTCGTTCCACGTCCGGCGCTGGTCGTCGATCCAGGTGCCGAGCAGCGCGAGCTGGTCGACCCGGAGCCGACACGGCCGCCGGGTGCCGTCGCGTCGTTGCTCGACCAGGCCGCAGCGCCGCAGCACCCCGACGTGGTGCGAGATCGCCTGCGGGGTCAGGTCGAACGGCTCGGCCAGCTCGCCCACGGTGGCCTCGCCGCGGGCGAGCCGGGTGACCAGCGCGCGACGCACCGGGTCGCCGAGGGCGGCGAAGGCGTGGTCGAGGTCCGGATCCGACGTGGCGGGGGAGGGCATGCCGTCACCGTACAACAAACGCCCGTTTGTGCAAGCGTATGTTTTCCTATCGAGTTCGGCGTGGCGCCAGGTGCCGCCGGCGCGTTGGGACAGCAGGTGCCGGTTTCGCGCGCAGCGGCATCGGGCAGGTCGAGGGGACGGCGCGACACGGAGGTCGATGTGACGGAACCGGGACGGCGCAACCGACGACTGCTGGGTCTGCCGCTGCTCGCCACCGCGCTGCTGGCCGGCGCGTGTGCCGACGGCGGGGGCGACGCGGGACAGGGCCCGACCTCCACGCCTGCCCCGACACCGACGACCTCCGGCACGCCCTCGCCCTCGTCATCCGGCCGCGGGCCCGTGACGATTCCCCGGTCCGCCTTCGTCGACCTTCCCGGCGACCTGCGCAAGAGCGCCTCGCAGCCGATGGAGGTGACCGACGCCCTGCCCCGGTTGTGCGCCGAGGAGTTCGCCAGCGGCGGGCGTTCGGTCACCGCGAGCGCCGCCATGACCGCCATCTACAAGCAGCCGACGGACCGGCCCGAGAACGTTCCCTACGGCACGCTCCACCAGACCGTCTTCGCGTTCGAGGACACCGGCGCCACGGACTATCTCCGCCGCGTCCGTGCGGCGGTGACGTCGTGCCGCAGCTTCCCGCAGTCGGAGGTCACCGTCACCGTCCGGTCGGAGCCGATGGCGGGCGTGGGCGACGACGCCCTGCTGGTGACGCTGACCCGGCCGGCGACCGGCCTGGACGGCACCCGCACCGGCGGCACCGCCACCAGCCAGATCACGGTGGTCAAGGTGGCGGACGCGGTGTCCGTCGTGCACGACCAGGGCTGGGAGGGCACCAGCAACAACCCCGACCTCACCGACGACTTCGCCCGCGCCACCGTCCGGAGCCTCGACTCCTGGCAGCGGTGAGACCGACCGGGCCCCAGCGGCGCCGGCGCCGGCCACCCGGCGTAGGAGCAGATACGCGACGCCACCGGCGACCCCGACCGGAGGAGGGCCCACCGCGAGGATCGGGGGACAGACGGGTGGATTCGCACCGGACAGAATGGGCGTCGCGGCCCGTGCCGCCGAGTGGATGGAGGTCCGCCATGACCGTACGTCCGGACGTCGTCGTCCTCGGCTCCGGCGTGATCGGCCTCAGCACCGGCATCCGGCTGGCGGAGGGCGGCGCCCGGGTCCTCGTGCGCACCGCCGCGCCGCCCGCGCGGACGACCTCGGCCCTGGCCTCGGCGATGGTCGGGCCGAACCTGTCGCCGCCCGACGACCCGCAGCACGCGTGGACCGACGAGACGCTGCGGGTGCTGTGCACCGAGTCGATGCCGGGCGTGGCGGTGCGGGACGGCACGCTCGCCGCCCGACCCGCCGGGGCCACGCCCCCGTTCGCCGAGCGGACGCCGGGTTTCCGGCCGCTCGCCGACGACGAGCGGCCGGCCGGGTTCGGCACCGCGTTCGCCGTCCGGCTGCCCCTGGTCGACATGCCGGTCTACCTGGCATACCTCCTGGGCCGCCTCCGGGAGGCGGGCGGTGCGGTCCGCGAGGAGCCGGTCGGCTCGCTCGACGAGGCGGCGGTCCTGGCCCCGGTGGTGGTCAACTGCACCGGGCTGGCGGCGCGGGCCCTGACCGGCGATCCCGACCTGCACCCGGTGCGGGGCCCCCGGATCGTGGTGCGCAACCCTGGACTCGACCGGTTCTTCATGGAGGCGCCGATGGCGCCGACCTGGGCGTCGATCTTCCCGCACGGCGACCACGTGGTGCTCGGCGGCGCGCAGCGGCGCAGCGACGACACCACCCCCGACCCGGCCGAGGCGGCCGACATCCTCGCGCGGTGCGCCGCGATCGAGCCCGCCCTGGCCGGCGCCGAGGTGCTGGAGCACACGGTCGGGCTGCGCCCCGGCCGCGCGGCGCCCCGGGTGGAGGCCGAGCGGCGCGGCGGTGCGCTCGTCGTGCACAACTACGGTCACGCGGGCAACGGCGTGATGCTGTCCTGGGGCTGTGCCCGCGACGCCGCGGCGCTGGCCCTGGGCGCGCCGCCGGCCTAGCGGGGCGGCGGCGTCAGGAGACCGCCGCCCGCACCAGCTCCGCGAGCTTCTTCTCCACCTCCGGGCTCCACCTGGTCAGGGCGTACGCCACCGGCCAGAGGTCACCCTCGTCGAGGTTGGCCGCGTCCTGGAAACCCACCGTCGAGTAGCGGTAGTTGAACTTCCCCGAGTCCTGGAAGAAGACGACGATCTTGCCGGCCGCGTTGGCGTACGCGGGCATGCCGTACCAGGTCTTCGGCGACAGCTCCGGGGCGGCGGCGGTGATCGTCACGTGCACGCGCTCGGCCAGCTCGCGGTCGTCCGGCGCCATCTGCGCGATCCGGTCGAGCAGCGCCTGCAACTCGTCCGCCTTCTTGGCGCCCTTCTTCCCCTCGGCGCGCAGCTCGGCGGCGCGCTCCTTCATCGCGGCGCGCTCCTCGGCGCTGAAGCCCTCGGACATCTCGATTCCCCCTCGTCAACCGCGGTCCGCGTGGTGCCGACCGCCCGAGGGAAACGGTATGGCGTGGCGCCGGCCGGCCGCTTCTCGATTCCTGATCAGCTGCCCGCCCGCTGTGTCCAGCGGGCCCGCCACGCCGGCGCGGGATCCGAACCCGGACAGGTCCAGTATTCCCGGCCGTCGATCACCCGGCCGTCCCGCACCGTCCAGAACGACGCCACGCGGTGCAGCCCCACGGCATCGTGCGGGACCTCGACCTCGGAGACCACCGAGCCCCCGTCGGCCACGATCCGGAGCACCCGGATCGACCAGCCCTCCGGATATTCCGCGTTGATCCGGACGTAGTTGTCCCGCCCCACGATCCGCTCGGCGCTGACCGGCCACTCCACCACCAGATCGTCGGCCAGCAACTCGCCGAGCCCGACCCAGTCACGGGCCTGCATCCGGTCCCACAACTCCTGAACGACCTCCGTCGGCTCCATGCCGGCATCGTGGCAGGCCCCACCGACAGACCCGGGTGCCGTCACCCGGCGGCGCGGGCCCGGGCGTGCGGCCACGGCGGCATCTCGCCCACGTCGTCGCCGTCCTCCGCGCGTACCCACCAGCCGGTGTCCTCGACGTAGTGGTCGAGCCACTGCGCCAGGCTCGGCGAGTCCACCCACCAGGCCAGGTCCGGATCGCCGGGATTCGGCTCGAAGAGCAGCACCGTGCCCTCCTCGGTGCGGCAGTCGACGCACGCGTACATGCCGCAGCCCCAGTCGAGGATCGGCAGGACCCCCTCGGGCCAGGCCCAGTCGCTGCCCCCGTCGGCCGCGCGGGCCTCCAGATAGGAGTCGACCGCCTGCTCGTCGGTCGGGCCGTCGACCAGGCTCAGCAGTTGGTAGTCGGGCCCGAACCCGCCGTTGGCGAACTCCCGGTAGATCAGGGCCAGCAGGGGGTGCAGCGGAAAGCCCAGCCTGCGCTCGGCCTCGGCGATCCGGGCGGCGGAGAGCGGCGGGGGCAGCGGCGACTCGGGCTCGTCCGCGCGGACCCGACGGGTGAGGCGGTCAAGCAGAAGCGAGTGATCGGTCACGGCCGTTGATCATGCCGGAACGGTCCGACAGTCCGCGACGAGCGGCGGACCGGGACGCCTGAGGTCGTGCGGCCAGCAGGTGTCCAATCCGGACCGACCGTGCACCGCCGTCCACTGCCGGTCAGCCCGCCCGCTGCTCCGACCGGAACTCGTGGATCACCTCGATGGGTCCGACGATGTGCCGGTTGAACTCGTCGAGGTCCTCGGCCGGCACCCAGAGCTCCAGGATGTCCCGCCCACCGACCTGCCGGACCGGGTAGCGGGCGGCGAAGGCGCGCTGTACGTGGAAGCGGGTGACGTAGCCGACGCCGGAGGCGGGCACGTTCCAGTCCCGGGCGATCATGACGGCATACTGCTCGTTGAGCACCGGGTAGAAGATCGGTTGGTCCGGCAGCCGCGGCGGCCAGGCGCGCCAACCGGAGGCGCGGACGAGGTCGAGCTCCTGCGGTCCCGTCGGGCGCCACAGCGTCGTCGTCTCCGTCACCTCGTGCCCCTTCCATGGTCGGTCGTGGCACCGTACCGGTGGCCCCTCGCCCGACGCGACGGCTTTGGGCGGCGCCCGGCGCCGACGTCCCCCGTCGCGGCCGATGAGTTTGGCATGCTGCGGCGGTCAACCCGTCGACATCCCCGACGCAAAGGAGCACTGCGATGGCCAAGGTCATCTCCACGCTGTTCATCTCGGCCGACGGCGTCGCCGAGATCGACCCCGACTGGCACTTCCCCTACTTCGACGACAACATGGGCCGCGCCGTGACGGAGGACTACGACACCTCCGACGTGCTGCTCATCGGGCGCGAGACCTACGACAGCTTCGCCGGCGCGTGGCCCGACCGGGAGGCCGCCGGCGGCGAGGACGCGCCGTTCGCCAAGCAGCTCGGCGACATGCGCAAGGTGGTCGTGTCCCGGCAGCCGCTGGAGTTCTCCTGGCGCAACTCGGAGCTGGTCGACGGCGACCTCGTCGACGCCGTGACCGCGCTGAAGGCCGACGCCGGCGTCAAGGGCATTCTGATCCCCGGCTCGATCTCGGTGGTGCAGCAGCTGCTCGCCGCCGGTCTGGTCGACGAACTGCGGCTGCTGATCCACCCGGTCGCGGCGCGCAAGGGCCGTCGGCTGTTCGACGACGGCGACGGCGCCTACCACCTGCGGGTGACCGCGACCGAGGTGTTCCCGACCGGCGTGATCCGGGTGATCTACGCGCCGGCCGAGGCGCCCGGCGCGGTCGGCTACGACGACATCAAGGACCAGGTACCGGCCGGTAGCTGACGGGTCGAGGGGGCAGCGGCCGACCGTCCCCTGTGACAAGATCCGCCGGGTGCGTCGCGGACCCCTGCTCCTGAGCGCCGCCGTGGTGTGCGTGGCCCTGCACGTCGTCGGCGTGCTGGTGGCCCGGCCGGTCTGGCGCGGCGCCGAGGTGCTCGCCCTGGTGCTGCTCCTCGCGTACGCGCTCGTCGGCGGGCCCCCGGCCGGTCGGTGGGCGACGCGGACGGCGCTCGTGACGCCGGCGGCGCTGGCCCTGCTGGCCGCGGACGCGCTGCGGACCATGCCGCCGGAACCGGGCTCGGCCGACATCGGCTGGCAGGTGCTCCGGCCGGACGAGGTCCGGGTGGAGCTGACGGCCGGCCTCGACGCCGGGCTCACCGCCTGCTGGGCGACGCTCGGCGCGCTGGCCGTGCTGCTGCTCCGGTGGCGCGGCCCGGTCCCGCCCCGCTGGGTGGTCGCGGCCGGCGCGGCGGCGGCACCGGTCGTCGGGTACGCGGTCGTCCGGGTCGTCGACATCTGGCGCGACCTGGCCGCCGGCGACCCGGCCCACGCCCGCGACGCCGACGGCGCCGACCCGGTGTCCGCCGTGATCCTCGCGGTGGTGCCGTCGGTGGCCCTGGCCACCCTCGCGCTGACCCTGGCCGCCCTGCTGGCCGGGCACGGCCGGCTCCTGGCGGCGGCCGGCGCGGCCCTGCTGGCGGTGATCGCGCTGCCGTTGACCGACAGCAGCATCGGCGCCGTGCCGCTGTCCGGCTTCCCGGGCGAGGGAACCGAACTGTTCGCCTGGCACGCCATCACGCCCACGTCGGCCATGCCGCAACCGGTGCCGGCGCTGACCGTGGCGGTGGAACTCACCGCGTACCTGCTGCTCGTCGTCGGCCTCCGCGGTGCGGACCGCGACGAGCCGGCGGCGCCCTCCCTGGTGGTCGGACAGGCGGATTAGCACTGGCGGTCACGCGGGCGCGCGGTTACGCTCCACCGCGATGACTCTCTCGTGCAGATTGGGGGCCCGGTTCGCGCAAGGTGAGTGCTGATGCGCTCCCCGGCCGCGAACGCGGAATCCCGTCTCTCCCTCTGGCTGCGGGTGCGTGGGTACGCCGTCCCGCCGTCGATGATCCAGACCGCGACCGAGCGTCGGCGGGTCGGTGACTGGGCCGGCGCCTGTGCGGCGGCACGCGTCGACGTCGACCTGAGCCTGCGCGCGGTGACCGACCGGCACGGTCGGGAGGTGGCCGCCCGGCTCCGTTCCGACCTTCGACATCTGGCGCCCGACCTGCTGCGCTGGCACCTGCCGAGGGTCGCCCCGGACGGGCTGTTGCGTCCCGGGCTGACCGTCTCGCTGGCGCGGTACGGTCCCGCCGGCGGGGCCGGCGCCGTACACCTGGTGGCGCGGACACCGCCGTCCTGGGCGGACGCCGGGCAGCGGATCAGCCTGGCGGTGTGGAGCGGGCCGGGCGACGACGTCCGCGCCCACCCGCACCCCCGCCCCGACCGCCGCTACCGGCTGGACCTGCACCGCCACCTGTGGGACGCGCGCCGCGCCCCCGAGTTGCGGACCCGGTCCGGCGCCGACCGGCCGGCCGACGAGGCGCCGGCGTTCGGCCCGACGGTGCCGCCGCGGGGGTACGCGGTGCACCGGTGGCCGGACGAGGCGGCGAGGCTGCTGCGGACGGAGGACCCGGCGGGTCGGGCGGTGTCGGTGCGGCTCGGACCGCGTCGTCGGCTGCTCCTGGCCGCCGACGGGGCCGGCGGATGGACCGCCCGACCGGTCCGGCCGGGCCGGGTCGCCGAGGTGCCGGCGCTGCCCGACGCGGCGACCTGGACGTCGCCCGACCTGGACCTGCTACGCCACGGGCTGATCGAGGCGGAGCGGCTGCACCCGCTGGTCGCGTCGGCGTTGGCCCCGGAGAGCCGGCCCGTCCCCGCGGTCGCCGGTCCGCCCGCGGACCCGCCCGGCCTGGTGACCTGCCGAGGTGCCCGGCACCGGATAGCCCTGGTCGACGGGGTCCTCACGCCGCTCGACCACGACCCGGCGGAGATCCGCCGGGAGGAACTGCTCGCCGCGCTGACCGGCACGCCGCTGCCCTGCCTGCGGGCCGTCGACGAGGCGCACCGCCGTCCCGGGTCCCTCCCGGAGATCCGGGCGCGCCTGGACCACGGCGACCTGGCCGGCGCGGTGGCGACCGTCGAGGCGCTGCTCGGGCCGGACGCGCTGCTGCGCCCCGGCGACCTGAGGACCGAACTGGAGACCGCCGCGCTGCGGCGGATCACGCACGGGCTGTTCCGGGCCGGACTGGCCGGGCACTGCCCGCCCCCGTCCGCGCGGGACCGGCGGCGGACCGCCCCGGCGCGACGCTCCCGTCCCCGCCACGCCCACGCCCGCTGACCCCCCGGCCGCGACCCGGCCCCGCACAACCTCGGTGATCACCATGCCTGCTCGCTCCACCATGCCCGCCTGCCCGCCGTCGACGCAGCTCGACGTCGCCGCCGACCTGCTCACCCTGCTCGGTGACACCGCCACCGAGCCGCGTCCCGATCCGCAACTGGAGGCGCTGACCCTCGCCGTGGCGGCCGACCTGCCGGTGCTGCTCTGGGGCGCCCCCGGCATCGGCAAGACGGCCGCGCTGACCCAGCTCGCCGCCGCGCTGGATCTGCCCCTGACGACCGTCATCGCCAGCGTGCACGAGCCGTCCGACTTCGCCGGACTGCCGGTGGTCGGCGACGACCCGGCGACCCAGGGCGTGCCGATGGCGCCACCGGACTGGGCGGTCCGCCTGGTCCGCGCCGGCCGGGGGCTGCTGTTCCTGGACGAGCTGTCCACCGCCCCGCCGGCGGTGCAGGCGGCCCTGCTCCGCCTCGTCCTCGAACGGTGCGTCGGCAGCCTGCGCCTGCCACCGGAGGTCCGGATCGTGGCCGCCGCCAACCCCCGCAGCGCGGCCGCGGACGGCTGGGAACTGAGCCCGCCGCTGGCCAACCGCTTCGTGCACCTGCAGTGGAGCCACGACCACGAGGTCGTCGTCCGGGGTCTCGGCGGGACGTGGCCCCGCGCCACGATGCCCCGGCTCGACCCGGCGCGGCTGACCGACGCCGTCGGGTACGCCCGGCGCGCGGTGTGCGGTCTGTTGTCGGCGCGCCCCACGCTGGTGCACCGGCTGCCCACCAGCGAGGCCGGTCGCGGCGGCGCGTGGCCGTCGCCGCGCAGTTGGGAGATGGCGCTGCGGCTGATCGCCTTCGCGCAGGCGGCGGGCACCTCCCGGGACGTGCTGTCCACCCTGGTCCGGGGTGCCGTCGGCGACGGTCCGGGGCTGGAACTGCTGGCCAGCCTGGACCGGATGGACCTGCCCGACCCCGAGGATCTGCTGGCCGACCCGGCGGCCGCCGTCCTGCCCGAGCGGGGAGACCTGCGCCAGGCGGTGCTGGACGCGGTGGTGGAGGCGGTCCGCCGACGCCCGGACCGGTCCCGCTGGGACGCGGCCTGGACGGTGCTCGGCCGGGCGGTGGAGACCGGCGCGCCGGACCTGGTGGTCGTCCCGGCGGCCACGCTGGCCAAGCTGCGCCGCGAGGAATGGGACGTGCCGGCGGTGATCGACCGGGTCATGCCCGTGGCGTCGCTGGCCCGGCGGGCCGACGAGACGGCCGAGCGGGTCGCGGCGACCACCGGAGCCCGCCGATGACCGCCGCGGCGACGGTCCTCGACCGGGACAAGCTGCTCACCGCGCGCCTCTACGCCGCACGGGCCCGCCCCTACCTCGCGACGGCGCTGTTCGCGCTGCACGTGGTCGAGTCCCGACGCGTCCCCACCATGGCCGTGGACCGGCACTGGCGGTGCTACGTCTCACCGCTGTTCGTGGACCGGACGCCGGTCGAGGACCTCGCCGGCGTGTGGGTGCACGAGGTGTCCCACCTGCTGCGGGACCACCACGGTCGAGGCGACCGGGTGGTTCGGGAGCAGGGGCTGACCGGGCCGGCGGAGCGGCTGCGGATCAACATCGCCGCGGACTGCGAGATCAACGACGACGCGTACGGCGACGGGCTGGTCAAGCCCGAGGGCGCCGTCGAACCCCGCAGCCTGCGGCTGCCCGACGGCGAGCTGATGGAGGAGTACCTGCGGCAGTTCCGGCTCGGCCCGCTCACCCAGCACCTGGCCTGGTTGGACTGCGGCAGCGGCGCCGACGGTCTCGACCGGGAGTGGGACCTCGGGCCGGACGGCGCGCACGGGCTGACCGAGCAGGAACGGGACGCCGTGCGGTTCCGCGTCGCCGAGGGCATCACCGGCCGCCCCGGGACCGCGCCCCGGGGCTGGCGACGGTGGGCGGAGGAGGTGTTCCATCCGCCGCAGCCCTGGCGGGAGCTTCTGGGCGCCGCCGTCCGGTCGGCGGTCTCCGCCTCCGGCGCGGGCGACGACTACACCTACGGCCGCCCGTCGCGGCGGTCCACCGGCGTCCCCGGAGTCGTCCTGCCGGCGCTGCGCCGACGACCGCCACGCGTCTGCGTCGTCGTCGACACCTCCGGTTCGGTCAGCGACAGCGAGCTGGGCAGCGCGCTGCTGGAGGTCACCGCGATCGCCCGCGCCGTCGGTGGCCGTCGTGACCTGGTGAGCGTGCTGTCCTGTGACGCCGCCGCCGACCGGGTGCTGGCGCTGTGCCGGGCCGAGGACCTCCCGCTGGTCGGTGGCGGGGGCACGGACCTGCGTGCCGGTTTCGCCCGGGCGCTGCGGGACGGCCGCCGCCCCGACGTGGTCGTCGTGCTGACCGACGGGCAGACGCCGTGGCCCGCCGCGCGGCCTGCCTGCCGGACGGTCGTGGGGCTCTTTCCCCGGCGCACCCGGTGGAGCGAACACGGCGACCGGGTGCCGACGTCACCGCCGGACTGGGCGCGGGTGGTCACCATCGGTTCGGGGCCGAGGTGACGGCGCCGGTCAGGCGGTGGACTCCAGCTCGTCGAAGGCCATGTTCCACCAGGACTCCGGGTCGGCGAACGCCGCCGGGTCGACCGTGCGCAGGTCCTCCCGGATCGCTGCCGCCCGGGCGGCCCGCTCCCGCCCGCCCGGGTCGGTCGCGATGAGCTGCCCCAACCGGTAGAGGAACTCCACGAACGCGGCGAAGGTGTGGTTCACCGTCTCCAGGTTGGGCGTGTCCAGGTCGAGCAGGAGCACCTCGCCGGTGCCCGCGTCCAGGCAGAACAGCAGCGCGGGATCCTCCGGGGAGCAGCCCAGCACGACGTACGGGCGGGGGCCCTGGTCGCCCAGCTCGATCGCCAGGGTGGAGAACAGCTCGACGTCGGGGACCGTGACGTCCACGGTGAACAGGATCGGCACCTCGACCGGGAGGGCGCCGTCGGGCGGGAAGACCTCCGGGCCGAGCGGCCCGAGGACGGCGTCGAAGCGCTGGTCGGGGAAGTAGACGACGCCCCGCTCACCCCAGAGCGCGGTGAGCTGCTCGCGGGTGACGGTCACGGCTGTGCCTCGTCGTCCTCGTCCGCCTCGTCGAGCAGGCCCTGCCGGTGCAGGAACGCATACCACTGGTCGTCGTCGGTGACCAGCTCGGCGTAGCCGGGGCCGAGGACGTAGTAGTGCACGAACGAGTCGAGGTCGGGGGCCAGCTCCGCGAAGGCGTCGCCCATGAACCACTCGGTGCCGGTCGGGGGGAAGTACCAGACCGCGCCGGTGGCGCGTTCCAGGAAGATCGGCTCGTCGCTGCGGGTGCCGACGACCAGCCAGCCGGCCTTGTCCTGGGGGATGGGGGAGAAGTCGGGCGCGTAGTCGAGGAAGTATTGCACCGCGGCCAGCCGGCCGGTCGACGCCAGCTCGATCGCGCCGGCCCGCAGGCCGTCGGCGACGAGCAGGAACTCGCGCAGGCCGGTCGGCAGCTCCGCCGGCACGTCACCCTCGTCGGCCGGGTCGCCGATCCGCGCGTACGCGAGGCTGGCCGGCTCCTCCTCGGCCAGGTCGGCGCGGAGTTCGTCGAGCAGCTGCGCAAGATCGGGAGTCAATCCACTACCTCTATTCGGATCGGGGTCCCGTCCGGCAGATTCTGGATCTGCCCCCAGATCTGGGAGCCGATGTCTGTGTTGGTTCTACCATGCAGCAGCTTGAGGTTGTCGACGGTGTCCGGCCCGCCGAGCTGCAGTTCCCACACGTGGTCGGGGTGGTAGTCGCTGAGTCGTTGGCTGAGCCGGTTGGCGAGGTCCTTGTCGTGCGGCCAGTACTTGTCCCAGATCTTCTGCCGGATCCGCTCCTTGTAGCCGTCGGTGATGCTCTTGTCCCGCTGGACCGGGTTGGTGGCCTTGTAGAGCTTGCCCTCGTCGCTGAGCTTCTTGAGCGCCGCCATCTTGCGCCGGAACTGGGCGGTGGCGTGGAAGTCCCGGCGCTCGACCCGGACCACCCTGGTGGGCAGGCTCCGGTTGGGCCCGGTGACCCGGACGATCGGCTTCTCCAGCTTCTCGACCGCCTTGCGGACGATCCGGCCGGCGGCCGGCTTCGCGGCGGCGCCCCGGCCGCGTCTCGGGCTAGGCATCGAGCAGCCGGCCGATGACCTGGTCGATCAGCGCGCCGACGATCTCCCGGGTGATCACCTGGAAGATCGGGATCTCGGCCAGCGACGCCCCGAACGTGACCACGGCGGTGGCGATCGCCTGGGCCACCTCGAACGCGAGGATCGCCAGTTGCACGATCACCGCGATCTTCAACGCCAGCACGATCGCCGCGCAGATGATCAGCCCGGCGCCGAGCAGCACGGCCGCCGGCATGCTGTCGTGCAGCACCAGCGGCCCGTTCTGCTCGCCGCCCCACCACTTCTGGAACGCGGCCACCGCCGGCCCCACGTTCTGCGTCCACACCTGTGCCGCCGCCGCGTCCGCCTCACCGGCCGCCGCCCCGATCCGGCCGGCGAACTCGATCCACGCCTGGCCCATCTCGAAGAGCTTCACCTCGTCGGCCTCCGGCCAGGTGTAGCCGATCCAGCCGAGCGCGGTGATCAGCTCACCGGGCAGTTGCAGTCCCACCGGTCACCCCAACTCGCCGGCCAGCGACCGCATGGTGCCCGCGCCGTCGTCGTCGACCCGCTCGTACGCGTCGGCCATGCCGGTGATGTCGGCGCCGGCGGAGGTGAACTCCTCCGTCGCCATGCCCACGCAGTCGACGATGTAGTTGGCCACCTCGGTGTAGGCGATGCCGATGAGCGAGCCGATGTCGTCGGCGCCCCACGGCTCGCCGTAGCCCCGCATCCGCGCCTCGAACGCCTCCAGCTCGCCGGAGAAGCGGGTGGCGAGGTCGGCGACGCCCTTGCCGGCGGCCCGGATCAGCGGCGGGTGCACCTCGAACCCGTCGCCGCTCACCGCTGTGTCCCCCGCGCCAGCCGCTCCTGCGCCTCGGTGAGCGCGTCGAGGAACGACCCGAGCCGGGGTACGGCGGTGTCCCGCACCTCCCGCAACTGCTCGCGCAGCTGCGACATGTCCGCCACCTGCGGTGCCGGCGTCGTACGCAACCCGTCGATCGCCGCGTTGACCGCGGTGACGACGTGCGCGGTCAACTCCTCGGAGCCGAGCCGCATCAGCCGCGGCTCGACGTGCAGCGACCGGAGCCGGCCGTCCGGCCCCATCTCCGCGCGGACCTGGCCGTCGGCGGCCTCGCCGACGGCCGGTGTGTCCGCGTCGTCGCCGGGCGGCGGGCCGACCGTCCGAAGTGCCGCCATCGTCGCGTCGAGCATGCGGGTGAAGTCGCCGCTCATCGAAGGATCCGCAGTCATGAGCCCTCCCCAAGGCCGAGCGTCCCGAGCGTAACCGAGGCGGACACGCCGATCGGCCCCGCGCTCAGTCGAGCAGGGCCAGGAGCGCGTGCAGCGCCGGGTTGGTGCTCTCCGCCGGCCAGGCCAAACCGACGTCCACAGTGGGCGTCGGGGCGGTGAACCGGCGCAGCCGTACGCCGGGCAGCCGCAACGCCCGGGCCCGACCGGCCGGCACGGCCGCGACCACGTCGCCCTGCGCCACCGCGCGCAGCAACTGCTCGTCGTCCGGCTCCTGCCGGACCAGCCGGAAGCCGCCGCGCGGCCACACCTGCGCGATGGTCCGGTCGAACATGCCCGGCCCGTTCTCCCGGGGCCACATCACCGCCGGCAGGTCGACCACCTCGGCGCGGCCGATCCGGCGGCGGCCGGCGGCCAGGGGATGACCGGCCGGCAGCGCCAGCACCAGTTCCTCGGTGTCGACCGTGCGGCAGGCCAGTGCCGGTTCGTCCACCGGGGGACGGACGAACGCCGCGTCCAGCCGGCCGGCGAGCAGCCCGGCGACGTTCGGCGCGGTCCAGGCCGTCTCGGCGACCACCTCGACGTCCGGGTGGGCGGCCCGGAAGCGGGCGACCAGCGCGTCCACGCGCCCACCGCGCGCCGAGCGGGTGTACGCCAGCCGCAGCCGCCCGCCCCGGCCGCGTACCAGGTCACGGATGCGGGCGGCGGCGGCGTCCACGTCGGCGAGCATCCGGCCGGCCTCGTCGGCGACCCGGGCGCCCACCTCGGTCAGCGTGCAGCCCCGGCTGGTGCGTTGCACCAGCGGCACGCCGAGCTGCCGCTCCAGGGCCCGGATCTGCTGGCTGAGCGCGGGCTGGGCGATGCCCAGCCGGGCCGCCGCGCGGGTGAAGTGCCGTTCGTCGGCGAGCACCACGAAGGAGCGCAGCCGGCGCAGGTCCGACCAGGCGCCCGGGGTCTCCGCCACGCCGCCATCATAAGCGCCGCTTATCGCCGGCTCCCCGATTCGTCTTGGACCGGACGCCGTCCGGGCGGTCACCATCGACGGAACACCGACGGTACGGGCGACGGGAGCGGACGATGACGGCAGCGGACGTGGTGGTGGTCGGCGGCGGGGTCGTCGGGATGACGACGGCGCTCACCCTTCAGCGGCGGGGCGCCCGGGTCACCGTGCTGACCGCGCACGACCCGGCGGACATCGTGTCCGCGGTGGCCGCCGCGGTCTGGTACCCGAGCCACACCGACGAGGACCCCCGGGTGTTGCGCTGGGCCCGGGACACCCACGCCGAGTTGCGCCGCCAGGCGGTCGACGGCGTGCCGGGGGTGGTCGACCGGCCCACCCGGATGTGGCTGCGCCACCCGTACGACGGGCCGCCGTGGTGGGCGGACGCCTGCGGTGACCTGGTGGCCGAGCCGGCCCGGCCCCCGTACACCACGCTGTTGCGTTTCACCGCCCCGACGGTGGAGATGAACCGATACCTGACCTGGCTGTACCGGCAGGTGGAGAACGGTGGCGGGCGGGTGGTCCGCCGCCCGGTGGACACGCTCGCGGAGGCGTACGAGATCGCGCCGGTGGTGGTCAACGCGACCGGCCTGGCCGCCGGCCGGCTCGCCGACGACCCGGCGGTCCATCCGGTCCGCGGGCACGTCCTGCTGGTGGCGAACCCCGGCCTGACCGTCTCGGTCCGCGACGAGGACGACCCGGCCGGCATCACCTACGTGCATCCGCGCCGCCACGACGTGGTGCTCGGCGGCACGTACGAACCCGGGGTGGCGCACACCCGGCCCGGCCCGGAGGCGGCGGTGGCGATCCGGCGTCGCTGCGTCGCACTGGTGCCCCGGCTGGCCGACGCGCCGGTGCTGGGGGAGCGGATCGGGCTGCGGCCGGCGCGGCACGGCGGGCCTCGGGTCGAGGTGGACCCGGCGGACGGGCGGCTGGTGCACGCGTACGGGCACGGCGGGGCGGGGGTGACGCTCTCCTGGGGGTGCGCGGCCGAGGTGGCGGACCTGGCCCTGTCGGCCGGAGCGGAAACGGGACCGGGGAGCGCCGACCGTCCGGCTCCCCGGCGCCAACCGGCTTGACGACGTCGGTTGATCAGGTCAGCTGCTCGGCCAGCCCGACGATGATGCCGCTCGGCCCGCGCAGGTAGCAGAGCAGGAAGACGTCCTCGAAACGCGTCACCTCGCCGACGAGTTCGGCGCCGTGCGGGCGGAGACGGGCGAGCGTTTCCTCGATGTCGTCGACGGCGAACATGACGCGGTGCAGGCCCAGCGTGTTGGCCGGGGCGACACTCGGCTCCGGGATGATCGCCGTCGGGGAGTGGTATCGCACCAGTTCGAGCTTGCCGGGCGCGTCCGGGATCCGCATCATCGCGATCTCGCTCCGCATGTCGTCGAGCCCGACGACCCGTCCCGCCCACCTCCCGTCGATCGGCATCCGGCCTTCCAGTTCCATGCCGAGCGCGGTGAAGAAGGCGATCGCGGCGTCGAGGTCGTCCACGACGATGCCGACGTTGTCCATGCGTTGAATCGTCATGCCTGCGAGGGTAGGACGAAGGGTGACCCGGATTCGGGATGTGCACGCGTCGGCCGGCCGTCGGACGGCGGTCACCGCTCCAGGACGGTGGGCCAGTTCGTGGCCGTGACCGTTCGGCCGGTCGAGGACTGCCTGGCCAAATCAGGGGCACCGTGGGTTGACGGAGCGGACGTTATCCTCGGCCGGTGCTCGCCCGCCGTGCCGCCCTGGCCGCCATCGCCGCCCTGACGACCGTCCACATCGCATACACGGTCGTCGCGCTCTCGAACTACAGCTACCGGATCGGCCTGGTCACCCACGACGGCGCCGGCTTCGTGGCGGAGTTGCTCGACCACCTGGTGCCGTTGCGTGAGCTGCTGCCCGCCATGGTCGGCCTGCTGCTGCTCACGCTGCTCGTCACGTTCGCCGCCGTCGGCACGTGGGCCGTCCGTCGGCCGGCCCGGACCGCCGGGGAGCGGCCGCCCGCGGCCGGGTGGACGGCCCTCGCCGCGGTGCTGCTCAACCCGCTCGCGCTCGGGTGGTACGGGTTCGCCTCGTCGAACGGTGCCGACCACATGCGTACCGTCCAGCCGGCGACGGTCCTGCTGATGGTCGCCGCCTGCGCGGCCACCGTCGTCGCCCTGGGGAACCTCGCCCGCGCCGTCCGCCGGTGACGCCGGTGCGGTGGGCGCTCACCGCTCGAGAACGGTGAGCCATTCCGCGGCGCGTGGACGGTAGCCGTGCAGCTCGAAGAGCCCGCGCACGATCGCCGGCACGTGCCCGGCGCCGTAGACGACCGCCACGTCGATGCGTTCCTCCGACCGGCTACGGATCAGCTCGGACAGGGCGGCGAGGAGCCGCTCGTCGCGTGCGCCGCCGAACGCGCGCTCGGCGTGCTCGGTGAACTCGTGGTCGGCGTACCGCTCGTCGGTGGGCGACGGCAGGTCACTCATCTCGATCTCGGGCGAGAGCAGCCGCCTGGTGCCGCCGAAGAACTGGATCACGGTCACCACCGGGATCATCAGCCACATCTGGAGGCGGTAGCGCAGCGGCATCGCCCGCCAGCCCTGGGCGAACTCCGCCGCGGTCACGTCCGGGTTGAGCACCTCGACGCCGAGAGACGAATACTGAATGGGATCGGTCACCAGGCCGGAGCGCCGGTTGGCCGGCATGGCCCGGTAGGTGAGCGTCAACGCCGAGCCGAGAGCCGACCGGCCGCCGATGCCCTCGACGACGAGCAGGTCGCACCCGCGGAGCCGCTGCGTCACCGCCGCGTAGAACCCCGGACTCGCCACGTGGAGCATCGGGAACACCAGGAACTGCAACTGGCTGCCGGGACGGCGCAGACGAAGCACGGCGGACCGGGTGCCGACGACGCTGTGTTCGATGATCTGCATGCCTGCCCCCGTGGCGTCGGCTGCTGTTGTCGGCAGGGTAGGGCTGGCGGGCAACCCGTCGCGTGTGCGGCCGGGCGGCGGCGCGGCGTGGACCGGTCAGGAATCGAGAAGCCTCGGGCGGGTGGGCGGGCCTAGCGTTTCCGGCACGGGCGTCCCGCCGGGGAGGCCACCGGCGAGAGGCCACCACCCATGGACACGCGCATCCGTCAGCTGCACCGCTGGTTCTCCGTCGCCTTCACCGTAACCGTCGTGATCACCTTCGTCGCGCTGGCCCGGAAGGACCCGATCGTGTGGGTCTCCTACGTGCCGCTGCTCCCGCTCGCCCTGCTTCTGGTCAGCGGCCTCTACCTGTTCGCGCTGCCGTACCTGCGGCGCCGCCGTTCCGCCGCGCGTCCGCGCTGACCTGGGGGGTTACCGGGGCCGGTCGGCGGGCATCACAGGCTGATGGACCAGAAGGTGATGGTGTTCGCCCCGGCCCCGCTGTTGACCGTGACCATCGAGCAGCAGGCCGGCGCGACCGAGCTGCATCTGCACCCGGGTGGGCAGGGGGTGTGGCAGACCCGGATGATCGCGGCGCTCGGGGTGCCGGTGACGATGTGCGTCGGTCTCGGCGGCGAGGTCGGCGACGCGGTCCGCAAACTGCTCGACGACGAGGACGTGACGGTCCGCGTGGTCCGGCGGGAGTCGGGCACCGGCTGGTACGTGCACGACCGGCGCGACGGCGAGCGGACCGAGATCGCCGAGCACCCGGGCGCGCCGATGGTGCGCCACGACATCGACGAGTTGTACACCGTGACGCTGACCGAAGGGCTGCGCGCACCGGTCAGCGTGCTCAGCGGCCCCGCCGACCCGCAGGTGGTGGACCCGGACATCTACCGCCGGCTGGCCGCCGACCTGACCGCCAACGGTGGGACCGTGGTGGCGGACCTGTCCGGCCCGTACCTGGAGGCGGTGCTCGACGGCGGCGTGACCGTGCTCAAGGTCAGCCACGAGGAACTTCTCGACGACGGGCTGGCCACCGACGACAGTGTCGAGGCGCTGCGCGCCGCCGGCCGCCGGTGCCAGGAGCGGGGCGCGAAGTTCGTCCTGATCAGTCGGGCCGGGGAACCGGCGTTGGCGCTGCTCGACGACGGTGAGGCGCTGCTGGTGCACGCGCCGCCGCTGGAGCTGGCCGACCACCGGGGCGCCGGCGACTCGATGACCGCGGGCGTGGCCGCGGTGCTGGCCCGGGGCGGTGACATGCGGGCGGCGCTGCCCGTCGCCGCCGCCGCCGGTGCGCTCAACGTGACCCGCCACGGACTGGGCACCGGCCGGGCCGAGGCGGTGCGGGAACTCGCCGGCCGGGTCCGGCTGACCCCGCTGGAGGGCGGCGACGATGACCGCTGACCGGCCGGCGCGGGTGCTGGTGACCAACGACGACGGCGTGCACGCCCCGGGCATCCGGGAACTGGCCCGGGCCGCCCACGAGCGCGGGCTCGACGTGGTGGTCGCCGCGCCGCAGGCCGAGGCGAGCGGGATGAGCGCGGCGCTGTCCGCGGTCACCGACGACGGGCGGCTGGTCTTCACCGGCACGGAGCTGGACGGGCTGCCCGACGTGCCGGCGTACGCGGTGGCCGCGTCGCCGGCGTACATCGCGGTGCTGGCCGGGCTCGGCGTGTTCGGGCCGGCCCCGGACGTGCTGCTGTCCGGCATCAACCGGGGCGCCAACGCGGGCCACGCGATCCTGCACTCGGGCACCGTCGGCGCGGCGCTGACCGCCGGCAACAGCGGCATCCGGGCGTTGGCCGTCTCGCTGGACGTGCTCACCCCGGCGGCGGCGAGCGCCGGCAGCGGCGGCGCGGCGATCGCGGTGCTCGACACCGTGGACGACGAGTCCCGGCACTGGTCCACCGCCGCCGAGCTGGCCGCCACGCTGCTGCCCTGGCTGCTCGACGCCGACCCCGGCACGGTGCTCAACCTGAACGTGCCCGACCTCCCGGCCGACCAGGTGGCCGGGCTGCGGCAGGCGACCCTGGCCCCGTTTGGCCAGGTGCAGGTGTCCGTCGCCGAGCGTGGCGAGGGCTTCGTGCGGACGGCGGTGGAGGAGAACGCGGTGCGGGCCGTCCCCGGCACCGACCTGGCGTGGCTGGCCGACGGCTACGCCGCGGTGACCGCCGTGCGGGCGCTGGGCCACCTGCCCGAGGTGGAACTGCCGATCGACAGGTGAAAGGCCCCGCCACCGTCGACCGGTGGCGGGGCCCAGGGGTCGGTCACGCGTCGGCGGCCCGCTCGCGGTCGGCCTCGGCGTCGGCGGCCCCGACCGGGGTGCCGTCGCTGTCCCGGGTGGCCGCGGACAGGTCCACGTCGGCGCCGGCCCGGGCGGCGTCGGCCGCCGCGTCGTCCGCGCCGACGACCTCGCCACCGCCGGTCTCGCCGTCGTCGGGCACCAGCCGCCCGGCGGCGGCCAGCCCGATCGGTGCGTACCTGGGGTCGGTCATCTCGTCCTCCTCACCGGTGCTCCTGACTCTGCGGTACCCCGGGACGGGAGGTGGCACACCGCCCGGCCGGGAGCCCGGCCGGGCGGCGGGCCTGGTCAGTGGCAGCTGCCGGTGCCGCTGTCGCGGTACGTCTGACCGGCCACCGGCACGAACTGCCAGTCGTACGTGCCGGCGTGCAGGGTGAACTTCAGGACCCCGTACGCGCTGCTGTTGCGGGCCTCGCTGTTGGGCTGGATGGTGCCGAAGCCGTAGTGGCCGGCCCCGCCCATCCCGGCGACGAAGCTGCGCAGGCCGCGGGCGGTGTCCAGGCCCCCGTTGGCGTTCATCGGCGCGAACCGCTCGTACACGTGGTTGTGTCCCCACACCACGACGTCCGCGTCGTAGTCGTAGAGCGCCTGGTAGAGCGGGCGGGTGCCGGTCGACGGCGCGTGGTTGGAGCTGGACGTGTAGAGCGGGTGGTGCCAGTAGGCGAGCGTGCACGGCTTGGTGCTGGCGGCCAGGTCCGACCGCAGCCACTGCTCCTGCGCCGAGCCGGCGGACATGCTGATGTTGGAGTTGAGCGACACCACGTGCCAGTTGCCCAGGTCGTACGAGTAGTAGCCGCGCCCGCTCGGCCCGGCCTGGCTGCCGAAGTAGCCGTAGTAGCCGCTGGCGCCGGAGGTGTTGTAGTCGTGGTTGCCCGGCGACGGGCGGGTACGTGCCTTGTGCCGGCCCCAGGTGGGGTTGTAGTAGGTGCTGAACTCCGGCGCGGTGCCGCTGTTGTAGACGTTGTCACCGGTGGTGAACACGGTGCCGGGGATGCCGTCGAGCAGTGCCGCGGTGGCGCTGTCGCCGGATCCGGAGTTGCTGATGTCGCCGGCGCCGACCAGCACCGGGTCACCCGACGGTGGGGTGCTGCCGGTGGTGATCACCAGCTGCGGGGCGTTGCCGCCGCTCTCCCGCGAGCTGTAGTAGGCGCCGTCGCTGCTGGTGGAGGTGGCGCCGAAGCTGAACGTGCCGTTGCCGGTGACCGCCGCGGTGACGTCCACCTCGTACCAGCTGCCGGCGCCGACCGACCCGATCGAGCCCATGGTCGCGCCGTCGACGGCCGGCTGGTTGTTCCAGGTGGTGCCGGTCTCCGACCAGGAGGTGGACGACATCGCCCGCACCGTGCCGCCGACGTTGCTGCCGTCGTTGCCGCTGATCGTGCGCAGCCGCAGCGTGGCGTTGGTGATCGTGCCGCTGACGCCGCTGACCGTGAACCGCAGGAACATCCGGCGGACCGGGGAGTTGTCCACCACGATCTGCGTGGCGGTGCCGTAGTTGGTGCCGGCCGCGTCGCTCTGCACGTACGTGTCGGCGACCGGGGTGAACGTGACGCTCGCGGCCGACGCGGCGCCCGGACCGGTGAGCACGGCGGCGGTGCCGGCGGCGACCAGCAGCACGGCCGCGCCCAGCGTGACCGGCGGGCGGGGGAGTCGAATGCCCATCCAGGGCCCCTTCCATGGGGGTGATGACAGCCCACGGAATGTAGGAAGGTCGATGGACCGGCGGTTGACGGCCGGGTGAACGACACCCCCTGGCAGGGAAACTCCTCGATGTTTGCGGATCGTTCGTCCGCCGCACGCCTGGCCGGCACCGACCGTCCGTTGTGGTGTCCGGCCCCCGCCCGCACGATGGCTGCTCGTTCCGTCGTCGAGCCGGAGGGGACCGCCCGTGTACCTGTCGACCGTGTCCCGGCCGGCGACCGACCCGCCCGCCGGGGACCGGCCGCGCCGCCGCCTCGCCGGAGTGGGCGGCACCGTCCTCGCCCTCGGCACGGTCAGCCTGATCACCGACGTGTCCGCCGAGATGGTCACCGCGGTGCTGCCGCTGTACCTGGTGCTGGGGCTCAACCTCAGCCCGCTGGCGTTCGGCGTGCTCGACGGCGTGTACACCGGCGCCACCGCCGTGCTGCGGGTGGTCGGCGGCTTCGTGGCCGACCGCTTCCGGCGCCGCAAGCTCGTCGCCGGCGCCGGGTACGCGCTCTCCGCCGTGGCCAAGCTCGGGTTGCTGCTCGCCGGCCGGTCGGTGCCGGCGATCGGCGCGGTGATCGCGGTGGACCGGCTCGGCAAGGGCATCCGCACCGCGCCCCGCGACGCGTTGATCACGCTGGCCACCCCGCCCGACGCGCTGGGCCGGGCGTTCGGCGTGCACCGGGCGATGGACGGCGTCGGCGCGTTCCTCGGCCCGCTGGTCGCGTTCGCGGTCCTGGTCGCCGTCGGGCCGAACTACGACGCGGTCTTCGTGACCAGCTTCTGCGTCGCCGCCCTGGCCGTCGTCGTGCTCGTGCTCTTCGTGCGGGAACGGCCGGCGCCGGTCGGGCCCGCCGGCGGTACGGACGAGCGGCGGGTCACCGTACGCGAGGCGGCCGGCCTGCTGCGCGACCGTCCGGTCCGTCGCCTGGTCCTGGCCGCCGCGCTGCTCGGCCTCGCCACCATCGGCGACGGCTTCGTCTACCTGCTGCTGCAACGGCGTGCGGACGTCGACCTGCGCTGGTTCCCGCTGCTCGCGGTCGGCACCAGCCTGGCCTACCTGCTCCTCGCCGGCCCGCTCGGCGCGCTGGCCGACCGGATCGGCCGGCTGCCGGTGGTGGTCGGCGGCTACGTCGCGCTCGGCGGGACCTACCTGCTGCTCGCCGGCCCGGTGCACGGCTGGCCGCTGCTCGTGCTCACGCTCGCGCTCTACGGCCTGTTCTACGCCGCCACCGACGGTGTGCTGATCGCGCTCGCCGGCCCGGTGCTGCCGGCCCGGGTCCGCACCACCGGCATCGCGCTCGTGCAGACCGGTCAGGCGCTGGCGTATCTGGTCTCCTCGGTCCTGTTCGGCCTCGCCTGGCAGGTCTGGGGCCCGCGCGCGGCCAGCGGCGTCGCGGCCCTGGCCGTCGTCGTCGCGCTGCTGGTCAGCGTGTTCCTGCTCGCCCCGCTGCCCGGGAGGTCGCCCCGATGACGTCGATGCGCGCGAAGCTCGCCACGCTGGCCGCCTCGGTGGTCGTCCTGGGGGCGTCGGCCGCCGGCTACGCCGTCGTGTCGGCGCGTCCCGCCCCGGCGCCCGCGTCGGCCGCCGACCGCGCGGTCACGCTGCGCCCCGGACCCCGGCTGCTCGCCGTCACCGACCGGCACGTCTCCACCGCCGCGCTGGCCGACCCCGCCGGCCCGCGCGCCGTCTCCGACACGGAGTGCCTGCGGGTGTACGCGGCCGCCGGCACCGGCGTCTGCCTGGCCCCGAGCAGTCCGTGGTCGTACCAGGTGGTGGTGCTCGACGCGGCGCTGCGCCCGACCCGACGGTTGGACGTGCCGGGGCTGCCCAACCGGGCCCGGGTGTCGGCCTCGGGCCGGATGGTCTCCTGGACCACGTTCGTCGGCGGGGACTCCTACACCAGCAGCGGCTTCTTCACCCGCACCGGCTTCCTCGACACCCGCACCGGCGCGACGGTCACCACGCTGGAGGACTTCACGATCCGGCGCGACGGCCGGCCCTACCGCAGCGCCGACGTCAACTTCTGGGGCGTCACGTTCGCGGGCGACGACAACGCGTTCTACGCCACCATGTCCACCGCCGGGAAGCGTTGGCTGGTCCGGGGCGACGCCGCCGCCCGGACCGTGACGACGGTACGGGAGAACGTCGAGTGCCCGTCCCTGTCGCCGGACGGCACCCGGATCGCGTTCAAGGAGGCGGTCGACGCCGACCCGGCGAAGGGCTGGCGGCTGTCCGTGCTCGACCTGCGCACCATGCGGGTGACCGCCACCGCCGAGCGGGCGAGCGTGGACGACCAGGCCGCCTGGCTGGACGGCGCGACGCTGGCCTACACGCTGCGCCGGGACGACGGCAGCCCGGACGTCTGGTCGGTGCCGGCCGACGGCTCCGGCACGCCCCGGCTGCTGCTGCCCGGCGCGGAGTCGCCGTCCCCGCTCACCTGACGACCGACCGACAGCAGCAGCCCGGCCACGGCCAGGACCACCCCCGCGCCGGCCGCGTACTCGGGCAGCTCCACCGGGACGCCCAGGTAGACGGTGATGCCGAGGATCCGGGACAACCCCCACGGCAGCAGCGCCATCTGGTCGTTCCACACGGTCAGCGCCCGTTCCGCGCCGACCGACGCGACCAGCCCGGCGAGCACCGCCAGCGGCACCCCGGCGGCGGTGAGCGTCCGCCCCACGGCGCGGCGGCGGGCCAGCCCGTAGCGGTCGCGCAGCACCACGGCGGTCGCCACGAACAGCCAGCAGAACGCCGCCACCGCCACGGTCAGGTAGACCGCCCGGCGGGCCGGCGCGGTCCAGAACACGAACCAGTAGCGGCCCGGCCCGCGCCCGGCCAGCACCGCCAGCAGCAGGGCGCTGCGCAGCACCGCCACCCCGCCGAGGACCGCCCACAGGGCGAACGGATCCCGCCGGCCCACCGCCAGCCGGACGACCAGCGCGAACAGCGCCCACCCGCCGAGCGTGACCAGCAGGTGCGCGGGCGCGGCGAACCAGGTGAACGCCAGCCGGCTCCCCACCAGCACCACTGCCGGCACAAGCCAGACCAGCACCCGGTCCAGCCGGGACGCCGGCGCCGGGAACGCGGCCAGCCGCCACGGCCGCAGCGCGCCGAGCAGCAGGGCCCGGGCCGCCGCGCCGCCCGGCCCGCGCCCCCGCAGGCCCCACCCCACCACGACCGCGACCAGGACCAGCAGCGCCCGCGCCACCCAGGCCATCGCCGGGTCGCGGTCCGCCCGCTGCGCGCCGAGGTCGGCCGCGGTGAAGCGGTACGCCGGCAGGTCGAGGTCCCCGCCGTAGCGCTGCCGGTGGTGGTCCCGCGCCTCCCGGTACGCGTCGGCGGCCGACCGCCAGCGCGCGTACGCGGCGTCGGCGCCGGTGTCCAGCCACTGCGCGTGCCGCAGCACCATGGCCCGGTACGCGCCGAGCGTGACGAACAGGTCCACCTGGTAGTCGAGTGTGTCGACGAACCGCTGCCGCAGGCCGGCGTCCCGCCACGTGGCCGGGTCGGTGGCGGCCACCAGCTCGCGCATCCGCCGGGCCGTGGCGACGGCCTCGTCGCCCTCGGCGACCGCCGCGTCGACCCGGTCGCGGGCGACCGCGTAGATGCTGTCCAGGGCGGCGGAGTCACCGGTCGGGATGTCCCACTCGAAGATCCACATCATCGGCGGCGGTTCCAGCCCGAGGGCCCGCACCGACGTGTCCGCGTACGGGCCGACGTAGAGGCCCGTGGTCACCGCCGCCCGGGACAGCGCCATCGCCTGCCCGATCGCGGCCACGGTGACCGGGTCGGCGGAGAACGTCCGGTACGCCCACTCCGCGGTCACCTGGGCCGGGTCGGTGTCCGGGTCCCAGGCCAGCCGCGCCACCGCGTCCGTGTTCAGGTCGTAGAGCTGCCAGAAGCCGGTGCGCAGGTAGAGCGACATCGGCCCGGCGCGCAGCGGACCGCCGTCCTGGGTCCAGTTCCACACGCCCTCGACGCGCGGGTTCGCGGCGAGGAACGCGCGCAGCGCGTCGCGGTGCAGCGGGCCGAGGTCGTTGGGCAGCGCGCCGAACCCCTCGAACTCGCGCCGGGCCTGGAACTCCACGATCCGCCGGTGCGTGCCGCCGAGCAGCGTGGTGTTCAACGGCAGGTGGCTGTAGAAGTCCCCGAGCGTGTACTTGGTGGACACGATCAGGTGCGGGTCGTCGAACCGGCCCAGCACCTCGGCGTACGCGTCGGGGTTGGTGTGCAGGTCGCCGACCGCGCCGACGCCGACCGTCCAGGTCCGGAAGATGATCTCCTTGCCGGCCGGTCCCGCCGTGTCGAGCAGCGCCCGCAGCATGGCGCGGACGCCGGCGGGCGTGGTGACCGCGAGCTTCGACGTGTAGTCCCAGCCGCTGCCGGCGTACACCTCGCCGCCCTCGCCGATGCGGACCATCAGGCCGGCGACGAACGGCATGCTGCCGAACAGTTCGGTCAGCCCGGCCCGGTAGACGTCCCAGAGGCGGGAGTCGGTGGTGTCCAGCCCGCCCACCGTCCTGCTCAGGTACGCCGCCAACGGCGGCGAGACCGCGAGCATGTCGGTGAGCAGGAAGACCCGCAGCCCCATCTCGTCGGCGTACCGGAAGACCGGGCCGAACGCCGCGACCATGGCCCGCGCCCGGTCGACGTGCGGGTCCCCGGCCGGATAGACGGCGTGCCCGTCGCCGACGCCGGCGAACGTGACGTACTCCAGGAAGCCCGGCACCACGACGCCGTTGTAGCCCTGCGCGACGGCGTGGTCGACGAACTGCCGGAACTGCGCGTCGATCCGGGCCACCGCGGCGGCGTCCACCCAGGGGGCCCGGGGCAGCAGTGCCGGAGCGACCACGTCGGTGTTCAGGCTGTAGTCGTCACCGGCCGCGAACGCCGCCGGATCCGGTTCGCGGCCGACCGACCCGGCGTCGGTCAACCGCAGCCCCAGGCGGGGCGCGACCGGGCGGCCCGTCTCCGCCGCCGGCAGCACGTCAGCGCCGGAGCGGATCCGGTCGGCCAGCCGGTAGAGCCCGGCCGTGACACCCGCGAGGTCGCCGGTGACCGTCAACTCCGCGCGCCGCACACCGATCCGGTACGACTCCGGCGCGTCGCCGGCACGCAGCTCCGCCCGGAGTGTGGTCACCGCCGACGTGTTCCCCGCGCCTGGGCCGGTGGTCGGCGCGGGCGGCGTGCTCGCCGGATCCGGGCGGGTACTCGGTCCGGTGGTCGGCGCGGGTGGCACGACCCTCTCCGGTGCGGTCCAGGTGACGGTGGGGCGGGGACGGCCCCGTGCGGACAGCGCGTCCGCCACCGCTGCGGCGGCCTTGTGCGCGCGGACGTGATCGGGCACCACGATCGAGGACAGCGGCGGCACCGGCGCGGCCGGTCGAAGCGGCGCTGCCACGACCGTCTCCCGTGGCACGTCGGCGGGGGTGTGGCTCAGCCCCAACGCGTCGTCGACACCCCAGGCCACGCCCGCGCCGAGCAGCACCGCCACAGCGGCGGCCACCAACGCGTACGGACTCCGAACCCGAGCCACGCTCGCATACTAGTGCCGACCGCCCCCGGTCCTCGCGCCCGAACCCGTCGATCTTGGACTTGCGGTGTCTCGGATGCCCTCTTCGCGGTCTTCGCGCGGTGCCACAACTCCATGATCGACGGAGCGGTCGGAAGGGCACGACGGCGGCGCGGCCGACCCGTGGCAACCCGGGGTGCTCACGGTCAGCGGGGCTGGTCGAGGAAGGCCAGGGTGACGGCGGCGAACAGCGGAGACTGGTCGATGTCGTAGTGGGTCAGGCCGGGCAGGATCGCCAGCGCGTGCCCGCCCGCCGGGCGGCCCTCGCCGGTCCAGCCGCCGTCCCGCAGGCCGCCGTCGAGCAGCTTGAACACCTCGACGTAGTGGCTCGGCGGGGCCATGTCGGCGTCGGCGGCGACGATCAGCGTCGGCACCCGGAGGCCGCGTACCTGCTCGGTGAGGTCGAAGTCCTGCGCCATCGCCTCGCCGATCTTGTCGAGCAGCCGGGGGAAGTCCTCCGGGCGCGGCGCGACCCGCTGGTACAGCTCGTACATCGGGGTGTCCTTCATGAACTCGGCCGCCGCGCCGGTGACCTGACCCTGCTGCACCAGCAGCTCCGGGTGGACGGCGTCACGCCGGATGTGCGCCGACGCGGAGACCAGCCGGCCCACCTTCTCCGGGTGCCGGAAGGCCACGTGCATGGCGACGCCGCCGCCGAGGGAGAAGCCGACCAGGTCGGGCCGGTCCAGCCCGAGGTGGTCGATGAGCGCGGCGATGTCGTCGGCCATCAGCGCCATGTCGAGCGGCCGGTCGACGTCGGCGGTGCGGCCGTGGCCCTGCAGGTCGACCAGGATCACCTGGTGCGTGGCGGTCAACGTGGGCAGGATCGGCGCGAACAGCTCGCCCGACATCAGGCCGCCGTGCAGGAGGATCATCGGGCGGCCCGACCCGTGCGTCTCGTAGTAGAGGTGGACGCCGTTGACGTCGGCGTACCGCCCCGGGGCGGTGGTCTCGGCGCTGTGCTGCGTCGTGCTCATCTCGCGCTCCTCGTGTGTTCCGTGCTGACGAACTGTGGACCGGCCGGGACGGGCGGACTCATCGGTGCCCACGCCCCGGATCTTCGGGTGTTCGCGTTCGCGCAGCATGTGGGCTAGTTTCGGCGGGGTGAGCGACGTGGCGAGCGTCCCTGTCGAGACGCAACTCGAGGCGTACCGGCCGGAGCTGACCGGCTACTGCTACCGGATGCTGGGCTCGGCCTTCGAGGCCGAGGACGCGGTGCAGGACACCTTTGTCCGGGCCTGGCGCAACTTCGACCGGTTCGAGGGGCGGTCCGCGCTGCGGACCTGGCTGTACCGGATCGCGACGAACGTCTGCCTGAACATGACCGCCAGCGCGCAGCGCCGGGTCCGGCCGATGGACCTCGGCCCTGCCGGCAGCGGCACGGCGACCCACCCCGGCGAGCCACGACCGGAGCAGATCTGGCTCGGCCCGGTGCCGGACGACCGGGTCCTGCCCTCCGCCGGCGACCCGGCCGAGGTGGTCGCCGGGCGGGAGTCGGTCCGCCTGGCGTTCGTCGCGGCGTTGCAGCACCTGCCGCCGAAGCAGCGCGCCGTGCTCATCCTGCGCGAGGTGCTGGCCTGGTCGGCCCAGGAGGTCGCGGAGCTGCTCGACACCTCGGTGGCGAGCGTCAACAGCGCCCTGCAGCGGGCCCGGGCCACCATCGCGTCCGCCGACACCGGCGCCGAGGCGCGCCGCCCCCTCGACGAGGAGCAGCAGGCGCTGCTGGCCCGCTACGTGCGTGCGTTCGAGGCGTACGACCTGACGGCGCTCACCGCGCTGCTGCACGAGGACGCGACCCTGTCGATGCCGCCGGTGCCGCTGTGGCTGCGCGGTCCCGACGACATCACGGCCTGGATGACCGGTACGGGCAGCGGTTGCCGCGGCTCCCGCCTGGTGCCGGTGGCGGCCAACGGCATGCCGGCGTTCGGGCAGTACCGGCGCGACCCCGACTCAGGGCACGTGCCCTGGTCGCTGATCGTGTTGGGGCTCTCCGGCGGCCGGATCACGTCGCTCAACCACTTCCTCGACACCGACCGCCTGTTCCCGCTCTTCGGCCTGCCGGCCCGGCTCGAGGAGGGCGCCGGCCAGCCCGAGCAGGCCGGCCAGGTCGCATAGGTCGACGTTCGCGCCCCGGACCTCCAGCCGCCACCCGAACCGGCGGGCGGTCAGGCCCAGCCGCGCCAACGCCTCGACCGTGACCAGGTCCGGCCGGGTCACGCCGGAGACGTCGCAGACCACCACGCCGCCGCCCCGGCCCCGCAGCGCCTCGGCCAGCTCGGCACAACGGACGGCCACGTCCGCGCGGGTCAGCGTGCCGCCGGCCAGGACGAGCAGGAGCGTGGTCACGCGGATTGGACCGGGGGGCGGCCCGGTTCTCATCGGTACCCGCCCCGTCGGCTCCCCGGCAGGCGGGTGACGCAATTTCTCCCGGTCATCTTGCCGACCGCAGTTACATCGACGTTAACTGCTATACCAATCATCGGTGCACGGCTATATGATCCCCGGTAGCTCACCCCGAAGCCTCACGAAACCGCAGCTCCAGCACGCCTCACGTCGTTCGCCGCGCCCGGCGCCCCCGCAGCCGCCGCGCCCGGTGAACGGCCCGATCGCCGGCGCCGGAATGGGCGCGGGTAATTGCTCGGCGCTGCGCCACGGCCTGCCGGAAAGGTGGGAACGGATGACAGGGATACCGTCCTTGGTCATCGGCATCGCGTCCTCGTCGGCCGAGCGCCGGCAGCTCGCCCAACTGCTCGGCGGCACCGAATCGTTCCTGATCGTCTCCAGCGCCAACCAGGCGCGCCGATTCCTCGATCTGGTCCGCCGGCCGCCGGCGTCGCTCGCCCCGGCCGGGGACGCCGAGCCCGCCGCAGCGACGCCGGGGCTGGAACTGGCCGTCGACTCCGACCGGCGGGTGTTGCGCTGGCGGGAGCGGGAGGTCGGGCTGACGCCGCTGGAGCACGACCTGTTCGTCTGTCTCGCCGGGACCCCCGGCCAGGTCTGGACGTACGCCCGGCTGCACCGGGCGGTGTGGGGCAACGACCACCTCGGCCGGGGCTCCGACATGCACTCCGTGGTCCGCCGCATCCGGCACAAGCTCGGCCGCCTGGGCGCCCCCGCGACGATCCACGCCGTCCGGGGTGTCGGCTTCCGCCTCACCCCGTCCTGACCCCTGGCGCGGCGCCCCCGTGCACCGCCCGCCGGGCGCCCGCGTGCCGTGTCGCGCCGGCTCGTTCCGTCGATCTTGGACTTGTGGCACCTGATTCGCCCGGATTTGCGCGCCTTTTTTAGGTGCCACAACTCCATGATCGCCGGGTCGCCGGTCGGGGCGCGGGTGAAGGGCGAGGTGCGGCGAGGGGTGAACGGGGGTGGGTGGATGTGGATCGGCCCGCCCGGTGCGGGGCACCGGGCGGGCCGATCGGGTTGCCGCTCGGGTCAGCAGCGGGTGGGGGAGAGGGTGAAGTCCTCCACGGTGGGCGTGGCGGAGCTGATCTTCGTCTGGCGCGTCTGGGGCTTCCAGCCGTCCTTGGCGACGATCAGCGTGAGCGGGTTGTTGCGCCGGTCCATCCAGTAGGCGTACCGGCCGTCGGCGTCGGTCGTGAAGGTGTAGGAGTTCGCCCAGGAGTCGACCTGGACGGTCGCGCCCGGCAGCGGCGCCGTGGCGCCCTGGCAGCTCCTGCCGGAGACCGTCCCGGACAGCTTGCCCCAGGTGGTCGGCGGCTGCGCGATCATGGTGACCGCCACCGGCGGCACCGTGTACGGCGTGTTCTCCTTGATCACCACGGACGCCGAGTAGGTGCCCGGCTGGTCGACGTTCGCGGTCATGCCGACCGTGACGGTGACCTTCTCACCGGGCGCCAGGGTGACCTTCGACTTGTCGACGGTCAGCCAGCTGACGTCGGCCGCACCCTCGGCGCACTCCGAGAAGCCGGGCAGGACCTCGCTGTCCTTGGTGGCCGTGAAGCCGCCCGACGAGCCGCCGACCTTGTAGAACCCGCAGGCCGCGCCACCCCGGTAGCGGGGCGCGTTGGCGTTGGGCAGGTTGGCCCACGAGTCGGTTGCCGGGTCGAACGCGAAGCCGGCGTTGGTGATGGCCCCGCCCTGCGACCCGCCGACGACCAGGAGCTTGCCGTTCGCCACCGCGTACGCGGCGGCCCAGCTGTCGGCCGGCGCGTCCGGGATGGGGGTCCAGGCGTTGGCGCCTGGGTCGAACGCGTACCCGGCCTTCTGCGACACCGTCCCGTCGTTGCCGCCGGTGCAGTAGACGGTGCCGTCGATCCCGCCGCAGGACAGGAACGCCACCGACTTCGGGTAGGCGGGCAACGTCTCCCAGGTGTTCGCGCCCGGGTCGTAGCGGACCACCGAGTTGGACATCGGCAGGCAGCTGGCCGTGGTGCAGCCGCCGATCGCGTACAGCTTGCCGCCCGCGACCGCCTGACCCGCCGCCGCCCGGGGCGCCGGGTTGCTCGCCCGCGCGGTCCAGGTGTTCGCCGCCGGGTCGTACGACCAGGTGGTGCCGTCCGGGCCCGAGGCGCCCCAGCCGCCGGTGGCGATGATCTTGCCGTCGATCACGCCCACCGTCATCGCGTTACGCGCGCCCGGCAGGTCGGCGATGGCGGACCAGGTCTGGGCGACCGGGTCGTACCGGTAGTTCTTCGCGCTGGAGGTGGTGCCGTCGCCGCCGGCGATCGAGTAGACCTTGCCGTCGACGGTGACGACCCGGTTGTCCATCACGTTCGCCGGGTAACCCGGGATGGCGGTCCACGGGTCCGCCTGCGGGCCGGCCGCCGGGGTCACGCCCGTGGACGACTTGCCGGACGAGCGGGCGGCGAACGACGTCGCGGCGGTCAGCCGCTGCGCCGGCGCGCCGGTCGAGCCGAGCAGCGCCTGCTCGGACAGCTGGGAACCGTCGGCCCGTTGCAGGACGAACCCGCCGTCGCGCTCACCGAACTCGACGTCGACCGGCGCCCCGCCGGTGTTGGTCACGGTGAACGTCTTGCTGACCTTCCCACTCGGCATCCGGGCCGTTCCGGTCAGCGAGGTCGGCTGCACCGACAGCCGGCCGGCGGCGAGCTGGAAGTTCGCCGCGGTGGCCCAGTCCGCCTCGACCGTGACCTGCTTGGTCTGGCTGACGTAGTTGCCGGCGCTGGCGGTGAACGGGTGCTTGCCGGTCAGCGACGAGAACATCCAGTAGAAGCCGTCCGGCAGCTCGGTGTCGTCCGGGGTGGCGACCGTGGTGGCCTTCTCCGCCGGGCGGTCCTTGCTGGTCACGGTGGCCCCGTTGACGTAGCCGTTGTCGTTCTTGTCGCGCACGTGGCCGAGCACCAGGCCGCCGGCGACCGGCTTGCAGACGAGCTTGCTGCCGATCAGGACGTTGTCGACCTCCCACCACCACTCCCAGCTGGCGTTGTAGTAGTGGAAGCGCACCTGCACCTGCGACTGGTTCGCCGCCTGCGGAATCGCTATCTCGGTCACCTTCGGGCCGCGCACGTCGGCCGCCTGCCGGAGCACGTTGCTCCAGGTGGCGCCGCCGTCGAGGCTCAGGTCCACGTCCGCGCGGTCGCTGTTCAGCCAGTTGTAGTCCTGGTTGAACCGGATCACCGGTGCGCTCACCCCGGTCAGGTCGACGACCGGGCTGACCAGTGAGGTGTCCTGCTGCCCGCCGCTGCCGTAGTTGTCGCTGTCGATGATGGCGAAGGTGCCGCTGCCGCCGGTCAGGTTGCCGCGCTCACCGCTGTCGCTGAACTCCCAGACCTGGCCGGTGCCGGCGTTGTCCACCACGGACCAGCCGTCCGGCACGCCGGTGCCGTCGAACGTCTCGTACTCGCCGTCGGAGCTGACGGTGTAGCCGGGCGCCGTGGTGCACGCCTCCGGGTCCGCCGGCACCTCGATGTTGGCGGTGAGGTTGCCGGTGCCGACCGTGACCTCCTTGGTGACGGTCAGGTAGCCGGCGTACTGCGACTCGACGGTGAGCCGGTAGGTCGACCCGGACGGCAGCGTCAGGCTGTAGCGGCCGGTGGCGGGCGTGGTGTAGTCGGAGATCGGCGTGCCCTCGACGCTCACCTTCGCGTAGAGCGGCCAGCCGTGGCCGGACCCGTCGGTGACCTGCCCGCCGATCGTGACGCTCGGCACCGCGCTCAGCGCCACGTCGAGCGTGGTGGTCGTGTTCTTGGTGACGGTCGCGGAGAGGGTGCGGCTCGCGTAGCCGAACGCGGAGACGACCACCTGGTAGTCGCCGGCCGGCAGCAGCGAGGAGTAGGTGCCGTCGGCGCCCGTGGTCAGCGTGCGGTCCGCCGCGCCGGTCAGGGTGACCGTCGCGCCGGCGATCGCGGCGCCGGTGGCCGCGTCGGTGACCGTGCCGGCCAGCGTGCCGTTGTCCCCGATCGGGGCGGCGGCGATGAGCGCGAGCGCGTCCAGCCGACCCTCGCCGTAGACGTTGTTGTCGTCCGCGGTGCCGCCGCACTGGGTGTCGGCCTTGTCGGTTGCCGTGTCGTTGAGCAGGGCGCGCGTCGCCGCGACGTCACCGACCAGGGTGGGCGCCGCCGACCAGAGCAGCGCGATCGCGCCGGCCAGGTGCGGCGCCGCCATCGAGGTGCCGCTGATGCTGGCGTACGAGTTGGTCGGCACGCTGGAGCGGACGTTCACGCCGGGGGCCGAGATGTTCGGCTTGATCTCGCCGTTCTGCCCGGTGCCCCGGGACGAGAAGCTGGCGATGTTGTTGTTGATGTCGTACGCCCCGGCCGAGTAGTTGCTGGCCAGGCTGCCCGGCGAGCCGCTGGTCTGGCAGGACGGGCCGTTGTTGCCGTTGGACCAGACGCCGAAGATGCCGGAGGCGGTCCACGCGTCGGTGACGTCCTCCATGAACGGTTCGTTGGACGGCGCCGTGGTGCCCCACGAGTTGTTGATGATGTTCGGCCGCTTGCTGGCGTCCGGGTTCTGGCCGCTGAGGTCGGTGGGCTCCAGCATCCACTGCCCGGAGGAGATCAGCGCGGCGTCGGTCGGGCAGCAGCCGTTCGCGGCGATCCACTTGACCTCGGGGGCGACGCCGATCTGGTTCGCGCCGTCCGCGCCGGCCATGGTGCCCATGGTGTGCGTGCCGTGGCCGTCGGAGTCGCACGGCGCGGTGGCGCACTCGCCGGCCGCGTCGAACCAGTTGTAGTCGTGGTCGAAGGTGCCGTCACCGTTGTTGCCCCGGTAGGAGTTGACCAGCGCCGGGTGGTCGAACTGGACCCCGCTGTCGATGCTGGCCACGGTGATGCCGGCGCCCTTGACGCCGTACTGGGACCAGACGTCGTCGGCGTTGATGTTGGCGATGCCCCACTCCAGGGCGTTCGGCGCCTTCTCGTCGGTGCCCGGGGTGGTCTCGGGCAGCTTGTACTCGACCGGGGCGTAGATGCCGTCCACCTCGGCGTGGGCGGCGAAGTTCTGCGCCATGGTCAGCGAGCCGCCGGTGACCTTGATGGCGTTGGTCGCCCAGAACGTCTGGTACTTCGTGCCGGAGCGGTCCAGCTCGGCGCGGATCTTCCCCTGGCTGTCGGCGGCGGTCTTGCGCAGCGCCGCCGCGACGGCGGCGCCGCGCTGGTTCCAGTCCTTGAGCGCGGTGGCCTTGCCCAGGTCGGCCCGGGCGGAGAAGTGGATCCAGAAGTCGCCCTCGCTCTTGCCCTGGAGCTGCCGGGTGAGTTCGGGGCGGATCTTGTCGCCGGCCGTGGCGCCGGCGCCCGTACCGGCCTGCGCCTGTGCTCCGGTGCCGGTGGCGGCCAGTGCGGTCGCGGCGAGCACCAGGGCGGCCCCCGCGCTCACCAGCCGCCGGGCCAGGCCCCTTCGGTGTGGACGTCTCAGCATCGGTGCTGCCTCCTCCTCCGATGACCCGCGGATGTTCGAGCCATGACAGAAGGGCCAGGAGCTGCGCTCCCGACTGGTCACTCCGGTTTGAGACGAACCCCCCAGGCCCCCTAGGCGCCGTGCGGGTCTACGCCGGCCACCTGAATGGACACTATGATCGACACCGAAGGACGATCAATGACCGTACGTGAGCAACTTGTCACCAACAGGCCCCCTGATCGCGGACCGGTTGACAGTGACTGTCACGGTGGGGTGCGGTGACGACTGACGACACGAGCGCGACGACCGCCGGCACCGACCCGGCGGAGCGTCCCTTCTCGCTGGTCATCGGCGTCACGCCGTCACCGGCGGAACGGTTGCGGCTCACCGAGCTGCTGGACGGCGTCGCGCCGTTGCTCATCGTCGCCGACCTGGACGAGCTGCGCGAGTTGATCAATCCCGGTGAGGGTGTCCGGCGGGGTCCCCCGTTGGCGCTCTCGGATGTGGCGGGGCCCCCGCCCGACATCCGGGAGCCCTCGCCCGACCGCGCGTTGGTGATCGACGCCGCCCGGTCCACCGCCCGGTGGGGTGACCGGGAGGTCGCGCTCACCCGGCTGGAGCGGGACCTGCTGACCTGCCTGACCGCCGAGCCGGTGCGGGTGTGGAGCTACGCCGAGCTGCACCGCGCGGTCTGGCACGACGCGGCGACGCAGCGCCGGGCCGACGTGCAGTCCCTGGTCAAGCGGCTGCGCCGCAAGCTCGACGGGTTGGGCACCGGGGTCACCGTCGTCGCGGTACGCGGCGTCGGCCTGCGGTTGACCGACCACCGCCGCCCGCCGGTCCGGGGCGACTGACCCACGATTCCGTCCGCACGATTCGTCGAGTCCGAAAGGGGCATCTCCCGGACATGTCACGCTGGCGCTGGCTCCTGGCGGACCAGGTGGGTCCCCACTTCCTCGACGACGACGCGCAACGCGTCCTGCTGGTGGAGACCCGGTCGCTGTTCGCCCACCGGCGACTGCACCGGCAGAAGGCGCACCTGATCCTGTCCGCGCTGCGACACCGCGCCGCCGAACTCGGCGACCGGGCCCGGCTGGTACGCGCGGACACGTTCCGCGAGGCGCTCGCCGGGCTGGGCGAGCCGGTCGAGGTGGTGCACCCGGCGTCGCGGGCGGCGCTGGCGTTCGCCCGTACCGTCGACGGGTTGACCGTGCTGCCGCCGCGCGGATTCGTCACCGACCGCGCCGACTTCGCGGCCTGGGCCGACCGGCGGCGCGGCCAGCTGCGGATGGCCGACTTCTACCGGTACGCGCTGGACCGCCACGACCTGCTGCGCGACCTGCCGGCCCCGGCGCGCCGGCCCCGCCGGCGGCCACCGACCGACGTGCCGGCACCGCCGGCGATCGTCGAGGACGACATCGACGCGCAGGTCCGCCGCGACCTGGACCGGTGGGCGGCGGAGGGGATCCGGTTCGTCGGCCGGGACGCGCCGCGCCGCCACCCGGCCACGCACGCCGAGGCGCGGGCCCGGCTCACGCACTTCCTCGACCACCGGCTGTCCTGGTACGCCGACACCGACGGCCTGCTCGTCGACGGCGACGGCCGCCTCGCGTCCAGCGTGCTGTCGTCCTCGTTCAACCTCGGGCTGCTCGACCCGGAGCCGGCGATCCGGGCCGCCGAGCGCGCCGGCCGGGACGGCACGGCGCCGCCCGCGGCGGTGCACCGGTTCGTCCGTGGCCTGTTCGGGTGGCGCGAGTTCCTGTGGCAGCTCTACTGGTACTTCGCGCCGCGCTTCCGCGGCGTCGGCTGGCTCGCCGCCACCCGGCCGCTGCCGGACTGGTTCGACCGCCTCGACGCCGACGCGGTGGAGGCGCGCTGCCTGGCCGACGTGCTGGGCGGCGTCCGCGACACCGGCTGGGCGAGTCAGACCGCACGGCTGACCGTGCTCGGCAACTACGGCCTGCAACGCGGCTGGCGCCCCGCCGACCTGGCCGACTGGTTCCAGCGCAGCTTCGTCGACGGCGCCGACTGGGTCATGAACGCCACCGTCATCGGCATGAGCCAGTACGCCGACCTGGCCCGCATCGACACCCACCCCTGGGCGTTCGACGGCACGCACGTCGACCGGATCAGCGACTACTGCGGCGGCTGCCGGTACGAGCCGACAGCGGCGCTCGGCGACGACGCCTGCCCGTACACCGCCGGGTTCGACCCGTTCCTGCACCGCAACCGGGAGCGGCTCTCCGCCGACCCGCGCCTCGCCGCCGCACTGGCCGAGCGCACCGACCCGCAGCGCCGCGACGCGGTGCTGGCGCAGGAGGAGAAACGCGGCGACGAGGCACCCTGACCGGGGGTGCGGAAAACCCCAGGGTCGCGCTCCGGTCGACCCGCTCAGGCATGCGTTCACCCTCATGGTCCGCGCCCCGCCACGGCCATAGCGTCGGGACATGATCGATTTATGGCACCTCACGACCCCCGCCGCCGCGCCGACGCCCGGTGACACCGGCGGCCTGGCCGGATTCGCGGCCGACCTGGTCGAGCGCCTCGGCGCTCCCGGCGCCGGGCTGGCGGTGGCGCTGGAGAACCTGTTCCCGCCGATCCCGAGCGAGGTGATCCTGCCGCTGGCCGGTTTCGCCGCCAGCCAGGGTCGGATGAGCCTGGTCGCCGCGATCGCCTGGACCACGCTCGGCTCCGTCGTCGGCGCGGTGGTCCTCTACCAGGTCGGCGTGGTGCTCGGCCGGGACCGGGTACGTGCCATCGTCCAGCGACTCCCGCTGGTCAAGCTCAGCGACCTCGACCGGACCGAGGCGTGGTTCGCCCGGCACGGCACGGCGACCGTCTTCTTCGGGCGCATGATCCCGATCTTCCGGAGCCTGATCTCCGTTCCGGCCGGCGTGGAACGGATGCCGATCGGGAGGTTCCTGCTCTACACCATGCTCGGCAGCCTCGTCTGGAACACCGTGTTCGTGCTCGCCGGCTACCAGCTCGGCGCCAACTGGCACGTGGTCGAGGAATGGGCGGGGGCGTTCCAGAACGTCGTCATCGTCGTCTGCGCGCTGGTGCTCGGCGCGCTCGTGGTGGCCGGGCTGCTCCGGCAGCGGCGACGTCCGGTCGCCGCGGAGGTCGCCGGCGATCCGACTCCGCGTGGCGGTCCGCACCGGCCGGTGCGATCCGGCACCGTGTACCGCAGCCGGGGTCACCTGGGGGAGGATCGCTGAGCGGCGGCACCGGCAGGCCGGCGGGGAGGGACGGATGGTGGTGACGGGGGTGCCGACCGGAGGCGTGCGGGTCGGCCGGTGGGCGCGGCCCGTGGTCGGCGTCGCCGCCGGTGTCGTCTCCGCCGTCGTCGAGGTGGCGTCCCTGGTCGCGGCCGGCCTGCTGCTGACGCTCACCGTGCCGGCTCCGGTGCTGCGCCGCCGCGTCCTCGCCGCCGTCCTCCGGTACGCCCCGGTGGCCGCCCGGTGGGAGCGGCGGCGGCTGGCCTGGGCCGCGAACCGCCCGGCGTCCGCCCCTCTGCGCGCCACCGGCCGGCGGGCCGTCGGCTACCTCGCGCTACGGGTCGTGCCGGGCCTGCTCGGTGCGCTCACCGTCGGGGTGCTGGCCGTGGGCGTGGTGCTCGCGGCCGTTCTCCTCCGTGCGGTCGTGACCGGCGGCGTCGCCGTGCCCGATCTGCTGCTGCAACTCGTGATCGGGTCGGGCCTGCTCCTGGTGAACCTCCAGGCGGTCGCCAGCGTCGGCGCGCTGGACCGGCATCTCGCGCGCCGCATGCTGGAGCCCGACGGCGAAGACGCGCTGCGGCGCCGGATCGACGAGCTGACCGAGAGCCGGGCCGGCGTCATGGCGGCGGTCGACGCGGAGCGCCGCCGGATCGAGCGGGACCTGCACGACGGCGTGCAGCAGCGTCTCGTCGCGCTCGGCATGCTCCTGGGTCGCGCGCGGCGCAGCCGCGACCCGGACCGGGCGCGGGCCCTGCTGGACCAGGCGCACGCCGACGTGCAGTGGGCCCTCGACGAGCTGCGGGAGGTGGCCTGGCAGGTCTACCCGTCCGCGCTCGACCACAGCCCGCTGGACGAGGTGCTGACCATGGTGGCCCGGCGCACCCCGATCCCGGTGCGGATCAGCCACGCACTGCCCGACCGTCCGCCGCGTCCGGTCGAGGCCGTGCTCTACTTCATCGCCTGCGAGGCGATAACCAACGCGGCGAAGCACGCCGGCGCTACCGTGATCGACATCGAGATCAGGGCCGGGGACGGAGGAGTGGACATGTGGGTCCGTGACGACGGCCGGGGCGGGGCCGATCCCGCCGGCAGCGGGCTGCGTGGCCTCGCCCGGCGGGCCGCGGCTCTCGACGGCAACCTCGACGTGTCCAGCCCGCCGGGCGGTCCGACCACGATCCGGGTGACGCTCCCGTGCGAATAGTCCTGGCCGAGGACTCGACGCTGCTCCGCGACGGGCTCACCCGGTTGTTGGTCGACGAGGGGCACGAGGTGGTGGCCGCGGTGGGCGACGCCGACCACCTGGTCGCCGCCGTCGCGCGGCACCGTCCCGAGGTGGTGGTCACCGATGTGCGGATGCCGCCCACCAACAGCGACGACGGGCTGCGGGCCGCGCTGGAGATCCGCCGCGAGTTCCCCACCGTCGCGGTGCTGGTCCTGTCCCAGTACGTCGAGAAGCGCTACGCCGCGCAGCTGCTCGCCGACCGCTCCGAGGGCGTCGGATACGTGCTGAAGGACCGCGTCGCCCAGGTCGAGGACTTCCTCGACGCGCTCGACCGGGTCGCCGCCGGCGCCACCGCGCTCGATCCGGAGGTGGTGCGGCAGCTCATGTCGGGCACGAGCCGCACCGATCCGCTCAGCCGTCTCACCCCACGAGAACGCGACGTGTTGCACCACATGGCGCAGGGCCACACCAACGCCGCCGTCGCCCAGCGGCTGCACGTCTCGCAGAGCGCGGTGGAGAAGCACGTCAACGCCATCTTCGACAAGCTCGACCTCTCCGACGCCACCGGCTACAGCCGACGGGTGCTGGCGATCCTGCGGTATCTGGGTTCCTGACCCGTCAGGCCGGCACCCGCTCCAACGCGGTCCGGAAGTCGGCCACCAGGTCGTCGGTGTCCTCGATGCCGGTGGAGACGCGGACCAGGCCCGCGCCGATCCCGGCGGCGGCGAGCTGGTCGGCGTCCACGATGCCGGCCCACATCGAGCGCGGGTGCACCACCAGCGTGCTGACGCTGCCGAGGCTGGCCGCCCGCTTGCCCAGGCGCAGCCCGGCCAGCAGCGCCGCCGCGCCGGCCCGCCCGGCCGCCAGCTCGACGCCGAGCACCCCACCGAAGCCGGTCATCTGCCGGCGGGCCAGCGCGTGCTGGGGGTGCGACGGCAGCCCCGGATAACGGACCCGGGCCACCGCCGGGTGGGCCTCCAGCGCCCCGGCCAGCGCGAGCGCGTTGGCGTTGTGCCGCTGCACCCGCAGCGCCAGCGTGCGCAGGCCGCGCAACAACAGCCAGGCGTCGACCGGGCCGAGCGTGGCGCCGGTGACGATCGCCGTGCGCCACACCCGCTCGATCAGCTCGGCGCCGCCGACCACCACCCCGGCGGACACGTCCGAGTGCCCGCCGAGGAACTTCGTGCCGCTGTGCCACACCAGGTCCGCCCCGGCGTCCAGCGGACGCTGGTTGACCGGGGTGGCGAACGTGTTGTCCACCACCACCAGCGCGCCGGCCGCGTGCGCGGTCGCCACCACGGCGGCCAGGTCGGTCAGCTCCAGCAGCGGGTTGCTCGGCGTCTCCACCAGCACCAGCCGGGTCTGCGGCCGCAGTGCCCGGGCGAACGCGTCCGTGTCGGTCTGGTCCACCTGCGTGCAGGTGACGCCGAAGCGGGCCAGCAGGCCGGTGGCCAGCGACGTGGTGCCGCCGTAGGTGCTGCGCTGCACCACCACGTGGTCGCCGGCGGCGAGCAGGGTCAGCGCGACGGTGCTGATCGCGCCCATCCCGGACGCGGTGACCAACCCGGTCTCCGCGCCCTCCAGCTCGGCGACCACGGCGGCCACCTGGGCGTGGTTGGGGTTGCCGTAGCGGGTGTAGAACGCGCTGCCCCGCGCCTCGGTGGCGATCTCGGTGAACCGCTCGTCGGACTCGGCGCTGAACGTCGCGCTCTGCACGATCGGCGGGGCCACCGACCCGCCCGGAACCAGGCCGTCGTCGCCGTGCACCGCGATCGTGCCGAACCCGGTCATCCGCGGGCCACCCGGTCGACCAACGCCCGGTAGCTGCCCAGCGCGGTGAACTCGGGCAGCGTCAGGTCACTGCCGTGGCGCTGTCGCAGCACGGTGACCAGACGCAGCGCGCGCAGCGAGTCGCCGCCCGCGGTGACGAAGTCGGTCGCCGGGTCACGCGGCGCGGCGCCGAGCACCTCCTGCCAGGCCGCCGCCACCCGGTCCGCCCACCGCTGCCGCGCGTCCCCGCCGGCCGCCGGGGACGCCACCGCCGGCAGGGGTGCGGCCGGGTCGGCGGCCAGCAGCCGGCGGAAGCCGTCGGCGAGCGCGTCCACCCGCTCGGCCGGCACGTGCCGGTGGTCGTACTGGATCATCAGCCCGAGGCGGCCGGCGTCCAGCTCGGCGTCGACGGCGAGGCTGAACGCCACGTCCACGGTGACGCCCCGGCTGTCCACGATGCGGCTGCCGGCACCGGCCGGCCGCGCCGGGAAGTGCGTCCAGTTGAAGAAGTGGTCGAAGCGCGGACCCGCGCCGCCGGCCCGGACGATCTCGGCCAGCGGGAAGCGGTGGTGACCCATCAGCTCCCGCTCGGCCCGCCACGCCTCGGCGGCCAGCTCGGCCACCGACCGGGTGCCCAACGCGACCCGCACCGGCAGCGTGTTGAGGAACAACCCGAGCGTGGCGTCGCTGCCCTCGCCCTCGGGTCGGCCGCCGACCACCAGGCCGCTGACCACGTCGTCCCGGCCGGCCAGCTCGCCGAGCAGGCGCAGGTGCAGGGCGAACAGCCAGGACTTGACCGGCACCCCGGCGTCCCGGGCCACCTCGGCGACCCGCTCGGTGGTGCCGGCCCGCAGCGGCACCCGCTGGGTGGTGGTGGTCCTCGGCTGCGCCCCGCCGACCAGCAACGGCGGCGCGGCGCCGGCGCCGTCGCGCCAGAACCGCCGGGTCGCCGGGTCCGCCAGGGCCGCCCGCTCGGCCGTCACGTACTCCCGGAACGGCAGACCTGGATCGGCGGCGGCCGGTGTGCCGGCCCGCTCCCGGTCGTACGCGCCGAGCAGGTCGGTGAGGAACAGGTGCAGGCTCCAGCCGTCGAGGACGGCGTGGTGCTCGGCGACCAGCAGCGTGAACGTGTCCCCGTCGGCGCGCAGCGCGTGCAGCCGCAGCAGCGGCGGCCGGGTGAGGTCGAACGGGCGCAGACGTTCCTCGGCGACCAGCGCGTCGATCCGGTCGCGGCGGGCCTGCGGGTCCAGGCCGGACAGGTCGGTCACCGGCAGGTCGACCGGTACCCGCTCGTGCACGAGTTGCAGCGGTTCGGCGTACGCGCCGAGCGCGAAGCCGGTGCGCAGCACCGGGTGGGCGTCGACCAGGACGGTCAGCGCGCGGCGCAGCGCCGCCGGATCCAGCGGCGCGGCCACCTCGTGCGCGGTGACGTTGTGGTAGACGGCGGGGTCACCGGTCAACTCGCCGTGGTAGACCATGCCGAGCTGGAGCGCGGTCATCGGATACGCGTCCACCAGCCCGTCCGGCAGCAGCTCCCGGTCGGCCACGCCGACGAGGGAGAACCGGTCGTCCCGGGCGGCCGGCCCGGCCGCGACGCCGTCCAGCGTGATCCGGCCGTGGGCGACCAGCTCCCGGATCGTCTGGTGCGTGAAGATGTCGTTGAGCTGGAACGACAATCCGCGCTTCTGCGCCGCGACCTGCATCTGGATGCTGCGGATGGAGTCGCCGCCGAGCGCGAAGAAGCTGTCGGTGACGCCGAACGAGGCCACGCCGAGCACCTCCCGCCACGCCTCGACCAGGATCTCCTCGGCCCGGTTGGCCGGGGCCGTCGCCGGGTCGTCGGCCGGCCGCTCCACCCGGGGCGCGGGCAGCGCCGCCCGGTCGAGCTTGCCGTTGCGGGTCAGCGGCAGCTCGTCGAGGACCACCACGGCGGCCGGCACCAGGTGCGCCGGCAGCCGCTGCGCGAGCCACTCCTGGACGGTGGGCGCCGGCCCGGCGTCGGCGGCGGGCGTCCCCTCCGACGCGGCGGCGTACTCGGGGCGGACCGCGTGCAGGGTGTGCCGGTCGGTGCCGGCGAGCAGGTCGTCCTGCCGGGTGACCACGGTGAACCCGCGCGCCTCCAGCAGTGCCACCAGCTCGGCCAGCCGGCCGGCGGTGGCGGTGCCGGGCGCGTCGTGCACCTCCATGGCGACCTGCGCGACCAGTGGCCAGTGCCGGTCGTCCAGCCCGGCGAGCACGTCCGCCTCGGCCCGCTGCACGTCGATCTTCAGCAGGTCGATCCGCTGCGGGGCCAGCTCGTCGAGCACGGCCGACAGCGGCCGGACCGGCACGGTCAGCTCCCGGCCGGCGAACCGCTCGGCGAGCAGCTCGTCGGCCCGGTCGAGCAGCACGTCCCGCTCACCGGCGCCGGCGTCGCGCTCGTTGGCCAGGTACCGCTTGATCACGCCGATCTCGGCGTCCGGGTCGGCGTACGCGGCGTGCCCGGACATCATCGAGTAGCCCGGGTAGTAGGTGAAGGAGACCTCCCCGGCGGCCCGGGACAGCCCGTGGGCGTGCACCGTGGCCGGCACGCCGAACTCGGCGACGTTGCGGCGCAACGCGTCGGCCACGGCCGGCACCGGCTCGAACGCGTGGATCGTCGCGTCCGGACAGACCTGGTGCACGAAGAGCGAGAACATGCCGATGTTCGCGCCCACGTCGAGCACCGTCGCGCCGGGGCGCAGCGTGATCCCGTCGCGCAGGTAGACCCGCTGGACGAAGATCTCGTCGTACAGGTAGCGGGTCTCGTGCGGGTTGATCCCGGTCACCCGCCCGAGGTCGAGCGGGGCGGACCCGGGCCGCGGCCGGACGTAGGCGACCAGTCGGTCGCCGTACCCGTCGTCGTCGCGGGCGACCACGGCGGCGTCGGCCACCTCCGGGTGGTCGCGCAGCACGGCGGCGACCTCGCCCGGCTCCACCCGGAAGCCGTGGATCTTCACCTGGTCGTCGAGCCGGCCCAGGTAGCGCAGCCGCCGCTCGGCGTCGAAGCGGACCCGGTCGCCGGTGCGGTACACCCGCTCGGTGCCGCCGGCGGGCAGCGGCAGCGCGACGAACCGGCGGGCGGTCGCCTCCGGGTCGCCCGGGTAGCCCTCGGCCAGTTGCGGACCGGCCACGCACAGCTCGCCGGCGACGCCGGGCGGGACCGGGCGCAGCCGCTCGTCCAGCACCCGGACCGAGACGCCGGGCAGCGGCCGGCCGATCGTCGGTGGCTCGTCCGCGTGGATCTCCGCGACGGTGGTGTCCACCGTGCACTCGGTGGGCCCGTACAGGTTGACCGCGCGCACGCCGGGCAGCGCCGCGACCGCCGTCCACAGGTCCTCGGGGACCGCCTCGCCGCCGAGCAGCAGCAGCCCGGGCAGCCGGCCGTCGCCCGCGCCGGCGAGCAGGATGCGCAGCTGGGAGGGGGTCAGGTCGAGCACGTCCACCCGGTGCTCGGCCAGGGCCGCGGCCAGCGCCGCGCCGTCGCGGCGCACGTCGTCGGGCACCAGGTGGAGGGAGCGGCCGTGGGCGAGCTGCACCAGCTGTTTCACCGAGGCGTCGAATGTCAGCGGCGCGTTCACCGCCACCCGCAGGCCCGGCGGGCTGCCCGCGTACACGGTCGCCTCCAGCGCGCCGGCCAGGTGCGCGGCGGCGGCGTGCGACACCCGCACCGGGCGGGGCGTGCCGGTGGAGCCGGAGGTGAAGATGACGTACGCCGGGTCGGTCGGGGCCGGCGCGGTGGCGGGCGCCGGGCCACCGGCGGCGACCAGCTCCTCGACGGACACCGTCGCCGGGCCGCCGACGCCCAGCACGCAGTCGGCGCCGACCGCGCGCAGCTGCGCGGTCAGACGCGGCGCCGGGGCGTCCGGGTCGAGCGGCACGAACACCGCGCCGGCGCGCAGCACGCCGAGGAACGCCACCACCGTGTCCCGGGAACGGGCGGCGAGCACGCCCACCGGCGCGCCGGCCAGGCCGCGCGCGGCCAGCGCCGCGGCCACCCGCGCGGCGCGGCGGTCCAGCTCCTCGACCGGGTACGCGCCGTCGGCCGCCGACACCGCCGTGGCGCCCCGGTCCATCCCGGCCAGGCCCGCGTCGATCAGGTCGACGAGGGTACGCCCCGGCGTCGCGCCCACCGTGCCGCCGGCCTCGGCCAGCCACCCGGCCTCCCCGGCGCCGAGCACGGCGAGCGGGGCGTCGCCGGCCAGCGCGGCCGGCAGGCTGCGCAGCACCGCCACGACCGAGTCGAGCAGCCACCGCCCCCCGGTCACCCGCAGTGTCACCTCGTCGCCGCCGGTGCGCACGGTGAGCCGCGGCCCGGCCGGCGCCGGCGGGACGGGCACGTCCGCCGACGTGCCGCCGAGACCGGCCACCACGGCCCGCGCGACGGCCGGTTCCAGCGCGAACCCGGCGACCGCTCCGGTGCTCTCGTCGACCGGGTCGACCAGGTGGAACGTCTCGTCGGCGACCGTCTCGGCGGCGCGCACGGCGGTCAACAGCGCGGCGGGTTCCGCCGGCAGCGGCAGCGCCAGTCGCAGCGGTCCGTAGCCGCCCAGTGGGCCGACCACGCCGGCGGTGCCCTCGGCGTGCCGGCCGTCGTGCCAGCGGGCCAGCACCAGGTCCGCCTCCTCGGCCCCGTCGGGCGCCTCGGCCCGCCGGGACACCGCGAGCGCCCAGGCGGCGAGCAGCACCGTGCCGACCGGCGTGTCCGCGACGCGGGCGACCTCGGCCAGCTCGGCGGCGGGCAGCGTCGCGGTGACCGTGGCGACCGGGTCGTCCCCGTGCGGCTCGACCAGCCGCGCGGCCGGCGCGCCCGGCGCGGCGGCCGGGGCCGCCTCCCGCTCCTCCACCTGCCACTCGGTGACGTCGAGGAACTGCAACGCCTCCTCGTCGGCCGGCGGCAGGTCACCGGCGTAGGCGCGGGCCAGGTCGGCCAGGACCAGGCGCAGGCCGGCCGGGTCGGCGATCAGCGGGGTGGCGGCCAGTTCCAACGCGTCGTCGGTGAGGGTGACCGACAGCTCGCCCTGCGCGCCGACCGTGACCGCGCGGTCGTCGTCCACGTCCTGCAACGGCACCCGCAGCCCGGGGTGGTGCACCAGGGTCAGCCGCAGCGCCTCGTGCCGGGCCACCACCGTGTCGACGGCGGCCTGCAACCGGGCCGGGTCGAGCGGCCGGTCCAGCTGGACCCGCGCCCGGACCAGGTCCTGCTTGCCGGACCAGGCCAGCCGCTGGACCGGGGACAGACGGTAACCGTTCACAGCACACTCCGGTTCACGTAGAGGTCGGACATGGCGACCAGGATCTGCCGGTCGCCGGTGAAGGGTTCCCGGCCGTGGGTGGCCAGGAAGTTGTCCACCACCAGCACGTCGCCGCGCCGCCAGGGCACGGAGAGGGCGTGCTGCCGGTACAGCTCGCGGATGCCGGTGACCACCTCGTCGGCGATCGGCTCGCCGTCGCCGTGGTAGGCGTTGCGGGGCAGCCCCTCCGGGCCGTACTCGCGCAGCAGCGCGCCGGCCACCTCGGGCGGCATGTTCGAGACGTGGAACAGGTGGGCGTGGTTGAACCACACCGTCTCCCCGGTACGCGGGTGCGTCGCCGTCGCCTGCCGGCGCGCCACGGTCCGCAGCCCGTCGGAGCCCAGCCAGGTGAACTCCGTCGCCGAGGCGGCGCAGTACGCCTCGACCTCCGCCCGGTCGGTGGTCTGGAACGCCTCCTGCCAGGGCAGGTCCAGGTGCGGCCCGTAGTTGCGCACGTAGCGGACGCCGTCGCGGCCGAACCGCTCCCGCACCTCGGCCGGGATCAGCGGGGTGATCACCCGTTCGGCGGCCAGCGGGGTCGCGCCGCCGTCGCCGGTGGCCGGCTGCGCGCAGTAGAAGAACAGGTGCGTCGGCCAGTTGTGCGAGTACGACATCTCGTGGTGCAGCGGGATCCACTGGGCGGCGTTGAACTCGGTCGAGGTGAACACCTTGTCCGCCACCTCGTGCCGGGGCGCGGCCCGCTCCAGGTAGCCCAGCAGCTCCGGGCCGATCTCGCGGGCCGCGCGCCCGAAGTCGTCGGCGCTGCGCACGTCGAACCCGCGGAAGAACACCGCCGCGTGCCGGTCCAGGTCGGCCAGCAGCTCGGCCCGCCGCCCGGCGAGCCAGCCGGCCAGGTCGAGGTCGGGCACGGCGGCCTCGACCAGCAGCACGAAGTCGTCAGCGCCGAGCGTGCGCCGGGTCACCGGCGCGGAGACGGTGCCACCGCTGCCGCGCCGGCGCGGCCCCGGGGCGCTCACGCGGCACCGTCCCGGGTGCGGCGCCCGACCAGCTCCGGGGCGGCGACCGGGTCGGACATCGCGGTGAGGATCCGCCGGGGCGGGGTGAACGGCTCCCGGGCGTGCGCGGCGAGCATGTTCTCCACCAGCAGCACGTCCCCCTGCCGCCACGCGAAGGAGCGGGTCTCCGCGGCGTACGCGGCGCGCAGCTCGGCCAGCACGTCGTCCGGCAGCGGCGTGCCGTCCCCGTACGCGGTCTGGTAGGGCAGGTCCTCCTCGGCCAGCGCGGCCCGCAGCCCGGCGCTGACGTCCTCGGGCAGCGACGTGACGTGGAAGAACAGCGCGTGGTTGAACCAGGTCCGCTCCCCGGTGACCGGGTGCCGGCGTACCGCCGGGCGGACCTGCCGGGTCCGCAGCTGTGTCTCGCCCACCCACTCCACGTCGATCAGGGCGCGGGCGCAGTACGCTTCCACCTCGGCGCGCGAGTCGGTCTGGAACGCGGTCTGCCAGCTCAGGCTGATCCCGGGCAGGTAGCTGCGCCGGTAGAGCACGCCACGGCGCTCGAACTCGGCGACCGTCTCCGGGCGCAGCCGGGCCAGCACCCGACGGCTGTCCGCCAGCGGCGTACGCCCACCGGCGGCCGGTTCGACCTCGCAGTGGAACACGATGCGCAGCGGCCAGGTGACCGTGTACGACTGTTCGTTGTGCAGCACGATCGGCTGGTCGGCCGGGTGCTCGGTGGAGGTGTAGACGCCCTCAGTGACCCGGCTGCGCGGCGAGGAACGCTCGCCGTAGGACAGCACGTCGCCGGAGAGCGCCGCCATCACGGTGCGGAAGTCGTCGGCGCCGGCCACGGCGAAGCCGCGGAACAGCACCGCGCCGGCGTGCCGGGCCAGCTCGTCGACGTCGGCGCGGTGCCCGGCCAGCCAGCCGGCCAGGTCGACGTCGGGGACGTTGGCGCGGACCAGGGCCGGCAGCGGGCCGCCGGGCCAGTCCGGCCGGACGTCCACCAGGTTCCGGTCCCGGCCGCGACGGGGGACGGGCCGTGCGACCCGGGTCTGATCGGTCATCTCTCACTCCCAGCGGTGTCGACGCAGTCGGCCAGACTGCGCCGGGGGTCGACGGCGGCGGCGCGCAGCAGCGCGGTGAGGCGGCGGTGCCACGTCGCCACCCCGTCGTGGTCGAACAGGTCGGTGCGGTAGGTCCAGAGCGCGTCCAGCCCGCCCCGGCGGTCGTCCAGCCAGAGCGTCAGGTCGAGGCGGGCCGCGTCGGGTGTCAGCTCCACGCCGGTGAACTCGCCGCCGACGGTGCTGCGGTGCCGGGCCGCCGGCGCGTTCTGCACCCCGAACGCGACCTGGACGAGCGGGTTGCGGTGCGGCCGGCGGGCCGGGTTCAGCCGTTCCACCAGCAGGTCGAACGGGACGTCCTGGCGGGCGGCGGCGAACAGGGTGACCCGCCGCGCCTCGGCGAGCAGGTCGGCGAACGAACGGTCGAGGGCCGGTCGCAGGCGCAGCGGCAGCGTGTTGACGTGGCAGCCCACGCTCTGCTCGGCGGCCACGCTGGTGCGTCCGGCGAAGGCGACGCCGACCAGCAGGTCGTCCCGGCCGGTGGCGGCGCCGAGCAGGGCGGCGAACGCGGTCAGCCCGACCATGTGCAGGCTGGCCCGGTGGGCGCGGGCCAGCTCGCGTACCGCCGTCGCGGTCGCCGGGTCCACTGTGGTCCGCAGCGCCCGACCGTCGAGCGGGGTCCCCGGACGCGTCGGGCGGCCTTCCCGCCGCGCCTTTAGGTCGAGCACCGTGGGGGCGCCGTGCAGCTCGCGCAGGAACTCGTCCACGGCCCGCCGTCCGGCCGGCCCGGCCAGCCAGGCGCGCTGCGCGGCGGCGACGGCGGCCGGTCCGGGCGCCGGCTCACCGGGTGGCGCGTCGGGGTCGTCGTAGGCCGACGCCAGGTCGCGGACCAGCACCCCGAACGACCAGTCGTCGGCGACGGCGTGGTGTACGACCAGCAGCACCGCCTCGGCCCGGCCGGCGGCGTCGGGCAGCAGGCACGCCCGCAGCAGCGGCCCCACCGCCAGGTCCACCGGGGTACGGGTGACCTGGGCGGCGAGCCGGGCGAGCCGGTCGTCGAGCGGGACGCCCGGGTCGGGCGGCGCGACGGTGAGGTCGGGTCGGGCGTCGGGCAGCACCACCTGCACCGGACCGTCCGGCCCGGCGGGCAGGACCGTGCGCAGCGCGGGATGTCGGTCGACCACCCGGTGCAGCGCCCGGGTCAGCCGCTCCGGGTCCAGCGGGGTGGCGAAGCGGACCGCGAACGCCAGCAGGTAGGACGTGTCGGCCGGGTCGAGCCGGTGCAGGAACCAGAACCGCCGCTGCGCGGGGGAGAGCGGCGCCGGCCCGCCACCGTCCGGCCCGCCGGTCGCCGTCACACCGTCGGCCGGGTCCGCGCCGCTGCCGTCGGGCGTATCCGTCGGGTGGGCGTCCGGGGTGGACGGCGCGTCGAGGTGGGCGGCGAGCGCGGCGAGCGTCGGGTGGGCGAAGAGGTCACCGGGGCGCACCGGGCGGCCGGTGGCGGCGGCCAGCCGGGTGGCGCAGCGGACCGCCAGCAGCGAGTCGCCGCCGAGCGCGAGGAAGTCGTCGTCCGGGCCGGTCACCGGCACCCCGAGCAGTTGCCGCCACACCGTCGCCACCGCGACGGCGGTCGGGCCGAGCGTCCCGTCGTCCGGACCGCTGCCGTCCGGGTCACCGCCGAGCGCCGGCGCGGGCAGGGCGGCCCGGTCGACCTTGCCGTTGGGCAGCGTGGGCAGCCGGTCCAGCCAGACCACGGCGGCCGGCACGAGCGGCCCCGGCAGCACCTCGGCCAGACGTGCCCGGACGTCGTCGCGCCGCTCGCCGACCAGGTAGCCGACCAGCAGCGGGTCCCCGCTCGGGCCGGGCCGGACGGCGGCGGTCGCCTCGCGTACGCCGGGCAGCGCGGCGAGCCGGGCGGCCACCTCGCCCAACTCGATCCGGTAGCCGCGCAGCTTCACCTGGTCGTCCAACCGGCCGAGGTAGGCCAGTTGCCCGTCCGGGCGCAGCCGGACCCGGTCCCCGGTGCGGTACATCCGCTCGCCCGGGCGGAACGGGTCCGGCCGAAACCGGGCCTCGGTCTCCGCCGGCCGGTCCAGGTAGCCCCGGGCCAACCCGGCGCCGGCCAGGTACAGCTCGCCCGCCTCGCCGGGCGGCAACGGTCGCCCGTCCGGGTCGAGCACGTACGCCCGGGTGCCCGGCAGCGGCCGGCCGATCGGCGGCTCCGTCTCGTCCGGCGGCACCTCGGCCCAGGTCGAGTACGTGGTGTCCTCGGACGGGCCGTAGAGGTTGCACAGCCGGCGGACGTGCGGACGGGCCCACACCCGGGCGGCCAGCGCGGCGGTCAGCGGCTCGCCGGCCAGGCAGACCGTACGCACACCCGGCGGCAGCGTCCCGGCGGTGAGCAGCTCGCCCATCGCCGCCGGCACGGTGTTGACCAGCGTCACCGGCAGCCGGTCCGCGCCGGGCGCGGCCAGCGCCAGCACGTCGTCGACCAGCACCACCCGGCCGCCCCAGGCCAGCGGGCCGAAGATCTCGAAGACGGACAGGTCGAAGCAGACCGAGGTGGCGGCGAGCATCCCGCCCAGCTCGGTGTCGTCGAAGGTCTGCCGGACCCAGTGCAGCAGCACCGCCGCCGAGCGGTGCTCGATGGCGACGCCCTTGGGTCGCCCGGTGGATCCGGAGGTGTAGATGACGTACGCCAGGTCCCCGGGCGTCACCGGCGTCGCCGGGTCGGTGCCGTCGCCGTCCGGGTCGAGCCGGTCGACGAGCACGGTCGGGCCGGTGAACCGGTCGGCCAGGTCGGCCCGGGTCAGCACCAGCCGGGCCCGGGAGTCGGCGGTCATGAACGCCACCCGGGCCGCCGGGTACGCCGGGTCCAGCGGCACATACGCGGCGCCGGCCTTGAGCACGGCCAGCAGCGCGACCACCAGTTCCGGTGTGCGCGGCAGACAGACGCCGACCCGGTCGCCGAGGCCGACGCCGCGCGCCAGCAGCACCCGGGCCAGCCGGTTCGCCGCCGCGTCGAGGTCGCGGTAGGAGAGCGTGGTGTCGCCGTGCCGGACCGCCTCCGCGTCCGGGGTCCGGGCCGCCTGGGCGGCGACCATCCGGTGCAGACAGTCCACGGTGGTGCCGCCGCCGGCCCGCCGGGTGGCGGTGCGGCGGGTCGGTCCGGCGGGCCGGGCGGGCGCGCTCACCGGGAACCACCCACGGCGGCGAGGCGACGGTCCGCCTCCTCCTGGATGCGGTCCTTGTCGGCGAGCACGACGCTGCCCGGGTCGTTGTCCGGCAACTCGTCCTCCAGCCGCCGGATCCGCCGGTACGCGATGCCGCCGGCGGCCAGCGCCAGCGCGCACAGGCCGGCCAGGATCGCGGCCAGGGCCATGCCGCGCCCCGGACCGGTGCCGACCAGCCCGGCGAGCGGGCCGTCCGGCCGGGCCAGCGGGGCGAGCACGTGCTCGGCCAGCGGGCCGGCGCTGAGGAAACCGGCCGGCACCATCAGCCAGGACAGCATCTGCGCCATGGCCAGCACCCGGCCCTGGAGTTCCAGGCCCACCTTGGCCTGCACGATCGCCAGCCAGTGCGTGTTCACCAGCGCGGTGGCCAGGCCCATGCCGAACAGCCCGAGGGCGGGGAACAGCGGGTCCGGCCGCAGCCCGACGGTGAGCAGCGAGACGCCGAGCAGCACGACGCTGGCCAGGATGCCGGTGGTCCGCCGGGCGGTGCCGCCCCAGACGCCCATCAGCACCGACCCGACCACCATGCCGACGCCGCTGGCGGCGAGCACCCGGCCGAGCACCGCCGGGTCGCCGAAGGAGAGCGTGAGCGGGGTGACCAGCACCTCGACCATGGCGAAGAAGTAGTTCAGCGACGCCACCAGGACGACCAGCGCGACCAGCCCGTGCCGGCGGACGATGAACCGCCAGCCGCCCAGCACCTCGCGGCGGAACGGCTCCTCCCGCCGGACGAAGAGCGTGTCGGGGAAGCGGACCGACAGCGTGACGGTCACCGCCACGACGAACGTGACCAGGTCGATCACCACGATGCCGCGCAGTCCGACGGCGAGGACCAGCGCACCGCCGACCAGCGGCGCCAGCACGGTGCTGGTGGCGGTGCCGAGCGAGACGATGCCGTTGGCCCGCCCGTAGTAGCGCTTGGGCACCAGCTGGGTGACGGCCGCCTGGTAGGCGGGTTGCTGGAAGGCGGTGGCCACGGCGGTGACGGTGATCGCGGTGAGGATGTGCCAGAGGCGCAACTGGCCGAACCAGAGCAGCAGCGCGAGACTCACCGTGCCGGTGGCGGCCAGGCAGTCGGCGAGGACCATGATTCTTCGGCGGTCCCACCGGTCGGCCAGCGCGCCGGCGATCGGGGAGAGCACCACGGCCGGCAGCAGCGCCAGCACGGTGGCGGTGGCGAACAGCGACACCGACCCGGTCCGCTGGTAGACCCACAGACCCATGCCGAACGCGGTCAGGCCGCTGCCGATCAGCGAGACCAGTTGACCGATCGCGACCAGGTAGAACACCGCCAGGCTGGGGGTCGCCGTCCGCCGCGCCGGGACGTCCGCCGGGGCCGGGGCGGTCCGGGCCGCCCGTGCCTCTGCAGGTACGGCGGCGGGCCGGGCCGCGTCCGCCGGCGCGGGTCCGGTGCTGGCGCCGTCCGGCGCGGCGGCGCAGTGCGTCAGGATGACGTCGGCCAGCTCGGCCGGCTGGTGCTTGGCGAAGTAGTGGCCGGCGCCCTCGATCACCGCCAGCGACACCCGGTCGGCAAAGAACTCCCACTCCAGGTAGCGCTCCTGGTAGAGCTCGGTGGCCCGGTCGCCGCTGCCGACCACGCAGACCAGCGGCGCGGACAGCTTGCGGGGCAGGCCCCGCGCGTAGACGTCGGTGTAGTAGTCCTCGCCCCGGGCCGAGTCGGCCAGGACCACCCGCATCACGAAGTCCTTCTCGGCGGAGTCGAAGACCTCGGTGAAGAAGCCCATCGCGCGCAGCGACTCCAGCGTCCGCCGCTTCGACGCCCACCGCTCCACCGGGAACCACCGGCGCAGCCAGCCGAACACCCGGCCGGGCAGCCGGGGGGCCGGGAAATGCGCGCCGATCACCACGCCGGTGACCTCGACGCCGGCCGCCTCCAGCCGGCGGGCCAGCTCGACCGCCTCGGCGCCGCCCACGCAGTGCCCGTACACGGCCACCGGGCCGGTGATCTGTCCGACCACCTCGGCCACGCAGCGGTCCACCAGCTCGCCCAGGTCGAGCATCGGCTCGTCCGGGCGGTTCAGGTCGTGCCCGGGGCGTTCCAGCGCGTACAGCGACACCCCGGCCGGCAGGGCGTCCGCGAGCGGCTGGAAGGTGATCGCGCTGCCGCCGCCGAACGGTACGCAGAGCAGCGTCAGCGTGGTCGGCGTGCCCGGCCGGGCCGGGGTCAGCTCGTGCAGCAGCCGGCCGGCCGAACCGCCGGTCTCGGCCAGGTGTGCGGTGAGCCCGCGGATGGTCGGGTGCCGGAACAGGTCGAGCACGCTGATCGCCGGGTCGGTGCCGGCCAGCGCCTTGATCGCGCGGAACGAGTCGCCGCCCAGGTCGAAGAAGTCGTCGTCGATGCCGACGCGCTCGTAGCCGAGCACCTCCGCCCAGCGCCGCGCCAGCGCCTCCCGCAGCGGCGTGTCCGGCGTGCCGGCGCCGACCTCGGCGCGCTCGCGGCGGGGCGCGGGCAGGGCCGACCGGTCGACCTTGCCGTTGGCGTTGAGCGGCATCCGGTCCAGCGGCACGAACGCCGACGGCACCATGTAGTCCGGCAGCCAGGTGCGCACGAACGCCCGCCACGGCGCCGGGTCGGCGGCGAAGTCGGCGGTCACCTCGCCGGAGGTGTCCGGCTCCGGCCCGCCGGTCAGGGTCAGGTACGCCACCACGGCCTTCTCGCCCGCGTCCTCGCGGACCACCACGGCCGCGTCGCGGACCGCGTCGTGCCGGCGCAGCACCGCCTCGATCTCGCCCAGCTCGATGCGGAACCCGCGCACCTTGACCTGCGAGTCGCCCCGGCCGAGGAACTCGATCCGCCCGTCGGCCAGCCGGCGGCCGAGGTCGCCGGTGCGGTAGAGCCGCCCGTCGCCGTGCGGGTCGGGCACGAAGCGCTGTGCGGTGAGCGTCGGGTCGTCGTGGTAGCCGCGGGCCAGCCCCGGCCCGCCCAGGTAGATCTCGCCCGGCACGCCGACCGGCACCGGAGCGAGCCGCGCGTCGAGCACGAGCGCCCGCATGTTGCCGATCGGACGACCGATCGTGGGCCGGGTCTCGTCCGGCGTGATCCGGTCCATGGTGGCCCACACGGCGGCCTCGGTCGGCCCGTACAGGTTCCACAGCGCCTCGACCCGCTCGGCGAGCTGCCGGGCCAGCGGCGCGGGCACCGCCTCGCCGCCGCAGACGGCGGTCAGCCCGGGCGTGCCGGTCCACCCCGACTCGATCAGCAGTCGCCAGGTCGTGGGCGTGCCCTGGGCCAGCGTGACGCCCTCGGTGGCGAGCAGCGCGGCGAGGCGGGCCGCGTCGTAGGCGACGTCCCGGTCGACCAGCAGCATCCGGGCGCCGACCACCAGCGGCAGGAACAGCTCCGGTACGGACATGTCGAAGGCGAAGCTGGCCATCGCCAGCATGGTGCCGTCGCGGGTCAGGCCGGGCCGCTCGCGCATCGCGGCGAGCGTGTTGACCACGGCGCCGTGGGTCACCCGGACGCCCTTGGGCCGGCCGGTCGAGCCGGAGGTGTAGATCAGGTATGCCAGGTGGTCCGGCCCGGCCGTCACCGGGGGAGCGGTGTCCGGCCCGTCGGCCGTGCCGGCGGTCACCACCGCGCCGGCGAAGCCGGCGAACCGGTCGGTCAGGGCCGCGTCGGTGACCAGCACCGTGGCGCCGCTGTGGGTCAGCACGTACCGCTGCCGCTCCACCGGATACTCCGGATCGACCGGGACGTACGCGCCGCCCGCCTTCAGCACGCCCAGCAGCGCGACCGGCAGCTCGGCCGAGCGGGGCAGGCAGACCGCGACCGGCACGTCCGGCCCGACGCCGGCCCGGCGCAGCCGGTGCGCGAGCCGGTTGGCCCGGGCGTCCAGCGCGGCGTAGCTGAGCGTGGTCCCGCCGAAGGTCACGGCCGGCCGGTCCGGGTTCGTGGCCACCTGGTGCGCGAACAGGTCGACCAGGGTCGGCACCCGGTCCGGCGCGGCGTCCCACGCCGCCGGCGCGGCGGTGTCGTTCCATTCGGCGAACCGGGCCAGCTCGGCGCCGGTCAGCACCGGCAGTTCCGCCAGCCGGGCGCCCGGGTCGGCGACCGCCGCGGCGAGCAGCGTGTCCAGGTGGCCGATCATCCGCTCGGCGGTGCTCGCGTCGAAGAGCGCGGTGTTGTACTCCAGCCGGAACCGCAGCCCCTCGGCCACCTCGTACGCGTACAGCGCCAGGTCCTGCTGGGCGATCCCGGGCTCCACCGCGAACGGGGTCATCCGCACCCCGGCCGCGTCCACGTCCCGCTGCTCGGGCACGTTGAGCAGGTTGAACATCACCTGGAACAGCGGGTTGCGGCTCAGGTCCCGGGGCGCGTCGACCAGGTCCACCAGCCGCTCGAACGGCACCTCCTGGTGGTCGTACGCGCCCAGCGCGGTGCGCCGGACCTGCCGGAGCAGCTCGGTGAAGGTCCACTCGCCGTCGAGCACGGTGCGCAGCGGCAGCATGGTGACGAAGAAGCCGACCATCGGCTCCAGCTCGGCCCGGACCCGGCCGGCGACCGGCATGCCGACGCAGACGTCGCGCTGGCCGGTCCAGCGCCACAGCACCGCCTTGAACGCGGCGAGCAGCGTCATCGCCAGCGTGGCGCCGTGCTCCTGGCTGAACCGGCGGAGCCGGTCGGCGGTCTCCCGGGGCAGGACCAGCGTGCGGACCGCGCCGTCGAACGTCTGCACCGGCGGGCGGGGCCGGTCGGTGGGCAGCTCCAGCACGGCGGCCACCCCGTCGAGCTGCGCGCGCCAGTACCGCAGGTCCGCGCTGTCCGGGTCGGCCAGCCGGTCGCGTTGCCAGCGCGCGTAGTCGCCGTACTGGACGGCCAGCTCGGGGAGCGGGTCGGGCCGTCCCGCGCGGGCGGCGGCGTAACCGGCGGCCACCTCCCGGGCCACCACGCCCAGCGACCAGCCGTCGGAGACCGCGTGGTGCATGGTCAGCGACAGCACGTGCTTCTCGTCGGCGACCCGCAGCAGCACGGCCCGGAACAGCGGGCCGGTGGCCAGGTCGAACGGTCGCCGCACGTCGGCGGCGAGGGCGGCGTGCACCCAGCGGGGCACCGCCTCGGCCACGGCCGGCTCGACGATGCTGACGGGCGCGGGCGCGTCCGGTTCCGCCGGGGCCTCGACGACCGGCAGCTCCACCGGCCCGGCCGGCAGCACCCGCTGCACCGGGTCGCCGTCCGGCCCGATCGGGAACACGGTCCGCAGCGCCTCGTGCCGGCGCACCAGCCCGGCCAGCGCCGTGCGCAGCGCGTCCCGGTCGAGCACGCCCTCCAGCAGCAGCGTGGTGCCGACGGTGTAGGCGTTCTGCGCGTACGCCTGGTCGAGGAACCACAGCCGGTGCTGCCCGGAGGAGAGCGGCGCGGGTCCGGCGTCCGGATCGGCGCGGGGGATGCGCGCGAGCGCCGTCGCCGCCGGGGCGACCGGCGCCGGTGGCGTTGCCGCGCCACCGGCTCCGGTCGCGGACCCGGCCGCGGCGCCGTCCCCGGTGGGCGCGGAGGTCGCGGGGGCCGTGCCGGCGGGCAACGCCGCGGCGAGACCGGCGACGGTGGGTCGGGCGAAGACCGTCTCCAGCGGCACCGCGACGCCGAGGCGGTCCCGCAGCCGCACCACCACCTGGGTGGCGAGCAGCGAGTGCCCGCCCAGCGCGAAGAAGTCGTCGTGCGCGCCGACCGGCCGGATGCCGAGCAGGTCGGACCAGATCTCCGCCACGCACTCCTGCGCGGGCGTGGCCGGCGGGACGTACGCGGTGCCCAGCTCCGGCCGGTTGCCGGTGTCCAGCGGCGCGGGCGCCGGGGCGTCGACCGGCGTCGCGAGCGGCGTCGGGGCGACCGCGCCGGGCCGGGGCGCCGGCGCGATCCAGTAGCGGTGCCGCTCGAACGGGTAGCCGGGCAACGGCAGCCGCCGGTCCCCGTCGCCGGCGAACCGTTCCAGGTCGACCGGCACCCCGGTCAGCCAGAGCCGGCCCACCGCGTCGAGCAGCGTGTCGACGTCGTCGGCCTCGGCGCGGGGGTGCCGCATCATCGCCACCGCCCGCGCCGGCCGCAGCCCGGCCAGCCGGACCAGGCCGCCGAGGGCGTGCCCGGGCCCCACCTCGGCCACCGTCGCGTCCTGCTCGGCGAGGAACGCGGCCGACGCGGCGAAGCGGACCGGCTCGCGCAGGTGCCGTACCCAGTAGGCCGGGTCGGTGACCAGCCCCGGAGTGACCGGATCGCCGGTCAGGTTGCTCAGGTAGGGGCGCTCGGGTTCGGCGTACCGGACCCGGGCGGCGTGCGCGGCGAACTCGTCGAGCACCGGGTCGAGCAGCGCCGAGTGGTAGCCGCGGGCCACCCGCAGCGGGCGGCAGACGACACCGTCGGCGGTGAGCCGCTCCCGCACCCGGCCGACCGCCGCCGGGTCGCCGGAGACCACGCACAGCTGCGGGGCGTTCACCGCGGCCAGCGACACGCCCTCGTCGAGCAGCGCGGTCACCGCCGACTCGGGCAGCGCGACCGCGAGCATCGCGCCGACCGGCGTGCGGTCCACCAGCTCGCCGCGGATCCGCACCAGGCGCAGCGCGTCGTCCAGGGAGAACACCCCGGCGAGGCAGGCGGCCACGTACTCGCCGAGGCTGTGACCGACCATCACGTCCGGCGTGACGCCGCGCGCCAGCAGCGTCCGGGCCAGCGCGTAGCCGGTCACGAACAGCGCGGGTTGCACCAGGCGGGGGCGGGCCAGCAGTTCCTCCGCCGCCGCGTGCCCGCCCGGCTCCGGGCACAGCACGGCCCGCAGGTCCCGGGCCAGGTCGCCGCCGAGCAGCTCGGCGCACTCGTCCACCACGGCCCGGTAGGTCGGCTCGGCCCGGTGGAGCCCGGCGCCCATCGCCACGTGCTGGGCGCCGTGCCCGGGGAAGGCGAACGCCAGCGTCCGCCGGCCACCCGGGTGGACGCCGGTGAGGCGGCGCTGCGGGGCGTCGAGCGCGGCCACCGCGTCGGCGCGGTCCGCCGCGACCACGTACCGGCGGTGGGGCATCGCCGCCCGGCGGCCCAGCGCCGCCGCGACGTCCGCGAGCACCAACCGGGGGTGGGCGTCGAGGTGGTCGCGCAGCTGCCGGGTGGCGCTCTCCAGCGCGGCCGGGGTACGCGCCGACAGCGTCAGCAGCCGGGGCCCCGGCGCGGGCGGGGCCGGCGGCGCGACCGGCGGTGCCGGCGGCTCCTCCAGCACCACGTGCGCGTTGGTGCCGCCCATGCCGAAGGAGCTGACCCCGGCCCGGCGCGGACCGTCGCCGGGCCACGGCCGGGCCGTGCCGTCGAGCCGGAAGGGGCCGGACGCGAAGTCGATGCCCGGGTGGGGACGCTCCACGTTGATCGTCGGCGGCAGCGTCCGCGTCCACAGCGCCATCACCGTCTTGATCAGACCGGCCACCCCGGCCGCCGCGTCGGTGTGGCCGATGTTCGCCTTGACCGAGCCGAGCGCGCAGAAGCCGCGCTCGTCGGTGCCGCGCCGGAACGCCTCGGTCAGCGCGGCCACCTCGATCGGGTCGCCGAGCGTGGTGCCGGTGCCGTGCGCCTCCACGTAACCCACCGAACGCGGGTCCACCCGGGCGGCGGCCAGCGCGCTGCTGATCACCTCGACCTGCCCGGCGACGCCCGGCGCGGTGTAGCCGGTGCGGCGGGCCCCGTCGTTGTTGATCGCCGAGCCGCGGATCACCGCGTAGACCGTGTCGCCGGCGGCCACCGCGTCGGCCAGCCGCTTGAGCACCACCACGCCCACGCCGCTGGACTCGATGCTGCCGCGCGCGTCGGCGCTGAACGGCCGGCAGTGCCCGTCGGGGGAGTAGATGCCCCCGTCGTGGTGCAGGTAGCCGCGTCGCTGGGCCGGGAAGACGCTGACGCCGCCGGCCAGGACCACGTCCGACTCGCCGGCCAGCAGGCTCTGCCGGCCCAGGTGCACGGCCACCAGCGAGGTGGAGCAGGCGGTGGCCACGGTGACCGCCGGACCGGTCAGGTCGAGCTGGTAGGCGACGCGGCTGAGCAGGAAGTCCTTGTCGTTGCCGAGGGAGATCTGGTGCTCGCTGAGCGCGCCGGTCAGCTCCTTCCGGCCGTTGAGGTGGTCGAGCAGGTAGGAGCTGCGGCCCGAGCCGGCGAACAGGCCGACCCGGCCGGGGTGGCGGGACGGGTCGTGCCCGGCGTGTTCCAGGGCGTGCCAGGCGCACTCCAGCAGCAGCCGGTGCTGCGGGTCGAGCGTCTCCGCCTCCCGGGGCGTGAAGCCGAAGAACGCCGCGTCGAACTCGTCGATGCCGGGCAGGTGGGTGCCGGCGCGCACGTAGGCCGGGTCGTCGATCCGGGCCGGGTCCGCGCCGTCGGCGAGCATCTCCTCGACGGTGAACTCGCGGACCGACTCCACCCCGTCGCGGATGTTGGCCCAGAACTCGTCGACCGTGCGCGCCCCCGGGAACCGGCAGGCCATGCCGACGACGGCGACCAGCGCCTCCGCCGGGCCGGCGGCCACCGTGGCCCCGGCGCGCGGCGGGGCCTGCGGCGCGGGTTCCGGCTCCGTCCCGGTCGTCGTCACCGAGACCAGGTACGCGGCCAGCGACTCGACGGTGGGGTGGCGGAACAGGTCGGTGGCGGTGAGCACGTCACCGAGCCGGGCGCGCAGCCGGTCGAGCACGGCCAGCAGCCGCATCGAGTGCCCGCCGAGGTCGAAGAAGCTGTCCCGGACGCCGACCTCGTCGACGCCGAGCACCTCTCGCCACACCTCGGCGACCAGCCGTTCCAGGCGTACCCGGTCGCCGTCCCACCGGACGGGCGGGACCGGCTCGACGGGCCCGGTCCGGGCGGTGGCCGCCGGTTGCGGGGACGTGGGCGCGGTGGTCGCCGCCGGGCCGGGCGCGGGCAGCGCGTCGACGTCCACCTTGCCGTTGCCGGTCAGCGGCAGCGCGTCGAGCCGGACGAACGCGTCCGGCACCAGCCAGGACGGCAGCTCGGCGGCGAGCGCGGCCCGCAGGTCGGCCGGATCGGTCCCGTCGCCGCCGGCCAGGTACGCGACCAGCCGGGGGTCGGCCGGGTCGTCGTGGCGCAGGTGGACGGTCACGTCGACGTCCGGCCGGTGCCGCCGGACGGCCGCCTCGATCTCGCCGCACTCGACCCGGTAGCCGCGCACCTTGACCTGCCGGTCGGTGCGGCCCAGGTATTCCAGGACGCCGTCCGGTCGGCGGCGGACCAGGTCGCCGGTGCGGTACAGCCGCGCGCCCGGCGTCCCGGCGAAGGGGTCGGGAAGGAACCGCTCGGCCGTGACGTCCGGCTGGCCGAGGTAGCCGCGCGCCACCCCGGCGCCGCCCACGTACAGCTCGCCGGCCACGCCCACCGGCGCCGGGTTGCCCCACGGGTCGAGCACGTGCAGCGCGGTGTTGGCGATCGGCCGGCCGATCGGCACCGAACCGTCAGCGGGCGTGCCCGGCTCCACCTCGTACGCGGCGCAGCCGACCACGGTCTCGGTCGGGCCGTACTCGTTGACCAGCGCGGTCTCCGGCGCGTGCCGCCGCCACGGCGCCACCTGGTCGGCGCGCAGGTTCTCGCCGCCGATCACGAAGCACCGGGTCCGCCCGGCCAGCTCGTCCGGGCGCAGCTGGTGCGTGACCAGCTCCAACTGGGCCGGAGTGATCTTGACCAGGCCGAACGGCGTCGCGGTGTCGCGCAGCGCCTCGCCCAGCGCCGCCGGGCCGAGGTGCTCGCCGATCATCCGGACCGTGGCGCCGGCGGCCAGCGGCACCAGCAGGCTGGTCACGGTCAGGTCGAACCCGACCGAGGAGTGCAGCGGCACGACGTCGCCCGGCCGCAGCCGGTACGCCTGCGCGGCCCAGCGCACGTAGTTCGCCACGCCCCGGTGGGTGACCATCACGCCTTTGGGGCGGCCGGTCGACCCGGAGGTGTGGATGACGTACGCCAGCTCGTCGGCCGACGGCGTGGGCCGGCGACGCGCCCGCCGTCGTGGTCCGCCGCCGCGCGCCGGCCCGGCCTCCGTCGCCGGCGCTTCCGGCCCCGGCACCAGCAGCGCCCGGTCCCCGGGTACGAGGTGTGCCAGCTCGGCGCAGGTGAGCACCACCGGAGCGGCGGTGTCCCCGATCAGATGGCGCAGCCGGGCGGGCGGGTTGGCCGGGTCCAGCGGCACGTAGGCGGCGCCGGCCCGCAGCACCGCCAGCACCGCCACGGTGAACGGCGCCGCGCGCGGCAGCAGCACCCCGACCAGGGAGCCGACGCCCACGCCCCGGCCGCGCAGCGTCTCCGCCAGCGACTCGGCCCGGTCGTGCAGCTCCCGGTAGCTCAGCGCGCCCTCGCCGTCGGTCACCGCCACCCCGTCGGGGGTGCGCCGGGCCTGCTCCTCGATCAGCGTGTGGACCAGCTCGTCCGGCTCGTCCGGCGTGGCGGTGCGGTTCCACTCGTCGACCAGCCGGCGGTGCTCCTCGGCGGTGAGCATCGCGGCCGAGCCGACCGGCGCCCCCGGGTCGGCGAGCAGCGACGCCAGCAGCGTCTGGAAGTGCCCGGCGAGTCGGGCCATCGCGTCGTCGTCGAACAGCTCGGTGCGGTACTCCAGCACGGTCCGCAGACCCTGTTCGTTCTCCCGGACCGCCACGGTGAGGTCGAACTTCGCGGTGGCGGGCGGCACCTCCACGGCGCTGACCTCGAGACCGTCCAGGCGGGGCGGGGCCGCCTCCCGGCCGTGGACGAACATCACCTGGAACAGCGGGCTGAAGCCGGCCCGTCGGGGCGGGCGCAGCGTCTCCACCACCGTGGAGAAGGGAAGCTCCTCCCGGCTCAGCGCGTCCAGCACGGCGGTGCGCACCCGCTCCAGCAGCGTGGCGAAGGACGGGTCGTCGTCCAGCCGGGCGCGGATCGCCACGGTGTTGAGCAGCAGGCCGACGAGCTGCCGGGTCTCCGGGCCGCGCCGGCCGGCCACCGGCGTGCCGACCACCACGTCGCGCTCGCCGGTCCACCGGGCCAGCAGCACGTGCAGCACGGCCAGCAACACCATGTACGGCGACACCCGCGCCTGCCGGCAGAACGCGGCCAGCGCCTCGGCCGGTACGTCCAGCGGCACGCTCAGCGTGGCGCCGGCGTCGGACGGCACCGCCGGGCGTGGCCCCCGGGTGGGCAGGTCCAGCGCCGCCGGGGCGCCGGCGAGCTGCCCGCGCCAGTAGTCGAGATGCTCGGCCGCCTCCGCCCCGGCGAGCCAGTCCCGCTGCCGCAGCGCGTGGTCGCGGCAGTCGTGCGTGACCGGGTCGAGCCCGGCCGGCACCCCGGCGCGGTGTGCGGCGTAGAGCCGTTCCCACTCCTCGTGGAGGATGCCCAGCGACCACTCGTCGACGGCGACGTGGTGGATCGTCAGCAGGAGCACGTGCTCCTCCGGCGCGCACCGCAGCAGGTCGGCCCGGAGCACCGGTCCGCGTACCGGGTCGAGCGGGTCGCGCGCGGCGGCCCGGAGCCGGGCCTGGACCTCCCGGTCGCGTTGCCAGCTCGGCAGCCCGCTGAGGTCGTGCACCCGCAGCAGCCCGGGGCGCGGCGCGTGCACCACCTGGACGACCCGGGTCGGATCGTCGTCGCCCGGCCCGGTCGGCTGTCCGGCGTGCGCCTGCGGTCGGGCGAGCGTGGTGCGCAGCGCCGCGTGCCGGGCCACCAGGTCGTCGAGCGCGGCGGACAGGGCCGCCACGTCGAGCGGGCCGTGCAGCCGGTAGGCCAGCGGCACCAGGTAGGCGGCCGAGCCCGGGTCGAGTCGGTCCAACTGCCACATCTGGCGCTGGGCGGCCGTGGCCGGCGCGGGCCGGTCGGAGTCGGGCCGTGCCGGTGGGGCGGGCACCGGTCGCCGGGTCCGCAGGACGTCCGTCATCGCCTCCGCCTTCGTCGCTGCCCGGCCGTGAGGTGGCCGCGTCCGGGCGCGGGCAGCCGCCGCGCCGGACCGTGCGGTCAGCCGGATGGTGGGAAAAGATCAGGATTCCTCGATGGGAACCTCGCCCATCATGTCACCGTCGATCTTCACTCGCCGATCCCCGAATCGTGTCGGCAGTCGATGCGTTCGGTGACCGGGGCGGCACGTTCGGCCAATTCCCGCGCGCCGGTAAGAAATGCGATTGCGATCCGGTCCGGTCGCCACCCGTGTCGCCCACCGCCGTGATGTCGCCCGTGTCGGTCATCGCCTTTCCCGCCACCTCCACCGCACTGTGGAGGGATTTGCCTGATGCGTGCGGCGATGACGTCTATGTGGGCGCATTGAAGAGCGTTTTCGCAGCTCACGCCGCGTCCGGTGTGGATCGTTGACAGGGTGATCTTCGATGGCATACCGTCACGAGGAATCCTCGCGCCGGCCCGGCGGCGCGACCGGTGATCTGCGTGCCGGAGCCGATCGCGCCGTTCTTCGGCGATTGTGTCGACAATTGTGCAGTCGCGTGCGCCGCCCGGTCGGATATCCGCGCCCTCCTCGGAGCACTTTGCGTCCCCCGTTTTCGGTCGACATTTGACACTCCGTCAGTCGTCCGCCCGTCACCCGCACGCCCAGCTCCTCCTTCCCCCGGAGACCCCCTGACCCACCGTCGCGCCACCTCACCCGTCACCGCGGCGTCGATCATGAGGTTGGCGGTGACGAATCGGGCGGATCGAGCGGTCAACTTCATGATCGACGGGGTGGGTGGGTGGGGGTGGGTGGGGTGGGGTGGCCGATCGGTGGAGGGGGGCCACCGGTGTGGGCGGAATTGATGTCTGGCGGTCGATTACCGGTGCGGCGGCGTATCGCGAGAACTCCTTGCCTCCTACGGTGACGTCCGGCACGCGGACGGATGGACTCGGGAACCACCCGAGGGCGCGGTCCCGGCGGACAGGGAGAGTTGTCTCGATGCGAGTTTGGAGTCGCGCGGTCGCGGTGCTCGCCGCCGGCGCGGTCGTGGTGGCCGGAGTGCCGGCGATCGCCGGCACCGTCACCGTCCGGGACGCCGGCGCCACCGGACGCGGCGGCGCGGAGACGTTGGGTGGCAGCGCGGCGATCGGCGCCGCCCGTACGGTCGCCACCAGGGCGCAGGTCACCCCCGGGGACACCCGGCTGGTGCCGTCCACGCCCCGCACCGACACGCCGCAGATCACCAACGGCGAGATCACCGACATCGAGGTGATCGGCAACCGCGTCTTCATCGCGGGCACCTTCACCTCGATCACGAACGTCGGCGGGACGGCGATCGCCCAGAAGTCGCTGGCCTCGTACAACCTGGACACCGGGAAGGTGGACACCGGCTTCCGGCCGACCATCGACGGCGCGGTCGCCGCCGTGGAGGCGTCGCCGGACGGGTCCTCGCTCTACATCACGGGCTCGTTCAACACGATCAACGGGGTCACCAAGCGCAAGATCGCCCGGCTCAACCCGACCACCGGCGCGCCGGTCGCGGCGTTCACCGCGAACGCGAGCGCGCGGGGGACCGCGCTGGCCGTCAGCCCCACCGCCGTCTACGTCGGTGGTCAGTTCGCCACCGTCAACGGCGTCGCCCGCAGCGGCCTGGTCGCGCTCAACCCCACCAGCGGCGCGGTCGACACCGCGTTCAACCTGCCGCTCACCGGCGGCATCGGGGTGGGCGGCATGCTCACCGTGCAGCAGCTCAAGCTCACCCACGACCGCAGCAAGCTGCTGGTCGTGCACACCGGGCGGCAGATCGCCGGGCAGGACCGCTACGGCGTGGCCCTGATCGGTACGGCCAGCAAGGCCCTGCTGCCCTGGCGTACCCGGCTGTGGGAGGACAATCTCTCCTTCGTCGGCGGGATCCAGCGCGTCTTCGCCGGCGACATCGCGCCGGACGACTCGTACTTCGTGGTCACCAGCGGCTCCGGCGGCGACCGGCCGCCGATCAACGACACCGCCATCGCGTACCCGTTGAGCGGGAACGACCACGTCGAACCGCTCTGGATCTCGCGGCACTTCGACAGCATCTACTCGGTCGCCATCACCGCCACCGCCGTCTACGTCGGCGGGCACTTCAGCTGGCAGGAGTCGCCCACCTCGAACGTGCCGTGGCCCGGGCTGGACAACGTCGGCTACGGCACCGGTCAGGGGCTCAGCGGCTACGGCCTCGGCGACCAGGTGGTCCGCCGCGACCACCTCGGCGCGCTGGACCCGATCACCGGCACGGCGTTGGAGTGGAACCCCGGCTCCAACTCGTACGAGGGGGAGAAGGCGATGCTGGCCACCTCGCGCGGCCTGCTCGTCGGCGGCGACGGCAACACCAAGGGCGGCAAGACCACCGGCCGGGTGGCGTTCTTCGACCTCTCCAGGGAGCCCGCGCCGGCGGCGCTGGACACCACCATCACCACGCCGATCGAGGGCGCGGTGAAGCAGGCCGGCGAGTCCTTCGCCATCGGCGGTCAGGCGCTCGCCCCGGCCGGCGTGGCGAAGGTCCAGGTGGAGATCCTGGACCGCAGGAGCCGCAGGTACCTCCAGGACGACCTGACCACCTGGGGCGCGTCGAACAGTGTCCTCGCGACCGTGGCCAGCCCGAACGCCACCTCCACCACGTGGACCCTGCCGGTGTCCCTGCCCGCCGGCGAGTACCAGTTGCAGGCGAAGACGTTCGACCGGAACAAGGCCGGCGACACCACCAAGGCGATCAAGAAGATCGAGGCGTTCCGCTTCGACGACCTGCCGCCGTCGACCCGGATCAGCTCGCCGGCCGCCGGCCTGCTCGCGACGAAGAGCTTCGTGGCCACCGGCACCGCCACCGACGACAAGGGCGTCAACGCGCTGGTCTACTCGTTCCGCACCTCGGACAACCGCTACCTGCAGGACGACGGCACCGTCGCGCCGGTCTACAACACCTTCCGGGGCGAGCCGGACGTGATCGGCGCGGTCTCCACCACGTGGCAGTTCGAGGTGACGCTGCCGGCCGAGGGGCAGTGGCGGATGGCGGCCACCGCCGTCGACACCGCCGGGCAGAGCGACCTGCGTGGCGACACCCGGGACTGGACGGTCTCCGCGACCGGCGTCCCGCCGACCGTGGCGATCACGGCGCCGGTGGCGATGACCCCGCCGACCGCCGCCGCGCCGCTGACCGTGGCGCCGGGCGCCACGGTCACGTTCGCCGGCCGGGCGAGCGACGACGACGCCCTGAAGTCGGTCGAGATCTACCTGCGCAACAACACCACCCGCGAGGCGTTGGCGGCGGACGGCACCTGGGGGGCCGACTCGGTGGCCGCATACCACCGGATCTCCCCGCTGAACCTCGACGCGGCGACGTTCGACTGGTCCTTCACCACCGTGCCGCTCACCCCGGGCGTCTACGACTTCCGGGTACGCGCCACCGACAAGCTGGGCCTGACCACGTCCACCGGCAACCTGGGCCGGCTCACCGTCACCGCGCAGGTGCCCGGCGACGCCTTCCCGAACGGGCTGCTGAGCTTCACCGGCGTGAACCAGGACATCGACCGGCTGCACCTCGACCTGAGCGGCACCGCCACCGACGACAAGGGCGTCCGGGCGGTCCGGGTGGCGCTGCGCGACCTGGACACCGGCCGGTACGTGCAGCCCAACGGCACGATGGCGGCGGCGTTCGCCACCGTCGACGCGACGCTGGCCGCGCCCGGCGCGACGAACACCGCGTTCACGCTCGCGATCGACCTGCCCACCAAGGGCACGTTCACCGTGGAGGCGTGGGCCGTGGACACGGCGGGGCAGCAGGACGGGTCGACCACCGGCGCCACCGCCCGGTACCTCGTCTACCCGGGTGACCTCGACCCGAGGCTGGAGCCGAGCGTCACCCCGGTCGAGGGGCAGGCCTACACCGGCGGCCGGATCGTGGTGAGCGGCCGGGCGGTCGACGACGTCGGGATGCAGCGGGTGGAGCTGCAGATCGCGAACAGCGCCGGGCAGGGGATGAACGCGTCCGGCACGTTCAGCAAGCCGGGCACGGCGGGCAACTACCCGTGGATCGCGGCGTTCCTCACCAGCCCGGGCTCGCCGGGGTCGAACTTCGCGTACACGTCGCCGGTCGTCCCGGCCGGCACGTACACGGTGACGATCCGCGGCATGGACAACCACGGGCAGTACCAGCAGCCGTCCCGTACCGTCTCGGTGACCGTGACGGACTGAGCCGGTCGGTCGCGGGCCGGTCCGCGTCGGGGTCTCCCGACGTCGGGCCGGCCCGCGACCGTCCTCAGGGACGGATGAGGCACATCCCGGCGACGGTCGGACGGTCCATGGTGGCCAACGCCTGCGGCGCCGCCGCGAGGTCGATGGTGCGGGTGACCAGCTCGCCGGGGCGCAGCACCCCGGCGGTGACCAGGCGCAGCATCTCCGGGTAGGCGTGCGCCGGCATGCCGTGGCTGCCACGCAGCTCCAGTTCGTACGCGATCACCAGGTCCATCGGCAGCGCGGGCCGGCCCTGCGCCGCGGGCAGCAGCCCGACCTGCACGTGCCGACCCCGCCGGCGCAGGCTCTCGACGGAGGCGACGCAGGTGGCGTGGCTGCCCAGCGCGTCGAGCGAGAGGTGCGCGCCGCCGCCGGTCGCCTCGCGGACCGCGGCGGCCACCTCGCCGGGGCCGCCCAGCGCGCCGCCGTCGAGGCAGACCGCGGCCCCGCAGCGCCGGGCCAGCTCCAGCGCGGCGGGCGTCACGTCCACCGCCACCACCCGGGCGCCGCTCGCCGCCGCGATCATCACCGCGGACAGGCCGACCCCACCGCACCCGTGTACGGCCACCCACTCCCCGGCGGCCACCCGGCCCTGCCCGACCACGGCCCGGAACGCGGTGGCGAACCGGCAGCCCAGCGCCGCGGCGGTGAGGTCGTCCAGGTCGTCCGGCAGCCGGACCAGGTTGACGTCGGCGTCGCGCACGGCCACGTGTTCGGCGAACGACCCCCAGCCGGTGAAGCCGGGCTGGGTCTGCCGCTCGCAGACCTGCTGGTCGCCGGCGAGGCAGGAGGGGCAGCGCCCGCAGGCGCAGACGAACGGCGCGGTGACCCGGTCGCCGGGCCGCCAGCCGCGCACCTCCGTGCCGACGGCCACGACCACGCCGGCGAACTCGTGCCCGGGCACGTGCGGCAGGCGGATGTCCGGGTCGTGGCCCTGCCAGCCGTGCCAGTCGCTGCGGCAGAGCCCGGTCGCGCCGACCCGCACGACCACCCCGTCGGGCGCCGGCGCCGGATCCGGCACCTCCCGGACCTCCGGCGCCACCCCGAACTCCTCGACCACCACCGCACGCACCTCCCGATCCTCCCACCCCCGCCCCTCACCGCCGGAAGGGAGGCGCAGGGGGCAAGGAGCGGGGTGCAGATTGCGCGGGAGCGGCAGAAATATATCGATGTCGACGGATGTTGACGCGTGTTCGTCCGATAGCGCACGGTAAGGAAGGTGACCGGTACGTGAGGAGGCGGCCATGCGACTGGATCCGTTCACGGGGGCCCATCTCACCGACCCGTCCGGCGTGTGGGCGCGACTGCTGGCCGACGGCGGCGGGGTGCACCACGACGACGAGCTGGGGCTGTGGCTGATCACCCGGCACGCCGACGTGCGGCGGGCGCTGGCCGACGCGCGTACGTTCGGCAACGCCCTCACGCTCGCCCCGGTCTACGACATGTGCCCCGAGGCGTTGGCGCTGGTCGCCGAGATCGACGCCCCGCCCACCACGGCCGCGGCGGACCCGCCGGTGCACCCGCGCACCCGTCGGGCGCTGCGCGTCACGTTCGCCAACACGACCGAGCGGGTCGAGCAGCGGTACGGGCGGATCGTCCGGCGCCGGGTGGACGAGCTGGTGGCGCGGCTGGCCGCGCGGGCCGGCGAGCGGGTGGACCTGGTCACCGGGTTCACCGCCGAGCTGCCGCTGCTGGTGCTGCTCGACATCCTCGGCGTGCCCGCCCGGGACGTGCCCCGGATCCGGGCCTGGGCGGACGGGCAGATCGCGTTGATCTGGGGGCGGCCGGACCCGGCCGAGCAGGTCCGTCTGGCGGGCGGGCTGCTGGAGTTCTGGCGCTACTGCCAGGACCTGGTCCGGCGCCGGCTCGACGACCACGCCACGAACGGTCGAGGCGGTGACGACTACGTGGACGAGCTGTTGGCGTACCGCGGTGGCGACGACGCGGTCCTCACCGTCGCCGAGGTGTCGAGCATCGTGTTCAACCTGCTGGTGGCCGGTCACGAGACCACCGCCGGGCTGCTCGCCCACGCCCTCGACCACGCGCTGTCCGACCCGGACCGGTGGCGGGCGCTCGCCGAGCGGCCCGACGAGGTCGCGGCCTTCCTCGCCGAGACGCTGCGCTTCGCGCCCGCCATCGACGGCTGGCTGCGGATCACGAACCGGCCGGTCACGCTCGGTGGCGTCACGATACCGGCCGGCGCGCGGTGTCTGCTGCTGATCGGCGCCGCCAACCGGGACCCGTCGGTGTTCCGGCACCCGGACCGGTTCGACCCGGGTCGGCCGGACGCGCACGACCACCTCTCGTTCGGGCACGGACCGCACTTCTGCATCGGTGCGGCGCTGGCCCGGCTGGAGGCGGGTGTCGCCCTCACCCGCCTCGCCTCGGCGCTGCCCGGTCTGCGTCCGGCGCCCCGCGGTGACCGCGTCTTCCGGCCCAACCTGGCCTTCCGCGCGCACCGCGGCCTGCCCGCGGTGGTGGATCCGGCGGTGCGCTCCGAGTCGCGTCCGGCGGCGTGACCGCGCGCCGATGGGGACGTCGACCGGCCACCGTCGACGGACACGGAGCGCAGTCGTGTCTTCACACCCGCACGTCCGTGGGTTAAGAATGACCCCCTGCGAACGCCCAGTCATCACCCGCCCTCGATCTGCTGCCGGCGCCGATCCGGCGTCGCGAAGGTGAGCACATGGATCGCACGCCCGCGTCGAACGCCGATCCCGCCGCCGCCAGCCGGCAGTTCCGGGCCGAGCTGCGCCGCTGGCGGACGCGACGTGGCCTGACCCAGCGGACGCTGGCGGAGCGGGTGCGGTTCAGCCGGGAGACGGTCGCGGCGGTCGAGTCGGGCCGGCGCTTCGGCAGCCAGGAGTTCGCCGTCCGGTGCGACGAGGTGCTCGCCACCGGCGGCCGGCTGGCGGACCTGTGGCCGCGCGTCGCGGCGGAGCAGTTGGCCGCGGACGGGCGGCGGGGGCCGCGGTCCGCTGAGGTGGCGGGCTGGGAGCCGCCCGGTCCGCCGCCGGCTCCGCGGCGCGACCCCCGCGATCCGCAGGCCGTGGTGGCGGCCATCGACGAGCTGCGGGAGCTGATCGGCCAGGTGCTCGCACAACCCGGGTCGGAGGGCCAACCGCCGTCGGCGGCCGGGCGGCACTGACCTCCGCCGCCTCCGGATCCCCGGCTCCGCCCCCGGCGTCGCCAACTCCGGGTACAGATGCTGGTACGGCCTGTTTGTACCACGAGCGGGTCTGGCCTCCGCGCACGCCGTCCGGCGCAATGGGACGTGCAATCCGCAAATGCAGATAGAACTTTGCCGATCAGTGCGGGGAGTCAGCAGTGGCGTCGAGCACGAGGTCCCACGCGGCCCGACCCTACCCGACCCGCCGCCGCCGGTGGCGGATCGGCGGCCGGATGCGCCTCATCGTGGCCGCGCCGCTCGTCGCCGTGATGGGCTTCGCCGGCCTGGCCCTCACCGAGAGCGCCCGGCAGACCTCCCGCGCCAGCGACCTCGGCCTGTTGGCCCAGCTCGGCGCCGAGGCCGGCGACCTGGCCCACCGGTTGCAGTACGAACGGATCGTCGCGGCCGACCTGCTGACCCGGGGCGCCCCGGAGCAGCAGGACGCCTTCGCCGACGCCACCACGGCCACCGACGCCGCGGTCGCCGGCTACCGTCGCCGGCGCGCCGAGGTGCCGTCCGGCGCCGCCGCCGAGCGGGCCGTGCTGCCGCGGATAGACGCGGCGCTCGACAGCCTCGCCCCGCTGCGCGCCCAGGTGCGCACCGCCGAGCGCGCCTCGGTGTCGGCCATGACGTTCAGCTACCGCATCGTCATCGCCGACCTGCTCGGCCTGCGCGAGAGCGTCACCCTCGGCGTGGTCAACCCGCGGATCGCGGACGGCATCCGGGCCTCGGCCGCGCTGTCCAAGGTGGCCGAGGCGGTCGGCCAGCAGCAGGTGGCGGTGCTGCGGGCGGTCACCGCCGGCCAGGTGACCCCCGCGTTGCAGCAGGACATCACCGCCGCCCGGACCGGTGTCACCGAGGCGAGCCTCGCGTTCCTGGCGTTGGCCCGGCCGGCCTGGCAGGGCTGGTGGGAGCAGGCCGGCAGCGGTGAGAGCGCGCTGCGGCTGCAACGGCTGCTCGACCAGGTGGCCCGCACGGCGGCGGGCGACCGCCTGGAGCTGGAGCTGGGGACCTGGCTGACCGCCACCCAGCAGTGGGCGGTACGCCTGGCCGAGCTGCGCCTGCGGGTCGACGGGACGGTGCTCGACGACATCCGCGCGGCCCACACGGACCAGCGGCGGCGTACCGTCGTCGAGGCCGCGGCCACGGTGCTGGCCCTGCTGCTGACCGCGCTGGTGACCTGGGCGGTGGCCCGCCAGATCACCCGGCGGCTGCGGCGGCTGCGGGACGCGGCGAATGCGGTCGCGTTCGAGCGACTGCCCCAGGTGGTGGCCCGGCTCCAGGAACCGGACAGCGCCTCGGTCGACCCGGACGAGCTGGCCCGCCGGCAGGCCGTCGACACGCTGGAGGTCTCCGGCGACGACGAGATCGGCGAGGTCGGGCAGGCGTTCAGCGCGGTGCACCGGGCGGCCGTGCGGACGGCGGCGGAGCAGGCGGTGATGCGGGCCAACACCGCGGAGATCTTCATCCATCTCAGCCGGCGGGAGCAGCGTCTGGTCGACGCGGTGCTGGCCCAGGTGGACCGGGTCGAGCGGGACGAGACCGACCCCGACCGGTTGCACCAGCTCTACGCGCTGGACAACCTCGCCACCCGGATGGGTCGGATCAACGCCAGCCTGCTCGTGCTGGGCGGGGTGGGCGTCGGCCGGGTACGCCACCACGACGTGCCGTTGCCCCAGGTGCTCCAGGCCGCGCAGAGCCAGATCGAGCACTACGCCCGGATCCGCCTCGGCCTGGTCGACGGCGACGTCGCGGTCGCCGCCGAGTCCGTCGACGAGGTGGTGCACCTGCTCGCCGAGCTGATGGAGAACGCCACCGGCTACTCCCCGCCGGCCACCGAGGCCTGGGTGACCGGCCGCAGCCTCGGCGACCGGGTGATCGTCCAGATCAGCGACGAGGGCGTCGGGCTGCCCCCGCACCGCCGGCAGCAGCTCAACGACCTGCTCGCCCGGCCGCCCGCCATCGACGTCGCCACCGTCCGGGCGATGGGGCTGGTCGTGGTGGGGCAGCTCGCCACCCGGCTGGGCGCGGCCGTCCAGCTCCGGTCCGGGCCACGCCGCGGCACCATCGCCGAGGTGGCCCTCCCGGCCGCGTTGATCCGGCCGCTGCCGCCCGAGGAGTTCCTGCTCAGCCCGGAGCGGCCGTCCCGGCGGGCGGCACGCACCACGGTCGCGTACCCGCCCGGGCGGGCCACCGTCGCGCCCGCCGCCCCGCCGGCCCCGCAGCCGTGGGCCGGCGGACCGGCCGCCGAGCGGGCGCTCCCGGTCGCCCCGGTGTTCCGGGCCGCGCCCGGCGGCGGCGACCCGCCGACCGAGGAGCCGGTCATCTTCGCGCAGGTCAACCACTGGTTCCAGGGCGACCGGCCGGGCGTCGACGGCACGCCGTGGTCCGGTCCCGCGGACGACGCCTGGCAGTCGGCGGCGCGGGTCGACGAGCCACGGGTCGCCGGCACCACCACCTCCGGGCTGCCCCGGCGGCAGCCGCAGGAGCACCTGGTGCCCGGCGGTGTCCCGGCGCCCCGCCCGGCCACCGACCACCGGGACCCGGCCCGGGTGGCCACCGCCATGGCCGCGTACGCCCGCGGCGTCGCCGGCCGCCGGGCCAACCTGATCACCCACTGACCCGACGAGGGAGTGCCCGTGACCGACCACCAGGATCTCGGCTGGCTGCTGGACGCGTTCGCCGAGCGCGCCACCGAGGTCAGCCATGCGATCGCCATCTCCAGCGACGGTCTGATGGTGGCCGCCACCCGCGGCCTCCCGCCGGACCGGGCCGACCAGCTGGCGGCGACCGGCAGCGGGCTGGTCAGCCTGCTGCGCGGGGCGGCGGCGTTCTTCGACGCCGGCGCGGTGATCTCCAACGTCACCCAGTTGGAGGGCGGCTTCATGTTCTCCATGGCCTTCAACGACGGCGCCTCGCTGCTCGTCCTCGCCGACCCGAGGTGCGACGTCGGCAAGGTCTCCTACGAGATGACCGAGCTGGCGAACCGCATCGGCGACGCGCTCACCCCCGCGGCCCGGGCGGCCCTGAGCCGCGGCCGCTGACCGCCGGCACCCCGCCGGACCCTTCCCCCCCCTCGCACAGGAGAGACACCATGTCCCTGACCCTGCCCCGGCGCAGCCGTGCCCGCACCGCGGCGCTGCTCGCCCTCGTCCTGCTCGCGGCGCCCGCCTGCGCCGACGACCGGTCCGCCGGCGGCGCGGACGGCACCGTCAAGATCGGCCTGCTCGCGTCCCTGTCCGGCACCTACCAGGCGGTCGGCAAGGACATCCGCGACGGCTTCCAGCTCTACCTGTCCACCCACGACGGCAAGCTCGGCGGCAAGAAGGTGGAACTGGTCGTGGCGGACGAGGGCAACGGCGCGGCGACCGCCGTGCCGGCCGCCACCAAACTGCTCAAGCAGGACCGGGTGGTGGCGCTGACCGGCATCGTCGGCGGCGGCTCGGTGGCCGCGGTCCATCCGCTGCTCACCGAGACGAAGGTGCCGTTCGTCGGCTCCAACGGCCGGCCGGAGATCAAGGACGTGTCCCGGGTCTGGCACACCTCCTACCTCTCCGACGAGCCGGGCGAGGCGATCGCCCAGCACGTGCGCGACGACGTCAAGGGCAGCGTCTACGCCATCGGCCCGGACTACCAGGGCGGCTGGGACGAGCTGCGCGGCTTCACCGAGGCGTTCGCCAGGGCCGGCGGGCAGCTCGCCAACCCGGACGGGAAGACCACGTTCACGCCGTTCCCGGCGACCACCAACTTCACCCCGTACTTCGCCCGGATCAAGGCGTCCGGCGCGGACGCGGTCTACACGTTCTACGCCGGCAGCGCCGCTGTCGACTTCGTCAAGCAGTACGCCCAGTCGGAGATCCGGGACGTGCCGCTCTATGCCGCAGGGTTCCTGACCGAGGGTGGCGTACTCGACGCGCAGGGCGACGCGGCCCGGGACATCTACTCGGTGCTGAACTACTCGCCCGACCTCGACAACGCCGAGAACCGGGCGTTCGTGGCCGCCTGGAAGGCCGCGCACGACGGGTCCCCGACGACGTACGCGATGGCCTCCTACGACGCGGCGGCGGTGCTGGACCGCGCGGTCGCGGCGGCCGGCGACGACGCCACCCCGGAGCGGATCAACGCCGCGATCGGTCAGCTCGGACAGATCGCCAGCCCGCGCGGCACCTGGCAGTTCTCGTCGACCACGCACGCGCCGGTGCAGAAGTGGTATCTGCGCCAGGTCCGCCAGGACGGGCGGGCGCTGTCCAACACCGTGGTGGGCGACCTCGCCACCGTGGGCGGATGACCGGCGTGCCGGTCGACCCGTACGTCGTGCCGGCGCTGGACGGCGTCGCCTACGGGCTGCTGGTGTTCGTCGCCGCGGCCGGGCTGGTGCTCTGCTTCGGCGTGGCCGGCATCCTCAACCTGGCGCACGGCACCCTGTTCGCCGTCGGCGGCTACACCGCCGCCGCGCTGCTCGACGGCGGCTGGCCCAGCCTGGCGCTGGCGCTGCTCGTCGGCGTGGCCGCCGCGACCGCCGCCGGCGCCCTGGTCGCGGTGCTGCTCACCCGGGCGGCGGCGGCCGACCACCTGACCCAGGCGCTGCTGACGTTCGGCGTCGCGCTGGTCGGGGGGAGCCTGCTCGTCGGCGCGTTCGGGCCGGACGACCCACCGGTGCGGGTGCCCGCCGCGCTGGACGGGTCGGTGACGGTCGCGGGGCATCGCTACGCCGCGTACCGCCTGGTCTTCATCGTGGTGGCCGCGCTGCTCGCGGTCCTGCTGCACCTGGTGGTGCGCCGGACCCGGGCCGGCATGCTGGTGCGGGCGGCGGTCGACGACGCGGAGATGGTCGCCGTGCTCGGGGTGAGCCCGACCGTGGTGCGGGTCGGCGTGCTCGCCGCCGCCGGGGCGCTGGCCGGGGCCGCGGGCGTGCTCGGCGCCCCGATCATCGGCCCGGGACCGGACACCGCCGACGGGGTGCTGCTGCTGTCGCTGGTCGTGGTGGTCCTCGGCGGCCTCGGGTCGATGACCGGCACGCTGCTCGCCGCGCTGGCGGTCGGCCAGATCCAGACGCTCGGTGTCGCGCTCGCCCCGTCGGCGGCCCCGTTCCTGCTGTTCGCCGCCATGGCGGTGGTGCTCGCGGCGCGGGCGCGCGGGCTGGCCACGGTCCGGCGGGCGACATGAGGGACCGGGCCGTACGGGCGCTGCGCGGGCTCGTCGGGGCGGCCGTCCTGGCCGGGCTGGTGGTCGCGCCCTGGGCGGTCGACGACTACACCGTCGCGCTGCTCGCCCGCACGCTGGCGCTCGGCCTGGTCGCGGTCGGCGTGGCGCTGCTGACCGGGGTCGCCGGGCTGCCCACGCTCGGGCAGACCGCGCCGTACGCGGCCGGCGCGTACACCGGCGCCGTGGTCGGCGGTCAGCTCTCCGACGTGGGGCCGGTGCAGCTCGTCGTGGCGGCGGCGGCCGGCGCCGCGCTGGCGGTGGCGACGCTGCCACTGGTGGTCCCCGCCCGGGGCGTGGTGCTCCTGATGATCACATTGGCGGTCGGCGAGCTGGCGGTGGTGCTCGCCGGTCGCTGGACCGCGGTGACCGGCGGCACCGACGGGCTCGCCGGCATCGCCCCGACCCGCCCGCTGTGGGGGCTGCCGCCGCTGGCCACCGACCGGGCCCGCTACCTCTACACGTTGGTGGTGGTGGCGGTGCTCGCCGGGCTGGTGCTGCTGGTGCTGCGGACCCGGGTGGGGCTGCTGCTGCGGGCCGGCCGGGACGACGAGGCGCGGCTGCGGGCCGGCGGGCACCGGGTGTCGGCGCACGTCGCGGGCGTGCACGTGGCCGCCGGGGCGATCGCCGGCGCGGCCGGCTCGCTGCTGGTCACCGCCCAGCAGTACGTCTCGCCGGCCGACTTCGGCTTCGACACCTCCGCGTTGCTGCTGCTCGGCGTGGTGGTCGGCGGCACCGCCTCGGTCGGCGGCGCGCTGGTCGGCGCGGTCCTCGTCGTCGCCGCCCGGGACTGGCTGTTCGGCGCGCTGCCGGGGCAGGCGCCGCTGGTGCTCGGGCTGGCGTTCGTCGCCGCCGCGTACCTGCTGCCCACGGCCCGCCGGCCGCGCCGGCGCCCGGCGGCGCCCGCACCGGGGGAGCGGCCCGCCGCCGGGACGCCCCGGTCGACCGTCCCCACGGGGGTGGGCGCGTGACCCCGCTGCTCACCGCCGAGGCGGTCACCGTGCGCTACGGGTCGCTGGCCGCGCTGGACGGGGTCGACCTGCGCGTCGCGCTCGGCCAACGGCACGCGCTGATCGGGCCGAACGGCGCGGGCAAGACCACGCTGCTCGACGTGCTCGCCGGCGCCACCCGGCCGGCGGCCGGCCGGGTGCGCCTGGCCGGGCGGGACGTCACCCGACTCGGGCCGGCGGCCCGGGCCCGGCGCGGCGTGGGCCGCATCCACCAGCGTCCCGCCGTCTGGGGTTCGCTGACCGCGCGGGAGAACGTGCTGGTCGCCGCGTTGCCCCGGGCCGTCCGCACGGGACGGTGGCATCCGGCGGCGCGGCGACGGGCGGCCGGGCGTACCGCGGACGCCCTGCTGGCGCGGGTGGGCCTCGGTGATCTCGCCGCCGTTCCGGCGGGGCAGCTCGCCCACGGGCAGCGCCGGCAGGTGGAGATCGCGGTGGCGCTGGCCGGCCGGCCCCGGCTGCTGCTGCTCGACGAGCCGGCCGCCGGGCTGTCCGCGGCGGAGGTCGGCTGGCTGGTGGAGTTCCTGCGCGGGCTGCCCCGCGCGGTCGCGGTGCTGCTCGTCGAGCACCGGTTGGACCTGGTCTACGCGCTCTGCGACACGGTGACCGTGCTGCGCGACGGGCGGACGCTCGCCGCCGGTTCGCCCGCCGAGATCCGCGCGTCCGGTCCGGTCCGGGAAGCGTACGCGGAGGGGATGACGTGATGCTGCGCATCGACCGGCTCTGCGCCGGCTACGCGGGCGGCACCGTGCTGCACGAGGTGAGCCTCGACGTGCGACCCGGCGCGGTGCAGGCGGTGGTGGGCCGCAACGGCGCCGGCAAGAGCACGCTCGTGCACTGCGTGGCCGGCCTGGTCCGGCCGCAGGCCGGGCGGATCGAGATCGGCGGGGTGCCGGTGGCCGGCCGGCAGCCGCACCGGATCGCCCGCGCCGGCGTGGGGCTGGTGCCGCAGGGCCGGCGGGTGTTCTCCCGGCTGACCGTGGCCGAGCACCTGGTCCTGGCGGCGGCGCCGTGGCGGGCGGCCACCCCCGGCGGCGAGGGTTGGACCGTCGCCCGGGTGCTGGACCTGCTGCCCCGGCTCGGCGCCCGGCTGCGTCACCGCGGCGACCAGCTCTCCGGTGGCGAGCAGCAGATGCTGGCGATCGCCCGGGCGCTGCTCGGCCAACCCCGCGTGCTGCTGCTCGACGAGCCGTGCGAAGGGCTCGCGCCGGACCTGGCGGCGCGGGTGCGGGAGCTGGTCGGGTCGCTGGCCCGGTCCGGGTTGACCGTGCTCCTGGTCGAGCAGCAGGTGCGGCACGCGGTCGCGGTCGCGGACCGGATCGCCGTGCTGGAGTACGGCCGGGTGGTCTACGACCGACCGGCCGACGAGGCCCGGGCCGACCCGGGCACGGTGGCCGCGCTGCTCAGCGTCGCCACGGTCGCGGAGCCGCCGGCTCCCCGGCCCCGGTCCGGCTCCCTGGCGGCGCCGGGACCGCGAACCGACAACCCGGGACAGGAATGAGGAGCGATGCCGACCGACGCCCCCGAGACCGACTACGCCTTCGACACCGGCGCCGCCGACGCGGTGCCCCAACTGCGCGCCCTGGAGTCCTTCCTGGACCCGATCACCACCGACCGGATCGCGCCGCCGCTGCTCACGCCGGGCGCCCGGTGCTGGGAGGTCGGCGCCGGGGGCGGCTCGGTCGCCCGGGCCATGGCCGCCGCCGTCGGCCCGTCCGGCCGGGTGGTGGCGACCGACCTCGACCTGGCGCACCTGCGCCCGGGCGGCAACCTGGAGGTACGCCGGCACGACGTGCGCCACGAGCCACCGCCGGGCGACCCGTTCGACCTGGTCCACGCCCGACTGGTGCTGCTGCACCTGCCGGAGCGGCGCCGGGTGCTGCGTACGCTGGCCGGCGCGTTGGCGCCGGGCGGATGGCTGGTGGTCGAGGAGTTCGACTGCACCGCGCCGCTGCGGGTGCTGACCGCGCCGAGCGACGACGCGGCGAAGCTGTTCGCCCAGGTGACCGACGCGATGCTCGGCATCCTCCAGGGTCACGGCGCGGACCTGGCCTGGGCGCAGGACGTGCACGCCCAGCTGACCGCCGCCGGGCTGGTCGACGTGGACACGGTCGTCCACGCGCGCAGCTGGCCCGGCGGCTCGCTCGGCGCGTCGCTGTACGGCACGAACTCCCGGCAGCTCGAACCGGAGCTGCTCGACGCCGGGCTGTCGCCGGGGCAGCTGGACGCGTTCCGCCGGCTGCTGCGCGACCCGGCCTTCGCGGTGATGTCCTACCAGCTCGTGTCGACGCGGGGGAGGCGCGCCTGAAGGTCCCCGGTCACCGTCGCCGGCCTCGCGCGTCCCGCGACCCGACCCGGTGCCGCCCCGCGACCCCGGCCGTCCGGGCTGAGCCGGACCGGGCGGGTGGTGCGGGTCGGCCGCCGGTGGTGCTTAAGTGGGGCCATGCCCAACCCCGCGATCCTCACCGTCGACGACGACCCGGCCGTCTCCCGGGCGGTCGCCCGCGACATCCGGCGCCGCTACGGCGACCGCTACCGGGTGGTCCGCGCCGACTCCGCCGAGGCGGCCCTGGACGCGCTGCGCGAGTTGAGGCTGCGCGGCGAGCAGGTGGCGGTGCTGATCGCCGACTACCGGATGCCGCAGATGAACGGCATCGAGTTCCTCGAGGCCGCGATGGACCTCTTCCCCACCGCGCGCCGGGTGCTGCTCACCGCGTACGCCGACACCGACGCCGCGATCAACGCGATCAACGTGGTCGACCTCGACCACTACCTGCTCAAGCCGTGGCACCCGCCGGAGGAGAAGCTCTACCCGGTGCTGGACCAACTGCTGGAGGCGTGGACGGCCGACGGCGCCACCACCACCCCCGAGCTGCGCGTGGTCGGGCACCGCTGGTCGGCGCCGTCGTTCACGGCCCGGGACTTCCTGGCCCGCAACCTGGTGCCGTTCCGCTGGGTGCCCGCCGACGAGCCGGAGGGCGCCGGGCTGCTCACCGCCGCGGGCGTCACCGCGAACGACGTACCCCTGGTGGTGACCGCGGACGGCAAGTCGCTGGTGCAGCCGTCGACGGCCGACCTGGCCGCGCAGGTCGGGCTGGCCACCACTCCGGCGGCCGAGTTCTACGACCTGGTGGTGGTCGGCGCCGGCCCGGCCGGGCTCGGCGCCGCCGTCTACGGCGCCTCCGAAGGGCTGCGAACGGTGCTGATCGAGCGGCGGGCCACCGGCGGGCAGGCCGGGCAGAGCAGCCGGATCGAGAACTACCTCGGCTTCCCGGACGGGGTCTCCGGCGCCCAGCTCACCGACCGGGCCCGCCGGCAGGCGCTGCGGTTCGGCGCGGAGCTGCTCAGCGCGCGCGAGGTGGTGTCGCTGGAGGACGCGGGCGGGGCGCGGGTGCTGCGGTTCAGCGACGGCAGCAGCGTCGCCGCGCACACGGTGGTGCTCGCCACCGGTGTCTCCTACCGGATGCTGCCGGCGCCCGGGCTGGCCGAGCTGACCGGCCGGGGCTGCTTCTACGGCTCGGTGGCCAGCGAGGCGCCGAGCTGCTCGGGGTCGGACGTGTACATCGTCGGTGGGGCGAACTCGGCCGGCCAGGCCGCCGTGCACTTCTCCCGCTACGCCCGCCGGGTGCATCTGCTGATCCGCGGCGAGGACCTGACCCGGTCGATGTCCAGCTACCTGATCGAGCAGATCGCCCGGATCGACACCATCGAGGTGCACCCGTGCACCGAGGTGGTCGGCGGCGCCGGCGGCGAGCACCTGGAACGGGTGACGCTGCGGGACGTGCGCACCGGCGCGACCCGCGAGGTGGAGACCTCCTGGCTGTTCGTGTTCATCGGCGCCGAGCCGCGCACCGACTGGCTCGGCGGCGCGGTCGCCCGCGACGGCCGGGGCTTCGTGCTCACCGGCCCGGACCTGACCCGGGGCGGGCGTCGGCCGCCGGGCTGGGCGTTGCCGCGCGACCCCTACCACCTGGAGTCCAGCATGCCGGGCGTGTTCGCCGCCGGGGACGTGCGGGCCGACTCGGTCAAGCGGGTGGCCTCGGCCGTGGGCGAGGGCGCGATGGCGGTCTCGCTGGTGCACCGCTATTTGGAGGCCCAGTGAGCGCGAGGAGTGAGCCGGGTTTGCGAGCCCCGCAGTCGCGAACGAAGGAGGCCCAGTGACCACGGACAGGCTCACCGTCGACGAGCTGCGGCGGCTCTTCCTGTTCGAGTCGCTCACCCCGGAGCAGCTGTCCCACCTGGCCGAGCACGGCCGGGTGGAGCGGCGCCGCGCCGGCGAGCCGGTCTACGTCGAGGGCGAGCCGGCGAGCTGCTTCTACGTGCTGCTCGACGGCACGGTCGCCATGCACCGCCGGGTCCAGGGCGACGAGGTGGAGCTGAGCCGGACCAGCCAGCCCGGCGTCTACGGCGGCGCGATGCAGGCGTACGTCGGGGACCCGGCCGAGCAGCGCTACCTGAACAGCCTCCGCGCGGTCACCGACTGCGCGGTGTTCGCCCTGCCGGCGGCGGTCATCGCGGACGCCATGCGCGGCTGGTTCCCGATGGCCACCCACCTGCTGGAGGGGCTGTTCGTCGGGATGCGCAACACGCAGACCATCGTCGGCGAACGGGAACGGCTGCTGGCCCTGGGCGCGCTGTCGGCCGGGCTCACCCACGAGCTGAACAACCCGGCGGCGGCCGCCGTGCGGGCCACCTCGGCGCTGCGCGGGCGGGTCGCGAAGATGCGGCACAAGCTCGCCATGATCGCCGACGGGCGGTTGGACGGGCGGCGGCTGCACGACCTGGTCGCCCTCCAGGAGGAGGCGGTGAAGCGGGCCGCCGCCGCGCCGGGCCTGTCGCCGCTGGCGGCCAGCGACGCCGAGGACGAGCTGGCCGACTGGCTCGACGACCACGGCGTACGGGGGGCCTGGGAGCTGGCCCCGACGCTGGTCGCGGGCGGCATCGACAGCGGGTGGCTCGCCCAGGTCGACGCGGCGGTCGGCGGCGACGACCTGGAGTCGGCGGTCCACTGGATCACCTACACCATCGACACCGAGCTGCTGATGGGCGAGATCGACGACGCGGTGACCCGGGTCTCCGGGCTGGTCGGGGCCGCCAAGCAGTACTCCCAACTCGACCGTGCGCCCTACCAGACGGTGGACGTGCACGACCTGCTCGACGCCACGCTGGTCATGCTCCAGGCGAAGGTGCCGGCGGGCGTGCGGGTGGTCAAGGAGTACGACCGGAGCCTGCCCGCCGTGCCGGCGTACGCCGCCGAACTCAACCAGGTGTGGACCAACCTCATCGACAACGCGCTCGCCGCGATGGCGGGCGAGGGCACGCTGACGGTCCGGACCGGGCGCACCGAGGACCGGCTGACCGTCGAGGTCCGGGACACCGGTCCGGGCATCCCGCCGGAGGTGCGGCCGCGCATCTTCGAGCCGTTCTTCACCACCAAGGCGGTCGGCGAGGGCACCGGTCTCGGCCTGGACATCTCGTACCGGATCGTGGTCAACAAGCACCACGGCGACATCCGGGTGCGGTCGGAGCCGGGGGACACCCGGTTCGAGGTGCTGCTGCCGCTGACGCCGGCCTGACCGGCCGGACAGTCAGAACAGCGTCGCCGGGCCGACCGGGGCCGGCTCGGGCAGCGGCGCCACCCCGGGCACCCGGGCGCGCACCTGGTCGTGGAAGCGGCGGGCCAGTTCGGGCGCGTCCGCGTTGTCCGGCGTGTGCACGAACACGGTCGGCGAGCGGCCCTCGCGCAGCCAGGCGGCGACCACGTCGAGCCACGGCTGCCAGCCCTCGACCGTGGTGGCCGGGTCGTCGCGGCCGAGGTAGCGCACCACCGGCCGGTCGGTCAACGCGCGGGTCCGCAGCGGCAGCCGGGGCTTGCGGGTCCACGCCTCCCGCTCCGCGTCGCTGGTCGGCGGCGTCCGGAAGAAGGCGGTGGTGTCGAACGGGACCCACTCCGCGCCGTGCCGGCCGAGCGTGTCCTCCAGCGCCCGCACCGCGCCGGGGTCGGTGAAGAAGGCGGGGTGGCGGACCTCGACGGCGTACCGGTGGGTGGTGGGCAGGGTGCGCAGGAACCGGTCCAGGACGGGCACGTCGTCGGGGGCGAACGCGCCGGGCAGCTGCACCCAGAGCATGTGGGCCCGGGGGCCGAGCGGCTCGACCGCGTCCAGGAACGCCCGCAGGTCGCCCTCGCCGCCGGTGAGCCGGTGCCCGTGCGTGACCGCCTTCGGCAGCTTGGGCAGGAACCGGAAGTCGGGGTCGGTCTGCTCCGCCCAGGACGCGACGGTCTCCCGGCTCGGGGTCGCGTAGAACGTCGTGTTGCCCTCGACCGCGTCGCACCAGCCGGCGTACGCGCGCAGCCGCTCGTGGGCCGGCAACGGGTGCGGCAGGAACCGCCCCGACCAGGACCGGTGCGTCCACATCGCACAGCCCACGTGCAGGCGCATCCGGTGTCCTCCCTCGCCGCGTCGCAGCCGCGCCCACCGTATCCAAGCGCCCGGCGGGCGGATTGGGCCGGGCCCGCCCGGGGCAGGAGGAGGTCCGGAGGTGGTGACGGTGACCGACGGACCGGGTCTGCGGCTGTGCCAGGTGGTGCTCGACTGCACCGACGCACGGGCCCTGGCCGAGTTCTACCGCGCGCTGCTGGGCCTGGTCTACCGGCCCGGGGACGAACCCCCGGCGGCCGGGGAGCCCGACGGGCGGGGCCGTGACTGGCTGGTGCTGCGGACCTCGGAGGGCGCCCCGCAGCTGGCGTTCCAGCAGGTCGAGCGGTTGCCGGCGGCGACCTGGCCGGAGGGGGAGGTGCCGCAGCAGCTGCACCTCGACCTGACCGTGCCGTCAGTGGCGGAACTGGACCGGCAGCACGAGCGGGTGCTCGCGCTCGGCGGCCGGCTGCTGCTGGACCGCGTCGACGACCCGGACGAGCCGTTGCGGGTCTACGCCGACCCGGCCGGTCACCCGTTCTGCGTCTTCGTCGCCTGACCCGGAGCCCTCCACCCGGCCGGGTCCGCAGCCGGGGCGTGGTCAGCCGCGTCCGCCGCCGTCGGCGAGCAGCCGGCCGCCGGCGCGTCCGCGCTGCTGTTTGACCCGGTAGAGCCGCTGGTCGGCGGCGTGCAGGAGCCGGTCCAGGGTGTCGCCGTCAAAGGGCGCGGTGGCGGTGCCGACGCTGACCGAGGTGAGCGGGCGCAGCGTCGCCTCGATCCGCGCCGCCGTCGAGCGGGCCGCCTCCGTGTCGGCGTCGGCGAGCACCACCACGAACTCGTCGCCCCCGATGCGGGCGATGGCGTCCCCGCCGCGCAGCACCTCGCGCGTCGCGGCCACCACCCGACGCAGCAGGTCGTCCCCGGCGGCGTGCCCGAGACGGTCGTTGACCAGCTTGAAGTCGTCCAGGTCGAGGCAGAGCAGCGACGGGCCGGGCCGACAGCCCGCGCGGAACAGGAAGCGGGCCAGTTCGGCCAGGCCGCGCCGGTTCAGCGCGCCGGTGAGCGGGTCCAGCGACGCCAGCGCCCGCAGCTGGGACCGCTGCCGGGCCAGCGCCCGGGTCTGGGTGGAGCAGACCGAGACGAGCACCAGCATGCCGGCGAGGTAGACGAAGACGTGCCCGCGCGGCGCGGGTGGCCCGGCGACGGCGACCAGGAGGTAGGTGCCGAGGATGAGCACCTCGAAGCCGAGCATCAGGCGCAGCTGCGGGGTGTAGCTGGCGACGAAGACGGCGGTGGTGACGAAGCCCAGCGCCGCGGGGGAGGAGACCCCGCCGTCGCCGAGCGCGCCCACCGCGGCCACCACCAGCGTGATCAGCAGCAGCGTGGAGGAGACCCGGTAGCTCCAGGTCTTCGACGTCACCCGGGTCGCGACCCACGAGCCCGCGACGCCGGCGACCAGACCGCAGCCGTACGCCCCGAGCATCAGCGGCCGGTGCGGCTCGGCGAGCGTCGTCAGGCAGTAGACGACGGCGACGGCGTGCGACACGGCGTGCAGCGCCGCGCTGAGCAGCGTGCGTCGGCGTCGCTCGGTCATCGGACGGCCCGCCGGGGCGGGTGTCGGCCGGGCGCCCCGGTGCGGGCACGGGCTCGGGCGACCGGCCCGCCCCCGCTGACGGCCGGTGTGGACGACACGCGCGCGGGGCAGCTCGCCACGTCGAAATTCAATGACCGGGCCGCCCGGTCGTCAAGAGGCGAACCGTTCATCAGGCGTTCATCGGTGCGAAATGAGACGGTGCCGTGACCTGCGGGTCACCATGCGTGAGCCGCTCAGAGCACGGAGAGCGCCGCGGCGATGTTCCGGTCGGCCAGCTCGCGCATCCACCGCCGGTCCGGGAAGTCGGTCCCGGCGATCCGCAGTGGACCCTCGATCAACGACAGCACCTGCGCGTACCGGTAGAACTCCAGCCGGTCGGCGTCGAGCGCGACCGGCCGCAGCGCCGGGTACGCGCCGCCGAAACGCAGCCGGAGCCAGGCGTGCTCCCACTCGACGTCGAACCAGGTCAGACCCTCGAAGTCGATCATCACCGGTTCGCCGGCCGGCGTGACGAGGACGTGGTCCGGGCCCAGCTCGCCGTGCACCAGCGCGTACGCCCGTCGCGGCGCCACCCGCTCCCGCAGCTCGCGCAGGTGGGCGGCGATCCGGTCCCGCGCCGCCGCCGGCCGGGGGTCCCGGGCGGCGGCCCCGTCGAGGTGCGCCAACGCCCGGTCCAGGACGACGTCCTCGGCCGCCCGCGCGACGGAGGCCCCCGGCGCGTCGGTGAGCCGGCCGTACCGGGGGCCGGCCGTGGTGTGCATCCGCCGCAGCGCGTGCCCGAGCCGGGCCAGTGGCGCGGCGGCCCGGACCGGGTCGCGGGCCAGCAACGCCTCCAGCGTCACCCCGCCGGCGTCCTCGACCAGCGCGACATCGGCGTCGAGGTGACGCCCGGTGCGGTCCACCGCGATCAGGCGCGGTACGCGCACCCCGGCGGCGGTGAGCGCGGCGTGGTTGGTGGCGAACAGGTCCGCCCCCGACGCCTCGGTGAACGGGTCGTCCGGGACCGTCGCCGACTCCGGCCAGTAGTTCTCCGCCGCCGACCAGACGTAGAGGACCACCGACCCGCCGTCGTCGAGCCCGATCCGGTACACGCCCTTGCGGGTCCCGCCGGTGAGCCGGTCCAGCGCGGTGACCCGCCGATCCGGGCCCAGCCGGTCGCGGACCAGGTCGCGGACGTCGTCGCGCCGCAGGAACGCCCGGGTCACGGTCGTTCCACCCGGACCGGGTCGCCCCGGACCAGCTCGTCGTGGATCCGCCAACGCGCCGTCGTGCCGGCGCGCCGGGCCGCGTCGTCGCCCTCGGCGAGCCGCCGCCGCAGCAGGTCGACGGCGATCCGCCGGTTGAGGTGCAGGTGCCGTTCGGTGTCCACCACCACGGTCAGGCCGGACGGGCGGTGGGTCGCGCGGACGGCGGTGCTGGCCTTGTTCCGGTGCTGGCCGCCCGGTCCGCCGGTGCGGCACGGCACGATCGCGACGTCCGCCTCGCGGAACGGGGTCGCCGCCACGTCGGCCCGGTGCGGCCGGGCGGTGACGTACCAGTTCTTCCGCCCGTGCCCCGGACGGTAGGGGCTGGCCGCCTGCCAGCAGAGCGTGCCGGTCCAACCGGCGGCGAACTCCTCCGCGCCCGCACCGCTGATCCGGACCAGCACGGACCGGTGGGTGCCCGGGCGCTCACCGGGCACCGTCTCGACCCGGACCACGCGCAGGCCGCGCCGGGCGGCGTCGGCCTCCAGGCGGGACAGCAGCCGGGCCAGCGCCCACGCGCACTCCTGCGGTCCGCGCCCGGCGGACAGGAACAGCTCCGTCACCGCCGGCTCCGGCGGCGACCCGCGCCGACGTCCGGGGTCTTGTAGGTGACCAGCGGCACCGTGGTGGTGACCGGGGTGGCCAGGTCGTGCGCCACCAGGTCCCCGATCACCTGCTCGATGCGCTTGTAGGCGGTGGGCGCCTCCTCGAACAGCAGCTGACGGTCGCCGCACACCACCAGCGACCCGACCGGCGTACGGCGCAGCTCCTCCACGGTGTGCTTGGCCCGGCCGCGGCGCAGCGCGTCGGCCCGGGACATCTTCCGGCCGGCGCCGTGCGCGACCGAGTGGTTGGCGTCCGCGCCGGCGTGCGCGGCCACCAGGTAGGACGGTGTGCCCCGGGTGCCGGCGACCAGCACGTCCCGGCCGTCGCCCGGGGCCGCGCCCTTGCGGTGCAGGTAGCGCCCGTCGCGGATGTCGACCAGGTTGTGGCACTGGTCGACGACCGGCTCGGTCGGCTCGGCGCCCAGCGCGTACGCGACCCGGGCCGCGAGCAGCCGCCGGTTGAGCGAGCCCCACCGGACCGCCGCGTCGTGCCGGGCCAGGTAGGCGTCCGGGTCGGGCGCGGGGCCCGCCCCGTGCCGCTCGGTGTGCTCGCGCAGGATCCGCTCGCCCAGCCCGCGCGACCCGGAGTGCACCACCAGCACCAGGTCGCCGGTGGCCAGGCCGATGCGGTCGGCGTGCTCCGGCGCGAGGATCGGGCCGACGCGCGCCAGCTCGACGAAGTGGTTGCCGCGCCCGACCGTGCCGAGGCCGTCCAGGTGGCCGGCGGGCACGTCCCCGGCCAGCACCGACCAGGCCGGGTCGTCGGCGTCCCGCTCCGGGTCGAGGGCGCGGTCCAGGTCCGGGAACCGGGCGGCCAGTCGTTCGGGTACGGCCCGCCGCAGCGCGATCGGGAACACCGCGATGCCGCACCCGATGTCGGAGCCGACCAGGAACGGGTAGAGCACCGTCGACGCCATCGCGGCGCCGATCGGCGCGCCCTTGCCGGGGTGCAGGTCCGGCATGGCGGCCACGTGCGCCATGCCGTCCAGCGCGGCGACCTGGTGGCACTGGTCCAGCGCGGCGGACTCGATCCAACTGCCGGGGGAGGAGAAGACGGAGACGGTGGCGGGCACGGCGGCCCGCCCGGAGGGGTGCACGGACACAGACGCTCGTTTCTGGGAAGGGCGGAGAGCGGCGAACGGCAGGCGGCTCGGCCTGCGGGCGGGGTGCGGTCCGTCAGAACGTCATGCCGACACCCTCCCGGATCCGGTACGGGACCGGCAACCGACTTTCGCACCGTCGACATCGGGCCACCGGATCCATAGACTCCGGTCTTTCTGGTACCACGAGTCCAGGGAGGACCCACGTGTCGAGCGAAACCCGACCGCACGTCGCCGTACCGCTGCTGGCCCGCCTCGCCGGGGTGGCGGTGACCGCCGCCGCGCTGGTCGCCGCCGGAGGTGTCGCCGCCACCGCGGCGCCGGCCGACCCCGCCCCGACGAAGGGGCCGTGCGCGTACACGCCGACGCCGGACGAGCCGGCCGCCCGGCCGGTGCCGCTGCCGCCCGACCCGCGGCGCACGCCGGACCGGGGGACGGTACGGGTGACCCTGCGCACCAACCAGGGCCCGATCGGGCTGACCCTCGACCGCGAGCAGGCCCCCTGCACGGTGCAGAGCTTCCTGCACCTGACCCGGCACAGGTTCTACGACCGGACGCCCTGCCACCGGCTCACCGCGTACCCGACGTTGAAGGTGTTGCAGTGCGGCGACCCGTCGGGGACCGGCGAGGGCGGCCCGGGCTACCGGTACCGCGACGAGCTGCCCACGGACCTGCCGCCGGCGCCGACCGATCCGACCGGGGTCCGCCGGCTCTACGCCCGCGGCACGCTGGCCATGGCGAACGCCGGCCCGGACACCAACGGCAGCCAGTTCTTCCTGGTCCAGTCCGACTCGGCGCTGCGCCCGAACTACACCGTCTTCGGCCAGATCGACGCGGCCGGGCTGGCCACGCTGGACCGGATCGCGGCCGGTGGCATCGCGGCCACCCCGGAGGACCCGGCGCCGGTCGACGGCGCGCCGGCCCTGCCGGTGGAGATCTGCCGGGCCAAGCGGGGCCGCTGACCGCCGGTGGCCCGGCGGAACGGCCGACGCCGGTCCGCCGGGCCGCCCGGTAGCCTGCGGCGATGACGCACGAGCGGGAGATCACCGAGCCGGTCGACCTGTGCCGGCCGGACGGCCGGCTGAACCCGGCGGCGGTCGGCTGGAGCCGGCGCCCCCTGCACCGGTCCCACCTGCGCGGCTGGGGTCGGGCCAAGCGGTGGGAGCACTGGGGCGTGGTCACCCCGACACACGTCCTCGGCCTGGTCGCGTCCTCGCTGGACTACGCCGGCGTGCAGAGCCTCTACCTGCTCGACCGGCGCACCCGCCGGGAGACCGTCGCCGAGGCGGTCGTGCCGTTCGCCCGGGGTACGGAGTTCCCACCGGTCAGCGGCGCCGGCCGGGTCCGGGCCCGCGGCGGCGGGCTGACCATCGACATCGACCAGGGGGTCGACGGCAGCACCGTGCGGGCCACGGCGCCCGGCGTCGAGGTCGACCTGGTGGTGCCGCTGCCGCCGGGGCACGAGTCGCTCGGCGTGGTGGTGCCGTGGAGCACCCGCCGGTTCCAGTACACGGTCAAGGACGTCGGCCGCCCGGTACGGGGCTCGATCCGCACCGACGGCACGGACCACCCGGTCGGCGCCGACTCGTTCGCGGTGCTCGACCACGGGCGCGGCAAGTGGCCGTACGCGGTGCGCTGGAACTGGGCGGCCGGCTGCGGCCCGGGTCGCGCGATCCAGCTCGGCGGGAAGTGGACCGACGGCACCGGTTCGACCGAGAACGCGGTCTTCGTCGACGGCCGGTTGCACAAGATCGGCGCCGATCTCACCTGGCGCTACGACCGGTCCGACTGGCTGCGGCCGTGGCGGATCACCGGCGACCGGGTGGACGTCACGTTCCACCCGTTCCACGAGCGGGTGGCGCGCACCAACCTGCTCGTGCTGGCCGGGGAGACGCACCAGTGCTTCGGGCACTTCACCGGCTGGGCGGCCACCGACGACGGCGAGCGCGTCGACCTCGACGGCCTGACCGGCTGGGCCGAGGAGGCGCGCAACCGCTGGTGACACGCGTCCCCGCCACACCGGCACGGTGCGGCGGGGACGTGTCGGGCGGTCAGGCCGGCAGCCGCCAGACCTGGTTGGCGCCGCCGAAGCAGTCCCAGATCTGCAGCCGGGTGCCGTCGGCGGAGCTGTTGCCGGTGGCGTCCAGGCACCGGTTGGACACCGGGTTGCGCAGCGTGCCGTTGCTCTGCGCCTGCCAGACCTGGGCGGCGGTGCCGTTGCAGTCCCAGAGCTGGATCTTCGTGCCGTTCGCGGTGCCGGCGCTGGTGACGTCGAGGCACTTGCCCAGCGCCCGCAGCGTGCCGTCGCCGGCCACGGTCCAGTTCTGCGCGGCGGTGCCGTTGCAGCCGTAGAGCTGGATCGCGGTGCCGTTGGCGGTGCCCGCGGCGGCGACGTCGACGCACTTGCCGGCGATGCCGGTGATCGGCCCGGTGCGCCCGGACGGGGGCGGCGTGCCGCCGCCGGTGGCCGTGTCGTAGATCGCGCCGACCAGTGAGGTCGAGCCGGTGGTGTCCTGCGACAGCTCCCAGTTCATCATGCCGCCGGCGTTCGCCATGGCCCACTGCGTCTTGCGCCTGACGGTCGGGACGCCGTTGTAGCACTGCTGCGCGCCACCGGCGGTGGTGCAGTCCCGGTTGGCGTTGGCCGGGTCCATGCCGACCAGCGCGGCGTAGGTGTAGTAGCCGGGCCGGCTGTAGAACGGCACGCCGAGCACCACCTTGGCCGCCGGCAGGCCGCGTGCCTTCCACCCGTTGACCGCGGCGATCGACCAGTCGTAGTTGGCGTGCGGGCTGCCGCCGTCGTACGCCATGATGTTGAGCCAGTCGACCGAGCCGAAGACGGCGGTCGGGACGCCGGTGACGTAGTAGCCCTCGGCGACCACCGCGGCGGTGAGCAGCTTGCCCCGGCTGTGCAGGGCGCTGCCGAGCTGTTGCATCAGCAGCGTGTAGTTGTTGGCCGACGTGCCCGGGTCGGGATACTCCCAGTCGATGTCGACGCCGTCGAGGTTGTACTGGTTGACGAAGGCGACCACGTTGTTCACGAACGCGCCGCGAGCGCCGGAGGTGGCGGCGAGCGCCTCGAACGCGGAGTCGTCGCCGTCGTTCCAGCCGCCGATCGCGATGGAGACCTTCACGTTGTTGGCGTGCCCGAGCGAGACCAGCGAGGAGAGCTTGCTCGGGTTCTCCACCGCGCGCAGGCTGCCGTCGCCGTTGGGCAGCACGAAGGCGTAGTTGACGTGGGTGAGCTTGCCGTACTGGACGGTGTTGACGCTGCCGCTCCAGGACGGCAGGTAGCCGACGCTCTTGAAGTTTCCGGGCAGCACGACCGCCTCGGCGGCGGACGGGGCGAGGGTGAGGGTGGCGGCGGTGGTGGCCAGCGCGAGCGCACCGGCGGCGAGGCGGCGCCGGAGGTGGGGTCTGGGCATCGAGGGGGCCTTCCCGGGGGACGGGGGTGGACAGGGGGTCTTCCTCGAGGTGGACCAAATATTAAAGAGTATTAACTAAGCCGTCAACGATGTGCGTCGATGAACTACCCGGCGTACGCGGACAGGTGCGCGAGCTGCCCCGCCGGCCAGCCGGTGTTGGCGGTGAACCGCACCCGCAGGTGGCGGACGGAGGTGGCGGAGAGGGTCACCGTCGCCTCGTTGCCGGTCGCCGGGTCGAAGCGGACGCCGGTCGGCCCGGTGAGCGTGGCGAAGTCGGCGCCGTCGACGCTGCCCTGCACGGACAGCGTCTGGGTCCGGGCCTCCCACCCGGGCGGCAGCGCGAGCACCAGGCGGGTGACCGGGTGGCTCGCGCCCAGGTCGACCTGCCACCACTGGGGAAACGCGCCGTTCGCCGACTCCCAGTAGCTGCCCCGGTCGCCGTCGACGACGTTGCCGGCGCCGTACGGGCCGTTCTGCTGGCTGCTCGCGGTCGCCGGCCGGCCGGCCGCCAGGTCGTCGGCGGGTGGCTGCCCACCCCCGACCACCGGCGGGGTGGGGCGCGTCGCGGTGAGCGCCAACTGTCCCTTGAGCATCCGTCCGCCGTCGGCGGTGATCCGCAGGTAGTAGTCGGCCGAGCAGGCGGTGCCGTCCTCGTCGAGGGCCCGGATCCCCACGCCCGCCGGGGTGGTCGCGCCGGTCTCGCTCGTCTTGGCGATCTGGTTGCCCTCGTTGAACTCGTCGAACATCGACACGTAGAGGCCGTGGGCGCCGAGCCGCACCATGTTGTACAGGTGCCGCCAGTAGAAGTCGCCGTGCCGTCGGTGCCCGGCGGACAGGTCGCCGGGCATCACGCAGGGCTGGTAGTCGATGCCGTGGGCGGCGCAGTCGGCCAGGTCGGGGACGTTGACGTTGTCGTGGAACCAGTCCAGCCCGTCGAGCGAGCCGGTGCGCCCGACCATCCACGGCGACAGCATGTCGAACGCCCGGTAGACGTCGCCGAAGCCGGGCCGGGAGTCGTTGATCCCCTGCCGCCAGTAGGTGGGCACCCCGCCGATCACGTAGCAGCCCTGCGCCCTGAGCCACCGCACCACGTCCAGGCAGGCGGCGGGGGCGAAGGGGCGGCCGTCGTCGGCGAAGCCGAATCCCCACACGCAGACGACCGGCCGGCCGTTCTGCCGGGCGTACGCCGGTGACGCGGTGTGCGCCGACATCCGGGTGGCCCAGTCCTCCTTGAGCTGCGACTGCATGGCCGTCCAGCCGGTGACGTCGTACATGACGTAGAACGTGCGGCCGAAGCGTTCGGCCGCCGACCGGACCTTCGCCGCCATGGCGTCGCGGGTCGGCCCCTCGTCGCCGAACGGGTTGAACCGTTGCAGCGCGGCGGTGTCGCAGCCGTGCTCTCGCATCCAGCGGAAGTGGGTGTCCACGGTCTGCTGGTCGTAGGAGGAGAAGAGCGTGGCCGGTCGGCCGTCACCGCGGTTCGGGTACGCGGTGGCGTAGCCGCGGTCGTACTCGCGCATGTCCGGCCAGGAGACGATGGTCGTGTTGGCCGGTGAGGGGGACTGGAACCGGTCCCGGCTCCAGTGCCACCAGCCGCCGATCGGGGCGCCGTCACCGGGGCAGCTGAACCAGCCCTGGTAGCCGACGGTGACCTTCCCGACCACGTCGCCCGGCGGGCTGGCGGCGGCGGCCGGAGCGGGGGGAAGCGCGAGGTCGGGGAGCACGGCGAGCGCGGATCCGGCGAGCGCGGACCGGATCAGGGTGCGGCGGGAGGGCGCCATGGGACCGTTCCTTCGGAAGAGAGGGAGAAATCGACGGTCATCATGGCAGTGGGCGACGTCATGCTGCAATACTGAGACAGGTCAATGAAAGAAGCGGCGAGGGACGGCCCGCCCGTGGCGGACCGCCCCTCGCCGGTGCGTCGGTCAGGCGACCGAGGCCGGGAACCGCTCCCAGACCCGGTGCGCCGCCATCAGCCGCTGCACCGACTCCAACGCCTCGGCGCCGGAGCCCTCGGCGACCACGCCCGGCGAACCGGCCACCCCGGTCTGCCGCAGCACCTCCGCGCCGGCGCCCCACGCGCCGATCGCCTTGGCGTGCCGCCACGCCTCCTCGACCAGCAGCAGCACCCGCGGGTCGACGGTGGACGAACCCGTCGCGCCGGCCTTGGCGTCGCGGGCGGGCAGCGCGTCCGGCGCCGGCGCCGGGGCGCCGGCCAGCAGGACCGCGTCGAACTCGACCGAGCGGGCGGTGGCGAACGTGCGCTGCACCGGCAGCCCGCCGACCGTGCCGCCGTGCGCGGCGACCAGCAGCGGCACCATGCCGGCGGCGAACACCGCCCGCCGGACCTCGGCGACGTCGTCCAGGTCGCCGTCCGCGTCGACCACGATGCCGACCATCCGGCCGTCGGCCGGCCACTCCCGGCCGACCTGGGACAGCGCCGGGCTGGGCTGCGCCTCCGCCAGCGGCACGGTGGGCTGCGGCGCGGGCAGGCCCAGACCGGTGGCGACCTGCTCGCACAGCACCGGGTCGATGTTGGCCAGGCTCTGCAGCTGCCGCTCCTTGATCGCCTGGTGGTAGCACTTGCCCAGCTCGAACGTGTACGCCCGGACGATGTGCTCCTTCTCCACCGGCGACATGCTCGCCCAGAAGAGCCGGACCTGGCTGAAGTGGTCGTCGAAGGACGCCGGCGCGGCCCGGACCTTGGGCGCCTCGGCCACCGTCACCGGGACATCCACGAACGCGTGCTCGCGGTCGCCGGCCGGGAACGGGTTGCCGCCGTCGAGCGAGTTCGGCCGGTACGGCGCCACCCCGGCGTGCACCGCCTGCTGGTGGAAGCCGTCGCGGAGCATGTCGTTGACGTCGGCGTGCGGCCGGTTGATCGGGATCTGGGTGAAGTTCGGCCCGCCCAGCCGGGTCAGCTGCGTGTCCAGGTACGAGAAGAGCCGGCCCTGCAACAGCGGGTCGTTGGTGACGTCGATGCCGGGCGGCAGGTGGCCCACGTGGAACGCCACCTGCTCGGTCTCGGCGAAGAAGTTGCGCGGGGTCCGGTTGAGCGTGAGCCGGCCGATCGGCTGCACCGGCGCCAGCTCCTCCGGCACGATCTTCGTCGGGTCGAGCAGGTCGATCCCGGCGAACGTCTCCTCCGGGGTGTCCGGGAAGACCTGGATGCCCAGCTCCCACTCCGGGTACGCGCCGGCCTCGATGGCGTCGTAGAGGTCGCGGCGGTGGAAGTCCGGGTCGATCCCGTTGATCAGCTGCGCCTCCTCCCACTCCAGCGAGTGCGCGCCGAGCTTCGGCTTCCAGTGGAACTTGACCAGCACCGTCGCGCCGGCTTCGTTCACCAGGCGGAAGGTGTGCACGCCGAAGCCCTCCATGGTCCGGTAGGACCGCGGGATGCCCCGGTCGGACATGTTCCAGATGGTGTGGTGCTGCGCCTCGGTGTGCAGCGAGACGAAGTCCCAGAACGTGTCGTGCGCGCTCTGCGCCTGCGGGATCTCCCGGTCCGGGTGCGGCTTGCCGGCGTGGATGATGTCCGGGAACTTGATCGCGTCCTGGATGAAGAAGACCGGCATGTTGTTGCCGACCAGGTCGAACGTGCCCTCGTCGGTGTAGAACTTGGTGGCGAAGCCCCGGGTGTCGCGCACCGTGTCGGCCGACCCGCGCGAGCCCAGCACGGTGGAGAAGCGGACGAAGACCGGCGTCTCCCGGCCCTTCTTCAGGAACCCGGCGCGGGTGACCTCCTCGGCGGTGCCGTAGGCGACGAACACGCCGTGCGCGCCGGCGCCCCGGGCGTGCACCACCCGCTCCGGGATCCGCTCGTGGTCGAAGTGCATGATCTTTTCGCGCAGGTGGTGGTCCTGCAACAGCACCGGACCGCGGGGCCCGGCCTTCAGCGAGTGGTCGGTGTCGCGCAGTCGCGCACCGTTGGCGGTGGTGAGATACGCCCCCTGCTGTCCCTTGGCGATCTTCGGGACGCCGGTCTCGGCGCCGGTCGGGGTGCGGGTGTCCGGTGCGCCCTGCTCGTCCGTGGGCGGCAGCGGGCCGTGCGGCGCGGTGGGCTCGTCGAGCGACGGCGGCGCGCTGCCCGGCGCGCCCGGCACGTCCGGGGCCAGCGCGTCGCCGACCTTCTCGACGGCGGCTTCGACGACACCCTTGACGACCTGGGCGGGCTTGCTGGATTCCATCAGGACCTGTCCTCCCTGCGGCGAAATGACCAGGTCCTCAGGCCCCTACCCCGGGTCGGGCCGGGCAAACAAGGACGAACCGGTGGACACCGCGACGGCGGTCACCACCAGTCCGCGCGCGACCAGCCAGCGGCCGTGGAGCAGGCGCAGCGGCGGGCCCCCGTCGGCCCGGGCGCCGTCGACCAGCACCCGGGCGACGAACCGGCCGGCCGGATCGATGGTCAGCTCCGCGTCCTCGAAGCCGAGCCAGCGCCCGGTCAGCGGGTACCACGCCTTGTAGACCGACTCCTTGGCGCTGAACAGCAGCCGGTCCCAGTGCACCGTCGGGTGGGCGGCCCGCAGGCCGGTCAGGTGCTCCGGCTCGCCGGCGGCGGTGACCGCGCCCGCGACCCCGTCGGGCAGCGGCTCGTGCGGTTCGGCGTCGATGCCCAATCCGGCGAGCGAGGCGCCCGGGGCCACCGCGGCGGCCCGGTAGCCGGCGCAGTGGGTGATGCTGCCCACCACCCCGGCCGGCCAGATCGGCTCTCGCCGGGGGCCGGGGCGGATCGGCGCCGGCGCGTACCCGAGCTCGGCCAGCGCCTCCCGCGCGCAGCGCCGGGCGGTGACGAACTCCCGGCGGCGGCCGTCCACCGCGCGGGCGACCAGGTCCTCCTCGCCGGGGTACGGCGGCTCGCCGGGCACGTCGGCGTACGCCTCGACCGCGACGGTGCCCGCCGGCAGCAGCGCCTCGATCACGTGTCGTCGCCGAGGACGCGTCGCATCGGCCGGGGCTCGCCGCCCCGCCGCCCCCACTCGCGCGGGTAGCCCAGCGACACCTCCTCGAAGCGCACCCCGTCGTACCGGGTGGTGCGGGGGATGTGCAGGTGCCCGTAGACCGCGACGGCCGCCCGGTGCCGCACGTGCCAGTCGGCGGTGCGGTCGGTGCCGCACCACTGGGCGAACTCCGGGTACCAGAGCACCTCGGTGGGCTGGCGGACCAGCGGCCAGTGGCTGACCAGCACCGTCGGCAGCGCCGGGTCGGTGGCGGCCAGCCGCCGCTCGGTCACCGCCAGCCGGGCCCGGCACCAGGACTCCCGGTCCGGGTACGGGTCGGGGTGCAGCAGCATCTCGTCGGTGCACACCACGCCGGCGGCGTAGGCGGCGGCCAGCGAGTCCTCCTTCGTGGTGGTGCCGGGGGCGCGGAAGGAGTAGTCGTAGAGCACGAACAGCGGCGCCACGGTGACCGGCCCGCCGACGCCCCGGAACACCGGGAAGTCGTCCTCCGGGGTGAGCACGCCGAGGTCGCGGCACATCCCGACGAGCGCCTCGTAGCGCGCCACCCCGCGCAGCGTCACCGGGTCGGTGGGGTGGGTCCACAGCTCGTGGTTGCCGGGCGCCCAGACGACCGTGGCGAACCGGTCGCGCAGCAGCCGCAGCGTCCGCTCGACGTCGGCGAACACCTCGCCGACGTCACCGGCGACGATCAGCCAGTCGTCCGCCGTCTCCGGCCGCAGGCCGTCCACCACGGCCCGGTTCTCCGCGTACGACACGTGGAGGTCACTGACCGCGTAGAGCGCACCCGTCACCCGGTCGATCTTGCCAGCGGCGCCGTCCGATGACCAGGCTCCGGGTGGCACGGTGTCGGGGGTCCGACGCACAATGGGCGGCATCGGTGTCGCGACCCCGGCGGCGTGCAGGGCCGAGCGGGATGAAACGTCGACTCTTCACGGAAGGGGCGACGGCATGCACCCGATGCTGCGTCGGCTCGACGACCTCGCCACCCACCTCACCACCCGACCGGACGCCGTGGCGCTGCTCGGCCTCGGCTCGGCCGGGGTGGACCACGACCGGCTCGACGACCACTCCGACCTCGACTTCTTCCTGGTCGTCGCGGACGGCGCGGTGGCCCGCTACGCGGAGGACATCGACTGGCTCGGCGCGCCCTGTCCGGTGGCGTACAGCTTCGCCAACGAGCGCAACGGCCGCAAGGCGCGCTACGCCGACGGCATCTTCGTCGAGTACGCGATCTTCACCGTGGCCGAGCTGGCCCGGCTCCCGTTCACCGGGGCGCGGGTGGTCTGGCAGCGCCCCGACGCGCCGCCCGGCCTCGCCGACGCCGGCGCGCCGGCCGGCGCGCCCACCCCGTACGACACGGTCGAGTTCCACCTCAACGAGGCGCTCACCAACCTGTACGTCGGCCTGCACCGCGAACTGCGCGGCGAGCGGCTCACCGCGGCGCGGTTCATCCAGACGTACGCGGTGGACCGGGCGTTGGCCCTGCTGCGCCTCACCACGCCGGCCGCGCACCGGCGGGACCCGTTCGACCCGAGCCGCCGGGTCGAGCAGGCGTACCCGCCGGAGGTGCTGCCCCTGGCCGAACTGGTGCCCGGCTACCGGCACAACCGCGCCGCCGCCCGGGCGATGCTCCACTGGCTGGAGTCCCGCTTCCCGGTCGATCCGGCCATCGGCGAGCCGATCCGCGACCTGCTGGCCCGCTGACGTGCCGGCTCAGCCGACGAGGTCGGCCACCCGGTCGGTGGCGCGCAGCAGCTCCCGGGCGATGCCCGGCTCCGCCGCCGAGTGCCCGGCGTCCGGCACGATCCGCAGCTCCGCCTCCGGCCACCGCCGGGCCAGGTCGTACGCGGACACCGGCGGGCAGCACAGGTCGTACCGGCCGTTGACGATCACGGCGGGCAGGTGGCGGATCCGGTCCACCCCGTCGAGCAGTTGCCCCTCGGCGAGGAAGCCGCCGTTCAACGCGTAGTGGGACAGGATCCGGGCGATCGGCAGCGCCTGCTCGTCGGCGGTGAGGTGGGCGAGCAGCTCCGGGTCGGGCCGCAACGACGAGTTGACCGCCTCCCACCGCCCCCAGGCCCGCGCGTAGGCCCGGGCCTCGGCCTCGTCCGGGCCGTGCAGCCGCCGGTGGTAGGCGGCCAGCACGTCGTCGCGCTCGGTCGGCGGGATCGGGGCGACGAACCGGTCCCACTCCTCGGGTTGCAGGTGGCGCAGGCCGCCCTGGTAGAACCACTCCCGCTCGCTGCGGCGCAGCAGCAGCACGCCGCGCAGCACCAGACCGGTCACCCGCTCCGGGTGGGTCTGCGCGTAGGCCAGCCCGAGCGTGGCCCCCCACGATCCACCGAAGACCATCCAGGAGGCGATCCCGAGGTGCCGCCGGATCGTCTCCAGGTCGGACACCAGGTGCCAGGTGGTGTTGGCCGCCAGCCCGCCGAACGGTGTGCTGCGACCCGCGCCGCGCTGGTCGAACAGGACCGCCCGGTAGCGCGCCGGGTCGAAGAACCGCCGGGCCGCCGGCACCAGGCCGCCGCCCGGCCCGCCGTGCAGGAAGACCACCGGTACGCCGTCCGGCCGCCCCACCTCCTCCACGTGCAGGACGTGGCCGTCGCCGACCGGCACGCGGTGGACGGCGTACGGCTCGACGGGCGGGTGCAGGCCGACTCCGGTCATGCCCGCTGATTCTGCCCGCCCGGCCCGCGCCGCGCGGACCGGTCAGCAGGCGACGTTGCCGCCGAGGTTGTCGAGCAGGGCGTCGGCGACCCAACCGGAGACGCCGGTGGAGGTGTCCCGCAGGTAGGTCCAGGTGTAGGTGGTGTGGCCGTTCGCGCTGACCCGGTCGCCGCTGGCGAAGCAGTGGAAGTCAACGCTGTGGCTCAGCTGGCCGTAGCCGAGGGAGCCGCAGGTGGTGTGCGGGCCGGTGCGGATGTTGACGTTGGTGGCGTTGAAGAGCTGGCCGAACTTCGGGTCGACGTTGGAGTGCGAGTGACTGCAACTCGCGCTGGCCGGTGCGGCCGAGCCGACCACCGCGACAGCCGCCGCGGCGACGGTCAGGACGACGGCCGCGCCGATCGAGGATGCTTTTCGCATGTCCACCAACCCCCGTGAAGGATCGAGTCCTGCCCTACACATCGATGCAGATATTTGCATATGGCAAAGGATGGTGGCAAGGTCCGGCGTCCCGCTCAGGCCGGGGCACGCACCCCGGTTTCCGGACCGGTGGTCTCCGCCTCCGGCACCGGGCGCGGCGCCGGCGTCCGCACCGCGAAGGCGTCGAAGCTCGGCCCGTCCAGCCGCTCGATGAAGGGCTCGGCGGTCGGCCGATCGGTGTCGCCCGGGTCCGTCTCGGCCCGGTCGGCATCGACCCGCGCCGGCTCGGCCGCCACCATCGGTGCGGCGGCCGGACGCGCGCCCACCTGCGGGTACTCGGCCGTCTCCCCGCCGCCCGCGGCGGCCGCCATCACCGCCGCCGCGGCCAGGTCGGCGACCCGCTTGGCCTCCCGCTGCACCCGGGCCCGGGTCTCCTTGGCGTGCTGCTCGGCCAGCTCCGCCGCGCGTCGCGCCTCGTCCAGCCGCTTGGTCTCGGCGGCCAGGTCCCGGCGGACGCCGACCAGCCGCTCCTCCAGCTCCGCGCCGGACCGCTCGATCGCGGCGATCTCGCCGCGGGTCTCCTCCAACTGGGTGCCGACGGTCTCCAGCTCGGACGTGAGCCGGGCCAGGGCCTCCTGCCGCTGCTGGACCTCCCGCTGGACGGTGGCGAGCTGCTCCTGGTGCGCCGCGGTCTCCTCGTCGGCCCGCTCCCGCACCTCGGTGGCGTACTGCTGGGCCTCGGCGACCAGGGCGGCGATGTCCCGCTCGGCGGCGCTCGCCCGGTCGGCCAGCTCCTGCTCCGCCGCGGCCCGCCGCTCGTCCAGCTCCCGCGCCATGGTGGCCTGCCACTGGGCCAGCTCCTGCTGCGCCTTGCTGCGGGTGGCCTGCACCTCCTGCTGGATCTGGGTACGCGCGGCCTTCACCAGCGCCTCGGACGCGGACCGGGCCTGCTCGACCTGCTGGGCGCTCTGCTCGGTGATCCGCTTCGCCTCCTGCTGGGCCCGGTCGTGCGCGGCCTGGCCCTCGGTGCGCAGCTTCTCCGCCAGCTCGCGCACGGCGGTCAGCTCCGCCTGCGCGGCGGCCCGCCGCTCCTCGTCCACCCGCTCCTGCTCGGCCCGGCGGGCGGACAGCTCCTCGTCCAGCTCGCGCCGCTCCCGGGCGGCCTGCTCCTGGGCCGCGGTCAGCACCTTCTCCGCCTGCGCCTGGTGGTCCTCCGCGCGTCGGGTGGCCATCTCGGTGATCTGGCCGGCCTGCTTCTCGGCCAGGTCGAGGATCTGGTCGACCATCGGCCCCAGGTCGCGGAACGAGGCCCGGTCCACCGCCGTCGGGCGGTCCCGCAGCTCGACCGCCTCGGCCTGCGCCCGCTGCACCTGCGCGGTCAGCTCCCGCACCTGCGCGAACGCCCGGTCCCGGGCGGCGGTCAGCGCGTTCACCTCGCCGTCCATCTGCTCGACGTACCGGTCCACCTGACGCTTGTCGTAGCCGCGCAGCGCCGGGTCGAACCGGGGGCGTGCGGACACGTCGTCGTGGGGTGCGAACGGTTCCTCACCGTTGGACATGCGCCATCCTCCGTCGGTTCGCCAGCGCCAGGCCGCAGGGCACGATGAGGCGCTACGGTACCGTGTCCGCGGGCGCGTCTCGCCCCGCCCCGCCCCCTGATCCGCGAGTCAGACCGGGAAGTGGGGATTCCCGACCGTCAGTCGGATGGTGAAACCGTCGGCGTCCCGGTGGTGGGTCACGTGGTGACAGCTCTGGTGGCTGATCCACAGGCCCAGGCCGCCCTCGCTCCCGTCGCCCGCCGGCAGCAGCCCGGCGTACGGGTCCTTCGGGCCGGGACCGCGGTCGTGCACGGCCACCACCATCCGGTCGGGGGCACGCCACAGGCGCAGGCACACCGGCGCCGTGCCGTGCCGCAGCGCGTTGCTGACCACCTCGCTCACGGCGATCACCAGGTCGTCGAGGTCGTCGGGCGGGAGCCGGCCGGCGTCGGCGGCCCGGACCGCGTCCCGAGCCTGGGCGGGTGTCGGGTCGACGAGCTCGACCAGCGGGGTCGCGTGCTGCACCGGGTCGAGCGGCGCGGGGCGGCACTCGGCCAGATAGGTCGCCGGCTCGGTGTAGAGGCCCGTCGGCTCGTGTCCACCCCCCGGCGTGGCGCGCCGGGGATGGGTGCGGGCCACGTCGGCCAGCACGTGCGGCGGCGCCAGCCGGCGGTCGTAGGCGCAGAGACCCCAGAGCGGGAAGTCGTCGTAGACGTGGTTGATCGCCGACTCGTAGCGGGCCCACGCGTCCCAGGTCGCGCCGAGCAGCAGCGGCGGCAGCTCGCCGACCATCCGGATCTGCGACGTGCCGGTGGCCGCGAACGAGGTGAACAGCTCACGGTAGGCGCGGATCGCGGCGGTGGGTCGGGCGTAGACGTCGCCGCCCGGCAGGAAGGTGACCTCGGCGCCGGCGGGCAACGCGCGGCGCACCAGCTCGGCGTTGCGCACGTCCAGGCTCACCGCGGCGATCTCGCCGGCCTCGACCCCGCCGAGCAGGAACGGCAGCACCACGCCCAGCAACTCGTCCTCGGAGTCGTAGAGGAGCGCCTCGTGGACGTAGCCGGTGTGGCCGGCGCCGGCGCCGGTCCTCATCGGATCACCTCCACCAGGACGCCGGTCAGACCCAGCAGCTCCACCAGCCGGGCCGGGGCCCGGTAGCGGGTGCGCAGCACCGCCACCGCGTCCCGACGGTGGGCATGGTCGCGCAGGTGCAGCAGGCTGCGGTGGTCGACGAAGCGCAGGTGGGACGCGTCGAACACCAGCCGGCCCGCCACCGGACGCGGGTCGGCCCGCTCCAGCGCGGTGGCGAAGAGCCGGTGGTTGGACGGGTCCAGCTCGCCGCCGAGCGCCACCGTCGCGTCGTCGCCGCCGGCGTGCAACCGGAACAGCACCTCGGCGTTGGTCTGCGCGTGCAGGCAGGCCAGCTCGGCGATCGCCGCGTCGCCCAGCACCCGCCGGTCGTACGCGCAGACCGCCGACATCGGCCGGTGCCGCATCCAGTGGTCGATGCGGTGCTCGTAACGGGCGAAGGCGTCCCGCTGCGCGGCGGTGCGCACCAGGCCGGTCGCCTCCGCGACCACCCGCAGGCCCGTGTAGCCCGCGGTCAGCGCCTCGGTGGTGGCCCGCACGTAGGCCCGGACCTGCTCCCCGGGATCGACCACCTCGTCGTGCCGGTAGGCCTGGCCCACCGACAGCAGCCGCACGTCGCCGCGACGCCGCGCGGCGGTGAACCCGGGCACCGTCGTCAGCCGCCGGGCCGTCACCTCGGGCTCCTCCGGGCCGACCAGCCAGACCTGTTCGCCCGCGGCGAGTCCCGCGGTGACCTGGACGATCTCCAGCGCGTGCAGCACGGCGGGGTCGGCGTAGGCGAAACAGTCGTGACCGTAGCCGGGTCCTGTCGCGTCCCCGCCGGTCACCGGCTCCACCTCATCGGCCCAGTGTATTCCCGGTGGTGGGCGGCCGGCCGGCGCGGTCAGGGCAGCGGGTGGGAGATGTCCCGGGCGTGGTCGGTCACCGCCGCGCCGACCACGGTGGCGGTCAGCGGAAGCACCTCCAGGCAACGGCGCACCGCGGCGCCCATCAGCGGGTTCGGCACCCGCATGGAGAGCGTGCAGTGCGGCACCCAGCGACCCGGCCGGTAGTGCTCCACCACGCCGACCCCGGCCCGGACCAGCCGCTCGTGCACGTCCGCGTGGTGGGCCAGCAGCTCCGGCGTGGGCGCCGGCCCGAGCCACAGCACGCGTCCGACGAACTGGCCGGCGTGCTGGAACTCCAACCGCAGCGGCGCGGCGACCACCGTCCCGGCGAGCGCCTCGGCCACCTGCCGCGGGTCCAGGCGGGGCGCGACCGCCAGCGAGACGTGCGGGCGGTGCCGCTGGGCCAGCAGCGAGCGCATGCTCGGCACCCCCTCGGACTCCAGCAGGTCCCACAGCACCCGGACCCGCCGGGTGGCGTCGGTGTCGAGATACAGCTCCAGCGCCGCGACCACCCGATCACCCTAGAGCGGAGGTTTGCCCCGCCCGCTGGGCGGTACTGCCCGGGGGACGGTACGAGACGGTGGGGAGTGAGGCGCACGTGGACGTGAACGATCTGCTGACCGAGGGGTACGGGCGGCTGCCCGACCTGGTCGCCGGCGCGCTCGACGGGCTCGGCCCGGAGCAGTTGCGGCAGGCCCCGGCGGACGGGGCGAACCCGGTCGGCTGGCTGGTCTGGCACCTGACCCGGATCCAGGACCACCACGTCACCGACGTGATGGGCAAGGAGCAGCTCTGGGTCGGCGGCGACTGGGCGCGGAGGTGCGGCCTGCGTCCCGACCCGGACGACACCGGCTACGGCCACGGCCCCGAGCAGATCGCCGCGGTCCGCCCGGACGACGGCGGCGTGCTGCTCGACTACCACCGGGCGGTGGTGGACCGCAGCCTGGCCTACCTGCGCGGGTTGGGGCCGGCCGACCTGGACCGGGTCGTGGACGACAACTGGGACCCCCCGGTCACCCTCGGCGTACGGCTGGTCAGCGTGCTCGACGACGACCTCCAGCACGTCGGTCAGGCCGCTTACGTGCGCGGGCTCATCCGGCGCTGACCGCGTCCCGGGCACGGCGCAGCGCGGCGTGCCCGAGCAGATGACAGGCCTGCGCCTCGGGTGAGGTGCCGGGGCCGGCGAAGTCCGGCGCGCCGCTGACCCCGGTCACCCGCCCGGACCCGTCGACGCGGCGGGCGGCGGCGGCCAGCAGGTCCGCCCCCACGTCGAGCCACGAGCGGGACAGCCAGCCGTCGGCCACCCCGGTCAGCGCCGCGTACCCGAGCAGTTGGGCCGTGTTCGCCTCGCGGAACGTGCCCGGGTCGTCGAGCACGTCGGGGAAGAACCCGTCGTCGGTCCGGTACGCCAGACAGGCCGTGAGCACCTCCTCGGCGTGCCCGGCCAGCTCGGCGCGGAGCCCGGCCGGCCAGGCCGCCGCCGGGCGCAGCGCCCGGGCGATTCCGGCGACCACCCAGCCGTTGCCGGTGCCCCAGGGCTCCGGCCGGTCCAGCTCGCCCCGGTCCTCGTCCCAGCGGGCCGCGTACAGGCCGGTGCGGGGGTCGTGCAACCGCCGACGGTGCCCGGTCACCTGCGCGGCGGCCAGCTCCGTGCGACCGGTCAACGCCAACAGCGGCACCGTCATGTAGACCGTGTCGGCCCACACCTGACGGCCGTCGAGCAGGTGGAACAGCGTGCCGTCGGCGGCCCGGGGCGCCCGGCGCGCCAGCCAGTCGAGCTGCGCGTCCAACGCGGCGGCGTACCTCGGGTCCCCGGTCACGACGGCGGCGTGCCGGACCACCTCGCCGCACGCGGCGCCGTTCACCGCGCCCACCGAGCCGGCCCACTCGCCGAGCCGCCCGTCCGGCCGCCGCCGGGTCACCGCCGCGTCGGCGACCAGCACCGCCGCCTCCGTCAGCCCGAGGTCGAGCAGCGCCTGGCCGGTGATCCCCTGCTCCCAGGACTCCCGCTGCATGGCCAGCAGCGCGAACAGCACCCGGTCGGCGGTGGGGTCCCCGGTCGTCCACATGCCCGTTTCGTACCCCGCGCGACCGCCCGGCTCACCCGCACCGGGTGAGTTCGCCTCACCCGCCTCCCGGGGACGCTGCGGGAACGGCACGACGAGGAAGGGGACCGGATGAGCGCCTCCGCCGCGGAGCACCTGGCCCGAGGAGCGGCCGGCCGGCATCCGGAGCTGCCCGAGACCACCTCCGGCACGATCCGGCTGGACCTGCGGGAGGGTGGCCACACCGAGCACTGGTATCTGACCGTCGACCGGCAGGACGTCCGGGTGGCCCGGCTGGCCGAGGAGGCGGAGCTGGTGGTCCGCGCCGACCGGGAGGTCTTCGACCGGATCGCGGCCGGACGCCTGCACCTGGCCGCCGCGCTGCTGCGCAACGACCTCACCGTGCAGGGCAACCTGAAGCTGCTGATGACGCTGCGGCGGCTCTTCCCCGGCCCGCCGGACGCCCGGCACCCCCGCGACGTCGCCGGCTTCCCCTACCGGGTGGGCGCCCGATGAAACAGGAACTGGTCGCCGTCCTCAACGGCAACGCGTTCGCGATGGGCGACGCGCAGGGCGACATGGAGGCCGACCCGTGCGCCCCGATCGGGCTCTTCTCCTTCGACACCCGGTTCCTCTCGCACTGGGTGCTGACCGTCGACGGCGAGCGGCTGCAGGCGCTGTCCCGCGACGACCTGACCTACTTCGAGACCCGCTTCGTGCTGGTGCCCGGCACCGCGAGCCACTACGTCGACGCGGACGTCTCGGTCATCCGGCACCGCTCCATCGACGAGGCGTTCGACGAGCGGATCACGGTGCTGAACCACTCCGCCCGGCCGGCCGAGTTCACCGTGCGGATGGAGATCGGCAGCGACTTCGCCGACACCGCCGAGATCCTGCGACCCGCGCGGCGCGAAGCGGTCGTCGTCGCCGACACCGACGGGCGGCAGCTGCGGATCCGCTACGAGCGGGGCCGGTTCACCCGGGAGACGTACGTCTCCAGCACCGCCCCGGTGGAGGTCGACGGGCGCGGGATGACGTTCCGGATCCGGGTCGAGCCCGACGGCCAGTGGCACACCGACCTGCACGTCGGCATGGTCATCCACGGCTCCGGGGGACGCGACCTGCGCGCCGACATCGAGTCCCACCGCCAGCACGTCCGCGAGGGCATGCGGGACGACCTGCGGCACTGGTTCGACCAGGCGCCGCACCTCGTCGCCGACCGGGCGGCCCTGGGCGCCGCGTACCGGCAGGCGTTGGCCGACCTGGCCGCGCTGCGCTACACGCCGCTGGCGTACACCGACCGGGTGCCGGTCGGCGGGTTGCCCTGGGCGATGACGCTCTACGGCCGCGACGCCCTGGTCACCTGCCTGGAGACGCTGGCGTTCACCCCCGAGCTGACGCCGGCCACGCTGCGCATGCTCGCGCTGTTGCAGGGCGGCCAGCTCGACGACTACCACGACGAGGAACCCGGCAAGATCCTCAGCGAGCTGCGGTACGGCGAGGCGGCCGCGTTCGACGAGCAGCCCACCGCCCTCTACTACGGCGCGGCCGACACCACCCCGCTGTTCGTCGTGCTGCTCGACGAGTACGAGCGGTGGACCGGCGACGCCGACCTGGTCCGGCAGCTGCGGCACCCGGCCCGGATGGCGCTGGACTGGCTGACCGACTACGGCGACCCGTACGGCGACGGCTACCTGCGCTACCAGCCGCGCAACACGGTCAACGGGGTGGCGAACCAGACCTGGCGGAACTCGCCGGACGCGATCGTCGACCGCACCGGCGTCGAGCCCCCGTTCCCCCGGGCCACGTGCGAACTCCAGGGCTACGCGTACGACGCGCGGGTCCGGGGCGCCCGGCTGGCCCGGGAGTTCTGGGACGACCCGGAGTACGCCGAGCGGCTGGAGGCCGACGCGGCGCGCCTGCGCGAGCGGTTCAACCGGGACTTCTGGCTGCCGCACCGGGGCTACTACGCGCTGGCCCTCACCCCGGACGGCGAGCCGGTCGACGCGCTCACCTCCGGTCTCGGACACCTGCTGTGGAGCGGCATCGTCGAGCCGGACCGGGCCGACGCGCTGGCCGCGCACCTGTGCGGGCCGGACCTCTTCTCCGGTTGGGGCGTGCGCACCTACGCCGACGGCCAGCGGCCGTACAACCCGGTCGGCGCGCACCTCGGCGCGGTCTGGCCGTCGGACAACGCGCTCGTCGCGGCCGGCCTGCGCCGGTACGGCTTCGACGCGGAGGCGGCCCAGATCGCCGCCGGAGTGTTCGCCGCGGCCGAGACACTCGGCGGATCGGTCCCGGAGGTGATCGCCGGCTACCCGCGCGCGCTCACCAAGTACCCGGTCCAGCTGCCGGCGGCGGGTCGCCCCCAGTCGTGGGCCTCCGGCGGCCTGCTGATGCTGCTGTCGACGATGCTCGGGCTGCGTCCGTGTGGGGAGAACCTCCTGGTCGACCCCGCGATCCCGACCGGCTACGGCCGGATCGAGCTGCTCGACGTGCCGGGCCGCTGGGGCCGGACCGACTCGTACGGCCGGGAGCGGGGCGGCGGACGGCGGGCCCGGGTCGGTGACCAGGCGGACGTGCGGCCCGCCGCCTGACCCGTCGGAGTTCAGCCGGACGCGGTGGGCTGCCGTACCGCCGGGTCTTCCCGCGCCGGCGGCGCCGGGGCGGCGCCCCGGCGTCGGGCGAGCAGCCGGTCGACGCCCACGAAGAGCAGACCCAGCAGCCAGAACACGACGGCGAAGCCGACCGCGCTGACCCCGACGCCGTCGTAGCCGAGCTGCCCCGCGTCGAGGAACGGGTACGGGTAGCGGTGCACGACCAGCCCGCGCACCAGCGCGAAACCGAGGTACGCCAGCGGGAAGACCAGCCACCAGGCGGCGTATCGGGGACGCAGTCGCCCACGCCTGTCGAACAGCGCCCAGTCGGCGACCGCGAGCAGCGGCACCACGGTGTGCAGGAACTGGTTGCCCCACCACTCGCCCGGCTCCCGGTGCGGCTGGACCATGGCGAACGGGCTGGCCGGGTTCGCCAGCACCAGGTGGTAGACCGTGCCCGTGATGGTGATGTAGAGCGTAACCGCACCCTTGAGCACGCTCGGCGGCTCCGGCCGGTCGCGCAGCGCGCACCAGGCGGTGTAGCCGGCGAAGACGCCGACCGCCACGTTGCTCTGGATGGTGAAGTAGGGCAGCAGGCCGGTGATCGTGGCCGGGCCGAGCGCGGTCAGCACGATGCCGGCCACCACGCCGAGCACCACGGCCAGGCGCAGGAGGATCGCCAGTCGGCGACGCCGGGGGGTCACCGGGGCACGTTAGCAGCCGGTCGTCAGCCCGGGCGTCGGCCGGTCGGCGGGCCGGCCGGGCCGAGCGGTTGATCGGAGCCGCCGGCGGTGGTCGGCTGCGGCGGCGGGCCCGAGCCGTCCGGTCCCGGGGGTCCGGAGCCCGCGGGACCCGGTGGTCCGGAGCCGTCGGGTCCGGGTTCCGCGGAGCCGACGGGCGGGCGGGACTCGTCGGGACCGGCCGCCCCGGGGAGCAGGTCGGCGCAGTATCCGGGCACCCGGCGGGGGCCGCCGGCGGCGGCGACCAGGCCGGCGAACGCCGGGGTGTCCAGGGCGCGCCCGCGCTCCGGCTCCGCCAGACGGTGGTAGGCGGTGCAGAGCCGGGCCGACGCGAGCGGGTCGGCCGCCGTGGGCGTCGGCTCGCCGGTCCGGCCGCCCGGGCTCGTCGTCGGGAGCGGTCCGGCGACGGGCCGGCTGCCGCCGGAGGCGCCGTCCGCCGGCGTCCGGTCGCCGGCGGGCCTGGGCAGGCTCCCGGTGGCGGCGGCCAGTGCCACGCCGCCGCCGAGCGACGCGAGCACGGTGGCGACCGCGAGCTTGCCGCCGAGCAACCCGGCGAACCGTCGTGCGGGCCGGCGCCCGGTGTCGCCCCGGGGGACCGCCCGCCGCCGGTCCACCGGCCCGGACCCGCCGGTCGGCCGGGCCGCGCGCGGTCCGTCGATCGGCGGCCGGTCGGCCGGTCGGGCCGCCACGACCGCGCTGGCCCGCGCCTGTCGGAACGCGGCGACCGCGGCGGCCTCACCGCTGACCTCGCCGGTGCCGGGCGGGACCCGGACGGCGTCGAGCAGACGGGTGAGCGCCCGCGGGCCGTCGGCGGAACCGACGAGCAGCCGCTCGACGGTTTCCTGGTCCAGGCGGGGTGCGTCCATCTCGTGACCCTCAGCGCCGCCACCTGGGCTGGTGTCACACCACCGGGCGCGCCGGGACGGTGAGGTGGGTCACGTGGCCGGTCAACCCATCGTCTTCGCCCCGTCGATGGACTCGCGGATGATGTCGGCGTGGCCGGCGTGCTGGGCGATTTCGGCGACCAGGTGCAGCAGCACCCGGCGCACCGTCCACGCGGCGCCGCGCTCGAACCACGGCTGGTCGGGCAGGGCGTGCGCCGCGTCCAGGTCGAGCGTGGCGACCAGGGCGTCGGTCCCGGCGGCCACCCGGTCGAACTCGGCGAGCAGCCCGGCCAGCGTGTCGGTCGGATCCATCCGGAACTGGCCGGCCCAGTCGACCGGCTCGCTGCTCATCGCCTCGGCCCCGCCCACCGCGAAGCGGGCCCACATCCGCTCCGTGATCGCCACGTGCTTGACGATCCCGCCGAGGCACAGCGCGCTGACCGTGCTCCGGCGCGCCGCCTGCTCGTCGTCGAGCCCGGCCACCGTCTGCCGCAGGAAGCCGCGGTGCCGGCGCAGGGCGGCGAGCAGATCCGCCCGCTCCCCGGTGAGAACCTCGTCGCTGACGTCCATGCCGCCCGTCCTTCCGATCGACGACCCGACGTCACCGTACGACCTCGCACCGACAGTTCCGCGGCTCCACACCGGAGCCTCCGGTTGCCGATCCGTCCGGGTGGCGGTGAACTGAATGACATGGGTGTCATCAAGGTGGGCACGTCCTCGTGGGCCGACCAGATGCTGGTCCGCTCCGGCTGGTACCCGCGCGGGGTCAACACGCCGGCCGGCCGGCTGGGCTGGTACGCCGAGCACTTCGGTCTGGTCGAGGTGGACACCTCGTACTACGCGGTGCCGGCCCCGGAGACGACCGCGGCGTGGGCCGCCGCCACCCCACCCGGGTTCACCTTCGACGTCAAGGCGTTCCGGCTCTTCACCGGCCACCACACCCCGGTCGACGCGCTGCCCCGGGACCTGCGACCGGCCGGCGGGCCGAGTCGGGTCCGCTGGCGTGACCTGCCCGCCGGGGCGTACGACGAGCTGTGGGACCGGTTCCACGCGGCGCTGGCGCCGCTCGCGGCGGCCGACCGGCTCGGCGCGGTGCTGTTGCAGTTCCCGCCCTGGCTGGCCCGGGGCGACGCGGCCCGGCGGCGGATCCTGGCCGCGGCGCGGCGGTGCCGGCCCTGGCCGGTCACCGTCGAGCTGCGACACTCCTCGTGGTTCGCCGAGGACGCCGTGGTGGACACCGTGACGTTCCTGCGCGAGAACGGGCTCGGGTACGCCTGTGTGGACATGCCGCAGGGGCACGCCTCCTCGGTGCCACCGATCCTCGTCGCCACCACCGACCTGGCCGTGATCCGCTTCCACGGGCACAGCACGGCCTGGGAGAGCGGCGACAAGCAGGACCGGTTCCGTTACGCCTACGGCGAGCGGGAGCTGCGGCACTGGTCGGTGCTGCTGCGCGAGCTGGCCGACCAGTGCGCCGAGCTGCACGTGCTGATGAACAACTGCTGCGGCGACCAGGCCCAGCGGGACGCCGCCCGCCTCGCCGCCCTGCTCGACGTCGCCCCGGCCACCGCCCGGGCCTGAAGGTTTCCCCACCCCGACGCCGGGTACCGCCGCTGTCGCCGACGAACAAACGCGAGGGGGAGACGTGGACGAACGACGCGACGAGGCCGGCCGGGACCCCGGGGCGACCCGGGAGGCCGAGGAGGCGCACGGCGGCAGCATGGCACCGGACCTGGTGGACGACACCGGGCACCAGGTGGCCGACCCGCCGGTGCCGGACAACGAGCCGTCGGCGCCGGGCCGGCCGGGTGAGGACGGCACCGGCTCCTGACGGTCACGCTCAGGGGTGCGTCTCCGGGCGCATCCCGGTCGCCTCCTCCAGCGCGTTGTCGCCGAGGTCGCCGTCCGCCCGGTCGTCCGGGAACGTCCGTCGCGACGGGGCCGGGTCGGGCGGTGCGCCCGGCCCCGCCTCGGTCGTCCGGGTCGGTTCGACCGGTCCGAACCCGTGCCGGCCCGCCTTCGGGCCGCCCGGTCCGGCCCCGGCCGCGCGACGCTCACCGCGCCGGCCCTCGGGTACGGCGGTCTCCTCACTGCCCTCGTCCATCGGGTCGCGGTCACCCGCGCCCCACGGCGGGTCGGCGTCGAAGCCGTCGGTGGTGCCCCACGGCGCGGCCGACTCCGGCCCGCGCCCCTCGCCCGGGGCGTCCCTGCTCGTCATGGTCTCACCTCACCCTGCCTGGATCGCCCGGCGCCGGTCGTCCGGAACACGTCGGGTCGGGGCCCGCACCGCGCGGCCGGCGGCCACCCGACGTGGGTCGCCGGCCGCGCGGTGGTCAGCGGGCCGCGCCGACCAGGGAACGCCCGGCCGCGCCCATGGCGGCCATCTTGCCGAGGTTCTTCGGCATCCCGCCGGCCCGGTTGAGCATGCCGCGGAACACCTGCCCCGGCTTCTGCTGCTCGCCCATGTACGCGGTCACCACGACCAGCGCGCCGGTCAGCGCCGGGATCGCCCACTGGAGCATCTTCATCTGCCGCTGGCTCGCGGCGACGTTGGCCGGCGTGTGGTGGTGCGGCTCGGTGGTCCCCATGACGGGCGGCCCGCCCGCCTTCTCCAGCTTCATGCCGACCAGCCGGCTGTAGCCGGTCACCGCCAGCGCGGCGACGGTCAGCCCCGTCTTCACCGCGCTGGCCTTCCCCACCCCCGCCTGTCGGGCCATCCGCGGGCTCTCGGTGACCAGCTCGCCGACCGCGCCGGCCAGGTGCGCGCCGATCGCCGCCGCGTTCACCGGCGTCCACCGCGCCCACCCGGCCGAGGCCACCGGCAGTCGCTGGGTCGAGTCGTCGATTCGTGCCGCCGCGCCGTTGACGCCGAGCGCTCCCATCAGGGAGCCCCCGAACCAGGCCGCCAGGCCCAGGTCGTGCATCGAGCGCAGCGTGGTGTGCCGTTCGGACATCAGATCCCCCTCCGCCGTGTTCGGGCGGTGCGGCATACCCGTCCTCGGCGTGCTCACGCCCGCGAATCGCGGGCCGGCAGCGTGTCGACGAAGGCGGCGACCCGGCCGGCCAGCGGCGTGGCGGCCCGGACCCAGGTGAAGTGGTCCAGCGCCGCGCCGGCCTCGGCGACCGTGTAGCGGTGCCGGGTCACCGGCGCGGTGGCCAGCTTGCCGCAGAGGTGGTCCAGCGTCTCGTGCGGCGTGTACTGGTCGTCGTCGACGCTGATCGCGAGCACCGGGGTGCGGATCCGCCGCACGGCGGCCTCCGTGTCCACGCCGTCCAGCGCCGGGAACCGGCCGGTGCGGGCGGTGTGCGCCCAGTCCCGGATCACGCCGCGTGCCTGCCGGCCGCCGAACCCCCAGCCGGGCCAGACGCCGAGCAGCCGGGCCGCCGCCGCGATGCCCTGGGTGTACGGCAGCACGCCCCAGCCGCGCAGCCCCGGATACCGGCGCCACCACGGGATGCCCACCGCCACCAGGGCCAGCCCGTCGACCCGGTCGGCGTCGTGCAGCGCCTGGTGCAGTACGGCGACCTGCCCGCCCAGCGAGTGCCCGAGCAGCAGCCGGGTGCGGCCGTCCAGCCGGGGCTTGAGCGCGTCGAGCACCGCGCCGACGTCGGTGGCCAGCTCGGCGTAGCCGTACCGGCAGGTGCGGGCGGGGGAGGGGGTGCTCTCCCCGGTGCCGCGCAGGTCGGCCACGACCACGGCGAGCCCGGCGTCGCGCAGCGCGGTGGCGAACGGCCGGTAGTAGCGGGCCCGCACGCCCATGGCCGGCCAGATCAGCACCATCGGCGCGCCGGGCGGCCCGGCCGGCTCCGGGTAGATCTGCACGCCGAGGCGTGCCCCGTCGACGTCCACGTACTCCTGCGCGTACTCCCCGCTCACCGGCCCAGCGTACGGGCCGAAGCTACCGGCGGGTAGCAAGGGGTGGCGGGCCGGACGCCTGGACCGGCACCGCGCGGCGGGCCGCGGCCGTCTCCACCCGGCCCACGGCGGCCAGCACGTCCGGCACGCCCAACGCGGCCAGCGCCGGGTGCACCGCCGGACCGTCGGCGGACGGGTGCGGGCCGGCCCAGAGCGCCTCGTGCCACGGCCGGTCCGGCGGCGGTCCCCAGTGCGCCGGCGCCACCGGGCCGAACAGCAGCACCGACGCGGTGGCGTAGGCGGTGGCCAGGTGCCCGACGCCGGTGTCGCCGCAGACCACCAGCCGGGCGTGCGCCACCAGCGCGGCCAGCTCGCCCACGTCGGTCGCGCCGGCCAGCACGGCGTCCGCCGGCAGCCCCGCCGCGCGGGCCACCGCCGCGGCCAGGTCCCGCTCGCCGGGGCTGCCGGTGACCACCACCCGGTGCCCGCGCCCGGCCAGCTCCCGGGCCACCGCGGCGAAGCGGGGCACCGGCCAGCGCCGCCGCGTCGCCTTCGCCCCCGGGTGCACGACGGTGACGCCGACCGGCAGCGGGCCCGGGTCGGGGCGGCGCAGCGCCAGGTCCGACCGGTCGGCGGGCGTGCCGTACCAGGCCAGCATCCGGCACCAGCGGTCCACCTCGTGCTCGTCGGCCCGCCACGGCGGCCCGTCGACCGCCCCGGCCTCGGGGTTGGCGAAGGCCAGCAGCCGCCCGGGCCGGAGCGCGGCCAGCATCCGGTGCGACTGCGGGCCGCGTCCGTGCAGGTTCACCGCCAGCTCCGGGGACGGGCCGGACCACCCGAGGTGGCCCAGCCCGTCCGCGTGGACCTGCCGGTCCACGCCGCCGACCAGGTCGACCAGCGGCGCCAGCCAGCGCGGCGCGACCAGCGCCAGCTCCTCCCCGGGGTACGCGGCACGCAGCGCGCGCAGCGCCGGCACCCCGGTGGCGAGGTCACCGACGCCGAGCGCCCGCAGCACGAGGATCACGGGTACGAGGACTCCTGCTCGGCGCAGACCACCAGCTCCCGCACCGCGCAGCCGGGCGGCTGGGACAGCGCGAACATGACCGCCTCGGCGGTGTCCGCCGGGTCGTTGAGGATCGCGTCCGGGCCCGGCTTGTACTTGTCGTCCCGGTCGTCGAAGAACGCGGTCCGCATGCCGCCCGGGATCAGCAGCGTCACCCCGACCCGGCCGGCCAGCTCGGCGGCGAGCGACCGGGTGAAGCCCACCACCCCGAACTTCGCCGCGCAGTACGCGGTCGCGTCGCCGACCGCCTTCACACCGAGCGTCGAGGCCACCGTCACCACCGTGCCGTGCGTCCGCTCCAGCTCGGGCAGGGCCGCCCGGACCACCGCGGCGGTGCCGAGCAGGTTGATCGCCACGATCCGGTCCCAGGTGGCGCCGTCGACGTCGGCCAGCCGGCCGGGCACGTCCATGCCGGCGGCGGTGACCACGCCGGTGAGCCCGCCGGCCCGCGCGGCGATCTGCCGGGTGGCCGCCTCGGCGGCGCGGGTGTCCGCCAGGTCGCACTCCATCCAGGGCACGCCGGCGGCCGGCGCCCGACGGTCCAGCACGTACGGCCGACCGCCGGCCTTGGCCACGGCGGCGACCACCGCCGCGCCGAGCCCGCTCGACCCGCCCGTGACGAGGACGGTCCGGTCCTTCCACTGCCTGGTCATACGACTCCCCTGACGAGGTGCAGGCCGCGCTGGCGCGCGGCGGAGATGGTGCCGGTGGTGGACCGGCCGGCCAGATAGGGAACGGTGACCACCCGTCCGCCCCAGCGGCGGACCAGCTCCGCCTCGGGCAGCTCCCCGGCGTCGTAGTCGCCGCCCTTGACCCAGACGTCCGGGCGCAGCCGGGCCAGCACCTGGTGCGGGGTGGACTCGTCGAAGACCACCACCGCGTCGACGCAGTCCAGCGCGGCCAGCAGCCGGGCCCGGTCCTCGGCCGGGTTGACCGGACGGTCCGGGCCCTTGAGTCCGCGGACGCTGCGGTCGGAGTTGAGGCAGACGATCAGGCAGTCGCCGAGGCGGCGGGCCGCCCGCAGGGTGGCCAGGTGTCCGGCGTGCAGGATGTCGAAGCAGCCGCCGGTGGCGACCACGGTGCCGCCGCCGGCGCGTACCGTGCCGGCCAGGTCCTCGGCGGTGCGCGCGGCGTCGGGCAGGGCCGTCGGCGCCGGTTCCCGGCCGAGTCCGGCCGCACCGCCGGCGGCCACGTACGCCGACGCCGCCTCGACCGCCGCGCGGACCGCCTCGGTGACCGACGCGCCGTCGCCGAGCGCCAGCGCGGCGGTGGCCGCGAACCGGTCCCCGGCGCCACAGGTGTCCTCGACGTGGTCCGGCACGGACGTCGGTGGCACCACCACCGGGCTCCCGCCCCCGTGGCAGAGCACCGCCCCGTCCGGCCCCGTCGTCACCGCCACGGCGCCGACCCGCCACCGGCGGCGCAGCTCCTGCCCGGCGCGGGTGGCCGTGGAGAGCGGCGAGCCGCCGCCCGCGTCGCCGGTGAGCCGACGCAGCTCGTCGAGGTTCGGCGTGGTCAGCCGGGTGCCCGGCACCGCCGCGGCGCCACGCGGGTGCGGATCCCAGACCACCGGGGCGGTCGCCCGGGCCAGGGCGGCGCGCAGCGTCGGCTGCCGCAGCAGCCCCCGGCCGTAGTCGCTGACCAGGATCGCGCCCGCCCGGCCGAGCAGTTCGCGTACCGCCTCCGACGGCTCGCCGGGCGCCCGCGGATCGCCGCCCCGGTCGAGCCGCAGCAGCGTCTGCCCGCCGCAGCGGAGTCGGATCTTCTCGGCGGTGGCGCCGGGCAGGTGCACCGGGTAGACCTCGACGCCGGCACCGGCCAGCAGCTCGGCCAGGCGGGCGCCGCCGGCGTCGTCCGCGAGCGCGGTGACCAGCGCGACCTCGCCGGCCTGGGCGGCGGCGAGCAGGGCGGCCAGTCCGGCGCCGCCGGGCCGGTCGGTGGCGGTGCGTTCGTCGAGCACCGGCACGGGGGCGTCCGGGCAGACCCGGCTGACCGTGCCGACGACGTCGCGGTCCAGCAGCGCGTCGCCGACCACCACCAGCGGGCCGCTCACGTCTCCACCCAACCGGTGCCGGTGGTGCCGCCGTTGCGGTGGTGCCCGTTCGCGCCGTGCCCGTTCGACCCGTGCCCGCCGCCGAGCGGCGCGACACCGTCGACCGAGGCCAGCACCAGGCCGTCCCGGCCGGCCCGGTCCCGCCCGCCCTCCGGTGACCGGCCGGCGCGGGCCGGCTCCCGCCAGGGCGCGCGGGGGAGCTGCCGGACCAGCGGCAACGCCTGGTCGACGTACTCGCAGAGCAGGTGCGTGGAGACCAGGTGCAGCTCCTGCACGACCTGGCTGTCGTCCGACGGCACGGCCAGCGCGTCGTGGCAGAGGTCGGCGAGGGGGTTGGGGGCGGGGCCGGTGAAGGCCCAGCAGCGCAGTCCGCTGTCGTGGGCGGCGTAGGCGGCGGTGAGGAGGTTGGGGCTGGTGCCGCTGGTGGACAGGAGGAGAAGGAGGTCGTCGGGTCGGCCGTGGGCGCGGACCTGGCGGGCGAAGATTTCGTCGTATCCGTAGTCGTTGCCGATGGCGGTGAGGGCGCTGGTTTCGGCGTGCAGGGCGATGGCGGACAGGGGTTGGCGGTCGTGGCGGAGTTTGCCGACGAGTTCGGCGGTGAGGTGTTGGGCTTCGGCGGCGCTGCCGCCGTTGCCGGCCACCAGCAACCGCCCGCCCCGGGCCAGCGTCCAGGCCAGCTCGCTGCCCCAGGACGCCAGCCGCTGCGCCTCCCGCCGGTACGGCAGCAGCGCCGCGGCCAGCCCGGACAGGTGCGCGTCGAGCGTGTCGAGCGGGGTCATCAGGCCACCGCCGACGCGGGACGGGTCGCGGCGGCCACCGAGGCGTAGACCGCGCCGAGCTGTTCGGCGCACCGCTTCCACGAGTACCGGCTGCGGATGCGGTCCAGCGCGGCGGTGGCGTACGCGAACCGCCGCACGTTGTCGGCGAGCAGCTGGCGCAGCGCGGCGCCCAGCGCGCGCGGGTCGCGCGGCGGCACCAGGTCACCGGTCAGCCCGTCCACCACGCTGTCGGCGATGCCGCCGACGTCGGTGCCGATCACCGGCACGCCGCAGGCCATCGCCTCCAGCGGGGTGAGCCCGAACGGCTCGTACCAGGGGGCGGCGACCAGCACGTCCGCCGAGCGGTACCAGGCGCCCATCTCCTCGCGCGGCACGCCACCGAGCAGCCGGACCCGGTCGGCCACGCCGCACGACTCGGCCAGCGCGGACAGCCGGCGGGCGAACGTGTCCGCCGGGAGCAGGTCGGCGGGCGGCCCGCCGACCACCACGCACTCGGCGTCCGGGACGGCGGGCAGGGCCCGGACCACGTCGAGGAAGCCCTTGCGCTCGACCATCCGGCCGACGGTGAGGATGCGGCGGCGGGCCGGGTCGCGCGGCGCGACCGGGCCGTCGGGCCGGAACACCGCCTCGTTGACGCCGGAGGGGACCAGCGCCATCCGTGACCTCGGCACCCCCATCCGGACCAGTTCGCGGACCTCGTCCTCGCACTGCACGACCACCCGGTCGACGGCCCGGCCGAGCGCCCGCTCGTAGCCGACCCGCCCCGGTGGACTGGTGTCCCGGGTGCCCTGGTGGCGGCGCTTGACGCTGCCGAGAGCGTGGTACGTCAGCACGGTCGGCACCCCGGTACGGCGACCGGCGTGCACGGTGGCGAGCCCGCTCATCCAGAAGTGCGCGTGGGCCACGTCCGGGGTCCAGCCGCCGTGGCGCCAGGTGTCCGCCAGCCAACTGCCGAACTCGCCCATGTACGGCAGCAGGTCGTCCTTCGGCACGCGTCGGGCCGGGCCGGCCGGCACGTGCCACACCTGGTAGCCGTCCGGCGCGGGGACCGCCTCGGGCAGCGCGGGGGAGTCGCGGCGGGTGTAGACGCGGACGTCGTGGCCCGCGTCGACCAGCGCGGACGCGAGTTCCGCCACGTGGGTGTTCTGCCCACCGGCGTCCTCCTCGCCGAGGACGGCGAGCGGGCTGGCGTGCTCGGAAATCATCGCGATGCGCATGTCTCCTCCTCCATGATCCGGTCCCAGTCGGCGAGGAACCGGTCCAGGCCGAACCGTTGCTTGGCCACGTCGCGGGCGCGCGCACCGAGCCGGTGCGCGGCGTCCCGGTCCTCGGTCAGCCAGCGCGCCGCGTCGACGAGCGTCTCCACCCGGGTGGAGAGCACCCCGGCGTCCGGCGGCACGGCGTCCACCGCCTCGGTGGTGGCCAGGGCCACCACCGGCATGCCCATGGTCATCGCCTCGATCAGGCTGAGCCCGAGTGAGGTCCAGCGGCACAGGTGCAGGTAGGCGCGGCGTCGGGCCAGTTCGGCGTGCATGGCGTGCTGCGGCAGGTCCTCGTGGCAGGTCATCGGCAGGCCGGGCGCGCCGGCCGAGGCGAGCGCCTCGGGCAGCCCGGCCACACCCATGCCGAACACGTCCAACGGCGCGACCGCCGCGAAGCGTGGCATCAGGTCGGTGCCGGTGACCCGTCGGCGGCGTACCGGCTCGTTGGTCACCACGGCGAGGCGGTCGAGTTCGCCGGTCCATTCGGCGGTGGGGGTGACGACGCCGTGTTCGATGACGGTGGTGCGGGTGGCGCCGTTGTCGTAGAAGAGTTCGTTGAAGTGGGTGACGTGGGTGAGTAGGAGGTCGTCGCGGTCGGCCATGGGGTGGCGGGTGTTGGGCACGTCGCCCTTGGGGGTGTTGTGTTCGACGTAGATCGCGGGCAGGTCGCGTCCGGGGCGGCGGCGCAGCCATTCGGTGGCCAGGTCGAGTTCTTCGGGGCGTTGCAGGATGACCAGGTCGACGTCGGTGTGGGCGAGGTCCTCGGGGGTGATTTCGACGGCGTTGTCGGGCCAGGGGTAGGTGCGGGCGCGGCCGAGTCCGTAGGGGCCGCGGTCGGGGGTGACGGGCACCAGGTAGCGGTGCTTGCCGTGGACGAACGACGTGGTCCACGAGCCGTGCACGTGCCACAGCAGAACGTTCATCTCTCTCCTCGTCGGCGACGGGGCGGTTGCGGTCGTGGTCGTGGTCGTGGTCGTGGAGCGTGGTGGTGCGGGCGGGGTCAGCCGGGGGCCAGCGTGCGGACGGCGGCGACCACCCGGGCCGGGTCGAGCCCGCCCAGGCAGGGGTGTCCGGGGACCGGGCAGGCGGTGGCCCGGGTGCCGCGGCAGGGCGCGGCGGCGTCGCCGAGGCGGACCGTGGGCACCCGGTAGGGCCCCCACTGCCCGAACGGGACGGTCGGTGCGAAGAGGCTGACCACCGGGGTGCCGACGGCGGCGGCGAGGTGGGCCGGTCCGGTGTTGCCGACGACCACGCAGCGGGCGTCCGCCAGCAGCCGGGCGAGCCCGGCCAGGCCGGTCGTCCCGCCGAGGTCGACGCCACCGGCGGCGGCGACCCGGGCGGTCAGCTCCCGCTCGTCGGGACCGCCGGTGACCAGCACCCGGTGCCCGGCGGCGGCCAGCGCGGCCACGATCTCCGCGCAGTGCTGGGGCGGGCAGGCCCGGGCGGGCACCGACGCGCCCGGATGTACCACGACGTAGTCGCCGGCCGGCCGCTCCGGGACCGGCGCGTCCAGGTCGGTGCGCAGCCGGAGTCCGGGTTGGTCGTCGGGGGGCAGGGGGTAGCCGGCGGCGGCGGCGAGGGAGAGGGCGCGTTCGGGTTCGGGTACGCCGGCGGGGACGCGGTGGCGGACGTCGAGCAGGGCGCCGGGGTAGTCGTCGCTGATGGCGCTGATGTGGGGGATGCCGGCGAGGCGCAGCAGCAGGGCCAGGGGCAGGGGTGACTGGTGGAAGCTGGTGAAGATGACGGCGTCGTCGGCGCCGACGGCGGCGAGCCGGGCGGTGAGACGCCGCATGTCCTCCGGGTCCACCGGCTCCGGGGATCCGTCGATCCAGGGCAGCGCCCATTCGATGATCTCGTCGACGCCGGGCAGCAGGTCGGCGGCGGCGCGGCCACGGGGGCCGCAGAGCAGGACCACCCGGTCCGCGCCGGCCGCGACCGCGCGGATCCCGGGGCCGGTGACCAGCACGTCCCCGGCGGAGTCGCTGCGGACCACGAGCACCGTGCCGGCCCGCGTGGTCCGGGGCGTCGCCGCCCGCACCGCCCGGACCCGGCGCAGGATCTCGTCCACCGCGCCGGTCAGGCTCGGGGCGACGGCCGGCGCCGCGGCCACCTCCTCCGGCCGGGTGACCGCTGTCGGCACCAGGACGCCGGCGGCGCCGGCGGCCAGCGCCGCCGTCATGTCCCGTCCGATGTCGCCGACCACCACGCAGCGGGTCGCGACGGTGCCGAGCGCGTCGGCGGCCTGGTGCACCAGGCCGGGCGCGGGCTTGCGGCAGGAGCAGCCGTCGCCGTCGTCGTGCGGGCAGATCGCCCAGTGGTCGAACGGACCGAGCAGCTCCTCGACCCGGGCGTGGACCCGACGCATGTCCTCGGCGGTGAAGTACCCCCGCGCCAACCCGGACTGGTTGGTCACCACGGCCAACCGCAACCCGGCCGCCCGCAACCGGTCCAACGCCTGCCGCGCCCCCGGCACCGGCCGCACCTTCTCCGGATCCCCGTTGTACGGCACGTCCTCCACCAGCGTGCCGTCCCGATCCAGCAGCACCGCGTCGTACAGCGAGGGCCCGGTGGATGACATGGGCGAACAGTTGCCCTGGGACAAGGAGGTAAACATCAGCGCCCGGCCCCGACCGGCAGGGCGCGGGCGCGCCACCAGCCGCGTACCCAGTGGACGACCGCCAGCGGCGGGATCAGCGCGCTGGTCGCGACCATCGTGGCGACCTCGTGCGGGGTGCGCGGACCGGGCGCGATCCGGGCCCGGGCGAACTCGGCGGTGCCGGCCGCCCAGCCCAGCGCGGCGAGCCCGCCGAGCCCGCCGACCGCCCGCCGCGACCGGGACGACGGTCGGGTGACGGCACGAGCCGCGACGGCGGCCAGCGCCACCGCGCCGGCGGCGGTGACCGCCACGTGCCGGGGCCGCCGACCCGGCGGCAGGTCCAACTCGGCACGCCAGCGGCGGCCGTGGAGCCGGCGCAGCAGCGCGTCGTCGGCGTTGCCCCGCTGGGTGCTCAGGCTCACCCAGCGGCTTTCCGGGCGGACCGGGTGGGTCACCCGCCGTCGGCCCCGGACCAGCTCCCAGCCGACGCGTCGGACCCGGTGGGCCAGCTCGGCGTCCTCCCGGTAGGCGCGCGGGAACCGCTCGTCGAACCCGCCGACGGCGGCGAGCGCGACCCGGCGGTACGCCATGTCGGCGGTGATCCACCGACCCTCGGCCAGGCCGGCGGTGCCGCGTTCCCAGTCGGTCGGTCGCCGGTGGGCCGGCAGCGGCACCTGCACCACGCCCTGCACACCGCCGACCCGGCCGGGCACCGCCAGGTCGGCGCGCAGCCGACGGATCCAGTCCGGCGCGGGCACCACGTCGTCGTCGAGGAAGACCACCCACTCGCCGCGGGCGGCCCGCCAGCCCAGGTTGCGGGCCGCCGCCGGGCCCGCGCCGCGTCTGGTGAGCACCTTCGCGTACGCGGTCAGCGCCCCCGGCACCGCCAGCTCGCCGGTGTCGTCGCGCCGGTCGTCGACCAGCAGCAGCTCGACCTCGGCCGGTGCCTCGTCGCCGCCGAGCTGGGCGGCGAGCGCGTCCAGCAGGGCGGCCAGGCTGGGCCGGCCCAGCGTCGGCACCACCAGGCTGATCACCGGGCACCGCCCAGCGCCGGGCGGTGCACCGCGAACGGCCCCAGGGCGAGCAGGTCCACCGGTGCGGAGCCGAACAGCTCCATGGCCTCGCGCGGGGTGTCCACCATGGGCCGTCCGGCGGTGTTGAGGGACGTGTTCACCACCACCGGCAGGCCGGTGCGCCGCTCGAACTCGGCGAGCAGCTCGGCCACCAGCGGCTCGGTCTCCGGGTGCACGGTCTGCACCCGGGCGGTGCCGTCGACGTGGGTCACCGCCGGGATCCGGTCCCGCCACGCCGGCTTCACCCGGTGCACGAAGAGCATGTAGGGGCTCGGGTAGGTCCCCTCGAAGAGGTCCGCGAAGCGTTCCGCGCGCACCATCGGCGCGATCGGGCGGAACTGCTCGCGGCCCTTGACGTCGTTCATCCGCCGGGTGGTGTCCCGGTCGCCGGGGTGGGCGAGCAGCGACCGGTGCCCCAGCGCGCGCGGGCCGTACTCGCTGCGCCCCTGGTACCAGGCGACGACGCCGTTGTCGGCGAGCACCCGGGCCGCCTCGGCGGCGATCGACGCCGGCCGGGTGTAGGGCAGCGCGGCCCGACGCAGCTCCGCCTCCAGTTCCTCGTCCGACCAGCCCCGGCCGAGGTCGGCCCCGGTCATCGGAACGGACCGGTCACCCAGCTCGCCGGCGACGTGCAGGGCGGCGCCGAGCGCGGTGCCCGCGTCGCCGGCCGCCGGCTGCACCCAGACGTCGCGGTACGGGCCCTCGGCCGCGATCCGGGCGTTGGCGACGCAGTTCAACGCCACCCCGCCGGCCATGGCCAGCGTGCCGGCGCCGCCGGAGGCGTCGTGGAGCCATCGGGCCAGGTCGAGGACGATCTCCTCCAGCCGCCGCTGGACGCTCGCGGCCAGGTCGGCATGCTCCTCGCCCGGCTCCGTGCCGGGGGCGACCGCCTTGGCCAGGCTCGCCCAGTCGACCGGCTCGACCCGGAAGCCGCCGTCGTCGGTGGCCCGGACCAGCTCGCGCAGCGCGTCCAGGTGCTTCGGCGTGCCGTAGGAGGCCAGCGCCATCACCTTGTACTCGTCGCTGGAGTGCAGGAAGCCGAGGTGCCGGGTGAGGTCCTCGTAGAGCAGGCCGAGCGAGTGGGGCAGCTGCTGGGAGCGCAGCGGCGTCAGCCGGCCGTCCCGGTAGACGCCGGCCAGGTGGCTGGTGACCTCGCCCCGCCCGTCGAGCACGAGCACCGCGGTGTCGTCCCCGGCCGGCGGCGCGGCCAGCCCGGCGGAGGCGGCGTGCGCCACGTGGTGCGGCACGAAGCGCACCTTGTCCGGGTCGAGGCCGGGCAGCGCGGCGGCGAGGAACTGCGGGGCGCGACGCGCGTAGTCGACCCGCAGCCAGTCCCAGGGGTCGGCGAGGCCCAGGTCGGCGGCGTCGCGGCAGAGCCCGGGGTCGAACGAGTACGCGACCGCGTCCAGGCTGTCCACATCGGTGTTCGCGCTGGCCAGGCACCAGGCGGCGGCCAGCTCGGGCAGCTCCCAGGCGGAGAAGGGCACGGGTCGCTTGCCGTGCTTGCGACGGCTGAACCGCTCCTCCTCGGCGGCGGCCACCACCCGGCCGTCGACGACCAGGGCGGCGGCCGGGTCGTGGAAGATCGCATTGATGCCCAGGACACGCATGGGAGGACCCCTACCCCGGCGATCCGCCCCTAACCTGAAGGTCATCGACTTCTCTGCAACGTGGTATCTCCGCTGTGGAGGTTCCGGAAAGCCCTGGTCGCGGCCGGGACGGCCATCGTCGCTGGAAAAGGGGGCTGTGGAGTCCTGTTTTCGGGGCGTCGGTGGGACGGGCGCCGGCCGGCGCCCGTCCCACCGGGTCGGTCAGGCCGGCAGCATCCCCGGGCCGAACACCTCGTAGGCGATCCGGTCGGCCGGCACCCCGCGCCGCAGCAGATCGCCACGGACCGCGTTCATGAACGGGATCGGCCCGCACAGGTGCGCCGAGACCCCGGTTGCGACCGGGATCCGCTCCGGTTCGACCAGACCGGGGGACACCTCCGCCTTCAGCCCGGGCAGGTCCGCGCCGACGGCGTCCTCGTACCAGAGGTGGACGGTGAGATTCGGCAGCCGCTCCTGGAACGCGGGCAGCTCGTGGCGCAACGCGTGCGCGGCGGGGGCCCGGTCGGCGTGCGCCAACGTCACCTGGCGGCCGGGGTCGCGGTCGGCCAACCGGGCCAGCGCCGCCATCGCCGGGGTGAGCCCGATGCCGGCGCTGACCAGCAGCAGCGGTCCGCCGTCACCGGTGGCGTCGACCTCGCCGAAGGCCGGGCTCAACCGGAGCGTGTCGCCGACGGCCACGCGCTCGTGCAGGTGTCCGGACACCAGCCCGTCGGGCGCGCCGGCCGTGCCGCGCACCCGCTTCACGGTGATCCGCCACCGGTCGGCGCCGGGCCGGCCGGAGAGGCTGTACTGGCGGATCTGCCGACCCCGGCCGCCGTCCAGGTCGACCGCCACCGAGACGTAGCTGCCGGGGGTGAAGTCGGGTGCGACGGCGCCGTCGGCCGGCGCGAGGGTGAACGAGACGACGTCGGTGGTCTCCCGGGTCCGCCCGGTCACCCGCCAGTCCCGCCAGACCGGGCCGCCCTCGGGCACGCCGGCCCCGGCGTAGAGCCGCGCCTCGCGGGCGATCAGCTCGCACGCCAGCAGCCAGTAGACCTCGTCCCAGGCGGCGGCGACCGACGGGGTCACGGCGTCGCCGAGCACCTCGCCGACCGCGGCCAGCAGGTGCCGGCCGACGATCGGGTACTGGGTGGCGGTGATCCCGAGGGAGGCGTGCTTGTGCGCGATCCGGTCCAGCACCGGCCCCCAGGGCGCGCCGGCGTCGCCGGTCAGGTGCCCGGCGTACGCGGCCACGGCGGCGGCGAGGGCGGCCTTCTGCTGCCCGTTCGCCTGGTTGCCCCGGTTGAACAGGTCGAGCAGCTCCGGGTGGGCGTCGAACATCCGCTGGTAGAACCGGCCGGTGATCGCCTCGCCGTGTGCCCGCACGGCGGGCAGGGTCGCCGTCACCACGGCGGCGGAGGATTCCGAGAGCACGACTGAGTCTCCTTCTGGCGTCGAACGGGTCGATCACCACGAAACAGGAATCCAAGATTCCGCTTTAGGGTCGAAGGTCCCGGGGCCGAGGTGGCGCCGGTCACCCCGACAGCGCGGCGATCTGCCCGTGTCGCGGACGGCGTCGACTGGCTAGGGTCGGGGCGTGAGGCTCAACCGGTCGACCGACATGGCGCTGCGCATCGCCATGCTGACCGCCGCGTCCCCGGTCCGCGCCACGGTGGACGAACTCGCGACCCGACTCGCGCTGCCCCGCAGCCACGTCGCCAAGGTGGTGCAACGGTTGCAGCGGCTCGGCGTCCTGGTGACCATCCGGGGCCGCTCCGGCGGGGTGGCCTTCGCCGAGCACGCCGGCGAGCTGACCGTGGGCCAGGTGGTCCGGGCCTTCGAGGGCGACGACGAGGTGGTCAACTGCCACGAGCCGGCCTGCCCGCTGGTCGCCGGCTGCCGACTGCGCGGCGAACTGCGCCGCGCCCAGGCCGCGTTCCTCGCCGTCCTCGACGGGGTGCGCCTCGGCGACCTGGTGGACGGCGCGGCCGGCCCGCTCCTGCTCAGCCTCGGCGCTCCGCCGGCGGGTCGCTGATGGGCGTCTCCCACCCGATCTTCGCCCGGCTCTTCGCCCGGGCCAGCGTCGCCCTGGACGAGGCCGGCGTCGCCGCGCACCGGCGGCGGCTGGTCGCCGGGCTGCGCGGTCGGGTGGTCGAGGTCGGCGCCGGCAACGGACGCAACCTGCCGCACTACCCGCCGACCGTGACCGGGGTCCTCGCCGTCGAGCCGGAGCCGCGCCTGCGCGCGCTGGCCCGCGCCGCCGCGCCCGCCGCGCGGGTGCCGGTGACCGTGGCCGCCGGCCTGGCCGAGGCGCTTCCGGTCGCCGACGGCGCCGCCGACGCGGTGGTGTTCTCCCTGGTCCTCTGCTCGGTGCCGGACCAGGCGGTGGCGCTGGCCGAGGCGCGCCGGGTGCTCCGGCCCGGCGGTGAGCTGCGCTTCTACGAGCACGTGGTGGCGCAGACACCGGGCCTGCGCCGGGCCCAACGCGTGGCCGACGCGACGCTCTGGCCGCTGTTCTGCGCCGGCTGCCACACCGCCCGGGACACCGTGGCGGCGATCGGCGCCGCCGGCTTCACCGTCACCGGGCTGGACCGGTTCCGCTTTCCCGAGGCCGGGCTCCCGGCGCCGGCCTCGCCGCACGTGCTCGGCACGGCGATCCGGGCCTGACTCGCCGGCCTCGCCGCACGTGCTCGGCACGGCCGTCCGGGCCCGACCGCCCGGCGCCCCGGGAAACGGGACGCCGGGCGACCGGGGTCAGCCGACGCTGACTGTGCCGTCCGGGGCGCGGACGCAGGACACGCTGCGGGCGCCGGTCGCCGCCGCGCCGCTCAGGCACCGGCCGAGCACCTGGTGCCCGGCGGCGCTCGGGTGCCACGACTCCTGGCAGGTCTGGAAGTAGGTGCCGCAGGCGTTCGCGATCCGCTGGATGTCGAGCTTGTCCTTGCCGGAGAGGCTGGTGACGAAGACGCCGGTCGGACCGTCCATCAGGCGGATCGGGGTGGCCAGGGCGTTCGCCGGGCTCCCCGCCGACTCGCAGAGCCGGGCGCCGTCGAACGCGCGTTGCACGTTGAGGTAGACCAGGTCGTCGGTCGGGAACTCGGCGGCCAGCGTGCCACGCACCGAACTGACCAGCGTGCCGAGCCCCTGGGAGAACCGCTGGCCGGGCGCCAGGCTGGCCCGGTGGATCGGGCAGCCGGCCGCGTACCGCTCGGCGCCCAGGGCGCGGAACTTGTCCCGGGTGTCGTCCCGGCTGTCCTCGCTCCAGTAGCTCTGGTCCAGCTCGGACGGCAGCGGGTTGGTGTAGTCCTGGAACACCACCCGGTGCTGGCCGTCGGCGTCGACCTGGTCGAGCGTGGTGAGCAGCTGCCGCAGCGCGGCGGTGGTCTCCGCGGTCGCGGCGGAGAACTGCGCGGCCGTGCCCAGGTCGGCGTCGCTGCACGGCTTCTGCTCCACCGGGCCGCCCAGATACGCCCAGAACTCCCACCAGCCGGTCCACGCGTCGGCGATGAACCGGTTGGCGCACTTCTCCGCCACGCTGCCGAAGGTGAACGAGCTGTTGTTCGAGCCGAGGCCGACCAGCACCAGGTCGATGTCGTGGGTCTGCGCCACCGCCCGCAGCTGGTCGAGCTGGGCGGCCACCTGCCGACCCTTCGCCCGGGTGGCCGAGGCGTTGGCGATGTCGTACGGCTGCCCGCCCGAGCAGGCCAGGTTGAACCGGGCGGCGATGCCCGGCAGCTCGGCCCGGAACAGTGAGGCGTTCGGCGAGCGGTGGCAGAAGTAGGCGTTGGCGTTCGCCGCCGACCAGCCGGGGAAGCCCTGGGTCACCCCGTTGACGTCGACCACCGGCGCGTACGCCCCGGCGCCCTCGCCGCTGATGAAGCTGTCACCCAACGCCACCGCGGCGGTGGGCAGCGCCGCGGCGGCGGGCGGGGCCGGCGCCACCGCGGCCGGCAGTGCCACCGCGGCGACGGCCATCGCCGCCGCGAGCACGGTACGACGGAACACGGACATGCCCGACCTCCCCCTCACACATCGAAATGTGAAAGATTCTTCAAGGAGGCGATCAGATCACGGGCGTGTGACGGGCGTCAATGGCCCGACACGGGCTCACGAACGGTGGAACTCCGCGCGCCACCGCAGCCCGCCGTCCGGCGCGGTGATCTCCTCGACCGGTCCCGGCGTGAGCCCCGCCGCGCCGAACGACTCGACCTCGGCGCGGGTCAGCGGCCACGGCGGACCGTCCACCGCCTCGCCGGGGCGTCGGCCCGCCGCGATCACCAGCAGCATCCCGCGCGGCGCCACCAGCCGCCCCACCGCGGCCGTGGCCCGCGCGCGCAGCCCGACCGGCAACGCCTGCACGTTCATGCTCTCCAGCACCAGGTCGAAGCCGCCCGCCCAGTCGGCCGGCGGGTCGAACAGGTCGGCCACCTCGTAGCGGACCGGCGATCCGGCGTGCCGCCGCCGCGCCGCCCGCACCACGGTCGGGGAGACGTCGAAGGCCACCGTCGTGAACCCCAGGCCGGCCAGGTGCTCGGCATCCCGGCCGAAGCCGCACCCGACCACCACCGCACGGCGCCCGGACCCGTCCGGGCGCACCCGCCCGGTCCACTCCGCGAGCAGGGAATGCGGCGCCGCCAGGTCCCAGGGCACCTCGGCCGCACCCCGCTCGGCGTCGGCGTAGAGCCGCTCGAACCGGCCGATCGCGTCGTCCTCGGCCGACGGCCGGGAAGACGATCCCTGGCTCGCGTCGTTGACGTGCATGGACGCCTCCCCGCTCCGGGCGCCGCCGTATCCGGTGGCGGCACCGACCCGGCCCGCAGGGTAACCGGACAACGCACCGCACCCGGTGACACGGACCTGTCGGAGCGCCGGGCTAGGCTCGCTCCGGCGCGCCGCGCCCGGCGATCGCCGTGGGGGATCACACGGTGAACGGCACCACCACCGCCGAGACCTGGGAGTACGACCAGTTGACCGCACAGCCTGAGACGCTCTACGGCGCCGACGACCTCACCCACCTGGAGGGGCTCGACGCCGTCCGCAAACGCCCCGGCATGTACATCGGGTCGACCGACAGTCGTGGCGTGGGTCACCTCGTCAACGAGATCCTCGACAACTCGACCGACGAGGGTGTCGCGGGTCACGCCACGAAGGTCGACGTGATCCTGCACGCCGACGGGTCGGTCCAGGTCGACGACGACGGCCGGGGCATCCCCACCGACGTGCACGCCAAGTCCGGCATCTCCGGCGTCGAGCTGGTGCTGACCCGGCTGCACGCCGGCGGCAAGTTCGGCGGCTCGGGCTACAAGACCTCCGGCGGCCTGCACGGCGTCGGCGCCTCCGCCGTCAACGCGCTCTCCCGCCGCTTCGACGTCACCGTCCGCCGCGGCGGCAAGGTCCACGCCATGTCGTTCCGCCACGGCGTACCCGGGATCTTCGACGGCGACGGCCCGGACGCGCCGTTCACCCCCGGCCCCGGCCTGCAGATCGTCGGCGCGATGAAGCGCGGCCAGCGCACCGGCACCTCGATCCGCTGGTGGCACGACCCCCGCTACTTCGAGACCGGGGCCGCGCTCGACACCGAGGCGGTCCGGCTCAAGCTGCGCAACACCGCCTTCCTGGTCCCCGGCGTGGCCTACCGGCTGCGCGACGAGACCGGCGAGGAGGCGGTCGAGGAGCGCTTCCACTTCCCCGACGGCCTCACCGACATGGTGGAGTTCCTCTCCCCGGCCGGCGACCGTCCGGTCTCCGGCACGCTCCTGGTCACCGGCGAGGGCACCTACCGCGAGAACGCCGCCGACGCCAACGGCGTGATGCAGTCCAACGTGCAGCGCCGGGCCGAGGTCGAGATCGCGTTCCGCTGGGGCACCGGCTACGAGCGCACCGTGGAGTGCTTCACCAACACCATCCGCAACGCCCACGGCGGCACCCACCGCAAGGGCTTCGAGCGGGCCCTGGCCCGCACCCTGGCCGACGCCGCCCGCGCCACCCGCGGCCTGCTCAAGCCCAAGGAGGACGCGCCCACCCTGGACGACGTCCTGGAGGGCATGACCGCGGTGGTGCACGTGCGCATCCCGGAGCCGCAGTTCACCTCGCAGACCAAGGACGAGCTCTCCACCGCCGGCATCACCAAGGTGCTCCAGGGCCTGGTCGAGGCGCACCTCAAGAGCTGGCTGGAGGACCGTCGCACCAAGGCCGAGGCCCGCACGGTGCTTCAGAAGATCGTCGACGCGGCCCGGGTCCGGCTCACCCAGAAGCAGCAGAAGGACGCCGCCCGCCGCAAGACCGCGCTGGAGGGCGCGGCGATGCCGGCGAAGCTGGTCGACTGCCGGGCCACCGGCGTCGAGCGCAGCGAGCTGTTCATCGTGGAGGGCGACAGCGCGTTGGGCACGAGCCGGATGGCCCGCTCCTCGGAATACCAGGCGCTGCTGCCCATCCGCGGCAAGATCCTCAACGTGCAGAAGGCCAACCTCCAGCAGGTGCTGGACAACGCCGAGTGCGCGGCGATCGTGCAGGTGCTCGGCGCCGGCTCCGGCCGCACGTTCGACCTGTCCACGATGCGCTATGGCCGGGTCCTGATCATGGCCGACGCGGACGTCGACGGCGCGCACATCCGGACGCTGCTGATCACGCTGTTCGCCCGCTACATGCGACCGTTGATCGAGGCCGGCCGGCTCTACGCGGCGATGCCGCCCCTGCACAAGATCACCACCAGGGGGCGCAACCCGCAGACCGTCTACACCTACACCCAGGCCGAGATGGAGGCGACGGTCCGCAAGCTGGAGAAGGCCGGCAAGCAGATCGTCACCCCGATCCCGCGTTTCAAGGGCCTCGGTGAGATGGACGCCGACGAGCTCTGGGACACCACCATGAACCCGGCCACCCGGGCGGTCCGGCGGATCACGCTCGACGACGTCGAGGCCGCCGAGCGGATCCTCGAACTGCTCATGGGGGAGAAGGTCGAGCCGCGTCGCAACTGGCTGATCGACTCCGCCGACCGCGTCGACCGCGACGCCATCGACGCCTGACCCTCGGGTTCGTTTCGGAAGGAAGCTGCACCATGGCACGCCGCAAGGACGACCGCGCCAAGGCGGACCTCTCCGCCTTCGACCAGGCCGGCGCCCGGGTCTTCGACAACCCGCTGGTCACCGAGGTCTCGGACTCCTACCTGGAGTACGCGTTCTCGGTCATCCACTCCCGGGCCCTGCCGGACGCCCGGGACGGGCTCAAGCCGGTGCACCGGCGCATCCTCTGGTCGATGTACGAGCAGGGCCACCGCCCGGACCGGGGCCACGTCAAGAGCGCCCGGATCGTCGGTGACGTCATGGGCAAATACCACCCGCACGGCGACACCGCGATCTACGACGCGATGGTGCGGCTGGCGCAGGACTTCTCGCTCAACGTCCCGCTCATCGACGGGCACGGCAACTTCGGGTCCCCGGACGACGGACCGGCGGCGGCGCGCTACACCGAGGCCCGGATGTCCCGGGAGGCGATGCTGCTCACCGGCGAGCTGGGTGAGGACACCGTCGACGTCGAGCCCAACTACGACGGCTCGCTGACCCAGCCCACCGTGCTGCCGGCGGCCTTCCCGAACCTGTTGGTCAACGGCGCGTCCGGGATCGCGGTCGGCATGGCGACCAACATGATCCCGCACAACCTCGGCGAGGTGGTGCAGGCCGCCCGCTGGCTGATCAACCACCCGGACGCCACGCTGGACAAGCTCATGGAGTTCGTGCCCGGGCCCGACCTGCCCACCGGCGGGTTGCTGCTGGGCCTGGACGAGGTGCGCCGGGCGTACGAGACCGGGCGCGGCGTGGTGCGGATGCGCGGCCGGGTGCAGATCGGCCCGCTGGAGGGCAGCCGCGGCCGGCAGGCCATCACCGTCACCGAGCTGCCCTACGGCGTGGGCGCCGAGAAGGTCATCGCGGCCATCACCAACGAGGTCAACAAGACCAAGCGGCTGACCGGCATCGCCGACGTCAAGGACCTGACCGACCGGGAGAACGGCACCCGCCTCGTCGTCGAGTGCAAGGTCGGCGTCAACCCGCAGGCGCTGCTGGCCGACCTCTACCGGCTCACCCCGCTGGAGCAGTCGTTCGGCGTGAACAACCTGGTGCTGGTGGACGGCCAGCCGCGCACGCTCGGGCTCAAGGAGCTGCTCGAGGTGTTCCTGTCGCACCGCTACGAGGTGGTGACCCGCCGCAGCTCCTACCGCAAGCGCAAGCGGGAGGAGCGGCTGCACCTGGTCGACGGCCTGCTGGTGGCGCTGCTCGACATCGACCGGGTGGTCAAGCTGATCCGGGCGAGCGAGGACGCCCAGGCGGCCAGGGACGGCCTGATGCAGAAGTTCAAGCTCTCCGAGATCCAGGCCGGCTACATCCTGGACACCCCGCTGCGTCGGCTGACCAGGTACGACCGGCTGGAGCTGGAGGCGGAGCAGGAGAAGCTGCGCGGCGAGATCGCCGAGCTGTCGAAGATCCTCGACGACCCGAAGGTGCTGCGGAAGCTGGTCTCGGACGAGCTGGCCGCGGTGGTCAGGCAGTTCGGCGCCGAGCGGCGCACCACGCTCGTGGACGGCGACCTCAAGGAGGTCCTCGCGGCATCGGTGCCGGCCGGCCCGCTGGAGGTCGCCGACGACCCGTGCCAGGTGATCCTCTCCGCCACCGGCCTGGTGGCCCGCACCGCGGCCGAGTCGGAGGAGGCCGCCGAGGCGCGCCGGCGCAGCGGCCGGGTCAAGCACGACGCGGTACGCGCCGTCGTCCACTCCACGGCCCGCGGCCGGGTGCTGGTGGTGACCAGCGCCGGCCGGGCGTTCAAGATCGACGTCCTGCCGTTGCCGGTGCTGCCGGAGCAGTCCGGCACCGTGTCGCTGCGTGGCGGCATGTCGGCCGCCGAGCTGGTGCCGTTGGAGCCGGGGGAGACGGTCGTCGGGCTGGCCCCGCTGGGTCCGTCCGCGCCGGGGTCACCCGGCCTGGCGCTCGGCACCCGGCAGGGCGTGGTGAAGGTCTGCGCACCGGACTGGCCGGTCCGCTCGGACGAGTTCGAGGTGATCTCGCTGCGCGACGGCGACGAGGTGGTCGGGGCGACCTGGCTGACCGACGCCGCCGAGACGCTGGCGTTCGTCTCCTCGGAGGCGTCGCTGCTGCGTTTCCCGGCGTCCCTGGTCCGACCGCAGGGTCCCAAGGGGGGCGGGATGGCCGGCATCAGCCTGCCGGCCGGCGCCCGGGTGGTCTTCTTCGGCGCCGTTCGCACCGACGACGCGACGCACGGCGAGCCGATGGTGGTCACCTCGACCGGCGCCACGGTGAAGGTGACGCCGTTCAAGGCCTACCCGGCGAAGGGCCGGGCGACCGGCGGCGTTCGGGCCCAGCGGTTCCTCAAGGGTGAGACCGACCTGTCGGTGGCCTGGATCGGCCCCCGCCCGGTGGGCGCCACGGCCAACGGCGACCCGGTGGAGCTGCCGCCGGCCGACCCGCGCCGCGACGGCTCCGGTTTCGCCGTGATGCTCGGCCCCACCGTCGTCGGCCACCACATCGACCGCGACTGACCCGCACCCGCCCGCCGGGCGGGGCTCGGCCTCGCCGAGCAGCGGTTCAGCGCCATCCTCGACCGGCCGAACCGACCCGCGACCGGTGCCCGCATCGGGCGCGCACGGCAGCCGTCGGGCGGAGTGCTCACCGCCGGTAGCTGCGCGGGCGAGCACACCACCAGAGAGCGATATACCGCTGGGTCATAAATATGACTCAGCGGTATATCGGCCGAAGATGGTCAACCGTCCCGCGGGAGAGGCCGTGGGTGTCCGGGTCCCGGAGCACCTGTTCCTCGCGCAGGCGGGCCGCCGCGGCCCCGGCCCTGCGGAGCCGGCCTGGTCCGGCGTGGCCCGGCCTGGTCCGGCGTGGCCCGGCGTGGCCCGGCCTGGTCCGCCTCGGCCCGGCCGACCCGGCCGGCTCCGGTCAGAGTTCGGGTTCGGGGCCTCGGCGGGACTCCGGGGTGGTGCCGCGCAGGCGGGCGATCAGGCGCATGCCGTGATAGATCATCAGTGCGGCGGCGGTGCCCAGGGCGATGCCGTTGAAGGACAGGTCCCCGGCGGTGAGCGTGTAGTTGGCGGCGCCGACGATCACCGCGACCGCGGCGGTCAGCAGGTTGACCGGGTCGTGGAAGTCGACCCGCCCCTCGATCCAGATCCGGGCCCCCAGGACGGCGATCAGGCCGTACAACGCGGTGGTGGCCCCACCGAGCACGCCGGCCGGCACGGTGAGGATCAGCGCGCCGAACTTCGGGCAGAGCCCGAGCAGGATCGCGGTGCCGCCGGCCACCCAGTAGGCGGCCGTCGAGTAGACCCGGGTGGCCGCCATCACGCCGATGTTCTCCGCGTACGTGGTGGTGCCGGAGCCGCCGCCGGAGCCGGCGAGCACGGTGGCGACACCGTCGCCGAGGAAAGCCCGGCCCATGTCCCGGTCGAGGTTGCGGCCGGTCATCGCGGCGACCGCCTTGACGTGCCCCGCGTTCTCCGCGATCAGCACCAGGATCACCGGGATGACCAGGACCACGGCCCGGAGGCTGAAGCTCGGGGTGTGGAACTCCGGCAGGCCGACCCAGGCGGCCTGCCGCAACCCGCTGACCGCCTGCTGGTCGAGCTGACCGGTCAGCGCGGCGAGCACCCAGCCGACCACCACGCCGAGCAGGATCGACAGCCGGGCCAGGAAGCCGCGGAAGACGACCGTGGTGACCAGGATCGCGGCCAGGGTGACCAGGGCGATCAGCGGTTGCGCCTTGACGCCGGTGCCGGCGCCGCCGCCGTCCCAGGCGACCGGCGCGAGGTTCAGGCCGATCAGCGCGACGATCGCGCCGGTGACCACCGGGGGCATCAGTGCGTCGATCCAGCGGGCGCCGGCCAGGTGGACCACCACACCGACCAGGGCGAGCGCGACGCCGGCGGCGACGATGCCGCCGAGCGCGGCGCCGATCCCGCCGCCGGTCTTGGCGGCCAGGACCGGGGCGATGAACGCGAACGACGACCCGAGGTACGACGGCAGCCGGTTGCCGGTGATCAGCAGGAACAGCAGCGTGCCGATGCCGGAGAAGAAGAGCGTGGTGGCCGGCGGGAAGCCGGTGATCAACGGGACGGTGAAGGTGGCGCCGAACATGGCGACGACGTGCTGCACGCCCACACCGACGGTGCGCGGCCAGGAGAGCCGTTCGTCGGGGCGGACCACGTCGCCGGGGCGGACCGAGCGGCCGTCGCCGTGCAGGGCCCACGGGGACCGGCGGGTGGTGGGGGACTGGGTCATCGGTCGCCCTTTCCGTCGTCGGGTGACGGGGGCGTGATCGACCCTGGGAGTTGTTTCTAGCACGGAGTCGGCCCACGGGAGGGCCCGGGCCGGTGGTCAGGCCACCCCGGCGGGTCGGAACTGGACGCTGACCCGGGGGCCGACCGGGCGGGCGGTCTTCGGCACGGCGTGCTCCCAGGTGCGCTGGCAGGAGCCGCCCATCACCACCAGGTCGCCGTGACCGAGGGGGAAGCGCAGGCTGGAGCCACCGCCGCCGCGCGGACGCAGCAGCAGCTGGCGGGGGGAGCCGAACGAGACGATCGCCACCATGGTGTCGGTGTGCGCGGAGCGGCCCTGGGTGTCGCCGTGCCAGGCGACGCTGTCCCGGCCGTCGCGGTAGAGGCACATGCCGGCGGTGACGAACGGCTCGCCCAGTTCGGGCGCGTAGTGCCGGGTGAGGGCGTCGCGCGCGGCGGTGAGCACCGGGTGCGGCAGCGGCCGGCCGGCGGCATACCAGCAGAGCAGGCGTGGCACGTCGACCTCGGTGTCGTACATGGTGCGGCGCTCGGCCCGCCACGGTACGCCGCGCCGCAGCGTGTCGAGCACCGCGTCGGAGCCGCGCACCCAGCCGGGCAGGTGGTCGACCCAGGCGCCCCGGCTCAGCTCGTGGCGGCGCGGCCCGGTCGGCCCGGCGAGCGGGCCCAGGGCCGGGCCCTGCTCGGCCAGGTCGAGCATCGAGGGCTGGTACGCGACGTCGGACACGTCGCCGATCGTACCCCGGAGTCGAACAGGCGTACGACGGTCAGCGGCCCAGCATCCGGCGGACCGGGCCCGGCACGGCCTGCTTGATCCGCTCGCGCAGCCCCTGGCCGCGCAGCCCGGCGACCGTGTCGGCGAGCGCGCGGTTGTCGTCGCGCAGCCGCTCGATGCGGGTCAGCAGCTCCTCGCGCGGTGCGGCGCCGACCGGGCGGACGGCCGGCGGGAACACCGTCTCGCGGACCCGCTGGTCGAACCGGGCGGCGCTGTCGCCGTCGGCGAACGACGTGCCCAGGTCGTGCTTGGCCAGGAACGCGGTGATCGTCGCGAAGCGGGCCTTGTGGCCGGAGTTGAGCGCGGTGTAGTCGGCCTCCGCGTAGAGGTCGGCGGCGTCGACGTCGGCGGGCACGTCCCGCATGATCCGGTGCGGGATGTCGAAGTAGCGGGCCAGTTCCAGCGTGCGCGAGTCGTGCGCGAAGAGGTAGCCGGGGGTGCCGGAGATCAGCGCGGTGATGGTGCCGTGGATCCGGGTGCCGAAGGCGAAGTCGTAGTCGGCCAGGTGCGCCATCCAGGTCCACGGGTCGACGAACATCCGCACCTTGTCCTCCACGAAGAGGGGGTGCGAGGTGTGCAGCGGCATCTCGCCGCTCTTGCCCCGGTGCTCGGGCGCGTCGCCGTAGAGCAGGGTGCCCAGGGTACGCAGGTCCTGCGGCACGTAGCAGAGGTTCGGGTAGCGCTCCCGGTGGTGGCGGACGACGGCGGCCATCGAGGCGACGTACGGGGAGATGGTCAGCGCGACCCGGTCGTCGGTGCTCAGCTCGTCCCGGGGCTTGTCCAGCCGGAAGGTGTCGCCGTGCAGGAACATCGACGGGCAGCCGATCTGCTCCACCGCGGAGAAGCCGAGCGTCCGCAGGTAGCTCTCGGTCACCTCGCCGCGTACGCCGATGCTGTGCGACCGGTCGAGCACGGCCCGGCAGAACGCGCTGACCGGCTCGTCGATCTGGCGCAGGTACTCCCGGTCGCCGTCGACGTTGGTCTGCACGCCCACGCCGAGGACGACCACCGGGATCTTCAGGCGCTCGATCAGCCGGGTCATCGGCGTGAGGCGGTGCACGAAGCTGCGGCGGAAGGCGTTGGCCAGCGGGACCACGAACACGTCGTACCGTTCGTTGATCTCGTCGGCGAGGCGCGGGTCGGCCGGGCTGCGGGTCGCGGTGATCTCCGCCGTGGAGGTGGCCAGCAGCTTGTGCGCGGCGTGGCTGAAGACCAGGTTGCCCGTGTTGTCGCCGATCCAGTTGCCGGCGAACGTCTCCTCCGGCGTGAGGACGTCGAACGGGCCCTTGCGGGCGCGGAGCAGGATCCGCTGGTGCATCCGGTTGGTCACCTTCCGTACTGGCACGGCGTGTCCGGCGGGCCGGGTGGGCGCCCGCTCGGGCAGGAACGGAAATCCTATCCGCCGCCCGCCGGGGCCCGGCCGGGCCTCGGCACCCCGCTCCTCCCGGCGGGTAGGGTGCCCGGAATGACCAGTGCGCCGACCACCACCCGCGCTCCGCGCCTGCCGTCGCTGACCGGGTTGCGCTGGGTCGCCGCGCTGCTGGTCTTCGGCTTCCACGCGGGCACCATGCGGATCGTCGCCGAGCCGCATCTCAAGGCGGTGGTCGACAAGGCGTTCAGCCTGGGCCTGTCCGGGGTCGAGTTCTTCTTCATCCTCAGTGGATTCGTGCTGGTGTGGTCGTACCGCGACGGCGAGCCGGGGCGGACGTTCCTGTGGCGCCGGGTCGCCAAGATCTACCCGAACCACGTGGTCACCTTCCTGGCGGCGCTGGCCGTGGCGGCCTGGTTCGCCGACCCGGTGCCGCGGCTGGCCGCCCTCGGCAACCTCTTCCTGGTCCAGGCGTGGATCCCGTTCGGCGGCTACTTCTACAGCGTCAACAACGTGAGCTGGTCGCTCTCCTGCGAGTTGGCCTTCTACCTGTGCCTGCCGCTCGCGGTGCCGTGGCTGCGTCGGGCCCGTACCGGGGCGCTCCGGGTCGTGCTGGTCGCCGCGCCGCTGCTCATCCTCGCCCTGTGGCCCGGGCAGCAGCTGGTGCCCGAGGAGCAGCGGTGGTGGTTCACCCAGATCTTCCCGGTCACCCGGTCCTTCGAGTTCTGGATGGGCGCGGCCGCCGCCGAGCTGATGCGCCGCAACCGCTGGCGCGGCCCCGACCTGACCGTGGCCAGCCTGCTCTTCGTCGGCACCTGGGTGGTCGCCGCGTTCTGGGTCCGGGCCGAGTTCTGGGCGGCGCTGCTCGCGGTGGCGTACCTGCTGGTGATCACCGCGGCGGCGCAGGCCGACGTGCGGGGCCGGTGGACCCCCTGGCGATCCCGTCCGATGGTCTGGCTGGGCGAGGTCTCCTTCGCCTTCTACCTGGTCCACGTGCTGGTCATGGTGACCGTGCTGCGGCTCACCGGCGACTGGGGCACCGGACTGCCCGGGTGGCGGGGCCCGCTCGCGGTGCTCGGCTTCCTGCTGCTCAACCTGGCGCTCGCCGCCGCCCTGCACCGCTGGGTGGAGGTGCCGATGATGCGGCGTCTCGGCCCGCGCCGGCCCCGCCCCACGTCGGCCGCCGCCGCGCCGGCGCGGTCCGTGCCGGCGCCGAGGTCGCCCGCCGACGGCGGCACCCCCACCCCGATCGAGTACGCCGGGCGGCGCCGCCCCGACTGAGCGCGTCCACCCTGGTCGGTGGTGTCACGACACGCCGACCGAGAGTGCGCGGCGGTGGGATCGGCGGTAATTTGTACCCGTGCTTCCGATCGCGCTCACCTGTCCCGTGTGGTGGGTGGCGCGCTGGGCGGCACGCATGCTGGCCAGCCTGGCCGTGGTCGTCGCCTGCTCGCTCGGCGCCACGACGCTGCCCGCCGGGGTCGCCACGGCCGCCCCGGCGCCGGCCGGTCCGGCCGTCGGTCTGACGTCGCGTACCCCGACGGGCACGCCGGTCGCCGCGCGGCCGGAGCGTGTCGACGTCGCCGAGCGGCCGGCCCCCTCCACCGGCGTCCCGGAGCCCGCGCCCCGGCACGCGGTCGCGCGGCCCGGCCACCGGGAGCCGGTCCCGGCCGGTCGGCACCCGGCGCCGGTCGGCCCCCGGGCCCCGCCCGCCCGCTGACCACACGGGCCGTCCCCGGCCCGTCCCCGCACCCACCGAACCTCACCCCGCACCCGCCTCGGCGGCCCGGCGGCGCCCGTTCCGCGGCCGCGCCCCGCCCCGACCGGCGTGCGACCTTCCCGCCACGTCTTCTCCGTGAGGTGCCGACCATGTCGCAGACCGTTCTCCACCACTTCCTCACCGCCGTCCCCGAGGCCGCCGCGATCTGGTCGGCCCTGCTCGTGCTCGCCCTCGGCCTGCTCGCCGTGCTCGTCGCCCGTCCCGACCGCGACGGCGCGGCGGACCTCGAACCCGATCCGGTCGACGCGGAGGCGCTGCACCGGGCGGACCTTGCCCGCTACGCCGACGAGGTGGCGGTGGCCGCCACCGGAGCCGCCCAGACCGCCCGCCGACGACGCGAGCGGTGGCTGGCCGTCCAGGACGAGGCGAAGCGGGCCTGGGTGGCCTTCGACGAGGCGGAGGCGGCCGCCCGCCGCCTGGCCGGCGCCGCCGCGCTGCCCGCGCCGCGCACGCCACACACCCCGTCCGAGTACGCGGCGCGGGAGCGCTGGCTGCACCACGCCGCCATGGCGGCGCACTGGCGGGGTGACCTGACCGCCCGGCAGCTCGCGGACGTGCTGGCCCACCGCAACGGGTGGGACCCGCGTCGCCATCCGGCCGAGCAGGAGATCGTGCTGGCCCGGACGATCCGTGACGGCCGACGGGCGGCCTGGGAGGCGGCCGCCGAGCGGGAGCGACAGGCCTGGCGGGACGCGGAACTGGCCGCCGACGCGGCGCGGACGCTGGCCGCCGAGACCTACGCGGCGGCCGCTGCGGTGCGGCCGTCGCCCGCCCCCCGCGCTGCGTCGGCCACCCGCGTCCGGGTGCCCACCGTCGTGCGCGGCGCCCGCTGGCGGCCGGCCCGGGTCGGCTGAGTGGCGGTCTCCGCCGAATCGTTACCCGAATGCGGTGAGCCCGCTCACGTGCGGCCCGGAAACGGGCGCTCGGCGCACAACCGGTCAGCCGACCCGACAATTGCGGGGCGTCGGCCGGTCGAATGCCCGCTTTTCGCCTTCAGATGTCGGCTCGAACCCTTGTCCCCATTGAGTGAAGTCAGTAACCGGCTGTTCCGATATCCGTAGTCGCGGACGACGTTTCCGCAGGTGGGAGCGCTTGGCTTGAGGCGTACCCACCGGTAGTGTCGGCGCGTCCGGTGCGGTTTCCGATCGCAGACGGCGACGCCGCACCGACCCGCCTAATCGTGCATACGAACCGGGGACCCACAGCAACACCGGGGTGAATCCGCGAGCCACGGCCCGCGGTAGGGCGTACTTCCCGCCCGAATCCGTCAGCTAACCCGGTCGGCGGCCACGGAAGGAGTTCCATTCCTCGTGCGAACCACCCCCCGATCGTCCCCCCACCTCCACGGCCCGGTGGTGCCGGCGCTCGCCTGACGGCGACGCCCACCCGATCCCCCGTGTGCGCCCGGCTGTCCGGGCGCTCCGTCCCGCGGCCGTCCCGCCCCGTCGAACGCGCGTGAGGTCCTCCGCGCGTGGGGCCGGCGTGTGCCGCTCACGCCCTGGAGGAACCCGTGAAGCACCACCTGAAGCGTCAGCTGCGGCGTCTCGCCACCGAGCGCCCGTACCAGATCATCGCCGGTTCGGCCGCCGCCCTCGTGTTGGCCGGCGGCACCGGTGTCGCCCTCGCCGCCACCGACGACACCCCGTCCCGGTCGGAGAACACCGTCGCGGTCGCCGAACTCGGCTCCCGCCTCGGCGAGGCCGCCAGCCGCGGCGAGGCCCGCATCGCCGTCCCGTCGCCGAGCGCCTCGCCCAGCGCCGCACCCACCGCCTCGCCCTCGGCGAAGCCGGCGGCCAAGGCCACCACTGACCCGGACACCAAGCCGAAGCCCAAGCCGAAGCCGCCGGCGAGCAAGGTGCTCGACTACGACTACCAGGCGCAGACCACCTACTACTACTGCGGCCCGGCCGCGGTGCGCAACGCGCTCAGCGCCACCGGCATCGAGCGGAGCCAGGACACGCTCGCCCTCGCCCTCGGCACCACCGAGATGGGCACCAACTCGGCCGAGGACACCACCCGTGTGCTCAACCAGCAGGTCAAGGGCAACCCGTACCGGACCCGCATGATCCCGGGCGCGGCCACCCCGGCCCAGATGGACCGGCTTCAGGCCGACGTGGTCACGGCGGTCAGCAACGGCCGCGCGGTCGTCGCCAACGTCGCCGGCGACGCCACCGACACCAACGGCGGCTGGCACTCGTTCCCGGGCGGCCACTACATCGCGGTGGTCGGCTACAAGAACGACGGCCGGACCGTCCGGATCGCCGACTCGGCCGACCCGTCGCTGCCCTCGTACTGGGTCACCACCATCGACCTGGCGAACTGGATGGCGACGCGCGGCTACTCCGCCTGACGCCTCTCGCTACACGCGAAGGCCGGCACCCCGTGTTCGGGGTGCCGGCCTTCAGTCTTACTTGGTCCACAGTGCTGGGCCACGATGTCGGTGGCCTGCTTCTCCCACTGCGCGTACGCGTCGGGGTAGGCGGAGACCTGGACGGTCTGCGCGGCCTCGGTCAGCGGCATCTTCTCCCAGCCGTCGACCTGCTTCAGGCCCTTGAGGAACGCCAGGGTCGAGTACTCGGGGTCGGTGATCTGCTCCGGCGTGCCCCAACCACTCGACGGGCGCTGCTGGAACAGGCCCAGCGAGTCGTGGTCATTCTTGTCGCCGAGGTGCCCGAGGTTCTCCAGCTTCGACTCCTGCAGGGCGGTGGCGATCGAGATGACCGCGGCCCGCTCGGGCAGGCCGGCCTTCTTCGTCGCGGCGATGATCGCCTTGGCGTTGGCCAGCTGCTCGTCGTTCAGCGTGATGGTCGACTGCTCACCCTGCACGGACGCGACCGCGACGGGCTTGCCGGCGGCGGCATGGGCGGTGTCGGCGTGGGCGGCGACCGGACCGGCGAACACACCACCGGTGAAGGCCAGACCAGCAACACCCAGGATGCTCTTGCGCAGGATCGTGTTCATGAGGGGGCTCCATTCGGGGGTCAACACACCCGGGGGGGGTGTGGGCACCGTCAGGCGCTCAAGAAGTCTTGGGGGGGGACCCGGCACGCTCGTGGAGCCTGGGGGTCAGCTCACGGGGCCGGGGATGTCCGGTTGGCTCGCGGGGCGGGGGCCTCGTCGCGGCGCCGGGATGATGTGTAACGACCGGCGGCCTGCCGTCATTCCCCGGGGGCGGGGCGGCGGCTCAGGGGTTCGCTGCCTGCTCGGTCGTTCACCCGTCTACAGCGCCGCCGACCCACCGCCGATTCCGCGTCCAGGGTGCCGCCCACCACCACCGAACCGGACACCCCACCGCATCCCAGGCGCCCGGGTGAAAGCCCACGGGTGCATCCGGACACCCGCAGACACCCGTGACGTTCCACCCAGCGGCCGCCAGCCCCGTCGGTGGAACGTCATGGCTGCATCCCGGCCGCGGAGACACCCATGACGTTCCACCCAGCGCCCGCCAGCCCCGTCGGTGGAACGCCGTGGGTGTATCCCGGCCATGGAGACACCCATGGCGTCCCACCCAGCGCCCGCCAGCCCCGTCGGTGGAACGTCATGGGTGCATCCCGGTCCGGTAGACACCCACCCCGTTCCACCCACCGTGAGCCGACGCCGCGAGTGGAACGCCATCGGTGTGTCACGCCGTACCAGAGTCCGTTCCGTCCGAGGCCGGGCAACGCCCACGAAGCACGGCCCGCGCCCGTGGCCGTCTCCCGGCGGTGAGAAAGGTGCCCAGGCGGTGTGCCGTCCCCCGCACGCCCGCCGACGACTACCCGTTGTGGCAAACAGACCGTGAAGGATACGGGCCCTCGGCGAGGGCGCGATCGTCGACGAATCTCCGGAAGGCGTCCCGTGGTGACGGACGCGCCGGCGGCGGGTGCCACGGTTGCGGAAGGCGTCGGCTCTCGCGCGTCGTGTCCGTCCGGTGGCAGACTGCGCCGTATGGGCGATACGACGGGGACCCGTCACCTGGTGCTCCTGCACGGCATGGGCGCCACCGGCGAGGTGTGGCTGCCCTGGGCGCCGCTGCTGGAGCGGCGCTGGCCCGGCCGCTGGCTCGCCCCCGACCTGGCCGGCCACGGCTGGTCGCCACCGCTGTCCGGCTACTCCTTCGCGGGCCTGGCGCAGCGCCTGGTGGAAGGGCTCGGGCCGGTCACCGAGCGATTCGGTCCGCGGGACCGGCTGGTGCTGCTCGGGCACTCGCTCGGGGGCGTGGTGGCGCTGGCGCTGGCCGCCCGGCAGCGGGGCCTGCCCGTCGACGCGGTGGTCGGCCTCGGCATCAAGGTGGTCTGGTCGCCGGCGGAGCTGGCGAAGGCGGCCGAGTTGGCCGCGCGGCCGGTGACCTGGTTCGCCAGCCGGGACGAGGCGGCCCGCCGCTACCTGCGCGTCTCCGGGCTCGCCGGACTGTTCGCCCCCGACCATCCGGTGGTCGACGCGGGGCTGCGCCGGGAGGACGGCCGCTGGCGGCTGGCGATGGACCCGGCCGCGTTCGCGGTGGGGGAGCCGCGGCTGCCCGCGTTGCTGGCCGCCACCGACGTGCCGGTGCTGCTGGCCCGCGGCGAGCTGGACCCGATGGTGAGCGACGCGCAGCTCAAGGAGTTCGGTGTGCCGGTGGCGACGCTGCCCGGGCTGGGCCACAACGCGCATGTGGAGGATCCGGCGGCGGTGCTCGCCCTGCTGGACGCCTACCTGTGAACCAGGGCGTCGTGGGTGTCGAACCGGCGACGTCCGCCTGGGCCGCCGCCGTCGTGGCTAGACTCGCCGGCCATGGGAGCGCTCATCTTCAGCCTCAACCTCACCCTGGACGGTTGCGTCGACCACCAGGAGGGGATCGCCGACGACGAGACGCACGCCTTCTTCACCCGTCTCATGGACGAGGCCGGGGCAATGCTGTGGGGGCGCGTCACCTACGAGATGATGGAGAGCTACTGGCCGGCCGTGGCCCGCGACGAGCAGGCGCCGCCCGCCGAGCGCGACTGGGCGGTCAAGCTGGAGGCCAAACCCAAGTACGTGGTGTCGTCGACGCGCCGGGGCTTCCCGTGGACCAACAGCCACCACGTCGCCGGTGATCTGCGCGACGGGGTGCAGAGGCTCAAGGACGCGACCCCGGCCGGGGTCCTCCTCGGAAGCGGCAGGCTCGCGACCGAACTCGACCGGCTGGACCTGATCGACGAGTATCAGATGCTCGTCCACCCCAGGATCGCCGGCCACGGTCCGACGCTGCACCAGGGCGGGCTGCCCGGCACGCGCCGGCTCGAGCTGGTCTCGGCGGAGCCGCTGCGCAACGGCGTGGTCGCCCTGCACTACCGCCGCGCGCGCTGAATCACGGGCGGCCGTCGCCGGCGATCACCTGAGCGGGAAGACCCCTCAGACGGCGGCGCGGGGGACCGGCACGGCCCACTCGGGCTCCAGCTCGCGGCGGGCGGCGGTGAGGAACGCCTCGGCGTACCGGTCGGCCGGGAAGTCGCCGAGGTAGCGGGTGCGGGCCGCCCACCGCTCCGCGGCCTTCGGGTCGGTGTCGAGCAGCGCGCCCAGCACGTCGTCCACGTTGGACATGTCGCGGCGCAGCACATAGCCGGAGGCGGCCAACGGGAACCGCTCGACGAAGTGCGCCCCGTCGGCGCCGGTGTCGGTGACCGCATACGGCTTGCCGGAGTAGAGCCAGTCGGAGATGACCCCGGAGACGTCCGAGACCAGCGCGTCGGCGCGGTTGACGCACTCGGTCAGCGTCAGCTCCCGGGCGGCCGCCGCGCCCCACAGGTGGGCCCGGCCGGTCCGCGACCGGTCGGCGGCGAGCAGCTCGGTGAGCCGGGCGAGCTGCCGCGCCGAGGCGGGGTTCTTGTCGGTGTACGGGTGGGCGCGCAGGATCACCGTGGCCCCCCGGTCGAGCAGCCGGCGGATCAGCGTCTCGGCCACCGGCAGTGAGCAGTAGTTCGCGTCGGCGTGGTGCCCGGTCCAGGTGGGGGTGTAGAGGACGGTCGGGTGCGCGGAGGCGAGGACCGGCTCCCGGCGTACCTCGATGGCCTCGACCTGGGGGCGGCCGACCACGACGAACTTGTCGGCGGGGATGTCCACCCCGGCCCGGGCGTACCGGTCGATCGCCGCCTGCCCGGCCACGAAGATCTTGTCGAAGATCGCCGACACCGGGTTGGCGCTCGGCGCCTTGTCGCTGTCGCCGTGGTGCAGCTGGACGTGGGTGAGCTGGGTGAACCGGATGCAGTGGGCGTTCTTCGCGCCGTGGTTGACGTAGAACGCGGCGCGCAGGCTGGGCACCAGGGCCTCGTCGAGCGCCGTCAGCGTGGGGCAGAGGACCACCGGCGCGCGGGTCGCGGCGGCCACTGCCGACAGGAACTCGGGCTCGCGCAGCACCACCACGAACGGCCGGCCGATCCGCTCCAGATAGGGCAGCCACATGGTGACCTGGTACTCGGAGCCGGGCGGGGCGGAGAAGTGCAGCAGGAACTCGGGCTGGTGCCGGCGCAGTGCCCGGCCCACCGGTCCGCCCCGGCCGGCGGCCGGAACCGGCGCCGGGCCAGGTCGAGCGCCACCGCGGCGCAACCGATCGCGACCAGCAGCGCCGCGGCCAGCGCGAGCCAGGCCGGCAGCGTCAGCGCGGCGGCGAGCGCCACCAGGGCCAGCAGCACGAGTACGGCGTCGCCGAGCCGCGCCGCGACCACCGGCGTCCACGTGCGGACCGGCAGGTTGGCCGCCCGGATCTCCAGCGCGCCGGCCTGGCGAAGCGGCCCGACCAGCAGCACCAGGCCGAGCAGCACCAGCGCGGTGGCGGCCAGCGCGGGGTCGAATCCGCCGTCGAGGCGCCGGGCGTAGCCGACCAGGATGCCGGCGGCGACGAGCACCGTCTCGGCGAGGCCGTCGGCCGACGGCCGGACCCGGCGCTCCCAGGCGGTGGCGGCGAGCGCCGCGCCGGCCAGGGCCAGGCCCCAGCCGGTGGCGCCGGTGAGCGCCACGACGAGGAAGGCCAGCACCGCCAGCCCGGTGGTCAGCACCCGGGCGAGCAACTTGCGAACCAGGTCACCACGCATCTGGCACGTCCTGTCGGGTTCAGGCGTCGGCGGACAGTTCGGACCGGGGCGGGCCAGGCTGGGCCGGTACGGCGGCGGCCACCTGCTCGCCGGGGGCCCGGCGCACGTCGACCACCTGGCCGGTCAGCTCGGAGATCAGCACGTCCAGGGAGGCCTGGGCGACCGCCTCGGAGGAGAGCAGCGTGTGCTCCGGCTCCTCGCCGAACGCCCGGGTCCGCATCGGGGTGGCGGTGCGCTCCGGGTTGACGCAGTTGACCCGTACGCCGAACTCCGCCCACTCGTCGGCGAGCGCCTGGGTCAGGTTGACCAGCGCGGCCTTGGTGGCCGAGTAGAGCGCGTAGCGCGCCCGGCCCCGGGTGTAGGAGCTGGACGTGTAGAGCAGCAGCTGGCCCTTCGTCTGCTGGAGGTAGGGCAGCGACTGACGGGCGATGGTGACCGGACCGACGAAGTTGACGTGCAGGAGACGGTCCATCGTCTCGTCGTCCATCTCGGCGAGCGCGCCCTTCTCCAGGATGCCGGCGGTGACCACCACGTAGTCGATCCGGCCGGTCGCCTCGAACGCGGTCTTCAGCGCGGCGGCCACGTCCTCGGCGCGCTCGACGTGGGTGCCGGTGGTGGAGCGGCTGAACGGGAACACCTGGGCGCCGTAGCGGCGGGCCAGCTCGGCCAGGTCGTGGCCGATGCCGTAGCTGCCGCCGAAGACCACGATGGTCCGGCCGGTCAGCTCCTCGGCGTAGCCGCCGTGGGTCAGCCGGGGCGCCTGGGCGGCGGCGAGCTGGAAGAGCTTGTCGGCCAGGTGCACGTCGACCGGGTGGGTGACCTTGATGTTCTCGTCCGAGCCGTCGATCACCTTGATCGGCGTGCCCGGCAGGTAGCGCAGCACCACGCCGCAGTCGTCGGTGGCGGCGAAGTCGGGGTCGCCCTCGGCGCGGCGGTACGCCTCCCGGATGGTGCCGGAGCGGAACGCCTGCGGGGTCTGGCCGCGGCGCAGGCGGGAGCGGACCGGGATGTCGGTGATGCAGTCGTCCGCGTCGACCTGGATGATCGTGTCGGCGGAGGGGATGGCCACGTCGACCGCGGAGTAGGACCAGAGCGCGTTCACGCACTCCCGCACGATGCGGGCGCTCACCAGCGGGCGGACCGCGTCGTGGAAGAGGATGTTGACGTCGCCCTCGCCGACCGCGTCGAGCGCGATCCGGGTGGTGTCGTTGCGGGTCTCGCCGCCCTCGATCACCTTGGTGACCTTGCGGAAGCCGGCGTCGGCGACGATCCGCTCCGCGTCGCCCACGTGGCCGGTGGCCATCAGCACGATGATCTCGTCGATCTCCGGCGCGGCCTCGAAGACGGCGAGGGTGTGCTCGATGATCGGCTTACCGGCGATCTTCAGCAGCTGCTTGGGGATGCCCAGGCCGAGGCGGGTCCCGGTGCCCCCGGCGAGGATCACGGCCACCGTACGCGTGGGGCGCCAGGGTGCCGGGCTCGCCGGCGCGGCGTCCGGTGCGGTGGTGTGGTCCTGCGTCATTGCCGTACCTCACTCTGGGTGAAAAGCGGATGGATCCGAAAACCTTAACGCGTACGGCGGAGCGCACCGCTCGGGCGGGAACCCGGGGCGGTGCGCTCCGTCCGGCTACTTCTGGTTCTCGTACGCGTCGCAGACCTCCTTGGTGGGGCCGTCCATCTTGAGGACGCCGCTCTCCAGCCAGATGGTCCGCTCGCAGGTGTCCCGGATCGAGCCGATCGAGTGGCTGACCAGGAAGACCGTGCCGGCGCTGTCGCGCAGCTCGCGGACCCGCTGCTCGCTGCGGGCGCGGAACTTGCGGTCGCCGGTGGCCAGGGCCTCGTCGATGAGCAGCACGTCGTGCTTCTTCGCCGAGGAGATGGCGAAGCGCAGCCGGGCGCCCATGCCGGAGGAGTAGGTGCGCATCGGCAGCGAGGCGAAGTCGCCCCGCTCGTTGATCCCGGAGAACTCGATGATCTCCGGGGCGATCCGCTTGACCTCATCCGGCGTCATGCCCATGGCCAGGCAGCCGAGCACCACGTTGCGCTCGCCGGACAGGTCGTTGAGCAGCGCGGCGTTCACGCCGAGCAGGGACGGCTGGCCCTGGGTGTAGACCGCGCCGCGGGCCGGCGGGAGCAGGCCGGCGATGGCCCGCAGCAGGGTCGACTTGCCGGAGCCGTTGCTGCCGATCAGGCCGATCGCCTCACCCTCGTACGCGGTGAAGCTCACCCCCTTGACGGCGTGCACCTCGCGGATGTTCGGAGCCTTGGTGCGCGAGACGATCCGCTTGAGCGCGGAGACCGGGGTGGCGCCGCCGCTCGCGCCCTTGTGGATTCGGTAGATCACGTGCACGTCGTCCACCACGACGGTGGGGACGCGACCCGAGTCGGTCACCGGGCCGGCGTTCAGCGGCAGGGTCTGCTCAGCCACGGCCGTACTCCTTCTCTCCACGCCAGAAGTAGATGAACCCGCCGATGCCCATGACGACCGCCCAGAACAGAGCCAGGGCCCAGAGCTTCGGCGGCGAGCTCACCAGGTTGGCCTGGTGCGAGTCGAGCAGCGCGTACCGGGCCAGCTCGATGAAGACCAGCGGCGGGTTCCACTCCAGGAGGTTCGCGGCCCAGTGCGGCAGGTGCTGGCGGAACAGCGCCACCGGGTAGAGCACGCCGGAGGCGTACAGCCAGGTGCGCATCACGAACGGCATGATCTGCTTGAGGTCGGTGACCTTGGAGCCGATCCGGGCCATGATCATGGTGAGCCCGATGTTGAAGATCGTCTGGAGCAGCAGGGCCGGAGCGAGCAACAGCCAGCGGAAGGTGATCGGCTCGCCGGTGAACAGCACGATCGCGGCCAGCACCACCATCGACATGAGCAGCTGCTGCAGTTGCACCAGCGTGACGGTGATCGGCAGCGCGGCCCGGGGGAACTGGAGCGCCCGGATCAGGCCCAGGTTGCCGGTGATCGCGCTGGTGCCGTTCGACACCGCGGTCTGGGTGAACATGAAGATGAACACGCCCGTGCACAGGTACGCGATGAAGTTCGACACGTTCCGGTTCTGGGACAGGATCACGCCGAAGATCAGGAAGTAGACCGCCGCGTTGGTGAGCGGTGTCAGCACCTGCCAGAGCTGCCCGAGCTGGGTGTTGCTCAGCGAGGACGCGACCTTCGCCCGCGAGTACGCGGTCATGAAGTGCCGGTACGCCCACAACCGGCGGGCGTACTCGCCCAGTGGCGGTCGTTCCCCGGCGACCCGCAACCCGTACCGCCGGGCCAGTTCGGCCCGGGTCAGTCCGGATTCGGGGTCGGCCACCGCGGTGTTGGCCATGGTCAGGCGCTCCGATCTTTCGTGCGTGATGGGGAGCAGTGCGGTGAAGACATCCAGCTTGGCCGGGCGGGGAGGAGCCGCCTCGCTGCTGCATGGAAGGTAGTCCACCGAACGTCGGGACGCAACCGTACCGTCGTTGCGCTACATTGTCCCACGTGACGACCGAGAAGAGGCGTGCCCCGGCCGGCGCGGCGGTGCTGCGCGGGGAGATCACCAGTGCCATCCGCGCCGCCGTGATGCAGGAGTTGGCCGAGGTCGGCTACGGCCGCCTCTCCATCGAGGCGGTGGCCCGCCGGGCCGGTGTGAGCAAGACCGCGATCTACCGCCGCTGGCGTTCCAAGCTCGACCTGGTGCTGGACATGGTCTCGGCGGTGGCGGGCCGGAACATCCCGCTGCTGGACACCGGCAGCCTCCTCGGCGACCTGGAGATCCTGCTGCACGTGATGGCGCGTGCGCTGCGTCACCGGCTGGCCGCGCAGATCATCCCGGACCTGCTGGCCGAGGCGTCCCGCAACCCGCAGATCGCCGAGAAGCTACAGGCCGCGCTGGACGACTACCAGCAGGCCGTCGGGCGGATCCTGATCGGTCGGGCGGTCGAGCGCGGCGAGCTCTCCCCGGACACCGACCGGCGGGCCGCGGTCGACCTGATCGTCGGGCCGGTCTACTGGCGGATGGCGATCTCCCGGGCCACGCTGGAGCCCACGGAGGTGCCGCGCCTGGCCGCCGCGATAGTCGCCGCCCTGCGGGTAGCATGCGTGGAGCCTGTCCGCGACGGGGTGGAAGTGTGACCCCGGCGCCCGCCGACGGGAGCGCCCGTCGATCATGAACAGCGCACGACATCCGGCCGGACAATGGCCGCGATCAACCGGTTTTCATCCCAAACCGCTACCATCCCCCAACGTCCCCCACATGAGTCACGCGTCGACAGGAGGAAGCCCCATGGTCGGGCCGCATCCAGAGTTCATTCCCCCAGCACGACCGATCATCGGCGAGGCCGAGATCGAGGCGGCTGTCCGGGTGCTGCGGAGCGGCCGGGTCGTCCAGGGCCCGGAGGTCGCGGCGTTCGAGGAGGAGTTCGGTGACCTGGTCGCCGGCCGGCACTGCGTCGCCGTCAACTCCGGCACCTCGGCCCTGCAGCTGACCCTGATGGCGCTCGGCTTCGGCCCGGGCGACGAGGTCATCGTGCCTTCGTTCTCCTTCGCCGCCAGCGGCAACGCGGTCCGGTTGGTCGGCGCCGAGCCGGTCTTCGTGGACATCGAGCCGGGCAGCTTCTGCGTCGACCCGGAGGCGGTCGCCGCCGCGATCACCCCGAAGACCGTCGCGATCATGCCGGTGCACCTCTACGGACACCCGGCCGCGATGGACCGGATCATGGCGATCGCGCAGCAGCACGGCCTGGCCGTCGTCGAGGACGCCGCCCAGGCGCACGGCGCCGAGCTGAACGGCACCCCGGTCGGCGCCTTCGGCACCGCCGGCTGCTTCAGCTTCTACCCGACCAAGAACATGCACTCCCTCGAGGGCGGCATGATCACCACCGCCGACGCGGACCTCGCCCGCACCCTGCGGCTGCTGCGCAACCAGGGCATGGAGCAGCGGTACGCCAACGAGATCGTCGGCGCCAACATGCGGATGACCGACGTGGCCGCCGCCATCGGCCGGGTGCAGCTCGGCCAGCTCGACGGGTGGACCGAGCAGCGTCGCGCCAACGCCAAGTTCCTCGACTCCGCCATCACCGGCATGGTCACCCCGCCGGTCGCCGACGGCGCGAAGCACGTCTACCACCAGTACACGGTGCGGGTGCGGGGCGACCGGGACGCCGCCCAGGCCCGCCTCACCGAGCTGGGCATCGGCAACGCGGTCTACTACCCGACCCCGATCCACCGGCTCAAGCCGTACCTGGTGGACGGCAAGCCGGGCGCGTGGGACCTGCCGGAGACCGAGCGCGCCGCCGCCGAGGTGGTCTCGCTGCCGGTGCACCCGTCGCTGAGCCAGGCCGAGCTGGAGCGGATCGCCGAGGGCGCGAACCTCGCGGGCGGTGCCCGATGAGCGGGGGCCGCAAGCTGCGGGCCGGGCTGATCGGCCTCGGCGCCATGGGTCGCAACCACGGCCGGGTGCTGTCCAACCTGGACGGTGTCGAGCTGGTCGGCGTGGTCGATCCCGCCGGCGACGTCACCGGCACGCTGCGCGCGCCGGTCGTACCCGAGCTGAGCGACCTGCTGGCGCTGGGCGTCGACTACGCCGTGGTGGCCTGCCCGACCGCGCTGCACGAGTCGATCGGCCTGGAGTTGGCCGCCAACGGCGTCTGCGCGCTGATCGAGAAGCCCCTCGCCCAGTCGGTCGACGCGGCCACGAAGCTGGTGGAGGCGTTCGAGACCGCCGGGCTGGTCGCCGGCGTCGGTCACATCGAGCGCTACAACCCGGCGCTGCAGAGCCTGCGGACCCGGCTGGAGGCCGGCGAGCTGGGCGAGGTCTTCCAGGTGGTCACCCGCCGCCAGGGCCCGTTCCCGCACCGCATCGCCGACGTCGGCGTGGTGATGGACCTGGCCACCCACGACATCGACCTGACCGCCTGGGTGACCGGCCGGGAATACACCTCGGTCTCCGCCCGCACCGTCTCGCGCAGCGGCCGGCTGCACGAGGACATGGTCGCCGTGGTCGGCCAGCTCTCCGACGGCACGATGGTCAACCACCTGGTCAACTGGCTGAGCCCGCTCAAGGAGCGGTCCACAGTGGTCACCGGCGACAAGGGCTGCTTCATCGCCGACACGCTCACCGCGGACCTCACCTTCTACGCCAACGCCGCCATCGACACCGAATGGGAGGCGCTGCGCGCGTTCCGCGGCGTGGCCGAGGGCGACATGGTCCGCTACGCCATCCCGAAGCGTGAGCCGCTGCTGGTCGAGCACGAGCGCTTCCGGGACGCGGTGGAGGGCAAGCAGAGCGACATCGTCACCCTGCGACAGGGCCTGCGTACCGTGCAGGTCGCCGCCGGTCTGCTGGAGTCCGCCTCCGACGGCCGGACCGTCTTCGTCAGCCCGACCGACGCCGGGCGCGACGCACCCGTCGCCGCGTCGGCCTGATCCGCCCGCCCGGCCGGGCGTCCACGGACGCCCGGCCGGCGCCCCGGGTCAGCGCTGTTCGACCCCCAGCATGCGGTCGAAGTGCGGTGCGTTGACCGACCAGTCCCACGTCGCCAGCGCATGCGCCGCCGCCGCCGCGCCCTCGGTCCGCCAGACCCGCTCGTCGGCGGTGAGCGCGCGGACGCGTGCGGCGGCCGCCGCCGGGGAGTCGACCACCCAGTCGGCCGGGAAGACGGTACGGGCTCCGTGCACGCCGTCGGCGAAGAACGGCCAGTCCCGGACCACCGGCACCGCGCCGCTGGCCGCACCCTCCACCACCGCGCAGTGGAAGCTCTCCCGCACCGAGCTGCTGAGCACCACTCCGATGCCGGTGAGTACGCCGGGCACGTCGTCGGTGTGACCGACGCGGACCACCGCGCCGGTCGGCTCCAGCTCGGCGAGATCGGCCTCCAGCGCGGTCGCGTAGTCCCGGGCCGCCCGGCTGCGGCGGATGTCGAGGCCCCCGCCGACCAGGAGCAGGCGGTAGCGCTCGTCCTCGGCCCGCAGCAGTCGCAGCACCTCGATCGCCCACCGGGGATCCTTGGCCACGGCGCTGGTGCCGATCAGGCCGAGGGTGAACCGCGCCGCCGGGTCCTTCGCGCGGCGGAACGGCGCCAACTCCAGCGCGTTGCACAGCACGTGGGTGCGGGGCGCGTCCGGGCCGGTCAGCCCCGGCGTCACCCGCAGCGTGAAGTCGCGGAGATGGTCGGAGACGAAGACCACGTCGTCGACCCGGCTGAAGTCGATCAGGTGCGGCCACCGGCCGAACGCCTCGTAACTGTGCAGCCGTACGACGATCCGGGTGTCGCCGGGATCGACCAGGCTGGTCATCGCCGCGGTCGCCACCGCCCAGTCGACGAACACCGTGTCCGCCCAGTCCAGGTGCGGGCGGAGCCAGCGCTCGATCTGCTCGCCGTACTCGGTGCCGCCGAGCAGCGCCTCGGTCACCATGCCCCGGCTCTGCCGGGTCAGCGGCCCGGCCACCGGGTCGTCGTCCAGCCGCAGGTAGCGCACTTCGACCCCGGGATGGTCGGCGTACCGCTCGCGCACGGCGCCGAGAAAGTGCGCGCTGCCGTTGAGCATCAACAACAGGCGCAGCGGTCGGTCGGTGGGCGCGGGGGCCGCCGGTGTCGCGCGGCCGCGCGGAGTGAGCAGTGCACGGCCCACAGCGCTGCCGTGCAGTGGCGCGAGGAAGGCGGCCGGATCCTCGACCAGGGGAGAGGTGAGCTGGTCGAAGTGGATCACCCGGTGGAACTGGGTGTGCAGGACCCGGTAGAGCCGCCGAGCCGCCGCGGCGCCGTCGCCCCGGGCGTACGCGCGGTCGGCCTCGCCCAAATCGGCCGAGACGGCGGCCAGCAGGTGCGCCGGGGTGCGTCCCTCGGCCAGGTCGTCCGCGGCCTCCTGGGCGAGCAGGTCGGCGCGGGCCGCCGGGTCCACCGCGCCCGCCACCGTGACCAGCGCCGCCCGCGACTCGCCGGCCGGCCAGCCCGCCCCGATCATGCCTGCGCGCAGCCGGCGGGCCAGGGCGGCACGCGCCCCGGTCGGCAGTAGCGGCGCGGCCGCGAGACCGTGGATCAGGCGGGCCGCCGCGCGGTGCCGCACCACCCGGGGAGCCGTCACGCGACGCAGCACGCCGGCTGCGAGCTTGCTACCCATCAGGGCGGGATCCTTTCGACGGGCGGACGCGGGGATCGGTGGCCCGCCCCGCCGGCGGTGGGGGCGGCGGGTCGGCGGGGCGCGCAGGACAGCGTGCATGTTAACGTGGCGCGGTCCCTACGTGCGGCGAGGAAGGTTCGGGTGCCGGCAACTTCTGAACGGGACGTCGTCGTGATCACGCCCTGGTATCCGACCCGCGAACTGCCCTTCCGTGGCTCGTTCGTGCAGGCGATGGTCGGCGCGACCGCTCCGGTTTCCGACCGGATGACCGTCTACCACTGCGACGCCTGGGTCGCCGCGCTGGACGGCGACGGCGAGCGCCGGGTTCGGGACGCCCACCACGTGCTCCTCCGCCACGCGCAGCACCGCACCCCGACGGTCGGCGGCGCTGACCTGGTCTACGTGCCCGTGCCCGTGCCGCGTGGCCTCGGCCACGCCGAGATCGCCGAGCGGCACGACGACGCGCTCCGGGCCGCCCTCGGCGGTCGGCCGCTCACCGCGCCGGTGGTGCACGCCCACGTGGGACTGCCCAGCGGCTGGGCCGCGATCCGCAACGCCGGTCCGGAGACCCGCGTCTTCGTCACCGAGCACGCCAGCTTCCTGGACCGGGTGCTGGAGACCGCGCGCGGGCGGGAGATGTACGACGAGGTGCTCCACCGGTGCGCCGGCTTCCTCGCCGTCGGCGAGGGCGTCCGCCGCCCCCTGGTCGAGGCGTTCCCGCACCACGCGGACCGGATCGGCGCCGTCGCCAACCCGATCTCCTTCGACGAACCCCGGTCGACGCCGATCACCGCGCTGCGGCGTTGGCTCTTCGTCGGGGCGCTCTCCGAGCTCAAGGGCGTACCGCTGTTGCTGGAGGCGTTCGCGCGCTGCCGGCGGGACGACCCGTCGCTGACGCTGACCCTGGTGGGTGAGGGCGCGTTGCTGACCAGCCTGACCGCGCGGGCAGCCGAGCTCGGGGTGGCCGAGGCGGTCACGTTCACCGGCGCGGTGCCGCCGCAGGAGGCGCTGCGGCTGATGCGGGAGCACGACCTGCTGGTGCACCCGAGCCGTCGGGAGACGTTCGGTGTCGCGGTGGTCGAGGGCATCGCCGCCGGGCTGCCGGTCCTGGTCACCCGCTGCGGCGGCCCGGAGCGGACACTGTCCGGCATCGAGGCGGCGGCCGGCGAGATGATCGATGTCACGGACGACCCGGACACGATCGTGGCCGGTTACCGGCGGCTGCGCTCGCGGTTCCCGCACGACCTCGATCCCGCCCTCGTTCGCACGTCACTCGCCGCCCGGTACGGCTACGGCGCGGTCGCCGACATGCACCGCCGTCTGTGGTTTTCCGACGAGGCCGCGCCGGCGCGCTGACGCCGGGGCGCCGCAGCTGATGGAGTGAGATGCACGTCCTTTTCCTGTCCGTCGGGGGAGTCCGGCGGCGCGCCGTCGTGGAGGAGTCCCGCCAGGCCGTCGCCGACGGCGGCGCCGCCACGGTGGTGGTCGACCGGCTGGGCCCCTGGAGCCGGGAGACGTTCGCGCCCGGTGTCCGGGTCGTCGAGCTGGACGCCCTCCTGCGGCGCCTGCCGACGGTCCGGTTCGAGCAGGCGGCGCTCTACAAGGCGCCGCGCAAGCTGCTGCGCCTCGTCGGCCGGGGCCCGCTGCGCCGGATCTCGAAGCGGACCGAGCGGGCCTACCAGCGGCGCCTCGCCGACCCGGCGCACCGAGCGTTCCTACGGGTGCGCGGCGACCAGCGCCCCCGGCTGATCGACCAGCTCTTCGCCCGTACCCCGGTGGATGTGCTCGTCGTCACGGACCCGATCGCGATGCCGTACGCGGCCCGCCTGGTGGGGAACCGGACCGGGCACGCGAGTCCGAGAGTCTGCTTCAGCTACGACTACTCTGGAGAGGCGACCGATCGCCAGCACCGTACCGACGACCCGGATTCCGCCCAGGGGGACACTCCATGAACCGGACGCGCACGCCGCGCCGACCGCGCATCCTCTACCTGTCCTTCTACTTCCCGCCGTCGCGGGCCAGCGGCGTCTACCGGGCTCGGGCGACCGCCAACTACCTCGCCGAGCACGGCTGGGAGGTGACGGCGTTCGCGTCGCCGCTGTCGTTCCTGCACCGGGTGATCGGCTCGGTGGACGAGCAGCTCGCCGAGACCGTCCACCCGTCGATCCGGGTGGAGCGGCCCGCCATCAGCCACTTCGCCTGGGAACGCGACCTGCGCGAGTACGGCCGGTTCCGGGGCATGTCGCCCATCATGGCGCGCAACCTCTACAACTTCGGGCTGAAGAAGATCTTCCCCGAGCACTACCTGTCCTGGGCGGTCGCGTCGGTGCGCAAGGCGTTGCGGATGCACGCCCGGCGCCGGTTCGACGTGGTGCTCGCCACCGGTAACCCGTTCGCGTCGTTCGCCGCCGCCTGGATGATCCACAAGGCGACCGGGGTGCCGTTCGCGGTCGACTACCGCGACGCCTGGACGCTCAACATGTTCACCGAGGAGGACGGGTACGAGCCCGGTCACCCGGCCTGGCGCTGGGAGAAGCGGATTCTCCGGGACGCGTCCGCGTCCGTCTTCGTCAACAAGCCGCTGCTGTCCTGGTACGCCGACCGTTACCCGAACGCCGCGGACCGGATGATGGTGGTGCCCAACGGTTGGGACCCGGATCTGCTGACCCAACTCGACCTGTCCACGCCGACCTCCGGCACCGACCGGGACCAGCCGCTGCGGTTCACGTTCCTCGGCACCATGAACAGCACCCAGCCGGTGGAGCAGCTCGCCGAGGCGTTCCAGATCGCCCGGCGCCATCCCGACCTGGCCGACGCCGAGCTCAACATCCACGGGCACCTCGGATACTTCGCGCAGGGCAAGGCCCCGCTCATGGAGCGGCTCGGGTTGACCGCGGACGAGGACGGTCGCTCCCTGCCGGACAACGGCATCCACTACCGCGGCCCGGTGTCCAAGACCGAGGTCGGCCGGGTCTACCAGGAGAGTGACGTCCTCGTGTTCCTCGCCGGCGGCGCGCGGTACGTCACCTCCGGCAAGATCTTCGAGTACATGGCCAGCGGCAGTCCGATCGTCTCGGTGCACGCGCCGGGCATCGCCGCGCAGGACGTGCTGGCCGGCTATCCGCTCTGGTTCAACCCGGAGAGCCTCGACGTCCACGACATCGCCGAATCGATGATCGCCGCGGGCAAGGCCGCCCGGGACATGTCGACCAAGCAGCGGGCCGAGGCCCGTGCCCACGCCGACACCTTCACCCGGCAGGCGGTCACCGCGCCGCTGGAGGCCCGGCTGCGGTCGATGGTCCGGCGGAAGATCGAGACGGGAGAGGTGGGATCGTGACGATCGCCGACGGAGACGGAGCCCGGACCGCGACGGTGACCGCGCCCCGGCAGCCGCGGGCACTGCTGCTGGCGTTCAACCACAGGCCGCACGACCGGGTGCTGGCGCTGGCCGAGCGGCTGCTCGACGAGGGCGCCCGGCTGGACGTGGTGGTGCTCAGCGAGGGCAACTGGGCCGAACTGGCCGGGCGGCCCGGTCTGCGTCTGTTCACCATCGGGGCCGCCGAGAAGCGGCACCCGCTGCTGCGCGCCGAGCGCTTGGTGGTGACCAGCGGGCCCCGGCGGGTGGCCGGCGGGCTCGGTCGGCTCGCCGGCAAGAGCGTGGCCGGCGGGCTGCGCCGGCGGCAGGAGCGCCTGAGCCGTGCGTTCCACAAGCGCGTGTTCATGAAGGCTTACACGAACGTGCGTCCGATGGTGCTGTCGAAGCTCGCCCTCAAGCGACTGTCCGAGCTGGACCTCGACCGCGACCCGGCCGACCTGATCGTGGCCTCCGACGCGCTGTCGATCACGCTGGGCTGGCAGTTGGCCCGCCGCTATCCGGGCGTGGTCGCCACCACGTCGCTCGATCCGCCGCCGCTGGCGCAGATCACCGCCGCGGCCTGACCGGCCGTCCGGGTGACGGCCGACCGGCGGTCACCCGGACGGGCCGGGTTTCAGCGCGCGTGTTCGGCGAGGACCCGTACGACGTTCTCAGCCGCCCGGCCGTCGCCGTAGGGGGTGCCCCGACCGGCGCTCGGCCGGGGACGGGTGGCCGTGTCGGCCCAGCCGTCCCGGCCCAGGGCGGCGGGCTCGGGCACCAGCCGGTTCCAGTCGTCGACCAACGTCTCCACCCACTCCGTCTCCGGGCGCAGCGTGGTGCAGGGCCGGTCCAGCAGGTACGCCTCCTTCTGCAGGCCGCCCGAGTCGGTGACCACACCGACCGAGCCGAGCACCGCGGCGACCATGCCGGCGTAGGGCAGTGGCCGACCGACGTGCAGCGCGCCCCCACCCAGCTTGATGCCGTGCTCCTCGGCGCGGGCCAGCAGGCGCGGGTGCGCCAGCAGCGCGACCGGCACCGGCAGCTCGGCGAGCGCGGACACCAGCGCCCCCAGCCGTCGCGGGTCATCGGTGTTCTCCGCCCGGTGCAGCGTGGCCAGCAGGTACGGGGCCTCCGGGTCGATGCCGGCGGGCAGCTCCGGGCGGGTCTGGCCACCGGCCAGCACGGCGTCGCGGACCCGCAGGCAGACGTCGACCATCACGTCGCCGACCAGGACGGCTCGCTTCGCCAGCCCTTCGGCCGACAGGTGGCGCACCGCCTCCTCGGTCGGCGCCAGCAGCAAGTCGGCGCAGTGATCGGTGAGCACCCGGTTGTGCTCCTCAGGCATCCGGCGGTTGAACGAGCGCAGCCCCGCCTCGAGGTGGGCCACCGGTAGGTGCATCTTCACCGCGGACAGCGCACCTGCCAGCGTCGAGTTGGTGTCGCCGTAGACCAGCACCCAGTCGGGCCGTTCGGCGGCCAGCACCGGGTCGAGGGCCGAGAGGGTCTTGCCGGTCTGCACGCCGTGGCTGCCGGAGCCGATACCCAGATGCACGTCGGGATCCGGGATGCCCAGACCGGAGAAGAAGACGTCGGAGAGGTCCGCGTCGTAGTGCTGCCCGGTGTGCACGATGACGTGCTCGTGGTCGGTGGCGGCGAACGCCGCGGCGATCGGCGCGAGTTTGACCAGCTGGGGCCGGGCGCCAACGATGCTGACGACCTTCATGTGAATGATCCCTCCGATTGACTGTCCGCTGACCGGGGCGGCGTCGTGCCCGCCCCGCGGGCCGGCGGCGCGCGACGGCCGGCGACCGTGCACCGCCACGCGGGCGATCTAGGCTAACATCGCTGCGTCCCGCTTCCGGATGCCGACAGGGCCAGCGCGAGCGCGAGGAATCCCCATGGTGGTCGACTCTTCCGTCGTCGAACGACGCCGTCCCGAGCCGGCGAATCGGCGTGGTGTCGGCCGGTTCCGGTCGTGGCTTCGTGGCGACCGCTCACTGCTGGCGGTCCTGCTGGTCGCCTTCGTCGCCGCGCGGCTGAGCATCGCGGCGCGGGTCGAGGCGTTCCGCACCTTCGACACGCGTTCCTACGCCGGGCTGCTCGACGGCCCGAACCCGACCGCGACGGTCTCCTTCACCGGGCACGCGCCGCGGCTGTGGGGCACACCGCTGCTCTACTCGCTCGCCGGCAGCGACCCGGCGCGGGCGTGGGCCCAGGCGCTGATCGGCACCGCCGCGTGGGTGCTGCTGGTGCTGGCGCTGTGGATCGCGTTGCGCACCACCACCGCCCGGGTCTGTGCCGCGACCGCGCTGTTCGTCCTGGCTCTGACCCGGGCGGTGTACGTCTGGGACCACACCCTGACGGCGGAGTCGCTCTCGATCAGCCTGGGTCTGCTCGCCTTCGGGTTGCTGGCGCTGTGGGCGCGCCGGCGGTCGTGGCCGCTGCTCGCCGCGACGGTGCTGGTGACGGTGTGGTGGATGTTCGTCCGGCAGGACATGCTGCTGTTCATCGCGCTGGTGCCGGCGGTGCTGGTGGTGTTGGCGTGGCGCGACCGCTCGCGCCGGTGGCCGGCGGTGGTGGCACTCGGCGCGCTCCTGGCCGGGCTGGCCTGGAACGCGGCGCTGCTCGGCCCCACCGACCAGACGTTCTCCCGATGGAGCGCCTCCGGGCGCTCCCAGACCGACGAGACGTTCCTCTACCGGCTGATGGTCGAGGTCCAGCGCGACCCGGCGATGCACCGGGCGTACCACGACGAGCTCGGCATGCCGCAATGTCAGGCGATCGAGGACCCGGCGCTGGTGCGGCGGTGGAACGTACGGAAGTTCTCCGAGGCCTACGCCCGGTGCGGGGAGCTGCAGACCTGGGCCGAGGAGCACGAACTGGGGGTCGGCTTCCGGTACGCGCTGGCCGAGCCGGAGCACTACCGCGAGATCATGGGGCACCGGATCCTGCCGATGGCGTTGGGCAGCACCGAGCTGCACACCTACGGTCGCCCGGTGACGATGCTGCCGGAGGCGGTCGGGTCGGTCTTCTACCCGCCACGTCACCTGGCCCTGCCCCTGATCGGCGGCGCCGCCGCGCTGGCGCTCCTGGCCTGCGTGGCCACCGGGGCCGTGCGACGGCGGCGGTGGCTGACCGCGATCGGCGTCGTCGGCGGGCTGGTGAGTGTCGCGAGCGTGCTGGCCAGCCTCATGCTGTCCGCCGGCGAGTACACCCGGTTCGGCATTCAGGAGGCCATCTACCTGCGGATCAGCCTCGTGGTGCTGGCGGTGGCGGCGCTCGACGCGGGGCTCACCCGGCGGAGGGAACGCGCCGGTGCGTCGGCGCGGGGGGAGTCGGGTGAGGCCGCGCCGCGGCCGTACACTCCTGCCTCATGACCGCACCGGACACCCGTCGTTCCGAGCCAGCTCCCACCGGGCCCGCCGCGCCCGGCGACCGCGAGCCGGACGACGCGGCGGCGGGTCCGGCCGGGCCGCTCCCGGCCGTGCCGGAGCGCGACGTCCGGCCCGCCGTCGAGCCGGACGACCGGCCGACGCGCCGCCGCCGGAGCCGATGGGACGCGCTGGTGGCGGCGGTCTACCTGCTCGGCGCGCTCATGGTGACCGCGCGCGGCTGGCGCGACGTGGACGGCCGACTCCTCGGCAGCCGCCCCGACGACCAGGGCTTCAACGAGTGGATGCTGGCCTACGCGGCGCACGCGGTCCGGCACCTGGAGAACCCCTTCTTCACGACGGCGCAGAACGCCCCCGACGGGGTGAACCTGATGACCAACGTCGGCATGCAGCTCCCCGGGATCCTGCTGTCGCCGGTCACCCTGCTGTTCGGCGCTCCCACCGCCTACGTGCTGCTCATCACCCTCAACCTGGCCGGCACCGGCTACGCCTGGTACCACGTGCTCTCCCGGCACGTGGTGGACTCCCGCGCGGCGGCCTTCGTCGGCGGCCTGTTCTGCGCCTTCGCGCCGGCGCTGGTGTCGCACAGCAACGGCCACCCGCACATCACCGCGCAGTGGCTGGTGCCGTTCATCGGTTGGCGGGTGCTGGTGCTGGCCCGGGACGGTCGGGTGCTGCGCGACGGGCTGGTGCTCGGCGCGCTGGTCGCCGCCCAGTTCTTCATCAGCGTGGAGATCCTCTTCCTGCTGGCGCTCGGCTGCCTGATGGTGGTGCTCGCCCATCTCGCCGTGGCGCCCCGGGTCGCCGTGCGGCGCGCTCCCCGACTCGCCGGCGGCCTGCTCGTTGCCGGCGCGCTCGTCGCGGTGGTGACCGCGTACCCGTTGTGGATGCAGTTCGCCGGGCCGCAGCACCGCCTCGGTCATCCCGGTGGGCCGGACGTGTACGCGCTGAAGCTCGGCTCCTACGTGCGCTACGCCACGGAGTCGATCGCCGGCAGCGCGACCAGCGCCGGGGGTTGGGGCCCGAACACCACCGAGCAGGCGAGTTTCTACGGCTGGCCGCTCGTGGTGCTGGCGGTGGCCGCCGCGTGGTGGCTACGGCGGGAGGTCGCGGTGCGCGTGCTGACCCTGGTCGGGGTGGTCTGCGCGCTGTTGTCCATCGGCACCACCTGGACCTGGGGCACCGAGCGCACCACCGTGCCGGCGCCGTTCGCGCTGGTGCAGCACCTGCCGATCTTCGACGCGGTGGTGGTGGCCCGGTTCGGCCTGATCACCACCGTGGCCGTCGGCGTGCTGCTGGCGCTTGCCGGCGACCGGGTGCTGCGGACCCGGGTGGAGAACCCGATGCTGGTCCGCGTCGCCGCTGTCGCTCTGCTGGCCGCCCTGGTGCCGGTCCTGCCCACCCCGCTGCCGGTGCAGAAGCGTCCGTCGGTACCGCACTTCGTGACCGCGGGCGAGTGGCGGGACCATGTGGCTCCCGGCCGCACCCTGGTGCCGGTGCCGGTGGCCAACATGACCTCGGTCTACTGGGGCTCGGCGGCGCTCGCCGAGTTCGCGGTGCCGCAGGGCTACTTCCTCGCGCCGGTGTCGCCGACAGATCCGACCGGGCGCTGGGGAGTCGAGCCGCAGCCGACCGCGAAGCTGCTCACCCTCGTGGCCGAGGGCCGTCGGGGCGTCGAGGTGACGCCGGCCGAGGTGGCGCAGGCGCGCGCCGACGCGCGGCACTGGCGGGCGGACGCGGTGGCGCTGCCCCGGCACCGGCGGCAGGAGCAGTTGCGCGCGGTGCTCGACGCCTGCTACGGCCCGGGCCGGCGGGTCGACGACGTGTGGCTCTGGGACGTCCGGCCGTTCAACCGGTGACGGCCGGGATCACGGCGACCGGTTCCAGATCATCAGCACGTAACCGCCGAAGTAGGCGGAGAGGATGGCCAGCGGCGCCAGCACGGTCACCGCGCGCGCCCAGCCGGCCCGGGCCAGCGCGACCGCGACCGGCAGCAGCAGCGGGAACGCGGGAAGCAGGAAACGCGCCTTGGCGTGGTAGTAGCCGGCGGCGCCGAGCGTGGTGAGCAGGATCAGTCCGCTGTAGAGCAGGAGCTGCCACGGCTGCCGGTCGAGCGCACCGAGCACGAACAGGGCCAGCGCGACCAGGACCACCAATGTCACCACGTACATCGCCAACGCCGAGGGGTGGGCCAGCACCCGCTGGCCGACCCGCACCGTGTCGACGCCGAGGTCGAAAGTGGTGCCCCACCCGGCGTCCTGGATGTGGAACCAGCCGTCCGGCCGGCCGGTGCGCCAGCCCACCCAGGCCAGGTAGCCGAGCCAGCCGGCCGGCGCGAGCAGCAGCGCCGCCCAGGGACGCCAGCCGTCGCGACGGCGGAGAACCGCGATCGATGCGGCGACGCAGACCACGGCGAGCAGCGCCGAGCCGGTCGGTCGGGTCAGGCCCGCGGCGAGGCTGAGCAGCCCGGCGACGAGCCAGTCACCGCGCAACAGCGCATAGAGGCACCAGGCGGCGAACGCCGTGAAGATCCCCTCGCTGTAGCTCATGTTCTGCACGATGCTGTGCGGCAGCGCCCCCCACAGCACGGCGAGGAGGATGCCGACCCGTCGGTCGTACAGGCGCTCGCCGATCGCGAACAGGCCCCACGCGGCGGCGAGCGCCGCGACACCGGCCAGGGCGAGCGCGGTGGCACGGGTACCCAGGGGGGTCAGCGGCTCCAGCGCCCCGACCAGGTGCGGATAGAGCGGGAAGAACGCCATGTCGCTCTGGGTGCGTTCGTACCCGTCGTAGCCGTGCTGGGCGATGCGCAGATACCACTCGCCGTCGGACTCGGTCAGCAGCGCGCCGGGTCGGGCGCCGACCGCGCGTGCCCAGAGCCAGAGCGTGACCAGGCCCAGCGACCGCACGGCCAGGTAGCCGACGAGAGCGGGTAAGGCCGACCGGAACGCGGCCACCAGACGGTTGCCGGAGCCGGAGCCGGAGGCGGTCCGGCCGGCCGGGTCGGTGCGGCCGCCGGTCGCCGTCTCCGGTGACGGCAGCTCGCGGCGGGTCGGCGCGGTCATGTCTGGTCCTGTCCGAGTGGTGTCGGCCGGCCCGTCGGCCCGCCGGTGACTGCTCCTCGGGCGACGGGAGCGCCGTCGCGGCCCGGGGTCGGGTGCAGGGTAGCAACGGCGACACCGCGGTCCGGCAGCCGCGGTGGCGGCGGTCTCCGGCGTGGCGCTTGTCGTACACTCGCTCCGGTCGGTCGCGGGGTGCGACGCTGGTTCACACGGAGACGGACGGGCATGGGTTCTGACGGCATCTCGTTCCGGACGGCGGTCGCCCGGTGAGGCAACCGGACGTGACGGTCGTCGTCGCCGTCTACAACACCATGCCGGACCTGACCACCTGTCTGACGTCGTTGGTGAACCAGACGATCGGGCACGATCGGCTGGAGATCGTCGCGGTCGACGACGGTTCCACCGACGGCAGCGGCGCGGAGCTGGACCGGTTCGCGGCGGCCTATCCCTCCCTGATCACGGTGGTGCACCAGGCCAACTCCGGTGGCCCGGCCGCGCCCAGCAACCGGGCGCTCGACGTGGCCACCGGCCGGTACGTCTTCTTCATCGGCGCGGACGACCACCTCGGCCGGGAGGCGTTGGAGCGGCTGGTGACGGCCGCCGACCGGTGGGGCTCGGACGTGGTGCTCGGCCGGATGGTGGGCGTGAACAAGCGGTACGTGCACCAGGAGATCTTCGACCGCACCCGCTCCGACGTCGACCTGTACGACTCGCCGCTGCCGTTCTCGCTGTCGAACACCAAGCTGTTCCGCCGGGAGCTGGTCGAGCGACACCGGCTGCGCTTCCCGGAGGACATGGCGGTCGGCAGCGACCAGCCGTTCACGGTGGAGGCGTGCGTGCGGGCCGCCCGCATCTCGGTGCTGGCCGACTACGACTACTACTACGCGGTCAAGCGGCTCAACTCCACCAACATCACCTACCGCAGCGACCACCTGGCCCGGCTGGAGTGCGTGGAGCGCATCGTCCGGTTCGTCGCCGAGCTGGTCGAGCCGGGCGAACGGCGCGACGCGGTGCTGCGGCGACACTTCGCCTGGGAGATCGCGAAGCTGTTCCGCCCCGACTTCCTGGCGCTGGACGCCGACACTCAGGAGCAGGTCCGCGTCCGAGTCGGCAAGCTGGTCCGGGAGTACCTCACCGACCGCATCCGCGACCAGCTCGACCCGGACGCCCGGGTGCTGGTGGGCGCGGCCGCCTATGGCCGTCCGGCCGACCTGCTCGCGATCATCCGGCAGACCGCGAGCGACGGCCTGCCGCCGACCGTCGTCCGCGACCAGCGGTGGTTCGCCGCCTACCCGGGTTTCGGCGAGCCGGACGCGGGCCTGAGCGAGGAGTGGTACGAGGTGAAGCCGACGGCGAGCCGTTGGCTCGCCGCGCTCAACGCGGTGTCGGTACGCTGGGTGACTGGAGCTGACGGCGACCGCCGTGTGCAGATCCTCGCCCGCAGCCCTCGGCCCGACCTCGCCGATCTCGTGGGCGACGACCTGTCGGTGCAGGTGGGCGCGGCGGAGGCGGTGGTGCGGCTGTTGCCCGCCGACCCGATGGGCACGACCGTGGAGGCCACCTTCCGGCTCCAGGACGTAGCGGCGGAACTCACCGCGAAGGGGACGGCCCGGGCGGTACGCATCCGGGTGGCCGGCAGCGTCGCCGTCCCGTTGCGGGGGCTCCGGCCGCCGGTGCGGCACCGGACGATGCACCGCGACGGGAGCCGACTGCACCTGGTCACGATCAACAACAACCACAAAGGTCAACTGGCGTTCACCGTCTGGCCGGTGACGCTTCGCCGGGTCGCGGCCCGCCTTCGGCGCCGTCTCCCCCGAGGAGGAGAGTAGTTTCATGAACATCTGCGTCGTCGCGCTCGGAAAGATCGGGCTGCCGCTCGCCGTGCAGTTCGCCTCGAAGGGGCACCGGGTGATCGGTGCCGACGTCTCCGAGCGGGTCGTCCAGCTGGTCAACGACGGTGCCGTGCCCTTCCCGGGCGAGGCCGACCTGGACGTCAAGCTGAAGGAGGCGGTGGCCGCCGGGCTGCTGTCGGCCACCACCGACACCGCCGCCGCGGTCGCCGAGTCGGAGGCGGTCGTGGTGGTCGTGCCGCTGTTCGTGGACGCCGAGGGTGTGCCGGACTTCGGCTGGATGGACGACGCCACCCGGGCCATCGCCCGTGGCCTGAAGCCGGGCACGCTGGTCAGCTACGAGACCACCCTGCCGGTCGGCACCACCCGCAGCCGGTGGGCGCCGATGCTCTCCGAGGGCTCCGGCCTCACCGCGGGCACCGACTTCCACCTGGTGTTCAGCCCGGAGCGGGTGCTCACCGGCCGGGTCTTCGCCGACCTGCGCCGCTACCCGAAGCTGGTCGGCGGCATCGACGAGGCGTCCGCCGCGCACGGCGTGCGGTTCTACGAGGCGGTGCTCGACTTCGACGAGCGCGCCGACCTGGACCGGCCCAACGGCGTGTGGGACCTGGGCTCGGCCGAGGCGTCCGAGCTGGCCAAGCTCGCCGAGACGACCTACCGGGACGTGAACATCGGCCTGGCGAACCAGTTCGCCCGCTTCGCCGACACGGTCGGCGTGGACGTCACCAAGGTCATCGAGGCCTGCAACACCCAGCCGTACAGCCACATCCACTCGCCGGGCATCGCGGTCGGTGGTCACTGCATCCCGATCTACCCGCGGATGTACCTGTGGAACGACCCGGCCGCCACCGTGGTCCGCTCGGCGCGCGAGGCCAACGCCGCCATGCCGGACTACGCGGTGGACCTGCTCGCCGCCGCGTACGGCGACCTGACCGGGGTGGGAGTGCTGGTGCTCGGCGCCGCCTACCGGGGTGGCGTCAAGGAGACCGCGTTCTCCGGCGTCTTCCCGACCGTGGAGGCGCTGCGCCGGCGGGGTGCGACCCCCTACGTCTCCGACCCGATGTACACCAACGAGGAACTGGCCGCGCACGGCCTGCCCGGCTACGACGGCGAGCCGGTCGGCGCCGCGGTGATCCAGGCCGACCACGCCGAGTACCGCAGCCTCGCCCCGGCCGACCTGCCGGGCGTGACGGTGCTGGTCGACGGCCGCCGGGTCACCGACCCGGCGCGCTGGACCGGCGTCCGCCGGGTGGTCATCGGCGGCTGATCCCGTCCGCGCAGCGGGCCCCGGCCGGTGACCGGCCGGGGCCCGCTGCGTGTCGTGGCCCGGCGCGCACCGATGGTGAAAGTCGTCGTCCGTCGTTCACCTGCCGGACACCCCGGCAATACTTGTGTCACTTGGCCCGTTTAAGGTCGCAGCCGTCCGGTATCGGGCCCCTTCGACACCGGCGGGCAGACAGGGAGCGTGTCGTTGTTCAGCAGAGTACGCAGCCAGCAGGGTCTCGTCGCGGTCGGCGCGACGCTCCTCGGCTACGCGGTCATGATCCTCTCCGGGGTCCTCGGCCTGGTGGTCCCGTACGCGGTGGCCGCCGTGGTCGCCCTGGCCGGTGAGGCGGCCCTGGCCACCCGGTACGCCGGGACCGCCGAGCTGCTCGACAAGGCCGGCCTCGGCGAGGTCTTCCGCCGCCTGGTCCGGGACCTGTCGGTCGTCCTGCTGGTGGTCGCCGCGGTCCGTCCCGGGGTGGGCGGCGACGTCGCGGTGCTGCTGCTGCCGGCCGCGCTCTGGACCGTGGCGGTGGCCACGTCGGCGGTGACCAAGGTGATCGACGGGCGGGTCGACCCGCCGGCCTACACCCGCAACATCGACCTCGGCGCGCTGAGCCGGGTGCCGGTGCCGCCGGCCTGGGCGCGCCGGCTGGCCGGGTTGCGGCTGCCGCTGCTCAACGTGCTGCTGGTGCCGGCCGCCGTGGTGGCCGTCGCCGTCGACCGGGTCGCCCCGGTCGTGGTCACCGCGGCCGTCACGCTCGTCGCCGGACTGGTCACCGCCGCGGTGCTGGCGTCGACCGCGCTGCGCGGCCGGGGCAAGGCCCCGGGGGAGCTGCCCGCCGTGCACGACTGGCTGGCCCGGGAGCAGCCCGAGGTGGCCCTCTACTTCGCCGGCCCGGCCAAGGACGTCTACCAGGCCAACATGTGGCTCGCGCCGGTGGAGGCGACCGGACGGCGCGCGGTGGTGCTGCTGCGGGCCGCGGACGCGTTCGACGAACTGGCCGACACCCGGCTGCCGGTGATCTGCGTGCCGGCCGGCGTCGACTTCATGAACCTCGACCTCGGCTCGCTGCGGGTCGCCCTCTACGCGGCCAACGTCGGGGCCAACATCCACCTGCTGCGCGAGCCGGGCGTGAAGCACGTCTTCGTCGGGCACGGCGACAGCGACAAACAGGCCAGCGTCAACCCGTACAGCAAGGTGTACGACGAGGTGTGGGTGGCCGGTCCGGCCGGCCGGGAACGGTACGCCCGGGCCGCGGTGGGCGTGCTGGACCGCGACATCGTGGAGGTCGGCCGCCCGCAGCTGGCCGGTGTGCACACGTTCGGCTCCGGCGTCGCCGACCACCTCTTCACCGTGCTCTACGCCCCCACCTGGGAGGGCTGGCTGGACGACGACCCCTACCACACCTCGCTGGTGCTGATGGGGGAGCGGATCGTGTCCGGGCTGCTGGCCGCCGGGAACCTGCGGGTGGTCTACAAGCCGCACCCGCTCACCGGCACCCGCTCGGCGAAGGCGCGGGCGGTCCACGAGCGGATCGTCGCCCGGATCCGGGCCGCCGGCGGTCAGACCGACCCCACCTCGCTCGACGGCACCGCGCACCTGGTGGTCACCGGTCGCACGCCGGCGCTGTTCGACTGCTTCAACGCCACCGACCTGCTGGTCAGCGACGTGTCGAGTGTGGTCTCCGACTTCGTGCAGAGTGAGCGGCCGTACGTGGTGGCCAACCCGGCCGGCCTGCCGGAGGACGAGTTCCGCCGGCAGTTCCCCACCGCCCGGGCGGCGTACCTGCTGTCGGCCGACTGCGGCGAGCTGCCGAAGATCCTCGACGTGACCCGGACCGGTGACGACCCGATGGCCGAGGCGCGGCGGGAGCTGAAGGAGTACCTGCTCGGCCCGGCCGGGTCCAACCCGATGGACCGGTTCCGGGACGAGATCGGCCGGCTCTGCGGCTGACCGACGCGCCGACGCGCGGGGGCGACGACCGACCGGCCGTCGCCCCTGCTGCGCGTTCAGCCCTGGTGCGGCGGGTTGTCGACGTCGCGGGAGACGACCTCGCCCTTCTCGTCGACCCAGCCCTTCGGCCGGGCGGGGTTGCCCGCCACCAGCTGGTACGGCTTGACGTCCTTGGTCACCACCGAGCCGGCCGCGATCATCGCGTACTCACCGACCTCGATGCCGCAGACCAGCGTCGCGTTGGCGCCGATCGAGGCGCCCCGGCGGACCAGCGTCGGCGTGATCGTCCAGTCCGGATTCTGGGCGCGCGGCCGGAAGTCGTTGGTGAACACCGCGCACGGGCCGACGAAGACCTCGTCCTCGATGGTCACGCCCTGGTAGACCGAGACGTTGTTCTGGATCTTCACCAGGTCGCCGACGGTGACTCCCGCGTCGACGTAGACGTTGCGGCCGATCACGCAGCCGGCGCCGACCTGGGCGCTCGACCGGACGTGCGCCAGGTGCCAGACCTTGGTGCCGTCACCGACCCGGGCGCCGTCCTCCACGTCGGCCGTCGGGTGGACGAAGACGGAGGCGGACCGGTCGTTGCTGTCAGTCATCTCAACTCGCATCGTGGCAGGGCGCTGCGTCGCGCCGTCGGGCGGGTTCGACGCAGCATAACGAGCCCCTAGCCGAGCAGTTCGGCCACCACGTCGGCGGCCGGCCGGTCCGCCGGCAGCGGGTGCGCCGCGACCACCGCGTCCACCGGCAGCGCCGCGTACAGGTGCGGGAACGCCGCGCCGCCGCGCGACACCTCCCACCGCAGCGCGTCGCCGAGCCGACTCTCGTCCACCGCGAGCAGGGTCAGGCCGGTCACCCCGGCGAAATGCCGGCGCGCGGTCTCCACCACCTGGTCGGCCGCGGACAGGTGGAGGTAGCCGTCCTGCCGGTCCAGCGCGGTGCCGGTGAACCGCCCGGCCGCCCGCGCCTGCCGCCACTCGTCGTCGGCGAGAATCTTGTAGATCACGACCGCAGCCTAGAGCGGCCTCGCGCCCCGGCGGCGCGTCTGCCACCATTTCGCGGGACGACGCGTCGAACGAGAGGGGGCACGGGTGCGGATCCTCCTGGTCGAGGACGACCGTCGGGTCGCCGCGGCCCTGTCGTCCGCGCTGACCCGGCGCGGCTACCAGGTGGAACACGCCGCCACCGTCGCCGCCGCGCTCTCCGCCGCCCCCTGCGACCTGGTCCTGCTCGACCTCACGCTGCCCGACGGCGACGGCACCGACCTGTGCCGGGAGCTGCGCCGGCGCAGCAGCCAGCTCGGCATCATCGCGGTCACCGCCCGGGGCGAGGAACGCGACCGGGTGCTCGGCCTGCGGCTGGGCGCCGACGACTACGTGGTCAAGCCGTTCTCGATGGTGGAGTTGCAGGCCCGGATCGAGGCGGTGCTGCGCCGGGCCGCGCACACCGTCCCGGAGCGCAACCTGATCGAGGCGGGCGAGGTCCGCATCGACGTGGGCGGCCGGACGGTGACCGTGTCCGGCCGGGCGGTGGCGTTGACCCGCAAGGAGTTCGACATCCTGCTCTCCCTGGCCCGGCAGCCCGGGGCGGCCGTGCCACGCGACCGCATCCTGCTCGACGTCTGGGGCACCACCTGGGCCGACCGGCACACCGTCGAGGTGCACGTCGGGTCGCTGCGCGGCAAGCTCGGCGACCCGACCCTGGTGGAGACCGTGCGCGGGGTCGGCTACCGGCTCCGCGGCGCGTGAGGAGGCCCCGGTGCGCCGCCGGCTGGTGATCAGCTACCTGCTGCTGATGGTGCTGGTGCTGTTCGCGCTGGAGACCCCGCTGGCGGTCACCCTGGCCTCCCGGGAGACCGACCGGGTACGCGCCGACCGGCTCGCCGACGCCACCCGCTTCGCGTCGCTGGCCGGTCCGGCGCTGCGCGGCGGCGGTCCCGGCCCGCTCGGCGGGGAGCTGGCCGCCTACGACGACCTCTACGGCATCGGCGCGGCGGTGGTGGACCGCGACCGGCGTACCGTCGCCGCCTCGCCCCGGTGGGAGCTGGGTGCGGGCACCGGCCCGGCGCTCGACACGGCCCTGTCCGGGCAGCAGTTCAGCGGCCCGGAGTCGGTCTGGCCCTGGGTGGACGGCCCGCTGGTGACGGCGGTCCCGATCAACGACGGCGGCGAGGTGCTCGGCGCCGTGGTCACCACCACCCCGGCGGACCCGGTGCGCCACACCGTCACCGCGTGGTGGCTGCTGCTCGCCGGCATCGGCCTGCTCGCGGTGCTGGCCTGCGTCTCCACCGCGTTCGGGCTGGCCGGGTGGGTGCTGCGCCCGGTCACCGAGCTGGACTCGGTGACCCACGAGATCGCCGAGGGCCGCCGCACCGCACGGGTCCGGCCCCGGCTCGGCCCGCCGGAGCTGCGCCGGCTGGCGACCAGCTTCAACCACATGGCCGACGCGGTCTCCGACGTGATGGACCGCCAGCGGGCCTTCGTCGCGCACGCCAGCCACCAGCTGCGCAACCCGCTGACCGCGTTGCGGCTGCGGGTGGAGGAGCTGGGACCCAGCCTCACCGACCCGGACGGCCGGGCCGAGCACCAACTGGCGCTGGAGGAGACCGACCGGCTGGCCACCGTCCTCGACGCGCTGCTCACCCTGGCCCGGGCCGAACGGGAGGAGAACCAGCGGGTCACCGTGGACGCCTCGGCGGCGGCCGCGTCCCGGGTGGCGGCCTGGCTGCCCCTGGCCCGACACCGGTCGGTCACCCTCCGCCTCGACCCGGGCGAGGCGCCGGCGTACGCCCGGACCGTGCCGACCGCGATCGACCAGGCACTCGACGCCCTGATCGACAACGCGGTCAAGTTCAGCGGCGCCGGGGGAGAGGTGACGGTGACCGTCCGACCGGCCGACGGCGGGACGGCGCTGACCGTGCGTGACACCGGCCCGGGCATGACGGCCAGCCAGCTGGACCAGGCCACGGAGCGGTTCTGGCGGGCGCCGGACGCGCAGAACGTGGACGGCGCCGGGCTCGGGCTGACCATCGCCGCGGTGCTCGTCGACGCGTCCGACGGCCGGCTCACCATGCGCCAGGGCGAGCCGCGCGGGCTGGTCGCCGAGCTGTGGTTCCCGGCGCCGCCCGACGACCCGGGCGGCGCGGTCGAACCGCCCGCCCCGCGGCGCGCCGAGGGACCGGTCGGCACCTGAGCCCGGTCAGGGCTTGGCCGCGCGGTACCACTGCGCCGCGCCCGGGTGCAGCGGCAACGGCGTGGTGACGATCGCCGACCGGGGGCTCATCCGCCCCGCGGCCGGGTGCGCGGCGGCCAGCTCCTCCCGCCGCTCCATCAGCAGCCGGGTCACCTCACGCACCAGCGTGGTGGGCAGTTCGGCGCTGACGATCAGGTAGTTCGGGTTCGCCACCGTGCTGACCGGATCCGCCTGGTAGACCGAGCGGGGGATGTCCCGGGTCACGTAGACCTCCCCGTACGCGCGCCGCAGCGGCTCGGTCCAGTCGCCCAGGTCGACCATCCGCAGGGAGGTCTGCCGGGCCAGCTCCGCGACGCCGCGCACGGGCAGGCCACCGGAGAAGAAGAACGCGTCGATCCGGCCCTCGCGCAGGGCGGTCACCGAGTCGTCCAGCCCCAGGTGCTCCTGCCGGACCCGGTCGCCGTCGAGCTGGGCCACGTCCAGCAGCCGGGTGGCGGTCACCTCGGTGCCCGAGCCGTCGGCGCCCACCGACACCCGCCGGTCGCGCAGGTCGGCGAGCGTGCGCACCGGACCACCGGCGGTGGTCACCAAATGCAGGAGGTCGTCGTAGACCCGCGCCACGGCGAGCACGCGGGGGTGCTCCGGTTCGCGGGGCGGCAGCACGTCGGCCTGGGTGAAGCCCAGCTCCGCCTCGCCGGAGCCGACCAGCCGGACGTTCTGCGCGGAGGCCGCGGTGACCACGACGTCCGCCCGCACCTCGGGCAGCTCCCGGTTGAGCAAAGCGGCCAGCGACTGGCCGAACGCGTGGTAGACGGCGGTCGGGCTGCCGGTGGCGATCCGGATCCGCACCGGCTCGGTGGGCTCGTCCCGGCAGCCGGCGACGGCGGTGACGAGCAGCAGCAACAGGGCCAGCGGGGCCGCGGTCCGGCGCCGGCCGCGCACAGACCAGTGTCGGCTCACGGGCTGCACTCTGCGCCGTGCACCCGCCGCCGCGCAAGCCCGCCCGCGCGGGCGGGGTCCTCAGCCCAGTTCGGCGCTCTCGGTGATCCGGGCCCGGTGCTCACCGTTGGGCACGCTCACCAGGAAGCACCCGGAACCGGGCCGCAGCGCCGCCGGCACCTCCAGCAGGGCCGCGCCGCGGACCAGCACCGCCGCCAGGTCGCGGTCGGCCAGCCGGATGCCGAGGCAGTGCCGGCGTACGTGCCGGCCGCCGGCGAGCAGCGCCGCCCGCCAGGCCGCCGCGGCCAGGCGCGGACGCCAGATCCGGCGCGCCGTCGAGGCGCCGGGGACCGGCCCGCCGAGCAGTTCGCGTCGGCCCTGCCGCCAGCCGGCCGCCAGCACGGCCGCGTACGCCGGCCGGTGCTCGAGGGGCACCGACAGCCGGTGCAGCTCGAACCGTCGGCGCAGGCCGCCCGTGGTCAGCTCGTGCTCCACCGGCACGTCGAGGCGGCCCAGCAGCTGCCGCATCCGCTGCGCCGCGTCCTCCCGGTTGAACTCCGCGACCCCGCCCCGGTAGGGATCGACGTCGAACCGGCGGACGTCCGCGGCCGGGGGCGGCGTGCACCGCACCATGCAGGCGACCTCGAACGCGTCGGCCAGGGTCAGCCAGTCCAGCGGTGGTGGCGGCGACGACGGGCGGGGCCGGTCGAGCAGCGTGGTGGGCTCGGAGAGCATCGGCACAGCTCCTTGGTCGGCGTCGGGGCCCCTCTACCGTGGCCTGCCCCGCCGGGCCGGGGAACCGCTGCGCCCGAGCCTTGAGCAAAATTTGCGCGAACGCCGGCCCTCAGAGATCGGCGACGACGAGGTCGAGCTGCCGGGGTCGGCCGGTGGCCCGGGGACCCTCCTCGACCGTGTACTTCAGCTCGCACAGCGCGCCCACCAGCGCGTCGGCGGTACGCGGGCGGGCGCCGGCGAGCAGCAGGTCCCGGACCAGGCGGCCCTTGGTCGCCTTGTTGAAGTGGCTCACCACGGAGCGCGTCGGCGTCCCGTCCACCACCCGCTCGTGCAGCACCCGCACGGTCACCGTGCGCTCGGCGAGGGGCCCGCGCGGGGTCCAGGTGGCCGCGTACGCGCCGGAGCGCAGGTCGAGCACCGGACCGGTGCCCGCGGCCGCCGTCATGACCGGCCCCAACGCCGGGCGCCAGTACGCCGACAGCGCCCCGACGCCCGGCAGGCGCGCCCCGATCGGGCACCGGTACGGCGGGATCCGGTCGCTGAGGCGGACCGCGCCCCACAGGCCGGAGCTGATCAGCACCGACCGGCGGGCGGCCCGCTCCGCGGCCGGGGGCAGCGTGGCCAGGTCGAGCGCCTCGTAGAGCACCCCGGTGTAGAGCCGGGCGGCCGGCGCGGTGGCCGCCACCCGCAGCCGGGCGTTGCGCCGCAGCTCGCCGCGCTGGCCCTCACTCAGGCCCAGCGCGTCCCGGGCCGCCGCCTCGTCCGGGCCGGCGCAGAGGTCGACCAGTGCGGTCAGTACCGCCTCCCGGGCCGGGTTCAGCTCCGACAGGGACAGCCGCGACAGGTCCAGCCGCCGGCCGGTGCCGGCCTCGGCCTTGCCCTCGGACGGGGGGAGCAGGATGAGCACCGGCACAGCGTACGGGCCGGACTCAGCGCCACGGTCGCACGGCGCGGTCCGGGTGGTAGACGCGACTGTCGCCGACCTCGGCCACCAGCGCCGCGTCGGCCCGGTCGCCGAGCAGCCGCCGCAGGCCGCGTTCCGCCGACGAGCCGACCGCCACCACGTACCCGGGCCGGTCCGCCCGCCCCACCCGCTGCCAGTACGCCGGGTAGCGGTTCTGCCCCGGCGTCAGGTTGCCGTCCAGCACCCCGCACGCCACCGCCTCGCCGGTGTTGAAGATCAGCCGGTTGCAGGTCCAGTAGTCGCCGTACACCTCGTGCAGGCCGGACCGCAGCACCGTGTCGGCCAGCCGGCGGGCGGACAGCTCCTCGGCCCGTACCCCGGGGGCGTGGGCCAGGAACGCCGCCGTGCCGGCGACCGCCGCGGCGGTCAGCCCGGCCAGCACCGCGGCGGCCGTGACACCACCCAGCCGGGCCACCCGGCCCGCGGTGGCGCGCAGCGCGTGCGCGGCGGCCAGCCAGAGCGGCCAGAGCACGGCCGGCAACGAGATCTGCAGCACCGAGAGGTAGCGGGCGTTGCCCAGCGGGTCGGTCGCGGCGAGCGGGCTGCGCACGTACACCAGCAGGGTCAACGCCGCGCCGACGACCAGCGCGAGGACCGCCGCGGCCCGGACCCGCGCGGCGTGGTCGACGGCCCGGCGGTACGCGACCAGCCCGAGCGCGGCGGCGGCCACCAGCAGCACCGGGTAGAGCACGCCGAACCACTGTGCCCAGCGCGCGCAGCCGTCCATCGGGCACAGCCCGGAGGCCAACGGCACCCCCTCCAGCAGCCCGCCGCGCACCCGGTCGACGATCGTCGGCGCCACGCCCTCCTTCGTGCTGACCTCCCGCAGCACCGACAGCGAGTCCTGCCCCGGCGGCGCCACCAGGTTGTCCTTCACCACCGGCGCGATGCCGACCAACAAACCCGCCACCAGCAGCACGCCCGGCCAGCCGACCAGCTCGCGGGGGACCGCCAGCACCAGCACCACGGCCGCCACCAGCAGGTAGGGCGCGATCAGCCAGTCCGACCACAGCGCCAGCCCGACCAGCAGCCCGAACCCGCCGGTGGCCAGCCAGCGGTGCCGGATCCGGTCCTCACCGAGCGCGACCGCGATCAGCAGCAACGCCAGCACCGCCGGCTTGACCTCGGGCCGGCCGCCGACCACGGTGAGCTGGTCGCGGACCACCCGTTCCGACCCGAGCGCCAGCAGGCCCACCACGACCACGGCCAGCCAGGGGGAGAGGAGCCGGCGGGTCAGCCGGTACGCCAGCCACAGGAAGATCGCGTAGAGCGCGACCAGCGGCAGCCGCAGCAACGGCCAACTCGGTCCGGCCCAGCCCACCAACGGCGCCGCCAGATACGACTCCAGCACGCCCATGTAGCGCTGCCCGTAGAGGAAGACCGGCCGCTCGTGGCCGCCGGCGATGTGCAGGGCGGCCAGGCCGAACGTGGCCTCGTCGCTGTTCGAGGCGGGCACCGTGAGCACGGTCAGCACCAGCCGGTAACCCACCCCGACCGCGCCGAGCAGCAGCGCCACCAGCGCCGGCGCGTCCGGCCGGCCCATCGCGTCCCGCTTCACCTGCGACACGACGCAGTCTGGCACGCTGCCGGCCGGCGCCCGGGGCGGATCGGCGTAGATCACTCGCGTGGCCGGCCCCCGTCGGTTGTGGCAGTGTTGCTACGTGCCACCCACACCACCGGACCAGCTGGCCGTGCCGCAACTGCACCGCGCCGCCCGCATCGAGGACGCCGTGCACGGGCTCGTGGAACGCCGGCTGCGGCGCACCGGGTGGCAGCCCAACATCATCGCGTACGCGGGCTACGGCGCCCCCGGCTGGGCGCGGGTGCTCTGCCGCGTGCTGCTCGGCCGCCCGGACACCCGCCGGCGGGGCCGGCTGGACAAGGTGCGGGGCTGGCGCAGCTTCGCCACCCTGCCGGCCAAGCACGCCCGGGTGACCGTCGAGGTCAACGGCGTGCGCCACGAGGTGACCGCCGACCGCAGCGGCTTCGTCGACACCGTCGTCGAGGGCGACTTCACCCCCGGCTGGGGCTGCGTACGCCTCAGCGTCGCCGACGCCGAGCCGGTGGAGGCGCTGGTACGCATCCTCGACCCGAACGTCCGGTTCGGCATCCTCTCCGACATCGACGACACGGTCATGGTGACCGCGCTGCCCCGACCGCTGCTCGCCGCGTGGAACACGTTCGTCCTCGACGAGCACGCCCGCACCGCCGTCCCCGGCATGGCGGTGCTCTACGAGCGCCTGGCCACCGCCCACCCCGGCGCGCCGGTCTTCTACCTCTCCACCGGCGCCTGGAACGTCGCGCCGACGCTGACCCGGTTCCTCTCCCGCCACCTCTACCCGGCCGGCCCACTGCTGCTCACCGACTGGGGGCCGACGGCCGACCGCTGGTTCCGCAGCGGGCGGGAGCACAAGCGGGCCACGCTGGCCCGGCTGGCCCGCGAGTTCCCCGAGGTGCGCTGGCTGCTCATCGGCGACGACGGCCAGCACGACCCGGAGATCTACCGGGAGTTCGCCGCCGCCCACCCGGACAACGTGGCCGGCGTGGCGATCCGGCGGCTGTCGCCGACCCAGTCGGTGCTGGCCGGCAGCCTGCCCGCGCCCGCGGGTCGCTCCTCGTCCGGCCCGGTGGGCCAGAAGTGGCTGAGCGCCCCCGACGGCGCCGGCCTGTGGAAGCTCCTCCGCGAAGCCGACCTGGTCTGACCCGGCCCCTGCCCTTGGCTGGTCGGCGGTGGCCAGACGGTCCGGGGCGGGGTGGGGGTCGTCGGTGTTCCTCGGCGGGGTCCGGGATCCGCGGTGGCCCTACGGGCTCGGGTTCCGCGGTGGTCCGTAGTGGTCCTCGGTGGCTTTCGCTGGGACGGGAGAGGCTCGCCGTGGTGGTGCCCGGACCGTGCTCTCCGCGAGCCGGCCACTGCTCGTCCGACCCACTTCATCCACCTATCGAGACCACCAATCCAAAACCCGGGAAGCCCCGAGATCTTGGTATGAAACGGCCCCCAGAGGGACCATTTCGTACCAAGATCTCAACCTCCGCCGCGTCGATCATGAGGTTGACGGCCTTGTGGATCTTCTGGAGTGCCGCCAACCTCATGATCGACGTCAGGGGTCAGCGGGTCGGCGGGGCGGATGCGGGGGTGACGGCGTCTGATCCGGGGTCGCCGGGGGCGCAGCCGGGGACGCGTGGGTCGGCGACCTGGTACACCTGGCCTGCCTGTCCCTGGCCCGCCTGTCCCTGGCCGGCCTGGTCCTTGTCGGTCGGGCTCTCGTCCGCCTGGTTCTGGTCGGCGCTCTGGTCCTGGCCCGGGACGAGACCGGCATCGGCACCCGGCTGCCCGCCCGCCGCGTTCCCGTCCTGGTCTCCGGCTGCGCCTGCCGCGTCTCCCGGGTTCTGGGCGGCTTCCTGGTCTGCGCCCTGGTCCTGACCCGCGCCCTGATCGCGGGCGGCCTGACGGGCGGCGCGGATCTGCTGGATCAGAGCGCGTAGCTGCTGGATCCGCGCCCGGATCTGCTGGATCCGCTGAGCCACCCGGTCACCGGCGTCGCCCGCCTGCTCACCGGCCGCGTCCTGCTGCCCGCCGGCACCCGCCTCGCCCTGCTGTCCGGCCCCGCCGGCCTGGTCGTTCGCGCCGGCCTGGGGGTCGTCCTGGGCCCTGCCGCCCTGGTCCGCGCCGCCCTGGTCCGCGCCGCCCTGGTCCGCGCCGCCCTGGTCCGCGTCGCCCTGTTGGGCGTTCTGTCCGGCGGCGGCCTGCTGCTTCTGCTGGCGTGCGGCCCGGACCGCCTGCACGATCCCGGCGATCTGGCCGATCAGCCCGCCGACCGCGTTGATGATGCCGGCGGCCCGTCCCGCGCCGCCCACCGCACCGGCACCTGGGCCTGCCGCGCCATTGCCGGCCGCGCCATTGCCGGCCGCGCCGTTATCGGCCGCGTTGGCGCCGTTGCCGGCGGCGCTGGCCTGTGCCTGCTGGGCGCCCCGCGCGATGCCCCGGATGCCGCCGAAGATGCCACCGAGCCGCTGGACCCGGGCCTGGGTCAGCTGCGGGTCGACCAGCTGCCCGGAGCGCTCGCCGCGCATCTGCTCGGTGACCGCCCACGCCCGGTCGAGTTCGATCGCCATGGCCTGCTCCCAGGGGACGCCCGGGCAGGCGGCGCCGGCCACCTCGACCGTTCCGGCGCAGCCGGCCGCGGCACGCCGTTGCCGGATCAGGTCGACCACCGCCAGCCGGTTGGCGATCCGGTCGGCCGAGTTGGCGTCCGGGTCGCGGCGCTGGTCCGCGATGAAGGTGAGGTTGTTGCGCAGCGCGCCGTCCAGGCCGGCGCAGTTCTCGGCCGCCTGGCCGGTGCCCGTGGCGACCGCGAACGCCGCCCCCGCCGTCAGCGCCAACGCCACCCCGCCGGCGATCTTCCGGTTGCGGGACGGGCCCGCCGTCGCCCTACGCCGCCTGGTTGTGCCCCTGCTCCACGCCATCGAAGCTCCTCCGCCTCGTCGTCACGGGTGTCCGGCATCCGTATGGGGATACGAGGAGTCGAGCCAGGCCGGTTCAGGCGGATGGGTCAGGGAGCGTTCGACCTCGACGCAGAGTGATGCGGGGAGCTGATTAGGCTGCTGAGAGTTGCGAGGCTCAGGGATAAGGGTGTCGGGGAGATAACCTCGCGTAGGCCTGATGACCCAGCGTCACATCCGGACCGAGGGTGTCCGTGACGTTGTCGCGCCAGGCATGCGCAGGACGGTAGAGCCAGCACCCCGTGCCACGACTCGTTCTCGACGTACATCTGTTGGGTTCTCGACGCCGGATGTCCACCGCCGCCTTGGAGACCCTCAAGGCCGCTGGAGTCAGATCCCGTGGATCAGTAGGAGGGTTGTTGCGCGCGGAGCACATGAACGACACGCGTATCGATGAGGTGCGTCTGGTGTACAGGACGCGGGGGTAGCCCCAAGGGCTACCCCCGCGTCCTCCCGTCAAGGGCGGTGCGTCAGAAGATCAGGTCAACGGCCGACCATTTTGCTCCGATGACCTTGTATCCGGATCTGAACCGTCCGATGCCGTTGCCCTCGTAGAGGTACAGGTCCTTGGTCGAGGCGTACCGGGCGATCACGTCCGCGTTGCCGTCCATGTTGATGTCACCCACCGAGAAGATCCGGTCGACGTAGGCCCAGTTGGAGCCGACGATGCTGTAGCCGGTGGCGATCCGCCCACTGCCGGTGCCGCGGTAGAGGTACAGGTCCTTGGTGGTGGCATGGCGCGCCATCACGTCGGTCTTGCCATCGCCGTCGAAGTCTCCCGGTGAGAAGATCGTGTCGAAGGCGGACCACTTCGATCCCACGATCGACACGGAGTCGGTGATGATGTGGCCCCGGCCGTCACCCTTGTACAGCCAGATGTCCTTCGTCGCGGTGTAGCGGGCCATCACGTCGGCCTTGCCGTCGCCGTCGAAGTCTCCCGGTGAGAAGACGGTGTCGAAGGCGGACCAGTTCGCCCCGATGATGGTCCATCCCTGGATGAATCCACCACGACCGTTGCCCCGGTAGAGGTAGAGATCCTTGGTGCTCTTGTGCCAGGCGATCACGTCGGAGTAGCCGTCGCCGTCGAAGTCACCGGGGGAGAAGGCCGCCTGGAAGTTGACCCAGTTGCCGCCGATGACCGTGGAGCCCGACTGGAAGCGACCGGCACCGTCACCCTTGTAGAGCAAGATGTCGTTGGTGGGCGTGTACCGAGCCATGACATCCGGGATTGAGTCACCGTCGAAGTCCCGGTTCGGTCCGGCCGGCTTCGCCTGCACGGGGCTGACGACCTGGTTCCACGCGAGCACCTCACTGAGTTGCCCGGAGAACCAACCGCCGGTGGCGGTCGCCGACGTCTTGTGCGCGCCCATCAGGAACGGTCCGGTCGCGTTCCAGGCACTGGTGTGGATGCCGACGCCCTTGTTGACGGCGCCCAGGTAGAGACCGAGACGCCCGTTCGCCCGCTCGTAGCTGACGGTGACGTGCGTCCACACCCCGAGTCGGGCGCTGTTCGCGCCCGCCGTGACCGTGTCCCAGACCGGGCTGGCCGCGTCGCTCTGAGGCATCGCCGCTCGCCAACTGTTGTCGGACGCATCGATCCAGAGCTTGAATCCGGCGGCGCTCGCTCCGCTCTGCGACACCACCGTGCCGCCCGCCGCGTTGGGCTTCACCCAGGCCGAGACTGTGAAGTCCGCATTCGTGGCGAAGGCCGAGCCAGTGGTGGCGAGCACGCTGCTGGTGCCGCCGAAGAGCACGCTGGGTTCGAAGAGGTCACCCGTCTGCCAACGCGCGGCACTTCCACTCGCGTCCAGGTTCCCGACCGCGTCCGCGGCCGCCGCCTCGTTCACGACCGGACCACTTTCCCCGTCGGCGAGCTGCCACGCGTGATTCGCGGTGATCAGGTTCTGCTTCGGCGCGGCCGAGATGACACCGCTTCCCGCGGTGGCGTTCAGGTTGGAGACCGTCCACGTGGTCACCTCGCTCTGCGCACCGACCGCCCACAGGTCGGGAATGCCGTCGGAGTTGATGTCGGACGCGCGGAGGACCAGCGGGACACCCGGGTTCCAGCTCGCACTGAGCTGGAAGGCGGTGTAGGTGAGCTGCTGCGTGTCCGGGTTCATGCTGAGGTTGGTCCACAGGTGAAGAGCGCCGGTGGACCGGTTGCGCAGGAACATCGCTGTGCCGTCCGGCATCTGGGCGGTCGCCAGCGTCCAGTTCTGCCAGTCGTCGCCACCGGAGGGGGTGAGAGCGGTCGTCCGGACGGTGCCGTAGTAACCGCCGATCATCGGAAAAGTAGCCGGATAGTAGGTCAGGTGGAACTTGTTGCCCGCGTCTCCGCTGATGCCGATCAGATCGGGAAAGGCGGAGTCGACGTGCCGGCTGTCGCCCGCGTTCGCCAGTTCCCGGGGTGAGTTCCCGAGTTCGTCGCGCAGCTGGTCGGAGACGACGCTGAACTGGTTGCCGCTTTCCTGAGGTCGGATGACCGAGCCGTCACCATTGGCGAGCAGCACGCCGGCACCGCCGGCGTTTGCGCCGGTGGGGTAGTAGACGAACAGGTCCTGCATGCCGGTGCCGCCGAAGCGACCGGTGATCACCTGGGCCCCGTCGAAGTCCTGGGGTGCGTTGTCCCCGGTGACACCGTTACCTCGGGCGCCGATGTTGGTGCCGATCCGGTCGATGCCGGTGCTGCCCTTGCCGTTGGCGAGCCAGAGGCCGGAGGGGATGTTGTTGGAGGCGCCGACGGTGAGCAGGTCCGCGACATCGTCCCCGGTGAGATCACCGTCGGTTGCGGTGGCGGCGGGGATCGCCATGAAGGTCTTGCTCGCGCTGTCGCCGAAGTTGCCGCCGGCCGAGCGTGCGGAAACGGTGACCGTGTTGGTGAAGCGGGTGGGCGAGATGGTGATGGTGGCGGCACCCGTGGCGTCGGCGTCGACCTCGACCGGCGCGGCGGCGTTGAGCTGGTAGACGTAGCTGCTCGGGACCGTGGTGCTGGTGCCCTTGGTGACGGTGAACGTCACCGGTTGCCCGATGGTCGCCCCGGCGGACGGCTCACCGACCACGGGCTGCCCCGGTCGGGTGGGGTCGAAGGTGAAGGTACAGGTGGTCGACCAGGCGCTGGGCGTGCGGAAGTCGGTGGTCTGGACCTTCCAGGACAGGCTCGTCATGGCGCCGTTGGCTGCCGTGCGGAGCTTGTCGACCGGTACGACCAGCACCGCGGTGCTGCCGGAACTGGACGTGAGGAGATTGGGGTCGGACGTGGCGATGGGCGTCTGGCTGGCGTCGCTGGTCTTCCAGAGTCTGAAGGTGGTGCCGAGAGTCCCGTTGTTGCGGTCGGAGACGGGGGCGTAGAGCGTGACGGTGCCGTCACCGACGGTGGAGCCGCCCGCACAGGCGGTCTTCGGGGAGGTGGTCAGTCCGGTGGGGGTGTTGGGTTTGTGGTTGTAGCGGATGGTGAGGGTGGGGCTGGTTTCGAGGAACTCTTTCCAGCTCTCGGGGTCGCTGGCCTCGTTGGCGGCGACCATCCAGAGGGTGCGGGTGGCTTTCTTGTTGGTGACGTCGGTGCGGATCTGGCCGGTGATGTCGAAGGACACGGCGTCGGCGTCGCAGCCGGAGTAGCCGTGGGCGAAGCTCTCCGAGGCGATGACGCTGCCCTTGCTGACGCCTTCCCAGTAGTTCCAGGTGGCGTTCGAGGAGGACAGGACCGTCGAGGGGCCGTAGACGTTGACGGTCTTGTCGTCGCAGGACCAGGACCGGGTGTTGGTGATCTTGAAGATGGCGTCGTAGATCTCGGCGTCGGTGAGAGTGCCGTAGGGGACGGGGAAGTTGATCAGCGTGTTGGAGCGCTGGCTTCCGGCGTTGCCGACCTGCATCCGCCCGATGAGGTCCGGTGTGGACTTCCAGTAGTTCGTGGACTGGTGCTGGTAGGAGATGGACGCCCAGCCGGACATCTTCGACCCGGCCGGTGTCCAGGAGAAGGCCGGATCCACGAAGACCGGGAACACGGTCTTCGGATCGGTCAGCATGGCCCGGTCCGGGGTCAGTCGCAGCTTGCCCGCACCGATGCTCACTCCGACCCGGGCGGTCCGTGCCGTCCGTCCCGGGGCGACGGTGCTGGACAGGGCGCCTCGCCCGGCGGTGCCCGACGCCGACGCGGGGGATGCGCTGGAGTCCCACATCGTCGGTGCGGGGGCGGTCAACACCGCCTGGCCGGCCCGGTCGCGTCCGGTGATGTTGCCCGCTGCGTCCGCGGCCAACGACACCCCCCGGCCCGACGTGGTCAGTTCCAGGGCGGCCAGACGCCTGTCCGACGCGGCCTGCCGGGTCTTCACCACGAACACGTGGGAGAACCCGCCCTCCGGACTCACCCGCACCGTCAGGTCGATCCCCGGCAACACCTCGGGATAGGTGGCCGTCGAACCCGACAGCACCGGTGCCGGCAGTGCCATCGGTGCGGAGAACGCCACCGCCCGATCGCCGCTGACCAACTCCGCCAAGGGGCCGGTGCCACCGGGCGACAGGCGTACCTGGTTCGTCGTCACCCGCGCCGACACGCCACCGTCGGCAGTGCGCACCAACGTCGGGTCCAGCGTCTGCCACCGGCCGTCCACACGCGCCCGCGTCGGTACCGCCGACTGCGTCAACTCCATCGAACCGTCCGGCAACACACTCAACCGCGAGGACGACGTACCCGCCGACGGCACCTCCACCGCCCGGCCAGACCGACGCGCCTGCGCCGCCGCCTGGGCAACCGAGAGATCTCCCTCGGCGACCTTCGTGCCCCCCGGACCAGTGGCCACGGCCGGAGGTGCGAGGACGGCTGGCGCGGTGGTCATGACCAGTCCCGCCAGTGCTACGGAGGCGGCCAACCGCCTCCGTCGTGAACTCGTGGATCTCGACAGCACCTGCTGACTCCCCGTATTCGTGGACTCGGACGCGGCCGCGCCCGATACGAGGGCACAGTGAAGCAGCCCAGCCATCCGGGGGAAACGCCTCCCGTCACAACTCATCGCCGGGTTTGTCGTCACTGCTGATCATTTGGTCGACGTCTGACGGGCATCGTTATGATCTCGTGATCTTCGATGGATGGGGACGTGAAAGATTGTTCGCGCCACGGGGGTGCGCGACCTGTCACCCTGCGTGGATTCTGCTGTCCGGTAGAGGTGAGGATGCGAATGGTCGAGCGCGGGGGTCCACGACTGTGGACTCGTCCTAGACGCCTGGTTGCGATGGTCGCTGCGGCGTCACTGGTAGGTGGCATGGTGGGAGTGCCGGCGTCGGCGAAGCCGAAGGCTGGCGAGCCGGCGAAGCCGCCGGCCGTGTCGCCGGGGCCTTCGGTCAAGGGCGTGAAGCCGTTGCCGACCCGGTTCGTCTCCCCGAAGGACACGGCAAGGACGACATACAAGCCGACACGGACGACCTGGCCGAGGGCAGCCTCGGTGGATCTGGACCTGACCGCGTCGGCGAGCACCGCACGGACGGCCGGCGGCCGGATGCGGGCGGGGGGAACGCCTGTGTGGGTCCAGCCGGTCGCGGCGAGGAACGCCCGGTCGACGGGCCCGAGCCGGTTGGCGGTGACCGTTGCCGACCGACGTGCGACGGAGGCGGCCGGCGTCGACGGTGTCCTGGTGTCGGTGCGGCCGGACGCGGGGGCCGGCGCGGTGCGCGTCGGCGTGGACTACGCGGCGTTCGCCGAGGCGTACGGCGGCAACTTCGGCTCCCGGTTGCGGTTGGTCACGCTGCCGGCCTGTGCGTTGACCACGCCGTCGGTGCCGAACTGCCGAACGGCGACGCCGCTGATGTCGACCAACGACCCGGCGGCACGGACCGTGTCGGCCGAGGTGTCGATGGCGGCCGCGGCCGGAATGACGGTGTTGGCGGCCACCGCCGAGGGCGGTGGCGCGGGAGGCACCTACGAGGCGACCGACCTGAAGCCGTCCGGATCCTGGGCCGGCGGCGGCAACACCGGCTCGTTCACCTACTCCTACCCGTTGACGGTGCCGCCGGCGGCCTCCGGCCTCGCGCCCACCGTGGCGTTGTCCTACGACTCGGGCAGCGTGGACGGTCAGACCGCCTCGACGAACGCGCAGGCATCCTGGGTCGGTGACGGATGGTCGACGCCGCGCTCGTTCGTGGAGCAGAGCTTCGCCTCCTGCATGGACGACCCGGGCGGCAGCGCATCACCGGTGAAGACGTACGACCACTGCTACGACGGGCCGATCCTGACCCTCGCGCTCAACGGATCGTCGACGTCGCTGGTCTGGGATGCGACGAAGAAGGTGTGGAAGCCGGAGTCCGACAACGGGGAGAAGGTCACCCACGTCGAGAACGCGAACAACGGCACCGGCACCTACAACACCGACTACTGGCGGGTGACGCTGCGCGACGGCACCACCTACGAGTTCGGCCGGAACCGGTTGCCCGGATGGGCGTCGAACAAGGCCGAGACGAACTCGGTGGACACCGTGCCGGTGTACTCGTCGCACTCGGGGGACCCCTGCTACAACGCGGCCGGGTTCTCGTCGTCGGTCTGCACCATGGCCTACCGGTGGAACCTGGACTACGTGTACGACGCCCACGGCAACGCGATGTCGTACTACTACAAGCAGGACACCAACTTCTACGGCCGCAACAAGGGCGCGACCGACGTCTCGTACGTGCGGGACAGCTACCTGTCGCGGATCGACTACGGGTTCACCGATGGCAACGCCTACGGCACGGCACCCAACCAGGTGGTGTTCAACACCGGTGACCGCTGTCTCTCCGGTACCTGCCAGCCGCTCAACGCGGCGAACAAGGCCAACTGGCCGGACGTGCCGTTCGACCTCATCTGCGCGTCGGGGGCGAACTGCGACGACTTCAGCCCGTCGTTCTTCTCCACGGTCCGGCTGACGTCGATCGAGGCGCGGCAGTACAACACCGCGACCTCGGCGTACGAGAAGGTCGACTCGTACGCGTTGGCGCAGTCGCTGCCGGCCACCGGCGACGCCACGTCGCCGACGTTGTGGCTGTCCTCGATCACCCGCACGGGCCACGACACGTCCGCCGGTGGATCCTCGGCGCCGATCACCCTGCCGTCGGTGTCGTTCACCGACATCAAGCTCGCCAACCGGGTCGACGTCACCGGTGGACTGCCGAACTTCTACCGCCGGCGGGTCGCCACGATCACCACCGAGACCGGGTCGGTGATCTCACCCAGCTACGAGCTGCCGGTGCCGTGCACGGCACCGGTGACGACTGATCCCGCAACGAACACCAGGTCCTGTTACCCGGTGTACTGGACCCCGGACGGTTTCACGAACCCGACCAAGGACTGGTTCAACAAGTGGGCGGTCACCCGGGTCACCAGCAGCGACCCGACCGGTGGTGCGCCGCTGACGGCGACCAGCTACGAGTACCTCGGCGGCGCGGCCTGGCATCACGACGACAACGAGGTCGTGAAGGCCAAGTACCGCACCTACGGCCAGTTCCGCGGTTACGCGAAGGTCCGGACGTTCAACGGTGACGGGGTCAACGACCGCCGCACCCAGTCCGAGACCGCCTACTACCGCGGCATGAGCAGGAACAACAACTCCACGGTGGTCAGCCTGACCGATTCCGCCGGCGGCACCCACGAGGACGTCGACGAACTCGCCGGCAAGGAACTCGAAACCACCGCCTACCTCGGCGAGAACGGGCGGGTGGACTCCTCGACCATCACCTCGTACTGGGTCTCCGGCGCGACCGCGACCCGTTCCCGCACCGGTCTGAGCGCGCTGGCCGCCAAGTGGGTGGAGCCGATCAAGACCTACACCCGCCAGGCGGTCACCAGCAGCGGCACGGTGACGTGGCGCTACACGGCGTCGGAGAACAGCTACGACGCCGACACCGCCAGCGCCACCTTCGGCGAAATGAAGAACACCTACACCTACACGGTGCCGACCAACGCCGCCTACGACCAGTGCACCACCTACACCTACGCGCCGGTCAACACCGGCAAGAACCTGGTCGGCCTGGTTGCCCAGACCGAAACGGTGTCGGTGGCGTGCGGCGGCTTCACCCAGGGCTCGCCGGCCTCGGAACCGGGCAGCGTCAACACGCTCTCCGCTCCGAGCACGGTCAGCCGACCGGCGCAGGTGGTCAAGGCCGAACGCACCTTCTACGACGACGACACCAACTTCAGCACCACTTTCCCGCAGACTGCCGCCCCGACCGAGGGCGACGTCACCATGACCCGGACCGCGACGGACTACACCTCCGGCGCCTACGTCTGGCAGACCGCGGGCCGGACGACCTACGACTCGTACGGCCGGGCCAAGGACTCGTTCGACGGCAAGGGCAACAAGTCGACCACCGCCTACACCATGAACGCGGTCAATCTCGTCACCGGTGTGACGACCACCAATGCCCTGCAACAGAGCGCGTCCACCACGGTGAACCCCCGTCGGGGAAGCACCCTGACCGCGACCGACGCCAACCTGGTGGTCACCCGACAGCAGTACGACGCGTTGGGGCGCAGCACCGCGGTGTGGTTGAACAACCGGGCCACCAGCACCGCGGCCAACCAGAAGTTCACCTACACGGTCTCGAAGACCGGCGTCAGCGCCGTCACCACCGAGAAGCTGAACAACTCCAACGGGTACCAGAAGACGGTGCTGCTCTACGACGCTCTGCTGCGGGAGCGTCAGACCCAGGCGGTCACTCCGCAGGGCGGCCGCATGATCTCGGACACCTTCTACGACACCCGGGGCTGGACCAGGGCGACGTACAACGGTTGGTGGGACGACGCCACCCTGCCGACCGTCGGCATGCCGGTGTCGGCGGCGGACCTCGGCAAGCAGGTGCCCAACCAGACGTCCAACACCTACGACGGTCTCGGCCGCGCGGTGATCGTCGAGGCCGCCAAGAACGGCCTGACCGTCTCCAAGACGACGACCGTCCACGGCGGCGACCGGACCACCGTCGTGCCGCCCACCGGCGGTGTCGTCAAGACGACCGTCACCGACCCGCTCGGCCGCAACACCGAGGTGCGCGAGTACTCGGCGAAGCCGACGGTGGCCACGCCGGCGGACACGTTCACCGGCACCTTCACCGTGACCGGCGGCACCACGACCGTCAGCAAGTACGGCTACGACGGTCACGGCAACCAGGCCACGTTGACCGACGCCAAGAACAACGTGTGGACCTCGACCTACGACCTGCTCGGTCAGGTGGTGGCCAAGGCCGACCCGGACGCCGGGAACAGCTCGATGGTCTACGACGCGAACGGCAACCTGACCCAGACCACCGACGGTCGGGGCAAGACGCTGTCGTACACCTACGACGCGCTGGACCGCAAGACCAGTGAGTTCGCCTCGTCGGTGACCAACCAGTCGGCAGCGAATCAGCGGGCGGCGTGGGTCTACGACAACAGCAACGCTGTCGCCGGCGTCACCAACGCCACCGGGAAGCTGACCACGACCGTCGCCTACCGCGACGGCCAGGCGTACACGAGCCAGCAGAAGGCCTTCGACGTCTTCGGCAACAGCCTCGGCGTCACGGTCACCATTCCGGACAGCGAAGGTGCGCTGGCCGGCTCGTACGTGTTCGGGCACACCTACACCTCGGTGCTGGGACTGCCCCTGATCGACAGCTACCCGGCCAAGGGCAGCCTGCCGTCGGAGATGGTGCTGCACGGCTACTCGGGCGTGCTCGACCTGCCGACCACACTGGCGGGAACGAACGCCTACGCCAGTGGGGTCACCTACGACGCGTGGGGGCGGGTCAACCAGCAGACGCTGGGCAGCACCACCAGTGCCGCCTACGTCACCAACACCTACGACACGCACAACGGTCGGCTGAAGAACCAGCTCGTCACCCGGAACAAGACCACGCCGAGCACCGTCGACGAGCAGGCCTACGAGTACGACCTGGCCGGCAACATCACCCGCAAGACCAGCAAGCGGTACGGGGCGAGCACCCCGGCCGAGACCCAGTGCTACGGCTACGACGGCCTCGCCCGACTCACCGAGGCGTGGACCGCCACCGACGACTGCGCCGCCACCCCGACCGACGCCAGCAAGGGCATGGTCGGGAACACCATCGGCGGCGGCAGCGCGTACTGGACGAGCTGGAGCATCGACGTCATCGGCAACCGGACCCAGCAGACCGAGCACGGTCTGGGGACGGCGGCCAACATCGTCACCGACTACACCTACGACGGCAACGGGCAGAACAAGCCCCACACCCTGACCTCGGCCACCACCAAGACGGGGACGACGACCACCAGCACCAGCTCGTACAGCTACGACGGCGCCGGCAACACCACCGGCCGCAACGCGGCCCAGGGGAACCAGACTCTCACCTGGGACGACGCGGGCAAGCTCAGCGGTGTCACTGGTGGCACGAGCGGCTCAAACGCCTTCATCTACGACGTTGACGGCAACCTGATGCTCCAGAAGGAGCCGGGCAAGAACACGCTCTACCTGCCCGGGCAGCAGCTCACCCTGAACACCGGCACCAACGCCGTCGACGGTGCTCGTTACTACGAGCTGCCGGGCGGCGGTAGCTGTGTCCGGACCGGCAGCAGCAGCGCTTACACGTTCGCCGTCTTCGACCACCAGGGCACGCCGTCGCTGTACCTGGACAACACGGCACAGAGTCCGACCTGGCGGCAGTACTCGCCGTACGGGGCTGCTCGGGGCGCTGCCGTCACGGCACCGGACAACCGAGGCTTCCTAAATAAGCCGATGACCCCCACAGGTTTGACAATTGTTGGGGCCCGCGCCTTGGACCCGGCGATTGGACAATTCGTGTCCGTTGATCCCCTTGTTGAGTGGGCTGAGCCGGCAACCTTTAATGCATACGGTTATGCCTACGGCAATCCCGCTACATATTCTGATCCTTCGGGCCTGCGGCCACCGGAATATAGTGCGGCAGAGTGGGCCAAGATCGAATATGAAAAGAAGAAAAAGAACAAAAATGATGACTGGATCAAATCCCAGCAGAACTATCGGCATAACGCTGCTCGGGATGCGGCGGCCGAACAGATTCGCGAACAAGTGCGAAAGATGGGCGGGGATCCGGACGACGTTGAGACGGAATACAGTATTCCCGGGGGGTGTAAGACGAAGTCGCATGGTGGTGAGTGTGGTCATGCAGGGAAAGCGGATATCGTCTATATTGACCGCAGGACGAGCACTATCTATGTCTGGGAGGTCAAGTTTGCCGGGACGGACGAAAAGGGTGACGGGCCGTTGAAGGCCGTTGTTGAAGTGCAAGGATATGTGACAGCACTCAAGAAGCGGCGAGAGTTTAAGAATGTCCGGGCAGGATTTGCAATGACCAACACGGTCTTCGCTCCAGTAAGGGGTGAGGTTGTCATTGCGGCCAACGGGCCCGGCCCCGGTGCGATCGTTTACGCGGTGTACCGCACTAAAAAGCCGGCTTCGGTGTGGGGTCAGCCTTCGCCGGCCGAGGCTCCAGCGACTGCCCCTGCCTACCAGCCTTGTGGTGGAATTCTGACGACCAGCAACTGTGGCTCGGGCTCGGGATCTTGGTCGCCGCTAGTACCTAAGGGCGGTCCTGGCAGAGTGCCGGTCCCGGCGAGACCGCTGCCTGTCCCGCGGCCCCCTGTTATGGTTTGCCCGACCATTCTGGTTTGTTTCTGATGGGATAGGTTAGAGCAGTGGTGCTTGCAGGCCCACGTTCGTGGTCGACCACGGTCGGCCGCGAACGTGGGCCTAGCGCAAATTCGAGCTCTCCCGATTGGTCTGGCGGTTTGTGCTGAGGGGGTCATGCATGAGGAATTCATCGCTGATGGAAGTTGTGAGCGCTCAAATGGAGGCCGTGTTAGTCCCTTACGGGTTTCAGGCGAACGGGCGGCTGTTTCGGCTTCGCTCCTCATTGGGAGATTGGCTCGTTGTCGATTTGCAGCCGTCGGACGGTTCAATCCCTGAGAGGCCAAGGTTCTTCATCAACGTTGGTTTCACGCTGTGGTCAAGATGGAGTTGGGATAGATCGTACTTCAATCTAGCGGAAGCGCCCAAGGTTGAGGAATGTATCTGGAAGACAAGAGTTCGGCCCGAGCCCGCAAATGGATCGTCGCGGTGGGAGATGAGACCTGGCCCGGCTGCCGAAGCTGTCCTGGAAGCCCTCGCGCGGGTGCTTGACCGGGAGGTTGGCGGGTTCGTTCGTCTGCTCGACCGCAGCTTCCTGCGCGATCTCGTTGACCAAGAACTGGGATTGGATTACGCAACTTGGCAAGTGAAGGCATGGCTGCTTGCTGAGGAAGGCAGAGTCGATGAACTCGAAGAATTTCTGAACTCTATGGAGGCTGAAGATGGGGACCCGCTCTTTGAGGCAATGCGAGAATTGGCATACTCGAAGGGCGATTCCTCCAGTTAGTTCCGAGTAGTTCCGGAGTTTGGTGGCAGCCAGGTTCAATAGTTCATCGTGCGTGCGTCAGCCAGAGCACGCCCAACGGCGGGACCCGCAGCGCGGCCGACGCCGGCATCCCGTGCCACGGCACGTTCTCCGCGTGCACCGCGCCCAGGTTGCCCACCCCGGACCCGCCGTAGTGGTGCGCGTCGGTGTTGAGCGCCTCGGTCCACGTCCCGCCGGCGGGCAGGCCGATCCGGTAGTCCTCCAGCGGCAGCGCGGAGAAGTTGGCCACGCAGACCAGGGTCTGGCCGTCCGGGGCGATCCGGATGAACGAGACCGCGTTGTTGGCCACGTCGTCCCCGGCGATCCAGCGGAAGCCGGCCGGGTCGGTGTCCTGCGCCCACAGCGCCGGCGTGGCCCGGTAGGCGCGGTTCAGGTCCGCGACCAGCCGCTGCACCCCGGCGCGCGCCGGGTCGTGCAGCAGGTACCAGTCGAGGCCGCGCTCCTCGCTCCACTCGCGGTCGTCGGCGAGCTCGCAGCCCATGAAGAGCAGCTGCTTGCCGGGGTGCGCCCACATGTACGCCAGCAGCGCCCGCACGTTCGCCAGCCGCTGCCAGGTGTCACCGGGCATCTTGCCGGTCAACGACCCCTTGCCGTGCACCACCTCGTCGTGGCTGATCGGCAGCACGTAGTTCTCGCTCCAGGCGTACGCCAGGGAGAACGTGAGCTGGTGGTGGTGGTGCTGCCGGTAGATCGGGTCCTTCGAGGTGTAGAGCAGGGTGTCGTGCATCCAGCCCATGTTCCACTTGAACCCGAACCCGAGCCCGCCGTCGGAGGTCGGCCTGGTGACGCCGGGCCAGGCGGTGGACTCCTCGGCGATCATGAGCACGCCCGGGTGGTGCCGGTAGACCGTGGCGTTGACCTCCTGGAGGAACGCGATGGCCTCCAGGTTCTCCCGGCCCCCGTGCACGTTCGGGGCCCACTGCCCCTCCTCGCGGGAGTAGTCGAGGTAGAGCATCGAGGCGACCGCGTCGACCCGGAGCCCGTCGACGTGGAACTCGTCGAGCCAGTAGAGCGCGTTGGCGACCAGGAAGTTGCGCACCTCGTTGCGACCGAAGTCGAAGACGTACGTACCCCAGTCGGGGTGTTCGCCGCGGCGCGGGTCGGGGTGCTCGTAGAGCGGGGTGCCGTCGAAGCGGGCCAGGGCCCACTCGTCCTTGGGGAAGTGCGCCGGCACCCAGTCGAGGATCACCCCGATGCCGGCGGCGTGCAGCCGGTCGACCAGGTGGCGGAAGTCGTCCGGGTCGCCGAACCGGGCGGTGGGCGCGTAGTAGCCGGTGACCTGGTAGCCCCACGAGCCGCCGAACGGATGCTCCATCACCGGCAGGAACTCCACGTGGGTGAAGCCCGTCTCGAGCACGTACGCGGTGAGCTGCTCGGCCAGCTCCCGGTAGTTCAGGCCGGGGCGCCAGGAGCCCAGGTGCACCTCGTACACGCTCATCGGCTCCTGGTGCGGCTGCCGCCTCGCCCGCCGCTCCAGCCAGTCGGCGTCGTTCCACTCGTACCGTGACTCGTGCACCACCGACGCGGTGGCCGGCGGCACCTCGGTGCGGGCGGCCATCGGGTCGGCCTTGTCCCGCCACCGGCCGTCGGCGCCGAGCACCCGGTACTTGTACCGGCTGCCGGCCGGCATGCCGGGCACGAAGATCTCCCACACGCCGCTGGAGCCGAGCGAGCGCATCGGCCAGCCGTCGTCCGCGCCCCAGCCGGTGACGTCGCCGACGAGCCGCACGCCGCGGGCGTTGGGCGCCCAGACGGTGAACGCCACGCCCTCGTCGAAGACCCGCGCGCCGAGCGCCGCCCAGAGCCGCTCGTGCCGCCCCTCGCCGATCAGGTGCAGGTCCAGCTCGCCGAGCGTGGGCGGATACCGGTACGGGTCGTCGTGCGTGGTGCCGTCGACCTCGACCCGGTAGTCGAGCACCTCGCCGGGCAGCACCGCCTCGAAGACGCCGACGTCGTGCACCCGCTTGGTCGGGTGCCGATCGCCGTCGACGAGCACCGTCACCTCGCCCGCGCCCCGGCGCAGCGTCCGGATCGTGGTGTTCCCGTCGGCCGGGTGCGCGCCGAGCACGGCGTGCGGGTCGTGTATCTCGCCGGCGATCAGCTGGTCCATCGTGCGTCGTCCTTGTCGGCGGGTGCGGTCGGGGCGGTGCCGCCGGAGAGGTCGGCGGGTACGTCTTCGACGGTCAGGTCCGGCGCGGCCGGGTGCTCCGGCTCGGCGGCGGCCGGTGGCGCCGGGCGGCGCACGGTGAGCACGTGCGCCGGTTGCAGGTACGGGTCGAGGCGCACCGCGTTGCGCTGCCCCCAGTCGTACCCGGTGCCGGTCAGCTCGTCGTGCACGGTGAACCGCTCGTGCCAGTCGAAGCCGAGCGCCGGCATGTCGAGCGTGGTGTTGCCCCACTGCACGGTGCGGGAGTCGAACGAGCAGACCACGATCACCGTGTTGCCGCTCTCCGGGTCGTGCTTGGACCAGCACAGCAGCGCCGGGTTGTCGATGTCGTGGAAGCGCAGGTTGCGCAGCTGGTGCAGGGCGGGGTTGTCCCGGCGGACCCGGTTGAGCGTGCTGATGAACGGCGCCAGCGACCGCCCCTGCGCCAGCGCGCCGTCCCAGTCCCGGGGCCGCAGCTCGTACTTCTCGTTGTCCAGGTACTCCTCGGCGCCGGGGCGGGCGACGTGCTCGAACAGCTCGAACCCGGCGTACATGCCCCAGGAGGGGGAGAGCAGCGCGGCCAGCACCGCCCGGATCTTGAACATCGGCGGGCCGCCGTGCTGCAACGACGAGTGCAGGATGTCCGGCGTGTTGGGCCAGAAGTTCGGGCGCATCCAGTCGGCGGAGGCGACCAGCTCCTCGCAGTACTCCCGCATCTCGGCCGCCGTCGTGCGCCAGGTGAAGTAGGTGTACGACTGGGTGAAGCCGATCTTGCCGAGCCCGTGCATGATCGCCGGCCGGGTGAACGCCTCGGCGAGGAACAGCACGTCCGGGTCGACGCTCTTGACCTCGGCGATGAGCCAGTGCCAGAAGTCGAACGGCTTGGTGTGCGGGTTGTCGACCCGGAAGATCTTCACGCCCTCGCCGACCCAGTGCAGCACCACCCGCAGCACCGCGGCCCGGATGCCCTCGGGGTCGTTGTCGAAGTTCAGCGGATAGATGTCCTGGTATTTCTTCGGCGGGTTCTCCGCGTAGGCGATGCTGCCGTCGGCCCGGGTGGTGAACCACTCCGGGTGCTCGGTGACCCACGGGTGGTCCGGCGCGCACTGCAACGCCAGGTCCATCGCCACCTCCAGGCCCTGCTCGGCGGCGGCCGCGACGAAGGCGCGGAAGTCCGCCGGCGTACCCAGGTCGGGGTGGATGGCGTCGTGGCCGCCCTCGGCCGCGCCGATCGCCCACGGCGAGCCGACGTCGTCCGGCCCGGCGGTGAGCGCGTTGTTGCGGCCCTTGCGGTTGACCCGGCCGATCGGGTGGATCGGCGGCAGGTAGAGCACGTCGAAGCCCATCGCCGCGACGCCGGGCAGGCGGTCGACGGCGGTGGCGAACGTGCCGGAGCGGGCGGGCGCGTCGACGGTGGCCGGGATCGCGCCCTCCGAGCGGGGGAAGAACTCGTACCAGGCGGAGAAGAGCGCCCGCGGCCGGTCCACCCAGAGCGTGCGCTCGTCGCCGGTGGTGACCAGCTCGCGGACCGGGTGCTCCCAGAGCAGGTCGGCCAGGTCGAGCGCCGGGCTCACCCGCCGCGGCAGCTCCAGGTCTTCGTCACGCAGCGTCGTCACGGCTTCGCGTACGCGGTCCCGGTCGGCCTTCGGCACCAGGTCGAGCGCGGCGGTGAGCACGCGTACGCCCTCGGCCAGGTCGTTGGCCAGCTCGGCCGCGCCCTGGCCGGCGGCCAGCTTCTTGGTGACCGCGTTCTGCCAGGTCAGGTAGGGATCCTGAAACGCCTCCACGGTGAACCGCCACTCGCCCACAGCGTCCGGGCGGATGGTGGCGTGCCACCGGTCCTGGCCCGGCTCGCCGGGCCGCATCCGGGTGAACGGGCGGGCCGCGCCGTCCGGGCCGCGCCACACCACGTTGCAGCCCAGCGCGTCGTGGCCCTCGCGGTAGGCCCGGGCCGACACCGGCACCAGCTCACCGACCACCGCCTTGGCCGGGTAGCGACCGCAGGAGACGACGGGGGAGACGTCTTCGATCGGGAACCGTCCAGTCACCCGCTCAACCTACTGCGCGAGATCCTCTCGCGCTCGGCTGCACCCGCGATGCACCTCATCGCGCGGCTGATCCACGCGGCTGTTCCGCGCGGCGCGCGACGAAGACGAACTCCCGGCCGGGGCGGTCGGACGCGTCCCGTACGTCGAGCACCCGGTAGCCTGCGGCGGCCAGGCTCGCCTCGACCTCGTCGCGGTCGCGGAACCGCAGCGTGGATTCCGACGTGAGGGTCACGCCGTCGGTGAGAAACCGGTACGTGCACCGGAAGGACACCAGCGGCAGGTCGACCGCGGTGACCTCGAGACGCTGTTCCACCGGCCCGACGCCCGGCACGTCCCGGGTGACGGGCGCGGTGTCCGCCCACTCCTCCCAGGCGCGGCGCCCCGGGCGGCGGGTCTCGAACACGAGGTGACCGCCGGGGCGCAGCGCGGCGTGCACGCCCCGCAGGGTCCGCTCCCAGTCGTCGTCGGTGCGGAAGACCTGCGCCACGTTCCCGGTCATCGTGGCCAGGTCGGCGCGCAGCGGCGGCAGCGTGGTGGCGTCGCCGTGGATCCAGCGGACCCGGTCCGCGCCGTCCTTCGCCCGCGCGACGTCCAGCGACGCCTCGGCCGGGTCGACGCCCACGACGGTACGGCCGTGCCGGGCGAGCAGGAGGGCCAGGTTCCCGGTGCCGCACCCCAGGTCGAGCACCACGCGGGCGTCCAGCTCGTCGGCGATCGCGAGGTACGCGTCCAGGTCGTCCCGGTCGCCGTCGAACGCGTCGTAGACCGACGCGAGCCGAGGATGGGCGAAGATCGCATCCGGCATCCGGCGACTGTATCCGCCGCGGGCCGCGACCGGGCGACGTCTGCGGCGTGCCGCTGGCGGGCTGTTAAGAAGGGGCCCTTCCTCTACCGCAGGCGTTAAGAAGGGGCCCTTCCTTACGCCCCCACCGAGCGGTACACCTCCAGGGTCTGCCGGGCGACCGCGTCCCAGGAGAAGTGCTCGACCGCCCGCCGCCGCCCCGCCGCGCCGAACGCCGCGATCCGGTCCGGGTCGGCCAGCAGCTCGTTCATCCGCGCCGCCAGGTCGGCCACGAAGCGCTCCGGGTCCAGCGGGGTGCCGGAGCCGTCGCCGGCCTGCTCGATCGGCACCAGCAGCCCGGTCTCGCCGTCCGCGACCACCTCCGGGATGCCGCCGGTGGCGGTGGCCACCACTGCCGTCTCGCAGGCCATCGCCTCCAGGTTGACGATGCCCATCGGCTCGTAGACGGACGGGCAGACGAAGATCGTGGCGTGGGTGAGCACCTGGATCACCTCGTGCTTGGGCAGCATGGCCGCCACCCAGACCACCCCCGAGCGCGTCGCCCGCAGCTCGGCGGCCAGCTCCTCGACCTCGGCGCCGATCTCCGGCGTGTCCGGCGCGCCGGCCAGCAGCACCAGCTGCGTGTCGGCGGGCAGCTCCCGGGCCGCCCGCAGCAGGTACGGCAGGCCTTTCTGCCGGGTGATCCGCCCGACGTAGACCACGCTGGGCCGCCCCGGGTCGATGCCGAGCCGGTCGAGCACGTCCGTGCCGTGGTCCGGGGCGTACTGCGCGGTGTCGATGCCGTTGTAGACCACCCGCACCCGGTCCGGGTTCACCGCCGGGTAGGCGGTGAGCACGTCGCGCCGCATCCCCTCACTCACCGCGACGATCGCGTCGGCGGCCTCGAACGCGGTCCGCTCGCACCAGGACGACAGCGCGTACCCGCCGCCGAGCTGCTCGGCCTTCCACGGGCGCAGCGGCTCCAGGCTGTGCGCGGTCACCACGTGCGGCACCCCGTGCAGCAGCTTGGCGGTGTGTCCGGCCAGGTTGGCGTACCAGGTGTGGCTGTGCACCACGTCGGTGCCGGCGGCCCCGGCGGCCATCTCCAGGTCGACACCCATGACGCGCAGCGCCGCGTTCGCGCCGGCCAGCGCGGCCGGCTCGGCGTACGCGGTGACGCCCGCCTCGTCCCGCGGCGCGCCGAAGCAGTGCACCCGCACGTCGGCGAGTCGGCGCAGCTCGCGGGCCAGGTATTCCACGTGCACCCCGGCCCCGCCGTACACCTCCGGCGGGTACTCGCGGGTGAGCAGGTCGACGCGCATCGGTGCCATGCCCGCACCCTAGTGCAGAGCGCCGGATCGCACCCGGTGCGTAAGTGTGCCGTCCGAGTGGTGAAGTCGCGGCGGGGTGGATAGCGTCTGAGCATGGCTGCCAAGGTGCTCGCGATCGTCCTGGCCGGCGGGGAGGGCAAGCGCCTGATGCCCCTGACCACCGACCGGGCGAAGCCGGCCGTCCCCTTCGGCGGGATGTACCGCATGGTCGACTTCGTCCTCTCCAACCTGGCGAACGCCGGCTTTCTCAAGATCGTCGTGCTGACCCAGTACAAGTCCCACTCGCTGGACCGTCACATCACCAAGACCTGGCGGATGTCGACGCTGCTCGGCAACTACGTCACCCCGGTGCCCGCCCAGCAGCGGCGCGGCCCGTGGTGGTTCGCCGGCTCGGCCGACGCCATCTACCAGAGCTTCAACCTGATCAACGACGAGCAGCCCGACCACGTGATCGTCTTCGGCGCCGACCACATCTACCGGATGGACCCCCGGCAGATGGTGGAGGACCACATCGCCTCCGGCGCCGGGGTGACCGTGGCCGGCATCCGCCAGCCGCTGTCGATGGCCGACCAGTTCGGCGTGATCGAGGTCGGCGAGGACGGCCGGCGGATCCGGGCGTTCCGCGAGAAGCCCACCGACGCGGTCGGGCTGCCCGACGCGCCGGACCAGATCTACGCCTCGATGGGCAACTACGTCTTCTCCACCCGGGCGCTCTGCGAGGCCGTCGAACGCGACGCGGAGGACAAGACCAGCAAGCACGACATGGGCGGCAGCATCATCCCGATGCTGGTCGAGCGGGGCGAGGCCAACGTCTACGACTTCAAGGACAACGAGGTGCCGGGCAGCACCGACCGGGACCGCGGCTACTGGCGCGACGTGGGGACGCTCGACTCGTTCTACGACGCGCACATGGACCTGATCAACGTGCACCCGGTGTTCAACCTCTACAACTTCGAGTGGCCGATCTACACCGAGCAGCCGCCGTACCCGCCGGCCAAGTTCGTGCACGCCTGGGGCGAGCGGGTCGGCCGGGCGGTCAGCTCGATGGTCTCGCCCGGCTCGGTGATCTCCGGCTCGCTGGTGGAGAACTCGATCGTGTCGCCGAAGGTGAAGGTCCACTCCTGGGCGCACGTGGACGGCGCCGTCCTGATGGAGGGTGTCGAGATCGGCCGGCACGCGGTCGTCCGCCGCGCGATCCTGGACAAGAACGTCTACGTTCCGGAAGGCGCCGAGATCGGCGTCGACCTGGAGAAGGACCGCCAGCGCTACACCGTGTCCGACAACGGCATCGTCGTCATCGGCAAGGGTCAGCGCGTCGAGCCCTGACCCGTCCCACCGGTCCCCGAGGAGGATCCCGTCGTGCCCCACCCCCGTGCCGGCCAGCCCGCCGAGCCCGCCGACCTGGTCGACGTGCCCCGGCTGGTCACCGCCTACTACGCCGAGCACCCCGACCCGAGCGACCCGGCGCAGCAGGTCTCCTTCGGCACGTCCGGGCACCGCGGGTCCAGCCTGCGCAACGCGTTCAACTCCGACCACATCCTCGCCGTGACCCAGGCGCTCTGCGACTACCGCCGGGAGCAGGGCCTGACCGGCCCGCTGTTCCTCGCCCGCGACACCCACGCGCTCTCCGCGCCCGCCGAGGCCGACGCGCTGGAGGTGCTCGCCGCCAACGAGGTCACCGTGCTGCGCGACAGCCGGGACGGCTACACGCCCACCCCGGCCCTGTCGCACGCCATCCTCACCCACAACCGGGGCCGCACCTCGGCGCTCGCCGACGGCATCGTCATCACCCCGTCGCACAACCCGCCGTCCGACGGCGGCTTCAAGTACAACCCCACCAACGGCGGCCCCGCCGACACCGACGTCACGAAGTGGATCCAGGACCGCGCGAACGCCATCCTCGCCGCCGGGCTCAAGGAGGTGAAGCGCATCCCGTACGCGCGGGCCCGCGCCGCCGACACCACCGGGGAGTACGACTTCCTCGCCCGCTACGTCGACGACCTGCCCGCCGCGCTGGACATCGACGCGATCCGGGACGCGGGGGTGCGCATCGGCGCCGACCCGATGGGCGGGGCGAGCGTCGCGTACTGGGGGGAGATCGCCGAGCGGCACCGCCTCGACCTCACCGTGATCAACCCGACCGTGGACCCCACCTGGCGGTTCATGACGCTGGACGGCGACGGCAAGATCCGGATGGACTGCTCGTCGCCGAACGCGATGGCCTCGCTGATCGCCGCCCGCGACCGGTTCGCGGTCTCCACCGGCAACGACGCCGACGCCGACCGGCACGGCATCGTCACCCCGGACGGCGGGCTGATGAACCCCAACCACTACCTGGCGGTGGCGATCGGCCACCTGTTCCGTACCCGCGAGCAGTGGGGCCCGGCCGCGGCGGTGGGCAAGACGCTGGTCTCCTCCTCGATGATCGACCGGGTCGCGGCCGACCTGGGCCGGCCGCTGCTGGAGGTGCCGGTCGGCTTCAAGTGGTTCGTGCCCGGGCTGCTCGACGGCGCGGTCGGCTTCGGCGGCGAGGAGAGCGCCGGCGCGTCCTTCCTGCGCCGCGACGGCAGCACCTGGACCACCGACAAGGACGGCATCCTGCTCTGCCTGCTCGCCGCCGAGATCATCGCCACCACCGGGCGGACCCCGAGCGAGCACTGGGCCGACCTGGCCGACCGCTTCGGCGCCCCCGCGTACGCCCGGATCGACGCCCCGGCGGGCCGCGAGGAGAAGGCCGTCCTGGCCAAGCTCTCGCCGGAGCAGGTCACCGCCACCGAACTGGCCGGCGAGCCGATCACCGCCGTCCTCACCACCGCGCCCGGCAACGGCGCCGCGATCGGCGGCCTGAAGGTGACCACCGAGTCGGGCTGGTTCGCCGCCCGACCGTCGGGCACCGAGGACGTCTACAAGATCTACGCCGAGTCGTTCCAGGGCCCGGAGCACCTGGCCCGGATCCAGGAGGAGGCCAAGTCGCTGGTCGACGGCGTGCTCGGCGCCTGAGACGTCACCGGGGCGGGGGCAGCTCCCGGCGGTTGAGCTGCTCCCGCAACCCGTCCGGCAGCAGCTCGCGGAGCTGGTCGGGCAGCAGCGGCAGGTCAAGCAGGCTCAGTTTGAGCTGATTGCGCTCCTGGTAGCGGCGTGGGTCGAGGCGGACCACCCGACCGGCGTCCGGGACGTACCGGACGTGCACCGAACCCTCGGTCGCCGCCTCGCGGATCAGCAGCCCGTCCATCTCCACCGCCACCGGCGCCGAGTCCGGGCGCAGCTCCAGGTGCACGCTCTCGTGCGGCGACAGCAGCACCGAGCGGGAGATCCCCGCCATCGGGGCCGACGGCGTCACCACCAGCGCCTCCGTCGCCGGCGAGATCAACGGCCCGCCGGCGGCGTAGCTGTACGCGGTCGAGCCGGTCGGCGTGCTCACCACCAGCGCGTCGCACCGGTAGTAGCCGTACCGCTGGCCGTCCACCGCCAGGGTGGCCGTGACGAAACCGGCGCCGGGCTGGCGGACCAGCGCGATGTCGTTGAACGCCACCACGTCGTCGCCGCACACGTCGCAGGCCAGGCAGGCGTGCGACTCGATGGTGAAGTCGCGCGCGACCAGCCGTTCCAGCGCCCGGGGCAGGTCCGGCGGCTCCACCTCGACCAGGAAGCCCACCCGTCCCAGGTGCACCCCGAGCACCGGCTTCGGGTCGCGGACGGCCATCCGCAGCGCGCCCAGCATGGTGCCGTCGCCGCCGATGCTGATCAGCGCGTCGCAGTGGTCGGCCAGGTCGCAGGCGGGCACCGCCTCCACCGAGGTCGGCACGCGGTGCCGGTCCTCGCAGCGGACGGCCAGGGTCTTGCCGTGCTGCGCCGCCCAGCGCGCGATCGTCCCCACCACCTCGGAGACGTCCCGGGTGGGGTGCAGCACCAGCCCGAACACATAGCCCGCCATCGGTACAGCTCACCACAGCGGCGGGCGGGCCGTCGGGCATACCGGAAGCTGAGGAGCCGCCCTGGCCGGGGCGGCTGCCGGAGTGGGGTCACGGTGCCGGCCGCGGAGGCACCCGACGGGACGACGCCGGTGGCCGTGCCGGTCGGGAGGACGACCGGGCATCCGAAGCTTTGCGCAACTTAGTCGGCTTTCTTCCGTTAGCCATGGCACCGGCCGGGAAACGGCCGGCGTTGCGTCGCAGCCCGATCCGTAAGAGGAGGCACCATGCACGTGGTGGTCATGGTGCGTGGCGTCGCTGCCCGCCCGCGGCCGTGCGCCATCACACCGCCGGAGCCGCCGGCGGCGCCGGGGATCGCTGCGCCGACCGGCGACCGCCTCGGGCCGCCTCAGCGGGCCGTGACCATTGGCGCCCCGGCATGAGCAGAGTCCTAATCTTCGGTGCCTCGGGCTTTCTTGGCCGCCATGTGAGCGGGACCCTGGCCCCGGAGGCGACGCTGATCCGCCCGCCCCGGTCGGACTGCGATCTTGTCAAGGTGACCCTGCCGCAGCTGGCCGACCTGATCCGGACGGCCAGGCCCACGGCCGTGGTCAACTGCACCGGACGGGTCGGTGGCACCGACCACGAGATGGTCCAGGCGCACACCCTGGTGACGGCCAAGCTGATCGAGGCGATCGGGCTGGCGGCGCCCCGAGCCCGGCTGGTGCGCATCGGCTCGGCCGCCGAGTACGGGCCGACGCCGGCCGGACATCCGGTTCGGGAGACCGACCCGGTCGATCCGGTGGACGGATACGGCCTGAGTCACCTGACCGCCACCGGACTGGTGGAGTTGGCGGTCAGGTCCGGCCGGTTGGACGGAGTGGTGCTGCGGGTCTTCAACGCCGTGGGGCCCGGTCTGTCCGGGGCGAGCCTGCTGGGTCGCGCCGCCCGGCTGATCGCGACCGCGCTGATGCGGGGCCTGGACACCGTCGTGGTCGATCCGCTCAGCGCGTATCGCGACCTGGTCGACGTGCGCGACGTGGCGCTCGCGGTCCGCGCCGCCGTGCGGCGCCCGTTGCTGACCGTGCCGGTGCTGAACATCGGGAGCGGGAACGCCGTGCAGGTCCGGGAGGCCGTGCGGGCGCTCGCTGCGGTGGCCGGGTTCTCCGGCACACTCACGGAGGCCGGCGCCGGTGGGCCGTCGGCCCGGACCGTGAGGATGCCGTGGAGTTGCGCGGACGTCTCGCTCGCCGGGTCGGAACTCGGCTGGGCTCCGTCGTACGACCTGAACGACACGGTGAAGGCCCTCTACCGAGACGTCGACGGCACGGCTGAGGTCTCGTTGCCGAAGAAGTGAACGTGTGTCGCGTGGTCGTCGGCTTCGGAGGCGTCAACGGTGCGCTCGCCGTGCTACCGGAAGGCCCAAGCCTGTCGCCCCAGTGCCAGACCCCGCCCGGAAACCGCAAGGAGACGAGGAGTCAGTCATGAAGGTCGTGGTGACCGGGGGAGCCGGCTTCATCGGTTCCAACCTGGTACGGCAGTTGGCCGAGACGCCGGGCGTGAGCGAGATCGCGGTGGTGGACGACCTGTCCACCGGGTCCATGGACAACGTGCCGGATCTGCCGTTGTCGTTGCACATCGGCTCGATCCTCGATCCGGACGTGTTGGACGAGGCTGTACCCGGATCGGCGGCCGTGGTCCATCTGGCGGCGCTCGGGTCGGTGCCGAGGTCGATCGACGACCCGCTGCGCAGCCACCATGCCAACGCCACCGGTACCCTCACCGTGCTGGAGGCGGTCCGGCGGCACCGGGTCCCGCAGATCGTCCTTGCCTCCTCCTCGTCGGTGTACGGCAGCAACCCGGTTCTGCCCCGTGTCGAATCGCTGCGTCCCGTCCCGATGAGCCCCTACGCGGTCTCCAAGCTCGCGACGGAGTCCTACGCCGTCGCGTACGGCGCGTGTTACGGGCTCTCGGTGTTGCCGTTGAGGTTCTTCAACGTCTACGGACCGCGCCAGGCATCCGACCACGCGTACGCCGCGGTCGTGCCACGCTTCGTCTCGGCGGCGCTGCACGGCCGGGAGTTGCAGGTCCACGGCGACGGACTCCAGACCCGTGACTTCACCTTCGTCAACAGTGTCACCTCGATCATCACCGACGCCGTCCTCAACCGGGTCAGCGCTCCCGACGTGGTGAATCTGGCATTCGGCGAGCGCGTCTCCCTGCTTCAGCTCATCGCCGAGCTCGAGACGGTTCTCGGCCGCCGGCTGGAGGTCGAGTTCCAGCCGCCCCGGCCCGGTGACGTCCGCGACTCGCAGGCCGACTGTTCGCGACTCCGGGAGCTCTTCCCCACCGCGCGCAAGTACCCCCTGCGCGCCGGCCTCCAGGCGACCGTGGACTGGATGTCGGCCCGCCTGCTCGCCGCCCGCTGACCATGACAGTCACGCCCCGCTCGCCGGTAGGGTCCCACCGTCGGCCGTCCTCGACGAAGCGACAACAGGCGTCCGGGGCCGATCCTGGTTCGTCGCGCAGCCGTCGGCTCGTCGGAGGGCTCGTCACGACGGTGCTCGCCCGCGGGGCGGCCCTGGTGGCACCACTCCTGCTCATACCGGTGTCCCTGGCCACCCTCGGACCTGACCGGTACGGGTTGTGGATGTCGGTGCTCGCTCTCACCGGCATGGTCACCTTCGCTGATCTCGGGCTCGGTGCGGGCCTGATGACCAAACTGGCACCCTGCTACTCGAACGGCGACGCCGCGCAGGCCCGCAGCTATATCTCCACCGCCTACGCCCTGTTGAGCTCGGTGGCGGTCGGGCTGTGCGGCCTGCTCTGGCTAGGCTCCGGCCTCGTCCCCTGGACTGCGGTCTTCAACGTCACCGGGGCGGTTGGTTCCCGGGAGACCACGGCCGTGGTCATGATCTGTCTGACCGCGTTCCTGCTCAACATCCCGTTGGCCCTGATCGTCCGGGTCCAGTACGCCTACCAGCAGGTCGCCAGCTGCGCCATCTGGCAGGCGGCGGGAACGTTGGCGACGGTCCCGGTCGTGCTGCTCGCCGCCCGTGGCCCGTACGCTCCCCTCGCGGTGGTCACCGCGACGGCCCTGGGCCCGCTCCTGACCAACCTCGCGGTCAGTATCTGGATCTTCCGCCGGCGGATGCCCGAACTTCGCCCGCGACTTGCCGCGATCGATCGTCGACTGAGCACCGTCCTGATCCGGTTGAGCGGTGGGTTCTTCGTGGTGTTCGTGCTGTACGCGGTGTCGTACAACGCGGACAACCTGATCATCGCGCACGCCCTGGGGCCGCAGAGCGTCACCGCGTACGCGTTGCCGGCGAAGATGGTGTCCCTGGTGGGGATGCTGGTATCCATGATCAACGTGCCGCTCTGGCCGGCGAACGGCGACGCGCTCGCCCGGGGTGACCTGACCTGGGTCCACCAGACGGTCCGGCGGATGGTCACCTTGGCGCTGCTCGCCACCGCGGTGCCGACGGCGGTCCTCGCGCTGGTCGGGGACTGGATCTTCTCCGTCTGGCTGCCGATGCCGCTGGGGGGCGGCAGCCGATGGTTGCTGGCGGGGCTCGGACTCTACTTCGTCCTGGTCGGGATGTTCTCGGTGATGGCCATGGTGCAGAACGCCGCCGGTGTGGTGAGGCCTCAGTTGGTCGGGCAGATCCTGTTCCTCGGGACCTCCGTCCCGGCCAAGTGGTTCGCCGCGACCAGATACGGCCTGAACGCGGTGCCGTTCGTCGGCTGCGCCGCGTACGCCCTGACCGTGGGACCCGCCGTGTGGTACGGCTACCGACGGACGATCCGCCGCTACCGAGGTGCGGCGGCCGAAGCCGCAGACTCCGGCGGGGTCGCGGTGACAGCGACCTCGCCGGTTCCCCGGACGACGTCGTGACCGTCCAGTGAGCAACGTCCTCCGGCGCCACGTCCGCCTGTGCATGGAACCGGTCCACGGCACGCCGCCCACCTGACAGCTACGGCCGGGGACGGGGCGCCGGGCGCCGTCCATGCGCCGAATCTGGCGCTGCGAGACCGGCTCGGCAGGCCTCAGTGCGAAGGGGAGAGGGAAGCCGGGTCGTCATGGTGGTCGACGGCCGGCGACGTCGGGAGCGCCCGGTACAGCCGTAGGTGCTCCGCGGCGGCGGCCCGCAACGAGAAGACGCTCGCCCGGAACCTCTCCTCGGCCGCCGCGCGGTCGCCCGTTCCGCCCTCCCGGCTGACCAGGTCGGCGATCGCCGTGGCCCACTCCGACGGTGCGGCGTCGCGGGGCACGGTGACCACTCCGGGCAGCTCACCGGCAATGAAGCAGACGCCCGGCAGGTCGGAGCCGACGACGGGGGTGCCGACCGCCAGCGCCTCCAGCACCACGCTGGGTAGACCCTCCCGATCGGACGGGAGCAGCAGCAGATCCGCCTGGCGCATCAGCGCTCCCACGTCGTCTCGGGGACCGAGCAGATGGAGGCGCTCCGCCACACCGAGGGCACGTGCCTCGTCGAGCACACGCCGATCGTCGTCGTCGTCCCGGGCCCCCACCAGCACCCCCCGGACGGCGACACCGCATGCCAGCGCCTCCGCCACGATCGGTGGGACGAGCCACCGGCGTTTCGCCGGCGAGGGACGGCCGACGTGCAGGCAGACCACGTCACCCGGGGCGGCGTCGATCGCCTGGCGGAGGTCGTAGCCGGACGCTCCGGTGAGCCGATCGAGATTCAAGCCGTTGGGAAGGACCCGGCACCGCCGATCGGCCGGGTAGTCGGCCCGGTAGCCGTGGCGGAGAGCATTCGGCGCCACACCGACGATGTCGGTGGCGCAGAAGTGGATGAGCTTGCGCATCAGCCACCGTTGGACCCGGCGTCGCAGGCTGCTCCCGTGCTCGTCGCCGTCGCTCTGGAAGTGCGCGATCCGCACCGGTACCCGGGCCACCGCGGCGAGCAGGAGCAGCGCCCCGGAGAACGTCGCGACGTTGGAGTGCACGACACGTGGCCGCAACCGAGTGAGGAATCGGACGAAGCGCACCGGAAACCGGATGTCGACGGGCATCGGGTGCACCTCGGCGCCCAGACCCTCGACCGTGGGCGCCAGGGTCCCTCGACGTCCGGTGAGCGTGACGAAATGGATGTCCGCGCCGGCCCGGGTCAACTCTGGCAGCAGTTCGATCGCCCGGAGTTCCGCCCCGCCGACGTCGAGGACGCCGAAGATCTGCACCACCCGGTACCGAGCAGGCGATGGCGTCGTGACGGTCTTTCCGGCCGCGCCGCCCCGCTGGTCGGTCCTGCGCTGCCCGGGCTCGCGCCCCACCCTTGCGTGGTTCATCTGCCACCAATCCTCAGACGTGGATGTTGCGCCGCTCGCGTAGGGCCGTCGGCATCCGCTCTGCCGGGCCGGCCGGCTGTGCCCAGGGCGGCCGGTGCGGATCGGCCCCGAGCAGGCCCGGGGCGTGACGCCTGCCGCCGAGTCGTCGACTGCTGAGGAGGACCAGCAGCACGACCAGCACGGTGAAGCCCATGTTGAAGTCGATCAAATTGCCGAGATCGGCGCTCAGGGCCAGGATCGTCATCGGCCACACCATCGCGGCCCAGAGCTGGGGGGCCAGGGCCTGACCTGTTCGCGCTCCCCGATAGAGGCGTCCGATGAGCCGTATGACCAGGCCGTACACGGCGAACGAGAGCACGCCGCCGAGCAGCCCGAGATTCATCATCCCCTCGCCGGTCATTCCGTAGATCTTGCTGGAGATCCGCTCTCCCCGTCCGTACAGCGGGTTGTAGAGCCACCGAGCGCCAACGTCACGCTTGGTCTCGAAGTCGAGCGGGGCGATGGAGTTCGGTAGCCAGAGCCGGAACGGCGCGGCGTAGGTCTTGCCGTACTCGGGCTCCATCTGACCGGACAGGAGACGATGCAGAATGAGCGCCTGGACATCTGTGCGGCCCAGGTCGCCGGCCAGCATCACGGACAGGTTCCGTCCGGTCTCCGACTCGGCCTGGGTGACCGAACCGGTCTGCCGGATCTCGTTGATGCTGTCGACGCCGCCCTCCTTGAAGAATGCGGCCATGTAGAGGAAGACGAGCACGAGTACCGCGGGCACCAGCAGCGCACGTCGGGTCAGGCGCCGCACGACGAGATGGATCATCACCAGGCCCAGCACGCAGGGCCACAACGTGTTGCTCCGGAGGCCACCGAGGCCGGCCACGAAGAACTGCACGACCACCAGAGCGGCCAGGAGCAGGGTCAACCGCACCGGGCTCCGGGCGAGCGTGTCGCGCCACCGCACCAGCAGCACGGTGAAGATCAGCACCGGAAACGCCTGACTGATCAGGACGACGGGGCCAAGTTCGCTCAGGTCCGGCGGATCCGCCCGGTTCGTCATGGCGGCCACGAACCCCGGGAGGCCACCGAACGAACGGACCTGGTAGCCGAAGAAGAGGGCCAGGCTGACGGCCGCCGCCGCGGCTCCGAGCCCGTAGAACGCCCGGAAATTGAGAGCCCGGGCCGGGCGGTCGCGCCGACGCGGCCACGGCGGTGCGGCTACCACCAGGCGATAGATGCAGAGCCCGACGACATTCAGCACCGACAGTGCGCCGATGGCGTCCGGCCAGTCGGGAGGGTTGTAGTAGCTCGGCGCCCAGATCCGCGTAGCGACCGTGAGCACCGGCGCCACGTAGAAGAAGTGGAAGCCGAACAAGCCCGCGCAGGCCCGCGGTTCGAGGACGTCGACATCGCGACGGAACCAGCGGACGGCCTCGGCCCCGATGATGGTGCCGCTCACCGTCACCGGCGCCATGAGCCAATGGCGCAGGGACGGCACGCAGACGACGAGCGCCACGGTGAGCGCTGACGTGAGCGCACCCGCCCAGAGGAGGTCCCAGGCCCGCTTCCGCCCGTCGCCCGCCCTGCCCGGCACTCCGGGACCCGTGGGGACGACGAGGCCGGCCGGTGTGCTCATCGGCGGGTCCCGGGCTGCCGGCGCTCGGTGTCACCCCGGTCGGGGCGCGCGACAGGATCCGTCGGAGTCGCTCTCGGCATCGTCGTACTCCTCGTTGCCAGGCCGCTGATCCCGGTCTGTCACGACCGGGTCTGCGGCGGTTTTGTGGAAGAACCGGGACAGCGGCGCCTCGTGCGGGCCGGTGAGTTGACGGAGGAGTAACGAGGGCAGGTGCGGAAAGTGGCGGTCGCCCGCCGCGCCCTCACCGGCCGGTGCGGCTCGCCGCGTCGACCGGTCGCTCCGACAGCGGCCCGGTCGCGTTCGGACGCTGCTCACCCATGGCGTCCTTCACCGACTGGTAGAAGGCGGTACGTCGAGGGATGAGCGTCTCCCGTGAGAACTGTCGCGCCCGGGTCAGGTTCCGCGCCGAGGCGGCGCTCATCCGAGCGGGTTCGTCGAGCATTCGCGCGATGGCGGTGGCCATGGCGGAAGGATCGTCCGGGGCCACCGTGTCGTCCGCGGTCAACAGCTCCGGAATCCCCCCGACCCGCGTACCGACGGCCGGCAGCCCGCGTGCCATGGCCTCGATCAGGGCGCGTGGCAGCCCTTCGGTCCGCGACGGCATCACGAACAGGTCCGCGCGGTCGAGTCGCTCCCGCAGCGGCTCGCCCGGGCCGACCCAACCCGCGAAGGTGACCCGGTCGGCGACGCCCCGCTCCCTCGCCAGGCGCTCCAGTCGACTCCGGTACCGGCCCTGTCCGACATGAACGAGCCGAACGTGCACTCCGTCGTCGCCGAGCAGTGCCACCGCCTCGATGAGGGTGTCGACCCCCTTGTACATCTGCTCGAGGGTGCCCACCGTGACCACGGTGGGTGCCACGCCGGCCGCCCTGACCACCTGACGAGGTCGCGTGACGAAGGCATCATCCGGCAGATCGACGCTGGACACCGCGGCGACCGGCACTCCCGGTGCGGTCGGATAGCGGGTCTGAAGGTGTTCCTCCGTCACGTACGACACCGCGGCCGCGGTCCGGCACTCCTGCCGCAGCCTCTCGGTGATCCGCCGGCGCAACAGTGGCCTGAGCGGATGCTGGACCACACCCTCGGCGAAGACGTCCCACGGATCGCCCACCACCTCCAACGCGAACGGCAGGCCGTGCCGGACCCGCGCCGAGCGCAGTGCCGAACCGAGGACGGACGGAACCCGGAGGATCACGGCGTCGTCCGGGCCGGCCGAGGCCTCGACCGCGCGTCGTACGTGCCGACTGCGGCGCAGGTACTGCCACGGACCGACGTAGTGGGGCACGGCGTGGACCTCCACGGCCTCGCCGTCCACGCGCAGCAGGCCGGCCGGCACCTCGTGCTGGTCCTGCACCCGGGCGACGACCCGGACCTGGTCGAACACGCTGAGGTAACGCTGCCAGAACCGGTGGTCGGGTGGCGTGGGCGTCCACACCCCGCCGTCCGGCGTGCGGATGAATCTGCTCTCCGTGGTGACCACGACCCTCACTCGCCGGCCTCCAGGGGTGAGAGCCGCCGCGGATCGGTGGCTCGCCGTCGCCCGACGGTCTCCTCGACGAGATCGACCACCCGGTGTTCCGCCTGCTGGCGGTCGAAGTGTCGTTCGGTGTACCGGCGGGCGTGGTCACCGTGGGCGTCCAGTCGCCCGGTGGCGTACTCGCGGTACGCCGCCTCCAACGCTTCCGCCAGTGCGGTCGCGTCGCCGCGTGGCACCACCCAGCCGGACTGCCCGTCCACGGTCTCCGGCAGCCCGCCGGCGTCGCTCACCACGCTCGGTACCGACATGGCATGGGCCTCCACGGGAGCCCCGTGTCCCTCGGACAGGGACGGGCTGACGCTGAGGTTCGCCGCGCGGTAGGCCGGCCGTACGTCCTCGACCGAATTCAGCCACGTCACGCTCGAGTCGGCGGTGACGTCGTAGCGACGGACCAGCTCGTTCCGGTATGCCACGCCACCCGGGCCGTTGCCGCCGCCCACCAGCAGCAGGTGCGCGTCCGGCCGCCGGGTGCGGAACACCCGCCACGCCTCGAACAGCACGTCGTGGCCCTTGATCCCGCGGCGGGCCCCGTCCAACCGGCGCGGCGGATAGACGAACGCGACCATGATGACCACGAACGCCTGCTGCGGCAGGCCGAGTTCGGCTCGGGCCTTGGCTCGCTCGCTCTCCCGGCGCTCCGGCGGTGTGTAGTGAGACATGTCGATCCCCACCGTCACCGTGGGGCGGCGCTCGACCGGCAGGCCGAGCTCCCCGTAGCGCCGAGAGGTGTAGGCGGTGCCGCAGACGACGAGATGGTCCAGCCGGCAGAGCACCCGCTCCACCGCGCGGATGACGGGCGACTCCAGGAAGAGCGGCCCCACCACGGTGTGCACCCGGCGGAACCGGAGCCCCAGGGAGGCGAGCCGGACGGCGAGCGCGGCGGCGTACAGGTGGTAGTTCACGACGTCGGGCCGGAGTCCACGAAGCAGCCGCCGAAGTCGCCACAGGCGGACCACGGTTGCCGGTGTGGGGCGGAACCGGAAGTCGAACGGGGAGGCCACGGTCCGTACGCCGAGTTCCTCCAGGCGTGCGGTGAGCCGGCCGGGCCCTGCCGGCAGGATGACCACCGGCTCGTGACCACGTGCCTGCAGGGTCCGCGCCTGGGTGGCGATCCAGGCGCCACCCTCGTTGGTCTTCGTGACGACGACGATCCGCAGACCGGTCATGGCTGATCTCCTGAGCCGATGGAAACGGGCCGGCCGGCCGCGGCGGGAATGGCCCCGAACGGCGGCGGGGGCAACGGGGCGGGTCGAAGGGCGGGCCGGGCGGCCGACTGTTCGCGGACGATCTCCGCCGTCCTCCGCATGTCCTCAGCGTCGTAGCGGGCGTCGGTGTGCAGAAACAGCATCCGACGGGAGAAGTCGACCTGGTCGGCGGGCGCCTGCCCCTCGGTCAGCGACCAGAGCACGGCCGGGTAGACCTGTCGTCGGATGAGCCCGGCCCGCAGTTCCTCCCGGCGGCCGGGGGAGTCGAGCTCCAGTACGACGCCGAAGGGATGGGCGCGGGCAGTGAGGCCGGGTAGCCCGGTGAGCCGGTCGGCGAGGCGGTGGGCGTTCTCGATGCGGTGCCGGCGGTGCCGGGCGACGGGCAGCAGAGGCAGCACCTGCGCGCTGTACGAGGACATGGCACTTACCGCGGTTGAGGTCAGTGCCTCCTCGCCCTCGGCGTAGAGCGCCAGGAACTGCTGCTTGTCGACGTCCGTGCCCCCGAGGTAGGCGGACTTCAGGCACATCGCGGCCAGCACGTCGCCGGCCGCGGCCCGATGGACGTTGCCCAGTGTCGGCTCGGCCGGTAGCGGGCGGCCGGCCGGTGACCAGAGCGCCCCTCCGTCCGGCAGCGGCAGGGTCTTCCGCAGAGACGCGACGACGTAGTCCGCTCCGACGTCGGGCAGCCAGGGTGCCAGCGGGTCGTGGGTGGCGTCGACGACCACGGCCGGGTCGCCCTCCGGTACGACGGGTCGTTCGCCGAAGAACGACACGGCGAGGACGGCATCGGTGCGGCCGAGCCCGGACGGAGCGGCCCCACCGCCGGGGCCGCAGGGGTATCGGTGCACGGGCAGGACGGTCGCGACCGCCTCGGCCACCGGTGGGCAGAAGTACGTGGGCAGGTGGGCGGTGCGCCATCCAAGCACGTCCCGACCGAACGTCAGGAGTGCCAGCAGCGCCTGCCGACCCGAGCCGTACCGGTGCCACGGTTCCGCCGGTCCGCTCCGGTCGTCGTCAGCGGCGGGGAGGATCAGCGGGAACGAGGATCCCGTTTCCCAGCGAGCGGGGGCGGTCACCGGATCCGCTCCGGGAGACGGAGCAGGCCGACGTCGTCGACCTCCTCGAGCTTCTGGGTCGGGTTGTCTCCCCGGCGGAAGGGCTCCAGGAGAGTCCGCACGAGGATCGTCAGGTCCAGCCGCAGCGACCAGGTGTCGACGTACCGGACGTCCAGTTCGAGCCGTTGCCCGAGGGTCAACGAGCGGCGACCGCTGACCTGTGCCAGGCCGGTGATCCCGGGCCGGACCTCGTGCCGGCGGGCGTGCCGTGCGCTGTAGCGCGGCAGATACTCCGTCAGGAGCGGTCGCGGGCCGACCAGGCTCATCGTCCCGGACAACACGTGCAGCAGCTCGGGCAACTCGTCGAGGCTGGTCCGCCGGAGGAACCGGCCCAGCGCTGTGACCCGCAGTTCGTCGGTGGCCCAGACGTCCTGTCCGGGGCGGGGTGGCCGCATCGTCCGAAACTTCGTGAGCAGGAACAGACTGCCGTGCAGCCCCGGTCGCCACTGCCGGAACAGCACGGGCCGGCCCGCCGTCAGCAGGATCGCCGCAGCGACGGCGGCCATCACCGGGCTCAGCAGCACCACCAGCAGTCCGGCGACCACGACGTCGAAGGTCCTCTTGGCGCGATCGGTTGCCGCCATCTCAGCTCGCCCTCCAGCGGTAGCCGGGAAAGAAGCCGCTCTGCCGCAGCACGTCCGTCGGTCGGCCGTGGGCGGCGGCGTGCCGGGCCAGCAACTCGTCGTAGCGGGCCTGGAGCAGCACCACCGCGCCGGTCCAGAACGGGACCCGCTCGCCACCGAAGGAGGACTTGAACCGGAACAGCCCGTCGTCGGGTCTCACCCCACCGCCGAGGTGGACCGCCACGCACCCGTGTTCCGCGGCCCACTGGAGGATCGTCCAGAGAAGCAGGTTGTTCGCACCGTCCCGAGCAGCCGCGGGATCCGAGCCGGCGAGGTGGTAGTGCGCACGCTCCCGGTGCCGCATCACCAGCGCGGCGGCCACGACCCGGCCTGATCCGTCCCGTACCTCGGCCAGCAGCAGGGACTTGCCGAGACCGTCGGCGAGAAGCCGGTAGTAGGCCTCGGGGAACAGGTACTCCGGCGTGCTGCCGACCCGGATCATGGTCTGCTCGTACAGGCGGCGAAAGGCCGACCCGGGCGCCAGGTCCTCGCGTCCGGTGGCCCGAACGGTGGCCGTGAGGCCGACACGTTCCGCTTTTCGCACCGCTGTCCGGGAGCGGCCGGCCATGGCCTCCCAGATCGCCGTCGGCCCGCCGTCGACAGCGACCAGGACCGTGTCGGCGCGGCGAGTCAGCACCACGTCGTCGACGGCCCTGGCCGCTTCCACCGCCGCGAGATCCCACGGCGAGAAGCGCAGGAAAAGGCTGACGACGCCACTGGCCCGCCAGTGTGCCGCCGCCGCCGCCCAGAGCCGGGGAAGCTCTGCGGCCGGTACGTGCGGCGCCAGGTGCAGCCCGGAATAGCCGTACGGGCTCACCGCGTCGGACAGGGCAGGGTCGACCTGCCGGAGCACGTGCGGCACCACGAGGTCGCCGTCCGCGATGTGCAGGGACCGCCAGACGCCGCCCTCGGCCGCCGCCGCCGCCTGGCCGTATCCCGAGGTGAAGTAGACGTCCGGAAGCGTGCTGTCGGTGTCGGCTGTGCTGTCCAGCGCCCTCACCTGGATCGTCATCGCCGCTCCAGGAACCGCTCGATGGTCCGGAACACGTGTGCCTCCTGCGCGTCGTCCATGGCCGAGCCGCTCGGCAGCGCGAGGCCGTTCGCGAAGAGTCGATCCGCCACCCCGGTGAGGGCTGCGCGGGTTTCGGCGAAGACCGGTTGCCGGTGCATCGGCTTCCACAGCGGCCGGGTCTCGACGTCGGCGCGGGAAAGCTCCGCCGCGAGGTCGGCGGCCACCCAGCTCGACCGATCGGGATCCACCACGACACAGGTCAGCCAGCAGTTGCTCTCGAGGTCGCCCTCGCCGAGCAGACGCACGCCGGGTACGGCCGCGAAGAGCTTGGCGTAGCGTTCGCGCAACTGCCGGCGGCGTGACGTCATCTCGTCGAGCCGAGCCAGTTGGGCCCGTCCCAGGGCTGCCAGCAGGTTGCTCAGCCGGTAGTTGTAGCCGACCTCGTGGTGCTCGTAGTGCGCGACCGGCTGTCGGGCCTGGGTCGCCAGATGCCGGCACCGGTCCACCAGGTCGCCGTCGTCGGAGAGCAGCATCCCGCCACCGGAGGTGGTGATTATCTTGTTGCCGTTGAAGGAGAAGATGCCGGCGTGACCGAAGGAACCGGCGGGACGTCCCCGGTGTGCCGAGCCCAGTGACTCGGCGGCGTCCTCCACCAGCGGCACACCCGCGGCGTCGCAGACCTGGGTGAGGCGGGTGTAGTCGGCGCAGGCGCCGAAGAGGTCGACCGCCATGACCGCGCCGACGCTCCGGCCCTCGGCCTGCAGGGTGTCGAGCAGGTCGCCGAGCAGCTCCGGATCGAGGTTGCCGGTGCCGGGCTCGCTGTCGACGAAGACGGGCTCAGCTCCGGTGTAGACCACCGCGTTGGCGGTGGCCACGAAGGTCATGGTGGGCACGACGACCACGTGGCCGGTGCCGACGCCCAGCGCCAGCAGTGCGAGATGCAGCGCCGCCGTGCCGGAGCTGACCGCGACCGCGTGGGCGCTTCCGGCGCGCTCCGCCATCTCCCGCTCGAAGGCGGTCACCTCCGGTCCCACCGGCGCGACCCAGCCGGACCTCAGCGCATTGACGAGATAGGACTCCTCGAGCTCTCCAACGTCGGGTGGGGACAGATGGACCCGGCCGCTCATGCAGTCTCCCGTCGCGATGTGGGCATCTTCGAGGGGTTTATAACAAGAAAAAATGCTTTATATACGTCATACGGTGCCAATGACCCTGATTGTCTTCAGGAGTAACCGAAGGGTGAGCGACTCGTTCTCGACGGTCGGTCGGCCGCCGGCCCTGCAAACCGGGCCGCGGTATGGCTAACGCTTGCCGGCTCGGAAGGTTGTGATCCGTGCGGCCCCGAAGATCAGGCGGAGGTTGCGGGGGCGCCCCGCAATCGCGGCCCCGGCCCCGGCGTCCCGCCCACGGTCACCGGGGATCGTCGCCGGCCGCCAGCCGCCGGTCGAGCAGGGTGCGCAGCGGGATCGAGTCGCCGTCCCGGCCACCCTCGCCGACCACCAGCGGCGCCGGGGACCGGGACGGCTCCGCGCCGAACATCCGTGCCCGCAGCCCGGCGGGGACGGTCAGCAGGTAGAAGTATCCGTCGGTGCCGACCGCCCGGGTGCGGGCCCGGTCGAGGTACCAGCCGGTGAGCCGCGTCCGGTAGCGGCCGCGCCCGTCGTACCCGGTGGCGGTCAGCCGGACCGGACGCAGACCGCGTCGGGTCGCCTCGGCGACGAAGGCCGCGACCAGCTCGCCGGCCTCGGCCTGCTCCGCGGCGCGCCGGGCGTCGGCCGCCGCCGCGTGCGCCGACACCGCCCGCCGGCGCTGTTCCCGCCAGTCCAGGCCGTCGTGGTCACCCATGCCGCGACGGTACGCGCACCGCCCGGCCCGTCGCTGCGGTGCGGGGCGGCTTCCACGGTGTGGTCGTAGCCCGCCCGGGTCCGACCTCGATCGGACCCGGGCGGCGACGGTCAGGCCAGCCCGGCCCGGCGCAGCGCCTCGGCCATCGCGTCGTTCACCGGCGCCGGGCCGCTCCGGCCGGTTCGCTGCGGCGATCCGCCTCCCGTGCCCCGGCTCCCGCGTTGCCCTCCGGCCGCGCCGCGACCACTCTGGTCGCCACGTTGCCCACCGGCTCCGCCGCCGTGCTCGCGACGCCCGTCGGCTGCGCCGCGACCGACCTGCTCGGCACGCCGGCGGCCGGAACCGGGCCCGCCGCCCCGCTGGCCGTCCCGCGCCGTGCCGCGCTCCGGCCGGCCTCCGTCGCCGGATGTCCGACCGCCGGCGGCCTCGTCCTCCAGCCGCAGCGTCAGCGAGATCCGCTTGCGCGGCACGTCCACGTCGAGCACCCGGACCTTGACCACGTCGCCGGACTTCACCACGTCGCGCGGGTCCTTGACGAAGGTGTGCGACATGGCCGAGACGTGCACCAGGCCGTCCTGGTGCACGCCGACGTCGACGAACGCGCCGAACGCGGCCACGTTCGTCACCACGCCCTCCAGCACCATGCCCGGGGTCAGGTCGCCGATCTTCTCGACGCCCTCGACGAACGTGGCCGTGCGGAACTCCGGGCGCGGGTCGCGGCCGGGCTTCTCCAGCTCGGCCAGGATGTCGGTGACGGTGGGCAGACCGAACGTGTCGTCGACGAAGTCGGTCGCCCGCAGGCCGCGCAGGATGGCCGACCTGCCGATCAGCGCGCGCAGGTCCTGCCCGGTGGAGGCGAGGATCCGGCGGACCACCGGGTACGCCTCCGGGTGCACGCTGGAGGAGTCGAGCGGGTCGTCCCCGCCGGGGATGCGCAGGAAGCCGGCGCACTGCTCGAACGCCTTCGGCCCGAGCCGGGCCACCTTCTTCAGCTCGGCCCGGGTGCGGAACGGCCCGTTGGCGTCGCGGTGCAGCACGATGTTCTCGGCCAGCCCGGCGCCGATGCCGGAGACCCGGGTGAGCAGCGGCGCGGAGGCGGTGTTGACGTCCACGCCGACCGCGTTGACGCAGTCCTCCACCACCGCGTCGAGGGAGCGGGACAGCTTCACCTCGGACAGGTCGTGCTGGTACTGCCCGACCCCGATCGAGCGCGGGTCGATCTTCACCAGCTCGGCGAGCGGGTCCTGGAGGCGGCGGGCGATGGAGACCGCGCCGCGCAGCGACACGTCGAGACCGGGCAGCTCCTGCGAGGCGTACGCGGAGGCCGAGTAGACCGACGCGCCGGCCTCCGAGACCACCACCTTGGTCAGCTTCAGCTCGGGGTGCTGCTTGATCAGGTCACCGGCCAGCTTGTCGGTCTCCCGGCTGGCCGTACCGTTGCCGATCGCCACCAGCTCGACGCCGTGCGCGGCGGCCAGCGTGGCGAGCGTGTGCAGGGAGGCGTCCCACTGCCGGCGCGGCTCGTGCGGGTAGATCGTGTCGGTGGCGACCACCTTGCCGGTGGCGTCGACCACGGCCACCTTCACGCCGGTGCGCAGGCCCGGATCGAGGCCCATGGTGGGGCGGGCGCCGGCGGGCGCGGCCAGCAGCAGGTCGCGCAGGTTGGTGGCGAAGACGCGGACCGCCTCCTCCTCGGCCGCCTGCCACAGCCGCATCCGCAGGTCCGCGCCGAGGTGGATGAGGATCCGGGTACGCCAGGCCCAGCGCACCGTGTCGGCCAGCCAGCGGTCGGCGGGCCGCCCCTGGTCGCTCACGCCGAACCGGCCGGCGACGGCGGCCTCGTAGCGGCTGGGCCCGGTGGCCGCGTCGGCGTCGCCCTCGGCCTCCGGGTCCATGGTCAGCTCCAGCACGCCCTCCTTCTCGCCCCGGAGCATGGCGAGGATCCGGTGCGAGGGCAGCTTCGGGTACGGCTCGGCGAAGTCGAAGTAGTCGGCGAACTTCGCGCCGGCCGTCTCCTGGCCCTCGCGTACCCGCGAGACCAGCCGGCCCCGCGACCACATCTGCTCGCGCAGCGTGCCGATCAGGTCGGCGTCCTCGGCGAAGCGCTCGATCAGGATGGCCCGGGCACCGTCCAGCGCGGCGGCGGCGTCCGCGACGCCCTTGTCCGGGTCGGCGAACCCGGCGGCGACCGTCCTCGGGTCCTGCGTCGGGTCGGCGAGGAGCGTGTCCGCGAGCGGCTCCAGCCCGGCCTCGCGGGCGATCTGCGCCCGGGTCCGCCGCTTCGGCTTGTAGGGCAGGTAGATGTCCTCCAGGCGGGACTTCGAGTCGGCGGCGAGGATCTGCGCCTCCAGCGCCTCGTCGAGCTTGCCCTGGCTCCGGATCGACTCCAGCACGGCGGCGCGCCGCTCGTCCAGCTCGCGCAGGTAGCGCAGCCGCTCCTCCAGCGTGCGCAGCTGCGCGTCGTCGAGCAGGCCGGTGGCCTCCTTGCGGTAGCGGGCGATGAACGGCACGGTGGCGCCGCCGTCGAGCAGCTCGACGGCCGCGCGCACCTGACGTTCGGCGACGCCGAGTTCCTCGGCGATCCGCTGGTGCACAGACTGGGTCACGATCTGATCCGCCTTCTCGGGTGGGTTCCGTCGTGCATTCTGCCCGCTCGGGTCGGAAGCCCCGCACCGCGGCGCTCCCGCTTCGGCGTCCGGTCGGACCGATATCCCGAAAACGGACTTCCGGCCTCAGAAACCCCTCTAGCCTCCAATCAGGTGATTTCCTACGTGTCTGGAGCCCGGGTGAGCGCGGAGAAGGTAGTCGTCATCGGCCAGGGGTACGTCGGTCTTCCGCTGGCCATGCGGGCCGTGGAGGCCGGCTTCGACGTGGTCGGGCTGGACGTCGATGCCGACCGGATCAAGCGGCTCGCCTCCGGCGAGTCGTTCGTGGAGGACATCCCGGCCGACCGGCTCGGTCGGGCGCTCGGGAGTGGTCGCTACCTGCCGAGCACCGAGTACGCCGACGCCCGCGACTTCGACGTCTGCGTGATCACGGTGCCCACCCCGCTGCGCGACGGCACGCCGGATCTCAGCTACGTGGAGCAGGCTGGGCGAGGCATCGGCCCGTATGTGCGGCCCGGCGCCACGGTGGTGCTGGAATCGACCACCTACCCGGGCACGACCGAGGAACTGCTGTGTCCGCTCCTGGAGTCGGCCAGTGGGCTGCACGCGCCGGGCGACTTCCACCTCGGGTACAGCCCCGAGCGCATCGACCCCGGCAATCCGACCTGGCGGCTGGAGAACACCCCCAAGGTGGTCTCCGGCGTGGACGCGCCCTCGCTGGAGCGGGTGGACGGGTTCTACCGCCGGCTCGTGGAGCGGACGGTGCCGGTCTCCTCCACCCGGGTCGCTGAGCTGACGAAGCTGATCGAGAACACCTTCCGTCAGGTGAACCTCGGCCTGATCAACGAACTCACGATGCTCTCGCACCACCTGGGCATCGACGTCTGGCAGGCGATTGACGCCGCCGAGACGAAGCCGTTCGGGTTCATGCCGTTCCGGCCGGGTCCCGGCGTCGGGGGGCACTGTCTGCCGATCGACCCCTGCTACCTGTCCTGGCAGGTGAAGCGGCGGCTGGGCCGCCAGTTCCGGTTCATCGAACTGGCGAACGACGTCAACCACGAGATGCCCGAGCACGTGGCGCAGCGGGTCATGGCCGGGTTGAACCGCACCGGCCGGGCCGTCAACGGCGCCCGCCTGCTCATGCTCGGCCTCGCGTACAAGAAGAACACCGGCGACATGCGGGACTCGCCGGCGGTGGACGTCGCCCGGCGGCTGTGCGACCTCGGCGCGGACGTCCGGGTCGCCGAGCCGCACGCCGAGCCGCACCAGATCCCGGGCGGTGTCCTGGTCGTGCCCCTGACCGAGCAGGAGGTGGACGCGGCCGACGCGGTGATCGTCACGACCGACCACGACGTCTTCGACTACGGGATGGTCTCCCGCCGCGCCCGCTACGTGTTCGACGCCCGCAACCGGTGCTCCGGTCCGACGGTGGAGCGCCTCTAGACACACGAACCCAGGTGCGAGAGGGCCCCGACATCCGCGGGACGGCAGGATCCGGGTACGTCCGGCGAGGCGCACGACACTAGAGTGCTGAGGTCCGTCGCGACCTGAGGGAGCATGGTTGTGCTGCACATCCGGGTGATCGCACCAGCGGACCACTCGTCCGACGTCGCCGACCTGCTGGCCGCGGACCCCGGCGTCACCCACCTCGTGGTGCTGCCCGGCGCCGCGCGCCAACCGGCCGGCGACTACATCACGTGCGACGTGGTCCGGGAGAGCGCCGACAGTGTCCTGCGTCGGCTCCAAGAGATGGGGGTCGAGGCGCACGGAGGGATCGCCGCGGACGACGTGGAGCTGACCCTCTCGGCCGCCGCGGAAAGGGCCGCAGAGGAGGTTCCCGGCCACGGTGAGGACGCCCTGGTTTGGGACGAGGTCGCCGCGAAGACGGGCGAGCAGACGGCGCTCAGCAGCACCTTCCTGGCGCTGATCACCGTGGCCACCATGATCGCCGGGATCGGGGTGCTGCTGGACCAGCCGATCCTGATCGTCGGCGCGATGGTGGTCGGTCCCGAGTTCGGGCCGCTCGCCGCGCTCTGCGTGGCGCTGCTGCGTCGGCGGCCGGAGATCATCGGCCATTCCGTCAAGGCGCTCGCGGTCGGCTTTCTGGTCGCGATGGCCATGACCGTGGTGAGTACGTGGGGCCTGACCGCGGCCGGTCTGGTCAGCCGGGACATGCTGCTGGCCGACCGGCCACTGACCGACTTCATCTGGCGTCCGGACGCACTGTCCTGGGTGGTGGGCATACTGGCCGGGATCGCCGGCATGCTCTCGCTGACCTCGAAGAAGTCCGGCTCCCTGGTCGGCGTGCTGATCTCGGTGACCACCGTTCCCGCAGCCGCCAACGTCGCCGTCGCGTCGGCGTACGGGGTATGGCACGAAGCGGCCGGCTCGGCCCTTCAGTTGGTGATCAACCTGGCCGCGATCGTACTGGCCGGACTGCTCACCCTGGTCGTGCAGATGTTTTGGTGGCGGCGGGTCAAGCGGCCGGCGGGCGGTGGCGTACCCCGGCAGCGGTTCGAGCGGCCGCCGCCGCGGGTTACCGCCAGTCGTCGCCCGTTTCGAGACGAAGGCTGAGCAGCGTCGCCAGTGGCAGCGACTCGCCCTCGCGTCCGCTGCGGGAGCGGCTCCCTGCGCACCTCGCTCCGACCGCCGGCGACTGCGCTAGCGTGGCGATCATGGAGGTACCTGCGGATCCGCGGGCCCGGCGGCTCTTCGGGGGCAGCGCCCGGGCGCTCGGCGACCTGGCCGCCGGCCCGTTCCGGGCCGACCGGGACCGGATCGTCGGCTCGCCGTTCTTCGCCCGGCTCAACGGCGTCACCCAGGTGATCAGCCCGGGTGGGTCCGGGCTGCTGGTGCACAACCGGCTCACCCACAGCCTGAAGGTGGCGCAGGTGGCCCGCGCGATCGCCGAGCGGCTGACCGCCGACCCGGCCCACCGGGACCTGCTGGAGAAGCTCGGCGGCTGCGACCCGGACGTGGTGGAGGCCGCCGCGCTCGCCCACGACCTCGGGCACCCGCCCTTCGGGCACCTGGGGGAGCGGGTCCTGGACGGGCTGGCCCGGCAGCGGCTCGGGCTCGCCGACGGCTTCGAGGGCAACGCCCAGTCGTACCGGATCGTCACCAGCACCGAGATCCGCGGCGCGGCGACCACCGGGCTCGACCTGACCGCCGCGGTCCGCGCGGCGATGCTGAAGTACCCGTGGACCCGGCTGGACCACCCCGACCCGCATCCGCGGCACCTCGACCCGGCGCCCCGGGGCGCGGCGCCGCCGCCGGACGACCCGGAGAGCGGGTCGGTCAAGTTCGGGGCGTACCGCACCGAGCTGGACGACCTGCGGCAGGCCCGGGAGCCGTTCGCCGGACGCATCCCGGACTGGCAGCAGACCCCGGAGGCGTCCGTCATGGACACCGCCGACGACATCGCGTACGCCATCCACGACGTGGAGGACTTCTATCGCGTGGGGGTGCTCCAGCAGGGGGCGGTGGCCGCCGAGCTGATGGCCTGGCAGCGCGAGTACGGGCACCTGCGTTCGATCACCGCCTCGGCGCTGGAGGCCGCCGGCCGGCGACCGGGGGCGGCGATCGAACGACTGCGCCGCCAACTGCACCGCAAGGACGCCTGGATCGCCGACGACGACGCGTTCGCCGCCGCGGTCGAGCACGTCCGGGAGGAACTGGTGGAGGGGCTGCTGGCGCTGCCCTTCGACGGCTCGATCGAGGCGGAGCAGTACGTCGCGCGGTTCTCCGCCCGTTGGTCCACCCGCTTCGTCGACGCCATCACGGTCACCCCGGAGCCGGGCCTCCGCTCCGGCTACGTGCGGCTCGACCAGGCGCAGTGGCATGAGGTGCAGGTGCTCAAGTTCGTCCACCACCGGTTCGTGCTGGCCCGCCCCGACCTGGCCCTGCACCAGCGGGGCCAGGCACGGCTGCTGGGCACGCTGGTGGAGGCGCTCTGGGAGTGGCTGCTCGACCCGGAGGAGGAGTCCCGGTTGCCCCGCCGCCTGCACGACCTGGTCGAACTGGCCGAAGCGGAGCTGCACCCGCGCACCCCGGACCGGATCGGCCGGGCCCGGGGGCGGGCGATCGTCGACTTCGTCGCGCAGCTCACCGACGGTCAGGCGGTGGCGATGCTGGACGCCCTGTCCGGCCGCTCCGGCGCGCTGTGGACGGACGCGTTCGTGCTGTAGTCGGGCTGGGCCGGGATCCGAGGGCCGCACACCCGCTCGACGTACTCCGCCGCGTCGGGGTGAGCGTCGAAGTCGCCCCGCAGGACACCGATGCGCAGCAGATCGTGCCACTGACCACCGCGGAACACCGCCTGGCGGTCGCGCCCCTCCACCTGCCAGCCGCACTTGCGCACGTAGGCCCCGAGACTCGCGGCGTTGAAGGGCAGGATCGAGCTGTGCAGCCGACGCAGCCCCACCTCGTGGAAGCTCCACGCCATGGTGAGCATGATCGCGTCACTGCCGCTGCCTCGCGGCGCGAGCCCCGGCATCAACTTGACCGCGGTCAGTGCCGAGCGGTTGTGCCAGTCGATCTCCCACAGCCCGGTGAGGCCCCAGGGCTCGTCGGTCACGGGATCGGCGACCGTCATCCGTTGCGTACCCGGGCTGGCCTGCGACTGGCGCAGCCACTCCAGTTGTCCGTCCGGGGCGACGGGCCAGCTCCAGCCCACGACGTGCTGCCGGACGTGTCGGTGGTTGGCCAGATCGGTGAGGAAGTCCAGATCCTGGCTACGGGTCGGTCGGACGGTGACCAGGCGGCCGTTGAGCATGCTGCTCCTCGCGGGAGACGACGAGCCGGCGGGGCGGTGCCGGGCGTGACGGTGGATCCGTCGGTCGCGTTGTCGACCGGAGGGGGACAGCTCCGACTCCCGGTTTACCAGAATCGGCGCGGTCTCGCCGCCGAAACCCGGTGTGGTGGCCGTACTTTCGTCAGGCGATCGCCTGCCACCAGCCGTCCACCGTCGGAGGCTCGTCGACCACCAGCCGCTCGCCCGGGCGCGGCACGGCCAGCCGGACGTCCCGGGCCTTCGCCTCGGCCCACAGCCGGTCCACCGGCTCCGACCAGTCGTGCAGGGCCAGGTTGAAGGTGCCCCAGTGCACCGGCACCAGCAGCTCACCGCGGACGTCGAGGTGGGCGGCGACCGCCTCTTCGGGGAACATGTGGATGTTCGGCCAGGCCCGGTCGTACGCGCCGATCTGCATGAGCGTGAGGTCGAACGGGCCGTGCTCGGCGCCGATCGCGGCGTAGCCGTCGAAGTAGCCGGAGTCACCGGTGTAGAAGACCTTCCGGTGCGCGCCGGCCACCACCCAGGAACTCCAGAGCGTGCCGTCGCGGCGCAGCCCGCGTCCGGAGAAGTGCTGCGCGGCGGTGGCGGTGACGGTGAGCCCGCCGACCCGGTGGCTCTCCGACCAGTCCAGCTCGACGATGCGCTCCTCCGGCACGCCCCACCGGTCCAGGTGGGCGCCGACGCCGAGCGGCACCAGGAAGGGCGCGGACTGGTGGGCGAGCAGCCCGCGCACCGTGTCCATGTCGAGGTGGTCGTAGTGGTCGTGCGAGATCAGCACGGCGTCCAGCGGGGGCAGTTCGTCCAGCCGGACCGGCGGTTCGTGGATGCGCCGCGGGCCGACCAGCGCCGACGGCGAGCACCTGTCGCTCCAGACCGGGTCGAGCAGCACGCGGTGCCCCTCGATCTCCACCAGCGTGGACGCGTGCCCGTACCAGATCGCGTTCAGTTCGCGGGCCGGGTCGCCCGGCGCCGGATCGGCCGGGCGCAGCAGCGGCACGGCGCTGCCGGGCCGCCGCTTCTGCTTGCCGAAGATCAGCTCCCGGACCAGGTTGCGGCCCGGGTCGGCGACCATGGTGGCGCTGGTGCCGGCCGGGTTGTGGAACGTGCCGTCGCGGAACCGCGGCGACCGGGCCGCCCGCTCCGCCCGCGCGCCGCTGAGCCGGCCACCGAGCTGGGCCGGGATGTCCCGCGCTGCCCAGGCCAGGCCGGCGACGGCCGCCAGCCCGGCGATCCGCCAGGCCCGCCCGCCGCTCGCCCGCTCCGGTGCCCGCTCCGCTGGTGTGCGCATGGTCGTCCCCTCCGCCGTGTCCCGCAGTACACGGTATCCACCCCCGCGCCGGTCCGTGCGGACGACCGACCCGGCGCGGCTCAGCGCAGCCGCCGACGGACGGCGGAGCCGACAGCGGCGGTGGCGTCGCCGACGGACCGCACCACTCGCGACACGTCGGGCAGCCAGCCGCCCCGGACCGCCTCACCGGCCGGGTTCGGCGCGAACACCACCCCGTCCGTCGGCGGCACCGGGCGTCCGGTGAGCCCGCCGATCCGCATCAGCGGCCCGACCAGCACGTCGTACACGGCCGGCAGCGCGGTGAAGCCGAACCGCATGACCAGGTTGACCCGGCCCACCGAGATCTCCCGGCGGGGCTTGTCGGCGCAGTGCGCGATGGCCCGGGCCACCCGTTCCGGAGTGGTGATCGGCAGCGGGGGCCGGCCGATCCGGCCGAGGTAGTTCGCCGCCTGTTGGTAGACGGGCGTGTCGACGCTGCCCGGCGTGACCAGGCAGACGTGCACCCCGTCCAGGTCCCGCGACTCCTGCTGCAACGCCCGGGCCAGGCCGTGCAGCCCCCACTTGCTGGTCACGTACCCGCTCATGTAGGGCGCCGTGATGTGTCCCAGCACCGACCCGGTGAGGATCAGCGTGCCGCCCCCGGTCGCCCGGAAGTGCCGCAACGCCACCCGCGCGACCCCGGCGGCGGCCAGCAGGTCGGTCCGGACCACCTGGTCGAAGACCTCCGCCGGGATCTCCTCGAAGCGCCCGTACGCCATCACGGCGGCGGTGTGCACCCAGACGTCGATCCGGCCGAACTCGGCGACCGCGGTGGCGGCCAGGGCGTCGAGCGCGCCCGGGGCGGTCACGTCGGTCGGCGCGATCCGGACGTCCGCCGCGCCCGCGTCGGCGCACTCCCGGCGTACCTGTTCCAGGGTCTCGGGGGAGCGGGCCGCGAGGACCAGACGGTCCCCGCGGCCCGCGAGCTCCCGGGCCGCCGCCCGGCCGATCCCGCTGGTCGCGCCGGTGACGACCACGGTACGGGTCACGGTGCGAGCACGACCTTGACGCAGCCGTCCTCCTTCTTCTGGAACATCTCGTACGCCTGCGGCGCCTGGGCCAGCGGCAGCCGGTGGGTCCGCAGGTCCTCGACGCCCAGCGGGTCGTCGTCGCCCTCCAACAGCGGGATGATCTCGTCGACCCAGCGCCGCACGTGGCACTGCCCCATGCGCAGCTGGATGCCCCGGTCGAACATCTCCATCAGCGGCATCGGGTCCTGCTCGCCGCCGTACACCCCGGAGATCGAGACGGTGCCGCCGCGCCGGACCGCCTTGAGCGCGGCGTGCAGCACCACGAGCCGGTCCACGCCGGCCTTGTCGGTCATGGCCTGGGCCAGCTTGTCCGGCAGCAGTCCGGCGGCGGTCTGGGCGACCTTGCCCAGCGGCGCGCCGTGCGCCTCCATGCCGACCGCGTCGATCACCGCGTCGGGACCGCGCCCGTCGACCAGGTCGATGAGCGCGCCGGGCACGTCGTCGAGCTGGCTGACGTCGAGCACCTCGATGCCGTGGCGGCGGGCCATCTCCAGCCGCTCCGGCACCAGGTCCAGGCCGATCACCCGGCCGGCGCCGAGGTGGCGGCCGATCCGGGCGCTGAACTGCCCGACCGGGCCGAGACCGAACACGGCCAGGGTGCCGCCGGGCGGGGTGTCCGCGTACTTCACCGCCTGCCAGGCGGTGGGCAGGATGTCGGACAGGTAGAGCCACCGCTCGTCGGCCCCGGTGTCCGGGATCTTGATCGGACCGAACTGGGCCTGCGGCACGCGCAGGTACTCGGCCTGGCCGCCCGGGACCGAGCCGTAGAGCGACGTGTAGCCGAACAGCGAGGCGCCCTTGCCCTGGCTGGTCACCTGGGTGGTCTCGCACTGCGCGTAGAGCTGCCGCTCGCACATCCAGCACGAGCCGCAGGAGATGTTGAACGGGACGACCACCCGGTCGCCCTTCTTGAGCCGGGTCACGCCCGGGCCGACCTCCTCGACGATGCCCATCGGCTCGTGTCCGAGCACGTCGCCGGGCTTCAGGTACGGTCCGAGCACCTCGTACAGGTGCAGGTCGGAGCCGCAGATGGCGGTCGAGGTGATCCGGACGATCGCGTCGGTCGGCTCCTCGATCCGGGGATCCGGAACGTCCTCCACGCGAACGTCCCGCTTGCCGTGCCAGGTCAGTGCCTTCATGCCTGAATGTCCCCTCTCCGGTGCCGTCCATGGGACTGCTACCCGAGAGGAGTGACTTGAACCGGGCGCCGTCGGAAGGGGCCGGGTGTGGCGTGCCACGCGGCGCCGGGGGCATGGGTCGGCGCTGCCTTTCGAGCTGATGTCAGAAACGACTCACCGCCGGCGCGCCGACCGACTCGCGCGTCGGGCGCGTCGAGGTGGCCGTGGTTTCCGGCCGGGGCGGCCAGGTGTCGAGCGCGTCGGAGCGGGCCGCCCCGCCGCGGCGAGTGCGGCCCGTGTCGCCCGCCCGGTCGGTGTCGCCCGCCCCACCCCGTCTCGCCCGCCCGTGTCGCGCACCGGCCCCGTCTCGCCCGCCCGTCTCGCTCGCCCCGTCTCGCCCGCCGGGTCGAGGCTCGCCGGGTAGACCTGTCGGTGGGCGATATCAGAAACGACTCAGCTCGAAAGGCAGCCGAAGAGGGACCGCGGGGGACCCCGGAAAACGCCGACCGCCGCGCCCCTCGGTGCGGAGCGCGGCGGTCGGGTGGAAGGTCGGGTCAGGAGCCGGGGGTGCCGGCGCGCTTCGTGGTCGCCTTGAGGAAGTCCCGGTTGAGCCGGCCGATGGTGTTCAGCGGGATGCCCTTCGGGCAGGCCGCGGCGCACTCGCCGATGTTGGTGCAGCCGCCGAAGCCGGCCTCGTCGTGCGCGTCCACCATGCCGATCACCCGGGTGTAGCGCTCGGGCTGGCCCTGCGGCAGCAGCGAGAGCTGGGTGATCTTGGCGGCGGTGAAGAGCATGCCGGAGCCGTTCGGGCAGGCCGCCACGCAGGCGCCGCAGCCGATGCAGGCGGCCGACTCGAAGGCGGCGTCCGCGTTGGCCTTGGCCACCGGGGTGGAGTGCGCCTCCGGGGCGCTGCCGGTCGGCGCGGTCACGTAGCCGCCGGCAGCGATGATCTTGTCGAAGGCGTTGCGGTTCACCACCAGGTCCTTGACGACCGGGAAGGCCCGGGCCCGCCAGGGCTCGATGTCGATCGTGTCGCCGTCGGAGAACTGCCGCATGTGCAGCTGACAGGCGGTGGTGCCGCGCTGCGGGCCGTGCGCCTCACCGTTGATCATGAGGCTGCACGCGCCGCAGATGCCCTCGCGGCAGTCGTGGTCGAACGCGACCGGCTCCTCGCCGTCGAGGATCAGCCGCTCGTTGAGCACGTCGAGCATCTCCAGGAAGGACATGTCGGGGGACACGTCCTGCACCGGGTAGCTCACCATCCGACCCTTGTCCTCGGGGCCCGTCTGGCGCCAGATGCGCAGGGTCAGGTTCACTTGTAGCTCCGCTGCGTGGGGTGGACGTATTCGAAGGTCAGGTCTTCCTTGTGCAGCACGGGCTCACCGGTGCCGGTGTACTCCCAGGCCGCCACGTACGCGAACCGGTCGTCGTCGCGCTGCGCCTCGCCGTCCGGGGTCTGGTACTCGGCCCGGAAGTGCCCGCCGCACGACTCCTCGCGGTGCAGCGCGTCGATGCACATGAGCTCGGCCAGCTCGAAGAAGTCGGCCACCCGGCCGGCCTTCTCCAGCGACTGGTTGAGCCCCTCGCCGTCGCCCGGCACGCGTACCCGCTGCCAGAACTGCTCGCGCAGCGCGCGGATCTCGTCGATCGCCTTGCGCAGCCCGGCCTCGGAGCGCTCCATGCCGCAGTGCTCCCACATGATCTGACCCAGCTCCCGGTGGAACGAGTCCACCGTGCGGTCGCCGTTGACCGCGAGCAGCCGGCTCAGCCGCTCCTCGACCTCGGTGCGCGCCGCGACCGCCTCGGGGTGGCTGGCGTCGATCTTCTCGACCGGGTTCGCGGCCAGGTAGTTGGCCAGCGTGTTCGGCAGCACGAAGTAGCCGTCGGCCAGGCCCTGCATCAGCGCCGAGGCGCCGAGCCGGTTCGCGCCGTGGTCGGAGAAGTTGGCCTCGCCGATCACGAACAGGCCCGGGATGCTCGACTGGAGGTCGTAGTCGACCCAGAGGCCACCCATCGTGTAGTGCACGGCGGGGTAGATCCGCATCGGCACCTGGTACGGGTCCTCGCCGGTGATCCGCTCGTACATCTCGAACAGGTTGCCGTACTTGGCCTCGATGGCCTTGCGGCCGAGCCGGTCGATGGCGTCGGCGAAGTCCAGGTAGACGCCGAGCCCGGTCGGGCCGACGCCGCGTCCCTCGTCGCAGACGTTCTTCGCGGCGCGGGAGGCGATGTCGCGGGGGACCAGGTTGCCGAAGGAGGGGTAGATCCGCTCCAGGTAGTAGTCCCGCTCGTCCTCCGGGATGTCCCGCGGGCTGCGGTCGTCGCCCTTGGCCTTGGGCACCCACACCCGGCCGTCGTTGCGCAGCGACTCGCTCATCAGGGTCAGCTTCGACTGGTGGTCGCCGGAGACCGGGATGCAGGTCGGGTGGATCTGGGTGTAGCAGGGGTTGGCGAAGTACGCGCCCTTGCGGTGCGCCCGCCAGGAGGCGGTGACGTTGCAGCCCTTGGCGTTGGTGGAGAGGTAGAAGACGTTGCCGTAACCGCCGGAGGCGAGCACGACCGCGTCCGCCATCTCGGTGCTGATCTCGCCGGTGACCAGGTCGCGGACCACGATGCCGCGGGCCCGGCCCTCGACGACGACCAGCTCGAGCATCTCGTGGCGGGAGTTCATCTCCACGTTGCCCAGGCCGATCTGCCGCTCCAGCGCCTGGTACGCGCCGAGCAGCAGCTGCTGGCCCGTCTGGCCCCGGGCGTAGAAGGTGCGCTGCACCTGCGCGCCGCCGAACGAGCGGGTGTCGAGCAGGCCGCCGTACTCGCGGGCGAACGGGACGCCCTGGGCGACGCACTGGTCGATGATGTTGACCGAGACCTCGGCCAGCCGGTGCACGTTCGACTCGCGGGAGCGGAAGTCGCCGCCCTTGACCGTGTCGTAGAAGAGCCGGTGCACCGAGTCGCCGTCGTTGCGGTAGTTCTTGGCGGCGTTGATGCCGCCCTGCGCGGCGATCGAGTGGGCCCGGCGCGGGCTGTCCTGGTAGCAGTAGGACCTGACGTGGTAACCCTGCTCGGCCAGGGTCGCCGCGGCGGAGCCGCCGGCCAGGCCGGTGCCGACCACGATCACGGTCAGCTTCCGGCGGTTGGCCGGGTTGACCAGCTTCATCTCGAACCGGTGGCGGTCCCACCGGGTCTCGATCGGGCCGTCCGGGGCGCGGGTGTCGGCGATCGGGTCGCCCTCGGTGTACAGATCCATGTCAGTCCACCAATCCGGTGAGTACGGCGAACGGGACCACCAGGTAGCCGGCGCAGAGGAGCACCGCGAAGACGAGCGCGGCGGCGCGGGCCCGGCGCTCGCCCCTCGGCGTCTGCTGGCCGAGGCTGCGGAACGCGCTGAAGGCGCCGTGGCGCAGGTGGAAGCCGAGCGTCACGACGGCGAGCGTGTAGAAGAGCGTGACGTACCAGCGGCCGGGGGCGAAGTCGGCGACCACGTTGCCGTACGGGTTGGACGAGTCGCCCTGCGGGTTCAGGTGACCGGTGGTCAGGTCCAGGATGTGGTAGATCACGAAGAGCAGGATGATCACACCACCCCAGCGCATCGTGCGGGCCGCGTAGTTCACGTGGATCTTGCGGCGGTGCGCGTACGCCACCGGCCGGGCGGCGCGGGCCCGCATCGCGAGCACGGTGGCCGCCCCGATGTGCGCCAGCACCGCCACCGTGAGGACCGTGCGCTGGATCCACAGGAACCAGGTGGTGGGCAGCAGCGGCGTGCCGATGTCCCGGAGCCAGTGCGCGTAGTGGTCGAACGAGGTCTCGCCCGTGAAGATCTTCAGGTTGCCGAGCATGTGCAGGATCAGGAACAGCACCAGGATGATGCCCGTCACCGCCATGACGGCCTTGAGGCCCACGTTCGAGCGGATGGGCGACCGAGTTTTCGTGATTACCACACGACCGACGCTAGGAGCACTTCGATCAGGCGTCCAATGCATCGAAATCGCAGTCTTGATAGCCGTAGGCTATGTAGATGCAGCTCCATCAGCTCCGGTACTTCGTAGCGGTCGCAGAAGTACGACATTTCACCCAAGCGGCCGATCTGGTCGGCATCACCCAGCCCTCGTTGAGTAAGCAAATTCACGCACTGGAGACCGACCTGGGGGCCCCGCTCTTCGAGCGGGTAAGGGGCAACATCACGCTCACCGCGGCCGGGGACGTACTGCTGCCGCTGGCCAAGCGGATCCTCGCCGACGTCGACACGGCGACCCGCGAGGTGCAGGAACTGGTGGGCTTGCGCCGGGGGCGGGTCCGCCTGGGCGCCACGCCCAGCCTGGCCACCTCGCTGGCGCCCCCGGTGCTGCGCCGTTTCCGCGACGCCCACCCCACCGTCGACCTGCGGGTCGAGGAGGGCGGCTCCCAGGACCTGGTCCGCGACCTGCTCCGCGGCGACCTCGACCTGGCGTTGATCATCATGCCGGCCGCCGGCACCGACCCGGGGCTGCGCGCCGACCCGATCCTGCGGGAGAGCCTGGTGGTCGCCTCGGTGGACCCGCTGCCGGGCGCCTCGCCCGCCGGCCAGCTGCGCATCACCGACCTGCGCGACCAGCCCCTGGTGATGTTCCGCGAGGGCTACGACCTGCGCGACGCCACGCTCCAGGCGTGCCGGGCGGCCGGCTTCGAGCCCACCCTCTCGGTGGACGGCGGGGAGATGGACGCCGTGCTCAGCTTCGTCGAGGCCGGCCTCGGCGTCGCGCTGGTCCCCGGCATCGTGGTGGCCCGCCGGCCCGGCATCCGGGTGACCCGGCTCGTCCCACCCGGCGTCCGCCGGACCATCGCGGTGGCCCGCCGCCGCGACGTGGTGCCCACCCACGCCGGTCGCGAGCTGCGTCGCATCCTGCTGGAGTACGTCCACGACGCCACGGCCACCGACGAACTCCCGCCCGGCGTGGAGCCGCTGGCCTAGGTGGCGTCCGTCGTGGGCCAGGTGCGCAGCAGGGCGTCGACGGCGTCCAGCACCCGCTCCCAGCTCTCCGGCGGAGCGGGGGCGCTGTGGTCGAAGCCGCCCCCCATCTCCAGGCCGACGAAACCCTGAAAGACGCTGCCGAGCAGGCGGACGGCGTGTGTCTGGTCCGGCTCGGGCAGGTGGTAGCCGCGCAGGATCGCCCGCATCATCGCCGAGTGCCGGAAGCCGGCGCTGCCGGCGGCGGTCTGCGGATCGAGCCGGAGCTGGGCCGCGGTCCAGCGGCCCGGATGTCGGTGGGCGTAGTCGCGGTAGACGTTCGCGAAGGCGGTCAGTGCCTCCTTGCCGGCCCGTCCGGCGAGCGCGTCGGCGGCCTCGTCGGCGAGTTCACCCAGCGCGAGCAGCGCGATCCCGACCCGCAGGTCGTGGGAGTTGCGCACGTGCGAGTAGAGGCTGGCGACCGTGACGCCGAACCGTCTGGCCAGCGCCGAGACGGTCACCTGGTCGAAGCCGACCTCGTCGGCCAGCTCCGCCCCGGCCTGGATCAGTCGCCCTCGATTGAGTCCCGCACGGGCCATGAGTCTCCTCTCACCACGGCTCATTATGCCTTTGCCTAATACCTTTAGGAAAATTACCCTCGGTTGTATGACCCCGTTGACCGAACCCGAGATCCGTGCCGCCTTCGTGAACTGCACCAAGGGCGAGGCGAAGCGACTGCACGTCCCGCGCGACCTCGGCACCCGCCCCTGGGACGACCTCGACTTCCTCGGCTGGCGAGATCCGCAGGCCCTCGACCGCGCCTACCTCGTCGCCGTCCCGGACGGCCGCCCGGTCGCCCTCGCCCTGCGCCGCCCGAGCCCCGGGCCCGGGCGGCAACGCCGCACCATGTGCTCGGTGTGCCTGACCAACCCGGTCGGCGGCGTCAGCCTGATGGTCGCGCGCAAGGCGGGCAAGGCCGGGCAGCAGGGCAACTCCGTGGGCATCTACCTCTGCGACGACCTCGCCTGCTCGCTCTACCTGCGGGGCCGCAAGGACGCCGGGCCGGGAGCCCGACTGCCCGAGTCGCTCACGCTGGAGGAGAAGATCGCCCGCACCGTGGCGCACCTCACCGCCTTCGTCGCCCGGGTGACCTCCTGAGGTGACCCGTCCTCCCGGCCGGAGCGACGCTGACCCATTTCCGACCGAAGGGTCCTTGCCTGTCCGGGTCGTCCGGCCCAGCATGGGGAGGCAGGTGCCCAGCATGTGAAGGACACGGGAGGTTCGCATGCGCCACCATGATCCGTCGCCCTTGACGGTCCACGCCCCACCGTTGACCCGCCGCGCCCTGGTTGCCGGCTCCCTTGCGGCGGCCACCGCGCCGCTGCTCGTCGGCGCTCCGGCCCGGGGGGCCGCGCCGACGCCGCTGTGGCTCGGCGCAGCGGATCCCGGCGTCATCGACCCCGCCTACGAGATCGGCCCGCCCGTCCACGGCGAACCGTTGCCCGAACTGTCCGCCGTGCCGCCCCGCGACCTGGCCCGGCTGGCGCCTCGCGATCCGTCCACCCCGGGCGCCGGCCGGCTCGGTGGACCGACCCGCCGGTACGCCGGCACCGCGTCGGTGCCGTTCCAGTTCCGGTACGACGACTTCGAGATCCGGGAACTGCCGATCGGTATCGAGCCGTATCACATGACCTCGCCGGTCCCGCTCGTCGATCCCGGCGTGCACGACTCCACCGGGGTGCGCATGGTGCGCCTCGGCGGCCGGCTCTACGACCACCCGGTCGCGCAGGCGCAGTACGGGCTGCACCTGATGGAGGCCCACCGGATCACCGGAAACCAGGCGTACCTGGACCGGGCGCGACTGCAGGCGCAGCGACTGGTCGACCGCCGCCGGCTGCGCAGCGGGGCCTGGTTCTACCCGTACCCGTTCGACCACCGGCTGCACGGAGGCTCCGACCTCTACCCGGCACCGTGGTACTCCATGATGGCGCAGGGGCAGGCGCTGAGCCTGTTCACCCGGCTCTACCAGCGCACCGGCGAGACGAGGTGGAAGGGCGCCGCGGACGCCACGTTCGCCTCGTACCTGCTGCCTCCGGTGGCTGGTCAGCCCTGGGGTGTGTACGTGGTGGACGGTCTGCTGTGGCTGGAGGAGTACCCCCACCCGAAGGCGGTCCGCGGCGACCGCACCTACAACGGGCACATGTTCTCCGCGTACGGCCTCTACGACTACTGGGTGCTGACCCGCAACGCCGACGCCAAGCTGATGCTGCAGGGCGCGATCACCACCTACCGCGACGTGTGGGAGAAGATCCGGGTTCGGCACTGGCGCAGCCGCTACTGCCTGACCCACGGCATCGACGCCGGGCAGTACCACTCCACCCACATGTTCCAGTTCCTCCAGCAGTACGCCATCACCGGCGACACGTTCCTGGCCCAGCTCGCCGACCTCTGGTACACCGACTACCCGCCCTACGGGGTGAAGGGCACCGTCCGCTTCTCCTCCGGCACGCACACGGCGTACAAGTTCAACAGCGCGGGCACGGTGACCGCGCGGACGAAGATGACGCTGGCCCGGGCCAGCGCCGCGCCGTCCGGCGACCGGGTGAAGATCATGCGCCAGACCGGGATCTGGTACGCGATCACCGCCGGCACCCTGGCCGGCTACTACGTGCAGGAGTACTCGCCCTACCGGTACCAGGTCGGCATCTGTGCCGGCTTCGGCTACAAACTGCACCGGCCCGGCACGATAGCTGTCGACGCCCCGGCGGCGTACTCGATCGACGCCGCCGGGCTGATGAAGTCGGTGCCCACCACCTACCGGGTCGATGACCAGGTGGCCATCGACGGCCGCTCCGTGCTCAACGGCCGCGAACACGTCCGCCTCGTCGAGGGGCCGTACGCCGGGCGTTGGCTCGGCTTCGGCACGGTGATCCGCCGCTGACCGGGCCGCCGCGCCGGCTCAGCGGCCTTCGGCGTCGTCCATGGCGCGGTAGATGCGCTGTTCCGAGACGGGATAGGGGGTGCCGAGGGCCTGGGCGAAGACGTTCACCCGCAGCTCCTCGATCATCCAGCGGATCTGCCGCGCGGCCGTCGAGCCGCGTCGGGCCGGGGGCAGCGCCGCGAGCATGTCCTGGTACTCCTTCTGCACCACGGCGATCCGGTCCTGCTGGGACTTGTCCCGCTGTGGGTTGCCCGGCAGCCGCTCCATCCGGCGCTCGATCGCGGTCAGGTAGCGCAGCAGGTCGGGCAGGCGCGCGTAGCCGGCCTCGGTGACGAAGCCGGCGTGCACCAGGCCGCCGAGCTGCTGGCGGATGTCGGCCAGCGCGGCCACCACGGCCAGGTTGCGCGTCGCCCCGAGCCGCTGCTCGACCGCGTACGCGGCGGCGAGCACCTGCCGGACCCGGTTCATCACCTCGACCACGGTGTCGACCAGGTCGGCGCGGACCCGCTCGCGCAGGGCGGCGAAGCCGTCGGCGTCCCAGGCGGGGCCGCCCGCGTCCGCCATGAGCTTGTCGATGGCGGCGCCGGTGGCGTCCTCGATCAGCGCCGGCACCCCGCCGTGCGGGTTGCGGGACAGCGCCAGTTTCGCCTCGTTGCTCAGCCGGCCCTGGAGGAACTTCGCCGGGGACGGCAGCGTCAGCCGCAGCAGTCGCCGGGTGCCCGCCCAGTGCGCGGCCTCCTGCTCGCCGGGCGAGTCGAAGACCCTCACCCCGACGGTCGCGCCTTCGTCCACCAGCGCCGGGTACGCGGTCACCGCGAAGCCGGCGCGGACCTGCTCGACGGTGCGCGGCAGCGCGCCGATCGACCACTCGGTCAGCCCGCTGCGGGCCACGTCCGGCGCGGCGGCGGCGACCACCTGGCGTACCTTGGGCCGCAGTTCGCGTTGCAGCGCCGGCAGGTCCTTGCCCTCGGCGACCGGTTTGTCGTCGTCGCCGAGCACCCGGAAGGTGACCCGCAGGTGTGGCGGCAGCCGGCTCAGGTCCCACGCGTCCGGCGGGACGGTCACCCCGGTCATCCGGCGCAGCTGCCGGGTCAGCGCGGCCAGCAGCGGCTCCTCGCCCGGGGTGATCGCGGCGAGCGCGGCGCGGGCGTAGTCGGGCACCGGCACGAAGTTGCGCCGCACCGGCTTGGGCAGCGACCGGATCAGCGCGATGACCAGTTCCTCGCGCAGCCCCGGCACCTGCCAGTCGAAGCTCTCCGCCGGCACCTGGTTGAGCAGCGGCAGGGGGATGTCCACGGTGACGCCGTCGGTGGGCGCGGTCGGGTCGAACGTGTACGTCAGTGGCAGCGTGACGCCGTCGGCCCGCCACTCGTCCGGGTAGTCCTCCTCGTCCACGCCGCCCCGACCGTCGTTGACGAGCAGTTCGCGGGTGAACGTGAGCAGGTCCGGCTGCTCCCGGCGGGTCTTCTTCCACCAGGTGTCGAAGTGCCGGCCGGAGACCACGTCGGCGGGGATCCGCTGGTCGTAGAAGGCGAAGATGGTCTCGTCGTCGACCAGGATGTCGCGGCGCCGGGCCCGGTTCTCCAGCTCCTCGATCTCGGTGAGGAGCTTCTGGTTGTCCCGCCAGAACTGGTGGTGGGTCTGCCAGTCGCCCTCGACCAGGGCGTGCCGGATGAACAGCTCCCGGCTCAGCACCGGGTCGATCCGCCCGAAGTTCACCTTGCGGGAGGTGACGAGCGGGATGCCGTACAGCGTGACCTTCTCGTAGGCCATCACCGCGGCCTGCTTCTTCTCCCAGTGCGGCTCGCTGTAGCTCCGCTTGACCAGGTGCTGTGCGAGGGGCTCGACCCACTCCGGCTCGACCCGCCCGGCCACCCGCCCCCACAGCCGGGACGTCTCCACCAGCTCGGCGGCCATCACCCAGCGCGGCGGCTTCTTGAACAGCGCCGACCCGGGGAAGATGGCGAACTTCGCGCCCCGCGCGCCGAGGTACTCGTGCTTCTGGGCGTCCTTGAGGCCGAGGTGCGACAGCAGGCCGGGCAGCAGCGACTGGTGCACCTTCGGGGTGTCGATCTCCTCCGGCAGGTCGGCGCCGGCGCCGCGCCGGCCCTCACCCTTGTCCGAGGTACGCAGGACCTGACGCAGCTGGCTGACGATGTCCTGCCACTCGCGTACCCGAAGGTAGTTGAGGTATTCGGCCTTGCACATCCGGCGGAACGCGCTGGACGACAGCTCCCGCTGCTTCTCCCGCAGGTGGCGCCACAGGTTCAGGTACGCGACGAAGTCGGACTCCTTGTCGGCGAACCGGGCGTGCGCCTGGTCGGCCTGGGCCTGCTTGTCGGCCGGGCGCTCGCGTGGGTCCTGGATGGACAGCGCGGCGGCGATCACCACCACCTCGGTGGCGCAGCCGTTGCGCTCCCCTTCGAGCACCATCCGGGCCAGCCGGGGGTCGACCGGGAGCTGGGCCAGCCGCCGCCCCAGCGCGGTGAGCCGCTTCGCCGGGTCGGTCTCGGCCGGGTCGAGCGCGCCCAGCTCGTGCAGCAGGTTGACGCCGTCGGTGACGTTGCGCCGGTCCGGCGGGTCGATGAACGGGAAGGCGGCGACGTCGCCGAGCCCGATCGACGTCATCTGGAGGATGACCGAGGCCAGGTTGGTGCGCAGGATCTCCGGGTCGGTGAACTCGGGGCGGGAGGCGAAGTCCTGCTCGTCGTAGAGGCGGATGCAGATGCCGTCCGAGGTACGCCCGCAGCGGCCCTTACGCTGGTTGGCACTGGCCTGCGAGACCGGTTCGATCGGCAGCCGCTGCACCTTGAGCCGGCTGGAGTAGCGGGAGATCCGGGCCGTGCCGGGGTCGACCACGTACTTGATGCCGGGCACGGTCAGCGAGGTCTCCGCGACGTTCGTGGCCAGCACCACCCGGCGGTTGGAGTGCGCGGCGAAGACCCGGTGCTGCTCGGCGGTGGACAGCCGGGCGTACAGCGGCAGGATCTCGGTGCCGAGCAGCGACCGCTTCTTCTGGACCAGCTTGCCCAGCGCGTCGGCGGTGTCGCGGATCTCCCGCTCACCGCTGAGGAACACCAGGATGTCGCCGGGCCCCTCGGCGGCGAGTTCCTCGACCGCGTCGCCGATGGCCTGGATCTGGTCCCGGACGTTCTCCTCGTCGGCCTCGTCCTCCTCGTCGGCCTCGGTGACCTCGACCAGCGGCCGGTAGCGGACCTCCACGGGGTAGGTGCGCCCGGACACCTCGACCACGGGCGCCGGATTGCCGTCGGCGTCGGCGAAGTGCTTCGCGAACCGGTCGGTCTCGATCGTGGCCGAGGTGATGACCACCTTGAGGTCGGGCCGGCGGGGCAGGAGCTGCCTGAGATACCCGAGGATGAAGTCGATGTTGAGGCTGCGCTCGTGCGCCTCGTCGATGATCAGCGTGTCGTACTGCCGCAGCATCCGGTCGGTCTGCAACTCGGCCAGCAGGATGCCGTCGGTCATCAGCTTGACCAGGCTGTTGTCGCCCACCTGGTCGGTGAAGCGCACCTTGTAGCCGACCACGTCGCCCAGCTCGGTGCCGAGTTCGTCGGCGATCCGGTCGGCGACGGTGCGGGCCGCCAGCCGCCGGGGCTGGGTGTGCCCGATCAGCCCGGTGACCCCGCGCCCCAGCTCAAGACAGATCTTGGGCAGCTGGGTGGTCTTGCCGGAGCCGGTCTCGCCGGCCACGATCACCACCTGGTGGTCGCGGATCGCGGCGGCGATGTCGTCCCTGCGCTCGCTGACCGGCAGCTGCGGCGGATAGGTGATCGTCGGCACGGCCGCACGGCGCGCCTGGAGCCGCGCCTCGGCCCGGGTGACCTCGGTCGCGATCTCGGCCAGCGCCGCCTCCCGCCGCTGCGGGTCGCGCAGCCGCCGTACGCCGTCGAGCCGCCGCTGGAGCCGGCGCTGGTCGCGGAACATCAGGGGGGTGAGGCGACGGTGCAGGTCGCGAGCGGTCTCGGGGACGGCGGGTACGGCTGGATTCTGCATGACGTCGCCAAGGATAGGCAGCCGCGCGGCGTACCGCCCCCGGGTTACCGGCGGTGGGCGCGCCATCCCGGGTCGAGCGGTCGCCTCCGGATAGGGTTGCCGCCGACGCAGCCGACGAGGGGCGGGGATGATCATGCGGGACACCGACCGGGCGCTCGTGCAGGCCGCCACCGCCGTCGCGAAGCTCCGCTGCCGCAGCGACAACCACAGCGTCGCCGCCGCCGTGCGCAGCACCGACGGCCGCGTGTTCAGCGGCGTGAACGTCTACCACTTCACCGGCGGCCCGTGCGCCGAGGTGGTGGCGCTGGGCGCCGCCGCGACCCAGGGGGCCGGTGAGCTGGAGGCGATCGTCGCGGTGGGGGACCGGGGGCGCGGTGTCATCGCGCCGTGCGGGCGCTGCCGGCAGGTGCTGCTCGACTACTTCCCGTCGATCCGGGTGATCGTGGGGCCGCCGGACGGGCTGCGCGCCGTCCCGATCGCCGACCTGCTGCCCGAGACGTACGTCTGGGCCGACCAGCAGGTCGAGGTGCCGGCCGCCGTGCCGCGCACCGGGGTGTGGCCGATGCCGGTGGTGCCCGGCGTCCGCCAGTCCGCCGAGGACTGACCGGTCAGTCGCCGGCCGCGGCCTCCAGCATCGACCGGGGCACCGGCACCTGCTCGAAGCGGACCTGGCCCTCCGGCACCATCCAGCTCGTCACCCGCGCGACCAGACGCCCGGCGCTGACCGCCGGGTCGTTGGCGTAGAGGTGCCGGGCCGTGTCCGGATCCACCGACAGCACCACGAAGCCGCGGATCCGCTCGTCGTCGCCGTCGAGGAACGGCCCGGCCGCCAGGACCGCGCCCTGCTCCACCAGCCCGGCCTGGTGCGCCAGGTGCGCGTCCTGGATCCGGTCGAGGGCGTCCTGCGGCAGGTCGGGCGCGTCGTCCGGGCGGACCAGGAGCACCACGGTGTGCCTGTCGAATCGCATGCCCTCAGGGTAGGGGCTGCCGGGCGCGCAGCGCCCGGATCGACCAGTCCAGCACCGGCGCAAGGCTCTCGGCCGGCGGCCAGCCGTTGACCACGGAGAGCAGCTCCAGATAGCGCTCCCGGCGCGGGTCGTGCGCGGTCTCCAACCGCGTCAGCATCCGTCGGCGCAGGTCGGGGTCGTCCGGGCGGCCGCAGAGCCGCGCGTACCGGGCCGTCGCCCGGGAGAGGACCGGGTCGGCGTCGGGCGAGGCCGGGTCGACCCCGGCGGCCAGCGCCGGGGCCACCTCCTCCCGGACCACCGCGACCACGTCCCGGCGTACGCCCTCCGCGCCGGCCCGGTCGGCCGCGTGCTGCTCGGCCAGCCGCCGCAGCCCGGCCCGGAAGGAGGGGGTCAGCGTCAGCTCGGCCAACTCCACCCACGCCTCGATCTGGCCGTCGTCCGGGTCGTCGGGCAGCTCCGGGGTGAGCGACCGGCGGATCCCCGCGAACCCCGGGTCGGTCAGGTCGCCGAACGTGGCGTCGAGCAGGTCGTCGACCAGCCGTCGCCGCTCGCGCGCGGCCAGGCCGGCCAGCCGGTGCAGCAGGTCGGCCCGGTCCGGGGTGGCCCCCCGCCGGGCGATCACGGTCAACACCGCGCGGCGTGACCGCAGCAGGCGGATCTGGGCGGTCAACGCGTCTGCGTGCGCCGAGGCGACCTCGGGCAGGGTGATCTCCCGGGCCACCACCCGGCGCACGGTGGGCAGGTCCACGCCCAGCTCCCGCAACGTCCGCACCAGGTCGAGCCGGGTCACCGCCTCCGGGCCGTAGCGGCGGTGGCCGGTCGGCCCGCGGTCGGTGGGCGGCACGACGCCCCGGTCGGACCAGAACCGGATGGTCTTCACCGGCACCCCGGTCCGCCGGGCCAGGTCGCCGATCGAGTAGCGCTCGCCATCGTCCATGCCGCCCAGCCTCGCGCCTCCCCCCGGTGGAGGCGCAAGCCCATCGACACGTCCCGGTTAGGTCTGCCTTACCAGGTCAGTTAAGGTAAGGCGTACCTAATCCGAGAGGCGAACACCCCGTGACCACCGTCGCCGTCCGGCCCGCGCGGGCCGACGCCCCCGCCCGCCGCGGCGCCCCCCGCCGCGTCGCGGTCACCCTGGCGGCGGCGCTCCTGCTCCTCGTCGCCCTGCTGGCCAGCCTGGCGCTCGGCAGCCGCCACCTCCCGGTGGACCAGGTGTGGCACGCGCTGGTGGCCCCGGACGACGGCGACGCGACCACGGTGGTCCGCGAGCTGCGGCTGCCGCGTACCGCGTTGGGCCTGGTCGTCGGCCTGGCCCTGGCGCTGGCCGGCGTGCTGTTCCAGGCGGTCACCCGCAACCCGCTCGCCGAGCCGCGCATCCTCGGCGTCAGCGCCGGGGCCTCCTTCGGGGTGGTGCTGGCCATCGCCGTGTTCGGCGTGAGCACGCTCACCGGCTACGTCTGGTTCGGCATCGCCGGCGCGCTGCTCGCCGGGCTCCTCGTCTTCGCCGTCGCCAACCGCACCCGTGAGGGCGCCAGCCCGGTCACCCTCGCGCTGGTCGGCGCCGCGCTCGACGCCGGTCTCGGCGCGGTCGTGTACGCGCTGCTCAGCATCGACGCCCGCACGTTCGAGGAGTACCGCTTCTGGGTGGTCGGCGGGCTCACCGGGCGGGACGTGGGCGTGGCCGGGCAGGTGCTCCCGTTCGTGCTGGCCGGGGTGCTGCTCGCCGCGCTGGCCGCCCGTGGGCTGGACGCGCTCGCCCTCGGCGACGACGTCGCCCGCGGGCTGGGGCACCGGGTCGCCCTGGTCCGGCTGGCCGCCGGCGGGGGCGGTGTGCTGCTCACCGGCGCCGCGGTGGCCGCCGCCGGCCCGATCGCGTTCGTCGGGCTGGCCGTGCCGCACCTGGCCCGGGCGCTGGTCGGCGCCGACCACCGGTGGACGCTGCTGGTCGCCGCGCTGCTCGGTCCCGCCCTGGTGCTGGCCGCCGACGTGACCGGCCGCCTGGTCTCTCCGCCCGGCGAGATCCCCGCCGGCATCATCACCGCTCTCCTGGGCGCCCCCCTGCTGGCGATCCTGGTCCGCCGCGCCAAGGTCGTGACCGCATGACCGCCCCCCACCCCCGCCCCCCTCTCCGCGATCTTGCGGTTGCTGCCCCGGCAGATCGGACGAAAGCCGCGTATCGCGGGCCGCAAGTGCAAGATCGCGCGGCGCCGGCGCCGGCGCCGGCGGGGCGCGGGCTGCTGCGGGTGGGGGCGGTGGCGGTGCCGTTCCGGTGGCGGCCGGTGGTGGTGGCGGGGGTGCTTCTCGTGCTGCTCGGCGGCGCGGTGGTGCTGAGTCTGTCGCTGGGGACGCCGTACGTGGCGCCGGGCGACGTGGTCCGGTCGCTGTCCGGTGCGGGCACCCCGTACGACCTCGTGGTGCGCGACCTGCGACTGCCCCGCGCGGTGCTCGCGGCCCTGGCCGGCGCGGCGTTCGGCGTGGCCGGCACCCTGATCCAGAGCGTGGCCCGCAACCCGCTGGCCAGCCCCGACGTCATCGGCGTCACCCAGGGCGCCGGGCTGGCCGCCACCGTGGCGCTGACCGGCGGGGCGGCGGCGGTCCTGGTGGCCCCGGCGGCGCTGGTCGGCGGGCTGGCCGCGGCGGTCCTGGTGTTCGCGCTCGGCGCCCGGCACGGCCTGGCCGCGCAGCGGTTCGTGCTGGCCGGCGTGGCGGTGGCGTTCGCGTTCCGGGCGCTCACCGAGGTGGTGATGCTCACCGCCGACCCGATCGACGGCCTGCGCGCCCAGCTCTGGCTGATCGGCACGCTGGCCGGCAAGGGCTGGACCGAGGCCGGCTGGATCGCCGGCACTCTCCTGGTGCTGCTGCCGGTGCTGCTCTGGGCCGGCTGGGCGCTGCGCAGCTCGGCCCTGGACGACGACACCGCGCGGGGGATCGGGCTGCGCCCGGTGGCCCGCCGGATCGGGCTGGCCGGCACCGGCGTGCTGGCCGCCGCCGCCGTCACCGCGCAGGTCGGCGCCGTGGACTTCGTGGCGCTGGTCGCCCCGCAGGTGGCCCGCCGGCTGGTCCGCGCGGAACGGCCGCCGCTGCTGTGCGCCGCCCTGCTGGGCGCGTTGCTGCTGGTCCTCGCCGACCTGGCCGGGCGCCGGCTGTTCGCGCCCACCCAACTGCCGGCCGGCGTGCTGACCGCGGCCATCGGCGGACCGTACCTGATCTTCGTGCTGCTGCGCACCCGAGGGAGGCGGTCGTGACCGCGCTGCTGTCCACCCGCGACCTGGTCGTCGGCTACGAGGGTCGGACCGTGCTGGACGGGCTGGAGCTCGACCTGCCGGCCGACGCGTTCACGGTGATCGTCGGGCCGAACGCCTGCGGCAAGTCGACCCTGCTGCGCACCATGGCCCGGCTGCTCACGCCGCGCCGCGGCGCGGTGCTGCTCGACGGAGCGGCGATCCGCGACCTGCCCACCCGGGACGTGGCCCGGCGGCTCGGCGTGCTGCCGCAGAGCCCGCTGGTGCCCGAAGGGATCACCGTGGCCGACCTGGTCGGGCGCGGCCGGCAGCCGTACCAGCGGTGGTGGCGGCAGTGGTCGACCGAGGACGGCCGGGCCGTCGACGAGGCGATGCGCCTGGCCGACGTGACCGGGCTCGCGGACCGCCCGGTGGACACGCTCTCCGGTGGCCAGCGCCAGCGGGTCTGGATCGCGATGGCCCTGGCCCAGGACACCGACGCGCTGCTGCTGGACGAGCCGACCACCTTCCTCGACCTGGCCCACCAGGTGGAGGTGCTGGACCTGCTGCACCGGCTGCGCGCCGAGCGGGGCCGGACCGTGGTGGCCGTGCTGCACGACCTCAACCAGGCCGCCCGGTACGCGGACCACCTGGTCGCCATGCGCGACGGCGCGGTGGTGGCCGCCGGCCCGCCGCGCGAGATCCTCACCGCCGACCTGGTCCGCGACGTCTTCGGGCTCGACTGCGTGGTCGTGCCCTGCCCGGTCACCGGCGCCCCGCTGGTGGTGCCCGCCCTCACCCAGACCTCGGCCGCTCCGGCCGGCACGCCGGCCGCGGCCGGCGCCCCCGTCGGCGACGCCTGAGCGCGCCGGCCCGCACCCGCACCACGGAAAGGAACCTGATGCGTCGTCTCGCCGCCGCACTCACCGCCGCCCTCGCCCTCGGGGTGGGCCTCACCGCCTGCGGGGAGAGCGACCCCGTCGCCGGCACCGGCTCCGGGGAGACCCGGGAGATCACCCACGCCATGGGCACCACCAAGGTGCCCGCCGAGCCCAAGCGCGTGGTGGTGCTCGACACCGACAAGATCGACACCGCGCTGTCCCTGGGCGTCACCCCGGTCGGCGCGGCCACCGCCGGTGAGGCGAAGAGCTGGCCCACCTACTTCGGCGCGGACAAGCTCGCCGGCATCAAGGAGGTCGGGGTGCTCACCGAGCCCGACCTGGAGGCGATCAACGCGCTCAAGCCGGACCTGATCCTCGGCAGCAAGTTCCGCCAGGAGAAGTTCTACGACGAGCTGTCCGCCATCGCCCCGACCGTGTTCACCGAGAAGGTGGGCATCACCTGGAAGGAGAACTTCCTCCTCGACGGCCAGGCCCTCGGCCGGGAGCAGCAGGCAAAGGACCTGCTGGCCACGTACGAGAAGCGGGCGAAGGACTTCGGCGCGACGCTCGGCGACGCCCCGTCGCGGAAGATCTCCATCGTGCGCTTCATCCCGGGCAACATCCGGGTGTACGGCCCGGACTCGTTCTCCGGCATCGTGGTCGGCGACACCGGCCTCGGCCGTCCGCAGCGTCAGCTGCTGGAGGGCAAGGAGGACCGGCGCTTCGACCTGGTCAGCGCCGAGCGGGTGAACGAGGTCGACGGCGACGTGGTGTTCGTGACCGCGTACGGCGAGAAGGCCGCCGCCGAGCAGGCCAAGGTCACCACCGGCAGCCTCTGGCAGGGCCTGTCCGCGGTCAAGGCGGGCAAGGCGCACGTGGTCTCCGACGAGGTGTGGATGACCGGCATCGGCGTCGGCGCCGCCAACAAGATCCTGGACGACCTGGAGAAGTACCTGGCCGCCTGAGGACCTCGCACCACCACCGCGCCCGCCCGGGATCCGTCCCGGGCGGGCGCGGTCGCGTTCAGGCGACCAGCTGCCAGAGCAGGAACGCGTTGAGCGCCACCACGAGCGCGGTGATCAGCACCGCGACGGCCGTGGTGGCCGGGCGGTTGACCAGGCTGCCCATCAGGTCGCGGCGGCGGGTGAAGGCCACCACCGGAATCAGCGCGAACGGGATGCCGAAGCTCAGCACCACCTGGGACAGCACCAGCGCCCGGGTCGGGTCGACGCCGATCGCGAGCACGGCCAGCGCGGGCAGCAGCGTCACCGTCCGGCGCACCAGCAGCGGGATCCGGCGGCGCAGGAAACCCTGCATGATCACCTCCCCGGCGTACGTCCCGACGCTGGTCGAGGCGAGGCCGGACAGCAGCAGGGCCACGGCGAAGCCGACCGCCGCGGTGGCACCGAGCGTGCCGGCCAGCCCGGCGTGCACGCCCTCCAGCGTGTCGGTGCCGGGAATGCCGCTGCCGTGGAAGCTGGTGGCCGCGACCAGCAGCATGGCCAGGTTGACCCCGCCGGCGATACCGAGCGCGACCAGCACGTCGATGCGCAGGCCCCGCGCCACCGTCCGCCGTTCCGCCTCGCCGCTGGTGGGGATGCGGTTCGGGGTCAGCGCCGAGTGCACGTAGATCACGTGCGGCATCACGGTCGCGCCGAGGATGCCGGCGGCGAGCAGCATGCTGTCGGTGCCCGCCGTCCGGGGCAGCAGCCCGCCGGCGGTGGCGGACAGGTCCGGCCCGGCGGTGACCAGGTTGACCGCGAACGCCAGCACGATCACGCCGAGCAGCACCGCGATGGCGATCTCGAACGTGCGGAAGCCCCGGGACCGCAGCGCCAGTACGGCGAACGCGGCGGTGCCGACGATCACGCCGCCGGGCAGCAGCGGGATGCCGAAGAGCAGGTGCAGCGCCACCGCGCCGCCGATCACCTCGGCCAGGTCGGTGGCCATGGCGACCAGCTCAGCCTGGGCCCACATGGCCCGGTTGAGCGGCCGGGGCAGGTGGTCCCGGCACAGCTCGGGCAGGCTGCGCCCGGTGGCCAGGCCGAGCTTGGCGGTGAGCGTCTGCACCAGCATGGCGGCCAGGTTCGCCGCCACGACGACCCACACCAGCAGGTAGCCGTAGCGGGCGCCGGCGGTGGAGTTGGTGGCGAAGTTGCCCGGGTCGACGTAGGCGACCGCGGCCACGAACGCCGGCCCGAGCAGGATGAGACGGCCGCGCGTGGCCGATGGTCGCGACGGCAGATCCTGCGCGGGGCCCCGCGGCGCGCGGCGCACCGGCGGAGCCGGCAGCCGCCGCGGAAGACGATCGGGCAGTGTCATGAGCCGAGCTTCGCGACCCTGCCTCGCGAATGCCCCAGATATTCCCGAAAGGGGAGCAACGGGGCGGCCACTCGGAGGGGTGGCCGCCCCGTCGGGGACCGTCGATCAGGCGGCGGTGGACCAGATGGCCCGGAACGCGGCGGCCTCGCCGGCCAGCCACTGCTCGATCTGCTCGGGCTTGACGTCGGTGGGCATCCGGTGCGCCTCGCCACGACGCACGTCGACCAGCACCGGCTCGGCGTGCGGCAGCACCGCGTCCATGTGCCGGGCCATCAGGTGCAGCGTGGCCAGCGTCGCCTCCTCACTCGGCGGCGCCTCGTCGAAGTGCAGCCGGACCGCCTCGGCCCGGCCGCCGGCGAAGCGTACGCCGAACTGGGGGTTGATCTTGACGGGTAGGTCGCCCAGCATGGCCAGGGCGTCGCGGGTCTGGGCCAGGTCGACGCCGGCCGGCTCGCCGAGCGAGTGCAGCCAGCGGGTCGCGCCGGGCGTGAGCGCCTCGTAGAGCGGGCGCCAGCGCGGCTTGACCAGGTCGGCCACCTGGGCGAGGTGGGTGCCGCCGGTGTGGAACGCGACGTCGGCCTTGAGTGCCTTGACGAACTGGCCGTGCGGATTGAACCCGTGCCGGCTCGCTCGCTGGCGACGCAGGCCGCCGACGAAGGTGGCCTTGGTGGGGCCGGTGCGGTCCACGTAGCGGGTGAACCCGAGGAGGGTGGCGTAGGGGGTGACAGGGGCGGCGGAGGTGGGCGCGGTCACGAGCATCCTCCCAGGTCAACAGCTCGATTAGTACATACATTCTAATCGACGGGGCTGACATCGCCCAGGGTACGAAAAGGGCCGCCCGGACATCCCGGGCGGCCCTTTTTCGCGGAGTTCTACAGTTGCCCGACGTCGGTGATCCGGACCACCGCCGCACCGGTCTCGTCCGAGGCGGCGAGGTCGATCTCGGCGCTGATGCCCCAGTCGTGGTCGCCGTCCGGGTCGTCCAGGATCTGCCGCACGGTCCACCGCTCGCGGCCCTGCTCGATCATGAGCAGCGCCGGCCCGCGGGCGTCCGGCCCCACCCCGATCCCGTCGTACGTCTCGAAGTACGGCTCCAGCGCGTCGGCCCAGGCGTCGGCGTTCCAGCCGTCGCCCGCGTCCAGCTCGCCGAGCAGGTCCCAGCGGCGCAGCGCGGCCAGCTCGACGCGACGGAACATCGCGTTGCGCACCAGCACCCGGAACGCCCGGGCGTTGCGGGTGACCGCCGGCGGCCGGTCGTCCAGCGAGGCGGCCACCTCGGCCACGTCGGACGGGTTGCGCAGCCGCTCCCACTCGTCGATCAGGCTGGAGTCGACCTGGCGCACCAGCTCACCCAGCCACTCGATGAGGTCGACCAGCTCCTCGGTCTTGGCGTCCTCCGGCACGGTCTGCCGCAGCGTCTTGTACGCGTCGGCGAGGTAGCGCAGGACGAGGCCCTCGGACCGGGACAGGCCGTAGAACTGGACGTACTCGGGGAACGTCATGGCCCGCTCGTACATGTCCCGGACCACGGACTTGGGGGAGAGCTGGTGGTCGGCGACCCAGGGGTGGCCCTGCCGGTACATCTCGTACGCGGCCTCCAGCAGCTCGGCCAGGGGCTTGGGCCAGGTCACCTCGTCGAGCAGTTCGAGGCGGGCCTCGTACTCGATGCCCTCGGCCTTCATCGCGGCGACCGCCTCGCCACGGGCCTTGAACTGCTGCGCGGAGAGGATCTGCCGCGGGTCGTCGAGGATCGCCTCGATCACGCTGAGCACGTCCAGCGCGTACGACGGGGACTCCCGGTCGAGCAGCTCGACGGTGGCCAGCGCGAGCGGCGACAGCGGCTGGTTGAGCGCGAAGTCGAGCTGGAGGTCGACGGTGAGCCGCACCCGCCGGCCGGTCTCGTCCGGCTCGGGCAGCTCCTCGACCACGCCGCCGGCCCGCAGCGCCCGGTAGATGGCGATGGCGCGGCGGATGTGCCGGCGCTGGGCGGCCGGGTCCTCGTGGTTGTCGGTGAGCAGGTGCCGCATCGAGGCGAACGCGTCGCCGGGGCGGCCGATCACGTTGAGCAGCATCGAGTGGCTGACCTGGAAGCTGGACGTCAGCGGCTCCGGCTCGGCCTCGACCAGGCGCTGGAACGTCGGCTCGCCCCAGCCGATCGAGCCCTCCGGCGGCTTCTTCTTCACCACCTTGCGGCGCTTCTTCGGGTCGTCGCCGGCCTTGGCGAGCGCCTTCTCGTTCTCGATCACGTGCTCGGGCGCCTGCACCACCACCCGGCCCAGCGTGTCGAACCCGGCCCGCCCGGCCCGACCGGCGATCTGGTGGAACTCGCGGGCCTTGAGCAGGCGCGTCCGCACCCCGTCGTACTTCGACAGGCCGGTGAAGAGCACCGTACGGATCGGCACGTTGATGCCGACGCCGAGCGTGTCCGTGCCGCAGATGACCTTGAGCAGGCCGGCCTGGGCGAGCGTCTCCACCAGGCGGCGGTACTTCGGGAGCATGCCGGCATGGTGCACGCCGATGCCGTGGCGGACCAGCCGGGACAGCGTCTTGCCGAAGCCCGAGGTGAACCGGAAGTTGCCGATCGCCTGGGCGATCATGTCCTTCTCGGCGCGGGTGCAGACGTTCACGCTCATCAGCGCCTGCGCGCGTTCCAGCGCGGCGGCCTGGGTGAAGTGCACCACGTACACCGGGGCCTGCTTGGTCTCCAGCAGCTCCTCGAGGGTCTCGTGCAGCGGCGTGGTCGCGTACGAGAACAGGAGCGGGACCGGCCGCTCGGCCGAGCGGACGACGGCGGTCGGCCGGCCGGTGCGCCGGGTCAGGTCGTCGACGAAGCGGGTGGTGTCGCCGAGCGTGGCGGACATCAGCACGAACTGGGCCTGTGGCAGCTCGATCAGCGGCACCTGCCAGGCCCAGCCCCGGTCCGGCTCGGCGTAGAAGTGGAACTCGTCCATGATCACCTGGCCGACGTCGGCCCGGCGACCCTCGCGCAGCGCCAGGTTGGCCAGGATCTCCGCGGTGCAGCAGATGATCGGGGCGTCGGCGTTCACGCTGGCGTCGCCGGTGAGCATGCCGACGTTCTCCGCGCCGAACACCTCGCAGAGCGCGAAGAACTTCTCCGAGACCAGCGCCTTGATCGGCGCGGTGTAGAAGGTCGTCCGGTCGTCTGCGAGGGCCGCGAAGTGGGCCGCGATCGCCACCAGGCTCTTGCCCGAGCCGGTCGGCGTATTCATGATCACGTTCGCGCCGGAGACGATCTCGATGACCGCCTCCTCCTGGTGCGGATAGAGGTCGAGGCCGCGCTCGGACGCCCAGGAGGCGAACGCGTCGTAGAGGGTGTCGGGGTCGGCGGTCTTCGGCAGCGCGGCGGTGAGAGTCATGGCGGCTCCCATCGTGCCTGGATCACACCGCGCCGCGCCAACCGGGCTCAGTGCGACGAGTTCAGCGCCGCCGGTGGATCAGGTCGAAGACCTCCCGGCCGGCGGTCAGCGCGCGCCGCTCGAACTTCGTCACCGGCCGGTGCGCCGGACGCGGCGCGAAGTGGCCGTGCACGTCCACCAGCTCCGGGTCGGCGGTCAGCGTCGCGCGCATCGACTCGGCGTACTCGGCCCAGTCGGTGGCGCAGTGCAGCGTGCCGCCCGGCGCCAGCCGGGACCGCAGCAACGCCACGTGCGCCGGCGCGATGATCCGCCGCTTGTGGTGGCGGGTCTTCGGCCACGGGTCCGGGAAATAGACGTGCACCGCGTCCAGACACCCCTGCGGCATGGCCCGGACCAGGTCCAACGCGTCGCCCTCGGCCACCCGCACGTTGTCCAGGCCGTGCCGCTCGACCAGCTCCAGCAGGTTGGCGATTCCCGGCGTGTGGACCTCGACCGCCAGATAGTGTCGGTCCCGGTCGGCCGCCGCCATCGCGGCGGTGGCGTCGCCCATGCCGGAGCCGATCTCCAGCACCAGCGGCGCCCGCCGCCCGAACAGCGTCGTCGGATCGCACGGCCCGTCGAGGGCGGCGATCTGGAGGCCGTACGCGGGCCAGAGCCGGGTCAGCGCGTCGCGCTGCCGGTCGCTCATCCGCCCGCGACGCGGGTGGAAGGTCCGGATGCGGGCGGTGGCGGTGTCGGTGGTGGTCACAGCGACCCGAGCCTACGCGACCGGCGGCCCGGATCGGATGTGATGTGCGGCCGGGGGTGAGAAGATTCATCCCGTACGCCGGGAGGGTTCATGGGGTCAGTCAGGGGACGTGCGGCGCTGCTTGTCGCGGTCGCCGCGTGCGCCGCCCCGCTGGTCGGCGCGGCGCCCGCCCAGGCCGCGCCGCGCGCCGCCGAGCCGGTGCCGGGACAGCCGCCCCCGGCCGACGTGATCTTCGTCGAGGTGACACCCGGCACCGTCCAGCCGGGCTACCTGGTCGGCATCCGGGCGAGCTGCCGCGACAACTCGGTGCCCGCGATCGTGGTCTCGGACGCCTTCGGCCGGATCCAGGTGCAGCCGCAACGCGGCCTGCTCACCGCCTCGCCGATGGTCAACGAGCGCACCCGGCCCGGCAACTACCGGGTCAAGCTGGAGTGCCCGGGCGGGGAGACGGCGTCCACCATGCTCCAGGTGGTCAAGCGGGCCGAGCCCACCCACCGGCCCACGCACCAGCCCAGCCACGTCCCCAGCCGCGGCCCGGCGACCGGTTTCGGCGGCACCGCCGGCCCCGGCCTCGGCGGCCTGCTGGTGCCGATCGGGCTGGCCGTGACCATGGTCGGCGCCGGGCTCGGCGTGGCCGCGTCCCGCCGGCAGTCCCGCGGCGCCGCCGGGCGCTGAGTCCGATGGACGAGCACACCGTCCCGCCGCCCGGCCGCTCCCGGCTGTCCGGCTGGGCGCTGTTCGCCCTGCCGCCGGCCGCCGCGCCGCCCGCCACCGGCCCCCGTTCCGGCCCCGGTCCGTCCGCGGCCGGTCCCGGCCAGCCCGCCGGTGGCCCGGGCGCCGCCGGTGCCGGTCCGGCGGCCCCTGCGCGGCCGTGGAGTCCCCCGCCGGCCGCTTCACCGCCGTGGAACCGGCCCGCCGACGGGTCGCAGCCGTGGAATCCGCCACCGGCGAAAGCCCGACCGGGGCCCGCGCCGCTCGCCGGGCCGCGTCCCTGGACCCCACCGCCGGCCGACCCGCCGCCCGGACACGGCCGGCCCTCCGGCCCGCCGGTCTCCGGTGCGCCGGTCTCCGGCCCGCCGGTCTCCGGCCCGCCGGTCTCCGGTGCGCCGGCCCCGCCGCAGGGGCGGGACCGGGGTCGCGGTCCCTGGTCGAAGCCGCTGGCCGTGGTGCTGGTGCTGGTCGGCGTGTTCGCCACCGGCGCCGGTCTCGGCCGGACCGCCGGGCCGTTCGACTGGACCGACGCGTCGGCCGGTTCGAGCCAACCGCCGCCGCCCGCGCCGGCGCCGGTCCGGAAACCGGCCAGCCTGCCGGTCCGCCTGGCCGTGCCGGCCATCAAGGTCACCGCGCCGGTCACCCCGGTCGGCCAGGCGCGGGACGGTTCGGTGGACGTGCCGCCGCTGACCGAGCACAACCAGACCGGCTGGTACGACCGGGGCGCGGTCCCGGGCGAGCCGGGCCGGGCGATCATCGTCGGTCACGTCGACACCAAGAGCGGTCCGGCCGTGTTCTACCGGCTGCACAGCCTGAAGCCGGGCGCCCGGATCCAGGTGACCCGGTCGGACCGCACGGTGGTGACCTTCAAGGTCGACAGCGTCGAGTACTTCGACAAGGCGAACCTGCCGGCCGCCCGCGTCTACGGCGACTCCGGCCCGTCGGAGCTGCGCCTGATCACCTGCGGCGGGGAGTGGGTCGGCGGCCGCACCGGCTACGAGGACAACGTGATCGTCTTCGCCTCCCGCGTCCCCTGACCGCCTCGCCACCCGCAGCGGGTTTCCCGGCGGGACGACGGTGTGACCGAGCGCGATATACCGCCGAGTCATATTTATGACCAGGCGGTATATCGCTACGGAGTCGAACCGTCGGCGCAGCCCCATGTGGATCACCGGAGCCGGAGCGGTTGTCGTAGCTGGGTGAGTCAGTGGGTCGGGGGGACCTGGTGAACGACCTCGAACTCCAGGAGGGTGGCGCCGGTGGCGACCGGCTTGCGGGGCTCGGCGCCCTCGGGGGCGGCGTGCGCGGCCCGCGCCGGTCCCTGGGCCCAGGCCTGGTAGTCCTCCTCCGTCTCCCACCTCGTGTAGACGAAGTAGCGGCTTTCCCCGGCCACGGGGCGCAGCAGCTCGAAGCCCAGGAAACCGGGGGAGTTCTCCACCGCGCCCGCCCGGGCCGCGAACCGCTTCTCCAGCTCCGCGCCGGCGCCCGGCGGGACGTCGATCGCGTTGATCTTCACGACTGCCATGCGTCCACCCTAGCGAGCGGCCCGCCGGTCAGAACGCCTCGACCGCGGGCACCAGGTCGGCGTCGACCACGATCGGGGCGTGGTCGGAGGGGCCCTTGCCCTTGCGGGCCTCCCGGTCCACGTACGCCGAGCGGACCGTGCGGGCGAACGGCGCGGTCGCGTACACCAGGTCGATCCGCATGCCCTTGTTCTGGTGGAACATCCCGGCCCGGTAGTCCCAGTAGGTGAACGGGTGCGGGCCCTTCATCGGGGTCGGCACCACGTCCTCCAGGCCCAGGTCGCGCAGCGCCGCCAGGGCGGCCCGCTCGGCCGGCGTGACGTGGGTGGAGGTGGCGAACAGGGCCGGGTCCCACACGTCGGCGTCGGTCGGGGCGACGTTGAAGTCGCCGCAGACGGTGAGTGGGAGAGCGGCGGCCACCTCCGCCTCCAGGGCGTCGCGCAGCGCGGCGAACCAGGCCAGCTTGTACGCGTAGTGCGGGTCGTCCGGCGCGCGGCCGTTGGGCACGTACACCGACCAGACCCGCAGGCCGTCGCAGGTGGCGGAGATGGCTCGGGCCTCCGGCTCGGGGAACCCGGGCTCGCCGGGGAACCCGACCGCCACGTCGGCCAGCCCGACCCGGGACAGCACGGCCACCCCGTTCCACCGGCCGTCGCTGTGGCTGGCCACCTCGTAGCCCAGCTCGCCCACCTCGGCGACGGGGAACGCCCCGTCCGGGCACTTCGTCTCCTGGAGGCAGACGACGTCGGGCTTCGTGGTGGCCAGCCAGTTGAGCAGCCGGGGCAGGCGGGCCTTCACCGAGTTGACGTTCCAGGTCGCCAGGCGCATGTCCCCAGCCTGCCGCATCCCCGCCCGTCCCGCCGGGTCAGCGCTCCGGGGTGTCGCCCGGGTGGGTCTGCTCGGCGAGGAAGCGTTCCAGCTCGGCGCCCAGCTCGTCGGCCGTGGGCAGCGGCCCGGTTTCCGCGGCGAGCAGGCTCTTCTCGCCGCGGCCCCGGGCGAACGTGTCGTACTGCTCCTCGAGGGCCTGGACCAGCGTGGCGGCCTCCTCGGTCTGGGCGACCTGGCGGTCGATCTCCACCCGGACCACCTCGGCGGCGGTCCGCAGGCCGTCGCGGGGCAGCAGCAGGCCGGTGCCCCGGGACACGGCGGCGAGCAGCGCCTCGGCGGCGGCCGGGTACTCGGTCTGGGCGACGTAGTGCGGCACGTGTGCGGCGAAGCCGAGGGCGTCGAGGCCCTGCTCACCGAGGCGGTATTCCAGCAGGTGCCCGACGCTGGCCGGCACCTGCACCTTCTGCAACCACGGCTCGTGTCCGGAGATCAGCTCCGGCCGGGTGGCGTGCGCGGTGACGCCGCTGGGCCGGGTGTGCGGTACCGCCATCGGGATCGAGTTGAGCCCGACCGTGAGCCGGACGTCGAGGCGGGCCGACAGGCCGGCGACGGCGGCCACGAAGCGCTCCCACTGCAGGTCCGGCTCGGGGCCGGTGAGCAGGAGGAACGGCGTCTCGTCGTCGTCGTGCAGCAGGTGCAGCTCCAGCGCCGGGGCGTCGTAGTCGGCCCAGTGGTCCTCGACGAAGGTCATCACGGGCCGGCGGGAGCGGTAGTCGAAGAGCTGGTCGACGTCGAAGCGGGCGATCACCCGGGTGTCCAGCGAGGTGAGCAGCTGCTCCCGGGCCAGCCGGGAGGCGCTGCCGGCGTCGACGAAGCCGGTGAGCGCCTGGATCAGCACCGGCTGGCCGAGGTCGGGCAGCTCGTCGGTGAGTTCGTAGAGCTCGTGTGGGTCGAGCACCGGTGGGGTCCTCCCTGTCGACGCGTACGGAAGCGCCGCGCGCACGGCGCCCCCGGTTCGGCCAACGTACCGGGGGGTGTGGTCCATTCCGTTACGGACCGGTCCGCTGCCCGGTTGGTGATCACAATTCGGCCACGCCCCGGATCGGCCGGGCCACCGCCGTATCGTCCGAACGGACGAGTTAGTGGATCATCGGCCGGGAGGTGGGCGGCTGCGAAGTTCCTGCCCGCGCCGCCCGGGCGCTCGGCGGACCGGAGGTTGGTCCGGTTCGCCGGTTCTGACCCTGCCCGGGGGGTGGTGTGGGGCAATGTCGGGCAGGTCCGGACCAAAGTGTGGCGAGGGCCACCCGTTGGGCCTGGGTGATCCCGGTTTGCCCTGCCTAGCCTCGTCGGATGCGTGACGACGGCACCCTCGACGACCCGAACGGCCCCGGCCGCCCGGCTGACCGTTCGGACGATACCCCCTCGACCGATTCGACAACCGCTTGTCCGCCGGAGGCCACCGGCAGCTGGCGTACCCGTTTCCGGGCCCTGCGCACCCCCATGGCCCCCGGCCCGGCCGGACCAGGCTCGCGGTCGCCACCGGCGCGGTCTGCTGCCTCGGCCTGGTCGGCGTCAGCCAGGTGGGCTTCGGCGCCCCCGAGCGCGCCGCGTCCCCGGCCCCCACCGCCGAGGCCGCCGAGCGGGCGGCGGTGGACGCCGCCTCGCGCGGCATGGCCCGCCCGAGCACCGTGCCGACCACCCCGAGCGCCACCCCCTCCCCGACCGTCACGGCCAAGGCGAAGCCGAAGGCCAAGCCGAAGCCGAAGCCGCGGCGGATCGTCCCGGTCGCCGGCCTGACCCGCGCCCAGATGGACAACGCCACGCAGATCGTGCGGGCCGGCCGGGAGATGGGCGTGCCGCGCCGGGCGCTGGTCATCGCGGTGGCCACCGCCATGCAGGAGAGCACCCTGCTGAACTACGCCAGCGGTGTGCTGCCCGAGTCGCAGGAGTACCCGCACCAGGCCATCGGCTGGGACCACGACTCGGTCGGGCTGTTCCAGCAGCGGCCGAGCAGCGGCTGGGGCACCGTCGCCGAGCTGATGGACCCCGAGTACGCGACCAAGGCGTTCCTCTCCGCCCTGGAGGAGATCCCGGGCTGGCAGGACATGCCGCTCTCGGTCGCCGCCCAGGCGGTCCAGATCTCCGCGTTCCCCGACGCGTACGCGCAGCACGAGTGGCGGGCCGGCGAGGTGGTGGCGGAGATCCTGGGCTGACCGGTGTGGACGGTTGCCGGACGGCCGGTCCGGGTATCAGGGACTTGCCGGTTCCAGGTACACATGATGGGGACCGCGGACAGGAGGACGTCATGTCGCTGATGCAACGGATCACCGCCTTCCTGCGGTCGCCGCGCGGCCAGCAGCTGGTCGACCGCGGCCGGCGTGAGATGGCCAAGCCGGAGAACCAGGCCCGGCTGCGGCAGATCGCCACCCGGCTGTCGTCGAACCGCCGGCGCTGACCCGCCCGCCCCCGCCCGACGAGCCTCGGAGCCCCCCGTGACCGACCCCGCCCCCGTCGACGGGCAGCACGACCCCGCCCCGGTCCCACCGGTGGACGCGCCCGAGGCGCCCCCGGCCCCGCTCTGGGACCGGATGCGCGAGGACCCGCAGTACGCGCCGGAGCACCTGGCCCTGGAGGCGGTGCGCCGGCTCGGCCCGGAGGCCGCGCAGTGGGCCGCCCGGGAGCGGGCGCTGCGGCCGGACGTGCCGGCCGAGCACCTGGCCGACCAGGCGGTCCGCCGGTTCGTCAACCACGCCCGGCTCTCCGGCGCGGTCTCCGGCGCCGCCGGGCTGCCCGGCGCCGTCATCGACGTCGGCGTGCTGGCCTGGACCCAGGCCCGGCTGGTGCTGCACGTGGCCGCCGCCTACGGCGCCGACCCGACGCACACCGACCGGGCGACGGACCTGCTGGTGCTCCAGCGGGTGCACAAGGTCGCCGAGACCGCCCGGCTGGCGCTCGGCGTGGCCGCCGGCCGGGAGCGCGCCGGCGCGTTGTTCGGCTCGGCCGGCGACCGGGCGCTGGGCCGGGTGATGCTCCAGCTCGGGGTGCGGCTGGCCCGGATGGCCGGGGTGCGCGCCGCCAAGCGGATGTTCGCCAAGGTCGTCCCGGGCGCCGCCATCGTGCTCGGCACCTGGGCCAACTCCTCGGCCACCAGGGAACTCGCCGACCGGGCCCGGTCGCTCTACCGCGACGCCGGGCCCCGCCACCTGCCCGGCCCACGCCAACCCTGACCGACGGTCGGCCCGCCCGGCGGGCCGCTCAGTCGTTCCAGCGGGAGGCGTTCCAGGCCACCTCCGCCAGCCGGCCCTGCCCGGCGGCGTTGGGGTGGAACCAGTCCAGCGCGTTGACCTGGTCCAGGTCGAACCGGTGCCGGTGGACCGCGCCGCCGTCCCAGCGGCAGCGCGAACCGTAGGCCCGGCAGGCGGCGCGCAGCTGCGCGTCGTACGCTTCGAGGCGCTCCCGGACCCGGGCCCGGCGGGCGACCGCGGCGGGCGCGGTCGACGTGGCGTCGGCCAGCAGCGCCGGGCAGACGCCCCGGGACCAGGCCCGCACCGCGCGGGGCTCGGTGTGCCCGAGCTGCCAGAGCCGGTGCAGGTCCGGGATGCTGACCACCAGCACCCGCGCCTTCGGCCGGCCCTTGCGCAGCACGGCCAGCGCGGTGTCGACCTGGTTCCGGAAGGTGGCGGTCGGCGTCATCGCGTCGACGTCGTCCCGGCAGGCGTCGTTCGCCCCGATCAGCACGGTGACCAGGTCGGCCTTGTCGCGTACCGCGGCCCGGGCCTGGTCGGCCAGCCCGGCCGCGCGGGCGCCGGGCACCGCCCGGTTGTACGCCCGCAGCGCCGGCGCGTCCGCCCGCAGCCGCCGGTAGACGCTCTCCACCCGCAGGCTGTCCCCGGTCGACCAGGAGTTGCGTTCGCAGCTCACCAGCACCAGGCAGGAACCGAAGCCGGTGCTGATCGAGTCGCCGAGCGCGGTCAGCACCCGGGGGTCGCCGGGGCGGGGCGTGTCGGTCGGGCGGGGCGAGGCCGAGCCGGAGCCGTCGCAGGCCAGCGCGACCAGCGCCGCGAGGCAGGCCAGCGCGGCGATCCAACGTCGAGGCATTCAGGTCCCCCGTCCGGCGGCAGCAACGGGCCCGTCGACCCTATGCGCCTCGACCGTCCGTCCGGGAGCTCTGTCGCCTTTCTGCCATCGACGACCGTCGTTCACATCGGTGTGGTGCGACCCGATCGTGAAGTCACCGGCGCCACGGCGTGGGCAGGCCGTGCAGCCACCAGTGCAGCGCCCGGGTGATGCGCGGCAGCACCAGGTACGTCATCAACGGGGTCAGCACCAGCGTCATCAGCAGCGTCCGCCCGGCCAGCGGCACGTCGGCGAGGAACCGCGCGGTCAGCAGCGTGGCGGTGAGACTGAGCGGGAAGAACGCCAGCCAGATGGTGACCGCCTGCTTCCAGCGCGGCGGCGCGGCCGGCACGACGGGCTCGGCCTCGCCGAACGTCTCCACCACGTGGTCCACCGGCGGGTCGAACCAGCCCTCGATGCCGGTACGGCGTTCCACCCGGGTGTGCTCGACGATGCCCTGGGCCGAACTCAGCCACCAGTGCCGCTGCGGCGAGTCCTCCCAGCCGCGCAGCGTGTCGGCGTCGGCGAAGCGGTACATCACGTGCCACTCGGCGGAACCGGGCGCGCTGCGGACGAAGCCGGCGCCGAGGAAACCGGGGAAACTCTCCGCGAGCGCCGTGCCGGCCCGCATCCACGCCACCATCTCACCGGTCCGCGCCGGGTCGGCGCGCCGGGAGACCGCGACGGTCACGGGTACGGCCTGCGTCGTGGTCATGCCCATCCTCTCCACCGCCGCGGGATCTCCGTCGGTACCGGCAGACCGATGTAACGCACCCGCCCGGTGGCGCCATCCACCGCGTACCCGCCGCGTGTCCCGGATCACCGGCCCGGAAGCGCCACCACGCGCCCCACCGGTTAACCCCGGCCGTGCCGGGGTAGCCGGGAGGAATGACCCGATCACAGCCCCGCCGCGCCCGTGGCACGGTCGGCCACGCGAACAGCGCGCTCAACCTGCGCCTGGTGCTGGCCCTGTTCGGTCTGGTGGTGATGGCCGTCTTCGCGGTGCTCGCGTTCGCCGCCGACGTGGCCTGGCTGGGCGTCGTCTGCGCGCTCCTCGCCGTGGTGGCCGTGGTCGACCTGGTCGTGATCCAGCGCCGCCGCGCCGCCCGCCGCCGGGAGGAGCCGGGCGTGCGGCACTCACTGTTCGAGTGACAGGAGTACGAGATGCCCATCGCCACCACCAATCCCGCCACCGGACAGGTGCTCAAGACGTACGACGCGATGTCGGACGAACAGATCGACGCCGCCATCGAGCGCGCCCACCTCGCGTACCGGCAGTTGCGGGACACCACGATCGCGCAGCGCGCCCGGTGGCTGCTGGCCGCCGCCGACCTGCTCGACGCCGAGCGGGACGAGACCGCCCGGCTGATGACCACCGAGATGGGCAAGACGTACGCCGCCGCGAAGGCGGAGGTGACCAAGTGCGCCACCGCCTGCCGCTTCTACGCCGAGAACGCGCCGAAGATGCTCGCCGACGAGCCGGCCGACGCCGCCGCGGTCAAGGCGAAGCGGGCGTACGTCCGCTACCAGCCGATCGGCCCGGTGCTCGCGGTGATGCCGTGGAACTTCCCGCTCTGGCAGGTGATGCGCTTCGCCGCGCCGGCCCTGATGGCCGGCAACACCGGCCTGCTCAAGCACGCCTCCAACGTGCCGCAGACCGCGCTCTACCTGGAGGACGTGTTCCGGCGGGCCGGGTTCCCCGAGGGCGCCTTCACCACCCTGCTGGTCGGCTCCGACGCGGTGGACCGGATCCTCAGCGACCCGCGGGTGCGCGCCGCCACGCTGACCGGCAGCGAGCCGGCCGGCCGGTCCATCGCCCAGATCGCCGGCCGGGAGATCAAGAAGACCGTGCTGGAGCTGGGCGGCAGCGACCCGTTCGTGGTGATGCCCTCGGCCGACCTGGACAAGGCGGCCGAGGTCGCCACCACCGCCCGCTGCCAGAACAACGGCCAGTCCTGCATCGCCGCCAAGCGGTTCATCGTGCACACCGACGTCTTCGACGCGTTCGCCGAGAAGTTCGCCGCCCGGATGGCGGCGCTACGGGTCGGCGACCCGATGGACGACGACACCGACGTCGGCCCGCTGGCCAGCGAGCGCGGCCGGGACGAGGTGCACGCGCAGGTGACCGACGCCGTCGACCAGGGCGCCACCGTGCTGTGCGGCGGCGAGAAGCCCGCCGGGGACGGCTGGTTCTACCCGCCGACCGTGGTCACCGACCTGCGCCCGGAGATGCGGATGTGGGGCGAGGAGGTGTTCGGGCCGGTGGCCGGCCTCTACCGGGTCGGCTCGTACGACGAGGCGATCGAGGTGGCCAACGGCACCAGCTTCGGCCTCGGCTCCAACGCCTGGACCACCGACCCGGCCGAACAGGAACGTTTCGCCGAGGACCTGGACGCGGGCAACGTCTTCATCAACGGCATGACCACGTCCTATCCGGAGCTGCCGTTCGGCGGCGTGAAGAACTCCGGCTACGGCCGCGAGCTGTCCGCCCTGGGCATGCGGGAGTTCTGCAACACCAAGACGGTCTGGATCGGCGAGGGGGAGGCCGGTGCGGGCGCCGGCGCGCACGCCGAGTAGCCACGGTTGGCCGGACGCCGTCATGGGTAGGAGTGCTGCCCATGACGGCGTTCGGCTTTCACGCATCCCACGAGCAGATCCACCCGGCGAAGCTGCTGGAGGCGGTGATCCACGCCGAGCGCGCCGGCTTCGACGCCGCGATGTGCTCCGACCACTTCTCGCCCTGGAGCGAGCGGCAGGGCCAGTCCGGCTTCGCCTGGTCCTGGCTCGGCGCCGCGCTGCAGGCCACGAACCTGTCGTTCGGCGTGGTCAACGCGCCGGGCCAGCGCTACCACCCGGCCATCATCGCGCAGGCCATCGGCACGCTCGGCGCCATGTACCCGGGCCGCTTCTGGGCCGCGCTGGGCACCGGTGAGGCCAGCAACGAGCACATCACCGGCGACGTGTGGCCGCGCAAGGAGCTGCGCAGCGCGCGGCTGCGCGAGTGCGTCGACGTGATCCGGGCGTTGCTGGCCGGCGAGGAGGTCAGCCACGACGGGCTGGTCACGGTGGACCGGGCGAAGCTGTGGACCCGGCCCGAGGAGCCGCCCGCGCTGGTCGGCGCCGCGGTCAGCGTCGCCACCGCCCGCTGGTGCGCCGAGTGGGCCGACGGCCTGATCACCGTCAACGCGCCGGTGGACCACCTGCGCCAGATGATCGACGCCTACCGGGACGCCGGCGGGCGCGGACCGCTGCACCTGCAGGTGCACGTCAGCTGGGCGCCCGAGCAGGCCGAGGCCGAGGCGATCGCGTACGAGCAGTGGCGCAGCAACGTCTTCGCCCCGCCGGTCTGCTGGGACCTGGAGACCGCCGAGCACTTCGACACCGTCAGCGCCGACGTGCCGATGGCGAAGGTCACCGAGACCGTCAACGTCTCCGCCGACCTGGGCCGGCACGTCGGCTGGCTGGAGGAGTACGTGGCGCTGGGCTTCGACCAGATCGCGCTGCACCACGTCGGGCAGGAGCAGCGGGCGTTCGTCGACGCGTTCGGCGCGGAGGTGCTGCCGAAGGTGCGCGGGGGCGCGTGATCACGGTCCGGCCGCCGGACGCCTAGGCTCTGACCCCATGGAAGCTCTGTTCGAGGTCGTGGTCTTCCTGGCGATCGCGACCTTCGGCGCGGCGCTGGCCCGGCGACTCGGGCTGCTCGCACCGATCCTGCTGGTCGTGCTCGGCCTCGCGCTGTCCTTCCTGCCGTTCGTCCCGCACGTGCGGCTGGACCCCGACCTGGTGCTGGTCGGCATCCTGCCGCCGCTGCTCTACGTGGCGGCGGTGAACACGTCGGTGCCGGCGTTCCGGCTCAACCTGCGGCCGATCCTGCTGCTCGCCGTCGGGCTGGTGATCTTCACCGCGTTCGTGGTGGGCACCGTGGTGCACCTGTTCCTGCCCGACCTGCCGTACGCGATCTGCCTGGCGCTCGGCGCGGTGGTGGCGCCGCCCGACGCGGTCGCCGCCACCGCGGTGGCCCGGCGGGTCGGCCTGCCCCGGCGGGTCGTCACCATCCTGGAGGGCGAGAGCCTGGTCAACGACGCCACCGCGCTGGTGCTGCTGCGGGTGGCGATCGTCGCCGCCACCGTGAGTGCCGGCGGGGTCAGCTTCGGCTACGTGGCCCGGGAGGTGGTGGTCGCCACCGGCGGCGGCGTCCTCGTCGGGCTGCTCGGCGTGGTCGTCTTCGGCTACCTGCACAAGCGCATCACCGACCCGGTCCTGGACAACGCGTTGTCGCTGATCATCCCGTTCGCGGTGGTGTTCGCCGCCGAGGAGATCCACGCCTCCGGCGTGGTCGCGGTGGTGGTCACCGGCCTGGGCATCGGGCACAAGCTGCCGCTGCTCATGTCGGCCGCCTCGCGGCTCCAGGTGACCGCGTTCTGGCGGCTGATCCAGTTCCTGCTGGAGGGGCTGGTGTTCCTGCTGGTCGGCCTGCAACTGCCCGAGGTGCTGCGCGACCTCGACGAGCCGGTCGGCTCGCTGGCGGCGATCACCGTCGCGGTGCTGGCGGCCGTGTTCCTGGCCCGGTTCGTCTGGGTCTTCCCGGCCACCTACCTGGCCCGGCTGGTGCCCCGGGTACGGCGGCGCGACCCGGCGCCCCCGGTGCAGTTCCCGATCGTCATCGGCTGGGCCGGCATGCGCGGCGTGGTGACGCTGGCCGCCGCGCTGGGCCTGCCGCTCACCCTCGCCGACGACCGGCCCTATCCGCGGGCGCTGTTGATCTGGCTGGCGTTCGCGGTGATCGTGGTCACCCTGGTCGGCCAGGGTGCCACGCTGCCGTGGCTGGCCCGGCGGCTGCGGCTGCCGCCGGACGATCCGGTGCAGGACGCGCTGTCCGCCGCCGGGGTGCAGCAGCAGGCCAGCCGGGCGGCCCGGGAACGGCTGGACGCGCTGGCCGGGGGCGCGCCGGAGGCCGTGGTGGAACGCCTGCGCGGGCTGACCACGTCCCGCGCCAACGTGGCCTGGGAACGGCTCGGCGGCACCGAGCGGGAGACCCCCTCCCAGGCGTACGCGCGGCTGCGACAGGAGATGATCGACGCCGAGCGGGAGGTGTTCCGCGCCGCCCGCGACTCCGGCCGGATCCCGGAGGAGGTGCTCACCCGCGCCTATCGTGATCTGGATCTGGAAGAGTCCCTGCTGCGACAGGAGGTCGACGAATGAGCTGCCAGCACCTGGCCGAGCCGGGCGGGGCCGAGCCGAGCACCACCAGCGAGTGCCCCGACTGCGTCGCCATCGGCAACGACGACTGGGTGCACCTGCGGGCCTGCCTGAGTTGCGGGCACGTGGGTTGCTGCGACTCGTCGCCCTACCAGCACGCCACGAAGCACTTCGAGAGCAGCGGGCACCCGGTGATGCGGTCGGTGCAGCCGGGCGAGTCGTGGCGCTGGTGCTTCGTCGACGAGGAGATCGGCTGACTCAGCCGACCCGGCGGGCCAGCACCTGCCCGGGCCACGGCGCCCGCCCCGGCCGCTCGACGGTGAACGGGTCGGTGGCGGTGAAGCCGCATCCCTCGTAGAAGCGCACCAGTGCCCGGTCCGGGCTCCGGAAGCAGTCCACCCGCAGCAGGCCGACGCCGCGGTCGCGGGCCAGCTCCGCCGCGTGCGCCAGCAGCCGCGCCCCGACCCCGCGACCGGCGTACGCCCGGTCGGTGACCAGCAGGTTCACGTACAGCTCCGGCTCGGTGGGCGGCGGCACGTACTCCGTCGCCGCGCCGACCACCAGCGCGCCCACGACCGTCCCGTCGATCTCGGCGAGGTGCAGGCCGCCCGCACCGGCCCACGCGGCGGCCTGGTCGATCCGGCGGGGGTCGGCCGAGGCCGGCGTGGTGCCCCACTGGTCGGTGCGGCCCCGCTCCACCAGCCATGCGGTGGCGCTGTCGAGCAGGCGCAGCACGGTGGGGGCGTCGTCCGGCCCGCCGGGACGGATGGTGATGTTCCGCTGGTCGGTCATCCCGCCATGCTGCTGCACGGGTGCGACCGGCTGCCCGGCGGCGGCCGGCTCCCCGGTGGGCGCCGGCCGGCTCGCCACCGCGCGCCGGGCCAGCGCCGGGGCGGTCAGCCCGACGGCCGCGAACAGCGCGCCGAGCACCAGCCAGCCCACCGCCCCGCCGCCCAGCACGAGCAGCGTGAGCAGGCCCCGGCCGAGTGCCTGGGCCAGCCCGGCGACCAGCCCGTCCGCGCCCTGGTAGGCGCCGATCGCGTGCGGCGGGGCCAGGTCGTAGGCGAGCCCGGCGCCGGCCGAGGCGTGCCACAGGTCGCCCACCGTCCACACGGCGGTGGCCACCAGCAGCACCCCGACCGCCGGCAGCACCGGCAGGCCGGCGGTCGCCGCGTAGAGCGGGGTGGCCGAGGCCAGCACCAGCCCGGCCCGGCGCAGCTTGCGCGCGGCCGGCGCGGCGGTCTCCGCGCCGCCGCTGAGCCGCACCGCCAGCAGCACGGTTAGCACCGTGTTGACGAGCAGCACCGCCGACACCACCGGGGGCGGCGCGCCGGCCTGGCCGACCGTCCACAGCGGCACGACCAGCGTGAGCACGGTCAGGTGTGTACCGAGCACCGCCGACGTGCCGCTCACCGCGAGGAAGCGGCCGTCCCGCAACGGCCCGCCGCGCCGGATCGACCCGGCCGCCCGCCGCGCGCCGCCGGCACGTGCCGCCTGCCGTGGCACCCGCAGCAGCAGCGCCGCCGAGAGCAGATAGGTGGCGACGTTGCCGACCACCAGGACCTGGTACGCCCGGTGCGTGTCCACGGCCAGCGCGATCCCGGCCAGCGCGGTGCCGGCGGTGGTGCCCAGGTTGGCCACCGCGCGCAGCGTGGCGAAGGCGTGCACCCGTCCGGTCGGGCCGCCGACGGCGGCGACGAGCGCCGCCCGCACCGCCAGGTTCCCGGCGGACAGCAGCGCCTCCGGCACCGCCACCACCAGGAACATCGCAAGCGAGTCGACCAGCAGGTACGCGGCCGCGGCGAACGCCTGGCAGACCTGGAGCGCGGCCCGCAGCGTACGCGGGTCCCAGCGGTCCGCCAGGCCGCCCAGCGGCACGCTGGCGGTCAGGCCGACCAGCCCGGCGACGGTCAGCCCCGCACCCACCGACGTCGGGGAGAGCCCCACGTCCCGGGTCAGGTAGAGCGCCCCGCCGGCCAGCCACAGCCCGGTGCCGACCGTGTTGGCCAGCGTGGCGAGCGCGAGAGTGCGCAACGGCCCGGGCGGGGGGAGTGGCGAGACGCGTCCCATCAGTGCCCGAGGGGCGCTGCCGCGCAGGATTCGGTGGCCGGATGGCGTCGACTGCGGGTCATGGGCCCGACGCTAGACACGAAGACGCGGCGTCGGAGTCCCGCCCGAGGCGAGGTCGGTCACACCGTGCGCGTGGTCGTCGGCCGCCGTCGGAACGCCCGGTGTCTCCAAGCCGCGACGCACCCATGGCGTTCCACCCACGGCGTTGCGGGGCGGTGGGTGGAACGCCATGGGTGTGTCCCGGGCGGTGGTGCACCCATGGCGTTCCACCGACGGCGTTGGCGGGCGGTGGGTGGAGCGCGGTGGGTGTGTGCCGGGCCGTGGTAGCACCTATGGCGTTCACCGACGGCGTTGGCGGGCAGTGGGTGGACGCCGCGTCGCGGCAGGACGACGATGCCCCGGAGTGCGATATACCGCTGAGTCATAAATATGACCAGGCGGTATATCGCACGACAATCATCGCTGCCCGCTGCCCGCTGCCCGCTGCCCGCTGCCCGCTGCCCGCTGCCCGGCCGGCTCCGGAGAGGTCCGTGGTGTGCCGGTGCGCAGGTCGCGCTCGGGCCGTAGCGCGGCACGATGGCATGTCCGGAGAAATCTGGTCGCCTCGGCCGGCCCGCTCTGCCAGGGTCGGCCCGTGGACGTGAGCAGGACCGCCCGGGCCGACGAGCTGGCCGAGGTGCAACGGATCGAGGTGGCCTCGGGCGCACCGTTCCGGGAGATCGGCATGACCCGGGTGGCCGACATGCCGCCGCTGCCGCTGGACGCGCTCGCCGCGGGGCAACGCGCCGGCCGGCTGCGGGTCGCGGTCGACGCAGCGGACCGCCCGGTCGCGTTCGCGCTGGTCGACCTCGTCGACGGCGCGGCGCACGTGCAGCAGCTCAGCGTCGACCCGGCCTACGCCCGGCGCGGGATCGGCCGCGGCCTGCTCGACGACGTGGCGCGGCGGGCGGCGGCGGAGCGGCTGCCAGCGTTGACGCTGACCACGTTCCGGTCGGTGCCGTGGAACGGGCCGTACTACGCGCGCTGCGGATTCCGCGAGCTGGACGCCTCCGCACTGACGCCGGGGCTGGTCGCGCTGCTGCTCGCCGAGGCGGCGCTCGGGCTCGATCCGGTCGACCGCGTCGCGATGCGCCGAACGGTCGGCTGACCCGGTGGCCGCCACCGTCCGGAGCGGGGTGGCGGGACCCACGCGCGACACGGTTTCCTGATCGGGTGGGACGACGACTGCTCGCCGGCGCGCTTACCGGTCGGCGCCGGTGGCGCAGGAGCGGGCCGGACGCCGAGTGTCGCCGGCCGGCCTGGCAGGCCGCGCTGCGCGCCGTCGCGCCCGAGCTGGCGGAGTTCGAGCGGAGCCGACGGACCGACCTGGCGGCGGTCGCCCGCCAGTGGGACGACATGGTCCGGCGGGCCGCCGCCCACCCCGAGTTCCCGGCCGGTTAACCGGTCGACCGGTGCCCCCGGCCGCGCCACCATCGCCCGGTGTCCGTCCCCACCGATCCGGCCCTGCCGCGCTGGCAGTTCGACCTGACCTGGGCGCTTGTCGAATACCACCTCGACCGGCTCGACCCGGCGGACTTCCTCTGGGAGCCGGGTCCGCTGTGCTGGACGATGCGGGCCGACCCGGCCGGTGGCTGGCGTCCGGACTGGGCCGACACCGAGCCGGATCCGGTGCCCGTCCCGACCATCGCCTGGCTCACCTGGCACATCGGCTGGTGGTGGTCGGTGGCGGCCGATCACCTGCGGCAGCGACCGCCGCGGGAGCGCGCGGACGTGCGGTGGCCGGGGCCCGGCGCGGAGACGGTCTCCTGGCTGGGCGGGCTGCGGGCGGAGTGGGCGGACATCCTCGACGGCCTCACCGAGGTCGACCTGGCCCGCCCGTCCGCGTACCCCTGGCCGGGCGACGCCGGACTCACGGTGGCGCACCTGGTGGCCTGGGTCAACGTCGAGCTGATGAAGAACGCCGCCGAGATCGGCCAGCTCCGGCTGCTGCGCGCGGCCGGAGGTTGAACCCGGCCCGCACCTAGTGCGCGCCGCCGAGGTTGAGCACCACCACGCCGGCGATGACCAGACCGGCCCCCACCACCTTCGTCACGCTGAGCGGCTCGCCCAGGAACGCCGCCCCGACCGCCATGATCGCGGCGGTGCCCAGTCCGGACCAGATCGCGTACGCCACGCCGACCGGGACGTCCCGGACCACGAGGGCGAGCAGCCCGAACGCGGCCAGGTAGCAGGCCACCAGGCCGACCGTGGGCCAGAGTCGGGTGAACCCGTCGCTCGCCTTCAGCAGGCTGGTGCCGACCACCTCGGCCGTGATCGCCAGCGCCAGGAGCAGATACGCCATGTCGGGACCGTACCCGGCGGTTCGCCGACCGTGCGGTGGTGACGCCGGGCCGGCCCCACCACCGCACGAGCGTCGGTCAGGAGACGGTGCAGGCCTTCCCGTTCAGGGTGACCAGCGTGGGGTCGGGGTTGGGGGTCGCGGAACCCGTGCCGTTCAGGCCGAACGTGGTGGACGCCCCGGGCGCGAGCTTCCTGTTCCACGACAGGTTCTTCGCGGTGACCGTGGCGCCGGTCTGGGCGACCTCCGCCGACCAGGCGTGGTTGACCTTCTGGCCGCCGGTGAAGGCCCACCGCAGCGTCCACCCGTTCACCGCCGTCGTGCCGGTGTTGCGCACCGTCACCTGGGTGGTGAAGCCGGACGGCCAACTGCCGTGGGTGGTGTAGGTGACCGCGCAGGTGGGCGCCGGCACGGCCGAGGCGTCACCCTGGTCCGCCAGGAACGACGCGAGCCAGGCCAGCGCCGAGTTCCAGTTGATCGCCACCTCGTTGGTCGCGTACGAGTTGATGTCGTCGACGTAGCAGAACATGGGCGCGCACCCGGCGAGCAGGTTCGCCGCGTACGGGTCCTGGAGGGCGGCGTTCGGGCCGCCGGCGAGCGAGCCGGCCGGCGGGTTCGGCAGGTCCGGGTTCAGCTGGTGGGCGAAGATCCGGCTGTGCTGGTTGTGCGCGTTCTGCTCACCCCAACCGGTCACGTAGGACATGTTCAGCGCGTTGCGGCCGAACAGGTAGTCGGCGCTCTGCACCGCGCCGTCCCGGTACTTCGCGTCCCGGCTCAGGTCGAACGCGGTGGCCAGCACGATCGCGTTGTTCACCACGTTGCTGTTGCTGCCCCAGACGTACGCGTCGGCGGTGCCGGGCATCGGCAGCCCGTACGCCTGGTCGTCGAGCGCGGCCAGGTAGCGGTCCGCGGCGGCGGTCACCGAGGCGCGGATCCGGGTCTTCTCGGCGGCCGGCAGCGTGTTCGGCACGGTGGCCAGGTCGAGCCGGCCCAGGGCGGCCACGCTCTGCCAGCCGAACGCGCCGTTCGGGGTGAAGACGTCGGCGGTGTGCAGCGGCGAGGCGGTGACGTCGGCCAGGTACGCCTTGTCGCCGGTGCTCAGCCACAGCTCGACCGCAGCCCAGTAGAACTCGTCGGTGACGTTCGTGTCGTCGTACGCGCCGCCGCCGGTGCCGTCGCTGGCCGACGCGTAGATCGCCGGGTGCGCCTTCGCCGCCGCGTACGCGGTCTTCGCGGCCGTGGCGCAGCGGGCCGCGTAGGCGGCGTCGTACGGGGCGAACAGCCGCGCGCACTGCGCGGCCACGGCGGCCAGGTTGAGCGTGGCGGCGGTGGACGGCGGGTGCAGCTCGCGCGGCTGCGGGTCGTCCTGCGGGGCCAGCGGCAGGCCGGTCCAGTTCTTGTCGTGGATCTTGTGGTGCACCATCCCGGCCAGCGGCTCACCCGTCGGCACCTGCATGCGCAGCAGGAAGTCCAGCTCCCAGCGGGCCTCGTCGAGCACGTCGGGCACGGCGTTGCCGCGCTCGGGCACCCGCAGCGTGGCGTCACCGAGGGCCGCGCCGCCGTCGGCGGTCTCCGCGGTCTTGGTCCGCTCGAACGCGTTGAGCAGCTGGTAGGTGGCGATGCCGCCGTTGACCACGTACTTGCCGTGGTCGCCGGCGTCGTACCAGCCGCCGCGCACGTCCAGCGTGTAGTCGCAGACGCCGGGCTGGCAGGGCACGTCGGTGTCGCCCTGGTTGGGCGCGACGTCGAGGTGGCCGGCGGGGCGGGCGTACTCGGCGCCGATCAGGTCGCCGTCGATCGCGATGCCGCTGCGCTGGGCGTAGAAGAACTGGAGCGAGTCGGCGCGCAGCCGGTCGTAGAGCGTGCCGGAGATGTCGAACGGGTGGCTGGTCTCGCCGTCGACGGTGAGCGTGTAGCCGGTGCCCGGCGTGCGGTACGCCGAGAAGTCGACGGTCTGCACGTTCTGCGCCGAGGCGGCGTCGGTGCCACGCGGCGTGGTCTCGCCGCTGGCGACCACCGCACCGGCGGCCGACTTCAGCTGCCAGGGCAGCGCCCCGGCGGCCTCGGTGACCACGGTGGCGTGCTTCGGCCCGCCGGGCAGGTAGCCGACCTGGTTCACCCGGACCCGCGGCCCGGTGTCCGGCTCGTACGGCGGGGCCGCCTCGCCGCCGCGCAGCGACACGTTGTCGAGGCAGAACGTCTGCGCCTGCGCGCTGCCGCCGATCTGGAAGATGAGCTGGGCGCCGACGTTGTCGGCGGGGGAGGTGAAGGTGGTGGTGACGTGCCGCGCGGTGCCGGTGGCGGTGGCGTCGACGCTGGCGTACGTGGTGTAGGGGGCGCTGCCCAGCTGGAGCACCGCCTTGACGGCCGCGCCGGGGGTCGCGGAGACGTCGAAGGACAGCTCGTACTCGGCGCCGGAGATCAGCGGCACCGCGTCCTGGCCGATGCCGGCGTCCCAGGGGTTGGCCGTGCCGGCGGCGACGGTGGTGCAGAGCCGGCCGTCGGTGACCGCCAGGTCGCCGGTGCCGTAGGAGAACCAGGGGGACACGCCGGCGCTGAAGTCGCCGTTGCGCAGTTGTTCGGGGGCGTCCGGCGGCACCTCGGCGGAGGCCGGGCCGGCGGTGGCGGCGAGCGCCAGGGTGGTGGCCGCGGCGAGCGCGACCAGCCGACGACGGGATCGGGTCACGGAGGGTTCCTTCCGTGCTCGGGGGTGGTGGAGGAGAGCACGGGAGCTGGGAGCGCTCCCACTATCAGGGCGATGTTTCCATCGCGTTCCGCCTCTGTCAATCGATCCGACCCGATGGCCCGCGTGCGCCCGTGCGCAGGAGGGTCCACCGCGCCACGTACGATGGTGGTGATCTCCTAGAGACAACCGAGCCCTCGACCTGGCAGGCTGCGACCCATGACCCTGAAGCTTCGTTCCGTCGGAGCGAGCGACCGTGGGCTGATCCGCAGCGGCAACCAGGACGCGCAGCACGCGGGCGCCTGGCTGGTCGCGGTCGCCGACGGCATGGGCGGCATGGCGGCCGGCGACCTGGCCAGCCGCATCGCGATCGACGCGATCGCCCCGCTGGACGTGGAGACGCCGGAGGACGCGCTGGTCGCCGCGCTCCAGGGGGCCATCGAACGGGCCACCGAGGGGATCCGCCGGGCCGTCGAGGAGGACCCGGAGCGCCAGGGCATGGGCACCACGCTGACCGCGCTGCTGTTCGCCCGCACCGGTAGCTGCCTGGCGCTGGCGCACGTCGGCGACTCCCGGGCCTACCTGTTCCGCGAGGGCGTGCTCAAGCAGGTCACCCGCGACGACACGTTCGTGCAGATGCTCGTCGACCAGGGTGTGATCACCGCCGAGCAGGCGAGCAGCCACCCCCGGCGCGCCGTGGTGACCCAGGCGTTGCAGGGCGACCAGGTCTCCCCGACGTACGCGACCATGGTGCCCCGGGCCGGCGACCGGTGGCTGCTGTGCAGCGACGGCCTCTCCAACGTGGTCCGCGCCGACACGCTCACCGAGGTGCTCGGCGAGGGCCTGGACCGGGACGCCTGCGCGGCCCGGCTCATCGACCTCGCGCTGCGCGCCGGCGGCCCGGACAACATCACCGTGGTGATCGCCGACGTCGTCGAGGAGTGACCGCGCCTAGCGCCGGCGCGGGCTGGCCCGCCGGGTCGGCTCCGCCGTCGTCGGGTCCTCCGGCCACGGGTGACGCGGGTAGCGCCCGCGCAGTTCCGCCCGCACCTGCGGGTACCCGGTCCGCCAGAACGAGGCCAGGTCCGCGGTGACCGCCACCGGCCGCCCGGCGGGGGAGAGCAGGTGCAGCAGCACCGGCACCCGGCCGTCGGCGATCCGGGGGGCGTCCCGCCAGCCGAACGTCTCCTGCAGCTTCACCGCCAGCACCGGGGCGGCCGGGTCGGTGTAGTCGACCCGGATCCGCGAGCCGCTGGGCACCGGCAGCCGTTCCGGCGCCAGCTCGTCCAGCCGGGCCGCCTGCCGCCAGTCGAGCAGCCGACGCAGCGCCCCCGCCACGTCGACCCGCACGAGGTCGCCCCGGCGGCGGACCCGGCCCAGTTCCGGCCCGAGCCAGAGCGGCGCGGCGTCGAGCAGCGCGACGTCGGAGACGTCCGGCCAGTCGTCGCCGAGCGCCGACCGGCAGAAGGCCAGCCGGCGGCGCAGCGCCGTCGCCTCCGGCGACCAGCCGAGCAGGCCGAGGCCCTCCTGGCGCAGGCCGTCGCGCACCGCCGCGGCGACCAGCTCCGGGTCCGGCGCGGTCAACGGCCGGTCGACCAGCTCGACGGCGCCGAGGCGGACCACCTCCCGGGCCACCACGTCCCCGGCGGACCAGACGACCTCCCGGTCGGTGCGCAGCAGCCCCGCGCCGGCCTCCCGCGCGGTCGCCTCGTCGATCGGCGCGGCCAGCCGCACCCGCGCGGCCGGCGCGCCGGGGGAGCGGTCGGCCACCGCGACGGCGAGCCACGACGATCCGGTCAGCCCCGACCCGGCCGCCAGCTCCGCGGCGGTCCCGCCGGCCATCAGGTACGCGGTCCCGCCGGCCCGCCGCGCCCGGGCCAGCCGTTCCGGGTACGCCAGACCGGCCAGCAGCCCCGCGGCCAGATCGTCGGGCAGTCGCTCCGGCCCTGGCGACCCGCCGCCGGGCGACGCGGCACGAAGCGGGCGCTCCGGTCGTCGCGACCCCGTGGTGCGGGGCGCGGGTTCCGGACCGCCCGCGGGCAGGGCGGCGCGCAGCCGGCGTACCTCGATCCGCCAGCGGGCGGTGGCGGCCGGGTCCGCGCCGGCGCGCAGTCGGCGCCACCGGGCCGGCAGGTCGTCCCCCGCGCCGCCCAGCGTCTCCTCGGCGAGCACCGCCACCACCTCGGCGGCCCGGTCCGCGCCGACCCGGGGCGCACCGTCCAGCAGCGCCCGCGCCAGCCGGGGATGGGTGCCGACCGCCGCGACCGCCCGGCCCCGCGCGGTGATCCGGCCGTCGGCGTCCACCGCGCCGAGCGTGGCCAGCGTCTCCCGGGCCACGGTGAGCGCGGCCGGCGGCGGGGGATCGGGCAGCGCCAGACCGGTGCCGTCCGGCGCGCCCCAGGCCGCCAGCTCCAGCGCGAACCCGGTCAGGTCGGCGGTGGCGATCTCCGGCTCCGGCTGCGGGGCGAGCCGGGCGTGCGTCGCCTCCGACCAGCAGCGGTAGACCGCGCCCGGCGCCTCCCGCCCGGCCCGTCCGGCGCGCTGGGTGGCGGCCGCCCGGGACACCGGCACGGTGACCAGCGCGCCCAGCCCACGGGCCAGATCGGTGCGGGGCACCCGGCTCAGCCCGGCGTCCACCACCACCCGTACCCCGGGCACGGTCAGGCTGCTCTCCGCCACCGCGGTGGACAGCACCACCCGGCGGCGGCCCGGGGCCGGGGCGAGCGCGGCGTCCTGGGCGGATCCGGGCAGCCGGCCGTGCAGCGGCAGGACGACGGTGTCGGGCAGGCCACCCAGCCGGCCCGCGACCGCCGCGATCTCGCCCGCGCCGGGCAGGAAGACCAGCACGTCGCCGTCCCGCTCGCGTAACGCCCGGCGGACCGTGGCGGCCACGTGGTCCAGCAGCATCGGGTCCACCCGGCCGGCGCCGGGCGGGGTCACCGGACGCGGCGGCGGCGCCCAGACCCGTTCCACCGGGTGCAGCGCGGCCTGCGCCCGCACCACGGGCGCGGGGGCGTCCCCGCCGAGCAGTGCCGCGAACCGGTCGGCCCGCGGCGTCGCCGACATCGCGAGGAGCCAGAGGTCGGGGCGGAGCGTGGCCCGGGCCTCCACGGTGAACGCCAGCGCCAGGTCGGCGTCGAGCTGCCGCTCGTGGCACTCGTCGAGCAGCACCGCGCCCACCCCCGGCAGCTCCGGGTCGTGGTGGAGCCGGCGCACCAGCAGGCCGGTGGTGACGACCTCGACCCGGGTACGCGGCCCGCCCCGGCGCTCGCCGCGCACGGCGTAGCCGATCCGGTCGCCGACCCGCTCGCCGAGCAGCGCGGCCATCCGGTGCGCGGCGGCGCGCGCGGCCACCCGCCGGGGTTGCGCGATCACCACCCGACCGGCGACCGCGTCCGCGACCGCGAGCGGCGCGGTGGTGGTCTTGCCGGTGCCCGGCGGCGCGACCAGGATGCCGGCGCCCCGCTCCCGCAGCGCTTCGACCAACGCCGGCAGCACCGGTCGGACCGGCAGGTCGAGCGGTACGTCGGCGAGCACGGCCCCACTCTCGCACCCCGCCGCCGGAGGACCCGCGCTGCCCCGCCCGGCACCGGCCCCGGCTCGCTCGTGCCTTGCGTTCCGGCCGCGCACTCTCATGCCGCTGCCGCTGCCGCTGCCGCTGCCGCTGCCGCTGCCGCTGCCGGTCGCCCGTCCTCGTTTGACGATCGGGCCGGCGCGGAACGGTGCTCGCGTGCCTGTCAGCCTGATCGCAACGCGACTCGGTCAGCGGCGAACGGCCACCCTGGGTGAGGTAGACGCCTGTCGCCCCAGCGGTTTCTCGAGCGTCCCGGCTGGGGCGTTCCGCGCCGGGCGTCCCGCATCGTGGGCGTGTCGCCGTCGAGGCGATGATTGCGCCGAGTGCGATATACCTCAGCGGTATAGTTATGACCAGGCGGTATATCGCCTGTCACGGGGCATGCTTGTCCGGCCGTCCGGCCGGCCGGTCGGCGGCTGGTCGGCCGGTCGGCGGCTGGTTGAAGTCCGTCGCGTCGGGCCTTGCCCGCACCCGCGTCTGTGCGCGTCCCGGTGCCCGTGCGTGCCCGCCCGTGCGTGCCCCCCGGGTGCGCGTGCCCGCCCGTGCCTGGCCCCCGGGTTGGGCATGCCCGCCCGTGCGTCCCCCGCCGGTATGCGTGTCGGCCTGGGGGCGTGCGCGTCCATGCGCGGCGTCGGGCGAACAGCGGGCCGGCCGGATCGCCCCGGTGCCGGACGCGGAACGGCCCGGCCGGCGCACCGCCGACCGGGCCGGGTGGCTCGCGACGCCGGGCCCGCCGACCCGGCCGCCGCCACCCCCTAGTACGTTCCGTCGAGCTGCCCGCGCAGCTTGGTCAGCGCCCGGGCCAGCAGCCGGGACACGTGCATCTGCGAGACGCCGATCTGCTCGGCGATCTGCGACTGGGTCAGGTTGCCGTAGAAGCGCAGCGTGAGGATCTTCTGCTCGCGCTGGTCGAGGGTGGCCAACGCCGGGCCGAGAGCGACCCGCATCTCGGCCAGCTCGAACTCGCCGTCCTCGCCGCCGAGCAGGTCGCCCAGCTCGGTGGCGCGCTCGCCGTCCCCGGTCGGGGTGGACAGCGACACCGCGTTGTAGGCGCGGGCGCCCTCCAGGCCCTCCAGCACCTCTTCCTCGGTGAGCTTGAGGTGGGCGGCGATGTCGGCGACCGTCGGCGAGCGGCCGAGGGTCTGCAGCAGCGTGCTGTTGGCGTCGGAGATCGCCAGCCGCAGCTCCTGGAGCCGGCGCGGCACCCGGATGTCCCAGGTGCGGTCGCGGAAGTGCCGCTTCAGCTCGCCGATGATGGTCGGGATGGCGTAACCGGCGAAGTCGACGCCGCGGGACGGGTCGAACTTGTCGATCGCCTTGATCAGGCCGATCGCGGCGGTCTGCGCCAGGTCGTCGTTGGGCTCGCCCCGCCCGCTGTAGCGGTGGGCGAGGTGGTTGGCCAGCGGCAGCCAGGCCTCGATGGCGCGGTCGCGCAGGGCCGGTCGCGACGGGTGGTTCGCGGGCAGCGCGGCCATCGCGGCGAGCAGGTCGGCGGCGCTGTCGGTGAGCGCACGGGGGTCGAGCTTCGCGGAGCCGGCCGGCGCGGATGTCGCCGGAGCACTGATCGTGTGGGCGGTCATGGTGGTCCTCCCTGCACCTCGTCCGCGGAAAAAAAGAAGAGACGCTTAGGTTTAGCTTCAGTTGGTCCGTTCGGAAGCCACCTTAGCCTGACCGGCGGACAGAAATCTAGCCGAAAGTATGATGTACTTAAGGCTTATCGGGGTATCAACGGCCTGGATCGGGGCATATTGCGCAGCGGTGGCCCATGTCCGGTCGGTCGGCCCGCTCGATCCGACCGGTCAACGCAGAACCCGACAGTCGGTCGAAGTGTCGCCTTTCCGTCGTTGTCCCACCAACGGGACCGCCCGTAGCGTCCGTAGGTACACGTCTACGGAGGCACCGTGCTCGATCCCGCCGCGCCGCAACTCGTCATCAACGCCCCGACGCTGCTGTTCAGCTGGATCCCGGCGGACCCCGGCGCGGCGGAGGCGCTGGTGCCGACCGGCCTCCGGGCGCACCCGCAGCGGCAGGTCTTCCTCTGTCAGTACGTGGTCGACGACGGGACCCAGACCTCCGGCTTCGGCGCCTACTCGCTCACCTTCCTCGGTGTCTCGCTGGCGGACATGGACGCGCCGGACGGCGAGACCCCGGGCGGCTGGTGGACGCACTACCTGGCCTCCAGCCCCCGGGTCCGGCAGTACGCCGCCGCCCGCGGTGCCCCGGCCACCGACGGCGAGACCCACCTGGAGGTACGCGGCGGACGGCTCACCGCGGAGACCCGGGCCGACGGCCGGCCGCTGATCCGGGTCACCGCCCGCGTCGGGCACACCGGCACCGAGGCGCACAACGGGCACCACCGCTACCTCACCCGTCGCGACGGCGAGCTGATCGTGACCGACTACCCCTACGTGGCCGAGCCGGTGTCACCGTTCGAGGTCGAGTCGGTGGAGTTCCTGGCGCCGGAGCACCCGGTCTACGCGCTCCGGCCGGCCAACCCGCTGCACGTCTGCTGGGGCTTCTACTCGCCCCGGGTGTCGTTCGCCTATCCCGCCCGCCCCAAGGTGCCGGACGAGGCGGGAAACCTTCACCAGGTGCCGGCGCGCCGGGCGCGCAGCGGCCTGCCGTCCGGGTCGTAGACCAGCCGGTACGCCGGCAGCGCCCAGAGCCGCGTACGCCAGGGCAGCCGCTCCGGTCGGTGCGGCCGCAACCGGCCGGGCGGTCGGGGGCCGACCCGCCCACCGGCGTGCCAGCGGTCCAGTTCCTCGGCCGCGGCGCTGATCGCCGCCACCGCCTCCGCCGGGTCCAGCAGGTCGTCGTCCTGCGTGCCGTCGGGGTCGCGGTCCAGGTGCTCCCGCCAGAGCCGCAGCCGCAGGTCGCGGGCGAAGACCCGGGCGCCGTCGCCCAGCCCGGCCGGGTCGGCCGGCGACCGCTCGTCGTGGGTGTCGTCCAGCACCGCGCAGGACAGCTCGCTGTCGTGGGTCCAGGAGCGGCGGTTGAAGTTGTCGCTGCCCACGCTGGCCCAGACGTCGTCCACCACGCAGACCTTGGCGTGCACGTACACCGGGGTGCCCTCGTGGTTCTCGACGTCGAACACGTGCACCCGGTCCGGGGCGGCCCGGTGGCAGAGCGACAGCGCCTGCTCCCGGCCCACCATGTTCGGCGGCAGCGCGAGCCGGCCGTCGACGTCCGGGTGCCGGGGAACCACCGCCACCAGGTGCAGGTCCGGGTGCTCGCGCAGCGCCTGGGCGAACAGCTCGGCCACCTCGTTCGACCAGAGGTACTGGTCCTCCAGGTAGATCAGCCGGCGCGCCCGGCGTACCGCCTTGGTGTAGCCGCGGGCGACGGTGCGCTCGCCGTCCGGCGCGAAGGAGTAGCGCGGACGCACCGCCGGGTAGGTGCGCAGCACCTGCACGTGGTGCGGCCCGCAGGGCGGCGGGTCGGCGGGCTGGTCGGGCAGCGGGTCCGGGCGCAGGTCCGAACCGCGCAGCCGGTCCCGCAGGTAGGCCATCGGGTTCTCCGAGTCCAGCGGCATCGGGTCGGTCCAGCGCTCGCGGAACGTGGTGTCCAGCGCGCCGACCACCGGCCCGCGCAGCGCGAGCTGGACGTCGTGCCAGGGCGGCGTCGAGCCGTAGCGCGGGGACATGGCCACCGCCTGCGGATCGCCGGCGTGGGTCGCGTCGTCGCGCCGGCTGTGGCACAGGTCGATGCCGCCGGCGAACGCGACGTCGCGTTCCGGGTCGTCGGGATGGCGCAGCACGACGAGCTTCTGGTGGTGCGAGCCGCCGCGCCGGACCCGCTGGTCGAGCAGCACCTCGCCGCCGGCCGCGCAGACGGCCTCGCTGAGGTCGCGGTTCTCCTCCTCGCTGTAGGAGAGCGCGTCGAGGTGGGAGCGCCACAGCAGGCCCTTGACGACCACCCCGCGCTGGGCGGCCTGCGCGAACAGTTGCACCACCGTGGGGCCGTCCGGGCGCATCCGCTCGTCCGGGTCGCCCCGCCAGTCGGTGAAGAACAGGTGGTCACCGGCCGTCAGCGCCTCCACCTCCCGGACCAGCCGGTCGAAGTACGCGGCACCGTGAATCAACGGCTCGGCGAGGTTTCCGCTCGTCCAGACGGGTAATTCTGAGCCTGGGTTGGCGCGTTCCTGTGCGGTGAGGAACCAGTCCCGCAGGGTCACGTTCCAGCCTCCCGAGGTCGACGACGTCCTCACACGGTAGGACCCCCGGACGGGCCCCGCACCACGACGCAGCAGGTCGGCGGCGGTGGCACGCGCCTGGGGTACCCCGGACCCCTGGAACGCGAAACCGAGGAGGCACCGACATGCCCGCCGAGACGACGAACACCGTGACCGACGACCGCGACCAGGCGGTGGAGGGGGAGCGGGGTGCGCTGGTGGCGGTGCTGTTGATGGTGATCCTCGGCGTGGCCGGTATCTTCGCCGTCTCCTGAGACCGCGCCCGGGCGCCCCGGTGGACCGGGGCGCCCGTAGCAGGTCAGGGCCGGTCGCCCTGCCCGTCGCTGTGCGGCACCCGGCCGCTCGGGATCACCCCGAGCCGGCCGGCCTGGAAGTCCTCGACCGCCTGGATCAGCTCGGCCCGGGTGTTCATCACGAACGGGCCGTAGTGGGCCACCGGCTCGCGGATCGGCTGCCCGCCCATCAGGTAGAGCTCCAGCGCCGGGGTGTTGCCGTCCTGCGTCCGGTCGGCGGTGATCCGCAGCGCGTCGCCGGGCCCGTGCACGGCGAGCTGGCCGAGGTGGATCGGCCGCCGGTCGGTGCCGACCGTGCCGCGGCCGGCCAGCACGTAGACCAGTGCGTTGAAGTCCGGCCGCCAGGGCAGGCTCAGCTCCGCGCCGGGCTGCAACGTGACGTGCGCGATGGTGATCGGCGTGTGCGTCGAGCCCGGGCCGCGGTGCCCGGCGACCTCGCCGGCGATGACCCGGATCAGGCCGCCGCCGTCGGGCGTGGTCAGCAGCGCCGACTCCCGGCCGCGGATGTCCTGGTAGCGGGGCGCGCTCATCTTGGCCACCCGGGGCAGGTTGACCCAGAGTTGGAGGCCGTGGAACAGCCCTCCGCTCATCACCAGGTGCTCCGGCGGCGCCTCGATGTGCAACAGGCCGCTGCCGGCCGTCATCCATTGAGTGTCGCCGTCGGTGATGGTGCCGCCGCCACCGGTCGAGTCCTGGTGGTCCATGATCCCGTCGATCATGTAGGTCACCGTCTCGAAGCCCCGGTGCGGGTGCCACGAGGTGCCCTTCGGCTCGCCGGGCGCGTAGTCGACCTCGCCCATCTGGTCGAGGTGGATGAACGGGTCCAGGTCGGTCATCGCGACCCCGGCGAAGGCCCGGCGGACCGGGAAGCCCTCGCCCTCGTAGCCGCTGGGCGCGGTGGTGACCCGGCGGACCGGGCGGTAGGTGGTGGACTCGTCCAGCCTCGGCAGGCGGGGCAGGACGAGGACGTCGTCGACGGTGATCGCGGGCATCGCGGGCTCCCTAGTTGTCGGCCGGGGTGGACGACGCGGTGCGGTCGGCGCGCAGGCGCCGGCCGAGCCGCTCGAAGACCCGGGTGAGGCAGGCGACCTCGGCGTCGTCGAGGTCGTCGATCAGGTGGGTGCGCACGGAGCGCAGGTGGTGCGGCGCGGCCTCGCGCAGGGCCAGCAGCCCGGTCGCGGTGAGGACGGCCTCGCTGCCGCGCCGGTCGGCCGGGCAGGACTCCTTGGCCACCAGGCCGCGCTTCTGCATCGTGGTGATCTGGTAGGTCAGGCGGCTCGGTGAGAAGACCAGCCGGTCGGCCAGCTCACCCATGCGCAGGCGCTGCCCGGGCGCCTCGGAGAGCAGCACCAGCACGTGGTAGTCGGCGAAGCTGAGGTCGCTGTCCGTGCGCAGGTCGTCCTCCAGCTGGGTGAACAGCCGCTGGCTCGACTCGATGTACGCGCGCCAGCAGGCCGTCCGCTCCGCGTCCAGGCTCTCCGTCATGGCTCCGAGAGTAGCACTATTTAAAATTTAAACAAGTGCCTTGCTGCGCGGCGGAGCGGGTCTCAGAGAGCTGGCATGAGGTGTCGGTCGAAATTTGAACTGACCACCCGGCTAGGGTCGGGGGTATGGACGATCTCGACGTGCTCGACTGGCGGGAGCGGGTGGCCCGGCTCTACCTCTCGGACCTCGACCTGGCCGGCTTCCGGGCGGCCCGGGACGAGCTGTTCCGCACCCACCCGAGCAGCCCGGTGCCGCCGGACGACCGGCCCGGCTTCACCGGGCTGCGCTGGTTCCCGCCCGACCCGGACGCCGTGGTCGAGGCGCCGCTGCGGCCCGCCTCGGGCGAGCTGAGCATCGACACCGGCGGCCCCGACGGGGTGGTCTCCTACCGCCGGGTGGCGGCCGCCGAGACCCCCTGGGGGCCGCTGACGCTCTGGTGGATCGAGGCGTACGGGGGTGGGCTGTTCCTGCCGGTGCGCGACGCCACCTGCGGCGACGGGGCGTACGGCGGGGGTCGGTACCTCACCGACACGGTCAAGGGCACGTTCGGCCGCGGCCTGACGGTGCTGCCCGGCGGCCGGGTGCGGTTGGACGCGAACTACCTCTACAACCCGAGCTGCGCCTACGACGACCGGTGGGCCTGCCCGCTCGCCCCGCCGGAGAACCGCGTCGACGTGCCGCTGCGCGCCGGCGAGCGGGCCTACCACGACTGACGCGCCGAGGGAGGACCCGCAGCGGGCCCTCCCTCGCCGTGTCGCGCCGCTCAGCGGGCGGTGGCGCCGGTCGGCGTGAGGTGCATCCGGCCCAGCAGCTGCCGCGCCTGCTCCGCCACCTCCGCCTCCACGGTGACCGCGTACTGGCCGGCGCGCAGTGAGCTGGCCGAGGTGAAGTCGCGCTGCCCACCGGTCATGGCGTGCGCGACCGCGCCGAACACGGCACCCCAGATCGCGCCGATGACCAGCCCGACCAGGATCACCGCCAACCAGTTGCCCGCGGTGAAGATGCCGAACAGCAACCCGATGAACAGGCCGAACCAGGCGCCGGTGCCGGCGCCCAGCAGGGCCGCCCGCCCCGTGGTGAGCCGCCCCATCACGGTCTCCACCAGCGTCAGGTTCGTGCCGACGATCGAGGTCCGTTCCACCGGGAACCGGTTGTCGGCCAGATAGTCCACCACGCGCTGGGCGGACGGATAGTCCGGGTACGAACCGATCGTGACGGTCGGCGCACCGGCCTGCGGCCCGTGCCCGTCCCCGCTCGGCGGCGTCGGGCGACCGCCCGGGCCGGACGGGAGGTTGTCGCCGCCCGGCATTCCGGGTCGCCAGGCCGCGGTCGGAGTCGAGGGTCTGGTCATGAGCATCCTCCTTCGTCGACCCGCCGCGTTCCCGTCGGCGGCGGGCGGTAACGCGGTCGACGGCACGGATGCGGCCAGGCATGGCTCCGGCCCGGGCGGGTAGCCACGACCGTGCGGACCGGACGGATCAGCGAGCACGGCTTCCTCGCCGACGGGTGCAGCGCGGCGCTGGTGGACCGGGCCGGCGCGGTCAACTGGTGGTGCCCGCACCGCTTCGACGCGCCGTCGGTCTTCGGTCGGCTGCTCGGCGGCGACGCGGGGTACTGGAGCGTCCGGCCCGAGGGCGAGTTCACCAGCACCCGCTCCTATCTGGACGACACGCTGGTCCTGCGTACCGTCTTCACCACCGCGACCGGCACGGCGGCCGTCACCGACACGCTGGCGCTGGAGCCCGGCGCGCGCGGCCACGAGATCGGGCTGCGACCGCCGCGTGTGCTCGCCCGCGTGGTCGAGGGGCTCAGCGGCGAGGTGCCGATGCGGACCGACTACGTGCCGCGTTTCGAGTACGGCCGGGTCCGCGCCTACCTCGTCGAACGCGACGGGGTGATCAGCGCGGCGGCCGGCGTGTGCCGCCTGGACCTGCGCGCCGACGTTCCGCTCACCCTCACCGACGCGGCCGCCGTCGGGCGGTTCACCGCCCGCGCCGGCAGCACCCACCGGTTCACCCTGGGGTACGCCCCGACGTACTCCGGCACCGAACCGGCGCTGCCCGACGCCGCGCGGGTGGTGGCCGACGCGGTCACCGGCTGGCGCTCCTGGGCGGACCTGCACGACTACCGGGGCGAGTACCGCGACCAGGTCCGGCGCAGCGCGATGGTGGTGCAGGGCATGACGTACGGGCCGAGCGGGGCGGTCGTCGCGGCGGCCACCGCCTCACTGCCGGAGCAGATCGGCGGGGACCGCAACTACGACTACCGCTTCGTCTGGCTCCGCGACTTCAGCCTCACCCTCCAGGCGCTCTGGCGGGCCGCCTGCCCGGACGAGGCGGACCGGCAGTTCACCTGGGTGGCCCGGGCGATCGGCCGGATCGGCGACGCCCCGGTGCCGATCATGTACGGCGTCGAGGGGGAGCGGGACCTCACCGAGCACGACCTCGACCACCTCGCCGGCTACGAGGGCAGCCGGCCGGTGCTGGTCGGCAACGACGCGTGGCGGCAGCGGCAGAACGACGTGCTGGGCGAGGTGCTCGACGCGGCCTGGCTGATGCGCCACTACCTCGACCCGATGTCGCCCGAGGTCCGCCACCTGCTGCACACGCTCGCCGACCAGGCGGTACTCGACTGGCACCGGCCCGACGCCGGGATGTGGGAGGCGCGCGACGCGGAGCGGCACTACGTCTCGTCGAAGGTCCAGTGCTGGACCGCGCTGGACCGGGCCGTGCGGTTCGGACCGCGCATCGGCGGGCCCGCCGACGTGGCGCGGTGGGCCGCCGCCCGGGACGAGGTGCGCGCGACGGTGCTCGACCGGGGGTGGAACGAGCGGGTCGGCGCGTTCACCGGCGCGTTCGACTCCGACGACCTGGACGCCTCGGTGCTGATCATGCCGTTGGTCGGCTTCCTGCCCGCCGACGATCCGCGGATGCGCGCCACCATGGACGTGGTGGAGCGCCGGTTGTCCCGGGACGGGCTGCTGCGCCGCTGGGACGACGACCCGGCAGGGTTCGTGATCTGCTCGTTCTGGCTGGCCGCCTGCCGGGCCGAGGCGGGCGAGATCGACCGGGCCCGGCAGATGTTCGAGCAGCTCGCCGCCCGCGCCAACGACCTCGGCCTCTACGCCGAGCAGATCGACCAGGTCACCGGCGAGCAGCTCGGCAACTTCCCGCAGGCGTTCTCGCACATCGGCCTGATCATCGCCGCGGGCCGGATCACCGACGCCGTGGCGCGACGCGCCGGCGACCGAGCGGCCGTGCCGACCGGCGCGGCCCACACGGAGGGAGCAACCGGATGACCGGACGGCTGGCGGGGAAGACCGCCCTGATCACCGGCTCGGACTCGGGCATCGGGCAGGCCACCGCGATCGAGTTCGGCCGGGAGGGCGCCGACGTGGTGGTGCACTACCTGCACGACCACGCCGGGGCGAACCACACCCGGGCCGAGATCGAGAAGGTCGGTCGCCGGGCCGTGGTCGTGCAGGGCGACATCAGCGTCGAGCACCAGGTCGAGGCCATGTTCGACGAGGCGCTCGCCGAGTTCGACAGGTTGGACGTGCTGATGAACGACGCCGGCGTGGACGCCTCCGGCATCCCGGTCGCCGACCTGGACACCGAGACGTGGGACCGGTGCATCCGGACCAACGTCTACGGGACGTTCTTCTGCTCCCGGCGCTTCGTGCGCCACCGCAAGGAGCAGGGGGGCGGCGGCCGGATCATCAATATCACCTCGATCCACCAGGAGGTGGCCCGGGCCGGCGGCGCCGACTACGACACCAGCAAGGGCGCGATGCTGGAGTTCGCCAAGAGCCTGGCGCTGGAGGTCGCGCCGATGCGGATGAACGTCAACAACATCGGGCCCGGCATGGTGCTCACCCCGTTCAACCAGGAGGCGATCGACGACCCGAAGTACCTGGAGGAGCAGGTGCAGAGCATCCCCTGGAAGCGGGCCGCGCAGCCGTCCGAGATCGCCAAGCTGGCCGTCTTCCTCGCCAGCGACGACGCCGACTACGTCACCGGGTCGACCTACTTCATGGACGGTGGGCTGATGCAGAACCAGGGCCAGGGCGCCTGAGCGGCGCTCAGGCCGCCGCCGCGGCGCGCAACGCGGCGGCGGTGGCGTCGTCGCCGGGCAGGAACGTCTCGATGGACAGCTCCTCCACGGTGACGTCGAGCGGGGTGCCGAAGGTGGACACCGTGCTGAGCAGGGTCAACACGCCGTCGCCGTGCCGCAGTCGCAGCGGCACCACCACGTCACCCGGCCCCGGCTCGACCGGTTCGGGCCCGGCCCCGCCCGGGTAGCCGCGCAGCTCGTCGAGGAGCGCGGTGAGATCGGGGTCGGCGGTGAGCTGCGCCTGCCGGCGCAGCCGGGCCAGCAGGTGCGCCCGCCACTGCCCGAGGTTGAGCACCCGGGGCGCCAGCCCGTCCGGGTGCAGGGTCAGCCGCAGCGCGTTCACCGGCGGCCGCAGCAGGTGGGGCGCCGCGCCGGCGGTGAGCACCGGCACCGCCGCGTTGCCGTCGACCAGCCGCCACCGTCGGTCCACCGCCACCGCGGGCCAGGGTTCGTGCGCCCGCAGCACCAGTCGGACCGCCGCGCGGACCCGGCTCAGCTCGGGGGAGTCGAGGGCGCGTCGGGGGTAGACCGGCGCGTAGCCGGCGGCGAGCAGCAGCTGGTCGCGGTCGCGCAGCGGCACGTCCAGGTGCTCGGCCAGCCGGAGCACCATCTGCCGGCTGGGCGCGGAGCGCCCGGTCTCCAGGAAGCTCAGGTGCCGGGGGGAGATCTCCGCCTCGTGGGCGAGCGCGAGCTGACTGAGTCGCCGCCGGGTCCGCCACTCCCGCAGCAGCCCGCCGACCTCGCCCACCCCCTCATCCTAGGCCCACCGGCCCCGGGGGTTGATCAACGAGACCGCGTCGTCGCGCACTCCTTGATCGCGGTCCGGTGGCGAGGGGTGGGGGAGGATGGGGGGATGGACCTGGTGATCATGGCGGACACGCACGTGCCGAAGCGGGCGAAGGACCTGCCGGCCGCGCTGTGGGCGGCGGTCGACGCGGCCGACGTGGTGCTGCACGCCGGCGACTGGGTGGACGAGTCGCTGCTGAACGCCCTGGAGGCCCGGTCCCGCCGGCTGGTCGGCGTGTACGGCAACAACGACGGCCCGCCGCTGCGCGCCCGGCTGCCCGAGGTGGCCCGGGTCGAGCTGGACGGGCTGCGGGTCGCGGTGGTGCACGAGACCGGCCCGAAGACCCGCCGCGAGGAGCGCTGCGCCGCCGCGTACGGCGACCGCGACCTGCTGGTGTTCGGCCACTCGCACATCCCGTGGGACAGCGTCGCGCCGGGCGGGCCGCGTCTGCTCAACCCGGGCTCCCCGACCGACCGGCGGGCCCAGCCGTACGCGACCTATCTGACCGCGCGGGTGGCGGCGGGGCGGCTCGACCGGGTCGAGCTGCACCGCCTGCCCCCGCGCTGACCTCAGCGCCCCCGGCCGGTCTCCGCCTGGAGCTCGTCGATCCGGCGGGACGCCTCGGCCTTGGTCAGCCCGTCCGGCACCGGCTCGCCCGCCTCCTGGGCCAGGGTGTGCAGGTAGGACTCCTGGGCCGCGGTCGGCGGCTCGTCGCCGGTCACCCAGTCGTCCGGGTCCTTGACGGCGGCGTCCGGGTTGTTGTTGCGGTCGGTCATGCTGATCACCTCTCCTCGAACAGGTGTTCCACTACCCCCGTGCCGGCCGGTTCATGCCGTCCGCCGCCTACGATCACGACATGACGGCGGACCGGGCGGGTGTGGTGGTGGTCGGCGCGGGGATCGCCGGGGTGGCGTGCGCGACCGAGCTGGTCCGCGCCGGCGTGCCGGTGGAGGTCCGGGAGCGCGGTCGGGTGACCGGCGGGCGGATGGCCAGCAAGCGCTTCGACGGCCGCCCCGCCGACCTGGGCGCCGCCTACTTCACCGTCGACGATCCGGACTTCGCCGCCGTGGTCGCCGACTGGCAGGCCGCCGGGCTGGTGCGGGAGTGGACCGACACCCTGGTCGCGTACGGGCCGCGCGGACGCGAGGAGGTGACCGGCCCGGTGCGCTGGGCTGCCCCGCGCGGGCTGCGCTCGCTCGTCGAACACCTGGCCGCCGACCTTCCGGTGACCCACGACCGGCTGGTCATGACCGTCGAGCCGGGACCCCGGGTGGACGGGCGGGCGGCCGAGGCGGTGGTGCTCGCCATGCCCGGGCCGCAGGCCGCCCTGCTGCTGGACCCGGCGTTCGCCGAGGCCACCCGGGCGGTGGCGGCGCAACGCTGGGCGTCCACGCTCTCCGCCGTGCTGCACTTCCCGTCCCGTCGCTGGCCCGACTTCCGGGGCGCGTTCGTCAACGACCACCCGGTGCTGAGCCTGGTCTGCGACGACGGCGACCGGCGCGGCGACGGGGCCCCGGTGCTGGTCGCGCACACCACCGCCGAGTTCGCCGCCGGGCACCTGCTCCAACCCACCGCCGCCCGGCCGGCCGTCGAACAGGCGGTGCGGGACCTGCTCGGCCTGCCCGAGCCGGCCACGTCGACCCACGTGCACCGGTGGACGTACGCCCGGCCGGTGCGGGTGGCCGAGGGCGGGACGTACCACCTGGACGCCGACGGGATCGGTCTGGCCGGCGACGCGTTCGGGCGGCCCCGGGTGCAGAGCGCCTGGCGGTCCGGCCGGGACCTGGGTCGCGCGCTCGCCGACCGGTTGCGCGCCGGCTGACCCCGGGCGGGTCAGCCCCGGGCGCCGTCGAGCACCGGCTGCGCGGCCCGGCCCTCCTCCGCGCCGTCGCGGGTACGCTCGCCGGCCCGGTCCAGCAGCTGCATCACCGGGGTCGCGGCGACGCCGTGCACCACCACCGAGACCACCACCACCAGGCCGACGGTGGCCCAGAGCAGTTCCGCCTGCGGGAAGTCGGTCTTGCTGGTGGCGTACGCCAGGTAGTAGAACGACCCGACACCGCGGATGCCGAACAGCGAGATCACCCAGTGCTCGGTGGCGCAGCCCGGCGCGCCCCGCAGCGACAGCCAGCCGGCCAGCGGCCGGATCACCAGCACCAGGGCCAGCCCGACCAGCGCCGCCGGCCAGGTGAGCGGGGCGAGCAGACCGGTGGCCACGGCGCCGCCGAAGAGCAGCAGCAACAACACGGTGAGCAGCCGCTCCACCTGCTCGGCGAAGTCGTGCAGCACCGAGTGGAACTCGTGGGTGCGCTCGGCGGCCCGGATCGCCCGCGCGGCCACGAACACGGCCAGGAAGCCGTAGCCGCCGACCACCTCGACCAGCCCGTACGCGAGGAACGTCGCGGCCAGGGCGAGGAAGCCCTCGGAGTGCCGGGCCAGCCGCAGCGTGCTCGGGGCGCGGAAGAACAGCTTGCCGAGCAACCAGCCGACCAGCAGCCCGCCGCCCACACCGACGGCGAGCTTGTAGACCACGTCGACGCTCAGCCAGTGGACCAGCCAGTCCGAGGGGGCGAGGCTGGTGGTGGCGATCGCGATGGCGGCGTAGACGAACGGGAAGGCCAGGCCGTCGTTGAGGCCCGCCTCGGAGGTGAGCGCGAAGCGCACCTCGTCCTCCGAGTCCTCCGCGTCGGTCGGCTCGCCCACCTGCACGTCCGAGGCGAGCACCGGGTCGGTCGGGGCGAGCGCCGCGCCGAGCAGCAGCGCCGCCGCGGGCACCAGGCCGGCCCACCACCAGCCGAGCAGCGCGACGGCGGCGATGCACAGCGGCATGGCGATGGCCAACAGCCGCCAGGTCGACGACCAGCGGGCCCAGCTCAACGGCCGGTCGATCTTCAGGCCGGCGCCCATCAGGGCGACGATGACTCCCACCTCGGTGAGGTGGGTGGTCAACTCCGGTGAGCGCAGCGGATCCGGCGTGGGCAGCCCGGTCGGCAGCAGGAAGACCAGCATGCCCAGCCCGAGGAACGCGATCGGCATGGACAGCGGTCGCTTCTCCAGCATCCGGGGCAGGATCCCCGCCAGCAGCGCACCGACGCCCAGCAGAGCGAACGCGACATCGACCGGTTCCACGGCACCACCTTTCGGCCGCCCGTGGGCCGGGCGGTGGTGCCAGCAGTGCCCCGTCGGGGGTCGGGCTAAGCCTGGCGGTGCGGCCGAGTTCGGCGGCGGTTCAGCCGAGGGTGCCGATCGCGCTCTCGGGCAGGGCGTCCAGCAGGTCCGCCGGGTCCTCGTACACCGCCACCGCCCCGGCGCCGGCCAGCTCGGCGCGGCCGGTGCCGCCGCAGGTCAGGCCGATGCAGGGGATGTCCAGTTTGCCGGCGGCGGCCACGTCCCAGACCGAGTCGCCGACGAAGACCACCCGGTCGGCGGTCAGCCCGGACTGGTCCAGCGCCGCCTCCAGGATGTCCGGCGCCGGCTTGCTCTCCTGCGCGTCGGCGGAGGACGTGACCGTGTCGATCACCTCGTCGGCGTCCAGCGCGGCGCGCAGCGCGGTCACCTCGTGCGCGGCGGCCGAGGTGGCCAGCACCACCCGCAACCCGCGCTCCGCGCAGGCGTGCAGCAGCTCCCGCGCCCGGGGCAACGGCGCCAGCCGCTCCCAGTACTCGGCGTAGAGCGCGTCGTGCGCGTCGCGCAGCCGGCCGTCGGCGTCACGGTCCCGTTCGGCGCCGAGCAGGTGGTCGAGGAGCTTGTCCGAGCCCATGCCGATGGACCGGTGGATCCGGGCCATCGGCACCCGGTGGTCGGCCTGACGCAGCGCCTCCCACCAGCTCACCGTGTGCAGGTAGGTGGAGTCGATCAGGGTGCCGTCCACGTCGAAGAGGACGCCGCGGCGCGTGTCGTCGGCCATGGGTGCCTCCTACCCCGCCGCGGCGGCGTCGACGCGTGACCCGCCCCGGGGATGAGGATCTCGAACCAGACCGTCGAACCCCGCACCGTCGGGTCGGTGCCCCAGGCGTCGCTCAGCTCCTCGATCAGGCCGAGCCCACGGCCACGACTGCTCAGCGTGTCGGTCTGGGCCCGGGTGACCTGCCCCCGGGTGCCGGAGTCGGCGACCGAGACCAGCAGGCGTTCCGCGCTGAGGTCGATCTCCACCCGGGCGGCGGTGCCGGCGTGCAGCAGCGCGTTGGTGGTCAGCTCGCTGGTGCAGAGCACCGCGGCGCCGACCACCGCCTCGGGGACCTGCCACTCGGTGAGCTGGGCGGTCAGCCAGTGCCGGACCCGGCTCGGCGCGGTCGGCTCGGCCGGCACCTCCATGCCGGCCGACCGGCTGGGCCGGACCGCGTGCTCCACCGCCAGCACGGCCACGTCGTCCTCGGTCGCGCCCGGCACGGCGGCGGTCGCGACCGCGCACAGCGCGCGGGGGTCGCCACTGCTCGCGGCGCTCACCGCCGCGCCCAGCCCGGCCAGCCCGCTCGCCAGGTCCTGCCAGCGTCGTTCCACCACCCCGTCGCTGTAGAGCAGCAGCGTGTCGCCGGGACGGAACGGCACGGTGACCGTCCGGGCCCGGCCGCCGAGGCCCAGCGGCGGGCCGGGTGGCACCTCGACGAACTCGGCGTCGGCGTCGGGACCGCCGCGCCGGATCAGCGGCGCGGGATGACCGGCGCTGCTCAGCGTGAGCACCTCGCGGTCCACGTCGACCACGCCGAACACCACGGTCACGAAGAGCTCGTGCGTGCCGCCCTCGGTGCCGAGACTCCCGACCAGCCGGTCCAGCCCGCCGAGCACCGCGTCCGGGCGGGAGTCGGACAGGGCGAGCGCGCGCAGCGCGGCGCGTACCTGACCCATCCGGGCGGCGGCCTGCACGTCGTGGCCGGCCACGTCGCCGAGGACCACGCCCAGCGCGCCGGAGGGCAGCAGGAACGCGTCGTAGAAGTCGCCACCGGCGGCGTTGCCGTCGACGCCCGGTTCGTAGCGGGCGGCGATGCGCAGCCGGGGCAGGTCGGGCAGCTGCTCCGGCAGCATGCTGCGCTGCAACAACTGGGCGGTGCCGTGCTGGGTCTCGAACCGGCGGGCCCGTTCGGCGGCCTGGCCGATCAGCTCGGCCGACGCGGCGAGCAGCGCCCGTTCCGCCGGGGACCAGGGCCGCGGCGCCTGGTAGCCCACGGTGAGCGCGCCCCGGATCACCGAGGAGCGCAGCGGCAGCGCGGCGAGCGCCCGGATCTTCTCGTCGTGCCGGTCCGCCGCGACGTCGCGCAGCGGCTGCCCGTCGGCGGCGAACGAGGGCACACCGCTGCGCGCCGTCACCACCGCCGGCAGCGCCGAGTCGGCGCCGATCCGACGCCACAGCGGGGGCAGTCGCTCGTCGGCCTCGTCGAGCAGCTCACCCCGGATGCGCCGGACCAACCGCCACGCTGCGCCCTCGTCCACCGCGAGGGAGACCCGGTCGGCGTCGAACGAGTGCAGGCAGTAGCGCAGCGTCACCCGGGCCACGTCGTCCAACGTGAGCGTGCCGGAGAGCGCCGCGGCGAAGTCGCTCAGGCTCTGCAGCTGCTGGGTGAGCTGGGTGGTCTGCGCCGACACGGTGAGCACGCCGACGATGCGGCCGGTGGAGTCGCGGACCGGGGAGTGGCCGCGGGTGAACACGGCCGGCTCGGCCGGGCCCCCGCCCTGCCGGTCGGCCGGCAGCACCGCCTCCCGCTCCAGGAAGGGCTCGCCCCGCCGGTAGACGCGCTCCAGCGCCTCGCCGGCGCCGGCCTCCCGCCACACCTCGGCGAACACCTCCGCCGCCGGCCGGCCGAGCGCGTCCGGGTGGCGGTCGCCGATCAGCTCCGCGTACCCCTCGTTGTAGTGCAGGACGAGGTCGTCGCCGAGAAGCAGCGCCATCGGCACCGGCGAGTCCAGCACCACGTCCATCACGGCGCGGACCGCGGGGTCCCAGTTCTCCGGCGCGCCCAGCGGCGTGTCGGCCCACGGGTGGGCGGTCGCGGCGGCCGGCCCGGTGGCGACCGGGCCGGCGGGCGCTCCCGGAGTGGGGACGGAGGGCGTGGGAACCCGACCGACGGTGCCTGGCATGACCGCAGCCTAACCGGAGCGTGGCGGTCCGGTTCCGATCGTGTGGCCCGAGCCGCCCCCGGTCCTCGGGCGGCCGGACGTTAGTGCAGGTCAGGTCCGGTTCGGCAGGGCATGTCGGGAAATTGGCCGGGTCCGGCTCGGCGTGCTGCCGAGGTCATCGGGTATGCGGGCGGCGCAGTTCACGCGACAGGAGGGACATCATGCCGAAAACCCTCGCGGTCGGTCAGGTCGACATCGGTGCGGCCTGGACCGACTTCTGGAGGTCGGTGCTGCTCTTCGTACCGAGGGCCATCGCGTTCATCGCGATCCTCGTGGTGGGTTGGCTCATCGCCCGAGCCGTCCTCAAAATCGTGGACGCGGCACTGGAACGGGTCGGGTTCGACCGCGCCGTGGAACGCGGCGGGATCAAACGCGCCCTCGAACGCACCAGGTACGACGCCAGCGACATCCTGGCCAGACTGGCCTACTACGCGGTCCTGCTGTTCACCCTGCAGTTCGCCTTCGGCGTGTGGGGGCCCAACGCGATCAGCGACCTGATCCGTGGGGTGGTGTCCTGGCTGCCGCGGGCCTTCGTGGCGATCGTCATCGTGGTGATCGCCGCCGCCATCGCCAACGCCGTCCGGGACCTGGTCTCCGGCGCGCTCGGCGGGCTCTCGTACGGCCGGGTGCTGGCCGACGTGACCGCGATCTTCATCCTGGCGCTCGGCATCATCGCCGCGCTCAACCAGGTGGGCATCGCGACCACGGTGACCACACCGGTGCTCGTGGCCTTCCTCGCCACCGTGGCGGGCATCCTGATCGTGGGTGTCGGCGGTGGTCTGATCAAGCCGATGCAGGACCGCTGGGACGGCTGGCTGCACCGGGCCGCCGAGGAGTCCCGGGCGTTCCGGGAGCAGCGGCAGGCGCAGCAGGCGGGTCGCGGCGACTACGAGCGGCAGATGGCCGACCGGGGCGGACAGCCGACCCCGACCGGGCCGGAGTCGATGTCGGGGGCGGGCACCTACCGCTCCGGGCAGTCGGGCGACCAGACGCAGCAGTTCCGCCGGCCCAACGGCTGACGGAGGCGGATGACCGGGGTGTTCGCGGGGCGATCGCGGACACCCCGTCGCCGTGCCTCAGGCCAGGTGTCGCGGGTCCAGCGCGCGGGCCAGCAGGCAGACCGCGAGCAGGCGGGTGAGCAACCAGCCCGGCGCCGACCAGTCGACCGGCCCCTCCGGGGGCGTCCAGCCGTGCTCCGTCGCCGCGTCGCGCAGCCCCTCGGCATAGCCGGCGAGCGCCGCCACGCTCAGCGGCCGGCGGTCGCCGTGCAGGCTGTCGCGTACGCCGGCGGCGTGCTGGTCGACCTCGGCGAGCAGCCCGGGGTTCGCGAAGGCCGCGGCGAGCCCGGCGGTGCCGACGGCGGTGGTCAGCGTGGTGAGGGTCGACCGTGCGGCCACCGCCGCGGAGGGGGTCGCGACCCGGTTGTTCGGCACGCGCATGGTGACCGAGGCTAGCCCCGGCGGGAGCGGGGTGACCTCGGCCGACCGGCCGATGCCCGGATCGGCCGGGTGACCGGCGGTGTCGTCCGGCGGGATTGAGCCGCCCGTCCCGGGGCAGAAGGAAACCGCGCGGACGGCGCAGCGAGCCCGTGGAGGAACAGGATGGGACAGCCGCACGACGGACCGGACCGGGCGCACCGCCGCCCGGACGGGGTGAGTGACGCCACGGTCGAGGCGCTGGGCAAGCTCAGCGAGGCCCTGGAGTGCGTCGAGCGGGCCCGCGGCCACCTCTACGAACTGCACCAGCTGATCGGCCACGCCGACCTGATGCTGGACGACGCGGTGGAGCTGTTCCGCTCCGCCGGGCACCCGGCCCTCGCCGAGCGGATCGACCGCGACCTGCTCGGTCGCAACGTCATCGCCGGGCGGTGGACCTTCCAGATCGTCGAGGACTTCGACGACGGCTACTACGCGCTGTTCCGGGAGATGGACCGGCAGGCCCGGGACGACCTGGTCGGCGGTCGGCGGCACCTCTACGAGGCGGAGATGAAGGAGCGCCGCCGTACCCGGGGCCGGCCGGGGCACGAGGCGCGCCCGGCGTAGCGAGGAGTCAGTCCGAGGAGCGCGCGTCGGCCGGACGGCGGCGCGCGCCGTCGTCGGCGATGATCACGGTCGCGACCATCAACGCGACCACCAGGCTGAAGAGCCAGGAGCTGTCGTCGGTGAACTTCGCGGCGACCGGCGCCTGGACGGCGGCGAGCAGGAAGCCCAACCAGGCGAGGCGGCGCTGACGGGTGGAGAGGAAAGCGGAGCCCTGATCCATCCCGAAAGTCTTACGCGCCACGGGGGGAGTGCCGTCAGCCGTTCGGCCGATTCTGGATGGGCTGTCCGTTTTCCCGACCGCCCGTACCTCACTTTTTGTCGTTTCGGTCGAGCGTAGGGTGACCGGCTCCGGGTAGCTTCCGGCCCCCGGAGCCGGCGCCTCACATGGTGTCCGGCCCGGTCCGGCCGGTGGTCGACGGCCGGTACGCCCGGTCCGCGTCGGTCATCTCCCGCCGCTCGGCCTCCGGGCCGGCGCCCCGGTCCACCGCCTCGGGACCGTGGCCGAACGCGGCCTCCTCGCCGGCGTCGTTGCCGGTGGCGTCGTCGGCCTGGCCGTCCAGCGTCGACCGGGCGATCGCCTGGTCAAGCTCGTGCAGGGGAGTGCGGTCCTCGTCGCGCCACACGTGGCGGTCGTTGTCGGTCATTTCCCTGCGGTACCCGGGCGGAATGATCGCAAACGGCCGCCGGACAGCGTGATGGCCGCCGGGCGAGCCGGCGGCCATCGAAGCTTCGGTACGGGGGGAAGCGGGGACTCAGGGAGTCGGCCGGTCGACCTCACCGCGCCAGGCGCCGGTCTCCTGACCGCGCCGCTCGATGAACGTCTTGAACCGCGCCAGGTCGCCCTTGGCCCGGCGGTCGACCACGCCCAGCTTGTCGCCGGCCTGCTCGACCACGCCGTGCGGCTCGAACTCCATCTGCAGCGTGACCCGGGTGTGCCCCTCGTCCAGGCGGTGGAAGGTCACCACGCCGGCCTGCTGGGTGCCCCCGGTGGAGCGCCAGGCGACCCGCTCGTCCGGCAGCTGCTCGGTGATCTCGGCGTCGAACTCGCGCTTGACCCCCGCGATCTCCACGGTCCAGTGCGTCATCGTGTCGGAGAGCTGCCGGACCTCCTGCACGCCCTCCATGAAGTGCGGGAACTCCTCGAACTGGGTCCACTGGTCGTACGCGGTCCGGATCGGGACGTCCACGTCCACGTGTTCCATAACGCCGCTCATGTCGGGGTTCCTCCTGTTCCGCCGGTGTCGTGGTGCGGACCGTGGGCCGGTCCGCTCACCAGCGCGTCGTCTCGTTCTTGTGCCCGAGTGCGGCCCACACCTCGGAAACCGTCTGGTAACGCGTGCCCTCCGGCAGGCTCTCCAGCGCCGCGACGACGTCCGCGGGCGCCTCGTTCTCCCGGGCGTTGGCCACCAGCGTGTCGCGGTCGCCGGGCAGCGCCGCCATGCCGATGAACCGGCCGAGGCGGCTGCGCGCCTCCACGTCCTGGGAACTCATCCCCTGCGGAGCGCCGGTGCGCAGCTCTCCGGCCGGGGCCGTGGTGGCCTCGGGCTGGTCCTCGCCGGCCGGCTCGGGGACGCGGAACTCGTCGACCCGCGAGCCCCCGGTGCCCGGCCCCTGGACGAGACCGCTGACCTCGCTGCTCATCTGATCGTCGACCCTGGGCGAGTGCTTGCTGCTGCCACGTTCCATGCCCACAGACATGCCCCGGGGGATCGCCGGTAAACCGGCGCGGGTCGGGGGACCCGGTCACCCGGGGCGGAACCGGGCGGCCGGTCTCAGTCGGCCGGCGCGCGCGGCGGCAGCACCGGATCGGCCGGCTCGTCCACCCCGGCCTGCATCGCCCGGCCCCGTTGCAGCTCCGCGTTGACCTGCACGCCGAGCATCAACGCGCAGTTCGACAGATAGAGCCAGACCAGGAACGCGATCACCGCGCCGAGGCTGCCGTAGGTGACGTCGTAGGAACCGAAGTTGGCCACGTAGAGGCCGAAGCCGAAGGAGGACGCCACCCACACCAGCAGCGCCAGCGCGCCGCCGGGGGTGAGCCAGCGGAAACGGGGCTGACGCACGTTCGGCGCGATCCAGAACAGCAGCGACAGCAACGTCATCGCGACCAGGGCCAGCAGCGGCCACTTCGTCACCGACCAGGTGGTCCGGGCCAGGGCGCCGGCGTGCAGCAGGTCACCCACCGCGTCGGTGACCGGGCCGCTGACGATCAGCCCGGTCGCCACGACCGCGAGCAGCAGCAGGGTGATCGCGGCCATGCCGATCTGCAGCGGGCGCAGGCGGTAGAACGGCCGTCCCTCCTCGACCCCGTAGATCGCGTTGGAGGCCCGGGTGAACGCGCCGATGAAGCCCGAGGCGGACCAGAGCGCGCCGAGCAGGCCGAAGCTCAGCAGCACCTTCGCCGACCCCTGCTGCTCGACCACGTTGCGCACCACGCCGATGAACGCGTCGTTGCCGACCACCGAGCCGGCGCCGATCTCGCGTGCCAGGTCGATCACGGTGTCCACCGTGCGCGGACCGTCGGAGACCAGCCCGACCAGCGCCACCACCACGACCGTGGACGGGAAGAGCGCCAGCACACCGTAGTAGGTGAGCGCGGCCGCCCAGTCGGCGCAGTTGTCCTTGACGAAGCCCTGGCCGCTGCGCACCAGCACGCCCCGCCAGGTGCGCCAGTTCAGTTGACGGATGCGTCGCGGGAAGCGGGACCGGGGCCGGTCACCGACCGCGGGTGGTGTCGTCGCCGTCATGACCGCCTCCTCCACGCGCCGGCCGCGCCACCGGGCGTGGCCCGGCGGTACCCCACGGCGGAAATCGACAAACCGTGCGCCGGTTTGTCCCCGGAGCGAAAGGGAACGACAGGGGACACCCGATCGAGACGGAGGTGGACGAGATGCCCGGGCGTGAGGTGCTGCCCAGCACGCTGAAGCGGTCCCCGGCCAAGGCGCAGCGGACCTGGGAGAAGACGCACGACTCGGCGGTCGAGACGTACGGCGAGGGGGAGCGGGCGCACCGCGCCGCCTTCGCCGCGGTCAAGCACGAGTTCGAGAAGGTCGGCGACCACTGGGAGCCGAAGGGCCGCAAGGGGCCGAGCGACAAGCAGGCCGCCGGCGGTGGACCGGCCCGCCGCGCGCCCACGGCCGGCGGCGTGGACGCCAACGCCACCAAGGACCACCTCATGGAGGTGGCGAAGAAGCTGGACGTGCGCGGCCGGTCGCGGATGACCAAGCCGGAGCTGGTGAAGGCGATCGAGAAGGCCAACGACACCGCCACCCGCAAGGCGCGCGGCGGTCGCTGAACCGCCACCGTACGACGTCGAGCCCGGGACCGCGCAGGTCCCGGGCTCGACGCTGTCGGCTCACCAGTGGCCGCCGCCCGGCGCCTCCAGGTGCACCACCTTCACCGTGCTGAACTCGTCGAGCAGCTCCGGGCCGTACCCGAAGCCCTGGCCGCTGCCCCGGCGCGGTTGGGCCGCGCCGCCCGGCGCGCCGCCGAACACCGCGTTGACCTTGACGGTGCCGACCGGCAGTTCCCGCCAGGCCCGCTGGGCGTGGCTCATCGAGCTGGTCAGCACGGTGGCCGCCAGACCGTACGGGGAGTCGGCCGCGCAGCGCAGCCCCTCGGTGAACGAGTCGACCACCACCACCGGGGCGACCGGGCCGAACGTCTCCTCGCGGACCAGCGCCATCTCGTGGCGGCAGCCCTCCACCACCGTGGCCGGGTAGAACGCGCCCGACCCGTCCGGGATCGTGCCGCCGGTGCGGACCCGGGCGCCCTCGGCGACCGCGGCGGTGACCTGCCCGTGCACGTGGTCCCGGTGCCGCCGGTCCACGAGCGGGCCGAGCTGCGTGTCGGGGTCACGGCCAGGTCCGGTGGCGAGCGCCTCGGCGCGGGCCACCAGCGCGTCGACGAAGTCCTCGGCGACGTCGCGGTGCACGTAGATCCGCTCCACCGCGACGCAGATCTGGCCGGCGTTGGCGAAGCAGCCCAGCGCCGCCTGCTCGGCGGCCCAGACCGGGTCGACGTCCGCGTCCACCACCAGCGGGTCGCTGCCGCCGTTCTCCAGCAGCACCTTCGCGCCGGTGCGCGCGCCCGCCGCGGCGATCGCCCGGCCGGTCGCGGTGGACCCGACGTGGGCCACCACGTCCAGCTCCTGACCGGCCAGCGCGGCGCCCACCTCCGCGCCGCCGGTGAGCAGCGACAGCACCCCGGCCGGCAACGCCGAGTCCAACGCCCGGGCCAGCAGCCACCCGGTGGCCGGGGTGCGCTCGCTCGGCTTGTGCAGCACCACGTTCCCGGTCACCAGCGCCGCGCCGAGCAGGCCGCAGGAGACCGCCACCGGGTCGTTCCAGGGGGTGATCGCGGCGACCACGCCGCGCGGCTCGGGAGCCATGAAGTCCAGCGCCGGGTGGCTGCCGTGCAGGGTCCGTCCGCCCCGCACCGGCGCCAGCTCGGCGTACTGTCGCAGCGTGCCGACGCCCGCCGCCACGCCGCCCCGCGCGTCGTCCAGGGGCTTGCCCATCTCCGCGGTGGTCGCCTCGGCGAGTTCCGCCGCGGCGGCCTCGACCGCGTCCGCCGCCCGGTGCAGCGCGGCGGCCCGTTCCGCCGGCGCGGTGGCCGCCCACTCCGCGGCGGCGCCCCGGGCGGCCTCGACCGCCTTGGCCACCTCGTCCGCCGTGGCCACCGGCGCCCGGGTCACGGGCGATCCGTCGGCCGGGTCGTGGACGACCAGTTCGCCGCCCTCGCCACCGGCGCCCCACACCCCACCTATGAGCTGCGCAACCGTGTACATGCGGCCATGGATGCCCCGGTCCGGGCGAGGCAAACGCGTTTCGCCCGGTGACCGGCCGGGTAGGCGGATCGGATGATTTCGACCGCCGACGCCGTCGTCATCGGGGCCGGGCACAACGGTCTGGTGGCCGCGAATCTGTTGGCCGACGCGGGCTGGGACGTCCTCGTGCTGGAGGCCACCGAGGCGCCCGGCGGAGCGGTGCGCTCGGCGCAGGTGACCGCGCCCGGCTACCTGAGCGACCTCTACAGCTCGTTCTATCCGCTCGGCTACGCCTCCCCGGTGCTGGGCGGGCTCGACCTGGAGCGCCACGGGCTGTCCTGGACCAACGCGCCGGACGTGCTGGCGCACCTGCTCCCGGACGGCCGGGCCGCGGTGGTCAACCGCGATCTCGACCGCACGGCCGCGTCGATGGAGACGTTCGCCCCGGGCGACGGGGAGCGCTGGCGGCACGCGTACGCGGACTGGTGCCAGGTGGCCGAGCCGATGCTGGACGCCATCACCAGCCCGTTCCCGCCGGTGCGCGGCGGGCTGGGCCTGCTGCGCCGGCTCCGGGTCGCCGGCGCGCTGCGGCTGGCCCGACGGCTCGTGCTCCCGGTGCGCAAGCTCGGCGCGGAGCTCTTCGACGGCGAGGGCGGGCCGGCGCTGCTGGCCGGTTGCGCCCTGCACACCGACCTGTCCCCGGAGGAGGCCGGCTCGGGGGTGTACGGCTGGTTGCTCGCCATGCTCGGCCAGCAGGTCGGCTGGCCGGTGCCGGTCGGCGGCGCGCAGCGGATCACCGACGCGTTGGTGGCCCGGCTCGTCGCCCGCGGCGGCCGGATCGAGTACGGCGCCCGGGTCGAGCGGGTGCTCACCGCGCGGGGGCGGGCGATGGGCGTGCGGACCGCCGGCGGGACCGACTGGCGCGCCCGACGTGCCGTGCTCGCCGACGTCCCCGCCCCGGCGCTCTACCTGGACCTGGTGGGCGCGGCGGCGCTGCCGCCCCGGCTGGTGGAGGACCTGGCGCACTTCCGGTGGGACGGCTCCACGCTCAAGGTCGACTGGGCGCTGTCGGCGCCGATGCCGTGGCAGAACCGCGAGCTGGCCGGCGCCGGCACCGTGCATCTCGGCGCGGACCTGGACGGGCTCACCACGTACGCCGCCGCGCTGGCCCGCGGTGAGGTGCCGGCGGACCCGTTCCTGCTGGTCGGCCAGATGACGGTGGCCGACCCGAGCCACTCACCGCCGGGCACCGAGTCGCTCTGGTCCTACACCCACCTGCCGTTCCGACGGAACTGGCGGGCCGAGGAGGTGGCGGCGCACGTGGAACGGATGGAGGAGGTGCTGGAGGCGGCCGCGCCGGGTTTTCGCGCGTCCGTCGTCGGGCGGCACGTGGCCGGTCCGGCCGACCTGGAGGAGGCCGAGCCGAGCCTGGTCGGCGGCGCGCTGGGCGGCGGCACCGCGGCGGCGTACCAGCAGCTCTTCCTGCGGCCGATCCCCGGCCTGGGCCGGGCGGACACCCCGGTGGACCGGCTCTACCTGGCCAGCGCCTCGGCGCACCCGGGCGGCGGCGTGCACGGCGCGCCGGGCGCGAACGCGGCCCGCGCGGCCCTGGCCCGCGACCGGGCCGTCACGGGCGGGGTGTACGCCCGGACGATCGCCGCGGCCCACCGCTCGGTTTACCGCTGACCCGCAGGCGCCGGTCCACCCGAGATAGGAAGATGCACGCCGCGTCACGGTGACGCAGCGTGCATCTGTCGGCGAGCGAGGGGCCGGAGGGCCGGTCAGGAGTCGAGGTTGCGGTGCCGGCTGCGCAGCTTGAACGGCATCAACGCGCTCTCGATCTTGGTGGCGGTGGTCATCTTCGAGTCGCCCTCGCGGCGCTCCTCGAAGCGGATCGGCACCTCCAGGATGGTGTGGCCGAGCTTCGTGGCGAGGTAGTGCATCTCCACCTGGAAGCTGTAGCCGTTGGACTGCACCCGGTCCAGCCCGATGGCGCGCAGCGCGTCCGCCCGCCAGATCTTGAAGCCGGCGGTCAGGTCCCGGATCCGCACCCGCAGCAGCGTGTGCACGTAGAGGTTCGCCCAGCCGCTGAGCGCGCGGCGGTAGAGCGGCCAGTTCTCGTCCAGCTCGCCGCCGGGCACGTAGCGGGAGCCGATGACCACGGCCGCCTGGGTGGAGAGCAGCGCGCCGAGCATGCCGGGCAGCGCCTCCGGCGGGTGCGACAGGTCGGCGTCCATCTGGGCGACGAACTCCGCGCCGTCGTCGATCGCGCGGCTGATCCCGTCCACGTACGCCCGGCCGAGGCCCTCCTTGCCCGGACGGTGCACCACCAGGACCCGGTCGGGGTGCTCGATGGCCAGCTTGTCGGCCACCTCACCGGTGCCGTCGGGGGAGTTGTCGTCCGCGACGAGCACCTTCAGCCCCGGCAGCGGCAGCGCGAGGAGGCGCTCGACCAGCACCGGGAGGTTGCCCGCCTCGTTGTAGGTCGGAACGACGACGGTCAGGCGCGCGTCCGCCCACGGGGAGGGCAACTGCACGGGTTCGATCATCACGGACTTCCTCGGTCGGCCGACAGGTTCACCAGAGAGGGTAGCCAGTCCACCTGACCGGCTCCGCGCAGACGCCCCGCGACCGCCCGATCACCGGTCCGGCCGCTGTCGCGTGGCGATGTCCGACAACCGGGCCAGCGTCTCCTTGTTCCGCTGGTGCAGCACCAGATCGTTCAGCTTGGTGCGGACCCAGCGCAGCGGACCGGCGGCGAAGTCCTCGCCGATCGTCACCCGGGTCCGCCCGTCGTCCACCGGCTCCAGGACGAACGCCACGATCGCCTCACCCGCCGGCCAGAGCCCGGCCCGGAGCACGAGCCGGTGCGGCGCGCGGCACTCCAGCACGGTGGACGCGTCCTGCAGCGAGAACGGCCAGGGGCCGGCCCGGTGGTGCAACCGGCTGCCGACCCGCGGCCAGTCGTCGTCCACGTCCCGCACGTGCACGGTGCCGACCACCCAGTCGCTGTACGTCCATCCGTCGGCGAGCACCTCGAAGACCTGGTCCGGGGGTGCGTCGATCACTTTCTCCACAACTGCCACCACTGTCCGGTACCCCCGCCGGAGCCGCCGCTAACGGCGGACGGGTTAGCTTCTCCGGGGCGGCGGGTATCGCCGCACCGGGCCGGGCGTGGTAGGCGTGGAACGGCCCGTGCGGCGCCGGCGGGGTGGGCTCCGCCGAAGGTGACGTTTACTCCTCGGGGGCTCGGGAACCCGCCGCCCGTGCAACCGGACCACGAGCGGGATCAGTGCAGGTCAGCCGGGGTTGGCCCGGGTTCTGGCCGGCCCCCGTCCGGCCTGTACGACGCGGTGCTGCTGGATCGGGACGGCACGCTGGTGGAGGACGTGCCGTACAACGGGGATCCGGAGAAGGTGCGGCCGGTGCCGGGGGCGCGGGAGGCGTTGGACCGGTTGCGGGCGGCCGGGTTGCGGTTGGCCGTGGTGACCAACCAGTCGGGGTTGGCGCGGGGGTACTTCAGCGCCGAGGACATGCGTCGGGTGCACGCCCGGGTCGAGGAGCTGCTCGGTCCGTTCGACCACTGGGCGATCTGCCCGCACGCGGAGGCCGACGGCTGCGCCTGCCGCAAACCCGCGCCCGGCCTGGTGCACGCGGCCGCCCGCGTGCTCGGCACCACGCCGACGCGGTGCGTGCTGATCGGTGACATCGGCGCCGACATGTCCGCCGCCGCCGCGGCCGGTGCCGCCGCCGTCCTGGTGCCCACACCGGCCACCCGGGCGGCCGAGGTGGCCGCGGCGCCGACGGTCGCCGCCGACCTGCCGGACGCGGTGGACACCGTGCTGGCCCGGATGCGGCTGGTGGCCGCCCCGGCGCCCGCGCGTCGGGCGGCCCGGGGGACCGTGCTGGTGGTCCGCAGCGACGCGGCCGGGGACGTGCTGGTCACCGGCCCGGGCATTCGCGCGGTCGCGGCCGGCGCGGACCGGGTGGTGCTCCTGTGCGGCCCCCGTGGCCGCGCCGCCGCCGAGCTGCTGCCCGGCGTCGACGAGATCATCGAATGGCCGCTGCCGTGGATCGACGCCCCCGCCCCACCCGTCGACCCCGACGCCATCCAGGCCCTCACCGCCCGGCTCGCCGCCGTCGGCGCCGACGAGGCCGTCATATTCACCAGCTTCCACCAGTCACCCCTGCCCCTGGCCCTGCTGCTGCGCCTCGCCGGCGTCGCCCACATCAGCGCCATCAGCGACGACTACCCCGGCGCCCTGCTCGACGTCCGCCACCGCGTCCCCGCCGGCGTACCCGAACCCGAACGCGCCCTCTCCCTCGCCGCCGCCGCCGGCTACCCGCTGCCCCCCGACGACCAACCCGGACTCCGGCTGCGCACCGACCGGCTGCCGCCGGCGCCGGCCGCCGCCGGGCCGCCCGGCTACGTGGTGCTGCACCCGGGGTCCTCGGTGGAGACCCGCGCCTGCCCGGTGGAGCTGGCCACCCGGGTGGTCCGGGTGCTCGGCGCGGCCGGGCACCGGGTGCTGGTCACCGGCGGTCCCGACGAGCGGGAGCTGACCGCCCGGGTCGCCGCGGCCGGCGGGGTCGACCTGGGCGGGCGTACCGGACTCGCCGAGCTGGCCGGCGTGATCGCCCGGGCCGGCGCGCTGGTGGTCGGCAACACCGGCCCGGCGCACCTGGCCGCGGCGCTGGGCGTGCCGGTGGTCAGCCTCTTCGCGCCGACCGTCCCGTTCGGGCAGTGGGGGCCCTACCGGGTGCCCACGGTCCGCCTCGGCGACGCCGCCGCGCCCTGCCGCGACACCCGGGCCACCGCCTGCCCGGTCCCCGGCCACCCCTGCCTGTCGGCGGTCGAGCCGGGCCGGGTGTTGGAGGCGCTGCGACTGCTCGGCGTACCCGCCGCCGTGCCGGCGCCCGTCCCCGGCGGGGTGGTCGGATGAACATCCTGCTGTGGCACGTGCACGGCTCGTGGACCACCTCGTTCGTCCACGGCAAGCACCGCTACCTGGTGCCCGTCACCCCCGACCGCGGCCCCTACGGACTCGGCCGCGCCCGCACCTACCCCTGGCCCGACAACGCCGTCGAAATCACCCCCGAGGACCTCGCCCACACCCACGTCGACCTGGTCATCCTGCAACGCCCCGAAGAACTCGACCTGGCCACCGAATGGCTGCGCCGCCGCCCCGGACGCGACCTGCCCGCGATCTACGTCGAACACAACACCCCCAAGGGCGACGTGCCCAACACCCGCCACCCCATGGCCGACCGCGACGACCTCCTACTCACCCACGTCACCCACTTCAACGAACTCTTCTACGACAACGGCGCCACCCGCACCGCCGTCATCGAACACGGCGTCGTCACCCCCACCGTCGAATGGACCGGCGAACTCGACCGCCTCGCCGTGGTCATCAACGAGCCGGTACGCCGCTGGCGGGTCACCGGCACCGACCTGCTCGCCCGGTTCGCCGCGCTGGCGCCGCTGGACGTCTACGGCATGAAGGTGGCCGGGCTCGCCGCCCACCTCGGGCTGCCCGAGGACCGCCTGACCGGCCACGACGACGTGCCCCAGCACGCCATGCACGCCGAACTGGCCCGACGCCGCGCCTACCTGCACCTGTGCCGCTGGACCTCACTCGGGCTCAGCCTGATCGAGGCGATGACCATGGGCATGCCGGTGGTGGCCCTGGCCACCACCGAGGCGGTGGAGGCGGTGCCACCCGCCGCCGGCGCGCTCTCCACCCGGGTCGACGTGCTGGTCGACGCCGCCCGGGGCCTGCTGGACGACCCGGCGGCCGCCCGCCGGGCGGGCGCCGCGGCCCGGGCCGCCGCCCGTGACCGCTACGGCCTGGAGCGATTCCTCGCCGACTGGGACCGGCTGCTGGAGGAGGAAGTATGCGCATCGCGATGATCTCGGAACACGCCAGCCCGCTCGCCGTCCTCGGCGGGGAGGACGCCGGCGGCCAGAACACGCATGTCGCCGAGCTCTCCGCCGCGCTCGCGGCCGCCGGTCACGACGTCCGGGTCTACACCCGGCTCGACGCGGTGGACCTGCCGGTGACCGTCCGTGCCCCGGACGGGTACGAGGTGGTCCACGTGCCCGCCGGCCCGGCCGAGCCGGTGGCCAAGGACGACCTGCTGCCGTACATGCCGGCGTTCTCCGACTGGCTGGCCGAGCGGTGGCGCACCGGCGACTGGCAGCCCGAGGTCGTGCACGCGCACTTCTGGATGAGCGGACTGGCCGGGCTCGCCGCCGCCCGGCGCACCGGCGTGCCGGTGGTGCAGACCTACCACGCGCTGGGCACCGTCAAGCGCCGCCACCAGGGCGCCCAGGACACCAGCCCGCCGGGCCGGATCGACCACGAACGGGACCTGGGCCGCGCGGTGGACCGGGTGGTCGCCCAGTGCCAGGACGAGGTCGCCGAGCTGGTCCGGATGGGCGTGCCCCGCTCCCGGATGACCGTCGTGCCGTCGGGGGTGAACCTGTCCACCTTCGGTCCGCTCGGCCCGGTCGCCGAGCGGGACGGCGGCCGGGCCCGCATCCTCACCGTCGGCCGACTGGTCGAGCGCAAGGGCTTCCAGGACGTCATCCAGGCCGTCGCGTCGGTTCCCGACGCCGAGTGCGTGGTGGTCGGCGGACCTCCGGCCGGCCTGCTGGAGACCGACCCGTACGCGTTGCGCCTGCGGGCGTTGGCCGATTCGCTCGGCCTCGCCGACCGGGTCCGCCTCGTCGGCGCGGTGCCCCGCGAGGAGATGGGGCGCTGGTACCGCTCGGCGGACGTGCTGGTCGCCGCCCCCTGGTACGAGCCGTTCGGGCTCACCCCGCTGGAGGCGATGGCGTGCGGCGTGCCGGTGGTCGGTACCGCGGTCGGCGGGCTGATCGACACGGTGGTGCCGGGACGTACCGGCGACCTGGTGCCCGCCCGCGACCCGGCGGCGCTCGGCGCGGCGATCCGCGGCCTGCTCGGCGACCGGATCCGCCGCTTCGCCTACGCCACCGCGGCGCTGGAGCGCGCCCGGGCTCGCTACTCCTGGGCCACCGCCGCCGACCGGCTGGGCGAGCTGTACGGCGAGGTGGCCACCGTGCGCCGGCCGACCCGGGTGGTCGCCTGATGGCGGCCGCGCCGGCCGCCGGCGGGACGGTGCTGGAGGACCACCTGACCCGGCTGGCCGCCGCGCTGCTGCCGCTGCGGGACGCGGAGCACCTGCTGGCCCGCTGGGGTCAGGAGGTGGCGCACCGGCTCGCCGCCGGCGGGCGGTTGCTGGTGGCCGGCAACGGCGGCAGCGCCGCCGAAGCCCAACACCTCACCGCCGAACTCGTCGGCAAACTCCGCCACGACCGCCAACCCCTGTCCGCCATCGCCCTGCACGCCGAAACCAGCGCCCTCACCGCCATCGGCAACGACTACGGATACGACGAAATCTTCGCCCGCCAGGTCCGCGCCCACGGCCGACCCGACGACCTCCTTCTCCTCCTGTCCACCAGCGGCACCAGCCCCAACCTCCTCACCGCCGCCCACGCCGCCCACGACAGCGGACTGCGCTGCTGGGCCTTCACCGGCCCCGCCCCCAACCCCCTCGCCGACCTCTGCCACGAACGGCTCGCCATCGACTCGCCGGACGGGCAGGTGGTGCAGGAGCTGCACCTGGTGGCCGTGCATGTGCTCTGCGAGTACGTCGACCGGGCGCTGCCCGCGGCGCTCGCCGCCCGCGCCCCGGCCGGACCGGTGCGCGCCGGCGTCGAGGTGGTGCTCGACGACCCGGATCCGGAGGTGCAGACCCGATGAGGAGGTCGAGCATGGCGGGACCCGTGGTGGTGCTCGGTGACACGCTGCTGGACCGGGACGTCGAGGGGCTGGTGAACCGGCTCTGCCCGGACTCCCCGGTGCCGGTACTGGACGAGACCACGTCCGTGGACCGTCCCGGCGGCGCCGGCCTGGCCGCGGTCTTCGCGGCCGCGCAGGGCGCCGAGGTCGCGCTGGTCACCGCCGTCGCCGACGACGCCGGCGGGGCGCGGCTGGGCACCCTGCTCGCCGCCGCCGGGGTGCGGCTGTACGCGCTCCCGCTGGCCGGCGCGACGCCGGAGAAGATCCGGCTGCGGGCCCGGGGGCGGGTGCTCCTGCGGCACGACCGGGGCGGGGCGACCGGCGTGCCGGGGGAGCCGAGCGAGGCCGTCCTGCGGCTGCTCGCCGCCGCGTCCGCGGTGCTGGTCAGCGACTACGGCCGGGGGGTCGCCGGGCTACCGGCGTTGCGTGCCGCGCTCGCCGCCACCCGGGCGCCGGTGGTCTGGGACCCGCACCCGCGCGGCCCGGCGGCGGTGCCGGGCGTGCACCTGGCCACCCCGAACGAGCCGGAGGCCCGCGACCTGGCCAAGGTTCCGCCGGGCGGCTCCCGCCTCTCCACCGCGTCCCGCAGCGCGCAGGCGTTGCGCCGGCGCTGGCAGGCGGGCGCGGTCGCGGTGACGTTGGGCGGGGACGGCGCGCTGCTCTGCCACGCCGGCTCCACCCCGCTGGTGGTGCCGGCGCCGGCCGCCGAGGGGGACACCTGCGGCGCCGGGGACCGGTTCGCGGCCACCGCCACGCTGGCGCTGGCCCGGGGCGCGCTGGTGTCCGAGGCGGTGCAGGAGGCGGTCGCCGAGGCGTCCGCGTACGTGGCCGACGGGGGAGTGGCGACGGCGCTGCCGGCGCCGGTCCGGACCGCCGCCCCGGCGGTGGTCACCGTGGGCGGGGAGCGGATCGGCGCCCGCGCGGCCGGCGAGGTGGTGTCCCGGGTACGCGCGGCCGGCGGCACCGTGGTGGCCACCGGCGGCTGCTTCGACCTGCTGCACGCCGGGCACGTGGCGACCCTCCAGGCGGCCCGGCAGCTCGGCGACTGCCTGGTGGTCTGCCTGAACTCCGACGCCAGCGTGGCCCGGCTCAAGGGGCCGGAGCGCCCGGTCGTGCCGCAGGGCGACCGGGGTCGGCTGCTGGCCGCGCTGGGCTGCGTGGACGCGGTGCTGATCTTCGACGAGTCGACGCCGCAGGCGGCGCTGTCCTGGCTGCGCCCGGACATCTGGGTCAAGGGCGGCGACTACGCCAGCGGCGGCGGCACCGAGACGCTGCCCGAGGCGGAGGTCCTCGCCCGCTGGGGCGGGCACACGGTGGTCGTGCCGTACCTGGACGGGCGCTCCACCACCGACATGATCGCGGCGGCCCGCGCGGGCCGCGGGCACGGCGGCTGGCCGGCCGCGACGGTGACCCCGGCGGAGGCCGTCGGCGAGACGACCGTCCGGTCCACGGCGAAGGGAGCACGATGAGCGAGCGAGGCATCCGGTCCGGCACCACCGGACGGCGGGCGGCGGCATGAGCGCCGGCCTGCCCGGAGCCGGTCCCACCGTCCTGGTCACCGGCGGGTCCAGCGGGCTCGGCGCGGCCGTCGTCGCCGCCGTGGCCCGCTCCGGCGGCCGACCGCTCGTACTGGACCGGCAGCGTCCCGCCGACGGGGTGCCGTGGGCCGAGTGCGACCTGGCCGACACCCGCGCCGCCGAGGCCGCCACGCGGGACCTCGCGGAACGCTCCGGGGGACTGGACGCCGTGGTCACCGCGGCCGGCATGGACGTGCCCGGGAAGCTGATCGACGTGCCGGCCGAGACCTGGGAGCGGATCGTCACGGTGGACCTGCTCGCCACGGCGGCGGTGATCCGGGCGGCGCTGCCCTACCTGGAGGCGTCCCGGGGGACCATCGTCACCGTCGCCTCCACGCTCGGCGTCAAGGCGGTCAGCGACGCCACCGCCTACTGCGCGGCGAAGTTCGGGGTGGTCGGCTTCACCCGCGCCCTCGCCGCCGAGCTGGCCGGCGCGGTCGGGGTGACCCTGCTGATCCCCGGCGGCATGCGCACCGCCTTCTTCGACGAGCGGGACACCCAGTACCGTCCCGGCCCGGACGCCGTGCTCAACGAACCCGCCGACACCGCCGCCGCGGTCATGTTCGCGCTCTCCCAACCGGCCGGCTGCGCGGTCCGGGAGATGGTGGTCTGCGCCGAGCAGGAGTCCTCGTACCCGTGATCCTGGTGCTGCGGGCGCTCGGCGTCGGCGACCTGGCCACCGCCGTCCCGGCGCTGCGCGGCCTGCGCGCCGGGCTGCCCGGACGGGAGCTGGTGCTCGCCGCGCCGGCCTGGCTGGCGCCGCTGGCCGCGCTGACCGGGGCGGTCGACCGGGTGCTGCCCACCGACGGGCCGGACCGGGTCGACTGGACCGGACCGCCGCCGGAGGTGGCGGTGAACCTGCACGGCCGAGGGCCCGAGTCGCACCGGGCGCTGGCCGCCATCCGGCCGGACCGGCTGCTCGCCTACCGCAACCCGGCCGGCGGCCACCCGACCGGTCCGGCCTGGGACGACGACGAGCACGAGGTACGCCGCTGGTGCCGGCTGCTGCACGCGTACGCGCTGCCGGCCGACCCGGGTGACCTGGCGCTGCGCCGCCCGGCCGGGCCGCGCGTACCGGCCGGGGTGACGGTGCTGCACCCGGGCAGCAAGGTCCCGGCGAAGCGGTGGCCGGCGGACCGCTTCGCCGGGCTGGCCCGGACGCTGACCGCGCGCGGGCACCGGGTGGTGCTCACCGGGTCGGCGGACGAGCGGGCGCTGGTCGCCCGGGTGGCCCGCGACGCGGGGCTGCCGCCGGAGGCGGTGCTGGCCGGCCGCACCGGCCTGGCCGAACTGGCCGCGCTGGTGGCCGACGCGCGGCTGGTGGTCAGCGGCGACACCGGCGTGGCCCACCTCGCCACCGGTTACGGCACCGCGTCGGTGGTGCTGTTCGGTCCGGTGCCGGCGGCGCGCTGGGGTCCGCCGGCCGACCGGCCCCGGCACCGGGTGCTCGGCGGCACGCGGGCTGCCGGACCCGACCCGGATTCAGCGGGTTTCGCCGGGGTAGGAACCCACCCGACATTGGGTGCCATCGGGATCGACGAGGTGGTGGCGGCGGTGGCCGAGGTGGAACGGGTCTCCGGTGCGGTTGCGGCGTAGCGACCCGGGCCGGCCGGGCTACGGGCGCCGGCGGCGCGGCAAGGGTTGGCTCTTCCTGGACGCGAAGGGCGAGCCGGTGCGCGACGAGGCGGAGCTGGCGCGCCTGCGCGAACTGGTCGTCCCGCCCGCCTGGCGGGACGTGTGGATCTCGCCGTTCCCGAACGGGCACATCCAGGCCACCGGCATCGACGCGGCCGGCCGCAAGCAGTACCTCTACCACCCGCACTGGCGTCGCAAGCGGGACGAGGCGAAGTTCGACCACGTGCTGGAGGTGGCCCACCGGCTGCCCGCGCTGCGCGACCGGGTCGCGCACGACCTGGCGCTGCGCGGGCTGCGGCGGGAGCGGGTGCTGGCCACCGTGGCCCGGCTGCTCGACATGGGTGCGTTCCGGGTGGGCAGCGACCAGTACGCCACCGGCGACGACCCGACGTTCGGCGTGGCCACGCTGCGCCCCGAGCACGCCCGCTCGCGCGGCGGGTGCGTGGTCTTCGAGTTCCCGGCGAAGGGCGGCATCGAGCAGGTCCGCCGGATCGAGGACGCGGAGCTGTGCCAGGTGCTGCTCAACCTGCGCCGGCGGCGGCACGCCCAGGAGCGGCTCTTCGGCTACTGGGACGGGCGGTCCTGGCGGGACGTGCGCAGCGACGAGGTCAACGACTACCTGCGCGACGCCAGCGGCGGGGAGATGACCGCGAAGGACTTCCGCACCTGGCACGCCACCGTCCTGGCCGCCGCCGAACTGGCCACGGCGGGCCCGCAGCGGTCCGTCACCGGCCGCCGGCGGGCGGTCGCCGCGGTCATGCGGTCGGTCGCCGAGCTGCTCGGCAACACCCCGACGGTGGCCCGGACGTCCTACGTGGACCCACGCGTGGTCGACCTCTACCACGACGGGGTGCTGGCGCCGGTGCAGCCGGAGATGCCGCGGGAGGCGGTGGAGAAGTCCGTCCTGGCGTTGCTGGAGGAGGAGGCGGACTGAACGGTGGCGGGCGACCACCGGGGGCGGTCGCCCGCGGCGGGACCCACCGCGGGCGCCGCGCCACGGCCCCCCGTTACCAGTGGGCTGAGGCCGGTTGCCGGCGTCGGCCCGTCCTCAGTCTGCCCGGGCCGGGTTGACTTCGGACGCCGTGGTGTTGACGATCCGTGCCCGTTCCAGGTGGCGGGCCCGGTACGCCTGCGGCGTCTCCGCCTGCGCGGCCCGGAAGGCGCGGCTGAAGTGGGCCTTGTCCCGGAACCCCCACCGACCGGCGATGACCTGGATCGGCCGGTCGCCCAGGCCCGGGTCGGCGAGGTCGCGGCGGCACCGGGCCAGCCGTTCGTCCCGGACGAACGCCGCGACCGTGGTCTCCTCGGCCTCGAAGAGCCGGTGCAGGGAGCGCACCGAGAGGTGGTGCGCCTCGGCGATGCGCCGGGGGTCCAGCGTGGCGTCGCCGAGGTGCTGCCGCACGTACGCGCGCACCTGGTTGAGCAGGGCGCGGCGTCGGATCTCGGTGGGCACGGCGTCCTCGGAGACGAGGTTCCGGCCCAGCAGCGTGGCGACCAGGTCGAGGGCGACGCCGCCCAGGCGCTCGGCGTCGGCGGCGTGGTACTGCTCGGGGTGGCCGGTGATGCGGATGAGGTAGTCGGCCAGCAGCGCGCCGATCCCCTCGGCGCCGGACATCCGACCGGCGAACAGGGGCGCGAGCCGGCGGTGCGGCAGCGGCAGCGCGTCGTACGGGATGAGCGCGACGATCGACGCGGCCCGCTCGTCCTGGTCGGCGTGGTGGATCAGCTCCTGCGGTCGGGCGCAGTCGTAGAACGTGAAGTCGCCCCGTGGGCAGATGCCGCGCTGCCCGTCCTGGTTGGCGACGCCGGTGCCGCGCAGCGTCAACGCGAGCAGGTAGCAGTCCCCTTCGGAGCGCTGGATCAGCTTGCGGGTCCGCACGCCGTGCAGCGGGGGGTAACGGTGCCGGATGAGCTGCATCGGGCCCAGTTCGAGGAACTCCGCCCGCGCCGTGAAGTCGTCCGCGTGCGCGGTGCGGACCCGCATCAGCGTCGGCGTCCGGGCGAGCATCTCCAGCCACAACCCGAACCGGTCGGCGGCCGGCACCTGCTCGGTGTCGAAGACCTGCCGTGTCAACGCCGTGTCCATGAGCGACCCCCGGGGTTCGTCGTATCTCATGAAGCACGACGCCCCGCGGGCCGGGCAAGGCGGCAACCGCGGGGCGTGACCTCCGTCACTCAGTCGTTGAGCACGTGCGACAGCCGGTCCCGGAACCGGCGCTCGGAGTCGCTCACCACGTCGCCGCCGATCCCCAGGATCCCGCCGGTGGAGGCGGCGCCCACCACCTGCTCGGCGATCTCCACCAGCCAGTGCCGGTAGGCGCCGGCCTGCCCCTCGTCCACCCGGCCGGCGAGCAGGGCGGACGCCTGGCCGGCCCGGGCGAGCACGTCCTCGATCATGGTCTTCGGGTCGTCCGGCGTGATGACCGGCAGCTCCGCGCCGGTCTCCGGGTCGCCCACCCGCGAGACGACCTCGCCGGCCACGGCGGCCACCAGCGGGCTCGCCGACTCGCGCCCCGCGGCGATGGTCTCCAACCCGGCGGCGTTCTCCGCCATGGTGCGCCGGGTGCCGTCGGACTCCGCCGCGGCGGCCGCGGTGAGCACCGCCTGCGGCAGACCGACCAGCAGCCCCCACTCCTCGTCGGAGACACCGAACCGGGTGTACGCCGGCTGCTCGATCACGATCAGGCCCCTTTCGCCGTGGTCGTCGTTGTCGACGGGCACCACGCGGTGCCCGGGTCAGGCTAGTCCAGCTCCAGCAGGCCCTGTTCGGACACCACGCGCACGGACAGCGTCTTGTAGCCCACCTCGTCGAAGAGCACCGTCATCCGGTCCTCCTCGTAGTTGAGCACCAGTCCGGACCCCCACTCCGGGTGGCGCACCTGGCTGTGCACCGGGAACGGGCCGACCGCGCCGTCGTTGGCCACGCTGGTGCCGGCGTGGCAGTTGTCGCAGTGGGCGCAGACCTCGGTCATCTGCTCGCCGAAGTAGGCCAGCAGCACCTGCCCCCGGCAGCCGGTGGTCTCGGCGAAGGCGCGCATCATGTCCGTCCGCGACCGGGTCACGGTCTGCTGCCGCTCGGCCTCGGCCAGCGCGGCCCGACCGGACTCGGCGGCGTCCGGGGCGTACCGGGGGGCGCCGACGCGCTGCTTGGCGCGCGGTTCGGCGGCGCCGATCTGCTCCAGCAGGGACAGGTACTGGCCGAGCTTGCGCGGGCCGAGCCCGGTGAGCTCGCGCAGCTCCTTGCGGGTGCGGGGCTTGCTCCGCAGCACCGCGGCCAACTCGCACAGTTCCTTCTCGTCCGGCAGCCCGCCGCTGAAGTAGCGCTGCAGTCCGACGTCCTCGGACCGCCAGAGCAGCAGGACCCGCGACGGCGAGCCGTCCCGGCCGGCCCGGCCGATCTCCTGGAAGTAGCTGTCCGGCGAGTCGGGCAGCGCCATGTGCACCACCCAGGCGATGTTCGGCTTGTCGATGCCCATGCCGAACGCCGAGGTCGCCACCATGATCGGCACCCGGTCGGCGAGGAACGCCTCGTGCAGCTCGTGACGCGCGGCGGTGGGCATGCCGCCGTGGTAGAACTCGGCCGGGAAACCGGCGTCGGTCAGCCGCCCGGCCAGCTCCTCGGCCGCCCGCCGGGTCGGCACGTAGATGATCCCGGGCCGCTCGTCGTCGCGCAGCAGCGCGACCAGCCGCCGCCACCGGTAGTCGTCGGTGGGGCAGTAGGCCACCTCGAGGAACAGGTTGGGCCGGTCCAGCCCGGAGACCACCACCTCGGGCTCGCGCAGCCGCAGCCGGGCGATGATGTCGTCGCGGACCGGCGGGGAGGCGGTGGCGGTCAGCGCCACCACCGGCGGCCGGCCCAGGCCGTCGATCAGGTGGCCGAGCGCCAGGTAGTCCGGCCGGAAGTCGTGGCCCCAGGCCGAGATGCAGTGTGCCTCGTCGATCGCGACCAGGGCCGGCCCGAGCGAGCGGACCTCGGCGAGCCGGTCCGGGTTGCTCAGCGCCTCGGGCGTGATGAAGAGGAACTCGGCCCGCCCGGCCCGGATCTCCTCGATCGCCTGCGCCTGCTGGGTCGCGCTCTCGTCCGAGCTGATCCGCACCGCGCGCAGTTCCGGGCGTTGCCGCTCGTTGAGCGCGGCGATCTGGTCCTGCTGGAGCGCGAGCAGCGGCGAGATGACCACTGTCGGGCCGGGGATCAGGCTGGCCGGGATCTGGTAGATCGCCGACTTGCCGGCGCCGGTGGGCAGCACCACCAGGGCGTCACGGCGCTTCATCACGGCGCGCATGGCGGCCAGCTGGTTGGGCCGCAGCGCGGTCCAGCCGAACAGGTTCCTCGCCGCGCGGCGCAGGCTGGTGGAGTGCGTGGTCAGTTTCATCAAGCGCCTCAGCTACCCCCGGCGTCCGGACCCGAAACCGGCGCCGGGATCAGCGCAGCCGGGGCAGGACCTCGCGCTGGTAGAGGTCGAACAACCCCTGCCAGTGCGGACCGGTGTTGGCCACGTAGACCTCGTCGTACCCGGCCTTGGCGTAGCGGTCGATCATCTCCAGGTGGGCGTCGGCGTCCCGCCCGCAGACGAACGCCTCACGCACCTGCTCCGGCCGGACCAGCTGCGCGGCCTGCTCGAAGTGGCGCGGCGAGGGGAGCACCTGGGACAGCTCGCCGGGCACGCCCGCGTTCGGCCAGCGCTCGTACGCGATCCGCGCGCCCTCGTCGACGGTGTCGGCGTACGCGGCCTTGAAGCCGGCCTGGCACGGCTTGTCGCCGCCGCCGGCCTCGCGGAACCGGCGGACCATGTCGGCGTCGGGCATGGTGCTGACGTAGCCGTCGCCGATCCGGGCGGCCAGCTCGATCGACTTCGGACCGAAGCCGGACACGTAGATCGACGGGGGCGTCTCGGGCCGGGTGTAGATCCGGGCGTGCTCGACCGTGTAGTGCCGGCCGTGGTGGTTGACGAAGTCGCCGCGCCACAGCTCGCGGATCACCTCGACCGCCTCCTCCAGCATCGCCAGCCGGACGTCGGCCTGCGGCCAGGCGTCGCCGAAGATGTGCTCGTTGAGCGCCTCCCCGGTGCCCACGCCGAGCACGAACCGCCCCTCGTGCAGCACCGCGCTGGTGGCCGCCGCCTGGGCGATCACCGCGGGGTGGATCCGCACGGTGGGGCAGGTGACCGCGGTGGTCACGGGCAGCCGGCAGACCTGGCTGAGCGCGCCGATGGTGGACCAGACGAACGGGCTCTGCCCCTGCGCGTCGACCCACGGGTGGTAGTGGTCGGAGATCCACAGTGCCTCGAAGCCGGCCTGCTCGGCGCCGCGCGCCTGGGCCAGCAGCTCCGCCGGTGTGTACTCCTCGCTGGACAGGAAATAGCCGATCTTCATGGTGCCCCCTCCGCCGGGTCCGGACACCGCAAGCCGTACCCCCGGGCGGGGCGTTAAACCCGGTGGGGTCAGCGGCGGAACATGGCCCGGATCGCGATCAGCAGGAACAGGGCGCCGACCACCAGGCCGAGCAGGCGTACGCCGGGGATGTCCGCGGCGCTGGTGGCGTCGGCGAGCGGCAGGGCGGGCATGGACGCACTCTCCCACGGGTGTCCGTCGATCGCCACCGCCTAACAGTAAGGATTGTTGACTATTTCGCTGCGCGGTGTGACCATGTCAGCACCCGCCGGCCCTGGCGGGTCCGTGGGGGAGACGGGGGTACGACAGCGCATGAGCGAGCGGACCGTGGGATCGACCGGAGACCTGGCGGCGCTCGCCGCCGCCGTCCTGCAACCCGGGTTCGTCGGCACCACGCCGCCGCCGTGGGTCTGCCGCTGGCTCGGCGAGGGGCTCGGTTCGGTGGTCCTGTTCGCCCGCAACGTCGTCGACCACGAGCAGGTCGCCACGCTGACGGCGAACCTGCGGGCGGAGCGGCCGGACGTGATCGTGGCGATCGACGAGGAGGCCGGCGACGTCACCCGGATCGAGTCGGCCCGGGGCAGCTCCCGGCCCGGCAACTTCGCCCTCGGAGCGGTCGACGACCCGGCGCTGACCGAGGAGGTCGCCCGCGACCTCGGCGCCGAGCTGGCCGCGGTCGGCGTCACGCTCGACTACGCCCCGGACGCCGACGTCAACTCCAACCCGGCCAACCCGGTCATCGGGGTGCGCTCGTTCGGCGCCGACCCGGACCTGGTCGCCCGCCACACCGCGGCCTGGGTCCGCGGCCTGCAGGCCGGCGGCGTCGCCGCCTGCGCCAAGCACTTTCCCGGGCACGGCGACACCCGGGTCGACTCGCACCACGACCTGCCCCGCATCGGCGGCGACCGGGCCCGGCTGGACGCGGTCGAGCTGGCCCCGTTCCGGGCCGCGGTGGCGGCCGGCGCGCAGGCGGTGATGACCGGCCACCTGCTGGTGCCCGCGCTGGACCCGGAGCTGCCGGCCACCCTGAGCGCGCGCATCCTGGGCGGCCTGCTCCGCGAGGAGATGGGCTTCGGCGGTGTGGTGGTGACCGACGCGGTGGAGATGCGGGCGGTCTCCGACCGGTACGGCTTCGCCGGCGCCGCGGTGCGCGCGTTGGCCGCCGGCGCGGACGCGATCTGCGTGGGCGGGGAGCGGGCCACCGAGTCCGACGCCCGTGAGCTGCGCGACGCGATCGTGGCCGCCGTGGTGAGCGGCGAGCTGCCGGAGGAGCGCCTGGCCGAGGCCGCGAAACGGGTCGGTCAGCTCGCCGCCTGGAGCGTCGCCGCCCGGGCCCACCGGGTCACCGGCCCGCCGTCACGCGGCGACTCGCCGATCGGGCTGGCCGCCGCCCGCCGGGCGGTGCGGGTCAGCGGAGACTCCCGGCTGCTGCCGCTGGCCGGGCCGGCGCACGTGGTGGAGTTCGCGCCGCCGCGCAACATCGCCATCGGCGAGGAGACGCCCTGGGGCATCGCCGCGCCCCTGACCCGTCTCGCGCCCGGCACCACCACCGCCCGGTACGCCGCCGACGCGATCCCCGCCGACCCGGCCGGCGGACCGGCCGGCCGGCCGCTGGTGCTGGTCGTGCGCGACCTGCACCGGCACGACTGGATGCGGGACGCGGTCACCCGGGCCCTGACCGCCCGGCCGGACGCGGTGGTGGTCGAACTGGGCGTGCCCGAGCTGGTCACCGGCGCGGTGCACCTCGCCACCCACGGCGCCACCGCGGCGGCGGCCCGGGCCGCCGCCGAGCTGCTGGCCGGCGCCCGCTGAACCCCCGGCCCGACCGGGCGGGGAGGTCCCCCGGTCGGGCCGGGTCTCAGGGCGCGTCGACGACCAGGTCTGCGTAGTCGCTGTGACGTTCGATGAACGCGGCCATGAACGGGCACCGGGGCACCACCCGGCCGCCCCGGGCCCGGACCTGGTCCAGCGTGTCCTTGATCAGCGCCGCGCCCACGCCCTGCCCCTGGTAGCGGTCGTCGACCTCGGTGTGCGTGAAGACCAGGACCTCTCCCCGGGGCAGGTAGGCCGTGAACCCGGCCAGCGCGTCGTCGACCAGGATCTCGAAGCGGTGCTTGGCGGCGTTCTCCTCGACCAGGTAGCTCACCGGACCATTGTCCCCTCGGTCTCGGCCAGCCGGTCCAGTTCGGCCAGCAGCCGGTCCACCTCGTCGACCGTGTTGTAGTGGTAGACGCTGGCCCGCACCGCGCCGCCGGTGTCGCGCAGGCCCATGGCCTGGAAGTACTCGTAGGCGTAGTAGTCGCCGGAGGACAGGCAGAGCCCGGCCCCGCCCAGCGCCGCCGCGGTCCGCGCCGGCGTCCACCCGGCCACCCGGAACGACACCGTGGGACAGCGCCGGGCCGGCGCGCCGTACACGGTCACGAAGGAACGCGCGGTCAGCCCGGCGAGCAGCCGGTCGAAGACCGCCTCCTCGTGCGCCTGGGCGGCGGCGAGGCCGGCGCGTACCCGCTCCCGCCGGTCACCGCCGGCGGCCGGGTCGAGCGACGCCAGGTGGTCCACCGCGGCGGTCACGCCGGCCAGCAGCGGGAAGCTGGGCGTGCCGTACTCGAACCGGTCGGGGACCGCGTCGGCCGACGGGATCAGCTTCGCCGGGCGCAACGACTCCCAGCGGGCCGGGTCGGCGACCATCGCCGCCAGGTGCGGCCCGGACCACTTGTACGCGCTGGTGACCAGGAAGTCCGCGCCGAGCGAGGACAGGTCGGTGGGACCGTGGGGGACCGAGTGCACCCCGTCCACGCAGACCAGCGCGCCGGCCGCGTGCGCGGTCTTGGCGATCGTCGCCACGTCCGGCGCGGTGCCGGTCGCGTTGCTGCCGGCGGTCACCGCCACCAGCCGGGTGCGCTCGGTGACCAGGTCGGCGTACTGGCCGGCGGGCAGCTCGGCGGTGGTCCGGTCGAACTCGGCCCAGCGCACCGTCGCGCCGGCCGCCTCGGCGGCCTGCACCCACGGGCGGACGTTGGCGTCGTGGTCGAGCCGGGAGACCACCACCTCGTCGCCCGGCCGCCAGGCCGCGCCCAGCGTCCGGGCCAACGTGTAGGTCAGCGCGGTGGCGCTCGGGCCGAGCACCACCCCCGACGGGTCCACCCCGAGCAGGTCGGCGACGGCGGCCCGGGCCCCGGCGACCAGGTCCAGCGCGCGTCGGCCGGGGGCGAACGCGGCGCTCCGGTTGCCCGTCGCGGCGCGCATGGCGTCGGCCACCGCCTCGATCACCGGGGCGGCGGTCTGGGTGCCGCCGGCGCCGTCGAAGTGGACGAACCCCTCGCCCAGCGCGGGGTAGAGCCCCCGCACCCGGGCCACGTCGAATGCCATCCCGGCACCCTAGCGCGCACCCGGCCGGGTGGTGGTGGGAGCCACGTACCCTTGGGGAGGTGACGAACCGACGCGCCACTTCCGCCCTGACCCCCGCCCGACGCGCCGCCGGGATGCTCGCCGGTCTCGCCCTCGGCGCCGCGTTGCTCGCCGGTTGCAGCTCGAACGGCGCCGACACCGACTGCGGCCTGGACGCCTGCACCATCACCTTCGACCGGGGCGTGGACGCCAGCGCCACCATCCTCGGCGTCGAGGCCAAGCTCATCGGCACCCAGGACGACCAGGTCACCGTCGAGGTGGCCGGGGAGCAGCTCTCGCTCACCACCGGCCAGCAGGCCACCGAGGTCGGCGGCTTCCAGGTCAGCCTGGACAGCGTCACCGACCAGAACGTCGTGCTGCGGGTGGCGCGCAACGCCAACGGCTGATCGCTATCGGCCTGCGGCGGCGGGCGGTCACGTTTGGAAAACCGCCCGCCGGGAGATTGAGGGCCCATGTCTCTCACCCGGAACCCCGGAGCCACCGCCGCCCAGGCCAAGAACAGCAGGTGGCTCGAACTGTTGACCCGTGTCGGTTTCATCGGTTACGGGATCGTGCACCTCCTGTTCGCCTGGCTGGCGTTGCAGATCGCCTTCGGCAGCTCCGGCGAGGAAGGCAACCAGAACGGCGCCCTGCGCACCCTCGGCGAGCAGCCGCTGGGCAAGTTCGTCCTGATCGCGATCGCCGTCGGCCTCTTCGCCATGGCGCTCTGGCAGGCCTTCCAGGCGGTGATCGGTCACCAGTCCAAGACCGGCAAGGAGAAGGTCTTCGAGCGGATCGCCTCGGTGGTCCGGGTCGTGGTCTTCGTCTGGCTGGGCTACACCGCGATCAAGGTGGTCCAGGACGCCAGCGCCAACGCCTCCAACCGGCAGCAGCAGCTCACCGAGAAGCTGATGGCCTCCGACGGCGGCCGCTGGCTGGTCGGCCTGGCCGGTCTGGTGCTGGCCGCGGTCGGCATCGGCATGGTGGTCTACGGCCTGAAGAAGAAGTTCGAGCGCAACCTCAAGACCGGCGAGATGAGCCCGAAGACCCACCGGCTGACCCGTCGTCTCGGCATGGCCGGCTACGCCGCCCGGGGCTCGGTCTTCGCCATCACCGGCCTGCTCATCGTGGTCGCGGCCGTCAAGTACGACCCGGAGAAGGCGCGCGGCCTCGACGCCGCCCTGCGGACGCTGCGCGACCAGCCGTACGGGCCGTGGCTGCTGGCGCTGATGGCGCTCGGCATCGCCGCGTTCGGCGTCTACTGCTTCTTCCAGTCCCGGTATCGCAAGGTCTGAGCCTGGTCGATATCCGGACCGCCGGGCACCATTGGGCCTTTGCCCGATTCCCGCCCGGGTCGGAGGGAGACAATTTCCGTGCAGAGTTACGTCGTGACCGTCGCCGCCGCGCTCGCCGCGGCGGCGGTCGCGTTGGTGCTGGTCCAGGTGGTGCACCGGGTCACCCGGCGGCTCGGTCGCCGGTCGCTGCTGATGACCGAGCTGACCGAGCACTCGCACCGTTCGTTCCAGGTCGCCGCGACAGTGGTCGCCGTGCAGATCGCGGTCCGGTTCACCACGCTCTACGCGGTGGGCAGCCCGTGGCGGCGGTTCGTCCTGCACACGCTGGTGCTGACCATGATCGCCGCGCTCGCCTGGCTGGTGGCCTCGCTGCTCGTGGTGGCCGAGGACACCGCGCTGGCCCGCTTCCGGGTGGACGTGCCGAACAACCGGCACGCCCGACGGGTCCGCACCCAGGTGGTGCTGCTGCGCCGGCTGACCATCGCGGTGATCGTGATCCTCGCGGTCGGCGTGATGCTGATGACCTTCCCGGCCGTACGCGGTGTCGGCGCGGGCGTGCTGACCTCCGCCGGTGTGGTCGGTGTCGTCGCCGCGCTGGCCGCGCAGAGCCTGCTCGGCAACGTCTTCGCCGGCCTGCAACTCGCGTTCAGCGACGCGGTTCGCCTCGACGACGTGGTGGTGGTCGAGGGGGAGTGGGGCCGGATCGAGGAGCTGACGCTCAGCTACGTGGTGGTGCAGATCTGGGACGACCGCCGGCTGATCCTGCCCACCTCCTACTTCACCAGCAAGCCGTTCCAGAACTGGACCCGCACCGAGGCCGCGGTGCTCGGCACCGCCGAGTTCGACCTCGACTGGGCCGTTCCGGTGCAGGCCATGCGGGAGGAGCTGCGGCGGCTCTGCGAGGGCACCGAGCTGTGGGACGGCCGGGTCTGCGTGCTCCAGGTGACCGACGCCACCGGCGGGACGGTGAAGGTCCGGGCGGTGGTCAGCGCCGCCGACGCCGGCAGCCTCTGGGACCTGCGCTGCCTGGTCCGCGAGCAGCTGGTGACCTGGGTACGCGACCACCGCCCGACCGCCCTGCCCCGGCTGCGCACCGAGGTGGGCGACGCCACCGGCCCGCTTCCCTGGCAGTCGGTGCAGCCGCGCCGCCCGGTGCGCCGCACGACCGACACCGAGGCCCCCGACGACGCGCGCGTCTTCGGCGGCAGCGACGACGGCGAGGCCCGCAGCGAGGTGTTCGTGGGCCGGGAGGACCACGCCGAGGCGCGTCGCTGACCGCGTACCCGATCGGAGCCCCCGGCCGCCCTCGGCGTGGCCGGGGGCTCCGCGCGTCGGCGGTCGTGACCCCGGCCCGGCACGGCGCGTTGTGCCTGCCGGACGGGTTCACCGCCGGTGTCGGGTTTGACCGGCCCGTTCCGGGGGACCTGCTGCGCACGCCCCGGACTCCGGCCACGCCGGGCCCGGCGGCGGGCGGCCGGGCCGACCGGCCGCCCCGCGCAGGATTGACGGGCGGCGACTCCGGGCATACAGCGCGGTGATGATGAAAGGAGGACAGCATGGCTGACGTCGCGAGTCGCAGCACGTCCCGGACCGGGAACGAGCCGTCCACCGCGGAACTGGTGCAACGGGCCACCGAGCAGGTCACCCGCCTGGTGCGGGACGAACTGGCGCTGGCCCGCGCGGAGCTGACCCAGAAGGGCAAGCACGCCGGGATCGGGATCGGTCTGTTCGGCGGCGGCGGGGTGATGGCCCTCTACGGCGCCGGCGCGCTGGTCGCCACCGTGATCCTGCTGCTGGCGCTGGTCATGCCGGCGTGGCTGGCCGCCCTGATCGTGGCGGTGGCGCTGTTCCTGCTCGCCGGCATTCTGGCGCTCGTGGGCAAGAAGCAGGTCAGCCGTGCCGTCCCGCCGGTGCCGGAGGCGGCGGTCCGCAGCGTTCGGGCCGACGTCGACACGGTCACCGCCGCGGTGAAGGACGGGAGGCGGGCATGACCGGCAACGGGACCGGGGACGTGGCGGCGCTCCGTGAGGAGATCCGCCGGACCCGGGTGGAACTCGGTGAGACGATGGAGCTGCTCGCCGCCAGGGCCGATCCGAAGGCGCTGGTGCGGCACTCCGCCGAGCAGGCGAAGGCGCGGATGCGCGAGCAGGCGGCGCTGACCGCGGCCCGGGTGCGCGGGCGCGCGGCGGAGCGGGCCCGGCTGGTCCGGGCGCAGGCGTACGAGAAGGGTGGGGCGGTCGGGCGCAACCCGTTGCCGTGGGCGGCCATCGCGGCCGGCGCCGTGGTGACCGTGGTGGTGCTGGCGATCGTCCGAGGGAGGCGCAGGTGAGCGGCAAGATCGGCAAGGCGGCGTACAAGCCGGTGGGGGTCCTGCTCGGCCTGGCCGCCGGTGCGGTCGCCGGGATGGTATTCCGCCAGGTGTGGAAGCTGGCGGCGGGTGACGACGACGCCCCGAGCGCCACCGACGAGGAGCGCGGCTGGGGCGAGGTCCTGGCCGCCGCGGCCCTGCAGGGCGCGATCTTCTCGGCGGTCCGGGCGGCGGTGGACCGCGGCGGCGCGGTCGGCGTCCGTCGGCTGACCGGCCACTGGCCGGACTGACCGCGAGCAGCTCAAGGCCCCTTTCCCGAGTGTGGGAAAGGGGCCTTTCGCGTGCGCCTACCGGGCCGCCCGGCGGTCTGCGCGCAACCTTCAGGTCACATGTCGGAGAATTTCGTCGGTTAGGCTGTGCAGAGTTTTTGCGTACGTGGTTTGCTTTCTCACGCTGTTGAGAGACGCGTGGGTTGAGAGAAGTCTCCTCCGTGGGGGCCGCCTCAGGCGCCGCTGCTCGAAAACGGCCAATCGGCCGCACGGCGTGCTCGGCCGCCAGTTTTAGAAGGAGATACACATGGCGCAGGGAACCGTGAAGTGGTTCAACGCTGACAAGGGCTTCGGCTTCATCACCGTCGACGGCGGGGGTGCTGACGTGTTCGTCCACTTCTCGGCCATCCAGACCAGCGGCTACCGCACGCTGGAGGAGAACCAGCGGGTGGAGTTCGAGATCGCCCAGGGTCAGAAGGGTCCGCAGGCCGAGCAGGTCCGCCCCATCTGAGCTGACACCGCACCGGCCACGCCGGTCGGCGCGCGAAGCCCCGCATCCCGCACGGGAGGCGGGGCTTCTCCCTGTCCCGACCGGGGACTCAGCGGCGCCGGGCCCGCATGCCGAACCAGAGCGCGACGAGTCCGACCAGGACGGTCGCCGGCCCGACCAGCGCCCAGACCCGCTGGTCGGACAGCGCGCTGCCCTCGACGTAGCCGAGGCCCAGCACGGTCCAGAGCGCGCCGAGCACCACGGCCAGCAGCCCCATGGTGAGCCGGAACCAACCCCTCATCGCGCTCCCTCCGACGTCCGCCCCGGTCCAGCATGCCCGGTGACGCCGACCGTCGACGGCGCCGCGCCGGCCGGGCCCGCCGTCGGGGTCACCACCGGTCGTGCACCTGCGGCCGGATCAGCTCGTCGTAGGTGGCCCGCACGGCCGCGAGCTCCACGTCGGTCAGTGCCGGCTGGCCGGCGGCCTCGGCGTTGCGCCGCGCCTGCTCGGCCGAGCGGGCGCCGGGGATCACCACGGTCACGCCGGGCTGGTCGAGGACCCAGCGCAGGGCGAACTGGGCCATCGTCCGGTCGTCGCCGACCAGCGGCGCGAGCCGGCGTACGGCGGCGAGGCCGCTGTCGTAGTCGACGCCGGAGAACGTCTCGCCGACGTCGAAGGCCTCGCCGTGCCGGTTGAAGGTGCGGTGGTCGTTCTCCGGGAACGTGGTCTGCTCGTCGTACCGGCCGGAGAGCAGGCCGCTGGCCAACGGCACCCGGGCGATGATGCCCACCCCGGCCGCCGCGGCGGCCGGCAGCACCCGCTCCAGCGGCTTGTGCCGGACCGCGTTGACGATGATCTGCACGCTGGCCACGCCGGGCCGGGCGATCGCGGTGAGCGCCTGTTCGGAGGTCTCCACGCTGACCCCGTAACCGGCGACGCGCCCCTCGGCGACCAGCGTGTCCAGCGCGTCGAAGACGCGGTCGTCGGCGAAGACCGCGGTGGGCGGGCAGTGCAGCTGCACCAGGTCGAGCGTCTCGACGCCCAGGTTGGCCCGGGACCGGTCGGTCCAGGCCCGGAAGTTGTCCACTGTGTACGCCTCCGGCGTCTGCGGCACCCGCCGGCCCATCTTGGTGGCCACGGTCAGCCCGTGCCCGGGCCGGGAGCGCAGGAACCGGCCGATCAGCTGCTCGCTGCGGCCGTCGCCGTAGACGTCGGCGGTGTCCAGGAAGGTGACGCCGGCGTCGACCGCGGCGGCCAGCACGTCGAGCGCCGCGCCCTCGCTGACCTCGCCCCAGTCGGCGCCGAGCTGCCAGGCGCCGAGTCCGATGATGCCGACGTGCCGGCCGAGCCGGTCGAAGCTGCGCTGTTCCACCCGGTCGAGCCTAGTCAGCGGGTTGCCGTCGCGCCCGTCGGGCCGTACCGTCAAACAAGACGTACGTACGGTTTAGGAGGCTGCCATGTGGGATCCGCGCACCTACCTGCGCTACGGCGACGAACGCTCCCGGCCCTTCCACGACCTGCTGGCCCGGGTCGGCGCCGAGCGCCCCCGCGCGGTCGTCGACCTCGGCTGCGGCCCCGGCACGCTCACCGCCACGCTCGCCGACCGCTGGCCCGGCAGCCGGCTGGCCGGCCTGGACTCGTCGCCCGAGATGATCGACCGGGCCGGGTCCCTGGGCGCCCCGGTCGCCTTCGCGGTGGGCGACGTCCGCGACTGGCGGCCGGAGCCGGACGTGGACGTGCTGGTCGCCAACGCGGTGCTCCAGTGGGTGCCCGGCCACCGCGAGCTGCTCACCCGGTGGGCCGCCGACCTGCCGTCGGGCGCGTGGCTGGCGTTCCAGGTGCCGGGCAACTTCGCCGCGCCGTCGCACCGGGCGTTGCGCGAGGTCGCCGGGCGGGACCGCTGGCGCGACCGGCTCGCCGGGCTGCTGCGCGCGGCCCCGGTGGACGAGCCGGTCGGCTACGCCACGCTGCTGACCGGCGCGGGCTGCGCGGTGGACGCCTGGGAGACTACCTACGTGCACCTGCTGCCGGCCGACGGCGCGGACCACCCGGTGCTGGCCTGGATGGAGGGCACGGCACTGCGTCCGGTCCGCGCCGCCCTGGCCGCCGCCGACTGGGCCGACTTCCGCACCGAGCTGGGGGTACGCCTCGCCGAGGCGTACCCGGTACGGCAGGGTCAGGTGTACTTCCCGTTCCGCCGGATCTTCGTGGTGGCCCGCACCGGCGCCCGCGCAGAGGAGAACCCGTGACCGACCTGCCCACCTTCATCGCCGGACTGCCCAAGGTGGAGCTGCACGTGCACCACGTCGGCTCCGCCTCGCCCCGGATCGTGGCCGAGCTGGCCGCCCGTCACGAGGGGCGCAGCCCCGTCCCGGCCGACCCGGAGGCGCTCGCCGACTACTTCGCGTTCCGCGACTTCGCCCACTTCATCGAGGTCTACCTGAGCGTGGTGGACCTGATCCGCGACGCCGACGACGTCTGGCTGCTCACCCACGAGGTGGCCCGGGAGCTGGCCCGCCAGCAGGTCCGGTACGCGGAGCTGACCGTCACCCCCTACTCGCACGTGCACCGGGGCATCCCGGCGGAGGCGTTCTGCGAGGCGATCGAGGACGCCCGCAAGCGGGCCGAGGCCGACTTCGGCATCGCGCTGCGCTGGTGCTTCGACATCCCCGGCGAGGCCGGGCTCCCCGCCGCCGAGCAGACCCTGCGGATCGCCCTCGACCAGCGGCCGGACGGGCTGATCAGCTTCGGCCTCGGCGGCCCCGAGATCGGCGTGCCCCGGCCCCAGTTCAAGCCGTACTTCGACCAGGCCCGCGCGGCCGGGCTGCGCTCGGTGCCGCACGCCGGCGAGACCACCGGCCCGGAGACGATCTGGGACGCGCTGCGCGAGCTGGGCGCCGAGCGGATCGGCCACGGCATCTCCGCCGTGCTCGATCCGGCGCTGCTGGCCCACCTCGCCGAGCGGCGGATCCCGCTGGAGGTCTGCCCCACCTCCAACGTGCGGACCCGGGCGGTGGCCGGCCTCGACGAGCACCCGCTGCCGCAGCTGGTCGCCGCCGGCGTGCCGGTCAGCATCAACTCCGACGACCCGCCGATGTTCGGCACCACGCTCAACGACGAGTACGCGGTGGCCGCCCGGCTGCTGAAACTCGACCCGGACGGGGTCGCCGCGCTGGCCCGCGACGCGGTCGCCGCCGCGTTCCTCGAACCGGCCGAGCAGGCCCGGATCACCGCCGAGATCGACGCGTACCGGGCGAGCGCGGCGCGCTGAGCGGTCGCGCGGGCGCCGGCCGCCGGGACAGGCGGGGCGGTCGGCGTCGGGCGGCCAGGAGCAGCCCGGGTCCGGCCGGCGTCCCGCGCCGGGAGAACCGGCGGGCCGCCGGTGCGAGCGCGAGCGCGGTCAGGACGGCCAGCGCGGTGGCGGGTCCGGGTCCGGCCGTCGCGGACCGGCCGGGGCCGTGCGCGAGCACCGGGTCCTGCCAGGCGGCGAGCGTGAGCGCGATGCCGAGGCCGATCACGGCGGCCCAGCGGAGCAGACGGCTGACGGTCGGGGTCATGACGGTCACCTCAACGCCCGGCTCGACGGGAGAGCGGCGCGCGACGGGAGCGAGGTGTGGGGGGACCGGACTCCCGCCGCGCGCACGGATCCGCCGGCCGGAAGGTGTTACGGGGCGTCCCGGCCGACGGAACTGATGGGTTCTGTCCTGATCCTGGCAGTCCGCGGCGGGTTTGTGGCGGTCGTTAAAACACTCCTAAGGAGAACTTGCGCCGGCCCACAGCCACCGGTCAGCGCGGGCGCGGCCAGCGCCGCCCGGCGCGCGGTTCGCGGGCCTCCCGGGCCATCCGGCCGACCAGGCCGAACCGGTTGACCTGCCGGGGCGCCGCGTCCGGATCGGCCAGCAGCATCACCACGCTGGCCCCGCCGAGCCGGGCCCGGTCGATGCTCACCGAACCGTTGGCCTGCAACGCGACCCGCTTGGCGATGTCCAGCCCCAACCCGGTCGAGCCCTGGTCGCTCTCGCCCCGGCGTAGCGCCCGGTCCGGGTTGGCGATGCCCGGCCCGGCGTCGTCGATCCGGATCGCCACCCAACCGTCCCGGCGGCTCACCGCCACCTCGAACGCGGTGCCCTGCGGGGTGTAGCGGAACACGTTGCCGATCACCGCGTCCAGCGCGGCGGCCAGCTCGGCCCGGGGCACCGGCGCGGGAATGCGCAGCTGCGCCCCGACCACCCGGTGCGGGCGGTTCTGGTCGCCGGCCAGCGCCGACCAGAAGACCATCCGGTCCCGGACCACCTCGCTGACGTCGCAGGACGCCGGCGCCGTCTCCTGGCTGACCGCCTTGCGGGTCGTCTTGATCAGCTGGTCGACCTCGCCCTCCAGCGTCACGATGGCCTGCCGGATCCGCCGGATGCCGCGCCGCCGGTCCAGTTCCGCCTCGCTGAACGTGCCGATGCTGGTGTCGTCGGACTCCAACGCCTCCGCGTCCAGCCGCAACGCGGTCAGCGGCGTCCGCAGCCGGTGCGACAGGTCGGCGACCAGTTCGTGCTCGTCGGCGCGCAGCGCCACCAGCCGCTCCGCCATCCGGTTGAACGCGTGCCCCGCCTCGGCCAGCTCCCGTGGGCCGGTGGGCTCGACGCGTACCCCCAGCTCGCCGTCGCCCACCGCGAGCGCCGCCTTGACCAGGTCGCCGGTGGCGTCCACGGCCCGGGCCGCGACCCGGTCGACCACGACCACCGCCGCGCCGACCAGGGCCAGCGCCACCGCGAGCAGCAGCAGCCACCGGCCGCCGGCGCCCGCGTCGAGCACCTCGTCGGGTATGAAGACCTCCACCACGGCCACCCGGTCACCGAGCACCACCGGGTCCAGCCGCAGCACCCCGCCGTCCACCTCGGACACCACCGAGCGCCGCTGCGCGGCGGCGTCGGTCAGCGCCGCCGGGTCGGCCCGACCGGCCGACTCGTCGGCCCCGATGCCGTGCACGACCGGTCGCAGCGCGGGATCGTCACCGCTGGCCGCCACCGCCCGTTTGACCACCTCGGGATCGGTGCTGACCGCCAGCGCGCCGGTGACCAGCGCGCTGCGGCGGGCCGCGTCGGCCAGCTTCTCCTCGCGCGACTGGTCGGAGAGGCTGATCCCGAGCGGGATGAGGAAGGCGAACGCGACCAGGCTGCACATACCGGCGGTGAGCCAGGCCAGCGCCGGCCTCAGTCCGGCGCCACCAGCCGGAAGCCGACCCCCCGCACGGTGCGCAGGTAACGCGGCTTCGCCGCGGACTCGCCCATTTTGCGGCGGAGCCAGTACAGGTGAACGTCGATGGTCTGGTCCTCGCCGACCGATGGCTGCCGCCATACCTCCTCCAAGAGTTCCCGCCGGGACACTACCCGGCCGGGACGCGCGGCGAGATACGCCAGCAGGTCGAATTCCTTGCGGGTCAGGGCCAGGGACTCCCCGTCCAGCACCGCGCTGCGCTCACCCACGTCCACCCGCAGGCCGCCGACGGTGTGCACGGCCGGTTGCACGGTACGGCTGGCCCGGCCGGCCCGGCGCAGCACGGTGGTGATCCGGGCGTCCAGGTGGGCGCCGGTGAACGGCTTGACCATGTAGTCGTCCGCGCCGGCCCGCAGCAGCCGGACCACCGACTGCTCGTCGTCGCGGGCGGTGGCGATGATGATCGGCACGTCGGTGATGCCGCGCAACATGCGCAGCGCGTCCGATCCGTCCAGGTCCGGCAGGCCGAGGTCGAGCACCACCAGGTCGGGCGTCTCCGCCGCCACCCGGCGCAGGGCGTCCAGCGCCGTGCCGACGGCGTGCACCGCGTGCCCCCGGTCCGTCAGCGACCGCAGCATCGCGCCACGGACGACGTGGTCGTCTTCGACCAGTAGGACGGTTGCCACGTCAGCACCGTACTCGGCGTGGCAAGTCGATCGCGTTGCGGCGGTCCGGGGAACCGGGCAAGCTGGGACGACGATGACGTTCACCCTCTTCCCCGACACCCGCCTGACGCTTGCCCGCGACGCGCTGGCCGGCCTGTCGGTGGGGGACGCGCTCGGCTCCCAGTTCTTCGTCCCCGGCCGGCGCCCGGCCGACCTCGCCGAGGGCCGGCTGCCCGCGCCGCCGTGGGAGTGGACCGACGACACCGAGATGGCCTGCTCGGTGGTGGCCGAGCTGGCCGCCGCCGGCCGGATCGACCGGGACCGGTTGGCGCTGGCGTTCGCGCAGCGGTGCGAGCCGTACCGGGGCTACGGGCCGGGCGCGGTGACGATCCTGCGGTTGATCCGCACCGGCACTCCGTGGCCGGTGGCCGCCGCGTCGGCGTTCGACGGTCAGGGCTCCTGCGGCAACGGCGCGGCCATGCGGGTCGCCCCGCTCGGCGCCTGGCACGCCGACTCCATCCGACGCGCCGCCGAGCAGGCCCGCGCCTGCGCCGAGGTGACCCACGCCCACCCCGAGGGCGTCGCCGGGGCGGTGGCGGTGGCGGTGGCCGCCTCGCTGGCCGCCCGGGCCCGGCTCGACGGCACCCGGCCCGAGCCGGCCCGGCTGCTCACCGCCGTGGCCGGCGCGCTGGACCCGGCCGGCGAGGTGCACCGGGGCGTACGCCGGGCCGCCGCGCTGCTCGGTCGTCCGCCGGCCGAGGTGGTCGAGGCGGTGGGCAACGGATCGCGGGTCACCGCACAGGACACCGTCCCGTTCACGCTCTGGGTCGCGGCCACTCTGCTGCACGACTACCCGGCCGCGGTCCGCGCCTGCGTGGAGGCCGGTGGCGACGTCGACACCACGGCCGCGATCGTCGGCGGGATCGTCGCCGCCCACACCGGCGTCGGCACGCCCGGCGGCGTACCCGAGGGCTGGCTCACCGCCCGCGAGCCCCTGCCCCCCTGGCTCACCGCCTCCACCTGACCCCGCCCCCGGCGAGCTCAAGATCTTGGTACGGGACGGCCCCCTGGGGGCGCCTTCGTACCAAGATCTCCGGCGTTCCGGCATCGTGGACGGCTGGTTTCGGTTGGCGGGGGATCGTGTGGTGGGTCGGGAGGGCGGTCAAGGGCGTCGGCCCGGGGCGCCTGCGGTGACGGGCTCGCCGGAGGTCGGAGCGTCGGTCGCGGGGTCGGCGTCGCGGTCGGCGGCCGGGGCGGGGGAGTCGGCGGTGTCCGACGGCAGGGTCAGCGCGCCCCGCCGGCGGCGGCTGAGCAGCCAGCCGATCGCGGCCCCGCCGGCCAGCCCGGCGAGCAGACCGCCGCCGAGCAGCAGGTCCGCGCTCGGCCCGTCGTCGGTGGCCCCGGCCGCCGGGCCCCCGGCGGTCGCGCCGCCCGGTGCCGCGCCGTCCCGGCCGCCGCCGACGGCGCCGTGGCCCCCGTGCGCCGCGCCGCCCGCACCGGCGTCCCCGCCGTGCGTGACGGCGCCCGACAGCGGCGGCAGCAGCGCGACCGTCGGCGCCGGGTGCGCCCCGCCGGCCGGGTCCGCCCAGCGCACCACCGTGCCGTCGGCGTACGTCTGCACCACGGTGAAGACCAGCCGGTCGGTGGCGGGCATCGGGCCCATGCCGAGCGGCAGCCGGGCCGCCCCGGTGCCGCCGCCGGGGACCCGGAGCCAGGTCACCGCGTGGGTCACCTGGTTGAGTTCGGAGGCGTGGATGCCGGCGACCGGCTGGTCCAGGTTGCGGGTGGTGATCGTCGGCGCCCAGTCCGGCACGGACAGGGGATAGACCTCGCCGATCGGGGCGTCCGCGGGCATGGTCAGCTCGATCTTGGTGGTCCGGGTGCCGGGACGGTCCGCGGGCACCACCACGGACAGCTCGATCGCGTCGCCCTGGTGCACCTCGCCGGGGGAGGTCGTGACGGTCACCCCGGCGGCGGCGCTCGCGGCGCCCGGCCAACCCACCGTCCCGGCGAGCGCGGCGGCCAGCAGTGCCGACGCCCATCGGCCCTGACGGGTCATCCTCATGGTCGTCCCCATCCTTCTCGACTGGGGTCGGTACCGGCTCCGGCCCCACCCGGTAGTTCGGTCGGGAGGACGGAAAGGTTCAACGTCGCCCGCAACTCGTCGTCCGGGGCGTGGCGTCGGCGTCGGCCGGGCTCCGGCCGACCGATAGCATCGCAGGGGCCGGTCACCGGCCCACCCGTACCTCGACGACAGGAGTCACCGTGTCCGCACCCCGTACCCCCGTCGTGGCCGACCCCGTCGTCGTCGCCGCCGGGACCACGGCGGCCGACGCGGTGGCCGCGGCCGGCCTGCCCACGACCGGGCCGAAGGCGGTCGTGGTGGTCCGCGACCCGCAGGGCCAGCTGCGCGACCTGGACTGGAAGCCGGCCGAGGAGACGGCGGTGGAGCCGGTCGGGCTGGACACCCCGGACGGGTTGGACGTGCTGCGCCACTCGACCGCGCACGTGCTGGCGCAGGCGGTGCAGGACGTCTTCCCGGAGGCGAAGCTCGGCATCGGCCCGCCGATCGAGAACGGCTTCTACTACGACTTCCAGGTCGGCAAGCCGTTCCAGCCGGAGGACCTGGCCAAGCTCGAGAAGCGCATGCAGGAGATCGTCAAGTCCGGTCAGCGGTTCCGCCGGCGCCGGTTCTCCAGCCTCGACGAGGCCCGCGCCGAGCTGGCCGCCGAGCCGTTCAAGTTGGAACTGATCGAGGTCAAGGGTGAGGGGCTCGACTCCTCCGAGGTGATGGAGGTGGGCGGCGGCGAGCTGACCATCTACGACAACCTCGCCGCCAACGAGGAGAAGGTCTGCTGGTCGGACCTGTGCCGTGGCCCGCACCTGCCGAACACCCGGCTGATCGGCGCGTTCAAGCTGATGCGCTCGGCCGCCGCGTACTGGCGGGGGTCGGAGAAGAACCCGCAGTTGCAGCGGGTGTACGGCACCGCGTGGCCGACCCGGGACGAGCTGAAGGCGTACCTGAAGCTGTTGGAGGAGGCCGCCCGGCGCGACCACCGCAAGCTCGGCGCGGACCTCGACCTGTTCAGCTTCCCCGACGAGATCGGCTCCGGCCTGGCCGTCTTCCACCCCAAGGGTGGGGTGCTCAAGCGGGTGATGGAGGACTACGTCCGCACCCGCCACATCGAGGAGGGCTTCCAGTACGTCGGGACGCCGCACATCTCCAAGGAAGGTCTCTTCCACACCTCGGGACACCTGCCCTACTACAAGGACACGATGTTCCCGCCGATGGAGATGGAGGGCAGCGACTACTACCTCAAGGCGATGAACTGCCCGATGCACAACCTGATCTACCGGTCGCGCGGGCGCTCCTACCGGCAGCTGCCGATCCGGTTGTTCGAGTTCGGGTCGGTCTACCGGTACGAGAAGTCGGGCGTGATCCACGGTCTGACCCGGGTGCGCGGCTTCACCCAGGACGACTCGCACTCCTACTGCACCCAGGAGCAGGCGCCGGCGGAGATCAAGCACCTGCTCGGGTTCGTGCTGAGCCTCCTGCGTGACTTCGGCATCGACGACTTCTACCTGGAGCTGTCCACCCGGGACGACAGCCGCCCGGACAAGTTCGTCGGCACCGACGCCGACTGGGCCACCGCCACCGCCGTGCTGGAGCAGTGCGCCCTGGAGACCGGGCTGGACCTGGTGCCGGACCCGGGCGGCGCGGCGTTCTACGGCCCGAAGATCTCGGTGCAGGCCAAGGACGCGATCGGCCGGACCTGGCAGATGTCGACCATCCAGTACGACTTCAACCAGCCCAAGGGCTTCGGGCTGGAGTACCAGGCCGCCGACGGCACCCGGCAGCAGCCGGTGATGATCCACTGCGCCAAGTTCGGCTCGATCGAGCGGTTCATCGGCGTGCTGACCGAGCACTACGCCGGCGCGTTCCCGGCCTGGCTCGCCCCGGTGCAGGTGGTCGGCATCCCGATCCGCGACGACCACGGCGACTACCTGGAGGACTTCGCCGCGACGCTGCGCCGGCAGGGGATCCGGGCCGAGGTCGACCTGGGCGACGACCGGATGCAGAAGAAGATCCGCAACGCCCAGCAGCAGAAGATCCCGTTCATGGTCATCGCCGGTGACGACGACGTGGCGGCCGGCACCGTGTCGTTCCGCTACCGGGACGGGTCGCAGCGCAACGGCGTACCGCTGGACGAGGCGGTGGCGCACATCCGCGAGGTCGTCGAGTCGCGCACCAACAGCGGGCCCACCGCCGCCGTCGCCGAGGAGGCGGTCGGATCGTAGGATCGCCGGTGTGACAGGGGCGGAGCGGGACACCGGGTACGGCGGCGACGGCGGGCTGGCGGACGGGCTGGACCGGCTCTGGACGCCGCACCGGATGACCTACATCTCCGGTGAGGACCGGCCCGAGGGCGGATACGAGAAGCCGACCGGCTGCCCGTTCTGCCTGGCGCCCGGCCTGCCGCCGGAGGAGAGCCTGGTGGTCGCCCGGGGCGAGCACGTCTTCGCGGTGCTCAACCTCTATCCGTACAACCCCGGGCACCTGCTGGTCTGCCCCTACCGGCACGTGGCCGACTACACCGACCTCGACGCGCCGGAGACGGCCGAGCTGGCCGCGTTCACCAAGGACGCCATGCGGGTGGTCCGGCACGTGTCCAGCGCGCACGGGTTCAACCTGGGCATGAACCAGGGCGGGGTGGCCGGCGCGGGCATCGCCGCGCACCTGCACCAGCACGTGGTGCCGCGCTGGGGCGGCGACGCCAACTTCATGCCGGTGATCGGCCGCACCAAGGTGCTGCCGCAGCTGCTCGCGGACACCCGGGACCTGCTCGCCAAGGCGTGGCCGGCCTGACCGGGCCCACCCCGACAGTACGATCTTGCGCATGGCCCTGCTGCACCGCGCGGAACTGCGCCCCTCGAAACTGGAGCTGCTCGTCGGCTGGCTGCCCGGCCGGTCCTGGTTCGCCGGCGCGGCCGGCGCCCCGGTGACCCGGGTCGCGGCGTACCGCTTCGACGACCCGGCCGGCGAGGTCGGCATGGAGACGCTGCTCGTGCGGGCCGGCGAGGGTCCGGTGCTGCAGGTGCCGCTGACCTACCGGGGCGCGCCGCTGGCCGGCGCGGAGCGGTTCCTGGTCGGCACCGTGGAGCACTCCGTGCTCGGGCGGCGCTGGGTGTACGACGCGTGCGGCGACCCGGTCTACCCGCCGGCGCTGGCCGCCGCGGTGCTCGCCGACGCCGGCCAGGCGCAGGAGTACTTCGAGGTCGACGGCGAACGGCAGGTACGCGAGCCGAGCATGACCGTGTCGGGCAGCCGCACCGACCGGACGTGGCCGGCCGGCCCGGCCGCCGAGGTGGTGGACGGCGACCCGACCCTGATCCGGGCCGGGGGCGCCGAGCTGGCCCTGGTCCGGCGTCCCGTTCCGGCCGACACCGACGCCGTCGGTGCGCCCGTCGCGGGCCGGCTCACCGGCGCCTGGCCGGGGCAGGACGCCCCGGTGCTGCTGGCCTACGCCGGCTGACGTCCCGGCCGGTTCGCCTGTTGCGGGTCACCGGTCGCCTTCCGACCCGCGTCCGTGGCCCGGCCCTCGGGGCGCTTCCCCGGCCCGGCGTGGCCCTGCCCGGCCCGGCGTGGCCCTGCCCGGCCCGGCGTGGCCCTGCCCGGCCCGGCGTGGCCCTGCCCGGCCCGGCGTGGCCCTGCCCGGCCCGGCGTGGCCCTGCCCGGCCCGGCGTGGCCCTGCCCGGCCCGGCCCGGCCCGGCGTGGCCCGGCTCGGTCGGCTTGGCCCCGGCTCGGTCGGCCTCGCCCGGCGTGATCGGCCTGCCCGCGCCGGCAGGCCTGCCGGCCGTCACGTGCACCTACCGCCCCCGAGCGATATACCGGAGAGTCATACTTATGACTCTCCGGTATATCGCTCTCCCCGAAAGGCTTTCCCTCTCCCGTTACGCCGGGTGACCGTGGTCGGGCACCCGGGGTGACGAAGCCGCCCACGCGTGCGGGGAAGGTGACAGGATTCGGCGATGGGAGTCAGCACGCGGCCGCTGGGTCGCAGCGGCATCGAGGTGAGCGCACTCGGCATGGGGTGCTGGGCGATCAGCGGCCCGTGGGCCGAGGGCGCCCGGCCGCTGGGCTGGGGTGCGGTGGACGACGACGAGTCGGTGCGGGCCGTCCGCCGCGCCCTCGACCTCGGGGTGACGCTCTTCGACACCGCCGACACCTACGGCGCCGGGCACGGCGAGCGGGTGCTCGGGCGGGCCCTCGCCGGCCGGCGCGACCGGGCGGTGATCGCCACCAAGTGGGGCTACACGTTCGACGAGCGGACCCGGCAGGCCACCGGGGAGAACGCCTCGCCGCAGTACCTGCGCCGGGCCGTGGTCGACTCGCTGCGCCGGCTGGACACCGACCGGATCGACCTCTATCAGCTGCACCTCGGCGACCTGCCGCTGCCCCGCGCCGAGGCGCTGGTCGGCACGCTGGACGACCTGGTCGCCGACGGGCTGATCCGGGCGTACGGGTGGAGCACCGACCGGGCCGACCGGGCCGCCGCCTTCGCCCAGGTCGCCCGCGGCGCCGCCGCCGTGCAGCACGCGCTGTCGGTGCTCCGGGACGCCCCGGCCATGCTGGCCACCTGCGACAAGCACGACCTGGCCAGCCTGGCCCGGGGTCCGCTCGGCATGGGACTGCTCACCGGCAAGTACACGCCGGAGTCGACGCTGCCCCGCGACGACGTACGCGGCCTCGGACCGACCTGGCTGGAGTGGTTCCGCAGCGGCCGGCCGGCCCCCGAGTGGCTGCGCCGGGTGGCCCGGGTCCGGGACGCGCTCACCGCCGACGGCCGGACCCTGGCCCAGGGCGCGCTCGGCTGGATCTGGGCGCGCAGCGACCGGGCCGTACCGATCCCCGGCGCCCGCACGGTGGCCCAGGTCGAGGAGAACGCGGCCGCGCTGGCCCGGGGCCCGCTCGCGCCGGACCACTTCGCCGAGGTGGAGCGGCAACTGGCGGCGGTACGCTCGGCCGCCCTCCGCGACGCCGACCGCCCCCACTGGCCGATGCCGCCGGTCCCCTCCGCCCGCCCCTGACGGGACCGTCAGGACCGGGTGGAGGACTCCTTGCGGGCCTGGTCGGCCAGGTGGGCGGGCATGGGCTCGTGGCGGGCGAACTCGCGCCGGAACGTGCCGGTGCCGGCGGTCATCGACCGCAGCTCCACCGCGTACCGCAGCAGCTCGGTGGCGGGCACCTCGGCGCGGACCAGGGTGCGGCCCTCGGCGTCCGGGTCGGGCTCGGTGCCGAGCACCCGGCCGCGCCGCCCGGACAGGTCGCCCATCACCGCGCCGACCGAGGAGTCGGCCACCCGGACGGTGATCTCGTCGACCGGTTCCAGCAGCGTCGGCTGACCCTTCTCGGCGGCGTCGCGCAGGGCCAGCGCGCCGGCGGTCTGGAACGCGGCGTCGGAGGAGTCGACGCTGTGCGCCTTGCCGTCGACGAGCGTCACCCGCAGGTCGACCACCGGGTGACCGGCGACCAGGCCGCGCTCCATCTGGGCCCGGACGCCCTTCTCCACCGAGGGGATGTAGTTGTGCGGGACCGCGCCGCCGACCACCCGGTCGACGAACTCGAAGCCGGCGCCCCGGGGCAGCGGCTCCACCTCGATGTCGCAGACGGCGTACTGGCCGTGGCCGCCGGACTGCTTGACGTGCCGGCCGTGCCCGCGTGCGGCCGTGGTGAGGGTCTCCCGCAGCGCCACCCGGACCGGTTCGGTCTCCAGCTCGACCCCGCCGCCGCGCAACCGGTCGAGCACCACGTCCGCGTGCGCCTCGCCCATGCACCAGAGCACCAGCTGGTGGGTCTCCGGGTTGCGCTCCAGCCGCAGCGTCGGGTCACCGGCGACGAGCCGGGACAGGTTGCGCGCCAGCGCGTCCTCGTCGGCCCGGCTGCGCGCCACCACCGCCACCGGCAGCAGCGGCTCGGGCATCTCCCAGGGCGCGACCAGCAGCGGCTCGTCCTTGGCGGAGATGGTGTCGCCGGTCTCCGCGCTGCCCGACTTGGTGACCGCGCAGAGGTCACCGGCGACGCAGGCCGGCACCTCGCGCAGGGTCGCGCCGAGCGGGCTGTAGACGTGGCCGACCCGCTCGTCGGCGTCGTGGTCCGGGTGGCCCCGCTCGGCCATGCCGTGCCCGGACACGTGGATCACCTGGTCGGGGCGGAGCGTGCCGGAGAAGACCCGGACCAGCGAAACCCGCCCGACGTGGCGGTCGACAGTCGTCTTGACCACCTCGGCGACCAGCGGGCCGTCCGGGTCGCAGGTCAGCGGGGGCGGGGCGAGCCGTCCACCCCGGTGACCGCCGGCAGGTCGTGCTCCAGCGGCGACGGGAACGCCGTCACCAGACCGTCGAGCAGCGCGTCCAGGCCGACCCCGGTCTCCGCGCAGACCGGCACCACCGGGTAGAAGTGGCCGCGGGCGACCGCGGTCTCCAGGTCGGCGATGAGGACCTCCGGGTCGATCTGCTCGCCCCCGAGGTAGCGGTCCATCAGGGTCTCGTCCTCGCTCTCCGCGATGATCCCCTCGATCAGCTCGTCGCGTGCCTCCTGGATGGCCGGCAGGTGCTCCGGGTCCGGCTCGCGCACCGCCGCCGGCAGCCCGGCGGAGTAGTCGAACACGCGGCGGGTGATCAGGCCCATCAGACCGGCCACCGACTCGCCGTCGTCGCCGAGCATGGGCAGGTAGAGCGGCAGCACGTTGTCGCCGAAGACCCGCTGGCAGAGCGCGACCGCCTCGTCGAAGTCGGCGCGCGGGTGGTCGAGCCGGGAGACGGCCACCGCGCGCGGCATGTCCACCGCGGCGCACTCCTCCCAGAGCGCGGCGGTGGCGGCGTCCATCCCGTCCACCGCCGAGACCACGAACAGCGCCGCGTCGGCGGCGCGCAGCCCCGCGCGCAGCTCGCCGACGAAGTCGCCGTAGCCCGGCGTGTCCAGGAGGTTGACCTTGACGTCGCGGTGCATCAGCGGGGCGCAGGCCAGGCTCACCGAGCGCTGCTGGCGCACGGCGGCGGGGTCGTGGTCGCAGACCGTGGTGCCCTCGGTGACCGAGCCGGCGCGGCCGATCGTGCCGCTGGCTGCCAGCAGCGCCTCGACCAGGGTGGTCTTGCCCGCGCCGGAGTGCCCGACGAGCACCACGTTGCGAACCCTGCCGGGTTCGGTCACCACCGGCGCGCCGCCGGTGACACCCTTCTCGTTCTTCTGCGCCATCGCGGCGCACCTCCCTCAACCGGTGGTGGTGGCGACCGCCGCGGGCGACGGGGGAGCGGACCCGGACGGGCGCCGCGGCGATATTTTCCGGTGATCTGCTGCTGGACGGGAACGCGGACCGGTGATCCGGTGAACTGGCTCACCTCCTGGCTCGATCTCACACCCGCGCCGGTGCCGGCACAAGGGTCGTCGGGCGGGTCGTCCGCCCGGCTGTGTCCCCGGCCGCTGCCGGCCGTTATCGTGGGACCGCCATGGCGAAGATCTTCCAAGTGACGGCCCGCGCGGGCATGACCCGCGTCGTGGAGCCGATCGCGCGCGGACTGCTCCGCGCGGGCGTGTCCCCCAACGCGGTCACCGTGACCGGCACCGTCGGCGTGCTCGTCGGCGCGCTCGGCTTCGGCGCGCGCGGCCACCTGGTCGCCGGCGCGCTGATCGTCACGGTCTTCGCCCTCACCGACCTGCTCGACGGCACGATGGCCCGGATGAGCGGCGGCTCGACCCGGTTCGGGGCGTTCCTCGACTCGAGCATGGACCGGGTCGCCGACAGCGCGGTCTTCGGCGCGGTCGCCTACTGGCTGGCCACCGAGCACGACCACTCCGGCGTGGCCGCGGCGCTGATCTGCCTGGCCGCCGGCGGCCTGGTCTCCTACGTGAAGGCCCGGGCCGAAGGGCTCGGCATGACCTGCAACGTCGGGATCGCCGAGCGCACCGAGCGGCTGCTCATCGTCGGCGTCGGCGGCCTGCTCACCGGCGTCGGCGTCCGCCCCGCGCTGGAGATCGCGCTCTGGCTGCTCGCCGCCGTCTCGATCTTCACGGTGGGGCAGCGGATGGCCCACGTGTACCGGCAGGCCCAGCGGGTCGGCGCGGAGTGAACCTCACCGAGGCGGGCTTCGTCGCGGGCTGGCGCCTGATCCGGGCGCTGCCCCGGCCCGTCGCGGCCGCGGCCTTCCGGGCGGGCGCCGACCGGGCCCACCGCAGGGACGGCGGGGGTACGCGTCGACTGCGCGCCAACCTGCGCCGGGTGGTGGGCCCGGAGCTGCCCGAGGCGGAGCTGGACGCGCTGGTGCGGGCGGGCCTGCGCTCGTACGCCCGCTACTGGATGGAGGCGTTCCGGCTGCCCGGCCTGGACCGGGCGGAGATCCTCGCGGGATTCCGCCTCGACGGCGCCGACAAGCTCGCCGCGGACGTGGCGGCCGGGCGCGGCGCGGTGGTGGCGCTGCCGCACGCCGGCAACTGGGATGCCGCCGGCGCCTGGGTGGCCGCCACCGGCTGGCCGATGACCACCGTGGCCGAGCGGCTTCCGGACGGCGTCTACGAGCGGTTCGTCGGGTTCCGGGAGGGGCTGGGGATGGAGATCCTGCCCAACCGCGGCGGCCCGCGTCCCGCGTTCGACGTGCTGGTGGACCGGCTGCGCGCCGGTTACGTGGTGCCCCTGCTCGCCGACCGGGACCTGTCGGCCCGGGGCGTGGAGGTGGACTTCTTCGGCGGCCGGACCCGGATGCCGGCCGGTCCGGCGCTGCTGGCCATCCGCACCGGCGCCCCGCTCTACGTGGCCTCGATGTGGTACGAACCGGACGCCGCCTGCGCCTCGATCGACGGCCCGCTGCCGCTGCCGGCCGAGGACAGCGCCCCGCTGGACGCCCGGGTCCGCGTGGTGACCCAGCGGATTGCCGACGGTCTGGCGGCGGGCATCGCCCGGCATCCGGAAGACTGGCACATGCTGCAGCGGATGTGGCTGGACCAGGGTCCGCAGGGCGCGCCCACGTCGGCGCAGCCGCCGACCACCACCGGGACGGTCTAGAGGGGGCGCAAGTGCGGATCGGCATCGTGTGCCCGTACTCCTTCGACGTCCCGGGCGGGGTGCAGAACCACGTCATGGACCTGGCCGAGGCGCTGCTCGGGCTCGGCCACGAGGTGAGTGTGCTGGCCCCGGCCGACGAGGACGCGCCGTTGCCGCCGTACGTGGTGTCGGCGGGCCGGGCCGTGCCGCTGCCGTACAACGGTTCGGTGGCCCGGATCGCGTTCGGCCCGGTCTCCACCGCGCGGGTGCGCCGTTGGATCACCCGTGGCGACTTCGACGTGCTGCACGTGCACGAGCCGCTCACCCCGAGCCTGTCGATGCTGGCGGTGCTCTGCGCCCGCGGCCCGGTGGTGGCCACCTTCCACACCGCGATGACCCGCTCCCGGGTGCTCTCCGCCGCGCAGGGGGTGCTGCGGATCGTGCTGGAGCGGATCACCGCCCGGATCGCGGTCAGCGCGCTCGCCCGCAAGGTGCAGGTCGAGCACATGGACGGCGGCGCGGTGGAGATCCCCAACGGCGTGGCGGTGGCGAAGTTCGCCGGGGTGGCGCCGTTGCCCGACTGGCCGGGGGAGTGCGGCCCGGGCGCCGGCGGCACGCTGGGGTTCCTGGGCCGGTTCACCGAGCCGCGCAAGGGCTTCCCGATCCTGCGCGACGCGTTCGTCGCGCTCGCGCCGCGCCGCCCCGGGCTGCGCCTGCTGGTGGCCGGCCCGGGCGACGCCGACGAGCTGTACGGGCGGTTCCCGGCGGACCTGCGCGAGCGGGTCACGTTCCTCGGGCTGGTCTCCGAGGCGGACAAGGCACGCATGCTGCGCAGCGTGCACCTCTACGTCGCACCGAACACCGGCGGGGAATCCTTCGGGATGATCCTCACCGAGGCGCTCGCGGCCGGCACCACCGTGGTCGCCAGTGACCTGGACGCGTTCCGCCGGGTGCTCGACGGCGGGCGGGCCGGCCGGCTCTTCCCGACCGGCGACGCGGTGGCGCTGGGCGCGGCGCTGACCGAACTGCTCGACGACGACGGCCAGCGGGCCGGGCTGACCGCCGCCGGCGACCAGGTGGTGGCGAATTTCGACTGGCCCGTGGTTGCCCGCCGCGTTCTGGAGGTATACGCAGCCGCGATCGAGGCCACCGACGGCCGGGTCATGGACCAGGAGTGGGCGGGGCTGGGCTGACCGCGGTGGCCGGTGGGGCCGCTGTGACGAGCGCGTCGACCGGTGCCCGCGCCGGCCGGCCGGGATGAGGAGCAGCACTACGATGCCGGGCATGTGGTGGGTGGTGGGCGCGGCCCTGGTGCTCGGGCTGGTCTCGGCGTACCTGATCTGGACCTCCGGCCGGGTGCAGCGGCTGCAGGTCCGGGCGGACTCGGCGGCCCGCGCGCTCGACGCGCACCTGCTCCGCCGGGCGGCCGCCGCCGCGGTGCTGGCCGAGCAGCGGTACGGCGTGGAGCTGTACGCCGCCGCCCGGATCGCGCTGGACGCCGCCCCGGAGGAGCGCGAGGCCGCCGAGAACGACCTCACCCGGCAGTTGCGCGCGGTCCGGCTGGACCCGGACGACGCGGCCTGCGCGGCGGTGATCGCGGCGAGCCGGCGGCTGGCGCTGGCCCGGCAGGTGCACACCGACCTGGTCCGGGACGCCCGGTCGGCCCGGAGCCGTCCGGTGGTGCGGCTGTTCCGGATGGGACGGGGGCGGGAGTGGCCCCGCTACTTCGACATCGACGACCCGACGGTGGTCCCGCGCGCGGACGTCACCACCGGCTGACCGGGCCGGGGCTCGTGACGGCGGCCACAGGGCAGGCCACCGGGGGGCCGATTGGCTGTCGGAGCGGCGTCGCGCCGGTCGTAGCATTCCAGCGCAGCCCCCTCCCCAGCCCGTCGAGGAGCGATGACCCGTGTCTGAATCCACCGCACCGACCACCGACGCCACCGTCGGCACCGCCCGCGTCAAGCGCGGCATGGCCGAGATGCTCAAGGGCGGCGTGATCATGGACGTGGTCACCCCCGAGCAGGCGAAGATCGCCGAGGACGCCGGCGCCGTGGCCGTGATGGCCCTGGAGCGCGTGCCGGCCGACATCCGCGCCCAGGGCGGCGTGTCCCGGATGAGCGACCCGGACATGATCGACGGCATCATCTCGGCCGTCTCCATCCCGGTGATGGCCAAGGCCCGCATCGGCCACTTCGTCGAGGCGCGGATCCTCCAGGCGCTCGGCGTCGACTACGTCGACGAGTCCGAGGTGCTGACCCCGGCCGACTACGCCAACCACATCGACAAGTGGGCGTTCACCGTCCCGTTCGTGTGCGGCGCGACCAACCTGGGCGAGGCGCTGCGCCGGATCACCGAGGGCGCCGCGATGATCCGCTCGAAGGGCGAGGCGGGCACCGGGGACGTCTCCAACGCCACCACCCACATGCGGAAGATCCGGCAGGAGATCCGCCGGCTCCAGTCGCTGCCGGCCGACGAGCTGTACGTCGCGGCGAAGGAGCTGCAGGCCCCGTACGAGCTGGTCAAGGAGGTCGCCGAGCGGGGCAAGCTGCCGGTCGTGCTGTTCACCGCCGGCGGCATCGCCACCCCGGCGGACGCGGCCATGATGATGCAGCTCGGCGCCGAGGGCGTGTTCGTCGGTTCGGGCATCTTCAAGTCCGGCAACCCGGCCCAGCGGGCCGCCGCGATCGTCAAGGCGACCACGTTCCACGACGACCCGGACGTGCTGGCCAAGGTGTCGCGCGGTCTGGGCGAGGCGATGGTCGGCATCAACGTCGACGAGATCCCCCAGCCGCACCGCCTCGCCGAGCGCGGGTGGTGAACCGAAGGAAGGGCCCCTTCTTAACGCCTCCGGTAGAGGCGGGGCCCCTTCTTAACATCTCGAAGGGAGCGGTGTGACCGGACCGGTGATCGGCGTGCTCGCGCTTCAGGGCGACGTACGCGAGCACGTCGCGGCGCTGGCCGGCGCGGGCGCCGACGCCCGGGCGGTGCGCCGGCCGGGCGAGCTGGACGCGGTCGACGGCCTGGTGGTGCCCGGCGGCGAGTCGACCACGATCAGCAAGCTGGTGGACATCTTCGAGATGCGCGAGCCGATCGACAAGCGGATCGCCGCCGGCATGCCGGTCTACGGCTCCTGCGCCGGCATGATCATGCTGGCCACGGAGGTGCTGGACGGCCGCCCCGACCAGCGCGGCTTCGCCGGCATCGAGATGACCGTCCGGCGCAACGCGTTCGGCCGCCAGGTCGACTCGTTCGAGGCGCCGGTGACGCTCGCCGGGGTCGACGGCGAGCCGTTCCACGCGGTCTTCATCCGCGCGCCCTGGGTCGAGCGGGTCGGCCCGGGCGTGGAGGTGCTCGGCCGGGTCACCGACGGCCCGGCGGCCGACCGGATCGTCGCGGTCCGCCAGGGGAACCTGCTGGCCACGTCGTTCCACCCGGAGCTGACCGGCGACCTCCGCCTGCACCGTCACTTCGTCGACGTGGTCCGGGCCGCCGCCTGACGGCCGCCGACCACGCCGAGCGCGGCGCCGGCCGTCGTGGCGGTGCGCCCGTGGGTGCCGGCCGGCCGTGGCCTCGGTAGGATTGCCGGGTTCGGCTCCGGCGCGGGCTGCGGACGCGGGCGTGGATCACTAACGGAGGTACTCAGATGTCCGGCCACTCAAAGTGGGCGACCACCAAGCACAAGAAGGCCGTGATCGACGCCAAGCGCGGCAAGATGTTCGCCAAGCTGATCAAGAACGTCGAGGTGGCGGCCCGCACCGGCGGCGGCGACCCGGCCGGCAACCCGACCCTCTACGACGCCATCCAGAAGGCGAAGAAGAACTCGGTCCCGAACGACAACATCGACCGCGCGGTCAAGCGCGGCTCCGGGCTGGAGGCGGGCGGCGCCGACTGGCAGACGATCATGTACGAGGGCTACGGCCCGAGCGGCGTGGCGATGCTGATCGAGTGCCTCACCGACAACCGCAACCGCGCCGCCACCGAGGTGCGCACCGCGCTGACCCGCAACGGCGGCTCGCTCGCCGACGCCGGCTCGGTGTCGTACATGTTCTCCCGCAAGGGCGTGGTGATCGTGCCCAAGGCCGACACCAGCGAGGACGACGTGATGATGGCCGTCCTCGACGCCGGTGCCGAGGAGGTCAACGACCTCGGTGAGGCGTACGAGGTGGTCTCCGAGCCGGGCGACCTGATCGCGGTGCGCACCGCCCTGCAGGACGCCGGGATCGAGTACGAGTCGGCCGAGTCCTCCCTGATCCCCAGCGTGAACGTTCCGCTGGACGAGGAGGGCGCGCGCAAGATCTTCAAGCTGATCGACGTGCTGGAGGACTGCGACGACGTGCAGAACGTCTACGCCAACTTCGACGTCTCCGACGAGGTGATGGCCGCGGTCGGCTGACCCGGACCGCCACGACGGCCCGACACCCGGACCTCCCGGGTGTCGGGCCGTCGTCCATGGTGGACGTCGCGATGCTCGTCGCGGCCCGTCGTCAGTCGCTCGTCGCGCGCTCGGCGATGGCCGGCAGGGCGCGCGCGAACGAGGCGAGGCTCTTGTACGGCTCGCCGTCCAGCACCCGCGCGGCCAGCCCGAACGGGAAGCCGGTCACGCCCAGCGCGGAGACCGCCGGCGCCCCCGGCGACCTCTCGTGCGTGACCCACTCGCCGGCGTAGGCGCGGACGACCACCTCGCCGGTGTAGGCCCCGATCAACCGCCACCACAGGTCCAGGCGCTCCGCGGCGAGCGGACCCTCGGCGATCAGGTCGGCGCACACCCCGTCGAGCGTCGACAGACTCTCGGGCGACCAGTCCAGCCGGTGGCCGAACTGCCGGGACACCAGGTCGACGCACTCGTCGGCGAGGGCGCGCAGGTGGGTCGGGTCCGTACTCATGGTCGGCGATCTTCGCACAGGTCGGACCGGCTCCGCCGCCCCGCCGGCCGGTCCCGGGCCGGGCGGGGCGGCCGCGGTCAGCCGACCGTCTCGCGCTGCCGCCAGGCCGCACGCACCGACGTCCGCCCGTTGGTGCGCAGCAGCGAGCCCTGGTAGATCCGCGCCCCGGCGGCGAGGAAGCCGGCCGCCGCGACCAGCAGCAGCGCCAGCGCCACGAACGGCTCCCAGGTCGCCGCGTCGCCGGTGAACAGCCGCACCGGCATCGCGGTCGGCGCGGACAGCGGCAGGTACGACAGGATCCGCATCGCGGTGCCGTTGTCGTTGAGGAACACCACCGCGAAGAACGGCGCCATCACCGCCAGCTGCACCGGGGTGGACGCCCCGGCGATGTCCTCCTGCCGGTTCACCAGCGCGCCGGCCGCCGCCCACATCGCCGCCAGCAGCAGGAAGCCGAGCAGGAAGAAGGGCACGAACCAGCCGAGCGCGGGGGCGACCAGGTCGAGCAGGTCCCCGCCGCCGGTCAGCCGCAGCCCGGTCACGGCGGCGACCGCGATCAGCGCCACCTGTCCCAGCGCCAGCGCGCCGGCGGCGACGATCTTGCCGGCCAGCAGCGCCCGGACCGGCACGGCGGCGACCAGGATCTCCACGATCCGGGTCTGCTTCTCCTCGGTGACGCTCTGCGCGACCTGGATGCCGAAGGTCTGGGACATGATGAAGAAGACGAACGCGAAGGCGAACGGCACCAGGTAGGCGGTGACCGGGTCCACCGCGTCGGGGTCGAGCAGCCGCACCTGCGGTGCCACGCTGAGCGCCTGGACCACGTCGTCCGGGGCCCGCTGGTCGCCGAGCACGGTCGGGCCGGCGACCAGCGCCGCGTCCGCGTCGCCGTCGCGTACCGCCCGCTCGGCGGCCGCGTCGTCGGCGACCACGAGGACGTCCAGGCCGGCCGCGCGCAGCGGGCCGGCGGCCGCGGCGGGCGCCGCCACCGTGGACGGTCCGCCCTGCAGCATCGCCGGCAGCACCGTGGAGGCGATCGCGATGAGCAGGAAGACCAGGGTGCCGTAGAGGAACGTCTTGTCGCGCAGCTTGACCCTGATCTCGCGGGCGGCGACCAGCCGGGTGGCCTGGTAGGTGTTCACTGGTTGACCTCTCGGAAGATCTCGGCGAGGGACGGGGTGACCGGGTGGAAGGCGCGCACCGGGCCGCGGGCCAGCGCCGCGCGCAGCACCGACTGGTCGTCGACGGTGGGTTCCAGGTCGAACACCGCGCGGGCGCCGTCGAGGTCGACCAGCTCCACGCCGGCCTGGTCCCGCAGCCAGCCGGCGTCGCCGTCGACCACCAGCTCGAACCGGGGCAGGGTGTACGCGGCGCGCAGCTCCTCCCGGGGGCCGGCGGCCCGGATGGTGCCGCCCGCGATGATCACCAGGTCGTCGCAGAGCCGTTCCACCACGTCGAGCTGGTGGCTGGAGAAGAGCACGGGCGCCCCGGCGGCGGCCCGTTCCCGCAGCACCGCGACCACCGTGTCGACGGCGAGGGGGTCGAGCCCGGAGAAGGGCTCGTCGAGGATCAGCACCTCCGGGTCGTGCACCAGCGCGGCGGCGATCTGCGCCCGCTGCTGGTTGCCCAGCGACAGCGTCTCCAGCAGGTCGTCGCCGCGCTCGCCGAGGCCGATCCGCTCCAGCAGCGCGTCGGTACGCCGGCGCGCCGCCGGCGCGTCCAGCCCGTACAGGCGGCCGAGGTGGGCCACCTGCTCGCGGGTCGTCATCTTCGGGTAGAGGCCCCGTTCCTCCGGCATGTAGCCGAACCGCCGCCGGGCGTCCCGGGTGAGCCGGTCGCCCCGCCACGTCACCTGCCCGGCGTCGGGGGCGAGCACGCCGAGGATGATCCGCATCGTGGTGGTCTTGCCGGCGCCGTTGCCGCCGACGAACCCGGTCAGCCGGCCGGCGGTCACGTCGAAGGTGACGTCGGAGAGCACCTGACGTCCGTCGAAGCTGCGGTCGACGCCGTCCAGGTGGAGCACGCTGGTCATGCGCCCGACGCTACGGTCGGGCGGGCGCGACGGCGTCCCACCAGGGGTTGATCATCGGGGTCCGCCGCGCGGCGGATGCCGTCAGCCGCCGGGCCGCACGATGCCGTGCTCGTACGCGAAGATCACCGCCTGGACCCGGTCGCGCAGTCCCAGCTTGGCCAGCACCCGGCTCACGTGGGTCTTCACGGTCGCCTCGCCGACGTGCAGGACGGCGGCGACCTCCGCGTTGCTGGCGCCCCGCGCCACCAGCGCCAGCACCTCACGCTCCCGGGGGGTCAGTTCCGCCGTCGCGGCGTCGTGCCGAGGGTCGGGCGGCGCGGCACCGGGACGGGCGAAGGTGGAGATCACCCGGCGGGTGAGCGCGGGCGCGATCAGTCCCTCGCCGCGCGCCACCACCCGGACCGCCTCGACGAGGTCCTCGGGTGTGCCGTTCTTGAGCAGGAAGCCGCTCGCCCCGGCCCGCAGCGCCGCGAAGAGGTAGTCGTCGCGGTCGAAGGTGGTGAGGATCAGCACGGCCGGGCCGTCGCCGGTGGCGTCGTCGGTGATCCTGCGGGTCGCCGCCAGCCCGTCGAGCACCGGCATCTCCACGTCCATCAGCACCACGTCCGGTCGCAGCGCGGCGGCCATCGCCACCGCCCGCTCCCCGTCGGCAGCCTCCCCGACCACCTCGATGTCGTCCTCCACCTCGAGGATGATGCGGAAGCCGCTGCGGACCAGGTGCTGGTCGTCGACGAGCAGGACCCGGACCGGCCCGTCCGGCGCCGGCCCGGTCACGCCGCCCGCCCGGCCGTCTCGACGGCCAGCGGCAGGCGGGCCCGCACCCGGAAGCCGCCACCGGCCCTCGGCCCGGCCTCCAGCTCACCGCCGTGCGCGGTGGCCCGCTCACGCATGCCGATCAGGCCGAGTCCGCCCCCGCCGCCGGACCCTCCGCCGCGCCCGTCGTCGCTCACGTCGACCTCCAGCTCCCGGTCGAGGTAGCGGATCCGCACGTCCAGCGACGTGGCGGACGCGTGCTTGACCACGTTCGTCACCGCCTCCTGCACGATCCGGTACGCCGCCTGGGACACCGAGCGGGGCAGCGGCGTCGGGTCGCCGTACACCCCGAGGCGGGCCCGCAGCCCGGTCTCGCGGGCCCGGTCGACCAGCGCGGCGACCTGCTCGATGCCGGCGGTGTCGGTGGGCCCGGCGCCGGACGCGACGCTCGGGTCCCGCAGCACGCCGAGCATCCGGCGCAGCTCGTCCACCGAGGTGCGGGCCGTCTCCTCGATGGCGGTCAGCGCGGTACGCGCCTTGTCCGGGTCGCGGTCGAACACCCGCCGGCACGCGGCGGCCTGCACGCCCATGACCGACACGTGGTGGGCGACCACGTCGTGCAGCTCCCGGGCGATGCGGACCCGTTCCCCCATCACCGCGCGTTCGCGCGCCTCCTCCTGCGAGCGGCGCAGCTGCTCGGCCTGCTCCCGCAGCTCGTGCCGGCGGCGCGCGGCCACCCAGGCGGTCTGGCCGGAGTAGTAGGCGAAGGCGAAGAACAGGACGTTGTACAGGACGCCGTTGATGACGGCCGCGAGCACCGGCGGCACCGGGCCGGCGGCGCCGTCGAAGGTGCTCGCCGAGAGCTGGTCGGCGCGCAGCGCGAGCGACAGTCCCAGCCAGCCGAACATCGCGCCGATGATGGCGACCCGGACCCGCCCGGCCAGCCGCCGGTCGGTGCCCCAGGCGCCGAGGGTGTAGAGCGCGGCGAAGAGCGCCCCCGACGGGAGCTGGGACAGCGGGACCGCCCGGGCCTGCCCGGCGATGAAGGCGATCGAGATGAACACCGCGACCGCGGTGGGCCACCGTCGGCGCAGGGCCAGCGGCGCGGTCGCCGCCGCCGTCCAGAAGATCTGCTCGGCCAGGCTCGGCGGCGGCCCGAGCAGGAACGCCCCGGTGCTGCGGGCGAGGGTCAGCTCGAACAGGGCCAGCACGGTGACTCCGAGGCCGATCCAGAGGTCGGTGCGGAGCTGCTCGGCGGTGGGACCCGGCCGTCGCCAGCCGGTGGTGTTTGCGGTGCTCACCGTACGACCATGCCACCCGCCCCCGCCCGCCCCGACCGGAAGGGCACCCCCGCCACCCGACCCACCCTGATCGACGAGGGAAACCGGCCTGACCGGGGCGCGGGTGGGGGCGTAGCCTGCCTCGGTGCTCGTACCCGATCTGCCGCTGCGCACCGGGCGCCTGGTGCTGCGCGCCTTCACCACGGCCGACCTGGCCGTCGTCCGGGACTACCGGGGCCGCCCGGAGGTCACCCGCTTTCTCTACCAGGAGCCCTACGACGACGAGTCGGTGCGGCCGGCGATCGACCGGATGGTCCGCCGGACCGCGTTGCGGGCACCGGGCGACGTGCTCCAGTTGGCGGTGACGTTGCCCGACACCGGCGTGGTCGTCGGGGACGTGCTGCTGAACTGGACCAGCGGCGAGCACCGGCAGGGCGAGATCGGCTACGCGGCCCACCCGGACCACACCGGTCGGGGCTACGTCACCGAGGCGGCCCGGGAGCTGCTGCGACTCGGCTTCGACGGGCTGGGCCTGCACCGGATCGTCGGTCGGCTGGACGCCCGCAACACGGCCTCCGCCCGGGTGCTGGAGCGGTTGGGCATGCGGCGCGAGGCGCACCTGCGGGAGAACGAGTTCGTCAAGGGGGAGTGGACCGACGAGGCGGTCTACGCCCTGCTGGCGCGGGAGTGGCGCGCGGCGGCCTGAGGCCCGGCGCACCCGAGGGCCCGGCGCGCCCCGTGCGGGCGGCGCCGGGCCGGTCAAGACCCTCAGCGGCGGGCGCGGACCGCCTTGACCGCGCTGTCGATCACGTCCCAGACCGCGATGACCACGGTGACCACCACGGCGATCCGGGCGACGTCGTCCGCCCCGCCCTCGCGGAGCCAGGCGAACCGCTCGACCAGGTCCGGGTTGAGCATCCGGTCGGTCAGCAGCAGCCACACCACCGGCGCCGCGAACGCCAGGTTGAGCAGCGCGTTGACCCCGACCAGCGCCCAGGTCCACCGGCCCGACCGGTACTTCGCGATCTCCAGACCGACGGTGGCCAGCAGCACCACGATCAGCGCCGGGAGCCAGAAGCTCCAGAGCGCCGGGTCGAGCACCGGCAGCCGGGAGCCGTCGCCGCTGGCCCAGTGCTGGAAGTGCTGCCCGACGAGGACGCCGACCGTGCCGAGCAGGAACACCACGGACGCGACGCTGTCCGGCTGGCTGATCTGCCGGTCGTGGGTCTCCTCGGGGAGCTGGTCGACGGTCCACTCGGGCAGGCCCAGCGGGGTCCGGGTGCGCTCCAGGACGGCGAAGGACAGCGTGACCCAGAACGCGATCTGCACGGCCGTCTGCAACGCGCTGGCGATGCCGGCGCCGATCGCCGCGCCCGGTTCGCCGCCGACCGTCGCCTTGACCACGCCGGTGACCACGCCGACGATCGCCGGGATCCAGGTGAGCAGCATCCGCAGCACCCGCCACCAGAGCAGGTAGTAGCGCGGGCCGATGAGCTGGAGCGTGCGGTCGCTGTAGCGGGCCGCGAGCTGCTCGGGGTTGCCCATCTCGGTGAGCACCTCGCGCTCGGCGGAGGCGTGGTCCTGCCCGCCCGCGGTCCGGTCGTCGATCATGTCGGCGATGGAGGCGCGCAGCTCCTCGGCGAGCTCGGCGCGGCGGGGCGCCGGCACGGTGCGCAGGGTGGCCGCGAGATAGCGGTCGGTCAGGGAACTCATCGCCCTACTCCTTCGATCAGCTGGGTGACGGACGTCTGGACCGCGGTCAGGTCGTCGAGCAGGCGGCCCAGCACCGTCTCGCCGTCGTCACTGGTGCGGTAGAACTTGCGCGGCCGGCTCTCCTCGGTGTTCCACTCGCTGGTCAGCAGGCCCTGTTCCTCGAGCCGGCGCAGCAGCGGGTAGAGCGTGTTGGCGTCGACCGCGAAGCCGTGCGCGGCCAGCCGTTGCAGCAGGGCGTAGCCGTAGTCGGGGCGGCGCAGGGCGACCAGGCTGGCCACCACGATCGTGCCGCGTCGCAGCTCCTGGAGGTGGGTCCGGAGGACCTCGTCGGTGACCATGTGACACACGATAGTGTGTGCCACACACCATTGCAAGCAGATACACCGTCGTGTGGCATACACCGGTCCGTCGGGAGAGACGCCGGCCACCCCCGGCGCGGACGGTGGAGCCGGTCGGACCGCCTCGGTAGGGTGGGTCGGTCGACTCCGACGCAGCTTGATCCACAACCCGGGGGGCGCCACGCATGGGCGATTCGTTCGCGCATCTGCACGTACACACCGAGTACTCGATGCTCGACGGGGCGGCCCGGCTCAAGGACCTGTTCGCCGAGGCGGCGCGGCTCGGCATGCCGGCGGTGGCGATCACCGACCACGGCAACATGCACGGCGCGAACGACTTCTACAAGCAGGCCATGGCCGCCGGGGTCAAGCCCATCCTCGGCGTCGAGGCGTACGTGGCGCCGGAGTCGCGCTTCCACAAGGCACGGGTCAAGTGGGGGCGCCCCGAGCAGAAGAGCGACGACGTCTCCGGCAACGGCGCCATCACCCACATGACCATGTGGGCGGCGAACCGCACCGGGCTGCACAACATGTTCCGGCTCAACTCCCGCGCCTCCATGGAGGGCCACTACGTCAAGTGGCCCCGGATGGACATGGAGCTGATCGCCGAGCACGCCGAGGGCATCATGGCCACCACCGGCTGCCCGTCCGGCGCGGTGCAGACCCGGCTGCGGCTCGGCCAGTTCGACGAGGCGCTCAAGGTCGCCGCCGCCTACCAGGACATCTTCGGCAAGGACAACTACTTCCTGGAGATCATGGACCACGGCCTCGACATCGAGCGCCGGGTCCGCGACGGGCTCACCGAGATCGCCCGCAAGCTCGACATCCCGCCGGTGGTCACCAACGACTCGCACTACACCCACGAGGCGCAGGCCGAGGCGCACGACGTGCTGCTGTGCGTGCAGACCGGCAGCAACGTGGCCGACCCGAACCGGTTCCGGTTCGAGGGCGGCGGCTACTTCGTCAAGTCCGCCGACCAGATGCGCGCGGTCGACTCCTCCGAGCTGTGGCAGCAGGGCTGCCGCAACACGCTGCTGGTGGCCGAGAAGGTCGACCCGACCGGCATGTTCACCTTCCACAACCTGATGCCGCGGTTCCCGATCCCCGACGGCGAGACCGAGGAGTCCTGGTTCCGCAAGGAGACGTTCGCCGGGCTCAAGCGCCGCTTCCCGAACGGCATCCCGGAGGGCCACGTCGTCCAGGCCGAGTACGAGCTGGGCGTCATCATCCAGATGGGCTTCCCGTCCTACTTCCTCGTGGTCGCCGACTTCATCCAGTGGGCCAAGAACCAGGGCATCGCGGTCGGCCCGGGCCGTGGCTCGGCCGCCGGTTCGCTGGTCGCGTACGCGCTGGGCATCACCGACCTGGACCCGATCCCGCACGGCCTGATCTTCGAGCGGTTCCTCAACCCCGAGCGCGTCTCGATGCCGGACGTCGACATCGACTTCGACGAGCGCCGGCGTGGTGAGGTCATCAAGTACGTGACCGACAAGTGGGGCGAGGACAAGGTCGCGCAGATCGCCACGTTCGGCACGATCAAGGCGAAGGCCGCGATCAAGGACTCGGCCCGCGTGCTGGGTTTCCCGTACGCGGTCGGCGACCGGATCACCAAGGCCATGCCCCCGGCGGTGATGGGCAAGGACATCCCGCTGTCCGGCATCTTCGACCCGAAGCACCCGCGCTACGCCGAGGCGGGCGAGATCCGGGGCCTCTACGAGTCCGACCCGGACGTCAAGAAGGTGATCGAGACCGCGAAGGGCATCGAGGGCCTGATCCGGCAGACCGGCGTGCACGCGGCCGGCGTCATCATGTCCGCCGAGCCGATCATCGAGCACATCCCGCTGATGCGGCGTGACTCCGACGGCGTCATCATCACGCAGTTCGACTACCCGACCTGCGAGTCGCTCGGGTTGCTGAAGATGGACTTCCTCGGCCTGCGCAACCTGACGATCATCGACGACGCGGTGAAGAACATCCGGCTCAACCACAACCTGGAGCTGGACCTGCTGGGCCTGCCGCTGGACGACCGGCAGGCGTACGAACTGCTCGCCCGCGGTGACACGCTGGGCGTCTTCCAGCTCGACGGCGGGCCGATGCGCTCGCTGCTGCGGCTGATGAAGCCGGACAACTTCGAGGACATCTCGGCCGTGCTGGCGCTCTACCGCCCCGGCCCGATGGGCGTCGACTCGCACACCAACTACGCGCTGCGCAAGAACGGCCTCCAGGAGATCACCCCGATCCACCCGGAGCTGGAGGAGCCGCTGCGCGAGATCCTCGCCCCGACCTACGGCCTGATCGTCTACCAGGAGCAGGTGCAGCGCGCCGCGCAGATCCTCGCCGGCTACACGCTCGGCCAGGCCGACCTGCTGCGCCGGGCGATGGGCAAGAAGAAGAAGGAGATCCTCGACAAGGAGTTCATCCCGTTCCGGGACGGCTGCCGCGAGCGCGGCTACTCCGACGAGGCCATCCAGGCGGTGTGGGACGTGCTCGTCCCGTTCGCCGGCTACGCGTTCAACAAGGCCCACTCCGCCGCGTACGGCCTGGTCTCCTACTGGACCGCCTACCTGAAGGCGCACTACCCCGCCGAGTACATGGCCGCGTTGCTCACCTCCGTCGGTGACGACAAGGACAAGATGGCCATGTACCTGTCCGAGTGCCGCCGGATGCGCATCCAGGTCCTCCCGCCGGACGTGAACACCTCGGCCGGCCCGTTCACCCCGGTCGGCAAGGAGATCCGCTTCGGTCTCGGCGCGGTGCGCAACGTCGGCGCGAACGTGGTCGCCTCGATCATGCGGTGCCGCGACGAGAAGGGCGACTACACCGACTTCTACGACTTCCTGTCCAAGGTGGACGCGGTGGTCTGCAACAAGAAGACCATCGAATCGCTGATCAAGGCCGGCGCGTTCGACTCGCTCAACCACCCCCGCAAGGGCCTGCTGGCGGTGCACGCCGACGCCATCGACGCGTACGCCGACGTCAAGCGCAAGGAGGCGGTCGGCCAGTACGACCTGTTCGGCGCCGGCTTCGGCGACGCGGACACCGGCGGCAGCACCACCGTGATGCCGGTCATCGGCGAGGGGGAGTGGGACAAGCGGGACAAGCTCGCCTTCGAACGCGAGATGCTCGGCCTCTACGTCTCCGACCACCCGTTGTTCGGCCTGGAGCACGTGCTCGGCGCCGCCGCGGACACCACCATCGCCGCGCTCTCCGAGGAGGGCACCGTGCCCGACGGCGCGGTCGTCACCCTCGCCGGCATCCTCTCGGGCGTGCAGCGCCGGGTCACCAAGCAGGGCCGGGCCTGGGCCTCGGCCACCCTGGAGGACCTGGCCGGCGGCGTGGAGACGCTGTTCTTCCCGAACACCTACGAGGTGATCGGGCAATACATCGCCGAGGACGCCATCGTGGTGGTCAAGGGCCGGGTGGACCGGCGCGACGACACCCCCCGGATCATGGCGATGGACATGTCCATGCCGGACGTCACCAGCAACCCGGCGAACAAGCCGGTCACCCTGACCATCCCGGTGCACCGCTGCACCCCGCCGCTGGTCGAGCGGCTCAAGGAGACGCTGGTGCTGCATCCGGGCGACTGCGAGGTGCACGTCAAGCTGCTCAACGGCGGCAAGGTCACCACGCTGCGCCTCGGCCCGTTCCGGGTCGCGCCGACCACCGCCCTGATGGGCGACCTGAAGAGCGTGCTGGGCCCGGCCAACGTGAGCTGACCGGCGGCGTCGGACGGCGTGCGGTCCGGTGAGACCTGCTTCACAGTGTCGACATGGACACCACCACCCCCACCCCCGAGGCTGTCCGACCCGCCCGCCGGGACCGGACCCGGTACCTCTACCTGGCGGTCATCGTCGCCGTCATCGCCGGCATCGTGGTCGGCCTCGTCGCGCCCGACGTCGGCAAGGCGCTGAAACCGCTGGGTACCGGCTTCGTCAACCTGATCAAGATGATGATCAGCCCGGTCATCTTCTGCACGATCGTGCTCGGTGTCGGATCCGTCCGGCAGGCGGCCAAGGTCGGCAAGGTCGGCGGCCTCGCGCTCGGCTACTTCCTGGTCATGTCGACAGTGGCTCTGGCGATCGGTCTCGTGGTCGGCAACATCATCCACCCCGGCGCGGGCCTGGACCTGGGCCCCGAGGTGGCCGACGCCGGCCGGTCCGCCGCCGGTGACGAGAGCGCCGGCACGGTCGACTTCCTGCTCGGCATCATCCCGACCACACTGGTCTCCGCGCTGACCGAGGGCGAGGTGCTGCAGACCCTGCTGGTCGCGCTGCTGGTCGGCTTCGCCGTGCAGGGGCTGGGCAGTCGGGGCGAGCCGGTGCTGCGGGCGATCGGCGTGCTGCAGCGCCTGGTCTTCAAGGTGCTGGCCATGATCATGTGGCTCGCGCCGATCGGCGCGTTCGGCGCGATGGCAGCCGTGGTCGGCGCCACCGGCGTGGACGCGCTGAAGAGCCTGGCCCAGATCATGCTCGGCTTCTACGCCACCTGCCTGATCTTCGTGATCGTGGTGCTCGGCCTGCTGCTGCGCCTGATCGCCCGGATCTCGATCTTCTCGCTGCTGCGCTACCTGGGCCGGGAGTTCCTGCTGATCCTCTCCACCTCGTCGTCGGAATCGGCGCTGCCCCGGCTGATCGCCAAGATGGAACACGTCGGCGTCGGCCGTCCGGTCGTCGGCATCACGGTCCCCACCGGCTACTCGTTCAACCTCGACGGCACCGCGATCTACCTGACCATGGCCTCCCTCTTCGTGGCCGACGCGCTGGGCAAGCCGCTGGCCGTCGGCGAGCAGATCTCGCTGCTGGTGTTCATGGTGATCGCCTCCAAGGGTGCGGCCGGCGTGACCGGCGCCGGCCTGGCCACGCTCGCCGGCGGCCTCCAGTCGCACCGGCCGGACCTGGTCGACGGCGTCGGCCTGATCGTCGGCATCGACCGGTTCATGTCCGAGGCCCGGGCGCTGACCAACTTCGCCGGCAACGCCGTGGCCACCGTGCTGGTCGGCACCTGGACCGGTGAGTTCGACCGCGACCAGGCCCGTGCCGTCCTGGCCGGGGACCGCCCGTTCGACGAGGCCAGCATGGTCGACGAGGACGACGACGAGCGCCCCGCCGAGGACACCCCGCCCGGCGCCGAGCGCCCGCTCGCCGGCTCCACCGCCTGACCCCCCCGCCGGCCCGCCCCGGGCTCGCCTCGCCTCGGCCCGGCCGGGCCCGGCCTGGCCTGGCTCGGCCTGGCTTGGCTCGGCTCGGCCCGGCGCGACCCGCCCGGCTTGGCCCGGCCCGGCCCGATGCGATTCGGCTTGGCCCGCCTTCACCAGGGGCAGGATTGGCTACGTAGTCCGCCTGCGGACCAGCCGCGCGCCTGGAGCGGCGCTCTCGTCGAGACGGGCACGGGCCGGAGCGCCCTACCTGTTGAGTCGGTCCATGTCCCGAGGCGGACCACCGGACGCGACCGACCAGACAGGCACATGAGTTCCAAACCGATATACCGCTGAGTCATAAATATGACTGAGCGGTATATCGGTCTTCAACCGTCGCCCTCATGCGGTGGCAGCGACGCAGGCCCGACCGCGATCATGCACCTTCGGTCCAGGCAAAAGGGACGGAGCGCCCAGGGAGGTGGCCGGAACTGCAAGATCGCGGGGCGCGGGGCGCGGGTGCAGGGAGGGGCCGAGGGTGAGGGCGCGAGGGCGGGGCCGAGGGTGAGGGCGCAGGGCAGGGCTGGGGGTGGGGGGTGCAGAGCAGGGCTGAGGGTGGGGTGTAGGGCGGGGCCGCGGGGCGAGGCAGGGGCGAGGCCGGGGCGGGGGCCAGCGCGGGGCGTGTGCGGGGGCGGGGGCCAGCGCGGGGCGTGGCGGGGGCGGGGGCCAGCGCGGGGCGTGTGCGGGGGCAGCAGGGGGTGAGGGGTGGGGGAGCGGGGTGTAGGGCGAGCGGGTGAGAAGCGTGGGCCACGGGGGTGGGATTGGTGGTTTCGGACGGGAGTCGGGGGTGGCTAGCGTCGGTGGCATGGAGCTGGAGCAGGCGCGGAAGTTGTGGCAGGTGGAGTCGGGCTGGTTGAACACGGCGACCTACGGGTTGCCGCCCGATCCGGTGTGGACGGCCGTGCAGCAGGTGCTCGCCGAGTGGCGGACCGGCCGGGTGTCGTTCGAGGTGTGGGACGAGTCGGTCGGCCGGTCCCGGGCCGCGTTCGCCCGGCTGGTCGGCGTGGACCCGGCCGACGTGAGCGTCGGCGCCGCCGTGTCCCAACTGGCCGCGCCGATCGCGGCGGCGCTGCCGTCGGGGGCCACGGTGGTGGTGCCCGAGGTCGAGTTCACCTCGATCCTGTTCCCCTGGCTGGTGCAGGAGGACCGGGGGGTGCGGGTGCGGACCGTGCCGCTCGACGGCCTGGTCGACGCGATCGACGCCGACACCGACCTGGTCGCGTTCAGCCTGGTGCAGTCCGCCGACGGCACGGTCGCGCCGTACGACGAGATCGTCGCGGCGGCCCGGGCGCACGGGGCGCTGGTCGTGGTCGACGCCACCCAGGCCTGCGGATGGCTGCCGTTCGCGGCCGACCGGGCGGACGCGGTGCTGGTGGGGGCGTACAAGTGGTTGATGGCGCCGCGCGGCGCGGCCTTCGCCTACCTGGCCCCGGCGCTGCGCGAGCGGATGCGTGCGGACGCCGCCGGGTGGTACGCGGGCCGCGACCCGCACGCCTCGTACTACGGCACGCCGTTGCGGCTGGCCGACGACGCCCGCCGCTTCGACATCTCCCCGTCGTGGCTCTGCTACGCGGGGGCGGCGCCGGTGCTGGAACTGCTCGCCGACCTCGACCTGGCGGCGGTGCGGGACCACGACGTGGCGCTGGCCAACCGGTTCCTGGCCGGTTTGGGCCGCCCGCCCGGCGACAGCGCGATCGTCAGCGTGGACGTGCCGGACGCCCAGGAGCGGCTGGCCCGCGCCGGGGTGCGCGCGGCGGTGCGGGCCGGGCGGGTGCGCGCCTCGTTCCACCTCTACACGACCGAGGCGGACGTGGACCGGGCGGTCGAGGCGCTGACCGGCTGACCCGGCCCCCGGGTCAGGCCAGGTGGCCGCCGATCTTCGTGTAGCCGCGCAGCAGGTCGCGGGAGATGATCAGCCGCTGCATCTCGTCGGTGCCCTCGAAGATCCGGTACAGGCGCACCTGCCGGTACCAGCGTTCGATCGGCAACTCCCGGGTGTAGCCCATGCCGCCGTGGATCTGGAGCACCCGGTCCACCACCCGGTTGACCATGCCGGCGCCGTAGAGCTTGCCCATCGAGGAGGCGTGCCGGGGATCGAGGCCCTGGTCGACCGTCCAGGCCGAGCGCAGGATCAGCCAGCGCGCGGCCTCCAACTCGGTCTCCGAGTCGGCGATCATCCACTGGATGGCCTGGTTGGTGGCGATCGGCGCGCCGAACGTCTCCCGGGTGTTGGCGTGGTCGATCGCCATCTGGAGGGCGCGTTCGGCGATGCCGACCGCGTGCGAGGGGATGGTGTAGCGGCCCTTGCCGATCCACTCCATGCCGAGCGTGAAGCCCTGACCGATCTCGCCGAGGATGTTGCGGTGCGGCACGCGTACGCCGTCGAAGACGAGTGAGGCCGGGCCGCCCTCGCCCATGGTCTGGATGAACTCCGACCGCCAGCCCATCGCCCGGTCGACCAGGAACGCGGTCGCGCCGCCGCGGCGGGCCCCCTTCTCCGGGTCGGTCACCGCCACCACGATGGCGAAGTCGGCGTCGTTGCCGTTGGTGATGAACGTCTTCTCGCCGTCGAGGACCCAGTCGTCGCCGTCGCGTCGGGCGCGCAGCTTGATGTTGGCCGCGTCCGAGCCGGCGCCCGGCTCGGTGATGGCGAAGCAGGAGATCCGTTCGCCCTCGATGGTCGGGATCAGGAACTCGCGCTTCTGCTCGTCGGTGGCGTGGAACAGGATGTTGTCGGCCTCGCCGCCGAAGCGGAACGGCACGAAGCTGCGGCCCAGCTCGGTCCAGATCAGCGACTGCATCACCGCCGGCAGGTCCATCCCGCCGTACTCCTCCGGGGTGGCCAGGCCCCAGAAGCCGAACTTCTTCGCCTTGAGCTGCAACTCGCGCAGCTCTGAGCGGTCCAGGCCGGGCCGGTGGGCGCGCTCACGGCGCAGCACCTCCTGCTCCAGCGGCAGCACCTCGCGGGTGACGAAGGCGCGCACGGTGTCCCGGACGGCCCGTTCCTCGTCGGACAGTGCGAAGTCCACGATGCTCCCTCGGTCGGCGTGGCGACCGTCGCGGCGGCGGCGGTCGCCTTTAAACTAGCGGTGCAAGTTTTCATCCGTCCAGCCCTCTCCTGTCACCGCCGCGGTGAGACCCGCCCGGTTAAGGTGCATGATCAGGTGGTTTCGGACGGGAGGCGGCTTGCGGGACCTGGTCTGCGAACAGGTGAGGGGAGTGGCCGGCAACCCGGCGACCCCGTCGGAGTTGCTGCTCCGCATGCTGGACGACAGCGACGCGGCCGTAGCGGTGCTGATCTTCCGGAACACGCTGCCGGACGAGTTCTGCGCCGCCGTCGCCGCACACCCGGATCGGCGGGTCCGGGCGGCGCTGGCGGACAGTTCGTCAGCCACGCCGCAACAGCGCGCCCTGCTCGTCGACGATCCCGCGCCGATGGTCCGTATCCTGCTCGCCCACGGGCCGGAGCTGTTCCGGGCCACGCCCGCGCCGCTGCCCGAGGAGACCTACGCCCGGCTGGCGGCGGACCCGGACCACCGGGTCCGCGACGAGGTGGCCGGGTCCCGGCAGTGTCCGGTGGACGTCCGGGCCCGGATGGTCGAGGACCCCGATCCCGAGGTCCGGGTCTCGGGGTACGCGGGCTGGGCGGATCCGTCGGACGGGATCACCGACCGGCTGCTCGCCGACCCCGACCCCCGGGTGCGCGACGCGGTGGCCCGGCGGGCGTGGCGCCGCCGTCCGGAACTGCTCGCCGGCGTGCTCGACGAGGCGTGGTCGGACCCCTGGTGGCTGCGTGACCTGGCCGTCGAGATCCCGTTGGCGCGGGCGATGGCGGAGCGACTCGCCCGGCACCAGGACCGGGACGTCCGCGCGGCCGTGGCCGAGAACCCGCACCTGCCCCGCGACCTGGTCCAGGAGTTGGCCACCGACCCCGACCCGACGGTGCGGCTACGGCTGTCCCTGCGCCCCGGGCTGACCGAGGCCGAACGCGCCGCCGTCGACTACGAGGTGCGGCCGGAGACCCGCCTCCGACCCGCCCGGTGGGTGCTCGACCGGCTCGGCGATCCCGACGCGCTGGACGGCGCCGTCCGCTCGGCCCACGTCGGGCTTCGGCGCAGCGCCGCGTACAGCCCGAGCCTGCGTCCGGACCAGGTGGCCCGGCTCGCCGGCGACGACGACTTCGCGGTCCGGCTGCTGCTCTGTGAGAACCACGACGAGGTCCCGGGGGAGGTGCTGCTCGCGACGTATCTGGAGGCTCGGGTGATCACGGCGAGCATGTTGATCGCGCGGCCCCGCTTCCCGCGGGTCGGGCTGGCCCGGCTGGCGGACTCCGCCGATCCCAGGGCGCGCATGCTGGTCCGCCACGACCCGGAGGCACCGGCCGAGCTCATCGACCGGCTCAGCCGTGATGGGGACGGCGGCGTCCGGTCCCGGATGGCGTCCGACCCCCGCCTTGGCGCCGGGCGGCTGGCCGAGCTGCTCGACGATCCGGCCGCCGCGGGATCGGCGGCGGGAAACCCCAACCTTCCGGTCGCCCTCATGGAACGGATCCTTGCCGGGGCGGGGATCCTCCGGGCGTCCGCCGGAACCGCCGGCGGGGAGGCCTGACATGCCCCGCCCCCGCCAGGCCCTGCTCAACCGGGACCGGATCGTCGAGACCGCGCTCGTGCTCATCGACGCCGACGGTCTCGGCGCGCTCTCCACCCGCCGGCTGGCCGCCGCGCTCGGCGTGCAGGGCCCCTCGCTCTACAACCACTTCGCCACGAAGGACGAGATCCTCGACGCCGTGGCGGACAGCGTCACCGGCACGGTCGACGTGAGCGTCTTCGACCGGTACGACTGGGTCGAGGCGTTGCGCCGCTGGGCCCGGTCCTACCGTGCGGCGCTGGCCGCGCACCCGAACATCGTCCCCTACCTGGCGCAGGGGCCGGGCCGCCGGGCGGCCGCGCTGGCCATGGCCGACGCTGTCTACGGCGCGCTGGTCCGGGCGGGCTGGCCGCCGGCCCGGGCCACCCACATCGGTGCCGCGCTGCGCTACTTCGTGGCCGGGTCGGCGCTCGGCTCGTTCGCGCGGGGGTTCGTGGAGGACCCGGAGCTGTACGCGGCCCACCCGCACCTCACGCAGGCCCACCGGCTGCGCGGCCACCAGCGCAGCGTCGACGAGGGCGCCTTCACCCTCGGCCTGGACGCGTTGCTGCACGGCCTCGCGGACGAGTACGCCCGGACGGTGGCCCCGGTGGAACGCGGCAGCGGTCCGGGGTAGCGTCAAAACTCCCACTGCTAGTTTCCCGCCCCCGAAGGGACGCCATGGATCTCGCCGATGCGCCCCCCGCCCTGCTGGTCCGCCGCCACCTGCACCTCGCCGGGGACTGGGTCGACCCGGCGGACGGCGGGACGATCCCGGTCGAGAACCCGGCGACCGGGGAGATCATCGGGCAGGTTCCCGCCGGCACCCCCGCCGACGTGGACCGTGCGGTCGCCGCCGCCCGGGCCGCCTTCCCCGGCTGGGCCGCCACGGCACCCGCCGACCGGGCCGCCCACCTCGACCGGCTGCACGCCGCGCTCGCCGCCCGCGCCGACGAGGTCGCCCGCACCGTGGCCCTCGAACTGGGCACCCCGCTCAAGCTCGCCACCCGGGTGCAGGCCGGGCTGCCGCTGACGGTGCTGCGCGGCCTGGTCGACCTGGCCGCCCGCCCGGCCGCCGAGCAGGAGGTCGGCAATTCGCTGGTGGTGCGCGAGCCGGTCGGTGTGGTCGGCGCGATCACCCCGTGGAACTATCCGCTGCACCAGGTGGTCGCCAAGGTCGCCCCGGCGCTGGCCGCCGGCTGCACCGTCGTGCTGAAGCCGAGCGAGCTGACGCCGCTCACCGCGTACCTGCTCTTCGACGCGGTGACCGAGGCCGGCCTGCCGCCCGGGGTGGTCAACCTGGTGCCCGGCACCGGCCCGGTGGTCGGTGAGGCGCTCGCCGCGCACCCCGACGTGGACCTGGTCTCGTTCACCGGCTCCACCGCCACCGGCCGGCGGATCGCGCACCTCGCCGCCGACCGGATCGCCCGGGTCGCCCTGGAACTGGGCGGCAAGTCGGCGAACGTGATCCTGGCCGACGCCGACCTGCCCACCGCGGTCAAGGTCGGCGTGGGCAACGCGCTGCTCAACTCCGGGCAGACCTGCACCGCCTGGACCCGGATGCTGGTGCACCGCGACCGCTACGCCGAGGCGCTCGACCTGGTCGCGGCCGCCGTGGCCGGCTACCGGCTCGGCGACCCGTTCGACCCGGCCACCCGGCTCGGCCCGCTGGTCTCCGCCGCCCAGGCCCAACGGGTACGCGGGCACGTGGACCGGGCGCTCGCCGACGGAGCCCGGCTCGTCGCCGGCGGCCCGGACGCGCCGCTGCCGTCCCGGGGCCACTTCGTGGCGCCCACCGTCTTCGCCGACGTGCACCCGGACAGCGCGTTGGCGCAGGAGGAGGTCTTCGGCCCGGTGCTCGCGGTGGTCCCGTTCGCCGACACCGACGAGGCGGTCGCGATCGCCAACAACTCCCGGTACGGCCTGGCCGGTGCGGTCTGGTCCGCCGACTCCGACGCGGCGCTGGCCGTGGCCCGGCGGCTGCGGACCGGCCAGGTGGACGTCAACGGCGCCGCGTTCAACCCGCTCGCGCCGTTCGGCGGCTACAAGCAGTCCGGCCTCGGCCGCGAGCTGGGCGGCTACGGCGTCGAGGAGTTCACCGAGCTGAAGGCGATCCAGCGGTGAGGGCGCTGGTCGTGCGTGGCCGGGGCGGGACCCCGACGGTCGAGGAGGTGCGCCTGCCCGCGCCCGGCCCGGGGGAGCTGCGGGTCCGCATCCGCGCCGCCGGCCTCTGCCACTCCGACCTGGCCATGGTGAACGGCACGCTGGCGCCGGCGTACCCGCTGGTGCTGGGGCACGAGGCGACCGGTGTGGTGGCCGAGGCGGGTCCGGCGACCCGGCTGGCGGTCGGCACGCCGGTGGTGCTCAACTGGGCGCCCGCGTGCCGCGACTGCTGGCACTGCCGACACGGCGAGCCCTGGCTGTGTGCCGCGAACACCGCCCCCTCGGTCGCCCGGGGGGAGACGGCCGCCGGGGAGCCGGTGCAGGTCACGCTCGGGCTCGGCGCGCTAGCCGAGGAGGTGGTGGTGCCGGAGCGGGCGGCCGTGCCGGTGCCGGCCGGCCTGCCGCCGGCGCAGGCGGCGCTGCTGGGCTGCGCGGTGCTCACCGGCGTCGGCGCGGTCCGCAACACCGCCCGCGTGGGCGCCGGCGAGTCGGTGGCGGTGATCGGGCTGGGCGGGGTCGGCCTGGCCGTGCTCACCGCGGCCCGTCGCGCCGGCGCGTCACCGATCCTCGCCGTCGACGTGGTGGAGGCCAAGCGGGAGCTGGCCCTGGCCGCCGGCGCCACCGACTTCCTGCGCTCCGACGACACGCTCGGCAAGGAGGTCCGCGCGCGCACCGGCGGGCGCGGGGTGGACCACGCCTTCGAGTGCGTCGGCCGGTCCGCCACCATCCGGGCCGCCTGGCGCGCCACCCGGCGCGGGGGAGCGGTGACCGTGGTCGGCATGGGCGCCAAGGACGACCTGCTCAGCCTGTCCGCCCTGGACATCTTCCACTCGGCGCGGACGCTGCGCTCCTCGGTCTACGGCTCGACCGATCCGGACCGCGAGGTGCCGGAGCTGGCCGCCGCGCTCGCCGCCGGCGACCTCGACCTGGCGCCCCTGGTCAGTGGCACGGTGTCGCTCGCGGAGGCGCCCGAGGCGCTGGACCGGCTGGCCCGTGGCGAGGGCGCCCGCTGGGTGGTCACCTTCTCGGACTGACCTCCCGGCCGGGGCGGCCTCCGCCTCCGCGAAGAGCGGTACACCCCCTCGGCGGTGGCTGCTCGCCGTCCTGGAGCGGGGCCCTTCCCCGCGCCCCGGTGACGGTGCCGCACCACATGTCGACGGCCACCGATCGGACCGGACCCGGTCGGGGGCGACCGACACCTATGGAGGACGGGCCCGTGCCGTCCCGGGGGAATGTGTGGTGGATCGACATGGCTCGACCACTTCGGCTCCCCGTAGGTTTCCTGCACGCGACGGCCCTGTGACCCCGGTCACCGACCTGGCCGTCGCGTGCGGACCTGCGGAGGGTGAGGCGATGGCCGGGCAAGCGATCCTGTCGGCCCGAGGGCTGACCCGGGACTTCCGGGGCTTCCGGGCCGTCGATCGCGTCGACCTCGACGTGGCACCGGAGACCGTGCATGCCCTCGTCGGCCCGAACGGCGCCGGCAAGACCACACTGTTCAACCTGCTCACCGGCTTCCTGCCGCCCAGCGGCGGGCGGATCGAGCTGGACGGCCGGGACGTCACCGGCCTGCCCCCCGAGCGGGTGGCCCGCCTCGGCGTGGCCCGGTCGTTCCAGATCACCAGCCTCTTCCCGCAGCTCGGCGCGCGGGAGCACGTCGAGCTGGCCCTCCAGTCGCGCAGCGGGCTGGGCTGGCGGTTCTGGCGGTCGGCGAAGCTGATGCGCCGCTACCGGGACCGGGCCGACGAGCTGCTGGCCATGGTCGGCCTGGCCGACCTCGCCGAGGCGCCGGCGGAGGCCCTCGCGTACGGGCGCAAGCGAGCCCTGGAGCTGGCGATCGCGCTCGCCCTCGACCCGAAGGTGCTGCTGCTGGACGAGCCGACGGCCGGGATGGGCCTGGAGGACGTCGACCGCACCGTCGACCTGATCGCCACCGTCCGCACGGGACGGACCGTGGTCATGGTGGAACACAACATGAGCGTGGTGGGCCGGCTCGCCGACACGGTCACCGTCCTGCAGGCCGGCAAGGTGCTGGTCGAGGGGCCGTACGAGCAGGTCCGCGCCGACGAGCGGGTCATCACCGCCTACCTGGGAGCCGCGGATGCTGCGCATTGAGAACCTCTCCGCCTGGTACGGCGAGGCCCAGGTGCTGCGGGAGGTGAGTCTGGAGGTGGCCGCCGGTGAGGTGGTCACCCTGGTCGGGCGCAACGGCGCCGGCAAGTCCACGCTGCTGCGGTCGGTGATGGGGCTGCACCCCGGCCAGCGCGGCGCGGTGCACCTCGACGGCCGGGACATCTCCCGGCTGCCGGCGTACCGGCGGGCGCGGGCCGGGCTCGGCTGGGTCCCCGACGACCGGGGCGCGTACGCCACGCTCACGGTCACCGAGAACCTGACCCTGCCGCCCCGGGTCGGTCCCGACCCGTGGCCGCTGGAGCGGGTGTACGAGGCGTTCCCCGCCCTGCACGCCCGGCGCGACTCGGCCGCGACCATGCTCTCCGGCGGCGAGCAGCAGATGCTCGCGCTGGCCCGGGTGCTGCGCATGGGCGCCCGGCTGCTGCTCTGCGACGAGCCCACCGAAGGGCTGTCGCCGCTGCTCGTGCAGCAGGTCGGTGACCTGCTGCGGGAGGCCAAGAAGCACGGCGTGACCGTGCTGCTGGTGGAACAGAACCTGCACTTCGCCACCGGCGTCGCCGACCGGCACTACCTGCTGGCCGAGGGACGGATCGCGGAGGCGATGGAGAACGCCGAGGTGCGCTCGCGGGAACGCGAGCTGCTGGCGTACCTCGGCATCTGAATCTGGACGGCTGACCCGCGCGGACCGCGCGGTACGAAGGGGATGAACATGCGTAGGAGCGTGGGTGTGGCCGCCGCCTCGGCGGCGGCGCTGCTGGTGGCCGGCTGCGGCGGCGGTGGCCCGCAGTCCGGCGGCGACTCGAAGCTGACCGGCGACAAGATCGTGCTGGGCGTGCTCAACGACCAGTCGGGCGCCTACTCGGAGCTGTCCGGGCGCAACTCGGTCAAGGCCGTGGAGATGGCGATCGCCGACTTCAAGGCCAAGCACGGCGACGACGCGGTGACCAAGGACATCACCGTGGAGACGGCGGACCACCAGAACAAGCCGGACGTGGCCAACAGCAAGGCCCAGGAGATGGTCGACCGCAAGGGCGTCGACGCCATCCTGGACGTGCCGACCTCCTCGGCCGCCCTGAAGGTCGCCGACGTGGCCAAGGAGAAGAAGAAGCTCTACTTCAACATCGGCGCCGCCACCACCGACCTGACCGGCAAGAGCTGCAACAAGTACACGTTCCACTACGCGTACGACACGTACATGCTGGCCCACGGCACCGGCACGGTGACCACCGAGCAGGTCGGCAAGAACTGGTACATCCTCTACCCGAACTACGCGTTCGGGCAGGACATGGAGAAGAGCTTCACCGCCGCCATCACGGCGGCCGGCGGGCAGGTCGTCGGCTCCGACGGCGCCCCGTTCCCGAACACCAGCGGCGACTACTCGTCGTTCCTGCTCAAGGCGCCGACGCTGAACCCGAAGCCGCAGGTGCTCGGCACCATGCAGGCCGGCGCGGAGCTGGTCAACGTGGTCAAGCAGTACAACGAGTTCAAGCTGCGGGACAAGGGCGTCGGGCTGGCCGTCGGCCTGATGTTCATCACCGACATCCACTCGCTCACCCCGGCCGCGCTGGCCGGCACCACCTACACCGACGCCTGGTACTGGAACTTCGACCAGCAGAACCGGGAGTGGGCGGACCGGTTCCAGAAGGAGACCGGCACCCGTCCGTCGTTCGCCCACGCGGCGAACTACTCCGCCGCCATGCAGTACCTGGAGGCGGTGCAGGCCGCCGGCACCGACGACGCGGACGCCGTGGTCAAGGAGCTGGAGGGCAAGGACGTCAACGACCTCTTCCTGCGCAACGGCAAGATCCGCGCGGAGGACCACCGGGTCGTGCACGACGCGTACCTGGCCCAGGTGAAGCCGCAGGCCGAGGTCACGGAGCCGTGGGACTACGTGAAGATCCTCAAGACCATCCCGGCGGCGGAAGCCTTCCGCACCCCGTCCCCGGACTGCAAGCTCTGACATGTCCGGGTTCCTGCAGAACACGTTCAACGGGCTGGTGGGCGGGGCGTTCTACGCCCTGCTCGCCCTCGGGCTCGCGGTCATCTTCGGCATGCTCCGGGTGGTGAACTTCGCCCACGGCGCGTTCTACATGCTCGGCGCGTTCGGGGCGTACGTGCTGCTCGCCGAGGCGGGAGTGCCGTTCTGGGCCGCGTTGGTGATCATGCCGCTGGCGCTGGGCCTGCTCGGCATGGTGCTGGAGCGGGCGGTGATCCACCGGCTGACCCGGCTCGACCCGCTCTACAACTTCCTGCTCACCTTCGGCCTGACGCTGATCCTGCAGGACCTGGTCAAGTCCCGGTACGGCGTGCAGTCCAGCCCGTACGCCACGCCCGCCGAGCTGAGCGGGACGGTCGACTTCGGACTCTTCGACTTCCCGACGTACCGGGTCTTCATCCTCGGCTTCACCGTGCTGCTGTGCGTGGCGGTGTGGTGGGTGCTCGGGCGGACCCGGATCGGCATGGTGGTCCGGGCCGCCACCGAGCGGCCGGAGCTGACCCGGGCGTTCGGCATCGACGTGGGGAAGTGGGTCACCCCGGTGTTCGGCTTCGGCATCGCCCTGGCCGGGCTGGCCGGGGTGCTCGCCGCCCCGATGCGGGCGGTCAACCCGCTGATGGGCGCCGACCTGATCATCGTGGTCTTCGCGGTGGTGGTGATCGGCGGCCTCGGCTCGATCTTCGGCTCGGTCGCCGCCGGCTTCGGCATCGGCCTGATCCAGGCGTGGGGCGAGGCGTACCTGTCCGACTACCCGCTCGTGTCGCAGACCGTCGTGTTCGTGGTGATGGCCGCCGTGCTGCTCTGGCGTCCGGCCGGCCTGTTCGGCCGAGAGGAGGCACCCGCGTGAGCAGTGCTGTGGAAACCGCCCCGGTCAAGCGGAAGGCACCCCGGTCCGGTCTGCTCGCCGTGGCGCGGGCGCCCGGCTGGGTCCGGTACGTGCTGCTCGCCGCCGGCCTGCTCGTCGCGCTGTGGCTGCCCAACGGGCTCTACCCGGCGGTCGCGGTGGACATCCTGTGCTGGGCGCTCTTCGCCGTCTCGGTGGACCTGCTGCTCGGCTTCACCGGGCTGATGTCCTTCGGGCACGCCGGGTTCTGGGGCACCTCGGCGTACCTGACCGGGCTGGTGGCGATCCACGCCGGCCTGCCGTTCCCGGCCGCGGTGCTGGCCGGGGCGCTGGGCGCGGCGCTGCTCGCGCTGCCGATCGGCTACCTGGCGGTGAAGCGCACCGGGATCTACTTCGCCATGGTCACGCTGGCCTTCGCGCAGATGGTCTACTACGTGGCCAACGAGTGGCGCTCGGTCACCCAGGGCGAGAACGGCCTGCAGGGCGTGCCGCGCGCGTTCTTCGGCGCCGACCTCACCGACGACTACTACTTCTACTACGCGATCCTGCCGATCGTGCTGCTCGGCCTGCTCGCCGCCTGGCGGATCGTGCACTCGCCGTTCGGCCGGGTGCTGGTCGGCATCCGGGACAACCCGGCCCGGGCCCGCGCGCTGGGCTACCCGGTGCACCGCTACAAGCTGACCGCGTTCGTGCTCTCCGGCTTCCTGGCCGGGCTCGGCGGCGGGCTCTTCGCGGTCGGCCACCGGTTCGTCTCGCTGGACGTGCTGCACTGGACGACCTCCGGCAAGGCGGTCATCGTGGTGGTGCTCGGCGGCATCGGCACGCTGTGGGGCGGGGTGCTCGGCGCGGCCCTGGTGGTCCGCCTGGAGGACTGGCTGTCGTTCTCCGGGTTCGAGGCCATCGGGCTGGTCACCGGCGGCATCTTCGTCCTCGTCGTGCTGCTGTTCCGGCGGGGCATCTGGGGCACGGTCGCCCACCTGGCCCGGCGGCGGGCGGCGACCCGTCAGGGCCGGTCCGGCTAGACCGGCGTGCCCGACGGCGCGACGCGGGCGGCGGACATCGCCTCCGCGTCGCGCCGCCCGGCGCCGGGCACTCCTAGTCGGGGGTCAGGCGGAAGACCGGCCAGCCGATCTCGGTACGCCAGTCGGTGGGGACGTCGGTGTCGCGCGGCCCGACGAGGTAGGTCTCGCGGATCGGCCCGTCGACGACCAGCGCGTGGGCGACCACCCAGGCGCCGAGCCGTCCGTAGGTGACGTCGATGTCGTCGTGCGGGCCGGAGTGCACGGCGACGGCGAACTCGGCCGCCGGCAGGTCGACGACCTCGATCCGCCCGGCCGGGCGGGGACGACGGACCGGCCGGTAGACGGTCACGGCGCCGGCGCCGTCGGTGAACAGCTCGTTGGCGTACTGGCCGCCCGGTGGTCCGGTGCGCTCGCCCACCGGGTACGCCGCGTCCAGCTCCGCCATCGCGCCGTCGTACCAGGTGCCGGCCCGCGCCAACTCGACGTCTGCGCGCACCGCGGCGACGGTGAGCCGGGGGACGGCGCGCAGTTCGACCGACAGGTCGTGGTCGTCGGGGCGCAGCAGCCGACGCAGGGCGGTGACGGCCCCCCGGGTGCGGTCCAGCGTCTCCTCCAGGCGACGCAGGTGCCCGGCGATCAGGTCGGTGCGCCGGGCGGGGTCGTCGGTGGCGAGGATCGCCTTGACCTCGGCCAGTGGCACGTCCAGCTCGCGTAGTCGGTGGATCACCTGCGCGGGCGGTACCTGGTTCGTAGAGTAGTAGCGGTAGCCGGTGAAGGGGTCCACGGTCTCCGGCTCCAGCAGCCCGGCCTCGTGGTAGCGACGCAACGTCCGCACGCTCAGGTGGGTGACCGTCGCGAACTCCCCGATCGTCATGCCCTTGCGCATGCCCTCACTCTGCACCTTCCCCACGCGGGAGAGTCGACGACTTGACCCTCTCCCGCCGAGAGACCTCACGGTGGGCACATGGACGCAATCGACTGGAGCCGGGCGAGCCGGATCTCGCCGGACGAACTGCCCGAAACGATCACGCAGTACCTCGTCGCGCACCAGGCCCGGGACGCCGACGCGGCGGTGGCACGCTTCACCCCCGACGCGTCGGTGACCGACGAGGGCCGGACCCACCGGGGACCCGAGCAGATCCGGGACTGGCTGTCCCACTCGTCGAGCGAGTACACGTACACCTCGGAGCTGGTCGCGGCGGCCCGGGTCGACGACCGGAACTACGACGCGGTCCACCACCTGGAGGGCGACTTCCCCGGCGGCGTCGCCGACCTGCACTTCCGGTTCACGCTCCGGGACGGGCTGATCGCCCGCCTGGTGATCGAGCCGTGACGGCCGGGGCTCGGCCGGTCCGACCGGAGCGCACGCCGGTGTGAGCCGCCCCACCGGCGCGGCGTGGACACCGCGCCCCGGTGCGGACCGGTCGGCGCCGGGCGCATCCAGGCCGCCCCCTTCCGACGAACCCCTCGGTAGTGACCGTCTACCGAGGGGTGCGTCCGGTGGTGACCGATCCGATCCCGGCCGATGTCGTCGAGACCGCCCGCAAGCACCTCACGCTGGCGGCGGAGGACCTGGACGGCAACCGGGTCGCCGCGCTGGTCGTCGAGGCCGCGGGCCGGTGGGGGGTGGCGCCGGTGTGGGAGGGTGTCTGCGCGCCGATGCTGGCCGCGCTGCCCGGCCGCAGCGCCGCCGAGGTGGCCGTGGAACACGCCTTCTCGGAGGGCCTGCGGTCCGGACTGGACGTGCTGCTGCGCGGGCCGGGGACACCACCCCCGGCCGGCGGCATCCTGCTCGCCGGGGCGGAACAGGAGTTGCACTGCCTCGGTCTGCACGCGCTCGCCGCGGCGCTGCGCGAGGCCGGTCTGGGCAGCCTGCTGCTCGGTGCCGCGCTGCCCTGGCCGGCGCTGGCCAGCGCGGTGCGTCGGACCCGCCCGCACACCGTGGTGGTGTGGTCGCAGACACCGATGACCGGGCGGGCGTACCGCGCGGTCCGGTTCGCGCGGGAGTTCCCGTCGGTGCGGGTGCACGGGGCCGGGCCGGGCTGGATCACGCCGCCGGCCACGCCGGCCGGGCATCTGACCAGCCTGTCGGACGCGCTCGCCGCGTGTCGCGACGCCGCCCGGCAGCGGGACGAGGCGCGGTAGGCGGTATCCGTCCCGCGCGGCTCGCGCGCCGCGGGCGGCGGCCGGTCAGCCGACCCGGAAGCCGCGCAGGAGGGCGGCGACGGCGGACTCCGGGTCGAAGTCGTCGTCGGGGGCGGCGAGTTGGTTGCCGAGGAGCCCGTCGACGAGCGCGAGCAGCGCCCGGAAGTGGGCGGGCGGGTCGGTCGAGCCGAGCGCGGCGAGCAGCGGCACCCCCCACCCGGCCAGCCGCGCCCGCCCGGCCTCGATGGCGGGGCGCAGCTCGGGCCGCACGGCCGCCTCCACGAACAGCGCGTACCGGGCCAGTGTGACCACCCGCTCCTCGTCGGTGAACCGCCGGACCAGCCGGCCGAGCACGCGGGTGAACCCGTTGACGTCGCCGGGCGGCAGATCCGCGGCGAGTCGCTGCCAGGTCTGCGTCTCCACCTCGACCAGTCGCTCGAAGACGCCGTCGACCAGCGCTTCCCGGGTGCGGAACCGGTTGGACGCGGAACCCTCGGGCAGTCCCGCCTCCGCGTCCACCGCCCGGTGGGTGAGCTGCCGCGGCCCCCGGGTGCCGAGCACCCGGATGGCGGCGTCGAGCAGAAGCTGCCGGCGATCGGTCACCGGGTCAGACTACAGGCGTAGTGGAAATGACTACATCTGTAGTACGGTGGCCGGCATGGACGGTCGGGCGGTGGTGGTCGGTGGCGGCGTGGGTGGGCTCGCGGCGGGCGTCGGGCTGCGCGCCGCCGGCTGGGAGGTGACGGTTCTGGAGCGCTCCGCCGGGCTGCCGGAGACCGGCACCGGGCTCGGCATCTGGCCCGGGGCGATGCGCGCGCTGGACACGCTCGGCGTGGGCGACGAGGTGCGCCGCCGCGGCCGCCGGCAGGTCGGCGGGACGATCCGGCGGCCGGACGGCAGTCGCATCGCCACCATCGACGTCGACCGGCTGGAGCGCCGGCACGGCGAGCCGGTGCACCTGGTCACCCGGCCGGTGCTGCTCGCGGTGCTCGCCGCCGCGCTACCGGGGCCGGTGCTGCGCCTCGCCGCCCCGGTCACCGACCCGCGCGCCCTGCTCGACGCGTACGACCTCGTGGTCGGCGCGGACGGGATCAACAGCGTGGTCCGCGTCGCCCTGCACGGCGACCGCTACCCGCTGCGCCACGCCGGCGCGGTGGCCTGGCGGGGCGTGGTCGACACGGAGGTGCCCGAGGGCGGCGAGACCTGGGGGAGGGGGCGCAAGTTCGGGCTCACGCCAGCGGGCCCGGGGCGCACCAACTGGTACGCCGCGGTGAGCCTGCCCGAGGGTCATCCCGCGCCGACGGACGACCGGGCCGAGTTGCGTCGGCTCTTCGGTGACTGGCACCGGCCGGTGCCGCAGGTGCTCGACGCCCTCACGCCCGACGGGATCCTCCGGCACGAGATCCGCGACCTGACCCCGTTGCCGTCCTACGTGGGCGACCGGACGGCGCTGCTGGGCGACGCCGCGCACGCCATGACGCCGGACCTCGGGCAGGGCGCCTGCCAGGCGCTGATCGACGCGGTGGCGCTGGCCGACTGCCTCCGCGCCGCCGGCGACCTGCCGGCCGGGCTGCGGGCGTACGACCGGCGCCGCCGGCGGCCCACCCAGCGGATCGCGGCCGGCGCGCGGTGGGCGGGCCGGCTCGCCCAGGCCCGACGCCTGCTGCCGGTACGCGACGCGGTGCTCCGGCTGGCGCTGGCCGCCGGCCCGCCCGCCTGACCGTGACCTGGCGCACATTCGATACGAACCGGTTCCGTATCGAAACCCGCTCACCTACGCTCGGCTGCGTTACGAGTCTGCCCCGTATCGTATTCCGACGCGGGTGAGCCGGGGGGAGAACCCGAATGGAACCGCACGAGAACACCGGACACCCGAGGAGGTGGGCGATCCTCGGGGTGCTGGTGATCAGCCTCCTCGTGGTCGTCCTCGACAACACGATCCTCAACGTCGCGCTGCGCACCCTCGCCGACCCGGTGCACGGCCTCGGCGCCAGCCAGGGCGAGCTGGAATGGGCGATCAACTCCTACACGCTCGTCTTCGCCGGCCTGCTGTTCACCTTCGGCGTGCTCGGCGACCGGCTCGGCCGCCGCCGCTTCCTCATCTTCGGGCTGGCGCTGTTCGGGCTCGCCTCGCTGCTGTCGGCGTACGCGCAGGACCCGGCGCAGCTGATCGCCGCCCGGGCGCTGATGGGGGTCGGCGGCGCGGCGATCATGCCGGTGACGCTCTCGATCATCTCCAACGTGTTCGACCCCCGCGAGCGGGCCAAGGCGATCGGGGTCTGGGCCGGCGCGGTCGGCCTCGCCGTGGCGATCGGCCCGGTGCTCGGCGGCGCGCTCCTGGAGCGCTACTGGTGGGGCTCGGTCTTCCTGATCAACGTGCCGGTGGTGGTGCTCGGCGTGGTGCTGGTCGCGGTGCTGGTCCCCGAGTCCCGCGATCCCTCGCCCGGCCGGGTCGACCTGCTCGGCGTCCTGCTGTCCGTGGTCGGCCTGGTCGCCCTCACCTACGGCATCATCGACGGCGGCGAGCACGGCTTCGGCCGGCCGCAGGTCTGGGTCGCGATCGTCGGCGGCCTGGCGGTGCTCGGCTGGTTCGTGGCCCATGAGCTGCGCAGCGACCACCCGTCGCTGGACGTGCGGCTGTTCCGGGTGCCCCGGTTCGCCGCCCCGGTGGCCCTGGTCGGCCTGGTCTTCTTCGCCGCCATGGGCGTGATGTTCTTCGGCGCGTTCTACCTTCAGCTGGTGCGCGGCTACAGCCCGCTGGAGAGCGGCCTGCTGTTCCTGCCGTTCGCGGCCGCGCAGCTGATCTTCGCGCCGCGCAGCGCGGCCATGGTCCGCCGCTACGGCGGCCGGACGGTGGCCGCGGTCGGGCTGCTGCTCACCACGATCGCGCTCGCCGCGTTCGTCTTCATCGACGCGGACACGCCGATCTGGATCTTCTCGGCGCTGGGCTTCGTCCAGGGCGCCGGCATGGCCAACATCATGCCGCCGGCCACCGAGTCGATCATGTCGGCGCTGCCCCGGGAGAAGGCCGGGGTCGGCTCGGCGGTCAGCAACACCATCCGCCAGGTCGCCGGCGCGCTCGGCGTGGCGGTGCTCGGCTCGGTGCTCTCCGCGGTCTACCGGGACCAGGTCGCCCCGGCGGTCGCCGCCCTGCCCGCCCCGGTCCGCGACGCGGCCCGCGAGTCGGTCTCCGGGGCGTACGCGGTCGCCGACCGGCTCGGCCCGGCCGCGCCGCGACTGATCGACGCGGCCAACGACTCGTTCGTCTCGGCCATGCACTGGGCGGCCGGCGTCTCCGCGCTGGTGGCGGCGCTCGGCATGGTGATCGTGCTGCGGTGGATGCCGGGCCGGCCGGTCGTCGCCCCCGACGCCGCTCCGGCCACGGAGCGGGAGTTGGCCGGGACCGCGTAGGTTCGTGGACAATGTCTGACATGACTTCCACGGCGGATGCTCCGCGGTCGCCCGGGCGACCGCGGAGCACCCGCGCGGACGAGGCGATCGTGGAGGCCACCCTCGACCTGCTGGCCGAGGGCAGCACCGTCGAGGCGCTCTCCATCGAGGCGATCGCGGCCCGCGCCGGCGTCGGCAAGGCCACCATCTACCGTCGCTGGCCGGGCAAGGAGGCGCTGCTGCTCGACGCGCTGGGCCGGCTCAAGGGCGCCCCGCCCCGCACCGGCGGCCGCTCGGTCCGCGACGACCTGGTCCTGCTGGTCGGCGCCGTGGGCCAGCACGTCGACCCCCGGGTCCGCAAGATCATGCCGTGTCTGGTGCCCGAGGTGAGCCGCAGTTCCGCGCACCGCCAGGCCTACGAGGCGATCATCGAGCCCCGGCGCCAGGCCATGCGCGAGGTGCTGCTGCGCGCCGTGGACAACGGGGATCTGCGCGCCGACCTCGACGTCGAGCTCGCCATGGCGCTGCTCACCGCGCCGATGCTGACCCAGCGGATGCTGCACTGGCACCCCGACCGGGACGAGCGGATCCTGCCCGAGCGGATCGTCGACGCGGTCCTGGACGGCCTGCGCCCCCGCTGACCCGGCCGGCTCAGCCGGCCGGGGTGCGCAACCGGTGCAGCCGCAACGCGAGCTGCACCTCCAGCGCCCGCTCCGGGCGCTGCCAGTCGGCGCCCAGCAACTGCCCGACCCGCTCCAGCCGCTGGGTCACCGTGTTCACGTGCACGTGCAGCTGCTCGGCCGCCCGGGCCAGGCTGCCGCCCACCCCGAAGTACGCCTCCAGCGTCTTCACCAGCGCGGTGCCGCGCCGGGCGTCGTAGTCGACCACCGGCCCCACCGTCGCGGTGAGGAACCGGGTCACGTCCCGGTCGCCGGAGTCGCCGACCGCGCCCAGCAGCAGCCCGACGAAACCCAGCTCCGCGGTGCTCGCCCCCTGCCCGGCCCGGCCCAGCGCACCGAGCGCGGTCAGGCAGCGCTCCGCCTCGGCGAACGTGACCGCCAGCGACGCCGGACCGGTCGACGGCCCGCTCGCCCCGGCGGTCACCGGGCGGCCGGTCACCCGGGACAGGTCCCGGGCCACCGCGCGGGCCGCCCCGCCGGCGTCCTGGCCGGGCAGCATCAGCACCACCCGGCCGTCGCGCGCCGCGGCCAGCCCACCCCGGGTCGACGCGTACGTGGTGGCCCACGACAGCACCCGCTGCCGGGCCGAGCCGGTCTCGGCGAACGCGTCGTCGCCGACCGCCACCAGCACGTGCGGCGCGTCGAGGTCGACCCCGATCCGGCGGGCCCGGCTGCGCAACGCGTCTGTGTCCCGCAACGGCCGGGCGATCAGGTCGTCGAGCAGCTCACCCCGGACCCGACCCTCCGCCTCGGCCACCGTGCGGCGGAACAGCAGCAGCAACGCGGTCACCAGCGCCGCCCGCTCCAGGATCCGCTGGTCGGCGTCGACCAGCTCGTCGTCCGGGCGCAGCACCAGCGCGCCCAGGTTCTCCGCGCCGGCCACCACCGCGGCGTACCAGAGCGGGCCGCGCCGCACGCTGCGCCCCTCGGTCCGCGACGCGGCCACCGCCTCCACGATGTCCGCCCGGTCCGGCTCGGAGATCTCGCCGACCCGGGCCAGCCGCCGGCCCTCCGCGTCCAGCGCCAGCAGCGCCCCGCCGAGCACCTCGGTGACCGCCGCGGCCACGTCCTCCATCCCGCCGCCCCGCACGACCAACGCGGTCATCCGGTCGTGCGCGGCCGCGGCGCGCTCCACCGACGTGCTGTGCGCCTGGATCGTGCCGTTCGCCGCCGACAGCTCCTCCAGCGCCGCGCGGGTCTCGGCCAGCAGCCGGGCGGTGTCGATCGCCACCGCCGCGTGCGCGGCCAGGGAGACCAGCAGCGACACCTCCTCCCGGGCGAACGGCCGGGCCGAGCGGTTGGCCGCGTAGAGCACGCCGATCACGCTCGAACCGAGCCGCAGCGGCACGCCGAGGATGGCCACGAGGCCCTCCTCGCCCACCCCGCCGTCGATCTCCCCGGTGTGCCGGAACCGCTCGTCCTCCGGGTAGTTCGCGGTGGCGTACGGGGTGCCGGTCTGCGCCACCAGCCCGCCCAGTCCGTCGCCCATCTCCAGCCGCAGCCGCTGGAAGCGGGCCGAGATCGACCCGTCGGTGACCCGCATGTAGGTGTCGCCGCGCTCGTCGTCGTTGAGCGTCATGTAGGCCACGTCGGTGCCGAGCAGGATCCGCGCCCGGTGCACGATCGCCCGCAGCACGTCGTCCAGGTCGCGCAGGCCGGCCAGGTCGTTGGCGGTGTCGTACAGGCCGGACAGCTCGGTCTCCCGCCGGCGGCGGCGCTCCAGCAGCGCCCGCACCCGCAGCGCCACCACCTTCGCCTGCTCCAGCTCGGCCAGGCGGTCGGCGGGCAGGCCGGCGGCGCGCGCGGCGACCAGCGGGCCCTCGAACTCGACCGCGGCGGCCTCGCGCGCCAGCAGCTCCAGGAACTCGACCGGCGACGACATGACCGACATTGTGCGCGGCGCCACTAGTTCGCCGTCCAGCCCCCGTCGAGGGCGATCGACGCGCCGGTGAGGAACGCGGCGGGGGGCGCGCACAGGTACGCCACCAGCTCGGCCACCTCCTCCGGCTCGATCAGCCGCTTGATCGCCGCCCGGGCCAGCATGATCTTCTCCACCACCTCGTCCTCGCCGATGCCGTGGCTGGCCGCCTGGTCGGCGATCTGGCTCTCCACCAGCGCGGTCCGCACGTACGCCGGGTTGATGCAGTTGGCCGTCACCCCGTGCGCCGCGCCCTCCAGGGCCACCACCTTCGACAGGCCCTCCAGCGCGTGCTTCGCCGACACGTACGCCGCCTTGTACGGCGACGCGCGCAGCCCGTGCACCGAGGAGATGTTCACGATCCGGCCCCAGCCGTTGGCGTACATCCGGGGCAGCGCCCGGCGGATCAGCAGGAACGGCGCCTCCACCATCACCCGCTGGATGTACTCGAACCGCTCCACCGGGAACTCCTGCACCGGCGCCACGTGCTGCAGGCCGGCGTTGTTCACCACGATGTCGGCGTCGACGTCGAGCCGGTCCACCGCCTCCGGGTCGGCCAGGTCGACCCCCTCGGCCCGGCCGCCCGCCTCGGCCGCCACCGCCTTCGCCGCCTCCACGTTGCGGTCCAGCACCACCACCGAGGCGCCGGCCGCCGCCAGGCGCAGGGCGCAGGCCCGTCCGATGCCGCTGCCACCACCGGTCACCAGGGCGTTGCGACCGGAGAGGTCGACGTGTACGACGTGGGGGACCGCCACGGGTTCTGCCGTCATGGCGCAAGAAGTTACGAGGCGTGTGGCCTCGGGCACATGGGGCGGCGACACATACTCGACCGCTTCAGTGTGTGGTGTGTTGCGCTCCGATCGCACCCGGCGTGTCCGGGCGTCCGGTCGTCGGAGCACACCAGTAGGGTGTGTCGAACACACGTACTGCTGACGGCTCGGGGAGGAGGCGGCGTGCGCGTGCTCGGCGTCGACCCGGGGCTGACCCGGTGCGGGGTCGGCGTGGTCGAGGGCGTCCCCGGTCGCCCGTGCACGCTGGTCGCCTACTACGTGGTCTACACCGACCCCGAGGACGACCTGCCGCTGCGCCTGCTGCACCTGGACCGGTCGCTCACCGACCTGGTCGCCGAGCACCGGCCGGACGCGGTCGCGGTGGAGCGCGTGTTCAGCCAGCACAACGTGCGCACGGTGATGGGCACCGCCCAGGCCAGCGGCATCGCGGTGCTCGCCGGCGCCCGGGCCGGGCTGCCGGTGACCACCTACACGCCGAGCGAGGTGAAGGCGGCGGTGACCGGTTCCGGTCAGGCCGACAAGGCGCAGATGACGGCCATGGTCACGAGGCTGCTTCGGCTCGCCGAGCCGCCTCGCCCGGCCGACGCCGCCGACGCCCTGGCGCTGGCCATCTGTCACGTCTGGCGCGGTGGCACCCGGTCCAAGCTGGCCGCCGCCGCCCAGCGGGCCCGACGAGGAGGGGCACGATGATCGCCAGCGTTCGCGGCACGGTGACCGCCACCGGTCCGGACCACGCGGTGGTGGAGGTGGGCGGCATCGGCCTGGCCGTGCAGTGCGCCCCCGGTACGCTCGCCGACCTGCGGGTCGGCCAGCCGGCCCGGCTGGCCACCAGCCTGGTGGTCCGGGAGGACTCGCTCACCCTCTACGGCTTCGCCGACGACGACGCGAAGCAGTTGTTCGAGTTGCTGCAGACCGCCAGCGGCGTGGGCCCCCGGCTGGCCCAGGCGGTGCTCGCGGTGCACACGCCGGACGCGGTCCGCAAGGCCATCGCCAACGCCGACACCGCCGCGCTGACCCGGGTGCCCGGGATCGGCAAGAAGGGCGCCGAGCGGCTCGTGCTGGAGCTGCGCGACCGGGTCGGTCCGGTGCCGGTCGGCCCCGACGGCGCGGCCGGGGTGACCGTCGGCGCCTGGCCGGAGCAGGTGCGTCAGGCGCTGGTCGGGCTCGGCTGGACGGCCGCGCAGGCCGACCAGGCGGTGGCCGCGGTGGCGGAGACCGTCGACGGCGAGACGCCGCCGGTGCCGGTCCTGCTCAAGCAGGCCATCCGTCTGCTGGGCCGCACCCGATGACGGGCCCGCGCGGATGACCGGCGACAACCTGGTCTCGGCGTACGTCAGCGACGCCGAGCGGGACGCCGAGGCCAGCGTCCGGCCGAAGCGGCTCGCCGAGTTCATCGCCCAGGACCGGGTGCGCGACCAGCTCGACCTGCTGTTGCAGGGCGCGATGCGGCGCGGCTCCCCACCGGACCACATTCTCCTGTCGGGGCCGCCCGGCCTCGGGAAGACCTCGCTGGCCAACATCGTCGCGGCGGAGCTGGGTGCGGGCATCCGGGTGACCAGCGGGCCGGCCATCGAGCGCTCCGGTGACCTGGCCGCGATCCTGACCAGCCTGGCCGAGGGCGACGTGCTCTTCATCGACGAGATCCACCGGATCGCCAAGCCGGCCGAGGAGCTGCTCTACAGCGCCATGGAGGACTTCCGGGTCGACGTGGTGGTCGGCAAGGGCCCCGGCGCCACCGCCATCCCGCTCGACGTGGAGCCGTTCACGCTGGTCGGCGCCACCACCCGCTCGGGTCTGCTGACGGGCCCGATGCGGGACCGGTTCGGCTTCGTCGCGCACCTCGACTTCTACGCGCCGGCCGACCTGGAGACGCTGCTGCACCGTTCCGCCCGGATCCTCGGCGTGCCGATCACCACCGACGGCGCGGCCGAGATCGCCGGCCGGTCCCGGGGCACGCCCCGGATCGCCAACCGGCTGCTGCGCCGGGTGCGCGACTACGCCGAGGTGCGGGCCGACGGTGTGGTGACGGTGGAGACGGCGCGGTCCGCGCTGACCGTCTACGACGTGGACGCGCTCGGCCTGGACCGGCTGGACCGGGCGGTGCTCACCGCGCTGGTCGACTCGTTCCGGGGCGGCCCGGTCGGGCTCTCCACCCTGGCGGTGGCCGTGGGGGAGCAGCCGGACACGGTCGAGGAGGTCTGCGAGCCGTTCCTGGTCCGGGCCGGGCTGCTGGCCCGGACCCCGCGGGGCCGGGTCGCGACGGCGGCTGCCTGGCATCATCTGGGGCGTACGCCCCCGAATGGTACATTTGGTGCGGACGCCCCGGCCGGGCCCGATCTGTTCTCGGTCCAGACCGATCAGCCGTGATCCGAACGTGATCTGTGCCGCATTCGGTGTTCTCAGGAGCAGGGACTAGACTTCGCCGCGGTCTGTACAGGACGTGAGAATCCGCCTCCGCTGCGGTGCCCTCCGGGGCCGGCGGGGGCCAACCGGAAGGTCGACACCGTGCTTTACGCAGCAGCGAGTGGCGGGGGAGCCGGCGGTCTGACGCCGATCCTCATGATCGCTCTGCTCTTCGTCGTCATGTACTTCATGATGATCCGTCCGCAGCAGAAGCGCCGCCGTGAGGCCGAGCAGATGCAGTCCGCCCTCTCCCCGGGCGACGAGGTGGTCACCATCGGCGGCCTGCACGGCACGGTCACCGTGGTCGAGGACGACACGGTCCTGCTGGAGGTCGCTCCCGGCGTGCAGACCCGCTACGCCCGCCCGGCCGTGGCCCGGGTGATCAAGCGGGCCGAGGCGCCGGCGGCCGAGACGATCAGCGAGGAAGCCGAGCCGGTCAAGGAGTGACCGCCCGCCCCGGACGGGGCAGCGGGGACACCCGCACAAGTGGATAGTTGGGTCGGCGTCGGACGCCGGCACGCGGGCAGGCCCGCGCGGCGCCCCCGCGTCGCGTCCGGGTCGGCGTGCCGTCCGCCGGGGCCGACCAGCCGGAGCAGTCGGGCGGACACCCCCGGCCCGACAGATGTCGCCGCCGCGGAAGCGGCGCGACCGTACAGGGAGACAGGACAGCCGTGGCACCACCTCAGGGACAGATGCGCCCCGGACGGCAGCTCGCCGTGCTCGGGTTCATCTTCGTCGTCCTCTATCTTTTGGTGTTCTTCTCGGGCGGCGCCAGCGGTGGCTGGAAGGACCGGCTGGAGCCCCGGCTCGGCCTGGACCTCATCGGCGGCACCCGGCTGACGCTCGAGGCCACCAACACGGTCGACGGCAAGCCGCCGACCGCCGGCAACCTCGAGGAGGCCCGCCAGATCATCGAGAGCCGGGTCAACGCCTACGGCGTGGCCGAGGCCGAGGTGGTCACCGAGGGCAACCGCAACATCGTCATCTCCCTGCCCGGCCAGAACCGTGACCTGACCGACGTCGGCAGCGCGGCCGAGCTGCGCTTCCGCAAGGTGCTCAAGGCCACCGACGGCAGCGGTGCGGCCCTTGCCCCGCCGCCGAGCCCGAGCGCCAGCCCGGCCCCGTCCGGCAGCGCCAGCCCCAAGCCGTCGGGCAGCGCGTCGGCGAAGCCGTCCGGCAGCGCCTCGCCGAAGGCGGGCACGAGCGCCAAGGCGACCGCCTCGCCGAGCGCCGGCGGGCAGGGCGGCATGGCCCCGGCGCCGAGCGCCAGCGCCACGCCGACCCCCTCGGCATCGCCGAGCGCCGCCGCGCCGAGCCCGAGCGCCAGTGCCGCCCCGGTGCCGCAGAGCGTCGAGCAGCAGCGCAAGGCCGTCGAGCAGAAGGTTGGCGCGGCCGCCTGGGGCGCCGCCTCCGGCCTGAAGGCCCCGGCCGACCTCGCGACCGACCCGTCGCTGGCCGACAAGCTCAAGCCGTTCGGCACGCTCTCCCCGCAGGAGATCGCGGTGCTGCCGGTGGACATGCAGTTCAACGTCCCCTCGATCACCTGCGCCCAGCTGGACAAGCGGCCCGCCGCGTCGATCAAGGACGAGAACCAGCAGGCGGTGGCCTGTGAGGCCGGCGCGAAGTACCTGCTCGACAAGGCCAAGGTGCTGGGCACCGACGTCGACGACGCGAACGCTGTGCTCGACCAGACCAGCCAGTGGGTGGTCAGCCTCAACTTCACCGGCAAGGGCCAGGAGAAGTGGACCGCGCTGACCCGCGAGGCGTTCACCAACGAGGGCCAGGCCTGCGACCAGACCGCGCTCGGCCAGGACGGCAAGTGCCGGGTCGCCGTGGTGCTGGACAACGAGATCGTGTCGTCGCCCGAGATCCAGGGCGTGCTGACCGGTGACTCGCAGATCACCGGCAGCTTCGACAACAAGTCGGCGAACGCGCTGGCCAGCCAGCTCCGCTACGGCGCGCTGCCGGTGACGTTCGAGCAGCAGGAGCAGCAGAACGTGACCGCGACGCTGGGCGACAGCCACCTCCAGGCGGGTCTGCTGGCGGCCGGCATCGGCATGCTGCTGGTCATCATCTACTCGTTCTTCTACTACCGCCTGCTGGGCTCGGTGATCTTCCTCAGCCTGGTGCTCTCCGCGCTGCTGGTCTTCGGCGCGCTGGTGGTGCTCGGCCGGTCGATCGGCTTCACGCTGACGCTCGCCGGCATCGCCGGCATGATCGTCTCGCTCGGTGTGGCGGCGGACTCGTTCGTCATCTACTTCGAACGGCTCAAGGACGAGATCCGGGAGGGGCGCAGCCCACGCAGCGCGGTGCCGCGGGCCTGGATCCGGGCCCGCCGGACGATCATCTCGGCGAACGCCATCACGCTGATGTCGGCAGTGGTGCTCTACATCGTGTCGGTCGGCGCGGTGAAGGGCTTCGCCTTCGCGCTCGGCCTCGCGACCGTGCTGGACCTGGTCGTCGTGTTCCTCTTCCGCCACCCGATCATGACGATGTTCGCCCGCACCCGGGCGTTCCTGTCCCCGCGGGTCAGCGGTCTGGGTCGGGCGCTGCCGGCCCGGTCGGCCGAGTCGGGCACCGCCCGCAACCCGCGTGTCAAGGAGGCCTGAGATGGCTAAGAGTGGTCTGGCCGCCCGGCTCTACCGTGGCGAGGCCGATCTCAACATCGTCGGCCGGCGCAAGCTGTGGTTCGGCGTGGCCGGCGTGCTGGTGCTCATCGCGATCCTGAGCTTCGCGATCAGCGGCTTCAAGCTCGGCATCGAGTTCGCCGGCGGCAACTCGTTCCAGGTGCCGGCCAGCGTCGGCACGCTGGACCAGGCCGAGCGGACCGTCGACGAGGTGCTGGCCGACGAGGCGCCCGGCGTCGAGGTGGTCAGCGCGCAGAAGGTCGGCGGCACCAGCGGCGAGTTCTACGAGATGCGTTCCGGGCAGCTCACCGCGGAGCAGGCCAACGCGGCCAAGACCGCGATGGCCGAGAGGTTCGGCATCCAGGCCGACCAGATCAGCGGCAACCAGGTCTCCGAGGCCTGGGGCAGCCAGGTCACCTCGCGCGCGCTGCTCGGTCTGCTCATCTTCATCGCGGTGGTGTCGGTCTACCTGGTGCTGCGCTTCGAGTGGCGGATGGCGGTCGCCGCGATCGCCTCGCTGCTGACCAACCTGGTCCTCACCGCCGGCATCTACTCGCTGGTCGGCTTCGAGGTCACCCCGTCGACGATCATCGGCTTCCTCACCATCCTGGGCTTCGCGCTCTACGACGTGGTGGTGGTCTTCGACAAGGTGCAGGAGAACACGCGGGGCATCACCGCGAACAACAACCTCACCTACGGCGAGGCGTCCAACCTGGCGCTCAACCAGAGCCTCATGCGCTCGCTGAACACCTCGGTGGTCGCGCTGCTGCCGGTCGGCGGCCTGCTCTTCATCGGCGCCGGCCTGCTCGGCGCGGGCACGCTGAAGGACCTCGGTCTGGTGCTCTTCGTCGGTATGGCGGTGGCGTTCCTGACCTCGATCCTGCTGGCCACCCCGCTGCTGGTGCTGCTGAAGAACCAGGACCCGCGGATCAGCGCCCACAACAAGCGGGTGCTCGCCCGCCGGGGGGCGCTCGCCCGCGGCGAGATCACCCCGAAGGGTGCGCCGCGCGCCGCGCCGGTCGGCGACGAGCCGATCGACCCGGAGGCGGCAGCGCTGGCCGGCGCCGCGCCCAAGGTCGGCGCCCGGCCGGCCGGCAAGCGTCCCAGCGGCGCCCGGGGCGGTCGCCCCGCCGGCGGCGGGGGCAACCGGCCCGGCGGCGCGAAGCGCCGCTGACCCGGACGGAATCGACCGGACGGCGTCCGTCATGCTGGTGTCACGGCATGACGGACGCCGTTCGTCGTTTCGAGAGGACATGGGACGCACCGTGACGGAGACCCACACCGCCGGCGTACGGGGAGACAGCGGCCCGGAGGTCGCCCAGCTGGTCGCGAGCCGGCTGCTCGACGTGCCGGACTTCCCCAAGCCGGGGGTCATGTTCAAGGACCTGATGCCGCTCTTCGCCGACGGTGTCGCGTTCCGCGAGGTGATCGACGGGATCATCGCCTACCACGGGCCGGACTCGTTCGACACCGTCGCCGGGATCGAGGCGCGCGGGTTCGTGCTGGCGGCGGCCGTCGCGTACGCCACCGGGGTCGGTGTGGTGCCGGTGCGCAAGGCCGGCAAGCTGCCCCGCGCGACCCACTCCGCCTCCTACGCGCTGGAGTACGGCGAGGCGACGCTGGAGGTGCACCAGGACGCGTTCACCGCCGGGCACCGGGTGCTGGTGCTCGACGACGTGCTGGCCACCGGCGGGACCGCCGAGGCCACCCTCGACCTGGTGGAGCGGGCCGGCGGCACGGTCTCCGGTTTCACCGTCCTGCTGGAGCTGGGCTTCCTCAAGGGCCGCGAACGGCTCGCCCCGCGTCCGGTCCATGCCCTGCTGACCGTTTGACCCGCCGGCCGGTCGGCGCGACCGGCTCGGACCGTCCGGCGGAGCGGCGGCGTACCCTGCGTACGGGTAGCATTGCCCTTTGCCTGACCGGGCGGGCGACCGTCCGGGGCGGCGAGCCGCCGGGGCCCGGCCCCGGTGACCGGCGCGGAACAACACCGACCCCCGGGTCGGTTGAACCAGACGTCGGCCGCACGGCCGACGCATCCCCGGCGAGCGGTGAGGAGGCCGGTGTCCCACGATGTCGTCCCTCCGGTGGAGGGCACGGTGCACCCGACAGGCGACGCGGACGGCTCGGTGACCGAGCGCAGCGGCAATCCTCCGGCCCGGGCGACCGGTGCCACCGGGGGCGTGCCCGACGCGACGGCCGACGGCGGCGCGGTCGTGGTGCCGTTCCCGACCGACGACCCCTCGACCAGTGGCGGGTTCGCCCTCTCCAACGCGCCGACCGGCCGTCGGGTACGCGCCCGGCTGGCCCGGTTCAACGCGCCCTGGCAGACCTCGCAGGTCAGCGAGGTGCTGGAGCCGCTGATCTCCACCCACCGGGACGCCCACCCCAAGGCCGACGCCCGGCTGCTGCAGCGCGCCTTCGACACGGCCGCGCGCTGGCACTCGGGTCAGTACCGCAAGTCCGGCGACCCGTACATCACCCACCCGCTCGCCGTGGCGACCATCCTGGCCAACCTGGGCATGGACACCACGACGCTGGTCGCGGCGCTGCTGCACGACACGATCGAGGACACCGAATACACGCTCGACGCGATGCGGGCCGACTTCGGCGGTGAGGTCGCGCTGCTGGTCGACGGCGTCACCAAGCTCGACAAGGTCAAGCTGGGCGACGCGGCCAAGGCGGAGACGATCCGCAAGATGGTCGTGGCCATGGCGAAGGACCCTCGGGTCCTGGTGATCAAGCTGGCCGACCGGCTGCACAACATGCGGACGCTGACCTTCCTGCCCCGCCCCAAGCAGGAGCAGAAGGCCAAGGAGACGCTGGAGATCCTCGCCCCGCTGGCGCACCGCCTCGGTATGAACACGATCAAGTGGGAGCTGGAGGATCTGGCCTTCGGCACGCTGTTCCCGAAGCGGTTCGAGGAGATCAACCGGCTGATCGGGGAGCACCAGCCGCAGCGCGAGGCGCTGCTGCGCCAGGTGACCCAGAAGGTGTCGACCGACCTGAAGGCCGCCAAGATCAAGGCGGAGACCACCGGTCGGCCGAAGCACCTCTACTCGATCTACCAGAAGATGATCGTGCGGGGGCGCGACTTCAACGACATCTACGACCTGGTGGGTGTGCGGATCCTGGTCGACACGGTGCGGGACTGCTACGCGGCGCTGGGGGTCATCCACGCCAACTGGCAGCCGGTGCCGGGCCGGTTCAAGGACTACATCGCCATGCCCAAGTTCAACATGTACCAGTCGTTGCACACGACGGTCATCGGGCCCACCGGCAAGCCGGTGGAGATGCAGATCCGCACGTACGCGATGCACCGCACCGCGGAGTTCGGCATCGCCGCGCACTGGAAGTACAAGGAGCACAAGGGCACCCCGGTGGTGGGCCCGCCGGCGCACATTGACGAGATGACCTGGCTGCGGCAGCTGCTGGACTGGCAGCGCGAGGCCGCCGACCCGAGCGAGTTCCTGGACGCGCTGCGCTTCGACCTGTCCAGCCAGGAGGTGTACGTCTTCACCCCCAAGGGTGACGTCATCCCGCTGCCGACCGGGTCGACGCCCGTCGACTTCGCGTACGCGGTGCACACCGAGGTCGGGCACAAGTGCATCGGGGCGCGGGTCAACGGCAAGCTGGTGCCCCTCGAATCGACGCTGTCCAACGGCGACGTGATCGAGATCTTCACGTCGAAGTCCGACACTGCCGGCCCGACGCAGGACTGGCTGGGCTTCGTCAAGAGCCCGCGCGCCCGCACCAAGATCCGCCAGTACTTCAACAAGGAGCGGCGCGAGGAGGCGATCGAGGCCGGCAAGGACGCGATCGTCAAGGCGATGCGCAAGCAGGGCATGCCGTTGCAGCGGATGCTCACCTCGGACGCGTTGATGGCGATCGCCCGGGACCTACACCTGGCCGACGTGGCCTCGCTCTACGCGGCGGTCGGCGACAGCCAGGTCTCCGCGCAGTCGGTGGTGCAGAAGCTGATGGCCTCCTACGGCGGCGAGGAGGGCGCGGCGGAGGACATCGCCGAGACCGCCGTCGCCACCCGGCCGCCGCGCAGCCGGCAGAGCAGCGCCGACCCGGGCGTGGTGGTCCGCGGCGTCAGCGACGTCTGGATCAAGCTGGCCCGGTGCTGCACGCCGGTGCCGCCGGACTCCGTGTTCGGCTTCGTCACCCGCTCCGGCGGGGTCAGCGTGCACCGCGACGACTGCGCCAACGCCGAGGACCTGCGCGCCCAGCCCGAGCGGGTGGTCGAGGTGAGCTGGAAGCTCACCTCCGCCTCCACGTTCCTGGTCGCCATCCAGGTGGAGGCGCTGGACCGGCACAAGCTGCTGGCCGACGTCACCCGGGTGCTCTCCGAGGAGCGGGTGAACATCCTCTCCGCCACCGTCACCACCACCCGGGACCGGGTGGCGGTCAGCCGGTTCAGCTTCGAGATGGCCGACCCGAAGCACCTCGGGCACCTGCTCGCCGCGGTGCGCAAGGTCGACGGCGTCTTCGACGCGTACCGGGTCACCTCGGGGGCCTGAGCCGCCCACCCCGCACGCGGAAGCGCCCGCCGGCTGATCCCAGCCGGCGGGCGCTTCGTCGTCGCGCGGGTGCTCAGCCCTGGATCGGGCTCAGGCTCACCTTGGTCATCACGATCTCCTTCTTCGGGTGACCGCCACCGGCCTGCTGGGCGAACGCGCCGTCGTCGCCGGCCGCCGCGACCTGCTTCACCACGTCCATCCCGCCGGTGATCGTGCCCAGCACCGTGTAGTTCGGATCGAGCTGCGAGTCGCCATACACGATGAAGAACTGGCTGCCGGTGCTGCCCGGCTGGCCGGAGTTGGCCATCGCGATCACGCCCTCCGGGTACGGCGGGCGCTTGTCGGTGGGGAGGTTCTCCTCGGCCAGGTTGTAGCCCGGCCCGCCGGTGCCGTCGGTGTCCCGCCAACCCTTGCCGGTCGCGCTGGGGTCGCCGCACTGGAGCACCTGGATGCCCTGGGTCACCAGGCGGTGGCACTTGGTGTTGTCGAAGAAGCCCTTGCTGGCCAGGTGGGTGAAGCTGCCCGCGGTGCAGGGCACCTTGGTGCGGTCCAGCTTGGCGGTGATCGGGCCCAGGTTCGTGTCGATCGTCATCGTCTGGCTGCCCTTGGCCGCCTGCTCCGCCGGCGGCAGCCCGACGTCCTTGATCTGCGCCGGCCGGCCCTCCTTCGGCACCTCGGTGTAGGCGCACTGGACGAAGCCGGCGGCGGTGCCGCCCTGCTTGTCGTCGTCATCGTCGCCGAGCGAGGTGGCGAGCCAGACGGTGCCGGCCACGACGAGCACCAGTACGGCCGCGGCGCCGACGATCGCCTGCGTCTGCCGGCGCTTGCGGGCCTTGCCGGCCCGCTCGGCCATCTCCCGTTCGAGCCGGGCCCGCGCCGCCGCGCGCTGGCGGTCTCTCGTGGACGTCACGGTCTCTCCTCACCTGCTGGGTATCGGGGGACGGCGCCGCGCGCCGTCGAGTCCTGGGTGGGTCAGCGTCGACTCAACCGGCGCTGGGGCTGCTCGCCGGCGCGCTGGACGCGGCCGGCGCGGCGTTCGGCTCGCCGACGGTGAGGCTCTGGATCACCACGTCCGTCTTCGGCTTGACCTTGGCGCCGCTGCCATTGTCCACGGTCGGGAGCGCGCCGATCTTCTCCACCACGTCGAGGCCGCCGGTGACCCTGCCGACCACGCTGTAGTCCGGCTTGGCCGGGTTGAAGTCCTTGAAGAAGATCAGGAACTGGCTGCCGTTGGTGCCGGGCGGGTTGCCGATCATGGCGACCGTGCCCTTCGGGTACGCCGGCGGCTGCCCCGGCGCCGGCGAGGCCGACGGGCTGGGCTCCGGCGCGGAGGGGACGTTCTCGTTGTAGAACGAGTAGGTCGGCCCGCCGATCCCGGTGCCGCTCGGGTCGCCGCAGCGCAGCGCGCCCTCGGTGGTGATCTCGTGGCACTTGGTGTCGTCGTAGAACGACCGGCTGGCCAGGTGGGCGAGGCTCGCCGCGCCGCACGGGGCGTCGGCCAGGTCCAGGCCGACCGTGATCGGCCCACCCTGGTTCGTGGTGATCGTCATCGACCGCGTGCCCTCGGTGGGCAGGTCCTTGGTGGCGGGCGTGCCGACGTCCTTGAGGTTGGTGTTCGCCGCGCCGTCCTGCGGGGTCCAGAGGCAGACGTCCGCGGCGGTCGGCTTCTCCGGATCGGAGTCGAACGCGCCGAGCGCCCAGGCCGAGCCGGCCACGATCAGCGCGAGCACCACCGCGGCGCCGACGCCGGCCTGGATCTGCCGGCGGCGCTTCGCGGCCGCGGCCCGCCGGGCGAGCTGCCGGTCGAGCTTGGCCCGCGCCAGTTTGCGCTGCCGGTCCCTGCTGGAAGCCACCGGTGCTCCCCTTCCTCTGCCTGATCGCCGCCGGCGTCGCCGACGTCGCCCGCCGTCCCGGTCGGGGTGCGCCACGCCACACGCCCGCCAGAGTGTACGGGTACCGACTGTGTATGTGGTGTACGAGGTCCCGCCTGCGTTTATCGGAAGGTGTCACTGGGACTGTTGGGGCAGGCGGGTCCGGTGGCGGGCGAAACCCGCTCGCCGGTGCGACTAGGCTGCTGGGCGAGGACGACGACCGGACGGAAAGGGGACGGACGTGCTCGTGGCCGGCTTTCCCGCGGACGCCTTCGGCACCAACTGCTATGTGGTGGCGACCGCTCCGGGGGAGCAGTGCGTGGTGGTCGACCCCGGCATCGGGGTGCTCGACCGGCTCGACGAGGTGCTCGCCGAGCACCGCCTGCACCCGGCCGCCGTGCTGCTCACCCACGGGCACCTGGACCACACGTTCTCGGTCGCGCCGGTCTGCGGGGCGCGCGGCATCGCCGCCTACGTCCACCCGGAGGACCGGGAGCTGCTGGCCGACCCGTCCAAGGCGCTCTCGATGGACCTCACCGCGCTCTTCGGCGGTCGCCTGCCCTACGCCGAGCCCGACGACGTGGCCGAGCTGACCGACGGCGCGACCCTGTCGCTGGCCGGGTTGGAGATCACCGTCGACCACGCCCCCGGCCATACCGGCGGGTCGGTGCTGTTCCGGATGCCCGGCGCCGGCTCGTCCTGGGAGGCCGACGAGATCTGCCTCTCCGGTGACGTGCTCTTCGCCGGCTCGATCGGGCGCACCGACCTGCCGGGCGGCAGCATGCCCCGCATGCTGGCCAGCCTCCGGGAGAAGGTCCTCCCGCTGGCCGACGACACCGTCGTCCTGCCCGGCCACGGTCCCGCGACCACCATCGGCCGCGAGCGCGCGACCAACCCCTACCTCGTCGAGGTGGCGGGGTCCGCGCGCCCGGCCGCGCCCACCCGAGGCCTCTAGACCGCACCCGCGCCCCGCGCGGGTTTCCAAGGAGTACGTCATGAGCAAGCCCACGCCCATCTCCGGCTTCCCCGAGTGGACGCCGGCCCAGCGGATGATCGAGCAGTTCGTGCTCGACCGGATCCGCGCCACGTTCGAGCTGTACGGCTTCGCGCCGCTGGAGACCCGCTCGGTGGAGCCGCTCGACCAGCTGCTGCGCAAGGGGGAAACCTCCAAGGAGGTCTACCTGCTGCGCCGGTTGCAGGCCGACGCCGACGGGCCGGCCGGCGACGACGCGCTCGGCCTGCACTTCGACCTGACCGTGCCGTTCGCCCGCTACGTGCTGGAGAACGCCGGCAAGCTGCAGTTCCCGTTCCGCCGCTACCAGATCCAGAAGGTGTGGCGGGGGGAGCGGCCGCAGGAGGGCCGCTACCGCGAGTTCCTCCAGGCCGACATCGACATCGTCGACCGGGACTCGCTGCCGGCGCACTACGAGGCCGAGATGCCACTGGTGATCGGTGACGCGCTGCGGTCGCTGCCCATCCCGCCGGTGCGGATCCAGGTCAACAACCGCAAGATCTGCGAGGGCTTCTACCGGGGCATCGGGCTGACCGACCCGGAGGCGGCGCTGCGCGCCGTGGACAAGCTCGACAAGCTCGGCCCGGCGAAGGTGGCCGATCTGCTGGCCGAGACCGCCGGGGCGAGCGAGGCCCAGGCCAAGGCGTGCCTCGCGCTGGCCGAGATCTCCGCGCCGGACGCCTCGTTCGCCGACGCGGTGCGCGCCCTCGGGGTGAGCGATCCCCTGCTGGAGGAGGGCATCGCGGAGTTGACCGCGGTGGTGGAGACCGCCGCCGCGCACGCGCCCGGCCTCTGCGTCGCCGACCTGCGCATCGCCCGGGGCCTGGACTACTACACCGGCACGGTCTACGAGACGCAGATGATCGGCTACGAGCGGTTCGGCTCGATCTGCTCCGGCGGCCGCTACGACAACCTGGCCAGTGCGGGCAGTGTGCGGTTCCCCGGGGTGGGCATCTCGATCGGGGTGACCCGGATGCTCGGCCTGCTCTTCGGCGCCGAGGCGCTGTCGGTGTCCCGGTCGGTGCCGACGTGCGTGCTGGTCGCGGTCACCGCCGAGGAGGAACGGGCGGCCAGCGACGCGGTCGCGGCGGCGCTGCGGTCCCGGGGTGTGCCCACGGAGGTGTCGCCGTCCGCGGCGAAGTTCGGCAAGCAGATCCGGTACGCCGAGCGGCGGGGCATCCCGTACGTCTGGTTCCCCGGCGCGGACGGCGACGAGGTCAAGGACATCCGTTCCGGTGAGCAGGTGGCCGCGGCGGCGGGCGAGTGGACGCCGCCCCGGGCGGACCTCAAACCGCTGGTGGGTCCGGCCGGCACTGGCGCCTGACGACGTTTGGACCTACGGTGGCGTAAGTTACGCCACCGTAGGGAGAACGTCGTGTCCGTGCTCAGCCAGACCGCCCTGCTCACCGAACTGGAGCCGGTGGTCGAGAAGAACCTCGACCGCCACCTGTCGCTGGCCAAGGAATGGTTCCCACACGAGTACGTGCCGTGGAGCGACGGGCGTACCTTCGACGGCCCGCTCGGCGGGGAGCCCTGGTCGGAGGCCGACTCGACGATGTCCGAGGTGGCCCGCACCGCGTTGATCGTCAACCTGCTCACCGAGGACAACCTGCCCTCCTACCACCACGAGATCGCCACGCTCTTCGGGCGCGACGGCGCGTGGGGGACCTGGGTGCACCGGTGGACCGCCGAGGAGGGGCGGCACGGCACCGCGATCCGGGACTACCTCACGGTGACCCGGGCGGTGGACCCGGTGGCGCTGGAGCGGGCGCGGATGGTGCACATGTCCGCCGGCTACCGCAACACGCACGACGACGAGGTGCTGCACTCGCTGGCGTACGTGTCGTTCCAGGAACTCGCCACCCGCATCTCGCACCGCAACACCGGCCGGGCCACCGGTGACCCCGCCTGCGAGGCGCTGCTGGCCCGGGTGGCGGCGGACGAGAACCTGCACATGGTCTTCTACCGCAACCTGCTCGGCGCCGCGTTCGAGCTGGCGCCGAGCCAGGCCATGCGGGCGGTGGCCGACGTGCTGGCCGACTTCCAGATGCCCGGGGTCGGCATCGACGGCTTCGCCCGCAAGTCGGTGGCGATCGCGCTGGCCGGCATCTACGACCTGCGGCAGCACCGGGACGAGGTGGTGATGCCGGTGCTGCGCCAGTGGAACCTGTTCGACGTCACCGGCCTGGACGCCGACGGCGAGACCGCCCGCGACCAGATCGCCGCCCACCTGGACACCCTGGAGACCCAGGCGTCCCGCTTCGAGGAGCGCCGCGCCGCCCGCGCCTCCCGCCTCACCACCCCCCGCTAACCCCCCACCCCCCACCCCCTCACCCCTCGGCGATCTTGCAGTTGCTGCCCGGGCAAAAGCCGTGGATCAGGCGTTCCGTGGGCCGAAAGTGCAAGATCGCCGGGGAGGCGAGGGCGGCGGGGTCAGGCGGGCTGGTCGAGGGGGAAGAGGAGGCAGGTGGAGGTGGCGTGGGCGACGAGGCGGTTGGCGGGGTCCGTGAGGCGGGCCTCGGCCAGGGCGGTGCGGCGACCGCGTTGCAGCACGGTGCCCTCGCAGCGCAGCGTGCCGCTGTCCACGGTGACCGGGCGCAGGAACTTCACGTTGAGGTCGAGCGAGGTGTAGCCGACGCCGGCCGGCAGGGTGGTGTGCACCGCGCAGCCGGCGGCGGTGTCCAGCAGCGTGGAGAGGACGCCGCCGTGCACGGTGCCGAGCGGGTTGTAGTGGAACTCCTGCGGCAGCAGCTCGACCACGACGCGACCCTCGTCGGCCTCCATCCGGGCCATGTCGATGAGGTGCATGACCGGTGGCGCGGCCAGCTCGCCGGCGATCATCGCGCGCAGCAGCTCCAGGCCGCCGCGCCGGCCGACGTGGGCGGCCCCGGCGACCGGGTCGGACCAGGTGAACGTGCGGCTGCGCTCCTGCGTCTGTGTCATGGACCCAGCCTCGCAGCGCGTTGCTGAGTCTGTCAATCAGACCTAGCCTGGTCGACATGAGACCCGCGGCACTGGACTGGTCGGTGGAGAACTGCACCATCGCGCGCGCCATGGAGATCCTCGGCGAGCGGTGGACCGTGGTCGTGCTCCGCGAGGTGTTCAACGGCGTACGCCGCTTCGACGACATGCGGGTGCGCACCGGCATCCCGCGTCAGGTGCTCACCAACCGGCTGTCGATGCTGGTGGAACGGGGCGTGCTGCGCCGGGAGCCGTACCGGGAGCCGGGCAGCCGGCCGCGGCAGGAGTACCGGCTCACCGAGATGGGACTGGACCTGTGGCCGGTGCTGGTCGCGGTGCTCGGCTGGGGTGACCGCCACCTGGCCGACCCCGAGGGCGCGCCGCTGACCGTGGCGCACCGCGACTGCGGCGCCGAGGTCCGGGTCGCGTTGCGGTGCGCCGACGGGCACGACGTGGCCGATCCTCGGGACGTGCTGCCCCGCCCCGGTCCGGGGGCCCGCCGTCGCGCCTGACCGCCCTGAGCGGCTCTGACACTCCATGACGATGTTGTTGCCACGCCGTTACATCGGGGTCCGGTGCGAATCCGGGCAAAGTCATGTCTTGCTTACGATCTTAAATATGTGAATACTTTGGTCAGCCCGGACGGTTTCCCCAGGTCGCCCGGGTTGTCCTCGGGCGCTTCCCCATGACAGCGCCCGTTCACCCCCATCCGGAGGTTGTTACATGCGACCCACGAGGTCCACGCTCCGTCGCGCCGCCGCCGTCGCCGTGGCCGGCACCCTGGTCACCGGCTCCCTGCTCGGCGCCCCCGCCCAGGCCGCGCCCTCGCCCCTCTCGCCGGACGCCGCCGCGACCCTCGTCGAGAAGCTCGGCGACCGGGCCGCCGGCGCGTACGGCGACGCCAGCGGCAAGATGGTCGTCACGGTGACCGACGCCGCCGCCGCCCGCCAGGTGCACGCCGCCGGCGCCACGCCGAAGCTGGTCACCCGCGGCGCCAAGCAGCTCAGGGCCGCCACCAGCGAGCTGGAGCGCTCCGCCAAGATCCCGGGCACCGCCTGGTGGACCGACGCGGCGACCAACCAGGTCGTCGTCTCCGTCGACAGCACCGTCACCGGCGCCAAGCTGGAGCGGGTCAAGGCCGCCGCCGCCCGCACCGGTGGCGCGGTCCGGATCGAGGCCGAGGCCGGCACGCTCAGCACCCGGATCTCCGGCGGCCAGGCCATCTACGCCGGTGGTGGGGGCCGCTGCTCGCTCGGGTTCAACGTCCGCAGCGGCTCGACCTACTACTTCCTCACCGCGGGCCACTGCACCAACATCTCGTCGAGCTGGTACAGCAACTCCTCGCAGACCAGCCTGCTCGGCACCCGCGCCGGGACGAGCTTCCCGGGCAACGACTACGGCATCGTCCGGCACAGCAACTCGGGCAACGCCGCCGGCAACGTCTACCTCTACAACGGCAGCTACCGCGACATCACCGGCGCCGGCAACGCCTACGTGGGCCAGAGCGTGCAGCGCTCCGGCAGCACCACCGGCCTGCGCAGCGGCTCGGTCAACGCCACCAACGCGACGGTCAACTACGCCGAGGGTTCGGTCTACGGCCTGATCCGGACCAACGTCTGCGCCGAGCCCGGCGACAGCGGCGGCTCGCTCTTCTCGGGCAGCACCGCGCTCGGCCTCACCTCCGGCGGCAGCGGCAACTGCCGCACCGGTGGTACCACCTACTTCCAGCCGGTCACCGAGGCGCTCAGCGTCTACGGCGTGAGCGTCTTCTGATCGAGACCCCACGGACGGGCCGCCGGGTGACCGGCGGCCCGTTCCGCGTCCCCGACCGGGTCGGTGACGCGGGTCAGCCACCTGCTCCCGGCCGACCCGGACTGACCGGCGCGGGAGCGGATGTCGTGGCCGCCCGGCGGGCCGACAGGACCGCGGCCAGCGGCCAGAGCGCGACGGCCAGGGCCGCCACCCGCTCGGCCAGCCCGGTCCGCGAGCCGCCGGTCACCTCCATCACGAACCAGCCGAACAGCACCAGCAGGACCGCGGTCACGGTCAGCGCCACCGGCCGGCGGAACGCCCACGGGGGCGTGCCGGTGGGCGAGGCGGCCACCTCCCGGCGCACGGCGCGCGGCAGGCGCAGGGCCGAGCCGGCGGGCCAGAGCGACAACGCGAGCACCGCGACCGTGGCCACCACGCCGTGCGCCGGCGAGCCGCCCACCTCGGGGCGGGGGAACGCGAGCAACCCGACGGTGGCCGTGCCGCCGAGCGCGAGCAGGAACCGACTGGCCAGCCCGGCGGCGTGCAGCACCGCGGCGGTGGCGACGTAGGCGACGCCGAGCAGCACCAGGACGCCCCCCATCAGCCAGGGGTCGGTCGCCCCCTCGCCGGCCAGCTCGCTGATCGTGTCCCGCACCGGGTCGTAATCCGGGGGCTGGCGGGCGCCGGCGACCGTCCATCCCGTCACCAGCATCGCGGGCGCGGCCGCCGCGACGCCCACGGCCCAGCTCGGTACGACGCGCACCCGGCCACGGTAACCGTCCGCCCGGGTCACGGCCCGGCTTTGCCACACCCCCGGGCCGGGCCGCTCCGACGGGTGCCCGGGAGCCGGCCGGTCCGCCCTGACAGAATGCGGGAAGCAGTCGTGGACCAGATGAGGAGACGCCAGCCGTGATCCGTACCCACAATGCCGGAAGCCTGCGCGCCGCGGACGCCGGCTCGACGGTGACGCTCGCCGGGTGGGTGGCCCGCCGGCGCGACCACGGCGGTGTCATCTTCGTCGACCTGCGCGACGCCTCCGGCGTCGTGCAGGTGGTCTTCCGCGAGGAGGACGCGCACGCGCTGCGCAACGAGTTCTGCGTCAAGGTCGTCGGCGAGGTGACCCGTCGCCCCGAGGGCAACGAGAACCCGGACCTGCCGACCGGCGAGGTCGAGGTGACCGCCGCCGCGCTGGAGGTGCTCTCCGAGGCCGCGCCGCTGCCGCTGCCGGTGGACGACCAGATCGAGGCCGGCGACGACATTCGGCTCAAGTACCGCTACCTGGACCTGCGCCGGGGCGGCCCGGCCAGGGCGATGCGGCTGCGCTCGAAGGCCAACCAGCTCGCCCGCACGGTGCTGCACGAGCGGGACTTCCTGGAGATCGAGACGCCGACGCTGACCCGCTCCACCCCGGAGGGCGCGCGCGACTTCCTGGTGCCGGTGCGGCTGCAGCCGGGCAGCTGGTACGCGCTGCCGCAGTCGCCGCAGCTGTTCAAGCAGCTGCTCATGGTCGGCGGCATGGAGCGCTACTACCAGATCGCCCGCTGCTACCGCGACGAGGACTTCCGGGCCGACCGGCAGCCGGAGTTCACCCAGCTCGACATCGAGATGTCGTTCGTCACCGAGGACGACGTGATCGACCTCGGCGAGGCCATCGTCTCCTCGCTCTGGAAGGACCTGGCCGGGCACGAGATCGTTCGGCCGATCCCGCGGATCACCTGGCACGACGCGATGGCCCGCTACGGTTCCGACAAGCCGGACCTGCGCTACGGCGTGGAGCTGACCGAGCTGACCGACTACCTGCGCGGCACCGAGTTCCGGGTGTTCGCCGGCGCGATCGACGCGGGCGGCTACGTCGGCGCGGTGGTCATGCCCGGCGGCGCGAGCCAGACCCGCAAGGAGCTGGACGGCTGGCAGGACTGGGCCAAGGCGCGCGGCGCGCGCGGCCTGGCCTACGTGGTGCTGGACGCGGAGACCGGCGAGGCGCGCGGCCCGGTGGCCAAGAACCTGTCCGAGGCGCACCTGGCCGGCCTGGCCGACGCGGTCGGCGCGAAGCCCGGTGACGCGGTCTTCTTCGCCGCGAGCACGAACACCCGGGAGGCGCAGGAGCTGCTCGGCGCGGCCCGGATCGAGATCGCCAAGCGGTCGAACCTGGTCGACGAGAGCGCCTGGGCGTTCTGCTGGGTGGTCGACGCGCCGATGTTCGAGCGCACGGACGAGGGCGGCTGGACCGCGGTGCACCACCCGTTCACCTCGCCGAACGCGGAGTGGGTGGACCGCTTCGAGGAGGCGCCGGACCGGGCGCTGGCCTACGCGTACGACATCGTCTGCAACGGCAACGAGATCGGTGGCGGCTCGATCCGTATCCACCGGGGTGACGTACAGCAGCGGGTGTTCGACCTGCTGGGCATCACGCCCGAGGAGGCGCAGGACAAGTTCGGCTTCCTGCTGGAGGCGTTCAAGTACGGCGCCCCGCCGCACGGCGGCATCGCGTTCGGTTGGGACCGGGTCTGCATGCTGCTGGCCGGCGCGGACTCGATCCGCGAGGTGATCGCGTTCCCGAAGACGCGTGGCGGCTTCGACCCGCTGACCGGCGCGCCGACCCCGATCACCGGGCAGCAGCGTGCCGAGGCCGGCATCGACGCCAAGCCGAAGGCGCCGGTCGGCCCGCACGCCGGCACCGCCGGCCCGGCCGCCCCGGTGGCCGACCCGACCTGATCCTGGCTTCGTCGAAAGGCCCGCGTCATGATGACGCGGGCCTTTTCGATCTTCAGGGGGACGGATGAACCTGCTCGTGGTGGGCGCCAGCGGCTTTCTCGGTGGCGAGGTGTGCCGGCAGGCGGTGGCCGCCGGGCATCGGGTGGTCGGCACCTACCACTCGACCGCCATCGGGGTGCCGGGCGTCGCGCCGCGCCGGCTCGACGTGACCGACCGCGCCGCCGTGCGTGAGCTCCTGACCCGGGTACGCCCCGACGCGGTCGTCGCGACCCCTACCGGTACGACGACTGGGCGGTCACGGCGGACGGGGCGGCCCACATCGCGGTCGCCGCCGCCGAGGTGGGCGCGCGGTTGGTGCACCTGTCCAGCGACGCGCTGCACGCAGGTCGGCCGAAGCCCTACGCCGACGACGACGTGCCCACGCCGCTGCACGCGTACGGGGCGGCGAAGGCGGCGGCGGAGACGGCGGTGCGGGCGGTGGATCCGGGCGCCGCGCTGGTGCGGACGTCGCTGATCCTGGGGGAGGGGAGCAAGCAGATCCAGCTCTGCCGGGACGCGCTCGCCGGCCGGGCGACGCTCTTCACCGACGAGCTGCGCTGCCCGGTCCACGTCGCCGACCTGGCCGCCGCCGTGCTGGAGCTGGTGCCGGGCGACTACGCCGGGCCGCTGAACGTGGCCGGGCCGGACGCGGTGAGCCGTGCCGAGCTGGGAGTCCTGGTGGCGCGGCACGACGGCGTGGACGCGGGCGGACTGCGGACGACCACGATCGCGGGCGCCGGGCTGCACCGCCCGGCCGAGGTGGTGCTGGACTCCGCCCGCGCCGTCGGGCTGCTGCGGACCCGGCTGCGTGGGGTCGCCGAGCTGTACGCCTAGTTGCACACTTTCTTTGCAAGCCTCTTGTGCACGAGAAGTGTGCACAGATATTGTGCTTCGCATGGAGGAAAAGAAGCGGACCGAGGACCGCGCCGTGCGCATCGACCACCGGCAGGTGCGCGCCCTGGCCCAACCGCTGCGCATGCGGCTGATCGGGGCGCTGCGGGTCGGTGGCCCCGCCACGGCCACCGCCCTCGCCGAGATGCTCGGCACCAACACCGGCGCGACCAGCTATCACCTGCGTCAGCTTGCCGAGGTGGGCCTCGTGGTCGAGGACCCGAACCTCGGCACCGGCCGGCAGCGCTACTGGCGGGCCGCGCACGACGCCACCAGCTGGGAGGCCTCCGACTTCGACGACGACCCGGACGCGCGGGCCGCCATCGAGTGGATCGAGGAGGACTACGTCCGCTTCTTCGCCCACCACGCGGAGCGCTGGTTCGCGGGGCGCCACGAGTGGTCGCCCGCCTGGCGCGACGCGTACGGCATGGGTGACTTCTTCATGCGGATCCCGGCCGCCCGGCTGGAGGCGATCAAGGCCGAGGTCTTCGCGGTCTTCGAACGCCACCGGGACGAGACCGACCCGGACGACCCCGACGCCGAGATGGTCCAGCTCTACCTGGCCGCCTTCCCGCTCAGCACGGTGCTGCCGCCGGCCGGGGGAAAGTCGTGAGCGGGCTGTCCGTACGCCAGGTCCGGTCCCGCTACCTCATCCTCTTCGGCCTGCGCTGGCTGCCCGCCGGCCTGATGATCCCGGTGATGATCCTGCTCATGCAGGAGCGCGGGCTCTCGCTGTCCCAGATCGGCCTGGTCTTCACCGCGCAGGGCCTGGTGGTGCTGGCGCTGGAGCTGCCCACCGGCGGGTTCGCCGACGCGCTCGGCCGCAAGCCGGTGCTGCTGGCCGCCTGGGTGGTCTGCCTCGCCTCGCTGGCGCTGATGGCGGTGGCCGACTCGTTCTGGATGTTCTTCCTGGTCTGGGCGTTGCAGGGCGTCTACCGGGCGCTCGACAGCGGCCCGCTGGAGTCCTGGTACGTCGACGCCACGCTGGCCGCCGACCCGGCCGCCGAGTACGAACGCGGCCTCGGCTGGGCCGGCACCGTCGTCGGCGTCGCGATCGGCGCGGGCGCGCTGCTCAGCGGCGGTCTGGTGGCGCTCGGACCGGTCGGTCCGGTCAGCGCGCTGACCCTGCCGGTGCTGGTCGCGGTCGTGCTCCAGGCGGTCTCGATCGCGGCGCTGCTGGCGTTGCTCGTCGAACGGCGACCCGCCTCCGGCCCGGCCGCGCTGCGCGCCTCGGTGGTCGAGGCGCCCCGGATGGTCGGGCAGGCCGTCGGTCTGCTGCGCCGCAACCGGGTGCTGCTGGCCCTGGTCGCGGTCGAGCTGTTCTGGGGCTTCGGGATGGTCACGTTCGAGTCGTTGCTGCCGGTCCGGCTGTCCGAGGTGGTCGGTGACGCCGACCGCGCGGCCGCGCTGCTCGGCCCCGCCGGCTCCGCGGCCTGGCTGGCCAACGCGGCCGGGGCCGCGCTCACCCCGCTCCTGCTGCGCCGCCTCGGCGCCGCGCCGGCCGCCGCGCTGATGCGGATCCTGCAGGGCGCGACGGTGGTCGGCATGGGCCTGCTGGCCGGCCCGGTCGGTGTGCTCGTGGCCTACCTGGCCTGCTACGCCGTGCACGGCGCCTCGAACCCGCTGCACCAGGGCCTGCTGCACCGGCAGGTCGACGGCGCCTACCGGACCAGCGTGCTCTCGCTGAACTCGATGATGGCCGGAGCGGCAGGGGCGCTCGGTGCGGTGGTGCTGACCGCGCTCGCCGACGCGACGAGCGTCGGGGTCGCCATGCTCGTCGGCGCGGTGGTGCTCGCCGTGGCCGCGCCGCTCTACCTGCCGGCCTGGCGCGCCGGCCGGACCACCGCGGACGGTGCCACCACTGCCGCCACACCGGCCCGGCCCGGGGTGGACGCCCAGGCGGCGGAGCGGCCGGCGGCGGGTCCGGTGACCGGGGCGGTGGGTGGCGTGCCGACGCCGGACCCTGCGGCCGTGGCCGGCGCCGCCGACCGGCCCGCCTGACGGGCGTCGGCCGTAGGGCCGCCGCCGGCTACGAACCTGATGACGCGAACGGCTCAGGCGAGCGGGAACGCGTGCCCCCGATCCATCCGGGTCATCAGGTTCGTAGCCACCGCACACCCGCGCCGGAGGCCGCCACCCGTCGCCGAACCGCCGTCCCGGTCAGCCGAGGTGGACCGAGGTGCGCGGCTCCGTGCCGCTGAAACCGAGTCGCCGGTAGAGCCGGATCGCGCCGACGTTGGCGGTGTAGACGCCGAGCGCCACGTGGTCGTACCGGGCGAACAGCGCCGCCGCCATCCCGGCGGTCAGCGCCGCGCCCAGCCCCCGGCCCCGGTGCCCGGGCGCGACGGTCAGGCCGGCCACGAAGCCGATGTCGCCGCGGCTGCGGTCCGCGCCGCAGGCCACCAGGCGGTCACCGTCCCGGATGCCGTACCAGTCGACGACGCGCGGGTCGCCGGGCCGGGAGGTGGAGCTGGGGAAGGCCTCCTCGACGAGCGCGGCGAGCGCGGGGTGGTCGGCCTCGGTGAGCCGGACCACCCGCTCCTGCGCCGGCTGCGGCGGCGGTGGCGCGGCGGTCCAGAGGAAGTCCCACTCGTCGAGGCGGGCCACCGGAAGGTGGGCGGCCACCTCGGCCGGCGCGGTCCGGGGCAGGTGCACCGACTGGCCGGCCCGCAGCGTCCCGTCGGCTCGCAGACCGGCGAAGACCGCCAGCGCCGGTCCGGCGGCGCCGAGCGCGCCGCCCGCCGGCCCCTGTCCCGGTGGGAGCAGCCAGCCCACCGCGCCGTCGCGTCGCCAACCCCGCGCCTCCTGGTCACGCCAGAGCGCGTGCCGGGCGTACGGATGGTGGCCGGTGGCGGCGAGCAGGGCCTCGCGCCCGGTCAGCGCCGGGTCGGCAGTGATCATGTCGTCAGCCTAGACACCCGCCCGGGCGAGCCGTTCCACGGTGGAGATTGACGAACAGACCGATCGGGTACATCCCTCGCCGACCTACTGGGAACCCCCACCGGAGGAACGACATGCTCGCCATTCTCGCGGCCATCGTGTTCGGCTTCGCGCTGCTGCTGGACTTCCTGAACACCAACTTCGGCGCGCCGGACCTGTTCAACAACTGGACCCTCAGCCTGATCGGCTTCCTGCTGCTCTCGCTCTACCTGGCCGGCGTCGGCTCCGGCCCGCGCGGTGGCGGTGGCGGCCGCTGGTACCGCGGCCGTCGTCCGGGCCGCGGCTGACCGGAAACGACCACCCGGGTCGGGTCGGCGGCGCGATTCCGGCGCCGTCGGTCCGGCCCGGTACTGTTCTCGTGATGGAATCCGACGCCCTCTTCACCCTCGGCGAGCCCGCCGGAGCGCCCGGCGCACCCGCGGGCTCCGGTGGCGTCGACGGGTTCACCGCCGCCCGGGCCGACTCCCCGCTGCCGGTCCGGATGCGGCCGGCCGGCATCGACGAACTGGTCGGGCAGGAGCACCTGCTCGCCCCCGGCGCGCCGCTGCGCCAGCTGGTCGAGGGCGCGACACCGATGTCGGTGATTCTCTGGGGCCCGCCCGGCAGCGGAAAGACCACCATCGCCCACCTCGTGGCCCGGGCCACCGACCGGCGCTTCGTGGCGATGTCCGCGCTGACCGCCGGCGTGAAGGACGTCCGCGCCGTGATCGAGACCGCCCGGCGGCAGCGCCGCTCCGGTGGCCCGCCCACGGTGCTCTTCATCGACGAGGTGCACCGGTTCAGCAAGACCCAGCAGGACTCGCTGCTCGCCGCCGTCGAGGACCGCACGGTCACGCTGCTCGCGGCGACCACCGAGAACCCCTACTTCTCGGTCATCTCGCCCTTGCTCTCCCGCTGCGTGCTGCTCACCCTCCAGGCGCTCGACGACGACGCCGTGCGCGGGCTGCTGCGTCGCGCGGTGACCGACGAGCGCGGCCTCGGCGGCACGTTGACCCTGGCCGAGGAGGCGGAGGACCACCTCGTCCGGCTCGCCGGCGGCGACGTCCGCAAGGCGCTCACCGCGCTGGAGGCGGCGGCGGCCACCGCGACCGCGCTCGGCGCCGGCCGCATCGACCTGGCCGTGGCCGAGCAGGCGGTCGACGTGGCGGCCGTGCGCTACGACCGCGACGGCGACGCCCACTACGACGTGACCAGCGCGTTCATCAAGAGCATGCGCGGCTCGGACGTGGACGCGGCGCTGCACTGGCTGGCCCGGATGCTGGTCGCCGGCGAGGACGCCCGGTTCATCGCCCGGCGGATGGTGATCTTCGCCAGTGAGGACGTCGGGATGGCCGATCCCACCGCGCTGACCGTGGCCACCGCCGCCGCCCACGCCGTGGAATACGTCGGCCTGCCCGAGGCGCAGCTCAACCTCGCCCAGGCCGTCATCCACCTGGCCACCGCGCCGAAGTCGAACTCGGCCACCACCGCGATCGGCGCCGCCGTCGCCGACGTGCGCGCCGGGCGGGGCGGGTCGGTGCCGCGCGGGTTGCGCGACGCCCACTACTCCGGCGCCCGCGGCCTCGGGCACGGGGCCGGCTACCGCTACCCGCACGACGACCACCGGGGGGTGGTCACCCAGCAGTACGCTCCGGACGATCTCGTGGGGACGGACTACTACCGGCCCAGCGGGCACGGCGCGGAGCGGGCCGTCGCCACCCGGCTGCCGGTGCTGCGCCGGATCGTCCGGGGGTTGCCGGCACCCGCGGCCCGGGCGGGGGCGGGCGCCCCGACCGGGGGCCCGGCGGGGGGCACCGAGCAGGCCAGCGGGGCGAGCGAAGGTGGCGGCGACGTCATCGAGGGGGGTCAGTAGTGATGGCGCGTGGTCCGGAGCGGCCGGCGGACGGCCCCGACGAGCGGCGCGATCCGCGGGCCAAGGGCCGCCGGTGGGGGCGCGGCCGGGCCGAGGCGGAGCCGGATCCGGCCGTCGCCGGCGAGGAGTTCGGCTGGATCGACGACCTGCGCACGGCCAAGCAGCAACGGGGCGAGCTGGGCCCGGAGGGGGAGACGCCGGCGGGTCCGGGCCCTCGGTCCGGCGCCGGCCCCGTCCCGGGACCGGGTCGGCCACCGGGCCCCGGCACCCCGCCCGCATCCGCGCCGGAGCCGGGCCGACCGCCCCGACCGGGCGCCGGTCCCGGCGCGCCCGCGCCGGCTCCGCCCGGTCCCGGCGCGGCGATGCCGCCGGGACCGGGTTCGTCGCCGGTGACCGGTCCGCCGCCCCCGGCGGTCGCCCGGACCGCTCCGCCGCCCGTTCCCGGCCGGCCCCACCCGCCCGCCGCCGCTCGTCCGGACGCGCCGCCGTCGGGCCGTCCCGGCCCGAGCGTGCCGTCGGGTCGCCCGGACGCGACCGCGCCACCGGCCGGCCGCCCCGACCCGATGACGCCGCCGCCCGGCGGCCCCGGCGCGCCGATGCCTCCGACGTCCCGTCGTCCCGGTGCGCCGCCTCCCGGCGCCGGTCGTGCCGGGCCCCCGGTCCCCGGCCGGCCCGGTGGCGAGATGCCCATCGCCCCCGGCCGGCCCGGTGGCGAGATGCCCACCGCGCATGGTCGGCCCGGTGGCGAGATGGCCACCTCGCCCGGTCGTGCCGGCGCGGCCGTCCCGGGCGGTGGCGGTCGCCCTGGTCCGGAGACGCCCGGCGGCGGTCGCCCCGGGCCGCGTCCTCCGGTCGCGCGCCGTGACCCCGACACGGCCGGGCCGGCCGCCCCGCCGGTCCGCCCGGGCGGACCCGATCCGGCCGCCCCGCGTCGCCCCGTCGACGGTCCCTGGCCCGGTGTGCCCGAGGCGCCCCGGCCGGCCGGTTCCCGGTACAGCCGGAGCACGGACGAGCCCACCGGATCGCAACCGCCGGTGGTCGGCCGTCCCGCCGTCCCGCCGCCCGCCGGCCCGCCCGGCCCTCCGCCCGCCGGACGACGGGGACCCGAGCGCGCGCCGGCCGAGCCCGCGCCGGGCCGACCCCGGCCCGGGGACGGCGACGACCAGCCGGTCGCGGTGCCACCCACCCCGCGCGGCCGGCACGGCGCCGAGGCTCCCGGCGGAACCCACCCGATGCGCACCGACCCCGCGATGCCGCCCGTGCCCGGTGGACGCCGTGCCCTGCCCGACGACTCCGGCGTCCGTCCCGTGTCCGGCGCGGGTCGTCGGGCGCGGCCCGACGACGTTCCGGCCGCCACGCGACCGGTGTCCGGCGCCGGCCGTCGCGCCGCGCCGGAGGGCGCCGGCCCGAACCCGGCCGGCCCCGACCCGGCCGCCCGTGCGGCCTCCGCCGGCGCGCGGCGGGCCCGCCCGGACGATCCGACCGCCGCCGGTGGCCACCGCGCGCCGGTCGATCCGGCCGCGCGGCCCGTCTCGGGTGCCGGTCGGCGGGCCGCCGAGCCGGACCGGCCACCCGCCGTCCCGCGCAGCGGAAACGCGCCGCAGATGCCCGGCGCGGGTCCCGCCGCCCCGGTGTCCGGCGGCCCGGCGCCCGCGCCCGGCTCCCGCCGCGCCCCGGCCGGCGGCCGGCGCGCCGCGCCCGACCCGGTCGACGCCGCCGACCGCTCCGGTTCCGTCCCCGCCGCACCGGGTCGGGCCGCCCGCGACGAGAACGGCGGGCCGCGACCGCAGCGGCCGGAGCGCCCCGCCGACTGGCTGCGGCAGGCCGGTCGCACGCCGCACACCGACCCCGCCATGCCGGCCGCCCGTCGTCCGGCCGGCGCGCCGCCGGACGGGCCGGGTGCCCGTGCCGGCGCTACCGACCGCGGTCCGGGCGCCCGTGCCGGGGCAGCCGTGCCGCCGGCCCGCACCGAGCAGCCCGGCCCGGCCGCGCCGCCCGTCCGACCCGAACAGGCCGGTCCCGTCCGGGGCGCCGCCCGCACCGGCGCGCCGCCGGCCGGTGGTGGACCGGCGCGTCCGGGCGTCGCCCCGGCCGCCGGTGACCGCGCGGGTCGTCCCGGAGGCCAGCCGGCGGATGTCCGCGCTGGTCGTCCCGGCGCCCCACCGGTGAGTGACCGCCCGGGTGGCCCGACCGGTCCCGGCGTGCCGCCGGGCGCCGGCGACCGCACCGCCGGCGGCCCGGGTCGTCCCGTGGGGCCGGGCGGACCCGCGTCGCCCGGTGACCCCGAACGGACCGGTGGCATGCCGGTCGGTGGCGGCCGTCCCGGAGGGCGTGGACCGGCCGACGACCGGACCCGCGCCGCCGGCCGCCCGTCCGGCGTGGACGGCGGGCGTCCCGGCCCGGACCGGGGCGCGTCCCCGGTCCGCCCCGGACCCGCTCCGTCCGGCCCCGACGGTCCTGGACCTGCCCGTCCCGACGGCGCCGGCGGTCCGCCCCGCCCGGGCACCCGAGGACCGTCCACCGGCCCGGTGGTCGCCCCCGGGCCGGTCGCCGGACCGGCGCCCGTTCGGGCGGCGGCCGGGGTGGCCCGTCCCGCCGGGCCGGAGGAGCGCACCACCGGCCGGGCCGTTCCGCCCGCCCCCGAATCGATGGGGCCGGCTCCGGGCGGCCCGGGACCGGGCGGGCCGGCGGTGGCCCGGGCCGCCGCGGTCGTACCCCCGGTGGAGCCGGCGGGGATCCGGCCCGGCGACGCGCCGGCGTCGCGCCCGGCCGGCCCCGACGACGACGCGGCGGCCGGCGGTCTGCGCGGCGCCCGGTCGGAGCTGCGCCGGCAGGTACGCGAGCGGCGTCGACTGCGGATGGGCATCCTCGCCCTGGTCAGCCTCGTGCTGCTGGGCGCGGTGCCGCTCTACTTCGGCATGCGCACGCTCAGCCGCGACCCGGTCTTCGACACCCTCGACGCGCTCGACGTGCCGTCCTGGGCGGCCACCAAGACGGTCGACAACGTCAGCGGCAGCCGGTGGTGCCTGCAGGACTGCCGGCTGCGGGAACGCGCGGTCGAGTCGGAGCAGGGCTGGAAGCAGACGGTGACGGTCTACGAGGCGGCCCTGGCCAAGGACGGCTGGCGACGCTGGAAGGTCGACCGCTGCCCGGAGGAGAAGGTCGAGGGCAGCTACACGTGCTGGCGTCGGGACGAGCTCACGCTCGACCTGTGGGTCCGCGACCCCGCCTGCACGCCGCCGCCGGTGGACGGGGAACCGGCGCCGTCCGCGCCGCCCGCGCCCGCAGCGGCGACGTGCACCGGCTCGTTGGTGTCGGTGAAGGTGCGCAACGCGATCGACGACGAGCGCACCGGCCCCACGCCGACCACCGATCCGTCACTCACCGGAGAGGATCCCTACCCGACCCTCACCGACGACCCGCTCGGCGAGCCGACCCCCTCACCGTCGTGAGCCGACTTCCATCACGGACGGTAGGGTCTGGGGCTGGCGCGCCCGCCCGCGCCCGGTGACCGGGTCGGCGTGGCGCGAAGTGGGTAGGGACGGTCGCGCGTCCCGGAGCCGTCCGGCCCCGGGACACTGCTTGAGGAGGACATGCGCGTGAGTGGTGGAGAGATCGCTGCGCTGATCGCGGCCGGTGCGTTCCTGATGCTGGTGCTCGTGCTGGCGGTGCCGATCCTGCGGCTGCGGCACACCGTCGACGCGACGACCCGCATGATCGGTGACCTGAACGACCGCACCGCGCCGCTGCTCGGGGACGTGAACACCACGGTGAAGAACGTCAACGTGGCGCTGGAGCAGGTGCAGACCTCGCTGGACGGGGTGAACCTCCAGCTCGCCAAGGTGGACACGATGACCACGCACGCGCAGAACGTCACCGCGAACGTGGCGAACCTGGCGACCGTGGTCTCCGCCGCCGCCGCGAACCCGCTGGTCAAGGTGGCCGCGTTCGGCTACGGCGTGCGCAAGGCCGCCTCCGCCCGCCGGCACGCCGAGACCGAGCGCGAGGTGCGCGACACCATCAAGCAGCAGCGCCGGGCCGCCAGGCGTGGCAACCGCTGACCCCGACCGGCGTACGCGGAAGGATGAGAGCATGAGGCGGTTGTTCTGGCTGGGCATCGGGCTGGCCGTGGGCGTCCTGGTGGTCCGCAAGGCCACCCGGACCGCGCAGGCGTACACCCCGGCGGGCATCGCCAGCGGACTGTCCGAGTCCGCCGGCGGGCTGGTCGAGTCGGTGCGCGCCTTCGTGGACGACGTCCGGGTCGGTATGGCCGAGCGTGAGCAGGAGATCCACGAGGCCTTCGCCCGCGGCGAGGCGTACGACGACGAGTTCGCCGAGCTGCGGGAGGACCCGCGGATCGGCGACCGAGAGATTTTCCCGGAGGAGCACCAGCGATGAAGACGGCGGAGATCAAGCGGCGGTTCCTCGCCCACTTCGAGGCGAACGGGCACGCCGTGGTGCCGTCCGCTCCGCTGCCCGCCATCAGCGACCCGAACCTGCTGTTCATCAACGCGGGCATGGTGCAGTTCGTGCCCTACTTCCTGGGACAGCAGAGCCCGCCGTACGCGCGGGCGACGAGCGTGCAGAAGTGCATCCGGACGCCGGACATCGACGAGGTCGGCAAGACCAGCCGGCACGGCACGTTCTTCCAGATGAACGGCAACTTCTCCTTCGGTGACTACTTCAAGGACGGGGCGATCCCGCTCGCCTGGGACCTGGCCACCAAGTCGGTCGAGGCGGGCGGCTTCGGGCTGGACCCGGAGCGGATCTGGGCGACGGTCTACCTGGACGACGACGAGGCGTACGACATCTGGCGGGCCACCGGCGTGCCCACCGAGCGGATCGTGCGCCGGGGCAAGGCCGACAACTTCTGGTCGATGGGCATCCCCGGCCCGTGCGGCCCGTGCTCGGAGCTCTACTACGACCGCGGCCCGGAGTACGGCCGGGAGGGCGGTCCGGAGGTCGACGAGGACCGCTACCTGGAGTTCTGGAACCTCGTCTTCATGCAGTTCGAGCGCGGCCCGGGCGTCGGCAAGGAGGACTTCCCGATCCTCGGCGACCTGCCGGCGAAGAACATCGACACCGGCATGGGCCTGGAGCGGATGGCCTCGCTGCTGCAGGGCGTGGACAACCTCTACGAGATCGACGAGGTCAAGCCGATCCTGGACCGGGCGGCCGAGCTGACCGGCAAGCGCTACGGCGCGCACTCGGGTCACGCGGCCAACCAGTCGCACCCGGACGACGTGCGGCTGCGGGTGATCGCCGACCACGTGCGCACCGCGCTGATGCTGATCGGCGACGGCGTGACCCCGTCGAACGAGGGCCGTGGCTACGTGCTGCGGCGGATCATGCGCCGGGCGATCCGGGCGGTGCGGCTGCTGGGTTACCAGGACCGGGCCCTGCCGGAGCTGCTGCCGGTGGCGCGGGACTGCATGGCCCCGTCGTACCCGGAGCTGGCCGAGGAGTTCGGCCGGATCTCCCAGTACGCGTACGCCGAGGAGGACGCGTTCCTCGCCACGCTGCGCGCCGGCACCACGATCCTGGACACCGCGATCGCGGAGACCAAGTCGGCGGGCAAGCCGGCGCTCTCCGGTGACAAGGCGTTCCAGCTGCACGACACGTACGGCTTCCCGATCGACCTGACCCTGGAGATCGCGGCCGAGCAGGGCCTGCAGGTCGACGCGGACGGCTTCCGTCGGCTGATGGCCGACCAGCGCAGCCGGGCCAAGGCCGACGCGCAGGCCCGCAAGACCGGGCACACCGACGTGTCGGCGTACCGGTCGGTGCTCGACGGCGGCGGCCCGGTGGAGTTCACCGGCTACACCGAGCTGAACCGCGAGTCCCGGGTGCGCGCGCTGCTGTCCGGCGGCGCCGCGGTGTCCGCCGCGGTCGAGGGCGACACGGTCGAGCTGGTGCTCGACACCACCCCGTTCTACGCCGAGGGCGGCGGGCAGCAGCCCGACCAGGGCCTGATCACGGTCGGCGGCGGCCAGGTCGAGGTCTTCGACGTGCAGCAGCCGGTGCCCGGCCTGATCGTGCACCGGGCCCGGGTGGTGCGCGGCGAGGTCCGCACCGGCGAGACCGGGTACGCCGAGATCGACGTGTCGCGACGACGGGCGATCTCCCGCTCGCACACCGCGACGCACCTGGTGCACCAGACGATGCGCAACTTCCTCGGCGAGTCGGCGACCCAGGCGGGTTCGCTGAACGCGCCGGGCCGGCTGCGGTTCGACTTCAACACCCCGACCGGGGTGGCGCCGAGCGTGCTGCACGACGTGGAGCAGCAGGTCAACGAGGTGCTGCTGGCCGACCTGGAGGTGCACGCGTTCGTCACCAGCCAGGAGGAGGCCCGCCGGATCGGCGCGATGGCCCTGTTCGGCGAGAAGTACGGCGAGCGGGTCCGGGTCGTCGAGGTCGGCGACTACGCCCGGGAGCTGTGCGGCGGCACGCACGTGGCCCGCTCGGCCCAGCTCGGCCTGGTCAAGATCCTCTCCGAAGCGTCGGTCGGTTCCGGCGTACGCCGGATCGAGGCGCTGGTCGGCATGGACGCGTTCGGCTTCCTGGCCCGCGAGCACCTGCTGGTGTCCCGGCTGGCCGAGCTGTTCCGGGTGCCGGGGGAGCAGGTCGCCGACCGGGTGGAGCAGACCGTCACCCAGCTGCGCGACGCGGAGAAGGAGCTGGAGAAGCTCCGCGCCCAGCTCGTGCTCGGCGGCGCCGGCGCGCTCGCGGCGCAGGCCAAGGACGTGCGCGGGGTCGCGTACGTGGGCACCGAGGCGCCCGAGGGCGCGGCGGCCAACGACGTGCGGACCCTGGCCCAGGAGATCCGGGGCCGGATCGACGCGGCCCGCCCGGCGGTGGTCGCGGTGGCGGCCCGGGCGAACGGCAAGGCGTCGCTGGTGGTGGCCGTCAACCAGGCCGCCCGGGGGCGGGGCCTGAGCGCCAAGGAGCTGGTCAAGGCGGCGTTCTCCGGGCGCGGCGGCGGCAGCGACGACCTGGCCCAGGGCGGCGGACTGCCCGCCACGGAGGCGCCGAACCTGCTGGTCACGGTGGAGAAGGCGGTCGCGGACGCGGCATGAGCGAACGCACCGAGCGGAGCGAGGGCCGTGAGGGCATGCCCGGCTGGCACGGCATGAGCGAACGCACCGAGCGGAGCGAGGGCCGTGAGGGCATGCCCGGCTGGCACGGCATGAGCGAACGCACCGAGCGGAGCGAGGGCCGTGAGGGCATGCCCAGCTGGCACGACATGAGCGCACTGATCGACGTCAGGGCGGACCTCCCGGTCCGCCCTGGCCCGTACCGGCTTCGGAGGTGTGGCGGCCGATGACCGAGTTCGCCCGGGGCGTCCGGCTGGGTGTGGACGTCGGCCAGGTCCGGGTCGGCGTGGCCCGCAGCGACCCGCACGGCATCCTCGCCACCCCGCTGGTCACCCTGGCCCGCGACCTGAGCGCCGAGCCGGACGCGGTGCCCGCCGACATGGCCGAGCTGGTCCGGCTGGCCGCCGAGCACGAGGCGGTCGGGATCGTCGTCGGGCTGCCGGTCAACCTCGCCGGAAAGCACGGCCCGGCGGCGGCGAACGTCTCGGCCTACGCCACCCGTTTGGCCGATGTAATGGGGTCGATTCCGGTGACGCTGACGGACGAGAGGATGTCGACCGTCGTCGCGAGTCGTAGGCTGGCCGAACGGGGCGTCCGGGGAAAGCGCCAACGGGCGGTGGTCGACCAGGCCGCCGCGGTGGAGATTCTGCAGAGCTGGCTGGACGCACAGCGGAGGCGGACGCAATGATCGACGACCTTGACCTGGGATTCGACGAGACGGAGAGGGGGGAGAAGGGCCGGCACCGGCGCGGCGCGGTGCGCCGGCGGCAGGGCAAGTCCGGCGGCGGCCGGGGCAAGACCCTCCTCGCCCTCGCGCTCGCGCTGATCCTGCTCGGCGGCATCGGCGGCGGCGCGTTCTACGGTTTCGACCGGGTGCAGAACTACTTCGTCACCCCCGACTACGACGGCTCCGGCACCGGCGAGGCGATCGTCGAGATCAAGCAGGGCGCGCTGATCGCCGACATGGGCGACGCGCTGGTCGCCGCCGACGTGGTGAAGAGCACCAAGGCGTTCATCGAGGCCGCCGAGGAGAACTCGCGCAGCAAGAACATCCAGCCCGGCACGTACAAGCTGCGCAAGCAGATGAGCGGTGACGCGGCGGTCGCGGCCATGCTCGACCTGAAGAACAGGGTCGTCAACGGGCTCACCATCCCGGAGGGGCTGACCGCGAAGACGGTCTTCAAGCGGCTCTCCGAGAAGACGGACATCCCGGTCAAGGACTTTGAGACGGCGGCGAAGGATCCGATCGCGCTCGGCGTGCCGGACTGGTGGTTCGAACGCTCCGACGGCAAGAAGATCAAGCCCTCGATCGAGGGATTCCTCTTCCCGGACACCTACGAGATCCCGCCGAAGGCCACCGCCGAGACGGTGCTCAAGCTGATGGTGGACAACTTCCTCACCGTCACGGGCGAGATGCAGTACGCCGACAAGGTGAAGTCGGACCGCCGTATCGCGCCCTACGAGGCGTTGATCGTCGCGTCGCTGGCTCAGGCGGAGGCGGGCAACAAGGACGACCTGGGCAAGGTCGCCCGGGTCGCCTACAACCGGGTCTACGGCGACTTCCCGTGCAACTGCCTGGAGATGGACGTCACGGTCAACTACTACCTGGAGCTGACCGGGCAGCGGACCAAGACCTCCAAGCAGATGACCGAGTCCGAGCTGAACAACCCGAAGAACCCGTACAACCGCAAGCTGGCCGGTCTGGTCCCCACGCCGATCAACAACCCGGGCAAGCAGGCCCTGGAAGGCGCGCTGGACCCGCCGCCGGGCAAGTGGCTCTTCTTCGTGGCGATCGACAAGGAGGGACACTCCGCCTTCGCGGAGACACCCGAACAGCACGAGCAGAACAAGGCCAAGGCCCGGGAGGCCGGGATCATCTGATGGCCCCCCACCGTGCGGCGGTGGTCGGCAAGCCGATCGCCCACTCGCTCTCCCCGGCGATCCACACCGCCGGGTACGCGGCGACCGGGTTGACCGGCTGGTCGTACACGAAGATCGAAGCCGGCGCGGACGAGCTGCCCGGCCTGGTCGCGGGCCTCGGCCCGGAGTGGGCCGGGCTGTCGGTGACCATGCCGGGCAAGGAGGCGGCGCTCGCGCTGGCCGACGAGGTCTCGCCGGTCGCCGCCGCCGTCGGCGCCGCCAACACGCTGGTACGCCGACCCGACGGCACCTGGTACGCGGACAACACCGACGTGACCGGCATGGTCGAGGTGCTCACCGGCGCCGGCTGCGTGGCCGGGGCGGTGGTCACCGTGCTCGGCGCCGGCGGCACCGCCCGGGCGGCGATCGCGGCGGCGGCCCGGATCGGCGCGGCCGAGGTGACGGTGGTGGCCCGCCGGCCCGAGGCGGTGGACGAGTTGCGCCCGGTGGCGGCGGCGGTCGGCGTGCCGCTGGCCGGCGCGGAGTGGGACGGCGCGCCCGCGCACGCCCGGGCCGACCTGGTGATCTCCACCGTGCCGAAGGGTGTCGCCGACCCGCTCGCGGACAACTTCGACTGGCGGCCGGAGTCGGTCTTCTTCGACGTGGTCTACGACCCGTGGCCGACGCCGCTCGCCGCCACCGCGCTGGCCTCCGGCTGCCGGGTGGTTTCCGGGCTGGACCTGCTGCTGGCCCAGGCGGTGGGGCAGTTCGAACACTTCACCGGCGTCGCCGCGCCGCGCGCCGCGATGCGCGCCGCGCTTGCGGTTTAAGGAAGGGCCCCTTCTTAACGCCTCCGGTAGAGGAAGGGCCCCCTGTTAACACCACCGCCGTCTGCTGGGAGATCAGCGCGCGGAGGTGGCCTGTCCGGTGGGCGGGACGCGGCGACCGCCGTACGGCGGCGACCACCGGGCGTGACACACTGACCGCTGTGTTGCGCTGGCTGACTGCAGGTGAATCGCACGGACCCGCCCTCGTCGCGATGCTGGAGGGCGTACCCGCCGGCATCGAGGTGACCACCGGGGAGATCTCCGGCGAACTGGCCCGGCGTCGGCTCGGCTACGGCCGGGGCGCCCGGATGTCGTTCGAGCAGGACGAGGTCGAGATCATCGGTGGGCTCCGGCACGGCGTGACGCTGGGCAGCCCGGTGGCGATCCGGGTGGGCAACTCCGAGTGGCCGAAGTGGCGCACCGTGATGGCCGCCGATCCGGTCGACCCGGACGAGCTGGCGAGTCAGGCCCGCAACGCGCCGCTGACCCGTCCCCGTCCGGGCCACGCGGACCTCGCCGGCATGCAGAAGTACGGGCACACCGACGCCCGGCCGATCCTGGAGCGCGCCAGCGCCCGGGAGACCGCCGCCCGGGTCGCCGTCGGCACGGTCGCCAAGGCGCTGGTCCGGCAAGCGCTCGGCGTCGAGATCGTCTCGCACGTGGTGGAGTTGGGTCCGGTGGCGGTGAAGCCCGGCCTGCGGCCCACGCCGGAGGACGCGGCGCGGATCGACGCCGACCCGCTGCGCTGCCTCGACGCCGAGGCCAGCGCCCGGATGGTCGCCGAGGTCGACGCCGCGAAGAAGGCCGCCGACACGCTCGGCGGCGTGGTCGAGGTGCTCGCGTACGGGGTGCCGCCGGGCCTGGGCAGCCACGTGCAGTGGGACCGCAAGCTCGACGCCCGCCTGGCCACCGCGCTGATGTCGATCCAGGCGATCAAGGGCGTGGAGATCGGTGACGGGTGGCAGCAGGCCCGCTCCCGCGGCTCCGAGGCGCACGACGAGATCATGCCGACGGCGACCGGGGTGCGTCGGGTGACCGACCGGGCCGGCGGCCTGGAGGGCGGCATCACCACCGGCGAGCCGCTGCGGGTGAAGGCGGCGATGAAGCCGATCTCGTCGCTGAACCGGGCCCTGGCGACGATCGACGTGACCACCGGCGAGCCGGCCACCGCGATCAACCAGCGCTCCGACGTGTGCGCGGTGCCGGCGGCGGCGGTGGTCGCCGAGGCCATGGTCGCCCTGGTGCTGGCCGAGGCGGCGGTGGAGAAGTTCGGCGGCGACTCGATCGCCGAGATGCGCCGCAACCTGGCCAGCTACCTCGACAGCCTGGTGGTTCGGTGAGCGCGAGGAACGCAGCGCAGCGGAGTCCCGCAGTCGCGAACGGAAGGTGGCACCGGTGAGCAGCCGACCGGTCTGCGTGCTGGTCGGGGCGCCGGGCTCCGGCAAGACCACGGTGGGGACCGCGCTCGCCGCCGCCCTCGGCGTCGACTTCCGGGACACCGACACCGACATCGAGCGGCAGGCCGGCAAGCCGATCCCGGAGATCTTCGTCGACGAGGGTGAGGACCACTTCCGCGCGTTGGAGCGGGCCGCGGTGGCGGCGGCGCTGGCCTCGCACGCCGGCGTGCTCGCGCTCGGCGGCGGCGCGGTCCTGGCCGAGGAGAACCGGGCCGCGCTGATCGGCCACACCGTGGTGCACCTGTCGGTGGAGCTGCCCGACGCGATCCGGCGGGTCGGGTTGGGCGCGGGCCGGCCGCTGCTGGCGCTGAACCCGCGCGCCACCCTCAAGCACCTGCTGGACCAGCGCCGCCCGCTCTACGCCGAGGTGGCGACCGCGACGGTGGTCACCGACGGGCGTGCCCCGGAGGAGTTGGCCACCGAGATCGCCGCGCTGCTCAAGCCCTGACCACGGCCCGCCCTCGGCCCGGCCCTGCCCTGGCCGGCGCGCGGTCGGGCAAGTCCGGCCGCATCGTGACACCCATGGTGTTCCACTCGGTGCCGTTGGCGCCGGTGGGTGGAACGCTATGGGTGTCTGCGGAGGGTTGAGGCACCCATGATGTTCCACTCGGTGTCGTCGACGCTGGTGGGTGGAACGCTATGGGTGTGCGGGCGGGTCGGGTGCCGGTGGTGGGAGTCACCGGCCAACCACGCGGTCAGCGTGCGGCCCGACGCCGGCTCGCGGGGCGAACTGGCCCGGACTGCTGCGGCCGTCCGCGCGCCGCGTGGTGAGGTGCGGCAGAAGCCGCGAGCAGTTCGCACGGCGTGTGCGGCAGAAGCCGCGAGCAGTTCGCACGGCGTGTGCGGCAGAAGCCGCGAGCAGTTCGCACGGCGTGTGCGGCAGAGCTGCGAGCATCCTGCACGGCGGGGTGCGGCAGAGCTGCGAGCATCCCGCGCCGCGCGGTCTGTGGTGCGTTCGCGCTGGTCACGCCCGGGCCGGCGCGGGGCCGGTGGCTGAGCGGTCGGCCGGACGGCGGGCCGGGCGCTCCGGACGCCAGGTGGCGAGCAGGGCGAGCGCGAGGGCGATCTCGGCCAGGTCGCCGAGGTAGTACATCAGGGTGGCGCCGGCGCGCAGCTCGGCGGCGCCGGCCGGCACGTCGACGAGGATGCCGGCGTAGAGCAGTTGGGCGATCGTGGCGTGCGCGGCGACGCCGACGCCGAGCACCACGAGCCGGACCGGCACCCGGGGGCGGTGCGGGCCGGGGTCCGGCCCGGCGATCGACCAGGCGAAGAGGCAACCGCTGAGCAGGAAGTGGGCCTGCACCAGCGTGTGCAGGGCGGGGTTGTCCAGCGTGGCCCGGTAGAGCGGGGTCAGGTAGAGCAGCCACAGCCCGCCGGCGGTGAGCAGCAGACCGGTCGCCGGGTGGCCGAGCACCCGCGCCACCGGGTGCCGGAGCACGTGGACCAGCCGGCGACCGGCGCGCCGGTCCAGGGTCCGCAGCACCAGCGTGACCGGCGCGCCGAGGACCAGGGCCAGCGGCGCGAGCATGCCGATCAGCAGGTGCTGCCACATGTGCCCGACGAAGTCGTCGGCCGGCCGGAGCAGCCCGACGGCCACCAGTAGCGTCCCCAGCCCGAAGCTCGCGGTCCGCCCGTGTGCCCAGCCCGGCCCGTCGGGGTCGCGCAGCCGTAGCGCGGCGGCCAGGTAGGCCCAGAACAGGACCGCCGGGAGCAGCGCGGTCGCCGGGAACCCGTCGGCGGCGTGCCCGGCGTGGGCGAGGGTCACCGACGCTCCGGCGCGCAGAGGTCCACCCCGTCGGCCCGCCGCTGGATCGCCCAGCCCACCGCGATCAGGACCAGGCCGAGGGCGAGGAAGCCCAGGTCCCACCAGGTCTGGTGCGGGCCGGTGCGGACGTGGTGGATGCCGAGCAGGTGGTGGTCGACGATCCCCTCGACCAGGTTGAACAGTCCCCAGCCGACCAGGACCCAGCCCCAGAGCATCGGCGAGCGCCAAAGCCGGCCCCGGGAGTGGGTGACCCGGGCGTAGAGCAGGGCCAGCCCGGTCAGCACCGCCACCCAGGTGACCACGTGGAACAGGCCGTCCCACACCGTGTTCATCTGCAGCCCCGGCACGGTGTCGACCGGGTAGTCCCTGATCCCCACGTGGTCGGCGTTGGTGCTGCTGAGCATGTGGTGCCACTGGAAGACCTGGTGCAGGAGGATGCCGTCGACGAAGCCGCCCAGCCCGATGCCGAGGATCGTGGCGGGGAGCCGGATGCTCGTGCGCTGCGTGCTCTCGCTCATCCGGCCGCCCTACCCGGGGCGCGCGCGGACAAACGCCCCACGGAGTGGACAGTCGCCGCGCCGGGGCCGGGCGCTGGACTAGGCTGCCGGCGATGGACGAGGTGACCCGGATCCCGGTCGGCGGCGAACGGCCGTACGACGTGCTGGTGGGACGCGACCTGCTCGACCCGCCGCCCCGGCTGCTGCCCGGCGCGGAGCGGGTGGCCTTCCTGTACGCGCCGCCGCTGAAGGCGCTGGCCGAACGGCTCGCCGAGCGGGTCCGCGCCGACGGCGTGGCGCCGCTGCTGGTGGAGGTGCCCGACGCCGAGGCGGGCAAGCACGTCGACGTGGCCGCCGGCTGCTGGGACCGGCTCGGCGCGGCGGGCTTCACCCGTACCGACGCGGTGGTCGGGGTGGGCGGCGGCGCGGTCACCGACCTGGCCGGCTTCGTCGCGGCCAGCTGGCTGCGCGGCGTGCGCTGGGTGCCGGTGGCGACGTCGCTGCTCGGCATGGTCGACGCCGCGGTCGGCGGCAAGACCGGGATCAACACGGCGGCCGGCAAGAACCTGGTCGGCGCGTTCCACCCGCCGGTCGGCGTGCTCTGCGACCTGGCGACGCTGGACAGCCTGCCCCCGGCCGACCTGGCCGCCGGCCTGGCCGAGGTGGTCAAGTGCGGGTTCATCGCCGACCCGGTGATCCTCGACCTGGTGGAGCGGAACCCGGCCGCCGCGCTGGACCCGACCGGCCCGGTGCTGCGTGAGCTGGTCGAGCGCGCGGTGCGGGTCAAGGCCGACGTGGTCGGCGGTGACCTGCGCGAGTCCGGGGTACGCGAGGTGCTCAACTACGGACACACCCTCGCCCACGCGATCGAGAAGGTCGAGGGCTACCGCTGGCGGCACGGGCACGCGGTCGCGGTCGGGCTGGTCTACGCGGCCATCCTCGCGCGACTCGCCGGCCGGCTCGACGAGGCGACCGCGCGCCGGCACCGTGACGTGCTGGCGGCGCTCGACCTGCCCACCGGCTACCGGGCCGACGCCTGGCCGGAGCTGCTCGCCGCGATGCGGGTGGACAAGAAGGCCCGGGGCAGCCGGCTGCGCTTCGTGGTGCTGGACGGGCTCGCCCGCCCGGCGATCCTGGAGGCGCCGTCGGACGAGCTGCTCGCCGAGGCGTACCGGGAGATCAGCTCGTGAGGGTCTACGTGCTCAACGGGCCGAACCTGGGCCGGCTCGGCACCCGCCAGGTCGACGTCTACGGCGTGACCAGCTACGCCGACCTGGTGGCCGACTGCGAGCGGACCGGGCGTGAGCTGGGCCTGGACGTGGTGGTGCGGCAGACCGACGCCGAGCACGAGCTGCTGGGCTGGCTGCACGAGGCGGCCGACGAGGAGGCGGCGGTGGTGCTCAACCCGGCCGCCTGGTCGCACTACTCGATCGCGGTCCGCGACGCCTGTGCCCTGCTGCGCGGCCCCCTGGTGGAGGTGCACATCTCCAACATCCACGCCCGCGAGGAGTTCCGGCACCACTCGGTGGTCTCCGCCGTGGCCACCGGGGTGATCTGCGGCCTGGGCGTGGACGGCTACCGGCTGGCCCTGCACCACCTGGCGCTCCGGCTCGGTGCCGGCGCCTGACGCTGCGTCACCTGGGGCCGGGGTCCGATTCGACACAGCTAGTAGACTTGGTGGGTCTGTCCGCCAATTGATGATCAAGGCAGGAAATGGCCACCACCAACGACCTGAAGAACGGCCTGGTACTCAACCTGGACGGCGAGCTGTGGGCCGTCGTCGAGTTCCAGCACGTCAAGCCCGGTAAGGGTGGTGCCTTCGTGCGCACCACGCTGAAGAACGTGCTGTCCGGCAAGGTGGTCGACAAGACCTTCAACGCGGGCACCAAGGTCGAGACGGCGACCGTGGACAAGCGCACCATGCAGTACCTGTACGCCGACGGCGAGGACTACGTCTTCATGGATCTGGAGACGTTCGACCAGATCACCGTCATGGGCGGCGTCGTCGGCGAGGCCGCCAACTACCTCCTCCCGGAGGCCGAGGCGACCGTCGCCACCCACGAGGGCGTCCCGCTCTACATCGAGCTGCCGACCTCGGTCGTGCTCGAGGTCACCTACACCGAGCCCGGCCTGCAGGGCGACCGGTCGACCGGCGGCAACAAGCCGGCCACCGTCGAGACGGGCGCCACGGTCCAGGTTCCGCTGTTCATCACCACCGGTGAGAAGATCAAGGTCGACACCCGCGACGGCCGTTACCTCGGCCGAGCCTGATGGCCGAGGGTCCGAAGCAGCAGATGCCGGCGCGCCGCAAGGCGCGCAAGCGGGCGCTGGACGTGCTCTTCGAGGCCGACCTGCGCGACCGGCCCCCGGTCGAGGTCCTGGCCGGCTACCTGGAGCGGATCGAGCAGCCCCGCCCCGACCACCTCGGCTACGCGGTCGGGCTGGTCGAGGGCGTCGCGGCGCACCTCGACCGGATCGACGAGACGATCGCCAGCTACGCCGAGGGGTGGACGATCGACCGGATGCCGGTGGTCGACCGCAACCTGGCCCGGATCGCCGTCTACGAGCTGCTCTACGTCGACGAGATCGACGACGCGGTGGCGATCAGCGAGGCCGTCGAGCTGGCCCGGCAGATGTCGACCGACGACTCGCCCCGGTTCCTCAACGGCATCCTCGGCCGGATCGCCGAGTACGCCACGCGCTGACGCGCCGCGACGACGAAGGGCCCGTGCCGGATGGCACGGGCCCTTTCGACGTACGGGTGGGTCAGGAGGCGAAGAACGCCCGCGGGTCGGCGACCAGCACACCGTGCTCGGTCAGCCGCTCGATCAGACCCGACGGCGAGGCGTCGTAGACGATGGCGAGGGCGCGCAGGTCGTCGGCGCGGATGGAGAGCACCCGGCCGTTGTAGTCACCGCGCTGCTGCTGGATGGCGCGGGCGTACCGGGCGACGTACGCGAGGTCCTCGGAGGCCTCGTCGTAGAGCCGCTCCAGGTCCAGCACGATCTTGCTGGTGGGCTCGTGACGCACCCCACTGCCGTCGGGCAGCAGCTCCGAGACGGGAACGCGGTAGAAGTCGGCCAGCTCCGCCAGGCGGGACACGGTGACGGCCCGGTCGCCGCGCTCGTACGAGCCGACCACCACGGCCTTCCACCGCCCGTTCGACTTCTCCTCCACACCCTGCAGGGACAGGCCCTGCTGCTGGCGGATGGAGCGCAGGCGGGCGCCCAGCGACTTGGCGTATTCAGAGGGCATTCGGACACTCCCAGTGCTGCTCGGGGTTCTCCCAGCTATCGCTACGGAGCGTGACGGTACGGGGATTGCGACACGTGGTCAAGTGTTGCTCTCCACCGGGTCCGGGGGGCCGGTCTGGCTTGTCCGCATTTCTCCGGGCTGACCAGCAGGTCAGGACCGGCGACGGGGGGTCCGGTGACCGCTGGTAACGTGGCGTGAAGCCCCGGTCCGGGCCCTCGCGGTTCCGCCGGAGTCGATCAGACGTCCTTTAACGACCCGTCCCGTGAGGCGGGGAAGGAGGTCCGCCGTGGCCTACCCACCGGCTGCCCAACCGTCGCCGCCGCGACAACCCTCGGTGAAGGTGATCCTCGCCGCCGCCGACGTCTCGCGGGTGGTCGACCGCATCGCCCACCAGATCCTGGAGAAGACCCAGGGCGCCGCCGACACCGTGCTGCTCGGCATCCCCACCCGGGGCGTGCCCCTGGCCAGGCGGCTCGCCGCCCGGATCAGCACCTTCGAGGACGTGACCGTCCCGGTCGGCGTGCTCGACATCACCCTCTACCGCGACGACCTGCGCCGGCACGCCACCCGCGCGGTCGGCCCGACCGACCTGCCGCCCGGCGGGATCGACGGCAAGCGGGTCGTCCTCGTCGACGACGTGCTCTTCTCCGGCCGCACCGTGCGGGCCGCGCTGGACGCGCTCAGCGACGTCGGCCGCCCGGCCTCCGTCCAGCTCGCCGTCCTGGTCGATCGCGGTCACCGCCAGCTGCCGATCCGCGCCGACTACGTGGGCAAGAACATCCCCACCGCGCTGGCCGAGAATGTCAAGGTCACCCTCGCCGAGACCGACGGCACCGACGAGGTCAAGTTGTACGGGGGGTCACCCGCATGATCCGTCACCTGCTCTCCGGCGCCGACCTGGACGCCGACACCGCCACCCTGGTCCTGGACACCGCGGCCGAGATGGCCACCGTGGCCGGCCGCGAGGTCAAGAAGCTGCCCGCGCTGCGCGGACGCACCGTGGTCAACCTCTTCTACGAGGACTCCACCCGGACCCGGATCTCGTTCGAGGCGGCCGCCAAGCGGCTCAGCGCCGACGTGATCAACTTCTCCGCCAAGGGTTCCAGCGTGGCCAAGGGGGAGAGCCTCAAGGACACCGCGCTGACCCTGCAGGCCATGGGCGCCGACGCGGTGGTCGTCCGGCACCCCGCCTCCGGCGCGCCGCACCGGCTGGCCGACTGGGTGGACGGGTCGGTGGTCAACGCCGGCGACGGCACCCACGAGCACCCCACCCAGGCGCTGCTCGACGCGTACACGATGCGGTCCCGGCTGGGCCGGCTCGCCGGCCTGCACGTGGCGATCGTCGGCGACGTGCTGCACTCCCGGGTGGCCCGCTCGAACGTGCTGCTGCTCAGCACGCTGGGCGCCAAGGTCACCCTGGTCGGTCCGCCGACGCTCATCCCGCGCGACATCTCCCCGGCGCTGGCCCCCGGCACCGACGTCTCCTACGACCTCGACACCGTTCTTCCCGGTGTGGACGTGGTGATGATGCTGCGGGTGCAGCGGGAGCGGATGAGCGACTCCTACTTCCCCTCGGCCCGGGAGTACGCCCGCCGCTACGGGCTCGACGGGCCGCGCATGCGCCGGCTGCCCGAGCACGCGATCGTCATGCACCCCGGCCCGATGAACCGGGGGATGGAGATCACGCCCGAGGTCGCCGACTCGTCCCGCTCCACCATCGTCGAACAGGTCGCCAACGGGGTCTCCGTGCGGATGGCCGTCCTCTACCTGCTGCTCGGAGGGAACAACCGGTGACCGCGTACCTCATCAGGAACGTCCGTGTGCTCGACGGCGAGCCGACCGACCTGCTCATCCGCGACGGTGTGGTGGCCGAGGCCGGCGCCGGCCTGACCGCCGGCGACGCCACGGTGCTCGACGCGACCGGCCTGGTCGCGCTGCCGGGCCTGGTCGATCTGCACACCCACCTGCGTGAACCCGGCCGGGAGGACGCCGAGACGGTCGAGTCCGGGTCCCGGGCGGCGGCGCTCGGCGGCTACACGGCGGTGTGCGCGATGGCGAACACGTCGCCGGTCGCCGACACCGCCGGCGTGGTCGAGCAGGTCTGGCGCCTCGGCCGGGAGGCCGGCTTGGTCGACGTGCAGCCGATCGGCGCGGTGACCGTCGGGCTGGCCGGGGAGCGCCTGGCCGAGCTGGGCGCGATGGCCGACTCCGCGGCCCGGGTGCGGATCTTCTCCGACGACGGGCACTGCGTGGCCGACCCGCGGCTGATGCGCCGGGCGCTGGAATACGTCAAGGCGTTCGACGGGGTGATCGCCCAGCACGCCGAGGAGCCCCGGCTCACCGAGGGCGCGCAGATGCACGAGGGCGAGGTGTCCACCCGGCTCGGGCTGACCGGCTGGCCGGCCGTCGCCGAGGAGGCGATCATCGCCCGGGACGTGCTGCTGGCCGAGCACGTCGGCAGCCGGCTGCACGTCTGCCACGTCTCCACCGCCGGCAGCGTCGAGGTGCTGCGGCAGGCCAAGGCGCGCGGGGTGCGGGTGACCGCCGAGGTGACGCCGCATCACCTGCTGCTGACCGACGAGCGGGCCGAGACGTACGACCCGGTCTTCAAGGTCAACCCGCCGCTGCGCACCGCCGCCGACGTCGCCGCGCTGCGGGCCGCGCTGGCCGAGGGCGTGATCGACATCATCGCCACCGACCACGCGCCGCACGCCGTGGAGGACAAGGAGTGCGAGTGGGCGTACGCCCGGCCGGGCATGCTCGGCCTGGAGACGGCGCTCTCCATCGCGCTCGACGTGTTCGGTCCGCGGTGGGACCTGATCGCCGAGCGGATGTCCCGGGCGCCGGCCCGGATCGCCGGCCTGGCCGGGCAGGGCGTCGACCCCGCGCCCGGCGTGCCGGCCAACCTGACCCTGGTGGACCCGGCCGCCCGGCGCGTCATCGAACCGGCGGAGCTGGCCAGCCGCAGTCGCAACACCCCGTACGCCCGCATGACGCTGCCGGGTCGCATCGTGGCGACCTTCCTGCGCGGCGAGCCGACGGTCCTGGACGGAAAGGCAGTCAAGTGAGCGCAGCGAAGCGGAGTCCCGCAGTCGGGAACGAAAGGCGGGGACAGTGAAGCGACGGCCCGCGATTCTCGTCCTGGAGGACGGGCGCACGTTCCACGGCGAGGCGTACGGCAGCGTCGGGGAGACCTTCGGCGAGGCGGTCTTCAACACCGGCATGACCGGCTACCAGGAGACGCTCACCGACCCCTCCTACCACCGGCAGGTGGTGGTGCAGACCGCGCCGCACATCGGCAACACCGGCGTCAACGGCGAGGACGACGAGTCCGGCCGGATCTGGGTGGCCGGGTACGTGGTGCGCGACCCGGCCCGGATCGGCTCGAACTGGCGCGCCACCGGCGGCCTGGAGGACCGGCTCGCCGCCGAGGGAGTGGTCGGCATCAGCGGGGTGGACACCCGGGCGCTCACCCGGCACCTGCGTGAGCGCGGCGCGATGCGGGTCGGTGTCTCCAGCGTCGAGGACGACCCGGCCGCGTTGCTGGAGCGGGTACGCCGCTCGCCGCAGATGGTCGGCGCCGACCTGTCCGCCGAGGTGAGCACCCCCAAGCCGTACGTCGTCGAGGCGCAGGGCGAGCACCGGTTCACGGTGGCCGCGCTGGACCTGGGCATCAAGCGCAACGTGCCGCGTCGGCTCGCCGCCCGCGGCGTCACCACGCACGTGCTGCCGGCCGGCTCGACGATCGACGACCTGCTCGCCACCGGCGCGGACGCGGTGTTCCTCTCGCCCGGCCCGGGCGACCCGGCGACCGCCGACGGCCCGGTGGCCCTGGCGCGGGAGGTGCTGACCCGGCGGATCCCGCTGTTCGGCATCTGCTTCGGCAGTCAGATCCTCGGCCGGGCGCTCGGCTTCGGCACCTACAAGCTCGGGTACGGCCACCGCGGCATCAACCAGCCGGTGCTCGACCGGGTCACCGGCAAGGTCGAGGTGACCAGCCACAACCACGGCTTCGCGGTGCAGGTGCCGGGCGCCGGGGACGGCGCGGTGGTGCCGGATCAGGTGATCCAGACCGAGTTCGGCGGCGTCCAGGTGTCACACCTCTGCCTCAATGACAACGTGGTCGAGGGGCTGCGGGCCGTGGACGTGCCCGCCTTCACCGTCCAGTACCACCCGGAGGCGGCGGCCGGTCCGCACGACGCGGACTACCTGTTCGACCGCTTCGCCGAGCTCATCGAAGGCGGCAAGAATGCCTAAGCGGACCGACCTGAAGCACGTGCTGGTGATCGGCTCCGGGCCGATCGTGATCGGACAGGCCTGCGAGTTCGACTACTCCGGCACCCAGGCCTGCCGGGTGCTGCGCAGCGAGGGGATCCGGGTCAGCCTGGTCAACTCCAACCCGGCGACGATCATGACCGATCCGGAGTTCGCCGACGCCACCTACGTCGAGCCGATCACCCCGGAGTTCGTCGAGCTGGTCATCGCCAAGGAGCGCCCGGACGCGCTGCTGCCCACCCTGGGCGGGCAGACCGCGCTGAACACCGCGGTCGCGCTGCACGAGGCGGGCGTGCTGGAGAAGTACGGCGTCGAGCTGATCGGCGCCAACATCGAGGCGATCAACCGGGGCGAGGACCGGCAGCTGTTCAAGGACATCGTGGCCAAGGCCGGCGTACGCCTGGGCCTGGACGACCCGTCGACGCTGACCCCGCGCTCGCGGGTCTGCCACTCGATGGACGAGGTCCGGGACACGGTCGCCGAGCTGGGCCTGCCGGTGGTCATCCGCCCGTCGTTCACCATGGGCGGTCTCGGCTCGGGCATGGCGCACACCGACGAGGACCTGGAGCGCATCGCCGGCGCGGGCCTGGCCGCCAGCCCGGTGCACGAGGTGCTCATCGAGGAGAGCGTGCTCGGCTGGAAGGAGTACGAACTCGAGCTGATGCGCGACCGCCACGACAACGTGGTGGTGGTCTGCTCGATCGAGAACGTCGACCCGATGGGCGTGCACACCGGTGACAGCGTCACGGTGGCTCCGTCGATGACGCTCACCGACCGGGAGTACCAGCGGCTGCGCGACCTCGGCATCGCCGTGCTGCGCGAGGTCGGGGTGGACACCGGTGGCTGCAACATCCAGTTCGCGGTCAACCCGGCCGACGGCCGGATCGTCGTGATCGAGATGAACCCGCGGGTGTCGCGCTCCTCGGCGCTGGCGTCGAAGGCCACCGGCTTCCCCATCGCCAAGATCGCCGCGAAGCTCGCCATCGGCTACACGCTGGACGAGATCCCCAACGACATCACGCTCAAGACGCCGGCCGCGTTCGAGCCGACGCTGGACTACGTGGTGGTGAAGATCCCCCGGTTCGCGTTCGAGAAGTTCCCCGGCGCCGACCCGGAGCTGACCACCACCATGAAGTCGGTGGGCGAGGCGATGAGCCTGGGCCGCAACTTCACCGAGGCGCTGAACAAGGCGATGCGCTCGATGGAAACCAGGTCGTCCGGTTTCTGGACCACCCCGGACCCGGCGGGAGCCACGAAGGAGAACACGCTCGCCGCGCTGCGGATGCCGCACGACGGCCGGCTCTACACCGTCGAGCGGGCGCTGCGCCTGGGCGCGTCGATCGCCGAGGTGGCCGAGGCCTCCGGCGGCATGGACCCCTGGTTCCTGGACCAGATCGCCGCCCTGGTCGAGCTGCGCGCCGAGATCGTCGACGCCCCGGTGCTCGACGCCGGCCTGCTGCGCCGGGCCAAGCGGGCCGGCCTGTCCGACCGGCAGCTGGCCGCGCTGCGCCCCGAGCTGGCCGCCGAGGACGGGGTACGCACGCTGCGCCACCGGCTCGGGGTCCGGCCGGTCTACAAGACGGTGGACACCTGCGCGGCCGAGTTCGAGGCGACCACGCCCTACCACTACTCGACCTACGACTCCGAGACGGAGGTGGCGCCCTCGGACCGGCCGAAGGTGCTCATCCTCGGCTCCGGGCCGAACCGGATCGGGCAGGGCATCGAGTTCGACTACTCGTGCGTGCACGCCGTCCAGGCACTGCGGGACGTGGACTACGAGACCGTGATGGTCAACTGCAACCCGGAGACCGTCTCCACCGACTACGACACCGCCGACCGGCTCTACTTCGAGCCGCTGACCTTCGAGGACGTGCTGGAGGTCTGGCACGCCGAGGACTCGTCGGGCAAGGCGGCCGGCGGGCCGGGCGTGGTCGGGGTGGTCGTGCAGCTCGGCGGCCAGACCCCGCTGGGCCTGGCCCAGCGGCTCAAGGACGCCGGGGTGCCGATCGTCGGCACCTCTCCGGAGTCGATCCACCTGGCCGAGGAGCGGGGCGCGTTCGGCGCGGTGCTGGCCCGGGCCGGGCTGCGGGCGCCCGCGCACGGCATGGCCACCTCGTACGACGAGGCGAAGGCGATCGCCGACGAGATCGGGTACCCGGTGCTGGTGCGGCCGTCGTACGTGCTCGGCGGTCGGGGCATGGAGATCGTCTACGACGACGCCACGCTGCGCGACTACATCGGCCGGGCCACCGACATCTCGCCCGATCACCCGGTGCTGGTGGACCGCTTCCTCGACGACGCCATCGAGATCGACGTGGACGCGTTGGTCGACGCGGACGGCGACGTCTACCTGGGCGGCGTGATGGAGCACATCGAGGAGGCCGGCATCCACTCCGGCGACTCCTCCTGCGCGTTGCCGCCGATCACGCTGGCCGGCTCGCACCTGACGCAGGTGCGCCGCTACACCGAGGAGATCGCCCGCGGCGTCGGGGTGCGCGGCCTGCTCAACGTCCAGTACGCGTTGCAGGGCGACACGCTCTACGTGCTGGAGGCCAACCCCCGCGCCTCGCGTACGGTGCCGTTCGTGTCGAAGGCCACGGCGGTGCCGCTGGCCAAGGCGGCGGCCCGGATCGCGTTGGGCGCGACGATCGCGCAGCTGCGCGCCGAGGGCCTGCTGCCGCCGACCGGTGACGGCGGCACCATGCCGGCCGACGCGCCGATCGCGGTCAAGGAGGCGGTGCTGCCGTTCAAGCGGTTCCGCACCCCGGCCGGCAAGGGCATCGACGTGCTGCTCGGCCCGGAGATGCGGTCCACCGGCGAGGTGATGGGCATCGACACCGGCTTCGGCCGGGCGTTCGCCAAGTCGCAGGCCGCCGCGTACGGGTCGCTGCCGACGGCCGGGAAGATCTTCGTCTCGGTGGCGAACCGCGACAAGCGCGGCATGATCTTCCCGATCAAGCGCCTGGCGGACCTCGGCTTCGAGATCGTCGCCACCACCGGCACGGCCGAGGTGCTGCGCCGGCACGGCATCGCCTGCGAGCAGATCCGCAAGCACTACGAGTCGGGCGAGGGGGCGGACGCGGTCTCGCTGATCCTCGGCGGCGACGTGGCGCTGGTGGTCAACACCCCGCAGGGCTCCGGCGCGAGTGCCCGCTCGGACGGCTACGAGATCCGCAGCGCCGCGGTCACCGCGGACATCCCGTGTGTCACCACCGTCCCCGGCGCCGCCGCCGCGGTCATGGGCATCGAGGCGAGGATCAACGGCGACCTCCAGGTCCGCCCCCTCCAGGACCTGCACGCCGCCCTCCGGGCCGGCGAGTGACCACCCCGACATCCGCGTCGATCATGAGGTTGGCGGCGGTGACGGACATCCACATCGCCGCCAACCTCAGGGTCAACGGGTCGGGGGCGGGGCGGTGATCTTCGAGAAGGTGGTGCGGCCGCGGCTGTTCGCGCTCGGGGGCGGGGACGCCGAGGCGGCGCACGAGTGGACCCTCGCCCGGCTGGCCGCGCTGTCGCGGCGGCCGGCGATGCTGGCGGCGCTGCGTCGGACGTACTTCCGGGCCTCGCCGCGGGAGGTGTTCGGGGTGCGCTTCCCGAACCCCGTCGGGTTGGCCGCCGGCATGGACAAGAACGGTCTGGCGCTGCCCGCCTGGCCGGCGCTCGGCTTCGGTTTCGTCGAGGTCGGCACCGTGACCGCGCACGCCCAGCCGGGCAACCCCCGGCCCCGGCTGTTCCGGCTGCGCGACAGCGAGGCCGTGATCAACCGGATGGGCTTCAACAACGCCGGCGCGGACGCCCTGGCCGCCCGGCTGGCGGCGCTGCCGCGCCCGCTCGGCGTGCCGCTGGGCATCTCGCTCGGCAAGTCCAAGGTGACCCCGCTGGACGAGGCGGTCGAGGACTACCTGGCCTCCTACCGGGCGCTCATGGGGCACGGCGACTACTTCGCGGTCAACGTCTCCTCGCCGAACACCCCGGGCCTGCGGTCGCTGCAGGACCGGTCCCATCTGGACGCGCTGCTCGCCGCGCTGGTGGGGGAGAAGCCGGTGCTGGTGAAGATCGCCCCGGACCTCAGCGAGCCGGCCGTCGCCGAGCTGCTGGAGGTGTGCCTGGACCGGGGCGCGGCCGGCGTCATCGCCACCAACACCACGCTCGGTCGGGACGGGCTCGCCCCCGCCGACCGGGCGCGCGCCGCCGAGACGGGCGGCCTCTCCGGCCGGCCGCTGACCGACCGCGCCCGGGAACTGGTCGGCTTCGTGCACCGGGAGACCGGGGGCCGTCTGCCGGTGATCGGCGTCGGCGGCATCCTCGACCCCGACGACGCGACCCGGATGTTCGACGCCGGCGCCGCCCTGGTCCAGCTCTACACCGGCTTCATCTACCGGGGCCCCGCCCTCACCCGAGCCATCACCACCCGCACCACCCGTTGACCCCGGTTCGCGCGATCTTGCAGTTTCGGCCCCGGCACACCGCTCATACCGGGCGCGACACGGGCCGAAACCGCAAGATCGCCGGGGAGAGGCGAAGGAGGAGAGTCCGTGACGCCCGAGGAGATCCTCACCCTTGACCGGCGGCACGTCTGGCATCCCTACTCGGGGATGCCGGCGGGCAGCCCGCCGTACGTGGTGGAGAGCGCCGCCGGGGTGCGGTTGCGGCTGGGCGACGGGCGGGAGCTGGTCGACGGCATGTCGTCCTGGTGGGCGGCGATCCACGGCTACCGGCACCCGGTGCTGGACGCCGCGGTGACCGACCAGCTCGGACGGATGAGCCACGTGATGTTCGGCGGCCTCACCCACGAACCCGCGGCACGCCTGGCGCGCACCCTGGTCGAGCTGGCCCCGGACGGGCTGGAACACGTCTTCCTGGCCGACTCCGGCTCGGTGAGCGTCGAGGTCGCGGTGAAGATGTGCCTGCAGTACCAGCGCGCCGTCGGGCGCCCGGGACGCCGCCGGCTGGGCACCTGGCGGGGCGGCTACCACGGCGACACGTTCCACCCGATGAGCGTCTGCGACCCGGAGGGCGGCATGCACCACCTGTGGGGCGACGTGCTGCCCCGTCAGGTGTTCGCGCCGGTGCCGCCGCCCGGCTTCGACGCCACGCCCGACCCGGCGTACGAGGCGGCGCTGGTGGAGGCGGTGGAGCGGCACGCCGACGAGCTGGCCGCGGTGATCGTCGAGCCGGTGGTCCAGGGCGCCGGCGGGATGCGGTTCCACCACCCGCACTACCTGCGGGTGCTGCGCGAGGTGACCCGGCGGCACGGCATCCTGCTGGTCTTCGACGAGATCGCCACCGGCTTCGGCCGGACCGGCCGGCTGTTCGCCGCCGAGCACGCCGGCGTCACGCCGGACGTGCTCTGCGTCGGCAAGGCGCTCACCGGTGGCTATCTGACGCTGGCGGCGGCGCTCTGCACCCCCGAGGTGGCCGGGGCGATCTCCGCCGACGGCGTGCTGGCGCACGGTCCGACGTTCATGGGCAACCCGCTCGCCTGCGCGGTCGCCAACGCCTCCCTGGGCCTGCTGCGGGCCGGGGACTGGTCCGGGCGGGTGGCGGGGATCGCGGCGGGCCTGCGGGCCGGCCTGGAGCCGTTGCGCGGCACGCCGGGCGTGGCCGACGTGCGGGTGCTCGGCGCGATCGGCGTGGTCCAGCTGGACCACGAGGTGGACCTGCCGCGGGCGACCGCCGCCGCGGTCGGGGAGGGGGTGTGGCTGCGCCCGTTCCGGGACCTGGTCTACACCATGCCGCCGTACGTCTGCGACGAGGCGGACGTGGCCCGGATCGCGGCCGGCGTGGCCGCCGCGGTCAAGGCCGGCTGAGTCCCGGCCGGGCGGTCGGGGCCGGCTGGTCCGGCCGGGACGACCTGACGCGACGGGAGGTCCGTCGCCGGACACGGAGGCGGCCCCGGCCGCCGGAAGAGGGAGATGCGCGATGGAGACGTTCGGCGCCCGCCTGCACCGGGCCGTGGCGGAGCGGGGACCGCTCTGCGTGGGGATCGACCCGCACCCGGGTCTGCTCGCCGACTGGGGCCTGCCCGACGACGTCGAGGGGCTCGAACGGTTCAGCCGCACCGTGGTGGAGGCGATCGGCGACCGGGTGGCCGTGGTCAAGCCGCAGTCGGCGTTCTTCGAGCGCTTCGGCGCGCGGGGTGTCGGCGTGCTTGAGTCAACTATCCGACAGTTGCGAAATGCGGGCGCGCTCGTTCTGCTCGACGTCAAGCGCGGTGACATCGGCTCGACGGTCCGCGCGTACGCCTCGGCGTACCTCGATCCATCCAGCCCGCTGTATGTCGACGCGGTCACCGCGAGCCCCTACCTGGGGGTGGGTTCGCTCGCCCCGATGTTCGAGTTGGCCGCCGCGCACGGCGGCGGAGTGTTCGTCCTGGCGCTCACCTCGAACCCCGAGGGCGCTGCCGTGCAGCGTGCCGTGGCCGCCGACGGACGCACCGTGGCGCAGACTGTGATCGACGAGATTTCCCAGCTCAACCGGGGTGCGGAGCCGCTCGGCAGCATCGGCCTGGTGGTCGGCGCGACGATCGGTGAGACCGGTCACGACCTGGATGCGGTCAACGGTCCGCTGCTCGCGCCGGGCCTCGGGGCGCAGGGTGGGACGCCCGCCGGGCTGCGTGCGGTCTTCGGCGCCGCCCTGCCGTCGGTGCTGCCGTCGTACTCCCGTGAGGTGCTGGGCGCGGGGCCGGACCAGGCGGCCCTGCGGGCCGCCGTCGAGCGGGTGCTGACCGAGTGCCGGGCCGCCCTGACCACCGCCTGACTGACTGACGGCTCCGTCACTTTACGTTGATCATCGCGCGTCCACGTTGCCGAAAGCTCCGTTGACCGCTAGTTTTCCCCGCGCTGGGAACCACGGACCCCTTTGGTTGCCAGCGACACCACGTTTCACAGCTGCGGTGGGGCGCTCCGCCCGCCGTACTAGGGACCTGAGGAGAACTGGTGCCGCTCCCGTCACTGACCCCCGAACAGCGCGCTGCCGCGCTGGAGAAGGCCGCGGAGATCCGCAAGGCCCGCGCTGAGCTGAAGGAGCAGCTCAAGCAGGGCAAGACCACCCTCGCCACCGTCCTCGAGCGGGCCGAGTCCGACGACGTCGTGGGCAAGCTGAAGGTTTCGGCAGTGCTCCAGGCGATGCCGGGCATCGGCAAGATCCGGGCCACCCAGATCATGGAGAAGCTCAAGATCGCCGACAGCCGTCGCCTGCGCGGCCTCGGCGAGCAGCAGCGTAAGGCGCTGCTCGGAGAGTTCGCCGCCAACTGAACGGCCCACCGTGTAGAAACAAGCGGTGAGCACGGATGACGAGGCGCGCTCGGCGGCTCGGCTCACTGTCCTTTCCGGCCCCTCCGGGGCCGGCCGGGGCAGTGTCGTCGAGTTGGTCCGGGCGCGCCTTGCGTCCGTGTGGGTGCCGGTGGTCGCCACCACGCGGCCGCCGCGCCCGGGGGAGCGCGACGGGGTGGACCGCCTCTTCCTCGACCCCGCCGGCTTCGACCGGCTGATCGCGGCCGGCGAGCTGCTGGAGTGGTGCCGGATCGGGCCGTACCGGCGGGGCGTGCCCCGCGCGGGCGTGTGGACCCGGCTCAGGCAGGGCCGTCCGGTGCTGCTGCCGTTGGACCTGGCCGGCGCGCTCGCCGTCCGGGCCGTGGCGCCGCGGGCCCGGCTGGTGCTGCTCGCGCCGCCGGCGTACCGGGCCGAGCCGGCCGTCGCGGCCGCCTTCACACACGCCGTGGCGCACGACCGAACCGAGCGTGCCGCCACCGAGCTGGTAGGATTGCTCGGTTCGTCATTCCTGGCCCCGGCCCGACCGCCTCCCGGCGGTTGAGCGGCCCGCCAGCCGGTCACCGCCCCCGGGCGGCGCACGAGACGCAGAGGTTTGAATTCGTGGGATCCATCGCCACCAACCCCGAGGGCATCACCAACCCGCCGATCGACGAGCTGCTCGAGAAGACCACCTCGAAGTACGCGCTGGTCATCTTCGCCGCCAAGCGTGCCCGCCAGGTCAACGCCTACTACAGCCAGCTCGGTGAGGGCCTGCTGGAGTACGTCGGCCCGCTGGTGGAGACCACCCCGCAGGAGAAGCCGCTCTCCATCGCGATGCGTGAGATCAACGCGGGCCTGCTCACCGCCGAGCCGACCGACCAGCCGTAGTTCCGTCCGCGCCGATGCCCGCCGAGATCGTCCTCGGGGTCGGCGGTGGCATCGCCGCCTACAAGGCGTGTGAGCTGCTCCGGCTCTTCACCGAGTCGGGTCACCGGGTCCGGGTCGTGCCGACCGCGTCGGCGCTCCGCTTCGTCGGTGCGCCGACCTGGGCGGCCCTCTCCGGCCAACCGGTGGCCGACGACGTCTGGTCCGACGTGCACGAGGTGCCGCACGTGCGGCTCGGGCAGCACGCGGACCTGGTCGTGGTGGCGCCGACCACCGCCGACCTGCTCGCCAAGGCCGCGCACGGCCTCGCCGACGACCTGCTCACCAACACGCTGCTGACCGCGCGCTGCCCGGTGGTGCTGGCCCCGGCCATGCACACCGAGATGTGGGAGCACCCGGCGACCGTGGCCAACGTGGCCACGCTGCGCTCCCGGGGCGTACGGGTGATCGAGCCGGCGGTCGGCCGCCTGACCGGGCGGGACACCGGCAAGGGCCGGCTGCCCGACCCGGCGGAGATCTTCGCCGTCGCCCGGCGGGCGCTGGCCCGCGGCGTCGCCGCCCCGGCCGACCTGGCCGGCCGGCACGTGGTGGTCACCGCCGGCGGCACCCGCGAGCCGCTCGACCCGGTCCGCTTCCTCGGCAACCGGTCGTCCGGCAAGCAGGGGTACGCGTTCGCCCGCGCCGCCGTGGCCCGGGGCGCCCGGGTGACGCTGGTGTCGGCGAACGTGGCCCTCGCCGACCCGGCCGGCGCCGACCTGGTCCGGGTGGGCACCACCGAGGAGCTGCGCGAGGCCACGCTGGCGGCGGCCACCGACGCGGACGCAGTGGTGATGGCCGCCGCGCCCGCCGACTTCCGTCCGGCCAGCTACGCCACCGGGAAGATCAAGAAGTCGGCGGACGGCGTCGCGCCGACCGTCGAGCTGGTCACCAACCCGGACATCGCCGCCGAGTTGGGCCGGGATCGCCGGCCCGGGCAGGTGCTGGTGATCTTCGCCGCGGAGACCGACGACGCCGAGGCCAACGGCCGGGCCAAGCTCGCCCGCAAGCGCGCCGACCTGATCGTGGTCAACGAGGTGGGTGTCGACAAGGTCTTCGGCGCGGAGACCAACGCGGCGACCGTGATCGGGGCCGACGGCGCCGTGCACCGGCTGCCCGAGCAGCCCAAGGAGGACCTGGCCGACGCCGTCTGGGATCTCGTGGCGGCGCGCCTGGGCCCGCCGTCCTGACGGTTGGTCTGCTCGCCGTTCCCGGGGCCGGACCGGAACGGGGGCGACTAAACTGCCGCCGAGCGACCTTTAAAAGTCTTCACATGCTTAGGAGTGCCGTGACACGTCTCTTCACGTCCGAATCGGTCACGGAGGGCCACCCGGACAAGATCGCCGACCAGATCAGTGACGGCATTCTCGACGCGCTGCTCGCGCAGGACCCGCACAGCCGGGTCGCGGTGGAAACGCTGATCACCACCGGGCAGGTGCACGTCGCCGGCGAGGTGACCACCAAGGCGTACGCCGACATCCCGACCATCGTCCGGGAGACCATCCTCGGCATCGGCTACGACTCGTCGAAGAAGGGCTTCGACGGCGCGTCCTGCGGCGTCAGCGTGTCCATCGGCGCCCAGTCGCCGGACATCGCGCAGGGCGTGGACAACGCGTTCGAGCTGCGCACCGGTGGCTCGGAGAGCGCGCTGGACGCGCAGGGCGCGGGCGACCAGGGCATGATGTTCGGCTTCGCCTGCTCCGAGACGCCCGAGCTGATGCCGCTGCCGATCGCGCTGGCGCACCGGCTGGCCCGCCGGCTCGCCGCGGTGCGCAAGGACGGCACCATCCCCTACCTGCGTCCGGACGGCAAGACCCAGGTCACCATCGAGTACGACGGCCTGCGCCCGGTACGCCTGGACACGGTGGTCGTCTCCAGCCAGCACGCGGCGGACATCTCGCTGGAGTCGCTGCTCACGCCGGACGTGCGGGAGCACGTCATCACGCCGGAGCTGGAGGGCCTGGGTCTGGAGACCGAGGGCTACCGGCTGCTGGTGAACCCGACCGGGCGGTTCGAGATCGGCGGCCCGATGGGTGACGCCGGCCTGACCGGCCGCAAGATCATCGTGGACACCTACGGCGGGTACGCCCGGCACGGCGGTGGCGCGTTCTCCGGCAAGGACCCGTCGAAGGTCGACCGGTCCGCCGCGTACGCGATGCGCTGGGTGGCCAAGAACGTGGTCGCCGCCGGCCTGGCCGAGCGGTGCGAGGCGCAGGTCGCGTACGCGATCGGCAAGGCGCACCCGGTGAGCCTGTTCATCGAGACGTTCGGCACCGAGACGGTGGCGGTGGCCTCCATCGAGAAGGCCGTGGCCGAGGTGTTCGACCTGCGTCCCGCCGCGATCATCCGGGACCTGAACCTGCTGCGCCCGATCTACCAGCAGACCGCCGCGTACGGCCACTTCGGCCGGGAGCTGGCGGATCTGACCTGGGAGAGCACCGAGCGGGCCGCCGACCTCAAGTCGGCCGCGGGAGCCTGACCGCCACCACGCGCCGCGACCGGCGACCCGCCGAGGGGTCGCCGGTCGCTCGCGTCTGCGTGGACGTGCCGCTGCCGCATCTCGACCGGCCGTTCGACTACCTGGTCCCGGAGGCGCTGGACGCCGACGCCCGGCCCGGGGTGCGGGTGAAGGTCCGGTTCGCCGGGCAGCTCGTCGACGGCTGGCTGCTGGAACGCGTCGCCGAGTCGGCGCACCCCAAGCTGGCGTACCTGGAGAAGGTCGTCTCCCCGGTGCCGGTGCTCTCCCCGGAGGTGGCCCGGCTGGCCCGGGCGGTCGCCGACCGCTACGCCGGGAGCCTGGCCGACGTGCTCCGCCTCGCCGTGCCGCCCCGGCACGCCCGCGCCGAGAAGGCCCTCACCGCCGCCGGCACGTCCGCGGACCCCGACCGCGCCCCGGACGCCGCCGGAGAGACCCACGTCGACGTCGGCGTCGCGCCGTCGGCGGCCGCCGACGCGTCCGCGGACCCCGACCGCGCGCCTGCCGCCTCTCCGGCGGACCCCGGGTCCGTGCGACCGGAACCGGTCGGCGCGCCGGTCGATCCGCGCGGCTGGCGGGACTACCCGGCCGGGCCGGCGCTGATCCGGGCGCTCGCCGACGGCCGGGCGCCCCGCGCCGTGTGGTCCGCGCTGCCGGGGGAGGACTGGGCCGAGCGGTACGCCGACGCCGTGGCCGCGACCGTGGCCGGCGGCCGGGGAGCGCTGGTCGTGGTCGCCGACGCCCGGGACCTGGACCGCCTCGACGCGGCGCTGACCGCGGTGCCGGGCGCGGGGCGGCACGTCCGGCTCACCGCCGCCGACGGCCCGGCCGCCCGGTACCGCGCCTTCCTGACCGCCCGCCGGGGCGAGGCGCGGGTGGTGATCGGGACCCGGGCCGCCATGTTCGCCCCGGTGGAGCGGCTCGGCCTGGTGGCCGTCTGGGACGACGGCGACGACCTGCACGCCGAACCCCGCGCGCCCTACCCGCACACCCGCGAGGTGCTGCTCACCCGGGCCCAGCTCACCGGCGCGGCCGCCCTGGTCGGCGGCTACGCCCGGACCGCCGAGGCGCAGCTGCTGGTGGAGACCGGCTGGGCCCGGGAGGTGGTCGCCGACCGCGCCACCGTCCGGGCGCGGATGCCGGCCATGGCGCCCACCGGCGACGACCCGCAGCTGGCCCGGGACCCCGGCGCGGCCTCCGCCCGGCTGCCCAGCCTGGCCTGGACCACCGCCCGGGACGCGCTCCGCGCCGACCTGCCGGTGCTGGTGCAGGTGCCCCGCCGCGGCTACCTGCCCTCGGTCGCCTGCGCCGACTGCCGGGCCCCGGCCCGCTGTCCGCACTGCGCCGGTCCGCTGAGCCTGCCCTCGGCCCAGGGCACGCCGGCCTGCCGCTGGTGCGGCCGGGTGGCCGCCGCGTACGCCTGCCCGGAGTGCGGCGGGCGGCGGCTGCGGGCCTCGGTCACCGGCGCCCGGCGTACCGCCGAGGAGCTGGGCCGGGCGTTCCCGGGCGTGCCGGTGCGGACCTCGGGCCGGGAGGAGGTGCTGGCCACCGTGCCGGGTGGGGCCGGGCTGGTGATCGCCACCCCGGGCGCGGAGCCGGTGGCCGAGGGCGGCTTCGGCGCGGTGCTGCTGCTCGACTCGTGGGCGCTGCTCACCCGGGCCGACCTGCGGGCCGGGGAGGAGGCGCTGCGCCGGTGGATGGCCGCCGCCGCGCTGGCCCGTCCCGGCGCGGCCGGGGGCCGGGTGGTGGTGGTCGCCGACGGCGCCCTCGCGCCGGTGCAGTCGCTGCTGCGCTGGGACGCGGCCTGGTTCGCCGAACGGGAGCTGGCCGAACGCCGCGAGCTGGGTTTCCCGCCGGCGGTGCGGATGGCCAGCGTCACCGGCGTGGCCGAGGCGGTGGCCGACCTGCTGGCCGGCGCCCGGCTGCCGGACGACGCGGAGGTCCTCGGCCCGGTGCCGGCGGAGGAGGGGCGGGAGCGGATGCTGGTCCGGGTCCCCCGGGCCCGGGCCGCCGCCCTGGCCGACGCGTTGCACGCGGCGGCCGGGCAGCGCAGCGCGCGCAAGGCGGTCGATCCGGTCCGGCTCCAGGTCGATCCGCTCAGCCTGTTCTGACCGGCCCCCGACGGCCGTGACCCAGCGCACCCGGGCCGGCGCGCACGGTCGTGAGCTGGGGTTTGCCGCACACCTGGTCCGGCAATTGGGTAGCGGGCGGTGATAGCATCGCCCGTCATGCCCAGGCGCGCGGTTTTCCGCGCGGGACACGGCACGGCGGATGCTCCCAGCACGTCGGGCCGACACGGATTCGATGTCGTCAGTCAGCCGGTGAGCAGGGGTGGACCAGTCGTGACCGTTCGTCAGTCGATCGTCTTCAACGGCGACCTCGGCAGCGGCAAGAGCACCGTTTCCGTCGAGATCGCCAAGCGGCTCGGCCTGCGCCGGGTCAGCGTCGGCGACCTCTACCGGCAGATGGCCCAGGAGCGGCAGATGACCGCCCTCCAGCTCAACCTGCACGCCGAGCTGGACCAGGCCGTCGACGGCTACGTCGACCAGCTCCAGCGCGACATCGCCGCCTCGGGCGAGTCGCTGGTGATGGACTCCCGCCTGGCGTGGCACTTCTTCACCGACGCGCTCAAGGTGCACATGATCACCGAGCCGACCGAGGCGGCCCGACGGGTGCTGGCCCGCCCGTCCGGTCCGGCCGAGAGCTACACCTCGCTGGAGGAGGCGCGGGCCAAGCTGCGCGAGCGCAGCGAGAGCGAGCGCGGCCGCTTCATCGTCCGGTACGGCGTCGACAAGGCCCGGCTGCGCAACTACGACCTGATCTGCGACACCACCCGGGCCAACCCGGAGCAGGTGATCCAGCACGTGGTCGACGTCTACGAGGGCCGGCTCGGCGCCGAGGTGCTGCGCGCCGGCCAGCCGCTGCTGCTGCTCGACCCGAACCGGGTCTACCCGACCGAGGACGTGGCCACGCTGCGCGGTCTCTGGGACTCGGAGTTCGCCGGCGAGGTGGCCGAGGCCGGCGACGAGGCGCTGGAGCCGCTGAGCATCGGCTACACCGGTGAGTACTTCTTCGTCGTCGACGGGCACCGGCGGCTCAGCGCCGCGGTGCGCGGCGGGTTCCCGCTGGTGCCCGCCCGACTGGTCGCCGAGGTCGACGAGCCGGTGGTCGGCGGCATGAGCGCCGTCGACTTCTTCGCCGCCCAGGCCCGGCCGGGTCTGATCCACGACTGGGAGGACGCGCACGGCATCGCGCTGCCGCTGCCGGAGCACGCCCTGCTCGGCGGTGGTGCGGTGCTCGCCGGGGAGCCGGGCGCCGGGGCCTGACGGCCGTCCGGGCGCGGCGACGGGATCGCCCGATCCGGCGGAAACGGGGCATGATGGGGGTCTCCGACGCCTGGGGAGGCCGACCGTGGATCCTGCCGACGCCCTCGCGCTGCTGATGTCCCCCGCGGGTCGGGTCGACCCCTACCCGACGTACGAGCGGTTGCGCGCGCACGGCCCGGTGGTCCAGGCCGGGCCCGTCTTCTACGTGGTGACCGGGTACGCCGAGGCCGACGCGATCCTGCGCGACGCCCGGTTCGGGGTGATGGACGACGGCCTGCGCGACCAGTTCATGCCCGGCTGGCGGGAGAGCCCGGCGGTGCTGTCCATCTCCCGGTCGATGCTGCGCACCAACCCGCCCGACCACAGCCGGATGCGGCGCCTCGCCGCCGGCGCGTTCACCCCACGCCGGATCGCCGCGATGCGCGACGTGGTGCAGGCGCAGGCCGACGACCTGGTCGACCGGCTGCTGGCCGGCGGGCGGGGCGGCGCGCCGGTCGACTTCATGGCCGAGTTCGCGTACCCGCTGCCGGTCGGGGTGATCTGCGCGCTGCTCGGCGTCCCGGCGGCGGACCGGCCGCTGTTCCGGCGCTGGGCCACCGACCTGACCGGGGTGCTGGAGCCGGAGATCACGGCCGACGAGCTGGCCGTGGCCGACCGGGGCGCGGGCGAGCTGCGGGCCTACTTCACCGAGCTGGTCGCGGCCCGCCGCCGGGCCCCCGCCGACGACCTGACGACCGCGCTGGTCCAGGCCCACGACGGCCATGATTCGGCCTCCGCGCCGCAAGACGGCGCTCCGGACCGAATGAGGGCCGACAGCGACGGTGAGAGCCTCTCCGGCGACGAGCTGCTGGCCAACCTGATCGTGCTGCTGGTGGCCGGCTTCGAGACCACCACCAACCTGCTCGGCAACGGTCTGGTGGCGCTGCTCGACCACCCCGACGCGGCCGCGACGCTGCGCGAGCACCCGGAGTTCGCCCCCGGCTACGTCGACGAGCTGCTGCGCTACGACTCGCCGGTGCAGCTGACCTCCCGGATGAGCACCGAGCCGTCCCGGCACGGCGGCCTCGACCTGCCGCCGGAGAGCTGGATCATCGTGATGCTCGGCGCGGCCAACCGTGATCCCCGCCGCTACCCGGAGCCGGCGCGCTTCGACCCGTGGCGACCGCAGATCCACCCGCTGTCCTTCGGCGCCGGGCCGCACTACTGCCTCGGCGCCGCGCTGGCCCGGCTGGAGGCACAGGTGGCGTTCCCGCTGCTGCTGCGCCGGCTGCCCGGGCTGGCTCTGGCCGGCGCGCCCGAGCGGCGGGTCCGGCTCACCCTGCGCGGTTACGCCACGCTGCCGGTCACCGTCGGGCGGGAGGCGGCCCCGGTCACCGTTCCCGGTACGCCACCGGAGGCGTCCGGCCGCACTCCGTAGACTGGGACGGCACCACCCGTCCCAGACAAGGAGCCACGCCGCGTGACCGTCCAGCCCATCCGTCTGTTCGGCGACCCGGTGCTGCGCACGCCGGCCGACCCCGTGGTCGACTTCGACGCCGAGCTGCGCAAGCTGATCGCCGACCTGACCGACACGATGCGCGAGCAGAACGGCGCCGGCCTGGCCGCGCCGCAGCTCGGGGTGGGCCTGCGGGTGTTCACCTTCGACGTCGACGACATGCTCGGCCACCTGGTCAACCCGGTGCTGGAGTTCCCCGACGAGGAGGAACAGGACGGCCCGGAGGGTTGCCTGTCCATCCCTGGGCTCTACTTCGACACGAAGCGCCGGCAGAACGTGATCGCCAAGGGCTTCACCGCCCACGGCGACCCGATGCAGATCGTCGGCACCGGCCTGATGGCCCGCTGCCTGCAGCACGAGACCGACCACCTCGACGGGGTGCTCTTCCTCGACCGCCTCGACGCGGCCGGCCGCAAGGAGGCCATGAAGGCGATCCGGCAGGCGGACTGGTACGACCAGGCCGCCCCGCCCACGGTCAAGCTGAGCCCGCATCCCGTCACCAACCCGTTCGGCCTGGGGCGGTGACCCGGATGCGCCTGGTCTTCGCCGGCACGCCGGCGGTCGCCGTACCGGCCCTGGACGCGATCGCCGCCTCCGGCCACGAGCTGCTCGCCGTGGTCACCCGCCCCGACGCCCCGGCCGGCCGGGGCCGAGGGCTGCACCGCTCGCCCGTCGGCGCGTGGGCCGACGCGCACGGCGTCGAGGTGCTCACCCCGGCCCGGCCACGCGAACCGGAGTTCCTCGACCGGCTGCGCGCGTTGGCGCCGGACTGCGTACCCGTGGTCGCCTACGGCGCGCTGGTGCCGCCGGTGGCGCTGGAGATCCCCCGGCACGGCTGGATCAACCTGCACTTCTCGCTGCTGCCCGCCTGGCGGGGCGCGGCGCCGGTCCAGCACGCCGTGCTGCACGGCGACGAGCTGACCGGGGCCAGCGTGTTCGAGCTGGAGGAGGGGCTGGACACCGGCCCGGTCTACGGCACGGTCACCGACGAGATCCGTCCCACCGACACCTCCGGCGACCTGCTGGAGCGGCTGGCCCACTCGGGCGCCGGGCTGCTGGTCGCGGTGCTCGACGCGATCGACGCCGGCACCGCCCGGGCGCAGCCGCAGCCGTCGGACGGCGTCTCGCTCGCCCCGAAGCTCACCGTCGAGGACGCGCGGGTGCGCTGGACCGACCCGGCGTTCGCGGTGGACCGGCGGATCCGCGCCTGCACGCCGGCCCCGGGTCCGTGGACCACCTTCCGCGACGACCGGGTCAAGCTCGGCCCGGTCACCCCGCTGGCCGACGGCCCGGAGCTGAAGCCGGGCGAGCTGCTGGCGGAGAAGTCCGGCGTCCTGGTCGGCACCGCCACCGGGCCGGTGCGCCTCGGTGAGGTGCGCGCCGCCGGCAAGAAGGCCATGTCGGCCGGCGACTGGGCGCGCGGCGCCCGGGTCGCCGCGGGCGAGGTTTTCGCGTGACGCGGCCGGAGCGGCCCGTCGAGGGCGAGCGTCCCCGGGGGTACGGGCGCGGCGAGCGCGGTTCCGGGCGCCCCGGTGACCGGTCCGGCGGGCCGTCGCGGGGCGGCTACGACCGGCGGGACACGCGCCGCCCGGTGCGGCCCGCGGTGGACCTGCCCCGGCAGGTCGCCTACGAGGCGATCGCCGCGGTGCACCGCGACGACGCGTTCGCCAACCTGGTGCTCCCGACGATGCTGCGCGAGGCGGGGCTCAGCGGCCGCGACGCGGCGTTCGCCACCGAGCTGACCTACGGCACGCTGCGGCACACCGGCACCCTGGACGCGATCGTCACCGACGCGGCGGGCCGGGACGTGCAGCGCATCGACCCGCCGGTGCGGGACGCGCTGCGGCTCGGGGCCTACCAGCTGCTGCACACCCGGGTGCCGGCGCACGCCGCGGTCTCCTCCACCGTGGACCTGGTCCGGACGGTGGGTCCGGGCGCGACCGGCTTCGCCAACGCGGTGCTGCGCGAGATCGCCGGGCGGGACGCCGACGCGTGGGTGGCCAAGCTCGCCCCGGCCGAGGAGACCGACCCGATCGGCCACCTGGCGCTGGCGTACAGCCATCCGCAGTGGATCGTCCGGGCGTTCGCCGAGGCGCTCGGCGGTGACCTGGGGGAGACCACCCGGCTGCTGATCGAGGACAACGAGCGCCCACCGGTGCACCTGTGCGCCCGACCCGGCCTGGCCGACCCGGTGGCGCTGGCCGACGAGGTCGGCGGCGCGCCGGGCGCGTTCTCGCCGTACGCGGTCTACCTGCCCGGCGGCGCGCCGGGCGACCTGGCGGCGGTGGCCGACGGGCGGGCGCACGTGCAGGACGAGGGCTCCCAGTTGGTGGCCGACGCGTTGGCGAACGCGCCGCTGGAGGGCCCGGACGGCCGGTGGCTGGATCTGTGCGCCGGCCCGGGCGGCAAGTCCGGCCTGCTCGGTGCGATCGCGGCGACGCGCGGGGCGCGGTTGACCGCGGTCGAGGTGGCCGAGCACCGGGCCCGCCTGGTCGCCCAGGCCACCCGCGGGCTGCCGGTCACCGTGGTGCACACCGACGGGCGCACTGTCGGCGGGGACCCGAAGCTGCCGGAGGGGCACTTCGACCGGGTGCTGGTCGACGCGCCGTGCACGGGGCTGGGCTCGCTGCGCCGCCGGCCGGAGTCGCGCTGGCGCCGCCAGCCGGCGGACCTGCCGCCGCTGACCCGCCTGCAGCGTGAGCTGCTCACCGCCGCGCTGCGCGCGGTCCGTCCGGGTGGCCTGGTCGCGTACGTGACCTGCTCGCCGCACGTGGTGGAGACGCACGTGACGGTGACCGAGGCGTCCCGGCGCTGCGGTCTTCCGGTCGACTTCGTCGACGCCCGGCCGCTGCTGCCGGCCGGCATGCCGGGTCTGGGCGACGGCCCGACGGTGCAGCTCTGGCCGCACCGTCACGGCACGGACGCCATGTTCCTGGCCGTCCTCCGCCGAGGCTGACCGGCTCCGCCCCTCCACTGGGTTGATCAAGGAGTTCGCCGTCGGATTCCCGACGCGAACTCCTTGATCAGCGCGGAGGCGGCGGGGGAGAGGCATCCCGGGGCGGTAGGGGGTTGGTGGGATGTGACGCGCCGTTGACTGTGCGATCGATACATGTAACTGTTCCGATCACCGGTCGACCCGTCACCCCCGCCCGCCGACCCCCATGAGGAGTCTCCATGAGACGCAGCACGCCGACCACGAGCCTCGCGCTCGCCCTCGTCGCCACCCTGACGACGGCGAGCCTGGCCGGCACCGCCTCCGCCGCTCCCGCGCCGGCCCCCGCCCCGGCACCCGCCACCGCCGTCGCGCTCGCCGCGCCGGACGTCTCCCTGGCCAACGTCCAGGCCCACCTCACCCAGTTCAACTCCATCGCCAGCAGCAACGGCGGCAACCGACGGGCCGGCTCGGCCGGCTACGCCGCGTCGGTCAGCTACGTCAAGGGCAAGCTCCAGGCGGCCGGTTACACGGTCACCGAGCAGACCTGCACCACCTGCACCTACCCGGGCAGCAACCTCATCGCCGAGTGGCCGCAGGGCCCGACCGACCAGGTCGTCATGTTCGGCGCCCACCTGGACAGCGTCTCCGCCGGCCCGGGCATCAACGACAACGGCTCCGGCTCGGCCACCCTGCTGGAGAACGCCCTGGTGCTCGCGGCGCAGAACCCCACCATGACCAAGCGGGTCCGGTTCGCCTGGTGGAACGGCGAGGAGCAGGGGCTGCAGGGCTCGAAGTACTACGTCAACCAGCTCAGCTCCACCCAGCGGGGCTACATCAAGGGCTACTACAACTTCGACATGGTCGCCTCGCCCAACGGCGGCTACTTCATCAACCGGATCACCTCGGCCACCGCGGCGCCGCTGAAGGCGTACTGGGACTCGTTCGGCATCCAGCCGGAGGAGAACACCGAGGGCCAGGGCCGCTCCGACGACTACTCGTTCGCCAACGCCGGCATCCAGACCTCCGGATACGCGGCGGGCGCCAGCTACACCAAGACCGCGGCCCAGGCCAGCAAGTGGGGCGGCACCGCGGGCGCGGCGTACGACGGCTGCTACCACCGCTCCTGCGACACCACCAGCAACATCAACACGACCGTCCTCAACCGCAGCGCCGACGGCGTGGCGTACGCCATCTGGCAGCTCGCGGTCGGCGGCGGCACCCCGACCAACGACTTCTCCGTCGCGGTGAGCCCCACCTCCGGCAGCGTCGCCCGGGGCGGCTCCACCACCGCCACCGTCAGCACCGCCACCACCAGCGGCAGCGCCCAGACCGTGGCGCTGTCCGCCAGCGGCGCCCCGAGCGGCGTCTCGGTGAGCTTCAGCCCGTCCTCGGTCACCTCGGGCGGCTCCGCCACCATGACGGTGACCGCCTCGGCGTCGGCGACCACCGGCACGTTCACGCTCACCGTGACCGGCACCGGCTCGGCCACCCGCACCGCCAGCTACACGCTCACCGTGACCGGCGGGGGCGGCGGCTGCACCGGCGGGCAGCTCATCGGCAACAGCAGTTTCGAGTCGGGCAGCACGCCGTGGACGGCCAGCTCGGGCGTGATCACCAACGACTCCGGCCAGGCGGCCCGGACCGGCTCGTACAAGGCGTGGCTGGACGGCTACGGCTCCTCGCACACCGACACGCTGAGCCAGTCCGTCACCCTGCCGGCCGGCTGCGCCAGCTACACGCTGGCCTTCTGGCTGCACATCGACACGGCCGAGACGACGACCTCGGTCGCGTACGACAAGCTGACCGTGCAGGTCGGCTCGACCACGCTGGCGACCTACTCGAACCTGAACAAGGCCACCGGCTACACCCAGCGCACCTTCAACCTCGCCGCGTACGCCGGCCAGACGGTCACGCTCAAGTGGACCGGCGTCGAGGACGCCTCGCTGCAGACCAGCTTCGTCCTGGACGACGTGACGCTCCAGGTCGGCTGAGCACACCGGGCGGGGTGGGCCGACGCCCGCCCCGCCCCCGGCTCAGGTGACCGGCAGCGCCTTCGCCCCGGCGCCCCGGACCGACCGGGTCAGCGTGCGGTCGGAGACCCAGAGGAAGCACTGCACGCCCCGGTCGCCGTCGCGCCACTGCTGCTCGTACGGGTGGTAGATGATGGTGCCGGCCCGGTACTGCATGTTGCCGTCGTTCGGCACCTTGGCGTACGTGGCGATCAGTCCCCGGCACGCCTTGTGCGCCCGCAGCGAGGTGCGCTGGAACTCCGCGTAGCTGATGTCCGGCGCCTGCCAGATCCCGACGAACTCGGCGTGGTGCTTGGCGGTGCAGGCGACCGGCCGCATCGCCTCGATGTCGTCCTTCACCAGCTTCGGGTTGAAGCAGCCCAGCGCCAGCGGCGAACCGGGCTTCAGGGCGGCGCGCAGGCTGCCCTGACGCTCGGTCACCGTGCCGTCGTCCAGGTCGTTGACCTCGGCGACGTCGCAGCGGTACCAGCGGGCCCCGCCGGACCACGCCGGGGCCGACGGGAACACCACGGACAGCTGCAACCGCCCCGACCGCCAGTCCGCGCCGACGGCCTTGGTGACCTGCCGGGCGCAGTCGGCGTGGGCGGCGCGCAGACCGGCGGATCCGCCGCGCGGAGGCGCGGAGCGCGCGGCCTCCGGCCCGGTCAGCGTGCCGACGTGCAGCGTCTCGGCCCGGTGCGTGGTGGCGCAGTCGACCGGTTGGTAGCCGCTGAGATAGCCGACGTCGGCGACGGTCGGGTGGCAGACGTCGGCCTTCGGCACGAAGCCCACGGGCGCGGCGAATGCGGGCCAGTCGTCGGCCAGGTCACGGTCCACCCCGGCCGGCGCGCCGCAGCCGCCGAGCGCCAGCACCGCCACCGCGCCCGCGGCGACCGCCGCCCACCATCGCCGCATCGCGACCGACCTCCCCGCCGTCCGGAGCCGCCCGGCCGACCGGTACGCCTCGGCGACGCAGCATACGGCACCGATGCTCAGATGACGGGTAGTCCCTCCGGGCCGGCCCCGCGCATCGAGCGGGTCAGCTTCCGGTCGTCGCTCCACAGGAAACAGCGCACCCCCCGGTCGCCCTCCTCCCACTCCCGCTGCGACGGCGGGTAGAAGATGGACCCGGCCCGGTACGGCAGCTCGGCGTTGTCCGGCACGTCGGCGAAGGCGGCGATCAACGTCATGCAGCGCCGGTGCACCGACGGCGCGCCCCGGGTGAACTCCGCCCAGCTCACGTCGCGTTCGGAGTAGACGCCCACGAACTCGGCCCGGTGCGGTTCGGTGCAGAGCACCGGCGCCATATAGTTGAGGTTCTGCCCGATCAGCTTCGGGTCGAAGCAGCGGTGCACCAGCGGGTTGTCGCCGACCAGGGCGCCACGCAGGCTGCCGATCCGGTTGACCGGCCGGGTGTTGTCGATGCTGTCGGTCTCGGCCAGGTCGCAGCGGAACCAGCGCGCGCCGGCGACCCAGGCGGTGGCCGGGGGCAACGCGATGTTCAGCGTGAGCCGGGCGGCGTGCCAGTCCCCGCCGATCATCTCCCGGGCCCGCTGGTCGCACTCGGTGCGCGCGACGCGCAGCGCCGGGGAGCCGGGCTCCGGGCGGGCGCCGGCGGCCGCCGGACCGGTGAACGTGCCGACGTGGACCGCCTCGGCCAGGTGGCTGCCGGCGCAGTTCACCGTCTCGTACGTGGCGGCCTGCACCACCGCGGTGAGCCGGGGCAGGCACGCGTCGGTGGCCGGGACGAACAGCTGGGGCGCGGGCAGCGCCGCCCAGTCGTCGACGAGGTCCCCGTCGGCCCGGTGCGCCGGGACGCAGCCGGCGATCACCGCCGTCACGGCACCGGCCAGCGCGAGCGTGTGGAGCCACCGTCGCATCGTCCGCCCCTTCGCCGGAGAGATGGCAGCCGCACACCGCGGGCCCGTGCGGCGTCCCCCGCGCCCGGGCGGCAGCATACGTGACCGTCCCTGTAGGAGTTTCGTCATCTTTCAATCGATCGGCCAGTCACCGACGACTATTCGTGTCGATTTCCCGCCCGGACGGGTCAATGGTGCACCACAGGTGACGGGCGGGTCACAGCCTGTCCCACACGGTGCCGCGCTGCGGACGGCGGGTGACCACGTTCGTACACTGGCCCCGTGACCGTACCGCCGCCGATCGTCGCGCCCAGCATCCTGGCCGCCGATTTCGCCCGCCTCGCCGACGAGGTCCGTGCCGTGGAGTCCGCCGCCGACTGGCTGCACGTGGACGTCATGGACAACCACTTCGTGCCCAATCTGACCATCGGCCTGCCGGTGGTCCAGAGCCTGCGCGCGGTGACCCAGATCCCGTTCGACGTGCACCTGATGATCACCGACCCGCGCCGCTGGGCCCCCGGGTACGCCGACGCCGGCGCGTACAACGTCACGTTCCACGCCGAGGCGTGCGACGACCCGGTGGCGCTGGCCAAGGACCTGCGCTCGGCCGGCGCGAAGGCGGGGTTGGCGATCGACCGGGACACCCCGATCGAGCCGTACCTGGAACTGCTGCCCAGCTTCGACACGCTGCTGATCATGACGATCAAGGCCGGCTTCGGCGGCCAGCGCTTCCTGCCGCAGCTGCTGGACAAGGTGCGCGCCGCCCGCCGGCACGTCGACACCGGGCACCTGGAGCTGCGCATCGAGGTGGACGGCGGCATCGCCGCGGACACCATCGAGCAGGCCGCCGCGGCGGGCGCGGACGCGTTCGTCGCCGGCACCGCGGTCTACGGCGCCGACGACCCGGCCGAGGCGGTACGCCGCCTGCGGGGCCTGGCGGAACGTGCGATGACCGGGGCCTGAGATGGACCCGGCCGACGACCGACCCGACGTGATCCTGGTCGTCGACGACGACGAGGACATCGCCCGCTTCGTCGAGTTCAACCTGCGCCTGCACGGCTTCGAGGTGCTGCACGCCGCGGACGGCCAGGAGGCGCTGGAGGTCATCGAGCGGGAACGGCCGGACCTGGCCGTGGTCGACCTGATGATGCCCCGCATCGACGGGCTGGAGCTGACCCGCCGGCTGCGCGCCGACCCGATGACCTCGGCGCTGCCGGTGATCATGCTGACCGCCAAGGGGATGACCTCCGACAAGGTCAACGGTCTCAGCGCAGGCGCCGACGACTACCTGGTCAAGCCGTTCGACACCGCCGAGCTGGTCGCCCGGGTCAGCTCCACGCTGCGCCGCAACAAGGAGTTCCGGGAGGTCTCCCCGCTGACCGGTCTGCCCGGCAACAGCCGCATCCGGCGGGAGATCAGCGACCGGGTGCGCAACGGGGTGGACTACGCCGTCGGCTACATCGACATCGACCGGTTCAAGAGCGTGAACGACCGGTACGGCTTCGTCCGCGGCGACGAGTTCATCTCCGCGCTGGCCCGCAGCCTGCACCGCGCGGTGGTGTCGATCGGCCTGCCGCCGGCCTTCCTCGGCCACGTCGGCGGCGACGACTTCGTCATCGTCTGCGCACCCGAACAGGTCCGGCCGCTGACCTTTCGGGCGGTGGAGGACTTCGAGAAGGCCGCCGACGGGCTCTACGACCCGATCGACCGGGAACGCGGCTTCGTCGAGTTGAAGGACCGCCGCGGCAACATCCGCCGGGCCGCCCTGGTCACCCTCTCCATCGGGGTGTCGCTGTCCGATTCCGGCAAGCGGTTCACCGACCCGCTGGAGGCCATCGCCGTGGCCTCGGAGATGAAGACGGTGGCCAAGAGCCAGCCCGGCTCGTACGTGGCGGTCGACCGTCGCCGGGGCGTCACCTGAACCGGACGCCGGCGGCTGTGAGGTAGCTCGCCTCTGTGGCGCACGCCGCCGCCGAACGTGTAAGACTTCCGGTGTACCCACCACGCGCTGGCGGGGCTCGGTGAAATTCCGAACCGGCGGTGATCCACGGTCCGACCGTGGTAAGCCCGCGACCCGGACGGCTTCGGCCGGACGGTGGACCTGGTGAGAATCCGGGGCCGACGGTTGGGGTGCGGCTCGTCCGCCCCCAGACAGTCCGGATGGGAGACAGCGCGCGGAACGGGGGAGGTCCCTGGTGGCCGCTGAGCACCCTCAGCCGCGCCCGTGGGCTCCCCGGGGTCGGCGTCGCCGTCCCCGGGTCTCTCCGCCGCCGCGTGTGCGCGGTGTCCGTGCCGCTCCTGTCGAACCCGCCCGCGCGTGACCGGCGAGCGGGAGGGCAGGGCAGGCCATGGCGAGCGTCTCCGTCGACGAGGCGATGCGTCGTGCCGTCGCGTTGGCCGCCCGCGGCCTCGGCGCGACCAGCCCGAACCCGGTCGTCGGCTGCGTGCTGCTCGACGCCGACGGCGAGGTCGTCGGCGAGGGCTTCCACGCGTACGCCGGCGGGCCGCACGCCGAGATCGTCGCGCTGGCGCAGGCCGGCAAGCGCGCCCGGGGCGGCACCGCGGTCGTCACGCTGGAGCCCTGCGACCACACCGGCCGCACCGGCCCCTGCAGCCACGCGCTCATCGCGGCCGGCGTGTCCCGGGTGGTGGTCGCGGTGCCCGACCCGAACCCGGTGGCCTCCGGCGGCGCGGCCACCCTGCGCGCCGCCGGGATCGAGGTCACCCTCGGGGTACGCACCGAGGAGGCCGAGGCCGGCAACATCGCCTGGCTCACCTCGATGCGCCGCGGCTGGCCGTACCTGATCTGGAAGTACGCCGCCACGCTCGACGGGCGCTCCGCCGCCGCCGACGGCACCAGCATGTGGATCACCTCGGAGGCGGCCCGGACCGACGTGCACGCGCTGCGCGGCACCGTCGACGCGGTGCTCGCCGGGGTCGGCACCGTGCTCGCCGACGACCCCCGGCTCACCGCCCGTAACCTGCGCGACGGCACCCTGGCCATCCGGCAGCCGCTGCGGGTCGTGGTGGACAGCTCGGGGCGTACCCCGGCCGACGCGCGGGTCCGCGACGGCGCGGCCCGGACCTGGGTGGCCACCGCCGCCGAGGTCGGCGCCGGCCCGGACGGCCGGGTCGACCTGACGGCGCTGCTCGCCGAACTGCACCACCGCGGGGTACGCGCCGCGCTGCTGGAGGGCGGCCCCACGCTGGCCGGCGCGTTCCTCGCCGCCGGCCTGGTCGACCGGATCGTCGGCTACGTCGCGCCGAAGCTGCTCGGCGCCGGCCCGACCGCGCTGCGCGACGCCGGCGTGACGACGATCGCCGACGCCATCGACCTGGAGATCACCGACGTTACGCCGGTCGGTCCCGACCTGCGGATCACCGCGCTGCCCCGGAAGAGGGAGGCCTGAACATGTTCACCGGCATCGTCGAGGAGCTGGGCGAGATCGTCCGGAGCACCGAGACCGCTGACGACTCGGCGCTGGTCGCCATCCGCGGCCCGCTGGTCACCTCGGACGCGCGGCACGGCGACTCGATCGCGGTCAACGGCGTCTGTCTGACCGTGGTCGACGTCGACGGCGGCGTGTTCACCGCCGACGTGATGGGCGAGACGTTGCGGCGCACCGCGCTCGGCGTGTTGCGCCCCGGCGACCCGGTCAACCTGGAGCGGGCCGCCGCGCTGAACAGCCGGCTCGGTGGCCACCTGGTGCAGGGGCACGTCGACGGCGTCGGCGAGGTCATCGGCCGGGAGCCGGCCGCGCAGTGGGAGACGGTTCGGTTCCGGCTGCCGGCCGAACTGGCCCGCTACGTGGTGGAGAAGGGCTCGATCACCGTCGACGGCGTGTCCCTGACCGTCGCCGAGGTGGGCGACGACTGGTTCTCGGTCGGCCTGATCCCGACCACGCTGAAGCTCACCGTGCTCGGCACGAAGCAGGTCGGCGACCCGGTCAACCTCGAGGTCGACGTGCTGGCCAAGTACGTCGAGCGGCTGATGGGGGGTGCCCGGTGACGGGCCCGCTCGGCTGGCTGCTCGACGCCCAGGTGCACGTCGCCGGCTCACCGGTGCTGGTCCGGGAGATCGTCGGCAACGTCTTCGGGCTCGCCTCGGCGCTGCTCGGGTTGCGCCGGGTGGTGTGGGCCTGGCCGGTCGGCATGATCGGCAACGCGTTGCTGTTCACCGTCTTCCTCGGCGGCGTCTTCGCCACCCCGCAGGCACACGACCTCTACGGCCAGGCCGGCCGCCAGGTCTTCTTCTTCGCGGTGAGCGTCTACGGCTGGTGGCGTTGGTCGCGCAACCGCCGCGCGGGTGGCGGCGAGCCGGCCGTGGTGCCGCGCTGGGCCACCTGGCGGGAGCGGCTGGGCCTGCTCGCGGTCGCGGCCGTCGGCACCGCCGCCGCCTACCCGGCGTTGGCCGCGCTCGGCTCGTGGGGCCCGCTGCCGGACGCCTGGATCCTGGTCGGCAGCCTGCTCGCCACCTACGGCATGGCGCGGGGCTGGGTGGAGTTCTGGCTGATCTGGATCGCGGTGGACGCGGTCGGCGTGCCGCTGCTGCTGCGTGGCGGCTTCTATCCGTCGGCAGCGATGTACCTGGTCTACGGCGCGTTCTGCGCCGCCGGCCTGTACAGCTGGTGGCGTACCTCCCGGGCCGCCACGGCCGCCCGCACCCGGATCCCGGCGACGTACTCGGAGGTCGTGGCATGACCATCTTCGGTTCCATCGAGCAGGCGGTGGCGGACATCGCCGCCGGGCGACCCGTGGTCGTGGTCGACGACGAGGACCGGGAGAACGAGGGCGACCTGATCTTCGCGGCCGAGCTGGCCACGCCGGAACTGGTCGCGTTCATGGTCCGCTACACCTCCGGCTACATCTGCGTGCCGCTGACCGAGGACGAGTGCGACCGGCTGGACCTGCCGCCGATGCACCACACCAACCAGGACCGGCGCGGCACCGCGTACACGGTCACGGTGGACGCCCGCGAGGGGGTCACCACCGGCATCTCCGCCGCGGACCGCTCGCACACCATCCGGCTGCTCGCCGACGCCGGGACCGACCCGACCGACCTGGCCCGTCCCGGCCACGTGGTGCCGCTGCGCGCGCGGTCGGGCGGGGTGCTGCGCCGGGCCGGACACACCGAGGCGGCGGTGGACCTGACCCGGCTGGCCGGGCTGCGCCCGGCCGGGGTGCTCTGCGAGCTGGTCAACGACGACGGCACCATGATGCGCCTGCCGGACCTGGAGAAGTTCTGCGCCGAGCACGGGCTGACGCTGGTCACCATCGCCGACCTGATCGCCCACCGGCGACGCACCGAGAAGCAGGTCGAACTGGCCGCCGAGGCGCGGATGCCCACCCCGTACGGGGTGTTCCGGGCGCTCGGCTACCGCGCCGAACACGACTCGGCTGAGCACGTCGCGCTGGTCATGGGCGACCTCGGCGACGGGCGCGACGTGCTGGTCCGGGTGCACTCCGAGTGCCTCACCGGCGACGTGTTCGGCTCGCTGCGCTGCGACTGCGGACCGCAGTTGCAGGCGTCGCTGGCCCGGGTCGCCCAGGAGGGACGCGGGGTGGTGCTCTACGTGCGCGGGCACGAGGGGCGCGGCATCGGCCTGCTGCACAAGCTCCAGGCGTACCAGTTGCAGGACCAGGGGCGCGACACGGTGGACGCGAACCTCGACCTGGGTCTGCCGGCCGACGCGCGGGACTACGGCACCGGCGCGCAGATCCTCTACGACGTCGGCGTCCGCTCGATGCGGCTGCTGACCAACAACCCGGCCAAGCGGGCCGGCCTGGAGGGGTACGGCCTCACCGTGACCGGCCGGGAGGGCATGCCGGTGCGGTCCAACCCGGAGAACGTGCGCTACCTGCGCACCAAGCGGGACCGGATGGGCCACCTCCTGGACGGGCTGGACGAGGCGACCGAGGCCCCGATGGGCCGGCCGGTCGCCGGTGACGAGATCGGAGCGTAGGACGATGGCGGGTTTCGGAGAGCCGGGCGTGACCGCGGTGGACGCCGCCGGCATGACCGTCGGCGTGGTGGCGGCCCGCTGGCACGGCGAGCTGACCGACCACATGGCCGAGCGGGCGGTCGCCGCGGCCGAGGCGTGCGGTGCGCGGGCCGTGGTGGCCCGGGTGGCCGGCTCGGTGGAGCTGCCGGTGGTGGCCCAGGCCATGGCACGCCGGTACGACGTGGTCGTCGCGCTCGGCGTCGTGGTGCGTGGCGCGACCGCGCACTTCGACTACGTCTGCCAGTCGGTCACCGAGGGGTTGACCCGGGTGGCGCTGGACGAGGGCAAGCCGGTGGCGCACGGGGTGCTCACGGTGGACACCATCGAGCAGGCCCGGGACCGGGCCGGGCTGCCCGGCTCGGCCGAGGACAAGGGCTGGGCGGCCACGGTGGCCGCCCTCGACGCCGCGCTGGCCGTCCGTACCCTGGACGCCCACGCCTCCCACCGCGTCGGCTTCGCCTGACCGCCTGACCGCCTGACCGCCTGACCGCCTGACCGCCTGGCCGGCGGAATGCGCCCGGCGTCGACGTGGTCGGGTGGCCGGGGCAGACGACGGCGGCCGGTGACCCGTTGGGTTCGCGCCGCCTTTAGAGCTGATATCAGAAACGACTCACCCGTTCGAACCGGCGTGTCGTGTGGCCGGCGATCGCCCCCGCGGCGCCGGGTCCCGTGCTGCCCGGTTCCGTGCCGCCCGGTCCCGTGCTGCCGGTCCCCGTCCACGACCCCCGCCCGTAGGGGCCCGATGATCGACTCAGTACGCCGAGGTGCCGGTCCGGCGCGGTCGGCGGCCCGAGTCGTTTCTGATATCAGCTCCACAGGCGGCGTGGAGGCACCCGGACGGATGGCGGCCGCCGGAGGGCCGGCACCGCCGCGAGCGGAGAGCGCCGGAGCGGAGGCCCACCCCGATCCGGCCGGGAGGGTGCGACGGCGGCCGGTCGAACCCGACCGACGGACCCGGGGCGAGCGGCCCCGGCGGGCGGCTGGAAGAATCGCCTTCCGTGAAGACGTTCGAGGAGTTGTTCGCCGAGCTGCAGGCCAAGGCCGCCGCCGGCACCCCCGGCTCGGGCACCGTCGACGCGCTCGCGAAGGGCGTGCACTTCATCGGCAAGAAGGTCGTCGAGGAGGCGGCCGAGTCGTGGATGGCGGCCGAGCACGAGGGCCCGGAGCGGGCCGCCGAGGAGATCTCCCAGCTGCTCTACCAGGCGCAGGTGCTGATGCTGGCCACCGGTCTCGACCTGAAGGACGTCTACCGACATCTCTGAGTGCCCGTCCGCTGATCATCCGATCGAACGAAGGAGCACTCCCATGCTGCGTGTCGCCGTACCCAACAAGGGCGCCCTGGCCGAGTCGGCCGCCGGGATGCTGCGCGAGGCGGGCTACCGCCAGCGCACCGACCCGAAGGACCTGGTCTGCCGGGACGAGCCCAACGACATCCAGTTCTTCTACCTGCGTCCCAAGGACATCGCCACCTACGTCGGCTCCGGTGACCTGGACGTCGGCATCACCGGGCGCGACCTGCTGATCGACTCCGGCGCGCCGGCCGAGGAGGTGGTCGACCTCAACTTCGGTCGGGCCACCTTCCGGTTCGCCGCCCGCCCCGACGACGTCGCCTCCGTCCAGCAGCTCGGCGGGCACCGGATCGCCACCGCGTACCCGGGCCTGGTCGAGCGACACCTGGGCGAGCTGGGCGTCAAGGCCGAGGTGATCCGGCTCGACGGCGCGGTGGAGAACGCCATCCGGCTCGGCGTGGCCGACGTGGTCGCCGACGTGGTGGAGACCGGCGCCACGCTGCGCCAGGCCGGCCTGGTGGTCTTCGGGGAGCCGTTGCTGCGCTCCTCGGCGGTGCTGGTCCGCCGGGCCGGCGCGCCCGGCGGCGCCCAGCAGGAGCAGCTCCAGCGTCGACTGCACGGCGTGCTGGTCGCCCGCCGCTACGTGATGCTCGCCTACGACGTGCCGGCCGGCCTGCTCGACCGGGCCAGTGCGCTCACGCCGGGCATCGAGTCGCCCACGGTCTCGCCGCTGCACCGGGAGGGCTGGGTCGCGGTGCAGGCGATGGTGCTCCGCGACGACGTGCACCGGATCATGGACGAGCTGTACGAGTTGGGCGCCCGGGCGATCCTGGTCACCAACATCCACGCCTGCCGGCTGTGAGGCCGCTGCCGCTGCCGGCCGCGCTGGCCGTCGTCGTCCTGGGTGGCGTGGCCTCGGCCGCCCAGGGCGTGGTCAACGCGGAGCTGGGGGAGCGGACCGGTGATCCGGTGCTCGGCGCGGTCGTCAACAACCTGGGCGGCTGCCTGCTCGTGCTGGTCGGGCTGGCCGTCGTGCCGTCGATGCGGACCGGGCTGGCCGGGCTGCGCCGCGCCGGGCTGCCCTGGTGGGCGTACCTGGGTGGGCTCGGCGGCGCGGTGATCGTGCTGACCGCCCCGGTGGTGGTCCCGGCGCTCGGGGTGGCGGTGTTCACGATCGCCCAGGTCGCCGGCGGCAGCCTCGGCGGGCTGGCCGTCGACCGGGCCGGGCTGGCCGCCGGCGGGCGGCTGCCGCTCACCGTGCCGCGGGTGGCCGGGGCGGCGCTCGGCGTCGGCGCGGTGGCCCTCGCCCAGCTCGGCCGGCCGGTCGGTGACCTCGCGGTGGGCCTGGTGCTGCTCTCCGTGGTCGGCGGGCTCGCGGTCGCGTTGCAGTCGGCGCTCAACGGCCGGGTCGCGGCCGTGGTCGGCCCGGCCGCCGGCCTCGCGGTGAACTTCCTGGTCAGCACCACGGTGATCGGCGCGGTGGCGGTGCTGGCCGGCGCGTTCGCCGAGCATCCGCGCTGGCCGACGCAGTGGTGGCTCTACGTCGGCGGCCTGTTCGGCGTCGGCATCGTGCTGGCGCTGCTGGTCGGCGTCCGCGCGGCCGGGGTGCTGCGCACCGGCCTGGCGCTGGTGGCCGGGCAGCTCGGCGGGGCGCTCCTGCTCGACCTGGCGTTGCCCGGCGGGCCCGGCGTCCGGCTGCCGGTGCTGGCCGGCGCGGTGCTCACGCTGGTGGCCGTGCTGGTGGCCGGGGTACGTCGGCGCGGCGCGGTCCGTGTGGCGGCCGAACGTGAGCGCGAGCCGGATGGCAGACTGGTCGGGTGAGCGATTCCGTGGTGACCGTGCGGCCCCGCCGCGTCCGGGTGGTCTGCTGGGCGTCGGCCGTCGCGCTGCTGGTGGTGTTCAGCCTCGTCGCGACCTCGTTGTCCGGTTCCACCGGTGAGGGCTACGGCACGTTCCAGCGCGGCGACCAGTTCGCCATGGTCGGTCTCGGGGTCTTCGGCGCGCTCGGCTTCCTGCTGTTCACCCGCCCCCGGGTGACCGCCGACGCCCGCGGCGTGCGGGTCCGCAACGTGATCAGCTCCTACGAGCTGCCCTGGGAGGTCGTGCGCGGGGTCCGGTTCGACCGCGGCGCCCCGTGGGCCAGCCTGGAGCTGCACGACGACGACCTGCTCCCGATGGTCGCGTTGCAGGCCGCCGACAAGGAGAGCGCGGTCGAGGCGGTCCGGGCGCTGCGCCGCCTGCACCAGGCACACCTGGCCGCCCTCGCCGCCGGCCAGCCGGCACCCCGCTGACCTGCGGGGCCCGGTTTGGGTCGGCCTGGGCCGAGGGTGTAGTCTTGCGGAGTCGACCAGACTGCCCCCGTCCCTGACGCGCGGGTGGTCATGAAGCGGAGCGCCCGCTCCCACCCGAGTCGCCGTCCAGGTGTCCGGGTCCGGTCCCCGGGTTTCGGGCACGTCCCGATCCCGGATGCGCGATCCTGTGATCGTGCCGACCGGTCGAGTGGGCCCTGGCATACGCCGGGGCCTTCTGCTTTCCGAGTCGGCTCCCGCCCGGGAGCCCACGGAGTCGGCACCACACGAGACTTCGACTCGAGGAGGCCCCATCAGCGTCGAACCACGCGTGAACGAGCAGATCCGGGCACGTGAGGTCCGACTGGTCGGCCCCGAGGGTGAGCAGGTGGGCATCGTCCCGCTGGAGCGCGCCCTGCAGCTGGCCGCGGACGTCGACCTGGACCTGGTCGAGGTTGCGCCGATGGCGCGCCCGCCGGTGTGCAAGCTCATGGACTTCGGCAAGTTCAAGTACGAGAGCGCACTCAAGGCGCGCGAAGCGCGGCGTAACCAGCAGCAGACCGTCATCAAGGAGATGAAGCTTCGGCCGAAGATCGACCCGCACGACTACGAGACCAAGAAGGGTCACGTGGTGCGGTTCCTCAAGGCGGGCGACAAGGTCAAGGTGACGATCATGTTCCGCGGTCGCGAGCAGAGCCGCCCGGAGCTGGGTTACCGGCTCCTGCGCCGGCTCGAGTCCGAGATCACGGACCTGGGATACGTCGAGGCCGCGCCGAAGCAGGACGGCCGAAACATGATCATGGTTCTCGCTCCGCACCGGGCCGTCAAGGCCTCCGCGGTCGCCGCCACGGCGTCGCGCGGTGGGCCCCGGGACCGCGCCGCGGAGGAGTCCGGAGCCCCGGCAGGTGGCGAGGCCCCGGCGGCCGGCGAGACCGCAGCAGCCGGTGAGACCGGCCCGACCGCTGACACCAGCGGCCAGTAACAGGGAGAGACGTTCCACATGCCGAAGATGAAGAGCCACACGGGTATGGGCAAGCGGGTCAAGGTGACCGGCAAGGGCAAGATCGTCGCCCAGCAGGCCGGCCTCCGCCACAACCTGGAGAAGAAGGCCAGCACCCAGACCCGTCGGCTGACCGGCACGGTCGAGCTGGCCAAGGCCGACACCAAGCGCATCAAGAAGCTGCTCGGCCGCTGACGCGCGCCACCTGAACCGAAGAAGGAGTTGAGATGGCACGCGTCAAGCGGGCTGTGAACGCCCAGAAGAAGCGTCGTACCCTGCTGGAGACCGCGAGCGGTTACCGCGGTCAGCGCTCCCGGCTCTACCGCAAGGCCAAGGAGCAGGTGCTGCACTCGATGCAGTACTCCTACCGGGACCGTCGCGACCGCAAGGGCGACTTCCGGCAGCTCTGGATCCAGCGGATCAACGCCGGAGCCCGGGCCAACGGCCTGACCTACAACCGCCTGATCCAGGGCATGCGCCTGGCCGGCATCGAGGTCGACCGCAAGATCCTGGCCGACATGGCCGTCAACGACGCCGCCGCGTTCGCGGCGATCGTCGAGCTGGCCCGCGCCGCCGTGGCGGCCGAGGGCACCGGTGGCGCCGCGGCCCAGGCCGCCTGACCCACCTGTACGCGGCCCAGGCCGCTGACCCACCCGTACGGCAGATCGAGGCGTCTCCCATGCAGTCACCGTCGCAGGGGAGGCGCCTCGACGCCGTTCCCGGTCCGTTCACCCCGCGTACCCCGAGGGTCGTCGCGGCCCGCCGGTTGCAGCGCCGGCGCGACCGCGAACAGACCGGCCGGTTCCTGGCCGAGGGGCCGCAGGCGGTCCGCGAGGCGCTCGCCCTCGGCGGCGCCGTGGTCGAGCTGTTCGGCACCCCGGCGGCGCTCGACCGGTACGCCGACCTCGCCGCCGCCGCGGCCCGCGCCGACGTGCCGGTCTCCGAGGTCACCGACGACGCCCTGGCGGCGCTCGCCGAGACCGTGGCCCCGCAGGGCCTGGTGGCGGTCTGCCGGCACCTCGACGTCCCGATGGACGAGGCCCTGGCGCGCGGGCCGCGCCTGGTGGCGGTGCTCGCCGGGATCCGCGACCCGGGCAACGCCGGAACGGTGCTGCGCACCGCGGACGCGGCCGGCGCCGGCGCGGTGGTCTTCGCCGGCGAGGCGGTCGACCCCTACAACGGCAAGTGCGTGCGGGCCTCCGCCGGCAGCCTCTTCCACGTCGACGTGGTGCGCGCCGCCGACCCGCTCGCGGCCGTCGAGGCGCTGCGGGCCGCCGGCCTGTCGATCCTCGCCACCACCGGCTACGGCGACAGCGACCTCGACGACCTCGCCGACGCCGGCCGGCTCGCCGCCCCCACCGCCTGGCTGTTCGGCTCCGAGGCGCACGGCCTGCCGGAGGAGCTGACCACGGCCGCCGACGCCCGGGTGCGGGTGCCGCTGCACGGGCGCGCGGAGAGTCTCAATCTGGCTGCGGCGGCGGCCGTCTGCCTGTATTCTTCGGCGAGAGCACTGCGTCGACCCACGGTCACGCAGGACGGAGCAGGGGAGTCCGCCACGTGATGAACGCGCCACGGCGTTCGTTTAGCCAGCCCGCCGGTGTCGGCGGGCGGCAGGCCTGACCTTCCTCCCTGCACGACTCCCACCGGCGGGCTGCGGCGAAGCCGCGCGTCCGTAGACTCGTCTGGCCGCCTGAGAAGGGCCGGCGCCGCCGTGAGGGAGTGCCCGTTCACCATGAGCTACCGCAACGATCCGTACGACCCGAAGCAGGTCGCCCTGCTCGACCCGGACGCCCTGGCCGGGGCCGTGGCCGACGCCGAGAAGGCGTTCGCCGCCGCCGCCGACCCGGACGCGTTGACCGCGCTGCGTCCCGCGCACCTGGGGGACCGGTCCCCGGTGTCGCTCGCGCGCCGGGAGATCGGCGCGCTGCCGCCGGCCGCGAAGTCCGACGCCGGCAAGCGGGTCAACGAGGCCCGGCGTGCCATCGAGTCCGCGTACGCCGCCCGGCAGGAGATCCTGGACCGGGAGCAGGCCGAGCGGGTGCTGGTCGAGGAGCGGGTCGACGTGACCCTGCCGTACGACCGCCGGCCGCGCGGCGCCCGCCACCCGCTGACGGTGCTGATGGAGCAGATCAGCGACCTGTTCATCGGCATGGGCTACGAGGTGGCCGAGGGTCCCGAGGTCGAGCTGGAGTGGACCAACTTCGACGCGCTGAACATCCCGGCCGACCACCCCGCCCGCGGCCTCATGGACACGTTCCACATCGCACCCGAGGGTTCCGGCCTCGTTCTCCGCACCCACACGTCGCCCGTGCAGGCGCGCACCATGCTCAGCCGCAAGCCCCCGATCTACGTGGTGGTGCCGGGCCGCGTCTACCGCACCGACGAGTTGGACGCCACCCACGCGCCGGTCTTCCACCAGGTCGAGGGCCTGGTGGTGGACAAGGGCATCACCATGGCGCACCTGCGCGGCACGCTCGACCACTTCGCCCGGGCCATGTTCGGCGAGGGCGCGAAGACCCGCTGGCGGCCGCACTACTTCCCGTTCACCGAGCCGTCGGCGGAGTTCGACGTCTGGTTCCCGGAGCACCGGGACGGGCCGCAGTGGGTCGAGTGGGGTGGCTGCGGCATGGTCAACCCGCGTGTGCTGCGCGCCTGCGGGATCGACCCGGAGGTCTACTCCGGATTCGCGTTCGGCATGGGCATCGACCGGACCGTGATGGTCCGGCACGGGGTCAGCGACATGCGGGACATGGCCGAGGGCGACGTGCGGTTCACCCGCGTGTTCGGCGCCTGAGCTACGGGAACGGTGGAAGAAGAGTCATGCGAGTTTCTGTCAGTTGGTTGCGGGAGTACGTGGACCTCCCGACCGACCTGCCCACCGGCGACCTGGAGCAGGCGCTGGTCGACCTCGGCATCGAGGTCGAGTCGATCGTGGACCTGCGGGAGACCGTCACCGGTCCGCTGGTCGTGGGCGAGGTCCTGGAGATCGAGGAGCTGACCGGCTTCAAGAAGCCGATCCGCTTCTGCCGGGTGGACGTGGGCGCCGCGAACGGCACCGGCGAGCCGCAGGAGATCGTCTGCGGGGCGCGCAACTTCGCCCAGGGCGACCGGGTCGTGGTGATCCTGCCGGGCGGGGTGCTGCCCGGCAACTTCGCCATCGGCGCGCGCAAGACGTACGGGCGCAACTCCCACGGCATGATCTGCTCGGCGCAGGAGTTGGGGCTCGGCGACGACCACTCGGGCATCATCGTGCTGCCCGAGGACGTGAAAGCCCAGCCCGGCGACGACGCGCGGCCGATCGTCGGCCTGGACGACGTGGTGGTCGAGATGGAGATCACCCCGGACCGCGGGTACGCGCTCAGCGTCCGCGGCATCGCCCGGGAGCTGTCGCACGCGCTCGGCGTGCCGTTCCGTGACCCCGCCGACGCGCCCGCGTCGGGCGGCACCGCCGAGCCGGCGTACCCGGTGGAGGTCCGCGACCCGGTCGGCTGCGACCGGTTCGCCGCCCGGATGGTGCGCGGTGTCGACCCGACCGTCGAGACGCCCGGCTGGATGCGGCAGCGGCTCACCGTCGCCGGCGTGCGCAGCATCTCGCTGCCCGTCGACATCACCAACTACCTGATGCTCGAACTCGGCCAGCCGATGCACGCCTTCGACGCCGACCGGATCGTCGGGCCGCTGGTGGTGCGTCGCGCCGAGCCGGGGGAGAAGCTGACCACCCTGGACGGGGTGAGCCGTGCCCTCGTACCGGAGGACATGGTGATCTGCGACGACACCGGTCCGATCTCGCTGGCCGCGGTGATGGGTGGCGAGACCAGCGAGGTGCTCGCCTCCACCACGAACGTGCTCTTCGAGGCGGCGCACTGGGACCCGGCGATGGTCGGGCGCACCGCCCGGCGACACAAGCTGTTCAGCGAGGCCGCCAAGCGCTGGGAGCGCGGCGTCGACCCGACGCTGCCGCTGGTCGCGCTGGAGAAGGCGGTCCGGCTGCTCACCGACCTGGCCGGCGGTGCCGCCGGCGCCGAGGTGCTCGACCTCGACCACGTCCGTCCGCGGACGCCGGTCGCGTTGCCGGTGGACCTGCCGTCGCGCCGGGTCGGCGTGACGTATGCGCCGGACCGGGTGGTGGAGCTGCTGGAGCAGGTCGGGTGCGCGGTCACGCGCGGCGCCGACCGGCTCGGCGAGGACCCGGGCGCCGCCGGGGTGGCCGCGTCCGGCGCGGGTGAGGTGCTCACCGTGACGCCGCCGAGCTGGCGGCCCGACCTGACCGACCCGGCCGACCTGGTGGAGGAGGTGGTCCGCCTCGACGGGTACGACCGGGTGCCGTCGGTGCTGCCCACCGCGCCGGCCGGCCGGGGCCTGACCCCGCAGCAGCAGCGTCGCCGGGCCGTCGCCCGTTCCCTGGCGGAGCGCGGCCTGGTCGAGGTGCTGTCCCAGCCGTTCGTGGCGCCCGAGCTGGCCGACCAGCTCGGCCTGCCGGCCGACGACCCGCGCCGACCCGCGGTGCGGCTGGCCAACCCGCTGTCCGAGGAGGAGCCGCTGCTGCGCACCACGCTGCTCGGCCCGCTGCTGGGCGTCGTCAAGCGCAACGTGGGTCGGGGCCAGCGGGACGTGGCGATCTACGAGATCGGCGCGGTCTTCCACCCGCGTCCGGGCGTCGGCGCCCCGCCCGCCATGGGCGTGGACCGGCGGCCCACCGACGAGGAGTTCGCCGCCGCCGACGCGGTGGTCCCGGCGCAGCCGCGGCACGTCGCCGTGGCGCTCTGCGGCGAGATCGAGCCGGCCGGCTGGTGGGGCGCGGGCCGGGCGGCCGGCTGGGCGGACGCCGTCGAGGCCGGCCGGGCGGTGCTGGACGCCGCCGGCATCCCGGCCGACCGGGTGACCGTGCGGGCCGGCGAGCGGGCGCCCTGGCACCCGGGGCGCTGCGCCGAGCTGCTGGTGGACGACGTCGTCGTCGGGCACGCCGGCGAGCTGCACCCGGCCGTGGTGGCCGCGCTGGAGCTGCCCCGCCGCACCAGCGCCATGGAGCTGGACCTGGACGCGCTGCCCGCCGCGCCGCTGGCGACCGGGCCGACCATCTCCACGTTCCCGCCGGCGCTGATCGACGTGGCGCTGGTGGTGGACGAGGCGGTGCCGGCGGCGGAGGTGCGGCGGGCCCTGGCCGAGGGCGCCGGCCCGCTGCTGGAGGACGTCCGGCTCTTCGACGTCTACGCCTCCGCGCAGCTCGGCGCGGGGCGGAAGTCGCTGGCCTACAAGCTGACGTTCCGGGCCCCGGACCGCACGCTGGCCGGTGAGGAGGCGGTGGCCGCCCGCGACGCCGCGGTGGCGCTCGCCGCGCAGCGCTTCGGCGCCATCCTCCGCGGCGCCTGAGGCGTAAGGAAGGGCCCCCGCTTAACGCCTCCGGTAGAGGCGGGGGCCCTTCTTAACGCGCCTGCGCCGCCGTCCTCGTGCTGTCGGGATTCGTACAGACGGACCCGCTCGCGCACGGCCGGCGCCTACAGTCCTTCGACATTCGTCAGATGAAGGACGCTCATGCCGGATTCGCCTTCCACCCCGCTCCTGACCTCCGTCCAGGAGGCCGTGGTGCAGGCGTACTACCCGGACCGCGTGCGCGCGGCGTCGAGCGCCCGGACCCGGGCCCAGGCCGCACAGTCGGTCGTCACCGTCTTCGCCGGTGCCCTGGTGGCGACGTTCACCCTCACGGCGCTGGCGTCGGCGGCGCCGGTGACCCGGGTGGCCGGGTGCGTCGCCGTCGCGTTGTGGCTGTTCGCCGCGGTCCTGTACGTCCGCGCCATCGCGACGGTCGTGCCGCCACCGCCGACCGCCGCGCGCGAGGCGCCCGACGCCCGCTCGCTCATCGAGGAGGTCCTCCGGCGGGGAGACCGGGAGGCGCGGCAGGTCGACCGCCGGCAGACGTGGGCGAACCTGGTGTCCGTCGTCGCCCTCGCGGCGACCGTGGCGACCTTCTGCGCCGCCCTGTTCGTCGAACATCCCGACAAGACCCGACCCGGGGTGCTCATTCTCGGGCCGGACGGCCAGGCCACCCTTCGTGCCCTGTGCGGCCCCGCTGTCGGCCCGAAGGTCGAGGGGAAGGTCGACGTGCGCTCGATGTCGGGGCAGTTCGTCTCCGTCAGGCTCGCCCGTTGCGGCGATCGTCGTGACGTCACCGTCCGAGTTCCGAGGAGCGCGGTGTCGGCCGCGCTGACCAGGGAGGGCTGAGCCGATGGCACTGCACAACGACCCCACGTTCCTGATCGTGCGAGGTTCGCCCTCGATCGCCTCCGACGCGGAAGCCCTGGGGAATCGCTGCGCGGCTGCGGTCGCCCGCCTGCACGACGAGGGCGGCGCGGTGGACGCGCTGGTGCTCGTCGGCGACCTCACGTCGTCGGCTTCGGCGGACGAGTTCGCCGCGGTGTCGGCGGTCGTGGACCGGATCCTCGCCGAATGCTGTGAGGCTCCGGTGCCGACGGAACTCCCCGCCGTCCTGGCCGTGCCCGGCCTCGCGGACCGCGCACCGCTCTCCCCGGCCCTGCCGACCGTCCGGTCGCTGACCGACTGGTGGCACATGGTGCGGGACGACTTCTGGCGCGACGAGACGCCGGACGTACGGGAGGCGATCCGGGCCGGCTTCCGGCCCTGCCTGGACTGGTACGCCGGCTACGTGCCCGAGGGCGGCTGGCAGCCCGGGCTGCTGCCCGGCGAGGGCGGCCTGGTGCTCGACACCGGAAACGTTCGCCTCGGCGTGGCGACCGTCAACACCGCCTTCCGGATGCTCACCGCGGACGCCTCGCCCGAACTCGCCACCCTGCACTCCCGTCAGGTGAGCGCCCTGACCACGGGCTGGGCCCGGCCGGTGGACGCCGTGGCGGTCGTCGCGCCGACCGGCGCCGAGCTGCCGGGGGATGCCGCGATCCCGGTGCTCCCGGTCGCCGGCTCCGAGGGCGGGAGCGGATCCGGCTGGCTGATCCCCGACGCCGGGCCGCAGGTCGTGGTCGCCCGGCGGGTCGAGGGTGGCGTACGCCTGGTCGACCTGGACGGGGGCACCCTGCTCGACGCCGTCCGGCCCGCACCGGTGCCGCCGGCGGCGGAGCCGGTGGTGGAGCCGGAGCCGGCACGCGCGGACCCGGGCGATCTGCTCGCGGAGATCGACCAGATCATGGCGACCGGGCAGGCCGTCCTGGTCCTCACCTCCGGCATCGAGGCGGAGTCGCGCGGCGAGTGGTCCAGCCCGCTCGCCAGCCCGGACGAGCTGTTCGACGCGCTGGCGGACCAGCTCGCCCAACCGATCGCGGACGGCCGGGTGACCCTGGCGGCGCTGATGCAGCGGCTGCGGCAGGCGGACCCGTCGCTGGTGCGGCGCACCATCGGGGGGATGCTGGTGGCGGACGGCACCACCATCAACGACACCGCCCTGCGACTGCTGCTGGCCCCGTGGTACCGGGTGTACGACTGCACCGGCACGAACGTCTTCCACGACATCGCCGCGCGGATGGAGGTCGGCAGCAATGTGGTCGTGGTGGACGCGCACCGGGACCCGCCCGGCCGGGGCCGCCCGCAGCTGGAGGTCGTGGCGATGCACGGCATCGCGCCGGGCAGCGCCGCCGGGCCGGTGACGTTCGACATCGACGACCGGGGGCGTGGCGCCCGCGGCCAGTGGTTCCGGCAGTTGAAGGCGGATCTGATCACCCACCCGGTGGTGTTCGGAGCGAGCACCGTCGACAGTCGGCACCTGTCGCTCTACCTGGACACGCTGACCGGCGACGCCGGGGCGTCGGGTGCGCCCCGGCGTTTCGTGGTGGCGCCGGGCGACGACGCGACCGCCTCGTGGAAGTTGGCCGGGGCGGGCACCGTCCAGGTTCCACTCACCGTCGCCGAGTTGGCCCGCGAGCGGCTCGGTGCCACCCGGGAGCCGATGCGTCGGGGCGCGCAGCTGCGCGCCCGGATGCGGTCCGTGCTCGACCGCAATGCCGGGGTGCAGCTCGTCTCCACCCTGCTGGAGGCGGCGCCGCCCGGCGACCCGCTGTACCTGAGGGGGACCGACCCGACGTGGGGTGACGTCGCGCAGAACATCCCGGCGCAGTTGTCCACCCTGTCGGCGATGCTGGAACGCGCCGGTTCGGCCGGGCCGCAACAGCCGGTGCTCGTGCTCAACGACCGGTCCGGCACCGGCAAGTCCACCACGCTGATGCAGTTCGCGGTCGCCCTGCACGTCCGGGGCCTGGCGGTCGGGTGGGTGGACCGGGCGACGACCAAGTCGAGCCAGGACGTCATCAGCGAGTGCGTGGAACTCGGACTGGACGCGGTCCTGATCGACGACGTCGACATCTTCGGCGCGGAGGCGGCCCGCCTGATGACCCGGCTCGGCCAGCGCGGCACGATCCTGGTCGCGGCGACCATCCGCAGCACCCGGGGTCATCTGCTCGACGAGGTGGCGGGCCTGACCCGGGTGCCACCGCTGCGGCTGACCGACGACGACCTGAACAGCCTGGTGGAGAGGTTGGAGGCGTATCGGCAGCTCGGCAAGCTCAAGCAGTACAAGCTGCACGACACGCGGGTGGACCGGCTGCGGCAGGTCTCCGACCGCGACCTGATGGCCGCGATGGTCGAGGTGATCACCGGATACCGGTTCGAGGAGCGGGTCAACAGCGAGTTCGCCCAGCTCGATCCGCGGGAACGGGACATCTACGCCACGGTCTGCCTCTTCGAGGCGCTGCAGTACGAGGACCGGTCGTTGACCCTGCCGCAGAACGCCCTGCTGCAGATCGCCTCGGACGGCCCCCCGGACCCGGCCGTCAACCAGGCGATCGAGCGTCTGGTGTCCGGTCGCCGGATGCTGGTGCGGCGGGAGTCGGGGCACATCCGCAGCCGGCACCGGGTGGTGGCGGAGGCGATGGAGAAGTCGATCCGGGAGGACAAGGACTACTTCCTGGAGATCTTCACTCGGCTGCTGCTGTTCTACGTCCAGCGCGGCGCCGGCATCACCGACCGCAACGACCCGACCCGCCGCGCCATGGTGGCGCTGATCAACCACCGGGTGATGATGAAGTCGGGCCTGCCGATCGACTCGGTGCGCGAGGTCTATCAGCAGCTGCACGACTACCTCAAGGACGACTTCCACTACTGGCTCCAGTGCGGGTCGTACGAGCTGGAGCGGCGGAACCTGGACCTGGCCGCCACCTACCTGGAGACGTCCCGGGGTTGCGACGGCGGCCAGGACCATTTCAAGGTGGTCACCACCTGGGCGATGGTGTGTCTGCGGCGGGCCAGCGCCCGCCCGACCGACAACGGCCTGCACGAGGTGGCGGTGGACGCGTTCCGGGAGCTGGAGCGCATCGCGAAGCAGGAGGGCGACCGGTCACCGCACACCATCGTCACGATCGTCCGGGACGGGACGAGCTGGCTGCAGCGCGGTGTGTTCTTCACCGAGGACGAGCAACAGAGCACGGCGCGCCGGATCCTGCGGTGGATCGAGATCGGGCACCGGTTGCTGGCGATGAACGGCGAGTTCCGCTCGGCGGCCGAGCACTGCACGGGTCCGCTGGAGCGCATGGTGCGCGCGGAGGACGAGCGGGCGATACCGCTCTGACCCGGCTCCGCCCGAGAAGCGCACGTCCATGCAGTGGACCGCATGAACTTGCAGTGAGGGGGTGGCCCTGCTAACCTCTATGCATAGTCATGCGGAGGGCAGTATGGGCATTCGAGTTGCGGTGGCCGGGGCGAGTGGATACGCCGGCGGCGAACTGTTGCGCCTGCTCGCCGGTCACCCCGAGTTCGACCTGGTCACCGCCACCGCGCACAGCCAGGCCGGTCAGCCCGTCGCCGCCGTACACCCGCAGCTCGTCGGCCTGGACCTGGTGTTCGGGGCGACCGAGCCGGCGGCCCTGGCCGACGCGGACCTGGTCTTCCTGGCCCTGCCGCACGGCCAGTCGGCGGCGCTCGCGGCGGCCCTCCCTGACAGCGTCGCGGTGGTCGACCTCGGCGCCGACCACCGGTTGCGCGACGCGGACGCCTGGGCCCGCTACTACGCCGGCGCGTACGCCGGCGCGTGGACGTACGGCCTGCCCGAGCTGCCCGGCCAGCGGGCGGAGATCGCCGCGGCCCGGCGGGTGGCCAGCACCGGCTGCTACGCCGTCGCCACCACCCTCGCCCTGGCGCCGCTGATCGCCGCCGGCGCGGTACGCCCCGACGACGTGGTGGTGGTCGCCGCCTCCGGCACCTCCGGCGCCGGCCGGGCCGCGAAGGCCCACCTGCTCGGCAGCGAGGTGATGGGCGACCTGTCGCCCTACAAGGTCGGCGCGCACCAGCACGTGCCGGAGATCAAGCAGGCCAGCGGCGCGGCCGGCCTGTCGTTCACACCCGTCCTCGCGCCCATGCCGCGCGGGATCCTGGCCACCGTCACCGCGCTGCCGACCGGCGACGCCGACCCGCGCGCGGTGCTGGCCGCCGCCTACGCCGACGCGCCGTTCGTGCACGTGCTGCCCGAGGGGGCGTGGCCGCACACCGCCGCCACCGCCGGCTCGAACTCCTGCCACCTCCAGGCGACCGTGGACGTCGACTCGGGGCGGGTGATCGTGGTCAGCGCCATCGACAACCTGGGCAAGGGCGCGGCCGGCCAGGCCGTGCAGAACGCCAACCTGATGGTCGGTCTCCCCGAGACCACCGGTCTGTCCGTCTTCGGAGTAACCCCATGAGTGTCACCACCCCCCGCGGCTTCCGTGCCGCCGGTGTCGCCGCCGGCCTCAAGACCTCCGGCGCCGGTGACGTCGCGCTGGTCGTCAACGACGGCCCGGACGCCGGGGTCGCCGGCGTGTTCACCGCCAACCGGGTCAAGGCCGCCCCGGTGCTCTGGACCCAGCGCGTCGTTCACGGCGGCGTGGTCCGGGCCGTGGTGCTCAACTCCGGCGGCGCGAACGCCTGCACCGGCCCGGCCGGCTTCCAGGACACCCACGCCACCGCCGAGCACACCGCCGCCGCGCTCACCGGCAGCAGCCCCCGGCTGATCGTCGGCGCCGGCGAGGTCGCGGTCTGCTCGACCGGCCTGATCGGCGAGCGGCTGCCGATGGACAAGCTGCTGCCCGGCGTACGCGACGCGGTGCGCGGACTGTCCCGCGACGGCGGCGGACCGGCCGCCGAGGCGATCATGACCACGGACACCCGACCCAAGACGACGGTGGCGCGCGGCAGCGGCTGGACCGTCGGCGGAATGGCGAAGGGCGCCGGGATGCTGGCGCCGGCCATGGCCACCATGCTCTGCGTGCTCACCACCGACGCGGTGGCCGGCCCGGACGTGCTGGACGCCGCGCTGCGGGCCGCCACCCGGGTCACGTTCGACCGGGTCGACTCCGACGGCTGCATGTCCACCAACGACACCGTGCTGCTGCTGGCCAGCGGCGCGTCCGGCATCGAGCCGACCGAGGCCGAGCTGACCGCCGCGGTCACCGCCGCCTGCCACGACCTGGCTCAGCAGCTCCTCGCCGACGCGGAGGGCGCGACCAAGCAGGTCGCCGTCGACGTGGTGGGCGCGGCGAACGAGGACGAGGCCGTGGAGGTGGGCCGCGCGGTGGCCCGCAACAACCTGGTGAAGACCGCGCTGTTCGGCAACGACCCGAACTGGGGTCGGATCCTCGCCGCCGTCGGCACCACCGCCGCCGCGTTCGAGCCGGACGACGTCGACGTGGCGGTCAACGGGATCTGGGTGTGCCGGGCCGGGGCCGCCGCCGAGGACCGCGCCAAGGTGGACCTCACCGGCCGCGACGTGACCATCCGGATCGACCTGCACGCCGGTGGCGCCGCCGCCACCGTCTGGACCAACGACCTGTCCCACGCGTACGTGCACGAGAACTCGGCGTATTCCACATGAACCTCACCGCTGACCTCAGCCGGGCCCAGGCCAAGGCCGCCACGCTGATCGAGGCGTTGCCCTGGCTGGCCCGCCTCGCCGGCGCGACCGTCGTGGTCAAGTACGGCGGCAACGCCATGGTGGACCCCGCGCTCCAGCGGGCGTTCGCCGCGGACATGGTCTTCCTCCGCTACGCCGGTCTCAAGCCGGTCGTCGTGCACGGCGGCGGCCCGCAGATCTCCGCCATGCTGGGCCGCCTCGGCATCGCCAGCGAGTTCCGGGGCGGCCTGCGGGTCACCACCCCCGAGGCCATGGACGTGGTCCGGATGGTCCTCGTCGGGCAGGTCGGCCGGGAGCTGGTCGGCCTGGTCAACGCGCACGGCCCGTTCGCGGTCGGGCTCTCCGGCGAGGACGCGGGCCTGTTCACCGCGGTGCGCCGGCCGGCGTACGTGGACGGGGAGCCGGTCGACGTGGGGCAGGTCGGCGACGTGGAGTCGGTGAACGCCTCCGCGGTCACCGACCTGATCGCGGCCGGCCGGATCCCGGTCATCTCCACCGTCGCCCCGGACGCCGACGGGGTGCTGCACAACCTCAACGCGGACACCGCCGCCGCCGCGCTCGCGGTCGCCCTGGACGCGCGCAAGTTGGTCGTCCTCACCGACGTGCCCGGCCTGTACGCGGACTGGCCCGACACGTCCAGCCTGATCAGCGAGATCACCGCCGACGAGCTGGCGACGCTGCTGCCGTCGCTGGAGTCGGGCATGGTCCCGAAGATGGAGGCGTGCCTGCGGGCGGTGCGCGGGGGAGTACCCGCCGCGCACGTCGTCGACGGCCGGGTCGCGCACTCCACGCTGCTGGAGGTCTTCACCTCGGAAGGGTTCGGAACGATGGTGATCGGCTCATGAGCACGCTGGTGCGGCGCTGGCGCGCCACCATGATGGACAACTACGGCACACCGCCGCTGGCGCTCGTCTCCGGCTCCGGCGCCGTCGTGGTCGACGAGGCCGGCCGGGAGTACGTGGACCTGGTCGGCGGCATCGCCGTCAACGCGCTCGGCCACGCGCACCCGGCCGTGGTGGCCGCCGTCACCCGGCAGGTCGCGACGCTGGGGCACGTGTCGAACCTGTACGTCGCCGAACCGCCGGTCGCGCTGGCCGAGCTGCTGCTGGCGCTCGCGGGCCGACCGGGCCGGGTCTTCTTCGCCAACTCCGGCGCGGAGGCCAACGAGGCGGCGTTCAAACTCTCCCGGCTCACCGGTCGACGCCACGTGGTGGCCGCCCACGGTGGTTTCCACGGCCGGACCATGGGCGCGCTGGCGCTCACCGGTCAGCCGGCCAAGGCCGACCCGTTCCGCCCGCTGCCCGGCGACGTGACCCACGTGCCCTACGGCGACGTCGACGCGCTGGCCGAGGCGGTCACCGACGCCACCGCGATGGTGATCCTGGAGCCGATCCAGGGGGAGAACGGCGTGGTCGTCCCGCCGCCGGGCTACCTCGCGGCGGCCCGGCGGATCACCGCCGCACGCGGCGCGCTGCTGGTGCTCGACGAGGTGCAGACCGGCGTCGGGCGTACCGGGCACTGGTTCGCCCACCAGGCCGAGGGCGTCGAGCCGGACGTGGTCACGCTGGCCAAGGGGCTCGGCGGCGGCCTGCCGCTCGGCGCGTGCCTGGCCTTCGGCCCGGCCGCCGACCTGCTCACCCCCGGCTCGCACGGCACCACGTTCGGCGGCAACCCGGTCAGCTGCGCCGCCGCGCTCGCGGTGGTCGCCACGATCGCGAACGAGGGGCTGCTCGACCACGTCAAGCGGGTCGGCGAGCGGCTGCGGCGCGGCGTCGAGGCGCTCGGGCACCCGCTGGTGCGCGGGGTGCGCGGCGCCGGCCTGCTGCTCGGCGTCGAGCTGGCCGCCCCGGTCGCCGGCACGGTGACCGACGCGCTGCGCGCCGCCGGTTTCCTGGTCAACCCGGTGCAGCCCGGCGTGGTCCGGCTCGCGCCGCCGCTGATCCTCACCGCCGCGCAGGCCGACGCGTTCCTGGCCGCCCTACCCGCCGCGCTCGACGCGGCCGCTCCCGCGCCGACCGGACCCACCGCCACGGAGGCCCTCGCATGATCCGCCACTTCCTGCGCGACGACGACCTCACGCCGGCCGAGCAGGCCGCCGTGCTCGACCTCGCCGCCCGGATGAAGGCCGAGCGGTACGCCCACAAGCCGCTGGCCGGGCCCCGGTCGGTGGCGGTGCTGTTCGACAAGCAGAGCCTGCGCACCCGGATCTCGTTCGACGCCGGCATCGCCGAGCTGGGCGGCCACCCGCTCGTCGTGGACACCCAGGTCACCCACTTCGGTCGGGGCGAGACGCTGGCCGACGCCGGTCGGGTGCTGTCCCGCTACGTCGCGGCGATCGTGCTGCGGACCCACGGCGACGACCGGATCGCCGAGGTGGCGGCGCACGCCACGGTGCCGGTGGTCAACGCGCTCACCGACACCTACCACCCCTGCCAGCTCCTGGCCGACCTGCTCACCGTGCGCGAGCGGTTCGGCGCCACGGCCGGCCGGATCCTCACGTACGTCGGCGACGCGGCGAACAACATGGCGCACTCGTACCTGCTGGCCGGCGCGACCGCCGGCATGCACGTGCGGATCGCCGGCCCGGCCGGGTTCCAGCCGGACCCGGAGATCGTGGCCCGGGCGGAGAAGATCGCCGCCGGCACCGGCGGCTCGGTCCGGGTGCTCGTCGACCCGGTCGAGGCGGTCCGGGACGCGCACGTGGTCGCCACCGACACCTGGACGTCCATGGGGCAGGAGGCCGACGGGCTGGACCGGATCACCCCGTTCCGGGCCTACCAGGTCGGCGACGCCCTGCTCGCCCACGCCGCGGCCGACGTGATCGTGCTGCACTGCCTGCCCGCCCACCGCGGCGAGGAGATCACCGACGAGGTGCTCGACGGCCCACGCAGCGCGGTGTTCGACCAGGCGGAGAATCGCCTGCACGCCCAGAAGGCGCTGCTGACCTTTCTCCTGGAGGCATCCACATGACCGCCCCGTTGACCCGCGCCGCGCGGCACGCCCGCATCGTCGAGCTGATCCGTGACACGCCCATCCACTCGCAGACCGAGCTGGCCGACCTGCTCGCCGGTGACGGCATCCAGGTCACCCAGGCCACGCTCTCCCGGGACCTGAAGGAACTGGGGGCGGTGACCGCGCGCGGCGGCGACGGGCGGGGCGTCTACCTGATCCCGGAGGACGGCCACCGTCCGTTGCGCGACGCCGAGGGCGCGCCGGCCCGGCTGGTACGCCTGCTGCGGGAACTGCTCAACGGGGTCGACGCCAGCGGGAACATCGCCGTGCTGCGCACCCCGCCGGGCGCGGCCCACTACCTGGCCAGCGCGTTGGACCGGGCCGGCCTGTCCGAGATCGTCGGCACCATCGCCGGCGACGACACCATCCTCGTCGTGGCCCGCGAGCCCGACGGCGGCGCGGCACTGGGCGACCGGCTCGCCGCCTGGGCCCGCCGGGACGAGAACGTCGAAGGGAACAGCACACCATGACCGAGCGGGTCGTCCTGGCGTACTCCGGGGGTCTCGACACCTCCGTCGCCATCCCGTATCTGGCCGAGCAGACCAGCGCCGAGGTGATCGCGGTCGCGGTCGACCTCGGCCAGGGCGGCGAGGACATGACCGTGGTCCGGCAGCGCGCCCTGGACTGCGGCGCCGTCGAGGCGGAGGTGATCGACGCGCGGGACGAGTTCGCCGCCGGGTACTGCGTGCCGGCGATCCGGGCCAACGCGCTCTACATGGACCGCTACCCATTGGTCTCCGCGCTGTCCCGGCCGTTGATCGTCCGGCACCTGGTGGCCGCCGCGCGCCGGCACGGCGGCACGATCGTGTCGCACGGGTGCACCGGCAAGGGCAACGACCAGGTCCGGTTCGAGGTCGGCCTGGCCGCGCTCGCCCCCGACCTGAGGATCGTCGCGCCGGCCCGGGACTTCGCCTGGACCCGGGACAAGGCGATCACCTTCGCCGAGGAGAAGGGGCTGCCGATCGACGTCACGGCGCGGTCGCCGTACTCGATCGACCAGAACCTGTGGGGCCGGGCCGTGGAGACCGGCTTCCTGGAGGACATCTGGACCGCGCCGGTGGAGGACCTCTACGCGTACACGTCCGACCCGGCCCTGGAGCGCGACCCGGACGAGGTGGTCATCACCTTCGACGGCGGCGTCCCGGTGGCGATCGACGGCGAGACGGTCACCCCGTACCAGGCGATCCTGGACCTCAACCGGCGCGCCGGCGCCCACGGCGTGGGCCGCCTCGACATGGTCGAGGACCGGCTGGTCGGCATCAAGAGCCGCGAGGTGTACGAGGCGCCCGGCGCGGTCGCCCTGATCACCGCCCACCAGGAGCTGGAGGCGGTCACGGTCGAGCGGGACCTGGCCCGGTTCAAGCGCGGCGTCGACCAGCGCTGGGGCGAGCTGGTCTACGACGGTCTCTGGTTCTCCCCGCTGCGCCGGGCGCTGGACGCGTTCGTCGACGACGCCCAGCGGCACGTCACCGGCGAGGTGCGGCTGACCCTGCACGGCGGCCGGGCCGTGGTGACCGGTCGGCGCTCCGAGGCCAGCCTCTACGACTTCGGCCTGGCCACCTACGACACCGGCGACACGTTCGACCAGTCGCTGGCGAAGGGTTTCGTGCGGTTGTGGGGCCTGCCCAGCGGCCTGGCCGCCGCGCGGGACGCCCGGTTGGGAGAGGTGAGCTGGTGACCTTCACAATGGGTGGGGTGGACGACAAGAGCCTGACCGAGAACAGCGCCGCCACCAACCGGACGAGCCTCTGGGGAGGCCGGTTCGCCGGCGGTCCCGCCGAGGCGCTCGCGCGGCTGTCGGTGAGTGTCCAGTTCGACTGGCGTCTCGCCCCGTACGACCTCGCCGGCTCCCGGGCGCACGCCCGGGTCCTCGCCGGCGCCGGTCTGCTCGACCCGGAGGAACTGGGTCGGATGCTGGCCGCGCTGGACGACCTGGAGGCGGCGTGCGCGTCCGGCGCGTTCCGTCCCACGGTGGACGACGAGGATGTGCACACCGCCCTGGAGCGGGGCCTGCTGGAACGGCTGGGCAGCCTCGGCGGCAAGCTGCGCGCCGGCCGGTCCCGCAACGACCAGGTCGCCACCGACCTGCGGCTCTACCTGCGCGACCACGCCCGTGGGGTGGCGGCCCGGCTGGTCGAGCTGGCCGAGGCGCTCATCGAGCAGGCGGAGCGGCACGTCGACACCGCGGCGCCGGGCATGACGCACCTGCAGCACGCCCAGCCGGTGACGTTCGGGCACTGGCTGCTGGCCCACGTGCAGCCGCTGCTGCGCGACCTGGAACGGCTGCGCGACTGGGACGAGCGGACCGCGATCAGCCCGCTCGGCGCGGGCGCGCTGGCGGGCTCGGGTCTGCCGCTGGACCCGGTGGCCGTCGCCAAGGAGTTGGGCTTCCGCACCTCGTTCGCCAATTCGATGGACGCGGTCGCCGACCGGGACTTCGTGGCCGAGTTCCTCTTCGTCACCGCGATGGTCGGCGTGCACCTGTCCCGCCTCGGCGAGGAGGTGGTGCTCTGGACGTCGCAGGAGTTCGGCTGGGTCGAGCTGGACGACGCGTTCGCCACCGGCTCGTCGATCATGCCGCAGAAGAAGAACGCGGACATCGCCGAGCTGGCCCGGGGCAAGTCCGGTCGGCTGGTCGGTGGCCTGATGAGCGTGCTGACCATGCTCAAGGGCCTGCCGATGACCTACGACCGGGACATGCAGGAGGACAAGGAGCCGGCGTTCGACGCGGTCGACACGCTGGAGCTGCTGCTGCCCGCGCTGGCCGGGATGATCTCCACGATGACGGTCCGGGTGGACCGTCTGGTGGCCAGCGCGCCGTCCGGCTTCTCCCTGGCCACCGAGGTCGCCGACTGGCTGGTCCGGCGCAACGTGCCGTTCCGCGACGCGCACGAGATCACCGGCCGGCTGGTCGCGCTCTGCGCGGCCCGCGACTGCGCGCTGGACGAGGTCTCCGACGCCGATCTGGCCGCGGTCAGCGAGCACCTGGACCCGTCGGTGCGCGACGTGCTCTCGGTGCGCTCGGCCCTCGCGGCCCGCACCACCCCCGGCTCCACCGGCCCCGGGCCGGTCGCCGATCAGCTCGCCGCCGCGGCGGACAAGCTGGCGGGTTGGCGGGAGTGGGCCGCCGAGGGGGTCGTGCCCCGCTGAGCCACCCGGTCCCGGGGCGGGCGCTCGCCCGCCCCGGTCGAGCCGCGTCCTGCTCCACGCGCGGTCAACCGGCCGGCCGCTCGCGTTTCGGCAGCTTGGCCACCACCGCGTCGTAGGAGCCGTCGGCGGCGTCGACCAGCTCGTCGTCGGGGATGCCACCCTCCAGCCGCAGCGTGTTCCAGCCGGACCGGCCGATGTAGGGCGACGGGCGGGCGTCGGCCGGGAACCGGTGCACCCACTCGTCGGCGACCTCCCGCGTCGGGCCGCACTTGACGCCGATCCTGGCCTCGCCCTCGGGCGAGCCGAGGAAGGCGAAGATCCGGCTGCCCACCTTCACCACCTCGTCGCCCTCCCACGGCCGGTCGAGCCAGGCTCCCGGCTTGGCCAGGCAGTAGGCCAGCATCTCCTCGCGCGTCATCGCGTCCTCCCGTGCCGTCGTCCGGCACAGTCTCGCCCGCCGCTGTGACAGTCCGCCGGCCCCGGCTCAGTCGCCGGTGCCGGTGCGGACGGTGAGCCGCTCGTAGCGCTGCCGGGCGGCCTGAGCGCTGCCCAGCCCCAGCCCGAACGCGATCGCCTGCCAGGTCATGCCGCGCCCGCGGGCCACCTGCAGCAGCCCGGCCTCCAGCACGTCGACCTCGGCCCGCACGTGCGGGATCAGGGTCAGCGCGGCCATCAGGTCGGCCTGGTCGACCGGTTCCTCGCCCTCCTCCAGTTCGGCGCCGCCGGCGAGCGCCATCACCAGCGTGGCCGCCTCGTACGCGTCGGGCACGTCGGGGTGCGCGTAGCGGCGACGGCGAGAGTTCGTGCCGGCGTGCCGCTCGGCGATCCGCAGCAGCGCCGCGTAGTTGCGGTGCGCGCGGGCCTGGGCAGCATCCGGAGCGGTGAACGGGTCGTTGTCCACGGTGACCATGTCGTCCATCCCACACCCGAGAGCGACATGTTGTCAACACCCCGTTGAAAGTCACTCGTGCGCAACGCCCTGCTCTCCTGACAGTGAGACGCTTCGCGGGACCGTCGGGTTGCCACCCCACCCCACCTGCCTGTCCCGCTCCTCCCGCCCGCGAGCCGCGCGTTGATCAAGGAGTTCGCGTCAGCCGCCCTCTCCTGCCGTGACGCGAACCCCTTGATCGGCGTGGCTGGGGTCGGCGGGCGCGGCGCGGGCGCCGGGCGGGTGCGGGCGGGGTGGGCGGCTAGCGGGGGAGCGGGGAGCGGCGGCGGGGGGTGTGGCGGCGGTAGACGCTCACGGTGGGCTCGTCGGCGAGCCAGAAGCGCCACGGCAGGTCGTGGGCGGCGGCCACGCCGACCCGCGGGCCGGCGACGATCCGCGCCGGGTCGACCGGCGTCCCGGGCGGGGTCAGGAGCAGCGGGCCGGTGCCGTCGACCGCCGAGGTGCCGTTGGCGTCCCGACCCAGGCCGAGCGCGCTGACCAGGCGGGCCGGCCCGCGTGCCAGGTCCCGGTCCGACGCGCGGGGGCGGCGCTCCCGGGCGGTCTCGATCCCGTCCACCACCGCGCCGGCGCGCAGCAGCACGGCCGCCGCCTCGCCGTCCCGACCGCAGACGATGTTGGCGCACCAGTGCATGCCGAACACGAAGTACACGTAGACGTGCCCGGCGGGGCCGAACATGACCTGGTTGCGGGGTGTGGGTCCGCGGTGGGCGTGCGAGGCGGGGTCCTCGCCGGTGCCGGCGTACGCCTCGACCTCGGTCAACCGCACGCGCACGCCGTTCGCCGAGACGGTCCAGCCGAGGAGGGTCTGCGCGGTGGCCGCGACCTGCGCCGCCGGGGCCCGGAGCCAGGGGTACGTCATCGCGGCAAGGTTAGCCGGACGGTCGGGGCCACGCGCCTCCCGGAATAGTTGACTCGTCAAGTATGTTGTGCGGGGCGATCCCCGGACCGCCCGGTCCGCACCCCACCCGAGGAGCTGGTCATGCAGTTCGGAATCTTCACCGTCGGTGACGTCACGGTCGACCCGACCACCGGTCGGCGGCCGTCCGAGCGGGACCGGATCACGGCCATGACCACCATCGCGCTCAAGGCCGAGGAGGTCGGGCTGGACGTGTTCGCCACCGGCGAGCACCACAACCCGCCGTTCGTGCCGTCGTCGCCGACCACCATGCTCGGCTGGATCGCCGCGCGCACCGAACGGCTGCTGCTGTCCACCTCGACCACGCTGATCACCACCAACGACCCGGTGAAGATCGCCGAGGACTACGCGATGCTCCAGCACCTGGCCGACGGCCGGGTGGACCTGATGATGGGTCGCGGCAACACCGGCCCGGTCTACCCGTGGTTCGGGCAGGACATCCGCAACGGCATCCCGCTCGCCATCGAGAACTACGACCTGCTGCACCGGCTGTGGCGCGAGGACGTGGTCGACTGGAAGGGCCGCTTCCGCACCCCGCTGCAGTCGTTCACCTCGACCCCACGCCCGCTCGACGGCATCCCGCCGTTCGTCTGGCACGGCTCCATCCGCAGCCCCGAGATCGCCGAGCAGGCCGCCTACTACGGCGACGGCTTCTTCGCCAACCACATCTTCTGGCCCAAGGAGCACACCCAGCGGATGGTCGGCCTCTACCGCGAGCGCTTCGCGCACCACGGCCACGGCTCACCCGACCAGGCGATCGTCGGCCTCGGCGGGCAGGTCTTCATGCGCCGCAACTCCCAGGACGCGGTGCGCGAGTTCCGGCCCTACTTCGACAACGCCCCGGTCTACGGGCACGGCCCGTCGCTGGAGGAGTTCACCCGGGAGACGCCGCTGACCGTGGGCAGCCCGCAGCAGGTCATCGACCGCACGCTGGGCTTCCGCGAGTACGTCGGCGACTACCAGCGGCAGCTGTTCCTGATGGACCACGCCGGCCTGCCGCTGAAGACGGTGCTGGAGCAGCTCGACCTGCTGGGCGAGGATGTGGTCCCGGTGCTGCGCAAGGAGTTCGACTCGATGCGTCCCGCGCACGTGCCCGAGGCGCCCACCCACGCCGCCCTGCTCGCCGCCCGCGACGCCGCGACGACCACGGAGGAGGACCGATGACCCGGCGTACGCTCGCGGTCGTCTCGGGCGGTCTCGGCCAGCCCTCGTCCACCCGCCTGCTCGCCGACCAGCTCGCCGCGGCCGCCCGCGACGAGCTGGCCGGTCGCGGCGCGGACGTGGACCTGCGCGCGGTGGAGCTGCGCGAGCACGCGCACGACGTGGTGAACCACCTGCTCACCGGCTTCCCGCCGGGCGCGCTGCGCCGGACGCTGGACGCGGTCGCGGCGGCCGACGGGCTGATCGCCGTCACGCCGGTGTTCAACGCGTCCTACAACGGGCTGTTCAAGTCCTTCTTCGACGTGGTCGACCGGGACGCGCTGGCCGGCAAGCCGGTGCTGATCGCGGCGACCGGTGGCACCGCGCGGCACTCGCTGGCGCTGGAGCACGCGGTGCGCCCGATGTTCACGTACCTGCGGGCGGTCGTGCTGCCGACGGCGGTCTTCGCCGCGCCCGAGGACTGGGCCGGCGACGACGGCGACAGCGCGCTGCGGGCCCGGATCCGGCGGGCCGCCGGCGAACTGGCCGAGCAGGTGGACCACCGGCCGCCCGCGACCGGCCCGGCCGACCCGTTCGCGCTCACCACCGACTTCGCCGACCTGCTCGCCGGCCGCGACCCGTCCTGAACCCGGGTCGGCCGGACCGGTCGCCGACCGAGGTCAGTCGTCGGCCGGTTCCGGCCGGTGGGCCACCAGCACCGGGCAGTGGGCGTGCTGCACCAGGGCCTGGCTGACCGAGCCGAGCAGCAGCCCGGCGAAGCCGCCCCGACCCCGGGAGCCGACCACCACCAGCGACGCCTCGCCGCTCGCCTCCCGCAGCGCGGTCTCCGGGGAGGCGGCGACGACGGCGCGCTCGGTCACCCGCAGCCCCGGATGCGCCCGGCGGACCGTGTCGGCCGCCGTGGCCAGCAGCTCCGTCGCCTCGGCCCGCTCGGCGGTGCCCGCCTCGGCGGCGACCTCCGGCGCCACCGCGCCGCGCTCCGGTGACCGGACGTGCAGCAGCGCCAGCTCGGCGTCGCGGCGGTCGGCCTCGTCCGCGGCCAGCTCCACCGCGTACGCCGCGGAGGCGGAGCCGTCCACACCGACCACCACCGGGCCGCCCACCGGGATCGGCTCCTCGGCCGGGCGGACCACCAGCACCGGGCAGTGCCCGTGCTGCGCCAGCTGCCCGCCCACCGAGCCGAGCAGCAGGCCGGCGAAGCCGCCCACGCCCCGGCTGCCCACCACCACCAGCTCGGCCCGGCGCGACTCCTCGACCAGGGCCGCGCCCGGGCCGCCGGCGACCTGCCGCACCTGTGCCCGCAGGCCGGGATGCCGTTCGGCCAGCTCGGCGGCGACGCGTTCCAGCATCTTCTCCGCCTCCTCGGTCGGCGCCGGCACCCCGAGGTCGTACGGGTTGAGCGGCACCCCGTAGCGCAGCGGGTGCAGGTAGCCGTGCACCAGCAGCAGGGGCCGGGACCGCGCGACGGCGGTCGCGGCGGCCAGCTCGGCGGCGGCCAGGCTGGACGGCGATCCGTCCACCCCCGCCACGACGGGTCGGTTCATCGGGACCCCCTCGGTCGACTCCCGCCATTGTGGCCGTCCGGGCCCCGCCGCGCGGGCGACGCCACGGATCCGGGCGCCGGTCGGGCGGCTGCGCGCCCGACCGGCGCCCGTGGACGCGGACCGGTCAGCCGGCCGGCTCCCGCCGGTGCCGCACGATCGCCAGCGGGCTGCGGCAGTGGTGCAGCACCGCGTGGCTGACCGAGCCGAGCAGCAGCCCCCCGAGGGTGCCCCGTCCGTGCGCGCCGACCACGGTCAGCTGCGCGTCGGTGGACTCCTCGACCAGCGCCCGGGCCGGGGTGGCGGCGATCAGCTTCGGCCGCACCGTGACCTCCGGGTAGCGCTCCGCCCAGCCGGCCACCGCCTCGGCGAGCACCCGCTCCTCGTCCGCGCGCAGCCGCTCCGGGTCGTACACCAGGGGCATGATGTCGCCGTAGCTCTCCCGCCGCGTCACCGGCTGCGGATAGAGCCAGGTGTGCACGACGACCAGGTCGGCGCCGCGCCGGGCGGCCTCGGCGAACGCGAAGCCGACCGCCTCGGTCGACAGCGCGGAGCCGTCCACCCCGACCACCACCGGTCCGGCCGCCCGGGCGTCGCCCCGGGCGATCAGCACCGGGCAGTCGGCGCGGGCGGAGAGCTGCACCGCCGCCGAACCGACCAGCAGCTCGGCGAAGCCGCCCAGACCGCGGTGCCCCAGCACCAGCAGCGCCGCGTCGCGACTCTCCCGCAGCAGCACCGCGACCGGCCCGCCGTCCACCACCGCGCCGCTCACCGGCAGGTCGGGGTCGACCTTGCGGGCCTCGTCGATCGCCTCCTGGACCAGCTTGCCGGCCTCCTGCCGCAGCTCGTCGTCGGGCAGCGTGGCGGCGACCGGGCCGAGCGGCGTGCCGAGCAACGGCCACAGGAACGCGTTCACCACCCGCAGCGGCCGGTGCCGGAGCACCGCCTCCCGCGCGGCCAGCCGCACCGCGTCCAGCGCCGACGGGGAACCGTCCACACCCACCACGACGGGGGCACCGGATCTGTCGGTCATCACGTCCTCCTTCGTCCACCTCCAGCCTGGTCCGGCGGGCCGTGCCCGGGCAGGGGCGACCGCCCCGCGCAGCTCGGGACCATCGGCCCCTTCCGCGTCGGGGGCGTGACGGGGTGTGATGGAACCACGGCTTCCTTCTGCCGACCGTGGAGGCGCCATGACCCCGCTGGAGATGCTCCGGGTCCACCCGTTCCTGGCCGGGCTGCCCGACGAGTGGCTGCCCCGGCTCACCGGGTACGCCCGCCCGGTGGTCTGGCACCCCGGGCACCGGCTGTTCCGCGCCGGCCAGCCCGCCGAGCGGTTCTGGCTGGTCCGGGGCGGCCAGGTCGCGCTGGACTTCCCGGTGCCCGGTCGCGGCGACGTGGGCATCGAGACGATCGGGGCGGGCGGGGTGCTCGGCTGGTCCTGGCTGTTCCCGCCCTACCGCTGGCAGTTCGGCGCGGTGGCCACCCAGCGCAGCACGGCGGTCGAGCTGGACGCGGACGGGGTGCGCCGGCTGATGGAGTCCGACGACACGCTCGGCCGGCAGCTCACCGCCCGGTTCATGAGCGTCGTGGTGGATCGCCTGCAGGCCTCCCGGGTGCGCCTGCTCGACCTGTACGGCTATCCCACGTCCGTGGCGAGCTGACCCGGGTCGGTGGTGCGCCGCACGACCAGCTCGCCCACCTCCAGCCGGCCGATGCGCAGCTCGCGGATCACCGCGCGGCGCACGGCCAGCCGGCCGATCACGAGCGAGCCCACCGCCAGGGCACCCACCGCCACGGCGCCCAGGGCCAGCGCGCCGACGGCCCGCGCTCCGGTCGCGCCCGCTCCGGTGGCCCTCGCCCCGACGGCCGTCGCGCCCGTGGCCCGCGCACCGGTCACGCTCGCGAGCGCGGTGCGGAGGTCTGCGGTCCGGCGGCGGCGCGATCGTACGGAAGGCATGCGCCCATCCTAGGGTCGCGCCGGCCGGATCAGGTGACGGTCAGGCCGCGCTCGGCGAACTGGCCGCGTACCCGGGCCAGCAGCTCCGGGTCCGGCGGCGCGGTGTCCGCCAGCGGGAAGGCCAGGCCCAGCTCGGCGTACTTGTGCGCGCCGAGCCGGTGGAACGGCAGCACCTCGACCCGCTCGACGGTGGCCAGTCCGGCGGCCGCGTCGGCCACCCGGGCCACCTCGTCGGGGGCGTCGGTCAGCCCGGGGACCAGCACGTACCGGATCCACATCGGCGTGCCCCGGTCGGCCAGCCGGCGGGCGAACCGCAGCGTCGGCGCGAGCCGGCCCGTGCCGGTGACCCGCCGGTACGTCGCCGGGCTGCCCGCCTTCACGTCGAGCAGCACCAGGTCGGTGGCGTCCAGCAGCGCCTCGTCGGCGCGGTCGCCGAGGAACCCGGAGGTGTCCAGCGCGGTGTGCAGGCCGAGCGCGTGACAGCGGCGCAGCAGTTCCCCGGTGAACGCCGGTTGCAGCAACGGTTCGCCGCCGCTGACCGTGACGCCGCCGCCGGCCACCGCGACGAACCGGCGGTACCGGGTCGCCAGGGCCACCATCTCGTCCACCGTGCGTCGCCGGCCGCTCCGCCCGTACCAGGTGTCCGGGCTGTGGCAGTAGCGGCAGCGCAGCGGGCAGCCGGCGAGGAAGACGACGAACCGGGTGCCCGGCCCGTCCACCCCCACCGAGGTGTCCCAGGAGTGCACCGCCCCGCGCAGGACCGGTGGCGCCGCGACGGGCGCCACCGGCGGACGGTCGGTCACAGCGACCCGTGGAACGTCCGGGACACCACGTCCCGCTGCTGCTCACGGGTGAGCCGGACGAAGTTCACCGCGTACCCGGAGACCCGGACGGTGAGCTGCGGGTACCGCTCCGGGTGGGCCATCGCGTCCAGCAGCGTGGCCCGGTCCAGCACGTTGACGTTGAGGTGGAACCCGCCGGCGTCGGTGTAGCCGTCGAGCACGCCGGCCAGGTTGGCGATCCGCTCCTCGCGGGTGTGACCCAGGCCGTCGGGGGTGACCGTGCCGGTCAACGAGATGCCGTCGCGGGCCGCGTCGTACGGCAGCTTCGCCACCGACAGCGCCGAGGCGACCAGGCCGTGGGTGTCCCGGCCGTTCATCGGGTTGGCGCCGGGCGCGAACGGCTCGCCGGCCCGCCGCCCGTCCGGCGTGGCGCCGGTGTGGGTGCCGTAGACGACGTTCGACGTGATGGTGAGCACCGACATGGTCAGCTCGGCGTCCCGGTAGGTGCGCTGCCGGCGCAGCTTCGCGGCGAACGTCTCGACCAGCCACACGGCGATGTCATCGGCCCGGTCGTCGTCGTTGCCGTACGTCGGGAACTCGCCCTCGACCGCGTAGTCGACGGCCAGCCCGGTAGCGTCGCGCAGCACCTTGACCCGGCCGTACCGGATGGCCGAGAGGCTGTCCACCGCGACCGACAGGCCGGCGATGCCGGTGGCCATGAACCGCCGCACCGGGTGGTCGTGCAGCGCCATCTCCAGCCGCTCGTACGCGTACCGGTCGTGCTGGTGGTGGATCACGTTCAACGCGTCCACGTACGTCTCGGCGAGCCAGTCCAGCGTCCGGTCGTACGCGGCGAGCACCTCGTCGTGGTCGAGCGTCTCGCCGCCGACCGGCGGGGTCGGCGGGGCCACCTGCGCACCGGTCAGCTCGTCCCGGCCGCCGTTGATCGCGTAGAGCAGCGCCTTGGCCAGGTTCGCCCGGGCGCCGAAGAACTGCATGTCCCGGCCGACCCGCATGGCCGACACGCAGCAGGCGATCGCGGTGTCGTCGTCGTACGCGGGGCGGATCAGCTCGTCGTTCTCGTACTGGATCGCGCTGGTGTCCAGCGACACCTGGGCGCAGAAGCGCTTGAACCCGTCGGGCAACCGGGGCGACCAGAGCACGGTCAGGTTCGGCTCGGGCGCCGGACCGAGGTTGTAGAGCGTCTGCAGGTAGCGGAACGTGGTGCGGGTGACCAGCGGTCGGCCGTCCGCGCCCATCCCGCCGAGCGACTCGGTGACCCAGGTCGGGTCGCCGGAGAACAGCTGGTCGTACTCGGGGGTGCGGAGGAAGCGGATGATCCGCAGCTTGATCACGAAGTCGTCGACCAGCTCCTGCGCGCCGGTCTCGTCCAGCCGCCCCTCGGCGATGTCCCGCCGCAGGTAGACGTCGACGAAGCCGGCGGTGCGCCCGAGCGACATGGCCGCGCCGTTCTGCTCCTTGGTCGCGGCCAGGTAGGCGAAGTAGAGCCACTGGATCGCCTGCTGCCCGGTGGCGGCCGGGCGGGAGATGTCGAAGCCGTACGAGGCCGCCATCTCCTTCAGCTCGCCGAGCGCGCGGATCTGCTCGGCCAGCTCCTCCCGGTCCCGGATCACCTCGTCGGTGCTGCGTCGGTCGTCCAGCGCGGCCCGGTGGGCGCGCCGCTCCTCGACCAGCCGGTCCACCCCGTACAGCGCCACCCGGCGGTAGTCGCCGATGATCCGGCCCCGCCCGTAGGCGTCGGGCAGCCCGGTGATCACGTGCGAGCGCCGGGCGGCCAGCACCGCCCGCGGGTACGCGTCGAAGACCGCGTCGTTGTGGGTGCGGCGGTACCGGGTGAAGATCTCGTGCACGCGCGGGTCGGGCTCACGGCCGTACGCCCGCAGCGCGGTCTCCACCATCCGCAGCCCGCCGGCCGGCATGATCGCCCGGCGCAGCGGCGCGTCGGTCTGCAACCCGACGATCAGCTCCCGCTCCCGGTCGACGTACCCGGGCGCGTGCGAGGTGATGGTCGACGGGGTCGCCGGGTCCACGTCGTACACCCCGCGCCGGCGCTCCTCCGGGAACAGGGCCCGCAGCCGGTCCCACACCGCGAGGGTGCGCTCGGTCGGGCCGGTGAGGAACGACGCGTCGCCGGGGTAGGGCTCGTGGTTGCGCCGGACGAAGTCGGCCACGTCGACGGTCTCCCGCCACGGTCCGTCCCGGAATCCCCGCCACGGATCCACGGTGCGCTGGTTGCCGCTCATGCTCGCTCCCTCGTTCGACCTTCACCCCGAGCCTCCCGCCCCGCCCGCCCTCCCGGCAGAGCCCCACGGACCCCCGTGCCCGGGACCTACGCCCCTCCCGCCGACCGGGTCGACGCGACGACCGCTGCCGCGCCGGGCGGCCGCCCGGCGCGGACAGGGGGGTCAGCGGGGGAGGGGGTGGGCCCGCAGGAGGCGGGCCCACCAGGGACGGTCGTCGGGGCGGGGGCGGGGGATCGACGCGCCGCGGAGGCTGAGCCAGCCGCCGGGGCCCATCGTCACCGTGCCGACCGCCGGTGGGCGGCGGCGGGACCACAGCGCCACGGCGGCGGTGAGCGCGGCCACCGCGAACGCGCCGGTGGCGGCCGCGACCAGCTGGTCCGGGTCGACCACCCGGCGGTAGCGGACCCGGCCGTCGGCCAGGACGAACGCGCCCACCGGGCGACCGGAGCAGGTCACCGGCACCAGCGCGGCGCCCGGCGTGCCGGGCAGCTCCAGCACCGGCCCCACCGCACCGACGGCGGCCGGGGCCACCGGCTCGGGGGCGGCGGGCGCCGGGTCCGCGGCCGGCGGCGCGGGCCGGGGAACCGGGGGAACGGTGGCCAGGCCGGTCGGGTTGAAGATGGCGGTCATGACGGTGCCCTCCTAGCGGGAGTCGGAGTTGTCGGTGCCGGCCTCGACCGCGGCCCGGCCGGCGGCCAACCGCGCCACCGGCACCCGGTACGGCGAGCAGGACACGTAGTCGAGTCCGGCCGCGGCGAAGAACGCGATCGAGTCGGGGTCGCCGCCGTGCTCGCCGCAGACGCCGACGGTCAGGTCCGGTCGGGCCGCCCGGCCCTCGGCGACGGCGAGCCGGACCAGCCGCCCGACGCCTGCGGTGTCGACGCTCTCGAACGGCGACACCCCGAAGATGCCCCGGGCCAGGTACGCGGGGAAGAACGACCCCTCCACGTCGTCCCGGGAGAACGCCCAGGTGGTCTGCGTCAGGTCGTTGGTGCCGAGGGAGAAGAAGCTCGCCTCGCCGGCGATCTCCCCGGCGGTGAGCGCCGCCCGGGGCGTCTCGACCATGGTGCCGATCGGGATCTCCGGTGCGCCGTCGACAGCGGCCAGCACGCGGCGCGCCTCGTCCCGGACGGCGGCGAGTTCCCGCACGTCCCCGACCAGCGGGACCATGATCTCCGGGCGCGGGTCGCCGCCGGCCCGCAGCCGCTGCGCGGCCGCCTCCGCGAGCGCCCGCACCTGCATGGCGAACAGCCCCGGCACCACCAGCCCGAGCCGGACGCCGCGCAGCCCGAGCATCGGGTTCGCCTCGTGCATCCGCCGCACCGCCGCCAGCAGCGTGGCGTCGCGACCCGGGTCCTCGCCGCGCGCCTCGGCACGGGCCACCCGGGCGGTCAGTTCGGCCAGCGGGGGCAGGAACTCGTGCAGCGGTGGGTCCAGCAGCCGCACGGTGACCGGCAGACCGTCCATCGCGGCCAGCAGCCCGACGAAGTCGGCCCGCTGCAACGGCAGCAGCGCGTCCAGCGCCGCCCGCAGCTCGGTCGGGTCCGTGGCCAGGATCAGCCGCTCGACCAGTTCCCGGCGCTCGCCGAGGAACATGTGCTCGGTCCGGCACAACCCGATCCCGGCGGCGCCGAAGCGGCGGGCCCGGCGCGCGTCCTCCGGCGTGTCCGCGTTCGCCCGCACCCCGAGCGTCCGCACCGCGTCGGCGTGCGTGAGCAGGCGGTGCACGGCGGCGACCAGCGGGTCGCTCTCCGGGCGCAGCTCACCGGCCAGGTAGCGAGCCACCGGGGACGGCTGCACCGGCACCTCGCCGAGCCAGATCCGTCCACTGGTGCCGTCGATCGAGATCAGCTCGCCGGCCGGCACCACCCGGTCGCCGACGCGGAACTCGCCGCGTTCGACGTCGATGCGCAGCGCGTCCGCCCCGCACACGCAGGTGCGGCCCATGCCCCGGGCCACCACGGCGGCGTGCGAGGTCTTGCCGCCGCGCGAGGTGAGCACGCCGGCCGCGGCGATCATGCCGGGCAGGTCGTCCGGGGTGGTCTCCGGGCGGACCAGGATCACCGGCCCGGTGGCCGCCGCCGCGGCGGCGGAGTCGAACACCACCCGCCCCACCGCGGCTCCCGGCGACGCGCCCACCCCGACGGCGAGCGGCTCCGGCGCGCCGGTCGTGTCGAAGGCGGGGAACGCGAGCTGGGCGAGCTGCGCCCCGGTGACCCGGGTCAGCGCCTCGTCGGCGGTGATCAGCCCCTCCTCGGCCAGCTGCGCGGCGATCACGAACGCTGCCGCCGGGGTGCGCTTGCCGACCCGGGTCTGCAGCATCCACAGCCGGCCGCGCTCGATGGTGAACTCGACGTCGCACAGGTCGCGGTAGTGCCGCTCCAGCGTCGCCATGATCTCCCGCAGCCGGTGGAAGCTCGCCGGGTCCAGCCGGGCCAGCTCGGTCAGCGGCACCGTGTTGCGGATGCCGGCCACCACGTCCTCGCCCTGCGCGTCGGTCAGGTAGTCGCCGTACACGCCGGGCGCGCCGGTGGCCGGGTCGCGGGTGAACGCCACCCCGGTCCCGGAGTCGGGGCCGAGGTTGCCGAACACCATGGCCATCACGTTGACCGCGGTGCCCAGGTCGTCCGGGATCCGCTCCTGGCGCCGGTAGATCCGGGCCCGCTCCGAGTGCCACGAGGAGAACACCGCCCGCACGGCCAGGAAGAGCTGCTCGTGCGGGGCCTGCGGGAAGTCGTGACCGACGTGCCGGGCGAAGATCTTCTTGTACGTGTCGACCAGGTCGCGCAGCTGCTCGGCGCTCGGCCCGCCCGGCCCGGCGGTGGCCCGCACCGCCGCCAGCTCGTGCTCGAACTCCTCGGCCGGGATGCCGTGCACGGTGCGGCCGAACATCTGGATCAACCGCCGGTAGGAGTCCCAGGCGAAGCGCTCCTCGCCGGTGCGCGCGGCGAGCCCGGCCACCGTGGCGTCGTTCAGCCCGATGTCCAGGATCGTCTCCATCATCCCCGGCATCGAGAACCGCCCGCCGGAGCGGACCGCCAGCAGCAGCGGGTCGCGCGGGTCGCCCAGCCACCGGTCCAGCCGCGCCTCGACCTCGCGCAGGTGCGCGTTGATCTCCTCGTACAGCCCGGCCGGCGGGGCGCCGGTGGCCAGGTAGGCGCGGCAGGCGTCGGTGGTCACGGTGAACCCGGGTGGCACGGGCAGCCCGAGCCGGGTCATCTCGGCCAGGTTGGCGCCCTTGCCGCCGAGCAGGTCGGCCCGGCTCCGGTCACCCTCGATGAAGTCGTAGACGTACTTCGGCATGGTCCGGCCTCCTCGGCTGTGTCGTTCCTCCTCCTTGGTAGCGGTGCCGGCGGTCGGCGCGGCAGGGCCGGACGGGACCTCAGGCGGGCCGGAGGTCCCGAGCGTGTCGGTGGGGCCGCGTATCGTTCCCGGCCGTGACCAGTGAGGTGCGGCTCCGCCCGGTACGCGACGACGACCTGCCCGCGTTCTTCGCCCACGAGCAGGATCCGCAGGCCACCTGGATGGCCGCCTTCGGCCCGGCGGACCCGTCCGACCGGGCCGCGTTCGACGCCCACTGGGCGCGCATCCGCGCCGACGAGCGGATCGTCAACCGCGCCGTGGTGGTCGACGGCGAGGTGGTCGGGCGGGTGGCCGCGTTCCCGGTCGGTGAGCGCACCGAGGTCAGCTACTGGATCGACCCGGCCCGCTGGGGTCGCGGTCACGCCACCGCCGCGCTCCGCGCGCTGCTGCGCGAGCTGCCGCCGGGGCCGGTGCACGCCCGCGCCGCCAAGGACAACGCCGCCTCCCTCGCGGTGCTGCGCAAGTGCGGCTTCGTCGTGGTCGGCGAGGACTCCGGATACGCCGCGGGCCGCGGCGCGGAGGTCGAGGAGTACGTGCTGGAGCTGCCCGCCGGGGCGGCTGACCAGGGCGCCCACTAGTCTCCCCGGGGTGAACTGGCTGGAACTCGTCGGCTGGGCCGGCTCCGCGCTGCTGGTCTGGTCCCTGCTGCAGACGCGCATCCTGCGGCTGCGCGCGCTCAACCTGGTCGGCTGCCTGATCCTGATCGGCTACAACGCCGCCGTGCACGTCTGGCCGATGGTCGGGCTGAACGTGGTGCTCGCCGTGATCAACGTCTGGTACCTGCGCCGGCTGCTGGCCACCCGGCACGACGAGCAGACCTACCAGGTGGTGGAGGTGGGCACCGACGACGCGTTCCTGGCCCACACGCTGCGGGTGCACGCCGCCGACATCGCCCGGTTCAACCCGGCGTTCCGGTGGGACCCGACCGACGCCGACCGCTCCGCCTTCCTGGTGGTCCGGTCCGACGAGGTGGTGGGCGTGATGGTGTCGCACGCCGAGGCCGACGGGGTGGCCCAGATCGACCTGGACTACGTCACCCCGCCGTTCCGCGACTTCACCCCCGGCGAGTTCGTCTACCGGCGCAGCCGCCTCTTCACCGACCGGGGCTTCCGCCGGGTGGTCAGCCCGCCGGGCATGGTCGCCCCCTACTACCACCGGCTCGGTTTCCGTCCCGAGGGCGACGCGTACGTGCTGGACCTGCCCGCCCCGGCCTGAGTCCGGTCAGTCCCGGGGCCGGCCGAACCAGCGGCCGAGCGCGGCGCGCAGCCCGTCCCGGTCCGGGTCGCCGGCGGTGGACGCCCAGGCGACGTAGCAGTCGGGCCGCAGCAGCAGCGCGGTCGAGGTGGTGCCGCCCAGCCGGCCGGTGACCAGGTCGACCCGGTCGCGCCACGGCCCGGCGGCGTCGGCCAGGGCGCCGGTGCCGTCGAGCAGCAACGGGCGCGCCTCGCGGGTCAGCTCGGCCAGCCGTACCGGCCCGGCGTCGCCGTGCACCTGCACGTCCGGCGCCCAGCTCCCGACCGGCGGCGCACCCGGCCCGAGGTCGTAGCGCACGTCCGCGCCGGCCATCAGCGCGGCCACGTGCGCGGCGTTCTCCGGCCGGGCGAGCAGCTCGGCGACCAGCTCGCGCAGCGCGGTGACCTCGCTTCCGGGCGCGATCAGGGCGGACTGGGCCTGGGTCGACACGGTGACCCGCCGGGCCGCCGGGCGGCGCTCGGTCTCGTAGGTGTCGAGCAACCCGTCCGGCGCCCAGCCGTGCAGCCGCGCGGCCAGCTTCCAGCCGAGGTTGACCGCGTCCTGTAACCCCAGGTTGAGTCCCGGGCCGCCGATCGCGGAGTGCACGTGGGCGGCGTCGCCGAGCAGCAGCACCCGCCCGTCGCGGTAGCGCTCGGCCAGCCGCGTGTTGCCGCCGACCAAGCGGCGCAGCACGTGCGGTCCGGCGCCGGCCGGCGGGGCGAGCGGCACCTCGGCGCCGATCACCCGGGCGATGCTGGCCCGCATCTCGGCGAGCGTCATCGGCGTCGACGCCTCCGGCTCGTCCGGCCACTCGGTGGTGCTGACCAGGGGCGGGCGGTCGGGGAACGGCGCCCAGACGATCAGTCCACGTTCGGTGCGGGTGTGGTGGAACGGCGGGACGACCCCGTGACCGGGCACCCTGATGCCGCCGGTGGCCGGGTCGATCGACTCCGCCGGCACGCCGACCTGGGCGGTACGCGAGACGGACCGGTCCGTGGTCACGCCCGGGAAGCCGATTGCGGCGAGCTTGCGGACCGTGCTGTGCCCGCCGTCCGCGCCGACCAGGTACCGGCAGGTGAGCGACGTGCCGTCGGCGAACCCGACCTCCACCGCGTCGTCGCGCTGCCGCAGTGCCGTCACCTCGTGCCCCCGGCGTATCCGCACGCCCAGCTCGGCGGCCCGCTCGGCGAGCACCCGCTCGATCTGCCGCTGCGGCACGGCCAGCCCGTGCAGCGGGTTGTCCGCGACACCGCTCAGGTCCAGCGGCAACGCGCCGAAGACGAACCGGGGTGCCGGTCGCGGTGGCGCGGCGTCGCCGGTGAGGCGCTGGTACAGGCCGCGCCGGTCGAGCATCCGGACCACCTGGCCGACCAGGCCGTTGGCCCGGTTCTCGGTGGTCGGCTCGACCAGCCGGTCGCACACCACCGGCCGGATCCCGGCCAGCGCCAGCTCGCCGGCGAGCATCAGGCCGTTCGGCCCGGCCCCGACGACCAGGACATCGATCATGGCAAGATCTTTCCAGGGTACGGCGAACCGGCCGGTGGGCCGGCGGCCGACCGGGCGGGGGAGCGGGCGGGTCAGCGGGGCGGGGGCAGGCCGGCGGCGAGCTGGGCCAGCGCGTCGGAGAGGAGTCGGGCGACCGGCTCCGGCCGGTCGGCGCGGAGGAAGTGCCGCGTCGCCGCGCCGGAAGCCGCGCCGACCGCGGCGGCCACCAGGTGCGGGTAGAGGTCGTGGGCGGCGTCGGTGCCGGTGCGCTCGGCGACCGCCTCGGCCAGCTCCGCCTCGGCGAGCGCGCCGGACCGCAGCATCTCGCCCTGCAGCGCCGGCTCGGCGAGCATCACGCGCAGGCCGGCGACCCACTCGTCGTGGGCGTTCGGGGGCGACTGCGCAACCTCCGGCCCCGGCGCCCACGCCGACAGGACCGCCGCCTCGATCGCGGACCAGAGCGGCTCGCCGGCCGGACGCGCCCGCAGCGCGTCCGCCACCCGGCGGCTGCGGTCGAGGTGCCGGGCCGCGATCGCCTCGGCCTTGCTGGCGAAGTAGTTGTTGAACGTGCGCGGGGACACGCCGGCGGCCTGGGCGATGTCCTCGACCAGCACGTTGTCGTAGCCGCGCGCCACGGTCAGCCGGATCGCCGCCCAACTCAGCGCCGCCCGGGTCTCGGCCTTCTTGCGCTCCCGCAGTCCGCTCACGATGCCACGGTAGCAAAAGATGCGTGGAACGCAAAGATGCGGACCGCGCATTTTTTGCCCGTACGGCCGGTGCCCGCACAGGATTCAGGCGCGCGTCGGCGGGGCACAGAGGGGCAACGCCGACCGGATCTGCCGGCCGGCGAGTCGGCCATCGGCCGACTGGGATCGGGCCGAGGGAGAGAACCGCTCGTGCAGAGCTACTGGAGCCAGTTGGCCCTGGTCGGTGTGCTGGTGATCGTCAACGCGGCCTTCGCCGGCAGCGAGATGGCCCTGGTCTCGTTGCGGGACAGCCAACTGCAGCGGCTGGAGCGCAGCAGCCGCGCCGGCCGTACGCTGGCCCGCCTCGCCAAGGACCCGAACCGGTTCCTGGCCACCATCCAGATCGGCATCACCCTCGCCGGGTTCCTCGCCTCCGCCGCCGCCGCGGTCTCGCTGGCCCGCCCGCTGGTGCCGCTGCTCGGCGCGTTCGGCGACGCCGCCGAGACCGTCGCCATCGTCGCGGTCACCCTGGTCCTCACGTTCGTCACGCTGGTCTTCGGCGAGCTGGCGCCCAAGCGCATCGCCATGCAGTCCGCCGAGCGGTGGGCGTTGCTGGTGGCCCGCCCGCTGGACATGCTGGCCAGCGTGACCCGGCCGGCGGTGTGGGCGCTCGGCGCCACCAGCGACCTGGTGGTCCGCCTCTTCGGCCTCGACCCCAAGCACGAGCCCGACGAGATCGGTCCGGACGAGCTGCGCGACATCGTCGCCGGCAACCACGGCTTCACCAAGGAGCAGCGCACCATCATCGCCGGCGCGGTGGAGATCGCCGACCGTCAGCTGCGCGCGGTCCTCGTACCCCGGTTGCAGGTCTTCACGCTCGACAGCGGCACCACCGCGGACGCCGCGCGGCTGGTCCTCGCGGCCACCGGCCACTCCCGGGCGCCCGTGGTCCGCCACGGTGGCCTGGACGACGCGGTCGGCGTGATCCACCTGCGCGACCTGGTCGGCGTCCCCGACGACCGGCCGGTCGACGAGATCGCCCGACCGCCGATGCTGCTGCCCGACTCGCTTCCCGTGGTCGACGCGCTGCGTCAGTTCAAGGCCGAGCGCCAGCACATCGCGCTGGTGGTGGACGAGCGCGGCGCGGTCGACGGGATCGTCACGCTGGAGGACATCCTCGAGGAGATCGTCGGCGAGATCTACGACGAGACCGACCGGGACCTGCGCGCGGTCCGCACCGAGGCCGACGGGACGCTGGTGCTGCCCGGCACCTTCCCGGTGCACGACCTCACCGACCTCGGCGTGGACCTGCCGAACCGGCCGGCCGGCGACTACACCACCGTCGCCGGGCTGGTCCTGATCTGCCTCGGCCACATCCCGACGGTCGCCGGGGAGACGGTCCAGGTCGACGGCTGGGAGCTGACCGTCGCCGGCGTCGACCAGCGCGCCATCACCGAGGTGCAGGTCCGCCGCCGCAGCCGGCGCGGCCCGGACGACGGCGACGGGGACCCGGCCGACGGCACGGACGAGGCGACCGACGGCTCCACGGACCGGGCCCTGGACGAGGCCCGGCACTGAGCCGTCCCCCGGCCGGCCCGGGTCACCGACGGTCGGCCGGCGGGCCGAACGGGAAACCGGGCACCGGCGGCCGCAGCTGCACCGCGTCCGCCGGAAGTTGGTGCGTGCTGCGCCCGATCAGCCGGGCGACCGCCCGCAGCAGCCACGGCCCGGACGGGTGCAGTTCCGGTCCGATCAGCCGGCTCGTCACCCGGGTCCACCAGTGCCCGGCGACGATCACGTCGGTGATCCGCAGCCGGTCCGGCGGCCAGCCGCCCCGCACCACCACGTCCACCACCCGGCCCAGCCGCCGCCCGTGCAGGTCGTACGCGGCGCGGCCGAGAAGTTCACCCGCTCGCACGGTTCGACCCCGGGATCCGTTCGATCAGGTGCCGCCGCAGCCACGACTCCACCGGTGACGGCGGCAGGTCCGCGGCCCGGCAGCGCAACCGGACCGCGCTGTCCACCCGGGCCACCTGGGCCAGCGGCACGCGCAACGGCGGCACCGGCGGGTCGTCGGTGAACCGGTCGGCCACCCCCACCAGCAGCCGCCCCACCCAGCCGCCGATCCGCTGGCCGAGTGCTCCCTGACCGGTGAGCAGACAGTCCACGTACGGATAGCCCTCGTCGTCGACCGCGAACGCGATGTCGTCGACCCGCCCCACGAGCCGACCGTCGACGTCGACGATCTGCCGGTCGAGCAGCCGTTTCGCGAGCTGGACCCTCATCGCCCCATCCCCGTCATCACCGCCAGCGGGATCGCCGCCACCGACGCGGCCACGATCAGCAGCAGGAACACCGCGCCGAGCAGGTTGGTCCACCACCCGTTGACCCGGTCCCCGAGGTATCCCCGGTCGTTGGCCACCACCAGGATCGGCAGATAGGTCAACGGCAGCACCACCGCGCTCAGCACCAGCATGTACTCGGTCAACCGCACCGGGTCCACGGTCGTCATCAGCATCACCACGCCGAGCAGCAGCCCGACCAGCAGGACGCTGTGGAACCGGGCCGCCTCCCGCGGGCTGACCCGCTTGCCCCACTGCCACCCGAAGTACTGCGCCGCCGCGTACGCCGCGGACAGCCCGGTCTCCAACGCCGCGCCGAACGTCACCGCGAAGAACGCCAGCACGGCCGCGGCCAGCCCGGCCCCGCCCAGCGCGGCCGCCACCGGCCGGGCCACCTCGTCCAGCGTGCCCAGCGACGTCCCCGACGGGTGGTAGGCCACCGTCGCCACGGCGATCAGCGACAGCGCCAGGAACCCACCCACCGGGAAACCGATCAGCACGTTGGAGCGGGCGTGCGCCAGGTCCGCCGCGCTCCACCGCTCCTCGACCCCGCCGGAGGAGAAGAAGAACACCTCGTACGGGCTGACGGTCGACGCGAACAGCGCCACCGCCACGAACCAGTACAGCGGCCAGCCGTGCCCGGCCGCGCCGACCTGCCACGCCCCGCGCCCCAGCTCCGCCCAGTCGGTCGGCAGCGCGACCAGCGCGACCGCGAACACCAGCAACGCCAGCCCGGCCAGGCCGAAGATCCGCTCCATCAGCTCGAACCGCATCCGCCACAGCACCAACCAGACCGCCAGCGCGGCCAGCGGCACCCAGAGCAGGTGGCTCAGCCCGGTCGCCAGTTGCAGCGCGAGCGCCACCCCACCCAGCTCCGCCGCCAGGGTGACCACCGTGACCAGCCACGAGGAGACCAGGTTGAGCAGCGCCACCCGCGGGCCGAGCCGCTCCCGGACCAGGTCGAACACCGCCCGGCCGCTCACCGCCGCGATCCGGCCGGCCATCTCCGCGTACGCGCAGATGCCCACCACCCCGACCAGCAGCACCCAGGCGTGGGCCATGCCGAACAGCGCGCCGGCCTGGCTGGCGGCCACCAGGTCGCCGATGTCGACGAAGCCGCCGACCGCCGACAGCACGCCCAGGGTGACGGCGAGGAGCTTCCTCACGTCGGGTCGGCGGCACGCGGTCTCATCGACGCGACGATATCGGCGTCAGCGCCCGGTTTCGGGCGAATGGGTCAGCCGGCGGTGAGGTTCTGCAACCGCACCTGGCCGCGCGCGACCAGCCGGGCGTCCCCGTCGGTGATCTCCACCAGCCAGAGCTGCTGGCTGCGCCCCCGGTGCACCGGCGTGCCGACGGCGGTCAGCTCCCCGTCGCGGACCGCGCGCAGGAAGTCGGTCTGGTTCGACACCCCGACCACGTTGCCCCGCTCGCCCAGCCAGAGTGCGCCGCCGACGCTGGCCGCGGTCTCCACCACCGAGCAGTAGACGCCGCCGTGCTGGATCCCGTACGGCTGGTGCAGCTCCGGGCGGACCTTCCAGCGGATCACCACCCGGTCGCCGCTGACCTCGTCGAACGTCAGCCCCAACAGGGCCACGAAACCCCCGCTCAGGTTCGGCATCTCCACCGCGGTTCCTCCTCGCGCTCGACGGCGCCGCCAGCCTAGTCGGCCCCACCGTCGGCAAACCGGGTACGGCCCGGGCCGGGGGATGGGGGAGAATCGGTGACCGTGACCGACAGCAACCTCCCGCAGGGGCGGGACTCCCTGACCGAAGACCTGCTGTGGCGGGGCCTGATCCAGGACTCGACCGGCCTCGACGAGCTGCGCGAGCTGCTCGACGGCGGGAGCACCACCTTCTATGTGGGCTTCGACCCCACGGCGCCCAGCCTGCACATCGGCAACCTGATGCAGGTCGTCATGGCGCGCCGGCTCCAGCTCGCCGGACACCGGCCGCTGCTGCTGGTCGGCGGCGCCACCGGTCAGATCGGCGACCCCAAGGAGAGCGCCGAGCGGACGCTGAACCCGCCCGAGGTCATCGCCGGTT
>NZ_CP024052.1:0-1787500 GCF_002688545.1 Micromonospora sp. WMMA2032 | reverse complement strand
ACCCTGATGAACCTCGTTGTGCTAACCACCCAAACCGTGGATGACCTTCGGGTCTGATGCGGGGAGCGTGGGAACCTGGCGGGTAGTAGTCAAGCGATGGGGTGACGCAGGAAGGTAGCTGATCCCGGCCGGTGGTTGTGCCGGGGTAAGCGTGTAGGCCGTACCGTAGGCAAATCCGCGGTGCATGTAGGCTGAGACGTGATGCCGAGCCGATTCAGGTGAAGTCAGTGATCCTATGCTGCCGAGAAAAGCCTCTAGCGAGTTCTGAGCGGCCCGTACCCCAAACCGACACAGGTGGTCAGGTAGAGAATACCGAGGCGATCGGGCGAACTGTGGTTAAGGAACTCGGCAAATTGCCCCCGTAACTTAGGGAGAAGGGGGGCCGGAGACGTGAAGCCCCGCGCGGGTGGAGCGTTGTATGGCCGCAGAGAGCAGGGGGAAGCGACTGTTTACTAAAAACACAGGTCCATGCGAAGAAGTAATTCGATGTATATGGACTGACGCCTGCCCGGTGCTGGAACGTTAAGGGGACCTGTTAGCTCTTCGGGGCGAAGCGGAGAACTTAAGCGCCAGTAAACGGCGGTGGTAACTATAACCATCCTAAGGTAGCGAAATTCCTTGTCGGGTAAGTTCCGACCTGCACGAATGGCGTAACGACTTCCCCACTGTCTCAACCACAGGCCCGGCGAAATTGCATTACGAGTAAAGATGCTCGTTACGCGCGGCAGGACGGAAAGACCCCGGGACCTTTACTATAGCTTGACATTGGTATCTGAATTAGCTTGTGTAGGATAGGTGGGAGCCGGTGAAGTCCATACGCCAGTATGGGTGGAGGCAATCTTGAAATACCACTCTGGTTGATTTGGGTATCTAACTTCGGACCGTTATCCGGTTCAGGGACAGTGTCTGGTGGGTAGTTTAACTGGGGCGGTTGCCTCCTAAAGGGTAACGGAGGCGCCCAAAGGTTCCCTCAGCCTGGTTGGCAATCAGGTGTTGAGTGCAAGTGCACAAGGGAGCTTGACTGTGAGACTGACAGGTCGAGCAGGGACGAAAGTCGGGACTAGTGATCCGGCACTGGCATGTGGAAGCGGTGTCGCTCAACGGATAAAAGGTACCCCGGGGATAACAGGCTGATCTTCCCCAAGAGTCCATATCGACGGGATGGTTTGGCACCTCGATGTCGGCTCGTCGCATCCTGGGGCTGTAGCAGGTCCCAAGGGTTGGGCTGTTCGCCCATTAAAGCGGTACGCGAGCTGGGTTTAGAACGTCGTGAGACAGTTCGGTCCCTATCCGCCGTGCGCGTAGGATACTTGAGAAGGGCTGTCCCTAGTACGAGAGGACCGGGACGGACGAACCTCTGGTGTGCCAGTTGTCCCGCCAGGGGCACGGCTGGTTAGCTACGTTCGGAAGGGATAACCGCTGAAAGCATCTAAGCGGGAAGCTCGCTTCAAGATGAGGTATCCCACCCACTTTGTGGGGTAAGGCCCCCAGCTAGACGACTGGGTTGATAGGCCGGAAATGTAAGCCCGGTAACGGGTTCAGTTGACCGGTACTAATAGGCCGAGGACTTGACTACCAAGCTGCTACGCGTCCACTGTGCAACTCTGAACAAACACCACCCGACCTGGGATGGTTGACATGTTCATAGAGTTACGGCGGTCATGGCGGAGGGGAAACGCCCGGTCACATTCCGAACCCGGAAGCTAAGCCCTCCAGCGCCGATGGTACTGCACTCGGGAGGGTGTGGGAGAGTAGGACACCGCCGGACAATCTTTCAGTCGAGGGCCGCCCCAGCAGGGTCGGCCCTCGACTGCGTTAGCGTTACGGCGGAAACGCCATCAGGAAGGATGCACCTGTGAGTTCAGGACCGCAGGGCGGGGACCGGCCCCGCCGTCACGAGGACAGCGCCGACCGCGGCCGGGGGCGTAACGACGCCCGCCGCGACGACCGTCCTTCGTACCGGGGTGGCCGCGACGACCGCGCCGGCGGCTTCCGTGGTGGCGAGAACCGCGACGGCGGTTTCCGTCGCGACAGCCGGGCCGGCGGTGGCGAGCGTCGCGAGGGTGGCTCCCGCGGTGGGGACCGTGAGGGTGGTTTCCGCGGTGGTGAGCGTCGCGAGGGTGGCTTCCGTGGCGGGGACCGCGGCAACCGCCCCGGCGGCGGCGACCGTCGTGAGGGCGGCTTCCGTGGCGGTGACCGTCGTGAGGGCGGCTTCCGTGGCGGTGACCGTCGTGAAGGCGGTTTCCGTGGGGGCGACCGCGACAACCGCCCCGGCGGCGGCGACCGTCGTGAGGGCGGCTTCCGTGGCGGGGACCGCGATGGCGGCTTCCGGGGTGGCGACCGTCGTGAGGGCGGCTTCCGTGGCGGGGACCGCGAGGGTGGTTTCCGCGGTGGTGAGCGTCGCGAGGGTGGCTTCCGTGGCGGGGACCGTCGCGAGGGCGGCTTCCGTGGCGGCGACCGTCGCGAGGGTGGTTTCCGTGGCGGGGACCGCGACAACCGGCCCGGTGGCGGCGACCGTCGCGAAGGTGGCTTCCGCGGTGGCGACCGCGAGGGTGGTTTCCGCGGTGGCGAGCGTCGCGAGGGCGGCTTCCGTGGCGGCGACCGTCGCGAGGGTGGTTTCCGTGGGGGCGACCGCGACAACCGCCCTGGCGGCGGCGACCGTCGTGAGGGTGGCTTCCGTGGCGGTGACCGTGAGGGTGGCTTCCGTGGCGGTGACCGCGAGGGTGGTTTCCGCGGTGGCGACCGTCGTGAAGGCGGTTTCCGTGGCGGTGACCGTGAAGGTGGTTTCCGCGGCGGTGACCGTCGCGAAGGTGGTTTCCGTGGCGGTGACCGCGACAACCGCCCCGGCGGCGACCGTCGTGAGGGTGGCTTCCGGAGCGGTGACCGTGAAGGTGGTTTCCGCGGTGGCGACCGTCGTGAAGGCGGCTTCCGTGGCGGTGACCGTGAAGGTGGTTTCCGCGGCGGTGACCGTCGTGAAGGCGGTTTCCGTGGCGGTGACCGCGACAACCGCCCCGGCGGCGGCGACCGTCGCGAGGGCGGTTTCCGTGGCGGTGACCGCGAGGGTGGTTTCCGCGGTGGCGACCGTCGTGAAGGCGGTTTCCGCGGCGGGGACCGCGACAACCGGCCCGGCGGCGGCGACCGTCGCGAAGGCGGCTTCCGGAGCGGTGACCGCGAGGGTGGTTTCCGCGGCGGTGACCGTCGCGAGGGTGGCTTCCGCGGCGGTGACCGCGAGGGTGGTTTCCGCGGTGGCGACCGACGCGAGGGTGGCTTCCGTGGGGGCGACCGCGACAACCGGCCCGGCGGCGACCGTCGTGAGGGCGGCTTCCGCGGCGGTGAGCGTCGCGAGGGCGGCTACCGGGGCGGCGACCGCGACGGCGGCTTCCGCCGCGAGGACCGGGCCCCGGGTGGTTACCGGGGTGGGCGTGACGACCGGGGCGGGGAGCGTCGCGGCTACGAGGACCGGCCGGGCAACTACGGGCCGCAGCGTGAACGTCAGGACGAGCGCGGCGAGGGGCGTACCGGCGAGGCGCCGGAACTGCCGGACGAGGTGGTCGCGAGTGACCTCGACTCGACCGTCCGCGCGGAGCTGCTCTCGCTCGCCAAGCCGGTCGCGGAGACGGTCGCCCGGCACCTGGTCGCGACCGGCCTGCTGATCGACGAGGATCCGACGCTGGCGCTGGCGCACGCCATGGCGGCCCGCCGGCTCGCCTCGCGTATCTCCGCCGTGCGGGAGGCGGTCGGGCTGGCCGCGTACCACGCGGGGGAGTGGCAGACCGCCATCGCCGAGCTGCGGACGTACCACCGGATGAGTGGCCTGCAGAGTCACCTGGCGGTGCTGGCCGACTGCGAGCGGGCGCTGGGCCGGCCGGAACGGGCGATCGACCTGTTCCGTGGCGCGGACCGGGAGAAGCTCGACCAGGCCGTCGCCATCGAGCTGCTGATCGTCGCCGCCGGTGCCCGGGGCGACCTGGGGCAGAAGGACGCGGCCGTGGCGATGCTGCAGGTCCGCGAGCTGACCACCGACTCGCCCGAGCCGTGGACGGCGCGGCTGCGCTACGCGTACGCGGACGCGCTGCTCGCCGTGGGCCGACGTGAGGAGGCCCGGGAGTGGTTCTCCCGGGCGGCCGACGTCGACTCCGAGGGTGAGACCGACGCCGCCGAGCGGCTGCTGGAGCTCGACGGCGTGGTCATCGAGGGTGACGACGAGGACGACGAGCCGGCGGACGACGCGGACGGCAGCGGCCCGGCGGCCGCGCGCCCCGACGACGAGACCGACGCCGCCGACGACCACCTCGACGAAGACGAGGACGACGACCTCGACGACGAAGACGAGGACGACCTCGACGACGAAGACGAGGACGACCTCGACGACGAAGACCTCGACGACGAGGACGACCTCGAGGACGACGAGGACGACGAGGACGAAGACGAGGACGACGACGACCTGGACGGCGACACCCGTCCGCGGGCCGACGGCGCCGACACGGCGAACGTCGGTGACGCGGCTCGGGCCGGTTACCGCGACCGCGACGCCGGCGACCTGGGCGACGACGAGCTGACCGACGCCGAGGCGGAGTCGCTCGCCGGTGACACCCCGCCCGCGTCCGGTGGCACGCCTGCCGGCGGTGACGAGGCGGCGGAGCGCCGGTGACAGCGCCCGCCGGGGACACCGCTTCCGGCGCGGACCGGGGTGCACCCGACCGCGCCGGGGCGGGCGGCCGGCTGGTCGACGGGTACGTCCTGGTCGTCTTCGACCTGGACGGGGTCATCTACCTGATCGACCGGCCCATCCCCGGCGCGGTCGAGGCGGTCGCCTGGCTGCGCGACGAGGGGCGGGCGGTCGCGTACGCGACGAACAACGCCTCCCGCCGCTCCAGCGAGGTGGCCGACCTGCTCACCGGCATGGGCGTGCCGGCCCGGCCGACCGAGGTGCTCACCTCGGCGGCCGCCACCGCCGAACTGCTCCGGGACCGACTGCCGGCCGGCGCGCCGGTGCTGGTGGTCGGCGCGGAGGCGCTGCGGGCGGAGTTGCGCGCGGTGGGCCTGCGGCCGGTGTCCACGGCCGACGAGGAGCCCGCCGCCGTGGCCCAGGGCTACGGGCCGCAGGTGGGCTGGTCCGACCTGGCCGAGGCGTCCCTGGCCGTCCGCGCGGGCGTGCCCTGGTACGCCACCAACACCGACCGGACGCTGCCCAGCCCTCGCGGACCGCTGCCCGGCAACGGCTCGCTGGTGGCGGTGCTGCGCACCGCGCTCGACCGGGATCCCGACGTGGTGGTGGGCAAGCCGGAGCCGGCGCTGTTCACCACCGCCGCCCGGCGCGCCGGCAGCGGGCGGACCCTGGTGGTGGGGGACCGGCTCGACACCGACATCGAGGGCGCCCGCCGGGCCGGGCTGGACAGCCTGCTGGTGCTCACCGGGGTCAGCGACGCCGCCGAGCTGCTGGCCGCGCCGGAGTCGCGCCGGCCGGCGTACGTCTCCTTCGACCTGGCGGGGCTCTTCGACCCGGCGGCCGTGGTGGCGGTGCCCGGCCGGCCGGAGGCCGGCGGCTGGTCGGTGACCGTGACCGGCGGGGAGCTGGTCCTCGACGGTGCGGGACGGCCGCTGGACGCGCTCGCGGCGCTGTGCGCGGTGGCCTGGTCGACGTCGGTCGACCCGCGTGTGCGGGCCGGCTCGGCGCAGGCGGCGGAGGCGCTCGCCGCGTTCGGTCTCGACGGCTGAGCCGCCGGCCGCTCAGAGCAGCTTGCGGAGCTTCATCAGGTCGAACGGGTTGGCCTTGATGGAGACCCGCCGGGACGCCATCGCCGACATGATGTCGAGCTTGCCGTGCACCAGGGCGACCAGGTCGTCACTGCCGGTGCTCAGCGAGATCTTGGCCTTCGGGTCGTCGCCGTCGGCGAGGTCGACCAGCCGGCCGCCCTCCAGCCGACCGTGGAAGGCGGTGCCCAGGTCGGTGATCCGGCAGGCCAGGGTGCGGTCCAGGTCGATCTTCCCCTGCGCCTCGGCGTGCTGGTCCAGCCGGGTCGCCAGGTCCTGCAACGCCTGCCGGCACTCGTCCACGCTGGCCACATCGTCTCCTCACCACGAGCCACGCCGTTTCCCGGCACCGTACCGCAATGGGACGTCCCAGGCGCCCGGTAGCGTGGCACCTGCACACCTCGCCCCGCGGAAGGACTCAGGCATGCAGGACGCGTGGCGCGCCTACCTCGAGCTGGCCATGGGCCTGACGGAGGCGCCCCGGAAGAAGGCGCAGGACGCGGTGATGCGCGTCGTCGGCCAGGGCGGCGCGACGGCCGCGCAGCTCCAGTCGCTCGCCGAGGAACTGGTCGCGACCGGCCTGTCGAACCGGGAGGCGCTGACCAAGCTGGTGCGTTTCGAGGTGGACCGGGCACTCGGCGCGGTCGGCCTGGCCACCGCCGACGAGGTCGCCGAGCTGACCCGGCGGGTGCACGACCTGGAACGGCAGCTGCGCGAGGCGCGCACCGTCCCGGCCGGTGCGGGCCCCGAGCGGCCCACGCCGTCGAGCGGCACGTCGACCGAGCCCGCGCCGTCGGGGGCCGAGCCGCCGGAGGCCGCGCCGACCGGAGCGGCGCCGACCCCGGCGCCGTCCAAGGCGGTCGTGAAGAAGGCCGTGGCCAAGAAGGCGATCGCGCGCAAGCCGGCCGCCACCGTGGCGCGCACACCGGCCGACGACTCTCCCGCCGCCCCGGCACGGCCGGCGAAGAAGACCACCGGGCGCCGGGCGGCCGAGTCGTGACCGCGCCCTTCCGTCCGGGTCCGCCGCCCGGGCCGCGCCCCGGTCCGCCCGCGCGTCCCGGCCCGCCGCCCGGTGTCCGCCCGGCGCCGGTCGAGGAGGTCGGCGAGGCCCGGCACCCGGCGGTCGACGCCGCCGTGCGGGGCATGGCCAACGCCGAGGCGCTCGCCCCGGCCGACCAGATCGCGCAGTACGAGGCGGCGTACGAGACGCTGCGCGAGACGCTCGCCAGCATCGACCAGGCCTGAGCAGAGGCGGAGAACCACACCGATGGCTCGTCGTACCCGGCTGGACGCCGAACTCGTCCGGCGTGGCCTGGCCCGCTCCCGCGAGCAGGCCGCCGCGCTCGTGGAGGCCGGTCGCGTGCAGCTGCGCGGAGTGCCGGCCCGTAAGGCCGCCGCCATGGTCGACCCGGCGGACCCGCTGCTGGTCACCGGCGAGGACCCGACCGAGGACTACGTCTCCCGGGGCGGCCACAAGCTGGCCGGCGCGCTCGCCGCGTTCGCCCCGGGTGGGCTGGCCGTGACCGGCCGGCGCTGCCTGGACGCGGGCGCCTCCACCGGCGGCTTCACCGACGTGCTGCTGCGCGCCGGAGCCGCCGAGGTGGTCGCCGTCGACGTCGGCTACGGGCAGCTCGCCTGGCCGCTGCGCACCGACGAGCGGGTCCGGGTGTTCGAGCGCACGAATGTGCGTACCCTCACGCCGGAGGCGATCGGCGGGCCGGTCGACCTGACGGTGGCCGACCTGTCGTTCATCTCACTGCGTCTGGTGCTGCCGGCACTGGCCGGCTGCACCGGCCCCGACGGCGACCTGGCGCTGATGGTCAAGCCGCAGTTCGAGGTCGGCAAGGAGCGGGTCGGCGCCGGTGGCGTGGTGCGCGACCCGGCGCTGCGGGCCGAGGCGGTGCTCGACGTCGCCGCGGCCGCCGCGCGGCTCGGCCTCGGGCTGGCCGACGTGGCGGCCAGCCCGCTGCCCGGGCCGAGCGGCAACGTCGAGTTCTTCGTATGGTTGCGCCGGGACGCGCCCGCCGCCGATCCGGACCGGGTCCGCACGGTGGTGGCCGCCGGCCCGCAGGGAGCCGCCGCGACGGCGGCCACGACCGAGGAGGTGTCCGGATGAGCCGTACCGCGCTGCTGGTGACCCACACCGGCCGTCGACGCAGCACCGAGCACGCCCGGTCCGTGGCCGCCGACCTGATCGCGGCCGGGTTCGAGGTGCGGGTGGTGGCCGAGGAGGCCGACGACCTGGACCTGCCCGGCGTGGTGCCGGTGACCGGTCCGGAGGCGGCCGAGGGTGCGGAGATCGTCTTCGCGCTCGGCGGGGACGGCACGTTCCTGCGCGCCGCCGAGCTGGCCCGCCCGGCGAAGGCGCCGCTGCTCGGCATCAACCTGGGCAAGGTCGGCTTCCTCGCCGAGGCGGAGATCGACGACCTGGACACCGCGGTGCGCGACGTGGTCGGGCGCAACTACACAGTGGACGAACGGCTCACCCTCGACGTGACCGCCGAGTTCGACGGCGGGCCGACCATCGAGTCGTGGGCGCTCAACGAGATCAGCGTGGAGAAGGGCGAACGCGCCCAGATGCTGGAGCTGCTCGTCGACGTGGACGGCCGGCCGCTGTCGCGCTACGGCTGCGACGGTGTGGTCTGCGCGACCCCGACCGGCTCCACGGCGTACGCGTTCTCCGGCGGCGGCCCGGTGGTCTGGCCGGAGGTGGAGGCGCTGCTGCTGGTGCCGATCAGCGCACACGCGTTGTTCAGCCGCCCGCTGGTCACCGCGCCGACGTCCACGTTCGCCATCACGGTCGACCCGTTCACCACGCTCGCGGTGCTCTGCTGCGACGGCCGGCGGGTCTACGACCTGCCGCCGGGCGCCCGGGTCACCGTGCGGCGCGGCGCGTTGCCGGTGCGCATCGTCCGGCTGCGGGCGCGTCCGTTCACCGACCGGCTGGTGGCCAAGTTCGACCTGCCCGTGCAGGGCTGGCGCGGCAACCGGCGCTGATCGACCGCTCAGATCCGGCCGGCTCCGCCCCGGCGCGCGTTACCGTGGGCGCACGGGTCACGTCGAGGTGAGTCCGGGCACGGCGGTGAGGCCCGCCGGTTCCCGGACGCGTGACCCGGTGGTCGCGGGCCCGACCAGGGGGTGGTCGGTCCGCGACGGTCGGGGCGCCGGAGCGTTCGCGGCCGGGCCACGGCGGGTGGACCGGCGCGCCGCGCCCGGTCGGGTGTCGACCCCGGTCGGGCCGACAGCTCGTCGAGCCGCCGCCGGAGGAAGCGGCGGCGCACGAGCTGGGCGACGACGTGACGTCCGGCGCCCCGACCACCCGCGCGGGCAGTGCCCGCCGGCGCCGGACCGACCGTCGAGAACGGTACGGCGTCCACAGGCCACCGTGCCGGCTGGTCAACTGTCACACGGCGGGGCTACTGTCGGGTGCTGTGCTGGAAGAGCTGCGCATCACCGGACTGGGCGTCATCGAGGACACCACGCTGCCGTTGGCCGGGGGGATGAACGTCATCACCGGCGAGACCGGCGCCGGCAAGACGATGGTGGTGACCGGTCTCGGCCTGCTCTTCGGTGGCCGGGCCGACGCCGGCCGGGTGCGCGCCCAGCCGGGCCGCGCGGTGGTCGAGGGGCGGCTGCGCCTGCGCGGGCGGGTGGCCGAGGCGGTGCACGCCCGGATCATCGACGCCGGCGGCGAGCCCGACGAGGACGGCTCGCTGCTGCTGAGCCGCACGGTCACCGTCGAGGGCCGCTCCCGCGCCCACCTGGGCGGGCGCAGCATGCCCGTGTCGACGTTGGGTGAGGTCGGCGAGCAGGTGCTGGCGGTGCACGGGCAGTCCGACCAGCTGCGGCTGCTGCGCCCGGCCGAGCAGCGGGCCGCGCTGGACCGGTTCGCCGGCCCGGAGCACGAGAAGCTGCTCGACGCGTTGCGCGAGACGTACGGCCGGTGGCGGACGGTGGTCGACGACCTGGCCGACCGGCGGCGCAACGCCCGCGAGCGCAACCAGGAGGCCGACCTGCTGCGGTTGGGCCTCGACGAGATCACCCGGGTCGATCCGCAGCCGGGGGAGGACGACGAGCTGAAGGCGGAGGCGCAGCGGCTGGAGCACGCCGAGGGGCTGCGCACCGCCGCGCAGGTGGCGCAGCAGTGCGTCGCCGGCGGCGTGGAGGCCACCGACGAGGCGCCGGACGCGACCGCGCTGCTCGGCACGGCCCGGCGCACGCTGGAGGCGCAGGCCGGCACCGACCCGGCGCTGGGTGAGCTGGCGGCCCGGCTGGAGGAGGCCGCGACGCTGGTCACCGACGTGGCCGCCGAGCTGTCCACCTACCTGGCCGCGCTGGACGCCGATCCGGCCCGCCTGCAGACCATCTACGAGCGGCGGGCCGCGCTGCGCGCGCTCACCCGCAAGTACGCCGACGACGTCGACGGGGTGGTGGCCTGGGCCGAGCGGGCCCGGACCCGGCTGTCCGACCTGGACACCTCCGACGAGCTGCTGGACGAGCTGGACCGCGAGGCGTCCCGGCTGGCCGGTGAGGTGGCCGACCTCGCCGGGCGGGTCTCCGCGTCCCGGCACGAGGCCGCGGTCCGCTTCGCCGAGCAGGTCACCGTCGAGCTGGCGGGGCTGGCCATGCCGCACGCGCGGATCGAGGTGGCGGTGCTGTCCCGGCCGGCCGGGCGGTCCGAGCCGAGCCTGCCGGTCAACGGCGTCGAGGCGGGCGTCGGCGCGGACGGCGCCGACGAGGTCGAGCTGCGGCTGCTCGCCCACCCGGGTGCGCCGGCGCTGCCGTTGCAGCGGGGCGCGTCCGGCGGTGAGCTGTCCCGGGTGATGCTCGCCATCGAGGTGGTGTTCGCCGGTTCCGGCGGCCCGCCCACGCTCGTCTTCGACGAGGTCGACGCCGGGGTCGGCGGCCAGGCCGCGGTGGAGATCGGCCGCCGGCTGGCCCGGCTGGCCCGCAGCCACCAGGTGCTCGTGGTCACCCACCTGCCGCAGGTCGCCGCGTTCGCCGACCGGCACCTGGTGGTGGCGAAGGACACCGGCGGCGCGGTGACCACCAGCGGCGTGCGGGTGGTGGAGGACACCGAGCGGGCCCGCGAGCTGGCCCGGATGCTCGCCGGTTTGCCGGATTCCGATCTGGGTATCGCTCATGCCGAGGAACTCCTGGCCGTGGCGGCCAAGGAAAGGCGTCCGTGATGCCCCGATTGTGAGCGCAAGCACACCGGGGCGCGTCCCGGTGTGCTTCCCTGGGTAGGCGGCCCTGCTCAGGCATGTCGCGACAGCATTACCTGCCCCACATGCCAGGATGGTCACGATGCGTCTACCCACACTGCGCCGGACCCGGAACGCGGAACCGGGCTCGATCCTCGGCACCGCGCGCCTCGACCGCCGGACGAAACGGCTGGTCGGTCGCCTGCGCCCCGGTGACATCGCGGTCATCGACCACGTCGACCTGGACCGGGTGGCGGCCGACTCGCTCGTCGCGGTGGGGGTCGCCGCGGTGGTCAACGCCAAGCCGTCGGTCTCCGGCCGCTATCCCAACCTCGGCCCCGAGGTGCTCGTCGCGGCCGGCATCCCGCTGCTCGACGACCTCGGGGAGAGCGTCTTCGAGCAAATCCGCGAGGGCGACCTGGTGCGGATCGAGGGCAACACCGTCTTCGTCGGCGACGAACCGGTCGCGCACGGCGCGCTGCAGGACGCCGAGACCGTGGCCAAGTCGATGGCCGACGCCCGGGAGGGCCTGTCGGTGCAGTTGGAGGCGTTCGCCGCCAACACGATGGACTACCTCAAGCAGGAACGCGACCTGCTGCTCGACGGCGTCGGCGTGCCGGAGATCCAGACCCAGATCCAGGGCCGGCACTGCCTGATCGTGGTCCGCGGCTACGACTACAAGGCCGACCTGGACGTGCTGCGGCCCTACATCCGCGAGTTCAAGCCGGTGCTGATCGGCGTCGACGGCGGGGCCGACGCGCTGGTCGAGGCGGGCTACACCCCCGACATGATCATCGGCGACATGGACTCGGTCACCGACGACGTGCTGCGCTGCGGCGCCGAGGTGATCGTGCACGCCTACCCGGACGGGCGGGCCCCGGGGCTGCCCCGGGTCAACGGTCTGGGCGTCCCCGCGATCACGTTCCCGGCGGCGGCCACCAGCGAGGACCTGGCCATGCTGCTGGCCGACGAGAAGGGCGCCTCGCTGCTGGTGGCCGTCGGCACCCACGCCACCCTGGTGGAGTTCCTCGACAAGGGCCGCGGCGGCATGGCGTCGACGTTCCTGACCCGGCTGAAGGTGGGCGGCAAGCTGGTCGACGCCAAGGGCGTCAGCCGGCTCTACCGGCAGAGCATCTCCGGTTCCTCGCTGCTGCTGCTGGTCCTCTCGGCGGTGGCCGCGATGGCCTCCGCGGTGGCGGTCTCCACCGTCGGGAAGGCGTATTTGGGCGTGGTCTCCGAATGGTGGGACAATTTCGTGTTCCAGCTCGGCCAGCTCTTCTAGCTCCCCCGACGATCAAGAGGCTGCAAGCGTGATCAACTTCCGCTACCACGTGGTGTCCCTGACCGCGGTCTTCCTCGCGCTGGCGATCGGCCTGGTGGTCGGCACGGCCGCCCTCAACGGCCCGGTCGCCGACGCGCTCCGGGAGAACGTCAACGGCCTGCGCAAGGACAACTCACTGATGCGCCAGTCGGTCAACGACATGCAGAAGCAGTTGGAGACCGAGGAGGACTTCGCCGCCCAGATGGCCCAGGTCGTCCTGCCCGGCAAGCTCAACGACCGCCGGGTGCTGGTGCTCACCCTGCCCAGCGGCCGGGACCAGGCCGAGGGCGTCATCAAGATGCTCCGCACCGCCGGCGCCGACGTCACCGGCCGGATCGACGTGCAGGACAAGTTCATCAACCCGGACAGCAACAACAACCTGCTGGAGCTGGCGGTCACCGCCGCCCGCCCGAACAGCGCCCCGGCCTCCAACCTGCCCGGCAACGGGCACGGCGTGGAGACCTCCAGCGCGCTGCTGGCCAACGTCCTGGTGGACCGGCCGGCGGGCAGCCCGCCGGTCAGCGACGCCGACCGGAGCAGCGTGCTGCAGCAGTACGCCACCGCCGGCTACCTCACCCCGGAGGACAAGATCTCCGGCGCCGCCGAGGCCGTCGTGCTGGTCACCGGCCAGCCGTACGTGGACAAGGACTCGGCGAAGAAGGACGAGTCGGTGGTGAAGATCGCCGAGCAGTTCGACCGGGCGGGGGCGCTCGTGGTCGCCGGCATGGGCTCCACCGGCGGCAACCTGGTCGCGGTGGTCCGCGGCGACCCGGTGCTGTCGCAGACCATCTCCACCGTCGACAACGCCAACACCGTGCAGGGCCAGCTGGTCACCAGCCTCGCCCTGGCACAGCAGCTGACCGAGAAGAAGACCGGCCAGTACGGCGTGGGCGACAACGCCACCGGCCTGCTGCCTAAACTGCCCCAGTGAACGCGCCCGGACCGCCCGGTCCGTGCCGTGCCGCGTTCGGAGTCCGGATCGGAGGGGTCGCGTGAGACTGGGTCGGCTGCTGGCCGTGGGCGCGGGGGTGCTGACCGCCCGCTACGTGCTGCGCGAGGTGCGGATGTCGCCGAGCGCGCCCGCGCTGGAGCGCACCAACTACCGGGGCCGCACCGTGACCCTGGCCGCCGGTCCGGCGCTGGCCGTCGGCGCCGCCACCGCGGGCGCGCTCGGCGCCGGCAGCGCGCCGGCCGGCGCGGCCGCCCTGCTCGCCGGGGTCGGCGCGGGCGCGGTCGGGCTCTACGACGACGTGGTCGGCGCCCGCCCGGAACAGAAGGCCGCCAAGGGGTTCGCCGGGCACCTCGCCGCGCTGCGCGAGGGGCAGGTCACCGCCGGGCTGGTCAAGGTCGCCGGGGTGGGCGCGGCCGGGCTCGGCGCCGCGGCGCTGCTCGCCGCCGACCGGCGGGTCGCCGCCCACCCGCGTCGCCAGCGGGCCGGCGCGCTCGGGCGCGGGCTCGACGTGCTGCTCGGCGCCGGCGTGGTGGCCGGCACCGCCAACCTGGTCAACCTGCTCGACCTGCGCCCCGGCCGGGCGCTGAAGTCCGGCATGCTGCTCGGCGCGCCGCTGTCCACCGGCCCCTACGGCGGCATCGCGGCGGGAGCCGTCGGCGCCGCCGCCGGCCTGGTCCGCGAGGACCTGGACGAGCGGGTGATGCTCGGCGACAGCGGCGCCAACGCGCTCGGCGCGGTGCTCGGGGTCAGCCTCGCCGCGCGTACCGGGCCGCTCGGGCGCGCCGCCGTGCTGGCCGTGCTCGCCGCGCTGACCGCGGCCAGCGAGAAGGTCAGCTTCACCCAGGTGATCCAGCGGACCCCGGGGCTGCGACACCTCGACGAGCTGGGCCGGCTCGCCGACTGACGTGACGAAACCGGCACCCCTCGCCGCCGCCGGCCGCGTCGCCGGCGCGGCCGCCCTCATCGCCGTCCTCACCGTGGTCAGCCGGCTCGCCGGGTTCGGCCGCACCGCCGTGTTCACCTGGTCGCTGGCCCCCACCGACCTCGGTGGCGCCTACCTGGTGGCGAACTACGTCCCGAACTTCATCTTCGAGATCGTCGCCGGCGGGGCGCTGGCCAGCCTCGTCGTACCGCTGCTGGCCGGCGCGGTCGAGGCGGGTGACCGGCGGGCGGTGGCCGCCACCACCGGCGCGCTGCTGACCTGGACGTTGAGCCTGCTGGTGCCGCTGGCGGTGCTGGTGGCGCTGTTCGCCGACCCGCTGATGGGCCTGCTCGGGCACGGCCTGGGCGAGGTCCGGCAGGCCTCCGGCGCGCGGATGCTGCGGGTCTTCGCCCCGCAGCTGCCGCTCTACGGCGTAGGGATCGTGCTCACCGGCGTGCTCCAGGCGCACCGGCGGTTCGCCTGGCCGGTCATCGCGCCACTGCTGTCCAGCGTCACGGTCATCGCGGTCTACCTCGGTTTCACCGCCGTCGAGGGCCGGCTGGCCACCATCGGCGTGGCCGGGCGCGGCGGCGAGCTGCTGCTCTCCGGCGGCACCACGCTCGGCGTGGTCGTGCTGTCGCTGTCCCTGTTGATCCCGCTGCGCCGGCTGCGGCTGCCGATCCGGCCGGGCTACCGGTTCCCGGCCGACGCCCGGGCCCGGGTCGGCGGGCTGGTGGGCGCCGGCGTGGTCACCGTCGCCGCCCAGCAGATCGCGCTGGCCGTCACGCTCAACCAGGTCACCTACGGCCGGGTCGCCGACGTCGGCGTCTACAACCTGGCCCAGACGGTCTACTTCCTGCCCTGGGCGGTGCTGGCGGTGCCGCTCGCGGTCGCCGCGTACCCGACGCTGGTGGCGGCGCGGGCGAGCGGTGACGAACGGGGCTACCGGGAGACCCTCGCGCCGGCGGTGCGCGGGATCGTGCTGTTCAGCCTGCTCGGCACCGCCGCGCTGGTCGGCACCGCCATCCCGGTCGGGCACTTCTTCTTCAGCGACCCGCTCGACGCGCGGACCGCGGCGGTCGGGATCGCCGGTTTCGCTCCCGGCCTGCTCGGCTACGGCCTGTTCGCGGTGCTCACCCGGGCCCTCTACGCCCGCGGCGAGACCCGCGCGGCAAGCGTCGCCACCGCGGTGGGCTGGCTGAGCGTGCCCGTGCTCGCGGTCCTGCTCGGCCAGGCGCTGCCGCTGGCCGACCGGGTGCTCGCGGTGACGCTGGCCACCTCCGCCGGGATGGTGCTGCTCGGCGGCCTGCTGCTCGCCGCCGTGGGCCGGTCCGCCGGCCGGGAGGCGCTGGCCGGCGTCGGCCGGTCCGGGGCCGCCGGGCTGCTGGCCGCCGCCGTCGCCGCCGGCGGCGGAGTGGCCACCGCCAGGGGACTCGCCGGGCTCGGCGACGGGACCCCGACGACACTCGCGGCCCTCGCGCAGGGCATGCTGTCCGGGGTCGTGGTCGGTGTCCTGTTCCTCGCCGTCGCCTGGCTGACCGACGCCCGCGACCTGCGGCCGCTGCTCGCGGCCCTGGCCCGCCGGGTACGCCGGCGGCGCCCGGCCGGCGGGGCCGACGGCCCGCGGACCGACCAACACCCCGGCGAGCGGGGCGACGGAAAGGAGACCGTTTCCTCATGACGGACGCCTCGCCGGCACCGCGCTGGCCCGGGTCGGTCGCCCTGGTGCTCGCCTCCAGCACCGGCGGGGTGGGGCAGCACGTCCGCTCGGTCGCCCGGGGCCTGACCGAGGCCGGCGCCGCCGTGCTGGTCTGCGGCCCGGCCGCCACCCAGGACCAGTTCGACTTCACCGGGGCCGGCGCCCGGTTCACGCCGGTGGAGATCCCGGCCAGCCCCACCCCGGGCGACGCGCGCGCGGTCACCGCGCTGCGCCGGGCGCTCACGCAGACGCCGGTCGACGTGGTGCACGCGCACGGCCTACGCGCCGGGCTGGTCGCCGCGCTCGCCCGTCCCGCCGCTCCGCTGGTCGTGACCTGGCACAACGCGGTGCTCGCCGGTGGGCTGCGCGGCACCGTGTCCCGGCTGGTCGAGCGGGTCGTCGCCCGCTCCGTCCGGGTCGCGCTGGGCGCCTCCGCCGACCTGGTCGAGCGGGCCGCCGCTCTGGGCGCCACCGACGCCCGCCTCGCGCCGGTCGCCGCGCCCGCGCTGCCCGCGCCGCGCCGCCGTCGCGCCGCCGTGCGGGCCGAGTTCGGGGTCACCGGGGACCGCCCGCTGATCCTCTCGGTGGGCCGGTTGCATCCGCAGAAGCGGTACGACGTGCTGATCGACGCGGCCGCCCGGTGGCGGACCCGGATCCCCGCCCCGGCGGTGGTGATCGCCGGCAGCGGGCCCGCCTACCTGCCGCTGGCCGCGCGGATCTCGGCCGCCCGGGCGCCGGTGACCCTGCTCGGGCACCGCACCGACGTGGCGGACCTGCTGGCCGGCGCCGACCTCGCCGTGGTCACCAGCGACTGGGAGGCACGGCAGCTGTTCGCGCAGGAGGCGCTGCGGGCCGGCGTACCGCTGGTCGCGACCGCGGTCGGCGGCCTGCCGGAGCTGGTCGGCGACGCCGCGGCCCTGGTGCCGCCCGGTGACGTGGACGCCGTCGACGCGGCGGTGCGCGAGCTGCTCGACGACGCCCCGCGCCGGGCCGAGCTGAGCCGGCGCGGCGCGGCGCGGTCCGCGACCTGGCCCACCGAGGCCGACACCGTGGCCGCCCTCGCCGCCCTCTACGCGGAGCTGACGCCCCAGCACTCGACGGGGAACCGCTGATGCTGCGCCGACTCGTCCCGGTGCTGTTGACGCTGGTGGTGGTGGCGCTGGGCGTCACCGCGCTGGCCGCCCGCCCGGACAACGGCGCGCCCCGGCGCAGCGCCGACTTCGTGGTGCTGGTCGGCGCCGCCGGTCTCCGCTGGGACGACGTCGACCCGCAGAACACCCCGACGCTGTGGCGGATGGCCGAGCAGGGCGCGATCGGCTCCCTCTCGGTACGCTCCGCGCACCGCCCCACCTGCCCGGTCGACGGGTGGCTGACCCTGGGCGCCGGCAACTTCGCCGCCTGGAACGGCCCTCGGACCGGCGGCGGCTGCCCGGCGACCGGGGTGAGCGTCGAGCAGCCCGACCGGATCGGCGCCAACCTGCCCGACCAGGAGTCCGTCGTCGCGTACAACCAGGACAAGCTCGCCTGGGGTGCGACGCCCGGGGCGCTGGCCGAGTCGGTGCGCTGCTCGGTGGCGGTCGGCCCGGGCGCCGCCGTGGCCGCCGCCCGGCCGTTCGGCCGGGTCGACCGGTACGCGCCGGCGCTGCCCGAGGACCCGGCGGAACTGCTCGGCTCCTGCGTGCTGAGCATCGTCGACGTGGGCACCGTCGACGACGACGACCCGGTCGTCCGCGCGGGTCAGGCGCGCGAGGCCGACGCCCGGCTGGCCCGGGTGCTCGCCGCCCGGCCGCCGAACTCGCTGGTGCTGGTCGCCGGCGTCTCCGACACCGACTCGCCGGCGCGGCTGCACGTCGCGGTCGCCGACGGTCCCGGCTGGGACGGCGGGTGGCTGACCTCCGCGAGCACCGCTCGGGCCGGCTACCTGCAACTGGTCGACCTGGCGCCGACCGCGCTCGCCGCGCTCGGCCGGCCGATGCCGGAACGGGCGTTCCTGGGCCGACCCGCGGTGACGGTCGACGACCGGCCCGACGACCTGCGGACCGCGATCGAGGCGCCCGCCGACGCCGACCGGGAGGCCGCCGCCCAGCGGCGGGTCGCCGGCTGGTTCTTCACCCTGCTGGCCGCCGCCCAGCTGGCTCTGGCGGTGGCGGTGCTGCCGCTGCTGCGCCGGGCCCGCCGGCTGGCCGGCCCGCACGGGCCCGCACCGGTGTCCCGGCGCGTGGTCGCCGTGGTGGAGCTGCTGCTGATCGCCGCCGCGCTGGCCGTGCCGGCGGCGTTGCTGGCCGACGCCGCGCCCTGGTGGCGTGGGCACCACGCCGGTTGGTGGTTCGCCTCGGTGACCGGCCTGCTCATCGTCGGCGGCACGGCGGCGGTCCGGTTCACCCCCGGGCACGACCGCACGCTCGGGCCGCTGGGTGCGGTCGCCGGGCTGGCCACGCTGGTGGTCGGCGTGGACGTGCTCACCGGCTCCCGGTTGCAGCTCAACGGCGTGGTCGGCTACTCCGCCCTGGAGGGCGGCCGGTACGCCGGGCTGGGCACGGTCGGGCTGGGCGTGTTCATCGCCGGGTCGCTGCTGTGCGGCGGCTGGCTGGCCCAACGTTTCCGGCGGGGCTGGCGGCCGTTCGTCATGGTCGCGGTCGGCGGCCTCGCGGTGGTGATCGTCGGCAGCCCCTATCTGGGCGCCGACTCGATCGGCGCGATCGCGCTCACCGCCGGCGTGAGCGTCGCCGCCGCGATCTGCACCGGCGGATGGCTGACCGTGAGCCGCCTGGCCTGGGCCACCATGGCCGGGCTGGCGGTCACCATCGGGTTCGCGCTGGTCGACCTGGGCCGGCCGGCGGTGGAGCGGGGCAGCCTGGGCCGGTTCCTGGCCGCGCTCGGCGACGGCACCGGCGGGCTCACCGTGCACCGGTCCAGCACCTCCAACTTCCAGACGCTGGTGAACAGCCCGTTGACCGTGCTGGCCCTGGCCGGGGCGGCGCTGGTCTGGCTGGCCCTGCTCCAGCCCTGGGGCGGGCTGATGCGGCTGTTCGGCATCTACCCCGCGATCCGGGCGGCGATGGCCGGCACCGGCGTGGCGGCCGGCCTCGGCGGGGTGCTGGGCGGCGCGGCGCTGGACGTGGCCGGGGCGGCGGGGGCGCTGGTGGTGCCGATGGCGGCGCTGGCCGCGCTCCGGGTGCTCGACCACTCCACCGACCGCACCCGGCCCGACAGCGGACGTCCCGGGGGCGAGGTCGGCGCGACCCCGCCCGGCGGCGGGCCGGCCGGCGGCGCGGCGGGTCGTGACCCAGCCCGCGACGGCGCGGGCGGTGACCAAGCCGGCGTCGGGTCGGATGGTGGTGGCCCGGCCGGCGGCGGTTCGAGGGGCGGCGCGACCCGCTCGGGCGGCGGCGCGGCGGCTCCCACCGTCGACGTCCCGTCGGGCGACCCCCGCCCTGCCGGTGACGCGGACCGGCCGGCCGGGTCGCCGGGAGGCGTCGCCCGGGGTGGCCCGTCGGCGGCGGGGGAGGACGCCGCGCCCGGCGGGCCGGCCGACCCCCGACTGCCTTCCCAGCCGACCGGGCCGCCCACCGAGGTGCCCGCGACCTGACCCGCCCGGCTCCCGTTCGTCCGGTCCGGTCCGGTCCGGTCGGGTCCGGCCGCGCCAGCTCGGCGAGGTGGCGGTGTCCGGCGGGGTGTGACCCCGCCGTTCCGGCGTACCGGTGTGGATCTTGGGTGAAGCAGGTCGTCCGGGAGGGTCCGCGGCGGGCGGATGCGGCCCCACGTGCACCGACAGCGGGTGCGACGCCGGCTCACCGTCCGGAAGGTGTTACCGTGGAATCCCGTGGATCGCGTGATCACTTGGCTGATCGGCACGGCGGTTCGCACGACCGCTACGGACGACACGGGAGCAGGCCTTGGCCCCTTCAGCACGGACGACCAGGCACATTTTCGTCACCGGGGGCGTCGCCTCCTCGCTGGGTAAGGGCCTCACCGCCTCCAGCCTCGGCAACCTGCTGACCGCGCGCGGGCTGCGCGTGGTGATGCAGAAGCTCGACCCGTACCTGAACGTCGATCCCGGCACGATGAACCCGTTCCAGCACGGCGAGGTCTTCGTCACCGAGGACGGCGCCGAGACCGACCTCGACGTCGGGCACTACGAGCGGTTCCTCGACCGGGACCTCTCCGGCAAGGCGAACGTCACCACCGGGCAGATCTACTCGGCGGTGATCGCCAAGGAGCGACGCGGCGAATACCTGGGCGACACCGTCCAGGTCATCCCGCACATCACCAACGAGATCAAGGCCCGGATCCTCGGCATGGCCGACCCGGACGCCGACGGCCAGGTCCCCGACGTGGTGATCACCGAGGTCGGTGGCACGGTCGGCGACATCGAGTCGCTGCCGTTCCTGGAGTCGATCCGGCAGATCCGCCACGACCTGGGCCGGGACAACTGCTTCTACCTGCACGTGTCGCTGGTGCCCTACCTGGCGCCCTCGGGCGAGCTGAAGACCAAGCCGACCCAGCACTCGGTGGCGCAGCTGCGCAGCATCGGCATCCAGCCCGACGCGCTGGTGCTGCGCTGCGACCGGGAGATCCCGGACAAGGTCAAGGAGAAGCTGTCGCTGTACTGCGACGTCGACCGGGAGGCGGTCACCGCCGCCCCGGACGCGCCGAGCATCTACGACATTCCGAAGGTGCTGCACCGCGAGGGCCTCGACGCGTACGTGGTGCGCCGGCTCGGCCTGTCGTTCCGCGACGTGGACTGGACCAGCTGGGACGACCTGCTGGAGCGGGTGCACCAGCCCCGCCACACGATCACCGTCGCGCTGGTCGGCAAGTACGTCGACCTGCCCGACGCGTACCTGTCGGTCAGCGAGGCGATCCGGGCCGCCGGTTTCGGCCACCGCGCCCGGGTGCAGCTCAAGTGGGTGCCCAGCGACGACTGCGTCACCCCGGCCGGCGCGGCCGCCGCGCTGGCCGGCGTCGACGGCATCGTCATCCCCGGCGGGTTCGGCGTGCGCGGCATCGAGGGCAAGGTCGGCACCGCCCGGTACGCCCGGGAGAACGGCGTCCCGCTGCTCGGCCTCTGCCTCGGCCTGCAGTGCATGACCATCGAGGTGGCCCGCCACCTGGCCGGCCTGGACGGGGCGAACTCCCTGGAGTTCGACGAGGAGGCCGTGCACCCGGTCATCGCCACCATGGCCGACCAGGAGGACATCGTCGCGGGCCGGGGCGACCTGGGCGGCACCATGCGGCTCGGGGCGTACCCGGCGAAGCTGGCCGAGGGTTCGATCGTCGCCGAGGCGTACGGCAGCACCGAGGTCAGCGAGCGGCACCGGCACCGCTACGAGGTGAACAACGCCTACCGCGACCAGCTCACCAAGGCCGGCCTGACCATCTCCGGCACCTCGCCCGACGGGCGGCTGGTCGAGTTCGTCGAGCTGGACCGCGAGCTGCACCCGTTCTTCGTGGCCACCCAGGCGCACCCGGAGCTGAAGAGCCGCCCGACCCGGCCGCACCCACTGTTCGCCGCGTTCGTCGGCGCCGCGGTCGCGTACTCCGAGGCCGACCAGCTCCCGGTGGACCTGGACGGCACGGCGAAGAAGACCGGCCGCGGCGGCGCGGCGAAGGCGTCCGCCAAGTGAGCGGGGTGGAGCACCGGTACGAGGTGACCGCGCGCCGGGACGTCTGGTCCGGCCGGATCTTCTCGGTGGTCAGCGACGACGTGACCATGCCCGGCGGCGGCACCGCCGCGCGCGACTACGTCCGGCACGTGGGCGCGGTGGCCGTGGTGGCGCTCGACGACGCCGGCCAGGTGGTGCTGATCCGCCAGTACCGGCACCCGGTCGGCCGGCACCTGTGGGAGCTGCCGGCGGGTCTGATGGACGTCAGCGGGGAGGACCTGGCCGCCGCGGCGGCACGGGAGCTGGCCGAGGAGGCCGACCTCACCGCGGGACGCGTCGACGTGCTGGTCGACCTGCACAGCTCGCCCGGTTTCTCCGACGAGGTGGTCCGGGTCTTCCTGGCCCGCGACCTCGGCGACGTGCCGGCCGAGCAGCGACACGACCGGCACGACGAGGAGGCCGACCTGCAGGTGGTCCGCGTCGACCTCGACGAGGCGGTCCGGATGGTGCTCGCCGGCGAGATCACCAACGCGTCCTGCGTGGCCGGGCTGCTCGCCGCCGCCCGGGCCCGGGAGACCGGCTTCACCGAGCTGCGCCGCCCCGAGGCGCCGCTGCCGCGCTGATCCGGAAGCGACGACTCCCGGAGCGACGACGAAGGGGCCGCGCGGTGCGACGCACCGCGCGGCCCCTTGGCGTGTGTCGGCGCTCAGTCGCGCAGCGGGCGACCCTGCCCGTCGACGCCACCGTTGACCAGGATCAGGATGCCGTCGATGGTGCCCCAGAGGGCGCCGAAGCCACAGGTCACGACGCTCACCACGAGCTGGAGGACGCCGGTCTTGGTGTCGCCCATGTAGAACCGCCCGGCGCCGAAGAAGCCGAGCAGGATGCCGAGGACGCCCGCGACGACCTTGCTCTTGTCCGAGACGCCCTGCGGGTACTGCTGGTAAGGAGTGGTCATGAGCGGACACCATAGTGATCCACTCGCGTCCTGTCCGCATCGGCACCCGCCGGTGGGAAGATATTTACCGAAGTCTGTCCTGTCGGCTGAGGTCGTCTCCACCGGGCAGCCCGGTCCACGCCTGACAGATCGTCAGCACCACCGGGCACCGGATGTCACTGTGTTGGCGTCCCCGGGCCTCCCACGCGCCTAGACTGCCGCCGGCGGGACCGGTGGACCGCGTCGGCAACGGAGCCGTCGCGGCGCCGTTCAGTCGGGGGTGAGCCGCCCCGGAGGAAGGTGTCTGCATCGTGAAGGTCGGAATCCCCCGCGAGGTCAAGAACCACGAGTACCGGGTGGCGATCACGCCCGCCGGCGTCAACGAGTTCACCCGCCACGGCCACGAGGTCTTCGTCGAGGCCGGCGCCGGGGTCGGCTCCAGCATCACCGACGACGAGTTCGCCGCCGCCGGCGCGAAGATCCTGGCCACCGCCGACGAGGTCTGGGAGACCGCCGAGCTGGTGCTCAAGGTCAAGGAGCCGATCGCCGAGGAGTACCACCGGATGCGCGAGGGGCAGGTGCTCTTCACCTACCTGCACCTGGCCGCCTCCCGCGAGTGCACCGACGCGCTCGTCGACCGCAAGGTCACCGGCATCGCGTACGAGACGGTGGAGCTGCCCGACCGGTCGCTGCCGCTGCTCGCCCCGATGTCCGAGGTGGCCGGCCGGCTCGCCCCGCAGGTGGGCGCCTTCTACATGATGCGCACCGGCGGCGGGCGGGGCGTGCTGCCCGGCGGCGTCTCCGGCGTGTACGCGGCCAAGACCGTGGTCATCGGCGCCGGCGTGTCCGGCCTGAACGCCGCCGCCATCGCGCTCGGCCTGCAGTCCGAGGTGCTGCTGCTGGACAAGAACGTGGCCCGGCTCCGCTCGGCCGACGCCATCTACCGCGGCCACCTGCAGACCGTCGCCTCCAACGCGTACGAGATCGAGCGGGCCGTGCTCGACGCGGACCTGGTCATCGGCGCGGTGCTGGTGCCCGGCGCGAAGGCCCCGAAGCTGATCTCCAACGAGCTGGTCTCCCGGATGAAGCCGGGCAGCGTGCTCGTCGACATCGCCATCGACCAGGGCGGCTGCTTCGAGGACTCGCGGCCGACCACGCACGCCGACCCGGTCTACAAGGTGCACGACTCGATCTTCTACTGCGTGGCGAACATGCCCGGCGCGGTGCCGAACACCAGCACCTACGCGCTGACCAACGTCACCCTGCCGTACGCCCTCGAACTGGCCAACCAGGGTTGGCAGCAGGCGCTGCGCAGCGACCCGGCGCTGGCGCTGGGCCTGAACACCCACGCCGGCAAGGTCGTCTACGGCCCGGTGGCGGAGGCGCACGGCATGGACGTGCTGCCGCTGGCCGAGGTGCTCAGCTGACCGACCCCACGGTGGACCGGGCCGGCGTGGAACCCGCGCCGGCCCTGCGCCGCGCGGTCCGGGGCTACCTGGACCACCTCACCGTCGAGCGTGGACTGTCCGCGAACACGCTCGCCTCGTACCGTCGGGACCTGGACCGCTACCTCGCCACCCTGGCCGACGTCGGGGTGACCGACCTGGCCGCCGCCGGCGCCACCCAGGTCGAGGTGCACCTGGCCCGGCTGCGCGCCGGCGACGACACGCACCCGCCGCTGGCCGTCTCGTCCACCGCCCGCGCCGCCAGCGCGGTGCGCGGCCTGCACCGCTTCGCGCTGCGCGAGGGTCTGGCCGGCGCCGACCCCGGCCGCGACGTCCGCCCGCCGACGCCGCCGCGGCGGCTGCCCCGGGCGCTGCCCGTCGACGCCGTCCTGCGGCTGCTGGAGGCCGCCGGTCCGGCCGGGGCCACCGGCGACGCCGCGCCCCGCGCGCTGCGCGACCGGGCGCTGCTGGAATTCCTGTACGGCACCGGCGCGCGCATCTCCGAGACGGTCGGCGCCGCCGTGGACGACCTCGACCTCGACGCCGGCACGGTGCTGCTGCGCGGCAAGGGCGGCAAGGCCCGGCTGGTGCCGATCGGCGGGTACGCCGCCGACGCGACCCGCGGCTGGCTGGTCCGCGGCCGCCCGGCGCTGCTCGCCGCCGGCCGGGGCACCCCGGCGCTGTTCGTCAACGCCCGTGGCGGCCCGCTCACCCGGCAGGGCGCCTGGGGCGTGCTGCGCGCCGCCGCCGGCCGGGCCGGTTTGCCGGTCGACGGCCCGGACGCGGTCTCCCCGCACACCCTGCGCCACTCGTACGCCACCCACCTGCTCGACGGCGGCGCGGACGTGCGGGTGGTGCAGGAGCTGCTCGGCCACGCCTCGGTGACCACCACCCAGGTGTACACGTTGGTCACCGTGGAACGCCTGCGCGAGGTGTACGCCACCGCGCACCCGCGCGCCCTCGCATGAGCGGCCGACACGCCGACCCGCTACCGAACGTGCTGCTGGCCGGTGGCGTACAGTCGGCATCGGCGCGGGCCTCCAGGTACGACGGACCGGGGGTGCGCAGCGGCGCCGCGAGGGACGTCGGACGGCTCCGACGCCGGGTGGTCGTCGGGAGGGGGCAACGAGGACATGGCAGGAAACGGTGACCGTGCCGAGACCTGGACGTCGGAGCTCCGTGAGCAGCAGGCGACGCTCGGCGCCGATCTCGGCCCCGCCGACCCGGCCGCCTACACCATGCGCAAGCCGATCCCCGAGCCGATGCCGACCGACCGGCACGGCCCCGCGCGGATCATCGCGATGGCCAACCAGAAGGGTGGCGTCGGCAAGACCACGACCACCATCAACCTGGGCGCCGCGCTCGCGGAATACGGCCGCAAGGTGCTGCTCGTCGACTTCGACCCGCAGGGCGCCCTCTCCGTCGGCCTGGGCGTCAACCCGCACAACCTCGACCTCTCGGTCTACAACCTGCTCATGCAGGACGACGTCACCGCCGAGGACGTCCTGATCAAGACCGACGTGGCCGGGCTGCACCTGCTGCCCGCCAACATCGACCTCTCCGCCGCCGAGATCCAGCTGGTCAACGAGGTCGCCCGGGAGATGGCCCTGGCCCGGGTGCTGCGGACCATCCGCAAGGAGTACGACTTCATCCTGATCGACTGCCAGCCCTCGCTGGGGCTGCTGGCGATCAACGCGCTGACCGTGGCGCACGGCGTGCTCATCCCGCTGGAGTGCGAGTTCTTCAGCCTGCGCGGTGTCGCGCTGCTGCTGGACACCATCGACAAGGTGCGCGAGCGGCTCAACTTCGACCTGGAGCTCGAGGGCATCCTCGCCACCATGTACGACAGTCGCACCACCCACTGCCGGCAGGTGCTCCAGCGTGTGGTCGAGGCGTTCGGCGACAAGGTCTACCAGACCGTGATCACCAAGACGGTGAAGTTCCCCGAGTCGACGGTGGCCGGCGCGCCCATCACCACCCTCGACCCGGCCTCCTCCGGCGCGCGCAACTACCGCCAGCTCGCCCGAGAGGTGATCGCCGCCCAGGCGGACCGGTAGGCCGCAGGCCGCCCGCCCACCGCGTCGACTACGGTTTCCCGGTGACCGCACCGCCCCTCGACCCGCCGCACGGCACCGGCGACCCCGCCGCCGCCGCGGAGCTGGCCGCCGAGGTCGACGGCGGGGTGTCCGCCAACCCGGAGACCAGTGGCTTCACGGTCCGGCTGGACAACTTCACCGGCCCGTTCGACCTGCTGCTCCAGCTGATCAGCAAGCACAAGCTGGACGTCACCGAGGTCGCCCTGCACAAGGTCACCGACGAGTTCATCGCCTACCTGCGGGCCATGGGCGACCAGTGGGACCTGGACGAGACCAGCGAGTTCCTGCTGGTCGCCGCCACCCTGCTCGACCTCAAGGCGGCCCGGCTGCTGCCCTCGGCCGAGGTGGAGGACGAGGAGGACCTGGCGCTGCTGGAGGCGCGGGACCTGCTCTTCGCCCGGCTGTTGCAGTACAAGGCGTACAAGGAGGCCGCCGCGCACATCGCCGAGCTGGAGGCGGTCGGCGGCCGGCGCTACCCGCGGGCGGTCACCCTGGAGCCCCGGTACGCCGAGGCGCTGCCCGACCTGGTGCTCGGCATCGGCCCGCAGCGCCTGCTCAAGCTCGCGCTGAAGGCGATGAGCCCGAAGCCGGTGCCCGAGGTGTCCATCGCGCACGTGCACATGGTCCGGGTCAGCGTCCGGGAGCACGCCGGCATCATCGCCGACCGGTTGCGCCGGGCCGGCGTCGCCACCTTCTCGCTGCTCTGCGCCGACTGCGAGATGACGCTGGAGGTGGTGGCGCGGTTCCTGGCGCTGCTGGAGCTGTACCGGCAGGGGCTGGTCGCGTTCGTGCAGGAGCAGGCGCTGGAGGAGCTGACGGTGCGCTGGACCGGCCCGGCCGAGGGCGAGGCCGAGCTGACCGTCGACGAGTACGCCGGCACCCCCGAATCCACGACCACATCCACCCCCGCCGCGCCGGCCGACGGCGATGCCGCCGGATCCGCCGGCGCCGCCGCGCCGGGCGATCCGGTCGTGGCCGCATCCGACGCCGTCGTGCCGACCGACGCTGCGGACGAACCCGTACCGACGCAGGAGTAGAGGGATGAGCGACGAGGAACGCCACGACTCGCTGGCCGATCAGGCTGCTGCCTGGATCCCTCCCTGGCAGCGTCCGTCTCCGCCCCAGGCCGAGCCTGACCCCGAGCCCGAGCCGGACGACGCCAGCTCGGCCGCCGGGCAGGCGGAACCCGAGATCTCGGACACTTCTGGCTCGCCACGAACCGAGACCGCCCACGATCTCGACCCCACCGCAGAGCCGTCCAGAGATCTTGGAAGCGAAGGGCCCCCAGAGGGGCCGAATCCTTCCAAGATCGCCACAACCGGGCCGGATCTTGGTACGGGGGCGCCCCCGGAGGGGCGGGACCGTACCAAGATCTCTGGCGGAAGCGGGGCGGACGTCGGCACGTCCGAGCGGGACGCGGCGGACCAGGGGAGTGGGGAAGCGGCAACGGACGGCGTACCCCCGAAGCGGGGGCGGCGGCGGGCGGCGCCGGAACCGGCGCCCGCGCCGGTGCTCGACGACGCGGAGCTGCGCGGCGCCCTGGAGGCCATCCTGCTGGTGGTCGACCAGCCGGTCAGCGAGCTGACCCTGGCCGAGGTCCTCGAACAGGCCCCGGAGCGGGTCGGTGCGATGCTCGACGAGATCGCCGCCGGCTACACCGCCGCCGGGCACGGGTTCGAGCTGCGCCGGGCCGCGGGTGGCTGGCGTCTCTACACCCGGCCGGAATACGCCACCTACGTGGAACGGTTCGTACTGGACGGGCAGTCGGTCCGGCTGACCCAGGCCGCGCTGGAAACCCTCGCCGTGGTCGCCTACCGGCAGCCGGTGACCCGTTCCCGCATCTCCGCCATCCGGGGTGTGAACTGCGACGGGGTGCTCCGTACCCTGGTGGGTCGCGGCCTGGTCGAGGAGTGCGGCACCGAAGCGGACAGCGGTGCGTTCCTCTACCGGACCACCACCATGTTCCTGGAGAAGCTGGGGCTCAACTCGGTGGACGACCTGCCGCCCCTGGCCCCGTTCCTTCCCGACGACGTAGAAGAGCTTGCCGATGCGACGCGATGACCGTGCCCCGAAGCCCGACGCCCCCGTCTACGAGAGCGCCGAGCGCCTGCAGAAGGTGCTCGCCGCCGCGGGGGTGGGTTCCCGGCGCGCCTGCGAAGACCTGATCTTCCGGCGTCGGGTCACCGTCAACGGGCGGGTGGCGCAGCTCGGCGACAAGGCCGACCCGACCCGCGACGTGATCGTCGTCGACGGGGAGCGGCTCCAGGCCGACGTCCGCCTGGTCTACGTGGCGATGAACAAGCCGCGCGGAGTGGTCACCACCATGGCCGACGAGAAGGGCCGCACCGAGCTCGCCGACTTCATCGGCGCGCGGCTGGAACAGCGGGTCTACCACGTCGGCCGACTGGACGCCGACAGCGAGGGCCTGCTCCTGCTCACCAACGACGGCACCCTCGCCCACAAGCTCATGCACCCGTCGTACGAGGTGCTCAAGACCTACCTCGCCGAGGTGGCCGGGCCGATCCCGCGCAACCTGGGCAAGCGGCTGACCGCCGGCATCGAGCTGGAGGACGGGCCGGTGAAGGTCCACGGGTTCAGGGTGGTCGACACGCTGGGCAAAACCGCCCAGGTGGAGCTGACCCTGCACGAGGGGCGCAAGCACATCGTCCGGCGCCTGATGGCCGAGGCGGGACACCCGGTGTCCCGGCTGATCCGTACCTCGATCGGTCCGATCAAGCTCGGCGACCTGCGCACCGGGCGGCTGCGGCGGCTGACCAACGCGGAGGTCGCCGCCCTGTTCAAGGCCGTGGGTGACTGACCGGAGACGACCGGGGTACGGCTCCCGGTAGGCTTCGACGCGGTCCGCGGGCCGGCGCACGCGCCGCCCGGCGGGACGCCCGCGCGGCGCGGGCATGATTGACGACGAAAGACATCCGCTCAACGGCGCCGGAGACACCGGCGACCCGCGAGGTACGGGCTGAGGAGGACAACGGTGGAGGAAAACGTACCGGCCGGGCGATGTGTGGTCGCTGTGGACGGGCCGTCCGGTTCGGGGAAGTCCACCGTGTCGCGGCGACTGGCGGTGAGCCTGGGCGCCCGCTATCTCGACACCGGCGCCATGTACCGGGCGCTGACCTGGGCGGTCCTGCGCTCCGGGGTGGAGCTGACCGACGCCGAGTCGGTGGCCAAGGTCGCCGGCGAGGCCGACCTGCGCCTCGGCACCGACCCCCAGGGGTACGCGGTGACCGTCGACGGCACCGACGTGTCCACCGACATCCGCGGCCCGGAGGTGACCGGCGCGGTCTCCGCGGTGGCCGCCGTGGGCGCGGTCCGCGAGCTGCTCGTGGAGCGGCAGCGGCGCATGATCGCCGAGGCGGGCCGGATCGTCGTGGAGGGCCGCGACATCGGCTCTGTGGTGGCGCCCGACGCCGACCTGAAGGTCTACCTGACCGCCTCCGAGACGGCCCGCGCCCAGCGGCGCAGCGCCGAGGACGCCGCCGACGTCGCGGCGACCGCCGCCGACCTGGCCCGCCGGGACCGGCTGGACTCGACCCGCAAGGTAAACCCGCTCCAGCAGGCGCCCGACGCGGTGGTGCTGGACACCACCGAGCTGGGCATCGACGAGGTCGTCGCCCGCCTGCGCCAGATGCTCACCGAGCGGGGTGTCGCGTGAGCGGATTCTCGTGGGTGTCGCAGACGCGGACGAAGGGTGACGCGGCGTGAGCGACGACGATTTCGGCGGCTGGGTCGAGCTGCGCGAGCCGGAGGTCGACTCCGGTGAGCCGACCGGCCCGCAGCCGGTGGTGGCCGTGGTCGGCCGCCCCAACGTGGGCAAGTCCACACTGGTCAACCGCATCATCGGCCGCCGGCAGGCGGTCGTGGAGGACATCCCCGGCGTGACCCGGGACCGGGTGCCCTACGACGCGCAGTGGAACGGCCGGGCGTTCACCGTGGTGGACACCGGCGGCTGGGAGCCCGACGCCAAGGACCGGGCCGCCGCCATCGCGGCGCAGGCCGAGATCGCCGTGGCCACCGCCGACGTGGTGCTGTTCGTGGTCGACGCCATGGTCGGCTCCACCGACGTGGACGAGGCCGCGGTGAAGATGCTGCGCCGCAGCGCCAAGCCGGTCATCCTGGTGGCCAACAAGGCCGACAACACCACCATCGAGATGGAGGCCACGTCGCTGTGGTCGCTCGGTCTCGGTGAGCCGTTCCCGGTCTCGGCGCTGCACGGCCGGGGCTCCGGCGACCTGCTCGACGCGATCCTGGACGCGCTGCCCGAGGCGCCGAAGATCGTGGAGAACCGCCCGCGCGGCCCACGCCGGGTCGCCCTGGTGGGCCGACCCAACGTCGGCAAGTCCAGCCTGCTCAACCGCTTCTCCGGCGAGGAGCGCGCGGTGGTCGACTCGGTCGCCGGCACCACCGTCGACCCGGTGGACAGCCTGGTCGAGATCGGCGGCGAGACCTGGCAGCTGGTCGACACCGCCGGCCTGCGCAAGCGGGTCGGCAAGGCCAGCGGCACGGAATACTACGCCAGCCTGCGGACGGCCTCGGCGATCGAGGCGGCCGAGGTGGCCGTGGTGCTGCTGGACTCCAGCGAGGTGATCAGCGAGCAGGACCAGAGGATCCTCACCATGGTCGTGGAGTCCGGCCGGGCACTCGTCATCGCGTTCAACAAGTGGGACCTGGTCGACGGGGACCGCCGCTACTACCTGGACAAGGAGATCGACCGGGAGCTGCGCCGCATCCCCTGGGCGATCCGGCTGAACCTGTCCGCGCGCACCGGCCGCGCCGTCGACAAGCTCGCCCCCGCGCTGCGCAAGGCCCTCGCCAGCTGGGAGACCCGCATCCCGACCGCGCAGCTCAACCAGTGGCTCACCGCGCTGGTCCAGGCCACCCCGCACCCGGTACGCGGCGGACGCGCGCCGCGCATCCTGTTCGCCACCCAGGCCGGGGTGGCGCCGCCGCGGTTCGTGCTGTTCACCACCGGTCCGCTGGACGCCGGCTACCAGCGGTTCGTGGAGCGCAAGCTGCGCGAGGAGTTCGGCTTCGAGGGCAGCCCGATCGACATCTCCGTACGCCCCCGCAAGAAGCTCGGCCCGGGCGGCCGAGGCAAGGCGCACGGCTGATCCTCCCACCGCAGGTGGCCTGCCGGCCCTTGCCCGGCAGGCCACCCTCCTAGGACGCTCTAGGGGGTGTGGCGCGGGAGGGGCCTGCGCGCACGGTGCGAAGATCCTGCGCTAAGCTGTACCGGCTGCCGCGGCGGAGACCGCGCGGGGGCATCGGGACGTGGCGCAGCTTGGTAGCGCACTTGACTGGGGGTCAAGGGGTCGTCGGTTCGAATCCGGCCGTCCCGACAAGAAAAAAGCCCTGACCAGCGAGAATGCTGGTCAGGGCTTTGATCTTCTTCTATGAAGCTTTGAACCGCCCCCCGAAAACCCCCCATTTACGGGGTACGGCAACCAAGTTCGTCATCGGTGTGCATCGTTGCATGCTGCTGGTGACTGCGGCCCCTTCCGGCTGGTGCCGAGTCGCTCGAGGATGCCGGACACGTCCGGGGCTTGGACGGGCTTGGCGATGTAGTAGGTCACGGGCCTGCATCTCGGCGATGGACCGATCCATGTCGGCCAGGTGCTCGGCCCACTGCGGCTGATGGGCGCCGCAGTGCGGGCAGACGACGGCGGGTTTGATGTCCTGTCCGCACGAGGCGCACCTGAAGCTCTTCCACGGCAGTCTCCCGTCCGCCCGTGCCCTCGCACTGTGGACCTCCCAGAGGCAGCATGCCTTGAGCGGGCCGGGATTTCGACAGTTGCAGGCGCGTTCCGGACAACAAGAAGGACCGGCCCGCTCGGAGAGGGTGTCCCCGGCGGGCCGGTCCGGCCGGTCAGCGGGTCAGGGGCGGCCCATGCCGCGGGTAATCCCACCCGGCCTGCCGTGCCACTGGCGCGTTCGCCAACGACGCGAGCCAGAAGGACGTCCGGTTCACCGCGAAGACCGGGCAGCACTTGCGACTGCGTGACGCATACGAACACCAAGTATCGGTCCGCTGAACAGGGATGACATGGTGCACTCCCGAAGAGTCGACGACTTCCGGAGTCAGTCTTCACCGAGCGGCGGCATAGGTCGGATCCTTGATCTGGCAGGGATCGGGTTCACGACTGCCCCGGGTGACCGAGGGCTCCTACGCTGAAGTTTGTGGAAGATGTCGATGACGCCCGCGAGCTCGTTGAGCAGCGGATGCGCGCCACGGGGTTCGAGGAGGACATCCTCGACAAGGTCTTGGATCTGCTGGAACGCTTCGACACCGATCGGGAGAAGCTGTTCGAGGAGATGCTCTCCAAGCTGGAGCAACCGGGCTATGACGGCCTGACCGACCGGTGGGAGACCAACTGCGAGCAGGCCGAGGCGCTGATGGAGCGCCTCGAATCGGACATCCGGTCGGTGCTGGAGGACAGCCAGGCCAACGCGATGTCCGTCGACGAACGGTGGACCGCGGTCGGCCCGCGTGACTTCCTCGCCGGGGAGCGCAAGATCTGGGCGCAGGTCGCCCGGCTCGACGTCCCCGAGGTCGCCGCGCTGATGAGCAAGGTCCTGGAGGCCGACCTCGCGCTCATCAAGAAGTGCGAGGAGGACCTCAAGAACGCGCGCAGCAACGACGCGATCGTCGAGCAGTTGCTCCTCAAGAACTTCGGCTCCATCCAGGACACGGTCAAGAGCCTGCTCGTCAAATACCTCCCGACCTCGGGCGCCCGCCTGATCGTCCTCTTCATGAAGGACCCGTCGTCCAAGGAAGCCGCCAACGAGGCGATCAAGAACTTCGAGAAGCTCACCGCGGAGAACCTCATGGCCGCCAAGCAGAAGCGTGCCGCGAAGCAGACGGTGGTCGACAACATCAAGCTGCTGACCGCGGCCCGCGAACAGCTCGACGAGGACTGGATCGACAAGCTCTTCGCCCGCGGCGCCGAGGCGGCGGGGAACTGGCGCGGCATCGGCGCGTCCGGCGACTACCGGGCCACCGACTGGGACTGGATGAAGGAGAACGTCCTCGACCGAGGGCTCGACACGCGGGCCGAGGCGGCCAAGGAGCAGTCCAGCAAGCTCTACGACGAGCTCTTCCCCACGCTCGTGGAGGAGAGCACCAACGCCTTCGCCCAGCTGACCGATGATCCGGGCACGCTGGCGAAGTTCAACGAGGAGCTGAAGAAGGCCTCGGAATCCCTGGAGTCGCTGCTGGCGACCGAGGAGGAATACGTCAAGGACCTGGCCGAGGGACCCTACAAGCAGACGGGCCTCGCCGCGTTCGCACAGGTCAGAGACGCGGTCAAGGTGGGCTTCAAGCTGCTCGCGGACAAGACGGAGGAAGCCGACGACGAGGTGAAGAAGTCATGACCGACCTCTTCGTCGCGGCGGGCGGCCCGGTCGGCGACGGCACCCGGGCCCGGCCGTTCCACGACCCGTGGCTCGCGCTGCGGCAGGCTGCGCCCGGCGACCGCATCCACATCGCGGCGGGCACCTATACCGGGCGTGGCGAGCGCTCCTCGTGGGTCGTCGACACCCCCGAGCTGACCCTGCTCGGCGGATACAGCCCCGACTTCGCCCGCCGTACCCCCTGGCAGACACCGACGGTCTTCGCGGCAAAGACCGGCCTGCGCGTCCCGAACGAGCCGAACATGCTCCAGGGCATCGGCGGCCACGACGGCCTCGTCCTGGACGGGCTGTTCTTCGACGGGGCCGGGCGCGACGACTACGACGAGCAGGGCGGCCTGCAGCGCGCCTCCTACGGGGACGGCCCGCTGGTGAGCCTGCGCGGCGAGCGCATCACCGTCCGCGACTGCTGCTTCGCCAACGGCAGCTCCGGCGCCGTCGAGCTCGGCGGCGACTCCGTGGTCTTCGAGAACAACATCGTCGTCAACTGCGTCGGCCTCAGCCTGCTCACCGTCCGCGACGGCGCCCCCGAGACCCCGGCCGCGGTCAGCCGCAACACCTTCGCCTTCGCCCACGACGACTCCGACCCGCCGCGCGGCTCCGGCGCCGACCGGGCCGTCGGCGTACGGGTCAACGGCGCTGCCGCGATCGCCGACAACGTGTTCGTCGGCTGCGGCAACGCGGCCGTCGCCTGCCTGCGCGACGTCGGGCAGATCGCCATCGACCGCAACCTGTTCTTCGCCACACCGCGCGACATCGTGCGCAGCCGGGTGTCGGGCGCGGAGGCCGAGCTCACCGAGGAGTACGCCGCGGAACTCGAAGACGTCGGCCTGCGCTCGGCGGCCGGCAACACCGTCGGCGACCCACAGCTGACCGGGCTCCCGGCGGCGTGGCTCGACACGTACACGGTGGACGTCGCCGTCACGTACGAGCGCCCGCCGATCGCCGCCCTCAACGCGCTGCGGAAATCGGCCGGCCTCGGCGAGTTGTCGTCCACATCAGACCGTGACGTTCAGCGGCCCGTCATGCGCCGGCTCGCCCCGGCCGAGGTGCTCGCCCTCGCGGTCGGCGCGGCGCCGGGCGCGCACCCCGCCGACCTGGCGGCGCCGGAGCCGTTCACCGAGCTCCCGGCCGGTCCGGCGTACCAGGCCGTCGACTGGGCGCGGCTCTACGAGGCCGACCCGGCGCTCGCCGGGGCCCCGGTGCAGGTGCGGGCCGGGGTCGGCTTCGACCAGAACACGCAGATCCTCCCCGAGCTCGCGGAGACGCACATCGGCGTCGCCGTCTACGAGCCCGGCACCGACAACAGCCCGTGGTGGGCGCTCGCCCCGCGCTACGGCCTCGTCCATCACCAGACTGAGGAGGCCGTACGGTATTCGCGCGGCCTCGACGTCGAGTCCACGTACCTGCTCCGTGGCACGTATCGCCTCACGCCGCCCGGCGGGCGTCAGAGCGCCACCATCGTCCTCGACTCCCTCGCGCCCGTGCTCGACGTCACGGCCCCCGATCCGCCCCGGCCGGCCGGCCGCGACTGGTTCGTGCGGGCCGGATCCTCCGGCGGGGACGGCAGCCGCGAGGCGCCGTTCCGCGACCCGTTCCAGGCCCTCGAAAAGGCCGCCGAGGGCGACCGCATCCTCGTCGCCGCAGGTGAGTACACGGGCCGCCTGCGGTCGGGCACGTGGCGCATCCCCGTACGCAACCTGACGCTGCTGGGCGGGTGGGACGCCGAGTTCGCCGCGCGCGACCCCTGGCGACACCCCGTGCGCTTCGTGCTCACTCCGGAGACCAAGGCGAAGGGCATCTTCGGCGATCCGGTGCTCACCGGCGAGGACTCGGGGGAGGGCCTCATCCTTGACGGGTTCATGTTCGACGGGGCGACCTACAACGCGTACGCCGACAGCGGCGCCCTCGACGCGGGCCATTCCCAGTCGGCGGCGCTGCTCGACCTGCGCGGCGGCAGCGGTGGCATCACCGTGCGCAACTGCGTCTTCGCCAACGCGGCGTACTGCGCCGTGCAGCTCAGTGCGGCGTACGGGACGTTCGAGAACAACGTGGTCGTCAACACGAGCGGCACCGCCGTCCGTATCCAGGCGCCCGGCGCGGGCCCCTGGACCATCCGCGGCAACACGGTCCTGTTCGCCGCCGACCCCACCGGCCGGGCCTCGACCGGGCGGTCCACGACCGGCTGCCTGCTGGACATCTCCGGCCGGGGTGTCATGCGGGTCGAGGCCAACGTGCTCGCCTTCGCCGACAGCATCGCCGTCCGCGCGACCGTGCCCGACCAGAACCTGCTGCTCGACGGGAACGTGCTCGCCGCCAACCTGTACGCCGACGTCCACGACGGCCGCCACGTGCTCGTCGACGCCGAGAACCGCGACCGGGTGTTCCGCGACGCCCCGTTCGGCGCTCAGACCGGAACCCGGTTCGAGCTGCCGGCGGTGCCGGTCGACGCCGCGTACGCCGACCAGGCCGTCGGCCGCCTCTCGGCGCTGGCCGCCGCGATGCCGAAGGACGGGCTCAACGCCGCCGCGGCGGCGCTCGGCGTCTCGATCACGGCGCCGGAGACGGAGGCACCCGTCGAGGCGGCGCCCCCGGAGCCGAAGAAGGAACCGTCAGTGGCCGACCTGCTCGCGGACCTCGGCCGGGCCCGCAAGGCGTTCGAGGCGAAGGACGCGGCCCCGCCGGCCACAGACACTCCGCTGTACTGCCCGGTCTATCCGGTCGAGGCGGCGCTGAGGCTGGCCCTCGACGCCCCGCCAGGCGAGCCCGGCGCCCACGCCCCGCCTTCATGATCGAAGAGCTTGTTGCACCTGATTCCGCAACTCATCTGGCCTGCTCCACCCACTCGCTCGAATCCGCGAGTAAGACGCGACGCACGTGGGCCGGCAGGTTCGGGTGGCCGGCGACCGCGTGGCGTGACCTCGACCAGCCCGTTCCCGGACTCCCCGGCCTCAGTACACGCGGCCGCGCCGCAATCGCCCAACTGGAGCGAACACGGCTATGGCCCGGGGCAGCACGTGAGGCCCTCGACGCAAGGGCTCGCCTCTTGCGGGACCCTTACCACCGGCTATTCGATCCGGCCTACGGCTGCGGCGTCCTCGCCTGCTGTCCCGAACCAGTCGAGCTACGCCGCGTCCTGAACGCCGTCAACGGCCTCTGTTGACCGGCTGGCGCTCTGCCTGATCGCGCCCTGTCGGGCCTGGCCTCATCAGCATTGCCCTTCGAGCCCATGATGGGATCGTGTTGATCAGCGAAACGAAGTCGCTGCTGACGTCGATGCTCGACCTCGCCGGGGTACGCCCTGGCGAGATCCCGGCTGACGCCGTGCGTACGACGGTCGAGGTCTTTCAGCGATTCGCCTCCGTTCCGGTCGATGACTCGGTGTCGCCCGAGGAGGACGGTGACGGGGTCCTCGCCCAGAGCGGGACGTTCGACCTCGACGGGGTGCATCAGTTCTGTGCCGACCTCACCCGGCAGTTCATCGACTCCGCCGACCGGGATGTGATCTGGCAACTGCGATGTACTTTCCAATGGATTCCCAGCGCCGAGACCGAAGCGCTCGGGTCCAGTGTCCTGTGGTCCTTCGGCATGCCTCTCGAGGACTTCTTCGCCGCGGCTCTCGGCCTTCCCGGCTGGGCGTGGGCGCTGGCCGGCGTACGGGCCCCCCGGCGCCTCACGATCGAACTGGAACAGGTCTGAGCGCACCTCCTCGAGATGAGCGGTCGAGGTTGTCCTTGGTCGCGTCGGTGAGCGGGATGTCGAGAACGCAGATCGATGGAACCCGCGGACCCGGCGGACTGTTACCGTGCGCCGCGTGAAGAGCGATGACGAGCTCCTGGAATCGGTCCGCTGTGATCCGAGTCTTGCGGAGCTGCTGTCAGAAGTCTGCGAGTTCGACCTCACGCGTGGTGATCACGGTCAGGCTGTCCGGCTGTCGTCGAGGCAGCCTCTGGAAGGCGTAGCGGGTGACTTCACGGGCGGGAGGTTCTTCCTGTGCGGTGAACGCCGCCCGGTCCGTCCGGTCTTGTATGCCAACTCGGAGGGACAGGCAGGCCTGATCGGCTGGAGCTTGGCCGAAGCGCTGCCGGTCATGATCGGGCTGCCGTCCTGGCGGGACTGCCTGAAGTTCTCCGGCGGCGGGGATCTGGCGACCATGCGATCCGCTGCGCAGCACCTACAACGCGACGAGCTGAGGAAACGCTCGGACGCCGAAACCCAACGGCGCCGGCTCGCGATGGCGCTGTCGTTGGAATTGGGAACTATCCCGGTGCTGCTGACTCGCTTACGTGATGCGGTTGCTGGGACCGCCCCTGGCTTTGTCCTCACCGATGAGACCGGTGAGGAGTACGAGTCGCTGTTCGGTCCTTGGCTGCCGAGCCGGAACCCCTCCTGGAGGTGAGGCCGCCGTCACCGCCGACCACCCCATACATCAGCAAGGGTGACGGTTCGCGTGGTGCTTCGGCTCGCCGGCCATGCCGCAGCGTGGGCGCCGTTACGGCCCGCGCCGGGGGCCGAACATGCGGATTTCACCCGTCAGGTCGGGCACCAATGGGCTCGGCCTTCATGCATGCGCCATCGAACGAGAACACCCTGAGTGCGACGACGGCTTCACCGGCCTCGGGTATTGATCGTTGGCGCTTATATTCGCCCGTGTGGAGTTGACGGGTTGGCGGAGATGGCTGCGGCGGGGAGCGCGGGATGACGCTTCGCTGCGTCAGGTCGGGGCGGTGGTTGATGAGGCGGTGCAGCTGTCGCGCGCTGGCCGTTTCGACGATGCGGTCAAGACGGGTCGCCGGGCTGTGGAGATGTTGTATGGCGTGACAGCGCGGGACCGTGGCGCCGGTCTGCCCACCCTCGTTTTGGCATGCACGAACCTGTCCTACTACTTGTCGGATGCTGGCCGGCTGGTGGAGGCACTGGAGCGTGCCGAGGAGGCGGTCCGGCTGGCCCGGGAGCTTTACACCATCGACCGCCGTCACGAGGAGCAGTTCGCGGAGGCCCTTGACGCGCTCGCCAGGCGACTGATGAGTTGTGGCCGGGCGTCGGAGGCGCTGGCTGCCTGCCGTGAGGCGCTGGCGTTGGTGGATGCATGTCCTGACGTGCTGCTGTCGCGGCTGCTCGAGCCCTACGCGATGGCGTTGGCGGCGACCGGCCAGCACGCCGAGGCGCTGCAGGTCAGCGACCGTGCCCTGCAGTTGCTGCGCGGGCTGGCTGTGGATCAACCGGTCGGCTCGCAAATGCACGACGCACTGGGCAGGGTCTTGAGCCTGCACGCGAACCGGCTGTTCGAGGCAGGGCGGTGGGAGGAGGCGGTCGACGTCGGCGCCGAGACGGTCACGCATTTCCGTGAGTCGATGACGGGCAGCCAGCCGCGGCGTCTCGTCTACCCGGCGATCGCCCTCAAGAACCAGGCGGTTTACCTGGCGGGAGTACGACGATCGGGGGAGGCTCTGGCGGCGGCCGCGGAGGCGGTCGAGGTGAGTCGTGAACTTGTCGCAGCACAGCCGGAGACCCATCAGCCGCTGCTCGCCTCGTGCCTGGACACGTACGGCGGGCGGCTCGGCGAGATGGGCCGGCGGGCGGAGGCCGCGGCCACGACCGGTGAGGCGGTGGAGCTGTATCGCGCACTGGCCGTTGTCGACCGGGAGGCATACCTGTCAGGGCTGGCGGAGGCGGTGGGCAACCTGGGAGCCGCTACCGAGGATCGACAGGCAAGCCTCGCCTTCACGACGGAAGCTGTGCAGCTGCGTCGGGAGCTCGTTGCGGACAACCGGGCCGGGCACGTGGGGAACCTGGCGCTGTCGCTGTCGAACCTGGCTAACGGCCTGGCCAAGTCCGGACGGCTCGACGAGGCCCTGGCCGTTGGCGAGGAGACGCTCGAACTGCACCGTGAGGTCGCGGCGGTCAACCGGCCCGCGATGGTGTCGCGACACGCGGAGATGCTGAGGCGACAGGCGGTGTGGCTGAACGACGCGGGCCGCACGGTCGAGGCGTTGGCGATGGGCGAGGAAGCGATCGCGGTCGCTCGCGAGGCTGTGGCCGGTAACCGGGCCGCCAATCTCAAGATTTTGTCGTATGCGCTGGAGGATCAGGCGGCACGGCTCGGCAAACTGTCCGGTCGAGGATCGCGGCAGACTCGACGGCCCGGGGACACGCCAAGCTTCAGCAAGAAGAAGGCACGCCGTGCGCAGGCGATGGCGCGGGAGGCGCAGGAGCTGTGGGCGGAGTACCAGCAAGGCGCTTCGGCCTCCGGCTGAGCGACTCCACCGCGTGCGGCAACCCGTGCTGGTTCCGGAGTGGCCGTCCGGTGCGGTCGGGAAGATCCTGTCGGATCCGCTGCCTAGGGTCGCCGCATGTACTTCGTGTGCCGTTGGCGAGAGGGCTCTCCTCTCGGTAAGCGAGTGGTCACCCTGCCTGATGCGACCGTGCTCGACTGGTTTCGCCGCGGCTGGGAGCACGAGGACCCGAAGGAGTGGATCGACAGCGAGTTGGGCGGCGACGTGTACGGCTTGGAGTCGATCTTCGAGGAGGTCGGGGAGCGTAACCTGCCGCCGCCGGAGTCGGTGGACGAGCTGCGGCAGTTGCTGACCGAGTACCTGTGGGTGGAGGGCGACGACACCGGGGACCTCATTCGGCTCGGTGAGCACGCGCTGAGGGTGCGGACCGATGACGACGAGGTGGACCTGGCCTACTACTTCGTCGACGACGACGCGGCCGCTGCCTCACCTGAGCGGCTCGCGTTCCTCCTGCACGACACGTGGCCGCTGCCCACCGACGCGGGGAGGTCAGAGACCGCCTTCAGTCACAACGTTCCCGTCCGCGCCGTCCGGCTGGCCCCGCCCGGCACGGACTGCACCTTCTCGGTCCGCCTGTGCTGGCAGTCGCCTGACCTGTATCGCAACCTGGATCTGATCGGTGCCGTCCAGTTTCCCGGCGTGAGCCTGCCGGACCTCGCCGCCCACCTGGCCGTCGACGACCCCGGCAGCCACCGATGGCCACACGACGTCCGGCTGCTGCGGGCGCTTGTCGCTCCCGGGGAGCACGATGTGGGTCGGGCGTTGGAGCGCTACGGCCAGCTGCCTGGTTACGCCCCGTCACCTGCCAGTCTCGACCGGATGCCTACGCACGAGGCCGTTCACCGGGAGATGACCGACCTGCTGCACGCGGAGCGTCCCACCGAATCGCTGATACGGCTGGATACGCACATCGCGCAGGTCGCCCGATACATCGACGGCTTCTTCGGTTTCGACCAGTGGTTCCTGTTCGACAATCGGTGGGCGGCAGCCAATCCCGACCTGGCACGCTCGCTACTGCGATACGCCGCCCACTGGGACCCCTACGAGAACTAGCGTGTGGCGCGGGTCGTCGTGATCATCGAGGGATCTGCCGGGTGAACATGTCGTGGAGTGCCACGTCCCCGACGACAGGGACCTTCGTCGCAGCGGAGCGGTCGGACATCGCTGGCCTCATCGAGCGGTTCGATGAACTGCGTACCCCAGGGGCGCGGGTACCTCGAAGTGCGGGCAGGTGCTGGCGCATCCTGTGCTCACGCTGGGTTCACGGATTCCGCGGCCGGTCGCTGCCTCCGGCAGCCCGGGGAAACCTCAGCGCGCACCTGCACCCGTCCGCATGCCGGGCAACCAGTTACGGCGTTCGCGGAGGCTCGGCCGGGCTGCTGCTGGTGTCGTACGAGTTCTTGGCGGCGACAACGGCCGCCTGGATGTGCTCGGGGTCGACGCCGTGGACGTTGAGCGGGGGGTGCACACGCCGGACGAGTTCGGCCTCGATGGTCGCCGGTTCCGCGTCTTGCGCCCACGTCAGGCGCAGGTGCGTGTGCATCCACCTGGTCAGCCGCGCCTCATCCTCGGGGACCAGGACGACCCGGTCGGTCCAGGTCGTCCGGTATCCCTCGGACACAAGGAGCCCGGCCAGGGTACGGCGCAGAGTCGAGCTGCCCGAACGCCTCAGATGGTTGCGCAGGATCCGCCCCCGCAGGCTGGTGGCACGTCCGAGGTACAGCAGCCGTAACGACGGGACGTTCTCATTCGGCGGCCCGGGAAGGTCGGGAAAGACCGAGGGAGCAGCCCACCAGGCGTAGAGGCCGCTGCCACGGCTGAGCCGCTTGACGGCGACATCGAGTTCGAGCGGCACGCCGGAGAGCAGCCGCAGGGCCTCGTCGACCCGGGCTTCGCCGGTGGGGACGTCGCCGGGCCGACGTTCAGGAATGGTCATCGAGACCATCGTAGGTCCCGGACGGATCCGGACTCGCAGGTGCAGGCCTGACGATCATTCGGCGGAAGAAGCGGGCGCTCCGTGAGTGTTGGAGGGATCGTGGGGATACTCGATCCATGACTCGGGATCGGCGAAGACCCGGCGACGAGGCGTACCGAACTGCGGTCAGCGGTGTCGCTGCTCATCTCACGGACGCGGACGCCGATGTCTACAACATCACCGAGGCAGCGGTTCGCGTCGACGGCTTGGTTCACGCGTTGACCCTCACCGCCCTCGCCGCGGCGGCGATCACTGCTCTGGCCGGGGCAACCGGCCGCACACCCTTGGACGTGCTGCGGTCGATGGAGCCCGAGGGACGGAACTTGCGCGGATAGCCGGTAGGGCGGCGCGCTGTCGGCGGTAGATCCGCGAAACCCGATCGAGGCCATCTGGGTGCTGCGCACGGCTGGCTTCGACGGCGGCTCTCACCAGGATTCGAGACGATCCGCACGTTGCTGGGCGAATGCCGGACGACCGGCAACCCAGACCGTTACGTCCGTGGCGATCCTGCTGCGGTCGTTCGAGACGTACAGCTCGTGTTCACGGGTCTTGGCATCGCGCAGTTCGATCTCAAAGCCGCATGTGTCGACGATGCTGATGACGACGTACCACTCCTGGCCGTTGCCAGCCTGCTCGATCGTGAGGAACGTGTTCTCGCGGCTGTCAAGGTCGCCCATCGCCTCGAAGATCACGTCTTCCGAGGGTTCGTCGATGACCACACCGGACTCCGGCTCCATGCGAACGACACCAGTGTCAGTGCCCGTCACAGCCTCTCCTGCCGAAGTCCCTCGCGTCGCGCGCAGCATACCGGCGTGCAGCCTTCCCGGTGCGCGCTCACCGGCATGATCGGACGTTGACCTGGCGCGCGGTCAGCGGCATGAGCGGATGCAGGGTGAGATCGATGGAGCCATCATCGGCTGCGACTCGGGTAGCTTCCCCACTGGCGACACCAGTCGTCAGTGGTCGGTTGCGCACGATCGTCGGGCTGGAGAGCCAGTGGCTATAGGAGACGAAGCCGCGCGTGGCGAAGGTCAGACCGTCGAGACTCGCCCACGTGTGGGGGGTCTCGGTACGCGGTCACGGTGAAGCGTTCCCAGCGCTGCTTGACCGAGGGTCAAGTCTGAAGTGTCCAGCCGGGATGGCTGCCGAATCGTTCGCTTTCTGGATCAGGGCGGCCCGCAAAAGGGGCCTCGCCGGCCCGGCCACGCCGACGGACGACCAGAACCATGAAGACCTCGGGGCTCTGCCCCGAACCCCGGCCCTCCTCCGAGATCCGCCAACGCCTTCGGGCGACGGCAGACGGGCAGGACAGGGCATGATGCTCGGATGACATTGGCCGAGGTCTGGCCCGTGCGCCGTCTACGGGTGACGACGTCCGTGCTTGAGCTGGCTGTGCCGGGCGAGGACGAGCTTGCCGAACTGGCGATCCATGCGGCAGCCGGCATCTACGATCCGCAGAGCCGCTTTCTGGCGCGTTCACCCGTAGCGGGATGGGAGTCGGGACCGTCTCCCCAGGCCGAGTGGTCGTTTCTGCGGTACTACTGGGCGTCCCTGGCGGACTGGCGGCCGCGCAGATGGAACCTGGTCATGGCGGTGAAGGTCGATGGCGCGTGCGTCGGGGTGCAGGAGATCGGCGCGCAGGACTTTGGGATCACCAGGACCGTCTCGACGGGGTCGTGGATCGCGCGGCGGTTCCAGCGGCGTGGCTACGGCAAGGAGATGCGGGCCGCCATCCTGCATCTCGCGTTCGCCGGGCTGGGAGCGGATCGCGCCGAGTCCGCCGCCTGGTCCACCAACGCACCGTCGCTGGGAGTCTCGTGGTCGCTTGGCTATCAGTCGAACGGCACCACGATCCGGGCTTTCGACGGTGCCCGCCAGGAGCAGATCAACCTGGTGCTCGACCGCGAACGGTGGGAGAGCCGGCGTGACGACATCGCGATCCACGGACTCGGTGACGAGGTGCTTGAGCTGATGGACGTGAGGCGGGCCGCATCCCGGTGATGGCCGCTGCCCGTGGCCGCACGTCCGTTGGGCTGTAGGCCATCGGTGCAGCCGAGTTGGCCGGCAGGCGTGGATGACGAGCGACGGCAACCGAATCGGCTTCGGCGCGGGCCTGGCGCCACCGGTGGCGAATGTTGTTGAGGGAGAGCCAGGTGCGTCATCGGGAGGCGAAGATCGCGTCGTTGGGGGTTTCAGCCCGTACCCTGGCGGTTGACCCGCCCTTCCCGGGCCGCCTTCGACCGACCGTGGTCGCGCTCGGTGCCGGCTGGTCCGGTCGCGGTGCGCTCGTGCCGCTGATTCGGCGAGTGCTCCACCGTGGCCCCCTGCCGGCCTCGTGCTCCGCTGCCGGGGTGTCGGCGGCCCCGCGCCGACTCGCCGCCGTTGTCATGCTTGTTGCGCTGTTGGCTACCCATGCCGGGGGATACCCGGTACCTGGGCGCCCATGCTTTCGAGCGGGACGGCTTCGGTGAAGGATGCCGACCTGTTCGGGTTCGACGAGGTTCTCGAGCCGACGCGGTCGACGGGCCGGGGTGTCATCCTCGGCCTGGCCGCGTCCGGTGATCGCTCGGGTGCTCGCGGAGGCGCATCGGATCGGTTGCCCGGTGGAGAATCCGGGCAGGCAGGCGTCGTCCTCTGGCCGGCCGGCGGCCGGTCCGGACGACGATCGGGTTGCGTTGGGTCTGTCCTGGCACGACATCGCCCATCCGAATGGATCTCCGCTTTGCTCGGCCGAGGACCTGACACAGGGTTCATGCACCACGATCGATGTCGATCAGCTCTGCTGCTGTTGCCCCTGAGGTCCTACCAGGCGCGCCGTGATGTGCCTCAGTGGCTGGCTGCTGTTGACCATCCTCTTCATCCGTTGCCAGGCGGCTCGGGTCGGAGATCCGCCCGGGCCACCACCGACGGTCTGGTGCAGCGTCTGCGACAGCGGTCCCTCGGGCCCCAGCGCCTCCTGCGCCGTCTGCCCGACGTGGTCGAGCGTCCGCGCCAGTGGCCCCTGCGGCCCGAGCGCCTGCTGAGCTGTCTGTCCAACCTGGTTCACGGCGGTGTCCACGGTCTTGACCAGCGACTCGATGATCTGTGGGTTGCGTTCGATGGTGTGCAGGGCGCTGTCGAGAATGCCGCGGAGTTCCTCGAGTCGAACCTCGAGCATCGCCTCGGCCTCGACGCCCTTGATGTCGATCTTCACCGTGCCGAGCTGCGCCTGAACGCCCACGTCGAGCTGGAGCAGGCTACCCAGGCGGGCTCGGAGTGCGACGGAGGCGTCCAGGTTGTCGACCTCGACGTAGATCTGTTCGACCTTGGCCTGCGGGATCTGGAGGACGACGTCCGGGTCTGACATCGTCTTGCTGCTGCGTCCGCCGGTCGGCCGGGGCAGGTCGCGCTCGCCACGCTGTGGGGCGGGGTGTCCCCCCGGCCTCGCACCCGTCGGCCCGCCGGTGGCGCCGAGGTTCTGGCCCCGAACGGAGACGTCGACGCCCTCCTCGGCGTCGCGCTGCGGATCCATGTGGTCGCGCGGTTGCGCGGGCGACTCCCGTGCGTCCCTGTTCCGGTTCTCCGGTTCGGCCATCCCGCACTCCTCGGTCCTCGCCCGGCATGCGGACCGGACGGAGCCCACCATCTGTGGCTCCGATCCTCGGTCCACCCCCTCGGACCGGGTCGCGGTCTACCCGTGTGCCGAGGCGTCAAACGGCTCAGCGGTGTTGGCGAGATCGGCTGCCTGCGCCGGTGGCGCTGGTCGCGTAGACCGTCGCCGGCGCCTGCTGTGCGATCTGGGCAACGGCCGATCCGGCAGGGTTCAGGCGCTCCGCGGGGGTATGCCGGCCCCGCCAATCCGCCGCCCCGTTCCCAAGGGGACCGAAATGCTCGGCCAGGCGCGACCGGACAGGGAGGCCATCCGTGACACGACTCGCGGTCAGAGAGGTAGCGAAGACCAGGCAGGAGGAGGTGCGGCGGCGGGGGCGCGGGCTCGGCTGGATGAGTGCCGGTCTGGGCGTGGCGCAGCTGGCGGCACCGGACACGGTGCGCCGGATCAGCGGCGTGGACGACTCCCCGGCATCTCGGGTCATGGTGCCGCTCGTCGGGGCGCGGGAACTCGTGCACGCGGCCGGGCTCCTGACGAGCCGGCGGAAGGGCTTCTGGGCGTGGACCCGGGTCGTAGGCGACGCGATGGACCTGACCTCGCTCGGACTGGCCCTCGCCCACCGGGGCGGGCGCCGCCGACGGCGGCTCGTCGGTGTCACCGGCGCTGTCCTCGGGATCACGGTGCTGGATCTCCTGACCGCCGTGCACGCCACCAGGGCGAAGGAGGCCGGCTCCGGGCCGACGGCACGAGGCGCACGCAGAGGAGGACCCATGGAGCTGACAGCCACGACAACCGTTCGCAAGCCCCCCTCGGAGGTCTACGCATTCTGGCGCGACCTGGGCAAGCTGCCGAGCTTCATGGCTCATCTCGAAGAGGTCCGGCCCACCGGTGACCGGACGAGCCACTGGTCCGCCAGCGCTCCGTTCGGCAAGAACGTCGAGTGGGACGCCGAGATCATCGGCGACGTGGCCGGCGAGAGGATCGCCTGGCGGTCGACCGGGAACGCCGACGTGCCGAACGCCGGTACGGTTCGGTTCCTGCCCGCCCCGGACGGTGTGAGCACGGAAGTGCACGTGCTCCTGACCTACGACATCCCCGGCGGCGCGCTCGGCAAGGCGGTCGCCAAGTACTTCGGCGAGGAGCCGCACCAGCAACTCGACGACGATCTGCGCCGGCTCAAGCAGGTGCTCGAGACCGGCGAGGTGGTCCGCTCCGATGGCGCCCCGTGGGGCAAACGGGCCCGTAGGGAGTTCCCGCAGCGTCCAGCGCAACCGCTGTCGGACGCCGAGCTGGCGAAGGGAGCGGACGCATGAGGGCGAACACCTGGGCGGGCCGCAACAAGGTCAAGGTCCGTGACGTACCGGACCCGAAGATCCTGAACAATCGCGACGCGATCGTCAAGATCACCTCCACCGCGATCTGCGGCTCCGACCTGCACCTGGTGGACGGATACGTGCCCACCATGCAGGACGGCGACGTCATGGGCCACGAGTTCATGGGCGAGGTGGTCGAGGTCGGCTCGGGCGTACCCCTGAACAAGCTCCGGGTCGGCGACCGGGTCGTCGTGCCGTTCCCGATCGCCTGCGGTAACTGTGGCGCCTGCGCCGCCGAGCTGTACTCCTGTTGCGAGAACTCCAACCCCAACGCCGGGATCGCCGAGAAGATGTTCGGCCATCCGGTAGCCGGGATCTTCGGCTATTCGCACCTGACGGGCGGCTTCGCGGGCGGTCAGGCGCAGTACGCGCGGGTGCCGTTCGCCGACGTCGGTCCGCTGAAGATCGAGTCCGACCTGACCGACGAGCAGGTGCTCTTCCTCTCCGACATCCTGCCCACCGGCTTCATGGGTGCCGACCTGTGTGACATTCAGAAGACCGACGTGGTGGCGGTGTGGGGTGCCGGACCGGTCGGCCAGTTCGCCATGGACAGCGCCCGGGTGCTCGGCGCCGCGAAGGTCATCGCCATCGACAAGGAGCCGTACCGGCTGCAGATGGCGGAACGGGCGGGCCACACGACGATCAATTTCGACGAGGTCGACGTGCGGTCCCGGCTGCTGGAACTGACCGGCGGGCGGGGACCGGACAAGTGCATCGACGCGGTCGGCATGGAGGCCACCCACGGTGCCGCGCACGTCCACGCCTACGACCGGGTCAAGCAGGCGGTCCGCTCCGAGACCGAGCGCCCCCACGCGCTACGCCAGGCGATCATGTCGTGCCGCAGCGGCGGCATCATATCGGTGATCGGCGTGTACGGCGGCTTCCTCGACAAGTTCCCCGCCGGCGCGTGGATGAACCGGGCGCTGACCCTGCGGACGGGGCAGTGCCACGTGCAGCGCTACATGAAGCCGTTGCTGCGGCGCATCGAGCGCGGCGAGATCGATCCGACTCGGGTGATCACTCACACCCTGCCGCTCGAAGAGGCGGAACGTGGTTTCGAGATCTTCAAGAACAAGCAGGACCAGTGCGAAAAGGTGGTGCTCAAAGCCTGACGAGTAGACACATCCGGCCACCGGGATTCACGCCCGATCCGGTGATAGCTCCAGGTTTCCCGTGCCCCACCCGGCCTGGCCGGAACGCTGAACGGATGGAGCAGCGATCGGCAGGACGGGACCTGGGGCGCCTGCTGTCGGTCAGGCGTGCCGTGTGGTCGTTGGTCGTCGGTGTCGTCGCCGGCACGGTCACCGCGCTGGCCGGGGCGCCGGAACTGACGCTGCTGGTGATCTGGACGATCGCGGCGGGCACGATCCTCGTGTGGGTGTGGCGGTCCTGCTGGTCGGCGAGCCCGCAGCGTACCGAGCAGCTTGCCGAGGCGGAGCAGCGCTCCCGTTCCACCGACTCGGCGATCCTGATCGCGTCCGTTGTCAGTCTCGTCGCCGTGGCCGAGGCGCTCGTCCGCGCCTCGGACCAGCAGGACATGGTGGCTGTCACGTTGGTGATCCTCAGCGTCGTCGCGGTGGTGCTGGCGTGGATGCTGGTGAACACGGTGTTCACGCTCAAGTGCGCCCGGATGTACTACCGCGGCGACGGCCGTGGCATCGACTTCGGGCGGGACGATCCTCCCGCGTACGCCGACTTCGCATACGTCGCCTTCACGGTCGGCATGTCCTACGCCCCGGGGGAGAACGAACCGACCAGTAACCGCATGCGCCGGGTGGCGCTCGGACACGCGCTGCTCTCGTACACCTTCGGGACCGGCATCCTGGCCGTCGCCGTCAACCTGGTCACCAACCTGGGCCAGTCGTGACCCACGGGGCATGTGCTGCGCGTGCCGGATGGGAGTGCCGATGACGGTCGCCGGTGGCAGGAAAGTCGGTTGGTGACCACGAGGACGGTCCTGGTGGTCGCGGTGGCTGTGGTGGTCGCAGCGGGCCTGCTGGCCGGCGTGCTGGTCCAGCGTCGCGCCGGTGGTCGTAGCTACCGTTGGCTGCTCGCGCCGCTGTACCGCGCATCCCGCCGCCCCGCCGCCGCCGTGTTACTTCTCGCGGGGCTGTATGTCGGAATCCGCGCGTACCCCGGCACGGGACCCCACATCGTTCGACGCGTCGTCGTGGTGCTGTTGATCGCGAGCGTGACGTGGCTGGTGCTCCGCGCCCTGCACATCGCCGAGAGGGCCGCGTTCAGCCGGCTGCCGGGCGAGACGCGGGCCGACCGCCGGATCCGCCGGGCCCGCACCCAGATCCGACCGGTACGGCGCCTCACCTCGGTCGTGGTGACGGTCGTGGCGATCGGCCTGGCCCTCACCACGTTCCCTCCGGTGCGCACGATCGGGCTGTCCGTGCTCACCTCGGCGGGTGTCGTCGGCGCGCTGCTCGGACTGTCCGCACGCACCGCGCTCGGCAACGCCTTCGCCGGCATCCAGGTCGCGTTCGCCGACGGACTCCACGTGGGGGACGTGATCGTGGTCGACGGGCAGTGGGGACGCGTCGAGGAGGTGAAGCTGACCAACGTGGTCATCCGGCTGTGGGACGACCGGATGCTCATCCTGCCCACCACCTGGTTCACCGAGCACCCCTTCCAGAACTGGACCCGGCACGAGACGCGGGTGGTCGGCGAGACCCGGATCCACGTCGATCACACCGCCGTTCTGGACGACCTCCGCGCCGAGACCAGGCGGATCGTCGAGTCGTCACCACTGTGGGATCGGCACCAGTGGGTGCTGCAGATGGTGGATGCGACGCCCCAGACCGTCGTCGTCCAGGTCCAGGCATCGGCGGCCGACGGACCGAGCGCGTGGGACCTTCGCTGCGACGTGCGTGAGGGGCTCATCCGTTACCTGCGTGACCACCACCCCGAGTGGCTGCCCCGCACCCGCGGGGAGTTCCACCCCTGAGCCCACACCAGCGCCGTCGGCCCCGCGAGCGCGCTGAGACTCGGTTCGCCAGCCACTGCGCCGCGATGTCCCGGAGGCGGGTGCGGGCTGGCCGAACCGGACGCCACCGACAACTCGCGCTCCACCGCCGGATCTCCCGGCCGTTACAGCATCTCCAGCGGTTGCGGGCCGGCCGGCGCGGGGAACGCCGTGTCGAGTGCCGCGACATCCTCCTCAGCGAGATACAGGTCGCGCGCTTCCGCGTTCTCCCGGGTGTGTTCGGGGTTGGACGACCGGGGGATGGCTGCTATCCGCCCCTGCCGCAGCAGCCAGGCCAGCGCGACCTGAGCAGCCGTGGCCTCGTGCCGGGCGGCGACCTCGGCTACCTGGGGGTGGCCGAGCAGCCTGCCCTGCTCGATCGGCGAGTAGGCCATCACCGGGATCTGGTGCTCGCGCAGCCACGGCAGCAGATCGAATTCCGGACCGCGGCGGGTGAGGTTGTACAGGATCTGGTTGGTCGCGCAGGCGCTTCCGCCCGCCTCGAGGAGGTCCTGCATGTCGGAAAGATCGAAGTTGCTCACGCCCCACTGCCCGATGTCGCCGGCCTCGACGAGCTCGCCGAACGCCTCGATCGTCTCGGCGAGCGGATGGCTGCCGCGCCAGTGCAGCAGGTAGAGGTCGATGTGGTCGACGCCGAGTCGTCGCAGGCTGCGGCGGCAGGCCTGCACGGTTCCCCGTCGGCTGGCATTGGACGGCACGACCTTGTCGACCAGGAACACGTCGGCGCGTCGTCCGACGATCGCCTCGCCGACGAGTTCCTCGGAAGCGCCGTCACCGTACATCTCGGCAGTGTCGATCATGGTCATGCCCAGGTCGAGCCCGGTGCGCAGGGCGGCCAGCTCGTCCCGCCGCCTCTCGGGGCGCTCACCCAGGTACCACGTGCCCTGACCGAGCACGGGCATCGTCTGGCCGGACGGCAGTTCGATCGCGTCGGCGGCGAGGGTCATGTCGTGCCTTTCCGGAGCCTGGAAGCCAGTGGGTTGAATGCCTTCCCGCTGGGACAGGAAGCACTCTCCAAGCGGGGCCCTTTTTCCGCGCAGCGGCGATCGTATGTGCGCATTGTCCGCCCTCGGACGGCGTGCGGCGGCCCGTTTTGCGGTCCCGACACCGGGAAGGCGGCCGCGAGCGAACGATGTGCCGCCGACCGGGCGGCACCGCGAAGGGGGGCCGCAGAAAATGGCACAGAGCCAGCAGCGACTGACCGGCAAGCGGGTTGCTTGCCTCGCCGCCGATGGGGTGGAGGACGTGGAGTACACCCAGTCGAGGGCCGCCGCGGAGCAGGCGGGGGCCGAGGTCCACCTGGTCTCGCTGAATTCCGGCGAGATCCAGTCGATGAACCAGGACATCAACCCGGCCAACCGCTACCGGGTGGACCGGACCGTGAACGAGGCCGATGCGGCCGACTACGACGCGCTGCTGCTGCCGGGTGGGACGGTCAATCCCGACCGGCTCCGGATGAACCAGCAGGCGATGGACTTCGTCCGGGCGTTCTTCGAGCAACAGAAGCCGGTGGCCGCGATCTGCCACGGCCCCTGGTCACTGGTCGAGACCGGGATGGTCAACGGCAGGACGGTAACCTCGTTCCCCAGCCTGCGCACCGACATCCGAAACGCGGGCGGCAACTGGGTGGATCAACAGGTGCAGGTCGACAACGGCCTGATCACCAGCCGCAACCCCAGCGACCTTCCGGCCTTCTGCGCCACGATGGTCGAGGAGTTCGCAAAGGGCGAACGCGTTCGTCAGATGACGACGGCGTGACCCGGTGGGGCTCCGGAGCGGCAGGATCAGCGCGGCCCGGAGCCCCGGACCGGCAGACGTCACGCCGACCGGATCCGGCGCGCTCGGCTGCCCGGTCGGTGACGGGAGGCGACAGCGCGATGCAGATCGCCGCAGCGCGCGTCCATCATCGGACGGGTTCCACGACAGCGACGAACTTGTCCTTCGACCGTCTCAGCTGGTGAGGTCGCGCCGGTTGAATGTGCTCACCGCGATGCTCAGTAGCACCGCGACGACGGCGGTCAGGACGCCCAGGTCGGCCCATTGGAAACCGTTCCGGAGCGGCTCTCCGCCGATGTAGTAGTGGAAGGGGGAGGCGTAACGGAGGGCGTCGGCGTCGAGCTGGGTGGCTGCGGTGCCGGCGGCGTAGGTGAGGACGGCGACGCCTGCGGTGCCCGCGAGTGCGGCGGGCCGGCTGCCGGTGGCCGCGCCGATGGTCATCGCGACCGTCCCGAAGACGACGATCAGCAGCGCCAGCGCGAGGCACTGGGCGGTGAACTGGCCGACGCTGATGCTGTCGAGCCGGGCGCCGGGCCGGACGGCGAGCATGGCCAGCAGGACCACTCCGGCGATGAGGGCGGCGCCGACGGTGAGCGCGGCGAAGCGGTGCAGCAGCAGTCGGGTTCGGCCGACCGGGTGGGCGAGGAGCAGGTCGAGGTAGCCGGCCTCCTCGTCGCCGGCGATGGCGCGGGTGCCGGTGGTGATGCCGAAGATGACGGCGACCAGGGGCACGATGATGCCGAAGACGCTGGAGCCGAGGTACCCGGCGGCGGAGGCGAGGTCGTCCATCCGCAGCGCCTCGCGTAGCGCGGGGGAGAAGCCCTGGACGGTCTGTCCCATCGCGCCGTCGGCGACCTGCGGGTAGAAGCCGGCGTACGCGGCGCCGATCAGGGCGGTGCCGGCGGCGAAACCGGCCAGGCCGCGCCGGCCGTCCCACAGGGTCTTGGTCAGGACGTCAGGCATGGGTGGTCTCCTTGCTCGCGGCGTCGGCCTGGTAGTAGGTGAGGAACAGTTGTTCCAGGTCGGGTTCGGTGGCGCGCAGCGCGGCGACCCGGTGCCGCGCGAGGACACGGATGAGTCCGTCGGGGCTGCCGGCGAGCTGGAATCTCGCGGTCGGTCCGTCGACGGTCAGGTCGGACACCTCCGGGAGGGCGGCGAGCGCGGATCTGTCGATCGGGCCGCTGAAGGTGACCTGGAACTCGTGCACGCTGCGGTCGCGGAGTCGAGCCACCGTGTCGAGCGCGACGAGGCGGCCCTCCCGGATGATGCCGACCCGGTCGGCGACCGCCTCGACCTCGCTCATGATGTGCGACGACATGAACACCGTCTGCCCGGCGGCTCTGGCTTCGCGGACCAGGTCGAGGAAGGTCTGTTGCGCCAGGGGATCCAGCCCCGACGTCGGCTCGTCCAGGATCAGCAGGGCCGGGCGGTGCATGAACGCCTGCACCAGGCCGACCTTCTGCCGGTTCCCCTTCGACAGGGCGCCGATGCGCGCCGTCAGGTCCAGCTCCAGCCGCCCGGCCAGCTCGTCGATGCGGGCCCTCGGTGTGTCACCGCGGAGGCCGGCCAGGAAGGTCAGGCACTCGGCCACCCGTTGCCGCGGGTTGACGACGAAGTCACCGGCCAGGTAGCCGACGCGCCGGTGCAGGGACACGGCGTGCCGGCGCGGGTCGTCGCCGAACAGCAGCGCGCGGCCGCTGGTCGGTCGGATCAGGTCCAGCAGCACGCGGATGGTGGTCGACTTGCCGGCCCCGTTCGGGCCCAGATAGCCGAACACCTCACCCTCGGCCACCGAGAGGTCCAGGTCCACCAGGCCCCTGCGGCGGCCGTACGTCTTGGTCAGCTTCTCCAGCTGGATCACGTCGCCCATATCTTGCAGAGTACCGAAGTTTCAAAGAATTCTGAAGAGTGCAAGATGTTACGATCCGGCCGATCGAGTAGGGAGGATGCGGATGGCACTCAGCGATCCGGCGGAGCGGCTGGCGCTGGCCCTCACCGAGGGTGGCCTGCAACGGATGACCGCCCGCGTGCTGGCGGCGCTGTTGTTCACCGAGCGGGAGACGATGACCGCCGGCGAGATCGCCGACACCCTCACCATCAGCTCCGGCAGCGTGTCCACCGCGCTCAAGTCGCTGTCGACCGTCGGGCTGATCGAACGGGTGCCCGCCCCCGGCAGCCGTCGGGAGCACTTCCGGCTCCGCGAGGGCGCGTGGGCGACGCTCATGTCCGGTCAGAACGCGATGATCGGAACCATGCGGGAAGCCGCCGACGAAGGCATCACCGCGACCGGCGCGGACAGCGTCGCCGGCGCCCGCCTCGCCGAGATGCGCGACTTCTACGACTACCTCTGGCGGGAACTGCCGGTCCTGATCGACCGGTGGCGGGACGGCCGGCGTCGCTGAGGTCGTGCCGGCCGTCAGAGCCGCAGGTCCCGCCGGGCATAGGCCCAGCTTCCCGCTGACATCACGGCGACGGCACCGGTGACCATGACGCCGGCTGCCGTCCAGTTCGGTGCCGTGGCCGGCACGGCGGCGAGGTGCGCGTACGGGGACAGCGAGCCGACCCAGGCCGGGGCGTGGACGCTGTCGACCGTCGCCGTGAGCAGGAACCCACCCGCGGTGGGCAGCATGCCGATCGTCGCCACCGCCCGCGGCGCCAGTCCGACCGCGAGGGTGGCGGCCGCGGCGCTCAGCAGCGCCACCGGCAGGACGTTGACGGTGCCGGCCAGCGCGGCGGTGAGCGGTAGTCCGGCGCCGACGGTCGTCGTACCGGCCCAGGTGGCGACGGCGGCCACGGCCACGAGGACGGCGGTGCCGGCGACGGTGGCGACGACCTCGACGGTCAGCAGGCGGACGCGGCTGACCGGTCCGGCGTGCAGCAGGGTCAACCGTTCCGTGTTCTCGGCGGCGGCGAACGCGGTCAGGCGGGCGGTGGCGAAGGCGCCGACCGGAACGGCGAGCAGCGCGAAGAGGGTGGCGGTGTATCCCTCGACGGTGCCGAGACCGGCGAAGCCGGCCTGGGCGGCGAGGTCGGCGAACCGAGGATTGTCGGTGAGGAAGCCGGTGAGCGACTCGGCCAGCAGGCCGATCAGCAGGAAGTAGACGCCGATGCCCGTCGACCAACCCGTGAGAGGGCGTACCGCGCGCCGGACCGCGAAGGCGCCGACGGAGCCGAGCAGCCATCGTCGGGGCGCCCGACCCGCCGGCGGACGCAGCAGCCCGGCCCGGACGTCGCGCCTGCCGGCCAGGACCAGCGCGACGCAGGCCAGCGCCGCCGCGGTGACGGCGAGCGCCAGCAGGGGAGTCCAGCTGTCGTCATGGTAGGGGCGGCTCAGGGCGAGCGGCCCGTACGGGGGCAGCCACCGCAGCCCGGCCAGCGCGGACACGCCGTCGCCGACCATGCGGGCCAGCAGCCCGACACCGAGGAAGGCCAGGGTGGCGCCGGTGGCGCCGGCGCGGGTGGGGAAGATCTGCGCGGCGCAGGCCGCCGCCGCGACCGCGGTCAGTCCGGCCAGGGCGAGTCCGGTGGCGTGCAGCAGCGCCCCGCCCGTCGGCGTCCCGAAGGCCGTGAGCGCCCCGGCGAGCAGGAGCCCGGTCGACGCCATCGCCAGGGTGAGCACGGCGAGGTGCCGGCCCAACAGGGCCGCCGGGGTCAGCCGGCCGGCCAGCAGCAGGTCCCAGCGGCCGGCCTCCTCCTCGCCCCGGGTCAGCCGGGTCGTCGCCAGCGCACCCCAGGTGGTGAGCAGGACGGTGAGGACGGTGCCGGTGCGCCAGACGGCGAACCCGCCGGCGGTGTCCAGGGCGACGGGTTCACCGAACAGGGTGCGGACGGCCGGGTTTCCGGCGAGCGCGGCCAGCGCCTGCGCCGCCGCGGGGTCGCCCACGGTGCGGGCGTAGGTGGCGACGACGAGGGCGGACACGCCGACGGTCACCGCGGCGACGACCAGCGCCGGGCGGCGCACCTGACGGGCCGCGAGGCGGGTGACCGCGCGGCCCGGCGCGGTGGGCGCGGCGGCGCTCACCGGTCGGCCTGTCCGTAGTAGTCGAGGAAGATCTCCTCCAGGCTGGGTTCGCGTACGGTGAGGGCGGTGACCTCAGCGGCGGCGAGCACGCGCAGCGCCGCACCGGGCGGGCCGGCCAGGGTGAAGCGCAGCGTCCCGTCCGACTGGTCGAGCAGGTCGACGCCGGGCACGCCCGCCAGGTCGGGTGCGGGGCCGGTGAACCGGGCGGTGACCTCGCTGCGGTGCAGCCGCCGCAGCTCGGGCACGGTCGCGACGTCGACGAGCCGGCCGGCCCGCAGGATCCCCACCCGGTCGCAGACCGCCTCCACCTCGGCGAGCTGGTGGGAGCAGAGGAACACGGTCTGTCCCTTGTCGCGCGCCTCGGCGACGGCACGGCGGAACTGCAGTTCCATCAGCGGGTCCAGTCCGCTGGTGGGTTCGTCGAGCACCAGCAGGGGAGCGCGGGTGGCGAACGCGGCCACCAGCGCCACCTTCTGCCGGTTGCCGGTGGAGTAGGTCCGGGCCGGCCGGGACAGGTCGAGGTCGAAGCGGGCGACGAGATCGGCGCGGTATGCGACGTCGACGCCCGGGCCGGTGGCGGCGAGCAGGTCCAGCAGTTCCGCGCCGGTGAGCTGCGGCCACAGCGAGACGTCGGCGGGCACGTACGCCAGCAGTCGGTGCGCGGCGGCCACGTCGCCGGCGTCGACGTCGAAGATCCGGGCCCGGCCGGCGGTGGGTCGGGCCAGGCCGAGCAGCAACCGGATGGTGGTGGACTTGCCGGCGCCGTTGGGGCCGAGGAACCCGAACACCTCACCGGCGTCGACGGTCAGGTCCAGCCCGTCCAGGGCGAGGAGCCGGCCGTAGCGTTTGGTGAGCTGGTCGGTGCGGATGGCAGGTGCGGTCATCAGGGGCCTTCCGGTCGACGACGATCACGAACGCCGACCAGGCTTCCCGGCACACCAGCGGCCACCGTACCCACGATCCGGTGACCGGGGAAGGGCTGCCCGTCATCGATCCGACGCAGACGGCCTACTCGCTGGCGGCGAACCGTTCCACGCTGTCGATCGGCCCGACGATGAGGATCAGGTCGCCGTAGGCGAGCACCGTGTCCGGGGTGGCGTGGCTGAACTCCGCGCTCACGCCGGGCGGCGGAGCCTGCGGCTTGACCGCGACCACGGTGACGCCCCAGCGACTGCGGAGCCGGCATTCGCGTAGCGGCACGCCCACGACGTCGCGCGGCGGGGTGGTCTTGACCACGGCGAAGTCGGCGTCGACCTCGACATAGTCGAGGATCCGGCCGGAGAGCAGATGGGCCACCCGCTCGCCCATGTCGTGCTCGGGCGCGACGACCCGGTGGGCGCCGACTCGGGTGAGGATGTGCCGGTGCTGGTCGCTGACCGCCTTGGCCCAGATGTCGGGGACACCGATCTCGGACAGCAGGCTGGTGGTGAGGATGCTCGCCTGGATGTCGGTGCCGATGGCCACGACGGCGCGCCGGAACTCCCCGACGCCGAGTTGTCGCAGCGCCTCGATGTCGGTGGAGTCGGCCGTGACCACGTGCGGGAGGTGGCCGGACAGAGCCTGGACCACCTTCGGCCGGTGGTCGATGCCGAGGACCTCGGTGCCGCGGCTGATCAGCTCCAGGGCCAGCGCGGAGCCGAACCGGCCCAGGCCGATGACCACCACGGGTTCGTTGAGGTCAGCCAACGATCGTCCTCTCCTCGGGCAGTTCGAAACGTCGGGTCCGCTCCCGCAGTGCGAGCGCGGAGGCAAGGGTCAACGGCCCGATCCGGCCGGCGAACATCAGGACGATCAGCAGCAGGTCCGCCTGCGGTGGCAGGCTGCCGGTGATCCCGGTGGACAGCCCGACGGTGGCGAATGCCGACACCGCTTCGAACAGTGCCCGGTCCAGTCCGTGCGGAGTGATCACCACCAGGGTGAACGTGGCGGCGGCCACCGCGCCGACACTCAGCAACGCCACCGCGAGCGCCTGCCGTTGGTTGCTCGCCGGGATGCGCCGGTTCCCGACGTGGACGTGGGTCTCGCCGCGCATCTCCGACCAGAGCACGAACGCGAGCAGCCCGAACGTGGTGACCTTGATCCCGCCGGCGGTGCCGGCGCTGCCGCCGCCGATGAACATCAGCACGTCACTGGCGAGCAGGCTCTCCGGACGCATCGCGCCGATGTCCAGGCTGTTGAAACCGGCCGTGCGGGTCATCGTCGAGGCGAAGAACCCGGCCAGCAGTTTCTCCGGACCGCCGAGCGGGCCCAACGTGGCGGGGTTCGTGAACTCCGCCAAGGTCAGCACGACGGTGCCCAGCACCAGCAGGGCAGCCGTGAGGGTGACGGTCAGGCGGGTCATCACCGACCACGCCGCGGGCCGGCGCCAGCACCGGGCGAGCTCGAACACCACCGGGAAACCCAGGCCGCCGAGGATCACCGCCCCGGAGATCGTCAGCGTGATCCAGGGGTCGGTGACATAGCCGACGAGGCTGTCGGCGTTGGTGGAGAAGCCGGCGTTGTTGAACGCCGACACCGCGTGGAACACGCCGTGATACGCAGCCGCCCCGACCGCTTCGCCGTGCCCGAGGGCGAACCGTAGCGTCAACACCACTGCCACGACTGTCTCGGCGGCGAGGCTGAACAGCACGATGCGCCGCACCACCCCCCGTACGTCGGTGAGGTCCAGGCTCTTCGTCTCCGCCTGCGCGAGGAACCGGGCCCGTAACCCCAGCCGGCGCGACACGAGCACGGTGAACAATGTGGCCAGCGTCATGATGCCCAGGCCACCGGCCTGGATCAGCAGCAGGATGACCACCTGCCCGAACAGCGACCAGTAGCTGCCGGTGTCCACGGTCGCCAGGCCGGTGACGCACACCGCCGAGGTCGCCGTGAACAGCGCGTCGACCAGCGGCGCTCGCCGGCCCGACGCGGTGGCCACCGGCAGCGACAGCAGACCGGTGCCCAGCGCGATGGCCGCGCCGAACCCGACGGAGATCACCTGGGCCGGATGTCGAAAACGGGCGCTCCGGCGCTGCCAGACGGGCCGTCGAGCGGTCAGCGCCACGGTGGGCCCGCCCGCCCCGGTCCTGTCGCCGGGTTCGTCCGCTCCACCTGTCCTGCCCGCGTCACGCCTGGATCCTGTCATGCCGGCGGCGGTGGCGATCATCAGCGTCGGCCCCGGGGTGACGTGCGAAGGCGGCCCGGGCGCGGGCCCGTTATGATCGGCCGGATCCGTGGAGCGCCGGGAAGTCTGGTCGGCACCCTGCTTCGCCGTGCCCGCCGGAGGTCCCCGTGCTGCTGCTCTGCTTCGCCGCCGTCCTGCTCGCCGCCGTGCTGGTGTCGGCGCTGGCCAAGCGGACGATCCTGTCGACCGCCGCGCTGTTCCTGGTCGCCGGCTTCGCCCTCGGCGAGGGCACCACCGGAGTGCTGCACCTGCAGGCGGACTCGCCGATCGTGGCGCAGCTGGCGGAGCTGGCGCTGTTCGCGGTGCTGTTCACCGACGGGATGCGCGTGGGCTGGGCGGACCTGCGCAGCGCGTGGCGGCTGCCCGGCCGGGCGTTGGGCTGGGGCCTGCCGCTGACCCTGCTGGTCACCGCCGTGCTGGCGCACTACGTGGCCGGCCTGGACTGGCCCGAGGCGCTGCTGATCGGCGCGATCCTGGCACCGACCGATCCGGTGTTCGCCGCCGCGCTGGTCGGCAACGACAAGGTGCCGGCCCGGCTGCGGCACCTGCTCAACGTGGAATCGGGCGTGAACGACGGGCTGGCGCTGCCGTTCGTGGTGGTGCTGCTGGCCGTCGCCGCCGGCTCGGACGACCTGCACCTGGGGGAGCTGTCGACCGAACTGGCCGTCGGCCTGGCGATCGGCGTGCTGGTGCCGCTGCTCGCGATCGCGCTGGAGCGGACCCGGTTCTTCGCCGCGTCGGCGGCGTACGCGCCGCTGAACGGGGTGGCGATCGGGTTGCTGGTGCTGGCGCTGGGCAAGGCCACCCACGGCAACCTGTTCCTGGCCGCGTTCGCCGCCGGTATCACGGTGGCGACGTTCGGGCCGCGGGAGCGCGCCGCGTTCGAGCACTTCGGGGAAAATGTCGCGGAGCTGCTGAAACTGGCCGCGCTGCTGGTGTTCGGGGCCCTGATCTCCCCCGGGTTCCTCGGCGAGATCCCCTGGACGGGCTGGGTGTTCGCGCTGCTGGCGATCGTGGTGGCCCGGCCGCTCGCGCTGTGGGTGTCGTTCCTGCGTTCCGGGTTGAGCCTGCGCGAGCAGGCCGCGGCGATGTGGTTCGGCCCGAAGGGCTTCGCCTCGGTGGTCTACGGGCTGCTCGTGCTGGAGGCCGGCATCGGCGCCGCGGACGAGGTGTTCCACCTCGTCGCGTTGACCATCGTCATCTCCATCCTGGCCCACTCCTCGACCGACGTGGTGATCGCCCGGGCGTTCGACGACAGCGCCGAGACGCCGAACTGGCACGGTGTGCTGCGCCGGATCCGCCGCGCCCGCCGGGTCCGCCGCGCCGACGCCGCTCCGCGGCACCGGGTCGTGGTCGGCGCGGACGCGGCGGACACCGACCGGACCGGGCGGGACGACAGCGCGACGACGGACCCTCAGGCGAGGGCGAAGTAGCGCAACCACAGGTACGGCACGGCGAGCCCGACGGTGACCACGGTGACCACCAGGCCGTACCGGGTGAACTGCCAGAAGCTGATCCGCTGCCCGGCCCGTTCGGCGAGCCCGAGGACCACCACGTTGGCGGAGGCGCCGACGGCGGTGGCGTTGCCGCCCAGGTCGGCGCCGAGGGCGAGGGCCCACCACAGGACGCGGGACTGCCCGGCGTCGCCCTGGGCGTGGACCAGGTCGGCGACGACCGGACTCATGGTGGCGACGTACGGGATGTTGTCGACGAGCGCCGACAGCGCGGCGGAGCCCCACAGCAGGACCATCGAGGCGGGTAGCAGGCGACCGTCGGTGACGTCGATCGCGGCGCGGGAGATCTGCTCGACCACGCCGGTGTTCACCAGCGCCCCCACCATGATGAACAGACCGGCGAAGAAGACCAGCGTGGGCCATTCGACGTCACGGCTGATCTCGCCGGCGTCGAGGCGGGAGAGCGCGAGCAGCAGCAGGCCGCCGAGCAGCGCCACCACCGCCGGCTCCAGGTGCAGGGTGGTGTGCAGCACGAACGCGGCGGTGACCGCGCCGAGCACGGCCAGGCCGAGGACGAGCAGCCGCCGGTCCCGGATGGCATCGCCCTCGTGCAGGGCGGCGATCTGGGCGGCCCGCTCCGGGTCGTACCGGAACGCGTCGCGGAACAGCACCCGGCACAGGCCCAGGAACACCACCATCAGCAGGGCCACGAACGGGGCCAGGTGGATGAGGAAGTCGTTGTAGCTCAGGCCGCCCCGGCTGCCGATGATGATGTTCGGCGGGTCGCCGACCAGCGTCGACGTGCCGCCGATGTTCGAGGCCATCGCCTCGGCGATGAGGAACGGCACGGCCGGCACGCCGAGGCGCTCGCAGACCAGGAACGTCACCGGCGCGATCAGCAGGACGGTGGTGACGTTGTCCAGCGCCGCCGACGCCACCGCCGTGATCACCACCAGGATCACCAGCACCCGGTACGGGCGGCCTCGGGCCCGCTTCGACGCCCACACCGCCACGTACTCGAACCCGCCGGTGCGTTTCAGGACGGCGACGATGAGCATCATGCCGATCAGCAGGAAGATCACGTTCCAGTCGACGCCGGCGTCCTCGGAGAAGAACGCGTGCGCGGTGTCGGTCGCGCCGATCAGGAACATCACCGCCGCCCCGCCCAGCGCCGCGGCCACCCGGTGGATCTTCTCGGTGGCGATCAGCACGTACGCGACGGTGAAGACGGCCACCGCCGTCCAGGCAGTCGCGGTCATGCGGCGAGCATCCGGTCGAGCAGGGCGTCGAGTGTGATGCCGCCGATCATCGGCTCGCGGGGCGGTGCCACCGCGACCAGGGGGCTGCGCTTCTGGGCCATCACCGCGGCCACCTCCAGGACGGTGGCCTCCGGGCCGACGACAGGTGGCGCCAGCCGTTCCGGTGGCAGCAGGTCCGCGACCGACCGGCCCTCGGCTCCCCGCAGGAACATGTCGGCGGCCGGCTCGTCGATCATGCGGGCCAGGGTCGGGTCCTCCCGGCAGTAGCCGGGGATCACCAGTCGCAGCACCTGCGTGCCGGGCAGGACGGTCACCGGACGCCCGGCGGCGTCGACCACGATCAGGCCGGGCAGGTTGTGTCCGGCCAGGAGGCGGGCGGCCTCCAGGACCGAGGTGGCGACGGTGATGGTCGGGAAGGGAACGGCCAGGTCTCGGGCTCGCACGACAACTCCTGGGATTCGGTGGACGTGACGGTGGGTGGGCCGACCGGACGTCGGTGCTCCGATGATCATCCAGCCCGGGGGGTGCGGGAGCCTGGAGGCGCTCCGTGACCGGGTGGACGCTCAGACACCGGGCTCGCGACCGACGCTGCCGGCCCACTCCCGCCACCACTGGTCCTCGGTGGGCTCGCCGGCAGCCGCCACCAGGGCGGTGACGAGGCTCGCCGCGTCCGCGGAGGAGGCCACGCCCGCGGCGCGGACGAGGTCGCGGATCCGCTCGGTCCGTCCCCGGACCACCTGCCCGACCAGGTCGCGTCCGGCCTCGGTGAGGGTCAGCCAGGCCACCCGCCGGTCGGTGGTGCCCTGCCGCCGGGCCACCAGGTCGCGCCGGACCAGCCGGTCGCAGGCGCGGGTCGCGGTCGACGGGTGGACCCCGAGGACGGTGGCGAGGTCCACCGTCCGCAGCGGTCCGCGTGCGGCGAGCAGCACCAGCGTGCGGTACTGGGAGAGGGTCAGCTCCGTGTCGAGGCCGGCGAGCGTCCGCGCGGTGAAGCCCACCATCACCCGGCTCAGCGCGGCGAGTCGGGCGACGAGGGCCGACTCGGGGTCGGTCACCGGCGCCTCGGGCGGCACGTAGAGTTCCACCGCACAATGGTTGCATGGATACAGGAAAGGTGGCGGGGGTGGTCCTCGACCAGCGGGACGGATTCCGACGGCGCGCGATCGGGCGCTGGGAGCAGCTCAGCGCCGCCCCGCTGACCCTGCTGTCCGTGGTCTTCCTGGTGGCGTACGCGTGGCCCATCCTCGTGCCGCAGCTCTCCCGCCGGTGGGTGGTCGCCTGCGAGGCCACCGGTCTGACCATCTGGCTGCTCTTCTGGGTCGACCTGCTGGTGCGGTTCGCGCTCGCCGGTGACCGGCTGCGGTTCCTGCGTACCCACCTGTTCGACCTGACCGTGCTGGTGCTGCCGTTCCTGCGTCCGCTGCGGGCCCTCCGGCTGGTCACCGTCGTGCTGAACCTGACCCGGCGCACCACCGACTGGGCCCGTGGCCGCCTCGCCCTGTACGTCAGCGCCACGACCGTGCTGCTGGTGGTCGTGTCGGCGCTGGCGGTGCTCGACGCGGAACGGGCGGCGCCGGACGCCTCGATCACCTCGTTCACCGACGCCCTCTGGTGGGCCGCGGTGACGATCACGACGGTCGGGTACGGCGATCTCTTCCCGGTGACCACGGCGGGACGGCTGGTCGCGCTCGGCCTCATGGTCGGCGGGATCGGTCTGATCGGTTTCGTGACCGGGTCGCTCGCGACCTGGATCGTCGAGCGGGTCGCCGACCGGAACCGACCGGAGCCGGCCACGGCCGCCGACGTCGCCGCGCTGCGGGACGAGATCGCCGCGCTGCGGGCGAGGTTGGAATCGGGGTCCTCCGCCGCCGGGGTGCCTGATCGGCTCGCCGTCGATGACTGAGCCGGGGCGTTCCGCCGACTCCGGTCACCGGTCGTGGCTCGGACTGCCCGCGGCGTTGGCGCTCATCGCCGTCGTGCTGCTGGTCGACGTGGCGGCCGCCGCACACGCCGTACTCATCGGTTTCCTGGCCCTGGCCCCGCTGCTGGCCGCCGCCGTGGACACGCCGAGACGGACCGCCGTCGCGTCCGCCGCGGCGACGGCCGCCGCCGTCCTGGCCGGCCTGCCGAGCCAGACCCTGGGCAGCCTCGACCACGTCCTGCGGGTCGCGGTGGTCATCGCGGTCAGCGTCGCGGCACTGTACGTGGCCCGGGCCCGCACACTGCGCGAGGAGCGGATCCGGCGGATGAGCGAGATCGTGCGGGTCACCCAGAAGGCCATCCTGCGGGAGGTCCCACCCAGGATCGGCGACGTCGCGCTGGGCGCCCGGTACGTCTCCGCGCAGCGGGGTGCGGGGGTGGGCGGCGACCTCTACGAGGTCGTGCCGGGACCGGACCGGGTGCGCGTCATCATCGGCGACGTGTGCGGCAAGGGACTACCGGCGGTGCAGCTCGCCTCGGCGGTGATCGGCGCCTTCCGGCAGTCCGCGATCGTGCGTGACCGGCTGGAGGAGGTCGCCACGGATCTCGACGCCCTGGTCGCCCGGGAACCGCGGCCCGCCTACGGGGTCACCTTCGTCACGGCCGTGCTGCTGGAGGTCCGTGGGCCGGACCTGTGGGTGATGAGCTGCGGGCATCCCGTGCCGCTGCGGCACCACCCCGGGCGTACCCCCGTTCCGCTCCACGAGAACGAGCCGGACCGGCCGCTGGGGCTGGGGGGCCGACGTACCCCGCCGGCGCACCACAGCTGGGCGACCGGCGACCGCCTGCTGCTCTACACCGACGGGCTGATCGAGGCGCGCGACGAGGCCGGCCGGTTCTTCCCGCTGGGGCTGCTCGACCGTCCGCTGTCCGCCTCCTCCCTGCCGAAGGCGCTCGACGCGATCTGGCGCGCGGTGCGCACGCACGTCGGTGGTGAGCCCCGCGACGATCTCGCGCTGCTGCTGATCGAACGACTGCCGGATGACGATGCCGACGTCGGTCGGGGTCGGTGACGCTCCGGCCGGTCCGCCGAGGACGGCAGGTCAGACCGGGACATCCGTGCCGGTCGGGGCGGCCGAGGTCGGGGCGGGGGCGGCGGTCGGGGCCGCCGAGGTCGGAGCGGCCGGAGGGGCGGAAGCATCCGGGCCGGGCGGCGCCGGGGCGGAGGCGGACGGGCTCGTGGTCGAGTCGGCGGATCCGGTCGGGTTGGTCGTCGGCCCGGAGGTGGTGGCCGACGGCGACGACGGCGCCGACGGTGTGTTGCCTGCGATGGGCTTCCCGGTCGAGGGCGGCGGGCTCGCCGGAGTCTCGTCCACCGCGGGCCGCGGCGGCGGCGTCACGCGCCCGGTGGTGCCTGGCGCCGCCGGCTCGCCGGCAGTTGTACGCGGTGCGGCCGTGGTCGGCGCGCCCGACCGCGGCTTGTCGCCGCCCGCGATGGTGACCAGCGCGGCCGACCGGCGGCAGGGCACGCCGGCGAGCGTGAAGCCGTCCGGCCCGGACCGGGTCGGCTCGGTGTAGGTGCCGCGCAGCGGCACCCGGACCGGTGACGAGGCGTCCGACGGGAGGGGGAGCCGCACCAGCCGCCCCGACTGCCACCGGTCCATCGGCGCGCCCAGGCGTTGGCCGGGCGAGAGTCGGAAGAGCAGCACCGGCCGTCCGGTCGGCTGCCCCCCGGTCACCTCCACGGTGAGTTCCGCGCCGAACGTGCCGCCGGCACGTTCGGCGGAGTAGGTGACGGTGCAACCGAAGGCCGCGCTCGGCGTCGTCTCGGGCGCGCCGTAGGCGTCCTGCATCGAACCGGAGCCGGGAAGCTGGGCGACGAGTGCCGCGCCCGCCAGGACCGCCGGGAGGCCGCCGGCCAGCGCCGCGCGTCGCAGCCTCGTCCGCCGGCGCCTCCCCGGCGACTCGGGAGTCGTGGGCCGGGGGTCCGGGCGCGCACCGGCGGCCGGCCGCACCCGCACCGCGTCGGGGGCGCCGGCGATGGCGAGCGACCGCGCCACGGTGTCCGCGTCCGGCCGCTCGCGGGGATCGGGTACGAGGCAGCGACGACGCAGATCGTCGACGGCCTCGGGCACACCGTCGATCCGGAGCGTCGCCTCGTGCTCGTCGCGGCCGTGCCGGTCCGGCAGAGCGGGACGTCGTCCGGTGAGGCATTCGGTGAGCAGGAGGCCGAGGGCGTAGACGTCGCACGCGGGCACGGCCGGCTCGCCGCGTAGCTGCTCCGGTGCCATGTAGGAGGGCGTGCCGCGGATCTCACCGCGGCCGTCGACCGTGGCGGAGCCGACGGCGAGCGCCACACCGAGGTCGACCAGCTTCGCTGCCTCGGGCGCGAGCAGCACGTTGCCCGGCTTGACGTCGCGATGGACCAACCCCGCCTGGTGGATCGCGGCGAGCCCGGCCGCGACCTCCGCGCAGATTCGTCCGCCGTCGGGCCATCCGGGCGGACCGGTCCGGCGCAGCCGGTCGGCGAGCGTCTCGCCGTCGACGTACTGCAGCACCAGGAACGGCACCCGGCGCAGCCCTGACAGCCGGGCCTCACCGTAGTCGTAGACCGCCGCGACGTTCGGGTGCTCCAGCCGCGCGGCGGCTCGCGCCTCGTTCCGCACCGCCCCACGCCATCGGGGGTCCTCCGCCGGGCCGGGGGCGAGCAGTTTGACCGCGACCGTCCGGTCGAGCAACTGGTCGACCGCCTGCCAGACGACGGCCGAGCCGCCCCGGCCGACCTGTCGCTCCAGGCGGTAGCGTCCCGCCAACACCCGCATCGCGGACCTCCTTCCGTGGTCGCGCCGGCCGTCCCGCTCCGAACGCGGTGACAGTTCGGCCTCCTACCCGGCTCTCCAGCAGGAAAAACAGCCGCCCGTGCGGGTCGGACGGTCAGACCGCCAGGTGTCACGAAGGCGGGTGCGGATCGTCATGGACCTGTCGTATTGCCGGTTGAACACTCGGGGTAGGGCGTGAAGAACGCCTATCGAGAGGTGAGGAGACGCGTCATGACCTACCCGTGGTTCTTCCCGGAGGGACTGCCGTCGGCGTTCCACGACGGCCCGGCGGCGAACGACACCCGGTTGGCCTGCCAGGTGGTCGAGCAGATGAATCGTGACCCGCTGCTGCGCCACGAGCGCATCTGCGTGGAGGCGCAGAACCGGGTGGTCATCCTGGAGGGACGGGTCGGTTCGGCCGAAGCGCTGGCCCGTGCGCGCGCACTCGCCTGGGCCGTGTCCGGGGTGCAGGATGTCAACGTCCGGGTGTACGTGGTGTGACGCCGCAGGCGGGACAGGAGAAACGGATCATGGCAGTCGATCCCGTCGGTCGGGACCTGAAGGCGTTCCTCGCCGCCGATCCCGACGCTCCGGTGGTCATGCTCAACCTGCTGCGCTTCGCCGAGGGCGGGCGGGAGTCCTACGAGCGGTACGGCGCCGCCCTGTGGGAGACGTTCCTGCCCCGCTACGGCGGCGAGGTGCTCTACGCCGGCGACGGCGGGCCGGCGCTGGTGGCGGAGGAGGGGCAGGCGTGGGACGCGGTGCTGCTGGTGCGCTATCCGAGCCGGGCGGCGTTCAGCCGGATGGTCGCCGACCCTGACTACCAGGAGGTGACCCGGTGGCGGACCGCGGCACTGGAGGAGGCCGTACTGCAACCCACGGTCCCCTGGACCGAGGGGTGAGCCCGACCCAGCCGCGACGGCGGAGGCAGTTGGCGGCCCTGTCGACGGCGGTCCTGCTCGCCACCGGCTGCGCCGGCGAACCGGAGCACCCGCGGCCGTCACCGGAGCCGACCCCCACGGTCCGGCTGGGCACGGTCGCCCGAGCCGAGGTGGGCGCGCGTCTCACCGTGACGGCAACGGTCGATCGCGTCATCACCGGCACCGCCTTCGTGGTGCGCGACGTCGACTTCACCGACGGGACGCTGCTCGTGCTGTCCGTCGATCCGGTCAGCGCGGAACCGCCGCAACTGGTGACCGTGAGCGGCACCGTCGTCGATTTCTCCTACCGCGACCTGTCCGACCGCTACCGGCTCGGGCCCGCCGGCGCGTACCGGGACTTCGAGGGCGGTCGGGCGCTCGCCGCCGAGAAGGTGACCGGCTGGAACTGACGGTCAGTTGTCGAGTCGGTCACGCAGGTCGTCGACCTGCTGCTGGAGCCGCTCCACCGCGCCCTCGTTGTTGAGGAACGTGGTGATGCCCGCGCCGAGCGCCAGCCCGAGCAGCAGGGCGATCACACTGAGCACGAGCCCGCCGATCGCCACGCCGCGGCCGGTGACTCCCGGCCGGGCGGCCATCTTGAGGCCGACGATGCCCAGGACGATGCCGACGATGGCGAGGACCACGCCGATCCAGGCGAGGATGGCGGTGAGCACGCTGAACAGCGCGGACACGCCGAACACGAGCGCGAGCGCGGCGGCCGTGCTGGTCTTGGCCGCCGTACCGGCTCGGGCCCGGCGGGAGCGGGTCGAGGCGCCGGCCCCGCGGGCCGGTTCGCTGGACGCGGTCATGGCACTCCCCTCCGCCACGCCGTGTGGCGCCGGCCTGTGCCGGCCGCTTCCCCCGTCACCGTCGACTCATGCCTGCCTGCTCTCGGTCCTGCCGGCGATGTCGGGCAGGTGTTCCGGCAGCGCCACGGAACGCAGGTCGGCCAGCACATCGTCCAGGAGGCGGGTGATCCGCGGCTGGTCGCGTCCCGCCCGCCGGACGTCGTCGACCGCGACCGCGAGGAAACCGTCGAAGTCCTGCGCCCGCGCCCGTACCCGTGGTGTGCCGTCAGGGTCGTCGACGAGAAGCCGGTGACCCGGGCGGCCGGCCAGACGACGCAGCAGGTCGTGCATCTCCTGGACGCTGCGGACCGCGGTGGTGGTGTCGTTGATCCCGGGTGACAGGGCCCGCTCGGCGATGTCGGTCAGCTGCCGGAACCCGAACCCGACGTCCTGACCCAGGGTCCGTTCCACGCCGAGGCTCACCGCGACGCACGCCCGCGCCTCCGGCACGGTCGCCGGGAGCGGTCCGCCGGGCATCGGATGGACCGCGATCAGCGGTTGCCCGGCCACCACGAAGTCGCCCGGCGCGGGCAGGACCGACAGGGCGCAGTCGTGTTCGCGGGCCAGCGCGGCGAGCCGGCCGAGGTCGACGTGCTGGATCATGCCGGGCTGCGCCGCGGTGATCACCTGCACCGGCGGGGTCAGCGGCGCGACGGGCCCGGCGGCCGGGCCGACCGGATACTGCTCCTCGATCACCCGGCGGGTCTGGGCGCCGACCGCGGCGATGATGTGTGAGACCCGCATGACGGTGGTGACGTGGTGCAGGTAGTAGACGAACAACCCGCTGCTGGCGAGCACGAGGGTCATCGTCACGGCGAGCGAGAGTTCCGGCAGCCGGGCGTCGGAGCCGGCCGGCAGTGCCGCCAGCACCACCATGGCGAACAGCGCGGTCGCCAGGAAGGTGCCGAGAGCTGCCTGCGTGATCCGGTCCTGCAGGAAGGTCCGCAGCACACGGGGGGAGTACTGGCTGCTGGCGAGCTGGACGGCCACCACGGTGATGGAGAAGACCAGCGCGGTGAACGAGATCATCGCGGTGATGATCGACGACAGCAGCGACCGGGCGCCGGCCACGCTGCTGGGCAGGAACCCGCCGGTCGGCAGGCCCAGCCGCAGTTCGGCCACCGACAGGCCGAGGGCCAGCAGCACGGCTCCGGCGGCGAACGCCGCCGGCACCAGCCAGAACCCCGACCACGCCGCCGCCAGGCGGGACCGGAGGGTACGCGGAGTGCCGCTCATTCCCCCGTAGTCCCCGGTACGCGCCTTTTGCATACCTGCCGGCGGGTCTGTTTACCTGGAGGGGGATCCCGACCGGACGCACGAGAGGAGTGGGCCGGAACCCGGCACGCTGATCATGAGGAACCGACACGTCACGGCAGCCGTCACCGCCGCCCTGCTGGTGCTCGCGGCCGGCTGCGGCGCCGAGCAGGATCCGGAGCCGGCCTCGTCCGGTCCGAGCCGGCCGGCGACGTCGACACCGCCACCGGCCCCGCCGACCGCCCCGACGACCGGTGCGACGCCCACGCCCGCCTCGACCACGGCGTCGCCTTCGCCGTCGAGTCCGTCGCCGTCGGGCACGCCCGACGGCGGGGCGCGGGAGGCCCTACGTCGTGGCGACACCGGCGACGCGGTCCGGGCACTGCAGGAGCGGCTGGACCGGCTCGGATACTGGGTCGGCGAGTCCGACGGCACGTACGGCCTGCTCACCGAGCAGGCGGTCTACGCGCTGCAGAAGGCCGCCGGCCTGCGCCCGGACGGGATCGTCGGCGCGAAGACCCGGGCCGCGCTCGACGGCGGGAAGCGCCCGGACGCCCGCAGCACCGACGGCCATCTCGCCGAGGTGGACCTGGACCGGCAGCTGCTGATGATCGTCGACGACGGCGAGGTGAGCCGGATCTTCAACACCTCGACCGGCACGTTCGAGCACTACACGTACCAGGGCGAGACCTACCTGGCCGACACCCCGCGCGGCCGGTGGACCATCGACTGGCAGGTCGACGGCTGGCGCGACGGCCCGCTCGGCCGGCTGTACCGGCCGAAGTACTTCCAGGAGCAGGGGATCGCCATCCACGGTTACACCAGCGTCCCGCCGTATCCGGCGTCGCACGGCTGCGTGCGGGTGACGCTGCCGGCGATGGACTGGCTGTGGGCCCAGGACGTGCTCCCGAAGAAGACCCAGGTCTGGGTGTACTGAACGCTCGGGCGGGCAACTGTCGGACATTTTTCGTCCACAAGGAACGGCCCCTCTTGCTGTGGCGGCATGGACGCCCTCGTGGAGCGGCATCGTCGATGACGACCGGGCCCGGGACGTCGCCGACCACCTGCTCGGTCCGGAGATGTTCACCGGCTGGGGGATCCGCCACGCCGCTGCTCCTGCTCCGCGTCATGCTCGGCCTGCGACCCCACGACGACCACCTCGACTGACGGGTCGGCCCTCACTCCTCCGGTTGGCGGCGTTGCTCCTCGGCCCGCTCGCGGCTGAGGAAGAACGCGCCGAGCGCGCCGGCCAGGGTGCCGAACACCGCCACCGAGTACGCGGCCAGCACCAGTTCCAGGATCTGCGCGAACGTGTCGTTCACGCGCAGCGGCTCACCGGTGATGGTGGCGTAGGCCGCGTCGTGCAGGGCACGGGGAAGATTGCGGTAGGAGCCGGTGACCACGAGCAGTTGCCCGGCCGCGAGGATCACGGCCATGGTCACCACGGCGAGCCAGGCCAGCCGGTCGGTGAGCAGCCGGCCGGCGGACCGGGACCCGCGGATCGCGGCGGCGACCACGCCGCCGCCCCGGGCCGCCCGCAGCGAGCTCGCCGCCCGCAGGAACCGCAGGAAGGGCACGGCCAGGAAGATCAGCTGCCACCAGTTGTGCTTCCAGAACTCGCCGGCGCGGTGGCGGGCGGTCCAGGCGCGGAGCGTGAACTCGGCGACGAAAACGGCCCACAGGATCCAACTGGTGACGGTGAGCACCGTGCTGAGCGGCTCGTCGTGGACGAACGCCTGGGCCAGGACGAGCAACAGGAAGAGCAGCCCCAGGACGCCCATCGGCTTGTCCAGCCGGTGGGCGAGGCCGTTGAGGCGGGCGTCGTCCTCACGTCGTCGCCGGCCGGGATCGTCGCTCACCCTGCCGTAGCCTACCCGCGCCCGGACCCGGGAACGGCCGCTCGCGACACGCGCGACGTCCGGCGAACAGGCACGCGGACGCTCCCGGCACGAGTGGACACGAGGTAGGTGCCACGAGCGAGGTGCGATGGGACTACCGGAGAGCGGTTCCGCAGTGCGAGCGCCTCACAGATACTCCTTCCGCCATGCGCTGACCGCCTCCTCGACGGCGTGCTCCTCGCGACGCAGCGATGCCTTGATCCGTCTGCGCTCGCCGGTCATCCGTTGGAACACCGCGAGCACACCACAGGCCACGACGAGCGTCGTCAAGGCGGCCAGCGGCGCGACGTGCGCGCCGGGCACCGTCAGCGCGGCGATCAGCACGGCGGCGACGAGGGTGGAGCGGCTCGTCCGACGAAAGGCGCGCCGGGCGATCGCCGCCTGACTCACCAGGTAGATCACGACTCCACCGTGCAGGACCGCGCTGACCGGACCGGACAGCGGGGAGTGCCGCATGGCGACGGCTTCCAGCAGCAGCTTGAGGCCCAGGGCGGTGGTCACCACGCCGAGGATCGTGAGCAGGTGGAGGTAGGTGTAGACGTCGCGGGCCAGCGGCACCCGGACGCGATCCCGCACGCCGTGCAGGATCTGCTCCACACCGGCGGCCAGGCTGTCGAAGTGCAGCCACCACAGCGCGGCGACCAGCGCGATGCCCAGCACGGACGCGGTGATGACCCGGGTGGTCAGCGCCAACCGGTCGAACCGGCCCGGTCCGATGCCCAGCGAGATCACCACCTCGCCGAGGGCGACGAGCACGATCAGGCCGTGCCGCTCGGCCCAGTGCCCGGCCGACGGCAGCGACCAGTGCGCGTAGGGCAGGAAGAGCCCCACCGAGTACTCGACGAGCAGGGCTGCGGTCCACAGGACCAGGCGGGTCTCCAGGACCGCGTCGGCGGCCACCCACCGGGGCGCGGCGACCGACAGCCCGATCAGGACGGCGGCCAGCACCGGCGGGACGGTGACGGCGGCGAGTTGCACGCGGGTGTGCCCGGCGCGGGTGAGCACGAACAGGAACCCGGCCGAGGTCAGGGCTCGCACGATCAGGTAGGAGGTGGCGAACACCAGCGGGCCGGGCAGGTCGTCGGGCTGGTCGACGAAGGCCTGGGGGATCGCGATCGCGAGCACGAACACCGCGGCCATGATCCCGAAGCCGAGGACCGGCAGGACGCCGTGGTCGGCGCGGACCACGTTGCCGAGCGCGACGAAGCCGGTCCAGCACCACCACAGCAGCGCCACCACCACCATGCCGGCCGCCACCTGGGAGGCCGCCAGATCGCGGGCGACGAGTCCGGTGACGTTGAGGAACGCGAAGACGAAGATCAGGTCGTAGAACAGCTCCAGGCGGGTGACCCGACTGCCCGGCGCCACCGGGATCAGCCACCGGGACCGGCGGAGGCGCGGCGGGCTGCTCATCCGGCCAGTCTCGGGCATCCGGCGCGGCGGAGTCCCACCTTTGCCGTCGCACCCACCGACTGGAAGCTGCGGCATCGCGGTGTGCGGCGCGTCTCCGCGGGTACGCGGCGGGGCACGCGGCGGCGCAGTGGGAGGTGCGATGAGCGAGGGGACCGTCGGAGGGGACGGACGGCGGAGCCCGACCGAGCGACTCGCCGAGGACGTGGCCGACGTCGTCCGCGAGGAGGTGCGAGCCGTACGCGCGCAGGTGGGCGAGGCGGCCCGACCGGCGGGTGTGGGCGTCGTCCTGCTGGCTGCCGCCGGTGGCTGTCTGGTGCTCGGCGCCGGCGCGGCGTCGACCACGGTGCTGCGCGTGCTGGAGACGATGCTCCCGCGCCGGCTTGCCGCCGCCGGTCTCACCGCCGGCTACCTCGTCGCCGCCGTGGTGCTGGGGCGGGCGGGGCTGGCGCAGCTCCGGGCGGCCGGAGGTCCCTCGGCGCGGCTCGCGGACGACGTGCGCGACATGGTCACCGAGACCGCCGGTCGGGTGCTGCCCGCCGGCGTCGACGCCGCCCGCGACGAACTGGACAGGTGACACCGGAGCAGGAGGCAGCGACATGCCGGACAAGCACGAACAGGCCGAGGAGATGCGCGACGACGTCCCGTCGACCATCGCGCGCTCGGACGACAAGGCGGTTCGCACGTACAAGAAGACGCTGGAGTCGGCCGAGGAGAGCTACGGCGACGGCGAGCGGGCGCACCGTGCCGCCTACGCGTCGTTGAAGCACACCCACGAGAAGGTCGGCGACCACTGGGAACCCAAGGAACACAAGGGTCCCTCCGACCCGCAGGCGGCCCAGGGCACCCCGGCCTCGCGCGACCGCGACCGGCCCACCGCCCAAGGGGTGGACGCCAACGCCGGCAAGGGGCACCTGGACGACGTGGCCCGCAGGGTCGGCATCGACGACCCGGAGAACATGAACAAGGGTGAGCTGGTCGAGGCGATCGAGAAGGCCAACGCCCGGGCCACCGCCCGCGCCCGGCGCACGTGAGGCGGCGAGACGGCCGAGTGGGCGATGCCGCGACGGGTAGCGGGCGGGCATGAATCCGCTGCTGCTCGCGTACGCCCTCGTCGGGGGTCTCGGTGTCCTGCTCGCCTTCTGGTCGAGCGCCATCCGCCGGACCGTGCTGTCCGAGCCGCTGCTGGCGCTCGCCCTGGGGGCACTGGCGGGCCCGGTGCTCGGTCTGGTCGACGTCGGTGACCGGCTCGGCGCCGAGCTGAACCGTGAGGTGAGCCGGGCCCTGCTGGCGGTGTCGCTGATGGCGGTCGCGCTGCGCTTCCCGCTCGCCGGCTACCGAGCCGTGCTGCGCCCGGTGCTCGTGCTGCTCTCCGCCGGCATGCTCGGAATGGCGCTGCTCAGCACCGGCCTGTCCTGGTTCGTGCTCGGCATGCCGCTGGGCCTGGCCGCGCTGCTCGGCAGCTGCCTGACCCCCACCGACCCGGTCCTGGCCTCCAGCATCGTCTCCGGCGGCCCGGCCGAACGGCAACTGCCCGCCCGGCTCCGGCAGGTGATCAGCGGCGAGTCCGGCGGCAACGACGGGCTCGCGTTTCCTCTCGTCGTGCTCGCCCTGGCCGGCATCGGCGCGCAGCCGTGGGCCGACCAGGTGACCGCGGCGGTGTGGGGCGTGCTCGGCGCGGTGATCGTCGGCGTGCTGCTCGGTTGGCTGGCCGGACACGCCGTCCGCGCGGCGAGCCGCCGGGAGACCCTCGACCAGGGCTCGCTGCTCGTCTTCGCGGTGCTGCTCGGCATCGCCGCGCTCGGGGTCGCGCGGGTGCTCGACACCGACGGCATCCTCGCCGCGTTCGTCACCGGGCTGGCCTACAACTGGGTCGTCGGCGACCAGCCCCGCATCGCCGAGCAGAAGCTGGACGACTCGCTCACCCGATACCTGGTGCTGCCACTGTTCTTCCTGCTCGGCGTCGAACTGCCGTGGCGCGGCTGGCTCGACGCCGGCTGGCGGCTGCCGCTGTTCGCCGTCGCGGTCCTGCTGCTGCGGCGGCTGCCGGTGGTGCTGGCGCTCCGGAAGCCGCTCGGGCTGCCCTGGCGGGAGCTGGTCTTCCTCGGCTGGTTCGGCCCGATCGGCGTGTCCGCGCTGTTCTACCTGGCTTTCAGTGCCGACGAGGGCGCGCGGGATCCGCTGCTCTGGACCGCCGGCAGCCTCGTCGTCACGCTCAGCGTCGTGGTGCACGGCGCCACCGCGATGCCGGGCCGCCGCTGGTATGCCGCCGGACACCACGAGATCTCGAAGCGGTAACGGTCGACCCGCCGGCGTTTGCCGGCGACCTCCCCGGAAAGCGATCGAGGTAGCTCGCGCTTCGCAGCCGCGGTGTCGACGAACGGCACCAGGACGACCACGTCCACCCTGACGGCTCAGCGCGCACCTCCGGGGCTCGTCCCTGCCCGCACGCGTGTCACGACGCTGCAGTGGCCGGCCCCCCGTGACCGCTGATCCGCCGCCTTCCGTGGAGGACTCCCATGACCATGTCCGTGCTGCGCCCCGACGCCGGCGTCGACGAACTGTTCGCCCTGCTGCACGACGCCGTCGGCCCGACCGCCCGGCGCGCCCGCGAGCGCCTGGTCGAGGTGCACCGCCCGCTCGCCGTGGCGCTGGCCCGGCGGTTCGCCCACCGGGGCGAGCCGCTCGACGACCTCGTTCAGGTTGCCTGCTACGGCCTGCTCAAGGCGGTCGACGCGTACGACCCGCGGCGCGGGGTGCCGTTCGCGGGCTATGCCACCCCGACCATCCTGGGCGAGTTGAAGCGCCACTTCCGGGACCACGGCTGGGGGGTCCGGGTCCCCCGCGGCCTGCAGGAGCGGTACCTGCTGGTGCACGCGGCCGAGGCCGAACTGACCCGCCGGTCGCAGCGCGTGCCGCGGGCCGAGGAGGTCGCCGGACACCTGGGCGTACCGGTCGACGTGGTGGTGGAGGCGTTGGCCGCCGGGCGGGCGTATCGCAACGTGTCGCTGCACCGGCCGGCCGGTGGGGACGACGAGGCGGGGGAGCGGGAGGACCTGCTGGCCGAGCGGGACTCCCGGGTGGAGGGCCTCTGCGACCGGCTCGACCTGCTGGCGGCGCTGCGTCACCTGCCGGAGCGGGAGCGGGGCGTGGTGATCCGCTACTTCCACGGCAACCAGACCCAGGAGCAGATCGGCGATCTGCTCGGCATCTCGCAGATGCACGTGTCGCGCCTGCTGCGCCGGGCGATCGGGCTGCTGCGGCGGGAGATGACCGCCGAGGAGCCCGCCGACGCCGGTCGGGTCCGCGTGGTGTTCCGCCGCGCCGGCACCACCACCGTGGCGTCCGTGACGGGGGTCCTCGACGACGACGGCGTGGACCTGCTGCGCGACCGGCTCACCCGGATGGCGCTGACCGAACGGCCCCGCGCGCTGGTGGTGGACCTGCGGCGGGCGTCGGTCGAGTCGCCCCGCCTGGCCCGGACGGTCCTGGACCTGCGCCGGGCCTGCGCCCACGTGCGGGCCCGGCTGACGCTGGTCAACCTGCCGCCGAACGGGATGAGCCTGCTGCGGCGGGCGGGCCTGACCCGACTGGTTCCCTGCCTCCCGGTCCGGGGCACCGGCACCCGCGAGTCCCGGGTCGGGCCGGGGGCCGCCGAGGCGGACCGGATGTCGCCGCCGTGCCGGCGGGCACCCGCGGAGATAGGGTCGAGTCGCGACGACGGACCCACGGCGGGGAGAACGTATGACGCGACGGCGGGCCGCGGCTGCCCCGGCACCGCCCCTGGTGGCGACCGTGCAGCGCCTGCAACGCGAACTGGACGCGCTGCGCCGGGAGCGGCGGGCGCACGCGGTGGTGGAACAGGCCACCGGCCTGCTGATCGCTCGGCAGGGCTGCTCGCCGGAGGAGGCGTTCACGCAGCTGAGGCGGATCTCGCAGCACAGCAACATCCGGCTGGTGGACGTGGCGGCCGGCCTGCTCGGCGCCGTCGCCCCGCCGCCCGTGGCCCCGCCGCCCCCGCCGGAGGCGTTCCGGCCGGAGCGCTACCTGCGCCCGCTTGCGCCCCCGCCGGAGCCGGCCGCCGGCAGGCCGGTGCCCCTGACCGCCGAGGCCGCCGGTCGCTACCATCTGGCCCGAGCCGCCATGGCGACCGCCCGCGACGCGAACGCGCTGGCCGAGATGCTGGCGGAGGCCGTACGCCACCTGGGTGCCGACTCGACGCTGCTCGGTCTGCTCGAACCGGACGGCGCGGTCCGGCTGGTCGGCTCGTACGGGCTGCCTCGATCCGTGGCGAGCCTGTGGCAACGCGCGCCCGGCACGGTCAACATGGCGTTGCTGCGCGCGGCCGTGGACGGCGACCCGCTGTGGTTGACCCGGGACGAGGCCCGCCGTCGGGGCTATGACTTCATCGGCGGCGGAGCCGTGCGGGTCTGCCTCCCGCTGCGCCGGGCCGGCCACACGATCGGGGTGGCCGCGATCAGCTGGGACACCCATCGGGATCTCGACGACGGGGAACGGGCGTATCTGAGCGCTCTGGCCGAGACCGCCGGTCGGCGCTTGTCGGCGCTGTCCGGGGCAACCGGGGACGCGCCGGCCGCCCACTGGTTGGAGGCGGTGCTCGACGCGCTGCCCGGGTCGGTGGCGTTCTGGTGCCCGGTCCGCGACGACGACGGCAGGGTCGTCGACTTCCGCCTCGACCGGTGCAGCCCGGACGCGACCGACGGCGCGGAGCGCGGCCGGGACGCGCTCACCGGTCTTCGGCTGCTCGAACTGCACCCGTCGGCGGCCGACGACGGCATCGTCGCCGGCTGCGCCCGCGCCCTGCACGACGGGCGTCCGTTCCACTGGGGCCCGGGCCCGGCGTGGCGGGCCGGCGGCGCCAGGCCGACCCGGGTGCTGCTCAGCCTCCGCGCCGTCCCGTTCGGCGACGGGTTGCTCGCCAGCTGGCACTACCACGACGAGCAGCGGCGGGCCGCGGACCGGTCCGCCCGGCTGGAGCGGGCCGGTGACGTCGGCTGGGTCGAGTGGGACCTGGGCGGAGACGCCGTCGCCTGGTCGTCGGGTGCCTACCGGGTGCTCGGCCGGGACCCGGCCGACGGCCCGTTGCCGCTGGGCGCCCTGCACCGCTGGGCGACGCCGTCGGACGCGCCCCGGGTGCGGGCGGCGCTGCGCGCCCTGGTGGAGCGGGCCGAGCCGACCGAAGTGGAGTTCTCCGTCCGTCGACGCGGTGCGGCATGGCCGGTGCGACTCGTCGCCGAGCCCGTCGTGGACCCCGACGGCCGGGTGGCCGAGGTGCACGGCGCGGTGGCCCGCCGCTGACGTCGCCGCGCCTGGTCGGTTCCGCCAGTGGCTCGTCCTGGCCCGCGGGTCCGCTCGGGTCGACCGCCCCTCGGCGGCGGATGGCGCCCGCTCTCCGCGATACACCTCAGCGTCTGCACGAGGCGGCGCGTCGAGGTTTCCGGCCCGGTCCGGCCGGACATCGCAGGCGCACAGGGAAGGGGGAGCGGATGGACCTCTGGACGGCTCCGGGGCCGCCCGCGGTGGTGGGCCCGGTCCGCCGGCCGGTACGCGGCTCGGCGCTGGCGCGCCTGCTGCGCACCACCGACGCCAAGCAGATCGGCGTCCTCTACCTGACCACGGCGTTCGGCTTCTTCCTGGTGGGCGGGCTGCTGGCACTGCTCATGCGGGCCGAGCTGGCCCGTCCGGGCATGCAGCTCCTCTCGCCCGAGCAGTACAACCAGCTGTTCACCATGCACGGCACGATCATGCTCCTGCTGTTCGCCACCCCGATCGTGTTCGCCTTCGCGAACTACCTGGTGCCGTTGCAGATCGGCGCGCCCGACGTGGCGTTCCCGCGGCTGAACGCGTTCGCCTACTGGCTGTACCTGTTCGGCGGGCTGCTCGTGCTGGGCGGGTTCGCCACACCGGGCGGCGCGGCCGACTTCGGGTGGACGGCCTACCAGCCGCTCGCCGGGCCCGCGCACTCGCCGGGAACGGGCGCCAACCTGTGGCTGATCGGCCTGGTGATCTCCGGGCTCGGGACGATCCTCGGCGCGGTCAACCTGATCACCACGGTGCTGACGTTGCGCGCTCCGGGCATGACCATGTTCCGGATGCCGATCCTCACCTGGAACATCCTGGTCACCGCGGTCCTGGTGATCCTGGTGTTCCCGCTGCTGGCCGCCGCGCTGCTCGCGGCGCTCGCCGACCGGCAGCTCGGCGCGCACGTCTACGACGCCGACACCGGCGGGCAGATGCTGTGGCAGCACCTGTTCTGGTTCTTCGGGCACCCCGAGGTCTACATCGTGGCGTTGCCGTTCTTCGGCATCATCACCGAGATCATCCCGGTGTTCTCCCGCAAGCCGGTCTTCGGCTACCGGGGGCTGATCGGCGCGACGCTGGGCATCGCGGCGTTGTCGATGAGCGTGTGGGCGCACCACATGTTCGCCACCGGCCAGGTGCTGCTGCCGTTCTTCAGCTTCCTGAGCTACCTGATCGCCGTGCCCACCGGGATCAAGTTCTTCAACTGGATCGGCACCATGTGGCGCGGGCAGATCACGTTCGAGACGCCGATGCTGTTCGCGCTCGGCTTCCTGGTCACGTTCCTGCTCGGCGGGCTCACCGGGGTGCTGCTGGCCAGCCCGCCGCTGGACTTCCATGTGCACGACTCGTACTTCGTGGTGGCGCACTTCCACTACGTGCTCTTCGGCACCATCGTGTTCGCCGTCTTCGGCGGCGTCTACTTCTGGTTCCCGAAGATGTTCGGCCGGATGCTCGACGAGCGACTCGGCAGGATCCACTTCTGGCTGACCATGATCGGCTTCCACACCACCTTCCTGGTGCAGCACTGGCTCGGCGCCGAGGGCATGCCGCGCCGGTACGCCGACTACCTGGCCCTGGACGGCTTCACCGCGCTGAACACGGTGTCCACCGTCGGGTCGTTCGTGCTCGGCATCTCGATGCTGCCGTTCCTGTGGAACGTCTGGCACTCCTACCGGTTCGGTCCTGTGGTGCGCGAGCCGGACCCGTGGGGCCACGGTCTCGCACTGGAGTGGGTGACGTCCTCGCCGCCGCCGCTGCGCAACTTTGACCGGATGCCGCGGATCCGATCCGAGCGGCCCGCGTACGACCTGCGGCAGGAACGGGCCGCGGCGGCGCTGCCCAACCCCCGCGCCGCGGCGGACTGACCGATACCGGGCGGGAACGCCGGCGGGCTGGCAGGGTGGAAGCACCGATTCGGAAGGAACAGGACGGATGGGAAGGTACGCGCCGGTGCTGGCCATGCTCGGTCTGGCCGCCGCCGGAGTGGGCACGTTGTACCTGGCCCACCTGCGGACGGCGGTGGGCGCGCCGTCCACCGTCGCCGCGTTCCGGTCCGGGCTACCGCCCCACGAGCACGCCGTCTCCCGGTTCCACGTCCGCTGGTACGCGATCAGCCTGCTCTTCCTCGCCTTCGACGTGGAGATGCTGTTCATGTACCCGTGGGCGGTGGTGGTCGCCGACATCGGCACACCTGCCGTGGCGGAGATGTTCGTCTTCCTCGGCCTGCTGATGGTCGGTGTCGTCTACGCCTGGCGGGAGGGCGCGCTGCGGTGGGCCTGATCGACGACGTGCTGGCCCGCTGGGCGGCCCGCCGGCCGCACCTGCTGGTCGCGGCCGTGCCCGGCGCCACCGGCGCCCGCCTGGCCGTGGAGGCGCACGCCGACCGGGCCGGGTGGCCGCTCGCGGCCTCCCCCGCCGAAGCCGACCTGCTGGTGGTCACCGGCGACCCGGGTCCGGCGCTGGCGGCGGCGATCGAGCGGGTGTGGGAGCAGCTTCCGGGCCCTCGGGCCCGGGCGCGGATCACCGACCCGGCCGGGGCGGCGCCCGCGCTGCGCACAGCGGTCGCCCGGTTGACCGGGGCGGGCGGCAAGCCGCCGGACCCGGGGCCGGGGTGTGCGCGGGAGGGCGGCTCCTCGGCCGACCAGGAGGGAAGGCGCGGCCAGGAGGAAGGGCACGGCCAGGAGGGAAGACACGGGCCGGGCGCGGGGCATCGGGAGCACACGCGCCACGGGCAGGAGGCGAGCGGCGCGCGGCAGGCGGGTCACGGGCGGCACGGTGGCGGGTCGGAGCGGCCCGGCCACGGTGACCACGACGGGATGTCCATGCCGGGCGGGCTGATGATGGCCGAGCGGGCCGAGGACCGCGACGGGTTGAAGCTGGACGTGCTGCACCTGGCGCTCGGTCCGGTGCTGGCGGACTGGCCGGCCGGCCTGGTCGTCGAGGTGGCCGTGCAGGGCGACCTGGTGCAGTCGGCCGACGCCCGCGTGCTGCCCCCGGCCGACCCGTCGGCCGTGCGACCGTACCCGGACGTGGACCATCCCGGGCTGTGCCGGCGCCGGCAGGCCGTGGCGCACCTCGACTCGCTGGGCCGGCTCTGGGCGGTCGCGGGCTGGCCGGCCGGCGCGGCCGACGCGCGGCGGCTGCGTGACGCGCTCGTCGACCACGTGCCGCTCGCCGCCGCGTACGCCGGCTTCGCCGCGCTGGACCGGCGGGCCCGGCGCTCCCGCGGGTTGCGCCTGGCCACCGACGGCCTGGGAGTGCTGTCGCCGGTCGCGGCGGCCCGCGCCGGAGTGGCGGCCCCGGCGGCGGTCTGCGGCGACGCGACCGCCCGGTGGCGGCACCGGCTGGCCGAGACGGACCGGCTGCTGGCCGGCGGCGAACCCGGTCCCGCGCCGGACGCGGCGGCGGTGCTGGAGCTGGCGGCCCGGCTCATGGTCGGGCTCGACCTGGCCGCGGCCCGGGTGGTGCTGGCCTCGTTCGACCCCGACCCTGACGGGGTGCTGGCCGCGGGGACCCGATCGTGACCGCCGGTCCGTGGTGGGGCGTCGTGCCGGCCGCCGGGATGGTGCTCGGCCTCGCGCTGGCCGCCGCGGTGCTGGCGGGCCTGCTCGACCCGGCCGGCGGCCCGACGCTCGCGCACCGCGCCGGGCGGCCGCTGTGGGAGACCGCCCGGCTGCTGCGGCAGCGACGGCGACGCGTGGTGGCGGCGGATCTGCTGCTGTGGCGGCTCGGGCTGGCCGGTCCGCTGGTGGTGGCGCTGCTCATGGTCGTGGTGGTGCCGTTGGGCGACCGAGTGGTGGCCGACCTGCCGGTCGGGGTGGTCTGGTTCAACGCGATGGACGTGCTGCTCTGGGCGGCGGTGTGGCTCGCCGGGTGGGGGAGCAACAGCGTCCACGGCCTGGTCGGGGGTTACCGGTTCCTGGCCCAGGCGCTCGGCTACGAGCTGCCGCTGATGTTCGCGCTGACCGCCCCGGCGGTGGCGGCCGGCAGCCTGCGGATCGCCGACGTGGTGGCGGCGCAGCGGGCGCTGTGGTTCGTGGTGTGGATGCCGGTGGCGTTCCTGGTTCTCCTCGGCGCGGTGCTCGCGTTCAGCATGTCCGGGCCGTTCGCCTATCCGGACGGGCGGGACGTGGCCGGCGGCGTGCTGGCCGAGCCGTCCGGCGTGGACCGGTTGGTCCTGCTCGCCGGCCGGTACGCGTTGCTGGCGGCGGGCGCGGCGACGGCGGTGGCGCTGTTCCTCGGCGGCGGGTCGGGGCCGCTGCTGCCGACGTGGCTGTGGAGCCTGCTGAAGACGCTGGCCGTGCTGGTGGCACTGGTGGCGGTGCGCGGCCGGGTGCCGGTGCTGCGGGCGGACCGGCTGATGCGCGTGGCCTGGCTGGTGGCGTTGCCCGCCACGCTGCTGCAGGTGCTCGTCGTGGCGGTGATCGTGGTAGGAAGGGGTTGAGGTGGCGGTCGTCGCCTTCGTCGTGCTGGCGGTGGTCGCCGTGGCGTCCGGCGTCGCCGTGTTCACGGTGGACTCGATGGCCCGGGCGACGTTCGCGCTCGCGCTGTCGTTCGTCGCGGTCGGTGGTGAGCTGCTCCTGCTCGACCTGGGCTACCTGGGCGTGGTGACCGTCCTGATGATGGTCATGGAGATGGCGATCATGGCGGTCTTCATGGTCATGTTCATGATGAACCCGGCCGGCCTGATGCCCATGTCGATGCTGCACAACCGCCGGGGCGCGCTGGCGGTCTCGGTCGGGGTCTTCGTCGTGCTGGCCGCCGGCTCCGTGCTCGTGCCGTGGCCCACCCGCCGCGGCGAGCCGCCCGCCGACCCGACCCGGGCCCTGGGCGAGGCGGTCATGGGCTCGAAGATGCTGGTCATGATGGCGGTCTCGGCGGTGCTGTTCGCCACCATGGTCGCCGCGCTGGTGCTCGCCACCGCCCGCGGCCGGTACGACCGTCCGGACTCTCCGGAGCGGCCGTGACACTGCCGATGTTCCTGCTGCTCGCCTCCGCGCTGTTCAGCGTCGGCCTGTACGGCGCGCTGAGCCAGCAGGCCGCCGTGATGGTGATGATGGGCCTCGAACTCATGATCAACGGGGTGATCGTGGCCGCCGCCGCCCTCTGGTGGTTCCTCGCCCCGCAGCAGCCCGACGGGCAGGTCCTGGTGCTGGTGGTGATCGCCGCGATGACCGTGGAGATGGCGATGGGCTTCGCCGTGGTGACCCTGCTGTTCCGGTCGAGCGACGCCGACATGACCGACATGGCGGGGGAGCTGCGGGGATGAGCGCGGCGCTGTGGGCCCTGGTCGTGCTCCCGGCCCTCGCCGGCGGGGCGCTGCTGCTGGTCGGGCGGCGGGCGGAGCGGGTCGCTCCGGCGCTGGCGCTCACCGTCGCCGCGCTGGTGGCCGGGCTGGCCGTCGCGGTGGCGCCGGCCCGGCCGTCCGTCGACGCGCCGTTCCTGGCCGGCGCCCGCTGGGGCCTGGCCGTCGACGGGCTCGCCGCGCTCGTCGTCCCGGCGGTGGCCGCCGTGGCGCTGCTGGTGCTGGCGTACGCCGCCGCCGAGATCCGCTCCGACCGGTCCCGGTTCCACGGGCTGATGCTGGTGTTCCTCGCCGCGGTGCTGCTCACCGCCACCGCGACGACACTGCCCGTGCTGCTGCTGGGCTGGGAGATCATGGGCGCGATGTCGTACGCGCTGATCGCGTTCCACTGGCGACGCGACGACGCGGTCGCGGCGGGCGGCACCGCGTTCCTCACCACCCGCGTCGGTGACCTCGGGCTCTACCTGGCCGCCGGGGCCGGACTGGCCGGCGGCACCCTCGACCTGACCGGGCTCGCCGCGCTGCCGACCGGCTGGCGGGACCTGGCCGTCGCCGGCGTGCTGGCCGCCGGCTTCGGCAAGGCGGCCCAACTGCCGTTCTCGTTCTGGCTGTCCCGGGCCATGCTCGGCCCGAGCCCGGTCAGCGCGCTGCTGCACTCGGCCGCCATGGTGGCGATGGGCGGCTACCTGCTCGTCCGCCTGCACCCGCTGCTCGTGGCGACCGGCTGGGCGGTGGACGTGGCCGCCTGGGGCGGCGCGCTGACCGCCCTGGCGCTCGGTGCGGTCGCGCTGGCCCAGAGCGACCTGAAACAACTGCTGGCCGCCTCCACCAGCGCCCAACTGGGGTACGTGGTGCTGGGCGCCGCCGTCGCCCCGGCCGGCGCCGTCGCGCACCTGATCGGGCACGCGGCCACCAAGGCGCTGCTGTTCCTCGCCGCCGGGGCGTGGCTGACCGCGCTCGGCACCCGGCGGCTGTCCGCGCTGCGCGGCGCGGGCCGCCGGCACCCGCTGGTGGGGGCCGGGTTCGCGGTGGGCGCCCTGGCGCTGGCCGGTGTGCCGCCGCTGGCGTTGTGGGCCACCAAGGACGAGGTGCTCGCCGGCGCCCGCGAGCGGTCCCCGGTGCTCTACCTGGTCGGCCTGGCCGGCGCGCTGCTCGCGGCCCTCTACGCCGGCCGGGCGCTCGCCCTGGTGCTGCGCCCGGTCCCGCCCGGCGCCGAGGCCGGGTACGACACCGAACGCGCCGGCACCCGCGAGGTGGCCGCCGGTCAGCGGGTGCCGCTGGTGCCGCTGGCGGTGGGCGCGGCCGTGCTCGGCGCGCTGGTGCTCCCGCCGCTGTCGGGGGCGGTGGCCGGTGCCGTCGGAGCCGGTGCGGCGCCCCCGGTCCGGGGCGCCGACCTGGCCCTGTCCGGCCTGCTCGCGGTCGCCGGCGTGACGCTGGCGGTCGCCGCGCCGACCCGGCTGCCGGCCCCGGCCTGGGCCCGGGCCTGGCTGGGGCTCGACCCGGCGGCCCGGCTGCTGGTGGTCCGGCCGACGCTCGCGCTGGCCCGCGGGCTGGCCCGGTTCGACGACCGGGTGCTCGACCGGGCCGTGCACGCCGTGCCGGGCGCGGCCCTCGGTGCGGCGCGGGGGCTGGCCCGGTTCGACGACGCCGTCCTCGGTCGGGGGGTCGCCGCGGTGCCGGTCCTGACCCGGCGGGCGGCGGAGGCCCTGGCCCGGGCGGACGACCACGGGGTGGACGCCCTGGTGCGTCGGCTCGCCCGGGCGGCCCGCCGGCTCGGTGCGCTGGCCCGCCGGCCGCAGACCGGCCTGATCCACCAGTACTACGTCCAGGTGGTCCTCGTGCTGGGCGCCGCCGTGCTGATCCTGCTCCTGGCGAGGTGACCGGTGCTGTCCCTGATCGTCTTCGCGCCGCTGGCGGCGGCCGTGCTCCTGCTGCTCTGGCCCGGCCTGCCGGCGCGGGCGGTGTCGTGGGTGTGGATCGCGGTCACCGGCGTCGAGGTCGCGGCGGTGCTCGGCCTGTGGTGGGCGTACCCGGGGGAGGGTTTCGCGTTCGAGGTGGACCGGCCGTGGATCCCGGGCGCCGGGGCCGGCTACCACGTCGGGGTGGACGGGCTGTCGCTGCCGCTGCTCGCGCTCACCACCGTCGTCTTCGCCGCCTGCGCGGTGTACTCGCTGCGCCGCCAGCACCGGCCACGCCAGTTCGCCGCGCTCTTCCTCGCCCTGCAGACCACCTGCCTCGGGCTGTTCGTCGCGCTCGACCTGATCCTGTTCTTCGTCTTCTTCGACCTGTCCATCGTGGGCATGTACGCGGTGATCGCCGGCTGGGGGCACGGCCCGCAGGCCCGCCGCTCGGCGTTGACGTTCTTCCTCTACACGTTCCTCGGCTCGCTGGCGCTGCTGCTGGGCTTCATCGGCCTCTTCGTCGCCGCCCGCCCGCACACCTTCGACATGGTGGCGCTGACCCGGGACCCGCCGACTGAGGGCGTGGCCGGCGCGCTGGTGCTGCTCGCGGTCCTGCTCGGGCTGGCGATCAAGACGCCGACGTTCCCGTTCCACACCTGGTTGCCGCCGGCGCACACCGACGCCCCGGCCGCCGGGTCGGCCGTGCTGGCCGGGATCCTGCTCAAGATGGGCACCTACGGGTTCGTCCGGATCGCCATGCCGATGCTGCCGGACGCCTGGCGGCGCTACGCCGGGGTGGTCGTCGTGGTCGGCGTGGTGAGCGTGCTCTACGGCGCGCTGGTTGCGCTCGCCCAGACCAACTTCAAGCGGATGATCGCGTACACCTCGGTCAACCACATGGGGTACGTGGTGCTGGCCGTCGGCGCGGCCGGCCTGGTCGCCGGCTCGGACGCGCAGGCCCGCGCGGTCGCGGTGGCCGGCGCGGTCACCCAGATGGTCAGCCACGGGCTCATCACGTCGGCGCTGTTCCTGCTCGCCGGCGTCCTCTACGACCGGGGCGGCACCTACCGGATGGACGCCTACGGCGGGCTGGCCGGCGACACCCCCCGGTTCGCCGCGCTGACCGCGGTGGCGGCGTTCGCCAGCCTCGGCCTGCCCGGCTTCTCCGGGTTCGTCGCCGAGTTCCAGATCTTCGCCGGCGGCCTGGGCTCCGCGCCGGTGGCGGTGGCGATCGCGCTGCCCGGCATCCTCGTCACCGCCGGGCTGTTCCTGTGGGCGCTGCACCGGGTCTTCCTCGGCCCGGCCCGGCACCGCCTGTCGGCGACCGCCGACGTGACCACCGCCGAGACCGCGGCGGTGCTGCCGCTGCTGGCGCTCGCGCTGCTGATCGGCGTGTTTCCCCGACTGCTGCTGGACGTGGTGGAACCCGCCGCGCGCGTGATCACCGACCTGGTGGCCCGGTGAACGAGCGTCCGCTCGCGCTGCTGCCGGAACTGCTCCTGCTGGCCGGTGCGGTCACCACGCTGCTGACCGGGGCGTTCCTGCCCCGCGACCGGCAGTGGGTGGCCCGGCTGGTCGCCGCCGGCGCGCTGCTCGCGGCCGTGGTCGCCACGCTGCCCGCGTTCGGCGAGCGGACCACCGTCTACGCGCACAGCTACGCCCTCGACCCGGCCACCACCACCGCGCGGCTGCTCATTCCGCTGGCCGGGCTGCTGGTGGTGGCGATCGCCGCCGGCCGGGTCGCCGGCAACCGGCGGGAGACCGAGTTCTACGTGCTGACGCTGCTCGCCGTGCTCGGCGCGGTGCTGCTCGCCGGCGCGTCGGACCTGCTGCTGCTCGCCGTGGCGTACCTGCTGTCGTCGGTGCCGCTGGCCGGGCTGGCCGGCTGGGGCCGGGACCGGCGGGGCGCCGAGGCGGCGCTGAAGGTCTACCTGATGGGCGCGCTGGCCGGGGTCGGCCTGCTGGCCGGCGCGGCGCTGCTGACCGCGCTCGGCGGCGGGACGAGCGACTACGGCCGGCTCGGCGCCGGACTGGCGGGGGCCCCGCCCGCCGCCGTCGCGGTCGGGGTGGTCGGGGTGCTCGCCGGTCTGCTGTTCAAGATCGGCGCGGTGCCGGGGCACTTCTGGGTGCCCGACGCGGTGCAGGGCGCGTCGGTCCCGGCCGGCGCGTTGCTGACCACCGTGCCGAAGCTCGGCGGCCTGCTGGCGGCGTACCGACTGTTCGCCGTGGCGGTGCCCGCCGACGTGGTGGACTGGCCGCTGCTGGTGGCGGTGCTCGCGGCGGTCACCATGACGCTGGGCAACTTCGCCGCGTTCGGCCAGGCGGACCCGCGCCGGCTGCTCGCGTACTCCACCGTGGCGCAGGTGGGCTACCTGCTGATGGCCGTCGCGGTCGCCGGCCGCGCCGAGCGCGCGCTGCCCGCCCTGCTGGTCTACCTCGTCGGGTACGCGGTGACGAACCTGGGCGCGTTCGCGGTGCTGGCCGCCGAGCCGCACGACACCCTCGACGGCTACCGGGGGCTGGCCCGACGTCGACCGTGGTTGGCCGCCGCGTTGACGATCTGCCTGCTGGGACTCGTCGGCACGCCCCCAACAGCGGTCTTCGCGGGCAAGCTGACCGTGTTCACCGCCGCCTGGGACGGCGGGCTGGCCTGGTTGGTCGTGGTCGCCGCGGTCAACACCGTGGCCAGTCTCTTCTACTACCTGCGCTGGCTGGTGCCCACGTACACCCCGGCGGGTCGGTGCCCGGCCACCGACGGCCGGAGCGGCACGGTGGCGGCTGCGTCGGCGGCCGGGGTGGCGTTGGTCGGCGCGGTGTTGACCGTGCCGCTCTACCAGCTGGTGCCCCAGGTGCTCGCCCACTGATCGGGTGCCGGCCCGGTTAACTCGGGCCTGGGCGGGTAGCGGCAGCGCACGGGATCCGCGGGGGACCCGGCGGGTCGGACCGGGATGGGGTGGCGGTGACGGGCTTCGCGCTCTACGTCGCTGCGCTGGGCGCGGTGGCGGTCCTGGCCGTGCTGTCCAACCGGCTCGCCGACCGGTTGCGGCTGCCCGCGCCGGCGCTGTTCCTGTTCGCCGCCGCGATCGTCTCCGACCTGTTTCCGAAGCTGAACGAGCTGTCCCTGTACGCGGTCCGGCACCTGGTCGAGATCGCGCTCGTGCTGGTGCTGTTCAGCGGTGGGATGAGCATGGGCTGGCGGCGGCTACGACCGTCGCTCGGGCCGGTCGCGCTGGTGGGTGTGCTCGGTACCCTGCTGACCGCCGGCGCGCTGGCGCTGGTGCTGCGCTGGGTGTTCGGGTTCGACTGGCTCGCCGCGCTGCTGGTCGGCACCGCCCTGTCCCCGACCGATCCGGCCGCAGTGTTCTCCGTGCTGGGGCGACGCACCGTCGTGGGGCGCAGCGGCACGATCCTGGAGGGCGAGTCGGGCGCCAACGACCCGGTGGGGATCGCGCTGATGGCGAGCCTGCTCGCCGCCGGGACCGCCGGCGGCTGGTCGGCGGTCGCCTCCGGGGCGGGGGAGTTCGCGCTGCAACTGGTGGTCGGTTCGGTGGTCGGGTTGGCCGGCGGGTGGCTCATCCTGCAGCTGATGCGCCGGGTGTCCCTGCCGGACGAGAGCCTCTACCCGCTCCAGGTGGTGTTCGCCGCCGTGTCGATCTACGGCGCGGCGACGCTGGCCCGCGGTTCCGGGTTCCTCGCGGTGTTCCTCGCCGGCATCGTCGTCGGCGACGCCCGAGCGCCGTTCAAGCGGGAGATCCAGCGGTTCCACGGCGCGCTGGCCAGCCTCGGCGAGATCCTGGCGTTCGGCCTGCTCGGCCTGATCGTGTCGCTGCGCAGCATGGTGACCGAGCGCGCCTGGCTCACCGGCCTGGCGCTGGCCGTGCTGCTCACGTTCGTGATCCGGCCGATCGTGGTCGGTGGGCTGCTCAGCACGGTCCGACTGCGCTGGGGTGAGCGGATCTTCGTGGTCTGGTCCGGCCTCAAGGGCGCGGTGCCGATCCTGCTGGGCACGTTCATCCTCACCGCCGACCTGGAACAGGACCTGCGGCTGTTCGACATCGTCTTCGCCGTGGTCGCGTTCTCGATCGTGGTGCAGGGCGGGCTGGTCCCCCTCGTGGCCCGGTGGTGCCGGGTGCCGATGCGGACCACGCCGCTGCAACCGTGGGTGGTCGGCATCCGGGTGCAGGGCGAGCCGGTCGGGCTGCGCCACTACACGATCGCCTCCGGCGCCCCGGCCGACGGCCGGCCCCTGTTCGAGCTGAGCCGGGACGAGGGCGTGTGGGTGAGCCTGGTCAGCCGCGACGGCGAGCAGCTCCGGCTCGGTCGGGCGACGGTGCTGCGCGCCGGCGACGAGGTGCTGGTGGCCGGCGGTGAGCAGCCCGCGGCGGAGCGGGTCTTCACCGGTCGGGACGAGTGAACGTTTGGTGGGCGTCCCACCGGGTAGCCGGCGGCTCTCGGCAAGGGGGTGGGCCATGGACCGCGGCAAGCTCGGTGACGTGGTGGTGGGGGCCGCGGGCGACGTGGCCGGCAGCGTGGTGGACCCGAAGGCGGGCCTGGGCCGGTTGCGCTCCGCGCTCACCGCGCGCGGGTTGGTGACGCTGACCGTCGGTGCGTTCCTCGGCTTTCTCGCGGCACGGTCGATGCGGCGGTCCTGAGCCCGGCGGTCGGGGATGGACGCCGTCACCGCTCTCGTCGGCCACCCGGGCTGGTTGGTCTGGGTAGGGGTGAAGGCGTTCCTGCTCTACCTGACCGCCGTGTTCGCGATGCGCCTCGGCGGTCGGCGGACGCTGGCCGAGCTGTCCGCGTACGACTTCGTGGCGGCCGTCGCGGTGGGCGCGGTCGTCGGGCGGCTGCCCAGCGCGCCGGACGCCAGCTACCTGTCCGGCGCGGTGACACTGGTGGCCATCCTGGCCGCCCACGCGCTGATCACCTGGGTGCGTCTGCGGCCCACCGGCCGGCGGCTGATCGAGAAGGGGCCGGTGGTGGTGGTCGCCCAGGGACGGGTGCTCACCGGCAACCTGCACCGTGCCGGCCTGACCCGGGCCGACCTGGACGGACTGCTGCGCGAGCACGGGGTGGGCGAGGTCGACGCCGTGCACCTCGCCGTGCTGGAGGGGCGGGGACGGCTGTCCGTGCTGCCCGGGGACACCGGGCGCGGGTGACGGCGGCCCGGAACCGGCCATCCTGGTGGGTTTGCGGTCCGGGAGGCCGGGTAGCCGCCGCCCCGTCCGCCCTGGTCCGCACTGTCCGGTGGGGCAGGTGAAACCCCGCTGACGCGGACAAGGACGGGTGAACCCCGGAAGAGGAGGACGACGTGCAGGAGATCGTGGGCGAGAGCCTGGCCCGCCGCCTGGTGGAGTGGGGGGTCGACACCGTGTTCGGCCTGCCGGGCGACGGCATCAACGGCCTGATGGAGGGATTCCGCCGGCAGCGGGAGAAGCTGCGGTTCGTGCTGGTGCACCACGAGGAGGCGGCGGCGTTCATGGCCACCGGCTACGCCAAGGCCACCGGCCGGCTGGGGGTCTGCTGCGCCACCTCCGGGCCGGGGGCGATCCATCTGCTCAACGGGCTCTACGACGCCAAACTCGACCACGTGCCGGTGCTGGCGCTCACCGGCATGCAGGAGACGTCGGTGCTGGGCTCGCACTACCAGCAGGAGGTGCACACCACCCAGCTCTACCAGGACGTCGCCTCGTACAACCTGATGGTGACCAACCCGCAGCAGATGCCCGCGGTGGTGGACCTGGCGATCCGCGACGCGATGAGCAAGCGGACCGTGGCGCACCTGACCTTCCCCAACGACGTTCAGGTGGCGCCGGCCTCCGACGACCCGTACCGGCACGTGAGCCCGGGCAAGCCGCCGATGAGCGCCGCCACGGTGTCGTACCCCCGGCTGCCGGCCGACCCGCGGGAGCTGGCGAAGGCGGCCGAGGTGCTCAGGGCCGGCCGGAAGGTCGCCATGCTGGTCGGCGTCGGCGCACGGGGCGCCCGCGAGGAGGTGCTGGCGGTGGCCGAGGCCCTGGCCAGCCCGATCGTCAAGACGTTGCCCGGCAAGCTGGTGGTGCCCGACGACCACCCGCTGACCACGGGCGGGCTGGGCCTGCTCGGCACCGCGCCGAGCGAGGAACTGATGGAGGAGTGCGACACGCTGCTGATGGTGGGCACCTCCTTCCCGTACGGGAAGTACCTGCCCGGCCCGGGGCAGGCGAAGGTGGTGCAGATCGACGCCGACCCCAGCCTGATCGGGATGCGGCTGCCGGTCGAGGCCCCGGTCTGCGCGGACGCCCGCCTGGCGCTGCGGGACCTGCTGCCGATGCTGGACCACGCCCCGGACCGGTCGTTCCTGGAGAAGTACCAGGGCAAGATGAACGACTGGCGGTCGGAGATGGGCAGCCTGGTGGATCCGGAGCGGTCGCCGATCGCGCCGCAGTACCTGATGGGCTGCGTCGACTCCGCCGCCGCCGACGACGCGATCCTCACCTGCGACTCGGGAACCATCGCCACCTGGTCGGCGCGGCACTGGACGATCCGCGGCGACCGGGAGTTCTACCTGTCGGGCAACCTGGCCACGATGGCGCCCGGCCTGCCGTACGCCATCGCCATGCAGCACGCCTACCCGGGGCGGCAGGTGATCGCGTTCGTCGGTGACGGCGGGTTCGCGATGCTGATGGCCGAGTTCCTCACCGCGGTCCGGCACGACCTGCCGATCAAGGTGGTGGTCAACAACAACAACTCGTACGGGCAGATCCTCTGGGAGCAGATCATCCTCGGCTACCCCGAGTACGCGGTGCGGCACCGGCAGCCGGAGGCGGACTTCTCCACCTGGGCGCGCGGCTGCGGCGCGTTCGGCGTGAAGGTGACCGACGCGAAGGCGCTGCCGGGCGCGATCCGGGAGGCTCTCGCGCACCCCGGACCGGCGCTGGTCGACTGCGACGTGAACCCGAACGAGCCGCCGATGCCCGGCAAGATCAAATACGACCAGGCGAAACACTTCACCGAGGCGTTCCTGCGCGGTCAACCGCACAAGGTCGCCACCGTGGCGTCCGTCGCCCGCGACAAGATCAACGAGCTGCGCTCATGACCGAGGTGCTCCCCGACCCGGTCCTGCGTCCACCCGAGCCGACCCGTGACGTCGACCTGACCGCGCTCGCCGCCGACCTGCGGGCGGAGGTCGACGGCGAGGTCCGCTTCGACGCCGGCTCCCGCGCCGCGTACTCCACCGACGCCTCCAACTACCGCCAGGTGCCGCTCGGGGTGGTGGTGCCCCGCACCGTGGAGGCGGCGGTGGCCGCGGTGGCCGTCTGCCGCCGCCACGGCGCGCCGCTGACCTCGCGCGGCGGCGGCACCAGCCTGGCCGGCGAGTGCACCAACACCGCGGTGATCCTCGACTGGTCCAAGTACTGCCACCGACTGCTGGAGGTCGACCAGCGGGCCGGCACCTGCCTGGTCGAACCCGGCATCGTGCTGGACGAACTGAACGCCCGACTCGAACCGACCGGCCTGGAGTACGGGCCGCGCCCGGCGACGCACAACCACTGCACGCTCGGCGGCATGATCGGCAACAACTCCTGCGGCGCCACCGCGCAGCGCACCGGCAAGGTGGTCGACAACATCGTCGAACTGGAGGTGCTGCTGTACGACGGCACCCGGATGTGGGTGGGGGAGACCAGCGACGAGGAGTACGCCCGCATCCAGCGCGACGGCGGCCGCAAGGCCGAGATCTACCGGCGGCTACGGGCGCTGCGCGACGAGTACCTGGCCGACATCCGCACCCGCTACCCGCACATCCCCCGCCGGGTCTCCGGCTACAACCTGGACAGCCTGCTGCCGGAGAAGAACTTCCACGTCGCCCAGGCCCTCGTCGGCTCCGAGGGCACGCTGGTCACCGTGCTGCGCGCCCGGCTGAAACTGGTCCCCCGGGTCAAGGCCGACGCGATGGTGTTCCTCAGCTACCCGGACATCGCCGCGGCCGGTGACGACGTGCCGCGGATCCTGGAACACCAACCGATCGCGCTGGAGGGCATCGACGACAAGCTGGTCAGCTTCGAGCGGCGCAAGAACCTGCACCCGCACGCGCTGCACGAGCTGCCCGAGGGCGGCGCGTGGCTCATGGTGCAGCTCGGCGGCGACACACCCGACCAGGCTCGGGCCGCCGCCGACCGGCTGATCGCCGCCGTCCGTCGCGACGGTGGGCCGCGCGTGCACGAGTTCGCCGACCCGGCCGACGAGAAACGGATGTGGGGGGTCCGCGAGTCCGCGCTCGGCGCCACCGCCCACGTGCCCGACTCCGAGAACACCTGGCCCGGCTGGGAGGACTCCGCGGTCGCCCCGGACCGGCTCGGCGACTACCTGCGCGACCTGCAGGCGCTCTACCGCGAGTACGGCTACCAGCAGGCCTCGCTCTACGGGCACTTCGGGCAGGGCTGCGTGCACACCCGGATCCCGTTCCAACTGCGCACCGCCGACGGGGTCCGCGACTTCCGCTCCTTCGTCGAACGCGCCGCCGACCTCGTGGTCTCCTACGGCGGGTCGTTCTCCGGCGAGCACGGCGACGGGCAGGCCCGCGGCGAGCTGCTGCCGAAGATGTACGGCGAGCAGTTGATCCGAGCGTTCGGCCAGGTCAAGGCGATCTTCGACCCGGACGACCGGATGAACCCCGGCAAGGTGATGCCGCCCTACCCGCTCGACAGCCACCTGCGCCTCGGCGTCGACTACGACCACGGCGCCGTGTCGACCACCTTCGCCTACCCGGACGACGGGGGCAGCTTCGGCGACGCGGTGCTGCGGTGCGTGGGCGTCGGCAAGTGCCGGCGGCACTCCGGCGGGGTGATGTGCCCGTCCTACATGGTGACCCGGGAGGAGGAGCACTCAACCCGGGGCCGATCCCGGCTGCTGTTCGAGATGCTCGACGGCGCGGCCCGCGGCGGCGCCATCGGCGACGGCTGGCGCTCCGACGCGGTGCGCGACGCGCTCGACCTCTGCCTGGCCTGCAAGGGCTGCAAGGCCGACTGCCCGGTCAACGTGGACATGGCCACCTACAAGGCCGAGTTCCTGTCCCACCACTACGCCGGCCGGCTGCGCCCCCGCGCGCACTACTCGATGGGCTGGCTGCCGCTGGTGGCGACCGTCGCCGCCCGGCTGCCCCGCACGGTCAACGCCCTCGCGCACGCCCCCGGGCTCGGCCGCCTGGCCAAGGTCGTCGGCGGGATCGACCGGCGCCGGGACATCCCGCTGTTCGCGGCGGAGTCGTTCCAGCACTGGTTCGCCCGGCGTACCCCGACCGGCGACGGCGCCCGGGGCGAGGTCGTGCTCTGGCCCGACACCTTCACCAACCACTTCCATCCGGCCGTCGCCCGCGCCGCCGTCGAGGTGCTGGAGGCCGCCGGCTGGCGGGTACGCGTGCCGGACGGCCCGGTGTGCTGCGGGCTGACCTGGATCTCCACCGGTCAGCTCGACGTCGCCAAGCGGGTGCTGCGGCGCAGCGTCGACGCGCTCCGTCCCCACCTGCGCGCCGGCACCCGGGTGGTGGGGCTGGAACCGAGCTGCACAGCGGTGTTCCGCAGCGACGCCCACGAGCTGTTCCCGGCCGACGACGACGTCACCCGCCTACGGGAGCAGACCGTCACGCTCGCCGAGCTGCTGCACGACCACAGCCCCGGCTGGCAGCCACCCCGCCTGGACGCGCACGCCCTGATCCAGACCCACTGCCACCACCACGCGATCCTCGGCACCGCCGCCGACCAGGCCGTGCTGTCCGCTGCCGGCGTCGACGCCGAGTTCCTCGACTCCGGCTGCTGCGGCCTGGCCGGCAACTTCGGCTTCGAGCAGGGCCACCACGAGGTGTCCGAGGCGTGCGCGGAACGGGTGCTGCTCCCCGCAGTCCGGGAGGCCGCCGACACGGACGTGATCCTCGCGGACGGATTCAGCTGCCGTACCCAGGTCGAGCAGAGCGCCTCCGCCGGCCGTTCCGCGCTCCACCTGGCCGAGCTGCTGCGGGCGGCCATGCACAACGACACCGTTCCCCGGCGCCCGGAACAGGGCTGGGGTGACCGGCCCCGACCGCCCGGCCCGATCACCCGCTGGGCGACGGCCGGTCTGGTGGCGACCGCCGGGCTGGCCGCGGCGGCCGCGTTGGCGCGCCGGTGGTCGCGGTGACCGGCGTCAGTCTCACCGCCGAGGCGTACCGGATCCCCACCGACGCCCCGGAGGGCGACGGCACCCTCGCCTGGACCGCCACCACGCTGGTGCTGGTCCGGGCGCGGGCCGACGGGCACACCGGGATCGGCTGGACCTACGGCCCGACCGCCGTGGTCGCGGTGGTGGCGGACCTGCTCGCGCCGGTGCTCACCGACCTCGACCCGGACGACGTGCCGGCGGCCTGGGACCGGATGCGCCGCCGGCTGCGCAACGCCGGCCGCCCCGGCGTCGCCGGGCTCGCCCTGTCGGCCGCCGACTGCGCGGTGTGGGACCTGAAGGCGCGCCGCCACGGGCTGTCGCTGGCCCGGCTGCTCGGCGCCGCCCGCCGGGAGGTGCCGGTCTACGGCAGTGGTGGCTTCACCACCTACGACGCCCAGCGGCAGCACCGGCAGCTCGCCGGCTGGGTGCACGAACAGGGCATCCCCCGCGTGAAGATCAAGATAGGGGAGTCCTGCGGCACCGCGGTGGAGCGCGACCTGGACCGGATGCGGCAGGCGCGCCGCACCATCGGCGACGACGCGGAGCTGTTCGTCGACGCCAACGGCGCCTACCAGCGCAAACAGGCGGTCCGCGTCGCGCACGCCGCCGCGGACCTGGACGTGCGCTGGTACGAGGAGCCGGTCAGCTCCGACGACCTACCCGGCCTCGCCCTGGTCCGCGACCGGGTCGCGGCCGACGTGACGGCGGGGGAGTACGGCTACGACCTGGTCTACTTCCACCGGATGGCCCCGTACGTCGACTGCCTTCAGATCGACGTCACCCGGTGCGGCGGCATCAGCGAGTTCCTCCGCGCGGCGGCGGTGGCGGACGCCGCCGGGATCCAGGTGTCCGGGCACTGCGCGCCGCACCAGCATCTGCCGGTCGCCGCCGCCACACCGAACCTGCGGCATCTGGAGTGGTTCCACGACCACGTCCGCATCGAGGCGATGCTCTTCGACGGGGCGCAGTCGCCGACCGGCGGCGCGGTGCCGGTGCAGCTCGACCGGCCGGGCAACGGGTTGGCGTTCCGCGCCGAGCAGGCCCAGCGGTTCCGGGTGGCCTGACATGACAGGTCGACCGCCGGGACGAGCGCTGCGACGCGCGGCACTGACCGGCCGCGTGGCCTGGGGCGCTCTGCTGCTGGTCGCTCCCGGCGCCCTGCTGCGGCCGGTCGGACCGGCCACCCCCGCCGCCCTGGCGACGCTTCGGGTACTCGGCGCCCGGCACCTGGTCCAGGCCGCTGTCACCGTGCGCCGGCCCGCACCCGGAACGTTCCTCGCCGGCGCGGCGGTCGACGCCGTCCACGCCCTCAGCACGCTCGCTCTCGCCGCCGTCGATCGGCGGCAACGGCACGCCGCGCTGGCCGACACCGCCGTCGCCGCCGTCTGGGCGGTGCTGGGCGCGACCACGGCACGACACGAGGAGGAGTCATGAGGGCCGAGGAACTGCACCAGCCGACCGGACGGGTGCTGGTCGTCGTCTGCGACAAGGGCGACGAACCGGTGACCGCGCTCGGCGACGCGCTGCGCCGGCACGACCTGCGCGCCGGACGGGTCACCGCCGTGGGCGGCTTCCGGGAGGCCGAGGTCGGCTGGTTCGACCGGGAGCAGGGCGACTACCGGCACATCCCGGTCCGCGAGCAGGTGGAGGTGCTGTCGCTGGTCGGGGACGTGGCCGCCCGGGACGGCGAGCCGGCCCTGCACGTGCACGCGGTGCTCGGCCGATCCGACGGCAGCACGGTGGGCGGGCACCTGCTCTGGGCCCGGGTGTGGCCGACGCTGGAGGTGATCGTCACCGAGGTCGCCCCGGAACTGGCCAAGCGGGTCGACCCGGAGACCGGGCTGGCGCTCATCGCCGGTGCCGGCCGGTAGACCCGGTCAGCGGCAGGGGTCGACCTGGCCGAGCGTCACCGCGGTCTCCAACATCAGCGCGTGCACGAACCCCTGGGGCAGGTTGCCGCGGAGCTGGCGTTGCCGCACGTCGTACTCCTCGGTGTAGAGGCCCGGGGGGCCGCAGGCGGCCCGGTTGCGTTCGAACCACCGGTTGGCGCCCACCGCGTCGCCCGCCTGCCACGCGGCCAACGCGGCGGCGAACCCGCACAGCAGGAACGCGCCCTCGGCGTCGCCGAGCGGCCGACGGTCCGGACGGAACCGGTAGAGATAGCCGTCCTGGGCCAGGTCCGCGACGACCGCCTGGTGGGTCCGGGCGGTGCGCGGGTCCTGCGGCGGAAGCGCCCCGCGGATGCCCGGCAGCAGCAGCGCGGCGTCGACCCGGTCGTCGTCGTACGCGCGGCGCCAGTGCCCGTCCCCTGCCAACCCGTGCGCGGCGGCGTCGGCCAGGATCCGGTCGGCCAGCGCCGACCAGCGCGCGGCCGGGCGAGCCGTCGCGGCCCGCGCCGCCGCCCGCAGCCCGGCCACGCAGGTCAGCTTCGAGTGCGTCCACTGCCGGGGCGGCAGCTCCCAGATCCCGGCGTCCGGCTCCGCCCAGCGCCGCTCGATCACCTCGGCGGCCACCCGCATCGCGCGTCGGCCGTCGCTGTCGAGCCGGTCGTGGCGCTGCGCGGCCGCCAGCACCATCAGGACCTCGCCGAACGCGTCGAGCTGGAACTGGCCGCGTACCCAGTTGCCGGTGCGGGCACTCGCGCCCGGATAGCCGGGCGGGCCGTCCAACGGCTGCTCCCGCGGCACCGGATCCCCGCCGACCGTGTACGCCGGCGCGAGCCCGTCGCCGTCGGCGAGCACCCGACCGGTCAGGAACGCGACGGCGTCGTCGAGCAGGTCGTACCGCCCGACCAGCGCGGCGGCCTGGCCGGCGAAGGACTGGTCGCGGATCCAGGCGTACCGATAGTCGTAGTTGCGCCCCGCCATCGCCCGCTCCGGCAGTGCGGTGGTGGTGGCGGCGACCATGCCGCCACCAGGGCGGGTCATCCCGCGCAGCACCGCGTAGGCAAGCGTGGCGTCCCGGGCGGCCGGCCCGGACAGCGTCGGGACCGCCGACGCCCAGTGGTGCTCGGTGGTGCGCCACAGCTCCCCGGGGGCCTCGCACGGCTGGTCGAGCGGGCCGGCGGCCAGCTCCAGCACCAGGTCGTGCCGGCCGCCCGCCGGGACCGTCAGCTCACCGGCCAGGAAGCCCTGCCGGTCGCGGCGCAGCCGGCCACCGCCCTGAAACCGCAGGTGCAGCCCACCGGTACGGGCCGACCACCGCTCGCCGTCCCGGGTCACGTCCCGCACCGGCTCCCGGCCGAAGCCGGCCCGCGGGTCCAGCACCACCCGCACCCGCGCCGGCTGCTGCAACGCGCGAACCTGGCGCAACAGCACCAACCGGCCCGCCTCCCCGGGGAAGACCAGCGCCTCCCGGGACTCCACGATCCCGTCGCCGGTGACCCACCGGCTGCGCCAGATCAGCGAGCCCGGCTCGTAGTGCCCGCCCCAGACGAACCGGTCCGCCGCCGGCGCGACCAGGTACCGGCCCGCCCCGCCGAGTAGCGCGCTGAACACCGCCGGGTCGGACCAGCCGGGCGCGCACAGCCACGCGACGTCCCCGCCGGGGCCGATGAGCGCGCCCCGGTGCCCGTCGGCGAGCAGCGCGTAGTCCCGCAGCACCGCCGGCGTGGTGCCGGTGGCCGGCTGGTCCATGGCTGTCGTCCCTCCCCTCGGCGTCCGTGGCGTGCGGTACCCGATCGTCCCGCGCCGACACGTCGGGGCCGCGCGAATCAGACGCGCCGAGGCGACTGGGTCGCCCGGCCGCGGGTAGTGCGGGCAGCAGGACCCGACGACAGGAGGCGAGATGGGCATGCGGCGGCAGGACATCCAGGTGGCGGTCGTGACCGGAGCCAGTGCGGGAGTCGGCCGGGCCACGGTACGGCTGCTGGCCCGGCGCGGTATCGCCATCGCGCTGCTGGCCCGCGGGCGCGTGGGGCTCGACGCCGCCGCCGAGGAGGTACGCGCCGCCGGCAGCCGGGCCCTGCCGATCGAGATCGACATGGCCGATTACGACCAGGTCGTCGACGCCGGCCGGCGGATCGAGGCGGAGCTGGGCCCCATCGACCTGTGGATCAACGACGCGTTCAGCTCCGTCTTCGCGCCGTTCCAGCAGACCCGGCCGGAGGAGTTCCGCCGCGCCATGGAGGTCACCTACCTCGGCTACGTGCACGGCACCCGCGTCGCGCTGTCCCACATGACCCCCCGCGACCGGGGCACCATCGTCCAGGTCGGGTCCGCGCTGGCCTACCGGGGCATCCCCCTGCAGGCGGCCTACTGCGGGGCGAAACACGCGATCGTCGGATTCACCGAGTCGCTGCGCTGCGAGCTGCTGCACGAGCGCAGCAACGTCAGGGTGACCATGGTGCACCTGCCGGCGGTGAACACCCCGCAGTTCGACTGGCTGCTGTCCCGACTGCCCCGGCACGCCGAGCCGGTGCCGCCGATCTACGAGCCGGAGGTGGCCGCCCGCGCGATCGTCGGCGCCGCGGACCGACCCCGGCGGCGCGAGTACTGGGTCGGGACCTCCACCGTGCTGACCATCCTCGGCAACCGCGTCGCACCCGGGCTGCTGGACCGCTACCTGGCTCGCACCGGCTACCGGTCCCAGCAGACCGGCCGCCCCGCCGATCACGACCGGCCGAACAACCTCTGGCACCCCCTCGACGGGCCCGGCGGTCACGACTACGGCGCGCGGGGCGACTTCTCCTCCCGGGCGCACGGCCACAGCCCGCAGGCCTGGCTCTCCCGACACCGGGTGAGCGTGGCCGCCGGCGTGCTCGGGACGGCCGCCGGCGTCCTCGCCTGGCGCCGCGCCTGATCAGCCGTCGCCGGTCGTCCCGGGGCCACCGACCGGGCCACCCCGATCGGAGGCGTCGGGCAGGTCGGCCACCGGCGGGGGCAGCAGGCCACGGTCCGGCGCTGATCCGGCGGACCGCCGCGGCCCGCAACCGGCCGCCGCCGGCGTGCAGCAGCGCCGCCTTCGCCGCGTTCGCCCCCGGCCCGCCGTGCACCCCGCCGCCGGGGTGCGCCGGCACTGCCCGGATACAGCCCCCGGACCGGGGTTTCCGCCCGCCCCAACCCCGGCAGCGGCCGGAACACCAACTCCTCATCGCGCCCGCCCTGTCCGTCTGCGCATGGTCTCGGCGTTCCCCGCGGCATCCGCCGAAACGAACGGTCAACCGCCGGGCCGCGGCGACGCGCCGGGCACGTCGGCGAGGCTGCTGCCGTCGCCGAACCGGCCGCGGGTGATGACGCTGAGGCTCCCGTCGGTCTCCAGCACCACGGCCGCGAGGTCACCGAGGTCGCCGGTGCCCTGGCTACGCGCGGCCTGCCGGATCTCGCTCTCCGCCACCCGGACGGTGCGCATGGTCTCGTACCGGAGTTGTCCGTCCCGCAGCAGCAGGGTCGGTCGGGCCTTGAGCAGCCGCTGCGACGGTGGCCAGCGGACCGCCAGCAGCGCGGCGGCGTACTGCAGGGCGACCAGCAGGGCCAGCGCGAGGATCCCCTCGGCCAGGGAGACGTCCCGGGACAGCAGGATCGTGGCCAGCGTCGAGCCCAGAGCCACCGTGACCACGAAGTCGAACGCGTTGACCGTGGGCGTGGCGACGGCTGGGAGCGATACCAACGGGGCGACGATCCACATCGTCCGGTCGCTAGACTCCGGGACGAAGCCCGGAGCCACCCTCAGCACCCCGTGCGCTGACCAGAATCGGATGGAGAGGCCATTGACCGCAGACAAGGCCGCACCCCCCGGAATCGACCGCACCGTTCCCAGCGTGGCCCGGGTGTACGACTACTTCCTGGGCGGCAAGGACAACTTCGAGGTCGACCGGCAGGTCGCCGAGCACGCCCTGCGGATCACGCCGGACGGGCCCGCCGCCGGTCAGGCGAACCGGGCCTTCCTGCGCCGCGTGGTGCGCTTCCTCGTCAGCGAGGCCGGCATCGACCAGTTCCTGGACGTCGGGTCCGGGCTGCCCACCCAGGGCAACGTGCACGAGGTCGCCACCGCGCACGACCCGAGCGCCCGGGTGGTCTACGTGGACAACGACCCGATCGTCCTGGCGCACGGGCGGGCCCTGCTCGCCGCGGAGGGCACGACGACGGTGATCCAGGCCGACATCCGACGTCCGCAGGAGATCCTCGGCGATCCGGACGTCCGCCGATTTCTCGACTTCGACCGGCCGATCGGGTTGTTGCTCTTCGCGATCCTGCACCATCTCGGCGACGACGAGGAGCCGCGAGCCGTGTCGGCGGAGTTGATCGACGCGCTGCCGTCCGGCAGCTACGTGGCGATCTCGCACTTCCGTGACCCGGGTGCGCGGGACCCGGAGGGCTCCCGGAAGGCCCGCGAGGTCGAGCGGGTCTTCAACGAGTCGCTGGGCACCGGCCGGTGGCGGACCGACGAGGAGATCCTCTCCTTCGCCGACGGGTTGACGCTGCTGGAGCCGGGGCTGGTGCCGTTGGCCGAGTGGCGTCCGGATCCGGGCACGCCCGCGCCGAAGCAGACCGACACCTACCACACCTTCGTCGGACTGCTCGCCCGCAAGCCGTAGGCGCTCGCGACGTCGCCGGTGCCCCCGCCTCTGGCGGAACGGACCGCGACGAGACTCGCCGAATGCCGGCCCGGACCCGCCATCGGGAGGATTGCTACTCTGCGCGTCGCCGCCGGAGCGTCCGACGTGGTGCCGCGGCCGATGGAGGAAGTGGCGTGCGCGCGATCTCCCAGTCCCGACGACGGACGGCGGTCGGCGTCGTCCTGGTGCTGCTGGCGTCCGGGTGCGGCGCGGACCCTCCGGCGCGCACCGGCGCGGCTGCGCCCACGACGGTCAGCACGGACCGCGTCGCCCCGCCCTCGACCCCGTCCGCCGGCCGGGCCGGGCTGGGACCCGCGCCGGTCGACTGCCCGCGGCCCGGGTCGGCGCCCCGGTCGTCGAACCGGCTCAGCCCCACCGCCGGGTCCTACCTGGGGCGCGCCGGCGGCACGGCGACCGCCGTGGACGTGACCCCGGCGTGCCAGATCGTGGTCGGTGGGCGGTTCACCGGCCTGCCGGGCGGGCCGACGACGACGATCGGTCGGGGTGGCGCCGGCGCGCTGCTGCTGCTCGACGGCACCGGCCGCCGGCTGCTGCGTACCGTCCGGCTGGCCGGCGCGGTCGAGGACCTGGAGGTACGCCGCGGCGGCGGGGAGATCGCCGTGGCGACCGACCGCGGCGCCGTGCTGCTGGACGCGGCCGCCGGGCGGGCGCGCTGGCAGCGCGGCGGGCCGGCCAGCCGGGTCGCGGTCGGCTCCGCCGGCACGGTCGCGGCCCTGAGCGGTTCCACCGTCACGGTGTACGACCTGGGCGGCGCGACGCTGGCCCGGGTCGCGCTGGACGGCCGCACGGTCAGCGACGTCGCCGTGGACGACCGCAGCGGCCTGGTCTTCGTCAGCGGTTTCCGGCAGACCGGCGGCGCGCGGTGCGTGCCGGTGCAGATCGCGTACGTGCACGCCTACGACCGGCGGGGCACGCTGCGCTGGCGTGCGTACGACCATCCCGTGGACCGGCTGGGTGACCTGTGCGCGGACAGCCGCGCCGACCGCGTGGCGATGGGCCGGGACGGGCGGTTGTACGTGGCCGGCGAGACCGCCGGCGGGAACACGGTCTTCGCGCGCTCGGCCGCCGACGTGGGGCGGCCCGCGCCGAACGTGGTCACCGACGACTTCAGCCGGGCCAGCAACACCGGAAACGCGCACTACACCTACCTCGCGCGCCTCGATCCCGCCTCGGGACGCCAGCTCGCCGGTCAGGTGGTGATCAGCCGCATCGACAGCAAGGGCGACCGGGGCAACACCATCACGCCGCTCGCGGTCACCGCCGACGAGTCCGGTCGGATCTACGCCGGCGGGGTGTCCGCTTACCAGATCGCCGGCCGCGCCCAGGTGACGCTCGGCGGCCGGCGGCTGGCCCCGTACGCCGGTGGTGACGCCTGGGTGCTGGTGCTCTCCGCCGACCTGCGGCGGCGGCTGACCTGGGTGGTGTTCACCGACGGCGGCGCCGGCGTGGTGCGCGGGGTGGCCGTGGCCGGCGGCGTCGCGGCGGCGGCGGCGCAGGTGGACCGGGCCGGCTTCTGGCGCGGGCCCGGTCCGTCCCTCGGCGCCGGCGGCGGCTACCTCGCCGCCTGGCCCGGCCTCGGCTGACCCGCGTCGCGGGGCCCCCGATCCTGGACGATCCCGCTACTCGGTGCGCAGCGCCGTCGCCGTCCGGGTCCGGGCCGCCCATCCGGCCGGCAGCAGCGCTCCGAGCAGGGCCGTCACCGGCCCGCCCAACGCCAACGCCGTCAGGAGGACCGGCCCGTACACGTCGAGCAGCGTTTCCGGCAGGCGCAGCCCGCCGCTGGCGGCCATGGCGGGGACGACGAGCCGTTGCATCGCCATGCCGGCGGGTACGCCGAGCAGCCCGCCGAGCAGCCCCACCCCGGCGACGGACGCGACCACCATCGCGATCGTCTGGCCCGGCGTCATGCCGAGTGCCTTGTGGACGCCGAGGTCGTGGACCCGGTCGCGCAGGTCGAGGACGAGCATGTTGAGCACACCGAGCGCGGCCACCGCGAGGAGCAGCAGGGTCAGCGTGGCGGTCAGTCCCTCCACGACCACCAGGAGCGGGTCGGTCTCCAGGCCGGTCGGCTGTGCGGTCAGGGCCTGCGCGGCGAGCGCAGCGGTCAGCCGCTGCGCGTAGTCGCCGGCGTCGGTGCCCGGGGTGAGGGCGATCCGGTACTCGGCCGGCTTCCGATCGGCGAACGCGGTGGTGTCGGCGAACACGGCCATGGTGGACTCGAAGACCTCACCGACGATGCGCAGGCGCGCCGAGGTGCCCTCGACGTGGACCGTGACGGTGTCGCCGATCCGGGCTCCGGTCGCCGTCAGCAGGGGACCGCTGGCGACGGCCTCGCCGGGCGCGGTGAACCAGCGTCCCGACACCATCTCGAAGCCGTCCCACGTCGCGTCCCCGGTGATCGCGGTGACGGAGACCGGCTCGGAGATGCCCACCACCGTGCCCGGTGCCTGGGCGAGGCCGTACCTGGCCCGGGTGTCCCGCTGGGCGTCGATCGCCGCCAGCACCGCCGCGGGGTCGGCGGTGAGCGGGGCGCCGGGTCCTGCGGCGCGGTCGCCGCCCACCGTGACGTCCGCGACGTTCTGGTCGAGGGCGGTCTGGATGCGCAGCAGCGACGCGCCGAGTCCGGTCGCGAACGTCACCGCCGCCGTGCCCGTCGCGACGGCCAGCAGGATCGCGACCGTGGCCACCGGTCTGGTGAACGGGCGGGCCAGCCCGAGGCCCACCGGCCTGGCCACCGGCAGCCGCGCCGCCACGCGTGACGCCCACCGACCCCGCGCGGGGCCGGACGCCCGTCCGACCGCGATGGCGTCGACGGTGCGCAGCCGGCCGGCCCGCAACGCGGCCGCCCACGCGGTCACCGCCACCACGGTCAGCACCCCGGCGGCGGCCAGGGCGGTCACCCACCAGGCGATCGTGGCGTCGGCCGAGCCGTAGAGCTGCTCGGTCTCGGCCAGCACCGGCAGCGCGACCAGGTTGCCGGTGACGGTTCCGGCGACGGTGCCGACGGTGGCCGGCACCAGCGCCTGGGCGACGTAGGCGCGGACGACGCCGGCGGGCGTGCAGCCGAGCGCCTTGAGGATGCCGATGCGGCGGGTGGCCGCGCCGACCGTCCCGGCGACCACCGTGCCGACCACCAGCGTGGCCATCACGATGCCGAGCAGCGCGAACGCGACGAGGAACGGTACGAAGACGGCCGCGTCCTCGACGGCGTGCTGTCGCACGTCCAACCAGGACCGGGTGCCGGCGACCGCGTCGGACGGCAACGTGGCGACCACGGCGTCGCGGCCGGTCCCGACCTCCGCCGCGGTGCGCGCGTCGGCGAACCGGTAGAGCATCTGGTAGCCGCCTGCCGTCCCCGGCCCGTCCAGCACATCGACGGCGGACGGCAGGACCCAGGCGCCGGCGGTGTCGCTGACCGACCGCGCCGTACCGACCACGGTGAAGTCGGCGCCGGCGGGCGTGGCCAGATGGGAGCCGGGCGGAAGGCGGACGGCGCCGCCGGCCAGCACGATCTCGTCCGGGCGGGCCGGCCACCGTCCGTCGGCCAGCTCGACCCGGTCGACCGGGCCGGCAGGGTCGGCGCGGGCGACGACGCTCAGCGGGGGCAGCCGCATCCCGCCGCGATCCGTGAAGGTGACCACCAGCACCCGGTACGGTCCGGCGGCGGCGACCACGCCGGTCGCCGAGGCCGAGGCGGCGAGCTGCGTCTCGGTCACCGCGCCGGGATTCGCCCGCACGGTCAGGTGGGCTCCCCGCTGGGTCGCGAACGCGTCGTCGAAGGGCGCCGCCGACGCGACCAGCAGCCCGGCGCCGAGCACCGTCGCGGTGACCGCGGCCGCCGTGACGAGCCCGATGACGGCGGTCTGCACCCGGCGACGCCGTAGGCCGGACCGGACGACCCGACCGAGGCCGTTCACGCGTCCCCCTCGACCCGGCCGTCGCGCAGCCGGACGGTGCGGCTGGCGCACGCCTGCGCCAGCCGCAGGTCGTGGGTGACGAGCACGATCGTCTGGCCGCTGTGGTGCAGCTCGTCGAGCAGGTGCCGCACGTCCTCGCCGGAGGCGGTGTCCAACGCGCCGGTCGGCTCGTCGGCCAGCAGGAGCGCGGGACGGTTGATCAGGGCGCGGGCGACGGCGACGCGCTGGCGCTCGCCGCCGGAGAGCCGTCCCGGATACGTGTGCGCGTGCCGGGTGATGCCGAGCGAGTCCAGCAGGCGGGCCGCGTGGTCGCGGGACGCGCGGGCCGGGGCGCCGGCCAGCTGGGCGGGCAGCAGCACGTTGTCCAGGACGGTCAGGTCGTCGAGCAGGTTGAAGAACTGGAAGACCAGGCCCACGTGTGCGCGCCGGAAACGGGCCGTGGCGGCCTCACCGAGGCTCTCCAGGCGCGTTCCGGCGACGGCCACCGTGCCCGCGTCCGGCCGGTCCAGCCCGGCGAGCAGGTTGAGCAGCGTCGACTTCCCGCTGCCGGACGGTCCGAGCACGGCGACGGACTCGCCGGGGTGGACGGTCAGCGACACGTCCCGCAGCGCCGGCGGGCCCTCGCCGTAGCGGCGGGTCACCCCGCGCAGCTGGATCACCGGTTCGGTCATGTGTCGCCCCTCGGGTCAGGCCGGTCGTACGGACGTCGTGACGTTAGGGGCGGGTCCGAGGCTCGGGCATCGGTCCGGCGACGCATCGGCCGTACCGCCGGGGTGGGATCTTCGCCCCGGGTCATCCCTGCGATGTAGTCGCCCTGCACACCGTGGCTGATGCCGGAAACGGCACGCGGCGGCGAGAATGTCGCGTGTGAGGGGCATCGTGGCGACGGGACCGCTGCCGCGGCCGGGTTGGCGGGCGCTGCTGCTCGACGCCGCGCTGGCGGCGGTGCTCGGGCTCGTGTGCTTCCAGGCCGCCACGGACGACGCCGGAGTTCCGCCGCCGCTGCCGCCGCCGTTGCCGCCGCTGGGGACCCTGCCGGAGGTGCGGCCGGCGGAGCCCGGATCGAGTCTCGGGGCGCTGCTGCTGGTCTTCGTCATGTGTGCGCCGCTGGTGCTGCGTCGCAGGTATCCGCTCGCGGTGCTCTGGGCGACGATGGCCGCCGCGTCACTGGTGCTGGCGACGGACGGGGCCCGGCAGCCGAACCTGTTCCCGTGTGTGGTGCTGACCTGCCTTGTCGCCGTCTACAGCGCGGCGGCGCACAGCCCGTACCGGCTGCCGGCGTTGGCGTCGGTCCCGGTGGCCGCGCTGCTCGCCATGGCCCTGCGGGAGCTGATGCTCGTCCCGGTGCCGGCGGACCGTCTGCCGTTCGTCCTGCTGGCTCCGCTGGTGGCCGCCGCCGGTGGTCACCACGTGTGGCGACGCCGCGCGGGTGAGGACCAGCAGCGGCTCACCGCCGAGGCCCGCGCCCACGAGGAGGCGTTGCGCGACGCCGTGGCCGGTGAGCGGGCCCGCATCGCCCGCGAACTGCACGACGTCGTGACCCATCATGTGAGCGTGATGGTCATCCAGGCCGGCGCAGCCCGCACGGTGCTCGCCGCCGCACCGGATCAGGCGCGGGAGGCGCTGCTCGCCGTCGAGTCGACCGGCCGGTCCGCGCTGACCGAGCTGCGGCACGTGATGGGCCTGCTGGCCCAGCCCGAACCGGGTGACCCGGAGGACCCCCAGCCCGGGATCGAAGGGCTGCCCGAGCTGATCGAACGCGTGCGTGACGCCGGTGTGCCGGTGCGCCTGACCATTTCCGGCCAGCGGCGGCCGGTCACCTCCGGCGTCGGCCTGACGGCCTACCGGGTGGTGCAGGAGGCGTTGACCAACATGGTCCGGCACGCGCCCGGCGCCGCCGGCACGGTCGTCGTCGAGTACGCGCCGCAGAACCTGCGGATCGAGGTCGGCAACACCGAGCCCGACATCCCGGCCGTGACCGGCCCGACGGGTGGGCGTGGCCTGATCGGGCTGCGGGAGCGGCTCGCCGTCTACGGCGGGACGCTACGCTCCGGGGCCCGGCCGGGCGCCGGCTACCAGGTCGAGGCCCTGATCCCGTGGGAGGCGACATGACGGTGCGGGTGGTGGTCGCCGACGACCAGGCGCTGGTGCGCACCGGGTTCCGCATGATCCTCGCCGCCGGCGGGGTGGACGTGGTGGCCGAGGCGGCAACCGGCGCGGAGGCGGTGGACGCGGTCCGGCGGACCCGGCCCGACGTCGTGCTGATGGACGTGCGCATGCCGGAGCTCGACGGGCTGGAGGCCACCCGCCGCATCCTCACCGGGGCCGCCGCGGTGCCGAGGATCATCATCCTCACCACCTTCGACCTGGACCAGTACGTCTACGCCGCGCTCGCGGCCGGCGCCAGCGGATTCCTGCTCAAGGACGTGACGCCGGAGCACCTGGTCGCGGCCGTACGGATGGTGCAGGACGGTGACGCGCTGCTCGCGCCCGCCATCACCCGCCGCCTGGTGCGCCGCTTCGCCCGCCCGGATCCGCACACGGCGACCGTGCACCGCGATCTGGCCACGCTGACCCCCCGCGAGACGGAGGTCCTGCGCCTGCTCGCCGGTGGTCTGAGCAACGCCGAACTCGCGGGCGCGCTGCACCTGTCCGAGGCGACCGTGAAGACCCACGTCGCCCGGATCCTCGCCAAGCTCGGTCTGCGCGACCGGGTCCAGGCCGTGGTGGTCGCCTACGAGACGGGCCTGGTCAGCCCGGGTTCGCCGGACGACTGAACCAGGAACGCGTACGTGGCCTCGTCGTCGGCCATGATGGAGAGCGTGAGTTCTCCCCTGGACACGCTGCCGAAGATCGGTGCGCCGGCGACGCGCGCGTTGAACAACGCCGGTTACACGGCTCTGCGTCAGCTCGCCGGGGTGCCGCGCGCGGAGTTGGCCACGCTGCACGGCATGGGGCCGAAGGCGCTACGGACCATCCAGCACGCGCTCGAGCAGCACCACCTCAGTCTGGGCTAGGACGCGACGTCGCGCGTGATCCCGGGCCGTGCGCTCCCCGGTCACGACTCGGCACGATCCGGCCGGTGGCGCGCGAACGCGTCGAGCCGGCCCCACCGGCCGGGAATGTCGAGCAGGGTGATCCGCTCGAAGGCGGGCGGGAGCGCCGGAGTGGTGGCGAGGTGGTCCTCGTGCGGCTCCAGACCGAGCATCGTCCGGATGAGGAGCAGCGACGCGCCGCTGGACCAGGCCTGCGGACTGCCGGCGGTCGGGTAGCGGACCGGGTACCGGGTGGTCCGGCGGTCGAAACCGCCGAACGCCTCGGGCAGCCGGCCCTCGAAGTAGCCCGCCGCCTGGATGATGCCCTCGGCGATGCGCCCCGCCTCGTCGGTCAGGCCGTAGCGGCGCAGGCCCCAGGCGATGAAGGAGTTGTCGAAGGGCCAGACAGTGCCGGTGTGGTAGCCGAGCGGGTTGTAGCGGCGCTGCCCCTCGGCCAGCGTACGGACGCCCCAGCCGGAGAACAGCGCCGGACTCATCAGGTGTTCGGCGACTCGTCCGGCGCGCTCCGGTGGGACGATGCCGCTCCACAGGAGGTGCCCGATGTTGGAGGACAGGCTGTCCACCGGAGTGCCGTCGCCGTCGAGCGCCAGCGCGTAGTAGCCGCGATCGGCCAACCAGAAGTCCCGGTTGAACCGGTCGTACAACGCCGCCGCCTCGCCCTCCAGGCGCTCGGCCAGGGCCGGGTCGCCCCAGAAGGTGCGCGCCAGCCGGGCTGTGCGGATCTTGGCGTCGTAGGTGTAACCCTGGGTCTCACAGGTCGCTCTGGGGAAACCCGGCAGCCGGCCGTCGGCGTAGGAGATGCTGTCCCAGGAGTCCTTCCAGCACTGGTTGTCCAGGCCCGTGGACCGGTTGCGGCGTTCGTACGAGACGTAGCCGGTGCCGGTCAGGTCGGCGTGGTGGTCGAGCCAGTCGAGGGCGGCGCGCGCCTCCTGTTCCAGCTCGCACACCAGGGCCGCGTCACCGCTCCACCGCTCGTACTCGTCGAGCAGGACCAGGAAGAGCGGGGTGGCGTCCACGGTCCCGTAGTACGGCGAGTGCGGTTGTTCCTCGAAGGCCGCAGACTCGCCGTACCGCAGTTCGTGCAGGATCCGACCGGGATCCTCCTCCAGCACGTCGTCGGTGCGCGCCCCTTGCAGCGAGGCGAGGATCCGCAGGGTCGTCGGTGCCAGGGACGGCGTGAACGGTAGCGTCTGGAGGCAGGTCAGCAGACTGTCCCGGCCGAAGAGGGTCATGAACCAGGGCAGCCCGGCGGCGGGAACGGTGGCGCCGCCGAGCGAGAGCGGCGCGAACCGCAACGCGGCCAGGTCCACCAGGCTGCGCTCGTAGACCTGTCGCAACACCGGGCTGTCGGTGTCCAGCGTCGGCGCCGCCGACACCCAGGCCCGTGCGCTGTCCGGCAGGGTGGACGCGTCGGGCCGGAGGGCCCGGGGCCCGGACCGCAGGTCGACGCCGTCGGGCCGCAGCGCCCTCATCTCGGCCCGTATCTCGACGGTCCAACTGGATCCGGCGGCCAGCCGGATCGGGAAGTGGAGGTGTTCCGGTGTGAAGGTCGCCGGTTCACTGGCCGTGAGGACGATCTCCCGCTGGAAGGTGCCCCGACGGTAGCCCAGCCGCAGCTCGTCCGGCGCGGCGTGGGCGTAGCGCTCGCCCACCTTCGTGCCGACGTCGAACTTGATCTCGAAGATGTCGGCGAAGTCGGAGTCCACCTCGAGACGGACGGACAGGTCCAGATCCGACTCACCGTAGTTGAAGACGGTGACGACCTCCACGAGGTCGGCGCCGATGCGGCGTCGTCGGATCGCGGACACGTCGGCCTCGACGTAGTCCATCCGGCCGCCGGGCACGAGGAAGAACGCCACCTCGAAGTACTGGCTGTCGTCCACGGAGAGGGCGGTCATCCGCTCGCCGTCGACGGTGAGCACCCAGCGCGACAGGTACCGCGTGTCGGCGGCGAACAGACCCACCGGCGCGGCCGACGACGCCTCGATGTCCCCACTGCTGTCGGAGACGACGAAGGTGTTGCCGTCGATGCACGACACCGTGCCGGGCACGTCCCTCACGCGCCGCCTCCACGGTGCCGGCCGTTCGCCGCCGGCGCGGGTAGCAGTCGCCCGAGCCGCAGTGCCAGCGCGAGGTCCCCGTCGACCATGATCTCCCCCCGGTTGATCGCCGCCAGTCCGTTCATCTCTCCTGTCACCAGCGCCTCGGCCGTCTGCTCGGACATTCTGATCACTGCCGAGGCGGGGCCGTCGTCCTCGGTGACCCGCAGCCGCCCGCGGTCGATGTCGAGCCGCCAGTGGCGCAGGCCCCGCTCTCCCCTGATGTCGAACCGCACGCTGCCGCTGACCCGGACGAGACGGTCGTCCGCGCCGTCGCGGCGCAGACGGTCGAAGAAGGCGTCGATCGACGTCACCCGTGCCTCCTCGCTACCACTCTGCGGGGTCGTCGCCTACCCGTCTGGTGGCGGCGCTAACGCCGGCCTGCTGCTCCGGGAAGCTCGCCGCGCGGCGGAAGTCGGACGCGGGTGGATTGCGGTGCAACAAACCTGCACATCTCAACTGTTGCCTTAGCGGTAAGCGCTTTCTTAGCCTGTGTTTCATCGATGTTTCGGTTCTTGACCAGGGCCGAGGGTGCGCGCGCGAAGCCATGCGCGGCGCCGGACCGTGCGCAGGTCCGGGCCGTGTCGAATCCCGAGGAGACGTAGTGAGAAGCGTAGTGCGACACAGATTTCTTGCCGGCTTCACCGCCGCCGCGGCCACCGCCGCGGTCGCCGCGGTGCTGCCGATGACGTACGCGTCGGGCGCGCTCGACGCAGCGAATTCAACATCGATCACCGCCAATGCCACGAATCTCAGTATCGGAGCCGGCGCCGACGGCTCCAGCAAGGCTGCCGGCACCAGTTACGGCAATGTGGTGGACGGCGACCTCGGCACCTACTGGTCGCCGGTCGGCACGACCGGGCGCATCTCGGTCAAGTGGGGCTCCGCCACCACGGTGGCCTCGGTCGCCGTCCGGGAGGCGGCCGGCGCGGTCGGGGTGATCGGCTCCTGGCGGGTCGTCAACAACGACACCGGGGCCGTCCTGGCCAGTGGCGCCGGCGCCGGGGCCGTCACGTTCGCCGCCACCTCCCTCCGAAAGATCAATTTCGAGATCACCAGCGCGACCGGGACGCCGAGGGTCGCCGAGTTCGAGACGTACGCCCCCGGGGCGACCACCCCGCCGCCGAGCACCCCGCCGCCCACCGGTGGGCCGACCACACCGCCGCCGAGCACGCCGCCACCGTCGAGCGGCGCGCTGTACGTGGCGCCGACCGGCACCGACGGCGCGGCCGGCACGCAGGCGAACCCGACGACGCTCACCTCCGCGATCGGCCGGATCGCCGCCGGCGGCACGATCTGGCTGCGCGGCGGCACCTACCGCTACGCGCAGACCGTCACCATCGGCCAGGGCAACAACGGCACGTCGAGCGCGCGCAAGAACATCTTCGCCTACCCGGGTGAGACCCCGGTCCTGAACTTCTCGGCCCAGAGCGAGGCCCCGGCGAACCGTGGCCTGCAGATCGGCGGGTCGTACTGGCACATCCGCGGCCTCGTCGTCGAACGGGCCGGGGACAACGGCATCCTGCTCGCCGGCAACAACAACATCATCGAGCGGGTGGTGACCCGCCACAACCGGGACTCGGGGCTGCAGCTGTCCCGACTGGTGGCCGACGCCCCCCGCGACCAGTGGCCCTCGAACAACCTCGTCGTCAGCACCGAGTCGCACGACAACGTCGACTCCGACGGTGAGGACGCCGACGGGTTCGCCCCGAAGCTCACCGTCGGCCCGGGCAACGTCTTCCGCTACACCGTGTCCCACCACAACATCGACGACGGCTACGACCTCTACACCAAGAGCGACACCGGGGCGATCGGCCCGGTGACCATCGAGTCCTCCCTCGCCTACGACAACGGCACCCTGAGCAACGGCGGCCAGGCCGGCAACGGTGACCGCAACGGCTTCAAGCTCGGCGGCGAGGACATCGGGGTGAACCACACCGTCCGGGGCAACATCGCCTACCGCAACGGCCAGCACGGGTTCACCTACAACCGCAACCTCGGCGCGATGACGGTGTCGAACAACGCCAGCATCGACAACACCGAGCGCAACTTCACCTTCGACGGCGGCTCCTCGGTGTTCCGGAACAACACCTCCTGCGACGGCGGCTCGAACGACCGGATCGTCGGCAACTCCGACAGCTCGAACCAGTTCTGGTCCGGCACCAACGGATCCCGGTGCTCCTCGTACACCGGAGCCCTGGGCTGGTCCTTCGCGGCCGACGGCCGCCTGGTCGTGACGTTCGGCGGCCGGGTGGTCACCCCCTGACCGGGCCGACGACGCCGGCGTCACCGCCGCGGTGACGCCGGCGTCGGACGGCGGTCCGGCCCGAGACCGGTCGGCCGGCCGCAACGGCGGGTGGGGGAGCGGCGACGACCGTGCTCGCGCGTGACATGCTCGCCGTGATGACCGCCGAGCGACCGTACGACTCCCGGCCGCGCCGCCGCGCGGTCCGCGTCGCGTCGGTCGTCGGCGTGCTCACGGCGCTGGTCGCCGCCGCGGTGGTCGTGGTGCCACTGCTGCGGCCGGGTCCCCGGCCGGCCTTCCACCTGCCGGTGGCCTGCGGCGAGACGTGGCGGTTGTCCACCTATCCCGGGCACGACGACTACGACGTCGACCTGTTCCCGACCACGGGTGAGGCGTGGGGCCGCCCGGTGCTGGCGTCCGCCGCCGGCACGGTCACCGTGGCGGGGATCAACGGCTCCCTGGGCGGTCGTACCCCGCAGGACCCGGACGGGCCGAGGGGGCGGGGCGGCGGTTACTGGGTCAAGATCGATCATGGCGGACGGTGGGAGACGCAGTATCTGCACCTGCTCGAACCGCCGTCGGTGCGGGCCGGCCAGCGGGTGGCCCGGGGCGACCAGCTCGGCCGGGTCGGCAGCACCGGGAACTCCGGCGCGCCGCACCTGCACTACGAGCAGCGTCGGGGCTGGGAGAAGGTGGAGACCCACTTCGACGGCGTGCCGTCCGGCATCACCTCCGACGACCGCGCGTACACGGTCCGGCTCACCAGCGCGAACTGCCCCCCGACCCGGCGCTGATCCGACCGGATCGGCGCGTATGCGGGCTCACCGCGGGTGGTCGCTGCGGGACCTCCCGATCGGGCCGAGGTGTGTGCGCCCGAATCCTTCGGCCGTCTTCAGGCCGTAGCCGAGGGCGGGCTCCGCACTGGCATCCACATCTCGATGGGTCGTTCCGCCGTCGGACAGTCGCGACAGCGGTCCGGCCGAACGTCCGGGGACGGATCGGAGGTTCGGTTCGATCCGGTTCCCGGCCCGATCGGTGTACCCGGCGGTAGGCCGTCTGCTCCTATGCTCTCCGGCGTGCGTCTCCCCAAGATCCCTTCACTGCTCGGGGTGCCGAGCTACGACCTCGTCGACCACTACGCCGATCTGGCGCCGCTGCGGCGGGCGCTGCGCGCCAGGGACTGGCCGGCCGTCGTCGCCTTCTTCGACCGCTTGCCGGAGCACGACGACCCGACGGTCGCCACCGCGATGGTCGCCGAGACGAGGGGCGTGGAGACGTTCCTGCGCGTGGCGGGAGGCGGACCGGCCGAGTCCACCCTGGCCGGAACGCTGCTCGGCGCCCGGCTGGTGTGGATGGCGTGGCAGGCCCGGGGGTCGGCGCGCGCCCGCTACACCAGCCGCGGCCAGTTCGCGTCCTTCCACCAGATCCTGCACGAGGCCGAGCGGGTGCTCGGCGAGGTGACCGCGGAGGAGCCGGGCAACATCGCCGCGTGGACGGCGCGGCTGCGCACCGCCCGGGGTCTCGAGATGGGGCAGGCGGAGGCGAACCGTCGGTACGAGCGCGCCGCGAAGGCCCGGCCGGATCCGTTCTTCGCCCAGCTCACCCACGTCCAGCAGCTGTGTCCGAAGTGGGGCGGCTCGCTGGACCGGTTGCTCGGCTTCGCCCGGCACTGCGCCGAGACAGCGCCGCCCGGATCGCTCAACGCGGCGGCCGTCGCCGACGCCCACCTGGAGTTCGCGTACGAGTCGGGCATCGCGCACCTGCGGTCGCCGGCCGTGCTCCACGAGATCCGCGGCGCCGTGGCCCGTTCGGTCGGGCACCCGGACCACCGGCCGGTGCACGGTTGGGTCCAGGCGGAGTGCAGCTTCTCGTACGTCCTGCGGCTCGCCGGTGACCTGCCCGGCGCCGCCGCCCGACTGGCCGCGCTCGGCAACCGCGTCACCATCTACCCCTGGCCCAGCGCCGGTGAGCTCAGGACGGCGCGGCGCACGCTCCGGGTGGCCGCCGCGCGATGACCCGGGGACCGATTCCGGTGGCGGCGGCGGGCCGGTCGTGCCAACCTGGAGACTGCTCGCCGCCGTACCGGGCGGGCCGCGAGTTCGGCCACGACGACCACGACGAGGAGTGACAGTGCGAGCAGCTTCCACGCTCCGGACCCCTGACCGTCTGACCGTGGAGTCCTGCCTTGGCCCTGGTGAACCTCGGAATCGTCGCCCATGTTGACGCCGGCAAGACCAGCCTGACCGAACGCCTGCTCTACGAGGCCGGCGCCGTGTCCCGGCCGGGCAGCGTCGACGCCGGCACGACGCGGACCGACTCGATGGAGTTGGAGCGCCGGCGCGGCATCACCATCCGGGCGGCCGTCACGTCCATCACGATCGGTGATCTGCGCATCAACCTGCTGGACACCCCCGGCCACCCCGACTTCATCGCGGAGGTCGAGCGCTCGCTGGCCGTGCTCGACGCCGCCGTGCTCGTGGTGTCGAGTGTGGAGGGTGTCCAGCCGCAGACCGTCGCCATCTGGCGGGCGCTGCGCCGCATCGGTGTGCCGACGGTGGTGTTCCTCAACAAGGTGGACCGCCGCGGCGCCGACGTCGACCGGGTGCTGGCCCAGGTGCGCCAGCGGCTCGGGGCACGTCCGGTCCTGCTCACCACGGTCACCGGGCAGGGTGGTGCCGAGGCCCGGGTGCGGGCCGTGGGCCTCGACGCCGAGCCGGTGATCGAGGCGGTGGCGGAGGTCGACGACCCGGTGGCAGCGCGGTGGCTGACGAACGAGCCGGTGCGCGTCCGCGACGTCCGGCGGGCGATCCGGAGCGCGGTACGCCGCGCCGAGCTCACCCCGGTGGCGTGCGGCTCGGCGATCACCGGAGCCGGCGTACGGCAGCTGTGTAACCTCCTCGCCGACCTGCTGCCGCGCGGTGCCGAGCGGGACGGCCCGCTGGCGGGCACGGTCTTCGCCGTGGATCGGGACGGGCACGGCCGGCGGGCCTGGCTGCGGTTGTGGTCCGGGCGGCTGCAGGTGCGGGATCGGGTGCAGCTGGCCGGAAGCCGCCCGCAGACGGTGACCCAGATCGCCGTCATCGAGCCCGCCGGCGTCCTGGTGCGTCCCTCGGTCTCCGCCGGACAGATCGCCGCGGTGCGCGGCGTGTCGGCCCGGATCGGCCAGCACATCGGGGACCCGCCGCGGCGACACGTCTACCGGTTCCCACCCCCGACCAGACAGGCCGTCGTCGAGCCGGTCGAACCGGAGCAGCGCCTGGCGATGTTCGCCGGGCTGGCCGAGCTGGCCGACGAGGACCCGCTGGTCGACCTGCGTCTGGACGAGCGGGAGGCGGAGGCGGTGATCCGCCTGCACGGCGAGGTGCAGAAGGAGGTGCTGGCCGCCCTCATGGCGGACCGCTACGGCGTCCGGGTGCGGTTCTCCGGCACGTCGACGGCCTGCATCGAACGGGTCGCCGGCACCGGAACCGCCGAGGAACGGGCGAACGAGCGCGGCAATCCCTACCTGGCCGGGTTGGGTCTGCGGATCGAGGCGGCCCCGGTCGGGCACGGCATCGAGTTCCGGCCGGGGGTCGAGCCCGGCCGACTGCCGCCGGCGTTCGTCGCCGCCACCGAGGAGGGCGTGCGGGCCGCCCTCCGGCAGGGCCGGTACGGCTGGCCGGTCACCGACTGCACGGTCACCATGACCGCCTCCCGGTACTGGCCGCGACAGAGCAGTTCGCACCAGAAGTTCGCCAAGTCCATGTCGAGCGTGGCGGCGGACTTCCGCAACCTCGCCCCGGTCGTGGTCGCCGCGGCGTTGCGGCGGGCGGGCACCCGGGTGTGCCAGCCGGTCGAGCGGTTCGACGTCAACCTTCCGCAGCGCGCCGTGGAGACGGTGATGGCGTTGCTGGGCCGGTTGGGCGCGGTCGTCCACGACACCACACTGGCCGGCGGGTACCTGGAGGTGAGCGGCACCCTGCCGTCCGCGCGGGTGCCACAGGTCGTCGCCGCGCTGCCCGACCTCACCGGTGGCGAGGCCGTCCTGAGCACCACCTTCGACCACTACGCGCCGGTGACGGCCGAGGAGTCACCGACGGCGCCGCGGCGCGGACCCGATCCGGGCGACCGGGAGGCGTGGTTCCGCGCCGTACCGCGGTAGGTCGCCGCGGCGACGGCGGGTGCCCGGACCGGCGTCCGCCGGTCAGGGCGTGGGCCCGCCTCCGGCCGGGACGGTGGTGCGGGCGGGGTCGGTGACGTCGATGTGGAAGGCGGCGTCGACGGCGGCGATGCTGCGGTCGATGTCCCCCGCCGTGGCGGCACGCATGACGACGACGCCGGCGTAGGTGGAGGAGTCGACCGGGCCGCGGACGGTGTCGCCGACGCGGGTGGTGATGCTGGCGTCGACGACGCAGTCGAGGCGGAGGAGCTCGTCGCGGCTGGTGATGGCGGTGACCGTCCCGGCGGGCCGGGGCAGCATGTACTGGATCATGTGATCGTCGCGGGGCGCCCGGGCCACGTCGACACCGATGCCGGTGGCGAGGTCGAGGAAGGTGTCCCACAGGTCGACGCCGTACTGGTGGCGGATCTGGTCGGTGATGCCGCCGCCGCCGGGACGGCAGGCGATCTCGCCGATGAGGTAGCCGCTCGGGCTCTTGAGGACCTCGAGGTGGGTGACGCCGTCGTGCAGCCCGAGGGCGTCGACGACCTGGGTGTGCAGGTCGGCGATGAGGCGTGCCTCGGGGTCGTGGTCGGGCAGCGTGTACGAGCCGATGACGCCGCCGACGCTGTCGAGGACGGGGGCGAAGTAGCGGGACACCGCCGCGAACCTGACCTGTCCGTCGACGACGACACCGTCGCAGTGGTATTCGGCTTCGATGTCGACCAGGCGCTCGGCCATGAGCGGGAACGGCGCGGTGCGCATGGCGGCGCGGCTGTCCTCGGCGAAGACCTCCCGCAGGTGGTCGGCGTCGCGGACGACGACGACGTAGCCGGCGCCGCCGCCGCACACGCGTTTGACGACGACGGGCCAGCCGAGGTGGCGGGCGGCCTCGACCGTGTCGCCGAGGGCCTCGAGGCGCCGGAAGGCGGTGACGGGCAGGCCGGCCGCAGCCAGTTTCTGCTTCATCACGAACTTGTTCGAGAACGCGTTGGCGACTTCGTATCCGGGGCCGGGCAGGCCCAGGTACGAGCGGAGGTAGCCGCCGGCCTGGACGCTCCACTCGGAGGGCGCGACGACCCAGTCGAAGGGGTGCCGCTCGCGGATCCGCAGCGCGGCGAGCCGCACCCCGGTGAGGTCGGCGACCGAGTCGACGAGTTCGACGTCGGTGCCGGGGTCGTAGAAGTGCCGGTACTTCTCGATGGTGATGACGGAGAGCCGGACGTCGGGGCGGTCCTGCAGGAGCCGGGCCCCGGTGCGGCAGTTGGAGTTGACGAGCAGCACGCCGGCCATGGTCACCGCGCCGCTTCCTGCGGCACGGCGTGAGCCATGGCCGGGGTCTCGGTGGGGACGGGCCCGGGTGTGGGCGCCGGATCCGGCGCGCTGCTGGCGCGGGTGGGCGACGTGGTCCAGATGACGACGGCGAGCACGGCGGTGACGGCGGCGGGGAGGAAGACGAGGAAGGAGCCGGTGAAGCCGACGGTGAGGCCGAGCAGGAGCGACGACAGCGGCACGGTCCCGGTGATGAACGTGCGGATGACGGCGTTGACCCGGCCGGAGAGTTCGGCGGGGATCTCGGCCTGACGGTAGGCCATGGTCGTCGCGTTGACGCCGCCCTCACCGAAGCAGAGCAGGCAGAACGCGATGATGACGAGGATGGGCGCGACGAACAGCAGGCCGAGTGAGCCGAGGGCCGCGACGCCGAGCCACACGCCCACGCGCAGGTGGCGGCGGTGCGGGCCGTGGGGCGCGAGGGGACTGACCCAGGAGCCGACGGCGGCGGCGACGGCGCCGAAGGAGACGGCGATGCCGAGGGCGCCGGGGGACCACTTCCAGTGGTCGGTGCCGATGGTGAGGATGGTGGGCTCGACGGCGCCGGCGCCGAGGTTGTAGAGCGCCACCGCGGCGGTGAGCCGGCGTAGGTCGGGGCGGGCCCGGAAGTAGGCGATCCCGGCGCGGATCTGTTCGCGCATGGTGGGGCCGTGCTGTTCGATGGCGGTGCGCACCCTGGGCAGGAACAGGGCCGCGACGGCGGTGACGAGGAAGCTGCCGGCGTCGATGAGCAGGGCCCAGGTGACACCGGCGGCGGCGATCGTCAGGCCGGCCAGTGCCGGGCCGGCGAACCGGGCGACGAGCTGCGCGGAGTTGAACCAGCTGGCGGCCTGGTCGAGCCGCTCGCGAGGAACGAGGGCGGGGATCAGGCCGTAGTCGCCGGCGACGTCCGAGACGACCTTGGCCAGGCCCATGACGGCGAGCATGACGAAGACCAGGGCGACCTGGTGGAGCATGAGCAGCAGCGGGATCATCGCGACGGCGGCGCACTGGACGATCTCGCCGGCGATGAACAGGGTGCGCCGGTCGTGCCGGTCGATGAACGCGCCGAGGAGCGGGGCGAGCAGGAAGGGTGCGGTCTGAGCGGCCATGCTCGTGACCGCGAGCAGGCCGGATCCGGTGTGTTCGAGCAGTGCCCACGGCACGGCCAGGTACAGGAACGTGTTTCCGGCCATGGAGATGGCCGTCGCTCCGGTGTACAACCAGAATTTTCTCATGATCTTCCCATCGCCGTCGCGGCCGGGGTGCGGCTCTCGCTGTGTCGGGCAGGGCCGGGTCGGGGGTGACGAGCTTCGTCGGTTCGGGGCGGCGCGCTGTCCGATCGCTGCCATGTTGCCACGCCTTGCCAAATCTTGGCAATGAGGTCACGATGATGGCGCGATGGAATGTTCCCCGCGCTGCCGGATCTGGCAACGTCGGCGCGTCGGGAGGTCGTCCACGCGCACGATCATCCGAGAGAGAGGCAGTACCGTGGCGCAGACCCTCGTGGCCCCACCGGCCGTCACCGTCACCCGGCTCGCGGGCAACATCGGCGCCGAGATCGGTGGCGTCGACACCAGCGGACCGCTCAGCGACGACGCCGTCGCCGCGGTCCGCGCCGCCCTGCTCGCGCACAAGGTGGTCTTCCTGCGGGACCAGAAGCTCGACTACGACACCCAGCGGGCGTTCGCCGAGCGGCTCGGTGAGCTGACCCTGAGCCACCCCATCTACGCGGCGCCGGAGCGGCGTCCCGCGCTGCGGGAGATGGACTCGGCCCACGGGACCAAGGCCAACCACTGGCACACCGACCTGACGTTCATCGAGCGGCCGCCCGCCTTCTGCCTCCTGCACGCCAAGATCATTCCGCCGGTGGGTGGGGACACGATGTGGGCGAACTGCGTCACCGCGTACCAGTCCCTGCCGGAGCCGCTGCGCGTCCTCGCCGACCAGCTGCGCGTCGTGCACAGCAACGACTCCGACTTCACCGACGACACCGTCGACCACCGGGACGACTACGTGGCCACCCCCTACGTAGCGGAGCACCCGGCCGTGCGGGTGCACCCGGAGACCGGTGAGCGCGCGCTGCTGCTCGGCGGCTTCGCCCGCAGCGTCGTGGGGATGGCCCCGGCCGCCGGCCGCGACCTGATCCGGGTGCTGCAGGAGTACGTGACCCGGCCCGAGCAGACCGTCCGCTGGCAGTGGCGCGTCGGTGACCTGGTGATCTGGGACAACCAGGCGACCATGCACTACGCGATCTACGACTACGGCCGGGAGCGCCGACGCGGTGAGCGACTGACGACCATCGGCCGGACGCCGGTCGGGGTCGACGGGCGGCCCAGCGTCACCCTCGCCGGCGACACCTCCGCGTACAGCGCCGGACTGCGCTGACGCCGGGGCCCACGTCCGCTGCGAAGGAAGAGGCTGCGACATGAAGAACGTGCTACTGATCAACTCGGGTCGCAAAGCCGTCGCCCGCGCCCTGCAGGAGCGGGACGACATCCGGCTGTCGGTCATCTCCATGCCCGGCTACCTCGACTGGTACGACGCGGGCACCGACCTGGAGGTCGTCGACACCATCGAGAACCTGAACCTGGTCCGTCAGGCCGCCCTGCGGATCCGGGAGCGCAACCCCTTCGACCACGTGGTCGCCCCGTCCGAGTGGAGCGTCCCGGCCGGCGGGTTCGTCCGCTCCTACTTCGGCATTCCCGGGCCGAGCTTCGACGTGGCGAACGCGTTCTCCAACAAGTTCGTGATGAAGCAGAAGGTCGCCGCGGCCGGGCTGCCGGTGGCGACGTTCCGCCGGGTGAACGCGGTCGGCCAGCTCGTCGCCGTCGGTGACGAGCTGGGCTGGCCGTACGTGCTCAAGTCCGCCTTCGGCGGCGGCTCGGAGAACGTGTTCGTGGTCCGGGACGCCGCGCACGCCCGGTCGATCATGGACGGCGAGGTCCTGGCCCGGCTCGGCGACCTGGACAGCCCGATGCTGGCCGAGGAGTTCGTCGACATCGAGACCGAGTTCCACTGCGACGGGGTCGTGGTCGACGGGACGGCCGTGTTCGCCGCGGCCTCCCGGTACTTCGCCCCGGTCCTCGACAGCCTCGGCGGCGTGATCGGCTCGTACACCCTGCCGGACGACGACCCCGAGGGCCGCCTCATCCGCGACCTGCACGACCGGGTGGTCGCCGCGCTGGGGCTGCCCGACGGCGTCACCCATCTGGAGATCCTCAAGTCGGCGCGGGGCTACCTGGTCGGCGAGGTCGCCTGCCGGACCGCCGGCGGCGGGATCCCCCTGCAACTGGAGCACCAGTACGGCGTGGACACCACCGACGCCCTCATCGCCACGTCCATCGGCGACCCGGTCGACCTGGACGTGCCGGCCCGGTCCGACCACATGATCCAGTACATGCTGCCCCGGCCGGTCGGCACCGTCACCGCGATCAGCACCGCCGCCGAGCTGCGGGCCGCGCCCGGGGTGGAGTACGCGGAGATCACCACGAAGGTCGGCGACCACCTGGCCGGCCCGTTGGACTCCTCGATCTACGCCGGGATCGTGCTGATCCGGGCCGCGACCGAGGCGCAGGTGTCCGAGCGGTGCGCCGAGGTGGCGCGCCGGTACCGCATCGAGGTGGCCGCCACGTCGGCCGGGGAGGCCGACCTGGCCGTCCCGGCCGAGGCGAGGGGGTGAGACCGTGCGCATCAGTGACCACCACGGGCTGGCCGTCGCCGAGATGGAGCCGGACGAGCTGGCGCTGCGGCCGTGGCGCGGCGACGACCGGCACATCGACGTGGTGCGCCTGCCGGACCCGCCCGCCGACCTCCTGCCCGAACTCACCGGGCTCGGCTTCGTCCACAAACCGGAGCTGCTGTCGTGGCGCGCCGAGCTCGGCCCGGGCGAGGAGGAGTTCCTGGCCGGGCTGGCCACCAAACCGCGTCAGGACATCCGTCGCGCCCGGCACCGGGCCGAGGCGGCGCTCACCCTGACCGTCCACGACACGTTGCCGGCGTCGCTGCTCGACCGGTTCCTGGACCTCTACCGCTCCCGGGTGGAGCAGATGACGTACGGGATCACCATCGCGTGCCGGTACCGGGACGCGATGCTGCACGGCCCGGACAAGTACTACGGCGTGTTCGCGATGGACGGCGAGGAGATCGCCGGCGGATGCCTGGTCCGTGAGTGCCCGGACGAGGACATGGCCCGTATCCGTTTCTCCGCCGTGACCGAGGAGTGGCGCCGGGCCAGCCTGGCCCGCACCCTCTACTTCGCGGCCATGCGGGTCGCCCGCGACAAGGGGTTCAAGTGGGTGACGTTGGGCGACGAGCCCAACCTGTACGGCCACCTGACCAAGGCGGGCCTGTTCCCGTTCAAGGTCGCGATGGGCTTCCACCCGGTGCCGTCGCAGGACAATCACGACCCGGAGGGCCGGGACCTCGCCGACCTGATCCTGACCGGCGCGCACCTGAGCGGGCCCGGGCTGATGCTCGGGTACGCCCCCGGCCGGCAGCACGAGCGGCAGCTGACCGGATACGTGATCAGCGCCGAGCCGGTGGACGTGAAGCCGATGGCGGCGCCGTTCCTGGACGGGGTGACGGTGGTGCCGCCCGGTGAGCGGGTCGCCTCGGTCCCGCCGGCCTGAGCGGCACCGCACCCGCACGGCCTCGGCCCCACCCCACGACGCGACGGCTCCCGGTTTCTGCCGGGAGCCGTCGCCGTTGTGCGCCGACCATCCATCGTGGCCGCCCCGTCGCGGGCGCGCGGCGCGACCGGGGCGCAACGCGCGCGTTCCCCGGTCGCGCACCGGTGGACCGGTGTGCGACCGGGGAACGGGATCGCTCGCGCCGACGAGGGCTACATGCCCGTGCCCGCCACGAACTCGGAGGTGTTGCCCTGCAGGGTGACGGCGGGAGCCCCGTCGACACCCACCGTGGTGGGGCCGGCGACGGTGACCCGCTCACCGCGGCGGTGCTCGGTGTAGTCCCTGATCGCGTAGTGCAGGGTGGCCTGGTTGTCCCAGATCACCAGGTCGCCCTTCTGCCACTTCCACCGCACCGTGTACTCGGGCTTGGTGGCGTACTCGGTGAGGATCCGGAGCAGGTCGCGACCGGCCTGCGGGGTGTAGCCGTTGACCGCCCGGGCGAACCCGCCCAGCAGCAGGCAGCGCTCGCCGGTCTCCGGGTGCACCCGGACGGCCGGGTGCTCGGCCGCGAACCGGTTCTTGAGGTACTTGGTCCGTACGTCGCCGTCGTAGGTGGCGTCGGTGAAGTCCGAGTCGTTGGAGTGGATGACCCGCAGCCCGTCGGCCAGCGTGCGCAGTCCCTCCGGCAGGTCCCGGTACGCCGCCCCGGTGTTGGCCCAGATCGTGTCGCCGCCCACCTCGGGGCAGACCACGTTGTGCAGGAAGGCGAAGGCCGGCGGGTTGTCCATGTAGGTGAAGTCGGCGTGCCAGTAGTTCGCGCGGGTGCCCTCGCCGCGGGAGTCCATCTCCCGCAGCAGCGGCTTGCCCTCGGGGCCCCCGTAGATCGGGTGGCCCAGGGTGAGGGTGCCGAACCGCTTGCCGAACGCCACCAGCTGGTCGTAGCCCAGGTCCTGCCCGCGAAGGAAGATGACCTTGTGGGTCAGGAGGGCCTGCCGCAGCTCGCCGATCACCTCGTCGCTGAGCTGCGCCCCGGCGTCGACCCCGAGGATCTCGGCGCCGATGTTGCCCGCCACCTGCCGGATCCGGACCCGGGTCGCGGTGGGGTTCTCGATGGTCTGAGTCACTGTTCCTGCCCTTCCTCGTCGGGGCCGGCGCCTGCCCGTGCGGGGCTGGGGACGGTGCGTGGCGCGCCGCGGGTGGGGAGACGCACGCCCGATGCCGCCGGCCGTGGGACCCATATTGCCAACTATTGCCATCGCTGGCAATGCCGGAATCCGCAGCAGGCGCACGATGTGTCGGGCCGGCGTATCCCGAGCCGGCCACGGTGTTGGCGAGCACTTGCCACATCTGGCAAGCTCTGGCAAAGGCAAACCGTGTCGTGGGAGGGCTGGAGATGATCGATACCGAGGCCGTGGCGGCGATCCGGCAGGAGCCGATCACCTGGAGATACAAGGGGCTGCCGGTGGCGCTGGACGGGTGCACGGTCGCGCAGGCGGCGGAGCGCGGGCTCAACCTGTTCGAGGACGGATTCCTCGGGCCGGTGCTGGTGCTCGACGAGGCCGCCCTGAGTCACAACCTGACCACGATGGCGAAGTGGTGCGCCGACCGGGGCGTACAGCTGGCCCCGCACGCCAAGACGACGATGGCGCCGCAGCTCTGGGCGCGCCAGATCGAGGCGGGCGCCTACGGCCTGACCGCGGCCAACACGGCCCAGCTGCGGGTGTACCGCGCGTTCGGGGTGTCCCGGGTCATCTTCGCCAACGAGTTGGTGGACCCGGCCGGGCTGCGCTGGGTCGACGAGGAACGGTCCGCCGACCCCGGGTTCGAGTTCACCTGCTTCGTCGACTCCGTCGAGGGGGTGGCCCGGATGGAGGACTCGCTGCGGCAGGTGGGCGCCGCGCCTGTGGACGTCGTGGTGGAGGTCGGCCGCACGGCGGGCCGAGCCGGGGCGCGCTCGACGGCCGAGGCGACGGCGGTGGCACGCGCGGCGGCGGCCAGCCCGCTGCTCCGCCTGGTCGGGGTGGGCGGCTACGAGGGCGTGCTGGTCAACGATCCCTCCCCGCACAGCGTCTCGGTCGTCGACGAGTTCCTGCGCCGCATGCGGGAGCTGACCGTCGCGCTGCACCGGGAGGGGCTGTTCGAGACCGACGAGATCCTGCTCACGGCCGGGGGGAGCTGCTTCTTCGACCAGGTCGCCGACGTGTTCGCCGGCCCGTGGCCGGGCATGTCCGTGACCACCGTCCTGCGCAGCGGGTGCTACGTCACGCACGACGACGGCTTCTACCGGTGGATGTCCCCGTTCTCCCGGGGAGAGGCCGGCAACGGTTCGCTGCGACCCGCCCTGAAGCTGTGGGCGCGGGTGACCTCGCTGCCGGAGCCCGGGCTGGCGCTGCTGACCGCCGGCAAGCGGGACCTGTCGTTCGACGCCTGGCCGCCGGAGCCGCAGCTGGTCCGCGGCGCCGACGGCGAGATCCGGGAGCTGACCGACTGCACCGTCAGCGCGGTCAACGACCAGCACGCCTTCATCACGTTGGCCGCCGGGCACGGGCTCGCGGTGGGGGACTGGGTCCGGCTCGGTCTGTCCTACCCGTGCACGGCCTTCGACAAGTGGCAGCTGATCCCGGTGGTACGGGGGGAGACCGTGGTCGACTTCGTCCGGACCTACTTCTGACCACCCGGCCGGTGCGGGGCGGTGTCGACGCGTCGCCGCCCCGCCGGGCCTCCTACAGGAAGTGGCCGCTGGCCAGGTACGGCGCGGGCTCCGGCAGGCCGCGCAGCGCCAGGTAGCCCTCCTGCCCGAGGTCGAGCCGGGCGGCGAGCCCGACGTCGACCGCCCAGTGGTTGGCGGTCGTGATGCAGTTGACGAGCGTGGGCCCGCGCGACGCGGCCAGCGCCTCCCACAGCAGCGCGGACGCCGTCCGCGGGTCCTGCGCCGCCAGCAGCTTCGGCTGCCCGGTCTCCTCGTCGAGGTAGACGTACCCGAGGCGGCCCGGCCGCCGCGACACCACCAGCCGCAACCGTCGGAGCATGTACTCGTGGTCGGGGCCGTGCCCGGCGCCGCGGCGGCTCTCGTCGAGCCGATCCATCCATCCGATGTCGATGCCGTCCCCCTCGCTCAGTCCGGGGACCGCCGGGAGTGTGGACCGGTCCACCGTGCCCACCATCCGCATCTGCGGATACAGCAGGAAGCCCGCCAACCGGTAGCGACGGGTGGCCCCGGGGTGCACGGTGGAGGAGAACAGGCCCGGCCGGCCGTCGGCGTGGGCGAGGACGGCGTCCATCAGCCGCCGGCCCAGCCCGTGTCCCTGGTGTCCGGGCAGCACGCCGTAGGTGGCCAGGTACCAGACCCGTCCCCGGTTCTGGGAGATCGCGAAGCCGACGAGGTCCTCGCCGTCCACGGCCACCCAACAGCCACCCGGATCGGTTTCCACCAGATACGACATCCGGTCGATCCACTGCTTGCCCACCGCGGCGGACCGGGGCCGGACCTCCGGTTCGCTCACCCGGCGGCTGAGCCGGTCGCCCTCCAGGAAGGTCACCGCCGAGGCGCGCTCGGCGGCCGGCACGTCCTCGACCCGCATCGGCCTGACCCACGGCTGCGCCACGTTCCGTCCCTCCTAGCCGGCGCTCGCCGGCGGTCGCGTCGTCATCTCCCGCAGCCGGGCCGGAGCGGACAGCGTCTCGGCCAGGCTGCGCCAGGTCTCCGCGGCCAGCTCCAGGTTGTGCGCGGCGGTCGCGCTCTGCGCCAGCCGTTGCAGGTGCTCGATGCCGGCCTCGGTGTCGCCCTCGACGATCCTCAGGCGGCCGCGCAGCACCTCGATCCGCAACTGGTCCCGGAAGGACAGGCGCCCGCCCGAGTCGTCGATCCGGCCGGCCAGTTCCCGGGCCTCGGCGAAGCGCCCCTCCTCGAACGCCAGGTGGGCCCGCAGGGAGAGCAGCTCCTGGTGGTGCAGCTCGGACCCGATCATCTCCACCACGGGGGCGACCTCGTCCAGGCGCGCCCGCGCCGCGGCGGCCTGGGCCGGCGTGCTCTGCAGGTAGAGGGAGGCGGCGGCGAACCGCAGGCGCATCCAGAGCTTGAGATCCTCGTGGCTGTCCAGCAGCCGCAACGCCCGTTCCAGCACCTCCTGCGAGGCGCGGTGGTCACCCTGGCGCATGCTGACCGTCGCCGACGCCCACAACGCCTCAACGTACGCCGTCCCCGGCGTGCCCTCGGTGAGGGCGCACAGCAGGTCGGCGTGCCGGCGTGCCTCGCCCAGTCGGCCCGCCTCGGCCTCGGTGGAGATCAGCACGTGCAGCGCGGCCGTCCGGTCCGGCAGCGCGAGCTCGGTGGAGAGCGTGACGGCCCGCTGGGCGTACTCGTGGGCCTGCACGTTGTCGCCCAGCACGCGCAGGCAGCGCGACATCCGGGTGCACGTGCGCACCAGCAGCTCGGGCACGTCCAGTTCCTCGGCGAGCGCGAGCAGTTCGGTGAGCAGCGCGTACGCCGTCTCGTGCGCGCCCTCGTCGCTGCGCAGCCCGGCCAGCAGCCACAGGGCCTGCCAGCGCAGCTCCGGCGCGCGTCCGTCGTCGAGCCGGAGCGCCTCGGCCACCCGGTCGGCGCTGTCGCGCGGGGTGCCCGAGGTGACCGAGGCGAGCACGATCGCCAGGGACGTGGGCCGCGCCTGGGCGAGGAACGCCGACTCCTCGACGCCGAGCCGCTCCGCCAGGTATGCCACCACGCGTGGTGTGGGTTGCCGGGCGCCCGACTCCAGCCGGGACAGGTAGCCGGTGGAGATGTAGTTCCCGGCGAGCGCAGCCTGCGACAGCCCACGCCCCAGTCGGAGGGCCCTCAAGCGTTGACCGAACTGCGGCTGTTCCAATGTCTCATCCCTGAGGTGTGGGAGACGGTGCCCTCGGCATCGTCTCCCCTCTGCCGAGACGCGGAATCACGGCAGAATGCGGACGGGTTGCGGCGTTGACAAATGCGCCCCCCGCGCCTCTTGGCTGCTTGATCGTAGTAATGGCACAGCCGCGTTGTCAATGTCAGGCAACAGCATTGTCAAAGACGTTGCCATCCTCTACCGTCGTCGCTGGGCACCATCCCGCCCCCCAGTTCGCCACCCCTTTCCGCCCGCCGACTGCGGGTCCCTCGGCCAAGCCGCCGGCGCGAGCTGGGTTGACCACCGCTGGCGGCTTTTTGCCACGTGCGCACTCGGCGCGTGCCCTCTGCGAGGAGTCTCGAATGGCCTCGGCGAACCACCTCAGCCCGCCCACCGACCTCGACTTCAGCAAGTTGTCCCCGGAGATCCGACGCGAACTGCGCCGGCTGTGCCGGTTGGACAACCACCACGGGATACTCGGCGTCCTCTTCGACTACGCGGTCATCGCGTTCGCCGTCTACCTGAGCCTGGGCGTGTCGTACTGGTTCTACCCGGTCTCCCTGGTGCTCATCGGCTCCACCCAACGCGCTCTGGTCAACCTGCTGCACGAGGCGTCGCACAAGGTGCTGGCGCGCAACCCGACCCTCAACCTCGTGCTCAGCACCGTCTTCACCGGGCACCTGGTGTTCCACATGCACAACCCCTACCGCAGCTCGCACATCGGGCTGCACCACCGCTACCTCGGGGACCGGGAGAAGGACCCGGACTACAGCTTCCACGTGGAGTGCGGCATCTACGATCCGCGCGGTTCCAACCGGGCCTTCTTCCTGCGCAACATCCTGTTCGCGGTGCTCGGCCTGCGCACGCTCGAGTACGTCCGGTACGTGGTGGAGGACCGGCTGCTGTTCCGCGAGGACCAGGTGGCCGTCTCGATGCCGATGAGCCTACGGGCCGAACGCTGGCTGCTGCTCGGCGTCTGGACGGCGCTGCTCACCCCGATCGTGTCCGGCGGCTATCTGCTCGAGTTCCTCCTGTTCTGGATCGTGCCGCTGTTCACGACCGCGGTCGCCATCGGCTGGCTGTCCGAACTGGCCGAGCACTTCCCGTTGCCGGAGAGCGAGAGCCGGCAGATCCTGATGACCCGCAACCGGCACGGCTGGGCCGTCGAACGGTTCCTGCTGGGGCGGCACAACGACAACTACCACCTGGTCCACCACCTCAACACCGGGGTGCCCTTCTGGAACATGAAGAAGGCGCACCGCATCCTGCTCGGCGACCCGGCCTACGCCCAGTGGGACGGGCTGTGGGCCGGCATCCTGACCCGCCCGCCCGGCCGCCGGGACAAGGAGACCCTGATCAGTTACGCGGCCAAGTACCGGCAGTGGCGTCGGGACGGCGGCGTGCCCGGCGATCCGGGGCAGCGCAGCTTCGCCGAGATCGTCGCCCTCGGCCGGACGGCGCCGGAGACGCGGACCGCGCCGTACCGGGCCGACCCGCCGCAGGCGGAGCTGGCCTCCGTCCTGGCGTCGTCCACCGCGACGCGCCCCACCCCACCGCGACAGCCGGCGGACACGCCGACGCCGGCCCGGGCACGGCGATGACGGCGGGCGCGATCCACCTCAACACCGCCGGAGCGGGCCTGCCGGCCCCCGGCGTCACCGCCGCGATGACCGGCTACCTCGAGGCGGAGGCCGCGGTCGGGCCGTACGAGGCCGAACAGGCACGTGCCGCCGACCTCACCGACCGGGTGTACGCCGCGCTCGCCGCGCTCGTCGGCGCCCGCCCGGAGCACATCGCCCTGTTCGCCAGCGCCACCGACGCCTGGTGCCGGATCGCGTGCCATCTCGACGTCGCCGAGGGCAGCCGGATCTGGACCACCCCGTACGAGTACGCGGGCAACCTCATCGCCCTGCAGCGGCTCGCCGCCCGACGCGGCTGCACGCTGGAGGTGATCCCGGTGGGCGACGCCGGGGACGTCGACCTGGAGTGGATGCGCGCGCGTCTCGACGACCGGGTGGCGCTGGTCTCGGTGGTCCACATGCCGTCGGCGGTCGGCCTGATCCAACCGGTGGAGCGGATCGGCGCGCTGCTCGCCGGCTCGTCGGCGGTGTACCTGGTGGACGCGTGCCAGACGATCGGTCAGATCCCCGTCGACGTCGGTACGATCGGCTGCCACGCCCTGACGGCGGCCGGACGCAAGTTCCTCCGCGGCCCGCGCGGCACCGGGTTCGCCTACCTGCGCCCGGACCTGTGGGACCGGATCGATCCGGTCTTCTACGACCTGCACGTCGCGCAGGCGGTCTCGCTGCACGAGCATCGGCTGGACGTGGACACGGCGGCCCGGTTCGAGACCGCAGAGCGTGGCAACGCCGCGGTGCTCGGTCTGCTCGCCGCCGCCGAGTACGCCCGCACCGCACCGGCGCCGGCGGCCGAGGTCTACCCGGCGCTCACCGCCACGATCGGACAGACGCCGGGAACGCGGCTGCTGATGCCGGGCAGCCGGCACGGCGGCATCGCGTCGTTCACCCACGACCGGCTGCCGCCGGAGCGGATCCGTGACGCCCTGGCCGAGGACGGGCTCAACGCGTGGGTCGGCGTCGGCGCGCACACCCCGCTCTACCTGGCCGCGGCCGGGATCGAGCGGTTCGTGCGCACGTCGGTGCACCACTACAACGGCGTCGCCGACATCGAGGCGCTCGGTCGCTCGCTCCGGCGTGCCTGCGCCGCCTGACGCGTACGGCACCGGTCGTGCGAGCCGCCGTCGGGGCGGGGCTCAGCCGGTGGGGGCCCGGCCGGCGAGGGCCGGATCCCCGCCGTACGGCCGGGCGAGGGTCTCCGCGAGGCTGCGCCACAGCTCCGCGGCGAGTTCGACGTTGTGGGCCTGCTCGGCCTGGCGGGCGACGTCCTGCAGCGCCCGGATGCCGCCGTCGGCGTCACCGCCCAGGATGGCCAGCCGGGCCTGCAGGGCGGCGAGCTTGAGTCGGTCGCGGAACGACAGCAGGGAGCGCCGATCGGCTGCCGCGTCGCAGATGGCGCGTGCGTCGTCGAGCCGTCCCTCGGCGAACGCCAGGTGCGCCCGCAGGCTCTGGTGCTCCTGGTGATGGCGTTCGGTGCCGATCAGTCGCAGCACCGGCTCCACCGTGTCCAGCACGGCCCGGGCCCGCTCCGGCTGCGCCGGGGTGGTCTGCAGGTAGAGCGAGGCGGCGGCCAGGTGCAGGCGGATCCACAGGTGCAGGTCCTGCCGGCTGTTCGCGCCGGAGAGCGCCTCCTCCAACCGGGCGATGGCGCCGGCGTGGTCACCCTGGCGGGTGCGGACCGTCGCCGCCGCCCACAGCGCCTCCACGTGCAGCGTCCCGCCGGCCGGCTCGGTGAGGCGGCACAACTCGTCGGCGTGGGTCCGGGCCTCGTCGAGCCGGCCGGCCTCGGCCAGCGCCGAGACCAGGGCCTGCAGCGTCGCCGCGCGGTCGGTGAGGGACAACTCGCCGGCGACGTCGTACGCCCGTTGCGCGTACTCCCGGGCACCGGCGGTGTCACCGAGGGTCCGCAGGCAGCGGGACAGCTGGGTCTGCGCGCGGGCCAGGAGCGGCGCGACGCCGAGCTGCCCGCTCAGCTCGACCAGTTCCTCGAGCAGGTGGCGCTGTTCGTCGCGCTCGCCCTCGTCGCCGCGGATCTCGGCGAGCAGCCAGAGCGCCTGCCACCGCTGGGCCGGGTCGTGTTGGCCGTCGGCCCGCAGCGCCTCGGCCAGCGGTTCGGCGGCGCGGTCGTGGCTGCTGGCGGAGATCACCGCGGCCAGGACCTGGGTGAACGGGGACGCCTCGACGGCGTCCACCGGGTCGGCGTTCGGATCTTCCAGAACCGAGACCGGCACGCCGAGGCGTTGCGCGAGATAGGCCACCACCCGGGGGGTCGGCCGTCGGGCGCCGGACTCGAGCCGGGACAGATAGCCGGTGGAGATGGCGCCCTCGGCCAGCGCCGCCTGGGACAGGCCACGCTTCTCGCGCAGCGCGCGAAGCCGGGATCCGAACTCGGACTGCTGCAGCATTCCCACTCCCAAGGCCAAGATCACCGACAACCGCCACGGAACTCCGCGAGGTGTGGCCGCCGGTGATGGTCGGCTCGGCATTGCCATCGCCGGTTTATGGCTGTAAAGGAGTATAGCCACCCTGACCGGGCACCGGGTAAGGGTGCCGGCACAGTCGTTGCCAGCGGGTTGCCGGCTCCCACGGTCCCGCCGGACGGGTGGGAGCGGGGGAGGGGGTTGCCGACGCCCTTGCCGCGTCGGCAACCCCCCGGGATCAGAAACGGGTGTGGTAGACGGCGTAGGCCTCCGACTCGGGCAGCGCCGCCAGGTCCCGGACGTCAGCCCGCTTGATCGCGGTGTAGAGCTCCCGGCGGGGCGAGCCCAGCACGGACATCAGCAGGTCGTCACGTTCCAGCGCGTCGACCGCCTCGGCCAGGCTGCCGGGCAGGGCGGTGACCCCCCGGCGGCGCAACTCCGCGTCGGACAGGGTGTTCGGGTCGACGGTCAGCGGTGGGCCCGGATCGAGCCGCCGTCGCACGCCGTCCAGACCGGCGTGGATGACGGCGCCCAGCGCCAGGTACGGGTTGGCGGTGCCGTCGCACGGCTTGATCTCGACGTTGGTGGTGCCGGACTCGTCACCGCCCAGCACCGACGGGACCCGCACCGCGGCCTCGCGGTTGTCGAAGCCGTAACACCCGTAGGCGCCGGCCCACTTGCCCCGCATCAGCCGGGTGTAGCTGTTCACGCCGGCGCACAGCAGGGCGCTGAGTCCGGGTAGGTGCGCCAGCACCCCGGCGATGAAGTGGTGCGCGACGTCCGACAGCCCGCCACCGGGCGCGGCGAACGCGTTGCCGTCACGCCAGAGCGACACGTGCAGGTGGTTGCCGTTGCCGCGCAGGCCGGCCAGCGGCACCGGGGCGAAGGTCGCGTGCAGACCCCGCCGCCGGGCCAGCCCGCGGGTGATCATCCGCTGCCACACGTGGTTGTCGGCGGCCCGCAGCGCCGGCGCGGGCCGGACCGTGACCTCGTGCTGGCCCGGTGAGGTCTCCGGGTGGTACTGCTCCACCGCCACCCCGGCCGAGCGCAGCGCCCGGACCAGCGCGATCACGTAGTCGTTGGTGACGTCGAACGCCTCGTTGTCCAGGGTGAGCCCGTCGTCCAGCGGCGCCCCGTCGCGCAGGAGCGTGAACTCCGGTTCGAACGCGGCCACGACGGCGTACCCCTCCCGGGCGGCCTCCGCCACGGCGTCGCGGAGGAACGCCCGCGGACACGCGCCCCACGGCGTTCCGTCCCTGGTGAGCAGGTCACCGAGAAGCGCCGCCGAGCCCGGCGCGTGCGGCAGCAGCGCCAGGGTGCCCGGGTCGCCGGCGATGCGCACCTCGTCCATGACCGCGAAGCCGGGCACCGGTTGGGCCTGGTCCAACAGGCTGGCCGCCTGCCGGCCGACGGACAGCGGCACCCCGGATCGCAGCCGCCCGGGCAGCGACTCCCGGGACACGCCCTTGCCGCGGACGATGCCGTTGTGGTCCACCCACAGGAAGCGGACGATCTCCACGTCGTGCCGTTCGACCAGTTCCAGGACGTCCACCGCGCGGGCCGGAGCCGACCCTCGCGGCGGTTCGCCGGCGGAGCCGGGGAGGGCTCCCCCGGAGTCGCCGTCGGGGCCGGCGGCCAGCGGCGTCGGCGCGGCGGTCACGGACGTCACGGCCCGCTCCGCGCCGGCACCGGCAGGCAGCCGCCGAGCAGCGCCAACGGCGGCTCGTCCACCAGGTAGAAGTGGTCGCCGCGGACGCCGTGCTCCCGCACCGGTCCGCTGGTCAGCGTCGACCACGGGCGGCGGTCGGCGTCGTCGTCGACGTCGCCCACGATCGTCGTCACCGGGCACCGCAGCATCGGTGCCGGGCCCGGCGTGTACGCGTGGAACATCCGGCCGTCGGCGCGGACGTACGGCAGGACCAGTTCCTGGAACTCGGGGTCGGCGGCCAGCTCCGGGTCGGTGCCACCGAGCGTCAGCAGGCGCTCCACCACCGCCGCGTCGTTCAGTTCGTCCGGGTCCGACAGCTCCTCCGGCTCCGGGTAGGGCGCGTCGCGCGATCCCGACGCGAACAGGTGCAGCGGCTCGACCCCGCGCTCCTGCAGCGCGACCGCGGTCTCGAGGGCGACGGCCGCGCCCATGCTGTGGCCGAACAGGATCAGCGGGCGGTCCGCCAGCGGCATCAGGGCGTCGGTGATCTGCGCCGCGAGCCGGCGCAGATCGGCGGGGGGCGGTTCGGCGATGCGGTGCGCGCGCCCGGGATAGCAGACCGCGTGCACCTCGACGCCGGGCAGACGCCCGCCCCAGGGATGGAACATGGCGGCGGAGCCGCCGGCGTGCGGGAAACACACCAGGCGTGCCTCGGGAGCGTCGAGCGTCAGCGGGCACCGCAGCCAGCGGGCGGTGTCGGGGGTCGTCGTCACAGCGCCTCCTGGGGGGTGAGCCCGGCACGACGGGCACGCAGGGCCCGTGCCCGCTGGGCGCGGGCGACGCGGTCGTCCCCGTCGTCCGCGTCGGCGGCGTCCGGGTCACCGCCGTCGCGCAGCAGCGCCACCTGCGCTGCCACCGTGGTGTGCTGGAACAGGGCGACCACCGACAGCCGACGCCCGGTGCGCCGCTCCAGCGTCTCCCGGAGCCGGAACATCGCCAGCGAATGACCGCCCAGGTCGAAGAAGTTCACGTCGTCGGGGACGTCGTCACGCTGCAGAACCTCCGTCCACGCCGCGCTGACCTGGGCGGCCAGACCGGCCGGGTCCGTCGTGCCCGGCCCGGCCGACGCCACCGCGTCGTCGGCGGGCGGACCGGCGTCGGCCAGGCCGCGCAGGGCGTCCCGATCGGTCTTGCCGTTGGGGGTGCGCGGGAAGCGGTCCAGGACCACGATGCGGCTGGGCACCATGACCGCGGGCACCCGGTCGGCCAACTGCCGTCGCAGCGCGTCCGGGGCGGGCCCGGAGGGGGCGAGGACGAAGCCGACCAGCTCGGTGTCACCGGCGGTGGGCACGGCCACGGCCTCCCGCACGCCGGGCAGCGCGCACAGCTTCGCCTCGACGGCCGCAAGCTCGATCCGGTGACCGCGCACCTTGACCTGGTGGTCCCGGCGACCGAGGAACTCCAGGGTGCCCGCACGGGTCCACCGGCACAGGTCACCGGTGCGGTACATGCGCTCGCCCGGGGTGGTCACGAACGGGTCGTCGCGGAACGCCCGGGCGGTCGCGTCGGGCCGCCCGTGGTAGCCGCGGGCCACGCCGGCGCCGGCCACGTACAGCTCGCCCGGCTCGCCGACCGGCACCGGGCGCAGCCGCTCGTCCAGCACGTACGCCCGCGCGCCCGGGATCGGTCGGCCGATCGTCACCGGGGCCGGCGCGGTGAACCGGTGGTAGGTGGACCACACGGTCGCCTCCGTCGGGCCGTACTCGTTCACCAGCTCGCAGCGGCCCGCGGTCGCGGCGAAGTGCCGCTCGACCAGCTCCTGCGGCAGGGCCTCACCGGCCACGATCGCGGTCCGCAGCGAGCCGAGGCGGTCCGCGCCGGCACGCGCGGCGGCGTCGAGCAGATAGCTGTACAGCGACGGGATGCACAACAGGTGGGTGGCCCGGTGGTCGTCGATCAGCGTCACCAGCTGCTCCGGGTCGCGCACCTGCGCGCCGGTGGCCACGATCAGGCAACCGCCCGCGGTGAGCGTGCCCCACAGCCCGGCCACCGAGGAGTCGAAACTGAGCGGCGACACCAGGAGGAACGTCGGCTCGCCCGGGTAGACCAGCCGCCGGGCCCGGGTGGACGCGGCCAGCTGCCCGTGCTCGACCACCACGCCCTTGGGCTCGCCGGTGCTGCCCGAGGTGTAGATCAGGTACGCCGGGTCGGTGAGCAGCACCGGGACGTCGACCGGCGTCTCGGCGTCGTCGGTGGCGCCCTCGGGCAGCGCGGTCGACACCAGCGGCAGGCCCGTGCCGGTCAGGCGGGCCCGGGTGTCCTCGTCGACCAGGGCCGCGGTGACCTGGGCGTCGGCGAGGATCTCGGCCAGCCGCTGGTCGGGCTGCCCGGGGTCGAGCGGCACGTAGGCGGCACCGCAGCGCAGCACGGCGAGGACGGCGGCGACCGTGGCCGTGGAGGCGTCGGCGAGGACCGCGACCCGGTCCCCGCGGCGTACCCCGGCGCGCGTCAGCGTGGCGGCGATCCGCGAGCTTCCGGCGACGAGTTCGGCGTAGGTCATCTCGTCGGTGCCGCAGCGTACCGCCGGGCGGGACGGTGCGCGTGCGGCGACCGCGGTCACCAGGTCCGGCACCGGCGTCAGCGGACGGTCCGGCAGGGGGTGGCCGAGGTGCGCCGGACCCGGCAGGTCGGCCGGGGTGCCCGACCGGGGGGCCATCGACAGCGTCGTCATGGACTAGCTCCTTCTTTCGCTGGTGACAGGGGTGTGGCGGCGACCGGCGGTCAGCCGACCGTGACCCGGGCGCGGGTGTCGTCGTCGAGCAAAGCCCGGCACAGCGACGTGTGGTCGCCGAGCGTCGGGCGGGTCATGAGGTCGCGGATCGGTACCCGGACGCCGAGGTCCGTGCGGAGCCGGCGCGCCAGGTGGGTGACGCCCAGCGAGTCGCCGCCCAGGTCGAAGAAGTCGGCGTCGTCGGACAGCTGGTCCCGGCCGAGCAGATCGCGCCAGAGCCGGCCGACCAGCGCCGGCACGTCGTGTCCGGTGGGACCGGGCGGGTGGTCCGGACCGGGGGTCGTCGTGGCGGCCACGAGCGGCGGGACACCGGCCGGCGGGGTGCGCCCGTCGGCCACCGGGGCGGCCTCGGCGGCGAGGTGGCGCGGCCCGTGGAAGGCGTACCCGGGCAGGTGGACGCGACGCCCGGTGGGGCACGTCGCCTCGATCGCCACCGGTTGGCCCATGGTCCACAACCGGCCCAGCGCGGTCAGCACCGCCTCGTCGTCGTCGGTCCGACCGCCGCACAGCGGCACGGCGGTGAGACCGCCGCTCTCCGCCAGGGTGGACAGGGCGTGACCCGGTCCCACCTCGACCACGACCGCGCCGGGGAACCGGCCGGCCAGCTTCTCCAGCGCCGGTCCGAATTGAACGGTGTGGCGTGCCTGCGCGGTGAACCGGGTCGCCTCGACCGGTGTTCCCGGGACGAGCACGTCGCCGCTGTTCGCGGCCCACGGCAGCGTCGGGGGTCGGAGCCGCGTCGCGCCGAGTGCCTCCCGCAGTGGCGCGTCCGCGGCGTCGACGAGCGCGGTGTGGAACGCGCGGCGGCTCCGCAGCCGCCGCGCGCGGACCCGGCCGGGCGAAAGCCCGGCCTCGAAGGCGTCCACCACGTCCGGCGGCCCGGCCACGACCGTGTGGTCGGGGGAGTTGACGGCGGCGACCTCCAGCGCCAGGCCGGAGGCGCGAATCAGGTCGTCGGCCTCCTTCCGGCCGCAGGTCAGGGCCAGCATGGCGCCGGGCGGGCACTGCTGCATGGCCTGCCCCCGGACGGTCACCAGCCGGGCCGCGTCGGCCAGGTCGAGCACACCGGCCACGCACGCGGCGGTGATCTCGCCGAGACTGTGTCCGATCACGGCCGCGGGGCGCAGGCCGAGCCCGCGCAGGGCCGCCGCGGCGGCGTACTCCACCGCGAACAGGGCGGGCTGGGCGAGGGCGGTCTCGGCCAGTTCGTCGGCGGGGAACCGGGGGTCGTGCAGGGCGCGACCGACCAGGTCGGCGGTGGCCGGGTCGTACGCGTCGAGCACGGTCGCCAGCGCCGGGGCGAAGCCGGGCAGGCCGGTGGCCAGTGGCCGGGCCATCCCGGGGTGCTGGGCGCCCTGCCCGGGGAAGGCGAGCACGAGCGGGGCCGGGCCGGACGCGGGCACGCCCGCGCGCAGGGCGCCGCCGGACGTCAGCCGCCGGGCGAGCTGGTCGGTGTCCGCGGCGACGACGGCGAGGCGCTCGGTCAGGTGGGCCCGACCGGTGGCCAGGGTGCGCGCCACGTCCCCCGGCTCGGTGCGGTGGGCGCCCAGGTGGTCGGCGAGGCGGGTGGCGGCCCGGTCGAGCGCGGCCCTGTCGGCCGCGGACAGCACCACCAGGCGGTGGCCCGGGCCGGCCTGGGACTGCGGGCTCGCGACCGGCGGCTGTTCCACCACCACGTGGGCGTTGGTGCCGCCGACGCCGAACGAGCTGACCCCGGCACGCCGGGGTCCGTCGCCGGGCCACGGGCGGGCCTGGTCCGGCACGTAGAGCGGCGACTCCTCGTGGTCCAGCAGCGGGTTGAGCGCGCCGTGGCCGGCGACCGGCGGGATCACCCCGTCCCGGACCACGAGGATCGCCTTGATCAGACCGGCCACGCCCGCGGCGTTGTCGAGGTGCCCGGTGTTCGCCTTCAGCGCGCCCACCGCCACCTGTGCCGGGCGCGCGCCGCTGGCCCGCAGCGCCGCGGACGCCGCGGCCCACTCGATCGGGTCGCCGATGCGGGTGCCGGTGCCGTGGCTCTCCAGGTATCCGATGGTCTCGCCGCCGACGTCGGCGGTCCGCAGGGCGGCGCGGATCACCGCCTGCTGGCCCTCGACCGAGGGGGCGTAGTAGCCGACCTTCGCCGACCCGTCGTTGTTGACGGCGGTGCCCAGGATGACGCCGTGCGGCGCCGGGCCGTCGTCGAGCGCGTCGGCGAGGCGCCGCAGCACCACGCAGGCGACGCCCGACCCGGCGACGATGCCGTCGGCGCGGGCGTCGAACGGGCGGCAGTGCCCGGTGGGGGAGTGGATGCCGCCGGGCACGTGCAGGTGACCGGCCTGCGGGAAGGCCATCCCGGCCGCGACCACGAGCGCCTGGTCGCAGTCGCCGTTGAGCAGCGCCTGCACGGCGAGGTGCACCGCCACCAGCGACGACGAGCAGGCGGTCTGCACCGCCAGCGCCGGGCCGTTCAGGTTCAACCGGTACGACAGGAGGCTGGCCAGGAAGTCGGGCTGGGTGCCGTGCAGCGCGTCCTCCAGCGTCAGCGGCGTGAGCCGACCGCCGGCCACCATCCGCCGGAGGTAGTCGCTGCTGCTGGCGCTGGCGTACACGCCGGTGGTCAGCCCGGTGTCGAGCGGGTTGAGTCCGGCGTCCTCCAGGGCCGACCAGGCGCACTCCAGCATCAGCCGGTGCTGCGGGTCGAGCATCTCGGCCTCGCGGGGGCTCATCCGGAACAGCGCGTTGTCGAACCGGTCGGCGTCGGCGAGGTGACCGTGCACCGGCACGTAGTCCGGGTCGTCGAGCAGGTGCCGGGGCACGCCCTCGGCGGCCAGCTCGTGCCGCTGATAGCGGCGGGTCAGGACCTGTCCGGCGGTGAGAGCGGACCACCACCGGGTCAGCTCGGGTGAGCCGGGGAACCTCCCGGCCATGCCGGATACGGCGATGTCGAGGGAACGGTCGCGCGCCATGCACCCACCTTTGATCAGTCACCAGGCGCACCGTCCGGCGTGGAAGATGCGGCCTCGATGCCCGGACTTGCCAGTAGGTTGCCAGACGAGGCAAGGTCATGGCAACGTTCTTGTCGAACATGGTGACGCGCATCGTCCGGTCACCACGAGAGGGCACCGACGAGGGGAGAGGCAGCGTGCAACCAGACCCACGATGGACGGTCGGCGCGCCCAACACCGCGCCGGCCGAAGGGCTGCACCAGACCGTGGCCCGGCAGGCACGGTCGCGGCCCGCCGGCGTCGCCGTCGTCGAGGGCGCCCGCGCCCTCACGTACGCACGGCTCGACGCCACCGCGGACGCCTGGGCCGCCGGGCTGGTCGCCGCCGGGGTACGCCCCGGCGATCGGGTGCCGATCCTGCTGCCCCGTGGCCTCGACCTGGTCGTCGCGCTGCTGGCGGTGCTGAAGGCCGGCGCCGCCTACTGCCTGCTGCCGCCGGAGTGGCCCGCGCCCCGGCGCGACGCCGTGCTCGCGGACCTGCGACCGCCGCTCGTGGTCACCGGCGACGAGCCGGCCGGAGACCTCCCGGCGCCGGCGTGGCCGGTAGCGGCCGCGCCGGTCGCCGCGCCCCCCGGCTTCCGACCGGTGGCCGTCGACCCCACCGCGGCCTGCTGCGTCTTCTTCACCTCGGGCACCACGGGCCGGCCCAAGGGGGTGGTCAGTCCGCACGGCGCCACCGCCCGCCTGCTGCAACCCGGCGGCTTCGCCCGCTTCGACCACACGACGGTGATCCCCCTCGCCGCCGCCACCGCCTGGGACGCCTTCTCCCTCGAACTGTGGTCCGCCCTGCTCAACGGCGGCACCTCTTTGATCGTCGCCGATCCCTACCTCTCCGCCTCGGCCCTGCGTCAGGGATCGGCTCGGCACGGCGCGAACACCGTGTGGTGCACCGCGAGCCTGTTCAACCTGCTGGTGGACGAGGACCCGGACGCGTTCCGGGGGCTGCGCCAGGTGATGATCGGCGGGGAGCGGCTGTCCGTGCCGCACGTCCGCCGCTTCCTGGCGCGCCACCCCGACGTCGTCCTGCTCAACGGCTACGGCCCGGTCGAGTGCACCATCTTCGCCACCACCCACCGGATCCGCCCGGACGACTGCGACCGACCCGGCGGCATCCCGCTCGGGCGGCCGGTGCCCGGCACGCAGGTGTACGTGCTGGACGGGCAGCGCCCGTGCGCGGTCGGTGAGACCGGGGAGATCTGCCTGGCCGGCGACGGACTGGCGATCGGGTACCTCGGCGACCCCGCCCTCACCGCCGCCAAGTTCACCCGGGTCCGCCTCGACGGTCGTGACGTCCGCGTCTACCGCACCGGGGACCTCGGCAACTGGGCCGACGACGGCCTGCTGCACCTGACCGGCCGGACCGACCGGCAGCTGAAGATCCGTGGCAACCGGGTGGAGCCGGCCGAGGTCGAGCGCCAGATCGAGGAGCTGCTTCCGCAGGTGCGGCAGTGCCGGGTGGTCGCCCGCACCGACGGGCGCGGCGACCGGGAGCTGATCGCGTTCTGCGTCCCCGACCGCGCCGACGCTCCGCTGTCCGATGTCCTGCCCCGGCTCCGCGACACGCTCGTCGCCCACCACCGTCCGGCCGCGGTGGTCGGTGTCGCCGCGTTCCCGCTCACCGCTCAGGGCAAGCTCGACGAGCGGGCGCTGCTGGCGCTGGCGCCGCCGGTCGCCCACCCGGATCCGGTCGTCGGCGCCGACCCGGCCACCCTCGACGACCCGGTGCTGCGCGACGTCGCGGAGTGCTTCGCCGCCGTCCTCGACACGGGCACGGTCCGGCTGGGCACCCCCTTCCCCGAACTGGGCCTGACCTCGCTCGACGCCGGCCGGGTGTGTGCCCGTCTCACGGCCCGCACCGGCACCCCCGTACCGGTGTCCTGGCTCTACGAGTACCCGACCGTGACGGGCCTCGCGCGCCGGCTGTCCGACGCGATCGCCGCCCCGGACCCGGCACCGGAGGCCGGCGCGCCGGCCACCGACGACGACGCCGCCCCGCTGACCGCCGTCCAGGTCATGCAGCTCACCCGGGAGCTGCTGAACCCCGCCGACCGCACCGGGCACTGCCTGCTCAGCTGGGTCGTCGAGGGCGACCTCGACCGACCGGCCCTGGCCCGGGCGATCGAGGCGGTGCACCTGCGGCACGAGTCGCTGCGCGCGGCGTACCTGCTCGACCCGGAGCCGGCGGCGTACCCCGACGACGTGCCCGCCCCCGCGCTGACCGTGCTGCCGTCGCACGACCGCGTCGACGCGGCCCGGGCCGCCGCCCGCGCGGCGCTCGCCGCGCCGTTGGCGCCGGAGGACGCCCGGATCTGGCAGACCGTCCTGGTCCCCGTCGACCGGCCGGCGCCCGCGCCGGCCACGGCCGTGTTCGGATGCGCGGTGCACCACGTCGCCTTCGACGGCTGGTCCGAGGCCGTGCTCGCCGAGGATCTCGGCACGGCCTACCGGGCCGCCCTGGCCGGCGCCGGTCCCGACCGGGTCACGGCCGCGCTCGGCGCCGGCCCGACCCTGGCCGACCTCGCCCGCGCCGCCCGCGCCCGCGACCGCCTGGCCGAGCCCGAACGCCGCCTCGCCGAGACCCGCGTCGACCTGGCCGGCGTGCCGCCACTGCGGTGGCCGTCCCTCGACGGCGACGACTCGGGCGTCGGCTCCGACGCCGGGGCGGCGCCGACCGGCGCGATCGTGCCGGCCGGAGGCCGCCGGCCGCCCGAGCGGGTGGAGGCCAGGCTGGACGCGGACGCGCTCGCGGCCGTCGACGCCACCGCCGCCACGGCCGGCGTCACCCGGTTCGTCGTGCTGCTTGCCCTGTGGGCGGCGAGCGTCGCCGACGTCACCGGTCAGCGGGACCTCGCCTTCGGGGTGCCGGTGGCCCGTCGCGACGACCCCGCGCTGCGACGCGCGATCGGTTGCCACATCAGCATGCTCTGCCTGCGGTTGCGTGACGCCGCGTGCGCGGGCGACCGCGCGGCCGTGCGGTCGGTGGCCGCCGCCGTCCGGCAGGGGCTCGCGGCCCAGAGCCTGTCCGGAACCCACCTGCTCGGCCCGGCCGGACGGCCACCGGCCTACCAGACCCTGTTCGCCTGCCAGGACAACGCCGTGCCCGAGCTGCGGCTGCCCGGCGCCCGCGTCACCTTCGCCCGGCAGCCGTATCTCGATCTGCCCCTGGACCTGCACGCCGAGCTGTGGCCCGACAGCGACGGCCTGCGGCTGGAGATCGCCTACCACCCCACCGCGGTCACCGCGAAGACCGCGCACGACCTCGCCAAGTACTTCACCGAGCACGTGTACAGCCAGGCGACGGGAGCCCGGGCATGACCATCAGCGCCGTACCGGCCACCACCTCCGATCCGGCCGGGCCGTACGCGCCGCCGCTGTCCCGGCTCACCGACCCGGACCTGTACGCCGACGGCGACCCGCACCCGCTGTGGGCGTGGATGCGCGCCCACGCCCCGGTGCACCGGCAGCACGCGGGCGAGCTGCCGGCGTTCTGGTCCCTGACCAGGTACGCCGACATCCGCGCGGTCTACCAGGACAGCACCACGTTCAGCTCGGCGCAGGGGGTGCTCCTGCGGCCGGCCGTGGTCGGCCCCGACCCCGGCGGCGGTCTGACGCTCGCGCTCACCGACGCTCCCCGCCACAAGCAGTTGCGGTCGCTGATGGCCGGCTGGTTCAACACCCGCGCGGTCCGCGCGCTGGAGGGCTACGTGGAGGCCGCTGTCCGCCGGGTCCTCGACGACGCGGCGGCACGGGAGACCTGCGACTTCGCCACCGACATCGCGGGCCGGCTGTCCCTGGCGGTGATCGCGCACATCCTCGGGGTGCCCGAGGCCGACCACGACCGGCTGTACCGGTGGACCGACGAGGCGTTCGCCGCCCACAGCTCGCTCGTCTCCCACCCCGACATCGTCGAGTACTTCCTGGACCTGCTGTACCGGCGGATGGAGGAACCGACCGGGGACCTGGTCAGCGCCCTGCTGCACGGCACCGTGGGCGGTGAGCTGCTCACCGAGATCGAGGTCGTGCTCAACTGCGAGAACCTCATCGGGGCCACCGAGAACGGCCGGCTCGCCCTCATCGGCGGCGTGCAGGCGCTCCTCGAACACCCGGGGGAGTGGCGTCGCCTGGCGCGGGACCGGAGCCTGCTGCCCGGCGCGATCGAGGAGATCATGCGGTGGACGTCGAGCGCCACCCACAGCGTGCGGACCGCCACCCGCCCGTACGAGCTGCACGGTCGGTCCATCGCCGCCGGCGACAAGGTCGTGCTCTGGCTCCCCTCGGCCAACCGGGACGAGGACGTGTTCACCGACCCGTACCGGTTCGACATCTCGCGGACCCCGAACCGGCACATCGCCCTCGCCGTCGGTGAGCACTTCTGCATCGGCGCCACGCTGGCCCGGGCACAGATGCGGGTGCTCTTCTCCGCGCTGCTGGACGGGGCGTACGCGATCGAGCTGGACGGTCCGGGCCGCCGGGTCGCCTCGATAGCGGTGAACGGCCCGCAGAGCCTGCCGGTCCGGCTGCGCGCGCGCTGACCGGCCGCCGTCACACCCACCCATCAGCGCATCCTCGGGAGGACACCTGTGCCAGCACCACGGATCACACACCTGAGCGAGCCGGCCGGCGTGCAGCCGAGTTCCGGCTACACCCACGTCGTCGTCGGGCGGGGCCGGCTCGCCGCGATCGCCGGGCAGATGGCGTTCGACGCCGAGGGGGAGCTGGTCGGTGCCGGCGACCCCGAGGCGCAGGCGCGGCAGGTCTTCACCAACATGGGCCGGTGCCTGACCGCGGCCGGCGGCGGCTTCGACGACGTCGTCAAGCTCACCTGGTTCGTCACCGACGTCGCGTTCCTGCCGACCGTGCTGGCGGTCCGGGACGAGTTCATCGACACCGCCCGGCCGCCGGCCAGCACCGTGGTCCAGGTGGTCGCGCTCTACCGCCCCGACCTGTTGCTCGAGGTGGACGCCCTGGCCGTGCTGGAGGAGGCCTGATGACCGGGACCGCGACCCGCCCGGTGGCCGCCGCCCCACCGCCGTTCGACCCCGAACTGGCCGGTCCGCTGGCGGAGATCCTGTCGGAGCTGCCGATGCCGCTCACCGCGGACCTCGTCGCCGACCGGCGACGCCGGTCCCGTGCCGGCCGGCTGACCGACGCGCAGATCCGCCGCGACGGGGCGTTCGAGATCGAGGAGCGGACCGTTCCCGGCCCGGCCGGCGCTCCCGACGTCCCGCTGCTGATCTGTCGTCCGACGAACGCCCCGGCGCCGGTTCCCGTGGTGTACCACACGCACGGCGGCGGGATGGTGGCCGGCAGCCACCGCAGCACGGAGCTGGCCGGGGAGCTCGACCGGGCGCAGGCGCTGGGCCTGGCCGTGGTCTCGGTCGACTACCGGTTGGCTCCCGAGCACCCGGATCCGGCCCCGGTGGAGGACTGCTACGCGGGGCTGCGGTGGCTCGCCGAGCACGCCGGCCCGCTCGGTCTCGACCCGGACCGCATCGTGCTGAGCGGCAACAGCGCCGGTGGCGCGCTGGCGGCCGGCCTGGCGCTGCTCTCCCGGGACCGCGGTGGCCCGCGACCACGGGGACAGCTGTTGCAGTTCCCGATGCTGGACGACCGGTGCCTCTCGGACTCCTGCCGGCAGCTGGGCCGGGTCGGCCTGTGGGACGGGCTGTCCAACCGGGCGGGATGGACCGCGCTGCTCGGTGCGCGCCGAGGGACGGCCTCGGTGTCCTGCTACGCCGCCCCGGCCCGGGCCACCGACCTGTCCGGCCTGCCGCCGGCGTACCTCGAGGTGGGCTCGGTCGAGGCGCTGCGGGACGAGGGCATCGCGTACGCGAGCCGGATCTGGCAGTCCGGTGGGCAGGCGGAGTTGCACGTCTGGTCCGGCGCGTTCCACAGCTTCGACGAGTGGGTGCCGACCGCCACCGTGTCCCGAAGTGCCCACCAGGCGCGCGTCGGCTGGCTGACGCGCGTGCTGGGCTGACCGAGTCGGATCAACAATCGTCCGGAGCCGGGTCGTCGCCGTGCGGCGGGGGCCCGGCTCCGCGTACGGAGGGGATCCGCAGAAATTCAAGGCAAACTGTTGGCATGAAGTAGGCAAAAGCGCGCTTCCTGGTACGCGCGGCCGGCGCCGAATTCGCGGAGCGCCGCCCTGCGGCTGCCACCGCCTGGCAACGGGTCGACGACCCGCATCAAGGCGGGACTCCCCGGGTTCTGTCGTCCTTGTCGGATCTGCGTGGTGCTTCACATTCGTCCGGGGATCTGCGGCGGAGGAGCAGGCGAATTCTGCGGGTACCTGGCTAATTGCCCTGCTTAACCGGCACGTCGGAGCGGGTCGTCCGGAGTCGTCGACCCCTGGTGCGGTGCCGACGGAGGTGCGTGGCGGCCGCCCGAGCGGGCTCCCGGGGGCGGCGTGTCAACGCCGCGTCCGAGCGAGGATTTCTCGCGTCCGGGCGCGAGTTGCCAACGGTGAATTGGTTCGTGCCAAAGTCAGGCAACACCTTGCCAAGAGCCGGTCGGTGTCGATAGGTTATCGCGTAGCGGGGCGGACAACCCGAGCGGCACGACCGCCGGTTCTGTCCACATCCCCATCCCTCTGATCTGGAGTTGACAATGCGTAGGTGCCTGGTTATCGCCGTTGCCGTCCTCGTCTCCGTGCTGGGCACCACCAGCAGCGCGTCGGCCTCGGACATCGACTGGCCGGTGGCCCCGGTCTCCACCGCGCGGTGACCCCCGGGCTCGCCGGCGTCGTGGCGTCCCCGGGTGTCGGGTCGGCCTCACCGGTCGGGTCACGTCGGCGCCCGGAGCGAACCGGATCCGTCCTCCCGGACGAGACGGCCGTGGCTCTGGTCGCCGCCGCGGCGCTGGCGAACACGACCACGGCGGACGACGCCCGGCCCGACGACGCGGCGCTCGACCGGATGGCTCCTCTCCTGGACACCGGGGAGGGGCCGGTCTGCGGCGCGAACGACCTGCGGACACTGCGTGGCCTCCGCCCACGGGTGCGGGCACTCTGGCAGACGACCGAGGACGGCGCGGCGTGCGCGGTCAACGACCTGCTCGACGAATTCGACGCCCGGCCCCGGCTGGTGAACCGGGGCCCGTGGGGCTACCGCCTCGAGGTCGTCCCGGTGGACGCGCCGCTCGCCACCCGCTTCGCGATCAGCACCTCGATCGCCGTCGCCGACCTGCTCCGCCGGGGCGAGTTCCGGCGGCTCCGTTCGTGTGCCCGTCCCACGTGCCACAACGTCATGGTGGACCTGTCCAAGAACCGGTCCAGGAGATACTGCGAGGGCCGGTGCGGCAACCGCGCCGCGGTCAGCGCCTACCGTTCCCGCCTGGCGTCGGGCGTGGCCGGACGACCGGGACCCTTCTCGAGACCTGCCGCGCCGCCAGGCGGGTTCGAAGCCGCCGGAGACCGCGACCGGTAGATCGTCCGCGGGCGCCTCACTCCTCGGAGGTCGGGGAGCCGCGGGCCGGCGGGCTCGGCCTCACGACGATCGCCGGTCGCGCGCCGACCGGCGGGTCAGCCACCACCCGACGTACGCGAGCGTGAGGACGACCGCGGTGGCGAGCAGATACCACTGGAACCGGTGCAGCTCCACGACGAGGGCGCGCAGGTGGTCGCCGGCCGTGTACCCGACGGTCGTCCACAGCCCGACCCAGGCGGCGGCGCCGATCGCGTTCCAGAGCACGAAGCGGGGCCAGGGCATGCCGGTGGCGCCGGCGACGACGCCGTTGAACTGCCGCAGGCCGTCGACGAAGCGGGCCGCCGCGACGAGTTTCGGGCCGTGGCGGTTCATCACCGCCTCCATCCGCGCGTACCGCTCGGGGGTGAGCCGCACGCGGCGGCCGTGGCGCAGGATCAACCGGCGCCCGCCGTAGCGACCGATCAGGTAACCCACGCTGTCACCGACCACCGCGGCCAGGAACGCGGTGACCGCCACCCCGACGACGGTCAGCCGGCCGTGCGTCGCGTATCCGGCGCCGAGGACGATCGCGGTCTGACCGGGCGTGGGTACGCCGAAGCCCTCCGCGCCGACGAGGAGGGCGAGTCCCGGATAGCCGTAGTGGCCGACCAGTCCGGTGAGGGCGTGGAACGGGTTCACCGGCCGGCGGCGGCGGCTGCCCCGCCCGAGACCTCCGCGTCCACCAACCCGATCCCCTCCGGTCACCGCCCCGGTCGGGGCGCCCACGCGGACGAGCCTAGCCGTCGCCGCGCCCGTGCCCGTCTTCTCCGACGAACCGCGCGCCGGTCAGTGCCGCGGGCCCATGTCGCCGGCGTCGGACACGGACCGGGCGTCCCGGGCCGCCATGGCCTCCTGCCGAGCGGGCTCCTCGCGCAGCACGGCGCAGTGCAACCACAGATCCGGGATCCCGAACCCGTCCACGAGCGTGCGCATGTGCGGCCGCAGCTCCTTGAGCAGCCCGTTCACCACCGTGGTGATCGCCTTCGAGCGGGCCGGGGTGAGGCGGCCGTGCTCCAGGAACCAGCCCTTGTCGGCCTCGATGACGCTGAGCGCGTACAGGTCGCAGACGCGGGAGAGCAACGCCTGCGCGGCCGGGTCCGCGGTGCGCTCGATGCCGGCGACGAACGCCTCCAGGGCGATCCGGTCGACGTGCGCCGCGGCGACCGCGAGGACGTGGTCCTGAACGTCGTTGAAGATGTCGAAGGGCCGGTCCTTCTTCGTCGTCGCGCCGTTGCGCAGGCGCCGTACCGCGCCGTCGAGCAGGTGCCTCTCCCGGTCCTCGAAGAGCTTGAGCTGCCAGCCGCGGTCGGTGACGGCGACCTCCTCGTCCCGGCCGGGCACGGAACCGACCAGTCGCTCGATGAGCGAACGGGCGGCGGTGCGTTCGAGCACCATCTCGCGGACCTGGTCGGCGACGAAGGAGGCCCGCCCCCACCCGTCCAGGGAGCCGAACTCGTCCCGGTAGCCGGTGAGCAACCCCTTGGCCACCAGTTGCAGCAGCACCGTGTTGTCGCCCTCGAACGTGGTGAACACGTCGGTGTCGGCCTTGAGGCCGGGCAGCCGGTTCTCGGCCAGGTAGCCCGCGCCGCCGCACGCCTCGCGGCACATCTGGATGGTCCGGGTGGCGTGCCAGGTCTGTCGGGCCTTCAGGCCGGCGGCCCGGGACTCCAGCTCCCGCTGCCGGTGCTCGTCGACCGGCTCGCCGCCGCCCTGCACCTCGGTGAGCGTCGTGACCAGCTCGTTCTGGGCGAAGTGCAGGGCGTACGTGGTGGCCAGCGCGGGCAGCAGCTTGCGCTGGTGGGCCAGGTAGTCGTTGAGCAGCACCTCACGATCGGCATCGGGGGTGCCGAACTGACGGCGCACGTCGCCGTAGCGGATCGCGATGGTCAGCGCCGCGCGGGTGGCGGCGGACGCGGCGCCGCCCACGCTGACCCGGCCCCGAACCAGGGTGCCGAGCATGGTGAAGAAGCGCCGGGAGTCGTTCTCGATCGGGCTGGAGTAGGTGCCGTCCTCGGCCACCTGGGCGTACCGGTCCAGCAGCATGTCCCGCGGCACCCGGACGTGGTCGAAGCTGAGCCGCCCGTTGTCCACGCCGAGCAGGCCGGCCTTGGGCCCGGCGTCCTCGATGGTCACGCCGGGCAGCGGCCGTCCCCGCTCGTCGCGGATCGGCACCAGCCACGCGTGTACGCCGTGCCGCCGCCCTTCGATGACCAGTTGGGCGAAGACCACCGCCATCCGGCCGTCCCGGGCCGCGTTGCCGATGTAGTCCTTGCGGGCCGCCTCGTGCGGGGTGTGCAGGTCGAAGGTCTGCGTCCGCGGGTCGTACACGCAGGTGGTGCGCAGTTGCTGGACGTCGGAGCCGTGACCGGTCTCGGTCATCGCGAAGCAGCCCAGCAGCCGGGCGGCGACGATGTCGCGCAGATAGGCGTCGTGGTGCCGCTCGGTGCCCAGGGCCATCACCGCGCCGCCGAACAGCCCCCACTGCACGCCCGCCTTGACCATCAGCGACAGGTCGACCTGTGCCAGCATCTCGCTGGCCACGATCGAGCCGCCGATGTCGGACCGGCCGCCGTACTCGGCGGGGAAGGCCGACGGCATGCCCATCCCGGTCGGCAGCTCGGCGAGCAACCGGGTGATCCGCGCGCGTGCCTCGTCGCCGGTCTCCCCGTACACCGGGAGGAAGCGCTCGTCGAGCTGCGTCCGGTGCGCGTCGCGGACCGCCGCCCACGGCCCGTCCAGCACCTCCCGGAGGCGGGCCGGGTCGACGGGGCCGGGCACGTGGGTCATGAGCACCTCGGTAGACGACGTCATGGTTACCTGTCGTACCCATTCAACGGTTGCGGCCACGTCCGCGACGCGGTGAGTGTGATCACGAACGCGTCGCCCGGTTACGGCCGTCGTGTCCCGGGACGGGCGGCAATCCCCTGGACCGATCCGGGCGCGTGGGCGAGCATGGGCGGGTGGGACCCGGGACGAGGCTGCCGCTGCAGGGTGGGCTGCCGCCGGCCGACGCCCCCGCCGGTCCCGTGGTGGAGATCGCCTGCGACGAGTCCGGGTTCTCCGGCACCAACCTGCTCGACCCCGCCACCCCGGTGATCGCCCACGCGAGCGTCGACCTGACCGCCGTCGAGGCGACCGCACTGCTCACGTCCCTGCGCGCCGGGTTCCGGTTCTCCCCGCACGAGTTCAAGTCCCGGCAGTTCCTCCGCGCTCCCGAGTTCGTCGAGGCGCGGGAGTGGTTCCTGGCGGCGCTGCGCGGGCGGGCGCACGTGCACCTCGTCGACAAGCAGCTCTTCCTCGCCACCCGCGTCGTCGACCTGCTGATCGCGGAGCCGTCGTACGCGGCCGGCACCCGTCTCGCCCCGGCGTACCGGGAAGCCGCTCTCGCCCTGTATCGGGTCGGGCGCGCGGCCGGCGTCGACTGGACCGCCTTCCTCGCCGCGTTCGTCGACATGCTCCGGACCAAGCGGCGGGACCGGGCCGGCGACGGCAGCGTGGACCGGTTCCTCCGGGCACGGGACGCGCTGGCGCGGCACGCGCCCACCGACGCCGTCCTCACCGGGCTCGACCGGGCCCGGGTGGCCGCCGTCCAGGCCCGCCTCTACGCCGACGACCGGTCGATCCCCCACCGCTGGAACCGCTGCTGCCGGCGCTGGCCGAGACCGTGCTGTCCTGGAGCGGTGGCGGACGGCGGGTGCTGGTCGTCCACGACGAGCAGAGCGCGTTGACCGCCGACCGGCTGCGTCGCCTCCAGCGGGCCCTGGCCGACGGCACCGGACGACCGGTCGAGGAGTCGCCGCTGGCCGGACTGGTGACGACCGACTCCCGGGACGATCCACGGGTGCAGGTGGCCGACCTCCTGGCCGGGGTGGCGCGGCGGATGCCGGAGACGCTCGACACCGACCTGCTCGACCTCGTCGAGGCCGACCTGCACGAGCTGCTCGGCCCGCCGGTGCGGCGCGACGGGGCGCCGGCGGCCTGACCGGCGGCTGGGTACGGGTACTCAGCACGATCACCGTCGCACGGCTCAGGCGCCGGCGACGCGGCGTCGACAGGATGCTGGGCATGGCCGAGACGCTGCACCGACCCGCCGTCCTGCGTACCGTCGAGACGCCGATGCCCGCCGTGGCCGCGCTGTCGCTCGTGGCCCGGGTGGTCGCGGCGCTGGTCCGGCTCGTCGGCCGCCGTCCGGCGGGCTGGCGGTGGCTCGCCCGGCACCACCACCCGCTGCTCGACGGGCTCGCCGAGGCGAACGCGCGGGCGACCTGCGTGCGGGCGGCCCGGCGGGTGCCGGCCTACCGGGCGTTCCTGCGGGCCCGCCCGGCCGGCGTCCGCCGCCGGCTGCGGGACTTCCCGGAGACCGACAAGCTCGGGTACGTGGTGGCGCACGCCGCTGCCGCGCGGTGCTGGCGGGGGCGGCTGCCGCGACAGGGGGTGGTGGTCGACGAGTCGGCCGGGTCGTCGGGGCGGCCGTTCAACTGGCCGCGCGGCGAGCGGGAGCTGCGGGCGGTGCACCGGGACATCGCCGGCTACACCGGGCTGGCGTTCCCGATGCGCCGACCGTTCGTGATCAACGCGTACTCGATGGGGGCCTGGGCGACCGGGACCACGACCGGCGCGGCGATGGCCCGGATCGCGGTGGTGAAGAACACCGGGCCGGACCTCGGGAAGATCGTCGACACGCTGCGGGAGTTCGGCCCGGACTTCGACTACCTGGTCACCGCGTACCCGCCGTTCCTCAAGCACCTGCGGGACCGGCTGGACGCCGAGGACTTCCCCTGGTCGCGGTACCGGATCTTCGGCAGCTGCGGCGGGGAGGGGATGACCGAGGCGCTGCGCGACTACCTGGAGCAGCGGTTCGTGCGGGTGCGCTCGGCGTACGGCGCGTCGGACCTGACCATCGGCATCGGCGCGGAGACCCGGTTCACGGTGTGGCTGCGACGGCGCCTGCGCACCGACGCCGCGCTGCGCGCGGAGCTGCTCGGCCCCGGGGAGCAGCGGCTGCCGATGGTGTTCCAGTACAACCCGTTCGCCACCTGGCTGGAGACCAACGAGCGGCGGGAGCTGGTCTGCACCGTGACCGGCCCGCACGTGCTCCAGCCCCGGCTGCGCTACAACGTGGGCGACGAGGCGCTGCTGGTGCCGTACCGGCGGATCGTCGAGCTGGCGGCGGCCGACCCGGTGCGCCGGGCCGAGTTCCGCACCGCGGTGGCCGAGGAACGGATGACGCTGCCGGTGCTGCTGCTGTTCGGCCGCGCCGACTCCACGGTGTCCTACCTGGGCGCGAACCTCTACCCGCAGGACGTCGAGTACGGCCTGTACACGGGCAACCCGCACGCCGCCCAGATCAGCCGGTTCTGCCTGGCGTTGCACGAGGACGCGGCGCTGGAGACCCGGCCGGTGATCCACGTCGAGCTGCGCCGCCCGCTGGCCGCCGCGCAGCGCGCCGCGCTCGCCGACGCGTGCCGCGACGGGGTCCGCCGACACCTGGCCTCGGTGTCGCGGGACTTTGCGCAGTCCCTGGTGGAGGACCCGACCGCCGGGGACCTGCGGGTGGAGTTGCACGAGGCGGACCACGGCCCGTTCGCCGGCCGGCAGAAGCTCAAGAACGCCTACCTGGTGAGGTGACCCGTGCGTACCCGTGACTTCTCCCGCGCCCCGGCGCAGGCCCGCGCCGGCGCGATGTTCATCGGCGGCACCCGCTACGCGAACCCGCTGGTGCTGCTGCGGCTGGCCCCCGACTGGTTCCGGATGGTCCGGGACATGCGCCGGATGTCCGGCTACTGCTGGCACACCGTCTACTGGCAGTTCCCGCTCACGCTCGGCACGATCGCGTTCTTCACCGACCGGGACGCGATGCTGCGCTTCGCCCGGACCCGCCACCACCGGCGGCTGATGACGTGGCTGACCGACGGCACCCGCAACGCGACCGCCGGGTTCATCCGGCTCTACACGGCGTCCCCGGACGGCTACTCCAACGGGGCGTGGCGGGCCGAGGACGGCGCGATGGGCCACATCGACACCTTCACGCCGCTGGGCGCGGAGACGACCGGGCCGGCGGTACGCCGGTGAGCGGCCACCGGTTCGCGCGGGTCACCGACCGGCGTGGCCTGCGGGACTTCGTCGCCCTCACCGACCGGCTGTACGCGGGCGAGCCCCGCTACGTGCCGACCCCGCGCCAGCAGATCCGCCGCTGGTGGCGCGACGGCGTGCCGATGTACGTGCTGCGCGACGCCACCGGCACGGTGGTCGCCCGCACCACCCTGCACACCGACGCGGACCTGGACGCGAAGCTCGGTCGGCGGTGCCAGCTGTTCGGGCTGACCGAGTTCGCCGCGCCGGCCGCCGAGCCGCTGTTCGACGCGATCGCCGGGCACGCCGCCGCCGACCGGGATCTGCTGTTCGGGCCGGTGGCGCTGCTGCCCAACCAGGCCGGCGGGGTGATCACCTCCGGATTCGACGACCGGGGGTTCGTGGACAGCGCCTGGAACCCGCCTCGCTACCCGGCCGCCTACGAGGCGTACGGGTTCACCCGCCGGTTCGTCTCCGACACCTGGATCTGCCCGGTCCCGGCGCCGGACGGGCCGCCGCCGGAGCCGGGCGTGCAGCCCGACGGCGTGCGGCTGGAGCTGCACCGGGGGAACGTGCGGCGGCTGGACGCGCAGCTCGACCTGCTGCGCGGGATGCTGAACGACTCGTTCGCCCAACTCGGCTACTACACGCCGATCTCGGCCGCGCAGTTGCGCCGGCAGACCGACGGCTTGGCCCACCTGCTGGACGAGTCGCTGCTGCTCTACCTGACCCGGGGCGGCCGGCCGGTGGCGTTCGTGCTCTGCGTGCCGGACATCAGCGCGTTCCTGGTCGCGGTGCGCGGCGATCTGCACCCGGTCAACCAGCTGCGGCTGCTGGCCACCCGCCGCCGGCACCGCCGGGAGGCGGTGCTGATCGTCAAGGGCGTGGTGCCGGAGTTCCAGGGGCGCGGCTACCAGCGGCTGCTCTCCGCGCACCTGCACCACCACCTGCGGGCCGGTGGCTACACGACGCTGCGCAGCACCTACGTCGGGCGGGACAACCCGGCCTCGGCGGCGCAGTTCCGGCGGCTCGGCGGCCGGCCGCTGCACGGTTACACCTTCTACGCCCGGGAGCGCTGACATGGACCTCGCCGCGTTCCGTGCGCTGGAGCCGCTGTGCTGGCGGGCTCCCAGCGCGCACAACACCCAACCCTGGCGGCTGCGCTACGAGCGGTGGGCGGTCACCGTCGGCTGGGACCCGGCCGACGCGCTGCCGGCCGGTGACCCGACCGGGCGGGACCTGCGGCTGTCGCTGGGCGCGTTCGTGGAGACCTGCCTGATCGTCGCCGCCGACGCGGGGCTGCGGCTGGACTGGGTCGCCGACCTCGACGCCGCCGACCGGCGGGTGGGCCGGCTGCGCCCGGCGCGGCACCCGTACCGGACGCCGTTTCGCACCCCGGAGGTGTGGGACCGACGGACCGACCGGGGCCGGTTCACCGACGGGCCGGACGCCGACGTGGTCGCGGCCGTGGACGCCGTCGCCCGTCGGTCCGGCGGCGCGGTCCACGTGGTCCCGGACGGGGGGCGGGTCGGCGCGTTGCTGCGCGCCGCCGACCGTCACGTGTACGGGGACCCGGCGGTCGTGGCGGAGCTGCGGCGGTGGCTGCGCCTCGATCCGGCCCGTCGGGACTACCGGGCGGACGGGCTGACCGACAGGTGTCTCGGGTTGTCCCGGCCGGCGGCCGTCGGGCTGCGGGCGGCACTGGCCGCGTACCCGGTGCTGCGGCCGCTGGGACTGCCGCGGGCGCTCGCCGCCGCCGGCGGTGACCCGCTGGCGCGTGGGGGAGCGTTGCTGGCGCTGGTCGCGCCGGCCGACCTTGACGCGGCCGGGCAGGTCGAGTTCGGACGGGTGCTGCTGCGGGTGTGGCTGACGGTGCAGGCGGCCGGGCTGGCGGCGCATCCGCTGAGCCAGCTCGTCGACGTCGCCGGCAGCCGCGACGCGCTCGGCGCGCTGCTGGACGTCGAGCCCGGGCGCATCCTGCACGTGACCCGGGTGGGCCGGCCGGTGGGTCCGGCGCCGCGGTCGGCCCGCCGGGTCGACCCGGGGGCAGGGGTGGCAACGTTCGCAAAACCCGTTCCCGCTCCTTGACGAGTGGCGTTTTCATCCACGAGAGTCCATATCAGCAGATGTGGCGCGCGTACGGGAGCTCGGGCGCAGGCATCGGACAGGGGCGCGTGGGCAGCGCCTGTTAACGCTAACAGCGACCCCACCCGTCTCTGATCCGCGTGACCTGGAGAGACCATGTCCGAAGTGACCCGAAGGAACGTCATCAAGGCCGCGGCGGCCGGGAGCGGCGCCGCGCTGCTGCCGGCGGCCTGGACTGCCGCCCGCGCCGGCTCGGCCGCGCCACCGGAGGCGCTGGCCGCCGACGACCTGGCGCTCTGGTACGACGAGCCGGCCGGCACCGACTGGCTCCGCGCGCTGCCGATCGGCAACGGGCGTCTCGGCGCGATGGTGTTCGGCAACATCGACACCGAACGGCTGCAGCTCAACGAGGACACCGTCTGGGCCGGCGGCCCTTACGACTCGGTCAACACCCGGGGCGCGGCCAACCTGGCCGAGATCCGGCGGCGGGTCTTCGCCGACCAGTGGACCTCGGCGCAGGACCTGATCAACCAGACCATGATGGGCAGCCCGGGCGGCCAGCTCGCCTACCAGACCGTGGGCAACCTCCGGCTCGCCTTCGGCTCGGCCGACGGGACGACCCAGTACCGGCGGACCCTCGACCTCACCACCGCCACGGTGACCACCACCTACCTGCGGGGCGGCGTACGGCACCAGCGGGAGGTCTTCGCCAGCGCGGCCGACCAGGTGATCGTGGTCCGGCTGACCGCCGACCGGGCGGACGCGATCACGTTCTCCGCCACCTTCGACAGTCCGCAGCGGACCACCGTGTCGAGCCCGGACGGCGCGACCATCGGGCTCGACGGCGTCTCCGGCTCCATGGAGGGCGTCATCGGCTCGGTGCGTTTCCTCGCCCTGGCCCACGCCGCCGCGACCGGTGGCACGGTCAGCAGTTCCGGCGGCACGCTGCGGGTCTCCGGCGCCACCAGCGTGACCGTGCTGATCTCGATCGGCTCCAGCTACGTCAACTACCGCACCGTCGACGGGGACTACCAGGGCATCGCCCGCAACCGGCTCGCCGCCGCCCGGACCGTCGCCGTCGACCGTCTGCGCAGCCGACACCTCGCCGACTACCAGGCGCTGTTCCGTCGCGTCAGCATCGACCTGGGACGCACCGCCGCGGCCGACCAACCTACCGACGTCCGGATCGCCCAGCACGCGACCAGCGACGATCCGCAGTTCGCCGCGCTGCTGTTCCAGTACGGACGCTACCTGCTGATCTCCTGCTCCCGCCCGGGCACCCAGCCGGCCAACCTCCAGGGCATCTGGAACGACTCGCTGGCCCCGGCCTGGGACTCGAAATACACGATCAACGCCAACCTGCCGATGAACTACTGGCCGGCCGACACCACGAACCTGTCCGAGTGCTTCCTGCCCGTCTTCGACATGGTCAGGGACCTGGCGGTCACCGGGGCCCGGGTCGCGCAGGCGCAGTACGGGGCCGGCGGCTGGGTCACCCACCACAACACCGACGCCTGGCGGGGCGCCTCCGTCGTCGACGGCGCGCTGTGGGGCATGTGGCAGACCGGCGGCGCCTGGCTGAGCACCCTCATCTGGGACCACTACCTGTTCACCGGCGACCTCGGCTTCCTGTCGGCCCACTATCCGGCCCTGAAGGGCGCCGCCCAGTTCTTCCTCGACACCCTGGTCGCCCATCCGACGCTCGGTTACCTGGTGACGAACCCGTCGAACTCCCCGGAGCTGCCGCACCACGTGAACGCCAGCGTCTGCGCGGGACCCACGATGGACAACCAGATCCTGCGCGACCTGTTCGACGCCGCGGCGCGGGCCGGTGAGGTCCTCGGCGTCGACACCACCTTCCGGTCCCAGGTGCGGACCGCCCGGGACCGGCTGCCGCCGAGCCGCGTCGGCTCCCGCGGCAACGTCCAGGAGTGGCTGGCCGACTGGGTCGAGACCGAGCGGACCCACCGGCACGTGTCCCACCTGTACGGCCTGCACCCCGGCAACCAGATCACCCGGCGGGGCACCCCGGCGTTGTACGAGGCCGCCCGGAAGACCCTGGAACTGCGGGGCGACGACGGCACGGGCTGGTCCCTCGCCTGGAAGATCAACTTCTGGGCGCGGCTGGAGGACGGCGCCCGCGCCCACAAGCTCCTGCGCGACCTGGTCCGCACCGACCGGCTGGCGCCCAACATGTTCGACCTGCACCCGCCGTTCCAGATCGACGGCAACTTCGGCGCCACCTCCGGCATCGCCGAGATGCTGCTGCACAGCCACACCGGCGAGCTGCACCTGCTGCCCGCGCTGCCGAGCGCCTGGCCCACCGGGCGGGTGACCGGCCTGCGCGGCCGGGGCGGCTACACCGTCGGGCTCGCCTGGAGCAACGGCCAGGCCGACGAGATCGGCGTCCGCGCCGACCGGGACGGGACGCTGCGACTGCGGTCCCGGCTGTTCACCGGCAGCTTCGTGCTCGTCGACGCCGCCGACGGCAGCTCGCCGGCCACCACCCGGCCGGAGACGGACGTCGTCCAGCTCACCGTCCGCGCCGGCCACACCTACCGCGCGACCCGTCCCGGCGTGACGCCGTCGCCCACCCTCACCCCCACGCCGACCACGCCGCCGACGCCGACGCCGACCACCAGCTCGCCGGCGCCCTCGGGCGCCCGGGCGACGTACGCGGTGACCGGCTCGTGGTCGGGTGGCTTCCAGGGCGAGGTCACCGTCACCGCCGGCGCGACCGCGATCCGCGGCTGGACGGTCTCCTGGACGTTCCGGAACGGCCAGGTCGTCAACCAGATCTGGGGCGGCACGCACAGCCAGAGCGGCGCGAACGTGACGGTGCGCAACGTCGACTACAACGGCGCGCTGGCGGCCGGCGCGTCCACCACCTTCGGCTTCATCGGGTCGGCGAACGGGGCCAACGACCCGCCGACGTCCCTGACCGTCACCACCACCTGACGGGGCGGGACGCGCCGATCGCAGCGGCCGGCGCGTCCCGTCCCTCCGGCGGACGGCGGTCAGGCCAGCAGCGTCTCGCGCAGTCGCGCGCCCGGGTTGATCCGGCCCACGACGTGCGGCCCGGCCGGGTCGTGGACGTCGACGGTGTGGTTGCGGCGCATCATCTCCCGCACCGCCGGCGGCAGTCGGGGCGGGTCGTCCATCGCGGCGAGGACCCGCGCGGCGGTGCCCGTCAGCCGTTCCACCAGGGCGACGCTGTCGGTGTCCACCCGCACCCGGCCGAACTCCCACCCGGCCGTGGTGAGGTCGAGCACCTCGAACAGGCGTACCACGAACGGCTGCGGGTCGGTCACCCGGTCGAGGCGGTCCGCCCGGGCGCCGACCACCGTGACGGCGGCGGACACCTGCGCGTACGGGTGCAGCCCGCTCGGCAGGGCGCCCAGCGGCCAGCGCAGCGCCGGACCGGCCTCCTTCCACAGGGGCCGGTAGTTGCGTCGGTGCACCAGCAGCCGCCGGCCGGTGCGCCGGAACACCTCCTGCGCCTGGAACTGGAGGTCGGCGTGGGCCTCCTCGGCGGCCTCGCACACGATCCCGGCGGCCACCACCAGACCGTCGTCGTCGGACAGCAACCGGGTGATCGCGTCGACCTGGTCGGGGAACCGGACCCGCGCGTGCGCGCCGTAGGAGTGCCGGACGTCCCGCAGCAACGCCTGCTGACGCCCGGGGTCCAGGTCGACCCGATCGCCACCGAGCAACCGCCGGAGCCAACCCATCGCGCCTCGCTTCCGTCGCCGTCTGCGGACCGGGCAATGCTAGTTCGTCGGTTCCTGCTCGTATGGTGACGGGGTGGCTGAGCGATCTTTGACCCTGATGGCGGTGCACGCGCACCCCGACGACGAGGCGACCAGCACCGGCGGCGTTCTCGCCCGCTACGCGGCGGAGGGCGTCACGACGGTGCTCGTGACGTGCACCGACGGGCGGTGCGGCGACGGACCCGACGGCGTCAAGCCGGGCGAGGACGGACACGACCCGCAGTCCGTGGTGGCGATGCGCCGCGCCGAGCTGGCGGCCAGTTGCGAGGCGTTGAAGGTGACCCACCTGGAGACGCTCGACTACGCCGACTCGGGGATGATGGGCTGGGCGACCAACGACGCGCCCGGCGCGTTCTGGAACACGCCGGTGGACGAGGCGGCCGACCGGCTGGCCGAGCTGATCCGGCGCTACCGCCCCGACGTCGTGGTCACCTACGACGAGAACGGCTTCTACGGCCACCCCGACCACATCCAGGCCCACCGGATCACGATGGCCGCGGTCGAGCGCACCGACATCCCGGCGAAGGTCTACTGGACCACCGTGCCGCGCAGCGCGTTCCGGGAGTTCGGCACGGTGATGCAGGAGATCGGGGTCGAGTTCCCCGAGCCGGACGCCACCGACGAGATGCCGGCGCTGGGCCTGCCGGACGACGAGATCACCACCTGGGTGGACACCCGCGCCCACGGCGGGCAGAAGTTCGCCTCCCTGGCCGCGCACGCCAGCCAGGCGGAGAACATCTTCTTCCTGCGCCTGGGGCAGGAGCGGTTCACCGAGCTGATGGGGATGGAGACGTTCGTCCGGGTCCGTGACCGCACCGGCGCGTCCACCCCGGAGGACGACCTCTTCGCCGGCCTGCGCTGACGACGCGGTGCGGGCCACCGCCGGTCAGTCCGCGGTGGTCTGCGCGGCCAGGTGGTCGAGCACCACACGGACGTCCCCGCCGGTGTCGGCCATGATCCGTCGTTGCCGGGTGGCCCCGGTGCCGTCGCGGCGGACCCGGTCCACCTCGCGCAGGATCAGGTCCCGGTCCCCGTGCCGGGTGAGCGCGGGCGCGACGACGACGAGCAGGTCGTCGACGAGGTCCCAGGCCGGCCGGGGGCGGCCGGTGCGCAGGTCGACCAGCTCACCGTCGACGCCGTCGTGGGCGGCCCGCCAGTGTGCGGCGGCGACCAGGCAGTCGCGGATGCGGGGGGCCGGCACGCCGGCGCCCACCTCGTCGATCATCGTGGCGACCAGGGCCCGGACCAGTCCGGCGACCAGGACGGTGTCGTCGACCGTCGGGCAGACGTCGCCGACGCGGACCTCCACCGTCGGGTAGGAGGCGGACGGCCGGGCGTACCAGTAGACCATCGCGGCGTCGAGCATGATCCCGGCGGTGATCAGGTCCCGCACGGTGGCGTCGTAGTCGGCGGCGGAGTCGAAGTGCGGCGTGGGCCCGATGCTCGGCCAGCGTTCCAGCTGCATCGACCGCCAGCTCGCGTGTCCGGTGTCGCGCCCGTCGTGCAGCGGGGAGTTCGTGGTGAGCGCCTGCACCACCGGCAGCCACGGCCGCAGGTGGTTGCAGACCTGCACGGCGAGTTCCCGGTCGGGCACGCCGACGTGGACGTGGCAGCCGCAGACCGCCGGGTCGTGGGCGACCGGACCGAACCGGCGGGACATGTCGTGGTAGCGCTGCTCGTCCGGCACGGTGCGGTGGGCCTCGCAGACCGGGGTGGCGCCGACGGCGACCAGTCGCGCGCCGACGGCCTCGGCCGCGCGGGCGGCGGCGCGGCGCAGCGCGACCAGGTGGTCCCGCAGTCGTGCCAGGTCGGGGCTGACCGGGGTCACCATCTCCACCATGCTGTGCCGGAACTCCTGCCGGGCCTGCTCACGGGCGGTCCCGGACAGCGCGTCGCGGACCCGGTCGGCGACCGGCATGCTCTCCCCGGTCTCCGGGTCCAGCAGCAGGAACTCCTCCTCGACCCCGAGGGTGAGGGTGGCCGGGATCGCCGGGGCGGAGGTGGCGGTGGCGGGCCGCCGCCTCATCGACGGCTCCACCGGAGTGCGGGTCCGGTCGGTGCGTCGTCGCGCGGCGGGGCCATGCCTCGACGGTACGAGTCCGGGTGCCCGCCGGATGCGGTTTCCCCGCAGCGCCGCCCCCACGTGCGACACGCGGGGGCGGCGGGCCCGGGTCAGCAGTCGAAGTAGAGCGCGAACTCGTGCGGTGTGGGCCGCAGGCGCACCGGGTCGACCTCGTTGGCGTTCTTCCAGTCGATCCAGGTGGAGATCAGGTCGTCGGTGAACACGCCACCGTCGAGCAGGTAGTCGTGGTCCTGGGCGAGCGCCTCCAGCGCGTGCGGCAGGGAGCCGGGGACCTGCTTGACGTCGCCCCACTCCTCCGGCGGGAGGTCGTAGAGGTCCTTGTCGATCGGGGCCGGCGGCTCGATCTTGCTCTTGATGCCGTCCAGGCCGGCCATCATCATCGCGGAGAAGGCGAGGTAGACGTTGGCCGAGGGGTCGGGGACGCGGAACTCGACGCGCTTGGCCTTGGGGTTGCTGCCGGTGACCGGGATGCGGGTGCAGGCGGACCGGTTGCGCTGGGAGTAGACCAGGTTGACCGGGGCTTCGAAGCCGGGCACGAGGCGCCGGTAGGAGTTGACGGTCGGGTTGGTGAAGGCCAGCAGCGAGGGCGCGTGGTGCAGCAGGCCGCCGATGTACCAGCGGGCGGTGTCGGACAGGCCGGCGTAGCCGGTCTCGTCGTAGAACAGCGGTTCGCCGTTCAGCCAGAGGCTCTGGTGGGTGTGCATGCCGGAGCCGTTGTCACCGAACAGCGGCTTGGGCATGAACGTCGCCGTCTTGCCGTGCGCCCACGCCTCGTTCTTGATCAGGTACTTGAAGAGCTGGAGCTGGTCGGCCGAGTGCAGCAGCGTGGAGAACTTGTAGTTGATCTCCGACTGGCCACCCGTGCCGACCTCGTGGTGCGAGCGCTCCACCGTGAAACCGGCGTCGACCATCCGGCGGACCATGCTGTCGCGCAGGTCGGCGTAGTGGTCGACCGGCGGGACGGGAAAGTAGCCGCCCTTGTAGGCGGTCTTGTAGCCGCGGTTGCCGCCCTCCTCTACCCGGCCGGTGTTCCAGGCGCCCTCGATCGAGTCGATGTAGTAGAACGACTGGTGCGCCGAGGTCTCGTGGCGGATCGAGTCGAAGATGTAGAACTCCGCCTCGGCCCCGAAGTAGGCCGTGTCCGCGATGCCGCTGGCCGCCAGGTAGGCCTCGGCCTTCTTCGCCACGTTGCGCGGGTCCCGCGAGTAGGCCTCCCGGGTGAACGGGTCGTGCACGAAGAAGTTCAACGCGACCGTCTTCTGCGCCCGGAACGGGTCGACGAACGCGGTGGCCACGTCCGGGAGCAGGAGCATGTCCGACTCGTGGATCGACTGGAAGCCGCGGATCGACGAGCCGTCGAACGCGAGGCCGTCGGTGAAGACGCTGTCGTCGAAGGACTCGACCGGCAGGTTGAAGTGCTGCATCACGCCGGGCAGGTCACAGAAACGTACGTCGACGAACTTCACGTCCTCATCGCTGAGGTAACGCAGGAGTTCCTCGGAATTGGCGAACACACGTCCTCCTGGCAGGCATTGTTGATCATGGCCACGTCCCGTGGCCGGACCGCCCGGGGACATGGCCCGTACCGCCACCGTACGACGGTCCGCCCGTTCCGGCTCGCCAACCGCCCATCCCGGGTTTCCTCCGTCACAGGCCGGGTAGACGGCGGACCCGGCGAACCGCCCGGGGGACGGCGCGGCGGGAGGTGTGCCTGGTGGGTGCTCCGCGACTGACCGGCGGCCGCTGAGATGTGCGGGATCAGCGGCGAGGCCCGCTTCGACGGCGCCACCCCCGACGCGGCCGCGGTGACCCGGATGACCGAGGCCATGCGCTCGCGCGGCCCGGACGGCGAAGGACTCTGGAGCGACGGCTGGGTGACCCTCGGGCACCGCCGGCTGACCGTCATCGACCTGTCCGAGGCCGGCGGCCAACCCATGGTCCGGGAGGACCTCGGGCTGGCCCTGGTCTTCAACGGCTGCGTCTACAACTACCCGGAGCTGCGCGAGGAGCTGCGGGCGGCCGGACACACCTTCGGATCGACCAGCGACACCGAGGTGGTGCTGGTCGCGTACGCGCAGTGGGGTGAGCGGTTCGTCGACCACCTGGTCGGGATGTTCGCGGTCGCGCTCGTCGACCGGCGGCGGCGCCGGCTCGTGCTGGCCCGGGACCGGCTGGGCATCAAACCGCTCTACCTCGCCGAGTCACCCGGCCGGCTGCGTTTCGCCTCCACGCTGCCGGCGCTGCTCGCCGCCGGCGACGTGGACACCGGCATCGACCGGGTCGCGCTGCACCACTACCTGTCCTGGCACTCGATCGTGCCGGCGCCGCGCACGATCCTGCGCGGGGTGCGCAAACTGCCCCCGGCCACCGTCCGGGTGGTGGAGTCCGACGGGCGCAGCCGCGAGCACGTCTACTGGCGGCCCGAATACCGGCGCGACCCGGCCCACGACGGCATGGACGCCCGCGACTGGCGGTCCGCGGTCGGGGACGCGCTGCGCACCGCCGTACGCCGGCGGCTGGTCGCCGACGTGCCGGTCGGGGTGCTCCTCTCCGGCGGGCTCGACTCCAGCATGATCGTCGCATTGCTCGACGGGGCCGGGCAGCACCACCTCCAGACGTTCAGCATCGGCTTCGACAGTCGGGGCGACGAGTCCGGCGACGAGTTCCACTACTCCGACCTGGTCGCCCGCACGTTCGACACCGACCACCACCGCATCCGGCTCGCCGACGGCGACCTCGGCCCGGCCGTACGGGCCACCGTGACGGCGATGACCGAACCGATGGGCAGCCACGACGTGGTGGCGTTCCACCTGCTCTCCGAGCAGGTCGCCCGGCACGTGAAGGTGGCACAGTCCGGGCAGGGCGCCGACGAGGTCTTCGCCGGCTACGGCTACCACCACCGGCTCGCCGACGCGGCCCGCGCGGACGCGGCCGCCGAGTTCACCGCCGCGTTCTTCGACCGGGACCACGCCGAGCTGAACCGGGTGGTCGACCCGGCGTACGCCTGCGACCGGGACGCCAGCGGCGAGCTGGTCGCCGCGGAGCTGGCCGCGCCCGGCGCGCAGACCGCGGTGGACGCGGTGCTGCGCCTGGACACCCACCTGATGCTCCCGGACGACCCGGTGAAGCGGGTGGACAGCATGAGCATGGCCTGGGGGCTGGAGGTGCGTACCCCGTTCCTCGACCAGGACCTGGTGACGCTGGCCGCGGCCTGTCCACCCGAGCACAAGCTGGCCCAGGGCGGCAAGGGGGTGCTCAAGGACGTGGCCCGCGAGGTGCTACCACCCGAGGTGATCGACCGGCCCAAGGGCTACTTCCCGGTCCCGGCGCTGCGCAACGTCGACGGTCCCGTGCGAGAGTTGGTGGTCGAGGCCCTGCACGCGCCCGAGGCGCGCCGGCGCGGCCTGTTCCGCCGCGCGTACGTCGACGAACTGCTCACCGAGCCGGACCGGGCCCAGGCCGCCGCCGGCAGCAACAAGCTGTGGCAACTGGGCCTGCTGGAGCTGTGGTTGCAGTCCCAGGGCGTGAGCTGACCCGAGGGGGAGGCACGGTGAAGTTCGTCATCGAGAGCGAGCCCGACGGCACGGTCGGGTTCACCGTCCTGGGCGACGACGGCCAGGTGCTCGCCACCGGCCGGCCCTGCCCGGACAAGGGGTCGGCGCTGGCCGCCGTCGGGGAGCTGATGCACGGCGGGGGCGACGCCTGCGTCGAGGACCGGACCGAGGCCACCGGCCCGCCGCGCCCGCCCGGCGACACCACCGAGATCGGTGGCGGCGACATGTCCGCGATCGGCCGCTCCGGCATCCCACCGGTCTGAGCGGCGCGAGCCCAAGGAGCACCGGGACCCGCCGACCGCAGGCCGCCCCAGGGCGTCGACGCCGACGCCGGCACCGGCGGTAGTCCCGGCCCGTCAGCGCTCGTCGTCGACGACCTCGGTCCGGTCGTCGACCGTGGCGGTGACGTCGAGGTGCTCGTCCGGCTGGGGCGCCTCGGCCAGCGTGTGGTGCGGGTCGCCGTCGGGTGAGAACAGCACCTGATCGGTCTTGCGGGTCTTCTCCTGCTCCTCTTCCGGCTCCGTCACGGCGTCCCCCTCCGGCTCCGGCCGCCTCCTGCCCAGGCTGCCTCCCTGCCCACACGCTATGCGCCGGCCGCCCGGTCGGGCGGGTGTTTGCACCGGCCCGGCCGGTACCGCCGGCGCTCCTTTGCGGCCCGGCCGGCCGGCCAGCCGCTCGGCGCGGTGCGGCCACGGATGTCGGACCGGCGTCGTAGGGTCACCGCCATGACGACAGGGACCCACACGCTCGCCGTGCCCGGCGCCGACCTGGTCTACGACGTCCGTGGCCCGCTGCCGCCGGCCGACGGCCGCCCGGTGCTGCTCATGATCGGCCAGCCGATGACGGCGGAGGGCTTCGACGCGCTCGCCGGGCACTTCACCGACCGCACCGTGGTCACCTACGACCCGCGCGGGCTGGGTCGCAGCGTGCGCACCGACGGCCGGTCCGACCACACCCCGCAGCAGCAGGCCGCCGACCTGCACCTGCTGGTCGAGGCGCTCGGTGCCGGGCCGGTCGAGATCTTCGCCAGCAGCGGCGGCGCGGTCACCGCCCTCGAGCTGGTCGCCACCCACCCCGACGACGTCGTCACGCTGGTGGCGCACGAGCCGCCGATCAACGCGGTGCTCCCCGACGCGGCGGGGGCCGAGCGGGCCCGCGCCCGTTTCCACGAGGCGTACCTCGCCGGAGGCAACGGCGCGGGCATGGCCGACTTCATCGCGATGACGTCCTGGCAGGGCGAGTTCACCGACGCCTACTTCGCGCAGCCTTCGCCCGACCCGGCCGCGTTCGGCCTGTCGACGGAGGACGACGGCACCCGCGACGACCCGCTGCTGTCGCAGAACTCCTGGGCGGTCACCGATTACCGGCCCGACGCGGGCCGGCTCACCGCGGCGCCCACCCGCATCGTGGTCGCGGTCGGGGAGGAGTCGGCCGGCACCTACACGGCGCGCACCGCGGCGGGCACCGCCGCGCTGCTCGGGCAGGAGGCGACGGTGTTCCCGAGCCACCACGGCGGCTTCCTCGACGGCCGGTTCGGTTACGGCGGCAAGCCGGAGGAGTTCGCCGCCCGCCTCCGCGAGGTCCTGGCCGGCGGCTAGCGCGGACCAGACGTCGGACGACGGCGCTGCCCCGGCGGGTCCAGGTCGAGGAGCGTCCGCAGTGATCGCAACAGGCGGAGCCGGAACGGCGGCGGTGGCGCGGCGGCGATCGCCGTGGGCACCGCGGACGCCTCGGCGTGCAGCTCGGCCCCGAAGGCACGCAGCGTCGCCCGGTTCTCCCGGTAGCGCAGCCAGAGCTGTCCCGGTCCCAGGGCCGGCAACAGCACGATCAGCAGTCCTGGCCTGGCACCACGCCACCCACGGGCGGGGTCGGGCGGTCAGCGGTCAGGCGTTCCGCCAGGCCTCGACCAGGTCGGGCACGGACGCGTACCGCGCATCCGGATCGGCCCGGGTGGCCCGCTCCACCACCGCCGCGGCGCGGTCGTCGCCCCGCCAGCCCGACGGCGTGTCGAGCAGGTGGTGCAGCGTACGGCCCAGCGCATGGACGGTCGTGCGCTCGTCGATCAGCGAGCCCCGGGTCAACTCCTCCGGCGAGAGGTAGCGGCGGGACCCGGGCAACCGCTCGGAGTCCAGGACGAACGGGCCCGGCCGGTACTCGTCCAGGTCGATCAGCCGCATCCGGTGTGCGTCGAAGTCGTAGAGGAAACAGCCGTCGTACAGGTCGACCGCGACGTAGCCGGCGGCGCTGACGGCCAGGTGGGCGTCGAGGATCACCGCCAGGGCCGCGCGCGCCTCGGTGACCGGCAGGCGCTGGAAGCGGGCCAGGCCGGCGCGGTCCGAGCCGTGCACGGTGGCGTGGTTGAGCACGGTGCCGGCGCACCACGGGTAGATCAGAGTGGGTCCGTCGGTGCCGTCGCGCACCAGCTCCGGCCGGACGATGTCCGGGTGCCGGACGGCGGCGTGCAGCCCGAGGGCCCGGGTGAGCGAGACCCGCGCCTGCGGCGTCCGGGCCTGCTTGACGAACCACCGCCGGCCCGCCGCCCGCACGCCGAAGGACAGACAGCCGGAGTCCTGGTCGCCGAAGACCACGAACGCGTCGGCCGGATCCGGTTCGAACACCCGCCGAGACTAGCGCCCGCTCCGGCCGTCCGAGCCCCGGTCGACGTGGGCATGCGGCGGTGCCGGACCGGGTAGACGTCCACGCATGTCCGGAAGCGCACGGCAGCGGGACCTCTTCATCGCGACGCTCGGCGCGGTCCTGGCCGGCTACGGTGTGCTGCGCCTCGTCACGGAACCGTTCTCGTGGTTCCCCGTCCTCTGGCTGGCGGCGGCGGTCACGATGGTCGGGACCACCCTGCGGCGGGCCCTCGCCGCGCGCACCGCCGAGCGGCGTCCGCCCGTGCCGCGGCCGGCCCGGCGGGCAGGGCGGGCGATGGCCGTCGCCTCGGCGCTGTTCGGCGTGGTGCTGTTGGCCGTGGCCCTGCCCCGGTTCGCCCGGGACGGTCACTCGCCGGCCCTGCTCGCGCTCTGGGCGACGTTCGCGGTCGCGATCGTCGGATTCAACCTCTGGACCGCCTTTCGGCGTCCGAGGGAGTCGGACAACCAGCAGGTCACTCCGGCGGCGCGACCACCTCGATGACGTCGGCCGGCGTGCGGCGCGGCGCCGGCGGCAGCTCGGCGTCGGGTCCCCAGCCGACCCGGACCACCAGGTAGGGCGCGCCGATCCCGGCGAGCAGGTCACGCATCATCCGGCGCGGCCAGGCCAGCTCGATCGCGTCGCTGAGCGGCGCGCTGGCCAGCCCCTCGGCGGTCGCGGTGAGCAGCAGCGCCGACAACGCCTCGCCGCCGCGCAGCCAGGCCGCCGGCTCGTCCCGCTCACCGAACAGGATCAGGTACGCCGCGCCGCGGTCGAAGTCCGCGCCCGCGCTCAGCCCGGCCGCCCCGCCGGGCGCGTAGTCGCGCACCGGCACCCGCCTCGGCGCGGGTCGCACGGCGGTGGCGGCGGGCACGCCGTCGCCGCTGTCCGCCGGCCGGTTGGTCCAGCGGCGCAGCTCCTCCCGGTACGCCGGGTCGGCCAGCTCGGCGTCGGCGGCCCGGCCGGTGGAGACGGCCAGCATCGGCATCTGGTCCGGCCGGACCACGTGCAGGTGCGCGCCCTCGGCCGCGACCGCGTCGGTGAGGCGGGCCAGGACCGGTTCGGGCACCGGGCGGTCGCCGTACGCGCGGCGGTCGGTGCGCCGGCGCGGGATCGCGTCGACCAGCCGTCCCGCCGGGACGTCCAGGTCCGCCGGGCCGGTCGCGCGCAGCCGGGCCAGCAGCGCCGGGTCGCCCGGCTCGGGCATCCGTTCCACCGTGACCGCCCAACCGGCGGCGGTCAACGAGACGCGGGCGTGGTGCAGCGCCGCCCCGCAGCTCAGCGTGAGGAGCCGGGCGTCCGGGTCGGTGTGGGCGAGCTGCCGGTCCGGGTCGGCGCGCAGCTCCAGCGCGTCCGGGGTGACCCGCCAGCGCCAGGGCTGGGTGTTGAAGACCGAGGGGGCGTGCAGGGACTGCCGGGCCGCCGCCTCCAGCACCCGTACCGTCGGGGTCTGCTCGACACCGGTCGATGAGCGGTTCATGGTGGCGCCTCCTCGTTGCTCGTCCCCTTCCGACCCTGCCCGCCGGCGCGGGCGGGGGACAGGGCCGGACGACCCGGCCGTTCGGGCCCGGCGACCCGGGGCCCGGCGGACCGTCAGGCGGGGGCCCCGCCCTGCTCCGCCGGCACGGCGAGCGCGATGGTGAGGTCGAGGACGGTGGCCGGATCGTGCAGGCGGTCGCCGAACAGCTCCCGGAGCTTGCCCATCCGGTAGCGGACCGTCTGCGGGTGGACGAAGAGGTCCGCCGCCACGTCGTCGCGTCGCCCCTGGTGCAGCAGCCACGACCGCAGCGTCTCGGCGAGCCGGTGCGCGGTGGCCGGCGGCAGGACGGCCAGCGGGGCGAGGGCCTGCGCGCGCAGGTCGGCCAGGGCCTCCGGGTCCATGCTGAGCAGCAGGGTGGCCAGGTGCCGTTCGGTGTCGACCGGCCCGGCGTCCGGTTCGCCGAGGCCGAGCGCGAGCGCCCGGGTGGCCCGCTGGTACGACGCGGCGACCCGGTGCCACGGCCGGGCCGGGCCGAGCACCGCCCGGTGCCCGTGCAGCAGTCGGGTGAGCTGACGCCGCCGGCCGCCGTGCGCGTCCGGCACCAGCAGCACCGCCAGTTCCTCGGCCGGGCTCATCCCGGGCAGGTCCTCGCCGCTCTCCAGCGTGTGCGGACTGAGCAGGGCGAGCACCGCGCGCAGGTGCCGGCGGGGCAGGAGCACCACGGTCAGGGTCTGCGGCAGCGGCCAGTCGGCCCGTTCGGCGCTGGCCCGTAGCGACTCCTCCGGCTCCCCGGCGAGCAGCTGCTGGGTGAGCCGTTCCAGGCTGCGGCGGCGCACCCGGCCGGCGCTGGCCAGCTCGTCGGCGTGCCCGGCCACGCTGGCCGCCGACAGCTCGTCGATGTACGCGAACATCAGCTCGGCGAACTCGGCCACCGTCTCGGCGGCCGACCCGCTGCGGACCGTGGTGGTGGAGACCTCCCGCCAGGCCACCCGGGCCCCCACCCGGTACGCGGCCAGCAACGCGTCCATGCTCCGCCCCGAGCGGGCCTCGCCGCTGCCCAGCGCGTAGGCGGCCTCCAGCGCGGGGGCCAGGGGAGTGCTCGGGTCGGCCGGGTGGGTACCCTCGATGAGCTGGAGGAACGTGCCGAGCGCGATGCGTACCGCGTTCTCGATCTTCTCCCGCATGGCCCCGGTCAGCGCGCCCGAGTAGTCCGGGACCTCGGCGGTGATCGCGGTGACCGTCCGCTCGGCGACCATGGGCAGCCGTTCGCGCAGCGTCGCCGCCACGCCGGCGTCGAGATCGAGATGGGCGGCGCGCTGGCCCGTCCCGCCCTCCTGCGTCATCTTGTTCTCCTCGAACAAAAACCTGCGACCGTTTCACCTTTGCCGGTCAAGATGTTATGCGATAGGGCAGTCACGCTGGTCATATGACCACAACTGCCCACCGCCGCCCCCAGAAGGTCTCCTTCCGGGACAGGCTGCTGCGGCTGGCCGGCACGGTCACCACGCCGCTGCTCCCGGACGACTACCTCGACATGGTCGCGCCGCTGCGCGCCGGCGCGCCGTTGCGCGGTCGCGTCGTCGCCGTCCGCCCGGAGACGCGGGACGCGGCCACGCTGGTGATCCAACCCGGTCGCGGCTGGCGGGGCCACCAGCCCGGGCAGTACGTGCGACTCGGCGTCGACGTCGACGGGGTCCGGCAGTGGCGCGCGTACTCGGTCACCTCGGCGCCGGGCGCGGCCGACGGCCGGATCAGCGTCACGGTGAAGGCCATCCCCGACGGCAAGGTCAGCAACCACCTGGTCCGCCGGATCCGGCCCGGCACGATCGTCCAGCTCGACCAGGCCCAGGGCGACTTCGTGCTGCCCACGGCCGTGCCCGAGCGGGTCCTGTTCCTCACCGCCGGCAGCGGCATCACGCCGGTCATGGGCATGCTCCGCTCCGGGCTCCTGGAACGGGTCGACGTGGTGCTGGTGCACTCGGCACCCACCCGTGACGACGTCATCTTCGGCGCCGAACTGCGGGCGCTGGCCGAGCGCGGTACGGTACGGCTGGTCGAGCGGCACACCGACACCTCCGGCCTGCTCGACGTGGCCGAGCTGGACGACCTCGTACCCGATCACGCGCAGCGACACACCTGGGCCTGCGGCCCGGTCGGCCTGCTCGACGCGGCCGAGACGCACTGGGCGGCGCGTGCCGCCGCAGAACTGTTGCACACCGAGCGGTTCCGTCCCACGGTGATCACGCCGGGCGAGGGCGGCACGGTGACCTTCACCGGGGCGGGGGTGACCGTCGAGGCCGACGGCGCCACCACCCTGCTCGACGCGGGGGAGAACGCGGGGGTGCTCATGCCCTCGGGCTGCCGGATGGGGATCTGCTTCGGCTGCGTCGTGCCGTTGCGCCAGGGCGCCGTACGCGACCTGCGCAACGGCGACGTCACCACGGCCGTGCCGGGTGACGGCGTCGCCATCCAGACCTGCGTGTCGGCGGCCGCCGGTACCTGCGACATCGATCTCTGAAGGAGCCACCGACGTGACCGTGATCCAGAAGAAGGCCGACAACCCGATCGCCCACCTGAGCGCCGAGGACATCGAGATCATCGGCAAGGAACTGGACGCGATCCGGGACCGGGTCATCGCCGACCGGGGGGAGCGGGACGCCCGCTACATCCGTAAGGTGATCAAGACCCAGCGGACGCTGGAGATCAGCAGTCGGGCGGTGCTGCTCTTCTCGCTGTTCCCGCCGGCCTGGATCGTCGGTACGGCCGGCCTCACGGTCGCCAAGATCCTCGACAACATGGAGATCGGGCACAACGTCCTGCACGGCCAGTGGGACTGGATGCGTGACCCGAAGATCCACTCCACCACCTGGGAGTGGGACCACGTCTCCCCGGCCGACCAGTGGAAGCAGTCGCACAACGAGCTGCACCACCGCTTCACCAACGTGGTCGGCAAGGACAACGACCTCGGGTACGGCATCATGCGGGTCGACGAGGACCAGCCCTGGCACCCGATGCACCTGGGCCAGCCGGTGTGGAACCTGCTCAACGCGTGCTTCTTCGAGTACGGCATCGCCGCGTACGACATGGAGCTGGGCGACCACCTCAAGCAGAAGCGGCTCAAGGACCCGGCGTTCCGGGCCAAGGCCAGGGCGGTCGGCCGCAAGATCCGCCGCCAGGTGCTGAAGGACTACGTGGTGCACCCGCTGCTCTCCGGCCCCTCGTTCCTGTCCACGCTCGCCGCCACGTTCACCGCGAACCTGCTGCGCAACGTGTGGAGCCACTCGGTGATCATGTGCGGGCACTTCCCGAACGGCGTGGAGACGTTCGAGAAGACCTCGATCGAGGGCGAGACGCGCGGCGAGTGGTACCTGCGGCAGATGCTCGGCTCGGCCAACATCAGCGGCCCCCGCCTGCTGCACCTCATGACCGGCAACCTGTCGTTCCAGATCGAGCACCACCTCTTCCCCGACCTGCCCAGCAACCGCTACCAGGAGATCGCCCCGCAGGTGCGGGCGCTGTTCGACCGGTACGGCCTGCGCTACACCACCGGCCCGCTGCCCAAGCAGGTCGCCTCCGCCTGGTGGAAGGTCATCCGGCTGTCGCTGCCCAACCGGCGCGACCGTCGGCAGCCGGCCGCCCCGGGCCCGCTGGTCGCCTCCGGCGCCGTCTGACCGACCCGTGCACGGCGGGTGAACGTTCGCCCGCCGGTACCTGCACACTCGGTGTCTTCGCAGCTCAGGGCGCTTTCACTGCGGTCCTGGCGGCGTCGCGCTCCCCGTACACTCGCGGCCAGTCCGGCCGACGAGCTGAAGGGGTGTGGTCGCCGATGGACCGCGACGTCGCGACGCCGCGCGCCGGCCGCCGGGTGGTGATGCTGGTCGACAACGCCGTCGAGGGCGACTCGCGGGTGCAGAAGGCCGCCCGGTCCGCCGCCGACGCCGGGTGGGACGTGACCCTGCTCGGTTGCGCCCACGTCGACGCCGAGCGCCGCTGGCAGCTCGGCGACGCCGAGGTACGCGTCCTGCCCCTCGACGCCCCCCGCCCCGCCCCGCCCGGCGCGTCCCGGTCCCCAGGCGGCGTGGCCGGGCTGCGGCGGCGTCTGGTGGCCCGGGGCGGGCTGCCGCTGCGGGCCGCCCGGCTGGCCCGCCGGCCCGTCGAGCACGCCCAGGTCCGCTACTGGCGGGCGCGGCTCGGCGACCGGGCCTGGCGCCGGCTGGAGCCCGGGCTCTGGGGGTACGAGCGGCTCGCCGGCCCGGTCGTCGACGCGTTGCGCCCCGACCTGATCCACGCGCACGACTTCCGGATGCTCGGCGTGGCCGCCCGCGCCGTGGAGCGCGCCCGCGCGCAGGGACGCGACGTCAAGCTGGTCTGGGACGCGCACGAGTGGCTGCCCGGCGCCCGGCCCCGCCGCGACAACGCCCGCTGGCTGCCCGCCCACCTCGGCTACGTCCGCGAGTACGTCGGCCACGCCGACGCCGTCGTCACCGTCTCCGACACCCTCGCCGACCTGCTGGTCCGCGACCACGACCTGCCGCAGCGCCCGACCGTCGTGCTCAACGCCCCGGTCGCGACGGCCGAGGTCGTGCCGCCGCCGGTCGTCGGGTCCGTGGTCGTCGCTTCGCCGGGCGCCGAGGCCGCGCCCGACCTGCGGGCGCGCTGCGGCGTGGCCGCCGGCACGCCGCTGCTGGTCTACAGCGGCGCGATGGCCCCGCAGCGTGGCGTCGACACCGTGGTCGAGGCGCTGCCCCGGCTGCCCGGCGTGCACCTGGCGCTGGTCGTCGGCGACCCCGCCGCCGGGTACGTCCGCCGGGTCGTGGCCCGCGCCGCCCGGCACCGGGTCGACGACCGGGTGCATGTGCTGCCGTACGTGCCGCACCGGCAGCTCGTCGCGTTCCTCGCCGCCGCCGACGTCGGGCTCATCCCGCTGCACCACTGGCCCAACCACGAGATCGCGCTGATCACCAAGTTCTTCGAGTACGCGCACGCGCGGCTGCCGATCGTGGTCAGCGACGTACGCACCATGGCCGACACGGTCCGGGCCACCGGTCAGGGCGAGGTGTTCCGGGCCCGGGACGCCGCCGACCTGGCCCGCGCGGTCGCGGCGGTGCTCGCCGACCCGGGGCGTTACCGCGCCGTCTACGACGGACCGGACTCACCGCTGCCCGGATGGACCTGGGAGGCGCAGGCCGAGCGCCTCGACGCGCTCTACCGGCGCCTGCTCACCCCCGCCCCCGCCCCCACCCCCTGACATCCCGTCCGGTCCCTTCCCCCTGGCGTCGCCGCGCCGACCCCCCCCAAGATCGGCGCAACCTCGGCGAGGTGGCGGTCTCCGGTCGCCCGCGACCCCGCCACCCCGCCGAAGTGGCGCCCCAGCCCATGACCGATGGCCCTGCCCGGCTGGCCGAGGGCGTGGCTGCTGGTGACGGGCCGGGGCCTGGCCGGTTGCCGGCTGCCCGGCCGGCTGGCGCGTGAGCCGGCTGCCCGGCGTCGACCCGGCCACCCCGCAGTGCTGGACCCGCCCCCCGGGGCCTGCACCTCTCACCACTGAACGCCGTCCACCGGGTGGAACACCATGGGTGTCTCCGGCCCGATTTCACACCCATGGCGTTCCACCCACGGCCGGCCCGGACCTCGGCATGGTGCACAGCGCACCGCAACCCCCGCTTCCCGATGCCCGCCACGTCGATCATGAGGTAGATCGGAAACCAAACGCCCAGGAGTGCCGCCAACTTCATGATCGACGGGCCGGGGCCGGGGCCGGGGCCGGGGGCAGGGGTGGGGAAAAGGGGGGTGGGCGGGGACGGGTGGGGCGGGTTAGCGTGGGGGCATGCAGAACAGGCGCACTGTCACCGCCGCCGCCGCGCGAGCTTCCCGCTCGCCGGTTGCCGCCGCCTGACCTGCCCATTTCTCGCCGGCGACCGGAAACGGTCCGCCGGCGTCGTCGTGTCACGCCATCGTTGCGCGGACCGTCCGGACGCCCGTACCCGGAAGGCACCCGCCATGACCCCCGACGAGATCACCCGGATCTTCCACGACCACTACCACCGGCACGGCCATCGGGACGCGCCGGAGAGTTCGCTGGTCCCGCCGCCCGGCGACCCGGTGCTGTTCACCACGTCCGGCATGCACCCGCTCACGCCGTACCTGCTGGGGCGCCCGCACCCGGGCGGACGACGCCTGGTCGACGTGCAGCGGTGCCTGCGCACCACGGACCTGGACGAGGTGGGTGACCGCACCCACCTGACCGTGTTCCAGATGCTCGGCTCGTGGTCGCTCGGCGACTACGACATCGCGACCAGCCTGCGCTGGGGCTACGAGCTGCTCACCGGCGGGTACGGCATCCCGGCGGGCCGGCTGCACGCGACCGTCCACGCGGGGAGCGACACGGACGGCGTCGGCCCGGACGAGACCGCGCGGGACACCTGGACCGGCCTCGGCGTGCCGGTCGAGGCGCTCGGCGAGGACAACTGGTGGTCCAACGGCCCGACCGGCCCGTGTGGACCGGACTCGGAGATCTTCGTGTGGACCGGCGACGGGCCGCCCACCGGCACCCCGAGCGGCGACGAGCGCTGGGTGGAGGTGTGGAACCACGTCCAGATGCGCTACCACCGCCACCCCGACGGCCGGCTCACCCCGCTGCCGCTGGTCAGCATCGACACCGGCATGGGGCTGGAGCGGCTGGAGATGGTGCTGCGCGGCGACCGGTCCGTGTTCACCGGCGACGGGCTGCGCCCGTGGGTGGAGACGGTCCGCGACCGGTGGGACCTGCGCGGCGCGGACCTGCGGGTGGTCGCGGACCACCTGCGCTCCGCGGTGGTCGTGCTCGGCGACGGGGTACGCCCGGGCAACACCGGCCGGGGCTACGTGCTGCGCCGGCTGCTGCGCCGCGCGCTGACCGTGCTCTGGCGCGACGACCCGCGGCGGAGCCTGGACGAGCTGCCCCCGACGCCGCACGAGGACACGTCGCGCCGGTTCCGCCAACGCGTCGACCCCGGCCCGCTGCGGCAGGCGCTGGCGGACGAGGAACGCCGCTTCCGGGGGCTGCTGCGCCGGGGCCGGCCGCTGGTCGACCGGGTGCGCGCGCGGGGCCCGCTGACCGAACGCGACTACCACTGGCTGCACGACACCCACGGGCTGCCCCGCGACCTGGTCGACGGCCTGCTCGGCGAGGCGGCCGGCTGACGTGTGGCCGACCGCGCCGGTGGGTGCCAGACTCGCAGGAGACGTCGCCGCGAGGGAAGAGGACCCATGACCGGGTACGAGGTGCGGCCGGACGAGGACGTGGTGCCGCTGCTCGGCGCCGAGCTACGCGTCGTCGACGCGACAGGGCTGCTCGCCGCCGCCCAGGACGGGCCGGTGGACCTGGTGGCCGGCGGCGACTTCCCCGCCCCGGTCCGGGAGGTCCGCTGCACCGTACGCGTGGACACCGTCGCCGGGCGGCCGGTGCACCGCTTCGAGGCGTACCTGCGGGTGGAGGCCGCGCCGGCCGGCCTGCTCGCCCTCGGGCTGGCCGGGCCGGTCGGCCTGCTGCTCGCCGAGCGGCTCGCCGCGCGCGGCGGCGACGGCCCGGCCGCCGTGGTGGGCCGGGCGGCGGCCGAGGCGGGCCGTCGGCTCGGGCTGCGCCCCGCCGGCACCGCGCTGGTCACGCCGCCGCGTGACCCGGCCGGCCGGGCGGTGCTGCACACCGCCGAGGCCGCCGGGGTGCGGCCCCAGGTGGACCAGGACAACGGCACGGTACGCATCCGCGCCGACGTGCCCAGCGCCGAGGTGGGTCCGGCGCAGCTGATCGCCGTGCTCGGCCTGCTGTTCCAGGCCGTCCGCGAGCTGGCCGGCGACAGCGTGGAGCCGACCGTGCTGCGCGGACGGACGTACCGGGTGGGGCGGCGACCGGTCGCGGTGGCCGAGCCGCGCAGCACCACGGTGACCCTCGACCAGGTCGGCGGCCTGCCCGACGTGGTCGCCCGGTTCCGCGAGGTGGCCGTGTCGTTCCGGCACCCGCAGGCGATGGCCCGCTGGGGCGCGCGCCGGCCGCAGGGCATCCTGATGTACGGGCCGCCGGGCACCGGCAAGACCATGCTGGCCCGGGCCCTCGCGAACGAGATCGGCGCGGACTTCGAGGAGATCCGCACCCCGGAGATCCTGGACAAGTACCTCGGCGGCTCGGAACGCAACATCAAGCGCATCTTCCGCGACGCCCGCCGCTACCGCCGGCCCACGGTCATGCTCTTCGACGAGTTCGACTCGATCATCAGCTACGCGGGCGCCGGCGGGGACGCGGCCAGCCAGGCGGTCAACGCCGTCGCCGGCATCTTCAAGCAGGAGATGAACACGCTGTTCGAGGAGAACCCCGACGTCATCGTGGTGGCCACCACCAACTTCCCGCAACGCGTCGACGCCTCGCTGATCCGCTCCGGCCGCTTCGACCTGAAGATCGCCATCCCGGCGCCGGACGAGACCGGCCGCGCGGAGATCCTCACCAAGATGGTCCGCGAGCTGATCGACCGGCACGAGCGGCCCGGCTTCCGGATGTTCGCCGACGACCTCGACCCGGCCGCCCTGGCCGCCGACACGGCCGGGCTGACCGGCGCGGACCTGCGCGAGGCGCTGCGCCGGGTGCAACTCGCCAAGGCGCTGCGGGAGGCGGCGGAGGGTGCGCCGCCGGCCCCGATCGGTCAGGATGACCTGCGGGAGGCCGTCGCCGGTCTGCGCCGCGGCTGACCGGAAGGAGCCCACGTGTCCTCGTCCGATCTGCTGCTGTCCCGCCGCGACCTCGCGTTCCTGTTGCACGACTGGCTGGACGTGACCCGGCTGACCGAGCGACCCCGCTACGCCGAGCACTCCCGGGAGACGTTCGACGCGGTGCTCGACCTCGCCGCCCAGGTCGCCGCCGAGCGGTTCGCACCGCACAACCGAGCCGCCGACACCGGCGAACCCACCTTCGACGGCCAGCGCGTCCGCACCATCCCGCAGGTCAAGGCGGCGCTGGACGCGTTCGCCGGCACCGGGCTGCTCGCCGCCACGCTGGACGAGTCGATCGGCGGGATGCAGCTCCCGCACGCCGTGGCCGCCGCCGCGTTCGCCTGGTTCCAGGCCGCCAACGTGGGCACGTCGGCGTACCCGTTCCTCACCCTCGGCAACGCCAACCTGCTGCTCGCCCACGGCAGCCCGGAGCAGGTCGACACCTGGGTCCGCCCGATGGTCCAGGGCCGGTTCTTCGGCACCATGTGCCTGTCCGAGCCGCAGGCGGGCAGCTCCCTGGCCGACCTGACCACTCGCGCGGAGCCGCAGGACGACGGCACGTACCGGATCGTCGGCACCAAGATGTGGATCTCCGCCGGGGACCACGAGCTGGCCGAGAACATCGTGCATCTGGTCCTCGCCCGCATTCCCGGCGGGCCGCCCGGGGTGAAGGGCCTGTCGCTGTTCATCGTGCCCAAGGTGCTGCGCGACGGCGACGGGCCGGGCCCGCGCAACGACGTGGTGCTGGTCGGGCTCAACCACAAGCTCGGCTACCGGGGCACCACCAACACGCTGCTCAACTTCGGCGAGGGCGTGCACCGGCCGTACGGGCGGGCCGGGGCGGTCGGCTACCTGGTGGGCCAGCCGCACCAGGGGCTCGCGCTGATGTTCCACATGATGAACGAGGCGCGCATCGGCATCGGGGCCGGCGCCACCGCGCTCGGCTACACCGCCCACCTGAAGTCCGTCGCGTACGCCCGGCAACGACCGCAGGGCCGCCCGGTCGCCGACAAGGACCCGACCGCGCCGCAGGTGCCGATCGTCGCCCACCCCGACGTACGCCGGATGCTGCTGGCCCAGAAGAGCTACGTCGAGGGCGCGCTCGCCTTGATCCTCTACTGCGGACGGCTGCTCGACGAGGAGAAGACCGCGCCCGCCGAGGCCGACCGGGACCGGGCGCACCTGCTGCTGGAACTGCTCACCCCGATCGCGAAGAGCTGGCCGGCGCAGTGGTGCCTGGCCGCCAACGACCTGGCCATCCAGGTGCACGGCGGGTACGGCTACACCCGCGACTACGACGTCGAGCAGCACTGGCGGGACAACCGGCTCAACGCCATCCACGAGGGCACCCACGGCATCCAGGCCCTCGACCTGCTCGGCCGCAAGGTCACCATGCGCGACGGTGCGGCCCTGGAGGCGCTGCTGGAGACCATCCGCGGCACGGTCACCCGGGCCTGGAAGGCCGAGGGGTTCGCCTCCGAGCTGGCCGGCCAGCTCGGCGCTGCGGTGGACCGCATCGCGGTGGTGACCCGGCGACTGTGGGCCACCGGCGACCCGGAGCTGGCGTTGGCCAACGCCTCGGTCTACCTGGAGGCGGTCGGGCACGTGGTGATCGCCTGGATGTGGTTGGAGCAGGCGCTGGCGGTGGAGGCGCTGGGCTCCCCGGACGGCGCCGAGGGGGAGTTCCTGGCGGGCAAGCGGCAGGCGGCCCGCTACTTCTACCGGTGGGAGCTGCCGACGGTGGCGGCGCGGTTCGACCTGCTGGAGAGCCTGGACCGCACCACGCTGGACATGCGGGAGAGCTGGTTCTGACCCGGCACCGCGCCGTTCACGCCTGCTGTGCTCGCAGCACGTCGACCTCGCAGCCCGGCGCGTACGGGTCGAAGCCGTGCTGGACCAGCCAGCGGATTCCCAGCAGGCTGCGCATCGACCACCACGCGCGGATCAGGTCGAGGTCGACGTCGGCGCCGTAACCGGCGACGACGTCCGCCAGGTGTTCCCGGTGCCCGAGCGTCAGCGTCGCCAGGTCGTACAGGGCGTCGCCCGGGCTCGCCTCGGACCAGTCGACCACGCCGGTGATCTCGTCGGCGGCGACGAACACGTGGTCGACCTGGAAATCGCCGTGGATGAACGCCGGCGTCCACGGCCGCAGCGCCGTCTCGGCGAGTCGGCGGTTGCGGGTGACCAGGCCGGTGGGCAGGACCTCGTGGCGCAGCAGCCACGCGCACTCGCCGTCGAGCTGCGCGGCCAACTCGTCGTGGCCGCGTCCCGGCCACGGGGGCAGCGGCGCGTCGTGCAGCAGCCGCGCGGCCGCACCGGCCGCCGCCCAGGCTGCCGGCGACGCCGTCGACGGTTCGCCGAGGCGGCCGAGCGCCGTCCCGGGCAGGGCGGCGAGCGCGAGTACGGGCGGCCGGCGCCACAGGATCTCGGGGGTGGGCAGCGGCACCAGCGCCATCGCCTCGACCTCGACGTCGGTACGCGCTCGGTCGGTGTCGATCTTCAGGAACACCTCGCCGACGCGCAGGGTCGCACGCTCCGTATGGGCGACGACGACCTCGATCTGCTCCACGGCGACATTGTCACGGCGGTGGCCCTCGCCGGTCACCGGATTTTCGCGAGCACGGCCGGTGCTGATTCTGCGATCATGTGCGCCGTGGCCGGGTTCTGCTTCAAGACGACATGGCTGGCGGTCCGCGACCGTACCGTGCGGGAGGTGGCGGACGCCCTGGACCTGCGCGAGCGGGAGACGCTCGACTGGGCCACCGGCACCGACCGCGCCTACCGGCAGGGCGTGTACGTGGCGGAGCCCGTACCCGGTTGGGTCCTCGCCCACGGCCGGCTGGACCTGCCGCCCGGCCTCGACACGACGGAGCCGGAGTTCCGCGACTGGCTGCGGGAGCTGAGCCGGACGCTCGGCGAGGTGCAGTTCTTCGTCACCGAGCGGGTCCCCGAGTACCACCTGTGGGCGCGGGCGGTGGACGGTGAACTGCTGCGCGCCTACTGCTACATCGGCGAGCGGGGGGAGGTGCCGCTGGTCGTGGGCGACCCCACCGTCGACGAGATCGAGCGGAACGTCGGCGTCCGCCGCCGGGAGGCCGGTATGGAGCACTGGTCGGACGACGAGTGGGACCGGTGGCACGAGGCCATGCCCAACGAGTTCGACGTGATGGCGATCGCCGGCCGGTGGAGCGTCGACCCGAGCCGGATCGACGACGCCACGGTGACCGGCGACGGCATCTTCGGCCGGCCGCCGACCGGCCCGAAGGGTACGTGGAGACCGTGACCGCATCCGCGCTGCCCCCACTGCTTCGACCGCGAGCCCTGCGCCCCGGAGACCTCGTCGTGATCGCGTCCCTGTCCGGGCCGCTGCACGCCACCTACGAGCCCGACCTCGACCGGGCGGTGGCCGTCCTGGAAGGGATGGGATTCCGGGTGCGTCGGGCACCGCTGCTCGAGGCGGGGCGGCGCCACTGGTGGAGCGCGGGAACCGCGGCGGAGATCGCCGAGGAGTTCAACGCGCTGCTGCGCGACCCCGAGGTGCGCGCCGTCGTCGCGCACGACGGCGGTCAGACGGCGCTCGGCTACCTCGACCTGATCGACGTCGAGGCGATCGCCGCCGACCCCAAGCCGATCCTCGGCTACAGCGACATCTCGCTGCTGCACCTCGTGCTCCACGCGCGTACGGGCCTGGTCGGGTTCCACGCCGACCTGGCCACGCCGGGGCTCGGCGGGGCGTGGCAGCGGGTGACCGAGGCGCGCCGGGCGGAACTGGAGCGCCTCTACTCGACGCTGCTCACCGGCACGGAGGCGATCGGCGAGCTGCCCACCACCCCGTCGTGGGAGTGCTGGCGCGCCGGTCGGGTGGAGGGCCGGCTCATCGGCGGCGTGCTCAACCGCGTCATGCGCACCCAGGCGACCCGGTACGCGCTGCCACTCGACTGGTTCGACGGCGCGGTGCTGTTCTGGGAGGAGATGGGCGGCTTCGCGTCGTGGGTGTGGAGCGACCTGCAGGTGCTGCGGCACTGCGGCGTCCTCGACCGGATCGCCGGCATGGTCGTGGGCGTCCCGCACGCCATCGAGGGGTTGGGGGCGCCCGACCCGACCCTGGCCGAGATCGTCCTCGACGTGCTCGGCGACCGGGACATCCCGGTGCTGGGCAACGTCGAGTTCGGACACGCCGGCCCGAACCTGCCGATGCCGGTCGGCATCCGCGTCGGCCTCGACGCGGAGCGGCGGAGGCTGTCGCTGCTCGAACCGGCGGCGTGCGCGGATCCCGGACACACGTCCGGTCAGGGTGTGGCGATGCGAAAGGCGGTGTCCCGGGGTGACCGCCGTGGTTGACGCGGACGACGTCCGGCGGGTGGCGTCGGCGCTGCCCCACGTGGTCGAGATCGACAGCGACGGCTTCGACTTCCGGGTCGCCGACAAGGGCTTCGTCTGGTCCTATCCCGAGCGCACGCCCGGCAGGCCGCGGCGTATCCGCACCGACATCGCGGTGCGACGTCACATCTGTGTTCTCGCCTGCTCGATGTGCCGCACCGTGGCGTGGGCGCCGTGCGGACGGGCGATGGCGTACGCCTCGTCGAGCGTGGCGAGCGCTTCCGCCCGGCGGCCCTGAGCCGCGGCGATGTAGGCAAGCCCGACCATGTTGGACGCCACGCCCGGGAGGTTCCCGATCTCCCGGCGCAGCCGGGACGACTCCTCGAGCTGCTCACGCGCCTCGTCCCACCTGCCGGCGGCATGCGCCGCGATGCCCAGGTGCCGCAGCGCCTCGGCCCGGGTCCGGCTGTCACCGGTCTCGGCCGCCAGTCGACACGACCGTTCCAGGTGCGGTAGCGCGGCCTCGTCGTCGCGCCGGACGAACTGGTGGAGACAGCCGATCCAGAACAGCGCCTCGGCCTCGCCGCGGGTGTCGCCCAGTGCGCGGTACAACCGGAGTGCGCGCTCGAACAGCGGAAGTTCGGCGGGGTCCTCGGCGGCCGACGAGCCGGCGGCGGCCTGATACCGGGCGTGCAGGATCTTTCCGCGCGCCAACGCCACGTCGGCCTCGACCGCGTCCAGGGCTCGCTCGGCCTCGGTCAACGCGCCGGTGTCACCGCTGTACACCGCCCGCTCAGAGGCTTCTCTGGCTCGCTCGATCCGGTCTTCAGCGCTCATGGCCGCCCCCGCTGGCACCGCTCCGACATGCGTGTGCGGCAGTTTACCCATCCGGACCGAGCGCGGATCGCCGTCACGACCGGAGGTGTCCGCGTCGATCGGTGTGTTCAGTCGCGGCCGGGGCGAGGCTGCGGATGTACGTGTGCTGAGGGTCGGGCCCTATCTCTGTGTGCGGCTCACGACAGACCAAGGCACGGACTGATCGGTGGGACGATTGGACGGTGGAGGATAGCCGTATTCCGGTCCGGATTCGTGGCCTTGTCGTTCCGCGGCTGCTGCTGTCGCTGGTGAGGGAAGGTCGATGGCGGCATCCCGGTACCACCGTCCTTGCCCGGACGATGCCGTGGTTCGAGGACCCGCTGGACTTCCTTACCAGCATCGAGGCGATGGCGCGAGAGTCGCGATCACTGGACTCGCTCAGTGAGGACGACGCGACGGCCCAGGTGTTCAGGCTGGCGCGGGGCAGCGAGCAGCCCGGGCCCGTCGACCTGCCGTGGCTGGACATCGACAAGGCGACCCTCGTGGCGGTGAACGAGCGAGCCGGCGATGACGTGGTCGTCGCCCTGGACTACCGCACGGATCCCACCGACCCTCGCGTCCTCGCCAGTGACTTCTGGACCCAGCCGGGGCCGTGTTCGTGGCGCGAGGTGGCACCGACATTCTCGGCCCTCGTCGCCGCGTTCGATCTGTGACCAAGGACCGCAGGAACGTGTTGCAGCGGACTCGGCGGTCCGCCGGCTGGTCGCGTCGCACATTCGTTGTCGGGCCCGCCCGCTAGCATCACCGCGATCGTCAATGGGAGGAGGGACGCCGTGACCGAGGGCGACGTCAGGACATTCGTGGACAAGGACCTGCGAGGCGCGCGGTTCACCAGGTCGACGCTGGCCGGCGCGGTGATGCGCGGTGTCGACGTGCGCGACCTCGATATCGATGCGCCCTGGCTGGCGGACGGCGCACTGCTGGTCAACGGAGTCGACGTGGCGCCGCTCGTCGAGGCCGAGCTGAACCGGCGCTTTCCCGGGCGCGAGCTGAAGAACGCCACGGATCTCGACGGCCTGCGCGCGGCGTGGGCGGCGCTCGAGAGGGCCTGGGCAGCCGCGGTGGACCGGGTCGAGTCCATGCCCGAGGGCGCCGCCGACGTCTCGATCGACGGCGAGTGGTCGTTCGCGCAGACGCTGCGCCACCTCGCGTTCGCCACCGACGCATGGCTCGGCAAGGCGATTCTGCGACTGCCGCAGCCCTTCCACCCGCTCGGGCAGCCGCACGCCGAGTACGAGACGGACGGCTACGACATGTCCATCTTCGCGGCAACGCCGCCGAGTCTCGCCGAGACACTGGACCTGCGGGCCGAACGGCAGGCCATGGTGCGGGACTTCCTCGCGAACGCCACGCCGGCCCTGCTCGCCGAGCCGCGGCCGACAGCGTGGTCACCCGATCACGAGGAGCCGGTCGTGCACTGCCTTCATGTGATCCTCGACGAAGAGTGGGAACACCTCCGTTACGCCCTGCGCGACCTCGACGCGCAGGAATAGGGCTGGGCTCGATCGAGGTCAGGCGTCGCAGGTCCAGGGTCGTCCCGGGGCCGCGCGTACCGCGCTGCGCCCGGGCGGCAGGTCAAGGACGTCGATCAGGCTGGGATCCTCGTCGACGGCATGGTGCAGGTGCCCGAGCCTGCCGTTGCTGCCGTCCGCGTCACTGGTCCCGATGAGCTGCCAGATCCCGTCGTCCGCGTCGTGACTGATCCGCAGCACGGGCTCGTGGCGTTCGAAGACCTGAGCGGTCTGGATGCAGGTGGTGCCCAGGAGCCAGTGCTGCATCCACCGGGCGCGCCGATCGTGTTCCATGACGTGGTCGGTCACCCACCACACGAACGGCAGGTCCTCGTGGGCACGAGACTGGTCCGCCGTCAGGTCCGGACCGCCCTGCGGGACCCGCTCGAAGGGATCGTCGACGAGCGAGAACGCATGGCCTTCCTCGTTGGCGAAGATGACGGCGTGGAAGGTGCCGCCGCCGGGATTGCCGGCGCCGATCCCCACGGACAGTCGAGCGACGTGCGGGTCCGAGCCGGTGACCCAGCCGAACGCGTACGACGCCAACTCGCCACCCGGGCCGACGAACTCGCCGAACGCACGCCGGTCCATGCCCGTCATGCCCGGTGTCGGCACCTCGACGAGCGTGCCCTCCAGCACCTGGATCTCCACGCCGGCAAGATATCCGATCGAGAGCCTCGCCCCGCAGGCGCACGCCCGGCGGCTGACCGTCCGACTCTCAGGGGGCGTCGAACCACGGCTTGCCGGCCGCCCAGTGCCGTATCCATCCCAGAAACCAGCACGATGCCGTGTCCCGCTTGCGCGTTGACAGCACGCGTCCTCGGAACGCACCTCCGCGGGGCCCTGGCACGCGGAGTCGGCTCGTAGGGTCTGCGCCATGGAGTGGGAGGACTTCTGGCGGATCGTGGAACGCGCCCGAGCGGAGGGGGGCGCCGACACGGAACGCGTCGCCCGGGTGCTCCGCCGCCGCCTGCGCGCGTTGACCCCGGACGAGATCGAATGGTTCGATGACCTGTGGCTGCAGGTGCAGGACAGCCTGTACCGCTGGTCGATCCGGGACGCCGCGACACTGCTTCTGGGCAGCGTGGACGACGACGACTTCTCCGCCGTGCAGGACTGGATCCTGTCGCATGGACGGCCTGTCGTCCGGCTCGTGCAGAACGACCCTGACAGCCTTGTCGAGTTGGCGTCCGACCGGCACAACGCGCGAATCGACTGGTTCTGCGGTCTTCCCCTCGATGCGCACATAGCCGCGACCGGGGCTCCGTTCGCCATCGACGGCCCGTCCGGACCCGAGACACCGGTGGGAGCGCCGGGCGACCTGACCGACGAGACCCGCACCCGGCAGCGGTTTCCCAGGCTCACGGCCTACCTCGACAGCAATCCGTGGATCGAGCGTCCGTGGGAACGCGGGACCGACTGACGGACGCGAGCCCGGCGTATCCCTGTACTCCGATCCCGTCACGCAGGGATCGGCTGACCTGATCCGACACCACTGGCTCCCGAGGACGTTCGGTATCCCTCGCGCCTGTCGGTCGACCGTCCCCGCAACTTTCTCTCGGGATGCCGTCGCACCCGGGCCCCGTCGATCGTGGAACAGACGGAGGGTGGAGACGCCCGGCCGGATCCTGATGACAGACGTGACGGTCGGTCAGCGGGCAGATCAAGGTGACACCGCGGGTGCACCGGAAGGTAGAGGCATGGCAAAGCTGATCTACGTGAACAACGTGTCGCTCGACGGCTACATGGAGGACGAGGGGGGAGTCTTCGCCTGGTTCCCGCCCGACGACGAGGTGTTCGCGTTCACCACCGATCTCCTGCGGTCGGCGGGCACGTTCCTCTACGGGCGGCGCCTGTACGAGATGATGGCCGTCTGGGAGACCGACGCCTCGCTGGCCGCGCAGTCCGAACTCATGGCCGAGTTCGCGCGCGTCTGGAAGGCGGCAGACAAGGTCGTCTACTCGACGACTCTCAGCGAGGTGCCGACGGCTGCCACCCGGGTGGAGCGCCACTTCGACCCCGCCGCCGTACGCCAGCTGAAGGCCGCGGCGGACAGGGACATCACCATCGGCGGTGCCGACCTGGCCGCGCAGGCCATCCGGGCCGGCCTGGTCGACGAGTGCCAGTTGCTCGTCTGGCCCACGTCCGTCGGAGGCGGCAAATCGGGACTACCCACGGGTGGACGCACCGACTACACGCTCCTCGGCGAGCGCCGGTTCGGCAACGGCGTCGTTCACCTGCGCTACCGCCCGCTCGTCCGCTGACCGGGGCACGGCCCTGTTCCCGAGGCGCCGCGGCCGGTGCGCGTTCGACGCGGGTCAGTCGTGGCGGTGACGGACGATGTGGTCGATGGAGCGGACCGTGTCCGCGCGGTCGTCCTCGCTGATCAGGTCCCACAGGTCGGCCAACCAGTAGAGCGAGCCCGACAGCATCCAGGCCCACCCGCGTACCCAGGTCGCCTCGTCGAAACCGAGCGCCTCCCGGTAGGCGGCCCGGGCGCGGGCATCGAACAGGCTCCAGCCCGGCCGAACCTCGACCGCCGGATCGCCGCGGCCGAGAGCACCGAAGTCGATGACGCCGGTGAGCCTGCCCCGGTCGACCAGCAGGTTGCCTCCGAGCAGGTCACCGTGCAGCCACACGGGTGGTCCGGGCCACTCGTCCGCCGCCATCGCCTCGTCCCACGCGGCGGTCACCGCCCGCCGGTCGATCCGGTCGCCCAGCGCCGCGATCGACCGGCGGGTCAGCTCGTCCCGCTGCGCCAGGGGTACGCCGCGTTGAATCCCCTCCTTGACCGGCCCGTCCATCGGGTCGATCGCGATCATCGCGCGGACGAAGCCGGCGAGGTCGACGGCGAGGTCGACGAGGTCCTGCCCGGCTTGCGGGTTGTGCCCGTCCAGCCACGGGACGACCGTCCACGGCCACGGATAGTCCCCGCCCGGCCGGCCGAGGCCGATCGGCACCGGCACCGGCACCGGCAGGTGCGGCGCGAGCCGCGGCAGCCAGGCCGCGTCGGTCGCCACCTGGTCGACCGCCCACGGCGCCCGCGGCAGCCGTGCCGTCAGCGAGTCACCGAGCCGGAACAGCGCGTTGTCGGTGCCGGTCAACGGCTGCGCGACGATCGGCAGACCCGACCACTGCGGGAACTGCTCGTCGATCAGAGCGCGAACCTGCTCGACGGCGACGACGATCTCTCCGGGGCGCACCGCGCGACCGTAGAGCCACTCGATCGCCCTGTCGATCGAATTCGGACCGGCCCGCACCGTGGACTCGGCAGCGAATTGGCCGGTAAGCGTCGCGTCGGAGGTACGTCTCCGTAGGCTGCTCGGGTGAACGACAGGACGGCCGTCGAGACCGTGCGTCTGTTCAAGATCAAGCGCCCGGGTGGTGTCTTCTGGTTCGACCTGCGGTGCGTCGGGCAGGACCGCGACGGCACGTGGCTGCGCGGGCCGGTCGGTTCGGCCTGGGGCGCCCCGCACGACCGCGGCACCCTGTCCGTACCGGTGGTGGTGTTGCTGGCGACCGGTAGGCCGTGGGCGGCGTGGTGGGTGGGCGATCCCGCCGACCGACGACTGGAGATCGACGTGTGCCGCCCACCGGAGGTCACCGAGGGCGGCTGGCGGTACGTCGACCTCGAACTCGATCCGGTCCGGCACGAGGTCGACGGGCGGGTCGAGATCGAGGACTGGGACGAGTACGACGACGCCTGCCGCGACGGCTGGATGAACCCGGACGACGCCGAGCTGGCCCGGGCCACGGCACAGCACTGCGCGGATCTGCTCCGCCAGGGGACGGAACCGTGGCTGCGCCGCGGCTGGCAGCTGCTCGACCAGCCGATGTGAGTCTGGATCCCCGGTCAGGGGATCGACCGGAGCCGCGGGGCCTTCGTCGTGATCCCGGGCGGTTGGAGCAGGGGCGGCGGCTCGGGGCCGGGGTCGTCGGTGACGACGACGCCGGCGCCGAGGTGGTCGAAGTCGGCGGGCCACCGGGTGAGATCGCTGGCGAGAGCGCCGTCCAACCGCGCCCCGGTGAGGGTGGCGGCGCCGAGATCGGCGCCGCGCAGGTCGGCCAGACGCAGATCGGCGCGGCGGAAGACGGCGCCGGTGGCGTCGGTCTTGCGCAGGTTCGCCTCGCGGAGGTCCGCCTCGCCGAAGTCGGCGTCGCGCAGGTCTGTCTCCACCAGCCGGGCCCCGCGCAGGTCGGCCCCGACGCACCGGGCGCGGCGCAGGACGGCCGTCTTGAGGTCGGCGTGTCGCAGGTTCGTCGACACCAGGGACGACTGGGTGAGGTTGGCGTGGAAGAGGCCCGCCGACTCCATGCAGGCCCGGTCGAGATTGACCTCCGGCAGCCAGAGCCCGTCGCAGTCCGCCCGACGGAGATCCGTGTCGCTGAGGTTGACCCAGCGCTGTTCCCGGTGGTGCTGGCACAGCACACCCAGCCCGGTCAGCGCGACCTGGGCGTCGGCGACACGCGTCTCCAGCGGCGCGACGTCGTTGATGTCGACGTCCGCCGCGGGCGCTCCCGCGGCGTGCGGCGGCCAGGGCAGGTGCGTACGCAGGAAGGCGGCCTGGATCGAGATGACCGCCTCCCGGTCGCGGGGGGCGTGTTCCGCGATCCGCCACAGCGCGTGCAGGCCGCCGATGCGCACGTCCAGCTTGTCGCTGCCGAGCTGGTCGACCGCTCGACTGAAGCGGTCGGTCAGGTTGCTCTCCTGGGTGGCACGCAGGCTGTCCTGACTGACCCGGAGCTGCCGCCACGTGGCGTAGGCGCCGAAGAACAGCACGACGCCGGCGAGCGCCTGGAGCATCGTCTTGCGGACCTCGCCCACCGCGGTCAGCCGATCCGGCGCGGAGACGCTCGCTCCGGCCAGGTCGTGCCCGACCACCAGGCCCGGCAGCACCACGAACGCCGTGGCGAGAACGGCCAGTCCGATCGCCGCACCCACGACGGCCGCCACCGCGCGCCGACCTACCGGCAGATCGCGCCCGCGTCGCCGTCCGCCACCCGGCTCGTTCGGTCCCACAGGCCCGCGGTCAGTCGTCGATCGACTGGTAGACGGCCGTCCAGAGGTCGTGCCACATCGGCAGCCTCTGGTCGCCCGCGTGCGCCCGCTGCATCATGACGATTGCCGTCATGTCCTCGGCGGGGTCGTTGTACCAGGCGGTGCCGTAGAGGCCGGGCCACCCGTAGCTGCCGACCGAGGGCCCGAGGTGCGTGCGGCGGGTGCGGACCGACATCCCGAATCCCCAGCCGATGGCGTCGAAGTATCCGGGCCAGAAGCCGGACACCGCCTTCTGCTCCGGGGTCAGGTGGTCGCTGGTCATCAGTGTGACCGCCGGCCGGGAGAGCACCCGCTCGCCGTGGTGGACGCCGCCGGCGAGCAGGGCGGAGGCGAGAGCGAGAAAGTCGTCGGCGGTGGAGACGAGCCCGCCGCCGCCGGACTCGAACGCCCGGGGCCGGCTGAACCGCCCGTCGGGGCCGTCCTCGACGACCGGCTCGCCGGTGGGGGCGTCGTCCTGCGCGTACGCCGTCGCCAGCCGGTCGGTGTTTCCGGCGGCCACGCTGAACGCGGTGTCCCGCATGCCGAGCGGGTCGCAGACCCGCTCGCGGATGGCGTCGTTGAAGGACATGCCGGTGGCCCGGGCGACGAGCACGCCGGTGACGTTGGCGGCGACGTCGTACATCCAGCGCTCGCCGGGCTGGTGAACCAGCGGGAGCGCGCCGAGCTGGCGGATCCACCCGTCCGGTGACGCGTAGTCGAGCGCGTCCAGGGCGTCGGCGATCGGGACGGTGCCCGGCTCGGCGGGGACCATGCCGGTGCCGAGGGTGCCGACCAGCAGGTCCCGCAGCGTGATCGGGCGCTGCGCGGCGACGGTGGCGTCCAGGGGCCCGTGCGGGTCGGCGAGCACGGTCATGTCCGCCAGCTCGGGCAGGAGGTCGTCGACCGGGTCGTCGAGGCGGAGCGTGCCGTCCTCGACCAGCGTCATCACACACGCGGAGACGACCGGCTTCGTCATCGAACCCAGGCGGCAGATCGTGTCGGCCGCCATCGGCGTGCCCGACCCCGCGCCCTCGAACGCGAGCCGGCCCACCGCTTCGACGTGCACGTGGCCGTGGCGGGCGAGGACGGTGACCACTCCCGGGACGAAGCCCGTGTCGACGTGCCGGTTGAGCAGGTCGCGCAGCCGCACCAGCCGCTTCGACGAGAGGCCGCCACCGGTCATCGCTCTCCTCCTCGTCCCGCCCGTTCGCACGGTACCCGGCGCGCGACGATCGCACGTGCCCCCGCGCGTCAGCCGGCGACGACCTGTTCCCGGAGGATGTCCGCGTGCCCGCAGTGCTGGGCCAGCTCACGCAGCACGTGGAGGTAGACCCACCGCAGCGGGAGCGGCCCGCGCCGGTGCCCGGTGAGGACGTCGTCCAGGCCCAGCGACGACGTCGCCTGGCGGGACGCCTCGCAGGCCGCGCGGTGTGCCTGCCGGATGCCGGCGACGGTGTCCCCGTCGTCGAGCAGGAACGAGTCCTCCGACCGCTCCGGGATGCCGATCTCGGCGCGCGACCGGCCCGTGACCGCCTCGTCGAACCAGACCTTCTCCACGAAGGTCGCGTGCTTCACCAGACCCAGCAGGGTGGTTCGGGAGGCCACCAACGACCGGCGCGCCTGTTCCTCGGTCAGCCCGTCGAGGCAGCGGTCGAGCGCGTCGCGGTGCTCGTCGAGGAACGCCTCGAACTGGGCCCGGGCGGGCTGCGCGACGACCTCGGCGGCGAAGGTGGGCGGGAAGGACGGCATGGACGAAGCATTCCAGACCGGCGGCCGGCGTTAACTCGTTCGTGGCGTCGTACCCCGGCTGTTAGCGTCGCGGCATGTTCGCCACCGACCGGGTCCGGCTGCGCCCGCCCACGCCCGACGACGCGCCGAACCTGTTCCGCCTCCACGGCGACCCCGAACTGCACCTGCTCAGCGACGACGGCCCGTTCGTGCCGCACCACGTCGGCCAGGTCCGGGCCCGGCTGGAAAAGCGGATCAGCGACCCGGCCGAGGTCGACGACGGGGTGTCGCTGCTCGCCGAGACCGTGGCGGACGGCACGTTCCTCGGCGGCAGCTCGCTGTGGGGGCTCAACACTTTCAACGGATACGCCCACCTCGGCATCTCGCTGCTGCCCGAGGCGCGCGGCCAGGGGTACGGGACCGACGTGGTCCGGCTGCTCTGCCGGTACGGCTTCCGCAACCGCAACCTGCGCCGCCTGGAGCTGGAGACCCTGGCCAGCAACACCGCCATGCGGCGGACCGCGGAGAAGTGCGGCTTCACGCACGAGGGCACCCAGCGGGAGCGCGAGTACGACGGCGACGGCTTCGCCGACATGGTGATCTACGGCCTGCTCCGGCGCGACTGGACGCCTTAGCGCGACCGGCCGGCCCTTCCGCCAGCCGGTGGGCAGGTCAGCGGCTGAGCGTGATCCAGTAGCGGCGCACCCGGACCTGCCCGGTGTCGAGGATTCCCTGGAACACGCCGCCCTGGCTCTCGATGGTGCGCGCCGAGGCGAGGTTGTCCTCCAGGCAGGGAATGAGCACCCGGTGCAGACCCAGCACGGTGCGGGCCTCGCGGAGCATCTCGCCCAGGGCCCAGCTCGCCAGGCCGCGGCGGCGCGCGGAGGGACGTACGCCGTAGCCGATCTGGCCCAGGTCGTCGTCCTGCCAGTGCCGCATCGCGATCCCCCCGAGCACCTGCCCGTCCTCGACGATCCACCGGCAGGAGGCGTGCCGCTCGTCGGGGCATGGCGCTCCGGCCCCGTGGTCGAGCCGGACGCGTCGCCGCACCCAGTCGGCGAAGCCGTCGGGCGAGTCCAGGTCGTCTTCGGGGCCGATGCCGAAGCCGTCCTCGTGCAGACCGGGTCCCCAGTCTTCGCGGCAGTCCTGGAAGGCGGCATACAGGCTGGTGGTGGGCGATATCAGAGTTGGCATGCGAGCCACCGTAGCCACCGTCCGGGCCTCCGGCGATCCCCGCGAATCCCCTGTGGATCATCTCCACAGGCCGTTTCTGCCGTCGGCGGGGCCGTTTGGTTTGGGGGAGTACGTGTGTGCTCGCCCGGGCGGTCTCCGGGGGTTTCAGGGTGGGTGAGTGGCTACTTGCGAGGCAGTGCACCCCGGCGCGCGAGGGCTGAGCATGAGCGAGGCGAGTGATCTGCATCACAATGTGGTCGCGGCGCCGTCGGCGGTGCCGCAACCACTGCCTCCACGCCTACTGCCGGTCGCTCTGGCCGGACCGGCGGCGCGGGACGTCACGGCCGGGCGTACCGCGGCACGTACTCCTGGCCGGACAGCTCGGCCACGGCGGCCATGACGGCGTCGGTCGCGATCCGCCGGGACCGCGCGTCGCCGGGATCGCCGCCGAGCACACGGAGGTCGACCGGCTTGCCGAACGCCACCCGGACCCGCGCCGGGCGGGGGAGTGTCCGTCCGGGCGGCAGCACCCGGTCGGTGCCGGACATGGCCACCGGGACGACCGGTGCGCCGGAGCTGAGCGCCAGCCAGGCCACCCCGGTGCGGCCCCGATGGAGGCGGCCGTCCGGGGAGCGGGTGCCCTCCGGATAGATGCAGAAGACCCCGCCGTCGGTCAACACCCGCAGGCAGGTCTCCAGGGACGCCACCGCGGCGCGCCGGTCGTCCCGGTCGACCGGGACCTGACCGCCGGCGGTCATGAACCGGGCCGTGAGTCGCCCCAGGACGGTCCGTCCGGTGAAGTACTCGGCCTTGGCCATGAAGGTCACCGGCCGGGGTACGGCGAGCGGCAGGAACGTCGAGTCCGTGACGGACAGGTGGTTGGAGGCGAGCAGGATCGGCCCGCTCAGCGGAATGTTCTCCACCCCCTCAACCCGCAACCGGACCGCCGCGCGCAGCACCGGGCCGAGCGTCGCCCGGAGGGCGGCGTGGCCGCGCCCGTGGCCGCTCATGCGCGCCCCACGATGGCCGAACGCCGGGCGAGGACCGCCGCGACGACCGCGTCCGGCGCGGTCGCCGGATCGCCGGCCCGGTAGGGCGGCTGCGGCTGGTACTCGTGGGCGAGTTGGATGCCCTGCGCGACCGTGTCACCGGCGATCCGGCCGGCCAGGGCGAAGGCGAGGTCCAGCCCGGCGGAGACGCCGGCGGCGGTGCCGTACTTGCCGTCGAAGACGACCCGCTCGGGCGACGCGACGACGCCGAGCGCGGCCAGGTCGTCGCGCAGCAGCCAGTGCGTGGTGGCGCGACGGCCGGCGAGCAGGCCGGCGGCGGCGAGCAGGAGCGAGCCGCTGCAGACCGAGGCGGTCCACGTGCTGTGCGGGTCGACGGCGCGCAGCCAGCGCTGGACCGGGCCGTCGTGCATGTGCGCGTTCTGGCCGGGGCCGCCCGGAACGACGATCACCTCCGGGCGGGTCACGTCGGCGAGCGCCGCGTCGGCGTACAGGTGGAGGCTGCCGACGTCGTTGCGAACCGGGCCGGGACGTTCGGCGACGAGGGTGACCCGCGCGCCGGGCAGGTGACTGAGCACGTCGTAGGGGCCGACGACGTCCAGTGCGGTGAAACGGTCGAAGAGCAGGAACGCGATCTGCAAGGAACCCTCCCCGGGTCAGAAGCGGCGTCGGTACTCGGAGGGCGGAACGCCCAGTGCGCGGACGAAGGCGCGCCGCATGGCCTCGCTCGTCCCGTACCCGGACCGTCCGGCGATCCGGTCGACGCTGTCGTCGCCCTCCTCCAGCAGGCGGCGCGCGGTCTCCAGGCGTACCCGGTCGACGTAGCGGCCCGGTGTCTCACCGACCTCGGTGGTGAACGCCCGGGCGAACTGCCGCGGTGACAGGTTGGCCCGTCGCGCCAGCGTCGGGACCCGCAGGTCGGCGTGCGGGTTGTCGGCGATCCACCGCTGCACCTCGCGTAGGCCGGAACGGCTGGCGACCTGGGCGGACAGTTGGGCGCTGAACTGGGTCTGGTTGCCGGGGCGGCGCAGGAACATCACCAGGTGCCGGGCGATGGCCAGCGCCACGTCGCGGCCGAGGTCCTCCTCGACCAGGGCGAGCGCGAGATCGATGCCGGCGGTCACGCCGGCCGAGGTGGCGATCGGCCCGTCCCGGACGAAGATCGGCTCCGGATCGACCAGGACGTCGGGATACCGCCGCGCCAGCGTGCCGCAGACCCGCCAGTGGGTGGTGGCCCGGCGGCCGGCCAGCAGACCGGCCTCGGCCAGGACCAACGCCCCGCTGCACACCGAGACGACGCGTCGCGCCCCCGAGGCGTGCGCCCGGAGCCACCGGACGATCGCCGGATCGGTGTCGCGGGTGCCCTCGCCGCCGGGCACGATCACCGTGTCCGGCGCCGGCACGGCCGACAGGTCCGCGTCGGGCACCAGGGTCAGGCCGCTCGACGTGCGGACCGGCCTGCCACCGGAACTGGCGGTCACCACCCGGTAGGCCGGGCCGGCGCCCGCGAAGACCTCCAACGGGCCGGTCACGTCGAGGCTCTGCACACCCGCGAACAGCAGGATCAGCACGGTACGGCCGAACATGCGACCAGCCTGCGGCCTGGTGTCAACGGCAGCAACGTCGTGGATCCCACCTTCTCTGCCACGGCGTCGCGGTCACTGTCGCAGACGCGTGCCGCCGGGACAACGACACCTGCTCAGTCGATCGGGATGCGGTAGACGAGGTCGTAGCGACCACCGGGCAACACGATGTCGGCGGTCTCCACCGGCGTGCCGCCAGCGGTGTAGGTCCGTTCGATGGTGTGCACGAAGGTACGCGCCGGCAGGTCGAGCGCGTCGACCTCCTCGGCCGTCGCCGCCCGCAAACTCACCCGCTCCACCACCTCGTCCACGCGGACACCGATGGCGTCCATGCGGGCGACGACCCCCACGGCGGCACCCTCTTCCGGCCACTCCACCGGAGTGCCGGCGGTGAGGGGGAGCGGCTCGTACGAGGTGGAGAGCTGTATCGGTTCGTCGTCCGCGAGGAAGCGGTAGGTCGTCCGCATCACCGGTGACCCCGGTTCGACAGCGAGGCGAGCCGCGATGCGTTCATCTGCTTTCGAGTGGCGGCTGTCGTGCTCCCAGGTGCCATGCTGTCCCGCGCGAGCCGCGTCGCGGGCGAACGGCGAGGTCGCGTCGTCGCCGGTGCGCAGATCCCGGGCTCCTGCGTGGCGAACCAGCCGCGCGGTTTCCCTGACGTAGACCCCGGAGCCGGCCCGACCCTCCACGATGCCCTCACCCTTGAGCACCGCGACGGCCCACTTCACGACGGTTCGGCTGACGTCGTACTGGCGCATCAGGCCCGATTCCGACGGCAGCTTCGATCCGGCGGGCAGTTCGCCGGACAGGATCGCGGCGCGTAGGTCGGCGGCAATCGTCAGATAGGCGGGCGGTGTTGGCATGTCAGTCGCACCTCCGGTCAGCCCGCCCAGTCGATCACAGGCAACCTGGTGTGCCAAGTTCACGCGTGTCTCTTGCTCCGGGAAACCTAGTGCACTAACTTTCTCCTTGGCGGCCCGTTATCGCCCGGCTCCGGTCAGCAACCACGCTTGGCGATAGCGGGACGTCTCCCTGAATCCGCAGGAGTGCCATGCCCTGGCCTCGCCTGCGCGGACGCCGACGGAGGCACGGTGGCGGCGAGCATCCTTGAACTGCTCCACAGGCTGGTGCGTCGAACCCGGACATGCAGAAGCGGTACCGGACAGGCCATTCAGGAACGCGAGCAGGCGGGCGCTCGGCAACGGTTGCTGGCTCAAGCCGGGCGGTCGCGAGGATCGGTAGGCCCACGAGAGACGCAGCCGAGGGAGTTCGGGTGAACGACCGTGGCGAGCGGGCGATCCTGGCGGTGCACGTACGGGGTCTCGACGGGATGTGCGCGGGGTGTCGGCTGTGGTGGGCGCGGCTCACTCCGTACCCCTGCTGGCAGGTGACGTGGGCGATCGGCCGGCAGGCCCGCGCGAGCGTCGCCCGCTTCCTCGGAGCGGGCGGGTGAGCGCCCACGGGCCGGTGCTGCCGATCTGGACCTGCGGCGGGTGCGGTGGGCCGTGGCCGTGCGCGACCCGGCGGCGGGAGTTGAAGGCGGAGTACGAGGACGCGCCGATGTCGCTGGCCCTGTACATGGGTGCGCAGTTGGTGCGGGCGACGGCCGACCTGAGCTGGGCGCCCGCCGGGGCGTTGCACCGGCGGTTGCTGGGCTGGCTGCGGTGAGCGTGCTGCGGGCCGGGGACGAGAAGTTCCACTACAGCGACGGGTCGCACCGGTGGATCGCGCCGGGGCCGGACTACGACCAGGCGGTGTGGGACGAGCAGGTCCGCCAGCACAAGCTGGGTCACCTGCGCAACGAGCGACCGAGGGTACGCATCCGTAAGGTGGTGTGACGTCAGGCGCCGGCGGAGGTGTCCGAGCCGTACGCGGCGTCGTACATCGTCCCCGCGTTCCCGCCGCCGCCCTGGCCCCGGATCGTGCCCTTGCGGGAGCGCCGGCGCCGGCGGTCCATCTCGGCCATGGCCCGCCGGGCGTCCCGCAGCACGGCATCGCCCGCCGCCGAGCGGGCCGCCCGGCGTCGGCGGACGACGAACGCCACAACAAGAAGAAGCAGCGGTACGCCGCACAGGACGATCCAGAGCCAGGTTGCCACGGTCCACCCCCACCGGCCGTTGCCCGAGTCCCCCCAGCATGGCCCACCGCCGCCACGCACCGGCGACCCGCCGGCGGGGGATTCCGATCGCGGCGGCGGCGCGGTCGTGCGATCGTTGCCGCATGCCTCAGCCGATCTTGCGTACCGACCGCCTGCTGCTGGTTCCCCTGGCCGACCGGCACCTGGAGCTGGAGGTCCAGCTCGACTCCGACGCCGAGGTGCTCCGCTACCTCTACTCCCGGCCCCGCACCCGCGACGAGGTGGTCGCCTCCCACGCGCGGCGGCGGGGCCTGGCCACCAAGGTGGACGGCCTGGGCTTCTGGATGGCGTTCGGCTCCGACGGCGGCGCGCGCGGCTCGACGGCCCCGGCGGGGGAGGACGACGGCGAGTTCGTCGGGCTCATGATGCTGCCCCCGGCGAACGGCCCCGACCAGCCCGACGACCCCACCGTGGCGGAACTGGGCTACCGGCTGGCGCGCCGGTACTGGCGCCGGGGCCTGGCCAGCGAGGCGTCCCGCGTCCTGCTGCGGCACGCGTTCGACACGGTCGGGCAGCGCCTTGTGATCGCCCAGACGATGACCGTGAACGCCGGCTCCCGAGGGGTCATGGAGGCGGTCGGCATGCGCTACGTGCGCACGTACTTCCCGACCTTCGACGAGCCGGTGCCGGGAGCGGACCAGGGCGAGGTCGAGTACGAGATGACCCGCGAGATGTGGGAGCACGTTCCGGCAGCGCCGCCGCCGGCCACCTCATAGGATCAGGCGGTCGTGCCGCCCAGGTGGGAGACCGCGTGAGTAGTCCGGAAACCTCCGACCTGGCCCCTCGGCTCAGACACGAGCTCTATCACCGGCTGCGGCCGATGACCGGCCGTGACCCCGGCGAGCGGGACCGGTCGACCACGCCGCTGGAACTGCTCTACGACCTGACCTACGTGGTCGCGTTCGGGGCCGCCGCCGACGAACTCGCGCACCAGATCGGCGAGGGCCACGTCGGCGCGGCCCTGGGCGCGTACGCGTTCGCGATCTTCGCGGTGACGTGGGCGTGGATCAACTTCACCTGGTTCTCCTCCGCGTACGACAACGACGACGCGCTGTTCCGCGGCGCCACGCTCGTGCAGATGCTCGGCGTCGTCGTCCTGATCTTCGGGCTGCCGGTCAGCTTCGAGGCCACGGCGGACGGGGGCAGCCCGAACAACCTGCTCCTGGTCGTCGGCTACGTCGTCATGCGCGTACCCATCATCGGGCTGTGGCTGCGCGCCGCCCGGCAGGACCCGGCGCACCGGCGGATCACCGTCGCCTACGCGGTCACCATCGCCGTGGCGCAGGTCGGCTGGCTGCTGACCGCGATCCTTCCGCTGCCGGTCACCGTGGTCGTCGCCGCGCTGGTGCTGCTGGCGTTCGGCGAGATGGCCCTGCCCGTGGTGCTGGAACGACGGCGGGGCAGCCCACCCTGGAACGCCGGCCACCTCGCCGAACGGTTCAGCCTGCTCACCCTCATCACGCTCGGTGAGGTGGTGGCCGCCACCACCGCCGCCGTGACCGCGCTCATCCACGCGCAGGGGTGGAGCCTCGCCGCCGTGGTGATCATCGCGTCCGGCCTGGTGCTCGCCGCGACGCTGTGGTGGGCGTACTTCCTCATCCCCTCCCGGCCCATCCTGGAGCGGTGGCCGGGCCGCACGTTCGCCTGGCGGTACGCCCACCTGCCGATCTTCGGCGCGATCGCCGCCGTGGGCGCCGGGCTCCGGGTCGCCACCGCCGCCGTGGAGGAGGAGAAGATCTCCGTGCTCCAGGTGGCGCTGTCGCTCGCCGTGCCGATGGCGGCCCTCGTCATGATCTTCGTGACCTGGAGCGTGCTGATGCGCTCCTACGACCTGACGCACGTGCCGCTGCTGGTGCTGTCGCTCGTCCCGCTCGCGGCCGCCGTCGCCGTGCCGTCGCTGCTGGGCGCCACCGGGCCGATCCACCCGGACGACGGGACGAGCCTGACCGCCCTGGTCGCCGCCATCGCCCTGGTCGCGCTGGCGGGGATCGTCGAGGTGGTCGGGCACGAGACGGTCGGATTCCGGCACACGATGCGCGCCCTGGACCGGCGCTGACCCTCTATTGTCGCCGGGTGACGACCACGGATCAGGTCCGCGAGGCGTACGCGTCCGTCGCGGACCTCTACATCGAACTGTTCGGCACCAGCGGGCAGGTGCACGCCGACGACCTCGCCTTCATCCGCGCGCATCTGGCCGGGCGGCCCGGTCCGGTGCTCGACGTGGGCTGCGGGCCCGGTCACCTCACCGACCACCTCCGCTCGGCCGGGGCCGACGCCACCGGCCTCGACGTCGTCGGCGAGTTCATCGCCCACGCCCGGGCCACCTACCCGGACGGCAGCTACCTGCTCGGCTCCATGACGGATCTGCCGATCGCCGACCACCGCCTCGCCGGCGTCCTGTCCTGGGGCTCGGTCATCCACCTGCCACCGGACGACCTCGACGACGTGCTCGCCGAGTTCCGGCGGGTCACCGCCCCGGGGGCGACGCTGGTGTTCGGCATCTTCGTCGGCGACGAGGTGGCCGCGTTCGACCACAAGGTCGTCACCGCCTTTCGCTGGCCGGTGGACGCGTTCGCCGACCGGCTGGCCCGGGCCGGCTTCGCCGAGGTGGCCCGCCTGCACCGGCCCGCCGACGGCGTCAGCCGCCCGCACGCGGCCGTCGCGGCGGTCAGGGCGTGACCGGAGGCCGGGCCTTCTGCGGGTGGGGCGTCTCGTGGCGGGCCAGCATGGCCACGAACTCGCCGATCTTGCGCTCGCGGGTCTCCGCCCGCTTGACCGCGTTGAGGCGGTGGATGAGCGCGAACCGGTTGGCCTTGGTGAGCACGTCGAACATGGCCTGGGCGGCGGGCACCGCGGCGATCGCGGCCAACAGGTCGGCCGGCACCTCCGCCTCCGACGGCGGGGCATAGGCGGCGTCCCAGCGCCCGTCCGCCTTCGCGGCCTCCACCGCGGCGCGGCCCGCGGGCGTCATCCGGCCCGCCGCCTCCAACCGGGCCACGTGCGAGACGTTGCGTTGCGACCAGATGCTGCGGGGCCGGCGCGGGGTGAACCGGATCCAGGAGGTCTCCTCGTCCCGCTTGCGGGCCTGCCCGTCGATCCAGCCGAAACACAGCGCCTCGTCGACCGCCTGCTGCCAGGTCAACGTCGTGACGGTGCCGCCCTTGCGGGTCAGCGCGAGCCAGACACCCGGGGACGTGGCGTGGTGGGCCGACAACCACGCCCGCAGCGCGTCCGCGTCCGCCACGACCAACTCGTCCAGCTCCGCTCCCGCCATGACGGCAGGGTAGCCGCCACCTCCGACGAGATCAGGTGAGGAAGCGGTGCAGCGCCTCGGTCAGGTCGTCCGGGTTCTCCTCGGCGACGTGGTGCCCGGACTCGATCGGGTGACCGCGCAGGTCGGCGGCCCAGGGACGCCAGACGGCCAGCGGATCCCCGTAGAGACGTTCCATGTCGTCGCGGGTCGACCACAGGAACAGGGTCGGACAGCGTACGGCGCGGCCGGCCCGCCGGTCGGCCTCCTCGTGCTCCCGGTCCACACCCAGCCCGGCACGGTAGTCCTCCAGCATCGCCCGGACCGTCGCCGGATCGCGGACGGCCTGGAGGAACTCCCGGTGGTTCTCCGCGCCCATGCTCTCGGGACGCGCCTTGGCCGCGTACCAGGCGTCCGGATCGGCGGTGATGACCCGCTCCGGGATGTCCGGCTGGGCGAAGAAGAACCAGTGGAACCACTCGCGGGCGAACGTCGCGTCGCACCTCGCCAGCGCCTCGCTGATCGGCACGCCGTCGATGACCACCAGGCGGTCGACCGCGTCCGGGTGGTCCAGTGCCAGGCGCAGCGCCACGTAGGCCCCGCGGTCGTGCCCGACCGTGGCGAACCTCGGGTGGCCGAGGAGGTCCATCAGCCGCCGCAGGTCCGCCGCCACCGCCCGCTTGGACTGCTGGGAGTGGTCCGGGCGCAGGTCCGCCTTCCCGGACCGCCCGTAGCCGCGCATGTCCGGGCAGACGACGGCGAACCCCCGCTCCACCAGCCGCGGGGCCACCCGGTGCCAGGTCGCCCCGGTGCGGGGATGGCCGTGGACGAGGAGGACGGACGGGCCCTGCCCCGCGTGGCGGACCCGCAGCTCCACCTCCCCGACGTCGATCCGCTCGTCGGTGAAGTCGTCGAACATGCACCACAGGTGACCGGCCGGACCACTCGGCAAACGTCCACGCGCTGGCGGGCCATCTATCCTTGTCGTGCCAGTTGCCATCTGACGGAGTGGTCGATGCTGAACGGTCTGGCCGCGGAGCGACCCGCGACGGGGGACAGCCACCGGCGTCACCTCGCCGCGCTGCTCCGCCGTGTCCACCTGGGCGGCCCGGTCTCGCGGGTCCGGCTGGCCGAGGAGCTGGGCGTCAACCGCAGCACGGTGCTGGCGCTGACCGGCGAACTCGCGGCGGCGGGACTGGTCCGCGAGGAGTCCGCCCCGGCCACCGGGCGGACCGGCCGACCGTCCCTGCTGGTGCGGCCGGCGTCCGACGCCGTGCACGTCCTCGCCTTCGACATCGCGGTGGACCGGCTCGTCGCCGCCCGCGTCGGTCTGGGCGGGGTGGTGTCCGGCCGCCTGGAGGCGACCCGACCGAGAGCCGGGGCCGACCTCGACTTCGTGGTCAGCGTGCTCGCCGACCTCGGACGGGCGTTGCACCACGGCGCGCCGCCCGGATCGGTGTGCGTGGGGGTCGGGGCGTCCTACTGCGGGATGATCCGGCCGGGCGACGGACTGGTGCGGTACGGGCCGGACCTCGGGTGGGTGGACCAGGCGTTCGGTGTCGAACTGGCCCGGCGGTTGGACCTGGGCCTGCCGGTGCTCGTCGGCAACGAGGCCCACCTCGGCGCGGTCGCCGAACACCAGCGGGGCGCCGGGGTCGGGGTGCGCAACCTGGTCTACCTGCACGGCGACGTCGGTGTCGGCGGAGGGATCATCGTCGGTGGCGAGCTGCTCGGCGGGGACGGCGGCTACGGCTCCGAGGTCGGTCACATGCTGGTGAACCCCCACCACGGTCGGCCCTGCCTCTGCGGTTCCCACGGCTGCCTGGAGGCCGAGGTCGGGGAGCGGGCGCTGCTCGACGCGGCCGGCCGTCCCGCCGACAGCATCGGGCGGGACGCGGTGCGGGCCGTGGTCGCCGACGCGGCCCGGGGCGACCTCGCCGCCCAGGAAGCGCTGCGCCGCGTCGGGGACTGGTTGGGCATCGGGGTGGCGAACGTGATCAACCTGTTCAACCCCGGGGTGGTGATCTTCGGAGGCACGCTCCGCGAGGTGTTCCAGGGCTCGGCCCCGCACGTCCGCCGCCGGATCCGGGCCAACGTGCTGCCCGTGTCGCGGGACAAGGCCGAGCTGCGGGTGTCGGCGTTCGGCGACGACACCACGCTGGTCGGCGCCGCCGAGCTGGGCTTCGCGCCGCTGCTCGCCGATCCGCTCGGAAACCGCACCGCCGTGGCGAGCTGACCCGGGCGGCGCGTGTTCACAGCCGGTGGGCCCGCCACCGGTTCAGTTCGGTCTCCATCCGCGTCTGCTCGTCGAGTGCCACCCGGCGGACCTCCCGACGTAGCGGCCGGGTCACCCGGAGCTGGACGGCCACGACCCCGAGCGTGACGCCGGCGAGCAGCGCCAGCGCGGCCAGCTCCGGCACCTGGTACGCCACCGGCACCAGCGCGGCGAGGACCAGGGCCGCTCCCAGCAGCACCGGGTCGAGTCGGCGCAACGCGCGCAGCTCGATCGCCACCAGGGCGAGCGAGAAGAGGATCACCCCGCCGTAGAGCAGGAGCGGATGCAACTGACCGGGTCGTTCCGCCCCGGTCGGATGCTCGGCGTGCAGCAGGATGCTCAGCAGCCGTTCGAGGCTGAGGGCGAAGAGGATGATCCCGACGACCAGCGGCAGGTGCAGGTAGCTGTAGACGTCCCGCGCGAGGGGGATCCGGCCCGGCCCGCGTACGCCGTGCAGGCGTTGTTCCACGGCCGCGGCGATCCAGTCGAAGTACAGCCACCAGAGCGCGGCGATCACGACGATGCCCAGCGCCGACGCGAAGACCGTCGGCAGACCCACCGGACGGCCGTACTGCGCCGACGCGCCGATCCCCAGCGCGATCACCGACTCGCCGAGGGCGACGAGCACGATCAGTGCGTGCCGTTCGGCCGCGTGCCCCACCGAGCGCAGTCGCCAGCCCGTTCGGGCGAGCAGCAGTCCGCCCAGGTACTCCAGCACCAGGGCGACGACCCAGAACCCGATCCGCACGTTCTGCACCGCGCCGGCCGCCACGATCCGCTGCGGCACCACCGCCGCCAACAGGACGACCACCGTACTGACCAGCGCCGGCCCGACCAGCAACAGCGCGGGCAGGCGCGGCGTGCCCTCCGCCCGCGCGATGGTCCAGAGCGCGGCCGCCTTCAGCCCCCAGGTCATCAGGTACGCCACGGCGAACAGCCACGGGCCGTAGAGACCACCCGGCTCGTCGCGGAACGCCACCCCCACGCTGACCGCCAGGAGGAACACCGGCACCATCATGGCGAGCCCGATCAGCGGCATGACGCCCTCGTCGGACCGGACCGCGTTGCCGATCGTGACGAAGCCGGTCCAGCACCACCACAGCAGGACCAGCACGAGCAGCGCCTCCAGCAGCGACTGTGCCGTGAGGTTCTTGCTGGTGAGGGTGGAGACGTTGAAGAACGCGAAGACGAACACCAGGTCGTAGAAGAGCTCCAGGCGGGTGGCGCGGGTGCCGGGCCCACCCCAGCTGATCAGCTGGGACCTGATTATCCTCCCCATACAGGCATTATCTGCACCGAAACAGGGCGGATGGCGCGATCAACGAATCCGCTCGCCCGCCGCGTTGTGCTCGGCCACCAGGTCCGGAAGCTCGGCCAGCGAGCCAATGCGGAACAGGCACCGCTCCGCCACGTCCGGCATGTCGAGGATGTGTCCCCACGGGCCGCGCCGGATCAGGCACGCCGGCATGCCGGCCGCCATGGCCGGGCGGGCGTCGTTGTCGGGCCGGTCGCCGACGTACAGGATGGACGACGCGTCGCCGCCGCCCGCTTCGACGACCCGGGTGAAGAACGCCGGTGCCGGCTTGTCCACACCCCACCCGTGCGACGTGCCGATGACGTCCACCGGAAGGCCGAGGGCGCGCAGGCTGGCCTCGGCGTGGGCCGGCTGGTTGCCGGCCAGCCCCAGGCGCAGGCCCTGCGCCGCCAGAGCGGTCAGGCACGCGCGGGCGTCGGGATAGAGGTCCTCCTCGGCGAACGTCTCCGGCACGCCGGCGGCCACCCGGCGGTCGAGTTCGGCGGTGAGGTCGAAGTCGGGCCGGAACACCCGGAACACCTCCTGGTAGCCCAGGCCCCGGGCGATCACCGCGCCGAACACCGCCGAGAAGGTGTGCCGGGGCACGCCCAGCCAGTCCGCCCAGTCGGCGAACTCGCGGGACTCGTCCAGGATCGTCCCGCCGACATCGAAGAAGACTGACTTGATCATTTCGTTCCCCCGTCACGGTCGGGCCGTGGGTGGATCATAGGCGCGGATCGACGCGACCGTCCGGGGCCGGCTCCGCGAACTGTCGTCCATCGGTCTCCGGGTGGCCGGGAGATTCCGGCACACTGCCTCCATGAGTCGCCCGACCTTCCTTCCCGACCCGCCGCCGGGTCCGGCGGTCACCGCCGCCTACGACGAGGACGTCGCCTCCGACGGCTACGTCAACAACCTCACCCGCGTCTGGTGCTGGCGTCCGGACGTGTCGGCGTCGTTCCAGGCCGTCCGCGCCGAGTTGCTGGGCGACTCGGGGCTGTCGGCGCGGGAGGTGGCCGTGCTGGTCGCCGCCACCGCCGCCGCCCGGGGTGACGCCTACTGCGCGCTGGCCTGGGGTGCCCGGCTGGCCGACCTCAGCGACGAGGCGACCGCCGCGGACGTGCTGGGCGGCGCCGACGGCGAGCTGTCCGGCCGGGAGGCCGCCCTGGCCGGATGGGCCCGTCAGGTCGTCCGGGACCCCAACGCCACCACCGAGGACGACGTGCGGGGCCTGCGCGAGGCCGGCCTCAGCGACCGGGAGGTCTTCGAGGCGACCACCCTGGTCGCCTTCCGGTTGGCGTTCTCCACGGTCAACGACGCCCTCGGCGCCCGGCCGGACCAGCAGCTCGCGGAGCGGGTGCCCCCGCTCGTGCGCGACGCCGTCACCTTCGGCCGCCCGGTCTAGGGCCGGCGTCCCACCGGGAACGCGCCGGGTCAGGCACGGAGCGAGGCGAGCGCGACGTCGACCGCCTCGAGCAGAGCCTCCTGGCGGTCGAAGTCGTCGGCCTGATCCGGGTCGACGCCGCACTCGCGCTGCCGGGCCCGCAGCAGGTCGTGGTGGGAGTAGGCCGAGACGTGCACCGGGAACGCGAACGGGTCGAGACCGCCCTCGACGAGCACGTCGACGGGATCCCGGTCGTCGGGCCCGACGTGCAGCCAGGTGTCGTACGGCGAGCGCGCGTAGACCCCCGCCGCGAACCCGTCGGTCCACGCGGAGACCAGCGCCGCCAGGCTGGTGGCGGCGCGGACCGGGTTCCGGTCGTCCACCTCGATCTGGTAGCGCCAGATCTCCCCCTCGTGGTCGCCGGCGAGCACGAAGGCGAAGACGATGCGGTCGGAGATGAGCAGCGGCAGCTGATGCCGCCAGGGGAAGGGGACCCCGACCGCCATGGACAGGTAGCCGAGGAGGTTGTCGGCGTTGTCCCAGGGCAGCGGATGACCACCCTCGGGCAGGACCTGCGCGTACGGCAGGCCCTCGTGGTGGAACCAGATCGCCTGCTCCGCGACGCGGTCGACGTCGAAGACGCGGCAGAGCGCCTCGACGCCGAGCGCGTCGGCCGGCTCCTCGGTGCCCCAGGGGACACCGGCGGCGGTCGCCGCCCTCCGGTAGCGTTCCACCGCGCCACGCAGCACCCGCATGTCGTCGAGCACGACCGACCTCCCCGCACAGTCGCGGCCGACGTTAGCGCGGCGCACCGACAGCTCGCTGCCCCTCGGGTGCGGCGTCGGCCTCGGGCCGGCGCCCCGCTTCCGGTCGGGGCAGCAGGAGCGGTGTGGCGAGCAGCAGGACACCGGAGACGGTGAGCGCGGCGAGCGGACCCACGCGCGTCGCCAGGACGCCCCCGGCCAGCATCAGGACGGCCTGCGTGAGCCGGCTGCTCACACTCCACGCGGTGAGCACCTGGGCGGCGTGGTCCGGGGGAGTGCGGCGCAGCCGTTCGGTGGCGTGGATCGGGTTGAACACGCCCATGCACGTGATCAGCAGAGCCTCGACGACGATCACGGTGAGCAGCCCGGAGACGCCGGGACCGACGAACGCGAGCCCGAGCGGGAAGACCGCACGCAGCCAGCCGGACACGATCATCACCCGGTGCCGGCCGTGCCGTCGGACCAGGGGCGCGGAGAGACGGGCGCCCACCAGACCGCCGAGCGCCGGGACGCCGAAGGCCAGCCCGTACTGCCAGGCCGGGAGGTGGTAGTCGCCGAGCAGCAGGACGGCCAGCAGCGGCGCGGTCGCCATGATCAGACCGCCGACCAGCACCGAGTTGAGGAACAGGCGCCGCAGAACGCGGTCGTGGCGGATGAACCGCCAGCCCCGGACCAGGTCGGCTCCGGTCAGCCGGGCGCCCGCGGCGCGGGGCGCGGCCACGTCGTCCCCCCGGATCCGGCGGACCGCGAACGCGGACAGCAGGTAGCTCAGCGCGTCGGCCGCGACGGTGACGACCGGGCCGAGCAGCCCGACGAGCGCGCCGCCCACCGGCGGGCCGACCGCGGTCGCCACCCAGCTCGTACCCTCGAACCGCGCGTTCGCCACGAGCAGGCGCTCGCCCGGGACGAGGTGCTTCAGGTACGCCCCGGACGCCGCGCCGAACGCGATGCCCGCCGCGCCGCAGACGACCGCGACGACCAGCAGCTGACCGTAGGTCAACACCCCGAGCAGGTACGCGACCGGCACGCTCGCCGTCGCGACGAATCGGCACAGGTCGGTGGCGACCATCACCGGCCGCTTGGGCCGGTGCGCCACCCACGGACCGAGCGGGATCGCCACGACCGCCGCGACGGCGAGCCCGGCCGCCTCCAGCAGCGACACCGCGAACGCCGACGAGTGCAGCACCCGCACCGCGAGCAGCGGGAACGCCCCGAACGCGGTCCACGTGCCGTACGTGCTGACCGCGTACGCCACCCACAGCCAGCCGAAGCCCGATCCGAGTTTCACCGGCGCATCACACCGGCCGCGCGGGCGGCGGATCAAACAACCGGCGATCGGCGAGCCACAACCATCGGTGGCGCGGCCCTAGGGTGGGCCGGTGGACACCGAGGCAGTGCGATCGTTCGTCCGGGCGGCCGAACTCGGGCAGCTGCGCCACGCCGCCGACGAGCTGGGCGTCACGCCGCAGGCGGTCTCCAAGCGCGTCGCCGCCCTGGAACGCGACCTGAGGGTCCGCCTGTTCACCCGTACCGCCCGGGGGGTCGAGCTGACACTCGACGGCCGGGCGTTCCTCCCGTACGCCCGGGGTCTGGTGGTGAGCGCGGACCGCGCGGTCGCCGCGGTCCGGCCGGCGTCGCGGGCCCCGCGCGTGGACGTCCTCGGGCTGCGCAGCGCGCAGGCCGTGGTCCTGCACGACTACTGGCGGTCACATCCCGGCACCGACGTCGACGTGGTGACCCTCCGCGTCGACGACCCGCGCCAGGTCGCCGCCGCCGTGCAGGCCGGCGACATCGACGCCGCGTTCCGCACCGTCACCGACCCGGCCGCCCTGCCGCCCGACGTCCGGATGGTCCACGCGTTCGACTCCCCGCTGCAACTCCTCGTCGGCCCCCGGCACCCGCTCGCGTCCGCCCGGTCGGTGACCCCGTCGCAACTGCGCGGACACCTCATCCGGGTGCCCGGCATCGTGCCGCGCAGCGAGTGGTCGGAGTTCTACGACCAGCTCGTCACCGCGTTCGACCTGCGCGTCGACGCGACCGGCCCGAACTTCGGCGACGAGGTCCTCCTCGACGCCATCGCCGGCTCCGCCGACGTGGCCACGCTGGTCGGCGCACGCGACCGCTACGTCTGGCCGGCGCGCCACGACCTGCGTCGCATCCCGATCGTGGACCCGACGCCGGCGTACCCGATCTCGCTCCTGCTGCCCCGGACCAACCCGCACCCGGGGCTGCGGGCGATCCTCGACCACGTCGCGGCGCTGCCGCCGGTGCCCGAGCCGGCGTGGCGACCCGCCTGGCCCCGGCTCAGCCCGGCGGCGGGTCGGCGGTGATCCGCTCCAGCGTGCGCCGGCCCGTCCGGCTCATCACCGGGTTGGACTCCCGGTAGTACCAGACCAGCCCCATGGCCTGCTGGAACGCCCACGCCCGGCCGCGTTCCCACTCCAGGTCGTCGCAGCCGAGTCGCCGCCGCAGCGCCCGGCGCGGCCCGGCCTCCAGCAGGTGCCAGGCGCCGACCAGGTCGAGCGCCGGATCGGCCGGCCCCAGCCCGCCCACGTCGAGCACCCCGGCCAGCCGTCCGTCGGCGACCAGGACGTTGCCGGGGATCAGGTCGCCGTGGGTCATCCGGTCCGGCGTGTCACCCCGGGACAGCTCCCGCATCGCCGCCCAGAACCGCCGCAGCAGCGGCACGTCCAGCAACGATGCGCTCTGCCGGAAGCAGGTCTCCATCCACTCGTCGTGCGCGGGCAGGTCACCGCCCCGGCCCGGGCCGTCGAACGTGCGCCCCCGGGTGTCGATGGCCCGGACGCCGTCGACGAACTCGGCCAGGTCGTCGGCGAAGGCGTACGAGTCACCCGGGTCCCGGTCGGTTGCCACGACGCCGGGCAACCAGGTCTGGACCGACCAGGGCAGCGGATAGCCGGCGCCGGGCGCGCCGAGCGCGACCGGCTCCGGGGTGGGGAAGCGGGTACGCCCCAGCAGTTCCCGGGCGGCGTCCGCCTCGCGTTCCAGCCAGCGCCGCGTGACCTCGGGCTCCTGCGGTTGCAGCGGGAGCCGGACGCTGAGGCGATCACCCAGGCGGAAGACGGCGTTGACCGTGCCCTCCGAGGCCAGCGGACGGACGGGCAGGTCCCGCCACGCGGGGAACTGCGCGTCGACCAGCCCACGCACGGTGGCAGGGGTGACGGTGAGCTGTCCCTCGTGCATCGGCATGCCGGGCAGCCTCGCCGTCGCGGCGAACGCCCGCAACAGGATTGTCCGTCGCACCCGCTCTCTATGATCGTCGACCGTGACCCGCACCACGCCGCCGCGACCTGTCGACGTCGCGGCGCTCTTCCCCGAACTGGCCGCCCACTCGACCACGGCCACCCGGCTGCACCCCCGTCCGGGCCGCCCGACGGTCGCCGACAGTTCGGTCGGCGGGCCGCTGCTCTGGCCGGCGCACGAGGCGTGGCCGGTCTGCGACGACGGCGAGGCGCACTACGTCTTCCGGCTCCGGACCCCGGCGTCGGTGCACCGTGACCGGGCGATCCTCGCCACCGACGAGGTGACCGACGACCAGCGGGCGCAGCTGTCGCCCCCGGGCTTCTCCGAGCCCCACCACCTGGTCGACCAACCGATACCGATGGTCCCGGTGGCCCAACTGCACCGCCGGGACGTCCCCGACTTCGTCGGGCCCGACGGCACCGACGTGATGCAGGTCCTGTGGTGCCCGCTGGACCACCCCGAGCTGGGCCACAACCCGAGGGTACGGCTGTACTGGCGGCGCGCCGACGACGTGACCGAGCCCTTGGCGGCCGCCCCCGAACCACCAGTGGTCAGCGCCTCCTACCTGCCCACGCCCTGCGTGCTGCATCCGGAGCGGATCCGCGAGTACCAGTACGGCGGGCTGCTGCCCGAGGACCTGGATGGCCGGATCAGGGACTGGGAGGACGAGGACGAGGACACCTACCAGACGGACCTGTCGCTGGCCCCGGGCTGGAAGGTCGGCGGCTTCGCGAACTGGTCCCTGACCGACCCCCACCCGGTGGACTGCGCCGAGTGCGGCACCCCGATGACGCTGCTGTTCACCGCCGACTCCTCCGAGTGGTACGGGACGGACGGCAGTTGGCGGCCGGTGGAGGACCTGCCCGGAGCGTCGGCCCGACCCACGGAGGTGACGATCGGGCGGGGCTACTCCCTCTACGTCTTCCGCTGCCCGACGTCCTTCGACCACCCGCCCGCCACCACCATGCAGTGACCGCGGCCGGTGCCTGTCAGGACGCGGCGGCCGGTCGCCGGCGGGCGAGGTGGACGGTGACGTCGGTGGTGACCTCGACCCTGTCGGGCAGCACCTCCCGGATCCGCCGGAGGACCTGCTCCCGCCGGTCCGCCGGCAGTTCGAGGTAGGCCGAGACGGTCGACAGCACACCGACGTAGTCGTCCGCGCCCATCGTGACGCGGCGCTCGATCTCCGACTGCCGGACGTCGGTGAACCGGGCATCCCGGCGCAGCTCGGTGCCCGGCCACCGCATGGCGTCCGTCTCCGGCGTCCCGTCCGGGGAGGGGATCTCGTCGCTGTCGAGGAACGGCGCCCGGGCCCGCCGCACCGACTCCGCCACCGCCGGGTCGCCCAGGCGCAGCGGCCCACCGAACGAGGCGAACACGCCGCCGGGCGTCAGGAGCGCGGCCACCCGGTCCCACCGGCCCTCGGGGCGCGTCCAGTGCAGCGCCGCCGCCGCATAGACAAGGTCGTAGGTCTCGTCCGTCGGCAGCTCCTCGAACGCGGCCCGCACCGTCCGCACCCGCACCGGCACGTGCGCGCGCAGCTCGGCCAGCATGGCGGCGTCCGGGTCGGTGGCGGTGACCGTGAGGCCCGCCCGGGCGAACAGGCGGGTCGCCTTGCCGGTCCCGGCGCCGATCTCCAGTGCGGTCCGCAGCGGACGGTCCGCGTATGCCAGCACCAGGTCGGCGAGGGCCGGCGGATATCCGGGGCGGAACCGCTCGTACGCCCGCGCCGCCGCCCCGAAGCTCAGTGCGCGCTCGGACATGCCGAGCATCCTCACACGAGCCCGGTCTATCGTGTGCCGACATGGGCGCTGCCAGCTGGATCGACGACACCCGCACCTCCTACGACACGGTGGCGACCAGCTACGCCGACCTGCTGCGCGACGCCCTCGCCGGGGAACCGTTCCAGCGCGGAATCCTCGGGCTGTTCGCCGAACTGGTGCGCGCGCAGGGGAGCGGGCCGGTCGCCGACATGGGCTGCGGACCGGGCCGGATCACCGCCCACCTGCACGGCCTCGGCCTGGACGCGTTCGGCGTCGACCTGTCACCCGCGATGATCGAGGTCGCCCGGCGGGACCACCCGAACCTGCGCTTCGAGGTGGGCTCGATGACCCGACTCGACCTCGCCGACGCGTCGCTGACCGGTCTGCTCGCCTGGTTCTCGCTGATCCACGTGCCGGACGAGGACGTGCCCGGGGTGCTCGCCGGGTTCCACCGGGCGCTGCGGCCCGGCGGGGTCGTCCTGCTCGGCTTCTTCGCCGGCGAGGGCAGCCGGCTCAAGACCCAGGGGTACGGCGGACACCCGATGCGCGTCCACGTGCACCGCCGCCCGCCGCAGCGGATCGCGGCCTGGCTGGACGCCGCCGGTTTCACCGTCGACGCCGAGATGACCCACCGTCCCGCCCCGGATGTCGAGGGCGGGTTCGTGTTCGCGCACCGGTGAGGGCGGTAGCGTGCCGTGGTGCTCGACTACTACCAGCTCCTGGCCCGGGCTGACGGCGTACCGCTCGGACTGCTGGTCGAGGAGTTCGAGCTGGCCGGCGACCTGTCCGCGACGCGGCTGCGCAGCGCCGGCTGGACGCCGTCCGACGGCGGCTGGTGGAGTTCCCGCGCCTTCGCCCGCGCGCTGCGCGCCCGGCCGGACGTCCGCGCCCGGGTCCGCGCGGTGACCCGCTCCGACGCCGAGGACACGTACGCCCGGCTCGGCGGCGGGGCGCTGCCGGACGAGGACACGCTGCGCGACCGGTTCCACGACGACCTCCCGCTGGCGGTCGCGGAGCCGTTGCGGCTGGGCGCCGGCCCGGCCGTGCACCGGGTGCTGTTCGCCGGCGACCTCGACACCGGACGGCTGGCCGCTCTGGTGGCGTCGCTACCCGCCGACGGCGTCGCCGGCCCAGGACCGGCCGGATCCGGCGTGGTCGCCACCGGGCGAGCATCTGACGCCGCCCGTTGGGAGGTGCGGCGCGTCGGCGGCGGGGTGGCGTGGTGCGTCGACGTGACGGCCGGCCGGGGGAGCGGCGCGCACCTGCGGACGCTGCTGGGGGCGGTCACCACCGTGGGACGCCGGCACGGCCTGATCCCGACGACGATCGAGCGCCTCGGCTGAGCGTCCCGTCCGCGCGGTGCAGCGCGGGTCTCGCCCGAACCACACGTCGCCGCGGCGTTCCTGACCGCCGGTCAGCCGCCGAAGTCCACGCCGGCGAGCGACACCGACCGGTGGGCCGCCAGGCGTTCGGCCTGCTCGACGACGGCGCGGCGCCGGCTCTCGGACAGCTTCTGCCAGGGCTCGACGGACACCCGGAACGTGCGGCCGGACTTGCGGGGACGCCAGGTGCCGACCAGCTCGCCGTCGACCAGGACGGCGCCGGGGCGGCCCAGCACCGGCCACAACTCCTTGGCCCGCGCCGCGTCCGGCGCCACTGTCGCCCGGTCCTTGGCCTGGAGGAACAGGTCGAACGGCCCGAGCAGGCGGGTCGCGGTCACGTCGGCCGAGGTCAGCGCCGCCTCGTCGGCGGCCAGGAGCCACCGCTTCTCACCGTCGACGGTCACCTCGACCGCGTCCTGCGGCCAGCGTGCCTTCACGTCCTTGACCGGGGCGTCGAGGTAGTCGGCAACGTGCTTGGGCGTGGCCGGCCCCAGCAACCGAAGGTAGGCGCGGACGAGGTCGAACCGCCCGCCCGGGTCGCGGGGTGTGAGGTCGGGGATGCGTTGCAGGACCGGCGGCGACGTGTCCAGCCGCAGCTCCAGCCCGGCCCGGACGGCGGCCAACCGGAACGGCATCTCATAGAGGTGCGTCGTGTCGCACGGGCGGCAGAACCGCAGGTAGGGCTCGGGCAGCAGCTCGGCCAGCCGGCCGGAGACCTCGCCCTTGACGGTCGGCGCGGTGACGACCTCCCGCATCCGCGCGGCCACCTCGTCGAGCGCGGCCAGGTTGCCGATGCCGGCCGCCTTCAGCGGCTTGGACGCGTCGTAGATGCGCTTGCCCGCGTCGGCGTCCGAGAACGGCTCGACCGCCGACGCCACCGCGCCGACGTCGGCGCGCCGATAGAGGTGAGGAGCACCGCGCACGGTCCACAGCAACACGAGGTCGTCACTGGACAACGCGGTCACGTCGACCCCGCGCAGGGCCAGCGCCCACCGGCCGCCGTCGGGGCCGGTGTCCTGTACGCCGAGGTCGAGCACGGCGGTGTCGGCGAGCGCGCCCCGCTCCCGCTCGAGCTGCTGGGCACGGACGCGGAAACTCATCACCTGACGCCGGTCGACCACCGGACCAGCCTAGGCGGCGACACCGACACTTTCCGCGCGTCGCGGCCGGTGCGCTGCCGCCGTCAGCGCGCGCCGCGCGGCACGGATGCCGGGCGGGCCGCCCGGCCGCCGTCACCCGACCGCTTGAGCAGGAACACCCCGCCCGCGAGGAACACGGCGCTGAGCACGATGCCGACGAGGTTGCCGTCGGCGAGGCTGGAGAAGGCACCGAGAATGCCCAGGATGACGGCCACCCCACCGACGAGCCGCATGACGTAACGGCCGACGGAACGACCCCGCGAATCCACCATGGACGTTCGCCTACCCGTCGCTTCACCACCGTAAACGCCGTCACCGGGCGCGTCGCAGCACCGTCAGCACGGTCGGGCCGACCGGCTCGACCAGCGTGAACCGGAAGTCGCCGTGGGTGCCGGTGGCGAACAGCCGCTCGCCCGCCCCGGCGACGGTCGGGAAGGTGATGAGCCGGTACTCGTCCACCAGATCGGCCCGGGCCAGCGCGTGCACCAGGCTCAGGCTGCCGATCACCACGACGTCCCGCCGCGTGCGCTCCTCGCCGGCCCAGGCCACCGCGTCGCCGGTGATCGCCGCCGAGTTCGACCACGCGGTCACGTCGACGCCGGCCCGGGTCGCCACCCGCTTGGGCGTCGCGTTCATCAGCCGGGCCCAGTCGCCGTCGCGGCCCGGCCAGAGGCCCGCGAAGTGCTCCCAGGTCCGCCGCCCGTAGAGCTGGACCCCGTGGTCCATCCGCTCCCCGAGACGGAACTTGTCGTCGCTGACCGGGCCCGGCCCGTAGCGGAACGCCCAGCCGCCGTGGTCGGTCCCCGCGCGCCCGTCGGGGTCGGAGACCACGCCGTCCAGCGTGGCGAACTGAATGACGATCACGTCGCCCATGGTGGGCTCCCTCCGGAGGTGGCGGCGCCGGTTCGGCCGCCCTCACCCCCCACATACCGGTGCGGCGGGCAGAACTCATCGCGGCCCGCGCGTACCCTCGCCCGGGTGGTCGGGGAGACGACGCAGGACCGCAACCGGTACGAGGCCTTTCGCGGCGACCTGCTGGCGCACTGCTACCGGATGCTCGGCTCGGTCGAGGAGGCCGAAGACCTGGTGCAGGAGACGCTGCTCCGGGCCTGGCGGGCGGCCGACCGGTACGACCCGCAGCGGGCATCCGTGCGTACCTGGCTGCACCGGATCGCCACCAACGCGTGTCTGAGCGCGCTCGACGGCCGGTCCCGGCGGCCCTTGCCGAGCGGTCTGGGCCTGCCCGGGGACGACCCGCAGGCCCCGCTGACGCCGAGCCGGCACGTGTCCTGGCTGCAACCGTTCCCGGACATCCGGCTCGGTGACCCGGCGGACGCCGCCGAGCAGCGGGCCGGCCTGCGGCTGGCGCTGGTCGCCGCGCTCCAACTCCTGCCGGCCCGGCAACGTGCGGTGCTGCTGCTGCGCGAGGTGCTGCAACTGCCCGCCGCAGAGGTGGCGCGGGCCCTGGGCAGCAGCGTCGCCGCGGTGAACAGCAGCCTGCAACGGGCCCGGGCGGGCATCCGGGCGGCCGGGCCGGTGCTGGAGGACCTGCGCGAGCCGACCGACCCCGACGAGCAGGCCGTGGTCGAGCGCTACCTGGCCGCGTTCGAGGCGGCCGACGTGCCCGGCCTGACCCGGCTGCTCGCCGACGACGTGGTGCTGGAGATGCCCCCGGTCGCGCTCTGGCTGCGCGGGCGGGCGCACTACCGGGCGTTCATGGAGCGGGTCTTCGCCATGCGCGGCACAGGCTGGCGGCTGCGGCCCGTCCAGGCCAACGGAAGCCCGGCCCTGGCGGCGTATGCCCCGCACGCCGACGGGCTGCGGGCGCACTCGCTCCAGGTGCTCGACGCGCGGGGCGGCCGGGTCCGACACTGCGTGACGTTCGCCGACCCGGCCGTGTTCGACCTGTTCGGCCTCCCACGCATGCTGGAGCCGGCCGCCGGCTCATGACAATTGTCGAGGCCGACCGCGTATCGCCGGCCCTGCCCGCGCTGCGGCCGCCGCCTGGCGTCGGCGTGCCGAGCGCCGTCTGCCGCCGGGGTGGTACGCCACCGGCGGTGCTCGGGCAGGATGGTGGCGTGGACGCCTGGGAGACGATCGACGAGCACATCGTGCAGCAGCGGATCATTCTCGCCGTGCGGGCGATCCGGGAGGCCGAGCACTGCGGTATCCCGCAGGCTCTCGACCTCTACCACGAGCGGTACGCCCACCTACGCCGGACCAGAGCGAACGACTTCACGGTGCCGGAGGAACGGTACTGGGACGGCGTGTACACCTGACCGCCGTTCGCGGGGAGCGCGCCGGGTCAGCCGTCGGTGAGGAGTTGGTCGCGGACCTCGCGGCGCAGGATCTTGCCGATCTGCGAGCGGGGCAGGTCCTCCACCACCACGACCCGGCGGGGCACCTTGTAGCCGGCCAGGTGGGTGCGGCAGGCGGTCCGGATCGCCTCCGGAGTGCCACCCACGGAGGCGTCGAGCACCACCGCCGCGACGACCTCCTCGCCGTCGGCGGTGGGCAGGCCCACGGCGGCGGCCTCGCGGACGCCGGGGATGCGGCGCAACGCCTCCTCCACCTCGGACGGGTAGACGTTGAAGCCGCCGGTGATGATCAATTCCTTGATCCGGTCGACCACGGTGACGAAGCCGTCGGCGTCCATGGTGACGATGTCGCCGGTGCGCAACCACCCGCCGGGCAGCAGCACCTTCGCCGTCTCCTCGGGCCGGTTCCAGTAGCCGGCGAACACCTGCGGACCCCGGACCAGCAGCTCCCCGGCCTCGCCGGGGGCGCGGTCGCGGGCCGGGTCCTCGGGGTCGACGATGCGGACGTCGGTGGAGGGGAACGGCACCCCGACCGTGCCCGGCCGACGGGTCGGCGCGACCGGGTTGCCGAGCGTGATCGGGGAGGTCTCGGTCATCCCGTATCCCTCGACCAGCAGGCCGCCGGTCACCTGCTCCCACAGGTCCACAGTGGCCGGTGGCAGCGCCATCGCGCCGGAGATGGCGTACCGGATCGAGGTGAGGTCGACGCCACGCTCGCGGGCGGCGGTGGCCAGCCGCGCGTAGACCGGCGGCACGGCGGGCAGGAACGTCGGCGGGCGTCGGCGGGCCGCGTCGAGCACCTGGTCGGCGTCGAAGCGGGGGAACAGCACGAGTGTCGCCCCGATGCCGACGGCGAAGGTGAGGCAGAGCGTCAGGCCGTAGGCGTGGAACAGCGGCAGCACCGCGTAGACGGTCTCCGCGCCGTCGCGCAGGCCGGGCACCCAGGCCCGCCCCTGGGCGGCGTTGGCGCGCAGGTTGCGGTGGGTCAGCACGGCGCCCTTGGGCACGCCGGTGGTTCCGCCGGTGTACTGGAGCAGCGCCACGTCGCCGGCCTCCGGGCCGGGGTGCGCGGGCGGCAGCGGCCCGGCGGCGGCGACCAGCTCCGACCAGGCCGCCGCGCCGGGCGCGGGGGCGGTCATCGCCGCGCGGGCGGCGCGGACCTTGGGCAGCGGCAGCCGCAGCGCCCACCGCTTGAGCCGGGGCAGCGCCGAGGTCAGGTCGACCGCGACGACGGTACGCACGGCACCCCGTCCCGCCACCAGCGGCGCGACCTTGTCCCAGACGACGGCCACCCGGGCGCCGTGGTCGGTGAGTTGCCGGTCCAGCTCGTCGGCGGTGTAGAGCGGGTTGTGCTCGACGACCACCGCGCCCAGGCGCAGCACCGCGTAGAAGGCGACCACGTGCTGCGGGCAGTTCGGCAGCACCAGGGCGACCCGGTCACCGGGGCCGACGCCGAGCCGGCGCAGCGCCTCGGCGGCGCGGGCGACCTGGTCGGCCAGTTCGGTGAAGGTGGTGGTGGCGCCGTAGAAGTCCAGCGCCACCCGGGGCCCGAAGCGACGGGCCGCGTCGGTGAGCAGGTCGACCAGCGAGCCGTCCGGCTCCGGGACCTCGGCCGGCACGCCCGGCGCGTAGCTGCGGGTCCAGGGTCGCCGGTCGGTCGCGTCCATCGCCGTCTCTCCTCGCTGCGCGGATGACCGGCCCAGCCTAACTTAACCAGCCGGTAACCTACGCTGACGTAGGTTGCCGGGTTGGTCACACCGGCCTCAACGGCGGCTCGTCGAGTGGTGACTCACCACCCGCCGGGTCTTCACGATCGCGAAGATGATGACCGCGGCGAGCGCGATCACGCCGATGATGACGAGCCACCGGACCGCCTCCAGCAGCAGCCCGAGCAGGATGAGCACACCGGCGACCACGCCGACCACCCAGAGCAACGCGCGCATGTTCCAGCCTCCCGTCGTACGGTGGGCCGTGCGCTTTCCCGCTGCGCGGGCGGCCATGCCGCCGCGCCCGGGATCACCGCCGGGCGACGTAGACGGTGTTCGCCGCCTCCCGGCCCTGCAACGGGTTGGGGAACCGGACGACGTGCGCCACCGAGGTCGGGAACACCTCGGTCAGGGTGCGCTGGAACGCCGGGTCGGGCGGGTCGTTCGACCAGAGCGCGAAGACGCCCTCCGGGTGCAGCAGCGCGGCCAGCCGGCGCAGCCCCTCGGTCGTGTAGAACGGCGCGTGGCTGGGGTGCAGCACCTGGCGGGGGGAGTGGTCCACGTCCAGCAGCACGGCGTGGAAGCGCCGCCCGGGCTCGTCCGGGTCGAGGCCGCCGCCGGCGACCGCGGCGAAGAAGTCCGCCCGGACGAACCGGGTACGCGGGTCCGCGGCCAGACCGGCGGCGAACGGCAGCAGGTCCCGGCGGTGCCAGTCGATCACGTCCTCGATCGCCTCGACCACCAGCATCGAGCGCACCCGCGGGTCCTCCAGCGCGGTACGCGCGGTGTAGCCGAGGCCGAGCCCGCCGACCACCACGTCGAGCGCCTCGCCGGTGAGCGGGGCCAGCCCCAGCCGGGCCAGCTCGATCTCGGCGACCGGGAACGCGCTGGACATGAGGTACTCGTCGTCGAGCTTGACCTCGTACACCTCGGCGTCCAGCGCCGGGTCACGGCGCCGGCGCAGACTGATCGCCCCGATCGGCGTCTCCCGCCAGGCCAGTTCCTCGAAGCGCGCGCCCACCCGGTGTCCTCTCCGCCGTTCCGTCACCGGATGTTACCGGTCGACCCGGGCCCGGCCCGCGGGAACGACCGCTGCGGCGCCTCAGTCGGCGGGACGGGTCGCCACCACCACGGTGTCCAACGCGTCCACGCTGCCGCCGTCGCTGGTCGGCACCGGCCGGCGGGCCGTCTCGGCGCGCTGGATACGCAGCCCGGCCAGCCCGTCGACCACCGCCTCCGGGGTGAGCAGCACGCTCGCGTCCTGGGGGCCACCGGTGCCGCCGGAGAGGTTGGCCAGGTCGTGGCCGACCACCACGAGCGTGCCGCCGGGGCGCAGCGCCGACCGCGCGGCGCCGAGCACGCGCGCGAAGTCGGCGGCGGGCAGGTGCAGGTAGCTGATCAGCACCAGGTCGTAGCTGTTCGGCACCGGCCGGTACGCGGTCACGTCGGCGACCCGCCAGTCGACCGAGACGCCCCGCGCGGCGGCCAGCTCGCGCCCGCGGTCGATGGCCACGGTCGAGAAGTCCACCGCGTTGACCCGCCAGCCCTGACCGGCCAGCCAGACCGCGTTGCGCCCCTCGCCGGCGGCGACGTCCAGCGCCGCGCCGGGTGTCAGACCGGCGACCGCCTCGACCACGAACCGGTTGGGCTCAGCGCTCCACACCAGTCCGGACGCGTTGGCGTAGCGGTCGTCCCAGGCGCTGCTGTCCACTGTGTCCCCTCCTTCGGCGGCCCCACACCACCACGGTGACCGTACCGGCAGCGGCAAGCGCTCCCGCCGCGAGTCCCCACGCCGGGGGAAGCTGCTGCGCCAGGACGAAGACGCCCATCACCACGACGAACCAGCCGAACGACTTGCGCAGCACGTCGGCCGGGATCCGGCCGGCGAGCCGTCCACCGAGAAGGCTGCCGACGATCGCGGCGGCGGTGACGGCGGCGGCCAGACCCCAGTCGATCTGCACACTGGAGAGGTAGCCGGCCAGGCCGGCGAAGGACTTCATCGCGATGACCACCAGCGACGTGCCGACCGCGACCGGCATCGGCAGGCCGCCGAGCAGGGCCAGGGCGGGCACCACCAGGAAGCCGCCGCCGGCGCCGACCAGGCCGGTGACCAGACCGACCACCACACCGTCGAGGACCACCCGCAGCACCGGCAGCTCGTGCGGCGTCGGCCGCCCCTCGGCGGAGCGCCGACCGCGGATCATCGCCGCCGCCGTGGCGAGCATCATCAGCGCGAACGCGGTGAGCAGGACGCTCGCCGGGATGAACTCGGCCAGCCGACCGCCGGCGTACGCGCCGGTCATGCCGGCCAGACCGAAGATCAGCCCGGTGCGCCAGCGCACCCGGTGGGCGCGGGCGTGCGGCAGCACACCGACCGCGCTGGTTGCCCCCACGACGAGCAGCGAGGTGGCGATGGCCTCCTTGGGCGGCAGGTCGGCGACGTAGACCAGCAGCGGCACGGCGAGGATCGACCCGCCGCCGCCGAGGAGACCGAGGCTCACCCCGATCAGCACCGCGCCCGCCACGGTCAGCACCAGCGCGGCGCTCACGACCGCCGCCCGGCGTCGCTCAGCTGACCGACGACGCTGTCCAGGTCGCAGCTGGCGCCCCGGTTGTACGGCAGCTTGCTGAGCAGCATGCCCATCGCGCAGGTGTTCGAGACGGCCGCGAAGGTCAGGCCCGCGCCGATGAAGCCGGCGACCCACTTGAGGCCCGGTACGAAGACCGAGGCGACGACGCTGGCCAGCACGATCGAACCGGCGACGAGGCGGACCTGGCGCTCCAGGTCCCAGCGCGGCCGGCCCTGGTTGACCGGGGCGTTCGCGGCCTGCCAGGCCAGCATGCCGCCGTCGAGGACCTTGAGGTTGGGCAGGCCGACGGTGGCGAGCGCCTGTTCCGCCTGGGTGGCGCGGGCGCCGGACCGGCAGATCAGCACCACGTCCTCGTCCAGGTGGTTGCGCAGTTCCTCGCGGTGCTCCTTGAGCAGGTCCAACGGCACGTTGTAGGCGCCGGGGACGTGCGCGGCCTCGAATTCGCCGGGGGTGCGGACGTCCAGCAGCCGGGGCGCGCGCCCGGCGGCGATCAGCTCGCGCAGGGTGACCGCGTCGACGGTCGAGGGGGTCGTGGTGGTCATGTTCTTCTCCTTCGTGGGCAGGGGTCATCGCCGGCCGACGCGAGCGCGCCGGCCGGGTGCGGGTGGGGAGGGTCAGGTGGTGGGCGCCATCCGGACGCCGGCCGCCTCGGCCTGGCCGAACATGTCGTCGATCAGCACGACGTCGCGGCCGGAGTTGGCCAGCAGGGAGGCGGCGGCGGTGGCCCGGTAGCCGGAGCCGCAGTGCACCCAGACCGTGCCGGCGGGCACGTCGGCGAGCCGCGTCGGCAGGTCGGGCAGCGGGACGTGCACCGCCCCGTCGACGTGCCCGGCCTTCCACTCGTTGGTCATCCGGACGTCGAGGACGACCTGCGGGGCGGGCAGGCCGGCCGGGGCGTTCCCGGCCTGCGCGGCGGCCAGCGCGCCGAAGTCGGCCACGGCCAGCTCGCGCAGCTCCGACCGGTCGGTGGCCCACCGCTCGGGCTCGCCGGTGGCCTGCGCGGCCGGCCGGTCGATGCCGATGCGGACCAGCTCCCGCTGGGCGTCGGCGACCTGGTCCGGCGTCTCGGCCAGGAGAGTGATCGGCACGCCCCAGTCGATCAGCCAGCCGAGCCAGGTCGACATCGGCCCGTCCAGGCCGAGGCTGACGGTGCCGGCCAGGTGCGAGGCCGCGTACGCCTTGCGGTGTCGCAGGTCGACCACCCACTCGCCGGCGGCGATCCGGCGGCGCAGCTCGTCGGCGTCGGCGCGGGCGACCGGGGTGAGGTCGACCGGCGCCGGCCCGGCGGCGTTGGCCACGCCCATGTGGGCGTAGTACGCCGGGTAGGCGTCCAGGCCGGCGAGCGTCTCGGTGACGAACCGGTCGGCGGCCAGCCGCAGCACCGGGTTGGCCTCCTTCTCCCGGCCGATGGTCGACTCCGGGGCGTCGGCCTGGCTGGCCGAGCAGAAGCTGCCGAAGCCGTGCGTCGGCCACACCTGCGCACCGTCGGGCAGCAGGTCGGCCAGCTTGCGGGCGGAGGCGTGCTGGTGGTGGGCCAGCTCGTGCGCGTGCTGCTGGCCGAGCAGGTCGGTACGCCCGGTGGTGCCGAACAGCAGCGACCCGCCGGTGAACACGCCGACCGGGGTCCAGCCGCCGTCGCCGGCCTCGTCGAGCGCGTACGAGAGGTGGTGGAAGGTGTGGCCGGGCGTGCCGACCACCCGCAGCCGCAGGGCGTCGGACACCGGCACCTCGTCGCCGTCGGCCACCGGCATCCGGTCGAAGCCGACCTCGTCGGCGGCGGCCACCAGGTAGTGGGCGCCGGTGATCCGGGCCAGCTCCAACCCGCCGGACACGTAGTCGTTGTGGATGTGGGTCTCCACCACGTGGGTGATCCGCACCCCCTTGGCTCCGGCCAGGTGCAGGACGCGGTCGATGTCCCGCTGCGGGTCGACCACGATCGCCACCCGGCCGTCCGAGGCCAGGTAGCTGCGGTCGCCGAGCGAGGACGTGGCGATGACGGACACCTCGACAGTCACGTGCCGTTCTCCTCTCGTTGTCACCCATACCCCCGGGGGTATGCGTGGGGCAGACTCCGGCCCGGGTCTCCGGGCACGGGGTTACCCGCCCGGGCCGCGATCACGCGGCCCGGTGCGGGCGTCTTTCGGCGCTAGGCCAGGGAGAGGAAGAGCTTCTCCAGCTCCTCCTCGGTCATCTCCGGCTCCTCGCCCGCCTGGCGGGCGGTGCCGCAGTGGCGCATGCCGGAAGCGATGATCTTGAAGCCGGCGCGGTCGATCGCCTTGGACACCGCGGCGAGCTGGGTCAGCGCCGCGCGGCAGTCCTCGCCGTTCTCCATCATCTCGATCACGGCGTTGAGCTGCCCCCGGGCCCGCTTGAGTCGGGTCAGCGCGTCGCCGGTCATCTCGGGTCGAAGCTTCACGTCACCACCTCCTGTCCTCGACTATACCCCAGGGGGTACCGGGGCTGCCACCTTCCCGCGCCACGCGACCCCCGTCTGCTGCGTCGCGCCGCTGTTGATCGTGTGGCCACCACCCGTCACTCGGCCACCGGGACACCGTGGGCGCCTCACGCCGCAGGAGGCGCCCACCACGTTCCGCCCGCCGCCCGCCGCCCGCCGCCCGCCGCCCGCGTGCCGCGTGGCGCCCCGCGCCGCGCCCGTTCCCGCGCCGCGTCGATCTTGGAGTTATGGTTCCAATTTTGCACTTATTTACGTGGTTTGCCGGGTGCCACAACTCCAAGATCGATGGAATGGGTGCGGCAAGGTCGCGGCGTCGGGGCTGCGCGCCCTGGACGCCGCGGATGGGGAAGGGGGTTTCGCCCGGCGGGAGCCACCCCGTGAGAGGAACACCATGGGTGTCTCGCGGCCCGGGAAACACCCACCACGTTCCACTCGTCGGCCTTCAACCCCGTCGGTGGAACCCCATGGGTGTGTTCGGGTCTCCGCGACCACGCGGGCGACAACCTCCGTCAATGGCACCGGGGGCTCACACCCCACCGCCCGTCCACCCGGCCCGCCGTTCGGGCCCACCTTCAGCGCTGTCCCGGGCCGCCGCACTTCAGTGGCTGGGTCCGGGTGGGCCCGATCCCGCCACTTCGGCGAGGTTGCGCCGGCCAGCCGGCCAGCCGGGCCAGCCGGCCAGCCGGGCCAGCCGGGCCAGCCGGGCCAGCCGGGCCGGCCGGACCAAGCCGGGCTGGCCGGGCGGCGCGCGGCGGTTGGGGGACACGCAGGGTCGCCGGGGGATCGACGCAGCGCTTATCCTGTGCGCCGACGATCCCGGCGGAGGGGAATCGATGGCGTCGCGGCAGGACCAGCTGCACTCGTACCAGTTCGCCGTCCAGCGGGCGGTCGCCGCGCTGGTCATGCGGGAGACCGACCCGGCCCGGTCGCCGTTTCGCCGGTTGGCCGGCGCCGGGCTGGCCAGTGTGCTGGTGGCGGCGATCGCGCTCGGCGGGGTGGCGCTCTACGGCCTGTTCACCGGCGGGGGCAGCGCCTGGCGGGACACCGCGGCGGTGATCGTGGAGAAGGAGTCCGGCGCCCGGTTCGTCTACCGGGAGGAGAAGCTGCACCCGGTCCTCAACTACGCCTCGGCCCTGCTGATCATCGGGGCGGAGCGGCCGAAGACCGTGCTGGTCACCCGCCGGGCCATCGAGGGGGTGCCGCGCGGCCTGCCGCTCGGCATCGCCGACGCCCCGGACTCGCTGCCCGCCGCCGGCCGGCTGGTCCGTGACGGCTGGACGCTCTGCTCGTCGGTGACCGTCGAGGCGGGGCGGGCCGAGGCCCGCTCGACGTTGCTGATCGGCCGGGACGCCCCCGGTGGGCGGCCGCTCGGCGACCAGGGTCTGCTCGTCCGCCACCCGGACGGCGGCCTGCACCTGATCTGGCACGACCGGCGCTACCTGCTGCGGGACACCGACCGGGTGCTGGCCGCGCTGGCCGCCACGCGGGAACGGGCCGTTCCGGTCGCGGCGCCGCTGCTCAACACCGTACCGGCCGGCGCCGACCTGGTCCCGCCCCCGGTGGGCGACCTGGGCGCCCCGTCCGAGGGGGTCGACGGCGCCGAGGTGGGCGACGTCTACCTGGTCCGCAACTCCGGCGGCGGCCGGCAGTACGCGGTGGCCGGGCGCGGCGGACTGGCCGGCATCACCGAGTTGCAGGCCGCGCTGCTGCTGGCCCGCACCGGCCAGGGCGAGCCGGAGCCGATCACGTTGGGCCGGTTCGCCGCGCTGCCCAAACTGCCCGACCTGGTGCCCACCGGTCCGGCCGCGCCGCCCGCCGTGCCGCCCCGGCTGGCCATGTCCGAGGGCGGCGCGCTCTGCGCCCGGGCCGGCGACGACACCGGCGTACGCGAGATGCGCCTCGGCGCCACCGCGCCGGACCCGGCCGCCGCCGCGCGGACCGCCGGTGGCCGCAACGGGCTCGCCGACCAGGTCGTGGTGGAACCGGGACGCGGCGCGCTGGTGGAGGCGGCGGCCGCGCCGGGCGCGACCGGCGGCACGGTCTGCGTGGTGACCGACCTGGGCCGGCGGTACGCGCTGACCGGCGCCGACGTGCCGGGCATGCTCGGCTATGCCGGGGTGCGCCCGGTGCGGCTGCCGGCGAGCCTGGTCGACCTGCTGCCGGCGGGCAGCCCGCTGGACCCGGAGGCGGCCCGCGCGGTGGCCACGCCGGCGTGACCGGTCCCGCGACTCAGGCGGGGCGGCGCAACATGGTCACCGCGAACTCGGCGTCGTCGCGCCAGGGACGCAGGTCCCAGGTGGCGAAGCGGTGTTCCAGGCGCAGCCCGGCGGCCACCGCGTCGGCGTCCAGGTCGGCGACCGGGTAACCCCGGTCGGTGCCGAACCCGACCACCACCACGCCGTCCGGGCGCACGTGGGCGGCGATCCGGGCCAGCACGGCGGGCTCGGTGCCGGGGGCGACGAACGTCATCACGTTGCCGGCGACCACGGCCGCGTCGAACGGCTCGGGTTCGCCCTGCCCGGGCAGGTCCAGCTCGGCCAGGTCGGCGACCAGGAAGCGGGGGCCGGGGTGGTCGGCGCGGGCCGCCTCGACCAGCGTCGGGTCGGCGTCCACCCCGACGAGGGTGTGTCCCCGGGCGGCCAGCGCGGCGGCGACCCGGCCGGTGCCGCAGCCGGCGTCGAGGATCCGCGACCCCGGCGGCACGAGCGCGTCCACCATCCGGGCCTCACCGGCCAGGTCCGCCCCCTCGGCGGCGAGGCGGCGGAACCGGTCGACGTACCACTGCGAGTGGCCGGGCTTGGTGTCGGTCACCCAGCGGGTCGGCTTGGCCATGACCTCACGGTAACTGATCTTGTTCAGGTCAGCGCGAGGAACACCCCGGCGGCCAGTGGCGCGCCGAGCGCGGTGCCGGCCAGGACCTGCGGCCAGGTGTGGTCGCGCAGCCGCACCCGGGACCAGCCGACGGCCGCCACCAGCGGCCAGCCGAGCTGCGCCACCGGCCCGAACAGCAGCGCCAGCACGGCCACCGTGGCGCCGGCCACCGCGGCGTGGATGCTCAGCTTCCACCTGTGGTTGACCAGCGTGCACGCCGCGCCGACCACGAAGATGACCACGATCACCGCGAAGAGTTCGGCCGGCGCGCGCAGCGCCGCCAGCAGGAGCAGCCCGACCGCCACCGAGGCCAGGCCGAGGGACAGCGGACGGGCCCGCTGCCGGTGGTCGCCGACGTGCCGATCGGTGAGCCGGCCCCGGCGGACGCCGTGCAGGATCACGCCGACCGGGACGACCGCGCAGAACAGCAGCGCGGTGCCGCCCCAGAGCAGCAGGTGCGCGGGGGAGCGGCTGACCCGGGCGGCGGCGACCAGCGGCAGCGCGGTGACCAGGACGCCCGGTGCGAGCACCTCGGTGAGCAGCCGGGCCAGCCGCGCGCCGGCCGGACGCTCCCGTGGTGATCGCACCGGGTCATCCTGGCATGCCGCGGTCAGCCCTTCTCCGCCCCGCTGGTGAGTCCCTCGGTGAGCAGCCGCTCGCCGGCGAAGAACAGCACCACGATCGGCAGGGTGAGGATGACCGAGCCGGCCATCAGTACGGTCTTGGGCACCTCGACGCCGTCGGCGAGCAGGGACAGCCCGAGCGAGACGGTCCACCGGTCCGGCCGGTCGACCAGGAACAGCAGCGCGAACAGGAACTCGTTCCAGGCGATCATGAAGTCGTACAGGGCGACCGCCATCACCGACGGCGCGGCGAGCGGCAAGCTGACCCGGCGGATGATGCCGAGCCGGCCGGCGCCGTCGATCGCCGCGGACTCCTCCAGGCTGACCGGGATGGTCTCGAAGTAGTTCTTGAGCATGTAGACCGACACCGGCAGGGTCTGTGAGATGTAGACCAGCACCAGCCCGAACAGCGATCCGCGCAGCCCGGCCCGACTGAAGACCACGAACAGCGGGATCGCGATGACGATGGACGGGAACAGGTAGACCGCCAGGAACAGCGCGCTGACCTGCCGCCGGCCGAAGAACCGCAGCCGGGAGACCGCGTACGCGCCGGGGATGGCCACGATCAGGGTGAGCGCGGTGGCGGCCAGCGCCACCAGCCCGCTGTTGCGGATGAAGGTGAGGAACCCCTGGCCGCCGCTCTCGACGGACCGCAGCACCTCCGCGTATGTGGCGACGGTCAGCTCGCCGAACGGCACCCAGAGCGAGCCGGGGTCGAGCAGCAGGCGTTCGATCGGGCGTACCGAGAGCACGAGCATGTACCAGAACGGCAGCAGGGTGACCACCAGGAAGCCGGCGATCACCAGCCGGCGCAGCCAGCGCAGGCTGATCGTCTCGATCCGGTCGCGATCCATCACGCCTCCCGTTTCGCGCCGAAGAAGCGCAGGTAGATGGCCACGAAAACGAGCAGCACCACGGCCAGCACGACCGCCTGGGCGGCGGCCGCGCCGATGTCGGTGCGGGCGGTGAGGAACTGGTAGACCCGGACGCTGACCACCTCGGTGCCGGCCGAGCCGCCGGTGAGCAGGTAGACGTCGTCGAACTTGTTGAACGTCATGATGAACCGCAGCACGCCGATCAGCGCGATCACCGGCATCAGCTGCGGCAGCAGGATGTGCCGGAACCGCTGGGTCGGTGTCGCCCCGTCGACCCGGGCGGCCTCCTCCAGCTCGCCCGGTACGGCCTGGAGCCGGGCCAGCAGGAACAGGAACGCGAACGGGAAGTAGCGCCACGCTTCGAACGCGATCACGGTCCACAGCGCGGTGGACTCCTGGGACAGGAACGGCACCGGCTGGTCCCAGCCGAGGAACCGCCGGCCCCAGTCGTTGACGATGCCGAGCTGCGGGTCGAGCATCACCTGCCAGACGAACGTCATGGCGACCACCGGCGCCACGTACGGCAGCAGCATCGACGCACGCACCAGCGTGCGACCGCGGAACGGCCCGCGGACGGCCAGCGCCGCCACCAGGCCGACCACGATCGACCCGACGGTGCCGCCGACGCTGTAGAGCACCGTGGTCCAGAGCGTGTCGGCGAAGCCGGGCGTGTGCAGCACCCGGTCGATGTTGTCCAGCGTGAACTCGCCGAAGAGACCGGTCTTGCGCAGCGTCGCCAGGCGTACCCGTTGGAAGGCCAGCACCACGGTCCAGACGATCGGGATGCCGATCACCGCGAGGACGACGAGCAGTGTCGGCGCGACCAGCGCGAGCCCGGCGCGGGACTCGCGGCGGCGCAGGGTCAGCGGCCGGCGGCCGGGTCGGCGAGGCCGCTCCGGGGTGGGGGAGCGGCCGGCCTCCGGCGCGGTCGTGGTCAATTGACACCCTTGGCGATGGCGTCCACGTCCTTCTTGGCCCGGTCCGCCGCGCCCCGGGCGTCGGACTTGCCGCCGACCACGTCGGCGAGCGCCTTGGGCACCGGCAGCTCACCGAGGATGGCGCCGACCAGCTTGCCCTGGCCCTGGGTCAGGCCCCAGCGCTGGAACTCCTCCGGGCTCTCCCGCAGGGTGGCGAGCACGTCGTCGCTGTAGATGTCGGACAGCGGCTTCTTGGTGTCCACGCCGGCCGGGCTGGTGTTCCAGGCGGTGCGGAACTTCTGCTTGTCCTCCTGGGTGCCGGTCCGCACCGGGAAGCGCCCCTCCGGGGACATGCCGAACCAGCGCGGGTAGCCGTCGGAGAGCATGTACTCCACGAAGGACTTCGCCGGGTCGGCGGCGCCGTCGAGCACCGCCCAGGAGCTGACCTCGCCGTACTGGGCCGGTTCGGTGCCGTTCGGGCCCTTGATCGCGGTGACGAATCCGCTGTTCTTCGCCAGCCAGGCCGGGTCGGACTGGCACTGCGGGCAGGTGGGCCGGGCGTCGTTGCGCAGGCCGGCCAGCTCGTCCAGGATGAACGGCGACCAGATCAGCATGGCCGCCTTGCCGGCGAAGTAGGTGGCCCGGGTGGTGTCGACGTCCTGGGCGCCCTTGACCGAGTTGTTCCGCATCAGGTCGCCGTAGAAGCGGAACGCCTCCACGCACTCCGGCGAGTCCAGCGTGACCTTCCCGGCGTCGTCGGTGAGCTGGCAGCCGTTGGCCAGCGCGAGGTGCTCGAAGGTCTGCTGGGTGAACACGTCGCCGGGGGCGGTGGCCGCGGTGATGCCGGCGACGCCGCCGGTGTTCAGCTTCGCCGCCGCGGCGGCGATCTTCTCGTACGTGTCGGGGGCCGCCAGGCCGGCGGCGTCGAACAGGTCCTTGCGGTAGACCAGCAGCTGACCCCACCCGTCGCTGGGCACGGCGAGCTGCCGGCCGTCGTCGCTGGTCAGTTCCAGCGCGCGGGGGGAGAAGGTGTCCCGGCCGAGGGCGTCGACGACGGCGCCGTTGGCGTCGGGCTCCAGCAGCTCGTTGCCGGCGAGGGTCCGTACGCCGGCGAGCGAGACCGAGCCGACCACGTCGGGCAGGTCGCCGGCGGCGGCGCTGGACGCGATCAGGGACGGGAACTGGTCCTCGTTGACGGTGACCAGGTTGACCTTGACGCCGGTCTTGGCGGTGTAGTCGGCGATGATCGCCTTGGTGGCGTTGACCCGGTCCGCCACGTCCTCCAGGCTCCACACGGTGATCTGGGAACTGTCGGATTTCTGCCCGTCGTCGCTGCAGGCGGTCGCGCCGGTCCCGGCCAGTGCCAGGATCAGGCTCGAAGCGAGCAGCCGTGTTGAGGGTGATGACATCGGTGGCACTCCTCTCGAAAGAGCACGGCGTGGCATCAATACCCACCGATTCATCGATCTAATCACATATGCCCATTTTTTCGGTTAGAATCGAGGCCGGCACTTCCCTCGGAGCGACGCCATGGGCAACTGGGTTGTCTCTCTGGCCGGGCCCCGGCGCGTACGCCTGGAGCCCTGCCCCCCGGACCGTCTCGGCCCGGGCCAGGTCCGCGTCCGCACCTGCTACTCCGGCATCTCGGCCGGCACCGAGCTGACCCTCTACCGGGGCAGCAACCCCCGTCTCCGCAAGGACTGGGACGCCACCGCCCGGATGTTCGTGCCCCGACAGGCCACGCCCGCGTACCCGGTCGTGGGCTTCGGGTACGAGGAGGTCGGCGAGATCGTCGAGGTCGCCCCCGACGTCGCCGACCGCCGGGTCGGCCAACTCGTCTGGGGCATCTGGGGACACCGCGCCGAAGCGGTGCTCCCCGCCGCCGCGGCGCACCCGCTCGCCCCCGGCCTCGACCCGCTCACCGCCGTCTTCGCCCGCCCCGGCGCCATCGCGCTGACCGCCGTGCTCGCCGGCGACCTGCACCTCGGCGACTGGGTCGGCGTGTTCGGGCAGGGCGTGATCGGGCTGCTCGGCACCCGGCTCGCCGTGCTGTCCGGCGCGCGGGTGGTCGCCGTCGACCGGGTGCCCGGACGGCTCGCCCACGCCACCCGGCTCGGCGCCCGCCGGGTCGTCGACGCCGGCGCCGACTCGGCCGCCGCCGCGCTGCGCGCGGAGACCGACGGCCGGGGCGCCGACGTCTGCCTGGAACTGTCCGGCTCCTACCCGGCGCTGCACGAGGCGATCCGGGCCACCGCGCACGCCGGCCGCGTCGTCGCCGCCGGCTTCTACCAGGGGTACGCCCACGGGCTGGAACTCGGCGAGGAGTTCCACCACAACCGGATCCAGCTGGTGGCCGCCCAGGTCTCCGGGCCGGACCCGGCACCCGGCACGGCCGGCCGGTGGTCCGGAACCCGGATCGCGCACACGTTCATGGACCTGGTGGCGGAGGGCAGCGTCGACCCGCTGCCGCTGGTGAGCCACGTCGTCGACGCGGGCGCGGTGGCCGACGCCCTGGCGTTGCTCGACCGCGGTGACGGTGACGTCCTCCAAGTGGTGCTGAGGTTCTGAATGGACATCCCCCTGGCCTGCCAGGAGCAGCTGCTCCCCGGCGCCGACCTGACCGAGAAGTACGCCCTCGCCGTGTCCCTCGGCTACCAGGGCATCGAACTGCGCGGGCGGGGTGACCTCGCCCTGGCCCGGCGGCTGCCGGAGCTGCGGCGGGCCCGCGCCGCCGGCGTCGTCACCCCAACCGTCTGCGTCGAGATGGACCACTTCATCGGCGACTTCGACCCGGCACGCTCCCGGGACGCGGTGCGCAACCTGCGCTCCCAGCTCTCCGTCATCGCCGAGCTGGGCGGTATCGGCGCGATGACCCCGGCCGCCTGGGGCATGTTCTCCCGCCGGCTGCCCCCGTTCGAGCCGCCCCGGTCGCCCGAGCGCGACCGGCAGGTCCTCGTCGACGCCCTGGGCGAGCTTGCCGAGCACGCCCGGGCCGAGGGCGTCACCCTGTTCCTCGAACCGCTCAACCGGTACGAGGACCACATGGTCAACCGCCTCGACCAGGCGGTCGAGCTGTGCCGCGCGGTCGGGTCGCCCGGCGTGCGGGTGGTGGCGGACACCTACCACATGAACATCGAGGAGGACGATCCCCTCGTGGCGCTGCGCGCCGCCGCGCCCTACCTGGGGCACGTGCAGGTCAGCGACTCCAACCGGCACCAGCCCGGCGCCGGGCACCTGGACTGGGACGCGCTGCTGGCCACGCTCGACGACCTCGGCTATCCCGGTTGGCTGGCGCTGGAGTGTCGGCTGCGCGGGGAGCCGGTCGCCGCGCTGCGCCAGGCCGCGACCGTGCTGCGTCCGGCCCGTCCCCGGCGGGCCGCCGCATGACCGGCAGCCTCGCGGCCGGGGTACGCGCCGGCGCGGAACGCGACGCCCGGCTGCGCCGCCTCGCGCTGGCCACCCTCGACGCCAACTGGGAACACGACCACACGGTGCCCTCGCGCACGCTCTACCCGCACCAGTGGAGCTGGGACTCGGCGTTCATCGCGATCGGGCTGGCCCACGTACGCCCGGACCGGGCCTGGCGGGAGCTGCGGACGCTGTTCGCCGCGCAGTGGGTCGACGGGCGGGTGCCGCACATCGTGTTCAACCCCGCGCTGCGCGTCGGCGCGTACTTCCCCGGGCCGGAGTTCTGGGACTCGGCCCGCGCCGACGGCGCCCCGGCGGCGGCCACCTCCGGCATCGTCCAGCCACCGGTGCACGCCCCGGCCGCCTGGCTGGTGCACCGCCGCGCCCCGTCCGAGGCGTCGGTGGCCGCGCTGCGCCGGCTCTATCCCCGACTGGTCGCGCAGCAGCGCTACCTGACCGGGCGGCGCGACGTCGGCGGCGGCGGGCTGGCCGCCATCGTGCACCCGTGGGAGTCCGGCCTGGACAACAGTCCCGCCTGGGACGCCCCGCTGGCCGCGGTGCCCGCCGACGAGGCGGTGATGCGCGCGTACCGCCGGCACGACACCGCGCACGCCGCCGCGACGCAACGCCCTACGGACCTGGACTACGCGCGCTACGTCGCGCTCGTCGACTCCTACCGGGCCGGCCGCTACCGCGACGAGGGACTGCTCGGCCGACACCCGTTCCTGGTGGAGTGCCCGCTGGTCAACGCCGCGCTCGGCGTCTCCGAGTACGCGCTGGCCCGGATCGCGACGGTCGTCGGCGCCGACCCCGGACCGCACCGGGACCGGGCCGCCCGGATCACCGAGGCCCTGGTCGCCCGGCTCTGGGACCCGCTCACCGGCACGTTCCGCCCGCGCGACGTGCGCACCGACCGGCTCGTGGCGGCCCGCACCGTGCTCGGGCTGATGCCGCTGGCCCTGCCCGACCTGCCGGAACCGCAGGTACGCGCGGTGCTCGCCGAGGCGTGCTCGCCCCGGTTCGGGCTGGCCGCCCGGATGGACCGGCCGCTGCCCACCTACGACCGCACCGCGCCCGACTTCGAACCGTTGCGCTACTGGCGCGGCCCGAGCTGGGTGAACACCGGCTGGCTGCTCTGGCAGGCGCTGCGCACGCACCGCCGGGCCGACCTGGCCGCCGGGCTGCGCGAGTCCCTGCTCGACCTGGTCGACACCGCCGGCTGTCACGAGTACTTCCACCCGGACACCGGCGCCGGTCTCGGCTCGCCCGCGTTCAGCTGGACCGCCGCGCTGGTGCTGGACGCCCTGGCCGACGGCTGAACGGCCGTTTTGCGGCGGCACCCCGGCCGGGTGCCGCCGCCGGTCGGGCCGGGCCCGGGGCGATGCCGGCCGGGGTGTCGACGGGCAGGCCGGGTCGGGCTCAGGCGATGCCGGCCGGGGTGCCGCCACCGAGCCGCAGCGCCGACATCGGCGCGTCGTCGATCGCGAAGCCGAGCGCGTCGACCACCTCGACCACGCCGCTGACCTGCCGGGCCAGTCGCAGCGCCAGGTGCACCGTGGACCAGCGCTCCAGCTGGCCGGTGAGCGTCACCACGCCGCCGTGCACGCTCACGTCCACCACGCCGTCGCGGACGCCGAGCGTGCGCCGCAGCACCTCCTCGACCACGTCCCGTCGGATGTCCGCGTCCGGGCGCAGGTGCACCTTGAGCAGGTCGCCGCGGGTCACGATGCCGACCAGCCGGCCCAGGTCGTCGACCACCGGCAGCCGCTTCACGTCACGGGCGTCCATCACCCGGGCCGCCTCGACCAGCGTGGCGTCCGGCGCCACGGTGACCGGGGGAGCGGTCATCAGGTCCGCCGCCAGCGTGGCCTCCGCCTTCGCCCGGGCCTCCCGGCGGTGCCGGTCGGGCAGGATGCGCCGCTCGCGCGGCTGCCCCAGCAGCTCCACCTTGTACATCAGGTCCGCCTCGGAGACCACCCCGAGCACCCGGCGGGCGCCGTCCACCACCGGGACCGCCGTCACGTGCCGCCCGGTCAGCACGTCGACGATCTCCCGGTAGGCCGTGCCCTCCCGTACCGACGCCACGTCGGTGGTCATCACGTCCTGCACCTGCCACGTACGCATGGCGACCTCCCTGTGTCCACCGCCGACGCTACGGGCGCGCGGGACGGGGGAGCAGGGGCGCACGGACCCCGACGACCGGGCCGGAAGTCCCGGCTCAACCGGCCGACGCCGGCTCGGCGGCCCGATCGACGGCTGCCTCGGCGGGCGGCTCGGTGGCCTGGTCGGCGGGTGACTCGGTGGTCAGCAGGTCGGCCGGCACCGGCTCGACCTCGACCCGGCAGTCGTGGAACGTCGGCGCCTCACCCAGGTCGGTGTCGCGGACCGCGGTGACCGCGTTGACCGTGGCCCGGCCCGGGCTCAGCCGCGCCCAGTACGCCTTGTAGGTGAACGCCACCCCCGGCCGGGTCGCCTCGTCCACGGCGACCGCCGCGAGGAACGCGCCCCGGTCGTTGCGCACCCGCACCGCGTCGCCGTCGGTCAGCCCGCGCGCCGCCGCGTCGCTCGGGTGCAGGTGCACCTTCGGCGGCCCGGTCCGGCGCGCGTGCCAGGGCAGTGAGGCGAACGTCGAGTTCATCAGGTACCGGCCGGCGGGGGCGAGCAGCACCAGCGGGAACCTACGGGCCAGCTCGACGTCGGCGGCCTCGGCCGGTGGCGTGAAGCCGGGCAGCGGGTCCACGCCGAGCCGGGCCAGCGCCGGGTCGTGCAACCGGGCCCGCCCGTCCGGGGTGGGGAAACCGCCGTCGGCGAACGGCGCGGAGCCGACCGGCACGCCGGTGAGCCGGGCGTACGTGCGCTCGCGCAACTCCTCGAACCCGATCGGGGTGTCGGCCAGCAGCTGTCGGGCCAGGTCCTCGTCGGTGTCCCGGAACGCCGGGTGGTCGATGCCCAGCGCCGCGGCGATCCGCCGGAAGATCTCGGTGTTCGGCAGCGCCTCCCCGGGCGCGCGGGTGACCGGCAGGTTCAGCGTCGTGTAGTGGTGCCCGTAGGAGGTGTGCAGGTCCAGGTGCTCCGGCTGCATGGTGGCCGGCAGCACCACGTCGGCGTGGTCGCAGGTGTCGGTCCACCGCTGCTCCAGCACCACGGTGAACAGGTCGGCGCGGCGTAGGCCGGCGAGCAGTCGGGTCTGGTCCGGCGCGGTCGCGGCCGGGTTGGCGTCGAACACCACCAGCGAGGTCACCGGCGGGTCGGCCTCCCCGGTCAGCACGGCCGCCAGCCGGCTCATGTTCAGCGACCGGGCCGCTGGCGCCGGCATGCCGGCGGGCCGGATCACCCGCTCGTCGTCGATCGGGTGGTGCCCGCTGGTGGTCACCAGGGACCCACCGCCGGGGTGGCGGAAGTCGCCGGTGACCAGCGGCAGCGCGCAGATCGCCCGGATCGCCTGCCCGGCTCCGTGGTGCCGCTGCAGGCCGAGCCCGACGCGCACGGCGGTGGGGCGGGTGGTGGCGACGCGGTCACCGAGGCGGCGTACCACCTCGACCGGCAGGCCGCACTCGGCGGCGGCGCGGTCCACCGGCCACTGGTCGAGCCGGGCGGACAGCTCGGGCCAGCCGACGGTGTGCGTGGCCAGCCACGCCTCGTCGGCGGCACCCGCGTCCCGGACGTGCCGCATCAGCCCGAGCGCGAGCGCCGCGTCGGTGCCCGGCAGCGGCGCCACGTGCTCGTCGCTGCGCGCCGCCGTGTCGGTCCGCAGCGGGTCGATCGTCACCACGTACGCGCCGCGCTCGCGGGCCTGCTGCACGAACGGCCACTGGTGCAGGTTGGTGGCGAGCGGGTTCGCGCCCCAGAGCAGGATCAGCTTCGCCTCGACGATCGTCTCCGGCTCGAAACCCACCGAGCCGCCGTGCAGCGAGCGCAGCGCCGCCCGCGCCGCGGCCGTGCAGATGGTGGTGTCCAACCGGGACGCGCCCAGGTACGCGAACAGCCGCGGCCCCATGCTCCAGCCCTGCACCAGACCCATCGTGCCGGCGAAGTAGTAGGGCAGCACCGACTCCGGGCCGTGGCGTTCGATGCTCGCTCGCAGGCCGGCGGCCACCCGCTGGAGCGCCTCGTCCCAGCTCGCCGGCCGGTACGCCACCCGCCCGACCCCCTTCGGTCCGGTGCGGACCCACGGAGTGGTGAGCCGGTCCGGGCCGTTGACCGCGTCGAGGTAGCGGTTGACCTTGCCGCAGAGCGCGCCCCGGGTGAACGGGTGCTCGCGGTCGCCGCGCAGCGCGACCGCCCGGCCTTCGGACACCGTGAGCTGCCAGACGCAGGTGTCGGGACAGTCCAGGGGGCAGGCGCCGGGGTGGGTGACGGGAGCCATGGCGCGGATGCTACCCACCGGCGCGGGGCGGCACGACCGGGTTCCGGCGGGGCGGCGGTGTGGGCACGACTCGGGCAGGATGGGGCGGTGAACGGACCTGGGGAGGGCGCGATGACGGTCACGGCCGACGACCTCGACCGTGCCTCGGCCGCCGTGGCGGCGACGCTCGGGTCGGTGACCGGCGCGGACTGGTCCCGCCCGGCCGGCGGGCTGGAGTGGACCTGCCGGCAGACCGTCGAGCACCTGGCCGACACGTTGCTGTCGTACGCGGCCCAGGTGGTCTCCCGCCCGGCCGACCGTTTCGTGCGGCTCGCCGCCGTGGTGGAGGCCGACGCCGGGCCGGACGAGCTGATCGAGTGCGTCACCTGCGCGGCCGGGCTGCTCGCGTTCGCCGTGCGGGGGACACCGGCCGGCGTGCGCGCGTTCCACCCCAGCGGGCAGGCCGATCCGGCCGGTTTCGCCGCGATGGGCGTGGCCGAGGTGCTCCTGCACGGCGAGGATGTGGCGGCCGGACTCGGCATCGCGGTCGACCCGCCGCGCCCGGTCTGCGCGCGGGTGGTCGCGCGGCTCTTCCCGGAGGTGGCGCCCGGCCTGGCCGACACCGACCCGTGGACCGCGCTGCGCTGGTGCACGGGCCGCCTGGACCTGCCCGCCCGCCCCCGCCGCCACGCCTGGCAGTGGCGCGGCGCCCCCATCGGCGGCTGACCCCCGCCCCCGCCCCCGCTTCGGCGATCTTGCACTTGGTGCCCGCGAGACGCGGTATCGGTCCCGTTTGTCGGGGCACACAGTGCAAGATCGCGGGGCGGGGCGGGGTCGTTTGGTGGGGTGGGTGCCGGGTAGTCGGCGGGGCCGGCGGGGCGGCACGGGGTCGTGGCGGCGGCGCGAGGGGGGAGGGTGGCGTGCGGTTTCCCCTGTTCGTCGAAGCGGTGGCGCGTCGGGCCGAGTTGTCCACGGACCAGGCCGCGACGATCTCCCGGGCGGTGCTGCAGACCCTCGGCGAGCGGATCACCGCCGACGAGGCCGGTGACCTGGCCGCGCAGCTGCCGGACGACGTCGGCGGCTATCTCGCGGCGCCCGAGGGGACCGGCGCGACCGGCGCGGCGGTGGAGTTCCTGTACCGGGTCGCCGAGCGGTCGGCGGTGGACCCGGCGGTCGCCGAGGTGGGCACGCGCGCGGTGCTCGCGACGCTGCGGGAGACGGTCACGGTGGGCGAGTTCCAGGACCTCGTCGCGCAGCTGCCCCGGGGCTTCGACGCGATGGTGGACCCCATTCCGCGCCCGCCGTACGATGTCTGAGCAGGCTCCCCGCGACCCGGGTCGAGCCACCGGGTAAAGGCCGTGCGGCGAAGATTCCGCGGCCAGAAAGTATTTTCACTGGAAAATTACTCGCGAGTAGGCGCTTACGCCGTCAATGGTCCGGTCGCTAGACGGACGATCGGACGAACTCCTCCGCCCCCGGTCCACCGGCCCTCGCCCCTTCGGCTCGACCCGGATCGATGCTCTTTCCGTCGAGAAATCGAGTCCTATTCTGCTTCCCAGGTGACGTCCCGGGCGCCGGTCCAACCCCGCGAGGTGTGGTCCGGCCCGGGTTCTCCGTCGCGGCCGGTTCGCCGACCACCCGCGCCGCCCGCGGGTCCGGACCCGGTGCGCGCCGCCGGTCGCGGGACCGTCGGCGGCGCGCACCGGCTCCACCCGGCCAGCCCTCCGGCCCCGCCCCGGGGTCGACCGGCCCCGCGCCGGTGATCAAGGAGTTCGCGTCGGTCCCGGACCGTCCCGGTGACGCGACCTCCTTGGTCACCGGGGGTCGGGCCGGGCGGGGTCGGGGAGGGTGAAGGCGGCGGCCAGTGCCGTCGCGATCAGGTCGGGTAGGTCGGCGCGGCCGTCCTCCTCCGCCCACCGCACCAGCGCGGTGTGCATGACGGCCAGGCAGGCGCTCGCCGCGGCGGCGGCGCGGAACGCCGAGTCCGGGTCGGCGGCCTCCTCGCCGAGCCCGTCCACGATGGCCTGTTGCAGCACGTAGTGGTTGTCCAGGTGCCGGGCGCGCAGAGCCGGTGTCGCGATCATCAGGCGTAGGCGGGCGAGGAGGAAGCGGTCGTCGCCGTCGGTCAGCGACCGGGCCGACTCCACCAGGGCGTTGCCGATGCGGCGGACGAGGGGCTGCCCGGCCGGCGTCGCGGCGATCCGCTCGGCGACCAGCGGGCCGTTGCGGTCGGCCAGGACGAGGTCCTCCTTGGTGGGGAAGTGCCGGTACACCGTCATCGCGGACACGCCGGCGGCCTCGGCGACGTCGTTCACGGTCGTGTCGTCGTACCCGCGCGCGGCGAACAGTCGCACCGCGTGTGCCTGGATCAGGCGCTGCGTCTCGGCCCGTCGCTGCACCCGGAGGGTGGTCCGCCGCCCATTCATGTGATAGACACTATCAGCCTGTTAGTAACTAACAATTAGGGAGCGACTCACGTCATGAGCGATCTGACCGGCAGGACGGCCCTGGTGACCGGCGCGTCGCGCGGGATCGGGCAGGCGATCGCCGTTCGACTGGCCGCGCGGGGAGCGGTGGTCGTCGCGCACTTCGGCACCGACGAGGCCGGCGCGGCCGCGACGGTCGAGCGGATCGTGCGGGCCGGTGGCACCGCGTACGCCGTCGGCGCGGAACTGGGCGTGGACGGAGACGTCGAGACGCTGTTCGCCGGCGTCGGCGCCCGCTTGGCCGGTCGACCGCTCGACATCCTCGTCAACAACGCGGCGGCGCCACCCGCCGGCCCGCTCGGTGCCACCACCCGGGCGGCCTTCGACCATCTCTTCGCGGTCAACGTCCGGGCGCCCTACTTCATCGTCGAACGGGCGTTGCCCCTCCTGAGCGACGGCGGCCGGATCATCACGATCTCGTCCGCGGCGACCCGGATGGCGAACGCCACCCAGACGTCGTTCGCCATGACCAAGGGCGCGATCGAGACGATGACCCTGACCCTGGCCAACCAGCTCGGCGCCCGGGGCATCACGGTGAACGCGGTCGCGCCCGGCGCCACCCGGACCGCGACCAACGGCCCGGTCTTCGAGACGCCGGGCCTCACCGAGCTGATCACCGGAATGACCGCGCTCGACCGGCTGGGCGAGCCCGACGACGTCGCCGACGTGGTCGCGTTCCTCGCCTCCGCCGCCGCGCGGTGGGTGACCGGTCAGGTCATCGACGCCACCGGCGGCCTGTTCCTGGGCCCGCGCACCTAGCACCCGGACCCGCTAGTCCGCCTCGTCGGCGGGCAGGTCGTCCGGGTCGGTGACCCAGGCGGAGTAGACCGGGAGGGCGTGCCACGGCCCGCCGGCCTCGTCGGTGGCGACCGCGACCACCGCGTACGGATGGGCGAAACGCAGGTCGGCCACCCGGGCGACACCCTCCGGTGGCAGCCCGGTCGCCATCCCGAACGCGGTCACCGCGGCCGCCTCGAAGCCGTAGCGGCCGAACCGGGCCACCGTCGACTGTGCCGCCTCGAACGGCGGCTCGGCCAACCCGAGCAGCCCACCCAGCGCCCGCGCCGCCGCGTCGAACCCGAAACCGGCCGGCGTGAGGTCGTGCCGGCTGCGCGCCGACCAGCAGGGCAGCACGGCGGTGGCGCGCTCCTCCCGGCCGTCCGGGGCGAACGTCCGGGTCGGCTCCTCGCGCAGGCGCCACAGCGGGGTCTCGCCCAGCGGCAGGTCGAACAGCGACCGGCGCCCCGGCACCGGACCGTCCGGCACGGTGGCGGCGGCCACGGCCAGCTCCCGGGCGGCGGCGAGCACGTCGGCGGCCGGCACCTGCGGCGCGGCGGCCACGGACACCACCAGCATCCCGGCGCCGTCGTCGCCGGCGCGTGCCGGGGCCACGTGCACCGCCACGTCGCCGGCCCGTGCGGTGGTCGAGACCCAGCAGCGGTGCCCGAACGGCGACGTGCGCAGCACCTGCCGCAGCCGGCCCGCCCAGGCGCTGCCCGCGCCCAGCTCCCCCGCCGGCGCCACCTCGAACGGGTCGGCCCAGGACACCCGGGTGGCCAGCGCGTTGGCCAGGATCAGCACGGTCTCCGGGGTGACGTCGACCGGGAAGCGCTCGACCAGCCCGCCGGTGCGCTCCCGGGCCCAGGCGTCCAACGCGGCCTGGTCGGGCAGCGCGCCGCGCTCGGTGTGGTCGGGCAGGCCGGCGCGCCACTCGGCCAACTCGTCGACGGGCGTGCGTTCCCAGAGCGCGGTGGCCGCGGCGACCATCGGGTGCGGCGCGGCGAGCAGCGCCCGGGCCGAGGCGGCGGCGTCGTCCGGGTCGACGCCGAGCGCGTCGGCCAGCGCCGCCCGGGCCTCGCCGGTGGCGGCCGGGCCGGTCAGCGCCAGCAGCAGCCAGGCGCCCAGCGGGGAGGCGACGTGGTGGGTGTCACCGGCGGCGCCGTGCAGCCGCTCGGCGTAGTGGGCCAGGGGTGCGTCGAGAGGGTTCACCCGCCCCACTCTGCCCGCTGACCGGCCCACCGGCACGTCCGCTCAGGACCAGAGTTCGAACGGCTCGTCGATCTCCTCGCCGGCGAGGAACGGCGCCAGCAGCTCGGGCAGCCGGCCCGGATAACAGCGCGGCCGGTCGGCGAGCACCTCGGCCACCGGCCACCACCGGAACCCGAAGTAGTCCTCCACCTCGTAGTCCATCCGCTGCGCCCCGTCCACGTCCGGCCCGGGCCCGGGCAGCCGCACCGGCACCACCACCTCGTCCTGCAGGTGCCGCCGCTGCCGGTGCCGGAAACTGGCCCGCCGCCGCCAGGTGGGCGCGCCGATCTCGCCCGGCGCGACCACGATGCCGGTCTCCTCGCGCAGCTCGCGCACCGCCGCCTCCCGGTACGTCTCGCCCGGGTCCAGCCCGCCGCCGGGCAGCTCCCACCAGACCCCCAGATCGGGGTGCTCCGGGTCGCGGGTGTGGAACAGCAGCAGCCGGTCGGCGGCGTCGAGCACCACCAGCCGCACCGCCGTCCGCTCGAACAGTGGCAGATCGCGAGGCAACTCCACGCCCCCAGCCTAGGCAGGGTCCCGCCGCTCGCCTCAGCCGACGGTCGGCGCCAGCCGCTCCGTGCCGCAGCGGGGGCAGCGCACCCGGACGCCGGCCGGGGTGCCCGGCGCGCGCAGCCGCTGGCCGCACCGACAGGCGAACACCACCGACCGCACCATCCGCAGATACTCCGCCCGGTCCCGGCGGGGCCACCGCCCGTGACAGCGCCGGCACAGCCGGGGCGGGAAGCTGTGGTACCAGGCCATCCCGGCGGCGCCGGCGACCGTCACCGCGCCCGACCCCACCAGGCCCAGCGGCGCGAGCAGGCCGGGCAGCGCCGCCACCAGGTCCCCGTGCCACGCGGTACGCACCCCGACCGCCGCGACGAGGACGACCACCGGCAGGCCCAGCACCGTCGCGGTGAACCCCCACGCGAAGGTGAGCACGGAGAGCACGAACACCGTCGTCGCCCACCGGGGCGCCCATCGGGCCACGCCGTACCCGCCGCAGCGCGGGCAGTCCGGCGGGGCCAGGTGCGGCACCGATCGCAGCACCTTCGGGGCCAGCCACTCGACGAGCAGCTTCAGCAACTCCTCGGCCAGCTTCGTGAGCAGCATCTGCGCGAACACGACCGCCCTCCTTCCGCCGTCCCCATCGTCGCGGTCGGAGGAGGCGCGGAGCACGTACGCCGCGTGACGGTCATCCGACACGCCGGCCGACCGGTCAGCCGGCGTCGATCACCCCGGCGACCTCGGGCGGCAACGGGTACGGCAGTTCCACCGGCAACAGCGTCGCCGCCCCGGGCTCGTCACCCTCGGTGAGCCGCTCGTGGACGGACCGGGCCAGCGCGGTGACGTCGGTCAGCCCGACGAGCCACTCGTCGACGTACCGGTGCACCGCCTCGCCGGAGAGGCCCACCTGCACCGACCGGTACGGCAGCGGGGCCAGCCGCAGCGAGCGTTCCGGGTCCCACTGCACCCGCACCGGGCTGGTGCGCAGCTGCCGCCGCCAGGCGTCGGAGTCCGGATGCAGCCGTGGGTCGTGGGCGCTCAGGCAGGCGTGCCCGAGCGCCCACTCGAAGCCGGCCCGGCTGATCTCCACCGCGAGCACCCGCTCCTGCCCGGGCTTGAGCGCCCAGCCGCAGCGGTACATCATCCAGCGGAACGACGGCTTGATCCAGGTCATCCGCTCCCGCTTGAACGGCGGCACGAACCGCCCGGCGGCCAGCGCCGCGTCGGCGATCTCCGGCGGGTACGCCTGGTAGACGGTCACGGTGTCGGCGGTGAAGGCCGCCCGGATCTGGTGGCGGGGAACGGTCACCGGGGCATGGTGGCGAACCCGGTGGCCCGGCCGCCACCGGATTCCCTCCCGGCGGCGACGGGATAGGCTGCCCGCCGTGGCAGGTCTGTTGAGGAACGTGGCGTCCCGGCTCGGCCGGATCACCGGGGGCGCCGCCGCGCCCACCCGCCCGGGCGGGCACGTCCCGGCCCAGGTCGCGCGCCGCCGCCAGGTCAGCGCGTTGCAGCGCCGCGAGCTGTCGTACGCGCCGGAGCCGGACGGACAGGCGGACCCGGGGGAGATCGTCTGGACCTGGGTGCCCTACGAGGACGACCCGCGCCAGGGCAAGGACCGCCCGGTGCTGGTGGTGGGCCGGCACAGCCGCACGCTCTTCGGGCTGATGCTGTCCAGCCAGGGCGACCGGGACGGGCAGCGGCACTGGCTGTCGCTCGGCCCGGGGAGTGGGACCGGGACCGGCGACCCAGCTGGGTCCGGCTGGACCGGGTGCTCACCATGCGCGAGGACAGCATCCGCCGGGAGGGCGCGGTGCTGGACCGGCCGCGGTTCGACCGGATCGGCCAGGCGCTGCGCGCGGGCTACGGCTGGCGCTGAGCGAACCCGCGCCGGGCCCGGCACGCGGTCAGCACTCGGCGACGAGCTGACGGGTGGGGCGGCCGGCGCCGAGCGTCTTCGCCTCGTACATGGCCGCGTCGGCGCGGCAGAGCGCGTCGGTGAGCTGGGCGGGGCCGTGCACCGGGGCGAGCCCGACCGAGGCGGTGACCCGGATGCTGCGTCCGCCCAGCGGGATCGGCGCGGCGAGCGCCTCGCAGAGCCGGCGGGTCGCGTGCTCGATCCAGCGCCGGTCGTGCGCCGGGCTGACCAGCAGGCCGGCGAACTCGTCGCCGCCGAGCCGGGCCACCAGGTTGTTGCCGGCGAACGCGGCCAGCCGCTGCGCCACGCTGACCAGGACCTGGTCGCCGGCGGCGTGCCCGTAGCGGTCGTTGACCTGCTTGAAGTCGTCGAGGTCGAGCACCACCGCGACCAGTGGCTGGCCGCTGGGGTCGGTGAGCAGGGCGGCGGCCAACCGGAAGAACGCGCGGCGGTTGGGCAGGCCGGTCAGCGGGTCATGGCTGGCGGCGTGCCGCTCGGCGGCCAGCTCGGCCTGGAGCAGCTGGATCTCGGCCTCGGCGCGGACCGCCCGGCGGCGTAGCTGCCACGCGGACACCAGCGCGCCCGCGGCGGAGATGCCGGAGGCGACGGTCATCGGATCCGGCACGCACCCTCCTCACCGCAGTCCCCGGCCGCGCGGGCGGCATCCGGGGGCCGGGTTCGGGTCACCGAACGTGAGCGACCCGGCACACCGTACGTTCGGTTATCATGCTCGCTGTCCATTGCAGATGCAATAGCAGATGCACGTGCATCTCACTCCTCAGTCGACAGACGCTCCTCCCCGCGGCCTCGGCTGGCGCTTCCCGAAGGACGCCCATGCAACAACCGCCGAACGGCGTGCCCGTGACCGAACTGCCCCCCGTGAGCTGGTTGAAGAGCCGCCGCAGCAACCCCAGCGGCAACTGCGTCGAGTTGGCCGAGCTGCCCGGCGGCACCGGCATCGCGGTGCGCAACTCCCGCCACCCGGAGGGGCCGGCGCTCATCTACACGGTGGACGAGATCGCGGCGTTCGTGCTGGGCGCTCGGGACGGCGACTTCGACCACCTGATCCGCCCGTCCCGTCCACGGGACTAACTCGTCCGTCCGGAGGAGTTCACCTCACTGTCGGTTCATGGCATGCTTACTCGTCGGCCGGGAGGGCGCCCGGTCGGGGCAGTCGGGATGCGAGGGCGGTCAGGTGGCGACGGTGCCCGTCGAGGGTGGTCCGACCAGCGGTCCGACCGTGCTGCGCATGCTGCTCGGGGCGCAGTTGCGCCGGCTGCGGGAAGGCGCCGGGGTCAGCCGGGAGAGCGCCGGCTGGGAGATCCGCTCCTCCGAGTCGAAGATCAGCCGGATGGAGCTGGGCCGGGTCGGCTTCAAGGAGCGCGACGTCGCCGACCTGCTCACGCTCTACGGGGTCACCGCTCCCGACGAGCGCGCCGCGCTGCTCAAGCTGGCCCGCGACGCGAACAGTCCGGGCTGGTGGCACCGCTACGGCGACGTGCTGCCCGCCTGGTTCCAGTCCTATCTCGGGCTGGAGGCGGCGGCGGCGATGATCCGCACGTACGAGGTGCAGTTCGTGCCCGGCCTGTTGCAGACCGCCGCGTACGCCCGGGAGGTGATCCTGCTCGGGCACCGCGGCGCGTCGCCGGCGGAGCTGGACCGCCGCGTCGACCTGCGGATGGAGCGTCAGGAGCTGCTGCGGCGCAGCGACCCGCCGCAGCTGTGGGCGGTGCTCGACGAGGCCGCGCTGCGACGCCCGATCGGCGGCGCCGCGGTGATGCGCGAACAGCTGGACGCGTTGATCGCGGCCACCGCCTCGCCGCACGTGCGGCTGCAGATCGTCCCGTTCTCGGCCGGCGGCCACGCCGCGGCCAGCGGCGCGTTCAGCATCCTGCGCTTCGGCGACCAGGACCTGCCCGACATCGTCTACATCGAGCAGTTGACCAGCGCGATCTACCTGGACAAGCGCGACGACCTCGACTTCTACGCCGAGGCGATGGAGCGGCTGTGCGTCGAGGCCGCGCCGCCGGAGCGCACCGCCGAGCTGCTCACCCGCCTGCGCGACGAGCTGTACCGGGCCTGACCGTCGCGGCGCCGGGCGCTAGCATGACCCGGGTACCGACGATTGTGGACGGACGTCGTCCGGCGGCGGTGGCGCGCGAATCGTGGAGGCGGCCTTGACCAGCGAAGCATCCGGGACGGCGACCGAACCGGGCCACCCGGGCGACCGGATCGACACCTCCGTGGCGCACCCGGCCCGACGCTACAACTACTGGCTGGGCGGCAAGGACAACTTCCAGGCCGACCGCGAGTCCGGTGACGCGATGGCCGCCCGCTTCCCGACCATCCGGCTCAGCGCGGTGGAGAACCGCCGGTTCCTGCGGCGTGCCGTGCGCCACCTGGCCGGCGAGGCGGGGATCCGCCAGTTCCTCGACATCGGCACCGGCATCCCCACCGCCGACAACACCCACGAGGTGGCGCAGTCGATCGACCCGCGCGCCCGGGTGGTCTACGTCGACAACGACCCGATCGTGCTGGCCCACGCCCGCGCGCTGCTCACCAGCTCGACCGAGGGCGCGACCGCCTACCTCGACGCGGACCTGCGCGACCCGGAGCGGATCCTCGCCCACCCCGACCTGCGCCGCACCCTCGACCTGTCCCAGCCGGTGGCGTTGATGCTGGTGGCGGTGCTGCACTTCGTGCCCGACGGGGACGACCCCTACACCACCGTCACCCGGCTGCTGGACGCGCTGCCGGCCGGCAGCTATCTGGCCGCCTCCCACGCCACCCACGACTACCTGCCGCCGGCGGTGGCCGAGGAGGCGAAGGCGGCGGCCCGTGGCGGCGGCCCGCACGGCGTGATCAACCTGCGCGCCCGGGACGAGGTCGTCCGGTTCTTCGACGGGCTGGAGCTGATCGAGCCGGGTGTCTGCTCGGTGGCCGAGTGGCGTGCCGACGACGAGCCCGAGCCGCGCCCCTCGGTGGCCGACGTGAGCATGTACGGCGGGGTGGCCCGCAAACCCTGACCACGGCCGGTTGGCGCACACGCGGGCCGGGCAGGCAGACTGGGACATCATGTCGCCGTTCACGCCCAGCCTGCGGCTGCACGACCGGTACGTCCTGCGCGAGCGCATCGGCCTCGGCGGGATGTCCGAGGTGTGGCGCGCCGACGACGAGGTCCTGCACCGCCCCGTCGCGGTCAAGGCCCTCGCCGGCCGGCTCGCCGCCGACCCGCAGTGGCGCGCCACCATCCAACGCGAGGCCCGCGCTGCGGCGCGGCTCACCCACCCGCACGTGACCCAGGTGTACGACTACGGCGAGGCGGCCCTGCCCGACGGCGCCGTGGTGCCGTACCTGGTCATGGAACTGGTGGACGGGCGGACCCTGGCCGACCGGCTGGCCGGCGGGCCGCTGGCCTGGCCGGACGCGGTCCGGATGGCCGGGCAGGTCGCCGCCGCGCTGGCCGCCGCCCACCGGATCGGCGTGGTGCACCGCGACATCAAGCCGGCGAACGTGATGCTCACCGAGACCGGCGCGAAGGTGCTCGACTTCGGCATCGCCGCGCCGGCCGGCCCGCAGGCGGTCGGGCAGACCGGTGAGCTGTTGATGGGCACCCCTGCCTACTTCGCCCCGGAACGGCTCGACCCGGGCCCGGCGAACCCGGCCGGTGACGTCTACGCGCTCGGCGCGTTGCTCTACCGCGCGCTCACCGGCCGGGCCCCGCTGCCGGTGCAGACCTGGGACGACGTCGTCGACCTGCGCGCCAACCGGCCGCCGGTGCCCCCGCTACGCGTGCCCGGCCTGCCCGCCGACCTCGCCGACCTGGTCCTGGCCTGCCTGTCCGTGGACCCGGCCCGGCGGCCCGGCGCGGCGCTGCTCGCCGACCGGCTCGGCGCGGGCCGCCCGGTCGACCCGCCGACCGCGATCCTGCCCACGCTGACCCCGGCGTCGCATCCGCCGACGCTCGTCGAGCGGCGCCCGACGCCGGCCCGCGCGGTCCCGCCGGTGCCCGCCGCCGCGCCGGGCCGGCCCGCGCTCTCGTCGAACCGGCTCCTCGCGGTGCTGGTCGCGGGCGCGGTGGTGCTGCTGCTCGCGCTGGTCGGCACGCTGCTGGCCGACGGCGGTGCCGGCACCCCGCCCGCCGCCGCGCCGGCCGCACCCACCACCGGCGCGGCCAGTTCCCCGCCGAGACCGACACCGTCGCGCGCCGCGCCGTCCACCGTGGCGCCCGAACCGGTCACGCTGCGTCAGGTCGCCGACCGGTTCGTCCAGTTGGTCGACCGGGCCGAGGCGGCCCGGCTGATCGCCCCCAAGACCGCCGACGAGCTGCGCAAGAAGGTCGCGGAGCTGGACCGGGGCAAGCCCAGGGACCGGGCCAGGCGGGTCGACGACCTGCGCGACAAGATCGAGGATGCGGCCGACGACGACAAGCTCGACGGCACCACCGCCGCCGCGTTACGCAAGCTGCTCGACGGCTACGAGCGGCTGCGCGGCGGCGGCGCCGTCGAGGGCTGAGGCGCCCGGAGCATCGTCGCTGCGACGACCTCGCCGACGTCGGCGCCGGCCCGGGCCACCGCGACGCCCGCCGGCGACCAGATGCCCGAACCGCCCGCCGCCCGCGGGTAGCCACCGCCGGTCGAGCCGGCGAAGCTGGCCGTCGCCACCCACACCCCGTGCGCGGCGGCGACGCCCACGGCGCGCTCCTCGGGGACCGCCGTGTCGTCGGCCGACTCCAGCACCCCGGCCAGGTAGGCGTCCGCGCCGGCGGCCACGGTCGCCGCCGCGTGCTCCGGCACCCCGGTGTCCTTGCAGACCGCCAGGCCCAGCCGCCAGCCGTCGACGTCGAGCAACGCCGGCCGGCGGCCCGGCCGGAACCGCTGCGGCTCCGCGCCACCCAGCCACATCTTCCGGTACGCCACCCGCACGCCGTCGCCGTCGACCGCGAGCACCCCGATGTGCGGCCCGGCCACCGGCGCGCCGGCCAGCGCCAGCGTCCCGGTCGCCGCGCAGGCCGCGCGCAGCGGAGCGAGACGGGGGTCGGCGGGGTCCACCGGCGCGGCCGCCAGTTCGTACCCGGTCAGGGACAGCTCGGGGAAGACCACCACCCGCGCCCCGGCGGACCGGACCACGGCGGCGTGCCGTTCGGCGTTGCCCGCGACGTCGTGCGACCGGGTGAGCGGTTGGGCGACGGCGACCCGCAGCGGCCTGGGCATGGGCACACCGTAACCGGCGCCGCTTTGCGTGGTCGACGGCCGCGTCGCCCCGTAACGTGGTCTGATGATCGGAAACGCACAGCTCCTCGCCGGCCCCCGGGTGAGTGCCGCGCGGGCCGCGGAGCCGGCCGGCGAAGGACCCGTCGGCTGGGTCACCGGCCTGGTGGAACGGCTCGGAGGCCCCGGGGCCGGGCTCGCGGTGGCCCTGGAGAACCTGTTCCCGCCCATCCCCAGCGAGGTCATCCTGCCGCTGGCCGGCTTCACCGCCAGCCAGGGCCGGATGAGCCTGCTCGGCGCGATCGCGTGGACCACGCTCGGGTCGGTGCTGGGCGCGCTGGCGCTCTACTACGTCGGTGCGGCGCTCGGGCGGGACCGGATGCGCGCGCTGGCCGCGCGGCTTCCGCTGATCAAACTCGACGACGTGGACCGCACCGAGGCGTGGTTCCTGCGCCACGGCGTCAAGGCCGTGTTCTTCGGCCGGATGATTCCGATCTTCCGCAGTCTGATCTCCGTACCGGCCGGTGTGGAACGGATGCCGGTGCCGGTCTTCCTCCTCTTCACCGCGCTGGGCAGCCTGATCTGGAACACTGCGTTCGTGCTCGCCGGCTACCTGCTCGGCGAGAACTGGCACGTGGTCGAGGCGTACGTCGGCACGTTGCAGAACGTGGTCATCCTCGCCGTGGTGGCCGGCGTCGGCTGGTTCGTGGTCAGCCGGGTGCGCCGGTCCCGTCGGGCCGCGGCCGAGGCGGACGCGCCGCCCCGGCCGGGCACCGTCTACCGGGGCGGCTGGTACGCGCCGGAGGAGGACTAGGGGCACGCCGGGTAGAGGCGGCGGGTGCCGGCGCCGGCGGCCCAGGCGGCCGGGTCGCTGAACCGGCAGCCGAAGTCCGGCGCCGCCACCGCCCGGGGGTCGGTGACCGCGTCGCCGGCCGGGCGCTTGCCGGTGCGTACCCAGCGGGTCAGGTCGTCCCAGGCGGCGCCGGCCTCGGCGGGGCTGAACTCGCAGTGCTGCGCGGCCCGGACCGCCCGCTGCACCAGCAGCCGGGACCGGCCGTGCCACGCCACGTCCCGGGCGTACGCCTGCTCCATGCTGAACGGCACGAACAGGTCACCCAGGTCGTGCAGGCTCAGCACCGGCACGGTGGGCCGGCCGGCGATCCGGGGCACCTCGGTCAGGCCGGGGGAGAGCCGCTGGCGCAGGTTCTCCGGGGCGACCCGCTGCACGGTGGCGTTGAGGTTCACCGGCTGGTTCGGCGTGTAGCGGGTGAACAGGTTCGTGGCGAGCTGTCCGGGCCGCTGCGCGGGGGAGTCGCCGCCGTCGGTGGTGGCGATGCCGAAGAGGAAGTCCTTCCACACCGCGAACGCGGCGTCGGCACCCGGCCTCGGCCCGCCGGAGCGGGCCACGGTGACCGCGCGCAGCTGCTTGCCGAGCGCGTTGGTGGTGTCCGGGCCGGTGGGGGTCAGGCCGGCCAGCCCGAGCGCCACCTGGATCCGGGGCACCGCGTTGGTCAGGTAGTCGGCCGGGGTCGGGTAGGCCCGCACCCCGGCCAGCGCCTGCGCGACCAGGTTGTAGTCGAGGAAGTAGTCGAACAGCTCCTGGTCGCCGAGCACCCCGCACATCGGCAGCGCGCCGGCGTAGTAGCCGGGGTACTGCTCCAGGGACCGGCCGATGATGTGCCCGCCCATGCTGACCCCGGCGATGAGCACCCGGTGCGGCCGGCGCACGGTGCGGGCGAACAGGTCCGCGAGGGCCCGGGTGCCGCGCACCCCGGAGCGGATGTCGTAGCCGTTGCGGTCGTAGGACGACGACGCCCACGCGTATCCCTGGGACAGCAGGCGCTGCCGCAGGTCGAACGCGGGCGGCTCGGGGGAGAGTTCGGTGCCCTGGCCGCGGTAGCCGTGCGCCCACATCACCAGGTCGCCGTTCCACCGCGCCGGGACCTCCACGATGTAGCCGGCGTGGGCGTGCACGCCCTGCCGGACGGTGGTGGCGGCCCCGTCGACGACCAGTGGCGGCAGCGGCGGGTTGACGATGGTGTAACCGGGCAGCGGGCCGGTGCCGTCGTCGCGGCCGGTGGCGGCGGCGGGAGCCGCGCCGGCCAGGCCGAGGGCGAGCACGACGGCGGCGCCGACGGCGAGCAGCCGGCGGCGCAGGCGGGTGGGTGAGGTCTGCATCGCTGCTCCCCGGGGACGGGTGCCGCCCCGGTACGCGGGACGGCGGGCGGGACGGATGCCTACCGGCCGGTAGCGACCTGAACCTAGGCCGGGGGGTCGAGGACTGTCAATCGCTGACTGACCGGGCGGTCAGCACCCACCGCCCGGTCGGTCCACGGTGGCCGGTCAGACCACGCCGTGCGCCAGCATCGCCTCGGCCACCCGCCGGAACCCGTTGATGTTCGCGCCGGCCACGTAGTCGCCCGGCAGCCCGTACTCCTCCGCGGTCGCCCAGCACCGCTCGTGCACGTCCCGCATGATCTCTCGCAACCGCTGCTCCGACCGGTCGAACGTCCACGCGTCCCGGCTGGCGTTCTGCTGCATCTCCAACGCGCTCACCGCCACCCCGCCCGCGTTCGCCGCCTTCCCGGGGCGAACCGCACCCCGGCCCGGCCGAGGATCCGCACCGCCTCCGGCGTGGTCGGCATGTTCGCGCCCTCCACCACGGCGACGCAACCGCCGGCCACCAGCGCCGCCGCCTCCGCGCCGCCGATCTCGTTCTGGGTGGCGCACGGCAACGCCAGGTCGCACGGCACCTCCCAGACGCTGCGGCCGGCGACCGCCACCGCGTGCGGCACCTGCCGCACGTAGTCGTCCAGCCGGGTCCGGCGCTCCTCCTTCACCTCGCGCAGCAGCGCCAGGTCGATGCCCTTCTCGTCCAACACGTAGCCGTCGGAGTCCGAACAGGCCACCACCGTGCCGCCCAGCTGGTGGACCTTCTCGATCGCGTAGATGGCCACGTTGCCGGACCCGGACACCACCACCCGCTTGCCGTCCAGGCTGTCCCCGGTCTGCCGGAGCATCTCCTCGGCGAAGAAGACCGCCCCGTAGCCGGTGGCCTCGCGCCGCACCTGCGCGCCCCCGTACGTCAGGCCCTTGCCGGTGAGCACGCCGGCCTCGTACCGGTTGGTGATCCGCTTGTACTGCCCGAACAGGTAGCCGATCTCCCGTCCGCCCACCCCGATGTCCCCGGCCGGCACGTCGGTCTGCGGGCCGATGTGCCGGTACAGCTCCGTCATGAAGCTCTGGCAGAACCGCATCACCTCCCGGTCGGAGCGGCCCTTCGGGTCGAAGTCGGCACCACCCTTGCCGCCACCGATCGGTAGGCCGGTCAGCGCGTTCTTGAAGATCTGCTCGAAGCCGAGGAACTTCACGATCCCCAGGTAGACCGACGGGTGGAAGCGCAGCCCGCCCTTGAACGGGCCCAGCGCGCTGTTGAACTCCACCCGGAAGCCACGGTTCACCCGGACCCGGCCGTGGTCGTCCTCCCACGGCACCCGGAAGATGACCTGCCGCTCCGGCTCGCAGATGCGCTCGACCAGCTCGGCGTACGCGGGGTGCCGGGCCAGGGCCGGTCCGATGCTCTCCAGCACCTCCCGCACCGCCTGGTGGAACTCGGGCTCGCCCGGGTTCCGCGCGACCACCTTGGCGAACACCGTCTCGACGGTCTCCGGCATCACGGACACGTCCTTCCGCCTCCCGGTGCCGGCACCGTTGCCCGCACCGCCCCCGGATACGGATCGTCACCGTCGTCCGGTTCACTGGGCCGGGTGGACGACATGATCTGGACCTCGGCGCGGGACGCCCGCGCCTGGCTGGACGCCGCCAACGGCACCGGCGACACGGAACTGACCTGCCGCATCCTGAAGATCGGCGAGGAGGCCGGCGAGGTGGCCGCGGCCTGGATCGGGGTCCTCGGGCAGAACCCGCGCAAGGGCGTGACGCACACCCGCGAGGAGGTCGCCGCGGAACTGGCCGACGTGGCGTTCACCGCCCTGGTGGCCATCGAGAGCCTGGGGTTGGACGCGCACGCGGCGCTGGCCGCGTGTGTCGCCAAGGTGCACGCCCGCCTCGGCGAGGCGGCTCCGGCGGCACCGGCGGGAATGAACCGGAGCGGAAACGGAGACGTATGAGCCAGTGGGGACCGGCGAGAGGGGACGACCATGACGGCATCCGGGGACGACCCTGACCTGAGCGGGCCCCGCTGGTCGCGCACCGCCCGGGCCCTGGTGGCCGCCGCCGTGCTGGTCGTGGTGCTCGGCGTGGCGGCGATCGCGGTCACCCTCGCCAACCCGGCCCGGCTCGGCACGGTCTTCTCCGGCGGGCCCACGTCGCCGGTCACGGACGCCGGTGGCTCCGGCGGGGTGGGCGGCGCCGAGGTCGCCGCCGCCGAGACGCTCACCGCGCCGCGCGGGGACCGCCGGCAGGCGGACTTCGAGCTGGTCGACGGCCTGACCAGCTTCACCCTGCGGGCCGCCGACCTCGGCGACGACCTCTACCGGATCGGCGCGCCGGACGACGCCGGGGTGACCCCGCGCCCGCAGCTGACCGGTGACCGGGTCCGGCTGCGGATCGAGGAGAACGGCCGGTCCGGTCCCTCCGCCGTCGAGGTGGTGCTCAACTCCCGGGTGACCTGGCGGCTGCGGCTCGTCGGTGGCGTCAGCGAGCAGCGGCTCGACCTGGGCGCGGCCCGGCTGGCCGGGATCGAGCTGATCGGCGGCGCCGCGCGTACCCGGCTGTCGTTGCCGCCGCTCGACGGCGCGCTCACCGTCCGGATGACCGGCGGCGTCAGCGAGCTGACCGTCGCCGTGCCCGGCGGGCCGCCGGCCCGGGTGCGGGTCGCCGCCGGCGCCGGTTCGCTGGCGCTGTACGACGAGCGTCGCGCCGGCATCGCCGCCGGTGAGCTGATCAGCTCGCCCGGCTGGGACCGGGCGGCCGACCGGCTCTACCTCGACCTGGTCGCCGGCGCGAACGCGGTGAGCGTGACCGCGGACCGAGCGTAGAGTCGGGCGGTGGACCGTACCGAATCCCTGCCGGCGCAGACGCTCCCCCCGGGCGTCGGCGCCACCGACCCGGGCAGCGTGCTGCTGCCCGGGCACGACGTCCCGCTCGGCCGCTACACCACCGTGCGCCGGCTGCTGCCGCAGCGGCAGCGGCGGATGGTCGGCGCGTGGTGCTTCGTCGACCACTTCGGCCCGGACGACGTGGCCGAGCGGCCCGGCATGGAGGTGCCGCCGCACCCGCACACCGGCCTGCAGACCGTCACCTGGCTGCTCGACGGGGAGATCCTGCACCGGGACAGCCTCGGCAACGTGCAGCCGATCCGCCCGGGGCAGCTCAACGTGATGACCTCCGGGCGGGGCATCGCCCACTCGGAACGCTCCCCGCTGGTCCACCCGCCGCTGATGCACGGCGTGCAGCTGTGGGTAGCGCTGCCCGACCCGGCCCGGGCCGGCGACCCGGACTTCGACCACCACGCCGAGCTACCCCGGTGGCGCGACGGCGACCTCGACCTCACCCTGCTGGTCGGGGAGTTCGGCGGGGAACGCTCGCCGGCGGTGACGTACACCCCGCTGGTCGGCACGCAGATCGAGGTCCGGGGCGAGGCGCCGGCCACGCTGCCGCTGCGCCCCGACTTCGAGTACGGGCTGCTGGCCATGTCCGGCTCGGCCGAGTCCGACGGCGTGACCGTCGCCCCCGGCGCGCTGCTCTACCTCGGCGCCGGCCGGACGTCGCTGTCGCTGACCGGGGTCCCGGGCAGCCGGCTGCTGCTGCTCGGCGGCGCCCCGTTCGACGAACCGCTGGTGATGTGGTGGAACTTCGTCGGCCGGTCGCACGACGAGGTGGCCGCCGCCCGCGAGGACTGGATGGCCGGTCGCCGGTTCGGCACGGTCGCCGACGACCCCGCGCCGCCGCTGCCCGCCCCGGCGCTGCCCACCACCCGGCTCAAGGCCCGCGACCGCAGCGGCGGCCTGCACGGCTGAATGGCGCGTCCGCGCCGGGGTAGTCCGCGGCATGCCGACAACCACTGCCACCCGCAGCGTCGAGGAGAAGAAGCGACTGGTCCGCCGGCTCGCCGGGGACGGGCGCGGCTTCGCCGAACGGTACGGGTTCCGGGTGACGAACAACCCGTCCCAGCTGTTCCAGGTGCTCTACCTGGCCGTGCTGCTCGCCCGCCGGGGCGACTTCCACCGGGCGGTCGACGCGGCGACGGCGTTGCGCGACGCCGGCTGGGACAGCGCCGCGCGGATGGCCCGCTCCCGGCACGCCGACCGGGTCCGCGTGCTGGGCGAGGCCGGGCTGCGCGGCGACCTGCGCACGCTCGCCGACACCCTCGGCGACCTGGCCCGCACCCTGGTCGAGACGTACCGGGGCGACCTGCGCCGGCTGCGGACCACCGCCCACCAGGACCCGGCCGGGGAGCGACGCCTGCTGACCGCGCTGCCCGGCGTGGACGACGAGGTGGCCGACCTGTTCCTGCGCGAGGCGCAGGCGCTGTGGCGGGAGGCGGCCCCGGTCGCCGACCGTCGGGCCCTCGCCGCGGCCCGGCGGCTGGGGCTGGGCCGCTCCGCCGCCGACCTCGCCGGGCTGGCCGGCGGCGGCGAGTCGGAACGGCTGTCCTGGCTGGTCGGGGCGCTGGCCCGGGTGGATCTGGAACGGCGCTACGCGGAGGTCACCGGCTGAGCGCGCACGTGCGCCCGGACACACTTCCGCGATTCTCACCCGTTCGGCTGATGTCGCATCGTATGATGATCGTGGCAGCGATGCCCGCCCGGTTCGGGCGAACATCCACCGCCTGGTGGTCGCGACCCGGTTCGGGCGTGAACCGCCAGGGACAGGTGTTGCGAGGCGCCCCAGGTCGCGGTTCGTGGCCCGGGGCGCCCGCCTGTCGACGGGCGCCCTATCGGGCCAGAGTTGCCAACAGGTTCACCGTCGCGGCGACGATGACCGCGCCGAACAGGTACGACAGCAACGTCTGGCGCAGCACGGTCCGGCGGACGTCGCGGTCGCTCACGTCCGTGTCGGACACCTGGAACGTCGTCCCCACCGTGAACGCCACGTAGGCGAAGTCGGTGAAGTCGGGCGGCTCGTCCTGGTGGAAGTCGATCCCGCCCGGCTCGCCGCCGTAGTAGAGCCGCGCGTACCGGGTGGTGAAGACGGTGTGCACGACGAACCAGGAGAGCACCACGCTGAGCACGCCGAGGCCGGCGTACACGGCCCGGGCCAGCCCGGGCGGCACCTGGCCGGCCGTGGTGAACACCATGCCCATCGCGAGCAGGCTGCCCAGGCACGCGGCCAGCAGCAGCGCGTCGCGCATCGCCCGGCCGGGGTCCTCCAGCTTGGCCAGCCGCGCGGTCCGGGCGGCGTCCAACCGGGACAGCCGGGTCCACTCCAACGCCAGCCAGGCCAGGGCGGCGGCGTCCCAGCCCACGAGTGGCGCCAGCACCGGCCGGACGAGCACCCCGGCGGCGGTGCCGGAGGCGACGCCGACCAGCCCCATCACGGCGAGCTGGAGCGCGGCCGGCACGTGCCCCCGGGCCCGGGCCGCCGGGTGGCGCGGCACCGCAGCGGTCAGATGCCGCGCAGGTGCTGCGAGACCCGCGGGTGGCGGTCCCGGGCCTGCGCCGCGCGCTGCGACGGGCTCACCTCGGGAGCGGCGTCGATGCCGGCCGAGCGGGCCACCTCGGTGCCGTTGGCGTAGTCCACCGGGGGCAGCGCGCGCAGCGCCCGCAACACGTCCGGCGGCGCGCCCTCCCGTTCCGCCTCGCGGATGACGTCGTCCTTCCCGGCCGGGTAGTCCAGCGCGGACAGGTACTCCAGGACATCCGTGTAACTCGCCATCAGTCGGGCTCCTCGCGCCAGTAGTTGGGGTCACGACCGGGCGGCGGATACCCGCCGCGCGCCGGGTCACGCCCCCGACGACGCCTGTTTCCGCCGGGCCGGGACGGGTAGCCGCGGGGGCGCACCGAAGGGGGTACCACCGATGCACTACCTGACCTTCGTGGGCCGGGTCGCCCGGCTCACCGGCACCGCCGAGGACCGGGCGGCGACGTTGACCCGGGCCACCCTGGAGACGCTGGCCGAGCGGTTGACCGGCGGCGAGGTGCTGGACCTGGCCGCGCAGCTGCCCAAACCGCTGTGGGGGCTGCTCAGCCCGCACCCGCGTACCGAGGCGGCCGAGCGGTTCGGCGCGGCCGAGTTCGTCGCCCGGGTGGCCCGCCGGGCCGACTGCGACGAGAACACCGCGCGCACCGCGGTGGGGGCCGTGTTCGCCACGCTGCGCGAGGCGATCAGCAGCGGCGAGTTCCAGGACGTGGTGGTGCAGCTGCCCCGGGACTACCGGGACATGGTGGAGCCGGCCCTCGCGCCCGCCGCCACCCGTCGCCGCTGAGCCGGCGTCGGCCCCGGACGCGTCAGCCGACCGTGCCGGCGGCGCGCAGCGCCGCGATCCGGTCGGCGTCCAGGCCCGCCTCGGCGAGCACCTCGTCGGTGTGCTCGCCCGGCGCGGGCGGGGGCCGGCGGACCGACGTGGGCGTGCCCGAGAAACGCGGCGCGGGGGCCGGCTGGGTGACCCCGTCCGGCGCGACGAACACCTCGCGGGCCGCCAGGTGCGGGTGCCGCGGGGCCTCCGCCCAGTCGAGCACCGGCGCCACGCAGGCGTCCGTGCCGTCCAGCAGCGCCGCCCACTCGTCCCGGGTACGCGTGCGGAACAGCCGCGCCCACGCCGCGCGCAGCGCCGGCCAGGTCGCCGGGTCGTCGCGGTCGGGAGCGTCGTCGCCGTCGAGCGGGAACCCGGTGAGCCGCACCAGTTCGGCGTAGAACTGCGGTTCCAGCGCGCCCACCGCCATGTACCGGCCGTCGGCGCACTCGTAGGTGTCGTAGAAGGGCGCGCCGCCGTCGAGCAGGTTCACCCCGCGCCGGTCCTGCCAGAGGCCGAGCCCGCGCAGCGCGTGGATCTGGGTGGCGAGCACCGACACGCCGTCCACGATGGCCGCGTCGACCACCTGGCCGGGCGCGCCGCCGCGGACGGCGTACAGCGCCGCGACCATGCCGAGGGCCAGCATCATGCCGCCGCCGCCGAAGTCGCCGAGCAGGTTCATCGGCGGCACCGGCGGCTCCCCGGCCCGGCCCACGCCGTGCAGCGCGCCGGTCAACGCCAGGTAGTCGATGTCGTGGCCGGCGGTGGAGGCGAGCGGACCGTCCTGCCCCCAGCCGGTCATCCGTCCGTAGACCAGGCGCGGGTTGGCGGCGAGGCAGTCCGCCGGGCCGAGGCCGAGGCGTTCGGTCACCCCCGGCCGGAAACCCTCGACCAGCGCGTCCGCCCCGGCGACCAGGCCGCGCACCAGCTCCCGTCCGGCCGGCTGCTTCAGGTCCACCGCCACCGAGCGGCGGTTGCGGTTGAGCAGGTCACCGGGGAAGGCCCCGAAGCCGCCCCCACCGACCCGGTCGACGCGCACCACGTCCGCGCCGAGGTCGGCGAGCATCATGGCGGCGAACGGGCCCGGGCCGATCCCGGCCAGCTCGATCACCCGTACGCCGGTCAGCGGTCCCTGGTTGGTCACCCGCGTCACCCTAGGGGGCCGGGACCCGCGACGCCACGGCCCGGCCGCCCGCACAGCGGTTGACCAGGGCAATCATCCGTGGCGTGACTTGGCGTCCGGCCCCGGGTTGGCCTAGCCTTGTCCCCACGAGGGGAGTACTTCCCACGAACCATTCCGGTCAGTACGGCGAACCCCCCGAGGGCGAGCCTCGGGTGGTTGCCCACGAAACCGTGGGTGAAGGAGACCTCGAACATGCCACGGTGTTCGAGGAGGCCCCATGTCCGAACTGTCATACCTGTCCGCCGCCGAGCTGTCGTCGGTCGGCACGCCCACGCTGTGGGCGGTGACGATCGCCGGCGTGCTCGCCCTGCTGGTGCTGGACTTCCTCGTCACCCGCAAGCCGCACGAGGTCTCCATCCGCGAGGCGCTCGGCTGGTCGGCCTTCTACATCGCCCTGCCGCTGGCCTTCGGCGCGTGGATCTGGTCCCGTTACGGCGGCCAGCAGGGCATCGAGTACCTCACCGGTTACCTGGTCGAGAAGTCGCTCTCGGTCGACAACCTCTTCGTCTTCATGCTGCTGCTGGCCGCGTTCGCGGTGCCGGCCGTGCTCGCCCAGCGGGTGCTGCTCTACGGCATCGCCGGCGCGCTCGTGCTGCGCGCCGTCTTCATCGCGCTGGGCGCCGCCGCCCTGCAGACGCTCGACTTCGCCTTCCTGCTCTTCGCGCTCATCCTGATCGCCACCGCGGTCAAGCTGCTGCGCGACGCCCTCTCCGGGCACGAGCAGGAGGTCGACATCAACAAGATGCGGTCGGTGAAGCTGCTGCGCAAGGTGATGCCCGTCGTCGACGACTACCACGGCACCCGGATGACGATCCGGCAGGGCGGCCGGCGGGCGCTCACCCCGTTCGCGCTGGTCGTGGTCGCGGTGCTCGCCACCGACGTGGTCTTCGCGGTCGACTCGGTGCCCGCCGTCTACGGCATCACCGAGGACCCGTACCTGGTCTTCGCGACCAACGCCTTCGCGCTGCTGGGCCTGCGGGCGCTCTACTTCGTGCTGCACGCCGCGCTGAGCCGGCTGGTGCACCTCAGCTACGGCCTGGCGGTCATCCTCGCCTTCATCGGGCTCAAGCTCGGCCTGCACTGGGCCCACGGCATCTGGAAGGGCGTCCCGGAGATCCCGACGCTCGCCTCGCTCGGCGTCATCATCGGTGTCCTGGTGGTCGTCACCATCACCAGCCTGCGGGCCACCCGGGACAGCGGCGACGGCGACCGCACCGTCGTGCACGAGGTGCAGGGCGGCGGCCCCGGCGGGCACTCCCGCTGAAGCACTGCCCCGGCACGGTCGGGAGTGGTACGACTGACGGGTGGGAATCGTCTCGCCGGGCTTCCAGGGCCGGCCCCGTTCGTCCGCGCCCGACCTGCCGCCGGGGCAGTACCTCACCGAGGACTTCCCGGTGCTCTCCGCCGGCCCGACGCCCCGGGTGCCGCTGGACACCTGGGAGTTCGTGCTGAGCACCGAGACCGGTGCGGAGTACCGCTGGTCGTGGGACGAGCTGATGGGCCTGCCGCAGGACACCCCGACCGTGGACCTGCACTGCGTGACCCGCTGGTCCAAGCTCGGCACCACCTGGCAGGGCGTCTCACTCGACACGCTGCTCGACGGCGTCGACACCGGCGCCCGGTACGCCCTGGCCCACTCCTACGGCGGCTACACCACGAACCTGCCGCTGGACGACCTGCGCGGCGGCCGGGCCTGGGTGGTGCACACCTACGACGGCGGCCCGCTGCCGGCCGAGCACGGCGGCCCGGCCCGGCTGCTCGTCCCGCACCTCTACCTGTGGAAGTCCGCCAAGTGGGTGCACGGGCTCCGGCTGCTCGTCGACGACCGGCCGGGTTTCTGGGAGACCGCCGGCTACCACGACTACGGCGACCCGTGGCGCGAGCAGCGCTACCAGGGCGACTGAGGTGGCGGCCCCGGCCACCGGCCGTCGGGTCGCGCCGCTGATGTGGCGGGTGGCCCGACTGGTCGAGCGGCGGATCGAGACGCCGACCGCGCAGACGCTGGTGCTGGACGTGCCCGGCTGGCCGGGGCACCTGCCCGGCCAGCACGTCGACCTGCGCCTGACCGCTCCCGACGGCTACCAGGCGGCCCGGTCCTACTCGCTGGCCGGTCCGGCCGAGGGGGAGCGGATCGAGGTGACCGTGCAGCGGGTGCCCGACGGCGAGGTGTCGCCGTACCTGGTCGACACCTACGCCGAGGGCGACCCGGTGGAGGTGCGCGGACCGGTCGGCGGCTGGTTCGTCTGGCGCACCGACGAGACCGCGCCGGTGCTGCTGGTGGGCGGTGGTTCCGGGGTGGTGCCGCTGATGGCCATGGTCCGCGCGCGCCGGGCCGCGGGCAGCCGGGTCCCGTTCCGGTTGATCTACTCGGTGCGCACCCCGGACGACGTGATCTACGCCGACGAGCTGCGCCGCCGCGCCCGCGACGACCAGGGCCTGGACGTCGCGTACGTCTACACCCGGCAGGCGCCCGACGGCTGGCGGGGCGAACCGCACCGGATCGGCCTGGCCGACGTGAACAGCCACGGCTGGCCGCCCGACCTGGAGCCGCTCTGCTACGTCTGCGGTCCCACCGGCTTCGTGGAGACCGTGGCCGACCTGCTGGTGGGGCTGGGCCACCCGACCCGGCGGGTCCGGACCGAGCGCTTCGGTCCGACCGGCTGACGATCCGAGGAGAGCGCATGACGGACATGTCCTACCTGGACGGCAACATGCTCGACGGGCCGCTGCGCGAACTCTTCGCGGTCGACCTGAGCAGCACCACCGGGCGGTGCGACACCTGCGGGACGACCGGCCCGATGGCCGGCCTGCACGTCTACTCGCACGCGCCGGGCCTGATCGGCCGGTGCCCGGCCTGCGCCGGCGTGATGGTGCGGCTGGTCCGCGCGCCGGAGCGGGCCTGGCTGGACCTGCGCGGCAGCACCTATCTCCAGGTCCCGATGCCGCTCGACCAGGGCTTCCGACCCGCCCACTGAGCCCGCCCGGCTCAGGAGGTGACGGTCACCCGGCCGACCTGCGCCGGCCCCGGCTCGGCGTGGTTGCCGCTGCGCTCGACCGCCGCGCCGGCGCGGGGCGCGGCCCGCACCGTCGTGCGGGCCGGCGTCGCCGGGCCGGTCCGGCGCCGCTGCCACCGCCGACGCAGCCGCCCGACCAACTGACCCACGGTCACCGGCACCACCGACAGGACGAGCTGGCCGTTGCGCGGGTCGACGGTCGCGGCCACCCCGTACAGCCGGGCGCCGTGGCGCAGCACCCGGGGACGGCCGGCGGCGGGCCGGGGCGCGCGTACCGGCGCGGACCCGCGGCCGTGACCGCCGTCCACCTCGGTCCGCACCGGGTGGCGCTGGCCGCTGGCCGCGCCGACCGCGAGGAGCCGGTCGACCGGGAAGTCGGTGCGCACGGTCCGACCGCTCGGGTCGGTCGCGTCCAGCCGGGTGGCGCCGGCGACCGGCCCGGCGGCCAGGCGGACCGGCCCGGCCGCCGTCGCGAAACCGGGGTACGGGCTGCGCGCGGTCACCGTCAGGGTGTGCCCGTCGACCCAGCTCACCTCGACCGTGTCCAGCCGCGCCAGCCAGTCCGCGCGCACGTCGGTGACGTCGGTCCAGGCCGCCGGCGCGCCCGGGTAGCCGGCGTGCCAGCGGCCCCCGGCCACCACCGTCTCCGGTACGCCCCGGGTGGCGTCCTGCTCGATGACGGCCAGCAGGTCGTCCACCCCGCCGGCGGTGACCGCCCCCAGGCGCAGCCGCGCCTCGATGTCGAGCCGGGCCCGCACTCCGTCGGTGACGTGCTGCTCGACCAGCCGGCGGACGCTCGCGTGCACCCGCTCCTGGGCGGCCCGGTCCAGCCGGCGGAAGTCGTCGCCGACCAGGTTGGCCAGCTCCAGCCCGGCGTGGCGGCGCAGCACCGCGTCCCGGCGCGGGCCGGCGGGGATCAGGTCGGCGACGAACGCGAACAGCCGCTCGACGCTGACCAGGCGCTGCTCCACCCGGCTGTGGTAGGTGATGTTGCGGGCGTCCAGCCGGCGCACCGCGTGGTAGTAGTCGTAGTCGGCCAGCACCGAGATCCGTCGGGCGTGGTAGCAGGCGGCCAACGTGAACGGCTGGTCGCTGAGGACCGGCATGTCCTCCGGGAAGCGGAGCCCGAGCCGGTCGACGAGGTCGCGGCGGAACAGCTTGGTGTTCGCCAGCGACCACGGCAGCTCCGAGTCGAACAGGCTCACGTCGACCGCGTTGCCGTCGGCGAACACGTCGGAGAAGACGTGCCGCCCGTTGACCCCGACCACCTTGCCGAGCACCACGTCGGAGCCGTACCGGTCGGCGGCGGCGACCAGCCGTTCCAGCGCCTCCGGTCCGAGCCGGTCGTCGGAGCCGAGAAAGAAGACGTACCGGCCGGTGGCCAGGTCCAGGCCGCGGTTGCAGGGGGCGGCCGGACCACCGGAGTTGGCCTGGTGGACCACCCGCACGACGCCGGGGTGCCGCGCGGCGAACCGGTCCAGCAGCCGCCCGCTGCCGTCGGTGGACCCGTCGTCCACCGCCACGATCTCCATCCGCTCCGGCCCGATGGTCTGCCGCAGCAGCGAGTCGAGGCAGGCACGCAGGTAGCGCAGGGTGTTGTAGACCGGCACGACCACGCTCACGTCGGGGCGGGTCGTCGGTGTGCGGTCGGTCGCCGACTCGGCTGCCACTGCTGCTCCTTCGCGGGGTCGGCCGGGTGGTGCGGCGCGACCCAGCGTGGTGGAGCGACCCGTCCGGGTGACGACACCGACATGACGGCGAGGTGACCGACAGGCAGCCGTTGGATACGCGAAAGGGCCCGGCCCCGTGGTGGGGTCGGGCCCTTTGCCGTGTTGGTGGGTCAGCTGGTGCTGTAGCCGCGGGTGGCGATCCAGTCGGCGAGGTTGTCGATGCTCATCCGGTAGGTGGCGGTGTTGGGGTTGGCGCTGTCGGCGATGGTGACGGTGGTGCCGTTGTCGCGGTAGCCGATGACGCTGATGTAGTGGCCGCCTTCGAAGGAGTGGGTGGTGCCGTCGGTGTCGGTGGCGGTGCCGGCGATGTTGGCGACGATGGCGCGGCCGTCGTCGATGGTGCGCACGATGTCGGTGCGCAGGGTGTCGGTCTGCTTGTCGTCGGCCTTAGCGCTCTTGATTTCGACGGAGCGGTAGGGCTTGCCGGTTTCCTTGTTCAGGACGGGGGTGATGTCGTTGATGCTGTTGGTGCCGGCTTCGGTGGTGCCCATTTCGCGGGCCATGGCGTCGACGTCGATGTTCTTGCCCAGGACGCTGATGGCGTTGCGGGCGGCGGCGGGGCCGCAGTAGTAGAAGTTGGGCTGGGCTTCGTAGCGCACGTCGAGTTCCCGCTCACCGTGGCCCTTGCGGTCGGCGACAACGGTGGTCGTGCCGGTGGGGGCGGCGTGGGCGGCGATCGCGGGGCCGGCGATGCCACCGGCGGTCGCGGCGATACCGGCAGCGGTCAGGACGGTCTTACGCAGCAGGGTGGTAGCCATGATGGTGCCTCCCAAAGGGGGGTTGGGGGGACACGGCACGGGGGTGCCGTGCGAAGAGGGGAAAGTCTGAAGGGGGGCCTGCGCGGCGGCCGGGGGCGGCCTGCACGGGCGGCTCAGGGGTATGTAACCACCGGCCGGGGGCCGGTCATTCCGACCGGGCCTGGCCTGCCGACGCGATGGTCGGGGGGCGCGCGGTCTAGCCGGTACAACGCCCGGCCCCCGGCACCGATTCCACGCTGACGGTGGCGCCGACCACCACCGAACCGGACAACCAGGCCGAGCCTTCGCGGCCCGCCCCCGCAGCGCCGCTGGGTAACCGGACATCACGCACCGAACCTCCGCCCCCTTTGTGAAACCGGGTGACCGCGGAGGCTGCGGCGTGTCGAGGGTTCTCGAGATCTTGGTAGGAAACGGCCCCTATGGGGGCGCTTTCGTACCAAGATCTCAACCGCGTCCCGGAGGGCGGAACGGTGATCCTGGGTTGCGGGAGGGGGGTGGCATCGGGGGGCGGCCGGTGACCCCGGGCGACCGGTGGGGGAGGCGGTGGCCGAGAGTGGGCACCGTGAGATACCTGCGCAGCGACGGGCGCGTCGCGATCCGCCGTCCCCGCCCCGGTGACGAGACGGAGTTCGTCGCCGCCGCCCGGCGCAGCCGGGACCTGCACCACCCGTGGTTGTCGGCGCCGGACGACGCCGAGCGGTACGCGGCGTACCTGCGCAAGATCAGGGGGCGGGGCAGCGACGGGTTCCTGTTCTGCGACCGGGCCACCGGGGAGATCGCCGGGTACGCGACCATCAGCGGCATCGTGCTCGGCGCGCTGCGCGGGGGCTACCTCGGCTACGCCGCCTTCCGCCCGTACGCGGGCACCGGCCACGCCACGGCCGGGGTGCGGCTGGTGATCGCCCACGCGTTCGGCCCGCTCGGACTGCACCGGCTGGAGGCCAACATCCAGCCCGGCAACGAGCCGTCGAAGCGGCTGGCCCGCCGGCTGGGCTTCCGGCTGGAGGGCTTCTCCCCGGACTACCTGTTCATCGACGGCGCCTGGCGGGACCACGAACGCTGGGCGATCACCGCCCCGGCGCCGGGCTGAGCCACCCGGCGCCGGCGGCGGCGCGGGGTCAGCTGCCCGGCTTCGGGAACGCCACCGGGCTGCGGTGGCCGGCCCGGTCGACCGCCCGCACACCGAAGAACACGTTGTCCTTGGACAGGTCCACCGTCATCTCGGTGACGTCGCCGACCGGCAGCACCCTCTGCCACTCGGCGGCGGTGGTCTCCCGCCACACCACCTCGTAGCCGGCCAGGTCCGGCTCCGGTCCGCGCTGCCAGCGCAGCGTGGTGTCGTTGGTCAGGTTCGTGGTCACCACGACCACGCCCTTCGGTGTGCCCGGCGCCTGGGCCAGCGACCACAGCGTCGCGGCGTTCACCCGGGCCACCCGGGTGATGTAGTCGAAGTCGCAGAACTCGGGCAGGTCGCCGTACTGCACCCCGTCGACCACCCGGACGTCCTGGTGCTGGTGGGCGAAGTCCTCGGCGGGCTCGGTGAACCGGCCGGCGGGCCAACCCTCGCGCAGGAACGAGATGTGGTCGCTGCCGCGCAGGTAGCGGTCCCGCCGGTAGACCACCCGGATCCCCATCCCGGTGGCGGCGTTGTCCGCCACGTCGCTGACGAACCGGGCCAACTGCCGCGACGGGGAGTCGTTCTCGCCGCCGACGGACTGCCGCACGCTCGCCTCGGCCGGGGTCTCGGCGGTCGGCACACCCTCGGCGAAGAGCCGCACGGTACGCGGGTCGCGGGTGCCGTCGTCGGCGGTGCTGCTGCCCACGATGTCGTTGCTGAACATGCCCTGCACGTCCACGCCCGCCGCCTTCAGCCGGCCGGCCAGGTACGCCGAGCCGTACAGCCCCTGCTCCTCGCCGGCCACGGCGGCGAGCACGACGGTGGCCTCGCTGCGCCGGGTGGCCAGCACCCGGGCCAGCTCCATGACCACGGCGACGCCGGACGCGTCGTCGTCGGCGCCCGGCGCGTCGCTGACCGCGTCCATCACGTCCGTGGCCCGGGAGTCGTAGTGACCCGTGATCACGTACACCCGCTCCGGCGTGACGTCGCCGCGCAGCGTCGCCACCACGTTGGTGATCGTGGTCGCGGTCGGGATCCGGGACGCCGGTTCCTGCACGTAGGACTGGAGTTCGACGGTCATCCGGCCGCCGGAGGCGGCGGCGTACCCGGACAGTTGGGCGTGGATCCAGTCGCGGGCGGCGCCGATGCCGCGTACCGGATCGGTCTGGCTGGAGAGGGTGTGCCGGGTGCCGAACGCGGCGAGCCGGCGGACGGTGGCCTCGATCCGGTGCCTGTCGATCTCGCGCAGCAGCGCGGTCAGCTCGCGGTCCGGGCGCTGCGGCCGGGTCGGACGGCCCGGGCCGGGCGGCGCTCCGGCGGCGGCCGCCGGAGCGGCGGTGAGCGGGGTGGCGACGGCGGCGGCGGTGGCCGCGGCGGAGGCGGTGAGGAAGGTACGCCGGCTCGACCTCGTGGGTCGACCCCCGGCGGTCTGGTGGTTTCCCATCAGGGCATCCTCGCGCCGATCACGACAATTGTCCATATCGTTGTTCGTGGATGGATCATCGCCACGTTTGTCGCAGGTCTGCCCGGGAACGGCAGCAGACATGACGAAACCACGTGTGGTGATCGTGGGGGCCGGGTTCGCCGGGTACCACGCGGCCAAGACGTTGCGCCGACTGGCCCGCGACCGGGCCGAGATCGTCCTGCTGAACACGACCGACTACTTCCTCTACCTGCCGCTGCTGCCCGAGGTCGCGGCCGGCGTGGTCGAGCCGACCCGGATCTCCGTGCCGCTGGCCGGCACGCTCGACGGCGTCCGGGTGGTGGTCGGCGAGGCCGACCGGGTGGACCTGCAGAACCGCTGGGTCGGCTACCGCTCCGCCGAGGGCGACCACGGCCAGCTCGCGTACGACCGGCTGATCCTCTCCGTGGGCAGCGTCAACAAGCTGCTGCCCATCCCCGGGGTCACCGAGTACGCGCACGGCTTCCGCGGCCTGCCCGAGGCGCTCTACCTGCACGACCACGTGGTCCGGCAGGTCGAGCTGGCCGAGCTGACCGACGACCCGGCCGAGCAGCGCGCCCGCACCACGTTCGTCGTGGTCGGCGCCGGCTACACCGGCACCGAGGTCGCCGCGCACGGACAGCTGTTCACCGACCGGCTGCTGGCCCAGCGCCCGCACCTGAAGGTCCGCCCGCGCTGGATGCTGCTGGACGTCGCACCTCGCGTGCTGCCCGAGCTGGACCGGCGGATGTCCGTCACCGCCGACCGGGTGCTGCGCAAGCGCGGCGTGGACGTGCGGATGGGCACCTCGGTCGCCGAGGCCACCCCGGACGGGGTGATGCTCACCGACGGCGAGTACGTCCCGACCTGCAGCCTCATCTGGTGCGTCGGCGTACGCCCCGACCCGTTCGTGGCCGAGCTGGGCCTGCGTACCGAGAAGGGCCGGTTGGTGGTGGACGAGTACCTCAACGTCCCCGGCTACCCGGAGGTGTTCGCCTGCGGCGACGCCGCCGCCGTGCCCGACCCGACCCGGCCCGGGCAGGTGTGCGCGATGACCGCGCAGCACGCCCAGCGGCAGGGCAAGCTGGCCGCGCACAACATCGCCGCCTCGTACGGGCAGGGCGCCCGCAAGTCCTACAAGCACCACGACCTGGGCTGGGTGGTGGACCTGGGCGGCAGGGACGCGGCCGCGAACCCGCTGCACGTGCCGCTGTCCGGGCTGCCGGCCAAGGCGGTCACCCGCGGGTACCACCTGCTGGCGATGCCGGGCAACCGTCCCCGGGTCGCCGCGGACTGGGCGCTCGACGCGACGCTGCCCCGGCCCGCCGTGCAGCTCGGCCTGGTGCCGGCCAACGCGGTGCCGCTGGAGAGCGAGTCGCCCGAACTGGTCCGGCGGCGCTGACCGCCCCGCCTCACCCACCGGCCGGCGGCCGGTCCCGCGTACCGGGACCCGGTGCGCCGGCCGGTCCGCCCCCGGCGGCCGGCACGGGCAGGGCCTGCCGTCCGGCCGGAACGAACTCCCGCAGCAGCACCTGGACGACACCGGCCGCCGGGATCGCCAGCAGCGCCCCGACCAGACCGGCCAGCTCGGCGGCGAGCAGGAGGCTGACCAGCACGGTCAACGGGTTCAGCCGGACCGCGCGGGCCATGATGACCGGTTGCAGCAGGTGGTTCTCCACCTGCTGGTAGACCACGAAGAACACCAGCACGACCACGCCGGCGGTGGGGGAGTGCAGGAACCCCGCGCCGGCCGCGACGATCGCGCCCAGCGTCGCCCCGACCAGCGGGATCAGGTCGACCACGGCGACCACCAGGGCGATCACCGCGGCGAACGGCACGCCGAGGAGGAAGAGCACGACGAAGGTCAGACCCCCGCAGATCACGCTGATCAGCAGGTTGCCGCTCAGGTAGCCGGTGACGATCCGGGACGAGTCGCGGCCGATGCGCCGCAACCGCTCCGCCGCTCCGTCGCCGACCAGGCGCAGCGTCGCCGCCACGATCTTCGGGGCCTCCAGCACCATCAGGTACGCCAGCACCACGACCGTGACCACGGCGGCGACGGCCTGGGCCACGCCCCGGACCAGGCCGACCGTCGGCTCGCCGAGCCGGTCGCCGTAGCGGCGCAGCTGCTCCGGTTCGGCGTACCGGAGCAGGTGGAGACGCTCCAGCAGCCGGCCGACCGGCCCCCGCCCGGCCTGGGCCTCGCGCACCAGGTCCGGCGCCCGGTCGGCGAACCGGCCCACCTCGTCCACCAGCGGCACCACGATCAGCGTGCCCAGCGCGGCGAGCAGCACGAACGTGGCCAGGAACACGAGCAGCGTGGCCACGGCCCGGCGGCGTACCCGGCGCTGGAGTCGATCCACCAGCGGCTTGAGCGCGACCGCGAGGAACGCCGCGACCAGACCCCAGACGAGCACCCGACGGGTGGCCCAGACCAGTCCCAGCCCGACCACGGTGGCGAGCACCAGGCCGATCACGATCAGCGTCCGGCGGGCGGTGGAGCGGTCGTCGGCGGCGCTCATCCGGCGCGGCTACCCGCCGTGCCGGTGGGAAAACCCCCGCTCAGCGCGGGTGGGCGTCGGTGACCGGCAGCGCGCCGTCGGCGAACGCGTCCAGCGTCGCCCCGTGCAGCATCGTGCCCGGCACCGGGTCGCCGGCGACCCGGGCGGCGAGGCGGCGCACCGGCAGCCGGTCCGGGCGCAGCGCGCCGGCCAGCACCACGTTGCCGTAGCGGCGGCCCCGCAGCATCCGCCGATCGGTGAGCAGGCACACGTCGGCGAAGACCGCGCGCAGCGTGGCCACCTGCGCCCGGGTGTGCGCCAGCGGCGGCAGGTCGGTCAGGTTCACCAGATAGAGGCCGTCCGGGCGGAGCACCCGGGCCACCTCGGCGACGAACTCGACGGCCGCCACGTGCGGCGGCATGACCGCGGCCCGGTAGACGTCGGCCACCACCACGTCGTACGCCCCGGCGGGCGCGTCACCGACCGCGTCCCGGGCGTCGCCGAGCGCGACGACCACTTCCGGCGGCACCCGGGGCAGCTTCCGGCGGACCAGGTCGACCACGCCGGGATCGCGCTCGACCACCCGCTGCGGCGAGCCCGGGCGGGTGGCGGCCAGCCAGCGCGGCAGCGTGAGCGCGCCGCCGCCCAGGTGCAGGACTCGAAGCGGCCGACCGGACGGTGCGGCCAGGTCGATCACGGCGGCGATCCGCCGCACGTACTCGAAATGCAGGTGCCGCGCGTCCGCCACGTCCACGTAGGACTGCTCGACCCCGTCGGCGAGCAGCGTACGGCCGGTGGGCCGGGCCGGGTCCACGACGATCTCCAGGGTCTCGGCGTCGCGTTCCACGGCGGGACACGGTACCGGGCGGCGGCCCGGCCCGGGCGGACGGGTGCCCAGCGGGGCCCCGCCGCCACCGCTGGTGGCGGGGGCCCCTCCTCGCACCTCAGCCGGCGGCCATCCCGGCGCCGGCCTCGTCGACCGCGTCGTCGACCCGGTGGGCCAGGTCCACGTCCGCGGCCGTCACGCCGTCGACCTGCTGGGTCCGGACCGTGAGCACGGCGCTGTCCGGGTCGGGCCGGCCGATCTGCGGACCACGCCCGACCTCGACCTTGAGCTGGTCCAGCCGGTCGAGGACCCGGTCCAGGTTGCCACCGGGCAACTCGATCGTGCGGACCAGGGACCGCTGGTCGCTGGACCAGTAGGGCAGCGAGGCGAGCGCGTCCCGCAGCTCCGGCTCGGTCAGCGGGGCGGTGGCGGACGACGCCCCCACCAGACCGCCGCCGTAGTCGGCCGGCGCGAGCAGGTCACGCAACCCGTCCGGTACGCGCAGCGACTCGACCAGCTCGGCATCGGCGTCGGAGATCGCCGCCAGGGTCGCCTCCGCCTGGTAGCGCGCCTGCTCCGGGGTGAGCCGGCTGCGCCGTCCCACCTCGGCCAGGAAGCCCGGCAGGTCCTGGCGCCGCTCGATGCCGTCCACCGGCACCACGTCGTGCAGCTTCACCGGCACCGCCGCGAGCAACCGCTCCCGTTCGGCCTCGCCGAGCGCCCACGCCAGCGCGAGCACGGTGGCCTCGGCGGCGATCTTCGCCTCGGCGAAGTCCACCCCGGCCCGGCGGCTCACGTCGTCGACGAGATCCCGGTACCCGAGCGACGGCGCTCGTGGCGGCTGCGGGTCCGGCAGCGGGCGGGGACGTTCCGCCACCCCGACCGGCGGGGGCGCGGGTCCGCCGCGCGTGCTGTCCGGCTTGTGCCGGCCGGCCGGCGGTGGGCCGGACCGGTCGTGCTGGTCCAGCGAGGTGACCTGCTTGGACGCGCTCAGGCTGGCGCCGGTCTGGCTCGCGCTGCGGCCCTGTTCCCGGGCCTGCCGGGCCAGGGCCCGACGGCGCTGGTTGTCGCCCTCCATCTGCTTGCGCATCGTCGCACCTCGTTCCTGGTCGGTTGCGCTTGCGCCGGTGGCCTTCCCGGCGCTGCCGGGAAGCTAACGGGCGCCGACCGCCGGGCCGCTTCACTCGCTGCGGGTGAGGAGCGCTCACCCGGTGCTGCCGCACGATCGCTGTGGACCGGACAACTTCCGACGCACGCGGAAGGGCAGGTCGTCATGAAGCGGATCGTGGAGATCGTCCCCGCTCGTCCCGGCTGGTACGCCCGCTGGCGGATCGGCCCGGACCTGACCCGGTGCTACCCGGTGACCCTCTGGGCCCTGCTGGAGAGCAACGACGGCAGCGGCCGCGAGGTGGTCGGCGTCGACTGCGTCGGGCAGTGGCCCGGCGCGGACGACGACGAGGCCGGGGACTTCGTCCGTTACCTGTTCCAGACGCCCGATTCCGGTGCGCCGGAGGACGTCGAGCCTCCGGTCATGGGGGAGTCACGCGAGAGCGGGCCGCGCCTGCAGGCCACGCCCGCCGCCTGAGCCATCCTCCCGGCCCCCGGCCCCTGGTCCCAGGGTCGGGGGCCACCCCTCCCCGCCGGACCGGTCGCGCTCAGCCCGCCTCGCGGGCGTCGCGGACCGACGCGCGGGGCGGAGCGGCCAGCAGCTCGGCCAGGCCGGTGCGGTCCAGCAGCTGCCGGACCTGCGGGTTCACCTGGAGCAGGCGAACCGCGCCGGTGCCGGCTCGGTGGATCACCACCAGCGCGCTCAGGCCGGAGGAGTCGCACAGCACCACGCCGGCGAAGTCGAGCTCCAGCTCCTGGTGGCCGTCGCGGCGCAGCTCGGCGGCGGCCTCGACGAGCTCGGGCGCGGTGTCGAAGTCCAGCTCGCCGGCGAGCCGCAGCCGGGCGGTCCCGGCGTCGAGCCGGTCCACCTCGATGGTCAACAGCTGAGCGGGCACGGCTCCATGTTCCCAGTTCGGGGTGGGCGGGAAACCCGCGGGGTCACGCCGAGGCGGTCGAGCCGGACGCCGGCTGCCCCGGACGGCCGTCGGCCGGCGGGCGTTGCAGCAGGCCGGTGACCCCGGTCATGTCGAGGATCGTCGCCAGGAAGCGGGGGACCGCGCGCAGTTCGATGGCGGTGCCCGCGTGCTGCCCCTCGCGCCAGGCGTGCACGATCACGGAGAGGCCGGTGCTGTCCAGGAAGAGCAGGTCGCCGAAGTCCAGCACGAGGGCCCGGGGACGCTCGGCGAGCAGCCGGTCGACCTCGGCCCGCAGCGGCGCCGCAGTGGCGTACGCCAGGTCACCGCCGACGCGGACGACCGGGACGGACGGGTCGGAACGGTCCACGGAGATGCTCAGCGGTGTCGCCTCGGGCTTTCTCCGGTGAGGAACCACATCACGCCTTTCCGCAGGCTGCCGGTCGGGCAGAAACATTCGGATCGTAACAACCCCGCAACCGGCCCGCTCGGCGCCGCGTCCGCCCGGCCGGGCCACGGCGTCAGGTGGCGGTTCCGGCATACCGGCGTAGGGTGGGGCGAGGAGATTTGACCACAGGGACCCGTTTCCGTGTCCCGCGGGTGTCGACGAGGAGAGTGGGGCTCAGCTGGTGACTGCTGCCGACGTCAGGGGTTCCGACCCGGGCGACGGGCGGATCTCCACGTCGAGTGCCGCACGGCCCCCGGCGTGGTCCGCCGCCGCTCCGGACACGGCCGCCCTGCCGCCGCTGTCGCCCGACCGTGGCCTCACCGTCCCGGACTGGTCCGAGGTGGTGGAACACTTCCGCGAGGGCCTCGTCGTCTGTGCCGCCGACGGGGTGGTCCGGCACGTCAGCCCGGTCGCGGAGCGCCTCGTCCCGGAGGCCGTGCCCGGCGAGGTGCTGGCCGCCACCGGCGTGGCGGCGCTGGGCGGCGACGTCCCCGCCGAGATCACCCACCACGGGCGTCGGCTGCGACTGCGTCCCGTCGCGCTCTCCCACGCCCGGCGCTGCTGGTACGTCGAGGACGTCACCGAGAGTGTCAGCCGGGCCGACGCGTTGCTCGCCGAGCGGGCCCGTTCGTCGTTCCTCGCCGTGGTCGGCGAGAAGCTCGGCAACCCGCTGCACCCCGACCGCGCCGCGGCCGCCGTGGTGCGGCTGGCCGTGCCGACGCTGGCCGACGCGGCGGTGCTGGTGCTGGCGCCTCGGTCCGGCCGGGCCCGCTGGTGGCGAGCGGTGCGCGTCGACGAGGAAGCCACCCCCGCGGTGGACAGCGGCGTGCTGCCGGCGCCGGCCCTGCCCGCGGCGATCGAGGCCGGTCTCGCCGGCACCGAGCCGCACGCGCTGGACTGGCTGGTCGAGCAGGCCGCCGAGGCGGGTTGGCTGCCCGGCCTCGACGTGCCCGGCGCCAGTGCGCGGGTGGTGCCCCTGCCGGGTCGGGAGGCTCCGGCCGGTGTCCTGCTGGTGGCCCGCCGGGCCAGCCGCTGGTACGACGACGCCGACGTCGACCTGGTGCGCGCGTTCGCGGCCCGGGCCGGCGCGGCGCTGACCACGGCCATGCTCTACCGCGACCAGGCCGAGGTCGCCGACACGTTGCAGGCCAGCCTGCTGCCGGTCGAGCCGGCGGCGGCCGCCGGCGTGCAGTGGGGCACCGCCTACCGGCCGGCGCAGGCCGGTCTGCGCATCGGCGGGGACTTCTACGGCTCGCACCGGCTGGCCGACGGCGGCTCGGTCTTCTTCCTCGGCGACGTGTCCGGCAAGGGCGTGGAGGCGGCGGTGTTCACCGGCCAGCTCCGCCAGTGCCTGCAGGCGTTGCACCGGGTCGAGACGCAGCCGGGTCGGTTGCTGAAGCTGCTCAACGACGCGTTGTTGGAGACCACCCAGGCCCACGGGCAGGGCCGTTTCGCCACCATGGTGCTCGGTGTGGCCCGCCCGCACCGCGACGGCGGCCTGACCCTGACGTTGGCCGGCGGCGGGCACCTGCCGCCGCTGGTGCTGCGGGAGTCCGGCGAGGTCGAGGTGGTGCCGTTGAGCGGCATGCTGATCGGCGTGGTGCCGGACCCGCGGATCGGCGAGGTCACCGTGCACCTGGCGCCCGGCGAGACCTGCCTGCTCTACAGCGACGGGGTGACCGAGGCGCGGGGCGGGCGACGCGGCGACGACCAGTTCGGCGCCGAGCGGCTGGTCCACGCGGTGACCGGATGCCACCGGATGCCCGCGCCGGCGCTGGCCGAGCGGGTCGAGCAGGTGACCTGCGACTGGCTGGCCCACGGCGACCACGACGACATCGCGGTGCTCGCGCTGCGGGCGACCGGTCCGACCGGCCGCGCGTCCCGCCACCTGCACTCGGTGCCGGGTCCGACCGAAGCCGACCGAGCGAGGGAGCCCTCCGCGTGACCGCGACGACCGCCGCCGACCCGGCACAGGCCTTTCCCGGCTATCTGGAGTGCCTGGCCGAGGCCGACGAGCAGGCCGCCGTGGCGGTGGCCCGGGGCCTGCTCGAGGCGGGTGTGCCGGCCGAGCGGGTGCTGCTCGATCTGGTGGCCCCGGCCCAGGCCGAGGTGGGGGAGCGCTGGGCGCGCAACGAGTGGAGCGTCGCCCAGGAGCACGCCGCCACCCACATCAGCGAGCGGGTGGTGGCCGCGGTGGCCACGTACGCCGATCCCCGCCCGACCCGCGGCCGGATCGTGATGGCCTGCATGGACGGTGAGTGGCACGCGCTGCCGGCCCGGTTGGTGGCCGAGGTGCTGCGGTTGCGCGGCTGGCAGGTGGTGTTCCTCGGGGCCAGCGTGCCGGCCGCACATCTGGTCTCCTACCTGCACCGCTACGACGCCGAGGCGGTGGCTCTGGCCTGCGCGCTGCCGATGCGGCTGCCGCACGCCCACCGGATGATCGAGGCGTGCCGTCGCGCCGACGTGCCGGTGGTGGTGGGCGGTCGCGGCTTCGGCGCGGACGGTCGCTGGGCCCGGTCGCTCGGCGTGGCCTGGGCGCCGGACGCCCCGGCCGCCGCCGACCTGGTCGCCGACGACCGGGCGCTGCGGGCGGTGCCGGCCGCACGGCTGGACCACCTCGCCGACGACGAGTACGCCAGCCTGGTCAAGCGGCGCGGTGAGCTGATCGACAGCGCCCTGGCCGACCTGCGGGAGCGGGTGCCGGCGGTGGCCGACTACACGCCGGCGCAGCTCGACTCCACCGTCGGGGACCTCGGTTACATCGTCGACTTCCTGGCCGCCGCGCTCTACGTCGACGACGGCACCCTGTTCGGCGAGTTCGTCGAGTGGCTGGTGACGATCCTGGTCAGCCGGGGTGTGCCCGCCGCCGCCGTGGGTCTCACCCTGGACCACTATGGACACGAGCTGCGCGACTTCCCCCGGGCGGCCGGCTTCCTGGAGCGGGGGCGTGCCCTGGTCGGCGGGCTCTCGACCACGGGCGCGGGGCGCTGATCGGCGCGCGGCCGCATCACCCGTATACTTGCTGCACTGCAAGGGTTCGCCTGCGGTAGGAGCGAGAGGGGCCACGGTGACGTTCACCGTCACGTACGCCCAGCGGGACGAGGGCGGCACTCGCCTCCGGCTCGCCGGTGAGCTCGACCTGAGCACGGCCCCGGAGCTGAACACCGCGATCGACCGGCTGGTCGCCGAGGGCCGTCGTGAACTGCTGGTGGACCTCAGCGAGCTGACGTTCTGCGACTCGACCGGCATCGCGGCCTTCGTCCGGGGGGACAACCTCGTCGCCGCCGACGGCGGCTGGCTGCGCCTCACCGGGGCCTCCGGCCGGGTGGCCCGGGTGCTCCAGGTGACCGGCGTGGCCGAGGTGCTGCGCCACGACCTCGAGCCCGCCGACCCGACGGCGTCGGCCGGCTCCTGATCGGATAGATTTCCCCGCCAGCGGCCGGCCCCGCGGTCGGCCCCCTCCCCGAGACGAAGCAGGTAGCGCCATGGGTCAGCCCCGCCCGAATCCCGTCCGCATCCTGGTGGTCGACGACGACCCGGGCGACGTCCTGATGATCGAGGAGGCGCTGGAGGAGTCCGACGTCGAGAAGGTCATCGACGTGGTCGCGGACGGTCAGGAGGCGATGGAGTTCCTCCGGTGCGAGGGCCGCCACGTCGAGGCGCAGCGGCCGGACGTCATCCTGCTCGACCTGAACATGCCCCGGATGGACGGGCGGCAGGTGCTCGGCGAGGTCAAGCGGGACGAGAACCTGCGCACCATCCCGATCGTGGTGCTGACCACCTCCAACGCCGACACCGACGTGGTCAGCAGCTACACCCTGCAGGCCAACGCGTACGTGACGAAGCCGATCGACCTGGACGACTTCAACGACGTGGTGCGCCGGATCGACGAGTTCTTCGGCCGGGTGGTCGTGCTCCCCAAGCACCAGTAGCGGCCGCGAAGTCCGGGCGTCCGGATGCTGAACATTTTCCGCGAACCGCCTCCGGGCTCGCCCGCGGCGCAGGATCGTGCAGGTGGGACGCACGGCGGCTGCCCGGGGGGCGACAGATGAGGTTCTCGGTGGTGGAGAGCGGCTACGACCGACGCCAGGTGGACGCCTGCCTGGACGAGCTGGCCCTGCGGCTGGGGCGACTGGCGGCCCGCACGGAGGGTGTCGCCGGGGTCGGCCGGGAGTGGGACCAGATCCGGCTGGACGCGCTGCACCTCGGTGAGTTCCTCCGGCGGCGGACCGTGCCCGACGGCGCGGCGACGCCCGGCCCGACCGCCGTCGAGCGGGAGGCCGCCGATCTGCTGGCCCGCGCCCGCGCCGAGCTGGAGGACGCTCGCCAGGAGGCCCGCCGGGTGCGGGAGGAGGCGTACGCCGAGGCCGTGCGGGCGCGCCGCGAGTTCGAGGCCGCGTTGCTGGCCCGCCGCCGCCGTGCGGCGCGGATCGAGGAGATCCTCACCGGTGACCGGGTCCCCGCCGACACCCCCACCGCCGCCGCCGGCGTGCCCGGGCGGTCCCCCGCCTGACGCCGGGTGTCGACGCTCAGACCAGCGCCGCCACCACCGTGGCGGCCCGCTGCTCGTGCTTGGCGTACGCGTCGGGGAAGGCGGAGACCTGCACGGCCTGGGCCGCGGCGGTCACGCTCATCTCCTCCCAGCCGGGGACCTCGGCCAGGGCGGTGAAGAAGGCCCGGGCGGCGTACGCGGGTCGCATGATCTCGGCGACGGTGCCCCAGCCGCTGCTCGGCCGCTGCTGGAACAGCCCGATCGAGTCGTGGTCGGAGCCGCTGCCCTGGTGGGGGTGGTCGAAGGATTCGGGCAGCACGTCGCTGGCCAGGTTGTAGAGGTCGCTCTCCTGCATCGCGGTGGCCACCGCCACCACCAGCGCGCGGCGGGGCAGCCTCATCTCCCGCCCGACGTCCACGATCGCCTTCGCGTTGTCCATCTGTCGCTGGTCCAGCCCGGCGACCGGGCGGGGGTGCTTGGGGCGGACCACCTTCTTCGGGGCCTTCTTCCGCGTCGGCGTCGGGCTGGGCGAGGTGGAGGGCGCCGGCGGCACGGGTGCGGCGACCGGCGGTACGGTGCGGGTGAAGTCACGGGAGGCCCGCTGCTCGGTGGCGGCCCGGTCGGCGAGCGCCTCGCGTACCTCCACGTGGGGCCGGCCGGTCTCGCCGACTCCGGCCACGCCGATCAGCCCGAGGCAGCAGGTCACGCCGGTGGCCACCGCGATCCGGCCGGGCACGGACCGGGTCGGGGCGCGCCGGGCCGGCTCGGGGGCGCGGTGCCGCCCCACCCGCCGTTCGGCTGATGCCGGGTCGATCGTTCGGCGAACCGGGCGCGGCGCGGGCAGCTGCTGATGATCGGGGTGGTCGGGGTGCACCCGCCGAGGCTAGAAAGCTTCTGGTCCCTTGCCATCGGGCCGGTTGGTGGCATGCGCCACAATTTGCCATGATCCGCCCCGGCATTGCCGTCGGACGATCATGAAAGGTCCAGACCTCGTGTCTCCGAAAGATTCCTCATGTCGGTTTCGCGGGGAGAAATCGGGCACAGGGACCTCCGCCCCACCCCAGCCGCGGCCGTCCACCGTTCGGCCCACGGCGGGCCGGTCACCCGGCGCCGGCCGGACGCCGATCCACCGAGGCCGGACCGCGCCGACGAGTACCGCGATCGGCCGCCCCGCCCACGCGGGCGCTCGATACGATCCGGACGGTGACGGAGCAGATGGTCGACGCGCGGGCCGCGGGCGAGCCCGCCGGCAGTCGGGGCCGGCGAGGGCTCGTCCTCGTGGCCTGCGCCGTGCTGCTCGCGCTGCTCCTCGTGGGGCACCGCGCCGTGCCCAACGTCAACGGCCTGGGCAGCCTGGTCGACAGCGCCACCCCGCTGCTCGGCCTCGGCGTACCCCTGCTCGCGCTCGCGGCGCTGCTGCGCCGCTCCCGCCGGGCGCTGATCGCGGTCCTGCTGCCGGCGGTGCTCTGGGCCGGGCTCTACGGGCGGGCGTGGCTGCCCCCGACGGCCGAGGCCGACGGTGCGGCGGTGCGGGTGGCCAGCCAGAACCTGCGCGCCGGCAACCCCGACCCGGCGGCCACCGCCGGCGCGCTGGCCGGTGCGGCGCCGGACCTGATCGGCCTGCAGGAGGTCGCCGACGGCGAGCGGGTGGCCTCGGCCCTGGCCGAGCGGTACCCGCACCGGGCGGCCGTGTCCACGGTCGCGTTGTGGAGCCGCTGGCCGATCCGGGAGGCCCACGGCGTGGACACCGGGCTGGGCTGGGACCGGGCGTTGCGCGCCGTGGTGGCCGCCCCGCAGGGGGACCTCGTGGTGTACGTCGTGCACCTGGGCTCGGCCCGGGCCGGGCACACCGCCACCCGCGACGAGACGGTGGCCGCGCTGGCCGCCACCGTCCGCGCCGACCCGGCCGACCGGCTGGTCGTGCTCGGCGACCTGAACACCGCCACCACCGACCGGGTCTTCGACCCGCTGACCCGGTTGCTCGGCGACGCGCAGGCCGAGGCCGGGCAGGGTTTCGGTTTCACCTGGCCGGCGGAGCTGCCGGTGACCCGCCCGGACCACGTCCTCTACCGCGGGCTCACCCCGACCACGGCCGGGGTGGTACGCACCCCGGACAGCGACCACCGCGCGGTGACCGCCGGCTTCCGCTGGTGACCGGTCAGTGCCGGCCGTTCTCCGCCGGCGTGACCGTGAGCCGGTGCCGGCTCGGGTCGCCACTGGAAAACGGCCAGAGCCGATCGGCGTGCGCGACCAGGTCGGCCAGCTGCTCCCGGGTCAGCCCCGCCGAGGAGATCTCGGCGTGCACGTCGGCCCGGTAGCGCCCGTCGTCGTCCCGGCCCAGCTTCGCCTCGGCGGTCACCTGCACGGTGTGCGCCTCGTCGGTGATCTCACCGGCCGCCTCCACCGCGGCGTGGTGCAGGCAGGAGGCGAACGCGGCGGCCAGGAGCTGCTCCGGCGTCAGGCCGGTGCAGTGCGGCGCCAGCGGGGACGCCAGGGCGGAGGAGAGACCGCCGTCGTCGGTGCGTACGTGACCGCCCGCCGCGGTCGCCGTGGCCGTCTCGGCCAGCCAGGAACTCGGATCCGGCATCGCGTTCCTCCCGTCACTCATCGGCCCGGGTTCCCGGCCCCCGACCGGCGAAACCGGGCCCGCGCCGGCAGTACGCTCAGCCCACCCGACCACTCGTGGCCGCGTCGACGGCCATCGCCTCGGTCGCCTCGGCGGCCGCCCGGCTGTTCCACGGCGACACCTGCGCGGCACGCTGCCTCGGCAGCGTCACGGTCATCGGCACGTAGACCCGGGCGTCCACCGCCTCGGCCAGCAACAGCGCGGCCATCGCGCTGGTCGGCCGGGCGGCCGGGTCCGCGTCGAGGCAGCTGCGGCACAGCTCCGCCACCTCCGGCGGCAGGCCCGGGATCTCCGGCAGCGGCTGCGGTGGCCGCCGTCGCCGCCGCGAGCCGAGCAGCTGCGTGGTGCTTCCGGCGTCGTAGGGCAGCCGACCGGTCAGGCAGTAGTAGAGCAGCACGCCGAGCGCGTACATGTCGGCGGCCGGGGTGGCCGGCTGCCGGTCGAGCTGCTCCGGGGCCAGGTACGCCGGGGTGCCCACGACGACCCCCTCCGGGGTGTGGTCGGGCGCTCCGGCCGGGGTGGCGATGCCGAAGTCGAGCACCTTCACCCCGTACGGGGTGAGGATCACGTTCGCCGGCTTCACGTCGCGGTGCACGATGCCGTGCCCGTGCGCGGCGGCGAGCGCCGCGCTCACCTCGGCGCAGACCCGCACCGCGATCCGCCAGTCCAACGGGCCGTTGCGCAGGTGGGCGGCGAGCGTCTCGCCCTCGGCCAGCTCCATCACGATGTACGGCACCGGCCGCCCGTCCGGCAGCTCGGCGGTGCCGAAGTCGTGCACGCTGGCGACGTTCGGGTGCACCAGCCGCGCCGCCGAGCGGGCCTCGGACCGGATCCGCTGCACCGCGCCGACGTCCCCGTCCAGGCCGGGCGAGATCAGCTTCACCGCGACGGTCCGGTCGAGCACACGGTCGTGGGCCCGCCAGACCTCCGACATGCCTCCCAGGCCGGCCCGCTGTTCGAGCTCGTACCGCCCGCCCAGCGTCCTCATCGACCACTCCCTGTCTCGTCCGGTCCCCTCCGGTCCCGCTACCCGGGCCCCGACCTGTGCAAACCGCCGGGGGTTCCGGTCCGGCCGGGGTAGCTTCGCGGCGAGGGTGTCGACAGCGGAACGGAGAGTGACGGTGGCTTCGGTGCGCGTACGGTTCGTCGGCGGCCCGGCCGACGACCTGGTCCGGGACCTGCCCGCGGAGCCGGACGGCACGCCGCCGCCCCGGTGGATCCTGCGCCACCCGGACCGACCGGCCGACGGCGTGGCCGACCATCTCTACGAGCGCGGCAACCGGGCCGGCCCGGAGGGCTGGACGATGCGCTACGTGCGCACCGACCCGTTCGGCGCGACCGAGTGACGCTCAGACCAGGCGGACGCCGGTCGTGTCGAGGATGACCGAGGTGACCAGGTCCGGGTCGTCGTGCATCGGCACGTGCCCGCAGCCGGGCAGGTCCAGGTGCCGGGCGGCGGGCAGCCGGGTGCGGGCCAGCGCCGCCTGGCGGTAGGGCAGGATCCGGTCCCGGGTGCCCCAGGCCACCGTCACCGGCACGGTGGGGGCGCCGGCGAACGCGTACCCCCGGCCCGCGCGGGCCACGGCGCGGAACGCCCGCGCCTGCCGCAGCGCGCGGGCGTCGGCCAGCGCCACGTCCAATGCCATCCGGTTCGGCCGGGCCAGGATCATGCCCATCGCCAGCGCGCGCAGCGCCGGCGCGGCGAACAGGTGGCGCAGCACCGGTTCGGGCAGCCGCGCCGCGTTGCGGTGCAGGGTGAGCACGGTGAGGGCCCACCGCAGCTCGCGCGGGGTGCAGAAGCCGGCCGGCGACAGCGCGGTGGCCGACGAGACCGCGCCGGCGGCGGCCAGTTCCAGGGCGATCGCCCCGCCGAGGCTGTTGCCGGCCACGTGCGGTCGCTCCAGGCCGAGCGCGGCGAACAGCTCGACCATCCCGGCGACCAGCCCGGGCATGTCGGCGGGCAGGCCGGTGGTCGGCACCGGGGAGCGACCGAAGCCGGGCAGGTCGACGGCGATCACGTCGTGCGTCTCGGCGAGACGGTCCAGCACCGGCAGCCAGGCGCCCCAGTGGTGACCGATGCCGTGCAGCAGCACCAGCGCCGGCCCGGCGCCGCGCCGCTCGAACACCACCTCCACCGGCGCGCTCACCGGCCGGCCTCCGGCGTGCTCGCGCCGAAACCCCGGCCCAGAGCCCGGGTCTGCTCCTCGATCAGCGGGACGGTGACCCGTGCGGTCCGCCCGACCAGTCGGTCGGCCAGCGGGCTGACCAGCAGCGACCGCACCGCCTGCACGGCGCCCACGGCGCGTGGCACGTACACCCGGCGGCGGCGTCGTTCGATCGCCCGGACGAACGCCTCGGCGCACTCGGCGACCGTGGTGGTCCGCCGCATCGGCCAGGGCAGTTTCGCCAGCGCGCTCTCGAACGCCGGCAGGTCCGCCCGTGCCTCCCGGACCAGGTCGGTGTCCACCCAGGACGGGTGTGCCGTGCCGACCGCCACGCCGCGGTGCGCCAGCTCCAGCCGGATCGCGGTGCCGAAGTGCTCGACGCCGGCCTTGGAGGCGCAGTAGGCGGCCATGCCGGGAAGCGCGGCGAACGCCGCGGCCGAGGAGACGATCAGCAGGTAGCCGCCGCGGTCGATCAGCGCCGGCACGGTCGCCGCCGCCGTCCGCATGACACCGACCAGGTTCACCTCGACGGTACGCACCAGCGCCTCGACGTCGCCGACCGCGATCGTGCCCCGGTTGGCGACGCCCGCGTTGGCCAGCACCGCGTCGATCCCGCCGAGCGCGGCCACCGTGCCGTCGACCGCCTCGGTGAGCGCCGCCTGGTCGGTGACGTCGGCGGCGAACCAGACGTGTCCGGGCCCCAGCTCGGCGGCGAGCGCGGCCAGCCGCTCTGGCTCCAGCCCGACCAGGGACAGCCGGGCGCCCCGGGCGGCGGCGAGCCGGGCGGTGTGCTCGCCGATGCCCCGGGCCGCGCCGGTCACCAGCACCACCTTGCCGGCCAGCGGGCCGGCGGGACGACCGTCGATGGACATGCCGGCAAGTTACCACTGGGTAGCCTGCCGGGGAAGGCCCGACCGTTCCGCCCGGTTCCCCCCGCGCGCCCCGCACAGCTGGTACACAGGATCGGGACAGCCCCGGTACAGCGGGTGCGCCCACGATGGGGAGCATGGTCATGAACGGGCAGGCCGCCCAGGGTCGGATCGAGCTGCGCCGACCGGACGGCGAGCCGGTGCGGGTGCTGGTGGTCGACGACGAGCCCACCCTCACCGACCTGCTCTCCATGGCCCTGCGCTACGAGGGCTGGCAGGTCACCACCGCCGGCAGCGGGATGGCGGCGGTCACCGCGGCCCGGCAGTTCCGGCCGGACGCCGTGGTGCTCGACGTGATGCTGCCCGACCTCGACGGCTTCCAGGTGCTGCGCCGGCTGCGCGAGCAGTCGCCCAGCGTGCCGGTGCTCTTCCTGACCGCCCGCGACGCGGTGGAGGAGCGGATCGCCGGGCTCACCGTCGGCGGCGACGACTACGTGACCAAGCCGTTCAGCCTGGAGGAGGTGATCGCCCGGCTGCGCGCCCTGCTGCGCCGCTCCGGGTTCGCGGTCGCCGCCCGGGAGGAGGCGGTGCTCACCGTCGGCGACCTCAGCCTCGACGAGGACAGCCACGAGGTGCGCCGGGGCGACGACCTGATCACGCTCACCGCGACCGAATTCGAGCTGCTGCGCTACCTGATGCGTAACCCGCGCCGGGTGCTCAGCAAGGCGCAGATCCTCGACCGGGTCTGGAACTACGACTTCGGCGGCCAGGCCAACGTGGTCGAGCTGTACATCTCGTACCTGCGCAAGAAGATCGACGCCGGCCGGCCGCCCATGATCCACACGTTGCGCGGGGCCGGCTATGTCCTCAGACCCGCTGAGTGACCGGGGCGGACGGCTGCGCCGGCGGCTGGCCGGCTGGTCGCTGCGCCGGCGGCTGGTGCTCTCGGTGGTGGCGCTGCTGGCCCTGGTCAGCGTCGGCATCGGCGGCCTGACCACGGTCGCCCTGCGGCACTTCCTGGTCGGCCAGATCGACAACCAGCTCACCTTCGGCGACCGCCGCCCGGACGACCTGGAACGCTGGGTCGGCCGCCCCGACCCGTACCGGTCGGACCCGTCCGGACGCCGGCTGCCGTTCGGCCCGGAGGGGGCGCCGCCGCCGCCGGGTGGCTTCCCGCCGGGCTCGATCGCGGTGCGGGTGCCGGCGTCCGGCGACCCCGCCGGGCAGGTCCGGCTCGAGAGCGGCGGCGCCGAGGCGGTGTCCGCCGCCGACCTGGCCGCGCTCGCCCCGCTGCGTCCCGCCGCCCGTCCCCGCACCGTCGACGTGGGTGACCGGGGGGACTACCGGGCGATCGCGGTGAACTCCCCGCGCGGCGACGGCGACGTGCTGGTCCTGGCCATCCCGCTGGCCCCGGTCCGGGACACCGTCATGTGGATGGTGGTGGCGCAGGCCGGGGTGATCGGCGCCGGGCTGGTCATCGCCGGCGGCCTCGGCGCGCTCATCGTCCGGGGCACGCTGCGCCCGCTGAACCGGGTCGCCGCCACCGCCGCCCGGGTCACCGAGCTGCCGCTGGACCGGGGCGAGGTGGCCCTGTCGGTGCGGGTGCCGGCCGCCGACACCGACCCCCGCACCGAGGTCGGGCAGGTGGGCGGCGCGCTCAACCGGATGCTCGGCCACGTCGCCGCCGCGCTCGCCGCCCGGCAGGCCAGCGAGACGCGGGTACGCCAGTTCGTCGCCGACGCCAGCCACGAGCTGCGCACGCCGCTCGCCGCCATCCGGGGCTACGCCGAGGTGGCCCGACGCGGACGGCAGGAGGTGCCGCCCGACGTGGCGCACGCGTTGCGCCGGGTCGAGTCGGAGAGCACCCGGATGACCAGCCTCGTCGACGACCTGCTGCTGCTCGCCCGGCTGGACTCGGGCCGTCCGCTCGGCGCCGAGCCGGTCGACCTCACCGCCATGGCGGTGAACGCGGTCAGCGACGCGCACGTGGCCGGCCCCGAGCACCGGTGGCAGCTCGACCTGCCCGACGAGCCGTTGACCATCACCGGCGACGCCCACCGGCTGCACCAGGTGCTGGCGAACCTGCTCGCCAACGCCCGGGTGCACACCCCGCCCGGCACCACCGTCACCACCCGCCTCGCCCCGGTCCCGGACGGGGTGGAGCTGCGCGTGGTCGACGACGGGCCGGGCATCCCGCAGGAGCTGCAACCGGAGGTCTTCGAGCGGTTCGCCCGCGGCGACGGCTCCCGCTCGCGGGCCCACGGCAGCACCGGGCTGGGCCTGGCCATCGTCGCCGCCGTGGTGGAGGCCCACCACGGGCGGGTCGAGGTGGACAGTCGCCCCGGCCGCACCGCGTTCTCCGTCCGGCTGCCCGGATCCACAGCCGACGCATAGGCCGCTCACGGGGGCGGGTCAGCGCGCTCTCCGAGGCTTGCCGGCATGGACAGATCCGAGAGCCTGCTGACCGCGCAGACCGCCGGCCCGCCCGCGACCGAGACCGCCGGCCCGCCCGCGACCGGGCCGGCCGCCGCGCCCGTACCCCAGTCGAGCCCGACCGCGGCGGACCCGCCGGCCGGTTCGCCCGGTCGCGACCCGCGCTGGGCCCGCCCGGCACTGCTCGGCCTGCTGGCCGCGACCGGGTTGCTCTACCTGTGGGGCCTGGGCGCGTCCGGCTGGGGCAACGCGTTCTACTCGGCCGCGGTGCAGGCCGGCTCGCAGAGCTGGGAGGCGTTCTTCTACGGCTCCTCGGACGCGGCCAACTCGATCACCGTGGACAAGACGCCGGCGTCACTGTGGCTGATGGCGCTCTCCGTGCGGCTGTTCGGGTTGAGCAGCTGGTCGATCCTGGTGCCGCAGGCGCTGCTCGGCGTCGCCTCGGTCGGCGTGCTGTACGCCACCGTCCGCCGCTGGTACGGCCCGGCGGCCGGTCTGCTCGCCGGCGCGGTGCTCGCGCTCACCCCGGTGGCCACGCTGATGTTCCGGTTCAACAACCCGGACGCGCTGCTGGTGTTCCTGCTGGTCGCCGCCGCGTACGCGACGGTGCGGGCGGTGGAGACGGCGAGCGCCCGGTGGCTCGCGCTGACCGGGACGCTCGTCGGTCTCGGCTTCCTGACCAAGATGCTCCAGGCGTTCCTGGTGATCCCGGTCTTCGCCGGGGTCTACCTGCTGGCCGCGCCGACCGGGCCCGGCCGGCGGATCCGCCACCTGCTGCTGGCCGGGCTGGCCGTGGTGGTCTCCGCCGGCTGGTGGGTGGCGATCGTGGAGCTGGTGCCGGCGAGCGCCCGTCCGTACATCGGTGGTTCGCAGCACAACAGCATCCTGGAGCTGACGCTCGGCTACAACGGACTGGGCCGGATCACCGGTGACGAGGTGGGCAGCGTCGGTGGGGGAGGGCGGCCGGGCGGCGGGGGCGGCGGACCGTTCTCGGGCCAGGCGGGCCTGCTGCGGATGTTCGACACCGAGGTCGGCGGGCAGATCTCCTGGCTGCTCCCGGCCGCGCTGATCCTGCTGGTCGCCGGCCTGTGGCTGGCCGGGCGCGCGCCGCGTACCGACCGGACCCGGGCCGGCCTGCTGCTCTGGGGCGGCTGGCTGCTGGTCACCGGGCTGATCTTCAGCTTCATGTCCGGGATCTTCCACGCCTACTACACCGTCGCCCTCGCCCCGGCGATCGGCGGGATCGTCGGCATCGGCGTCACCCTGCTGTGGCGGGCCGCCCGAACCGCCCCGGCGGGTGTCGCGCCGACCGGCCCGGTTCCCCCGGCGGGCGTGGCGCCGACCGGCCCGGTTCCGCCGGCGGGCGTCACGCCGGCGGACGGCGGCTCGGCCCCAACGGGACCCGTGCGGTGGCGTCGACCGACGGCCGCGTTCGCGGGCCGGTGGCGCGGTCCGGTCGCCACGTTGGTGCTGTCCGGCACGCTGGCGGTCACCACCTGGTGGTCGTGGCACCTGCTCGGGCGCAGCCCCGAGTGGTACCCCTGGCTGCGCACCACCGTGCTGGTCACCGGCCTGGCCGTGGCGGCCCTCCTTCTCCTGCTCTCCCTCCTCCCGCGCACCACCCCCGCCCCCGTGACCAAGGAGTTGACGTCGGGCGGCGGGGCCGGAGCCGACGCGAACTCCTTGGTCACCCCGGCCTGGCGCGGGCGGCGCGCGGGACGGTGGCTCGGCGCTGTGGTGGTGGGGGTCGGGCTGGCGGTGGGGTTGGCCGGGCCGGCGGCGTACGCGCTGCAGACGGCGGCCACCCCGCACACCGGTGCGATCCCGAGTGCCGGGCCGTTCGTGGCGGGCGGCTTCGGGCCCGGCGGTCGGGGCGGCTTCCCCGGTGGGCGGATGCCGGGCGGAGGCAGCGGAGAGTTCCCGGGCTTCCCGGACGGCGGCAACGGCCAGTTCCCGGGCTTCCCGGGCGGCGGCACCGGCGCGTTCCCCGGCCTCCCGGGCGGGCAGGACGGCGGGTCGAACGGGACGGGCGCCGTCCCGGGTTTCCCGGGCGGCGGCCAACCGCCGGCCATGCCGGGCGGTCAGAACGGCGGCACCGGCCCGGACGGTGGGAGCCGGGGACAACGCGGCGGCGGCATGGGTGGGCTGCTCGACGCCCGCGAGCCCAGCGCCGAGATGACGGCGCTGCTGACCGCCGAGGCGGACGACTACACCTGGGTGGCCGCCACGATCGGCTCGAACAACGCCTCCGGCTACCAGCTCGCCACCGGTGAACCGGTGATGCCGATCGGCGGCTTCAACGGCAGCGACCCGTCGCCGACGCTGGCCCAGTTCCAGCGGTACGTCGCCGACGGACGCGTCCACTACTTCATCGGCGGCGGCGGGTTCCGGGCCGACGGCGGCAGCGACGCCTCGGGCCAGATCGCCGCCTGGGTCGCGCAGACCTTCACCGCCACCACCGTCGACGGCGTGACCGTCTACGACCTGAGCAGCGGAAGGCGGGGCTGAGCGATGACCTTCACGCAGGAGCCCCGGGCCGCCGTACGGGCCCGGCCCACCGCCGAGGGCGCGGTGCTGGACGTGGTGGTCCCGGTCTACAACGAGGAGGCCGACCTCGGCCCCTGTGTCCGGCGGCTGCACGCGCACCTGACCGCGCACTTCCCGTACCCGTTCCGGATCACGGTGGCCGACAACGCCAGCGTGGACGGCACCCGGGCGGTTGCCGAGGCGCTCGCCGCCGAACTGCCCGGGGTGGAGGTGCTGCACCTGGCGGCCAAGGGACGGGGGCGGGCGCTGCGCGCCGCCTGGTCCGCCTCGCCGGCGCCGGTGCTCGCGTACATGGACGTGGACCTCTCCACCGACCTGGCCGCGTTGCTGCCGCTGGTCGCGCCGCTCATCTCGGGCCACTCCGACCTGGCCATCGGCACCCGGCTGGCCCGGACCAGCCGGGTGGTCCGGGGCGCGAAGCGGGAGGTGATCTCCCGGGGCTACAACCTGCTGCTGCGCGGCACGCTCGCGGTGCGCTTCTCCGACGCGCAGTGCGGGTTCAAGGCGATCCGCGCCGACGTGGCGGCGGAGCTGCTGCCGCTGGTGCGGGACACCGGCTGGTTCTTCGACACCGAACTGCTGGTCCTGGCCCAGCGCGCCGGGCTGCGGATCCACGAGGTGCCGGTGGACTGGGTGGACGACCCGGACAGCCGGGTCGACATCGTCGCCACCGCGCTGGCCGACCTGCGCGGGATCGGGCGGCTGGCCCGGGCGCTGCTCACCGGCGCGCTGCCCCTGCCCCGGCTGCGCGCCCAGCTCGGCCGGGCCCCGTTGCCGGCGCCGCCGGCCCAGGTGCCGGTGGGGCTGCCCCGCCAGCTCGTCCGGTTCGCCGCGGTGGGGGTGGCCAGCACGGTGGCGTACCTGGTGATCTTCGTGGCGGCCCGTGGGCCGCTCGGGGCGCAACCGGCGAACCTGCTCGCGCTGCTGCTGACCGCGGTGGCCAACACGGCGGCCAACCGGCGGCTCACCTTCGGCGTCACCGGCCGCCGGCACGCCGGCCGGCACCACCTCCAGGGGCTGCTCGCGTTCGCCCTCGGGCTGGCCCTGACCAGTGGCGCGCTGGCGGTCCTGCACGCGCTCACGGCGCCGCCGCGCGCGGTCGAGCTGGTCGTCCTGGTGGCGGCCAACCTCGCCGCGACCGCGCTGCGGTTCCTGCTGCTCCGCCTGGCGATGCACCACCGCCCCTGACCGTCACGACCCGCCGCCGGGGGTGGCAGGCTGGAGGCATGTACCGGGAGCGGGCCGAGGAGCGGATCCGGGGCGCGGTGCGGTGGGCGAGCGTGTCGGACGGCGCGGGGCAGACCCGGGTGCTGCCGGACGGGTGCCTGGACCTGCTCTGGTCCAGCCGGGCCGGCCTGCTGGTCGCCGGCCCCGACCGGACCGCCCACCTGTCCCGGTCGGCGCCGGGGGAGCGGTGGATCGGGCTGCGCCTGCCGCCGGGCACAGGCCCGTCCGTGTTCGGGGTGCCGGCGGAGGAGCTGCGCGACCTCCGCGTCCCGCTCGCCGACCTGTGGGGGCGGGACGCGGAGGTCCTGGCCGCGCGGGTCGAGGAGGCGGCATCCGCCGCCGCCGGCTGGTCGGACGCCGGCGCGGTGGTCCTGGCCCAGGTCGCCCGGGCCCGGCTGGCGGCCGCCGGGGGCCCCGACCCGCTCGGCGCCCGGGTGGCCGCCCGGCTGGCCGCGGGGGCGACGGTCGCCGCGACGGCCGCCGAGGTCGGCCTCGGGGCGCGGGCCCTGCACCGGCGCAGCCTGGCCCTGTTCGGGTACGGCCCGAAGACGCTCGCCCGGATCCTGCGGATGCGCCGCGCGCTCGACCTGGCCCACGGCGGCGCGCCGCTCGCCGAGGTCGCCGCCCGGATCGGGTACGCCGACCAGGCGCACCTCACCCGCGACGTCCGGGAGCTCGCCGGCGTGCCCCCGACGCGCCTGCTCGGCGGCTGACCCGGCGCGAATGGCCGGACCCGCCCGCGGTGCCCGGGCGGGTGGTCAGTCGGCGGACAGCGGCGCGAACAGGTCCACGCCGTTGCCGTCCGGGTCGTGCAGGACCGCGTACCGCTGGCCCCAGAAGGCGTCCCACGGCGGCAGCTCCCCGTGGTGGCCGGCGGCGGTCAGCTCGGCGTACCAGCGGTCCACCTCCGCCGGGTCGGCGCAGCGGAAGGCGAGGCTCATCCGGGAGTGGCCGCCGGACGGGTCGAAGGCGGGGTGGAAGCTGCGCACCATCTCTTCGGTGTCCCAGGCCAGCCGTACGCCGGAGGGCAGGGTGACCTCCACGTGGGGTTCGGTGTCGGCGCCGGGCGGGATCGGCAGCCCCAGCCGGCGGTAGAAGTCGAGCGTGCGGGCCATGTCGGTGACGACCGTCCCGACGAGATCGAACTGCGGTGTCATGACCGCCACGCTAGGCCGCGCGGGCCGCCGCGGTCTTGAACGGATCGGACGGGGGACGAGTCACCGGTGTGCCCGCGCGTCCGGATCGCAGGGCGTACGGTGAGTGACAAGTCCGGCTTAGAGCAACAAAGCTCGCATACCGGGCTGCGCTCCGATGACCGGCGAGGGAAGGAAAGCAGCCGTGACGCACCTGGCCTACCTGGACGCGGGATCCGGCAGTCTCATCGTGCAGGCGGTGGTCGGCGGGGTGGCCGGAGTGGCCGTGGCCGCCAAGCTCTACTGGCGCCGCCTGGTGTCCCGCTTCCGCCGTCAGCCCACCGACCAGGGCTGACCGGCGTGACGATCCCCGACACCGGCGTACGCGTCGAGCCCGGCTCGTTCCGCGACCCCGGCAACCGCGTCTTCCACCGGGGCCACGAGGTGCTGCGCGGCCTCGACGAGCGCTCCGCCCGCGACTGGCGCGCCCTGTCCGCCGCCGACTTCTTCCGGAACCTGACCGCCACCGGTCAGGTCGTCGGCACCGAGGAGCTGACCCCGACACCGGTCGACGCGCCCTGGGCCGCGGTGCTGCGACACGAGCGGATCCCGTTCGTGTCGCACCCCTACGAGTGGTCGTACGCGATGCTGCGCGACGCGGCGCTGCTGCACCTGGACGTGCTGGGCGCCGCACTGGACGCCGGCTTCACCACCAAGGACGGCTCGGCCTACAACGTGCAGTGGCGCGGCGCCCGGCCGGTCTTCATCGACGTCGGCTCCTTCGAGGCGCTGCGCGACGGCGAGCCCTGGGCCGGCTACCGGCAGTTCTGCCAGACGCTGCTCTACCCCCTGCTCGTCCAGGCCCACCTCGGCCTGGACTTCCAGCCGTTCCTGCGGGCCCGCGTCGACGGGATCGAGCCGGACCAGATGCGCCGGTTGTTCGCCGGGACCCGGCGCTTCCGGGCCGGCGTGCCCACCCACGTGCACCTGCACGGCGCGATGCAGGCGCGCAACTCCGCCGCCAGCACCAGCGACGTCCGCGCCCAACTGCGCGACGCCGGCTTCTCCCGGGAACTGGCCCGGGCCACCGTACGCGGGCTGACGAAGCTGGTCCGCCGGCTCGACCACCGGCCCGGCGACAGCCACTGGACGGACTACCAGCGCACCTGCGCGTACTCGGTGCCGGACCGGCAGGCCAAGGAGACCTTCGTCGACCGGGCCGTCGCCGCCACCGGCCCCGGCACGGTGCTGGACCTGGGCGCCAACGACGGCCGGTACGCCCGCATCGCCGCCCGGCACGCCGCGCACGTGGTCGCGGTCGAGCAGGACCCGGTCGTGGTCGACGCGCTCTACCGCGCCCTGCGCGACGAGGGGGAGCAGCGCATCCTGCCGCTGGTGCTGGACCTGGCCGACCCGTCGCCCGGCGGCGGCTGGCGCGGCGTCGAACGGGCCGCGTTCGCCGACCGGGCCCGCGCCGACGTGGTGCTCGCCCTGGCCGTGGTGCACCACCTGGCGATCGGCCGCAACGTCCCGCTGCCGGAGGTGCTGGACCAGCTCACCGCGTTCACCGCGACCGGCGGCGTCCTGGTGGTGGAGTTCGTCCACCCGGAGGACCCGATGGCCCGCCGGCTGCTGGCCAACAAGCCGGACGGGCTCTTCCCCGACTACCGGCGGGACACCTTCGAGGCGCTGCTGGCCCGCCGGGGGCGGGTGGTCGCCCGCACCGAGCTGCCGTCCGGCACCCGCACCCTCTACCAGGTGGTGGTGGGTGGCTGAGGACGTCCTCGCGCCACCGCGGGAGCGCCCGCCGGACACCGACCGGCCCCGGCGGCGGGCCGGCTGGCGGGCCGAGGCGGCGCGGCTGGCGGAGGTGGTGGCGCTGGTCGGGCTGGTGGTCACCCAGCCGCTGCTGGACGTGCTCGGTCGCAGCCCCGACTTCTTCCTGTTCCACCGCGCCGCGCGCGGCGACGTGCTGCTGCTGGTCGCCCTGATCGCGCTGGTGCCGACGCTGCCGTTCGCGGCGCTCGGCGCGCTGTCCCTGCTCGCCGGACGGGTCACCCGCGCCGTGGTGCACACGGTGATCGTGGGACTGCTGCTCGCCGCGTTGGCGGTCCAGGTCGGCCGGCACGTCACGCCGCTGCGCGGCGTACCCCTGCTGGTCGTGGCCGGCCTGGTCGGGGCCGCCGCGGCGGCCGCCCACCGGCGGTGGCGGGCGCTGCGCCGGATGCTGCGGGTGGCTGCGCTCGGGCCGGTGGTCTTCGTCGGGCTGTTCCTGTTCGCGTCCCCGGCCTCGGCGGTGGTGCTGCCGCGCGGCGAGGGTGGCGCGGCCGGGACCGCCGGCGCCGGCGCCCACCCGCCGGTGGTCATGATCGTGCTGGACGAGCTTCCGCTGGTGTCGCTGCTCGGTCCCGACGGGCGGATCGACGCGGCCCGCTACCCCAACTTCGCCGCGCTGGCCGCCGGGTCGACCTGGTACCGCAACGCCACCGGGGTCAGCGGCTGGACGCCCTACGCGCTGCCGGCGATGCTCACCGGGCGCTACCCCGAGCGGGGTGCGGCGCCGCACTACTCGCAGTACCCGGACAACCTGTTCACCGCGCTCGGCGGCCTCTACCAGATAAAGGCCGAGGAGAGCATCACCCGGCTCTGCCCGCCCAGCCGGTGCGAGCAGGCGGTCACCCCGGACCAGGGGCTCGGCGTGCTGACCCGGGAGAGCGGGAAACTGCTGCGCCAGCTCGCCGCGCCGGTGGACAGCCGGGTCGACCCCGAGGACTCCTACCGCGAGCAGACCGCGGCCGAGGTCGGGCTGGACGCCGCCGAGCCGGTGCCCGACGACCCGAAGTTCCGCTGGGACACCCTCGACGACAACCAGCCCGCCCGGTTCACCGCGTTCCTGGCCGGCCTGCGCCCCGCCGACCGGCCCACGCTGCACTTCCTGCACCTGCTCATGCCGCACACGCCGTGGACGTACCTGCCCTCCGGGGCGCGCTACGACGCGCCGGAGGACCTGCCCAACGACGGCGCCGGCTGGGTGGACCTGGCCCGGGCCCGGCACCTGGCCCAGCTCGGCTACACCGACCGGCTGATCGGCGAGACGCTGCGGACGCTGCGCGCCACCGGCCTCTACGACAAGGCGCTGGTCATGGTCACCGCCGACCACGGGGTCAGCTTCCGCCAGGACTGGCAGGGACGCGGCATGGACGCCATCGACCACGCCGCGAACCAGGTGGCCTGGGTGCCGATGTTCGTCAAGGAGCCGGGCCAGCGGACCGGCCGGGTCGACGACCGCAACTGGGAACACGTCGACCTGCTGCCGACCATCGCCGACGAGACCCACATGCGGGTCCCCTGGGCGATGGACGGCCGCTCGGCGAACGCCACCCCGCGCGAGCGCGCCGACAAACGCTTCTACGACCGGCCCGGCCAACCCGTCACGATCACCGGCCGGGTGCCCGCTCCCGTACCGCTGCCCGCCACCGACCCGCTGGTCGGCACCCGGGTCGGCGCCGTACCGGCCGGCGGCTCCGCCACGGTGGCCAACCTCGCCGCGTTCGACACGGTCGACCCGGCGCGGGGTGCGCTGCCGGCGCTGGTCTGGGGGACCGTGCCCCCGTCGGTGCCGGACGGCACGCGGCTCGCGGTCGCGGTCAACGGCACGGTCGGCGCGGTGGTGCCGGTGGTGCCGCCGGACGCCGGTGGCCGGCGGTTCGCCGCGTTCCTCCCCGACGACCGGCTGTTCGCCGCCGGCGCCAACCGGCTCGAGCTCTACCGGGTGCAGGCCGACGGGAAGCTGCGGCGGCTCACCCTGTCCTGACCGGCAGCGCTCCCACCCGGTTTCCGACCCGGCAAGTCGGGAATCAGGTGACGCATACCTCACCCCGAAACCATGCCGAGCGTTGTCCGCCGCACCGTGATTACGGTAGAAGCGAAGGCAATTCAACGAAGATCTTGCCGGCGAAGCGAGGAACAGATGACGGAAGTCAAGCTCGACCACCCCGGTGGGCAGCTGTCGATGCCGGTGCAGTCCGCGGTCGAGGGCCCCGCCGGCATCGGGGTGAGCAAGCTGCTCAAGGAAACCGGGATGACCACGTACGACCCCGGTTTCGTCAACACCGCGTCCTGCTCGTCCGCGATCACCTACATCGACGGTGACGCGGGCATCCTGCGGTACCGCGGCTACCCCATCGACCAGCTGGCCGAGAAGTCCTCCTTCCTGGAGGTCTCCTACCTGCTGATCTACGGTGAGCTGCCGAGCCAGACCCAGCTGACCGAGTTCAGCGACCGGATCCGCCGGCACTCGCTGCTGCACGAGGAGATGCGTCGCTTCTTCGACGGCTTCCCCCGTGAGGCGCACCCGATGGCCGTGCTCTCCTCGGCCGTCAGCGCCATCTCGACCTTCTACCAGGACAGCCTGGACCCGTTCGACTCCGAGCACGTGGAGATGTCCACGATCCGGCTGATGGCGAAGGTGCCCACCATCGCCTCGTACGCGTACAAGAAGTCGATCGGCCAGCCGCTGCTCTACCCGGACAACTCGCTGGGCTACGTCGAGAACTTCCTGCGGATGACCTTCGGCGTGCCGGCCGAGCCGTACGAGGTCGACCCGGTGGTGGCCCGGGTGCTGGACATGCTGTTCATCCTGCACGCCGACCACGAGCAGAACTGCTCCACCAGCACCGTGCGGCTGGTCGGCTCCAGCAACGCCAACCTGTTCGCCTCGGTCTCGGCCGGCGTGAACGCGCTGTTCGGCCCGCTGCACGGCGGCGCCAACCAGGCCGTGCTGGAGATGCTCCAGAAGATCCAGGCCGACGGCGGCGACGTCCGTACCTTCGTGCAGAAGGTGAAGGACAAGCAGGACGGCGTCAAGCTGATGGGCTTCGGCCACCGGGTCTACAAGAACTACGACCCGCGCGCCGCGATCGTGAAGAAGGCCGCCCAGGACGTGCTCGGCCGGATGGCCAAGCCCGACCCGCTGCTGGACCTCGCGATGCAGCTGGAGGAGATCGCGCTCGCCGACGACTTCTTCGTCTCCCGCCGGCTCTACCCGAACGTGGACTTCTACACCGGGCTGATCTACAAGGCCATGGGCTTCCCGACCAAGATGTTCACGGTGCTGTTCGCGCTGGGCCGGCTGCCGGGCTGGATCGCCCAGTGGCGCGAGATGATCAACGACCCGGAGACCAAGATCGGCCGTCCGCGGCAGATCTACACCGGTGCCGCCGAGCGGGACTACCTCCCCGCCGCCGACCGCTGAGGTGCAAGGAAGGGCCCCCTCTTAACGCCTGAGGTAGAGCAGGGGCCCCTTCTTAACAGACAGGCTGACGACAGAGGCCGCCGACCCGGCTCGGGTGGGCGGCCTCCGTCGTGCGCGTGTGCAGGGGTGCGGGAGGTGTTAAAAGGGGGCCCTTCCTCTACCGGAGGCGTTAAGAGGGGGCCCTTCCTTTCACCGCAGGCCGGCGGCGGTGAGGAGGTTTCCCTCGGGGAGGGCGGGCAGGGCACGGCCGGCGGCCATGCGCTGCTCGGCCCGGGCCGCGGTGAACGCCGTGTCCCCGGCGATCGCGGCGGCGTACGCGGCGGCCGTGCGGGACGCGATGGCGGCCCAGCCGTACTGCTCGTGCACCATGGTCCGGGCGCGCCGGGCCAGCGCGCGGGCCCGCTCCCGGTCCGACAGCAGCGCGTGCACCGCCTCGGCGAGGCCGTCCGGATCGTGCGGGGCGAAGGTCATCCCGGTCACGCCCGGCTCGACGATCTCGGCCAGCCCACCGGTGCGGGACACCGCCAGCGGCGCGCCGGCCGCCGCGCCCTCCAGCGCGACCATGCCGAACGGCTCGTAGATGCTCGGCACCGCGAAGCAGTCCGAGGCGGCCATCACCGCGGGCAGGTCGGTGCCGCCGAGGAAGCCCGGCATGCTGACCGTGGCGCCGAGCCCGAGCCGGTGCACCTCGGCCTCCAGGTCAGCCTTGTAGGGACCGTCGCCGACGATCACCGCACGCAGCCCGGGGTGCCGGTCGCGCAGTCGGGGCAGCCCGGCGAGCAGGTGCTGTACGCCCTTCTCGTAGACCAGCCGGCCGGCGAACGTGACCAGCGGGCCGTCGCCGGCGAAGCGGGCCCGGGCGGCGGCGACCGCCGAGGCGGGCACCCGCCAGCGGTGCGGCTCGACCCCGTTGGGCACCACGTCGACCCGGGCCGGCTCCACGCCGAACAGCGCGCCCACCTCGTCGCGCATGTAGCCGGAGCAGACGATCACCCGGCCGGACTCACCGGCCAGCCACTGCTCGACGCCATGGATGGTGCGGTTCATCTCCTCCGGCAGCCAGCCCTGGTGCCGGCCGGCCTCGGTGGCGTGGATGGTGGTCACCAGCGGCACGTCGAGGTGCTCGCGCAGCGTCATCGCGGTGTGCGCGACCAGCCAGTCGTGGGCGTGGATCACGTCGTAGGCGCCCGACTCGGCGGCGCGCAGGGCGGCCCGGGTGAGGGTGTGGTTGAACGCCATGGTCCAGGCCAGCAGCGAGCCGGTGGCCAGCGGGAAGGTCACCGGGTCCTCGGCGGCGCGGACGATCCGCACACCGTCGGCGTACTCCTCCAGCGGCGCGCCCTCGGCGTGCCGGGTGACCACGGTGACCTCGTGCCCGGCGGCGACCAGCGCGACGGAGAGCGCGTGCACGTGCCGACCGAGCCCACCCACGAGCACCGGCGGGTACTCCCACGACAGCATGAGGATGCGCCGGGTCCGCGGCGCGGCGCCGGGCTGCGGCGGTGGTGTCGGGCGGGAGGTCAGGGTGGGCCGGTGGAGCCGGTCCGTCGCGGTGGCGGGCTGCGCGCCGACCCGCAGAGAGGTCACGTCGATCTCCGTCCATGGCAGGGGAGGACACGCCGGCATCGGTGGCGGCGGAAGGGAGTGGTGAGGGGTGGCCGAACGGCCGGGCGGAGACGCGCGGGCGCGTGTCCGCGATCCAGGAAAGTCCATCCGGCGCGAACCCGCATCTCGAAAAGGGCGATCGTGACGGACAACACCCGATCGTTTCGGTTACGGTCCGAACGGGTGGATTGGCGGCGCGTGAGGCGGGGCATGAACGGCGTGCGCATCGGCCGTCCCCCGTCCGGTGCGCTCACGATCATGGGCCCGAAGGAGCGACATGCAGGTCTGGCCGGGCGAGAGCTATCCCCTCGGTGCCACCTACGACGGGATGGGGACCAACTTCGCGATCTTCTCCGAGGTGGCGGAGAAGATCGAGCTCTGCCTGTTCGACGAGTGGGACATCGGCACCGAGCGGCGCGTCGAGCTGCGCGAGGTCGACGCGTACGTCTGGCACGCCTACATCCCGGGCGTGGAGCCCGGCCAGCGTTACGGGTTCCGGGTGCACGGGCCGTGGGACCCGGCCAACGGACTGCGGTGCAACCCGCACAAGCTGCTGCTCGACCCGTACGCGAAGGCGGTCGACGGTGAGGTCTCCTGGGACCCGTCGGTCTACGACTACGAGGTCGGCGGCGACCCGGACCGGATGAACACCGTCGACTCGGCGCCGTTCATGCCGAAGTCCGTGGTGGTGAACCCGTACTTCGACTGGGGCAACGACAAGCCGCCGCGCACGCCCTACCACCACTCGGTGATCTACGAGGCGCACGTGCGCGGGCTGACCATGCGTCACCCCGGCATCCCGGAGGAACTGCGCGGCACGTACGCGGCGATCGCCTCCCCGGTGATGATCGAGCACTTCAAGCAGCTCGGGGTGACCGCGGTCGAGCTGATGCCGGTGCACGAGTTCGTGCACGACCACCGCCTGGTCGACCTGGGGCTGCGCAACTACTGGGGCTACAACACCATCGGCTTCTTCGCCCCGCACCACGGCTACTCCGCGCTGGGCCGCCTGGGCCAGCAGGTGCAGGAGTTCCGGGGCATGGTCAAGGCGCTGCACGCCGCCGGGATCGAGGTCATCCTCGACGTGGTCTACAACCACACCGCCGAGGGCAACCACCTCGGGCCGTCGCTGAGCTTCAAGGGCATCGACACCCCGAGCTACTACCGGTTGTCGGAGGAGGATCGGCGCTACTTCGTCGACTACACCGGCACCGGCAACAGCCTCAATGTGCGCAGCCCGCACTCGCTGCAACTGATCATGGACTCGCTGCGCTACTGGGTCACCGAGATGCACGTCGACGGCTTCCGCTTCGACCTCGCCGCCACGCTGGCGCGCGAGTTCTACGAGGTGGACCGCCTCTCCACGTTCTTCGAGGTGGTGCAGCAGGACCCGGTGGTGGGCCGGGTCAAGCTGATCGCCGAGCCGTGGGACATCGGCCCCGGCGGCTACCAGGTCGGCAACTTCCCGCCTCAGTGGACCGAGTGGAACGGCAAGTACCGGGACACGGTCCGTGACTTCTGGCGCGGCGAGCCGGCCACGCTGGCCGAGTTCGCGTCCCGCATCTCCGGCTCCGCCGACCTGTACCAGGACGACGGCCGCCGCCCGTTCCACAGCATCAACTTCGTCACCTGCCACGACGGCTTCACCCTCGCCGACCTGGTCTCCTACAACGACAAGCACAACGAGGCCAACGGCGAGGAGAACCGGGACGGGGAGAGCCACAACCGCTCCTGGAACTGCGGCGTCGAGGGGGAGACCGACGACCCCGGTGTGCTGGCGCTGCGGGCGCGGCAGCGGCGCAACTTCCTCGCCACGCTGATCCTGTCCCAGGGCGTGCCGATGCTCGGCCACGGCGACGAGCTGGGCCGCACCCAGCGCGGCAACAACAACGCCTACTGCCAGGACAGCGAGCTGGCCTGGGTGGACTGGGAACGGGCCGACACCGAGCTGCTCGCGTTCGTGCGCCGGCTCACCGACTTCCGCAACCGGCACCAGGTGTTCCGCCGCCGGCGGTTCTTCACCGGGCTGCCGGTCGGCGGCCGGGCCACCGGGTCCGGCCTGCCGGACCTCGCCTGGTACACCCCGGACGGCCGGGAGATGACCGGCGAGGACTGGGGCAACGACTTCGGCCGCTCGGTGGCCCTGTTCGTCAACGGCGACGGCATCCCGGAGCGCGGCCAGTACGGCCAGCGCCACCGGGACAGCTCGTTCCTGCTGCTGTTCAACGCGCACGACGCGCCGCTGGACTTCACGCTGCCCGGCGAGGAGTTCGGTCCCCGGTGGGAACTGGTGATCAGCACGGCGGAACCGGATCCGGAGAAGACCACACTGGTCGAGGCGGGGGGCACGGTCTGCGTACCGGACCGCTCGCTGCTGGTCCTGGAGAGGACGGCCTGACCCATGCCCGACACCCCTCGTTCCACCTACCGGGTGCAGGTGCGCCCCGGCTTCGACCTGGACGCCACGGCCGAGCTGGCCGACTACCTGTCCGCGCTCGGCGTCACCCACCTCTACACCGCGCCCCTGCTCACCGCCACCCCCGGCTCGCAACACGGCTACGACGTGGTCGACCCCCGGGCGGTCAACCCGGAGCTGGGCGGCGAGGCCGGCCGGCGGCGCCTGGTCCGGGCGCTGCGCGCGGCCGGGCTGGGCCTGGTCGTCGACATCGTGCCCAACCACGCCGGGGTGGCCCGTCCGGAGGCCAACCCGGCCTGGTGGGACGTGCTGCGCCGGGGCCGCGACTCGGCGTACGCGGACTGGTTCGACATCGACTGGGACCGCGGCCGGCTGCTGCTGCCGGTGCTCGCCGACGCCCCCGACGCGCTCGACGACCTCAAGCTGGTCGACGGCGAGCTGCGCTACCACGAGCACCGTTTCCCGGTCGCCGACGGCACCGGCGACGGGACGCCCCGGCAGGTGCACGACCGGCAGCACTACGAGCTGGTGAACTGGCGGCGCGGGGACGCCGAGCTGACGTACCGCCGGTTCTTCGCCGTGTCGGACCTGGCCGGCCTGCGGGTGGAGGACCCGGCGGTCTTCGACGCCACGCACGCGGAGATCCTGCGCTGGGTCGACGCCGGCGACGTCGACGGCATCCGGGTCGACCACCCGGACGGCCTGCGCGACCCGGCCGGCTACCTGGCCCGGCTGCGCGCGGCCGCGCCGGAGCGCTGGCTGGTGGTGGAGAAGATCCTGGAGTACGGCGAGGACCTGCCGGACTGGCCGGTCGACGGCACCACCGGCTACGACGCCCTGGCGGCGGTCAGCGGGCTGTTCGTCGACCCGGACGCCGAACCGGACTTCACCGCGCTGGACGGCCGGCTCACCGGCCGGCACACCTCCTGGGCGGACCTGACCCACGGCACCAAGCTGGAGGCCGCCACCCGGCTGCTCGCCGCCGAGCTGACCCGCCTCGCCGCGCTCGTCCCCGAGCTGCCGCGCGAGCAGGTCCGCGCCGCCCTGGCCGAGCTGGCCGCGTGCTTCCCGGTCTACCGCGGCTACCCGCCCGAGGGGGCACGGCACCTCGCCGCCGCCCGCAGCGAGGCCGGCCGGCGCCGGCCCGACCTGACCGGCGTGCTGGACGCCGTCACCGCCCGGCTCCGCGACCCCGACCACGAGCTGGCCGCCCGGTTCCCGCAGCTGACCGGCGCGGTGATGGCCAAGGGTGTGGAGGACACCGCCTACTACCGGTGGAGCCGGTTCGTGGCGCTCAACGAGGTGGGCGGCAGCCCGGCCCACTTCGGGGTGCCGCCGGCGGAGCTGCACCGGTTCGCCGCCGCCCGCCAGGTGCGGTGGCCGGCGAGCATGACCACGCTGTCGACCCACGACACCAAGCGCGGCGAGGACGTGCGGGCCCGGCTCGCCGTGCTCAGCGAGATGCCCGGCCGCTGGGCCGAGCGGGTGACCGACTGGATGTCCCGGGCCCCGCTGGCCGACCCGGCGCTGGCCCACCTGCTCTGGCAGACCGCCGTCGGCGCCTGGCCGATCGAGCGGGACCGGCTGCACGGGTACGCCGAGAAGGCCGCCCGGGAGGCGTCGGTCAGCACCAGCTGGGCCGACCCCGACCCGGCGTTCGAGCACGAGATGCACGCCCTGGTCGACCGGATGTACGACGACCCGGAGCTGCACGCGCAGATCACCGCGTTCGCCGACGAGATCACCCCGGCCGGCTGGTCGAACTCGCTCGGGCAGAAGCTGGTCCAGCTCACCATGCCCGGCGTTCCGGACACCTACCAGGGCACCGAGCTGTGGGAGAACTCCCTGGTCGATCCGGACAACCGGCGGCCGGTCGACTTCGCCGTACGCCGCAGGACGCTGGCCCGGCTCGACGCCGGCTGGCGGCCGGCGGTGGCCGCCGACGGCGCGGCCAAGCTGCTCGTGGTCTCCCGGACGCTGCGCCTGCGCCGCGACCGCCCGGAGCTGTTCGCCGGCTACCGGCCGGTGCCGGCGCACGGACCGGCCGGCGCGCACGCGGTGGCCTTCGACCGGGGTGGCGCGGTCGCGGTGGCGACCCGGCTGCCGCTGCGGCTGGCCCGCTCGGGCGGCTGGCGGGACACCACCCTGTCACTTCCCGTTCACGAGTGCACCGACTTGTTCACCGGTCGGGTCTACAGTGGTTCTGAGCTGCTCCTGGATGATCTGCTGAGCACCTACCCCGTCGCCCTCCTCGCACCCACCGACTCTGTGGAGGCCGCCGCATGACCGAGTTCACGGTGTGGGCGCCCGAGGCCGCCCGGGTGCGGCTGCGCCTGCCCGGCGTCGCCGACCACGAGATGCGCCCCGGGCGGTCCGGCTGGTGGCGGGTCGAGGTGCCCGACGCGGGCCCGGGCACCGACTACGCGTTCCTGCTCGACGACGACGAGCAGGCGCTGCCCGACCCCCGGTCGGCGTGGCAGCCGGCCGGGGTGCACGGCCCCAGCCGCCTCTACTCGCACGCCGCGTTCGACTGGACCGACGCGGCCTGGACCGGTCGGCAACTGCCCGGCAGCGTCCTCTACGAGCTGCACATCGGCACGTTCTCCCCGGAGGGCACGTTCGACGGCGCGATCGCCCGGCTCGACCACCTGGTCGACCTCGGCGTCGACCTGGTCGAGCTGCTGCCGGTCAACGCGTTCAACGGCGAGCACAACTGGGGCTACGACGGCGTCTGCTGGTACGCCCCGCACGAGCCCTACGGCGGGCCGGACGGGTTGAAGCGGTTCGTCGACGCGGCCCACGCCAAGGGCCTGGGGGTGATCCTCGACGTCGTCTACAACCATTTCGGGCCCTCCGGGGCCTACGCGCCGCGCTTCGCGCCGTACCTCACCGAGCAGAGCAACACCTGGGGCCGCACGGTCAACCTGGACGGTCCGCACTCCGACGGGGTGCGCCGCTACATCGTCGACAGCGTGCTGATGTGGCTGCGCGACTACCACGTCGACGGGCTGCGGCTGGACGCCGTGCACGCGATGCCGGACGGTCGGGCCACCCACTGGCTGGAGGAGGTGGCCACCGAGGTCGAGGCGCTGTCGACGCACCTCGGTCGGCCGCTGTCGCTGATCGCCGAGAGCGACCTCAACGACCCGACGCTGATCACGCCGCGCGAGGCCGGCGGCTACGGCCTGCACGCCCAGTGGAACGACGACGCCCACCACGCGCTGCACACGCTGCTCACCGGCGAGCGGCAGGGCTACTACGGCGACTTCGGCTCCCTCGAGTGCCTCACCGACGTGCTGACCGGCGCGTTCTTCCACGCCGGCACCTGGTCCAGCTTCCGCAATCGCAGCCACGGCCGACCGGTCGACCGGCAGCGCACCCCGGGTCACCGCTTCGTGGCCTACCTGCAGAACCACGACCAGATCGGCAACCGGGCCACCGGTGACCGGATCTCCGCCACGCTCTCGCCCGGGCTGCTGCGGGTCGGCGCCACCCTGCTGATGACCGCGCCGTTCACCCCGATGCTGTTCATGGGGGAGGAGTGGGCGGCGACGACGCCGTGGCAGTTCTTCACCAGCCACCCGGAGCCCGAGCTGGCGACGGCGGTGGCCAACGGCCGCCGGCGCGAGTTCGCCGCGCACGGCTGGCCGGAGGGGGACGTGCCGGACCCGCAGGACCCGCAGACGTTCCTGCGGTCCCGACTGGACTGGGCCGAGCTGGACAAGCCCGAACACCGCGAGATGTACGAGTTCCACCGGCGGCTGATCGCGCTGCGCCGGTCCCGGGCCGACCTGTCCGACCCCCGGCTGCACCGGGTCGACGTGCGCCACGGCGACCAGTTCCTGGTGATGCGCCGAGGCTCGACGCTGGTGGTGGCCAACCTGGCGGACCGGCCGCAGCGGGTGAACCTGCCCGGGGTGGTCCGCCGGGTGCTGCTGGCCACCTCCGAGGGGGTCACGGTGATGCGCGACGGCATCGAGCTGCCGGCCGAGAGCGCGGCGGTCGTCTCCCTCTGAGCGTCGCGGTCCGCGGTGGGAGCGGTGAGTTCGGCGGCGGGGCGCGGTCCTACCTCCGACGACCCGACCGTGGAGGTTCCATGTCCGACACCCCGACCCGCGACGAGATGTGGGCGCTCACCCACGCCGAGCGTGCCGCCCTCGCCGACGACCTGGCCGCGCTCGACCCGGCGCGGTGGGCGCAGCCTTCGCTGTGCGGCCGCTGGACGGTCGAGGAGGTGGTCGCGCACCTCACCGCCGCGGCGAGCGTCGGCCGGGCCCGCTGGGTGGCCAGCGTGCTCGGCGCCCGGTTCGACTTCGACCGGCACAACGACCGCCGGCTGGCGGAGCACCGGGGCGCCGATCCGGGGGAGACGCTCGACCGGTTCCGCCGGGTTCTCGGCAGCACCACGTCGACGTTCGGGCCGACCGAGGCCTGGCTCGGTGAGGTGATCGTGCACGCCCAGGACATCCGGCGTCCGCTCGGCCTGGACCGGACGCCGCCGGTCGAGGCGGTCACGCCGGTCGCCGCCTTCTACGCGAGGCGGGACTTCACCGTGGCCGGGCGCAGCGCCGTCGACGGCCTGCGGATCGAGGCGACCGACGGTCCCTTCGCCGCCGGAGCCGGCCCGTTGGTCAGCGGCACCACGCTGGCGCTGACCATGGCGATGGCGGGCCGGGTCGCCTACTGTGACGACCTCACCGGGCCCGGCCTGCCCACCCTGCGGGAGCGCTGCGCCACGGCCTGACGGCACGCGAGCCGGTGGATGCCGGCGCAGGAGAGCAAGCCGGATGGTCGAGGTCAGCCGGGCGGCGATCGTGGTGACGCTCGACGCCCTGCGCTGAGCCGACGGACGAGCCGGGGAGCATACTCAGTATGCTCCCGCGCATGCCTCCCTCGCGTCGCCGCCTGACCCTGGTCGCCCCCCTCGCCGGCTTCCTGCTCGGCTTCCTCGACTTCGTCTGGATCAGGTGGGTGCCGTACCCGCTCGCCGAACTCGGCAACTCCACCGCCGTCTGGGCGGTCGCCGCGTTCGCGCTCGGCTGGTGGGTCCGGTGCGGCGCGGTGCGGGCCGCCGTGGCCGCCGCCGTGTTGCTGGTGGTCGCGGTGCCGAGCTACTACCTGGCGGCCACGCTGCTCCAGGGCGACGACCTCGCCGTGGTCGCGGCACCCAGCTCGCTGCTCTGGATGGTGCTCGGGGTGCTCGCCGGCGTGGTGTTCGGCCCGGCCGGCACCTGGGCCCGCGCCGACGGGTGGCGGGGCGTGCTCGGCGTCGCGCTGCCGGCGGCCGTGTTCGTCGAGGAGGCGCTGCGCTTCGTCGGTCGGGCGCGGTCCGGCTACCCGGGCGGATGGTGGAACGTCCCGATCGACCTGGCGCTCGCCGCGCTGCTGGTCGTGCTCGTCGGGCGTACCGCCCGGACGCGGCTGCTCGCGGCGGCCGTGGCGCTGCCACTGGCCGCCGTCGGCGCGTTGGTGTTCGCCGTCGTTTTCGGGTGACGCCGCCGCGCACCGATTGACTTTCGATAGCTAGACGCCGAAACTCGATATATGAACGATCTCGACGTGCTGGTTGTCGGCGCCGGACTGGCCGGGCTGCACACCGCCACGCTGCTCGCCCGGCACGGCCACGACGTGCTGCTGGTCGACCGGCGACCCACCCTGGCCGGCGCGATCCGCACCACCGGGATCTTCGTCCGCCGCACGCTCGACGACTTCCCGCTGCCCGAGGACTGCCTCGGCCCGCCCATCCGGCGCGTCGTGCTCTACCCGCCCGGGCTGCGCCGCCCGGTGACGCTGGACAGCGGGCGCGACGAGTACCGCGTCGGCGACATGGCGGGGCTCTACACGGCAGCCGCGCACGCCGCCGCCGACGCCGGCGTGCGGATCGCGCTCGGCACCCGCTACACCGGCCGGCGGGCCGACGCCCTCGCGCTGCACGGGCCCGACGGGCCGGTCGAGGTCCGCGCCCGGTTCGTCGTCGGCGCCGACGGCGCCCGTTCCCGGGTGGCCCGCGACCTGCGCCTGGACCGCAACCGCCACCTGCTGGTCGGCGCCGAGGAGGTCTTCGGGGTTCCCGCCGGCGAGGGTCCACCCACGTTCCACTGCGTGCTCGACCCCACGCTCGCACCCGGCTACCTGGCCTGGGTCGTCAACGACGGGCGGCACGCCCACGTCGGCGTCGCCGGCTACCCCGACCGCTTCCCCGGCGGGCTCCGGCACGCGCTGCGGCGGTTCGCCGCGACGGCCCCGGGACTGCCCGGCGCGGGCCGACCCGAGCGGGTCGAGCGGCGCGGCGGGCCGATCCCGGTCGGCGGGCTGCTGCGCCGCATCGGCTGCCCGGACGGACTGCTGGTGGGCGACGCGGCGGGCGCGGTCAGCCCGCTCACCGCCGGCGGCCTCGACCCGTGCCTGCGGCTGTCCGCGCACGCCGCGGACGTCCTCGACGAGGCGTTGCGCACGGGCCGCCCCGAAGCCGTGCGCCGCTACGACGGCGCGGCCCTGCGGGCCCGCTTCCGGGGCCGGCTGACGCTGCGCCGGGGACTGGCCCAGGTGCGCACGCCGGCCGTCGCGACGGCGGCGTTCACCCTCCTGCGGACGCCGATCGGGCGCGCCGCGGCCCGGGGTGTGCTGTTCGGGGACCGGTCGTTCCCCACCCCGTGACGGTCAGGGGATCGGCCACTCGTGCACCGGACGGTTGCTGTGCATCAGGTCCACGTAGTGGCGGACCACCTCCCGCAACGCGGCCGGCCGGTCCAGGTGGTCGGCGGACTCCAACCGGTGCAACGTCTCCACCTGCCAGGTCGCGCCGTTGCGGCCGGTCAGGCAGCGCTGCTCGACGATGCCGAGCAGTCGGTCCCGCTCCACCGGGTCCAGGCCCCAGCGGTCGAGCCCGTGGTGGGCCAGCGGCAGCAACCGGCGCAGCACCAGCTCGGTCACCGGCAGGTAGCCCAGGCCGGGCCAGAACACCTGGGCGTCGATGCCGTGCCGGGCGCAGGCGTTGAAGTTCTCCTCGGCGGCGCTGAACGACATCTGGGACCAGAGCGGGCGGTCCGACTCGGCCAGCGCCCGGACCACGCCGAAGTAGAACGCGCCGTTGGCGACCGTGTCCAGCACGGTCGGCCCGGCCGGCAGCACCCGGTTCTCCACCCGCAGGTGCGGGCGGCCCCGCAGCACGTCGTAGACCGGCCGGTTCCAGCGGTAGATGGTGCCGTTGTGCAGGCGCAGCTCGGCGAGCTTCGGCACCCCGCCGCTGTGCAGCGTGGTCGCCGGGTCCTCCGGGTCGCAGACCGGCAGCAACGCCGGGAAGTAGCGCACGTTCTCCTCGAACAGGTCGAACACCGACGTGATCCAGCGTTCCCCGAACCACACCCGCGGGCGTACCCCCTGGGCCTTGATCTCCTCCGCCCGGGTGTCGGTGGCCTGCTGGAACAGCGGGACCCGGGTCTCCCGCCACAGCTCCCGGCCGAAGAACAGCGGGGAGTTCGCGCCGAGGGCCACCTGGATGCCGGCGACCGCCTGGGCGGCGTTCCAGTAGTCGGCGAACTGCGCCGGGCTGACCTGAAGATGGAACTGGGTGCTGGTGCAGGCGGCCTCGGGCGTGATGGTGTCGGCGGTGGTGGCCAGCCGCTCCACCCCGCTGATCGCGATCGGCAGGTCCTCGCCCCGGGCGGCGAAGATCTGCTCGTTGAGCAGCGCGTAGCGCGGGTTGGCCGACAGCGAGGACGCGGTCAGGTGCTCCGGGCGCAGCGTCGGCAGGATGCCGATCATGACCATGTGCGCGCCGACGGTGCGGGCCTTCTCCTCGGCGGCGTTGAGGCTGGCCCGCACGTGCTCCTCGAACTGGGCGGTGCCGGTGCCGGCGAGCCGGCGCGGCGCAACGTTGATCTCCACGTTGAACTGGCCCAGCTCGGTCTGGAACGCCGGGTCGGCGATCGCCTCCAGCGCGTCGGCGTTGCGCATCGCCGGGTCGAACCCGTCGTCGACCAGGTTCAGCTCGATCTCCAGCCCGGTCATCGGCCGTTCCACGTCGAACCGGGACTCGCGCAGCATTTCGGCGAAGACGTCGAGGCACCGCCGTACCTTGTCGCGGTAGCGGGCCCGGTCCTCCCGGCTGAAGGTGCGCACGCCGACGTCCTCGCCCATGGTCACCACCCTGTCACCGTTGGTCCTCCCAACCTCGCACGGAGCGGCGGGTCAGGAAAGGCCTGAAGGACCTTTTCTGTACCCCGTGCCGCCCCCGCTGATCCCCGGTGGTAAGGAAGGGCCCCCTCTTAACGCCTCGTGCATAGGCGGGGCCCCCTTTTAACACCTGGTCACCGGGCGGCCGGCTACCATGGGCCGCCGGCCGAAGGGGGAGTGTTGATGCGCGACGGGTGGATCCGGGCGTTCGTGTGGGCGGCGATCGCCGAGGCGTGCTCGTGGGCGGCGCTGCTGGCCGGCATGGCGGTCAAGTACGGGCCGCCGCGCGACGAGATCGGCGTGCAGATCTTCGGCCCGATCCACGGCGGGCTCTTCGTGGCGTACGGGCTGCTGGCGCTCGTGGTGGCCCGGCGCCGCCGCTGGTCGCTGGTGCAGACCGGGCTGGCGCTGGCCAGCGCCGTGCCCCCGTTCGCCACCGTGCTGTTCGAGCGCTGGGCCCGTCGCCGTGGCCTCCTCGCCGCTCCCGCCGTGCCCGCCGAGCCCCCGCTCACCCGCGTCGGTGGTTAACAAGGGGCCCCGCCTCTACCGCAGGCGTTAAAAGGGGGCCCTTCCTTTCAGGTCAGGGCGGAGCAGGCGGCGACGCCGAGCACCAGCACCGCGCCGAGCGCCGCCTGCAGCAGCAGCGCCGGCCCGAGGTGCGACCAGAGCGTCGCGGTACGCGGGGTGAGCAGCTGCCCGGTGGTGAGGTTGACGATCCGCTCGATCCGGGGCGGCAGGTCGCCGTCGCGCTGCGGGCGCAGCGTGAGCTGGACGTGGTCGCCCGGGTGCAGCGCGCTCTGCGGCAGGTGGCCGTGCAGCTCGACCTCGACCAGCCGGTCGGCGGCGTCGCGCACCCGGACCGGGGTGACCAGGAACTCCGGCCCCTTCTTGAGCTCCTTGAAGCTGCGCCGGGCGCCTCCGCCACCGTTGCTGAGCAACGCGCGCACCACCCGCAGCAGCAGCCCCACCACCCCGGCCGCGGTCAGCACCGCCACCAGCGCCGGCTGTCCCACCCGGACCTCCCGGGCGTAACCCTCCATCAGCCGCACCAGGCGCCCGGTGACGATGCGTTCCGTCGGCCGGACGACGCGTCGGGTGTGCAGCTCCGTGTCCATGTTCACCACCGAGAGTTCCGTTCCGTGCACAGATGGTATCGGTCCTTCGGGTTGAACGACGTGAATGAACGGCGGTCACGCCCCACCGGTGGAAGGTGACATCGGCCGGGGCGCGGGTATGCGTGCGGCCGAGCTGGAAAGGGGTCGAGCATGCAGCTGTCCTTCCTGCGCCCGCTCTACGACCGTCCCGGGCCCTGGTGCTCGGTGTATCTGGACGCCTCCCGGGACACCCACGACGCCCGTCCGCAGGTCGACCTGCGATGGCGCGCCCTCAAGGGGAACCTGTTGGCCCAGGGCGCCGATCCGGTCACCGTCGAGGCGGTGGAGGAGGTGGTCCGCCGGCACGACCCGATGCCGGGCGACTACGGCATCGCGGTCTTCGCCACCCGGGGTCGGGTGGTGCTCACCGAGTACCTCTCCGCGCCGCCGCTGCGGGACCTGGCCACCTGGTCCGCCCTGCCGCACACCATGCCGCTCGTCGCCCAACGGGGCGAACAGGTGGCCTGGGTGCGGGTGCTGGCCGACCGCACCGGCGCGGACGCGATGGCGGTCAGCGCCGGTGGGGTGCCCCGACGGGCCCAGGTGGCCGGTGGGCAGAGCCGGCAGCTGCGGCGCGTGCAGCCCGGCGGTTGGTCGCAGTCCCGCTACCAGCGGGCCGCCATGGAGGCCTGGCACCAGAACGCCGGCGACGCCGCGGCGGCCACGGCCGACCTGGCCGAGCGGGTGGGCGCCGACGTGGTCGTCGTCGCCGGGGACGTCCGGGCCACCGGGATGATCGCCGCCCAGCTGCCCGAGCGGTGGCAGGACGTGCTGGTCCGCACCGACGCCGGATCCCGCGACCCGGGCGCGGACGACACGCTGATGGACGACATCACGGTGCAGACGGTCGCCGAGGTCGCCGACCGTCGGATCGCCGCCGCGCTCGACCGGTTCGGCGTGCAGGAGGACGTCGGCGCCGGCCTCGACGCGGTCGTCGCCGCGCTGCAACGCAACCAGGTCGACACCATGCTGATCGTCGACGACGCCTCCGCCGACGGCGAGCTGTGGGTCGGGCCCGAGCCGACCGAGATCGCCACCGACCCGGCGCAGCTGGCCGGCATGTCGGTGGCCGACCCGCAGAGGGTACGCGCCGACGCCGCGCTGCTGCGCGCGCTGATCGGCACCGACGCCGACGTGACGGTGCTCGCGCCGGAGGAGGCGCCGGAGCTGACCGACGGGGTCGGCGCGGTGCTGCGCTACGTCGACGCCGGCACCCCGGGGCGGGGCGATGGCTGAGCGTACCGTCGCCGATCTGGTGGTCGAACGCCTGCGGGCCTGGCGGGTGCCGCGGGCCTTCGGCTATCCCGGCGCGGCGATCGCGCCGATGCTGGCCGCGCTGGACGAGGCGGGCGGGGACCCGGAGTTCGTCCCCGCCCGGCACGAGGAGACCGCCGCGTTCATGGCCACCGGGCACGCCAAGTTCACCGGCGGCATCGGGGTGTGCCTGGCCACCCAGGGCCCCAGCGCGGTGCACCTGCTCAACGGCCTCTACGACGCCAAGCTGGACAGCAAGCCGGTGGTGGCGATCATCGGCGAGGACGTCAGCGGCCCGCTCGGCGGCGCGCACGAGGAGATCGGCCTGGGCCGGCTCTTCGGCGACGTGTGCAACCAGTTCGTCCGCTACGGCCGCAGCCCGGAGCAGGTGCCGGCGCTGCTGGACCAGGCGTTCCGCACCGCGGCGGCCACCCGCAGCCCGACCTGCGTGGTGCTGCCGCGGGCCCTGCAGGTGACGGTCGTGCCGGACCTGCTGCCGCAGACCGCCGGTGTGGTCACCGCGACGCCCGGCGAACCGCTGGCCCGGGTGCTGCCCCACGAGGCCGACCTGGACGCCGCCGCCGCGCTGCTGGGCACCGGGGCGCGGGTGGCCCTCCTGGTCGGTCAGGGCGCGCACGGCGCGGAGGAGGAGATCGTCGCGCTCGCCGACCGGCTCGGCGCCGGCGTGGCCACGTCGTTGCTCGGCAAGCCGGTGCTGGACGAGCGGCTGCCCTTCCACACCGGGGTGCTCGGTGAGGTCGGCACCACGGCCGCCGCGCAGCTGATGGGCGGCTGCGACACGCTGCTGATGGTCGGCACCAACGACCCGTGGACCGACTGGTTCCCGCTGGTCGGTCAGGTCCGCACCATCCAGATCGACATCGACGGCCGGCGGATCGGCACCCGCTACCCGGTCGACGTGCCGCTGGTCGGCGACGCCGCCGAGACGCTGCGCGCGTTGCTGACCCGGGTGCCGGAGCGGCGCAACGGGCAGTGGCGGGGCGTGGTGGAGAGGTCGGTGGACCGGTGGCGGGAGGCCGCCGCGGAGCGCGCCGCCGCCCCGGCCGAGCCGGTCAACCCGCAGCTCGTGCTCCGCGAGCTGTCGGCCCGGCTGCCCCAGCGGGCCTCGGTCGCCGTCGACGTCGGCTCGGTCGTCTACTGGTACGCCCGGCACCTGGAACTGCCCCCGGGCGTGCAGGCCCGGCTCTGCGGCACGCTCGGCTCGATGGGCTGCGCCCTGCCCTACGCGGTGGCCGCCAAGCTGGCCCGACCGGACGAGCCGGTGATCGCGCTGCTCGGCGACGGTGCGATGCAGCTCAACGGCCTGGCCGAGCTGATCACGGTGGCGCACCACTGGACCGAGTGGCGGGACCCGCGGCTGGTGGTGCTGGTGCTGAACAACCGGGACCAGTCCGGCGTGGGCGGGGGACGGCCGCCGGGCGTTCTCGCCGACCGGCGTGCCGCCGTGCCGTACGCCGGGTGGGCCCGACTGCTCGGGCTGCACGGCGTCCGGGTGGACCGGCCGGAACTGGTCGGCGCGGCCTGGGACGAGGTGTTGGCGGCGGACCGGCCGAGCGTGCTGGAGGCGGTGGTCGACCCGGCCGTGGCGCTGGACGTGCCGGAGCCGGCGTTGGCGGACCTGCGCGGCCTGGTGGCCGACGGGGACGCCGCGCGCCGGGTGCGGGAGCGGGTGAACCAGACCGAGGCCATCGCGGCGGAGGACCTCGTTTAGCCAGCTCACGTCAGGGCACTGCCTCGAGGCAGTCACCTCAGGAGGTCAGATGCCCGCCGCCCCCACCGACCGTCGCTACGGCCCCGCCCCGCTGCCCGGGCCACGCGGGCCGGTCTCCGCCGCCCTGCTCGACGCGCTGCGCGCGGCGCCCGGCGACCTGCCGGCCGGGCTGGGCGTCGAGTTCGGGGCGGTGGCCGAGCCGCTGGTCGACGAGGACCTCCAGCTCACCCTCTTTCTCTGCTACGAGTTGCACTACCGGGGCTGGCGGGGGGTCGCCGACGACTGGGAGTGGGAACCCTCGCTGCTGGCCCTGCGGGCGCGGGCCGAGCGGCCGTTCGAGGCGGCGCTGCGCCGGCTGGCCGGGCCGCTGCCGGCGGTGCTGCCGGCGGCGCTGCCGGGCGCGCTGACCGACCTGGTGGCGGCCGACGACGGTCCGCCGCTCGCCGCCACGCTGCAACGCCGGGCCGACCTCGACCAGTTCCGCGAGTTCGTCACCCACCGCTCGATCTACCACCTGCGGGAGGCCGACCCGCACAGCTGGGCCCTGCCCCGGCTCGGCGGCGCGGCCAAGGCCGCGCTCGTGGAGATCCAGATGGACGAGTACGGCAACGGCCGGCTGGACCGGATGCACGCCGAGTTGTTCCGCGCCACCATGGAGCGGCTCGACCTGGACACCGGCTACGGCGTCCACCTGGACCGGGTCCCGGCGGTCACGTTGGCGACCAACAACCTGATGTCGCTGTTCGGCCTGCACCGGCGGCTGCGTGGGGCGCTGCTCGGACACCTGGCCGCGTACGAGATGACCTCGTCGCTGCCGAACCGTCGCTACGGCAACGGGCTGCGGCGGCTCGGTGTCGACGCGGTGGCCACCCGCTTCTACGACGAGCACGTCGAGGCCGACGCGGTGCACGAGCAGATCGCCGCGTACGACCTGTGCGGCGGGCTGGTCCGCGCGGAGCCGGCCCTCGCCGCCGACGTGCTGTTCGGGGCGGCCGCGGCGCTGGCGGTGGACCGTCTCTTCGCCGACCACGTGCTCTCCGCCTGGTCCGCCGGCGGTTCGTCGCTGCGCTCGCCGGACCGGGCTCTCGCCGCCGCGTGACCAAGTGTTAAGAGGGGCCCCTTCCTCTACCGGAGGCGTTAAGAAGGGGCCCTTCCTTAACCGCGGAAGCCGGCGACCTTGTGCGTGCCGTCGCAGAACGGTTTGATCGCGCTCTTGCCGCACCGGCAGAGCGCGATCGTGCCCCGGCGCGTCTCGATCGGTTCCCCGTCCGGGGTCACCAGCGCGAAGTCGCCGCGCACCAGCAGCGGTCCGTCCCGGTACGGGGTGATGGTCGCGGCCGGGGTGCTCTCGTCGTCGGGCATGCGCGGTGCAGTGCCCGTCCCGGTCCGGCCCAAACCCGCTCCCACGTGCCGTTGCGTCCACGGCGGCGGGGGAGCGGCGCGACGGCGTACCTGGGTGTCCCGGGCGGTGCGGTCGCCCGAGCGGGCGTTGGTCCGCGCCGTGGGGAGATGCCCCGTTTAGACCACAGAGGGACGGGAAGCCGGCCCGCGTGGTGAGCGAACGAGCACAGTCGGGACCGGCGACCGGCGCCGGGCTGCCCGGTGACCGGGTGGTGGCGGCGGGCAGCGCCGCCCGGCTCCTGGTGGCCGCCACCGCCCGGGCGCTGCGCGGCGACGACTGCGGCGACCTCGGCCACCCCGCGGCGCTGTCCCGGCTCCCCGGCACGCCCGAGCCGGTGCGCCGCGCCGCCGCCGGCCGCGCGGCCGGTCGGGCCGCGTTGAGCGCCGCCCAGGTGGCCCGGGTCGACGCCGAACGGGTGGCCGGCTGGTTCGTCGAGCAGTACCCGGACCGGCGCTGGCCCGGAGCGGTGCTCGGTTCACCGCACGGCGCGGCGGCCCACCTCGCGGTGGCGCTCGGCGTGCCCTGGCTGCCGGCGGGGTTCGAACTCGCGGCGACCTGGAGCCGGGGCGCGGTGGACCGCCCGGACCGGGCGTACGACCACGGCGCCGCGCTGGCCGGGCGACTGCTCGCCGGCAACCCCCGGCTGCACGTGCGGCAGGTGCACTGCCCGGCCAGCCGGGGCGTGGCGGCCGGCGCCACCGTGACCCTCACCGCCCGCTGGCGCACGCTGCCCACGGCGTACGCGGGGTTCCTGGCCGACCGGCTGGAACCGGCGGCGCCGGTGCTGCTGCTGCACGACGCGCGCACGTGGCCGGTGCGGGACACCGGCGACGGGCACAGCTTCCAGGCCGGCTGCCCGACCAGTGGGCTGGACCCGTTCGACTTCCACCCGGACGCGCACGGGCTGCGCCAGGTGCTGCGCGCGGCCGGCGGCGAGGAGACGCGCTGGGCCGCGCCGGAGGTCACGCTGCCGGCCGCGTTCGCCGCACACGGCGTGGAGTCCGGTTTCGAGCACGCCGCCCGGGAGTGGGGCGACCGGCACGGGCACCCGCTGCACCGGGTGGTGGTGCCGCAGCCGGACGCGCTCAGCGCGGCGACCGCCGACCTGTACCGCCGGTGGCTGCGCCGGGCCGGCAAGACCGGCGACCGGCTGGTCGTGGAGTGCGGCCGGCTGCTCGACCCGGGGCAGGTGCTGCGGGCCGGCCTGGTGCCCTACTGGTGCGAGAACGCCACCCGCCGCCGGGTCGAGGGCGCGGAGTGGTGGCTGGCCGGCAGCGAGCCGTTCACGTCGGTGGACGTGCTGCCGGAACCGCCCGGGCTCCGCTCGCCCGCGCTCGCCGGGCTGCCCCAGTGGCTCGCGGTGGCGGGCTTCGGGCGGCGCCGGCGGGCCCTCGACCGGGGCGCGGCCCGCGGCTACCCGGTCACCTCGGTTCCCACCCGACGTGCCACGGAGGTGTTGCGCAACCAGCCCTGCGACCTGCCCGCGCCGCCGCCGCTGCGGATGGCCGAGGCCCTCGCCGCGCTCCGGGACTCCGGCGCGCACCAGGGTCTGCTGGTCTGCTGAGCGCGGCGCCCGCGCCGGCGGCCCCGGCCGGCCGGCCAACCTGGCGAAACATCCTCGCGATCCTGCGGTCCGTGATTGAGTACCTACGGAGCGGGAAGACCGCTCGCCGCGGAACGGCCCACGACGCCGTGCGGCGGGCAGCCACCGCTTTCGACGTGTCCGTCACGTAACCAACTTCCTCACCCGGTGCGTGGTCCGACCACGCGCACGACCGGTTCCGACCGGGCGGGGGGATCTTCGGCGAGGGAGGCGCGGATGTTCGGTCAGACCACCACGACACCCACCCCACCGACCAACGAGCGGGGTCTGGAGGACCTCGACGCGGCGGCGCTCGCGTACGCGGCCCGGATCGAGGGGCTGCCACCCGAGCGGCGGCAGGAGGCGCGGGACGACCTGGTCCGCTTCGCGTTGCCGTTCGCCGGCCGGCTGGCCCGCCGCTACCGGGGACGCGGGGAACCGCTGGAGGATCTGGAGCAGGTGGCCCGGCTCGGTCTGGTCAACGCCGTCGACCGGTACGACCCGGAGCGGGGTTCGTTCACCGCGTACGCGGCCATCACCATCGTCGGCGAGATCAAACGCCACTTCCGGGACCGCACCTGGGGCGTGCACGTGCCACGCCGGCTGCGCGACCTGATCCTGGAGGTGGGGCAGGCGACGGCGACGTTGACCAGCGAGCTGTCCCGGGCCCCGTCCGTGGCCGAGCTGGCGGAACGGCTGGAGACGCCGGAGGAGGAGATCCTCGCCGCGCTGGAGTCGGCCGCCGGCTACAGCCCGGCCTCGCTCAACGCGCCGGTCGGTGGGGAGAGCTCGGCCGAGTTCGGCGACCTGGTCGGCGAGTCCGACAACGCGCTGGAGTCGGTCGACGACCGGGTGACGGTCAGCGGCCTGCTGCACCGGTTGCCCTGGCGGGAGCGGCGGATCCTGGCCATGCGCTTCTACGGCAACCAGACCCAGGCGGAGATCGCCGCCCGCTTCGGCATCTCGCAGATGCACGTCTCCCGCCTGCTGTCCCGGGCGCTGACCTGGCTGCGCCAGGCGATGCTCGCCGACGCCCCGCCGCCGTGGCAGAACGGCACGGCCGAGACCGAACCGGCGAAGGCCCGGATCTCGGTGCGGCAGAACGGCGACCGGGTGGTCGTCGAGGTCGGCGGTGAGGTGGACCGGGCCGGCGCGGACCAGTTGCGCCGGGCGATGCTGGAGGCGGTCACCGGGCAGCCCCGCGAGGTCATCGTCGACCTGGTCGGCGCGGGCGGCTTCGACGCCGGCGGGATCGCCGCCCTGATGGCCGGCCGGGACGCCGCCGTGCGGACCGGGGTGCCGCTGCGGCTGACCCGGGTGCAGCCCGCGGTACGCCGTTCGCTGGCCGCCGCCGGCCTGCCCGCCGCCGACTGACGCGCATACGCGACGCCGGCTCCCGAACGGGGAGCCGGCGTTCGGCGTACCCGGGACGGGGGCCGGCGCCCGACGCGGCCGGCCCCCGTCCCGCTCAGTTCTCCCGGGTGTCGCCGTGCCCGCGCGGGTGTCGCCACCGGTCGTTCGGCGTATCCCCTCGCTCCGCGCCGAGGATGGTGTCCTCCGGCTCGTCGGTCTGGTCGAAGCTGGGTCGGATCACCCCCTCCGGCTCCGGCACGTCGACCGGCCGCGCGCCGGACTGTGGCGCGGGCTGGTACTCCACGGCCTCGCGGGCGCCGTGCGCGCCTTCCGCGGCCGGCGACTCCGGCACCCGCCGCTCGTGGTGTATCTCCTCCGCGAAGTGCTGCGGCGGCTTGGTGCTGCGCTGGGGCAGGTCCCGGCCGAGGTCGGAGACGAGCGGCCCGTACTTGGCGTCGAAGGCCGGCCGCTCGGAGCGGATCCGGGGCATCCGGTCGAAGTTGCGCAGCGGCGGCGGGCAGGTGGTGGCCCACTCCAGCGAGTTGCCGAAGCCCCACGGGTCGTCCACCGTGACCATGGCGCCGTAGCGCCACGACTTCCACACGTTGTAGATGAAGAACAGCGTCGACGCGCCGAGGACGAACGAGCCCACGGTGGAGATCTCGTTCAGCACGGTGAAGCCGTCGCCGGGCAGGTAGTCGGCGTAGCGGCGCGGCATGCCCTCGTTGCCCAGCCAGTGCTGCACCAGGAAGGTGGCGTGGAAGCCGACGAACATCGTCCAGAAGTGGATCTTGCCGAGTCGTTCGTCGAGCAGTCGGCCGGTCATCTTCGGGAACCAGAAGTAGACCCCGCCGAACGCGGCGAACACGATGGTGCCGAAGAGCACGTAGTGGAAGTGCGCCACCACGAAGTACGAGTCGGTGACGTGGAAGTCCACCGGCGGGCTGGCCAACAGCACGCCGGTGAGGCCGCCGAGCAGGAACGTGACGAGGAAGCCGACCGCGAACAGCATCGGCGTCTCGAACGTGATCTGCCCCTTCCACATGGTGCCGATCCAGTTGAAGAACTTCACGCCGGTGGGCACCGCGATCAGGTAGCTGAGGATGCTGAAGAACGGCAGCAGCACCTGGCCGGTGGCGAACATGTGGTGCGCCCACACGCTCATCGACAGCACCGTGATGGCGACGGTGGCCAGGACCAGGCCGGTGTAGCCGAAGATCGGCTTACGGGAGAAGACCGGGATGATCTCGGTGATGATGCCGAAGAACGGCAGCGCCACGATGTAGACCTCGGGATGCCCGAAGAACCAGAACAGGTGCTGCCACAGCATCGGGCCGCCGGTGGTCGGGTCGTAGACGTGCGAGTGCAGGATCCGGTCCGAGGCGAGCGCGAACAGCGCGGCCGCCAGCAGGGGGAACACGAAGATCACCAGGACGCTGGTGAGCAGCATGTTCCAGGTGAAGATCGGCATCCGGAACATGGTCATGCCGGGCGCGCGCAGGGTCAGGATCGTGGTGATCAGGTTGACCGCGCCGAGGATCGTGCCGAGACCGGAGATGGCCAGGCCGACCACCCACATGTTCGCCCCGACGCCCGGGCTGTGCTGCGCGGTGCTCAGCGGCGTGTACGCGGTCCAACCGAAGTCCGCCGCACCCTGGGGGGTGACGAACCCCGCCATGACCATCGTGCCGCCGAACAGGTACAGCCAGTACGCGAACGCGTTCAGGCGTGGAAACGCCACGTCGGGTGCGCCGATCTGCAGCGGCACGATGTAGTTGCCGAACGCGAAGACCAGCGGGGTGGCGAACAGCAGCAGCATGATCGTGCCGTGCATGGTGAACATCTGGTTGTACTGCTCGGGAGAGAGGAACTGCATCCCCGGCCGGGCCAGCTCGGCCCGGATCACCAGGGCCAGCACGCCCCCGATCAGGAAGAAGACGAACGACGTGCTCAGGTAGAGCAGCCCGATCACCTTCGCGTCGGTGGTCCGCAGCAACCGCCACAGCGCGTTGCCCTTCACCGCCTCCCGGACGGGGCCGGGATATCCCCCGAACCGGGCCGGCGCGAGAATCGCGGGCCCCCGGTCTCGTGCCGGATCCGTGACTACCCGCTTGGGCATGGCATCTCACCCCGTGTGACGACAGACAGGACGGGCGCGCGTACCCGGCCCTCTGCCCATGTAACCAGGCGAGAGCGGAGAATTCGGTCAGTTCGCCGGGAGCATGGCCCAGACGACCTTGCCGGCGCCGACCGGCGTGCTGCCCCAGCGCTGGGCCAACTCGCGGACCAGCATCAGCCCTCGGCCCCCCTCCGCCCGCGGGTCACGGCCGGTCGCCGCCCGCGCGTCGGCCGGGCTGCCGTCGAGCACCGCCACCCGCAGGTACGGCCGCCGCAGGGTCAACGTGACCTGCATCGGGGTGCCGGCGTGCCGGACCACGTTGCCGACCAGCTCGCTGAGCACCAGCGACGCCGGGCCGGCCAGCTCCGGCACGTCCCACCGGCCGCACGCCTCGGTCACCAGCTCCCGGGCCCGCCGGCAGGCCCCGGCGACCGGCTCCAGCCGGGCCCGCAGCCGGGGCGACGCCGCCGTGCCGGCCAGCGCCGTGGCCTCGGCGCAGTCGCGGCGCACCGGCACCACCCGGCAGGCGGTCGTCTCGGCCAGCCACGCCGCCGTCGTCGGCGGGGGAGCGGAGAGGACCATCGGCACCGCCGGCCAGTCGGCGGCCCGCCGGGCCGCCGCGGCGAACACGGACAGCGCCAGCGGCTCGGTGACGTCGATCTCCTCCAGGTCGACCACGAGCGCGTCCGGCTGCTCGGCGAGGCACCGGTCCAGCACCTCGTGCACCGCGCGCATCGTGCCCAGGTCGAGCGCCCCGGCCAGCCGCACCACGGTGACCGGGGACTCGTCGCGGACCTCGCACCTGATCCGGGTCGACATCGGGCCCTCGCTTCTGTCCGTCGGGGAGAACTACGGACGTACCCGGGGCATGGGCCGGTGAAACCGGGCATCGGGACCGGGAGGGGCAGGTCAGCGACGGTGCGCGCGCCGGCCGGCCAGCAGGCCCAGGGCCGGCATGGCCACCCCCAGCAGCAGGTGCAACCAGGTGCCGGCCCGGTCGACCGCCAGGAGGTTCGCCGCGCTGCGCCGGTCGACCGCCAGGTCGTAGAGCCAGAGCACCAGGAAGATCGCGCCGCCGCCGAGCAGGAACGCCCGCGCGCCGGCGACCGTGCGGGCCAACGCCAGACCGGCCACCCCGAGGACCAGGTTGACGAGGTTGTGCAGCGCCGAGACCTGAAGCAGCCCGAGCAGCCGCGCGCCCGATCCCGGCCCGGCGAACCGTAGGTCGGCGTAGGCGCTGGTCACCCCCGGCACGAAACCCAACGCGCCGAGCAGCAGCAGGAACACGGCGAACGCCGAGGCGACCCGGCGCACCGGCGCCCGCCCGTCGGCCGGGTTGCGCCGGGCCCGGGAGTGCGCCATCGAGTTCGTCACGCCGGCCCTCCTCGCCACCGCGGGACCGACGGTTTCCCCGGCCCACCGGTGGCAAACGCCGCACGGGTGGGCCGGGGTCCCGCTCAGACGGGCTGCAACGGCACCGTGGCGCCGTGGCGGACCCGGTCGTACAGCTCCACGTACCGCTCGGCCATCCGGGCCGGGGTGAACCGGGTCGCGGCCTCCCGCCGACACTCGTCCGGCTCCAACAGCCCGGCGGCCAGCACCAGGTCGCCCAGCTCCTGCTCGTCCGCGGTGAGCAGACCGGTGCGGCCGTGCTCGATCAACTCCGGCAGGCAGCCCCGGGCGGTGGCCACCACCGGCGTGCCCAGCGACAGCGACTCGACCACGGCCGTCCCGCCCGGCTCCTCCCACCGCAGCGGGAACAACGACGCCCGCGCCGAGGCGACCAGGTCGTCGCGCTCCTGCCCGGCCACCGTGCCCACCCAGCGCACCCGGTCACCGTCGACGTAGGGGGCGACGTGCTCGTGGAAGAACCGCACGTCCGGGTTCTGCCGGGCCTCGTCCCCGGCCGCGGCCAGGTCCTCCGGCCGGTGGTACGGGCCGACCGGGCCGGCCAGCACCAGCGGGAAACCCACCTCGTGGGCCAGCCGGGCGCCCAGGTCCTGGCCCTTGCCCGGATTGATCCGGCCGAGGATCACCAGGTGGTCGCCCTTCGGCGTGCTCGGCCGGCGGTCCGCGTCCACCGCGAGCGGCGTGGACAGGTGCACGTGGCCGACCGAGTGCTCCCGCAACGCCCGCGGCGCCCGGGCCAGCTGCGACGCGGACACCCCGTTCACCCGGACCCGGTCGCCGCCGTCGAGGGTGCCGTACAGCTCCGGGTGCTTGGCCAGGTCCCAGTGCAGCGTGTGCAGCGCGGGCGGGGCGTCCGGGCCCATCGCGGCCATCGTGGCCAGCCCGACCGCCTCCACGTGGTCGTGCACCAGGTCGATGTCGTCGCGGCGGTGCAACGCCCGCACCACGCCGGCCAGGTGCGCCTGCGACACGCCGCAGACCTGGTTGTACGGCCGCTGCAACGCGGAGAACTGCCCGTCCGGGAAGACCGCGATCTTCTCGTCCACCGGCAACGTGCTGCTCTCCACCGACGCCAGCACCACCCGTACGCCGAGCCGGCGCAGCTCCGGCACCAGCGTGGCGACGACGTTCTCGATCCCGCCGTAGCCGGGCGGCGGCACGGACAGCCACGGACCGGCGTTCATCAGCACGGTGAGCGTCATGCGCTGTCCTCTCTCGGTGTTCTCGACGTCATGCGGCACTCGCTGTTGTTCGTGACCGCGGGGCTCGCCAGCTCACTCCTCGCACTCACGCGGCGACCCGGCGGTGCGGGATGCGGTGCCGCAGCTGCGCCAGCGGCGGCCGTTCCTCGACCGAGACGTCGTTGACCACGATCTCCCGGTCGAGGTTGGGCAGGGCCTCCGAGCCGCCCCGGCGGAACTGGGTCAGCAGCGCGGTCGGTGCCACCCCGGGCGCCGCCCAGCCGCGCCGTTGCAGCCGCGACCAGGCGGTCAGCATGATCTGCGCCGACATCCGGCCCAGCGCGGCGGTGTCCTGGTGCCGGTGCTTGCGCTCACCCAGGTCGACCTGGGCCAGCGCGTCCAACCCGACCAGCTCCAGCAGGTCGATCAGCATGGCCGTCTCGACGCCGTACCCGGTGACGAACGGCACCCGCTCCAGGACGTCACGGCGGCCGGCGTACTCACCGGCGAGGGGCTGCACGAAGCCGGCCAGCTCCGGCCAGAACAGGTTGAGCAGCGGTCGGGCCATCAGCTCCGTCACCCGGCCGCCGCCGTCGGGCTCGACGCTCGTCGCACCGACCAGGGGCCGGTGGTAGAAGCCCTTCACGAAGTCCACGCTCGGATCGGTGAGCAGCGGACCGAGCAGGCCGGTGACGAAGTGCGGCCGGAACTCGCGCAGGTCGGCGTCGACGAACGCGACGATGTCCCCCTCGGCCGCCGCCAGCCCGGCCCAGAGCGCGTCGCCCTTGCCGGTCAGGCGCGGCAGGCCGCGCGTCATCGCGTCCTGGCTCACCACCTCGGCGCCGGCCGCGCGGGCCACCTGGGCGGTGCGGTCGGTGGACCGGGAGTCCACCACGATCAGCTCGTCGACCAGCGGCACCCGGTCCACCAGGTGTTCCCGGATGGTCGACACGATCGCGCCGACCGTGGCCTCCTCGTTGCGCGCCGGCAGCACCACACTGACCCGGCTGTTCCCCTTGGCCCGGACCAGCCGACGGGCCGGCCAGTCGCCGGCCGTACTGGTCCGGTACGTGGCCCACGCCTCCACCACCGGTGAGACGGTCACATCTGAATCCCGCACGGGCACCCCCATCAGTGGCGGAATCGCGAACTCCTGTTTTTCCCAGTACCGCATCCGCGCTAACCGGATCTTGCCTAACAACTCGATCACCAGGTGCGTACCGGGTGGTTCCCGGCGGATGAACGTTGCGTTGCGTACCCCCTCGCGTTTGGCGGGACGCCGGCCAGGGGAGTGCTGTCGACGGTTCGTTCAGTCGTGGTGGGAGGGGCGGTCGGATGCGGGTGGGACTGGTCGGAGCCGGTGGGGTGGCGCAACGCCACGCCCGCGTGCTCACGGGGTTCGAGGACGTGGAACTGCTCGGGGTGACCGACGTCGCGCCGGACGCGGCGCGGGCGCTCGCCGACGCGCACGGCGGGCGGACCTTCCGGGACGTGGAGGAGCTGCTCGCCGCCGGCCCGGACGCGGTGTACGTCTGCGTGCCGCCGTTCGCCCACGGCCCGGCGGAGGAGGCGGTCGTCGCCGCCGGCGTACCGATGTTCGTGGAGAAGCCGGTCGCGGTCGACCTGGAGACGGCCGAGCGGATCGCCGACCTGGTGCAGCGGCGCGGCCTGCTGACCGGCGTCGGGCACCACTGGCGCTACCTGCACGTGGTCGAGGAGGCGCGGCGGCTGCTCGCGGACCGTCCGGTGCGCATGGTCAACGGCGCCTGGCTGGACAAGGTGCCGCCGGTCGCCTGGTGGGCCCGGCGGGACCGCTCCGGCGGCCCGGTGGTCGAGCAGGCCGCCCACGTGCTGGACCTGGTCCGGCTGCTGGTCGGTGAGGCCACCGAGGTGACCGCGTACGGCGACGGGACGCCGCCGCCGGTCGACGGCGCCGACATCGACTCGGTCACCGCGGCCACGCTGCGCTTCGCCTCCGGGGCGGTCGGCACGCTCGCCGCGGCCTGCGTGCTCACCTGGAAGCACCGGGCCGGGCTGGAGATCCTCGCCGACGGCCTGGCCCTGTCGCTGGCCGAGGACGGCCTGACGATCCGCGACGCGGACGGCGAGCGGCACCTGCCCGCCGACCCGGACGGCGCCCGGGTCGCCGTCGACCGGGCCTTCGTCGACGCCGTCCGGGGCGTCGGCGACGACGTCCGGGTCCCGTACGCCGAGGCCCTGCGCACCCAGCGGCTCGCGCTGGCGGTCGCCGAGTCGGCGCGGACCGGCCGTCCGGTGGCGCTGCCCACCGGCCCGGCGGCCCGGCTCACCGCCGCGGTCGCGGACGCGGGGGTGGGCGTCGATGCGTGACCGGGTGGTGGTGGTCAGCGGCCCGGGCCGGGTCGAGCTGGTCGAGCAGGAAGCGGCCGAGCTTCGCGCGGGTGCCTTCCGGGTGGAGACGCTCTTCAGCGGCGTCTCCGCCGGCACCGAGCTGAGCTACGTCAAGGGCACCAACCCCTATCTGCACGTCACCTGGGACGCCGCGCTCGGGCTGTTCCGGCCGGGCGGGGCGAGCACCCCGTACCCGGTGACCCGGCTCGGCTACATGCAGGTCGGCCGGGTGGTGGAGAGCCGCACCCCGGCGGTCGCGGTGGGCACGGTCGGCGCCATGACGTACGGCCACCGCAGCGGCTGGGTCGCCGACCCGGTGGCCGAGCGGTTCGTGCCGCTGCCCGACGACCTCGACCCGCTGCTCGGCGTCTACGTCGCGCACATGGGCCCGATCTGCGCCAACGGGCTGCTGCACGCCGCCGCCGACCTGTGCGGCACCGACGTGCGCACGCTCGGCGACGGGGTACGCGGCCGCCGGGTCGCGGTGGTCGGCAGCGGCGTGGTCGCCCTGCTCACCGCGCTGTTCGCCCGCCGCCACGGTGCCGCCTCGGTGGTCGTGGTGGATCCGACGCCGGCCCGCCGTCAGGTGGCCGAGGCGCTCGGCCTGGAGACGCTCGACCCGGAGGCCGACGACCCGGCGGTGGTGCTCAAGACCCGGTGGAACCACGCCGCCGGCGACCGGGGCGCGGACGTGGTGTTCCAGTGCCGGGGCCAGGACTGGGCGTTGCAGCTGGCGCTGCGGCTGCTGCGGCCCCAGGGCACCGTGATCGACCTGGCCTTCTACCAGGGCGGCGCGAACGCGGTCCGGCTCGGCGAGGAGTTCCACCACAACGGGCTGTCGCTGCGCTGCGCGCAGATCGGCCGGGTGCCCCGTGGCCTCGCCCCGACCTGGGACCGGGAACGGCTCTCCGCCGAGACGGTGGAGCTGCTGCGCCAGTACGGCGAGGAGATCCGCAAGCACGTGGTCTCCGCCGTGGCGCCGCTGGACGAGGCGCCGACCCTGCTGACCGACCTGGCCGAGCGCCGCCGCTCGGAACTGCAGGTGGTCCTGACCGGCTGACCCCGGGTGCGCCCGCGGCCGTCCCGGTGCGGCGTCCGGCTACCGTTCGGGCATGACCGTCGAAGCCGGCCCGACGCCGGGGCTCGCCGCGTTGCTGCCCTACCTGCGCGCCCACCGCGGCACCCTCGTCGCGGTGGGCGCGCTGTCGCTCTCCGGCGCCGCCGCCGCGCTGGCCCAGCCGCTGCTCACCCGCGCCGTGCTGGACCGGATCACCGCCGACCGGCCGGCCGGCGCGCTGGTGGTCGCGTTGGTCGTCCTGGTGGTGGCCGGCGCGCTGCTCGGTGGACTCCGCGACTACCTGCTGCAACGCACCGGCGAGGGGCTCGTGCTGGGGGTCCGCCGACGCCTGGCCGGGCACCTGCTGCGCCTGCCGATCGTCGAGTACGACCGGCGCCGCACCGGCGACCTGCTGTCCCGGGTCGGCGCCGACACCACGCTGCTGCGGGCGGTGGTGACGTCCGGCCTGTTCGAGACCGTCACCGGCGCGGTGATGGTGGTCGGCGCCGGCACCGCGATGCTGCTGCTGGACCCGCTGCTGTTCGGGGTGACGCTGGCCGCGGTCGCGGTCGGCGTGGGCTTCGCGGTCACCGTCGCCCGCCGGGTGCGGGGCCTGGCCCGCCGCGCCCAGGAACGCGTCGGGGAGATGACCTCGGCCGTCGAGCGGGCGATCTCCGCGGCGCGGACCATCCGGGCCAGCCGGGCCGAGGGCCGGGAGACCGCCACCGTGGTGACCAGCGCGACCGCGGCGTACGACGCCGGTCTGCGGGTGGCCCGGGCCCAGGCGGTGGTCGGGCCGGCCAGCACGGTCACCGTGCAGGGCGCCTTCCTGCTGGTGCTGGCCGTGGGCGGGGCCCGGGTGGCGGCCGGGGCGATCAGCGTGGGCGACCTGGTGGCCTTCGTGATGTTCCTGTTCTTCCTGGTGCTGCCGCTGGGCCAGGCGGTGCACGCCTACACGCAGCTGCAGAGCGGGCTGGGCGCGCTGGCCCGGATCGAGGAGATCCTCACCGTCGGGGACGAGCGGGTCGACGACCGGCCGTCGGCCGCCGTGACCGTGCCGCCCGCCGGCGTTCCCGCCCGGGTCGAGTTCGACCGGGTCGGTTTCGGCTATCCCGGCGGCCCGCCGGTGCTGCGCGAGGTGAGCTTCACCGTGCCCGCCGGCAGCCGCACCGCGCTCGTCGGCCCGTCCGGGGCCGGCAAGTCCACCCTGCTGGCGCTGGTCGAACGCTTCTACGAGGTGGGCGAGGGCGCGGTGCGCCTGGACGGCGTGGACGTGCGGGAGCTGCCCCGCGACGCGCTGCGCGCCCGGCTCGGCTACGTCGAGCAGGAGGCGCCGGTGCTCGCCGGCACGCTGCGGGACAACCTCCTGATCACCGCGCCCGACGCCACCGACGACCGGCTGCGCGACGTGCTGGACGAGGTCAACCTGGGTCACCTGGCCGACCGGACCGCCGACGGGCTGGACGTCCAGGTCGGGGAGGGCGGCGTGCTGCTCTCCGGCGGGGAACGGCAGCGGCTGGCCATCGCCCGGGCGCTGCTGGCCGGGCCGCCGGTGCTGCTGCTCGACGAACCGACCAGCAACCTCGACGCGCGCAACGAGGCGGCGCTGCGCCGGGCGATCGACGCGGTCGCGGTGCGGCGGACCCTGCTGATCGTGGCGCACCGCCTGTCGACCGTGGTCGACGCCGACCAGATCGTGGTGCTCGACGGCGGCCGGGTGGTGGCCGTCGGCACGCACGACGAGCTGACCACCGCCAGCCCGCTCTACCGGGAGTTGGCCACCCACCAGCTTCTGGTGGCCTGATCCGCCCACCGCGGGCCTGACCTGGGGTGACCGGCCGAAATCCGGACACGGCGTGGCGGCGGCGCCGGGCGGGGGTCACAATCGGCTGCGGTTCGCGTACCGTTGCGGCTCATGGGTGTGTCGCAACGGTTGAAGACCAGGTTCCGCCGGTTCCTCCAGCGCCCCGGGACGACTGTCGACCTGGCGCCGCTGGAGAAGCTGCTGCCGGCGATCGAGGCCCGCGAGGCCGAGCTGGAGCAGCTCTCCGACGCCGAGCTGACCGAGGCGGCCGGGCAGGCCGAGAAGTACGAGGAGATCTGCGCGATCGGCCGTGAGGCGGCCCGGCGCGGGCTCGACCAGCGCCCGTACGACGTGCAGCTGCTCGGCGCGATGGCGCTGCTCTCCGGCAAGGTCGCCGAGATGGCCACCGGTGAGGGCAAGACGCTGACCGCGACCGTCGCCGCGTACGGGCACGTCCGGCTGGGCAACGGCCCGGTGCACGTGCTCACCGTCAACGACTACCTGGCCCGCCGAGACGCCGAGTGGATGGAGCCGGTCTACACCCTGCTCGGGCTCACCGTCGGATGGGTCAACGAGGCGTCCACCCCGCAGGAGCGGCGCGCCGCGTACGCCTGCGACGTCACCTACGTCGCGGTCAGTGAGGCCGGTTTCGACTACCTGCGCGACCAGCTCGCCACCGACCTGGCCGACCGGGTGCAGCCGGCGCTGAAGACCGCGATCGTCGACGAGGCCGACTCGATCCTGATCGACGAGGCCCGGGTGCCGATGGTGCTCGCCGGCGCGGTCCCCGGCGAGCAGGACCCGGTGCACGCCGCCGCCGCGCTGGTGCGGGGCCTGCGCAAGGGCAAGCACTACACGGTCGCCGAGGACGGCCGCAGCGTCGCCTTCACCTCGGTCGGCCTGGCCACCGTCGAGGCCAAGCTCGGCGGCATCGACCTGTACGACGAGGAGCACGTCGGGCAGCTCTCCGCGGTGAACGTGGCGCTGCACGCGCACGCCCTGCTGCACCGCGACGTCGACTACATCGTCCGGGACGACTCGGTCGAGCTGATCGACGAGATGCGCGGGCGGGTAGCCCAGCGCCGCCGCTGGCCCGACGGGTTGCAGGCGGCGGTCGAGGCGAAGGAGGGGCTGGACGCCACCGCCGAGGGCGAGGTGCTGGGCACGGTCACCGTCCAGGCGTACATCGCGCTCTACCCGACGGTCTGCGGGATGACCGCGACCGCGGTGCTCGTCGGCGACCAGCTCCGCGAGTTCTTCGGCCTGGAGGTGGCGGTGATCCCGCCGAACACCCCCTGCGTGCGCGAGGACGAGCCGGACCGGATCTACGCCACCCGCGCCGAGAAGGAGGAGGCCCTGGTCGACGAGATCACCCGCTGCCACCAGGCCGGGCGGCCGGTGCTGGTCGGCACGCTCGACGTCAAGGAGTCCGAGGGGCTGGCCGCCGCGCTGAACGCCGCCGGGGTGCCGTGCGTGGTGCTCAACGCCAAGAACGACGACGAGGAGGCCGGCATCATCGCCGAGGCCGGCGCCCACGGCGCGGTCACGGTCTCGACCCAGATGGCCGGCCGGGGCGTGGACATCCGGCTGGGCGGCAGCGACCAGTCCGACCGGGAGCGGGTGGCCGAGCTGGGCGGTCTGTACGTGATCGGCAGCGGCCGGCACGACAGCCGCCGGGTCGACGACCAGCTGCGCGGCCGGGCCGGCCGGCAGGGCGACCCGGGTGGGTCGGTCTTCTTCGTCAGCCTGGAGGACGACCTGGTCGCGCGGCACGCCGGCGACACCGTCCCGGCGTCGCCCCGGATGAACGCCGACGGCCTGGTCACCGATCCGCAGGTCGACTACGCGGTCGAGCACGCCCAGCGGGTCGCGGAGGGCGTCAACCACGAGATCCACCGCAACACCTGGCGCTACAGCCACGTGATCGAGCAGCAGCGCAAGGCCCTGGCCGAGCGGCGGGAGCGCCTGCTGACCAGTGACATCGCCGCGTTGATGCTGCTGGAGCGGGTACCGGAGAAGGCCGGCGAGATGGACGAGGACCTGCTCGCCGACGTGGCCCGCAAGATCGCCCTCTACCACCTCGACCGGCTCTGGGCCGAGCACCTGGCCGAGCTGTCCGAGGTGCGGGAGGGGGTGCACCTGCGGGCGCTGGGCCGCCTCGACCCGCTCGACGAGTTCCACCGCAGCGCGGTGCCGGCGTTCAACGCGCTGATGCCCGAGATCGAGACGCGGACCGTCGCCACGTTCGAGGAGACGGAGTTCGACGAGGGCTGGGAGCCGGACGCGTCGAAGCTGGTGCGGCCGACCGCGACCTGGACCTACCTGGTGCACGACAACCCGTTCGGCTCGGAGCTGGACCGGCTGATCGCGTCGGTGGGCCGGCGCCTCATCTCCGGGTCCCGCTGACCCACGCTCGGGGCCCCCTCCGGCCGGTACGCGCCGGAAGGGGCCCTTTTGCGCGGTTTCGATCCCGGTCTGCGAGGGTAGTAGGCCGAGGCTCGGCCAGAGAGAGGACGGACATGGACCAGGCAACGGCGCCGGACGGGGACACCGCGTGGACGAACGCGGGGGCGGTGGGGGCCGTGGTCCGGTGAACGTCGAGATGCGCCACGCCATGACCGACAACCTGGGTGTGCTGGAGACCGCCGCGCTGCTGCGTGAGCTGACCGCCGGCCTGATCGGCGTCGCCGACTTCGACGAGGCGCTGGACCGCCTGGTGCGGATCGCCCGCGATGCCGTGCCCGGCGTCGACAGCTGCGGGTTCACCGCGCTGCGTGCCGGGGAGCCGGCTGGGGTGGCCGCCTCCGACCCGCGCCGGGGCGAGCTGGACGACCTGCGGCACGGCCCGGACACGCCGGCCCTGACCGCGGTGCGCCGGCGCGAGATGATCATCGCGGCCGAGCTGACCGGGGAGGAACGCTGGCCGGCCTGGTGCGCGCGGGCCGACGCGCTCGGCGTGCACGGCGTGATCTCCGCCCCGGTCGACGTCGACGAGCAGGTGATCGGCGCGATCAACCTGTACGCCGACTCGCCCGGGACGCTCACCCCCCGGCACCAGCTCACCGCGATGCTGCTCGCCGAGCACGCCGGTCTGCTGCTGGCTGCCGTGCGTGACCGGGAACGGGCCACCGCCCGGGCCGGTCAGCTCGACGGCGCGCTGCTGGCCGAGGGAGTGGTCGGGCAGGCCGTCGGCGTGATCATGACGCAGCGCGGCTGCCCCGCCCCGGAGGCGCTGGACGTGCTCCGCAGCGCCGCCTCCTCGTTGGACATCCCGCTGCGCGAGGTGGCCGAGCGGCTCGTGCTCACCGTCTCCCGGCCCCGCGACAACTGAACGACAGTCGTTTCGCTCCCGAGGGCGTCGGGTAGCACCCTGGACTGGTGAGCTGCGCCGACCTGGGGAGGACGCGATGGAGAGCCGACTGAGGGTGCAGGGGCACCCCATCCAACCGATGCTGGTGACGTTCCCGTTCGGGCTCTTCGTCAGCGCCGCCGTGTTCGACCTGGCGGACGTCGCCGGCGGCCCGGCCTTCCTCGGCGAGGTGGGCTACTGGACGGCGGTGGCCGCGCTGGTCGCGGCCGGGCTCGCCACGGTCGCCGGACTCGTCGACCTGTGGGACGTGCGGATCGGTCGCGCGAACCGGACCGCCGTCACGTTCAACCTGGTCAACGCCGTGATGGCGGCCCTGTTCCTGCTCACCTGCCTGATCCGGGCGCACGCGCCGCAGCGGGGCGCGACCGGCGGCCAGCTCGCGACCGAGCTGGTCGCGTTGGCCGTGGGCGCGGTCGGCGTGGGCCTGGGCGCGCGGCTGATCCAGCAGACCGACCGGGGCCGCGCCGCCGAGCCGGCCCGGTTGGACGCCTTCGACGGTGTCCACGGCGCGACCGTCGAGATCGCCCGGCCCCGACCGTTCTGACCGTCTCCTGCCTGCCGTGTTCCGGTGGTAGCCCTCGCCGCGCCGCCGAGCCGGCCCGGTTGGGCGCCTTCGACGGTGTCCACGGCGTGACCGTCGAGATCGCCCGGCCCCGACCGTCCTGACCGTCCCCCGGCCGCCGTGTTCCAGTGGGGGGCGCCGGGCGTGTCGCGGCAGGCGGGGCAGGCAAGGTGAAACCGTTATGCCTCCTGGTCATAAATATGACCAGGAGGCATAACGCGCTCCGGGCAGGTTGTCTTGCCGGAGCCGTCACGCCCGGTGACCGCGCGGTCGGCACCCGCGCGCTCGTGCGCGGCCGCACTCCGCGCCGCAGGCACCTTGCACTCCGCGCCAGGGGCGGCGCGCACCCCGCGCCGCGCACCCCGCGCCGCGCACCCCGCGCCGCGCACCCCGCGCCGCGCACCCCGCGCCGCGCACCCCGCGCCGCGCACCCCGCGCACCCGGGCCCGGGGCACGGAAATCGCGTTGCCGTCCGCCGCCGCACGGCGGCACGCTCGGCCCATGGTCACCGATCGCGGGTTCGACGAGCTGGTTGCCGAGGCCGACGCCACGTCGGTCGAGGGGTGGGGCTTCTCCTGGCTGGCCGGGCGGGCGACCGAGGAGCGCCCGCCGTGGGGCTACGCCCGCCTCGTCGGGGCACGGCTGGCGACCGTCGAGGCCGCCCTGGACGTCGACACCGGGGGCGGTGAGGTGCTGGCCGAGGTGCCGACGCCGCCACCGCTGCTGGTCGCGACCGAGGCCTGGCCGCCGAACGTTCCGGTCGCGCGGCGCAACCTGCGCCCGCTCGGCGCGTCCGTGGTGCGGGTGGCCGACCGGCCGCCGCTGCCGTTCCGCGACGCCGCGTTCGACCTGGTGGTCAGTCGGCACCCGGTGCACACCTGGTGGGACGAGGTGGCCCGGGTGCTGCGCCCGGGCGGCGCCTACCTGTCCCAGCAGATCGGCCCCGGCACGGTCCGGGAACTCAGCGAGGCGATCCTCGGGCCGCTGCCGCCGCCGGAGCACCGCCACCCGCAGGCGGCGGTGGCCGACGCGCGGGCCGCCGGGCTGACCGTGGTGGACCTGCGCGAGGCTACGCTGCGTACCGTCTTCCACGACATCGGCGCGGTGGTCTGGTTCCTGCGCAAGGTGGTCTGGACGGTGCCCGGCTTCACGGTCGACCGCTACCGGGCCCAGCTGCGCCGGCTGGACGAGCGGATCCGCGCCGAGGGCCCGTTCGTCGCCCACGCCCGGCGGTTCCTCATCGAGGCGCGTCGTCCCTGACCGGCCCGGCTCGGTGCGCGGCGGCGTGGTGTGCGGCCAACACGTCCGCGCCGAAGTCGCCGGCCGGGCGGCGCAGCACCGTGTGCGCGTGGTTGCCGTCGTCGGTGGTGTTGTCGTACTCGATCAGCAGGTCGTCGCCCTGCACCCGGTAGTAGTGCCGCCGGCCCGGCTCGACCGCGCCGGCCCAGGCGAAGTGCAGCTCGCCGCCGTGCAGCCGGTCCGCCTCGCGCGCCGCCAGCTCCGGGGGAAGCCGGTCCAGGTAGAGCGCTACCAGCCGGTCGAGCAGCGCCCGTCCGGTCGGGCCGAGCCGTCCCCGGGGCACACCGAGCGGGTCGAGTCGACCGGGCGCGGTGGCCCGGGTGGCGCTGATGATGTCGGCCGGCGCCTCCTCGGCGATCACCGCGGCGGCCCGCCCGCCGGGGCCGAGCGCGTCGAGCAGCTCGCGGGCCAGGTCCTCCTCCGGGCCCAGGGGCCGGGAGACCGGGCGGCCGGCGTGCCGGACGGTGGCCGGGTTGGCGCCGAGGAAGACCGGAGCGGGGGAGACCTGGTCGTCGGCGACGGTCGTGCTCACCGACAGGTGGTGCCCCTCGAACCGCCACGCCCAGCGGTCGTCGCGCGCCGGGTCGCCGAAGACCGCCACCCAGTAGTCGCCGCTGTGCCGCCCGCGCCGCCACCCCTCCGCCCGGTCCAGCACCTCTTCGAGGGCCATCACGGCCATGGCCTGCGCGTACGCGGCGGGGCTGAGCGCGGTGGCGAGCAGCCGGTGGGCGGCCTTGCGGGCCGGGACGTCGAGGTCGGCGACCGGGACGCCGGGGCGGGGCCGGGGCCGGTACTCCAGCCACCGGCGGGCCGGCTCGTCGTCGAAGTCGTGCCGGGCGCGCCGGCGGGCCGGCTCGGCGAGCGCGGCCAGCAGCGCCCCGGCCGCCGCGCGCATCTGCTCGGGTACGGGATCCTCCACCGCCCCTGTATACCGTCCCCGGCGGCGCGGGGTGGCCCGGTGGCGTCAGCGGCCGAGCAGCGCCAGCATCTCCGGCAGCGCGAAGAACCGGGCGGTCTCGACCGCCGACGGACCACCGTGGTCCGGGTCGGCGCCGGCGTCGAGCAGCGCTTGGACCGCCGCCGCGTTCTGCCGGAACACCGCCGCGGCCAGCGCGGTCTGCCCGCGGTCGTTGGCCCGGGCCGGGTCGGCGCCGCGGGCGAGCAGCGCGGCCACGGTCTCCGGGTGGGCATGGTAGGCGGCGAGGATCAGCAGGGTGTCGCCCTTGGCGTTGGTGAGGTTGACCGGCAGCCCCGCGTCCACGTTGGCCGCCAGTTCCTCGGTCGCCCCGGCGCGGGCCAGGTCGAACATCCGGTGGGCGAAGGCGACGGTCTCGGCGTCCAGTTCGTCGGGCACCCGCCCAGGTTATGGCGTCGCGGCCGGTCCCGCCTGGTAGCTTGCCCAGCCGGGCGAGCGTCGGGGCCGGGCCTGGCCGGCAACGTGCCCGGCCGGGCACGGGAGGCGGGCATGGACGATCGGGTGTACGTGGGCAACGCAGCGCGGGACGGCGCGACCGACGCGGGCTGGCTGCTGGGCCACTTCAAGCCGGTGGGCGACGTGCGGCACAGCACCGAGGTCGAGGTGAAGTGGGGTGTGCACCCGGCGGGGGAGACCCGGTCCCGGTGGGCCACCGGCGAGCGGCGTACCGCGCTGCTGGTGCTGGTCAGCGGCGCGTTCCGGATCGAGCTGCCGGACCGCACGGTGGTGCTGCGCGCGCCGGGCGACTACGTGGTGTGGGGGCGGGGCGTGGACCACTCCTGGTACGCCGAGCGCGAGTCGACAGTGCTCACCGTGCGCTGGCCCTCGGTGCCGGGCTACCGGGTGGACCCGCCCGTGCTGCGCTGAGGCGGTCGGGTCCGGGCGGGCATCCAGTGTCCCAGCATGTGGTAATACCTACTAAACCTATAGGGTTTACCGTCTAAGGTGTGGAGGCACGCGCCGCTCCGCACCGTGAGGACGTCCCGCCGATGACCAGCACCGACCCGACCGACCTGCTGACCGTCGCCGCCCGCTGGGCCGACCCGACCGCCTGGCCGGTCGCCCTGCGCTTCGACCGGTCGCAACGGTGGTACGCCCGGCTGCACGCCGCGGAGGCGTACGAGGTCTGGGCGCTGAGCTGGCTGCCCGGGCAGGGCACCGACCTGCACGACCACGGCGGATCGGCCGGCGCCTTCCGGGTCGTCGCCGGCGTGCTCACGGAGGAGACGGTCAGCGTTGGGCGGCTGCGCCCGCACCGGCTCGCCGCGGGCGCCGGACGGCGGTTCGGCGTGCGGCACGTGCACCAGGTCACCAACCGGGGCGACCAGCCCGCGGTCAGCGTGCACGTCTACCGGCCCGCGCTGAGCCGGATGACCCGCTACCACCTCGTCGCCGGGCGGCTCAGGGTCGCCGAGGTGGCCGAGGCCGGCGTCGCCTGGTGAACCCCCCGCCCCCGCCCGTGAACCCCGCCGAACGGAAGGACGCCACGATGGCGCACACCCCCATCCGCACCGAGAGCTGTCCGGTCCCGCCGCCGGGCTCCCGGGGCATCGACGAGATCCTCGCCGCCGCCCGGTCCCGCCTGCGCCGTCTCGATCCCGAGCAGGCCCACCTGGCCTACCGGGCCGGCGCGCTGCTGGTCGACATCCGGCCGACCGGCCAGCGGGCCGCGCACGGCACCGTGCCCGGCGCGCTCGCCGTCGAACGCAACGTCCTGGAGTGGCGCTTCGACCCACGCTGCGCCGCCCGGCTGCCCGAGGCCGTCGGCTACGACGTGCCGGTGGTCGTCCTCTGCCAGGAGGGCTACACCTCGTCGTTGGCCGCCGCAGCGCTCCAGGAGATCGGCCTGCGCCACGCCACCGACGTGGTCGGCGGCTTCGCCGCCTGGCGCATCGCCGGCCTGCCCACCCTCGGCCCCACCCCGCCGCCCCGACCCTCGTCCACCGCGCCCCCGGTCACCGCCGGCCGGGCGCTCCGCTGACCGTCCCGCCGCACCCGGCGGGGCGGGGCGACCGCCCGCACAGGAGGCCCCCATGTCCGTCGTCGCCCTCAACACCCGTCCGGCCCGACCGGGCCGTACCGACCGGGCGCTGCCACCCCGGCCGCGCACCGCACCGACCCTGACCGTCACCCTCGACCTGGGCGCCGGCCCGTTGACGCCCGGCCTGGCCCGGCTGGTCGACCTGCTGGACGAACTCGCCGCCTCCGGCGAGGGCCTGGTCCGCCCGGACGAGCACCGGGCCGCACGGGCCGTGCTCGACCTGCGCCGTGTCGCCGCCTCGCCGGCCGAGCCGCCGCCGGCCGAGCCGCCGCCGCCCGGGCCGCCGCCGGCCGCGCCGCCCGGCGGCCCGGGCGGGGTGCGCATGCTCACCGGCACCCGCCGGGTCCGGCACGGCGACGTCGAGGTCGCGCTCACCCGGATCGAGTACGACCTGCTGCTGTTCCTCGCCGAGCATCCGCGTCGGGTGTTCACCCGGCGGCAACTGCTCGCCAACGTCTGGGGTTACGAGCACGCGGTGGCGCGCACCGTCGACGTCCACGTGCGTCGGCTGCGCGCGAAATTCGGGCCGGACACGCCGCTGGTGACCACCGTGTACGGCGTCGGCTACCGGCTCGCCGACGACGCTCCGATCGAGGTGGACCGGGACGCCTGACCCGTCGCCGGCCGGCACGCGGCGCACCCGGAACCCGGGTGCGCCGCGTTCACGTTTCGATCGCATCCGCCATTGTGAACCGGTCGGGGACCCCCCGTACCGCCCGTTTTCGGCGCTCTGCTGTAATCAACGGGCCTCGTACGCAGAGCGAGCACCCGGCTCCGATGTGTTCGTCAATTGTCACATTCATGCAACGCAGCCGCCCCTTGACCCTCGCACAGGCGCCGGGAAGCATCGATGAAGCGGCGTCCCGGGCCGTGGGGAGATACCCGGACCAGCCAAGGAGGACCATGTCGGTCAGCCCCGCCTCGTCGCGCGCCGGATGGCATACGTCCCAACCCGCGGTCCCCGGCCGTCCACCCGGCGGCCAGCGTCGTCCCGCCAACACCGCCGCGCCCGTGCTCACCGTCACCCTGAACATCCCGCTGGCCTGCGAGGAGTCGCTCACCCCGGCCGCCCGCCGGCTCCTCGACGCCGCCCGCGAGATGCTCGAACGCGGGGACGCGGTGATCAGCGCCGGCTCGGTCCCGGCGGAGCGCCGACCCGACCCGGTGCCGTCCGGCCGCGGCCCGACGCGCCCGCTCGCCCCGACCATCCCGACCCTGCACATCCTGGCCTCGTCCCGGTCGGTGCTGCGCGACGGCGAACCGCTGCCGCTGACCCGCCTGGAGTTCGACCTGCTGCTGCACCTGGTCGCCCACCCGCGCCGGGTGTTCACCCGGCTGCAGCTGCTCAACGCGGTCTGGGGCTACGAGCACGCCGGCGTCCGCACCGTCGACGTGCACGTGCGCCGGCTGCGCGGCAAGGTCGGCGTGGACGTCCCGCTGGTCACCACCGTCTACGGCGTCGGCTACCGGCTCGCCGACGACGCCCGGGTCACCATCGACCGCACCGGCTGAGGCGCCACCGGCCGAGCGCCCACCGGACGGAGCCCCGACCGCCCGGACGCGACCGGCGTGGTGACCCGCCCGCCCAGGTGGGCATAGTGGTCGGATGCGCGTCCGCCCGATCAGCCCCGACCGGCTCGTCGCCGAGCTGGCCGGGCGTCTCGCCCGCACCGAGACGCCCGGCCGGCTGCGGGTGGCCGTCGACGGCCCACCGGCCGCCGGGCCGGACGCCCTCGCCGCCGCCCTCGTCGACCCGCTGCGCGCCGCCGGGCGGCCGGCGCTGCACGTACGGGCCGCCGACTTCCTCCGCCCCGCCTCGACCCGCCTGGAGCACGGGCGCACCAACCCGGACGCCTACTACGAGGGCTGGCTCGACGAGCCCGGGCTGCGCCGGGAGGTGCTCGATCCGGCCGGGCCGGGTGGGTCCGGGCGGCTGCTGCCCTCGCTCTGGGACGCCGACGCCGACCGGGCCAGCCGGGCCACCTACCGGGCCCTGCCGCCCGGCGGCGTCGTGCTGGTCAGCGGCGCGCTGCTGCTCGGTGGCGCGTTGCCGTTCGACCTGGCCGTGCACCTGGAGCTCTCGCCGGCGGCGCTGGCGCGACGCACCGAGCCCGCGCTGCGCTGGACGCTGCCGGCGTTCGCCCGCTACGCCGACGAGGTCGACCCGGCCTCCTTCGCCGACGTGGTCGTGCGCGTCGACGACCCCCGCCGTCCGGCCCTCGTGGAGGCCGCCTGACCGGCCGCCCGCAACTCACCGGAAAGAGACAGGAAATCTCCGGTTTGGCCGCTCGGGGGGCCGGGTAATCGCCCGGCTCACAGAGCACGGGTGATCTCGCCCGCGCATCCACATTCGGACCTGGTCCTCCGGCGCCCGCCGCCGGAGGACCGGTATGAGGCCGCAGGAAAGGCAGGCAGCGATGCTCGTCCACGACACGACAGCCACGGGCCGCTCCCAGGCGGAGGTCGACCAGATCCGGCAGTCCCTGCGGTCGCGGTACGACGAGCTGACCGCGGAGTACGACCAGGCCGTGATGCAGAGCCAGGTGCTGCGGCTGGTCGAGGTCGGCGACACCGCCGGCGACGACCAGGCCGACAGCGGCACCAAGACCGCCGAGCGGGACACCGCGCAGTCGTTGCTGCGCACCATCCTGGAGCGGCGCGCGCAGTTCGAGCACGCGCTGACCCGGCTCGACGAGGGCACCTACGGCTTCTGCGAGGGCTGCACCGCGCCGATCCCGGTGGAGCGGCTGGAGATCTTCCCGTCCGCCACCTCCTGCGTGGCCTGCAAGCAGAACCGGGAGCGTCGGGCGGCCTGAGCCGCCCGCCCGGGTCACCGGTCGGTCCCATGGGTGAGATCAAGGTGGGCACCGCCTCCTGGACCGACCGGACCCTGCTCGACTCCGGCTGGTACCCGGCGAGCGCCGACACGCCGGAGAAGCGGCTGTCCTACTACGCCCGCCGGTTCCCGCTGGTCGAGGTGGACGCCACCTACTACGCGCCGCCGGCCGAGCGGACCGCGCGGCTCTGGGCGGAGCGCACCCCGCCCGGCTTCACCTTCAACGTCAAGGCGTTCAGCCTGCTGACCGGCCACCCGACCCGGGTGTCCGCGCTCTACAAGGACCTGCGGCCGGACACGGACAAGCGCAACGTCTACCCGGACGACCTGCCGGCGCAGGCGTACGAGGAGGTCTGGACGCGGTTCCTGTCGGCGCTCGACCCGCTGGTCGACGCCGGCAAGCTGGGCGCGCTGCTGTTCCAGTTCCCGCCCTGGTTCACCATCAAGCGGGACAACAAGCAGTACCTGCTGGAGGTGGCGCGGCGCTGCGCCCCGCTGCGGCCGGTCGTCGAGTTCCGGCACGCCTCCTGGTTCGACGGCGACAACGCCCGGGAGACGCTGGACTTCCTGCGCGCGCACGACCTGCCGCTGGTCTGTGTGGACATGCCGCAGGGCCACCGGTCGTCCGTACCCCCGGTGCTGGCCGCCACCGCGGACCTCGCGGTGGTCCGGTTCCACGGGCACAGCGACAAGTGGACCAGCAAGGACATCCACGAGAAGTTCGGCTACGACTACTCCGACCGCGAGCTGCGCGACTGGGCGCCGAAGCTGCGCGAACTGGCCGGGCAGGCGGACCAGACGCACGTGTTGATGAACAACTGTTACCGCGACCACGCGCAACGCAACGCCGCCACCCTCGCCGACCTGCTCGACGGCTGAGCGCGTCTCACCCGGTCCGGGTGAGGACACCTCACCCACCCGCCGCGCAGCATGGACGTGTGCTCCTCCGCCGCCGGTGGAGGCGCCGCGACGAGGAGGTGGGTCATGACGGTACGGGTGGTGGCGGACCGACGCCGCGGTGGCGTACTGCACGTGGTCGGCAACTCCGACGCGCCGCGGCGGGGCGAACGGCCCGGCCGGTTCAGTCCGACCCGGCTGTGGCGGGGTCCCAGCGGGCCACCCCGGCGCGCCGACGACCGCCGCTGGGAGACCGACGTACGGGGGTGAGACAGATGGCGGAGCAGTTGGTGTCCGCGTTCGAGTCCTCACTGGACAAGACGAACGTGATCCTCAAGGAGATCGAGTCGGCGTACGGCTGGCCGCCGGAGCGGCGCAACCAGTCCTACGCGGCGCTGCGCACGGTGCTGCACCTGCTGCGCGACCGGTTGCCGGTGCAGGAGAGCGCCGAGTTCGCCCAGCAGCTGCCGGTGCTGGTGCGCGGCATCTACTTCGACGGCTGGCAACCGCAGGACGTGCCGATCAAGCTCAACCGCGACGACTTCCTCTACGAGGTCCGCCAGGGCTTCCCGTACGACGTCGAGGGCGGCGCCCAGCGGGTGGTCCAGGTCGTGCTGGACACGCTGCGCCGGCACGTCACGCAGGGGGAGTGGCAGGACGTGAAGTCGACCATGCCGCGGGGCCTGGATCAGCTCATTCCCTGACCCGACCCGTCGCCGGCCCGTCCCGCCCCCTCGGCGGGGCGGGCCGGCGGCGTGCGGGAGACCGGCAGCCCGGCCCGCCGGGCCAGCCCGGCGAACGCGACCGCGTCGACGATCGCCGCGCCGCCCGGGTCGTTGTTGAGGTAGACGTACGCCGGCACGCCGTCGCCGAACGTGGCGGCCAGCCGGCGCACCCAGCCGGCCAGGGCGTCCCGGCCGTAGCGGGGCCAGGGCCGCGCCCGCCCCTCGTGCAGCCGCAGGTAGCCGAAGTCGGTGGTGCGCCACCGTGGGGTGATCGGTCGGCTCAGCCGGTCCGCCCAGACCAGCGCCGCCCGGTGGCGCTCCAGCACCCGCCGGGTCTCGTCGGTCCACCACGAGGGGTGCCGGGGCTCCACCGCCACCCGCACGTCGGTCGGGAACCGCCGCAGCACCTCCGCCAGCGCCGCCGGGTCGGCGCGCAGCGTCGGCGGGAGCTGCACCAGCACCGGCCCCAGCCGGTCGCCCAGACCGGACGCCCGGTCGAGGAACCGGGCCACCGGCTCGGCCGGATCGCGCAGCCGCTTCACGTGGGTCAGGTAGCGGCTCATCTTCACCGCCACGCAGAAGTCGCCGGGCGTGCGCTCGCGCCACGCGACGAACGTGTCCCGCTCCGGCAGCCGGTAGAAGGCGTTCAGTCCCGGTACTGCCAGCCGGACGTGCCGACCAGGATCACCGCCGTGCCCTACTGAAGATTGATCTGGAACACCTCGAACGACGCGCCGTAGCGCACGCCGAGCCGGGTTCCCGCCGGGCGGGCCATCCCCTCCAGGAACTCCTCGGCGTCGAAGCCGCCGTCACCGAGCCCGCTCAGGTACGCCCCGTGCGCCCGCAGCGAGTCCACCCCGCGCGCGAAGGTGTCCGTCACGTCCACCCCGTGGCGCGCCACCGGCGAGCCGGCCGCCCACACCTCGCGTACCCGCGACCACGGCTGCGTGCCGTCGGTGAGCTGCTCCGGGAAGATCCACCGGTTGCCGGCGTCGCGGACCGCGTCCAGCGTGGCCCGGCCGCAGGCGATGTGGTCGGCCTGGTTCAGCGCGTACGCCCCGTCCCAGGTCTCCCGGAAGTTGTTGGTGAGCACCACGTCCGGCCGGTGCCGGCGGACCGCCCCGGCGATCGCCCGGCGCAGCGGGACGCCGTATTCCAGCAGCCCGTCGGGCAGGCCGAGGAACTCGACGGCGGACACCCCCACCACGGCGGCCGAGGCACGCTGCTCCTCCTCGCGCAGCACCCGGCTGCGCTCCGGCGCCATCCCGTCGATGCCCGCCTCACCGCTGGTGAGCAGGCAGTAGACGACCTCCTTGCCCTGCCCGGTCCACCGGGCGACCGCCGCGGCGGCGCCGAACTCCAGGTCGTCCGGGTGCGCCACCACGGCCAGCGCCCGCTGCCAGTCCTCGGTCAGCGGCGTGAGCGGTTCCGGCTGCGCCACCTCGTACCTCCTCGCGCGTCTCCTCCCGCCATCCTGGCACCCGCCGGCGTCGGCCGCCTACCGGCGCGAACCGTCCGTGCGGCCGGGTCCGGGCGTCTACCGTGTGGTTAGAGAAGATCGGGCGTGGGGTACCACCCGCTGCACACGGACCCCGGAACGCGCGGGGCGGCACACCGAGGGAGCACCCATGGCATTGAACGACGACGACATCCAGACCAGCGGCGGCGGCGGCCTGGAGGGCCCGGCCGACGGCGGTGCGACCCCGGGTCAGCACGACGGTGGCGCGGACGGCGGCGCGGAGGGCCCGGCCGACGGCGGGGCCACCCCGGGTCAGCACGACGGTGGCGCGGACGGCGGCGCGGAGGGCCCGGCCGACGGCGGCGCGACCCCGGGTCAGCACGACGGCGGCGCGGACGGCAGCGCCGAGGGCCCGGCCGACGGTGGCGCGACCCCCGGCCAGCACGACGGCGGCGCCGACGGCAGCGCCTGACGCATGACCATGACGTACGTCGACCCGCCGGGTGGCCACGGCCGCCCGGCGGTTCCGCTCTCCGCCGCCGAGGCGCTGGCGCGCTGCGTCTCCGTCGAGCCGGCCAAGTTCGCCGCCGACCACTGGGGGCGCAGCCCGCTGCTGTCCCGGGCCGCCGAACTGCCCAACCCGCACGGCTTCACCGACCTGCTCGGCCCGGCCGACGCCGACGAGCTGCTCAGCCGGCGCGGCCTGCGTACCCCGTTCCTGCGCGTGGCCAAGGACGGCCAGCTCGTGCCGGCGGCGCGGTACACCGGCGGCGGTGGCGCCGGCGCCGAGATCGGCGACCAGGTCCTGGACGAGAAGGTGCTGGCGCTCTACGCCGACGGCGCCACCCTGGTGCTCCAGGGCCTGCACCGCACCTGGCCGGCGCTCGTCGACTTCACCCGCGACCTGGGCGCCGCGCTGGCGCAGCCGTTGCAGGTCAACGCCTACCTGACCCCGGCGGGCAGCCAGGGCTTCGCCACCCACTACGACACCCACGACGTCTTCGTGCTCCAGGTCGACGGGCGCAAGCACTGGCGGATCCACCCGCCCGTGCTCGTCGACCCGCTGGAGCGCCAGCCCTGGGGCGGCCGGGCCGACGAGGTCGCCGCCACCGCCGACGGCCGGCCCGCGCTGGACGTGGTGCTGGAGCCGGGGGACGCGCTCTACCTGCCGCGCGGCTGGCTGCACAGCGCGCAGGCGCAGGAGTCCAGCTCGCTGCACCTCACCGTGGGGATCCGGGCGCTGACCCGGTACGCCGTGGTGGAGGAGCTGCTCGGCCTGGCCGCCGAGGACGCCCGGCTGCGCGCCGGGCTGCCGTTCGGCCTCGACCTGGCCGACCCGGACGCGATCGAACCGGAACTGACCGAGACCGTCGAGGCGCTGCGCGACTGGCTGCTGCGCGCCGACCCGGCGGCGGTGGCCGCGCGCCTGCGGGCCCGGGTCTGGCCGGCCGCCCGGCCGGCGCCGATCCGCCCCCTCGCGCAGGCCGAGGCGCTGGCGCGACTGGACCCGGACAGCCGGGTCGCGGTCCGCGCCGGGTCACGCTGGCAGCTCACCCCCACCGGCGACGGGACCGTCGTCCTGCGCCTGTTCGACCGGACGCTCACCCTGCCCGGCACGTGCGAGCCCGCGCTGCGCGCGCTGCTGTCCGGCGAGGTGACCCGGGTCGGCGACCTGCCCGGCCTCGACGACGACGCCGACCGCCTGACCCTGACCCGTCGCCTGCTCAAGGAGGCGGCCCTGGTCCCCGCCTGACCGCGGTGATCATGAGGTTGGCGGCGTCGACGACGGCGTGTCACGCCGCCAACCTCATGATCGACGGGGCGGTCAGCGGGTGTAGGTGACCGCCAGCAGGAGCAGGGTGGTGGCCAGGCCACTGGCGGCCACCAGGATCATCGGGCGCGGGGTCAGCACCGCGTGCCGACGGTCGGCCAGCAGCCGGGCCGGCGCCAACCCGACGAGCGGGCCGAGCAGCGTCACCACCAGTGCCAGCACCGGCAGCCCGACCGCCAGGTCGCCGCCCGAACCGGCCCCCAGCGCCCGCGCCCCGAGCCCCAGCAGGAACGCCACCAACGCGCCGCCGACGCCGCACGCGATCAGCAGCGGGTTCACCGAGCCGGGCAGCTCACCCGGCTGGCCGGTCCGCGCCAGCAGTTCCCGCACGCCGCGCAGCAGCGGCACCGGGTCACCGGCGGCGTCCCGGGCCGGCCCGGGGGGATCCCCCAGGCGGCGCACGCCGAGCCGGGCGCGCAGCTGCCCCCACAGGTGGGTGACCTCGCCGTCCACCCGGTCGACCATCCGCCGCGCCTCGGCGACCTCCGCCTGGGCCTGCCGGACCTGCTCGGCCGCGTCGGCCACCGCCCGGTCGGCGGCGGCCACCTGCTCGGCGTACCAGGTGTGCGCCTCGGCCCGCTGGGCGGACACCCGGGCGGTCAGCTCGGCGAGCCGGCGGATCTGCGCGCTGTACGTCTCACTGGAGACCGGTTCGTTCATCGGGTGGGACCATAAGGGATGATCACCTGTCCGGTGCGGTGCACCGCGCGGTCGAAGTAGAGACCGCGCCACGGCCGGGGATACCAGTCCGGGCCGCCGCTGCCCGGGTAGAGCGAGGCGCTCAGCTCACCGCCCTGCACGTCCAGCGCCACCCAGGCGCCGATCTGGTCCGTGCGCGCGCCGGCGCCGCCCAGGTCGGCCCGCATCCGCGCCACGCCCCGCCACCAGGCCAGCACGTGGGTGCGCCGCTCCGGGCCGTCGTGCAGGATCCGGCGCAGCTGCTCCAGGCCGGTCCGGGTGCCGGCCTTGCCGGCCAGCGCGCCGGCCGCCGCGTCCACCGCGAACAGCAGCAGGAAGTGCGGCGTCCGCGCGGCGCCCGGCGCGCCCAGCCCGTCGCCGACCTCGGCCATCAGCTCGGCGACGGTCTCCTCGTCGTACCAGGACGCGTCGCCGGCCAGGTCCTCGTACAGCGCGCGGGCGGCCGGGTCGGCGTCCGGGTCGAGGCAGGCGATGGAGAACCGGGCGGTGCCGGGGCGGTACTGGCGGGCCAGCGAGCGGGCGGCGGCGTCGAGCACCGCGCACGCCTCGTCCACCCGGGTGCCCAGCACGGCCAGGTTCCGCCCGGGGGCCCGGGGCAGCCGCAGCGCCGCCGACCGGGACTGTACGTCGATGATCTCGCCGAGCAGCGCCACCGGGTTGCGGGGCACCCCCTGCTCGGGCGCGGTCAGGGCGCGGAAGTCCGGCGCCTCGGTCAGCCTCGGGATGGCGTCGCCGTCGAAGAGCCGGGCCGGCGAGGCGTCCTGCGGGCGCATCCGCCACAGCCGGTGCTGCAACTCGCTCCACGTCTCCCAGTCGCTGGCCGACGGGATCCGGGCCACCTCGTTCCCCTCGGCCAGCCCCGACTCGGCGTTGACCACCGCGTGGTGGCGGGGCAGCGACTGCGCCGCGTCGTTGCGCTCGGCCAGGATGCGCAACGCCTTCGGCAGCGCGATCCGCAGCGTGAACTGGGCGACCAGGGCGGGGCGGCCCCACAGCGCCTCGATGCCGCGTACGTCCTGCGAGGCGAGCACCAGATGGATGCCCTGCGAGCGGCCCCGGCGGGCCAGGTCCTCCAGCAGGTCGGCGGCCTCCCGGGCGACCACGTCCCGGCCGGCGAGCAGCGCCTGGAACTCGTCGACCACGGCGACGATCCGCGGCCAGTGGCCGGTCGGGTCGACCGCGCGCAGCTCGGCCAGCTTGGTGACCTCGTGTTTCTTCGCCGCGTCGGCCCGCCGGCGCAGCTCCTCGGCGAGGAAGCGCAACAGGGCCAGGCCGAACTCCCGGTCGGTGTTGACGTTGATCCCGACCAGCCGCATGTGCGGCAGCCAGCTCGGGTCCCGTCGCCCCTGGGCGAACCGGGCGAAGGACACCCCCTCCTTGAAGTCGAGCAGATAGAACTCCAGCTCGGCGGGGGAGTAGCGGGCGGCGAGCGCGCCGATCCAGGCGAAGATCAGGTTGGTCTTGCCGGTGCCGGACGGGCCGCCGATCAACGCGTGCGGCGGGTAGTCGCCGAGGGTGAGCAGGACCGGCCGCCCGTGCGGGCCCTCACCGATCGGCGCGCTGAGCCCGTGCGCCGAGTCCTCCCGCCAGTAGTCGTCCGGCGGGGGGAGCAGGTCGGTGAAGGGCGTCGGCGGCGGCCCGGCGGCGACCCGGGAGGCGACCGCGCGGCAGGTCTCGGTGACCAGCGCCGCCGGGGGCGGGGCGTCGAGCACCACCGGCAGCCCGGCGATCCGGGCGTCGTCCGGGTCGACCACGATCCGGGTGACGGTCCGGTCGTCGGGCAGGTCGATGCCCCGGACCACCAGGTGCACGCCGCACGCGGCGCCGGTGCGGACCACCCGGTCGAGCTGGCCGCGTTCGTGGCGGGACAGCTCGTCGCCGCCGAGCAGCACCGCCACCCGCCACGGCTCCGGGCGCCGACCGGTGGCGGCGGCCAGCTCCCGCAGCGAGGCGTACTCCCCGGCGAGCACCGTCGCGTTGATCCGGCGGATCTGCTCCACCAGGTCGTCGAGCAGCCGACTCAGGCCCCCCGGGCCGACGAAGGTGAGCAGGCCGGCGGTGCCGAGCGGGGCGAACCCGGCCAGCCCGCCGCCCAGGTGCTCCGGGTCGTAGCCGTGCAGCCGCACCCCGCCCGGGTCGGCGCGGCCGACCGCGCGCAGCAGCAGCGCGGGCACCACCGCGGCGAGCCCGGCCGGATCGCCGCCGGCCAGGTGCACGTGCCCGGCGTCGAGCAGCGGGACCAGCGCCGGCACCGGGTCCGCGCCGGTGAGGCGTACCGTGCCGATCCGGACCGCGCCGGGCGGCTCGGCGCGCCCGGCGGGCGTCGGCTGCCACCGGTCCCACGGGGCGGACGCCGCTCCGGGTGCCTCCCGCCCGGCCGCGGCGGCGGCGCGGCGGGCCAGCTCGGCCAGGCGGGCGGTGTGCCGGGCGTCGATCTCGGCGAGCCGCCGGTCGCGCGCCGCGCCCACCCGGTCGGGCACGGCCGCGGCGGCGCGGCGGGTCCGGGCCAGCCGGTCCCGCCCGGCGGCCAGCTCGGCCTCGGCGGCGGTGAGCCGGGTCCGGGTGGCGCCCAGGGCGTCGGAGAGCATCCCCCGGACCCGCGTCACCAGTTGCGCGCGGACGTCAGCCACGGGACGGCTCCGGTTCGTCGGTGTCCTTGGGCAGGTCCCGGCCGAGCCGGTCGAGCAGCACGCCGGTGAGCACGCCGGCGGTGACCGCCGGGTCGGCCGCGTGCGGCTGCTCCTGGCCGTCGTCGCGGCGCGGCGGGGGCATCCGGCAGACCCGGGTGAGCAGCGTGTCCAGCACCGGCGGCGGCAGCCCCGGCAGCAGGTCGCGGACCCGCCCGTCCAGCTCGCGCCGCAGCCGGGCCAGGTCGTCGGACCGGGGCGGGTGGCCGAGCAGCTCGCCGGCCAGGTCACGCAGCATCGGCGGGGCGATCGCGGCCAGTCCCAGCCCCACGTCGGCGTGCGCCCGGCGCAGCTCCCGGTGCAGCCGGTCCCGGTCGCCGGAGCGGATCCCGACGACCACCCGGCGCAGCAGCTCGCGGGAGTCGTCGACCCGCTCGTCCGGCTCGTCCGGGGCGCCCTCGCGCCCGCCGGTCAGCTCCGCCACCCGGACCGCCCACCAGCGCCGCACGGCCGGCGGCTCGGCCGGCTCCGCGCCCGCGCCGGGCGCCGGCGGCGCCGTGCCGCGCGGCGCGTCGTGCCGGGGCCGCCGCTCACCCGGCGGCGCCGGCGGCGCGCCGTCGGCGGCCAGCCCGATCGCGGCCAGGTACGCGGTGAGCTGCTCCTGCGCCACGCGCAGCGCGTAGCCGGCGGTCTCCGCGTGCTCGGTCGCGGAGGTCAGCTCCGGGACCCCCATCGGGTCGGCCGACTCCTGGCGCACCCAGCGCAGCCGTTCCTCGGCCTGGCCCAGCTTCTCCAGGGCGACGGCGAGCTGGCCCAGCGGCAGCTCCTCGGCGGCGGCGCGGACCTGCGCGCCGATGTCCTCGACGATGGACACGTCCGGCCCTCAGAGCGTCGCGACGTAGAGCTGTGCCTGCTCCACCGCCACCAGCGTCGCGGCGAGGCACTCCTCCAGCTCCTGGCTGGCCTGGGTCAGCGACGACTGGGCCGCCTCGACCGTCTCGTGGCCGCTGCCCTCCAGCGCGCCGGCCAGGGTCTGCTGCGCCTCGGCCAGCTTCTCGCCGGCCGCCTGCACCGCTGTCTGCCCGTCACCGATCTGCTGGAGAGCGACATCGATGGCGGCCTTCAGCTCGGCGACGCTCGCCACGGGGACCTCCTGGGGGCAAGGGAGATCTCCATTACAACTCATCCCGACGGGTGGACGAACATCCACCCTCGCGCCGTTCCTGCCCGAGTGTCCGATTGGGGCCCTGACGTGCGCGAAGACCGCGTCGGGGCGGGGCGTCCGGTCCCGTCGGCGGACGCGCGGGTCCCGACGCCGGGACCGGCGGTGGCGGTCAGCGGCCGAGCCAGCGCGGCCCGCGCACCTCCGCGCCGAGCGCGCTCACCCGCGCGCGCAGCTCCCGGTCGGCGGTGACCACCACCCGCCGGCGCTCCGGCGCGGCGGCCACCAGCTCGACCACCGTGTCGTCGCCGGAACCGGGCGCGGACACCACGTCGACCCCGTCCGTCGGGCCCACGTGCCGGGCCGCGCCCTCCACCACCAGCACCACCTGCACCGGGGGTGGCAGCTCCGGCGGCACCCCGGCGCCGGCCAGCGGCGCCAGCGCGTCGCGCAGCCGCGCCGCCGCGCCGGCCCGGTCCCGCCACCAGCCGTCCGGGCGCGAGCCCACCACGTTCGCGCCGTCCACGACCAGCAGCGGTCTGCTCTCCATGACCCCAGCCTGCCATCCGGTCGCGTTTGTCGCGCCGACCGCCGGGTAGCCACCGCCGACCGTGCCGCGCCCTGTCGCGTCCCGGCCGTGCCGACCGACTGCGGAGGACGAAGATGATGGGACCCGGTGACTTCGGCAACGACCCGTGGGACGAGTTCCTGGCCCGCTACTTCGGGCGGGGCGAGGGGGGACGCCGACCGGCCCACCGGGTGGACATCACCCGCCTGATGACCGCCGACGCGCGGGAGATGCTGGCCGACGCGGCCCGGCGGGCCGCCCAGAAGCACAGCAACGACCTGGACACCGACCACCTGCTCTGGGCGGCGTTGCAGCGCGAGCCGCTGCGGGACCTGGTCCGCCGCGCCGGCGCCGACCCGGACGCGCTGGTGAACGCGCTCGGCGGGCGCGGCGAGGGCGCGCCCGGCGGCGACGTGCCGCCGAACCTGTCGCTCACCCCGGCGGCCAAGCGGGCGCTGCTGGACGCCCACCAGCTCTCCCGGGCCATGGGCGCGAACTACATCGGGCCCGAGCACATCCTGATGGCCCTGCCGCTGAACCCCGAGTCGCCGGCCGGCCGGATGCTCGCCGCCGGCCGGATCCAGCCCGAGTCGTTGCAGGCGGCCAGCGCCGAACGCGGCGCGGCCAACGGCCCCCGCCCGGACCGGGGCACCCCCACGCTCGACCAGTACGGGCAGGACCTCACCGAGCTGGCCCGGATGGACCAGATCGACCCGGTGATCGGCCGCGCCGACGAGATCGAGCAGGCGGTGGAGATCCTGTCCCGGCGGACCAAGAACAACCCGGTGCTCATCGGCGAGGCCGGGGTCGGCAAGACCGCGATCGTCGAGGGGCTGGCCGAGCGGATCTGCGACGGCGACGTGCCGCAGACGCTGATCGGCAAGCGCGTCATCCAGCTCGACCTGGCCGGCCTGGTGGCCGGCACCCGCTACCGGGGCGACTTCGAGGAACGCCTGAAGAAGGTCATCGACGAGATCCGCGCCCACCGGGACGAGCTGATCATCTTCCTGGACGAGATCCACACCCTGGTCGGCGCCGGGGGCGCCGGCAGCGAGGGCGGGATGGACGCGTCCAACATGCTCAAACCGGCGCTCGCCCGCGGGGAGCTGCGGGTGATCGGCGCGACCACGCTGGACGAGTACCGGCGCAGCATCGAGAAGGACGCCGCGCTGGCCCGGCGGTTCCAGCCGGTGCTGGTGCCCGAGCCGACCGTCGAGGACACCGTGGCCATCCTGCGCGGCCTGCGCGACCGCTACGAGGCCCACCACCAGGTCCGGTTCACCGACGAGGCGCTGGTCGCCGCCGGGGAGCTGTCCGACCGGTACGTCACCGACCGGTTCCTGCCGGACAAGGCGATCGACCTGATCGACCAGGCCGGCGCCCGGGTCCGGCTGCGCACCCGCACCCCCGCCTCCGACGTGCGCGAGCTGGAGCAGCAGCTCGACGAGGTACGCCGGGACAAGGAGCAGGCCGTCTCCGACGAGCAGTACGAGCGGGCCTCCTCGCTGCGCGACCGGCTCGCCGAGCTGGAGGACCAGATCCGCCGCGCCCGGGGCGACGAGGGACCCAACCACGTGCCCGAGGTCGGGCCGAAGGAGATCGCCGAGGTGGTCTCCCGGGCCACCGGCATCCCGGTCAACCAGCTCACCGAGGAGGAACGCGACCGGTTGCTGCGCCTGGAGGGGCACCTGCACGAGAAGGTGATCGGGCAGGACGACGCGGTCAGCGCGGTGGCCGAGGCGGTGCGCCGCTCCCGTACCGGCCTGGCCGACCCGAACCGGCCGATGGGCAGCTTCCTGTTCCTCGGCCCCACCGGCGTCGGCAAGACCGAGCTGGCCCGCGCGCTCGCCGAGGCGCTGTTCGGCGAGGCGGACCGGATGGTCCGGGTGGACATGAGCGAGTTCCAGGAGCGGCACACGGTCAGCCGGCTGGTGGGCGCCCCGCCCGGGTACGTCGGCTACGAGGAGGCCGGTCAGCTCACCGAGGCGGTCCGCCGCCGCCCGTACGCGGTGGTGCTGCTGGACGAGATCGAGAAGGCGCACCCGGATGTGTTCAACATCCTGCTCCAGGTGCTCGACGACGGCCGGCTCACCGACAGCCAGGGCCGGACGGTGAACTTCAAGAACACCGTGCTGATCATGACGAGCAACCTCGGTTCGGAGCTGATCACCGGCACCCAGCGCACCGTCGGCTTCGCCACCGGCGAGCCCGGCGAGCAGGAGTCCACGGAGCTGCGGGAGCGGCTGATGCGCCGGTTGCAGGAGAACTTCCGGCCGGAGTTCCTCAACCGGATCGACGAGATCATCATCTTCCAGCGCCTGGAGGCCGAGCAGCTGCGCCAGATCACCGGCCTGCTGCTGGAGGAGACCCGCCGCCGGATGCACGCCCAGGACATCCAGGTCGAGTTCTCCACCGCCGGCGTCGACTGGCTCGCCGAGCACGGCTACCAGCCGGAGTTCGGCGCCCGCCCGCTGCGCCGGGTGATCCAGCGCGAGGTCGACAACCGGCTGTCCCGGATGCTGCTGGAGAACGAGATCTCGCCGGGGCAGAAGGTCACCGTGGACGCCCGGGACGACCGGCTCGTCTTCGAGGTGTCCGCCGGCGAGCGCGGCTACACGGCCGCCACCACGTCCCACCCCCGGTGAGGGGGGACGGCCCATCCCCGACGGGCCGGCGCGGCCCGTCGCCGACGGATCGGAGGGCGGACATGACCGAGCCCGAGGAGACCCGGGAGGACACCGCGGCCGGCGAACCGATCACGGTGGCCCCGACGGCCAACCCGTCCCGGGTCCGGGTGCCGCCGGAGGGACTGACCCAGCAGAGACCGGAGGGCGAGGGCGAGCCGGAGGTGTCCGGGCCGTCGCCGGGAGAGGAGGCGTGATGGTACGCGAGGCGCGACTCGACCCCGAGGTCGAGGTGATCTGGGACGACTTCCACGCCGAGGTGAACGTCCCCTCCGAGCAGCTGCGGCAGTGGCTGCTGACCCGCGGGTCGGGGGAGGAGGCGTTCGGCCCGGACCCGGACCTGGACCTGCCCGAACCGGGCCGGCAGATCCTCGCCGTGCTGCGCAAGCGCAAGGTGGACCTGACGCCGGAGGACATCGAGGTGATGCGCGACGCGATCACCCGGATCCGGGAACTCAGCGAGCAGAAGCCGCGCCGGGGCAACGCCGACGACGAGTGGCGGCACGCGCTTCTCGACCTGGGTCACGACGTGCTGGTCGAACGCTGAGCGGATGTGGCGGTGCCCGGGCGGACGACCGCCCGGGCACCGGCGTCTACTCCGACTCCAGGCTGGGCAGCAGGAGGCCGGCCGCGTCGGCCGCGGCCTGCCGGTCCGCGCGGGCCCGCTCCTCGCGGCTGAGCAGGTTGGCGTACTCGGTGACGTCGGCCGGGTCCGGCACCTCCGGCAGCCGGCGCAGGAACGCCTCCACGTCGGCGGCGGCGGCGGTGTGCGCGGTGGCCGCCTGGCGCAGCAGCTCCCGCTCGTCGGCGGCCGGATACAGATCAGTCATGCCGGCGGTGATACCCGCGTTCAGGCGGTTCGCACCCCGCCCGCCCCGGTCGGCTGCACCCCGAAGTCCGGATGGGCCAGCAGCCAGGTCAGATAGTCCGGATGGTGGGCCAGCGCGTCGGTGTACGCCGCCACCGCGCTCTCCAGCACCGGCTCGGCCACCGCCGCGGCGGGCGCGTCCGGGTGCCACCCGAGCAGCAGCCGCCAGCGCAGCGGCGTACCGGCCAGCCGGCGGGTGACCAGGCCGGCTACCGGCCGGAAGGTGGCCTGGCACAGCGCCACCGCCTCGCCCGCGTCCACCAGGTCCAGGGCGGCCCGCACGTCCGCCTCGTAGACCTTGCGCGGGGTGAAACCGGCGCGGGAGCAGGCGGCGGCGAAGCAGTCGCCGAAGCAGCCGTCGCCCGGCGCCGCCACCCACTGCTCCCGGCGCAGGTCGACCAGGTCGATCTCGCACCGGTCGGCCAGCGGGTGGGTCTGCGGCAGCAGCACGAAGACCGGGTCGACGGCCACCTCCCGCCAGCTCAACCCGAACGTCGCCGACGGCGCCGCGTCACCGCACACGCCGGTCAACGCGAAGTCGAGCCGCCCGCCGGCGACCATCTGGGCGAGTTCGTCCACCGACCAGGAGGCGTAGGTGGTGATCTGCACGTCGCGACGCTCGGCGGCGAGCCGGTGCACCAGGCGGCCCAGGATCGGGCTGTTCACCCCGCCGAACCGGTAACGGCGCAGCGGATCACCCGCGCCGGCCAGCCGCGCCGCCTCGTCCTGCAGGCCCTTCATCGCCGGCAGCAGCACCCGGGCCCGGTCCAGCACCAGCTCGCCCAGCGCGGTGGGTCGGGCGCCGCGCCGGTCCCGCTCGAACAGCGGCCCGCCGAGCGCCCGCTCGATCCGCTGGAGCTGGGCGGTCAGCGCCGGCTGGGCCAGGCCGAGCGTGGAGGCGGCTTTGGTGACGCTTCCCGTCTCCGCGATCGCGCAGACCACACGCAGGTGTCGCAGCTCCAGATTCATAGGGTGACGGTAGGACCACGAACCGGTGTGCGGAAGGGGCGATCGGCTCAGGCGTCGCGGCGGTGCTCCAGGTCGGCCAGCCGGGTACGCCGACCGCTCACCGCGTCGCGCACCTTGTCCAGCACGCCCACCGCCGGCTCGACGATCTTGTTCCAGGGCGGGGTGGCCGGCGTACCCGGGTGCGGCCGGGTCGGCGCGGCCTCCTCGGCGATCTCCCACCGGTTGCCCAGCCGGATCAGCTCGGCGTCGCTGGCCACCTCGCGCAGCGGCGTGACCAGGGCGGCGACCCGGCTGACGTGCCGGCGTACCCGCTCGGCCACCTCGGCGACCGTCGGGTCGTCCGGACCGGACAGTGCCTTCAACGCGGTGAGCAGGGCGGCGTCGGCCTCGATCTCCCGCGCGACCAGCTCCGCGCTTTCCGGCACCGCGGCGCGGGCCGCCGGGAACAGGTACTGCTCCTCGGCGGACAGGTGCCGGGACACCGCGGCGGTGAGCACGTCGAGCACGGCGCGGCGGCCAGCCGGGTCCAGCGTCGGATCGGTGACCTGGTCGGCCAGCCCGAGCAGCGCGCGGTGCTCGGCGTCCACGAGGTCGGCCAGGCTCCGCCCACCCGGCCGGTACGCGTCGTCGGCGGCCGGCGGCAACGGCGGCAGGGGGACGGTCATGGTGCCCTCCTCGGGACGGGGAATCGATGTTCGGCGTTACCCGGTCGCGCGTGGCGCGAAACCGGCGCGCACCGCGCCGGCCGTCGGGTCCCGCCCGGCTGGTATAAGGAAGCGATGACGACCTCCGCCCGACCCGAGCCCACCGACGAGGTCGTGGACCTCTGCCGCGACCTGCTGCGCATCGACACCACCAACACCGGGGACAACGACACCAGCGCGGGGGAGCGGCGCGCCGCGGAGTACGTCGCGGAGAAGCTCGCCGAGGTCGGTGTGGACGCCGAGATCCACGAGTCCGCGCCCGGGCGGGCCAACCTGGTCGCCCGGATCGCCGGCACCGAGCCCGGGCGGGACGCGCTGCTGGTGCACGGCCACCTCGACGTGGTGCCCGCCGACCCCGACGAGTGGTCGGTGCACCCGTTCTCCGGCGAGATCCGCGACGGCTACCTGTGGGGCCGGGGCGCGATCGACATGAAGGACTTCGACGCCATGGTGCTGGCCGTGGTGCGTGACTGGCAGCGCACCGGCGTCCGCCCCCGGCGCGACGTGGTGCTCGCCTTCACCGCCGACGAGGAGGCCGGCAGCGACTACGGCGCGCACTTCCTGACCCAGCGGCACCGCGGGCTCTTCGACGGCTGCACCGAGGCGATCGGCGAGGTCGGCGGTTTCTCCTACTCCGTCGACGAGCAGCGCCGGCTCTACCTGATCGAGACCGCCGAGAAGGGCATCGACTGGCTGCGCCTGCACGCCAGGGGTCGGCCCGGCCACGGCTCGATGGTGCACGACGACAACGCGGTGACCGCGCTCGCCGAGGCGGTCGCCCGGATCGGCCGGCACCGCTTCCCGGTGGTGATGACCGACACCGTGCGGGCGTTCCTGGCCGAGGTCTCCGACGTCCTCGGCATCGAGATCGACCCGGACGACCCGGAGACGGCGATCGCGAAGCTCGGCCCGATCGCCAACATCATCGGCGCCACGATCCGCAACACCGCCAACCCGACCCGGCTCGCCGCCGGCTACAAGGACAACGTCATCCCCGGCCGGGCCACCGCCACCATCGACTGCCGCAGCCTGCCCGGGCAGAGCGAGGAGCTGGAGCGGCAGCTGCGCGAGCTGGTCGGGCCGGACATCGCCATCGAGTACGTCCAGCGCCAGCCGGCGCTGGAGACCACGTTCGACGGCGACCTGGTGGCGCAGATGTCGGCCGCGCTGCGCGCCGAGGACCCGGGCGCCCACCCGGTGCCGTACATGCTCTCCGGCGGCACCGACGCCAAGGCGTTCTCCCAGCTCGGCATCCGCTGCTTCGGCTTCGCGCCGCTGCGGCTGCCCGCCGATCTCAATTTCTCCGGCCTGTTCCACGGCATCGACGAGCGGGTTCCGCTGGACGGACTACAGTTCGGCGTGCGGGTTCTCGACCGCTTCCTCCGCAACTGCTGACCGCGCCCACCGCGGCGCCGCCGGCGCGGAACCTCCCCCCATCGCGAAGGGACTGCCTCACATGACCGACCAGCACGGTGAGCTGGACGCCGCCCTCGAGCGCGTGATCGACGCCGCCCGCGCCCACCTGGCCGCCGTCCGGGCCGCCCAGGGCCGGATCGACGACGACGCCGTCTGGCAGGCGTACGTGGCGTTGAACAACGCCTCGTTCGCCTACGACGAGCAGCTGCTCGACGCGTTCGGCGAGGTGACGCCCTGGGACGTGGAGTCGATCGACCCGGACGAGGCGGACGAGCGCTTCGGCGCCGTCGAGGGTGGCGAGCCCACCGACCCGCACCCGCGGGTGATCTCGGTGCGGCAGCGCCGCGACTACCGGGTGCCCAGCGTCGCCGCGCTGCTGCGGGCGGCCGAGGCGGCCCGCCGGGAGGGCACCCCGGAGGAGGACGAGCCGGCGCCGGTCGAGGGCGTCGGCGAGGCGGTGCTGGAGCTGCTGCAGAGCGGCGACGGCTCGCTGTCCGCGCTCGACGTGCCGGAGCTGGAGCCGCTCGACGGCGTGGTCATGGTCAGCGAGGTCGGCACCCCGGTCGACCTGGAGTCGTTCGACGACGACGACCCGGTCGGCCCGTTCCAGCCGGCCGCCGACGACCGGCTGGTCGGCCGGCTCGACGAGCACCCGTTCCTGGAACTCGACGAGGAGCACGACCACGCCCACTAGGCCGTGGCCGTCCCGGGGCCGCACCGCGCGGCGCGGCCCCGGGACGACGCCGACGTCAGTACGACAGGCCCGGCTGCGGCTGGTTCACCCGGCGGCGCCGCAACAGCACCTGCCGCGTGCCGTCCCGGTAGAGCTGCACCCGGGCCAACTCCCAGCCGGAGAACTCCGCCTGGATCGCCAGCTGCGCCGCGGCGGTCAGCCGATCGACGTTCGACGGCAACCGCAGCGGCGCGTATTCGTAGTCCATGCCCCCTATGCTGCCCAGCTCGCGGGCCCTCCGCCACCCCCTGACGGTGACCCGGGCCGCACCGGTGCGGGCACCCGCCGCACGCCGCATCGGCGGGTCGCCGGTCAGCCGTCGCGCTCGGGGTAGCCCACCGGCACGGCCGAGACGTCGTCCAGCGCGGTGACGATCTCGTCCGGCAGCGTCACCCGCTCCACCTGCAGCGCGCCGAGCAGCTGCCCGACCGTGCGGGCGCCGAGGATCGGCGCGGTCACCCCCGGCCGGTCCCGGACCCAGGCCAGCGCTACCTCCAGCGGCGACACGCCGAGGCCGCCGGCCGCGATCGCCACCGCCTCCACGATGCTGGAGCAGCGCGGCTCCAGGTAGGTGGCCACGAAGCGCTCGAAGTGCGGCGACACCGCGCGGGAGTCCGCCGGGCGGCCGTTGCGGTACTTGCCGGTGAGCACCCCCCGACCCAGCGGCGACCAGGGCAGCACGCCCAGCCCCATCCCGGCGCAGGCCGGCAGCACCTCACGCTCGACGCCGCGCTCCAGCAGCGAGTACTCCACCTGCGCGGCGACCACCGGGGCGCGCCCCGGCCAGGCGGCCTGCCAGGCGGCGGCGCGGGCGGTCTGCCAGCCGGAGAAGTTCGACACGCCGACGTACCGGGCCTTCCCGCTGGACACGGCGTGGTCCAACGCGGTGAGCGTCTCCTCCAGCGGCGTGTCCGGGTCGTACCCGTGGACCTGCCACAGGTCGACGTGGTCGGTGCCGAGACGGCGCAGCGAGGCGTCCAGCGTCCGCAGCAGGTGCCCGCGCGACCCGTCGCGGCGGCGGCCGCTGCCCGGGCGCAGCCCGGCCTTGGTGGCGATGAGCAGCTCGTCGCGGTCCACCAGGCTGCCCAGCAGGGAGCCGATCACCGACTCGGCGTCGCCGTCGGCGTACACGTCGGCGGTGTCGACGAGGTTGCCGCCCGCGTCGAGGTAGCTCTTCAGCTGGGCGGCCGCGTCGTCGGCGTCGGTGTCCCGTCCCCAGGTCATGGTGCCGAGCGCGAGCCGCGAAACCGCCAGCCCGCTTCGGCCGAGCGGTCGCTGTTGCATGCGTGAACCTTATTTCGAACCCGGCGTCACGGATATCCTCGCCGCAGTCAACTTCCCGCGCGACCTCGGACCGGTGTGACGTGTTCGGGGCGAGCCGGTGGTCGGGGGTGCCACCCTCATTGCGTAACCTGATGCGACCTGTGGTGCGGACGGTGGGAGGACCAGTGCGACTCGGGCTCAGCCTCGGATACCAGACGGCGTGGAGCACGCCGGCCGACCACCTGGCGCTCGCCCAGGAGGCGGACCGTCTCGGCTACTCGGTGGTGTGGGCCGCCGAGGCCTACGGCTCCGACTCGCCGAGCATGCTGGCCTGGATGGCGGGGCAGACCGAACGGATCGACGTCGGGTCCGCGGTCATGCAGATCCCGGCCCGTACGCCGGCGATGACCGCGATGACCGCCGCGACCATCGACGCCCTCTCCGGCGGCCGGTTCCGCCTCGGCCTGGGCGTCTCCGGCCCGCAGGTCTCCGAGGGCTGGCACGGCGTCCGGTTCGCCAAGCCGCTGGCCCGCACCCGGGAGTACGTCGACATCGTCAAGCTCGCGGTGGCCCGCAAGGAGGTCGCGTACGACGGCGAGCACTACACGCTGCCGCTGCCCGACGGGCCGGGCAAGGCGCTGCGGCTGGGCTTCCACCCGCCGCGCGAGCACATCCCGATCTACCTGGCCGCCGTCGGCCCGAAGAACCTGGAACTGGCCGGTGAGATCGCCGACGGCTGGCTGGCCGTCTTCTACGCCCCCGAGTTCGCCGAGGAGCAGCTCGCCTCCGTCCGGGCCGGTCGGGCCAGGGCCGGCAAGGAGCTGGCCGGCTTCGACGTGGTCCCGTCCGTGCCGGTGGTGGTCGGTGACGACATCGCCACCTGCGCCGAGCTGGTCCGCTGGTACGCCGCGCTCTACGTGGGCGGCATGGGCAGCCGGCAGCAGAACTTCTACAACCAGCTCGCCACCCGGATGGGCTACGGCGACGCGGCCCGCGAGGTGCAGGACCTCTACCTGGCCAAGCGGCAGCGCGACGCCGCCGCCGCGGTGCCGATGGAGTTCATCGACCGCACCTCGCTGCTCGGCCCGAAGGAGCGCATCGCCGAGCGGATGCGGGAGTACGCCGCCGCCGGCGTCACCACCCTGTCGGTGACGCTGTTCGTGGCCGACCGGGACAGCGGCGTGCAGACGCTGCGCACCGTCGCCGAGGCCCTCGACCTGTCCGGGGTCGGCGAGTGACCTGGGTCGAGGCCATCGTCCTGGGCATCGTCCAGGGGCTCACCGAGTTCCTGCCGGTGTCGTCGTCGGGGCACCTGCGGATCACCTCGGCGATCTTCTTCGGCCGGGACGCGGGCGCGTCGTTCACCGCGGTGACCCAGCTCGGCACCGAGGCCGCCGTGCTCATCTACTTCTTCAAGGACATCTGGCGGATCGTCCGCACCTGGTGCCTCGGCCTGGTCGACCGCTCGGTGCGCTCCAGCCTCGACTACCGGATGGGCTGGTACGTCATCATCGGCACCATCCCGATCGGCATCTTCGGGCTGCTCTTCAAGGACCAGATCCGCACCGCCGGTCGTGACCTGCGGTTGGTGTCGACCACGCTGATCCTCGGCGCGATCGCGCTGGCCTTCGCGGAGTACTGGGGCCGGCAGACCCGTACGCTGGAGAACTTCCGGATGCGCGACGGAGTGGTGATGGGCTTCGCCCAGGCCGCGGCGCTCATCCCGGGTGTGTCCCGCTCCGGCGGCACCCTCACCGCCGGCCTGCTGCTCAACCTCACCCGGGAGACCGCGGCCCGGTACTCGTTCCTGCTGGCCATTCCCGCCGTGGTGATCTCCGGCCTGTTCAGCCTGCCGGACGTGTTCGAACCCTCCGCGCCGGGCACCGCCGCGCCGAGCGTGGCGCAGATGGTGGTCGCGACGGTCATCGCGTTCGCCATCGGATACGCGGCCATCGCCTGGCTGCTGCGCTACGTCGCCCACCACACGCTGTACGTCTTCGTGCTCTACCGGGTGGCGCTCGGCAGTCTGCTCATCTGCCTGCTGGCCACCGGCACCATCAGCGCCACCTGAGGGCGCCCGGACACGACGAAGGCCGGCACCCCGCTCGGGGTGCCGGCCTTCGTGGTCGGTCTCACGCGTTCCAGTGCTGGGCGACGATGTCGGCGGCCTGCTGCTCCCACTGGGCGTAGTGGTCGGGGTAGGCCGAGACCTGGACGGTCTGCGCGGCGACGGTCAGCGGCATGTCCTGCCAGCCGTCGACCTGCTTGAGGGCCTTGAGGAAGGCCGTGGTCGAGTACTCGGGGTCGGTGATCTGCTCGACCGTGCCCCAACCGCTGGACGGGCGCTGCTGGAACAGGCCCTGGGAGTCGTGGTCGTTGCGGTCGCCGAGGTGCCCGAGGTTCTCCAGCTTCGACTCCTGCAGGGCGGTGGCGATCGAGATGACCGCGGCGCGCTCGTCCATGCCGGCCTTCTTCGTGGCGGCGATGATCGCCTCGGCGTTGGCGGTCTGCTCGTCGGTGAGGTCGATGTGGGACTGGGCGCCCTGCACGCCGTGCGGGATCAGCGTCGCGGTGTCGAGGCGGCTCTGCACGGCCACGGCGCTCTCGCGCGGCGCGGGGGTGCCGTCGGAGTGGTTGAGCGGGCCGGCGGCGAGGCCACCGGCGACGGTCAGACCGGCGATACCGAGGATGCTCTTGCGCAGCATGGTGTTCATGGGGGCTCCGTTCGGGGGTCGACGCGCCCGGGGGGTGGGCACGCGAGCAGCCGTCAGGCGCTCAGAGAAGTCTTCGGGGGAAGGATCCGACCGACTCACCGGGCCGGGGGCCTCGTGGTGGCGGCGGAACCCTGTGCAACGACCGGCGACCCGCCGTCATTCCGCGGGGTGGTGGGCGTTTCCGCTGCTCAGCCGTACACCCCGTACAACGCCTCGGCCCGCGGACCCATTCCGCCCGGCCGGTGTCCCCGACCACCCCGAACCGGACACGCCGCCCAGTCCCGACGGGATCCCGGTTCCCGTGATGCGGGACGAATGTCCCATCTTTGGCGTGCTGTGCGGTCTGCGAAGTGTGGGGGCGCCCGTCGCCGTGGCGGGGGACGGGGGCCGGGGTGGCACCGCCTAGGGTGGTCAGCGTGGCGACCCTTCTGCTTCTGCGACACGGCCGGACCACCGCGAACGCCGACGGCGGCCTGGCCGGCCGGCAACCGGTCGAACTGGACGACACCGGGCGGGCCCAGGCCACGGCGGTCGGCGGACGGCTCGCCGGGCTGCCGCTCGCGGCGGTGGTGAGCAGTCCGCTGATCCGGTGCCGACAGACCCTCGACCTGGCGTTGCCCGGCGTCGAGCCGACGGTCGAGGACGGGTTGATCGAGTGCGGCTACGGCGCCTGGGAGGGGCAGTCGCTGAAGAAGCTGGCGAAGGAGCCGCTCTGGCCGGTGGTCCAGCAGCACCCGAGCGCCGCGGCCTTCCCCGAGGGCGAGTCGATGGCGGCGATGTCCGCGCGCGCGGTCGCCGCGGTGCGGGCGTGGGACGCGCGGGTCACCGCCGAGCACGGGCCCGAGGCGGTCTGGCTGGCGTGCAGCCACGGCGACGTGATCAAGGCGATCGTGGCGGACGCGCTCGGCGTACACCTGGATCTCTTTCAGCGGATCGTGGCCGACCCGGCGTCGGTGACGGCGATCCGCTACACGCCGCTGCGGCCGTTCCTGGTCCGGCTCAACGACACCGGCGGCGACCTGTCGTCGCTGGTCCCGCCGCGCCGGCGGCGTCGGCGGACGGCCCGGCCCGCCACCTCGGACGCGGCGGTCGGCGGCGGCGCCGGGGCGGCCGGGTGAGCCGGAGGCGGCGGGACCGGGCGCGACCGGGGCGTTGCGCTCTGGGCGGATTCGGCGTCGGTGGGCTGCGCGGTGCTTCCGCGCGCCGGATAGGGTCGTGGGTATGACGCACCAGGTGCACGCCTTCGAGCCGCCGGAGCGGTTCGTCGCCGGAACGGTCGGCCCGCCGGGGGAGCGTACGTTCTTCCTCCAGGCGCGGGGCGGCGGCCGGCTGGTCAGCGTCGCGCTGGAGAAGGTCCAGGTGTCGCTGCTCGCCGAGAAGCTCGAGGAACTGCTCTCCGAGGCGCAACGCCGGTTCGGCGTGCAGCTGCCGGAGGCGGCCCCGCCGGTGGGCGGCGACAACGAGCCGCTGGACACCCCGGTCGACGAGGAGTTCCGGGTCGGCACGCTGGGGTTGGCCTTCGACGTGGACACCGCCACCGTGGTGATCGAGGCGATCGCCGTCGGTGAGGCCGAGGTCGAGGTCGAGTTGGGCGACGCGGACGACGACGTCGAGGACGAGCCGGAGGAGCCGGACGACGACCTCGACCGGCTCCGGGTGCGGCTGACGCCCGAGGCGACCCGCGAGTTCATCGAACGGGCCAAGCGTGTGGTCAACGCCGGCCGGCCCCCCTGCCCGCTCTGCGGGCAGCCGCTCGACCCGGCCGGTCACCTCTGCCCCCGGCACAACGGCTATCACCGGTGACCTCGTCGGAACTGCAGCCCCGCCAGGACGGCGCCGAGGCGCTGCGGTTGCTCGCCGACGGTGAGCTGACCCTGGAGGGGCGGCTGGTCGACGCCTCCAACGCCACGCTGCGCGGTGTCCTCGCCCTCGGCGGGCTCACCGCCCACTGCGTCTACAAGCCGGTACGCGGTGAGCGCCCGCTCTGGGACTTCCCGGACGGCACGCTCGCCGGCCGGGAGGTCGCCGCCTACCTGGTCTCGCACGCCACCGGATGGGACCTGGTGCCGCCGACCGTGCTGCGCGACGGCCCTTTCGGGCCCGGCTCGTGCCAGCTCTGGATCGACGAGCCGTCCGACGCCGAGCCGCTGGTCGGATTCGTCCCGGCCGAGTCGGTGCCGCCGCGCTGGTTCCCGATCGCCGCGGCCCGCGACGACGACGGGACGCCGTACGCGCTGGCGCACGCCGACGATCCCCGGCTGGCCCGGCTGGCCGTCCTCGACGCGGTGATCAACAACGCCGACCGCAAGGGCGGCCACGTGCTCGTCGGGCCGGACGACCGGATCTACGGCGTCGACCACGGCGTGACCTTCCACGCCGAGGAGAAGCTGCGCACGGTGCTCTGGGGCTGGGCCGGCCGCCAATTGCCGCCGGACGCGGTCGAGATGCTCGACGGCCTCACCGGTCAGCTCGGCGGCGCGTTGGGCGAGGAGTTGTCCGAGCACCTCACCATCGGCGAGGTGACGGCGCTGGCCGCCCGGGTGCGGCGGTTGCGCGACACCGGCCGCTTCCCGCAGCCGCCGGAGGAGTGGCCGGCGATGCCCTGGCCGCCGATGTGAGCCGCTGTCGCGTTGATCACCCGTGGGCCGGCTCCTGAGCGTCCGCGCGGTCGTTAGGCTGGCGTTATGGAGTCTTGGGTAGGGCACGAGGTGCCACGGCTGCCAGGTGAGGCCGCACCGCTGAGGTTGTACGACTCGGCGCGACAGGGGCCCCACGTCAGCCGGCCCGACAGCGCCGCCTCGATGTACGTCTGCGGCATCACCCCGTACGACGCCACCCACCTCGGGCACGCCGCCACCATGATCACGTTCGACCTGGTGCAGCGGATGTGGCGCGACGCCGGCCTGACCGTGAGCTACGTGCAGAACGTCACCGACATCGACGATCCGCTGCTGGAGCGGGCCGAGCGCGACGGTGAGGACTGGAAGGTCCTGGCCATGCGGGAGACCGCGTTGTTCCGCGAGGACATGGAGGCGTTGCGGATCATCCCGCCGGCGCACTACGTGGGCGCGGTCGAGTCCATCCCGGACATCGCCGAGAAGGTGCTCGTGCTGCTCAAGGACGGCGCGGCGTACCGGCTCGACGACGGCACCGGCGACGTCTACTTCGACATCTCCGCCGCCCCGGAGTTCGGCTACGAGTCGAACCTGTCCCGCGAGCAGATGCTGGAGATCTTCCCGGAGCGCGGTGGCGACCCGGACCGCCCCGGCAAGCGGGACCCGCTCGACCCGCTGCTGTGGCGCGGCGCCCGCGAGGGCGAGCCGTCCTGGCCCGGCGGCGACCTGGGCGCCGGCCGCCCCGGCTGGCACATCGAGTGCGCGGTCATCGCACTCAACCTGCTCGGCGACCGGATCGACGTGCAGGGCGGCGGCAACGACCTGCTCTTCCCGCACCACGAGTGCTCCGCGGCGCACGCCGAGCGGCTGACCGGCGAGGCGCCGTTCGCCGACCACTACGTGCACGCCGGCATGATCGGCCTGGACGGCGAGAAGATGTCGAAGTCCAAGGGCAACCTGGTCTTCGTGTCGCGGCTGCGGGCCGACCGGGTCGACCCGATGGCGGTGCGCCTGGCGCTGATCAGCGGCCACTACCGCAGCGACCGCTCCTGGACCGACGAGCTGCTCGTCGAGGCGCAGGAGCGGCTGGGTCGGTGGCGGCGGGCCGCCGCCGCGCCGGCCGGACCGTCGGGCGCGGCGCTGCTGGCCGGGGTACGCGAGCGCCTCGCCGACGACCTGGACACGCCGGGCGCCCTGGCGGTGGCCGACGCCTGGGCCGCCCAGACCCTCGCCGGCGTGGCCGACGACAAGGACGCCCCGAGGCTGTTCGCCGACACCGTCGACGCCCTGCTCGGCATCCGGCTGTAAGGAAGGGCCCCTTCTTAACGCCTGCGGTAGAGGAGGGGCCCCCGCTTAACACCTGCCGATCGCGCGCCGGTCCGGCTGTCGTCGGGGTGCCGCGGTGGCGGATCAGCCCAGCACGAGGCCGGGGTCCGGGTCCTGCTCGGGCGCCGGGGCGGGAATCCTGTACTCCTCGGTGAGCGTGGTCATCGGGCCGGGCCAGGTGGCCTGGGCGACCTCGATCGGCTTGTGCCGCTCGTCGAAGGCGACGTGAAGCAGGTGCAGCACCGGCGTGTCCGGGCGGATCTGCAGGATCTCCGCCTCCTCCCGGCTGGGCTGCCGGGCGCTGATCGTGTCCGTCGCGGTGACGTACCGGCGGCCGGTGGCCTCCTCGGCCTCCTGGTAGAGCGGCCGGCCGAACGCCTCGGCGCGTTCCAGCGAGGTGCCGGCGGTGTCGGCGGGCAGGAACCAGGACGCGCCGACCTCGACCGGGGAGTCGTCCGTGCGGACCAGGTGCCGCCGGCAGAGCAGGTCGGTGCCGTCGGCGACGCCGAACGCGTCGGCCACCTCCGCCGGGGCGGGGGAGCGGCCGACCGAGACCAGTTGCTGGCGGTACCGCGCGGCCAGGTCGGTGTGGTAGCCGCGGAAGCCGCCGTACCGGCCCCGGGCCAGGCGGTTGAGGCGGCGCCGGGTGCCCCGGACGTACGTACCCGAGCCGGGTTTGGTGATCAGGACGCCCTCGACCCGCAGCTGGTCGACGGCGCGCTGCACGGTCTGCTTGGCCACGCCGAACATCTCGGCGATGGCCGGGATGGACGGCAGCCGCTCGCCCGGCGCCCAGTCGCCGCGGCGCACCTGCGCCTTGAGCTGCGCGGCGATCTGCCGGTGCGGGAACTCGGCCGCGCCCGGGTTGATCTGCATGCCCGCCTCCTCAGAACAGCTAGGTTCCTAGGATGCCTTAGAGGGTGTGACCGCGCCACCCCGGACACGAAGAAGCCGGGCCCCGACAGGAGGGCCCGGCTTCGACGGAAAGAGCTACCAGGAGCCCGCGGTCGGGCCGGCGGAACCGCCGCGGCGGCGCAGGTACTTCTCGAACTCCTGGGCGATCTCGTCCCCGGTCAACGGGGTGATGCCGGCGTCGCCGACCCGTTCCTCCAGCTCCCGCACGTACTCACCGAGCTCGGCGTCCTGCTCGGCGGCGCTGCGCACCCGCTGCTCCCACTCGGCGGCCTCCTCGGCCAGGTCGGCCATCGGCACCGGCAGGTCGAGCACCTCCTCGACCCGGTGCAGAAGCGCGAGCGTCGCCTTCGGGCAGGGCGGGTTGTTGGCGTAGTGCGGCACGTGCACCCAGAACGACACGGCGTCGACCTCGGCCCGGGTGCAGGCGTCGTGCAGCACGCCGACGATGCCGGTCGGGCCGTCGTACCGGGTCGGGGTGAGCTGGTATCGCTTGGCCGCGTCGGCGTCCGACGCGCTGCCGCTGATCGGCAGCGGCCGGGTGTACGGCACGTCGGCCAGCAACGCGCCGAGCAGCACCACCCGCTCGACCTCCAGGCTGTGGCAGATCTCCAGCACCTGCTCGCAGAAGGTGCGCCAACGCATGCTCGGCTCGATGCCCCGGATCAGCACCACGTCGCGCTCGGTGCCGTCCGGGCTGGCCACCATGAAGCGGGTGGTCGGCCACTCGACCCGGCGCGTCTCCCCGTCGGCCATGGTGATGGTCGGCCGGCTGACCTGGAAGTCGTAGAAGTCCTCCGGGTCCAGCTCGGTGACCTGCCGGGCCTGCCAGACCTGCTCCAGATGCTCCACGGCGGCGGTCGAGGCGTCCGCGGCGTCGTTCCAGCCCTCGAAGGCCGCGATGGCGACCGGGGAGCGCAGAACCGGCAGCCCGTCGAACTCGGTCACGCCGTCACCTCACCCTGCTCGTCGGGAGCGGCGCCGCGTGATCGACCCGTCGCGTCCCTGATGTCCTTCACGTCCGTCAGCCTACGTGCCGCCGCGGGAGCCGGCCCGTCGGCCGCGCCGGTCGCCCGGCCGGACCACCCGGGCGAACCGGACGAAGGGTACGCGGTGATCCGCCTGACACTATGTGGGATGCCCCCGTTGGTGTGACCGGGCCGTCCCCGCGCGCACTAACCTGGCCCTGTGCCTACTTCGTTGCGTGACCTGCTGGCGGACCGGATCCTGATCGCCGACGGCGCGATGGGGACGATGCTCCAGGCAGCCGACCTCACCCTGGACGACTTCGACGGCCTTGAGGGCTGCAACGAGATCCTCAACGTCACCCGGCCGGACGTGGTCCGCGGCGTGCACGAGGCCTACCTGGCCGCCGGCGCGGACTGCGTGGAGACCAACACGTTCGGGGCCAACCTGCCCAACCTCGCCGAGTACGGCATCGCCGAGCGGATCCGGGAGCTCTCCGAGGCGGGGGCGCGGATCGCCCGGGAGGCCGCCGACGCCTTCGCCACGCCGGAGCAGCCGCGTTTCGTGCTCGGCTCGATGGGGCCGGGCACCAAGCTGCCCACCCTGGGGCACGCGAGCTACGCCTCGCTGCGCGACGCGTACCAGGAGAACGCCGCCGGCCTGATCGCCGGCGGGGCGGACGCGCTGATCATCGAGACCTGCCAGGACCTGCTCCAGGTCAAGGCCGCGGTGGTCGGGTCGAAGCGGGCCCGGGATGCGGCGGGCCGGGACGTGCCGATCATCTGCCAGGTGGCGGTCGAGACCACCGGCACCATGCTGCTGGGCAGCGAGATCGGGGCGGCGCTGACCGCGATCGAGCCGCTCGGGGTCGACCTGATCGGGCTCAACTGCTCCACCGGCCCGGCCGAGATGGGCGAGCACCTGCGCTACCTGGCGCAGCACTCGCGTATCCCGGTGTCGGTGATGCCGAACGCCGGCCTGCCGGTGCTGACGGCCGACGGCGCCTACTTCCCGCTCGGCCCGGAGGAGATGGCCGACGCGCTGGAGCGGTTCGTCGACGACTACGGCGTCGGGCTGATCGGCGGCTGCTGCGGCACCACGCCGGAGCACATCCGGATGCTGGTGGAGCGCCTGGGCGGGCGCCGGCCGGCGGCCCGGGAGCCCCAGCCGGAGGCCGGCGTCTCCTCGATCTACCACCACGTGCCGTTCGCCCAGGACGCCAGCATCCTGATGGTGGGGGAGCGGACCAACGCCAACGGTTCGAAGGCGTTCCGCGAGGCGATGCTCGCCGGCGACTGGCAGGCCTGCGTGGAGATCGCCCGCAGCCAGGCCCGGGACGGCTCGCACCTGCTCGACCTCTGCGTCGACTACGTCGGGCGCGACGGCACGCAGGACATGCGGGAGCTGGCCGGTCGGTTCGCCACCGCGTCCACCCTGCCGATCATGCTGGACTCCACCGAGCCGGCGGTCATCGAGGCCGGGCTGGAGATGCTCGGCGGCCGGTGCGTGGTCAACTCGGTCAACTTCGAGGACGGCGATGGCCCCGACTCCCGCTACGCGCGGGTCATGCCGGTGGTCCGGGAGCACGGCGCCGCCGTCGTGGCGCTGCTCATCGACGAGGAGGGCCAGGCCCGTACGCGGGAGTGGAAGGTGCGGGTGGCCGCCCGCCTGATCGACGACCTGACCGGTCGGTGGGGGCTGCGCCGGGAGGACATCCTCATCGACGCGCTGACCTTCCCGATCGCCACCGGGCAGGAGGAGACCCGGCGCGACGGCATCGAGACGATCGAGGCGATCCGGGAGATCGCCGCCCGCTACCCGGGTGTCAACTTCACCGCCGGCATCTCCAACGTGTCGTTCGGTCTGAACCCGGCGGCCCGGCAGGTGCTCAACTCGGTGTTCCTGCACGAGTGCGCCCAGGCGGGCCTCAGCTCCGCGATCGTGCACGCCAGCAAGATCCTGCCGATGTCGAAGATCCCGGACGAGCAGCGGGAGGTGGCGCTGGACCTGGTCTACGACCGCCGCCGTGAGGGCTACGACCCGGTGCAGCGGTTCATCGAGGTCTTCGAGGGCGTGGACGCCTCGTCGGCGCGGGCCACCCGGGCCGAGGAGTTGGCCGCGCTGCCGCTGGACGAGCGACTCAAGCGGCGGATCGTCGACGGCGAGCGCAACGGCCTGGAGGCCGACCTGGACACCGCGATGGCCGAGGGGCGCACGCCGCTGTCCATCATCAACGACCTGCTGCTGGACGGCATGAAGGTGGTCGGCGAGCTGTTCGGCTCCGGGCAGATGCAGCTGCCGTTCGTGCTCCAGTCCGCCGAGGTGATGAAGACCGCGGTGGCGTATCTGGAGCCGCACATGGAGAAGACCGACGACGACGGAAAGGGTCGGATCGTGCTCGCCACCGTGAAGGGCGACGTGCACGACATCGGCAAGAACCTGGTCGACATCATCCTGTCCAACAACGGCTACGACGTGGTCAACATCGGCATCAAGCAGCCGATCGCCGCGATCCTCGACGCGGCCGAGGAGCACCGCGCCGACGCCATCGGCATGTCCGGGCTGCTGGTCAAGAGCACGGTCATCATGAAGGAGAACCTGGCCGAGATGGCCGAGCGGGGCGTCGCCGAGCGCTGGCCGGTGCTGCTCGGCGGGGCGGCGCTGACCCGGGCGTACGTCGAGGACGACCTGCGTTCGGTCTACCCGGGCCAGGTGCACTACGCGCGGGACGCGTTCGAGGGGCTGTCCCTGATGGACCGGGTGATGGCGGCCAAGCGGGGCGGCGCGCCGATGGTCGACCCGGAGCGGGAGGCCGCGCTGGCGGCCCGCCGGGAACGGCGCGAGCGGCAGCGGGCCATGGTCCGCGAGGCGCTGCCCGAGCTGGATGACGCCTCCGTGCGGTCCGACGTGGCCGTGGGGGTGGGCGTGCCCACCCCGCCGTTCTTCGGCACCCGGGTGGTCAAGGGTGTGCCGCTGGCCGACTACGCGGCGCTGCTCGACGAGCGGGCCACGTTCCTGGGCCAGTGGGGGCTGCGCGGCGCCCGGGGCGGCAAGGGCCCGTCGTACGAGGAGCTGGTGGAGACCGAGGGGCGGCCCCGGCTGCGCTACTGGCTGGACCGGCTCATCTCCGACCAGGTGCTGGAGGCGGCCGTGGTGTACGGCTACTTCCCGGCGTACTCCGAGGGCAACGACCTGGTGGTGCTGGACGAGAACGGGCACAGCGAGCGGGCCCGGTTCTCGTTCCCCCGGCAGCGGCAGGAACGCCGGCTGTGCCTGGCCGACTTCTTCCGGCCGCGGGGCGAGCAGCTCGACGTGGTGGCGTTGCAGCTGGTCACGGTCGGGCAGCCGATCAGCGAGTACACGGCGAAGATGTTCGCCGCCAACGAGTACCGCGACTACCTGGAGGTGCACGGCCTGTCGGTGCAGCTCACCGAGGCGCTCGCCGAGTACTGGCACCGGCGGATCCGGGCCGAGCTGGTGCTGCCCGGCGGCGGCACGGTCGCCGACGACGACCCGGCCGACCTGGCGGGTCTGCTGCGCACCGACTACCGGGGCTGCCGGTACGCGTTCGGCTATCCGGCCTGTCCGGACCTGGAGGACCGGGCGAAGATCGTGGAGCTGTTGGGCGCGGAGCGGATCGGGGTGCAGCTGTCGGAGGAGTTCCAGCTGGTGCCGGAGCAGGCCACCGACGCGATCGTCGTCCACCACCCGGAGGCGAGCTACTTCAACGCCAAGTGACGCCGTCACCCGGCTTGAGCTGCGCAAACACTTTCTCGATGGGCGTTCAGGCCGTGGTCAGGCCGTCGGGGCCGTGGGGCCCCGCCCGAAGCAGTGTCGATCGCCCAGCGGGTACGGTCCTCGCTGGTGGGCAGCAGGTGGGTGTAGACCCGCAGCGTGAAGCCGGGGTCGGCGTGGCCGAGGTGCAGGGACAGCGCCTCGGGTCTCAGGACGTGCGTGACAGATCAGGCTCAGGACGTGGGTGACACGTCGGGATGGATGATCGTCGGCCTCCGCGCTGACAGCTCCGTCAACGCATCGCTGGCCTCCAACCGAACAGACGCCTCTGGATGGTTGAGGTACGGCGTGATGATCGGCCGGGCGGCCGGGTCGTGTGTCAGGCCAAGGATGAGCAGCACATACCCGGTGAGTTCTGCCGACAGGTTGGGCAACAGCGGCGCCAGCGGCTGGAACACCGCCAGCGGTATCACGTACGTGGTGGCCGCGTGGGCGCAGGCGTTCAACGCTGACTCGCGCACACGCTCATCCGTCTCGGCGACGGTCAGCGCGACCAGCCGTGCCGTGGCGACCTCCGTGTCGTCCTGGTCGCCGGCGCAGCGTCGAAGGCAGTCGCCGACTTCATCGGCGCCGTGCTCACGGACCCGCGGATCGAGGTCGGTGAGGAGCGCCAGCGCCCTTCTCAGCGCCTCGCGCCCTGTGTCCCGGTCCTCATACTCGTACGGCACCATCTCATGATCCTGGGTGGAGCCGGCCCCAGGCATCGACTATCCGGGTCTGTTCGGCACATGGCTTGACGGAATGTCACGCAGGGTCGAAGTTCCAGTGAGGTGGCAGGGCACCATCGCAGAGAGCGCAGGCGAAGTCGTCGTCTCGCACGATGTTGCGTTGCCCGCAGGCTGTGCAACGTCTGAAGGTCAGTGCGGCGGTGAAGCCGCCTGGATGTGGGATGCCGAGACGATCGAGTGCTGCGGCGACTGCCGGCCAGCAGTCAGGGTCTGGGCAGTAGCCGGTCGACTGGTTACTGACCGCCTGGACGACGTATCCGGTGTTGCTCGCGGCGAAGGTGATCTCTCCGGCGGCCAGGACGTCCTGCCCGGCAGCACAGGCAACGTGCTCGCTTTGGCGGGGCGCGACCCGGAGCGTGCCATGACGGTCGACGACGAAGGTGGCAGGCTCGTCGAGCCCAGTCGCCCGCCGATCATCGAGCCACATATCGAGCGCGCTTGGTGTGTCGGCGACGACGATCCCCACCGGACCGACCTGTTGGGCCAAGATCTCTGGTGGTCCGACGTACCGATACCGCTTGAGCCGCGTCACGGCGCGAAGCTACCCACGCTGGCTCTTGGCCGTCTATCGAGATTGGTCCGCGGGTCTCAGGACGTGCGTGTCACGTCCGGCTAGACGATCTTGTCTGCCTCGGGCAGTTCATGTCGACAGAGTTGCGAACGGTACGTTTCAGCGAACGCGGTAGCACCACCCTCCCTGCGGCGGTGGAGCCCTTCTGTGCTGAGCTCGATACGTGAACTGGATCGACACGCGAGAGGTGCAGATGACGGACGAGCATGCCGGTCAGCAGGAGGGGCCGTCCGCGGAAGAACTCGCGAGCCGCACCAGGTGGTTTGAGCAGTACGTCGAGGCGTTGAACCAGCGATCTGTAGTGGCTGAAGCGGGGGGCGAACCGTACGCGTGTCCCTGCTGTCGGCACCCGACGCTTGAGGGGCGAGGTCAGTTCGAGATTTGCTTCGCCTGCGGCTGGGAGGACGACGGGCAGGATGACGAAGACGCTGACACGGTGCGAGGCGGCCCCAACGGTTCGCTCAGTCTGACGGATGCCCGGCGTGCCTACGCCGAACGGCCGGTCAGCCTGGCGGATGCGCGGCGTGCCTATGCCGAGCGACAAGCCCGTTGGGAAGAGCGCAGACGCCGCCGATCGGCGCCCAAGACGACGTGACGTGATTGGATCGCGGGCGGTTCGCTACGCTGGTAGCGGGACAGTCGCCCGAAGTTCCGCTTCGACGTCTGGCCGGCTGAACTACACCGTCGCGGATCGGACGATCAGTCGTCCACGTCGTACTCGGACTCCTCGACGAGACCTGCCACGAAGGTTTCGAAGTCGGGGGCGAGGACCGCGATCTGGTAGTTCCGCTCCTGGTCGACGTGTACGACGGCCGGCTCTCCTGGCGAGCGGTAGTCGAGGGCGATCATGTCGTGACCCGCCGATGGGCAGTCGGCCATGTAGATGCCGATGGCGGGGTAGCCCCATTCGGCTACCCAGAACGCACTGCCGAGCTCGCCGCAGAGGCTGAAGTCAGCAGTTCGACCGATCGCCGCGAGCGTGTACACGCCGACGTGGTCCCGAGCCCATGAGGTCCGGCTGGGTGCAGGATGGGCGTCACGGGCGAAGGCGCCGCCGTTGTGTCGACGAGCGAGGTCCACGTACGCGGCCGGCAACTGGTATCCAAGCTGCGCTTCCACCGCTCGTAGAGTCTCGTCGGTGAGCGGATCCTCAAAGGGACCGGATCCGTCGAAGACAGTTGCGGGATCGAGCACGGGTCGACGGTAGTCGGTTGGAGCCAGTCCCGCGGGCCCCGGTATGCCTTTGATGTTCGCGCAGCTCAAACGGGGGTTGGGTGCCCTTTGCCCGGCCGGCCTGGCACCCGGCGACAGGTCAACGCCAAGTGACGCCGTCACCGCGCCTGATCTGCGGGAACATTGCCTCGATGCTCTGGTGCCGGGACCGCACAGGGTCGCCCGGTTGGATGCCTCACAGGTTGTTGACGTAGAAGGTGGTGAGCCTTTCGACGGCGGCGTCGACGTATGCGGGCTCGTCGTACATCTCGTAGTGGCCGGCGCCGTCGATCACCATGAGGTCGACCGGGTTGGGGGCCAGTTTCCACAGCTGCATGCCGGTGTCGTAGGAGCCGGTGTTGCCGAGGCGTCCGGCGAGGATGACCTGCAGTGGCTGGGTCATGAGCTGATCGGCCAGGTGGAAGGCGTCATAGCCCAGCAGGAGGGAGTCGCTGCGCAGGAGGCGCCGGTTCGTGGAGTGTTCGTTACCGCCGCGCGCGGTGCGGTAGTAGGTGACGGCCTGAGTGGTGTCGATGTCGGTCAGGCCCGCTGCCGTGGCGTCCGCAAGGGTGTCGGGCAGCCAGTTCACGCGGGTCGTCTCGCCGGAGCGGGCCTCTTCGGTCCGTGCGTCCGCGAGGGCGTCGAGTGCTGCGGCCGGACCGTCGGGGGAGGAGCTGCGGAACGCGGCGCCGATGTCGACGGGGACGACCGTGCCGACCGCTTTGATGCGGTGATCAGTGCGGGCGGTGTGCACGGCGTAGCCCCCACCGGCGCAGATGCCGAGGACGCCGATGCGCCGCGGGTCGATGCCGGGGGTCGCGGTGAGCGTGTCGATGGCGTAGGAGATGTCCTCACCTCGGCGGTAGGGGTCTTCGAGGTCGCGGGGCTCGCCCTCGCTCTGGCCCTGATGGGCGGGGTCGAGGACGAGCGCGGCGATGCCCCGGGCGGCGAGACGGGAGGCGTAGTTGGCGCCGATCTGCTCCTTCACGCTGCTGCCCGGGGTGGAGAGCACCACGGCGCGCAGCGGTGCGCTGCCGTCGGCGCTGTCGGGCAGGTGGAGATCCGCGGCGAGGCTGATGGGACCGCGCCGGATCGTGAGGTGCTGAATCATGCTCGGCTTCCTTCGTGAGACTGTTGTTCCATGGAAGTCCAGTACAATGTAAATCTTGTACGATCTGAAACTAATACGAAACTGTACCACAGGGGGATGGAGGGACCGCATGCCGGTCGACGGGGCGCAGCTGTGGACGCTGAACCAGCGGCTGCTGGCAGTCGTGATGGACGCCTGCACGGAGGAGCTGGCCGAGCTCGGGCTGGAGACGAAGGAGTTCTTCGTCCTGGCCGAGGTGGAGGCATCGCCGTACCCGGCCGAGATCGCCACGGCACTGCTGCTGCCCAAGGCGAGCGTGACGGTCTACGTGCGCAACCTCGTCGCCAAGGGCTTCATCCGCCGCGAGATCGACGAGGCGGACCTGCGGCGTCACCGGCTCGTACTGACCGGCGAGGGCACGAAAGCACGCGATCGAGCACTTGCAGCCCTCGCAGCGGAGTACGACCGCAGGTTGGCGAGGGTCACCCCCCAGGACCGCACGGAGTTGCAGCGCATCCTCAAGGAGATGCTCTCGCCCGCATGAGTCCATGGTCACGAGCGGTTCGTCTGCCCGGTGAGCCCCTGCTCGCCGGTGCGGTGACCGCGTAGATTCGTCGGCCCGGACGACCGCCCCGGCGAACCTTCCCGGTCAGAGCACCAGCCCACGTCGCAGGGCGTCGTCGACTCCGGACAATAGGATCCGGATGTGGCGACGGCGGTGGCGAGGCTGGCCCTTATCGGGCCACCCGGCGCGGAGACGGCCGAGGTGGCGTACCGCCTCGCCGGCCGGCTCGGCGTCCCCTCGATCTCCATGGTGGACGCGGTGCAGTCAGCGGTGCGTACGGGATCGGCGCTGGGCGACGAGCTGCGTCGATTCATGAACGCCGGGCAGGCGCCACCGCTCGAGCTGGTCGTCGCGATCGTACGGCGCCGGCTCGGCGAGCCTGACGCGGTCGACGGCTTCGTCTTCTGGACGGAGTCTCCGGTGCTGGCGGTGTTGCGGGCGCTGGAGACGTCGGGGTTCCACGTGGTCGAGCTGGTCCTGGCCGATGCCGAGGCGGCCCGGCGGTTGACGGGGCGCCGCCTGTGCCGGGGCTGCGGCAGGGTCTGGCACGTCAAGTCGGCGCCGACGCAGGTCGACGGTGTCTGCGACCGCTGCGGTAGCGGGTTGGTCCATCGCGAGGACGATCGCCCTGCGGCCGTCGCCCGCCAACTGGGCGTCCACCACCTGCACAGCGCTCCCGTGCTGGCCCGCTACCGCTTCGCGGGTTCCCTGATCAGCGTCGACGCCGCCCGGCCGGCGGAGGAGATCACCACCGAACTGGCCGGTCGACTCGCGCGGAGTTGACCGAACGCGTGGGTCGGGCCGAGACGGCGCCAGCCCTCTGCTGACGATCGGTGTCCACGCCGCGTCCGCTAGAAGATCTCGAGCTGGCCGGGGTACGGAGTGGGCGGATCCGGTTCCGGCAGGAGCTCCGCGGCCTCGGCGGCGAGACGGTCGATCGTCTCGACGGGCATGGAGAAGGCGATGTGCCAGGTCTCGTCGTCGTGGCCGATCAGGGCGGTGACGGTGTCGTCGTTGATGGCCCAGTGCACCGGTATGCCGGCGGCGTCGCCGATCTGCAGTGCGCGTCGAGCGGACCAGTCGGCCTGGCGGATGGACCGCAGGCGCGCGAGTTCGCTGAGGTGGGCCCAGAAGTGGAACTCCCACGTGGGCGTCTGCAGCATCACCACCACGACGGCGGGATCGTCACCGCTACGATCTATCGACACGCCGGCCATCGGGCAAGGATGACAGACCGGCCGACGGGCTGGTGGCGGGGCGAGGGTCGGGCGTGGCCCCGCCGGATGGCACGATGCGTATGGTGAGTTGGGCTTTGCAGGTCATGCCGCTGCACCTCGCGGCCGCAGACGGCGTAATCGACTGGGCCGCCGACATCGATCCGTCCCTCGCGCTGCCCGAGGAGCCCTCGGTGGCCCGCGAGCTGCCGACGGTGGCGCAGGTCCTGTCCGCGTTCCGGGAGGCCGGCTGTCACGGCGTGTCGTGGTCCCGGGTCGCCGGACACGATCCGGTCCGTGATCTTCCGGGCTGCCCGGCCCCTGCCACCTGTGCGTCGACGGGGGGCCCGGACCTGGGCGAGGTCAGTCTGGGCGTCGACGGCGCGGACGGTGACGAACCGGTGGGGTTGGACCGCCCCGTGCGTGACGTCAGGTTCCGCAAGCCGTCCGGCACCGCGGTGCTGGCCGCGGCGGTGGCGCTGGCGGCGCGGGCGGGCCCGCTGCTGGTGTTCGACGACGGCATGGAGCACCTGTTCGTGGTGTCGCCCGGCGACGAACCGGCCGACCTGGCTCGACGCTGGCCCTGGTAACCGCGCGACGGAGGTCCGGCCGGCTGCTCTCGCAGAGGCTGTGGTCGACGGCGAAGCGGGCGCCGACCGGCCCGTACGGCGCGACCACCTCGTCGCCGTCGGCTGTCCGCAGGTAGTAGGTCAGGGTGTCGACGGCACCCGCCGGCAGGATCGCGCCCACGCCGACGGCGAGGTTGCCGGCGAGCCAGACCGACGCGACCGACAGCGGGTGGCGGTCGAACGCGCGTCGCGTCGGGCCGGCTGTTGCGCCGGTGGCGTTCGCGCGGAATGGAGGCGGTCTACCGCTCACAGCGCCGTGCCCCGGGCCCGGGCGGCGTCCGTCAGCGGTTGGCGGACCTGCCTCGGCAGGCCGTCCAGGATGTGCCGGCGGCGCTCGACGGGCATCCCCGCCGCGAGCACGGCCCCCCATTGTGCGGGCATCTCGGTCAGCAGGCGCCGTACCTGTTCGTCGCCGAGGCGGGCGACCACGGCGGCGGCCCGCGCCGGTGGCAGCCAGGCCAGCACCGTCGCCTGGCGGGGCGTCGGCATCGCCTCGACGAAGACCTGCACGTCGGCGGGTACGTGGTCGAAGAGCATCTTGTCGCTGAGGATCGCGGCCACCCGGGCGGGCTCCATGGCGGACAGCGTGGCGTAGAGCCAGGCGCTGCCGAGGTGGGCCTCCAGCTGAACGACGTCGTCGGCAGTGGCCGTGGCCAGCTCGGCGGCGGCGTCCTTCGGGGACAGGCGGCCGATCCGCAGGGGCCGGTGCAGGAGGTCCGCCCGTCGCGGCGACATCGCCGCCAGCACCGCCTCGGCCCGCTCCGGCGGCATCCGCACCAGGAACTTAACCCCCTGCGACAGGCCGTGGTCGAGCAACCCGGCCACCCAGGGCTGGAGGGCTCGGGACAGCAGGTCGCTGGCCCGGGTCTCGTCGAGCTGGTTGACCACCAGGACGGCGGCCCCGGCCGGAAGCGCGGACACCTCGGCGAGTGCCCGGTCGTCCGGCACGGCGGCCAGGTCAGCGGCCATCCGGCGCGCGGCGTGACTGCGCGCGGCTCCGACGCGCCTGGCCCACAACTCCCGGTTGCGCCGGGGCAGGTGGTCCGTGTCGGCCGGAGAAGGCCACGACAGGGCGAGCACCCGCGCGGCGGGAAGACACCGCAGCACGGTGTCCGCCGTCGTCCAGGACTCGAGGTGCAGGACCCCGGAGAGCCGGTCGTCCGACATCTCGCCCAACAGCGCGGCCGCCCGGTCCGGCGGCATCCCGTCGAGCAGCCCCGGTACCCGGTCCAGCGGGATCTCCACCAGCAGGTCGGCGGCCCGTGCGGCCGGCATCGCGCCGAGGACGTGGACCGCCAGCTCCTGGGGGAGCAGGACCAGCCGCTTCGCGGCCAGCCCTTCGTCCATGCCGGCCAACAGCGCCGCGCACCGGTCGCGGGGCAGCGCGGCGAGACGCCGTGCGGCGGACGCCTCGTCCATCTCCGCGAGGACCCAGCAGGCGTCGTCCTGGCTCATCGTCATGAGCTGGTCGACCGACTGCTGGACCGGCATGGTCGCCAGCCGCTGCGCGGCCGAGCGCGCCTGCCCGGCGTCGACGTAGATGGTGCCCTGCGCCACCTGGTAGATCCGCGCGCCGTCCTGCGCGGCGGCGTTCATCTCGACCCGGTCGGCGCCGGTCGGGCCCGTCTCGTCAGCCATCGCCCCGCACGTGGAGGTCGCCCTGCCCCACCTGGTAGATCCGGCTGTGGTCGCTGGCCGTGGCCCGCTGGGTCACGTCGCCCCGCCACGTCCGGCCGGTCGCCCGCAGGGCGGGAACGAGGTCGTCGTCCAGGAGGCGCCGCAGGGCGACGGCGGCCTCCGGGTCGTGCGTCAGAAGACGGCGGAGTCGATGCTGCCACTGCTGGGCCAGCTCTGCCTCCAGGGCGGAGCGGTCCTCTTCGGAGGCGGCGACGAGATCCGCGCGGGTGTCCACCAGTTCGGCCTCGACGACCTCGGCGCGTTCCGGATGGAAGCGGCGCCAGACGGTGTCGACAGCCGACTTCGCCGTCGACCACGCGTCGGTGGCCAGCAGCGCGACGACGGTCGTGCCCGCGGTGTTGGCCAGGGCCCACAGCTGCGGATCCACGCGGAGACTCCCCACTGTCGACGACGGCCGTCGATCCAGCGTAGAGGACCCACGCCGCACCGGTGGGGCAGCGGACCCGGCAAGCCGACGTAAGGGGATGCGCGACGTGCCGGTTCCGGACCTCGGACCCTGACGAAAGTGAGGGTGCGGGCCTGCCGTCCGGGCGGTGCGCCGGAGCGTTGACCGTCCCTACCGTCTCCCGATGACCTCTTCTCGCAGGCTGATGCTGGCCGTGCTGATCCTCACCGTCGGCGCCGGGGCCGTGGCGGCGCTCGCTCCGGGTGGCCTCGGCGACCCCCAGCCGGAGGTGGTGACCGAAGGCGTCTCGGCCGACCTGTACCGCGCCGTCGTCGGGGTGCCGGCGGGGGTCGTCCGCCTCGGTGAGCACGCGGCGCTCGGCGCGCCGCTGCTCCTCCTCGCCGCGCTCGCGTGGGTCGGCTGGGTCGGACGGCGGCGGCGCACCGGAGCGACCGCCGTCGTCGCGCTCACGGGCGCGGGTGCCGTCCTGGCGTACGTCACGAGCGAGGCGCTCAAGCTCGTCGTGGATCAGGAGCGGCCCTGTCGGGCCATCGCCGACGTACCGGGCTGGGTGCCGTGTCCGCCGGCCGGGGACTGGTCGTTCCCCAGCAACCACTCGACCGTCGCCGGCGCCCTCGCGACCGGGTTGGTGCTGGCCGCGCCCCGGCTGGCCGGGTTCGCGGTGCCGGCCGGCCTGCTCGCCGCGGCGGCGCGCGTGGTCGCCGGAGTGCACTACCCGCACGACGTCGTCGCCGGGCTGCTCCTGGGCACGGCGGTCACCGCGGCGGTCGTGGTGCTGCTGACGCCCGCCGTGCATCGACCGGTCGGCTCCACCCGTGACCGATGCGCTCCGGAGCGGCCGGCGCGGTGACGGCGGACGCCGGGCTAGCGCAGCCGACGGTGCAGCCAGGTCACCACCAGTTCGTCGAAGCCGGGCGCCCGCGTGCCCCGTACCCGGATGCCGTGGTCGGCGTCAGGGAAGACCACGACCGTGTGGTCGGCGTGACCGGTCCCGCCGAGGATGCGCTCCAGGGCCCGTACGCTCGCCTCGACCGGCACCTGCACGTCGTCCGCGCCGAAGATCGCCAGCACCGGGCAGCGCAGGGCGGCCAGCGCCGGCTCCGGGTCGTGGTCGGCGATGCCGGCGAGGAAGCCGATCGTCGCGGGCGAGGCACCGGCGAGCAGTGGGTACCAGGGTGCGTCGTGCCAGCTCGCCTGTGCGGTGTGGACGTCGGCAGGGTCGTCGCCGGCGCGGACCCGGTGCACCTGCTCGCGCAGCAGCACCGTCGCCTGTCGCACGTCGTCGTCGGAGAAGCCCGCCGCGGGCAGTTGGTGCCGGAGCCGGTATTCCTCCTGCGGCACCAGCCCCACCGCCGGACCGGACACGATCACCACGGCGGCGACGGCGGCGGGGGAGAGGGACGCGGCGAGCGGCGCGACCCAGCCGCCCTGGCTGCCGCCGACCAGCGCGACGGCGTGCGGAAGCACCTGCGCCCGCGTCCGCAGCGCGCCCACCGCGGCCAGCGTCTCGCCGGCCCGGTCGGTCAGCGTCTGCCGGGTCCAGTCCCCGGTGGAGGCCCCGGAGCCGGGCTTGTCGTAGGCGAGGCTCGCGAAGCCGGCGGCGGCCAGCCGGGTCTGCCAGTCGCGTTGGTCGCGCCCGCCGGGCCCGGAGCCCTCGACGAACACGACCGCCGGGTACGGCCCGGGCCAGGGCGGCCGGACCAGGTCGCCGACCAGGGTGTCGTCGCCGTGGCGGAACGTCAGTTCCCCCACCTCGGGCAGGAACAGCACCGCGGTCAGCTCGCTCGCGGCGCGTACATGATGACGGCGACGCCGACCAGGCAGATGGCCGCGCCGACCAGGTCGTAACGGTCGGGGCGGAACCTGTCGACCAGCATGCCCCAGGCCAGCGAGCCGGCGACGAAGATGCCGCCGTAGGCGGCGAGGATCCGGCCGAAGTTCGGGTCGGGTTGAAAGGTCGCCACGAATCCGTAGAGGCCGAGCGCGATCACCCCGGCGGCGATCCAGAGCAGCCCCCGGTTCTCCCGCCAGCCCTGCCAGACCAGCCAGGCGCCGCCGATCTCGGCCAGCGCGGCGATCAGGAACAGCAGGATGGAACGCGCGACCGTCATGCGCCCGACCGTAGCGTGACGGTCGCGCGGCGCAGGTCAGCGGGCTCGGCGAGCTCGTCGAAGGGCAGCGGACAGCGGGGACTGGCGGCGCAGGCGACCAGGTCGTCGCAGCCGGCCGCGACGGCGGCGCGGAGCGTGTCGCGCGCGACCGTGAGGTCGGCGAGCCGCTGCTCCACCTCGGCGAGCTTGTTCCGGGCGCGGGCCCGGAGGCCGCTGTCGGCGCGGGGCGTGCGCCGGGCCGCCGTGATCAGGTCGGTGACCTCGGCGAGGGTGAAGCCGAGGCGTTGCGCGGCCTTGACCACCCGCAGCAGGGTGACGGCCTCGGCGGGGTAGAGGCGGTGTCCGCCCGGCGAACGGCGGGGTGCGGCGAGCAGCCCGCGCCGCTCGTAGTAGCGCAACGTCTGCACGTTGACCCCCGCCGCGGCGGCGAGCTGGCCGCTGCGCAGTTCGGGCCCGGCGGTCATCGGTCGTGGCGGGACGCGGCCCGGGCGGCGAGGGCGTCGAGGACGTCGGTGTGGGCCGCCGGCACCCGGATGTCGAGGGTCAGCGGCCCGTCGTCCGGCCGGGTGAGGTCGAAGGTGAAGAACGAGCAGCACGCCGATTCGCGCGCGGCGAGGTCGCGAGCCGTGCGTTCGACCTGGTCGGCCCCGTCGAGGCGCAGCCGCAGGTGCCGGGCCGACGGCCGGTCGACGGCGCGGACGGCGGCGCGGAACAGCGTGTCGAACTCGGCCAGCCGCAGCGGCCGGTCGGTGGTCGGCAGGGTGCAGGCGTCGGGCACCCAGGAGGATCCGTGTTCGTCGTCGCTCACTCCTCGACGGTAAGCCCGTACCCGGGTACCGGATGCAAGTCGGTACATGGACAGGTGAATACAGCGGACGCTGTACAGTGGGCGCATGCGGACGCTGCCCTATCACCAGGTGCTGGCCCGGTTCGGTCACGCGCTGTCCGAGCCGTTGCGCGCCCGGCTACTGCTGGCGCTGCGCGACGGGCCGGGCTACCCGGCGGAGCTGGCCGACCTGCTCGGCACCAGCCGGCAGAACCTCTCCAACCACCTGGCCTGCCTGCGCGGCTGCGGGCTCGTCGTGGCCGTGCCCGAGGGGCGTCGCACCCGTTACGAGCTGGCCGACCCCCGCCTCGCCCACGCGCTGGGCGACCTGCTCGGGGTGGTGCTCGCGGTCGATCCGGCAGCCTGCTCCGACGCCGGAACCGGATGCTGCTGATGGCCGGCCTGCCCCTGCTCCCTGCGGCGCTCGCCGGCCCCACTCCGGCGCGCCGTGCCGTGCTCGCGCGGCGGGTGCGGCTGCTGGTGGCCGCGACGATCACCTACAACGTGGTCGAGGCGGTGGTGGCGATCGGCGCCGGCACCGTCGCGTCGTCGACCGCGCTGATCGGTTTCGGTCTGGACTCAGTCATCGAGGTGGCCTCGGCGAGCGCCGTGGCGTGGCAGTTCGCCGGCCGGGACCCGCAGTCCCGGGAGCGGGTCGCGCTGCGGCTGATCGCGGTCTCCTTTTACGCCCTCGCCGGGTACGTGAGCGTCGAGGCGGTCCGGGCGCTGCTGGGCGGCGCCCAGGCCGCCCCCTCCACGGTCGGCCTGGTGCTGGCCGGCCTGTCGGTGATCGTGATGCCGGTGCTCTCGACGGCGCAGCGGCGCGCCGGACGGGAACTGGGTTCCCGGTCGGCCGTGGCCGACTCGAAGCAGACGCTGCTGTGCACGTACCTGTCCGTGGTCCTGCTCGTCGGGCTGGCGGTCAACGGCCTGTTCGGCTGGTCCTGGGCCGACCCGGTCGCGGCCCTGGTGATCGCCGTCGTCGCGGTGCGGGAGGGGCGGGCGGCCTGGCGCGGCGAGGCCTGTTGCGCGCTCCCGCACACGCCGGCCGGGTGCGCGTGCTGCCCGGCCGACGGGTCACGGCCGGCCGTCGACGAGGACCAGGACGACCGGTAGCGCGGGGTCGTGCGCGCCGGCCCACCGCACGACCGCGCGCTCCGCGTTCATGTTGCACCATGATGCCGGTCGCCCGCCGACGAGCCGGCCGGCCCGGGGGCGGGCGTGGCAGGGTCAGTACGCGTAGGTGACCGAGATCGTCGCCGCCGGGCAGTTGTTCGCCCAACTGGTCAGCGCGCTCTTCTCCGTGCTGTCCACGGTGAGCCGCCACCGGATCTTCACCGCCACCCACTCGCCGACGTAGCGGCAGCGGGCCGAGGCGTACGGCGGCAGCCACGTCGCCGGGTCCTGGTCGCCCTTGGCCTGGTTGACGTTGTCGGTGACCGCCGCCAGCGCGCGGGTGTCACCCAGGTCGTTCGCGTACGCCTGGCGGCGGCTGGTGGTCCAGCCCCGCGCGCCGGAGTCCCACGCCTCGGCCAACGGCACCATGTGGTCGATGTCCAGGTCGCCGGTGGCCGTCCAGGTCGCGGCGTCGTAGTAGGAGTACCAACGTCCGCCGGAGAGCGTGCAGGTGCCGCTGACCGTCGGTGTGGTGGTGGCCTCGGCGTAGAGGACCTCGTTGCGGGTGTGGCAGCCGTCGCCGTCGGCGTCGATCCAGTGCGGGAACAGGTCGCGGCTGTATCCGGTGCGGACCTCGGCGGCGACGGTGAGGCCGGCGACGGCGGTGGTGAGCGGGGCCGAGTAGCCGGCGGCGGGGGCGGGGGCGGTGAGGCCGAGGGTGGCGGCCACGATCGCGGCCAGGCTGATGGCCGCGGCGCGCAGGGTGCGGGACATGGGAACTCCGTCCGACGGGATGGCGAATACCTGCACCCATATAGACAGACGTTGAAGTAATGAGCCAGATCAACTTCCGTGAACTTCGGATGACGATCGGCCGCCACCTGCTCGGACGTCGGGAATACGGCTGTGCCGGCCGGCCCGGCGGGCTACCGTCACCGGAGTACGGGCCGGCGCCCGGGTCAGGAGCGCCGCGTCCACGCCCGCGCCGTCCGGTTGATGCGGCGGAGACGCCCGAGGGCGAGCATGGGTACGACGAAAGGGGCGGAGATGACCGACGAGGTGACGTCGAAGGTTCCGCCGGACCCGGCCCCCGTGCTGAGCGCACCGGCCGGGCCACCGCCGGTCGGGCCGCCCAGCAGCCTCGACCTGTGGGCCCGCGCCCAGGTGCTGCACCGCTGCTTCGGCGACGACGACGGCGAGCCGCACATCATGCGCGGCCTGGACTGACCGCGCCGGGATCAGGCGACCGAGGCCGAACCGAGCAGCGCGGCCGTCGGCAGCGCCAACCGCCCGTCGGCGTCCCGGAACCCGGCGGTGAGCCGGTCGTACTCCCGGCGGATGCGCTCCCGCGCCGCCGGCTCCTGCCGTTGCACGACGAGGCCGACCGTGCTGATGCCGGCCGCCGGCCCGGCCCACCAGTCCTCCGGATCCGTGCGATGGGTCCAGGTCAGGGTCGTGCACGCGACGTCGGTCAGCCCGGCGGCGCTCAGCAGGCCGGCCACGCCGGCCTCGGTGCGCGGGAAGTCCCGCCCGGGCGCCAGTCGAGGCAGGTCCGCCGGCGGGGTGACACCGGCGGCGCCGATCGCCTCGCCCCACAGGCGTTGCAGCGGCGGATGCGGCGACGGCCAGAGCGTCACCGCCACCCGCCCGCCGGGGCGTACCACCCGGCGCAGCTCCACCAGCGCGGCGGCCGGGTCGCCGACGTGGTTGAGCACGAAGTTGGCCACCGCCGCGTCGAACCGGTCGTCGGGGAGGGGCAACCGCGGCAGCGCGGCGCCGACCAGGCCGGCGCCGGCCGCGGTCGCCCGGGCCTCCGCCAGCATGCTGGCCTCCGCGTCGACCGCCACCACGGCGGCGCCCCGGCCGAGCGCGGCCGCCGCGACGGTGCCGGGCCCGGTGCCGACGTCGAGCACGCGCCGCCCGGCCCGCACCCGCGCCGCGTCCAGCAGCGCCGCCGTCGGGTACGCGCAGAGCCCGCCGAAGCTGCGCCGGTAGGCCCGCGCCCGCCCGGCCCAGCGGGTGCGCTCGTGGGCGTCGTAGTCGAACTCGATCATGTGCCGGAGCCTACGGCCCGTGGCCGTGGGGCGGTGCCCTGCCGGACCGGTCAGCGCAGCGGCGCGCCGGCGCGCACCAGCGCGTCCCGCCAGGACCGGGTGTGGAACGCCGCCGCGCCGTTGAAGACCTGGTCGAGGACGCCCGGGCCGTCCCCGGTCGGCGGGGTGTGTCGGGCCCGGAAGTCGGCGCACCCGCGCTCCTGGTCGGCGCTGGGTCGGGGTGAGACGTCGGACCCGCGACCCACCAGGGCGTACCGGCGCCCGCCGACGTCCAGCAGCAGCGTGCCCAGGCGGGTCAACCGGCCGCCCACCTGACCGGCGGGCACGGCGAACACCTCCACGCCGCGCCGGTCCCGGGCGCGCAGCCACCCCTGGTCGAGGGTCATCAGCACCGGCACGCACCGCATGCCGTTCCAGAGACTGCGTCGCCAGTAGACGATGCCGGCGTGGGCCACCTGCGGATGCACGGCGGCGACTGTACCGGGGGCGGTCCACGGTGGCCGGCGGTGGCTACCCTGCCCGGGTGACCCGACGTTCCTGGCTGTTGGCCGCGTCCACCGTGCTCGGCGTCGTCCTGCTGACCGGCGGCGCGGGAGCGCTCTGGCTGACCCGGACCGACAACGCCGAGGAGCGGGACTGCGTGGCCCGGGTCGCCGCCGAGGAGTCGACGGTCCGCACCGACCGGCGCTGGACCGACCGGGACGTGCCCGGCGTCGGGGCGTACCCGGAGATCCACTGGCAGGTCGACTACCCGAGCTTCGCCTGCTCCCGGGCCCCCGGCCCCACCGACCTGCGCTACCAGGGCGTGGTGCGGCTCGCGCCGACCGACGCGCGCGCCCTGGCCACCACGTACGCCTGGACGCCGGTGACCGGCGCGGCGCCCGAGGTCTGGCCCGGCCTGACCGGACACGTGCCGGACGGCGTGCGCTGGCGGCGCAGCGCCGACCACGACGCCGCCGGCGCCGCCGAGGCGTGGTTCGCCCCCGAGCGGTCGCTGCTGCTGTTCACCGCCGTCGACACGTGAACGTTTCCCGGCTCCGGTACGTGAGAGCCGGTGGGCATCACCGGCGCCGGCCGGGGGTACTGCTGCGGGACACGGGTTCGACAGCCGGGAGGTAGCCGTGGGGGACAGGGCACGACGGCGGCGGCTCGGGCCGCTCGCCGGGCTGGTGGTGGCCGTGGTGGTGGCCGCCGGCTGCATGGGCGGCGGGCTCGACCAGGGTGAGCCGCAGCAGCCCGCCCCGCGCGAGAGCGGCCGGTCGGAGCCGGAAGCGCGGACCACCCGGGCCGACGGCACCACCAGCGTCGCCGAGTTCAAGCAGGACTTCGAGGACGCCGTCGCGCTGGCCGAGAAGTACTGGACGGCGCAGTTCCGCGCCTCCGGGGAACGGTTCCGGCCGATCCGGCGGGTGGTGTCGTACAGCCGGGCCGGCGAGGTGTCCTGCGGCGGGCAGGCACTGCCCCGCAACAACGCGGTCTACTGCTCGGCCGGCGACTTCATCGCCTACGACGTGAACTGGTCCGTCTCGGCGTTCCGGGAGATCGGCGACGCGTTCCTGTTCTACCTGCTCGGCCACGAGTACGCCCACGGGGTGCAGGTCCGCCTCGGCATCCGCTACGACTTCACCATCCAGCAGGAGTTGCAGGCCGACTGCATGGCCGGGGCGTACCTCGGCGACAGCGTGCGCTCCGGGGCGCTGACCCTGGCCGACGGTGACCTGGACGAGTTCCGGGAAGGGCTGCTCGCCGTCGGCGACGACCCCGACCAGCCCTGGTTCGCCGAGGGCGCGCACGGCACCGCCGAGCAGCGCAGCGAGAAGTTCTTCAGCGGCTACGAGAATTCGCTGAAGGCGTGCGATCTCGGTTGATGCCGCAGGTCACCTCGATCGGGGACGGTGCCGGCCGGGCCCGGGTGGGCTGGCAGGATCGGCGGGTACGCGTACCGAAGGAGGCCCCGCTGAACAGCCCACGCCCCGCCGCCGTGCTCTTCGACATGGACGGCACCCTGGTCGACAGCGAGAAGCTGTGGGACGTCGCGTTGCAGGAACTGGCCGCCGTCTACGGCGGCACGTTGTCCGACGCGGCGCGCCGCGCGATCGTCGGCACCGGGATGGCCGACGCCATGCGGATCGTGCACGACGACCTGGGCCAACCGGAGCGGGACCCGCAGGCCAGCGCCGACTGGATCAGCGCGCGCATCCTCGACCTGTTCCGCACCGGGTTGCGGTGGCGGCCCGGCGCGCTCGCGCTGCTGCGGGCCGTCCGGACCGCCGGGATCCCCACCGCGCTGGTCACCTCCAGCGGGCGGCCCCTGGTCGAGGTCGCCCTGGACACGCTGGGCCGGGACAGCTTCGACGCGGTGGTCTGCGGCGACGAGGTGGGCGACCCGAAGCCGCACCCGGAGCCCTACCTGACCGCCGCGCGGCTGCTCGACGTGCCGATCGAGCGGTGCGTGGCGATCGAGGACTCGCCGACCGGCGTGGCGAGCGCGCTCGCCGCCGGGGCCGCCGTACTCGCCGTGCCGGCCGAGGTGCCGTTGCCGGCGACCGACGGCGTGCACCAGGTGGAGAGCCTGACGTCGGCGGACCTGGAGCTGCTCGCGGCCCTGCTCAACCGTTAGGAAGGGGCCCTTCCTATCGCTCAGGCGATAAGAAGGGCCCCTTCCTTGCATCTCAGTCGTGGGCGATGGCGCCGAGCACGTTGATCCGCGCGGCGCGGATCGCCGGCAGCACCGCCGCCACCACGCCGATGATCGCGGCCAGCACCAGGAACGTCACCATCTGACCCCAGGGCAGGACCAGGTCGGTGATGCCCTCGTCCTTGAGCGCCCGGACCACCGCCGCGCCGAGGCCGGTGCCGACCACGACGCCGAGCAGCGCGCCGAAGATCGAGATCACCACCGCCTCGACGGTGATCATCCGCATGGTCTGCGCCCGGCGCAGGCCGATCGCCCGCAGCAGGCCCAACTCCCGGGTCCGCTCCAGCACCGACAGGGCGAGCGTGTTGATGATGCCCAGCACCGCGATCACGATGGCCAGCGCCAACAGGATCTGGATCATCCGCAGCGGCGTGTCCAGCTGACTGGTCTGCTGCTTGATGAACGCGGCCCGGTCCGCCACCGACACCTCGGGGCTGTCCGCCAGCAGCCGCTCGACCTGCGGCTGCACCGCGCCGACCGACGTGCCCGGGGCGAGCTGCACGAAACCCTGGATGGGCTGCGGGATGGCGAAGTCGGCGGCCGCCTGCGGCGGCAGCACCACCGGGTTGGTCAACTGCGAGCTCTCGTAGATGCCGCTGACCGTGTAGGTGCGGGCGTCGCCGCGGGACAGCTGCACCGGCACGGTCGAGCCGACCGACAGGTTGCGGTCCTTCGCGGTGTCGGAGCTGAGCAGCATCTGGTCGGGGGCCAGCCGGCTGATGTCACCGGCGGTGGCCTTCGCCCCGAAGATCCGCTCCAGCGCCGCCACGTTGCTCGACGCCGCCACCCAGGTCCGCTTGCCGCCGACCGTGGCCATGTCGCCGTACTCACCGTCGACCAGCTGCACCCCGGGGATCGCGGCCGTCTTGTCCAGCACCGCCGGGTCGAAGCTCGGCGGGCGGGGCCCGGACGCGGATCCGGAGATCACCAGCTCGGCCTTGATCGTGTCCTCGGCCAGCGCGCTGATGCTGCCCTTGGCCGAGTCGAGGATCACGGTCACCCCGGTCACCAGCGCGATGCCCACCATCAGCGCCGCCGCGGTGATCGCCGTCCGGCGGGGGTTACGACCCGAGTTGAGCCGGCCCAGCTTGCCCGGGACCGACCAGGAGAAGATCGCGCCGAGCAACGAGACCACCGGCCGGCTGATCACCGGCGTCAGCAGCGCCACCCCGATGAACGCGAAGAGCACCCCACCGAGGATGGTCGCGAGGGTGTTGTCGCCGGCGTTGCCGCTGAGGCCGAGGAAGAGCAGCACCGCCCCGATCGTGGTGACCACCGCCCCGCCGACGGTCACCTTGGTCAGCGGACGGTCCGGCGTGGCCACGTCCTGCATCGCCGCGATCGGCGGGATACGCGCGGCGCGCAGCGCCGGCAACAGCGCCGCGACCACCGTGATCACCAGACCGACCGCGAACGCGCCGATCACCGCCGCCGGCGGCACGCCCAGCCCGGCCAGGCTCAGACCGCCGGCGAGCTTGCCGAACAGGTACGCCAGCAGCGCGCCCACACCGATGCCGGCGGCCAGCCCGAGCACCGAGGCGATCAGACCGACCGCGACCGCCTCCAGCACCACCGAGCCGATGACCTGCCGGCCGCTGGCGCCGATGGCCCGCATCAGGGCCAGCTCGCGGGTGCGCTGGGCCACGATGATCGAGAAGGTGTTGAGGATCAGGAACGTGCCGACCAGCAGCGCCACCGCGGCGAAGCCCAGCAGGATCTTGTTGAAGAAGGACAGCCCCTCCTTCAGCCCGGCCGACGCGTCGTCGGCGAGCTGCTCACCGGTCTTCACGTCGTAGCCGGCCCCCACCGCGCGGGACACCTCGTCGCGCAGCGCCTCCGGGGTGGTGCCGTCGGCGGCCCGCGCGGTGATGTTGCTGAACACGTCCGGCTTGCCGAGCATCAGCTGCTGCGCCACCGGGGTGGTGAAGGCGACCTCGTTCGCGCCGCCCACGGAGTCCCGGCCGCCGCTGTAGCCGAACACGCCGACCAGCGTGAACTCCTTCTTCGGCGCCAGGGTCAGCACGCCGACCCGGTCGCCGACCGTCACGTTCGCGGCCTTGGCCAGCGCGGCGTTGACCACGATCTCGTCATCCGCGCGCGGCTCCCGGCCCTCGCGCAGCTTCACCAGGTCGCTCTCGCCGAGCCAGTTCTCGCCCAGCTGCGGCGGGCCGAACGAGGTGACCACCTTGCCGTTGGCGCCGATCAGACGGGCGCCGTCGGTGGCGACCACGCCCTGCACGTCCGCCGCGCCGGGCGCCGCCTTCACCCGCTCGACCAGCGACGCCGGCACCGGGGCGGCCACCTGCTCGCCCTCGGTCTCGGACAGCTCCACCTTCGGCTTCGCCGCGACGTTCACGTCGACCTCGGCGTACGCGTCGGCGAAGACCGCGTCGAAGGACCGGCCGAGGGTGTCGGTGAGCACGAACGCGCCCGAGACGAACATGACGCCGAGCACCACCGCCAGGCCGGACAGCAGCAGGCGCAGCTTGCGCGCCAGCAGGCTCTTCAGCGTTGCCCGCAACATCAGTTGCCCACCTCGACCGGAGCGTCCAGCTTCTTCATGGTGTCCAGCACCGTGTCGGCGGTCGGCTCGATCAGCTCCGAGACGATCTGGCCGTCGGCGAGGAAGACCACCCGGTCGGCGTACGCGGCGGCGGTCGGGTCGTGGGTGACCATGACGATGGTCTGGCCGTGCTCGCGCACCGAGTTGCGCAGGAAGTTGAGCACCTCCGCGCCGGAGCGGGAGTCCAGGTTGCCGGTCGGCTCGTCCGCGAAGATCACGTCGGGGCGGGCGACCAGCGCCCGGGCGCACGCCACCCGCTGCTGCTGACCGCCGGAGAGCTGCGCCGGGCGGTGCCCGAGCCGCTCCCGCAGCCCGACCGTGTCGATCACCGTGTCGTACCAGGCCGGGTCGGCCTTGCGCCCGGCGATCGACAGCGGCAGCAGGATGTTCTCCTGCGCGGTGAGCGTGGGCAGCAGGTTGAACTGCTGGAAGATGAAGCCGACCTTGTCCCGGCGCAGCTTCGTCAGGCCCGAGTCGTTGAGCCCGGTCACGGTGGTGTCGCCGATCATCACGGTGCCCCGGGTCACCGAGTCCAGACCGGCGAGGCAGTGCATCAGCGTCGACTTGCCGGAGCCGGACGGCCCCATGATCGCGGTGAACCGGCCGCGTTCGAACTCGGCGCTCACCCCCCGCAGCGCGATGACCTGCGCCTCACCGCTGCCGTACACCTTCCACACGTCGTTCGCCCGGGCCGCGGCCTGCGCTTGCCGGCCTACCGTCGCGGTCACGTCATCTACCTCTTCCGTCTGGCTGCTGATCCGCACCGCCCCCGCTGGTCGGTGCGGCGGTTCCATCCTCGGTGCCACCGGCGGCGGAACCGTCCGACCCCGGGCGGAATCCGTGCCGAATTTCCGGTGGGGGTCGCCCCCCAGGCCGGCTCAGGGTGATCCCTGACCGGCCGGCGGCGCCGACGGTAGGACCTCACGTCGCGTCATGGTCAACCCCGCGTCGCCGCCGTTGGTCACGGTACGTGAGGGCCGCCACCTATTTCCCCGGCCGTACCAGCCCCGTCTCGTAGGCCAGCACCACCGCCTGCACCCGGTCCCGCAGCCGCAGCTTGGTCAGCACGTGCCCGACGTGCGTCTTCACCGTGGTCTCGCTGACCGACAGCTCCCGGGCGATCTCGGCGTTCGACAGCCCGCGCGCCACCTGGGTCAGCACCTCCCGTTCCCGCTCGGTCAGCGGGTCCAGCACCCGCGGCGGGGCGGTCACCGGGTCCGGCAGGACGTCGGCGAAGCGGTCCAGCAGCCGGCGCAGGATCCGCGGCGCCACCACCGCCTCCCCGGCCGCCACCGTGCGGATCGCGGTCACCAGGTCCTCGGCCGGCACGTCCTTGGCCAGGAAGCCGCTCGCCCCGGCGCGCAGCGCCCCGACCACGTACTCGTCCAACTCGAACGTGGTGAGGACGAGCACCCGCACCGGCAGCCGGGCGTCCACGATCGCCCGGGTGGCGGCGACCCCGTCCATCCGCGGCATCCGGATGTCCATCAGCACCACGTCGGGCAGCAGCCGCCGGGCCAGCTCCACCGCCTCCACGCCGTCGCCGGCCTCACCCACGATGTCCAGGTCGTCCTCGACGCCCAGCACCATCCGGAACCCGGTGCGCAGCAACGGCTGGTCGTCGGCGAGCAGGACCCGGACCGGTCGGGGCGCGGCGCCGTCTGTCATCAGATCCCCCTCGTCGTGCCCGGCGGCGGTCAGGCGGGGACCGCACCGGCCGGGTCCAGCGGGATCCGCGCGTACACCCGGAAGCCGCCGCCCGGCGCCGGTCCGGTCCGCAGGATCCCACCGTAGAGGGCCACCCGCTCCCGCATGCCGACCAGTCCGTGCCCGATCCGGTCGGGTGGGCGTCCCGGCCCGCGCCCGGTGTCGACCACCTCGACGGTCAGCACGCCGCCGCCGACGGTGATCCGGACCAGCGCGGTGGCCGGCCCGGCGTGGGCGAGGACGTTGCGCAGCGCCTCGGCGACGATGCGGTGGGCGGTGAGCGCCACCCCCTCCGCCACCGCGGTGGACGTGCCCTCCATCCGCAGCGTGACCGGCAGCCCGGCCCGGCGGGCCCGCTCGACGAGCGCGGGAACGCCGGCCAGGCCGGGTTGCGGCGCCAGCCGCGCCACGCCGGCGTCGGCGTCGGCGTCCAGCACCCGCAGCAGCCGGTGCAGCTCACGCAGCGTCTCCCGGCCGGTCTCCTCGACCGCGGCCAGCGCACCGTCCGCCGCGCCGGGATCCCGGCCGAGCACCCGGCGCGCCCCGGTGGCCAGCACACCCATCGCGGCGACCCGGTGGGCCACCAGGTCGTGCAGCTCGCGGGCGATCCGCCGGCGCTCGTCGGTGACCACCGTCGCGCCCGGGTCCCGGCGGGCCTCCCCGGCGGGGCGCCGCCGGGTGAGTCGGCCCAGCGCGTACGCCACGGCGGCGGTGAGCAGCGTGGCGCGCACCCGTCGGGCCGGCAGCCGGTCGGTCATGCCCGAACGTTAGGCCGGCACGGGGCGCGTCTCGTCGTCGCCGGCGCCGAACCCGGTCTCCTCCCCGAGGAGGAGGATCACTCGTCGGCCCCCGGGGTGACCGGGCGGGAACGGGCGTCCACGAGCGGGTCGGGCGCGGCACCGGCCACCGGGAACGGCGGCGGCGTGCCGCCGAAGCTCGGGCAGAGCGCCTGGTGGCTGCACCAGTCGCAGAGCCGGCTCGGCCGGGGCCGGAAGTCCTGCCGCGCGGTGGCCTGCTCGATCGCCCGCCACAACGCCACCACGGTGCGCTCGAAGCGCACCAGCTCCTCGGCGTCGGGGGCGTAGTCGCACACCTCGGCGTCCTTGAGGTAGAGCAGGCGCAGCACCCGCGGCACCACGCCCCGGGTGCGCCACAGCACCAGGGCGTAGAACTTCAGCTGGAACAGCGCCCGCGCCTCGAACGCCTCGCGCGGCGCGCCGCCGGTCTTGTAGTCGACCACCCGCAGCGCGCCGTCCGGGGCCACGTCGAGCCGGTCGAGATAGCCCCGGATCAGCAGCTCGTCGTCGACCACGGCGGAGATCAGCGCCTCCCGCTCGGCGGGCTCCAGCCGCTGCGGGTCCTCCACCGCGAAGTAGCCCTCCAGCAGCGCCGCCGCCGAACGCAGGAACTCCTGCGCGGCCGCCGCGTCGCCGTCGGCGAACAACGTCGCCAGCTCCGGCTCCTCGGTGACCAGGCGGTCCCACTGCGGGGCGACCAGGTCGCCCGCCGACTCCGGGGTGCGCGCCGGGGCCGGCAGGTCGAACAGCCGCTCCAGCACGGCGTGCACCAGCGTGCCCCGGGCCTGCTCGACCGTCGGCCGCTCGGGCAGCCGGTCGATGCTGCGGAACCGGTAGAGCAGCGGGCAGGTCTTGAAGTCGGCCGCCCGCGACGGCGACAGCGACGCCCGCACCGTGACCGGCACCCGTGCCGCCGTCTGGTCGCCCTGCGCGTCGATCACCGGTTCCGCCGTCATGCCCGGAAGGTTAGGCCACCCGTGTGACAGGTCGGTCGTCGCCGCACCGGGCCATGATCGGCGCCGCGTAGCATCGCCGGGGTGGAGCAGCGCACCCGACGACCGCGCCGGCCCGGGCTGAGCCTCGGCCGGGTCCTCGGGGTGCCGCTGCGCGTCGACGCCTCGATGCTGCTGCTCACCGTGGTGGTCACGGTGCTCTACGCGGCGCTGGCCCGGCGCCAGCTCGACCTCGGTCACCTCGCCGGCTACCTGGTCGGCCTCGGGTTCGTCGTCTCGCTGCTCGGCTCGGTGCTGCTGCACGAGCTGGGCCACGCGCTGACCGCCCGCCGCCACGGCATCGGTGTGCGCGGGATCACCCTCGAACTGCTCGGCGGCTACACCGAGATGGACCGGGACGCCCCCAGCCCTCGGGTGGAGCTGCTCATCTCGCTGGCCGGGCCGGCCGTCTCGGCCGTGCTCGGCGCCGGGGCGGTCGCCGCCACCCTGGCGCTGCCCGCCGGCACCCTCGGCCACCAGCTCGCGTTCCAGCTCGCGGTCAGCAACGTCGTGGTGGCGATCTTCAACAGCCTGCCCGGGCTGCCGCTGGACGGCGGACGGGCGCTGCGCGCCGCGGTCTGGGCGCTCACCCGGGACCGGCACCGCGGCACCGAGGTGGCCGGCTGGGTCGGCCGGGCCGTGGCGGTGGCCACGCTCGCCCTGGTGGTGCTGCTCACCCTGCGCCGGGCGCTCGCCCCGCTGGCCCTGCCGCTGCTGCTGCTGGTCGCGGTGACGCTGTGGCGGGGCGCCGGGCAGTCCATCCGGCTGGCCCGCATCGGCCGCCGGCTGCACCTGGTCGACCTGGCCCGGCTGGCCCGGCCACTGCTGCCGGTGCCCACCGGCACCCCGCTGGCCGAGGCGCAACGCCGCCGCGACGAGGCGGGCACACCGGACGCGGCGCTCAGCGTGGTCGACTCCGCCGGCCGTACCGTGTCACTGGTCGACCCGGCCCGCGTCGCCGCCGTACCCCCGGAACGGCGGCCGTGGCTCGCGGTGGACGAGGTGGCCCGCGCCCTGACCGCCCTGCCCACCCTCCCGGTCGACGCGGACGGCGAGCGGGTGCTGGAGACCGTCCGCACCCACCCGGGCGCGCAGTACCTCGTGACGGCAGGCGAAGATGTGGTCGGCGTGCTGCACATCGCGGACCTCGCCCAGCTCCTCGAACCCAAACGGAAGACGAACACGTGACCGCAGAGACCTCCACCGTCCCGGCCCTGCCGCCCGTCCACCGGGGGCCGTTCCGGCCCGGCGACCGGGTGCAGCTGACCGACCCCAAGGGCCGGATGCACACCGTGACGCTGGAGCCCGGCAAGGAGTTTCACACCCACCGGGGGATCCTCAAGCACGACACCCTGATCGGCCTGCCCGACGGCAGCGTGGTCACCACCGCCGGCGGCGGGACCGCCTTCCTCGCGCTGCGGCCCCTGCTGTCGGACTACGTGCTCTCCATGCCGCGCGGCGCCCAGGTGATCTACCCGAAGGACTCGGCGCAGATCGTCGCGATGGGCGACATCTTCCCCGGCGCCAAGGTGCTGGAGGCCGGCGCCGGCTCGGGCGCGCTGTCCTGCTCGCTGCTGCGGGCCGTCGGCACCGAGGGCGAGCTGCACTCGTTCGAGGTGCGCGACGACTTCGCCCAGATCGCCCGGCGCAACGTCGAGGCGTTCTTCAACGGTCCGCACCCGGCCTGGCGGCTGCACGTGGGCGACGTCGCCGACAGCACCGAGACCGGGTTCGACCGGATCATCCTCGACATGCTCACCCCGTGGGAGATGCTCGACATGGTCGAGCGGTCGCTGGTCCCCGGCGGCGTGCTGATCGGCTACGTGGCCACCACCCCGCAGCTGTCGGAGCTGGTCGAGGCGCTGCGCGAGCGCGGCGGCTGGACCGAGCCGCGGGCCTGGGAGTCGCTGGTGCGCGACTGGCACGCCGAGGGTCTTGCCGTGCGACCGGACCACCGGATGATCGCGCACACCGCGTTCCTGGTGTCCGCGCGCAAGCTCGCCCCCGGGGTGACCGCGCCGCCGCGCCGGCGCAAGCCCAGCAAGGGCGCCGAGGCGTACGCGCAGCGCCGGGACGCCCTGCGCGCGGCGGCGGCGGCCCGCGCGGCGGAGGAACCGGAGCAGTCCTGACCCCCGCCGCGCGCACGGCGGCGGGCGGGCGGATCATGTGTGCCCGTGGGGACGACGACACCGAGGTGGGTGGAGACGGTGGGCATGAGCGAGCGGATCGGAGCGCGCGGCGGGCGGCGCGCCCGTCCCGGTCACCGGAGCCGACGGCGGCGCACGGGCGGTGACGGCGGTTCGGGCCGACGGGAGGTGGCGTGAGCAACCCCGGCTACGGCAACGGTGACCTGCCCGCCGTCTTCCCCGACTGGTCGCCCTACACCGACCTGGAGTCGGCGGCCCGCGCCTACCTGCGGGACCCCGACATCGCCCTGGAGGCGCTCGGCGGGGTGCTGCGCGGCGCCTCCGTCCTCGGCTTCACCCTGGAACGCTTCGTCAACGAGGTGAACGGGGTGTGGCAGGAGGTCGTCGTCTGCGACGGCAGCCGGCTGGTGCTCTGGCACGGCGAGGACGTCCCGCCGGGGGAGGGGCCACCCGGCGCGATGACCTCCTCGCTGCGCGTGGTGCCGGTCTCCACCGTCACCGAGGTCGGCTGCCGGCGTCGGCTCACCCGGACCGACGACGGCACCGTCCGGATCGACAGCATCGACGTCTACCTGCTGCTCAGCTCGCTGGACGAGGCGCCGCCCAGCGACGAGGTGGCGGGCACGCCCCGGCACGACGCGCTGCGCTTCGGCAAGACCCTCGACGACGGCGGCGCCGGGCAGATCGCCCGGCTGGAGGAGTTCGCCCGGCTGGTCGCCTCGGTGGTCGGCCGGCCCCTGCTCTGACGGACGCACGACGGGCCGGGGACGTCGTCCCCGGCCCGTCGTGTCCGTCACTGCTCAGTCCTCGGCCTCCGGGCCGGCCACCTCGACGCCGTCGCTGCCCCGCACCACGTGGATGCACTCGCCCGGGCACTCCTTCGCCGAGTCGATCACCTCGAGGCGCAGGTGCTCCGGCACGTCCACCCGGGCGCCGGGGGCCTGCCGCAGCTCGCCGTCCGGGCCCTTGACGTACGCCAGGCCGTCGACGTCGAACTCGAAGACCTCCGGCGCGTACTGCACGCAGAGCCCGTCGCCGGTGCAGAGGTCCTGATCCACCCAGACCTGCAACTGGTCGGTCGCGACGTCGGTCACGAAGCACCCCCCATGTTCTCCCGTCCCACACTCCGACGGTACCCGAACGCCCGTACCCGCCCCGCGACCAGCCCTTGGCGATCAAGCTTCGGTGACGAGCGCGTTGCGGAGGACCGAATCGGGCTCATAGCGGCTAGTGTTAGGTCAGAACGTTCAAGCCCCCCGGGGAGGTGGGACGTGGCACGCAGCGACGACGCGGACTCGCGCGCCGCACGGTGGGAAAAGGAAGCCCACGATCTCTCCACGCAGGTCGCGTTCCTGCAAGAGGAACTCGCTCTGGTGCGGCGCAAGTTGACCGAAAGCCCCCGACACGTCCGGCAGCTCGAAGAGCGGCTGGCGGCCACCCAGGCGCAGTTGGCGCGGCTGACCGAGAACAACGAACGGCTCGTGGGCACCCTCAAGGAGGCCCGCGCGCAGATCGTGACGCTCAAGGAGGAGATCGACCGGCTCGCCCAGCCGCCCAGTGGCTACGGCGTCTTCCTGGCCAGGCACGACGACGGCACGGTGGACGTGTTCACCGGCGGGCGCAAGCTCCGGGTGGCCGTCTCGCCCTCGCTGGAGGTCGACGAGCTGCGCCGGGGCCAGGAGGTCCTGCTCAACGACGCTCTCAACATCGTCGACGCGTTCGGCTACGAGCGGGTCGGCGAGGTGGTGATGCTCAAGGAGATCCTGGCGGGTCCCGACGGCGCGCCGGGTGACCGGGCGCTGGTGGTCTCCCACTCGGACGAGGAGCGCATCGTCCACCTCGCCGAGACCCTGATCGGCAGCGCGATCCGGGCCGGCGACTCGCTCATGATCGAACCCCGCTCGGCGTACGCGTACGAGCGGATTCCCAAGAGCGAGGTCGAGGAACTGGTCCTGGAGGAGGTGCCCGACGTCAACTACGAGGACATCGGTGGCCTCCAGGCGCAGATCGAGCAGATCCGCGACGCGGTGGAGCTGCCCTTCCTGCACGCCGACCTGTTCCGCGAGCACCAGCTCCGGCCGCCGAAGGGCATCCTGCTCTACGGCCCGCCCGGCTGCGGCAAGACGCTGATCGCCAAGGCGGTGGCCAACTCGCTGGCCAAGAAGATCGCCGAGCGGGAGGGCAAGGAGCGGCACACCAGCTTCTTCCTCAACATCAAGGGTCCCGAGCTGCTCAACAAGTACGTCGGCGAGACCGAGCGGCACATCCGGCTGATCTTCCAGCGGGCACGGGAGAAGGCCGGCGAGGGCACGCCGGTGATCGTGTTCTTCGACGAGATGGACTCCGTCTTCCGCACCCGCGGTTCCGGCGTCTCCTCCGACGTCGAGAACACCATCGTCCCGCAGCTGCTCAGCGAGATCGACGGCGTGGAGGGCCTGGAGAACGTCATCGTCATCGGCGCCTCCAACCGGGAAGACATGATCGACCCGGCGATCCTGCGCCCCGGCCGACTCGACGTGAAGATCAAGATCGAGCGTCCGGACGCCGAGGCGGCCAAGGACATCTTCTCCAAGTACATCCTCGCCGGCCTGCCGCTGCACGCCGACGACCTGGCCGAACACGGCAGCGACCCGCAGGCCACGGTGGCTGCCATGATCGACGCGGTGGTCCTGCGGATGTACTCCGAGACCGAGGAGAACCGCTTCCTCGAGGTCACCTACGCCAACGGCGACAAGGAAGTCCTCTACTTCAAGGACTTCAACTCCGGCGCGATGATCCAGAACATCGTCGACCGGGGCAAGAAGATGGCCATCAAGGAGTTCCTCACCTCCGGGCGCAAGGGGCTGCGGTTGCAGCACCTGCTCGACGCGTGCGTCGACGAGTTCCGGGAGAACGAGGACCTGCCCAACACGACCAACCCGGACGACTGGGCGCGCATCTCCGGCAAGAAGGGCGAGCGGATCGTCTACATCCGCACGCTCGTCTCCGGCGGCAAGGGCGCCGAGGCCGGCCGGTCCATCGAAACGGCCAGCAACACCGGTCAATACCTCTGAGAATCGCCCACCGGGGCGGCGCCGCGCCGGCGCCGCCCCGGTCGGTCCTCGGCGGGGCCACGAAACCGGGCCGCGCCCGCTAGGGTCTGCCCGTGCGTAGATCACTCGCCCCGGCCCTGCTCGGCTGCCTGACCGCCCTGCTCACCGCCTGCGGCACCACCACCGACACCGCCTCCGCGCCGACCACCTCGGCGTCCGCCTCCGCGCCCACCACCGCCGACGCGCCCGCCGCGATCCGCCAGGGCTTCCAGCGGAGCCTGGAGAAGACCCTCAAGATGGACGTCACCATCAAGGCGGGCAACCAGACCGTCACCATGCGGTCGGCCGTCGAACCCGCCACGGGCGCGATGACGCTCGACATGCGCACGCCCGAGCCGGTCAGCATGGTCGTCACCACCGACGCCGTCTACGTCAAGCAGGACGCGTCCGACGGCAAGCCCTGGATGAAGCTCGACCGCAGCCGGCTGCGCCCCGACGGGCAGCTGGCGCAGGGCCTCGACGTCCGGGCACAGGCCGGCATCCTCGGCGGAGTCGTCTCCGCCGAACCGGCCGGCGACGGCCGCTACACCGGCGTCGCCGACCCGGAGAAGGCCATCGCGGCGGCCTCCAGCGACGCCGAGAAGGCCACCCTGCGCAACGCGTTCAAGGTGCTCAAGACGAAGACGGTGCCGTTCGAGGCCACCCTGGACGCCGAGGGTCGACTCACCCTGCTCACCTACACGTTCGACACCGCGGCCGGGAACATCGACAACGAGATGAAGATGCACAGCTTCGGCGAGCCGCTCAGCATCACCGCGCCGCCCGCGGCACAGACCGAGGCCGCCGCCGCGGAGGCGTACCGCTTCTTCTGACCGTCGAGTTCAGCACGGCGACGGCCGGACGGACCGCACCGCTCCGGCCGCCGCCGAGGACGGCGAACGGCGCCCGCCGGGGCCCGGCGCGCCACCTACCGTCGAAGTGCCGACTACGCTCGACGTGACGGGGACCGGGACGGCGAGCGGAGCGGGCAGGTCGATGAGCGTCAGACGGATCATGGGCACCGAGGTCGAGTACGGCATCTCCGTGCCCGGCCAGGCCGGAGCCAACCCGATGGTCACCTCCTCGCAGGTGGTCAACGCGTACGGGGCCCGACCGGAACTCAACCGGGGCGGGCGGGCCCGCTGGGACTACGAGGAGGAGTCGCCGCTGCGCGACGCCCGCGGCTTCACCTACTCCGGGGCGGCCTACGACCCGGCCGAGGCGCTCGCCGACGAGGACCTCGGACTGGCCAACGTCATACTCACCAACGGAGCGCGGCTCTACGTCGACCACGCCCACCCGGAATACTCCACCCCCGAGGTGACCACCCCCCTCGACGTGGTGCGGTGGGACAAGGCGGGGGAGCGGGTGATGGCCGAGGCGGCCCGCCGGGCGGCCACCATCCCGGGCACCCACCCCATCCACCTGTACAAGAACAACACCGACAACAAGGGCGCCAGCTACGGCGCGCACGAGAACTACCTGATGCGTCGGCAGACGCCGTTCGCCGACATCGTGGCGTACCTGACGCCGTTCTTCGTCACCCGGCAGATCGTCTGCGGCGCGGGCCGCGTCGGCATCGGCCAGGACGGCGGCCAGAGCGGCTTCCAGATCTCCCAGCGCGCCGACTTCTTCGAGGTCGAGGTCGGGCTGGAGACCACCCTCAAGCGGCCGATCATCAACACCCGCGACGAGCCGCACGCCGACGCCGACAAATACCGCCGGCTGCACGTCATCATCGGCGACGCCAACCTCTCCGAGATCTCCACGTTCCTGAAGGTCGGCACCACGTCGCTGATCCTCGCCATGATCGAGGAGAAGGCGCTCGGCGCGGACCTGGGCATCGCCGACCCGGTCGGGGAGCTGCGCGCGGTCAGCCACGACCCGTCGCTGAAGCACCTGATGCGGCTGCGGGACGGGCGCCGGCTCACCGCGCTGGACGTGCAGTGGGCCTACCTGGAGCGGGTCCGTTCCTTCGTGGACGACCGGTACGGCCAGGACGTCGACGCGCAGACGGCCGACGTGCTCGACCGCTGGGAGAGCGTGCTGGACCGGCTCGGCCGCGACGCGTTCGAGTGCGCCGACGAGCTGGACTGGGTGGCCAAGCTGCGCGTGCTGGAGGGCTACCGGGAGCGGGAGAAGCTCGCCTGGGGCTCGCACAAGCTGCAACTGGTCGACCTGCAGTATTCCGACGTGCGCCCGGAGAAGGGGCTCTACCACCGCCTGGTCCAGCGCGGCTCGATGAAGACGCTGCTGACCGACGAGCAGACCCGCACCGCGATGACCGAGCCGCCGGAGGACACGCGGGCCTACTTCCGGGGCCGCTGCCTGGCCCAGTACGCCTCCGAGGTGGTGGCCGCGAGCTGGGACTCGGTCATCTTCGACGTGGGCCGCGAGTCGCTGGTCCGGGTGCCGATGATGGAGCCCGAACGGGGCACCCGCGCGCACGTCGGGCAGCTCTTCGACCGCTGCGAGAGCGCCAAGGACCTGCTGGAGATGCTCACCGGCGGGTGACCCGGATGCCGGAAAGCCCGTCGTGCGCCGGATCCCGGCGCGCGACGGGCTTTTCGTCGTCCGGGCGAGGTAAGTTGATCGCAGGCGATCGTGGAGGAGGCACCACCATGGCGACGCAAGAGGGTGGTCAGACCCAGTCCGGCAAGTCCCACGAGGAGGTCGAGGAGGTCACCGCGCAGGCCAACCCCGAGGTGGCCGAGCGGCACGCCGAGATCACCGAGGACGTGGACGACCTGCTCGACGAGATCGACTCCGTCCTGGAGGAGAACGCAGAAGAGTTCGTGAGGGGATATGTGCAGAAAGGGGGTCAATGAGGCTTATGTCCGATTTGCCCGAGGCTTCGGACAAGCTCTGCCCCCAGTGCGGCCGCTCGCTGCCGGCGTCGGCGTTTCACCGTAACCGGCGGCGCCCGGACGGGCTGGCGTTCTACTGCAAGACGTGTGCCGCCGCTCGCTCTGAGGCGAGCCGAAGAAAGCGGGGGATCGCGCCGCAGCGGAAAGCGGCTGGGCCGGTCGCGGACGGCCTCAAGTGGTGCCCCGACTGCGAGCAGATCAAGCCCGTCGACGATTTTCCCCGAACGACCAACGCCAGCGGCCGGCACACCTACTGCAAGCCGTGCCACATCGCCCGCGGTAACGAGAGCAAGCAGCGGCTCTACGGCGGCAACCGCGAGTACCACCTGCGCCGTCGTTACGGGGTCGGGGAGAAGGAGTTCCAGGAGCTCCTGGCGGAGCAGGGCGGCGTGTGCGCGATCTGCCGCCGCCCCGATCCGGAACATCTGGACCACGATCATCGCACCGGATGGGTGCGCGGGATACTCTGCTTCAACTGCAACGGCGGTCTCGGCCAGTTCAAGGACGACCTCGACAACCTGGCCGGGGCGATCACATACCTGAGAGGAACCACGTGGCAGCGGGTTTTGATCCATCCGGGCGTCTTCCAGATGTGTTCACCAACGCGGGGACGTCCTCCTTCACAACGTTCCTGAGCAAGGTCGCCCCGGAGATGCTGCCCGGTCGTCGGCCGTTGCCGCCCGGCATGGCCGCCGACATGGCGCCGCACGCGACCACCATCGTGGCCATCGCGGCCGCCGGTGGTGTGGTCATGGCCGGCGACCGGCGCGCCACGATGGGCAACCTGATCGCCCAGCGCGACATCGAGAAGGTGCACCCGGCCGACGCGTACTCGCTGGTCGGCATCGCCGGCACCGCCGGCATCGGCATCGAGCTGATGCGACTGTTCCAGGTGGAGCTGGAGCACTACGAGAAGATCGAGGGCGCGATGCTCTCGCTCGACGGCAAGGCCAACCGGTTGGCCTCGATGATCCGCGGCAACCTGGGCGCGGCGATGCAGGGCCTGGCCGTGGTGCCGCTCTTCGCCGGCTTCGACCTGGCCGCGAGCGACCCGGCGCGGGCCGGCCGGATCTTCAGCTTCGACGTGACCGGCGGCCCCTACGAGGAGACCGGCTACGACGCGATCGGCTCCGGCTCGCTGTTCGCCAAGTCCGCGCTGAAGAAGCGCTTCCGGGCGGGCCTGTCGATCGACGACGCGACCCGGTTGGCCGTCGAGGCGCTCTACGACGCGGCGGACGACGACACCGCCACCGGCGGTCCCGACCTGACCCGGCGGATCTACCCGGTCGTGATGACCGCGACGGCCGACGGCACCCACCGGCTCACCGACGCCGAGACGGCGACGATCGCCGAGGGCGTGGTGTCCGGCCGGATGGAGAACCCCGGCGGCTGACGCCGCTCCCACGTCCATCGAGTCAGCAGTCCCGCAAGAAGGAGAACCGCCGCCGTGGCCATGCAGTTCTACGCCTCGCCCGAGCAGATCATGCGCGACCGTTCCGAGCTGGCCCGCAAGGGCATCGCCCGGGGCCGCAGCGCGGTGGTCCTGAGCTACGCCGGTGGGGTGCTCTTCGTCGCCGAGAACCTGTCCAGCACGCTGCACAAGGTCAGTGAGATCTACGACCGGATCGGCTTCGCCGCCGTGGGCCGGTACAACGAGTTCGAGAACCTGCGGCGCGCGGGTGTGCGGATGGCCGACCTCAACGGACTGAGCTACGACCGGCGGGACGTGACCGGCCTGGCGTTGGCCAACGCGTACGCGCAGACGCTGGGTGCGATCTTCACCGAGCAGTCGAAGCCGTTCGAGGTGGAGATCTGCGTGGCCGAGGTGGGCGCCACGCCGGACGACGACTCCCTCTACCGGGTGACCTACGACGGTTCGGTGAACGACGAGCCGGGCCGGATGGCGATGGGTGGCCAGTCCGAGGCGATCGCCGGGGTGCTGAAGAACGAGCACCGGCCGGAGATGTCGCTGTCCGAGGCGGTGCGCGCCGCGATGAAGGCGCTCAGCAGCGTCGGTGGTGAGGGCGGGGCGGCCCGGACGATCGCCGCGAACCAGCTGGAGGTGGCGGTCCTGGACCGGGGCCGGGTCGGGCGGACGTTCCGCCGGGTCACCGGGGCGGCGCTGACCGGGTTGCTGGAGGGTGACGCGGCTGCGGACACCGCGCCGGCGCCGGGCCGGGCGAAGACCCCGACGGTGCCGACGGAGGAGGCGAAGAAGCCGACCACGTCGGCGGGTTCGGCCGATCTGGAGGGCAACGCGGAGGACCGGCCCGCCGAGTGACGTCTGCTTGCGGACCCCGCCACCTCGCCGAGGTGGCGGGGTCTTGCGCGTACGGATGCCGCCACCTCACCGATCTGCGTGGGGGAGATCGCAAGCGGTGAGCGTCGGCGCTGCCCATCGGGGGCTCCGGGCGGCTAATGTCTCATCATGGAGCGGCGAATCTTCGGCCTCGAAACCGAGTACGGCGTCACCTGCACCTATCGCGGGCAACGCCGGCTTTCCCCCGACGAGGTCGCGCGGTACCTGTTCCGGCGGGTGGTGTCGTGGGGCCGGTCGAGCAACGTGTTCCTGCGCAACGGCGCCCGCCTCTATCTGGACGTGGGCTCGCACCCGGAATATGCGACGCCCGAGTGCGACTCGGTGACCGACCTGGTGGCCCACGACCGGGCCGGTGAGCGGATCCTGGAGGGCCTGCTCGTCGACGCGGAGAAGCGGCTGCACGACGAGGGCATCGCGGGCGAGATCTACCTGTTCAAGAACAACACCGACTCGGCCGGCAACTCGTACGGCTGCCACGAGAACTACCTGGTGTCCCGGCACGGCGAGTTCGGCCGGCTGGCCGACGTGCTGATCCCGTTCCTGGTCACCCGGCAGTTGATCTGCGGCGCGGGCAAGGTGTTGCAGACGCCGCGTGGCGCGGTCTACTGCCTGTCCCAGCGGGCCGAGCACATCTGGGAGGGTGTCTCCTCGGCGACCACCCGGAGCCGGCCGATCATCAACACCCGGGACGAGCCGCACGCGGACGCGGAGCGCTACCGCCGGCTGCACGTGATCGTCGGTGACTCGAACATGAACGAGGTCACCACGTTGCTGAAGGTCGGCACGGCCGACATCGTGCTGCGGATGATCGAGGCCGGCGTGGTGATGCGGGACCTGACGTTGGAGAACCCGATCCGGGCCATCCGCGAGGTGTCGCACGACATCACCGGCCGGCGCAAGGTGCGCCTGTCCTCCGGCAAGGAGGTGTCGGCGCTGGAGATCCAGCAGGAATACCTGGCCAAGGCGACCGAGTTCGTGGAACGCCGGGGCGGCGACCAGACCGCCAAGCGGGTGGTGGACCTGTGGGCGCGGGTGTTGCGGGCGGTGGAGACCGGCGACCTGGACCCGGTGGCCCGGGAGATCGACTGGATCACCAAGCTCAAGCTGATCGAGCGTTACCAGCGCAAGCACGACCTGCCGCTGTCGCACCCGCGGGTGGCGCAGATGGACCTGGCCTACCACGACCTGCGGCGCGGGCGGGGCCTCTACGGGTTGCTGGAGCGTCGGGGCGAGGTGGACCGGGTGGCCACCGACCCGGAGATCTTCGAGGCGAAGGAGACGCCGCCGCAGACCACCCGGGCGCGGCTGCGCGGCGAGTTCATCCGGCATGCGCAGGAGAAGCGGCGTGACTTCACGGTGGACTGGGTGCACCTGAAGCTGAACGACCAGGCGCAACGCACGGTGCTGTGCAAGGACCCGTTCCGGGCGTACGACGAGCGGGTGGAGCGGCTGATCGCGAGCATGTGAGGCCGGCGGCGGCCGGTGCCTGTGGGCGCCGGCCGCCGTCGCACCGGTACGCTGGCGTCGCCATGGACACTTCCGAACCGCAACCTCACGGCCGCGAGCCCGGCCGGACCTCCGGCCGCGAGCGGGACGGCGGCACCGAGAAGCTCAACTGGATCGACCGGCGGCGGGAGAAGATCCGCGCCGAGATCGAACGCAACCGGCGCGGGGAGTACACCGTGCCGACGTGGGTGCTGGCGGTGGCGCTGGCGCTGATCGTGGGCGTCTGGCTGGGCCTGATCTTCTTCCTGGGCTGAGGACGTTCCCGCTCAGCCCAGCAGTCCGGCGGCGTACCGGCCGGCGGCGGCCGCGGCCAGGAAGTAGGCGTGGTCGGCGTCGAGCCCGCGGCCCATCGTCGACAGTCCGACCGGGCTGGCCCGCAGCGCGGCGTCGAGGCCGTCGACGGGCACGGTGACGATCCGGTGCCGGTCGGTCAGGGGCGCGAGCGCCGCGGTCACGTCGGCGGCCAGGTCGGGGTCGAGGCCGTCGGGCACGACCAGTTCCGCGGGGGCGAGCGCCACCCGGCCGTACGCGGTGAGGCTGTGGTGCGAGACGCCCCGGTGTCGGGGGCGGGGGTCGGCCGCGGAGATCCGCAGCGAGCCGACCGCGCGGCCGCCCAGCGTGGCGACGGCGTTGACGGCCTCGCCGACGGCCACGCCGGAGAAGCCCCAGCGGGTGCCGGTGCCGAGGTTGCCCGGCCCCTGCGCGACGATCGCCACGTCGGCGTCGAGCACGTGCCGGGCGGCGAGCAGGCCGCTGTGCAGCGTGCTGGCCTCCAGGTCACCGCCGAACGCCTGCCCCACGCTGACCGTGCCGACGAGACGGTCGGCGAGGCCGGCCAGCGTGCGGGAGAACCAGGCCGGCAGCGCGCCGCCGTCGGTGAGCAGGTAGGCGACCCGGGCGCGGGGGGCGTCGGCGTGCACGCCGGCGAGGATCGCCGGCAGCGCGGAGTGCAGGTCGGCGGTGACCACCGGCATCCCGTCGACGGACTCGGCGGCGGCCAGCCGGTCGTGGTGCGGGCTGGCTTCCTCGTCGACGCCGAGCAGGATCGGTTGCAGCGGCGTGTAGCGGGCCTTGACCAGGTGCCCGGCGTCGCGGCTGTCGCCGGCCTGCGGCGGGTCGGCGGGAAGCCGGTCGGGCAGCGCGACGACCAGGGCGTAGCCACCGGTGCCGAGGCCCATCAGCAGCGCGCCGGCGTTGAGCAGCACCCGGTCGCCGGGCTGCGGGTCGCCGACCAGGGCCGGGTAGGCCAGCGCGCGCATCCGGGCGCCGTCGGGCAGGTCGACGTCGAGTTCGACGGCGCCGGCCCACCGCCGCCGTACCGTCGTGACCGTGCCGGACCGCCATCGCACCATGCCGGCACGCTATCGGCCGGCGTCGGGGCGGCCCGAGGCCGGGTCAGCCGTCCCGGCCGGGCGGGGGCTCCTCCTGCGTGGTCCGGGCGCGCCCGCCGGGCCCGCGGGAGCGGGTGGGGTCGAGGAAGACGTACGCGATCTCCGGGAACCGGTCGGTGAGCCGGCGTTCGGCCTCGTCGGAGGCGGCCTCGATGTCGGCGCCGGTGGCGTCGTCGCGAAAGTCGACCTTGGCGGCGACGAGGATGTCCTCCGGGCCGAGGAACATGGTCATCAGGGTGTCGACGCGGTCCACCGTCGGCACCTCCGCCAGCTCCCGTTCGATCTGCCGGTGCACCCGTTCGGAGACGGCGCGGCCGACCAGCAGCGAGATGTTGCTGCGGGCCAGGATGCCGGCGACCACCAGCAGCAGCGCGCCGATGAGGATGGAGGCGATCCCGTCGTAGAGCTCGTCGCCGGTGAGGTGGGACAGGGTGAGCCCGGCGGCGGCGATGAGCAGGCCGATCAGGGCGGCGGTGTCCTCCAGGAAGACCGCCTTGACCGTGGTGTCGGCGGTCAGCCGCAGGTAGCGGCGGGGGGTGGCGCGCCAGCGGCGGGACTCCCGGCGTACCTGCCGTACCGCCCGGGCCAGCGACACCGACTCGATGGCGAACGACACCGCCAGCACCACGTACGAGATCAGGTAGTCGCCGGTGTGCTCGTGCACGAGGATCGTGGTGACGCCGTGGGTGATGGCGAAGCCGGCGCCGGCGACGAAGGTGAACAGCGCGGCGAGGAACGCCCAGACGTAGCTCTCCTTGCCGTACCCGAAGGGGTGCCGGGTGTCGGCGGGCCGCGCGCCCCGCCGCAGCGCCAGGTAGAGCAGCACCTCGGTGGTGGTGTCGGCCACCGAGTGGGCGGCCTCGGAGAGCATCGCGGCGGAACCGGAGATCAGGCCCGCGACCAGCTTGGCGACCGCGATGGCGAGGTTCGCCGCGCCGGCCACCACGACGGTTCCGACGCTCTCGGACTTGACTTCCGCATCCGCCATGCGATCACCCTAGGGCCGGCCCCGTCCGGCCGCCGGGCGGAGACGAACGGGTCGATGCCCGCGCCGCGCCCGCGCGGGTGCCCGCGTCGGACGCGCGGGCTGCTAGCGTTTGCACGTGTCCCGGACCCGTACCGAACGCCTGGTCAACCTGGTGATCTGCCTGCTGTCCACGCGGCGTTTCCTGACCGCCGCCCAGATCGCCGCGACCGTGCCCGGCTACGAGCACGACCCGGAGGACGCCAAGGACCACGAGGCGTTCCAGCGCAAGTTCGAGCGGGACAAGGCCGAGCTGCGGGAGCTGGGGGTGCCGCTGGAGACGGGCACGGCCAGCGTCTTCGACGCCGAGCCGGGCTACCGGATCGCCCACCGGGAATACGCGTTGCCCGACATCCCGCTCGAACCGGACGAGGCCGCCGCGGTGGGGATCGCCGCCCGGCTGTGGCAGCACGCCGGCCTGGCCGCCGCCGCGTCGTCCGGCCTGGCGAAGTTGCGGGCCGCCGGCATCGACGTGGACCCGCAGGCCACGCTGGGCCTGGAGCCGATGGTGACGGTCGACCCGGCGTTCGCGCCGCTGACCGCCGCCGCCCGGGACCGGCGCGAGGTCAGCTTCGACTACCGGGTGCCGGACCGGGACGCCCCGACCCGCCGCCGGGTGCAGCCGTGGGGCGTGGTCTGCTGGCGCGGCCGGTGGTATGTGGTCGGCCACGACCTCGACCGCGCGGCGACCCGCTGCTTCCGACTGTCCCGGGTGGTCGGCACGGTCCGCGCGACCGGTGACGCCGGCGCCTACGAGCCGCCCGCCGGGGTGGACCTGATCAGTCACGTGGCCCGCTGGTCCGGGCCGGTGGAACGCACCGGCCGGGCGACAGTGCTGGCCGCGCCGGGCCGTGCCGCCGGGCTGCGCCGCTGGGCGGTGGAGAGCGAGGCCGGCCCGGACGGTGACCGGCTGGTCCTGCCGTACGCCGACGCCGACTTCCTGGCCGGCCAGATCGTCGGCTACGGCCCGGACGTGCGGGTCCTCGAACCGCCGGAGGTGCGCGAGGCGGTCATCCAGCGGTTGAAGGAGGTCGCCGCCCGGCACGACGAGCTGGCGGTGGCCGGGGGAGGTGCCCGGTGACCCGCCCCGCGGCCCGCGCCGGCCGCGCGTCGGCCGACCGGCTGGCCCGGCTGCTCAACCTGGTGCCCTACCTGCTGGCCCGCCCCGGCATCGAGATCGCCGAGGCGGCGCACGACCTCGGCGTGACCGAGCGGCAGCTCCGCGAGGACCTGGAGCTGCTCTGGGTGTGTGGGCTGCCCGGTTACGGCCCCGGTGACCTGATCGACATGGCGTTCGACGGCGACCGGGTGACGATCACCTACGACGCCGGCATCGACCGCCCGCTGCGCCTGACCCCGGACGAGGCGTTGGCCCTGGTGGTGGCGTTGCGGATGCTCGCCGAGACGCCGGGGGTGGCCAACCGGGAGGCGGTGGAGCGGGCCCTGGCCAAGATCGAGAGCGCCGCCGGTGACCTGGCCGGCGCGCCGGTCGAGGTCCGCCTGCCCGGCGACACCGCCCGGGTACGCGAGCTGCGCGCCGCCGTCGAGCGGGGCCGGGCGTTGCGGATCACCTACTACACGCCGGCCCGGGACGAGACCACCGAGCGCACGATCGACCCGCTGCGGATGCTGATGGTCGGCGGCCGGGCGTACGTGGAGGCGTGGTGCCGCCGGGCCGAGGCGGTCCGGTTGTTCCGGGCCGACCGGATCGACGCGGTCACCGAGCTGCCGGAGCAGGCCGTGGTGCCGCCGCAGGCCCGCCCGCACGACCTCAGCGACGGCGTGTTCCGGCCCTCGGCCGACCTGCCGCTGATCACGCTGCGCATCGGCCGGGGCGAGCGGTGGATCACCGAATACTATCCGTGCGAGCGGGTCGAGGCCGACGGCGAGCAGTGGCTGGTGTCGCTGCGCGTCACCGACCTGGGCTGGGCCCGCCGGTTCGTCCTCGGCCTGGGTCCGGAGGTGACCGTGGTGGCCCCGGCCGAGCTGGCCGAGCAGGTTCGCGCCCAAGCCGTCGCCGCGCTCGACGCGTACGCCAGCCCGGCCGGCAGCGCCACCCCGGCCGGCAGCGCCGACCCGGCGGCCACCGGCGTCACCCGCTAGGCTGACCGCCGTGGTGATGTGGATCGTGCTCGGGGTCGTGGTGTTCGCGCTGGTCGTGCTGGCCCTGGCGGTCCGTCCGGTGGTGGCGCGGCTGCCCCGGTTGCGCCGTTCGGCGCTGGCGTTGCAGAGCCGGCAGGCCGAGGCGGAGTCGCTGCGGTCCGCCGCCGAGGAGTTGCAGGCGCGCGCCGAGTCGTTGCAGGAGCGGGCGGCCGTGGCGCAGGACCGGATCGCGTTGATCAAGGCCAGACGCGGCGAGTGATCGACGCCGGTCGGTCCGGTGAGCGATAGCTGCGCGATCCGGGGCGGTTGCGTGCACGAATGCGCCCCCGTGGGTGGTTGACGGGACAACTCGGGTTGGTCGAGACTTCACCGGCCGGCCCGCACCAGCAGGCCCGCCGGGGGTGGCAAGCCGCTGCGACGCACGTACGATGGGCGGCGACCCCACCCTCACCGACACAGAGCGACTGGAGCTTCCCATGGGTGCCCTCAAGCCGTGGCACATCGCCGTACTCGTGGTCGTGCTGATCCTGCTGTTCGGCGCGAAGCGGCTCCCCGACGCGGCCCGCTCGCTGGGCCGTTCGCTGCGGATCATCAAGGCCGAGACGAAGAGCCTGCACGACGACGACCGCGACCTGGCCGAGAAGGCCGACGCGCAGAACGGCTACCAGCCGCTCCCGCCGCAGCAGCCGATCCAGGGCCAGCAGCAGTACGCGCCCCAGCCGGGCTACGCGCCGCAGCCGCAGCCGGGCTACGCCCCGCAGCCGCAGCAGCCGGTCGCCCCGCCGGTCGACCCGGTGCAGCGCGTCCGCGAGAACTGATCCGGAAGGGCCCCCACCACCGTGGCCTTCGCGTTGAGGAAGCGCGGCCCGAGCACGTTCGAACGCGCCGCCGACGGCTCCATGACCCTCATGGAGCACATCCGGGAGTTGCGTAACCGGCTGTTCCGGGCGTCGCTCGCGATCCTGGTCGGCTTCGGCTTCGGCATCTGGTTCTCCGGGCCGGTGCTGCACGTGCTCCAGAAGCCCTACTGCGACCTGCCCAAGGCGCGGTTGATCAACGGCGACTGCAACTTCGTTCAGCTCGGTCCCGCCGACCTTTTCCTGCTGCAGATGAAGGTGGGCCTCTGGGTCGGCCTGATCGTCGCTGCTCCGATCTGGCTCTACCAGCTCTGGGCATTCATCGCGCCGGGCCTTCACCGGCACGAGCGGCGGTATGCGTACTTCTTCACCGCCCTGGCGGCCCCGCTGTTCGGCGCCGGGGCGGTGCTCGCATACTTCGTGACGTCCAAGGGCCTGGAGTTTCTGCTCAACGTCTCCGGCGGCGGAGACGTGACCACGACGCTCGACATCACCCGCTACATCTCGTTCGTCACGAACCTGATCCTGCTGTTCGGCGTGGCGTTCGAGTTCCCGCTGATCGTGCTGATGCTCAACTTCGTCGGCCTGGCCAGCGCCAAGCGGCTGCTGAGCTGGTGGCGGGTGGCGGTCTTCGTGTTCTTCGCGTTCTCCGCGGTGGTCACGCCGACGCCCGACCCGTTCGGCATGACCGCGTTGGCCGTCTGCCTCTCCGCGCTCTACTTCGCCGCGGTCGGGGTGGCGTTCCTCAACGACCGGCGACGCGGGCGCGGGCGGGAGGTCTACGCGGGCATCGCCGACGACGAGGTCTCACCGTTGGACCTGTCGAGTGAGCCGGTACCGACCGGTGCCCGGATCGAGGCGTCCGCCCCGATCGCGGCGCCCGCGCCGGTCGCCGCGCCGGCGCCGATCGAACGCCGCTACGACGACATGACCTGACCGGTCCCCGTCGCCCCGCACCACGAACGCCGTCCCCGGCAACGGGGACGGCGTTCGCGCGTCTCGGGCCTGCCCGCCCGCCACGTGACCGCCGATCGTGGAGTTGTGGCGCCTCGAACGCCCGTGATGGGCGCTTTCGTTCATCACCACAAGTCCAAGATCGACGCGTGCGGCGAGCGACGAGTGCGGCGAGCGGAGGGCCCGGTCAGTTCCCCGAGTGCGCGTTGCCGAGTGCTGGGCAAAAGTGGGCGAGACTCATCGGAGCGATATACCGCTGGGTCATGAAGATGACTCAGCGGTATATCGACTGAAGGTGGTCTGTCGTCCTGGACGGCCGTGCCGCGCGCTGACCGATGGTCACCCAGAGGCGCCGTCGGGCCGCCCCTCTCGTGCTGCGGGTGCGTGGCAAGGGCCACGGGCGACACCAAGGGCCGGCGGTGCGGGCCTGGGTCCGGTGGGATCAGGCGATGCGGCGGGCCGCGTCGGGTCGGGCGGCGGGGACGGCGTCGGGGTGCAGGATCGCGGCGATCGTCTCCGCGCCGTCGACGAGCCGCGGGCCGGCCCGCACGATCAGCCCGTCCGCGTCCAACGCCCACACCTCCGCGTCCGGGAAGTGCCCGGCGACCGAGGCCGCCTGGTCGGCCGCCCCGTCGAGGTGGAAACCGCACGGCGCGACGAGCACCACCTCGGGGCGGGCCGCCCGCAGGTCGGCCCACGTGGTCGGCGCGGACCGGGCCCCGGGGTGGGTGGCCACCGGCTCGCCGCCGGCGACGTCGACCAGGTCCGGGATCCAGTGGCCGGCGCCGAACGGTGGGTCCACCCACTCGACGACGGCGACCCGCCGACGGGGTCGGCCGGCCACCGCCGCGCGGATCGCCGCCAGCCGGGCGCGCAGCCCGTCCACCAGGGCCTCCGCGCGGTCGGGCACCCGGGCGGCCGTACCCACCGCGCGGATCGAGTCCAGCACGTCGTCCAGGGTGTACGGGTCGAGCGACAGCACGTCGGCCTCACAGCCGAGATGCTCGACGGCGTCGGCGACCGTGCCGGACGGAAGCGCGCAGACGCGGCACAGGTCCTGGGTGAGGATCAGCTCCGGGTCCAGTTCGGCCAGCGCGCCGGCGTGCAGCGTGTAGAGGTCGGCGCCGGCCGCGAGCTGCTCCTTGACGTACGCGTCGATCGCACCGGGGCTCATGCCCCGGGTGTCCCGGCCGACCACGACCACGGTGACGCCGGCGCGGTACGCCGGGGGCACCTCGCACTCGAACGTGACCCCGACCAGGTCGTCGCCGAGGCCCAGGGCGTACACGATCTCGGTGGCGGAGGGGAGCAGGGAGACCAGCCGCATGCCGCCCATCATGCCCGCTCGGCGTGGAGGCGGACATTCGGCTGCCCTCGGGCCTTGCCGGGACGCCGCGCCCGCTTAGACTCTGCTGACTCCGCCGAGTCCCCCGGGGCGGTGTCCCGGGGTGGCGTCGGCGCCCCACCCCCGGTCAGCACGCTGACCTCCGCTCCGGAGAGCCCGATGAAGAGCCGTACCGCCGCCGTCCTTGTCACCCTCTGCGCCGCCACCGCGCTCACCGCCTGCGGTGACGACGAGCCCGCGCCGAAGGGCGAGCAGGTCCCGGTGACCGCCACCGACACCAGCTGCGAGGTCACCACCACGCTGTTCACGCCGGGCACGGTCACCTTCACCGTGACCAACCGGGGGCAGCAGGCCACCGGGGTCTACCTCTACGGCCGGGAGGGTGCGGGCTTCACCAAGGTGGTCGCCGAGGTGGCCGACGTGCCGGCGGGTCGCACGGGTGACCTGCGGGCCCAGCTGGAGACCGGCTCGTACGAGGTGGCCTGCAAGCCGGGCCGGCAGGGCGACGGGGTGCGGACCCGGATCACCGTCTCCGACGACGGCACGGTGGCCAGCGCCGCGGCCGAGACCGCGTACGATCGGGCGCTCACCATCGAGCTGTCCGGTGACACGCTCAGCGGCGTCGACGACGGGCTGATCGCCGAGCCGGGCGAGAAGCTCGCGCTGAAGGTGGCCAACAAGACGGCCGGCGCGCGGACGCTCTACCTGCTCAACCCGGACGGCAAGCGAGTCGCCGAGCTGAAGGCGGAGCCGAACGGCACCGCCGAGACGGTGGTGACGCTGGGCGCGGCCGGGAACTGGACGCTCAAGGTCAAGGGCGACGGGGTCGCCTCGCTGAGCAAGCGGCTGCTGGTCCGCTGATCGGGTGAGCGCCACCACCGGTTCCGGGCGGTGGGGCGGGGGCGGGCGACGCGCGGTCTAGTGTTCGCGCGAAGCCACCCGCCCGCACCGCCCGGAGGAACCACCGATGCGCGCCACCGTCATCCACGGCCCGAACGACGTCCGCGTCGAGGAGGTGCCGGACGCCGCCGTCCGGGAACCCGGCGACGCCGTGGTGCGTACCGTGCTCGCGTGCATCTGCGGCAGTGACCTGTGGGCGTACCGGGGGGTGGTGCGGCGGACGCCGGGGCAGCGGATCGGGCACGAGTTCCTCGGCGTGGTCGAGGAGGTCGGCGCGGACGTCACCTCGGTGCGGGTCGGTGACCTGGTGGTCGCGCCGTTCGTCTGGTCCGACGGCACGTGCGAGTTCTGCCGGGAGGGGCTGCACACGTCCTGCCCGCGGGGCGGGTTCTGGGGGACGCCGGGCTCCGACGGCGGGCAGGGCGAGGCGGTTCGCGTCCCGTACGCCGACGGCACCCTGGTGCGGCTGCCCGCCGAGGCGGCCGGCGACGACCGATTGCTGACCGCGCTGCTGGCCCTGTCGGACGTGATGGCCACCGGTCACCACGCCGCGCTGGCGGCCCGGGTGCGTCCGGGCGCGACGGTGGCCGTGGTCGGTGACGGCGCGGTCGGCCTGTGCGGGGTGCTGGCCGCGCGGCGGCTCGGCGCGGAGCGGATCGTCGCGTTGGGCCGGCACCCGGCCCGCACCGACATCGCCCGGCGGTTCGGCGCCACCGACGTGGTGGCGCAGCGCGGTGAGGCGGCGGTCGAGGCGGTCCGCGAGCTGACCGGCGGTCACGGCGCGCACGCGGTGCTGGAGGCGGTGGGCACGGAGGAGTCGATGCGTACCGCGATCTCGATCGCCCGTGACGGCGGCGCGGTCGGCTACGTCGGGGTGCCGCACGGCGGCAGCGCCGGGGTGGACGTCCGACAGATGTTCAACCGCAACGTGACGCTCGCCGGCGGGGTGGCGCCGGCCCGGGCGTACCTGCCGGAACTGCTGGCCGACGTGCTGGCCGGCGTGATCGACCCGGCGCCGGTGTTCGACCGCTCGGTGCCGCTTTCCGGCGTGCCGGAGGGCTACCGGGCGATGGACGAGCGGACCGCGCTGAAGGTCCGCGTCACGTTCTGAGGTTCGGGTGCATCCACCGGGGACGGTCGGGGCGAAGCAAGGGTCGTGACGACAGTCACGGACCCGGTCGCCTCGACGAAAGGCTCCCCGATGAACATCGCTCGTCTCGCCGCCCGCCTGGCCGTCGGCGCCACGGCCGCGGCGGTGGCCACCACCGCCGTCGCCGCTCCCGCCCAGGCCGGCGCGAAGCAGCCGGGCACGCGGTCGCTGGCCGCCGTGCTCACCGCCGACAAGAGCGGCTTCGACCGCAACTCGCGGGACTTCGACGTGCTCACCAAGGCGGTCCTGACGGTGCTGCAGGCCAAGCCGGACTCGCCGGTGAAGGTGCTCACCGACGGCACGGTCGCGCTGACCGCGTTCGTGCCGAACGACTACGCCTTCCGCGAGCTGGTCCGCGACATCACCGCCGCGAAGAAGCTGCCGGGTGAGAAGGCGGCCTTCGACGCGGTCGCCGGCCTGGGCGTGGACACCGTGGAGGACGTGCTGCTCTACCACGTGGTGCCGGGCGCGACGATCGACCGGAAGGCGGCGCTGAAGGCCGACGGCGCGGAGCTGGCGACCGCGCTCGGCGCCTCCGTCGAGGTCGACGTGAAGCACTGCTGGTACGGCCGGCAGGTCCGCCTGGTCGACGCCGACACCAGCGACCGCGACGCGCGGGTGGTGCGCTACGACATCAACAAGGGCAACAAGCAGATCGCGCACGCGGTCGACCGGGTGCTGCGCCCGATCGACCTGCCCTGACGCACCGGCCCCCGACGGCGCCCGGCACCTTCCCGTGCCGGGCGCCGTCAGCGTTCGCGGCGGCCGAATTGACTGCTCAGGGCCAGCCCGGCGGAGCAGCTCAACTCGCCGGGGGCGAGTTGGGTGTGCGACGGCCGCCAGGTCTGCGCGCCCGTCGCGTCGACGCGGGCCAGCAGGCAGTCGTACCGGCTCGCGCGCAACGCGACACCGACCGTGCCTCCCCGGACGGCGATCTCCTGCCGGACGGCCGGGTCGAGCTTCAGGCCGGCCACGGCGGCGCGCACCGCCGCCTCGTCTCCGCCGGCCTTGCCGAGCGCCCGGCGGAGACGGTCGTCGACGCCGTCCAGCGACGGGTCCTGCGGGACGGGCACCGGATTGCCGGCCGGGCAGTCGATGTCGTCGTCGCGGTCGTCCCGCTCGGGACCCAGACGCAGGCGGAAGCAGACCGTCTCGGTGCCCTCGACCGTCTTGCCCCGCCCGTTGACCCCCGCGCCGTGCCCGGTCACCCGCAGCACCAGCGTCACCCCGGTCTGCCAGTGCGTCTCGCCGCGCACCTGCAGCACGGTGACCGCCGGTTCCTGCCCGGCGGCGTGCACGAACTCCGCGGCCGTGTAGAGGTGGTCGCGGGCGAACCTCGCCTCGACCCGGTCGACGACGTCGGTGGCGTCGGCGACGGCGTTGTCATGCCAGGCCGGCTCGACCGGGCGCTGCGCCCACCAGAGCCCGCCGGCCAGCAGGAGCGGGGCGAACGCCACCGGGGCGAGGACGGCGATCAACGTGCGTGGTCGCATGGCGGGCAGTATTGCGCACCGCCGCCGGCACCGTGGCCCCGTGGCGACGTCGCCCCTGGTGAGGGGCGCGGCTCGTGCCGTACGGTGCTCGCCGTGACCGCGCACGATCATGTCCCGCCCGGCCCCGTCGCCGTGCTCGCCAACCCGACCGCCGGCCGGGGACGGCACCGGGGCCTGCTGCCCCGGATCCTGGAGCGCCTCGGTGGCTCCGGCCGCCCGGTGGAGCTGCTGACCGCCCGTACCCCGGTGGAGGCGGAGGCGGCGTGCCACGCCGCGGTGGCCGGCGGCGCCGGGGCGCTGGTGGCGGTGGGCGGCGACGGCACGGTGCACCGCGCGGTGCAGGCGGTCGCCGGCACGGCCGTGCCGTTCGGGCCGGTCCCGGCGGGCACCGGCAACGACTTCGCGGTGGAGACCGGCTTCCCGGCCGACCCGCTCGCGGCGGTCGAGACGATCGCCGCCGCGCTGGCCGCCGGCCGGTCCCGCCCGGTCGACCTGGCCCGGCTGTCCCGCCCCGGCGGCGACGACCGCTGGTACGGCGCGGTGCTCGCGGCCGGCTTCGACGCGATCGTCAACGAGCGGGCCAACCGGATGCGCTGGCCGCGCGGGCCCCGCCGCTACGACCTGGCGATCCTGGTGGAGCTGGCCCGGCTGCGCCCGCGCCGCTACCGGCTCACCCTCGACGGGGTGCCGCAGGAGGTGGACGCGGTGCTGGTCGCGGTCGGCAACGCGGCCAGCTACGGCGGCGGGATGCGGATCTGCCCGGACGCCGACCCGACCGACGGGCTGCTGGACGTGGTGGTGGGCGGGCGCTTCGACCGGCGCACCCTGATGCGGGTGAAGCCGCGGATCTACCAGGGCACCCACGTGACGCACCCGCTGGTGCGCGCGTACCGGGCGCGGACCGTGGAGCTGGCCGCCGAGGGCATCACCACCTACGTCGACGGGGAACGGTCGTTCGACCTGCCGGTGACGGTCAGCGCCGTGCCGTCGGCGCTGCGGCTGCTCCGCTGACCGCCGGCGCCGGGGTGACCGGTGGCGGTGGCGGGGGCGTGGCGGCCCGGACCGCGCCGGCGCTCGCCGCGACCACCAGCCCGATGGCGACCACCTCGACCGGGTGCAGCGCCTGACCGAGCACCAGCCACCCGGCCAGCGCAGCGATCGCCGGCCCGAGGCTCATCAGCACCGCGAACGTCGCCGTGGGCAGCCGCCGCAACGCCGCCAGCTCCAGGCTGTACGGCAGCACGGAGGCGAGCAGCGCCAGCCCGGCGCCGAGCCCCAGCACCGCCGGGTGGAACAGCCGGCCGCCCGCGTCGGCCAGCCCGATCGGCAGGGTGACCAGCGCGGCCACCGCGAGGGCCAGGGCCAGCCCGTCGGCCCGGGGGAACCGCGCGCCGACCCGGGCCGAGCAGACGATGTACGCGGCCCACATCGTGCCCGCCAGCAGCGCCAGCGCAACGCCGAGCGGGTCCAGCCGGTCGAAGCCGCCCTGCCCGAGCAGGGCCACCCCGGCCAGCGCCAGCCCGGCCCAGCACCAGGCGGCGAGCCGGCGCGTGCCGACCACCGACAGCGCCAGGGGGCCGAGCACCTCCAGCGTGACGGCCGGACCGAGCGGGATCCGCCCGATCGCCTGGTAGAAGATCGAGTTCATGCCGGCCAACGCCAGGCCGAACGCGATCACCGCCGCCCAGTCGCCGCGCCCGTGCCCGCGGAGCCGGGGCCGGCACACCACCAGCATCAGCAGCGCGCCGAGGGTCAGCCGCAGCGTGACCGCACCGGCCACCCCGGTACGGGGGAACAGCAGCGCGGCCACCGCGGAGCCGAACTGCACGGACAGCGCCCCGCCGAGCACCAGCGCGACTCCGCCGAGCCGGCCCGGCGCGCGCGACGGTACGGGGCGGTCGGCGGTCACGCCCCTGACCCTAACCGGGGCGCCCGGTCAGCCGACCCCGGCCAGGTCGAGCACCGCGCCCAACCCGTTCGGCCGGCCGGCGTCGGCGCACGGCAGCACCAGCACACCGCACCCGGCCGCCACCGCGCCCGCGTCGGCCGGCGTGTCACCCACCATCAGCGTGTGTTCCGGGTCGACGCCGAGCATCCCGCAGGCGCGCAGGAAGATGCCCGGGTCGGGCTTGCAGCGCCCCACCTCGTACGACAGCGCGTACGCGTCGACCAGGGCGTCGAGGTCCCAGGCGGCGAAGAGCGGGCGCAGGTCGAAGCCGATGTTGCTGACCACCGCCACCTTCACCCCGGCGGCCCGCAGCGCGCCGAGCACCGGCCCGGTGTCCGGGTAGGGCACCCAGCCCTCGGGCACGAGCACCCGCTCGTAGAGCGCGTCGGCGAACCCGTCGATGCCGGTGTCGACGGTCTCGGCCAGCCCGGTGTAGGCGCCCCGGTGGGCGTGCGGGTAGAGGTCGCGGTCGGCCCACAGCTCGGCCAGCCGGGGCGGCACCCGGGCCGGCAACGGCCCGCCCGCGCGGCCGGCGGTGAGCAGGCGGTCGGCCAGCGAGGTGGCCCGGATCCGGTCCAGCTCGACCCCGCAGGCGGTCGCGGCGGCCCGTACCCAGGCCAGCGGCTCCTCCACCTGGGCGAGGGTGCCGTGGAAGTCGAAGAGCACCGCCTCCACGGGCCGGCGGGACGGGCTCGGGCGGACGGCGTCGTCGGCGCCGCTCGAGGCGTGGGGCAGTTCGGTACGGTCCGGCACGTCGTGCACCCTACCGACCCGCCCCGACCGTCCTGCCGGACGGCCTTGACCGGTGGTCGTCGGCGGCACCGATTAATCTTGGGTTCATGTCGAGCCCCGCCGAGCGGTACGCCGCGGCGCGCCGCCGGGCCGCGCAGGCCTCCGCCTTCCCGGCCCTGGACGAATTCGCCCGTGACCTCGGGTTCGATCTCGACGACTTCCAGCGTGAGGCGTGCGAGGCCCTGGAACGGGGCAGCGGGGTGCTGGTCTGCGCGCCGACCGGCGCGGGCAAGACCGTGGTCGGGGAGTTCGCGGTGCACCTGGCGCTGCGCGGCGCGCCCGGCGCGCCGGCGGGCGGCGACGCGCCGGCCACCCGGCGCAAGTGCTTCTACACCACCCCGATCAAGGCCCTGTCCAACCAGAAGTACCACGACCTGGTCGACCGCTACGGCGCCGAGCACGTCGGCCTGCTCACCGGTGACAACGCGATCAACGGCGACGCGCCCGTGGTGGTGATGACCACCGAGGTGCTGCGCAACATGCTCTACGCCGGCTCGGCCACGCTCGACGGCCTGGCCTACGTGGTGATGGACGAGGTCCACTACCTCGCCGACCGGTTCCGCGGCGGGGTCTGGGAAGAGGTGATCATCCACCTGCCGGAGTCGGTCACGCTGGTCTCGCTGTCGGCGACCGTCTCCAACGCCGAGGAGTTCGCCGACTGGCTGGTCACCGTGCGCGGCGAGACCGCCGTGGTGGTCTCCGAGCACCGCCCGGTGCCGCTGTGGCAGCACATGCTCGTCGGCAAGCGGATGTTCGACCTGTTCCACGACGCGGACGCGGCCCGCAAGCACGACGTCCACCCCGAGCTGCTGCGCTACACCCGCGACACGATGCGCCGGCTGGAGCTGGGCGAGGGCCGCAGCGCCGGCCCGGGCGGCGGCCGGCGTGGCCCGCGCTGGCGCGGCCCGATGCGCCCGGACATCGTCGACCGGCTCGACCGGGAGGGGCTGCTGCCGGCGATCCTGTTCATCTTCAGCCGGGCCGGCTGCGACGCCGCCGTGCAGCAGTGCCTCGCCGCCGGGCTGCGGCTGACCTCGCCGGAGGAGCGCGCGGAGATCCGCCGGGTGGTGGAGTCGCGGGTCACCGCCATCCCCGGCGAGGACCTGTCCGTGCTGGGCTACTGGGAGTGGCTCGACGGGTTGGAGCGCGGCCTGGCCGCCCACCACGCCGGCATGCTCCCGGCGTTCAAGGAGGTCGTCGAGGAGCTGTTCGTCCGCGGCCTGGTCAAGGCGGTCTTCGCCACCGAGACCCTCGCGCTGGGCATCAACATGCCGGCCCGGTGCGTGGTGCTGGAGCGGCTGGTCAAGTTCAACGGCGAGGCCCACGTCGACCTCACCCCGGGCGAATACACCCAGCTCACCGGCCGGGCCGGTCGGCGGGGCATCGACGTCGAGGGGCACGCGGTGGTGGTCTGGTCGCCGGAGACCGACCCCCGGCACGTGGCCGGGCTCGCGTCCACCCGCACCTACCCGCTGCGCTCCAGCTTCCGGCCGTCCTACAACATGGCCGTCAACCTGGTCGGCAGCGTCGGCGCGGCGCCGGCCCGCGAGCTGCTGGAGTCCTCGTTCGCGCAGTTCCAGGCGGACCGGTCGGTGGTCGGCCTGGCGCGGCAGGTGCAGCGCAACACCGAGACGATCGAGGCGTACGGCGCGGACGCCGCCTGCCACCAGGGTGACTTCGACGAATACTTCGCGCTGCGGGTGGCGATCGCCGACCGGGAGCGGGCCATCGCCCGGCAGGGGCAGACCCAGCGCAAGGCGGCGGCCGTGGCCTCGCTGGAGCGGCTGCGGGTCGGTGACGTGATCCGGGTGCCGTCCGGGCGCCGGGCCGGGCTGGCCGTGGTGCTCGACCCGGCCACCGGCGGCTTCGGTGAGCCCCGCCCGCTGGTGCTCACCCAGGACCGGTGGGCCGGGCGGGTCAGCCCCGGCGACTTCACCACCCCGGCCGAGGTGCTGACCCGCATCCGGGTGCCGAAGCACTTCAACCACCGCTCCCCGGCCGCCCGGCGCGACCTGGCCGCGGCGGTCAGCGGCACCGGGCTGGACCGGCACGCCGGCCGGCGTGGCGGGCGATCCCGCCAGGCGGTGGGGGAGGACCACCAGCTCGGCCAGCTCCGGGTCGAGCTGCGCACCCACCCCTGCCACGCCTGCCCGGACCGGGAGGAACACGCCCGCTGGGCGGAGCGCCGCCGCCGGCTGGAGCGCGACACCGACGAGCTGCGCCAGCGGGTGTCCGGGCGGACCGGCTCGCTGGCCCGCACGTTCGACCGGATCGTCGCGCTGCTCACCGCGCGCGGCTACCTCGCCGCCGACGGCGAGGTCACCGACGCCGGCCGGATGCTGGCGCGGATCTGGACCGAGGCGGACCTGCTGGTCGCCGAGTGCCTGCGACGCCGGGTGTGGGACGGGCTCTCCCCGGCCGAGTTGGCCGCCGCCGTGTCGGTGGTGGTCTTCGAGGCCCGGCGGGACGTCGACGAGCGGGCCTCGCTGCCGCGCAACGCGGTCGCCGACGCGGTCGACGAGACGCTCAAGCTGTGGAGCGACATCGAGGCGGACGAGGCGGCGCGTGGGCTGACCGTCACCCGGGAGCCGGATCTGGGCTTCGCCTGGCCGATCTACCGCTGGGCGCGCGGGGAGGCGCTGGCCAAGGTGCTCGCCAGCGGGCACCAGGTCGACGGCGAGATGCCGGCCGGCGACTTCGTCCGGTGGGCGCGGCAGGTGGTCGACCTGCTCGGCCAGCTGGCCGACTCGGGTGGCGCCTCGACGGAGCTGCGGGCCACCGCGCGGCAGGCCATCGCGGCCGTCAACCGGGGTGTCCTGGCCTACCACGCCTCGGCCTGACAATCACTTTCGGTCACCGTCGGCGGGAAATCGACGCATCGTTCCGTCACTGTGACACCACCCCCCGAACATTCGGGGGGTCGGTGTCATGCCTGGTCAACGCCTGTCCGATCATGTCCGAGGCGCGCTGGTTACGCGTCGGTAGCAGATCGGGGGGAAGGTCGCCGTGGGCGAGATCAATCACTTTGAGTACGGGTGGATCACGCCCGCGCTCAGCTACGCGCTGTCCGTGCTCGGCTCGGCGCTCGGCCTGGTCTGCGCCGGCCGGATCCGGACCGCCACCGGCGCCGGCCAGCGGGCGTGGTGGGGCCTGCTCGCGGCCTGGGCCCTGGGCGGCACGGCCATCTGGGCGATGCACTTCATGGCGATGCTCGGCTTCGCCGTCGGCGGTACCCGGATCCGCTACGACGTGCCGCTGACCGCCGCCAGCACGGCCATCGCGGTGGCCGCCGTCGGCATCGGCCTGGCCATCGTGGGCACCGGCCGGCTCACCGGTCTGCGGCTGCTCGCCGGCGGGTTCTTCACCGGCGCCGGCGTGGCCGCCATGCACTACACCGGGATGGCCGCCATGCGGCTGGACGGCTCGCTCGCCTACGACCCGCTGCGGGTGGCGCTGTCCGTCGTCATCGCGCTGGTGGCCGCCACCGTGGCGCTGTGGCTGGCGATGACCGTCCGGCGGGCGCTCGCCATCATCGCCTCCGCGCTGGTCATGGGCATCGCGGTCAACGGCATGCACTTCACCGGCATGAGCGCGCTGTCGGTGCACCTGCACGAGGGGCGCGGCGCGGCCACCGGCACCGAGGTGAGCGGCCTGCTGGTGCCGATCGTGCTCGCCGTGGTCTTCGGGGTGGTCGGGCTGGTCTACGCGCTGCTCGCGGCGCCCTCCGACGACGACCGGGCCGGCGCCGCGTACGTGGCCGCGCGGCTCGACGGCGCGCCGTCGGCGGCCCCGGCCGAACCGGCGCCGGACCCGGTGGGCCTGCGCGGCCGCTCCACCTTGGCCCAGCCCGGCGCCCCGTTCCCGTCGCGCCGGAGCACCGACCGCCGTTCGTGATCAACTGATCACGACCGGTCACACTTCCCGGGCCTTATCCTGGGCCATGATCGACACCAGGTCGGGGAGGTGGCGGGGTCTGGTGGCCGCGGATGCCGCCACTCCGCCGAGGTGGAGGCGATCAGCCTGCGGCGCGGCTCGGCCGGTCAGGTGCGAGGGGCGGCAAGGGCGTCGACCAGCCGGCGGCAGGAGCCGGCCAGGTTCCACCGCTGCGCCAGGTCGAGCAGCCGGTCCGGATCCGCCGGGGACGTCGGCAGCGCCGGGCTCAGCTCGGGCAGCGGCACGTCGGTGGCGACCCGCACCACCGTGGGCGCCACGGCCAGGTAGTCGCGGGCGGCGTCGAGCTTGCCGCGCAGCCCGGGCGCGAAGCCGGACCCGGGGTCGTCCAGCGCGGCCAGGATGCCGTCGAGCCCGCCGTAGCGGTCGATCAGCCGGGCGGCGGTCTTCTCGCCCACGCCGGGCACCCCGGGCAGGCCGTCGCTCGGGTCGCCGCGCAGGGCGGCGAAGTCGGCGTACCGGTCGGCGGGCACGCCGTAGCGCCCCCGGACAGCCGCGTCGTCGCAGTCGTCGAGCTTGGCCACGCCTCGGCCGACGTAGAGCAGGCGCACCTGCCGGTCGTCGTCGACGAGCTGGAACAGGTCGCGGTCGCCGGAGACCACCTCGGCCGGGCCGGGCTGGGTCACCGACAGCGTGCCGAGCACGTCGTCGGCCTCGTAGCCGTCGGCGCCCACGGCGGGGATGCCGAGCGCGTCCAGGACCTCCAGGATCATCGGGACCTGCGGGGAGAGCGTGTCCGGCACGACCTCGCCGCCCTCGGGCGCGACCCGGTGCGCCTTGTACGACGGCAGCAGCTCCACCCGCCACGCCGGCCGCCAGTCGTGGTCGAGCGCGCAGACCATCCGGTCGGGCCGCCGGGTGCGCACCAGCTGGGCGAGCATGTCGAGGAAGCCGCGCACGGCGTTGACCGGCTGGCCGTCGTCCGTCTTCGCCGCCGACTCGGGGATGCCGAAGTAGGCGCGGAAGTAGAGGCTGGGGGAGTCGATCAGGAGGATCGGGGGTCGGTGTGCCACGCCGACCAGCGTGGCACAGCCCTCCGACGAGATGGGGGAGGCCGGCACGGCGCCGGGAAACCCGGGGGCGCGGGCGGTCCGGGGTGCGCAGACTGACGGGGTGAGCTTCGTACCCGGTCTGACCCTGGCCCGCCGGTTCCACGACGAGGTGGTGGCCCCGCTGCTGGCCCGGCGGCTGCCCGGCCTGCGCTACTCCGCCGGGCTGCTCGACGGCGGTTCCGAGCTGCTCGGCCTCGACACGGCGCGCTCCACCGACCACGACTGGGGTCCGCGTACCCAGATCTTCGTCGCCGTCGCGCCGGACGCGGCGACGGTGCGGGCGGTGCTCGACGCGGAGCTGCCGGCGCGGTTCCTCGGCTGGCCGACCCGGTTCGCCGGCGGGCCGACGGTCCGGATCGGCACGGTCCGGGCCGACGGCGACCGGCACGGTGTGAGCGTCGACGAGCTGGGCGCGTGGCTGCGCGACCGGCTGGGCGTCGACCCGCGCGCCGGTCTGACGGCGGCGGACTGGCTGGCGACGCCCACCCAGCGGCTGGCGGAGCTGACCGGCGGGGCGGTGTTCCACGACGGGTTGGACGGCGCGCTCACCGCCGTCCGGGCGCGGCTGGCCTGGTATCCGGACGACGTCTGGCGGCACGTCCTGGCGGCGTGCTGGCAGCGGGTGGCGCAGGCCGAGCACCTGGCCGGCCGCTGCGCCGAGGTCGGTGACGACCTGGGCAGCCGGGTGGTGGCCGCCGGGCTGGCCCGGGACCTGATGCGACTGGGCCTGCTGACGCACCGCCGCTGGCCCCCGTACGCGAAGTGGCTCGGCACGGTCTTCGCCGCGCTGCCGGCGGCGCCGCCGGTGGTGGACGCGCTGACCACCGCGCTCGGGCCGGGCGACTGGCCGGCCCGACAGTCCGGGCTGCTCCGCGCGCTGGAGACGGTGGCCGGCTGGACCAACGGCACCGGCCTCACCGCGCCCGTGGAGCCGACCGCACGGCCGTTCCACGACCGGCCCTTCCTGGTGCTCGACGCCGGGCGGTTCACCGAGGCGCTGCGCGCCGCGATCACCGACCCGCACCTGCGCGACCGGCCGCCGCTGGGCGCGGTGGACCAGTACCTCGACAACGTCGACGTGCTCACCCGCCCGGGCCGGGCCCGCCGGGTGGCCGCGGCGGTGCTGCCGGACCGGCCGCCGGTTGTCGACTCCGGGCCGGGGGCCTAGACTCCGACTCGGTCGCATCGATCCGCGACCGTCTATCTCGTCTCCGAGGGTCCGGGCCGCCCTTCGCAGGCGCCTCGTCGGCGACCACGCCGCGACGCGCCACCGCGCGGTGTCCCCACCACCGAGGAGAACCCATGCTGTCCATAAGGAGCAGACTCCGACTGCTCGGCGCGGCCCTGGCCGCGGCCGGACTCGCCGCCGTGGCGGCGCTGGCCGCCCCGAGCCCGGCCGCAGCCGCGTCGCTGACCGAGGTGACGAACTTCGGCGCCAACCCGAGCAACCTGCGGATGTACCTGTACGTCCCGAACACCGTCGCGGCCCGGCCGGGGCTGCTCGTGGTCAACCACTACTGCACCGGCAGCGGACCGGCCATGTACTCCGGCACCCAGTTCGCGGCGCTCGCCGACCGGTACGGCTACGTCGTCGTCTACCCGTCGGTCACCCGCAGCAGCAAGTGCTTCGACGTCTCCTCGCCGCAGGCGCTGCGCCGCGACGGCGGGAGCGACCCGGTGGGCATCAAGTCCATGGTGGACTACGTGCGGCAGCGGTACCCGGTCGATCCGGAGCGGATCTTCACCACCGGCACCTCGTCCGGGGCGATGATGACCAACGTGCTGCTCGGCGTCTACCCGGACGTGTTCCGCGCCGGCGCGGCCTTCGCCGGGGTGCCGTTCGGCTGCTTCGCCACCACCAACGGCTCCGAGTGGAACAGCGAGTGCGCCAACGGGCAGGTCCTGAAGACCCCGCAGCAGTGGGGCGACCTGGTGCGCAACGCCTATCCCGGGTACTCCGGCCCGCGCCCGCGGATGCAGCTCTGGCACGGCACCAACGACGAGACGCTCCGCTACCCGAACTTCGGCGAGGAGATCGACCAGTGGACCAACGTCAACGGGCTGAGCCAGACGCCCGCGTACACGGACAGTCCGCAGCCGGGCTGGACGCGCACCCGCTACGGCGGCACCGGCGGCACCGCGACCGTCGAGGCGATCAGCATGCAGGGCGTCTCGCACAACCTGCCGGTCGACGCGGCCCAGGCGGTCCGCTTCTTCGGCCTGGACAGCACCACGCCGCCGACGACCACGCCGCCGACCAGCGCCCCGCCCACCACGCCGCCGCCGACCACGCCGCCGCCGACCACGGCCCCGCCGACGACGCCGCCGCCGTCGGGCGCGTGCCGGGTCGGGTACGTGGTGAACGCCTGGAACACCGGGCTGACCGCGTCCGTGACGATCACGAACACCGCCACCTCGCCGGTCAACGGCTGGAGTCTCGCCTTCACCCTGCCGGGCGGGCAGACGATCACCGGTGGCTGGAACGCCACGTACGCGCCGACCAGCGGGACGGTGACCGCCCGCAACGTCTCCTACAACGGCGCCGTCGCGCCGGGCGGCTCGGTGACCATCGGTTTCCAGGCCACCCACACCGGCAACACCGGTAGTCCGGCCGCATTCACGCTCAACGGCAGCCCCTGCGCCGTGGCCTGAACCCGCTGACCCGGGGCCACCGGCCGGGGTGGCGGCGTCGCGCCGCAGCGATGCCGCCACCCCGGCGCACCAGATCCGATCATGGCCCGAGGCTTTGTTCCGGACTTTTCACAAGGCGCGAAAAAAGGAGTCGACAGGGCGTCCGGGAATTGACATGCGCCACTGCGCGCGGGGATGGTCCACCGCACGGACGGGCACCGGTCATCCGGCCGGAACCCGTCCGCCGCACCGGAACCGCCGCCCCCGCCCCCGCACTCCACCCGTCCCGGAGATGCCCATGTCACCCGTACGACTCCTGCTGTCCCCACCCCGTCGGTCCGCCCGGCGGACCCTCGCCGCGCTGACCGCCCTGCTCGCCGCCGTGGCGCTGGTCGGCCCGCCCGGTCCGGCCCGCGCCGCCGACCCGCTGCTGTCGCAGGGGCGGCCCACCACCGCCTCCTCGACCGAGAACGCCGGCACCCCGGCGTCCAACGCCACCGACGGCAACTCCGGCACCCGCTGGTCCAGCGCGTTCGCCGATCCCCAGTGGATCCAGGTCGACCTCGGCGCGACCGCCACCGTCTCCCGGGTCAGCCTGGCCTGGGAGGGTGCCTACGCGCGGGCGTACCAGGTGCAGACCTCCACCGACGGCGCCACCTGGACCACCGTGTTCAGCACGACCACCGGTGACGGTGGCACCGACGACCTGACCGTCAGCGGCACCGGCCGCTACGTGCGGGTGTACGGCACCGCCCGCGCCACCGGCTACGGCTACTCGCTCTGGGAGTTCCAGGTCTACGGCAGCACCGGCGGCGGCAGCGGCTGCGACACCGCGACGAACGCGGCCCAGGGCCGGCCCGCCACCGCCTCCTCGACCGAGAACGCCGGCACCCCCGCCGGTGCGGCGGTCGACGGCAACCCGGGCACCCGCTGGGCCAGCGCCGCCGCCGACCCGCAGTGGCTCCAGGTCGACCTGGGCAGCGTCCGTACCGTCTGCCGGGTGGTGCTGAGCTGGGAGGCGGCCTACGGGCGCGCGTACCAGATCCAGACCTCGACCGACGGGGCCACCTGGACCTCCGTCTACAGCACCACCAGCGGCGACGGCGGCACCGACGCCCTGACGGTCAACGGCTCCGGTCGCTACATCCGCGTCCACGGGACCGCCCGGGCCACCGGCTGGGGCTACTCACTGTGGGAGTTCACCGTGCACACCACCGGCGGCGGCACCGTGCCGGGCGGCGGGTCGCTCGGACCCAACGTCATCACGTTCGACCCGTCGATGTCGGCCGCCAGCATCCAGGCCCAACTCGACTCCGTCTTCCGCACCCAGGAGTCCAACCAGTTCGGCACCCAGCGGTACGCGCTGATGTTCAAGCCGGGCGACTACTCCGGGATCAACGCGCAGATCGGCTTCTACACCTCGATCATGGGGCTCGGCCGGAACCCCGGCGACGTGCGGATCCACGGTGACATCACGGTGGACGCCGGTTGGTTCAGCGGCAACGCCACCCAGAACTTCTGGCGCTCGGCGTCGAACATGCAGGTCTTCCCGTCGGCCGGGTTCACCCGCTGGGCGGTGTCGCAGGCCGCGCCGTTCCGTCGGATGGACATCCAGGGCGACCTGAACCTGGCCCCGAACGGCTACGGCTGGGCCAGCGGCGGCTACATCGCGGACAGCCGGGTGACCGGCGTGGTGCAGCCGTACTCGCAGCAGCAGTGGTACACCCGGGACAGCAACGTGGGCGGCTACCTCAACGCGGTGTGGAACGTGACCAACTCCGGGGTGGTCGGCGCGCCCGCGACCAGCTTCCCGAACCCGCCGTACACCACGCTGGCGCAGACCCCGGTCAGCCGCGACGTGCCCTACCTCTACCTCGACGGGAGCGGCACCTACCAGGTCTTCGTGCCCTCCACCCGGACCAACGCCAGCGGGGCGTCCTGGCTCGGTGGCGCCACCCCGGGCACGTCGATCCCGCTGAGCCAGTTCTACGTGGCCAAGCCCGGCGACTCGGCGGCCACCATCAACGCCGCCCTGACCCAGGGCCTGAACCTGCTCTTCACCCCCGGCGTCTACGCCGTCGACCAGACCATCGCGGTCAACCGGGCCGGCACCGTGGTGCTCGGCATCGGCTACCCGACGCTGGTGCCGCAGAACGGCGTGGTGCCGATGACGGTCGCCGACGTCGACGGCGTCCGCCTCGCCGGGCTGCTCTTCGACGCCGGCGCGGTGAACTCGCCGGTGCTGCTCCAGGTCGGCCCGGCCGGGTCGACCGCCAGCCACGCCACCAACCCCACCTCGATCCAGGACGTCTTCTTCCGCATCGGCGGCGCCCACGCCGGCAAGGCCACCACCAGCCTGGTGGTCAACCAGGACGACGCGCTGATCGACCACATTTGGGCCTGGCGGGGCGACCACGGCACCGGCATCGGCTGGACCGTCAACACCGCCGACACCGGCCTGATCGTCAACGGCGACAACGTCACCGCGCTCGGGCTCTTCGTCGAGCACTACCAGAAGTACGAGGTGATCTGGAACGGCGACAACGGGCGGACGATCTTCTTCCAGAACGAGTTGCCGTACGACCCGCCGAACGCGGCCTCCTGGATGAACGGCTCCCGGGTGGGCTACGCCGCGTTCAAGGTCGCCGACGCGGTCACCACGTTCGAGGGATGGGGCATGGGCAGCTACTGCTACTTCAACGTCGACCCCACCATCGCGGCCTACCACTCCTTCGAGGCCCCCACCCGGTCGGGCGTCCGGTTCCACGACCTGTTCACCGTCTCGCTGGGCGGGAACGGGTCGATCACCCACGTCATCAACGACACCGGCGGCACCGCACAGGGCACGAACACCGTGCCGGTGAACGTGGTCAGCTACCCCTGACCGGAGCCCGGGGGCGGCCGGCCGCACGTGCCGGCCGCCTCCGGGGCATGACCGCCACCCCGGCGGGTACCCGCGCCGCAGGAGACACCGCGGGAACGGGAGGGGCGCAGATGAAGGTCCGGAGCTCGCTGCGCGCGTTGAAGCGCAAGGCCAACTCGATAGTGGTCCGCCGCCGCGGCAAGCTGTTCGTGATCAACAAGGCCGACCGGCGGCAGAAGGCCCGGCAGGGCTGAGCCCCGGTGGTCAGGGGGTTCGAGTCACCGGTGTGGGACGCGCGGGCGTGACGCCCTCCACCGGAGGGTGCGGCTGCGGCGGCGTGGGGGAGAGCAGGCGGGCGGCGGCGAAGCCGACCAGCGGCCGGTAGATCCGCACCGAGTCGGCGAGCGCGGAGAAGTGCGAGCCCGAGTTGCCGGCGTGGTACCGGGTGGCGATGTCGACCTGCTCGATCGGCAGCCCGTCCCGCACGGCGTGCAGCAGCACGTTCATCTCGTACTCGAAGCGGTCGCCGGGGACGGTGCCGAGCCAGCCGAGCATTCCCGCCGGATAGGCGCGCAGCCCGGTCTGGGTGTCCCGCACGTCCCGGCCGGTGGCCAGCCGGAACGCCGCCCGGGTGGTCGCGTTGCCGAACCGGCTGCGGGCCGGGACCTCGCCGTCGAACCGGCGTACGCCGAGGGTCGCCGCCCCGGTGGCGCGCATCCGGTCGGTCACCCGGACCACGTCGTCCACCCGGTGCTGACCGTCGGCGTCCACACACACCACGTCGTGCCCGGGACGGTCGGTCAGGGCGTACCGGAAGCCGGTGCGCAGCACCACGCCCTTGCCCCGGTTGACCCGGCGCCGCAGCACCGTCGCGCCCCGGGCGCGGGCCTCGGCGAGCACCGCGGCGGCGGTCGGGCCGCTGCCGTCGTCGACGACCAGCACGGAGGCCCCGGGCAGCGCCGCGACCAGGTCGGCGACGAGCGGCGGCAGACGGTCACCCGGTCGGTACACCGGCACGAGCGCGATCACGGAACCTCCCGGGGACTCGCCCGTCGGCACGTCCGCCGGGTCGATCGACGAGCGTTCTACCCCGGCCGTCGGCCGACGAATCCCCGCCCGCCGAGCAGCCGGACCGCCCGGGTCAGTCCGCGCTCGCGGCGCAGCAGCGCCTCCGGGGTACGCAGGCCGAGATAGCCGAGCCGGCACGCGACCCGGGCGGCCCGCTCCCGTCGCGCCGGCACCGGATCCGGCCCGGTCACCGGCACGTCCCGCAGCGCCGGGCCGGACAGCCCGAGCGCACGCCCGGCGAGCAGCCGGACGCGGGGCAGGTGCCAGGGATGGGTGACCAACCCGAGTGGACGGTCCACGCCGAACTCGGCCGGATCGAGCAGCCCGTCCTGCACGGCGTGCGCCAGGTTCTGCAACGTGGTCCGGGACCGGGTCTCCACGGCCGACCGGACGTACGCGTCGAGACCGGCGTCGCGGGCGAGCGCGCGCATCAGCTCGCCCTCCCGGAAGCCGTCCGGCGGGCCCGGCGCGCCGGCCGGCCCGTGCGGCCAGCCGCCGGTGAACACCACCCGCGCGGCGGGGTCGCGGCGGAACGCGGCGGCGTGCGCGCGGACGTACGCCACGGCGGCGTCGGTGCGCGCGGCGCTCTCGGCGGTGAGCCGGTAGCCGTCGTCGTCGGCCACCACCCCGCGACCGAAGACCAGCAGCACGGTGGCGGTCGGCGTCATCCCCCCACGGTACGTGCGGCTCAGTCCTCCTCCGCCGGCCAGGGGGCAGCGCCGACCCCGGTGACCCGGACGCCGCCCCACGGGTCCACCTCGGTCAGCCGGGCCCGGGTGACCCGGTCGCCGACGCGGACCTCCACGTCCCGCCGGCCGGAGCGCAGCAGCCGCACCAGGCGCGGCTCCGGGTCGGTGCGCCCGGCCCAGTGGTAGCGGCCGTCGACGGGTTCCCACCGGCCGCCGGCGTGCAGCCGGACCGGGGTGCCGGCGATCTCGGCGCGGCCCTGCCAGCTCACCTGTCGATCCGCTCGTGCGCGCGGGTCAGCTCCGGCGGCAGGTCCGCCCCGCGTCGGACCCCCTCGATGCCGCTCCACAGCAGGGTGGTCAGGTAGTCGGTGAGCGCGGCCCGGCGGATCGGCTGGCCGTGCGTGGTCCACCAGTCGCCGACCGCCTGGACGAACCCGACCAGCCCGTACGCCCACGGTTCGGCCGGGCCGGCGTCGAGGCCGAGCGCGCGCAGCCGGTCGCCGATCACCCGGGCCAGCCCGGTGGCGACCTGCCGGCTGGTGCCGCTGACCACCTGCTGGAGGCCGGGGAGGCCGGACTCGTGCACCAGGAACCGGTAGAGCGTCGGTTCGGACTCGATGACGCTCAGGTACGCGTCGATGGTCGCCTCGACCAGGGCCCGCTCCTCGCGTACCTGCTCCACCGCGGGCGCGATGGCGTCCACGACCCGCGCCGCGACCACCTCGCCGACCGCCAGCCAGAGCTGCGCCTTGTCGGCGAAGTAGCGGTAGAGCACCGGTTTGCTGACTCCGGCGGTGGCCGCCACCTGGTCCATGTCGACGCCGGGGCCGTGCCGCAGCAACGCCTGCACGGCGGCGGCGACCAGTTCCTGGCGTCGCTGCTCGCGGTGGTCGGCCCAGCGGTCGCGCCGGCCGCCGGACCGGGGCGGGGGCGGCGCCGGCGGGGCGCCGGAGCCATTGACATCGGTGGAGGTGCGTCGCATGCTACCACTCGTAACAGTTACTCGAAGTTACGTCAACCTGGAGGGGTCATGGAGCGGACGTCGGCCGGATTCCCGCGGGAGGCGGTCGCCGACCGCCTGCTCACCGCCTCGGTGCGGACCAGCTACGACCCCCTCGTCGACCTCGACTGGTCGGCGCCGCCGGTGCCCGGGGCCTACTGGCTGCCGCCGCGGCGCAGCAGCCTCTACGGCACCCCGCTGTGGGACGACCTGACCGAGGAGCAGCGCGTCGAGCTGACCAAGCACGAGGTGGCCAGCGCCGCCAGCGCCGGGCTGTGGTTCGAGACGATCCTCATGCAGATGCTGATCCGGCACTACTACGACGCCGATCCGACCAGCCGGCACGCCCAGTACGCGCTCACCGAGGTCGCCGACGAGTGCCGGCACTCCATCATGTTCGGTCGGCTCATCGAGGCGATCGGCACCCCGGTCTACCGGGCCGCCCCGGTCGACCACCTGCTCGGCCGCTGGCTCAAGGCCACCGCGACCGGCCCGCAGATGTACGCCGCCATCCTCATCGCCGAGGAGATCCTCGACTCGTTCCAGCGGGAGATCATGGCCGACGAGTCGTTGCAGCCGCTGATCCGGATGGTCTCCCGGATCCACGTGGTGGAGGAGGCCCGGCACGTACGCTTCGCCCGCGACGAGCTGGGCCGCCAGGTGGAGGCGGCCGGCCCGGTGGCGCTCGGCTACGCGCGCCTGGTGATCGGCCGGGCGGCGTACTCGATCACCCGACGCCTGGTGAACCCGCGGGCGTACGCGGCGGTCGGCATCGCGCCGGCGGTCGGCCTGGCCGCGGCCCGCGCGAACCCGCACTGGCAGGCCACCCTGCGGTGGTCCGCCCAGCGGATCGCCGAGCACCTCACCGAGCTGGGGCTGATCGCCGGCCCGGGACGTCTGCTGTGGCGCCGGTCCGGGCTGATCGAGGGCTGACCGGCGGCGGCCCGAAGGGGATGGACCGCCGCCGGCCGCCCGGTCAGGAGGTGGGGAAGCTGTCGGGGGTGCGGATCCGGTTGCGCATGAACGCGCCGGACTCGGTGAGCACCGAGGTGCCGGTGAAGGTGCCCGCCGCGCAGGTGCCCGGCCGCAGCGCCGCGCTGCCCTCGGGCGCGTCCGAGTACGTCCAGTTGGCGTAGCTGATCTTCAGCCGATCCAGCAGGTCCAGCCACGCGTTGCTGCTGGCCGTGTCCACCGCGCCGTCACCGGTGTAGGTGACCGTGCCGAACTCGGTGACGAACAGCGGCAGCCGGGCGGCGGCCCGCTCGACCTCGTTGCGGTAGTTGTCCCGGTGCGAGGCGGCGTAGAAGTGGAACGTGTACATGATGTTCTGCGCCCGCACCGGGTTGTTGACGATCTCGTCGGAGTTGCCGCCCTCGGAGACGCCCAGCGAGGACCAGCCCCGGGTGCCGACGATGATCACGGCGTCCGGGTCGTTGGCCCGGATCACCGGGATGACCTGCTCGGCGTAGGTGCGGATGGTCGACCAGCTCACGCCGTTCGGCTCGTTGGTGATCTCGTAGATCACGTTCTTCTTGGCCGCGTTGCGCGCCGACACGGTGGCGAAGAAGGTCTTCGCCCGCTCCAGGTTGTACATCGGGTCGCCGGGGGTCAGCGTGTGGAAGTCGATCAACGCGTACATGCCCCGCGCCTCGGCCTTGTCCACCAGCGAGTTGACCTGGTTGGTGAACCCGGTCGGGTTGGTCTCGTAGCCCTGCTCCTGCACGTACATCGAGATGCGCAGCAGGTCGGCCTGCCAGTCGTTCGCCAGCGCGTCGAGCGAGGCGTCGGGGTAGCAGTTGGCGAACCACTGCAACCCGTGCGTGCTCATGCCGCGCAACTGGATCGGCCGGCCGTACTGGTTGCAGAGGTTGACCCCGCAGACCCGCAGCTGACCGTTGATCGCGACCGGCGTGCTGCCGGTGGGCGGCGGGGTCGTCGGCGGCGCGGTGGTGGGCGGGGGAGTGGTCGGGGGCGGTGTGCTCGGCGGCGGGGTGCCGGTGCCGCCGGTGCAGGCCGTGCCGTTGAGCGTGAACGAGGTCGGGCTCGGGTTCGACCCGGTCCAGGACCCGTTGAAGCCGACGGTCGTGCTGGCCCCGGTGCCGAGCGCGCCGTTGTAGTCCAGGCTGCGCCCGGTGACCGCGGACCCGCTCTGTTGCCAGGTGGCCGACCAGCCCTGCACCACGCGCTGGCCGCCGTCCGGGAAGGTGAAGCCCAGGGTCCAGCCGTTCACCGGGTCACCGAGGTTCTTGACCGTCACGGTGGCGGTGAAGCCGCCCTGCCAGGAGTTGGTGGTGTAGGTGACGGCGCAGCCGGTCGCCGCCATCGCGTTCGTCGACGGCAGGACGGCGGTCGCCGCCAGGGCGAGCGCGCCGACGGCGGCGCCGACGAACAGGTGCCGCCGGGACGGCCGGGGGATGGAGAACATGCGGGAAGGTCCCATCTGGTGGGTGGTGATCGGAGGGTGCCCGACGTGAACCTGCCCGGAAGGTCGACGCGGTGCCCGGGGGAGCGCTCCCACGCAGAGGGTAGAGGCGGATGCCGATGCGTGCAACCGCCGGGGCGTCGCGGCGGGGTCAGCGCCGGGCGCGCCGGCCGCCGTAGAGCCGCAGCGCGTTGCAGACGTCGAACACGCCCGGTACGTCCCAGGCCAGCTCGGCGGCGACGCGACGGGTCTCCGGGTCGGCGACCATTCCGGCGAGGATGACCACCCGGTTCTGCACGGTGACCGTGATCTGCTGGCGCCGGGTGGTCCAGTCGGTGCTCAGGCGCTGCGCGACCAGCGACGCGAGCGCCACGTCCGCGCCGTCGGGCTCGGGCCCGCCGCCGGTGAACGGAAAGTCCGGGTACGGCCAGGGCATCATCACGGGGAGGGGCTCCTTCTGCTCGGTCAGGACCGGGGGGCGGGCGCGACGCCCGACGCCGGGGCGTGGTCGTCGACGACGGCGAAGACGCCGTCGAGCCGCATGGTGTGCAACACGGTGAGCACGAACCGGGACGGCGCCACCAGGCACAACCGTCGACCGTCCCGCCGGGCCTCCTGGTGTGCCCGGACCAGCAGACCCAGCCCGGCGGAGTCGATCACCTCCAGCCCGGCGAGGTCGACCAGCTCCCGGTCGGCCCGGATCGACCGGTCGGCCAGCGCCCGGCGTACCGCCTCGGCGGCGTCGGCGTCGGGGGTGGGCCGCGGCCCGGCCACCGCCTCCACGTCGTCGAGGCCCAGGCCGTCGTCGGCGACCGCCGCCCGGGCGCTGCACCGGGGGCAGTGGTGTGGCCCGGAGGCGAAGGGCGAGCCGACCCAGTCGTGCTCGAAGACCAGCGTCCACACGACCTCGGCGTCGGGCAGCGTGGCGCCCGTGCCGGTGACGCTGTCACCGCAGCCGTCGCAGATGAGCATCATCAGGTGTTCCGCCGGTACGACCGTCACACCTCCTCCTTCCGCCGGGCGGCCGGGTCGGACGACGTCTGCCGGCCGGCGGCGACCACCGCCAGCACGACCGCGACGGCGGCGAACCCGGTCTGCACCACCAGGGGCAGCAGCGGGGAGCCTCCCGGACGCCGGTCGACCAGCCCGACCACGATCGCGCCGAGCAGCGCCGCGGCCACGCCGAGCGCGAGGGTCAACCAGACCGGGACGGCCTTGCGCCCCGGCAGGACGAGTCGTCCCACCGCACCGACGGCGAGGCCCACGACGAGCGCTCCGACGAGCGTGCTGCCGGTCACCACTCCTCCTCAGCGTCGCGTGGACGGGACCCGGGCGCGGCCGCGGGCGGCCGGGCGGGGCGTGTCGACGACGGGTACCGACGCGCCCAGACCGGCGGTGGCCAGGATCCGCCGGATCCGGGGGTGCGGATTGCCCAGGCTCAGGACCGCGTCCCGTCGGGCCAGGCGGCGGTGCACGTCCAGCAGCAGCGCGATCGCGGCGGCGTCCACGTGCCGGCACTGCGCGAGGTCGATGGTCACCTGCCGGGGCCGTAGCGCCAGGACGCGGTCCAGGACGTGCGCGACCTCGGACAGCCCGGCGAGGTCCAGCTCGTCGGTGATCTCCACCCGGACGTGCGGCACGGTGGACTCCGGCGGGGCGGACGGCAGGGTGCTGGTCATCTGGTCGCTTCCGTGACGGGATTCCGGTTCGGCTCCCACTCTGGTCAGCGACCTTGGAGGTCGCCGGACGGTTGTATGACGGTTCGGTGACAAAAACCGCGAACGGCCGGCGCGATTGGGCGACCCGCGGCCTGCCGGTCATGATGCCCATATGACGGCCGTACTGGTGATCGAGGACGACGACCGCATCCGGCTCGCGCTGCAGCTCGCCCTGGAGGAGGAGGGCTACGAGGCCTACGGCGCGGCGACCGCCGAGGACGGGTTGCGCCGGCAGCGGGAGAACCCGGCCGACTACGTGCTGATGGACCTGATGCTGCCCGGCATGGACGGTTTCACCGGTATCCGGCAGCTACGTCGCGACGACGACGTTCCGGTCGTGGTGATCAGCGCCCGTGACGACACCCACGACATCGTCGCCGCGCTGGAGGCCGGGGCGGACGACTACGTGGTCAAGCCGGTCGCGATCAAGGAGCTCTCGGCCCGGTTGCGGGCCCTGCGCCGCCGGGCCCGGACCGTTGCCGGCCCCGCGCCCGCGCAGTTCTTCGGCGACCTGGAGATCAGCGCCGAGGCCGGCGAGGTGCGACGGTCCGGCCGGCCGGTGCCGGTGACCCGGACCGAGTTCCGGCTCCTCTGCGAGCTGGCCGAGCACGCCGGCAAGGTGCTGTCCCGCCAGCAGCTGCTCAGCCGCGTCTGGGGCTACGAGACCGGTGACGAGCGGTTGGTCGACGTGCACGTCGGCCGGCTCCGGCAGAAGATCGAGTCGGATCCGGCCAACCCCCGCCACCTGGTGACCCTGCGGGGTCTCGGCTACAAGCTCCAGCGATGAGCCGTCCCGGACTGCGCGCCCGGGTGACCGCCGCGTTCGCCGTGGGCGCCCTGCTGCTCGCCGCGCTGATGGCCCTGTTCTCCTACGACCTGACCCGCCGTTCGCTGCTCGACGAGCGGGAGCGCACCGCCGTCCGCGCCGCCTACTACGACGCCGCGGTGGTCCGGTCCGGCCTCGACACCGGCACCCCGGACGTGGTGGCCGTGCTGCGCTCGCTGGACACCGGCAGCGCCCGACGCCCGCTGCTGCACCTGCGCGACGGCTGGTACGCCCGTACCGCGGACGTGGGCGCCAGCTCGGTGCCGGTCGAACTGCAACGGGTGGTCGCCGACGGTCGGCCCGCCGTGCAGCGGATCCGCCTGGACGGGCAGCCGACGCTGCTCGTCGGGGTGCCGCTCCCCGGTGAGCTGGGTTACTACGAGTTGACCTCGCTGCGCGAGGTGGAGGACACGTTCCAGGTGGTCGGGCTGACGCTGACCGCCGTCGCGATCATGATCGCGGGAGCCGGCGCGGCGCTGGGCTGGTACGCCACCCGGCACAGCCTCCGGCCGCTCACCGCGGTGGCCGACGCGGCCGAGCGGATCGCCGCCGGCGACTTCGCCACCCGGCTCGACCCGACCACCGACCCGGACCTGACCCGCCTGTCCAGCTCGTTCAACGAGATGGTCGACAAGCTGGTCCGGCGGATCGACCGGGACCGGCGCTTCGCCGCGGACGTCAGCCACGAGCTGCGCTCGCCGCTGCAGACGCTGGCCGCCGCCGCGAGCGTCCTGACCCGCCGCCGGGAACACCAGGACGAGCGCACCGCCACCGCGGCGGGCCTGGTGGCGGACGAGGTGGCCCGGTTCCAGCGCCTGGTGGACGACCTGATCCAGCTGGCCCGCACCGAGCAGCCGGCGCACCGGGAGACCGTCGACGTGGTCGACCTGGCGCGGTCCGCCTGCCGCGAACGGTCGTTGCCGGAGAGCCTGGTGGAGACGTCGGCCGGTGCGCCGCACCGGTGGTGGGTCGACCGTCGCCGGTTCGCCCAGGTGCTGCTGAACCTGCTGGAGAACGCCGAACGGTACGGCGGCGGTCCGGTCGCCGTCCGGCTCTATTCGGAGGACGGCGTGGGCGTCGTGGAGGTCGACGACGACGGTCCGGGCGTGCCGGCGGCGGACCGGGAGGCGATCTTCGACCGGTTCGTCCGGGGCCGGGCGGCGCACGCCCGGGCCGACACCGACGGCACCGGGCTCGGGCTCGCGCTGGTGGCCCAGCACGCGGCGGCGCACGGCGGGACGGCGGCCGTGCTGGAGCGGGACCGGGGCGCCCGGTTCCGGGTCGAGCTGCCGGGAGCGGTCCGATGAGGCGCCGGCTGGTCCCTGCGCTGCTCGCGGCAGCGCTGCTCGCCGGGTGCGGCGTGCCGGTCGACGACGAGCCCCGGCTGGTGCAGCCGCCGCCCGGCCGGTTCCCGACGCCGGCCGGCACCACGACCGCCGACCCGGAGGGTCGGGCGGACGAGCCGTTCTGCTTCGTCCGGGAGGACGGGCTCGCGGTGGTCACCCGCCCGGCGGACCGGCTGCCGGACGTGGACGCCCACCTCCAGCACCTGCTGGCCGGGCCGGACCGCTGGGAGCGGGGTCGCGGGCTGGCCACCGCGTTGCCGGGCACGGTGGCGGTCGCGGGGGCCACGCTGGCCGGCTCGGTCGCCACGGTCGACGTGCGCCAGGCCGGCGAGGAGACCGGGCGCAGCGACGAGGTGCTCGCCTTCGGGCAGATCGTGTGCAGCCTCACCCAACGGCCGGACGTGGACAGTGTGGCGTTCCGCCGGGACGGGCAGCCGCTGGAGGTGCCCCGCGCAGACGGGAGCGTCTCGGCGCTCCCGCTCACCGCCGCCGACTACCGGCCGCTGCTACCCCGCTGACCGGATTCCACGCCAGGTTGTCCGGTATAGGCCCAAATCTCCATCGTCCGTTCGGTTGATTTGGCGGTGACCTTTGGTCTAGTGTGACTGGCACGACCGGTGTGGGAGGCCACCCGTTCTCCGAGGACAGGAAGGGCAGCATGACCACGATGACCATGGCACCGTCCGCCACCGAGGTGCACCGCGCGCCGCAGACCGGTGAGGAGTCCCGCGCCAGCGAGCTGATCGGGGCGCTCGCCGCCCTGCCCGCGGACCACCCGCAGCGGGCGAGCCTGCGCAATCAGGTCATCGAGGCGTGGCTGCCGCTGGCCAACCACCTGGCCGCCCGCTACAGCGGTCGCGGCGAGCCGGCCGGCGACCTGGCCCAGACCGCGGCGCTCGGCCTGATCAAGGCGGTCGACCGGTTCGACGCCTCCCGCGGGGTCGACTTCGCCGGCTTCGCCATCCCGACCATCCTCGGCGAGATCAAGCGGCACTTCCGTGACCGCACCTGGAACATCCGGGTCCCGCGTCGCCTTCAGGAGCTGCGGCTGCGCATCTCCGAGGCGAACAGCACGCTGACCCAGACCCTCAACCGGGCCCCGACCGTGGCCGACATCGCCACCCACCTCGACGTCACCGAGGAAGAGGTGCTGGAGGGCCTGGAGGGTGCCCGCGCCTACAACGCGGTGTCGCTCTCCACCCCGATCGGCGACGGCGACAGCGCCACCGAGCTGGGTGACACGCTCGGCACCGAGGACAACGAGTACGAGCTGGCCGAGCTGCGCGCCTCGCTGGGCCCGGCGCTGGCCACGCTCGACGAGCGCGAGCAGAAGATCCTCACGCTGCGCTTCTACGGCAACCTGACCCAGAGCGAGATCGCCGCCCGGGTCGGCGTGTCCCAGATGCACGTGTCGCGGCTGCTCGCCCGCGCCCTGACCAAGCTGCGGGGTCAGCTCACCGAGGCCTGATCCACCCCGTTCTCCCCGTCCGCGACCGCCACCGGTGTCCTCGACCGGTGGCGGTCGCGTCGTTCTGACCACCCGTCGGGTACCGTCGCGGGCCGCCCCGCCAGCTCGGGGAGGTGGCGGCATCGACGGCGCCTGGACCACGCCACTTCCCCGACGTGGTGTGGATCATGCGGGAGTGCCCACTCGACAACGCGGTGGGATCTCCGCCACTGCGGGGAAGTGGTGGGGTCGCCCGTCACCAGGAGGACGGTGGGGGCGGCGGCACCACCGGCGGCCGGTCGTCGCACGTGATGGTGTTCGGCAGCAGCCACGGGGCCAGCCAGCCGCCGTCGTTGCCGCCGAGGTCGGTGAGGCCGAACTCGGATCCGGCCGGGGTGAAGTGGAACGAGCCGCAGTTGTTCACCCCGACCGCGCCCACGTTGCGCGCGTCGACGTCGGCGAAGCTGGCCCCGCCGGCGGTGCGGGCGCTCACCACCGAGGTGCCCGTGCCGTCGACCCGGATGTCGCGGAACCGCACGTTGTCGATCCGGACGCGGTCCTTCACCGGCCAGTCGCTGACCAGCATGATCGCGTTGTAGGTGCTGTCCAGGTAGGCGTCGCCGGTGACCTGGATGTCGGCGTCGATGCTGCGGTCCAGCGCGTAGAACCAGATCGCGCCGAGGCCGATGTTCCAGTTGAGGTCGTAGGTGCCGGCCCGGACCGTGGTGTTGCCGGTGATCCGGATCCGGCCGGCGAACGGCTCGGCCCCGAAGCGGGAGCCGATCTGGATGGCGCTGCCCTCGCGGACCGGGTCGGCGACCAGATTGTGCGCGACGGTCAGGTCGGCGCCGCCGTAGAGCGCGATGCCGTTGGCCAGCACCGGCGACTGCACGGTGTTGTACGCGAACGTGTTGGACGCGTTCGCGGTCCCCTCCGACCACATGGCCAGGGCGTCGTCGCCGCTGTTGCGGACCACCGAGTTGGTGACCGAGGAGTGCGTGACGCCGGTGTGGAAGTTCACCCCGTCGGCGATCTGGTCGGCGATCACGGTGTCGGTGACCCGCAGACCCGTCATCGGACCGTCGAACCACATGCCGACCTTGGTGTGGTGCAGGTAGAGGCCGTCGACGGTGCTGTGGTTGAGCGCCCCGCCGATGGCGTTGACCTGGTCGGTGTCGACGCGCTCGCGGACGTCGCCCTCGATCGCGAAGCCGGAGAGGTGGACGTGGCGGCTGCCGCCGTCCGCGGCGTCGCGGCCGTAGAAGCCGACGCCGGTGTGCCGGGACCCGTCCGGCGCCGGGGTGTCGAGCGCGACCTCGCGTCCCTTCACGACGGTGTACCAGCTGCCGGCGCCCACGATCGTCACGTCGTCGACGATCACGTGCCGGTTGACCTGGAAGACGCCCGGCGGCAGGTACAGCGGCCGGTCCACCCGGCGGGCGTGCGCCACGGCCCGGTCGAACGCGTCGGCGGACTCGCGCCGCCCGGTCGGGTCGGCGCCGAAGGCGAGCACGTTCACCGCGCGGGGAACCACCCGGGGCGGGGCGACCAGGTGCGCGTCCAGCAGGTCGATCACGGTCCAGGCGGCGGCCGTGCCGGTCGGCGCGGTCAGCCGGACCACCTCGCCGGCCCGGTGGGTCCGCCCGAGCAACATCCGCTGCTCGTCGTAGAAGTGGTGCGGCCGGAACGGCTTGGCGACGACCGGGGTCGGGGTGGTGGCCGCCGGCACGCACGAGCACTCGGTGATCCACCAGTCCGGGTGCAGCAGGTCCGCGTCGGGGTCGTTGGTGAACGGGTACTGGTTGTAGAGCCAGGCGTACTGCGAGGTGAGCGTCATGGTGCGCGCGGGCGCCCGGCCGACGGCGACCCGCAGCGGCGCGGTGATGCCGCCGCCGCGCGGCGCGTCGGGGATGCTGTAGCGCACGGTCAGCGCGTTGGTGGCCCGGGGGAGCGTGAACTCGACGTACTGACCGGGCAGCAGGCGGACGGCCCGGCGACCGGACGCCTCGCCGGCCAGGGTGTAGGCGGACCGGTCGGGGCCGATGACGGCGCCGGTGGTGCGGGCGTTCTCGGCCTCCTGCTCGACGTAGTCGACGGCGGCGCCGCGCCCGGCCACCAGTGCCGGGTCGAGTGCGGCCCGGGTGACCGCCGGCGCCGGGCCGGGGGGCGCGGTCGCCGCGGCGGCGGAGCCGGGCGGCACGACCAGGGCGGCGGCGGTGACCGCCGCCGCGAGGATCCGCGGCACGTACGGGCGGCGGCCCGTGGTGCCTTCCACGCTCCGTTGCATCGGAGCACCCACTTTCGCGAGGAGGGGACGGTGGTGGCCTCGGCGCGGGTGAGGGGCGCCCGTCGACAAGGTGCCTCATGTTATTCCTGCTCCCTGCTCTCTTTCAAGCATTGCCATGTTCGAATCTTTCACTGCTGCTGCGGGTAGGGACGTCAAGAATCGGGCGGTCCGGCTGTTCTTTTCTTGCAAGAAACCGACGTAGGATTGCCGCCGTGACGAAACGCTTGACGGAGGTGGCCCGCAAGGCGGGCGTCAGCGAGGCGACCGTGAGTCGTGTGCTCAACGGCCGCGGCGGCGTGTCCGAGGCGACCCGGACGGCCGTGCTGACCGCCCTCGACGTGCTCGGCTACGAGCGCCCGACCAAGTTGCGCGGGGAGCGCGCCCGGCTGGTCGGTCTGGTGCTGCCCGAGCTGCAGAACCCGATCTTCCCGGCCCTGGCCGAGGTGGTCACCGGCTCGCTGGCCCAACGCGGGTTCACCCCGGCGCTCTGCGCCCGCACCATCGGCGGCGTGCCCGAGTCCGGCTACGTGGAGATGCTGCTGGACCACCAGGTCAGCGGCGTCATCTTCGCCGGCGGCTCGTACGCGCTCGCGGACGCCTCGCACGAGCACTACCGGCGCCTGACCGATCGCGGACTGCCCGTGGTGCTGGTCAACGCCGGCGTCGAGGAGCTGGGCTTCCCCCGGGTGTCCACCGACGACGCGGTCGCCGTCGAGCAGGCGTACGGGCACCTGCGCTCCCTCGGCCACGAGCGGATCGGCATCGTGCTCGGCCCGGGCGACCACGTGCCGTCGCGCCGCAAGCTCGACGCCATGGTCCGCGCCGCAGGCTGGGGCGAGGACCGGTCCCTCGTGGAGCGGTCCAGCTTCTCCATGGAGGGTGCGCGGGTCGCCGCCACGAAGCTGATCGAGCGCGGCGCCACCGGCATCGTCTGTGCCAGCGACGTGCTGGCGCTGGGCACCATCCGGGCCGCCCGGCGGCTCGGCTGCGCGGTGCCCGCCGACGTCTCGGTGGTCGGCTTCGACGACTCCGCGTTCATGACCTGCACCGACCCGCCGCTGACCACGGTGCGCCAGCCGATCGAGACGATGGGCCAGGCCGCCGTCGACCTGCTGGTCACCCAGATCGAGGGGGCCGGCGTGCTGCACGACGAGCTGCTCTTCGAGCCCGAGCTGGTGGTACGCGGCTCCACCGCCCCCGCTCCCCGTACCTGACCCGGCGCGCCACCCGGCCGCCGACCGCTACCCGCGGTCGGCGGCCTTTTTTGTGCCCCCGAACGCCTCCGTCGCGATCAGCCGTTGCAAAGTCGTGTTCTTTCGTCTTCGAGTCGACACCTTGCTGTAAAGAGTCGGCGTCGCTACATTGACTCCACTTCCACCGGACCCCGGGGCGCGGCAGCCGCGCGGTCACCGCAGATCAGTGCAAACCATCGATACACCCGTTCCCGAAGGGATGGACACATGTCCGTACCGCAGTATCGGAAGGTCGCGGCGGTCGCCCTCGCGGCCGGCCTCGGGCTCAGCCTCGCGGCGTGCTCCACCAAGAGCGACGACTCCGGCGAGGCCGGCGGCAAGGTCACCATCACCGTCGACTGCCAGCCGGTCGGCGCGCAGAAGGAACTGCTGAAGAACTGGAACGACGACGTCGCCGAGTTCCAGCGGCAGAACCCGACCATCGTGGTCAAGAGCGTCAGCGTCGGCGAGCAGTGCAACAACCCGCCGGACTTCACCGCCCGCCTCGCCGGCGGCACCGTCACCGACGTGTTCTACGGCTACATGACCGACCTCCAGCAGGTGCTGGACTCCGGTCAGGCGATGGACATCACCGAGTACGCCACCAAGGACACCATCCCCACCTGGGACAGCGTGGACCCGGCGCTCAAGGAGGTCTTCACCGACGGCGGCAAGCTCTACGGCGTACCGGTGAAGAACTACTCGATGGGCCTGATCTACAACAAGGCGCTCTTCCAGCGGGCCGGCCTCGACGCGGCCAACCCGCCGAAGACGTGGTCCGAGGTGCGGGCCGCGGCCAAGAAGATCTCGGCGCTCGGCGGCGGCGTCGCCGGCTACTCCGAGTACAGCGCCGGCAACACCGGCGGCTGGCACTTCACCTCGCTGCTCTACTCGCAGGGCGGCCAGGTACTCAGCGCCGACGGCAAGAAGGCCGACTTCAACAACCCGATGGGCAAGCAGGTCCTGCAGAACCTCAAGGACATGCGCTACGGCGACAACAGCATGGGCAGCCGCCAGCTCCTGCAGTGGGGCGACCTGCTGACCAACGCCGGCGCCGGCAAGGTCGGCATGTTCATCGGCGCGCCCGACGCCACCCAGGCGATCGTCAGCCAGTTCCAGGGCAAGTACCAGGACTGGGCGATGGGCCCGCTGCCCGGCCAGGACGGCCCGGCCAAGGCGACCCTCGGCGGCGGCGAGGGCTACTTCTTCAAGAAGGGCCTCACCCCGGAGCAGGTCAAGGCCGGTCTGAAGTGGATCGCCTACCAGAAGCTCACCCCGGGCAAGGGGCAGTTCGACTACGTCCGCGCCAAGCCGCAGAACTACCCGGTCGGCCTGCCCCAGCCGCTGCTGTTCACGAACGGCAGCGACGCGCAGAAGCAGGAACTCGACCTGCGCAAGGCCAACGCCAACGTCGACACCACCAACTTCGCGGTCTTCGAGGCCAACCCGGTGCCGATCAAGGGTGAGCCGCGCAACGCGCAGGCCATCTACGCGGTGCTCGACGCGGCGATGTCCGGGGTGCTGACGAACCCGAACGCGAACATCGACGCCCTGCTCAAGACCGCCGAGGACAAGGTCAACCAGCTCCTGGCCGCCGGCAGCTGACCCGACCGGGTGGGGGTCGGCCCCGACCGGCCCCCACCCCCTACCGCAGGAGTTGCCTTGGCGCTCACCACCGCCCCGGGTGCCACCCGCCGCCCCGGCCGTTCCGCACCGACACCGCCGCGCGTCGCCGCGCGCCGGGCCGGTCTCGGCCGCAGGGTGCGGGACAACCTCACCGGGCACACGTTCCTCATCGGCGCGGTCGCCTGCTTCGCCGTCTTCTCCTGGTACCCGATGGTCCGCGGCGTCGTGATGAGCTTCCAGCGCACCCGGCGCGGCGAGACCAGCTGGGTCGGCTGGGACAACTACACCCGGATCATGGCCGATCCGAGCTTCTGGACGGCCTGGAAGAACACGTTCGTCTTCACCGGCCTGGCGCTCGTGCTCGGCTACGCCGTGCCGTTCCTCGTGGCGATCCTGCTCAACGAGTTGCGCCACGCGAAGGGCTACCTGCGGGTGCTGGTCTACCTGCCGGTGATGCTGCCGCCGGCGTCCGCGCTGTTCCTGTTCAAGTTCTACGCGTACGACCCGAGCGAGGCGGGACTGTTCAACGCGATCCTCACCGCGGTGGGCCTGCCCACGTCGGAGTGGATGCAGTCGCCGACCATGACGATGCCCGCCATGGTGCTGGCGTCGACCTGGATGAACATGGGCGGCGCGGTGCTGATCTACCTGGCCGCGTTGCAGAACATCCCCGGCGAGCTGTACGAGGCCGCCGAGATCGACGGCGCCGGGGTGTGGCGGCGGATCGTGCACGTGACGATCCCGCAGACGCGGCTGATCCTGGCGCTGCTGGCGATGCTCCAGATCGTGGCCACCATGCAGGTGTTCACCGAGCCGCTGATCCTCGCCAACGGCGCCGGCACCCAGGACTCCGCGACCTCGGTGGCCTACCTGATCTACCAGCACGGGTTCTTCCAGAACGACCTCAACGGCGCCGCCGCGCTCGGCGTGATCATGCTGGTCGTGCTGGCCGGGTTCTCCGCCGTCTACGTGCGACTGACCGCGAGACAGGACTAGGACATGGCAGCCGACACCACCACCCGGACCCTCATCTCCCCGGCCCAGCTGCGGCGCGGTCGCGGCCGGGTCCTCTACTGGACCGTGCTGACCGTCGTCGTGGTGGTGTTCACGCTGGTCTTCCTCGGCCCGCTCTACTGGATGGTCACCGGCGCGCTCAAGAGCGGCCAGGAGATCGCGCAGACCCCGCCGTCGCTGTTCCCTCGTGACCCGCAGCCGCAGAACTACGTCGACGCCTGGCACAACCTCGCCCTGGCGAAGCTGCTGTTCAACACGTTCTACTACGCGATGGGCGCGGTGCTGTTCCAGTTGGTGTTCGACACCGCCGCCGCGTACGCGCTGTCGAAGCTGCGCCCGGTGCTGGGCGGGCTGATCCTCGGTCTGATGCTGGCGACGCTGATGATCCCGGCGATGGTGCTCATCGTCCCGCAGTACGTGACCGTGCTCGACCTGCCGATCGTGCACGTCAACCTGCTCGACTCGCCGTTCGCCATCTGGCTGCCGCTGGTCGCCAACGCGTTCAACATCTTCCTGCTCAAGCGGTTCTTCGACTCGATCCCCGAGGATCTGATGGCCGCCGCGGTGATGGACGGCGCCTCGCCGCTGCGCACGCTCTGGTCGATCGTCCTGCCGATGTCCCGCCCGATCCTCGGCGTGGTGGCGATCTTCGCGGTGACCGCGGTGTGGAAGGACTTCCTCTGGCCGAAGCTGGTCATGCCGTCGCCGGAGACGCGGACCGTCAGCGTCGGCATCTACACCTTCGCCGGCGGCACCCCGATGAACGTGGTGATCGCCGCCTCCGTCATCGCCGCGATCCCCACCGTCGTGCTGTTCCTGATCTTCCAACGGAACATCATGTCCGGCCTGACCACCGGCGGCCTCAAGGGCTGACGGGCGCACCGCCCGCCGCATCAGAACCGACCCGCAGAAAGCAGGTGCCCGTGTCCATGGTCGACAGCAGCCCGTGGTGGCGATCAGCGGTGATCTACCAGGTCTACCCACGCAGCTTCGCCGACGGCAACGGCGACGGGATCGGTGACGTCGCCGGCATCCGCTCCCGCCTGGACCACCTCGCCGCGCTCGGTGTCGACGCGATCTGGTTCAGCCCCTGGTACCCGTCCCCGATGGCCGACGCCGGCTACGACGTGTCCGACTACCGCGACATCGACCCGGTCTTCGGCACCCTCGGCGAGGTCGAGGCGCTGATCGACGAGGCACACGCGCTCGGCATCCGGACCATCGTCGACGTGGTGCCCAACCACTGCTCGGACGCGCACCCGTGGTTCCGGGCGGCGCTGGCCGGCGGACCGGACGCCCCCGAGCGGGAGCTGTTCTGGTTCCGCGCCGGACGCGGTCCCGGCGGCGCCCTCCCGCCCACCGACTGGACCGGCGAGTTCGGCGGCCCGACCTGGACCCGCACCACCGACCCGGACGGCACCCCCGGCGACTGGTACCTGCACCTGTTCGCCCCGCAGCAGCCCGACTTCAACTGGGACCACCCCCGGGTACGCGCCGAGTTCGAGGACATCCTGCGGTTCTGGTTCGACCGGGGCGTGGACGGCATCCGGATCGACTCGGCCGGCCTGCTGGTCAAGGACGGCACGCTGCCCGAGGTCCACCCGGACCGACCGCACCCGTTCCGCGACCAGGACGGCGTGCACGACGTCTACCGGGCCTGGCGGCGCATCGCCGACAACTACGCGGGCCAGCGGGCGCTGGTCGGCGAGGTGTGGCTGCCGGACCGGCAGCGCTTCGCCAACTACCTGCGCCCGGACGAGCTGCACACCGCGTTCAACTTCGACTTCCTCGGCTGCGCCTGGGACGCCACCGCGCTGCGGGAGAGCATCGACGGCACGCTCGCCGCGCACGCCCCGGTCGGCGCGCCGGCCACCTGGGTGCTGTCCAACCACGACGTCACCCGGCACGTCACCCGCTACGGCCGGGCCGACACCCGGTTCAGCTTCGCCGCCAAGCGTGAGGGCATCCCCACCGACCTTGAGCTGGGCACCCGGCGGGCCCGGGCCGCCGCGCTGCTGTCCCTGGCGCTGCCCGGCGCCGCCTACGTCTACCAGGGCGAGGAGCTGGGGCTCTGGGAGGTCGAGGACATCCCGTACGAGCTGCGGCAGGACCCGATGTGGGAGCGCTCGGGGCGGGTCGACCCCGGCCGCGACGGCTGCCGGGTGCCGCTGCCCTGGCAGGGCGACGACCCGCCGTTCGGGTTCAGCCCCGACGGCGCGGCCGCCGCGCCGTGGCTGCCGCAACCGGCCGACTGGAAGGACCGCACGGTCCGCGCCCAGACCGGCGACCCGCACTCGATGCTGGAGCTGTACCGCGCCGCGCTGGCGCTGCGTCGGGCCGACCCCGCGCTGGGTGACGGCCCGCTGAGCTGGCTGCGCGCTCCCGACCGGGTGCTGGCCTTCGCCCGCGAGCCCGGGTTCGCCTGCCTGGTCAACCTCGGTGACCGGGCCGTGGCGCTGCCCGCGCACGAGAAGCTGCTGCTGGCCAGCGGCCCGCTCGACGACGACCGGCTGCCACCGGACACCGCGGTCTGGCTGCGTACCCGGACGAACTGACCCGCGGCGCCGGCGGCACCGTCCCGCCGCCGGCGCCGCGGCATCCGGCGGCCCGTCCCGGCCGCCGCAGAAGCACCTGGGGAGGACAGGAAGGAGACAGGAGCACCGCCGCACGGGGGACCTGGCCACCGACGAAAGGGAGCACACCCCGCATGGCCGAGCACCGCACCCCGCACCGCCACCGCACCACCGGGCTCGCGGCCCTGGCCGCCGCCACGCTCGCCGCCTCGACACTGACCGTCGTGGCGCTCACCTCCACGGCCACCCCGGCGCACGCCGCCGGCCTGTCCCCGTTCGACATCGCCGGCCGCGGCGCCACCGTGCCGTTCCGCGAGCAGGAGGCGGAGCAGGCCGCCCACACCGGCACGAAGATCGGCCCCGACCGGCGCTACGGCACGCTGCCGTCGGAGGCGTCCGGCCGGGAGGCGGTCACCCTCGACGCCGTCGGCGAGTACGTCGAGTTCACGCTCGCGGCCCCGGCGAACGCGGTCACCTTCCGCTACAGCCTGCCGGACAGCGCCGCCGGCACCGGCCGGGACGCCAGCATCGACCTGCGCGCCAACGGCACCCTGGTCAAGGCCGTGCCGGTCACCTCCCGGTACGGCTGGTACTACGGCGGCTACCCGTTCAACAACAACCCGGGCGACACCAACCCGCACCACTTCTACGACGAGACCCGGGCCATGTTCGGCACCACCTACCCGGCCGGCACCACGATCCGCCTCCAGGTCTCCTCGACCGCGCAGTCGCCCACGTTCACCATCGACCTGGCCGACTTCGAGCTGGTCGGAGCGCCGATCAGCAAGCCGTCCGGCGTGCTGGACGTGGTCACCGACTTCGGCGCGGACCCGACCGGCGCCACCGACTCGACCGCGAAGTTCCAGGCGGCGGTGGACGCCGGCAGGGCGCAGGGGAAGGCGGTGTGGATCCCGTCCGGCACGTTCACGCTCTGGGACCACGTGGTGGTCGACGGCGTGACGCTGCGCGGCGCCGGGCCGTGGTACTCGGTGCTCGGCGGCCGGCACCCCACCGACCGCAAGCGCGCCGCCGGCATCTACGGCAAGTACGTGCCCGGCGGCGGCTACTCCGGTGAGATCCGCTCGCACGAGGCCGGCGGGCCCAGCCGCAACGTCACGCTGCGGGACTTCGCCATCATCGGCGACATCCGCGAGCGCGTCGACGAGGACCAGGTCAACGCGCTCGGCGGCGCGATGACGAACTCGGTGGTGGACAACCTCTGGTTGCAGCACACCAAGGTCGGCGCCTGGATGGACGGCCCGATGGACAACTTCACCATCCGCAACAGCCGCATCCTCGACCAGACCGCCGACGGGGTGAACTTCCACTGGGGCGTCACCAACTCCACGGTGACCAACACGTTCGTCCGCAACACCGGCGACGACGCGCTGGCCATGTGGGCGCAGAGTGTGCCGAACGTCGGCAACTCCTTCACCCACAACACCATCGGCGTGACGGTCCTGGCGAACCACCTGGTGACGTACGGCGGGCGCAACATCACCATCGCCGACAACGTGACCGCCGACTCGGTGACCAACGGCGGCGGCATCCACGTGGCGAACCGCTATCCCGGCGTCACCGGGTCGACGGCCGTCGCGGGCACCATCACGGTCGCCCGCAACACGCTGATCCGCAACGGCAACTCCGACTACAACTGGCAGTTCGGGGTGGGCGCGATCTGGTTCTCCGCGCTCAACGAGCCGATCCAGGGCGCGGCGATCAACGTCACCGACACCGACATCCTGGACAGCTCCTACGCGGCGCTGCACTGGATCGAGGGGCAGACCAGCGGCATCTCGTTCACCAACGTCCGGATCGACGGCGCGGGCACGTACGCGCTCCAGGTGCAGGCGCCCAGCCAGGTCAGCTTCACGAACGTGCGGGCCACGAACATCGCCCAGGCCAACCCGATGCACAACTGCGTCGGCAGCGGCTTCCAGATCACCCAGGGCGCCGGCAACTCCGGCTGGTACACGCCCACACCGTACTGCGGGCCGTGGCCGCAGCCGCAGTGGGGCAACGGGCCGTCCAGCCCGCCGCCCACCAGCACGCCCCCGACCACCACGCCGCCCACCACCACGCCCCCGACCACGCCGCCGCCGACCACCCCGCCGCCGACCGGCGGGAACCTGGCCCTGGGCCGGCCGGCGACCGCCACCAGCGTCAACCAGACGTACGCGGCCGGCAACGCGGTCGACGGCAACGCGGCCAGCTACTGGGAGAGCGCCAACAACGCGTTCCCGCAGTCGCTGACGGTCGACCTCGGCGCGTCGCGCACCGTCGACCGGGTGGTGCTCAAGCTCCCGGCCGGCTGGGAGCGCCGCACCGAGACGCTGTCCGTGCTCGGCTCCACCGACGGCTCGTCGTTCTCGACGCTGGCCGCGTCGGCGGGCCGCGTGTTCGACCCGGCGGCCGGCAACAGCGTGTCGATCGCGCTGCCGTCCGGCGCCCGCCGGTACGTCCGGGTCACCGTGACCGGCAACACCGGCTGGCCGGCGGCCCAGCTCTCCGAGTTGGAGGTGTACGGCGACGGCACGACGACCACCCCGCCGCCCACCACCACCCCGCCGACCACCACCGCGCCCCCGACCGGCAACCTCGCCGCCGGGCGGCCGGTCGCCGAGACCAGCCACGCCGACGTCTACGGCGCCGGCAACACGGTCGACGGCAACGCCACCACCTACTGGGAGAGCGCCAACAACGCGTTCCCCCAGTCGGTCACCGTCGACCTGGGCAGCGCCCGCACGGTGTCCCGGGTGGTGCTCAAGCTGCCGCCGTCGACGGCCTGGCAGACCCGCACCCAGACGGTGGCCGTGCTCGGCTCCACCGACGGCTCGTCGTTCGCCACCCTCAAGGCGGCGGCCGGGTACACGTTCGACCCGGCGGGCGGCAACAGCGTGTCGATCGCGTTGCCCGCCGGCGACCGCCGCTACGTGCGGCTGACCTTCACCGGCAACACCGGCTGGCCCGCCGGCCAGCTGTCCGAGTTCGAGGTCTACGCCTCCTGACCGGCGCGGCGGGGACCCGGCCCGGGTCCCCGCCGCACCACACCCCCACCCCCGTCAACGCCTCTCCACCTCCCCCGGAAGAAGGTGTCCGTCCACCATGTCCAGACTCCGTACCAGAGTGGTCGCGGTGCTCGCCGCGGTCGGCCTGGCCGTCACCGCGGCGCCGGCCCCGCCGGCCCTCGCCGCCGGCGGCCCGAACCTCGCCGCCGGCCGCACCGCCACCGCCAGCAGCGTCAACGGCCCCTACGTCGCGGCCAACCTGACCGACGGCAACCAGGGCAGCTACTGGGAGAGCAGCGGCACGCTGCCCCAGTGGGCCCAGGTCGACCTCGGCACCAGCCGCGCCGTCGACCAGGTGGTGCTCGAGCTGCCGGCCGCCTGGGAGCCGCGCAACCAGACGCTGTCCGTGCAGGCCAGCGCCGACGGCAGTGGCTTCACCACGGTCGTCGCGTCCGCCGCCCGGTCGTTCAGCCCGGCCGCCGGCAACACGGTGACGCTCGGCTTCACCGCCACCGACGCCCGCTACCTGCGGGTCGTGATCACCGCGAACACCGGCTGGGCCGCCGCCCAACTCGCCGAGCTGGAGGTCTACGGCACGGCCTCCTCGTCGACCAACCTGGCGCTCGGTAAGACCATGACCGAGAGCGGCCACTCCGACGTCTACACCGCCGGCAACGCCAACGACGGCAACGCGGCCACCTACTGGGAGAGCCCGAACAACGCGTTCCCGCAGTGGATCCAGGCCGACCTGGGCGCCGCGACCAGCGTCAACCGGCTGGTGCTGCGGCTGCCCACCGGCTGGGGCGCGCGCAACCAGACGCTGACCGTGCAGGGCAGCACCACCGGCTCCTCCTTCGGCACCCTGGTCGGGTCCGCGTCGTACGCGTTCGACCCGGCCGGCGGCAACACGGTGACCGTCACCGTGCCCACCGCGTCCACCCGCTACCTGCGGCTGCTGTTCACCGCGAACAGCGCCTGGCCCGCCGGGCAGCTCTCCGAGCTGGAGATCTACGGCACGGCGACCGGCGACACCCAGGCGCCCAGCGCGCCGGGCAACCTGGCGTTCACCGAGCCGGCCACCGACCAGGTCCGGCTGACCTGGACCGCGTCCACCGACAACGTGGGCGTCACCGGCTACGACGTCTACGCCAACGGCGTGCTGCGCACCAGCGTCGCAGGTACCACGCTGGCGTACACCGACACCCAGCCGGCCGGGACGACCGTGTCCTACTACGTCCGGGCCCGGGACGCCGCCGGCAACGTGTCGGCGAACAGCAACACGGTCACCCGTACCGGCAACACCGGCGACACCACCGCGCCCACCGCGCCCGCCAACCTCGCCTACACCCAGCCGGCGAGCGGGCAGATCCGGCTGACCTGGACCGCGTCCACCGACAACGTCGGCGTCACCGGCTACGAGGTGTGGGCAAACGGGTCGCTGCGCACCACCGTCGGCGGCTCCACGCTGATGTTCACCGACAGCCAGCCGGACAGCGCCACCGTCTCCTACCACGTGCGCGCCCGCGACGCGGCCGGCAACGTCTCCGCCAACAGCAACACGGTCACCCGCACCGGCAGCACCACCGGCGGCACCAACCTGGCGGTCGGCAAGCCGGCCACCGCCTCGTCTGTGGTGCACGTGTTCAACGCCGCCAACGCCGTCGACAACGACGTCACCACCTACTGGGAGGGCGCGCCGGGCGCGTACCCGAGCACGCTCACCGTCGCGCTGGGCGCCAACGCGAGCATCAGCGCGGTCGTGGTGAAGCTCAACCCGGACCCGGCCTGGGGCGCGCGCACCCAGACGTTCCAGGTGCTCGGCCGGGAGCAGTCCGCCTCCGGGTTCACCAGCCTGGTCGGCTCCGCCACCTACTCCTTCAACCCGAACAGCAGCAACACGGTGACCGTCCCGGTCTCGGCCACCGCCGCGGACGTCCGACTCCAGTTCACCGCGAACTCCGGCTCGTCCAACGGCCAGGTCGCCGAACTCCAGGTGATCGGCGTCCCGGCCCCCAACCCGGACCTCACCGTCACCGGCGTCACCGCCTCGCCGTCCGCGCCGGTGGAGACCGACGCGATCACCCTGTCGGCCACCGTGCGCAACGCCGGCAGCGCGGCGTCCGCCGCCACCGATGTCAACCTCTACCTGGGTACGACGAAGGTCGGCACCGCCGCCGTCGGCGCGCTCGCGGCCGGCGCGTCGAGCACCGTCTCGGCGAACATCGGCGCACGCAACGCCGGCAGCTACCAGCTCACCGCCAAGGTCGACGAGTCGAACGTGGTGATCGAGCAGAACGAGGCGAACAACTCCTACACCAACCCGACCGCGTTGACGGTCAGCGCGGTGGCCAGCTCCGACCTGGTGGCCTCCGCGGTGACCTGGTCGCCGGGCACGCCGGCCGCCGGCGCCACGGTCAGCTTCGCGGTGACGCTGCGCAACCAGGGCACGATCGCCTCGGCGAGCGGGTCGCACGGCATCACGCTCACCGTGCTCAACGACTCCGGGTCCGTGGTCCGCACGCTGACCGGCGCGTACTCCGGCACGATCGCCGCCGGGGCCACCGCCGGCCCGGTGTCGCTCGGCACCTGGACCGCCGCCAACGGCCGTCACACCGTCCGGGTGGTGCTCGCCGACGACGCCAACGAGCTGCCGGTGAAGCGGCAGAACAACACCAGCGACCGGGCGCTGTTCGTCGGTCGCGGGGCCAACCTGGGCTACGACATGTACGAGGCCGAGGACGGCTCGGTCGGCGGCGGCGCGCAGGTGATCGGCCCCAACCGCACGATCGGGGACCTGGCCGGCGAGGCGTCCGGCCGGCGGGCGGTCACCCTCAACACCACCGGCGCGTACGTCGAGTGGACCACCAGGTCGGCCGCGAACGCCCTGGTCACCCGCTTCTCCATCCCGGACGCCGCGGGCGGCGGCGGGATCGACTCGACGTTGAACGTCTACGTCAACGGGGTGCTGCACAAGCCGATCAGCCTCACCTCGAAGCACATCTGGCTCTACGGCGCCGAGGCCGGCCCGAGCGACTCACCGAGCGCGGGCGCACCCCGGCACCTGTACGACGAGGCGAACGTGCTGCTCAACTCCACCGTCCCGGCGGGCAGCCGGATCCGGCTCCAGAAGGACCCGGCGAACAGCACCACGTACGCGATCGACTTCGTCAACACCGAGCTGGTGTCGCCCCGGGCCAACCCGGACCCGACGCGTTACCGGGTGCCCACCGGGTTCAGCCACGCCGACGTGCAGAACGCGCTCGACGCGGTCCGGATGGACACCACCGGCACGCTGGTCGGCGTCTACCTGCCCGCCGGCACCTACGAGACCGCGCAGAAGTTCCAGGTGTACGGCAAGGCGGTGAAGGTCGTCGGCGCCGGCATGTGGTACACCCGCTTCCAGACGCCGACGAACCAGCAGAACACCGACGCGGGCTTCCGGGTGGAGTCCTCGGCCAGCGGGTCGACCTTCTCCCACCTCGCCTTCTTCGGCAACTACACCAACCGGATCGACGGTCCGGGCAAGGTGTGGGGCGAGCTGAAGGACGTGGACAACCTCACGCTGGACAGCGTCTGGGTCGAGCACACCGTCTGCGCCTACTGGGGGGTGAGCGTGGACGGGCTGACCATCCGGGACAGCCGGTTCCGCAACACCTTCGCCGACGCGGTGAACATGACCAACGGGAGCACCAACGCCCTGGTCACCAACTCGGAGGGCCGCTCCAACGGCGACGACGCGTTCGCCTTGTTCTCCGCCACCGACCAGGGCGGTTCCGGCGGCAACCACGGCAACGTGTTCGAGAACCTGACCGCGACGCTGACCTGGCGGGCGGCCGGCATCGCCGTGTACGGCGGCTACGACAACGTGTTCCGCAACCTCTACATCGCCGACCAGCTGACGTACTCGGGCATCACCATCAGCTCGCTGGACTTCGGCTACCCGTTCGTCGGGTTCGGCGCCAGCCCGCCCACCCGGTTCGAGAACATCTCGCTGATCCGTTCGGGCGGGCACTTCTGGGGCGCGCAGACGTTCCCGGCGATGTGGCTGTTCTCCGCGTCCAAGGAGTTCCGCGGCATCCGGGTGAGCGACGTGGACATCGTCGATCCGACGTACTCGGGGATCATGTTCCAGACCAAGTACACCGGCAGCCAGCCGGAGAACCCGATCACCGACACCGTGCTGACCAACGTCTCGATCTCCGGGGCGCGGCGCAGCGGTGACGCGTTCGACGCCAAGTCCGGCTTCGGCATCTGGGTCAACGAGATGCCCGAGGCCGGTCAGGGCCCCGCGGTCGGCGCGGCAACTTTCACCAACCTGCGCCTGACCGACAACGCCCAGGACATCAAGAACACCACCAGCACATTCACGATCACCCGCAACTGACCACGCCGACCAAGGGCCGCCGGGGAGACACCTCCCCGGCGGCCCCGCCACGCTCGCCCCCCTTCCCGCGATCTTGCACTTTCGGTCCGTGGAATGCCGGACTGCTCCCGGTATCGGGGGTGTGCAACTGCAAGATCGCGGGGGTGGGGTGTGAGGTCTGCTCAGTGGGGGAGGGCGGTGGCCAGGCGGCGGACCGCCTCGTCCATCAGGGCCGGTGGGGCGGCGGCGTAGGTGAGGCGCAGGTGCGGGGCCGGGGGTTCGGCGGCGTGCCAGGGGCGGCCGGGGAAGACGGTGACGCCCGCCGCGGCGGCGGCCGTGGTCACCGCGACGTCGTCGGTGCCGTCGGGCAGCCGGACCCACAGGTGCAGGCCACCCCGGGGCACGTCGCGTGGGGTCAGCGACGGCAGGTGCCGGTCCAGGGCCGCGAGCAACGCCTCGCGGCGGGCCCGCAGCTCGGTGCGCAGCGCACGACGGTGCCGGTCCCACGCCGGTGCGGTGAGGAACTCCAGCGCGGCCTGTTGCAGCGGCCCGGCGACGAAGAGGTCGTCGAGCAGGCGGGCGGCACGCAGCCGCGCGCCGGCCGGACCGCGCGCGCCCAGCGCGGCGATGCGCAGGCCGGGCGCGACGGGCTTGGTCAGCGACCGCAGGTAGACGACGTGCCCGTCCGGGTCGTCGGCGGCCAGCGGGGGCGGCGCCTCGCCGTCGATGGTCAGGTCGCGGGCGTAGTCGTCCTCCACGACGAACGCGCCGGCGTCGCGGACCGCCTCGGCAACCGCGGCGCGCCGCGCGGGTGCCAGGGTCGCGCCGTGCGGGTTGGCGTGCAGCGGCTGGCAGTAGAACAACCGGGCGCCGGTGCGGGCGAACGCGGCGGCGAGCTGGTCGGGCCGTACCCCGTCGACGTCGGCGGGCACCGGCACCACCCGCAGCCCGGCCGCGCGCGCGGCGGCGAGCGCGCCCAGGTAGGTGGGGGACTCGACCAGCAGGGTGTCGCCGGGCGTGCTGAGCGCCCGGAGGGTGGAGGAGAGCGCGGCCTGCCCGCCGGGGCAGATCACCATGTCCTCGGCGCGCAGACCGCCGCCGGCCGCACGGGCGAACCAGGCCCGCAGGTCGGCGCGCCCCTCCACCGGACCGCGGTGCCACGCCGCGGGTTGCCGGGCGGCACGGGCGAGCGCCGCACCGAGCGCGGCGGCCGGTTGGAGGTCCGGGTCGAGGTAGCCACCGGACAGCGCGAGGGTGCCGGCGGGCGGCAACGCCAGGAGCGCCTGCATCTCCTCCTCGCCGGCCGGCCGCGACCCCAGCGCCACGGTCTGCCAGGACAGGTCCGCGCGGGGCGGATCGGCGCGCCGGGCGGCGACGAACGAGCCGCGACCGGAGCGGGTCTCCACCAGCCCGTCCGCGACCAGTCGCCGGGTCGCCTCGGCGACGGTCACCGGGGACACACGGTGGTGGGCGGTCAGTTCCCGCACCGAGGGCAGTTGCGCGCCGGGAGCGCTCGCCGTCACCAACCCCCGCAGGTGCTGGACGACCCGATCGGTAGCGCTACCATCATTCATGACAACAAAGAGTAGCGCTACCGCCCCCGCGACGGTAACGGTGAGACCGGGCGCCGGGATCGCCCTCGGCGCGCTGGGCGTGCTCGCGTTCAGCATGTCGCTGCCGACCACCCGCGTCGCCGTGCACGAACTGGACCCGTGGTTCGTCGCGTTCGGACGGGCCGTCGGCGCGGCGCTGCTCGCCGGGGCGTACCTGCGGTTGACCGGCGCCCCGTGGCCCCGTCGCCGCCAGTGGCGTCGGCTGTCGGTCGTCGCGCTCGGCGTCGTGGTCGGCTTCCCGCTGTTCACCTCGCTCGCCCTCACCACGCAGACCTCCGCGCACGGCGCGGTCGTGGTCACCGTGCTGCCCGCGATGACGGCGACGTTCGCGGTGCTCCGGGCCGGTGAACGTCCGCCGGCCCTGTTCTGGCTGGCCAGCGCCGCCGGGCTGGCGCTGGTGCTCGCGTTCCTCGCCACCGGCGGCGCGATGCGCGGCGCGTTGTCGCCGGCCGACCTGTTCCTGCTCGCCGCCGTGGTGCTCTGCGGCCTCGGGTACGCCGAGGGCGGCGTGCTGGCCCGGGAACTCGGCGGCGCCCGCACGATCTGCTGGGCGTTGCTGCTCTCGCTGCCGGTCACCGCGCCGGTCACGGCGGTGGCCGCGATCGCCCACCGGCCGCAGGCGGGCGTCGCGACCTGGTCCGCGTTCGGCTACCTCACCGTGGTCTCGATGTTCCTCGGGTTCTTCGCCTGGTACGCCGGACTGGCCCGGGGCGGCATCGCCTCGGTCGGTCAGATCCAGCTCGCCCAGCCGGTGCTCACGCTGCTCTGGTCGGCACTGCTGCTCGGCGAGGCGGTCACGGCCGGCGCGGTCGTCGCGGCCGGGGCGGTGCTGACCTGCGTCGTGCTCATCCAGCGCACCCGAGGCGCCGCGACGCCACACCCGTCCCCCGCACGGGTCGTCCGGGACTGACACCCCCCGTCGCCGGCCGGCCCGATCGGGATCGGACCGGCCGGCGACGTCACCCGGCCTCGGTGCACAGGCCGGCGTAGCGGTCCAGGTAGAGCGGCCAGCCCTGGCCGTCGGCGACGCCGTCGCGAACCGACTCCCAGCCCGGACCGTGCCGGTCCAGGTTGCGGTGCTCCAACTCGACCCGGGTCCGCTGCGGCGTCTCGGCGACGAACCGGACCTCGACCTCGCTGGCGTGGTCCGGATCCTGGTCGACCTGCCACGTCGGACCGATGTCCCAGCTGAACACGACCCGGTCCGGCGGCTCGAAGACGAGGACCCGGGCCCAGGCGCACGCGCTGCCGTCCTCGCCGCGGTCGTAGATGTGTCCACCGACCTTCGGTTCGAACACGGTCTCCACGATCGGCGACCCCAGCAGGTTGTGCTCCTTCGGCTTGATGTCACCGAACCGTTCCGTGAAGATCGCGAATGCCCGCTCGACCGGCGCGTGGACCACGATCTGCCGCCGCACCACCGCATCCATGCCACTCATGATTCCTCCTCGTCGGGACGCTCGACGGCGTCCCGGAAGCCCTCCAACGCCCGACTCCAGTAGGTGTCGAGCTGATCCCGTAACGCGGCCACGCCAGCGGGATTGAGCCGGTAGACGCGCCGCGTGCCCGCCGTCTGGTCGGTCACCAGGCCGGCGTCCTTCAGTACCCGCAGATGCTGCGACACGGCCGGCCGGCTGACCGGCAGCACGGCGGCCAGTTCGCCGACCGCCCTCGGCCGCTCCGCGAGACACGCGACGATCGCCCGCCGGGTCGGGTCGCCCAGGGCGTCCCACCCGTCCTCCATCCGGTAAGTCACCACGAACGGTAAGCTACGACTTACCATCGGTCTCGTCAAGTGGTTCGCCGCGGGTCGACCCCGGAGCACGCGGTGCAAAAAACCTGCAAACGATATCTCTTGCCCTCGGCGAAAGCGCTTTCATACGATCGCGTTACATCGATGTTTCATAGGCGAGCCGGGCATCGCAGATGAACGACATCCGCCGGCGACGCGCCTGATCGCGTCGCGGCTCCCATTGTTTCCTTTCCCTGAATGCCGCCGTTGCGCGGCAATTCCCGCATGCTCGAAACGAGAAGAGGCGACATGAGAAGACCAGTCGCGCTGCGACTCCACGCGACACTGGCGACGGCGATCGTCGGGATCGCCGTCGCCGTGGTCCTGCCGAGCCCGCAGGCGTCGGCGGCGGTCGGCGCCGCCACCGGCTACGCCACCCAGAACGGTGGCACCACCGGCGGCGCGGGCGGCCAGACCGTCCGCGCCACCACGGGCACCGCGATCCACGCGGCGCTGTGCGGCCGGGCCAGCAGCAGCACCCCGATCGTCATCGAGGTCACCGGGACGATCAACCACGGCAACACCAGCAAGGTGTCCGGGTCGAGCTGCAACACCGCCGACGGCGTGATCGAGCTGAAGCAGATCAGCAACGTCACCATCGTCGGGGTGGGCGGCGGCGCCGTCTTCGACCAGCTCGGCATCCACATCCGCGACTCCCGCAACATCATCATCCAGAACGTGACGGTGCGGAACGTCAAGAAGTCGGGATCGCCCACCTCCAACGGTGGTGACGCCATCGGCATGGAGAGCACGGTCCGTAACGTCTGGGTCGACCACGTCACGCTGGAGGCGTCGGGCGGGGAGTCGGAGGGCTACGACGGCCTGTTCGACATGAAGGACGACACCCAGTACGTGACGTTGTCCTACAGCATCCTGCGCAACTCCGGCCGCGGCGGCCTCATCGGGTCCAGTGAGAGCGACCGCTCGAACGGCTTCGTCACGTTCGAACACAACCTCTACGAGAACATCGACTCCCGTACGCCGTTGCTGCGCGGCGGCGTCGCCCACATGTTCAACAACCACTACACCGGCCTGCACGAGTCCGGCATCAACTCCCGCGCCGGGGCCCGGGCGAAGGTGGAGAACAACTACTTCCGCAACTCCAAGGACGTCCTGGGCACGTTCTACACCAACGAGCGCGGCACCTGGCAGGTCGCCGGCAACATCTTCGACAACGTGACCTGGTCGGCCACCGGCAACGAGAACTACCCGGCGGGGCCGAACCCGACGTCCACCACCACGGTCGGAATCCCCTACTCGTACCGTCTCGACGGGGCGAGCTGCGTGCCGGACATCGTCCGGCAGACGGCCGGCGCCAACACCGGCCTGAAGGTGTCGAACGGCAGCTGCTCGCCGCAGACGCCGACGCCGACCACCCCGGCCCCGACCACGCCCGCGCCGACGACCCCGCCGCCGACGACCACCCCGCCCCCGAGCGGCGGAACGAACCTGAGCCTCGCCTCCGGCGCCGGCGCCGACGGGTCCAGCAAGGCCGACGGCACCAGCTACGGCAACGTGCGCGACGGCAGCCTCGGCACGTACTGGTCGCCGGCCGGGTCGACCGGCACCGTCTCGATCAAGTGGGGCTCGGCCACCACCGTGTCCCGTGTGGTCATCCGCGAGCCTTCCGGCACCTCGGGTTCGATCGGATCGTGGCAGCTCGTCAACAACGACACCGGCGCGGTGCTGGCCTCCGGCAGCGGGGCCGGCCAGATCACCTTCGGCGCGACCTCGCTGAAGAAGATCAACTTCAAGATCAACAGCTCCGGCGGTACGCCGAGAGTCGGCGAGTTCGAGACGTACGCCAGCTAGTACGCGCGACGAGCGGGGGCGGCCGATCCGGCCGCCCCCGCCCCTGTTCGTGTCGCCGATCAGAGGGTCAGCACGACGGTGGAGATGCTCCGCGCGCCGACGTTCACCGTGACCTGGTTGCCGTTCACGCCCACCGGCTGGCTCGCCGCGCTGGCGTTCTGCGACGTGGCCACGTACTCCGCCCGGCCGACGTTCTGCGGCGCCTGGATGATCGCGTTGTTCACCGCGCTGGTGGACCGGTTGAGGATCACCAGCGTGACCTTCCCGTCGCCGGAGTAGGCGGTCACCTCCAGCGGCGACGCCTTCGAGCTCTTGGTCAGGGCGACCCGCTGGTAGCCGGGTCGGACGTACTTGGCGTACTGCGCGAACGCGTACCCCCGCTTGAGCGGCGCGCCCGCGACCGTGCCGTACGCGGACTCGCCGTCACCGATGAACGAGTAGTAGCGCTTGCCGTACCACCAGACGTACGCGCTCCAGTTCGACTCCATCGACTTGTGCACGGTACGCATGATGTCGTCGAGCGTCTCGTTCCAGACCGTGGCGTTGGCCGGGTTGCCCCAGATGTTGGAGCCGCCGCCGTCGGCCTCGTGCAGGTTCCACTCGGTCATCCAGACCGGCTTCTGGTACTGCTGCGCCAGCGGGTAGGGCTTCAACCGGCCGGCGGCCTCGGTGCCGTAGAGGTGGCCGCCGATGTAGCCGATGTTGTTGCGGGCCGCCGCGTCGTTGAGCGTCGGGTCGGTGTAGCCGTAGTTCAGGTTCACCGCCTCGGCGACCATCAACCTGGTGTTCTGCACCTTGGCGCCCTGCTCCCGGACGAACGTCTGGAGTTCGGTGCCACTCCAGTCCATCGAGTCGTAGTCCGGGTGCCAGTCCGGCTCGTTCTGCACCGAGGTGACGTCGATCGTCACGCCCTGGTTGCGCATGTACTGCACGTAGCTGTTGAGGTGGTTGGCGTAGTCGTCGTAGTACTCGGGCCTCAGCTTGCCGCCGTTGATCCGGCTGTTGTTCGTCTTCCAGGCCGCCGGCGCCGTCCACGGCGACGCCATGATCTTCACGTTCGACCCGTAGGACCTGGCCGTCTTCAGCGCGCTCACCTGCGTCGCCCACTCGCTGGACACCGGCGAGAGCCCGGTGCGCACGATGGACAGACCGAGCTGGTTGGGGCCGAGCCCGACCAGCGTCTGCGTCTCGGCCGTCGACCAGGCGCCGCCCCAGATCGACACCGCGGCCCCGAACCCGTCGATGGTCTGGTAGCGGCTGGCGGTGTTGACGGTGATGTCCGCCGCCCCGGTGGGCGGCGGGCTGCTCGGTGAGGTGGTCGGCGAACTCGTCGGCGACGTGGACGGCGAGGTGGACGGCGACGTCGGCGTCGTGCCACCGGTGCAGGTCACCCCGTTGAGCGCGAAGCTCGTCGGCGCGGGGTTGCTGCTGGTCCAGGCCCCGTTGAAGCCGAACGACGTGGTGCCGTTGGTGGGGATGGACCCGTTGTAGTCGACGTTGCGGGCGGTGACAGCCGCTCCGCTCTGGGTCACCGTGGCGTTCCACGCCTGGGTGACCGTCTGGCCGGCGGCGTAGGACCAGGTGAGCGTCCAGCCGTTGACCGGGTCACCGAGGTTGGTGACTGTGACGTTCGCGCCGAAGCCGCCCTGCCACTGCGACGACACGGCGTAGGTGACCGCGCAGCCGGCGGCGGCCGCCCCGGCCGGCAGCGCCGCGGCCATCGCGGTCGACGCCAGCAGGACGGCCCCGGCCGACAACACCGCGGTACGGGTCGTCTGGTGCCTTCTCATCGGACCTCTCTCTCCTCGATCGGCCGGCTCAGCGCTGGAGGGTGAGCAGTCCGGGTCGGTAGGGCAGGAGGCCGTAGTCGCCGCCGGAGTTGGTGGCGCGGCCCTGGTAGAGCAGTTGCAGGTTGCAGGGGTCGACGGTGAAGGTCTGGTCGGCGCTGGTGCGGATCAGCTCGCCGTGGCTGATGTCGTTGGTCCAGGTGGCGCCGCTGTTGGCCTTGCCGGCGAACGGGTTGCTCTCGGTCGCCGCCTGCGGGGTCCAGGAGCCGTTGAGGCTGGTCGCGGTGAAGGAGCGGAAGTAGCGGCCCTGCGCCCCGATCGCCTCGACGATCATGAGGTAGCGGGTCTGGCCCTGCAGTTTGTAGACCTGGACGGCTTCGAAGAGGTTGTTCGTCGAGTCGCTCATGATCGTGGTGTAGGTCGAGCCGAAGCTGCCGGGGAAGTTCCCGATCGGCATGCTGGCCCGGTAGATCTTGCCGTTGTCACCGGCGAAGAACAGGTACATGTTCTGGCCGTCGGCGATCAGCGTCTGGTCGATCGGGCCGGTGCCGGAGCCGGAGATGCTGCCGGTGAACAGCGGCTGCGCCGACGACCAGCCGTTGGGGTTGCTCGGGTCGGTCGAGGTCTTGTAGGAGAACGCGGTCGGACCCCACTGGTAGGCCAGGACCCAGATGTTGCGCGGAGCGAAGTAGAACAACGTCGGCGCGACGGTGCCCTGCGACATGGCGTTCTGACTCACCGAGGCCATCTCCGACCAGTTGCTGAACAACCCGAAGTTCATCGACCCCCACGACGACCCGTAGTCGTGCGTCGTCGCGTACACCAGATGCCGACCGTTGTACGGAGCGACCGTGAAGTCCTTCAACGACACCCAACCCGAGCGCGGGTTCGCCAACGGACCGGTCGAACTCCAGCGGTAACTCGACGGCAGGTTGCACGTGCCGGGTGGCGTCGTCGTCGGCGTGGGTGTCGGCGTCGGCGAGGCGGTCGGCGAGGTGGTGGGTGATGTGGTCGGGGTGGTGGTGCCGCCGGTGCAGGTGACGCCGTTGAGGGCGAAGCTGGTGGGGGTGGGGTTGCTGCTGGTCCAGGCGCCGTTGAAGCCGAACGAGGTGGTGCCGTTGGTGGGGATGGAGCCGTTGTAGCTGACGTTGCGGGCGGTGACGGCGGCGCCGTTCTGGGTGACGGTGGCGTTCCAGGCCTGGGTGACGGTCTGGCCGGCGCCGTAGGACCAGGTGAGCGTCCAGCTCGACACGGGGTCGCCGAGGTTGGTGATGGTGACGTTGGCGCCGAAGCCGCCCTGCCACTGGGACGGGACGGTGTAGGCCACGGAGCAGCCGGCGGCTGCCGCGCCGGCCGGCAGTGCCACGGCGATTCCCGTGGACGCGAGCAGCACGGCGCCGGCTGACGCCACTGCGGCATTGACCGTTCTGGATCGGGGCATGATGGACCCTCCTGTGGTGGTGGCGGCTCCACGCATTCGTCGGGGTAATTGTGTTGTGAGCGTTAACAGCCGCGTTCGCCCATGCTACGGGAGCGCTCCCATCGGCTCAATGGGTGAACGTCGATGACATGACGCTGATCGATGCGTGCGGTCAGGAGGTGGCGCAGGGGGTGGTGTCGACCGCGCAGCTCTCCGGGCCGTCGTGCAGAGGGTCGGGATCGCGGACGTCGAAGCGGATGGTGGTCGAACCGCCGGCCGGCAGCGCGTCGCCGGTGAACGTGACCACGGCACCGTCCTGCGCCGCCTCGGCGCCGCTGACCGAGCCCACCGTGGCACCGTCGCCGAGCGTCACGGTCACCGTCCACTCCGGCCGGGACGTCGGCCCGGGATTGGCCAGCACCACCTCGCCCCGGTAACCGAAGACTCGGTCGTTGACCGTTTCGTACGTCGCGGTCAGCGGGATCACGGCCGGTGGCGTGGGGCTCGGCGTACGGCTGGGGGAGCGCGACGCGGACGGCGACGGTGAGGGACTCCGGCGGCTGGCGCTCGGCGTGGGTCGGGCGCTCGTGGGGCGCGCGGAGGCGGCGGTGGGGGAGGGCATGACCAGCGGCGGCGCCGACACCGCAGGCGCGGCCGGCGCGGGAGGCGTGGGCCACACCGCCCACAGCACCGCCCCGGCGGCGCCGGCGAGCACCGTCACCACGCCGGCGGCCACCAGCGTGCGACGTCGCCGGGACCGGCCCGACGCCTCGCCCAGCAGCCGGACCACCGGCAGCTCGGCGGTCAGCCCGCCCTCGGCCCGGCGCAGGTCGACCTCCTGGAACGCGAGCCAGTCGAGGATCGCCGGCAGACGCCCGGTCAGCGCCTGCTCGTGCTGCTCGGCGCGGGCGTCGGCGTCCCAGTCGCCCTCCTCCAGCACCTCGCGCACGGAGAGGCGGGTGCCGTGCGCGGTGGCGGTCAGGTCGCAGGCCAGGCGGGTGGCCCGGTCGGCCTCCCGGCAGCGGACCACCAGCCGTTCCGGGGTCCGCAGCTCGACCACCTCCACCTCGGTGTCGGCGTCGTAACCGGGCAGCGCCGCGGTCGCCAGCACCCAGCGGTCGGCCTGCGGGGTGCTCTCGACGAACCACTTGGCCAGCAGCGCCCGTTCCGTCAGCGCCCGCCAGATCCGGGCGGGCGGGTGGAACAGGTCGACCTCGGTGGCGATCTCGATCACGCGGAGACTCTAGGGCCTGAGTCAAGAACGTGTCAGGTCACTCCGACCTGCCGTCGTGCCAGCGCGCCCGCCAGGCGGCCTCGCTCTCCTCCGCGCTGATCTTCTCCTGGTGGACCGTGCGCCGCAGCGCGGCCCGGGCGTCGGCGAACACCACCAGTTCGACCGCGACCAGGGCCACGCAGATCACGGTGAGCAGACCCAGCGCCCCCAGTGCCGGCAGGTGCCGACCGAAGGGCAGCGCGACCGCGAGCGCGGCCAGCGCGCCGACCCGGGTCCAGGACAGGGTCCGCAGCGTGCGCCACTGGAACGCCATGTTCGCGGCGAAGTAGATCATCACCCCGCCGAAGAGCAGCGGCACCGCCGGCCCGTGACCCCGCTCCATGCTGCCGCCCACCGGGTCGGTGACGGTCCGCACCAGCTCCTCGGCGCCGATCGCGAACAGGATCACCCCGGCGATCATGGGGAGGTAGAGGTAGGCGTACGCGTCGCGGGCCATCGCCACCCGGGGGTGGCCCTGCGCCGCGTGCAACGCGATCCGGGCGGCCGGCCCGATCATGTCGAAATGCGCCCACCAGAGCGCCGCGACGAACAGGATCCCGAAGATCGCCGCCGGGATGGCCGGCCAGGTCACCGCCTTGCCGAGCAGGTTGCCGCCGACACCGACCGAGATGACCGACTCACCCAGCGCGATGATCAGGATCAGGTCGTACCGCTCGGTCCAGTGCTCGGCGGAGGTGATCTTCCAGCCGTCGGTGCCGGCCAGCAGGCCGCTGCTGTACTGGATGACCACGACCGCGATCCAGAGTCCGTCGCGCAGCCACGGCCCGACGTCCGGGTCGACCCGCGGCGGCAGCAGCGCGGCCACCAGCAGCAGGGAGGTCGAGAGCAGCACCTCCGGCGCGAACACCCACACCTTGCGCCGCGCCGGTGGGTCGCCCCGGGTGGCGTACCAGTAGAGCGCCGTGTGCACGATCCGGATCACCACGTAGCTGACCGTCACCAGCATCGGGCCGGCGCTGCCCTGGCCCAGGTCGCCGAAGGTCTGCGGCAGCGCCAGCGCGAACGTGAACAACGCGACCATGCCGATCACCATGAGGATCGGCACGAAGCCCTCGCCCAGACGCAGCCGGGCGGCGACCGCGCTGTGCACCACCCAGCACCACCAGAGCACGGCGAGCACCAGCAGCGCGTGCAGCAGTTCCCGCACGGTCACGTTCGCGGCGGTGGCGCGCGTGATGATGAAGAAGGACACGACGAAGACGAGGTCGAAGAAGATCTCGAACTTGTCCACCCGGGTGGCCGGGGCGACGCGGGCCGCGGGCCCGAGCCCCTTGCGCCACCGGTCGCCGCCACCCACCGGCCGAGTGTGTCAGCGCAGCTCAGGCGGCGTGCCGGAATCGCCGGGCATTCCCTCGTCAGCCGCCGGGGCCGGCTCTGGGGCGTGGCTCAGCCGGTCGCCGGGGTGGCGTGACCGAGAACGGTGCGCAGCACGGCGCGCAGCGGTTCGTCCGGGTGCTCGAGCCAGTGTTGGGCGGCGACGCGGAGCGTGGCCAGGAACGTGGCGCCCAGGACCCGGGCCCGCAGCGGCACGTCCGGGCCGGTGAGCCGGCGGGCGATCTCCGTGGACAGCTCCCGCTCGATCGCCGCGTACGCGCCGACCTGGTGGGCGACCAGGCTCGGATGCCCGTGCAGCAGCCGTCGGCGGCTCAGCCACGGCTCGGCCGGATCGTCGTAGCCCTCGTCCGCCTGGGCCAGGGCGGCCTCGGTCAGCGCCCGCCAGGGCGGCAGGTCGGTCGGCTGCCGCGCGACCAGTTCGAGCAGCCGGCGCAGTCGCAGCGTGTCGCCGTGGAAGAGCGCCTCCTCCTTGCCGGAGAAGTAGTTGGAGAACGTGCGCCGGGAGACGTTGGCCGCGTCGGCGATGGCCTCGACCGTGACCCGGTCCGGGCCGTGCTCGACGGCCAGGCGCAGGGCCGCCTCGTGCAGCGCCAGGCGGGTCGCCGCCTTCTTGCGCTCGCGCAGCCCGGTGCACTCGTCCATGGCGGCCAGCGTACGTGATCCTTTTCTCAATGGGCAAAGTTGCCTGTTGGGCAAGATTTGTTGATGATTGCTTGAGGCAACGAAGCGGCCCCCCCGAATCGACACACCTGGAGGACGCGCGATGAGCGCACCCACCGCGACGGCCGAGGCCGCGCCCATGAGCCGGCGGCAGACGCTGGAGGCACTCAGCGGGCTGCTGCTGGTGCTCTTCGTGGCCATGCTGAGCAGCACCGTGGTCTCCACCGCCCTGCCGAAGATCATCGGAGCGCTCAACGGCTCGCAGACCCAGTACACCTGGGTGGTCACCGCCACCCTGCTCACCGCCACCGCGACCACCCCGATCTGGGGCAAGCTCGCCGACCTGTTCAACAAGAAGCTGCTGATCCAGGTCGCCATCGTGGTCTTCCTGGCCGGCTCGGTCGCCGCCGGCTTCGCACAGAGCGCCGGGCAGCTCATCGCCGCCCGCGCCTTCCAGGGCATCGGCGTCGGCGGGCTGCAGGCGCTGGTCCAGGTCGCCATCGCGGCGATGATCCCGCCGCGCGAGCGGGGCCGCTACAACGGCTACCTCGGTGGCGTGATGGCCCTCGCCACGGTCGGCGGGCCGCTGCTCGGCGGCCTCATCGTCGACACCTCCTGGCTCGGCTGGCGCTGGTGCTTCTTCGTCGGCGTGCCGGTCGCGATCATCGCGCTGTTCCTGCTCCAGGTCACCCTGAACCTGCCCACCGTGCGCCGGCAGAACGTGAAGATCGACTACCTGGGCGCCACTCTCATCGCGGCCGGGGTCAGCGTGCTGCTGATCTGGATCTCCTTCGTCGACGACTCGTTCGCCTGGCTCTCCTGGCAGACCGGCGCCATGGTCGGCGGGTCGCTGCTGCTGCTCGCGCTGGCCGTGTGGGTGGAGTCGCGGGCCGCCGAGCCGGTGGTGCCGCTGCACATCATCCGCGAGCGCACCACCGCCCTGGCCATCCTCGGCAGCCTCGCGGTCGGCATGGCGATGTTCGGCGGCGCGGTCTTCCTCGGTCAGTACTTCCAGATCGGCCGCGGCTACAGCCCGACCGAGGCCGGCTTGCTCACCATCCCGATGATGGCCGGCGTGCTGATCTCCTCGATCGTGGCCGGGCGGATGATCACCACGTCCGGTCGGATCAAGCCGTACATCGTCTTCGGCTCGATCGTGCTGGTCGCCGGCTTCGCGCTGCTCGGCACCGTCGACCACGAGACCTCGCTGGTCCTGGTCGGGGTCGCCATGTTCGTCGTCGGCGTCGGCGTCGGCATGACCATGCAGAACCTGGTGCTCGCGGTGCAGAACACCGTCGCGCTCTCCGACATCGGCGCGGCCAGCGCCAGCGTCGCCTTCTTCCGCTCGCTCGGCGGCACCATCGGCGTGTCGGTGCTCGGCGCGGTGCTGGCCCGGCGGGTCAGCGACCGGATCACCCACGACCTCGCCGCCGCCGGCATCCCCACCACCGGCGGAGGCGGCGGCAGCACGCTCAACCTCGACGCGCTGCCCGAGCCGGTACGGCAGATCGTCCGGGCCGCCTACGGGGACGCGACCGGGCACATCTTCCTCATCTCGGCCGCCATCGCGGTCGTCGGCGTCGTGGCGGCGCTGTTGCTGCGCCCGGTTACCCTTCGCTCCAGCCTCGACCTGCCGGACACCGGCCGCACGGTGGCGGTGGGCGCGGACGCGGTCGACGGTGCGCCCGCCTTCGACGAGGTGAGCATCGAGCCGGGCGGCCGGGAGGAACGCGCCCGTCGCTGAGCCCGTAGCCCAGGGCCGTCGCCGACCCCGGCGGCGGCCCTGGCCCGTGCCGCAGGGCACCGAAGGAGGAGCAGTGGACGTCCCGTCGACCGCGCCCGCGCGGGCCGCCGCCCTGCGTCGGGCGGCCCGCGAGCTGACGCTGGTCGCCGTGCTCTTCCTCGCCTACAAGGCGGGCCGGCAGCTGGTGGCCGGGCACGCCGCCGCCGCGCGGGCCAACGGCGAGCGGATCTGGTGGCTGGAGCGACTGCTGCACCTGCCCGACGAGGCCGTCGTGCAGGCGCCGCTGCTGCTGCACGAGCTGCCGGTCCGGCTGGCCAACTCCTACTACGCCTACGTGCACTTTCCGGCCACGGTGCTCTGCCTGCTCTGGCTCTACCTACGCCGGCCGGCCCACTACCTGCGACTGCGGCGGGCCCTCGCGGCGCTGACCGCCGCGGCGCTGGTGCTGCACGTCTGCGTGCCGCTCGCGCCGCCGCGGCTGACCACGCTCACCGGCCTGGTGGACACCGGCCGCCGGTTCGGCCCGACCGTCTACGGGCCACCCGACACCGACCAGCTCAGCAACCAGTACGCGGCCATGCCGTCGCTGCACGTGGGCTGGTCCCTGGCGGTCGCGCTGGCGCTGGTGGCGGTCACCGCCGGGCGGTGGCGCTGGCTCTGGCTGGCCCACCCGCTGATCACCGCGCTCGTGGTCGTCGGCACCGGCAACCACTACTGGCTGGACGGGGTGGTCGCGGTGGCCCTGCTCGCGCTGATCCTGGCCGTGCTGCCCCGGCCCGCCGCGACGCCCCCGCCACCGGCCCCGCCCGCCGGCCCGTCGCGCCCGCACGTGGTCCCACCGCCGCGCCGCCCCGGCCGTCGCCGGAACACGAAGGTCCCGGCGACGGCCGACGTGCGGCTGCGGCCACCCGGTCGGATCTGACCGCGTCTCAGCGGACGGCGCAGACCGTCCCGTTGAGGCGGAACGCGCCCGGCGGCACGTTCGGCCCGCCGTACGCGCCGACGAACCCGACGCTGGTGCTCCCGCCGTCGGCGGCGAGCCGGCGGTTGTCGGCGGTGGAGGTCACCCGGACGTCCCGCCCGGTCTGCGTCCAGGTGCCGTTCCAGCCGCTGCTGACCTGCTGCCAGCCGGTGGGCCAGGTCCAGGTGAGCGTCCAGCCGTCGACGACGTCCGGACCGGTGTTGACCACCTCGACGGTCGCCACGTAGCCGTTGCCCCAGTCGGTGTCGGAATGGAAGCGGACCGCGCAGGCGCTCGCCGCCGGGCTGCCGGTGGCGAAGGTGAGCGGCGGCGAGGACCACGACACCCGGCCCGCGGTGTCCCGGGCCAGGACGTTGACCGTGTAGCGGGCGCCCGGCTCGAGGTTGCCCACGCTCAGCGAGGTGCCGGCGGTCTCGCCGAGCTGTTCGCTGACCGCGCCCCGCTGCCGGTACACCTCGTACTTGGCGATCGGCGCCGCGCCGGGCGTCGCCGCCGACCACGAGATCGTCGCCGCGCGGTCGCTCACCGCGCCCGCCGTCGGCCGCCCCGGGGTGCCGGGCCGCCCGGCGGAGCCTGAGGCCGGTCGCAGCACGAGCGTGGTCAGCGAGTACGGCGGCAGCGTGCGAGCGCCCGCACTGCCGGAGCGGCCGGTGCTCACCCCGGTCGCGCCGTTGGTCAGCGTGTGCACGGTGGGCGCCTCGTCCGCCGGGGTGAAACCGGCGTAGTCCACCGCCACCGGGTACGCGGTGTCCGGGTCCTTGTTGACCAGCAGGACCGCGAGGCTGCCGTCCGGCCGGCGCACCGCGTGCGCGGCGACCAGCGGCTGGTCGGTGCCGGCGCGGACGAACTGGTCGCCCGCCCGGGCGAACAGGTTCATCATCGACAGCGCGTGGTAGGGCGCGAACGGGGTGTTGAACGGCGGCTCGCACACCTCGCCGTCGGCGGTGCAGCCGCCGCTGGAGAGCAGCCCGAAGTCGCCGTAGTCGGTCTGCCCGGCCACCTCGGAGACGCTGCCGATGCCGTTGTGCACGTTCCACCACTGCACCGTGAACACGCCCTGCTCCAGCAGGCCGCTGTAGGCGTCGGCCAGGAACAGCGCGCCCGGCGCGGTGGTGCGGCCGGTGTCGACGTTCAGCTCGGTGAGGCTGATCCCGATCCGGTCCGCGCCGGGGCCCGCGTACCGGGCGATCTGCTGGCGCAACAGCCAGGCGGCGTCCGGCAGCTGGTCGGTCCGGGCCAGCGACTCGGCGGCGGTGCCGCCGGGGTACCAGTGGACGTCGACGAAATCGATCTTCGGGCCGGCGATCGAGAGCACGGTCTGGTTCCACGGCCCCGGGTCGGCGCCGGCGGTGATCCCGTCCGGCCAGTTGCCGGGCATGGTCAGCACCGCGCCGACCTTGATGCTCGGGTCGACCGCCTTCATCGCGTCGGCGTACTCGACCACCAGCCGGGCGTACTGGGTGGCGCTCTTGTCCGGGTGGTCGTCGGCCTCCCAGGCCGAGCCGTAGTGGCCGTTGCCGTAGTTCTCGTTGCCGACGGTCCACCACCTCGCGCCGTAGCCCTTGGTGACGTTGGCGTACCGCACCCACGCGGCCGCCTCAGCCGGCGTGCCGGTGCCGTAGTTCGCGATGATCATCGGCTGGGCGCCGACGCGCCGGGCCGCCGCCATGAACGTGTCGAAGTCGGTGTCCGGCGCGACGTAGCCGCCGGGCGCGGTGTGGTTCTCCCAGTGGTAGATGTCGGCGTACGAGCCGCCGGGGTAGCGCAGCATCTTCACGCCGGCGGCCTTCAGCAGGTCGGACGTCTCGGCGCTGCCCAGCTGGGAGTCCCAGATGGCGTGGTTGACGCCGAGCGCGGTGTCCGGCACGGTGGCCAGCCCGGCGCGGGCGTTGACGGTCACCGCGACCGGGTCGGCGGCGGCGCCGGCGGCCGGCGGGTCGACGGTGACCAGCGCGGTGGTGACGAGCAGCAGACCGGCCGCGTACGCGGTCCAGCGGCGCACGCGCGGCAGGATTCTCCTCATGCGGGTGTCCTTCGTGGGGATCGGACGGCGGGTGGGTGCCCGGATCGGTGGTGCCGTCCTCCCGGGGCCTGACGGCGCCCGGATGCCCAGGAACGGTGATCGGCTCCGCGCGGTGAGCCATCGACGTATCAGGATTCCACGGGCCGCGTGGAGCGCTCAAGCCGTCAGGGCTTAATTTATAGACAGGAGTCTTTACTGTTAACAAGGTTTAATTTATGTTCGTGGCACCTTCCCTTCCCCCCGAAGGAGTTGCCACCATGCGTCGAAGACTCACTCTTCCGCTGCTCACCACCGGTGCGGTGACCGCGACCCTGGCGATCGCCGCGCCGGCCCAGGCCCACGGCTACGTCTCCTCGCCGCCCAGCCGGCAGGCGCTGTGCGCGCAGAACCGGGTGCCCGACTGCGGCCAGATCAGGTACGAGCCGCAGAGCGTCGAGGGCCCCAAAGGGCTGAAGACCTGCCACGCCGGCATCGCCCAGTTCGCGGTGCTCAACGACGACAGCCGCAACTGGCCGGCCACCTCGGTCGGCAGCACGGTGACGTTCACCTGGGTCAACACCGCCCGGCACTCCACCGCCAACTGGGAGTACTGGATCGGCAACACCCGGGTCGCGGTGGTCGACGGCGGCGGTCGCCAGCCCGACGCCACCGTGTCGCACACGGTGAACCTGGGTGGCTTCACCGGCCGGCAGAAGCTGCTCGCGGTCTGGAACATCGCCGACACCGCCAACGCGTTCTACTCCTGCGTCGACCTGCAGATCGGCGGCGGTGGCGGCAACCCGACGCCCACCCCGTCGCCGACGCCGTCACCGACCCGGACCGCCACGCCGTCGCCCACGCCCACCCCGACCGGCTCGCCGGTGCCGGGCGGCACCTGGACCGCCGGCCGGGCCTACCAGGTCGGCGACACGGTGACCTACGACGGCCGCGGCTACCGCTGCCGCCAGGCGCACACCGCCATCGCCGGATGGGAGCCGCCGAACGTGCCGGCGCTCTGGCAGCAGATCTGACCCCCCCGCAGCGCCGGACCGCACGGCCGAGCCGGACCGCGTCGCCGCGTCGCGCCGGACCGCTCCGGCGCGCCGGGCCGGACCGCTCCGGCATGCCGGGTCGGGCGGCTCTGGCGTGCCGGGAGGCGCGGTCCGGCGCGCGGCCGGACGTCGCGTGCCAGACCGGCGTCGGCCGGTCGGCCGGTCCCGCCCGGTCGGCCGGCGCGCCCGGATCAGGGGTCCGCGCATCACCACCCGACCCGACCGGAGGACCGACATGCGCCGCCCGTTCGCCGCCGCCCTGCTGGCCGTCCTGCTCGCCGCCGGCTGCGGAGGCTGGTCGCCGGCACCCGCCACGCCCCGGCCCACGCCGGCCGTCGACGACACGACCAGCGGCGTCGACGCGCTCTTCCTCGCCATGATGGTGGCGCACACCGCGCAGACGCTGGAGATCGTCGACGTCGGGCTCGACCGGGTCACCGACACCGAGGTCCGTACCCTGATCTCCGCCGTCCGGGCCACCGAGGCCGACGAGCTGGCCACCATGCGCGGCTGGCTGCGCGAGGCCGGCCCGTCCGCGGCGGCCGCCGCCGCGCGCCACGACCACACCGGACACAGCGACGCCGCCGCCGGCCTGGCCCGGCTGCGGGCCGCCCCGGCCGCCGACGCGGACCGGGTGCTGCTCGACGTACTCGCCGCGCACCAGCGCACCGCCGCCGCCCTGGCCCGCGCCCAGGTCGCCGCCGGCACCAGCGCTCGGGTACGCGACCTCGCCGCCCGCATCGACCGCTCCCGCACCGCCGAGGTGGCCCTCATGGCGACCCTGCGCGCGGCACCCCGGCGCTGATCTCGTCGATCTTGGACTTGGGGCACCTCGGATGTCGGTGATGCGCCCTTTGTCAACGACCACAAGTCCAAGATCGACGGGCCGGTCCGGGCCGGGGCCGGGGTCGGGGTCGGGGCCGGCTGGGGCGGGTGGGGGCGGGTGGTGGCATGACGTTCGTCACGGGGGTGGTGGGCGGGGGTGCGGGCGGGGGCGGTTGGGGGAGTGGCGAAACGGGGCGGATCGGGGTCTTTCTCTCGGGGGAAGCGGCTCGGCGGGGGCCGGTGCCGGGTGCGGCGGGCGGGGGCGGTGGGTGGGGGAGTTCGCCTCTGGGCAAAACCGGCCGCGCGATGTCGCAGGCCGTGACTAGGCTTTCGCCGGACCTTGGCCCGCCGCACGCCCCGCGCGCGGCGCCGCCACCCCTCGGACCGGACCGGAACCAGGAGACTGTCTGTGACCCAGCAACCCGTCGCGACATCGAACAAACTCGACGCCGCGGTGCTCAAGGTGGCCGGCGTCGTCGTGCTCGGCGCGATCATGTCGATCCTCGACGTGACCGTCGTCAGCGTGGCCATCCCGACGTTCCAGAGCGAGTTCGACGCCTCGTACGCGCGGGTGGCGTGGACCATGACCGGCTACACGCTGGCGCTCGCCACGGTGATCCCGCTCAGCGGCTGGGCCGCCGACCGCTTCGGCACCAAACGCCTCTACATGGTGGCGCTGGCGCTGTTCACCATCGGCTCCGGGCTTTGTGCCACGGCCGACTCGATCGGCGAGCTGATCGCCTGGCGCGTGGTCCAGGGCCTCGGCGGCGGCATGCTCATGCCGCTGGGCATGACGATCATGACCCGGGCCGCCGGCCCGCACCGCATCGGCCGGCTGATGGCCGTGCTGGGCATCCCGATGCTGCTCGGCCCGATCGGCGGCCCGATCCTCGGCGGCTGGCTGATCGACACCGCGAGCTGGCACTGGATCTTCCTGATCAACCTGCCGATCGGCGTCGTCGCGCTGATCTACGCCCAGCTGGCCCTGCCGAAGGACGCCCCCGAGCCGTCGGAGTCCTTCGACTTCCTCGGCATGCTGATGCTCTCGCCGGGTCTGGCGCTGTTCCTCTACGGCGTCTCCTCGCTGCCCGAGGCCGGCACGGTCACCGACACCGAGGTCTGGCTGCCCATGCTGGTCGGCGCCGCGCTCGTGGTCTCCTTCGTGCTCTACTCGTTCCGCCCGCGGCACCCGCTGCTCGACCTGCGGCTGTTCCGCAACCGCAACCTCACCCTCGCGGCGGTGACGCTGTTCGTCTTCATCATCGCGTTCATGGGCGCGGGCCTGCTGTTCCCGAGCTACTTCCTGCAGATCCGCGGCGAGTCGACGCTGACCGCCGGCCTGCTGATGGCGCCGCAGGGCATCGGCGCGATGCTGACCATGCCGATCGCAGGCATGCTCGCCGACCGGGTCCCGGTCGGCCGGACGGTGCCGTTCGCGCTGGTGCTCATCGCGGCCGGGTTCTTCACCTTCACCCAGCTCGGCACCGACACGTCCTACCTGCTGCTCTGCGGCTCGCTGTTCGTGATGGGCCTGGGCATGGGCGGCACCATGATGCCGATCATGACGTCGGCGCTGAAGACCCTGAGCGCCGCCGAGGTGGCCCGCGGCTCGACGCTGGTGAACATCCTCCAGCAGATCGGCGGGTCGGTGGGCGCGGCGGTGATGTCGGTGATCCTCACCAGCGAGCTGAACGGCTCGCGGGTCATCCCCGGCGTGACCGACCCGGGCACCGGCGCCCCGGTCACCGAGGCGCAGCTCGCCATCGGCGTGCAGCAGCAGCCCGAGCTGGCCCAGCAGCTCCCGGTGCCGCCGTCGCTGATCGAGCGCGGCCTCGACTTCGCGGCCAACTCGTTCGCGACCACGTTCTGGGTCGCCTTCGCCCTGGTGCTGCTCACCTTCGTCCCGGCCGCGTTCCTGCCCCGCCGCCGCGAGCCGTCGCACCTGCTCGACGGCGAGGCGGGCGAGGAGCAGCCGCGCACCCCGGTGCCGATCCACTGATCCGCACGCACCCCCGTCCCTCCGGGGCCGGACGCCTCGGCGTCCGGCCCCGGAGGCGTCTACGGAGCTCGACCCCCGGATCCGCCACCGGCCGACCCGGCAGCGCCTAGGCTCGACGGGGGAGCGGCGGAGTCAGGGGGAGAGGCGGGCACGGTGGACGCGGACGGCGGCGATCGGTCGGCGCGGCGGCGCAACCGGCTGCTGCTCGCCGGCCTGCTGGCCGTGGTCGGGCTGATCCTGCTGCTGCTCGGCCTCACCGTCGCCAACGGCACGGTCGCCGGCGTCGAGGTGGTGCTCGCGCTCCTGCTCCTGCTCACCAGCTACGCGATCCAGCGGGTGGCCCGCCGGGAGACCGTCTACCACGACGATCGGCGGCGGTGACCGGCCCGGTGACCCGGCCGGGCTAGGCTGACCGGCGTGGATCAGGAAGACCGGATCGCGCTGTTCCTCGACTACGAGAACCTGGCGCTGGGCGTACGCGACCATCACGGCGGCAGGCCGTTCGACTTCCGTCCCATCGCCGACGCGCTGGCCGAGCGCGGCCGGGTGGTGGTGCGGCGGGCGTACGCGGACTGGTCGTACTTCGACGAGGACCGGCGGATGCTCACCCGGTCGCACGTCGAGCTGATCGAGATCCCGCAGCGGATGGGCGCCTCCCGGAAGAACGCCGCCGACATCAAGATGGCCGTGGACGCGGTCGAGCTGGCCTTCGAGCGCGGCTACATCTCCACGTTCGTGATCTGCACCGGGGACAGCGACTTCACTCCGCTCGTGCACAAGCTGCGCGAACTCAACAAGCGGGTGATCGGGGTCGGGGTCGAGAAGTCGACCTCCGCGCTGCTGCCACCGGCCTGCGACGAGTTTCTCTACTACGACCGGCTGGAGGGGGTCGACGTACCGCCCTCCGCCGGCCGGCGGACGCGGCCGGGCCGTGCCGCGGGCCCGGAGCCGACGACGCCGGCCGGGCCGGTGGCCGAGCCGCCGCTGGACGCCGCGCCCACCGCCGAGGAGACCCCGCGGGACGTCGACACGCTCGCCGTCCTGCTCGTGCAGACCGTGGCCGGCATGCAGGGCAGCGCCGGCGGCGAGGTCACCGCGTCCGGGCTCAAGCGGGCCCTGCTGCGCAAGGACCCGACGTTCAGCGAGTCCGACTACGGGTTCCGCACCTTCGGCGAACTGCTGCGGCACCTGGCCGGGCACAACGTGGTGGAGCTGGCCCCCGGGCCGGCCAAGGGCGACCCGGAGGTGTCGCTGCCCGAGCGGGGCGACCGGGAGGTGGAGTTCGCGCTGCTCCGGTCGGTGGTGGTCGACCTCGCCGGTGAGGGTGGCGCGGTGGCCCTGTCCGGCCTGAAGGACCAGCTGCGGCGGGCCCGACCGGACTTCAGCGAGAAGAAGCTCGGTTACCGCAGCTTCCTGCAGTTCTGCAAGGCCGCCGCGACCGCCGGCGCGGTGGAGCTGCGGTGGAGCCCCGACGACGGCGACTACCTGCTCACCCCGCACGCGCCCTGACCGCCGCCCCGGGCCCGCCGGCACCGACGCGAGCCGGACGCCACCACCTCGGCGGCGTGGGGCCGGTCATGCCGGGGCGCCGCCGTCGTCGGACTCGGGACCGAGGTCGCGCTCGGGCTCGGCTCCCCGGGCGGGCTCGGGCTGCCGGTCGGGGACGGCTCGCTGGTCGGGCTCGTGCCCGGGCTCGGTTCCGCGGGGGCCGTCGGCGGGTTCGGCGATGCGCTGACCGGTGGGTCGTCGGTGCCGGCCAGCGGCACGGCGGGGACCCGGGCGGCGGGTGAGGTGGGTGGCGCCGAGGCGCGATCCGGGCGCGGGACGACAGGGGACGGCCGGGGCCGGCGGGACACCGACACCGGTGGCTCTGGCGGAGGCGCGTCCGGCCGGGCCGTGACGTCGGGCCGGGGCGCGACGGTGGCCTCGGGAGCGGACGCGGCGCCCGCCGTCGGACGCGTCGACTCGGCGGTGGCGGGCCAGGTGCCGGCCGAGGTGGCGCCGAGCAGGACGGCGGCCGCCGCGACCCCGGCCGCGACCAGCCGTTGCGGACGCGTCCGCTCGACCGGCGCGTCCGCCGGACCGAGCGGACGGGGTGGCCGTGGTCGCGCGGCCCGGTGGGCGGCCGCCAGTGCCTCGACGTCGGCGACGACGACCTCCCGCCCTCCGGTCGCGTCGGCGTGGGCGAGGGTGAGGTAGAACCGGGCGTTCGGCGCGCCGGCCGCCGGCATCCGCAGCCCGGACGGCGTACCGCCGTCGGCGTGGTGCAGCAGGGTGACCGGACGGTCCGGGTGGTGCCCGGGTCCACGCAGGTCCGGTAGGGACCAGTCGCGCCGGGCCTCCCGCCCGACGAAGGCCACCCGGCGGTCGGTCACCACGGCGGCGCCGCTGTCGACCACCCGCAGCCCGGCCGGCAGAGGCCCCTCGGTCGGATCCAGCCGCCCGGCCAGCCCCGGATCGGGCACCGGCAGCCCGGGCAGGTGCCGGGCGGTGGCCTCGACCAGCTCGACGGCGGGCAGGATGCGGTAGACGACCTCGCCGTCGTGCAGCGGCACCGGCAGCGCCGTGCCGGGCAGGGCACACCCGTGGAATCCGTCCGCCTCGATCCGCAGCCGGTCGAGGTGCTCCGCGCGGCGCCGCCAGGCGCGCGCCGCCGTCTCGTACGCCCGGCGCCGGCGCTCGTTCTCGCGCCTCGCCCACGCCAACCGGCGCCCCAGGTGGGGCCCGACCGCTCCGGGTTGTCTCGCCGTCACGCCCGGTACAACGCGTGCCGCTGAGCTGCGGATACGTGAGCGTGGCTATCGTCCGCTTTGGTATCGGTATGCCCTTGCTTAGAATCGGGCCATGCCCCGGATCCTCCAGCTGCTGGCCTCGCCGGTGCACCGGTACGTGGGCCGGCCCGCGGACGGGCCCGCCCCGGCGCCGCCCGGGGAACTGGTCGAGCAGGTGCGGATCCGGTCCGGCCTGGGCGTCGTCGGCGACCGCTACTTCGGCCGGCCCGCGCACCGCACCGCGAGCGTCACGCTGATCGCGCAGGAGTCCCTGCCGGCCGGCGCCGACCTCACCCAGCTCCGGCGCAATGTGCTGACCAGCGGCATCGCGGTGGACGAGCTGGTCGGCCGGGTGCTGACCCTGGACTCCGGCGACGGCCCGGTCAGCCTGCGGGTGCACCGGGCCGCCCCGCCGTGCGCCTGGCTCGACGTGGTGGTCGCACCCGGCACCTGGACGGCGATGCGTCGACGCGGAGGCGTCCGGTGCGAGCCGCTCACCGACGGCGTGCTGCGGGTCGGGCCGGTGACGGTCTCCGTCGACTGACGGCCCGGCGGGAACTTTCCCCGCCCGCCGGCCGACCAACAGCGGGGTCACCGATCGTCCGGTCGGCGGCGAGGTGGCAGGAAGGGCGCCAGGGATGAACCGAGCCGGGCCGGCATCCGTACCGTCGGGCATGACCACCTCGGGCCGGCGGGCCGGCCGCGGATGAGCCCGGACACCGACGACGAGCAGGTAACCCGCTGGGCGCACCGCGCGGGCCGGGGGGACCAGCAGGCCGCCGCCGCGTTCGTCCGGGCGTTGCAGGGCCCGGTGTGGCGGTTCCTCGCCCACCTCGCCGGTCCGGCCGAGGCCGACGACCTCGCCCAGGAGACGTTCCTGCGCGCGCTGCGCAGCCTGCCCGGCTTCGCCGGCCGCTCCTCCGCCCGCACCTGGGTCTTCACCATCGCGCGCCGGGTCGCCGTGGACCACGTGCGGGCCGCGACCGTACGCCCCCGGGTGGCGGCGCTGCCGGACTGGCAGGCCGCCGCCGAGGCGGCCGGTGCGGTCACCGCGGGCGGGGACGACGGTGTCGCGCTGCGCGGGCTCATCGCCGGGCTCGCCCCGGAACGGCGCGAGGCGTTCGTCGCCACCCAGGTGCTCGGCCTGTCCTACGCCGAGGCCGCCGAGGTGTGCGGTTGCCCGGTCGGCACCATCCGGTCCCGGGTCGCCCGCGCCCGCGAGGACCTGGTCGCCGCCTGGGCCGGCGACGCCCGTGACCGCCGCGCCCGCTGACCGGGCCGGCTCACCAGGAGGCGGGCGGACGCCGTCCGGACCCTGCGGCAGGTGACCGCCGCGCGGACGCGGTCAGGCGGCGCGGCGGTCGCGGGCCTGTGCCGTGTACGGGCCGGGCGGCACCAGCCGCAGCGGGGCCGGCGCGGCCGGCTCCTCGGCCCGCAGCGCCCACCGCGAGCCGGTCGACCGGCCCCGCCCGGGCGGGGTGTCGCCGGGACGCCAGCCCGGCCGGGACAGCACCAGCATCACCGCCCAGCCGACCAGCAGGAAGCCGTGGCTGACCAGCCGGGTCATCGCCACCTGGCCGGTGATCAGGTCGTTGACCGACAGCAGCACCAGCGTGGCGACGAACGCGCTGAGCATGGGCAGCAGCCCGGACGGGGTGGTGCGGCGCAGCGCGACGTAGAGGAAACCGGCGCCGACGGCCACGTTCCACGCCGCCGACTCGTGCCACAGGTGCTGGCCGGCGGTGTGCGCGTGCGCGACCACCGCCTCCCGGCCGATCTGCGCGAGGCCGAGCACCAGTTGCACCGCGCCGAGCAGGCCGAGCGCGCCGCGCAGCCCGAGGGCCAGCCGCTGGCGCCGGCTCGGCCGGGGCGGGGGCGCGGCGGCCAGCACCGCCTCGACCAGGTCGGGCACCCGAGGGGCCAGCTGCGTACGGGCCCGTCGGGTGACCGCGGCGGCCGACTCGAACCAGCCCCGGCAGCCGGCACAGCCGCTCAGGTGCGCCTCGGCCGCCTCGGTCTCCGACCGGGACGCCTCACCGTCCAGCTGTGCCGACAGGATCTCCCGCCACCGCTCACACGCCATGTAGGGATAGTCGTCCGGGCCGGCCGTCTGGTTCCCGGCGGGGTACCGGATCAGGCCGACACGCTGCCCGTACGCTCGGCCCACTCGGCCGTGCCGTCCGGCGCGACCAGCGCGGTGGTGTGCGTGTCGGACAGGAACGCGTACGCGTCGATCGGCGGGAAGGGCTCGCCGGTGACTACCCGGGGTGGGCGTGGGTAAGCGGGCGGGGGAGGGGGCCGAGTGACACGCGCGTTCGTGAACTGGTCCGGCAGCCTGTCCTTCACTCCCCAGCGGTGGGTCGAACCGGCCGACGAGGACGAGGTGCGCACGCTGGTGCGCCAGGCCAGGGAGACCGGGACCACCGTGCGGCCGGTCGGCTCGGGGCACTCGTCCAGCCCGCTGGTGCGTACCGACGGGGTCCTGCTCGGCCTGGACCGGCTGGCCGGGGTGATCTCCGACGACGGGCAGCTGGCCACCGCCTGGGCCGGCACCAGGCTCAAGGCGCTCGGTGAGGGGCTCTACGACGCCGGGCTGGCGATGGACAACCTGGGCGACGTCGACTACCAGTCGATCGCCGGGGCGACCGCCACCGGCACCCATGGCACCGGCCTCGGTTTCGGCAACCTGAGCACCCAGGTCACCGGCGTACGCCTGGTCACCGGCACCGGCGACACGCTGGACGTCGACGCGGAGCGCAACCCGCACCTGCTGCCGGCCGCCCGGCTCTCGCTCGGCGCGCTCGGCGTGGTCACCCGGATCACGCTCGACGTGCAGCCCCGCTACGAGCTGCACCGCCGCTCCTGGTGCGCGCACCTGGACTGGACCCTGGACCACCTCGCCGAACTTCAGCACACCAACCGCAACATGGACTTCTACTGGTATCCGCGCAGCGACCGGACCCAGATCCGCGTGATCAACCGGACCGACGAGGCCAACCAGCGGCCGTTGTGGCCCGGGACGGGCCGGCCGGACGGCGAGCCCCGGCAGAGCCAGGTCGGGCCGACCCACCGCACCATTCCCCGCAACCGGGAGCTGCGCTTCGAGGAGATCGAGTACATGCTGCCGTCGGAGGCGTTCCCGGCCTGTTTCGCCGAGGTGCGCCGCCGCATCCGCGAGCGGCACCGCCGGGTGGCCGGCTGGCGGGTGCTGGTGCGTACCATCGCGCCGGACGACATCTGGCTCAGCAACGCCTACGGCCGGCCCACCACCACCATCGCCTGCCTGCAGAACACCTCCCTGCCGTACGAGGAGTACTTCCGGGACATGGAGGCGGTCTTCCGGCACTACGGTGGCCGGCCGCACTGGGGCAAGAAGCACTGGCTCGGCGCGCGGGAGCTGCGCCCCCTCTATCCCCGCTGGGACGACTTCCGGGCGGTGCGTCGCCGGCTCGACCCGGACGGGGTGTTCCTCACCCCGGACCTGGCCCGGCTGCTGGAGGAGTCGTGACCGCCCCGGTCGGCGCCCGGGTATGGGTGGTGCCCGGCGGGCACGTGCCGTTCCCGGCGCACGGGCCGGAGCCGGAGTTCACCGGGTTCGACCAGCTCTGCGTGCTCAACGCCACCGACCACGACGCCGACCTGACGCTGGACTTCTACTACGAGGACGCCGAGCCGGTCGGGCCGTACCGGGTGCTGGTCGGCGCGCGCCGGATCCGGCACCTGCGGGTCAACGACCTGATCGACCCGGAGGCGGTGCGGCTGGACCGGGCGTACGGCTGCGTGCTGCGGTCCCCGGTGCCGGTGGTGGTGCAGTTCCTGCGCCAGGACACCCGGCTGCCCGGTGTGGTGGCGTTGACCGGCACGATGGCGTACCCGGGGTGAGGTTCGACCGGGCGGCGGCGGGTACCCCGGCGCATGCGGGAAGCCACCGACCGGCTGGGCGACCGGCTCCGCGAGGCCGGTCGGGCCAGCCGCCAGCGGGTACGCACGTACTTCATCGTCGCGGTCCAGGCCGGGCTGGCCGCCGCGTTGGCCTGGCTGATCGCCCGCGAGGTGCTGAGCAACCCGGACCCGACCTTCGCGCCCGCCGCGGCGGTCGGTGTCATCGCCGCCGCGCTCGGCGGCCGGACCCGGCGCACCGTCGAACTCGTCGTCGGGGTGGTGCTCGGCATCGTCGTCGGCGACATGCTGATCCGCCTGCTCGGCACCGGACCCTGGCAGACCGGTGCGGTCGTCTTCCTGGCGGTCAGCGCCGCCGTGGTGGTCCGCGGCACCGGCGCGCTGGTCACCCAGGCCGGCGGTACGGCCGTGCTGGTCGCCACGCTCACCCCGGTCTCACCCGACCTGGAACTGCCCCGCACGATCAACGCGCTGGTCGGCGGCCTGGTCGGCCTGGTCGTGGTGCTGGTGCTCGCGCCGCTGAACCCGCTGCGCACGGTGCGTCGGGTCGCCGACCCGGCGCTGGACACGTTCGCCCGGGAGATGACCGCCTCGGCGGAGGCGCTGGCACACGGCGACGCCCGCGCGGCCGACGCCGTGCTGGCCCGGATGCGCGCCGCCGAGCCCGAGCTGGACCAGATCGACGAGGTGGTCAACGCCGCCGACGAGGTGGTCCGGTTCTCCCCGGTGCGCTGGCGGCGACGGCGCGCGCTGGCCGCGTACCGCGACGGCGCCGAACACCTGGACCGGGCGTTCCGCAACAGCCGGGCCCTGGTCCGCCGGGTCGGCACCGCCCTGCGCGACCGGGAGCCGGTGCCGGCCGACCTGCCGGCCGCGCTGGAGCACTTCGGCACGGCGATCCGGCTGCTGCACCGGGAGTTCCTGGCCGCCCGGGAACCGCACGCCGCCCGGGAACGGGTGCTGCGCGCGGTGCGTGACGCCGGAGCGGCGTGCCGGCAGGACATCGGCTTCTCCGGCACCATCGTGGTCTCCCAGTTGCGCACCGCCGCCAACGACGTGCTCCGGGCCACCGGCGTGCCGGCCGACGAGGCCCGCCGGCAGGTCCGCCGGGCCGCCGCGGCCCGCGCGCCGTAGCCCCGCCGCGCGCCGATGAGTTCGCCGATCCGCGACGGTCTACCGTCCGACCGACACACCACGGCACGGGAGTAGGGCATGGGCCTCGTCCACATCGAAATGTTCGCCACGCTCGACCTGGTCGGGCAGGCGCCGGGCGGCCCCGACGAGGACCCGGTCGGGTTCCCGTTCGGGGGCTGGCAGGCGCCGCTGATCGACGAGGTCACCGGGGCGCAGGTCCAGGCCGCGTACGAGGGCACCGACGCGCTGCTGCTCGGCCGCCGGACGTACGACATCTTCGCCGCCTACTGGCCGCACCAGGAGGGCGGGCCGGACGACGGGATCGCCGCGCTGTTCAACCGCATCCCGAAGTACGTGGCCTCGCGCGGCCGGCCCGACCTGTCCTGGGCCGGGTCGACGCAGCTCGGCCCGGACCTGGCCGGCGCGGTGCGAGAGGTCCGGGACCGGCACGAGAACGTGAAGGTGGTCGGCAGCCTGAACCTGGTGCAGAGCCTCCTGCGGGAGAAGCTGTTCGACCGGATCGACCTCTGGGTGCACCCGATCGTGCTCGGCGTCGGGAAGAAGGTCTTCGACGGCGGCGCCGTGCCCACGAACGTGACCCTGGTCGAGCCGCCGGTGGCCAACCCGAAGGGCACCGTCTACCTGCGTTACGGCCTCGCCGACGGCACCCCGGCGACCGGGGACATGGCCGTCCGCGATCAGGGCGCCGGACGCGTCGACTGACGCCCGCCCGGGGCTGCGGGTGCGGCGTCCAGGTGCGCGCGCAGCGCCGCGGCGATCTCGCCGGCGGCCCGGAGCTGGTCCGCGGTGAGCGCGTCGACGAAGAGTTCGCGGATGGCGCGCAGGTGCGGGGCGGTGGCTCCACCGAACGCCGCCGCCCCGGCGGGCGTCAGGTGGACCTCCGCACCGCGCGGCTCGGCGGCGCACTCCTGGCGGCGGACGAGCCCGCGCCGTTCCATCCGCCCGAGGTGGTGGGAGAGCCGGCTGCGCTCCCAGCCGATCCGGGCGGCCAGTTCCGAGGAGCGCAGCTGCCGGTCCTCGGCCTCGCTGAGAGCCAGCAGCACGGCGTAGTCGCCCGGTGTCAGTGACGACTCGACCTGGAGCCGGGACGCGACCCGGGACCGGAGCGCCTCCGTGGTCTCGACGAATTCGCGCCAGATCCGCAGCTCCTCCCGGCTCGGAAGCCGGCGCCCACGGCCCGGACGGGGTGTGGCGTTCGCCATCCTTTTCCTCCAATTGACATGTCAATTCGCAGGCTACCGTGTTTGACATGTCAATCGCCCGCCATCGGAGGAGGGGACATGACAGCGGAGACGTTCGCCCTGGGGCTCAACTCGTTCGGCGAGGTCGCCACCGACGGCGACCGGATCCTGACCGACGCGCAGACCGTCCGGCTGCTCGTCGAGGAGGCCCGGCTCGCCGAGTCGGTCGGGCTCGACGTGTTCAGCGTGGGCGAGCACTACCGGGAGGGCCACACCGACTCGGCCACGCCGGTGCTGCTGGCCGCGATCGCGACGGCCACCGACCGGATCCGGCTCGGCACGTCGGTCACGGTGCTCAGCACCAACGACCCGGTCCGGCTCTACCACGAGTTCTCGACCCTCGACGCGGTGTCGAACGGTCGGGCCCAGATCGTCCTCGGCCGGGCGTCGGCCACCGAGTCGTTCCCCCTGTTCGGTTACGACCTCGCCGACTACGAGCGGTTGTTCGAGGAGAAGCTCGACCTGTTCGTCCGGCTCCAGCGGGACGAACCGGTCACCTGGAGCGGCACGGTACGGACGCCGCTGGTCGGGCAGCGCCTGCACCCGCGCATGCCGGCGGGCGGCATCCCGACCTGGATCGGCGTCGGCGGGAGCCCGGACTCGGTGCTCCGCGCCGCCCGCTACGGCCTACCCCTGATGCTCGCGGTCATCGGCGGACGCCCGCAGCGGTTCGCCGGCCACGTCCAGCTCTACCGGCGGGCGCTCGCCCGGGCCGGCCACCCGGTGCGGCCGATCGGCCAGCACTCGCTGGGTCTCGTCGCCGATACTGACGAGGAGGCGGTGGAGACCTGGTGGCGGTACTGGCAGCCGGTGGTGACCCGGCTCGCCGAGGAACGCGGCTTCTACCGGCCGGACCGCCGGCGCTACGAGGCCGAGATCGACCACGGGGCGCTCTACGTCGGGTCGCCCGAGACGGTCGCCCGGAAGATCGCCGCGACCGCCCGGGACCTGCGCCTGAGCCGCTTCGACCTGAAGTACGACATCACCCACCTGCCCCGTAAGGCGCGCGCACGGACGATCGAGCTGCTCGGCGGCGAGGTCGCCCCGCGGGTACGGGAGCTGCTGGCGAAGGAGCCCACCCATGTCTGACCTCGTGTTCGGCCTCGACACCTTCGGCGACGTGCCGGAGGACGACGCCGGTCGGCCGCTGTCGCACGCCGCCGCGATCCGGCAGGTCGTGGACGAGGCGGTGCTCGCCGACGACCTGGGCGTCGACGTCATCGCCCTCGGCGAGCACCACCGGCCGGAGTACTCGGTGTCGACCCCGGAGACCGTGCTGGCGGGGATCGCCACCCGTACCTCCCGGATCCGGCTCGCCTCCGGGGTGACGGTGCTCAGCTCGGACGACCCGGTGCGGGTGTTCCAACGCTTCGCGACCGTGGACGCGCTGTCGAACGGCCGGGCCGAGGTCATCCTCGGCCGGGGCTCGTTCACCGAGTCCTTCCCGCTGTTCGGCTACGACCTGAGCGACTACGACGTGCTGTTCGAGGAGAAGATCGAACTCTTCGCGAAGCTGCTGGAGGAGAAGCCGGTCACCTGGAGCGGCACGACGCGCGCCGCGCTGGAACACGCCGACGTCTTCCCGAAGACCGAGTCGGGACGCCTCAGCACCTGGGTGGGGGTCGGCGGCTCGCCGCAGTCCGTGGTGCGCACCGCCCACTACGGCTTCCCGCTCATGCTCGCCATCATCGGCGGCTCGCCCGAGCGGTTCGCGCCCTACCTCGACCTCTACCGGCGGGCCGCCGAGCAGTTTCACACCACCGCCCACCCGGTCGGCATGCACTCACCGGGGTTCGTCGCCGACACCGACGAGGAGGCCAGGGAGCTGTTCTGGCCGCACTACCGCATCATGCGGGACCGGATCGGCAAGCTGCGGGGCTGGCCGCCGATCCGGCGTACCGAGTTCGACGCCGAGGTGGCGCACGGCTCCCTCTACATCGGCTCGCCGGAGACCGTGGCCCGCCGGATGGCCGACGCGATCCGCGCCCTCGGCGTCGGCCGGTTCGACCTCATCTACACCGCCGGCGCCCAGCCGGTGAGCGCCCGCATGCGCGCCGTCGAGCTGTACGGCAGCCGGGTGATCCCGCTGGTCCGCGACATGCTCGCCGGTTGACGCCGGCCCCGGAAGGAGAACAGTGGACGGATCGCAGACCCTCGGCATCCTCGGCGCCGGCAAGGTGGGCACGGTGCTCGCCCGACTCGCGGTGGCCGCCGGCCACCGGGTGTTCATCGCCGGCTCCGGCGACCCGGCGAAGATCGCCCTCACCGTCGAGGTGCTGACGCCCGGCGCGGTCGCCACCACGGCGGCCGACGCGGCGGCCCGCGCCGACGTCGTCGTCCTGGCCCTGCCGCTGGGCAAGTACCGGAGCATCCCGGTCGAGGCGTTGCGCGGCAAGCTCGTCGTCGACGCCATGAACTACTGGTGGGAGATCGACGGCATCCGCGACGACCTCACCGACCCGCGCACCTCGTCCAGCGAGACCGTGCAGGCGTACCTGCCCGGGTCACGCGTGGTGAAGGCGTTCAACCACATGGGCTACCACGACCTCGAGGACGAGGCCCGGCCGGCGGGCGCGGACGGCCGCAAGGCCATCGCGATCGCCGGTGACCGCCAGGACGACCTCGCCGTGGTCGCGTCCCTGGTGGACCGGCTCGGCTTCGACCCGGTCGTCGCGGGCCCGCTGGGCGAGGGCGTACGGCTGGAACCGGGCAGCGAGTCGTTCGGGGCCGACGTGAGCGCCGACGAGCTGCGGGCCATGCTCGACCGGTTCCCGGAATCCGAACGCGGGCGGGTCGTCGCCGAGGCGCGGGCCGGACGCCCGGGTCCGGCCTGACCCGCCGCGACCGCCGCCGGCGGAATCCGGTGGCGTCCGGGACGCCGGTCCGGAAGGCTCCCGGTCATGGTTTCGGTGGTGCAGAACGTGGCGATCGACTGTGCGGATGCCTACGGGCTGGCGCGCTTCTGGAGCGAGGTGACCGGGCGGCCGCTGCACCCGGAGGACCGACCGGGTGACCCGGAGGCCCAGGTGCTGCTGGCGGAGGGCCCGGTGCTGCACTTCAACCAGGTGCCCGAGCCCAAGACGTCGAAGAACCGGATCCACCTCTGCCTGCGCCCGGAGACCTCGCGCGACCCGGAGGTGGAGCGGCTGCTCGGCCTCGGCGCCACCCTGGTCGACGACCGGCGCCACCCGGACGGCTCCGGCTGGGCGGTGCTCGCCGACCCCGAGGGCAACGAGTTCTGCGTGCTGCGCAGCGCCGCCGACCGGGCCGCGACCGGGTCCTGACGCCTCTACAGGCCGAAGAAGTCCAGGTAGCCGTCGATCTGGTGGGCCAGCATCGGCTCGCCGGGGTGGGCGGCCAGGCCCCGGTCCCGGGCCGCGCGCAGCAGCGGCGTCTCCGCCGGCGACATGATGATGTCCGCGACCACCGCCCGGGCCGGCAGCTCGGCCACCGGGAACGGCGGCGGGTCCGTCGGGCGCAGCCCCAGCGGCGTCGCGTTGACCGCGAGGTCCGCGTCGGCCAGCCGCGGCCGGGACGCGCCGTGTACCCGGTCCGGGTACGCCTCCGACAGCCGCCCGCCCAGCGCGGCCAGGCGCGCCGGGTCGGTGTCGGTCAGGTGCAGCGCGGCCACCCCGGCGTCGAGCAGGGCCACCGCGATGGCGCTGCCCGCGCCGCCGGCCCCCACCAGGCAGACCCGCCGGCCGCGCGGATCGTGCCCGGCCGCCACCAGGGCGCGGACGAACCCGTCACCGTCGAACGTGTCCGCCGACCAGGTGCCGTCCGGTTCCCGGCGCAGCGCGTTGACGCTGCCGGCCAGCCGGGCCCGGTCGGTGACCCGGTCGGCCAGACCGAGCAGCGCCGCCTTGTGCGGCACGGTCACCAGCATCCCGTCCAGGTTGGCCACCCGGCGCAGCCCGGCCACCACGTCGGGCAGGGCGGCGGCCGGCACGTGCACCGGCACCAGCACGGCGTCCGTGCCGCGCCGGGCCAGCACCGGGTTGAGCAGGCCCGGCGCCCGCACCTGGGCGATCGGGTCGCCGAGCAGCGCGTACAGGCGGGTGGCGCCGCCGATCACGGTCATCGCACCGGCTGCGGTCGGCGCAGCGTCCGCAGCGCCCCGGCCCACGCCGCCACCTCGTCGAGCACGGTGCCCACCGCCTCCCGCTGGTGCGGCCCGGGCCGCAGGTCGCGGAACGCCACGAAGTCGGTGTGCAGCGAGAGCGCCACCTGGGAGCGGACCACCGGCACCGACACCTGGCCGAGCACCAGCCGCAGGTGCTCGGCGGCCCGGGTCCCGCCGTGCACCCCGTAGCTGACCAGCCCGGCCGGCTTGTGGTGCCACTCCTGGTAGAGCGCGTCGATCGCGTCCTTGAGCACGCCGGGAACCGAGTGGTTGTACTCCGGGGTGACGAAGACGAACGCGTCCAGCGCCGCGACGGTCGACCCCCAGCGGCGGATCGCCGGCCGGCCCGAGGGCGCCATCGACGGGGGCAGCGCCTCGGCGAAGTGCGGCAGCGGATGGTCCGCCAGGTCGACGAGTTCGGTGGTGACGTCCGTACGCCCGGCGGCGACGTCGCACACCCAGCGCGCCACCGCGTCGGCCTTGCGGCCCGGGCGGGTGCTGCCCGCGACGACCCCGATTCTGATCATTGGCTGGCCTCCCTGGTCAGGTACCCGGGCCCGGTCGGGACCGGGGCGTCCGCGAGGTCGCGGGCGAGGTGGAGCGCGCCGTGCAGGGACGAGAGCCCGCCGAGCGCGGCTGCGGCCACCCGGGGCGCGGGTCGGCCCGCCCGGCCACCGGCGGCGGCGAGACGGCCGACCAGTGGCACGAAACCGGGCAGCCCGGCGGCGAAGCCGCCACCGACGACCGCCAGGTCGACGGCGAGCAGCTCGCCGAGGCTCACCACGGCGGCGGCCAGCGCGGCGCAGGCCGGCCGGATCGCCTCCACCGCCCACGGCCGCCCGTCGCGCAGCCCGGCGCGCAGCCGCCGGTGGTCCACCGGCCCGTCGCGCAGGCGCGCGGCCCGGCGCAGCGTCGCCGGCCCGGACGCGGTCGCCTGGAGGCAACCGGCCCGTCCGCAGTCGCACCGCTCTCCGTCGACGTCGACCACCATGTGTCCGACCTCGGCGGACGCGCCGGCCGGGACGTTGCGGCCGCCGAGCACGATCCCGCCGCCGACCCCGGTGCCCACCCCCAGGTAGAGCACGTCGTCCCGGCCCGCGTGCCGGGACTCGGCCAGCGCCGCCAGGTCGCCGTCGTCGGCGTACCCGGTCCGGGTGTCGGGGAAGAGCCGGCGCAGCGCGCCGGCCAGGTCCAGCCCGACCCAGCTCGGGCGGCCGGGCCAGGCGACGACGGTACCGCCCCGGTCGACGGTGGCCGGCATGGCCACGCCCACCGTGGCGACCGGGCCGAAGCCGGCCCGCAGCGCCGCCGCCTCGGTGGCCAGCAGCGACAGGTCGGCGGCCGGGTCCGCGCCGGCCGGCCAGGTGACGATCCGCTCGTACGCGGGCCGGCCGGCCGCCTCGGCGCGCAGCGCGACCTTCGTGCCTCCGACGTCGACGCCCAGCAGCGCGGCGCCCGGCCCGCCCGTCACGCCGGCCTCAGTGCGCCAGCAGGTGCAGGAACGCCAGCGCGGCCGCGGCGAACGCGAAGAACAGCGGCACCATGATCACCTTGCCGTCGTCCTTGGCGCGCAGGTGGTAGGCCACGGCGGCGATCAGCAGCACGGTGACGCCCACCGCGGCGACCAGGCCGAGCTGCCAGAACTTCAGGCCCAGCAGCAGCCCCGCGACGCCGGCCAGCTCCAGCAGGCCGATCACGCGGGTCAGCCCGGCGGAGACGCCGAGGTGCGACATCCGCTGGCGCATCTGCGCGTTGCCGGTGAGCTTCTGCACGGCCAGCGGCACCAGGATGATGGCGAGCAGCACGGTGAGAACGATGATCGCGACGGTCACGGGGATCCTCGGGGGTCGGGTCGCCACGACGGGCGACCGGGATGGGTGCGGTGGTGCGGTCGGTCAGGACACTGTGGAGACGAGCGCGCGGGCCGCCAGCCGGTAGCCGAGCGCGCCCAGACCCACGATCACCCCCGCGGCCAGCGGGGCGAGCACCGAGTCGTGTCGGAAGCTCTCCCGGGCCCACACGTTGGACAGGTGGACCTCCAGCCACGGGCGGGGATAGTTGGCCAACGCGTCGCGCAGGCTCCAACCGGCGATCATCAACGCGCCCGGGTTCACGATCGCGCCCACCGTCTCATAACTGTCCTGGATGGTACGGATCATCTCGCCCTCGCAGTCGTGCTGTCTCGCCACGACCCGCCAGCCCCGTCCGGCCACCTCCTCGCCGACCGCCCGCTCGATGTCCGCCAGCGTGTCGGTGCCGTAGATCTCCGGCTCCCGCCGGCCGAGGATGCCCAGGTTCGGGCCGTTGAGCAGGAGCACCTCGGACACGTGGCACCTCACCGGGAGCGGACGACGACAGGTCCTCGGAGTATCGGCCCGACGCGCCGACCGGCCACCGCCGGCAGGGGGCGGTTAGGGGCGGCTAGGGGCCGTTAGGGGAGGTCAGCGGCCTGCCGGCTCGGTTAGCGTCCCAGCCGGGCCGTTCCTATCGGGAGCAGGGAGTGGGACATCATGAGTGATCTGCCGGCGCCGGAGTTCCCCGCCTGGCCGCAGTTCGGCGACGAGGAGCGGACCGGCCTCGTCCGGGCCCTGGAACAGGGCCAGTGGTGGCGCGTCGGGGGCGACGAGGTCGACACGTTCGAGGCCGAGTTCGCCGCGTACCACGGCGCGCCGTACGCGCTGGCCGTCACCAACGGCACCCACGCGCTGGAGGTGGCGCTGGAGGTGCTCGGCGTCGGCCCCGGCACCGAGGTGATCGTCCCCGCCTTCACGTTCATCTCCTCGTCGCTGGCCGCGCAGCGCCTCGGCGCGGTGGCCGTGCCCGTCGACGTCGACCTGGACACCTACTGCGTCGACCCGGACGCGGTCGCCGCCGCCATCACCCCCCGCACGCGGGTGGTGATGCCGGTGCACATGGCCGGGCAGTTCGCCGACATGGACGCGCTCGACAAGATCGCCGCAGACGCCGGAGTCGCGCTGCTCCAGGACGCCGCGCACGCCCACGGCGCGCGGTGGCAGGGCAAGCGGGTCGGCGAACTCGGCTCCGTCGCCGCGTTCAGCTTCCAGAACGGCAAGCTGATGACCGCCGGCGAGGGCGGCGCGGTGCTCTTCCCCGACGAGGAGAGCTACGAGAAGGCGTTCCTCGTGCACAGCTGCGGCCGGCCCCGCACCGACCGCGACTACCTGCACCGCACCACCGGCTCGAACTACCGGATGAACGAGTTCAGCGCCGCCGTGCTGCGCGCCCAACTGTCCCGGCTGGACGGTCAGATCGCGCTGCGCGAGCAGCGCTGGCCGCTGCTGGCGAGCCTGCTCGCCGAGATCCCCGGCGTGGTGCCGCAGGGCCGCGACGAACGCGGTGACCGCAACCCGCACTACATGGCCATGTTCCGCGTACCCGGGATCACCATCGAACGCCGTCGGGCCGTGGTCGACGCGTTGATCGCCCGGGGCATCCCGGCGTTCGTGGCGTTCCGCGCGATCTACCGGTGCGACGGGTTCTGGCTGGCCGGCGCGCCGGACGAGACCGTCGAGCAGATCGCGGCACGGTGCCCGAACACCGAGCAGATCCACGCCGACTGCATCTGGCTGCACCACCGCACGCTGCTCGGCACCGAGGAGCAGATGCACCTGATCGCCGCCGTGCTCGCCGACGTGCTGGCCGGATGACCGGGTCGCAGCCGGCCGCCGCGCCGGGGCGTACCGTCCGGGTCGCGGTGGCCGGCCTCGGCTGGGCCGGACGGCAGATCTGGCTGCCCCGGCTCGCCGCGCACCCCCGGTTCACGGTCACCGCCGTGGTCGACCCGGACGTCGCCGCCCGGGACCGGGCACGCGCCGACCACGGCGTCCCCGACGCGTACGCGGACGTGGCCGACCTGCCCGCGGGCGCGGCCGACCTCGTGGTGGTGGCGGTGCCCAACCACCTGCACGCGGCCGTCGCGGCCCGGCTGCTGCGCCGGGGCGTACCGGTGTTCCTGGAGAAGCCGGTCTGCCTCACCTCGGCCGAGGCGGACGACCTGGCCGACGCGGAGCGCTCCGGCGGGGCGGTGCTGCTGGCCGGCAGCGCCGCGCGCTACCGGGCCGACGTGCGTGCCCTGGTCGACGCCGCGGCCGGTCTCGGTCCGGTCCGGCACGTCGACGTGGCCTGGGTACGCGCCCGCGGCGTGCCCGACGCCGGCGGCTGGTTCACCCGGCGCGACCTCTCCGGCGGCGGCGCGCTGGTCGACCTCGGCTGGCACCTGCTCGACACCGTGCTGCCGTTGCTCGGGCCGGCCCCGGTCGCGCACGTCGTGGGCAGCGTCTCCGACGACTTCGTCAACGACGACGCCGCGCGGGCCGCCTGGCGTGGCACCGCCGGCACCGGCGGGCGAGGCGACGTCGAGGACACCGCCCGGGCCTTCCTGCTCACCGCCGACGGCGCGTCCGCCGCCCTGCACGCCTGCTGGGCGTCGCACGAGGCGCGCGACCGGACCACCGTCTCCGTGCACGGCACCGCCGGGTCGGTGACGTTGCGCTGCACGTTCGGGTTCAGCCCCAACCGGGACGCCACGCCGGAGCTGACCCGTACCCGCGACGGGGAGACGGTCCGCCTGCCGCTGCCCGCCGAGCCCATCGGCGCCGAGTACGACCGGCAGCTCGACGCCCTGCCCGACCTGCTCGCCGACCCGGCGAGCCGGGGCGTGGCCGCGGCCGACGCCCGCCGCACCATCGACGCCATCGAACGCGTCTACCGCTGCGCCCGGCCCACCCCGCCGGTGCGAGCGCTGGCGGGAGCGCGCGACCGGTGAGAACCACCGGCGACCTCACCCACCGGGAGCAGCCATGAGCCAGCCGCCGTCCACCGCCGGCGCCGCCGTCCTCGCCCCCCGACCGGGCCCGATCCGGGCCGTCGTGTTCGACCTCGACGGGGTCGTGGTCGACAGCTCGGCGGTGATGCGTGAGGCGTTCAGCATCGCGTACGCCGAGGTGGTCGGCGGCGGGCCGGCGCCGTTCGAGGAGTACAACCGGCACATGGGGCGGTACTTCCCGGACATCATGCGGCTGATGGGGCTGCCGCTGGAGATGGAGGGACCGTTCGTCCGGGAGAGCTACCGGCTGGCTCACCGGGTGCCGCTGTTCCCCGGTGTCCGCGAGACGCTGGAGGCGCTGCACGAGCGGGGGATCCGGATGGCGGTGGCCACCGGCAAGAGCGGGCCGCGCGCCCGGTCGCTGCTCGACCTGCTCGGCGTGCTCGCCCTGTTCGACCACGTGATCGGCTCGGACGAGGTGCCCCGGCCCAAGCCCGCCCCGGACATCGTGCTGCGCGCGCTGGACCTGCTGGGCATGCCGCCGACCGCGGCCATGATGGTCGGTGACGCGATCACGGACCTGACCAGCGGCCGGGAGGCCGGGGTGACCACGGTCGCCACCACCTGGCACGGCGGCGACGTGACGGCCCTGCTCGCGGCCGGCCCCGACCTGGTCGCCCACAAACCCGACGAGCTGCTCACCCACTGCCCGGCGGTGCTCTGACGTCCGCGCCCCGACCGGCGAGCGTGATCGACACCAGTTCGGGGAGGTGGCGGCGTCTGCGGCTGGTCGATGCCGCCACTTCGGCGAGCTGGCGGCGCAGGCCGGACCCCGTCGCTACATCGTGGCCAGAGCGGCCCGGACCTCGGCCTCCGGCACGTCGGGAACCAGCTCCGGGCCCGCCGGGCCGTCGAGCACGAAGGACAGGCCGGCGGTGGATTTCTTGTCCCGCCGCATGAACGCGATCAGCTCGTCGGCGTCCACCCCCGACGGCAGGCCGGTGTCCAGGCCGTAGCCGGCGACCACCTCGTGGTGCTCGGCGACCCGCGCGGCGGGGATCCGGCCCAGCCGGCCGGCCAGCCGACCCGCGAAAACCGTGCCGACGCCGACCGCCTCGCCGTGGCGCAGCCGGAAGTCGGTGGCCCGTTCCAGCGCGTGCCCCAGCGTGTGGCCGTAGTTGAGGATGTGCCGCAGCCCCGCGTCGCGCTCGTCGGCGGCAACCACCCGGGCCTTGAGCGCCACGCACGCGGTGATCTGCTCCGGCACGGTCCGCCCGCGCAGGTCGCCGGCGCCGATGAAGTGGGCGCGGGCGATCTCCCCGTAGCCGTTGCGCCGCTCCACCTCCGGCAGCGTGCCCAGGTAGTCGGTGTCGCAGAGCACGGCGCGCGGCTGCCAGTAGACGCCGACCAGGTTCTTGCCCTCGGGCAGGTTCACCGCCGTCTTCCCGCCGACGCTGGCGTCCACCTGGGCCAGCAGCGACGTCGGCAGGTGAAGCACCGCGACGCCCCGGTGGTAGAGGCCGGCGGCCAGACCCACCACGTCGGTGGTGGTGCCGCCGCCGCAGGAGACCACCGCGTCGGCGCGGGTCAGCCCGAACCCGGCGAACGCCCGGCACAGCGACTCCACGGTGGCCAGCGTCTTGTCGTGCTCGCCGTCGCGGGCCGGCACCACCCGGTGCGGCACGCCCGGGTCGGGCGTCCACTGCGGCGGCCGGGCCGAGACCACCACGACCCGGCGGGCTCCGACGCGCGCCACCTCCGCCGCCAGCCGATGCCGCACGCCGGGGCCGACGACCACCGGGTACGACCGGTCGCCCAGCTCCACGTCGACGGTACGGGCGCCCACGCTGCCCTGGACGGTCATGCGACTCTCCCGGCGGTCGAGGAATCCACTGTCATCCGGCCCGTCCCCCGGGCACGGGTACGCCCGGCCCGACCATCCGCAGCGCCAGCGCGGCCAGCGAGTCGACGGCCGGGTCGATGCCCCACCGGCGGTGGCTCAGCTGGGCGTGCGTGGCGATCAGGAAGCCGCGCGGCGCGGCCGGGTGGTCCTGCGCGGCCACCTCGCCGACCCGGTCCAGGTAGCGGCCCCAGGCCTCCGCCACCGGGTCCTCGGCCAGCGGCAGGTCGCCGGCGGCCAGCACGATCTTGTCCGCGCCGGCCTGCGCCTGCGCGGCCAGGTCCCGGCGCTGCGCCCCGGTCAGCGGACGGCTGCGGTCCTGCCAGTGCAGGAACAGGAAGGCCGCCCGGTCGCCGGCCGGCACCAACCCGCACAGGTGCCGCAGGTGCGCCACCGCCAGCGGCAGCTCCAGCCCGGCCAGCCACGGCGGCTCACCGCCGAGCAGCGTCAACGCCAGCTCGCTGCCGGCGTGCGCGAGCGGACCGCCGCGCGCCGGGTCCCGCACCGCGTACGCCGGGGGCGCCGGCCGGGCGGCCGGGCCGAGACGGTCGCGCGCCAGGTCGAGCGCGGCGGGCCCGGCGTGCAGGCCCAGCCGCAGCCGCGTCGGGGCGGGGGAGTCGAGGCGGTCGAAGAACCAGCACACCCCCGGGTCGGCGTCGCGCACCTCGGCGACCAGCCGCGCCACCACGGTGCCGACCAGCTCGGCCGCCCGCACGTCGACGCACCCCGTGCCGGGCACGGCGAGGTCGGCGAACAACCAGGAGCGGTCCATGGCACCTCGACTGTCGGCGGTGGGTACGCGGCGTCCTCGGGGCGAGCCCATCATCACCGCGCCGCCCCGCCGGACCACCCGGGCGCGGCCGGGAACCGGGGTCCGGTTAGGGGGCGACAGGGGTAGGTCGTCGCCGGGCCGCTGGCCAGACTTGGGCCGTTACGGCGAGGGACGGATGTGGTGACATGCTGCGCAGTGACCTGGTCCAGCCGGTGCCGGAGCTGCTCCGGGCCCACGCCGACCGGCTGCCGGACCGGGTGGCGTTCCGCGACGCGGACCGGGCGGTGGACTGGGCCGGGCTGGAGGCGGTCACCCGACGGCTGGCCGGGCACCTGGTCGACGCCGGTGTGGCCCGGGGCGACCGGGTCGCGTTCTGCCTGGGCAACCGGGTGGAGACGGTGGAGACCTGGCTGGCCGTGACCCGGGCCGCCGCGGTCGGCGTACCGCTGAACCCGCGCAGCACCGACGCGGAGCTGGCCCACCTGCTGGACGACTCCGGCGCGGTGCTGGTGGTCACCGACCCGGGACACCTCGACCAGCTCCGGCGGCTCCGCGCGGGCCGGCCCGACCTGCGGATCTGGGTGACCGGCGACGGGCCGTACCCGGACGGGGCGACCGCCTGGCCGGCGCTCGTCGACGCGCCGCCGGTGGCCGACGCCCGCGACGACCTCGGCCTGGACGAGGTCGCCTGGATGCTCTACACCTCCGGCACCACCGGCCGGCCCAAGGGCGTGCTCTCCACCCAGCGCACCTGCCTGTGGTCGGTGGCCGCCTGCTACGTGCCGGTGCCGGACCTGACCTCCGCCGACCGGGTGGTCTGGCCGCTGCCGCTGTTCCACAGCCTCTCCCACATCGGCTGCGTGCTGAGCGTGACCGCGGTCGGCGCGAGCGCCCGCCTGGTCGACGGGTTCGCCGCCGCCGACGTGCTGCGCGCGGTCGCCGAGGACGAGGCGACCGTGCTGGCCGGCGTCCCGGCCATGTACCACCACCTGGTCGCCGCCGCCCGCGCCGACGGGTTCCGCGCACCGGCGCTGCGGGTCTGCCTGGTCGGCGGCGCGATCACCACCGGGGAACTGCGCCGCGCGTTCGAGGAGGTCTTCGACGCGCCGCTGCTCGACGCGTACGGCAGCACCGAGACGTGCGGCTCGATCGCGGTGACCCGGCCCGACCGGCCCCGGGTCGAGGGCTCCTGCGGGCAGCCGGTGACCGGCGTCGACGTCCGCCTGGTCAGCCCGGAGACCGGCCGGGACGTGGCGACCGGCGACGAGGGTGAGGTGTGGGTCCGCGGGCCGGGGGTCATGGTCGGCTACCACGGGTTGCCCGAGGCGACCGCGGCGGCGCTGCGCGACGGCTGGTACCGCACCGGCGACCTGGCCCGCCGCGACGGCGACGGGAACCTCTTCGTCACCGGCCGGCACCGCGAACTGATCATCCGGGGCGGGGAGAAGGTGCACCCGGTCGAGGTGGAGGACGTGCTGCGGGCCGTGCCCGGCGTCGCCGACGTGGCGGTGACCGGCCGCCCGCACGAGGTGCTCGGCGAGGTGCCGGTGGCCTACGTGGTGCCCGCGCCGGCGGGCTTCGCGCCGGCCGCCGCGTACGCCGCCTGCCGGGAACGGCTCGCGTACCACAAGGTGCCGCAGGAGCTGTACGAGATCGACGCGGTGCCCCGCACCGCCTCGGGGAAGGTCACCCGGCGGCTGCTGCGGGAGCGACCGGCCCGCCTGCGGGCGGTCAACGGCACCCACCACGAGGCGCTGACCCGACTCACCTGGCGGCCCCTCGAACCGACCGCCACAGCCGACGTCGCCCGGCGCTGGGCGGTGGTCGGCGCCGACGCGGAGCCCGTCGCCGCCGCGCTCGCCGCCGATGGGGCGGACGTCCATACCGGACCGTCCGACGCCGGTGCCGACGTGCTGGTGGTGGTCGACGCCGACCCGACCGCGCTCGACGGGTGGCTCGACGACGGCCGGTACGCCGACGCCCGGGTGCTGGTGCTGACCAGCGGCGCGGTGGACGCGTCCACGGCCGACGCGCCGGACGACCCCGACCTCGTCCCGGCCGCCGACGTCGCGTGGGCCCGGGCGCGCTGCCGGCAGGCCGCGGACCCGGGCCGGATCGTGCTGGTCGACACCGACGGCGACCCCCGCTCGACCGCGCTGCTGCCGTCAGTGGTGGACGCCGCAGCGGCGCAGGTCGCGCTGCGCGCCGGCACCGCCCGGTACGCCACCCCCGCGCCGGCCGGCGCGCCGGCCCGGGAGCGTGCCGCCACGGTGCTCGACCCGTCCGCGCCGGTGGCGCTCGTCGGCGCGGACACCGAGGAGGGCGCGACGCTGGCCCGGCACCTGACCGGCGCGCACGGCGCCCGCACCGTGTGGCTGGCCTCCGTCGACCGGACCGGTCCGGCTCCGGCGCTCGCCGGGACCGGCGCCGAGATCACCGCGCACCGGTTCCCCGAGGCGGACGCGGGACCGGCCGGTCACCACGACACGTCGACCCCACCGCTCGGCGCGGCGGTGCTGCGGCTGTCCGACGCCGACCTGGACGACCCGGACCGCGCCGCCCGGCTGCTCGACCTCGCCGGCCGGTTGGACCTGCGCACCCGGCACGCCGGCGCCACCGCGTACACCGTGCTCGTCCCCGCCGACCTGCTGCTCGGCGCGGCCGGACGGGAGGGCGCGGCGGGCGCGGTCGCCGCGCTGCACGCGTTGGTCGCCCGCCGGCACGCGGCCGGGCTGCCGGCCCGGCTGGTCGGCGTGGCCGGACCGGCGTGGGCCGAGACGGCCGCGTTCGACGTCGCGCACGACGGCGACGACCTGGTGCTGGTGGCCGAACCGGCCGACCGGGTGGCCACCCACCCGGCGTGGCGCGGCCCGGCCCGCGCCGACGGCGACGTGGACGCGTTGCGCCGCCGGCTCGCCGCGCTCACCACCGCCGCCGGCGACCGGGTCCTGGCCGACCTGGTCCGCGCGAGCACCGCCGAGGTCGCCGGGCTGCCCGGGCCGGGCGCGGTCCGGCCGGACCGGGCGTTCACCGACCTGGGATTCACCTCCGTCCGCGCGGTCGCGCTGCGGGACCGGCTGAACCGGGCCACCGGGGCGCGGCTGTCCGCCACCGCCGCGTTCGACCACCCCACCCCCGCCGCGCTCGCCCGGCACCTGGCCACGCTGCTGCGCGGCGCCGCCGCCCCGGACGCCGGGCACCGGTCGGGCCCGGTCGTCACCGACGACCCGGTGGCCATCGTCGCCATGGCCTGCCGGCTGCCCGGCGGCGTCACCGGCCCCGAGGAGCTGTGGGACCTGCTGGACTCCGGGCGGGAGGGACTGACCGGGTTCCCCACCGACCGGGGCTGGGATCTGACCCACCTCTTCTCCGACGACCCCGACCGGCCCGGCACCTCGTACGCGCGGGTCGGCGGGTTCCTGGCCGGCGCCGGGGACTTCGACGCCACCCTGTTCGCCATCAGTCCGCGCGAGGCCCTCGCGACGGACCCGCAGCAACGGCTGCTGCTGGAGACGTCCTGGGAGCTGTTCGAGCGGGCCGGGATCGACCCGACCGCGCTGCGCGGCAGCGCCACCGGTGTGTTCACCGGCGTGATGCACCACGACTACGCGGCCCAGGTGGGGCAGGCGCCGCCCGGCACCGAGGGGTACCTCGGCGTCGGTACTGCCGGCAGCGTGGTGTCCGGGCGGGTCGCGTACGCGCTGGGCCTGGAGGGGCCCGCGGTGACCGTGGACACCGCCTGCTCGTCGTCGCTGGTGGCGTTGCACCTGGCCGCGCAGGCGCTGCGCGCCGGGGACTGCTCCCTCGCGGTGGCCGGCGGCGTCGCCGTGATGGGCACCCCGCAGGCGTTCGTCGAGTTCAGCCGCCAGCGCGGCCTCGCCCCGGACGGCCGGTGCAAGGCGTTCGCCGACGCCGCCGACGGCACCGGCTGGTCCGAGGGCGTCGCCGTGCTGCTGCTGGAACGGCTCAGCGACGCGCGCCGTCACGCCCACCCGGTGCTGGCGCTGCTGCGCGCCTCCGCGGTCAACTCCGACGGCGCGTCCAACGGGCTCACCGCGCCCAACGGCCCGGCCCAGGAACGGGTCATCCGCCGGGCGCTGGCCGCCGCCGGGCTCGGACCGGGCGACGTGGACGCGGTCGAGGCGCACGGCACCGGCACCCGGCTCGGCGACCCGATCGAGGCGCAGGCGCTGCTGGCCACGTACGGCCGGGGCCGGGACGCGGCCACGCCGCTGCTGCTCGGCTCGCTCAAGTCGAACCTCGGGCACACCCAGGCGGCGGCCGGCGCGGCCGGGGTGATGAAGATGGTGCTGGCGCTGCGCCACGGGACGCTGCCGCGCACGCTGCACGTGGACGCGCCGACCCGCGAGGTGGACTGGTCGGCCGGCGCGGTGGAGCTGCTGACCGAGGCCCGGCCGTGGCCCGAGGTCGACCGCCCGCACCGGGCCGGCGTCTCCTCGTTCGGCATCAGCGGCACCAACGCCCACGTCATCGTCGAGGCCCCACCGGCCGCGCCGGCCGCGCCGACCGCCGACCGGGACACGCCCGCCACCGTGCCGTGGCTGCTCTCCGCCGCCAGCCGGGAAGGCCTGCGCGACCAGGCGGCCCGACTGTCCACCTGGCTCGACCGGCACGAGGCCGACCCGGCCGACGTGGCGTACGCGCTGGCCACCACCCGGGCGGCGCTGGAGCACCGGGCGGCGCTGCTGGTCCGCGACCCGGCCGACGCGCGCGCCGGGCTGACCGCGTTGAGCCGCGGCGACGCGGAACCCGCCGGGGTGCTCACCGGCCGGGTCGGCGACGGGCGGCTCGCCGTGCTGTTCGGCGGGCAGGGCGGCCAACTCCCCGGCATGGGCCGGGAACTGCGCGAGACGTACCCGGTCTACGCCGAGGCGTTCGACGCCGCCTGCGCGGAACTGGACCGGCACCTCGCCGGGCACGTCCCGCACCCGGTCGCCGACGTGGTCCTCGCGCCCGCCGGCGACGCCCGGGCCGACCTGCTCGACCAGACCGGCTACACCCAGCCCGCGTTGTTCGCCGTCGAGGTGGCGCTGCACCGGCTGCTCGAATCCTGGGGCGTCCGCCCCGACCTGCTGCTCGGCCACTCGATCGGCGAGCTGGCCGCCGCGCACGTGGCCGGCGTGTTCCCGCTCGCCGACGCGGCGGCGCTGGTCGCCGCGCGGGCCCGGCTCATGCAGGCGCTGCCGGTCGGCGGCGCGATGGTCGCGGTCGAGGCGGACGAGACGGAGGTGCGGCCCCACCTCACCGACCGGGTCGGGTTGGCCGCGGTGAACGGGCCGACCGCCGTGGTCCTCTCCGGTGACGCCGACGCGGTCGACGCGGTCGCCGCGACGCTGCGCGCCGCCGGTCGCCGGACCAGCCGGCTGCGCGTGTCGCACGCGTTCCACTCGCCCCGGATGGCGCCGATGCTCGACGCGTTCCGCGCGGTCGCCGCCGGACTGACCTACCGCGCGCCGCAGGTGCCGGTGGTGTCCACGCTCACCGGCGCGCCGGTCGACCCGGCCCGGCTCGCCTCGCCCGAGCACTGGGTGGCGCACGTCCGCGACACCGTGCGCTTCCGCGACGGTGTCCGCGCGCTGCGCGCCGAGGGCGCCACCACGTTCCTCGAGGTCGGTCCCGGCGGCGTGCTCACCGCGATGGCCGCCGACTGCCTCGCCGACGGCGGCGACGACCTCGCCTGCGTGCCGACCCTGCGCGGCGGCGTGCCCGAACCGGTGGCGCTGCTCACCGCCGTGTCCGGGCTGCACGTGCGTGGCGTGCCGGTCGACCGGGCCGCCCTGGCCGGGCCGGGCCCGCACGCGCCCGTCCCGCTGCCCACCTACGCGTTCCGGCACCGGCACTACTGGCTGCCCGCCGCACCCGGCGCGCCGACCGGCGACACCGGGCACCCTCTGCTCGCCACCGTGCTGCCGGTGGCCGGCACCGGCCAGGTGGTCGCCACCGGCCGGTTCACCACCTCCCGACCGGCCACGCCGGACGGCGCCGCGCCGCTGCTGCCCGCGTCCGCGCTGCTCGACGCGCTCACCCACCTCGGGGAGCGGCTCGACGCGCCGGTGCTGCAGCACCTGCGCACGCCCGAACCGGTGCCGCTGCCCGCCGGGCTGGCCGTCGACCTCCAGATCGACGTCGCCGGACCGGACGGGACCGGCCGCCGGGTCGCCCGCTGCCACGTCCGCGCCGGCGAGCACGAGCCCTGGCGGGCCGTCGCCGACGCCACGCTCGCCCCGGCCGACCCGCTCACCGCGCCGGGCGTACCGGCCGTGACCTGGCCGCCGGCCGGCGCCCGGCCGGTCGACGCGGCGCACCCGCTGCTGCGGGCCGCCTGGACCGCCGGGGACCGGCTGCACCTCGACGTGCGGCTGCCCGACGACGCCGCCGACCCGGACGCCGAGCGGTACGGCGTGCACCCCGACGTGCTCGACGCCGCGGTGCGCCTGCTCCCGCTGGCCGGGTTCGCCCCGCCGGCCGGGCCGGGGGAGCGGATCGAGCCGACCGGGTGGACCGGCGTGCGCCGGCACGCCACCGGCGCGTACGCGCTGCGGGTCACCCTGGCCCCGGCCGGCGCGGACGGGGTGACGCTCAGCGCCGTCGACGACGCCGGCCGCCCGGTGTTCGACGTCGACCGGATCGCGCTGCGGGCCGTGGCGGTGCCGGCGGCCGGCGCGCCGACCCCGGAGACCGCCCCGGCCGGCCTGTACACGGTCGACTGGACGCCCGCGCCGACCGGGCCGGTGCCCACGTGGACGCTCGCCGACGCCGTACCCCCGGCCGGGCCGCTGCCCCCGGTGCTGGTGCTGCGCCTGCCCGACGGCGACCCGGACGCCACCGTCGCGCAGCGGGCCGACACGATCGGCCGGGACCTGCTGGCGGTGCTGCGCCGCTGGCTCGACGACCCGCGCGCCTCCGACACCACGCTGGCGGTCGCGGTCCGCGACGGCGATCCGGCGCACGCCCCGGCCGCCGGCCTGCTGCGCGTCGCCCGCGCCGAACACCCCGGCCGGTTCCTGCTGCTGCACCTCGACGCCACCGACGACGCCACGGTCCGCGCCGCGCTCGCCGCCGCCGACGACGAGCCGGAGGTCGCGGTCCGCGACGGCCGCGCCCTGCTGCCCCGGCTGCGCGGGGCCGGTGAACCGGAGACCGACGCGCCGCCCGCGCTGGCCGGCGGCGCGGTCCTGGTCACCGGCGGCACCGGCGGCGTCGGCCGGCACGTCGCCACCCACCTGGTCGAGGCGTACGGGGTGCGCGAGCTGGTGCTGCTCAGCCGCACCGCCCGGCCCGCGCCCTGGATCGACGAGCTGACCCGGGCCGGTGTCACCGTCCGGCTGGTCGCCGCCGACGTGGCCGACCGGGACGCCCTCGCCGCCGTGCTCGCCCCGCTCGCCGACCGGCTGGTCGCGGTGGTGCACGCCGCCGGCGCCACCGCCGACGCCCTGCTCACCGACCTCGACCCGGACCGCTGGGCGGTGGCGCTGCGGGCCAAGGTGCGCGGCGCCTGGCACCTGCACGAGCTGACCGCCGACCTCGACCTGGCCGCGTTCGTGCTGTTCTCCTCCGCCTCGGCCACCTTCGGCAGCCCCGGCCAGGGCAACTACGCCGCCGGCAACGCGTTCCTCGACGCGCTCGCCGCGTACCGCCGCGCCCGCGGGCTGCCGGGCACCGCGCTCGCCTGGGGCCTGTGGGCCGAGACCGAGGGGATGGCCGGCCGGCTCGGCGCCGCCGACCTCGCCCGGCTCGCCCGCGCCGGCACCCGGCCGCTGGACACCCCCGCCGCACTGGCGCTGTTCGACGCCGCGCTGCGCGCCGGACCGGCGGCGCTGGTGCCGATCGGGCTGGACCTGGCCGCGGTCCGCGCCACCGGGGAGGTGCCGGCGCTGCTGCGGGCGCTGCTGCCGCCGCCCCCGCGCCGGGCCGTCGTCGCGGAACCGGGCGCGACCGGGACCGGGACCGGTCTCGCCGCCCGGCTGGCCGGGCTCGGCGAGCCGGAGCGGGCCGCGCTGCTGCTGGACCTGGTCCGCGCCCGCTGCGCCACGGTCCTCGGCCACGCCGGTCCGGAGCTGGTCGAGCCGCGCCGGCCGTTCAAGGACCTCGGCTTCGACTCGCTGATGGCGGTGGAACTGAGCAACCGGCTCGCCGCCGCCACCGGCGTCCGGCTCGCCCCGCACGCGGTGTTCAACCACCCCACCCCGGAACTGCTCGCCGCGCACCTGCACGCCCGGCTGCTCGGCACCACCGCCGCCGAGGTCGCCGACGCGACCACCGTGGCGCTGGACGAACCGGTCGCGGTGGTCGCCATGGCCTGCCGGTTCCCCGGCGGCATCGGCTCCCCGGAGGAGCTGTGGCGGCTGCTCGACGCCGGTGGCGAGGTGATCGGCGAGCTGCCCACCGACCGGGGCTGGCCGCTGGCCGACCTGTACGACCCGGAGCCCGGCACCCCCGGCCGCACCTACACCCGCGCCGGCGGCTTCCTCACCGGCCTGGCCGACTTCGACGCCGCGTTCTTCGGCATCAGCCCGCGCGAGGCCCTGGCCATGGACCCGCAGCACCGGCTGCTGCTGGAGACGTCCTGGGAGGCGCTGGAACGGGCCGGCATCGACCCGGACACGCTGCGCGGCAGCCGTACCGGCGTGTTCGCCGGCACCCACGGCCAGGACTACACCGACCGGATCGCCCCCGGCGCCACCTCCGACGACGGGGAGACCATCGCCGACGAGGGGCACCTGCTCACCGGCACCGCCGCGAGCGTCCTGTCCGGACGGGTCGCGTACGCGCTCGGCCTGGAGGGGCCGGCGGTCACCGTGGACACCGCCTGCTCCGCGTCCCTGGTGGCGTTGCACCTGGCCGCCCAGGCGCTGCGCCAGGGCGACTGCGACCTGGCCCTCGCCGGCGGCGTGTCGGTGCTGTCCGGCCCGGCCGGGCTGACCGGGTTCAGCCGCCAGCGCGGCCTCGCCCCGGACGGCCGGTGCAAGGCGTTCGCCGAGGAGGCCGACGGGTTCGGCATGTCCGAGGGCGTCGGCGTGCTGGTGGTGGAACGGCTCTCCGACGCCCGCCGGCGCGGCCACCCGGTGCTGGCCCTCGTGCGCGGCTCGGCGGTGAACTCCGACGGCGCGTCCAACGGGCTCACCGCCCCGAACGGGCCGTCCCAGGAACGGGTGATCCGGGCCGCGCTCGCCGCCGCCGGGCTCGACCCCACCGACGTGGACGCGGTCGAGGCGCACGGCACCGGCACCCCGCTCGGCGACCCGATCGAGGCCGAGGCGCTCCTGGCCACCTACGGCCGGCGGCCGGACGGCGTCGCGCCGCTGCTGCTCGGCTCGGTCAAGTCCAATCTCGGCCACACCCAGGCCGCGGCCGGCGTGGCCGGCGTACTCAAGGTCGTCCTCGCCATGCGGCACGGCCGGCTGCCCCGCACGCTGCACGCCGAGCGCCCCACCAGCCGGGTCGACTGGGCGGCCGGCGCGGTCGACCTGCTCACCGAGGCCCGGCCCTGGCCGCGCGCCGATCGGCCGGCCCGCGCCGGCGTCTCCTCGTTCGGCATCAGCGGCACCAACGCCCACGTGGTGGTCGAGGCCGCGCCGCCCGAGCCGGCCGCCGACCCGCAACCGCCGGCCGGGCCGGCGGCGCTGCCGTGGCTGCTCTCCGCGCGTACCCCGGAGGCGCTGGCCGGGCAGGCCCGCCGGCTGCGCGCCCACCTCGCCGACCGCCCCGACCAGCGGCCGCTGGACGTGGCCTGGTCGCTGGCCACCACCCGGTCCGGCTTCGACCACCGGGCGGTGGTCGTCGCCGACCAGGCCGGTGTCGCCGCCGCCCTGGACGCGCTCGCCGCCGGCCAGCCCGCCACCGACCTGGTACGCGGTGAGCCCACCGTCACCGGCCGGGTGGTGTTCGTCTTCCCCGGCCAGGGCTCCCAGTGGGCCGGCATGGCGCTGGACCTGCTCGACGAGTCACCGGTGTTCGCCGAACGGATGGCCGCCTGCGACGCCGCGCTGCGGCCGTGGCTGGACCACCCGCTGCGCGACCTGCTGCGCCAGGCGCCCGGCGTGCCCGACCTGGACCGGGCCGACGTGGTGCAGCCGCTGCTGTTCGCGGTGATGGTGTCGCTGGCCGAGCTGTGGCGCTCGTACGGCGCGCAGCCCGCCGCCGTGGTCGGCCACTCGCAGGGCGAGATCGCCGCTGCCTGCGTGGCCGGGGTGCTGTCCCTGCCGGACGCGGCCCGGTTGGTGGCGTTGCGCGCCCGCGCGCTGCGCCGGCTGGCCGGCGCGGGGGAGATGGCGGCCGTGCCGTTGGCCGTCGACGCGGTCCGCGCGCGGGTGGCCCGCTACGGCGACCGGCTGGCCGTGGCCGCGGTGAACGGACCGGCCAGCGTGGTGGTCTCCGGCGAGCCCGCCGCGGTGGACGAGTTCGCCGCCGAGCTGGCCGCCGACCGGGTGCGGCTGCGCCGCGTCCCGATCGACTACGCGTCGCACTCCCCGCAGGTGGAACGGATCCGCGCCGAGCTGGCCGAGGCCGTCGCCGGTGTCACGCCCGGCCCGGCCGCCGTGCCGATCTACTCCACCACCGACCTGTGCTGGCTGGACGGTCCGGAGATGGACGCCGACTACTGGTACCGCAACCTACGCCAGCCGGTCGAGCTGGCCGACGCGATCCGGGCGGTCGCCACCGAGGGCCACGACACCTACGTCGAGTGCAGCCCGCACCCGGTGCTGACGCCCGGCATCGAGCAGACGCTCCAGGAGCACGACCGCCCGGCCGTGGTGGTCGGCTCGTTGCAGCGCGACCGGGGCGACCGGGCCCGGTTCCTGCTCGCCGTCGCGCAGCTGCACGTGCGCGGGGTGCCCGTCGACTGGCAGCCGGCCTTGGCCGGTGGCCGCCGGGTCGACCTGCCCACGTACGCGTTCGCCCGCCGCCGCTACTGGCCCCGGCCGGTCGGCGGCGCCGCCGACGTCGGCGCCGCCGGCCTGGCCGACGCCGGTCACCCGCTGCTCGGCGCGTCCGTTCCGCTGGCCGACGGCTCGGGTCACCTGTTCACCGGCCGGCTGGCGGTCGGCGAGCAGCAGTGGCTGGCCGACCACCGGGTCGCCGGCCGGGTGCTGGTGCCCGGCACCGGCCTGGTCGAGCTGTGCCTGCGCGCCGGCGACGAGGTCGGCTGCCCGGTCCTCGACGAGCTGGTCATCGAGGCGCCGCTCACCCTGCCGGAGGACGCGGCGACCCAGGTCCAGGTGGCCGTCGGACCGGCCGCCGACGACGGCCGCCGGCCGGTCGCCGTCCACTCCCGACCCGCCGACGGCCCAGCCGGCGCGGCGTGGACCCGGCACGGCAGCGGCACGCTCTCCGCCGCCGGCACCACCCCGACGACGACCGCCCCGCCGCCGGACGCCCCCGCCGTCGACCTGACCGGCTTCTACGAGCGCCTGGTGGACGAGGGGTACGGCTACGGACCCGCGTTCCGCGGGCTGCGGGCCGTGCGCGCCGGCGCCGACGAGGTGTACGCCGAGGTGGAGCTGCCACCCGGCCCGCGCGGCGACGCCGACCGGTACGCGCTGCACCCGGCGCTGCTCGACGCCGCCCTGCACGCGGCGCACTTCGGTGGCCTGGCCGAGGCCGGCGGCGACCGGATCCTGCTGCCGTTCGCCTGGAACGGGCTCACCCTGCACGCGTCCGGCGCGACGTCGTTGCGGGTCCGGCTGCGCCGGGTCGGCCCGCACGCGTTCGCGCTGACCGCCACCGACCCGACCGGCGCCCCGGTGGTCGAGGCGGCGTCGCTGGCCATGCGGCCGATCTCCCGCGCCGAGCTGGGCGCCCGGGACGACGCGGTCACCGACGCGTTGTTCCACCTGACCTGGCAGCCGCTGCCGACGCCACCCGCGCCGGCACCGGCCCGGATCGCGGTGCTCGCCGCCCCGACCGACCGGCCTGTGCTGACCGACCGGCCCGCCGCGGCCGACCCGACGACCCCGGCCGACATCGCCGCTGTCGCCGACCCGGCCGATCCGCCGGCCCTGGCCGACCTTGCGGCTTCGGCCGATCTGCCGCGCTACGCGGATCTGGTCGCGCTGGCCGCCGCGATCGACGCCGGGATCCCGACGCCCGACGCGGTGCTCGCGCCGCTAACGGCCGGGATCGTGGCGAGCGACGGTGCGTCCGCGACGACGACCCGCCGCTCCGGCCGGCCCACCGCGACCGACGACGACGCGGCGGCGGACCGGGCGCGGCGGCTCGCCGCTGACGCGCTCGCGCTGGTGCAGCGGTGGCTGGCCGAGCCGCGCTGGACCGACACCCGCCTGGTGCTGCTCACCTCCGGCGCGGTCGGCGTACACGGCCCCGGCGAGGTCGGCGACCCGGACGCCGCCGCGGCGTGGGGCCTGGTCCGCTCCGCCCAGTCGGAGCACCCGGACCGGTTCGTGCTGCTCGACGCCGACACCGGGCCCGACGCGGCCACCCTGTCCACGCTGCTCGCCGCGGACGAGCCGCAGGTGGCGCTGCGCGACGGCGGCGCGTACGTGCCCCGGCTGGCCCGCCGCGCCGACGCGCCCACGCTCACCCCGCCGGCCGACGCGACCGCTTGGCGGCTGGACGTGCCCCGGCGGGGCAGCCTCGACCACCTCGCGCTGGTGCCCACCGACGCGGCCGACGCGCCGCTGCGCCCGCGCGAGGTTCGGGTACGGGTCCGCGCCGCCGGCCTGAACTTCCGCGACGTGCTCAACGCGCTCGGCCTCTACCCGGGCGACCCGGGTCCGCCCGGCGGCGAGGCGGCCGGCGTGGTCGCCGAGGTCGGCGCCGAGGTCACCGACCTGCGCCCCGGTGACCGGGTGCTCGGCGTGTTCACCGGCTGCTTCGGCCCGGTCGCGGTCACCGACCGGCGGCTGCTCGTGCCGGTGCCGGACGGCTGGACCGACGCGCAGGCCGCGACCGTGCCGGTGGTGTTCCTGACCGCCTGGCGGGGACTGGTCGGATTGGGCGGCCTGCGGGCCGGCGAGTCGGTGCTGGTGCACGCGGCGGCCGGCGGCGTCGGCATGGCGGCGGTGCAGATCGCCCGCCACCTCGGCGCCGAGGTGTTCGCCACCGCCAGCCCGGGCAAGTGGACCGCGCTGCGGGAGCTGGGCGTCCCCGAGGACCACCTGGCGTCGTCCCGCACGCTCGACTTCGAGGACCGGTTCCGCGCGGTCACCGGCGGACGCGGCGTGGACGTGGTGCTCGACTCGCTGGCCCGCGAGTTCGTCGACGCGTCGCTGCGGCTGCTGCCGCGCGGCGGCCGGTTCCTGGAGATGGGCAAGACCGACCTGCGCGACCCGGCCCGGGTCGCCGCCGACCACCCGGGCGTCGACTACCGGGCGTACGACCTGACGCAGGTCGACCCGGACGAGATCCAGCGGATGCTCACCGAGCTGCTGGCGTTGTTCGCCGCCGGCGCGCTGCGCCCGCTGCCGGTGCGCGCCTGGGACGTCCGGCAGGCCCCGGACGCGTTCCGCTACGTCAGCCAGGCCCGGCACGTCGGCAAGGTGGTGCTCACCATGCCGGAACGGTGGGACCCGGACGGCACGGTGCTGCTCACCGGCGGCACCGGGCTGCTCGGCGGCCTGGTGGCCCACCGGCTGGTCACCGGGCACGGGGTACGGCACCTGCTGCTGGCCAGCCGGGGTGGCCCGGACGCGCCCGGCGCGGCCGACCTCGCCGCCGAGCTGACCGCGCTCGGCGCCACCGTCACGGTCGCCGCCGCCGACGTGGCCGACCGGGACGCCGTCGCCGGGCTGCTCGCCGGCGTGCCGGCCGCGCACCCGCTGACCGCCGTGGTGCACCTGGCCGGCGTGCTCGACGACGGGGTGGTCACCGCGCTCACCCCGGAGCGGATCGACACCGTCTTCCGGCCCAAGGTGGACGCCGCCCGGCACCTCGACGAGCTGACCCGCGACCTCGACCTCGCCGGCTTCGTGCTGTTCTCCTCCGGCGCCGGGGTGTTCGGCGTACCCGGGCAGGGCAACTACGCCGCCGCCAACGCCTGGCTGGACGCGCTGGCCCGCCGCCGGCGCGGGGCCGGCCTGCCGGCCTGCGCGTATGCCTGGGGTCTGTGGGCGCAGGCCAGCACGCTGACCGCCGGCGTGGACCGCGCGACCACGGCCCGCGACGGGCAGCTCGCCATCCCGTCCGACCTGGGTCTGGCGCTGTTCGACGCCGGCCTGGCCGCGCCGGAGGAACACCTCGTGCCCACCCGGGTCGACCGGGCCGCGCTGGCCGCACGGCCCGGCGTACCGGCGCTGATGCGCGGGCTGGTCCGCCCGGACCGGCCTCGCGCCCGGGCCGGCGCGGCCACCGGCGGGGCGGACCTGGGCGCACGGCTGCGCGCGCTCACCGGCGCGGAACAGGCCGCGCTGCTGCTCGACCTGGTCCGGGCCACCGCCGCGGCGGTGCTCGGCCACGGCAGCCCGGACGCCGTCCGGGAGGGCCAGGCCTTCCACGAGATGGGCTTCGACTCGCTCACCGCGGTCGAGCTGCGCAACCGGCTCACCGAGGCGACCGGCGAGCGGCTGCCCGCCACCGCGGTCTTCGACTACCCGGACCCGGCCGCGCTCGCCGCGTACCTGCGGTCCCGGCTCGTGCCCGACGGCGGGCAGGCCGCCCCGGCGGTCCTGGCCGAGCTGGAACGCCTGGAGCGGGCGCTGGCCGAGACGACCGTCGAGGCCGACCTGCACAGCCAGGTGGCGGCGCGGCTGGAGGTGCTGGTCGCCAAGTGGCGGACCATGCGCGGCGCCTCCGCCGGCGACCACGACCTGGACCTCGACCGGGCCAGCGACGACGAGATCTTCAGCCTGATCGACACGGAACTCGGGCTGTAGCGGCCCAGCGGACGAACGAGGGACGGCGATGACCGACGTACTGATCGTGGGCTACGGCCCGGTGGGCCAGGTGGCCGCGATCCTGCTGGCACAGCGCGGCTTCGCGGTGCGGGTGCTGGAGAAGTGGACCACCCCGTACAGCATGCCGCGCGCGGTCTCCTACGACGGCGAGGCCAGCCGGATCCTCGCCGCCTGCGGCGTGGCCGACCGGCTCGCCGACGTGACCGAACTGTCCGGCGAGTACACCTGGAAGAACGGCTTCGGCCGGACCCTGCTGCACGTGCGCGCCGCCCCCGACGGGCCGGCCGGCTGGCCCGACTCGACGTCGTTCTACCAGCCCGGCCTGGAGGACCGGCTGGCCGAGCGCGGCGCGGCGCTGTCCGGGGTGGAAGTGCGCCGGGGCGTGGAGGTCACCGGGCTGGCCGACCACGGCGACCGGGTCGAGGTGAGCGCCGTGGACGGTGACGGCGGGAGCCACACGTTCACCGCCTCCTGGGTGCTCGGCTGCGACGGCGCGAACAGCTTCGTCCGGGGTTGGCTCGGCTCAGGCGTCACCGACCTGGACTTCACCCACGACTGGCTGGTCTGCGACGTGGTGCTGCACACCCCGCGCGAGTTCCGGCCGAACAACCTGCAGATCTGCGACCCGGCCCGCCCGCGTACCGCCGTCTCGGCCGGGCCGGACCACCGGCGGTGGGAGTTCATGCGGGTGCCGGGGGAGACCTTGGAGGATTTCCGCACCGAGGCCAGCGCCTGGCGGCTGCTCGGCCTGTTCGACATCACCCCGGACAACGCCCGGCTGGACCGCTACGGCGTCTACACCACCCAGGCCTGCTCCGCCGACCTGTGGCGGCGCGGGCGGGTGTTCCTGGCCGGCGACGCCGCGCACGTCATGCCGCCGTTCCTCGGGCAGGGCATGAGTTCCGGCTTCCGCGACGTGGTCAACCTGGCCTGGAAGCTGGACCTGGTGCGCCGGGGCCTCGCCGGTGAGGCGCTGCTGGACACCTACCAGGTGGAGCGGCGGGCGCACGTGCAGCACGCGATCCGGATGTCCATGGACTCCGGGGCGGTGATCTGCGAGACCGACCCGAAGAAGGCCGCCGGCCGTGACTCGGTGATGCTGGCCGCGCTGCGCCGGCGTACCCAGCAGCGGCACGTCCGGTCGCTGCGCGAGGCGATCGTCGACGGCGTGCTGCACCGCGACGCCGACGGCACGCCGACGCCGCGTGCCGGGGAACCCGCGCCGCAGGGCCGGGTGTCCGTCGGCGGGCGCACCGGCGGCTTCGACGACGTGGTGGGCGTCGGCTTCGTCCTGCTCACCCGGGAACCGGCCGCGCTCGACCCGGACGCCGCCGCGTTCCTCGACGACCTCGGCGCGTACCGGCTGACCGTGCGGCCCGCCGACGGCGACGCGGCGGCCGACGACCTGGTCGACCTCGACGGCGCGTACCTGTCCTGGCTGGGCGGCGCGGACGCCGCCCTGATCCGCCCGGACTTCTACCTCTTCGGCGCGGCGACCGGGCCCGACGCCGCGGCGACAGTGGTGGCCGACCTGCGCCGGCAGGTCTCCGCCCCCGCCCTGCAGCCCTGACCATCCCCTTCCAGCCCTGAGGAGCTGACATGCTGGAGAACCTCCGCACCCTCGGCCGGGTCGTCCGGACCCTGGCCACCAAGGACCCGGTGACCCGGGTCCGCCGGTTCTACGAGATCCAGTCGCCGGACGTCGAGTTCGCCGCCCGCACCTCCCGCTACATGAACGTCGGCTACTGGGAGGAGGGCGTCACCAGCATCGACGTGGCCGGCGAGGCGCTGGCGAACAAGCTCGCCGACGCCGCCGGGTTCAAGCCCGACGACACCGTCCTGGACGTCGGCTTCGGCTACGGCGACCAGGACTTCGCCTGGCTGCGGGACCGCCGGGTGGCCCGGGTGCACGGCATCAACGTCACCCCCCGGCACGTCGAGCACGCCCAGGAGCGGGCCCGCCGCGAGGGTCTGGCCGACCGGGCCGACTTCCGGCTCGGCACCGCCACCGCCCTGCCGTTCCCGGACGCCAGCGTGGACCGGGTGGTGGCGCTGGAGTCGGCGTTCCACTTCCACCCGCGCAGCGCGTTCTTCGCCGAGGCGCTGCGGGTGCTGCGGCCGGGCGGCACGCTGGCCACCGCCGACATCATCCCGCTGAGCAACGGCACGCCACGCATGTCGATCAACTCGGGTCCGTTGAGCTTCGTCAAGTTCAGCCTGCCGGACGAGAACTGGCACGACCGCCGGACCTACGGCGAGCAGCTCACCGAGGCCGGGTTCGGCAACGTCGAGGTCCACTCCATCGCCGACCGCACCTGGGAGGGCTGGCGGCGGTTCCAGGCCGCCCGCCCCGCCGACCCGGCGTTCCGCGCCGCCGTCGACGGCAGCGCGGTCAAGGGCATGGCCAACCACTGGCGCGACGCCGACCTGATCAAGAAGGAGCTGGGGCTGCTCGACTACGTCATCGCGGTGGCGCAGAAGCCCTGACCGACCGCGGCCCCCGCCGCCCGGGCCGGGCGGCGGGGGCCGGCGCCGGTCGCGGCCCGCCTTGTCAGCCGACCGCCGTGCGGGTCAGCGCCGCCGAGAGGGTACGCAGGATCGCTGGCTGGTGCTGTGCCAGGAAGAAGTGGCCGCCCGGGAAGACGTGCAGGTCGAACGGGCCGGTGGTGTGCTCCGCCCACGCCTTCGCCTCGTCCACCGTGGTCTTCGGATCGGCGCCGCCGGTGAACACCGTGACCGGGCAGGTGAGCTTCGGGCCGTCGGCGTACGTGTAGGTCTCGGCCGCCCGGTAGTCGCTGCGGATCGCCGGCAGCGCCGCGCGCAGCATCTCCGGGTCACCGAGGATCGCCGAGTTCGTGCCGCTGAGCTTCCGCACGTCGGCCAGCAGACCCTCGTCGTCGAGCAGGTGCACGGTCTCGTGCCGGTGGCACGACGGCGCCCGCCGGCCGGACGGGAACAGGTGCGCCACCGGCGCACCGGTCTCCGCCTCCAGCAACCGCGCCACCTCGAAGCCCAGCGTCGCGCCCATGCTGTGCCCGAAGATCGCCAGTGGACGGTCCGTCCACGGGCGCAGCACGTCGGTCACCTGCCGGGCCAGCTCGCCGATGGTCGGCACGCAGGGCTCCTGGCGGCGGTCCTGCCGGCCCGGGTACTGCACGCTGAGCACCTCCACGGCGGGCGACAGCGCCCGGGACACCGGGAAGAAGAAGCTCGCGGACCCGCCGGCGTGCGGCAGGCACACCAGGCGCGGGGCGCCCGCCGGGGCCGGGTGGAACCGGCGTACCCACAGGCCGTTGTCGTGGTCGGTCATCGTCACGCGGTCCTTCCGGCGGTGGCGCCCGCGACGGGCGCCAGGGCGGTCCACCGGACGCTAGCCGCGTCGCCGCCGGCCCGGCCACCCCTAGCCGACCGGCCGTACGGGTTAGGGGTTGTCGCAGCTCAGCGCGACGCCATAGCTTCCCCGCAGAGGGGACCCGTGGCTCCCGGATGACGTGTGCGCGCCGGACAACGGCCGGTCCCCGCCGACCAAGGGCCAGGTTGATGGACACCGAAGAGAAGCTCCGGGAGTATCTGAAGAGGGTCACCACCGACCTGCGGCGGACCCGGCAACGGCTCCGCGACGTCGAGGACTCCGCCCACGAGCCGATCGCCGTGGTCGGCATGGCGTGCCGCTTCCCCGGCGGGATCACCTCGCCGGACGCGCTCTGGGACCTGGTCGCCGCCGGCGGCGACGCGATCGGCCCGTTCCCCGACGACCGGGGCTGGGACCTGGCCACCCTCTACGACCCGGACCGGGAACGCCCCGGCACCTCGTGCGTGCGGGAGGGCGGCTTCCTGACCGACGCCGCCGACTTCGACCCGGCGTTCTTCGGCATCTCGCCCCGGGAGGCCCTCGCCATGGACCCGCAGCAGCGGCTGCTGCTGGAGGTGTCCTGGGAGGCGTTCGAGGCCGCCGGCGTGGATCCCACCGCGCTGCGCGGCGGGCGGGTCGGTGTCTTCGCCGGCCTCACCCACGCCGACTACGCCGCCGGCGCCGCCGACGTGCCCGACGGCGTCGCCGACTACCTCGGGCTGGGCAGCGCCGGCAGCGTCAGCTCCGGCCGGGTGTCCTACGCCCTCGGTTTCGAGGGGCCGGCCGTCACGGTGGACACCGCCTGCTCGTCGTCGCTGGTCGCGCTGCACCTGGCCGTGCGGTCGCTGCGGTCCGGCGAATCCGACCTGGCCCTGGCCGGCGGCGTGACCGTGCTGCCCACGCCGTCGATCTTCGTGGACTTCACCCGGCAGAACAACCTTTCCCGCGGCGCCCGGTGCCGGGCGTTCGCCGACGCCGCCGACGGCACCGCCCTCGGCGAGGGCGTCGGCGTGCTCCTGGTCGAGCGCCTCGCCGACGCCCACCGGCACGGCCACCGCGTCCTCGCGGTGGTACGCGGTTCGGCGGTCAACTCCGACGGCGCGTCGAACGGCCTGACCGCGCCGAACGGGCCGTCGCAGCAGCGGGTGATCCGGGCCGCGCTCGCTGACGCCCGGCTCTCCGCCGCGGAGGTGGACGTGGTGGAGGCGCACGGCACCGGCACCACGTTGGGTGATCCGATCGAGGCGCAGGCACTGCTGGCCACGTACGGGCAGGACCGGTCCACGCCGTTGCTGCTCGGCTCGGTGAAGTCGAACATCGGCCACGTCCAGACCGCCGCCGGCGTGGCCGGTGTGATCAAGATGGTCCAGGCCATGCGGCACGGCACGGTCCCGGCGACGCTGCACGTCGACGCGCCGTCGTCGAAGGTGGACTGGTCGGCGGGAGCGGTGGAGCTGGCCACGTCGGCGCGGCCCTGGCCAGCGGCGACCGACCGGCCCCGCCGGGCCGCCGTGTCCTCGTTCAGCATCTCCGGCACCAACGCCCACGTGATCCTGGAGGCGCCCGAGCCGGTCGCGGACGACGCGGCCGTGGGCACGGCACCGCCGGTCCTGTCGTGGACGGTGTCGGCGCGTTCGGCGTCGGCGCTCGTGAACCAGGCGGCCCGGCTGGTCGATCACCTGCGGGGCCGGGACGACGTGTCGCCGGTCGAGGTGGGCTGGTCCCTGGCGACGACCCGCGCCGCGTTGGAGCATCGCGCGGCGGTGGTGGGTGCGGATCGGGACGCGTTGCTGGCCGGGTTGTCGGCCCTCGCGCAGGGCAGGTCCGCTGCCGGTCTGGTGTCGGGTGAGGTGGTGTCGGGTCGGCGGGCGGTGGTGTTCACCGGTCAGGGTTCGCAGCGCGCCGGGATGGGCCGGGGGTTGTATTCCGCGTTTCCGGTGTTCGCGGCGGCGTTCGACCGGGTGTGCGCGGCGTTCGAGGGTCGCCTGGATCGGTCGTTGCGGGAGGTGGTGTTCGACGGCGGGGACCTGCTGGATCGGACGGTCTACGCGCAGGCGGGGTTGTTCGCGGTCGAGGTCGCTCTGTGGGAGTTGCTGTCGTCGTGGGGTGTGCGGGTCGACTACCTCGCCGGGCATTCGATCGGTGAGGTGACCGCCGCGCATGTGGCGGGGGTGCTGTCCCTGGACGACGCGGTCGCGGTGGTGGCGGCGCGCGGTGCGTTGATGCAGGCGCTGCCGGCCGGCGGCGGGATGCTGGCGGTCGGCGCGTCGGAGGAGCAGGTTCGCGCGCTGCTGCGCTCGGGTGTCGCTGCCGACTCGGCGGGTGGGCCGCTGCGGGCAGCCGAGGGTGTCGGCGCGCAGCCGATTGTGGGCGGCACGGGTGGTGGTGTCGACGTGGCGGCGGTGAACGGTCCGTCGTCGGTGGTGCTGTCGGGCGCTCTGGTGGATCTGGACCGGGTGGCGGGGGAGTGCGCGGAGCGGGGTTGGCGGGTGAAGCGGTTGGCGGTGAGTCACGCGTTCCACTCGCGTCTGATGGAGCCGATGCTGGACGGGTTCCGGGCCGCGATCGCCGACCTGGACTGGCGGACGCCGACGCTGCCGATCGTGTCCAACCTGACCGGCCGGCTCGCCGACCCTGACGAGATCGCGGGCCCGGACTACTGGGTGCGGCACGTCCGCGAGGCGGTCCGCTTCGCCGACGGCGTCACCACCCTGCACGACCTCGGGGTGGGCACGGTCCTGGAGGTGGGTCCGGACGCCACGCTGACCGCGATGGCCGCCGACGTGCCCGCCGACCGGGTCGTGCACCACGTTCCGGCGCTGCGCAGGGACCAGAGCGAACCGCTGGCGCTGCTCACCGCGCTGGCCCGGCTGCACGTCACCGGCACCCCCGTCGACTGGACCGCCTGGTACACCGTGGACGGCCACCGGCCCGCCACCGTCGACCTGCCCACCTACGCCTTCCAGCGCCAGCGGTACTGGATCGACGCCCGCGCCTCCGGACACGACACCGCCGGTCTGGGCGCCCGCGCCACCGGGCACCCGCTGCTCGACACCGCGCTCGTCACCGCCGCCGGTGACGTCCGCGTCCACGGCGGCCGGCTGTCCGTGCGTACCCAGCCCTGGCTCGCCGACCACGTGGTCCGCGGCCGGGTCGTCGTCCCCGGCACCGCGCTCGTCGAACTGGCCCTGCACGCCGGCGCGCAGGCCGCCTGCGAGACCGTCGAGGAACTGACCCTCGCCGCGCCGCTCGTGCTGCCCGACGACGGCGCCCGGGCCCTCCAACTGCACCTGGCCGCCGCCGACGAGCAGGGCCGGCGTCGCATCACCGTCCACTCCCGGCCCGCCGACGACCCGCACGCCGACTGGACCGCCCACGCCGACGGGATCCTCGCCCCCGGCGCCGGCGAGACCGCCGAACCGCTGACCGGGTGGCCGCCATCCGACGCCACCCCCGTGCCGGTCGAACCGGTCTACGCCCGCCTGCGTGACCTCGGCGTCGAACACGGGCCCACGTTCCGGGGGCTGCGCGCCGCCTGGCGTACCCCCGACGGGGCCGCCGCGGAGGTGGAACTGCCCGACGACGCCGACACCGCCGGGTACGCGCTGCACCCGGCGCTGCTCGACGCCGCGCTGCACGTCGTCGGCCTCACCGACGACGACGCCACCGACGACGCCGGGGCCCGCCTGCCGTGGGCCTGGAGCGGCGTCAGCCTCGCCGCCGAGGGCGCCACCCACCTGCGGGTACGCCTCACCCGCAGCGGTCCCGCCACCACGCTCACCCTCGCCGACGCCACCGGCGCGCCGGTGGCCCGCGTCGACTCCCTGGTGTCCCGACCGCTCGCCGCCGAACAGCTCGACGCCGGCGCCGCCGACCTGCCCCTCTACGACCTGCGCTGGAACCCGGTGCCGCCGCCGGCCCGACCGGCCGCCGGGATCGTGCCGCTGGACCCGGCGACGGGCCTGGCCGCGCTGGACGACGACGCCCGGCTGGTGCTCGTGCCCGCCGGTGACGCCCCGGCAAGCGACCCGCTCGCCGCCACCCGCGCCCGGCTGGCCGCCACCCTCGCCCTGCTCCAGGAATGGCTCGCCGACGACCGGTTCGCCGGCCGCCGGCTCGTGGTGTGCACCCGGGGCGCGGTACCCGCCGACGGCACGGTCACCGACCTGGCCGGCGCCGCCGTGTGGGGGCTGGTCCGCGCCGCCCAGCTCGAACACCCCGGCCGGCTCGTCCTCGCCGACCTCGACGGCGACGACCCCGAGCTGCTGGGCCGCGCGCTCGCCGCCGACGAGCCGCAGGTCGCGCTCCGCGACGGCCGGCTGCTCGTGCCGCGCCTCGCCCCGGCCGAACCCGACCCGACCGGCGCCGTCGACCTCGTCCCCGACGGGACGGTCCTGGTCACCGGCGCCACCGGCGCGCTCGGCGGCCTCGTCGCCCGGCACCTCGTCACCCACCACAAGGTCCGCCACCTGCTGCTGGTCGGCCGCCGCGGCGCCGACGCGCCCGGCGCCGCGGACCTGCTCGCCGACCTCACCCGTCTCGGCGCCCGGGCCCGCCTGGCCGCCGCCGACGTGGCCGACCGCGCGCAGCTCGCCGACCTGCTCGCCGGCGTCCCCGCCGAACACCCGCTCGCCGGTGTGGTGCACGCCGCCGGCACGCTCGACGACGCGGTGGTCACCGCGCTCACCCCGGAGCGGGTCGACGCCGTGCTGCGGCCCAAGGCCGACGCCGCCTGGCACCTGCACGACCTCACCCGCCACCTCGACCTGCCCATGTTCGTGCTGTTCTCCTCGATCGCCGGTCCGCTCGGCGCGCCCGGGCAGGGCAACTACGCGGCCGCCAACGCCTTCCTCGACGGTCTCGCCCACCAGCGGCGCGCCGCCGGACTCGCCGCCACCTCGCTGGCCTGGGGACCGTGGGCCGAAGCCGGCGGGATGACCCGGGACCTGGGCGCCGCCGGCCGGGACCGCCTCACCCGCCAGGGCATCGTCGCGCTCACCACCGACCGGGCGCTCGCCCTCCTCGACGCCAGCCGGCGCGGCCGGCGTCCGCTGCTGCTCCCCGTCCACCTCGACCTGGCGACGCTGCGTACCCGCGTCGGCCGCGACCAGCTGCCGGCGCCGCTGCACGGCCTCGCCGGCGGGCCCGCGCGCCGCGTCGCCGCGGCCGGCGGCGGCCTGCGCGACCGGCTCGCCGGGGCGTCCGTCGAGGACCGGGCCCGCCTGGTCGCCGAGCTGGTCGCCGGCCAGGTCGCCGACGTGCTCGGGTACGCCTCGGCAGCGGCGGTCGGCCCCGAGCGTTCCTTCACCGAACTCGGCTTCGACTCCCTCACCGCGGTCGACCTGCGTAACCGGCTCACCACCCGGACCGGTCTCGCGCTGCCGGCCACGCTGGTCTTCGACCACCCCACCCCGGCCGCCCTCACCGGGCACCTGCTGACGCGGCTCGGACCGGCCCCGGCCGCGCCCACCCTCCTCGACGAGCTGGACCGCCTCGAGGCGGCGTTCGCCGCCACCCCGGCCGACACGCTCGCCGAGCTGACCGCCGACGAGGAGACCCGCGCCGCCGTGGCGGCGCGCCTGCGGGCCCTGCTCACCCGCTGGGACGGCGACGGCGGCGAGGTCGCCGCCACCCTCGACGACGCCAGCGACGACGAACTGTTCGACTTCATCGACAGCCGCTTCGGCCGGTCCTGACCCGCGACAGGTGAATCCCGATGGCGAACGAAGCCAAGCTCCGTGAGTACCTCAAACGCGTCACCGCCGACCTGCACGAGACCAGCGAACGGCTGAGGGCCGCCGACGCCAAGGACCACGAGCCGATCGCGATCGTCGGGATGAGCTGCCGCTACCCCGGCGGTGTCCGGTCGCCCCAGGAGTTGTGGGACCTCGTGGCCGGCGGCGGCGACGGCATCACCGGGTTCCCCACCGACCGGGGCTGGGACACCGAGCGGGCGTACGACCCGACGGGGGAGCGGCGGGGCAGCACGTACGCCCGGGAGGGTGGCTTCCTGCACGACGCCGGGAACTTCGACCCGGAGCTGTTCACCATCTCCCCGTACGAGGCGCTGGCGATGGACCCGCAGCAGCGGCTCATGCTGGAGGCGTCCTGGGCGGCGATCGAGGACGCCCGGATCGACCCGCTGTCGTTGCGGGGCAGCCGGGTCGGCGTCTTCGCCGGCATGATGTACCACAACTACGCGGCGAACCTCGACGACGTCCCGGACACCCTGGACGGTTTCATCGGCGGCGGCACCGCCAGCAGCGTCCTGTCCGGCCGGGTCGCCTACACCCTCGGCCTGGAGGGCCCGGCGCTCACCGTCGACACCGCCTGCTCGTCCTCGTTGGTCGCGCTGCACCTGGCCGTGCGGTCGCTGCGCGCCGGCGAGTCCGTTCTCGCGCTCGCCGGTGGCGTCACCGTGATGACCACGCTGGAGACGTTCGTCGACTTCAGCCGGCAGCGCGGCCTGGCCCCCGACGGTCGGTGCAAGTCGTTCGCCGAGGGCGCCGACGGTACCGGCTGGTCCGAGGGCGTCGGCGTGCTGCTCCTGGAACGACTCACCGACGCCCGCCGGCACGGCCACCGCGTCCTCGCCGTGGTGCGCGGTACGGCGGTCAACCAGGACGGGGCGTCGAACGGGCTCACCGCACCGAACGGCCCGGCGCAGCAGCGGGTGATCCGGGCGGCCCTCGCCTCGGCGCGGCTGTCGCCCGTCGAGGTGGACGTGGTGGAGGCGCACGGCACCGGCACCACGTTGGGTGATCCGATCGAGGCGCAGGCGGTGCTGGCCACGTACGGGCAGGACCGGTCCACGCCGTTGCTGCTCGGCTCGGTGAAGTCGAACCTGGGCCACACGCAGGCCGCCGCCGGGGTGGCCGGGATCGTCAAGATGGTCCTCGCCATGCGGCACGGGGTGGTGCCGCCGACGCTGCACGTGGACGCGCCGTCGTCGAAGGTGGACTGGTCGGCCGGGGCGGTGGAGCTGGTGACGTCGGCGCGGCCGTGGCCGGCGACCGATCGGCCCCGGCGGGCGGCGGTGTCGTCGTTCGGCATCTCCGGCACCAACGCCCACGTGATCCTGGAGGCGCCCGAGCCGGTCGCGGACGACGCGGCCGTGGGCACGGCACCGCCGGTCCTGTCGTGGACGGTGTCGGCGCGTTCGGCGTCGGCGCTCGTGAACCAGGCGGCCCGGCTGGTCGATCACCTGCGGGGCCGGGACGACGTGTCGCCGGTCGAGGTGGGCTGGTCCCTGGCGACGACCCGCGCCGCGTTGGAGCATCGCGCGGCGGTGGTGGGTGCGGATCGGGACGCGTTGCTGGCCGGGTTGTCGGCCCTCGCGCAGGGCAGGTCCGCTGCCGGTCTGGTGTCGGGTGAGGTGGTGTCGGGTCGGCGGGCGGTGGTGTTCACCGGTCAGGGCTCGCAGCGCGCCGGGATGGGCCGGGGGTTGTATTCCGCGTTTCCGGTGTTCGCGGCGGCGTTCGACCGGGTGTGCGCGGCGTTCGAGGGTCGCCTGGATCGGTCGTTGCGGGAGGTGGTGTTCGCGGGCGGGGACCTGCTGGATCGGACCGTCTATGCGCAGGCGGGGTTGTTCGCGGTCGAGGTTGCTCTGTGGGAGTTGCTGTCGTCGTGGGGTGTGCGGGTCGACTACCTTGCCGGGCATTCGATCGGTGAGGTGACCGCCGCGCATGTGGCGGGGGTGCTGTCGCTGGACGACGCGGTCGCGTTGGTGGCGGCGCGCGGTGCGTTGATGCAGGCGCTGCCGGCCGGCGGCGGGATGCTGGCGGTCGGCGCGTCCGAAGACCAGGTGCGGGCGCTGCTGCGGCCGGGTGTCGCTACGGCTGCGGGCGCCGATCCGGCGGACGGGCCGCTGCGGGGACCCGACGGTGCCGTGGCGGAGCCGGTGGTGGCCGGCGCGGGTCCGGGTGGCGGCGTCGACATCGCGGCGGTGAACGGCCCGTCCTCGGTGGTGCTGTCCGGCGCCGTCGCCGACCTGGACCGGGTGGCGGGGGAGTGCGCGGAGCGGGGTTGGCGGGTGAAGCGGTTGGCGGTGAGTCACGCGTTCCACTCGCGTCTGATGGAGCCGATGCTGGACGACTTCCGGGCCGCGATCGCCGACCTGGACTGGCGGACGCCGACGCTGCCGATCGTGTCGAACCTGACCGGCCGGCTCGCCGAGCCCGACGACATCGCGACACCCGAGTACTGGGTGCGGCACGTCCGCGAGGCGGTCCGCTTCGCCGACGGCGTCACCACCCTGCACGACCTCGGCGTGACCACGGTCCTGGAAGTCGGGCCGGACGCCACGCTGACCGCGATGGCCGCCGACGTTCCCACCGACCGGACCGTGCACCAGATCCCGGCGCTGCGCCGCGACCAGGACGAGGTGACCGCGCTGACCACCGCGTTGGCGCGGCTGCACGTCGCCGGCACCCCGGTCGACTGGACGGCCTGGTACAGCGTCGACGGCCGCCGGCCCGCCACCGTCGACCTGCCCACCTATGCCTTCCACCACCGGCGCTACTGGCTCGACGCCCGCACCCGCCACCCCGACGCGGACCCGGACGACGCCGCGTTCTGGCGGGTCGTCGACGACGAGGACGTGGACGGCCTGGCCACCGCGCTCGCCGTCGACCCCGACGCGCCCCTCGCCACCGTGCTCCCCGCCCTCTCCGCCTGGCGCCGCCGCCAGGAGGACGACGCCACCCTCGACTCCTGGCACTACCGCGTCACCTGGCAACCGCTCGCCGAGACCGGTCGCGCCGACGACGGCGACCTGCTGCTCGTCGTACCGCAAGGGGCGGACGGACCGGCCCGGCAGTGGGCCGACGCGCTGGCCGGGCCCGGCGTCCGGACACTGACCGTGCCCGCCGGCCACGGCCGCGCCGACCTCGCCCGCGACCTCGGCGCGCTCGCCGCCCCCGGCGCCGTGCTGTCCCTGCTCGGCCTGACGTCCGGAACACACCCGGACAGCCCCTCCGTGCCGGTGGGGCTCGCCGACACCGTCACGCTCGCCCAGGCGCTCGGCGACGCCGGCGCCGCCGCGCGGCTCTGGGTCGCCACCCGCGCCGCCGTCGCCGCCGACCCCGACGACACCGCGGTCGACCCCGACCAGGCGCTGCTCTGGGGCCTCGGCGGCGCACTGCGCGCCGAACACCCGCACCGCTGGGGTGGGCTCGTCGACCTGCCCCCGACGGCCGACCCGCCCGCCGCCACCCGGGTGCGCCGGCTGCTCGACGGCGACCCGGCCGAGGACCAACTCGCGGTACGCGGCACCGGGGCGTACGCCCGGCGGCTGGTCCGGGCCGGACGGCCGGCCGGCGCCGGGCGGAGCTGGACGCCGCGCGGCACCGCGCTGGTCACCGGCGGCACCGGCGCGCTCGGCGCGCACGTCGCCCGGGCCCTGGCCGCCGCCGGCGTCGACCATCTCCTGCTGGTCAGCCGGCGTGGACCCGACGCGCCCGGCGCCGCCGACCTGGTCGACGAGCTGACCGCGCACGGCACCCGGGTCACGGTCGCGGCCTGCGACGTCGCCGACCGCGACGCGGTACGCGACCTGCTCGCGACCGTCCCCGCCGACGCGCCGCTGCGCACCGTCGTGCACACCGCCGCCGCCCTGGACGACACCGTCACCGACGCGCTCACCGTCGGCCGGATGGCCACCGCGCTGCGGGCCAAGGTCGACGCCGCCCGCCACCTCGACGAGCTGACCCGCGAGCACGACCTGACCGCGTTCGTGCTCTTCTCCTCCCTCGCCGGCACCATGGCCGGACCCGGGCAGGGCAACTACGCGCCCGGCAACGCCTGGCTCGACGCGCTCGCCCGACGCCGCCGCGCCGACGGGCTGCCCGCCACCTCCCTCGGCTGGGGACTCTGGGCCGACGGCGGGGTCAGCGCCGGCGAGTTCGAACGTCGGATGGCGCGCGGCGGCGTCCGGGCCATGGACCCCGCCCGCGCCGTCCGTTCCCTGCACCGGGCGTTGGACCGGGACGAGACCCACGTCGTCGTCGCCGACGCCGACTGGGACCGGATCGCCGCCACCGCCGGCCCTCGGCCCGACCCGCTGATCCGCGACCTGCTGATCGCGCCGGCCGTCGCCGGCACCGACCGGGCCACCACGCTGCGCGGACGGCTGGCCGCACTCACCCCGGCCGAGCGGCGGGACACGCTCGGCGACCTGGTCCGCGCCGAGATCGCCGCCGTGCTCGGCCACGACGACGCCGACGCGGTGCCGGCCCGGCGCGCGTTCCGCGACCTCGGTTTCACCTCGCTCAGCGCCGTCGAACTGCGCAACCGGCTCGCCGCCGCCACCGGCCTCACCCTGCCGGCCACGCTCGCCTTCGACCATCCCAACCCCGAGGCCCTGGCCGCCCACCTCGTGACCGAACTGTCCGGCGGGTCGGCCGCCACCACCGACACACCGGTACGTCCCGTCGACGACGACCCGATCGCCGTCGTCGGCGTGGCTTGCCGCTTCCCCGGCGGGGCGGACTCCCCGGACGCGTTCTGGCGGCTGCTCGCCGACGGCGTCGACGCCATGTCCGACCTGCCGACCGACCGGCACTGGGACCTGGGCGCGCTGCCACCCGACGTGACCCGCGGCGCGTTCCTGGCCGACGCCGCCGCGTTCGACGCCCACTTCTTCGGCATCTCGCCCCGCGAGGCGGTCGCCATGGACCCGCAGCAGCGGCTGCTGCTGGAGACCGCCTGGGCGGCGATCGAGGACGCCCGGATCGACCCGGCCGGCCTGGCCGGCCGGCGCGTCGGTGTCTTCGCCGGCACCAACGGGCAGGACTTCGACCACCTCATCCGCTACGGCGGCGAACACCTCGCCGGCTACGGCGCCACCGGGGCCTCCGCCAGCGTGCTCTCCGGCCGGGTGTCGTACGCGTTCGGCTTCGAAGGGCCGGCGGTGACCGTGGACACCGCCTGCTCCTCCTCGCTGGTGGCGCTGCACCTGGCCGCCCAGTCGCTGCGCGCCGGGGAGTGCGACCTGGCCCTGGCCGGTGGCGTGACCGTGATGGCGACCCCCGGCGCGTTCGTCGAGTTCTCCCGGCAGGGTGGCCTCGCCGCCGACGGGCGGTGCCGGTCGTTCGCCGAGGGCGCGGACGGCACCGGCTGGGGTGAGGGCGTCGGCGTGCTGCTGGTGCAGCGTCTCTCCGACGCCCGCCGTGACGGCCGGCGGATCCTCGCCGTGGTGGCCGGCTCCGCGATCAACTCCGACGGCGCGTCGAACGGCCTGACCGCGCCGAACGGGCCGGCGCAGCAGCGCGTCATCCGCGCCGCGTTGGCCGACGCGCGCCTGTCCCCGGGCGACGTGGACGTGGTGGAGGCGCACGGCACCGGCACGACGCTGGGTGATCCGATCGAGGCGCAGGCGCTGCTGGCCACGTACGGGCAGGAGCGGGCCGAACCGTTGCTGCTCGGGTCGGTGAAGTCGAACGTCGGCCACACCCAGGCCGCCGCGGGCGTAACCGGTCTGGTCAAGATGGTCCTCGCGATGCGGCACGGGGTGGTGCCGCCGACGCTGCACGTGGACGCGCCGTCGTCGAAGGTGGACTGGTCGGCCGGGGCGGTGGAGCTGGTGACGTCCGCGCGGCCGTGGCCCGTGACCGGCCGGCCGCGGCGGGCGGCGGTGTCGTCGTTCGGCATCTCCGGCACCAACGCCCACGTGATCCTCGAAGCACCCGAGCCGACCGTGCCCCGGCTGACGCCGACATCGGGTTCGTTCCCCGTCACGCCGTGGCTGCTCTCGGCCCGGACGGCCCCCGCCCTCGCCGACCAGGCCGCCCGGCTGGCCGACCACCTGCGGGCGAACGACGACCTCCCACCGGCCGAGGTCGGCTGGTCCCTGCTCACCTCGCGCACCGCGATGGAACACCGCGCCGCCGTGCTCGGCGCGGACCGGGACGCATTGCTGGCCGGTCTGTCCGCCCTCGCCCAGGGCGGGACGGTGCCGGGTGTGCTGACCGGTGAGGTGGCGTCCGGCCGTCGGGCCGTGCTGTTCACGGGTCAGGGTTCGCAGCGCGCCGGCATGGGCCGGGGGCTGTACGAGGCGTTTCCGGTGTTCGCTGAGGTGTTCGACCGGGTGTGCGGGGCGTTCGAGGGTCGCCTGGACCGGCCGTTGCGGGAGGTGGTGTTCGACGGCGGGGAGCTGCTGGACCGGACGGTCTATGCGCAGGCCGGGTTGTTCGCGGTCGAGGTTGCTCTGTGGGAGTTGCTGTCGTCGTGGGGTGTCGGTGCCGACTTCGTCGCGGGGCATTCGATCGGTGAGGTGACGGCCGCGTACGTGGCGGGGGTGTTGTCGCTGGAGGACGCGGTCGCGTTGGTGGCGGCGCGGGGGTCGTTGATGCAGGCGTTGCCCGGCGGTGGCGGGATGCTGGCGGTGGGCGCGTCGGAGGATGAGGTTCGCGCGCTGCTGCGGTCCGGTGACGCCACGGCGGAGGTTGCCGAGTCGGCGGACGGGCGGCTGTGGGGAGTCGACGGTGCCGGGGCAGAGCCGGTCGTGGGTGGCCCGCCGGTCGTCGCCGGCACCGGCAGCCAGTCGGCGAGCGTGGCCGGGTTGGGTGGCGTCGACGTGGCGGCGGTGAACGGTCCGTCGTCGGTGGTGCTGTCGGGCGCTCTGGTGGATCTGGACCGGGTGGCGGGGGAGTGTGTCGCGCGGGGTTGGCGGGTGAAGCGGTTGGCGGTGAGTCACGCGTTCCACTCGCGGTTGATGGAGCCGATGCTGGACGGGTTCCGGGCCGCGATCGCCGGCCTGGACTGGCGGTCGCCGACGCTGCCGATCGTGTCCAACCTGACCGGGCGGCTCGCCGACCCTGACGACATCGCGGGCCCGGACTACTGGGTGCGGCACGTCCGGGAGGCGGTCCGCTTCGCCGACGGCGTGGCCACGCTGCACGACCTCGGGGTGAGCACGGTCCTGGAAGTCGGGCCGGACGCCACGTTGACCGCGATGGCCGCCGACGTCCCGGCCGACCGGACCGTGCACCACATCCCGGCGTTGCGCCGTGACCAGGACGAGGTGACCGCATTGACCACCGCGTTGGCGCGGCTGCACGTCGCCGGCACCCCGGTCGACTGGACGGCCTGGTACAGCGTGGACGGCCGCCGGCCCGCCACCGTGGACCTGCCCACGTACGCCTTCCAACGCACCCGGTACTGGCCGGAGCCCACACCCACGGCACGAACCGGCACCGACCTCGACGACCGGTTCTGGGCGGCCGTCGAGCAGGAGGACCTCAGCGGCCTCGGCGCCGAGCTGCGGCTCACCCCGGACCAGCCGCTGCGGGACCTGCTGCCGGCGCTGGCGCGCTGGCGGCGGACGGGACGGGAGCACGCCGCCGCCGACTCGTGGCGCTACCGGGTGCGGTGGCGGCCGCTCACCTCCGTACCCCGGCCGGCCCTGACCGGGACGTGGCTGGTGCTGGCCGGGCCCGGCCGGACCGACCCCCCGCTGGTCGACCGGATGACCGGGTACGGCGCCCACGTCGTGCCGGTGACCCTCGACGGTGCCACCGACCGGCAGAGCCTCGCCGACCGGCTCCGCGCCGCCGCCGTCGGCGGTGCCGTCGCCGGGGTGCTGTCGCTGCTCGACGCGGCCCCGGAGACGGCGCTGACGGTCGCGCAGGCCCACACCGACAGCGGCGTCGGCGGACGGCTGTGGTGGCTGACCCGCAACGCCGTGGCCGTCAGCGCCACGGACACCCCCGCCGAGCCCGCCGCGGCGGCGACCTGGGGCCTGGGCCGGGTGGCCGCGCTGGAGGAGCCGGGCCGGTGGGGTGGTCTGGTCGACCTGCCGGCCGAGGTGGACGACGCGGCGGTCCGGCGGGTGTGCGCCGTGTTGGCCGGGGTCGAGGATCAGGTGGCGGTGCGGTCGTCGGGGGTGTTCGGGCGGCGGTTGGTCCGGGCGTCCGGGGATCCGGTGCGGCGGGAGTTCCGGTTCGCTGGGACGGTGCTGGTGACCGGTGGTACCGGCGCGCTCGGCGCGCGGGTCGCGCAGTGGGCGGCCGGCGTCGGTGCGGAGCATCTGGTGCTGACCAGCCGGCGCGGCGAAGACGCCCCCGGCGCGGCCGAGTTGGCGGAGCGGCTACGGGACCGGGGCGTGCGGGTGACGGTGGCCGCGTGTGACGTGGCGGACCGGGACGCGCTCGCCGGGCTGCTGGACGGGCTGGCCGCGGCCGGCGATCCGGTCCGGGCCGTCGTGCACGCCGCCGGCGCGCCGCAGTTCACCCCGCTCGCCGCCGTCACCACCGACGAACTGCGGGACGTGCTGCGCGCCAAGGTCGACGGCGCCGGCCACCTCGACGCGTTGCTGCCCGACGGGCTGGACGCGTTCGTGGTGTTCACGTCCATCGCCGGGGTGTGGGGCTCCGCCGGGCAGGCCGGCTACGCCGCCGCCAACGCGTACGCCGACGCGCTGGTGGCCCGCCGCCGCGCGCGCGGCGCCGCCGGCACCGCCGTGGCCTGGGGACCCTGGGCCGGCGGCGGCATGGCGGCGCGGGGCGAGGCGCGGGAGGCGCTGGCCCGGCGCGGCCTGCCCGCGATGGACCCGGACCTCGCGGTCACCGCGCTGCACCGCGCGCTCGACCGCGACGACACGACGGTGGTCGTCGCCGACGTCGCCTGGGACCGGTTCGCCGCCACGTTCACCGCCCTGCGGTCCAGCCCGCTGCTGGACGACCTGCCCGAGGCCCGACCCGCGCCGGTCGCGCCCGACGAGCGGACCACCCCGCTCGCCCGCCGGCTCGCCGCCCTCACCCCGAGCCGGCGCGACGGTCACCTGCTCGACCTGGTCCGCGCCCAGGCCGCGGCCGTGCTCGGCCACCCGAGCGCCGACGCGGTGGCCGCCGACCGTGCGTTCCAACGGCAGGGCTTCGACTCGCTGACCGCCGTCGAGCTGCGCAACCGGCTCGCCACCGAGACCGGCCTGGCGCTGCCCAGCACGCTCGTGTTCGACCAGCCGACCCCGGCGGCCCTCGCCGCCTACCTCGCCGCCACGCTGACCGGCGAGCCGGCGGCGGCGGACGGACCGGCGGCCCGTGTCGCCGTCGACGACGACCCGATCGTGGTCGTCGGCATGGCCTGTCGCCTGCCCGGCGGCGTCACCAACCCCGACGAGCTGTGGGACCTGCTCGCGGCCGGACGCGACGGCATCTCCGACTTCCCCCTCGACCGCGGCTGGGACCGGTTCCTCGCCGGCCGGCTCACCGACACCTCGTTCCCCCGGCAGGGCGGATTCGTCTACGACGCGGGCGCCTTCGACGCCGACTTCTTCGGCATCTCCCCACGTGAGGCCCTCGCGATGGACCCGCAGCAACGGCTGCTGCTCGAAGCCGCCTGGGAGGCGGTCGAAAACGCCGGCATCGACCCCGCCCGGCTCCGCGGGGAACGCGTCGGCGTCTTCGCCGGCGCCGGCTTCCAGGGGTACGCCTCGACGGCGATGGGCCGCGACCAGGAGGTCGGCGGGCACCTGCTCACCGGCACCGCCACCAGCGTGCTCTCCGGTCGGGTCGCCTACACGCTCGGCTTCGAGGGGCCCGCGCTGACCGTGGACTCGGCCTGCTCGTCGTCGCTGGTCGCGCTGCACCTGGCCGCCCAGTCGCTGCGCAGCGGCGAGTGCACGCTCGCGCTCGCCGGTGGCGTGACCGTGATGGCCTCACCGGCCACCTTCGTCGAGTTCTCTAGGCAGGGCGGCCTCGCCGCCGACGGTCGATGCCGGTCGTTCGCCGAGGGCGCGGACGGCACCGGCTGGGGTGAGGGCGTCGGCGTGCTGCTGGTGCAGCGTCTCTCCGACGCCCGCCGCGACGGCCGGCGGATCCTCGCCGTGCTGCGCGGCTCGGCGGTGAACTCCGACGGCGCGTCGAACGGGCTCACCGCCCCCAACGGGCCGGCGCAGCAGCGCGTCATCCGCGCGGCGCTGGCGAACGCCGGGCTGTCCCCGTCCGACGTGGACGTGGTGGAGGCACACGGCACCGGCACCACGCTGGGCGATCCGATCGAGGCGCAGGCGCTGCTGGCCACGTACGGGCAGGAGCGCGCCGGCACGCCGCTGCTGCTCTCCTCGATCAAGTCCAACATCGGCCACGTCCAGGCGGCCGCCGGAGCGGCCGGTGTCATCAAGGCGGTCCTCGCGCTGCGGCACGGCCTCGTCCCGGCCACCCTGCACGTCGACCGGCCGTCGTCGAAGGTGGACTGGTCGGCCGGCGCGGTCGACCTGGTCACCTCCGCGCGGCCGTGGCCGGCGGTGGACCGGCCCCGCCGGGCGGCGGTGTCCTCGTTCGGCATCTCCGGCACCAACGCCCACGTGATCCTCGAAGCACCCGAGCCGGCCGGTGACGGCGGCCGGGCCGGCGCGACGGACACGGCCGTCCCGTGGCTGGTGTCGGCGCGATCGACGGAGGCCCTGGCCGCCCAGGCGGCCCGGCTGGTCGACCACCTCCGGGACCGGGACGACGTGTCGCCGGTCGAGGTCGGCTGGTCCCTGGCGACCGGCCGCGCGGCGCTGGAGCATCGGGCCGCGGTGGTCGGCGTGGACCGGGACGCGTTGCTGGCCGGGCTGTCCGCGCTGGCCGAGGGCGGGACGGCGCCGGGTGTGGTGTCGGGTGAGGTGGTCTCCGGCCGGCGGGCGGTGCTGTTCACGGGTCAGGGTTCGCAGCGCGCCGGCATGGGCCGGGGGCTGTACGCCGCGTTCCCCGTGTTCGCGGACGCGTTCGACCGGGTGTGTGAGCTGTTCGACGGTCGGCTCGACAGGCCGTTGGGGAAGGTGGTGTCCGAGGGCGGGGACCTGCTGGACCGGACCGTCTACGCGCAGGCCGGGTTGTTCGCGGTCGAGGTGGCGTTGTGGGAGTTGTTGTCCTCGTGGGGCGTCGGCGCGGACTTCGTGGCGGGGCATTCGATCGGTGAGGTGACCGCCGCGCACGTGGCCGGCGTCCTGACCCTGGACGATGCGTGCGCGTTGGTGGCGGCGCGGGGGTCGTTGATGCAGGCGTTGCCGTCCGGCGGCGGGATGCTGGCGGTCGGGGCGTCGGAGGATCAGGTCCACGAGCTGCTCCGGTTGGGCGGGGCCGCTCGACGGGCGTCCGCTCCCGTCGACGCGGTGGACATCGCGGCGGTGAACGGCCCGTCGTCGGTGGTGCTGTCCGGTGCCGTCGCCGACCTGGACCGGGTGGCGGGGGAGTGCGCGGAGCGGGGTTGGCGGGTGAAGCGGTTGGCGGTGAGTCACGCGTTCCATTCGCGTCTGATGGAGCCGATGCTGGACGGGTTCCGGGCCGCGATCGCCGACCTGGACTGGCGGTCGCCGACGCTGCCGATCGTGTCCAACCTGACCGGGCGGCTCGCCGAGCCCGACGACATCGCGACACCCGAGTACTGGGTGCGGCACGTCCGGGAGGCGGTCCGCTTCGCCGACGGGGTGGCCACGCTGCAGGACCTCGGGGTGGGCACGTTCCTGGAAGTCGGGCCGGACGCCACGCTGACCGCGATGGCCGCCGACGTTCCCACCGACCGGACCGTGCACCACGTTCCGGCGCTGCGCCGGGACCAGGACGAGGTGACCGCGCTGACCACCGCGTTGGCGCGGCTGCACGTCACCGGCACCCCCGTCGACTGGACGGCCTGGTACAGCGTGGACGGCCGCCGGCCCGCCACCGTCGACCTGCCCACCTACGCGTTCCAGCACCGGCGCTACTGGCTGATCGACCAGGACGGCCCGGTGGGCGGCACCGCCGAGGCGGCCGACGACGGCTTCTGGGCCGCCGTCGAACGGGCCGACCTCACCCCGCTCGATCCCCGGTTCCGCACCGACCAGCCCGTCGCCGACCTGCTGCCGGCGCTCGCCCGGTGGCGGCGGGCCGGCCGGCGACGCGCCACCGCCGACGCCTGGCGGTACCGCGTCGACTGGCAGCCCGTACCGGAGACGACCACGCCGGCGCTGGCCGGCACGTGGCTGCTGCTCGTGCCGTACGCCGGGGTCGACGACGCGGTGGTCGCGGCTTTGACCGACGGGATGACGACGGCCGGCGCGACCGTACGGCCGGTGCCGGTCCACGGGCCGGCGGACGACCGGGACCTGCTCGCCAAGGCGCTGCGCGACGGCGACGTGGCCGCCGGGGTGGTGTCCCTGCTCGCGCTCGCCGGCGCGGGCCCCGGCGCCGCGCTGGCCACCGTGCAGGCCGTCGCGGACGCCGGCCTGTCCGGGCCGGTGTGGTGGCTGACCCGGGGCGCGGTCGCGGTCGGCGCGTCCGACCGCCCGGTCGACCCGGTCGCCGCCGGCACCTGGGGCCTCGGCCGGGTGGCCGCGCTGGAGGAGCCCGGTCGCTGGGGTGGCCTGATCGACCTGCCGGCCGAGGTCGACGAGCAGGCCGTGCGGCGGGTGTGCGCCGTGCTGGGCGGTGTCGAGGATCAGGTGGCGGTGCGGTCGTCGGGGGTGTTCGGGCGGCGGTTGGTGCGGGCGTCCGGTGACTCGGCGCGGCGGGAGTTCCGGTTCGCGGGCACGGTGTTGGTGACCGGCGGTACCGGCGCGCTGGGCGGTCGGGTCGCCGAGTGGGCGGCGGGCGTCGGTGCGGAGCATCTGGTGCTGACCAGCCGGCGCGGTGAAGACGCCCCCGGCGCGACCGAGTTGGCGGAGCGGCTGCGGGAGCGGGGCGTGCGGGTGAGCGTGGCCGCGTGTGACGTGGCGGACCGGGACGCGCTCGCCGGGCTGCTGGACGGGCTGGCCGCGGCCGGCGACCCGGTCCGGGCCGTCGTGCACGCCGCCGGCGCCGCCCAGGCCACCCCGCTGGCCACCATGACCGGCACCGAGCTGGCCGACGTGCTCCGGGCCAAGGTCCACGGCGCGGCCCACCTCGACGCGCTGCTGCCCGACGGGATGGACGCGTTCGTGGTGTTCTCCTCCATCGCCGGGGTGTGGGGCTCCGCCGGCCAGGCCGGCTACGCCGCCGCCAACGCGTACCTCGACGGGCTGGTGGCCCGCCGCCGGGCACGCGGCGCCGCCGGCACCGCCGTGGCCTGGGGGCCGTGGGCCGGCGGCGGCATGGCCGCGGGCGAGCAGCGCGACCAGCTCGCCCGGCGCGGCCTGCCCGCGCTCGCCCCGGACCTCGCGGTCACCGCGCTGGGAAGCGCACTCGACCGCGACGACGCGGCGGTGGTCGTCGCCGACGTCGCCTGGGACCGGTTCGCGCCGTCGTTCACCGCCCGCCGGCCCAGCCCGCTGCTCGCCGGCATCCCCGAGGCCGCCACCGACCCGGCCGGGCCGCCGGCCACCGACGCGGGTGCGCCGAAGGCGCTGCGCGACCGGCTCGCCGCCGCCGGCGCGGTGGAGCGGGAGCGGACGCTGCTCGACCTGGTCCGCGCGGCGGCGGCCACCGTGCTCGGGCACCGCACCCCGGCCGCGATCCGGGCCGGGCGCGGCTTCCTCGACCTCGGCTTCGACTCGCTCACCGCCGTGGAACTGCGCAACCGGCTCACCGCCGAGACCGGCCTGACAATGCCCACCACGCTGGTCTTCGACCACCCCACCCCGGCGGCGCTCGCCGCGCACCTGGGCCGGGAACTGCTGCCCGCCGGCCCCGCCGACCCGGTCACCGACGGCATCGACCGGCTGGCACGGCTGCTCGACGCGGTGCCCGACGACCGGCGCGCCGCGGACGTCACGCGCCGGCTGGAGGACCTGCTGTCGCGCTGGCGGGGCGGCCCGGCCACCCCGCCGCCCGCCGACGACCTGGCCGCCGCCGACGAGGACGACATCTTCGCCATCATCCGACAGGAGTTCGGCAAATCGTGACCGGCAGCAGCGGGCGGTTGCTCGCCATCAGCGACCTGCACGTCGGGTACGCGGAGAACCGCGCGCTGGTCGAGCGGCTGCGCCCCGACCACGACGACGACTGGCTGATCGTCGCCGGCGACGTCGGCGAGTACCTGCACGACGTCGAGTGGGTGCTCGGCCTGCTCGCCGACCGGTTCGCCCGGGTCGTCTGGGCGCCCGGCAACCACGAGCTGTGGACGCCCCGCGACGACCCGGTGCAACTGCGCGGCGAGGCCCGCTACCGGCACCTGGTGGACCTGTGCCGGCGCCTCGGCGTGCGCACGCCCGAGGACCCGTACCCGGTGTGGGACCCCGACGGCGACCCGGTGCTGGTGGTGCCACTGTTCGTCGGGTACGACCACTCGTGGCGGCCCTCGGGCACCTGGAACCGGGCCCAGGCGCTGGCGCGGGCGTACGAGACCGGGGTGGTGTGCACCGACGAGATCCTGCTGCACCCCGACCCGTACCCGAGTCGCGACGCGTGGTGCCGAGCCCGGGTCATCCGCACCGAACGGCGCCTCGACGCCGAGCGCGGCGGCCTGCCCACCGTGCTGGTCAACCACTACCCGCTGGTCCGCGAACCCACCCGGATCCTGCGGCACCCCGAGTTCGCCCAGTGGTGCGGCACCGACCTCACCGCCGACTGGCACCTGCACTACGAGGCCCGCGTCGCCGTCTACGGGCACCTGCACATCCCGCGCAGCACCCGCTACGACGGGGTGCGGTTCGAGGAGGTGTCCGTCGGCTACCCGCGCGAGTGGCGCCGCCGCGCCACCCCGCCCGGACGGCCCCGGGCGATCCTGCCCACCCTCGCCGGGCAGCTCCGCTGACCGTCCCGCCGGGACCGTCGCGACCGACGCCGGGCACCCCGCCGGCGAGGTGAATGAGGGGTCCGTAGGGGTTGGGGTCGCAGCTCAGCGCTCAGTAGCGTCCATGCACGGTGACGGGCCGGGTGCCGGTGTACCCCCGTCACCGTCGGCCGTCCCCGGTCACCGGTGTGCCGCACCGGCGGCCATCTCGGTGTTCGACGGAATCGATCGGCAGCAAGTTCGGGCGGGTGGATCATGGCGGACGAAGAGAAGCTCCTCGAACATCTCAAGTGGGTGACCACCGAGCTCCGCCAGGCGCACCGGCGCCTGCGCGAGCTGGAGGAACCGGAACCGATCGCCGTGGTCGGCATGGCCTGCCGCTTCCCCGGCGGAGTCGCGTCCCCGGAGCAGCTCTGGGACCTGGTCGTCGGCGGCGCCGACGCGACCGGCCCGTTCCCCACCGACCGCGGCTGGGACCTGGCCAGGCTGTACGACCCGGACCCGGACCACCCCGGCACCTCGTACAGCGACCGGGGCGGATTCCTCGCCGACGCGGGTGACTTCGACCCCACGGTGTTCGGCATCAGCCCGCGCGAGGCGCTGGCCATGGACCCGCAGCAGCGGCTGCTGCTGGAGACCACCTGGGAGGTGTTCGAGCGGGCCGGCGTCGACGTCGGCACGCTGCGCGGCAGCCGCACCGGGGTGTTCGTGGGCACCGCCGGCCAGGACTACGCGTCGGTGCTGCGCCGCCTGCCCGAGGGCGCCGAGGGGTACGTGCTGACCGGCACCGCCGCCAGCGTCATCTCCGGCCGGCTGGCCTACACGTTCGGCCTGGAGGGGCCGGCCGTCACGATCGACACCGCCTGCTCGTCGTCGCTGGTCGCCCTGCACCTGGCCACGCAGGCGCTGCGCGACGGCGAGTGCACCCTGGCCGTCGCCGGCGGCGCCAGCGTGATGGCCACCCCGGGCGGCTTCGTCGAGTTCTCCCGGCAACGCGGGCTGGCCGCCGACGGACGCTGCAAGGCGTTCTCCGCCGCCGCCGACGGCACCGGCTGGGCCGAGGGCGTCGGCCTGGTCATGGTCGAACGCCTCAGCGACGCCCGGCGGCTCGGCCACCCGGTCCTGGCCGTGATCCGGGGCAGCGCGGTCAACTCCGACGGCGCCAGCAGCGGCCTGACCGCGCCCAACGGCCCGGCCCAGCAGCGGGTCATCCGCCAGGCGCTGGCCAACGCCGGCCTCACCCCGGCCGACGTGGACGTGGTCGAGGCGCACGGCACCGGCACCACGCTCGGCGACCCGATCGAGGCGCAGGCGCTGCTCGCCACGTACGGGCGGGACCGGCCCGCCGGACGACCGCTGCGGCTCGGCTCCCTCAAGTCCAACCTCGGCCACACCCAGGCCGCCGCCGGCGTCGCCGGCGTGATCAAGATGGTGCTCGCGCTGCGGCACGGCCTGCTCCCGGCCACCCTGCACGCCGACGAGCCGACCCCGCACGTCGACTGGTCGACCGGCGACGTCGCGCTGCTCACCGACGCGCAGCCGTGGCCGGCCGAGCCCGACCGGGTCCGCCGGGCCGCCGTCTCCTCCTTCGGCATGAGCGGCACCAACGCCCACCTGCTCGTCGAGGAGGCCCCGCCGGCCGAGCCCGCCCCCGCCCCGGCGGCCACCGCGGACCGGCCGGTCGTGCCGGTCCTGCTCTCCGCCGCCCACCCGGCCGCGCTCGCCGCCCAGGCCGAGCGCTGGGCCGCCTGGCTGGACGCCGGGCCCGCGCCCCGACCCCGGGACGTCGGGTACGCGTCGGTCACCACCCGGGCCACCCTGGACCGGCGGGCCGTGCTCGCCGTCACCGGCACCGACGGGTTGCGCGCCGCGCTGCGCGCGCTCGCCGCGGGCGAGCCGTCCGGCGCGCTGGTCACCGGCGAGGCGACCGACCGGGGTCCGCTCGCGGTCCTCTTCTCCGGGCAGGGCGCGCAGCGCGCCGGGATGGGTCGGGAGCTGTACGCGACGTTCCCGGTGTTCGCCGCCGCGCTGGACGAGGTGTGCGGGCACCTGGACCGGGCGCTGCCCCGGCCGCTGAAGGAGGTGCTGTTCGCCGCCGCGGGCACCGCCGACGCCGCGCTGCTGGACCGCACCGCGTTCACCCAGGCCGGGTTGTTCGCGGTCGAGGTGGCGCTGTTCCGGCTGGTCGAGTCGTTCGGCGTCACCCCGGACCTGCTGGCCGGCCACTCGATCGGCGAGGTCACCGCCGCACACCTGGCCGGCGTGCTGTCGCTGGAACACGCCTGCCTGCTGGTGGCCGCGCGCGGCGCGCTCATGCAGGCGCTGCCCGACGGCGGCGGCATGCTCGCGGTCGCCGCCACCGAGGCGGACGTGCGCGCCGACCTGGACGACCACACCGACCGGGTGGGCGTCGCGGCGGTCAACGGCCCGTCGTCGGTGGTGGTCTCCGGCGCCACCGAGGCGCTGGACGACCTGGCCCGGCGGTGGACCGACCGAGGCGTACGGGTGCGGCGGCTGGCCGTGTCGCACGCGTTCCACAGCCCGCTGATGGAACCGATGCTGGACCGCTTCCGCGCGGTGCTGGCGAAGCTGACCTTCCACGCCCCGACGCTGCCGGTGGTGTCCAACCTGACCGGCGCCCTGGCCGAGGGCGACGACCTGCGCACGCCCGACTACTGGGTACGGCACGTCCGCGAGGCTGTCCGCTACGCCGACGGCGTGACCGCGCTGCGCGCGGCCGGCGCGGACACGTTCCTGGAGATCGGCCCGCGCAGCGTGCTGACCGCGCTGACCGCCGAGGCGCTGGCCGACGACGACGCCGGGCTCACCGTGGCCGCCCAGCGGCACGACCGGCCCGAGGTCGAGGCGCTGCTGGCCGCGCTCGCCGAACTGCACACGCACGGCGTCGACGTCGACTGGACGCCCTGGTTCGACGGCACCGGCGCCCGCCCCGTCGACCTGCCCACCTACGCGTTCCAGCGGCAGCGGTTCTGGCCGGACGCGCCGGCCTGGCAGGCCGGCGACGTGTCCGGCGCCGGACTCGGCGTCGCCGGGCACCCGCTGCTCGGCGCGGCCGTCCGGCTCGCCGGCGACGACGAGGTGGTGCTCACCGGCCGGCTCTCCGTCGCCACCCACCCGTGGCTGGCCGACCACGTGGTCGGCGACGCCGTGGTGGTGCCCGGCACCGCGCTGCTGGAGCTGGTCGTCCGGGCCGGCGACGAGGTCGAGGCCGCCCGGATCCGGGACCTCACCGTCGCCACCCCACTCACCCTCACCGCCACCGACGCGGTACGGGTGCAGGTGCGCGTCGGCGCCGCCGACGACACCGGCGCCCGGCCGGTGACCGTGCACGCTCAGCCCGAGGACGACCCGGACGCCGAGTGGGTGCGGCACGCCGACGGTGTGCTGGAACCCGCCGCCGCCGACGGGCCGACCCTCGGCGAGTGGCCGCCGGCCGGGGTGTCCGAGGTGGACGTGACCGGCTGGTACGACGCGTTCGCCGCGCACGGCCTGGCGTACGGGCCGGCGTTCCGGGGGGTCCGCCGGGTCTGGTCCGGCCCGGACGCCGCGTACGCCGAGGTGACGCTCCCCGACGGCGTCGACCCGACCGGCTTCGGGGCGCACCCGGCGCTGCTCGACGCGGCCCTGCACCCGATCGGCCTGCTCGACGCCGGCATCGGGGGCGGCCCCCGGGTGCCGTTCGCGTTCGAGGGCGTGCAGCTGCACGCCGCCGGCGCGACGGTGCTGCGGGTGCGGCTGACCCGCGCCGGCTCGTCGGTGCGGCTGGTCGCGGTCGACGCGGCCGGCGCGCCGGTGGTGTCGGTGGACGCGCTGGCCCTGCGGGAGCTGACCGGGACCGCCGCGGCGGGTGCGGCCGACCGGTCCCTGTACGCGCTGGCCTGGCCGGTCGAGGAGGTCACCGCGCCGGTCACCCCGCCGACCTGGGCGGTGCTGACCCCGCCCGGCTCCGACCCGCTCGACGCCGCGCCCCGGCCCGGCCATCCGGACGTGGCGGCGCTGGTGGCCGCCGTGGCCGCCGGCGCCCCGGCCCCCGACGCGGTGCTGCTGCCGCTCACTTCTGCACCGGCTCCGACCGGACCAGCTCCGACCGGACCGGCTCCCACCGGCGCGGGGGACGCCGCCGGCGACCCGAGCGGTCCGGCCGGTGTCGACGGTCCGGCCGGACCGGACGGCTCCGGGCTGCCGGAGCGGGTCCGGGCGGTGACGGCGGCGGTGCTGGTCACCGTGCAGGAGTGGCTGGCCGCCGACGCGCTCGCCGACACGCGGCTGGTGGTGCTCACCCGGGGCGCGGTCGCCGCCGGGGACGAGGAGGACCGGGTCACCGACCTCGCCGGCGCGGCGGTGTGGGGGCTGCTGCGCTCGGCGCAGTCGGAGCACCCGGGCCGGATCGTGCTGGCCGACCTCGACGGCGAGGTCGACGCCGGGGCGTTGTCCGCGCTTGCCGGGGTGGTCGCCGACCCCGCGCCGACCGGCGGTCAGGTGGCGCTGCGCGGCGGCGCGGTGCGCGTACCCCGGTTGGGTCGGCCGGCCGACGACGAGCTGCGGCCGCCGGACGGCCTCTGGCACCTCGCGCCGGTCGCGCCCGGCACGATCGACGGCGTCGCGCCGGTGCCCGCCGCCCCCGCCGCGCCAGGGCCCGGGCAGGTCCGCGTCGCCGTGCGGGCCACCGGCGTGAACTTCCGCGACGTGCTGGTCGCGCTCGGCATGTATCCGGACCCGGACGCCCGGATGGGCAGCGAGGGCGCGGGCGTGGTCCTCGACGTCGGGCCGGACGTGACCGACCTGGCACCGGGCGACCGGGTGCTGGGCATGTTCGAACCGGGCTTCGGCCCGCAGGTGCTCGCCGCGCGCGAGCGGGTGGCCCGGATCCCGGCCGGCTGGTCGTTCACCGAGGCCGCCTCCGTCCCGCTGGTGTTCCTGACCGCCTGGTACGCGTTGCGGGACCTGGCCGACCTGCGGGCCGGTGAATCGGTGCTCATCCACTCCGGTGCCGGTGGGGTCGGGATGGCCGCGATCCAGATCGCCCACCACCTGGGTGCGACGGTGTATGCGACGGCGAGTCCGGGGAAGTGGGAGACGCTGCGCCGGCTGGGGGTCGCGGACGGGCGGATCGCATCGTCGCGGACCACGGAGTTCGAGGCCGCGTTCCTGGCCGCGTCCGACGGCGCCGGCGTGGACGTGGTGTTGGACGCGCTGGCGGGGGAGTTCGTGGACGCGTCGTTGCGGTTGCTGCCGCGCGGCGGCCGGTTCGTGGAGATGGGCAAGACCGACGTCCGCGACCCCGACCTCGTCGCGGCCCAGCACCCCGGCGTGGCCTACCGGTCGTTCGACCTGAACGAGGCCGGTGGGGAGCGGATCGGGCAGATGCTGGCGGAACTGCTCGACCTGTTCGAGCGGGACGCGCTGTCGCCGTTGCCGGTGCGGGCGTGGGACGTGCGGCAGGCGCGGACCGCGTTGCGGCACATCAGTCAGGCCCGGCATGTGGGCAAGGTGGTGTTGACCGTTCCGGCTGCCGTCGACCCGGAGCGGGTCACGCTGGTCACCGGGGCCTCCGGCGCGCTGGCCGGCGTCGTCGCCCGTCACCTGGTGGCCACCGGGCAGTCCCGCAACCTGCTCCTCGCCGCCCGCCGTGGTCCGGCCGACGACCCGGCCTACGCGAGCCTGGTGGACGAGCTGACGGCCGCGGGTGCGTCGGTGCGGTCCGTCGCCGTGGACGTGGGGGACCGGGCGGCCGTGGCCGACCTGCTGGACGGCGTCGACCTGACCGCCGTCTACCACTGCGCCGGGATCGTCGCCGACGCCACCGTCGCCGGGCTCGACGACGACGCGCTCGAGCGGGTGATGCGGCCCAAGGTGGACGCCGCCTGGGCGCTGCACCAGGCCACCGCCGACCGGGACCTGACCGCGTTCGTGCTGTTCTCCTCGATCGCGGCCACGCTCGGCTCACCCGGGCAGGGCAACTACGCCGCCGCCAACGCGTTCCTCGACGCCCTCGCCACCCACCGCCGCGCCCACGGACTGCCCGCCACCAGCATCGCCTGGGGCATGTGGGCCACCACCAGCGCGATGACCGCCCACCTCGACCGGGACGACGCGCGGCGACTGCGCCGCCTCGGCATGACCCCGCTCACCGCCACCGAGGGCGCCGCCCTGCTCGACGCCGCCACCCGCCGCGCGCTGCCCGCCGTCGCGGCGGCCCGGCTGCGGCTCACCGGCGACGCCGGCCGCTACCCGGCGATCCTGCGCGGCCTGGCCCGCGCCGGCGCCCGCCGGACGGCACAGGACACGGCGACCGGCGAGGCGGGCTGGGCCGAACGGCTGGCCGCGCTCACCCCGGACGAGGCCCGCGAGCGCCTGGTCGACCTGGTCCGCGCGCAGGCCGCCGCGGCGCTGGGCCACCCGAGCGCCCACGCCGTGCCGGAAACCCGCGCGTTCAAGGAACTGGGCTTCGACTCGCTGACCTCGGTCGAGCTGCGCAACCGGCTCGCCGCGGCCACCGGGCTGCGGCTGCCCGCCACACTCGTCTTCGACCACCCCACCCCGGCCCGCGTCGCCGACCACCTCCACGCCCGGCTCGCCACCGCCGAACCCGCCGCGTCGACCGCCCGCGCGGCGGGCCCGGCCGGCACCGACGAACCCCTCGCCGTCATCGGCATGGCCTGCCGCTACCCGGGCGGCATCTCCACCCCGGACCAGCTGTGGGACCTCGTCGCCGCCGGCGCGGACGCCATCGGCGGCTTCCCGACCGACCGGGGCTGGGACCTCGACGCGCTCTACGACCCGGACGCCGAGCGGGCCGGCACCTCCACCACCCGCCACGGCGGATTCCTCGCCGACGCCGGCGACTTCGACCCCGCCTTCTTCGGCATCAGCCCCCGCGAAGCCCTCGCCATGGACCCGCAGCAACGGCTGCTGCTGGAAACGTCCTGGGAGGCGTTCGAGTCCGCCGGCCTCGACCCGACCACCCGCGCCGGCACCGCCACCGGCGTCTTCGTCGGCGCCGCCTCCTCCGGATACGCCGCCACCGGCGCCGACGGCCTCGAAGGCCACCTGCTCACCGGCACCGCCGGCAGCGTCGCCTCCGGCCGGGTCGCCTACGCGTTCGGCCTGGAAGGTCCGGCCGTCACCGTCGACACCGCCTGCTCCTCGTCGCTGGTCGCGTTGCACCTGGCCGCGCAGGCGCTGCGCTCCGGCGAGTGCGACATGGCGCTCGCCGGTGGCGTCGCGCTGATGGCCACCCCCGGCATGTTCTCCGAGTTCTCCCGCCAGGGCGGGCTGGCCCCGGACGGGCGGTGCAAGGCGTTCGGCGCCGCCGCCGACGGCACCGGCTGGGGTGAGGGCGCCGGTCTGCTGCTGGTCCAGCGGCTCTCCGACGCGCGGCGGGAGGGCCGCCGGATCCTCGCCGTGGTGCGCGGCACCGCCGTCAACTCCGACGGCGCGTCCAACGGGCTCACCGCGCCGAACGGTCCGTCGCAGCAGCGGGTGATCCGGCAGGCCCTGGCCAACGCGCGGCTGTCGCCGTCCGAGGTGGACGTGGTCGAGGCGCACGGCACCGGCACCACCCTCGGTGACCCGATCGAGGCGCAGGCGCTGCTCGCCACGTACGGCCAGGACCGGGAGACCCCGCTGCTGCTCGGCTCGATCAAGTCGAACATCGGCCACACCCAGGCCGCCGCCGGTGTCGCCGGCCTGATCAAGATGGTCCTCGCCATGCGGCACGGGATCGTCCCCGCGACGCTGCACGCCGACGAGCCGTCCCCGCACGTCGACTGGACCGCCGGCGCCGTCACCCTCGTCACCGCGCCCACCCCCTGGCCCGCGCTCGACCGGCCCCGCCGCGCCGCCGTCTCCTCGTTCGGCATCTCCGGCACCAACGCCCACGCCGTCATCGAGGCCGCCCCCACCGCGGCACCGGCCGACCCCGCGCCCGCCACCGGACCCGGCCTGGTCGGCGCCGACGCGGTGCCGCTGCTCGTCTCCGCCCGCACCGCCCGCGCCCTGCCGGCCCAGGCCGCGCGCCTGCACGAGCACCTCGCCGCGCACCCCGACCTCGACCTGGCCGACCTCGGCTGGTCGCTCGCCACCGGCCGCGCGCACCACCCCTACCGGCAGGTCACCGTCGTCGCCGACCGCGCCGCCGCGCTCGCCGCGCTCACCGCCGCCACGCCGCCGGCCCAGCCCGCCGACGGTACGCCGAAGGTCGTCCTCGTCTTCCCCGGCCAGGGCTCACAGTGGCCCGGCATGGCGCTCGACCTGCTCGACCGCTCCCCGGTCTTCCGGGACCGGATGCGCGAGTGCGCCGCCGAACTGGCCGACCTCGTCGACTGGACGCCCGAGGACGTGCTGCGCGGCGCCCCCGGCGCCTCACCGCTGGACCGGGTCGACGTGGTCCAACCGCTGCTGTTCACCGTGATGGTCTCCCTCGCCGAGGTGTGGCGCTCCTGCGGCGTACGCCCCGACGCCGTGATCGGCCACTCCCAGGGCGAGATCGCCGCCGCCTGCGTGGCCGGCGCGCTCACCCTGCCCGACGCGCTGCGGCTCGTGGTGGCCCGCAGCCGGGGCCTGCTCGCCCTCACCGGCCGGGGCGGGATGGTCTCCGTGCCGCTCTCCGCCGCCGACACCGCCGACCTCATCGCCCCCTGGGGCGACCGCCTCGGCGTCGCCGCGCTCAACGGCGCCGCCGTCACCGTCGTCTCCGGCGACGCGGACGCCGTCGACGACCTGCTCGCCGCCTGCGCCGACCGGGAACTGCGGGCCCGGCGCATCGCTGTCGACTACGCCTCCCACTGCGCTCACGTCGACGCGGTCCGCGACGACATCACCGCCGCGATCGGCACGCTCCACCCCCGTCCGAGCCGGATCGCGTTCCACTCCACCGTCACCGGCGAACCGATCGACACCGCCGACCTCGACGCCGACTACTGGTTCCGCAACCTGCGGGAACCGGTCCGCCTCGCGCCGGTCGTGGACGCGCTGATCGACACCGGTCACCGGGTGTTCGTCGAGGTCAGCCCGCACCCGGTGCTCAAGGTCGTGGTGCAGGACGCGCTTGACCGGGCGCCCGCCGGCCCGCCCGGCGTGGTCGTCGGATCGTTGCGCCGCGACGAACACGGCCCCCGCCAGCTGCTCACCGCCCTCGGCGCCCTGCACACCGCCGGCGTGCCCGTCGACTGGGCGGCCGTGTTCGCCGGCTCCGACGCCACCCGGGTCGACCTGCCCCCGTACGCCTTCCAGCGGGAACGCTTCTGGCCCGAGCCCGGCACGGCGGCCGGTGGTGACGTCACCGGCGCCGGCCTCGGCGCCGCCGGGCACCCGCTGCTCGGCGCGGCGGTGCGACTGGCCGACGCCGACGAGGTGGTCCTGACCGGCCGGCTCGCGCTGTCCGCCCAGCCGTGGCTGGCCGACCACACCGTCGCCGGCGCCGTGCTGCTGCCCGGCACCGCGCTGGTCGAGCTGGTGGTCCGGGCCGGCGACGAGGTCGGCGCCCCCCGGGTGCGCGAACTGACGCTGGTCACCCCGCTCACGCTGCCGGACACCGGCGGACTGCGGGTGCAGGTGCGCGTCGGCGCCCCGGACGACGCCGGCGCCCGCCCGGTGACCGTCCACGCCCAACCCGCCGACGACACCGACGACGGGTGGACCCGGCACGCCGAAGGGCTGCTGGAGCCGGCCGCCGCCGACGAGCCCACGCCGGGCCCCTGGCCGCCCGCCGGCGCGACCGAGGTGGACCTCACCGGCTGGTACGACACCCTCGCCGGGCACGGCCTGGCCTACGGGCCCGCGTTCCGGGGCCTGCGCCGGGCCTGGACCGACGACGACACCGTCTACGCCGAGGTGGCCCTGCCGGACGGGCCGGCCGAGCGGGCCGGCCGGTTCGAGGTGCACCCGGCGCTGCTCGACGCCGCGCTGCACCCGATCGGCCTGCTCCCCGGCGGTGACGCCACCTCCGGGCCACGCGTGCCGTTCACGTTCGAGGGCGTGCAGGTGCACGCCGCCGGCGCGGCCGTGCTGCGGGTGCGGTTGCGCCGTACCGGCTCGGCGGTGCGGCTCGTCGCGGCCGACGAGACCGGCGCGCCGGTGGTCTCGGTGGACTCCCTGGTGCTCATGGAACTGGGTGACGCCACGGGCCGTCCGACCGCCGCCGACCGGTCCGTCCTGGAGGTCGCCTGGTCGGTCCGGGACCTCCCGCGCACCGGCGGACCCCGGTCCTGGGTGACGCTCGTCGGAGTCGGAACCGATGCGACGGGCACCGACGCCGGAACGGCGGTCACCGCCGGTGCGGCGGGTCCGGATGCCGCCGGCTCGGCTTCCGCGACGGGCGCGGGGGATCACGCCGCCGCGTACCCTGACGTGACCGCGCTGGCGGCGGCCGTCGAGGCCGGCGCGCCGGCCCCCGAGGCGGTGCTGCTCCCGGTTCCGGCCGGGAACGACGCCGACCTGCCGACGCGGGTCCGGTCGGTCACGTCGACGGTGCTGGCCACCGTGCGGGACTGGCTGGCCGCCGACACCCTCGCGGACTCACGCCTGGTGGTGGCGACCCGGGGCGCGGTGGCGGCCCGCGACGAGGAGGACGTCACCGACCTGGCCGGCGCCGCCGTGTGGGGGCTGCTGCGTTCGGCACAGTCCGAGCACCCGGACCGGATCGTGCTGGTCGACCTCGACCGGGACGCCGACCCCGACACGCTCGCCCCGCTCGCCGCGGCCGGCGGGCAACTCGCGCTGCGCGACGGCGACGTCCTGGCACCCCGCGTCGTCCGCCCGGCCGGGGACCGGCTCGTCCCGCCGGCCGGCGCCTGGCACGTGGCCGCCGTCGACCCCGGCACCATCGACGGCGTCGACGTGCGCACCTCCGACGCGCCCGCGCTGGCCGCCGGTGAGGTGCGGGTGGCGGTGCGGGCGGCGGGGGTGAACTTCCGGGACGTGTTGATCGCGTTGGGGATGTATCCGGATCCGGCTGCGGTGATGGGTAGTGAGGGCGCGGGGGTGGTCCTGGAGGTCGGGCCGGGTGTGTCGGGTCTGGTGCCGGGTGATCGGGTGTTCGGGTTGTTCGAGCCGGGTTTCGGGCCGCAGGTGGTGGCGCGGCGGGACCGGGTGGCGCGGATGCCGGAGGGCTGGTCGTTCGTCGAGGCGGCGTCGGTGCCGGTGGTGTTCCTGACGGCGTGGTACGCGTTGCGGGATCTGGCCGGTCTGCGGGCCGGTGAGTCGGTGCTCATCCATTCGGGTGCCGGTGGGGTGGGGATGGCGGCGATCCAGATCGCCCGTCATCTGGGTGCGCAGGTGTATGCGACGGCGAGTCCTGGCAAGTGGGACACGCTGCGTGGGTTGGGCGTCGAGCAGGAGCGGATCGCGTCGTCGCGGACCACCGAGTTCGAGCGGACCTTCCTGGCGGAGTCCGACGGCGCCGGCGTGGACGTGGTGTTGGACGCCCTGGCCGGGGAGTTCGTGGACGCGTCGTTGCGGTTGTTGCCGCGCGGCGGCCGGTTCGTCGAGATGGGCAAGACCGACCTGCGGGATCCCGACCTCGTCGCGGCCCAGCACCCCGGCGTCACCTACCGGTCGTTCGAACTCAACTCCGCCGGCGGCGAGCGCCTCGGGCAGATGCTCACCGAACTCCTGGAACTGTTCGAGCGGGGAGCGCTGCGACCGCTGCCCACCCGCACCTGGGACGTCCGGCAGGCGCGCACCGCGCTGCGGCACATCAGCCAGGCCCGCCACGTCGGCAAGGTCGTGCTCACCGTCCCCGCCACCGCCGACCCGGACCGCGTCACACTGGTCACCGGCGCCAGCGGCACCCTCGCCGGCCTGGTCGCCCGACACCTGGTCACCACCGGACAGTCCCGCAACCTGCTCCTGGCCGCCCGCCGCGCCCCCGCCGACGACCCGGCCTACGCCGCGCTGATCGACGAGCTGACCACGGCCGGAGCGACCGTACGGGCCGTCGCGGTGGACCTCTGCGACCCGGTACGCGTCGTCGACCTGGTCGCCGGGGCGGACCTCACCGCCGTCTACCACTGCGCCGGCGCCATCGCCGACGCCACCATCACCGGACTCGACGACGACGCGCTCGACCGGGTGATGCGGCCCAAGGTGGACGCCGCCTGGGCCCTGCACCAGGCCACCGCCGACCGGGACCTGACCGCGTTCGTGCTGTTCTCCTCGATCGCGGCCACGCTCGGCTCACCCGGGCAGGGCAACTACGCCGCCGCCAACGCGTTCCTCGACGCCCTCGCCACCCACCGCCGCGCCCACGGACTGCCGGCGGCCAGCCTCGCCTGGGGACTCTGGGCCACCACCAGCGCGATGACCGCGCACCTCGCCGACGGCGAGCACCGCCGCGCCATCCGCGCCGGCAGCGCCCCGCTCACCGACACCGAAGGCCTGGCCCTGCTCGACGCGGCCGGCCGCCACGGCGGCGCACACGTCGTCCTGATGAAGGTGCCGACCAGCCCCGACCCGGCCCGCGTACCCGCGCTGCTGCGCGACCTGATCCGCCCCGCCCGGCGGCGGGCCGCCGCGCGTACCGGAGGGGACCTGTCGCTGGCCGACCGGCTCGCGGCGCTCAGCCCGGGCGCCCGGCGCGGCCACCTCCTCGACCTGGTCACCGCCGCGGCGGCCGCGGTGCTCGGACACCGCGGCGCCGACGGCGTCGACCCGCAGCGCCCGTTCCGGGAACTCGGCTTCGACTCGCTCACCTCGGTCGAACTGCGCAACCGGCTCGCCGCCGCCACCGGGCTGCGGCTGCCCGCCACCGTCGCGTTCGACCACCCCACCCCCGTCGTGCTCGCCGACCACCTCGACCGGGAGATCGGCGGGTCGGCCGCGCCGGCCGCCACGCCCGTGTCCGGCGTGACCACCGCCGTCGACGAGCCGATCGCCGTCGTCGGCATGGCCTGCCGCTTCCCCGGCGACGTCCGCACCCCCGAGGACCTGTGGGACCTGGTCACCGCCGGCGCCGACGTCATCGCGCCGTTCCCCACCGACCGCGGCTGGGACCTCAGCGTCCTCGGCGACGACGCCGACCGGCCGGCGCCCCGCCACGGCGGTTTCCTCTACGACGCCGCCGACTTCGACGCTGCCTTCTTCGGCATCAACCCGCGCGAGGCGCTCGCCATGGACCCGCAGCAGCGGCTGCTGCTGGAGACGTCGTGGGAGGCGCTGGAACGCGCCGGCGTCGACCCCCTCACCGTCCGGGGCAGCGCCACCGGCGTCTACGTCGGACTGATCTACCACGACTACGCCGGCGCCGCCGTCGGCGCCGGCGATGACCTCGACGGGTACGTCGGCAACGGCAGCGCCGGCAGCGTCGCCTCCGGCCGCATCTCCTACCTGCTCGGCCTGGAGGGCCCGGCCGTCACCGTCGACACCGCCTGCTCCTCGTCGCTGGTCGCGCTGCACCTCGCCGCCCAGGCGCTGCGCCAGCAGGAGTGCGGGCTCGCGCTGGCCGGCGGAGTCACCGTCATGTCCACCCCCGGCATGCTCGCCGAGTTCTCCCGCCAACGCGGCCTGTCCCCGGACGGGCGGTGCAAGGCGTTCGGCGCCGGCGCCGACGGCACCGGCTTCGCCGAGGGCGTCGGCATGCTGCTGCTGCAACGCCTCTCCGACGCGCAACGCGACGGCCGCCGGATCCTCGCCGTGCTGCGCGGCAGCGCCGTCAACCAGGACGGCGCGAGCAGCGGCCTCACCGCCCCCAACGGGCCGTCCCAGCAGCGGGTCATCCGCCAGGCCCTGGCGAACGCCCGCCTCGACCCCTCCGACGTGGACGTGGTCGAGGCGCATGGCACCGGCACCGCCCTCGGCGACCCGATCGAGGCGCAGGCGCTGCTGGCCACGTACGGCCAGGACCGGGAGACCCCGCTGCTGCTCGGCTCGGTCAAGTCGAACATCGGGCACACCCAGGCCGCCGCCGGCGTCGCCGGCGTGATCAAGATGGTCCTGGCCATGCGGCACGGCCTGGTCCCGCCGACGCTGCACGCCGACGAGCCGTCCCCGCACGTCGACTGGACCGCCGGCGCGATCACCCTGGCGAACCGGGCGCAGCCCTGGCCCGCCGTGGACCGGCCCCGCCGCGCCGCCGTGTCGTCGTTCGGCATCTCCGGCACCAACGTGCACGCCGTCCTGGAACAGGCGCCCGAACCCGCCCCCGCCCCGGCCGCGCCCACCCCCGGCGACCTCGGCGTTCCGTGCGTGCTCTCCGCCCGCACCCCGGACGCGCTGCGCGCCCAGGCCGGCCGGCTGGCCGCCTGGGTCGAGGCGAACCCGGCGGTCCCGCTGGCCGACCTCGGCCACGCCCTCGCCACCGCACGGTCCGCGTTCGAACACCGGGCCGTGCTGCTGCCCCGCGACCGGACGGGCCTGCTCGCCGGCCTGACCGCCGTCGCCGCCGATGAGCCGTCCTCCGCCGTGGTGCGCGGCGCCACCCGCACCGGCCGGCTCGCCGTCCTCTTCTCCGGCCAGGGCGCGCAGCGCCCCGGCACGGGCCGCGAGGCGTACGAGGCGTTCCCCGTCTTCGCCGCCGCGCTGGACGAGGTCTGCGACCACCTCGACCCGCTGCTGCCCCGGCCGCTGCGGCCGGTGCTCTTCGCGCCCGAGGGCGCGCCGGAAGCCGCGCTGCTGGACCGTACCGAGTTCACCCAGCCCGCGCTCTTCGCCGTCGAGGTGGCGCTGTACCGCCTGATCGAGTCGTTCGGCGTCACCCCCGACGTGGTCGGCGGCCACTCGATCGGCGAGATCACCGCCGCGCACGTCGCCGGGGTGCTCTCCCTGCCCGACGCCGCCGCCCTGGTCGCCGCGCGGGGCCGGCTCATGCAGGCGCTGCCCGACGGCGGCGGGATGCTCGCCGTCGCCGCGCCCGAGCCCGAGGTCGCCGCTGCCGTCGCGGGCCGCGCGGACGTCGGGATCGCCGCGGTCAACGGCCCGGCGTCGGTGGTGGTCTCCGGGGCCGGTGACGCCCTGGCGGAGGTGGAGCGGGCCTGGCGGGAACGCGGTGTGCGGGTCCGCCGGCTGACCGTCAGCCACGCCTTCCACAGCCCGCTGATGGCGCCGATGCTGGACGACTTCCGGGCCGTCGTCGACGGCCTCACCCTCGACGCGCCGCGCCTGCCGGTGCTGTCGAACCTGACCGGCCGGATCGCCGAACCGGACGAGCTGCGCGACCCCGACCACTGGGTGCGGCACGTCCGCGAGGCGGTCCGCTTCGCCGACGGCATCAGCCACCTGCGGGAGCGCCACGTCGGCACCTACCTGGAGGTCGGGCCGGACTCGGTGCTCTCCGGGATGGTCCGCGACTGCCTCGGCGACGACCCGGCTCCGGTGGTCGTGCCGACCCTGCGTGCCGGACGCACCGAGGCGTCCGCGCTGCTCACCGCGCTCGCTGAGGCGTACGCCGCGGGAACGCCGGTGGACTGGACCGCGCTGACCGGCGGCGGCGTGCCGCTCGACCTGCCCACCTACCCGTTCCAGCGTCGACGGTACTGGCCCGACGCCGCCACCTGGCGCACCGGCGACCTGTCCGGCGCCGGACTGGCCGCGCCCGGGCACCCGCTGCTCGGCGCGGCGGTGCGGCTGGCCGGCGCGGACGAGCTGGTGCTGACCGGCCGCCTCGCGCTGGCCGCGCAGCCCTGGCTGGCCGACCACGTCGTCGGCGGCTCCGTCCTGGTGCCGGGCACCGCGCTGGTCGAGCTGGTGGTGCGCGCCGGCGACGAGGCCGGCGCCCCCCGGGTACGCGACCTGACCGTCACCGCGCCGCTCGCGCTGCCCGCCACCGGCGGCGTCCGCGTGCAGGTGCGCGTCGGCGCGGCCGACGAGGCCGGCAACCGGGACGCCGCCGTGTACGCCCAACCGGACGACGACACCGACGCGCAGTGGGTGCGCCACGCCGAGGCGGTGCTGGAACCGGCCGCCGCCGAGGAGCCGGGCCTGACCGCCTGGCCGCCGGCCGCCGTCACCGAGACCGACCTGACCGGGTTCTACGACGTGCTGGTCGGCCACGGCCTGACGTACGGGCCGACGTTCCAGGGCCTGCGCCGGGTGTGGACCGGCCCGGACCAGGTCTACGCCGAGGTGGCGCTCACCGACGCGGCGGTGGACGGGTTCGCGGTGCACCCGGCGCTGCTGGACGCCGCGCTGCACCCGATCGGGTTGCTGCTTCCCGCCGACGGCGGCGGCCCGCGCGTGCCGTTCGCGTTCGAGGGCGTCCAGGTGCACGCCGCCGGCGCCCGGCTGTTGCGGGTCCGGTTGACCCGTACCGGCTCCGGCGTCCGGCTGGTCGCGGCGGACGAGACGGGCGCGCCGGTGGTGTCGGTCGACGCGCTGGTCCTGCGTGAACTGGCCGGTGCCCCCGCACCGGACGCGGCCGCGCGTTCCCGGTTCGTGGTGACCTGGCCGGCCGAGGAGATCGACCCGGCCGACCGCGAGGTGACGTGGACGGTGCTGACCGCCGCGCTGCGGCGCGACGCCGCGCCCGCGCCGGACGGCCGGACCCGCCGCGCGGCCGGTCGGGGCGCGGGACGCGGGAAGGCCCGCCCGGGCGCGCCGGCGCCGTTGCCGGGTGGATGGTTCGACACGGCCGTGCCCGCGCGGTTCCCGGACGTGGCCGGGCTGGTGGCGGCCGTCGCCGACGGCGCGCCGGCGCCCGACGCGGTGCTGCTGCCCGTCGGACCCGTCGGCTGGGTCGGCGCGGCCGACGACGCGGCCGGCGCGGCCGACCTGTCGGGCCCGGCCGAAGCCGGCGTGTCGGGCCCGGCCGGCGACGATCGGCGCGGCTCGGGCCGTGGCGACCTGCCCGGGCGGGTGCGGGCGGTGACGACGGCGGTGCTGGCGACCGTGCAGGCGTGGCTGGCCGCCGACGAACTGCGCGACTCCCGGCTCGTGGTGGTGACCCGGGACGCGGTCACGACCGGCGACGACGACCGCGCCGCCGACCCGGCCGGCGCGGCCGTCTGGGGACTGCTGCGCTCCGCCCAGTCCGAGCACCCCGACCGGATCGTGCTCGCCGACGTCGACTCCGCCCTCGACCGACGCGCGCTCGGCGTGCTGGCGACCGTCGCCGACATGCCGTCCACCGTGGGCGGTCAGCTCGCGCTGCGCGGCGACCGGGTGTGCGTACCCCGGTTGGCGCGTCCGGCCGGCAGCGAGCTGGCGCCACCGGCGGCCGGCGCCTGGCACGTCGCGGCCGCGCACCCCGGCACGCTCGACGGCGTCGAGATCGTGCCGGCCGTCCCGGAGGCGCTCGCCGCCGGTGAGGTGCGGGTGGCGGTGCGGGCGGCGGGGGTGAACTTCCGGGACGTGTTGATCGCGTTGGGGATGTATCCGGATCCGGCTGCCGTGATGGGTAGTGAGGGCGCCGGGGTGGTCCTGGAAATCGGGCCGGGCGTGACCGGTCTGGTGCCGGGTGATCGGGTGTTCGGGTTGTTCGAGCCGGGTTTCGGTCCGCAGGTGGTGGCGCGGCGGGATCGGGTCGCGCGGATCCCGGCCGGGTGGTCGTTCACCGAGGCCGCCTCCGTTCCGGTGGTGTTCCTGACCGCCTGGTACGCGTTGCGGGACCTGGCCGGTCTGCGGGCCGGTGAGTCGGTGCTCATCCACTCCGGTGCCGGTGGGGTCGGGATGGCGGCGATCCAGATCGCCCACCACCTGGGTGCCCAGGTGTATGCGACGGCGAGCCCTGGCAAGTGGGACACCCTGCGCCGGCTCGGCGTCGAGCAGAACCGGATCGCGTCGTCGCGGACCACGGAGTTCGAGGCCGCGTTCCTGGCCGCGTCCGACGGCGCCGGCGTGGACGTGGTGTTGGACGCGCTGGCGGGGGAGTTCGTGGACGCGTCGTTGCGGTTGTTGCCGCGCGGCGGCCGGTTCGTGGAGATGGGTAAGACGGACCTGCGGGACCCCGAGGTGGTGGCTCGGGATTATCCGGGCGTCGCCTACCGGCCGTTCGATTTGAACGAGGCCGGCGGGGAGCGGATCGGGCGGATGCTGGCGGAGCTGCTCGACCTGTTCGAGCGGGACGCGCTGTCGCCGTTGCCGGTGCGGGCGTGGGATTTGCGGCAGGCGCGGACCGCGTTGCGGCACATCAGTCAGGCCCGGCACGTGGGCAAGGTGGTGCTGACCGTTCCGGCCGCCGTCGACCCGGAGCGGGTCACGCTGGTCACCGGCGCCTCGGGCGCGCTGGCCGGCGTCGTCGCCCGTCACCTCGTGGCCACCGGGCAGTCCCGCAACCTGCTCCTCGCCGCCCGCCGCGCCCCCGCCGACGACCCGGCGTACACCGCGCTGGTCGACGACCTGACGGCGGCCGGCGCGACCGTGCGGACCGCCGCCGTCGACGTGTCGGACCCCGCGCAGGTCACCCGGCTGCTGGACGGCGTCGACCTGACCGCCGTCCACCACTGCGCCGGAGTGCTCGACGACGCCACGGTCGCGTCGCTGGACGCCGAGTCCGTGGCGCGGGTGATGCGGCCCAAGGTCGACGCCGCCTGGGCGCTGCACCAGGCCACCGCCGACCGGGACCTGACCGCGTTCGTGCTGTTCTCCTCGATCGCGGCCACGCTCGGCTCACCCGGGCAGGGCAACTACGCCGCCGCCAACGCGTTCCTCGACGCCCTCGCCACCCACCGCCGCGCCCACGGACTGCCCGCCACCAGCATCGCCTGGGGCATGTGGGCCACCGACGGCGGCATGGCCGGTCGGCTCGACGCCGACGACCGCACGCGGCTCGGCCGGATCGGCATGACCGGGCTGACCGCCACCGAAGGCACCGCACTGCTCGACGCCGTCACCGCCGCCGCGCCGCCGACCGGGGTCGCCGCGCGGCTCCGGATCACCGGCGACCCCGCGCAGCTCCCCCCGATGCTGCGGCTGCTGGCCCCCACCGGCGGACGCCGACAGGCCCGCACCGGCGACGGGACCGCCACCGGCTGGGTCGAACGCCTCGCCGGGCTCACCCCGGACGAGGCCCGGGAGCGCCTGGTCGACCTGGTGCGCGCGCAGGCCGCCGCGGTGCTGGGCCACCCGTCGGCGCAGGCGGTGCCCGCCGTCCGCGCCTTCAAGGAACTGGGCTTCGACTCGCTGACCTCGGTCGAGCTGCGCAACCGGCTCGCCGCCGCCACCGGGCTGCGGCTGCCCGCCACGCTCGTCTTCGACTACCCGACCCCGGAACGCCTCGCCGACCACCTGCACGAGCACCTCGGCCACGACCCGGCCGGCGACACCACCACCGCCACCCGCGCCGTCACCGACGACGACGACCCCATCGCCATCATCGGCATGGCCTGCCGGCTGCCCGGCGGGGTCACCAACCCGGACCAGCTGTGGCACCTCGTGTCCAGCGGCGGCGACGGGATCGCCGAGTTCCCCGCCGACCGGGGCTGGGACCTCGACGCGCTCTACGACCCGGACGCCGACCGCGCCGGCACCTCCAGCACCCGCCACGGCGGATTCCTGCCCGGCGCCGCCGACTTCGACCCGGCCTTCTTCGGCATCAGCCCCCGCGAGGCGCTCGCCATGGACCCGCAGCAACGGCTGCTGCTGGAAACCTCGTGGGAGGCGTTCGAGTCCGCCGGCCTCGACCCGCACGACCGCACCACGACCACCGGCGTCTTCGCCGGCCTCATCCACCACGACTACGCCGGCCGGCTCGACGCCTCCGCCGAACTGGAGGGCTACCTGGTCAACGGCACCGCCGGCAGCGTCGCCTCCGGCCGCGTCGCGTACGTGTTCGGGCTGGAAGGCCCGGCCGTCACCGTCGACACCGCCTGCTCCTCGTCGCTGGTCGCGCTGCACCTGGCCGGCCAGGCGCTGCGGGCGGGGGAGTGCGACCTCGCCCTCGCGGGCGGCGTCACCGTGATGGCCACGCCCAGCGCGTTCGTCGGGTTCTCCCGGCAACGCGGACTCGCCCCCGACGGGCGGTGCAAGTCCTTCGCCGCCGGCGCCGACGGCACCAGCTGGGGCGAGGGCGTCGGGATGCTGCTGGTCGAGCGCCTCAGCGACGCCCGCCGCCGCGGTCACCGCGTCCTCGCCGTGGTACGCGGCACCGCCGTCAACCAGGACGGCGCGTCGAACGGCCTCACCGCCCCCAACGGACCGTCCCAGCAACGGGTCATCCGCCAGGCCCTGGCCAACGCGCGGCTGTCGCCGTCCGAGGTGGACGTCGTCGAGGCGCACGGCACCGGCACCACCCTCGGTGACCCGATCGAGGCTCAGGCGGTCCTCGCGACCTACGGGCAGGACCGGGACACCCCCCTGCTCCTGGGCTCGGTCAAGTCGAACATCGGGCACACCCAGGCCGCCGCCGGAGTCGCCGGCGTCATCAAGATGGTTCTCGCCATGCGGCACGGCATCGTGCCACCGACGCTGCACGTGGACGAACCGTCCCCGCACATCGACTGGACCGCCGGGGCGGTCACCCTGGCCACGGCCCCGACGCCCTGGCCCGACCAGGACCGGCCGCGCCGGGCGGCGGTGTCCTCGTTCGGCATCTCCGGCACCAACGCCCACGTCGTCCTGGAACAGCCCGCCGACGCCGACCACCCGGTCGCGACCGGCGACGCCGCCGACGGCCGTCCCGGCGGGCCGGCGGTGCTGCCGGTGCTGCTGTCGGCGCGTACCGACGCCGGGCTCGCCGCGCAGGCCCACCGGTGGGCGACCTGGCTCGCCGCCGACGGGACACCCCGCCCCGCCGACGTCGGCTGGTCCGCGCTCACCACCCGCCCGCCGCTGGACCACCGGGCCGTCCTGGCCGCCGGCGACCGGGACGAGCTGCTCACCGCGCTGCGCGCGCTGGCCGCCGGCACCACCACCGGCGCGGCGATCACCGGTACCGCGCAACCGCGCGGTCACCTGGCGCTGCTGTTCTCCGGTCAGGGCGCGCAGCGCGCCGGGATGGGCCGGGAGTTGTACGCGGCGTTCCCGGTGTTCGCCGCCGCACTGGACGAGGTCGCCGATCACCTGGACGGGAAGCTGTCCCGGCCGCTGCGCGACGTGCTGTTCGCGGAGCCGGGCTCGGCCGAGGCGACCCTGCTGGACCGGACCGAGTTCACCCAGGCGGGGTTGTTCGCGGTCGAGGTGGCCCTGTTCCGGCTGGTCGAGTCGTTCGGGGTGACGCCGGACTTCGTGGGTGGTCACTCGATCGGTGAGGTCACGGCCGCGTTCGTGGCGGGGGTGTTGTCGCTGTCGGACGCGTGTGCGTTGGTGGCGGCGCGGGGTCGCCTGATGCAGGCGTTGCCGGCCGGCGGTGGGATGCTGGCCGTGGCCGCACCGGAGTCCGAGGTGGCCGACTCGATCGCCGGCCGCACGGACGTCGGAATCGCGGCGGTCAACGGCCCGACGTCGATCGTGATCTCCGGGCCGGCCGGGGCGCTCGACGAGATCGAACGCTCCTGGCGGGACCGGGGTGTGCGGACCCGCGCGCTGACGGTGTCGCACGCCTTCCACAGTCCCCTGATGGAACCGATGCTCGCCGAGTTCCGGACGATCCTCGACGGGTTGACGTTCGCCGCGCCACTGCTGCCGGTGGTGTCCAACGTGACCGGTGCGGTCGCCGATGCGGGGGAGTTGACGGACCCGGACTACTGGGTGCGACACGTGCGTCAGGCGGTCCGCTTCGCGGACGGGGTGGCCGCGCTGCGCGACGCCGGGGTGGACACGTTCCTGGAGATCGGGCCGCAGAGTGTGCTCACGGCGCTGACCGTCGAGATCCTGCCCGAGGGCGACGGGCGAGCGGTCGCCGTGCAACGCCGGGACCGGGACGAGACCGGCGCGCTGCTGGCCGGGCTGGCCGACCTGCACGTGCACGGCGTCACCGTGGAATGGACGCCGTGGTTCGACGGCACCGGCGCCACCCGCGTCGACCTGCCCACCTACGCCTTCCAGCACGAACGGTTCTGGCCCGACAACCCCACCCGCACCGACGCCTCCGACGCCGAGTTCTGGGCCGCCGTCGAGAGCGGCGACCTGACCGCGCTCGCCGGCCACCTCGGCGACGACGACCTGGACACGCTCACTCCCGCCCTGCCCGCGCTCACCACCTGGCGCCGGTCCCGCACCCGCCGCACCGGGGCCGACCGCTGGTCGTACCAGGTCGGGTGGCGCCGGATCGACCTCGACGGACCGTCGGCGGCCGACGGCGCCTGGCTGCTGGTCACCCCGGACGGTGAGCCCGCCGCCGCGCACGTCGGCGCCGCGCTGGCCGGCGCCGAGCTGCGGCGCGTCACCGTCGACCCGGCCACCACCACCCGCGCCGACCTCGCCGCCGCGCTCGGCAAGGCCCTCGCCGACGGGCCGGTCGCCGGCGTGGTCTCCCTGCTCGGCCTGCGCGACGAGCCCCACCCGGAGCACCCGTCGCTGCCCGCCGGCACCGCCGCGACGCTGCTGCTGGTCCAGGCGCTGCACGACACCGGCGAGACGCCCCCGCTGTGGTGCCTCACCCGGGGCGCCGTCGCGACCGGCGGCGACGACCCGGTCCGCAGCGCCGGCCAGGGCGCCCTGTGGGGCCTGGCCCGCGTCGCCGGGCTGGAACTGCCCCGGCTGCGGGTCACCCTGCTCGACCTGCCCGACGGCGACACCGACCCGACCCGCCTCGCCGCCGCCCTCACCGCCGCCGGTGACGAGGACCAGCTCGCCCTGCGCCCCGCCGGCCTGTACGCGCGCCGGCTCGTGCGGGCCGCCCCCGCCGCGCGCGACGCCGCCGAGCGGTGGCAGCCCTCCGGCACGGTGCTCGTCACCGGCGGCACCGGCGCACTCGGCGCCCACGTCGCCCGCTGGGCCGCCGGCCACGGCGCCGCACACCTGGTGCTCACCGGCCGCCGGGGCGAGGCGGCGCCCGGCGCGGCCGCGCTGCGCGACGAGCTGACCGCTCTCGGCGTCCGCGTCACCGTCGCCGCCTGCGACGTGGCCGACCGGGACGCCGTCGCTGCGCTGCTCGCCCGCCTCGACGCCGACCCGGCGCCGCTGACCGCCGTGGTGCACGCCGCCGGCCTCAACGACGTCGCCCCGCTGCTCGACACCGACCTGGACCGGCTGGCCGCCGTGTCGGCCGGCAAGACCGCCGGCGCGGCCCACCTGGACGAGCTGCTCGGCGACCGTCCGCTCGACGCGTTCGTGCTGTTCGCCTCCATCGCCGGCGTCTGGGGCAGCGGCGGACAGGCCGGCTACGCCGCCGGCAACGCCTACCTCGACGCGCTGGCCGAGCGGCGGCACGCGCGCGGCCTCGCCGCCACCTCGGTGGCCTGGGGACCGTGGGCCGACGGCGGCATGGCCACCGACGACGCCCAGCGGGAACTGGCCCGGCGCGGCCTGCGGGTCATGGCCCCCGCCGACGCGGTGCACGCCATGCGCGTCGCCGTCGGCCGGGGCGGACCCACGCTGACCGTTGCCGACGTGGACTGGGCGACGTTCGCCCCGGCGTACGCGTCGACCCGGCCCCGGCCGTTCCTGGCCGACCTGCCCGAGGCCCGGCAGGCGGTGCGGGACGCCGCCGAGGCGCCCGCCGACGGTGGCGCGGCGCTGCGCGAGCGGCTGCGCGACCTGACCGGCGAGGACCAGGACCGCCGGCTCACCGACCTGGTCCGCGCCGAGGCCGCCGCCGTCCTCGGCCACGGCGGCCCGGAACGGGTCAAGCCCCACCGGGCCTTCAAGGACCTCGGCTTCGACTCGCTGACCGCGGTCGAGCTGCGCAACCGGCTCAACCGGGCCACCGGCCTGTCCCTGCCCACCACGCTCGTCTTCGACCACCCCGACCCGTCCGCGCTCGCCGGCCACCTGCGCGCCACCCTGCTGCCCGACACGCCCGTCGGGCCGGCGGCCGACCCGGCCGAGACCGCGGTACGGCAGGCGCTGGCCACCATCCCGCTCGCCCGCATCCGCGAGGCCGGACTGCTGGACCTGCTGCTCGGTCTCACCGCCGACGACGGTCCCGCCGCCGAACCGGACGGGGCGGAGGTCGACCTCGACGAGATGGACACCGACACCCTGATCCGGCTGGCCCTCGACGGCACCGAGTCCTGACGCCCACGTACGGAGTAGATGATGTCCACGTCCGCAGACAAGGTCGTCGAGGCGCTTCGGGCCTCCCTCAAGGAGACCAGCCGGCTCAAGCAGCTCAACCAGCAGTTGACCGCGGCGGCCCGGGAGCCGATCGCGATCGTCGCGATGTCCTGCCGCTACCCCGGCGGGGTGTCCACCCCGGAGCAGCTGTGGGACCTGGTCGACGGCGGCGGTGATGCGATCGGCGGCTTCCCCACCGACCGGGGCTGGGACCTGGCCAACCTCTACGACCCGTCCGCCGACCGGTCCGGCCGCTCCACCACCCAGCAGGGCGGCTTCCTCTACGACGCGGCCGGGTTCGACGCCGAGTTCTTCGGCATCTCGCCCCGCGAGGCCCTCGCCATGGACCCGCAGCAACGGCTGCTGCTGGAGACCTCCTGGGAGACGTTCGAGAGCGCCGGCATCGCCCCGTCCTCGGTACGCGGGCAGAAGGTCGGCGTGTTCGTCGGCACCGCCGCCAACGGCTACGGCGTCGGCGCCGACGGCGGCGCGCTGGACGCCGACGAGGGCTACCTGCTCACCGGCACCGTCACCAGCGTCGTCTCCGGCCGGATCGCCTACGCGCTGGGCCTGGAGGGGCCGGCCGTCAGCGTGGACACCGCCTGCTCCTCGTCGCTGGTCGCGCTGCACCTGGCCGCGCAGGCGCTGCGGGCCGGCGAGTTCGACCTGGCCCTCGCGGGCGGCGTGACCGTGATGGCCAGCCCCAGCGCGTTCGTCGGTTTCTCCCGCCAGCGCGGGCTCGCCTCCGACGGGCGGTGCAAGTCGTTCGCCGCCGCCGCCGACGGCACCGGCTGGGCCGAGGGCGTCGGTCTGCTGCTCGTCGAACGGCTCAGCGACGCCCGCCGCCACGGCCACCCGGTGCTCGCCGTGCTGCGCGGCAGCGCGATCAACTCCGACGGCGCGTCCAACGGACTCACCGCCCCGAACGGACCGTCGCAGCAGCGGGTCATCCGCCAGGCGTTGAGCAACGCCCGGCTCGACACCGGCGACGTCGACGCGGTCGAGGCGCACGGCACCGGCACCACGCTCGGCGACCCGATCGAGGCCCAGGCGCTGCTCGCCACGTACGGGCAGGACCGGGACGGGCACGACCCGCTCTGGCTCGGCTCGGTCAAGTCGAACCTCGGGCACAGCCAGTCCGCCGCCGGCGTCGCCGGTGTGATCAAGATGGTGCAGGCGATGCGGCACGGGCGGCTGCCCGCGACGCTGCACGTCGACACGCCGTCGCCGCACATCGACTGGTCCGCCGGCGCGGTGTCCCTGCTCACCGAGGCCCGCCCGTGGCCGCGGGTGGAGCGGCCGCGCCGGGCCGCGGTGTCCTCGTTCGGCATCAGCGGCACCAACGCCCACGTCATCCTGGAACAGGCCGACCCCGCGCCCGCCCCGACGCCCGACGACGAGCGGCCCGCCCTGGTCGCCGGCCCGGCCACCGTCTGGTCGCTGTCCGCCCGCTCCGCCGAGGCGCTGCGCGAGCAGGCCGCCCGCCTGGCCCGCCACGTCCGCGACCACGCCGACCTCGACCCGGCCCGACTGGCCTGGTCACTGGCCACCACCCGGTCGGTCTTCGAGCACCGCGCGGCCGTGGTGGCCGCCGACCCGGCGCAGCTGCTCGCCGGCCTCGACGCCGTCGCCGCCGGCACGCCCACCGCCGCCGTCGTCAGCGGCCAGGCCGGCGAGGCGGGCGAGGGACCGGTCTGGGTGTTCCCCGGCCAGGGCGCCCAGCACGCCGCCATGGCAGCCGAGCTGATCGGCGCCTGCCCGGTCTTCGACGACGCCCTCGCCGAGTGCCAGGCCGAACTGGACCGCTGGCTCGACGTCGACGTGGCCGCCGTGCTCACCGGCGCCGACGACACCTGGCTGACCCGCTCCGAGGTGGCCCAGCCGGCGCTGTTCGCCGTCGGCGTGGCCCTGGCCCGGCTGTGGCGGCACGCCGGCGTGAGCCCGCGCGCCGTGATCGGCCACTCCCAGGGCGAGATCGTCGCGGCGCACGTGGCCGGCGCGCTGACCCTGGCCGACGCGGTGACGGTGCTGGCGCTGCGGCTGCGGGCGCTGGCCGACGTCGCCGGCACCGGGACCATGGCCGCGGTCGACCTGCCGGCCGCCGAGCTGACCGCCCGCCTGCCCGAGGGCGTCACCGTGTCCGTGGTCAACGGCCCCGCCACCACCGCCGTGGCCGGGCCGTCGCAGGCGGTCGCCGACCTGGTCGCCGCGCTGGTCGCCGACGGGGTACGGGCCCGACTGGTGGCCGTGGACTACGCCTCGCACTCCCCGGCCGTGGCGCCGGTCGCCGACCGTCTCCGCACCGAACTGGCCGGCCTGACCCCCCGCGACGGCGACGTGCCGATCATCTCCACGGTCACCGGCGACTGGCTCGCCGGCGCCCGGCTCGACGCCGACCACTGGGCCGACAACCTGCGCCTGCCGGTGCTGTTCGACGCCGCCGTGCGGACCGCGATCGCCGCCGGGCACACCGACTTCGTCGAGGTGTCCCCGCACCCGGTGCTCACCATGTCGGTGGCGGCCGTCCTGGACGACACCGGCACCACCGGCCGCGCGCTGGCCACGCTGCGCCGGGGCGAGGACGCCCGGCTGCGGCTGCTGACCAGCCTCGCCCACGCCCACGCCGAGGGACTGCCGGTCGACCTGCGCCGGGTCCTCGCCCCCGCGCCGGTCCTCACCGGCCTGCCCACGTACGCGTTCCAGCGCCGGCGCTACTGGCCGGAGCGGATGGCCGCCGGCAACGCCGGGCCGGTCGGACCGGACGTGGTCGACGTGGAGTTCTGGTCGGCGGTGGAACGCGCCGACGTCGCCGCCCTCACCGCCGGGGACGCCGACCCGCAGGTGCTCGCCCCGGCGCTGCCGCTGCTGTCGTCGTGGCGCCGCGCCCGCCTCCAACGGGCCGTGCTGGACGGCTGGTCGTACCGGGTGGTGTGGCAGCCGGCCGCCCCGGCGACCGGCGCCACCGTCACCGGTGACCTGCTGGTGCTGCGCCCGGCCGACGACGCCCGCGTGGACGCCTGGCTGGAGTCGCTCGCCGCCGCCCTGCCCGACGGCGCGGCACTGCGCACACTGGCCGTCGACCCGGCCCGCGCCACCCGGGCGGAGCTGGCGGCCCGGCTCGCCGACGAGCCGGGCGGACCGGCGGTGATCGTGTCCCTGCTCGGGCTGGCCGAGACCGACCATCCCGGGCACCCCGGCGTCCCCACCGCCGTGGTCGCCACCACCCGGTTGGTGCAGGCCCTGCAGGACGCCGGCCTGACCGCGCCGCTGTGGTGCCTCACCCGGGGCGGGGTGGGCACCGGTCCGGCCGAGCCGGTGGCCAGCGCCGCCCAGCACGCCCTGTGGGGCCTGGCCCGGGTGATCGGCCTGGAACACCCCCGGCAGTGGGGCGGCGTGCTCGACCTGCCCGCCGATCCCGACGTGGCGACGTGGACCGAGGTCGTCCGCGTCCTCGGCGGTGGCGCGGGCGACGAGGACCAGGTCGCGGTGCGCCCCTACGGCACGTTCACGCGCCGGCTGGCCCGCACCACGGCCCGCACCTCCGGGCAGCTCACCGGCTGGCAGCCGCGCGGCACGGTGCTGATCACCGGCGGCACCGGGGCGATCGGCGCGCAGGCCGCCCGCTGGCTGGCCGCCAACGGCGCCGAGCACCTGGTGCTCACCAGCCGCCGTGGCCCCGACGCCGCCGGCGCCCGCGAGCTGGTCGACGAGCTGACCGCCGACGGGGTACGGGTCAGCGTGGTCGCCTGCGACCTCGCCGACCGGGACCAGGTCGCCGCGCTCGTCGCCGGGCTGGACGACGTCGCGCCGCTGACCGCCGTGCTGCACGCCGCCGGCGTCACCCGGCTCACCGCCCTGGTCGACACCGACCTGGACGTGTTCGACCACGTGATGGCCGGCAAGGTCGCCGGCGCCGCCCACCTCGACGAGCTGCTCGGCGACCGGGACCTCGACGCGTTCGTGCTGTTCGCCTCCATCTCCGGCGTGTGGGGCAGCGGCGGCCAGGGCGCGTACGCGGCCGCGAACGCCTTTCTGGACGCGCTCGCCGAGCGGCGCCGCGCCGCCGGCCGCACCGCCACCTCGATCTCCTGGGGCGCCTGGGCCGAGGGCGGCATGGCCACCACCGAGGAGGCGCAGCGGCTGCTCAGCCGGCGCGGCCTGAACCCGATGCAGCCCGCCGCCGCGCTGCTCGCCCTGCGCCGGGCGGTCGAGCACGGCGAGACCACGCTCGTCGTCGCCGACGTCGACTGGGCGCAGTTCGCCCCCGCGTACGCCTCCGCCCGGCCCCGGCCGCTGCTCGCCGACATCCCGGAGGCCCGGGCGGCGCTGGCCGAACGGCCCGCCGACGACGTCGACGACCGGGCCGCCGCGCTGCGCCGGCACCTGCTCGACCTGGCCCCCGCCGACCGGGAACGCCGCCTCACCGACCTGGTCCGTGACCACGCCGCCGCCGTGCTCGGCCACACCGGCACCGACGCGGTACGCCCCCGGCGCGCGTTCCGCGACCTCGGCTTCGACTCGCTGACCGCCGTGGAGCTGCGCAACCAGCTCACCGCCGCGACCGGGCTGGCGCTGCCCACCACCGTCATCTTCGACTACCCGAGCCCGGCCGTGCTGGCCGGCCACCTGGCCACGCTGCTGCGGCTGCCCGACGGAGACGGCGTCGCCGCCGACACCCCGGCCGGCGCGCCGACCGTCGACGAGCCGATCGCCATCGTCGGGATGAGCTGCCGCTACCCGGGCGGCGTCAGCGACCCCGACGGGCTGTGGGAGCTGGTCGTCGAGGGCCGCGACGGCATCACCGAGTTCCGCACCGACCGGGACTGGGACCTGGACCGGCTCTACGCCACCGACCCGGACGCGCCGGGCCGCTCGTTCACCCGCCACGGCGGGTTCATCGACCGGGCCACCGAGTTCGACAGCGAGTTCTTCGGCATCTCACCGCGCGAGGCCCTCGCGATGGACCCGCAGCAGCGGCTGCTGCTGGAGGCCACCTGGGCGGCGTTCGAGCAGGCGGCGGTCGCCCCGGACACGCTGCACGGCACCTCGACCGGCGTGTTCGTCGGCGCCTCCCCGTCCGGCTACGGCGCCGGCGACGAGACCCGCGACCTGGACGGCTACCGGCTCACCGGCGGCGCGCACAGCGTCATCTCCGGCCGGGTCGCCTACACGTTCGGCCTGGAGGGCCCGGCGGTCACCGTGGACACCGCCTGCTCGTCGTCGCTGGTGGCGCTGCACCTGGCGGTGCAGTCGCTGCGCCAGGGCGAGTGCGACCTGGCCGTCGCCGCCGGCGTGAACGTGCTGGTCACCCCGGGCGCGTTCGTCGAGTTCACCAGGCAGGGCGGGCTGGCCGCCGACGGCCGCTGCCGCTCCTTCGCCGCCTCCGCCGACGGCACCGGCTGGTCCGAGGGCGTCGGCGTGCTGGTCGTGGAGCGGCTCGGCGACGCCCGCCGCAACGGCCACCGCGTGCTCGCCGTCGTCCGCGGCTCCGCGGTGAACCAGGACGGCGCGTCCAACGGCCTGACCGCCCCCAACGGCCCCTCCCAGCAGCGGGTCATCCGGGCCGCGCTCACCGCCGCCGGCCTGACCACCGCCGACGTGGACGCGGTCGAGGCGCACGGCACCGCGACCACGCTCGGCGACCCGATCGAGGCGCAGGCGCTGCTGGCCACGTACGGGCGGGACCGGGCCGGCGAGCCGCTGTGGCTGGGCTCGATCAAGTCCAACATCGGCCACAGCCAGGCCGCCGCCGGTGTCGCCGGGGTGATCAAGATGGTGCAGGCGCTGCGCCACGGCGTCCTGCCCCGCACGCTGCACGTGGACGAGCCCACCCCGCACGTCGACTGGTCGGCCGGCGCGGTCGAGCTGCTGACCGAGGCCCGGCCGTGGCCGGAGACCGGCCGACCGCGCCGGGCCGCCGTCTCGTCCTTCGGCGTCAGCGGCACCAACGCCCACGTCATCGTCGAGCAGCCGCCGGCGGTCGCGGACGAGCCGGCCGACCGGCCCACGCCGCCGCTGGTGCCGGTGCTGCTGTCGGCGCGCGGCGACGGCGGGCTGGCCCGGCAGGCCGCCCACTGGGCGGACGCGCTGGTCGCGCCCGACCGGCCCGACCTCGCCGACGTCGCCCGTGCGTCGCTGACCGCGCGGACCGCGCTGGAGCACCGGGCGGTGCTGCTCGCCGCCGACCACGACGACCTGGCCGCCGGGCTGCGCGCGCTCGCCGCCGGCGAGCCGGCCGACAACCTGGTCACCGGCCGCGCCACCGACCGGGGTCCGCTGGCGGTGCTGTTCTCCGGGCAGGGTGCGCAGCGCGTCGGGATGGGTCGGGAGTTGTCCGCGGCGTTCCCGGTGTTCGCGTCCGCCCTCGACGAGGTGTGCGGTCACCTGGATCCGTTGCTGCCGCAGCCGCTGCGGCCAGTGCTGTTCGGCGACGGTGACCTGATCGACCAGACGCAGTTCACGCAGGCCGGCCTGTTCGCGGTCGAGGTGGCGCTGTTCCGGCTGGTCGAGTCGTTCGGGGTGACGCCGGACTTCGTGGGTGGTCACTCGATCGGTGAGGTCACGGCCGCGTTCGTGGCGGGGGTGTTGTCGCTGTCGGACGCGTGTGCGTTGGTGGCGGCGCGGGGTCGGTTGATGCAGGCGTTGCCGGCCGGCGGCGGCATGCTGGCGGTCGCCGCGTCGGAGGCCGAGGTGGCGGCGTCGATCGCGGGTCGGGCGGAGCTGGGTGTCGCGGCGGTCAACGGTCCGACGTCGACCGTGGTCTCCGGGTCGCTCGACGCACTGGACGAGATCGAGCGCTCTTGGCGCGACCGGGGCGTCCGGGTCCGTCGGCTCACCGTCAGCCACGCGTTCCACAGTCCGCTGATGGAGCCGATGCTGGCCGACTTCCGCGGCGTGCTGGACGGGTTGACGTTCTCCGCGCCGCTGCTGCCGGTGGTGTCCAACGTGACGGGTGCGATCGCGGAGCCGGCGGAGTTGACCGACCCGGACTACTGGGTGCGGCACGTGCGTCAGGCGGTCCGCTTCGCCGACGGGGTGGCCGCGCTGCGCAGCGCCGGGGTGGACACGTTCCTGGAGATCGGGCCGCGCGGCGTGCTCACCGCGCTCGTCCGGGACACCGCCGACACCGCGTCGGCCGTCGCCATCCAACGCGCGGACCGCCCGGAGCCGCGCGCGCTGCTCACCGGGCTGGCGGAACTCGTCGCCGCCGGCGGCCACGTCGACTGGACCCCGGTCCTCGGCGTCGGCGCGACCGGCCCGGTCGACCTGCCCACCTACGCGTTCGGCGGCGACCGGTACTGGCTGCGCCCGGCCGGCGCCGGCGCCGACGTCACCCGCGCCGGTCTCGGCGCCGCCGGCCACCCGCTGCTGGCCGCCGCCGTCCGGCTGGCCGGCGAGGACGCCGCCGTGCTCACCGGCCGCCTCTCCCTGGCCGCCCACCCGTGGCTCGCCGACCACGTCGTCGCCGGCGCGGTCCTGGTCCCCGGCACCGCGCTCGTCGAACTCGCGCTGCGCGCCGGCGAGGAGTTCGGCCCCTGCCGCATCGGCGAGCTGACCGTCGTCACGCCGCTGGTGCTCCCCGAACGCGGCGCCGTGCCGGTGCAGGTCCGGGTCGGCCCGCGCGACGACACCGGGCGGCGCGCCGTCACCGTCCACTCCCAGCCCGACGACGACCCCGACGGCGACTGGACCCGCCACGCCGAGGGACTGCTCACCGCCGCCGTTCCCACCGACGACGCCGGCCTCGGCGCGTGGCCCCCGCCGCACGCCGCCGAGACCGACCTCACCGGCTGGTACGACGCCCTCGCCGGCCACGGCATGACCTACGGGCCGGCGTTCCAGGGCCTGCGCCGCGCCTGGACGGCCGACGACGGCACCGTCTACGCCGAGGTGACACTGCCCCCGACCGGCCCCGACCGGACCGCCGGGTTCGGCGTGCACCCCGCCCTGCTCGACGCCGCGCTGCACCCCTCCGCGCTGCTGCCCGGCGACGGCACCACCGGACCCAAGGCCCCGTTCGCGTTCACCGGCGTCCAGGTGCACGCCGTCGACGCGGACACGCTGCGGGTCCGGCTCACCCGCGCCGGCACGGGCGTGCGGCTGCTCGCCGTCGACCCCACCGACCGGCCCGTCGTCACCGTCGACGCGCTGGTACTGCGGGAGCTGACCGGCGCCGAGCCGCCGGCCGCCGCCCGGGCCGCCCGCGCGCTGTACCGGGTCGCCTGGCACGCCGAACCGCTCACCCCGCCCACGCCGCCCCCCGTCGCGGTGCTCGGCGCGCCGCTGCCCGCCCTGCCCGACGCCCCCGCCCACCCGGACGTCACCGGACTGCTCGCCGCCGGCGACGTACCCCCGCTGGTGTTGCTGCCGGTGCCGACCGGCCCGACGTCGCCGTCCTCGGTCCGGGCCGCCACCACCGGCGTGCTCGCCGCGCTGCGCGACTGGCTGACCACCGACGCGACCGCCGACGCCCGCCTCGTCGTGCTCACCCGCGACGCGATGCCGGCCCGGCCGGACGACCCGGCCACCGACCTGGCCGGCGCCGCCGTCTGGGGCCTGGTCCGCTCCGCCCAGTCCGAGCATCCCGGCCGGATCGTCCTGGCCGACCTCGACCGGGACCCCGACGCCGCCGCCCTGGCGCTGCTCGCGGCCGCCGCCGACGACCCGACCGCGGCGCAGGTCGCGGTGCGCGGCGACACCACCCTCACCCCCCGACTGGTACGCGCCGACGCCCCGCCCGCCCCCGGCCCGCGCACCCGCGGCGGCACCGTCCTGGTCACCGGCGGCACCGGCGCGCTCGGCGGCCTGCTCGCCCGGCACCTGGTCACCGCGTGGGGCGTCGACTCGCTGGCCCTGGTCAGCCGGCGCGGGCCCGACGCCGACGGCGCGGCCGAACTGGCCGGCGACCTGACCGCGCTCGGCGCCCGGGTCCGGGTGCTCGCCGTCGACCTCACCGACCCCGACGCCGTGCGTGACCTGGTCGCCGGGCTCACCGACGGCGACCGGCTCGCCGGGGTGGTGCACACCGCCGGCGTGCTCGACGACGCCGTCGTCACCGGCACCGACGCCGACCGCCTGACCCGGGTCCTCGCCCCCAAGGTCGACGCCGCCTGGCACCTGCACGAGGCGACCGCCGGCCTCGACCTCGACCTGTTCGTCACCTACTCGTCGATCGCCGGCGTGCTCGGTTCCCCCGGCCAGGGCGCGTACGCGGCCGCGAACGCCTTCCTCGACGCCCTCGCCACCCACCGCCGCGCCCTCGGCCTGCCCGGGCACGCGCTCGCGTGGGGCATGTGGGACACCGACGGCATGGCGGCCGGTCTCGGCGCGGCCGACCGGTCCCGGGTGACCCGCGCCGGACTCGGCCTGATCACCGCCCCGGTCGGCGTCGCGCTCTTCGACGCCGCCGTCACCGCCGACGACGCCACGCTCGTACCGGCCGTGCTCGACCTGCCGGCGCTGCGGGCCGCCGGCGGCGTACCCCCGATGCTGCGCGCCCTCGCCGGCGCCGCACCCGCCCGGCGGCAGGCCGGCGCGGCGGCCGACGGTTGGGCCGGGCGGCTCGCCGCGCTGCCCGCCGACGAGGCCCGCGCCGAGGTCGACCTGCTGGTCCGCGGCCTCGTCGCCCAGGTCCTCGGGCACGGCGGCGCGGACGCGGTGCCGGCCGACCGGGCGTTCCAGGAGCTGGGCTTCGACTCGCTGACCGCGGTGGACCTGCGCAACCGGGTCAACGCCGCGACCGGGCTGCGGTTGCCGTCCACCCTGGTCTTCGACCACCCGAACCCGGCCGCGCTGGCCGCTCACGTGTACCAGCAGTTCGGCGGCGCCACCGCCACCCGGGCCGGCGCCACGGCGGTGACCGGTGTCGACGAGCCGATCGCGATCGTCGGGATGGCCTGCCGCTACCCGGGCGGGATCGACAGCCCCGACGACCTGTGGGAGCTGCTGGCCGCCGGGCGCGACGGCATCGGCGAGTTCCCCACCGACCGGGGCTGGGACCTCGACACCCTGTTCCACAGCGACCCGGACCACCCCGGCACCTCGTACGCCCGGCACGGCGGCTTCCTGACCGGCGCCGCCGACTTCGACAGCGGCTTCTTCGGCATCTCCCCGCGCGAGGCCCTCGCCATGGACCCGCAGCAGCGGCTGCTGCTGGAGGCGTCCTGGGAGAGCTTCGAGTCCGCCGGCGTGGACCCGGCGACCCTGCGCGGCTCCCGCACCGGCGTGTTCGCCGGCCTGATGTACCACGACTACGCGGCCGGGGTGCGCGACCTGCCGGACGGCGTGGAGGGCTACCTGGGCACCGGCACCTCCGGCAGCGTGGTGTCCGGCCGGGTGGCGTACGCGTTCGGGTTGGAGGGTCCGGCGGTCACCGTGGACACGGCGTGTTCGTCGTCGCTGGTGGCGCTGCACCTGGCCGGGCAGGCGCTGCGGTCGGGGGAGTGCGACCTGGCCCTGGCCGGCGGCGTGACGGTGATGGCGAACCCGGGCACGTTCATCGAGTTCTCCCGCCAGCGCGGGCTGGCCGCCGACGGGCGGTGCAAGTCCTTCGCCGCCGCCGCCGACGGCACGGGCTGGGCCGAGGGCGTCGGTGTGCTGTTGGTGCAGCGGCTCTCCGACGCCCGCCGCGACGGCCGGCGCATCCTCGCCGTGGTCGCCGGCACCGCCGTCAACTCCGACGGCGCGTCCAACGGCCTGACCGCCCCCAACGGCCCCTCCCAGCAGCGGGTCATCCGGCAGGCCCTCGCCAACGCCCGGCTGGGCACCGCCGACGTGGACGTGGTGGAGGCGCACGGCACCGGCACCACGCTCGGCGACCCGATCGAGGCCCAGGCGCTGCTCGCGACGTACGGGCAGGACCGCCCGGCGGACCGGCCGCTGCTGCTCGGGTCGGTGAAGTCGAACCTGGGCCACACCCAGGCCGCCGCCGGCGTCGCCGGCATCATCAAGATGATCCTCGCCATGCGGCACGGCGTCGCCCCGGCGACCCTGCACGTGGACGCGCCGTCCCCGCACATCGACTGGACCGCCGGCGCGGTCGAGCTGCTGACCGAGGCGCGGCCCTGGCCGGCGTCGGACCGGCCCCGCCGCGCCGCCGTCTCCTCGTTCGGGGTCAGCGGCACCAACGCCCACGTGGTCATCGAGGCGCCGCCCGCCGAACCGGCCCGCGCCGCCGGCCCGACGCCGCGCGCGCTCACGCCGGTGCTGCTCTCCGCCCGCTCCGACGCCGCGCTCGCCGCGCAGGCCGACCGCTGGGCCCGCCGGCTCGCCGGCGACGACACGGCCCGCCCGGTCGACGTCGGCTGGTCCTCGGTGACCGGCCGCACCGTCCTGGACCACCGCGCCGTCGTCGCCGCCGGCGACCACGACGAACTGCTGGCCGGGCTGCGGGCGCTGGCCGCCGGCGCACCGGCCGCCGGCACCCCCACCGGTACGCGCACCCCGCGCGGCCGGCTGGCCGTCCTCTTCTCCGGTCAGGGCGCGCAGCGCGCCGGCATGGGCCGTGACCTGTACGCGGCGTTCCCCGTGTTCGCCGCCGCGCTCGACGAGGTGTGCGCACACCTGGATCCGCTGCTGCCGCAGCCGCTGAAGCCGGTGCTGTTCGGCGAGGACGATCTGCTGGACCAGACGCGGTTCACGCAAGCGGGACTGTTCGCGGTCGAGGTGGCGCTGTTCCGCCTGGTCGAGTCGTTCGGGGTGACCCCGGACGCCGTCGGCGGGCACTCGATCGGGGAGGTCACCGCCGCGTACCTGGCCGGCGTGCTGTCGCTGCCCGACGCGTGCACGCTGGTCGCCGCGCGGGGCCGGCTCATGCAGGCGTTGCCGACCGGCGGCGGGATGCTGGCGGTCGCCGCCGGTGAGGCGGACGTGCTGGCGTCGCTCGACGGCGTGCCCGGCCTGGGTGTCGCCGCCGTCAACGGCCCGTCCTCCGTCGTGGTCTCCGGACCGGTCGACGCGCTCGACGGGATCGCGCGGCGGTGGCACGAACGCGGCGTCCGGACCCGCGCGCTGACCGTGTCGCACGCGTTCCACAGCCCGCTGATGGAGCCCATGCTGGCCGAGTTCCGCGCCGTCCTGGACGGGCTGGGCTTCTCCGCGCCGCTGCTGCCGGTGGTGTCCAACGTGACCGGTGCGATCGCGGACCCGGCGGAGCTGACCGACCCCGACTACTGGGTGCGGCACGTCCGGCAGGCGGTCCGTTTCGCCGACGGCGTCGCGGCGCTGCGCGACTCCGGGGTGGACACGTTCCTGGAGATCGGCCCGCGGAGCGTGCTCACGGCGCTGACCGCCGAGATCCTGCCCGACGCGCTCGCGGTCGCCGCCCAGCGTCGCGACCGGGACGAGACAGCCGCGTTGCTGGGCGCGCTGGCCGACCTGCACGTGCACGGCGTGCCGGTCGACTGGCGGCCCTGGTTCACCGGCGCCGAGCCGACCCGGGTCGACCTGCCCACCTACGCGTTCCAGCACCAGCGGTACTGGCTGCCCACCGGCCGGATCCGTCCCGGCGACGTCAGCGGCGCCGGGCTCGGCGACGTCGGCCACCCGCTGCTCGGCGCGGCCGTCGCCGTCGCCGGCGCCGAGATGGTCCTGCTCACCGGCCGGCTGTCGCTTGCCACCCACCCGTGGCTCGCCGACCACGTGGTGGCCGGCGCCGTGCTCCTGCCCGGCACCGCGCTCGCCGAGCTGGCCGTCCGCGCCGGCGACGAGGTCGGCGCCCCCCGCATCCGCGATCTCACGTTCGCCGCGCCGCTGGTGCTGCCCGAGACCGGCGCGGTGCGGGTGCAGGTACGCGTCGGCGCACCCGACGGCACCGGCGGCCGTCCGGTCGCCATCCACTCCCAGCCCGACGGCGACACCGACTGGACCGCGCACGCCGAGGGCGTCCTCGACCCGCCCTGGCCGGACGAGCCCACCCTCGCCTGGCCACCCGCCGGGCTCACCGAGGTGGACCTGACCGACTGGTATCCGACCCTCTCCGGGCACGGCCTCACCTACGGGCCGGCCTTCCAGGGCCTGCGCCGGCTCTGGACCGGCGACGGCGAGGCGTACGCCGAGGTCGCGCTTCCGGACGACACCGCCGGGGAGGCGGCCCGGTTCGGGGTCCATCCGGCTCTGCTGGACGCCGCCCTGCACCCGGCCGGGCTGGTGCTCCCCGGCGACGGCCCGCGCGTGCCGTTCACCCTCGACGGACTTCAGGTGCACGCCGCCGGCGCCCGCGTCCTGCGGGTCCGGCTCACCCGCGCCGGCGACGCCGTCCGGCTGGTCGCCGTGGATTCCTCCGGCGCGCCGGTGGTCTCCGTCGACGCGCTGGTGCTGCGGGAGCTGACCGGCGCGGTCGTCCCCGGCGTCGCCGCCCGGTCCCTGTACGCGCTGAGCTGGCAGCCGGAGGACGTCACGCCGGCCGAGGCGCCGTCCGACTGGGCGGCGCTGACCGGCGACGGCCCGACCGGGCTGCCCGCGTACCCCGGCGTGGCGGCGCTGGTCGAGGCCGTCGATGCGGGCCGGACGCCGCCGCGCGTCCTCGTCCTGCCGCTGCCCGCCACCGACCTGCCCACCCCGGACGCGGTCCGCGCGGTCACCACCGACGTGCTCGCCACCGTGCGGTCCTGGCTGGCCGCCGACCCGCTCGCGGAGACCGCACTGGTCGTCCTGAGCCGGGGCGCCGTGTCCACCGGCGACGGTGACCCGGTGACCGACCTGGCCGGCGCGGCGGCGTGGGGTCTGCTGCGCGCGGCGCAGTCCGAGCACCCGGGCCGGATCGTGCTGGCCGACCTCGACCGGGAGCCGGACGCGCACACCCTGGCGCTGCTCGCCCGCGTCACCGCCGACCCGGCCGGCGGCCAGGTGGCGATCCGGGACGGCCGGGTGTCCGTGCCCCGCCTGGTCCGCGCCGCCTCCGTCGCCTCCGCCTCCGGCGTCGGTGTCGGTGTCGGTGACGGCACGGTGCTGGTGACCGGCGGCACCGGCGCGTTGGGTGCCCTGATGGCGGAGCATCTGGTGACCGGGTACGGGGTGCGGTCGCTGGTGCTGGTGTCGCGGCAGGGCCCGTCCGCGTCGGGCGCGGACGCCCTGGTCGAGCGGTTGGCCGGGTTGGGTGCGGCGGTGTCGGTGGTGGCGTGCGACGTGACCGATCGGGATCAGGTGTCTCGGCTGGTCGCGGAGGTGCCGGGTCGGTTGGCCGGGGTGGTGCACACCGCCGGTGTGCTGGACGACGGTGTGGTGTCGGCGATCTCTCCGCAGCGGTTGGCGGGCGTGCTCGCGCCGAAGGTGACGGCCGCATGGGCACTGCACGAGGCGACCCGCGACCTCGACCTGGACCTGTTCGTGCTCTTCTCGTCCCTCGCCGGGGTGCTGGGTTCGCCCGGTCAGGCGGCGTACGCGGCGGGCAACGCGTTCCTGGACGCATTGGCGGTTGCGCGGCGGCAGGAGGGTCTGCCGGCGGTGTCGCTGGCGTGGGGGATGTGGGACACCGCGGGGATGGCGGCGTCGCTGAGCGAGGGGGAGCGGCAACGCTCGGCGCGGTCCGGGCTGCCCGCGATGAGCACCGACGTCGGGCTGGCCCTGTTCGACGCCGCCCTCGCCGAGGGACGGCCGGCGCTCGTGCCGGCCGTCGTCGACGTACCGGCGCTGCGGGCCGCCCTCGACGGCGGGCCGGTCCCGACGGTGCTCCGCGCCCTCACCGGCCCGACCGCCACCCGCCGGCAGGTCCGCGCGGGCGGCGACTGGGCCGACCGGCTGGCCGGCCGCACCGAGGACGAGGCCCGCGCCGAGGTCGACGTGCTGGTCCGGGGGCTGGTCGCGCAGGTGCTCGGGCACGGTGGCGCGGACGCGGTGCCGGCCGACCGGGCGTTCCGGGAACTCGGGTTCGACTCGCTGACCGCCGTCGACCTGCGTAACCGGGTCAACGCCGCGACCGGGCTGCGGCTGCCGTCCACGCTCGTCTTCGACCACCCCAGCCCGGCCGCGCTCGCCGCGCACCTCTTCGAACTGGTCTCCGGCCGGATCACCGCCCGGCGCGCGGCCGTGCGGGCGGCCGACACCGACGAGCCCATCGCCATCGTCGGCATGGCCTGCCGCTATCCCGGCGGCGTCGACAACCCCGAGCAGCTCTGGCAGCTCCTGGCCGGCGGCCGGGACGGGATCTCCGCGTTCCCCGCCGACCGGGGCTGGGACCTCGACGCGCTCTACGACCCGGACCCCGACCACCCCGGCACCTCGTACGCCCGGCACGGCGGCTTCCTGACCGGCGCCGCCGACTTCGACAGCGGCTTCTTCGGCATCTCGCCCCGCGAGGCGGTCGCCATGGACCCGCAGCAGCGGCTGCTGCTGGAGGCGTCCTGGGAGAGCTTCGAGTCCGCCGGCGTGGACCCGGCGAACCTGCGCGGCTCCCGCACCGGCGTGTTCGCCGGCGTGATGTACCACGACTACGCCTCCCGCCTGGCCGACCTTCCGCCGGACGCCGAGGGCTACATCGGTACCGGCACCTCCGCCAGCGTGCTGTCCGGCCGGGTGGCGTACACGTTCGGGTTGGAGGGTCCGGCGGTCACCGTGGACACCGCCTGCTCGTCGTCCCTGGTGGCGCTGCACCTCGCCGGGCAGGCCCTGCGGTCGGGCGAGTGTGACCTGGCCCTGGCCGGCGGCGTGACGGTGATGGCGACGCCCGGCACGTTCGTCGAGTTCTCCCGCCAGCGTGGCCTGTCCCCGGACGGCCGGTGCCGGTCCTTCGCCGCCTCGGCCGACGGGACGGGCTGGTCCGAGGGCGTCGGCGTCCTGCTGGTGCAGCGGCTCTCCGACGCCCGGCGGGAGGGCCGCCGGATCCTGGCGGTGGTGCGGGGCACGGCGGTGAACTCCGACGGCGCGTCCAACGGGCTGACCGCGCCGAACGGTCCGTCGCAGCAGCGGGTCATCCGCCAGGCCCTGGCCAACGCGCGGCTGGGCACGGCCGACGTGGACGCGGTCGAGGCGCACGGCACCGGCACCACGCTCGGTGACCCGATCGAGGCGCAGGCGCTGCTGGCCACGTACGGGCAGGACCGGCCGGACGGCCGGCCGCTGCTGCTCGGGTCGCTGAAGTCGAACCTGGGCCACACGCAGGCCGCCGCCGGCGTCGCCGGGGTGATCAAGATGGTCCTGGCCATGCGGCACGGCATCGTCCCCGCCACCCTGCACGTCGACGAGCCGTCCCCGCACATCGACTGGACCGCCGGGGCGGTCACCCTCGCCACGGCCCCGACGCCCTGGCCCGACCGGGACCGGCCCCGCCGGGCGGCGGTGTCGTCGTTCGGCATCTCCGGCACCAACGCCCACGTCATCCTGGAGCAGCCCCCTGTCTCCGACGCCGGCGACGCGGCAGCCGACCGGCCGGCCGGCCCGGGAGTGGTGCCGGTGCTGCTGTCGGCGCGTACCGACGCGGCCCTGGCCGCCCAGGCCGACCGGTGGGCCGACCGGCTCGCCGGCGACGAGGCGTGGCGACCGGCCGACGTCGCCTGGTCGTCCGTGACCACCCGACCCGCGCTGGAGCGACGGGCCGTGGTGCCCGCCGCCGACCGGGACGACCTGCTGGCCGGTCTGCGGGCGCTGGCCGCCGGCGAACCGTCCGGCGGTGCCGTCAGCGGCGTCCCGACGCCGCGCGGCCGGCTGGCGATCCTCTTCTCCGGGCAGGGCGCGCAGCGCGCCGGGATGGGCCGGGAGTTGTACGTGGTGTTCCCGGTGTTCGCGTCCGCCCTCGACGAGGTGTGCGGTCACCTGGATCCGTTGCTGCCGCAGCCGCTGCAGCCGGTGCTGTTCGGCGCCGGAGACCTGCTGGATCAGACGCGGTTCACGCAGGCGGGCCTGTTCGCGGTCGAGGTGGCGTTGTTCCGCCTGGTCGAGTCGTTCGGGGTGGTGCCGGACCTGATCGGTGGGCACTCGGTCGGGGAGATCACCGCCGCGTACGTGGCGGGGGTGCTGTCGCTGCCGGACGCGTGCGCGCTGGTCGCCGCGCGGGGCCGGCTCATGCAGGGGCTGCCGGCCGGTGGCGGGATGCTCGCCGTGGCCGCCCCGGAGGCCGACGTGGCCGGACTGATCGCCGGCCGGGCGGACGTGGGGATCGCGGCGGTGAACGGGCCGTCCTCGGTGGTCGTCTCCGGTGACCTCGACGCCCTGGCCGCGCTCGACGGCACGTGGCGGGACGCGGGCGTGCGGGTGCGCCGCCTGACCGTGTCGCACGCGTTCCACAGTCCGCTGATGGAGCCGATGCTGGCCGACTTCCGCGGCGTGCTGGCGGGGTTGACGTTCGCCGCGCCGCTGCTGCCGGTGGTGTCGAACGTGACGGGTGCGCTGGCCGACGGTGACGACCTGCGCACCCCCGACTACTGGGTGCGCCACGTCCGCGAGGCGGTCCGCTACGCCGACGGGATCACCGCGCTGCGCGCGGCCGGCGCGGACACGTTCCTGGAACTCGGCCCGCAGAGCGTGCTGACCGCGCTGACCGCCGAGATCCTGCCCGACGACGACGCCGCGCTCGCCGTGGCCGCGCAACGTCGCGACCGCGCCGAGACGCCCGCGCTGCTCACCGCGCTGGCCCAGCTGCACGTGCACGGCGTCCCGGTCTCCTGGGAGGCGTGGTTCACCGGCCCCGCGCCCACCCGGATCGACCTGCCCACGTACGCGTTCCAGCACCGGCGCTACTGGCCGGAGACCGCCCGCCACCGCCCCGGCGACGTCTCCGGCGCCGGGCTGAGCGACGCCGCGCACCCCCTGCTCGGCGCCACCGTCGAGCTGGCCGGCGACGGCACGGTCGTCCTGACCGGCCAACTCTCCCTCGCCACCCACCCCTGGCTGGCCGACCACGCCGTCGCCGGGACCACCCTGCTCCCCGGCGCCGCGCTCGTCGAGATCGCCGTCCGCGCCGGAGACGAGGCCGGCGTGCCCCGGCTGCGCGACCTCACCGTCGCCACGCCAGTGGTCCTGCCCGACACCGGTCGGCTGCGCCTCCAGGTACGCGTCGACGGCGCCGGCACCCGACGCGCCCTCACCGTCCACTCCCGACCCGAGGACGACCCCGACGCCGGCTGGACCCGGCACGCCGACGGCATCCTCGAACCGTCGGTGCCGGACGAGCCCACCGTCGGCGCCTGGCCGCCCGCCGGGCTGACCGAGGTCGACCTCACCGACTGGTACCCGACGCTCGCCGCGCACGGCCTGGCGTACGGGCCGGCGTTCCGGGGCGTACGGCGGGCCTGGACCGGTGAGGACGCGGCGTACGCGGAGATCGCCCTCCCGGACGACGTGGCCGGCGACGCGGCGCGGTTCGGCATCCACCCGGCGCTGCTGGACGCCGCCCTGCACCCGATCGGCCTGCTGCCCACGCTCGGCACCGGGGGACCACGCGTCCCGTTCACGTTCGAGGGCGTCCAGGTGCACGCCGCCGGCGCTTCAGTGCTCCGGGTACGGCTCACCCGCGACGGCGACGCCGTCCGGCTGGCCGCCGCCGACGAGACCGGCGCGCCCGTCGTGTCGGTGGACGCGCTGCACCTGCGGGAGATGACCGGCCTGCCCGCGACCGGCGCCCGCTCCCTCTACGAGGTGCGCTGGGAACCCGCGCCGGCGCGCCCGGGGCGGATCGGCGACTGGGCGGCGCTCGGCGCGCCCGTCGACGGGCTGCCGACGTACCCGGACGTGCCGGCGGTGCTCGCCGCCGGGGCGCCCGAGCTGTTCGTGCTGCCGGTGACCGCGCCGTCCGACGTGACGCCGCCGGAAGCGGTTCGGACAGTCACCTCGGACGTGCTGGCGACGGTGCAGGCGTGGTTGGCCGCCGAGCCGTTGGCGGATTCGCGGTTGGTGGTGGTGACCCGGGGCGCGATTGCGGCCTCGGACGGCGACCGGGTGGTGGATCTGGCCGGTGCGGCGGTGTGGGGGCTGTTGCGGTCGGCGCAGTCGGAGCATCCGGGCCGAATCGTCCTGGCCGATGTGGATCGGGACCTCGACGACATCGTGCTGTCGGTGCTTGCCGGTGTGGCGGGGGACCTGCCTGCCACCGGCGGCCAGGTGGCGCTGCGTGGTGGTGCCGCGCTGACCCCGCACCTGGCCCGCGCCGCACTCGGGCCGGTCGCCGCCGCGGGCGCGGACGCGACGGTCGGGCGCGCGCACGCCGCTGACGGTGACCCGGTCGATGAGACTCCCACGACCGACCGCGACACGGTCGCGCCGGTCGCCGGCGACGCCGGCACAGTGCTGGTGACCGGTGGCACGGGGGCGCTGGGCGCGCTGGTGGCCGAGCATCTGGTGGCCGGGCACGGGGTGCGGTCGCTGGTGCTGGTGTCGCGGCAGGGCCCGGCCGCGCCGGGCGCGGAGGTCCTGGTCGAGCGGTTGGCCGGGTTGGGTGCGGCGGTGTCGGTGGTGGCGTGCGACGTCACCGACCGGGACCAGGTGCACCGGCTGGTCGCCGAGGTTCCGGGTCGGCTCGCCGGAGTGGTGCACACCGCCGGCGTCCTCGACGACGGTGTGCTGTCGGCCATCTCCCCGGATCGCCTCGCGAAGGTGCTCGCCCCGAAGGTGACGGCGGGGTGGTGGCTGCACGAGGCCACCCTCGACCTCGACCTGGACCTGTTCGTGCTGTTCTCGTCCCTCGCCGGGGTGCTGGGTTCGCCGGGGCAGGCGGCGTATGCGGCGGGCAACGCGTTCCTGGACGGGCTGGCGATCTATCGGCGGCAGGAGGGTCTGCCGGCGGTCAGCCTGGCGTGGGGAATGTGGGACACCGCCGGGATGGCGGCGTCGCTCAGCGAGGAGGAACGGCGGCGGTCGACGCGGGCCGGACTGCCCCCGATGGGCACCGACGTCGGTCTGGCCCTGTTCGACGCCGCGCTCACCGCCGACCGACCGGCCCTCGTACCCACGGTGATCGACCTGACCGCGCTGCGCGCGGCCGGTGCTCCCGTACCGTCGATGCTGGCCCCGCTCGTCGGGTCCGCCGCCACCCGGCGGCTCGCCGGCACCGGCGGTTGGGCCGACCGGCTGGCCCGGCTCACCGACGACCAGGCCCGCGCCGAGGTCGACGTGCTGGTCCGGGGTCTGGTCGCGCAGGTGCTCGGGCACGGTGGCGCGGACGCGGTGCCGGCCGACCGGGCGTTCCGGGAACTGGGCTTCGACTCGCTCACCGCGGTCGACCTGCGTAACCGGGTCAACGCCGCGACCGGGCTGCGACTGCCGTCCACGCTCGTCTTCGACCACCCCACCCCGGCCGCGCTCGCCGCGCAGGTGTGGACCGAACTGGCCGGCGGCCGGCCGGACGCGGCCACCCCGACGGCGGCCACCACCACCGGGCTGGACGAGCCGATCGCGATCGTCGGCATGGCCTGCCGGTATCCGGGTGGGGTGGCGAACCCGGAGCAGTTGTGGGAGTTGCTGGCCGCCGGTGGGGACGGGATCTCCGAGTTCCCGGCCGACCGGGGCTGGGACCTGGAGTCGCTGTTCGACCCGGACCCGGACCACAGCGGCACCTCGTACGCGACGCAGGGCGGGTTCCTCTACGACGCCGCCGACTTCGACAGCGGCTTCTTCGGCATCAGCCCGCGGGAGGCCCTCGCCATGGACCCGCAGCAGCGGCTGCTGTTGGAGACCTCGTGGGAGGCGTTCGAGTCCGCCGGCCTGGACCCGGCGACGCTGCGCGGCTCGCGCACCGGCGTGTTCGCCGGGGTGATGTACCACGACTACGCGACCCGGCTGGTCGAGTCGTCGGCCGAGGTCGAGGGGTACGTCGGCGTGGGGACCTCGGGCAGCGTGCTGTCCGGTCGGCTGGCGTACACGTTCGGGTTGGAGGGTCCGGCGGTCACCGTGGACACCGCCTGCTCGTCGTCCCTGGTGGCGCTGCACCTGGCCGCGCAGGCGCTGCGCTCCGGCGAGTGCGACCTCGCCCTGGCCGGTGGGGTGACGGTGATGGCCACGCCGGGCACGTTCATCGAGTTCTCCCGGCAGCGCGGACTCGCCGCCGACGGGCGGGTCAAGGCGTTCGCCGCCGGTGCCGACGGCACCGGCTGGGGCGAGGGTACCGGCGTCCTGCTGGTGCAGCGGCTCTCCGACGCCCAGCGGGAGGGCCGCCGGATCCTCGCCGTGGTGCGGGGCACGGCGGTCAACCAGGACGGCGCGTCCAACGGGCTGACCGCGCCGAACGGTCCGTCGCAGCAGCGGGTGATCCGGCAGGCCCTGGCCAACGCGCGGCTGAACCCGTCCGACGTGGACGCGGTGGAGGCGCACGGCACCGGCACCACGCTCGGTGACCCGATCGAGGCGCAGGCAGTGCTCGCCACCTACGGCCAGGACCGCGAGACGCCGCTGCTCCTGGGGTCGATCAAGTCGAACCTCGGGCACACCCAGGCCGCCGCCGGCGTCGCCGGGGTGATCAAAATGGTCCTGGCCATGCGGCACGGCCTGGTGCCGCCGACGCTGCACGTGGACGAGCCGTCCCCGCACATCGACTGGACCGCCGGCGCGGTCACCCTGGCCACGGCCCCGACGCCCTGGCCCGACCGGGACCGGCCCCGCCGGGCGGCGGTGTCGTCGTTCGGCATCTCCGGCACCAACGCCCACGTCGTCCTCGAACAGCCACCCGCCACCGCCGGCCCGGCCGAAACGGTGATCGACGGTGACGTGCTTCCCACCCGCGCCGACGGCCAGGACCGGCCCGCCACCACCGCCGGCGCGGCCCGCGCCCACCTGCCGGTGCTGCTGTCGGCGCGGACCGACGCGGCCCTGGCCGGCCAGGCCGAGCGGTGGGCACGTCGCCTTGCCGGTGACGCCACGCTCCGACCGGTGGACCTGGCCTGGTCCTCGGCGACCACCCGGGCCACCCTGGAACGGCGGGCCGTGCTGGCCGTCGCCGGCCGGGACGACCTGCTCACCGCGCTGCGCGCGCTGGCCGCCGGTACGCCGTCCGGCGCGGTGCTCTCCGGTGACGCGGTGCGGCGCGGCCCGCTCGCGGTGCTCTTCTCCGGTCAGGGCGCGCAGCGCGCGGGGATGGGTCGGGAGTTGTCCGCGGCGTTCCCGGTGTTCGCGTCCGCCCTCGACGAGGTGTGCGCGCACCTGGATCCGTTGCTGCCGCAGCCGCTCAAGCCGGTGCTGTTCGGCGAGGACGAGCTGCTGCACCAGACGTGGTTCACGCAGGCGGGGTTGTTCGCGGTCGAGGTGGCGCTGTTCCGGCTGGTCGAGGCGTTCGGGGTGACGCCGGACTTCGTGGGTGGGCACTCGATCGGTGAGGTGACGGCCGCGTTCGTGGCGGGGGTGTTGTCGCTGTCGGACGCGTGTGCGTTGGTGGCGGCGCGGGGTCGGTTGATGCAGGCGTTGCCGGCCGGCGGCGGGATGCTGGCGGTCGCCGCGCCCGAGTCCGACGTGGCCGGAATGATCGCCGGCCGGACGGACATCGGGATCGCGGCGGTGAACGGGCCGTCGTCGGTGGCCGTCTCCGGTGACCTCGACGCGCTGACCGCGCTGGAGCACACCTGGCGCGACCGGGGCGTCCGGGTCCGTCGGCTCACCGTCAGCCACGCGTTCCACAGTCCGCTGATGGAGCCGATGCTGGCCGAGTTCCGCGGCGTGCTGGACGGGTTGACGTTCGCCGCGCCGCTGCTGCCGGTGGTGTCCAACGTGACCGGTGCGATCGCGGAGCCGGGGGAGTTGACCGACCCGGACTACTGGGTGCGGCACGTCCGCCAGGCGGTCCGCTTCGCCGACGGGATCACCGCGCTGCGCGACGCCGGGGTGGACACGTTCCTGGAGATCGGGCCGCAGAGTGTGCTCACGGCGCTGACCGCCGAGGTCCTTGCCGAGGGAGACGGGCTCGCGGTCGCGGTGCAACGCCGGGACCGGGACGAGAGCGCCGCGCTGCTGGCCGGGCTGGCCGACCTGCACGTCCACGGCGTGCCGGTGGACTGGACGCCCTGGTTCGCCGGCACCGACGCCACCCGCGTCGACCTGCCCACCTACGCCTTCCAGCACCAGCGCTACTGGCCCGCGCCAAGCACCCGCACGCCGGCCGCGCCGGACGCCGAGTTCTGGGCTGCCGTGGAGAGCGGCGACCCCGCCGCGCTCGCCGCACACCTCGGCCACGACGCCGCCGCCGACGCGCTCAGCTCCGCGCTGCCGGTCCTCGCCGACTGGCACCGCGCCCGCACCCGGGGACCGGACAGCGGGGCGTACCGGATCGGGTGGGAGCCGGTGCGTCCCGCCGCCGCAGCCGGGCTGACCGGCCGGTGGCTGGTCGCCACCGTCGGCGGCGGCGCCGACGGCGGCGTCCCGAGGACACTCACCGAGGCCGGCGCCACCGTCGACACGCTCACCATCGCGGCCGGCGCCGACCGCAACGACCTGGCGGAGCGCCTCCGACGCCTCGGCGACGACCAGGGCTGGACCGGCGTGCTCTGCGTCCTGCCCCGGCAGGACCGGCCGCTGCCCGGCGCGCCGGCGGTCCCGGCCGGCACCGCCGCGCTGCTCACGCTCGTGCAGGCGCTCACCGACACCGGCCGGCCCGGCCGGGTGTGGGCGCTCAGCCGCGCCGCGCTGGCCGTCGCCCCCGGCGACCGGGGCGGCGACGTCCGGGCCGTGTCCGCCTGGGGCCTCGGCCGCGCCGTCGCCCTGGAACACCCGAACCGGTGGGGCGGCCTGGTCGACCTGCCCGCCCGCGCCGACCGGACCACCCGCGCCGCGCTCGTCGCGCTGCTCGCCGACGGCGCCCACGACCAGGTGGCAGTACGCCGCAGCGGCGTCTACGCCCGGCGGCTCCTCCCGGCCACGGCGCCGGCCGGCGCCGGCTGGCGGCCCCGGGGCACCGTGCTGGTCACCGGCGGCACCGGCGCGCTCGGCCGGCACGTGGCGCGCTGGCTGCTGGCGAACGGGGCCGACGAGGTGGTGCTGGCGTCGCGGCGCGGCCCGGACGCCCCCGGCGCGGCCGACCTCGCCGCCACGATCGGCGCGGTCCGGGTGGTCGCCTGCGACGTCAGCGACCCGGTCGCCGTCACCGACCTGGTGGACGACCTGCCCGCGCTGACCGCCGTCGTGCACGCCGCCGGCGTCGCCGGCGACCCGGCCGCCGCCCACGACCTGACCACCGCCGACCTGGCCCGCACCCTCTCCGGCAAGGTGCTCGGCGCGATGCACCTGGACGCCGCCTGTCAGGACCGCGACCTCGACGCGTTCGTGGTGTTCTCCTCCGTCGCCGGCGTCTGGGGCGGTGGCGGGCAGGCCGGCTACGCCGCCGGCAACGCCCTGCTCGACGCGCTGGTCGCCGCCCGCCGCGCGGCCGGTCTGCCGGCCACCGCGCTCGCCTACGGCCCGTGGGCGCAGGACGGGATGGCCGCCGGGGAGACGGCGGACGGGCTGCGCCGCCGCGGGCTCGACCCGTTGCCGCCGACCACCGCCGTCGCCGCGTTGGGCCGATGGGTCAACGCTCCCGAACCGGCCCCGGTGATCGCCGACGTGGACTGGTCCCGGTTCGTCGCGGCGTACACGGCGGCGCGCCCCAGCCACCTGTTCGACCGGGTCGCCCCGGCCGTCGCGGTCGACGGCGGGCAGCCGGAGCCGACCGACGGCGGCTTCCGCGCCCGACTCGCCGGGCTGCCGCCGGCCGGGCAGGAGACGCTGCTGCTCGACCTGGTCCGCGCCGAGGCCGCCGCCGTGCTCGGACACCCCTCCACCGACCAGGTGCCGGCCGACCGCGCGTTCCGCGACCTCGGTTTCGACTCGCTGGCCGCGGTGCAGCTGCGGGACCGGGTCGGCCGGGCCACCGGCACGACACTGCCCTCCACAGTGGTCTTCGACCACCCGTCGGCGGCCGAGCTGGCGCGCTTCCTGCGTACCGCGATGGTGGCCGGCGCGGACGCGCCGGTCGAGGCCGCCCACGCGTCGGCCCGGCCGGCCGCCGACGAACCCATCGCGATCGTGTCGATGGCCTGCCGGTTCCCCGGCGGCGTGTCCTCCCCGCAGGAGCTGTGGCGGCTGCTCGCCGACGGTGTGGACGCCGTCGGCCCGATGCCCACCGACCGGGGGTGGGACCTCGACGGGCTCTTCGACAGCGACCCGGAGCGCGTCGGCACCAGCTACACCCGCAGCGGCGGCTTCCTCGCCGACGTGGCCGGCTTCGACGCCGCGTTCTTCGGGATCAACCCGCGCGAGGCGCTCGCCATGGACCCGCAGCAACGGCTGCTGCTGCACACCACCTGGGAGGCGATCGAGTCCGCCGGCCTCGACCCGCAGCGGCTGCGCGGCTCGGCCACCGGCGTGTTCGTCGGCACCAACGGGCAGGACTACGCGACCCTGCTGCTCGGCGCCCGCGCCGAGGTCGAGGGCTACCAGGCCACCGGCAACGGCGCGTCCGTCGTCTCCGGCCGGCTGGCGTACGCGTTCGGCCTGCACGGCCCCGCCGTCACCGTCGACACCGCCTGCTCCTCGTCGCTGGTCGCGCTGCACCTGGCCGCGCAGGCGCTGCGCTCCGGCGAGTGCGACCTGGCCCTCGCGGGCGGCGTCACGGTGATGTCGACACCCGGCGCGTTCCTGGAGTTCTCCCGGCAGCGCGGACTCGCCGCCGACGGGCGGGTCAAGGCGTTCGCCGCCGCCGCGGACGGCACCGGCTGGGGCGAGGGCGTCGGTGTCCTGCTGCTGCAACGCCTCTCCGACGCCCGACGCGACGGGCGGCGGATCCTCGCCGTGGTGCGCGGCAGCGCGGTCAACTCCGACGGCGCGTCCAACGGCCTGACCGCGCCGAACGGACCGGCCCAGCAACGCGTCATCCGGGCCGCCCTGGCCAACGCCGGCCTCACCCCGGCCGACGTCGACGCGATCGAGGCGCACGGCACCGGCACCACGCTCGGCGACCCGATCGAGGCCCAGGCGCTCGCCGCCGCGTACGGGCCGGACCGCCCGACGGACCGGCCGCTCTGGCTCGGCTCGGTCAAGTCGAACCTCGGCCACACGCAGGCGGCGGCGGGCGCGGCCAGCCTGATCAAGATGGTGCTGGCGCTGCGCCACGGCACGCTCCCGGCGACGCTGCACGTCGACGCGCCCACGCCGCACGTGGACTGGTCGGCCGGCCCGCTGGCGCTGCTCACCGAGGCGCGCCCCTGGGCGGCCGACGGGCGTACCCGCCGGGCCGGCGTCTCGTCGTTCGGCATCAGCGGCACCAACGCCCACGTGATCCTGGAGGAGGCCCCGGCCGACCCGACCGGCCCGGATCTCGCCGGCCCGGCCCGGGACGTCGCGCTGCCGTGGCCGGTCAGCGCGGCCACCGCCGCCGGCCTGCGGGACCAGGCCGCCCGCCTGGCCGCCCGGCTCACCGACCCGACCGACCCGCTGTCCGCCGCCGACCCCGGCGCGACCGCCTGGGCGCTGGTCGAGGGCCGGGCGCACCTGACCCACCGGGCCGTGGTGGTCGCCGCCGACCCGCCGACGCGGCGGGAGGCGCTCGCCGCGCTCGCCGCCGGTGAACCCCACCCCGCCCTCGTGTCCGCCGCGTCGGCCGGCACCGGTGGCACCGCCGTCCTCTTCTCCGGTCAGGGCGCGCAACGCGCCGGGATGGGCCGCGAGTTGTACGCGGCGTTCCCGGTGTTCGCGTCCGCCCTGGACGAGGTGTGCGCGCACCTGGATCCGTTGCTGCCGCAGCCGCTCAAGCCGGTGCTGTTCGGTGACGGTGACCTGTTGGATCAGACGTGGTTCACGCAGGCCGGCCTGTTCGCGGTCGAGGTGGCCCTGTTCCGGCTGGTCGAGTCGTTCGGGGTGGTGCCGGACCTGATCGGTGGGCACTCGGTCGGGGAGATCACCGCCGCGTACGTGGCCGGTGTGTTGTCCCTGCCGGACGCGTGCGCGCTGGTCGCCGTGCGGGGCCGGTTGATGCAGGCGTTGCCGGCCGGTGGTGGGATGCTCGCCGTGGCCGCCCCGGAGGCCGACGTGGCCGCGTCCCTCGCCGGCCGGGCCGACGTCGGGATCGCCGCGGTCAACGGGCCGTCGTCGGTGGTGGTCTCCGGCGCCGGGGACGCCCTGGCGGAGATCGAGCGGGTCTGGCGCGACCGGGGGGTCCGGGTCCGCCGTCTGACCGTGTCGCACGCGTTCCACAGCCCGCTGATGGAGCCGATGCTGGCCGACTTCCGCAGTGTGCTGGACGGGTTGACGTTCGCCGCGCCGCTGCTGCCGGTGGTGTCGAACGTGACCGGCGCGCTCGCCGACGGTGACGACCTGCGCACCCCCGACTACTGGGTGCGCCACGTCCGCGAGGCGGTCCGCTACGCCGACGGGATCACCGCGCTGCGCGCGGCCGGCGCGGACACGTTCCTGGAGATCGGGCCGGCCGCCGTGCTGACCCCGATGAACGCCGACCTGCTCCCCGACGACGCCACCGCCGTGGCCACGCTGCGCGCCGGCGTACCGGAGGTCACCACCCTGCTCACCGCGGTCGCCGCCTGGTACGCGACCGGCCGGGACCTGCACTGGCCGGCGCTGCTCGCCGGCCCCCGACCCGCCGCCCGCGACCTGCCCGAGCTGCCCACCTACCCGTTCCGGCCGCAGCGCTACTGGCCCACCCTGACCACGCCCATCGGCGGCGCCGCCGGGCCGGACGACGGCGAGTTCTGGCGGGCGGTCACCGACGGCGACCTCGACCGTCTCGGCATCGACACCGGACAGCCGCTGCGCGACCTGCTGCCGCAGCTCGACACGTGGCGTCGCCGGCGGCGTCAGGACGGCGTGCTGGCCGGCTGGCGCTACCGGGTCGCCTGGCAGCCCCGCCCGCTCACCGGCGGGGAACCGGGCCGCTGGCTGCTGGTCGCCCCGCCCCGCGAGACCGCCGCCACGGTCGCCGAGGCGCTGCGGGCCGGCGGCGCCGACGTGCGGCTGCTCACCGTCGACCCGGCCACCGTGGACCGCGACGGCCTCGCCGCCGACCTGGCCCGGGCCGAAACCGAACACCGGCCCACCGGCCTGCTGTCACTGCTCGCGCTCGACGAGGCGCCCCACCCCGAGCGGGATGCCCTGCCGGCCGGGCTCGCGGCGAACCTGCTGCTCCTGCAGGCGCACACCGCCCGCGACGGCGGCGCGCCGCTGTGGCTCGCCACCACCGGCGCGGTCGCCACCGACGACGAACCGGCCACCCGGCCGTGGCAGGCCACCACCTGGGGTCTCGGGCTGGCCGCCGGGCTGGAACACCCCCGGCACGTCGGCGGTCTGGTCGACCTGCCCGGCACGGTGACCGCCGAGTCCGCCGCCGCGCTGCTCGCCACGCTGACCAACCGGGAGGCCGAGGACCAGGTCGCCGTGCGCGCGGCCGGGCCGCTCGTGCGCCGCCTGGTCCGCGCCACCGACCCGACCGGGGGTACGGACGGCGGCTGGACGCCACGCGGCAGCGTCCTGCTCAGCGGCGGGACCGGACCGGTCGCCCGGCACACCACCGCCTGGCTCGACCGGGCCGGCGCCACCGTGGTGCCGCTGGACGAGCCGGCCGGCGGGAAGCTGACCGACCGGATGGCGCAGCTCGCCGCCGACGGACGCCCGGTCACCGGGCTGGTGCACGTGCCCGCCGACACCGGCACCGTGCCGCTGGCCGACCTCACCCTCGCCGACCTGGCCGCCGACCTGCTCGCCACCGTCGGCGACCTGCCCCGGTACGCCGACGAGGTGGAACAGCGGACGCTCGGCGCGCTCGTGGTCTGCTCCTCCACCTCCGGGGTGTGGGGCTCCGGCGGGCGCTGCGGGCAGGCGGCCGGCGACGCCCTGCTCCAGGTGCTCGCCGCCGGGTGGCGGCGGGCCGGGCTGCCGGTCACCTCGGTCGCGTTCGGCCCCTGGGCCGACGGCCTCACCGACACCGACCTGGCGCAGCTGAGCCGGGGTGGGCTACCCGGCATGGATCCCGAACTGGCCGTCGCCGCGCTGCGGCGGGCCGTCGCGGACGGCGCCCGGCTGGTCGTCGCCGACGTCCGCTGGGACCGGTTCGTGCCGGCCGTGGCCGCGGTCCGCGACCGGCCGCTCTTCGGCGACCTGCCGGAGGCCCGGGAGGCGCTGCGCGGCCTGCACGCCGACCAGCCCACCGACGACGCCGCCGCGACCGCGCTGCGGGAACGACTGCGCCCGCTCGGCGACGCGGAGCGGGACACGATCCTGGTCGACCTCGTCGCCGGGCAGGCCGCGTCGGTGCTCGGCCTCCCGGACACCACCGACCTCGGCCCCGCCCGGGCGTTCCGCGAGGTCGGCTTCGACTCGATGACCGCCGTGGCGCTGCGCAACCGGCTCCGGGCCGCCACCGGGGCCACGCTGCCGGCGAGCGTGGTGTTCGACTACCCGACCCCGCTGGCGCTCGCCCGGCACCTGCGTACGCTGCTGGCGCCCGACGGCGCCGCCGCCACCACCGGCCTGCTCGCCGAACTGGAGAAGGTGGACGGGCTGTTCGCCGCCGGCGCGCCGGACGAGCTGACCCGGCGGAAACTGCTGGTGCAGATGCAGGCGTTCCTCGCCCGCTGGGGCGACGACCGGTCCGCGCCGCAGGAGGCGCCGGTGACCCGCACGCTCGACGGGGCCAGCGACGCCGAACTGTTCGATTTCATCCACCGCGAGTTGGGTGGCCCTGGCGGCGAATCCTGAGCGATTCCGTCGCCATTGTGGAGTGGGTACGGCGGATCGGTCGCGGCGGCTTTGTGGACGCTGCCGCCACCGGTCCCGCCGGGCCGCCGACCCGGGCGCCCCCGCCCAGCCTGGGCACCTCGCGACGACGTCCCTGCTAGGGGCGGCCCTAGGGGCGTCGTAGGGGTTGTGACCCGCCTCCGCGGACAATTACCTTCCTCACCGTAAGTGAGACCTGGTGGGCGCGGGACAGTGCAATTCATGGTCACGCCGAACGGTATTGGGTCGCCTGTTTCTCCGGCCCGAAAAGGTGGCGCTGATGGCGACTGAGGACACCCTCCGGGAATACCTGAAATGGATGACCGCCGACCTCCACCAGACCCGGCGCAAGCTCGGCGAGTTGGAGGCCGCGCAACGGGAGCCGATCGCCGTCGTCGGCATCGGCTGCCGGTTCCCCGGCGGGGTGCGGTCACCGGAGGACCTGTGGCGGCTGGTCGACTCCGGCGCCGACGCCGTCTCGGCCTTTCCCGCCGACCGGGGCTGGGACCTGGACCGGCTGATCCACCCCGACCCCGACCATCCCGGCACCTCGTACGTCGGCGAGGGCGGCTTCCTCGACTCGGCCACCGAGTTCGACAGCGGTTTCTTCGGCATCTCGCCCCGTGAGGCGCTCGGCATGGACCCGCAGCAGCGGTTGCTGCTGGAGACGTCCTGGGAGGCGTTCGAGCACGCCGGCATCGACCCGACGGCGCTGCGCGGGCACCAGGTCGGCGTGTTCGCCAGCACCACCGGCCAGGACTACGCGGCGCTGCTCCAGACGCCCCCGCCCGGCGTCGAGGGGTACGTGCTGACCGGCACCGCCGCCAGCGTCGTCTCCGGGCGGATCTCCTACGTGCTGGGCATCGAGGGACCCGCCGTCTCGGTCGACACCGCCTGCTCGTCGTCGCTGGTCGCGCTGCACCTCGCCGGCCAGGCGCTGCGGCAGGGGGAGTGCACGCTCGCGCTGGCCGGCGGCGCCACCGTCATGTCCACCCCGGCCGCGTTCGTCGGGTTCAGCCGCCAGCGCGGGCTCGCCGCCGACGGGCGGGTCAAGGCGTTCGCCGCCGCCGCCGACGGCACCGCCTGGGGCGAGGGCGTGGGCGTGCTGCTGCTGGCCCGGCTCTCCGACGCCCAGCGCCACGGCTACCCGGTGCTCGCGGTGATCCGGGGCAGCGCGGTCAACCAGGACGGCGCGTCCAACGGGCTCACCGCCCCCAACGGCCCCTCCCAGCAGCGGGTGGTGCTCCAGGCGCTGGCCAGCGCCCGGCTCGCCCCGGAGCAGGTCGACGCGGTGGAGGCGCACGGCACCGGCACCAGTCTCGGCGACCCGATCGAGGCGACCGCGCTGCTCGCCACGTACGGGCAGGGGCGGCCCGCGGACCGGCCGCTGCGGCTCGGGTCGGTGAAGTCGAACATCGGCCACACCCAGGCCGCCGCCGGTGTCGCCGGCGTGATCAAGATGGTGATGGCGCTGCGTCACGGCCGGCTCCCGGCCACGCTGCACGTCGACGCGCCCACCCCGCACGTCGACTGGACCGCGGGCGCGGTGTCGGTGCTGACCGAGGCGCTGCCCTGGCCGCCGGGCGAGCAGCCCCGCCGCGCCGGGGTGTCCTCGTTCGGCATGAGCGGCACCAACGCCCACGTCATCGTCGAGGAGGCCCCGCCCCCGTCGTCCGCCTCGGCCCCGTCGTCCGCCTCGGCCCCGTCGTCCGCCCCGGACGCGGCGGTCGCCGGGGACGGCCCGTCCCCGACCGCCGTCGCGCCGACCGGTCCGGCGCCGGTGACGGCCGCCGGCCTGGTGCCGGTGCTCGTCTCCGCGCGCGACGCCGCCGGCCTGGCCGCCCAGGGCGCCCGCTGGGCCGACTGGCTCGACGCCGACGCCGACGCCGACGCCGACGCCGGCCCGGACGTGCCACTGACCGACATCGGTTGGTCGTCGGTCACCACCCGGGGCGCGCTGGACCACCGGGCCGTGATCCTCGCCCCGGACCGCGCCGCGCTCCGCGACCACCTGCGTACCCTCGCCGCCGGCGGGACCGCCCCCGGCCTGGTCGCCGGCGGCCCGCGCGGCGGGCAGTTGGCGTTCCTGTTCAGCGGCCAGGGCGCGCAGCGGCCCGGGATGGGCCGCGAACTGGCCGCCGCGTTCCCGGCCTACGCCGACGCGCTCGCCGAGGTGTGCGCCGAACTCGACCGGCACCTGCCCCGCCCGCTCGGGCCGATCCTCGCCGCCGAACCCGGCACCGAGGACGCGGCGCTGCTCGACCTGACCCGGTGGACCCAACCCGCGCTGTTCGCCGTCGAGGTGGCCCTGGTCCGGCTGCTCGCGTCCTGGGGCGTCCGCCCGCAGCTGCTGGCCGGGCACTCGATCGGCGAGGTGGTCGCCGCGCACGTGGCCGGCGTGTTGTCGCTCGCCGACGCCGCCACGCTGGTCGTCGCGCGCGGACGGCTCATGCACGAGCTGCCGGCCGGCGGCGCCATGCTCTCCGTCACCGCGCCGCCCGCCGACGTCGACGCGCTGCTCACCGACGTCGCCGGGCCGATCGGCGTCGCCGCCGTCAACGGGCCCGCCGCCGTCGTGGTCTCCGGCGCCGAGGCGGCCGTCGCGGAGGTCGAGCGCCGCTGCGCGGAGCAGGGGGTACGCACGAAGCGGCTCGCCGTGAGCCACGCGTTCCACAGCCCGCTGATGGAGCCGATGCTCGCCGAGTTCGCCGCCGTGGTGCAGCGGCTGGAGCTGCGCGCGCCGACCCTGCCGATCGTGTCGAACCTGACCGGCGAGCTGGTCGACCCGGAGGGCATCCGCACCACCGACCACTGGGTGCGGCACGTCCGGGAGGCGGTCCGCTTCGCCGACGGCGTCACCCGGCTGCGCGCGCTCGGCGCCGGCACGTTCCTGGAGGTCGGGCCGAGCGGCGTGCTCACCGCGCTGACCCGCGACGTGGCCGGCCCGGACGTCAGCGCGGTGGCGCTGCTGCGGCGGGACCGGCCGGAACCCGCCGCGCTGCTCACCGCGCTGGCCGAGCTGCACGTCGCCGGCGTCACCGTCGGCTGGCGGGAGCTGTTCGCCGGCGCCGACCCGCGCCGGGTCCGGCTGCCCGGGTACGCGTTCCACCGGCAGCGGTTCTGGCCCGAGCCGCCTCCTCCCGCCCCCGCCGGTGAGCAGACCGGCGCGGACGCCGAGTTCTGGGCCGCGGTGGAACGGACCGACGTCGACGCCCTGCGCGACCAGCTCGGCGCGGTGGACACGCTGCTGCCGGCGCTGCCGGTGCTCTCCGCCTGGCGACGCGGCCGGCACGACCGGTCCGTGGTGGACGGCTGGACGTACCAGGTGCGGTGGCAACCGGTCGCCGTCCCGGAGGGTGACCGGCCGGCGGGCCGCTGGCTGGTGCTGCTGCCCACCGACCCCGAGGAGCGCGGCTGGGCGGACGACCTGCCCGGACTCGTCGACGACGCGGCGGTGCTGCGCCTCGGCGCCGACGACCTGGACCGGGCGGCGCTCGCCGACCGGCTGCGGGAAGCGATCGGCGACGCGCCGGTCGCCGGGGTGCTGCACCTGGTCGCCGGGCTGGACCGGCTGCTGCCCGCCCACCCCGGCGTCAGCGTCGCCGCCGCCACCACGCTGGTGCTGCTCCAGGCCCTCACCGACCTCGACCTCGACGCGCCCGTCTGGTGCCTGACCAGCGGCGCGGTCAAGGCCGGTCCGGCCGACCGGCTCACCCACCCGGTGCAGAACCTGGTCTGGGGCCTCGGCCGCGCCGCCGCCGTGGAACAGCCGCACCGGTGGGGCGGCCTGGTCGACCTGCCGGAGACCCCCGATGACGCCGGCCGGCGCCGCCTCGCCGCGATCCTCACCGGCGGCAGCGGCGAGGACCAGGTGGCCGTCCGCGCCGGCGGTGTCTTCGGCCGCCGGCTCGGCCCGGCCGCCGCACCCGAGCAGCCGGCCGGCGACCGGTGGGCCGCCGCCACCGTGCTGGTCACCGGCGGCACCGGCGCGCTCGGCGGCCACGTCACCCGCTGGCTGCTCGACCGGGGTGCCCGCCGGGTCGTGCTCGCCGGCCGGCGCGGCGCCGACACCCCCGGCCTGGCCCCGCTGCTCGACGAGCACGGCGCCGACGGGCGGGTCACCGCCGCCGCCTGCGACATGACCGACCGTACGGCCGTCGCCGCGCTGCTGGACTCGCTGCCCGACCTGACCGCCGTGGTGCACGCGGCCGGCACCGACCAGCTCACCCCGCTGACCGGCACCACCCTCGACGAGTTCGCCCACGTGGTCGCCGGCAAGGTGCTCGGCGCGCTGCACCTCGACGAGTGCCTCGCCGACCGGCCGTTGACCGCGTTCCTGCTCTTCTCCTCCGTCTCCGGCACCTGGGGCAGCGCCGGGCAGTGCGCGTACGGCGCCGGCAACTCGCTGCTCGACGCGCTCGCGGTGCACCGCCGCGACCGGGGCCTGGCCGCCACCGCCGTCGCCTGGACCGCCTGGGGTGGCGCCGACGGCATGGCCGCGAAGAACGCCGCCACCGAACAGTTGCACCGGATGGGACTGCCCACCATCGACCCCCGGCGGGCCCTGCTCGCGCTGGACCGGGCGATGGACCGACCCACCCCCGGCGTCACCGTCGCCGACGTCGACTGGAGTCGCTTCCACCCGGCGTTCACGCTCACCCGGCCCAGCCCGCTGCTGTCCGACCTGCCGCAGGTGCGGGCGCTCGCCGAGGACGAGGCGGCCCGGGACGCCGCCGCGCCGGCCGGCGTCGCCGAGCCGCTACGCCACCTGGCCGACCGACCCGAGGCGGAGCAGGAACGGGAACTGCTGCGCATCGTCGACGAGCAGACCGCCCGCGTCCTCGGCCACGCCACCGCCGACGACCTGCGCGGCCGACCGTTCAAGGACCTCGGCTTCGACTCGCTCACCGCGGTGGACCTGCGCACCCGACTGAACGAGGCCACCGGGCTGCGGCTGCCGTCCACCCTCGTCTTCGACCACCCCACCCCGGCCGAACTGGCCCGACACCTGCGGGAGACCGCCTTCGGCGCCGCGCCCGCCGCGTCCGCCGGTCCGACCCGCGCCGCCGACACCGACGAGCCGATCGCGGTGGTCGGGATGGCCTGCCGCTACCCGGGCGGGGTCAGCGGCCCGGCGGAGCTGTGGCGTCTGGTCGCCGACGGCGTCGACGCGATCGGCGGGTTCCCCGCCGACCGGGGCTGGGCCGTGCCCGCGCCGGACAGCGGCTACACGCCGGCCGGCGGCTTCCTGCCCGAGGCCACCGGCTTCGACCCAGCGTTCTTCGGTATCTCGCCCCGCGAGGCCCTCGCGATGGACCCGCAGCAGCGGCTGACCCTCGAAGCCGCCTGGGAGGTGCTGGAACGGGCCGGCGTCGACCCGACCGGCCTGGCCGGCAGCCGCACCGGCGTGTTCGTCGGCGCCTCCACCTCCGGATACGGGACCGGGCTGACCGAGGTGCCGGAGGGCACCGAGGGCTACCTGATGACCGGCGGGGCGCACAGCGTCATCTCCGGCCGGGTCGCGTACACGCTCGGGCTGGAAGGCCCGGCGGTCACCGTCGACACGGCCTGCTCGTCGTCGCTGGTCACGCTGCACCTGGCCGGCGAGTCGCTGCGCCGCGGCGAGTGCGACCTGGCGCTCGCCGGCGGCGTCGCGGTGATGGCCACCCCGGACACGTTCGCCGAGTTCTCCCGGCAGGGCGGCCTCGCCGCCGACGGGCGGTGCAAGTCCTTCGCCGCCGCCGCCGACGGCACCGGCTGGTCCGAGGGCGTCGGCATGCTGCTGGTGGAACGGCTCTCCGACGCCCGCCGCCACGGCCACCGGGTGCTGGCGCTGGTCCGCGGCAGCGCGGTCAACTCCGACGGCGCGTCCAACGGGCTGACCGCGCCGAACGGGCCGTCGCAGCAGCGGGTGATCCGGGCGGCGTTGGCCGACGCGGGGCTGTCCACCTCGGACGTGGACGTGGTGGAGGCGCACGGCACCGGCACCACGTTGGGTGACCCGATCGAGGCGCAGGCGCTGCTCGCCACGTACGGGCAGGACCGCGACACGCCCCTGCTGCTCGGCTCGATCAAGTCGAACATGGGCCACGCACAGGCCGCCGCCGGCGTCGCCGGCGTGATCAAGATGATCGAGGCGATGCGCCACGCGACCGTGCCGGCCACGCTGCACGTGGACGCGCCGTCGCCGCACATCGACTGGTCGGCGGGGTCGGTGGAGCTGGTGACCGAGGCCCGTCCGTGGCCGGTGGTGGACCGGCCGCGTCGGGCGGCGGTGTCGTCGTTCGGCATCTCCGGCACCAACGCCCACGTCATCGTCGAGCAGCCCGCCGAGCCGGTGGACGCCACGCCCGCGCCGACGGAAGGGCTGGTGCGGACCGACGCGGCGCTCTGGCCACTGTCCGCCCGCTCCGCCACCGCGCTCGCGCAGCAGGCGCAGCGGCTCGCCCGGCACATCCGCGAACACCCGGACCACGACCCGGCCGCCGTGGCCTGGTCACTCGCCACCACCCGCGCCGCGCTCGACCAGCGCGCCGCCGTCGTCGGTACGAACCGCGACGACCTGCTGGCCGGCCTGGACGCCCTCGCGTCCGGCCTGCCGTCCTCCGCCCTGGTCACCGGGACGGCGGGCGTCCACGGGCCGGGTCCGGTGTTCGTGTTCCCGGGTCAGGGTGGTCAGTCGGTGCGGATGGCGGCGGGTCTGGTGGGCCGGTGCGCGCCGTTCGACACGCGTCTTGCCGAGTGTCAGCGGGCGTTCGCGCCGTATCTGGACGTGGACCTGGTGTCGGTGTTGACCGGCGACGACGATGCCTGGTTGGGCCGGGTGGAGATCCTGCAACCGGTGTTGTTCGCGGTGGGTGTGTGTCTGGCGGAGGTGTGGCGGGCCGCCGGTGTGCAGCCGGGTGTGGTGGTCGGGCATTCGCAGGGGGAGATGGCCGCCGCGTGCGTGGCGGGGGTGTTGTCCCTGGACGACGCGGCGCGGGCGGTGATCCTGCGGGCCAGGGCGCTTGCCACGTTGGCCGGTTCGGGCGGGATGCTCGCGGTGGATCTGCCTGAGGCGGAGGTTGCCGCGCGGATCGAGGGTGTGTCGGGCACGGTGGTGGCGGTGCTCAACGGGCCGGGGCATGTGGTGGTGTCCGGTCCGCCGGACACCCTGGCTGATCTGCGGGAGTCGTGGGTCGCCGAGGGGGTGCGGGCGAAGCCGGTGCCGTTCGACTACGCCTCGCACAACCCGGCCGTGGAGCAGATCCGCGAGCGGATGCTCACCGACCTCGCGGGCTTGTCACCGCAGCCGGGGCACATTCGGATGGTGTCGTCGGTGACGGGGGAGTGGGCCGACCCGCAGGGCATGGACGCCGACTACTGGTACACCAACCTGCGCCAACCCGTCCGGTTCGAGCAGGCGGTGCGCACGGCGGTCGCGGCCGGGCACAGCACGTTCGTGGAGGTGTCCGCGCATCCGGTGCTCACGCTGCCGGTGACGGCGATCCTCGACGACACCGACACCACCGGCCACGCGCTGTCGACGTTGCGGCGTGGTGACGACGATCCGACGCGGCTGTTGACCAGCCTCGCCACCGCCCACACCATCGGCCTGCCCGTCGACCTGACTGCCGTGCTCACGCCGGCCGCCGTGGTCGACCTGCCCACCTACCCGTTCGGGCGGGACCGCTACTGGCTGTCGCGCGGCGGCACCGGACCGGCCGGCCTGCCGGCCGCCGGACTCGACGCCGTCGACCACCCGCTGCTGCACGCCGCCGCCGACCTGCCCGGCGACGACGGCCTGCTGGTCACCGGCCGGATCTCCCTGACCACCCATCCCTGGCTCGCCGACCACGCCGTGCTCGGCACCGTCCTGCTCCCCGGCACCGCCCTGGTCGAGATGGCGTCCTGGAGCGGACGCGCCCTGGACACCGCCCACGTCACCGAACTGGTCCTGGAAGCACCGGTGGTCGTCCCGCCGACCGGCGGCGTCGACCTACGGATCCGCGTCGGCGCCGCCGACGACGACGGATGCCGGCCGGTCTCCGTCCACTCCCACCTCGACGACGGCGGCGACGCCCCGGGCACCGGCCGGACCTGGCAGCGCCACGCCACCGGCCTGCTCGCCCCCACCCGACCGGTCACCGGCACCGCCGGCGGCGCCTGGCCACCCGCCGACGCCGAACCGATCCCGCTGGACACCCTCTACCCGCACCTCACCGAGCAGGGCTACCGGTACGGGCCGACGTTCCAGGCGCTGCGCGCCGCCTGGCGCAGCGGCGACGACCTCCTCGCCGAGGTCGCGCTCGACCCCGACGCGCCGGTCGACCCGTTCACCCTGCACCCGGCGCTGCTCGACGCCGCGCTGCACACCATCGGCGCCGACGCCCTGCACCGCGCCACCACTGCCGCCGCCGCACCCGCGAACGCGGCCGGGCCCGGGCTGCCGTTCTCCTGGACCGGCCTGGCGATCCAACCCACCCGGGCCCGCGAGCTGCGGGTCCGGCTCACCCCCACCGACGGCGCGGTCGCCGTCACCGTCACCGACACCGGTGGCACGCCGGTCGCCTCCCTCGACGCGCTCGTGCTGCGCCCGATCAGCGCCGACCAGCTCGACACCGCCCGCCGGGCCGCCGCCCGGTCGCTGCACCGCCTCGACTGGACCACCCCGGAGCCGGGCACCGCCCGCCCCACCCGGATCGCCGTGCTCGGCGACGCCGACGGATGGCCCGGCGTCGAGGCGTACCGGGACCTGGACGACCTGGTCGCGGCCGTGACGGGCGGCGCGGCCCGGCCCGACGCGGTGGTCGCCGTCCGCCCCGGACAGCGCGCTGACGAGCCCGACCCGGCCCGGGCCGCACACCTGGTCACCCACGAGACGTTGGCGCTGGCGCAGGACTGGCTCACCCGGGAACCATTCGCCGGCACCCCGCTGGTCGTGGTCACCCGGGGCGCGGTCGCCGTCGAACCGACCGACCGCCCCGCCGACCTGCCGGCCGCCGCCGCGTGGGGCCTGATCCGCTCCGCCCAGTCGGAGAACCCGGGCCGGTTCGTGCTGCTCGACCTCGACGACGACCCCCGCTCCACGGTGGCGCTGCCCGCCGCGCTGGGCACCGGCGAGCCGCAGCTCGCGCTGCGGGCCGGCCAGCTCCGGGTGCCCCGGCTGGTCCGCCTCGGCCCGCCGCCGCAGCGGCCCGAACCGGACCTGTCCACCGGCACCGTGCTGGTCACCGGCGCCACCGGCGCGCTCGGCCGGCTCGTCGCCCGGCACCTGGTCACCCGGCACGCCGTGCCGCGCCTGCTGCTGGTCAGCCGCAGCGGCCCGGACGCGCCCGGCGTCGCCGACCTCGTCGCCGACCTGACCGCGCTCGGCGCCACCGCGCAGGTCGTCGCCGCCGACGTCACCGACCGGAACGCACTGGCCGTGCTGCTCGACGAGATCCCCGCCGACCGGCCGCTGGTCGGCGTGGTGCACGCCGCCGGCGTCCTCGACGACGGCGTCCTGCCGGCGCTGACCCCGGCCCGGTTCGACACCGTCCTCGCGCCCAAGGTCGACGCCGCCTGGCACCTGCACGAACTGACCGAGAAGCTCGACCTCGCCGCGTTCGTGCTCTTCTCCTCCTCCGCCGGGCTGTTCGGCGGCCCCGGCCAGGCCAACCACGCCGCCGCGAACGCGTTCCTCGACGCGCTCGCCCACCACCGCCGGGCCCGCGGGCTCCCCGTCACGTCGATGGCGTGGGGGCCGTGGGCCAACCCGGACGAGCCCGGCGGTCCGCAGGGGCACGTCGACGAGCGGCGGATGACCCGCGCCGGCTTCCGCCCGCTCGGCCCGGACGAGGGCATGGCGTTGTTCAGCGAGGGCCTGCGGCACGACGAGCCGGCGATCGCGCCGGTCAACCTGGACCATGCGGTGCTCGGCCGGCTCGGACCGGCGCTGCCCCGACTGCTGCACGGCCTGGTCCGCCCCACCGGCGCGGCGTCGGCCACGACACCGGGCGCGGACGCGGCGACGGCGCTGCGCGACACGCTCGCCGCCACCGCCGAGTCCGACCGCGACCGGGTGCTCTCCGACCTGGTGCGCACCCACGCGGCGGCGGTGCTCGGCTACGCCTCGCTGCGCGACGTGGACACCGACAAGGGCTTCGTCGAGCTGGGCTTCGACTCGCTGACCGCGGTGGAGTTCCGCAACCGGCTCGCCGCCGCCACCGGGCTGCGGCTGCCGTCCACGCTCATCTACGACCGGCCCACCACCGCGGCCATGGTCGCGCACCTGCGCGGCGCGCTGCTCGCCGAGCGGAGCACCTCCGCGCTGTCCGTGCTCGGCGAGCTGAACAAGCTGGAGACGGCGATGCGCGCCATCGCCGCCGACGACACCGACCGCGCCGCCGTCGCCGCCCGGCTGCGCGAACTGCTGTCGCTCTGGACGTACGCCGAGAGCGCCACCGACGGCACCGGCGCGGACGACGGCAACCTCGGCTCCGCCAGCGCCGAGGAACTGTTCCACCTGCTCGACGACGAACTCGGAACCGCCTGAGATGCCCCGGACCTCTGATCCCGATACGGAGCGGCCCGATGCCCACTGAGGAAGAGTTCCTCGACTACCTCCGGCGCGCCACGGCCGACCTGCGCGAGGCGCGGCGGCGCGTGCGCGAGGTGGAGGCCAAGGACCGCGAGCCGATGGCCATCGTGGGCATGGCCTGCCGCTACCCGGGCGGGGTGCACGGCCCGGACGCGCTGTGGCAGCTCGTCGCCGACGGCCGCGACGGGGTGGGGGACTTCCCGACCGACCGGGGCTGGGACCTGGACCGGCTCTTCTCCGTCGACCCGGACGACCCCGGCACGTCCTCCACCGACAAGGGCGGCTTCCTCTACGAGGCCACCGCGTTCGACCCCGCGTTCTTCGGCATCTCGCCGCGCGAGGCGCTCGCCATGGACCCGCAGCAGCGGCTGCTGCTGGAGAGCACCTGGGAGACGTTCGAGTCCGCCGGCCTGGACCCGCAGCGGCTGCGCGGCAGCCGCACCGGCGTGTTCGCCGGCGTCATGTACCACGACTACGCCTCCCGGGTGGTCGACCTCCCGGAGGGCGTCGAGGGCTACCTCGGCACCGGCAACTCCGGCAGCGTGGTGTCCGGCCGGGTGGCGTACACGTTCGGGCTGGAAGGGCCCGCCGTCACCATCGACACCGCCTGCTCCTCGTCGCTGGTGGCCGTGCACCTCGCCGTGCAGGCGCTGCGGCAGCGCGACTGCGACCTGGCCCTGGCCGGCGGCGTCACCGTGCTCTCCACCCCCGGCGTCTTCGCCGAGTTCTCCCGCCAGCGCGGCCTGGCCGCCGACGGGCGGTGCAAGTCGTTCGCCGCCGCCGCCGACGGCACCGGCTGGGCCGAGGGCGTCGGCATGCTGCTGCTGCAACGCCTCTCCGACGCGCAACGCGACGGCCGGCACATCCACGGCGTGATCCGGGGCAGCGCCGTCAACCAGGACGGCGCCAGCAGCGGCCTCACCACCCCCAACGGGCCCAGCCAGGAACGGGTGATCCGGCAGGCCCTCGCCAACGCGCGGCTGTCCCCGGCCGACGTGGACGTCGTCGAGGCGCACGGGACCGGCACCACGCTCGGCGACCCGATCGAGGCGCAGGCGCTGCTGGCCACGTACGGGCAGGACCGCGACGGGCGCGACCCGCTCTGGTTGGGGTCGGTGAAGTCGAACCTGGGGCACACCCAGGCGGCGGCCGGCGCCGCCGGGATCATCAAGATGGTCCTGGCGATGCGGCACGGAGTGTTGCCCCGCACGCTGCACGTGGACGAGCCGTCCCCGCACATCGACTGGTCCGCCGGCGCGGTCGAGCTGCTCACCGAGGAACGGCCGTGGCCGGCGTCGGACCGGCCCCGCCGCGCCGCCGTCTCCTCGTTCGGCATCAGCGGCACCAACGCCCACGTCATCGTCGAGCAGCCACCGGCCGTCGAGCAGCCACCGGCCGTCGAGGAGCCCGAGGCCGGCACCCCGCCGCCGGTCGCGCCGGTGCTGCTCTCCGCCCGCAACCCCGACGCGCTCGCGGCGCAGGCCCGCCGCTGGGCCGACCACGTGGCCGCCGACGACACCGCCCGCCCGGTCGACCTGGCCGCCGCCTCGCGGCGCCGCGCCGGGCTGGACGCCCGGGCCGTGGTGCTCGCCGCCGACCGCGACGACCTGGTCGCCGGGCTGCGCGCGCTCGCCGCCGACGAACCCGCGCCGTCCGTGGTCACCGGCACCGCCGCGCCGCGCGGCCGGGTCGCGTTCCTCTTCTCCGGGCAGGGCGCGCAGCGCGCCGGCATGGGCCGCGACCTGTACGCGGCGTTCCCGGTCTTCGCCGCCGCGCTCGACGAGGTCTGCGCCCACCTCGACCCGCTGCTGCCGCAGCCGCTGCGGCCGGTGCTGTTCGGCGACGACGACCTGCTGCACCAGACGCAGTTCACCCAGGCCGGCCTGTTCGCCGTCGAGGTGGCGCTGCACCGGCTCGCCCGCTCGTTCGGGCTGGTCCCCGACCTCCTGGTCGGCCACTCGATCGGCGAGCTGGCCGCCGCGCACGTCGCCGGCGTGCTGTCGCTGCCCGACGCGGCCGCGCTGGTCGCCGCCCGGGGCCGGCTCATGCAGGCGCTGCCGGCCGGTGGCGCGATGCTCGCCGTGGCCGCCGGTGAGACGGACGTGACCGCGTCGCTGGCCGGCGTCGACGGGCGGGTCGGCGTGGCCGCCGTCAACGGCCCCGCCGCCGTGGTCGTCTCCGGCGACGCCGAGGCGATCGACGCGCTCGCCGCCCACTGGGCCGACCGGGGTACGCCCACCCACCGGCTACGGGTCAGCCACGCGTTCCACAGCGCCCTCATGGAGCCGATGCTGGCCGAGTTCGCCGCGGTCGCCGCCGGTCTGCGCTACGCCCCGCCCACCGTGCCGATCGTGTCCAACCTGACCGGCCGGATCGCCGAGCCGGAGCTGATCTGCGCCCCCGACTACTGGGTCCGGCACGTCCGGGAGGCCGTGCGGTTCGCCGACGCGGTGGACCGGCTCGCCGAGGCGGACGTCGGGACGTACGTCGAGCTGGGCCCCAGCGGCGTGCTCACCGCCATGGCCGAGAGCTGCCTCACCGACCCGACGGCCGTGCTGGTGCCGCTGGTGCGCAAGGACCGCGCCGAACCCCGCGCCGTGCTGGAGGCACTGGCCCGGCTGCACACCGAGGGTCTGACCGTCGACTGGGACGCGCTGCTCGCCGGCGCCGGCGCCCGCCGCGTCGACCTGCCCACGTACGCCTTCCAGCACGAGCGGTACTGGCTGGAGCCGGTCGGGCGGCTCGCCGACGTGTCCGGCGCCGGCCTCGGCGCGGCCGGGCACCCGCTGCTCGGCGCCGCCGTCTCCGTCGCCGGCGAGGACATGGTGCTGCTCACCGGCCGGCTCGCCGCCGCCACCCACCCCTGGCTCGCCGACCACGCGGTCGGCGACGTGGTGGTGCTGCCCGGCGCCGCGCTGGTCGAGCTGGTCGTCCGGGCCGGCGACGAGGTCGGCGTCTCCCGGCTGCGCGAGCTGGCCATCGCCGCGCCGCTGGTGCTGCCCGCCGCCGGGGGCGTGCGGGTGCAGGTGCGGGTCGGTCCGGCCGACGCGGCGGGCGCCCGCGCGGTCACCGTGCACGCCCAGGCCGAGGACGACCCGGACGCCGGCTGGGTACGGCACGCCGAGGGCGTCCTCGAACCCGCCGCCGCCGACGAGCCCGCCCTGCCGGCGTGGCCCCCGACCACCGCCACCGAGATCGACCTGGACGGCTGGTATCCGACGCTCGCCGAGCACGGCCTGGCGTACGGGCCGGCGTTCCGCGGCCTGCGCCGGGCCTGGACCGGCGACGGCGAGGTGTACGCCGAGGTCGCCCTTCCCGAGGAGGTCGCCGACGGCGCGGCCGGCTTCGCGGTGCACCCGGCGCTGCTGGACGCCGCGCTGCACCCGATCGGGCTGCTGCTCGCCACCGACGGCGGTGGTCCGCGCGTGCCGTTCGCGTTCGAGGGCGTGCAGGTGCACGCCGCCGGGGCCACCGCGCTGCGGGTGCGGCTGTCCCCCGACGGTGGCACGGTGCGGCTGGTCGCCGCCGACGACGCCGGCGCCCCGGTCGTGTCGGTGGACGCGCTGGTCCTGCGGGAGATGACCGGCCTGACCGCCCCGGGCGCGGCGGCCCGGTCGATGTTCGAGGTGCGCTGGCAGCACGAGCCGGTCCCGCCCGTCGAGGACCTGTCCGGCTGGGCGGCGCTCGGCGCGCCGGTCGGCGGGCTGCCGGCGTACCCGGACGTGCCGGCCGCCGTCGAGGCGGGGGAGGAGCCGCCGGGCACGCTCGTGCTGCCGGTGGCCACGCCGTCCGGGGTGGACGTTCCGGAAGCCGTCCGGATGGTCGCGTCCGACGTGCTGGCGACGGTGCAGGCGTGGCTGGCCGCGGAGCCGTTGGCGGATTCGCGGTTGGTGGTGGTGACCCGGGGTGCGGTGGCCGTGTCGGACGGCGACCGGGTGGTGGATCTGGCCGGTGCGGCGGTGTGGGGGTTGCTGCGGTCGGCGCAGTCGGAGCATCCGGAGCGGATCGTCCTGGCGGACGTGGACCGGGACGTGGACGCCTCGGTGTTGTCGGTGCTGGCCGGTGTGGTGGGGGATCTGCCGGTCACCGGCGGGCAGGTGGCGGTGCGCGGCGATGCCGTGCTGACGCCGCGTCTGGTCCGCGCGACGCTTCCGCCGGCTGTTCCCGCGAGGTCGTCCGGGGACATGACGGCCGGTCACGCCGCGGACGCGCCCGTGACCGGTGGTGACGTGGCCGGTCCGGTTCCGGTCGCCGACACTCCCGCGATCGGTGGTGACGCCGGCGGCGCGGTGCTGGTCACCGGTGGCACCGGATCCCTGGGTGCGCTGGTGGCGGAGCATCTGGTGGCCGGGCACGGGGTGCGGTCGCTGGTGCTGGTGTCGCGGCAGGGTCCGGCCGCGCCGGGCGCGGCGGCACTTGTCGAGCGGTTGACCGGGTTGGGCGCGGCGGTGTCGGTGGTGGCGTGCGACGTCACCGACCGGGACCAGGTGCACCGGCTGGTCGCCGAGGTGCCGGGTCGGCTCGCCGGAGTGGTGCACACCGCCGGGGTCCTCGACGACGGCGTGGTCTCGGCGGTCAGCCCGGACCGGCTGGCGAACGTGCTCGCCCCGAAGGCCACCGCCGCCTGGTGGTTGCACGAGGCCACCCGCGACCTCGACCTCGACCTGTTCGTGCTCTTCTCCTCCGTCGCCGGGGTGCTCGGCTCGCCCGGCCAGGCCGCGTACGCCGCCGCGAACGGTGTGCTCGACGCGCTGGCGGCGCACCGCCGGCAGGACGGCCTGCCGGCGGTCAGCCTCGCCTGGGGCATGTGGGACACCGGTGGCATGGCCGCATCCCAGTCCGACGTCGACCGGGCCCGCTCCACCCGGGCCGGCCTCGCCGCGATGAGCCCCGAGGTCGGGCTGGAACTGTTCGACGCCGCGCTGACCGCCGGGCGGGCCACGCTCGTCCCGGCCGTCGTCGACGTACCGGCGATGCGGTCGCAGATCGTCGGCGGCCGGGTGCCGTCCCTGCTGCGCGCGCTGCTCGGCCCGGTCACCACCCGCCGCCAGGCCGGCCGGGGCAACTGGGCCGACCGGCTGGCCGGCCTCGACCCGCAGGAGGCCCGCGACCAGGTCGACGCGCTGGTCCGGGGTCTGGTGGCGCAGGTCCTCGGGCACGGCGGCGCGGACGCGGTGCCGGCCGACCGGGCGTTCCGGGAACTGGGCTTCGACTCGCTGACCGCCGTCGACCTGCGTAACCGGGTCAACGCCGCGACCGGGCTGCGACTGCCGTCCACGCTCGTCTTCGACTACCCGACGCCGCAGATCCTCGCCGGTCAGGTGTACGCCGAACTGGCCGGCGCCCGCGCCGACACCACCGCCGCGCCCGACACCGCCACCACCACCGGCCCGGACGAGCCGATCGCGATCGTCGGGATGGCCTGCCGCTACCCGGGTGGGGTGGACAACCCGGAGCAGTTGTGGGAGCTGCTGGCCGCCGGTGGAGACGGGATCTCCGAGTTCCCGGCCGACCGGGGCTGGGACCTGGAGTCGCTGTTCGACCCCGACCCCGACCACAGCGGCACCTCCTACACCCGCCACGGCGGCTTCCTCTACGGCGCGCCGGAGTTCGACAGCGGCTTCTTCGGCATCAGCCCGCGTGAGGCCCTCGCCATGGACCCGCAGCAGCGGCTGCTGTTGGAGACCTCGTGGGAGGCGTTCGAGTCCGCCGGCCTGGACCCGGCCGCCCTGCGCGGTTCCCGCACCGGCGTCTTCGCCGGCGTGATGTACCACGACTACGCCTCCCGCCTGATGGAGCTGCCCGCCGAGGTCGAGGGCTACATCGGCACCGGCACCTCCGCCAGCGTGCTGTCCGGCCGGGTGGCGTACACGTTCGGGTTGGAGGGTCCGGCGGTCACCGTCGACACCGCCTGCTCGTCGTCGCTCGTCGCGCTGCACCTCGCCGCGCAGGCCCTGCGCTCCGGCGAGTGCGACCTCGCGCTCGCCGGCGGCGTGACCGTGATGGCCACCCCCGGCACGTTCATCGAGTTCTCCCGCCAGCGTGGCCTGTCCCCGGACGGCCGGTGCAAGTCGTTCGCCGCCGGTGCTGACGGCACCGGCTGGGGCGAGGGCACCGGCGTCCTACTGGTGCAGCGGCTCTCCGACGCCCAGCGGGAGGGCCGCCGGATCCTGGCGGTGGTGCGGGGCACGGCGGTGAACTCCGACGGCGCGTCCAACGGGCTCACCGCCCCCAACGGCCCATCGCAGCAGCGGGTCATCCGCCAGGCCCTGGCCAACGCGCGGCTGAACCCGTCCGACGTGGACGCGGTGGAGGCGCACGGCACCGGCACCACGCTCGGTGACCCGATCGAGGCGCAGGCGCTGCTGGCCACGTACGGCCAGGACCGGCCGGACGGCCGGCCGCTGCTGCTCGGGTCGGTCAAGTCGAACCTCGGGCACACCCAGGCCGCCGCCGGCGTCGCCGGGGTGATCAAGATGGTCCTGGCCATGCGGCACGGCATCGTCCCCGCCACCCTGCACGTCGACGAACCGTCCCCGCACATCGACTGGACCGCCGGGGCGGTCACCCTCGCCACGGCCCCGACGCCCTGGCCCGACCGGGACCGGCCCCGCCGGGCGGCGGTGTCGTCGTTCGGCATCTCCGGCACCAACGCCCACGTCGTCCTCGAACACACCCCCGAACCCGCCGCCCCGGCCGAATTCCGGCCCGGCGCCGCCACCGACGCCGGCGTCGTCGCGCTCGCGCTCTCCGCCGCCGACCGGGCCGCGCTCCCCGAACAGGCCGTCCGGCTGCGCGCCCACCTCGCCGCCTACCCCGAGTACGGGCCGGCCGAGGTGGCGTACGCGCTGACCGCCACCCGGGCGGCGTTCCCGCACCGGGCCGTCGTCCTCGGCCAGGACCCCGACGACCTGGTCCGCGGCCTCACCGCCCTGGTCGACGGCGACACCGTGCCGACGGTGGTCACCGGGACCGCGCTGCGCAACCCGGCGCCCGTCTTCGTCTTCTCCGGCCACGGCGGCCACTGGCCCGGCATGGCCGTCGACCTGCTGGACAGCTCACCCGTCTTCGCCGCCTCCATCGCCGAGTGCGAAGCGGTCCTCGCGCCCTGGGTCGACTGGTCGCTCACCGACGTGCTGCGCGGCGCCGACGGCGCGCCACCCCTGGTCGCCTCCGGCGTGGTGCAGCCCGCGCTCTGGGCCGTGATGGTCTCCCTGGCCCGGCTGTGGCGGTCCCTCGGCGTACGCCCGGGCGCCGTGGTCGGGCACTCCCAGGGCGAGATCGCCGCCGCCTGCGTGGCCGGCGCGCTCTCCCTCGAGGACGCCGCCCGCATCGTCGCGCTGCGCAGCCAGGTGCTCGCCGACATCGCCGGCCGGGGCGGCATGGCCTCCGTCGGCCTGCCCGCCGACCGGGTCGAGCGGATGCTGCGACGCTGGGACGGGCGGCTCTGCGTGGCCGTGGTCAACGGTCCCGGATCGGTGGTGGTCGCCGGCGACCCGGACGCGCTGGCCGAGCTGGTCGCCGCCTGCACCGCCGACGACGTGCGGATCCGCCCGCTCGACGTCGACTACGCCTCCCACTCGCCGCACGTCGAGGCCGTCGCCGACCGGCTCCTGGACAGCCTGGCCGACATCACCGCCCGCCCGGCCGAGGTGCCGTTCTACTCCGCGCTCACCGGCCTGCCCACCGACACCACCACGCTCGACGCCGACTACTGGTACCGCAACCTGCGCCAGACCGTGAACTTCGAGCAGGCCGTCCGGACGCTGCTCGCCGACGGACACCAGGTGTTCCTGGAGATCGGCCCGCACCCGGTGCTCAGCTTCGGCATGCAGGAGACGATCGACGACGCCGAGCACGAGGCCGCCGTGGTGAACACGCTGCGCCGCGACGCCGGCGGCTGGCCCCGGCTCCTCACCGCGCTGGCCGAGCTGCACACCCGCGGCGTCGGCGTGGACTGGGCCGCCGTCTGCGGCGTCCCCGCCGGACCGGCCGTGCCGCTGCCCACGTACGCCTTCCACCGCCAGCGCTACTGGCCCGACTCGCCGGTGCGCACCGGGCCGGTGGCGGCCGTCGAGGACCAGGCCGACCGGCAGTTCTGGGACGCCGTCGAGCGGGCCGACGCCGACGCGCTCGCCGCCGCCCTGGACGTCGACGGCACCGAGGCGCGTGCGCTGGGCGAGGCGCTGCCGGTGCTCGCCGACTGGCGGCAACGCCGCCGAGACGAATCCACAGTGGACGCCTGGCGGTACCGGGTCCGGTGGGCGCCGCTCACCACCGCACCGACGGCTCGGCTCGCCGGCACCTGGCTGCTCGTCGCGCCGGCCGCCCACGCCGGTGACGCTCTGGTCGGGCAGGTGGTGGCGGCCCTCGGCGAGGCCGGCGCCGGCGTCGTCCCGGTCACCGTCGCCGAACCCGACCGGGCGGCGCTGGCCGCACAGCTGGCCGGGCTCGACGACATCACCGGCGTGCTCTCGCTGCTGGCGTTCGACGAGACCGGCCACCCCGACCACCCGGTGGTGCCCGCCGGGCTCGCCGGCACGCTCGCCCTCGTCCAGGCCCTCGGCGACGCCGGCCTCACCGCGCCGCTGTGGTGCGCCACCCGGGGCGCCGTCAGCACCGGCCGCGCCGACCCGCTCGACCACCCGTGGCAGGCCCCGGTCTGGGGCCTCGGCCGGGTCGTCGCGCTGGAACACCCGGACCGCTGGGGCGGCCTGGTCGACCTGCCGGCCGTCCTGGACCGGCGCGCCCGGGGCCGGCTGGCCGTCGTCCTGGCCGGCGTCGGCGACGAGGACCAGCTAGCCGTACGCCCCTCCGGGCTGTTCGGCCGCCGGCTCGCCCGCGCCGGCGGCGACAGCCCGCCGGACGGCGGCGGCTGGCGGCCCGCCGGCACGGTCCTGGTCACCGGCGGCCTCGGCTCGCTCGGCGCGCACGTGGCCCGCTGGCTGGCCCGCGACGGCGCCGCGCACCTCGTGCTCACCGGCCGGCAGGGCCCGGCCACCCCCGGCGCGGCCGAGCTGGATGCGGAGCTGACCGCGCTCGGCGCGACCGTCACGGTGGCGGCCTGCGACGTCGCCGACCCCGACTCCCTGCGCGACCTGGTCGACCGGCTCGACGTCCGGATCGACGCGGTCTTCCACGCCGCCGGCGTCGCGCACGCCGGACCGCTCGACGCCACCGGCCCGGCCGAGCTCGCCGACGGCCTGCGCGCCAAGGTGGCCGGCGCGGTCAACCTCGACCGGACCTTCGGCGACGACGTGGCCGCGTTCGTGCTGTTCTCCTCCGGCGCCGGCGTCTGGGGTGGCGGCCTGCAGGGCGGGTACGCCGCCGGCAACGCGTTCCTCGACGCGCTCGCCGAGGACCGACGCCGGCGCGGCCGGCCCGCCACGGCCGTGGCCTGGGGGGCCTGGGACGGCGGCGGCATGATGGACACCGAGGGCGCCGCCGACCAGATGTTCCGCTCCGGCGTCCGGCCGATGCGCCCCGAGCTGGCGGTCGCCGTGCTGGCCCGGGCGCTGGCCCAGGACGAGGTCACGCTCGCCGTGGCCGACATCGCCTGGGACCGGTTCCACCAGACGTACGCGTTGGCCCGCCCCCGCCCGCTGATCGAGGAACTGCCCGAGGTCGCCCGACTCCTCGCCGCCGCCCGCACCGACGACGAGCCGGCCGAGTCGTCCCCGCTGCGCGGCCGGCTCGCCGGCCTGGCCGCGCCGGAGCGCCGTCGGGCGTTGCTGGAACTGGTCCGGATGCACGCCGCCGCCGTGCTCGGCCACGCCTCCGCCGAGGCGGTCGGCGCGGACCGGCCGTTCCGTGACATCGGCTTCGACTCGCTCAGCGCGGTGGAGATGCGCAACCGGATCGCCGAGGCGGTCGGGCTGCGGCTGCCCGCCACCCTGGTCTTCGACCGGCCCACCCCGGACCTGCTCGCCGGTTGGTTGGCCGACCGGATCCTCGGCGTCACCGAGGCCGCCGCCGCGCCCACCCGGGCCGTCGCCGCGCTGGACGAACCGATCGCCGTGGTGGCCATGAGCTGCCGCTACCCGGGCGGGGTCGACAGCCCGGAGGAGCTGTGGCGGCTGGTCGTCGGGGGCCGCGACGCCATCGGCCCGTTCCCCGCCGACCGGGGCTGGGACCTCGACGCCATCTACGACCCCGACCCGGACGCCCCCGGCACCTCGTACGCCCGCGAGGGCGGCTTCGTCACCGACGTCGGCGGCTTCGACGCCGGCCTGTTCGGCATCTCGCCCCGCGAGGCGCTGGTGATGGACCCGCAGCAGCGCCTGCTGCTGGAGACCGGGTGGGAGCTGTTCGAACGGGCCGGCCTGCCGCCGGACGGGCTGCGGGAGAGCGGCACCGGCGTGTTCGTCGGCACCAACGGGCAGGACTACGCCACGCTGCTGATGGCCGCCCGGGCCGAGACGGAGGGCTACCAGGCCACCGGCAACGCGGCGGCCGTGGTCTCCGGCCGGCTCTCCTACACCTTCGGGTTGCAGGGCCCCTCGGTCACCGTGGACACCGCCTGCTCGTCGTCGCTGGTCGCGCTGCACCTCGCGGTGCAGTCGCTGCGCGCCGGCGAGTGCGACCTCGCGGTGGCCGGCGGCGTGACCGTGATGGCCACACCCGGGCCGTTCCTGGAGTTCGCCCGGCAGCGCGGCCTCGCCGCCGACGGCCGGTGCAAGTCCTTCGCCGGGGCCGCCGACGGCACCGGCTGGGGCGAGGGCGCCGGCCTGGTGCTGCTGCAACGGCTCTCCGACGCCCGCCGCGACGGCCGGCGGGTGCTGGCCGTGGTGCGCGGCTCGGCGACCAACTCCGACGGCGCCTCGAACGGCCTCACCGCGCCGAACGGGCCCGCCCAGCAGCGGGTCATCCGGCAGGCGCTGGCCAACGCCGGGCTCACCCCGGCGGACGTGGACGCGGTCGACGGGCACGGCACCGGCACCCGCCTCGGCGACCCGATCGAGGCGCAGGCGCTGCTGGCCACGTACGGCCAGGACCGGCCCGCCGACCGGCCGCTGCTGCTCGGCTCGGTCAAGTCCAACATCGGCCACACCCAGGCCGCCGCCGGCGTCTCCGGCGTGATCAAGATGGTGCTGGCGTTGCAGCACGGCGTGCTCCCGCCGACGCTGCACGTGGACGAGCCCACCCCGCACGTCGACTGGTCCGACGGCGCGGTGGCGCTGCTCACCGAGGCCCGGCCCTGGCCGGAGACGGACCGCCCCCGGCGGGCGGCGGTGTCCGCGTTCGGGGTGAGCGGCACCAACGCCCACGTCGTCCTCGAGGCGGCCCCACCGGCCGGGGACACGCCGGAGCGGGAGGACATCCTCCGCCCGGCGCTGCCGCTGCTGCCGTGGCCGCTCTCCGCCGCCGACGAGGACGGGCTGCGCGCCCAGGCCGCCCGCCTCGCCGCCCGGCTCGCCGGCCCGGCCACCGAGCCGGCCTCGACCGGTCCGGCCGCCACCGGCCCGGCCGCCACCGGCGACGGGACCGCAGCGGCCGGCGACGACGCCGCCCCGGTCGGATGGACCCTCGCCACCGCCCGCTCCCACCTGCGCCACCGCGCGGTGCTGTTGGCCGCCGACCCGGACACCCGACTGGCCGCGCTGCGCGCCCTGGCCGCCGGGGAGAGCCACCCCGCCGTGCACCAGGACGTCGCCGCGTCCGGCGGCACGCTCGCCGTGCTCTTCTCCGGGCAGGGCGCCCAGCACGCCGGGATGGGCCGGGAGCTCTACCAGGCGCTGCCCGCCTTCGCCGAGGCGCTCGACGAGGTCTGCCAGCACCTCGACGCGCACCTGCCCCGCCCGCTCAAGAGCGTGCTGTTCGCGCCCGAGGGCAGCGCCGAGGCCGCGCTGCTGGACCAGACCGCCTTCACCCAGGCCGGGCTCTTCGCCGTCGAGGTGGCGCTGCACCGGCAGCTCACCGACTGGGGGGTACGTCCCGACCTGGTCGCCGGGCACTCGGTCGGCGAGATCACCGCCGCCCACGTCGCCGGGGTGCTCACCCTGGCCGACGCGTGCACGCTGGTCGGCCAGCGCGGCCGGCTCATGCAGGCGCTGCCGGCCGGCGGCGGCATGCTCGCCGTCGCCGCCGGCGAGACCGAGGTGGCCGACGCGCTCACCGGCCACGCCGACCGGGCCGCGATCGCCGCCGTGAACGGTCCGGCCGCCGTCGTGGTCGCCGGCGCCGACGACGCACTGGCCGCGCTCGCCGACCACTTCACCACCCTCGGCGTACGGGTGAAGCGGCTCGCCGTCAGCCACGCGTTCCACAGCCCGCTGATGGAGCCGATGCTGGCCGAGTTCGCCACCGTCGCCGCCGGCCTCGCCTACGCCCCGCCGACCGTGCCGCTGGTGTCGAACCTGACCGGTCGGGTCGTCGACGCCGACCTGGTCTGCACCCCCGACTACTGGGTCCGCCACGTCCGCGAGGCGGTGCGCTTCGGCGACACCGTCACCCACCTGCGCGACCTCGGCGTGGGCACGCTGCTGGAGATCGGCCCGGACACGGTGCTCACCGCGCTGGCCGCGGACGCGCTGCCCGACGGCGGCCCGCTGGTCACCGGCGTGCAACGCCGCGGCCGGGACGAGGTCGACGCCCTGCTCGGCGCGCTGGCCCGGCTGCACTGCCACGGCGTACCGGTGGACTGGGCGGCGCTGCTGCCCGCCGCCGAACCGGTCGACCTGCCCACCTACCCGTTCCGGCGCCGGCGGTACTGGCCGGTCGGCGACGGCGAACTGGTCGGCGTCGCCGCACCGGCCCCCGCCGACCCGGTCGACGACGCGTTCTGGCAGGTCGTCACCGCCGGCGACGGCGACGCCCTGGCGACCCGGTTCGGCGTCGACCCGGACCGGCCGCTGCGCGACCAGCTCCCCACGCTCGCCGACTGGCACCAGCGGCGACGTGCCGACGCGGTCGCCGACGGCTGGCGCTACCGGATCACCTGGCCCCGGCGGCAGCTCACCGCCGGCCCCGCCGCCGGTGACTGGCTGCTCGTGGCACCCGACAGCGGGGCCGACGTGGCGGGCCGGATCGCCGCGCTGATCGGCGACCACGGCGGCGACGCCCGCGTGCTCACCGTCGACCCGGCCACCGTCACCCGTACCGAGCTGGCCGACCACCTGCCGGACGGGCCGACCCGCGTCGTCTCGCTGCTCGCGCTGGACGAGCACCCCGACCCCGACCATCCGGCCGTGCCGGCCGGACTCACCGGCAACCTGGCCCTCGTCCAGGCCGTCACCGACGCCGCGCCCACCGGACCGCTGTGGCTGCTCACCCGGCAGGCGGTCAGCACCGGCGCGGGCGACCCGCTCACCCGCCCCGCCCAGGCCACCACCTGGGGCCTGGGCCTGGTCACCGCGCTGGAACACCCGGCGCACGCCGGTGGGCTGATCGACCTGCCGGCCGATCTCGACGGCGGCGTCGGGGACCACCTGATCCGGGCGCTGACCAACGCCGACGGCGAGGACCAGCTCGCGGTCCGCCCGTCCGGCGTGCACCTGCGCCGGCTGACCCGCGCGCCCCGCCCCGACCGGCCGGACACGTCGGCCTGGCAGCCCCCCGACACCGTGCTCGTCACCGGCGGCACCGGCGCCATCGGCCGGTACGCCGCCGGCTGGCTCGCCCGGCACGGCGCCCGCCGGCTGATCCTGGTCAGCCGGCGCGGACCGGACGCCCCCGGCGTCGCCGACACCGTCGCCGAGCTGGCCGACCTCGGCGCGCACGCCCGCGTGCTCGCCTGCGACCTGGCCGACCGCGCCGCCGTCGCCCGGCTGGTCGACGCGCTGCGCGCCGACGGCGAGACGGTACGGGCGGTGGTGCACGCCGCCGGCGTCGGCCGGCTCAACCCGCTGCGCGCGGTCACCACCGACGAACTGGCCGACGTGGTCTCCGGCAAGACCGCCGGCGCCCGCCACCTCGACGAGCTGCTCGACCCGGAGCCGCTGGACCTGGTTGTCTACTTCTCCTCCATCGCCGCCACCTGGGGCGTCGGCGACCACGGCGCGTACGCGGCGGGCAACGCCTTCCTCGACGCCTGGGCGCAGTCCCGCCCGGCCGGTCGGGCCCGGGTGGTGTCGGTCGACTGGGGACCGTGGGCCGGCGGCGGCATGGTCAGCGACGACCACGCCACCGCGATGAGCCGGCGCGGTGTCACCCTGCTGGACCGGGAACCGGCGATGGCCGCGCTGCGCGCCGCGATCGAGGGCGACGGCACGGTGCTCACCGTCGCCGACGTCGACTGGGCGCGCTTCGCCCCGGTCTTCGCCGCCGCCCGACCCCGCCCGCTGATCGCCGACCTGCCCGAGGTGGCGACGCCGGCCGCCGGGACCGACCCGGCCGACACCGGCGGCACGGAGACGCTCGCCGCGCTGCGCAAGCGCCTGGCCGACCTCACCACCACCGAGCAGAACCGGCTGCTGGTGGACCTGATCCGGGCCGCCGCGGCCGAGGTGATCGGCCACGACAGCCCGTACGCCCTCGACGCCGACCGGCCGTTCCGGGACCTCGGGTTCGACTCGCTGACCGCGGTGGAGCTGCGCGGCCGGCTGGTCCGGCTCACCGGCCTCGCCCCGGCCAGCTCGGTGGTGTTCGACTACCCGACCCCGCAGGCCCTCGCCGAACACCTGCGCGCCCAGCTCGTCGACGAGGCGTCGGCGGGCGAGCTGCCCACCGGCGAGGAACTGGACCGGCTGGAGGAGGCGCTCACGCTGCGCGAGCGCGACGACCTCGGCCGGGTGCGGATCACCATGCGGCTGCAACGGCTGCTGGAACGCCTCGGCGCCGACGAACCGGACGAGCCGGCCGGCGACGTGGCCGACCGGCTGCGGACGGCCAGCAACCAGGAGCTCTTCGACCTTCTCGACCGCGATCTCGGGCTGTCCTGAGGCACGCGTGGCACACCAGGGAGCGAGATCGACCATGGCGGACACGGCAGTGGGCAGCACCGGACCCGCGGGGGACGAGCAGCGACTCCGGGAGTACCTGACCCGGGTCGTCACCGAGCTGCACCAGACCCGCCAGCGGCTGCGCGAGGTCACCGCCCAGGAGTCCGAGCCGGTCGCCGTGGTGGCGATGAGCTGCCGCTACCCCGGCGGGATCACCACCCCGGAACAGCTGTGGCGGTTCGTCGCCGACGGCGGCGACGCGATCGGCGACTTCCCCACCGACCGGGGCTGGGACCTCGACCTGCTGCACCACCCCGACCCGGAGAACGCCGGCACGTCGTACACCGCCTCCGGCGGGTTCCTGGCCGACGCCGGGCAGTTCGACGCCGCGCTGTTCGGCGTGTCCCCCCGCGAGGCGGTCGCCATGGACCCGCAGCAGCGGCTGCTGCTGGAGGTCACCTGGGAGCTGTTCGAACGGGCCGGCGTGGCGCCGCTGTCGCTGCGCGGCAGCCGCACCGGCGTCTTCGTCGGCACGTCCGGGCAGGACTACGCCGCCGTGCTGCACCGCGCGCCGAACGCCGAGGGGTACGTGCTCACCGGCACCGCCGCCAGCGTTGTCTCCGGCCGGCTCGCCTACACGTTCGGCCTGGAGGGGCCGTCGATCACGGTGGACACCGCCTGCTCGTCGTCGTCGGTCGCGGTGCACCTGGCCTGCCAGGCGCTGCGGGAGCGCGAGTGCGGGCTGGCGCTGGCCGGCGGTGCGACGGTGATGGCCACCCCCGGCCCGTTCGTCGAGTTCTCCCGCCAGCGCGGCCTGGCCGCCGACGGGCGGTGCAAGTCGTTCGCCGCCGCCGCCGACGGCACCGGCTGGTCCGAGGGCGTCGGCATGCTGCTGCTGGAACGCCTCAGCGACGCCCGCCGCAACGGCCACCCGGTGCTCGCGGTGATTCGCAGCTCGGCGGTGAACTCCGACGGCGCGTCCAACGGTCTGACCGCCCCGAACGGCCCCTCCCAGCAGCGGGTCATCCGGGCGGCGCTGGCCGGCGCGAAGCTCACCCCCGACCTGGTGGACGTGGTGGAGGCGCACGGCACCGGGACCGTGCTCGGCGACCCGATCGAGGCGCAGGCGCTGCTGGCCACGTACGGGCAGGACCGGTCCACGCCGCTGCTGCTCGGGTCGGTCAAGTCGAACCTCGGCCACTCCCAGGCCGCCGCCGGCATCGCCGGGATCATCAAGATGGTCCACGCCATGCGGCACGGGATCGTGCCGCCCACGCTGCACGTCGACGAACCCACGCCGCACGTCGACTGGACCGCCGGCGCGGTTCGCCTGGTCACCGAGCCGACGCCGTGGCCGGCTGTGGACCGACCCCGCCGCGCCGCCGTCTCCTCGTTCGGGATGAGCGGCACCAACACCCACCTGATCCTGGAACAGCCCACCGAGGAGGCCACCGCGCCGGCCAGCCCGGCCGACCGGACCGCGCCGGTGCTGGTCAGCGGCCGGACCCGCACCGCGCTGCGCCAGCAGGCCGCGCGCTGGTCCACGCGCCTGGCCGCCGACCCGGCGCTCGCGCCGGCCGACGTCGCCTGGACGTCGGTGGTGTCCCGCTCGCCGCTGGAGCACCGCGCCGTGGTGCTCGCCGCCGACCGGGACGACCTGGCCGCCGCGCTGGACGCGCTCGCCGACGACCGGCCCGCCCCGCAGCTCGTCACCGGGGCCGCCCGGGAGGCGGGCGAGGTCGCGTTCGTCTTCCCCGGCCAGGGTTCGCAGTGGGTGGGCATGGCCGCCGACCTGCTCGCCACCGCCCCGGTGTTCGCGGCGGAGCTGACCGCGTGCGCGGAGGCGCTGCGCCCGTACGTGGACTGGTCGCTGCTCGACGTGATCCGGGGTGCGCCGGACGCGCCGTCGCTGGAGCGGGTGGACGTGGTGCAGCCGACGCTGTTCGCGGTCGGGGTTTCCCTGGCCGCGTTGTGGCGGTCCTACGGCGTGCACCCGTCGGCGGTGGTCGGTCACTCGCAGGGCGAGATCGCCGCCGCGTACGTGGCCGGCGGGTTGAGCCTCGACGACGCCGCGGCGGTGGTGGCGTTGCGCAGCCGGGTCATCGCGGAGCTGGCCGGTGACGGCGGCATGGTGTCGGTGGCGACCACCGCTGACGAGGCCACCGAGACGATCGGCCGGTGGGACGGGCGGGTCGCGCTCGCCGCGGTGAACGGGCCGACGTCGGTGGTGGTCTCCGGCGACGCCGCCGCCCTGGACGAGCTGGTGGCGCACTACCAGGGTCGCGACGTGCGGGTACGGCGGGTGCCGGTGGACTACGCCTCCCACTCCGCGCACGTCGAACCGCTGCGCGAACAGCTCCTGGCCCGGCTCGCCGCCATCGAACCGCGCACCGGCACCGTGCGGTTCCGCTCCACCGTCACCGGCGACTGGACGGACACCGCCGGCCTCGACGCCGACTACTGGTACCGCAACCTGCGCGAGACGGTCCGCTTCGACGACGCGGTCCGTGACCTCACCGCCGCCGGGTACCGCACGTTCGTCGAGGTCAGCGCGCACCCGGTGCTGACCATGGCGGTGCAGGACAGCGCCGAGGCCGTCACCGGGCCGGACGCGGTCACGGTCACCGGCAGCCTGCGCCGCGACGAGGGCGGCCTCGACCGGTTCCACCGGTCCCTCGCCGCCCTGCACACCGCCGGGACGGCGGTGGACTGGCGGCCCGCCTTCGCCGGCCACCCCGGCCACCTCGTCGACCTGCCCACCTACCCGTTCCAGCGCCAGCACTACTGGGTGCCCGCCGGCGAACCGGCCGTCCCGGCCGTCGCCGCCGGCCTGCTCGACCACCGCTTCTGGGACGCCGTCGACCGCGCCGACCTGGACGCGTTGCGCGACACCCTGGCGGTCGACGACGCCGACGCGGCCGAGTCGCTGCGGACGCTGCTGCCCGTCCTCGCCGGCTGGCGACGGCGGCAGCAGGAGCACGGCCGGCTCGACGGCTGGCGCTACCGCGTCGAGTGGCAGGCCGCCGCCGAGCCCGCCGCCGCCCCGCTGGACGGGACGTGGCTGCTGGCGCTGCCCGCCGGCCACCAGGACGACCCGGCCGTCACCGCCGTGCGCGACGCGCTCGCCGCCGCCGGCGCCGACGTGCGCCCGCTGACCGTGGCGCCCGACGCCGACCGGACCGCGCTCGCCGCCGCGCTCACCGAACGTCCCACGCCCGCCGCATCCGCCGCCCCCGCCGCATCCGCCGCCCCCGCCGCATCCGCCGCCCCCGCCGCCCCCGCCGCATCCGCCGCCCCCGCCGCGTCCGACCGGGCTCGCGTCGCCGACACCGAGGCGTCCGACGCCGATCCTGCCGGGTCCGCCGGCGGCGCCGTCGCCGGCGTGGTGTCGCTGCTCGCATGGGAGCCGGCGGACGGTGCGCTTCTGCCCGGCCTGGCCGCCACGCTCACCCTGACCCAGGCGCTCGGCGACGCCGGCCTGGACGCACCACTGTGGCTGGTCACCCGCAACGGCGTCGCCGCCGCCGCGTACGACCGGGGCACCGACCCCGGCCAGGGTGCGCTGTGGGGACTCGGCCGGGTGGTCGGCGTGGAGACCCCGCACCGCTGGGGCGGCCTGGTCGACCTGCCGGCCGCGCCCGACGCCCGCGCCGCCGGCCGGCTCGCCGCGCTGCTGGCCGCGCCGCCCGGTGAGGACCAGATCGCGGTACGCGGCCCCGGCGTCCTGGTCCGCCGCCTGGTCCGCGCGCCGATCGGCGACCGACCCCCGGTACGCCGGTTCACGCCCACCGGAACCGTCCTGGTCACCGGCGGCACCGGCGGCCTCGGCGCGCGCGCCGCCCGCTGGCTCGCCGAGGCCGGCGCCGAACACGTGGCGCTGGTCAGCCGGCGCGGCCCGGACGCGCCCGGCGCGGCCGACCTCGCCGCCGAGCTGCGCGACCGGGGCGCCCGGGTGACCGTCGCCGCGTGCGACCTCGCCGACCGGGACGCGGTCGTCGCGCTGCTCGACCGGCTCCGCGCCGCCGGCCCGCCGATCCGCGCCGTGCTGCACACCGCCGGACTGCCGCAGACCACTCCGCTCGCCGACGTCACGCCCGCCGAGCTGGCCGAGGTGACGGCCGGCAAGGTCGCCGGCGCGGCGCACCTGCACGAACTGCTCGCCGGCGACGACCTGGACGCGTTCGTCCTCTACTCGTCCATCGCCGCCACCTGGGGCAGCGCCGGACAGGCGGCGTACGCGGCCGGCAACGCCTACCTGGACACGCTGGCGCAGCGGCGGCACGGCGACGGGCTCGCCGGCACCGCGATCGCCTGGGGCTCCTGGGGCGAGGGCGGCATGCACGTGGCCGACTCCGACCGCGCGCTGCGCCGCCGGGGCGTGCCGCCGATGGACGCCGACGTGGCGATGAGCGCCCTGCGACAGGCCCTCGACCACGACGACGTGACACTCACCGTCGCCGACGTGGACTGGTCCCGGTTCGCCCCGGCGTACGCCTCCGCCCGGCGCCGGCCGCTGCTGGAGGGCGTACCGGAGGCCAGGGCCGCGCTCGACGGCGGCGCGCCGGCCGACGACGGCGACGACGGTCCGGCCGCCGCCCTGCGGGCCCGGCTCGCCGGGCTGGGCGCGGCCCGGCGCGAGGAGACGCTCACCGACCTGGTCCGGGACCTCGCCGCCGACGTGCTCGGGCACGCCGACGCCGCCGCGATTCCGGCCGGCACCGCGTTCCGGGACCTCGGCTTCGACTCGCTGACCGCGGTGGAGCTGCGCAACCGGCTGGTCGCCGCGACTGGGCAGCCGCTGCCCACCACGCTGGTCTTCGACCATCCCAGCCCGGTGGCGCTGGCCCGGATGCTGCTGACCACGCTGCTCGGCGGCGAGCCGGCGCCCGCGTCGACCGACCCGGTGACCACGGTCGCGGGCGAGGAGGCGGTGGCCGTGGTGGCCATGGCCTGCCGCTTCCCCGGCGGGGTCAGCGACCCGGAGGGGCTGTGGCGGATCGTCGCCGACGGCGTGGACACGGTCGGGGACTTCCCCACCGACCGGGGCTGGGACCCGGACACGCTCGTCGACGTCGACCCGGCGGCGTCCGGCACCACGTACACCGACCAGGGCGCGTTCGTGCACGACGCGGGCGACTTCGACCCGGCGTTCTTCGGCATCTCGCCGCGGGAGGCCGCGGCCATGGACCCGCAGCAGCGGCTGCTGCTGGAGGCGTCCTGGGAGGCGATCGAGCGGGCCGGCGTGGTGCCGGAGTCGCTGCGCGGCTCCCGCACCGGCGTGTTCGCCGGCACCAACGGCCAGGACTACCGGGCGCTGCTGCTGGTCGCCGCCGACGAGGCGGCCGGCTTCGGCGGCACCGACAACGCGGCCAGCGTGGTCTCCGGCCGGGTGTCGTACGCGCTGGGCCTGGAGGGGCCATCCGTGTCGGTGGACACCGGCTGCTCGTCGTCGCTCGTCGCGTTCCACCTGGCCGTGCAGGCGCTGCGCCGGGGCGAGTGCGACCTGGCCCTGGCCGGCGGCGTGACCGTGATGGCCACGCCGGGGCTGTTCGTCGAGTTCTCCCGCCAGCGCGGCCTGGCGGCCGACGGGCGGGTCAAGGCGTTCGCCGCCGCCGCCGACGGCACCGGCTGGGGCGAGGGCGTCGGCGTGCTGCTCCTGGAACGGCTCTCCGAGGCCCGCCGCCACGGCCACCCGGTGCTCGCGGTGGTACGCGGCAGCGCGGTCAACTCCGACGGCGCGTCCAACGGCCTGACCGCGCCGAACGGGCCGTCGCAGCAGCGGGTGATCCGGGCGGCGTTGGCCGACGCGGGGCTGTCGACCTCGGACGTGGACGTGGTGGAGGCGCACGGCACCGGCACCACGTTGGGTGACCCGATCGAGGCGCAGGCGGTGCTGGCCACGTACGGGCAGGACCGGGACACGCCGCTGCTGCTCGGCTCGGTGAAGTCGAACATCGGGCACACCCAGGCCGCCGCCGGCGTCGCCGGCATCATCAAGATGGTCCTCGCCATGCGGCACGGCATCGTGCCGGCCACGCTGCACGTGGACGCGCCGTCGCCGCACATCGACTGGTCGGCGGGGTCGGTGGAGTTGGTGACCGAGGCCCGTCCGTGGCCGGTGGTGGACCGGCCGCGTCGGGCGGCGGTGTCGTCGTTCGGCATCTCCGGCACCAACGCCCACGTGGTCGTCGAGCAGGCCGACGAGCCGGACACCCGGCCCGTCCCCACCATGCCGGGCCTGGTGGACACCGACGTCACGGCCTGGCCGCTGTCGGCGCGGACCCGGACCGGCGTGGCCGCGCAGGCCGCCCGGCTGGCCGCCCACCTGCGCGCGGGGCAGGACGTCGACCCGGCGGCGGTGGCCCGGTCCCTGGCGACGACGCGTTCGGCGTTCGACCACCGCGCCGCCGTGCTCGGCACGACCGGCCCGGAGCTGCTGGCCGGCCTGGACGCCCTGGCCTCGGGCACGCCGGCCGGGACCGTGGCGACGGGCTCGGTGGCCGAGCACGGGCCGGGTCCGGTGTTCGTGTTCCCGGGTCAGGGTGGTCAGTCGGTGCGGATGGCGGCGGGTCTGGTGGGCCGGTGCGCGCCGTTCGACACGCGACTTGCCGAGTGTCAGCGGGCGTTCGCGCCGTACCTCGACGTGGACGTGGTGTCGGTGCTCACCGGCGACGACGATGCCTGGCTCGGTCGGGTGGAGATCCTGCAACCGGTGCTGTTCGCCGTCGGTGTGTCTCTGGCGCAGGTGTGGCGGGCCGCCGGTGTCGAGCCGGCGTTGGTGGTCGGGCATTCGCAGGGGGAGATGGCCGCCGCGTGCGTGGCCGGGGTGCTGTCGTTGGACGACGCGGCGCGGGCGGTGATCCTGCGGGCGCGCGCGTTGTCCACCCTGGCCGGTTCCGGCGGGATGCTGGCCGTGGATCTGCCCGAGGCGGAGGTTGCCGCCCGGATCGAGGGTGTGCCGGGCACGGTGGTGGCGGTGGTGAATGGGCCTGCTCATGTGGTGGTGTCCGGCCCGCCGGACGCCCTGGCTGATCTGCGGGAGTCGTGGGTGGGCGAGGGGGTGCGGGCGAGGCCGGTGCCGTTCGACTACGCCTCGCACAACCCGGCCGTGGAGCAGATCCGGGATCGGATGCTCACCGACCTGGCGGGCTTGTCGCCGCAGCCGGGTCAGGTCCGGATGGTGTCGTCGGTGACGGGGGAGTGGGCCGAACCCGAGGGCATGGACGGGACCTACTGGTACACCAACCTGCGTCAACCCGTCCGGTTCGACGCCGCTGTCCGCACCGCGATAGCGGCGGGGCACACCACGTTCGTGGAGGTGTCCGCGCATCCGGTGCTCACGCTGCCGGTGACGGCGATCCTCGACGACACCGACACCACCGGCCACACCCTGTCGACGTTGCGGCGTGGTGACGACGATCCGACGCGGCTGTTGACCAGCCTCGCCACCGCCCACACCATCGGCCTGCCCGTCGACCTCGGCCGGGTCCTGGCCCCCGCCCCGACCGTCGACCTGCCCACCTACCCGTTCGACCGGAAGCGCTACTGGCTCACCACCACCGTCCAGCCCGCGCACGACGTCGCCTCCGCCGGCCTCCAGGACGCCGCGCACCCGCTGCTCAGCGCCGCGCTGCCGGTCGCCGACGACCAGACCGTGGTCCTCACCGGCCGGCTGTCCACGCGTACCCACCCGTGGCTGGCCGACCACGTCGTCGGCCGCACCGTGGTCGTCCCCGGCACCGCCGTCGCCGACATGGTGATCCGCGCCGGCGACGAGGTCGACGCCGGCCAGGTCGCCGACCTCACCCTGATCAGCCCGCTCATGCTGCCGCCCACCGGCGCCGTCCAGGTGCAGGTCCGCGTCGGCCCGCCCGGCGACACCGGCGAACGCGCCGTCACGCTGCACTCCCGCCCCGCCGACGACCCCGCCGCCGAATGGACCCGACACGCCGAGGGCCTGCTGACCCCGCAGCCCACCGAACCCACGCCCGGGCCGGGGGAGTGGCCACCGGCCGGCGCCGTCGAGGTCGACGCCGACCTGGACGACTGGTACGCCCACACCGCCGGCGCCGGCCTCACCTACGGCCCCGCGTTCCGCTGCCTGCACCGCGTCTGGCGACACGGCGACGAGGTGTACGCCGAGGTGACGCTGCCCGAGGCGCAGGCCGCCGAGGCGTCCCGGTTCGGCCTGCACCCGGCACTGTTCGACGCCGCCCTGCACGCCACCGGCCCCACCGCGCTGCTCGGCGCCCCCACCGACGCCGGCAGCGGGTGGCTGCCGTTCACGTTCCGCGCGGTCACGCTGCACGCCCACGGGGCCACCCGGCTGCGGGTCACCATCCGCTCGCTCGGCCCGGACACCGTCGCCGTCACCCTCGCCGACCCGGCCGGCCGCCCGGTCGCCACCGTCGGGTCGCTGACGTTCCGGCCGGTCGTCGCCGGCCACGACGACGCGGCCGCGCTGCGCCGCACCTCCGTGTTCCACCTGGACTGGACCCCGCTGCCGACCACCGACGCCCCGGCCCCGGCCCACTGGGCGCTGCTCGACGGTCCCGACGCCACCGGGCTGGTCGGCGCGCTGGCCGACGCCGGCCATCGGGTGAGCACCCACCCCGACCTGGCCGCGCTCCTCGCTGCGGTGGACCGGGGCGACGACGTACCCCAGGTCGTGGTCGACCTGCGTGGCGGCCCGGCGCCGGACCCGGAGCGGGCCGACGCGGACGCCCACGACGCCACCCGCGACACCCTCGCCCGGATCCACCAGTGGCTGGCCGAGCCGCGCCTGGAGGCGGCCCGCCTGGTCGTGGCCACCCGGGGCGCGGTCGCCGCCGCGCCCGGCGAGGCGCCGCGCGACCTGGCCCACGCCGCGGTGTGGGGGCTGGTCCGCTCCGCCCAGTCCGAACACCCCGGACGGTTCACGCTGCTCGACCTCGACGACACCGCCGCGTCGCGGGCCGCGGTGCCCGCCGCGCTGGCGTCCGGCGAGCCGCAGCTCGCGCTGCGCGACGGCGTTGCCCTCACGCCCCGGCTGGTCCGGGCCCGCGACACCGGTGTGCTGGCGCCCCCCGCCGGCGGACAGCCGTGGCGGCTCGACGTGACCGAGACGGGCACGCTGGAGAACCTGGCGCTGCTGCCCGTCCCGGTCGGGGAGGGCGCGGTGCCGGCCGGACACGTCGCGGTCGAGATGCGTGCCTCCGGGCTGAACTTCCGGGACGTGGTGCTCGCCCTGGGCATGGTCCCCGACCAGCAGGTGCTGGGCAGCGAGGGCGCCGGCGTGGTGCGCGAGGTCGGCCCCGGCGTCACCGGGCTGGCCCCCGGCGACCGGGTGATGGGCATCTTCGCCGGCTCGTTCGCCACCGTCGCCGTCACCGACCACCGCATGGTCACCCGGATCCCCGACGACTGGTCGTACGCCGAGGCGGCCGGCGTCCCGGTGGTCTTCCTGACCGCCTGGTACGGCCTGGTCGAGCTGGCCCGGCTGACCGCCGGGGAGTCGGTGCTGGTGCACGCCGCCACCGGCGGCGTCGGCATGGCCGCGGTGCAGATCGCCCGCCACCTCGGCGCCGAGGTCTACGGCACGGCCAGCCCCGCCAAGTGGCCGGTGCTGCGGGCCACCGGCCTCGACGACGAGCACATCGCCTCCTCCCGCTCCCTCGACTTCGCCGACGAGTTCCGCGCCCGCCGCGCCGGCCGCGGCGTCGACGTCGTGCTCAACTCGCTGGCCGGTGCGTACGTCGACACGTCGCTGCGGCTGCTCGACCGGGGCGGCCGATTCGTCGAGATGGGCAAGACCGACCCGCGCGACCCGGCCCGGGTCGCCGCCGACCACCCCGGCGTCAGTTACCAGGGCTTCGACCTGATGGCGGCCGGTCCGGCCGTCGTCGGCCGGATGCTGGAGCGGTTGATGGCGCTGTTCGCCGACGGCGCGCTGCGACCGCTGCCGCGGCGCACCTGGGACGTCCGGCGCGCCCCCGAGGCGTTCCGCTTCCTCAGCCAGGCCCGGCACGTGGGCAAGCTGACGCTGAGCATCCCGCCCACGCCGCGGCTCGACGGCACCGTCCTGGTCACCGGCGCGACCGGCACGCTCGGCGCGTTGCTCTGCCGCCACCTGGTCGCCACCCACGGCGCCCGGCACCTGCTGCTGGTCAGCCGGCGCGGCCCGGACGCCGAGGGCGCCGACGAGCTGCTCGCCGACCTCAAGGCCGGCGGCGCGGAGGTGCAGCTGGTCGCCGCCGACCTGGCCGACCCGGACGCCGTCGCCGACGTGCTGTCCCTGGTGGACGCCCGGCACCCGCTGCGTGCCGTAGTGCACACCGCCGGTGTCGTCGACGACGCCACGGTCGAGTCGCTCACCCCGGACCGGCTCGCCGCGGTGCTGCGTCCCAAGGTCGACGCGGCCTGGAACCTGCACCGCGCCACCCGGGACCACGAGCTGACCGCATTCGTGCTCTACTCCGCCGCCGCCGGCCTGATGGGCGGCCCGGGCCAGGGCAACTACGCCGCCGGCAACGCGTTCCTCGACGCGCTCGCCGACCATCGGCGCTCCCTCGGCCTGCCCGGGGTCTCCCTGGTCTGGGGCCTGTGGGCCACGGCCAGCGGCATCACCGGCCACCTCGGCGCGGTCGACCGGCGCCGGCTGGAACGCAGCGGCCTGGTGGCGCTCACCGACGACGAGGCGCTGGCCCTGTTCGACGCCACCTGGCGCTCGGAACGACCCACCCTGATGCCCGCGCGGATCAGCACCCGGCCCACCGGCGGCCCGGTCCACCCGCTGCTCACCGCCCTGGTCCGGGCCGGCGCCCGACGCGGCACGGTCACCGAGGCGGCCGGCGGCCCGGCGTTCGCCGACACGCTGCGCGGCCTCTCCGCCGACAAGCGCGAACGCGCACTGCGCGAGCTGGTGCTGACCCACGTCGCGGTGGTGCTCGGCGCCGGCGACCCGGACGCGGTGGAACCCGACCGCGCGTTCCGGGAACTCGGTTTCGACTCGCTCACCGCCGTCGAGCTGCGCAACCGGCTCGGCGCCGCCACCGGGCTGCGACTGCCGGCGACGCTGGTGTTCGACAACCCGACGCCGGCCGCGCTCGCCGCGCACCTGGCCACCCGGATCGCCGTACCCGACGGCCCGGCCGACCGGTCGGCCGGTCTCGGGCCGGACCTGGACCGGCTGGAGGCGGCGCTGGCCGGGCTGGATCCGGACGACGAGGCCTACCGCGGGATCACCGAGCGGCTGCACGGCCTGCTGGACCGGCTGACCGCCCGGCAGGCCGACGCGGACGACGACGACCTGGAGTCGGCCACCACCGAGAACATCTTCGACCTGATCGACCGCGAGCTGGAGACGTCTTGAGCGACGGCCGCGACGACATCGGCACGCCGAGTGAGGTAGGTCCACGGTGAACAGCGAGGACGAGAAGTACGTCGAGTACCTGAAGCGTACGACCTCGGAGCTGCGCCGCACCCGGCGGCGGCTGCGGGCGCTGGAGGCGCGCGACACCGAGCCGGTGGCCATCGTGGCGATGACCTGCCGCTACCCCGGCGGCGTCGGGTCGCCGGAGCAGCTGTGGGACCTCGTCCGCGACGGCGGCGACGGGATCGGCCCGTTCCCCGCCGACCGGGGCTGGGACCTCGACCGGCTCTTCCACCCCGACCCCGACCACCCGGGCACCAGCTACGTGCGCGAGGGCGGCTTCGTCTACGACGCCGGCGACTTCGACGCCGACCTGTTCGGCATCAGCCCGCGCGAGGCCGTCGCCATGGACCCGCAGCAGCGGCTGCTGCTGGAGGCCACCTGGGAGGCGTTCGAACGGGCCGGGCTGCCGCTGCCGGCCGTGCGGGGCAGCCGCACCGGCGTGTTCGTCGGCGCCGCCGCGCACGGCTACGACGCGATCCTCGCCCAGGCCGGGCAGGACGGCGAGGGGCACTCGCTCACCGGCAACTCGACGAGCATCGTCTCCGGCCGGATCGCCTACACGCTGGGACTGGAAGGGCCGGCGGTCACCATCGACACCGCCTGCTCCTCCTCCTCGGTGGCGATCCACCTGGCCGTGCAGGCGCTGCGCAACGGCGACTGCGAGCTGGCCCTGGCCGGCGGCGTCACCGTGATGCCCACCCCGGCCGTGTTCGTCGGGTTCAGCCGCCAGCGCGGGCTGGCCGCCGACGGCCGGTGCAAGCCGTTCGCCGCCGCCGCCGACGGCACCGGCTGGTCCGAGGGCGTCGGCATGCTGCTGCTGGCCCGCCTCTCCGACGCGCAGCGCCACGGCTATCCGGTGCTCGCGGTGATCCGGGGCAGCGCGGTCAACCAGGACGGGGCGTCCAACGGGCTGAGCGCGCCGCACGGCCCCTCCCAGGTGCGGGTGATCCGGCAGGCGCTCGCCAACGCCCGGCTCACCCCCGACCAGGTCGACGTGGTCGAGGCGCACGGCACCGGCACCACGCTCGGCGACCCGATCGAGGCGCAGGCGCTGCTGGCCACGTACGGGCAGGACCGGGGCGACGCGCCGCCGGTGCTGCTCGGCTCGGTCAAGTCGAACCTCGGGCACACCCAGGCCGCCGCCGGCGTCGCCGGCGTGATCAAGATGGTGCTGGCACTGCGGCACGGCGTCGTCCCGCCCACGCTGCACGTGGACCGGCCGTCGCCGCACATCGACTGGGACGCCGGGGCGGTCGCGCTCGCCACCGAGGCCACACCGTGGCCGGCCGTCGACCGGCCGCGCCGCGCGGCGGTGTCCTCGTTCGGGGTGTCCGGCACCAACGCGCACACCATCCTGGAGCAGGCCCCGGAGCCGGAACCCGCCGACGACGAGCCGGCGCCGGTCGACCGGCCGGTCGTCCCGGTGCTGCTCTCCGCCCGTTCCCCGGAGGCCCTCGCCGCCCAGGCCGGGCGCTGGGCCGCCTGGCTCGACGCCGACCCCGACGCCCGGCCGCTCGACGTCGCGTACTCCTCGGTGGTGTCCCGGTCGGTGCTCGACCACCGGGCCGTGGTCGCCGCCGCCGGCCGCGACGACCTGGTGGCCGGGCTGCGCGCGCTCGCCGCCGGCGAACCGGCCGGCACGGTCGTCACCGGCACCGGTACGCCGCGCGGCCAGCTCGCCGTGCTCTTCTCCGGTCAGGGCGCGCAGCGCGCCGGCATGGGTCGGGAGCTGTACGCCACCTTCCCGGTGTTCGCCGCCGCGCTGGACGAGGTGTGCGGGCACCTGGACCGGGCTCTGCCCCGCCCACTCAGGGAGGTGCTGTTCGCCGCCGACGGCACCGACGACGCCGCGCTGCTGGACGAGACCGTCTTCACCCAGGCCGGGTTGTTCGCGGTCGAGGTGGCGCTGTTCCGGCTGGTCGAGTCGTTCGGCGTCACCCCCGACCTGGTCGGCGGCCACTCCATCGGCGAGGTCACCGCCGCCCACGTCGCCGGGGTGCTGTCGCTGGAACACGCCGCCGCGCTGGTCGCCGCGCGGGGTCGGCTCATGCAGGCGCTGCCGGCCGGCGGCGCGATGCTCGCGGTCGCCGCCGCCGAGGACGACGTCCGCGCCACCCTGACCGACCCGGACGCGCCGATCGACGTCGCCGCCGTCAACGGCCCGGCCGCCGTCGTCCTCTCCGGCGCCGCCGACGAGATCGACCGGGCACAACGGCGCTGGCGGGACCTTGGCGTGCGCACCCGGCGGCTCACCGTCAGCCACGCCTTCCACAGCCCGCTCATGGCGCCGGTGCTCGACCGGTTCCGCGCCGTCCTGGACCGGCTGACGTTCGCCGCCCCGACGCTGCCGGTCGTGTCGAACGTGACCGGCGACCTGGCCGACCCGGACGAGATCCGCACCCCCGACCACTGGGTGCGGCACGTCCGCGAGGCGGTCCGCCACGCCGACGGGGTCCGCGCGCTGCGCGCCACCGGCGTCGACACGTTCCTGGAGATCGGGCCGCGCGCGGTGCTCACCCCGCTGACCGCCGACATCCTGCCCGACGAGCCGGTCCGCGCCGTCGCCGTCCAACGCGGCGACCGCGCCGAACCCGAGGCGCTGCTGGCCGCCCTGGCCGACCTGCACGTCCACGGCCACCCCGTCGCCTGGCCCACCTGGTTCACCGGGGCCGGCGCCCGCCGGACCGACCTGCCCACGTACGCCTTCCACCGCCACCGCTACTGGGCCGGCGACGGCAGCGTCCCGCCCGCGCCGCCCGCCGAGGGCGCCGACGGCGACTTCTGGACCGCCGTGGAGCGCGGCGACCTGCCCGCCGTGGCGTCCCACCTGGCCGTGCAGGACGACCCGGAGGCGGTGGCCGCGCTCGCCCCGGCCGTACCGGTGCTCTCCTCCTGGCGGCGGGCCCGGCACCGCGACGCCGCGCTGGACGGCTGGTCGTACCGGGTGGTCTGGGAGCCGGTCCACCCCACCCCGGCGCCGGCCCTGACCGGCCGGTGGCTGGTCGTCGCGCTCGACGACCCCGCGCCGTGGGCCGCCCCGCTGGCCCGGGCCGGCGCCGACGTCGACCTGCTCACCGTGCCCGCCGACGCCGACCGTGCCGCCCTGGCCGACCTGCTGCGCGGCCACCCCGAGCCGGGCTGGCGCGGGGTGCTCTGCGTCCTGCCCGCCCCGGACGCGCCCCGACCCGACGCGCCCGCCGTACCGGCCGGGACGGCGCTGCTGCTCACCCTGACCCAGGCGCTCGCCGACACCGGCCGGTCGGGCCGGCTGTGGTGCCTGACCCGGGGCGCGGTCACGGTCGGCGGCGGGGAACCGCTCACCGACCCGTACGCGGCCGCCGCCTGGGGACTCGGCCGGGTCGTCGCGCTGGAACAGCCCGACCGCTGGGGCGGACTGGTCGACCTGCCGGCCGGCGACACCCCGGACCGGGCCAGTGCCGACGCGCTGCTCGCGGTGCTCGCCGACGGCGGCCACGACGAGGTCGCCGTCCGGGCGCACGGCACCTTCGGCCGCCGGCTCGTCCCCGCCGCCCCGCCCGCCGGACCCGGCTGGCGGCCCACCGGCACGGTGCTGGTCACCGGCGGCACCGGCGCGCTCGGGCGGCAGGTCTGTCGCTGGCTGCTCGACGCCGGCGCGACCGACGTCGTGCTCGCCTCCCGGCGCGGCCCGGACGCGCCCGGCGTCGCCGACCTGGCCGCCGAGCTGCCCGGCGCGCGGGCGGTCCGCTGCGACGTCACCGACACCGCCGCGCTCGCCGCCCTGGTCGCCGACCTGCCCGCGCTGACCGCCGTGGTGCACGCCGCCGGCACCGTCGACGACGGCATCCTCGACGGCCTCGACCTGCCCCGCACGCAGGCGGTGCTGGACGCCAAGGTCCGCGCCGCCCGGGCGCTGCACGACGCCACCGCCGGCCGGGACCTCGACGCGTTCGTGCTCTTCTCCTCGCTCGCCGGCGTGATCGGCAGCGCCGGGCAGGGCAACTACGCGGCGGCCAACGCGTTCGTGGACGCGTTCGCCACCTGGCGCCACGACCTCGGGCTGCCCGCCACCGCGGTCGCCTGGGGCGCCTGGGCCGCCGAGGGCATGGCCGCCGCCAGCGCCGACCTCACCGCGCGGCTGGTCCGGGGCGGCGTGCACCCGCTCCCGGCCGAGCAGGCCGCCGCCGCGCTCGGCCGGATCGTCGGCGCCGGACCGGCGCTCACCGTCGCCGACGTCGACTGGGGACGCCTCGCCGCCACCCGGGGCCGGCCCGCGCCGCTGCTCACCGGGCTGCCCGGCGTGCCGGCCGGACCCGCCGTGGTGACCCAAGCCGTGGTGGTCGGCCGGTCCCTGCCGCAGCTCACCGAGCTGGTCCGCGTCCAGGTCGCGCTGGTGCTCGGCCACCCGGCCGGCCGGCCGCTGCCCGACCGCACGTTCCGCGACCTCGGCTTCGACTCGCTCACCGCGGTCGAGCTGCGCAACCGGCTCGCCGCCGAGACCGGCGCGACCCTGCCCGCCACGCTCGTCTTCGACCACCCCACGGTCGCCGAACTCGCCGCCCACCTGCACGGCCTCACCGCCGACCCGACCGGCGGCGCGGTCGTCGCCGCCGACGTCGACCGGCACCGCGAGCCGGTGGCCATCGTGGCGATGAGCTGCCGCTTCCCCGGCGGCGTCGCCACCCCCGAACAGCTGTGGGAGCTGGTGGCCGGCGGCACCGACGCGCTGTCGCCGATGCCGCAGGAGCGCGGCTGGAACGTCGCCGAGCTGTACCACCCGGACCCGGAGCACCTCGGCACCAGCTACGTGCGCGAGGGCGGCTTCCTGACCGGCGCCGGGGAGTTCGACCCGGCGTTCTTCGGCATCAGCCCGCGCGAGGCGGTGGCCATGGACCCGCAGCAGCGGCTGCTGCTGGAGACCGCCTGGGAGGCGTTCGAACGCGCCCGCCTCGACCCGGCCGGGCTGCGTGGCAGCCGCACCGGCGTCTACGTCGGCACCAACGGGCAGGACTACGGCTCGCTGCTGCTGGCCGCCGGCGACGGCGACGAGAACTACCTCGCCACCGGTGTCTCCGCCAGCGTCATCTCCGGGCGGCTCGCGTACACCTTCGGGTTGCACGGCCCGGCCGTCACCGTCGACACGGCCTGCTCGGCGTCGCTCGTCGCGCTGCACCTCGCCGCCCAGGCGTTGCAGGCGGGGGAGTGCGACCTGGCCCTCGCGGGCGGCGCCACCGTGATGGCCACCCCCGGCATCTTCGTCGGCTTCTCCCGGCAGCGCGGCCTCGCCGCCGACGGCCGGTGCAAGCCGTTCGCCGGCGCCGCCGACGGCACCGGCTGGGGCGAGGGCGTCGGCCTGCTGGTGCTGCAACGGCTCTCCGACGCCCGCCGCGACGGCAACCCCGTCCTCGCCGTGGTGCGCGGCAGCGCGGTCAACTCCGACGGCGCGTCCAACGGGCTGACCGCGCCCAACGGGCCGGCCCAGCAACGGGTCATCCGGCAGGCCCTGGCCAACGCCGGACTCGCCCCCGACCAGGTCGACGCGGTCGAGGCGCACGGCACCGGCACCACGCTCGGCGACCCGATCGAGGCGCAGGCGCTGCTCGCCACGTACGGCCGGGACCGCGACGCCGACCGGCCACTGTGGCTCGGCTCGGTCAAGTCGAACCTCGGCCACACCCAGGCCGCCGCCGGCGTCGCCGGTGTGATCAAGATGGTCCTCGCCATGCGGGCCGGCGTGCTGCCGCCCACCCTGCACGTGGACGAGCCCACCCCGCACGTCGACTGGTCCGCCGGCACGGTCGCGCTGCTCACCGAGGCCCGGCCCTGGCCGGCCGGCGACCGGCCCCGGCGCGCCGCCGTCTCCTCGTTCGGCATCAGCGGCACCAACGTGCACACCGTCCTGGAACAGGCGCCGCCGGAGGAGCCCACGCCGCGTGACGCCGTACCCGCCGGGGAACTGCCCTGGACGCTGTCCGGACGCGGCGCCGCCGCGCTCGCCGCCCGGGCCCGCGACCTGCGCGCCCACCTGGACGCCGTGCCCGACGCCGCGCTGCCCGACCTGGCCTGGTCGCTCGCGACCACCCGGACCGCCCACGAACACCGCGCGGTCGTGCTCGCCGCCGGCCGCGACGACCTGGCCGCCGCGCTGGACGCGCTCGCCGCCGGCCGTCCCGCGCCGCACACCGTCACCCGCGCCCCGGGTACGGGCGGCGACGTGGTCTTCGTCTTCCCCGGCCAGGGTTCGCAGTGGGTCGGCATGGCCGCCGACCTGCTCGCCACCGCCCCGGTGTTCGCCGAGACGTTCACCGCCTGCGCGCAGGCGCTGCGCCCCCACCTCGACTGGTCCCCGGTCGACGTGATCCGGGGTGCGCCGGACGCGCCGTCGCTGGAGCGGGTGGACGTGGTGCAGCCGACGCTGTTCGCGGTCGGGGTGTCCCTGGCCGCGTTGTGGCGGTCCTACGGCGTGCACCCGTCGGCGGTGGTCGGTCACTCGCAGGGCGAGATCGCCGCCGCGTACGTGGCCGGCGGGCTCAGCCTCGACGACGCCGCCGCCGTGGTGGCGCTGCGCAGCCGGGTCATCGCCGAGATCGCCGGCGACGGCGGCATGGTGTCCGTGGCCACCACCGCCGACGAGGCCACCGAGACGATCGGCCGGTGGGACGGGCGGGTCGCGCTCGCCGCCGTCAACGGGCCGACCTCGGTGGTGGTCTCCGGCGACGCCGCCGCCCTGGACGAGCTGATCGCCCACTACCAGGGCCGGGACGTGCGCGTACGCCGCGTGCCGGTGGACTACGCCTCCCACTCCGCGCACGTCGAACCGCTGCGCGAGCGACTGCGTGACCTGCTCGCCGGCCTGCGCCCGCGCACCGGCGACATCAGGTTCCGGTCCACCGTGACCGGTGACTGGACGGACACCGCCGGCCTCGACGCCGACTACTGGTACCGCAACCTGCGGCAGACCGTCGGCTTCGACGCGGCGATCCGCGACCTGGCCGCCACCGGCCACCAGACCTTCGTCGAGGTCAGCGCCCACCCGGTGCTCACCATGGCGATGCAGGAGAGCGTCGAGGCGGCCGCCGCCGACCCGACCGCGGTCACCGTCACCGGCACGCTGCGCCGCGACGAGGGCGACCTCGCCCGGTTCCACCGGGCGCTCGCCGAGGCGTACGCCGGTGGGGTCGCGGTCGACTGGCGACCCGCCTTCGCCGGCCGCGCCGCCCACCGCCTCGACCTGCCCACCTACCCGTTCCAGCGGCAGCTCTACTGGCCGCGCCCGGCCGCCGTCCCGGTGGCCGCCGCCCCGGCCGAGCCGGACGAGGTCGACGCCCGGTTCTGGGCCGCCGTCGAGGCCGAGGACCCGGCCGCGGTCGGCGCCGAGCTGGCCGACACCGCCGACGTGCCCGCCGACGCGCTCGCCGCGCTGCTGCCGGCGCTGGCCGCGTGGCGACGCCGCCACCGCGACCAGGCCACCGTCGACTCCTGGCGCTACCGCGACGGCTGGCTGCCGGTCACCCCCGACGCCGTCGACCGGCCGACACTCGACGGTGACTGGTGGCTGGTCACCGGCCCCGGCGACGTCGGCGTCGACGCGGCGGACGTCGTCGCGGACGCGTTGCGCCGACACGGCGCCACCATCGTCCCGCTCGCCCTGACCGACGAGCGCACCGACCGGGACGCGCTCACCGCCCGGCTGCGCGACCGGCACGCCGACGCCCCACCCGCCGCCGTGGTCTCCCTGCTCGCGCTGGACGAGACGCCGCTGCCCGCCCACCGGCACGTGCCGGCCGGCTACGCCGGCACCGTCACCCTCACCCAGGCCCTCGGCGACGCCGGGATCCGCGCGCCGCTGTGGACGCTCACCCGGGGTGCGGTCTCCACCGGACCCACCGACCCGCTGCCGCACCCCACCCAGCAGCTCGCCTGGGGGTTCGGCCGGATCGCCGCGCTGGAACACCCCGACCGCTGGGGCGGCCTGGTCGACCTGCCCGACACCGTCGACGACCGCACCGCCACCCGGCTGGCCCGGGTCCTCGCCGGCGCCGACGGGGAGGACCAGGTCGCGTTGCGCCCCACCGGCGCGTACGGCCGGCGGCTGCTGCGTGCACCGCTCGGCGACACCCCCGCCCCGCGCGAGTTCCGGCCCACCGGCACCGCGCTGGTCACCGGAGGCACCGGCGCGCTGGGCGGGCACGTGGCCCGCTGGCTCGCCGCCCACGGCGCCGACCACCTGGTACTGCTCAGCCGGCGCGGCCGCGACGGCGACGGCGTCGACGAGCTGGAGGCCGAGCTGACCGCGCTGGGCGCCCGGGTCACCGTGGCCGCCTGCGACGCCGCCGACCGGGACGGGCTCGCCGCCGTGCTCGCCGGACTGCCCGCCGAGCACCCGCTCACCACCGTCGTGCACACCGCCGCCGTGCTCGACGACGCGGTCATCGGCGCGCTCACCCTCGACCGGATCGACCACGCGCTCGGCGCCAAGGTCACCGCCGCGGTCAACCTGCACGAGCTGACCCGCGACCACGACCTCGACGCGTTCGTGCTGTTCTCCGCGATGGCCGGCACCGTCGGCAGCTCCGGCGTCGGCAACTACGCCCCCGGCAACGCCTACCTCAACGCGCTCGCCGAGCACCGGCGCGGCCTCGGCCTGCCGGCCACCTCGATCGCCTGGGGCGCCTGGGGCGGCGGCGGGATGGCCGACGGGGAGTTCGGCCGGATGCTGCACCGCCACGGCGCGCCCGAGATGCACCCCCGCCTCGCGATCGCCGCGCTGCACCAGGCGCTCGCGCACGACGAGACGTACCTGACCGTGTCCAACATCGCCTGGGACCGGTTCCGGGTCGCGCTCACCGCCACCCGCCCGGCCCCGCTGATCGCCGAGATCCCCGAGGCGCGGCAGCTCGCCGCCGACCGGGAGCCGGACGAGACGGCCGAGGCCGCGCCGGCCGGCGCGTTCGCCCGGATGGCGTCCGACGAGCGCCGGGAGGCGCTGCTCGACCTGGTCCGCGACCAGGCGGCCACCGTCCTCAAGTACGCCGGCGGCGAGGCCGTCGACCCGCACCACGCGTTCCGCGACCTCGGCTTCGACTCGGTCACCGCGGTCGAGCTGCGCAACCGGCTCGCCACCGCCACCGGCCTGCGGCTGCCCGTCACGCTGGTCTTCGACTACCCGACCGCCACCGTGCTGGCCCGGCACCTGCACACCGAACTCGGCGGCGTCGCCGAGGCCGGCCCGGCCGCCGGACCGACCCCGCTCGCCGACGACGAGCCGGTCGCGATCGTCGCCATGTCCTGCCGGTTCCCCGGCGGCGTCACCGACCCGGAGCGGTTCTGGCAGCTGCTGCACGCCGGCCGCGACGCGGTCTCGGACCTGCCCGGCGACCGCGGCTGGGACCTCGACGGGCTCTACGACCCCGACCCCTACTCCGCCGGCACCTCCTACGTCCGCACCGGCGCGTTCCTCTACGACGTGGCCGACTTCGACGCCGGTTTCTTCGGCATCTCACCCCGCGAGGCCGTCGCCATGGACCCGCAGCAGCGCCTGTTGCTGGAGACCTCGTGGGAGGCGATCGAGCGGGCAGGGGTTGATCCGGGTGGCTTGCGGGGTTCACGAACAGGGGTGTTCGTCGGCACCAACGGCCAGGACTATGGGGCCCTGTTGATGGTGTCCGCGGACGAGGTCGAAGGGTTCGCGAGCACCGGGAACGCGGCGAGCGTGGTCTCGGGGCGGGTGGCGTACGTGTTGGGGTTGGAAGGACCGGCGGTCTCGGTGGACACGGCGTGTTCGTCGTCCCTGGTCGCGCTGCACCTCGCGGCGGCGGCGCTGCAACGCGGCGAGTGCGACCTGGCCCTCGCCGGCGGCGTGACCGTGATGGCCACCCCCGGGCTGTTCGTCGAGTTCTCCCGCCAACGCGGCCTCGCCCCCGACGGCCGGTGCAAGGCGTTCGCGGCCGCCGCCGACGGCACCGGCTGGGGAGAGGGAGCCGGGATGCTGCTGGTCGAGCGCCTCTCCGACGCCCGCCGCAACGGCCACCCGATCCTCGCCGTGCTGCGCGGCAGCGCGGTCAACCAGGACGGCGCGTCCAACGGGCTCACCGCACCGAACGGGCCGTCGCAGCAACGCGTGATCCGGGCGGCCCTCGCCGCCGCGCGACTGTCCCCGGCCGACGTGGACGTGGTGGAGGCGCACGGCACCGGCACCACCCTCGGCGACCCGATCGAGGCGCAGGCGCTCATCGCCACGTACGGGCAGGGCCGCGCCGACGTCGAACCCCTGCTGCTCGGTTCGGTGAAGTCGAACATCGGCCACACCCAGGCCGCCGCCGGCGTCGCCGGCGTGATCAAGATGGTCCTCGCCATGCGGGCCGGCGTGGTCCCGCCCACCCTGCACGTGGACGCGCCGTCGCCGCACATCGACTGGTCGGCCGGCGCGGTCGAGCTGGTCACCGAGAACCGGGCCTGGCCCGCCGCCGGACCGCGCCGGGCCGCCGTCTCGTCGTTCGGCATCTCCGGCACCAACGCGCACGTCATCCTCGAACTCCCCGACGCGACGCCCACCGGCGCGGACACCGCCCGGCCGGGGCTGCCCGCCGGCGCGGACGACGCACGGCCCGGGCTGCTCGACGGCGCGCTCGCCTGGCCGCTGTCGGCGCGGACCCGCGACGGGGTGGCCCGGCAGGCCGGGCGGCTCGCCCGGCACCTGCGCGCCCACCCGGCCGACCCGGCGGCGGTCGCCTGGTCCCTGGCGACCACCCGGTCGGCGTTCGACCACCGGGGCGCGGTGGTCGGGTCCTCGGTCGAGGACCTGCTGTCCGGGCTGGACGGGCTGGCCGCCGGCACGCCGTCGCCGGCGGTGGTGACGGGCACGGTGGCGGGGCGCGGCGCCGGCCCGGTGTTCGTGTTCCCGGGGCAGGGCGCGCAGTCGGCGCGGATGGCGGCCGGTCTGGTGGGTCGGACGCCGGTGTTCGACGCGGCGCTGTCCGAGTGTCAGGTGGCGTTGGCCCCCTATCTGGACGTGGACCTCGTGTCGGTGTTGACCGGCGACGACGAGTCGTGGTTGGACCGGGTCGAGGTGGTGCAGCCGGTGCTGTGGGCCGTGGGCGTCGCCCTCGCGGCGGTGTGGCGGCACGTCGGGGTCACCCCGCAGGCGGTGATCGGTCACTCGCAGGGGGAGATCGGCGCGGCGTGTGTCGCGGGGATCCTGTCCCTCGATGACGCGGCGAAGACGGTGGCGTTGCGGTCGCGGGCGCTCGTCACGCTGCGGGGGACCGGGACGATGGCGTCGGTGGACCTGCCCGCCGACGAGGTGACGGCGCGGCTGGAGGCCGACCGCGCGACAGGCGGTGCTGTCGGACCCGACGCGGTGGCACCGGGTGACACCGACGGCCCGGGTCGGTTCTCCGGTGTGGGGGTCGCGGCGGTGAACGGTCCGTCGACGGTGGTGGTGTCCGGTCCGCCGCAGGCGGTCGCCGACTTCGTGGACGCGTGTCAGGCCGACGGTGTCCGGGCGAGGTTGATCCCGGTCGACTACGCCTCCCACTCCTCTGCGGTCGAAGAGGTCGCCCAGCGGTTGCGTACCGACCTGGCCGACGTGACGCCGCAGCAAGGCCACACCCGACTGGTGTCCACGTTGACCGGCGACTGGGTGGACCCGTCGACCATGATGGCGGACTACTGGTACGACAACCTGCGGCAGACCGTCCGCTTCGACACCGCCGTGCGGACCGCGATCGACGCGGGGCACAGCACGTTCGTGGAGATCTCCCCGCATCCGGTGCTGGCCATGCCGGTCACCGCGATCCTCGACGACACCGCCACCACCGGCCACGTGCTGTCCACGCTGCGTCGAGGCGACGACGACCCGACCCGGCTGCTGACCAACCTCGCCACCGCGCACACCGTCGGCCTGCCCGTCGACCTCACCCGCGTCCTGCCCGAGACGACCACCGTCGACCTGCCCACCTACGCCTTCGACCGGGCCCGCTACTGGCCCCGCACCCGCACCGTCGACGCCGCCGACGTCCCGACCGGGGCCGACGCCGCGTTCTGGGCCGCTGTCGACAACGAGGACCTCGCCGCCCTGGCCGACCTCACCGCGCAGGACGCCACCGAGTCCCTCGACCGCCTCGGGGCCGCGCTGCCGCTGCTCGCCGACTGGCGACGCCGCCAACGCGACCGGTCCACCCTCGACGACCTGCGCTACCGGGCCGTCTGGCAGCCGTACGCCGGGGTTCCGGTCGCGTTCCTCACCGGCGCCTGGTGGGTCGTGGCGGACCCGGACGGCGTCGCCGAGGCGGAGACGGCCGTGGCCGAACTGACCCGGCGCGGCGCGGACGCCCGGCTGGTCCTGCTGCCCGAGGACGCCACGGACCGCGCCGCCGTCGCCGCCCGGCTCACCGCCGCCGGCGCCGGCCCGGTCGACGGGGTGCTGTCCCTGCTCGCCCTCGCCGACACGCCGGTCGACGCCCCGGTGCCGCCGTTCCTGGCCCGGTCGGTGGCCCTGCTCCAGGCGCTCGGCGACCTGGACGTGCCCGCGCCGCTGTGGTGCGTCACCCGGGGCGCCGCCGGCACCACCCGTGACGGCGGCGTCGACCGGCCCGAGCAGGCGCTGCTCTGGGGCCTCGGCCGGGTCGCCGCCCTGGAACACCCGCAGCGGTGGGGCGGCCTGGTCGATGTGCCGGCCACCCTCGACGACCACGGCTGGGACCTGCTCTGCGCCGCGCTGTCCGGCCCGGACGGTGAGGACCAACTCGCCGTCGACGGCGTCACCCTGCTGGTCCGCCGCCTCGTCCGGGCCCCCGGCGGCGGTGCCGACCCGGCGGACGGGCACCCCGGCACCACGCTCGTCACCGGCGGCACCGGCGCGCTGGGCGGGCAGGTCGCGCGCTGGTTCGCCGACCGGGGCGCGGCCCACCTGCTGCTGGTCAGCCGGCGCGGCGCCGACGCGCCGGGCGCGGCCGACCTGGTCCGCGACCTCACCGACCGGGGTGCCCGGGTCACCGTCGCCGCCTGCGACGTGGCCGACCGGGCCGCGCTGGCCAAGCTCCTCGACGACGTGCCGGCCGACGCGCCGCTGACCACTGTGGTGCACGCCGCCGGCGTCCTCGACGACGGGGTGCTCGACGGCCTCACCGCCGACCGGATCGCCGACGTGCTGCGGCCCAAGGCGCTCGGCGCGCTGCACCTGCACGAGCTGACCGCCGAGAAGGACCTGCGGGCGTTCGTGCTCTTCTCCGCGCTGCCCGGGCAGCTCGGCGCCGCCGGCCAGGGCAGCTACGCCGCCGCCAACGCCTACCTGGACGCGCTGGCCGAGCAGCGGCACCGGCAGGGCCTGCCGGCCACCTCCGTCGCCTGGGGGCCCTGGGCCACCGGCGGCATGGCCGACGCCGACCCCGCCGTGGCCGAGCGTCGCCGGCGCAGCGGCGTCACCCGGCTCGACGCCGACCTCGCCCTCACCGCGCTCGCCGGCTGCCTCACCGGCCGCGAGCCGGTCACCCTGGTCGCCGGCGTCGACTGGGCCCGGTACGTGCCCGGCTTCACCGCGGTCCGGCCCAGCCCGCTGCTCACCGGGATCCCCGAGGCGCGCCGCGCCGCCGCCGAGCGCGCCGAGGAGGGCGGCCCGACCGCCGACTCGCTCGCCGCGCTGCTCGCCGGGCAGACCGACGCCGAGCGGCGCCGGACGCTGCTGGACCTGGTCCGCGGGCAGGCCGCGGCGGTGCTCGGACACGCCTCCGACGCCGCCGTCGAACCGGACCGGGCGTTCCGGGACCTCGGCTTCGACTCGCTGACCGCGGTGGAACTGCGCAACCGGCTCACCGCCGCCACCGGCGTACGGCTGCCCGCCACCGTCGTGTTCGACTACCCGACCGCCGCGCTGCTCGCCGAGTACGTCCGCGCCGCCGTCGTCGACGGGGGAGTGGCCACCGCGACGCCGGTCTTCGGCGAGCTGGAACGGCTGGAGGCCGCGCTGGCCGGCGCCGCGCCCGACCGGGGCGCCCGGCTGCGGATCACCGAACGACTGCGCACGCTGCTGGCCTCGCTCAACGAGGTGGACGCCCCGGCCGACGGCGACGGTGTCGCCGGCAAGCTCCAGGACGCCACCCCGGACGAGGTCTTCGACTTCATCGACCGCGAGCTGGGGGTGTCCTGACGTGACCGGTGCCGGTTCGGGTCGACACAGGGGATGGGCGGACCATGGCTGACGAGGCGAAGCTTCTCGACTACCTGAAGCGGGTCACCGCCGACCTGCACCAGGTGCGGCAGCGGCTGCGCGAGGTGGAGGCCGGTGAGCAGGAACCGGTCGCCATCGTCGGCATGAGCTGCCGCTTCCCCGGTGGGATCGACACTCCGGAGCGGCTGTGGGAGGTGGTCGCCGCCGGCCGGGACGTGCTCACCGAGTTCCCCACCGACCGGGGCTGGGACCTCGGCGCGCTGCACGACGGCGACCCGGAGCAGGACGGCACCTCGTACGCGCGCCGGGGCGGCTTCGTCACCGACCTCGCCGAGTTCGACCCGGGCTTCTTCGCCATCTCGCCCCGCGAGGCGCTGGCGATGGACCCGCAGCAGCGGTGGCTGCTGGAGACCACCTGGGAGGTCTTCGAGCGGGCCGGCATCGACCCGCACACGCTGCGCGGCAGCCGCACCGGCGTCTTCGCCGGCAGCACCGGGCAGGACTACGGCACGGTGCTGATGAGCGCCGCCGCGCAGGGCCTCGAGGGCCACCTGATGACCGGCAACGCCGGCAGCGTGGTGTCCGGCCGGCTCGCCTACACGTTCGGCCTGGAAGGGCCGGCGGTCACCGTCGACACCGCCTGCTCCTCGTCGCTGGTCGCGATGCACCTGGCCGGGCAGGCGCTGCGGCAGCGCGAGTGCACGCTCGCCGTGGTCGCCGGCGTCACCGCCATGTGCACCCCCGGCGCGTTCGTCGAGTTCTCCCGCCAGGGCGGCCTGGCCGCCGACGGGCGGTGCAAGGCGTTCGCCGAGGCCGCCGACGGCACCGGCTGGTCCGAGGGCGTCGGCGTGCTGCTGCTGGAACGCCTGAGCGACGCCCGCCGCAACGGCCGCCGGATCCTCGCCGTGCTGCGCGGCAGCGCGGTCAATCAGGACGGCGCGTCGAACGGGCTCAGCGCCCCGAACGGGCCGGCCCAGCAGCGGGTGATCCAGCAGGCACTGTCGAACGCGGGCCTCGCCGCCGGCGGCGTGGACGTGGTGGAGGCGCACGGCACCGGCACCCGGCTCGGCGACCCGATCGAGGCGCAGGCGCTGCTGGCCACGTACGGGCAGGACCGGGGCGACGCGGCGCCGCTGCTGCTCGGCTCGGTCAAGTCGAACCTCGGGCACACCCAGGCCGCCGCCGGCGTCGCCGGCGTGATCAAGATGGTGCAGGCGATGGCGCACGGCGTGGTGCCGCCCACGCTGCACGTGGACGCGCCGACCTCGCAGGTCGACTGGGACGCCGGCGCGGTCACGCTGGTCACCGAGGCCACCGCGTGGCCGGCGGTGGACCGGCCGCGCCGCTCGGCGATCTCCTCGTTCGGCGTCTCCGGCACCAACGCCCACACCATCCTCGAACAGGCCCCGCCGGACGAACCCGGCCCGGCCGACGCCGCGCCGGCGGCCACCCGACCGGTCGTACCGGTGGTCGTCTCCGCCCGCGACGACGCCGCGCTGGCCGCCCAGGCCGGCCGGTGGGCCGACCGGATCGCCGCCGACCCCGACCTCACCGCGCCCGACGTGGCCTTCTCGTCGGTCACCGCCCGGGCCGCGCTCGACCGGCGGGCCGTGCTCCCCGCGACCGGCCGGGACGACCTGCTGGCCGCGCTGCGCGCACTCGCCGCCGGCACGCCGCAGGCCGGCACCGTGACCGGGCAGGCCACCGACCGGCAGGGCGTCGCCGTGCTCTTCTCCGGTCAGGGCGCGCAGCGCGCCGGCATGGGCCGGGACCTGTACGCGGCGTTCCCGGTGTTCGCCGCCGCCCTCGACGAGGTGTGCGGTCACCTCGACCCGTTGCTGCCGCGACCGCTGAAGCCGGTGCTGTTCGGCGACGGCGACCTGCTGGACCGCACCGAGTTCACCCAGGCCGGCCTGTTCGCGGTCGAGGTGGCCCTGTTCCGCCTGGTCGAGTCGTTCGGGGTGACCCCGGACGCCGTCGGTGGCCACTCGATCGGTGAGATCACCGCCGCGCACGTGGCCGGGGTGCTGTCGCTGCCGGACGCCGCCGCGCTGGTCGCGGCCCGGGGCCGGTTGATGCAGGCGCTTCCCGACGGCGGCGGGATGCTCGCGGTCGCCGCGCCGGAGCCCGAGGTGGCCGCGTCGGTCGCGGCCCGGACGGACGTGGGGATCGCGGCGGTCAACGGCCCGGCGTCGGTCGTGGTCTCCGGCCCGGTCGACGCGCTGACCGCGCTGGAGCACACCTGGCGCGACCGGGGCGTCCGGGTCCGCCGGCTCACCGTGTCGCACGCGTTCCACAGCCCGCTGATGGAACCGATGCTCGCCGACTTCCGCACCGTCCTGGACGGGTTGACGTTCGCCGCGCCGACCCTCCCGGTCGTGTCCAACGTGACCGGTGCGGTCGCGGACCCGGCGGAGCTGACCACCGTCGACCACTGGGTGCGGCACGTCCGCGAGGCGGTCCGGTACGCCGACGGGATCACCGCCCTGCGCGACGCCGGGGTGGACACGTTCCTGGAGATCGGCCCGCAGAGCGTGCTCACCGCGCTCACCGCCGAGATCCTGCCCGCTGACGACGCCGTGCTCGCCGTGGCCGTCCAGCGCCGCGACCGGGACGAGACCGCCGCGCTGCTGGCCGGCCTGGCCGAGCTGCACGCGCACGGCGTCCCCGTCGACTGGTCGCCGTGGTTCACCGGCACCGGCGTCACCCGGGTCGACCTGCCCACCTATGCGTTCCAGCACCAGCGCTACTGGCCGGAGGCCGGCGGCGGCTGGACCGGCGACGTCACCGCGGTCGGTCTGCGGCCCGCCCGTCACCCCCTGCTCGGCGCCGCCGTCGGCGTCGCCCACGCCGAGGGTTTCCTGTTCACCGGCCGACTGTCGAGGCGCACCCACCCGTGGATCGCCGACCACGTCGTCTTCGACACCGTGCTGCTGCCCGGCACCGGCTTCGTCGAACTCGCCCTGCAGGCCGGCGCGCACGTCGGCGCCGACCACGTCCGCGAGCTGACCCTCGAAGCGCCGCTGATCCTGCCCGAGACCGGCGGCGTGGACATCCAGCTCTGGATCGGCCCGGCCGACGAGACCGGCTGCCGGTCCGTCTCGCTGCACTCCGCGCCCGACGACGAGCGCATCGACCGGGACCCCGACGGTGACCGGGCCTGGACCCGCAACGCCAGTGGCGTCCTCGCCGACCGCCCGGCGAAACCCGGCGTACCCGGCTGGTCCGACCTGGCCACCTGGCCGCCGCCGGACGCCACCGAGGTGCCCACCGACCGGCTCTACCCGCACCTCGCCGCCCAGGGCTACGACTACGGCCCGTCCTTCATCGCGCTGCGTACCGCCTGGCGGCGCGGCGACGACCTCTTCGCCGACCTGGCGCTGCCCGAGACGCCGGCCGGCGAGGCCGGCGGGTACGGCGTGCACCCGGCACTGCTCGACGCCGCCCTGCACACACTCGGCCTCACCAGCGCCGCCGGCGACCCCACCGGTCCCGGCCTGCCCCCCGGCCACGGCCGGCTGCCGTTCTCCTGGAACGACATCGCGCTGCACGCCGCCGGGGCCGCCGCCGCCCGGGTGCGGGTGCGGCACACCGGCGCCGACAGCGTCTCCCTGCTCCTCGCCGACGTCACCGGCGCCCCGATCGCCTCGGTCGGCTCGCTCGTGCTGCGCCCGGTCACCGCCGACCAGCTCCGCACCGCCGGGGGCGGCGGACCCGAGTCGCTGTACCGGGTGGACTGGACACCGCTCGCCCTGCCCGCCGCGCCGTCGACCGCCGCCTGGGCGGTCCTCGACACCGACACCGCGCTCGCCGACGCGGTCGCCGCCACCGGAACGGCCGTCACCGCGTACCCCGGTCTCGCGGCCCTGACCACCGCGCTGGACGAGGGCGCGGACGCGCCCGGCGTGCTGGTCGCGCCGTTCCTCGACCCGCCGGGCGGGCGCGACGTGCCCCGGTGGGTCGCCGAGGTGACCCACCGGGCGCTCGACCTGCTGCAACGGTTTCTCGCCGACGACCGCTACGACGCCACCCGCCTGGTCGTGCTCACCCGCGCCGCGGTCGCCACCGGCCCGGACGACGACCTCACCGACCTGGCCGGCGCCGCCGTCATCGGCCTGCTGCGCTCCGCCCAGTCGGAGAACCCCGGCCGCTTCGTGCTCGTCGACACCGACGACCCGGCTGGCGCCGCCGGCGCGCTCGTGGCGGCGCTGGACACCGACGAACCGCAGGTCGTCGTCCGGGCCGGCGTCGCCTCCGGCGCCCGGCTGGCCCGGGTGCCCGCGCCCGCCGACCCGACCGGCACGCCGTTCCACGCCGACGGGACGGTGCTGGTCACCGGCGCCACCGGCACGCTCGGCCAGCTGATGAGCCGGCACCTGGTGACCCGCCACGGCGTGCGGCACCTGCTGCTCACCAGCCGGCGCGGCCGCGACGCCGCCGGCATCGGTGAGCTGTGCGCCGAGCTGACCGCGCTCGGCGCCACCGTCACGGTCGCCGCCTGCGACGTCGCCGACCGGGACGCGGTCGCCGCGCTGCTCGCCGACCTCCCCGCCGACCACCCGCTCACCGCCGTGGTCCACGCCGCCGGGGTACGCGACGACGGCGTCATCTCCTCGCTCACCCCGGACCGCGTCGACGGGGTGCTGCGCCCGAAGGTCGACGCCGCCTGGCACCTGCACGAACTGACCGCCGACCTCGACCTCACCGCGTTCGTGTCGTACTCCTCGCTCGCCGCCACCGCCGGCGGCCCGGGCCAGGGCAACTACGCCGCCGCGAACGCGTTCCTCGACGGGCTCGCCCACCACCGCCGCGCCCGGGGACTGGCCGCGCTCACCCTGGCCTGGGGCCTCTGGGCCGACCGCAGCGGCATGACCACCGAACTGGACGACGTCCACCTCAACCGGATCTCCCGCTCCGGCGTGTCCGCGATGGAGGCGGAGGAGGGCCTCGCGCTCTTCGACGCCGCCTGCCGCGTGCCGGCCGCCGCGCTGGTGCCGGCCCGCCTCGACCTGGCCGCCATGCGGGCCCAGTTCGCCGGCGCCGTCCCGCCGCTGTACCGGGCGCTGATCCGGGTCGCCCGGGGCGCCGCCGCGCCGGCCACCGGCGCGTCCCTGGTGCACCAGCTCGCCGCGCTCGGCGACACCGACCGCCGCACCGCGCTCGTGGAGATCGTCCGGGGGCAGGCCGCCGCCGTGCTCGGCTACCCCGACCCGGCCGCCGTCGACCCGCGCCGGGCGTTCAGCGACCTCGGCTTCGACTCGCTCACCGCCGTCGAGATGCGCAACCGGCTCGGCAACGCGTTCGGACTGCGGCTGCCCGCCACGCTCGTCTTCGACCACCCGAGCCCGCACGACCTCGCCGCGCACCTGGACAGCGAGATCGCCGGCACCCCCGTCCCGGCCCGGCCGGCCGCCGCGCCGGTCGCCGTCGCCGACGACGAACCGCTGGCCATCATCGGGATGGCCTGCCGGCTGCCCGGCGGTGTGGCCAACCCCGACGACCTGTGGCGGCTGGTCGCCGACGGGGTCGACGCCGTCACCGACCTGCCCGGCGACCGGGGCTGGGACCTGGACACGCTGTACAGCCCCGACCCGGACGCCACCGGCACGTTCTACGCCCGCGGCGGCGGCTTCCTCGCCGACGTCGACCGCTTCGACCCCGGCTTCTTCGGCATCAGCCCGCGCGAGGCCCTGGCGATGGACCCGCAGCAGCGGCTGCTGCTGGAAACCACCTGGGAGACGTTCGAGTCCGCCGGCATCGACCCGACCTCGGTACGCGGCAGCAGCACCGGCGTGTTCGTCGGCACCAGCGGTCAGGACTACGGCTCGCTGCTCGCCTTCGCCCCGGAGGAAACCTCCGGATACGCGCTCACCGGCATGACCAGCAGCGTCATCTCCGGCCGGGTCGCCTACACGTACGGCCTGGAGGGCCCGGCGGTGTCGCTCGACACGGCCTGCTCCTCCTCCCTCGTCGCGCTGCACTGGGCCGGTCAGGCGCTGCGCCGGGGCGAGTGCGACCTTGCTCTCGCGGGCGGCGTCATCGTGATGGCCACCCCCACCGCGTTCGTCGAGTTCTCCCGGCAGCGCGGCCTGGCCGCCGACGGCCGGTGCAAGTCGTTCGCCGCCGCCGCCGACGGCACCGGCTGGTCCGAGGGTGTCGGCCTGCTGCTCGTGCAGCGCCTGTCCGACGCCCGCCGGCAGGGCCGTCACGTGCTCGCCGTGGTCCGCGGCAGCGCGGTCAACTCCGACGGCGCGTCCAACGGGCTCACCGCCCCCAACGGACCGTCGCAGCAGCGGGTCATCCGGGCGGCCCTGGCCGCCGCGCGGCTCGGCCCGGCCGACGTGGACGTGGTGGAGGCGCACGGCACCGGCACCACGCTGGGCGACCCGATCGAGGCGCAGGCGCTGCTCGCCACCTACGGGCAGGACCGGCCCGAGGACCGGCCGCTGCTGCTCGGCTCGATCAAGTCGAACATCGGGCACGCCCAGGCCGCCGCCGGCGTCGCCGGCGTGATCAAGATGGTGCAGGCCATGCGGCACGGCACCGTCCCGCGCACGCTGCACGTGGACGCACCGTCCCCGCACATCGACTGGGACGCCGGCGCGGTCGAGCTGGTCACCGAGGCGCGCCCGTGGCCGTCGGCGTCGCGCCCGCGCCGGGCCGCCGTGTCGTCGTTCGGCATCTCCGGCACCAACGCCCACGTCATCGTCGAACAGGGCGACGAGCCCGCCGCCGCGGCCCCGACCGCCGCCGGCCTGCTGGACGCCGCCGCGACGGTGTGGCCGGTGTCCGCGCGCTCGCGTGCCGCGCTGGCCGGGCAGGCCGCCCGCCTGGCCGGATACGTCCGGTCGCGCGGCGAGGTGGACCCGGCCGCCGTGGCGTGGTCCCTGGTGGCCACCCGGTCGGCGTTCGACCACCGGGGCGCGGTGGTCGGGTCCTCGGTCGAGGAGTTGCTCTCCGGCCTGGACGCGCTGGCCGACGGGTCGCCGTCACCGCACCTGGTCACCGGCACCGCGTCCGCAGCCGGTCCGGTGTTCGTGTTCCCCGGTCAGGGTGCGCAGTCGGCGCGGATGGCGGCCGGTCTGGTGGGTCGGACGCCGGTGTTCGACGCCGCGCTCGCCGACTGTCAGGCGGCGTTGGCGCCGTTCCTGGACGTCGACCTGCCGTCGGTGTTGACCGGTGAGGACGAGTCGTGGCTTGAGCGGGTCGAGGTGGTGCAGCCGGTGCTGTGGGCCGTCGGGGTCGCGCTCGCGGCGGTGTGGCGGCATGTCGGGGTCACCCCGCAGGTGGTGATCGGGCATTCGCAGGGGGAGATCGGCGCGGCGTGTGTGGCGGGGATCCTGTCGCTGGAGGACGCGGCGCGGACGGTGGCGTTGCGGTCGCGGGCCCTGTCGGTGCTGCGCGGCACGGGCACGATGGCGTCGGTGGACCTGCCCGCCGACGAGGTGACCGCCCGCCTCGGTGTCGCCGCCGGGACGGCCGGCGGCGTCGACGGGTCCACGGCCGACTCCGCCGGCTCCGGTGCTGCCGACAACCGGTTCGCGGGTGTCGGGATCGCGGCGGTGAACGGCCCGTCCACGGTGGTGGTGTCCGGTCCGCCGCAGGCCGTGGCCGACTTCGTCCAGGCGTGTCAGGCCGATGAGATCCGGGCCCGGTTGATCCCGGTGGACTACGCGTCGCACTCCGCCGCCGTGGAGGACGTCGCCCAGCAACTGCGCGCCGACCTGGCCGACGTCGCCCCGCAGCCCGGTCACACCCGTCTGGTGTCGACGTTGACCGGGGACTGGGTGGACCCGGCCACCATGACGGCCGACTACTGGTACGACAACCTGCGCCGCACGGTCCGCTTCGACACCGCGGTGCGGACCGCGATCGGCGCGGGGCACAGCACGTTCGTGGAGATCTCCCCGCATCCGGTGCTGGCGATGCCGGTCACCGCGATCCTCGACGACACCGCCACCACCGGCCACGTGCTGTCGAGCCTGCGTCGAGGCGACGACGACCCGACCCGGCTGCTGACCAACCTGGCCACCGCCCACACCGTCGGCCTACCCGTCGACCTCACCCGCGTCCTGCCCGAGACGACCACCGTCGACCTGCCCACCTACGCCTTCGAGCAGCACCGGTTCTGGCTCGACCCGCCCGCGCACCGGGCGCACGACGTCGCCTCCGCCGGCCTCCAGGACGCCGGGCACCCGTTGCTCAGCGCCGCCGTCACGTTCCCCGACAGCGAACGGATGGTCTTCACCGGCCGGCTGTCCGTGCGTACCCACCCGTGGCTCGGCGAGCACCGGGTGATGGACGCGATCCTGCTGCCCGGCACCGCCTTCGTCGAACTGGCCGCCCACGCCGGCGAGCAGGCCGGCGCGCCGGTGGTCGAGGAACTCACCCTGCTCGCCCCGCTCGTGCTGCCCGAACTGGGCTCGCTGCAGATCCAGCTCACCGTCGGCGACCGCGACGACGCCGGCCGCCGACCGGTGCAACTGCATTCCCGCCCCTACCGGGACGGGTCCGACGAGATCCTCGCCGACGTGGCCTGGACCTGCCACGCCACCGGCCAGCTCGCCCCGCGCGCCGCCGTCGCGCCCGCGTTCGACCTCGGCGTGTGGCCGCCGCCCGGCGCCACCGAGGTCGACTCCGACGCCTTCTACGCCGGCATCGAGTCGACGGTGTTCGGCTACGGGCCGGCCTTCCGGGGCCTGCGCGCCGCCTGGACCCGCGGCGACGAGGTGTTCGCCGAGGTGGCGCTCCCCGCCGACCACCACGCCGAGGCCGGCCGGTTCGGCATCCACCCGGCGCTGCTCGACGGCGCGCTCCAGGCCATGTCCATCGGCGGCTTCCTCGGCCGGATGGGCGACGGCGCCGACGCCACCGTCCCCCGCCTGCCGTTCGCCTGGACCGGCGTCACGCTGCTCGCCGCCGGCGCCACCGCGCTCCGGGTCCGCGTCGCCTCCGCCGGCGACGTCGGCGTCACCTTCCAGGTCGCCGACGCCACCGGCGCGCCGGTCCTGCACGCCGAATCGCTGATCATGCGCCGGGTCACCGGGGACGCGCTCGGCGCCGCCCGCTCCGGCCGGCACGAGTCGCTGTTCCGGCTGGACTGGCCGGCGCTGGCCGTGCCCGCCGCGCCGACGCCCGCCGCCGGCCGCTGGGTGGTCCTCGGCGACGACCTCGCGCTCAGCGCCGCCGGGGAGGCGGCCGGCGCCCGGACCCGCACGGACCTCGCCCCCGAGTCCTTCGCCGACCTGCTCACCGGCGGCGAGGCCGCCCCCGAGGTGGTCGTCGTGCCGGTCGCCGCGCTCGGCGACGGCACCGGCGCCGAGCTGGCCGCACAGGCCCGCGCCACCACCCACCGCGTGCTGGACCTGGCGCGGGCGTGGCTCGCCGACGACCGGTTCGCCGACACCCGACTCGTCCTGGTCACCCGCGACGCGGTGGCCACCGGGGAGCAGGCCGAGGTCAACCTGCGGCAGGCCCCCGCCTGGGGGCTGATCCGCACCGCCCAGGTCGAACACCCCGGCCGCCTGCACCTGCTCGACCTGGACGCCGACCCGGCCAGCGCCGCGCTGCTCGCCGCCGCGATCGGCACCGGCGAGCCGCAGCTCGCCGTGCACGCCGGTCAGGTACGCGCGCCGCGCCTGGCCCGCGTACCGGCCGGACTGGAACCGCTGCCCGGCGGCGTCGACCCGGACGGCACGGTGCTCGTCACCGGCGGCACCGGCGTGCTGGGCCGGCTGCTGGCCCGCCACCTGGCCACCACCCACGGGATGCGGCACCTGCTGCTCGCCGGCCGGCGCGGCGCGACCGCCGACGGCGTCGCCGAGCTGGTCGCCGAGCTGGCCGAGGCCGGCACCGAGGTCACCGTCGCCGCCTGCGACGCCGCCGACCCCGACGCGCTCGCCGCGCTGCTCGACGGCATCCCCGCCGCGCATCCGCTCACCGCCGTGGTGCACGCCGCCGGCGTGCTCGACGACGGCGTGCTGGAGTCGCTCACCCCGGACCGGGTCGACGCGGTCGCCGTACCCAAGATCGACGCGGCGTGGCATCTGCACCGGCTCGCCGCGGGCCGGGACCTCGGCGCGTTCGTGCTCTTCTCCTCGGCCGCCGGCACGCTGGGCAGCGCCGGTCAGGCCAACTACGGCGCCGCGAACGCGTTCCTCGACGCGCTCGCCGAGCACCGGCGGGCCCAGGGGCTGCCCGGCATCTCGCTGGCCTGGGGACTGTGGGAGCAGGCCAGCGGCATGACCGGTCACCTCGCCGACGCCGACGTGCGCCGGATGGCCGAGCAGGGCGCCGGCGGGCTCCCCACCGAGCAGGCGCTGCACCTGTTCGACGCGGCCTGGCGGCTGGACGCGGCCGCCGTCGTACCCATGCGCCTGGACGTGGCGGCGCTGCGCGCGCAGGCCGAGTCCGGCGCGCTCGCCCCGCTGCTGCGCGGCCTGGTCCGGGTGCCGCTGCGCCGCTCGGTCGACGCCGGCTCCGCCGCGACCGGCGGCGTGCCGCTCGCCCAGCGGCTCGCCGGCCTGTCCGACGACGAGCGGCGCCGGGTGCTCCTCGACGTGGTCCGGGCCAACGTCGCCGCCGTGCTCGGTCACGCCGGACCGGAGGCCGTCGACCCGGGCCGGCTCTTCACCGACCTGGGCTTCGACTCGCTCACCGCGGTCGACCTGCGCAACCGGCTCAACACCCTGTCCGGGCTGCGGCTGCCCGCCACGCTGGTCTTCGACTACCCGACGCCGCAGGCGCTGGCCGGGAAACTGGCCGGCGAGATCGCCGCCGACGCCGCCCCCTCCACCCAGCCGCTGTTCCAGGGCATCGACGCGGTGGAGTCGCTGCTCACCACGCTCGCCCTCGACCCGGAGACCCGGGACCGGTTCACCACCCGGATGCGGGACCTGCTCGCCAAGGCCACCGACCTCGCCGGCCCGGCCGTCGAACCGGACCGGCCCGACCTCGACGCGGCCAGCGACGACGAGATCTTCGACTTCATCAGCAAAGAGTTTGGAATCTCCTGACATGACCGAACCGCGGATCGAGGCAGGGACGCGATGAGCGACGACGACAAGCTGCGGTACTTCCTCAAGCGGGTGACCGCCGACCTGCACGACACGAAGCGCAAGCTGCAGACCGTCGAGGCGCGGGACGCCGAACCGCTCGCCATCGTGTCGATGAGCTGCCGGTTCCCCGGCGGCGTCCGGTCCCCGGAGGACCTGTGGGACCTGGTCGCCGACGGCCGGGACGCGCTCACCGAGTTCCCCGACGACCGGGGTTGGGACCTCGACGCGCTCTACGACCCCGACCCGGACAAGCCGGGCAAGAGCTACACCCGGGTCGGCGGGTTCCTCGACGCCGCCGGTGACTTCGACCCGGCCCTGTTCGGCATCTCGCCCCGCGAGGCCCTCGCCATGGACCCGCAGCAGCGGCTGCTGCTGGAGACCTCGTGGGAGGCGATCGAGCGCGCCGGCATCGACCCGCTGTCGCTGCGCGGCAGCCAGACCGGCGTCTTCGTCGGCCTCAGCACGTCCAACTACGGCATGGGCCTGCCGCACGTGCCCGACGGCGTCGACATGTACCTCGGCACCGGCAACACCACGAGCGTCGCCTCCGGCCGGATCTCGTTCACCCTCGGCCTCAACGGGCCCGCCGTCACCGTCGACACCGCCTGCTCGTCCTCCCTGGTCGCGCTGCACCTGGCCGGGCAGGCGCTGCGCCGCGGCGAGTGCGACCTGGCCGTCGCCGGCGGCGTCACCGTGATGGCCACCCCCGGCGTCTTCGTGGTCTTCTCCCGCCAGCGCGGCATGTCCGTCGACGGGCGGTGCCGGGCGTTCGCGGCCGGCGCCGACGGCACCGGCTGGGGCGAGGGTGGCGGCGTGGTCGTGGTGGAACGACTCGCCGACGCCGAACGCCTCGGCCACCCGATCCTCGCCGTGATCCGGGGCAGCGCCCTGAACCAGGACGGCGCCTCCAACGGTCTCACCGCCCCCAACGGGCCCTCCCAGCAGCGGGTGATCCGGGCCGCGCTGGCCAACGCGCGGCTCGGCGCGGCCGACGTCGACCTGGTCGAGGCGCACGGCACCGGCACCACGCTCGGCGACCCGATCGAGGCGCAGGCGCTCATCGCCACGTACGGGCAGGACCGTCCCGCCGACCGGCCGCTGCTGCTGGGCTCGGTGAAGTCGAACATCGGCCACACCCAGAGCGCCGCCGGCGTCGCCGGGCTGGTCAAGATGGTGATGGCGCTGCGGCACGGCACGCTGCCGGCGACGCTGCACGTGGACGAGCCGTCGCCGCACGTGGACTGGTCCGCCGGCGCGGTGGAGCTGATCACCGAGAACCGGCAGTGGCCGGAGCTGGGCCGCCCCCGCCGGGGCGGCGTCTCCTCGTTCGGCGTCAGCGGCACCAATGCCCACGTCATCGTCGAGGAGTACCGCCCGGCCCCCGCCGAGCCAGCCGCCGACGACAGCGCCGAGCCCGCGCCGCGCCGGCCCGGGCTGCTCGCCGCCGCGCCCACCGTCTGGCCGGTCTCCGGTCGCACCCGCGCCGCGCTCGCCGGCCAGGCCGCGCGGCTCGCCGCGCACCTGCGTGGCCGGGCGGACGTCGACCCGGCGGCGGTGGCCTGGTCCCTCGCGACCACCCGCGCCACGCTCGACCAGCGCGCCGCCGTCGTCGGCGCGGCGCCGGCCGAGCTGCTGGCCGGCCTGGACGCCCTCGCCGCCGGCCTGCCGGCGGGCAACCTCGTCACCGGCACGGCGACCGCCGCCGGCGCCGGCCCGGTGTTCGTCTTCCCCGGTCAGGGCGCCCAGTCCGCCCGGATGGCCGCCGGTCTGGTCGGCCGGTGCCCGGTCCTCGACGCGACGCTGGCCGAGTGCCAGGCGGCGCTGGCCCCCCACCTGGACGTCGACCTCGTGTCGGTGCTGACCGGCGACGACGAGTCCTGGCTGGACCGGGTCGAGGTGGTGCAGCCGGTGCTCTGGGCAGTCGGGGTCGCCCTCGCCGCCGTGTGGCGCGCGGCCGGTGTGCTGCCCGACGCCGTGATCGGTCACTCCCAGGGCGAGATCGCCGCCGCCTGCGTCGCCGGCATCCTCTCCCTCGACGACGCGGCCCGCGCGGTGGCCCTGCGGTCCCGGGCGCTCGCCGCGCTGCGGGGGACCGGGACGATGGCGTCGGTGGATCTGCCGGCCGACGAGGTGACCGCCCGTCTGCCCGGGTTCGACGGTGTCGGGGTCGCGGCGGTGAACGGTCCGTCGACGGTGGTGGTGTCCGGTCCGCCGCAGGCGGTCGCCGATTTCGTGGCGGCCTGTCAGGCCGAGGAGGTGCGGGCGCGGTTGATTCCGGTGGACTACGCGTCGCATTCGGCGGCCGTGGAGGACGTCGCCCAGCAACTGCGTACCGACCTGGCCGACGTGACGCCGCAGCAAGGCCACACCCGTCTGGTGTCGACGTTGACCGGGGACTGGGTGGACCCGGCCACCATGACGGCCGACTACTGGTACGACAACCTGCGCCGCACCGTCCGCTTCGACACGGCCGTGCGGACCGCGATCGGCGCGGGGCACAGCACGTTCGTGGAGATCAGTCCGCATCCGGTGCTGGCGATGCCGGTCACCGCGATCCTCGACGACACCGCCACCACCGGCCAGGTGCTGTCGAGCCTGCGCCGCGGTGACGACGACCCGACCCGGCTGCTGACCAACCTGGCCACCGCCCACACCGTCGGCCTGCCCGTCGACCTCACCCGCGTCCTGCCCGAGACGACCACCGTCGACCTGCCCAGCTACGCCTTCGACCACCAGCGGTTCTGGCTCGACGGCAGCGGCGGGCCCGAGCCGGCGGCGGTGTCGTCCGACCAGAGCACCGGGCCGGACGACAGCGGCTTCTGGGCGGCCGTGGAACGCGACGACCTGCCCGCCCTCGCCGAGGTGGTCGCCGGCGAGGACACCCCCGCCGGGACGGCGCTCGACGCGCTCGCCCCGGCGTTGCCCCTGCTGCACCGCTGGCGCCGGCAGCGCCGCCGCCAGTCCGACATCGACAGCTGGCGCTACCAGGACACGTGGAAGCCGCTCACCGGCATCACCAACCGCGGCATGGCCGGCACCTGGCTGGTCGTGCTGCCCACCGGCGACATCGTCGAACCGTGGCAGGACGCGAGCGTGGCGGCGATCGCCGCCGCCGGCGCCACCGTCGTCCCGGTGCCGGTCAGCACCACCGACGCCGACCGCGACCTGCTCGCCAAACTGCTGCGCGAGGCGATCACCACCGGCGCCGACGACACACCGGCCGAGGTGACCGGAGTGGTGTCGCTGCTCGCGTTCGACGAGCTGGTCCACCCGATGCACCCGTCCGTACCCGGTGGCTTCGCCGCCACCGTCGCGCTGGTCCAGGCGCTCGGCGACATCGGCCTCGCCGCCCCCATGTGGGCGGTCACCTCCGGCGCCGTCTCGGTCGGCCGGGCCGACCTGCTCCGCTCGCCCGGTCAGGCCATGGTCTGGGGCTTCGGCCGGGTCGCCGCACTGGAACACCCGCAGCGCTGGGGCGGCCTGGTCGACCTGCCCGAGGCGATCGACGAGCGCAGCGCCGGCCTGCTGGTCGCGGCGCTCACCGCCGCCGGCGAGGAGGACCAGATCGCGGTACGCCCCGCCGGCCTGCTCGGCCGCCGGCTCACCCGGGTCCCGCTCGGCGACAGCCGACCCGCGCACCCGTGGCAGCCCTCCGGCACCGCCCTGGTCACCGGCGGCACCGGCGCCCTCGGCGGACACGCCGCCCGCTGGCTGGCCCGCAGCGGCGTGGAGAACATCGTCGTGGCCAGCCGGCGCGGCCCGGCCGCACCCGGCGCCGCGCAGCTCGTCGAGGAGCTGACCGCGCTCGGCGCCACCGCCAGCGTGGTCGCCTGCGACGCCGCCGACCGGGACGCCCTGGCCGCGCTGATCGACGACATCCCCGCCGACCGTCCGCTGCGGGTGGTGGTGCACGCCAGCGCGGTGCTGGACGACGCGCTCATCAACGAGCTGCGCGTCGACCAGATCGAACGGGTCCTCGCCGCCAAGGTCGACGTCGCCTACCACCTGCACGAACTGACCCTCGACCTCGACCTCGCCGCGTTCGTCATGTTCTCCTCCTTCGCCGGCTCGGTGGGCAGCTCCGGCGTCGGCAACTACGCCCCCAGCAACGCGTTCCTCGACGCGCTCGCCCAGCACCGGCGTGGCCTCGGCCTCCCCGGCACCTCCATCGCCTGGGGCGCCTGGGCCGGCGGCGGCATGGCCGAAGGGCCGTTCGGTGAGCTGCTGCACCGGCACGGCGTACCCGAGATGCCGCCGGAGGCCGCGATCGCCGCGCTGCACCAGGCCGTCGACCACGGCGAGGCGTTCCTCACCGTCGCCGACATCGCCTGGGAGCGGTTCTCCGTCGCGTTCACCGCCACCCGGCCCGGACCGCTGATCAACGACCTGCCCGACGTCCGCCGGTTGCGCGCCGCCGAACGCGTCACCGGCGGCGAGACCCCGACGGCCCGGAGTCGCTGCACGACCGGCTCGCCGGGCTGCCCGCCGCCGACCGGATGGCCGTGCTGCTGGCCCTCGTCCGGGGACAGGTCGCGGCCGTGCTCAACTACCCGTCCGGGGAGTCGGTGGACGAGCACCGGGCGTTCCGCGAACTGGGCTTCGACTCGGTCACCGCGGTCGAGCTGCGCAACCGGCTCGGCCTGGCCACCGGGGTGGCGCTGCCGGTCACCCTGGTCTTCGACTACCCGACGCCGACCACGCTCGCCGAGTACCTCTACGCCGAGGTCGCCCAGGACGACGTGGCCACCCCCACCGCGCTGCTCGACGACCTCGACCGGATCGCCGACGGGCTCGACGTGGTGGCCCGCGACGAGGCCGCCCGGGTCCGCGCCACCGTCCGCCTCCAGGCCATGCTCACCCGTCTCGGGCAGGGCGGCGGCGGCGACGACCTCGGCCGGCACCTCGGCGACGCCACCGACGACGAGCTGTTCGCCATGGTGGACCGCGACCTCGGTCTGTCCTGACCGCACCGGCTCACTCCCCGTCCCCTGCGAGGAAGCGGCACCCGATGGCCAATGAAGACAAGCTCCGCGACTACCTCAAGCGGGTCATGGCGGACCTGCACGACACCCGCCGCCGGCTCAGCGAGGCCCAGTCCCAGGAACTGGAGCCGGTGGCGATCGTCGCGATGAGCTGCCGGTTGCCCGGTGGCGTCCGCGACCCGCGGGACCTGTGGGAGCTGCTGCGCGACGGCCGGGACGCGGTCGCGCCGTTCCCCGACGACCGGGGGTGGGACCTCGACCGGCTCTACCACCCCGACCCCGACCACCCCGGCACCTCGTACGCCCGGGAGGGCGGCTTCCTCGACGGCGCCGGGGACTTCGACGCGGCGTTCTTCGGCATCAGCCCCCGCGAGGCGCTCACCATGGACCCGCAGCAACGGCTGCTGCTGGAGACCGCGTGGGAGGCCGTCGAGTCCGCCGGGATCGACCCGGCCACGCTGCGGGGCAGCCGCACGGGGGTGTTCGTCGGCACCAACGGACAGGACTATGGCACGCTGCTGATGATGTCCCCGGACGCCGACGAGGGGCACTCGATGACCGGCGGGGCGGCGGCCGTCGCCTCCGGCCGGGTGTCGTACACGCTCGGCCTGGAGGGGCCGGCCGTCTCCATCGACACCGCCTGCTCCTCCTCCCTGGTCGCGCTGCACCTCGCCGCGCAGGCGCTGCGGGCGGGGGAGTGCGAGCTGGCGCTCGCGGGTGGTGTCACCGTGATGGCCACGCCCGGCCTCTACATCGGATCGAGCCGGCAACGGGCCCTGTCCCCGGACGGGCGGTGCCGCTCCTTCGCCGCCTCCGCCGACGGGGCCGGATTCTCCGAGGGCGTCGGCTGGCTGCTGGTGGAACGGCTCTCCGACGCCCGCCGCAACGGCCACCCGGTGCTCGCGGTGCTGCGCGGCAGCGCGGTCAACCAGGACGGCGCGTCCAACGGGCTCACCGCCCCCAACGGCCCGTCCCAGCAGCGCGTCATCAGCCAGGCGCTCACCGCCGCCCGGCTCGCCACCGCCGACGTCGACGTCATCGAGGCGCACGGCACCGGCACCAACCTGGGCGACCCAATCGAGGCGCAGGCGCTGCTGGCCACGTACGGGCAGGACCGCGGCGACGCCGGGCCGGCGCTGCTCGGCTCGGTGAAGTCCAACATCGGGCACGCCCAGGCCGCCGCGGGGGTGGCCGGGGTGATCAAGATGGTGCTCGCCATCCGGCACGGCCTGGTGCCGGCGACACTGCACGTGGACGAGCCGTCCCCGCACATCGACTGGTCCGCCGGCGCGCTGGAACTGGTCACCGAGGCCCGCCCCTGGCCGGACCGGGACCGCCCGCGCCGCGCCGCCGTCTCCTCGTTCGGAATCTCCGGCACCAACGCCCACGTCATCGTCGAGCAGGCCCCGGACGAGCCCGCCCCCGCCGCCGAGCCGCCGACCCCGGGGCTGGTGGCCGCCGACGTCACCGCCTGGCCGCTCGCCGCGCGCACCCGCGCCGCGCTCGCCGGGCAGGCCGCCCGGCTGGCCGCGCACCTGCGCGCCGCCCCGGCCGACCCGGCGGTGGTCGCCTGGTCCCTGGCGACCACCCGGACCGCGTTCGAGCAGCGGGCCACCGTGGTCGGCGCGTCCGCCGAGGATCTGCTGTCCGGTCTGGACGCGCTGGCCGCCGGCACGCCGTCGCCGGCGGTGGCGACGGGTGCGGCGTCCCGGACGGCCGGTCCGGTGTTCGTGTTCCCGGGGCAGGGTGCGCAGTCGGCGCGGATGGCGGCGGGTCTGGTGGGTCGGACGCCGGTGTTCGACGCCACGCTCGCCGAGTGCCAGGCGGCGTTGTCGCCGTTCCTGGACGTGGACCTGCCGTCGGTGTTGACCGGGGACGACGAGTCGTGGTTGGACCGGGTCGAGGTCGTGCAGCCGGTGCTGTGGGCGGTCGGCGTCGCGCTCGCGGCGGTGTGGCGGCACGTCGGGGTCACCCCGCAGGCGGTGATCGGTCACTCGCAGGGGGAGATCGGCGCGGCCTGTGTCGCGGGGATCCTGTCGCTGGAGGACGCGGCGAAGACGGTGGCGTTGCGGTCGCGGGCCCTGTCGGTGCTGCGCGGGACCGGCGCGATGGCGTCGGTCGACCTGCCCGTCGACGAGGTGACAACCCGTCTCGACGGGTTCGCCGGCGTCGGGATCGCGGCGGTCAACGGCCCGTCCACGGTGGTGGTCTCCGGCCCGCCGCAGGCCGTGGCCGACTTCGTGGACGCCTGTCAGGCCGACGAGATCCGGGCCCGGTTGATCCCGGTCGACTACGCGTCGCACTCGGCGGCCGTCGAGGACGTCGCCCAGCAGCTTCGCGCGGACCTGGCCGACATCACGCCGCAGCCCGGCCATACCCGTCTGGTGTCCACCCTGACCGGCGACTGGGTCGACCCGGTCTCCATGGACGCCGACTACTGGTACGACAACCTGCGGCAGACCGTCCGGTTCGACACGGCGGTGCGGACCGCGATCGGCGTCGGGCACACGATCTTCGTGGAGATCTCGCCGCATCCGGTGCTGACGATGCCGGTCACCGCGATCCTGGACGACACCGCCACCACCGGCCACGTGCTGTACACGCTGCGTCGAGGCGACGACGACCCGACCCGGCTGCTGACCAACCTCGCCACCGCGCACACCGTCGGCCTGCCCGTCGACCTCACCCGCGTGCTGCCCGAGACGACCACCGTCGACCTGCCCACCTACGCCTTCGACCACCAGCGGTACTGGCCCGCACCGCCGCGCTTCGTCACCGACCGCGACGGCGAACCCGACCCCGACCGCTGGCACTACCGGATCACCTGGACACCCCGGCCCGACCTGCCGCTCACCCGCCTCGGCGGGACCTGGCTGCTGCCCGTACCCGCCGACCTGACCGACGCCCCGCTCGTCACCGACGTGCTCGCCGCGCTCGGCAACGTCGGCGCCGACGCCGTACCCGTGCCCGTCGACCCGGCGGACGACCCGGCCGCGCTCGCCGAGCGGCTGCGCGCCGCGCTGCCCGACGGCGGACCCTCCGCCGTGCTCTCCCTGCTCGGCCTCGACGGGCGTCCCCACCCCGACCACCCGGCCACCACGCTCGGTGTCACCGGCACCGCCCACCTGGTCCAGGCGCTCGGCGCGCTCGGCGTCGAGGCGCCGCTGTGGTGCGCCACCCGCCGCGCCGTCACCACCGGCGACGCCGACCCCGCCCCGGAGCCGGCCGCCGCCGCCGTGTGGGGCCTCGGCCGGGCCGTCGCCCTGGAACACCCCGCCCGCTGGCGCGGCCTGGTCGACCTGCCCGACCGGCTCGACGCGCGCGCCGCCGCCCTCCTCGGCGCGGTGCTCGGCGCCGACGACGGCGAGGACCAGATCGCCGTCCGCGACACCGGCGTGCACGTCCGCCGGCTCACCCGGCTCACCCACCCGGCCGACCACGACGTCCGCCTGCGCGACACCGTGCTGATCACCGGCGGCACCGGCGGCCTCGGCGGGCACCTGGCCCGCTGGGCCGCCCGCGCCGGCGCCGCGCACGTGCTGCTGGCCAGCCGCCGCGGCCCCGACGCCCCCGGCGCCGGCGACCTCACCGCCGAGCTGACCGACCTCGGGGTACGCGTCACCGTCGCCCGGTGCGACGTCACCGACCGCGACCAGCTCGCCGCGCTGCTCGCCGACCTGCCCGACGACGCCCCGCTGCGCGCCGTGCTGCACACCGCCGCCGTCCTCGACGACGGCATCGTGGACACCGTCACCCCGGCCCGCCTGCACACCGTCGCCGCGCCCAAGAGCGCCGCCGCCGACCACCTCGACGCGCTCACCCGCGACCACGAGCTGGACGCGTTCGTGCTCTTCTCCTCCGTCGCCGGCACCACCGGCAACGCCGGCCAGGGGGCGTACGGCGCGGCCAACGCCCACCTCGACGCGCTCGCCCACCGGCGGCGGGCCGACGGCCTCCCGGCGCTCGCCGTCGCCTGGGGCGCCTGGGACGGCGCCGGCCTGCCCGCCGACAACGAGCGCGCCCAGCAGCGGCTGCGGCGCGGCGGCATGGTGGCCATGGACCCCGAGCTCGCCGTCGCGGCACTGACCCGGGCGCTGGGCGGCGACGACGCCGCCACGATGGTCGCCGACGTCGACTGGACCCGCTTCGCCCCGGCGTTCACGCTCGTCCGCCCCAGCCCGCTGCTCGGCGACCTGCCGGAGGTCCACGAGGCGCTGCGACCCCCGCAGACGCCGGCCGCCACCGAACCGGCCGGTGAACCCGGCTCGGCGCTGGCCCGGCAGCTCGCCGGCCGCTCCGCCGCCGAACGGACCGAGACGCTGCGCGACCTGGTCCGCCAGTGCGCCGCCGGCGCGCTCGGCTACGGCTCCGCCGACGACGTTCCGGTCAACCGGCCCTTCCGCGACCTCGGCCTGGACTCGCTGACCGCCGTCGACCTGCGCAACCTCCTCGCCACCGCCACCGACCTGCGGCTGCCCGCCACGCTCGCGTTCGACTACCCGAACCCGGCCGTGCTCGCCGGGCACCTCGACGAACTGCTCACCGGCGCCGGCGCGGCGGTGACCGGCCCGGCAGCCGTGGCCACCCCCGACGAGCCGCTCGCCGTCGTCGCGATGAGCTGCCGCTTCCCCGGCGGCGCGGACGACCCGGAGCGGCTGTGGCAACTGCTCGCCGCCGGCGGCGACGCCATCGGCGACTTTCCCACCGACCGGGGCTGGGACCTCGACCGGCTCTTCGACGCCGACCCCGCCGTCGAGGGCACCAGCTACGCCCGGCAGGGCGGCTTCCTGCCCGACGTGGCCGACTTCGACCCCGGCTTCTTCGGCATCAGCCCCCGCGAGGCGCTCGCCATGGACCCGCAGCAGCGGCTGCTGCTGGAGACCTCGTGGGAGGCGATCGAGCGGGCCGGCATCGACCCGCAGGCGCTGCGCGGCAGCCCCACCGGCGTCTTCGTCGGCACCAACTACCAGGACTACCGCAACCTCATGCTCACCGCCGAGGGCGCCGAGGGACACCTGATGACCGGCAACGCCGGCAGCGTCCTGTCCGGCCGGGTGTCGTACACGCTCGGGCTGGAGGGGCCGGCCGTGTCGGTGGACACCGCCTGCTCGTCGTCGCTGGTCGCGCTGCACTGGGCCGGGCAGGCGCTGCGCGCCGCCGAGTGCTCCCTGGCGCTCGTCGCCGGCGTCACCGTGATGGCCACCCCCGGCGTGTTCGTCGGGTTCAGCCGCCAGCGCGGCCTGGCCCCGGACAGCCGGGTCAAGGCGTTCGCCGCCGGCGCCGACGGCACCAGCTGGGGCGAGGGCGTCGGCGTGCTGCTGGTCGAGCGGCTCAGCGACGCCCGCCGCAACGGCCACCCGGTGCTCGCGGTGATCCGGGGCAGCGCGGTCAACCAGGACGGCGCCTCCAACGGCCTCACCGCCCCCAACGGGCCGGCCCAGCAGCGGGTCATCCGGGCCGCGCTGGCCAACGCCCGCCTCGACGCCGGTGACGTCGACGCGGTGGAGGCGCACGGCACCGGCACCCGGCTCGGCGACCCGATCGAGGCGCAGGCGCTGCTCGCCACGTACGGTCAGGGCCGACCCGAGGACCGGCCGCTGCTGCTCGGCTCGATCAAGTCGAACATCGGCCACACCCAGGCCGCCGCCGGTGTCGCCGGCGTGATCAAGATGATCCTCGCGCTGCGCCACGGCTACCTGCCGCCGACGCTGCACGTGGACGCGCCCAGCGACCAGGTGGACTGGAGCACGGGCGCGGTCGACCTGCTCACCGAGGGCCGGCCGTGGCCGCTGACCGGCCGCCCGCGCCGCGCCGCCGTCTCCTCGTTCGGCATCAGCGGCACCAACGCCCACACCATCCTCGAACAGGCCCCCGAGCCGCCCGTCCCGGCCGGCGAACCGGCGCACCCGCCGGTGGTGCCGGTCCTGCTCTCCGCCCGCACCGCCGGGTCGCTGGCCGCCCAGGCGCAGCCGTGGGCCGACCGGCTCACCGGTCCGCAGGCCCCACCGCTGGTCGACGTCGGCTGGACCTCCGCGGTGTCCCGGGCCGCGCTGGAGCACCGCGCGGTGGTGCTCGCCACCGACCGGCGCACGTTGCGCGCCGGGTTGCGCGCCCTGCGCCGGGGCGACGACTCGCCGGCGCTGGTGACCGGTGCGGTGACCGCCCGGCCCCGGGTCGCGTACCTGTTCTCCGGGCAGGGCGCGCAGCGGCCCGGCATGGGTCGCGAGCTGGCCGCCGCGTACCCGGCCTACGCCGACGCGCTGACCGAGGTGTGCGCCGCGCTCGACCCGCACCTGTCCCGGCCGCTGCGCCCGCTGCTCGACGCCGATCCCGGTACCCCCGAGGCGGCGCTGCTGGACCGCACCGAGTTCACCCAGCCGGCCCTGTTCGCCGTGGAGGTGGCGCTGTTCCGGCTGCTCACCGCCTGGGGGCTGCGCCCCGACGCGGTCGCCGGGCACTCCATCGGCGAGTTCGCCGCCGCGTACGCCGCCGGGGTGCTCACCCTCGGCGACGCCGCCGAGCTGGTCGCCACCCGGGGCCGGCTGATGCAGGCGCTGCCCGACGGCGGGGCCATGCTCGCCGTCGCCGCCGGCGAGGACGCCGTCCGGCCCACGCTCGGCGCCGGGGTCGCGCTCGCCGCCGTCAACGGCCCCGCCGCCGTGGTCGTCGCCGGCGAGACCGACGCCGTCGACCGGGTCGCCGCCGAGTGGACCGCCCGAGGGGTACGCACCCGCAAGCTCGCCGTCAGCCACGCCTTCCACAGCCCGCTGATGGAGCCGGTGCTCGACGAGTTGGCCGCGCTCGCCGCCCGGCTGCCGCACCACGCGCCGACCGTGCCGCTGGTCTCCACCGTCACCGGCGCGCCGGTCGACGTGGCGGTGGTCGGCGCGCCCGGCTACTGGGCCCGGCACGCCCGCGACACGGTCCGCTTCGCCGACGCGGTCACCGCGCTGCGCGCGCACGGCTGCACCGCCTACCTGGAGGTGGGCCCGGACGGGGTGCTCACCCCGGCGGCCCAGGGCGTGCTGGCCGACGCCGGGCCGGTCCCGCCGGTCCTGCCCACGCTGCGCCGGGACCGGCCGGAACCGCTGACCCTGCTGCGCGCCGTGGCCGCGCTGCACGTGCACGGCGTCGCCCCGGACTGGCCGGCGCTCTACGCCGGGGTCGACCCGCAGCCGGCCGACCTGCCCACCCACGTGTTCGACCGGCAGCGCTTCTGGCCGCAGCCGCCGGCCTGGCTGACCGCGCCGGCCGACGTCGACACCGCTGTGGAACGCCGGTTCTGGGCGGCGGTCGACGCCGAGGACCTGGACGGTCTGCTCACCGAGCTGGACGTCGCCGCGGAACAGCCGTTCGACGCCGTGCTGCCGGCGCTGTCGGCCTGGCGGCGCCGCGGCCGGGAACGGTCCCTGGTGGACGGCAGCCGCTACCGGGTCCGGTGGGAACCGGTCGACGTCGACGCCGGCACCCCGCCCGCCGGCCGCTGGCTGGTGCTGCTGCCCGCCGACCGGGCCACCGACCCGGACCTGACCGCCCTGGCCGGTGCGCTCGGCCCGGCGGCCACCACCGCGGCGGTCGACACCGCCGCCGAGCCCGACGAGCTGGCCACCCGGCTGGCCGACCTGGTCGCCGCCGCGACCGGCGACGGCCCGTCGCACGTGCTGTCCCTGCTCGGCCTGGACGAGACGTCGCACACCGACCACCCGGCGCTGCCGCGCGGGCTGGCCGCCACCGTCCACCTGCTCCAGGCGCTGACCGACCTCGACGCGCCGGCCCGGCTCTGGTGCGCCACCCGCGGCGCGGTCGGCGTCGGGGACGGCGACACCCCGGACCGGCCCCGGCAGGCGGCGCTGTGGGGCCTCGGCCGGGTCGCCGCGCTGGAACAGCCCGCCCGCTGGGCCGGCCTGGTCGACCTGCCCGCCACCGTCGACGACGACACCGCCCGACGGACCGCCGCCCTGCTGGCCACCACCACCGAGGACCAGGTGGCGGTGCGTGCCGACGGGGCGTACGCCCGGCGGCTCGACACCGCCGTGACCGACGGCGAGCCAACGCCGTGGCAGCCGCGCGGCACCGTCCTGATCACCGGCGGCACCGGCGCGCTCGGCGGGCACGTGGCCCGCTGGGCCGCCGACGCGGGCGCCGAGCGGATCGTGCTGACCAGCCGGCGCGGCGCCGACACCCCCGGCGCCGACGCGCTCCTGGCCGAGCTGGCCGACTCCGGCGTCGAGTGCCGGGTGGCCCGGTGCGACGCCGCCGACCGGACCGCCATGACCGACCTCGTGGCCGACCTGCGCCGGGACGGGCCGCCGCTGCGCGCGGTGGTGCACGCCGCCGGGGTCAGCGAGGTGGTCCCGCTGGCCGAGACCACGCTGGAGGACCTGGCGTACGTGATCGGCCCGAAACTGGCCGGCGCGGAACTGCTCGACGAGCTGCTCGACGGCGTCGAGCTGGACGCGTTCGTGCTCTTCTCCTCCATCGCCGCCACCTGGGGCAGCGGCGGTCAGGGCGCGTACGCCGCCGGCAACGCCCACCTGGACGCCCTCGCGCAGCGGCGCCGGGCGCGCGGCCTGCCCGCCACCTCGGTGGCCTGGGGGCCGTGGACCGAGTCCGGGATGTTCGACGACGACGCGCCGGAACAGCTGCGCCGACGCGGCCTGCGGGTGCTGCCGCCCGGGCCGGCGATGGCCGGGCTGCGGCACGCGCTCGCCGCCGGCGACACCTGCGTGACGGTCGCCGACGTCGACTGGGCCACGTTCCACCCGCTGTTCACCGCGCTGCGACCCAGTCCGCTGCTGGCCGACCTGCCGGCCGTGCGGGCGCTCGCCGCCGCACCGGAACCGGCCGCGAACGCCGGCCCGGAGGGCGCGGACCGGCTCGCCGAGCTGCGCGCGCTGCCCGCCGCCGACCGGCGCGACGCGCTGCTGGACCTGGTCCGCACCGACGCGGCGAAGGTCCTCGGCCACCCCTCGGTCGACGCGGTCGACCCGGAGCGGGGCTTCCTCGACCTCGGCTTCGACTCGCTCACCGCGGTGGAGCTGCGCAACCTGCTCACCGCCGCGACCGGCCGGGAGCTGCCCACCACCGTGGTCTTCGACTACCCGACCCCGGCCGGCCTCGCCGACCACCTGGACGCCGAGCTGTTCCCCGACGGCGGCGACCCGGCCGGCGGCGACCCGGCCGGCGGCGACCCGGCCGGCGGCGACCCGGCCGACGAGGAGACCGTGCGCCGGGTGCTCGCGGCGATCCCGCTGGACCGGCTGCGGCAGGCGGGGCTGCTCGACCCGCTGCTGCGCCTCGGCCAGGACACCGCCGCGCCGGCCCCGGACGCGACGCCGGACGCCCCCGCCGCCGAGATCCGCGACCTCGACGTCGCCGGACTGGTGCGGATGGCCCTCGAAGGATCCGACTCGTGAACCGGCCGGCGGCAGGGAGGCCCCGATGAGCGTCTCGCTGGACGAGGTGGTGGGCGCGTTGCGCGCGTCCCTGCTGGACAACCAGAAACTCCGGCAGCAGAACCAGCAACTCACCGACCGCCTCACCGAACCCGTGGCGATCATCGGGATGAGCTGCCGGTTCCCCGGTGGCGTGCGCTCGCCCGACCAGCTCTGGGAGCTGGTCGACGCCGGCCGCGACGCGATGGCCCCGTTCCCCGCCGACCGCGGCTGGGACCTCGACGCGCTCTACGACACCGACCCGACCAGCCGCGGCACCTCCTACGTCCGCGACGGCGGCTTCCTGCCCGACGCCGGCCACTTCGACCCGGCGTTCTTCGGCATCAGCCCGCGCGAGGCCCTCGCCATGGACCCGCAGCAGCGGCTCCTGCTGGAGACCGCGTGGGAGGCGTTCGAGTCCGCCGGCGTCGACCCGACCGGGCTGCGTGGCGCGCCCACCGGCGTCTACGCGGCCACCAGCAGCCAGGGCGACTACGCGGCGCTGCTCACCGGCGTCGGCGGCGGCGTCGAGGGCTACCTCGGCACCGGCAGCGCCGCCGCCGTGGCCAGCGGCCGGATCGCGTACGCGCTGGGCCTGGAAGGGCCGGCGGTCACCGTGGACACCGCCTGCTCGTCGTCCCTGGTCGCGCTGCATCTGGCCTGCCAGGCGCTGCGGCTGGGGGAGTGCACCCTCGCGCTGGCCGGCGGGGTGTCCGTGATGGCCACCCCGACCGTGTTCGTCGAGTTCTCCCGTCAGCGCGGCCTGTCCACCGACGGGCGGTGCAAGTCGTTCGCCGCCGCCGCCGACGGCACCGGCTGGTCCGAGGGCGTCGGCATGCTGCTGGTCGAACGGCTCTCCGACGCCCGCCGCCACGGCCACCCCGTGCTCGCCGTGGTGCGCGGCAGCGCGGTCAACCAGGACGGCGCCAGCAGCGGACTCACCGCGCCCAACGGGCCCGCCCAACGCCGGGTCATCCGGGCCGCGCTGGCCAACGCCGGGCTCACCGCCGCCGAGGTGGACGTGGTGGAGGCACACGGCACCGGCACCACGCTCGGCGACCCGATCGAGGCCCAGGCGCTGCTGGCCACGTACGGGCAGGACCGGGCCGCCCCGCTGCTGCTCGGCTCGGTCAAGTCGAACATCGGCCACACCCAGGCCGCCGCCGGCGTCGCCGGCATCATCAAGATGGTCCTCGCCATGCGGCACGGCCGGCTCCCGGCCACCCTGCACGTCGACCGGCCCACCCCGCACGTCGACTGGTCCGCCGGCGCGGTGGAGCTGCTCACCGACCCGCGCCCGTGGCCGGCCACCGACCGGCCCCGCCGCGCCGGCGTCTCCGCGTTCGGCGTCAGCGGCACCAACGCCCACGCGGTCCTGGAACAGGCGCCCCCGGACGCGCCGGCGACACCGGCCGTCGCCGGACCGGGAGGCCCAGCCACCCACGCCGACCAGGTCCGCCCCGACGGCGCCCGCACCGCGCCGCCCGCGCCGTGGCTGGTGTCCGCCCGCTCCGCGCCGGCCCTCGCCGGGCAGGCCCGGCGACTGCTGGACCACCTCGCCGCCCACCCCGACCTGCGCCCGGCCGACGTGGCGTACTCGCTGCTCACCACCCGGGCGGCGCTGCCGCACCGGGCCGCGGTCACCGGCGACGACGCGGCGGCGCTGCGCGCCGGCCTGCGGGCGGTCGCCGAGGACCGGCCCGCCCCCGGCGTGGTGCGCGGCGTGGCCCGGCCCGCCGGCAAGCTCGCCGTCCTCTTCCCCGGCCAGGGCGCCCAGCGGCCCGGGATGGGCGCCGACCTGCACCGCAGGTTCCCGGTCTTCGCCGCCGCGTTCGACGAGGTGGCCGCCGAACTCGACCGGCACCTGAACCGCCCGCTGCGCGAGGTGGTCTTCGCCGGCCCGGACACCCCCGAGGCGACGCTGCTTGACCGCACCGAGTTCACCCAACCCGCGCTCTTCGCCTACCAGGTCGCCGCGTACCGGCTGGTCACCGCGTGGGGCGTGCGCCCGGCCCACCTGCTCGGCCACTCGGTCGGCGAGCTGGCCGCCGCGCACGTCGCCGGCGTGCTGTCGCTGCCGGACGCGGCCACCCTGGTCGCCGCCCGGGCCCGGCTCATGCAGGCGCTGCCGGCCGGCGGGGCGATGCTCGCGGTCCGCGCGTCCGCCGCCGAGGTCGCGCCGCTGCTCGACCACCGGGTGGCCCTGGCCGCCGTGAACGGTCCCGAGTCGGTGGTGCTCTCCGGCGACGAGGACGCCGTACTCGCCGCCGGCGAACAGCTCGCCGCGCGCGGCCGGCGGACCCGCAGGCTACGGGTCGGCCACGCCTTCCACTCCGCCCGGATGGACGACGTGCTGGCCGAGTTCCGGGTGGTCGCGGAGAAGCTCACCTGGCACCCGCCGACCGTGCCGATCGTCTCCGACCGCACCGGCGAACCGCTCACCGCCGCGCAGGCCACCGACCCCGGCTACTGGGTGCAGCACGTCCGGGACACCGTACGGTTCCAGCCCGCCGTGGCCACCCTGGCCGCCGCCGGGACCGGCACCTACCTGGACCTCGGCCCGGACGCGGCGCTCACCGCCCTGGCCCGCGAGTGCCTGCCCGACGTCGAGCCGGCCGCGTTCGTGCCGGCGGCCCGCCGCGAGCTGTCCGAGCCGGCCGCCCTGCTCGCCGCGGTCGCCGCCGTGGACCTGCGCGGCGCCGGCGTACGCTGGCCGGCGCTGTTCGCCGACACCGACGCCACCCGGGTCGACCTGCCCACGTACGCGTTCCAGCACGAGCGGTTCTGGCCCGACCCGATCCGGTTCGACCTGGCGCCGCGCCCCGCCGACCCGGCCGACGGCGAGTTCTGGGCCGCCGCCGACCGGGGTGACCCGGCCGCGCTGGCCGCGCTGCTCGGGCTCGACGACGCCGCCGCCGCTGCGCTCGACGAGCTGCTGCCCGCGCTGACCGGCTACCGCGACCGCCGCCGTCGCGCGGCCACCCTCGACGGACTGCGTTACCGGATCGGCTGGACCCCGGCCGACCCGCCGACCGGCCTCTCCCCGGGCGGGCCGTGCCTGGTCGTCGGCCCACCCGGCGACCTGCTGACGGCGGTGACCGAGGCGGTACGCGCCGAGGGCCTCGACCCGGTGCCGGTGCCGTCCGGCGCCGACCCGGGCGCCGCGCTGCGCGACCGGCTCGCCGAGGTCACACCGACCCGGGTGGTCCTCCTGGCCATTCCGTCCGGCGCTGCCGGGGAGAGCGCCACCCCGCCCGGCGCTGCCGGCGACGGCGCCACCCCGCCCGGCGCTGCCGGCGGCGGCGCCACCTCGGCCGGCGCTGCCGGCGACGGCGCCACGACCACGGCACCCGGCACGGACGCCCTCGCCGGCACGATCGCCGTGGTGCGGGCGCTCGCCGAGGCCGGCGTCACCGCTCCGCTGTGGTGCGTCACCCGGGGCGCGGTCGCCACCGGCGCCGGTGACCCGGCGCCCGACCCCGCCGCCGCGACCGTCTGGGGCCTCGGCCGGGTGCTGGCGCTGGAACACCCCCGCCTCTGGGGCGGCCTGCTCGACCTGCCCGCCGGGACCGAGGCGACCGCTGCCGACCCGGCCCCTGCCACCCCAGGCCCCGATCCCGCCCTGCTGGCCCGGGTGGTCGCCGGTGACGGCGCCGAGGACCAGCTCGCCGTGCGAGCCGGTGGGCTGCGCGCCCGGCGCCTGGAACGCGCCCCGGCCGCCCCCGAGCGGCCCTGGCGGCCGGGCGGCGCGGTGCTCGTGCACGGCGACGCCCCGGTCCGTCGCCCGCACCTGCTGCGCCGGCTCGCCGGCGCGGGCGCGACCCACCTGCTGCTGGTCGGTCCGGCGGTGCCCGACACCGACGCGCCGACCGGGGTCGACGTGACCGTCGTGGACGGCGTCGAGGCGCTGCCCGCCGCGCTGGAGCGGCTGGCCGCGGCCGGCACGCCGGTGCGTACCGTGCTGCACGTGGCCGACGCCGGCGGGGCCGGCGAGCCGGTCACGGCGGCCGACCCGCGCCAGGTGGCCGACCGGGTCGGCGCGCAGCTGGCCGCGGTGGCCCGGCTCGACGCCGCGTGCGCCGGCCACGCGGTCGACGAGTTCCTGGTCTTCGTCTCCACGGCCGCCACCTGGGGCGGCGGTGGCGCGGCGGTGGCCGCGGCCACCGGCGCCGGGCTCGCCGCGCTGGCCGCCCGCCGCCGCGCCGGGGGTCGGCCGGCCACGACGGTGGCCTGGGCGCCGTGGAGCGGCGAGACCGCCGATCCGGAGCAGCTGCGCCGGCGGGGTGTCCGCCCGCTGGACCCGGAGACCGCCCTCGACGCGTTGGCCCGCGTCGCCGCCGGCCGGAACGGCGACACCGACGGTGGCGGCGACCTGCTCACCGCCGGCGGGAACGCCTACCCCGTCAGCGACGGTGGGCGGGACGAGATCGCCCTCGCCGACATCGACTGGCCCACGTTCGTGCCCGCGTTCACCGCGGTGCGGCCGGCCCCGCTGCTGCGTGGCGTACCCGACGCCGTCGTCGGGGCCGACGCGGCCGCGCCCGCCGCCGGACCGTCCGACCCGGCGCGGGCGTTGCGGGACCGGTTGGCCGCCGTGCCCGCCGGCGACCGGCTGCCGATCCTGCTGGACCTGGTCCGGGCGCAGGCGGCCACCGTGCTCGGGCACGCCGGGCCGGGCGCGGTCGAGCCGGACCGCGACTTCCTGGAACTGGGCTTCGACTCGCTGACCGCGCTAGAGCTGCGCGACGCGCTGCGCCAGGAGACCGGCGTGGAGCTGTCCGCCACGCTGCTCTTCGACCACCCCACCCCGGACGCGCTGGCCGGGCACCTGCTCGGCCTCATCCTCGGCGACGGGGCCGGCGCCGCGCTCGCCGACGCCGCCACCCCGGAGGGGGCCGGTGGCCTGCTCGGCGGGCTGTTCCGCCAGCCCAAGGCGCGCGCCGACGCCGCCGGCTACGCCGAGCTGCTGGTCAAGCTGGCCCAGTTCCGGCCCAGCTTCACCTCCCCGGCCGAGCTGACCCGCCCGGCCGGGATCCTGCGTCTCGCCGAGGGTCCCGCCACCCCCGTCGTCTGCTGCTGCACGATGTCGTTGCTGTCCGGGGCGCACGAGTACGCCCGCCTCGCCGCCGGCATGCGCGGCCGGCGCAACGTGTGGGCGTTGCCCAACCCCGGCTTCGGGGTCGGCGAGGAACTGCCCGCCGACCTCGACGCGCTGCTGCGGGTGCACGCGGACACCGTGCTGCGCGCCGTCGGCCCGGGCAAGTTCGTGCTGGCCGGGCACTCCGGCGGCGCGATGGTGGCCAACCTGCTCGCCGCCGAGCTGGACCGGCAGGGCCGCGCCCCGGCGGCGGTGGTGCTGATGGACACCTACCCGCCCGGCAGCGAGGTGCTCGGCGGCTGGACGTCGCAGCTGCTCGACGGGATGGTCGAGCGGGACAGCGCGTACACCCCGATGGACGACCACCGGGCCACCGCCTGGGCCGGCTACCTGCCGCTGTTCCTCGACTGGCGGCCCGCCCCGATGTCCGCCGCCACGTTGCTGGTGCGGGCCAGCGAGCCGCTGGGGGAGTGGACCGGGGAACCGGACGAATGGCGGTCGGTGTGGCCGTACCCGCACGAGACGCGGGACGCGGCCGGTGACCACTTCACCATGGTCGGCGAACGCGGCCCGGAACTCGCCGTGACCGTGGACGGCTGGCTCGCGGAACGGGGTCTGTGACACCGCCCCTTGGGCTGCCCCTAACGCCCCCTATCGCGGGGGCCGACAACTGTCTTACCAGGAACCAGGACGGGAGCATGACGACGTGGACGAGGCAGTGGTGGTCGACGGGCTGGTCAAGAGATACCGGCCCGACATGCCGCCGGCGGTGGACGGACTGAGTTTCTCCGTCGCCGCCGGCGAGGTCTTCGGTCTGCTCGGGCCGAACGGCGCCGGCAAGACCACGACGATCGGGGTGCTGACGACCCGGGTGCGCGCCACCTCGGGCCGCGCCCTGGTCTGCGGCGCGGACGTGTCCCGTGCGCCCGCCGTGGCCCGGCAGTTGCTGGCGGTGGTGCCGCAGCGGGTCAACCTGGACCGGTCACTGACCGTCCGGCAGAACCTGCTGTTCCACTCCGCGTACCACCGGGTGTCCCGGTCCCGCCGGTCGGCGCGGGCCGACGAACTGCTGGAGCAGATGGGCCTGACGGCGTTCGCCACCGCCCGCACCGACTTCCTCTCCGGCGGCCTGGCCCAACGCACCATGATCGCCCGGGCGTTGATGCACGCCCCACGGGTGCTCTTCCTCGACGAGCCCTCCGCCGGCCTCGACCCGCAGTCGCGGCTGTTCGTGCACGAGCGGATCGCCGAGCTGAAGCGCTCCGGCGTCACCGTCGTGGTGACCACGCACGACATGGAGGAGGCGGAGAAGCTCTGCGACCGGGTCGGCATCGTCGACCACGGCAAGCTGCTCACCCTGGACACCCCGGCCGCGCTGACCCGGACCCTGCCCGGCAGCAGCACCCTGACCCTGGTGGTCGCGCCGGGCGCGCCGGTCGAGGCGGTGCAGGCCGCGCTGGCCGACGTACCGGACGTGGAGCGGGTGGAACGGCTGCGCGCCGGCGGCGCCGCGGAGCTGCCGATGTTCCCCGGCATGCCGCCGATGCCGCTGCCCGACGCGCCCGCCGACCCGGACGCGCCGCTGTCGTTCCGCGTCTACACCGCCGGAGCCCCGGCCAACGCCGTGCCGATGGCGTTGAAGGTCCTCACCGACCTCGGCTGCGAGGTCCGCGACCTCAGCGTCGGCCAGCCCAGCCTGGAGGACGTCTTCATCCACCTGACCGGAAGGGAACTTCGGTGACCGTCACCGCCCCCGCCGTCCCGGCCCCGTCGGCCGCCGTCGCACCCCCGCCGGTACGCCTGCGCGACCAGCTCACCACCTTCCGGGCGGTGCTCTGGCGGGACATGTTCGTCACCAGCCGCGAGGTGGGCGCGTTCCTGGCCCAGGTCTTCCTCCAGCCGCTGTTCATGCTGCTCATCTTCGGCAAGGTGCTCAAGGACCTCGGGTACGCCAGCGACGACTTCGCCAACGTGCTGCTGCCCGGCGTGATCGCGCTCAACGCGTTCCTGATCGGCCTGGAGAACACCGCACTGCCGATGGTGATGGACTTCTCCTTCACCCGCGAGATCGAGGACCGCCTGCTGTCGCCGATGGCGATCCCGCTGGTCGCGTTCGAGAAGATCGTCTTCGGGGCGATCCGGGGCCTCGTCGCCGGGCTGGTGCTGATCCCGGTCGGCATGCTGATCCTCGGCGTCACGTGGCCGCTGTCCACGCTGCTGCCGATCGTGGGCGTGCTGGCGGCCGGTGCGCTGGTCGGTGCCGCCATGGGCCTGACCTTCGGCACGCTCGTCCCGCCGCAACGGATCCAGATCATGTTCACGGTCACGCTGACGCCGCTGATGTTCACCGGCGCCACCCAGTTCCCGCTGCGCGCGTTGGACTCGCTGCCCTGGTTCCAGGTGGTCTGCGCGATCAACCCGCTGACCTACGTGAGTGAGGCGACCCGCTCACTGGTCGCCCCGCCGGGCGTCCAGTCGGTGCCGCTCTGGCTGGACCTGCTCGTGCTCGCCGTGGTGTTCGTGGTCTTCACCGCCGTCGGCATCCGCGGCTTCATGCGCCGGGCGATGGACTAGGGGTCGGCCGCGATGACCCCCGACGACGGACCGCTGCTGCTGGTCAGCTCCGGCAGCGCGGGGTTGTTCAACCCGCTGCTCACCCTGGCCGGCGAGCTGAAGCGCCGGGCCGTGCGGCCGGTCCGGTTCGCCTGCACCGACGAGCGGCGGGCCGAGATCGAGGCCCTGCCCGGCGACGGCGACCTGCGTTTCGTCTCCCTCGGGCCGCCCCGGGTGGAGGTCCGCCCGGAGCACTGGGACGACGAGACGCACCGCCGGATGTCCACCGGCTCGCGGGTGGTGAACTTCGCCAGCTACGTCGACGCCTCGACCGACTTCGACCACCTGCACGAGCTGTACGAGCGGTGCCTGGCGGTCGTCGACGAGGTGCGCCCGGCCTTGGCGGTGGTGGACTCGTTCGCCTCGTTCGGCATGGACGCGGCCACCACCCGGGGCGTGCCCTACGTCATCAGCGTCACGGTGCCGCCGTCGAACTTCCTCCAGGACAGCCTGCCGCCGTCGTACCCGATGTCGTTGTCCGGGCTGCCGCTGGCGATGAACCCGAGCCAACGGGCGGCGAACGACAGCTACCGGGCCGCGTTGCTGGCCACGCTCACCGAACCGGAGCGGCTCGCCCGCAGCACCGCCGCCGCGCGGCGGCGGACCGAGGCCGGGATCCGCAACGCCGAGCTGCGTCCCTCGCAGTACGCCGAGACGGCCCGGGCGCTGCTGGCCTACACCGTGTTCGGCCTGGAGTACCCGTTCGACACGGCGCCGGCGAACCTGCGCACGGTGGGCTCGATGGTCCCCCGGGACATCGTGCCCAGCGCGGACGGCGCCGAGCTGCGCGCCTGGCTCGACGCGCACGAGTCCGTCGTCTACGTCGGCTTCGGCACGATCATGCGTCCGACCGCCGCCCAGGTGGCCGCGCTGGTCGAGGTGGCCGCCCGCCTCGGCCCCGAGCACCAGGTGCTGTGGAAACTGCCCGCCGCCCGGCACCCGCTGCTGCCCCCGGCCGGCGAGCTGCCCGCCAACCTGCGCGTCGAGTCGTGGCTGCCGTCGCAGGTGGAGGTGCTGGCGCACCCGCACGTGCGGGTGTTCTTCAACCACGCCGCCGCCAACGCGATCCACGAGGCGGCCTGGTTCGGCGTGCCGCAGCTGGTGATGCCGTTCTGGTTCGACTGCTACGACGGCGCGGTGCGGGTGGTCGACGCCGGGATCGCGCTGGCGGTCGAGCACGAGGACCCGCTCGACGTCGACGACGTCGTGGACAAGCTGGGCCGGCTGCTGTCCGACCCGTCCTTCCGCGATCGGGCGGCGCGGTGGCGCGACTGCCTGCGCCGGGCGGGCGGCGTGACCGCCGCCGCCGACCTCGTGCTGAGCTTGTAAGGAAGGGCCCCCTCTCAACGCATTCGGTAGAGGAAGGGCCCCTTCTTAACACCCGGGTGTTAAGAAGGGGCCCTTCCTTGTGACAGGTTTCAGGAGGCCGCGGGCTGGATCTCCTCGCCCAGCGGCTCCGCGAACGCCACCAGCCGGGCCGGTAGGTCGGAACGGCGCTTGACGTCGAGCTTGCGGTAGACCCGGGTCAGGTGCTGTTCCACGGTGCTCACCGTGATGAACAGCTTGCTGGAGATCTGCCGGTTGGTGTGGCCCTGCGCGGCCAGCGCCGCCACCCGGCGTTCGGCCTCGCTCAGCCCGTCCTCCGGCTCCGGCGTCTCGGCCGGCGGCCCGGCCGGCACGCCGCCGGGCTCGCGCCGGACCAGTCGCTGGGCCAGCACCGACGCGCCGCAGTCCTGGGCCAGCTGGTACGCCCGGCGGACCAGCAGTCGGGCCTGCGCCGAGTCGCCCGCCCGTTGCAGCGTCTGCCCGGTGTCGCCGAGCGCGCGGACCAGCTCCAGCCGGTCGCCGCAGCCCTGCAACAGGTTCACCGCCTCGGAGAGCAGCTTGCGGCGGTGGTCCGGCGCGGTGGTGCCGGCGAGCAGCCGCAGCGTACGACCCCGGGTGCGGTCGTCCACCCCGTGCGGCACCCGCAGCTGTTCCTGCAGCAGTTGGGTGGCGTGCGCCTTGTTGCCCACGGCCAGTTGCACCCGGGCCAGCTCCAGCCGCCAGGGCACCAGACCGGCCACGTCGACGCCCCAGGCCCGCATCAGCTCGCCGCAGCGGCGCAGGTCGGCGGTGGCCGCGTGGGCCCGGCCGAGCGCCAGGTGGTGGCGTGCCCGCGCGGCCAGGTAGTGCAGGCCGAGCGGCGTGCGGAAGGCGCCGGCGGGCAGGCTCTGCGCCAGCCACCGTTCGGCCTCGGCGTGCCGCCCGGACTCGGTGGCGCAGGCGACGAGCGTGGCGAGCGGACCGGTGAGGGCGACGCCCCACGCGGCCGGCGGCAGGTCGTCCAGGGCGGCGCGGGCCTGCTGCTCGGCGACGGTCAGGTCACCCAGGCGCAGCGCTGCCTCGGCGCGCAGGGCGCGCAGCACCGCCCGCCAGAGCGGGGCGTGCCGCACGGCCGGCCGGTCCAGCAGCGCGGCCGACCAGGCGGCGACCCGGTCCGCCCGGCCGGCCCAGAGCAGCGCCAGCAACGGTGCGGTCAGCAACGGGAGCATGCCGTCCTCGCCGTGGTGGCGGTGCAGCACCTGCTCGGCGCCGGCGACCGGGTCGTGGTCGCCGGTCGGGGTCAGCGCCGCGCCGAGCAGGGACAGCGCCTGCACCGGCGACGAGCCGCCGGCCAGCAGGGACGCTCGGGGCGCGCCGGCCGCCTCCCGCACGGCGGTCAGGTGGTCCGGGTGGGAGAGCCCCAGCAGCAGGTGCATCGCCCGACGACGGCTCGCGGTGGCCGCGTGGGCCTGCTCGTCGTCCCCGCCGCACCCGGTGATCGCCTCGTCGGCTTCCTCGACCCGCCCCTGCCACAGCAGGTAGGGCACGGTGGACAGGGCGGCGCCCGCGGGCCAGCCGTCGGCCCGGGCGGCGCCGACGAGCTGGTCGAGCTGGCCGCTCACGGTCAACGGGTTGATCTGCCACCGGGCGCGGACCACCATCGCGGTGGTGGCGACCCGCTGCTCGTCGTCCACGTCGGCCCGCCCGACGAGGCGCAGGCAGCCGGCGGCGACGTCGGGCCGACCGACCGCGAGGGCCTGGGCGGCGGCGTCGTGCAGCACCGGCACCGTCCAGCCGGCCTCCGCCCAGCCCGCGGCGACGAGGTGCTCGGCCACGGCGTACGGCTCGACGCCGTGCTCGTGCAGCACCTCGGCCGCCCGCTGGTGCAGCTCACGCCGCTCGTCGACGGACATGTCGGCCAGGATGGAGCGCCGGATCCGGGGGTGGCGCAACCGGTCCTCGTCCAGCAGGCCGGTGGTGCGCAGCACCCGGACCATCGGGCTGACCGACTCGGGCACCACGTCGAGCAGGTGGCCGAGCAGATCCGCCGGGCCCGGCCGGTCCAGCACCGCCATCGCCTGCGCGACCCGGCGTACCCCCGGTTCGTGCCGGTACAGGCAGCCGAGCACGGCCTGGTCGAACACGTCGCCGAGGGTCGGATCCGACGGTGGTTCCTCACCCGCCTCGGCCCGGGGCCGCTCCTCGATCAGCGCCCGGGTGAGCAGCGGGTTCCCGCCGGTCATCCGCAGGCACCGCTCGGCGGTCTCCCGCGCGGCCGGCTCCACCCCGTCGTCGACCAGCCGCGTGATCGCCTCGACGGTCAACGGCGGAAGGGAGATCCGGGTGAAGTGCGGCTGGCTGAACAGCTCGGCCCGGAAGTGCGGGTGCGGTGGTCGCAGCGTCCGGGCCTCGGCCAGCACCACCATGATCGGGGTGTGTCGCAGCCGGCGGGCGACGTAGAGCAGGCAGTGCAGCGACGCCGGGTCGGCGTGGTGGACGTCGTCGACGGTGAGCACGAGCGGTCCCGCCTCGGCGAGGTCGAGCAGTGTGCTGAACAGGCCGTGCAGCACGGGCGCGGAGATCCGGTCGGCGTCGACGGGCCCGTCCGGACCGTCGTGCCCGGGCGCCGGCGGGGCGTCGCGCAGCAGGCGTTCCACCCGCACACCTGTCTCGGGGGCGAGCCGCGCCCCCTGCAGGAGTTGGCCGAGCACCCCCAGGTGCAGCTCCTGTTCGGCCCGGGACGCGGCCGCGCTCAGCACCCGGCCCCCGGCGGTGGCCGCCCAGTCGCCGAACGACTCCAGCACGCTCGTCTTGCCGCTGCCCACCGCGCCGGTGACGAGTGAGACGTGCCCCCTCCGCTGCCGATCGCAGTTCCGGAAGGTGTCGCGCAGCAGGTCGAGCTGTTCTTCTCGCTGTACCAGCACGTGTCCTGTCAGCCCTTCTCGTCCGCGGACGCCGCGACGGGGTCACCGTCGCCGACGCGCCGTTCCACCCGGTGCCGTCGGCGGCCCCCTCACCACACCTGTCGATGGAGCGGGACAGGGGTGAGGCGCACCGGGCCGCCGGCCGGGTGGACCTGGAAATCCTCCCCACCGGAGCGCGTCGTCGGACGCGTGATCCGGTTGCTGGCGAGTCTGGCACCGCCCCTGGCGTGCGACAACGGGTCCGGGACCCCACCGTTTCTTCGGTAAACCTGCGGTGCCGACGGGCGGGTAGGGGTTGCGTCCCTGACCGGAAGGGGGACGTCAGCCGGCCGGGTGTCGAGCAGGTTTCGCCACGATGGACAACCGGTGACGCCGATCGAGGACATCCGATCACACCATGGCCCGGCCACGCATGCCGAACGGCCGTCCGGGTCGGACGGTCGGGCAGGCCGGACCGAAACGGGCGGCCGACCGGGTCAGCGGTCGAAGCGGAGGCGGGCGGCCAGCTCGCTGCGGGAGTGGACGTCGAGCTTGCGGTAGATCCGGGTCAGCCGCTGCTCGATGGCGCTGACGGTGAGGAACATCCGTTCCGCGATCTCCCGGTTGGTGTGCCCCTGCGCGGCCAGCGCGGCCACCCGTGACTCGGCGTCGCTGAGCCCGGTGAGCAGCAGCCCGGTGTCGGCGTCCGGGTCGGCCGCGGCGGTCCGGACGGCCGCGACCGCCGGGCGCAGCGCGGGGATCCCGCAATCCTCGGCGAGGTCCCGCGCGGCCCGCGAGGTGCTGCGCGCCTGGCGCAGGTCTCCGGCCTGCTGCTGGGCCTGGCCGAGGTCGCCGAGGGCGTGCGCCAACTCCACCCGGGCGCCGCACTGGCGCAGCAGCCGCACGGCGCCACGCAGGTACCGGATCCGGTCCGGCCCCTCGGACGCGGTGCCGAGCACCCGGAGCGCGATGCCCCGCCACCGCAGGTCGGTCGGTCGGAGCCGGTCCAGTTCCTCCCGCACCAGCTTCTCGGCCTGCTGCCGGCGGCCCAGTTGCAGCAGTGCCCGGGCCGACTCGGTGCGCCAGGGGACCAGCGGCGCGAGGTCGAGCCGCCACGACGTCATCAACTGCCCGCACAGCTGGAAGTCGGCCAGGGCCGCCTCGGGACTGCCGGCGGCGATCGCGTGCAGCCCGCGGGCGTGCAGGTAGTGCAGCCCGAACGGCGTCTCGAACAGCGCCGGCGGCACCGGTGTACGCAGGCAGGCTGCCGCCTCCTCCCACTCCTCGAGGCGGGTCAGCGTCCAGAGTCGAACGGCCAGGGGGGCGCCGATCGCGACTCCCCAGCCCTTCGGCGACAACCGGTTGAGCGCCGAGTCGGCCAACTCGCGCGCCCGGTGCAGGTCGCCGCGCCGACCGGCCACCGTGGCGGCGACCGCGGTGAGCAGGGCCCGCGGTGTGCGGTGCCGGCGGGCGGAGGCGATCCGGTCCAGCCGGTCGCACCACTCGTCGGCCAGGTCCAGCCGGTCGGCGTAGATCATGGCGATCACCGCGCAGACGGCGCTCCACATGCTCGGTTCGTCGTCCAGGCTGAGCGTGGCGAGGGTGCGTTCGGCGTCCTCCAGGGCGTCGAGGTCGCCGCGCTCCAGCACCGTGCGGAGCAGCAGGACGCCGCGCAGCCGGTGCCGGACCCGGGCCAGCGCGAGCGGGTCCCGGGTCGGGACCGGCCAGGCGGGGGCGTCGACCGGCGCCCCCGGGTAGAGGGTCGCCATCCACCCGCGCATGATCATGAGGTCCACGGCCGTGTGGGTGTCGAGGCTGTCGGCGCGTTCGCCGAGGTGGTGGATGAGCTCCACGGCCCGGTCGGGCTGACCGTGCCAGAGCAGGTACTGGATCGGGCCGGCGGCCTGCCGGCTGCCCAGGTGCCCGGCGCGGACCGCGGTGGCGACGCCGTGCAGGTGCGGGACGGCGGCCTGGGGGTCCAGACGCCACTCGGCCCGGGCCAGGGCGGAGCGGATCCGCGCGCGCAGGCACTCGTCGGGGCAGTCCCGGTTGGCCCGACGCAGGTACCGCCGGGCGGTGTCCACGTCGCCGTCGGTCAGTGTTTGTTCGCCGGCGTCGAGCAGGGTCTGGGCCATCCACGGCTCGGTCAGCTCGTCGGTGGTGAGCAGGTGCGGCGCCACCCGTGTCGGCGGGGCGCCGTCGTCGTGCAGCAGCTGCGCGGCGGCCCGGTGCAGGCGGGCCCGTTCCTCCACGGTCATGCCGTCGAGCACCGCCCGGCGCACCGTCGGGTGCCGGAGCCCGTCGGCGGTGACGAGGCCGGCGCTGGTGGACGGGTCGACCGCGGACAGGTTCGGCTCGGTGGGCAGGTCGAGCAGGTGGGGCAGGAGCGGGCCGTGCAGCGGCTCCTCGGTCACCGCGAGCACCCGGGCGGTCTTCAGCACCAGGAGTTCGCAGCGGTAGAGGCAGCTCAGCACCGCCTCCCGGAACGCCTCGCCGGGAACCGGGGCGTCGGCGCCGGCCGGGTGGTCGTCGGCCAGGGCGTGCACCAGCAGCGGGTTGCCGCCGCTGATCCGGTACGCCTCGTCGGCGACGCGCCGCGCCACCGGCACCCCGAGCCGCTCGGCCAGGATCCGGAACGTCCCGTCCGCGGAGAGCAGGGGCAGCCGGATCCGGTGCAGCCGGGCGGGCTGGAGCAGTTCGGCGTACGCGGTGGGGTGCCACGCCCGGGTACGCGGTGCCTCGGTCAGCACGATCAGCACGGGCAGGCCGGTGACCCGTCGGGCCAGGTGGTCCAGGCAGCGCAGGGACGGCACGTCGGCGTGCTGGACGTCGTCGACGGCGATCAGCGTGGGGGTTCGGGTGGCGAGGTCCAGCAGTTCGCCGCCGATGGCGGCGGTGAGCGGGGCGAGCGCCTCCTCGTCGCTCGTCTCGCTCCACCGCAGCACCGCGCGGTCGAGCAATCGGCCCACCCGCTCCCGGTCGGTCTCGTCCCACGTGGCCCGCCGCACGAGCTGGCGGATCACCTCCAGCGGCACCGTCCGCTCGCTGCGCGAGGCGCTGGCGCCGAGGTAGGCGACCCCGGTCTCGGCGCACCGGCGGGCGAGGGACTGCAGGAGGGCGGTCTTGCCGACGCCCACCGGCCCGGTGACCACGGTGATCACATCCGAGGTGTCGGCGGGGCCGTCGGCGCGGTGCAGATCGGCGAGCCGATCGGTCAGGACGTCGAACTGCCGGTCCCGTTCGGCCATCGTCATCGGGTGGGCCTCCGCCCGGCCCCGGCCTGCGGGCGGGCCGCCCGCCGTGGTCTCCGGTGACACCCGTTACAGTCAGAGACCCACAAATCCTTGACCCATTCCAATCGGCGAATACCGACAACGGTGGCACGGCGCGGGGATTTCATCGAACGTCGTGCCTGGTCTCGTGCGCCGAGAATCCGCCGCCACCTGCGGTGTCGCAATTCGGGGCGGAACGACGCGGGCCGCCTCTATCGATCCCGATTCATGGAGTGGAGTATGTCAGCCCGGCAATTGGGCGGCAAGTCGAAGGATGTAAAGGATGAGCAAACATGGCCTCGCCCGGCGGGGTGCGGGTGGGCGCCCCTGACAGCGGAAAGTCATCCGACTAATCCGGAACGTGACCTCGACGGTGCCGCCGGCCGGTTGGTGACGTTTTCCGCGCTTGCCGGCAATGGGGGGAGTGGGGGTGTGGCGCCGGGTGGCGGCGACGGCGCGACAGCGTGGGCCCGGGCGCGCCCACCCGGCGGGGAGAGCGTTCTCCCTGCTCACTCGGGCCTGGTGGAGGACATCGGAGGGACGGCTGGGCGAGCCGGGCGGGCCCGGGCGGCTCGGGCGGCGCCGCTGTCGGGGTGCCGCCGCCCGGCGGGAGGGTGGGGTGGGCGTCGCCGCGGCGGCCGCATTGGCGGATTGCCCGCTCCGACGCTTCCCGGGGCGATTCCCGGCGGTGCCCGGCCAGTTTCCGACCCTCGTCCCACTTGCCCGTTTCAGTCCGTCTGGAAGCCCTTTGGCGCAACTTGTTGTTAAAGAAGAAATTCGCCGTACGGCCGGTCGGGCGAAACGCAGTCCGGCGGATCGCAAACTGCGCAAGAATGGAACCCGGAATCGCAATTGCCGGTGCGTGGCCGAGGTGCCGGCAGTGCCGACGCACGATTCGGCATCTCCGATTTCGGAGCCGGCGACGCCGTTGGCAATCAATGCGAATCGATTTCATCCGATGTGGTCGTCCGCCTTCCCACCTGCCGGTCCGCCCCCCCGGTCGCGGCCGGCCGGGACGGGTGCCCGAGGCGGTGGTAGGGGTTGTCTGCCGCCAGCCGTACGCCTAATTTCGGACTGTCCGCCGTGGTCGGCGGACGCAATCCGCCGCACCGACGGGGAGAGCGGCCACGGGCCGTGCGCGTCCGGGACGTGAAGGGTTCGTGCGTGATCTGCCAACCACCACCGAGACACCGGGGTCAGGTCGGATGACGCTCCTGCCCGGGCTGCGGGGGTCCGGGGCGGACCGCTCCGACGCGCTCCGGGTCGCCGGCCGGACCCTCTCCGCCGAGGACCTGCTCGGCTGCGCGAACGCGGTCGCCGACCGGATCCGGGGCGCCCGCGCGGTGGCCGTCGAGGCCCGGCCCAGCCTGGAGTCCATGGTGTCGATGGTGGGCGCGGTGCAGGCCGGCGTGCCGCTGGTACCGCTGCCGCCCGGCGCCGACGCCGACGAACGCCGCCGGATCCTGCGGGAGTCCCGCGCCGACGTGCTGCTCGGCGGCGCCGTCGGCGGTGAACTGCCGGTGGTCCCGGTGGACCTGCGGAAGCGGTCCTGGGCCACGCACCCCGAGCCGGGCCCGGCCAGCGACGCGGTGATCCTCTACACCGGAGGCGTGAGCGGGCCCTCCCGCGGCGTCCGCATCTCCCACCGGGCCATCGCGGCCGACCTCGACCTGCTCGCCGCCGCCTGGCGGTGGAGCGCCGAGGACGTCCTGGTCCAGGGCGCGCCGCTGTTCCGCGCGTACGGGCTGGTCGTCGGCCTGTTGGGCGCGCTGCGGGTGGGCAGCCGCTTCGTCCACCTGGACCGGCACGCCGCGGCCGGCCCGACCGGCACCATCTACCTCGCGGTGCCCCGGCAGTGGGCGCACATCGCCCGGGACGTGTCCCGGGCCCGGACGCTGTCCGCAGCGCGCATGCTCGTCTCCGGCGACGCGCCGCTCGCCCCGGCCGTGGGGGAGCGGCTGCGGCTGCTCACCTCGCACCGTCCCGTGGAGGGATACGGCACCACGGAGACCCTGGTCGTGCTCACCGGCCCGGCCGGCGCCGCCGGCCGCCCGCTGCCCGGGGTGCAGACCCGGGTGCTCAGCCGCGACGGCCGGCCGGTGCCCGCCGACGGCGACTCGGTGGGCGAGCTGAGCATCCGGAGCCCCACGCTCTTCAGCGGCTACCTCGACCGGCCCGGCTCCCCGCCGCCCGCCGGCGGCTGGCACCCCACCGGGGACCTGGCCACCGTGGACCCGGCCGGCGGGCACCGCGTCCTCGGCCGCGGCGGCGCCGACGTGGTCCGCTGCGGTGACCGGCGGGTGGCCGCCCGCCAGGTCGAGGAGGTGCTGCTCACCCACCCCGGGGTGTACGACGTGGCGGTGGTCGGCGCCCCGCACCGCACCCGCGGGGAACAGGTCGTCGCGTACGTCGTGGCGGCGGCCGGGTTGACCGCGCAGGCGCTCATCGACCACGTCGGCCGGCTGCTGTCGGCGGCGGCCCGCCCGCGCCGGGTCCACTTCGTCGACGAGCTCCCGCGCAGCGCGCTGGGGCGGGTGCGCAAGTCGTTGCTCATCCGCCGCAGCGGTCCCGCCCCCGTACCCGACCCCTAACGACGGGCCACGGGCGGGCCGTGCCGACCCCGGCCGCCTAGCCTGCTGGCGTGATCGAACGGATCCTGCCGCCGGCCGTGGTGGTGGAGGAGTGCTTCAGCGACCCCGCCGGGCTGCGCCCGCACCCGGACGAGGAGCCGGTCGTCGCCGACGCGGTGCCGAAGCGCCGCCAGGAGTTCACCACGGTCCGGCACTGCGCCCGCCGGGCACTGGCCCGACTCGGCGTGCCGCCGGCGGCGATCCTGCCCGGCGCCCGGGGCGCGCCCGGTTGGCCGGCCGGCGTCGTCGGCAGCATGACCCACTGCGACGGCTACCGGGGCGCCGCCCTGGCCCGGGCCGGGGCGGTCGGCAGCCTGGGAGTGGACGCCGAGCCGCACGCGCCGCTGCCGGAGGGGGTGCTGGACGCGGTGGCCCGGCCCGCCGAACGCGCCCGGACCGCCGCGCTGCGCGCCGCGCGCCCCGAGGTCTGCTGGGACCGCCTGCTGTTCAGCGCGAAGGAGTCCGTCTACAAGGCCTGGTTCCCGCTGACCGGGCGCTTCCTGGACTTCGCCGAGGCGGATATCGCCGTCGACGCGGACGGGACGTTCACCGCCCGACTGCTCGTGCCCGGTCCACGGGTCGGCGGCACGGAGCTGACCGCGTTCGACGGCCGGTTCCTGGTCGACCGGGGGCTGGTGCTCACCGCCGTCACGGTGCCGGCGTCGGGCGCCTGACCCGGCCCCTCACTCCCGCGCGAGCCGGCTCTTCTGCACCTTGCCCATGGCGTTGCGGGGCAGCGCGTCGACCAGCCGTACCTGCCGGGGACGCTTGTGCGCGGACAGCTGCCGTGCCACGAAGTCGATCAGCTCCGCCTCGCCCAGCCCGTCACCGACCACGTACGCGGTGACCTGCTGACCCAGGTCCGGGTGGGGCGTGCCGACCACCGCCGCCTCGCGTACCCCCGGGTGGGCGAGCAACGCGTCCTCCACCTCGCCCGCGCCGATCCGGTACCCGCCGCTCTTGATCAGGTCGGTGGCGGCCCGGCCGACGATCCGGTGCCACCCGTCGGGGCCGACGGTGGCCACGTCGCCGGTGCGGAACCAGCCGTCCGGGGTGCGGCTGGCCGCGTCGGCGTCCGGCCGGCGCAGGTAGCCGTCGAAGAGGGTGTCGCCGTGTACCTGGAGTTCGCCCATCGCCGCGCCGTCGGCCGGCAGCGGGTCGCCGTGCTCGTCGACCACCCGGGTGCGCACGCCCGGCAGCGGCACGCCCACCGTGCCCGGCCGCCGGGGCCCGTCCGCCCGGGCGCTCACGGTGATCAGCGTCTCGGTCATCCCGTACCGCTCCACCGGCCGATGCCCGGTCAACCCGGCGAGGGCGGCGAAGACCGGCTCGGGCAGCGCGGCGCTGCCCGACACCAGCAGCCGGGCGCCGCGCAGGGCCCGGGCCGCCGCGGGCTGCGCCGCGATCCGCGACCAGATCGTGGGTACGCCGAAGCAGAGCGATCCGGCCGCCGCCGCGTACCGGTCGGGGCGGGGCCGCCCGACGTGGTGCAGGCGGCTGCCGATGCGCAGCGGCCCCAGCACGCCGAGCACCAGCCCGTGCACGTGGAACAGTGGCAGGCCGTGCGCCAGCAGGTCGTCCGGCGTCCACGCCCAGGCGTCGGCGAGCCCGTCCAGGCAGGCGGCCACCGCGCGGCGGGACAGCACGGCGCCCTTCGGCGCGCCGGTGGTGCCGCTGGTGTAGAGGATCAGCGCGGTGGCCGCCGGGTCCGGCTCGGTGTGCCGGGTGTCGGAGCGCCGTCGCAGGTCGACCGGCACCGGCGGCGGCGCGGTCGCGCCGTCGACGGGGGGCGCGTCCGGCGGAGTCAGCAGCACCTCGGCGCCGGAGTCGCGCAGGATGTGGTCCCGCTCCACCGGCCCGGCGTCCGGCGGCACCGGCACCACCGCCGCGCCGGCCAGCAGCCCGCCGACCACGCCGACCACGGTCTCCAGGCTGGCCGTGGCCGGCACCGCCACCCGGCCGGCGCCGCGCAGGTCGTCGGCGACCGCGGCGGCCGCCCGACGCAGCTCCACCCAGGACAGTGAACGGTCGTCGACGCGGACCGCGTCCGGACGCTCGTCGGTGGTCCCGGCGAGCCAGCTCAGCAGCGGCACGGACGCCCCTCTCGCGCGCGGTCGGCGCGCCGGTCCCGGTACGGCCGGCGCCGTCCTCCGGACGCCCGACCGTAACCGGCCCGCCCGGGAGCGGACCACCCCTAGCGTCACGTCGCCGCCGGCCGCCCGCCGCCCGACACGCCGGGTGACCGGACGACACCCCTGGTGGGCGCCCGACACCCCCGATTCATCGACCGATGGGTTGAACCACGCCTCGGTTGCCCGGATGATGGGCGGCGTCGACCCGCCGTGCGGGCCGGCCCGTTCCCGCACCCGACGCCGCGACACCTCAAGGGCCCGGCGGCACCCCGCACGCGACGGAGGACCCCGCCAGATGCCGGTCATCGAGGTCGAGCACCTGCACAAGAGATACGGCGACACGGTGGCCGTCGACGACGTCTCGTTCACCGTGGAGCAGGGCGAGATCTTCGGGGTGCTCGGCCGCAACGGCGCCGGGAAGACCACCACCGTGGAGTGCGTGCAGGGCCTGCGCCGCGCCGACCGCGGCACGGTGCGGGTGCTCGGCCTCGACCCGGTCCGGGACCGCACCGAGGTGCGCCAGCGGGTCGGCGCCCAGTTGCAGGAGAGCCAGCTCCCCGACAAGCTGCGCGTACGCGAGGCGCTGGACCTCTACCGGTCCTTCTACCGCAACCGGGCCGACATCGACGAGCTGCTGGCCGACCTGGGGCTGGCCGAGCAGCGCGACACGGCGTTCCACAAGCTCTCCGGCGGCCAGAAGCAACGCCTCTCGGTGGCGCTGGCGCTGGTCGGCCGACCCGAGATCGCCATTCTCGACGAGCTGACCACCGGGCTGGACCCGAAGGGCCGGCGGGACACCTGGGACCTGGTCGAGCGGATCCGTGACCGGGGCGTGACGGTCGTGCTGGTCACCCACTTCATGGCCGAGGCCGAGCGGCTGTGCGACCGGCTCGCGGTCATCGACGCTGGCCGGGTGGTCGCCATCGACACGCCGTCCGGTCTGATGTCGCGGGTGGACGGCGAGACCCGGGTGCACTTCCGCCCGGTCGACCGGCTCGACGACGCGGTGCTCGCCGCCCTGCCCGAGGTCACCTCGGTGCGCCGGGACGGCGACGAGGTCACCGTCACCGGTCCCGAGGAGGTCCTCCAGGCCGTGTTGTCGGCGCTGGCCGAGCGGAAGATCCGCTACGCCGGTCTGCGGGTCGACCAGCCCACCCTGGACGACGCCTTCGTCTCCCTCACCGGTCACGCCGGCGCCCCGCCGGCGCTCGACGGAAGGTCATCGTGAACGCCCTGTCCAAGCTCGTCGCCGTCGAGGCCAAGCTGTTCCTGCGCGAGCCGGTCTCGCTGTTCTTCGTCTTCGCGCTGCCGCTGGGCCTGATGCTGGTCTTCGGGCTGCCGCAGCGCGGGGCGCAGCCGGCGGCGGCCACCGGGCAGCACGGCGAGCTGACGTTCCTGCCGTCCATCGCGCTGTCCCTGACCATCGGAATGCTCGCGCTGTTCACGCTGCCGATGGCGTTGGGCATCTACCGCGAGCGCAAGGTGCTGCGTCGGCTGGCCACCACGCCGGTCAGCCCGGCGCTGCTACTCGTCGCGCAGGTGGTGGTCAACCTGGTCATGGGTGTGGCCGGCGCGGTGGTCACCGCGCTCGGCGTCCGCCTGCTGCTGGACCAGCCGGCGCCGGCCAACGTGCCCGGCTTCGTGCTGGCGTTCCTGCTCGGGGTCGCCTGCCTGTTCGCGATCGGCCTGCTCATCGCGGCGCTCGCCCCGTCGGCGCGGGCCGCGCAGTCGATCGGGCCGACGCTGTTCTTCCCGCTGCTCTTCCTGGCCGGGGCCTGGCTGCCCCGCGACCAGATGCCCACGGTGCTGGCCCGCATCGGCGAGTACTCACCGCTGGGCGCCACCGTGGACACCATCTCCGCCGCGTGGGCGGGGCAGACCCCCGCCGTGTCGCAGCTGCTCGTGCTGGCCGGCACCGCCGTCGTGGGCTGTCTGCTCGCCACCCGCCTGTTCCGCTGGGAATAGGGCCGCCGCCGCTCCGCTAGGGGGTGGCTAAGGGTTCTTCGGAAGTGTGAGCTGGATTACGTTCTGACTCGAGGGATCGTCTCCGGAACTGTCGGATCGCCAATTCCCGGCGTACGTCGAAAACGGCGACGGTCCGCTCGGAGAATGCGCGCGGCAATTGCGGCGCGCGCATGGCGAGGCGGAACGACGAGCGACGGAGGTCGTGTCATGACAGCTTCTTCCGATCCCGCCGGAGGGTCGGTGACGGCCCGTCAGATAGGCGCCGAGGCGAGCGGCATCGTCGAGGCGGTGCTGGAGGGCGGGCCGGCGACGCTGCCGGCCGAGCTGCGCAGCCACCGGGTGTCCCCGGTGGAATCCAAGATCAAGGTACGGCACTACGGGGGCTACGAGCACTTCGAGCGGGATCCCGGCGGCGCCGTGGACGGCACGCCCGCGGTGTTCCGGTGGACCGGCCGTACCCGTATCGCGGAGTGAACGAGAGGCGGTAGCGCGATGGGCGTCGGGGATCCGCGCAACGGTGCGCACCTGACGGTGACCGACGTGGCCACGGTGACCGCGTTCTACGCGGAGGTCTTCGAGGCCGTGCCGGTGCAGCGGGAGTGTCTGCTGGACGGCCGCGTCCTGCACGCCGAACTGGTGGTCGACGGGCACCGACTGACGGTGAGCGAGTGGGGTGACCCGCCGGTCGACCCGGGCGGGGCGGGCGGCCCGCTGCCGCTCACCCCGGCCGACCCGCACCTGCTCGTGCAGCGGGCGTTGGCCGCCGGCGCGACGCTGGAGCCGGCCAACGGCGGCCCGCCGGCGGGCGTGGTGTTCCGGGACCCGGCCGGCCTGCGCTGGGCGGTGCCCGGGGCGAACCCCGGATAGGCGCCCGACGACGACCGGACGGCCCCGCCACCGACGAGGTGGCGGGGCCGTCGCGTGCGGCCGACCCGCTCAGCGGCGCAGCGTCGAGCCCAGGCCGCCACCGCTGCGCCGACGGTGCTGCCAGTAGAGGTCCCGCCGCGCGCCCTTCGGGAAGCCGGGCTGCCAGGGCTTGACCGGACCGGCCATGTGCAGGACCGCCGAGTCGCTCAGCTTGCCGCCGAACTCCGGCTCCCGCCGCCACGCCATCAGGTCGTTCCACCGGTGCGGCAGGCGCAGCCAGTTGTCGAACACGGCGAAGTTGAGCGCGTCCTGGTCCGGGTAGCGGGACTCGTGCGCGTGCCGGCGCAGGTAGTCCAGCGACACCTCGGTCACCTCGCACTCCTTCCACCGTCGCACGTCGATCAGCAGCACGCCGGAGTTGAAGTAGTGCCCGTGCGGGTCGAGATGGTCGTACCCGGCCAGGCCGGGGATCCCGCCCATGTCCAGCAGCCGGCGGTTGAACGGGTCGCGTACCCCGCCGAGCGGCACGCCGCCCATGTCCACCTCGAACAGCGGCTTCAGGCTGTTCACGCAGAGCGTGTCGCAGTCCAGGTAGAGCACCCGCCCCACGTCGGCCGGCAGCTCCGCGGGGACCAGCAGCCGCAGGTACATCGCCGGGGACAGGTACGCCATCAGCGGGTCGCTGCCCTTGGACAGGTTCACCCGGGACGCGTCCACCCGCAGGAACTCCACCGTCGCGTGTGGACCGGCGATCCGGGTGAGGGTGGCCCGGGCGCCGGCCGGCACGTCGTCGGCGGCGACCAGCCAGTACCGGAGCTCCTCGCCCGGGTTCGACTCGGCGACGGTCGACATCACGACCGCGGCGTGCGCCGCGTACGCGTTGTCAAAGGTCAGGGTGAGGTCCACGCGTGCTCTCCTTCGCGTCGATGCGTGAGCGCGACTTTCGAGAACGTAACTGCGGAATTGACGGCCCGGCAAGGAACGTCAATGTCCTCAGGGGGTGCGAAAGGCAACCCCTGAATTCGCCCCTCACTTTCCGGTGTGCCATCGTGGGCCGGCGAGAAGGGAGACGGCATGCCGGGTCCGTTGCACGGGGTGCTCGTCGCCGACTTCTCCCGGATCCTGGCCGGCCCGTACGCGACCATGCTCCTGGCCGACCTCGGCGCGGACGTGGTCAAGGTGGAGTCGCCGCACGGCGACGACACCCGGAACTGGCGTCCGCCGCTGCGCGACGACGTCTCCACCTACTACCTCGCGGTCAACCGCAACAAGCGCTCGGTGGTCCTCGACCTGACCGACCCCGACGACCTGGTGCTGGCGCACCGCCTGGCCGACCGGGCCGACGTGCTGATCCAGAACTTCCGCCCCGGCGCGCTGCGCCGCTTCGGCCTCGACCACGACACGGCCACCGCGCGCAACGCCCGCCTGGTCTACGCCTCGATCAGCGGCTTCGGCGCCGCCGGGGGCGCCGACCTGCCCGGGTACGACCTCATGGCGCAGGCCGCCGCCGGGCTGATGAGCCTCACCGGCGCCGCCGACGGCCCGCCGGTCAAGGCCGGCGTCGCGGTCCTCGACGTGATCACCGGGCTGCACGCGGCCCTCGGGATCCTGGCCGCGCTGCGCCACCGGGAGTCGACCGGACGCGGGCAGCACGTCACCGTGGACCTGCTCTCCTCGGCGCTGTCCGGGCTGGTCAACCACGCGAGCGCGCACGTCGCCGGGGGAGTGGTGCCGCACCGTATGGGCAACGCGCACCCGAGCATCGTGCCGTACGAGCCGCTGCCCACCGCCGACGGCGAGCTGGTGGTGATCGCCGCCAACGACGGCCAGTTCCGTACCCTCTGCCGGGTCCTCGGCGTGCCGGAGCTGGCGACGGACCCGCGGTTCCGGGGCAACGCCGACCGCACCGCGCACCGCGACGAGCTGCGCCCGTTGCTGGTGGCGGCGCTGTCCCGGCGGGGCAGCGCGCACTGGTTCGGCGAGCTGCGCGCGGCGGGCGTGCCGTGCAGCCCGATCAACTCGGTCGCCGAGGGGGTGGCGCTGGCCGAAGAGCTCGGGCTGGACCCGGTGGTGACGGTCGGCGGGGTGCCGGGGATCCGCCACCCGATCGGCCTGTCCGACACCCCGCCCCGCTACCACCTGCCACCACCCGGGTTGGACGCGCACGGCGCGGAGCTGCGCGCCTGGCTGTCCGGCGACTGACCGGTGACGCCCAGGTTCCGGCCGTGGGCCTCCGGCCGGCCGTCGGGGCGGCACGCCGGGTGCCGGACCGACTACGCTCGCGTCATGTCCGTCGATGCCGGCCCGGCCGCCCCGCATGCCGTCCGGTTCGCGCACCCGGGCCCGGTGGTCCGACCGGGCGCGGGGTGGACGCGGCCGTGACGGTGATCGACCAGGCGGTCTGGGACCGCTGGTACGACGACGACCGGGAGGGTCCGGGGATCACGATCCTGCTCGCCGACGCGGGACCGGTGACGGCGTTGCTGCCGGTGGTCCGCGAGGTGGTGGACCGCTCCCTCCTCGCCCCGCCGGAGGGGGTGGAGGACCCGGCGGACATCGACGAGGTCGTGCCGACGCCGGACGGCGTCTGCCTCGGCGCCGTCGACGGCGCGGAGCTGCGCCCCCGGCTCGAACCGATCGCCGCCGAGCTGGGCCGCCGGGGCGTCGCAGGCGCCCTCCTGCCCTGTCCCGTCCCGGACGCGCCACCGCCGGCCTTCTGGTGGCACGCCGACATCGTGCAGTGTCGGCTCGCCGTCGATCCCGCCCCGGAACGCGGGCTGCGCGAGGGCCTAACGGCCGCGCTGTCCTGGCTCGCCGTGACCGACTGGTCCACGGTGGAGGTGAGTATCGGCGCGGTTCCCTGGTCCCGGGCCACCGCCGACCTCGTCCTCGATCTGGTGCCGGCCGGCCTGGCCGTGTCGCCGCGGCATCCCGCCCAGATCCTGGTGGCCGACGGCGGGCGGTTCCGCCTGGTCAGGTTCGTGCCGGAGACCGGCCATCTGGTGTTCGCGGTCGGCGCCGCCGACCACCTCGGGCCGGACGTGACCGACGCGACCGCGCGGATCGTCCAGGCCCTGGAGGTCGGGGCTCCCTGGTCCCGGTACGGCTTCGCGCGCCGCGCCCGGGGCCTGCTCGACCTGGGTGGGCCGTGGCACCGGCCGGAGGACCGGCCCGGCACGCTGCCGACCGCCGTCGACGAGCGGACGTTCGAGGAGCGGGGTGTCCTCGACGTGTTCGGCGCGCAACTGGTGCCCCGGTCGTGGGGGTTGTCGTGGCCGGCGGACCGGTGGTCGGTGCGGGCCGTCGGCGACAAGGACCTGGTCGTCGCCCGTGACCCGGGGCCGTGGTGGGCGTCGCCGCGCCCCGACCCGCAGGCGCGCGCCCGGGGCCGCGCCGACGTCGCCACCCACCTGCCGCCGGACTGAACCCGTCCGCTCACCGGCGTTCCGGCGTCACCAGACCCGTCTCGTACGCGGTGATGACCAGTTGGGCGCGGTCCCGTGCGGTGCGCTTGTCCAGCAGGCGTCCGATGTGCGTCTTGACGGTGCCGACGGTCACGTTCAGCCATGGTTGACCGCGCGACGACGGTCCCACACCGTCCCGCCGCGCCGGGTAGCCTCACGAGATGAGTGAACGGGTGACGGTCGCCGTGGTCGGTGTCGGGAACAACACCTCGGCCCTCGTGCAGGGCATCAACCTGCACCGCGTGACCGGCCGCCTGGTCGGTGTCCACCGTCCTGAGGTCGCCGGCTTCGGGGTGGGGGACGTCGGGATCGTCGCGGCGTTCGCGATGTCCGAGGCGCGGGTGGGCACGGACCTGCACGAGGCGATCTTCGCGCCGCCCAACAACTTTCCCCGCCTCGACGCGGAACTCCCGCCGTCCGGCGTCCGGGTCCAACGGGGTCTCGTCGACGCGACGGAGGTCGAGCGGGTGGCCGGGGCGTTGGGCGGCGCCGAGGTCCTGCTCTACTCGGCGCCGAGCGGCCGGCCGGGCACCGCCCGCGCCTACGCCGAGGCGGCCCTGCGGGCGGGGGTGGCGTTCGTCAACACCACCTCCGACCCCGTCGCCCGTGATCCCGAGCTGCTCGACCGTTTCGCCGCCGCCGGCCTGCCCCTGGTCGGTGACGACCTGGCCAGTCAGTTCGGCACCTCCGTGGTGCACGCCGCGCTGCTGCGGCTGCTGGCGGAGCGCGGGCTCACCCTGGTCAGCTCCTACCAGGTCAACCTCGGTGGCACGGAGGACTTCCGCAACCTGGTGCAGAACGCGAACACCAAAGAGCAGTCGAAGCTCAACGCGTTGGGTTCCGACCGGGTGGAGATGGCGCCGCTGGGTTACCTGCCGCACCTCGGCTCCCGGAAGGTCGCGCATCTCAACCTCGAGGCGCGGGGCTGGGGGGAGACGGCGGTCAGTCTGGACGTGCGGCTGACGGTGGACGATCCCAGCGGGGCCGCCGGGGTGAACATCGACCTGGTCCGGATGGCGGCGGCCGCCCGGCGCTCGGGCCGCGGCGGTCAGCTCGCGGAGGCCGCGTCACTGCTCAAGTCCCCGCCCGGAACGCCGATCTGAGTCGTGTCACCGCGGCTCGACCAACCGGAACCGCTCCAGCACGGCCGGCGTGTCGTCGTCCACGGTGAACCCGGGGTCGCCGAGCCAGCCCCGATAGTCGGTGCCGTGCCAGTACGCCTCGTGCCCGGCCCGCCACTGCGCGACCGACAGGTACCCCTCACCCTCGGCGCGGGCGTGGTCGAGGTCCACGTCGCCGAGTCGGGCGACGCGGACCTCGACCAGTTCGATCACGGCCACCGGCCGGCCGGCGGAGTCGACCACCGCGTGCCGGGAGCCGGGCGACGGCAGCGGCTCGCCCTCGATCTCGTAGTCCTGGAGCAGCCCGGTGGTGCTGGTCTTGCTCCCGTCGAGCACCGCGGCGACCAGCCGGTCGCGCAGCGGGCCCGGGAAGGGCGAACTCGTACGGGGGCAGCGCGTCGTCCACGGCGGCAGCGTAGCCGGGCGCGACGTCAGCGGCGGCGCAGCGCCGGGTCGAGCAGGGCCGGCGGGGTGTCGTTCTTCTCGTGCGGCGCCAGGTCGACGCCGGGGGCGACGATCGCGTCGATCGCGTCGAGCACGTCGGGACTGAGCACGGTGTCCGCGGCGGCCAGTTGCGCGCGCAGGTGCTCGGTCGTCCGGGGACCGATGAGCGCGCCGGTCACCGCCGGGTGCGCGGTGACGAAGCCGAGGGCGAGCTGGATCAGCGTGAGGCCCGCCTCGTCGGCGACCGTGGCCAGCCGTTCCACGGCGTCCATCCGGGCCCGGTTGGCCGGGACTGCGGGGTCGAAGCGCTGCGGCATGAACGTGGACCGGTGGGTGGCGATCTCCCGGTCGGCCCGGATCGCGCCGGAGAGCCAACCGGAGGCCAGCGGGCTCCAGACCAGCACGCCGAGCCCGTACCGCTGGGTCACCGGCAGGACGTGCGCCTCGATCCCGCGTTGCAGGATCGAGTAGCTGGGCTGCTCGGTGACGTACCGGCCGAGGTGGTGCTCGCGGGCCGTCCACTGCGCCTCGACCAGGCGGTGCGCCGGATAGGTGGAGGTGCCGAAGTAGCGGATCTTGCCGGCCTGACGCAGGTCGGTCAGCGCCGACAGGGTCTCCTCGTCGTCGGTGCTCGGGTCCCAGCGGTGGATCTGGTAGAGGTCAACGTGGTCGACGCCGAGCCGGCGCAGGCTGTCCTCCAGCGCGGTGATCAGCCAGCGCCGGGAGCCGCCGCGGCGGTTGCGGTCCTCGCCCATCGGCAGGGCCGCCTTGGTCGCCAGCACCACGTCGTCGCGCCGTCCGGCGAAGGCCCGCCCGACCATCTCCTCGGAGAGTCCGTTGCCGTAGACGTCGGCGGTGTCGACGAGGTTGACGCCGGCGTCGAGCGCGGCGCCGACCAGCGCGTCGGCCTCCGCCTGCGTGGTGCCCCCGATCGGGCCGATGTTCATGGTGCCGAGCGCGAGCGTGCTGACCTGCACGCCGGTGCGGCCGAGGGTGCGGTACTGCATGGTGTTCCCTTCCGGCGGCCACGGTGGTTCGTGGCCCTGCCTGGGTGGTTCGGCCTCCCGCCTGGCATCATGGCTAGGCGGAACGTTGCTCCGGTAACGATACGGAACGCTGTTCCGCTTTGCCAACCCCGAGGAGAGGACGGACGGTGTGACCGACACCACCGGCCAGGCCCGACGGCGGTCCGACGCCCGCCGCAACGAGCAGGCCCTGCTCGACGCCGCCGCCGCGGTCTTCGTCGCGTCCGGCGTCGAGGCCCCGGTCCGTGACATCGCCGCCGCGGCCGGCGTCGGCGTCGGCACCGTCTACCGGCACTTCCCGACCCGGGCCGACCTGGTCGTGGCGGTCTACCGGCACCAGGTCGAGGCGTGCGCCGAGGCCGGGCCGACCTGCCTCGCCGAGGCGCAGAGCCCGCACGCCGCGCTGACCGGGTGGATCGACCGGTTCGTCGACCTGCTGGTCACCAAGCACGGCCTGGCCGGCGCGCTGCGCGCCGACAGCGCCCAGTTCGAGGCGTTGCACACCTACTTCGTCGACCGGCTGGTGCCCGTCTGCGCCGGCCTGCTCGACGCCGCCGCGACGGCCGGCGAGATCCGCGCGGACGTGAACGCCTACCAGCTGCTCCGCGCGGTCGGGAACCTGTGCGTCGGCGCGGACAGCGACCCCCGCTACGACGCGCGCCGGGTGGTCGGCCTGCTCCTGGACGGGCTGCGGGTCCGCGAGTGAGCCGTCGGGCTCAGCCGGCCGGTGACAGCCGCCGGTCGAGCCAGTCGAGCAGGACCGCCTCGTACTGCGGGCTCACGCTGCCCGGGTCGTCGCCCCCGCCCAGGGTGGGCGCGTGGTCACAGCCGGCCAGCCGGGCCACGGTCAGCTCCGCGTCTCGGGCCTCCCGTCGCCACACCGCGATGCTCGCCTCGATCGGGGTCCACGCGTCGGTCTGGCCATAGCAGAGCAGCACCGGGCAGGTCAGCCGGGCGAGGACCGGGGCCGGGTCGAAGTCCATGTCGGCCCATGTGCCGGGCGTCCCGGGCAGCTCGTCGGGCAGGAACGCCAGCGGGAACCAGGGTCGTCGCACGGCGTCGTCCAGCTCCGCCTGCGCCACCGGCCGGGGCACGTCGCCGCGCAGGAAGCCCTCGGCGACCTCGCGCAGCCGGGTCAGCTCGGCCACGTCGGCCGGGCCGTAGCCGTGCCGGCGCAACTGCTCGGCGGTGCCGTAGCGCATCTGCGCGGCCGGGCTGACCCCGCTGCACCCGACCAGGACCAGGAAGTCCACCGGGTCTCGGGTGGCGGTCACCGCCGCCGCCCACGCGCCCTGGCTGAACCCCCAGATGCCGACCGGGACCGCCCCGACGTGCCGGCGCACCTCCGCCAGGGCGGCCGCCGCGTCCTCGGCCTGGTCGGCCAGCGGCACGTCGTGCCCGTCGACGCGGGGGCGGCGGTCGTAGCGCAGCACCGCGACGCCGGCCGGGGGCAGCAGCCGGGCCAGGTGCGCGTAGAGGAAATAGGACCGCTGGTCGGCGTGCGAGCCGTGCAGCACCACCAGGCCGCCCCGGACCGGCCCGGCCGGCAGGTCGAGCACGGCCGGCAGGCCGAGAGCTCCGACGGTCGCCTCCATGCCGGGCAGTCAACCACGCCGCGCCGGTCCCGGCCGCCCCGTGCCGCCGGGTGCGTCGCACCGCGGCCTGCGTACGCTGGCCCGGTACGCCGCCGCGACCGTGGAGACCAGCGATGACCAGCCCCGCACCCCGTGCCGTCCGGGTCGCCGGACCCGCCGACGTCGCCGCGCTCGTCGACCTGATCGAGTCGGCCTACCGCGGCGAGCGCGCCCGGGCGGGCTGGACCCACGAGGCGGACCTGCTCGACGGGCAGCGCACCGACCCGGAGATGGTGTCCGCCGCGGTGACCGCCCCGGACGGCGTGGTCCTGGTCCTGACCGAGCAGGACGCCCCGGTCGCCTGCTGTCAGCTGGAACGCCGTGACGACCACGTCTACTTCGGCATGTTCGCGGTGTCGCCGGGACGGCAGGGCGGCGGGCTGGGCCGGGAGCTGCTGGCCGAGGCGGAGCGGTACGCCCGGGAGCAGTGGCACGCCGGCGAGATGCGGATGACCGTCATCGTCCAGCGCGACGACCTGATCGCCTGGTACGAGCGGCGCGGCTACACCCGCACCGGCGAGCGGAGCCCGTTCCCCTACGGCGACGAGCGTTTCGGCCTGCCGCGCCGGCCGGACCTGGCGTTCGAGACGCTGCGCAAGAAGCTCGGCTGACTCACCCCGGCCGGTCGACGAGCGCGACCAGCTTCCTCGGCGCCAGCACGCAGTAGCTCTCGGTGAGCAGTTCGGCGACCTCGGTCCAGTCGGTCGCGTCGTCGAGCGCCATCCCGACCACGTCGGCGCCCCAGCCGGGTGAGTAGAAGGGCAGGCCGGCCGCCAGCAGCCCGGCGATCTCGTCGCCGGGAGAGCGGAACGTCAGCACGCAGAGCGGATCGTCACCCGTCGCGGCCCGGTCGGTGGCCGTCTGGTGGTCGGGGCCGACGGTGCGCACGTGGGCGAACGTGCGCGACCGGATCCGCCAGCGGGTGCCCACCCAGGCCGGCTCCTCGTAGGTTTCCGGCAGGCCGAGGCAGACCGGCCGCAGGCGGTCGAGGTATGCGGACGGTACGTCTCCGGGGCCGCTCATGCGCGCAGGTTAACGGCCCCCACCGACAGACCGGACGGCCGGCGCGGCGGCCTTGCCGCCGCCCGTCCGCACGCCGATTGTCGTACCCGGGGAGTACGACAGCGATGAGTTTCGGCACGGCGCACGGTCAGACCCTGGAGAACGGTCGAACGGAGGCGAAGACGTGACCACCACACGGGTACTTGTCGGCACGCGCAAGGGCGCGTTCATCCTGACGTCGGACGGTCGGCGCGACGACTGGACGGTGGACGGCCCCCACTTCGGTGGCTGGGAGATCTACCATCTGACCGGCTCGCCGGTCGAGCCGGACCGGCTCTACGCGTCCCAGTCCGGCGGCTGGTTCGGGCAGCTGATCCAGCGCTCGGACGACGGCGGCCGGTCCTGGAACACGGTCGGCAACGACTTCGCCTACAGCGGCGAGGTCGGGCAGCACCTCTGGTTCGACGGCACTCCCCGGCCGTGGGAGTTCAAGCGGATCTGGCATCTCGAGCCCTCCCGTCACGACCCCGAGACGGTCTACGCCGGCGGCGAGGACGCCGCCCTCTACGTCTCCACCGACGGCGGGCAGAAGTGGTCGGAGCTGACCGCCCTGCGCCAGCACCCGACCGGCCCCTCCTGGCAGCCCGGCGCGGGCGGGATGTGCCTGCACACGATCCTGCTCGACCCGGCCGACCGCGACCGGATCTACGTCGCGATCTCCGCCGCGGGCGCGTTCCGCAGCGACGACGGCGGCGCGAGCTGGCTGCCGATCAACAAGGGCCTGCGCTCGGGGGAGATCCCCGACGGCGACGCCGAGGTCGGCCACTGCGTGCACCGCCTCGCCCAGCACCCGTCCCGGCCGGACACGCTGTTCATGCAGAAGCACTGGGACGTCATGCGCACCGACGACGCCGGCGCGAGCTGGCGCGAGGTCAGCGGCGACCTGCCCACGGACTTCGGCTTCCCGATCGCGGTGCACGCCCACGAGCCGGAGACGATTTACGTGGTGCCGATCACCAGCGACTCGCTGCACTACCCGCCGGAGGGCAAGCTGCGCGTCTACCGCAGCCGCACCGGCGGCGAGCACTGGGAGCCGTTGACCGAGGGCCTGCCGCAGTCGCACTGCTACGTCAACGTGCTGCGTGACGCCATGGCGGTCGACACCCTCGACCCGTGCGGGATCTACTTCGGCACCACCGGTGGTCAGGTCTACCACTCGGCCGACGCCGGTGACACCTGGGCGCCGATCGTGCGGGACCTGCCGGCGGTGCTCTCCGTCGAGGTCCAGGTGCTGCCGTGATCCGGGTGGTGCTGCCCGCCCACCTGAAGAACCTGGCGCACGTCACCGGCGAGGTACGCGTCGAGGTGGCCGGCCCGCCCACCCAGCGGGAGGTGCTGGACGCGCTGGAGACCGCGTACCCGATGCTGCTGGGCACGATCCGCGACCGGCACAGCGGCGAGCGTCGTCCGTTCGTCCGCTTCTACGCCTGCGAGCTGGACCTGTCCCACGAGCCGCCGGACGCGCCGCTGCCCGAGGAGGTGGTCGCCGGCAAGGAGCCGTTCATCGTGCTCGGCGCGATGGCCGGCGGCTGAACCGCGCCGGCGCGGGAACCGCGCCCGGTGTGGCGACGTCTGACGAGTCATGACCTGTGGGAGAACCCGAGCCATCGGATGGGCGGTGGTCGCCGCGCTGACCCTCGCCGGCTGCACCGGGCCCGCGCCCGCTCCGCCCCCGCCGCGGGACCGGGTGCTGCCGGCCGGCGGGCTGCGGCTGGTCGCCTTCGACTCCTGTGCCGAGGCGCTGCGGCAGCTCCGCACCGCGGCGAAGGCCGTGGTCGGCCCGTGGGGCCTCGACCCGTTCGGCCGTGCGGTGCCGATGGCCGCGGCGGAGCGGGCCGACGGGGCCGTGACGAAGCAGGCCCCGGCGGCGGGCGCGGGCGGCTACTCGGGCACCACCGTGCACGAGGCCGGCGTGGACGAGCCGGACCTGGTCAAGACCGACGGACGACGCATCGTCACGCTCGGGCGCGGTGTGCTGTCCGTGGTCGACCCGGTGAGCCGCCGGCTGACCGGCCGGCTCGTTCTCGACCGCACCACCGAACGGTTCGCCCGCGCCGACGGCGATCTGCTGCTGCACGGCGACCGCGCGCTCGTGCTGCTGCGCGCCCCGTGGGTCACCAAGCCGGCCGTGGACCGGGCGCGTCCTGGCCCGGCCGAGGTGGGTCGGCCGCGCCTGGTGCTGGTCGACCTGGCCGGCGCGCCGAGGATCGTCGCCGAGTACCGGATCGACGGCAGCCTGGTCGACGCGCGGCAGGTCGGCGCGACCGCCCGCGTCGTGATCCGGTCGACGCCGCGACTGACGTTCCCGCAGCCGCGCAAGGGCACCGACGCGCAGCGCACCGCCGCCAACCGCGCCGTCGTCGACCGGGCCACGATCGACGACTGGCTGCCCCGGTACGAGGTCCGCGAGGGCGGCCGCACCACCACCGGGCAGGTCGGCTGCGACCGGGTCAGCCGGCCGCCCCGGTTCTCCGGGGCCTCCTTGGTGACCGTGCTCAGCTTCGACCTCGGCGCGGACGCCCTCGGCACGGGCGATCCGGTGACAGTGGTCGCCGACGGTGACACCGTCTACGGCACCGGCCCGCGCCTCTACGTGGTCAACGACCAGCGCTGGCGGGCGCGCGACGGCGGGTCCGGGTCGACCGGCACGGAGATCTTCCAGTTCGACACCTCCGCGGGCACCCCGCGCTACGTCGCCGCCGGCTCCGTGCCGGGCTTCTTGATCAACCAGTACGCCCTGTCGGAGTGGAACGGTCACCTGCGGGTGGCGACCACCACCGGCGATGTCTGGGGCGGCGGTAGCCGCTCCGAGTCGGGCGTGTACGTGCTGCGCGCCGACGGTCCGGCGTTGACCCGGGTCGGCCAGGTCACCGGGCTGGGCCGGGGCGAGCGGATCCACTCCGTCCGGTTCCTCGGTGACACCGGTTACGTGGTGACGTTCCGGCAGGTCGATCCGCTGTACACGGTGGACCTGCGCGATCCGGCCGCGCCCCGGGTGACCGGCGAGTTGAAGATCACCGGCTACTCGTCGTACCTGCACCCGGCCGGGGACGGTCGGCTGCTGGGGGTCGGGCAGGAGGCGTCCGCCCGGGGTCAGGTCCAGGGCACGCAGGTGTCCCTCTTCGACGTGGCCGACCCGACCCATTCGTCCCGGATCGCCCAGCACCACGTCGCGGGGGCTGGTCCGAGGTGGAGTCCGACCCGCACGCCTTCCTCTACTGGGCGCCGGAGCGCCTGGTGGCCGTCCCGGTGGGCCGACCCGGCGTGGCGACCGACCGGGCCGGCGCCGAGGGCGGCAAGGGCCGGCCGAGCCACGGCGTGCTGGTGCTACGGGTCACCGACACCGGGTTCACCGTGGCCGGCACGGTCGAGCATCCGACGTCCCTGCGCGACGGCGGGGAGTGGACGCCGATCCGCCGGTCGCTGGTGGTCGACGGGGTGTTGTGGACGGTGTCCGACGCCGGGTTGAAGGCGACCGCCCTGTCCGGCATGACGCCGCTGGCCTGGGTGCCGACGGACTGACCCGGGTCGGCCGCCCGGGTAATCGAGTGGTCCGGCCCGGACGCGCCGGGCAGCATGGCCTCCATGCGTAGGCGACTGCGGCGGTTGTGGATCGACGGGCGGATGTTCACCTGGCGTGCGGAGATCCGGCACGTGCCGGGCAGCGGTGACTGCCACCGGTGCATCCGGCTGCGGGTGTGGGGCGCCGGCAAGACCGGCGAGGCGCTCCAGGCCGATCTGTTGTCCACCGCCTGGGGCACACCGTGGTCCGCGTGCGCGACCGACGGCGCCTACCCGACGCCGGCCGACGTGCGCGCCGTCGTCGGTTACGCCCTGCGCAACGGCTGGCGGCCCGACCGTCGTGGCGGCACGTTCGTGCTCGCCGAGCGGGAACACGCCTCCCGGTTCCGGTGGCCCGACTTCCTGCTCACCGACCGGCTTCGCGGCCTCGGCGGAGGCGATCCCACACGGCGCGTCGCAGAGGCGCAGCCCGCCCCGGCGGCCGGTTGACCGGCGGCGGCCGGCCCCGGTCAGGCGACCGGGACGGGCGCGTCCAGCCAACGGCGCACCATCGCCAGGTCCGCCTCGGTCAGCCCGGTGGACGGGTCGACCCGGTGGGCCAGTGCCCGTGCCCGGTGGTGGCGTGCGATCCACCGTCGGTCCGCGTCGGTGATCTCGTCGTCGAGCCACACGAACGGCCGTCCGGCCGCCCACCGTACGAGGTGGGTGGTCTTCCAGTGCGGCCCACCGACCGGCTGCTCGTCGTCGTCCGGCCACGTCACGACGGGGAGCGCCGGGAGGCCGAGCCGGGGCGCGAGGACCTCGTTCGCGTCGTGCAGCCAGGTGGTCGCCCAGACCAGGCGGCAGCCCAGCGCCGTCAACCGGTCCCCGTCGTCGGGGTCGAGCCGGTGCAGGAGCGGGTTGCCGTGGTCCGGTCCCGTCGGCGTCAGGGGCCGGTCGCCCGGCCGGTCGGCGAACGGGATGAGGGTGCCGTCGACGTCCAGGAAGAGAAGGCAGCGTCCCGGATCCACTCCGGAACCGTACCGTCGCGGTGAGAACGAGTGGTCACCTGAGACCGATATACCGCTGAGTCATGATTATGACCCAGCGGTATATCGGTGCTAAGTGCTGGTGCCCCGACGCGTCATCACGGACAGTGACACGGTTGCCCCGAGCGGAGCGATCTAGCGCACGTGGCGCAGCGCGGCGTCCACGGTGTCCTCGGGCGTGCTGTTGAAGGCGATCGCTGCGCCCGGAGCGTGTCGCCGGATCAGGTTGACGACCCGCTCGAAGAAGCCGAGCAGCGGCTCGTGCTTGCGGATGCCGCCGCCGACCACCACGCAGGCGTACTCCGTGCGGGTCAGCGCCGCCACGATCGTCTGCTCGCCCTCCGCGTCGGCCGCCGTCAGGCACAGGTCCGCCTCGATCCCGTGCTCCGCGAACCGGGCGTGGCCGCGTGCGATCGCGGCCAGGACCGGCTCCGGGTCCCAGTCCGGGAAGCGGGTGGGGTCGAGACCGATGACGAGCACCGGGCCGTGTGCCATGCGTCCTCCTCCGGCCGAGGGGTCCGGCGCCACCCGGATCCTGCCCTCATCACACACCGTCGAGCGGCGCCCGACCAGCCCGACCGATCCGACCAGCCCGTCCGGCGGCGGAGGCGGGCAGGCCGGCCACCCAGCGGTCCAGGGCCGCCGGGTCGCGGAACAGCAGCACCGGCGGCCCGGCCGGGTCGGCGTGCCAGGCACGCATCCGCCGCCGGGCACGGCCGAACGCGGCGACGTGCCACACCAGGACCGAGTCGCGGGACACCACGCTGCGCAGCGACTCCCGGTTGCCGTTGCAGATCTCCTCCCCGCTGACCAGGCGGCGGGCGGTGCGGCGCAGCAGCCGCCAGAAGGAGAGCCGGCGCGGGTAGTCCAGGCCGACGACCAGGTCGGCGCGGGCCAGCACGACGTCCCGCCAGCCGTGGTACGCCCCGTCGAGGATCCAGCGGTCGCGCCGGCAGACCGCCTCGATCCGGCGGCGCTGCTCGTCGACCGGCACCTCCACCCAACCGGGCTGCCACAGCAGGTCGTCCACCGGGCACCACGGCAGGTCGAGGCGCTCGGCCAGCCGCTGCGCCAGTGTCGACTTGCCGGCGCCGTAGACACCGTAGACGAGTATGCGAGCCGGTGTCGTCACCGACGCAGCCTACGTCGTCGTCACCGTCGCGCGTCGGCGGCGAACGGACCGCCGGGGCCGAACGCCAGCGCGGCGAAGCGCTCGCCGATCCGGCGGTCCGCGACCGGGTCGGGGTGCAGGTCGTCGGGCAGGGGCAGCTCGGCGAAGTCCGCCTCGCCGTAGAGGTCCAGCCCGTTCAGGTAGTGCAGGTGCGGGTCCTCGGCGGCCCGGGTCGCGACGATCCGGGCCAGTTCGGCGCGGATGACCCGCAGGGTGAGTTTGCCCGCGGTCTGTTCGGCCGGGTCACCGGTGGCGCGGAACCGCAGCGTGCCGGTGCTGAGGTCGGCGGCGCCCGGGCCGGGGGTGTCCTCCTGGATCGGGCAGAGGATGGACGACACGACGAGCAGCGGGGTGTCCGGGTGCCCGTCGCGCAGCGTGTCGAGGAAGCCGTGCACCGCGGGGGTGAACGCGCGCAACCGCATCACGTCGCTGTTCACCAGGTTGATGCCGATCTTCACGCTGATCAGGTCCGCCGGGGTGTCCCGCATGGCCCGGGCGGTGAACGGGTCGAGCAGCGCGCTGCCGCTGAAGCCGAGGTTGACCAGTTCCACCCCGGCCAGGCCGGCGGCGATCGCCGGCCAGGTGCCGGTCGGGCTCTCCGCGTCCGAGCCGTGGCTGATCGAGCTGCCGTGGTGCAGCCACACCCCCCGGCCCCGGTCGCCGACGGTCTCCACCGGCGCGTCGGTGCGCAGCGCCACCAACTCGGTGATCTCGCGCTGCGGCAGCCAGATCTCGACGTCCTTGTCGGTGGCGGGCAGGTCGGTGAAGCGGACGGTGCCGACCGGACCGGGCTCGGTGGTCGCCGTGCCGGTGGTCAGGTCGATGGTGAGCACCTTGCCGCCGTCGGCCGTGGCCTGCCCGGTCAGGCGCCCGTCGACCAGCAGGTCGTAGCGGCCGTCGGGACGCGGCGGGGTGCCGCGGTAGACCATCTTGGTGGGAAGCACGTCCAGCTCCACGGCGGTGGCGCGGCTGCGGAACACCAGCCGTACGCCGGAGGGCATCGCCTCGGCCATCGCCACCTGCGGGTCGGTGTTGCGGGCCCGGGCCGGCGCGGGCAGCCGGTGCGGCAGCACGCCGTGCGCGGTGCGTTCCAGGTCGAGTGCCCCGCGCAGCAGGTCGGTGGTGATGGGCGTGGTGATCCAGGGGTGGGCGGACGTCATGATCAGATCCTGCCCCGTTCCGGGCCCCGCGGCCACCTGATTCGTCCGACAGGCCCGACTCGTGCCGCCGGCGGCGACCGCCTCAGTCGGCCAGCACCAGTTCGACGTAGCGCTCGGCCATGGTCGCGAGGACCCGGTCCGGGTCGGTCGCCCACACCTCGGCGTTGAAGATCTCCACCTCGGTGTCGCCGGTGTACCCGGCGGCCTCCACGGCCCGCCGCAGCGGTGGGAAGTCGATGTGCCCGTCGCCCATCATGCCCCGCCCGAGCAGGACGTCGGCCGGCAGCGGGGTGAGGAAGTCGCACACCTGGAAGCTCGCGATGCGGTGCCCGGCGCGGGCGATCTGCCGCCACACGTCCGGGTCCCACCAGACGTGGAACGTGTCCACCACGACGCCGACCTGCTCGACGGGGAACGCCTCGGCCAGGTCGAGCGCCTGCCCGAGCGTGGACAGCACCGCCCGGTCGGCGCAGTACATCGGGTGCAGAGGCTCCAACGCGAGGCGTACCCCGCGCTCGCCCGCGTAGGGGGCCAGCTCGACCAGGGCGTCGGCGACCCGCTGCCGGGCGCCGGACAGGTCACGCGAGCCCGGCGGCAGACCCCCGACGACCAGGACCAGGCAGTCGGTGCCGAGCCCGGCCGCCTCGTCGATGGCGCGCCGGTTGTCGACCAGCGCCTCGGCCCGGGCGGCATCGCCGTCGGCGGTGAGGAAACCGCCCCGGCACAGCGACGACACCCGCAGCCCGGCGTCGGCGACGAGCGTCGCGGCGGCCGGTACGCCGATCTCGGCGACCGGTTCGCGCCACAGCCCGATGGCCGGGATGCCGGCGCGGACGCAGCCGTCGACCGCCTCCCGGACCGACCAGCGTCGCGTGGTGCGCTGGTTGAGCGACAGCTTCGCCAGCCGCGGGTCGGCGGTCATCCGGCCACGCCCGCGACGTCGAGGTACGCGCGCATCCGCCGCGCGGCCAGCTCCGGGTCGAGCAGCAGTCCGGCGCTGTCGGCCAGCCGGAACGCCTCGACCAGGTGCGGGACGCCGCGCCCGCCGTGCAGACCGCCGACCATGGTGAAGCCGGGTTGCAGGCCGCGCAGCCAGGACAGGAACGCGATGCCGGTCTTGTAGTAGCGCGTGGGCGGGGCGAACACGTGCCGGGACAACGGCACGGTCGGGTCGAGGATCGCCCGGAAACCGGCCTGGTCCCCGGCGTCGAGCCGTTGCAGCGCGGCCGACGCGGCCGGGGCGATGGCCGCGAACGCGCCCAGCAGGGCGTGACTGGACCGCGCGCCGTCGCCCTCGATCAGCTCCGGGTAGTGGTAGTCGTCGCCGGTGTAGACCTTCACCGTGGGCGGCAGCAGCTCGCGCAGCCGCACCTCCCGGCCGGCGTCCAGCAGCGACACCTTCACCCCGTTGACGACGTCGGCGTGGGCGTGCACCAGCGCGACGAACGTCCTGGTGGCCTCGTCCAGGTCGGTCGAGCCCCAGTAGCCGGCCAGGGCGGGGTCGAACATGTCGCCGAGCCAGTGCAGCACCACCGGCGCGCCGGCCTCGCGCAGCACCCGCTCGTAGACGCGCACGTAGTCGTCCGGTCCAGTGGCGAGCGCGGCGAGCTGACGGCTGGCCATCACCACCGCGACCGCGCCGCACTCCTGCACGTACCCGACCTGCTCGGCGTACGCGGCGACGACCTCGTCGAGCGTGTCGGGCACGCCGGGAAGCTGGTCGGTGGCGGCCCCGGCGACGATCCGTCCGCCGCACGCGGCGGCCTCGGCGGCGCTGCGCCGGATCAGGTCGCGGGTGGCCGCCCAGTCCAGCCCCATCCCGCGCTGCGCGGTGTCCATCGCCTCGGCCACGCCGAGCCCCCACGACCACAGGTCGCGCCGTACGGCGAGGGTGGCGTCCCAGTCCAGTCGCGCGGGAGCGTCCGGGGCGTTGTCGGCGTACGGGTCGGCGACCACGTGCGCCGCCGCGTACGCGATCCGGCTGGCGGGCGGTCCGTCCGGCCGGTGCCAGCCGGCGGGTTCGCGCAGCGTGCGTGACTCGGTGCCGCCGCCGGGCCGGGGCAGGGTGATCCGCGCGGTCACCGGGCGATCTCCTCGACGGTGATCCGCCGGCCCTCCCGGGCGGAGCGCAGGCCGGCCTCGGCGAGCTGCACCCCGCGGGCGCCGGCCATGAAGTCCCACGGGAACGGTTCGTCGTCGACGACGTGCCGCAGGAACGACTCCCACTGCACCTTGAACCCGTTGTCGTAGTCGGCGTTGTCCGGCACGGTCTGCCACTGGGCGCGGAACGGTTCGGTGACCGGCAGGTCCGGGTTCCACACCGGCATCGGGGTGGCGCCGCGGTGCTGGATGCGGCACTCGCGCAGCCCGGCCACCGCGCTGCCGTGCGTGCCGTCGACCTGGAACTCGACCAGCTCGTCCCGGTACACCCGGACCGCCCACGAGGAGTTGATCTGCGCGACGATGCCGCCGGCCAGTTCGAAGATCCCGTACGCGGCGTCGTCGGCGGTGGCCCGGTAGGTGACCCCGTTCTCGTCCACCCGTTCGGGCACGTGCGTGGCGGTGACGGCGGTGACGGCGGTGACCGGGCCGAAGATCTGCTCCAGCACGTAGTGCCAGTGCGGGAACATGTCGACGGTGATCCCGCCGCCGTCCTCGGCGCGGTAGTTCCAGCTGGGTCGCTGCGCGTCCTGCCAGTCGCCCTCGAACACCCAGTAGCCGAACTCCCCGCGAACGGACAGGATCCGGCCGAAGAACCCGCCGTCGACCAGCCGCTTGAGCTTGCGCAGCCCGGGCAGGAACAGCTTGTCCTGCACCACGCCGTTCTTCACGCCCCGCGCCGCGGCGAGCCGGGCCAGCTCCAGCGACCCGGTCAGCCCCTCGGCGAGGGGCTTCTCGGTGTAGACGTGCCTGCCGGCCTCGATCGCCGCCCGGATCGCCTTCTCCCGCTGGGCGGTCACCTGCGCGTCGAAGTAGATCCGGTGGGCGTCGTCGGCGAGCGCCGCGTCCAGGTCGGTGGTGTACGAGTCCAGCCCGTGCCGGGCGGCGATCTCGGCGAGCCGGGCCTCGTTGCGGCCCACCAGGGTCAGCTCCGGCCAGATGAGGCTGCCGTCGCGGGCGGGCAGGCCGCCCTGCTCGCGGATGGCGAGCAGGGATCGGACGAGGTGCTGTCGGTAGCCCATTCGTCCGGTCACGCCGTTGAGGATGATCCCGATGGACGTGCGCTCCACGTGTGTCCTCCCGAGGTGGTCGGCCAGAAGCCTGAATGCGCTTTCAGTAAGCGCTTTCAGGATGTTACGGTAGCCACGCTCCGACAGCCGGGTCAAGACGTTCCGTAGGGGGATATCGATGCAACCACGGACGCACGTGACCCTGGAAGACGTGGCCAGAGCCGCCGACGTCTCGCTGGCCACGGCCTCCCGGGCGCTCAACGGCATGCGCGTCACCCCGCAGCTGCGCGACCGCGTCCTGGCCGCCGCCGCGCAGCTCGCCTACACCCCGAACGCGCACGCCCGGGCGCTGGCCGGCGCCTCCCACCGCACCGTCGGCGTCATCTGCCACGACGTCACCGACCCCTACTTCGCCGCCGTCGCCGGCGGCGTCATGCGCGTCGCCGGCGCCAACGACCTGCTGGTCATGCTGGCCAGCACGTTCCGCGACCCGGAGCGCGAGATCGCCTACGTGTCGATGCTGCGCGCCGAGCGCGCCCCGGCCATCCTGCTCATCGGCTCCGGCTTCGAGGACACCCGCTGGGAGCGGGCCATGGAGGCCGAGCTGAAGCCCTACCTCGACGGCGGGGGCCGGGTCGCGGTGGTCAGCCGCCACCGCAGCCTCAAGGTCGACAGCGTGCTCCCGGAGAACCGGGCCGGCGCCGCCGCCATGGCCCGCACACTGCTGGAGCTGGGCCACCGTCGCTTCGCCGTGCTGTCCGGCCCGCGCGCGCTCACCACCGTCATCGACCGTCTCGGCGGCTTCCGCGACGAGCTGGCCGCCGCCGGCGTGACGCTCGACCCGGCCGCCGTGGTCGAGGGGCCGTTCACCCGCGACGGCGGCTACCAGGCGATGACCGAGCTGCTCACCCGCGGACGGGACGCCACCTGCGTGTTCGCGTTGACCGACGTGATGGCCGTCGGCGCGTACGCGGCACTGCGCGACCACGGCCTGTCCGTGCCCGGCGACGTGTCCGTCGCCGGCTTCGACGACATCCCGATCGTCCGCGACCTGACCCCGCCGCTGACCACCGTGGCGCTGCCGCTGCAACAGCTCGGCGAGAAGGCGATGGAGATGGCGCTCACCGAGAACACCGGCCGCCGCCGACGGATCGTGCGCATGGACGGCGAGGTGGTCGTGCGAGCCAGTACCGCCAAGCTCGGCGCGTGACCCCCGGCGCCGGCCCACCCGGGGATGAGCGGCCCGGTAGGGTGCCGCCATGATCGAGGACACGTCGTGCCGGTGACGAACCCGTGGCTGGCCGGGCCGACACCCACCGGGAAGCTGGACCGGGACCGGCTCGAGGAACGCATCCTCAACCTGCTGTCGTCGCAGAACATGTGCGTGCTCGCCACCACCGGTCCGGACGGGCCGCTGGCCACCCCGGTGCGCTACTACCCGCTCGACTTCGCGCTGATGTTCACCGCCGCGCCGCGCTCACCGAAGATGCGCAACATCGCCGCCGACCCGCGCGTGTCCGTCGGCGTCTTCGCGCCCCTGGTCGGGCTGGCCAGCAGCCGCGGCGCGCAGGTCTTCGGCACCGCCCGGGTGCTCGCCCCCGACCACCCCGACCACGCACACCACTGGTCGGCGTTCCGCTGGCAGAACGAGCACGTCGAGCGCGGCCGCCCCCTGTCCGAGCCGCCCCGGGAGACGCTCGTCGTGGTCGAGGCCGACCGGATCGTCTACACCGAGCACTGGCTGCGCCGCGACGGCTACGCCCCGCGCCAGCACTGGCGCCGCTGACCCCGCCCGGCGAGATCCGTCACGACGCCGGGGAGCGCACGGTGCGCAGGAGGTTGCCGGCCAGGCGCAACTCACCGGACTCGACCCGGGCCAGCACGTCGATCGGCGCGACAGTGGTCCCCGTCCAGGTCGGCTCGGGAAACGCCGCGCGCAGGGTGTCGGCGGCCAGGCCGAAGTCCTGGCCGGCCTCCGGCGACACCGCCAGCACGAACACGGTGCCGCCCGGCGCGGTCAGGCGCGGCAGGAGCGCCAGGTAGTCGCCGACCGCGGCCCCGCGGCGGTCCAGCGTGTGCAGCAGCCCGGAGTCGAACACGGAGTCGTACGGCGTGTCCGGCACCGGGATCCGGGTGGCGTCGCACACCTCGAAGCGCACCGGCAGACCCGCCTCGGCGGCCTTGGCCCGGGCCAGGTCGATCGCCACCGGGGAGAGGTCGACACCGGTCACGTCGAGGCCCCGCCGGGCCAACGCCAGAGCCAGCTCACCGGTGCCGCAGCCGACGTCGAGCACGCGGGGGCCGCGTACCCCGGTGTCGAGGACCGCGGCGAGCGCCGGCTGCGGCCCGCCGATCTCCCAGGGCGGGCGCCGGGTGTCGCGGTAGAGACGGTCGTAGTGGACCTCGTCCGGCTCGTCGGTCATCGCGTATCCCCTCGGTCGGTGCGTGACCCACCCGAGCGTGCCACGTCCGGCGGCGGCCGGGGGCCCCACCACGCGCGACGCCGGGGCCGGCGGTGGGCCGGCCCCGGCATCACCGGGCGTGTGTCAGTAGGTCAGCCGGCGCAGGTAGCGGTAGCCGACGGCGGCGGTCTGCTGCGGCGTCACGTCCGGGGTGTCGTTCTCCACGATGTACTCCAGCACCTGGTGCCGGCGGAAGATGCGGGCGAAGTCGATCATCCCGGTGCCCAGGTCGGCCATGTCGCCGGTGGCCGGGTCGCGGTCCTTGACGTGGTATTGCAGAACCCGCTGCGGCGCGCAACGGATCACGTCGAGCGCGAAGCCCTCCGGGTCCTCGACGCCCTCACCGGAGTTGATGCCGCCGGTCACCGCCCAGTAGAGGTCGATCTCCAGGTGGACCAGGCGCGGGTCGAGTTCCTCGGTCAGCACGTCCCACGGGCGTCGGCCGTTGCCGAAGTCGATGGTGAACTCGTGGGCGTGGTTGTGGTAGCCGTAGCGCAGGCCGGCCTTGCGCGCCGCGGCGGCCTCGACGTTCATCTGCTCCGCCCACCGCTTCCAGTCGTCCTCCTTGTCGGAGTTCAGGTACGGCACCACCATGAAGCGCTGGCCCAGCGTACGGGCGTTGGCGATCTTCTGTTCCAGCCCGGCGGCGTCGGCGGCGATGCCGTCGTGGCTGGAGCTGGCCTTGATGCCGATGCCGTCGAGGAACCGGCGCAGCTGCGCGGCGGTGCGGCCGAAGTAGCCCAGCGCCAGCTCCACCCGGGGGTAGCCGATCCGGGCCAGGTGGGCCAGCGTCGCGTCGTAGCCGGGTGAGCCGTTGAGCGCGTCGCGGACCGTCCAGAGCTGGATGCTGATCAGCTCCTTCGGCACGTGCCGCCGCCCGTGGTGGTGCCCGCCGGCCTGGGCGGCGGTCGCGCCGAGCCCGGAGGCCAGCCCGACGCCGGCCAGCGCCGCCAGCGAGCCGCGCAGCAGGTTGCGTCGGTCCAGGGACTGCCGCAGCGCGGCCTCTCCGTCGAATCCGTAGCACATGGCTTTCTCCTTTTCGCGGGTCCTACGCGGAGGGGACCAGGACGACCTGGTCGGTGCCGGTCAGCGGCGGCAGGCCGTCGCTGCCGGCGTCGGTGTAGCTGGCGACGAAGACACCGGTGAGGTTGTCGGTCTCCGGGTCGTGTCCCTCCGGGACGGTGGTGGTGATCGAGCCGGTGCACCCGCTGGCCGTGGTCTGCGGGTGCCCGTGGCTGTCGTGGCCGAGGATGTAGGTGACGGTGACCCGGGCGCAGTCCACCGGCTGGTCGTCGGTCACCCGCACCTGGAAGGTGACGGTGTCGCCGAAGGCGAACGGCTGGCCCTCGACCGGGTCGACCAGCTCCACCACCGGCGGTGCGTTGCCGACCACGACCTGCACCTCGGCCGACGCGGAGCGACCCACCTGGTCGGTGACCGTCAGCGTCGCCCGGTAGAGGCCGTTCTCCCGGTAGGTGAACGTCGGGTTCGGCGCGCGCGAGTCGACCCGGTCGTCGTCGTCGAGGTACCACTCGTAGCGCAGCCGGTCGCCGTCGGCGTCGGTGGTGCCCGCGCTGGAGAAGGTGACGGTCAGCGGGGCGACCCCGGCGGTGGGGGTGGCGGACGCCGCCGGCACCGGCGTGTGGTTGCCGGTGAAGGCGATGTGGTCGATCCGGGCGAGCTGCGCGTCCGGGTTCTCGCTGAAGTAGCCGTCGCCGTACTCCAGCACGTAGAGCGCGCCGTCCGGGCCGAACTCCAGGTCCATCGGGTTGTCGAAGACGACCGAGGGCAGCACCGGCTCGATCCCGGTCACCGCACCCCGCTTGTCCTGCCGGAAGGCCTTGACGTAGTCGCGGGTCCACTCGTGGAACAGCGGCAGCCCGTCGTAGTACGACGGCCAGGCCACCGCGGTGCGGCCCCGGGTGGCGCGGCGGTCGAAGTCGTACGCCGGGCCGGCCATCGGGCCGATGCCCCCGTCGCCGAGTTCGGGGAACTGGGGCGAGTCGCCGTACGTGTACGCCACCTGCGGCTGCTGCACCGGGGGCAGCTTGCGCAGCCCGGTGTTGTGCGGCGAGTCGTTGACCGGCGCGGCGCAGTCGAACGGCGCCCCGGACGTTCCGGTGGCGAAGTCGTGGTCGACGTAGGGCAGCTCCGCGGTGGCGCAGTAGGGCCAGCCGAAGTTGCCGGCCCGACGGGTGGCGAGCCACTTGCCGTGCCCGGCCGGGCCGCGCGTCGGGTCGGCCTCGCGGGCGTCGGGGGAGTAGTCAGCCACGTACAGCTCACCGGTGTTCCGGTTCACCTCGATCCGGAACGGGTTGCGCACGCCCATCAGGTAGATCTCCGGGCGGGTGCCCGGGGCGCCCCGGCGGAACAGGTTGCCGTCCGGGATCGAGTACGACCCGTCGGCGCCGACCCGGATCCGCAGGATCTTGCCGCGCAGGTCGTTGGTGTTGGCGGCGGTGCGCTGCGCGTCGTACGCCGGGTTGCGGCCCGGTCGCTCGTCGATCGGCGCGTAGCCGCCGGACTCGAACGGGTTGGTGTCGTCGCCGGTGGACAGGTAGAGGTTGCCCCTGGCGTCGAAGACGATGTCGCCGCCGACGTGGCAGCAGATGCCCCGGTCGACCGGCACGTCCAGGATCCGCTGCTCGGTGCGCAGGTCGAGGGTGTCCTTCACCAGCCGGAACCGGGACAGGCGCAGCACGCCCCGGAACGGCGCGAAGTCCGCCTCGGTGCCCCAGGCCGGGGCGTCGCCCTCGTTGACGTCCGGCGTGGCCGGGTCGTCGACCGGGGTGTCCATCGGCGGCGAGTAGTAGAGGTAGACCCAGTTGTTGCCGCCCCGGCCGAAGTTCGGGTCGACGGCGACGTTCTGCAGGCCCTCCTCGTCGTGCCGGTAGACGTCGAGCGTGGCGGCGACCGTGTTGCGGCCGGTGGCGGGGTTGTGCAGCCAGACCTCGCCGGCGCGGGTCACGTGCAGCACCCGGCGGTCGGGCAGCACCGCCAGGTCCATCGGCTCGCCGGGATGGTCGTTGAGGGTCACCTTCTGGAAGGCGCTGTCCGGTGGTGGCGCGGTGGTGCCGGGGGCGGCGGTGGCGACGGTGGGGGTGGCGACGAGGGCCGTGACGGTGAGCGTGGCCACGGCGAGTGCGAGTCGTCCAGTCAACTGCCTCTCCTTGCTCGGGACGGGTCGGGCAGGTCGTGGGATGTGGCCGACGCTACAAAAGGCATGTCGATATGTCTATAGCTTTCGGTGCTTCTATCGGAACTTTCGTCCACATCGGAGGAAAGTGGGGGAGTGTGACATCCTCGGGTCCGTGGCCTTCTACGACGTCGCCCTCGTCCTGCTCGTCGACCGGGCCGGCGCGGTGCTGATGCAACACCGCGACGGGAACACCACCGTGTCGCCGCACCAGTGGAGCCTGCCCGGCGGGAGCATCGAGCCGGGGGAGACGCCGGAACAGGCCGCCCGCCGGGAGCTACGCGAGGAGACCGGCCTGACCGCCGGCGAGCTGCACCTGCTGTGGAGCGGCCCCCGCCCCTACGAGGAGGGCTTCGGGCACGACGTCACCGTGTACGTCTTCCGCGGCGTCACCGACGCCCGGCAGGAGGACGTGGTGCTCGGCGAGGGGCAGGCCATGGTCTTCGTGCCCCGGGACCAGGTGCTCGACCGCCCGCTGGCGATCAGCACCGCGAAGGTCCTGCCGCTGCACCTCGCGGACGCCTAGCCCCCGGTCAGCGCCCCGGCCAACGCTCGGACGAACCGGGGGAGCACCTCGTCGTCGGGCAGGTGATCGGGGTTGATCTCGGTGACCGACAACCCGACGAACCGCGGGCTCGCCACCAGCTCCGCCAGCGTCGCCGCCGCCTCGGCCAGGCTCAGCCCGAACGGCTCCGGCACGTCGGCCAGTGGCGCGTCGACGAACCGCAGCACGTCCACGTCGAAGTGCACCACGAACCCGTCCGCCGCGCCCTCCGCCACCACCCGGGCCCGGCGTGCCGCCGCCCCCGGGTCGGCGTGCACCTCCTCGGCCGGCACGTAGACCAGCCCCAGCTCCGCCACCAGCTCCCGCTCGTGGTCTCCCCGGGGCAGCGAGTCCCCGTAGACCACCACCCGCTCCGGCGACAGCAGCGGCACACTCGGCCCGACCGCCGCCACCTCCGGCAGCGTCCCCGGCAGCCCGAGCAGGTGCGCCAGGCCGGTGGCGTCCAGGTTCCCGTTCGGCCGGGTCAGCGGCGTGTAGAGATCCGGCCCGCCGTCCACGTAGACCAGCGCCGGCGACAGGCCGGCCCGCGCGCACCCTGCCACCAGGCCGATCGTCACGGTGCAGTCGCCGCCGAGCACCAGCGGCGTCCGCCCCCGGCCCACCGCCGCCGCGACGCCCGCGGCCACCTCCGCGGCGACGCCGGCCACCGCGCCCGCGTTCTGACCCCGGGGGTACGCCGGATCCGGCCGCCACCGGAAGCCGCCCGTGTCGCCGGCGTCCTCCACGTCGACGGCCGAGCCCAGCAGGTCGAGCAGGCCGGCGGCGCGCAGGGCGGCCGGGGCGCGCTCGACACCGGGGGTGTGCGCGCCGGCGCTCGACGGCGCGCCGACGACCGTCCATCGGCGGGTTCCCATCCGCTCACCCTAACCGCGTCCACAGTCGACGTCCGCCCGTCCGGCGCCTGCCCCGGCCCGGCAGCTCCGCGACGGTTCGTCCGGTGCCGACCGGGGGTGCCGTCGCCGGGCAGCTCCGCGACGGTGAGCCCGGTGCCGAGCGGGTGCGGCGGCCGGTCAGCTCCGCGACCGTGCGCCCGGTGCCGAACCGGCGCCGCCGCGGCAGCCCGCGAGGGCTCGCCCTGCGCCGGGCGAGGTGCCGCCCACCGCCCCCTGTCGAGCTGATATCGGTAACGACTCACCTGCCGTCGCGGCGCAGAACCAGCAGGTCCAGCGCGTCGATCACCGGTCCGACCTCGACCCGGGCGGCCTCGCGGAGACGCGCCGCCCCGGCGGCGTACTCGTCGTCGGTGATCAGCTGAAGCGGGGTGTGCGCCTCCCGCCGCAGGCCGGCGGCCGCCTCCCGCAGCGACGGCGCGGTGACCTGCGGAACCGGCTCGACCGCGACGGTGGTGAACCCGGCGGCGGCGAAGGCGGCTTCCACGTCGGCGATGCCGGGGTAGGAGTCGAGCACGCGGATCGCCTCCGGGAAGAAGCGGAACAGGGTGATCGCCTCGTGCCGTCCGGCGAACGCGGACCGGATCAGCACGGGTGCGCCGGGCCGCAGCACCCGGCGCAGCTCGCGCGCCGCGGCGGCCAGGTCGGGCACGTGGTGGATGACGGTGGACAGCCACACGCCGTCGAGGCTCCGGTCGGCCAGCGGGATGCTCCGGGCGTCACCCGCGACGAGTGGGGCGAACGCGCAGCGGGCGCGCATGGCCGCCGACGGCTCGACGGCGACGACCTCGACGCCGGGGAACCAGGTGGTGAGGGCGCGGGCCCAGCTGCCGGTGCCGGCGCCCAGGTCGAGCACGCGCATGCCGGGACGCGGGTCGAGGTGGCGGGTGACGGCGGCGCGCCAGGCGGTGAGGCCGTCGTCGGTGAGGTGACGGGTCGCGGCGAACGCCTCGGCGTCCGCGTCGTGGTACGCGATGCGGGCCATGCCGTCGAGCCAACTACGCGACCGTCCGGCGGGGCAAGCACTGTGGCGCACCACGCACCACGTCGTGGTCGGCCGCTCGTCGGTGTCGTGCCGTGTCGTGCTCGCCGGGCCGGGCTCAGGCGGGAAACGGCCCCGCCCGCAGCAGCGCGCCCGGCAGCCGTTTACCGAGCCGGCCCTCCAGCCAGGAGGCGGTCGAGGTGATGGTCCCCAGGTCCAGACCGGTGGGCTGCCCCATCCGGTCGAACAGGTAGACGAGGTCCTCGGTGGCGACGTTTCCGGTCGCCGCCGGCGCGAACGGGCAGCCGCCTGCGCCGCCGATGCTGGCGTCGAGGGTGGTGACGCCCGCCCGGACCGCCGCGACCGCGTTGGCCACGCCGGTGTGCCGGGTGTCGTGCAGGTGCAACCGCAGTGGCGTCCGCGATTGCGTGACCTCCCGGGCGAGCGCCAACCGGTCGGTGACGTCGGACGGTACGGCCACCCCGATGGTGTCGGCGAGAGCCAGCTCGTCGGGGCCGGCGTCCCGCACCCGCGCGAGCACCTCCCGCAACCGGGACAGCGGGACCTCGCCCTCGAACGGGCATCCGAACGCCGCGCCGACGGTCACCGTCGTGAACACCCCCGCCGCGCCGGCCGTCCGCACCAGCTCGGCCGCCGTGTCGCACGCCTGCGCCGTGGTCATGCCCTGGTTGCGGCCGCAGAAGGTGTCCGTGGCCACCACGACGACGTTGATCTCGTCGACGCCCGCAGCGAGGGCCCGGTCCAGGCCGCGGCGGTTCATGACCAGGCCCGCGTACCGGACGCCCTCGTGGCGGGGGAGCGCGGCCATCAGCTCGTCCGCGTCCGCCATCTGCGGAACCCGGGCGGGGTTGACGAAGCTGGTCACCTCGACCCGTCGGGCGCCCGACCGGACCGCCCGGTCGACGAGCTCGATCTTGTCCGCGGTGGTGAGGACCGTCGCCTCGTTCTGCAGGCCGTCGCGGGGCGACACCTCCACGATGTCGATTCCGGCGGTCATCGCTCCTCCGACAGGTAGGCGACGGCGTCGGCCTCGCTGATCACCTCGGCGTACTTGGCCTGCAGGTCGGACAGGCTCGCCTCGTGCGGGCCGGCGGCGCGGTCCGCGACCGCCTCCCGGACCACCAGCGGGACGAAACCGTGCTGTATCGCGTCCACCGCGGTGGCGCGCACACAACCGCTCGTGCTGACGCCGACCAGCACGACGGTGTCGATGTGCGCCGCGCGCAGGGTGGACGCCAGGGACGTGCCGAAGAAGGCGCTGGCGTACTGCTTGACCAGGACCAGCTCGTCGTCGGCGGGGCAGACCTGCGGCATCGGTTGCCCCATCGCGCCACCGCCGTCGAAGAGCTGCCGCAGGGCGGGAACCTTCCGGACGAACAGACCTCCGTCGACACCGCTCGGCCCGTACGCGACGCGGGTGTGCAGCACGGGGATCCGGTGGCCGCGAGCCGCGGCGACGACCCGGCCGGCCGACCGCAGGCCGTCGGTGGACGGCAGGCACAGCGGGCTGGCCGGGTCGAAGTAGGCCCGCATCAGGTCGATGACGAGCACGGCGGGACGGGCGCCGGGCGGGAGCGCACCCCCGAATCCGTCGTCGCCGGGGGCCGGCGCGGGGCTCATCGGGCGACGGGCGGCCGGGGAGCGGGCAGGCCCGTCTCCTCCAGGCACCGGTCCAGGACCGTCTCGATCGGCGGCCCCATGTCGAACGTGGGCAGGGGGACGGGGCGTCCGTGGCGCAGCTCGGCGCGTACCTCCTCGGTGGCCGTGACGTCGACGGCGCCGGCCTCGTCGCAGACCACGCCGTAGCGACGGGCGCCCGCGGGGGTGACCAGGCCCCGGCGGACCTCGAGGCCGACCAGTTCCGGGTCGCGGGCGAGCGGGTCGCCCCACCCGCCGCCGCCCCAGGTGACGAAGTGCAGCACGTCCCCCGGGGCCACGGGCACGTCGTGCACCTTGCTGCCCAGGATCTCGGTGCCGCCGTCGGCGCGTTCGATCCACTTGCGGCCACGCGTGCCCGGCTCGCCGCCGTTGACGCCCCACGGGTACGTCAGCCAGCGGTCGTCGTGGATCGCGATCGTGCCGGCCTCCAGGAACCGGTAGGCCACGTCGACGCCGTTGCCGCCGCGGTGCAGTCCGGCGCCACCGGTGTCCGCGACGGTCTCCCAGCGTTCGACGCGCAGCGGGTAGTACGACTCCAGGTACTCGCACGGGATGTTGACGAACGACGGCCACAGCGAGTGGCCGTCCGGGCCGTCCCCCACCGGCCGGCCTGGGATGCCGCCGAACCCGATGGAGTAGAGCTGGAACCATTCACCCTTGCGCTCACCGGGCCCGTAGGTGCCCGAGTACATGAAGTGCGGTGACGACGAGAATCCGGCGGCGTTGAGCAGCCCCGGGTTGGTCTGGCCGAGCAGGCCGCCGAACAGGTCGAAGACGCGCCCGATGCCGTGGTTTCGCGCGTTGAGGGCGGCGGGGTACGCGGGCTTCCAGAACGAGTCGTCGGGGATCGTGACGTCGACCAGCGGGTAGAAGCCGTCGTTCCAGAGGATCTGCGGGTCGGCGACGGTGATCATGTAGATGCCGAAGAACATCCGGACGAGGTTCTCGTTGATGTAGTAGTTGATCGGTCCCTGCGCCTGCGGGCTGCTGCCGGTGAAGTCCAGCAGCACCTTCTCGCCGGTGCGGGTCAGGCTGAGCTTGAGCTCGTAGGGTCCGTAGCCGAGCCCGTCGTCGCAGATGTAGTCGGTGAACGAGAGCGTCTCGCCCTCGGCGAACACCGCCTCGAGCAGCACCTTCATGGCCCGGTAGTTGCGGTCGAGGAGCTGGTCGAGCGCGGAGTCGTAGGTGTCGACCCCGAACCGGGCGCACATCTCCTGGACCCGACGGGAGGCGGTCCGGCAGGCCGCGACGATCCCGTTGAGGTCCGCGCGGTTCCAGTCGGGCTTGCGCACCTGGTTGAGGATGATCCGCAGGGCGTCCTCGGCGAGCACACCCCTGCGGTACAGCTTGAAGGGCGGGATGACCACGCCCTCCTCGAAGATGGTGCGGGCGTCGGTCGGCATCGACGCCGGGGTCTTGCCGCCGACGTCGGACATGTGCCCGAACATCGCCGCCCAGCCCACGATCCGTCCCTCGAAGAAGATGGGCAGCACCACCAGCCAGTCGTTGGCGTGGCTGATCGCGGCGCCGCAGGAGTACGGGTCCGACGTCAGCAGGACGTCGCCCTCCTCGATGTCACCTTCGAAGTTCTCCAGGAAGTCCGGGATGGACAGCCCGAACTGTCCCACCATCATCTTCCCGTCCCGGTTGGCGATCAGCGGGAACTCGTCGTGCTGCTCCCGGATTCCCGGCGACAGCGCGGTCCGGAAGAGCACCTCGTCCATCTCGTAGCGGGCGTTGCGCAGCCCGTTCTCGATCAGGTCGAGGGTGACCAGGTCGACGTCCACGCTGCGAAGGGGTCCGGTAGCGGTCTCGATGAGGCGTGCCATGGTCAGCTCTCCGTGGTGGTGTCGACGGGACGGATGAGGAGGCTGCCACTGGGATGCACGGTGGCCGTGTGACCGGGCAGCACGAGGGTGGTGGAGTCCATCTCGGTGATGATCGCCGGGCCCGGTACGACGTCGCCCGCGCGCAGCCGGGCCCGGTCGTAGCCGCCGGCGTCGACCTCGGCGCCGTCGACCCAGATCCGGTGGTGGGCCCGCAGCGCGGCGCTCGGGTCACCGTCTCCGGGTTCGAGCTCGGGCGCGGCGACCTGCGGCCGCGGACCGTGCGCGGTGGCCCGGACGGTCACCAGTTCGTGCTCGGCGTCGAGGACGAAGGAGAACAGTCGCTGGTGATCGGCGTCGAACGCCGACCGCAGGGCGGCGAGCCCACCGCCGGTGCCGTCGAAGGCGTCGATGTCGACGGCCACGGGGATCTCGAAACCCTGGCCGTGGTAGCGCAGGTCGGCGGAGTAGACGACCCGCTGCTCCTCCGTGGGGACGCCCTGCTCGGCGAGGGTGGCGCACGCCTTGCCGGCGAGTTCGTCGAGGACGGCGCGCAGGCTGGAGTCGGTGAGTTCGCCGAAGCGGCGCACCAGCGTCCGCACCGACTCGTCGCGCAGGTTGGTCGTCGCGTCGCCGTAGGCGCACAGCACCCCAGGCGACGGCGGGATGATCACCGGCCAGGCTCCGGTCAGCCGGCCCAGGGCGTTGGCGTGCAGCGGACCGGCTCCACCGAAGGCCACCAGCGCGTAGTCGCGCGGGTCGAAGCCCTGCTGCACCGACACGAGCCGCAGCGCGCCGAACATGTTCTCGTTGACGATGTCGACGATGCCCGCCGCGGCGGCCTCCACCGACTCCAGCCCGGTGGCGTCGGCGATCGACTTCACGGCCGCCCGCGCCGCCGCCCGGTCCAGCGTGATCTCGCCCCCGGCCAGGTCGGTGGGCAGGTAGCCGAGCACGACGTTCGCGTCGGTCACCGTCGGCTGGTCGCCGCCCGCCGCGTACGCGGCCGGACCGGGGGCGGCGCCGGCCGACTGCGGGCCCACCCGCAGCGCCTGGGTCAGCGGTGGCACGTGGGCGATGGAGCCGCCTCCGGCGCCCACCGTACGAACGTCGACGGAGGTGGCCCGGACCTTGAGGTCCCCGACGGTGGTCTCCCGACCCACCCGCGGCGACAACCCCTGGACCAGGGCGACGTCGGTGGAGGTGCCGCCCATGTCGAAGGTCAGGAAGTCCCGGTAGCCGGCCTGCTCCGCCACCCACGTCGCGCCGGTCACCCCGCCAGCGGGGCCGGACAGCAGCAGGTTCACCGGGTTGTCCGCGGCGACGGCCGCGGAGACCAGACCGCCGTCGCTGCGCAGGATGCACAACCGTCCGGCCACCCCCGACTCGCGCAGCTGCGCCTCGAGGTTCGCCACGTAGCGCGCCACCTGCGGCTGCACGGCGGCGTTCGCGACGGTGGTGATGGTCCGCTCGTACTCGCGCAGCTCCGGCAGCACCGACGACGACAACGACACCGGTACGCCGGGAAGCTCCTCGGCGGCCAGCTCGGCCACACGACGCTCGTGCTCCGGGTTGGCGTAGGAGTTGATGAGGCTGACGCTCAACGCCTCGATGCCCTGCGTACGCAGCCGGCGCAGCTTCGCGCGGACGTCCGCCTCGTCGAGTGCGGTCACCACCGCGCCGTCGGCGCCGATCCGGCCGCGTACCTCCACGGTGTCCTCCAGGGCCGCGAGGGGCTCCGGCTTCGGCCAGATGATCCAGCCGGCGAGGCCCCCCGGCACGAACGACCGGGCGATCTGGAGCACCTGCCGGAAACCCTCGGTGCTGACCAGCCCGACCCGGGCGCCCTTGCCCTCGAGGATCGCGTTCGTGGCGACCGTGGTGCCGTGGAACACCTCGGCGATCTCCGACATGGGCACACCGGCCGCCGCGCAGGCCCGCTCGATGCCCCGCAGCACCCCGACGGACTGGTCCTCGGGGGTGGAGGAGGTCTTGGCCCGGTAGGTGTCTCCCGTCGCCTCGTCGATCAGCAGGATGTCGGTGAACGTTCCCCCCACGTCCACACCGAGCCGGTAGGTCATGGTTCCTCCTCAGATGACGCCGGTGGAACGCAGCGACGCGATCGCGTCGTCGTCGAGTCCCAGCAGGTCGCGGTAGATGTCTTCGGTGTGCTCGCCGAGTTCGGGGCCGACGTGCCGGACGCGGCCCGGGCTGTCGGAGAGTTTGGGTACGACGTTGTGCATGGCGAACTCGCCCAGGTCCGGATGGGTCAGCCGGACGATCGCCTCCCGGGCGGCGAAGTGCGGGTCCGCGAACATGTCCCGGGCCCGGAAGATGCGGCCCGCCGGCACGCCGTGCCCGTGCAGCCGTTCGAGCAGCTCGTCGGAGGTGAGCGTGGAGCTCCACTCGGCGATCAGGCCGTCCAGTTGCTCCATCCACCGCCCGCGGGCGCCGTGCGTGGCGTACCTCTCGTCCGTGGCCAGCTCGGCCCGGCCCATCGCCTCGGCGAGGCGGCGGAACACCGTGTCCTGGTTCGCCGCGATCAGCACCATCTCGCCGTCGGCGGTCGGGTAGACGTTGCTCGGGGACACGTTCGGCAGCGTGGTCCCGGTCCGCTCCCGCTGGTAGCCGGCGATCTGGTACTCGGGGATCAGCGACTCCATCATCGCCAGCACGGCCTCGTAGATGGCCGAGTCGACCACCTGGCCCCGACCGGTGCGTCCGCGCTGGTGCAACGCCACCAGGGTGCCCAGGCAGGCGAACGTCGCCGCGAGGGAGTCGCCCAGGGAGACGCCGGCTCGGGCCGGGGGACGGTCGGGGTCGCCCGTCACGTACCGGATCCCGCCCATCGCCTCACCGATCGAGCCGTATCCGGCGCGGGACGAGTAGGGGCCGCTCTGACCGAAGCCGGTCACCCGGGTGACGACCAGGCCGGGGTTGATCTCCCACAGGCGCTCCGGGGCCAGGCCCCACCGCTCCAACGTGCCCGGCCGGAAGTTCTCGATCAACACGTCCGCCCGGGCGACGAGCCCGCGTACCAGGTCCTGGCCCTCGTCGGTCCGCAGGTTCGCGGTCACGGACTTCTTGTTCCGCGCCACCACCGGCCACCAGAGCGACTTCCCGTACGGCTTCTCGCGTCCCCACTGCCGCATCGGGTCACCCCGACCCGGGTCCTCGACCTTGATCACCTCGGCGCCGAAGTCACCCAGGAGCTGGCCGCAGAACGGCCCCGCCAGCAGCTGGCCGAGCTCGATCACCCGGATGTCGTCAAGCGGTAGTGGAGTGCTCATGGACCCCTCAATCAGCGTCTTTTGCATGCAATCAGCCGGAGCTGTGACCGTCGTTACATCGGGCTGTGCGGGAAAAGTAGGCCTCAGCTGCTCGTGCTGTCAATGGCCCGTGGGCTCATTGCATACAACCTGCCGCGTTGTTACCGTGCGGAGCATCATGAGTGACCGCACCGGGCTGCGGGAGGCCGACAACGGCCACGCCGCCGACCACGCCTACCGGCTGATCCGGGACCAGATCCTGTCCGGGCAGCGGTCGGCCGGCGAGTGGCTCCGTGAGGGCGAGCTGGCCGAGTCGGTCGGGGTGAGCCGGACGCCGGTCCGCGAGGCGCTCCGGCGGCTCACCGCCGAGGGACTGGTCCGCCACGAACGCAACCGCGGCGTACAGGTCCAGGCCTGGAGCATCCACGACCTCGACGAGATCTTCGGCCTGCGGTCCGTGCTCGAGCCCTGGGGCTGCCGACTGGCGGCCGTCACCGGCACCGTCGACGTGGCCGCGCTCGACGCGCTGGCCCACCGGATGGACGAGGTCGCGCCGGGCGGACGACCGACCGACGTGGACGAACTCACCGAGCTGAACAACCAGTTCCACCGGATGATCCTCGAGGCGTCCGACAACAGCCGCCTGGCCGGCGTCGTCTCCTCGGTGATCCAGATGCCGCTCGTCTGGCGGACCTTCTCCCACTACAGCCCCGAGGCCCTGCGCCGCAGCCTGGCTCACCACCACGAGCTGGTGGCGGCACTCACCGCCGCCGACCCCGACTGGGCCGAATCGGTCATGCGCAGCCACGTACGGGCGGCATGGCATTCCATCCGCCCGGATCACGACCTGTGACGTGGCGTAGGCCGCCTGTGTCAGGTTCGGGGCCGTGGTGATTCGCCCGATGGGGATGAGGCCGGATCACCCTCCGTCCTAGCAGGCTGTTCAGGTACCAGTTCGCTCAACGAAGCGATGTGATGCGTACCAGCCGTTCGACGGTGATCTGGCCGGAGAGGGGAATCAGGTGGAATACGAGGATTTCGTTGATGCAGTGGCCACGCGAGCAGAGGTTTCGACCGATCAGGCGGCCACACTGACCGGCGTGACGTTGGAGACGTTGGCGGATCGGATCAGCGCCGGCCAGGCCGAGGACCTCGCCTATCAGCTTCCGGATCGACTTGCCGATCACCTGAGCAGACCGCTCGGAGGGGAAATGGCCGCCGCGTTCGGGCTCGACGAATTCGTGCAGCGGGTGGGGGATCGTCCGGGGGTCGACCGTGCGGTCGCCGGTGCCGGGGTCCGCGCGGTGCTCACCACCCTCCGTGAGGCCGTGACCCGAGACGAGTTCGAGAACGCCATGGACCAACTTCCCGAGGAGTTCTCGCAGGTGATCGAACCGGTGGGCGCCGGTGGCGGGCGGCGCCGCGGCTCGTAGCGCGTTGGGGTGAGATTCGGCTGCGGGGGAAGACCTCCGACCACACGCGGCCCGGCGCTGACGATGTCACCGAGGCATCATGCGAGGTGCTCACGTGAGGGTCCCTCCTGGTCGTTGCGGTGACGAGCCACATCGAGCAGGCGGCCGAGCGCTGCGCGGGTCCGGCCGGTGGTGGTGGCGAGGGCACCGAGCGGGTCGGCGTGCCGGCGGCTGGCGAGGTCCTCGTAGACCGCGAGCAGGTCGGCCTCGAATCCGTCTGCGGTCGCACCGCGGGCCTGGGCCAGCTCGGCGAGCCGCCCCTCGATGTAGCGGCCCACCATCACCTGGTAGGCGCCGGCGCTGGGCATGTCGTGGAACTCCGCCACCATGTCGTCGACCTGCCGGCCCGTCCGGTGCAGGACGGACGACGTGATGCCGTGCCGGCGTACCTCGGGGGTTGCCTCGTCGGAGATGCGGATGACGACCTCGTCCGGGCCGTTGATCTCGTCCGATCCGGTGTCGCTGTTCCAGCGGGCCGTGACGGCAAAGCCGTCGTCGCGCCGGGACAGTTCGAGGGGCCGGTCGGGCCCGGCGTGGAGGGGCTGCTTCTGGGACATGCGTTCCTGTCCTTCCGGCGGCTTTGTGGGCGCCTGTTCCGGGCCGCGGTGGCGGCTGCGTGTCACACCTCTTGTTCCGCCCGGGTCAGGGTGTCGGGGCGGCGCTCAGGACACTGCCGAAGAAGACCATGAGGGTGAAGAGGATCATCGGGCCCACGAAGACGTAACCCAGGACGAGACCGGCGACCGCCATGCCGTGCCCCGACCGCGCGCCGTCGCGGGTCTCGCGCAGGGCCAGGTGACCGAGGACGACGGCGAGCAGGCAGGGCAGGCCGAACAGGCACCAGCCGCCGAGCACGCCGAGGATCCCGAGCACCAGCGATGCCGTCGCCATGCCCGAGGTCAGGACGGGCCGTGCCAGCGGCAGCGGCAGGCCCCGCGGGTCCGGATAGGGCGTGGCCGACATCGGACCGTAGGCACCGGCAGGCCCGGACACCGGCGGGTAGGGCCGGGGGACGGCGGACACCGGCGGGTACGGGCCGGTGACCGCGGGCAGCGGCGGCTGCGGGCGGGTGGGGTCGAGGCCGGGCTGCGGGTAGGTCATCGGTGGGGTTCCGTTCTTCCGTCGAGGTGGGTGAGCAGGGCGCTCACCTCGGTGTGCAGGCGACGCAGCTCGGCGGCCGTCGGCGCCAGCTCGTAGCAGTGGTGGTGGGCGGCGGCGGACAGGGCCGCCCAGGCGAAGGCGACCCGTCGGGCCACGGCAGGGCCGGGCCCGAACCGGCCGCGCAGCATCAGCTGTTTCGACCGGCCCTGCCGGCAGGCGGCCACCACCGGACGGGTCCGCCGCCAGTAGGCGTCGATCCCGCCTTCGAGGGCGAGCCGGATCAGGCAGGCGCACGCCCGCGGCCACCAGCCGGCGGCCACCGCGGCCGTGCCGAGCGGGCCGGACCCGCGCAACATCTGGTCGGCCGCCGCCAGGCAGCGCCGGGGCGCCGGCGCGGTCACGACCGGACCTCCGCGCCGTGTCCGGGCGTGGGCGGTGGCAGCGCCGCCACCAGGTGCCGGGCGTCGGAGACCAGCCCGGGCAGGTCGGACAGGTACGCCCCGTGCACGCCCTCCTTGCACGCCTTGTACGCGCCCACCGCCCGCGACCCGTGCCGGCGACCCAGGTACCCGAGGACGTCACCGCCCCGGTCGGCGTCGTCGAACAGCGCCAGCGCGACGGTGGTGGTGAGCCGCCGGGACGCGGCCACGACCGCCGCCTCGATGTCGTCGTGCGGCACACCCCGGGCCACCCGCCGCCGCCACACGATCCGGTGGCAGGCCGCCTCGATCGCCGAGCGACACAGCTCCGCCACCACCGGCCCGCGCACCTCCGACGCGATCTCCTCGGCGCGCGCGAGGGCGTGCGCGTCGTCCAGGTAGCGGGTCACCGGGTCGGAGCCGGGCCGCAGGGTCACCACCGACCGCTCCGCGCGCGTCACCTCGATGATGCGGGACCGGCCGAGGTCGAGGCGCGCGAGGGCGTCGGGCAGCCGGGTGTCGTGGGTGAACACCACAACCTGCCGCTGTTCGGCCAGTTCGGCGAGCACCCGGGCCAGCCCGTCCACCTTGGCCGGGTCCATGCTCTGCACCGGGTCGTCCACCACGACGAACCGGAACGGGCTCTCCGGCGCGCAGCCGCGCGGCAGGAACGTCGCCAGCCCGAGGGCGTGCATCTCGCCCTGGCTCATCACCCCGAGGGCGGTGCCGTTGTCCGCGCCGTCCACGCTGACCGGGATGACCACCCGCCGCCGGGTGTTCGAACCGGCCAGGGTCATCGCACCCAGCTCGACGTTGCTCTCCTGCCGCAGCCGCTCCCAGATCCGCTGCGAGTGCTCCGCGAACGGCGCCACCCGCTGGTTGCGCAGCTCCGCCCCGGTCGCCTTCAGCCACGCCCGCGCGGCCTTCACCCGGGCGAGGGCGCGTTCCCGCTCCGGCAGCGTCCCGGCCGACGCGATCCAGGCCCGCAGCTCACCGGCCACCGTCTGCCAGCCGGTGTCGCGCCGGCGGAGCAGCCCCTTCGCGTACGCCCGCGCGGTCTCCGCCGCGACGAACACCGCCGGGTACCGGGCGGTCAGGTGGTCGGCCAGCTCCTCCGGCCCGCCCGGCGCCAGCCGCAGCGCCGCCACCGCCGCGTGCAGGTCGTCGACCGGCACCCCGTCGGCGTCGCCGGCGGGCACGTCCAGGTCGTCGATCAGGTAGTGCGCCCGCTGCAGCAGCGCGGTCAGCCGGGACGCGGCGGCCTGGGCGGCGAGGGTCCGGTCCCGCAGCTCGACCAGGGACGCCGCCGCGCGGGTCCGCCAGTCGCCGTCGAGGCGGCCCGTCGCGCAGACCGGGCACGACCCGTCACCCCGGTCGTCGTGGTGCTCGATGGCCAGCCGGAGCAACTCCGCGCTGCGCAGCGACGCCCGCGACCGGCCGCCGTCGTGCCGGCGCGCCTGCGCGGCGGCCTCCCGCAGCTGCCCGGCGAGGCGGGTCACCTCCTCGGCGTCGGGCAGCTGCATGTCCCCCAGCCGCCGGCAGAGCAGCACCGCCTCGTCGACGGTGGGCTCCTCCGGCTCGTCGAGGATCGCGGTCAACGCCGCCAGGTCGGGACGGTTCGCGCCGAGCAGTGCCGCTGCCCGCCGGGCCCGGTCGTCGTCGATCCCGGCGAGGGTGGCGGCGAGGGCGGCGCGCTGTCCGCGTACCTCCTTGATGGTGGTGTCGACGGGGCGGGCGGCGGCCATCAGGCGGCGGTCGGCGTCGGTGATCGCCTCCAGGCCGAGGATCGCGGAGATGGCGTCGAAGAGCTGGCTCTGCGTGCCGGCGGTGAGCCGGCCCAGCTCGGCGGCGGTGAGGAACGGCCGGTACAGCTCCAACGGCCGGGCCAGCCCCAGGTCGGCGAGATCCCGGTGCGTGCCGTGTGCGCTGGTGACCGCCACCTCGGCGTCGCCCAGCTCCGCGTCCGACGGCCAGGAACGGATTACCCGCGTGGGCGTCGCGACCCCGTCGACGCGCAGCTCGACGGCGATCCGGCACGGGTCGCCGGCGTGCAGGTTGCGCCACCCCGTACGCCACACGCTGTTGCGGTCCGCCCAGCGCGCGCTGTCTCCGGTGAGCGCCAGTTCCACGGCCTCGGCGAAGCTGGACTTGCCGGAGCCGTTGCGTCCGACCACCACGGTCAGCCCGGGGCCGGGCTCGATGGCGAGGGTGCGCTCCGGGCCGACGCCGCGGAAACCGGTGACGGTGACCGAGGAGAGCCAGATCCGCTCCCGCGGCTCGTCCGCCGCGGTGCGCTGCGGCTCCAGTGCGGTCGGCGCGCCGGCGAGCGCCGCGGCCAGGTCGGCCTCGCCGGTCAGCGCGGCGAGGACCACCTCGGCGGTGTCATCGGGTACGCGGTCGGCGGCGAGCCGGTCGAAGATCAGCTCGACCAGGGGTTCGGTGTGGTTCATCAGGCGACCTCCTGGGGAGGGCAGGGGAGTTGGCGTGGCCCGGCTGGGGCCGGTTCGCTGGCGGTGGTGGTGCGACGACGCTGTGCGGGTGCCGTCGGTGCGGTGATCGGCGGTCAGGCCGGCAGTGCACCGGGACGATCGGGGCGGCCCAGCCAGGTGCGGGCCGGTGGAGTGCCCCGGTGAGCGATCGGCTCGATCGTCGGTGCGGCGGCCGGTGGTCCGACCGGTTGGCGCGGGCGGAGTCCCGGACCGGCCCAGAAGGGTTGTGCGACGGTCATCGTCTTCTCCTCCAGGCGCGTGGTGTCCGCGGGTCGACGACTCGTCGACCCGCCCGACGGGGTGGTGAGACGTTGCCGGGGTGTGGCGCTCTGTCGGTGCCGGCATCAGCCGGGACGCGCGACGCCTTCCTCAGAACTCGGCGACGTCGGTAACGGCGGCGGTCAGCTTGTCCCCGGAGCGCTTGGTGCTCGCCATCTCCTCCTCCTGCACGGAGGCGGAGTCACCGGTCACCTCGAAGGTGTTGATGATCGGGTCCTCGGCGCCCTTCACCTGATAGGTCACCTCGTACGTCTTGGACGGGTCGAGCCCGCTGCCGGTGTAGGTCACGTCGATCCGGTAGGTGACATTGCAACCGGCGCTACCGAAGCACTGCTTGCGCAGGATCTTCACCTTGAGCGTGAAGTCGCTCTTCGCCGGCGTGTCGTAGAGCGGAAGGGCGGGGGCCGTCGACGCCGGCGCGGTCGTCGGCGCCGACGTCGTGGGCGCCGCGCTGGACGGACCGGCCGTCGTGACGCTCGGCGTGGTCGACGACGCCGTGTCGGCGGCCGGCTCGGCATCGCCGTTGCTCAGCGCGGCGATCCCGATCCCACCGCAGCACAGCGCGATGACGAGGGCGATGCCGCCGACGATCCAGGCCAGGGCGTGGGAGCGCTTGGCGGGAACGGTCGGGCCGGGCGAGCCGACGACCGTGGGGTTCTGCGGCTGGGCGGCGAACGGGGGAGCCGGGGTACCGGGCGGCGTCGGCGCCGACTGCGGCGGAATGGCGGCCTGGTCGTCAGGCTGATCGGGCGGCATGGGCTGGGTCGGGTCGGACATGACGTCTCCTCTGGGAACAGTGGGTGGGGACAGGAGAGGGGCGGGGCGGGCGGTGGCGCCCGCCCCGGGTGAGTGGTGGATCAGGTGAGGGAGACGGTCACGCCGCCGGAGAACGGCGAGTCGTGCAGCTCGAGCTTGGCGAGCTTGACGTTCTTCGGGATGTCGAAGACGACTACACCGGTGACCTGGTTGCCGGGGTTGATGTCGTTGAGGAACGTCTCGGCGTTCTTGTTGGCGTAGAGCGCGGCGGAGCCGTCGGCCGAGTACTCGGTGCCGTTGGCGCCGTACGCCTTCTGGCTGCTGCCGTCGAACATCTGCGACTCCTTGCCGATGTTCTTGACGTTGAGGGTGACCAGGCAGAACTGGCCCTGCGCCTGGGTGCCGAGCATCGACGTGCCGACCTTGCTGACACCGCACTTGGCCGACTTGACGGTGAACTCGAACTTGCCGTCGCGGGCCGGCTGACCGACCTTCGCGGTCTTCGGCTTGTCCTCGTTCTTGCCGGAACCGGCCTTCTTGCCGGCGTCGGCCGCGGCCGCCTCGGTGCCGGTCTCGGCCGTGCCGCTGCTGGCGTCGTCGGTGCTGCCGGCGCCGCACCCCAGGGCGACGAGGGCGCCGGCGATCAGGGCGAGCGTGGTGGTCTTGCGCATCGTTTTCCTCCTGCTGTGAACGTGGCGGCGTCAATGAGAGCATCATCTGTGAACGCTGTCAACAAGCATGATGCTTGACAGGTGTGACACACTCCGAACGTGCAGGAGACACCGACCATCACCGCAGCGGAGATCGCCCGGCTCGCCGGTGTCGGCCGGGCCGCCGTCAGCAACTGGCGCAAACGGCACGGCGACTTCCCCGAACCGGTCGGTGGCAGCGCGACCAGCCCCGAGTTCGACCTGGCGCAGGTCGAGCAGTGGCTCCGCGGCCAGGGCAAGCTGCCCGAGGTGTCCCGCGCCGACCGGCTCTGGCGCCACCTCACCGCAGGGCGAGAGAACCCGGCGACGGCCCTCGCCGCCGTCGGCGAACACCTGCTCGCGCGCCGGCGCGGCGAGCGATCCAGCCGCGCCGACGACCAGCTGGCGGGCCTGCTCCCCGAGGTCGACGCCCTCGCCGACGAACTCGGCCCGCAGGGCGCGTTCGACGAGCTGTGGCAGCGCTTCTCCGCACCCGGCCCGGGTCGCCCCTTCGCCACCCCCGACGACCTCGCCGACCTCATGGTCGGGCTCGCCGGCGTCGGCGGCGGCACCGTCCTCGACCCGGCCGCCGGCACCGGCGCCACCCTCCGCGCCGCCGTCCGCGCCGGCGGCACCGCCGCCTACGGGCAGGAACTCGACGAGGACCTCGCCCGCCTCGCCGGGTTGTGGCTCGTCCTCCGCGCGGTCCCCGGAGAGGTACGCCCCGGCGACTCCCTGCGCACCGACGCCTTCCCCGGCCACACCGTCGACGCCGTCGTCTGCCACCCACCGTTCGGCATCACCAACTGGGGCCTCGACGAACTCGGCTACGACCCGCGCTGGGAGTACGGCGTCCCGCCGCGTACCGAACCCGAGCTGGCCTGGGTGCAGCACGCCCTGGCCCACCTGCGCCCCGGCGGGCACGCCGTCCTGCTCATGCCGCCCACCGCCGCCGGCCGCCGCGGCGCCCGCCGCATCCGCGCCGAACTGCTGCGCCGCGGCGCACTGCGCGCGGTCGTCGCGCTCCCGGCCGGGGCGGCCGCGCCGCACGGCGTACCCCTGCATTTGTGGGTGCTGCGGCGGCCCCGGCCGACGCGCCCGCACCCGCGCGGGCGCTGCTCGTCGACGCCGCCGACGGCGACCTCGCCGCCCTCGCCCCACGGGTCCTCGCGACCTGGCGGGCCTTCACCTCCGTGCCCGACGCCGACCTCGAGGAGGCCGGCTTCGCCCGCGCCGTCCCCGTCATCGAGCTGCTCGACGAGGAGGTCGACCTCACCCCCGCGCGCCGCCAACCCGCCGTCGGGGGCGAGGCGACGGGAGAGCATCTGGTACGCACACGGGAGCGGCTGGCCGCCATCGTCGGGGAGCTGCCGGCGCTGATGCCGCAGGTCACGCCTGAACCGGACGGGGCTGCTGCGCCGCTGACCCTGTCGATCGCCGAACTGGCGCGCACCGGGGCGCTGCAACTGATCGGTCCGGTGCGGTCAGTTGCGCGCCCAAGCGCGCAACCTGAGCAACCTGTCGAGCTGCCGGTGCTGTCCGCGCGGAATGTGGTGGAGGGGACGGATCCATCTCCGCACGGAGAATCGGTGCCCGGCCAGGCTGTCAAGCTGCTACCCGGCGACGTCGTGGTGCCGATAACCGCGCGTCAGCTCACCGTGCGTGTCATCGAGAAAGAAGACGCTCTGCTCGGGCCGAACATGTATCTGCTGCGCCCCAACCCCGACGCGCTCGATCCGTGGTTCCTTGCGGGGCACCTTCGCACGTCGGGCAACGAGAGGCAGGCATCGAGCCTCTCGGGCACGCTGCGCTTCGACATCCGGCGGGCCCAGATACGCCGGTTGCCGCTGAAGGAGCAGCGGGCGTACGGGGACGCGTTCCGACGGCTCGCGGCGTTCGAGGTTGCCGTCCGCGAGGCAGCCTCGTTGGGCTCCGAGCTGGTTCGAGTCACCGCCGATGGCTTGGCACAAGGAGTCGTACGTCCGCCCGATGGTCCTTGATCACTTTGGCCGAGTGGGGGAGTCCAACGATGCAGCGGCTACCTCCATACTAGTTGCCTTAAGGAAACCTAAAGGAAGCGCTGTAACGGCTCGACGTCGACGCGGGCCACCCGTGCTGAGCGATCAGGGCGATTGACGGATGGCAACGGTTAGTGGGAGATGTAGGGGTGGCCGTGGACCTGGAGCTGGTGGCGAACCGATTTCGCCTGCTCGACGCACTCGGCAGAGGCAACATGGGGGAGGTTCACCGAGCCGAGGACATGCAGGCGCCCGAAGGGTCGCCGGACCGGGTCGTCGCGGTCAAGCTGATCCTGCGGAGCCGATCGGGCGGGATCATTGACTCGACCGCCGACAGCCAGGCGGTCCAACGATTCGAGCGTGAGGCCCGCATCATGCGTCGGCTGACCCACCCGAACTTGCCGCGGTCGGTCGCTGGCGGCGTCGACTCCTCCGGTCTGCCGTACATCGCCATGGAGTTCCTCGACGGCGAGACGCTGCGCGACCTGGTCTCCGAGCAGCCGCAGCTGCCGATCCCCTGGGTCGCCGCGATCGGCGCCCAGATCGCCGACGCTCTCGCCGCGGCACACACCACCGGCGTCATCCACCGCGACCTGAAGCCGTCGAATGTGATGCTGTTGCAGGGTGGACTCGTCAAGGTCCTCGACTTCGGCATGGGTCGGATCGTCGACGCCGACGAGGCCGAGCGGCTGACCAGCACCGGCGTCACGGTGGGCACCGCACGCTACATGGCTCCGGAACAGTTCCGGGCCTCGTCGGTCACCCAGGCCGCCGACCTGTACGCCCTGGGCTGCGTCCTGTTCGAACTGCTCACCGGGGTGCCGCCTTTTCACAGCGGATCGGCGCACGAGGTGGGACAGAAACACCTGGAGGAGCCCCCGCCACCGGTGCGGGTGCTGCGTTCGGACGTGCCGCGGAACCTCGAACGGCTCGTCGAGCGGCTGCTCGCCAAGGACCCGGCGGAGCGGCCGGACGATGCGGTGGCGGTCCGGGAGGCGCTGTTGCCACTGGTGCAGGGGGAGGAGAAGGTCCCCGGCTGGGAGGACTTCAACCCGGTCCGCCACTTCCGCACCGCCCACACCATCGGCGCGGCATCCGCTCGGCCGGCGGATCCGGCCTCGGTGCCGCCGTCCCGCCCGGCTCCGGGGATGGACGTCTTCGAGGTGCACCAGCAGCTCCTCAGCGACTACCGGGCCTTCACCGAGGGCGGCACCATCATCCGCGACGAGCGGATCGCCGACTTCGTGGAGCGGGATCTCGACGCAAAGTCGCAGTGGCCCGACCCGTGGCTGTCGCTGAACCCGTTCTTCGCCTCCGGCGGCAGCATGCTCGAACTCGTCAGCGAGGGGGTGCTGCACCCGGAGTGCGCGCGCATCTTCCAGGCGAACAAGACGGAGGGCGGCACGGCCTGCGACGGGCGACCGCTGACCCTGCACCGGCACCAGCGCGAGGCGATCGAGAAGGCGCAGTCCGGCGTCTCCTACGTCCTGACCACCGGCACCGGCTCCGGCAAGTCCCTGTCGTACATCGTGCCGATCGTCGACAAGGTGCTCAAGGCGCGGGAACGGGAAGGCGCCAAGGCCGCGAAGCGGGTCCGGGCGATCATCGTCTATCCGATGAACGCCCTGGCCAACAGCCAGCTCAAGGAACTCGACAAGTACCTCTGCGACGGGTACGGGACGGGCCGCGAGCCAGTGACCTACGCCCGGTACACCGGGCAGGAGAGCGACGAGCGGCGCAAGGAGATCCGTGACAACCCGCCGGACATCCTGCTCACCAACTACGTGATGCTCGAGCTGATGCTCACCCGCCCGGACGACCGCCGGTCGCTGATCAAGATGGCCCGGGGGCTGGAGTTCCTCGTCTTCGACGAGTTGCATACCTACCGTGGCCGCCAGGGCGCCGACGTGGCCCTGCTGATCCGCCGGGTGCGTGAGGCTTGCCAAGCGGAGCAGGTGCAGTGCATCGGGACCTCCGCCACGATGTCCACCGAGGGCAGCCTCGACGATCAGCGGGCGGCGGTGGCCCGGGTGGCCACAACCTTGTTCGGCACCCCGGTGGGTAGCCAGAACGTGATCGGGGAGACGCTGATCCGGGCCACCGGGGCGACACCCGACAGCGTGGCCGTGGGGAGGTTGCGGGCACCCGGCGCACCCCGCGCCTACGCCGAGCTGGTGAACGATCCGCTGGCGCGCTGGATCGAAGCCCGTTTCGGGCTCGCCACCGAGCCGGTGAGCGGCCAGCTGGTGCGGCAGAAGCCCGCCAAGATCGAGGACGCCGCGTTAGAGCTGGCCCGGCAGAGCGGCCTGACCGCCGCGGAGTGCGGGCAGGCCATCCGGGCCACGCTCAAGGCCGGGTCGGAAGCGCGGCATCCGGTCACCGAGCGTCCCCTGTTCGCCTTCCGGCTGCACCAGTTCCTCGCCAAGGGTGACACCGTGTACGTCACCCTCGAAGACGGAGTCACTCGACACCTCACCCGCGAATACCAGCTGGTCCTGCCCGGCTCCGACGGCAAGATCCTGCTGCCGCTAGCCTTCTGCCGGGAGTGCGGCCAGGAGTACCTGACGGTGTGGCGATCCGAGAACAACGGCAAGGTCGTCTACGCGCCGCGCCGGGACACCGCCGCCACCGGCGGCCGCGGCGACGACGGCTACCTCTACGTCGACTCGGACCGCCCCTGGCCGGCCGACGAGGATGAGGCGATCAAGGCCCGCCGGATCCCCGAATCGTGGCTGGAGGTTGACGCCGGCGGTCGTGAGGTGGTCCGCAGTTCCCATCGGCAGCGCTTGCCTCAGGCGATCACCGTCAACCCGCAGGGCTGGGAAGGCCATGGCGACCTGAAGGCGGCTTTCATCCCATCGCCGTTCCTGTTCTGCCTGCACTGCGGCGTCAGTTACGAGCAGACCCGGGGGAAGGACTTCGCCAAGCTCGCGACCCTCGACCAGGAGGGCCGCTCCTCGGCGACGTCGCTGGTGTCGGCGTCGATCGTGCGGTCGCTGATGCAGGCGCCGCCGGAGGCGTTGAACAAGAAGGCGCGCAAGCTGCTCACCTTCGTGGACAATCGGCAGGACGCGTCGCTCCAGGCCGGCCACTTCAACGACTTCGTGCAGGTCACTCAGCTTCGCGGCGCCCTGTACCAGGCCGTCGTCGAAGCGGGCGACGCCGGTATCACCCACGAGGACCTCGCCGCGCGGGTCACCGCCGCGCTCGGACTGGGCCTCGGCGACTATGCGCGGGAGGCGGACCTGCCGCCGTCGTTGGCCAATCTGGCGGCGAAGACGCTCCGGGACGTCGTCGCGTTCCGGCTGTATCTCGACCTGGAACGCGGCTGGCGCATCACCATGCCCAACCTGGAGCAGACCGGCCTGCTGAGGATCGACTACCAGGATCTGACCTGGCTCGCGGAGAAGCAGGAGCGCTGGTCCGGCACGCACGAGAAACTCCGCGAGGCGGAGCCCGACGAGCGCGCCAGGATCATGCGGGTGCTGCTGGACGAGATGCGCCGGGCTTTGGCGATCGACGTGCAGTACTTCCGCGACGACTTCGACTCGCTCCAGCGGGCCAGTGAGGAACGCCTCGTCGACCCGTGGGTGCTGTCCGTCGGTGACAAGCCCAAGGTCGGGGCGGCCTACCCCCAGCCGTCCGGGCGGGGTCTGGACCGGTCGAACCTGTTCCTGTCCGGGCGGGGGAAGGTCGGCAAGTACCTGCGCCGGGTGCACTTCCCGGACCTGTCGTGGACCGACGCCCAGGAGGTGATCGCCGACCTGCTGGAGGTGCTCAAGCGGGGCGGACAGGTCACCGAGGTCCTCCAGGTGCCGGAGCGCGCCGGTCGCTTCCGGCGTTCGGCCGGCACGCCCGTCACGGGCTATCAGGTCTCGGCGGGCGCACTCATCTGGCGTGCCGGGACGGGGGAGACCGGCGGGCACGACCCGCTGATCCGGACGTACGCCAGCGGCGACGGACCGCGGGTCAACACATTCTTCCGGGACCTGTACAAGACGGCGGCGGGAACCCTCGCCGGCCTGACCGCGCGGGAGCACACGGCGCAGGTCGATCCGATGGAGCGGGAGCGGCGTGAGGAGGCGTTCCGCAAGGCGGAGCTGAAGCTGCTCTACTGCTCGCCGACGATGGAGCTCGGCGTCGACATCTCCGAGCTCAACGCCGTCATGATGCGCAACGTCCCACCGACCCCGGCGAACTACGCACAGCGCAGCGGTCGCGCCGGGCGTTCGGGGCAGCCGGCGCTGGTCACCACCTACTGCGCCACCGGCAACAGCCACGACCAGTACTACTTCCGCCGCTCCGAACGAATGGTCGCCGGGGCGGTGGCGCCGCCTCGACTGGACCTGGCCAACGAGGACCTGGTGCGCTCGCACGTACACGCCGTCTGGCTGGCCGAGGCGGGCCTGAAGCTGGGCCGGGCCATCCCCGAGACCATCGACATCAGCTACCTGGAGGACAGCCGCCGCCCCAACCCGGCGCTGGAGTTGCACAGTCACATCGTCGCCGCACTGGCGGACACGCAGGCGCAGAATCGGGCAGGCAAAGCGGCCCGCGCGGTCTTCGCTGAACTGCTGCGGGAGTTCGAGAAGTCGACGTGGTGGGACGAGAACTGGATCGAGGACACCGTCCGGACCACGCCGGAGCGGTTCGACCGCGCGTTCGATCGCTGGCGAGACCTGTTCCGCGCGGCGCTCGTCGACCAGGCCGAGCAGAACCGCCGCGTCCTCGACCACACCCTCTCCGAGCGGGACCGGCGGATCGCCGTCGGTCGCCGTAAGGAAGCCGAGACCCAGCTCAACCTGCTCAAGAACGAGACGGTCGAGAGCCGGTCGGTGCTGTCGGACTTCAACCCGTACCGCTACCTGGCCAGTGAGGGCTTCCTGCCGGGGTACTCGTTTCCGCGCCTGCCGCTGGCCGCTTACGTGCCGACCACGGGACGCAGGGCGGGGGAGGGCGATTACCTTCAGCGCCCCCGCTTCCTCGCGATCCGGGAGTTCGGGCCGGGTGCGCTCATCTACCACGAGGGTGCCCGCTATCAGGTCACCCGGATCCAGTTGCCGCCGGACGCGGCAGGCGAGGTGGTGACGAGCCAGGCCCGGCGGTGCACGAGTTGCGGCTACCATCACGATGCCCGGGGCGGGGCGGTCCGCTGCGAGATGTGCGGCGAGAAGCTCGGCGACACCACCTACGGCCTGCTGCACCTGCACACCGTCTACACCAAGCGTCGGGAACGGATCTCCTCGGACGAGGAGGAGCGGCGCCGGGCGGGGTTCCGGCTGGTGACGTCGTACCGCTTCCAGGACCATGGCGCCCGGGCCGGCCGGCAGGACGCGGTGGTGTCCGACGGCGAAGACGGAATCGCCACCCTCTCGCACGGCGATTCGGCGACCGTCCGCATCACCAACATCGGCCGGGTCCGCGCCAAGCAGGACGAGCCCGACGGCTTCTGGCTCGACCCCGCGGACGGGCGGTGGATGAACGAACGTGACGCCGGCGAGGCGTCCGGCGACTCCAGCGAGATGCCCGTCGTCGACGCTGACGGGAGCGAGAGGCGGCGCAAGAAGCGGGTCATCCCGTACGTCGAGGACCGCCGGAACATCCTCGTGCTCAAGCTCGATGAGCCGGTGGAACACGACGTCGCGCTCACCCTGATGTACGCGCTCGAACGCGGCATCGAGGCGGCTTTCGAACTGGAGGACTCGGAACTCACCACCGAGCTGCTCCCGCCGGACGAAGGCCCCCGCGACAGGATGCTCTTCACCGAGGCGGCAGAGGGTGGTGCCGGCGTACTGCGGCTCATGCAGTCGGACCCGGCGGCTCTCGCCCGCGCCGCCGTCGCGGCGCTGGATATCTGCCACTTCGAGGCGGACGGCACCGACCGGGGCGGACCGCACAAGGACCGGCCTTGCGCTTGGGGCTGCTACGAGTGCCTGCTGACCTACGGCAACCAGCTCAACCACCACTCGATCAACCGGCACCTGGTCCGTGACCTGCTTCTGCGGTTCGCCGGTGCGGCTGCCCGGACCACCGGGGAGGGCGAGTCCCGGACGGAGCAGTTGGCCCGCCTCACCGAGCGGTCGGACACCAAGTTGGAGGGGAAGCTGATCGCCTGGCTGAAGGAGCACGGGCTCCGGCTGCCGGACGACGCGCAGGCCTTCGTCACCGAGGCGCTGGCCCGTCCCGACTACGTCTACCGGCTGCCCGGGGCGAACGTCGCCGTGTTCGTCGACGGGCCGGTCCACGAGCACGAGGCGGTCGCCGAACGCGACCGCGAGGCGGAGGAACGCCTGTTCGACATGGGCTGGGACGTCGTGCGATTCCCGCATGACGCCGACTGGTCCGCCATCGCCACCAAGAACAAGCGCTACTTCGGTACCGGCGCCAGCGCCTGACCACCCGACCGCCACTCACGACGACGACGCGAGGAACCGCTTAATGACCACCTTCAGCGCCGGAACGCTGGTCTCCGCCCGGGGCCGCGACTGGGTCGTGCTGCCCGAGAGCGCCCCCGACATGCTGGTCCTGCGACCGCTGGGCGGCGCCGACGACGACATCGCCGCGGTCTTCCCCGCCTTCGAGCAGGTCAAGAGCGCCGAGTTCGCCCCGCCCACCCCGTCCGACCTCGGTGACGCGTACGCGGCGAGCCTGCTCCGCTCGGCGCTGCGGATCGGCTTCCGGTCCGGCGCCGGCCCGTTCCGCTCGCTCGCCGGGATCGCCGTCGAGCCGCGCGCCTACCAGCTCGTGCCGCTGCTGATGGCGCTGCGGCAGCGGACCGTGCGGATGCTGATCTCCGACGACGTCGGTATCGGTAAGACTGTCGAGGCGGGCCTGATCGCCAGCGAGTTGCTGGCCCAGGGGAGCGCGACCAAACTCGCTGTGCTCTGCGCGCCGGCGCTGGCCGAGCAGTGGCAGGCGGAGCTGCGCAGCAAGTTCGGCATCGACGCCGAGCTGGTCCTCGCCTCCACGGTGTCCAGGCTGGAGCGGGGGCTGGATCTGGGCCAGTCGCTCTTCGACAAGCACCCGCACGTGATCGTCTCCATGGACTTCATCAAGTCCACCCGGCACCGCGACGACTTCGTCCGCCACTGCCCGGATTTGGTGATCGTGGACGAGGCACACACCTGCGTGGCCGCCGACGACAACACCTCGGCCCAGAATCAGCTTCGCTTCGAGCTGCTGCAGCGCGTCGCCGCCGACGAGGAGCGGCACCTGCTGCTAGTGACGGCGACGCCGCACAGCGGCAAGGAGAGCGCCTTCCGCAACCTGCTCGGCCTGGTCCGGCCGGAACTCGCCTCCGTCGACCTCGGCTCGGAGGCGGGCCGCCGGCTGCTCGCCCAGCACTTCGTGCACCGCAAGCGCGCCGATGTCCGCCAGTACCTCACCCGCAGCGACGGCCTGGCCGACGACAGCCTCGCCGAACAGACCGCGTTCCCCTCCGACCGGGAGTTCAAGGACGAGACCTACAAGCTCACCCCGGCCTACCGGGCGCTGCTCGACGACGCCATCGCGTACGCCAGTGAGCGGGTGACCGCCGCGGACAGCCGAGGCCGGCGGGAGGCCCGGATCGCCTGGTGGTCGGCGATCGCGCTGCTTCGCTCCCTGGTCTCCTCGCCGCGCGCCGCCGCGCAGACCCTGCGCACCCGCTCGGCAACCGCGACCGCGGTCACCGCCGAGGAGGCCGACCGGCTCGGCACCCCACTGATCAGCGACTTCTCGGACACCGACGCCCTCGAAGGGCTGGACGTCGCCCCGGGTGCGGAGGCCGGCGGCGTCGAGGTCGACGCGGGCGCGCGACTCGCGGAACTCGCCGCCCGGGCGGCCGAGTTGGAGGGGCCGGCCGAGGACAAGAAGCTGGCCGCGCTGGTCAAGCACCTCAAGGACCTGCTCAAGGCGGGCTACCACCCGATCGTCTTCTGCCGCTACATCCCCACAGCCGAGTACGTCGCCGAGCACCTGGAAGGGGCGCTCGGCAAGAAGACCGTGGTCCGCGCCGTCACCGGCACACTCTCCCCCCAGCAGCGCATCCAGCGCATCGAGGACCTGGCGAAGGACGCGGGCGACGACCCCGCCGCCCGCCGGGTCCTGATCGCCACCGACTGCCTTTCCGAGGGCGTCAACCTCCAGCACCACTTCGACGCCGTCGTCCACTACGACCTCGCCTGGAACCCCACCCGCCACGACCAGCGGGAAGGCCGGGTCGACCGGTACGGCCAGAAGCGGGACGTGGTCCGGGTCATCACCCTCTGGGGCAGCGACAACGGCATCGACGGCAAGGTCCTCGATGTCCTCATCCGCAAGCACCGGCAGATCCGCAAGGACCTCGGCATCTCCGTCTCCGTGCCGGACGCCGCCTCCCAGGCCGTGACCGACGCGATCGTCGAGTGGCTGCTGCTGCGGGGGCAGGAGCAGGAACAGGGCAGCCTCTTCGATGCCGAGGAGTACCGCGCCATCGACAAAAAGGCCGCCGCGTTGGCGACCGAGTGGCAGTCCGCGGCCGAGAAGGAGAAGACGTCCCGGTCCCGGTTCGCCCAGCAGAGCATTCGACCGGACGAGGTGGCCCGGGAAGTCGCCGCGATCCGCGACACGCTCGGCCGCGCCGCCGAGATCCGCGACTTCGTACGCCAGTCACTCCGCGCGCTCGACGGCGTGCTGCGCGACGAGCCGGGCGGGACGGGCGACTTCACCGCCGACGTGAGCGGCACCCCCGCCGGGCTCCGCGACGCCCTCGCCCCCGTGCTCGGCGGAGATGTCGACCTGGGCCGCCCGGTTCCGTTCCGGACCACGGCCGCCGTCGCGCGCGGCCAGGCCGCCCTGGTCCGCACCGACCCGGCGGTGGTGGCGCTCGCCGGGTACGTCCTCAACGCCGCCCTGGACGGCCAGATCAGCGGGCCGCGCCCGGCCCGCCGCTGCGGCGTCATCCGGACCCGGGCCGTCGCCGGCCGCACCACGTTGCTGCTGGTCCGCTACCGCATTCATCTCACCCTGCCGTCGAGGACCGGAAACCGGCAGCTCGTCGCCGAGGACGCGCGGCTGCTCGCCTTCGCCGGTGCACCCGCGAACGCCACCTGGTTGCCCACCGAGGACGCGCTGAAGCTGCTCGACGTGACCGCCGACGAGAACACCGATCCGGACTTCGGCGAGCGCACGATGAGCCGGATCCTCGACGGGCTGCCCGAGGTGACCGACCACCTTGAGGCGTACGGGGAGGAACTGGCCGCCGAATTGCTCGCCTCGCACCGCCGGGTGCGCAGCGCCGCCGGCGAGATCGTCCGCGGCCTGACCGTCACCGCGCAGAGGCCCGCCGACATCCTCGGCGCCTACGTCTACCTGCCCGCTTCCACCCCCGTCGCCGCCGGAGGCAACGCCTGATGTCCGCCACCGCCCGCAACCAGGTCTTCTCCTCCGTTCACACTATCGGCGGGCTGATCCCCGCCGACATGCTGGTCCGGATCTCCGAGGGCAAGGACGTCAGCGGCTCCAAGCCCGCCGACTACCGGGTGATCGGCTCCCGGTCGGTCCGCGACGACGCCGAACGCCACTGGGACTACCTCAAGTCGGTCTGGAAGGAGCTGCGCGACCGGCTGCCCGTCGCCCCGGAGGCCGAGACCCCCGCCGACTCGACCGGCCTGGCGGTCACCCAGTGGCTGGAGCCGCTCTTCGCGGAGCTGGGCTTTGGCCGGCTGACCGCGCTCGGCGCCACCGGCATCACGTCGGACGACGGCGGCAAGACGTTCGCGATCAGCCACCGCTGGAATCACCTGCCGATCCACCTGGCCCCGTGGAACGCGGCGCTGGACAAGCGACCCGCCGGCGCCGGCAGCGTGCCGCCGCAGTCGCTGGTGCAGGAGTGCCTGAACCGGTCCGAGGCGCACCTGTGGGGGGTGCTCACCAACGGCCGGCAGCTGCGGCTGCTGCGCGACTCCAGCGCGCTGGCTACCGCCGCGTACGTCGAGTTCGACCTGGAGGCGATCTTCGACGGCGAGTTGTTCAGCGAGTTCGTGCTGCTGTATCGGCTGCTGCACGTCTCCCGCTTCGAGGTTGCCGAGGGTGCCGCGCCGTCTACGTGCTGGCTGGAGAGGTGGCGCACTGAGGCGATCACCGCTGGCACCCGGGCGCTTGACCAGCTCCGCAAGGGTGTCCAGGAAGCGATCACGGCGCTCGGCACCGGCTTTCTGCGCCACCCCGACAACGCCGCGCTGCGGGAGAACGTCGACCCGCAGGCCCTGCACAACGCCCTGCTGCGCCTGGTCTACCGGCTGCTCTTCCTCTTCGTCGCCGAGGACCGCGACGCGCTGCACCACCCCGACGCCGACGAGCAGGCCCGCGAACGGTACGCCGCCTACTTTTCGTCCGCCCGGCTGCGGACGCAGGCGCGGCGCCGCCGGGGTACGACGCACAGCGACCTCTACCAAGCGCTGCGGATCGTCCTCGACGCGCTCGGCGACGAGAACGGCCGCCCGGAGCTGGGCCTGCCCGGCCTCGGCGGCCTCTTCGACTACGACGAGGTTGCAGACAAGCCGCTGGACGGCCTCACGCTGTCCAACGACTACCTGCTGACGGCAGTCCGGCACCTGTCGCTGGTGCGGGATGCGGGCTCGCGACGCTGGCGGTCGGTCGACTACCGCAACCTGGACGCCGAGGAGATGGGCTCGATCTACGAGTCCCTGCTGGAGCTGGTGCCGAAGCGCAGCGCCGTGGACCGCACGTTCGAGCTGGTCGAACTCGCCGGCAACACCCGCAAAACCACCGGCTCCTACTACACCCCGTCCTCGCTGATCGACTGTTTGCTCGACTCGGCGCTCGACCCCGTGATCGACGACGCGGTCAAGCGCGGCGAGCAGGCCGCCAGCGCGGCCGGGCAGCCCGACCCGAGCGACGCGATCGTCAACGAACTGCTGTCGCTCACCGTCTGCGACCCGGCCTGCGGCTCCGGCCACTTTCTCGTCGCGGCGGCCCGCCGGATCGCCAAGCGGGTCGCCGCGGTCCGCGAACGCAACCCCGAGCCGACCGTCGACGCCGTCCGCCACGCCCTGCACGAGGTCGTTGCGCGGTGCATCTACGGCGTTGACCTCAACCCGATGGCCGCCGAGCTGGCCAAGGTGTCCCTGTGGGTAGAGGCCCTGGAGCCGGGTAAGCCGTTGAGCTTCCTCGACGCGCACGTCAAGTGCGGCAACGGCCTCATCGGTGCCACGCCCGCGCAGCTTAGGCAAGGTATCCCAGACGTGGCGTTCAAGCCAATCGAGGGCGACGACAAGAAGTACGCCAAGGCGCTCGAGAAGCAGAACGCCAAGCAGCGGGAGGGGCAGGGGAGCCTTTTCGACGTGGATGAAGGGGCGAGGGTCGCGAACATTGTCTTCGCCCAGGACCTGCGCCGGATCACGGCGGCCCCCGCCAGCACCCTCGGCGATGTCCGCCGACAGGCGTCCGCCTACCGCACCTGGAAGACATCCGCCGAGTACGCCCGCGCCCTGTATGTTGCCGACGCCTGGTGCGCCGCCTTTATGTGGAAGAAGACGGCGGACGCGCCGGCCGCCGTCACCCACGATGTCTTCCGCGCCTTCGAGGACCCGGAGGCATCGGCCGCTCCGCAGGCGACCCACGACGAGATTGCGCGGCTGCGCGAACAGTACCGCTTTTTCCACTGGCACCTGGAGTTTCCCGAGGTCTTCGAGGTGCCAGAGCACGACGCGGGCATCGACCCGGCGACAGGCTGGGCTGGCGGATTCGACTGCGTCCTGGGCAACCCTCCCTGGGAGCACCTCGAACTCAAGGAGCAGGAGTTCTTCTCGGCGCGCGCACCCGAGATCGCCGAAGCGGCGGGCGCGAGGCGCAAGAAGCTAATCGACGGGCTTCCCACCGCAAATCCGTTGCTGCACGAGGCATACGAGGCCGCGAAGCGCCACATCGACGGAACGCGCCACTTTGCCAGCAACTCGGGCGTCTTTCCGCTATGCGGGCGCGGCCGAATAAAGACGGATCCGGTTTTCGCCGAACAGGGCCGAAAGTTGACCGACCCCTACGGCCGGATGGGAATGATCCTCCCGACGGGCATTGCGACGGACGCCACCACCCAGTTCTTCTTCAAGGATCTCGTGGTCAACGGCTCGATCGCAGCGCTCTACGACTTCGAGAACGCGGCGCCTCTATTCCCTGGCGTCCATCGTTCATTCAAGTTCAGCATCGTCTCTCTGGCTGGACGGGCACTGCATGAACCGGCCGCGAAGTTTGCCTTCTTCCTCCATGACCCGGCCGAACTAGGCGACGTCGACAAAGCATTCACTCTTACACCCGAAGAGATTGCCCTGCTTAATCCCAACACTGGCACGTGCCCCGTCTTCCGCTCTCGCCGTGACGCCGAGATCACCCTTGGCATCTACCGTCGAGTGTCAGTCCTTTTCAAGGAGGGCGACCCTAAGGGCAATCCATGGGGCGTGTCGTTTATGCAGGGAATCTTCAACATGACCAGCGACTCGCACCTCTTCCACATGCGGGAGGAACTCGAATCCAGCGGCTGGGTCCTCCACGGCAATGTCTTCACCAAGGGCTCCGCGAAAATGCTCCCGCTGTACGAAGCAAAGATGCTCCACCACTACGACCATCGCTGGGCCACCTATACGGATAACGGCACGATCCGCGACCTGACCCTTCAGGAAAAACAAGATCCGACGAGTGTAGCCCTACCGCGGTATTGGATCAGGAAGGTTGAAGTGGACCGAGTCCTGGCGGGCAGGGGTTGGCCTCGGGGTTGGATTCTTGGTTTCCGGAAAATCTGTCGAGCCACCGATGAGCGCACAGCGATTGCCTACGCCTTTCCGTCTGGTGGACTCGGCGACTCTGGAAACATCATCCTACCAACTGCCGGCGACTCTCCGGCCGCACCGTATGCGAATGCCAGCGCCTTAGTTCTTGATTACGTCCTCCGGCAGAAACTTGGCGGGACAAACCTGAACTTCTTCCAGTTCGAGCAACTGCCGTTCCTAAAGCCGGAAGAGGTCAAACCACATATCGGGTTCATTAGCATTCGGGTTATAGAGCTAGTCTATTCCGCCTCCGACATGGCTCCCTTTGCCCACGATTTAGGCGACTCTGGATCACCGTTCCGTTGGGACGAAGAGCGCCGGATGGTAATAAGGGCAGAGTTGGACGCCCTGTTCTTCCATCTATACGGAATCTCCCGTGATGATGTGGGCTACATCATGGAGACCTTCCCGATCGTCAAGCGAAAGGACGAGACAAAGTACGGCACGTACCGGACCAAGGAGCTAATACTCGCGGAGTACGACCGAATGGCCGCTGCCGGCATCAGTCTGACCAGCCCGCTGGCTGAAGGCAAGAATTACATTTCGACTCTCACTCCGCCACCCGGGCACGGTCCCCGTTCCTCGGCGGCGAAGTCTGAGTCGAAAGTGGACATCAGTCGGCAAGATTGAGGACGGCTTTGGAACGCGAGTCAGTAAAGGTAGCTTCCCAGCACTCGGGCCTGTCGGTGTGGGGCGATGTGTGGCAGGGAATAGGCGGGCCGAGGTTGTCGTGGTCGGTCTCGTTGATTTTCATATGCCAAACAGCGGTGAGGACGCTGTGACCAACAGCGACGACCAGGTCACGAAGGGCGTTGATCTGACTGGGATCGCCATAGGGGAGTGGGTCGAGCGGGCCCCCGCTGTCACGCACCGCATCCGGTCGGGCTTAGCTCCGCAAATGCCTGGCCCGCTCCAGCATGAAGGCGAGCGCCGGCAGGGCGCCTCGCGTTGCCAGGGACCGCCATCATGGCGGTAGGGCGTCCGTCTATTAGCTTGACGCAAACCGCGACAAGGGAGCCAGCATGAGCGAAGCGCCAGCAACGGTTAGGCGACTTGTGGCTCGTTTCGAGCGGGACGAAAGGTTCCTGCGGTCTCCCCAGTACGGCGAGGCAGACAGTCGTAAGGAATTTATCGATCCTCTCTTCACGGCGCTGGGGTGGGATCTTTCCAACGCGTCTGGCCATGCCGACGCTTACAAGGACGTTGTCCATGAGTACAGCCTAAAGGTCGGCGGCAGCCATAAAGCTCCTGATTACTCCTTCCGTATCGGCGGCGTTAGAAAGTTCTTTGTCGAAGCCAAGCGGCCGGGAGTGGATATCGTTCGGGATTCTGCGCCCGCATACCAGCTTCGCCGGTACGCGTGGACTGCGAAACTTCCCATTAGTGTACTGACCAACTTCCGGAATATTTGCGTTTACGACGGGTCAATCCGCCCGGAGCCCGTGGACTCACCCGCCGTCGGGCGAACGGTGAGTTTCGCTTGGAATGAGCTAATCGATCGTTGGGACGAGCTCGAAAACTTGTTAAGTAAGACGGCAGTCTATCAGGGTTCCCTAGACCGTTACGGGGCGGCTAGCCCACGGCGGCGCGGAACCGCTGAAGTTGACGATGCCTTCTTGCTTCAGTTGGAAGACTGGCGAGCGAAGCTCGCTCGAAGCTTTGCATCCCGCAACCTCGGTTTGAATGTTGACGAACTCAACGAGGCGGTCCAGCAAACGATCGACCGTTTGGTATTCCTGCGAATCGCAGAGGATCGAGGCATTGAGGAATATGGCCAGTTGGAAAGCCTGGTGGCTAAGGCTGGCGTGTATCAGCGGCTCATAACACTCTTCAAGGCTGCCGACACAAAATACAACTCCGGCCTGTTCCACTTTAAGTCTGAGCGGGGGCAACTCAGCTCTCCGGACATGCTTACGCCTCAATTGGATCTCGACGACAAAGTGCTCCGTGATGTCGTTCGGTCAACCTACTATCCAAGAAGTCCATATGAATTCTCGGTGCTGCCTTCAGACATACTAGGGCAAGCCTACGAGCAGTTTCTGGGTAAGATCATAACTCTTACCGCTGGCCACCGTGCTGTAGTTCAGGAAAAGCCGGAGGTCAAGAAGTCAGGCGGTGTCTACTATACGCCGGCGCTCGTTGCCCGGTACGTAATCGACCGAACCCTAGGCCCAGCGTTGACGGGTAAGACGCCGAGGCAAGCGCTCAACGTACGGGTGCTCGATCCGGCATGCGGATCGGGATCATTCTTGATCGCTGCCTATGACTACCTCCTGAATTGGTTCACAGACGCCTACTTGAACGCAGGGCCAAGCGCCCAGAAGAGATATCTGCACACTGATCCTCATGGCAACGTTCGCCTGAATATTTCCGAAAGAAAGCGCATCCTCACGTCCTGCATTTTCGGTGTAGATATCGACCGGCAGGCGGTGGAGGTAACGAAACTCTCTCTAATGATAAAAGTGTTAGAGGGTGAGAGTGCGGAAACTATCAACGCTCAGCTCCCACTATTTAGCATTGAGCGGGTACTTCCCGACCTAAATGACAATATCCAAGTCGGGAACAGCCTCGTTTCGGACGACGTATACGATGCCGTGCCTCTGACGTCTGATGAAGATGACGCCCTGCGTCCCTTCAACTGGCACTCACGCTTTCCTGGCATCTTCAAAGCGGGCGGCTTCAATGTCGTCGTTGGCAACCCTCCGTACGACGTGTTGGAAAAGCAGAGGGGGGCTGCATCGTGGCCCCACGCTGCTCTTAGAGCATATCTGCCCGCGCGTCCCGACCTTGCCCCGGCGCTTGGCGGGAAGCTGAACCTTTACCGCCTATTTTTAGTCGAGTCCATTTCGCTAACCAGGGACGATGGGTATCTAGGCATGATTGTGCCACTCGGTCTGGTGGGGGACGTTAGCACCGCGCAAACACGGCGGCACATACTCGGCAGCATCAAGAATTTGCTACTCGACTGTTTTCCTCAGAAAGACAATCCGCGTAGGCGGATATTCAAGCGCGCTAAGCTCTCGACGGTCATCGTAAGCGGCCAAGTGAGTAGGAGGCCCTTGCCAGACCGGAATACGGTCACCACCCGAGTATTTCCCGGAAACAGCCTCACCGAGGATGCTCTAGTGAATCAATTGCAGGTACGTGACTGTGTCCTCATGGACCCGAAGAATGTGCCCGTACCGTTAACCGACCAAGCCCAGTGGGACCTCCTCGGCAGGCTCCATGCGCAGCCCTTTGTGGTGATGCTTGGATCGGTCGGCGAATACTATAGCGTTTCCCGAGGTGAGATTAACCAGACGATCTATCGACGCTTTATATCTCCACGCCGCGACTTGTCGCGAATGCTAAAGGGGGTTGAAGTCGGCCCCTTTGGCCTGCGCACGGTGCTGAGTCAGGGTGAGCGCGAGTGGTTTGATGCGCAGGCGTTTGGTTTGATGCGCAGGCGTTCCACAAGGAGTTTCCACGGAAGCCTTACCCGCCCGTCCGTCGTATTGCCACTCAACGCATCACCGGTGTAGATGAGAGGCAGCGGATTGTTGCGGCAGTGATTGAGGAGCCTATGTACTTTGCTGATTCCACTAACTCTGTTCGAGCATCGAATGAAGAAGTGTACAGCTTGCACTACCTTGCAGCACTCTTGAATTCGGACCTGTTTCAGTGGAGGTTTCGCCTCACAAGTACGAATAACAACGTAGGAACCAACGAACTGGAGAGCCTTCCCTTCCGTACCATCGATCCCGATTCTGAGGTCGATCAGAAGCTGTACGATGCTGTCTGTTCTCTAGCACGGCGCATTAGCCGAACCCAATTAGAGCTGGCTATAGCTCGTTCGGTATCCGATTTGGAGGGCCTTCAGCGGCGCTTGCATCAGGGATACTCCCGACTGAACGAGCTGGTGTTCCGTCTGTATGGCCTGTCCGAGCAAGATGTTGCGCTTGTGCGGTCCAGACTCACCAGCTACGACCATCGTTTTGAGGTTGATTAAGAGTCGCAGCAAGCGGAAGTTGCTGGTCGCTCTTCCGACTGGATTCGGCGATACACGCCACGATCCACTCGCACGAGGTCTCGATACTCAGTACGGCTGATTCCCCCAACGCACATGTGGGATCTAATCATCGTAGAGATGGTTCCGGGCGCGTACCGAGTTCCCCTCTTCTTCATCTCAGCTATGACGTCAGCGACGGTGAAAGTTGGCTGTCCTTTTCTGGCGATGGTTGCTTCGATTGCCTCAAGAATCTCAGCTCTGGCACCTTTTTTGGGCACGGGACACTTTCCTGCTTTGGAGGGAATGGCTGGCTCTTGCTCGGGAGCGACAAGAGTATGCTATCCACTGCTTCGCGCGCCGAATAGCCAAGGGCGGGTAGTCGTGCCTGTGACGAGAGTCAGCAGACGCGCAGACGCGGAAGGCGTTTCAAGAAGAGCTGCGGGCGGCCTCGCGGCGCGGCGACGTGCTCATCTACGAGCGGCCCGCGGCGCGGCCGGCGTGATGGGAGGAACCAACGAGCAAGCGGCGATGACACGGACTGGCCCGGCGAGCGGAACCGAAGGAGGTCGGCAGCCCGGCCGGTGAGGCGCTGCGCGGTGGGCCGGCGCGGCGGAGGCGTTGCAGTGCAGCCGCCAGAAGATGTGGCGGATCGAGACGGGGCTCGGCGCGGTGCGCGGCCTCGACTTGCGAACAATGTGCGCCCTGTACGGCGCGACCCCCGAGCTGACCACCGCGCTGACCGGCCTGGCCCGCGAGACGAAGGCGAAGGGCTGGTGGCACGCGTACGGCGACACCATCCCCGACTGGTTCGAGCTGTACGTCGGCCTCGAGTCCGGCGCCGGCCGGCTACGGGAGCACGACGACACGCTGATTCCCGGGCTCCTGCAGACCCGTGACTACGCGTCCGGCGTCTACCAGCACAGGTCTGGCATGACCGACGACGAGTGGGAGCGCCTGGTCGAGGTGCGGCTGCAGCGGCAGGGGCTTCTCCATCGACGGCTGCCTCTTCCGCCCCGGCTCGACGTCATGCTTTCCGAGGCGGCGCTGCTGCGCGTCGTCGGCGGCCCAGCGGCGATGGCGGAACAGCTCCGGTACCTTGCGGAGATTGGTCGGCTGCCCCACGTCTCCATCCGGGTCGTGCCGCTGGCCGCCGGCCTGCACTTCGGTGCGGTCGCCGGGTCCATCGTGATTCTCAATTTTCCGCTGGGCAGTCGCGTCGAGCCTGAGCCGTCGGTCGTCTACAGCGAGTCGTTGACCGGCGCGCTGTATCTCGACCGGAAGGAGGAGCTGGCCGCCTACGAGCGGATCTGGGCGAGCCTCGACTCGTTGGCCCTGGATGAGGGGCAGTCCCGACAGTTGATCATCAAGATTTCCGAGGAGGTCCACCATGGCTGACCTGACCGGCGCTCACTGGCGCAAGAGCACCCGCAGCGGCGACAACGGCGGCAACTGCGTCGAGGTCGCCGACAACCTGCCTGGCATCGTCGCCGTGCGCGACAGCAAGGGCCGCAGCGGCCCGGTCCTCACCTTTACCCCCGCCTCCTGGACGGCCTTCGTGCGGGCGGCCAGCGCGGCGCATTGAGCCGCAGCAACGCCCCCTCGGCATCTCAGCGGCGCCGCTCAGTGACGCGGATGGCGAGGACCGTGCCGTCCCGGCCGAGCGACACCACACCGTCGCGCGGCCGGGACCGCGCCCACCGGTGGCGGATCAGCGGTGCCGCCCGGAGGTACGCGGCGACCTGGCCGTCCGCGAGGTGGCGGTACAGGCTGCTCTCCACGCCGCGGAACACGTCCAGGGTCTTGCCGTTCGGCAGCGGCGCGCGGTAGAGGGTGCCCTCCGCACGCAGGTCGTCCGCCACGGGTTGCGACGTGGCTGTGCTCGCCGCCCACGACGGGTCCAGCTCGAACAGCCTCAGTTGCCCGGAGTGGGGTTCCTCGTCCCCACGTTGCCGTGGCGTCGCGTAATGACGGGCGGTGGCGCTGTCGCCGGCGAACAGCAGTGCGGTGGCCGCCACCGCACGGGTCAGGATCTGCGTGAACCAGCCACGCCGTTCCTCGGGCACGTCGAACACCTCGGGCGCTCCCGGCGGCAGCTCGTCCGTCGGCTCCGGACCGATGGTGCCGGGCGGCCCGGCGTCCCCAACCGCCGCCGGCCAGGTGCGTGCCTCGTCGGCCGTGGCGGGCCGGGTCCGCCAGTGGTGGTCCTCCGGGCGGCCGTGCAGCAACTCGTCGAAGTCGTCGGGGCCGCCGTCCCACAACTCGTCGTCCCCCGGCGGATCGAGGACGTACGAGGTTATCTGACGCCCGGCCAGGCAGGAGGCGACCATCAGTGCCGGCGGGCGGCGGCCACCGACGTTCAGCGTTCTCACCTGCACCGCGGCCCGGGCGAGTTGACCGTAGGCGAAGCTCGGTGGCTGATGGGTGCCCTTGCATTCCAGCACCACGATCTTCATCCGGCTGCGACGACCCGAACTGTGGTGCCCCACCAGGAAGTAGTCCGGACGCTTCTGGCTCTTCGTTGTGCGTTCCACCGCGCCCGCCCCGTCGATGAACCCTGCCTTAAGGGCCACCTCCGCGTCGACGGCGAAGAAGGTCCACTGGCGGTATTGCCGCTGCAGCACCTTCTTCGCCACCACCAGGGCCAGGCCGATGCCCAACTGCTCGGACTGGGTCACCTTGTGGTGGTACACGAGGTTCTGGGCTGACGGAGTGAGCCCGAGTGTGCCGCGTCGCCGGGTCAGCGTCGCGCAGTAACGGACGTGCGCCCAGTGCCGGGCCACCTGCGCCAACGGAGACGCGGTCAACAGCGTGGTCGCCACCCCGAGCTCGTGCAGCACGTGCGCCGGACTGGTTTCCACCGTCGGGCCGATCGTCACGGGCACGGGAGCCTTGCCGTACCGGTACGCGTCGTTCTTCGCGGCTGCGTCCTTGGCGTACTTCTCGACGGCGTCGACAATGTTAAGGGAGGAGTCGACGACCAGTCTGGACCTTTGGCTGAGTGATCGTACGAGCGACTCGATGTCCACGCCCACCCCCGGTGCTGACGTACCGCATGGGTCAGAACACCCAGGGTGATCGAGGGATGTGAGGGTGTCAATGGGGCGACGGGTGCCCTCGTGTCCTGCTGGTTGACCGCGGCGCTTCAGGAACAGCGGCAGAAACCCAAAGACCCCACGACCACTCCGCACGCCGGGCAGGCGTCCGGGCGAGTCCGTGGGGTGGGCAGCGGCCGGGCGGGGATCAACGGAGTGAGGCTTGCGGGGCGAGGCGGTGCAGCAAGCGCGGCGCGCACCTCATCCTCGGTCACGGCGGGCCAGCCGGTCTTCCGGAGCTTCTGCGTCACCTTTCGAATGCCCAACCTCGGGTGCTTGCCCTGAGCTGCCTTCGCCGCGTCCGCGAGGCGCTGAGACCTCAGCGGGTTCTTCTTGGCCGGGGCCGGACGCTGCTGTGGCTGTCGACGGTTCAAGCCCTGCAGCACCCGTCCGACCTGGTCTGCCGTGATATCCGGCCAACCCGAGCGCCGCAGATGGCGGGCCAAGGTGCTGTCCTTCGCGCCCGGCATCGTGCTCAGCAGCTTGCGTGCGGCTGCGGCCAGGGATACGCCAGCTTCGCCGGCCACGTTGCCAAATCGAGCCTTGCAGGGCATGCACTGACAGGACGTTCCCGGACGGTGCGGGGCTCCATCCGTCCCGGACCGCCGCGCTTCGCCTCCGCCTGGCGAGTGCGCAGGCGACGCGATTCCCAGGCCGTCGAGCCAGGAGTCGGGTGTGCGATCCGGGATATCGTCGTTCTCCCAATCGTGGCCGGGGTCCGATGAGCCTCGCATCTCCGCGTCGGCGTACCAATCACCGATCGACCCTCTGCTGATGATGTCACCCTCCGAGGCGTCGCGGTCGAATAGGTCTGGAGGAGGAGGGGCACCGAGTGCCCAGTCTTGATCGTCGCCATCACAGGGTGGCACCGCAAGGGTTGATCAGGGCGTTGTACCCCGACCGGAAGGAGGAGTTGGGCCCGTCGTGCCGATCCCTCCGTCGACGGCGGATAGTTGCCTGTCGGGAAGCCGACAGGCAAGCAGATGGTGTGGCGGCGCTTTGGGCCTTTCGTAGGTTGCTCCGTCCGTTGTTGATCTGGTTGTCTTTCCAGCTCAGGCGCCAAAGTAGACGGGGGACCGGGTGTGGTTGCGGCACGCGAGACGACGCTGCAGGAATTGCTGGAGGGCGCGAAGCAGTACCAGGTGCCGCTCTACCAGCGCACATACTCGTGGACGACGTTGCAGTTGCAGCGCCTCTGGGACGACATCCTGAAGCTGGCCGACGACCGGACCCATGACCCGAAGACGACACACTTCATCGGCTCCCTCGTGCTGGCCCCAAGCCCCAACAATGGGCCGACCGGCGTGGCCGAGTATCTGGTAGTGGACGGGCAGCAGCGCCTCACCACCCTGACCATCCTGCTCTGCGCCATCCGCGACCACCGCGCGCAGCACGAGGGCCCTGTGCACCGCGAGCGGCTCAACCAGCAGTACCTGGTCAACCCGTGGAAGTCGGAGCCGCAGCGGTTGAAGCTGGTCCCCACGCAGGCCGACCGGGACGCCTACCTGGCCTGCCTGGACTCCACCCCGCAGGCCGGGGGCGCCGACCCGGTGGGCGCGGCGTACCGGTTCTTCGTCGCGCAGTTGGCCGCCGCCGACGATCCGGACGACCCGCTCGACATCGAACGCATCGAGAACGCCGTCATCTCCGGCCTGGCCCTGGTGTCGGTCACCGCCCAGGCCGGCGACAACGTGTACCGGATCTTCGAGTCGCTCAACAACACCGGCCTCCGGCTCACCCAGGCCGACCTGCTGCGCAACTACCTGTTTATGCGGCTGCCCACCCGGGGCGAGGCTGTCTACTCGTCCCTGTGGCTGCCGCTGCAGAAGCAGTTGTCGTCGGACGAGCTGGTCCTGCTCTTCTGGCTCGACCTGGTCCACCGTGACCCGCGGGTCAAGCAGACCGACGTCTACTCGGCCCAGCAGGCCCGGCTGAACCGGCTGCGGTCGGAGGAGGAGATCGAGGCGGAGGTGCAGCGGTTCAGCCGCCTCGGCGCGCTGCTCCGGGTCATCCTCCACCCCGGCGAGGAGCAGGACCCGGGCGTACGGCGGCGACTGGAGCGACTGAGCGCCTGGGGCACGACCACCGTCTACCCCCTGCTGCTGCATCTGCTCGACCGCCGCCAGCAGGGCAGCGCAACCTCGGAGCAGATCGCCGCAGCGATGCTGTACGTGGAAAGCTTCTTCGTCCGACGCCTGCTGACCGGTCGTCCCACCAACAACCTCAATCGAATTCTGCTCGCCGTGGTCACCGAAATGGGCGGGGACTTGCCGGTGGACGAGGCGGTACGGACCTACCTTTCGACGGGGCGTAAGTACTTCTCAAACGACGCCAGCGTGCGGGCTGCGGTCCGCTCCATCCCGTTCTACCTCAACGGCCGCGCACACCAACGCAAGCTGATCCTCCAGTGGCTGGAGGAGTCGTACGGCAGCAAGGAGCCCGTCGCGCTGGACAAGGCGACCATCGAGCACGTGCTGCCGCAGACCCCCACGACGGAGTGGCGCCAGATGCTTGCCGCCGACCTCGGACCGGAGGAGAACTTCCGCGAGGCGCACGAGGCCCTGGTCCACACGCTGGGGAACCTGACCCTCAGCGGCTACAACTCGGAGCTGGGCAACGACGCCTTCCCGGTGAAGCGCGTCAAGTTGAAGCAGAGCGGGATCGTGCTCAACCAGAAAATCGCCGCGCAGGATCGGTGGGGGCGCCCCGAGATCCACGCCCGCGCCGACGCCCTCGCGGAGCGCATCATCTCCATCTGGCCGGGCCCGACGGAGCAGGCGGCTGAGCAGTCGGAAGAGCCGTGGGAGGTGATGACCAAGGCTCTCGCCGAGATGCCGGCCGGCTCCTGGACCACGTACGGCGACCTGGCCGCGCTGATCGGCAGCCACCCGGTGCCGGTCGGTGCCCGGCTCGCGACTCACCCGGCCCCGAACGCCCACCGCGTGTTGCAGGTCGAGGGCACCGTCTCGCCGAACTTCCGTTGGCTCGACCCGAACCGCACGGACGACCCACGGGACATCCTGTGCGCCGAGGGCGTGGAGTTCGACCAGTACGGCCGCGCCGATCAGGCGCAGCGCATCGGCACCGAGGAGCTGGCGCAGCTCGCCGGCCTCACGCCGGAGGACCTACCCGAGCGGCTGCCTGGGCCGCGCTCCAGCGACGACCGCACCTACAGCGAGCGGTTCATCGAACAGGTGACCGCTCTGCAGGGTTCGGCCGTCGCCACCGCCACGCTCGTCGTACTGGAAGCCTGGATCTCGATGGGCGGCACCCTGCTCTACGGCACCGGCGGGGAAACCTCTTGTTTTCTCATGGCCCGGGGCAAGGAGCACGAACTGGGCAACGTCTGGCCGGCCGCGATCTATCCGAGCGGCAAGTTCGAGGTGGTGTTCCAGCACCTGAGCGTCCGCCCGCCGTTCGACGACGTCACCCTGCGGGAGGAGCTGCGCCAGCGCTTTAACCAGCTGCCGGGCGTCGACATCGCCGCCGCCAAGATCGCCCTACGTCCAGGTTTCCCCTTGGCGGTCCTCGCGGACGCCGACGCCCGCGAGGCGCTGCTCGACCATCTCCACTGGTTCTACCAGGTGGCCCAGATGGCTCCTTCGGACAACTTGGCGACCGCCTAGCCGCGACGCAAGGTGCTTGGCAGATCGCCGGCGAGGTCGGCACAGTCTTGGGGTAGACAGGGAGAGGTAGATGCAGCCGGGACCCTTGTGGGTGCCACTATGGCAGTTGCTGGCGGCGATGCCAGGTCAGAACAAGCGGCAACTGCTCGCTGGGCTGCAGCGCATGGGTCTGCACGGGCTGACCACGACCGACGTAAACCGGACGTTGTACGCTAACACAGCGACCTTCGATCATGACGGCGCCACACCGCCGCGTTGGCGACTCACTGCAGCCGCATCATGGCACGGGGGAGCGGTTCCTGCCGCCGTGCCGCCAGCGCTGCCCCGGTGTTACGTCGGCAAGGAGCCGCGAGCCTGGCAGATTGAGGCGTTGGCCGCATGGCGAGCTCACAACCGGCAAGGCGTCGTGGAGGCAGTCACCGGGACGGGGAAGACAACCGTCGGTGTGCTGGCAGCTGCGGCCGCGGTGGATGCGGGCGAGAGGGTGTTGGTGCTCGTGCCCAGTCGTGAGCTGCTCGACCAGTGGTATGACGTGTTGCAACGTGATCTTCACGGTGTTCTCGTGGGTCGACACGGGGACGGCCATGAGGACGGGCTCGACGACCATCCCATCGTGATCGCCATCGTGAACTCCGCGGCCAGATACCAGATGCTGCCGCTGGGCGCGCCGGGGCTGCTGGTCGCCGACGAGGTACACCGCTATGGGTCGCCGCACTTCGCGCGAGCTCTGGAGCGGGGCTTTGGCGCCCGGCTCGGGCTGACCGCGACGTACGAGCGCCCTGACAATGGCTTGATCGACCACCTCGAACCCTTCTTCGGCGGCGTGGTAGCCGACTGCAGCTACGATCGCGGGCTGGCCGACGAGATCTTGGCGCCCTTCCGTGTCGCCTTCGTGGGAGTCGACTTCACTCCAGACGAACAGAAGGCTCATGACGAGTACGACGATCGCGTGAGAAGTCTCCGGCGCCGCCTGATCGTCGACCACGGCTGTCCGGCGGAACCGTTCGGTGAGTTCATGGCGATGGTCAACCACATCAGCGCTGGCGGTGAAGGGGACTCGCGTGCGGCCTGGGATGCCCGCAAGTACCTCAACGCCTTCAACAAGCGGCGCGAGGTTCTGGCCGAGAGCCGGAACAAGCAGGAAGCGCTTGCCTTCTTGGCGCCGGTCTTGGCCACCGCGGACCGGGGACTTGTGTTCGGCCAAACCATGCGGGGCGCGGAAGACGCGGCGGCGGTGCTGCGGGCCAGCGGTGTGCAGGCGATGGAGATCACCAGCGGCATGAACGCCCTGGAACGCAAGCAGCGGTTGGCGGCGTTCAGGGACGGGCAGGCAAAGGTGTTGGCCGCGCCTCGACTCTTGGACGAAGGGATCGACGTCCCACAGGCGGATGTCGGTGTCATCGTCGCGGGAAGCCGAAGCAAGCTTCAGATGATTCAGCGCATGGGGCGCGTGATCCGCCCGAAGGCCGATGGGCGTCCGGCGACATTCATCATCCTGTACGTCAGAGGTACCGCAGAGGATCCCGACACCGGCGCACACGAGGGCTTCGTTGAGCAAATCATCCATGTCGCCCAGGAGATTGAACGGTTTGACCACCTAGCGTCTGGCAGGGACCTGTTCGCCTGGCACGTCTGGGGCAGGCAGCCGAAATGACGTGACGGGCTCTGGCGCTGTCCGTTGTTGGGCTGACGCCTCTCCCGGTGGACCAGCACAACATTCTCTGGGCCCAATGCTTCAAGCCCCACCGAACCCGGCCACCATGAGGTGGGCGCGCTGCGGACCCTGGACGCCATAAGTGCTGGACGGACACGACCGGTAGTGTCCTCCCTGCCCCTCGACCGCGACGCAGGAGGTCCGCGCCGTGCCGCAGCTCGCCTTCGCCAACAGCTTCTGGCAGAGCTACGACGTCCTGGAGAAGCCGGTCAAGGCCGGCGTACGCAAGGCGATGGAGAAGTTTCAGCAGCTCAGCATCGCCGAGCTGCATGCCGACAAGGGCCTGCACCTGGAGTCGGTGAACAACGCGCGGGACCCGCGGATGCGGACCATCCGGATCACCGACTTCTGGCGCGGGGTGGTGCTGGCGCCCGACGACGGCAGCGACACGTTCCTGCTGCTCAACGTCGTGTCGCACGACGACGCGTACGTCTGGGCCGCGAAGCGGCTTTACACGGTGAACACGGCGACCCGGGCGCTGGAGGTCCGCAACGTCGTCGCCCTCGAACAGCTCACCCCGGCGCTGGAGAAGGCCGCAGCGCAGGCGCCGACCCTGCTGTTCGCCCGCCACTCCGACACCGTGCTGCGCGATCTCGGTGTCGACGACCAGGTGCTGCGGGCGGTACGCACGATCATCGACAAGCGGCAACTGGAGGCGTTCGGCACGCTGCTGCCCGAGGATCAGTTCGAGGTGCTGCAGTACCTCGCCGAGGGCTTCACGCCGGACGAGGTCTACCGCGACGTCGTCGTCGAGCGCTGCCCGGCCGACGCGACGCCGGAGCCGAGCGACAGCCTCGAGATCGCGATCGCCAACACCCGCAGCCGGATCACCCTGGTCACCAACCCGGACGAGCTCGCCGAGATTCTCGACAAGCCCTTCGCCGCCTGGCGGGTGTTCCTGCACCCGTCGCAGCGGCGCGTCGCGTACCGGATCTCCTACAACGGGCCGGCCCAGGTGACCGGTGGGCCGGGCACCGGCAAGACGGTGGTGGCGCTGCACCGGGTCAAGCACCTGCTTTCCCGTACGCCCGACAGCCGGGTGCTGCTCACCACGTACACGAATGCCCTGGCCGCGACCCTGCGGGAGAACCTGGCGCTGCTCCTCGACCACGAGGAGCAGCTGGCGCGGGTGGAGGTGACCACGGTGAACGCCCTCGCGCACCGAGCCGTGCGAGCCCTCGCCGGGCGGGTGCCAACCCCGATCGGTGACGTGGACGAGCGGCAGGTCTGGCGGCGGCTGTGCCGAAGATTGAACCTGCCCTGGACTGAGCAGTTCCTCGCCCAGGAGTTCCGGCACGTCGTCCTCGCCCACAACGTGCAGAGCCGCGAGGAGTACCGTGCGGCCAGCCGGCGCGGGAGAGGGTCGGCGCTCGGCCCGCGTCAGCGCGACCGAGTGTGGGACGCCGTGGACGTGTTCCAGAAGGAGCTGTCGGCCGCCGGCACCGCCACCCACCTGCAGATCTGCGCGCGGGCGGCACAGCTGCTCAGTGGCGCCGACCTCGTCGACCACGGGTACGACCACGTCGTGGTCGACGAGGCGCAGGACCTGCACCCCGCGCAGTGGCGGGTGCTGCGGGCCGCCGTGGCGCCCGGCCCAGATGACCTCTTCATCACCGGCGACCCGCACCAGCGGATCTACGACTCTCGTGTCTCGCTGAACGCTCTCGGCATCTCCGTCGCCGGGCGCAGCAGCCGACTGCGGGTCAACTACCGCAGCACCGAGGAGATCCTGTCCTGGTCGACCGGTGTGCTCGTCGGGTCGCGGATCGAGGACCTCGGCGGTGACGGGGACGACAGCCTCGCCGGCTACCGGTCACTGCTGCACGGCAGGCGGCCGCACGCCGCCGGGTACCCGACGAGCCAGGCCGAGATCGCGGCACTCGTGGAGCGGGTGGGGGAGTGGTTGGAGCAGGGTGTGGCGGCGAGTGAGATCGCGGTGTGCGCCCGGTTCAACACCACTCTGGGCGACGTGCAGGAGGAGTTGACTGCCGTCGGGATTCCTTCTGTGCGGGTGCGGGATCAGCCCGGGGCGGACGTCCAAAGGGTGCGGCTCGCCACCATGCACGCGATGAAAGGGCTGGAGTTCCGGTGCGTGGCGGTGGTCGGTGTCACGGCGCGGTCGGTGCCGTTCGCGAAGGAGGTCACGCCGGCCGAGGTGGATCCGGTGCAGCACGAGAGCGACCTGCTCCGGGAGCGGTGCCTGCTGTTCGTGGCGAGTACGCGCGCACGGGAGGCGCTGCACGTATCGTGGAGCGGACAGCCCAGCCCGTTCCTGGCGTCTGCCGCCGCGTGCTGACGCAGCTGGGGTCAGCGCGCGGCGGTGTTGCATCGTCGCGCTCCTTCTGCCACAGCACCTCGTCGTCGAGGTTCTTGTACTCATAGCGCAGCCTGCGGGCGAGAGCGTAGAAGCCTTCGTGTGGCCGGCCGGCGTCCTTGCCGACCAAGAGCGCGCTCCAGATCGGCTCGACTCGTTCGGCGGCCCGCTGCGATACCTGGGGGAGTGGCTGGCTCAGGAAGATCGGCTGGAGGCCGACACGCTTTCCAGGCGGGCCGAAGCCGATGGGGCCTTCGGCGACGGCAACCCCGTAGAGGATGTCGGCGATCCGATCGACGCGCTCCATTTGTAAGATCTCAGGGATGGAGAGAGGCTCGCGATCGCGGTTCCGGATGGGCATTGGGCGGTCATCGGACGCGGTGTCAAGACGCCGGCTCCTGGGCCCTCAGGTAGCCGGGGCTACTTGTCGATAGCTGGTCTTGTCGATGGTTTGAGTTCCCTCACGACCCGTTCAGCTGTCCGAGAGGGTGCCGGGGGATCTGGCGCTGCTCGCAGTCTGGGTCCGGCCTCCGGCCTGCACCTGGTTTGCAGCACCATCCGGGCGCGGACGACCAGTCGGGGCGGACATGATCTTTTTAGTCGACGTCTGCTCCCACCGATCGTGCATGGCGTGATGGTCGTGTAGCTCTAAGTCGCCGACTGTCGGGTCGCGGGCTGGATAGTGACCGCGGTTGCACTTAAGGTAAGCATCGAATGTAGGTGATGGAGGCGATTGTCACTCTCCAATTCTGCGTTCTGGCCCATCCATTCGGCACAGCTGAACTTCCGTCGTCCCCGCCAAATGGCCTTCTCTCATGGGTGCTCGACTCGCACAGTCCTCTTGAGGCCCGCTACTTATCCCGGAGGCTGCTCCATGCCCTATCCGACCTTCCACTTCATCTTGGTCGTCGACATCGAGGGGTTCGGCCGCCGTGTCGTGCCGGTGCAGCAGTCCCTACGCAGGGCCATGTACGAAGTGGTCCGAACCGCTTTCGAGGACGTGCACATCGACTGGGACACGGTGGTCAGGCTCGACCGGGGCGACGGGATCCTCTTGCTCGTGCCGACGACTGCCAACTCGGTTGTCCTGGCCGGTGCGTTCGTCAGGGCCTTGGACGACGCTCTGCGAGAGAAGGCGCGCATCTACACAGCCGAACACCAGCTCCGCATGCGGGTCGCCCTGCACCAGGGCAACTGCCAGCAGGACGCCGACGGATGGGTGAGCGAGGCGATCAATACTGCGAGCCGGCTGGTGGATGCTCCGCAGCTGCGCGCGGCGCTCGCTGCCGCAACTCGCTCGCCGATGGCCCTCATCGTCTCCGACGAGATCTACCGCAGCGTTGTCCGGCACGGCTTCCGGCAGATCGAGCCTGCCTCGTTCGGCCCTGTTCTCATCGAGGCCAAGGAACTTCTGGAGCGGGCATGGATACAGCTGCCCGGCCACCCGTACCCGCCCGGCATTGATGCGACCGGCCCGGCGTCGCAGGATCCGGCGGCGCAACCAGGGCCTATCGGGCCGGGATCGGGCCGGTCGCAGTCGGGCGGGGGAGGGTTTGTCTTCCACGGCAACGTCACCGTCGAAGGAGACCAGGTCGCTGGCGGCAAGATTGTGTACGGAGGGGAGCACCGTTGACCGCGCCCGCTCAGTCCACCCCGGCACCGGCGGCGGCCGGGCCGTCCATCCCTGGCCCTGCCTCACCGGGAGCGGCGGCCGACGGGTCTCCGCCCGCCGCTCCCGTGGAAGCACCCCCGCCCGGCGGGGCGGGAGCGGAGGCGCCGAAGGGTGAGTCGCCCTCGATGGATCGCACGCGGCTGGAGGCCCAGGACCGCGATCTAATGCCACCCGACGAGCTGGACGGTCGGCAGCGGCACGAGCGGTTGCGCCAGGCGTCGCGGATGCTCATCGGCGGCGACATGGTCGGTGGGGACAAGCTGGTGATGACGCTCGGCGGTCGGGAGCCGGCACCTTTGCAGCGGTTGGGCACGCAGCTCAGCGACCCGGTCCGGTACGCGTTCGTGCCTCCCGAACAGTGGGACCGGACGCGCGGAGTCCTGAACGAGAGGCGGCTGGTTGTCCTGCGGGCAGACCCGCACCAGGGCAAGACCGCCGCTGCGATCCGACTTCTGCAGTCCCCTTCGGACCGTCGCATCTACAACCTCGACCGCAACGTCGACCTGCGCAGCTTCGCGTCGTGGCTGGAGCAGGACGCGCGCAGCGACCAGCCCCTGCCCCGGGGAGCCGGGTTCGTGCTCTGCGAGCCGGTCGGCTGGGACGACGTGCGAGGCTGGATGCTCCAACAACTCGACGCTGCCCTGGAACGCATCGACGCTCGGCTTGTGCTGACAATCAGTACCGAGGCGGCACTGGGCGACGAGGACGTTCGGGAGTACGTCGTCCCGCTGGGCCGAGCGCAGCCGCACACCGCCATCCTGGCCAGCCATCTCACCTGGCGGCTCGGCAACGACGACGAACTGTGCAAGCGGCTGCTTGCCGGCGATTCGTTGAGCACGTATGTAAGGGAACTCTTCGCCGGCAGCGTGTCGTGCAAGGAGGCCGCCGTCCTGGCGGTGGTGATCAGCCAGGAACTCAGCGGCACCGTCCTGGACCTCGACCGGGTCCGGCGACGAATGGCCGAACGCCACACCGAGGACTTCGATATCTGGTTCGGCGGGCTGCCGGACGTGGCCACCCGCTGCCTGGCCATCGCGCTCGCCGTACTCAACGGGCTGTCGTACGAGAGCGTGGTGCGGGCAGCCGATCTCCTGGCCGCTCGCCTCGACGGGCCGGCCGCCGGATTCGCTGGGGACGACCCGGTGCCGCTGCGGCCCTGGCGAAACCCGTTCGGCCGCAATCGCCGAGAACTGCTTCGGTTGCTCCGGGCGCACATCCGACCGATGAACGTGCGCGGTGACTGGGGGCCGGTCACCATCGAATCGATGGAGTACGCAGCGGACGATTACCCCGGCCTGGTGCTCAACCACGTGTGGCGCGAGTTTCAGATCCATCGCGAGTTGCTCGACTGGCTGCGCGATCTCACGAGCGACGTCAACGAGGAGGTGCACACCTGGGCCGGTACGGCGCTGGGCATGCTCTCGCGGTACGCGTTCGACTTCGTCAATACACAAGTCCTGCACCGCATGGCGGTGGATCCAAATCAATGGCGCAACGGCGAGGTGGTGGCATACGCACTGCGGGTGCCGGCAGCAGACAGCCGGCTCCGTCCCTTGGTGGAGGCTGTGGTCAACGCCCTGTTTGCCGACCGGAACCAGCCCATGGGTCAGGCCACGGCCGCGCGGGTGCACGGAGTGAGCTTGGGTCCGCAGGGTGTTCCGCAGGCGCTGGCGGCGCTGGATCGGCTGGCCGCTATCGACCACCGTGACATCGCGAAGGGCATCAGTGACGGGCTGGCCGACCTGATCATGCAGGACGAGCACGGCAATGCTCCGCTGGTTCTAGAAAGGGTCTTCAGCTGGACCAATGACCGGCGCCGGTCGCTGGTTGGGCAGTTCGTCTTTCTCCGGCTCGCTCAGTCGCTGACGACGGACGTAACCCCGGCGGGACCGGACGGCGCGGTCCGTGGACCGGTCACCTGGCCGACGCTACTCATCCTCGCCGACCAGCGACGGGAGCTGCGTCCGGGCCTGGTCGGCATGTGGCTTCATGTGCTGCGCTCCGGAACGTTCAGCCGCCAGGTCGAGCGAACCATCGCCGCCTGGGCTGCCCTGGCGGAGGCCGACGAGGGCGTCCGGACCTCGCTGTGCCGTCTCATCCGAGATACCGCTGCACATGGCGAGCGGATCCGAAAGATGATCCAGCGGCACGCGGCCAGCTGGCGGGCCGTCGATAACCTCCGCCCCACACCCCTCACGGCGTACGCGGTCGAGGCCGAATTGATTTCAAGGAACGGTGCCCCGTGAATCAGCCGCTTCCCCTCATCCTCCGTACCGAGCCGGTCCAGCGCGGGCTCTTCAACCGTGTCCGCGCGACTCCACCCAATGAGGCCTGCGTCTACGCCACCGCGGACCGCCGGCTCGTACTGCTCGACGCCGGCCGTCCGCTGAGCTGGTCCGAGCAGGTCCGCTCGCCCTACCGATTCCGTTACAACGTCGATATGAGCGACCACCGGCGGACCGCGGAGCTGCGCAGCACGCCATTACCGGCGCGTGGGGACCACTGGTTCTTCGTGGCGACCGTCGACGTGGGCTTCCGGGTACACGACCCGGTGGAGATCGTCCGGCGCAACGTCGGGGACGCGTTGCCGCTCGTCTACGGGCACCTGCGGCACCGATTTCGCAGGATCACGCGGCAGTTCGAAATCGAACAGTCGACAGAGGCGGAGGAGGCGATCCGTCGAGCGTACGCCGGGGAGGTTCTGTTACCGGAAGGCCTCACGATCTTCGACGTCGCGCCGCGCCTCCTGCCCGACGAGAATGCCAGCCGGCACCTGCAGGAGGTTGCGCGAGCTCGGCGAACCCTCCGGGTCAACGAGGGACGGCACGCGGTCGACCTGCAGGAAGCCCTGCAGCGGGGCGAGCTGGAACGGATGCAGCAACGTGCCCGACTAGAGGCGGACGAGCGTGAGCGGGCCGCGCTGGGGCCGGACGAGATGTCCGTCCGGCAGATGGTGGTGTGGTACGTCGCCCGGAACCCACAGGACACGGAGCAGGCGCTGAACCTTCTGATGGCGCACGAGCAGGCGATGCTGGAACGGCAGGACGCGCACAACCAGAAGACCGTGGACCTGTTCCGGTTCCTGGTGGAGAAGGACGTGCTGCACGCCGCCGACATCGAGCCCATGCTGCCGGACATCGTCAGCCGGATCGGCGGAGTACCGGCGAAGGCACCGGTCGCGGCGGCGACGACTTGGTCGGAGCCACCAGTGCTGGGCGGGCCGGCTTCGCAACCGTCGACCGATCCGCCCGGCAGGCAACCGGCCATCGTTTTCGAGCAGGACCCGACGACGCGGGTCTGGAAGCCGGCCGACGGTGTTCAGCCGGTGTACCTGCTGATCGACGAGTCCACGGAGATGGGCCCGTACATCCCCGATCTCAGCGACGGCGCGCGTGCCCTGCACGAGGAGTTGATGAAGGCGGCCGACGTGGCGCCGGCCGTCATGCTGTCGGTACTCGGGTTCGCCGACCACGTGGCAACCCGGCTGCCGATGGAGACCGTGGTGCAGGGCAGCCCATCTCCGTGGTTCGCGGCCCGGGGGCCCGTGAGTTACGCCAACGCGTTCGAGGCCCTCCTCGACCGGATCGGCCCTGACATGGAAACACTCAAGACCCAGGGCTACCAGGTCCTGCAGCCGCTCGTGCACGTGCTCAGTGGCAGCAGCCCCGGCGAGGGTGAGGAGTGGGGTGTGCCGTACCGGCGGTTGGTCGATCCGGAGACGCATCGATGGGTGCCCAACATCGTGGCGTGCGGCTTCGGCCCGGCACCGGCGCGCCTGATCGCCGAGGTCGCCACCCGCCCGCAATCCGGCCATGTCGCCCCGCAGGACTTGGACGCTCGTATCGCGATCCAGCGGTACTGGCAGTCGTTGGGTCGGAACATCCTTGCCACGGGCAGGTCTCTCATAGAGGGGCGCCCCGAGCTCGCCATGGATCCCCCGGCCGGGTTCCGTCTCGCTCACGAGGTCATCTGACAACCGTCCACTAGCCCGGAACTCGGTCCGGAGGAGGCAATGCTGGCATGACTGGAAGCAGGGGAAACCTACTCCCCGTGTACGTACTGGCGGACGAGTCGGGCTCGATGAGCCCGTACGTGGACGAGCTGAACAGGGGGCTCGCATCGCTGCACGAGGCGCTGCTCGGCGAACCCATGGCCGCAGCGAAGGTCCGGTTTTCCATCCTCGGGTTCGCGGACGACGTCAAGGAGCGGCTGCGCTTGGCCGACCTGCGGCGGCAGAACGAGCTGCCGACCTTGTGCGCCCGGGGACGAACCAACTATCGGGCTGCGTTCTTTGCCTTGCGGCAGCGCATCCCACAGGACGTGAAGGCTCTGAAGAAGGAGGGATACGCGGTCCACCGGCCTGCAGTGTTTCTCCTCAGCGACGGCCAACCTAGCGACGATCAGTGGCTCGACGTATACCGGCAGCTCGTGGACCGGGCCGTCATCGCCGCCGCGCCCAACGTCATCGCCTTTGGAATCGGGGATGCGGGGGTCAAAACAATTCTTGAGGTGGCCACTCAGCCGGAGTACGCCTTCGTCGCGATCGCCGGCGTCGACGTGGGCGCCGCGATCTCTCAGTTCTGCACGGCGCTGACAACCAGCATGGTCGAGTCCGGACGTTCCATGGATTCAGCTCAACCGGAACTGGTCGTTCAGCAGCCGGCCGGGTTTCGGATGGCCGTCGATGTCATCTGATTGGTCCGGCATGCTGCCCGGGCACCCTGCCCGGGGCCGGGTCCGAAACGGGCACGAGCGCGCAGCCGGTGCCGGCGGGAAGGAAGACGGCGGCGGGCACCGGACCGCGCCCACGCCGGCCGGTCCGTTGCCGGAGCATCGGCGCCCGTTGTGGCGGGCGCACCCGATCGGCACGCCGATCGCAGACTTCGAACCGAGACCGGCCGCCGGGCCCTCCTATCGCCCGGACTCGCTGGCCGACGGTTGGTCCACGGACCGCTTCTGTGTCCGGCTGGCGTCGGTCCGCGGCTACGCCCACCGACTCCGTGGGACGCCGCGGCAGGACGACGCCGCGGTCGTCCACCATGCGCCGACGGGATCAATCGTCCTCGCCATCGCGGACGGGGTATCCGCCGCGCCCTTCTCGCACATTGGTGCGACGGCGGCATGCCGAGCCGCCGTCGCCGCCATCGTCGCCGATCTGGACACGGGTATCGATGCCGTGGACTGGCAGAACGTGGTGCGCCAGACGGCGTGGCAGCTGACCGAGCAGGCCCGGACGATCTTCAAGTTGCCCGAGGCGGATCCGGCGCGGGCGGAGCGGGAACTGGCCACTACGCTCGTCACCGGCCTGATCCGCCCGACCGCCGAAGGTGCGGAGGCGGCGCTAATCCAGGTAGGGGACAGCAGCGCCTGGGTTCTGCGGGGCGGCGAGTACCGCTGCCTGCTCGAGGCGAAGTTCTCGATCGACGACGAGGTGCTCGGGTCGACTGTGACGGCACTGCCCCGGGTGCCACAGGTCACCCCACGGGTCGGTCCGCTCGTTCCCGGCGATGTGCTTCTGGTGGGGACCGACGGGTTCGGCGACCCGCTGGGAGACGGGTCCGGACTGGTCGGCCGTCACCTCGCCGATCAGCTCGGCCGGCCGCAGCCGCCGCTGGAATTCGCATATCACCTCGACTTCTCCCGAGAGACGTTTGACGACGACCGGACCTTGCTCGCGGTCTGGACTGCAGGGCCGGAGGCTAAACAGTGACGAGCGCCGACCCATCCCCGTGGATCGAGCGATCGGCCCTCGGCGCCCTGACCGCGATCGGCAAGGGCGGCCAGGGACGGGTATGGGCCGTTCCGGAACGACTTAAGGTCAACAACGAATGGCCCGTCGTCTACAAGGAGTACGACGCCGGTGCGCTGCCCGGAGTCGACGCCGACCAACTGCAGCGGATGGTGATGTTCGTGCCCGGGTTGCCCACCGAGACCGGCCGATGGCTGTGTGAGAACACGGCCTGGCCAGCTCGGGTGGTCTGCGAGGCTGGGCAGGTCCGGGGTTTCCTGATGCGACGGATACCCCCGGACTTCGACATTCGACTGCCGCAGCGGTACGGGCCGGCCATCCATCGGCCCGCCGGGCTGCAGTATCTGCTCAATCCGGACGACTACCTGGCCCGGATGGCGATTCAGATCGACGACCGAACGCGGCTGCTGCTCCTGGCTCACCTGGCCGGGACGATTCAACGGTTACACGAACTCGCGATCATGGTGGGTGACCTGTCGCCGAGGAACCTTTTGTTCCGGGTCGGCAACCGGCCGAGATGCTTCTTTATCGACTGCGACTCGATGCGCCTGAACGGCAGCTCCCTGCTCAAACAGACGGAGACGCCGGACTGGAAGGTGCCCGGCGGCGAGGAACTGGCAACCACTGCCTCGGACGCGTACAAGTTCGGCTTGCTCGCCATCCGTTTGTTCGCCCGCGATCAGGCGGTCCGCGACCCGGGGGTGCTCGCTGCCGTCTCTCCCGAACTGGCCGCGCTGGCCCGGCGCAGTCTGGCACAGCAACCGCAGGCCCGACCTCGGCTGGCGGACTGGTTGCCGGCGCTGCATGCGGCGGTACGGCGGTCGGCCAATGGTCTACCTGGCGGTGGACCGGCCCCGTCCAGGTCCACTCGGGTGGGTCCGCCCCAACGCACCGGCACCCCCACGAGACCGCTCCGACGGCCTCCCGGTCCGCCACGCCCCCAGGCCCTCACACCATCGACCATTGCCGGAAACGGTTGCTGGGGGCGGCCGGCCGGGATCGTCATCGCGATCGTCGCCCTGTTGATGTGCGGGGCGAACCTGCTCGGACGACTCACGAACCCGGACGACGGACGGGCGTCCTCAGCGCCCCTGAGACCTGCGGGCAGCTCAGATTTCCGCACCTCCGATCGAGCGGCGCCCGCGGTCATCCCGACCGTGGGTGTCGTCGCCTACGACGCGGTCGCCGACCGGCCTGCGGGCCGAGGAGTGGCGGAGATGTTCGCCCGCTGGTTTTCCGCGATCAACAGCCGCGACTGGAGAGCAGCGCTGCGCACCTACGATCCCGCTGGGGTGGTCGACCCGACCGATCCCAAACAGCGCCGGTCCTTCATCCATGGGATGTCCGAGACCAGGGACAACAATGCAACTCTGCGAGCAGTGTCTAGCTCTGGTGCAGAGACCCTCGCAGAGTTGACGTTTACCAGCCGACAGTCGCCGGGCTACGGCCCGCCCCGCGCCCCGAATGAGACTTGTACTCGGTGGCAAGTGACCTACGTGCTGTCTCATTCGGACGCGTACGGATACCGAATCATCCGGCCTCGGTACGCCGACAGTTCGCCCTGCTAACAACATGGCCTGCCTGTCTATCATTGTCGGCGTCGCCCGGAGAAGGGGAGTGAGGCCGTGGCGTCTAGACATCCCAGAGAGCCCTTCTGGTACGCATTGACGGACCGGCACCGTCTCGAGCTGCGCCGAATCGGCAGCCGACGAGACTACCGGTCCGAAGCGGTCATCGTCCGGGAGCGTGAGCCGACCGACTTCGCCCTGGTGTTGCTGGACGGCTGTATCAAGGTTTCCACTAATGGCCTTCGGGGTGGTCAAGCGATCCTCGGTATCCGGGACGCCGGCGACCTTGTAGGAGAGCAGGCAGGCATGGATGGTGGGTCGCGATCCGCCACTCTGTCCGCGCTTACCCCGATTGAGGCACTGATCCTGCCTGCCGTGCCGTTCCGAGCGTTCCTGCGGGCCAGTCCCGACGCTGCAGAACTCATGCAGCGGGTCGTGTCGGGGCGGCTGCGAGAGGCGGACCAGTACCGGGCGGCGGTCGCCTTTCGCACCGTGCCGCAGCGGCTGGCGGCTTTGCTGCTGCATCTCGGTCAGCGGTACGGCACCCGCGTCGATGACGGCATCCTCATTGAGTTGCCGCTGTCGCAGGAGGACCTGGCCGGCTTGGTTCTGACTTCGCAGCGCACTCTGGGCCGAGTGCTTGAACAATGGCGCTCCCGCGGGCTCGTGCTAACTGGCCGGCGCAGCATGCAGGTGCGGTCCCTGCAAGAGTTGCGTGACGTGATCGCGAACTGAAGCAGGTGGCGAAGCACACGCCGATGGGAGCGCCGCCGCGCTGGCTCTACAGCCTGTAGCGATAGGCTGCAACTGTCCGACGCCGCTTGGCACCGCGCACCCCTATCCCCCGAGGGCGCCGGTTACACCGGCCACCACGGTAGCCCCAAGCGCACCACCGAGGAACCAGAGGCTCCAGCGAACACAGGCATACTTGCGCCGGGCTACCACGCTGTTCGCCCACACCTGCCCGCCGAGCTCATGCCGTAGCCGACCGTCGTCGCCCATCAGGGCGGTGAACTCCTGGACGTAATCCTCCTGGTCCCCGGCAAATCGTCCGCCGACCTGGTCAAAGTGCAGTAGTGACGGCAGCTGCCCGCTAGCCGTGACCCGGGGTATCACGGCGGCGAGATCGAACCCTACGCTGAGGGCCAGGAATGTCGCTGCCAGGACGAGCGCGGCGGCCGGTACAGGATGGGCGCTGAGGAACCCGTCGGACTGGACGCGGACCGCGATGACGCCAATCAGCAGGCCGTTGAGGGTCAGTACCAGGCCCGCTTTAGCGTCCGCATATCGCACGATCTCGTGGACGTGGGTGAGCTGCTTCCAACAATCGTCGGTGGCCATGGGCCGACGCTAACCAGGCCCACATTGGTCACGGTAGGCCATCTGGCTGTCACGCCACGACCGTGCCGGGGCACCGTAGCCCAACAGATCCCTGTTGGGAGCCGCGCGCGATGTGACGCGCGGACACCGATCATCGTCGATCGAGGGCAAGCGGCGCGAGCGTGCGCCACGTAGGGTGGCCTTCGGACGTCTCCCCGTCACCGGAGTGCATCTTGAGCCTGAAGTACTACCTCTACCTGTCGCATCTCAAGATCGGGCTCCTGGCCGCGCAGGTCGCCTCCTCCGCGCAGCACGAGACCGAGCTTGCCGTGGACTTGAAGGTCGTCCGCTACAGCCGCAAGGCGGTGCTGCCCGAGCGCCATGACCTCGACAAGCTGGAGAAGGTCATCCGGCACCTGCAGGACGCCGACCAGATCGGCGCCGCGCACGAGGAGCGCCCCTACTTTCAGGCCTGCCTGGAGATGCGCTGGCAGGTCTTCCCGACCGCCGGCATCGTGGTCTTCGCGGGGACGCTCGACGACCAGGTCGTCGTCCTCGGCGGGTCGGCGTCGCACGTGGTCGGTGGCGGCGACGCCGAACCGGTGGGATCCGTCCCGCCGTACCTGTTCCGCAAGCTACGGGAACTGCGAGCCGACCCGGGCGAGTTCGACGACGAGCGTTTCCACGAGTCGTTGGCGGAGATCGGGGCCGCTCTGCCGGGGCCGGCGCAACGGGTCGAGTTCGTCGCGAAGCGGCTGGCCGAGAAGCCGGGCCCGAACGGCACGCTGCTGGGCAGCCCGATCTACGTGGCGCTCGTCGACTAGGGCCGCGGCGTGGACGCGGGGCAGGTCATCCGGTGGCGGCCGGGGGAGACCGTCCTCGACACGTTCCGCATCGAGGAGGTGGTCGAGACCGGCGGCACCGGTTTCGTCTACCGCGCGCATCATCTCGCCTGGGGCGTCGACCTGGCGGTGAAGACGCCGCGCCCCGACCTGGCCTCGGCGCCCGGCATCCTCGACCTGCTCGCGCAGGAGGCGCAGGCCTGGACCGATCTCGACCCGCACCCGAACGTGGTCGGCTGCAACTACGTGCAGCGCGTCGGCGCGTACCCGGTGATCTTCGCGGAGTGGGTCGCGGGCGGCGACCTGACCGCGGCGGTCCGGGAGGGGCGGTGCCGGGACCTGCCGCGGGCCCTCGACGTGGGGATCCAGATGCTGCGCGGCATCGGGCACGCCCACGCGGCGGGTCTGGTGCACCAGGACGTCAAGCCCTCGAACGTCATGTACGACGGCGAGACGGCGAGGGTCACCGACTTCGGCACGGCCAAGGCGAAGGCGTCGGTCTCCTCGCCCCCGCAGGGTGACGACGAGACCGGGTACGCGACGCTCGGCGGCTTCACCCCGCAGTACTGCTCCCCGGAACAGGTCGACCCCCAGGGCCGGATCGGCCGGGCCAGCGACATGTGGTCCTGGGCGTTGACGGTGATCGAGGTGCTGCACGGGCGGCGGCTCTGGCAGTGGGGCCACGAGGGTGCGGACGCGCTGGCGGCGCTGCGCGACGATCTCCCGCCGGCGCTGCGCGACCTCCTGGCGGGCTGCCTCGACCCCGATCCCCGGTCCCGCGTCGGCGACACCGCGCAGGCGGAGGCCGTCCTCCTGGAGGTGTACGCCGCCGGCGCCGGAAGCCCCTACCCGCGCCCCGACGGGGTCCCGCCGTCGCTGCGCGCCGACGGCCTGTCCAACAAGGCGTTGTCGCTGTGGGACCTCGGTGAACGGGACCGGGCGGTCGAGTTGTTCGAGCGGGCCAAGGCGATCGACCCGAACAACGTCCGCGCCGTCTACAACCACGGGCTGATCAGGTGGGGCAACGGCGTGATCACCGACGAGACCCTGCTGTCGGAGCTGCGCGCCACCGGCGACTCCTGGGAGGCGGACCACCTGGCCGCGATGGTGCACCTGGAACGCGGTGACGGTGTCTCCGCCGCGCGCCACCTGGCCGAGGCGGACCGCAAGCATCCGGGCTCGCCCGAGATCGCGGCCGCGCGCGAACGCTGCGCCCGGCTGGAGCCGAGGGGCACCCTCGAGGTGTTCGGGCGCACGCCCGGCACAGTCGTGGCGATGGCCTGCGACAACGACGCGACGCACGTGGTGGTGGCGGAGGAGTCGGGGTGGGTGCGGATCTGGGACGCCTTCACGGGCCGGGTCGTCGGGGAACTCGCCGACTCCGGTGTGCCACCCGTCGACGTCGCCATCGACCACGCCGGCTCCCGGGTCCTCGTCTGCTACCAGGATGCCGTGGTCGAGGCGTGGCGTCTCGCCGTCGGAGCCGCCGAGCTCGACGGCCGGTGGGAGGGCGGGACGGCCGTGGCACTCAGCCCGGAGGGCGGCTTCGCGGCCGTGGGCACGGCCGACGGTCGCGTCCTCGTCCTTCGCGTCGGCACCTGGGAGACAGTGGCCGACATCCGGCCCCACGAGGGCAGGGTCACCCGGGTGGTCCTCGGCCCGGACGCCGAGGTGTTCGTCTCCGCCTCGCTGGGGCGTGCCCACTCGGGCGTCGACCACCGGGTGGAGCAGTGGTGGCCGCTGCGCCGCACCCGGATGCGGGGCCTGGAGATACCCCCCGACGAGGTGGGGCCCGACGACCAGAAGGTGGCCGTGGCAGCGGACGGCTCCACCGTCCTGAGGTGCGGCTTCCGCACCCTGATGGCGGTGGACATGCGGGTCTGGGACGGGCCGCGACGGTGGGAGATCCCGTGGCTGATGGGCTACGACCTGCTCGGGGTCTCGGGCCGGGCGGGCTGGGCCCTGGTCGACCCCGGGACCGGCGACCTCCAGGTCCTCGAACTGGCCAACCGTCGCTGCGTCCGCACCTTCGGCAAGGACTGGGAGCGGGGTGCGCATCGCGACGCCACCGCGTTCAGCGGCGACTGCGGCTACGCCGTCGTCGCCGAGTCGGCGGGCTTTCCCCTCGACCAGACCGCGCTGTCCCGGCTGCCCATGCCGCTCAGCGGACATCTCGCCCCGTGGTCGTACGCCCCACCCCGCCCGGTCGGTGTCCTCGCCCACGAGGAGAGCGCGTTCGAGCAGGTCATGGACCGTATCGAAGCGCTGATCGAGTCCGGGGAGCGACGGCTGGCGGCCGATGCGATCCGCGAGGCCAGGGCGATTCCCGGCTACCACCGGCACCCTCGCCTGCGCCGTGCCTCCCGAGCCGCCGGCCGGGACCTGCGGCGCACCGCGCTGGCCGGCGTCTGGGTGCAGCAGGAGTTGACCGACATCATGCTCACCCGCGGCACCTACGACGTCAGCGAGGACGGGCGACTGTTCGCCTTCCCCGCCAACGTCGACGAGGTGGAGGTCTTCGACCTGGAGACACTCGAGCGGGTCGGGTCGGTGACCCAGCGCCGCAACCCCGCCATGACGCTGCGCTTCGCCAGGGGCGGGCGTGACCTGGTCATCGGCTACTCGGACGGCTCGGTCGCCTGCCACGACACCGCGACGTTCGAGCCGCGGTTCCGGGTCGCCGGCGCGTTGCCCCGCGATGAGGGTGAGACGACGCTCGACCTCTCCGGCGACCTGCTGACCGTCGGTTTCGGGTACGGCCTGGCGACGGTGTGGTCACTGGAGGCCGCGGCCTGCGTCGCGACGGTCCGCACCGGGCCCGGCACGATCGACGGAGTAACGGCCGACGCGGAGTCCCGCCTGATCGCCGTGCACCTGCGCACGGGCGACACGAACACGGTCGAGGTCCGGTCGATGGACACCGGACAGCCGGTGCAGACCTTTCCGCACGTCGACGCGCACACGGAGATCCGCTTCGCCGCCGGTGTGCTGCTGATGGCCGGGATGACCCGCCTGGCCGCGTGGCGACCGGGCGACCGGCGCCCGCGGTACGAGCTCCAGTGGGTCAAGCACAGTTCCTCGGCCACCCTGTCCTTCACCGGCGGCCGGCGCCTCGCCGCCATCGCCGGTCAGCAGGGCTTCGTCGTCTGGAACGCCGCGACCGGAGACCTGGTGTTCGACGGGCGGGCCGTCGACGATCCCGACCACCCTGTCTACGGGATCGACACCGTGGCGGTGTCCGGCGACGGAACGTTCGCCGTCGCGGGGGACCCGGGCGAGCAGACCGTCGACGTCTGGGACCTGCGATCGGGACGCCGGGTCCGCACGCTGCACGGTCACCTCGTCCGGGTGAACGCGGTACGCGTCGACGGCTCCTTCAGCACGGTCGTCACCGGCGACTTTCAGGGCAACGTCCGCATCTGGGGCCTCGACTGGGACTACGGGGAGTGATCGAGCATGTTCGAACGCCGCCGCCGGCACGACGAGTTGCGCGCGAGGTTCCTGGCCAATCGGGACCGGGTCCGGTGCTGGCAGGAGGCGTGGGAGATCCCCGAGGTGGTGTGGACCGACGAGTTCAGCGAGATCCCCTCACCCTGGATCGTGCTGGAGAAGGACCGGGAGAGCTGGCTCAGGATCCACGCGCCCGTCATGGACACCTACTACTGGATGTTCTTCGGGCGTCCGTTGACCCCGGGCGTCCGCGAGGTGCGGGCCCAGTGGCAGTTCGGGGCGGGGCACCGGTTCGCCGAACTCGACCTGACCATCGTGAGTGTGTGCGACCCCGCGTACCTGGCCGAGAAGCTGACCCTGGCGGTTCACCAGGCCCGGTTGAAGGGCTGGCGGGACGAGGACGCGCAGCCGGTCTACCAGTGGCTGGTCGAGGGCGTGGGCACCACACCCCTCGACAACGCCGTACGGGGCAACAAGCGGTCGGGATTCGTCCTGCTGACGTTCAACCGCTTTCCGACCTCCGAGGGGGACGTGGCCGTACGACTGACCGCGGTCGAGACCGACCGCGCGCTGGACGGCTCACCGCTCGACGCCGACGGCGTCTCCATCCCCGAGCGGTAGACACGGCGCACACCTCCTGCCCGAGCGGTACGACAGCCAAGATCGGCCGGGGGAGTCGCCGCCGACCGGCCGACCGCTAGGCTGGGCGCTTCCCGGCCTCGCCACCTGGAGTAACGCCCATGTCCGACAGCGTCTTCGCGCAGTTCACCGCCGACGACGACCAACTCGCCGTCGCGTTGCTCGTCCAGCCGGCGATCAACGCCGCCCTGGTGCACAACCGGGTGCCGCTGGTCCGGCACCTCACGCTGACCAACCGTGGCGCCGAGCCACTGACGGACGTGACGGTGACGCTGGATCTGCTCGGGCCCGACGGCGCGATGACCGAGCCGTGGACGCGTACCCTCGGCGGGCCGCTGCGCCCGGGGGCGAGCACCGGCTGGGACGACTTCCGGGACGTCACCCCCGACCGCGCGCTGCTCCACCGCACGGACGAGGCGTTCCCGGTCGACTACCGCCTGACCGTCGAGGCGAACGGCAGGCCGCTGAGCCTCAACGCCCCGTCGCGCGTGCTCGCGCACAACGAGTGGTTCAACAGCCCGGCCCTCTACGACAGCCTGGCCGCCTTCGTGCAGCCGAACACCCGGGCGGTGGAGGCGGTGCTGCGGTCGGCGGCGCGGCTCCTGCTGGCGCGTACCGGCTCCGGGTCGTTGCAGGGCTACCAGGACGGCGCGGAGCGGGCGGCGCTCATCGCCGGCGCGGTCTACGAGGCGCTGCGCGGGCTCGACATCCACTACCAGACGCTGCCGGCGTCGTTCGAGAACAGCGGTCAGAAGGTCCGGACGACGGCGGCGGTGCTGGACGGGCGGCTCGGCAACTGCCTCGACCTGTCGGTGACCTACGCCGCCTGCCTGGAGGCGGCCGGCCTGCACCCGCTCGTCTTCATCGCGACGGGACACGCGTTCGGCGGCTTCCTGCTGGAGGAGGAGCGGCTCAGCGCCGCCTCGGTGACCGAGACGAACCTGCTGATCTCGATGGTGGACTCCGGCCGTGCCGTGCCGGTCGAGCTGACCCGCATCGGGCCCGGCGCGCAGACCGCGACGTTCACCGAGGCGGTACGGGTCGGGCTCGGCCACTTCCGCGGTGAGGGGCACCGGTTGCAGGGCGTGGTCGACGTCCACCTGGCCCACCGCTCCGGCATCCGGCCGCTGCCGTCGACCGACGAGGTGGTCGCGCCGGTCGACGCCGCCCCGGCGACCGACCCGACCACCGAGGCGTCCCTGGACCTGCCGGCCGGGGTCGCCGCCGCCAAGCTGCGCCAGCTCGCCGACGACGGCGAGGAGGTGCCGCAGCCCTCCGACGGGTCGCCGGCGCGGATCCAGCAGTGGCGCAAGTCCCTGCTCGACCTGAGCCTGCGCAATCCGCTGCTCAACCTGCCCAAGCGGGGCCGTGGCCTGGACCTGCACGTGCCGGCCGGCGCCCTGGCCCTGCTCGACGACCTCATCCACGACGGCCGCCAGGTGCAGGTGATCCCGCAGGACGACATCAGCCACGTCCACGAGCTGGCCGGCGCGCGCCGGGCGCAGGACCTGGACGCCGACATCCTCACCCGGGAACTTCGCACCGACCGGCGGGTCTACGGCGCGGTCACCGAGGCGCGCTACAAGACCGCCATGCGGGCGATCCAGCGCGAGGCGCGCACCATGGAGCAGGAGACCGGCAGCAACTACCTCTACCTGACCATCGGCACGCTCGTGCACCCCCGGGCGACCGGGGGAGAGGCGTACGCCCCGTTGTTCCTGCTGCCGGTGCGCATCGAGGGCGGCACCGGCCGCCGCCCGTACGCGATGGTCATCGACGGCGCCGAGGTGGCCAGCCCGAACCACTGCCTCATCGAGTGGCTGCGGGTCAAGCACGGCGTGCGGATCCCGGAGCTGGAACAGCCGGTCCGCGACGAGCACGGGATCGACGTGGCCAAGACTCTCGCGGCGATCAACGCCGGGCTGGTCGACAACCGGCTGAACTACCGCATCGACGAGACCGCCAGCCTGCGGCTGCTGCAGTTCTCCACCTTCCAGATGTGGCGGGACCTCGGCGAGCACTGGCCCCGGTTCCTGGAGAACCCGGTCGTCCGGCACCTGGTCGAGTCCTCCGGGGCGACGTTCGACGACCCGGCGCGGCCGGAGGACCACGGTGCGGAAGCCGTCGACGAGGCGGAACTGCACCTGCCCATCCCCGCCGACGGCTCGCAGATGCAGGCCATCATGATGGCCGAGCGCGGCCAGTCCTTCGTGCTCGAAGGGCCGCCCGGCACCGGCAAGTCGCAGACCATCACCAACATGATCGCCCGAGCGGTCGCCGCCGGCCGGTCCGTGCTCTTCGTCGCCGAGAAGCAGGCGGCGTTGGAGGTGGTCAAGCGGCGGCTCCGGCAGGTCGGCCTCGGGCCGTTCGCGCTCGACCTGCACGGGCGCAAGCAGTCCCTCAACGCGATCCGCCAGCAGCTGCGCGACGCCCTGGACCAGTACGACGCGGGTGACGGCGGCACCTGGACCGCCGTCGAGACCGCCTACCGGACGCGGCTCGCGCCGCTGGCCGAGTACCCGGCGCAGGTCCACGCCGCCAACCCCGTCGGAATGTCGCTCTGGTCGGCGTACGAACAGGTGCTCGCGTACGGGGACGGGCCGGTCGCGCCGATCCCGGTGAGCTACCTGCACGCGCCCGACGAGACGCGGGCGCACGTGGAGCGGACGCTGCGGGAGTTCCCGGCCGCCGCCCGCTCCGCGCGGATCCGACCCGAACACCCCTGGTCGCTCAGCGGTTGCCGCACCCTCGACGGGCTGCACGGCGCGGCCCTCACCGAGATCGCCGCCGACCTGGAACGCGTCCGCGCCGACCTCGCCGCCCACCCCGAGCTGTCCACGCTGCTGCGGACGCTGCCCACCCCGGAGGCGGTCGGCGAGCTGCTGGCCGGCGCCTGGCTCGCCGTACGCGGGATGCTGCCGGACCGGGAGACCACCGCGCGGGCCGGCGACCGGCGCTGGGACGAGGCGGTGACCCGGTTCCAGGCCGAGGTGGCCGGTTTCCACCAGGGCTTCGCCGGCGAGCTGGCCACCTTCCGACCGGACGTGTACGCCCGCCCCGAGCTGGCCGCCTGGCACGCCGAGGCGCAGGAGGCGGCGAAGAAGGTCTTCGGCAAGCGCAAGCGGCGGCAGGCCGTCGTCGACCGGCTGGCGGTGCACCTGGTCGCCGGCGTGACGCTCGACGCCGAGCAGATCGAGGTGACCACCGGGCGGCTGGTCGCCGCGCAGGCGCAGGCCGCGGCGCTGCACCGGCAGGCGGGCGCGCTGGGTGGCCTGCACCTGCCCGGGTGGCTGCCCACCGACCCGGACGCGCCGCGGCGGCTCGCCGAGTCGGTCGAGGCGACCCGCGTCGGGCGGGCGCTGCTGGCCCGCCACCCGCAGGCGTGGGAGCTGTTCCGGCGCGGTGTCACCGACGTCGACGCCGCCCTGCTCGACCGGGTCGTCGCCCGCTGGCGGGCCTGGCGCGGGGTGCTGCGGTCCGGGGAGCCGGAACTGGCCCTCTGGGCCGCCGGCGCGCACTGGGTCGACGCCTGGCAGCGCGACGGCGCGACCTGGCTGCACGAGCTACGGACCGAGGAGCTCTTTCCGCTGCGCCGCTGGGCGACCGCGCTCGGCCACGCCGACGTGCTCGCCTCCGCCGGCCTCACCGACTACCGGGACGAGCTGCTGCGCGCCGAGGTGGCCGGGCAGTTCGCCGAGGAGGCGTACCGGCGGGGCGTCGCCACCGCCTCCCTCGCCGAGCGGGTGCGGGCCGGCGGCCTGCAGTACTTCGACCCGGAGCTGCACGACGACGAGATCGCCCAGTTCGAGACCGCCGCCGGCGAGCTGCGGTCGGCACTGCCCGAGCGCCTGCCGTCGGTGCTGGTCGCCCGCCGCCCCTTCAGCCCTACCGACCGGCGCGGACGCTTCGCCGACTTCGCCGCCGAGCTGCGCCGCAAGCGCGGCGGCCGGTCCTTCCGGGAGCTGTTCGAGCTGTACCCGGACGCCGTCCTGGCGCTGACGCCGTGCGTGCTGGTCAGCCCCGCATCGGCGGCGAACTTCCTGGCCCCGGGGAGCCGGCGGTTCGACCTGGTCGTCTTCGACGAGGCGTCGCAGATCCGGGTCGCCGAGGCGGTCGGCGCGATGGGACGCGGCCGCGCCGCGGTGATCGTCGGCGACTCCCGGCAGATGCCGCCGAGCAGCATCATGCAGGCCAGCCACACCGTCGACGAGGCCCCTGACGGCGATGCGCCGGTGCTGGAGGACCTGGAGAGCATCCTCAGCGAAGCCGTCGAGTGCGGGCTGCCGCAGCGGTGGCTGTCCTGGCACTACCGCAGCCACGACGAGTCGCTGATCGCGTTCTCCAACCGCTACTACTACGACAACAAGCTCTCCAGCCTCCCGTCACCCGGCGCCAGCAGATCCGCCGGCATCACCTGGCGACGGGTCGACGGCCGGTACGACCGCGGCGGGACCCGAACCAACGAGGTCGAGGCGCGGGCCGTCCTGGCCGACATCACCCGACGCCTGCACGACCCGGCCACCGCCGGGCAGTCGATCGGCGTGGTCACCTTCAACATCCAGCAGCGGGATCTCATCCTCAACCTGTTGGAGGACAGCGGCGACCCGATCGTGCGGGAACACCTCTCCGGCGCCGTCACCGAACCGATCTTCGTGAAGAACCTGGAGAACGTGCAGGGTGACGAGCGGGACGTCGTCCTGTTCTCGCTGGCCTTCTCCACCAACCCGGAGACCGGGCAGCTCCCGCTGAATTTCGGCCCGCTCAGCCAGGTCGGCGGCGAGCGGCGGCTCAACGTCGCGATCACCCGGGCCCGCCGGCAGGTCGTGCTCTACTCCTCGTTCGACCCGTCCGACATCGACCTGTCCCGCACCTCCGCCGTCGGCACCCAGCACCTGCGGGCATACTGCGAGATGGCGGCGGCCGGCCCCGACCGGCTGGGTGACCTGGCCACCGACCGGGCCGAGCGACGCAACCGCATCCGCGACGAGGTCGCCGACGCGCTGCGCGAACGCGGTCACGAGGTGCGCACCGCGCACGGCCTGTCCGACTTCACGGTGGACATCGCCGTACGCCGGCCCGGATCGCCGCGGTGGCAGGTGGCGGTCATGCTGGACGGCCCCGAGTGGAGCGCCCGCCCCACGGTGGCCGACCGGGACTCGGCACCGGCGCTGCTGCGGCAGATCATGGGCTGGTCGGCGGTGGTCCGGTTCTGGCTGCCGGCGTGGCTCCGCGACCGGGCGACGCTGCTCGACCGGGTCGACGAGGCCGTCTCCCGCGCCGACGAGCCCGAGCCCCTAGCGGCTCCCGACGAGGTCGAGGTGCCGGCGCCGCGCCTGCCCGCCGCGCCGGAGTCGGGCGTGGAGGAGAACGGCGAGCCGTCCGCGCCGGCGCCGGTGACGAGCCTCGTCACCGCACCGGGCCCCGCCGTCACGACCGCGTCGCCGGTGGCTGCCGGCACCGTCGAGGTCCGGCCCTTCGTCCCGTACGCCCCGACGCCGCTCGGCGACCAGGGCGACCTCGACCTGCTCACCAGCGACCAACGGGTACGCGGGCTGGTCCGCGAGGCGCTGCGGGAGATCATCGCGGTCGAGGGGCCGGTCGAACAGCACCGCCTCGCCCGCTTGGCGCTGGCCCGGTTCGGCTTCCTGCGTACCCGGGAGGACCGGCGGCTCGCCGTCCTCGCGCTCGTCGACGCCCGCCGGTGGTACGACCACCCGACGGTCGGACGCTACGCGTGGCCCGAGGGGACGGACCCGCGCAGCTGGCAGGCGTACCGGGTCACCCAGCTCAGCAACGACCGCGCGTTCGAGGAGGTGCCGCCCGAGGAGGTGGCGAACGCGTTCGTCCACGTCCTGCAGGGCGTGCCGAGCCTCGACGAGGAGCGGCTGCTGCGCGCCGGCCTGGAGCGCCTCGGCTACCGGCGGCGCACCGAGAAGATCGACCGCCTGCTGCGGTACGGCCTGCACGTGGCGGTGACCAGCGGCCGGGTCCGGTTCGACGAGGAGCGGCGCCTCACCCTGAGCTGACGCATCTTCGCCGTCGAACGGACGATGATCGCTTCGTCCAGCAGGTCGACGGCGGTGACTGTTCAGCGTCCACTTTCTGCAGATCAACGATCTGGCGCAAGGTCCACTTCGCTGATCGAATGGAGGCTCGGTCGGAACTGATGGTCGAAGGAGTTCACATAATGGCGACAGATGCCCTCGACGGACCGGTTACCGAGGAAGCCGTACCTGGGCAGCGAGTCCTCGCCCTGTTGGACAAGGCCATCGCCATCCAGAGCCCACTGGTGGCCAAGAACATCGCCCGGGCCCGCCAACGGAACCCCGAGGCCACGCCTGAACAGGTGATCCGAAACCTGGAACGGATGTACATCAGCGCACTGACCGGGACGGGTGCGGCGGTGGGCGGAGCGGCGGCCGCGCCCGGCGTCGGCACCGGCGTCGCCCTGGCGCTCTCGGCCGGCGAGGCTCTTTCCTCCCTCGAACTGAGCGCCCTCTTCGCGCTCTCGATCGCCGAAGTCCACGGAGTCCGCATCGACGAGATCGAGCGACGCCGCACGATCGTCATGGGAATCATGCTCGGCGGATCCGGCTCCGCCACCATCAGCAAGGTCGCCGAGCGCACCGGGCAGCACTGGGGACGCCAGATCGTCGCGAAGGTGCCCGGCGAGACGTTGAAGCAGATCAACAAGGTCCTGGGGAAGCACTTCGTCACCAAGTACGGGACCAAGCAGGGAATCATCGTTCTCGGCCGAGTGGCGCCGTTCGGTATCGGCGCGTTGATCGGTGGTGGCGCGAACGCCGCTCTCGCCACCCTGGCGGTACGCGCCGGTCGCCGCGCGTTCGGCCCGCCCCCGCCCACCTGGCCCATGACCGACGGGTAGCTCCTGCGTCGTCAGCCGCCATCCACTGGGTCCCGCCAGTGCATGGCTAACTGGCGAAGAGCATCCGTTGCGGGTGCTGTCCGAGGTCGGCAGCCTCGGCCTGTCGGATCTTGTCCGGGGTGAGAGCCACGCTGCTGAGCATCCGGCCGTCCTCGTCGGTGAACTCCACCTCGTACGCGAACTCGGGCCGGTGGAACACGTGCACGATGGTACCGACCGCCCCGGCGGGCAGGTTCTCCTCCGGAACGGCGGCCCTGAGTTCGACCGGGTCGTACAGCTCCACGGGTGTGCTCACTTCGGCGGGAACGAGATGGTGATGATCAGCGAAGGGCGGTCGCGCCGGCTTCCACTACGTCACCAGGCGATAGTTCGGGATGTCTCGACCGCGTTCCTCGTCGGGTGTGTCGATCGGCCGTGCCGCCACACCGGCGGGAACTGGCGCACGGGACACGTGGATGCCCTCGAGACAGGCGTCGCACCAGAACGAGACGTAGCCATATCCGGCAGCCGGGGGACCCGTGAACACCATACGTAGAGTGCGGTGGTCGCAGGTGGGGCAGGGTAGATCGGACGTCGCGGGTAGGGCGCGGTACACGACGTCATAGGCGGCGAGCCACTCGCCAAAGGCGGCCATGAAACCCATCTCCGGCCTGACCGGACCCTTTCGTGCTCCAGTGCGTGCGCTAGTCCTTCTCGCCTCAGCACCGATCTGGCCGGTGGTTCCGGGCCAACCCCCGCCGGGCATCCAGTGGAGCGAGCGGACTTCAGGCCTTCAGATGGGCCAGATAGCCTTGCCAGGAAGGGCGATCGACCGCATCGGGCGAGGTGCCCGGCGGAAACCAGGTGAGCCCCAGGTTGGGATCCCAGGCAGCAACCAGAGAGTCGAGACCTCCGACCAGCGTCGCTGGCCACAGTCGTGCGGCGGAGAGTTGCTCGAAGACCTTGCGGGCCTCGGTTAGTTGGATGTCGCGGTTCCTGCCAGTGTATCCGAAGTCCCACATGATCTCGTAGGCATTCAGGAGGGACTGTTCCTCAGGAACATCGGATGGATAGGCGAGGTAGTTGAGGGCGACCTCGCCGCCGACTTCCCGACTCGGATCGCATTGGGCGGGACGGCTGAGATAGATCGCATTTTCGGGCCCGACTGAGGTCTTCATGCCGACGGTTGAGGCGATCCGGTCAGCGACCCTGCCAAGAGAGTCCTGAGTATGGATGAATATGTGTTCCAACGTAGACATGTGAGCACCGTGATCATTCAGGAAGTGTGAGTATTCGATTGTCGCCCAGAACGATGCGAACCTGACCAGGCAGGGCGCTGCCGTGCTGGTGATGCTGCCCAAGCGCTCGGGCGAAGCCCCGCCGCGCATCCTCCTCACTCAGACCCACCGCGCGTCCGTCGATGACCAGGTCGCCGCCTCCGGTCTGAGCCACCTGCTTGCCTGCCGTCAAGATGTTACGGCGAACCGATTCGCTACTGGAGACTTCGAGCGTCTTGAACTCGGTGACGACCCCCGGATCACCCGGCCCGGACCGCACCATTGCGTCTGGATTCTTGAGCTTGTATACACTGTCGTTCCGCTCTCTGGGGTGGACCATGTCGCCCTCGTCGCCGAGGCGGTCGGCGATGGCGCGCTCCTTCTCCTCGAACAGGCCGCGGGGGTCGTCCACTCCCGGACGGAAGTCAACCCCGAGCGGCCCGTGTTGCTTGCCCGGGTCGAAATCGAGAGATCGAGGCCCAGAACCGCCCTCACGCGGGTCGGACGGGCCATTCCCCGAACCTTCCGGCGGGCGGCGGGGGATGAGCCGTCCGAGCGCCTCCTTCAGCTTCTCGATCAGGTCGCCGAGCCGTCGCACCTCCGGCATCAACCGCCACAGGCTGGCCAACAACCCCCGCACCAGCCGTGCGATCCGCGCTCCCCACGACGCCACCGTCGTGGTCACCTGCTCGACGACCAGCGGCGTCGCGAGCCCGGCCGTGGCGACCAGTTCGGTCGCGTACACGATCAGGCGGGAAACGCAGGCGGCGACGGCGTCGCGGACCAGCAGTCGCACGGCCGCGACCAGGCCGGCGGCGCCCTCGGTGATCGCGGCCATCGCCTCGGCGCCCTGCGCCAGCCCGGTGATCGCCTGTTGCTGCTCGCCGGCCCAGCGGCGGTAGCCGGTGGCGGCGGTACCGGTCCAACCGGCGACCTCGGTGCGGACGGCGTGCGCCAGCTCGGCGGCGTCCTCGCGCAACGACGCGGCGACGTTGCGCCAGGTCTGGGCGTGCGCGGTGATGGCGGCCGGGTCGCCGGCGAGCCAGTCCAGGGCCTCGCTGAGCGGCCGGACGTGCTCGATGAGCCAGGCGATGCCGTACTGCAGGAGCGCGCCGGCCGGGTCGGACACCAGAGCGAGCGCGTCCAGGCCGGCGCTGACCACGCCGAGGCCGCCGTCGATCCAGCTGCCGGTGCGGACGCCCTGGGCGATGAGTTCGATGTCCTCGCAGATCCACACGCCGGCCCAGGCGCTGGGGCCGGCGTCCGTCGCGGTGGCGACCAGCGGGTTGGTGGTCACTGCCGCTGCCGCACCCGGTCCAGCAGGTGGGCGGCGTGGGTGTCGGAGGCGCGGTAGCGCTCGGCGCCGGCGCGCACCTTGTCGGCGGTGTCGCGGACCGAGGCGGCGGCGGTGCCTATGCCGTCGGTCAGGGTGCGCTGGAGGCCGTCGAGCAGGAGCGGCATGATCGCGCAGAGCTGCCCGTACGCGTCGGCGCTCAACCGGACCTGCTGGCCGGCGCCGCGCGCGGCGTCGATGCGGTCGGCGCAGCGATGCAGGTGGCCGGCGTGGGCGGTCAGGTCGTCCGGGTCGACCTGGAGGCCCTCACCGCCCGGCATCCGGCGCGCCAGCGTCGGGGTCGAGCCGTCGCCGGTGGCTCTCGACGATCGCGCGTGCGGCCGGGTCGTCCTCGCCGAGGGCCTGCGTGGTCGCCTCGGTGAGGTGTCGCAGCAGGTCGGTGCGGGCCGCCCGGGCGGTGGCCAGGATCTGTCGGGCGGTGTGGGCGGCGGAGTGCTGCCGGGTGCGCTCGTCCAGCCGGAGGTCGGCCAGCGACCCGGACGGGTCGACGGTGACCTCGACCAGGCCGTCGGCGCTGCGGGCGGTGCCGGTCAGCGCCTGCGTGCGCGCGGACAGGTCACGGGCGCGGGTCGCCCGGTCGGCGAGGGACGACTCCCACTCGTCGAGCCGTCGTGCCGCCGCGTCCAGCGCGGCCTCGTCCGCCCACATGACAACCCTCCTCGGAGGACAGGGGTGACCGACACGGTAGCAACCCGTCGCGCTGCGTGTGGGCCCCGTGGCATCGCGGTGACAGGTGAACTCCCTTGTGGAGGGACATCCCGTCGCGCCGGCCGTTGCTAGGGTCTGGTTGACCGTGACGGGGAGGCAACGGCATGACACAGGACGCCACGGCCGACGAATACGCGGCGCGCGTCTCCGGCTACCGCGACGAGCTGTCGACCCTGCACGCCGGCGGGCATTCCGTCGGCGTCACCGCCGAGGCGCACGGCCGCGCCGCCGACGGTCAGGTCGAGGTGACGGCGGAGGACGGGCGGCTACGCTCCGTGGATCTGGCGGCGCCGTTGATGCGGCTGTCCGAGGACGAGTTGGGCCGCCTGGTCGAGCAGGCGGTGAACGACGCGCTGACCGCGTCCCGCAGCAGCCTGGCGAGCAGCGTTGCGGCACCCGATCTGCCCGCGCTGGCCGGCAGCCTCGGGGCCGTCCTCGCCGAGAGCGAGTTGGCGATGCGCCGTCTCCACAGCGCGATCGCCGAGGCCGTCGCCAAGGCCGGTCCGGCGACCGGGCTCGGCGGGGACCTTCCGGCGAACGGGTCGGCGGACCTCCTGCACCAGGTCATGGACGTGCTGGGCGCGGCAACCGGCGGGACGGCCGACGACGGCGGGGCCGAGCGGTGGAGCGGATCCGATGACGCCGGCAACGTGCGCGCGGAGGTCGACGGCACGGCTCGGCTGACGCGCCTGGAGGTCACCCGCCCGCTCCGCCAGCTGACCTCGGTGGAGCTCGGAGAGTCGTTGGTGCTCGCGGTCAACCGCGCGTTGGAGCAGATTCCCCAGGCCGCAGCGCCGGAGGGGATCGGCTCGGCCGCGCTCGACGCGCGGCTGCGCGAGCTTCAGGAGGCCAGCGTCCGCCAGATGTCCGCACTCACCGGCGCGCTGACCGGCGTGATGCAGACCATCCGGGAACCGGGACGATGACCGACGGAGGGGAGCGCTGATGGCCCGCGAGATCGATATCGATCCCGAATCGATCATCGGTGCGGGCGACGACATCGTCGCCTCGGCGCAGCGCATGCGTGCCGCGCTGTCCGCGTTCGACGCCGAGCTGGCGGCCTTCGGCACCCCGTGGGGCAACGACGACCTCGGCTCGCTCATCGGGATGGTGTACGAGACGATCCGCGACCTGGCGTTGGAGAGCTACGACGCGAACCTCGTCGAGATCGAGGACATCGGGAAGCTGAGCCGGGTGATGGGCCTCAACTACCAGGAGACCGAACGCATGATCACCGAGAGCCTCGGCCGCTTCCGTGAGGTGCTCGGCTGACATGGGGATGACCCTGCCCGGAGAACTGGTGTCCCTGCTCGGCATGCTCGGCTACACCTGGCCCGAGGCCGACGAGACGAAGCTGCTGGAGATGGGCCAGGCGTGGCTCGCCTTCCCGGACCGGCTCCGGACGCCGGTGGCCGACGCCGACCGGTCGGCGCAGCAGATGTGGACCCGGAACCGCGACGACGCCATCGAACGTTTCCAGACGAGCTGGCAGGCCGCCGACTCGGCGAAGACCAATCTGGACGACGGGGCCTCCGCGGCAGCGCTCATCGGAACGGGGCTCATGGTGTGCGCCGGGATCGTCCTCGCGTTGAAGATCAATGTGATCGTGCAGCTGACGCTCCTGGCCGTTCAGATCGCGCAGGCGGTCGCCACGGCGGCGGTCACGTTCGGGGCCTCTCTGCTGGAGATCCCGATCTTCAAACTCATCACCGGCGTCCTCATCGACCAGCTACTGAACATGGCCACCGAAGCGGTGCTCGGTGGGTAAGCGGGGAAAAGCCGGTCTCTTCACGCCGGTGGAGAAGTGGCTCCGGGCCCGGGTACGGCACCGCCGCTACGCGCACATCTTCCGCGGCCACGTGAACACCAACGCCACTCCGCCCCGGGGCACCGGCTTCCACCACCGGTTCATGGGGGAGAACCCGCCGGGTGCCCGGGTCCGCGTCGACGCCGACGGCCGCGAGATGATTCTCGAACGGCACGCCGACGGCACGTACCGCGCCCGCGTCGACGTGCAGGACGACGGCGGCGTCTGGCGCCAGAAGCGCGGTTCGAGCACCTTCTTCCCGGACAACTGGACACCGCAGCGGGTCGACGAGACGATCGAAGGCGCGTTCCGGTCCGGCGGCCCGCACCCGGACGACCCCAACAAGTGGCAGGGGAGGGCGAACGGGCTGCTCGTCGAGGGCTTCTACAATCCCGGTGGCACGACGTGGTACTCGGCTTGGCCGGTGGGGGGACGCTAGCTGTGGGTGACATCCAGTTCGGGCGCAATCAGAACGGCGCGCCCACCATGACCAGCGGTGACGCGCGTTTCCGCCCCTTCGCCTCCCAGCTCGTCAGCGACATCCAGACCTACGCCCCGGACTGCATCGAGCTGCTGCAGTGCATCGACGACGTGATGTCCGGGCGCTCGGACTACGAGGAGTACGAGGGCAACTCCGCCGTGGTGCGCTGCACGCCGACCGGTGTCAACGTGGACAGCCTCGGCCCGGTGCCGTCGGGAGCGTCGTACACGGTCGACGAGGCCCGCACCGTGATCCTCGCCTACTTCGACTTCCTCGCACCCTCGTCGGAGGAGAAGAAGCGTCACCTCGCGACCTGGGAGCGGGAGCACGGCGGTCCGTTCCCCGGGCGGCAGCTGCTGGGCCTGACCAGCTGACGCCGCTCAGCGGGCCAGCCGGACCAGCGCCGCCACCGTCCGGTCCACGTCCGCCTCCGTCGTGGTCGCGTTCGACACCGAGATCCGCATCAACCGCCGCCCCCGCCACGTCGTCCCGCCCACCCAGCACGTCCCGTCCGCCTGCGCGGCGGCCACCACCCGGTCGGTGCGCGCGTCGTCGCCGAACCCCACCAGCACCTGGTTGAGCACGACGTCGTTCACCACCTCGAACCCGGCCGCGGTCAACCCGTCGGCGAACCGCCGGGCCAGCGCGCAGCACCGCTCGACCAGCTCCGCGACGCCGTCGCGGCCCAGCTCCCGCAGCCCGGCCCAGACCGCGAAACCCCGGGCCCGCCGCGAGGACTCCGCGGTGAGGTCCGCGCCCGCCGGCACGCCGCCGGAACCCACGAGGTACGCGGCCGCGTACGACAGGGCCGCCGCGTGCACGTCGGGGCGGGCGCAGAACGCGAACGCGGTGTCGTACGGCAGGTTCAGCCACTTGTGGCCGTCGCAGGCCCACGAGTCGGCCGCCTCCAGCCCGTCGACCAGGTGCCGGGTGGTCGGTGCGGCAGCCGCCCACAGCCCGAACGCGCCGTCGACGTGGACCCAGCCGCCGTGCCGGTGCACCAGGTCGCACGCCCGGCGCAGCTCGTCGCACGCGCCGGTGTTCACGTTGCCGGCCTGTAGGCACACGACGGTCGGGCCGGGGCCGGCCTCGCGCAGCGCCGCCGCCAGCGCGTCCTGGTCGATGGCGCCCTGCGGGCCGGCGGGCACCTCCCCTACCGCGTCGGTGCCGAGGCCGAGCAGCCGCAGCGACCGGTCGACGGTGGCGTGCCGTTCGGCGCCGGCGAGCACCCGGACCGGCGGCGCGCCGGTCAGCCCGCGCCGTTCCACGTCCCAGCCGGCGTCGGCGAGCACCTGGTGCCGGGCGGCGGCGAGGCCGGCGGTGTTGGCCGCCTGCCCGCCGGTGACGAAGCCGACCGACGCGGTCGCCGGGATGCCGAGCAGGTCCTTGAGCCAGCCGCCGGCGGCCGTCTCGGCGGCGACGGCGGCCGGCGAGGTGACCGGGTTGAACGCGATCTGGTCCCAGCCGGCGGCGAGCATGTCGGCGGCGGTCGCGGCGGGCGAGGCGCCGCCGACCACGAAGCCGAAGTAGCGCGGCCCCGCGGTGGCGACCAGACCGGGCTCGGCGGCGGCGACCAGGTCGGCGAGCACCTGCTCGGGCGGGGTCGGCGCGGCCGGCAGCGCAACGGCGAACGCCCGGGTCAGCGCGGCCTGGTCGACCGGTGGTGCGACCGGTCGGTCCGGCAGCGACCGGCGGTAGTCGGCCGCGTGGTCGGCGGCCCGGCGGAACAGGTCCCTCAGCTCGTCCATCGCCGCACCCTAGCGCCGTTGCCGGAAGGCCGGGTGCCGCCGGCGCCGACGGGCGGTGGTGGCACTCGGAGTGAGTGCTGAGTGACGTCCGTGACCGCTGGCTCACCCGTCGACTCCTGCGATTGTGTGGACCGGACGGACCGTCGGTGGCTTTCCCGCCGACGAGGTGGCGCCCGGGAGGACCGATGAGCCTGCGGAGACTGCTGGACAGCACCCCCGCCCGCCTCGCCCGCCAGAGTTCCGACCTGCTTCAGCTCGTCGTCCTCGCCGGCACGGCGCTCGTGACGGTGTACGGCGTCGGGACCACGTGGCTCGTCGCGCTGCGCCTCCCACCGGCGACCCTCGCCGTCCTCGCGGCGCTTCTGTTCGCCGCCTCGGTGGCGACCTACTACGTGCGCTGCGTCTACCGCCCGCCGGACTTCCTGATCGAGGAACTGGACGGGTCGTTGGTCGTCACCCGGGTCAGGGGCGACGACGGTCGGGATCACCACCGCTACGCCTACACGCGGCGGCAACGGGTCCGGGCCACCCGGCAGATCCGTCTGGTGGGCGTCCGGTCCCACTGGAGTGGACAGAACCGGGTGGTCGAGGAGGCGACGTCGCTGTTCCCGGAGCACCGCCTGCTCGACGGCGCCGTGGCCGAGGAGGACGGGCGGGTCTACCGATGGTTGTACCTGCTCGGCCCGCTCGCCCGGGGTCGTCGGGTGAGCGTCGGGATCAGGCAGGTGTTCGAGGACGTGTACGCGCCCATGAAGCCCTACTACCGGGAGAGCTGCGAGGAGCGCCGGGTCCGGAAGCTGTCCGTGCGGGTGCAGTTCGACCGTCTGGACGCGCCCGCCGAGGCGTGGCAGGTGGTGTGGCGGAGAACCCGGTCGGGTTCCAGTCGCCAGGAGGTGGCCCGCACGCCCTGCGAGCCCCGCGGCGACTGCGTCACGGGAAAGGTCGTCTACGAGGTGACCCTGCGGCGACCGGATCCCGACTGCGCCTACGGCATCTGGTGGCGGTGGCCGGACGACCCGCCCCGGCGGCGCCCGGCCTCAGGCCCGGCCGGTGCGGCGACCCGGCGGACCGGGGTCGACGAAGTCACCCTGGCTCCTCCGACAGGGCGGCGGTGAGCCGGTCCAGGTGCGCGGCGACCGGCCCGACGGTGAGCATCCCGCTGCCGGCGCCGGCCAGCTCGCCCGCGGCCGGGGCGAGCGCGGCCCGGGCCCGCCGCATCACGTCCCGGTCGCCGAGCGTCACGGCGGCCCGGCCGGTGAGGCACCACATCGCCTCCAGCAGCAGGTCGCGAGGCGGTTCCGGGATCCGGCGCAGCGCGCCGGCCGCCTCGTCGCGCCGCCCGGCGGCGAGCAGCACCAGCGGGCGGGCCCACGGCGCGTACGGGCCCCAGTCGGTGTCGTCGGGGAAGTCGCCGGGCAGGTCGTGCCACACCCGCAGGCAGAGCAGCGCCAGCGGCAGCAGTCCCCGTTCCACGCCGGGCATTCCGCAGCCGGCCAGCGCGGTCGCCCACGACCGGTACACCGCCTCCGCCTCCGGGTACGCGGCGCCGGTGGCGGCGGTCCGCATGGCCCGGTAGCCGCCGGTGAACACGCCGACGAGCGGGCTCTCGTGCCGGGCGGCGAGCCGGTCCGCCGCGTCGGCGTGCGCGTCGGCGGTGGTGAAGTCGGCGAGCGCGCCGCGCGCCTGCACCCGGATCAGGTGGCCGAGGATCTCGACCGGGGCCAGGCCGTGCCGGGCGGCCAGCGTGACCAGTTCCGCGCCGATCGTGTCCCGCTCGGCGGCCAGCCCGGCGCGGTGGAACGTCTGCATGAACACGCCGTTGAGCGCCTGCGCCAGCAGCGCCGGGTCGGCCAGGCGCCGGGCGATCGCCTCCGCCTCCCGGGCCGCCGCGGGCGCGCGCGCCGACCCGCCACCCCGCGACTCGACCGCCACGGTGGCGAGCAGCCGGGCCCGGGTGGCCTCCGGCGCGTCCGGGGCCAGGCCGGCCAGCGCCCGCTCGGCCGCCGCGACCACCCGCGCCGCCTGCTCCGGGTCGTCCGACCGGGTCCAGATCGCGGGCACGTCGTACCCGCCGATCACCCGCGCGGTGAACTCCGGGTCGCCGAGATGCTCGGCCGCGGTGATGGCCGCCTCTCGCTGGTCCCGGGCCGCCTCCAGGCCGCCCGCCCCGGTCACCGCGAGGCTGCGCAGCAGGCCGACGGTGGACTCGATCCGGGCCCGCGCGCCGGGCACCACGCTGCGCTCGTACGCGGCGGCGGTCTCCGCCCAGACCCGCGCGGGCCCTGCCGGATCCGGGTCGACCTGGCGCAGCAGGTCGGTCTCCAACCGGCGCAGGCGCGGCCCCGGGTCGAGGCCGAGCTGCTCGCGCAGCAGCTCGCGGGCCCGGCGCAGCACGGCCAGCGCGTCGGCCTGCCGCCCGGCCCGGTAGAGGGCCAGCGCCAGCAGCCGCCAGCCGTCCTCCCGCCACGGGTGCTCGGCCACGTGCGCGTCGAGGTCCGGTACGGCGTCGGCGGCCCGGTCGAGCGTCAGCAGCGCCTCGGCGCGCCGTTCCACCGCGGTCAGCCGCACCTGGTCCAGCCGGAAACGTTCGGCGCGCGCCCACGGCCGGTCCACGTCGGCGTACCCGGGCCCGCGCCACCAGCTCAGCGCCTCGTCGAGGCGGTCGAGCGTGGCCCGGGGGAGCGCGTCGGCGGCGGCGTTCACCGTGTCCTCGAACCGCCAGGCGTCCACCGCGTCGGGGGCGGCACGCAGCGCGTACCCGGGTCCCTCGGTGACCAGCAGCCGGGCCGGCTCGCGGGGGGCCCGCCGCGGCTCCAGGCCCCGGCGCAGCGCGGCCACGAACGTGCGGACCGCGCCCACCGCGCCCGGTGGCGGGTCGTCCCACAGGTCGTCGACGAGCTGGTCGACCGGCACCACCCGGCCCCGGGCGACGACCAGCCGGGCCAGCACGGCGCGGTGCCGGGGACCCTTCAGGTCGACCGGTCCACCGGCGTCGTCCCAGGCCGTCACCGGCCCCAGCACACCGAAGCCGACCTGCACCGACGCCTCCTTCCCGACCCGGGTCACCGTACCGCGCTCATCGGTTGCTCATCCGGCGCCGCCACGCTGGGCCGGTACGACGAAGGAGAGAGGCACCGAGATGACCACCGCAATCGCAGGATTCGAGTACCAGCGCGTCACCGTCGCCGAGGGCGTGGCGTTGAACGTCGCCGTGGGCGGCTCCGGCAGCCCGGTCGTGCTGCTGCACGGCTTCCCGCAGACCCACCTGATGTGGCGGCACGTCGCCGCCGACCTGGCCGCCGAGCACACCGTGATCTGCCCGGACCTGCGCGGCTACGGCGCCAGCGACAAGCCGGCCGCGCGAGGCGAGGACACGTACGCCAAGCGGACCATGGCCGCCGACGTGGTGGCCCTGGCCCGCGCGCTCGGCCACGACCGGTTCGCGTTGGCCGGGCACGACCGGGGCGCCCTGGTCGCGGTGCGGGCCGGCCTGGACCACCCGGACGTGGTCACCCACCTGGCGTCGCTGGACGTGCTGCCCACCCTCGACATGTGGGACGTGCTGCACGGCGCGTCCGCGTCGGTCGCGTTCCACCTCTACCTGATGGCCCAGCCGCCGGGCCTGCCCGAGCAGATGATCGCGGCGAGCGCGGACGCGTTCTTCGGCCACTTCCTCGACGCCTGGGGCGGCGACCCGGCGGCGATGCCGGCCGACGTGCGCGCCGAGTACCTGCGGGCCTCCCGCGAGGCGGTCGACTCGATCGTGGCCGACTACCGGGCCTCGGCCGGGATCGACGTGACGCACGACCGGGCGGACCGGGACGCCGGCCGGCGGCTGACCATGCCGGTCACCGTGATCCAGCAGGACTGGGGCGCGGCGCTCGGCTACGACGCCGAGGCGGTGTGGCGGGCCTGGGCGCCGCACCTGGAGCACCGCACCACCACGGCCGGGCACTTCCTGGCCGAGTCGGCCCCGGACGAGGTCGTCGCGGCGCTGCGGGCGCTGCTGAAGCGGTAGGCACGGCGGTGCGGGCGCCACGCGGCGCCCGCATCGTCCGCTCAGCCGGCGCGTCGCCGCACCTGCCACCGGCCGAGCGCCGCCAGCAGGCCGGCCGCGCCGAGGTAGAGCGCCAGCTCGATCCACTGGAACGGCCAGAACCGCCGGTTGGGCTGGTAGGCCAGGTCCACGTGCAGGTCGAGTGCGCCGAGGCACACGGCGGTGTCGCCGAACGTGCCGGTGGCGCCGGTGCGGGGCGGGTCGCGGAAGCAGGCCCCGAACGCGGCGTCGGAGAGCTGCCGCCCGTCGGCGGTGCGCAGCGGGCTGATGTCGGTGACCCAGGCGCCCGGCACGTCGAGCCCGCCGACGACCGGGCCGCCGGTGATGCTGCCCAGGTTCCGGGCCCGGTTGACCGCGTCGGCGGTCATCGGCACGGTGACCCGCTCCGGCGGCAGGTAGTGCGGGCGCAGCAGGTTCGGCACCGCGAGCTGCACGGCGATGACCACCAGGAACACCACCGCCATCGCCGGGAGGGTGCGGCGCAGCAGCAGCCCGGTGACCGCGCCGAGGACGAGGGCGAACACTGCGTACCCGACCGGCGCGAGGCCGCGCGCGCCGAACAGCACCGTGCTGAACCGGTCGCCGGCCGCCTGGTCCACCGGGGCCGCCGCCCAGGTGAGCGCCGCGCTGAGCGCCCCGGCGACGAGCGCGGCGGCCAGCCCGGCGACCGCCAGCTTGACGGTGAGCCAGCGGGTGCGCGGCACGCTCTGGTTCCACACCAGCCGGTGGGTGCCGGTCTCCAGCTCCCGGGCGACCAGCGGCGCGCCCCAGAACGCGCCGAGCAGCGCCGGCACCAGCGCGAACCCGCCGGCGAGGAAGAGCATCGTCTGGGCGTACCGGTCGGGTAGCCGGGCCGGGTCGGGGACGGCACGGACGTCCGCGCCGAGGCGCAGCAGCCCGGCGCCGGCGAGGGCCAGCAGGAGCAGGCCGGCGAGGGCCGGGAGGCGGAACTGGCGCAGCGTGAACCGGATCATCGGGTCACCGCCGCGCCCGCCGGGTGGGCGGCCCGGGACAGGTACGCCAGGGCCAGCTCCTCCAGCGGCACCGGCGCGCCGCCGCGTACCGCCGGGCCCCGGACCACGACGCGGCCGGGTTCGGCCCAGACCACCTCGGCCCCGGCGGGCGCGGCGGCGGGGTCGTCGACCCGGTGGTGCGTGGCGAGCAGGTCGGTGACCGGGCCGGCCACCTGCACCCGCCCGTCGCAGAGCACGACCAGGTGGTCGCAGACCTGCCCCACGTCACCCAGCAGGTGCGAGGAGAGCACGGCGGTGGCGCCGAGTTCCCGCACGAAGTCGACCAGACCGCGCAGGAAGTCGCGGCGTGCCAGCGGGTCCAGCGCGGCGGCCGGCTCGTCGAGGACGACCAGCTCGGGGCGTTTCGCGGCGGCGATCGTCAGCGCGAGCTGCGCGCGCTGGCCGCCGGAGAGCCGGCCCGCCTTCTGCCCCGGGTCCAGGCCGGCCTCGGTGATCCGCCGGCGGGCCAGCGCGGCGTCCCAGGACGGGTTCAGCCAGGCACCCATCCGCAGGTGTTCGGCGACGGTCAGGGAGGCGTACACGGGGGTGTCCTGGGCGACGAAGCCGACCCGGGCCAGGTGCGCGGCGTCCGCCGCCGGCGGCGAGCCGAGCACCGACAGCGTGCCCGACGTCGGAGTGATCAGGCCGCAGGCCAGTTGCAGCAGGGTGGACTTGCCGGCGCCGTTGGGGCCGACCAGGCCGACCACGTGTCCGCGCGGGACGCTCAGGTCGCAGTCGGCCAGCGCGGTGCGGCGGCCGTATCGTTTGGTCAGCCGCTCGGCGTGCAGGACGGGTGGTGGGTTCATGCGGCTCATCCTGGGCACGGCGGGGGCGGCCGGCATCGGTCCGGAGCAGGGTCCCGGCCCGCCGGTGACCCTCCTTTCGGCCGGTTCGTGGCGGCCGGCGATCTCCTACCGTGCTGGGCATGGGTGTGCGACGGGTGGCGGCCACGACGGGGCTCGCGGTGGCGTTGGTCGCCGCGATCGGTGTCCAGGCGGTGGCGATCGCCGCGAGTTGGGGCCTGCGGTACTGGCTCGTCGGCGGCGCCGCCGCCGTCGTGGTCGGCGCGCTGGCTCTGGTCCGCCGCCGGCAGCCGGCGTGGACGGCGGCGGCCGGACTGGCGGTGACCGGGCTGGCCGTCGCCTCGGCCCGGCTGTTCGAGCTGCCGACCGAGCCCGGCCCGGCGCTGGCGCTGGCGTCGGCGGTCCTGGTCGGCACGGCGGTGCGCGTGCTCGCGCCGGCGCCCGCCGCCGTGGTCGCCGGGGCAGGGCTGGCGGTGGTCGTCGGCGCGTGGTTCGCGATGCGGTCCGGTGCGGGCGGGTCCGGCGTGGTCGCCGTGTACTCGCTGGCCTGGCTCGTCGGCGTCGCGGCCGGGCTCGCGGCTCGGCTGCGGGACGAGCGGGCCCGGGCCGCGGCCGAGCGGGTACGCCGGGACGAACGGCGGGAGCTGGCCCGGGAGCTGCACGACGTGGTGGCCCACCACGTGACCGGCATGGTGGTGCAGGCGCAGGCCGCGAACCTGGTCGCCCGGCGGGACGCGGCGCGGGCGACCGAGTCGCTGGCCGGCATCGAGTCCGCCGGCGGCGAGGCGCTGCGGGCCATGCGCCGCCTGGTCGGGCTGCTGCGCGACACCGAGGACGGACCGCCCGCCTCGGCCGGGCCGGAGCGGGTCGAGGCGCTGGTCGACCGCTTCGGCCGGCAGGGGCCGCCGGTGCGGCTGCGCCTGCCCGACCCGGAGCCGTCCTGGCCGCCGGAGATCACCAGCAGTGTCTACCGGGTGGTCCGGGAGGCCCTGACGAACGTGGCCCGGCACGCCCCGCACGCGCGGACGGTGACCGTCACCGTGGACGAGGAGCCCGCCGGCGTCGTGGTCGAGGTGACCGACGACGGGCCGCCGGCGCCGGCGGCCCACCGGGGCGGCTACGGGCTCATCGGCATGCGGGAGCGGGTCGAGGCGCTGGGCGGCACGCTGCGCGCCGGCCCCGGCCCGGCCGGCGGCTGGTCGGTGCGGGCCGTCCTGCCGCCGCGCGACGGGCGGTCCGCGTGACCATCCGGGTGCTGCTCGCCGACGACCAGGCGATGATCCGGGGTGGGCTGCGGCTGATCCTGGAGGACCAGCCGGACATCGTCGTGGTCGCCGAGGCCGCCGACGGCGTGGACGCGATCGCGCAGGCTCGCCGGCTGCGTCCCGACGTGTGCCTGGTGGACATCCGGATGCCCAGGCTGGACGGTCTCCAGGTGACCCGGGCCCTGGCCGGGCCGGGTGTGGTCGACCCGCTGCGGGTCGTCGTGGTGACCACGTTCGACCTCGACGAGTACGTCTACGGCGCGCTGCGCGGCGGCGCGGCCGGGTTCCTGCTCAAGGACGCCGGTCCGGCGCTGCTGGTCGAGGCGGTCCGCGCCGCCCACCAGGGCGACGCGCTGGTGTCGCCGTCGGTGACGGTGCGGCTGCTGCGGCACCTGGCCCCGCCCGCGCCGAAGCCCGACGCGCGGCTGCCGGCGCTGTCCGCCCGGGAGGTGGAGGTGGTGCGGGAGATCGCCCGGGGCCGGACCAACCTGGAGATCGGCGCCGAGCTGTTCATCTCGCTGAGCACGGTCAAGAGCCACGTGTCGACGGTGCAGACCAAGCTCGGTCTGCGCAACCGCACCGAGATCGCGGTGTGGGCCTGGGAGCACCGCGTCGTCGAGTGACCGGCACCGCTGGCGGACGCACTACCGTACGTTGTACGTTAGTGCGGCTGTCGACGGAGGGGGCACACGGTGGAGCACGCCATCATCACGGAGGGCCTGCGCAAGCGGTACGGCGACACGGCCGCGCTGGACGGGTTCGACCTGCGGGTGCCGCCCGGCACGGTCTGCGGGCTGCTGGGCCCCAACGGTGCCGGCAAGACCACGGCGGTGCGGACCCTGGCGACCCTGCTGCGCGTCGAGGCCGGGCGGGCCGAGGTCGCCGGCTTCGACGTGGCCCGCCGGCCCGACCAGGTGCGCTACCGCATCGGCCTGGTCGGGCAGCACCCGGCCGTGGACGAGGTGCTCACCGGCCGGCAGAACCTGGTGATCTTCGGCCGGCTGTTCCACCTCGGCCGGGCCCGCGCCCGCGCCCGCGCCGCCGAGCTGCTGGACCGGTTCGGGCTCACCGACGCCGGCGACCGACCCGTCCGCACCTACTCCGGCGGCATGCGCCGTCGCCTCGACCTGGCCGCCGGCATGATCCTCGCGCCGTCGGTGCTCTTCCTCGACGAGCCGACCACCGGGCTGGACCCGCGCGGGCGCAACGAGGTGTGGGAGGCGGTCCGGGACCTGGTCCGGGCCGGCACCACCGTGCTGCTCACCACGCAGTACCTCGACGAGGCCGACCAGCTCGCCGACCGCATCTGCGTCCTCGACGCCGGGCGGGTCGTCGCCGAGGGCACCCCGGACGCGCTCAAGTCCCGCCTCGGCGGCGACCGGATCGACCTGGTCGTCCGCGACGCCGGCGACCTCGCCACCGCCGCCGAGCGGCTGCGCCGGGTGGCCACCACCGAGCCGGACGTCGACCCCGACCGGCGCGCCGTCTGCGCCCAGGTCGACGACCGGGCCGGCGCGCTGACCGAGGTGCTGCGGGCGCTCGACGCCGACGGGGTGAGCGTGGCTGACGTGACGCTGCGCCGCCCCACCCTCGACGAGGTCTTCCTCCGGCTCACCGGCCGGCCCGCGTCGGAGCCCGACCAGACCGAGGAGGTGCCCGCGTGAGCAGCGCGACCCTGCCCGCCGGCGGCGACCTGCGCCCGGGACGGCCGTCCCTGGCCGGCGACAGCCTGACGCTGACCCTGCGCGCCCTGGCGCAGTGGCGCCGCGACCCCGGCCCGCTGCTCGGCGCGCTGGCCTTCAACGTGCTCATCCTGCTGATGTTCGCCTACCTGTTCGGCGGCGCGCTCCAGGTGCCCGGCGGCGGCGACTACCGGGAGTTCCTGTTGCCCGGCATGTTCGCCATGACCATGCTGTTCGGCATCAGCCAGACCACCGTGGCGGTCTCCGCCGACGCCGAACGCGGGGTCACCGACCGGCTCCGCTCGATGCCGGTGTCCCGGCTGGCCCCGCTGGTCGGGCGGGCCGCCGCCGACATGCTGTTCGCGGTGGTGACCCTCGGCGTCATGCTGCTCGCCGGCCTGGCCGTCGGCTGGCGGGCACACGGCGGGCCCGGGGACACGCTCGCCGCGCTCGGGCTCGTCCTGCTGCTGCGCTTCGCGCTGGCCTGGGTGGGCATCTACCTCGGCCTGGTGACGAAGGGGCCGGGCGCGGTCACCGCCGTGCAGACCCTGGAGTTCCCGCTCGGCTTCCTGTCCAGCGCGTTCGTGGCGCCGTCCACCATGCCCGGCTGGCTCGGCGCGGTCGCCGAGTGGAACCCGCTGTCGGCGACCGTGGGCGCCACCCGCGCGCTGTTCGGCAACCCCGGCTGGGGCGGCGACTCGTGGGTGACCGCGCACCACCCGCTGCTGGCGGTGCTCTGGCCGCTGGCCCTGATCGCCGTGTTCCTGCCGCTGTCGCTGCGGCGCTACCGCGCGCTGGGCGGCTGAACGTGACGGTGACTCCGCAGGCGGACCTCGGGCGGTGCGGGATCGTCCTCCTGCCGGCCGACCCGCCCCGCGCCGGCACGCTCGCCTGCTACGACCCGGGCGGCGACGCCCTGCCGCAGGCGTACGACGCGCTGGGGGAGCGGCGGGAGCTGACCCTCGTGCTGCCGCTGGACGGCCCGGTGGAGGCCTGGCACGTGCCGGTCGTCGCGGTGCCGGTGGGCGCGGCGCTGTCCCGGCTGGTCGCGCCGCGCCCCGACGGGGACGCCACGCCCGCCGCCGCGTTCTGGTGCGCGGCGGCGCGCACCGGCCTGCACCTGGTCGCCCGGGGCCGGCTGCTGCCCGGCGTGTCCCCGGACGGCCACGACGCCTGGCGGGTGGGCCCGTTCGACGCCGCCGACGTCGAACGGATCCGCGCGCTCGCCGCCGCGATGCCGGCCGCGGCCCGCGCCGCGCCGGTCGACCCGGACGCGGAGAAGCTCCTGCTGCCCGACGCGGAGGACCTGGTCCGGGCGTTCCTCGACGCGGTCGCCGACACGCTCGCGCGGACCCCGGACGGCGCCGGCCGGTTCGCCGGGCCGGAACCGGTCGGGTCGGCCGAGCTGCGCGACTGGGCGCGGGAGCTCTCCGCCGGGGTGGACACCGGCCTGCGCGCGGCGCTGCGCCTGGCCGGGCCGGCCGACCCGGACGGCGCGCTCACCGCCGTCGTGCGCATGCGCAGCCTCGCCGATCCCACGCTGGTGGTCGACGCGGCGGCGCTCTGGGCCGGCGACGACCACCCGCTCGGGGAGACCGCCACGGTCGAGGCGATGCGCGCGGTACGCCGGGCGGCGGCGGTGTGGACGCCGCTGCAGCGGCTGCTCGACCGGGCCGACCCGGTCACGCTGCCGCTGCTCGACGAGGACGTCGCCGACCTGCTCGACGGCGCCGGGGCGCACCTCGACGCGGCCGGCGTCGACGTCGCGTGGCCGGACGCGCTGCACCGCGACCTGCGCGCCCGGGCGCTGGTCACGACACCGCCACAGCCGCCCGTGGACGTGGCCGGGCACCTCCGGTCGGCCGCGCCGATGCCGCTGAGCTGGCAGCTCACGCTGGCCGGCGAGCCGCTGACCGACGCCGAGACGGCGCAGGTGGCCACCGGACGGCCGGTCCGCCGGCTGCGCGGCCGGTGGGTGGCGGTCCCGCCGGAGCTGGCCCGCCGGGCCCGGGACCGCTCGCTACCGCCGCTGCGTGGCTACGACGCGCTGGCCGCCGCGCTGATCGGCAGCACGGAGGTGGCGGGGGAGCGGGTCGAGGTGGTCGCCGACGGCTGGCTGGCCGCACTGCGGAACCGGATCGCCGAGCCCGACGGCGGCGACGAGCCGCTGGCCGCGCCGCCCGGACTGGCCGGCACGCTGCGCGCCTACCAGCTGCGCGGGCTGCGCTGGCTGGACCGGATGACCGCGCTCGGCCTCGGCGGCTGCCTCGCCGACGACATGGGCCTCGGCAAGACCGTCACGGTGGTCGCCCTGCACCTGCGCCGGCGCTCCGGGCCGACCCTGGTGGTCTGCCCCGCCTCCGTGCTCGGCAACTGGGAGCGGGAGATCCGACGGTTCGCCCCGGGCGTGCCGGTGCGCCGGTTCCACGGTGCCGCGCGCACCCTCGACGGGGTCGCCGACGGGTTCGTGGTGACCAGCTACGGCACCCTGCGGCGGGACGCCGCGACGCTGGCCGCACGACGGTGGGACCTGGTCGTCGCCGACGAGGCCCAGTACGTCAAGAACCGGCTCAGCGACACCGCGGGCGCGCTGCGCGAGATCCCGGCCGAGACCCGGGTCGCGCTCACCGGCACACCGGTGGAGAACGACCTACCGGACCTGTGGGCGCTGCTCGACTGGACCACCCCGGGCCTGCTCGGCGCCGCCGGGGCGTTCCGCGCCCGCTGGGCGCGCCCGATCGGGACCGACCGCGACCCGGCCGCGCTGGACCGGCTGTCCCGCCTGGTCCGCCCGTTCCTGCTGCGCCGGCGCAAGTCCGATCCCGGCATCGCGCCGGAGCTGCCGCCGAGGACCGTGACCGACCATCCGGTGCCGCTCACCGACGAGCAGGCGGCGCTCTACCGGCGGGTCGTCGAAGAGGTGATGGCGGAGATCCGGGACGCCACCGGCGTGACCCGCCGGGGCCGGGTGCTCAAGCTGCTCGTCGCGCTCAAGCAGGTGTGCAACCACCCCGCGCACTACCTGGGCGAGGTCGACGGCCCGCTCACCGGGCGCTCGGAGAAGCTGCAACTCCTCGACGACCTGCTGGGGACCGTCCTGGCCGGGGACGGCGCGGTGCTGGTCTTCACCCAGTACGTGCGGATGGCCCGGCTGCTGGAACGGCACCTCGCCGCGCGGGGCGTGCCCGCGCAGTTGCTGCACGGCGGCACCCCGGTCGCCGGGCGGGAGGAGATGGTGCGCCGCTTCCAGGCCGGCGACGTCCCGGTGTTCCTGCTCTCGCTGCGGGCGGCCGGCACCGGCCTGAACCTGACCCGGGCCGACCACGTGGTGCACTACGACAGGTGGTGGAACCCGGCGGTGGAGGAACAGGCCACCGACCGCGCCCACCGCATCGGGCAGACCCGCCCGGTGCAGGTGCACCGGCTGATCGCCCAGGGCACGCTGGAGGAGCGGATCGCCGCCCTGCTGGAGTCCAAGCGGGAACTCGCCGACGCGGTGCTCACCGGCGGCGAGACCGCCCTGACCGAGCTGTCCGACGCCGACCTGTTCCGGCTGGTGCGGCTGGAGGAGACGGCATGAGCGGCGAGGACGAGCCGGCCCGCAGCTTCCCCGCGTTCGGGCCCGGGCGGCGCATCGGACGCCGGTTCGCCGACACCTGGTGGGGCAACGCGTGGATCGAGTCGATGGAGCACGCCGCGCTCGACCCGGCGCAGCTCGCCCGGGGTCGGCGGTACGCCTTCGCCGGCCAGGTCGGACCGATCACGGTCAGCCCGGGCCGGATCGGCGCGGCGGTCCACGACGGCGACCCGGAGCACCCGTACGACACGGTGGTGCGGCTGCGTGCCCTCACCGACGCCCAGTGGGACCGCCTGCTGGACGCGGTGGCCGCCCGTGCCGGGCACATCGCCGCGCTGCTCGACCGGGACATGCCGCACGACCTGGTGGACACCGCCGACACCGTCGGGGTGCGGCTGCTGCCCGGGCACGGCGACCTGGACCCGGAGTGCGACTGCCCGTCCTGGGACCACCCCTGCCGGCACGCCGCCGCGCTGTCCTACCAGGCGGCCTGGCTGCTGGACCGGGACCCGTTCGTGCTGCTGCTGGCCCGGGGCCGGGCCGAGCCGGACCTGGTCGAGGAGTTGCGCGGCCGCAACGCCCGCCGGACCGTCACCGCCGCCGGCCCGGACGGGGCCCCCGGCGTGCCGGCCGCGCAGGCGTACGCGGCCGGGCCCGCCGCCCTGCCCGGCCCGCCGGCGGCGGTGACCGGCCCGCCGCTCGACCTCGCGCCGCTGCTGGCCGGGCACGACGCGCCCGGGGTCGACGCCGCCGCGCTGGCGGCCCTGGCCGCCGACGCCGCACGACGGGCCCGCCGGCTGCTCGCCGGTGACCCGGCGGACCCGTGACCGGTCGTCCTCAGCCGGTGAGCACGACCAGCTCGCGGGTGGCGCGGGTCATCGCCACGTAGCGGTCCACCGCCCCCTCGACGCCGTCGCCGAACGCCGCCGGGTCGACCAGCACCACCAGGTCGAACTCCAGCCCCTTGGCCAGCTCCGGGCTCAGCGACCGGACCCGGTCCCCGGCCGGGAAGGTCGGGTCGCCGATGACGCACGCGGTCCCCTCGGCGTGCCCGGCGAGCCAGCCGTCGACCACCGCCCGCAGCTGCGACCGGGCGCCGTGGCGCACCGGCACGTCGCCGTCTCGGATGGACGTCGGCACGTTCGCGTCCGGGAGCACGGCCCGGATGACCGGCTCGGCCTCCGCCATCACCTGCGCCGGGGTGCGGTAGTTGACGGTCAGCGTGGCCAGTTCGATCCGGTCGAACCCGACCCGTTCCAGCCGGTCCCGCCACGACTCGGCGAACCCGTGCCGGGCCTGGGCGCGGTCCCCGACGACGGTGAAGCTGCGCGACGGGCAGCGGGACAGCAGCATCTGCCACTCGGCGTCGGTCAGCTCCTGCGCCTCGTCCACCACGACGTGCGCGAACGGACCGGCCAGCAGGTCCGGGTCGACGACGGTCAACGCGCTCTCGTCGACCAGGCTGGTCCGCATGTCCTCGCCGCGCAGCATGGTCATCAGGCCCTCGCCGTCGTCGTAGGCGTGCGTGGCGATCAGCGCGTCGACGACCGTGTCCATCTGCTCCCGCTGCGCGGCGAGGACGGCCTCGTCGCGTCGTCGCCGCCGGGACGCCTCCGGGTCGCCGACCCGCCGCCGGGCCGCGTCTAGCAGCGGCAGGTCGGCCACCGTCCACGCGCGGGCGTCGGCGCGCCGCAGCGCCCGGATCTCCTCCACGTCCAGCCACGGGGCGCATCGGCGCAGGTAGGCGGGCACCGACCAGAGGTCCGCGACCACGTCGGTCGGGTCGAGCAATGGCCACGCCCGGCCGAACGCGGTGACCAGGTCCCGGTTGGTCGCCAGCGACCGGCGCAGCACGCCCTCCGGCTCGTCGCCGTCGTACTTCTCCAGCAGGATCGTGACCAGTTCCGCCCACACCTCGTCGCGCGCCTCGTTGTGCGGGGCGCCGGGCCCGGCCGCCTCGAACGCCCGCGCCCAGTCGTCGGCGGTCAGCCGCAGGTCGCCGTCCTCGGTGGCGACCGTCGTCCCGGTCGTGGGCGGTTCCTCGTAGAACCGCACCGCCGCGTCGACCGCCCGCACCAGGTCCGCCGACGACTTCAGCCGGGCCACCTCCGGGTCGGTCTCAGCGGCCGCCGTCGCGCCCTCCGGCACCAGGTCGCGCAGCGTGCAGATCTGCACCTCCTCCTCGCCGAGGCTGGGCAGCACGTCGGAGACGTAGGCCAGGTACGGCTGGTGCGGGCCCACCACCAGCACCCCGCCCCGACGCTCGCCGAGCCGGGGGTCGGCGTGCAGCAGGTACGCGGTGCGGTGCAGCGCCACCACCGTCTTGCCGGTGCCCGGCCCGCCGTCGACGACCAGCGCGCCCCGGGAGCCGGCCCGGATGATGGCGTCCTGGTCGGCCTGGATGGTGCCGAGCACGTCGCGCATCCGGGGCGAGCGGGTGGCCCCCAGGCTGGCGATGAACGCGGACTGGTCGTCGAGGGCGGCGTGGTCGGCGAGCCCGTCGGCGGTGAACACCTCGTCCCAGTAGTCGGTGATCCGGCCGCGGGTCCAGCGGTAGCGGCGGCGGCTGGCCAGGCCCATCGGGTCGGCGTGGGTGGCGCCGAAGAACGGCTCGGCGGCCGGCGAGCGCCAGTCGAGCAGCAGCCGGCCGCCGGTGCCGTCGGTGAGGCCGAGCCGCCCCACGTACACCGGCTCCGTGCCGTCCGCGCCGACCATCCGGCCGAGGCAGAGGTCCAGGCCGTAGCGGCGTAGGGTGCGCAGGCGCGCGGTCGTCCGGCGGATCTCCTGGTCCCGGTCGACGGCCTGCCGGCCCTTGCCGCCGGCGGCCCGGCGGGTGGCGTCGAGCCGGTCGGACAGCTCGGCGATCGACCGGCTCAGGTGTTCCGCGAGGGCCGCGAAGTGCCGCTCGTCCGCGGCGACCAACGCCGGGTCGGCCTTCGCGCGGAGGCGGTCGGGAAGATCGAAAACGCTGGTGGTGGGCGGGTTCAACTCGTCGGCTCCGATCTGTGGCGCATCCGCCCCCGCCGGTACGCGGGCACGGTCGTACCTCCGCTCTTCGCGGCTTTTCCAATTCGTCGGGAACGTGGCTTCGGCCGGCAATTCTGCGCCACCACCCGGGGCTTGCCGCAAGACCCCGGGTGCGCTATATGTTGGTAGTGGCGGGAGATCCCGCCATTCTTTTTGCCCGAACAATTCTTGTTTCCCGTTCCCGGCCGCCGCGGCCCACGTCGCGGCACGTCCGGGCCGGTACGATGGCGACACCATGTCGAAGGAGCGCAGGCGCAAGGCCGACCCCGCCCGTAGCCTGGCCCTCCTCTGGCGCACCAGGGAGCCGGCGAGCCGGGGCGCCGGGCCCGGTCTGAGCGTCGACCGGATCGTGCGGACGGCCGTCGAGATCGCCGACGCCGAGGGCATCGACGCGCTCACCATGCGCCGGGTCAGCGAGGCGCTCGGTGTCGGCACCATGTCGGTCTACACCTACGTGCCCGGCAAGGCCGAACTGCTCGACGTCATGGTCGACGCCGTCCTCGGCGACCTGCCCCGCCCGGCCGACGTGCCCGGCGGCTGGCGCGGGCGGCTGGAACGGATCGCCCGGGACAATCTGGCGCTCTACCGCGCCCACCCGTGGCTGCTGCGCGCCGAGACCACCCGGCCGGTGCTCGGCCCGAACGTGCTCGCCAAGTACGACTACGAGCTGCACGCGGTGGCCGACATCGGGCTCGACGACGTGGAGATGGACGCGGTGCTCACGCTCGTGCTCGGGCACGCGAAGAGCGCGGCGCGGGCCGCGCTCGACGTGGTCGAGCTGGAGCGGGAGACCGGGATGACCGACGACCAGTGGTGGCAGACGCACGGACCGTGGCTGGAGAAGTTCATGACCTCGGGCAGCTATCCGCTGGCCGCCCGGGTGGGCACGGCCGCGGGCATGGCGCACGGCGCCGCGTACGGGCCGGACCACGCGTTCGAGTTCGGTCTCCAACGGGTGCTCGACGGCATCTCGGTGGTGGTCGCCGAGCGGATCGGCGACGCCTAGGGTGGTCGCGTGATCACCTGCGTCGTGCACTACACCATCGATCCCGCCCGGATCGAGGCGTTCGAACGGTTCGCCCGCGCCTGGATGCGGCTGGTGGCGCGGCACGGCGGCGTGCACCACGGCTACTTCCTGCCCGCCGAGGGGGCGAGCGACCGGGCCGAGGCGTTGTTCAGCTTCGAGAGCCTGGCCGCGTACGAGCGCTACCGTGCCCGGTTCGGGGAGGACCCGGAGTTCGTCGCGGCAGACCGGATCCGCGACGAGTCGGGTTGCGTGCTGCGCTACGACCGCACGTTCATGCGTCCGCTCCTGCCGACGGACTGAGCAGCACCGGGCATCAGGTCTCGTCCGCGCGCCCGGCCTCCGCCGGCTCCGCGCCCGGCTTCCGCCAGGTGAGGCAGACCTTCAGGTTGCCCTCGGCGGCGGTCCTGGCGATCACCGCCCCGGCCTCGGTGGTCAGCTTGACGCCGAACTCCAGCGCGATCTCGTCGGGTTGGGCGTCCATCTCGCGGAACCGGGCCAGCGCCACCGAGGCCGCGGTGCGGACGTGCCGGAGAGCGGCGCCGAACGAGGCGGTGGCGGCCTCCACCACGTCCCCGGACCGGGACACCGGCGAGATGTCGGGGCCGTCGGTGGCCACCTCCACCAGCACGAAGTCCGCTCCGTCCAGGTCGAACCGTTTCAGCTCGGACACAGATCCTCCTGATAGGCGTCCCGCGGCACGAGGGGGCGTACCGCGTCGTCGGTGTTCGGGTCGGCCAGCAGGGCGCAGAGCCGCGGCATCACGTCCGCCGCCGAATCGGTGAGCCGGGCCCGGTACCTCTCGCCCAGCCGGCGCAGCGGCGGCGGTTTCCCGGCCGCCGGCAGCACCACGCCGACCGTGGTGGTGTGGATCAACGCGAAGGCCCCGTCGGCCGCCCGCCCCAGCGGCACGGCCGCCCGCCACCCGTCGGCGTACCGGTGGGAGTCGGCGGCGCGGACGCCGTCGGGCAGCGACCAGAGGGTCAGCCGGGACGCCGTGTCAACCAGGTGGGTGATGGTGGTGTCGGTGGCGTTGAAGACGCCGGGTTGCCAGGAGAGCGCCAGGGTCGACCCGGTGGCGTCCAGCGCGATGGAGCCGTTGCGTTCCTCGTCGCGCAGGGTGAGCGCGGGGGTGACCGGGCGCCGCGAGGAAGCGTCGAGGACGGTCACCCGGGCACGGTCGCCGCCGCGGTCGCGGACCGTGGCGGCGACCGTGCGCCAGTCCGCGCTCATCGCCACGTCGCTGATGCCGTCGACCAGCACCTGGCGGGTGGCGGCGCCGGTGAGCGTGACGGCGGACAGCACGGTCCGGGTGCCGAACGCACCAGAGTCGTCGGTGGGCAGCTCGATCAGCAGGGCGTCCCGGCCGCCCGGGCCGAGCCACAGACGTCCGATCAGGCTGCGCCACGGCAGGGTGGACCGACCCAGTTCGGCGCCGGTGTCCACGTCCCACAGCACGACCGTGTTCCGTGTCCAGTCGGTTTCGCCCGGCGCGGCGCCCGACACCAGCACGGCCATCGTCCGGCCGGTCGGATCGATGCTCAGGTCGCGGATCCGCGACGCGGCGCCGAGGCCGCCCAGGACCACCGCGCTGTGCACCCGCCGCTGCCGCACGTCGTAGACGACGAGACACGTCAACACCTGACTGAGCGACGTCGGGCGGCAGGTCGGGTAGTCGGCCGGGTCGGGCTTCGGCAGCCCTTCCGCGTCCACCGCAGCGTCGGTGCGCAGGGTCGGCAGCACCGACTGAACGAAGGCCACCCGGTTGCCGTCACGGCTGACGGTCGGCTGCATGGTGGTGACGTTTCCGGCCGACAGCCGGGTGAGCGCGCCGTCGCGCCGGACCCGGTCGGTGAGGTCCCACAGCGCGGGCCGGCCGGCGGCGTCGAGGGTGACCAGCGCTCGACCGTCGCCGCTGACCTGCTGCGACAGATCGGTGCCGAACCAGTCGCCCCGGGGTGGCTCGGGCGTCGCGGCCGACGGCGTCGGTTCCGGCGCCCGGCCGACCCCGCCCTCGTAGCTCGGCACCAGCGCGTCGACGCCGTCGTAGCGGTCGGGCAGCCCCAGGCCGAAATCCAGGTCCGGGTCGGTGCGCCACGCCCGCAGGGCCAGCTGGCGGGCGCCGTAGCTGTCGGTCGCCGACCGGGCGGCGGCCTTCGCGGCCAGGTCCTCGGCGGCGATCTCCGCGCGCTGCTCGGCGGTGCTGCGCCAGGTGGTCGTGACCACCCCGAGCGCCACGGCCAGCGTCACCCCGACCGCGACGACCCGCTGTCGGCGTCGTCGCCGGCTGCCGGTGACGAACCCCCGCTCGGCGACGGTCATCTGGTCGCCGTGCGTGGCCGTCCACCGGCCGGCCTCGCGCAGGTCCGCGCCGGTCAGCCACCGCCGCGCCGTCCCGTCGCCGGACGTGCCGGCCATCCGCAGCCGGAGCAGGTCCTGCCAGATGCGGAACTCCCGGTGGCGCTCGACCAGCGCGCGCAGCCGGGCCCAGCGGCTGACCAGCGACTCGTGGGCCAGCTCGACGCCGGGCACGGTGCCGGCCGCGCGCAGCACCAGCAGCCGGGTCGTCGCCAGTCGCTGGGCGACGGCCAGCCGCGCGTCGTCCAGGTCGGCCAGGACGGCGGTACGGCGCACCGACAGGTTCGACTCCGGCAGCGGTCGGGTGAGCTGCACGAGCAGCCGTTCCGCCGCGGCCCGGGCGGGTGGGTCGAGGGCCTCCCACACCCGTTCGGCGTAGTCGGCCAGCGCCCCGCGCACGCCGCCCAGCGCGTCGTACGCCTGGTGGGTGAGCGCGCCCGCCCGGCGACGCTGCCACAGCTCGGTGAGGGTGAACTGCACCAGCGGCAGCGGGTTCGGCGCGTCGCGGACGTCCTCGACGATGCGGTCGACCAGGCCGGGCTCGACGCCGATCGTGCCGACCCGGGCCAGCGGTCCCTCGATCACCTCCCGCAGCTGCTCGGGGGTGAGTTCGGCGATCGTCGCCGGCAGCCAGCCGGCGGCCAGCTCCGCCATGGCCGGGTCGCGCAGGCAGGAGCCGAGGAAGGTGTCCTGCATCGCCAGCACGACCGACACCCGCGCGGCCGGCCGCAGGGCGGTGCGCAGCACCTCGACCAGCGCCCGCCGGGCCGGCGCCGGCTGGGTGAACACCTCCTCGAACTGGTCCACGACCAGCACCAGGCGGTCCACGCCGGCGGCGGCCGACACCGCCGCCAGCGCGTCGACGGGGTGCCGCGCCAGCGCGGTCGCGAGACCCGTGGCCCGGTCGAGCCGCCCGGCGGGGCTCGGATCGGCGTCGGTGAGCCGGTCGAGCGCCAGCGCGAGCGCGAGCAACGGCGTGTCCGCGTCGCCGGGGCGCAGCACGGCGACGCCGAGGCGCGGCCGGTCACGCAGCCGGGGCAGGACCCCGGCGTGCAGCAGCGACGACTTGCCCACGCCGGACGGACCGACCAGGCAGAGCACGCGGACGCTCGTCGCCTGCTCGGCCAACCGGCGTGCCTGCTCGGTGCGGCCGAAGAACAGGTCGGCGTCCTGTTCGCCGAAGGCCCGCAGACCGCGGAACGGGTTGTCGCTCTCGGCCGACCGGGCCAGCTCGGGCCAGACCGGCAGGATCCGGTCGGTGGGCACCAGGTAGCCGATGCGCGGCGCCGCTCCGGTGACCTTCCGGACCACCATGCCCACGACGGCGTCGACCTCGGTGTCCCACACCGGCGAGCCGGAGAAGCCCCGGTCCAGGGTGGAGGGACGCCGGTCGTCGCTGAGGATCTCCACCCAGCCGGTGGCGACGCTGCCTCCGGTGCGTCCGTACACCCAGCTGCCGAGTTCCAGCCTGGGCGGGAAGCCGACCATCACGAGCTGCGCGTCGGACAGCGCGCGGTGCCGGGCGAAGGAGAGCGGCCGGGCCTGCTCGGGCGGGGGATCGAGCAGGCGGAGACCGGCGACGTCGCCGCTGTCGTCGGCCCCGACGGGCTGCCAGGCGACCACCTCGGCGCGGTGCCGGCGGCCGGGCGCGAGCAGCGGGAAGTCGACCTCGACCTCCCCGGTGAGCGACGGGACGCCGGACGGGCGGCCCAGCGCGTCGGCCACCACGTGCGCCGCGGTGAGCAGGTGCGTCGGCCCGGCGAGGAAGCCCGCACCGACCGGCGCGTCCCCTCGCCAGACGCGGACCAGCGCCGACTCGATCGGCATCTGGCGCGCCTCGCGCACGGTCACGTCGGCCCCCGCGGTCGTCCGTGGCCCGTGCCCCCGTCGGACCCGGATCCATCATGCCCTGTCCACGATCGACGGCGCGACCTCGCGCCGCTCGATCATGGACGGACGCCGGGGCCCGCGGACGCGGCAGCGTAGCGCCGGGCCAGGTGCGCGAAGGCGTCCCGCAGCTCCGGTGGCCCGACCACCTCGATGTCGGCGTCGTAGCGGCCGAACAGCGCGGCCAGGCCGGCCCAGGACCAGCCGCCGAGGACGAGCCGGCAGCGGTCCGGTCCCAGCTCCTCGACCAGGCCGTCACGGGTCCACGCGGACACCACCTTGGCGGGCAGGTCGAGGATCACCTCGCCCCGGCACGGCCAGTCCCCGGGGCCGGTGGCACCGCGGAACCGGCCGGCGACGAACGCCGCCACGTCGCCGCCGGGCAGCTCCCGGGGCGTGAACCGGGGGCCGGTGGGCGTACGCGGGCTGATCCGGTCCACCCGGAACGTGCGCCAGTCGTCGCGGTCCAGGTCCCAGGCGACGAGGTACCAGCGCCCGCTCCAGGTGACCAGGTGGTGCGGTTGCACCCGGCGCGGCGGCGGGTCGTCGGCCGGCTCCGCGGCGGCGCTCCGGTAGTCGAAGCGCAGCACCTCACGGGCGTGGACGGCGGCGCTGAGCGTCATCAGCAGGCCCGGCTCGACCCGGGGCTTCGCCGCGGCGCCGGCGCGCTCCACCGCGACCACCCGCAGGGCGTCCACGCGGTGGCGCAGCCGGGGCGGCATCACCTGCCGCACCGTGGTCAGCGCCCGCGCGGCGGCCTCCTCGATGCCGGTGACCGTGGTCGCCGCGGTCTGCAACGCCACCGTGAGCGCCACCGCCTGCTCGTCGTCGAAGAGCAGCGGCGGCAGCGCCGAGCCGGCGCCCAGCCGGTAGCCGCCGTCCGGGCCCTTGGCGCTGCCGATCGGATAGCCCAGCTCGCGCAGCCGGTCCACGTCGCGGCGCACGGTCCGCGTGCTGACCCCGAGCCGGTCGGCCAGCACCCCGCCCGGCCAGTCCCGACGGGCCTGGAGCAGGGACAGCAGGGCGAGCAGTCGGGCGGACGTCGTCGGCATGTCCCGCATTCTGCCCGCAGAAGCGGACACATCCTGACCGCTACGGCTGCGACGGTGGACCCGTACCCGATCCCGACCGGAAGGACCCCGATGACGACGACCACCGCGACCACGACCTCCACCACCCTCGACGCCGAGCGGGCCGACCTGCTCAAGGCGCTCGCCACCGCCCGGACCATGCTGACCAACACCGTGCGCGGCCTCACCGACGCGCAGGCGGGCGAGCGGCCGACGGTCAGCGCGCTCTGCCTGGGCGGCATCGTCAAGCACGTGACGTCCACCGAGGAGGCGTGGCTGCGGTTCGTGGTCGAGGGCCCCGAGGTGATGAGCTTCGCCCTGCCCGACGGGGTGACCTGGGAGGACTTCCTGGCCGGCACCGCCCGGGAGCTGCCGCGGTGGGCGATCGAGCGGGAGCGCGACTTCCGGATGCTGCCCGAGGACACGCTGCCGGCCGTCCTCGACCGGTACGCGCGGGTCGCGGCCCGCACCGAGGAGATCGTGGCCGCCCTCGACGACCTGTCGGCGACCCGGCCGGTACCCGACGCGCCCTGGAACGAGCCCGGCACGGTGATGAGCGCCCGGGCGGTGCTGATCCACGTGATCGCCGAGACCACGCAGCACGCCGGGCACGCGGACATCCTGCGCGAGACCCTCGACGGGCAGACCACCACCTGAGCCAGCCCCCGCCGCGACGGAGAGGACGGACCGAACCCGCATGACCGTGCTGGACGACCGGGCGCTGAACCGGGCGACGCTGGCCCGACAGTTGCTGCTCGACCGCGCCGACCTGCCGGTCGCCGACGCGGTGGCGCACCTGTGCGGCCTGCAGGCCCAGGAGCCGCAGGAGCCGTACGTGGGGCTGTGGTCGCGGCTGCGCGACGTCGACCCGGCGGACGTGTCCGACCTGCTGGTGCGGCGCCGACTGGTGCGGACCCACCTGATGCGCCGCACCGTGCACCTGCTCACCGCCGACGACGTGCTGGCGTGGCGGTCCCGCCACGCCGGCATGCTGCGGCAGCGGGTGCTCGGGGTCTACCGCGGCGAGTTCGACGGGGTGGACCTCGACGACCTCGCCGCGGCCGGCCGGTCGGCGCTGGCCGACGGCACGCCCCGCACGACCGCCGAGGTCGTCCGGGTGCTGGCCGACCGGTGGCCGGCGGCGGACCGGCGGGCCCTGGGCGAGATGCTGATCGCCCTGGTCCCCACCGCGCAGGCGCCGCCGCGCGGGCTGTGGCGGACCACGGCCGGCGTGCGGACCGTCGCGCTCGCCGGCTGGCTGGGCCGGGAGGTCGACCCGCCCGCCCCGGAGGGCACGGACCCGGTCGGGCGGGACCTGGTCCGCCGCTACCTCGCCGCGTACGGTCCGGCCGCCTCGGCGGACCTGCGCGCCTGGTGCGGCCTCGCCGGGCTGCCCGCGGCGGTGGCCGCGGTCCGCGACGAGTTGGTGTCCTTCCGCGACGAACGCGGCCGGGTGCTGCTCGACCTCCCCGACGCGCCCCGCCCGGACCCCGACACCCCCGCGCCGGCGCGGTTCCTGCCCGCCTTCGACAACGCCGTGCTCGGCTACCACGACCGCACCCGGATCATCGACGACGCCCACCGCCTGCTGTCCGTCGGCGGGGCGCGGTTCGTGCTGCTCGACGGCCGGGTGGCGGGCACCTGGACCGTCGACGCGGGCACGGTGGCCGTCACGCCGCTGCGGCCGTTCACCCGGGCCGAACGCGCCGCCGCCGCCGACGAGGGCCGGGCGGTCGCGTCGTTCCTCTCCGACGGGGAGAACCAGCGGGTACGCGTCGCCGCGTCGCCGCGCTGACGCCGGCTCAGCCGGCCACGGCCCGACCCATCCGGGTCACCGCCTCGGTCAGGACGGCGGGCGAGGTGGCGAAGTTGAGCCGGACGAAGCCCGTGCCACCGGTGCCGAAGACGTGCCCGGAGCTGAGCGCCACCCGGGCCCGGTCGAGGAACATCCGCGCCGGCCCGGCCAGGTCGCTGGCCACCCCGCCGGCCGGCGCGTCGGTGGGCACGCCGAGCCGGGTGCAGTCCAGCCAGGCCAGGTAGGTGCCCTCCGGCGGACGCCAGGACACGGTCGGCAGGTGGTCGGCCAGCAGCGACCCGAGCAGCGCGCGGTTGGCGTCGAGCCCGCCGAGCAACGCGTCCAGCCACGGCCCGCCGTCGCGGAACGCGGCGGTGTGCGCGAGCACCCCGAGATGGCTCGGCCCGTGGCTGACCTCCTCCGGGATCCGGGCCAGGTCGTCCGCGGCCTTCTCCCCGGCGACGGCCAGCGCCGCCTTCAGGCCGGCGAGGTTCCACGCCTTCGACGCCGAGACCAGGGCGAACGCGTCCTCGGCGCCGGCCACCGTCAGGTACGGGGTGAACCGCGCGCCGGTGAGCGCCAGCGGGGCGTGGATCTCGTCGGCGACCACCCGGACGCCGTGCCGGGCGGCCAGCTCGGCGACCGCCTCCAGCTCGTCGCGGCGGTGCACCACTCCGGTCGGGTTGTGCGGGTTGCACAGCAGGAACGCGGGCCGGCGGCCGAGGGCGCGGGCCCGGCGGAACGCCTCCTCCAGCGCGGCGTGGTCGATCCGCAGGTCGGCGCCGAGCGGCGCCTCGACCACCTGCCGCCCGGCGTGCGTGACGAACGCGTAGAACGGCGGGTAGACGGGCGGACAGACCACCACCGCGTCACCCGGATCGGTGACCAGTCGCAGCACCTCCACCGCGCCCATCATCACGTCCGGCACCAGCGTGGTCCGTCCGACCGGGAAGTCGGCCCAGTCCCAGCGCCGCGCCGCGAAACCACCGAACGCCTCCGCGTACGCGGTCCCGTACGCGTAGCCGGTGTCGCCCAGCTCGACCGCCCGGCGCAACGCGTCGGCCACCGGCGGCGCCAGCGGCACGTCCTGCTCGGCGACCCACAGCGGCAGCACGTCCGGCGGGTGCAGGCGCCACTTGACGCTGGTGCGCTGCCGGAGCTGGTCGAGCGTGAGTTGGGTGAGCGGGTTGTCGACGTCGGCGGAAACCGTCATGCGGCCCACCCTAGGCGTCCCTACGATCGGCCGATGGCCCACCCGACGTACCCGTTGCGCACGCCGCGACTGCGGCTGCGCCCGGTCACCCTCGACGACCTCGACGACGTGCACGCCTGGCAGCGTCGCCCCGACGTGGTCCGCTGGATGCTCGGGGCCGCGCCGCGTACCCGGGATGAGTCCCGGGCGTCGGTGGTCGCGATGGCGGGGGAGGACGCGCTGCGCGCGGAGGGTGACTGCCTGACGCTCGCCGTGGTGGCCGGGGACGTGGTCATCGGCGCGGTGGAGCTGGTCTGGCGCAGCCGGGCCGACCGCACCGGCGAGCTGGGGTACGTGTTCCACCCGGACCACGGCGGCCGTGGGCTGGCCACCGAGGCGGCCGGGGCGCTGCTCGACTGGGGGTTCGGCGCGTTCGGGCTGCGCCGGGTGGTGGTCCGGTGTCACGCCGACAACGAGGCGTCGGCCCGCCTGGCCGCCCGGCTGGGCATGCGGCGGGAGGCGCGGCACGTGCGCAGCTACCGGTTCCGGGGCGGATGGGCCGACCAGCTCGTGTTCGCCATCCTGGCCGAGGAGTGGCGCGCCGCGCAGGATCCGGCCGGCGGCGCCGTCACGGCGGGGTGACCGCGCTCAACTCGCCCGGCCCGGTGAGCAGCACGCCGCCGGGGGTGAGCGCGCGCACGCCGTCGAGCCGCCGCCCGGCGGTCGCCCGCCCGTGGATCTCGCCGTCGTCGTCCACCCGCACCAGGATCCCCGACCGCCGCGCCACCAGGTGACCGTTCTCCGTCCGCACCACGCCGCCGACCGGCGGGTCGCCGTCCGCGTCGAGCCGCCAGCGGGGGCGCCCGGTGCCGGCGTCGACGGCGGTCAGGCCGGCCCCGCGGTCGCGTACGCACGCCAGGTCACCGGAGACGACGGGCGCGTCGGGGCTCAGGTCGGCGTCGCCGCGGAAGAACTCGACGGCGTCGCCGGACCCGACGTGGACCCGCCAGAGAGACCGCGGGCCGCACCGCACCAGGACGTGGTCGGCGTCCAGCGTGACGAACGCCGGACGGTCGTCGGGGTCCGCGAACGGCTCGGGCAGGTCGCGGCGGAACACCTCGCCGCCGTCGTCGAGGTCGAGCACGCTCAGCTCGGGTGTACCCGGCCGGGCCAGGAGGACCCGACCTCCCGCCACCACGGGCCGCACGACGGGCACCGGGCCGGGCCGGACCCACCGGAGGTCCCCGGTCCGTCCGTCGAGCGCCCGCAGGGCGGTGTACCCACGCCACCCGCCCACAAGCATCGTGTCCCCGGCCACCACCAGGTGGCCGCTGAACGGCGGCACCGCCGCTCGCCAGAGCGCCGATCCGGCACCCAGGTCGAGGCAGGCCAGCTCGGGACGGTCCTGGGGCAGCGCCCAGCACCGCCGGTCGGTCGCGACGACCGACCGGGGCCAGGTGCCCAGGGGTACGTCCCAGCGCGGGGCACCGGTCGCGGCGTCCAATCCCACCAGCCGGGTGCCGCGCTCGTGCGCCACCACCTGTCCGGGCGCGACCGCGACACGCTGCGGGCCACGCAGGTGCGTCGGCCGGCGCCAGCGCACCCGCACGGGCCCGACCGGGCGGCGGCTCACGTCGCGTGGCACGCGTCGCCGACCCGGATCTCGCCGCCGCCCAGCGGGATCAACCGGACGCCGAACCAGGTCCTGCCGTCCTGCCGTCGGTGCCGGGCGAGCGTGCGGATCGGCTCCTTGCCGCTGGTCAGCGTCACCGGGTCGATCAGCGTGAGCTGGCAGCGGTCGCACCGTTCGGCGAACCGGAAGTCGACGGCGCCGATCCGCAGGCGGGTCCAGCCGTCCTCGACGAACGGCGCGACCGGTCCGTCCAGCACCACGGAGGGCCGGAACCGGGCCATCGGCAGCGGGTCGGGCGCCGGCTCGCCCCGCTCCAGCGCGCCCTCGACGATCCAGTCCCGCAGCCGGCGCAGCGACGGCGCCGTGGTGACCAGCAGCGGGCCGGCGTCGGAGAGGTTCAGCGGGTCCCCGGCGCGTCCACCGTGGTCGGTCGACACCGGGCGGCGGCGCGGGTCGTCCAGCCAGCCCAGCCGGACCGGCCGGCCGAGGCGGGCGGAGAGCCAGTCGTGGGCGTCGTCGCCGGCCAGCCGGACCGTGTCCAGCCGGGACACGGAGGTGGCCACCGGTGGCCCGTGTACCGGCTCGGCGACGGTCAGCGACGTGCCGTCCCGGTCGGTCAGCGTGATCGATCCGGGGTCGGGCACGGCGGTCAGGCCGAGCATCCCCGGCGCGGTACGCGCGGTCAGCGTGCCGCCGTCGGGTTGCAGGAGCACCCACCGGCGGTCGTGGCGCAACCCCCACGGCTCGACCACGGCCCGGTCGACGTCGACGCCGCCGAGGGACTTGACCGGGTAGAGGTGCACCGACGCGAGCCGCATGCCGCGACCCTAGCCGATCTTGGGGGTGGCCCGGTCGATGATCGCGGCGAGGTCGAGGCCGCCCGGCAGCGTCCCGTACGCCTGGCCGTGGTCGCCGGCGAGGCGGGAGGCGCAGAACGCATCCGCGACCGCGGGGTGGCCGTGGCGGACCAGCAGCGCGCCCTGCAGCACCAGCGCCAGCCGCTCGACCACCCGCCGGGCGCGCAGCTCCAGGTCGGTCCCGTCGGCCAGCTCGTCGCGCACCCGGCGCACGGCGGCGTCGAGGCGCGCGTCCGCCCCGGCCGCGGCGGCCACCTCCGCCTCGTACGCGGCCAGCACCTGCGGTTCCCGGGTCAGCGCGCGCAGCACGTCGAGGGCGGCGACGTTGCCGGAACCCTCCCAGATGGAGTTCAGCGGCGACTCGCGGAACAGTCGCGGCATGCCGGACTCCTCGACGTAGCCGTTGCCGCCCAGGCACTCCAGCGCCTCGGCGGCGTGCCCCGGCCAGCGCTTGCACACCCAGTACTTGCCGACGGCGAGCGCGAGGCGCTTGAACGCGGTCTCGCCGTCGTCGCCGCGCGCCGACCGGTCGGTCGCGCCGGCCAGCCGGGTCATCAGCACGGTGGCGGCCTCGGACTCCACCGCCAGGTCGGCCAGGACGTTGCGCATCAGCGGCTGGTCGACCAGATAGCGGCCGAAGGCCCGCCGGTGGGTGGCGTGGTGCACGGCCGTGGTCACGCCCTGACGCATCCCGGCCGCCGCCCCGATCACGCAGTCCAGGCGGGTCAGGTTGACCATGTCGATGATGGTGCGCACACCGCGGCCCTCGTCGCCCACCCGCCACGCCACCGCGTGCTCGTACTCGACCTCGGCGGAGGCGTTGGAGCGGTTGCCGAGCTTGTCCTTCAGGCGCATCAGCCGCATCGGGTTGCGGGCGCCGTCGGGCAGCACGCGGGGGACCAGGAAGCAGGTGAGGCCGCCGGGCGCCTGGGCGAGGGTGAGGAACAGGTCGCACATCGGCGCGGAGGTGAACCACTTGTGCCCGACGAGCCGGTAGCTGCCGTCCGGCTCGGGCCGGGCCGTGGTGGTGTTGGCGCGCACGTCCGAGCCGCCCTGCTTCTCGGTCATGGACATGCCGGCGAGCAGTCCGCGCTTGGTCTGCGGCGGGCGCAGCCCGAAGTCGTACTCGGTGGTGGTGAGCAGCGGCTCGTAGCGCGCGGCCAGCTCGGGGCTGTGCCGCAGCGCCGGCACCGCCGCGTAGGTCATCGAGATCGGGCAGCCGTGCCCGGCGTCGGGCCGCCACACGTGGAAGCGGGCGGCCCGGGCCACGTGTGCGCCCGGCCGTCCGTCGGCCCACGGGGCGGCGTGCAGGCCGTGGCCGACGGCGGTGCGCATCAGCTCGTGCCAGGACGGGTGGAACTCCACCTCGTCGACGCGGTGGCCGTACCGGTCGTGGGTGCGCAGCACCGGCGGGTGCTCGTTGGCCAGCCGGCCGTGCTCGGCGGCCTGCTCGCCGCCGGCCAGCCGGCCGAGGTCGTGCAGCTCGGCGACGGCCCAGCCGGCGCCCTCGCGGGCCACGCCCTCCAGCAGCGCCGGGTCGTCGGCGGTGTCGTGGCCGACCAGCGGGGGGACCTGGTTGACGACCTCGTGTGTTCTCACGGTGCGACTCCCAGCGCGCGGTGGAGGAAGGTGGTCAGGCCGGGGACGGTCCCGGCGCCGGCCATCCCGGCGGACAACGGGCCGACCATCGCCTCGGCCAGCGCGCCGACCAGGGCGGTCGCGGCCAGGTCGGGATCCTGCGGCGGCAGTTCCCCGCGGGCGACCCCCTCGGCGACGTGGCCGGCGAGCACCCGGGCGTACGCCCGGCGGAAGACCAGCCGCTCGGCGTCGACGGCCGGGTCGACCGGCTCGGCGAGCAGCGCGTAGGCCAGGCGCGGCGACTGCAACGCCCGGCCGCAGAACGTCTCGACCACCGCGGTGACCCGGTCGGCGACGGTCGTCTCGAGCGCGGCGGCGCGGGTGACCGCGTCGACCTCGCGCTGCGAGGCGGTGCGGAAAACCTCGGCGAACAGGTCGGCCTTGGTGGGGAAGTGGCGGTAGACGGTGCCGGTGGCCAGCGCGGCGCGGCTCGCCACGGCCGCCACGGTGCAGCCGGCGTAGCCGTGCTCGGCCATCACCTCCAGCGCGGCGGCGACGATCCGGCGGCGCGAGGCGTCCAGCCGGGCCCTGACCCGCTCGGTGCTCCGGTAGACCACGCCAAGGATTGAACCATCGTTCACTCCTTGCCGGCAAGGCCGGATCGACAAGTCAATTTGGCTGGATTCGTTTGACATCATCCCGCTCGGCGAGAAGACTCGCCGAAACTTTCTTTTGTTCGGGAAAGCGGCAGGGGGGCCAATGACCAGGAACAAACTCGGAGTGTTCGGTGCCGCACTCACCCTCGCGGTGGGTGTCCTGTCCGGATGCACCGGTGGCGAGAGCGTCGACGTCGGCGGCGGTGGGGACGCCGGCAGCGCCGGGGGCGTGCTCAACGCGGCGATCGGCGGCGAACCCGACCAGCTCGACCCGCACAAGACCTCGGCCTACTACAGCTTCCAGGTCCTGGAGAACGTCTACGACACCCTCGTCGAGCCGGACGCCGACCTGAAGATGGTGCCGTCGCTGGCCACCAAGTGGACCACCAGCGCCGACCAGCTCACCTGGACGTTCACCCTGCGCGAGGGCGCGAAGTTCTCCGACGGGTCGCCGCTGACCTCGGAGGACGTCGTCTACTCGTACGAGCGGATCATCAAGGAGAAGCTGAACACCGCGTACAAGTTCGCCACCGTCAAGTCGGTGACCGGGCCCGACCCGGCGACCGTGGTGGTGACGCTCAGCGCGCCCACGCCGAACCTGCTGGCCAACCTCGGCGGGTTCAAGGGCGTCGCGATCGTGGAGAAGTCCAACGTGGAGTCCGGCAAGGTCAAGACCGAGCCGGTCGGCAGCGGCCCGTTCAAGGTGGCCGGCTACACCTCCGGCGACAGCATCAAGCTGGTCCGCAACGACGCCTACTGGGGCGAGAAGCCGAAGCTGGACGGCGTCACGTTCACCTTCGTCAAGGACCCCACCGTGGCGTTGCAGAACCTGCGCAGCGGCCAGGTGCAGTGGACCGACAACCTGCCGCCGCAGCAGGTGAAGTCCTTGCAGGACGGCGACGACCCGGTGGTGCGGTCGGCGGCCTCCACCGACTACTGGTACGTGGCGCTCAACGAGGCCCGCAAGCCCTTCGACAACCCCGAGGTGCGGCGGGCGGTCGCGTACGCGCTGGACCGGGAGGCGATCACCAAGGCGGCCAAGTTCGGGCTGGCCACGGTCAACCAGGCGGCCATCCCGAAGGACAGCGCCTACTACTACGAGTACGCGCCGTACAGCCACGACCCGGCGAAGGCGAAGCAGATGCTCGCCCAGGCCGGCGTCGGCAACCTCACCATGGACCTGATGGTCACCAGTGAGTACCCGGAGACCGTCACCGCCGCCCAGGTCATCGCCGCCCAGCTCAAGGACGTCGGCATCACCGTCAAGATCCGTACGCTGGACTTCGCCCAGTGGCTCGACGAGCAGGCCAAGGGCAACTTCGACGGGTTCATGCTCGGCTGGCTGGGCAACGTCGACCCGGACGAGTTCTACTACGCCCAGCACCACAGCGGCGGCACGTTCAACTTCCACAAGTACCGCAACCCGGCCGTGGACAAGCTGCTCGACCAGGCCCGCACCGAGACCGACCAGGCCGCCCGCAAGCAGGCGTACGACCAGGCGGCGAAGCAGATCGTCGACGACGCCAGCTACATCTACCTCTACAACCCGGACGTCGTGCAGGGCTGGTCGAAGAAGGTCTCCGGCTACGAGGTGCGCACCGATCGGGCCATCCGGTTCCGCTCGGTCGCCCTCGCCGAGTGATGGCCCGCTTCGTCCTGCGGCGGGTGCTCCAGTCCGCGGTCGTGCTGCTCGGGGTGACCCTGGTGGTCTTCCTGCTGCTGCAACTGGTGCCGGGCGACCCGGTGCGGGTGGCGCTCGGCACCCGGTTCGACCCGCAGACGTACGAGGCGCTGCGCGCCCGCGCCGGCCTCGACCAGCCGCTGCCCGTGCAGTACGCGAGCTACCTCGGGCACGCGCTCACCGGCGACCTCGGGGTCAGCTTCCGCACCGGCCAGCCGGTCAGCCGGATCGTGCTGGAACGCCTGCCGGCGACGCTGTCCCTGGCCGTCACCGCGGTGGTGTTCGCGCTGCTGGTCGCGTTCCCGTTGGGCATCGTCGCGGCGGTGCGCAGCGGCTCCGCGGTCGACCACGCCGCCCGCGTGTTCAGCCAGTTCGGCGTCTCGGTGCCCGACTTCTGGATGGGCATCATGGGCATCCTGCTCTTCGCCGGCGTGCTCGGCTGGCTGCCGCCCTCGGGCTACGTGGCGCTGACCGACGACCCGGGCCGGTGGGCCACCCACGTGGCCCTGCCGGCGGTCACGGTCGGCCTGGTCACCGCGTCGATCCTCACCCGCTTCATCCGCTCGTCGGTGCTGGAGGTCCTCTCCGCCGACTACGTGCGCACCGCCGAGGCGAAGGGGCTGCGCAACCGGGTGGTGATCCTGCGGCACGTGCTGCGCAACGCGCTGATCCCGGTGGTCACCGTGGTCGCGGTGCAACTGGCCAGCCTGCTCGGCGGCGTCATCGTGATCGAGGTGCTGTTCGCCTGGCCGGGCATCGGCCGGCTCACCTTCGACGCCGTGCAGGCCCGCGACTACCCGGTCCTGCAGGGTGCGGTGCTGCTCGTCGCCGCGCTGTTCCTGCTGGTCAACCTGCTGGTGGACATCCTCTACGCCCGCCTCGACCCGAGGATCACGGTCAAGTGAGCGCCGGGTCGGAGAGCACCGGACGCCGGGTGCTGGAGGCGTTGCGGCGCGACCCGCTGGCCGTCGGCGGCGCGGTCGTGCTGCTGGTGCTGGTCGTGGTGGGCGTGGCCGGGCCGTGGCTGGCGCCGTCGGGCGTCAACGACGTGAACGTGGACCAGATGCTGCGCCCGCCCAGCGGGGCGCACCCGTTCGGCACCGACGAGCTGGGCCGCGACGTGCTCAGCCGGGTGCTCGTCGCGGCCCGCGTCTCGCTGGAGGTCGGCGTGGTCAGCGTCGGCATCGCGCTGGTCGCCGGCGTGACGCTCGGGCTGTTCGCCGGCTACTACCGGGGCTGGCTGGACAGTGTGCTGATGCGCGCCATGGACGTGCTGTTCGCGTTCCCGGTGCTGCTGCTGGCGGTGGCCATCGTGGCGGTGCTCGGCCCCGGCCTGCTCACCGCCATGGTCGCCATCGGCGTGGTCTACACGCCCATCTTCGCCCGAATCACCCGCGCCGGCGTGCTCTCCGTGCGGGAGCAGGTCTTCGTCCGCGCCGCCGTCTCCATCGGCGCGTCCGACCTGCGGATCATGCGCCGGCACGTGCTGCCGAACATCGCCGCGCCGCTGATCGTGCAGACGTCGCTGTCGCTGGCGTTCGCGATCCTCTCCGAGGCCGCGCTCTCCTTCCTCGGCCTCGGCATCCAACCGCCGGCGCCGGCGTGGGGCCGGATGCTCTTCGACGGTCGTGGCTTCGTCACCGACGCCTGGTGGCTGGGCGTCTTCCCGGGCGCCGCGATCTTCCTGACCGTGCTCGCCTTCAACCTGGTCGGCGACGCGCTGCGGGACGTGCTCGACCCGCGCCAGCTCACCCTCGCCGAGGCCCGCAGGAGCACCCCATGAGCGACCGCACCGAGCGACGCGAAGGCCGCGGGAGCGTGCCGAGCCAGCGCCGCGCGGGCGACCGGCCCGTGCTGTCCGTGGAGGACCTCACCGTCACCGTCGGCACCCGCCGCGGTCCGGCGCACGCCGTGGCCGGGGTGTCCTGGCAGGTCCGCGCCGGGGAGACGTTCGCGCTGGTCGGCGAGTCCGGCAGCGGCAAGAGCATGACGCTGCTCGCCGCCACCGGTCTCGCGCCGCGCGCCGCCACGGTCACCGGCCGGGTACGGCTGCTCGACAGCGAGCTGACCGCGCTGCCCGAGGACCGCCGTCGCCAGCTGCGCGGCCGGCACGTCGGCTTCGTCTTCCAGGATCCGATGACCTCGCTCAACCCGGTGCTGCCGGTGGGGCGGCAGGTCACCGAGGCGGCCGAGGCGCACCTCGGGCTGACCCGCCGGGCCGCCCGGGACCGGGCGGTGGAGCTGCTCGACCTGGTCGGAATCCCGTCGGCCGCGCAGCGCGTCGATGCCTACCCGCACCAGTTCTCCGGCGGCATGCGCCAGCGCGTCGTCATCGCCATGGCGCTGGCCTGCGAGCCGGACCTGCTCATCGCCGACGAGCCGACCACCGCGCTCGACGTGACCACCCAGGCGCAGATCGTCGAGCTGGTCGCCGGCCTGCAACGGCGGCTGGGCACGGCGGTCGTCTGGGTCACCCACGACCTGGGCGTGGTCGCCGGCATCGCCGACACCGTCGCGGTCATGTACGGCGGACGGATCGTCGAGCAGGGCCCGGTCGACGCGGTCTTCGACACGCCCACCCACCCGTACACCCGGGCGCTGCTCGCGGCCCGGCCGGACCCGTCCCGCCGGGGCGAGGACCTGGTGGCCATCCCCGGCGCGCCACCGAGCCCGCTCGACCTGCCGGCCGGCTGCGCGTTCTGGCCGCGCTGCCCGGTGCGCGCCGACCCCCGGTGCGAGCACGAGCTGCCCCCGTTGACGCCGGTCGGCGACGGGCACACCGTCCGCACCTTCTATCCGGGAGAGACCCCATGACAGCCGCGGACGTGGTGGCCGAGCTGGACGACCTGGCGGTGCACTTCCCGACCCGGGCCGGTGTGGTCCGGGCGGTGGACGGCGTCACCCTGGCCGTCCGCCGGGGGGAGACGCTCGGCCTGGTCGGCGAGTCGGGCAGCGGCAAGTCCACCGCCGGCCTGGCGCTGCTGCGCCTGGTCGAGCCGACCTCCGGCCGGGTCCGGGTGGCCGGCGCGGACGTGACCCGCTGGTCCCGGCGCCGCCTGCGCGGCATGCGTCGCCACGTGGCCATGGTGTTCCAGGACCCGCAGGCGTCCCTCGACCCGCGCCGCACCGTCGGCGACAGCATCGCCGAACCGTTGACCGTGCACCGGCTGGCCGCGTCCGCCGCCGCCCGCCGGGCCCGGGTGGCCGAGCTGCTGGACCTGGTCGGCCTGCGCGCCGACACGGCCGACCGGCATCCGCACGAGCTGTCCGGCGGCCAGCGGCAGCGGGTCGGGGTGGCCCGGGCGCTGGCCGGCGAGCCGGACCTGATCGTCCTGGACGAGCCGATCGCCTCGCTGGACCTGAGCGTGCAGGCGCAGATCATGAACCTGCTGCGGCACCTGCAACGCGACCTCGGGCTGACCTACCTGTTCATCGCCCACGACCTGGCCGCCGTCGAGCACATGAGCGACCGGATCGCCGTGATGTACCTGGGTCGCATCGTCGAGACCGGCCCGCCGGAGCGGATCTACCGGCAGCCGGCGCACCCCTACACGGCGGCGTTGCTGTCGGCGGTGCCGGTGGCCGATCCCCGCGTGGAGCGGGAGCGCCGGCGCATCGTGCTCACCGGCGACATCCCCAGCCCGGTGGACCCGCCGACCGGGTGCCGCTTCCGTACCCGCTGCCCCCGGGCCCGCGACGAGTGCGCCCGCACCGACCCGGCGCTGGCCGAGGTCGGTCCCGACCACCGGGCCGCCTGCCTGTTCCCGCTCGACGGCGAGCCGGACCGCGACGGCGGCCCGGCGCGCGAAGACGTGCCGGCGGCGTAGGCTCGGCGGCGATGACCTTCACCACCCGGCCGACGCTGCGCGGCACCTTCGGCATGGTCTCCTCGACGCACTGGCTGGCCAGTCAGTCCGCCATGGGCGTGCTGGAGCGGGGCGGGAACGCCTTCGACGCGGCGGTCGCCGCCGGCTTCGTGCTGCACGTGGTCGAGCCGCACCTCAACGGCCCGGCCGGCGAGGTGCCGGCGATCCTGGCGACCGCTGACGACCCGACCCCGCGGGTGCTCTGCGGTCAGGGCCCGGCCCCGGCCGGCGCGACGGTCGCGCACTTCCGCTCGCTCGGGCTGGACCTCGTCCCCGGTTCCGGCCCGCTCGCCGCCGTGGTGCCCGGCGCGGTGGACGCGTGGCTGCTGTTGCTACGTGACCACGGCACCCGGTCCCTGGCCGAGGTGCTGGAGCCGGCGATCGGCTACGCCGCCGCCGGCCACCCGCTCGTGGGCGCGGCCGGGCAGACCGTCGAGCGGGTCCGGTCGCTGTTCACCGAGCACTGGCCGACCTCCGCCGAGCTGTGGCTGCGGCACGGCCGGGCGCCGGCGGCGGGGGAGATGGTCACCAATCCGGCGTACGCGCTGACGCTGCGCCGCCTCGTCGACGCCGCCGGCGCGGCCGGCGCGGACCGGGAGGCGCAGATCGAGGCGGCCCGGCGGGCCTGGCGCGAGGGGTTCGTCGCCGACGCGATCGACCGGTTCAGCCGGCTGCCGTTCCGCGACTCCAGCGGCCGGTCGCACGCCGGCCTGGTCACCGGCGCCGACCTGGCCGGCTGGTCGGCGACCTGGGAGGAGCCGGTCACGCTCGACTGGCGCGGTCACACGGTCGCCAAGACCGGGTTCTGGGGCCAGGGCCCGGTGCTGCTGCAGACGCTGTCGGTGCTGGACGCGCTCGACGATCCCCGGGCGCTCGATCCGTCCACCGTGGACGGCATCCATGCGCAGGCCGAGGCGCTGAAGCTCGCCTTCGCCGACCGCGAGGCGTGGTACGGCGACACCGGCGAGGCGCCGGCAGCGCTGCTGTCCCCGGCCTATGCCCGCGAGCGCGCCGCGCTGATCGTTGCGCGGGCCTCGACCGCGCTGCGTCCCGGCAGCCCGGCCGGCGCGCCGCCGCGACTGCCGGCACACCTGCAGGCACACGCCGCGCGGCGGGCCGGCCCGCAGGACCCGAGCACCGGCGAACCCACCGTCCGCGCCGACGGCGTGACCCGCGGCGACACGTGCCACGTCGACGTGGTCGACCGGTGGGGCAACATCATCTCGGCCACCCCGAGTGGTGGCTGGCTGCAGAGTTCACCCACCATCCCCGAACTGGGCTTCCCGCTGGGCAGCCGGTTGCAGATGTGCTGGCTGGAGGAGGGGCTCGCCTCGACGCTGACGCCGGGCCGGCGCCCGCGTACCACGTTGAGCCCGACCCTGGTGCTGCGCGACGGCGAGCCGGTCCTGGCCTGCGGCACGCCCGGCGGCGACCAGCAGGACCAGTGGCAGCTGCTGTTCCTGCTGCGCCACCTGGTCGGCGGGCAGGAACTGCAGGAGGCGATCGACGCGCCGGCCTGGCACACCACCAGCCTGCCCGCGTCGTTCTACCCGCGTGAGGTGGAGCCGGGCGTGCTGGTGGTCGAGGACCGTCTCGACCCGGACGTGCTCGCGGCGCTGGGGGCCCGGGGTCACACGGTGCGCCGGTCCGACCCGTGGAGCCTGGGTCGCCTCTGCGCCGTCGCCCGTGACCCCCGGAACGGCGTCCTCTCGGCCGCCGCCAACCCGCGAGGCGCCCAGGGCTACGCCACCGGCCGCTGATCCGGCCCGGCCGCACGTGCACGTGCTCCGGCGATAGTGGAGTTGTGGCACCTGAACAAGGCCACGTGACAGACATCCGAGGCGCCACAAGTCCACGATCGGCGGAGGCCGTGATCGTGGGGCGGGGTGTCGAGGCGGTGGATCCCTGCTGGTTCTCAGGCGCCGCTGGGGCGTCGCAGGGTCAACGACTGGAACCGGTAGCCGCGACCGGTATCGACCGGATGGAAGTCCACCACGTCGAACCGCGCGGCGGCGGCGAAGCCGAGCAACTGATCGTCAGTTCGCCACGAGAAGAAGCGCGGCGGCACGTGCTGGTCATCGTCGATAGGGCCCTCGGTGCTCTCGCCACCGCCGTACACCCCGACAAAGAGAAGTCCGCCAGGACGCAGGACGGCCCGGATGGCGGCCAGGACCGTGGGTAGGTCGTGGTTGGGCACGTGCAGCAGGCAGTTCATCGCGAACACCGCGTCGAAGGAGTCGGGCGGGAAGTCCAGGTGCAGAAAGTCCATCACGTGGGCCTCGATGCCCTTGGCTCGGCAGTGCTCGACCATCACCGGTGACAGGTCGGCCGCGACGACGGGAAGGCCCTCCTTGCGGAAGAAGACGCTGTCCTGCCCGGTGCCCGCGCCGACCTCCAGCAGCCGCGCACCTGATGCCAGACGATCCCGGAACGCCTGACGCTCCGCCACCTTCCACGGTTCCTTGGTCAGCCCGTCGCGCCAGGCTGCGCGAGCGTCGTACGCCTGGCGCAGCGGGTCGAGAACCTCGTCGTATCGGACGCTCATGTCGTGATTATCCGCGCACGCAGTGGGTGCCGGCGCCGACCGCCGCGACCGTGGCCGACACCTGAGCCAAGGGTCAGCCGTCGATCCGGGTGATGTTGCGGATCTTGTTGGCCGCGTCCAGCGCCGCCACCTTGTACGCCTCGGCCAGCGTCGGGTAGTTGAACACCGCGTCGAGCAGGTAGTCGACGGTGCCGCCGCAACCCATCACGGCCTGCCCGATGTGGACGACCTCGGTGGCGCCGGTGCCGAACACGTGCACCCCGAGCAGCCGCCCGTCCTCCGGCGAGACGAGCAGCTTCAACATGCCGTACGAGTCGCCGACGATCTGCCCCCGGGCCAGTTCCCGGTAGCGGGCGATGCCGACCTCGAACGGGGTGGACGTCTCGGTCAGCTCGTCCTCGGTCCGCCCGACGAAGCTGATCTCGGGAATGGTGTAGATGCCGATCGGTTGCAGCTCCGACATGGTGCGGGACGGTTCGCCGCAGGCGTGCTGCGCGGCCAGCCGGCCCTGCTCCATCGAGGTGGACGCGAGCGCCGGGAAGCCGATCACGTCACCGACGGCGTAGATGGTGTCGACCGCGGTGCGGTAGTTGGCGTCGACCTGGATGCGGCCCCGGTGGTCGGCGGTGAGACCGGCCGCCTCCAGCGCCAGGTCGTCGGTCTGCCCCTGCCGTCCGGCGGAGTACATCACCGTGTCGGCCACGATCTTCTTGCCGCTGCGCAGGACGCAGAGCGCGGCGGTGCGGTGCTTCTCCACCGCGGCCACCTCCTCGCCGAAGCGGAAGGTCACCGACAGGTCGCGCAGGTGGTACTTGAGCGACTCGACGATCTCCTCGTCGCAGAAGTCGAGCATCCGCTCGCGGCGTTCCACCACCGTCACCTTGGTGCCGAGCGCGGCGAACAGCGAGGCGTACTCCATCCCGATCACGCCGGCGCCGACCACGACCATGCTGCGGGGCACGGCCTGGAGGTTGATGACGCCGTCGGAGTCGACGATCGTCCGGTCGTCGAAGTCGACGCTCTCCGGGCGGGCCGGCCGGGTGCCGGCGGCGATGACCGCCTTGTCGAAGCTGACCCGGGTCTCCCGGCCCGAGCCGGCGTCGACCCAGACCGCGTGCGGGTCGGCGAACCGGCCCGTGCCGGTGATCATCGCGACCCGGTTGCGGGCCAGTTGGTCGCGGATGACGTCGGTCTGCCGGGTGATCACGTGCTGGGTGCGGGCGGCCAGGTCGGCGACGGTGATGTCCTCCTTGACCCGGTAGCTGCTGCCGTAGAGGTCACGCTGGCTGAGCCCGGTCAGGTAGAGGACGGCCTCGCGCAGCGTCTTGGACGGCACGGTGCCGGTGTTGATGCAGACGCCGCCGAGCATGTCGCGGCGGTCGACGATGGCGACCCGCCGGCCCAGCTTGGCCGCGGCGATCGCCGCCTTCTGTCCACTCGGTCCTGAGCCCAGCACCAGCAGGTCGTAGTCGTACACGACTGCCAGCGTCGCAGGATGTCCGGCCGGGCGCCAGCCGGCAACGCCCCCACGGAAGTGGATCACTGCCGTATGGTGCGCTGATGCGCCGCCCCGTACCCCTGATCCTGCTCCTCGGACCGCTGCTCGTCGCCGGGTGCACCACCGATTCCGCCGCCCCGGCCGCGACCCCGTCCGCCCTCGCCGCCACGCCGAGCCCGACCGTCGCCGCCGTCGACTACGCCGCCTGGGAGGCCGGGCGTTCCACCCCGGTGGCCGACCCGGTCTATCCCGCCCGGGGCACCGACGCGGTGGACGTCCTGCACTACGACCTGGCCCTGGAGTGGGCCCCGTCGACCACCACCCTCACCGGCACCGCCACCCTGCGGATCCGGCCGGTGAAGGACGCGTCGAACCTGGTCCTCGACTTCATGCCCTACCAGCTCGACGGCGTGACGCTGGACGGCGCGACGGTCCCCGGGACGGTGGCGAAGGAGAAGCTGACCGTGTCCGCCCCGGTGGTCGCGGACAAGCCGGTGACGTTGGTGGTGACCTACCACGGCCGGCCGCGGACGACGCCGATGCCGTCGCACCGCAAGGACACCGAGGCCCTGGGTCTCACCCTCACCAAGGAGGGCGGCCTCTGGACCATGCAGGAGCCGTTCGGCGCGTTCACCTGGTACCCGGCGAACGACCAGCCGTCCGACGAGGCGCTCTACGACATCCGGGTGACCGTGCCGGCGGGCTGGTCCGCGATCGCCAGCGGCACCCCCGCGGGGCAGTCCGGCACCACGTTCACCTACCGCAGCACCGATCCGGTGGCGACCTACCTGACCACGCTCGCGGTCGGGAAGTACCAGAAGCTGACCGCCACGGGCCCGCGCGGCGTGCCGCTGACCTTCTGGTACCGCAAGGGCGCCGACGACAAGCTGCTGCCGTACCTGAAGAAGTCCCCGCAGTACCTGGCGTGGCTGGAGAAGAAGTTCGGCCCGTACCCGTTCCCCTCCGGCGGCGTCGTGGTGGTGGACTCGGCGTCGGGCATGGAGACCCAGCAGATGATCACGATGGGCCGCAAGATCGAGAACACCACGGCCCGCCGCGACCGCTGGGGCAGCGACCTGCTGCACGAGTACACCCACCAGTGGTTCGGCAACTCCGTCACGCCGACCACCTGGACCGACCTGTGGTTGAACGAGGGCTGGGCGAAGTACGCCCAGGACCTCTACACCCAGGAGACGCTGAAGCTCAGCGAGGCCAGCCTGGACCGGTACCTGCGCGAGGGCGACGCCGTCCTGCGCAAGAAGCTCGGTCCGCCCGGCCGGCCCGACCCGAAGCGGTTCGCCGAGGGCAACGTCTACCTCTGCCCGGCGGCCATGCTCCGCGAGATCCACCGCGAGCTGGGCGACAAGGCGTTCTTCGCCCTGGCCCGCGCCTGGGTGCAGGACCAGCGCAACACCCAGCAGGACCGGGCGTCGTTCATCGCCTTCGTCAACAAGCAGACCGGCCGCGACTTCACCGCGCTCGTCAACGCCTGGCTGGACTCGAAGACCACGCCGAAGAAGATCGCCGTCGGCTGACCTCCGCGCGCGGGGCCCCGTCGTGTCGACGGGGCCCCGCGTCGCGTCTCAGCGGCCCTGCAGCGCGCGGACGTTGTCGCCGAACGTCCAGCCCTTCGAGCCGTCCCAGTTGATCGACCAGGTCATCAGCCCCTTGAGCCGGCCCTGGTAGGTGTTCCACGCCTGGCCCACCAGGGTCGGGCTCAGGTAGCCGCCGCCGGCGCCGGTCTGCGCGGGCAGCCCGGGGACCTGCCGGTCCAGCGGCACCCGGATGGTGGTGCCCTGCACGACCAGGCCGGCGTCGAGGCAGTTGGTCTGGGCCACGAAGCCGGCCACGGTGCCGGCCGGGTACGAGTCGCCGGCGCAGCCGTACATCGAGCCGTTGTAGTACTGCATGTTCAGCCACCAGAGCCGGCCGTTGTCCGCGTACTTCTTCACGATCGGCAGGTACGCGCCCCAGATCGAGCCGTAGGTGACGCTGCCGCCGGTGACGTACGCGGTCTCCGGCGCCATGGTGAGCCCGAAGCCGGCCGGCATCTGGGCCAGCACCCCGTCGATGATCCGGATCAGGTTGGCCTGCGAGGGCGAGAGCTGGGTGATGGTCCCGCTGCCGGTCAGCCCGGTCTCGATGTCGATGTCGATGCCGTCGAAGTTGTGGCGCTTGAGGATCGGCACGACGGTGGCGACGAACCGGTCGGCGACCGCGGCGGAGCTGAGGTCGATGCCGGCGGCGGCCCCGCCGATGGACAGCAGCACGGTCAGCCCGGCGGCCTTGGCCTGGCACACCTGCGCCGGGGTGGGCACCTTCACCCCGGCGTCCATGCCGTCCTCCCAGAGCACGGTGCCGTCGGCGCGGATCACCGGGAACGCCGTGGTCACCACGTTGTAGCCGTGCCCCGGGATCCGGGAGTCGGTGATCGGGATCCAGCCGAGCCCGGGGTGCACGCCGTTGGCCGCGCCGTCCCAGTTCTCCCAGTAGCCCTGCAGCACCTTGCCGGTCGGTCGGGACTTCAGCGCGCAGGTGTCCCCGCCCGGCGTGGTCGGGCTGGGCGTGGCGGTCGGCGTGGGCGTGGGGGTCGGCGTCCGGGTGGGGGAGGGGGAGGCCGTGGGCGTGGGCGACGGCGGTCGCGTGGTGGGACTGGGTGACGGGGTGCCGCCGGTGCAGGCGCCGAGATCGGTCCAGAGCGCCGGCACCGCGGCCGGGGTCCAGCCGGCGCCGACCGGCGGGGTGTGCGTCACCAGCGCCTGGTAGAGCCGTCCGCCGTAGCTGGCCCGGCTGCCGGCGGTCCAGGTGACGCCCTCGGCCCAGGCCGGCGCGTCGCACGCCACCAGCGCGCTGCGGGTGCCGGTGGGCGTGGCGCCGGCGGTGGCCGGCAGGGCGGCGGCGAGCAGCGCGACGCCACCGAGTAGCGCGGTCATCCCGCGTCCGAGTCGCATGACATACCTCCTCATCGATGCGCCGGAGGCTAGCAGTTAACTTTGTTAAATGTAAATGCGCAGTAGTCTGTCACCACTTGGTTCACGGCGTGAATGCAGGTCGCCGGCGGGCGGCCGGGGGAAGGACGGCGGCGGACGTGGACGCCAGACGCACCACGGTGCGCGACATGCGCCGGGCCAACCGGTCGGTCCTGCTCACCCGGATCTGGCTGGACGGCCCGCTCAGCCGGCACGAGCTGGGCCAGTCGACCGCGCTGAGCCTGGCCAGCGTGAGCAACCTGGTCGGCGAGATGATCGCCGAAGGGCTGGTCGAGGAGGCCGGTTCGGTCGAGTCCGACGGCGGCCGTCCCCGGGTGCTGCTGCGCGTCGCCCCCGGCTACGGCTACCTGGTCGGCGCCGACGTGGGCGAGACCCGGGTGCAGGTCGAGCTGTTCGACCTGGCGATGACCGCGCTGGCCAAGGCCGAGTACCCGATCGCCGCCGCCGAACCCGACCCGCGGCAGGTCGCCACGCACCTGCTGCACGGCCTCGCCGCGGTGACCGAACAGGCCGGCGTCGACCCGGCCGCGGTGCTCGGCTTCGGAGTCGCCGTGGCCGGCACGGTCGAGCGCACCGCCGACGCCGTGGTGCACGCGCAGACCCTCGGCTGGGACGGCGTCCCGCTCGGCGCGATGCTGCGCGCCGGCACGGACGTGCCGGTGCACGTCGACAACGGCGCCAAGACGCTCGGCCAGGCCGAGATGTGGTTCGGCGCCGGCCGGGGCGTCCGGCACGCGGTGATCGCCCTGGTCGGTTCCGGCGTGGGCGCCTGCGTGGTCGCCGACGGCGTCGGCTACCGCGGCGCGCACAGCAGCGCCGGCGAGTGGGGCCACACCACCATCGTGTACGGGGGACGCCGCTGCCGGTGCGGCAACCTCGGCTGCCTCGAGGCGTACGTCGGGGCGGAGGGGGTGCTCGACCGGTTCCGCCAGGCCAACCGGGGTCGCCCGGCCGCCGGCGGCGACGAGGAGACCGCCTTCGGCGAGCTGCTGCGGGCTACCGGCCGCACCGCCGCGACGGTGATCGACGAGACGGTCGGCTACCTCGGCGCCGGGGTGGCGAACCTGGTCAACCTGTTCAACCCGGAGCGGGTGGTGCTCGGCGGCTGGGCCGGGCTGGCACTGGGCGAGCGGCACCTGCCGGCGATCCGCGAGGCCACCGCGCGGCACGCGCTGCGCCAGCCGTACGCCCAGACCTCGATCGAGCTGTGCCGGCTCGGGCCGGACGCGGTCGCGATGGGCGCGGCCACCCTGCCGATGGCCCGGCTGCTGCGCGAGGGCGGCGTGCCCCGCGAGCCGGCGGTCCGCCCGGCCCGGGTCACGCGGGGCCGCTGAGCGGCCGGGCCGGCATCGCCGCTGAGCGGCCGGGTCGGCATCGCCGCGGTGCGGCCGGGTCGGCATCGCCGCCGAGCGGCCGGGCCGGCAATCGCCGCCGGCCCGGCCGCTCGGGTCAGGACGGCAGCGTCCACTTCTGGTTGGCGCCGCCGGTGCAGCTCCAGATCTGCGTCTTCGCGCCGTCGGCGGAGGTGTTGCCGGTGACGTCGAGGCACCTGTTGGCCTGCGGGTTGACCAGGTCCCGGCCGGCGGTCCAGGTCCACTGCTGCGCGGCGCTGCCGTTGCAGGTCCACAGCTGCACCCGGGTGCCGTCGGCGGTGCCCCCGCCGGCCACGTCCAGGCACTTGCCGAGCGCGCGCAGCGTGCCGTCGGCGGCGCGGGTCCACTGCTGGTTGGCCCCGCCGAAGCAGCCCCAGATCTGCACCGGGGTGCCGTCGGCGCTGGCGTTGTCGGTCACGTCCAGGCACTTGCCGCCGATGCCGGTGACCAGGCCGGTCGCCGACCCGCCGCCACCGGACTGCGTGCCGGACCAGGTGAACGTGGCGGTGGTGCGGGCCGGCAGCGTGTAGGTGAACGACTGGCCGCCCCACACCACGCGCACCGACTGCGCCGACGTGCCGCCGTTGTGCGCGAGCAGCGCCTTGGAGCCGTCCGGGTTGCGGTAGGCGACGTTCGGGACGGTGCCGTTGGCGGTGGAGTCGATCCGGGTCGCGCCGGGCCGGACGAACTTGGTCAGGTGCCCGGTGGTGTAGTACTCGATGGTGTAGTCGACCTGGCCGGCCCGCGCGCCGCCCTCCTGCACCGTGATCAGGCCGGTGCAGGTGCCGCAGCCGCCGTTGTGCGGGCCCATGTTCTGGTTGACCGCCAGGCTCCACTTGACCACGCTGCGGCTCCAGTTCCGCGCGTAGGTGACGATGTCGGCCATGTCCTCGTTGTGCTGGTTGGTGATCCAGGTGCCGCCGGAGTGCTCGGTGCTGAACTGCGGTACCGCCGGATACTGGCCGCGTACCTGGCTGCCGACCGCCGGGTCACCGAAGTAGCCGTGCCAGGCGATGCCGCCGAAGAGCGGGTCGGTCCGTACCGCGCTGTCGGCCAGCAGCCCGGAGCCGGTGGTGCCGTAGTCGCCGTAGTTCCAGTCGTGCACCAGCACCTTGGTGGTGATCCCGGCGGCCCGGAACGCCGGGTAGACGAAGTTCTTGGTCAGCTCGGCCAGGCCGGAGGCGTTCCAGCTCATGCCGGGGTAGTCCATCGCGGTGGGGTTGCCGGCCTGGCAGCAGTTCGGCTCGTTCTGCACCGACAGGTAGTCGACGGTGACGCCGCGCGCCGCGTACGCCTGGATCGTGCGGACCAGGTACTGCGCGTAGGTGGCGTAGTGCTCCCACTTCAGCCAGCCCATCTGGTCCATCCGGCCGTTGTCCTTCATCCAGCCGGGCGCGCTCCACGGCACCACCATCACCCGCAGCGCCGGGTTGAGCTGCCGGGCCTGCGCGGTCAGCAGCTCGACGTTCGTGTCGTACCCGTTGGCGCCGAAGTCGCCGAGGTCGCAGCAGGTGTCGTCGAGCGAGACGTGGCCGGGGCGGGACAGGTCGGACGCGCCGATCGGGTTGCGTACGAAGGACAGCCCGATGCCGTCGGTGGGGCTGAACAGCTTGCGCATCACCGCGTCCCGGGTGGCCGCGCTGACCGGCCCGCCGCGCAGCAGGTAGGCGGTGGTGTCGGTGATGGACGCCCCGGCGCCCTCGAAGGGCTGGTAGCGGGTGTTCTCGTCGACGGTGACGGTGTGCGTGGCGCCGGGGCTGGTGGCGGCGAAGGCCAGCGGGCTCTGCTGTTGCAGACCCCGGGTGACCGTCCGACCGCCGGAGTCGGAGGTGGTGGTGAGCCAGACGTCGACCCGTTCGCCGGCGGCGTGCGCGGGGGCGGCGGGGACGGCGGTGGCGAGGCCGGCGGTGAGGCAGAGCGTCAGGGCGACGCGGCCGGCGAGACGTGCGACGGTGGTGGGAGACACGGATGCTCCTTCCGGATCAATCGACATCCGCGAATGAGAAAACCGTTCGCACCGGCTTATGTCAAGACATGAAAAAAGCGGTCCGACCTGCCTCCGGACGCGTCGGGGCGGCCGCCCGGGACATCTCCCGCGCGACCGCCCGCGGTGGTCGGCTCAGCGCTGCCCGCGCACCCGCCGGACCGTGTCGCGATACCACAGCGCGCTGCGCTTCGGGGTGCGGCGCTGCGTCTCGTAGTCCACCCGGACGATGCCGAACCGCTTGTCGTACCCGTACGCCCACTCGAAGTTGTCCAGCAGCGACCAGGCGAAGTAGCCGCGCAGGTCCGCGCCCGCCTGCCGGGCCCGGGCCACCGCCCGCAGGTGCTCGGTCAGGTAGTCGACCCGGTCGTCGTCGGCCACGAAACCCTCCGCGTCCGGCTTGTCGTCGAACGCCGCCCCGTTCTCGGTGATCACCATGGGCACGCCCGGATAGTCGCGGTGCAGCCGCACCAGCAGGTCGGTGAACGACTCCGGCACGATCTCCCAGTCCATCGCCGTGCGCGGCAGGTCCCGGCGGACCACCCGGCGCACCGGCCGGCCGTCGTCGTCGCGCTCCCGGCCCTGCTCGTCCACCCCGGAGTGCAGCTGCCCGAAGTAGTAGTTCACCCCGAGCACGTCGATCGGGGTGGCGATGACCTCCAGGTCGCCGTCCTGCACCGGGATCCGCACCCCCTCGGCGGCCAGGTCGGCCACCACGTCCTGCGGGTACTCCCCGCGCAGCACCGGGTCCAGGTAGAGCCGGTTGCCCAACCCGTCCGCCGCCCGCGCGGCGTCCCGGTCGGCCGCGCTGTCGGTCGCCGGGTCGGCCGTCGACAGGTTCACGGTCAGGCCCAGCTCGATCGGCGACTGCGCCGCCGCCCGCAGCCGCCGCGTCGCCAGCCCGTGCCCGAGCAGCAGGTGGTGCGCGGCGGCGATGCCGTCGCCCAGGTTCCGCCGGCCGGGGGCGTGGTCGCCGTAGGCGTAGCCGAGCATGGCCGAGCACCACGGCTCGTTCAGCGTGGTCCAGGTGCGGACCCGGTCGCCGAGCGCGGCGAAGACCAGCTCCGCGTAGTCGGCGAACCGGTGGGCGGTGTCCCGGTTCGGCCAGCCGCCGGCGTCCTCCAGATCCTGCGGCAGGTCCCAGTGGTAGAGCGTCACCCACGGGTCGACGCCGCGGCCGAGCAGCTCGTCCACCAGCCGATCGTAGAAGGCCAGCCCGGCCGGGTTGGCCGGACCGCGCCCGCCCGGCTGCACCCGCGGCCAGGCCACCGAGAACCGGTAGGTGTCCAGCCCCAGGTCGGCGATGAGCGCGACGTCCTCGGGCATCCGGTGGTAGTGGTCGCAGGCCACGTCGCCGTGGTCGCCGTTGGCCACCGCCCCGGGGACCCGGCAGAAGGTGTCCCAGATCGACGGAGTGCGGCCGTCCTCGGCCACCGCCCCCTCGATCTGGTACGACGACGTCGCCACCCCCCACCGGAAGCTCGGCGGCAGCGTGTCGATCGGGTCGACCTGTTCGACGCGGGGACGGGTGAGGTCGGTGTCCATGGTTCTCCTCGCGGGTAGCGGGTGGGCTCGGGCGGGTCAGCGGGACAGGGGCGCGACGGCCGGGTGCAGCCAGCACGCGACAGCCCGGGTCGGGTCGTCGACGCCGGGCGGGCCCAGCACCGGCAGGCGTTCGTCGCACGGGTCGAAGGCCTTCGGGCAGCGGGGGTGGAACGCGCACCCCGACGGCATGGCGCGCAGGTCCGGCGGGGAGCCGGGGATGCCGGTCAGCTCTCGCCGCGGCCCGCGCAGCGCCGGGAACGAGTGCAGCAACCCCTCGGTGTACGGGTGCAGCGGCTCGGCGTACAGCCGGGCGGCGGGCGCCTCCTCCACGATCCGGCCGCCGTACATGATGGCGATCCGGTCGGAGAACTCCACCAGCAGCGACAGGTCGTGGGTGATGAACAGCACCGCGAAGCCCAGCCGGTCGCGCAGCTCGGCGAGCTGGCCGAGGATCTGCCGCTGCATCACCACGTCCAACGCGGTGGTCGGCTCGTCCATGATGACCACCTGCGGCTCCAACGCCAGCGCCATGGCGATCATGACGCGCTGCCGCATGCCGCCGGAGAGCTGGTGCGGGTAGCTGTCCAGCCGGTCGGCGGAGATGCCGACCAGGCGCAGCAGCTCCTTCGCGCGGGCCAGCCGGCTCGCCGCGGTGCTCTTCGGCTCGTGCGCCCGGATCACGTCGAGCAGTTGGGTGGAGACCTTGTGCACCGGGTTCAGCGAGTTCATCGCGCCCTGGAACACGATCGACGTCTCCGCCCACCGGAACTCGCGCAGCCGGGCCGGGCTGAGCGTCAGCACGTCCACCGGCGGTCCGTCGGCCGGGTGGTAGACGACCTGGCCGCCGCTGACCACGCCCGGCGGGGGGAGCAGCCGGGTCAGCCCGTACGCCAGGGTGGACTTGCCGCTGCCGCTCTCCCCGGCCAGGCCGAGCACCTCACCCCGGTGCAGCGTCAGGTCGACGTCGCGGACCGCCCGCACCGCCTCCGCGCCGACGCCGTAGTCGACGCAGAGCCCCCGGATCTCCAGCACCTTGTCGTTCATGAGGTCCCCTCTCGGGTGGTGTCCGGCACGTCGGCCGACCGTTGCATCGGCACGGGAGCCGGCCGCGGGGCCAGCACCGGCGTGAAGCCGACGCGCATCCGGACCGTGCGGCCGTCGGCGGTGCGGATCCGGGTCCGGCCGCCGGTGCGCAGGCGAGGGCTGACGAACTCGTCGATGCCGAAGTTGATCAGCGCGAGCGCGGTGCCGAGCAGCGCGATGGCCAGCCCGGCCGGCACGAACCACCACCACGCGCCCTGGGCGAGCGCCTGCTGGCCCTGCGCCCAGAACAGGATGGTGCCCCAGTTCCAGGAGCTGACCGACGAGATGCCGATGAACGCCAGGGTGATCTCCGACATCACCGCGAAGATCACGGTGCCGACGAAGCCGGAGGCGATGATCGCGGTCAGGTTGGGCAGGATCTCGAACCCGATGATCCGCCAGGTCCGTTCGCCGGTGGCCCGGGCCGCCTCGACGTAGTCGCGGCGGCGCAACGACAGCGTCTGGGCGCGCAGCACCCGGGCGCCCCACGCCCACGAGGTGAGCCCGATGATCATCGCGACCAGCAGTTCACCGGCCTGGTCGACCAGCGACGCCACGATGATGATCAGTGGCAGCGCGGGGATCACCAGGAACACGTTGGACAGCGCGGACAGGCTCTCGTCGGCCGCGCCGCCCAGGTAGCCGGCGGTCACGCCGATGAGGACGGACAGGATCGTGGCCAGCACGCCGGCGATCAGGCCCACCACGACCACGCTGCGCGCGCCGACCAGGATCTGGCTGAAGATGTCCTGCCCGAGGTGGGTGGTGCCGAACCAGTGCCGGGCCGAGGGCGCCTGGAGCACGTCGGCGCTGCGCGCGTCCGGGTCGTACGGCGCGATCCACGGCCCGATCACGGCCAGCAGCGCGTACACCCCGAGGATGGCCAGGCCGGTGGCGGCCTTGGCGTTGGCGACGAAGCGGAACCGGCGTCGTCGGGCCCGGGCCGACGGCTGCGTCATCGCCCCCTGGCCGGGGATGACCTGCTCGATGCTCGACGGGGAAAGTGTCATCGCTCAGCTCTTTCGGGTCCGCGGGTCGAGGAGCAGGTACGCGACGTCGGCGAGCAGGTTCGCCACCAGCACCGAGATGGTGATGATGAGGAAGATGCCCTGCATGAGCGGGTAGTCCTTGCTGCCGACGGCCTGGAAGAGCTGGAACCCCAGGCCCGGGTAGGAGAAGACGATCTCCACGAGCAGCGTGCCGCCGACGATGAAGCCCAGCGACAGCGCGAAGCCGGAGACGTTGGGCAGCAGCGCGTTGCGGGCGGCGTAGCTGAGCGCCACCCGGCGCTCGGAGAGGCCCTTGGCGTGCGCGACGGTGATGTAGTCCTCGCTGGAGACGGTGACCATCATGTTGCGCATGCTGAGGATCCAGCCGCTCATCGAGGAGACCAGGATGGTCGCCGCGGGCAGGATGCTGTGCTGCAGTGCGCTGGGGATGAAGTACGCGTCGAACGCCGGCACCAGGCCCGGCTCGTAGCCGCCGGAGGAGGGGAAGAAGCTGCCCGGGCCGGCGAACAGCGCGATCGCCACCAGGCCCAGCCAGAAGTAGGGGATCGAGGAGAGGAACGTGGTGGCCGGCAGCAGCCCGTCGATCCACGAGCCGCGCCGCCAGCCGGCGCCCACGCCGAGCGCGGTGCCGAGCAGGAAGCTGACGATGGTGGTGACGCCGACCAGGCCGACGGTCCACGGCAGGCTGTTCCCGATCACCTCGGACACCGGCGCCGGGAAGAACGTGAACGACAGCCCCAGGTCGCCGCGCAGGAGTTGGCCCCAGTAGGCGACGTACTGCTCCCACAGGTTGCGGTCGGAGTCCAGCCCGAACAGCACCCGCAGCGAGGCGATCGCGTCGGCGCTGATCCGGCCCTGGTTGCGGGAGATCAGCGACTGCACCGGATCGCCCGGCACCATCCGGGGGATGAAGAAGTTGAGCGTGATCGCCGCCCACGCGGTGAACAGGTAGAAGGCCACCCGTTGCAGCAGGAACCTCATCGGGTCGCCTCCTCGGCCACGCCGTTCTCCGCCGCGACGGTGGCCGGGTCGAACAGCCAGCACGCCGCCCAGTGCCCGGGGTGGTCGTCGACCGGGATCGCCGGCGGCAGCTCGCTGGTGCACCGCGCCATGGCGTGCGGGCAGCGCGGGTGGAACCGGCAGCCGGCGGGCGGGTGGATCAGGCTGGGCGGCTCGCCGTGTCCGCGCTCGCCGGCCCCGGTGGCGTCGGCGCCCGCGCCGGTGATCCGTTCCGGGTCCGGCGCGGAGTCGGTCAACAACCGGGTGTACGGGTGGGCCGGCCGCTGGGTGACCGTCTCGCTGTCGCCGCCCTCGACCATTCGTCCCGCGTACATGACGATCGTCTCGTCGGCGAAGTAGCGGGCCGAGGCGATGTCGTGGGTGATGTAGAGGATGGCCAGGTCGAGCCGGTCCTTGAGGTCCTGCAACAGGTTGAGCACGCCCAGGCGGATCGACACGTCCAGCATCGACACCGGCTCGTCGGCGAGCAGCACCTCGGGGTTCGCGCCGAGCGCCCGGGCGATGGCGACGCGTTGGCGCTGGCCGCCGGACAGCTCGTGCGGGAACGCGTCGAGGTAGCGTTCCGGCGGGGTGAGGCTGACCCTGGTGAGCAGGTCGGCCAGCGCCTTCTCCAGCCCGTCCGGGCCGGTGCCCGCGTTGCCGTGGATGCGCAGCGAGCGGGTGAGGTGGTAGCGGACCGTGTGCACGGGGTTCAGCGAGGCGAACGGGTCCTGCAGGATCAGCTGCACCCGGCGCACGTAGGCGCGGAACGGGCGGCCGCCGCGGACCCGGGTCGACGTGCCGTGCAGCCGGATGTCGCCGGCGGTGCGCGGGTAGAGCTGGGCCAGCAGCCGGGCCACCGTGGACTTGCCGGAGCCGGACTCGCCGACCAGCGCGGTCACCCGCCCACGGCGCAGCGCGATGGACACGTCGTCGACGGCGTGCACCACCGTCGGGGTCCGGGAGAGGAGACTGCGCAACCGCCGGCGGACGGGGAAGTGCTTGGTCAGGCCGACGGCCTCCAGCACCACCTCGTCGACCGGCGCCGGGGCGCTCTCGGTCGTCGTCATGCCGCATTCCTGTCTGGGGTTGCCGGGTCGGGGGCGGGGCCCGCCTCCCCGGCCGGTCGTCCCGGCCGGGGAGGCGGCGCCGGGTCAGCCGGCGGCCGGCTTGAGGTGCAGCACCACGTCCAGCGCGTTGGGCTGGGTGGGCTGGAGCGCGCCGTACGGGTTCGCGTCGTCCGGCCAGCCGGTCCAGTTCTTCGTGCTGTACGCGCCGCCGATGTTGTCCGCGCCGACCGGGATCATCGGCACCTGCTCCACGAAGATCTTCTGGAGCGTGGCCAGGGCGGTGGTGCGGGTGGCGTCGTCGGTCGCGTTGGCGTACGACACCAGCGCGTCGGTGGCCTCCTTGCTCTGGAACCGACCGAAGTTGCCCGCCGGCGAGGCGGTGCCGATCGGCTTGAGCACCCGGCCGTCCATGATCGTCCGGTAGATGTCGTACGGCGTCGCGCCGCTCTCGGTCCACCGGAACGTGGCCTCGAAGTTGCCCTGCTCGACGTTGCGGAACCAGGCGTCCTGGTTGGCCTTGTCGATGGTCGCCGCGATGCCGATCTTGGACAGGTTGTCCTTCACGATCTCCAGGCTGGTCTGGTAGTCGGACCAGCCGGCCGGGTCGGTCAGCTTGATCGTGACCGGCTTGCCGCCCTTGTCCTTCAGCGTGGTGCCGTCGAGCTTGTAGCCGGCGCCGGTGAGCAGCGCCTTGGCGCCCTCGACGTCGACCTTGTGCTCCTGGCCCTTGTACTCCGCGGCGATGAAGGAGTCGCCGGCCGGGCTGGGCAGACCGGTCACGCTCTTCACCTCGGGGTGGAAGTACGCGGCCTCGGCGGTGGTGAAGATGTCCGCGCGGTCGACGACCATGTTCATCGCCTTGCGCAGCGTCGGGTCGTCGAACGGCTTCTTCGTGGTGTTCAGGTAGAGGCCGTGGATGCCCAGCACCGGCGGCGCCCACACCTTGTGGTTCTTCTGGTCCTTGGCCACGAAGACGGCCTGGTAGTTGGGGATGAAGACGAAGCTCCACTCCGACTCGCCGTTGGCCAGCGCCGTGGTCTGCGCGCTGTTGTCGGTGTATGAGGTGAAGCGCAGCTCCTTCACCTTCGGCGCGTCCTGCCAGTAGCCGCTGTCGCGCACCGTGAGCGTCGTCGTCGCCGGGGTGAACGACTTCAACGTGTACGGCCCGCTGCCGACCGGCTGCTTCACCGGGTCGGTCGTCGGGTCGCTGATCTTCTCCCAGAGGTGCTTGGGCACGATCGGCACCCGCCACAGCACCTTCTGCTGGTTGACGAACTGCGGGCTGGACATGGAGATGGTGACCTCGTTGCCGCTCGCGGTCGCGTCCGTGTACGGCACGCCCTGGTCGTTGAGCGCCGGGAACTTCTTGACGAGGTTGTAGGTGAAGGCGACGTCCTCGGCCGTGACCTTCTGCCCGTCGGACCAGGTGGCGTTGTCGCGGACGGTCACCTTGACCGACTTGTAGTCCGCCGACCACTCGGCCTTGGTGGCCAGCCAGGGCTTGAACGGCTCGGCCGGCTTGACCGGGTTCCACATCATCAGCGGCTCGTAGATCTGCCAGCGGTAGCCCAGCGACGCGGCGGCCGAGGTGGTGAGGAACGGGTTGTTGTTCTCGGCCTGCGGACCGTTGGGCATGCCGACGTTGAGCACGGTCGCGGCCTGGCCGCTCTTCTTGTTCGCGTTGGGGCTGTCGCCGCACGCGGCGACGGTGGTGGTGACCATCGCGCCGGCCAGCGCGACGGCGAGGAGTTGCCGTCTTCTCATGGAGGTCTCCCTCGGTGGTCCCGCATTCCTCGGGCGGGATGTGGTGGATGGAGGGTGTGCGGTGGTGCCACCGGCGGGCGTGCGCCCGCCGGCGTGGTCGCCGGGATCCGGCGGGGTGGGGTCAGGTGACGCGGGTGGAGGCGCGGGCGGCGAAGCCGGTCGGGATGACGGTCGGGGTGTCCGGCAGCGGCGTGCCGGTGAGGTGGGCGATGAGGAGCCGGGCGGCGGCGGCGCCCATCTCCCGCAGCGGCTGGTGCACCGAGCTGAGCGGGGGATGGGTGTGCCCGGCCAGCGGCAGGTCGTCGAAGCCGACCACCGCGACGTCCTGCGGGACGCGCCGGCCGGCGTCGCGCAGCGCCTGCAGCGCGCCGGCGGCGGAGAGGTCGTTGTGGGCGAAGACCGCGTCGAACGCCACCCCCTGGGCGAGCAGCCGCCGCACCGCCTCGCGTCCGCACTCGAAGGTGAAGTCGCCCTCCACCACCCGTTCCGGCCCGATCGGTACGCCGGCGGCGGCGTAGCCGTCGGCGAACCCGGCGAGCCGTTCGCGGGTGCAGCCGAAGCGGCGCAGGCCGGTGATGACCAGCGGTCGTCGGCGTCCGAGCGACAGCAGGTGCGCGGCGGCGGCCCGCGCGCCGTCCTCGTTGGTGGTCCGCACCGACGGGAAGCCGGGCTGGTGCCCGCGGTCGTCGATGAGGATGACCGGCAGACCGCGACGGTGCAGGTCGGTGATGTAGTCCAGGGTGCCCTCGGGCTCGACCACGAGCAGCCCGTCGAAGGACTTCGCGGAGACCTGCGAGGCGAAGCGCCGCATCGACTCGTCACCGCGGGTGCAGGTGAACAGCAGCATCCCGTAGCCCTCGGCCTCGACCGCCTCGGCCGCGCCCTGGAGCACCTCGCCCATCCAGGGCCAGGTCAGCGCCGGCACCAGCATGCCGACCACCCGGGTACGCCCGCGGGCCAGGCCGACCGCCCGGGCGCTCGGCACGTACCCGAGGTCGCTGATCACGGCCCGGACCCGGTCGGCGGTGCGGATGTGCACCTCGCCCTTGCCGTTGAGCACCCGGGAGACCGTCGTCTTGCTCACCCCGGCGCGGGTGGCGACGTCGGCGATGGTGATCGGCACGTGACGCTCCCGGGTCGCAGGGATGAGCGGGGTGTTTCGGAACCGGTTGCGGAAGCGGTTCCGTGGCAGTCAACCGAAGTGGCGCCGGTCACGTCAATAACAGCCAGGTAACAAACCATGGCTAAGTTCGACACCTGAAAAAAGTGGCCGGGCAGCGGATGTGTCGATCACGGCGATGAGCAGCGTCGATGCGCCTTCGGGCTCGACCCATCCGTCCTCTGTGGATGGACCTCAGGTTCGCGCGTACACGTCGCCGGAGTTGGCGTCGTGCGGCAACGCGCGCAGGTGTGCCGCCACCTCGGCCGCCGGGCGCCAGCCGGGCAGGTCGAAGGCCATCTCGTCACCGAGCGCCACGGTGAACCGGGTGAAACCGAGCGCGGTCAGCCGGTCCAGGCAGTCGGCGGCCAGGTCCCGCGCGATGGTCGTGAACTCGAACGACAGCGCCGGCACCGGACGGCTCAGGCCGGCCAGCACCGCGTCCTCGAACCCCTCCACGTCGATCTTCACGAACGCCGGCACGCCGTACGCCCCGATCAGCGCGTCCAACGTGGTGCCGTCCACCTCGATCTCGTCGTCCCAGGTCTCGTCCCGCCAGCCGGCGGCCTGAGCGGCGGCCCGGACGAAGCCGGGGGAGGCGGTGGAGACCGTCGGGTTCGTGGAGTTGACGTGCAGCCGTACCGGCCCGGTGGCGGCGCCGCACGCGGCCTGCACCACGGTCACCGCCGGATCGTCGGCGTGAAGGGCACGCAGCGCGCGGGCGCACAGCGGCTGCGGCTCCACCGCCACCACCCGCGCGCCGAGCCGGCGGAAGCTGCCCAGTCGGTCGCCGACGTGCGCGCCGACGTCGAAGACCAGGTCACCGGCCTGGACCAGGGGCGCGTAGAACGCATCCAGCGCCGCGTCACGGGCCAGGTCGCCGTGGTAGAACTCCAGCGACCGGCGCAGGCCGGCCATCGCCGGATCCGCCTTGAGCGCCTCGACGACCCTGTCCCGACCCTCCATGTCACCGACGGTAGCCACCCCGCCGGTTCCGCGAGCCAGTTTCGGACCGCGACTCACCCCAGCCTCCTAGGACGCTCCACAGGGTGTGTCGGCATCGACCGTGACGTCGACGCGATCCGCAGCCTCTACGCACCTGGACGCCCCGGCGCCCGGACGACTCGGCTCCGCACCGAATCCGCCGCCGGGCCTGGGGGGTCTTCCGCGAGGACGGCGTTGCGGTCGACCGCGGTGACGACGCCCGGCGGGCGACCGCCGGAGGCAGGGCGGAAGGGAGAGTGTGCCGGACACCGCCTGTCGAGCTGATATCGCGGACGACTCAGCCGGCGGCCGGCCGGCGGGCCCGGCCGGGGCGGACCACTCCACTGCCGTGCTGCCGGTCTCGCCTGACGCCCCTTCGCCCAGCCCGTGGGGGCGGACCGGCCGGGCAGGCGACCGGACGCGGACCAGACACCGGACCGGGCGGTGTCTGGTGGGCATACCCTCCTGTGCCGCCCATCGTGGGGTGCGGCCGGCGTGGGAGGCGTCGAGGATCGACCGGCCGGCGACGGAGGCGTCCGAGGGCCGACCGGCCGCCGGCTGAGTCGTCCGCGATATCAGCTCGACAGGCGGCGGGAAGGGGAGTCGCCGGCGGGCCGGGTCAGGGCGTCTCGACGACCTCCTGGCCGAGCGGCCACAGCGCCGCCGGGACCAGCTTGAAGTTGGCCACCCCGAACGGGATGCCGATGATCGTCACGCAGAGCGCGACGCCGGCCAGGATGTGCGACAGGGCGAGCCACCAGCCGGCCAGCACCACCCAGAGCACGTTGGCCAGGCCGGAGGGGAGACCGGCGCCCGGCTTGGACACGAGGGTGCGGCCGAACGGCCACAGCGAGTACGAGGCGAGCCGGAGCGAGGCGACGCCGAACGGGATGGTGACGACGAGCGCGAAGCAGATCAGAGCGGCGACGCCGTAGCCCAGGGCCAGGACGAAGCCGCCACCGAAGACGAGCCACAGCAGGTTCAGCAGGAAGCGGATCACCCCTCCATGGTGCCCGCGGCTCGCAAGCCGCGTCGGGACCGCCGGTCCGCGGCGGCGGCCCTCGCCCCGCGGGTCGGCGGGGCGAGGACCGGCACCGGTCAGCCCGACGTCACCAGCGCCGCGACGGCGTAGGCGGTGGCCGGATGCGTGGCGACAAGGGTGGACGCGGCGTCGACCGGCGGGGCTGCGCCGGCGGGGGAGTGCCACGGCGCGTCGCATCCGAGCAGCGCGGCCACCGCGTCCACGGCCTCCGGGTGGTCGCTCAGCAGGTCGTGCACGGCGTCGGCCTCGACGGCGGTCGTCGGCGCCGCCGGCGGCGTGGGCCCGGTGGACCACGGAGGTGTCCAGGCGTCCAGCGCGGGCAGCGTGGCGGGGAAGGTGCGTTCCGCCTCGCGGACCAGCAGCGGCACCAGTTCGGCGCCGTGCTCGCGCAGCGTGGTGACCAGGGTGGGCAGCCAGGGCAGCAGCACCGGGTCGGGCAGCCCGGCGAACGCGGCCGACATGGTCTCCACGACGAACGGCGCCAGCCCGGGCACCGGTTCGAGCGCGTGCACGAAGCCCGACAGGTACTGCGGGAACGCGTGCACCACCAGCGGGTTGGCCAGCAGCTCGGCGCAGCGTTCGCGCAGCTGCGCCAGGGGTAGCAGGCCGAGCTGGTGGTGGGCGGCCCAGAGCAGCGCCACCTTGGCCGGCGTCTCGGGATGGGCCTGGGCGACGGCCAGCTCGAGCTGGGACCGGTCGCACCCGAGGGACAGGGCGAGGCTCTCCATGCCGAACAGGAAGCCGAGCATCGCGCCGACCTGCCGGACGCCGGTCGCGTCGTCGACGAACGCGGTGGGCAGCAACGTGCAGTAGTGGGCGTACCCGGTGGTGACGAACGCCTGGCACCAGGCCGGCAGCGCGGGCGCGCTGGTGCGGTGGTGGGCGAGCAGCCGGCGGATGCGGCGCAGCACCTCGGGCGCGTCGTCCACGGTGCGTTCGGCGGCGAGCAGCTCGACCGCCCGGGTGCCGAGTTCGTCGACCAGGCGGGGGCTGTCGAGCAGGCGGATCGCGTCCTCGACGGCGGCGAGCGCGCCGGCGGCGGTGGCGTCCGGCCGACGGACCGCCCGGCGCAGCCGTTGCTCCAGCACCTGCTCGACCGTGACGCCCTCGTAGCCGAGTTCGATGAGGGCGCGTTGGTTGCGGCCGAGGGCGAGGTCCCAGCTCTCCTGGGCGGAGCGGTGGCCGAGGCGGCGCTCGCCCATGATCGGGCGGACGGCGTCGACGGGCAGCAGATGACGCAGCATCCACAGCAGGTCGGAGCAGGGTTCCAGCTCCGGGTCGGCGCGCAGGTCGAGCAGGGCCCGTTGCACGGTGCGCCGTTCCAGGTCGAGGCCGAGTGGGCGGAGCCGGTCCAGGACGTCGCGCGCCAGGGGCGGGAGGGAGTCGTATCCGACCTGGCCGATCCGGTCGCCGCCGAGCAGGATCTCGCAGAGGCGGCGGACGTCGCGCCGGCCGGGCACCACGTCCTTCTCGATGCAGGTGACCGCGGCGTCGGCGAAGTCGTAGGGCGTCGGTCGGGCGCGGTTGCGCAGGTTGGCCAGCAGGATCGACGTCTCGAACACGGCGATCGCGTCGGCGGTGCTGGCGAGGTAGCCGTTGCGGCGGGCGAGCCGGACGATGTCGACGCACCAGCCGCGCAGCTCCGCCTCGTCCAGCCCGTCGAGCGTGGGCGGGGCGGCGAGGAAGCCGGTGAGCCGGTCGGTGCTCGTCTCCGGCGCGGCGGTGGCGGGGGCGGTGCGGGCGCGCCGGCCCTTCTTCCCGGTCTGCTGCCCGGCCAGCCGGTACGGCGTGAGCCGGGTCCGGGCCACCGCGGTGGCCCAGTTCGCGGCGGCGATGGAGACGGTGCCCGGGGCGAGGCCGAACTGCGCCTCGATCGCCGAGTGGCTGGACGGGATGAGCCCGTAGCGCCAGCGGGTGCCGGTGCGGGGGCTGATCGCGAAGTCGGGTGCGGTGGAGTCGAGCCCGAACTGCTCGACGTGGCTGGCGGCGTGGAACGCGCCGCAGACGTAGAGGCAGTCGGCCGGGTCGGCGCCGGTGGCGGCGAGGTGCTGGCGCATCCGCGTCCACATGTGCCGCTCGCGGTCCTCGTCGCGGTCGTCGCGGGCGGACGCGGTGGGGCGCAGCCGCCGGAACAGGCTGCCGATGAGCACCATCACCTGCCGGTAGGTGTCGTGGTCGGCGTCGGCGAGCGGCCGTTCGACGTACTGGTCCCACCACTCCGACCAGTGCCGCACCTTGCCGTGGTGCAGCAGGTGGGCCTCCAGTTCGGCGAACCGGGGGCGAAGGTCGCCGATCTCCACCCCGACCGCGTCGCCGTGCAGCGCGGTGTCCTCGTCGGGCGTCGCTGCCGCGTCGGGGCCGTCGGGGCGCGGGGTCCACTGGAAGACGTGGTCGGTGGAGCGGTCGACCAGCACCAGTTCCACGCCGGGGGTGTCCAGGGCGTACGCGATGGCCTGGTATTCCGCGGAGGCCTCGGTGATCGGGGCGATGACGCTCAGCGGGCTCCACTCGGCGGGGAAGCCGTCGAGTTCGGTGGCGAACGCCTGCACGGCCACCGGCAGGCGGCAGTTGCGCAGCTCGTCGAGGAGGGGGCGCAGGTCCTCGCAGAGCTCCAGGTAGATCACCTTCGGCGGGCGGGCGCGTAGCCGGCGGGCCATGGCGAGGGCGGAGGCGGGGGAGTGGTGGCAGACCGGGAAGATCTCCAGCCGCTCGCGCAGCGCCCGGTCGACGTCGTCGACCATGCCGGCGAGGATGCCGGCGAGCGCGTCGGGGGAGTCGGCGAAGGCGGCGGCCGCGTCGGTGAGCTGCTCGCGCAGCGCGCCGAACACGCCGGTCGGGGCGGGCGCGGTCACGACAGCGAGGCGATGGCCTGACGGCCGCCGTCGAGGAAACCGGCCCAGTCGCCGCCGTCGTCGGCCTTGGCCCGGGGTTCGACCACGCCGTGCAGGTATTTGTTGAGGATGGCCAGGTCCTCCGGACTGCGGCGGGCCAGCGAGCCCATCAGCGACCCGGCGAGGGTCTGTGCGCGCAGGGTGCGGTCGCCGAAGAACTGGCTGTGCAGGATGGCGTCCTCGAGCACGCCGATCTGCTCGGCGGTGGACAGCGCCGACTCCAGCTTCTCGTCGTCGCTGCTCGCGGCGGTCGCGGCGGCGCGCAGGTCGGCGAAGCTCTGCAGCAGGATGTCGAGCAGCGTGGGCGGCACGTCCAGCTCGATGCGGTGCCGGCGCAGCAGTTCCTCGGTGCGGAAGCGGACGATCTCGGCCTCGCTGCGCTTGTTGGTGACGACCGGGATGCGGACGAAGTTGAACCGGCGCTTGAGGGCGGAGGAGAGGTCGTTGACGCCCCGGTCGCGGCTGTTGGCGGTGGCGATGATCGAAAAGCCGGGCTTGGCGAAGACGATGTTGTCGTGGTCCAGCTCGGGGATGGAGACGTACTTCTCGGACAGGATCGAGATGAGCGCGTCCTGGACGTCGCTGGTGGAGCGGGTCAGCTCCTCGAAACGGCCGATCACGCCCTGTTCCATCGCGGTCATGATCGGCGAGGGGATCATCGAGTCGCGGGACTGGCCGCGGGCGATGACCATGGACACGTTCCAGGAGTATTTGATGTGGTCCTCGGTCGTGCCGGCGGTGCCCTGCACGACCAGCGTGGAGTTGCGGCAGATGGCGGCGGAGAGCAGCTCGGCGAGCCAGCTCTTGCCGGTGCCGGGGTCGCCGATGAGCAGCAGGCCACGGTCGGAGGCGAGGGTGACGATGCTGCGTTCGACGAAGCTGCGGTCGCCGAACCACTTCTGCGGGATCTCCCGGTCGAGGCCGTCGGCGCGCTCGGAGCCGAGCACGAACAGGCGGACCATGCGCGGGCTCAGCCGCCAGGAGAACGGCTTCGTCCCGGTGTCGACCGATTCCAGGTAGGCCAGCTCGTCGGCGTACTTGACCTCGGCGGGGGCGCGGAGCATGTCGGACATCAGGGGTGCTCTCCTAGGTGAGGAAGTTCTTCAGCTCGGTGACGAGCTTGCGGATGTGGCCGGAGATGACGGGGGTGCCGAGGTCCTTGAAGCGCTGCCGGAACCAGGGGTTGACGCTCTGGTGGCCGGAGCTGTTGACGGAGCCGACCGGGATGAACTTCACCCCGGAGCGGTGCACCGCCTCGATGCCGTCGAACAGCGGTTGGGACCTGTCGAACTCGTAGAAGTCGGAGATCCACACCAGCACGGTGTTGCGCGGCTCGACGATCTTCGGGCGGGCCAGGGCCATGGCGACCGGGCCGTCGTTGCCGCCGCCGAGGTTGGTGCGCAGCAGCACCTCGAACGGGTCGTGCACCCAGGGGGTGAGGTCCAGCGCCCGGGTGTCGTACGCGATCAGGTGCACGTCGACCTTGGGCAGCCCGGCGAAGATGGAGGCGAGGATGGTGCAGTTGACCATGGAGTCGACCATCGAGCCGGACTGGTCGACCACCACGATGAGCCGGGCCGGGGTGGTCCGCCGGGCGGTCTGCCGGTAGTAGAGCCGGTCGACGTAGAGGCGCTCGTCGTCCGGGCTCCAGTTGGTCAGGTTCTGCCAGATCGTGCGGTCCAGGTCGAGGTTGCGGAAGACCCGCTTGGGTGGCACCGACCGGTCGACCGTGCCGACGGTGGCCTGCGCGACCTGGGTGCGCAGCACCTCGGCGACCTGGTCGACGTAGCGGCGGATCAACGACTTGGCGTTGGCCAGCGCCACCCCCGACAGGTTCGACTTGTCGCGCAGCAGCTGCTCGATCAGCGACATGCTCGGGGTGAGCCGGGCGGCCAACGTCGGGTCGGCGAGCACCTCGCGCAGCCGCATCCGGCCGACCAGGTCGCCCTCGATGCCGGCGAGGGTGGCCCCGAGGCCGGCGCCGCCGCGACGCAGCTCGCCGGCGTCGACGCCGCAGGCCTGCTCGAACCAGCCGGCGTCGGCCTGCCAGCGGGCGAGCTGCCCGGCGCTGACCTCCCCGGAGCCGGTGGCGAACACGTTGAGCAGGAGCTTGGACACCAGCGCGGCGCGGCGTACCTCGGTCTCGCCGGGCTGGAACGGCCCGGCGGTGGCCGGGGTGTCGTCGTCGGCGGTGAGCAGGCCGCGCAGTTCGTCGGCGAGCGCCGGGAAGCGCTGCACGAGGGTGTCGACGGAGACGGTGGGGTCCAGCAGCGCGGCGGGCAGGCCGAGGTCGTCGACGACGGCGACGCTCGCCGACTCCAGCCCGGGTTGCTCGTCGGGGTGGAACAGGCGGGCGAGCAGCCGCCAGTAGAGCACCTGGCGGCGGTTGGCGTGGGCGCGGTCGTCGGTCATCGGCGCAGCAACCGTCCCGCGCGTTCGCGCAGCACGGCCACGGCGTCGCCCGCCTTGGCCTCGGCCTTCGCCGTCTTCGGGTCGGTGACGCCGCACGCCCAGTCGCCGTTGTGCGCCTCGACGGTCTGCCGTTTCACGGTGGCCCGCACCGCCAGGGGTTGCAGCAGCCATCGGCCGTCGTCCCAGCGCAGCAGCGCGAGGCAGGCGGTGGAGGCGGCGACCAGCGCCGGGGTGAGCGGCCCGGCGGCCGGCAGCCGGTCGACGGCCACCGCGACCGCGCGGCCGTCGAGGTCGAAGAACAGGCCGCCGTCGTCGTGGCGGGCGGTGTAGCCCTCGACCAGGACCGGTTCGGCGATCGCGGCCGGGTGCCGGGTCAGCGGCGGGGTCGCGGCCGCGGTGGCGCCGGCCAGCAGCACCCGGGCGGCGGCGAACGGGTCGGTCGGGTCGGCGAGTTCGGCCCGCTCGTCGACCCAGCGCAGGTCACCGCCGTGGGCGGGCAGGTCGGTGACGGTCACGGCCCGCCGCTCGGCCAGGGCCTTGAGCAGGATCGGGTACGCCTCGAGCAGCCGCCAGCCGGCCGGCCCGACGATGGTGGCGACCTTCGCCGCGGCCACGGTGACCCGGACCAGGCGGACGTCACCGCCGCCGGCCGGTTCGAGCAGGGCGTGCAGCTGTGCCTGGAACGCGGTGTCGTGCTCGTGCACGTCGACGCCGAGCGGCAGCAGGCGGCCGGAGACGGTCTCCGGGGCAGCGGCCTCGGCGGCGGCGCCGGCGGCGAGCAGGACGGCCCGGGACCACAGGTCGGCCCACCGGCGGGCCGGCACCCGGGGCATGGCGGCCACCGGCGAGCCGGCGCGCAGTTCGGCGGCGAGGCCGTCCAGCAGCACCGCGAGCCGGCGCAGGCCCGGCACGGCGAGCGCGGCCTCCACCGGCGCGGCGGCGCCGGAGACCAGGTCGTGGTCGGCGCCGCGCCAGCCGGCGAGGGCCAGCTCGTGCAGCCAGGCCCGCGCCCCGGCGACGGCGGGCGACGGATCCGGCGCCAGGTCGGGCGCGGCGGCCCAGGGGGCCCGGGAGCGGCCGAGCGCCGCGTCGACCCGGTCGAGCAGCGCGTCGTGCGCCGCGCCGAGCAGCGCCGCGCGGGCGCCGGCGAGGACGGCCAGGTGCGCCTCGGTCGGCGCGCCGGTGGTCGCCGCGCGGACCGCGTCGGCGGTGCGGTCGGCCAGCGGGGTGCCGGCGACCGCGCCGGCCAGCGCGGCCCAGGCGGCGGCGTCCGGCTCGCTCACCCTGGCCAGGCCGCGGGTCAGCGCGTCGTCGACGCCGTCGACCACGGCGAGCGTCTCGGCCAGCCCGGGAACCTCCCCGTCGGTGAGCCGGGCGAGGTGGGCGGCGAGCATCAGCGCACCCCCGCCGTGGCCGGGAACCAGTGCAGCTCCGGCACCGCCGTGGTGCTCGCCGGGACCTCCAGGTAGGCCAGGTGGCGCAGGAAGCGGCTGAACACCACCGCCGCCGGGCCGGGCTCGTGCCGCGCGTCGGTGCGGGCCAGCAGGTCGGTGCCGCTGTCGACGCCGTCGCCGACGTCGACGCGCAGGTAGCGGGCCACCTGCGCGATCCCGTACTGCAGCACGGCCTCGTCGGCCAGCGCGTGCAGGTGCTTGCAGAGCAGGCTGCCGCGCAGCCCGCCGCAGGGCCGGTTGTTGTTGGTGCTGCAGTTGACCGTGTGGCTGCCGGCGGCGACCGAGGAGACGTAGACCCGCTCCACGTCGGAACCGCTGGACACCACCCCCTGCAGCCGGCCGTCGGCCAGCTCCACGAAGGGCACCTTGGCCAGCTTGCGCGCCCGCGCCGGCGGCGCCACCCGCAGCACGCTGCGGTGCCGCCACGAGGCGTCCGTCGCCTCCGTCATCGTTCCCGACCTCCCCGCCGGCGACCGGCTCCGGGCACGCCGGAGGGCCGTCGCCGGCCCGTGACCCGTGCCGCTGTGACGACAAGGATCATGGCCCACCGGTACGACAGGACGACGCGCGGCGCGGCGGTCCGCAACGGGACTACCGCGGCGGCTGCCGGGTAGAGGGCGGGGTGACCGCGTCCGAGCCCGCCCGCCCTTGGCGCCCGGACGGCCGGTGCCCACGGTGACCGGCGTGGCCCCGGCCGCGCGTCGTCACGCCCGGGAGGCGTACGAGCGGCTGCGCCAGTACTTCATCGTGGCCCTCCAGGCCGGGCTGGCGGCGGGCCTTGCCTGGTACGTGGCCAACACGCTGCTGCACAACCCGCAGCCGCTGTTCGCGCCCGCCGCCGCGGTCGGCACCATCGCGGCGGCGATCGGCAACCGGGTGCGCCGCACCGCCGAGCTGCTCGCCGGCGTCGTCCTCGGGGTGCTGGTCGGCGATCTGATCATCGCCCTGATCGGCTCGGGGCCGGTGCAGACCGGGCTGGTGGTCGCGGCGGCCATCTCGGTGGCGGTGATATTCCGGGGCAGCGGGGCGGTGATGGTGCAGGCCGGCAGCACCGCCGTCCTGCTGGGCAGCGTCGAGCCGACCGCGCCGGACTTGGCCGTGCCGCGTACCGCGAACGCGTTGATCGGAGGCGGCATCGCGGTGGTGGTGGCGCTGCTGCTGTTGCCGTTGAACCCGGTGCGGGTGGTGCACCGCGCCGCCGGTCCCACCCTCGACCTGTTCGCCAATCAGCTCACCGCCGCTGCGGAGGCGCTCGCCGCCGGAGACCCGGGGCGGGCGGACGCGGCGTTGCAGCGCCTGCACGCGGCCGAGGCGGAGCGGAAACAGACCACCGAGATCGTGGCCGCTGCCCGGGAGGTGGCGTCGCTGTCGCCGTGGCGGTGGCGGCGGCGGACCCAGCTGCGCCGCTACGAGCACGCCTCCGCGCATCTGGAGTTGGCGTTCACCAACAGCCGCAACATGGTGCGCCGGGTGGTCGCGCTGCTGGACGCCCGGGAGCCGGTGCCGCCGGACCTGCCGACCGCGATCGAGAGGTTCGGGCAGTCGCTGCGGCTGCTGCACCGTGACTTCCTGGCCGGCCGTAACCCGGAGATCGCCCGCGCTCGCGCGCTGGACGCCGCCGCGGCGGCCCGTCGGGCCCGCACCGGGGAACTGGGCTTTTCCGGCACGATCGTGGCGTCGCAGGTTTTCATCGTGGTCAACGAGTTGCTCCAGGCGTCCGGGCTGACCAAGATCGAGGCGGGTCGGGCGGTCGGTGACTGAGCGCCGGCCGGACTCCCACCACGGCCCGAACGACCGTTAAGCTTCGGCTGTGGGAACCGAGGAGCTGTATCCGGCCGGGCGACTGTCCGCGGCCCGGCGCGCCACCGCCGCGGCGGGCCTGGACGCGCTGCTGCTCACCCCCGGCTCCGACCTGCGCTGGCTGACCGGCTACGACGCCCGCGAGAGCGAGCGCCTCACCTGCCTGGTGCTGCCCGTCGAGGGCGAGCCCACGCTCGTGGTGCCGGTGCTGGAGCGCCCCGACGCCGAGGCCGCCCCCGGCGGCGGCTTCCGCATCGTCGACCACGCCGACGGCGACGACCCGTGGCCGCTGGTCCGCGCCGCGCTGCCCGGCCCGGTGCGCGCCGTCGGGATCGCCGACCGGATGTGGGCGCAGCAGGTGCTCGCGCTGCGCGCCGCGCTGCCGGACGCGGCCCAGCGGCTCGCCTCCGAGGTGCTGCGTGAGCTGCGGATCCGCAAGTCCCCGGCCGAGGTGGCGGCGCTGGCCGAGGCGGGCGCCGCGATCGACGCCGTGCACCGGCGGATGGGGCAGTGGCTGCGCCCGGGCCGCACCGAGCGGGAGGTCGCCGCCGACATCGCCGCGGCGATCCGCGCCGCCGGGCACGCCGAGGTGGACTTCGTCATCGTGGCCGCCGGCCCGCACGGCGCCAGCCCGCACCACGGCACCTCCGACCGGCCGATCGGCGCGGGCGAGCCGGTGGTGGTCGACATCGGCGGCACCATGCCCTCGGGCTACCGCTCCGACTGCACCCGCACCTACGTCGTAGGCGGCCCCGCGCCGGCCGGGTTCGTCGAGCTCTATGCGGTGCTGCGGGACGCGCAGCGCGCCGCCGTGGCCGCCGTGCGCCCCGGGGTGACCGCCGAGGACCTGGACGCGGTCGCCCGTGACATGATCACCGCCGCCGGTTTCGGCGACGCCTTCCTGCACCGCACCGGGCACGGCATCGGCCTCGACACCCACGAGGACCCGTACGTGGTGACCGGCAACCCGCGTCCGCTGGAGGCCGGCATGGCCTTCTCGGTCGAACCCGGGATCTACCTCGCCGGGCGGTACGGCGCCCGGATCGAGGACATCGTCGTCTGCACGACGGACGGCGGGCAACGGCTCAACACCACCCCCACGGAGCTCATCGCGCTATGAACGTCGACCGGATCCTGCCCACCGACGAGGCCCACGACCTGCTGGACCTCGCCACCGAGCTCGCCGACCGGGAGCTGGCCCCGAAGGCCGCCGGTTTCGAGGAGCGCGCCGAGTTCCCCCGCGAGGTGCTGCGCACGCTGGGCCGCGCCGGCCTGCTCGGCCTGCCGTACGCAGAGGAGCACGGCGGCGCCGCCCAGCCGTACGAGGTCTATCTGCAGGTGCTGGAGATCCTCGCCGGCCGGTGGCTGGCCGTGGCCGAGGCGGTCAGCGTGCACACGCTGTCCTGCTACCCGGTGGCGCAGTTCGGCTCCGACGAGCAGCGCAAGCTGCTGCCCGACATGATCGGCGGCGAGCTGCTGGGGGCATACTGCCTGTCCGAGCCGCAGGGCGGGTCGGACGCGGCGGCGTTGACCACCCGGGCGGTCCGCGACGGCGACGCGTACGTGGTGACCGGCACCAAGGCGTGGATCACCCACGCCCGGGTCGCGGACTTCTACAACATCTTCTGCCGCACCGGCGGGCCCGGCCCGAAGGGCATCTCCTGCCTGCTGGCCGACCGGGGCACGCCGGGCATCCACCCGCAGGCCGCCGAGCGGACCATGGGCCTGCACTCCTCGCCGGTGGCGCAGATCGCCTTCGACGACGCGCGGGTGCCCGCCGAGCGGCTGATCGGTGGCGAGGGCGCCGGGTTCACCATCGCCATGTCCGCGCTGGACTCCGGCCGCCTCGGCATCGCCGCCTGCGCGGTGGGGCTGGCGCAGGCGGCCCTGGACTACGCGGTCGGCTACGCCCGGGAGCGCCGGCAGTTCGGCCACGCGATCATCGACTTCCAGGGCCTCGGGTTCAACCTGGCCGACCACGCGACCCAGATCTCCGCCGCCCGCGCGCTCATGCTCGCCGCGGCGCGGCTGCGCGACGCCGGCCGGCCGTACTCGATCGAGGCGGCGAAGGCGAAGCTGTTCGCCACCGACGTGGCGATGCGGGTGACCACCGACGCGGTGCAGGTGCTCGGCGGCGCCGGCTACGTCGCCGACCACCCGGTGGAGCGCTACATGCGCGAGGCGAAGGTGCTGCAGATCGTGGAGGGCACCAACCAGATCCAGCGGCTGGTCATCTCCCGCGCCCTGGCCAAGGGCTAACCTGTCGCGGTGACCTTCCCCCGGATCACCGTCGACCCCGACGTCATGGGGGGTGCGCCCTGCGTGCGGCAGTCGCGCGTCCCCGTGGCCACCCTGCTGGCCATGATGGCCGAGGGCATGTCCGTCACCGACATCCTCACCGATCTGCCGTTCCTCGACGAGGAGGACATGGCGGAGGTGCTCAACTACGCCGCCGACGCGGTGCGCGACCGGACGGCGCGCTGAGCGTCACGCCGGCGGGCCGGGTGCGGCGTGGGAGCGCTTTTGCGGCTAGGCTGCGCCGCGTGGAGGAGATCGACCGCGCCATCGTCGCCGCGCTGACCGGGGACGGTCGGCTGTCGTACACGGACCTGGCCGAGCGGGTGGGCCTGTCGGTGTCCGCCGTGCACCAGCGGGTCCGCCGGCTGGAGCAGCGCGGCGTGGTCAAGGGGTACGCCGCTCGGGTGTCGTTCGAGGCGTTGGACCTGCCGCTGACCGCGTTCGTGGCGATCCGGCCGTTCGACCCGTCGCAGCCCGACGACGCGCCGGAGCGGCTGGCCCACCTGCCCGAGATCGACTCCTGCTACTCGGTCGCGGGGGAGGACTTCTATCTCCTGCTGGTGCGCGTGGCCGGTCCGGCCGATCTGGAACGGCTGCTGCAGGAGATCCGCACCTCGGCCAATGTCACCACCCGCACCACCGTGGTGCTGTCCACGCCGTATGAGAACCGCCCGCCGCGGATCAGTGCCGAGCTGCCCGGTCGGGGTCGGTCCCGGTCGGCGGCGGAGCCGGCAGGTTCCAGCGCCGGATGACCCGCCGGCCGTGCTCGTGGCCGAGCACGCTGAGCGTGGCCGTGTCGAGCCGCAGCAGTCCGCCGCCCGACGGGGGCAGGCCGATCCACCGCGCCCCGAGCACCCGCAGGCTGTGCCCGTGCCCGACCAGTGCGACGCTGCCCCGTTCCAGCAGCGGGGCGACCCGGGCGAGCACCCGGTCGAGTCGGGCGCCCACCTCGGCCGGTGACTCGCCGCCGGCTCCGCCGCCGTCGGTCCAGATGCTCCAGCCCGGCCGTTCTTCTCCGATGGCGTCGCTGGTGCGGCCCTCGTAGTCGCCGTAGTTCCATTCGGCCAGGTCGGGGTCGGTGGCGTCGACGGTCAGCCCGGCCAGGTGGGCGGTGCGGGTGGCGCGCTGCCGGGGGCTGGACAGCACCCGGACGAAGCGCCGGCCGGCGAGCAGGGGAGCGAGCGCGCGGGCCTGCCGCTCACCGTCGGGGGTCAGCTCCAGGTCGGTGTACGAGGTGTGCCGGTGGCTGGCGCTCCATGTGGTCTCGCCGTGCCGGATCAGCAGTATCTCGTTCACCCGCCCAGTCAACCACGCCCGTCGGGCCGGCACCGGGAACCACTCTGACCTATTGTCCTAGGACGCCTTAGGGGATGTGCGCCGGTCAACGGCGTTTGTCGAGCCCGGCACCGGGGACGCGACAAGGGCAAGCCGCACGCTGACGAGGAGGGCGACATGAGCTTCACCGACAAGGCGAAGATGAAGGCCCAGGAGATGAGCGGCATGGCCAAGGAGCGCATCGGCGACGCCACCGACAACGAGCGGTTGCGGGCCGAGGGCGCCAGTGAGCAGAGCGCGGCACGGGCGCGTCAGGCCGGGCAGGACGTCAAGCAGGCCGGTCGCGACGTCAAGGACGCCTTCGAGAAGTGACCTGGACGCACGTCGCCCCCGCCGGCTGAGCCGGCGGGGGCGACGGTGTGCGGCGCGACGGTCAGTCGTCGCGGTGGGCGTGCCACCAGGACTGGCCCGCCTCGGGCAGGGTGTCGATCGGGTCGTAGTACGCGTAGCGCTTGTTGAGCGCCTCAAGGTCGGCGGACTCGATCGAGGTGCGGTAGTTCTTGGTCCAGTAGGAGATGCCGCGCTCACGGTCGTAGTCGGTGAGCATGTGCACCCAGCGCTTGCCGACGAACGGGACGTCGCAGACGATCCGCGGGGTGGCGTAGCCGGGCAGGTAGCCCATGATGTCGTGCTGGAGCTGCTGGGCGTGCCAGACCGGGACCCGCCAGTGCTCCGCGTTGGGGATCATGTCGCACATGTAGAAGTAGTACGGCAGGATGCCCGCCTCGCCCTGCAGCGCGAAGCACAGGTCGAGCAGGTCGGCGCTGGTGGCGTTGACGCCGCGCATGAGCACGCCCTGGTTGCGGACGTCGCGGACGCCGACGTCGAGCGCGGTCTGGGCGGCCTTGGCGACCAGCGGGGTCAGCGACTGGGCGTGGTTGACGTGGGTGTGGATGGCCAGGTTGACGCCGCGCCGGGCGGCGGTGCGGGCGACCCGTTCGAGGCCCTCGACCACGTCGGGCTGGAGCCAGTGCTGGGGCAGACCCATGAGCGCCTTGGTGGCGAGCCGGATGTCGCGGATCGTCTCGATCTCCAGCAGGCGCATCAGGTAGGACTCGAGGTTGCGCCACGGCACGTTGGCGACGTCGCCGCCGGAGACGACCACGTCCCGGACGCCGGGGTGGGCCTTGAGGTAGGTGATGTGGGCGTCGTAGCGGTCGACCGGCTTGAGGGTGAGCTTGAGCTTGTCGACGGCGGGGGTGGAGTTGCCGACGAGGTCCATGCGGGTGCAGTGGCCGCAGTACTGCGGGCAGGTGGAGAGCAGCTCGGCGAGGACCTTGGTGGGGTAGCGGTGGGTGAGTCCCTCGGCGACCCACATGTCGTGTTCGTGGAGGCTGTCGCGGCTGGCGTAGGGGTGTGAGGGCCAGTCGGTGCGCCGGTCGGAGGCGACCGGGATCATGTAGCGGCGGACCGGGTCGGCGAGCAGCGCCTCGGTGCTCATGGGCGCGAACGGCACCATGGTGTTGAGCATCTGCGGGGGCACCAGCATGGACATGGTGGCCAGGGCCTTCTGGTCGGCCTCCAGGTCGGCGTAGAAGGTCTCGTCGACGGTGTCGCCGAGGACGGTGCGCAGCTGCTTGATGTTCTTGACGCAGTTGACGCGCTGCCACTGGGCGCTCTCCCACTGGTCGCGGGTGACGTGGCGCCAGCCGGGGAAGCGGGTCCAGTCGGGTTCGACCAGGGGTGCGCGCCGGTATTCGTAGGGCTGTCCGGCGGTGGGGACGGCGACGGGCGCGGGGCGGGACGTCGGGATGGTCTCCACCGGTTGGGTCTGGGTCACGGCCCCTCCTCGTCGTGCGGTGCGGTTGATCAGCGGGTGCGAACGCTACTGGAAAATCTGCGGTAAAGAAATTAGTCTGCCGGAAGTTTTCCCGCGACGCGAGCCCTGACCGGGGGTTCGGGCGGCTGGACATAGGGGGTCGGCGTGACGTCACCGGTGGGTCTGCACCGAGTCGTGGAACCGGCGGGGGTGCTGCCGCAGGCGGCCTGGCGGCTGGACGCCGACCCCCGGATCGCGGCGAACGAGGTGCGGATCCGGGTCGAGCGGCTGAACCTGGACGCGGCGAGTTTCCGGCAGTTGGCGGAGAAGCACGGCGGGGACGGGGAGAAGGTCCGCGCCGAGGTGCTGGAGATCATCTCGACCCGGGGGAAGATGCAGAACCCGGTGACCGGGTCGGGCGGCATGCTGATCGGCACGGTGGAGGAGGCGGGTCGCCGCTCGCCGCTGGGGTTGCGGCCGGGGGACCGGGTGGCGACGTTGGTGTCGTTGACGCTGACGCCGTTGACGATCACCGACGGCCTGGCCCGGTGGGACGGGCGCAGCGAGCAGGTGCCGTGCGACGGGTACGCGATCCTGTTCGCGCGGTCGATCGCGGCGGTGCTGCCGGCGGATCTGCACCCGGAGCTGTCGCTCGCCGTGCTGGACGTGTGCGGGGCGCCGGCGTTGACGTCGCGGGTGGTGGCCGAGCAGGTGGCGCGGCGGGCGCGGGAGGGTGATCCGCGTCCGGTGTCGGTGGCGGTGATCGGCGGGGCCGGCAAGAGCGGGTCGCTGTCGCTGGCCGCGGCGCGGCGGGCGGGCGCCGGCCGTACGGTCGGGGTGGTGCCGGTGGCCGCGGAGCGGGACGCGCTGACGGCGGCCGGGGTGGCCGACGTGGTGGCGTTGGCGGACGCCCGGGATCCGGTGGGTCTGTCGACGGCGGTGACGACGGCGTTGGGCGTGCCGGCGGACGTGACGGTGGTGTGCGTGGACGTGCCGGGGTGTGAGCACGGCGCGGTGCTGGCCACGGCGGACGGCGGTACGGTGATCTTCTTCTCGATGGCGACGAGTTTCGCGGCGGCGGCGTTGGGCGCGGAGGGCCTGGCGGCGGACGTGACGATGCTGGTGGGCAACGGGTACGTGCCGGGGCACGCGGAGTTGGCGTTGGAGTTGTTGCGCGCCGAGCCGGGGGTGCGCGGGCTGTTCGAGGCGCGGCTGGCGGCAGACTGAGGCCATGACGAACCCCTCGACGCTGTATCGCGGTGGAGTGCTGCACTGTCCGGCCGACCCGAGCGCGACGGCGCTGCTGGTGCGGGACGGGCGGATCGCCTGGTTGGGTGCGGACGCGGACGCGCCGGTGGCCGATCGGGTGGTGGACCTGGGCGGGGCGTTGGTGACGCCGGCGTTCGTGGACGCGCACGTGCACGCGACGGACACGGGTCTGGCCCTGTCGGGGTTGGATCTGTCGGCGGTGCGGTCGGCCGGTGAGCTGCTGGAGGCGGTGGCGGCGTTCGCGGCGGGGTTGCCGGGCGACGCGGTGGTGCTGGGGCACGGTTGGGACGAGTCGACGTGGGCGGCGCCGGTGGTGCCGGACGCGGCGGCGTTGGACCGGGCGGCCGGGGGGCGGCGGGTGTACCTGTCGCAGGCGTCGATCCATTCGGCGTTGGTGTCGGCGGCGTTGCTGGCGGCGTGTCCGGATGTGGTGGCGGCGCCCGGGTACGACGCGTCGGGCTGGTTGCGGCGGGACGCGCACCATGTGGTGCGGGAGGTGGCGCTGGGGTCGGTGTCGGCGGCGCAGCGGGTGGCGGCGCAGCGGGCGGCGTTGCGGCACGCGGCGTCGTTGGGGATCGCGGCGGTGCATGAGTGCGGTGGTCCGGGGACGTCGGACGAGTCGGACTTCACGGGTCTGCTGGCGGTGTCCGGGGACGGGGTGCCGGAGGTGTACGGGTACTGGGGTGAGCTGCTGGGTGCGGCGAAGGCCCGGGACCTGGGTGCGGTGGGCGCGGGCGGGGACCTGTACGCGGACGGGGCGTTGGGGTCGCGGACGGCGCACGTGTCGGCGGCGTACCTGGACGGTGAGCCGGGGGCGTGCGGGCACGGGTACGTGACGGCGGAGCAGGTGCGTGATCATCTGGTGGACTGCGCGGCGCACGGGATGCAGGGCGGGTTCCACGCGATCGGGGACGCGGCGATCGGCACGGTGCTGGAGGGGTTCGCGGCGGCGGCGCGGACGTTGGGCACGGATCGGGTGCGGGCGGCGCGGCACCGGGTGGAGCACGCGGAGATCATGAGCAAGCGGTTGATCGCCGGGTTCGTGGAGTACGGGATCGTGGCGTCGATGCAGCCGGCGTTCGACCGGTTGTGGGGTGGCGCGGGTCGGATGTACGAGTCGCGGTTGGGTCTGGCCCGGTCGTTGGAGTCGAATCCGATGGGTGCGATGCACGGGGTCGGGGTGGCGTTGGCGTTCGGGTCGGATTCGCCGGTGACGCCGCTGGATCCGTGGGGGTCGGTGCGGGCGGCGGCGGCGCACCACAACCCGGGGCAGCGGATGAGTGTGCGGGCGGCGTTCGCGGCGCACTCGCGCGGTGGTTGGCGGGCGGTGCACCTGGACAACGAGGGTGTGTTGGCGTTGGGCGCGCCGGCGACGTTCGCGGTGTGGGACACCCCGGCGGGGGTGGAGCGGGGTCTGCCGGTGTTGCAGGCGGAGGACCCGGAGGCGCGGGGTCCGGAGGATCCGACGCCGCTGCCGGTGTGCCGGGCCACGGTGTTGCGCGGTGACGTGATCTATCAGGAAGGCAGTTCGTGACAGGGAAGCTTGGGCTGGATCCGGCGTTGGTGGCGCGGGCGCGGGAGTTGGCGCGTCGGGCCGGGCAGCCGGTGGTGGATCTGGCGCGCAGCCACACCACGGTGTCGGTGGAGCGGGCGGTGCTGCGGTTGGCCGGGGTGACCGGCGCGGACCCGGACGGCATCCCGTGGGTGAACCGTCTGGTGGACGCGGTGGTGGCCGACGTGGGGCTGGGCCACGGGGTGGCGGTGCCGGTGTTCGACGCGATGGCGCGGGAGGGCGTGTCGGACGTGACGTTGCTGGCGCAGAAGGCCGCGGCGGGGTCGGTGCGGTTCGCGCAGCCGACGCCGAAGGCGGCGACGGCTGCTCGGCGGGCCGCGCGTCGGGCGGTGGCGGCGGGGGTGCGGCAGATCGACCGGCGGCGCGCCGAGCGGGACCGTCTGGTGAAGCGGCACGGGGATCCGAAGCAGCGGCCGTGGATCTATCTGATCGTGGCGACCGGTGACATCTACGAGGACATCCCGCAGGCGCAGGCGGCGGCGCGGGCCGGCGCGGACGTGATCGCGGTGATCCGGTCGACGGGGCAGTCGCTGTTGGACTACGTACCGGAGGGGGCGACCCGGGAGGGGTTCGCGGGCACGTACGCGACGCAGGAGAACTTCCGGCTGATGCGGGCGGCGTTGGACGAGTCGTCGCGGGAGTTGGGCCGGTACGTGCGGCTGACGAACTACGCGTCGGGGCTGTGCATGCCGGAGATGGCGACGTTGGCCGGCCTGGAGCGGCTGGACATGATGCTCAACGACTCGATGTACGGGATCCTGTTCCGTGACATCAATCCGATCCGTACGTTCGTGGACCAGCGGTTCTCGCGGCAGGTGCACGCGCGGGCGGGGATCATCATCAACACCGGTGAGGACAATTACCTGACCACCGCGGACGCGGTGGACGAGGCGCACACGGTGACGGTGTCGCAGTTGCTCAACGAGTTCTTCGCGCACGAGGCGGGGTTGTCCGACGGGTTGCTGGGGTTGGGGCACGCGTTCGAGATCAACCCGGAGGTGCCGGAGTCGTTCCGGTTGGAGTTGGCGCATGCGTTGCTGGCGCGGGAGTTGTTCCCGGACGCGCCGTTGAAGTGGATGCCGCCGACGAAGCACATGACCGGGGACGTGTTCCGGGGCAACCTGCTGGACGGGTTCTTCAACCTGGTCGGGACCATGACCGGGCAGGGCATCCTGCTGGTGGGGATGATGACCGAGGCGGTGGTGACGCCGTGGTTGTCGGACCGGGACATCGCGTTGCAGAACGTGCGGTACGTGCTGGGTGCGGCGGGCGGGTTGCACGAGGACTTCGTGCCGGCGCCGGGCGGGTTCATCCAGCAGCGGGCGCACCGGGTGCTCGGTGAGGCGGTGGACCTGCTGGAGCGCATCGGTGAGCAGTCGCTGTTGACGGCGATCGCGGAGGGCACGTTCGGGATCATGAAGCGGCCCGCGGACCGGGGCAAGGGTCTCGACGGGGTCGCGCGGCACGAGGCCGACTACTTCAACCCGGCCACCGAGATCCTGGAGCGGCAACCCTGATGAGTGAGAAGAAGATCGTGCGGCCGTACGGGGACACCACCGGTGACGGCATGGTGCAGGTGTCGTTCACGTTGCCGGTGCCGCACAACAAGCGGGCCGAGGGCGCCGCGGTGCAGTTGGCCAACAGGATGGGCATGGACCCGGCGATGCTGGTGCACGCCAAGCCGATCGGTGACGGGTTCACCTTCTTCGTGGTCTACGGGCGGGTGAACCACCTGGTGGACCTGGACCAGGTGCAGGTGGTGGAACGGGACTTCCCGCTGCTGTCGGCCAAGGAGGTCAACACGGTGGTGAAGCAGCGGATGCGGCGCAAGCTGTCGGTGGTGGGCGCCTGCATCGGCACGGACGCGCACACCGTGGGCATCGACGCGATCCTGAACGTCAAGGGCATCGCGGGGGAGAAGGGCCTGGAGTACTACCGGGAGTTGAAGGTCACCAACATGGGCGCGCAGGTCAGCGTGCCGGAGTTGGTGGAGGCGGCCCGGGCGGAGAAGGCCGACGCGGTGCTGGTGTCGCAGGTGGTGACGCAGCGCGACGCGCACCTGCACAACACGCGGGAGATGTCGGCGGCGTTCCGGGAGGCGATGCCGGCGGGGAAGCGGCCGCTGCTGATCGTCGGTGGGCCGCGGTTCGACGAGACGATGACCGGCGAGTTGGGCGTCGACCGGATCTTCGGTCGCGGCACCACCCCGGGCGAGGTCGCCAGTTACCTCGTCCACGCGTTGATCACCTCCAGGAAGGCGAGCAGTTGAGCGAGCAGGATCCCCGGCTGGGGTTGACCGTCACCCACCGCCGGTACGTGCCGTACGCCCACGCGCACTACGCGGGGAACCTGGTCGACGGGGCGTACGCGTTGGGGTTGTTCGGTGACGTGGCCACGGAGGTGTGCATCCGCACCGACGGCGACGAGGGGCTGTTCGCCGGCTATTCGGACGTGCGGTTCACCGCGCCGATCCGGGCCGGTGACGTGGTGGAGGTGACGGCGCAGGTGGCCCGCGTGGGCTCGCGCAGCCGGACGCTGGAGTTGAGCTGCGCGGTGGTGTGCCGGGGCCGCCCGGACCGGGGCGAGTCGGCGGCCGAGGTGCTGGACCCTCCGATCGTCGCGGTCACCGCCACCGGCACCGTGGTCGTGCCGCCGGCCCCGTGAGCGCGAGGAGCGAGCCGGTCCTGCGAGCCCCGCAGTCGCGAACGAAGACCAGCCCCGTGAGCGCGAGGAGCGAGCCGGTCCTGCGAGCCCCGCAGTCGCGAACGAAGACCAGCCCCGTGAGCGCGAGGAGCGAGCCGGTCCTGCGAGCCCCGCGAGCGACGGGCGGCCGCGCGTGAACGTGGCGGTGTGCGCCGACGTCGGGTCGACGTACACGAAGGCGGCGGTGGTCGACCTCGACGGCGGTCGGCTGGTCGGCGCGGCGTCCGCGCCGACCACGGTCGGCACGGACGTGCTGCACGGCCTGGACGCCGCGGTCGGCGCGGCCACCGCGTCGGCCGGCGTGGGTGACGTGCCGTGGTACGTGTGCTCGTCGGCCGGTGGTGGGCTGCGCCTGGCGGTGATCGGCTACGAGCCCCTCGTCACGGCGCAGGCGGGCCGGCGGGTGGGTCTGTCGGCGGGTGCGAACGTGGTGCATGTGGCCGCGGGCCGGCTCGGCGCGGCCGAGGTGTCGGCGTTGCGGGCGGCCCGCCCGGACGTGGTGCTGCTGGTGGGTGGCACCGACGGCGGTGACGCCGACACCCTCACCCACAACGCGACCCGGCTGGCGCGGGCCCGCTGGCGGGTTCCGGTGGTGCTGGCCGGCAACGCCGACGTCCGCGACGACCTGCACGCCGTGCTGGTGGCGGCGGGGGTGCCGGTCACCTGCGCGGACAATGTGCTGCCCCGCATCGGGGTGCTGGCGCCCGCGCCGGCCCGGGCGGCGATCCGCGAGGTGTTCCTGCGGCACGTCATCGGCGGTAAGCGGCTGTCGCGGGGCACCCGGTTCGCGCGGCTGGTCCGCGCGGCGACGCCCGACGCGGTGCTGACCGGGGTGGAGGTCCTCGCCGACACCCTCGGCGGTGACCTGGCCGTGGTGGACGTGGGCGGGGCCACCACCGACGTGTACTCGGTGCTCACCCCCGACGAGCGCGACAGCGGCCCCGGTCAGGAGGTCGCCGGGACGCTGTGGCGGGCCCGCACCGTCGAGGGGGACCTGGGCATGCGGTGGAGCGCGCCGGGTGTGGTGCGGGCCGCCGCCGAGGAGCGGCTGCTCGACCCGGGGGAGCAGGGGCCGTTGGCCGAGGCGGCGGCGGTGCGGGCCGCCGACCCGGGGTTTCTGGCCGCCGGTGACGCCGAGCGGGCCGCCGACCGGCGCATCGCGACGCTCGCGGCGACGGTGGCGTTGCGGCGGCACGCCCGGGGCGCGGCCACCGGGGAACGCGCCGGCCGGGACCTGCGGGAGGTGCGGCTGCTCGTCGGCTCCGGCGGGGTGCTGCGCCACGCCGAGGCGGGTCATGCGGCGGCGGTGCTCGACGCGGTGCTCACCGACCACGCCGGTGGGTGGCCGTTGCCGCGCGCCGCCCGGCCGGTCGTCGACGTCGACTACGTGCTGGCCGCCGCCGGGCTGCTCGCCGACGAGCATCCGGGTGCGGCGGCGGCGGTGCTGCGGCACCACCTCGCCGGCTGACCGAGCGTCCACGGATCGAGACGCGCCGACGCGACACGCCGTGGCGCAACACACGACAGGCCGGGGTGGGTTGACAGCGGCGGGGGTCTACGCCGTACCGTCTTTGAGTCCTACTACGGGAAGCGGCTGTTGTTCGCTTCGTCCCTTCGTCCGCTGGCCGAGTGACCGGAAGGTTGCGGCGGCCAGGTCCAGCGGGCGGGGGTCGGCGGGGCGGCGCGAACCGGCCGCGGTTACCGGTGTACGGGCAGGGTGAGAGGAACGGCCAGTAGACAACGGCCAGGCGGGGGCAGCCAGTCCACGTCCGGTCGGTCCGAAGGTCGGCGCCGATCGTCCTCGCCCCACCGGCCGGGGAGGGCCTGGGAGCATCGGGGCGCGGCTTAGGCCGCGCCCCGATTTCCGTCACCGGCCGGGTCAGTGGCCGAGCCGCTGGTAGCGGCGCACCGCCGCCGGGGCGGCCACCGCGATCAGCGCCAGCGGCCAGGCGATCGCCAGCAGCAGCGCGTGCCGTGCCGGCCAGGAGTCCGCGCCGACACCCGGATTGCCGAACAGGTCCCGCACGGCCGCCACCGTCGCCGACAGCGGGTTCCACGCCGCGACCGCGCCCAGCCAGTCGGGCATCAGTTCCGGCGCCACGAACACGTTCGACAGCGCGGTCAGCGGAAACGCCAGTGGGAACACCACCACCCCGACCGTGTCGGGGTTCGGCACCAGCAGGCCCAGCAGGATCCCCACCCAGGTCAGCGCGGCGCGCAGGAGCAGGATCAGCGCCACCGCCCCGAGTGCGGCGAGCAGGCCCTCACGCCACCGCCAGCCCACCAGCAGGCCGCACACCACGAGGGTGGCCATCTCCAGGCACGCCCGCACCAGGTCCGCGCCGGCCCGCCCGGACAGCGGCGCCGAGCGGGCCATCGGCAGGGAGCGGAAACGGTCCACCACGCCGCGGCCGGCGTCGACCGCGATCGCCGAGGCGGTGGCGCCGAGGCCGTAGAGCATCGTCATGACGAACACCCCGGGCAGCAGGAACTCCCGGTAGCTGCCGTCGCCGGGCACCGCCATGCCGCTGCCGAACACGTAGCCGAACACCAGCACGAACATGATCGGCAGGGTGAAGTAGAGCACGATCTCCTCGGGGGAGCGGACCACGTGCCGCAGATTCCGTCCGGCCATCACCCAGCCGTCGACGAGCGCCGTCACGCCGGCACCTCCGCACGCTGCCGCGCGTGCGCGGTGTGGCCGGTCAACCGCAGGAACGCCTCGTCCAGCGTGGGTCGCCGCACCAGCACGTCCTCCACCTCCACCCCGCCGTCGGTCAGCTCCCGCAGCACGGCGGTGAGCACGGCGATCCGGTCGGTGACCGGCGCGTCCACGCGGCGCAGCTCCCCGTCCACCGTCACCGCCGCCCCGGTGGCCCGTTGCAGCACCGTCGCCGCCGCCGGCACGTCCGCCGCGCGTCGCACCACCAGCTCGATGCGGTCGGCGCCGATGCGCGCCTTGAGCTGCTGCGGGGTGCCCTCGGCCACCACCCGGCCGGCGTCGAGCACGCACACCCGGTCGGCGAGCTGGTCGGCCTCCTCCAGGTACTGGGTGCACAACAGCACCGTGGTGCCGTCGGCGACCAGCTCCCGCACCGCCGTCCACAACCCGTTGCGGCTGCGCGGGTCCAACCCGGTGGTCGGCTCGTCGAGGAACAGCACCCGTGGCGGCACGACCAGGCTGGCGGCCAGGTCCAGGCGGCGGCGCATCCCACCGGAGTAGGTGCCGGCCGACCGGTCCGCCACCGCGGCCAACCCGAAACGGTCCAGCAGCTCGTCGGCGCGGCGACGGGCGGTACCCGCCGGCAGGCGCCGCAGCCGGCCGAACAGCACCAGGTTCTGCCGGCCGCTGAGCACCTCGTCGACGGCCGCGTACTGCCCGGTCAGGCTGATCGCCTCGCGTACCCGATCCGGGCGCGCGGCCACGTCGTGTCCGGCGACCCGGGCCCGGCCGCCGTCTCCGCGCAGCAGCGTGGTCAGGATCCGCACCGCCGTGGTCTTGCCCGCCCCGTTGGGGCCGAGCATCCCGCACACCGTGCCCGCCGGAACCGCCAGGTCGAACCCGTCCAGGGCGGTGGTCGGGCCGTACCGCTTGCGTAACCCCTCGGCCAGCACGGCCGTCGTCTCATCGGTCATGGCGCCAGCGTCACCGGCGCCGCTGACCGGGGGCGCACCGCGCGCTGACCGGGCGGCGGCGCCGCGGTCAGTCGGCGGCGAGCACGGCCACCGCCTGCGGCCGCGCCAGCGCGGCGCCGCGGGTGAACGCCGCCGCGAACGCCGCCGCGCCGAGGTGCGACCGGGCCGCGTCGGCGACCGGCGCGAGCGCCGGGGCGTCGGCCGCGCCCGTGCCGGCCAGCAGCGCCGACGCGGCCCCCAGCAGGTACGCGGCCCGTTCGGGCCCGTCGTCGGCCAGCAGCGGCCGGACCAGCCCGTCCACCGCGGCGACGACGGTCGGGACGTCCCACACCCCGGCGGTGGCGGTGACGACGCGCCGGTAGTGGGCGCGGGCCGCCGCCGGGTCACCGGCGGCGTCGGCGAGCTGCCCGAGCGTCACCCGCGCCGCCAACCGGACCACCTCCGCGCCGAACCAGCCCGACGGGCACCCGGCGAGGGCCCGCTCGCACAGCGTCCGGGCACGGTCGGGGTCGCCGTCGCGGCGGGCGATCTCCCCGAGCCCCAGGTCGGCGGCGGCGACCAGTTCCGGCGCGCCGGCCGGACCGGCCATCCGGCGCACCCGCCGGTAGTCGTCGCCCGCGCCGGTCAGGTCACCGACGAGCAGGCGACCGTCGGCGCGGGTGCGCAGCAGCTCCGCCAGGTCCAGCGTGGAGCCGAGCTGCTCGACCAGGCGCAGCGCCTCGGCCATCGGGGCGGCGGCCGCGCGGGCGTCGCCCTCCCGGTAGGCGGTCTCGGCGAGGGTGCTCAGCGCCAGGATCATGCCCCACCGCTCGTTCAGCGCCCGGAACCCGGCCAGCGCCTCGGTGAGGTCGGCGCGGGCCCGGTCGTGGTGGCCGTGCAGCAGGTGCACGGTGGCGGTGCCGAGCACGCCCAGGGCCCGGCTCCACGGGTCGGTGCCGAGCAGCCATTCCCGGCTGGCCCGGTCGGTCAGCACGGCCAGCCGGTGCGGCGGTGGCGGGCCGCTGGCCATGCCGGACAGGTAGAGCAGGAACGGATGTCGGGGCGGACGGTCGCGGTCCCACAGGATGCGGGAGGCCGTGGCGACCGCCGTGGCGTCGCCGGCGCCGGCGAGCGTGGCGACCAGCAGACACAGCGCGTACTCCTCGTCGAGGCCGGCCGGCGCCGCGGCGAGCCGGTCGACGAGCCGCCCGGCCAGCGCGGCGCCCTCGCCGCGCAGCCCCCGCAGCCACCAGTAGAACGCCAGCGCCGCCACCAGCCGCAGCGCGGCTTCGGTGTGCCCGTCGTCCACCGCCCGGCGCAGCGCCGCGTGCAGGTCGTCGCGGGCGGCGTCCAACCGGCGCAGCCAGCGGTCCTGGCCGACACCGCGCAGGCCGGCGTCGCCGGCCCGGGCCAGGTCCAGGAAGTACGCGGTGTGCGCGGCCCGCACCCGCGTGGCCTCCCCGCCGTCGGTGAGCCGCCGCGCCGCGTAGGCGCGGATGGTGTCCACCATCCGGTACCGTCCGTCGTCGGCTTCCACCAGGGACTTGTCCACCAGCCCGGTGAGCACGTCGACGACGTCGTCGCCGCCGGTCGGCCCGCACACCGCCTGCACCGCCGGCAGGTCGGCGGCGCCGACGAACACGCCCATCCGGGCGGCCAGGCGCCGCTCCGGCTCGTCCAGCAGCTCCCAGCTCCACCCCACCACCGCCTCCAGCGTGCGGTGCCGGGGCTGCGCCGTCCGGTCGCCGCGGCGCAGCAGCCGGAACCGGTCGTCCAGGCGCGCCGCCACGTGCGCCACCGGCAGGGCCCGCAACCGGGCCGCGGCCAGTTCCAGGGCCAGGGGCAGGCCGTCGAGGGTGCGGCAGATCCGCAGCACGGCCGGCGTGGTGGCCGCGTCCAGGGTGAAGCCCGGCGCGACGTCGGCGGCCCGGTCGAGGAACAGCCGCACCCCGGCGTAGGCGGCGGCCGCCTCCGGTGGCACCGGGCCGGCGGGCACCGGCAGCCCACCGACCGGGCACATCGCCTCGCCGGTGAGACCCAGCGGCTCCCGGCTGGTGGCCAGCACCCGCAGGTCGGGTGCGGCGGCGAGCAGCCGGGCGGTCAACCGGGCCGCGTCGTCGACCACGTGCTCGCAGTTGTCCAGCACGAGCAGCAGCCGCCGGTCGGTCAGCGCCGCCACCAGACGGTCGATGGGGTCGCGGGGGCCGCCGGGGGCGCGCAGCCCGGCGTCGCGCAGGTCCAGCGCGGCCAGCACCGCCGGCGCCACGGCCGCCCCGGGTGCCACCGACGCCAACTCCGCCAGGCACACGGGGGCGTCGTGGCGGCTCGCGGCGGCGACGGCCAGGCGGGTCTTGCCGGCGCCGCCCGGCCCGTGCAGGGTCACCAGACGCGCCGAGGCGAGCAGCTCACCGACCCGGCGCAGTTCCCGCTCCCGGCCGACGAAACTGGTCAGCGGTGTCGGCAGCCGCGACGGCGTGCCACCGGCGGGCGGCCCGTCGTCGCGCAGCAGGGCGGTGTGCAGGGCGGTCAGCTCCGCCGACGGGTCGGTGCCCAGTTCCTCGGCGAGCACCTCCCGGGCCCGGGCGTACACGGCCAGCGCCTCGGCGCGTCGGCCGGCGCCGTGCAGGGCGCGCATCAGCTGCCCGTACAGCCGCTCCCGCAGCGGGTGCGCCGCCACCAGCGCCCGCAGTTCCGCCACCAGCGGCGGACCGGCCGGCGCGGACGCCAGCTCCGCCTCGACGCGGTCCTCGACCGCCGCGAGGCGCAGGTCCCGCAGCCGGGCCGCCTCGGCGGCCAGCACCGTGCCGGTGACGTCCGCCAGCGGCTCGCCGCGCCACAGCTGCAGCGCCTGCCGCAGCAGCGCGCCGGCGCGGCCCGGGTCGCCGGCGGCCAGCGCGACCCGGCCGGCCTCGGCCAGGCCGGCGAATTCATGCACGTCGACCTGCTGCGGGTCGACGACCAGCCGGTAGCCGGCCGGACCGAACTCGATCTCCACGCCGGGCAGCAGCCGGCGCAACCGCGACACCTGTGACTGCAGCGCGTTCGCGGCCCGCTGCGGGGGGTCGGCGTCGTAGACGCCGTCGACGAGCCGTCCCGGCGGCACCGTGCGGCCGGCGTCGAGCAGCAGCAACGCCAGCAGGGCACGCAGCCGCTGCCCGGCGACGGGCAGCGCGGCGCCGTCGGCGGCGTACGCCTGGGTGGGGCCGAGGACACCGAACCGCATACGCCCGATTGTCGCCTGCCCCCGGTGGTCCGGCCCACACCGGCCGGGCCGGGAGACGTCGCGGCCGGGTAGCCTTCGGCCCGTGATCGTGGTGAGGTGCCGGTGACGACGCTCGACCGGGAACAGCCGCGTGCCACCGACGGGGCACGCCCGGACGCCGACGCGCGTCCCCTGCCGTTGACGCTGGCCGTGCCCGCCGCCGTGCTGGCCGGTCTGGCGCTGCTGGTCGCGTTCCCCCCGTACGGGCTGTGGCCGCTCGCGCCGGTCGGGGTGGCGTTGCTGGCCGCAGCGGCGCACCGGCGGCGGTTGCGCGCCGGCGCCGGGCTGGGCTTCCTCGCCGGGGTGGCGTTGTTCGCGCCGCTGCTGGAGTGGACCAACCTGCACACCGGCTACCTGCCGTGGGTCCTGCTGTCGCTGCTGCAGGCCGGCTACCTGGCGCTGCTGGGCGCGGCCACCGCCTGGGTGTCGCCGCTGGCCGACCGGCACCGGGCGGCGTGGCCGCTGCTCACCGGCGTGCTGTGGGTGGGGCAGGAGGCGCTGCGCGACCGCACCCCGTTCGGCGGGTTCCCGTGGGGGCGGCTGGCGTTCAGCCAGGACACCTCGCCGCTGCTGCGGCTGGCCGCGCTCGGCGGCGCGCCGCTGGTCACGTTCGCCGTCGCGCTCGCCGGCGGGATCCTGCTCACCCTGGCCTGGCGGGACTGGCGCCGCACGGCCGGGCAGTGGCGGCCGGTCGCCGGGCTCACCGCCGCGCTCGTCGCGGTCGTGGCCGCCGGCACGGCCGTCCCGACCGGGGTGCGGGGGGCCGGTGACACCGTCACCGTCGCCATCGTGCAGGGCAACGTGCCCCGCCTCGGGCTGGACTTCAACGCCCAGCGGCAGGCGGTGCTCAACAACCACGTCGACGCCACCCTGAAACTGGCCGAGCAGGTCACGCAGGGCGGGCAGCGCCGCCCCGACCTGGTGGTGTGGCCGGAGAACTCCAGCGACATCGACCCGCTGCGCAACCCGGGCGCCGGCGACCGGATCTCCCAGGCCGCCGACGCCATCGGCGCGCCGATCCTGGTCGGTGCGGTGCTGCTCGGCCCCGGTCAGGGGCAGGTCCGCAACGCCGGTCTGCTGTGGCGCCCGGGCAGCGGCGCCGACCTGACCCAGCTGTACACCAAGCGGCACCCGGTGCCGTTCGCCGAGTACGTGCCGCTGCGCTCGATCGCCCGCAAGGTCAGCGCCGAGGTCGACCGGGTGCGCTCGGACTTCGTCCCGGGCACCCGCGCGGGTGTGCTGGACACCGGCGCGGTGACCCTCGGCGACGTGATCTGTTTCGAGGTGGCCTACGACGGCATCGTCCGGGACACCGTCACCGGCGGCGCGCAGCTGCTGGTGGTGCAGACCAACAACGCCACGTTCGACGTGGCCGAGGCCCGCCAGCAGCTGGCCATGGTGCGGTTGCGGGCCGTGGAGCACGGCCGGTCCGCGCTGATGGCCTCCACGGTCGGGGTGTCCGGGTTCGTTTCCCCCGACGGGCGGGTAGACGGTGCGACCGGGTTCAACACCGCCGAGGTGGTGGTGCGGCAGATGCGACTCGGGGACGGGCGTACCCCGGCCACCACGGCCGGGGTGTGGCCGGAGGTGGCGCTCGCGGCCCTCGCGGTCGCGGCGCTGGCCGGCGCGGCCGTGCTACGCCGCCGCCGGAGGGCCACCGCCGGCTGAACCGACGAGCGGGAGGCGGTGCGACGGTGGGCGTGGCAGCCGACAGGCGGACGGTCGGCCATCCCGGGGTGGGGCGGGTCCTGGTGGTCATCCCCACCTACAACGAGGCCGACAACGTGCGCCGCATCGTCGACCGGGTCCGCGTGGCGGCACCCGCGGTGGACGTGCTCGTCGCCGACGACAACAGCCCCGACGGCACCGGCGCGATCGCCGACACGATCGCCGGGAACGACCCCCGCGTGCACGTGTTGCACCGTCCGGGCAAGGAAGGTCTCGGCGCGGCGTATCTGGCCGGTTTCGCGTGGGCGCGGCGGCGTGGCTACGACGCGGTGGTGGAGATGGACGCCGACGGCTCGCACGCCCCGGAGGACCTGCCGGCGCTGCTGGCGGCGGCCCGCGACGCCGACGTGGTGATCGGCTCCCGGTGGACGCGGGGCGCGCGGGTGCTGAACTGGCCGTGGCGGCGGCTGCTGCTGTCGCGCGTCGGGAACCTGTACGCGCGGGTGGCGCTGGGTATGCCGGTCAGCGACGCCACCGGCGGCTACCGGGTGTACCGGACGAGCGCGCTGGACGCGATCGACCTGGACTCGGTGCGTTCCCAGGGGTACGCGTTCCAGGTGGAGCTGTCCCGGCTGGCGCACCGCGCCGGGGTGCGCATCGTCGAGGTGCCGATCACGTTCGCCGAGCGGGAGCACGGCGACAGCAAGATGAGCCCGCTGATCGTGGCGGAGGCGTTGTGGCGGGTCACCCGGTGGGGGGTGCGGGACCGGCGGTCGGCGGTGCGGGGCCGGCCGGCGGCGTTGGCCCGGTGGCCGTGAGCGCGGGCGTGTCATGCTGGAGGGGCGTGACGACACACCGGGCGGATGAGGTGAGATGCGCCGAGGACTGAGATACCTACCACCGGCCCTGCTGCTGCTGACGCTGCTGGAGCTGGCCGTTTTCGTCCTGGTGGGCCGGGCCGTCGGGTTCGGCGCGGCGCTGCTGCTGGTGTTCGCGGCCTCGCTGCTGGGTCTGGTGCTGCTGCGCCGGGAGGGCATGCGGGCGTGGCGGGGGTTCCGGGCCGCCGCGCAGGCCGGCCAGCCGCCGGGGCCGCAGGTCACCGACGGGCTGGTGGGCCTGCTGGGTGCGCTGCTGCTGGCGCTGCCGGGTCTGGTCAGCGGCGCGGTGGGGCTGTTGCTGCTGGTGCCGCCGCTGCGTCGACTGGCCGGCGGTGGGGTGCGCCGGGCCACCGAGCGGCGGGTGTCGTCGATGGTCGCCGGTGACCTGTTCGGGCCGCGCCGGGTGCGGGTCTACCAGGGGCAGTCGCAGCCGACCCCCACGGCCTCGCCGCAGCAGCCGCCGGTGGCCGAGCCCGGCCGGGCCATCGAGGGTGAGATCGTTGACCGCTGACGCAACACCCCAGACGTGACGAAACGCCCCCGGGAGTGATTCCCGGGGGCGTTTCGGTCGTCTACGGGTGCTCAGGCGCGACCGCGGCGGGTGCGGACCTCCTGGAGCCGCTCGGCGAGGATGTCCTCCAGCTCGGCGATCGAGCGGCGCTCCAGCAGCATGTCCCAGTGGGTGCGCGGCGGCTTGGCCTTCTTCTGCTCCGGCTCGCTGCCGTCGACCAGGCGGGCGACGCTGCCGTCGAACTTGCACTCCCAGGTCGTCGGGACCTCGGCGTCGACGGCGAACGGCACCTCGAACTGGTGGCCCTTGGCGCACAGGTACTCGCGGGTCTGACGCGGCGCGAGCTCCGTGTTGCGGTCGGATTCGTAGCTGACCGCGCCCAGCCGGCTACCGCGCAGCATACGCTCGCCCATGATCGACTTCCCCTCGTCCGTGGTGCTGGTCTTCAGGTGTAACGGCCGGTCACCGCCCGCCCATTCCCCACCCACGCCGGCAGGGCCGTACGCGGGTCGGAAGCATCAAGGGTAACCGGCCATGACAGCTGCCCGGCGGGGTCGTCCCCGGCCGGGCCGAATCGGTGGAGTGTTTCGCCTGTCAACGGGGATGTTACCCACCCGCATGCGTGCCGGAGGTGACGATGACCAGTGACGCGCCGGTCGGCGCACGACCGCCCGCCGGGAAGACCTTCTTCGGTCACCCACGGGCGCTGTCCACCCTCTTCCTCACCGAGATGTGGGAGCGGTTCAGCTTCTACGGCATGCGCGCCATCCTGGTGCTCTACCTGACCGCCGCGGTCGCCGACGGTGGGCTCGGCATCGGCGAGTCCAGCGCCAACGCCGTCTACGGCACCTACAACGCGATGGTCTACCTGATGGCGCTGCCCGGCGGCTGGGTCGCCGACCGGCTCATCGGCGCGCGACGCAGCGTGCTGTGGGGCGGCGTGGTCATCGCCGCCGGCCACTACGTGATGGCGATCCCCACCGGGTGGAGCGTGTTCGCCGGCATGACGCTGATCGTGCTCGGCACCGGCCTGCTCAAGCCGAACATCTCCACCATGGTCGGCGACCTCTACGAGCGGGACTCACCCCGCCGCGACGCCGGGTTCTCCATCTTCTACATGGGCATCAACCTGGGCGCGTTCATCGCCCCGCTGATCACCGGCTTCCTCGGCGAGAAGATCAACTGGCATCTCGGGTTCGGCGCCGCCGCCATCGGCATGACCTTCGGCGTGATCCAGTACGTGGCCGGACGGCGCAACCTCGGCGACGCCGGTGCCCGGCCGGCCGACCCGCTGCTCGGGGCCGACCGGCGGCGGGCGCTGACCCGCGTCGGCGTGGCCACCGCCGTGGTGCTGGTGGTCCTGCTCGCGCTGCTGCTGACCGGCTGGTTCACCGTCGACACGGTGGTCAACCTGCTCACCGTGGTCACCGTGCTGGTGACCGTCGCCTACTTCGCGCGGATCCTCACCGACCGGGAGATCAGCGACACCGAACGCAGCCGGATGAAGGCCTACGTCTGGCTGTTCATCTTCGCCGCGTCGTTCTGGCTGATCTACGACCAGGCCGGGTCGGTGCTGAACATCTTCGCCGCCGACCGGACCGACCGGAACGTCGGCGGCTTCACCTTCCCGGCGTCCTGGTTGCAGTCGGTCAACCCGATCCTCATCATCATCGGCGCGCCGCTGGCCGCGTGGCTGTGGCTCAAGCTCGGCCACCGGGTGTCCACGCCGACGAAGTTCGCCGTCGGCCTGGTGCTCAACGGCCTGTCGTTCGTGCTGATGGCCGCCGCCGCCCAGGCCGCCGTCGGCGGCGACCTGGTCTCGCCGTGGTGGCTGGTCGCCGTGTACGCGATCCAGGTCGCCGGTGAGCTGTCGCTGAGCCCGGTGGGCCTGTCGGCCACCACGAAGCTGGCCCCGGTCAAGTACGCCAGCCAGATGCTGGGCCTGTGGTTCCTCGCCACCGCCGTCGGCGACGCCATCGGCGGCCAGGTGGCCCGGCTGGCCGACAGCTGGTCGCAGGCGACCTACTTCCTGACCTTCGGCCTGGCCTCGGTGGTGCTGGGCCTGGCCGCGGTGATGTTCACCCGCCAGATCCGGGGCCTGATGGCCGGCATCCACTGACCGCCGCTCACCCCGCCGGCACGGGCGGCAACGGCAGCGGCAGGCCGGGCAGCCCGTCGATGCTGGTCGCCACGTGCTCCTTGCCGGCGAAGTAGGCGCTCAGCGACGCGTCGTCCTCCCGGGCGAACCGCCGCCCGTGCAGGTCCCGGTCGGTGTCGTAGCTCATCAACGGCACCGTGTAGCCGCACGTGTCGCGGATCAGCTCGGCCCGCACCACGATCACCGCCCGCAGCCCGTGCGGGCTCGGGTCGATGTCCGGGAAGTGCCGCAGCAGGTCGGGCCAGCGCGGGTCGTCGCGGAACACCGGCTCGCCGCGCCCGTGCACCCGCACGATGGTCGGCGGACCGGCGAACGCGCACCACATCAGCGTCACCCGGCCGTTCTCCCGCAGGTGGGCGATGGTCTCGGCGTTGCTGCCGGCGAAGTCGAGGTAGGCCACGGTGTGCTCGTCGAGCACCGCCAGGCAACCGCGCAGGCCCTTGGGGGAGAGGTTGACGGTGCCGTCGCCGGACAGCGGGGCGGTGGCCACGAAGAACATCGGCTGCGCCTCGATGAAGTCCCGCAGCCGGCCGTCGATGCGCTCGTACGTCTTTCCCATGCCCCCGATCCTCCCCGGGCAGCGGGGTGCGGCGCTGTCCCGTCCCAGCCCGTGGCCGGTCAGCCGGTGCGCGTGCCGAGCCGGGCCAGGGCCGTGGCCAGGTCGCTGACCTGGTCGGCGAGCTGCCCGGCGCGCCGCTGCGCGGCGTCCCGCTCGGCCTCGGCCGCGGCCGTGCGGGCGGCCAGGTCACCCGCCCGGGCCTCGGCGGCGCTCGCGGCCCGCCGCGCGTCGGCCAGCTCCGCCGCCAGCCCGTCCCGTTCGGCGGTACGGGCGGCGGCCTGCTCCACCGCGGCGGCCACCTCGGCGCGCAGTCGCTCCAGCGTCGCCTCGGCCTCGGCCCGGGCCGCGTCGGCGCGGTCCCGCGCGACGAGAGCCTGCCGCGCGGCGGCGGCCTCGGCGTCGGCCCGTTGCGCGGCGGCCCGGGCCGCCTGCTCGGCGTCGACGGCCCGGGCGGCGGCGGCCTGCGCGTCGGCGCGGGACCGCTCGGCCCGGTCGAGGGCCTCGGCGGCCGAGCGGATGGCCCGCTCCGCGTCGGCGCGGGCGGCGTCCCGTTCGGCGGTCAGCTCGGCGGCCCGGTGCCGCTCGCCGTCGCGTTCGGCCCGCACGGTGCGCAGCTCGTGGCGGGCGGCGTCGCGGTCCCGCTCGGCCTGCACCCGCAGCGCCTGGGCGGCGCCCGTCTCGGCGCGCGCGGTGTCCCGGGCGGCCTCGGCGTCGGCGACCCGCTCGGCGGCGACGGTGGCGGCCGACTCGGCGCGGTCGGCCCGGTCCCGGGCGGCGTCGCGTTCGGCGTGCGCGGCGCGCGCGTCCTGCCGGTCGCGGGTGGCCGCCGCGGCGGCGTCCTCGGCGTCGCGGCGGGCCTCGTCGCGTTCGGCGTGCGCGGCGGCGACCTGGGCGGCCGTCTGCGCGCGCAGTTCGGCGAGCTGCCGCTCCACCCCGGCCGGGGACAGCTCGGCGTGCAACGCCTCGCTGAGCGTCTCCACGATCTGGTCGAGCCGGTCCACCGCCTCCCAGGTGCGTGCCACCTGCCCGGGCAGGCCGGGGGAGTTGCGGTGGCGCATCCGCGAGTTGCGGGCGGCGCGCTGGCAGGCGCCGTCGTTGTCCCGGCAGTAGCGGAACGGGCGGCCCGCGCCGACGCGCTGCGGCACCTCCCGCCCACAGTGGGCGCAGGGGCGGGTCTCGGTGGCGGGCTCGACGTCCATCGGGGGCGAAGTCTAGTGGCCGGTCCCGGCGCGGGCCGCGCCGTCGAGGGTGTAGCGGCGTTGCACCAGCACCGCGACCACCATCACCGCGGCGGGCAGCAGACCGAAGCCCCAGCGCAGCGCGTCCAGCGCCGCCGGGGACTGGGTCACCGTCTGCCCGGCCGACGACGCGACGAACCCGCCGGCGGCCAGGCACAACGCGTACGCGTAGGGGCCCAGCGCCGCGCCGGTGGCCTCGGTCGCGGTCCACACCCCGGTGTACGTGCCGGCCCGCTCGGCGCCGGCGGCGCGGATCACGTCGGGCAGCATGGAGAACGGCAGCAGCTGCATGCCGGCGAACGCCACCCCGAGCACGGCCACGGCGGCGACCAGCACCGGCAGCCCGGCGGGCCGCCCGACCGCCAGCACCAGCGACCCGGCGGCGAACGTGGCCTGCCCGGCGAGCAGCGCGCGTTGCTTGCCGACCCGGCGGGCCAGCGCCAGCCAGGCGGGAGTGACCAGCAGCGCCGGCGCGACGAACGCGGCGACGAGCACCGTGGTGAGCCCGGGGCGGCCCAGCTCGTACTCGGCGTAGTAGGGCACCCCGGCCAGGACCAGGTGGGTGGTGGTCGACATGGCCAGGTAGGCGCCGACCAGGGCGCGGAACTGCCGGTCCCGCAGGCTGGCCGCCAGCGTCCGCCACCCGCCGGCGCCGTGCGGGGCCGCCGGGGCGGCGGCGGTACGACGCAGCCGGTCGATCCCGACCACGCCGACCGCCATCGCGGCGAGCATCCCGGCCGCCAGCACCACGGCCATCCGCAGGTAACCGGCGCGGGTGGCGTCGTCGCCGCCGCTCAGCAGCGGCGCCAGCAGCCCGGAGACCAGGATGCCGAGGGTGAGCACCACCATCCGGAACGCCATCAGCCGGGTCCGCTCGTGGTAGCCGATCCGCAGGTCGGCCGGGGTGGCCAGGTAGGGCACCTGGTAGGCGGCGAACAGCAGGTTGCCGGCCACGAAGAACACCGCCACCCAGCCGGCGGCGGCCGCGCCGGTGAGGTCGCCGGGCACGGCGAACAGCGCGGCGAACGCCACCGGCAACGCGCAGCCGGCCAGCAGCAGCCGTCGGCGGTGACCCCGGCGGGCCTGCTCGACGTCGCAGCGGTGCCCGATCCACGGGTGCAGCAGCACGTCGGCGATCTTCGGCAGCAGCAGGGTCAGCCCGGCCAGCCACGGTGCGACCGCGAGGACGTCGGTGAGGAAGTAGAGCAGCAGCAGCCCGGGCACGGTCACCCAGACACCCATGCCGAGCGAGCCGGCGGCGAACCCGACCAGCGGTCCGCGTGGCAGGGCGACGGCGTCGTCGCGCCGCTGGTCCAGCCCGGTCATGCCGTCTCCTGTCCCGGGGCGCGCCGCCCCAATCCAACGGATGCTGGATTGTAGGGGGAACAATGGCCGGATGACCATGCCCCGCCGGCGACCGGGCCGGCCCCGCCGCGACGACCAGCGACCGACCCACGACCTCGTGCTCGCCGCCGCGACCGCGTTGTTCGCCGAGCGCGGGTTCGACGCGGTCAGCGTCCGGGACGTGGCCGCCGCGGCCGGCGTCGACGTGGCCACGGTGGCCCACCACACCGGCACCAAGGCACAGCTCTACGACGCCTGCTTCGCCCGGGTGTTCAGCGCCGAGCGCGAGGTCCTGGAGGCGGCCGGGCAGCGCGCGGCCGAGGCCCTGACCGCCGGCCCGGACCAGGCGCTGCGGGCGCTGCACGAACTGGTCGACGTGTTCGTCGACTTCCTGGAGGACCGGCCGGAGACCACCGCGCTGTGGCTGCGCCGCTGGCTGGAGCCGCAGCGGCACGCGGAGCTGGACCGGCGTTACTCCGCGCCGCTGTACGCGCAGGTCGAGCGCCTGCTCGCCGCCGCGGCGAGGGCCGGGGCGCTGGTCGAGCCGGCACCGCACGTGACCGTGCGCAGCCTGGTCTGGGCGGTGCACGGGCACGTGGTGGCGCTCGCCGCGCGCTCCGGCTCCGCGGCGCGCGAGCGGCGTGAGTTCCGGGCGTTCGTGCACCGCCTCCTCGACGGGCTCTACCCGCCGGCCACCCCTTGACGGCGTCCCGCCCACCGGGGATTATCCAGCAGTCGTTGGATAAAAGGAGGCGGGCATGTCGGCACCACCCCGGGTCGCGGTCGTCGGCGCCGGAGCGGCCGGACTGGCCACGCTCAAGGCGCTCGGCGACGCCGGCGTGCCGGCGGTCGCGTTCGAGACCGCGGACACCCTCGGCGGCCTGTGGGTCTACGGCGCGCCCGGCTCGCCGGCGTACCGGACGCTGCACCTGAACACCAGCCGGGGGCGCACCGAGTTCGCCGACCACCCGATGCCCGGCGACTGGCCCGACTACCCCGACCACACCCGCGTCGCCGGCTACCTCGGCGACTACGCCGACCGGTTCGGCCTGCGCGACGCGGTGCGGCTGCGGCACACCGTCGACCGGGTCACCGCCGCCGGCGACGGCTGGCGGGTGCACGCCACCGGCCCGGACGGCCCGGTGACCGTCGACGTCGAGGCGGTCGTGGTCGCCAACGGGCACAACCGGGTGCCGAACCGGCCCGCGCCCTATCCCGGCGAGTGCGCCGCGCAGCAGATGCACAGCCACGACTACCGGGGACCCGAGCAGCTCGCCGGCCGGCGGGTCCTGGTGGTCGGCGGCGGCAACTCCGCCATGGACATCGCCGTCGACGCCTCGTACGCCGCCACCCGGACGTTGCTGTCGCTGCGCCGGGGCGTCTGGGTGGTGCCCAAGTATCTGCTCGGCCGCCCGTCGGACACGCTCAACGGGGCGCTGGCCCGCCGGCTGCCCTGGCGGCTGCGCCAGCGGATCAGCCAGAGCATGCTCAGCGCCACCGTCGGCCCGCCCGCCCGCTACGGGCTGCCCGCCCCGGAGCACGGCTTCCTCCAGGACCACCCGACGCTCTCCGACACGCTGCTGTCCCGGCTCACCCACGGCGACGTGCAGGCCCGTCCCGGCATCGCCCGCTTCGCCGGCGACCGGGTCGAGTTCACCGACGGCCGGGTCGACGAGGTGGACCTGGTGCTCTGGTGCACCGGCTACCGGGTGGAGGTGCCGTTCCTCGACCCGGCGCTGCTCGGCGACGGCGCCGACCGACTGCCGCTGTACCGGCACGTGTTCCACCTGGACGCCCCCGGCCTGGCGTTCGTCGGGCTCATGCAGTCCACCGGCGCGGCGTTCCCACTGGTCGAGGCGCAGGCCCGGCTCGTCGCCGCCCGGCTGGCCGGCACCTGGGCGCCGCCGGAGCCGGACCGCCAGGCCGCCGCCTGCCGCGCCGAGCTGCGCGCCGCCACCGCCCGCTGGGGACAGCGCCGGCCGCAAATGCGGGTGGACTTCGACGCGTACCTGGCCGAGCTGCGCCGGGAACTGGCCGCCGGGCGCCGGCGGGCCGGAGCGACGCGGTGAGCGCGCTCGCCGGGCGGCGGGTGCTGGTCACCGGCGCGCACGGCACGTTCGGCCGGCGCTTGGGCGCCGCGCTGACCGACGCCGGCGCGCACGTGGTCGGCCTGGACCTGCACGCCGACGCCGACGCGACGCCGCCGGTGCTCGGGGTCGACCTGACCGACGCGGCGGCGACGCCGGCCGCGGTGGCCGCCGCCGTCGACCGGCTCGGCGGGCTGGACCTGCTGGTCAACAACGCCGGCGTCGGCGGTCCCGCCCCCGCCGAGCTGGCCCCGGACGAGGTGGTGCGCCGGCAGTTGGAGGTGAACCTGCTCGCCGCCTGGCGGACCACGGCCGCGGCGATGCCGGCGCTGGAGGCCGCCCGCGGCCGGGTGATCTTCGTGGCCAGCCGGATGGCGGTGCTGCCGCTGCCCCTCGCGGCCGCGTACGGGGTGAGCAAGCGGGCCCTGGTCGCGTACGCCGACGCGCTGCGCCACGAGGTCGGCACGCACGTCGGGGTCAGCGTCGTCTACCCCAGCATGGTCGCCTCCCCGATCCACGACAGCACCGTCGCGGCCGGGCTGTCGCTGAGCGGGGTGTCCCGGCCCGAGCCGGTCGAGGGAGTGGTCGCGGCGATCCTGCGCGCCGCCGCTGCCCGGCGCGCGCCCCGCGACGTGGCCACCACCCGACGCGGCCGGGTCGAGCTGGCGCTGGCCCGGCACGCGCCGGCGCTGGCCGACCGGCTGGTGCGGCGGACCGTCGCCGGGCGCGTCGCCGCCGGTGACCTGGACGGCGCGGCGCTGGCCGCCGGGATGGTGCGGCGGCACCGCCAGGCGCGCGGGTAGCCTGCTCGCCATGCCCGTGTCGCCCTACATCGCCCGGCTGCGCCGGCACGTCGGCCACGACCTGCTCATGCTCTACGGGGTCAGCGGTGTGGTGACCGACGACGCGGGGCGGGTGCTGCTGGCCCGCCGAGGGGACAACGGCCGCTGGTCGGTGCCCGCCGGCACCGTGGACCCGGGCGAGCAGCCCGCCGACGCGCTGGTGCGCGAGGTGCGCGAGGAGACCGGCGTCGAGGTGGCGATCGAGCGGCTGGCCGGCGTGGCCACCCACCCGGTGGTCTATCCCAACGGCGACGCCTGCGAATACCTCAACGTCTGGTTCCGCTGCCGGGCCGTGGGCGGGACCGCCACCGCCGACGGTGACGAGTCCCTGGCGGTGGCCTGGTTCGCCCCGGACGCGCTGCCCGACCTGGACGACTGGTCGCGGCTGCGGATCGGCACCGCGCTCGCCGACGACGCCCCACCCTGGTACGCGGCCCCGGGCGAGCACCACCCGGCGCTGCGCCGCCCGGACAGCCTCTGACCGGTCCTCACCGACCGGACCGGCCGCTGGTGTCGCGCACGGTCAGCCGCGGTTCCAGCAGGGTCACCTCCGGCACCGGCTCGTCGCGCAGCCGCCGCATCAGCAGCGTCACCGCCTGCCGGCCGACCTCCTCGGCGGGCACCGGCACGCCGGTCAGCCCGGACTGCTCGGCCAGCTCGTCGGGGCACACCGCGACCACCGAGACGTCCCGCGGCACCCGGCGGCCCAGCAGCGGCAACGCCGACAGCACCGGCCCGACGGCCGACTCGTTCTGCACCACCAGCCCGGTGACGTCGGGGTGGTCGGCCAGCAGCGCCTCCAGGTCCCGCCGCACCGCCGCGGGCCCCTCCTCGCAGGGCCGGGCCACCGCGTCGACGCCGAGCCGGTCCGCGGCGGCCAGCACGCCGGCCCGGGTGCGGTGGGCGAAGCCGGTGCCCCGCGCGTAGACGGCGGCCGGCGCGCCGAGCAACGCGATCCGCCGGTGCCCCGCGCCGGCCAGGTGCTCCACGCACAACTCCCCGGCCCGCCGGAAGTCCAGGTCCACGCAGGCCAGCCCGCTGCTGTCGGTCGGGTGGCCGATCAGCACGCCGGGCAGCGCCAGCTCCCGCAGCAGCGGCACCCGGGAATCCTCCAGCTCCACGTCCATCAGCAGCACACCGTCGACCAGCGCGCTGCCGGCGATCCGGTGCAGCCCGGCCGGCCCCTCGTCGGCGGTGACCAGCAGCACGTCGTGGTCGTGGCGGCGGGCGGTGGTGACCACCGCGGTGGCGAAGCGCATCACCACCGGCACCTGCATCCCGGTGCGCAGCGGCAGCACCAGCGCGATCACGTTGGCCCGGCGGCTGGCCAACGCCCGCGCCCCGGCGTTGGGGTGGTAGCCCAGCGCGCGGACACTGGCCAGCACCCGCCCCCGGGTGGTCGCCGAGATGGCGCGCTTGCCGCTGAGCACGTACGACACGGTGCTGGCGGCGACCCCGGCGTGGCGGGCCACGTCGGCGATGGTGACCTGGTCACCGGCGGCCCGGCCGGTCACCGGGCGGCCCCCGACCGCCCGTCCGCGGTCACCGGCGCGGTGTCGCCGCCGGTGACGGCGACCGTGCCGACCAGCCGCACGTCCCGGGCGGACCGGCCGACCAGCACCGAGTGGACGGCGTCCTCCACCACCGTCGCGGCGCCGGTCTCGTCCCACCAGGCCAGATCGGCGGTACGCAGCCGCAGCGTCACCCGGGCCGCGCACCCCGGGTCGAGGGTGACCCGGGCGAAGTCGCGCAGCTGCCGCAGCGGCTGCTTGACCCGGGAACGACGCTGCCGGGTGTAGAGCTGCACCACCTCGGTGCCCGGGTGGCGGCCCGTGTTGGTGACCTCGACGCTCACCTCCACCTCCTCGCCGGCGTGCGCCGTGGCGGTGCTCAGCCGGAGGTCAGCGTAGTCGAACGCGGCATAGCTGAGCCCGTGCCCGAACGGGTACAGCGGCTCACCCCGGTGGTAGAGGTAGGTGGCGTCGGCGCCGATGACGTCGTAGTCGAGCAGGTCGGGCAGCTCGGCGGTGTCGGCGTACCAGGTCTGGGTGAGCCGGCCGCCCGGGTCGGCGGCGCCGAGCAGTACGTCGGCCAGCCCGTTGCCGTGTTCCTGTCCACCGTGGGCGCTCCACAGCACCGCCGGCGGTTGCTCCCGCGCCCCGCCCACCGCGTACGGGTAGCTGCTGGTCAGCACCAGCACGGTACGCGGGTTCGCCGCCCGCACGGCGCGCAGCAGGTCCTGCTGGCCGGACGGCAACGCCAGATCGGCCCGGTCCTCGGTCTCCCGCCCGTTGACCATCGGATGGTTGCCGAGCACCACCAGCGCCACGTCGGCAGCGGCGGCCAGCGCGGCGGCCTCGGCGGCGCCGTCGACGACCAGGTCGACGGTGAACCCGGCCGGGTCGCCGGTGTCGACGCGCAGGCGGCCCTCCGGGTCGACGCCGACGTGCCGGCCGGTGGCCAGGTGGTGCAGCAGCGCGCTGCCGTCGGGCCGGTGGTGCAGGCGGAACGTCTCCCGGACCACCCAGCCGCCCGGGCCCGGACGGTCGTCGACCAGCGTGCCGGAGTCCTGGGCGCCGACGTACCGGCCGTGGTGGGCCACGCGCAGCGCCACCACGCCCTGCCCCCAGTCGACCACGTCGAACTCCGTCGGTGCGCCGTCGCCGAGGACCAGCGGTGCGCCGTCGACGCACCGCACGGCCCGGTCGCCGACGCGCAACGTGATCCGGTCCGCGCCGCAGTGGGTGCGCACGTCGGGCAGCCGGCCGAGCAGCCCCCGGTACGCGCTCACCGCGTACGGCGGCGTGCCGCTGTACCAGTCGGTGAGCACGGTGTCGGCGAGCGGGCCGAGCACCGCGACCCGGGTGTCCGGCGCCAGCGGCAGCAGACCGTCGTTGCGCAGCAGCACGACCGACTGGCGGGCGGCCTCCCGGGCGAGTTCCCGGTGCGCGGGGCAGTTCACCACGTCGGCCGGCACCCCGGCGTACGGGTCGTGGCCGGGCGGGTCCAGGTCGCCCAGGCGCGTGCGCACCGACAGGATCCGCCGGACCGCGCGGTCCACGTCGGACTCGGTGACGAGCCCGCGCGCCAGGGCCTCGGTGAACCGGGCCACCGTGGGGCCGGGGTCGTCGTCGTCCTCGGTGAAGCTGTCGATCCCGGCGCGCAGCGCGGCGGCGAACCCGGTGACGTGGTCGGGCAGGTACGCCTGCACGCCGGCGATGTTGCCGACCGCGCCCGCGTCGCCGACCACCAGCACCTCGTCGTCGGCCCAGCCGCGCAACTCCCCGTCGATGAGCGGGCTCAGGTGCGCCGGCACGCCGTCGACCAGGTTGTACGACGCCATCACGGCCACCGCCGCCCCGGCGGCCAGCGGGGCGCGGAACGCCGGCAGCTCGTACTCGTGCAGCACGCGCGGCGGCAGGTCGCTGGAGGTGACCGCCCGGTCGGTCTCGTTGTTGTAGCCGAGGAAGTGCTTGAGTGTCGGCGCGGTCCGCAGCCGGGTGGGGTGGTCGCCGCGCAGCCCATGGGCGTAGGCGGTGGCCAGGCGGCCGGTCAACCACGGGTCCTCGGACCAGCCCTCCTCGTTGCGGCCCCACCGGGGGTCGCGCAGCGGGTTGACCACCGGCGCCCACACGTTGAGCCCGACCCGACCCGGGTCCGCCTGGTGTTTGGCCCGGACCTCGTCGCCGACGGCGGCGCCGACCGCCCGGATCAGGTCCGGGTTCCAGCTGGTCGCCAGTCCGATCGCCTGCGGGAAGACGGTGGCCTCGCCGAGCCAGGCCACCCCGTGCAGCGCCTCGGTGCCGGTGCGGAACGCCGGTAGGCCGAGCCGGGGGACCGGCGCCTGCCACTGGTGCAGCAGGCCGAGCTTCTCCGGCAGGGTGAGCCGGGCCAGCAGGTCGTCGGGACGGGGTGCGACGGGATCGGTCATGGCGGGCGCCTCCGGGGAAGCGTGCGGCACCCCGGTCGTCGAAGCGCTTCGACGACCGGGCCGGGAGACGGCGGCGCGCACGCGGAAAGGGGGTGGTGGTCGGGCGGCGGCGTCGGCCCGGAGCAGTGGTGAAGCGCTTCGACGACCGCCGAAAAACACGCCGGCACCGGGTTGCCCGGTCGCGGTGACGGCGTTACCCGAGGTTGGCACCCCGCGCGGGCGCGGTCAAGGGGTCAGGCGGCGGGCAGCTGCCCGGCCTCCACGGTGGCCAGTGCGGCGGTGGCACCGCCGAGGGCGCTGGCCTCCGAGCCCAGCGTGCTGGCCTCGACCCGGACCACCGGCGGCGGCGCCAGGGTGCGGTCGGCGAGTTCGGCGCGGACGGCCGGCAGCAGCCACGGCGCGAGCGCGGCCAGGTGCCCACCCAGCACGACGACCTCCGGGTCGAGCAGGTCGACCAGGACGCAGACCGCCCGCCCGAGCTGCCGGCCGACCTCGGTGAGCCCGGTCCGCACCGGGTCGTCCCCGGCGCGGGCGAGCACCTGGATCCGCTCGATCTCCGGCAGGTGGTCGGTGATCGGACCGTCCTGCGTGGCGTCCGGCAGCAGGCGGCGCACCACGGCGTCCACGCCGACGAGCGCGGCGAGACAACCCCGACGACCGCACCCGCACGCCGGCCCGTCCGGCAGCACCGGCAGGTGGCCGATCTCGCCGGCGAAGCCCCGGCCGCCACGCAGCAGCCGCCCGCCGCTGACCACCCCGGCGCCGACGGTCGGCCCGCCGGTGAGGTGCACCAGGTCGGCCGTGCCGGCGTACGGGCCGTGTCGCAGCTCGGCCGAGACGGCGAGGTTGGCGTCGGTGTCGACGCCGATCGGGAAACCCGGGTCGCGCAGGGCGCGACGCAGCGCGGCGGCGAGCGGCACATTGCGCCAGCCCAGTGCCGGCGCCGCCGGCACCACGCCGTCGCCGTCCACCGGGCCGGGCACGCCCACGGTGAGCCCCAGCACGGTGCGGCCCGCGCCGGTGACCCGGTTGATCGCCCGCCGGGCCAGCGCGGCGAGCGCCGCCACGGTCTCGTCCGGGCCGGCGGTGGCGGTGGCGAACGCCCGTCGCCAGGTGAGGACCCGTTCGCCGGCCAGGTCGACGGCGACCACGACCAGTTCGTCGGCGCCGATGCGCAGGCCGAGCCCGACGTAGCGGGAGCCGTCGAGCACGAGCATGGTCGCCGGGCGGCCCACCCGGTTCTCGGTCAGCCCGGTCTCGCGCAGCAGGCCGTGCTCGATCAGCTCGCCGACCAGGCTGGAGACGGTGGCCTTGTTCAGCCCGGTGCGGGCGGCGACGTCGGCCCGGGAGCAGGGGGCGTGCAGCCGGACGTGCCGCAGCACCGCGGCCCGGTTGGCCACCCGTACGTCGCCCAGGTCGGCCGTCCGTGACGGCCGGTCGATGCTGATCACGAACTGCCCGCCTCCTGCGCCCGGCCCCGGTTTCGGCTACAGCTTAAACTAAATCGGCGACGGTCCGGACCGCCGGAGTCAGCCCCCGAACCACGGCTCGAACGCGGTCGCCGGCACGGTCTCGCCGTCGAGCACGATCCGGCGCGGCGGGCCCGCCCCGACCACCGAGACCCCGCGCACGTCCAGCGGACCGTCCACCCGCACGTGCAACGTGTCGCCGTCGCGGCTGGCGGTGACCGTGGTGTCGCCGGCCTCGTCGCGTACCACCGTGACGGCGTCGGCGCCGCCCCAGGCCACGAGCGTGACGTCGCGGAACGGCCCCTCGGCGACGGTGGGGGCGGCCGGGGTCACCGGGATCAGCGCCCCGCGTCGCACGTACAGCGGAAGGCGGTCGATCGGCACGCGTACCCGCAGGTGTCGGCCGCCGCTGTGGCCCTCCCCGGTGGTCGCGTCCAGCCAGTCGTCGCCGGCCGGCAGGTAGACGGCGCGTTCCCCGGACGGGTCGAGCACCGGCGCGACCAGCAGGTCGCGGCCGAGACGGTACTGCAGGTCGGTGGTCCAGGCGGTGGGGTCGTCCGGGGTGTCGACGAGCAGCGCGCGCAGCATCGGCGCGCCGGTGCGGGCCGCGTCCACGGCCGCCGACCAGAGGTACGGCAGCAGCCGGTACCGCAGCCGCAGCGCGGCCACCGCGTGCCGTTCCGCCTCGGGCGGGAAGTCCCAGGGCAGCCGGCTGGTGGTGCCGTGCAGGCGGACCAGTGGCGAGAGCGCGCCGAACTGGGTCCAGCGCACGTACAGGTCCGCAGCGGGGGTGCCGTGGAAGCCGCCGGTGTCATGGCTCCAGAACGGCACCCCGGACAGGCCGTGGGAGAGCCCGCCGCGCAGCGTGCTGGCCATTCCCGGCCAGGTGGCGTTGACGTCGCCGCTCCACTGGGCGCTGTGCCGCTGCCCGCCCAGGTACGACGAGCGCGCCCAGACCGTGCGGTGCCCGGCCACCTCCTCGGTGACGTCGGCGACCGCGTCGTTGAACAGCAGCGCGTACACGTTGTGCAGCTCGACGCCGGTCATGCCGTTGTGCGCCACGGCGTCGGCGGGCACCGCCTCGGCGAAGTCGGTCTTGAACACCGCGACGCCCTGCGCGAGCAGGGGGCGCAGCAGGCCCTGGAACCAGCGCACCGCCGCCGGGTTGGTGAGGTCCACGATGGCGCAGACCGGATAGCTGCCGTGCCAGGTGTCGGCGACGTACGTGGCGCCGTCCGGGCGGCGCAGGAAGTAGCCGGCGGCCTCGGCGTCGGCGTAGAGCGGGCTGTCGGTCATCAGGTAGGGGTTCATCCACAGGCACACCCGGAACCCCTGCTCGGCCAGGTCCTTGAGCATCGCGGCCGGGTCGGGGAAGGCCCGCTCGTCCCAGCGCAGCTCCGACCAGCGCCCGGCGACCTGCCAGTAGCAGTCCAGGTGCAGCACGTCGCAGGGGATGTCGCGCTCGCGGATCAGCCGGGCCCGCTCCAGCACCCGCTGCTGGCTGTCCGGGAAGAAGCCGGAGGAGATCCAGGCCCCGAACGCCCAGCGCGGCGGTAGGTAGGGCCGGCCGGTCAGCGCGTCCAGCCGGTCGAGCACCTGCGCCGGGGTGGGGCCGGCCAGCACGTAGTAGTCGAGCAGGTCGTCCGGGACGAGCACCTGCACGCTGCTGTGGGTGCTGGCGCAGACGTCGAACTGCACCGGCAGGCCGCTGTCGACGAGCACCCCGTAGCCGCGGTCGGAGAGGTAGAACGGCACGTTCTTGTGCGACCGGTCGGACTCGCCGCCGAAGGCGTCGAAGTTCCACATCAGCGGTCGCTGCCCGCGCTTGTCCAGCGGGGTGAACTTCTCCCCGAAGCCGACGAACCGCTCGTCGCCGGGGGCGACGAAGCTCTCGTGCCAGGCGGCCGGCTCACCGTCCACGGTCGAGCGCCCGAGTGGAAGGGTGCGTCGCCGGCCGCTGATGTCCCGGGTGCCGGTGTCGGCGGCCAGCAGCAGCCGGCCGTCCGGGGTGAGGAACCGCAGCCCCCACTGGTCGAGGCGTACCTCGGCGACCACCGCGCCGGCGTCCACGCGCGCGTACGCGTCGTCGACGCTGACCACGGCCGGGTGCGGGGCGGGCCGGACCAGGGGCAGCGCCCGCGCCGAGCGGCTGCGCACGGCGAGGTCGTCGGCGAGGCGTACCCGCAGGATGCCGTGGCCGGCGGCCTCCACCCGGGCGACCACGGTGCGGCCGGAGGCGCAGGTGGCGGCGAGCGTGACCCCGTGCGCGTCGGTGGTGGCCACCTCGGCCCGCAGCACGTCGTCGGCACCCTCCTCACCGGGGGCGCGCACCGGCAGGTCGGGCGGGTCGGCCACGAACGTCTCGAACGGGACCAGGGGCGGGCGGTACGGCATGGGCGTCTCCTCGCGGCGACACGGGCGGTTCCGCCAGTTTCTTTGGAACCACAACTAACTGTCAATGAGTCCCCGCATTGACTTTCGCTCTCACCTGTTCTTACTTTGGCTTGGATGACAACTAAAGGACTGTGGGCCGACGGTCGACTCCGGTACGGCGGCGACTGGAACCCGGAGCAGTGGCCTCAGGCGGTGTGGCGCGAGGACGTCGCGCTGATGCGCGCCGCCGGCATCGACCTCGTCACCGTCGGCGTGTTCGCCTGGTCCCGCCTGGAGCCCGCACCCGGCCGCCACACCCTGGACTGGCTCGACCGGGTGCTGGACCTGCTGCACGACGCCGGCATCCGGGCCGCGCTCGCCACCCCCACCGCCTCGCCGCCGCCCTGGTTCTCCCTCGCCCACCCGGACGCGCTGCCGGTCACCGCCGACGGGGTACGCCTGCACCACGGCAGCCGGGACACCTACTGCGCCGCCGCGCCCGCCTACCGGACCGCCGCCCGGAGCATCACCGAGGTGCTGGCCGCCCGGTACGCCCACCACCCGGCGCTGGCACTGTGGCACGTGCACAACGAGTACGGCACCACCTGCCACTGCGCGCACGTCGAGACGGCGTTCCGCCGCTGGCTCACCGACCGGCACGGCGACCTCGACGCGCTCAACGACGCCTGGGTGACCAGCTTCTGGGGCCAGCACTACACCGACTGGGCGCAGGTCGCCCCGCCCGCGCCACGCAGTACCTGGGCAACCCCGGGCAGCTGCTCGACTTCCGCCGGTTCTGGTCCGACACGCTGCTGTCCGCGTACACCGCGCAGCGGGACCTGCTGCGCGCGGCGAACCCGGCGGTGCCGGTCACCACCAACTACGCGCTCGGCGACTGGGTGCCCGTCGACCACGCCCGCTGGGCACGGGAGGTGGACCTGGTGGCCGTCGACCACTACCCGTCCCGCACCGACCGGGGCGCCGAGGAGCAGACCGCGCTCGCCGCCGACCTCGCGCGCGGCTGGGCCCGTCACGGGGCCGGCCGGCCCGTGCCGTGGCTGCTGATGGAGAGCGCGCCGAACCAGATCCACACCGCCCACCGCATGCACACCAAGGAACCGGGCCGGATGATCCGGCACAGCCTCGCGCACGTGGCCCGCGGCTCCGGCGGGGTGATGTTCTTCCAGTGGCGCGCGCCGGCCGGCGGCGCGGAACGGTTCCACTCCGCGGTGGTGTCGCACGTCGGCAAGGACACCCGGGTGTTCCGCGAGGTCACCCGGCTCGGCGCCATGCTCAACCGGCTCGCCGGCACCGCCTCCGGTGCGGTGCAGGCGGGCGTCGCGATCGCCCACGACGCCGCCAGCGGATGGGCGCTGCGCCACCCCGGCATGCCCCGCTACGGCCTCGACCACCCGGGCGAGGTGGCCGCCGCGCACCGGGCGCTGTGGCACGCCGGCATCACCGCCGACCTGGTGACGCCCGGCGACCCGCTCGACGGGCACCGGCTGCTCCTGCTCCCCGCGCTCTACCTGGCCTCCGACGCCACCGTCGACTGGGTCCGCCGCCACGTCCACGCCGGCGGGCACCTGCTGGTCACCTGGCTCAGCGGGGTCGCCGACGAGCACGCCCGCGTGCGTCCCGGCGGCTACCCGGGCGCGTACCGGGACCTGCTCGGGGTGCGGGTGGAGGCGTTCCACCCGCTCGCCGACGACGAACGGGTGCCGCTGACCAGCGGCGGGATCGGCCGGATCTGGTCGGAGACGGTGCACCTGACCGGGGCGGAGCCGGTCACCGCCTACATCGGCGGGGTGCTGGACGGCCGGCCGGCGGTGACCCGGCACCGGGTCGGCGACGCCCACACCTGGTACGTCTCCACCCGCCCCGACGACGACACCTACCGGCGGCTGCTCACCGACGTGGCCCGCCGCGCCGGCGTCGGCCCCACCTGCCCCGAGGCGCCACCGGGTGTCGAGGCGGTACGCCGACACGCCGGCGACCACACCCGCCTGTACCTGTTCAACCACACCGACCGGCCGCAGCGGGTGCCGGCCGCCGGACACGAGCTGCTCACCGACGAGCCGGTCGCGGAGGTGCTCACCCTCGCGCCGGGCGGCGTGGCGGTGCTGCGCGAGGCGCGGCGCTGACGCGCGTACCGCCTCAGGGGGTGGCGACGGCGGCGCGCGAGCGGTCGGCGGCGATGCGCACCGCGAGCCCGGCCAGCACGGTGCCCATCACGTAACGCTGGACGCGGGCCCAGCCCGGCCGGCGGGTGAGGAACGCCGACACCGATCCCGCGCTGAGCACGATCAGCGCGTTCACGGTCAGCGCGATGCCGATCTGGGTCAGCCCGAGCAGCAGGCTCTGCACCGCCACGTGTCCGCGCGACGGGTCCACGAACTGCGGCAGCAGCGACACGTAGAGGATGGCGATCTTCGGATTCAGCAGGTTGGTGACCAGACCCATGGCGAACAGCCGTCGGGGCCGGTCCGGCGGCAGCGGCGCCGGGGTGAACGCGGACCGGCCGCCCGGGCGCAGCGTGCGCCACGCCAACCAGAGCAGGTAGGCCGCGCCGGCCAGCTTCACGGCCGTGTAGAGCGGCGGCACCAGCACGAAGACGGTGGCGATGCCGGCGACCGCGGCGGCCAGGTAGACGCCGAACCCGACCGCCACCCCGAGCAGCGACACGAGGCCGGCCCGCCGGCCCTGGGTGACCGACCGGGACACCAGGTAGACCATGTTGGGCCCGGGTGTGAGCACCAGACCGAGCGCCACCAGGGCGATCCCCACCACCGCACCGAGCGTGACCATGTCGCCCTCCCGCCGTCGGCCCTGCCCCGGACCCTACGCCGCCGGCGGTGACGTCACGGTCCTGCTCCGGCCGCCGCGCGGGGTGACGCGCGCCACCCGGACGACGCCATACTGACCGGATGTCGATCGTGTTGTCCGCCGACGCCACCCCCACCGCGCCCGGTCTGCTGCTGCGTCCGTGGCGCGACGGCGACGCCGACGCGCTGTTGGATGCCTACCGGGACCCGGTGCTGCGGGCCTGGACCAGCCGCCCGGTGACCACCCCGGCCGAGGCGCGGGACTACGTGCGCCGCAGCCGGCAGGGCTGGGCCGCCGACCGCCGGTTCAGCTTCGCCGTGGTGGAGGACGCGCCGGGGGAGCGGCTGGTGGCCTGCGTGGTGCTCAAGGAGGTCCGGCCGGGCCGCCCGGACGCCGAGGTCGGCTACTGGACGGCGGCGCCGGCGCGCGGGCGGGGCGTCGCGCCCCGGGCGGTCGAGGCGGTCACCGGCTGGGCGTTCGCCCGGTTCGCCGCCGGTGGGCTGACCCGCCTGGAGCTGCTGCACCAGATCGACAACCCGGCCTCCTGCCGGGTGGCGGAGAAGAGCGGGTACGCCTTCGTCGAGGTGCTGCCGGCCCGTCCACCGTTCCCCCGCGACGGGCACCGGCACGTCCGCCGGCTGACCTGACCGTCAGTCCGCCGGGGCGCCGAGCAGGCGCAGCAGCAGGCGCGGCTCGCCCGGCCACGCGTCGAGCAGCACCTGCCGGGGCACCTGCCGGCCGGCGTAGCGCAGCGCGAGGGCGACCACCACGACGTCGTCCAGCGGGCCGATCACCGGCAGGAACTCCGGGATCAGGTCGATCGGGCTGGCCACCCAGACACCGGCGACGATGATCGCGATCCGGGCGCGGCGCGGCACCCTCGGGTCCCGGCGCAGCCGCCGCACCGTGGTGGCGCAGTCGGGCAGGAACGCGGCCAGGTCACGCAGCGGCCCGGGCGGCAGCCGCCGGGCCAGCAGCACGAGCACCGCCCAGCTCACCACCAGGCAGGCCAGCGCCACCCCGAGCCCGATCAGCCAGTCGCGCATGCCGGGCACGCTACGCCTGCTCCCGGCACGGCCGGGAACAACCCCGGGCCCGTCCGACGCTGACCCTGGTCGGAGATTGGCGGATACGGTGGGTACGGGAGGTGACGGCGGTGACGACAGGCTGGGAGGCCGCGGTCGAGGCGCAGATCCGCTCGGCCCAGGAGCGCGGCGAGTTCGACAACCTGCCGGGCGCGGGCAAGCCGATCCCGGGCCGGGACCTGCCCTACGACGAGGGCTGGTGGATCCGCAGCTTCATGGAGCGCGAACAGATCCCGTCCGACCTGATGCTGCCCACGCCGTTGCAGTTGCGCCGCCGCATCGAGCAGCTCCCGGCCGAGCTGCGCGACCTGCCCACCGAGGAGGGCGTGCGGTCGTACGTGGCCGCGCTCAACACCGAGGTGGTGGCCTGGCTGCGCACCCCGACCGGGCCGCGGGTGGTGGTCCGCCCGGTCAACGTCGACGAGGCGGTGCGCCGGTGGCGGGCCGACCGGGAACGCGTCGCGGCCGAGCGGTCGGCGCCCGCGACGGTGGAGCCGCAGGACACCGGTCGACCCGCGGCGCGTCCCCGCCGCAGCTGGCGCTGGTGGCGCCGCTGACCGGGCGCCGCCGCACAACCGTGTGGCACGCCGATTCCTGACCGGCCGCGCCCGGCGTGGCCCGAACGCAGGTCACCAGGGCCTATTCTGGGGACATGGATCCGAGCGGTTTCGTCCGCAGCTCGCGTCGACCGCACGAGGCGCGGCCGGGACGACGGCCCGCCGTGGTCGCTGATCTCGGCGAGTTGAGAGGCCCGACCACCGGCGTCGTCGAGCTGCCCCACCGCCTGTTCTGGCAGCCTGACCGGCACGTCGACCTCGACCGGCCGGGCCTGTTGACCTGGATGTACGAGACCGTGCTCACCGAAGCCGTCCGATCCGACGAACTACGCACCTGGTTGCACGGCCCCACCCTCGTCCGACTCTGGCCCCAGCTCTACCTTCCCCGGGGGGTGCGGCACGCCTGGGAGGAGCGCCACCCGGTCCTGCGCTCCCGCGAGGCTGCCGCCTGATGTCGTCTGCACCCGACCAGTTCCAGCACGACGTAGCCCGCATCGCGCTCGCCGCAGCGAGTAGCCACGGGTTTGCCCTCGCCGGTGGTCAGGCACTGATCGCTCACGGCATCGGTGAACGGCCCACCGAGGACGTCGACCTCTTCACCAACGTCGACGGAGGCGTCGCCGCCGCGAGCGGACACGTCCGCGGCGCCCTGCTCGACGCGGGCTTCCAGGTCGAGATCATGGCCGAGTCCAGCGAGTTGAGCGGTGTCTTCTACGGCTTCGGCCAGGACATGACCGAGTTCGAGGTTCACCGGGACGACCAGGTCGTTCGGCTGCAACTCGTGCGCTTCGCCCGCACCGCCAGCCCCGTTGTCCTCGACATCGGCCCGGTGCTGCACCTCGACGACGTCATCGGCACGAAGGTCGCAGCCATGGTTACCCGTGCTCAACCCCGCGACTACATAGATGTCGCGGCACTCATGAAGCGTCACGACCGGCATGAGTTGATCACGCTCGGGCGTCGCGCCGATCCCGACCTCACCGACGAAGAGGTCTCCGATGCGATCCGACGGCTCGACCGGCTACCCGACACCGTCTTCGCGCTCTACCGACTCACCCCCACGCAGATCCACGAGCTGCGCAAGGCCTTCACGGACTGGCCCCGGGCGAGCGCTGCCTAGCGCGCGGCGCGTGAGACGGCATCCGCACGGTGTGAGACCCGCCGCACGCGGAGCACGCAGGTCAGCATCGGAAGCGTGAACTCGCCGGCCGCGGTCTCCGGGCGGCTCGCCAGGAACGCGCGGATCCGACCGAGCGTGGCGTCGCGTTCCTCCGCCGGCATGACCAGCATCCCGGCGCGGGTGGCCAGCGTCGCCACCAGGGAGTCGGCGGTGCGACGCTGTCCGTGCGGGAATTCGGCCTGCTCCGGCCGTTCGAACCGGGCTGCGGCGCCGTTGGTCGGGACGTGCATCCGCGCCGTCTCGACGCGCCAGGAGGCGGGCGTGTCCCGGGGGCCGACGGCGGCGCTCCCGCTGACCCGCGCCAACTCGGCGACCCAGTCCACCCGATCGTCCAGCACGTTCCACAGCCCGGCCAGGGTGCCGCCGGGCGCGAGCACCCGGGCGATCTCCGGACCGGCGACGGCCATGTCGAACCAGTGCATCGCGTTGCCGGCCAGCACGGCGTCGACGGACGCGTCCGGCAGTGGGATCGCCTCGGCGCTGCCCGGCAGCGCGCAGACGTCCGGCACCGCGCGGCGCAGCTCGGCCAGCATCGCCGGATCGGGTTCGACCGCGCTGACGTCGACGCCGGCCGCGCGCAGTCCGGCGGTGAGCTTGCCGGTGCCGGCGCCGAGGTCGAGCACCCGCGGGCCGGGCGCGTGTGCGAGCGCCCACCGCACCGCGTCGCGCGCGTAGTCCGGGCGGTGTTCGGCGTACGCGGTCGCCGCCGCGCCGAACGACGAGGAGTGTCGGAGCTGGTCGTCGTGTCCCATGGACCCGGCCTTTCCGTCGTTCGCCTCAGCGGTTTCCCGCGCCGCCGGTCAGCGCCTGCATCAGCGGCAGCGGGTTGATGTAGTCGCGGTAGGACACGACGAGTCCGTCCTGCACGCGGAACACGGCGATCACCGTCTGCTCGAACGGCTCTGCGGTGGCGACCACGCTGCCGACGGCCTCGTACTCCACGACGACCACCTCGGGGTCGAGCGTCTCGTGGATCATCACGTCGCGGTACTCGTCGAGCGTGATCAGGGTGCCGGCCGTCTCGATCAGGTGCCGGCGGACCTCGGCCCGCCCCGCACCCGGCCGGGCACACCGGCGGGGCGGAACGGCCACTCGATGTAGCCTTCCGGGGCCATCAGCTCCACGAAAGCCTCGACGTCGCCCTTCCGGCCGGCGCGCAGGATCCGCTCGACGACCTCCCGTGCCCGGCCCGCCATCGTGCCTCCCGAGATGGATCCGCATCGACGGAACCAGCCTAGGTCGTGTCTCCTGGATCTTCCGGGGTGGGGTCGAGGCGGAGATTGAGGAGTTCCAGGCCGGTGACGGGCCGGAAGCCGGCCCGGGTGTAGAGCGTCAGGGCCGGGACGTTGTCGGTCTCGGTCTGCAGCGACAGGCGAGAGGCACCGGCAGCGCGCGCACTGTGGATGACGTGCTGCAGGAGTGCGTGCGCGATACCGCTACGGCGATGGCGCGGGGCCACGTACAGGTCACGGATCGACCATGCGGTGCCCAGCATGAGCGATGCGGGCATGACCATGGCCGTGACGAAACCGCAGACCTGATCGGCCTGGATGGCGGCAGCAGCGGAGATCCGGTGCTGTGCGAGCTGGTCGTGCAGCCAGGAGCGGGTCGTCTCGGGAGATGACGGTAGGCCGTAGTGCACCCGGTAGGCGTCGAACAGGGCAGCGGTGCGGTCGAACGCCGGATGAGCACAGGTCATCGGCACGATCGTCGTCGTCACTCCGCAAGTGTCGCCCACGCGCCGGTCGCGGCGGGCGGGGTGCCCGCCACGACCGGCGCGTCGCTAACCCTCGGCCAGCACGGTGAAGGTGAAGTCGGTGCTTCTCGGGCGGCGCAGCGGCACGTCGCCCTTGACCCGGCGCAGCACCTCGTGGCGGCTGAGGCCCAACCCGTGGGCGATGAGCCGATCCGGGCGCACCGGCACCGGATCCTCGAAGGTGACCTCGACCCGCAGCGGCCACGCCTCGGCGGGCCGTTCGGTCGGGGTGTCCAGACGCCAGACGCCGGTCCAGTCCAACGTGAAACGACCGCGCCGGGCCAGCGCCGGGTCGACCAGTGTGGCGGCGACCAGGACCGGGTCGTTGAGGTGGTAGCCGTGGAGCGTGACCGGGTCGAGCGAGCTGACCGGCGCCCGCTCGTGCACGGTCAGCTTGCTGGTCCGGTCGCAGGAGACGCACCGGACCAGCAACCAGACGTCGAGCAGTTTGCCGTTGGCGTTGACCCGGAACCGGCCGTCGCCGGTGGTGGCGGACTCCGATCGGCAGTCCACACAGCGCAGTGACAGCAGCGGAAGCCTGGTCCGGCGGACGAACCAGGGCAGCACGATATGGGGTGATGAAGACATGAGGACGGAAAACCTGATCTCTGTAGACCTGACACGAGGCCGATGACGCGCGGCCTCGATCGCCGTGTGACCGGGCGCGCGGAGGCAGCCCGGCGGAGCCGACGGGGAAGCGTCGGCTCGGGTGGGTGGAAGGCGTGTCAGGTTCAGAGAGCAGGCGGGGTCACGCGGTTCGTCCTCTGTCCTCAGGGGTGCGGGGTCGCGGCGACCGTAAGCGAGGGCCGAGGTACGCCTCAAGCGCTTTACCGTCGACCCACGCCCTGATTAACGGATTACCGGTAATGACAATCCGTTAATTAGAGCCGACATAACGGACGAAACGTCGGTACATCATAATGACAGTTCTTGTGCGTAAGGATTCGCGCTGGTGTCGCCTGGCCGACGTCGACGGCAGGCACGCGGCGAAATGCGGCTGCCCCGCGCCGAGGCCTGAACTACGGTGCTCCGGTGCGGACAGACGAGACTCGGCAGGCGACACGGGCCGCCATGTCGAGCGCGTCCTCGCTCGGCCTGACCGCCCACGACGCCGTCGTCCTGCACAACTCCAACGTGCTCACCCTGCGCCTGCGGCCCTGCGACGTGCTCGCCCGGGTGGCCCCGGCCGCCGCGCACCGGTGCGCCCAGTTCGAAGTGGAGGTCGCGCGGCGGTTGGCCGAGGTCGGGAGCCCGGTGGCCGCGCTGGAATCGCCCGAGGTCCTTGCCCGGGACGACCACGTGGTCACCTTCTGGACCTACTACGAACCGGTGCCCACCCCGCCGATCCCGGACCGGGACTACGCCGGCGCGCTCGAACGCCTGCACGCCGGAATGCGTGTCATCGACCTGGCCACCCCGCGTTTCACCGACCGGGTCTCCGCGGCCCAGACGCTGGTGGCCGACCACACCCGGACGCCGCAACTGGCTGACGCGGACCGGCTCCTCCTCGCCAGCACGTTGAGCCGCATGCGGGAAGCGGTCAGCGGGAGCGGCCGGCCCGAGCAGCTCCTGCACGGCGAACCTCATCCGGGAAACCTGCTCTCGACCCGCACCGGGCCACTCTTCATCGACTTCGAGACGTGCTGTCGGGGACCGATCGAGTTCGACCTGGCCCACGCTCCCCCCGGCGTCGGAGACCACTACCCGGACGTCGATCCTCAGGTGCTCCGCGACAGCCGGGTTCTGGTGCCGGCGATGGTCACCGCGTGGCGCTGGGATCGCGACGACCAGTTCCCCGACGGCCGCAGACTCGGCATCGAGTGGCTGAGCCGCCTCCGGGAAGCAGTGGCCGATCCGGACGTCTTCGACGAGTCAGCCACCACCGGGAGGGCGCCGTGACCGTCATCGACAAGGTCGCATGGATCCGGCTGGAGAACGGCGCGATCCTCAGTTCGCGCTCACGCGGCAAGGACGTCTACTACCTGCCGGGCGGCAAGCGGGAGGCGGGCGAGAGCGACCTCGACACGCTCGTCCGCGAGATCCGGGAGGAGATGAGCGTCGTCGTCGACCCCCGCAGCGCCTCGCCGGCCGGTGTCTTCGAGGCGCAGGCGCACGGGCACCCGTACGGCACCGTGGTGCGGATGCGCTGCTACACCGCTCACTACCGGGGCACCCTCCGGCCGGCGAACGAGATCGAGGAGATCGCCTGGCTCGGCTACGCCGACCGTCATCGCGTCTCCCCGGTGGACCAGGTCATCTTCGATCACCTACGGCGAGGCGGTCGGCTCCGTTGACGACCGCTTCGGCTCAGGGCCGGTAGCCGGCCCGGGCGTCGGCCACCTCGGCTGCGCGTCGCTCGCGCCACCGCCGCTGCGCGTCGCTGTTGCAGCGTCGGCACACCCTCCGCAACCGGCCGGTTCCGGGGTCGACCTCCCGCGGGTGCCCGTTGCGGCACGTCGGCTGCTGCTGCCGCTGGCGGCAGTTGTCGGCGTGGCTGAGCTGACGCAGGTGGGTCGGCTCGATGCAGTCGGGCACGCCGCAGTCGTGACCCACCTCCAGCTCCGGTCGGTAACCGCCGACGAAGACCACGTACGCCGCGACGTGCGCCCACGCGCGCCCGGCCATCTTCTGGTGAACCCCGCGCCGGCTGCCGTAGCCGCGCACCAGGAGGCAGCCGCCGGGCGTGCGCTCCGACCGCGCCAGCAGGTAGGCGCGCAGGGACTCCTGGGTGAAGTGTCGGGACAGCCCGGTCACCTGGGACAGCATGCGCTGAGCATAGGCGGGCCAGGACCGTCCGGTTCACCGACGCGAGCCGCCCCCCGTGACGGGGGCGGCTCGCCGGTACGGTCAGCGTTCGGTGCGGTCGTCGATCTCGGTGCCGGACTCGCCGGGCCGGGCGCCGATCGCCTCCTCGGCGGCACGACCGCCGGTGCTCTCGTCACCCTGCCGCAGCGAGCTGCGGGGCAGCCCGGCGAGGTGCGCCGGATCCTCGATCGGCTGGTCCGGCCAGTCGTCCTGGCTGCCGTCGGCCAGCCCGGCCCGGCGCAACACCTCCACCAGGTCGTCGTGGGACAGACGCTCGGCATCCGGAATCCCGGCCCCGCGCGCCATCGACTGCAGCGTCTTCAGGTCTTCGCTCACGAATGTCTCGGCCATACCGGAGCCTTCCCGGCGCCCAAGACAAGGAAACCCGCTCAGGTCCGGGCCCCGCCGAGGCCCAGCAGCACCGCCAGGCCGAGCGCGCTGCGCGGGGCGTACGGCACGCGCCACAGTCCGCCGTGTGCCGCCGCGTACGTTTCGTCCCGCCACGGGTGCTCCTGCGCCGGTCCACCGCCGGTGCGCAGGTCGTGCACGAGCAGCGCGGCCATCAGGGTGTTGCTGGTGGCCGGCTCGAACACCTCGACACCGAAGCGGTGCGCCCCGGCGTACGCGGCGGCGAGCGCGCGGTTGCGCAGCACCGACCGGGTGCGGGTGGGCGGCGCGACGGTGAACGACACCGTGGCGCCGGCGTCGCGGGCCACCGCCGCGCGCCAGCGTTGCAGCCGCTTGGCCAACGCGTAGTTCGGCCCCTGCTGGGGCACCAGGCTGTCGTTGATGCCCGGGTCGGCGCCGGGCGGGTAGTTGCGGTGCAGCAGCCGGCCGCCGGAGATCAGCCGCAGGGTCCGTCGGGCCGGGCCACGGGCGGCGTACCCGCGCTCGGCGTGGGCGACCGCGTCGCCGGGGACCGCGTACACGTCGGTGGGGGTGGCCAGGAACGCCAGCGCGGCGTCCGGACGCTGCCGGGTCAGCTCGACGGTGAGCGCGTCGACGGCGGTGGCCACCCGGACGTTGGTGGCGCCGTCGGCGTAGACGTAGTTGCCCAGCACGAGCCGGCCGTCGAGCCCGGCGAGCCAGCGGGCGGCCTGCGGGAGGCGGTGCAGCAGGTCCGCCCCGGCGGCGGCGGTCAGTGCCGCGTCGTCGTCCCCGGTGTCCGGCGGCACGGGCAGGTGCAGCCGGCCGCCGTGGCGGCGGGCGGTGTGCAGGACGCGGCGCCAGATCTCCGGGCGGGGCAGGTCGACCGCGACGACGTCGCCGCCCCAGCGCAGCACCGAGGGCAGCGGGCCCATCTCGGCGCCGGCGCCGAGCACCACGATCCGTTGGTCGCGCAGGTCCAGCCAGTCCGGGTTGGCCAGCACCCGGCCGACCGCCTCGGCGCAGCTGGGCTCGATGACCCCGGCGTCGACCCACGCGTCCACCCGGCGGCGCAGGTCGTCGCCGCGCAGGCGTTGTCCCCGGTACGGCAGGGACAGCTCCCGCTCCACCGGCCCGGCGCCGGTGACCGTGGCGGTCCGCAGCGGCGGCTGCCGGTCGTCCGACGCGAACGCCTCGGCCGGCGTGGTCTCGGGGCCGCCGTCCGGCGGGGCGTACCGCATGCGGGTGTGCAGCGCGGCGAGGCCGTCGCGGGCGACGGTGAGCGCGGCGTCGCGGGAGAGCAGGCCGGCCTCGACCAATCGGCGGAAGTGGCCGACGTAGCCCCGCCGCCAGTCGGTCTCGTGCTCGGCGGAGCGCGCGCCGATCGGGTCGACCGCGCGCAGCGCGTCGGCGACCACGGCGCGTCCCAGCGCGGTCGTGCTGCGCCGGCCGTCGGCGGTCGCGGGGAACACCACCCCGGTCGGGCCGTCCACGGTCACCTCCTGCTCGCGGTCGTGGGGCCACTCTGCCGCATCGGCGTCGCCGCCGCCCGTCGAGGGCTCAGCGGCGGGCGGGTTTCGGCTCCGGGCGGGGTCGGCCGCGGTCCGGGTCGACGCCGACCTGGACGGCGAAGGCCGGGTCGACGGCGAGCAGCGGGCGGGGACCGAACAGCGCCATGGCGGTCAGCAGCGCGTCGGTGTCCCGTCCCTGCCAGGTGGGGCGGCGTTCGGGGTCGAGATCGGCGTGCTCGCGTCGGAGCCGGCGCAGCAGGCGGCGGGCGGCGGCGCCGGTCTCCGGCACCTCGGTCAGCCACCAGCCGCCCAGCGCGGTGGCCAGGCAGCACAGCAGCAGCCCGGCGACCGACGCCGGACCGCCGGCGGAGCGTCCCTCGACGGCGCTGTCCACGAGCCGGGTCACGCCGACGGCGGCGACCGCGAACAGCGGCAGGGTGCCCAACGCGATCCGGCGGCGTTGGGCGCGGGTGAGCAGCCAACCGTCGCGGACCAGCCGGCCGACCATCCGGCGCAGCGCCCGACCGACGTCCGGGTCGGCGAGGACGGCGGCCCAGGTCTGCGGTCGGCGCAGCGCGGTGTGCAGGGCGCGGACCAGACCGGGTGGCCGGGCCGGTGGGGGGCCGTCGGCGCGCAGCGTGGCGAGTTCGCCGGTGCTCACCCCGCCGGCGCGGCGCAGCGCGGCGATCCCCACCTGGCAGGCCAGCAGCGCGCGGTCGGTGAGGTAGGCCAGTTCGACCCGGTCGGGCGTCGCGCCGGCGGCCCGCCGGCCGGTCAGTTCCCGTACGGCCAGGGCGATCGCGGCGGCCACGGCGACCGCGCCCAGGTAGTCGAGGAGGAAGAGCGGCCCGCTGACACCCCAGAGCATGGCGACAAGTATGGCCCGCCGGCCTCAGGAGGCGTGCCGGACCTCGCTGTCCCAGATCTGCGACCAGGGGCGGCGCGGACCGCGGGCGACGAAGATCGGCCCGCCGTTCTCCTCGTTGTCGACGTCGACCCGCTGGTCGACCCGGCCGGCCTCGGTGACCTCGGTGAACCAGGCGCGCAGCCGGTCGGGTCGGGACCAGCCGACGGCGATCACCACGTCGGCGCCGTCGGGCGGCCGGCCGAACGTGACCATGCTGTTGTGCCCGGAGTACGCGCGGGGCAGGCCACGCGCCGGGCCGTAGCGGGCCAGCGCGCCGGCCTCGCCGTAGTTGGCGGTGAGCACGACCGCCCGGTCGCGTTCGGCCGGCGGCAGACCCCGGTGCACGGCGGCGACGGAGTCCGCGAACTCCGGCCACCCGATGGTCTCGCCGGCGTCGTAGTTGGCCGCGACGACGAAACCGGGCAGCCGGTCGGCCGGCAGCGTGGGCAGCAGCAGCACCGCGCTGCTGGCCGCCATCAGCACGGCGGCGGTGGCGAGCGCCGTCTGTCGGGCCCGGGCGGCGCCGCGCCGCGCCCAGTCGAGGGTGGGTGTCACGCCGGCGGCGGTGAGCACCAGCAGCAGCGGCGCGTCGTAGTAGCCCTTGCCGCCGGCCAGCACGACGACCGCGACCACCACCAGCCACGCCCAGCCGAACGCCCGGTACGCCGACCAGGCCGGGCGGCGCAGCAGCGCCACCAGCCCGGCCACCCAGACCGGGACGGCGAACGGGCTGATGATGAGCAGCTGCAGCACGAGCGCGTCCAGCCGGCCGCTGTAGGAGCTGTCGCCGCCGACGATGGCCGAGGCGACGGAGAGCTGCGGGAAGCCGTGCGCGGCCTGCCACGCCCCGTACGGCACGGCGAGCAGCACGGCGATCACCGCCCCGGCCAGGACCCACCGGTCCCGCAGCAGGCGACGCGGCCCGGCGATCACGACCCCGGCGACCAGGCCGACGCCGAGCAGGGCGGGCAGTGGCTTGTTGAGCATTCCCACGCCGAGGGCGAGCCCGGCGCCGAGCGCCCAGCGGGTGTCGCCGGTGCGCAGCATCCGGGCCACGCAGAACGCGGCGACGAGCCACACCAGCAGGTCGACGCTGGTGGTGCTGAGCAGGTGCCCGCCGGCCAGGACGATGCCCGAGGCGGCGGCGAGCACCGCCGCCGCCGACTGGGCGACCCGGCCGGCGCCGAACTCCCGGGCGGTCGCGGCGACCAGCACCACCGCGGCGCCGCCGATGACCGCCGACGGGGTGCGCAGCAGCACCAGGTTGCCCGGCGCGACGGTGTCGGCCAGCCGGGCCAGGGCGGGCACGAGCGGCCCCTGGTCGACGTAGCCCCAGTCGAGGTGCCGGCCGCACAGCAGGAAGTAGAGCTCGTCGCGGTGGTAGCCGTAGCGGCCGGCGAGCAGCAGCAGGACGACGGTGAGGGCCGCGCCGACCAGCCACGGGACCGCCGTGCGTGGCCCGGGCGGCGACGGCCCGGCGGGCGTGGCGGCCCCGCGGCGATCGACGTCGGCGACTGATTCGGCCACCCGCCCATGATGGCCCGGCGGGGCGGTCCGACGTCGTCCCGCCGGCCTCGGCCGGGTGGGCGGAATCCGGTGGCCGGACGGTCGGGTCCCGACTAGCGTGCCCGCCGTGCGCATCCGTGACTACACCGACGCCGACTGGGGCCAGGTCTGGCCGATCTTCTCCGACGTCGTCACCGCCGGGGACACGTTCCCCTACGACCCGGCCTGGCCGGCCGAGGTGGCCCGCGAGGTGTGGGCGGAACGCCCGCCGGGGCGTACCTCGGTGGCGGTGGACGACGACGGCGCCGTGCTCGGCACCGCCAAGATGGGCGCGAACCGGCCCGGGCCGGGCTCGCACGTGGCGACCGCGAGTTTCATGGTGGCCGCCGGTGCGCGGGGTCGCGGCGTGGGCCGGGCGCTGTGCGAGGACGCGCTGGACTGGGCCCGCCGGCAGGGTTTCGCCGCGATGCAGTTCAACGCCGTGGTGGAGACCAACGCGGCGGCCGTGGCGCTGTACCGGCGGTTGGGCTTCACCGTGATCGGCACCGTGCCGGAGTCGTTCGCCCACCCGACGCGGGGTCGGGTGGGCCTGCACGTCATGCACCGTCCCCTGTGACCGCCGCCGGTGCGCGAGGATGGTCGGATGAACCCTGAGCCGATCGAGCTGGCCGCCGCCCTGGCGCGCTTCGACCAGCTGTGGAGTCCGCGGATCGTGACCACGGTCAACGACTACGACGTCCGGGTCGCGAAGGTGGCCGGCGAGCACGTCTGGCACGCCCACGACCACACCGACGAGTTCTTCCTGGTGCTCGACGGGGAGCTGCGCATCGCCCTGCGCGACGGCGCGGACGGGGCGCAGCGGGAGGTGACGCTGCCGCGCGGCGCGGTGTTCGTGGTGCCGCGCGGGGTGGAGCACCGGCCGTACGCGCCGGACGGCGCCTCGATCCTGATGTTCGAGCCGTCCGGCACGTCCAGTGTGGGGGACCGGCACGACGCCGTCCCCGACAGCGTCGACGCCACCACCGGGCACCGGCTCTGAGCCAACCGGGTCACCGCCGCGCCGGCTCCGGCTGGGCCGGCGCGGCGGCGACGGCCCAGCCGACCCGGCGTACGCCGGGCACGGCGGCGGTGCCGGCGCAGGCGAGCAGCACGAGCACCCCGGCGACCGCGAGGGGCGTCGAGGCGCCCCAGGTCGACGCGGCGAGCGGCGCGAGGGCGTAGCCGAGGGGCATGGCGCCCAGCGACATGAGCCAGTCGTAGGAGGTGACCCGGGCCAGCACCTCGGTGGGGAAGCGGGCCTGGACCACGGTCTCCCAGACCGGGTTGAGGAAGCCCAGGGCGCTCAGCGCCAGGCAGTAGGCGGCCACGGTCAGCGCGGCGGGCGCGGCCACGGCGAGCAACAGCAGCGGCGCCGCGTACGTGGCCAGCGCCAGGTTGCCCACCAGCACCGGGCGGCGGGGGCGGGCGCGGGTGGCCAGCAGCGAACCGACCAGCAGCCCGACGGCCCCGGCCTGTTGCAGCAGCACCCAGACGCCCTCGCCGCCGAGCCGGGTGACGGCGACGGCCGGGCCGACGGTGAGCAGCACGGCGGCGGCCCCGTTCCAGACGGCGTGGGCGACCAGGCTGCTCCAGTACCAGTCGCGGGCACGGACCTCCCGCCACCCGAGGACCAGGTCGGCGCGCAGCGAGCGGTGCTCGACCGGCACGTGCCGGACCTGGATGGCGGCCAGCAGCACGGCGCTGACGCCGAACGAGGCGGCGTCGATGACGAACGCCCAGCCGGGGCCGGCGGTCCAGACCAGCAGGCCGGCCAGGGCCGGGCCGGCGAGCCGGCTGGCGTTGGTGGTGGCGCCGAGCAGGGCGTTGGCCCGCTGCCGTCCCTCGGCGCCGACGACGCCGGCGACCAGCGGGGACGCGGTGGGCATGGCGAAGGCGGAGGCGATCCCGCCGACGGCGGAGGCCACGGCGAGGTGGGCGAGGGTCGGCGCGCCGCCGAGCAGTTCGACGCCGACGACCAGTTGGGCGGCGCCGCGGATCAGGTCGGTGGCGAGCGCGACGCTGCGGGCGGCGAACCGGTCGGCGACCACGCCGCCGAGCGGGAGCAGCAGCAGCCGGGGCACCATGGCGCAGCCGAGCACCAGGGCCAGCGCGGCGGTCGAGCCGGTGGCCCGCAGCACGGCGAGCGCGAGCGCGGTGGGGACCACGGCGTCGCCGAGGGCGGACACCGTACGGCCGAGGAAGAGCAGACGGAAGGCGCGGAGCCGGAGGGGATGCGTCACCGCCGAAGACTACTTCGACATCGAATATTTCGACAACGAATATTTCGGGTTCGACGTACCGTGGTTGCCGTGACCGACCCCGACTCCGTGGACCAGCACGTGGCGCGCTGGCAGCCCGTCCTGCCCGACCTCGATCCCGACGTGGAGGGCGCGGTGGTGCGGATGATGCTGCTCACCCGGCACCTGCGCGCGGTCAAGGACCGGGTCCTGGCCGACCTCGACCTGCAGGAGAAGGAGTACGGCACGCTGCACGTCCTCGCCGGGCGCGGCGGGCGCGCCGCCCCCTCGGAGATCGCCGACGCGCTGCGGATGGCGCCCGCCTCGATCACCGCCCGGGTGGATGCCCTGGTCCGGCGTGGCTTCGTGCGCCGGATCCCGTCCGAGGTCGACCGGCGGCGCGTCGACGTGGCGCTCACCGAGGCCGGCGAGGCCATCTGGCGGCGGGCCCTGGACGTCGTCGGCGACGAGGAGCACCGGGTGCTCGGCACACTGGACGCGGCGGAGCGGCGGACGCTGGCCGACCTGCTGCGCCGGGTGAACTCGGCCGCCGAGCGACCGACCGGACATGTCGGGGGCCACGGCTAGGTTGAGCCCGACCGCAGCCGTCGAAGGAGCCGCCATGACCACGCTCACCGACCGCCCGCACACCGCCCTGCTCGTCATCGACGTGCAGAACGGCGTGGTGCGCGACGCCCACGACCGCGACCGGGTGCTCGCCAACATCGCCGCCCTGGTCGACCGCGCCCGCACCGCCGGCGTTCCGGTCGTCTGGGTGCAGCACCACGCCGACGACCTGCCCGCCGGCAGCGAGCCGTGGCAGATCGTGCCGGAGCTGACCCGCCGCGACGACGAGCCGTTGGTCCACAAGGCCTACGGCGACTCCTTCGAGGACACCGACCTGGAGCAGGTGCTCGCCGCCGGCGGCGTGGGTCGACTCGTCGTCACCGGCGCCCAGACCGACGCGTGCGTGCGCTGCACGCTGCACGGCGCGTTCACCCGGGGCTACGACGCCACGCTCGTCGCCGACGCCCACACCACCGAGGACCTGTCCGCCTACGGCGCGCCCCCGCCCGCGCAGGTGATCGCCCACACCAACCTCTACTGGGGCTTCCAGAGCGCGCCCGGGCGCACCGCCGGCACGGTCGACACCGCCGACGTCGACTTCGCCGCGACCGTGCCGGCCTGACACCGCCGCCGGGCACCCCCGCGCGGGCCGAAAACGCCTGGCCGTCCGCGTCCGGTGCTGACAGGCTGCCGGGCATGACCGCCCAGGCCCTCGCGGGGGCGCTCGCCGACGAGCGCCGCCGCGCCGTGTTCGCCGCGATCGTCCTCGGCGCCCGGGACGTACCCGCCGTGGTGGCTCGCACCGGGTTGCCCGCCCGCGACGTGGCCACCGCCGTGCGCCGGCTCACCGACACCGGCGTGCTCGTCGACGACGACTCCGGGCTGCGCATCGACGACGGGTGGCTGCGCGACGTCGCCCGCTCCGGCGCCACGCCGTCCGCCCCGCCCGCCGACCGGCGCGAGTCGATCCTGCGCACGTTCCTGCGCGACGGCGCGCTGACCCGGCTGCCCGCGCAGCGCGGCCGCCGCCGCGTGCTGCTGGAACACATCACCACGCACACCTTCGAACCCGGGCTGCGCTACCCGGAACGGGCGGTGGACGACGCGCTGCGCCCCTGGTGCGCCGGCGGCGAGGCCGACCACGTGACGCTGCGCCGCTACCTAGTCGACGACATGCTGCTCACCCGCGAACACGGCGTCTACTGGCGGACCGGCCCGTGACCGGCTGGCACACCCGCCTCGACCCGCCCGACGGTCCGCTCGCGCGGGGGCTGCTGCGGGAGTACATGGCGGAGATGGTCCGCCGCTGGTACGGCCGCCCGGAGCGGCCCGGCGAGGTGGACGCCGCGCTGACCGAGATGCCCAGCCACGACCTGGCCCCGCCCACCGGGCTGCTGGTGACAGCCCACCACGACGGCCTTCCCGCCGGGTGTGCCGGGCTGCGGTGGCGGCCGGGCTGGGCGGAGTTGACCCGGCTGTACGTGCGCCCGGCGCACCGGGGCGCCGGCGGTGGCGCGGTCCTGCTCGCCGCGGCCGAGGCGTACGCGCTCGACGCGGGGGCGGCCCGGATCCGCCTGGACACCCGCTCCGACCTGGTCGAGGCGCGCGCCCTGTACGCCCGCCACGGCTACCGGGAGATCCCCGCGTACACCTCCGGCCCGTACGCGCAGCACTGGTTCGAGAAGTCACTGCCGGCGCGAGTTGACGACACCGCGACGCCGCGCTAAAACAGAAATCGGGAAGTTGAGTCGACCAGACTCAACGTGAGACCTTGGGCCAGGAGAACCGAGGAGGCACTGCCATGTTGATGCGTACCGACCCGTTCCGCGAGATCGACCGGATCGCCGAGCAGTTCTTCGGCACCACCACCCGGCCGGCCGTGATGCACCTCGACGCCTACCGCGACGGCGACCACTTCTACGCCGCCTTCGACCTGCCCGGCGTGGACCCGGACAGCATCGACTGCACGGTCGAGCGCAACGTGCTGACCGTCCGCGCCGAGCGGCGCCGCCCGACCGGCGAGAACGTCGAACTGGTCGCCGCCGAGCGCCCGATGGGCACCTTCACCCGCCAGCTGTTCCTGGGCGACACGCTCGACACCGACCGCCTCGAAGCCGGCTACGACAACGGGGTGCTGACGCTGCGCATCCCGATCGCCGAGCGGGCCAAGCCGCGCCGGATCACCGTCACGTCGACCGCGGAGGGCAACGGCCACCGGCAGCTCACCACCGCCTGAGCGGGGGTCACGCCGAGGCGGGGGAGGCCGGAGCGCCGGCCGACCCCGCCTCGGCGTCGGCGGGATAGAGCCGGGTCAACGCGTGCGCCGTGGCGGTGAACCGGTCCCGCAGCTCGGCCGGCGACAGCACCTCCACCTCGGCGCCGAGCTTGAGCAGCTCGGCGTGGGCGTGCCGGGGCGACTCGATCGGCACGGTGGTCTCCAACCAGCCGTCCGGGCCCGGTTCGCCGGCTGCCGCCCGGGCCGCCCGGCTCATCTCCGGCGGGAAGACGTACGGCATGAACTCCAGCGCGGCCACGGTGAGCCGGATCCGCGCCTCGCCCCGGTAGACGTCGCGCTCGTAGCGCGCGGTCCACTCCCGCCAGTAGGCGGCCAGGTCGAAGTCGTCCGGGCGGTCGTGGCGCTCCTCGGTGACCACCGCGTCGAGCACCGCCCCGACCCGGTAGGTGCGCACCTGCTCACCGCACCGGGCCACCAGGTACCACCGGCCCGCCTTGAGCACCACGCCCAGCGGGGCGACCGTCCGGCTCACCTCGCGCGGGGCGCGCCAGCGCCGGTAGCGCAGCCGCACCAGCCGGTCCTCCCACACCGCGCCGGCCAGCGTCTCCAGGTGCGGCACCGGCTCGGGGTGCCGGAACCAGCCGGGGGCGTCCAGGTGGAACCGCTGCCGGATCCGGCCGGTGCGGTCGGCGAGGTCCCCGGGCAGCGCGGCGCGCACCTTCAGCTCCGCGGCGGCCACCACCGACGCCAGACCCAGCTCCGCCGCCGGCCCGGGCACGCCGGCGAGGAACAACGCCTCGGCCTCCGGCCCGGTCAGGCCGGTCAGCCGGGTACGCCAGCCCTCCAGCAGGCGGTAGCCGCCGGCCGGCCCGCGATCGGCGTACACCGGCACGCCCGCGGCGCCGAGTGACTCGATGTCGCGGTAGACGGTTCGCACCGACACCTCCAGGGCGTCGGCGAGTTCCTGGGCGGTCGTCCGCCCCCGGGTCTGCAGGAGCAGCAGCAGGGTGACCAGCCGGCTGGCGCGCACCCGGTGACGGTAACCCGCGGGGCGAATCCGCCCGGGCGCGCCTCGTCGCGAAACGCCCCGCCGACTGAGAACCTTTCTCACATGCTGCGTCCCGAGGTGCTGTCCCACGCGCGTCCCGCGCTGCCCGGCGGTCCGGCCGACTTCACCGAGGCGTGGTTGCGCAACCGGCGCCTGTCCGAGCACACCCGCGACGCGTACCGGCGGGACGTCACCGGCTGGCTGACCTGGTGCGCCGAGCGCGGGCTGGACCCGCTGCGGGTCACCTTCCTCGACGTCAACGCCTACGGCCGGGACCTGGAGTCCACCCCTCGGGGCCGCGACGGCCGGCCGTTGACCCCGGCCACCGTGGCACGCCGGCTGTCCGCGCTGTCCAGCTGGTACGACTTCCTGGCGAAGCTGGGCGCGGTGCCGGCCAACCCCGTCGCGGCGGCGGACCGCCCCCGGGTCGACCGGGACCACTCCGCCACCGTCGGCCTGAGCCCGGAGGAGGTCGACGCGCTGCTCGCGACCGCCGACGCCGACACCGGCCCGACCGCCGCCCGCAACCGGGCCGCGCTGGCGCTGCTGGCCGACCTGGGGCTGCGGGTCGGCGAGCTGGTCTCGCTGAACCTGGCCGACCTGGGCAGCGAACGCGGTCACCGCAGCGTCCGCTTCGTCGGCAAGGGCGGCAAGGCGCGTCGCCGCGCGCTCACCCCCGGCACGGCGTACGCCCTCGACGCCTACCTGGCCGCCCGGGCCGCCGCGCAGGGCGTCACGGTGCCGGAGCTGACCGGTCCGCTGCTGGTCACCGCGACCGGGGGCCGGCTGGACCGGCACGCCGTGTTCCGGCTGGTGCGCCGGCTCGCGCAGACCGCCGGGATCGCCGCCTGGGCGCGGTTGTCGCCGCACTCGCTGCGGCACGCGTTCGCCACCACGGCCCGCTCCGAGGGGGTGCCGCTGGAGGACGTGCAGGACGCCATGGGCCACGCCGACCCGCGCACCACCCGCCGTTACGACCGCGACCGGCACAACCTGGACCGCGACCCGGCGTACGCGATCTGGGCGGCCCGCGCCCGCCGCCGCGGGTGAGCGTCGTACCCGGGCCGTAGGGTGCCGGCGTGCGACACGGGTTGGAGATCTGCTGCGGCGGCGCCGCGGTGACGGTGGCGGAACTGGTGGCGCTCGGGGAGCTGGCCGAGCGGTCCGGCTGGGACGGCGTGTTCCTGGAGGACTACCTCATCCACCACGCCGGGGACGAGCCACCCACCTGGGACCCGTGGCTGGTGCTGGCGGCGGTGGCCGGGCGCACCGAGCGGGTGCGGCTGGGCACCACGGTGACGGCGCTGCCCCGACGCCGCCCGGCCAAGCTGGCCCGGGAGGTGCTCACCCTCGACCACCTCAGCGGCGGGCGGGCCGGCGTCGCGGTCGGTGTCGGCGACCCCGGCGACCGGGGCCTGGCCGCGTTCGGCGAGCCGACCGACCTCCGGACCCGCGCCGCGATGCTCGACGAGGGCCTCGACCTGCTGGTCGGGTTGCTCAGCGGCGAGCGGGTCACGCACCGGGGCGCCCACTACCGGGCCGAGGGCGTGGCCCTGCGTCCCGCGCCGGTGCAGTCGCCGCGGGTGCCGGTCTGGGTGGGCGGCAGCACCCAGGCCGGGGCGGTGCTGCGGCGTGCCGCCCGGGCCGACGGCATCGTGCCCTACAAGTTGACCGACACCGACGACTGGTCCGACTTCACCCCGGACGAGGTCGCCGAGCTGGTCGCCGCGCTGCCGGCGACCCGGGCCGACGGGCAGCCGTTCGACGTGGTGGTCGGCGGCCGGCGTCGCCGGGCCGACGAGCGGGCCGAGCGGGCCTACCTGGCGGAGTTGGCGGGGGCGGGCGCCACCTGGTGGCTGGAGTACGTTCCGGCCGGTGACCCGGCCGCGATGCGGGCCGCGGTCGCCCGCGGCCCGCTGCGCTGACCGGTCAGCGTCGGGGGCACAGGCAGAACGGCTGCCCGATCGGGTCGAGCAGCACGGTCCAGTTCTCGCCGCCGGGCTGGAACTCCGGCCGGGTCGCCCCGGCCGCCACCAGGTCCTTCTCCGCGACCGCCGCGTCGTCGACGGTGAGGTCGAGGTGGTAGCGCTTGGCGCCGGTTTCGTCCGGCCAGGCCGGCGGCGTGTATCCGGGCACCCGTCCGAAGCCGATCGAGGTCCCGTCCTTGGTGATCATGGCGTACTCGGTCTCGCTGTGGGTGATCTCCCAGCCGAGGGCGTGGGCGTAGAAGGCCGCGTGGGCGGCCGGGTCGGAGCTGTCGAGGTTGACCATCGCGAGGTCGGCGTGCGTCGTCATGCCGGCAGTGTGTCGCCGGTACCTGTCACCTGCTGTCAGGTACCTCCGGCGGATCCCCACGGCCACACCGCCAGCCGGCCGTGCGGCCCCCGGCAGGCCAGCGCGTCGGCCACCGGGTGACAGTCGCGGGTGCCGGGGGCAGCACCGGCCCCGCTCGGGGACCGTCGCGGCCGATGGTGACCACGAGCGTGGGTCCGTCGGCGCGGGCGGGGCGCAGCAGCACCTGCCGGGACGGGTCGCCGTCGTCGGCGCCGGCCCGCCAGTCGGCGCCCCCGGGCCAGCGCCACACCTGCTCACCGGTGGCCGGGTCGAGCGCACGGCGGTCCCGCACGCCGCTCAGGCAGAGCACCGCGGCGCAGCCCGCGGAGGGTGTCTCCCCGGCGGGCAGCAGCCGGCGCCAGCGTGGGGTCAGCGCCGGCAGGTCGTAGCCGCTGAGGGCGGCGCCGGCCGGTGCCGGGTGCCGCAGCACCAGGTGGTCGCCGACGACGAGGGGGTTGTCCGGGGCGTAGCCGGCCGGGGGCAGTCGGGTCTCGCCGAGCCGGGCGCCGTCGCGCACGTCGTGCACCCGGGCCAGCCCGTCGTCGTGCACCACCACGACCCGGCCGGGCGTGGTGGCCAGCACGGCCGTCGACGGCACCGGCACCGACCACCGGTCGACGCCGGTGGCCAGGTCGACGCCGCGCACCGCGCCCTGGATCCGCTGGCCCGGGTCGGCGACGCTGCGGACCTCGGTCACCGCCACCGCGCCGTCGCCGGCGGGGCGGACGCGATCGGGCCGGTACCAGCGCACCTCTCCGGTGCCGACCGCGTACGCCCAGGTGCCGGTCACCTGCCGCGCGCTGTCGCGGCCGGTGACCAGGATCAGGTCGCCGGTGGCCGCCGCGGACCAGGCGCCGACGGGAGTCGTACCCCGCCACCGCACCCGGCCGTCGCGGTCGTACGCGGTCAGCGCGGGCGGATCGGCCACGAGCAGCAGCCCGCCGGCGCCGAGCAGGGCGACCCGGGCGGGCAGCGGGGGACCGGTGACCGGCCCGGAGCGCGGCGGCGCGGCGGCGGCGCCCAGCAGCAGGCATCCGGCCAGTGTCGCCGCGGTCCGCCACGGGCGGCGGCGAGGCGGGCGGAGCCGTGGTCGCGCGGGCGGCCGGTCCAGTTCGATCACGGCCGTCTCCGGGCGCCCGTCACGCGTCATCCACCGCTCCTTGAGGGGGGTCGTGCGCCGACGGTAGACGATCCGCCGTCGCGGTACGACAGCGGCGCAACCGGCTGCGCGCCGGTCGCCGGTTGCCTACCGTCGGTGGTGATGGGCAGGGAGCAGGGATGGCATCGGCCGGCCCGGCGTCGCCGGCCGGTACGCGCCGGTGTGCTGGTCGCCGTGCTCGGGCTGGGCACCTGCCTGGTCGGGGTGGCCGGGTTGGCGGTGTGGAACGCCCAGGTGGTGCTGCAGGCCGACGGGCCGGTGCGGGAGACGGCGGACGGGTTCTTCCGCGACGTCGCGGCCGGCGACACCGACCGGGCGTACGAGCGGCTGTGCCGGGAGACGCGCGGCCGGTGGAGCCAGGTCGGGTTCGGCAGCTGGGTGCGTACGCCGCCGGTGGTCAGCGGCTACGAGATCGTCGACGTGTCGGTGGCGACCCGGGGCGGTCGGCCGCGCGGCACGGTGGTGGTGCGGATCAACCGCGACGGCGGTGGCAGCGAGGAGCGGGAGCTGTCGGTGGTGCCGGAGGACGGGGGCTGGCGGGTGTGCGGGGACCCGTTCTGATCAGGCGCGCGGGCCGAGGTCGCCGGAGCGGTAGTGCCGCCGGCAGAGCACCTGGTAGCGCACGTCGGCGGTGTCGACGGTGTCGCCGATGACCACCTGCGCGCCCTCGCGGACCACCTCGCCGCACACCACGCGGGCGTTGAGCAGGCCCTCGCGCCCGCACCAGCAGAGCACCTCGACCTGGATGCGGGCCACCTCGTCGGCCAGTTCGAACAGCCGCTGCGCGGCCGGGAAGAGGCAGGAGCGGAAGTCGGTGGCCAGGCCGAAGGCGTAGACGTCGACGTCGAACTTGTCGACCAGTTCGGCCATCTGCTCGACGTGCTCCAGGTTGTAGAACGACGCCTCGTCGCAGATCAGGTAGTCGACCCGTACCCCTTCGGCCCAGGCGTCGCGGACCAGGTCGCGCAGGTCGAGGTCGTCGGTGACCTCGACGGCCTCGTGGGCCAGGCCGATGCGGGTGGTGACCTGCGGGCCGAGCGAACGGTCGATGCGGGTGGTGACCAGGCCGCGGCGGCCCTGTCGGGCGTGGTTGTGGTTCATCTGCAGCGCCATCGTCGACTTGCCGCAGTCCATCGGGCCCCAGAAGAACTTCAGCGCGGCGGCGTGCAGCGGGCGGCCGTCCACACCCCGGGCGGCGGCGCAGCCGCCGGCGCGGTCGTCGCCGGGCCCCGGCAGGGGGCGGGCCAGGCAGGTCGGGGCGGCAGCGGCGTCGTCGGTCACGTCGGGGCAGCCTAGCCGATCGACGCCGCTGCATCGGTCGGCGATGATCCACCGACCGGCGTCCGGGTCAGAGGACCCGGGGCGGGGTGTTGCCGGCCGCGATGATGGCCCGGCGCATCGGCACGGCGGCCAGCAGCGCGAACCCGACCACGAAGAAGATCAGCAGCGACACCAGGCCGACCCGGTACGACGAGGTCAGCTGGAAGACCAGGCCGAAGGCGAGCGGGCCGAGCCAGCTGGTGCCCTTGTCGCTGATCTCGTAGAAGCCGTAGTACTCGCCCTCCTTGCCGGCGGGGATGAGCTGGCTGAACAGCGAACGGCTCAACGCCTGGCTGCCGCCGAGGACCAGGCCGATGCAGCCGCCGAGGATCATGAACGGCACGGGCGCCTCGGCGGGCAGCCGGAACGCCGCGATGATCACGCCGGTCCAGAGCACCAGCGACAGCAGCACGGTCTTCCACGCGCCGATGCGCCGGGCGAGGGCGCCCAGGGCGAGCGCGCCGCCGAAGGCGAGGAACTGCACCAGCAGGATGGTCACGATCAGGGTGCTCTGCTCCAGCCGGAGTTCCTCGGTGCCGTACTGGCTGGCCAGCGTGATGACGGTCTGGATGCCGTCGTTGAACACCAGGAACGCGAGCAGGAAGAACAGCGTCAGCGGGTACGCCTTGATCTCCCGCAGGGTGCGGCCGAGCTGCCGGAACCCGTCGGTGAGCACGTTGGCGCCGCCGTGCAGCGCGGCGGCGGTGGGGTGCTCGCGCAGCCAGCGCAGCGGCAGCAGCGTGAACGCCGCCCACCACACGCCGGCCGAGACGATCGACCAGCGGGCCAGGTCGAGGGTGCGCTGCGCGTTGCCCTCCTCGCTGAGCATGGTGACCGCGACCAGGTTGAGCGCGAGCAGCAGCCCACCGCCGAGGTAGCCGATGGCCCAGCCGCGGCTGGAGATGCCGTCGCGGTCGTCCGGGCCGCCGAGCTGCGGCAGGAACGAGTTGTAGACGACCACGGCGGCGCCGAAGGAGATGTTCGCGATCAGGAACAGCGCGCCGCCGAGCAGGTACCGCTCGCCGGTGACGAACGCGAAGGCGATGGTCGCGCCGGCGCCGGTGAACGCGGCGGCGGCGAGCAGCCGCTTCTTGTGCACGGAGCGGTCGGCGATCGCGCCGACCACGGGCAGCACGAACACGGTGAGGAAGACCGACAGCGAGATCAGGTACGGGTAGTAGGAGCCGGCGGCGACCCGGATGCCGAGCGGGTGCACCACCCCGTCGCAGCTGTCCGCGCCCAGCTCGCAGCCGGCGGCCAGCTCGGTGACCGTGGTCAGGAACGGCCCGAGGAAGACCGTGATGACGGTGGTCTGGAACGCGGAGTTCGCCCAGTCGTAGAAGTACCAGCCGGTGCGCTCGCGGCGGGTGCTGCCCGGGCGCGCGGGCTCGGCGACGGCGGGGGTGACCGTATCGGCCATCGGGTGGTCCTCGGGGCTCAGGCGGCCCAGTGGCCGCGGCTGCGGTAGACGTCGCGGAGCACGCCGACGTGATCGGTCATGATGCCATCCACACCAAGATCAAGTAAGTGGTGCATCTGGGCGGGTTCATCGATCGTCCAGACGTGCACCTGCAGCCCGATCCGGTGGCAGTAGGCCAGCAGACGGCGGTCGACCACGGGGATCCCACCGTAGGAGACCGGGACCTGGGCGGCGACCACGGACGGGGGCAGGCGCATCGGCCGCCCGTGCAACGAGGCCATCCGCAGCCGGGCCACGCCGCGCATGCCGAGGCTGCTGGCGACCTTCGGCCCGGCCAGGGCCCGCAGCCGGGTCAGCCGGGCGTCGCTGAACGAGGCCAGCAGCACCCGGTCGGCGGCGCCGGCGCGGGTGACCGCCTCGACGGTCGGCTCGACGCCGCCGTCGGCCTTGACGTCGACGTTGAACCGCACCTGCGGCCAGGCGCCGAGGACGTCGTCGAGGCGGGGGACCAGGGCGGCGCCGCCGACGCGTACCGAGGCGAGGTCGGCCCAGCGCAGGTCGGCGATGCGCCCCGCCTCGCCGGTGACCCGCCGCAGCGTGGGGTCGTGGAAGACCACCGGCACGCCGTCGGCGGTGGCGTGCACGTCGGTCTCCACGTACCGGTAGCCCAGGGCGACGGCGCGGGCGAACGCGGCGGCGGTGTTCTCGTCGCCGTCGGCCGCGCCGCCACGGTGGGCGAAGGCCAGCGGCGCGGGCGCGTCGAGGTAGCCGTGACGGGGCTGCACGCGGGCAGTATGCCGGGCCCAGGTGGCAGCACAGTGACCGGGCGATGAAATTACTTATCGTTCCCTCAGGCCGCTAGCATAGGGTGCGATGGGTAACGACATGTACTCGGTGGAGCAGGTAGCGGAGCTGCTCGGGCTGCACGTACGCACGGTGCGCGGCTACATCCGGGCCGGGCGGCTGCGGGCGGTGCGCATCGGCAAGCAGTACCGGATCGCCCGCGCCGACCTGGACGCGCTGACCGGCCGCCCGGCGTCGCCGGCGCCGGCGGCGGAGGTGTCGAGCATCGTGCAGCTCGACGGCGTCGACCGGGCCGCCGCCGACCGACTCGCCACGCTGGTGCTCGCCGGCGTGAACACCCACCACGACCCGGACCGCCCGCTGCGCGTGCAGACGGTCCACGACGAGGAGCGCCACCGCATGAAGATCGTGATCCTGGGCGACGTGGCCGCCACCGCCGACCTGCTGCGGCTGGTCGACGCGGTGCTGGGCGGCGACAACGGCCTGCTCGCCGGCGAGGGGGCCGACCGTGGCTGACGAGTTGCGTGACCTCGGCGGCGCGACCGTGCTGGTCGCCGACCCGGACGGCCGGCCGATCGCCACCGAGCGCGACGCGCTGGACCTGATCGGCGCGGCGTTCCTCGGCGCCACGGTGGTGGCGGTGCCCGCGGCCCGGCTCGATCCGAGCTTCTTCGCGCTGGGCACCCGATTCGCCGGCGAGATCATGCAGAAGTTCGTCAACTACCGGCTGCGCCTGGTGGTGGTCGGGGACATCTCGACCCACCTGGCGCGAAGCGGCGCGCTGCGCGCGCTGGTGGCCGAGTCCAACCGGCACGACCAGGTGTGGTTCCTGCCCGACCTGGACGCGCTCGACGAGCGGCTGCGCGCCGCCGGCTGACCGCTACCGCAGCCAGCCGGCGGTCAGCGCGGTCACCCCGAGACCGTCGGTGTCGGCCAGTTTGACCGCGACGAACTGGCGGGCTGCGGCCGAGGTCTGCACCCGGGGCGCAGGCTCCGGGTCGGTCAGCGTCGCCACCACCGCCGCGGCGGCCTCGGCCGGCGACTGCGCGGCCGCGAACGCGGCGGCGCTGCGATCGAGGTACGCCCGCAGGGCCGGCCCGTACGGTCCGGCGTCGGTCACCGCCGCGTCCCGGTCGATCCCGACGTTGGCGACGAACTCGCTGGCCACCGCGCCCGGCTCGACCACGCTGACGCTCACCCCGACGGTGGCCGCCACCGGCGTGAGGGATTCCATGAACCCCTCGACGGCGAACTTGGCCGCGCAGTACGCCTCGTTGAACGGTTGGCCGACCACGCCGCCGACGCTGGTGACGGTGACAAGCCGCCCGCGCGCGGCGCGCAGGTGCGGCAGCGCGGCGCGGGTGACGTGCAGGACGCCGAAGAAGTTGACCTCGAACACCGCCCGCACGTCGTCGACGGTCTCCTGTTCCAGGGTGCCGACGTGTCCGGCGCCGGCGTTGTTGACCACCGCGTCGAGCCGGCCGTGGCGGGCCACCACGTCGGCGACGCAGGCGGCGACCGAGGCCTGGTCGACCACGTCGAGCCGGCGTACCTCCAGCAGGTCGCCGACCCCGGCGGCGTCGGCGGCGGCGCGCAGCCGGCCGGCGCGGTCGGGGTCGCGCAGGGTGGCCACGGTGCGCCAGCCGGCGCGGGCGGCGCCCACGGCGGTCTCCAGGCCGATGCCGGTGGACGTACCGGTGATCAGCACGACGGGTGCGCTCACGCCTGCCACGGTCTCACCTCGCCGGGGCGCCGGGGTGGGTTTCAGCCGGTCCGGGGGCGGCGGTGCGCGCGGCTGGGGTCCACCGGGCGGCCCGGGTCGACGTGTCGCGGCCGGTCGGGTTCCTGCGGGCGCAGCGCGACCAGGTCCTCGGTGATCGCGTCGATGATCCGGTCGGTGGCGCGGCGGGCCGCGCCGGGCGTGGCGGGGTGCAGGTCGCGCAGCGTCACCGGCGCGCCGAAGTGCACCCGGATCACGGGCCGCCGGGCCACCGCCCGGGCCAGGCCGCGCAGCATCCCCTTCGGCGCCCGGTAGGGCAGCACCTCGTGCGAGCCCCACTGGGCGACCGGGACGACGGCGGCGCCGCTGGCGAACGCGAGCCGCGCCGCGCCGGTCTTGCCCCGCTCGGGCCACATGCCGGGGTCGAGGCCGATGCGTCCCTCCGGGTAGACCAGCACCACGGAGCCGCCGGCCACCGCGTGGGCGGCGACCTCCAGCGACCGGTGCACCGCGGCGGTGCCCCGGTCGACGCGGATGTGCCCGGCGCGGCGCATCAGCGACCCGATCAGCGGGGCCCGGAACAGCCCGGCGGTGGCCATGATCCGGGGGGCGACCCGCCGGACCCGGCACGCGGCGGCGAGGACCACCGGGTCGAACGGACTGATGTGGTTGGCCGCCAGGATCAGCGGCCCGTGCCGCAGCGTCTCCGGCACGTCGCCGGTGACCTCCAGCCGGCCGACCAGCCCGACGGCGGCGCGGGCGAGCGTCTGCGCGCCGCGCCACAGCAGCGGCGCGCGCCAGGGGGTGCTGTTCATCAGTGCTGGATGGTCGCACGTGCGGGGGTGACCGTGCGCCCCGGCACGGGCCACCCGGCCGAGGTGATCAGGGTCATTGGTCCCGGGACCGTTCGGGCCGTGCGGCCCTGCCGCTTTCTCTACGACGCCGAGTAGTATTTACTACGTCTCGTAGTATGCACAGCTGGGGGTTTCAGGTGGACGCGTTGGACGTCGCCCGCTGGCAGTTCGGTGTCACCACCGTCTACCACTTCTTGTTCGTGCCGCTGACCATCGGCCTGTCCGTGCTCGTCGCCGTCCTGCAGACGATGTGGCACCGCACCGGCAACGAGCGGTACCTCAAGCTCACCAAGTTCTACGGCAAGCTGTTCCTGATCAACTTCGCCATGGGCGTGGTCACCGGCATCGTGCAGGAGTTCCAGTTCGGCATGAACTGGAGCGACTACTCCCGCTTCGTCGGCGACATCTTCGGCGCGCCCCTGGCCATCGAGGCCCTGGTGGCGTTCTTCCTGGAGTCGACCTTCATCGGCCTGTGGATCTTCGGCTGGGACCGGCTGCCCAAGCGGCTGCACCTCGCCGCGATCTGGGCCGCCGCGATCGGCACCAACCTGTCGGCGTACTTCATCCTCGCCGCGAACTCGTTCATGCAGAACCCGGTCGGCTTCCGGATCAACCCCGACAGCGGCCGGGCCGAGCTGACCGACTTCGTCGCCGTGCTCACCAACAAGGTCGCCCTGGTCACCTTCCCGCACACCCTCGCCGGGTCGTTCCTGGTCGCCGGGTCCCTCGTGGTCACCGTCGGGCTGTGGCACGTGATGCGCAACTCCGGCAGCGCCGACACCGGCGCCTACCGCTTCGCCACGAAATTCGGCTCCTGGGTGGTCCTGGTCTCCTCCGCGCTGGTGGTCCTCACCGGCGACATCCAGGGCAAGATCATGACCGAGGTGCAGCCGATGAAGATGGCTGCCGCCGAGGGCCTCTACACCACCGAGAGCCCCGCCTCGTTCTCCGTGCTCACCGTCGGCAGCCTCGACGGCAGCCGCGAGGTGTTCGCCCTCAAGATCCCCTACCTGCTGTCGTTCCTCGGCACCGGCGACCCCCACGGCACCGTGCAGGGCATCAACGACCTGCAGGCCCAGTACGCCAGCCAGTACGGCCCCGGCAACTACGCCCCGATCATCCCGGTCACCTACTGGAGCTTCCGCTTCATGATCGGCTTCGGGCTGGCCGCCGCCGCGATCGCGCTGCTGGTGCTCTGGAGCCAGCGCAAGGGCCGCACCCCCACCAGCCGCTGGCTGCTGCGCGCCGGCCTGGTCATGCCGGTGCTGCCGCTGCTGGCCAACTCCTTCGGCTGGATCTTCACCGAGATGGGCCGCCAGCCGTGGATCGTCTTCGGCGAGATGCTCACCCGCGACGGCGTGTCCCGCAGCGTCTCCCTGACCGAGGTCCTCACCTCCTTCACCGCCTTCACCCTCATCTACGCCACCCTCGCGGTGATCGAGTTCAAGCTGCTGGTCCGCTACGCCCGCGCCGGCGTACCGGACCTCACCCCGGAACCCACCGACGACGACACCGACGACGCCGAGCGCCCGCTCGCGTTCGCCTACTGACCCGGAGCCCACAGTGGAACTGACGACCGTCTGGTTTCTCCTCGTGGCCGTGCTCTTCACCGGCTACTTCATCCTCGAAGGCTTCGACTTCGGCGTCGGGATGCTGCTGCCCGTGCTCGGCCGCGACGACCGGCAACGCCGCGTCCTGATCAACACCATCGGCCCGGTGTGGGACGGCAACGAGGTGTGGCTGATCACCGCCGGCGGCGCCATGTTCGCCGCGTTCCCCGAGTGGTACGCCACCCTCTTCTCCGGCTTCTACCTGCCGCTGCTGCTCATCCTGCTGGCCCTGATCGCCCGCGGCGTGGCGTTCGAGTACCGGCACAAGCGGCCCGAGGCGTCCTGGAAGCGCCGCTGGGACCAGGCCATCTTCTGGGGCTCGGCCGTGCCGGCCGTGCTGTGGGGGGTGGCGTTCGCGAACATCTTCCGCGGCGTGCCGCTGGACGCCGACCACGAGTACGTCGGCGGCCTGCTCGACCTGCTGCACCCGTACGCGCTGCTCGGCGGCCTGACCACGCTGGGGCTGTTCCTCACCCACGGCGCGGTGTTCCTCGCGCTGAAGACCACCGGCGACATCCGCCAGCGCGCCGGCGCCCTCGCGGTCAAGCTCGGCGCCGGCACCGCCGTGGCCGCCGTGGCGTTCCTGAGCTGGTCGCTGACCATCCGCTCCAGCGCCGCCGCCGTCGTGCTCGCCGCCGGCGCCGCCCTCGCGCTGCTCGGCGGCCTGGCCGCCGCCCGGGTACGCCGGGAGGGCTGGGCGTTCACCGGCACCGCCGTGGCCATCGCCCTGGCCGTGGCGACGCTGTTCGCCGCGCTGTTTCCCAACGTGCTGCCCTCCACCCTCGACGCGGCCGGCACGCTCACCGCCAGCAACGCCGCGTCCACCCCGTACACCCTGAAGATCATGACCTGGGTGGCGGTGGTGTTCACGCCGATCGTCCTGGCCTACCAGGGTTGGACGTACTGGGTGTTCCGCCGCCGGATCGGGGTACAGAACATTCCGCAACACTGATGGACCTGCGGGCGCAGGGGTGACGCGGGGCCGGTGCGAGGGGGTCGCACCGGCCCCGCGGGGCGTCCGGACCCGCTCAGCGGGCCTCGCGCAGCTCCGCCAGCCGCGCCTCGATCTCGGCCAGCTCGGCACGCAGCTTCTCCGCCTGCTGCTCCGCCTCGGCCCGCTCCGCGGCCAGGATCTGCTCCACGGCCTCCTGCACCCCCGGCACGTCGACCAGCGCCACCATCCGCAGCGCCTCGGCCGGCTTCACCACGTACGGCCGGGCCAGCGCCTTCGCGCCCTGCTGCGCGGCGACCGTCCACTCACCCTCGGCGTAGGCAAGCGTCACCGTCAGCCCCGGCGGAGTCTTCGGTTTCGCGGCCTTCACCGCCCGCTTCGCCGGCTTCGGCTCCGCTGTCGGCTGCTCCGCCTTCGGCTCCTCCCGCCGAGGCGCCGGAACCCGCGGGGTGTCCAGCACGAACTCCGGCTCCGGCGGGGCGGCCGGCGCCTGCTCCGGTTCCGGCTTCGCCTCGGCCGCCGGACGCCGCCCGGCGCCCTTGGGGGCGATCGCCACGTCGGCGGGGGAGAAGGGCAGCTCGTCGCGGCCGAACCGCACCACCACGAACTCCTCCGACTCCGCCGGGTCGGTCAGAGCCACCACCTGCCCGAGCTGCCCGGCCATCTGCCCGGCCGCCTCGGTGAACACCACCCGGGGCTTGCGGCCCGCCGCAAGGGCCTCCCGGATTCCCTGAACCTCGTCAGTGGACAAACCCTGACCCGCCATCACGCCCTCTTCCGTACACCTGTTTGACGCAGCCTTGATACCAGCCGGCTGCGACACCGCGATGATCAGCCCCCGAGGGCCCGCAGCGCCGCGTCGGCGTGCTCGTTCATGCTCAGCTCGCTGTGCACCACGGCCAGCACCCGCCGGTCGGCGCCGATGACGAACGTCATCCGCCGGGTGCTCAGCGCGCCCAGCGGCAACCGCCGCCGCACCCCGAACGCCCGCGCCACCTCGCCGTCGACGTCCGACAGCAGCGGATAGTCGAACCCGTGCCGGCGGGAGAACTCCGCCTGCTTCGCCACCGGATCCCGGCTGATCCCGACCCGGGACGCGCCCACCGCCGCGAACTCCGCCGCCAGGTCCCGGAAGTGGCAGCTCTCCGCCGTGCAGCCCCGCGTCATCGCCGCCGGGTAGAAGAACAGCACCACCGGACCGGCCGCCAGGAACTCCGACAGGCGCCGTGGCGTGCCCGTCTCGTCCGGCAGCGTGAAATCCTCGACCAGGTCACCGACACCCACCGCGTCACTCATGACGCGAGGATATGTAGACATCGGCGATCCCGCTCCGTCGTACCGGGCGAGCGGCGGGGAGACACCGCCGCACGACGCGGAGGACAAACAGTGAAGTACGTGATCATGATCCATTCCAACCCGGAGCCGTGGGGCCACCCCACCTCCGACTACCTCGCCGCCCATCAGGAGCTGCCCGCCGAGGTACGCGACCGGCTCAACGCCGACTTCGAGCAGGTGATGACCGAGCTGCACGCCAACGGTGAGCTGGTCGTCGGTGAGGCGCTCGCCGACCCCCGCACCGCCCGGCTCTACCGGTGGCGCGACGGCGCACCCCTGGCGACCGACGGCCCGTACTCCGAGGCCAAGGAACACCTCGCCGGTTTCTTCCTCATCGACGTCGAGGACCAGGCCCGCGCCGAGGCCGTCGCCACGACGTTCGCCGGCCCGGGGGAGACCGTCGAGCTGCGGCCCTCGATGTGGCCGGGCGGCTCCGATCAGTGACGTCGTGGCGCTCGCGGACGTGTGGCGCCGGGAGGCGCCGCACGTCCGCGCCGCGCTGCTGCGCCACCACGGGCACCCCGACGCCTGCGAGGACGCCCTGCAGGACGCGGCGGAGGCAGCAGCCGCCCGGTGGCCGCTCACCGGTGTCCCCGACGAACCCCGCGCCTGGCTCATCCGGGTCGCCTCGCGACGGCTGATCGACCGGGTGCGCGCCGAGACGGCCCGCACCCGCCGCGAACGGCTCGACGCGGCCCGGCAGCCCGACGCCGGTGTCGTGCCGGCGGTCGACGACACACCCGTCACCGACACGGACGACACGCTGCGGCTGCTGTTCCTCTGCTGCCACCCGGCGCTGAGCCGCCCTTCCCAGGTCGCGCTGACCCTGCGCGCGGTGGCGGGGCTGCGCGTGGAGCAGATCGCCGCCGCCTACCTGGTGCCGGCCCGGACCATGACCCAGCGGCTGAGCCGGGCCCGCGCGACGCTGCGCGATGCGGGCGCCCGGTTCACCATGCCGCCGCCGCACGCGCTGCCCGACCGGGTGGCCGCCGTGCTGGACGTGTGCCACCTGGTGTTCAGCGAGGGCTACACCCGCACCTCCGGCGACCAACTCGTCGACGTGGAACTCGCCGAGGAGGCGATCCGGCTCACCCGGCAGGTCCACGCCGCGCTGCCCGACCACCACGAGGTCACCGGCGCGCTGGCGCTGATGCTGCTCACCCACGCCCGGTCGCCCGCCCGCACCGACGCCGCCGGGGACCTCGTGCCGCTGGCCGACCAGGACCGCTCCCGCTGGCGCCACGACCTCATCGACGAGGGCGTCACGCTGCTCGGTCGGGCCCTGCCCCACGGCCCGGTGGGCCGCTTCCAACTCCAGGCGGCCATCGCGGCCGTCCACGCCGAGGCGCCGGCCTTCCCGGACACCGACTGGCGGCAGATCAGCGTCCTCTACGACATGCTGAGCCGGGTCGCTCCCAGCCCGTTCGTCACGCTCAACCAGGCCGTCGCCGTGGCCATGGCGCACGGCCCCGGCCTCGGGCTGGCGCTGCTCGAACCGCTGCTGGCCGACCCGGCGATGCGCGGCCACCACCGGCTGCACGCCGTCCGCGCCCACCTGCTGGAACTCGACGGCGATCCGCGGGCCGCAGCCGACCACTACCGGTTGGCGGCGCGGCTGTCCGGAAGCCTGCCCGAACAGCGCTACCTCAACCGACGCCTGGCCCGCCTGACCGGTGCCTCCTGACACCGCCGGTGGCAGCGGCGCGGCCGGTCAGGCCGCGTCGTGCTCGGTGCCCCCGGTCAGCGCCACACCGCGCCCACCTCGTGCGCCACCGCCTCGGCCTGCGCGAACCCGGCCCGCGCCGACGCCGCCCGCCGCGCCGGGTCCAGCACGTTACGACCGATCGCCGTGCGCGCCGCCCGGTCCGGCGACACCACCGCCACCCGCGCCCCCGCCTTGCGCAACGCCACCACCTGCGCCGCCAACCGCGGCATCGGCCCCACCGCGGCAGTCGTCGGCGCCAGCACCACCACCTGCCCGCACCCGGCCGCCAGATCCGCGTTCACCGGCGAACGGACACCGCCGTCGACGTAACGCCGGCCACCGACGGTCACCGGCGGCCACACCCCCGGCACCGCGCAACTCGCGCCGACCGCGTCCACCAGCGGCACCCCGCTGTCCGCGTCGAACACCACGAACTCACCCGACGCCGCCTCCACCGCGGTGACCAGCAGCCGCGCCGCCGGCCACTCCGACGACGGCAACCGCGCCGCGATCACCGCCCGCCGCGACTCCTCCGACGGGGTACGCGCCGCCAACGCCAACGCACCCACCCGCGCCCGGGCCCGCGCCGCGTCCCGACCCCGCGCGCCGGCCCACGCCCACCGCGCCAGCACGCCCAGCCCGAGCCGCGCCGGCACCTCGTCGCGCGGCGGCCGCAGCTGCGCCGCGTACAGCTCGGCGAGCGGCACCCGCGAGCACACCTGCGCCCCGACCACCGAACCGGCCGACGTGCCCACCACCAGGTCCGCCTCGTCCAGCGCCAGACCCCGCTCGGCCAACCCGGCCAGCAGCCCCAACTCCCAGGCCACCCCGGTCACCCCGCCGCCGCCCAGCACCAACGCCCGCCCCATGTGACCGTCCTCTCCGCCCGCGGCGCTCCCGCCCACGGTAACGTCGCCCCCACCCACGGGGCAGGGGAGAACCCATTGACATCCGTCACCATCATCACCGGCGGTGGCCGGGGCATCGGCGCCGCCACCGCCCGCCGGCTCGCCGCCGACGGCCATGACCTGGTCCTCGGCTACCGCGCCGACCACAGCGCCGCCGCGGCCGTGGCGGCCGACGTGCGCGCGGCCGGACGCCGCGCCGTCACCGTCGCCGCCGACACCTGCGACCCCGAGCAGGTGAGTCGGCTGTTCGCCGCCGCCGACCAGCTCGGCCTGCTCACCGGCCTGGTCAACAACGCCGGCGTCACCAGCCCGATCGGCCCGTTCACCGACCTGCGCGCCGAGGACCTGCGCGAGGTCGTCGACGTCAACCTCATCGGGTACGTCCTGTGCGCCCAGCAGGCGGCCCGCCGGATGAGCGCCGGCGGCGCGATCGTCAACGTCTCCTCCGCCGCCGCCACCCTCGGCAGCCCCGGCGAGTACATCCACTACGCCGCCGTGAAGGCCGCCACCGACACCCTCACCGTCGGGCTGGCCAAGGAACTCGCCCCGCGGGGCATCCGGGTCAACGCGGTCGCGCCCGGCATCATCCGCACCGACATCCACGCCCGCTCCGGCGTGCCGGACCGACCCGACACCGCCGCCGGCCGGATTCCGCTGGGCCGCGCCGGGGAACCCGACGAGGTCGCCGGCGCCATCGCCCACCTGCTCGGCCCCGACGCCTCGTACACCACCGGCGCCGTCCTGCGCGTGGCCGGCGGCCTCTGAGCGGCGCGGCGGCCCGGGGGAGACCCGGGCCGCCGCCGACCCTCACTGCGTGAACAGCTTCGCCGCCGTGATCAGCGTCTGCACCACGCCGTAACCCAACAGCACCGACACCACCAGCCACGACACCACCAGGCGGACCCGCTGCCCGCCACCGACCCGCTCGTTCACGACCCGCTCCTCTCCGCCGCCACCGGCCGCTCGTCCGCCCTCTCCTCCCGGCCCGACGCCGGCTCGTGGAACCGCTGCGGCACCGGCCGGATCAGCAGGTTCGCCACCAACCCCACCGCCAGCACCCCGACCATCGTGAACAGCGCCGGCCGGTACGCCGCCGCGGTCAACGTGCCCGGCTCGCCCTGCGCGTCGAGGAACGCGTTGACGATCAGCGGACCCGCCACCCCCGCCGCCGACCACGCGGTCAGCAGCCGACCGTGGATCGCGCCCACCTCGAACGTGCCGAACAGGTCCCGCAGGTACGCCGGCACGGTGGCGAACCCACCGCCGTAGAACGACAGGATCACGCACGCCAGCAGCACGAACAACGCCGTCGCGCTCTGCCCCACCAGCGCCAGCAGCAGGTACAGCACCATGCCCACACCCAGGTACACCATGTAGATCGGCTTGCGGCCGATCACGTCCGAGGTCGAGGACCAGACGAACCGGCCGGCCATGTTGAACAACGACAGCAGCCCCACGAACCCGCCGGCCGCCGCCACCGACACCGCCGACGTGCCACCCTCGCGGAAGAAGTCCTGGATCATCGGGCTGGCCTGCTCCAGGATGCCGATCCCGGCGGTCACGTTGCAGAACAGCACCACCCACAGCAGCCAGAACGAACGGGTCTTCACCGCGTTCGCCGCCGACACGTTCGCGGTGGTCACCAGTGGCTTCGCCGCCACCCTGGCCGGGTCGAAGCCGGCCGGACGCCAGTCCGGCGCCGGTACCCGCACGTTGAACACCCCGAACATCATGATCACGAAGTAGCCGACGCCGAGGGTGACGAACAACCACACCAACGCCGACCCCGACGCCGTCGAACCGCTGTTCGACGGGTCGTACCCGGAGTCGAAGAACGACAGCAGCTGCCGGGACAGGGGAGAGGCCACCATCGCCCCACCACCGAACCCCATGATCGCCAGACCGGTCGCCAGACCCGGCCGGTCCGGGAACCACTTGATCAACGTGGAGACGGGGGAGATGTAGCCGATCCCCAGACCGATCCCGCCCAGCACCCCGTACCCCAGGTACAGCAGCCACAGCTGCGACGTCGCGATCCCCAACGCGCCCACCAGGAACCCGGCCGCCCAGAAACACGCCGAGACGAACATCGCCTTACGCGGCCCGTTCGCCTCCACCCACGTACCGGCCACCGCGGCCGACAACCCCAACATCACGATCGCGATGCTGAAGATCACCCCGATCGCCGTCTGCCCGGTGTCGAAGTGCGCGATCAGAGAGTTCTTGTACACGCTGGTCGCGTAGACCTGCCCGATGCAGAGATGGATCGCCAACGCCGCCGGGGGGATCAGCCAACGGCTGTAACCCGGTGGCGCGACGGTGTGCCGACGATCGAGTGCGGAAAGCATCAGTGCTTCCTCCGTCCGGATGACGAGAACACCTCGCTTCATGCCCCCGCCGCACGCTGCGCCCAAACCCGCCCCGCGCCCGACGGTCGAAACCCTGAGCCGAACGGTCACCACCGGCGCCGGATGCGACGATGAGCGGGTGAAGATCCTGTCCATCCAGTCGTCGGTCGCCTACGGCCACGTCGGCAACTCCGCCGCCGTGTTCCCACTGCAACGCCTCCGCCACGAGGTCTGGCCGGTACTGACCGTGCACTTCTCCAACCACACCGGCTACGGCGCCTGGCGCGGCCCCCTGCTCGCCCCCACCGACGTCGCCGACGTCATCGCCGGCATCGCCGACCGCGGCGTCCTCGGCACCGCCGACGCCGTGCTCTCCGGCTACCAGGGCGACCCGGCCGTCGGCGCGGTCATCCTCGACGCGGTCGCCCAGGTCAAGGCCGCCAACCCCGACGCCCTCTACTGCTGCGACCCGGTCATGGGCGACGTGGGCCGCGGCATGTTCGTCCGCCCCGGCATCCCCGAATACCTCCGCGACACCGTCGTCCCCCGCGCCGACATCGTCACCCCCAACCAGTTCGAGCTGGAGTTCCTCGCCGGCCGCGCCACCGACACCCTCGACGACCTGCTCGCCGCCGTCGACACCGTCCGCGCCACCGGCCCCCGCCACGTCCTGGTCACCAGCGTCCTGCACGGCGACCTGCCCGCCGACCACCTCGACGTCGTCGCCGTCTCCGACACCGGCGCGTGGGCGGTCACCACCCCGCTGCTGCCGATCAGCCCCAACGGCGGCGGCGACGTCACCGCGGCCCTCTACCTGGCCCACCTCGCCACCACCGGCTCACCCCAGACCGCGCTCGAACGCACCACCAACTCGATCTTCGCGATACTCGAGGCCACCCTCGCCGCCGGCACCCGCGAACTGCAACTCGTCGCCGCCCAGGACGCCATCGCCGACCCACCCACCCGCTTCACCGCCCGCCGACTGCGCTGACCAGCTAACTCGAAACAGACCCATCCTTCTCTATAAATATTGATGCCTCTCGAATAGGCTCGGGGGACGTCACTCACACGGGGAGAAGGAATGACCACCAGGAACAGACGACGCACCCGACTGTCCGCATCAGCGCTGCTCGCTCTCGCACTCGCCACGGCAGGTGTCCCGGCCCTCACGACCCCGGCTGCCGCGGCAGCCGCACCACCCGGCGCCGTCGCCAAGACCGACCGTCTCGGCATGGGCCTGGTGGGCTTCGACGCGAAGGTCGCCGAGGCGCACGGCTACCGGGTCGTGACGCTGCCCGACGGCTCCCAGGCGTCGGTGCCGGCCGACAAGGCAACGGCAGCGACCGAAGGGCGCTACGTGCCCGAGCACGGTGTCCTCAAGCCGGGCAGCTCGATGTCCGCCAACAGCTACGGCGCGGCAACCGGCGAGTGCGGCAGCTCATGGGTCGGCCTCGACCCCAGAGGCGGCGGCCGGGCGACACTGACGACGGGCATGACCCTCGTCCAGGCCTCGGGCGGCCCATGGGACATCCACTGGCACGTCGACATCAGCGACAACGGCGGCCACTCCACCCAGAACTACGACGAGTACGACGGCTACTACTCCGGCCTCGGCCTGTCCTGGGCCGCCAGCGCCCGCACCCTGAACCTGACCCGCGGCTGGGCCAACGCCACCGTCACCTGGGGCAGCTTCACCATCACCGAAGCCGGCTGGCTCTGCTACTCCTACTCGCCGACCACGTCCACGACCATCACCTGACCGCGACCGACACCGCCGCCCGGCCGCGCAAACATGCCTGACGCGACCGGGCGGCGACCCGCGCGAGTACCGTCGCAGCCGGAAACCCCGCGCGGAGGAGGAGGTCGCGGTGGAACACGACCCGAGAGCCCACGTCGACGAGCGCCTCGCACGACAGACCGAGCACCTGCGCCGTGAACTGCGCGACAGCGGCCTGCCCGTCGTCGCGCTCACCGGCCCCGGCCTGCCCACCACCGCGCGGTTCGCCGGACTCGAATCCACCGACGGCACGATCACCCACGTACGGGTCGCGCACGGCGACGCGACGACCGGCCCGTGGGCAACCGTCGACACCGCGCGCCGCACCGACAACCGGGACGACCCCCTCCGCCACCGACTGGAACACGCGATGCGCATGGCCGGCGCACACCTGTCCGACGTCGAATGGACCGAGGACGACGCCACGATGCACCTCGACGGCCGACCCGTCACCGGACGCACCGTGCGAGCCGGCGACCGGTGGACGGCGACCCGCTGCGCCGACGCCCAGATCGACGCCGAGATCACGGTCGTGACCAGCGACTGGCCCGCGGCCACCATCCAGCTCCGCCTCGTCGCCGACCCGGCACCCCTGCTCGACCGCACATGGCGTCGACCCGACCCACTCCCGCAGCCACCCCCACCGCCCGTGCCGCAGGACCTCGCCCGGGAACCGCACCGGGCGCTGATCGACGCCGCCCTGACCCACCGCCGCCAAACCCTGGCCTGGATCGCCGGCGGGGGAGCACACCCCGAACTGCCGGCCCACTGGTCCGGCCTCTGGCGCGCCGCCGTGCGCCGCCAGCAGGAACTGACCGACCAGAGCGAACCGGCGGCCAACCGTGCGGTGTCCGACGCGATCGCCCACCTCACCACGCTCGCCGGGCACGCCGACTGGTTCGACACCTCACCCCGGCTACGCGAACGCGCCATCACCGAAACCCTCCTGCACGTCACCGGCCTCGCCGACGACCTACCCAGCGGCCCAGCCCACCGAGCCTGGCGACACCACCAACGACTGGTGCCGGACCCCACGGCCGACCTCCACCGACGCGCCGCCGCAGACCAGGCCTGGCGCGACGCCTGGACCGCCTGGGCCACCGGGTCGACCGACACGCCGCCCTGACCGAACAGGTGGACGACCCCGCCGCCGAGCAGGGAAGATGCACAGGTGCACGCCCACCACCCGGCCACCGACGACCCCGCGTTCGCCCAACGACTACGCGACCTCACCCGGCTGCGCCGCGTCCGCGACCGCATCGACCGCGAATACGCCCACCCCCTCGACGTCGAAGCCCTCGCCCGCGGCGTGCACATGTCCGCCGGCCACCTCAGCCGCCAGTTCCGCCAGACCTACGGCGAATCCCCCTACGCCTACCTCATGACCCGCCGCATCGAACGCGCCATGGCCCTGCTGCGCCGCGGCGACCTCACCGTCACCGATGTCTGCTTCGCCGTCGGCTGCCAGTCCCTCGGCACCTTCAGCACCCGCTTCACCGAACTCGTCGGCGAACCACCCAGCGTCTACCGCGCCCGCCACACACCCGGCGCCGCCGAACCACCCCCGTGCCTGACCAAACAAGCCACCCGACCGATCAGGAATCGAGAAGCCCGCACCGGCACGCCCCCACTAGCGTGACCACCATGACGATCACCATCCACTACGCCTTCCTGCCGCACACCGACGCCGACGCCGCCATCGCCTTCTACCGCGACACCCTCGGCTTCGACCTGCGCAACGACGTCGGCCAGGGCGACACCATGCGCTGGCTCACCGTCGGCCCGCCCGAACAGCCCGAGACCGGCATCGTCCTGCACCCCCCGGCCGTCGACCCCGGCATCACCGACGACGAACGCCGCACCATCCACGAACTCATCGCCAAGGGCAGCTACGGCGCCCTCACCCTCGCCACCGACGACCTCGACGGCCTGTTCGACCGCCTCCAGGCCAGCGGCGCCGACGTCGTCCAGGAACCCACCGAACAGCCCTACGGCGTCCGCGACTGCGCCTTCCGCGACCCCACCGGCAACCTCATCCGCATCAACGAGCGGCGCTGAACCCACCCGATGACCGACGCCCCCGCACCCGCGCCCGACGCCGCCAGGACACCACCCACCGGCTCGACCACGACATCGACTGCTGGGTCGCCAGCGCCGACCCCGACGGCACCCCCCACCTCGTGCCCCTGTCCTTCGACTGGGACGGCCACACCCTGCTGCTGGCCACCGCCGCGCACAGCCCCACCGGCCGCAACCTCGCCACCGGCCGCGCCCGCGTCGGCCTCGGCCACACCCGCGACGTCGTCATGATCGACGGCGACGTCGAAACCCTCGACATCCACGCCCTACCCACCGACCGCGGCGACCGCTTCGCCACCCGCACCGGCTTCGACCCCCGTACCCTGACCGAGCCCTACCACTGGTACCGCATCCGACCCCGCCGCATCCAGGCCTGGCGCGAGGTGAACGAGATGACCGACCGCACGCTCATGCGCGACGGCGCCTGGCTCGACTGACACCCCGCACGACCGGACGGAGACACCATGACCACGGCCACCGCCGACAGCCACGACGTCATCCGCGTCCACGGCGCACGCGAGAACAACCTGCGCAACGTCGACGTCGACCTCCCCAAACGCCGCCTCACCGTCTTCACCGGCGTCTCCGGCTCCGGCAAGAGCTCCCTGGTCTTCGGCACCATCGCCGCCGAGTCCCAACGACTCATCAACGAGACCTACAGCGCCTTCGTCCAGGGCTTCATGCCCACCCTGTCCCGACCCGAGGTCGACATCCTCGAAGGCCTCACCACCGCCATCATCGTCGACCAGGAACGCATGGGCGCCGACCCGCGCTCCACCGTCGGCACCGCCACCGACGTCAACGCGATGCTACGCATCCTGTTCAGCCGCCTCGGCAACCCCCACATCGGCCCACCCAACGCCTACTCGTTCAACGTCCCGTCCGTCCGCGCCGCGGGCGCCATCACCGTCGACCGCGGCCCCGGCAAGACACAGACCAAGAAGGGCACCTTCCACCGGCTCGGCGGCATGTGCCCCCGCTGCGAGGGCCGCGGCGCCGTCACCGACTTCGACCACACCGTCCTCTACGACGAGAAGCTGTCCCTCAACGAAGGCGCCATCACCATCCCCGGCTACAGCATGGACGGCTGGTACGGCCGCATCTTCCGCTCCAGCGGCCTGTTCGACCCCGACAAGCCCATCCGCGACTACACCAAGCGCGAACTGGACGACCTGCTCCACAAGGAGCCCACCAAGATCAAGGTCGACGGCATCAACGTCACCTACACCGGCCTCATCCCGGCCATCAGCAAGTCGATGCTCGCCAAGGACGTCGACGCCATGCAGCCCCACATCCGCGCCTTCGTCGAACGCGCCGTCACGTTCACCACCTGCCCCGACTGCGACGGCACCCGGCTGGCCCCCGAAGCCCGCTCCTCGAAGATCAAGGGCATCAACATCGCCGACGCCTGCGCCATGCAGATCAGCGACCTCGCCGGCTGGGTACGCGACCTGCGCGAACCCTCCGTCGGCCCGCTGCTCAAGGCGCTGGGGGACACCCTCGACTCGTTCGTCGAGATCGGCCTCGGCTACCTCAGCCTCGACCGGCCCGCCGGCACCCTCTCCGGCGGCGAGGCGCAGCGCACCAAGATGATCCGCCACCTCGGCTCGTCCCTCACCGACGTCACGTACGTCTTCGACGAACCCACCATCGGCCTGCACCCGCACGACATCGCCCGCATGAACAACCTCCTGCTGCAACTGCGCGACAAGGGCAACACCGTCCTGGTCGTCGAACACAAACCCGAGACCATCGCCATCGCCGACCACGTCGTCGACCTCGGTCCCGGCGCCGGCACCGCCGGCGGCACCATCTGCTACGAGGGCACGGTCGCCGGCCTGCGCGCCAGCGACACCACCACCGGCCGCCACCTCGACGACCGCGCCACCCTCAAGGACAAGCCGCGTACGCCCACCGGCGCCCTGCCGATCCGCGGTGCCCGCACCCACAACCTGCGCGATGTCGACGTCGACGTCCCCCTCGGCGTCCTGGTCGTCGTCACCGGCGTCGCCGGCTCCGGCAAGAGCAGCCTCATCCACGGCTCCCTGGCCAAGCGCGAGGACGTCGTCAGCGTCGACCAGACCGCCATCCGTGGCTCCCGCCGCAGCAACCCGGCCACCTACACCGGCCTGCTCGACCCCATCCGCAAGGCCTTCGCCAGGGCCAACGGCGTCAAGCCCGCCCTGTTCAGCGCCAACTCCGAGGGCGCCTGCCCGACCTGCAACGGCGCCGGCGTCATCTACACCGACCTCGGCATGATGGCCGGCGTCGCCAGCACCTGCGAGGACTGCGAGGGCAAGCGCTTCCAGCCGGCCGTCCTCGAATACCACCTCGGTGGCCGCGACATCAGCGAGGTCCTCGCCATGTCCGTCGACGAGGCCGAGACGGTCTTCAGCGAAGGCGAGGCCCGCACGCCGGCCGCCCACATCATCCTCGACCGGCTCGCCGACGTCGGCCTCGGCTACCTCACGCTCGGTCAGCCCCTCACCACGCTGTCCGGAGGGGAGCGGCAGCGGCTCAAGCTCGCCACCCGGATGGGGGACAAGGGCGGCGTCTACGTCCTCGACGAACCGACCACCGGCCTGCACCTGGCCGACGTCGCCCAGATGCTCGGCCTGCTCGACCGGCTCGTCGACGCCGGGAAGTCCGTCATCGTGATCGAGCACCACCAGGCCGTCATGGCGCACGCCGACTGGATCATCGACCTCGGCCCGGGCGCCGGCCACGACGGCGGCCGGATCGTCTTCGAGGGCACGCCGGCCGAGTTGGTGGCCGCCCGGTCGACGCTCACCGGCGAACACCTCGCCGACTACGTCGGGTCCTGACCCGGCGTACGCGGGGGCGGCGGTGTCCGGCACCGACACCGCCGCCCCGTACCGCTCGATTCGATAATCTACATTATGTCAAGTAAGGCGGATCGGGGGCCTCCCCGCGCCCGTTCACACCACCGGATCGGCGAGGACCTCCGCCACCACCCGCAACGGCTCCTCCGGAGCCTCGCCGCCGTACGCGACCGAGATCAGCGCCTTCCACAACGCCCACCCACGGGCCCGACGCCAACTGTCGGCGTCCAGAGCGACCGCGTCGCGGAACACCGCGCGTTCGGCGCCGACGCACCACGTCCACGCCGGCACCAGATCGCACGCCGGATCACCCACCCCGCACGTGCCGAAATCGATCACGGCAGCGAGCCGCCCGTCCACGACCAACAGGTTGCCCGCCGAGACGTCACCGTGGAACCACACCGGCGCGCCCGGCCAGGCCGAGGTCAGCGCGCGCGCCCACACCTCGCGGCAGGCGTCGCCGTCCACCCGGTCACCGAGGCGCTCCAGGGCCTGCTCGACGTCGTCGCCGTACACGCTCGGGTGGCACCCGCGGAACGCGGAGTGCCGTCCCGCGGCCGGCCCGCCGGCCGTCGGGACCCGCCGCAACGCGGCCAGCAGGGCGCCGAGCCCGCGCGCGACGGCCGTGCGGTCGACGTCGTCGGCGGCGGCCAGGGTGTCGCCGGGCAGCCAGCGGCGGACCGACCACGGGTACGGGTAGCCGGCGCCGGCGCGCCGGTGGCTACCGGTTCGGGTACGGGCAGCGGCAGGCGGCCGGCCAGGATCGGCAGGCAGCGATCTTCCTTGGCGATTGCCGACGCGTAGCCCTCGGCGCTGGGCAGGCGGACCAGCAGGTCGCCGCCGACACGGAAGGTCCGGTTGTCCCACCCCTGTCGCGCGACGGCGGCGACCGGCAGGTGCGCCCACTGCGGGAACTGCGCGGCGACGAGGGTGCGGACGAGCGCGGCGTCGATCTCCACCATGCGGTCCAGTCTCCGGGCGTCCACAACGGCATTTCCGTCCACTCTCCCCCGGGAACGCCTGCTGGCGGGAACGCGAGAATCGTGCATAATATCCCTTATGCACGACAAAGTGGACGAAATGGTCGAGGTGTTGATCGAGGAGTTCCTGACCGCGCGGGCAACCCGAAAGCCCTCCCCCCACACCCTGGCCGCCTACCGCCGGGACCTGACCACGGTGACGGCCCTGGTGGCGGCCGACGACGGCGGCACTCCCCTCCCCCTGAACCGGCTCCCGGTGACCGCCCTGTCCCCCCGCGTGATGCGGGCGGCGTTCGCGCGTTTCGCCGCTCCCCGCGCCGCCGCGTCCGTCCACCGTGCCTGGTCCACCTGGAACAGCTTCTTCACGTTCCTCGTGGCCGAGGGTGTCGTGCCCGGGAACCCCATGCCGGCGGTGGGGCGGCCCCGCACGCCGCTCCCCCGGCCGAAGCCGCTGCGGGGCGAGGACACGCCGGAGGAGCTGCTGGCGGCGGTGGCGCGCGCGGAGGGCCGGCAGCGCGATCCGTGGCCGGAGCGGGACCTTGCGGTGCTGGCGCTGGCGCTGTGCGCGGGGTTGCGTCTGTCGGAGCTGTTGGCGTTGCGGGTGTCGTCGGTGGCGGGCCGCGCCGGTGAGCGTCGGGTGGACGTGGCGGGCAAGGGTGGGCGGCCCCGCACGGTGCCGATCGAGGCGGGGGTGGACCGGGTGCTGGTCGGCTACCTGGACAGTCGTCGGTTCCGGTTCGGCGCCCGCAGCGTGCGTCCGGACGGGCCGTTGCTGGTGGACCGGCAGGGTGAGCCGTTGCGCCGGGGCGGCCTGCAGTATCTGGTGGAGTCGTGTTACCGGCGGGCGGGCATCGGGGACCGGGTGCCGCGGGGGGCGCGGTTGCACGCGTTGCGGCACACGTTCGCCACGCGGTTGGCCGAGGACGGGGCGAGCGCGGCGGAGATCATGCGGCTGCTGGGGCACGCCTCGTTGGCGTCGTCGCAGACGTACATCGAGGTGACGGCGGGTCAGCAGCGGGCGGCGGTGGCGGCGAACCGCACCAACCGGGCGTTGTCCGGGCTGACGACACGGAGCTGACCGGGCGTCGGGCGTCGGGCGTCGGGCGTCGGGCGTCGGGCGTCGGGCGTCGGGCGTCGGGCGTCGGGCGTCGGGGCAGTGTCCCCTTCTTGGCGATATACCGCTGGGTCATATTTATGACTCAGCGGTATATCGCGTTGTGGGGTGCCCTTTCACCGAGCGGTCGCGCGACGCGGTGTCACGTCGATGGTCCGGTGGATCGGACGCTGGCAGGATCGGGTCGGTGCGGGTGGGTGCGGCGCGGGCGGTGGCGGTCCGCTGGGTGCGGGAGCGGATGCGCGTGGATCCGTCGGTGCGGGGTGCGGTGTTCAGCGGGTCGACGCTGGGGATGCCGGAGGACGCGGAGCTGCCGGCGTGGTCGGACGTGGACGTGGTGCTGGTGCGTGACTCCCCCGCGACGAAGCTGGGCAAGCTCACCCACCGGGGGGTGCTGCTGGATGTCGGCACGGTCACCTGGGCAGAGTTGGGTGGCCAGGAGGACGTGTTGGGGTCGTGGGTGTTCGCGCCGATGTTCCGCGGTGACGGGTTGATCGCGGACCCGTCGGGTCGGTTGGCGGTGATCGGGCGGCGGGTGGCTGCAGGGTTCGCGGATCCGGTGTGGGTGCGGCGGCGGTGTGCCGGGGTGCGGCGGCGGGTCGAGGTCGGGTTGCGGGTGCTGGACGCGGAGGCGCCGCTGGCGGAGCAGGTATTGGCGTGGGTGTTCCCGACGTCGCTGGTGGCGGTGTGGCCGGCGGTGGCGGGGTTGGTGGATCCGACGGTGCGGCGGCGGTACGTGCGGGCGGCGGAGGTGTTGGAGCGGTTCGGTTTCGCCGGGAGGTATCCGGAGTTGTTGACGACGCTGGACGGCGGTGGGGTGGGCGCGGGGCGGGTGCGGGAGCACCTGGCCGGGTTGGCGGTGGTGTTCGACGAGGTGGCGCGCCTGCCGCGGGCGGGGTTCGTGTTCGGCGCGGATCTGGGTGCGGCGGGGCGGCCGGTGGTGTTCGACGGGGCGGCGGAGCTGGTGGCGGCGGGGCGGCACCGGGAGGCCATGTTCTGGGTGCTGGTGACGTACGCGCGGTGTCATGCGGTGTTGGGGTCGGTGGCGCCGCGGCGGGAGCGGGCGTTGCGGCCGGCGTTCGCGGCGGTGTTGGCGGATCTCGGGGTGGCGTCGGCGGCGGATCGGCGGCGGCGGGCGGATGCGCTGCTGGCGGCGTTGCCGGGGTGGCAGGCGGTGGTGGATGCGGTCGCGGCGCGTGCTGTGGCAGGGTGAGGGGGACGCGACTGGCGGCACGGGGATGGGTTGACCATCGGGGAGCTCGTCGCGGGGGTCGACCGCCTGGGCCTCCGCGGGCGGGGTGTCGTATGTCTTCTGCGCGGTTGTTGCCGGGTGGGCCGGTGGCGGAGCGGGTGTTGGCGGAGGTCGCCGCGTCGGTGGCGGAGCTGCGTGCGGCGGGGGTGACGCCGGCGTTGGCGACGGTGCTGGTGGGTGACGACGACGCGAGCGCGGGTTACATCCGGATCAAGTCTCGGCAGGCGGCGGAGTTGGGTTTCGTGTCGCCGCACGTGCATCTGCCGGCGTCGGCGTCGCAGGCGGATCTGCACGCGGTGCTGGCGGACTTCAACGCGGACAAGGGTGTGCACGGGGTGTTGGTGCAGCATCCGATCCCGGGGCACCTGGACTACGACCGGGCGTTGGCGGAGCTGGACCCGGACAAGGACGTGGACGGGATGCATCCGGTGAACATGGGCCGGTTGGCGTTGGGGTTGCCGGGTCCGTTGCCGTGTACGCCGGCGGGGATCGAGGCGTTGTTGGCGTTTCACGGGGTGCCGGTGGCGGGCCGGGAGGTGGTGGTGCTGGGTCGGGGTGCGACGTTGGGTCGGCCGTTGGCGATGTTGTTGGCGCAGAAGCGGCCGACGGCGAACGCGGCGGTGACGGTGGTGCACACGGGGGTGGCGGACTGGCCGCGGTACACGCGGCGGGCGGAGATCCTGGTGGCGGCGGCGGGGGTGCCAGGGATCGTGCGGCCGGAGCATGTGCGTCCGGGTGCGGTGGTGGTCGGTGGTGGGGTGCGCTACGAGGGGCGGCGGTTGCTGCCGGACGTGGACGAGTCGTGTGCCGAGGTGGCGGGGGCGATCACGCCGCGCGTCGGTGGGGTGGGTCCGACGACGGTGGCGATGTTGTTCCGCAACGCGGTGCGGGCGGCGGCGCGGCAGACCGGCTAGGTCAGCCGAGGTCGACGACGAGAGGCCGGTGGTCGGAGATGGTGGCCAGGGGGGTGTCGACGGCGGTGACCGGTGGGAGCCGGTCGAGGTGCTGCCGGTCGGCGAGGATGTGGTCGAGTTGGACGCGGGGTTGCCCGGCCGGGTAGGTGGGGCGGCGGGCCAGGGGTCGCCAGCGGGACAGGGCGGCGGCGGGTCCGGCGGGCAGGTTGAGGTCGCCGAGCAGGATCCGGGGTGCGGGCAGGGCGCGCAGGGCGCGCACGACGCGGCGCAGTTGCCACACGTTCCAGCCGGGGACGAAGGACAGGTGGGTGGCGGCGACGGTGAGCGGGCCGTGGGGGGTGTCGAGGACTGCGGCGAGCACGACGCGGGGTTCGTCGCGGAGCAGGACGAGTCCGCCGCCGGGGCCGGGTACGTAGATGGGTGAGCGTACGGGTGCGGCGCGCAGTCGGGTGACCTGCCAGGAGCGGACGGGGTGGCGGCTGATCAGGCCGATGCCGTAGAGGGGTTCGCCGTGGCCGTCGTCGTCGTGGGTGAGGGGGCGGAACTGTTCGCCGGGGGTGCCGACGACGGCGGCGGCGAAGCGGTGGTGTTCGGCGTGCAGGGCGCGGGCGGCGAGGGCGGTGAGGTCGAGTTTGCCGCTGCGGCTCTGGTCGCGGTCGACCTCCTGCAGGGCGAGGACGTCGGCGTCGAGGGCGGTGACGGCGGCGGTGAGCCGGTCCGGGTCGACGAGCCCGTCGGTGAGGGAACGGCCGTGCAGCAGGTTGAAGGTGGCCAGGCGCACCTGCACACCCTACGTCGCCGTGGCAGGCTTGCCGGGTGCTGAAGCTGCTGTGCTGTTCGATGCTGGTGTTCGTGGCGGTGGCGTCGGTGGGGATGTGGTTGCGGCGGCGTCGGGGCCGGTGAGGCTGGCCACAGGGGGTCTCGTCGCCGGTGGCGGGGTGGGAAGAATGCGGCCGTGGATGCCGTGTCGCTGACGACGTTGTTGGGCGCTGCCGCGCTGGCCGGGTGGGTGGACGCGGTGGTGGGCGGCGGTGGGCTGTTGTTGTTGCCGGCGTTGTTGGTGGCGGCGCCGGGGCTGCCGGTGGCCACGGCGTTGGGGACGAACAAGCTGGCGGCGATCTTCGGGACGTCGACGGCGGCGGTGACGTACGCGCGGCGGACGAAGCTGGACTGGGCGGTGGCGGGTCCGGCGGCGGGGCTGGCGGTGGTGACGGCGGGGTTGGGTGCGGCGTTGGCGGGGTTGGTGCCGGCGAAGGCGTACCGGCCGGTGGTGCTGGTGGTGTTGGTGTCGGTGGCGGTGTTCGTGCTGACCCGGCCGCGGTTGGGGGTGGTGGCGTCGCCGGCGCGGCGGACCCGTGGGCGGGTGGTGGCGGCGGTGGCGGTGGCCGGGGTGGGCATCGCGTTGTACGACGGGTTGATCGGTCCGGGTACGGGCACGTTCCTGGTGTTGGCGTTCACCGCGCTGGTGGGTGCGGATTTCCTGCACGGGTCGGCGATGGCGAAGGTGGTCAACGCGGGGACGAACCTGGGGGCGCTGGTGGTGTTCGGGGTGACCGGGCACGTGTGGTGGTTGTTGGGTGCGGCGATGGCGGTGTGCAACGTGGCGGGGGCGATGGTGGGCGCGCGGATGGCGTTGCGGCGTGGCGCCGGGTTCGTGCGGGTGGTGCTGCTGGTGGTGGTGCTGGCGTTGGTGGCGCGGCTGGGTTACGACCAGTGGACGGCGGTGCGGTGATGGCGGTGCGGGCGGAGCACGACCGGGCGGTGTTGGCCGGGTTGCTGGGTCGGGATCCGGTGTTGCACGCGTACCAGTTGGGTGATCTGGACGATTTCTTCTGGCCGTACACGTCGTGGTTCCGTCGTGGTGACGAGGTGGTGTTGCTGTACCACGGGGTGGAGTTGCCGACGTTGTTGGCGTTCGCGGCGCCGGAGCGGGTGGCGGCGTTGTCGGGGTTGCTGGTGGAGGCGGCGCCGGTGCTGCCGGCGCGGTTGTGGGCGCACCTGTCCCCCGGCCTGGAGGCGACGGTGTCGCGGTGGTACGCGGTGTCGGACGCGGCGGCGCACCTGCGGATGGCGTGGACGGATCCTCCGCGTGCGGCGGCGGTGCCGGCGGTGGGTGAGCCGTTGGGTCGGGTTGATCTGGCGGAGTTGCGGGAGTTGTACGCGGTGGCGTATCCGGGGAACTGGTTCGATCCGCGGATGCTGGACACCGGCCAGTACGTGGGGGTGCGGGAGCGGGGCCGGTTGGTGGCGGTGGCCGGGGTGCACGTGTGGTCGCCGCGGTGGCGGGTGGCGGCGTTGGGGAATGTGACGACGCATCCGGACGTGCGGGGGCGTGGTCTGGGGGCGGGTGTGGTGGCGGCGTTGTGCGCGCGGCTGCTGGCGTCGGTGGATCACGTGACGCTCAACGTGCGGGCGGACAACGCCGCGGCGGTGCGGTTGTACGAGCGGTTGGGGTTCACCGCGGTCGCCGGGTTCACCGAGTGCGCGTTGACCCGGCTGACCGGACCGGCGGCTGGGTCAGCGGGCGCGGCTGGGTGAGTCGAACCGGCCGGCGCGGATCTCGCGCAGCGCGCGGCGGCGGGTGTCGCCGCGCAGCGTGTCGACGTAGAGGCGGCCGCGCAGGTGGTCGGTCTCGTGTTGCAGGGCGCGGGCGAGGAAGCCGGTGCCGGTGACGGTGAGCGGTTCGCCGTGCTGGTCGACGCCGTGGGCGGTGGCGTGCAGCGCCCGGGGGGTCGGGAAGTAGAGCCCGGGGATGGACAGGCAGCCCTCGTCGTCGTCCTGGAGTTCCTCGGACAACTTTAGGGTGGGGTTGACCATGTGGCCGCGGTGGCCGTCGGCCTGGTAGACGAACACCTGGGCGTTGACGCCGATCTGCGGGGCGGCGACGCCGGCGCGCCCGGGTGCGCCGAGCAGGGTGTCCATCAGGTCCTGCACGAGGGTGCGCAGCTCGGCGTCGAAGCTGGTGATCGGCTCGCTGGGGGTGCGCAGCACGGGGTCGCCGATGATCCGGATCGGGCGCATAGTCATGCCCGGAAGGCTATCCGTTGCTTACCGGCTCGGGGTGCCCACCCGTCGGCGCGGCGGGCGGGTCGTAGGGTGGGCGCGCTGTCGGATCCGTCGTGGGAGGGGTGTGGCATGTATCCACCGGTCGAGCCGTACGCGCGGGGGATGCTGGACGTCGGTGACGGGCAGCGGATCCACTGGGAGACCAGCGGCAATCCCGACGGCCGTGCGGCGCTGGTGGTGCACGGTGGCCCCGGGTCGGGTGCGGGCGCGTCGTGGCGGCGGTTGTTCGACCCGGCCGCCTACCGGATCGTGCTGTTCGACCAGCGCGGCTGCGGGCGCAGCACCCCGCCGGTGTCCGATCCGGCCACCGACCTGTCGGTGAACACCACCGGGCATCTGGTGGCCGACATGGAGGCGCTGCGCGCGCATCTGGGGGTGGACCGGTGGTTGTTGTGCGGCGCCTCGTGGGGGTCGACGTTGTCGTTGGCGTACGCCCAGCGGCACCCGGATCGGGTGAGCGCGCTGGTGTTGTTCAGCGTGGTGGCCACGACCGCGCGGGAGGTCGAGTGGGTGACCCGGGACATGGGTCGGATTTTCCCGCAGCAGTGGGCGCGGTTCCGCGACGGGGTGCCGGAGGTCGACCGTGACGGTGACCTGGCGGCCGCGTACGCCCGGTTGGTGAACGACCCCGACCCGGCGGTGCGGGAGCGGGCGGCCCGCGACTGGTGCGATTGGGAGGACGTGCACGTCTCCCTGGCCGGCGGGTTCGCGCCGGATCCCCGGTTCGCCGACCCGGTGTTCCGGTTCGGGTTCACCCGGCTGGTCACCCACTACTTCGCCAACCGGGGGTTCCTGCCCGACGGGCAGCTGTTCCGCGACGCGGGCCGCCTGGCCGGGATTCCGGGGGTGATGGTGCAGGGCCGGTTGGACGTCAGTGGTCCGCCGGACGTCGCGTGGCGTCTGGCGCGGGACTGGCCGGACGCGCGGCTGGAGATCGTGGAGGCCGGTGGGCACGGCAGCGGGCACGGTGTGGGTGAGCGGGTGGTCGCCGCCCTGGACGCGTTCGCCGCCGCCTGAGCCGTCACCGGCTGCGGCCGCAGGGGTCAGCCGGCGGCGAGCAGGGCGCGCACCGGGGCGGCCTTGGCGGCGGCCTCGGCGACCTCGGCGGCGGGGTCGCTGCCCCAGGTGATGCCGCCGCCGGCCCACAGGTGCAGCCGGTGGGCGTCGGCGGCGGCGGTGCGGATGGTCAGTCCCAGGTCGAGCCGGCCGGGGCCGATCCAGCCGAGCGCGCCCATGCCGGCGCCGCGTCCGACCGGTTCCAGCGCGGCCAGGTGTGTCAGGGCGGCGTGTTTGGGTGCGCCGGTGACCGACCCGCCGGGGCTGACCGCGTGCAGCAGGTCGGCCAGGCCGAGGCCGTCGGCGGGCGCCGCGGACACGGTCGACTCGGCCTGCCACAGGTCGCACCAGCGGCGTACGGCGAACAGTTCGTCGACGCGTACGGAGCCGGTGCGGGCCACCCGGGCGAGGTCGTTGCGTTCCAGGTCGACGATCATCACGTGTTCGGCGCGTTCCTTGGCCGAGGCGAGCAGTTCGCGGCGGCCGGCGGGGGTGGCCGGGCGGGTGCCCTTGATCGGTCGGGTGACCAGGCGGCCGTGTTCCAGCGCGACGAGTGTCTCCGGGGAGGCGCAGCCGACCGCCCAGCCCGCGCCGGTGAGGGTGCCGCCGTAGCGGGCGCCGGGCAGCGCGGCGAGGCGGGCCAGCGCCGGGCGGGGGTCCCCGGCGTACGGGGCGGCGGCGTGGCCGACGAGGTTGACCTGGTAGACGTCGCCGCGTCCGATGGCGGCGCGGACGGCGTCGACGGCGGCGGCGTGCTCGGCGGCGCTCCAGCTGTCCTGCCAGTCCCCCAGCCACCATCGGTCGGGCGTCGGGCGGCGGGTGGGTGGCCGGTCGGTGTGGTGGTAGACGACCACGGCCAGGTCCGGCAGCGCGGGGGCGGGGCTCGGCGCGCCGGGCGGGGCGCCGAGCGTGTTCGCGCCGGCGGCGGCGGAGAGGAACAGCGCCGCGCCGCACACCCCGTCCGGCGTGTGCCGGGCGGGTCGGGCAAGGTCGTCGGTCGGTACGCCGTGCGCGGCGAGGAAGCGTTGCGCCAGCTCAGCGGGGTCGCCGCCGTCGCCGACGCGCCACTGCAGCCGGGCGGTCTCGACCAGCCGGCCACGGCACGCGGAGGGCGCGCCGGGGGCATCGACCGGCACCTGTGGGAGCGCTTCCACAACGTCTGGCCGGTTCCGGCTCATCCGTTCAGCCGATTCTGGGTGAACAAGACGCATCCTTGCTCGATGCCGCTCAGTTTTCCTTGGTACTGTGCGTCACTGGTCATGTGAACCATGACACAGTGCCCCCACAGTCCGGAGAACCCGATGTGTCAGCACCAGCCCACCTGCCCCTCCGCCGACGCGACCGACCGAGAAGCCGCCCGCGTCCTCGCCTGCTTCCCTGAGCAGGGCTGGAGCCTGCTCTGCAACGGCGTCATCGTCTTCGAGGACACCGGTGAGCTGCTCCCCGACGGGCGGACCATCGCCCCGCACCGGGGACCGGCCCGCCACGCCCTCGTCGCCTGAGCGATCACGCAGCGTCAGTGAGCGTACGCGCCGACGGAGATCGTCGGCGCGCCGGCCGGGGCGGCCGTGTCCCCACCGCCCCGGCGCGATGCGCTCAGTCCTCCTCGAACGCCTCCGGCGCCGGACACGAGCAGACCAGGTTCCGGTCGCCGTACGCGCCGTCGATGCGCCGCACCGGCGGCCAGTACTTCCCCATCCGGTCCGTGTCGCCCGGGTAGGCGCCCACCGACCGCGGGTACGGGTGCGGCCACTCGTCGGCGGAGACCATCGCCGCCGTGTGCGGCGCGTTCGACAGCGGGTTGTCCCCCGCCGGCCACTGCCCCGAGCCGACCTTGTCGATCTCCGCGCGGATGGCGATCATCGCCTCGCAGAACCGGTCCAGCTCGGCCAGGTCCTCGCTCTCGGTCGGCTCCACCATCAGCGTCCCCGCCACCGGGAACGACATCGTCGGCGCGTGGAAGCCGTAGTCGATCAGCCGCTTGGCCACGTCGTCGACGCTCACCCCGGTCGCCTTGGTCAGCGGCCGCAGGTCCAGGATGCACTCGTGGGCCACCAGGCCCTTGTTGCCGGCGTAGAGCACCGGGAAGTGCGCGCGCAGCCGCGCCGCCACGTAGTTCGCGGCGAGCACCGCCACGCCGGTGGCCCGGGCCAGCCCGTCCGCGCCCATCATCCGCAGGTACGCCCACGGGATCGGCAGGATCCCCGCCGACCCGTACCGGGCCGCCGAGATCGCCGGCCGCCCGTCGGCCGGGTCGCCCGGCAGGAACGGCGCCAGGTGCGCCCGCACCGCCACCGGCCCGACGCCGGGGCCGCCGCCGCCGTGCGGGATGCAGAACGTCTTGTGCAGGTTCAGGTGCGACACGTCCGCCCCGAACTTGCCCGGCTTGGCGAACCCGACCAGCGCGTTGAGGTTCGCCCCGTCGACGTACACCTGACCGCCGGCGTCGTGGACCTTCGCGCACAACTGCGCGATGCCGGTCTCGTACACCCCGTGCGTCGACGGGTACGTCACCATGATCGCGGCGAGCGCGTCCCGGTGCTTGTCGATCTTCGCGTCGAGGTCGACCAGGTCGACGTTGCCGTCGGCGTCGCAGCCGACCACGACCACCCGCATGCCGGCCATCACCGCCGACGCGGCGTTGGTGCCGTGCGCCGACGACGGGATCAGGCACACGTCGCGGTGCCCCTGGCCGCGCTCACGGTGGTAGGCGCGGATGGCCAGCAGCCCGGCCAGCTCACCCTGCGAGCCGGCGTTGGGCTGCACGCTGACCGCGTCGTAGCCGGTGACCTCCGCCAGCCAGCCCTCCAGCTGGGCGATCATCTCCCGGTAGCCGACGGTCTGCGCGTCCGGCGCGAACGGGTGCACGTGCGCGAACTCCGGCCAGCTGATCGGCTCCATCTCGGTGGTGGCGTTGAGCTTCATCGTGCACGAGCCCAGCGGGATCATGCCCCGGTCCAGCGCGTAGTCGAAGTCGGCCAGCCGGCGCAGGTAGCGCAGCATCGCCGTCTCCGAGTGGTGGGTGCGGAACACCGGGTGGGTGAGGAAGTCCGACGTGCGGGCCAGCCCGCCCGGCAGGCCCGCGTCGACGTCCCCGTCGAACCCGTCGACGCCGAACGCCGCCCACACCGCGGCGAGGTGCGCGGCGGTCGTGGTCTCGTCGCAGGAGACACCGACCCGGTCGGCGTCGACCAGCCGCAGGTTCACGTTGCGCTCGGCGGCGGCGGCCACCACCTGCGCGGCGCGGCCCGGCACGGTCGCGGTGACCGTGTCGAAGAACGGCACGTCGGCCACGTCCACACCGCCGGCGCGCAGCCCGGCGGCGAGCCGGGCCGCCGCCTCGTGGGTGCGCCGGGCGATCGCGCGCAGCCCGTCCGGGCCGTGGTAGACCGCGTACATGCCGGCCATCACGGCGAGGAGCACCTGCGCGGTGCAGATGTTGCTGGTCGCCTTCTCCCGGCGGATGTGCTGCTCGCGGGTCTGCAACGCCAGCCGGTACGCCGGGTTGCCGTCGGCGTCGCGGGACACCCCGACCAGCCGGCCGGGCAGCATCCGCTCCAGGCCGGCGCGCACGGCCAGGTAGCCGGCGTGCGGGCCACCGAAACCCATGGGTACGCCGAAACGCTGGGTGGTGCCGGCGGCGATGTCGGCGCCGATCTCCCCCGGCGGGCGCAGCAGCGTCAGCGCCAGCAGGTCCGCCGCGACGGTGACCAGCGCGCCCACGCCGTGCGCCGTCTCGACCAGCGCCCGGTGGTCGCGGACCGCGCCGGACGCGCCCGGGTACTGCAGGTGCAGGCCGAAGAACTCCGCCGGCAGGTCGTCGCGCTCCACGTCGAGCACGCGCACCTCGATGCCGAGCGGCTCGGCGCGGCTGGTGATCACCGCGACGGTCTGCGGCAGCGCGTCGGCGTCCACCACGTACACCGGGCTCCTGCTCTTGGACGCGCGGCGGGCGAGGGTCATCGCCTCGGCCGCGGCGGTGCCCTCGTCGAGCATCGAGGCGTTCGCGGTGGCCAGGCCGGTCAGGTCGGTGACCATGGTCTGGAAGTTCAGCAGCGCCTCCAGCCGGCCCTGGCTGATCTCCGGCTGGTACGGGGTGTACGCGGTGTACCAGGCCGGGTTCTCCAGCACGTTGCGGCGGATCACCGCCGGGGTGTGGGTGCCGTGGTAGCCCAGGCCGATCATCGACACGGCGACGGTGTTGCGGGCCGCGAGGGCGCGCAGCTCCGCCAGGGCCTCCCGCTCCGAGGCGGGCGCGGGCAGGTCGAGGGTGCCGTGCCAGCGGATCACCTCGGGGATCGCGGCGTCCATCAGCTCGTCGACGGAGCTGTAGCCGACGGCCTCCAGCATCCGGCGCTCGTCGTCCGGGCCGGGGCCGATGTGCCGGTCGGCGAACTGCTCTGCGGTCATGGGCGGCGCTCCTTGTGGGGGCGAGGTCGACGGGTCGGCCTCCCCCTGAGTCGCGCTGACGCGCTCCACAGCGCCTGCCCACGTGGTCCTTTTGCCTGAGAGGTTCCGGGGAGAATCTGCCCCTTCGGCGCCGTCGGCGAGACGGTCTCTCCCACGTGGGTGGTACCGGCACCTCCCACGCTACCAGCGGGCGTGTTTCCGGCTCATGTCCCGGGGGTGATCACCGCGCCGCCGGCACCGGTTCGGCGAGCGCGGCGGTCAGCGCGGTGAGGGTGGCGCCCAGCGGGGCGTCCAGGCGCAGCATGGCGTACCCGTCGCCGCGGGTGGCGCCCTGGTTGACGATGCCCACCGGGATGCCGTGCTTCGCCGCGCGCAACACGAACCGCCGCCCCGACATCACCGTCAGGGACGACCCCAGCACCAGCAGCGCCCGGGCCCGCTCGACCAGCGCGAAGCAGTCGGCCACCCGGGGCGCCGGCACCGTCTCGCCGAAGAACACCACGTCCGGTTTCAGCATGCCGGTGCCGCACACCCCGCAGTCGACGGCGCGGAACCCGGTCACCGCCTCGTCGGGCAGGTCCACGTCGCCGTCGGGATTGACGTGCGCCGCGACCGCGTCGAAGCCCGGGTTCGCCTCGGACAGGCGCCGGTGCAGCTCGTCGCGGCCGGTGGCGTTGCCGCAGTCCAGACAGGTCACCTCGTCGAGGCGGCCGTGCAGCTCGATCACCCCGGTGGCGCCCGCGGCGGTGTGCAGCCCGTCGACGTTCTGGGTGATGATCCCGTCGAGGAGCCCGGCGCGCTGCAGGCGGGCCACCGCCCGGTGCCCGTCGTTGGGCGCGGCCCGGGCGATGGTGTGCCACCCCAGGTGGCTGCGCGCCCAGTAGCGTCGCCGGGCCACCGGGTCGCGGGTGAACGCCTGGTAGGTCATCGGGGTGTGCCGGCGGGCCGCGCCGCTGGGCCCCCGGTAGTCGGGAATGCCCGACTCGGTGGACAGGCCGGCGCCGCTGAGCACCACCACACCCCCGGCGGCCACCAGCCGCGTCAACGCCTCGAACTCGTCACTCACCCGTCCATGCTCCCTCGCCCACCCCCACACCTCCCACCCCCGCTGCCCGCATCACTCGGCCGATCATGAGGGTGGCGCCGCCAACCTCATGATCGGCGGGGCCGGTCACCCGGCGGGGCACGGTGTGGCGGGCTAGGTTGAGGGCATGCGCGTCGTCATCGCCGGAGGCCACGGAAAGATCGCCAAGCTGCTGGAGCGGGAACTCGCCGGACGCGGGGACACCGCCGTCGGGTTGATCCGCAACCCCGAGCACGAGGCCGCGCTGCGCGCCGCCGGCGCGCAGCCGCTGGTGTGCGACCTGGAACACACCGACGTCGACGCCCTCGCCGCCCACCTCGCCGGCGCCGACGCGGTGGTGTTCGCCGCCGGGGCCGGGCCGGGCAGCGGCGCCGACCGTAAGGACACCGTCGACCGGGGCGCCGCCGTGCTGCTCGCCGACGCCGCCGTCCGCGCCGGCGTCCGCCGCTACCTGCTGGTCTCCTCGATGGGCGTGGACGACCCGCCCGCCGCCGGCACCGACGCGGTGTGGGCGGCGTACCTGCGGGCCAAGAAGGCCGCCGAGGACGAGGTCACCGCCCGGGACCTGGACGTGACCGTGCTGCGCCCCGGCCGGCTCACCGACGACGAACCGGCCGGCCGGATCACCCTGGCCCGCCACGTCGACGCCGGCGCGGTCAGCCGCGCCGACGTGGCCCGGGTGCTGCTGGCCCTGCTGTACGCCCCGGGCACCGCCGGCCGCACCGTCGAACTCGTCGGCGGGGACACCCCCATCGCCGAGGCGGTCGGCGCCCTCGCCGGCTAGCTCCCGTCCGCGTCGAGGTAGGCGGCGAGAGCGGCGGCGCCGGTGAGCAGGGCCCGCCCGCGCGCTCCCAGCCGGGCCCGCCAGTCGACCAGCACCGCGTCGAGGTCCGCCACACCCCCGGCGGCGCGGACCTCGACGAGCAGCGGGACGATCCGGGCCAGCGGGTAACCGCCGCGCCGCAGCTGACCCACCAGCAACGCGTCCCGCACGTCGGCCGGCCGGTACACCCGGTAACCGGTGCACGGGTCCCGGCCCGGGCACAGCAGACCCGCGCGTTCCCACTGCCGCAGCGTGGCCGGCCGGACCCCCAGCCGGCGGGCCAGCGCACCGACGAACACCGCGCCGCGCCCCGACGCCACGTCCTCGCCGGTCCCGGCCGGCAGGTCCGCCAGCGCCGCCGCCACCGCGTCGAGGGTCCGACGGTCGTCCAGCAACCGGGCGTGACCGGTATCGACCAGCCGCAGCGCCTCGTCCACCGCACCCCGGTGCACCGCCCGCATGATCGCCGTCGCCGCCCCATGGCCGTGCCCGGCGACCAGGGCCAGGAACGCCCGCAACGCCGCCGCGTGCCGCGCGGTGTAGGTGCGGTAGCCGTGCCCCGTGCGCGCCGCCCGCGGCAGCACCCCGGCCGCCTCGTAGTTACGCACCGCCTGCGTGGACACGCCGTACGCGCGCGCCAGGTCCACCGGCCGCAGCCGGTCCCGTGCCCGCGGGTGCCGCCCCACCACCCCGCCCGGATCGTCGAAGATTCCACCGTCGACCCCGACGATACGGGCGACCGCCCGACCCGGCCCACCGTCGGGGTGGGCCGGGCCGGACGGTCGGGGTGGGCCGGGCCGGACGGTCGGGGTGGGCCGGGCCGGCGGCTGAGGGCCTACCGCTGGTGACGCGGCAACGCCGGCTGCGCCGCGACGCCGCCCACCGGCGCCTCACGGGCGATCCGCTCCATCGTGCGCGCCAACTGCTCGCTGCCCTCGTCCAGGTGCCGGGCCGCCGCCTGCATGTGCGACATCATCATCTCGCCGAAGATCCGCAACGCCTCCCGCGCGGCCACCGAGTCGTCGAAGCTCCCGCCGGCGCTGCTGCGGTACTCCGCCACCACCCGCTCGGCCTCCTGCTTCGCCTCCTCCGCCGCCGCCCGCATGTAACTCTCGTACTGCGTCCGGGCGTACTCGGCGACCCGGCGGGCGTAGTCGTGGGCCTGCGCGATGATCTGCTCGGCCTCCCGCTGCGCCGCCGACAGCAGGTTGACCTCCTTCGCCGCCGGCATCGCCGGCTTGTCGGCGCTCGGGATCACCCCGTGCCGGTGCAGCTCCAGATGGTCGTTGAGCCGCTCGTTCTCCGCCCGCAGGTTCGCCACCTGCGCGGCCAGCAGATCCAACTCGTCGGCCACCTGCATCCGGAACCGGTCCACGTCGGCCTGCTCGTAGCCGCGGCGGGTGAACGCCGCCGACCCGAACTCCCACCGCCGCACCCGGTCGGGGGTCAGCCGCACCTGCACCGGCCCGGACACCTGCTGCGCGTCGTACCGGCTGATCGGAGTCGCACTCATTGGATACCTCCGTCAGGGGTCGTCACGGTCCGCCACGCCGGCCCGTACCAGTGCTTGCCGAAACCCTCGTGGTGCACCTGACCCGGCTGGTAGCCGGCACCGGTCAACGCCGCCACCGAATGGCTCACCATCTCGTCGGAGCCACACACGTACACGTGCCGCGACCGCCAGTCCCCGTCGGCCAGCACCCGGTCGGCGAGCCGCACCGGCTCCCCCGGCCGCGCCGGATCCGACCCGGCCACGTACGACACCCGCAGCCACGGATGCGTCGCCGCCAACTTGTCGATCGCCTCGCTGTCGTAGAACTCGGTCCGCGAGCGGGCCCCCACGTACAGGTCCACCCGCCGCCCCGAACCCTCCGCCGCGACCTGCTCCACCAACGCCTTCACCGGCGCCCAGCCGGTGCCACCGGCCAGCAGCAACAGATCCGACGACCCGGCCGGCCACAACGTCAACCGGTCCCCCACCGGCGACGCCAGGTGGACCTGGTCACCGGTCGCGCACCCGTACACCAGCCGCGACGACACCGCGCCACCCGGCGCGGCCCGCACGTGCAACTCCACCGTCCCGTCCGGGCGCGGCGCGTTCGCCGGCGAGTAGTACCGCCACGACCGCACCGCCGGATGGGACACCCCGATCGACTGCCCCGGGGTGAACGGCAGCAGGTACTGCGGTCGCACCGTCAGCACCGCCACGTCGAACGTGCGCCGCTCGTGGGTCAGCACCTCGGCCACCCACCACGGCGGGGAGTGCGCCTCCGCCGCCTGCGCGGCCTCCGTCATCACCTGCGCCACCAGCCCGTACGCGGCCGCCCAGTCCGCGGCCAGCTCGTCGGTCCACGCCTCCGCGCAGAAGTGCCGCAACGTCTCCAGCAGCGCCGCACCGACCGCCGGGTAGTGCTCGGCGCGCACCGCGTACTTGCGGTGGTCCGCGCCGAGCTGCTGCAGGAACCCGACCAGCCGGTCCACCTGGTCCACGTGGGACACGATGTGCCCCAACGCCGACACCAGACGGTCGCGCTGCCCGGCCATGTTCGTGCCGAACATCTGCCGGGTCTCCGGATGCGCCAGGAACAGCGTCGAATAGAAGTAGAGCGGCACCTGGTCGCCGTGCGCGGCGACCAGGGCCCAGCTCTGCTTGAGCCGTGCCGCGTCCACGCTCAGGCGTTCCCCGCCGACACGACCTGCTCCCGCACCTGACCGAGCACCACCTGCACGTCGGCGATCACATCCGCCGGCACACCCAACTCCACCAACGTGGCGGTCAGGTGCTGCCCGACCTTCGCGTAGTGCTCCCCCGGGATGCGCAACGGCTGGTGCGCCTCGGCCAACCCCCGACCCGTGTACTCGTTCGGGCCGCCCAGCACGACCGCCAGCATCAGCGCCAGGTGCCGCCGCTGGTCGGCCATGTTCACGTCGGTGAAGTAGCCGGCGAGATCCGGGTCGGCGAGCACCTTGTCGTAGAACAGCTCCACCGCGGCCTTCACCGCCGCCGCGCCGCCGATGCGCTCGTAGTGGGAGATCGGGGTGGTCTCGTTCGTCACCGTCATGCTCGGTCCTTCCGAAGGGGTCCGCGGCAGCGCCGCGGCAGGGGCATCGCCAGCCGGCGCGGCGTCACACAGCGTTCCGCGATGACGTCGACACGCCGACGACCGTGAGGGACCATAGCGCGCCCGCCGCGACACTTCACGCCTGGCCTATCGGGTTCCCGACAACTGTCAACTACGGACAGTCAACACGTCCACCCAAGACGGTGAACACACCGCGAGCAGGCCGACACGCAAGGTCAACACGGCACGCCCACGGTCCCTTTCGGACATTGCCCCCGGACCGGCCGCGACCTGCACACATCCGCGACGGCCCGGCCCCGCCGGCAACGACGACCCCCACCTCGCCGCCGCCCACACACCCCGTCACCGAACGAGAAATCGCGCCGGGCCGCAAGGCCACGACGCGATCCCGTGCACGAGACGCCGACGGATCACCCGGCGCGACGCCGCGCCCGCCGCGCCGCCAACTCGTCCCCCACCGAATCCGCCTCCGGCTCCACCACCGCGGCGTCGTCCTGCTCCGGGACGCCCACCGGCTCCGCCGGCAGGTGCGACAACGAACCCTGGATCTCCTTGAACGCGCCACCGATCGCGATCCCGAACACACCCTGGCCGCCCTGCAACAGGTCGACCACCTCCTCCGGCGACCGGCACTCGTACACCGTCGTCCCGTCGGAGATCAACGTGATGCCCGCCAGATCGTCCACGCCACGCGACCGCAACGCCTCGATCGCCTTACGGATGTTCTGCAACGACACCCCGGCGTCCAGCAGCCGCTTCACGACCTTCAACACCACCAGGTCGCGGAACGAATACAACCGGGACGTCCCCGAACCCGACGCGTCCCGCACACTCGGCACCACCAGCGCCGTGCGGGCCCAGTAGTCCAACTGCCGGTAACTGATGCCCACCGCCGAACACGCGGTCACACCCCGGTAACCCACCTCGCCGTCACCGGCCTGCTGTTCCGCACTCGGACCAGGATCCCGCGGCTCGTGCATCCGGACCAACCTCCCCGCGCCCGTGCGGTGCCACGTCGACTCCCCGTACGCGCACCCCTCGACACGGCAACCCTAACGCCGGCCCCGCCCCCACACCGGCAGGAGACACCCGACACGCCGCGCCACCGGCCCACGACAGCACACACGGCGGCCAGTCGCCACCCACCGTGACCACCACCGCCGCGCACCCCGGCCACCCGGCCGGCACACTCAACCCGCGAAATCCTCCGGCCGCACCTGGTCCAGGAACTCGCGGAACTTCTCCACCTCGTCCTCCTGCTCGTCGGGGATCACGATCCCCGCCTCGCTGAGGACCTGCTCCGCACAACGAATCGGAGCCCCCACCCGCAACGCCAACGCGATGGAGTCACTCGGCCGCGCCGACACCCGCACCCCGTCACCGAGCAGCAGATCCGCGTAGAAGACGTTCTCCTTCAACTCGGTGATCTCCACCGCCCGCAACGGCGCCTGCAACGCCGCCAACACGTCCCGCAGCAGATCGTGCGTCAACGGCCGCGCCGGCTTGACCCCCTGCTGCTCGTAGGCGATGGCCGTCGCCTCGACCGCACCGATCCAGATCGGCAGATAACGGTCCCCCTCGACCTCCCGCAGCAGGACGATCGGCTGGTTGCTGGGCAACTCCACCCGAACTCCGACCACGCTCAGCTCGCGCACCGCCGCCTCCGTGTCGTCGTCACCTTCGCACCGCGCCCTTCCCTGCACGGTACACGGACCAGGACACGGGAGTCCCACGCGCTACGTGCACCACGCCTCGACGGACGGGCTTACCCCGGCAAGCCTACGACACGCTTCCCGCACCAGATCTTTCCGCGCCCACCCACGACGAAGGGCCGGGCACCCCACGGCACCCGGCCCCCCACCACCGACCTCACCGGCCCAACGTCGACCGCAGCCCCACCCGCACCAACGCCGCGTGCAACTGCTGCGACAACGCCGTCAACTCCCGCGCCGTCTCCGCCGCCCGGGCCCGAGCCGCCGGATCACTCTGCCGCACCAACGGCGCCACCAACTGCGCGAACAGACCGACCTCCCGATCCGCCGCCGACCGGTACGCCCGCAGGTGCCGCGGCTCCAACCCGTACGCCGCCAACCCCGCCACCGCACTCGCGATGATCAACGCGTCCGCGTCGTACCACCCCGGCGGATCCGACACCAGCACACCGAGCCGCTCCAACTCGACCAACGTCGACTCGTCGATCCCACTGCGGGAGATCAGCTCCGCCCGACCCAGCCGCACCTCCGACGACCCGACCGGCTGCACCGACTCCCGACCCGGAACCTCACCACCCGGACCGACCGCCACCAGATTCGGCCGCGACCGCCCCACCGGCGCATCCGAGACGTCCCACTCCGCCAACTGCTCCCGGATCACCCGCAACGGCAGATACTGATCCCGCTGCGCCGTCAACACGAACCGCAGCCGAGCCACGTCGTCCCAGCCGTACTTCCGATAACCCGCCGGCGTGCGCTGCGGCTCCACCAGGCCCTCGGCCTCCAGGAACCGCAACTTCGAGATCGTGACGTCCGGAAACTCCGCCCGCAACTGCGCCAGCACCTCGCCGATACTCATCAGCGCCGGCGCCCGCGCCGCCCCGGACGGCGTCGAAGCCGCAGGCTCGTTCACCCCCGGCCGGCCTCCTCCTCCGGGCGCGGACCGGCGATGAACACCACCCGGAACTTGCCGATCTGCACCTCGTCACCGTTGCTCAACGTCGCGGCCTCGACCCGCTCCCGGTTCACGTAGGTGCCGTTCAGGCTCCCCACGTCCCGCACCGTGAACGTCCCACCGTCGCGGTGGAACTCCGCGTGCCGCCGCGACACCGTCACGTCGTCGAGGAAGATGTCACTGTCCGGGTGCCGCCCACTCGTCGTCACGTCGTGGTCCAACAGGAACCGGGCACCCGCGTTCGGGCCCCGGCGAACCACCAGCAACGCCATACCCGGCGGCAACGAGCCGGACATGCGGCTCGGCACCACATCGGTGTCCGGGCCCTCCAGCACTTCGTCGAGCGAACCGAGATTGAGCGTCGAAGTGACGTCGAGCGGGGGGAACTCGTCGTCTGGGCGCGTCATGGGACCACCTCACGGATCTGTTCGGTCGGCGTCGGGGAATGGCGGGTCTGGCCGCCGGGCAAACCCACACCCGGCGGCTGGCTCCCCGTGCCCGGGAAGGCGCACTCCGCAACGCTCAAACTATTGGTTCTCGGTCGACTGGGCGAGCCTAGCCAGCGCCGAAATGCAGGGCAACCGGACGCGCGGAACCAAGCCCACCGCCCGGAACGACACGAACTCAGCTCTCGGTGAGCTCGCGGTACGCGTCAGCGGTCAACAGACCCTCGACCGCCGCCGGATCATCCGGAGTGATCTCCACCAACCACCCCGCACCGTACGGATCCGTGTTGATCACCTCAGGGGTGTCGGCCAACGCCTCGTTGCGCGCCGCCACCGTACCGCTCAACGGCGCGTAGATCTCCGACACGCTCTTCGTCGACTCGATCTCGCCCAGCGACTCACCCGCCGCCACCACCGCCCCGGCGTCCGGCAGCTGCACGAACACGATGTCACCCAGGGCGTCCTGCGCGAAGTGCGTGATACCGACGCGGACGACACCACCGTCACCACCGACCACCCACTCGTGCTCGGCGGTGTACCGCAGATCCTCAGGAATCACCAACTGCGTCCTTCGTCATCGGTGCACCGGAGAAACCGGCGCGGCCGCGGCCGGTCAGGAAACCGGCCGGGCGTGGTCCAGCTTGATCGGCGCGTGCAGCTGCGAAACCTCCACAACCTCACGATCCTCGGACGTCACGTTACCGCCGGCGTCCCGCACCGATGAGACCACCCCGCCCGGAATGTTCAAGGCCGTACGCATCGTCGCCGGATCACCGATCACCAGGATCGTGTACGGAGCACTCAACCGCCGCCCGTCCACCACCAGGCCACCACCCGAGCCGTCCACGAAATACGTCGACGCGATGATCCGCACCGCGGTGCCGTCCGCACCCTGGATCTGCATCGCCTCCGCGCCCGCACCCCGCAACTCCTGCACCGCGTCCAGGATCCGCGTCGACGACGTCGCCTTCTCCGGCCCGCGGAACTCCACCTCCAGGCCCGGCCCCACCGCCGGCAGCGTCCCCGCCAGGATGCCCAGCTCGTCCGCCCGCCGCGTCGCCTCCTCCAACGCCGCCTGCCGACCCTGCTCACCCGAACGCAACTGCCGCTGGCTGTCCTCCAACGCCTCGATGTCCTGCCGCAGACGCCGCTCCCGCGAATCCAGATCCGACGAGATCCGGACCAGGTCCTCCTCCCGCGTCGCCGCGAGCGTCGGATCCGTCGACGTCGTCTTCAGCTGCACCACCAACGTGAAACCCAACAACGCCAGCAACACCGCGATCATCGCGCCCGCCGACGTCAACCGCCGCGACACCGAAACCCGCTCCGGGCCCGGCTCCCCCGGCTCCACCTCCGGCTCAGGCTCCGGCTCGGGCCGGGGCGACACGACCGCGCCCGGCTCCTCAGCCGGCGCCGGCACGTCCTCCCGCTCCACCGGCGCCGCCGGCTCAGCCTCCGGCGCCAACGGGCTCAACTCGTCCGGATCCGGCGCGTCCGGACGCGGATCCGGCTCACCCGCCGGACCCGACGGCCGCCCCGGCCCCGCCGGCTGCGGCCACCCCGTACCCGTCTCCCTGTGCTCCTCGCTCATCGCCACCAACCTACGCCCGGAACAGGTGCCGGCGGATCGCCGCGACGTTTCCGAAGATGCGCACGCCCAACACGACCACCACACCCGTGGACAACTGACCACCCACGCCCAACTGGTCACCCAGGTACACGATCAGACCAGCCACCAGCACGTTCGAGATGAACGACACCACGAACTGCTTGTCGTCGAAGATCCGGTCCAGCTTCGCCCGCACCCCACCGAACACCGCGTCCAACGCGGCCACCACCGCAATCGGCAGATACGGCTGCAACGCCGCCGGCACCGTGGGGTCCAGATACACCCCGAGCACCACACCGGCGAGCAACGCCAGCACCGCGATCATCGGCCACCTCCGGAAGGGCTGGGAGAACCCGAGCCGGACGGCCCGGGACTGGACGAACCGGCGACACCGGAACCCGACGGACGAGGGCTCGGACTCGCCGGAGGCTCGGCGTAGCGTAGCTGTGGCTCAGGAGCCGCCGGCAGGGTGAGGTCGTCGACCTCCTTCACCGCGAACGACAACCCCGCCGTCCGCGCCAGGTACCGCATCAACTCCGCCGCCCGGCTGTCGTCGAAGCGGTCCCGCATCGACCCCGGCCCGATCGCCTGCACCTCGTACGGACTCGTCACCGGCCGGTAGTCCACCAGGATCGCCTCGCCCGCCTGCCGGATCGTCGTCGTCGCCGTCAACCGCTGCCCGTTGACCGCCACCGCCTCCGCGCCCGCCGCCCACAACGCGTTCGCCACCTTCTGCAGATCCGAGTACAACACCTGCGACGGACCCGCCTCCTCGCCCGTCACCGCGTCCTTGTCCCGCGGCGCGTCCGTCAACCGCACGACCACACCGTCCCCGCGCACCCGCCCCACGCCCGTACCGGCCTCCAGGTTGCGCAACCGGGACGCCTGCGACCCGCTCAACGCCGCGTCCCGCTGCCGACCGACCTCCTCGCGCAACCGCTCCGCCCGCTCGGTCAACCGGTCGGTCTCCGCCTCCCGCTGCTTGATCTCGGCGATCAGCCCGGCCCGCGCCGTCGCCCGGCTCGGCTCCTCGGCCATCGTCTCCCGGTACGCCACCGCGAACAGGAACCCGATCACCAACAGGACCACCAGGCTCACCGGACGACCCAGCACCGCACGCACCCGCGACACCGGACCCACCGCCCGCCGCGCCGCCGCGTCCCCGTAACCCGGATCGAGCGGATTGCGGAACAGCTCGGTCAGGAAGTCCGGCGCGTACACCCGGGCGGACGGGTCGCGCTCGCCGTCACGCGGCGACGGCGCCGTCACGCCGCCGCTCCCGTACGCCGCGCCCGCATCCCCCGGACCAGCCGGCGAGCCTGCACCACGTACATCGCGCCGGCCACCCAGTAGAGGACCAGGCCCCACCACGCCAGCCCCCAGCCGATCGCGCCGGCCGCCGTGGCCACACTCGGCGCCGCGTCCGCCAACAGCAGGAGCGGGAACGCCGCCAGCAGCAGGAACGTGGCGGTCTTGCCGACGTAGTGCACCGGCGGCGGGCCGTAGCCGTAGCGGCGCAGCACCCCCAGGGAGCCGAGCAGCAGCAGCTCGCGGGCCAGCAGCGCCGCGGTGAACTGCCAGGGCACCACCTCGCGGGCGGTGAACGCGAGCAGCGTGGCCAGGATGTAGAGCCGGTCGGCCAACGGGTCCAGCAGCTCGCCCAACCGGCTCACCTGGCGCAGTCGGCGCGCGATCCAGCCGTCGACCCAGTCGCTGGTGCCGCCCACGGCCAGCACCACGATGGCGACCACGTCGGCCCGGACCACCAGGAACAGGTACAGGAACAGCGGCACACCCAGGAGCCGGACGAAGCTGATCAGGTTGGGCAACGTGAGGACGCGGTCCCCCGCGACCGTCGCCGCATCCTCCGGGTGCTCCGCTGGAGCCGGCCGACGCGACACCGAACCCTCCCTCCGCAGCACGGTCCGGCAGCCGAACGTGCGGCCGCCGGAGGGACGTGCGCGTTGCCGGCCGGTCTGACGCCGGCGCCCTCTGCGATCCCGGGCTGGGACCTCCCCGATGCGGCCCACCATCGCTTCGATCATGGGCCGGCCAGTTGCGCTGCCACTATATCGGGCCGCCCGGTCCGCTTCGGCCGCCGCGCTGCGTCGCTGCTCAGCGTTGTCACGGTGGGCAGCGTCACAACCGCTAAGGCATCCTAGGACACTAGCTGGCAACCGGCGCGGGAGGTGGCACCTGCGGGACGCGGGAGGAGATCAGGCCGTGCGGGCGGTGGCGTCGGGCCCCGTCTGGGGCACCGTCGTCGTCGTGGCCGCCTGCCCGAACGCCAGGAGCGCCAGCAGCAGCTCGTGCTGCACCCGGTTGGGCATCCGGTCGAGCACCGCCTGGACGGCCCGGTGCCGCCGCTCCTGCAGCTCGCGCAGCAGGGTCTCGGCCGCCGCGGTGGGAACCAGCCGCACCTCGCGCCGGTCCCGCGGGTCGGCCACCCGGCGCAGCAGCCCGACCGCCTCGAGGCGGTCGCAGAGCCGGCTCGCCGACGAGGGCACCACGTCCAGCAGCTCGGCCAGCCGGTTCACGTTGGTGCCGGGGTGCGACACGATCAGCGACAGCACCCGCAGCTGGGTGGGCGAGACGCTGACGTTGTGGCGCGAGGTGGCGGAGTCGAGCACACCGATGAGCGCCTCGGCAGCCGCCTCGACGGCTGCGGCAAGATTCGGAGGTCGCTCCACCCGTTGTCCCCTGGGATCGTCCCGCTCGTGTTCGCTCCGCCGCTCCGCTCACTGCCCGGCGCTGTCGCCCGACCGGTCGGAACCGTGCCAGTCCAGGCAGACGACGACCGCGTCGTCGCGAAGATCCGCGTCGGCATGGTACGCGTGCAGTTCGCGCATCACCGTACCAACTGCCTCGGTCGCCGGCTGCAACCGAGTGGACCGCATCGACCGCGCCATCGCCCGCACACCGTACGGCTCCTGATCACCCGGCTCGGCCGCGTACACGCCGTCGCTGACCACGAACAGCCGGTCCCCCGACTCCAGCGGGAACTCCTGCACGTCGTAGCGGGTCTCGGCGAACATGCCCAGCGGCAGCTGCTGGTCCAGGGTGACGCGGGTGACCCGGCCGCCGCGCAGCCGCAGCACGTGCGGGGAGCCGGCGTCCACCGCCCGCACCACACCCCGGCGGTCGTCCAGCTCGAGCAGCAGCGTGGCCACGTGCCGGTTGCCCCGGTGCTGGTAGAAGATGGTGTCCGAGGCCAGCTCCGCCTGCTCGACCAGGCTGCCCCCGGACCGGCGCGCGTTGCGCATGGCGTTCACGGTCATCGCGGTCAGCATCGACGCGGCCAGTCCGCTGCCGGTGCCGTTGAGCACCGTGACGGTGAGCCGGTCGCCGTCGACCGACCAGTCGAAGTGGTCCCCGCCGACGGTGTAGGCCGGCTCGAGCTGCCCGGCGAGCAGCACGTCGCCGTGCCGGACGCTGCGCCCGGGCAGCAGGTCCCACTGCATCTCCGCGGCCATGCTCAACCGTTCCCGGCGGCGGGCCCGGCGGTAGCGGTCGGTCTCCCGGTCGGCCGCGCGCATGGCCATCGCCACCTCGCCGGCGGCGTCGCGGGCCTCCTCGACGGTCGCCGCGTCCGGCGCGGCGGGCAGCTCCACCATCAGCACACCGAGTCGTTCCCCCCACACCGACAGCGGCAGGTAGGCCCGGCAGCGGCCGTCGTCGACGATGTCGAGCACGGGCTGCTGGCTGCTGAAACACCGCTGTGCCACGCCGTCGGAGCGGAGTCGGACGCCGTCGGGCCGGTCCGGTTCCCGCACCGGCCAGAGGCCGCTGGCGCGGTAGTCGGCGACGAACACCTCCGTCCGCGTGGCGCCGAGCGTCTGGCGGAGCACCGCGTCCGCGGTCTCCGCCACCTGGTCGGGCGGCGCCGTGCGCAGGGCACGCGACACCGATCCGGACGCCTCCGGCATGCTCATCCTCCGATGACGACTATTGCTACAAGGCAAACATCATACGGAGGGCCACCGACAACGCCCCGCCCCCACCTGGCTCAGTCGGCCGACCGCGAGGCCAGCGCGCCGTAGAACGCGTCGGGCACCGGCTCCGGCTCCCCCACCGGCCGCCACCGGGCCACCGGCACGATGCCGTCGGCGCTCGGTCGCCACCGGCCCAGCAGCGGCGCGAACTCCTCCGGCGCCCGCATCCGGAACTCCGGCCCCATCATCGCCAGCGCCTCCGGGTGCCCGGCCAGCTCCTCGCTGTCGAAGTCGATCGCCAGCCAACTGCCCGGCGCGGCCGCCGCGTACAGCTCGTCGAGCGTACGGGCCAGCGTGTCGTCGTCCAGGAACGCGACCAGCCCGAGGAAGACCACCCCCACCGGCCGCCTCCCCCACCCCGGTACGAACCGGTGCAGCTGGGCCGGGTCGACCGTGCCGATGTCGGCGGCGTCACCGTACCCGTAACCGGCGCGGTCGCTGCCGGCCAGCAGGCGCTGACCGAGCCGGACCGTCTCCGGGTCCACGTCGGTGTAGAGGACCGTGGCGTCCGGCGCGACCTCGTGCACGTTGCCGCAGGTCGGCACGCCGGCGCCGAAGACCAGGAAGCCGTCCACCCCGTCGGCGGCGACAGCCCGCACGGCGCGGCCGAGGAAGTCCCGCAACGACCGGAAGATCGCCGCACAGGGCCCGTACGCCGCCTCGAAGGCCGCGGCGGCGGCCACGTCCACCGGACGGTGGTGCCGGCCGCCGAGCCAGTGGTCGATCATGCGGGCGGTGCTCGGTCGCTCCGGCTGGGCCATCGACGAGGCTCCCTCCCCTGGGCGCTGGTGGCCAGCGTACCGACCGGTCGGCTCCGGCGGTATCGCTCCGGCGGGTCCCGCCGGCCGCGATACTGGCCGGGACGGCCGGCGACGAGGAGGTACCGCTGTGAACTCCGCGAACGGCGCGGCCGTGGTGGTCGGGGTGGACGGCTCGGAACCGGCCTCCCGGGCGGTGCGCCTGGCGGCCCGCGAGGCGGCCCGCCGCAACCGTCCGCTGCGGGTGGTGCACGGATTCATCTGGCCGCTGCTGCGCGTACCGGTGTCGGCGCCCGCGCAGAGCCCACCCGGCGCCGGCCTGCGCAACCAGGCCGAACAGCTGGTCGCCGAGGCGGTGCGGGAGGCCGAGGCGGAGTGCCCGGGGCTGCGGATCACCGGCGAGATCATCGACGGGGAGGCCGCCGCCGTGCTGCTCGGCGAGTCCCCCACCGCGGCCATGGTGGTGCTCGGCGACCGCGGACTCGGCGGTTTCGCCGCGCTGGTGGTCGGCTCGGTCGCCGTGCAGGTCGCCTCGTACGCCGACTGCCCGGTGCTGATCGCACGCGGGACGGCACACGACGGCGGTCCGGTGGTGGTCGGGGTGGACGGCTCGGAGCTGTCCCGACCGGCCGTCGAGTTCGCCGCGGAGACCGCCTCGTCGCGGGGCGCGCGGCTGCACGCGGTGCACGCGTACACCCATCCGAGGTCGCAGGGCCCCGGGGACATGCAACCGCTGGTGTACGACGAGGGTCAGCTGCACGGCGAGGAGGACCGGGTGCTGGCCGAGTCGCTCGCCGGCGTCGAGGAGCGCTGGCCGGACGTGCCGGTGACCCGGGAGGCGGTCCACGCCCGCCCGGTCGCGGCGCTCACCACCGCCTCCCGCGACGCCCAACTGCTCGTGCTGGGCCGGCAGGGCCGCGGCGAGCTGAGCGGGCTGCTGCTGGGGTCGGTCAGCCAGGCCATGCTGCACCGCTCCGCCTGCCCGGTCGCGGTGGTCCGCGCGCCCGACTGAGCGCCGCGGGCGCAACGGTTGGCCCGGCCCCGGGCGGGTAGACGGTGCCGACAGCCACAGCGACCGCAGGAGGCGACCATGCCAGGACCACGGCCGGGCAGCAACGCGTACGACAAGCAGCGGGCACGGCTGCGCGACCTCGTCGAACAGTCCGGACGCGCCGCCGACAAGGAGGCGAACCAGGTGGCCAACCGGATCCTGCAGGACGACCGGGGTCAACGCGGTGTCGTGCGGGGCGAACGCACCTACGGGCCCAAGGGCGAACGCGAGCCGGGCGACCCGAAGTGAGGGCGGCACCCCTGGTCGACGGCGCCATCGCGGGCGCCGTCGGCAGTGCCGTGCTCAACCTGGTCAGTTACCTGGACATGGCGACGCGGGCCCGCCCGGCCAGCACCACCCCGGAGACCACCGCCGGGAAGCTGGCCGACGTGGCGCACGTCGACCTCGGGCCGGCCGAGGAGGCGGCGAACCGTCGGGCCGGCCTGGGGCCGGTCCTCGGCTATGTCACCGGCATCGCCGCCGGCGCGGTGTTCGGCGCGTTCGCGGCCCGGCGTCGGGTGCCCCTGCCCCTGGCCGTGGTGCTGCTCGGCGGCGGCGTGATGGCCACCTCCGACGGCTCGATGACGTTGCTCGGGGTGACCGACCCGCGCACCTGGCGGCGGATCGACTGGGCCTCCGACCTGGTGCCCCACCTGGCGTACGGACTGACGGCCGCAGCCACCTGGCGGAGGCTGCGGCCGTCGTCGCGGCGCGGTTAGCGGTCGCTCTCGTCCTCGGCCACCGGCTCACCGGCCGGGCCGTACGGCGAGACCTGCCCCTTGGGCACCGGCCGGCCCACGTCCGCGTTGGACGTGCCCTTGTGACGCGGGTGTCCGGCCGCTCCCACAACACCCTTGCGGCTGTCCTGGCTGGTGGCGCCGAGGTCGTTCCGGCGCAGTTCCTCCTGCTGCGGCTTGACCACGGGTCTCTCCTTCCCGGTGGGGCGCACGGCGTGGACCGCGCACCTGACCCGGGTACCCGCCGCCGACCGGCGCATTCCGGCGCCGCCCCCGGGTCTGGGCCGCGCCCGGGCGGGTAACCGGAACGAATGGCGGACGATCGGAACGTGGCGCGGGCCCTGCTGGACCGGCAGTCCCGCACGTACGCGGAGGAGGCCGGGATCACGCTCGCCGACCGGCCCGGTCCGCTCTACCAGCTGCTGGTGCTCACCACGCTGTTGAGCACCCGGATCCGGGCGAGCGTGGCGGTGGCGGCGGCCCGGGAGCTGTTCACCGCCGGCTGGCGCACCCCGCAGGCCATGGAGGCGGCGACCTGGCAGGACCGGGTCGACGCGCTGGGCCGGGGCCACTACCGGCGCTACGACGAGCGGACCGCCACCATGCTCGGCACCGGCGCCCGGCTCTGCCTGGACCGGTGGCACGGCGACCTGCGCCGGCTGCACCGGGAGGCCGGGGCGGACCGGGCCGCGCTGCGCCGCCTGCTCGTCGAGTTCCCCGGCATCGGCCCGACCGGGGCGGACATCTTCCTGCGCGAGGCGCAGGCGGTCTGGCCCGACGTGCGCCCGTACGCCGACCGGCGCACGCTGGCCGGCGCGCGGCGACTGGGCCTGCCGGCGAACCCGGGCAGCCTGGTCGGGCTGGTGGGTGAGGCCGACTTCGGCCGGCTGGCGTCGGCGCTGGTGCGGGTGGCGCTCGGCGAGGAGTCGGCGGGCGAGGTGAGCCGCACCGCCGCGGCGGCCCGCTGAGCCGGCGGGCTACTTGGCCGGGCCGGGCTTGGTGAGGTTCCAGGCCAGCAACGAGGCGAGCAGGGCGAGCAGCACCACGCCGCCGGAGACGCCGCTGCCCTCCCCGCCGCTCTCCCGGTGGCCGGTGGCCCCGAAGTAGATCACCGCCAGCCCGGCGAGCACGGTGACGAACGTCCGCAGTCCTCGGTCCTTCACGTCCCGGACGGTACGGCCGGCGGCCGCCGCGCGGGCACGGTTCGGGCGGGTGTCCCCCGTCCGGGTCAGTCGGGCGGGCAGCCGACGGCGGAACCGCGTAGCCGGACCCGGTGGATCGCCCGGCCGGCCACCTCGACCACCTCGACGGTGAGACCGGGCAGGCGGACCCGCTCCCCCGGCCCGTCGGGCAACCGGCCCAGGCCGGCCAGCACCAACCCGGCCACGGTGGTGTACTCGCGGGTCAGCGGGAAGGTCAGCCGCACCCCGGCGTCGGGCAGGTCGTGCAGCGGGAAGTCGCCGGGCAGCACCAACGCGCCGTCGGGCTCCCGCACGGCCCGACGGACGTCCCGGTCGGTCTCGTCGTACAGCTCGCCGACCACCTCCTCGAGCAGGTCCTCCATGGTGACCAGACCGTCGACGCCGCCGTACTCGTCGATCACCAGGGCCATCTGCTCGTGGCGCTGGCGCAGCTGCCGCATCGCGTCGGCGACCGGCAGCGTGCCGGGTAGCAGCACCGGCGGGCGGACGCACCCGTCGACGGCGGTCGCCCCGGCGTCCACCAGGTCGCGGATGTGCACCACGCCCCGCACGTCGTCGAGCCCGCCCGGGCCGGTGACCGGCGCCCGGGACCGGCCGGCGGCGGCCAGCCGGCGCATCGCCGCACCGGCCGGCAGGTCGGCCGGCAGCGTCATCACGTCCCGGCGGGCGACCAGCACCTCCCGCAACGTGCGACCGGCGATGTCGAACGCGCCGGCGAGGATCTCCCGCTGCTGCGCGGAGAGTCCGCGCTGGCTGACCAGCAGCTCCCGCAGCTCCTCCTCGGTCACCTCCTGCCGGCTCGCCCGCGGATCCCCGCCGGCGACCCGGACCAGCAGGTCGGTGGCGCGGCCGAGCAGCCACACCGCCGGCCGGGACAACCGGGCCAGCAGGTCCAGCGGGCCGGCGCTGAGCAGCGCCCACCGCTCCGCCGACTGCATCGCCAGCCGCTTCGGCGCCAACTCCCCCACCACCAGCGTGAGGAACGTCAACAGCACGGTCACGAGCAGCACCGCGACCGGGCGGGCGGCCCGGCCCAGGAAGCCCAGCGGACCGACGAGCGGCTCGGCCAGCGACACCGCCGCGGCGGCCGAGGCGAGGAACCCGGCCAGTGTGATGCCGAGCTGGATGGTGGCCAGGTAGCGGTTCGGCTCCCGGACCAGCCGGCTCAACCGGGCCCCGGAGCGCCCCGCGCGGCCCAGCCGGCGCAGCTGTCCCTCGCGCAACGTCACCAGCGCCATCTCGCTGCCGGACAGGGCGGCGTTGACCAGCACCAGGACCAGCACCAGCGCGACCTGCCCGGCCATCAGTCCGTCTCCAGGTCGTCGAGGGAGATGGCATGGGTCATCAGCCAGCGGGCCAGCGCGGCCATCCCGAACAGCCACAGCGGCGCCGACTCGGTGGTGCCGTTCGTGGCGAAGACGGCGAACCGCAGGTCCGGCGCCCGGTACGCCTCGATCCGCCACCGGTGGTTCTTGTCCCGCCAGACCGCGGAAGGGTCCATGGCGTCACGGTAGGTGACCGGGGCGGGCCGTCGGTGCGGGTTGGCTCAGCCGCCCGGCACGACGTACCCGCCGAGCAGGAGGCCGAGCACCGCCACCGCCAGCGACACCACGATCCCGCCGACGATCAGCCCACCGAACCCGCGCCAGCCGGAGCCACGCGTGCCGGTGAGTGGCGCCTCCGCCCGCCACCGCTCGCGCCAGGCCCAGGCCAGCACGCCGAGCGCGTACGGCAGCAGCCCGATCCAGAACCAGTACCAGCGCGTACCGGCCACCGGCGGTGGGCCGGCGACCAGCATGAGCAGCCAGCCGACGCCGATGGTCAACGCCAGCAGCCCCGCCGCGTCCGCGAGCGTGTCGGCCAGGCTGTCTTCACTCCGGGCGACGGCGGCGCGCGCCCGGGGGTCGGCGAGCGGGTCGGCCTCCTGGCCCGGGCCGGGTTCGGTCACCGGGCCGGGGTCGGCGGCGTCCTCGACGGGTCCGCCCCGCGGGACCGGCGCGGGCACGTACGCGTACCGGAACTGCCCGTCGGGTCGGGCCCAGACGACCGTCGACCCGCTCTGCGCGAACCGGGGCTCGGGTGGGCGGCCCCAGGGACCGCTGTCGTCCCAGCCGTCGGCCCGGGCGAGCGTCACCACCCGGCCCGCCGCCAGGTCGCGCTCCAGGTCGACCGCGTCGACCGAGCGCGGCGCGGTCCACCAGGCCAGCGCCGCCCAGACCAGCCAGCAGCCCAGCACGGCCAGCGGCAGCACGCGGTGGCGCAGCCGGGCACCGTCGGCCGGGCGGGGACGAGGGGCGTCGATCATGCCGTCACCCTGTCACCCGGACGCCACCGGTCAACCCGGCGGGCGGACCACCTGACGCGCGTCGTCGGGCAGTCGGCGGGTCGCCCCGCGCCGGTCCAGCAGCTCCAGCAGCGGCACCGCCACCCGACGGGTGGTGTCCAGCGCCTGCCGGGCGGCACTGAGCGTGAACGGCTGCGGCAGGCCGGCGAGGACCCGCACCGCGTCGTCCGGGGCGCCGGGCAGCAGCACGACGTTCTCGGCGAGCCGGAGCAACGCGCCCGCCCGCACGGCCGCGCCGATCTCCCGGGGACCCAGGCCGAGGTCGGCCAACCGGTGCGCCTCGGGCGCCTGGAACGGGCGGTCGCCGTACTCGGCGCGGACCCGGGCCACGGCCCGGGCGACCGGTTCCGGCAGCGTGTCGGCGGGCGCGGCGGTGACCAGGCCGTCGCGGAGCCGGAGCGGTGGGCGCAGCAGCGCCGTCACCAGCGTCCGGTCGGGCAGGCCGAGGCGGTGGCGCAGCACGTCGACCGGTACGCCCGCCGCCAGCGGGTGTTCCTCGGCGTGCCGGGTGACCTCCTCGGCGAGCCGCCGGCCGAGGTCGCGCCAGTGGTCGGGGTCGGCCAGCCAGTCCCCGGCCACCGGGACCGCGTTCGGCGGCACGCCCATCCGGGTCAGCTGCCCGGCCCGGACCAGCCGCCGCCGGCGCAGTTCCCCGGCCGGGTCGGGTCGCCCGTCCAGCCCGGCCAGCACGGCCGCCCGGGCGACCGCCGCGCCCCGGCGGCGCAGCGGCGGCGGGTCCACGTCCAGCACGGTCACCCCGCCGGCCACGTGGTGCCGGCCCGGGTCGCGCAGCAGGGCGCGGTCGCCGATCAGCAGGGGCAGCGGCCGGGACAGGCGCAGCCGTACGGTGTCCGGACCGAGCGGCCGGACCCGGGCGGGCACCGCCGCCGAGCCGACGTGCAGGGTGAGCGTCGCCGGCAGGTCGGCGGCCGGATCCCCGGCCAGGCGCACGTCGAGCAGGTCGGTGCGGCCGAACCGGCCGGGGCTGAGCAGGGCGTCGCCGCGACCCACCCGCTCGCGGGGCAGGCCGCGCAGGTTGACCGCCACCCGGGCCACCGCGTCGACGTGCGGCCGGGCGGCGCCCAGCGAGTGCAGGCCGCGTACCCGCACCGGCTCGCCGGTGCCGGCCAGTTCGAGTTCGTCGCCGACCCGCAGCCGCCCGCCGCCGAGGGTGCCGGTGACCACCGTGCCGCTGCCGCGCACCGTGAACGACCGGTCCACCCAGAGCCGGACCGGGGCGTCGCGGGCCGGCTCGGGCAGCCGGGCGACCAGGCGGTCGAGCGCGGCCCGCAGCTCGGGCAGGCCGGCGCCGGTCACCGCGGACGCCGCCACCGCCTCCACCTCGCCCAGCGAGGTCGCGGCGACCTCCGCGCCGGCGCGGGCCAGGGCCGGACCCGGGTCGGCCAGGTCGGCGCGGGTCACCACCAACAGCCCGTACGCGACCCCGAGCGCGTCCAGCGCGGCCAGGTGTTCGGCCGACTGCGGCATCCAGCCCTCGTCGGCGCCTACGACGATCATCGCGGCCGGGACCGGGCCGACACCGGCCAGCATGTTCGGCACGAACCGCTCGTGCCCGGGCACGTCGACGAACGCCAGGGTGCCGCCGGAGGGCAGCGTGGTCCAGGCGAAGCCGAGGTCGATGGTCATGCCCCGGCGGCGTTCCTCCGCCCACCGGTCCGGTTCCATCCCGGTCAACGCCCGGACCAGGGTGGACTTGCCGTGGTCGACGTGCCCGGCGGTGGCCACGACCCACACCCGCTCAGCCCTCCACGGACAGGATCGCCGCGCGGACGCGGTCGTCGTCGGCCTCCGGCACGGCGCGCAGGTCGAGCAGCAGCCGCCCGTGCAGCACCCGGCCGAGGACCGCCGGGTCGCCGGCGCGCAGCGGCGCCGCGTACCGCTCGGGCAGGCTCAGCGCCCACGAGTCGAGGTCGACGCCGGGCGCGCCGCCCCCGCCGACGACCGCGGCGACCGGCGTCACCTCGGCCTTGCAGCCGTCCTCGCCGAGCCGGTCGCGCAACCGCTCCACCCGGGCGCGCAGCCGGCCGGCATCGGCGTGCAGCGCCTCCCGGGTCGGAGTGGTCGGCGCGTGCAGCGTGGCGGCGAGCGCGGCGAGGGTGAGCTTGTCCACCCGCAGCGCCCGCGCGAGGGGATGCCGGCGCAGCCGCTCCACCAGGTCGGTCGCGCCGAGCAGCAGGCCGGCCTGCGGCCCGCCGAGCAGCTTGTCGCCGCTGGCGGTGACCAGGTGGGCGCCGGCGCGCAGCGTGGTGGCGGCGTCCGGCTCGTCGGGCAGCAGCGGGTCCGGGGCGAGCAGCCCCGAGCCGATGTCCGCGACCACCGGCACGCCGAGCGTGGCCAGGTCGGCCACCGGCACCGCCGAGGTGAAGCCGGTGACCACGAAGTTCGACGGGTGCACCTTGAGCACGAAGCCGGTGTCCGGGCCGATCGCGGCGGCGTAGTCGGCGCGGGTGGTGCGGTTGGTGGTGCCCACCTCGCGCAGCCGGGCACCGGTGCTGGCCAGCAGGTCGGGCAGGCGGAAGCCGTCGCCGATCTCGACCAGCTCGCCGCGGCTGACCACGATCTCCCGGCCGGCGGCGAGCGCGGTGGCGGCCAGCACCAGCGCGGCGGCGCCGTTGTTGACCACGTGCACGGCGGGCGCGTCGGGCACCGCGGCGGCGAGCGCGGCCAGCGCCTCCCGGCCGCGCCGGGCCCGCCGGCCGGTGCCGAGGTCGAGTTCCACGTCGGTGTGCCCGGCGGCGGCGACCAGCGCCCGCACGGCGGCCGGCGCGAGGGGGGCGCGGCCCAGGTTGGTGTGCAGCACGACGCCGGTGGCGTTGAGCACCGCGCGCGGCGTGCGGGCCGGCAGGGCGGCCAGCGCCGCGTCGCGTACCGCCTCGGGGGTGATCTCGCCCTGGCGGGCGCGGTGCTGGGCCGCCACGATCGCGGCCTTGACCCGGTCCCGGCCGAGCGTGCCGGCGGCGGCCGCCAGCGCCGGGTCGGCGAGCAGCGCGTCGGTGCGCGGCACCCGCCGCCGCGGGTCGACCTCACGCATCGGCGCTCCCCCGGACGGTGTGGCGGAGACGGACGGGAATCGAACCCGCCTGGCCCGGGTCCCGGACCACACCGGTTTTGAAGACCGGGAGGGGCACCAGCCGCCTGAACGCCTCCACGCAGCAGTCAACCACAGGGGCGGACCAACTGCCCGGCGAGGTGTCAGGCCCGCCGGTCGGCGCGTTCGCGTTGCGGCACGACCGTGTACTTCGGATCCCGGGCCGAGGCGACGCCGCCGTGGAAGATCCCGAAACGGGTGCAGACGGACGCGGCGAGCAGCGCGCCGCCGGAGATCGCGGACAGCAGCCGGCTGCGGCGGCCGACCAGCGCGCCGACCACCCCGGCCGCGGTCAGCGACCGGCCGGCCCGCAGCAACGCGCCGGGCGTGCCCTCGGTGTAGGGCTCGCTGAGCAGTCCGAGCCGGTTCTCCACCCGGTGCGAGCCCCACAGCTCCAGCGCCGCGCCGGCCACCGCGAGGCGCCGGGCCGGGCCGGCCTGCGCGCAGGGCGCGGCCAGCAGCCCCACGCCGGCGCCGCTGGCCAGCGCGCTGCCGGCGAAGATGGCCGGCAGTTCCGGGTACGCCTCGTGCCACGACGGCACCGCCGTGTCGGCCAGCAGCACCCCGGTGTACGTGGCCAGCGCCGGCGCGGTGACGGCGGCGACCAGCCCGGCGGCGTCGCCGACCGGGGGCAGCAGCCGGCGGCCCAGCCCGGGCACGCCGTGGCGCGGCAGCCGGGGTGCGGCCTCGGCGACCGCGGCCAGCCCGGCGGCCGGCCCGAACGCGGTGAGGATCCAGGTGCCCACCGACATCGGCGAGGTCAGCTTCGCCACCCGCAGCATGTGGTGGAACCGACTGGGGCGGCCCAGGTCGTTGACGAGGAAGTAGGCGCTGGCGCTCACCGCGGCGAGCGAGGTGACCCGGCCCGCGCGGCGCAGCGCCGGACGCCCGGTGAGCTGCCCGCCGGCGGCCAGCAGCGAGGACCCGGCGGCGAGCCCGCCGGTGAACAGGTACGCGGCGATGTCCCACCGCCACACCGGCGGCTTCAGGATCGGCCGGCCGTAGTAGGACGTGAAATTTGCCGGCGGGACGGTGAGCTGTTCGCCGCCGCCCTTGCCGCCACGGCGGCGACGGGTCGTCGGCGCGGCGTCGCGGGGCGGGTGCGGCGCCAGCCCGGCCTCGCGGGCGCCGGCGTCGGTGTGGCCCCCGCCCGGGCCGGTGCCGGTGGCCCGGCTGCCGTTGTCGCGGCCGCCCGGGCCCTGCTCTGCGGCGGCGCCCCCTCCGGCGGCGCTGCCCGGCTCGGCGGCCAGCCGCTCCCGGAAGCGACGAAACAGGGCACCCACCGGGCGGTCCGGGCTCACGACGATCCTCCGACGAACGCGGCGACGGTCGCCGCCGCCATGGCCAGCGCGGCCAGCCCGGCCCGCTTCCACATCTTCGGCAGGTCCCGGGTGGTGACCACCGGGTCGGGCGGCAGCCCGTACACCTCGGGCTCGTCGAGCAGCAGGAAGAACGCGCCGTCGCCGCCCACCCCGTCGGTCGGGTCGTGACCGTAGAGGCGCGCCTCCGGGACCCCCCGCTCGTGCAGCGCGGCGACCCGGTCGGCGGCCCGCTCGCGCAGCTCGTCCAGCGGGCCGTACTGGATCGACTCGGTGGGGCACGCCTGCGCGCAGGCCGGGGTCATCCCGGCGCCGAGACGGTCGTAGCAGAGCGTGCACTTCCACGCCCGGCCGTCGTCCTTGCGCTGGTCGATGACGCCGTACGGGCAGGCGGGGATGCAGTAGCCGCAGCCGTTGCAGATGTCCTCCTGCACCACCACGGTGCCGAACTCGGTGCGGAACAGCGAGCCGGTCGGGCACACGTCCAGGCAGGCCGCGTGCGTGCAGTGCTTGCACACGTCGGACATCATCAGCCAGCGGAAGTCGGTGCGGCTCTCCGCGCCACTGCCCCGCCCGGGTGGCTGCGCGCCGGGCATGCCCAGGAACTCCGGGCCGGCCGCCATCCGCGCCGCCGCCTCGGGACGCCCCACCGGCAGACCCGGGTTGGTGCCGGTGTCGGGCGCGGTGGCGGCCCCGACCGACGCCGACGCCGAGCTGGTCGCCGGACCGGTCGGGTCGCCGGCGAACGGCGCGGTGCGGTGCCCCGCCGGCCGGGGCTGCTCGACGAACGCGACGTGCCGCCAGGAGTTCGCGGTCAGCGCGCCGGTGTTGTCGTACGACATGCCGAGCAGGTCGAAGCCCGAGTCCGGGACGCCGTTCCACTCCTTGCAGGCGACCTCGCACGCCTTACAGCCGATGCAGACGCTGGTGTCGGTGAAGAACCCCATCCGGGGCGGCGCCTGCGTCCAGCCCGCGTCGGGGGCCGGGTCGAGCGGGCCGTACAGGCTGTTGGCGTCAGGCATCGTCTTCTCCGTCGCGCGCCGCGGCCTCGGGGGTCTGCTCGTCGGTGCTGCCGGCCGCGTTCTCCCCACCCAGCACGTCGGTGGTCACGATCGGCACCTTCCGGTCCGGGGTCATGCCGGCCCGCCGCTGGTAGTCGCCGACCAGGTCGAGCAGCGCCGGCCCGGTGGGACGCCGGCCCGGCCGGACGTCACAGGTACCGATCTTGCTCTCCTGGATGAGCACGTTCGGGTCCAGCGTGATGCCGAACAGGTCGTTGGCCGAGTCGCCGGTGACCAGGCCCTCGCTGCCGAAGTGGTAGGGCAGCCAGACCTGGTGGATGATCCGGCCGTCCACCCGCAGCGGGGTGAGCCGGTCGGTGACCAGCACCCGCGCCTCGATCACCGCCCGCCCGCTGACCAGGTGCGCCCAGCCCAGGTGCGCCAGGCCGACCTCGGCGGCCAGTTCCGGGGACACCTCGACGAACATCTCCGGTTGCAGCTCGGCCAGGCGCGGCACGGTCCGGCTCATCCCGCCGGCGGTGTGGTGCTCGGTGAGCCGGCTGACCGTGAACACGTACGGGAAGACCCCGCTGTGCGGCTCCGGCGGGCTCGGGTTGATCCGGTTCACCGGGTGCTCGTAGATCTTCCGGGTGGGGTTCGCCTGCTGCCCGTAGAGCGGGTTGCGCATCGGTGATTCGGCCGGCTCGTAGTGCGTCGGCAGCGGGCCGTCGAGCACGCCGCTCGGCGCGTACAGCCAGGCCTTGCCGTCGCCCTGCATGACGAACGGGTCGTCACCGGCGAGCGCCTCCGGCCCGGAGGCGTCGGCCGGTGGACGGTACGACGGCGGCTTCGTCTTCTCGAAGTCCGGCACGTCGTAGCCGGTCCACTCGCCCGCGTCCGGGTCCCACCAGACGTACTTCTTGCGTTCGCTCCACGGCCGGCCCTCCGGGTCGGCGGAGGCGCGGTTGTAGAGCGTGCGCCGGTTCGCCGGCCAGGCCCAGCCCCACTCGGCGGCCACCCAGTCCTGCTCGTGCCGGGACTTGCGGCGGGCCGCCTGGTTGACCCCGTCGGCGTAGACGCCGGAGTAGATCCAGCAACCGATGGCGGTGGAGCCGTCGGCCTTGGCCTCGCCGAACGCGTTCAGCGGACGGCCGGTGGCCACCTCGTAGCCGTTGATCTCCTTGAGCACCGCCTCGGCGCTGGGCTCGGCGTGCGGGCCCTGCGTCGGGTAGTCCCACGTTAGGTCCAGCAGCGCCCGGTCGCGCGGCTCGGTGGACTCGGCCAGCTTCTCCCGCAGCTTCCGGCCCAGGTGGTAGAAGAACCACAACTCGGAGCGGGCGTCGCCCGGCGGCTCGACCGCCTTCTCCCGCCACTGCAGCATCCGCTGCGTCTGGGTGAACGTGCCCTCCTTCTCCACGTGCGAGGCCGCCGGCAGGAAGAAGACCTCGGTGCGGCACTCCTGCGGCACGATCTCCCCGGTGGCGATCTCCGGGCTGTTCTTCCAGAACGTGGCGCTCTCGATCAGGAACAGGTCGCGCACGACCAGCCAGTCGAGGTTCGCCATGCCCAGGCGCTGGGCGCGGCCGTGCGCCGAGCCGACGGCCGGGTTCTGGCCGAGCAGGAAGTAGCCCTTGATGTCGCCGTCGATCATGTTGAGGACCTGCTGGTACGTCCCGTGGTCGCCGGTCATCCGGGGCAGGTAGCCGTAGCAGAAGTCGTTCTCCGGCGTCGCCGCGTCACCCCAGTAGGCCTTGAGCAGGCTCGCCGCGAACGCGCGCGAGTTGCCCCAGAAGCCCTTCTGCCCGGGGTGACGGATGCTGTCCACCCACTCGTCGAAGGTCGGGTGGTCGGCGTGGTGCGGCATCGGCAGGTAGCCGGGCAGCAGGTTGAACAGCGTCGGGATGTCGGTGGAGCCCTGGATGCTGGCGTGCCCGCGCAGCGCCAGGATGCCGCCGCCCGGCCGGCCCATGTTGCCCAGCAGCGTCTGGATGATCGACCCGGTCCGGATGTACTGCACCCCGACGCTGTGCTGCGTCCACCCGACGGAGTAGACCAGCGCGCCGGTGCGCTCCCGGCCGGAGTTCTCCGTCCAGGCGCGGGCCAGCTCCAGGAACTTCTCCTCCGGGATGCCGCAGACACGGGCCACCATCTCCGGGGTGTAGCGGGCGAAGTGCCGCTTGAGGATCTGGTAGACGCAGCGCGGATGCCGCAACGTCTCGTCCCGCTGGGTCTGCGCCGGCACCGGCTCGCCGTGCGACTCGTGCTCCAGCCCGGAGGCCGAGTCGCGCTCCTTGCCGGTGCCCCGGACCTTGGTGTTGCCCTCCTGGCCCTCGTACTGCCAGCTGGCGTGGTCGTACGAGCCGGTCTCCGGGTTGTAGCCGGAGAAGAGGCCGTCCAGGTCCTCGGTGTCGGCGAACTGCTCGCTGACGATGGTGGCCGCGTTGGTGTAGGCCAGCACGTACTCCCGGAAGTCCAGCTCGTTGTCGAGGATGTAGCGCACCACGCCGCCGAGCAGCGCGATGTCCGTGCCGGCCCGGATCGGCAGGTACGTGTCGGCGAGCGCGCTGGTGCGGGTGAACCGCGGGTCGACGTGGAAGACCTTCGCGCCGCGCTTCTTCGCCTCCATCACCCACTGGAAGCCCACCGGGTGGGCCTCGGCCATGTTGGAGCCCTGGATGACGATGACGTCAGCGTTGGCGAGGTCCTGCTGGAAGTCCGTCGCGCCGCCGCGACCGAAGCTGGTCCCCAGACCGGGGACGGTGGCGGAGTGTCAAATGCGGGCCTGGTTCTCGATCTGGAGCGCCCCCATCGCCGTGAACAGCTTCTTGATGAGGTAGTTCTCCTCGTTGTCCAGCGTCGCGCCGCCGAGGCTGGAGATGCCGAGCGTCCGGTTGAGCGGTCGGCCCTCGTCGTCCACCTCCTCCCAGGTCTCCGCCCGGGCGGCGAGGATCCGGTCGGCGATCATGTCGAGCGCGACGTCGAGGTCCAGGTCCTCCCAGTCGGTCGCGTACGGCCGGCGGTAGCGGACCGTGGTCTGGCGCAGCGGGCTGGTCACCAGGCTCTTGCTGGCCGCGCCCTTCGGGCAGAGCCGGCCGCGGGAGATCGGGCTGTCCGGGTCGCCCTCGATCTGGGTGACCTGCCCGTCTTTGTGGAAGACCCGCTGGCCGCAGCCAACCGCGCAGTAGGGGCAGACCGAGCGGGCCATGCCGTCGGCGGTCTCGGTGCGGGCGGTCAGGTCGGCGGAGCGGGCCGACTGGGCGGCGGCGCCGCGACCGAGCGGGTCGGCGCCGGTGAGTTGCCGGTAGACCGGCCACCCCTGGATGAACGTCTTCAGACCCACCCGGGCACCCCCCTCCGTCGAGAACGGCTCACCTCCTGCACATTAGGGCAGGCGGCCGACCCCCGCGAGTCGAGCCCGAAACAGCGCCGCCCCGACCTGTCGGTCGGGGCGGCGCTGGGCGTCGGTGTGCAGGTCGCCTCTCGGCGAGTGGCACGACGCGGCTCCAGCCGAACGGTATTCCGCGAAGGCAATTTAGGTGAGGCCCGGGGACACTGGACACACCGACGCTCTGCACAACGGTACCGGGGCCACGGTTCTTCCGCTGGCCGTCGTGACCCCGGTCACCGCCGGTCTCAGCTGTTCCAGTGCTGGGCGACGATGTCGGCGGCCTGCTGCTCCCACTGGGCGTAGTGGTCGGGGTAGGCCGAGACCTGGACGGTCTGCGCGGCGACGGTCAGCGGCATGTCCTGCCAGCCGTCGACCTGCTTGAGGGCCTTGAGGAAGGCCGTGGTCGAGTACTCGGGGTCGGTGATCTGCTCGACCGTGCCCCAGCCACTGGACGGGCGCTGCTGGAACAGGCCCTGGGAGTCGTGGTCGTTGCGGTCGCCGAGGTGCCCGAGGTTCTCCAGCTTCGACTCCTGCAGGCTGGTCGCGATCGAGATGACCGCGGCGCGCTCGTCCATGCCGGCCTTCTTCGTGGCGGCGATGATCGCCTCGGCGTTGGCGGTCTGCTCGTCGGTGAGGTCGATGTGGGACTGGGCGCCCTGCACGCCGTGCGGGATCAGCGTCGCGGTGTCGAGGCGGCTCTGCACGGCCACGGCGCTCTCGCGCGGCGCGGGGGTGCCGTCGGAGTGGTTCAGCGGGCCGGCGGCGAGGCCACCGGCGACGGTCAGACCGGCGATACCGAGGATGCTCTTGCGCAGCATGGTGTTCATGGGGGGGCTCCGTTCGGGGGTCGACGCGCCCGGGGGGGGGGTGGGCACGCGAGCAGCCGTCAGGCGCTCAGAGAAGTCTTCGGGGGAAGGATCCGACCGGCTCACCGGGCCGGGGGGCCTGTTCGTGAGCACCGGGACCAGGTGTAACGACCGGCTGCCCGCCGTCATTCCGGCGGGGCGCGGTGCGCGCCTGCTCGGCCGTACCCCCTGTACAACGCCCCCGCCCCCGCACCGATTCCGCCTTCCGGGTGACCCCCACTACCCCAGATACCCCCAAACCGCGCACGCCGCGCGCGGGGGCGGCGCGTGTTAAGCGGGGGCCCCTCTACTACCGGAGGCGTTAAGCGGGGGCCCTTCCTTACACCTCGGGCGGGGGCGGAGCGCGCGGGAGGGGTTACCCTGATGCCATGTCGGCCACCACCAGCGCGTACCTCGCCCGGCCCGGGCGACCCGCCGTGGTGGCACGCACCCTGGACGAGCTGGCCGGCCCCACCACCGGCATCGTCGAGCTGCCGGTGCGCCTGATGTGGAGCAGCGAACGCGCCTTCGACCTCGGCGACCCGGACGAGCTGCTCTGGATGTACGAGAACGTGCTGCGTGAGACCACCCGCGTGGCGGACCTGCGCGAGCTGATCCACGCGGGGACGCTGCGCCGGGTGTGGCCGCTGCTCAACCTGCCCCGGGGCGTCCGCCTGGCCTGGGAGGGCCGGCACCGGAGCCTGCGCGCCGCGTGACACATCCGCACGACTTCTACCGGGAGGTGGCCCGGGTCGCGCTCGCCGCCGCCGGCCGGCACCGGTTCGTGCTCGGCGGCGGGGTGGCGTGGGCGGCGCACGGCCTGGTCACCCGCCCCACCGAGGACGTCGACCTGTTCGCCGACGTGGAGGGCGCCCCCGCGGCGGCGGCGGACGGCGTGCGCGCCGCGCTGGAGCGGGCCGGATACCAGGTGCAGGACGCCGACCCCGGTGGCCTGGGCGAGGTGTTCGACGGCTTCGACCGGGACCTGCGCGACTTCGTGGTGCGCCGGGACGGCCGGGAGATCCGCCTCAGCCTGGCCCGCCTGGACCGGCACCGCAGCCCGGTGGTGATGGACCTCGGGCCGGTGATGGACGTGCGGGACCTGATCGCCAACAAGACCGCCGCGCTGGTCAACAGGCGCGAGGTACGCGACTACATCGACGTCGCCGCCGCGCTGGACCGCTACGACGTGGCCGACCTGCTGGACCTGGCCCGGCAGGTGGACCCGGCGTTGGACGACGAGGACGTGCGCGCCGCCGGCCGCTACCTGGACGGCCTGGCCGACCGGCGGTTCACCCGCTACGGCCTGGACGCCGCGCGGATCGCCGAGGTGCGCCGCCGGATGGCCGTCTGGCCCCGCTGAGCGGCGGGGTCGGACCGCCGGCGGGCGGCACCGTCACTTCGTCGGCTTGCCGCCGGTGACGCCGAGGATCTCGCCGGTGACGTAGCTGGACTCCTGGGAGGCGAAGAAGACGTACGCCGGGGCCAGCTCGGCCGGCTGGCCGGGACGCCCCAGCGGCACGTCGGTGCCGAACTGCTTCACCTTCTCCGTCGGCATGGTGGCCGGGATCAGCGGCGTCCAGATCGGGCCGGGCGCGACGGCGTTCACCCGGATGCCCCGCTCGGCCAGGTTCAGCGCGAGCGCCTTGCTGAAGTTGGCGATGGCCGCCTTCGTGGTGGCGTAGTCGAGCAGCTCCGGCGACGGGTCGAAGGCCTGGATCGACGAGGTGTTGATGATCGTCGAGCCCTCCTTCATGTGCGGCACGGCGAGCTTGCACAGCCAGAACATGGCGTACACGTTGGTCTTGAAGACCCGGTCGAACTGCTCGGTGCTGATGTCGAGCAGGCCGTTGTCCTGCGACATCTGGTAGGCCGCGTTGTTGACCAGGATGTCGATCCCGCCGAGGTCGGCGACCGCGCGCTCGACCAGCTCGCGGCAGTTGGCCTCCTCGCGCAGGTCGGTGCGGACCGCGACGCCCCTGCGCCCGGCCTGCTCGATCAGGGCGACCGTCTCGCGGGCGTCCGCCTCCTCCTCGTCGCCGAGGTAGGAGACCAGGACGTCGGCGCCCTCCCGGGCGAAGGCGATCGCCACGGCGCGACCGATGCCGGAGTCACCACCGGTGATCACCGCCCGCTTGCCGGTGAGCCGGTCGCTGCCCCGGTACGACTCCTCGCCGTGGTCAGGCTTCGGACCCATCTCCTGCTCGCTGCCGGGGGTGGACTGCTGCTGCGCCGGCTGGCCCGCGCGCTGGCCGTACTGCTCGGTGGGGTGCTGCTGGGTGAACTGGTCCTCGGTCATGACTGCGCCCCTACCCGGGAGACCTGCGGGAAAACAGCAGCGGGTGACGAGAGGCGGAACATCTCGGGCCGGTGTGGCGTGCGTGACAGGTGGTGGTTATGGTGCGCAACGGCGCCCACGAGGCGCGTACCCCCCATGGAAAGGCACCTCATGACCTCCTCCTCCGGCGCCTCGCGTCGACAGGTGCTGGCCGTGGCGGCCGCCGCCGCGACCGCCCCGCTGCTCGCCGGCGCGCCCGCCGAGGCGAAGCCGAAGCAGCCGAAGACCTGGGACCTGACCGTCCTCGGCACCTCGGACACCCACGGCAACGTCTACAACTGGGACTACTACAAGGACGCCGAGTTCGACGACAGCAAGCACAACGACGTCGGCGTCGCGAAGCTGGCCACCCTGGTCAACCAGATCCGCGCCGAGCGCAAGGGCCGGGCCACGCTGGTCCTGGACGCCGGTGACACGATCCAGGGCACCCCGCTGGCCACCTACTACGCCAAGCAGGAGCCGATCACCAGCACCGGTGAGACGCACCCGATGGCCAACGCGATGAACGTGCTGAAGTACGACGCGGTCACGCTGGGCAACCACGAGTTCAACTACGGGCTGCCGCTGCTGGCCACCTGGATCGAGCAGCTCGGCTTCCCGGCCCTCGCCGCCAACGCGATCAACGCGAAGACCGGCAAGCCGGCGTTCCTCCCGTACGTGATCAAGGAGGTCCGGCTCGGCGGCCACGGCGCGCCGAAGCTGCGGGTCGGCATCCTCGGCCTGACCAACCCCGGCGTAGCCATCTGGGACAAGGCCAACGTCGAGGGCCGCCTGGTCTTCGCCGACATGGTCGCCACCGCCGCCAAGTGGGTGCCGGAGATGCGCCGGCGTGGCGCCGACGTGGTCATCATCTCCGCGCACGGCGGCGACAGCGGCACCTCCAGCTACGGCCCGGAGCTGCCGAACGAGAACCCGACCGCGCTGATCGCCGAGCAGGTCCCCGGCATCGACGCGATCCTGTTCGGCCACGCCCACAACGAGGTGCCGGAGAAGTTCGTCACCAACCTGAAGACCGGCAGGGCGGTGCTCACCTCCGAGCCGTCGAAGTGGGGCCAGCGGCTCACCCGGATGGACTTCACGCTGACCCGGGAGAAGGGCTGCTGGAAGGTCGTCGACTCGTCGGCCACCACGCTGAACACCAACACCGTGGTCGAGGACCCGGCGGTGCTCGCGGCCGTCCGCGGCCAGCACGCCAAGACCGTCGAGTACGTCAACCGGGTGGTCGCGCAGTCGAGCGTGGAGCTGTCCGCCGCCGAGTCGCGGTACAAGGACACCCCGATCCTCGACTTCATCAACCACGTCCAGACCGAGGTGGTCACCGCGGCGCTGGCCGGCGGCGCGTACGCGGGCCTGCCGGTGCTGTCGATCGCCGCGCCGTTCAGCCGCACCGCGGTCTTCCCGCAGGGTGACGTGCGGATCCGCGACGTGGCCGGCCTCTACGTCTACGACAACACCCTGGAGGCGGTCGTGCTGACCGGCGCCGAGGTGAAGGCGTACCTGGAGTACTCGGCGAAGTACTTCGTCACGGTCCCGGTGGGCGCGCCGGTCAACCCGGAGACCATCAGCGACCCGGCGGTGCCGGACTACAACTACGACGTCTTCTCCGGCGTCGACTACGACATCGACATCTCCAAGCCCGTCGGCCAGCGGATCAGCCGCCTGGTGCTGGCCGGCACCGACACCCCGGTGGCGGCGGACGCGCAGTTCGTGGTGGCGGTGAACAACTACCGGCGCAGCGGCGGCGGCAACTTCCCCGGCATCGTGAAGACGCAGGTCTACAACGCGCAGCAGGAGATCCGCCAGCTGCTCATCGACTGGGCGCAGGCCAAGGGCGTCATCGACCCGGCCGACTTCTTCGTGCCCAACTGGAAGCTCGTCCGCGAGGGCGTGCCGGTCTTCTGATCCACCCCGGCGGCTGGCGGGGTCCGCCCCGTCAGCCGCCGGCGCGCAGGTGCCACTCGGACTCGCCGCCCGCCGGGTCCGGCCGGTCCGGGCGGGTGTCCGTCTCGGTGGACTCCGCACGCTCCTCGGGGCGGACCCGGTTCGGCAGCTCGCCGAAGCGGACATGCCGCAGGAACGCGTACTCCTCGTCGGTGAACGGCTCACCCCGCTCGCTCATGCCCGCATTGTGCGCCCGCCCGGCCGGGACCGGTATCAACCGGGACGGCACGGGTATGCCGCCGCGAGACCGACGGCGACGAGGGGGAGGGCGACATGCGCGCGGTACGGATGACCGCACCCGGGGTGCTGGAGCTGGCCGAGGTCCCCACGCCCGAGGCCGGGCCCGGTGAGGTGCTGCTGCGCGTCGGGGCGGTCGGCGCCTGCCACTCCGACCTGCACATCCTCGACGCGGCGGCGGGGATGTTCCCCACCCCGATGACGCTGGGCCACGAGATCGCCGGCACGGTCGAGGCGGCCGGGCCCGGCGTGGACGGCTGGTCGTCCGGGGACCGGGCCGCGGTCTACGGCATCATCGGCTGCGGGCGCTGCCGGGCCTGCCTGCGCGGCGAGGAGAACCGCTGCCGGGTCACGCCGGTCGGCGGCATCGGGCTCAGCCGCGACGGCGGGCTGGCCGAGTACGTGGTGGTGCCCGCGTCCCGGCTGCTGCACGTGGGCGACATGGACCTGACCCAGGCGGCCCCGCTGACCGACGCCGGGCTGACCCCGTACCACGCGGTGGAGCTGGCCCGGCCCCGCCTGCGGCCCGGCACCACCTGCGTGGTGATCGGCATCGGCGGGCTGGGCCACATGGCGGTGCAGATCCTGCTCGCCACCACGGCGGTGCGGATCGTCGCGGTGGACACCAACGTCGCCGCGCTGGACCTGGCCAGCCGTCTCGGCGCCCACCACGTGGTGCAGGCCGGCCCCGACTCGGTCGACAAGATCCGCGACCTGGTCGGCCCGCCGCCGGACGGCGCGGACGTGGTGCTCGACTTCGTCGGCGCGCAGCCCACGCTGGACACCGCCCGGCAGGTCGTCGCGACCGGCGGTCAGCTGCTGCTCGTGGGCCTGGCCGGTGGCACGCTTCCGGTCCGGCCGGTCGCCGACGAACCGCCCACGGTGCCGCTGGAGACCGGCGTGGTGGTCCCGTTCTGGGGCACCCGCGCGGAACTCCAGGAGGTCGTCGCGCTGGCGCGGGACGGCCGGCTGCACGCCGACGTGCAGACGTTCCCGCTGGCCGAGGCGCCCGAGGCGTACGAGGCGTTGCGCCGGGGCGACATCCACGGCCGGGCGGTCATCGTCCCCTGAGCGGGGGCAGCCGGTCGAGCACGGCGAGCGCGGCCCGCACCGGCCGCCGGTCGAGCACCTCGGCGAAACTGGCCCGCCCCTGGCAGAAGCGGGCGAACATCCGCCAGCCGGGCGGGCTGGCCAGCATCGCGTGGAACACGTCGGGGCGGCGCTCGAAGACCTCCAGCAGCCGGTGCCCGGCGCGCATCTCCGGCACCAGCCGCCGGTGGACCTCCCGCCCGTACGCGTCGAGGTCGCCGGCCGCGACCGCCTCGCCGGCCAGCCGACCGGAGCGCAGCGCGTAGCTGATCCCCTCCCGGCTCCACGGCTCCAGCAGGCCGGCCGCGTCGCCGGCGACCAGGACCCGCCCGTGGCGCAGCGGTGAGTCGTCGGCGCGGCAACGGGTGAGGTGGCCGGAGTCGTGCTCGGGGGTCACCCCGGACAGCCCCGTCCGCTCGACGAAGTCGCGCAGGTAGGCCCGGGTCCGCTCGCCCTCACCCCGGGCGGAGATGACGCCGACGGTGAGCCGGTCGCCCTTGGGGAAGACCCAGGCGTACGAGCCGGGCACCGGCCCCCAGTCGATCAGCAGCCGGCCCCGCCACCGCTGCTGGTCGGCGGCGGACGCCGGCAGCTCCAGCTCCAGCCCGAGGTCGACCTGGCGGAACCGCACCCCGACGTGCCGGGCGGTCACCCCGGAGGAGCCGTCCGCACCGACCACCGCACGGGCGTGCACCACCTCGCCGTCGGCCAGCCGCAGGCGTACCCCGTCGGGGTCCTGCTCCACCGCGCGGACCGCGACGCCCTCGCGGACCTGGGCGCCGGCCGTGACCGCGGCGGCGCGCAACCGGTGGTCGAACTCCTCCCGGCGGATCATGGTGACCAGCGGCGCGGGATGCCGGCGGGTGAACGCCCGTCGTCCGTCCCGGGTGAACGTGACCCGGTCGACCCGGTCGTGCGCGGGCACCTCGATCCGCCCGTCGACCTCGGCCAGCGAGGTGCCGATCAGGCCGCCGCCGCAGGTCTTGTACCGGGGGTGGGTGGCCCGCTCGACCACCAGCGTGCGCACACCGGCCCGGGCCGCCGCAACGGCGGCGGAGAGTCCGGCGGGCCCGCCACCGACCACGACGAGGTCCCAGATGATCACGGGTGCAGCCTAGCCGGGACCGCCCGGCAGGACCCTCGATCGGGTGGGCATCAACGTCGGCGGCCCGGGTAACCGCCGGTCGCCGGCCGTCTGCCGATCGGACGGTCCACGCCGAGGAGGGACGCGATGCCTCAGGTCCAGTTGTCCGCGGTCGAGGAACGGGTGTACCAGGCGGTCTCCGCGCTGGAGGTGCGGGGACACGTCCCCTACCCGGACCTGATCGCCGAGGAGACCGGAATGACCGAGGAGGAGCTGCGGGAACCGCTGCACGCGCTCACCGAGCGGGGGCTGCTGCACCGGGAGGACTCGCCGATGTCCGGCCTGGACTTCGGACCGCGGTGGTGCGCACGTCAGACGGCCTGATCGCGTCGTTTGCCCCACCGGGGGCCGGGTAGCGATCGGGGATGCGTGATCGACGGTCGGTGGGGGGCGCGATGAGCGGGGACCGGTCGTCGACGCCGGTGCAGGACACCGGGTACGACGACCGGCGCCGCTGGCGCGCGCTCGGCGTCGGCCTGGTCGCGGCGTTCATGACGCTGCTGGACGTCAGCATCGTCAACGTCGCCGTGCCGTCCATCGACCGGGCGCTCGGCGCCACCCCGAGCGACCTGCAGTGGGTGCTCTCCGGGTACGCGCTGACGTTCGGCCTGGTGCTGGTGCCCGCCGGGCGGTTCGGCGACGCGCGTGGCCGACGTACCGCCTTCGTGGTCGGGGTGGGGCTGTTCACGCTGACCAGCGCGCTGGCCGGCCTGGCCACCTCACCGACCTGGCTGATCATCGCCCGGCTGGTGCAGGGCGCCGCCGCCGGCGTGGTCAACCCCCAGGTCAGCGGCATGATCCAGCAGCTGTTCCGGGGCGCCGACCGGGGCCGCGCGTTCGGGCTGCTCGGCGCCACCATCGGCATCTCCACCGCTGTCGGCCCCCTGCTCGGCGGGCTGCTCATCCAGCTCGGCGGCGCCGAACACGGCTGGCGGTGGGTGTTCTTCGTGAACATCCCGGTCGGCATCGTGGCCATGGTGCTCGGCTGGCGTCTCGTGCCGGCCCGACCGGCCGGCCAGCCCGACCGGCACCGGCTCGACCCGGTCGGCGTGCTGCTGCTCGGCGTCGGCGTCACCGTGATCCTGCTGCCGCTGGTGCAGCGGGAACAGTGGCAGGGCTCGGCCAAGTGGTTGCTGATCCCCGTCGGCCTGCTGCTGCTGGCCGCGTTCGCGCTCTGGGAACGCCGCTACGCCCGGCACACCCAGCCGCTGTTCGACCTGCGGCTGTTCACGCTGCGCTCGTACACGCTGGGCGCGTTGATCGGCCTGATCTACTTCGCCGGCTTCACCGCGATCTTCTTCATCTTCACGCTCTACCTGCAGATGGGTCTGGGTTACAGCGCGCTGGTCGCCGGCCTGGCGATCACCCCGTTCGCGCTCGGCTCGGCGGTCGCGTCGGCGCTGGGCGGACGGGTGGTCACCCGCTACGGCCGGCCGCTGGTCGCCGTCGGGCTGGCGGCCGTGGTGCTCGGACTGGTCGCGACGGACCTGGTGCTGACCGGTGGGCCGCACGACGACGTGCCGCTGCGGACCGCGCTGCCGCTGCTCGTCGCCGGCCTCGGCAGCGGCCTGGTGATCGCGCCGAACCAGACGCTCACGCTCTCCGAGGTGCCGGTGCCGATGGCCGGAAGCGGCGCCGGCATGCTCCAGACCGGGCAGCGGATCGGCTCGGCCGCCGGGATCGCGGCGGTCGGCGCGTTGTTCTTCTCCACCCTGGCGGCGAACCGGGGCGACTGGTCGGTGGCGTTCCGGCACTCACTGCTGCTGGCCGCCGGGATCATCGTGCTGGCGCTGGTCGCCGCCCTGGTGGACGTCCTCTTCGGTCACCGGAGCTCCGGCGCCCCGTCGCGGTCCTGACCGGTCGGCGCCCTCGCCGCCGGGCAGCAGGACCGTGGTGAGCAGCCGGCGGCTGCGCCCGGGGCCGGCGGGCAGCGCCGCGTACTCGGCGAAAAGGCCGCGGAACCGGGCGACGAACTCGGCCGCCTCGGCGTCGCTGGCATGGAAGGCGTTCTGCCGGTAGCCGGCCTGGTCGCGGCCCAGGTCACCGCCGCCGCCGTCGAGGTAGCGGTCGAAGTCGGCCAGCAGACCCGCGACGAACGTGAGGAACGCCTGGCGGTGCCGCTGCGGGCTCAGGGCGCGCGCGGTCTCCGCGTCCACCGACGCCGCCGCCTCGTTCAGCCGGTAGCTCCGTTCGACAGCGCCGCGCGCCCGCCGCTCCCCCACCACTGCCAGCACGTCGTGGTCGACCAGCATGGCGACCTGCCGATAGAGCGTCGCCGGTGGCACGTCGCTCAGCTCCGCCCGCAGGTCGGTGGTGGTCAGCGTCCGGCCGCCGAGGAACGCCTGGACGACACGCAGCCGGATCGGGTGGAGCAGCAGCTCCGTGGTGTCGAGCACCACAGGCACCTCCCTGTTCTTCTCATCAGCGGTAATGTTATCAGCAGCGAGAACAAATGAGGAGGAGCCCCGATGGCCACCGTCCACCTGACCGCCGACCGGATCCACGTCCGCCTCACCGCCGCCGAGAAGGTCTGGGCCCTGCGTGGCGACCTGTCGTTCCCCCGTTCCGCCGTCCGGACCGCCACCGTCGTGCCCGACGGTCTGCACGCGACCCGCGGCCTCCGGGCGCCCGGGCTCGGCGTACCCGGGCTGCGCAAGGTCGGCACCTGGCGCGGCGCGGCCGGCCGGGAGTTCGTCAGCGTCCGCACCGGCCAGCCCGCCGTCCGGATCACCCTCACCGACCAGCGCTACGACGCCCTGCTCATCGGCGCCGACGACGCCGCGGCGCTCGCCGAGGCGGTGCGCGGATGAGCACCGGACGGCCCCTGGAGTTCCCCTCCCACGGCCACCGGCTCGTCGGCACGCTCACCCGGCCCGACGGAGCCGGCCCGTACCCCGGGGCGTTGCTGCTGCCCGGCTCCGGCCCCCTGAACCGCGACGGCGATCACCGTCGCCTACCCCTGGGGATCCAACGCGACCTGGCGGCGGCCCTGGCCGACGCCGGAACGGCCACCCTCCGGTACGACCGCCGGGGCGTCGGCGACAGCACCGGAGAGTTCCTGCGTACCGGGTTCCACGACAACGTCGAGGACGCGGCGGCCGCGCTCGCCGCGCTCGCCGCGGACCCGGCCGTCGACTCCCGGAAACTGTTCCTGGTCGGGCACAGCGAGGGCGCCCTCACCGCGGTGGCGCTGGCCGCCCGAGGCGTCCCGCTGGCCGGGCTGGTCCTGGTCGCCGGCACCGGCCGCACCGGCGCCGAGGTCCTGCGCCGGCAGGCGGCGCTGCTGCTGCCCACGCTGCCCGCGCCGGTACGCCTGCTGCTCCGGCTCACCCGAACCGACCTGGAGGCCAAGGTCGCCCGCAACCACGAGAAGATCCTCGCCACCACCGCGGACGTGGCCCGCATCGGCGGGCAGCGGGTCAACGCCCGGTGGATGCGGGAGTTCCTGCGGTACGACCCCCGGCCGGACCTGGCCCGGGTGCACGTCCCCGTCCTCGCGGTCACCGGCGACAAGGATCTGCAGACCGACCCGGCGGACCTGGCCGTCATCGCCGCCGCCGCGGGCGGGCCGGTGCTGACCCGACTGCTCCCCGACGTCACCCACGTGCTGCGCCGCCAACCCGGGCCGCCGTCGCTGCGGGCGTACCGCCGCGAGGTCCGGGAACCGGTCCACCGGTCCGTGCTCGACGCGGTCGTCTCGTGGCTCACCGCGCGGGCCGCCGACGTCGCCTGACAGTGCCCCGGCGGACGACCGACAGACGAACCGACAGGGAAGAAGCGGCGAAATCCACGCTCGGGGGCAGCGCGACGGACGTCGACAGCGGTAGATACAAGGGTCATGACGAACACCCTCGACCGTCGCACCCTGCTGCGCCTGGCCGGAGCCTCCGCCGGCACCGCCGTGCTCGCCGGCGCCACCCTGGCCGGCACCTCCCCCGCCGGCGCGGCCACCGCCGCGTTCCGCCACGGCGTCGCCTCCGGTGACCCGCTGCCGGACGGGATCCTGCTCTGGACCCGGGTCACCCCCACCCCCGACGCGCTGCCCGGCTCCGGCGCCGGCCCGGAGGTGGAGGTGACCTGGCAGGTCGCCGCCGACCCGGACTTCGCCGCGCCGGTGGCCGCCGGCACGTTCCCCACCGGGGCGGCCCGCGACCACACCGTGAAGGTCGCCGTCTCCGGTCTCGACCCGGCGACCACCTACTGGTACCGCTTCGGGTACGCCGACGCCTGGTCGCCGACCGGCCGCACCACCACCGCCCCGCCCGACGACGCGGCGGTGGACCGGCTGCGGCTGGGCGTGGTGTCCTGCGCCAACTGGGAGGCCGGCTACTTCGCGGCGTACCGGCGGCTGGCCGACCGGGACGACCTGAACCTGGTCGTCCACCTCGGCGACTACCTCTACGAGTACGGGACCGGCGAGTTCACCGCCGCCGGCCGGGTGGTGCGGCCCACCCAGCCGCCGCACGAGGTGCTCACGCTGGCCGACTACCGGATCCGGCACGCGCTCTACAAGACCGACCCGCACCTGCAGGCGCTGCACGCGGCGGTGCCGTGGATCATCACCTGGGACGACCACGAGGTGGCCAACGACGAATGGTCCGGTGGCGCGGAGAACCACACGCCCGGCACCGAGGGACCGTTCGCCGACCGGCTCGCCGCCGCCCGGCAGGCGTACCTGGAGTGGATGCCGGTGCGCGTCGGCGTCGACGGGGCGATCTACCGGCGGTTCCGCTTCGGCCGGCTGGCCGAGCTGTCCATGCTGGACCTGCGCTCGTACCGGTCGGCGCAGGCCACCGGCACGGCCGTCGACGACCCGGCCCGCACGATCACCGGCGACGCCCAGATGGCCTGGCTGAAGGCCGGCCTGTCCGGGTCCACGGCCCGCTGGAAGCTGGTCGGCAACCCGGTGATGATCGCCCGGGTGGACGTCGGCGCCATGCCGGCGTGGCTGCTCGGCCCGCTCGGCAAGCTGCTCGGCATCCCGGAGAACGGCGCGGTGCTCAACGCCGACCAGTGGGACGGATACAACGCCGACCGCAACGAGCTGGTGGACCACATCCGGGCCACCGGCACGCGGGACGTGGTGTTCCTGACCGGCGACATCCACACCTCGTGGGCCAACGAGGTCACCACCCGCGCCACCGGGTCGGCCAACCCGGCCGCGGCCGAGTTCGTGGTGCCGTCGGTGACCAGCGACAACGTCAACGACTTCCTGAAGCTGCCGGCGGGCAACGCGCTGAGCCAGCTCGGCGCCGGCCTGATCCGGTCCACCAACCCGCACGTGCGGTGGACCGAACTCGACGGACACGGGTACGGGGTCTTCGAGGTGACCCCGCAGCGCTGCCGGATGGACTGGTACCACCTGGCCGACCGCACCAGCAGCACCAGCGGCAGCCGGTGGGTGGCCGGCTGGTCGGTGGGGGCCGGGTCGTCCCGGCTGCGGGCCGAGGCCGCGCTGGCCTGACCCCTTGCCGGCACGCGCGAAGGCCGGCACCCCGGGTTCGGGGTGCCGGCCTTCGGTCTTACTTGGTCCAGTGCTCGGCCACGATGTCGGTGGCCTGCTTCTCCCACTGGGCGTAGGCGTCGGGGTAGGCGGAGACCTGGACGGTCTGCGCAGCCTCGGTCAGCGGCATCTTGTCCCAGCCGTCGACCTGCTTCAGGCCCTTGAGGAAGGCCAGGGTGGAGTACTCGGGGTCGGTGATCTGCTCCGGCGTGCCCCAACCGCTCGACGGGCGCTGCTGGAACAGACCCAGCGAGTCGTGATCATTCTTGTCGCCGAGGTGGCCCAGGTTCTCCAGCTTCGACTCCTGCAGGGCAGTGGCGATCGAGATGACCGCGGCCCGCTCCGGCAGACCGGCCTTCTTCGTCGCGGCGATGATCGCCTTCGCGTTGGCCAGCTGCTCGTCGTTCAGGTCGATGCGCGACTGCTCACCCTGCACGGACGCGACAGCCACGACCGGCTTGGCGGCGGTGTGGGCGGTGTCGGCGTGGGCGGCGACCGGACCGGCGAACACACCACCGGTGAAGGCCAGACCAGCAACACCCAGGATGCTCTTACGCAGGATCGTGTTCATCAGAGGGGCTCCATTCGGGGGTCAACACACCGGGGGGGGTGTGGGCACCGTCAGGCGCTCAAAAAAGTCTTGGGGGGATCCGGCTGGCTCGCGGGGCGGGGGGCCTCGTCACGGCGCCGGGATGATGTGTAACGACCGGCTACCGGCCGTCATTCCCCGGGGGCGGGGACACGGCGGTGCGGGCGGGGTTCGCCTGCTCGGTCGTTCACCGGGTTACAACGCCGCCCACCCGCCGGCGATTCCACGCCCCGGGTGCCGCCCACCACCACCGAACCGGACACCCACCCCACCCGGGCAGCCGGGCAACCATGGGTGATCCCGACACAGGAGACACCCAGCCCGATCCACCCGTCGCCCGTTGACTCCCGTCGGCGGAACGCCGCGGGTGCGTACCGGCCTCGGAGACACCCATGACGTTCCACCGACCGCCCGTTGATCTCGTTGGTGGAACGCTACGGGTGCCTCCCGACCTCGGAGACACCCATGGCGTTCCACCCACCGGCCCACCAGCCGAGCGCGACGGACGGGGACGTGGAACGGCCGGCCCCGGAAGCCGGGGCCGGCCGTTCACGCGTGACGGGTCACCACACCTGCTGGACGATGTCCGCGGCCTGCTCCTCCCACTGCGCGTACGCGTACGGGTAGGCGGACACCTGGACCGTCTGCGCCGCGGCGGTCAGCGGCAGGTCCTGCCAGCCGCCGACGTTCTTCAGCGCGCCGAAGAACGCCTTGCTGGCGTACTCGGGGTCGGTGATCTGCTCGGACGTGCCCCAACCGGACGACGGGCGCTGCTGGAACAGACCCTCCGAGTCGTGGTCGTTGTACGCGCCGAGGTGACCGAGGTTGTAGAGCTTGGACTCCTGCAGGGAGGTGGCGACGCCGATCACGGCGCCCCGCTCCCCCACGCCGGACTCCTTGGCCGCCTTGACGATGGCCTTGGCGTTGTCGAGCTGGGCGTCGTCGAGCGGGATCCGCGACTGCGCGCCCTCGACGCCGTGCGGCATGAGCCGGTCCCGCGCCGGCCGGTCGGCCTTGCTCGGCACCTTGTCGCTGCCGGTGGTCAGGCCGGACTTCACCGTCTCGGTGGCGGTCTTCTTGCCGGTGGCCAGGTCGATGGCGGCCTTGGCGCCGGCGTGCGGTCCGCTGGTCACCGGGGCGGCGACGGCGGTGGGGCCGAAGGCCAGCCCGCCCAGGGCGGCCACGCCCGCGACGGTCAGCACGGCGCGGCGGTTCTGGGCCAGGTCGGTGGTCCTGGCGACGGCGGTCTTCGCGATGGCGGGGAGCCATCGGGTGAAGTGCTGCTTCACGATGGTTGCCCTTTCGATCGTTACGACGCGCTCCGGGGTGAGCGCCCCTTGGCGGACTACCGGCGGGTACGGGGTTTGCGATGCCGGCGGTACGGGGAACACAACCCGCTCGACGTGTCGGTCATTCCGGATATGCCAGGCGCGGCGAGAGCTGCGGTCCAGGTCACCCGGGGTATCGGACAGCCCGGCCCGGCCCGTGCCGGAACGGGACGATCAGGCCGGACGGCCGAACCGGACCAGCACGTGCCAGAGCTGCTTGAGGTGCTGGTGGGTCACCTCGGCCGGCCCGCGGTCGGCCCAGCGCTGCGGCTCGCGTACCAGGGATGCGGCGGCGCGACCGACGAGCGCCGCGTGCAGCGGCTCCCCCGGCCGGGCGAACTCGGCGTGCACGCGGGCGGCCAACGGCGGGATGTCCGGTCCGCGGAACTCGGCGTCGACGTCGTCCACGGCCAGTTCGAAGCCGGCGTGCCAGCGCAGCGCGAAGCCGTGCCGGGCGGCGATCGCGGCCAGCAGCCGTCCCTCGCGGGTGCCGCGGAAGGACGGGTCGCAGACCACGGCCTCGACGTCGCGGGCGAGACTCAGCTCGCCGTGCACCTGCGCCTCGATGTAGTCGTCCAGCGCGCGACCGGCCTGCTCGGACGCCCGTTCACGTCGGCGCAGGAGTGCCCGCAGCAGGGTGCCGGTGTCCATTCCGGCCACCCCCAGGCTGATGCCCGTCCCCTCGGTCGCGGTCAGCAGCGCGGCGAGGACCGGCTCGAAGACGACGGCGGTGCCGACCTCGGTCGGCCCGAGGTGACTGTCGCCGAAGCAGAACGTGGCGCGGGCCAACGCCTCCGGACGCAGCCGCAGGTGACAGGAGCCGAACCGGGGACAGGCGCCGTCCGGATGGTCGAGCAGGTTCAGGCCGCCGTACCTGGGACGCTCGGCGGGGAGCACGCCGGGACGCTGGTACGCGCCGCCGAAGAGCGCGGCTTCCCACACGTCCCGGTCGCCGCCGGGGAACGCGGTCAGCCCACCGTTGCCGATGCCGGTCTCGAACTGGCTGCGGTAGACGCCCTCCTCGTCGAGTGCCTCGGCCACGGTGCGGCCGTCGCGCAGCAGCCGGTCCGGGTGAAAGTTGAGCGTCAGCCGGCCGTGCGCGGTCACCGCCGCGAGGACCTCCTCGTACCGGTAGGACGTGCCCGAACCGGCGAGATGCTTCGCGATGACGGCGAGCGCCGCCGGGCGGTCGCGCATGGCGACGTCACGCACGTGTCGCAGCGCGGCGGACTGGGCTTCGGTCAGGACGGTCCCCGGCACGGCGTCGAGTATCGCCGGCCCGGCGTCCGGGCGGCGAGGGGTTTCTTCCTGGAGTACGGCGGGGCGGTGTACCTCTGCTCCGCCATGGTCGACGATCCTAACCGTGGGCGGCGGCGCCGAGGCGGGCCAGCAGATGCGCGTTGCCGCCGGTGGCCGCGAGTTGGCGCAGCAGCTGATCCAGGCCGGCCTGACGGTCCAGGGTGGACAGCGCAGATCGCAGTGCCCGCAGGCGGTGCCGCTCGACGTCGGTGCAGAGCAGGTCGTCCCGCCGGGTGCCGGAGGCCCGCAGGTCGACGGCCGGGAAGGTCCGCCGGTCGGCGAGCGCGCGGTCCAGCCTCAGCTCGGCGTTGCCGGTGCTCTTGAACTCCTCGAAGATGAGGGTGTCGGCGGCCGAGCCGGTCTCCACCAGGGCCGAGGCCAGGATGGTCAGCGAACCGCCCTCCTCGATCGCGCGGGCCGCGGCGAGCAGCTGCTTGGGCGGGGTCAGCGCGGCCACGTCGACACCGCCGGAGAGCGTACGCCCGGCCGAGCGGACGGTGAGGTTGTAGGCACGACCGAGGCGGGTCAGCGAGTCGAGCAGCACGACCACGTCGTGCCCCAGCTCGACCAGACGCTTCGCCCGCTCGATCGCCAGCTCCGCCACGGTGGTGTGGTCCTGCGGCGGACGGTCGAACGTGGCCGCGACGACCTCGCCCTTCACCGACCGGGACATGTCGGTGACCTCTTCCGGCCGCTCGTCGACCAGCACCACCATCAGGTGGCACTCCGGGTTGTTGCGGGTGATCGCGTCCGCGACCGCCTGCAGCACCATCGTCTTACCGGCCTTCGGCGGCGACACGATCAGCGCCCGCTGACCCTTGCCGATCGGCATCACCAGGTCGATCACCCGGGTGGTCAGGATGTGCGGCTCGGTCTCCAGCCGCAGCCGCTCCCGTGGGTACACCGGCGTGAGCTGGTAGAAGTCGCGCCGCCGGCGGGCCTGCTCCGGCGGCACGCCGTTGATGCCGTCCAGCCGCTCCAAGGGCACCGGCCGGCCCGGACGCGGGGCGGCGAGGACCGTGCCGGTGACCAGGTCACCGCGGCGCAGGCCGTGCCGGCGCAGCTGACCGGCGGCGAGGTGGACGTCGGCGGCGGACGGCAGGTAGCCGTCCACCCGGAGCCACGCGTGCCCGTCGACGATGTCGACGACACCGCTGACGGGACGTGATGCGGAGGTCATGGGGGTTGCCTTTCGGGACCGTGCCGGCCGGTGCGGACGGCAGGGGAAGGAGTGCCTGCGGGAACCCTCCGGGCGGAAAGCCGGGGATGCGACCACGGGCGGAGAGCCGGACAGGACCGGCCACCTGGGGAAGATCGGACGTCGGGCGGCGCCGTGCGCCGGCTTCCGGGTCCACGGGCAGGCTAACCCCTCGGCGGCGCGGCGGGCAAGCGGATCGGCGCCCCGGCGCGGCGTTACAGTGAGGCACGCGTCCACCGGGAAGGCTCGCACCGTGACTGCTACGACCGTGGTCGACCAGGTCGATCTGGGGGACCACGTCTGCTGGATCCACGACGACGACGGAGACGCGCTCGACACGGTCGGCCGTTTCGCCGCCACCGGGCTGCGCCGCGGCCACAAGGTGGTCTGCTTCACCGAGACGTCCACGCCGCAGGCGGTCCGCGCCCGCGTCGACGCCGTCGGCGTGCCGACCGAGGCCGCGGTGGCGGCGGGCCAGCTGCGCATCCTGCCGGCCGTGGAGGCCTTCCTGGCCGGGGGCCGGCCGACCCCGGCCGCCATGGCCGAGGCCGTGCGCGACGAGGTCATCCGGGCCCGGCGGGAGGGCTATCCGGGGATACGCCTCAGCGGCGACATGACGTGGGTGCTGGGCACCGCCGTGAGCCTCGACGAGCTGCGCCGCTACGAGCAGGCGCTCAATCCCCTCTTCCCGGACGGCCGGGTCGCCGGCCTGTGCCTGTACGACCGGCGCCGGTTCCCCGCCGAGCAGTTGCGGATCCTCGCGGCGGCCCACCCGGGCACCGCCGGGCCGCATCCGCCGCGCACCTGGTCCCCGCTGCTGCGCGCGTACCGGACCGGCGACCCGCCCGGCCTGAGGCTGGTGGGGCAGGTGGACCGCAGCAACCGCGACGCGTTCATCGCGCTGCTCGCCGACCTGACCGCCGGGGAACGCGCGCCGGCCGGGCCGCCGGTGCTGGACCTGACCGACATGAGCTTCGCCGACGCCGGCGCCGCCACCGAGCTGGCCCGGGCCGACCGGGCCAGCCACACCGGCATCCGGCTGGTCGGCTGCCGGCCGGCGCTGCACCGGCTGCTGCACGTGCTGGGCGGCGTGACCTCCGGGGCCCCGGCATGAGCGCGCCGACCGCTGTGGGGCTGCGGCACGAGCTGTCGTTCTACACCGACGCCGCGAGCCTGCTGGCGGTCGCGGTGCCGTTCGTCCATGAGGGACTGGCGGCCGGTGAGCCGGTGCTGGTGGCCGCGCCGGCGCCCCGGCTGGCGTTGCTGCGCGCCGCGCTCGGGCCGGCCGCGGACACGGTCGGATGGGCCGACATGGGCGAGGCCGGGCGCAACCCGGGACGGATCATCCCCTGGGTGCTCCAGGCGTTCGCCGACCGGCATCCCGGCCGGCGGGTGCGGGTCATCGGCGAGCCGATCTGGGCCGGACGCTCGGTGGAGGAGTACCCGGCCTGCGCCCAGCACGAGGCCGCGATCAACGGGGCCCTGGCGGACCGGGCGATGACCGTCCTGTGCCCGTACGACGCCGGCCGGCTCGAGCCGGGGGTGCTCGCGGAGGCCCGCTGCACCCATCCGACGCTCGTGGAGCGTGGTGGGCGCCGCCGCGTCGCCGGGTACGCGCCGGCGGAGGTGATCGCGCGGCACAACCGACCGCTGCCCGCACCCGACGGGCCGGTGTCGGTGCTCCGCTACACCCTGGACACGCTGCCGGAGGTCCGCCGCTTCGTCGCCGGGCACGCGAGCGCCGGCGGGCTGGACGCGGACCGGGTGGCCGACCTGCAGATCGCGGTCACCGAGCTGGCCACCAACAGCATCGCCCACGCCGCCGGCTCGGGGACGCTGCGGTTCTGGCTCACCGACCGGCACGTGGTGTGCGAGGTCCACGACGACGGCCGGCTGTCCGACCCGCTGGCCGGTCGGCTCGCTCCCGGGCACGACGGCATCGGCGGGCGCGGCCTGGTCATCGTGCACGCCCTGTGCGACCTGGTGCGGGTGCACACCGGGGTCGCCGGCACCACCGTCCGGCTGCACCTGCGGAGAGGGGACACCGCGTGACGACGCCCGCACACCTGCTCCGCCCGGTCGGCCGGGTGGAGTCGTCGTTGACCGATCCGGCCACCGCGCCCTGTCAGGGCGACGAGGGCGCGCCGCAGGCGTGGCTGGTGTTCGACGAGGCGTACCTCCCGGCGCTGGCGGGCCTGCGCCCGGGGCGGAGGTGCTGGTGCTGACCTGGCTGGACCGGGCCCGGCGGGACGTCCTCACGGTGCACCCGCGCGGTGACGTCACCCGCGCGGAGGCCGGGGTGTTCGCCACCCGCTCGCCGCACCGCCCCAACCCGGTCGGCGTGCACCGGGTACGCCTGCTCGAGGTGACCGGCGCCCGGGTGCGGGTGGACGCGTTGGAGGCGCTGGACGGCACGCCCGTCGTCGACCTCAAGCCGGTGCTCGACGGGGAACGCTGAGCCGCCCGGCTCAGTGGCCCCGGGCGATCCACTCCTGAAGGTGCGGCGCCTCGGCGCCGACGGTGGTGTCGTCGCCGTGCCCGGTGTGCACCACCGTCTCCGGCGGCAGGGTGAGCAGCCGGGTGCGGATGGACTCGACGATGGCGCCGAAATCGCTGTAGGAACGGCCGGTGGCGCCGGGACCGCCGGCGAACAGGGTGTCGCCGGTGAAGACCGCGCCCAGCTCCGGGGCGTACAGGCTGCACGCTCCCGGGCTGTGGCCGGGCGTGTGCAGGACCCGCAGCGTGGCCCCGCCGACGGTGACGGTCTGCCCGTCGGTGAGGTCGCCGTCCGGTGGCGTGTCCGGGTGTACCTGGTCCCACAGCACCCGGTCGGCCGGGTGCAGCAGGACCGGCGCGCCGGTGGCCCGGGCCAGCTCGGGAGCGACCCGGACGTGGTCGTCGTGGGCGTGGGTGGCCAGGATCGCCAGCACGCGGCGGTCGCCGACCAGCGCGCGGATCGCGGCCACGTCGTGCGGCGCGTCGACGACGACGCACTCGGTGTCGTCGCCGATCACCCAGACGTTGTTGTCCACGTCGAAGGTCTGCCCGTCCAGGGAGAACGTGCCGGACGTGACGGCGTGGTCGACGTGGGCGGTCACGGGAAGACCACCACCGAGCGCAGCACGTCGCCGTGGTGCATCCGGGTGAACGCCTCCTCGACCTGGTCCAGCGCGATCTCCTCGGTGACGAACGCGTCCAGGTCCAGCCGGCCCTGCCGGTACAGCTCGGTGAGCATCGGGAAGTCGCGGCTGGGCAGGCAGTCGCCGTACCAGCTGGACTTGAGCGCGCCGCCGCGCCCGAACACGTCGAGCAGCGGCAGGTCGACGGTCATCTCCGGGGTGGGCACACCGACCAGCACGACCGTGCCGGCGAGGTCGCGCGCGTAGAAGGCCTGCTTCCAGGTCTCCGGGCGGCCGACCGCGTCGATCACCACGTCGGCGCCGAATCCGCCGGTGGCGGCGCGGATCGCCTCGACCGGGTCGTCCTCGGAGGCGTTGACGGTGTGGGTGGCGCCGAACCGGCGCGCCCAGTCGAGCTTGCGGGAGTCGGTGTCCACCGCGACGATCGTGGTCGCGCCGGCCAGGGCCGCGCCGGCCACCGCGGCGTCGCCGACGCCGCCGCAGCCGATCACCGCGACGGAGTCGCCCCGGGTCACCCCGCCGGTGTTCATGGCCGCGCCGAGGCCGGCCATCACGCCGCAGCCGAGCAGGCCGACGGCGGCGGGCCGGGCCGACGGGTCGACCTTGGTGCACTGGCCGGCGTGCACGAGCGTCTTCTCGGCGAACGCGCCGATACCGAGCGCGGGCGACAGCTCGGTGCCGTCGGTCAGGGTCATCTTCTGCGCCGCGTTGTGGGTGGCGAAGCAGTACCAGGGGCGGCCGCGCCGGCAGGCTCGGCACTGCCCGCAGACCGCCCGCCAGTTGAGCACCACGAAGTCGCCGGGGGCCACGTCGGTGACGCCGTCGCCCACCTGCTCGACGATGCCGGCGGCCTCGTGGCCGAGCAGGAACGGGTAGTCGTCGTTGATGCCGCCCTCGCGGTAGTGCAGGTCGGTGTGGCACACGCCGCAGGACTGGACGCGGACCACCGCCTCGCCCGGCCCCGGGTCGGGCACCACGATCGTGGTGACCTCCACGGGCGCGCCCTTGCGCCGCGACACGACTCCCCGGACTTCCTGGCTCACGGTCGTCTCCTTCGTTCAGGTCCTGTGCCGAACCTACCGCCGATCATCGCCGGCGGCCCGGCGCCGACCGGCGGAATGCCCCGCCCGTCACCGGGTACCCGCGGGGCCCGCACCTCGGACAAGGAGTGATCATGAGGTTGACGCACGCCCCGCTGCGCATCGCCATCGGCGCGTACATCCTGAACTCCGGGCTCTCCAAGCGGAACCTGGAGGGCGAGGCCGCGGCGGGGATGCACGGAATGGCGGTCGGCGCGCTGCCGCAGCTGCGCCAGATCCCGCCGGACCGGTTCGCCATGGTGCTGTCCCGCGCCGAGACGGCGCTGGGCGTGGCCTTGCTGGCGCCGTTCGTGCCGTCGCTGCTGGTCGGCGCCGGGCTGACCGCGTTCGGCGCCGGGCTGGTGCAGCTCTACCTCAAGACGCCCGGCATGCGGGAGGGCACCAGCCTGCGCCCCAGCCAGGCGGGCATCGGGCTGGCCAAGGACGTGTGGCTGGTCGGCGCGGGCCTGACGCTGGTGCTGGACTCGCTCACCCGCCGGCGACGCTGACCCCTCAGGCCGGCACCGGCACCGCGGCGCGTTCGGCGACCAGCCGGCGGCGGGCGGCGTTGCGGTAACGCAGCACCTGCACCGCGCCGAGCGCCCAGAGCAGGTACTGCACGGCGAACGCCCAGCGGAACGCGGACAGCGGCGGGGTGCCGGCGCCGGCCGGGGTGGCCAGGTCGAGCACCACGCCGACGGCGAGGATCAGCACGATCGACGCGACGAACCCGCCGACGTTGACGATCCCGGTGGCGCTGCCGATGCGGTGCACCGGGTTGAACGTCCGGGCGTAGTCGAACCCGATCACCGAGCCGGGGCCGTTGACCGCGAGGACCACCACCAGCGCCACCAGCAGCCCGTGCGGCGCGCGGCCGGGCCAGGCCAGCACCACCGCCCAGACGGCGGCGGTGGCGGCGGTGATGGTGAAGACCACCACCGAGCGGTGGAACGGGTGCCGGGCGCACAGGTGCGCCACCACCGGGCCGCACGCCAGGGTCACCAGCGTCATCAGGGTGAGCAGCCCGGCCGCCGCGGTGGGTGAGAAGCCCTGCGCCTGCACGAGGAACGGGTACCCCCACAGCAGCGCGAACACCGCGCCGGAGAACTGGGTGACGAAGTGCGTCCACAGGCCCAGGCGGGTGCCGGGCTGCGCCCAGGCGTCGGCCAGCTGCCGGCGCACGGTGGCCAGGTCGGGGGCGAGCGCGGTGGTGTGCTCGGCGTGCGGGGTGTCGCGGACCGCGACGAGGACGAACAGCAGCACGGTGGCGCCGAGCGCCGCCGCGGTGAGGAACGCCGGGGTCCAGCCCGCGTGGTGCAGCAGCGCCACCAGGGGTACGGCGCCGAGCACCGCGCCGAGCTGGCCGATGGTGCCGGTGAGCTGCACCAGCAGCGGGTTGCGCCGGCCGGGGAACCAGAACGCCACGATCCGCAGCACGCTGATGAACGTCATCGCGTCGCCGAGGCCGACCAGCACCCGGGCCGCGACCGCGAGGCGCACGTCGGTGGCGACGGCAAACACGAGCTGCCCGGCCACCATCAGCGCGGCGCCGGCCAGCAGCAGCCGGCGCGAGCCGTAACGGTCCAGCAGCACCCCGACCGGGACCTGCATGGCCGCGTAGACGGCGAGCTGGGCGACGGAGAAGGTGGCCAGCGCGGCGGCGTTGATGTGGAAACGGTCCGCCGCGTCGACCCCGGTGACGCCGAGCGAGCTGCGGTGGAACACGGCGGCCACGTACGCGGTCACGGCCACCGCGTAGATCAGGGCGGCCGGCCGGCGGGCGACGCTCACCGCAACGCCCCGAGCATGGTCGCGGCGGTGTCGATGTGGCCGGCGACGGCGTCGCGCCACGCCTGCGGGTCGTCGCCGTCGAGCGCGGCGAGCTGGCCGGCGTGCTCGGCCAGGGCGACCTCGGCCCAGCCGGGCGAGAGCCGGAAGCTGGCCTCGCCCATCCGCAACTGCCGGTCGCGCAGCCGGTGGTAGAGCTCGGCCAGGATCTCGTTGCCGGCCGCCTCCACGACGGCCGCGTGGAAGGCCCGGTCGGCGGCCATCAGCGCGGTGAGGTCGCCGGCGGCGTGCGCCCGGCGCATCTCGTCGAGCCGGCGGGCCAGGTCGGCGCGGAGCGCGGCGCGACGCGGCCAGACCCGCTCGGCGGCGTGCAGCTCGACGAGGCGGCGGGCCTCGACGACGTCGGCGATCTCCCGGGCGGAGACCGGTCGGATCAACGCGCCCCGCTTCGGGTAGAGCCGGACCAGGCCCTCGGACTCCAGCCGCAGCAGCGCCTCCCGCACCGGGGTGCGGGAGACCCCGGTGGCCTCGGCGATCTCGCCCTCGCTGACCAGCTGGCCACCCGGGTAGACCTGTTCCAGGATCGCCTGCTTGAGGTGCCGGTAGGCCCGCTCGGCGGCGGACGGGACGGCGGGGCGCGCGCCGGCGACCGGGCTGGGATGCGTCATGTATCTATGATGCGCCGCCGCGAGCCGGCGGGTGCCGCCGGCACCGGGGAGCGTGGCGCGGGCCACGCGACGGGTCAGCCGGCCGGGTCGCCCGTCCAGAGATCCCGCAGCAGGCTCTCCACCTCGGCGGTGCGCTCGATCTGCGGCATGTGCCCGGTGTCGCGAAACAGGTGGCTGCGCGCCCGGGGCAGCCGGCTCCGCGCGTACCCGAGGTGCGCGGCGGGCAGGATCAGGTCACGGTCGCCCCAGACGAGCAGGGTGGGCAGGTCCAGCGCGGCGACCGCGTCGAGCAGTTCGGCGCGCCACTGCGGGCGCACCCCGCGCCAGGTGCCCAGGTCACGCACCAGCTCGCGCATCACCCGGGCGGCGTGCGGCTGCCGGGCCACCGCGAGCGCGGCGGCGATCCGCTCCTCGGTGACGTACGCCGGGTCGACGAAGATGGCCCGCTCGGTGCGGCGGGCGATCGCCGGGTGCGGGCGCAGCAGCAGCCGGGCCAGCGGGGGTACCGCGAGCAGTCGCAGCGCGACGGTCACCTCTTGGCCGAAGCCGGCGCTGTTGAGCAACGCCAGGCTGGCCGCCCGGTGCGGCGCGTCGACGGCCAGGCGCATGGCCACCGCCCCGCCGAGGGAGTTGCCGACCAGATGGGCCGGGCCGGTGACGCCGGCCGCGTCCAGGAACCCGGCCACCGCCGCCGCGAGCGCCGGCAGCGTGTGCGTCCCGTCCAGCGGGGCGGAGCCGCCGTGCCCGGGCAGGTCGACGGCGAGCACGCGGTGGTCCCGGGCCAGCGCCGTGTGCAGCGCGGTGAAGTCGTCGAGCGTGCGGCCGATGCCGTGCAGCAGCAGCACCGGCGGGCCGTCGCCGGTGATCCGGCAGCGCATCCGCCGCCCGTCGACGGCGCGTTCGTCGGCCGGCGGCAGCGCGACGGTCACGCCGGCCGTCCGGGCTCCGCAGCGGCCGTCCCGGCCGTGGTCGGGTCGGTGGCGGCCGTCCCGGCCGGGGTCGGGTCGCTGGCGGCCGTCCCGGCCGGGGTCGGGTCGCTGGCGGGCGGGCGCGGTGCCGGCACGCGGGCCGGACGCGGGCGCATGCCCAGGGCCAGCACCCTGCCGTACCCGGCGGGCGCGATCCGGGCGAGCAGGTCGGGCAGCTTCGCCGACCAGCCGATCAGCACCCGGCCGCGGCGCCGCCGCGCACCGCGCAGGATCACCTCGGCGGCGGTCGCCGGGTCGATGGTGAGCAGCTTCTCGAACTGCCGGCGGCCGACCTCGTACTCCTCGACGGAGACGCCGCTGCCGACCCGGGCGCTGGCGGCGATCCGGGTCCGGATGCCGCCCGGGTGCACCGAGGTGACGCCGATGCCGTCGTCAACCAGCTCGTGCCGCAGCGCCTCGGTGAAGCCGCGCACGGCGAACTTGCTCGCCGCGTACGCGGCCTGTCCGGCCGGGGCGATGAGGCCGAACAGGCTGGAGACGTTGACCAGGTGGGAACCCGGTTCGGCCTTGAGCGCGGGCAGCAGCGCGTGGGTCAACCGCACCACCGCCCGAAAGTTGATCTCGATGACCCAGAGGAACTCCTCCAGCGTCACCTGGTCGAACCGGCCGCCCAGCGCGACGCCGGCGTTGTTGACCAACAGCCGGATCCGGGGATGCGCGCGGTGGATCTCCGCGGCCACCCGGTCGGTGGCGTCGGCGTCGGCGAGGTCGACCATGTGGGTCTGGACCCGCCGGTCGGGGTGGGCGGCCCGGATCGCCGCGACGACCGTCGCCAGGCCGTCGGCGTCCCGGTCGAGCAGGACCAGGTCCGCGCCGCGCCGGGCCAGCCCGTGGGCCAGCGCCGCGCCGATGCCGCTCGCGGCGCCGGTGAGCACCGCCGTGCCGCCGGCGAACTCCAGGTCACGCATCGGTTCCTCCCGAGGTCGCCACCGCCGCGGCGGCCGGCGTGCCGGCCCGGGCGAACCGTACGCCGTCGGTCAGCGGACCGTGCCGCATCAGCCGTACGTCCCGGGGGTAGTTCTGGTGCAGCCGCCACGGCGCCTGCGGGCCCTGCTTGGGCAGCTGGTCGACGGCGCGCAGCACGTACCCGGACTTCAGGTCGATGATCGGCTCCAGGTCGTCGGTGTCCGGGGCGAGCGGGGTGACGATCTGCTGGCCGGTGTCGTCGAGGTGCCGCAGCAGCCGGCAGACGTAGGTGGCGACCAGGTCGGCCTTCAACGTCCAGGAGGCGTTGGTGTAGCCGATCGTCATGGCGAAGTTGGGCACCCCGGAGAGCATCATGCCCTTGTAGGCGATCGTCCGGGCCAGGTCGACCTCGGCGCCGTCGACCACCAGCGTCATGCCGCCGAGCGCGAGCAGGTTGAGGCCGGTGGCGGTGACCACGACGTCGGCCGGCAGCTCCGTGCCGGAGGCGAGCCGGATGCCGTGTTCGGTGAACGTGTCGATGGTGTCGGTCACCACGGACGCGCGGCCGGCGCTCAGCGCGGCGAACAGGTCCCCGTCGGGCACCACGCAGAGCCGCTGGTCCCAGGGGTCGTAGCGGGGTGAGAAGTGCCGGTCGACGTCGTAGCCGACCGGGAGGCGACCCTTGGCGGCCCGCCGCAGGAACCGCTTCACCACGGTGGGGGCGCGGCGGCTGAGCTGGAAGTTGGCCACCCCGAGCGTGACGTTCTTCCAGCGCGCCACCGCGTACGCGGCCTTCGGGGGCAGCCAGCGCCGGGCGGCGTCGGCGAACGGGTCGCGCGAGGGCAGCGCGATGACGTACGTGGGTGAGCGCTGGAGCATGGTGACGTGCGCGGCCCGCTCGGCCATCGCCGGTACCAGGGTGACCGCGGTGGCGCCGCTGCCGATCACGACCACCCGCCTGCCGGCGTAGTCCAGGTCGTCGGGCCAGTGCTGCGGGTGCACGAGTGTGCCGGCGTAGCGCTCGACGCCGGGGAACCGGGGCGTGTAGCCCTCGTCGTAGCGGTAGTAGCCGGAGTTGGTGAACAGGAACCCGCAGGTGAGCGTCACATCCTCGCCGGTGTCGTCGCGGTGCGCGTGCACGGTCCAGCGGGCGGTGGCGCTGTCCCACTCGGCGCGTACCACCCGGTGCCGGAAGCGGATGTGCCGCTCCACGTCGTACTCGCGGGCGGTCTGCCGGACGTACGCCCGGATCGAGTCGCCGTCGGCGATGGCCTTCGGGTCGGTCCACGGCTTGAACGAGTAGCCGAGGGTGTACATGTCGGAGTCGGAGCGGATGCCCGGGTAGCGGAACAGGTCCCACGTGCCGCCGATGGCGTCCCGGGCCTCCAGCACCGCGTAGGTCTTGCCGGGACACTCGCGTCCCAGGTGGACGGCGGCCCCGATGCCGGACAGGCCGGCACCGACGATGAGGACGTCGACGTGGTCGGAGGCCATGGCTTCTCCCGTTCTCCCCGCGGTTCTCCCGGCGGTGGACCGGACACTATCCACCGCCGTCGAGGCCAGTCAACACCCTGTCGAGTCGATTCGACAGGGTGTTGAGCGGGTGTAGCATCGGCCGACATGACCAGTGCGCGCACGCCGACCGGGGCCGTACCGCGCGGGCGGCGGGCCGGCCGGTCCACCGGTGACGACCGGGAGACGGCGATCCTGGCCACCGCCGAGCGGCTGCTGCGCGAGCGCCCGTTCGGCGACATCTCCATCGACGACCTGGCCCGGGGCGCCGGCATCTCCCGCCCGACGTTCTACTTCTACTTCCCGTCCAAGGACGCGGTGCTGCTCACCCTGCTCGACCGGGTGACGGAGGAGGCGAACGCCGCCGCCGGCGACGTGCTCGACCGCCTCGCCGACGACCCGCGCGCCCGCTGGCGGGAGCTGATCGCCCGGTTCCACGCCACCTTCGGCGGCCACCGGGACGTGGTGCTGGCCTGCGCCCAGGTGCGCGGCACCAACGCGGAGGTACGGCGGCTCTGGGCCGAGGTCCTGGAACGCTGGGTCCGCGCGGTGCAGGCCGCGATCGAGGTGGAACGCGCGCGCGGCGCGGCCCCGGACGGGTTGCCCGCCCGGGACCTCGCCATCGCGCTCAACTCGATGAACGAACGGGTCTGGTACGCGACCTTCGCCGGCGACGGCCCGGCCGTGGCCGAGCGGGACGTGGTCGACGTGCTGCTCGACGTCTGGCTGACCGCGATCTACCGGACCACCACGCCACCGGTCAGGCCGCCCGCCGAAACTCCATGATCCAGTTGGTCTCCCAGGTGCGCTCGCCGTCGGTGGAGAACGCCTGCTCCCAGCGGCAGGAGGTCGGGGTGATCGCCGACCAGAGGAACCGGCAGCGCACCGGCCGCCCCTCGTCGCTGTCGTCGGCGTAGAACGTGCCGACGCCGTCGGTGAACCGGCCGACCACCGGCGGCTGCTCCAGCACCCCGCGCCGGCTGTTCATCCACCAGATCGACCAGAGCCCGGTCGCCGGGTCGAGCAGCCGCACGGTGGAGCCCGAGAAGCCCCGGGTCGGGAAGCGGATCTCGTCGAAGCTGCCGGCGCCGTCGAAGAACGAGCGCGCCTCGCTGGTGCCGGGGAACTCGTCCCAGTCGTCGCCGCCGACGTGGCGCTCCCGCAACCGCCGGTTGGTCACGTCCCAGGCGCCGACGAAGAAGTCGAAGTCGCCCATCAGCACCCCACCGGCCCCTCGGCGCGGGCGTCGGCCAGGTAGCCGGCCAGATCGGGTGTGTCCGGCGCGAGCACGTGCCGGATCCAGGCGGTCCGCTCGTGCTCCAGCACGCCCAGCTCCCAGACGCAGCCCACGCCGGGCCGGTCCAGGTCGACGAAGTGCGCCGGGTCGTCGTCCGGGCACTCCAGCGCGGGCTGCCCGGCGATCGCGATGCGGCACTGGACGACGTTGTCGAAGAACCAGCTGTACGCCAGCAGGTACGCCCCGGTGTCCGCGCCCCGGTGCAGCACCACCCAGCTCGCCGGCGGGGTGGTGGGGTCCGGCGCGGGCAACAGGGACGGCAGGTACGCGTGGGCGGCGTCGACCACCCGCGCCTCGAGCCGACGGTCCGGCTGGTCGATGTGGTAGCGCTTGACGTGCCGACCGGCGACCTCGACGGTTCCCGGCACGGTCAGTTCCTTGTCGTGGAAAGCCATGGCCGCACGCTAGGACCACTCCCCTGACAGCTACTGTCAGCGGATGCGGGCCAGTCGACTCCTGTCCATCCTGCTGCTCCTGCAGGCGCACGGCCGACTCACCGCCGCCGACCTGGCCGCCCGTCTGGAGGTGTCGGTCCGCACGATCTACCGGGACGTGGAGGCGCTGCACGCCGCCGGCATCCCGCTCTACGGCGAGGCGGGGCACGACGGCGGTTACCGGCTGGTGGAGGGCTGGCGGACCCGGCTGACCGGCCTGACCGCCGAGGAGGCCGACCGGCTGCTCTTCGCCGGGCTCCCCGGTCCGGCCGCCGAGTTGGGCTACCAGTCGGTTGTGGCCGCCGTGCAGCTCAAGGTGCGTGCCGCGCTCCCGACCCCGCTGGCCGACCGGGCCGCGCGGCTGGAGCAGCGGTTCCACCTGGACACGCCGGGCTGGTACTCCGACGGCGACCCCTCGCCGCACCTGGCCGAGGCCGCCGAGGCGGTGTGGCGGGAGCACCGGATCCGGGTGCGTTACCGCGGCTGGCGGGGCGAGGTGACGCGGGTGCTCGAACCGTACGGCCTGGTGCTCAAGGGCGGCCGCTGGTACGTGGTCGCCGCCCGGCCGGACCGTGCCGAGCCGGCCACCTACCGGGTCAACCAGATCCTCGACCTCACCCCGCTCGACGAACCGTTCGACCGGCCCGAGTTCGACCTGCCGGCCTGGTGGCGGGCGCACGTGGTCGCGTTCCGGGCCGGCCTGCACCGGGACGAGGCCGCCGTACGGCTCTCGCCACGCGGGTTCGCGCGGCTGCGTGAGGTCGGCAGCGACGTGGTGATCGCCGCCGCCGAGGCGAGCGCCGGCCCGCCCGACGAGGCGGGCTGGGTGCGGGCGGTGATTCCCATCGAGTCGCTGACCCACGCGCACGGCGACCTGCTCCGCCTCGGCGCCGAGGTGGAGGTCCTCTCCCCCGAGCCGCTGCGCCGCCGCCTGACCGAAACCGCAGCCGCCCTGACCGCCCTCTACCCCTCCCCCTGACCCACCCCAGCTCGTTGATCAAGGAGTTTGCGTCCTCTCGGGCGCCGGAACTCGACGCAAACTCCTTGATCGACGGGCGAGGGACGGGGGTGGGTGGGGTGGGTGCTCAGGGGAGGCAGTGGGCCAGGGTGGCCACGGCGCGGTCGATCTCCGAGGGGGCGGTGGCGGCGTAGCCGAGGACCAGGCCGGGCGGCTGCGGACGCTGGCCGTGCCAGGACAGCGGCTGCACCTTGACCCCCCGGCGCAACGCCTTGGCCGCCAGCGCGACGTCGTCCACCGGGCCGGGCAGCGTGACCAGCAGATGCAGGCCGGCGGCGGCGCCGTGCACCACCGCGCCGGGCAGGTGGGCCCGGACCGCCCGGATCATCGCGTCGCGGCGGCGTACGTGCCGGTGCCGCAGCATCCGCAGGTGCCGCTCCATCGCGCCCGACTCCATCAGCTCGGCCAGCACGAGCTGCGGCAGCGCGGCGTTGCCGAGATCCGCCATCCGCTTGGCCGCCACCACGTCGGCGTGCAGCCGGGGCGGCACCAGCATCCAACCGATCCGCAGCGCCGGCGCCAGCAGCTTGGAGACACTGCCGGTATAGCAGACCCGGTCCGGCAGCATGCCGCGCAACGCCGGCACCGGCGGTCGGTCGTAGCGGTGCTCGGCGTCGTAGTCGTCCTCCACCACCAGGCCGCCGTCGCGGGCCCAGGCCAGCAGCCGGCGACGCCGCTCGCCGTCGAGCACCACCCCGGTCGGGAACTGGTGCGCCGGGGTCAGCAGCACGGCCGGGGCCCCGGTGGCCGCCAGCAGGTCGACCCGCAGGCCCTGGTCGTCCACCGGCACCGGGGGGATCGCCAGCCCCCAGTTGGCCAGGTGCTGCCGGACGCCGAGCGACCCGGGATCCTCCACCGCGACCGTGTGCACGCCGTGGGCGTGCAGCACCTGGGCGAGCAGCCCGAGCGCCTGCGACACCCCGGCGACGACCACCACCTCGGCCGGGTCGACCCGGATGCCCCGGTTGCGGGCCAGCCAGTTGGCGACCGCGAGCCGCAGCGCCGGCGTGCCGGTCGGGTCACCGTAGCCGAGGGCGGCGGGCGTCAGCCGGTCCAGCACGGTCCGCTCGGCGCGCAGCCAGGCCGCGCGGGGAAAGGCCGCCAGATCCGGTACGCCGGGCGTCAGGTCCACCTCCGCCGGCGCCGCCCGCAGCGCGTCGAACACTTCGACGCCCGGCCGGCCGGTGAACACCTGCGGCGGGCGGCGCGGCGTGGGCGGCCGGCTCACCACGGCGGCCGGGGTGGCCACCACGACCGTCCCGGCCCGGCCCCGGCCGGCCACGTGGCCGTCCTCGCCCAACCGCTGGTAGGCCTCGGTGACCACGCCCCGGGAGACGCCCAGCTCACCGGCGAGCACCCGGGTGGCCGGCAGCCGTGTGCCCACCGGCACCCGGCCGTCGGCGATGGCGGCCCGCAGCCGGGCGGCCAGCCAGTCCGCTCGGCCGCCCGGCGGCGCCTGGCCGATGTCCAGCTGAAGGAAGTCGGCACCGGCCGTTATGGACCCCTCCGACGTGGTGTCTTTGGCCCTGCCCATGGGGCCATTATGGCCGCAGGCTGGACGGCATGAGTATCGCCTTTCTGCTGACCACGCTGGTCGTGGTGATCACCCCCGGAACCGGGGTGGTGCACACGATCGCCTCCGCGGTCGCCGCCGGACGCCGGGCCGGTCTCGTCGCCGCCGCCGGCTGCACGCTCAGCCTCGTCCCGCACCTGATCGCCGCGGTGACCGGTCTGGCCGCCCTGCTGCGCGCCGGCACCCCGGCGTTCCGGGTGGTGACCTGGCTGGGCGTGGCATACCTGCTCTGGATGGCCTGGTCGGCGCTGCGCGAACGCGGACCGCTGGTGGTGGACGGTGAACGGGCGCCCCGCAAGGCGGCGACCGTGTTCCGTGACGGGGTGCTGCTGAACCTGCTGAACCCGAAGGTCACGGTCTTCTTCGTGGCGTTCCTGCCCCAGTTCGTGCCCCCGGACGCCCCCGCCGCCCCCGCCCGCATGCTGCTCTGCGGCCTGGTGTTCATGCTGGTCACGCTGGTGGTCTTCGCCGGGTACGCGCTCCTGGCCGGCGCGCTGCGCCGGCGTGTGCTGTCCCGACCTCGGCTCACCGCGCTGCTGCGACACGGCTTCGCGGGCAGCTTCCTCGCGCTGGGTCTCGGCCTGGCCCTCACCGCACGGTAGGCGCCCGCGGGCGAGGCGGAATGACGGCGCGTGGCGGGGGTGCGCTGCCGGCGGGTCAGGCCGTAGGCCGGTCCGGGTCGTCGGCGCCCATGATCTCGTCGAACTCGGTCGGGCTGATCTCGCCGGTGCGCAGCCGGCGGGCGTTGGCGGCGAAGCGGGCCAGCGCGGCGCCGCGCGGATCGGGCGGGGTGAGCGGGCCGGCGACGGCCGACGCGGGCGGGTCGGTGTCGTCGACCGGCTCGGCGTGCAGCTCGCGCAGCGCGTCGGCCAGTCGCGCGTCGGCGGTGCCCCACCACCGTCGCGCCAGCTCGACGGTGCGACCGAGGGAGTCCTCCCCCACCCGCTCGGCCCGCAGCTCGGCGCGCATCATGCGCAGGAAGACCACGGTCACGGCATCGGAGTCGTCGGCGATCACGGGCGCAGCCTAACCGCCCGGTACGACGAAACCCCGGCCGCCTCCGCCCGGCGGCGCGATGATCGGGACATGGCGCACCGACCGGCCCGGGGACATCGCTGCGTGCCGCACACCGCCGACGTCCGGATCGAGGCGTGGGCGCCGGATCGGGAGGGCTGCGTGGCCGAGGCGGTGGCGGCGCTCGTCGACACGTTCGTGGACACCGCCTCGGCGACGGCGACCGGGTCCTCGGAGTTCCGGGTGCCGCCGGCCCACGACGGTGACCTGCTGGTCGGCGTCCTCGACGAGGTGATCTTCCGGATGGAGACCGAGGGCGAGCTGCCGCTCGGCACGGAGGTCCATCCGGCCGCCGACGGCGGCCTCGTGGTGCGGTGGCGCACCACCGGCACGGACGCGGTCGAGCTGGTCGGCGCCGTGCCGAAGGCGGTGTCGCTGCACGAGCTGCGGTTCGGCCCGGCGCCGGGCGGCTGGGAGTGCGCGGTGACGCTGGACGTGTGAGCCCGCTCAGCCCTTGACCACGCCGAGCGGGACCAGCCGGGCCACCTTCGCGCACAGGCCGGCTCCCTCGGCCACGGCCACCACGGCGGCCACGTCCTTGTACGCCTCCGGCATCTCCTCGGCCAGGCCGCGCCGGGACGCCCCACGCACCTCGACGTCCCGCGCCGCCAGCTCGCGCCGCGGGTCGTGCCCGCGTACCGCCCGACTCGCCTGGGTGCGGCTGCGGACGCGACCCGCGCCGTGGCAGGTCGAGGCCCAGGCCGGCGCGTCCGGCACGCCGGTGAGGACGTACGAGGCGGTGCCCATCGAGCCCGGGATGAGCACCGGCTGGCCCACCGGACGCAGATCCTCGGGCAGGTCGGGATGGCCGGGCGGCAGGGCCCGGGTGGCCCCCTTGCGGTGTACGCAGAGCCGGCGCGACGTCCCGTCCACCTTGTGCTCCTCGATCTTGGCGAGGTTGTGCGAGACGTCGTACACCAGGTCGAGGTCGCAGCCGACGACCCGGGCGAAGACCTGGCGCGCGGCGTGGGCCAGCAGCTGCCGGTTGGCCCGCGCGTAGTTGGCCGCCGCCGCCATCGCCCCCAGGTACGCCCGCCCCTCGGGTGAGGTGACCGGCGCGCAGGCCAGCTGCCGGTCCGGCACGTCGATGCCGTACCCGGGCATCACGCCCTCCATGGCCCGCACGTGGTCGGTGCAGATCTGGTGGCCCAGTCCGCGTGAACCACAGTGGATCATCACGCACACCTGCCCGGCGCGTAGCCCGAACGCGGCGGCGACCGGCTCGTCGTAGACCTCCTCGACGGCCTGCACCTCCAGGAAGTGGTTGCCCGAGCCGAGGCTGCCGACCTGGCCGGCGCCGCGCTCGACCGCCCGCGCGCTGACCTGGGCGGGATCGGCGTCGGCGACCGCGCCCCGGTCCTCGCAGCGGTCCAGGTCCCGGGGCACGCCGAAGCCGCGCGCGACCGCGTACCGGGAGCCGCCGCGCAGCACCGCGTCCAACTCGGCCCGGTCGCCCAGGTGCCACACCGCGCCGCGGCCCATGCCGCGCGGGGTGGACTCCCCGAGTCCGTCCATGAGCGCGGCCAGCCGGGGGCGCAGGGCCGCCCGGTCCAGGTCCGCGGTGAGCAGCCGCACCCCGCAGGAGATGTCGAAGCCGACGCCGCCGGGCGAGACCACACCACCGGCCGCCACGTCGGTGGCCGCCACCCCGCCGATCGGGAAACCGTAGCCCCAGTGCACGTCCGGCATGGCGTACGAGGCGCCGACGATGCCGGGCAGCGTGGCCACGTTCGCGACCTGCTCCAGGGACCGGTCCGACCCGGCGTCGGGCAGCAGCGCGGGCGAGGCGTACACCACGCCCGGTACCCGCATCTCCTCGCGCCGGTCGATCCGGAACCGGTACGGCGACTCCTCGACCAGGTCCATGGTCGGCCGGCTACCCGCCCCCCGGACCGCTACACGCAGGTTCGCGTCACCTCTTCCGCGTGACCGGCCCGAGCGGAATGCCGGTGGGTGGCCACCCGGGCTGCCTAAGGTGACGCCCATGGGGCATCACGCCGAGGCGAGCGGGAGCCGCTACCGGCGGTTGCGTGTCGTCAACGTGCTCGTCGGTTCGCTGCTGGCCGCCGAAGCGGTCTGGATGTGGGCGGCCAGCAACGACCTGTCCCTGCCGGTGACCGCGTCGTACCTGACGGCGGACCCGGTGACCCTGCGGGACGCCACCGTCCCGGACGTGGCCTTCCGGATCGCCGTCGGACCGGCGGTGGCGGTGTTCCTGCTGCTCGCCGCGGTCGACCACGTCGTGACCGCCGCCCCACGGGTGCACCGCTGGTACGAACGCAACCTGGATCGGCGGGCCAACTACGCGCGATGGATCGAGTACTCGGTCAGCGCGTCGATCATGATCGTGCTGATCGGTCTGTTCGTCGGGATCCGTGATCTCGCGGCGGTGATCGGGATCTTCGCCGCGAACACCGCGATGATCCTGTTCGGTCTCCTGATGGAGCGGCAGCAGACACCGGGCCGTGCCGACTGGAGCGCGTTCTGGTTCGGTTCGCTGGTCGGCGCGGCGCCCTGGCTCGCGATCGCCGTCTACGTCGCCCAGCCGCCGGAGATTCCCGGTTTCGTGTGGGCGATCATCATCGTGCAGTTCCTGCTCTTCGCGAGCTTCGCGGTCAACATGGTGCTGCAGTACACCCGGCGCGGCCGGTGGCGGGACTACCGCTACGGCGAGGTCTCGTACATCGTGCTCAGCCTGGCGGCCAAGTCCGCGCTGGCCTGGCTCATCTACGCCAACGTGCTCCGCAGCTGAGGTCGTCAGCGGTTGAGGTAGCCGGCGAGGCCGCCGAGTTCCTCGCTGGCGATGAACACCGACCGGACGTGGAGAATCGCCTCCTCGACGTGGATCGGGCAGCCCCACGCCGAGTCGCCCCACGAATCGGCGACCTTGATCTCGGCCGCGGCGGTGCATCCCGGGTCCCCGCCGAGCTGGCAACGCTCGGGGCGTGGCCGGGCGGCCTGCGCGGCGGCGGCGGCACGCATTCGGGCCGCGAGTTCCGCGGCAGTGGCGGCGCGCCGCTCGGCCTCGCCGCGCAGTTCCCGCTCCGCACGCACCGCCTCGGCCAGCTGGTCGTGGGCGGCTCTGGCGCGGGCCTCGGCGGCCACCTTCGCCTGTTCGATGTGGTGGCGTTCGATGGCCAGGGCCGCGGTGCCGGTGAAGACCTGGATCAGGGCGAGATCCGTGTCCTTCGGGATCCGCGGCGTGCGGTGGTAGATGGCGAAGGTGCCCAGCAGGCTGCCGTCGCGCGCCAGGATCGGTGTCGACCAGCAGGCGGCCAGCCCCGCCCGCTCGGCGAGCCCACGGAAGTCGTCCCAGAACGGATCGGCGGCGATGTCGGTGACGATGACCGGTTCGCGCCGGTGGGCGGCCGTGCCACAGGAGCCCACGCCCTCGCCGGCGGCGATCCCGTCGATGGCCTGGTTGTAGAAGTCGGGCAGGCTCGGCGCGGCGCCGTGGCGCAGGTGCCGGCCGTCGGGGTCGGCGAGCAGAACGGAGACGAGCACCTCCTGCGGCGCCAGGTTCTCGATGCAGCGGGCCATGCCGTCGAGCACCTCGGGCAGGGGCGCCTGGCGGGCGATCTGCTCCAGCAGGGCACGGTGCTCGGCCATCAGCCGCTGGGCGTGCTTGACCTGGGTGGTCTCCACGCCGATCACCCGGATCCCGGTCACGGCGCCGTCGGCGTCGTGACGCGGCTCGTAGGTGAAGTCGAAGAATGCCTCCCGCGCCTGTGCGCCGTCGCCGAGCACGACCCGGGCGTCCCGACCGGTGTAGGGCTCTCCCGTGCGGTAGACCTCGTCCAACAGCGCGAGGAAGCCCTGTTCCGCCAACTCGGGCATCAACTCGACGATGGCCACCCCGGTGCGCGCCCGCTCCTCACCGATGGTGGCGAAGAACGCCGGATTCGCTGCCTCCACCACGTGCGTGGGTCCGGCGAGCGCGGCGAAGACGGCGATGGACTGCCCGAACAGCTGCCGCAGATCGTCCTGCGCGGCATGGCCCGCGTTCGGTCGAGTCGCCGGAGCGGGTCGCTGGCCTGGTACCGCCGTCATGCTGTGGTTCCCTCTCAGTACGGCCGGGTCCAACCGGGGACGGCTCACTGCGGTGACGGTCGCCAGCGTACGGGGAAGGCGGGGAGCCCACCCGACCGCCGGTCCGCGCCCCGCCGTGAGCCCTCGCCCGACCGCGGTCGCCTCCCGACCCGGGTCAGGTGCGTCCGGCCTCCACCGCGTCGAGCGGTGGTCCGCTCTCCGGGTGGTGGCAGGCGGTGAGTTGGGTGCCGCCGTCGCGGGTGGTCAGGGCGGGTGTTTCGGTGGCGCAGCGGTCGGTGGCTTTCCAGCAGCGGGTGCGGAAGCGGCAGCCGCTGGGTGGGTCCAGGGGGGTGGGGACGTCGCCGGTGAGGCGGATGCGGCCGGCGGGGCCGAGGGTGGTGACGTCGGGGATGGCCGAGAGCAGGGCGCGGGTGTAGGGGTGTTGGGGGCGGGTGTAGATGGTGTCGCGGTCGCCGATCTCGACGATGGTGCCGAGGTACATGACGGCGACGCGGTGGCAGAAGTGGCGGACCACGGCGAGGTCGTGGGCGATGAACACGAACGCCAGGTCGAGGTCGCGTTGCAGGTCGCGCAGGAGGTTGATGACCTGGGCCTGGATGGACACGTCGAGGGCGCTCACGGGTTCGTCGGCGACGATGAGCTTGGGTTGCAGGGCCAGGGCGCGGGCGATGCCGATGCGTTGGCGTTGCCCGCCGGAGAACTCGTGCGGGTAGCGGTTGTAGTGCTCGGGGTTGAGGCCGACCAGTTCCAGCAGTTCCTGCACGCGTTTCTTGACGCCGCCGGGTGGGGTGATGTTGTTGACCTGCAGCGGCATGGCCACGATCCGCCCGACGGTGTGGCGGGGGTTCAACGACGCGTACGGGTCCTGGAAGATGATCTGCAGGTCCTGGCGCAGCGGCCCCAACGCGCCCCGGCGGGCGTGGGTGATGTCCCGCCCGGCGAAGGTGATGCTGCCGGCGGTGGGTTCCAACAGCCGCACCAGCATCCGCCCGGTCGTGGTCTTCCCACACCCCGACTCGCCCACCAGACCGAGGGTCTCGCCGGGGCGGACGTCGAAGTCCAGCCCGTCGACCGCCCGCACCGCGGCCCTGCCCCGCAGCCCCTGCCGCACCGGGAAGTGCTTGGTCAACCCCCGCACCGACAACAGCGGCTCAGCCGCGATCCGGGCGGCGCCGCCCGGATCGCGGCCCGCCTCCGACGTGCCGGCCACCGGCGTGTGTCCGTTCGGCACAACGTTCATCGGGCCACCCCCACCTGGGCTACCTCGTCGCGGTAGATCCGCTCCCGCGCGGCGACCGGCAGATGACACGCCACCAGATGCCCTGCCACCCCCGCCGAAACCAGCTCCGGTACCTCAGTGCGGGAGCGGTCGCCGTTGACGTCGGCATAGCGGCAGCGGGGATGGAACGCGCAGCCCGACGGCAGGTTGATCAGACTCGGCGGGTTGCCCGGAATCGGCACCAGGTCCGCGTCCGCGTCACCGTGCAACGACGGCACGCTCGACAACAACCCCCACGTGTACGGATGCTGCGGCCGCCGCAACACCTGCTCCACACTGCCGTGCTCCACCGCCCGACCGCCGTACATGACGAGGACGTCATCGGCCACCTGACCGACCACACCCAGGTCGTGGGTGATCAGGATGATCGCCGAACGGAACTCCTCCTGAAGATCATTGAGCAGGTCCAGGATCTGCGCCTGCACCGTCACGTCCAACGCCGTCGTCGGCTCGTCCGCGATCACCAGATCCGGATCGTTGACCAACGCCATCGCGATCATCGCCCGCTGCCGCATCCCACCGGAGAACTCGTGCGGATACTGCTCGAACCGCCGCGCCGGCTGCGGAATCCCCACCCGGCCCAACATGTCCACCGCCCGGCTACGCGCCTCCCGCCTACCGGCCTTCGGGTGGTGCACCCGGTACGCCTCAGCGATCTGCTTCCCGACCGTGTAGTACGGATGCAACGCCGACAGCGGATCCTGGAAGATCATCGCCATGTCCCGACCCCGCAGCCGCCGCACCTCCTCCTCCGGCAGACCCACCAACTGACGCCCACCCACCGAAATCTCCCCGGTGACGGACGCCCGCCTGGAGTTGTGCAGACCCAGAATCGCCAACGACGTCACGCTCTTCCCCGAGCCGGACTCACCCACGATCCCGAGCGTGCGACCCCGCTCGACGGCGAACGACACCCCGTCCACAGCCCGGACCACACCGTCCTCGGTGTCGAACCGCACCCGTAGATCCCGAACCCGCAGGTAGGGATCCTCGCCGCGTCGCGGCGCCGGAAGCTCCACCATGTCGAACCCTCCCGTCAGTTCAGCCGGACGCGCGGGTCGATGACCGCGTACAGCACGTCGACGACGATGTTGGCGACCACGATGAACACCGCCGCCAGCAGCACGGTCGCCATCACCACCGGCAGGTTGAGGAACTGCACCGCCTCCACGGTGGCCTTACCGAGACCCTGGAGGCCGAAGATGGTCTCGGTGATGAACGTGCCACCCAGACTGGTGCCGATGTCCAGCCCGGCGATGGTGACGATCGGGGTGATCGCCGCGCGCAACGCGTGCCGGGTGTGCACCTGCCGCGCGGAGAGCCCCTTGGCCCGGGCGGTCCGCACGAAGTCCTCGGACAGCGTCTCCAGCATCTGCGCCCGGGACAGCCGGGCATAGAGCGCCGAGTTGAGGAAGCCCAGCGTCATCCAGGGCAGCAGCAGGCCGGCCGCCCACCGCAGCGGGCTCTCGGTCAGCGGCGTGTAGCTGGGGAACGGCAACAGCCCGGTGGAGTAGACCAACAGGTAGAGCAGGATCAGCCCGAAGAAGTAGACCTGCATGGACGCCCCGGCGAGCGTGACGCCGATCGCGGCGCGGTCGAACGCCGTACCCCGGCGCAGCGCCGACACCATGCCCAGGGAGACGCCCAGGGCCAGCCAGAGCACGGCGCCGCCGAGGACGATGCTGAACGTCACCGGGGCGCGTTGGGCGACGATCTCGGTGACCGGTTGGTTGTTGCGGAACGAGAAACCGAGGCAGGGCGCCGGACAGTCCTGGCGGAAGTCGCCCTCGCCGTAGGTGCGACCGACGAACACGCCCCGGACGAAGTCCGTGTACTGCCGGGGCAGCGGACGGTCGATGCCGAGCCGCTGCTCGACCTGGGCGATGTCCGCGGCCGTGCAGTTCTTGCCGCACATCACCTTCGCCGGGCTGCTCGGCACCGCGAAGAAGAGACCGAAGGTGACCAGGCTGATGACGACCAGGGTCAGGACGGCGACGAGCAGCCGTCGGACGACGAAACGGAGCACGGGAAACACCTCCCCCGGATGGGGCGGGGACGGCCGGCGTGGCCGCCCCCGCCGACGACGGTCACTGCTTCACGTAGATGCCGTTGAGCGAGATGATGCCGAACGCGTCACTGAGGAAGGCGTTGCCGACCTTCGAGCCGTGCAACTCGTAGGTGGCGTCGTAGTAGCAGGGCACGACCGGGGCGTACTCCTCCATGATCTTGCGGTCGAGCGCCATCCAACCGGCGTCCTGCTCCGCGGCGGGCAGGTTGCGGACCCGGTCGATCTCCGCGCTGACCGACGGCTGGTTCAGGTACGACAGGTTCTGGTTGCCCTCGGCCACGATCTCGCGGCCGTCGTAGACCGGCGGGATGACGGTCGAGCCGGTCGGCCAGTCGGAACCCCAGCCGCTGAGGTAGATGTCGTACGGGTTGTCCTTGCGGCCGATCTCGTCGTAGTAGCTACTGTTGTCGATCGGCTTCATCACGACGTCGAAGCCCATGTCGGTGAGGTTCTTGCGCAACGCCTCGGCCTGCTGGGTCCGCAGCTCCAGGTTGGAGTGCGCCAGCACCAGCTTGGGCCGCTTGCCGGCGAGCAGCTCGGTGACCTTGGCCTTGTCCCCGGTGACCGGGGCGTTGAACAGGTCGTACTTGGCGAAGCCGGCGGTGGTCGGTGACATCAGCGTGGTGGCCGGCGTGCCGGCGGCCTGACCGCCGAGCACCTTGAGCAGGGCGTCCTTGTCGACGGCGTAGTTCAACGCCCGGCGTACGCCCAGGTCGGTGACCCGCTGCGTGTTGATGCTCAGCACCCAGTTGTACTGCGTCGGGCCCTTCACCACCCGGTCGACGACGCCGGCCCCGGTGGTCCGGGGCAGCACGGACGGCGGCACGTCGGACCAGCTCAGCGCCGCCTGGTCGGCCGCGCCGTCGGCGACCAGGCGCTCGGCGATCTGGGCCTGCTCGAGCCCGAACGTCATCCGGATCGCGTCCGGGTAGGCGTTGCGGATCGGGTCGGTCGCCGGGTCCCAGTTCGGGTTGCGCTCCAGCTCCAGGGCGACGTCACGCTGGTAGGACTTCACCTGGTACGGACCGGACGAGAAGGGCCGCAGGTCGTAGCCGGCCCGGGTGTCCTTCGCGGCGGGCACCGGCGCGCTGGTGGGCAGCGCGGCCGCGTACGGCAGGTCGCAGTGCGCCTGCGGGAAGGTGAACCGGACGGTCCGGTCGTCGGGCGTCTCCACGCCGTCGGGCACCGGCTTGCCGCCGTCGTACGGTCCCTTGTAGGTGGCGTTGTACACCCCGCCCGGGTAGAGCCACTGCTGGATGTAGTGCGGGCCCTCGTTGAGGTTCGACGCGAACGACCGGGCGATGCCGTGGGCGACGTCCTTGCTGGTCACCGCCGAACCGTCCTCGTACTTCACGCCGTCGCGGAGGGTGAACTCCCAGACCTTGCAGTCGCCGTTGACGTCCTTGCCGGGGTTGGTCGCCAGGTCGCCGACGAGCAGCAGCCTGCCGCTGCCGTCCTCCTTGTAGCCGTTGAGGGCGCGGTAGAGCAGGCCGCCGGCGACCTGCTGCACGTTGACGTAGTTGCGGGCCGGGTCGAGGTGTTCGAAGTCGGCCGGTTGCATGACGGTCAGCGTGCCGCCCCGGGTCGCCCCGTCCACGGCCTTCGCCGGGCCCTTGTTGTCGGCGGCCTCGTAGGAGATCGAGCCACTCTGGGTCTTCGTCTCCTGGTCGTCGCCGCCGCCGTCGTCGGTGGTGGGGCTGCAGCCGGCGGCGACCAGTGCCGCCGCGGCGAGGACACCGGTCAGTGTCCGGGTTCGTGTGCGCACGGTGTGCTCCCTTCCTCGCCCGGTCGGCCCCCGCCGGCCGGGCACGTGAATGGCCGTGGGGACTACCGGGTGGAGCGGGGGTCCAGCGAGTCGCGCAGGGCGTCACCGAGCAGGTTGAACGCCAGGACCAGCAGGAAGATCGTCAACCCGGGGAACAGGGTGTACCAGGGGTCGCTCGCGACGTAGCCGATGCTGTTGAAGATCATGCGGCCCAGGTCGGGCGTGGGTTCGGTGACGCCGATGTTGACGAACGCCAGGGCCGCCTCGATCGCGATGAACTGGGGCACCATCAGCGAGACGGTGACCAGGATCGGCGCCCAGATGTTCGGCAGCAGCTGACGCAGCAGGATGTGCCCGGTGCCGGCGCCGGCGGCCCGGGCGGCCTCGACGAACTCCCGCTCCCGCAGGGAGATCACCTGCCCGCGCACCAGGCGCGCCGTGTACGTCCAGCTGAACAACCCGAACGTGGCGACGATCAGGGCCACCCGGAACGCCGGCGACGGCGCCTCCCGGTCGGTGTAGAAGCGGTCCTGCAGGATCGGGATCACGGCGAGCGCGAAGATGAGGAACGGGAACGCCAGGGTGAGGTCGATCAGCCAGTTGACGACGCTGTCCAGCCACCCTCGGGCCCACCCGGCCAGGACGCCGACCGCGACCCCGATGCACGACGCCACGGCAGCCGAGGCGAATGCGATGAACAGGGACGTGCGCAGGCCGTAGACCAATTGGAGCAGGATGTCGCGACCACTGCCCGGCTCCAGCCCGAGCCAATGGTCGGCGCTGATTCCACCGGCGTAACCGATCGGCATTCCGAAATCGTTGAGCCGGTCGACGAACTTGTCGGTCGGGTCGATTCCGGTGAGGCGGCTCAGCAGCGGCGCCCCGAGTGCGACCAGGGCGGCGACGGTCAGCGTGACGGCGCTGGCCCGGGCCGTGCGGTCCCGCTTGAGACGCAGCCAGGCGAGCTGGTTCGGCGACCGACCGACGAATTCGCGGCGGCCGGCGGGCGGTGTGTTCCCGGCCTCGACCGCCGGTTCCCCCGCGCCCGGACGGCCGGGTTCGGTCAAGGACGGCGGGTGGGAAAGGTCGCTCATGGGGAGTCCTCCCGACGGGGTCGAAAACGCCCTGCCACCCGACGGTAATGCGCACTCCGACACCGAAAGGAATCGTTACGGTAACGGCCGTTCCGGTTGTCGTGCATTGACAACGATCCGGCCTACGGAAAGCATCGGCGCAATAACGGCGCGATTCGGTTGTCAGCCGTTCAGGTATCCGTTTCCCGTTTTCGGAATGCGGTGCGCCGGAGCGCGGACACGGTTGTCAGCCGATCGGGCATTCCCGCGCGTCGATGTCACAGACACCGTCCGCTCGGGCCGGACGGTGTAACACTTCGTGACGCTTCGCGTTCACACCGTCCACCTAGGGTTCTCGGCGGCCCGGTTCACCCGACGTCCGGGCCACCCCTCGGCCCACACCCGGGCCCCGACGGAAGGACCACCCATGCCCTTCGCCCGACGTACCGCCGCCCTGGCCCTGGCCGCCGCGCTCGGCGCCCTCGCCGCGGTGACCGCCGCCGGTCCGGTCGCCGCGGCGCCGCGCCCCGGCCCGGAGACGCCCTCGGTGCTGCTGCTCACCGTCGACGCCGGTGACGCCGACGTCCGCGCCACCGTGCTCGTCTGCGGGCCCGCCGGCGGCCTGCACCCCGACCCGGTCGCCGCCTGCCGGCTGGTCGCCCGCGTCGACGGCCACCTCGACGCGCTCGACGTGGACGCCGACCCCTGCACCTCCCAGTACGCCCCGGTGGTCGCCCGGGCGGTGGGCTTCTGGCAGGACCGTCCGGTCACCTACACCCGCACCTTCGCCAACGCCTGCCTGCTGCGCCGCGCCACCGCCACCCTCTTCACCTTCTGACCCACCCGACTCCGTCGATCATGAAGTTGGCGGCATCCGGGGACCGATATGTCGCCGCCAACTTCATGATCGACGCCCGGGGCGGGGGTGGGTGGGGGTGTGGGATCGGCGGGCGGACAATGGGCGAGGGCTGGGCGGGCGTTGGTTCGGGAGGAGATGCGGTGGTGGCGAGCGGCGGGGTCGCGGGAACGCGCGAGCTGCGGGCGGACTGCGCGCGATGCGCGGGCGTCTGCTGCGTCGCGCCGGCGTTCGCCGCTTCGGCCGACTTCGCCGTCGACAAGCCGGCCGGGCAGCCGTGCCCGAACCTGCGCGCCGACTCGCGCTGCGGCATCCACGCCGAGCTGCGGCAACGGGGCTTCCCGGGGTGCACCGTCTTCGACTGCTTCGGCGCCGGCCAGCACCTCACCCAGGGCACCTTCGCCGGCCGCGACTGGCGGACCGACCCGGCCACCGCGCGGCGGATGTTCGACACGTTCGCGGTGCTGCGACCGCTGCACGAGCTGCTCTGGTACCTGACCGAGGCGGTCCGCCTCACCCCGCCCGGCCCGCTGCGCGACGACCTGACCGCCGCGCTGGACGAGACCGGCCGACTCACCGACGGGACCCCGGAGGAACTGCTCGCCCTCGACGTCGACGCCCACCGGAACACGGTCAACCGGCTGTTGTCGCGCGCCGGCGAGCAGGCCCGCGCCGGCCGGGCCGGGACCGACCGGCGGGGCGCGATGCTGATCGGCGTCGACCTGCGGGGCGCCGCGTTGACCGGGGCGAACCTGCGGGGCGCCTGTCTGATCGGGGCGGACCTGCGCGGCGTGCGGCTCGGCGCCGCCGACCTGACCGGCGCGGACCTGCGCGGGGCCGACCTGCGCGGCGCCGACCTGGGCGAGTGCCTGTTCACGCACCAGTCCCAGCTCGACGCCGCACGCGGCGACCACCGCACGGTCCTTCCGCCCGGCCTGCGCCGCCCCGCGCACTGGTCCCTGACCGTCACCCCGACGCGCCCGCCCCGCGCCCGTCGACGGTCCCGCTGACCCCACCCCTCCCCCACCCGCCCGTCGGCCCCGCCACCCCACCCACCGACACGGACACACGGCCTCGCGACAGCCTCGCACTCGCGTTGATCAAGGAGTTCGCGTCGGTTCGACGGCGATCCACCGCGCAAACGCCTTGATCAACGCGGACGCGACGGTCGTGCGCCCCGACGGCCTGGTCCGGGATCTTGGTACGGGGCGGCGCTCATGGGGGCGCCTGCGTACCAAGATCTCCAGCGCGTTCCGGAATTCGGGACGCTGGTCCCGTGCTGCGGGAAGGGGAGGCGGGGCAGGGGCGGCGGGTGGGGTGGGGTGGGGTGGGGTGGGGTGGGGTTTTTCTGGGGTGGGGGCGGGTAGGCGGCGGGGACGGCGCTCGACCGACGGGAGGCGGACCGGTGGGATATCGGGCACGCGACGGTGAGGAACCGGTCGACCCGGCGCACGCCGAGGACGAGGCGGGGCAGGTCCCCCTGGTCCAGGTGGCGGCGGACACGGACGTGCCGGCCCCCGCACCGGACGCGCCGCCACCGGACGAGGTGACCGAGGACGACGGGTCCGGGATGGCCGGCGGAGCCTCCGGCAGCAGTTCCGGCGGCTCCTCGATGCCGACCCACCCCGACGCGGCCCGCTGAACGTTTGCCGCCACCCGCTTCGGGCAGGAGTGCGACATGACCAGTGAAGAGTCCTTCGGCCGCGCCACCACCGACGAACCGGACGGCGCCACCGCGTACGAGGCGTCCCTGCGGCCGCCGGGTGAATCCCTGCACAGCACCGACGACACCGGCGACGACTTCGCCGACCTGCCGGCCGAGGACCGGCGCTCGGCGCGGGACACCAGCCGGGCCGGCTACGACGTGGACGCGGTCTCCGGCACCGCCGACCCGGCCGACGGGCCGGAGGAGATCGAGGAGGGCCGCCCGCTGCGCTGAGCGGACGCCGCGCGCGGGGTGGCCGGTGCGCCGCCCCGCGCCTCGGTCATGCCCCGGTTGGCCAGCGCGTCGGCGCGTTCGTTCTCCGGGTGCCCGTTGTGCCCCTTGACCCACAGCCAGGTGACGTCGTGCCGGGCGCACGCGGCCTCCAGCTGCTGCCACAGGTCGGCGTTCTTCACCGGCTGCTTGGCCGCGGTCAGCCAGCCGTTGCGCTTCCACGCGTTCAGCCAGCCGGTGATGCCGTTGCGCACGTAGGTGCTGTCGGTGTGCAGGCGGACGGTGACCGGGCGGGTCAGGCTCTCCAGCGCCCGGATGGCGGCGGTCAGCTCCATCCGGTTGTTGGTGGTGGGGGTCGCCTCGCCGCCGCACAGCTCCCGCTCGTGCCCGCCCCAGCGCAGCACCGCGCCCCAGCCGCCGGGCCCGGGATTGCCGCTGCACGCGCCGTCGGTCCAGATCTCCACGACCCGGCCGGAATCCGCCTCCGCCATGCCCGGCAACCTACCGGGTACGCCGTCCGGCGGGACCACCCGACCCGCCGCCGGCGGCTAGCGTGCCGACATGCCCGTACCCCCGCCGTTCGACACCCTGTGCAACTTCCGTGACCTCGGTGGCCGGCGCACCGTCGACGGCCGTGCCGTCGCCCGGGGCCGGCTCTACCGCTCCGACTCCCTGGCCAAGCTCGCCGGTGAGGACCTGACCCGGTTCGCGGCGCTCGGTGTCCGCACCGTGATCGACCTGCGCTACCCGTGGGAGATCGCCGAGCGCGGCCGGGCCCCGGAGAGCCTCGGCGTGACCTGGCACAACCTCAGCATCGAGCACCGCCCCTACGTCCAGGCCGACATCGACCCCGACGTCGACCCGTGGCGCCACCTGGCCGACCGGTACGCCGAGGTGGCCGAGGACGGCGTGGTCGAGCTGCGCGCGGCGCTGGAGGTGATCGCCCACGGTGAGCACCCGCTGGTTTTCCACTGTGCCTCCGGCAAGGACCGCACCGGGCTGCTCGCCGCGCTGGTGCTCGCCCTGCTCGGGGTGGACGACGACCAGATCGCGGCCGACTTCGCGGCGACCGAGCAGGCGACCGGGCGGCTGGTCGCCGAGTGGCGGGACCGCAACGGGGGCGCGTCGCCGCGCTGGCCCGCGTACGGGCGGGCGCCGGCCGAGATCATCCGGTTGGTGCTGGCCGACCTGGTGGCGGCGCACGGCTCGGTGCGCGGCTACGTCACCGGGCGGCTGGGCGTCGGCGAGGAGACGATCGCGGCGCTGCGCGCCCGGCTGCTCACCGACGACGGAAAACCGGACGACGACGACACCGCGCTCTGGCAGGCTCCCTGATCATGGACAACCGGTGGGACGGCCTGCGGGCCGAGGTACGCGCCGCGCTCGACGACCTGGTCACCTCCGGACGGGAGGCCGGCGTCCAGGTGGCCGCCTACCTCGACGGCACGTCGATCGTCGAGGAGCAGGCCGGGCTCGCCGACACCGGCACCGGGCGGCCGATGACCGCCGACACCCCGGTGCACGCGGTCTCCACCGGCAAGGGCCTGACCGCCACCGTGGTGCACGTGCTGGCCGAGCAGGGCCGGCTCGACGAGGACCTGCCGCTGGCACGGGTGTGGCCGGAGTTCGCCCGACACGGCAAGGACGGCATCACGCTGCGGCACGTGCTCACCCACACCGCCGGCCTGCCCGCCCTGCCCGCCGACGTCACCCCGGACGACTTCACCGACTGGTCCCGGATGTGCGCGCTGCTCGCCGACGCGGAGCCGCTGTGGGCGCCCGGCGAGCGACTGGCGTACCACGCCTGGACCTGGGGGTGGCTGGTCGGCGAGGTGGTCCGCCGGGTCACCGGCAGATCGGTGTCGCAGGTGCTCGCCGAGGAGGTCGCCGGGCCGCTCGGCGTGACCCGGGAGCTGTTCCTCGCCGTGCCGCAGGCGGAGCTGCCCCGGCTGGCGCGGCTGGAGGACGCCGGCCTGTCCGCGCTGATGACCTGGGCCGGGGCGAACCTGCCCCACTTCGACGCGGTGGCCCCGCCGGGGGTCCGCCCGGACACGGTCATCGGCAGCCGTCCCGACGTGCTGCGTGCCGAGGTGCCGTCGGTGGGCACGATGAGCGCCCGCGCGGCGGCCCGGATGTACGCGGCGCTGCTCGGCCCGGTCGACGGCGTCCGACTCGTCTCCCCCGACCGGCTGCGCGCGATGTCCGCCCCGGCGGTCCGCGCGCCGGAGTGGGTGTTCGGGCAGGAGAGCACGTTCGGGCTGGGCTACGCCGTCGACGACGACGGGTCGTTCGGCACCGCCGGCAGCGGCGGCAGCCTCGCGTTCGCGTACCCGGAACTGGGGTTGACCGTGGCGGCGGTGCGCAACCGGCTCGGCGCGGGCGACGGCGACCCGATGGAACGGCTGCGGGTGCTGGTACGCGACCGGGTGGCCGCCGAACCGGGTCGGGGCCCTGCCGGTCGTTGCGGACCACGTGCGGGATCTTGAGACCACGAGTAGCCCATGGCAGGCTCATGCCGCATGATCGATGATTTCGCGAAAGCCAACCTGCACGGGAGGCTGCGGCGGGACCGCAAGGCGCTGCTCTGGAAACTCGACGGCTTGTCTGAATACGACGCCCGCCGACCTTTGACAGCAACCGGGACCAACCTCCTCGGCCTGGTCAAGCACGTGGCCACCGTCGAGGCCAGGTACTTCGGCGAGGTCTTCGACCGCCCTTCCCCGGAACCGCTGCCCCGGTGGCAGGACTCCGACGGCAGCGATCTGTGGGCGACCGAGGACGAGACACGCGATCAGATCATCGCGTTCTACCGGCGCACGTGGGAAGACTCGGACGCGACGATCAACGCGCTTCCCCTCGACGCCCCCGGTCACGTGCCGTGGTGGCCGGAGCCTCATGCCGACACGAACCTGTTCGCCATCATGGTCCATGTCCTCGGCGAGTCCATCCGGCATGCCGGGCACGCCGACATCCTGCGCGAGGGCCTCGACGGCCGGACCGGGTTGCGCGCCGAACACGAGAACCCGATCGACGAGGAAACCCGTGCGGCCTACTGCGCGAAGATCGAGCAGGCCGCCAGGTCGGCTGACGAGGCGGCCTGACCATCACGACCATCACCGAGTGGATCTGACCGGCTCATGAAACACGCCTCGGTCGCGGCGCAGCCGGGCGCGCAGCCGCCCGGCGGCGTCGCCGAACACCGCGCCGGTCATCGGCAGCAGCGGGCTGGACCGCATCACCGCCAGGTCCTCCGCCGGGGTGGTGGCGCCGTCGAGGAAGCGCAACACCCGCTCCGGCGGGTTCCGGTCGAACAGCCGGTCGAAGAACCCCACCCCGTCCACGTACCCCCGGTCCAGCGCGCGCAGCGCCACCGCGTCCATCCAGCGGTGCCGTCCCGGGTACGCCGGCGCGGGCACCGGCGGCCGGCCGGCGGCCAACGCGCGGGCCACCTGGTCGGCCTGGCGGAGCATGGCGGAGAACGTGAAACCGGTGGACGGGCGGGTGGCCCCGCCGGCGGTACCCAGCCGCACCACACGCGGACTCGGGCGGGCGACGAACGGGCCGTCGGTCATCGGGATGACCCCGTTCTCCACCTCCCGCACCCGCAGCGCGGTCAGGTCCAACCCGGTCAGGGCGGCGTAGCCGCGCAGCGCCGCGTCGTAGCCGGCGTCGTCGAGCAGCGCCGGCCCGAACTCGGTGTACTCGACCAGCGCGAACCGGTCGTCGACCGGCAGCACGTAGCCGAAGGAGACCCCGCGCCGCGGCTGCGGGGTCCGGAAGTCCATCAGCACCGCCCGGCCCGGGTCGAACGTCGGCCGGTCGGCCGCCAGCCACCAGCCCCGGAAGTGCTGCAACCAGCTCGTGCGTCCCGGCCGGGACGGTGGACGCGGGCGGGAGTCGAGCACCCAGCCGGCCCGCACCAGCGGGCGTCCCTCCGGATCGCACACGGTGACCCGGTTCCCGTCGTCGCGCAGCTCCCCCGCCGGTGCGCCGATGCGGACCGCGTCCAGCCGCCGCTCCGCCTCGGCAGCCCGGTCGTAGACCGGGGCGGAGCGGAGCATGGCGTACCGCAGCGGGTCCAGCGACAGCACGCGGCGGCCGGCCGCCGTGACCACGTCGACCTGCGACCAGCTCGCGCTCAGCAGCGGGTCGAGGTCGTCGCCGGGCGGGCCCCAGAACGCCCAGGTGCGGTCCTGACCACGCTTGCGCACCGGGTCGACCACGGCGACCCGCAGGCCGCTCACCCCGTACCGGTCCAGAGCGGCCAGGACCAGGGAGGCGGCGCCACCGCCGCCGACCAGCGCGAGGTCGACGTCGGCCGGGGAGGATGCGTGCACCCGCCCACGCTGTCACACCGCCGGTGAGCACCGCCGGGGACCCCGCCGCCCGCCGCCGGCGCGCCGCGTAGATTCGGCCGCATGACACGGGCGCCGCTGCGGGTGGGGTTGCTGGGGTACGGCATCGCCGGACGGGTGTTCCACGCCCCGCTGATCGCCGCCACCGACGGGCTGCGGCTGGACGCGGTGGTGACCCGCGACCCGCAGCGTCGCGCGCAGGCCCACGCCGAACACCCCGACGCCCGCGTGGTCGACGACGCCGAGGCGCTGTGGCGGTCCGCCGCCACCCTCGACCTGGTGGTGGTGGCCACGCCGAACCGGCAGCACGTGCCGCTGGCCCGCGCCGCGGTCGCGGCCGGGCTGCCGGTGGTGGTGGACAAGCCGATCGCGCCCACCGCCGCGCAGGGCCGCTCGCTGGTGACCGAGGCCGCGGCCGCCGGGGTGCCGCTGACGGTGTTCCAGAACCGGCGCTGGGACGGCGACTTCCGCACCGTACGCCGCCTCGTCGAGGCCGGGGAGCTGGGCCGGGTCACCCGCTTCGAGTCGCGGTTCGAACGCTGGCGGCCGGAGATCAAGCCGGGCTGGCGGGAGAGCGCCGCGCCCGACGAGGCCGGTGGCGCGCTGTTCGACCTCGGCGCCCACCTGGTCGACCAGGCGGTGCAGCTGTTCGGCCCGGTGGACCGCGTCTACGCCGAGGTGGACCGGCGACGGCCGGGCGCCGAGGTCGACGACGACGCGTTCGTCGCGCTCACCCACCGCACCGGCGTGCGCTCGCACCTGTGGATGGGCGCGGTGACCGCGCAGCTCGGCCCGCGCTTCCGGGTGCTCGGCGACCGGGCCGCCTGGACCAGCTGGGGACTGGACCCGCAGGAGGCCGCGCTGCGCGACGGCCGGCGGCCCGGCGAGCCCGGGTGGGGCGAGGTCGACCCGGAGCGCTACGGCCGGCTCGGCGCCGACGGCGACCTGCGGGCCGTGCCCACCGAGGCCGGCCGCTACCAGGACTTCTACGCCGACGTCGCGGCGGCGCTGCGCGACGGCGGGCCGCTGCCGGTGGACCCGGCGGACTCCGTCGCCGTGGTCGAGCTGATCGAGCTGGCCCACCGGGCCGCCGCGCAGGGCGTCACACTGCCGGTGCCACCGCTGCCCTGAGTGTCACCGGGCCGCCGGCAGCGACGGCTCCGGCGCCGGATCGGCGTACGCGGCAGCCACCACCGCCCGGTCGAACACCCGCCACGTCGCGGCCGTCACCGCGACCGCCACCACGAACCCCACCCAGTACGGCGCGGTGATGCCGTAGCGGGCGGCCACCACCCCGCCGAGCAGCGCGCCGACGCAGTTGCCGCCGGCCGCGATGAACAGGTTCGTGCTGCCCACCCGACCCATCAGAGCCGTCGGGGTGAGGCGCTGGCGCAACGAGTTCGCCACGATGTTCCACAGCGCACTGTGCACCCCGAACGCGAACAACGCCAGCCCGACCACCACCGCGCTGCGGGAGGCGGCCAGCGCCAGGTGCAGGACGGCCTCGATCAGCAGACCCACCCGGACCGTCCAGGTGGCGGTGATCGCGGCGACCAACCGGTCGCCGACCACCGAGCCGAGCAGACCGCCCACCGCCATGCACGTGAACAACGCGCCGTAGCCGACCGAGCCGAGACCCAGCCGTTCGGTGGCCAGCAGCACCAGCACCGCGAGCGCCGCGGTCAGCGTGACGTTGAGCAGGCCGATCAGCATCGTCATGGTGCGCAGCAACCGCTGCGACAGCAGCCACCGGAACCCCTCCGCGATCTCCGCCCGCGCCGAGCGCGGCCCGGTCGGCTTCCCCGCCCCCCGGTACGTGCCGGCGAGCAGACCGACGAGCACGGCGCTGAGCGCGTACGTGCCGGCGTTGAGCGCGAACGGCGCCGCCACCGCGAGCACGAACAGGAAGCCGCCCAGCGGGCCGGCGACCATGTTCTGCGTGACCTGGGTGCCGCCGTTGAGCCAACCGTTGGCCCGCTCCAGCCGGGACCGCGGCACCACCGCCGGCAGGACCGCCTGGGCGGCGGTGCGGAACACCACCTCGCCGGTGTTGACCACGAACAGCACCACGTAGAGCAGCGCCACCCCGGCCCGGTCGGTGAGCATCGCGGCGGCCAGCACGACCAGCGCGACGACCCGCACCCAGTCGATGAGCACCATCAGCCGACGCCGGTCCACCCGGTCGGCCAGCACGCCACCGGGCAGCGCGAACAGCAGCCACGGCAGCCACGACACCGCCGCGCCGGCGGAGACCACCAGCGGGTCGTCGGTGCGCGACGCCACGTACAGCGGGGCGGCCACGGTGGCCGTGCCGCTGCCCAGCGCGGACAGCGTGCTCGCGGTCCACAGGCGGGCGAAGCGCCCGCCGAGCCGTTCCCCCGTCACGACGAGGCAAGCTACCAGCGGCGACGCGCCGAGCCGAGCGGATTACCGCCGCCAGGCCAGCACCGCCGGGGCCAGCGGATCGGTCAGGTCCAGCACCATGTCGGCCCGCTCCCCGGGGCGCTGCTCACGGACGGCTCCCGGTGTCCCAGCCGGGCGCGAGACGGACGGCGAGCCGCTCCCACTCCCGCGATCCCCCGCGCACCGGCCACGCGGTGGTCCGGCCCTCGGCGCGGACCGCCTCGGCCGCCCCCTCGGCGAGCCCTCGGGACTCGACGGCGAGTCGGGCCGCCGGGACGTCGGCCGCCTCCAGGTGGCGCATCCGCCGCACGTAGCCGTCGATCTCGTGACGCATCCGGTCGGCACCCTGGTCTGTCGGCGCGAGCACCAGGACGTCGGGCGGGCCGCCCTCGGCCAGTGCGGCGACCGTCCGGTCGTGGCCGTCGAGCAGCACCAGGGTCTGCAACCCGCTCACCCACCACAGCAGCACGGGCGGAAGCACACCGGCGCGGGCCTGCCGCCGCCAGGCGCGTACCCGACCGTGGCCGGCCGGCGCCAGCCGGCGCATCGGGAGCACGTCCCGCACGTCGTCGTCGGGGTCGCCGTAACCGAACCACGTGACGTGTCCGCGATCCGGGTCGACCCGGGTGAGCCGGTCCCAGTGGGTGGCGACGCTCCAGCCGGGCATGCCGGCGGCGAGCGTCCATCGGCCCCGGTGCAACGGCCCGTCCTGGTCGGCCGCGCCCAGCCAGTCGGCGAACCGATGCGTCCAGCGCATCGCCCGCGCGGCGGCGTCCGGGCTGGCCTCCTGGACCCGTCTCGCGGCAGCGGCGGTGATCGGCGGCAGCGGCGAGCGGTAGTCACCGGTTCGGGCGTAGCGCACGCCGTGGTGGCGCGCGCCCTGGCGGGCGAGCAGGACGATCCGCTCCGCCTGCCGGATGAGGAGCCGACCGCCCCCGGCCGCCTCCACCCGCAGCCCCGGACTGGCCGGTGCGGCCGCCGTCAGCGACACGCCGAGCCCGATCGGCAGCGTCTCCCGCACGAGCCCGCCGCTCCCCCGCGACCCCGGTCCCATCCGCCCAGGGTGCCCGACCCACCCCGCTGCCCGCACCCCGGTTACCCCGGCCCGTCGGTCACGAGGGCGGGGTCGGGGGCGGGGTCGTGTTGAGGCGGGCGGCCTGGCGGGTCAGGTGGTCGCGTTCGGCCAGGTTGAGGGCCTTGCGGGCCGCCTCGGCGTAGAGCCGCGCGGCCGTGGACCGGTCGCCGTCGCGTTCGTGCAGGTACGCGGCGACCGCGGTGTGCCGGGGCACCGTGTCGTCGAGCGCGGCGAGCGCGGCCAGCCCGGCCCGCGGGCCGTCCGCCTCGCCGACCGCCACCGCCCGGTTCAGCCGGACGACCGGACTGTCGGTGAGGCGGACCAGTTCGTCGTACCACTCGACGATCTGCACCCAGTCGGTCTCCGCCGCGGTGGGCGCGTCGGCGTGCAGGGCCGCGACGGCGGCCTGGGCCTGGAACTCGCCCAGCCGGTCGCGGGACAGGGCGGTCTGCAGGATCGCCACCCCCTCGGTGATCAGGCCGGTGTCCCAGCGGCGGCGGTCCTGCTCGGCCAGCGGCACCAGGCTGCCGTCGGGCGCGGTCCGGCTGGCCCGGCGTGCGTGGTGCAGCAGCATCAGCGCGAGCAGCCCGGCCACCTCCGGGTGGTCGACGGCGGCGGCGAGCTGCCGGGTCAGCCGGATCGCCTCGGCGGCCAGGTCGACGTCGCCGGAGTAGCCCTCGTTGAAGACCAGGTAGAGCACGCGCAGCACGGTGGCGACGTCACCGGGCTGGTCGAACCGTACGCCGGCGACGGTGCGCTTGGCCCGGCTGATCCGCTGCGCCATGGTCGCCTCCGGCACCAGGTACGCCCGGGCGATCTGGCGGGTGGTGAGACCGCCGACGGCGCGCAACGTGAGCGCGACCGCCGCCGACGGCGTCAGCGACGGGTGGGCGCAGAGGAAGTAGAGCTGCAGTGTGTCGTCCACGCCGGACACCGGGCCCGGCGGCGGTTCCTCGTCCACCACGTCCTCCCGTCGACGCCGGGCGGCGTCGGCGCGGGCGGTGTCGAGGAACCGGCGCCAGGCCACGGTGACCAGCCACGCCCTCGGGTCGCGCGGCGGGTCGGCCGGCCAGACGCGCCACGCCTCGACCAGCGCGTCCTGCACGGCGTCCTCGGCCGCCGCGAAGTCGACCCCGCGGCGGACGAGGACCCCGAGGACGACCGGGGTGAGGTTCCGGAGCAGAACCTCGTCCATCGGAGCGGTCACTCCGTGATGGTGGGCGGCGCGGTCATGAACGGCCGGATCTCCAGCCACTCGTGGATGGGCCGGCCGCCCTGTCCCGGCGCGGCCGACAGCTCGGCGGCGAGTTCGAGGGCCCGCTCGTAGCTGTCCACGTCGATCACCATCCAGCCGGCGATCAGGTCCTTCGTCTCGGCGAACGGGCCGTCGGTGACCGGCGGGCGCCCCTCGCCGTCGTAGCGCACGAACGTGCCCTCCGGGGCGAGCGCCTCGGAGTCGACGAACTCGCCGGACTCCTCCAGCCGGGCCGCGAAGTCCTTCATGTACTGCACGTGCGCCGAGAACTCCTCCGGCGTCCACCGGTCGAACTGCGGCATGTCGACGACCGGGGTCGGACCGCCGCGGTAGTGCTTCAGCAGCAGGTACTTCGCCATGGTGACTCTCCTCGGATCGGGTGCGGCCATTCTGACCGCGTTCACCCGGGGGACGGAGCCGGCCACCCGTTCTCGACATCCGCGGCGTGGAAATCGTCGTCGGCCTCACTCCCCCTCAAGCATCCTAGGAGGCTAGTTTCGGGTGGACAGGCAGCCGTCGGGATGCATATGCTCCGCATGAGCAACCCTGGGGTTGCCTTTTCCCGGTGAGTGGAGTGACGGGTGGACGACGTTTTCCGGGCGCTGGCCGACCCCAGCCGGCGACGGCTGCTCGACCGCCTGAACGCCCGCAACGGCCAGAGCCTGCGCGAGCTGTGCGCCGGGCTGGACATGAGCCGGCAGTCGGTGAGCAAGCACCTCGCGGTGCTGGAGGCCGCCGGCCTGGTCACCACCATCAGGCGGGGGCGGGAGAAGCTGCACCACCTCGACGCCGCCCCCATCAACGCGGTGGCCGACCGCTGGATCGGCCGCTACCACCGGGAGCGCGCCCGCGCCCTCGCCGACCTGCGGACAGCATTGGAGCGGCAGCCCATGGAGAGCCCCACGTTCGTCTACACCACCTACGTCCGGACCACGCCCGAGCGGCTCTGGCAGGCCCTGACCGAGCCCGCGTTCACCCGCCGCTACTGGGGCGGCGTCACGCTCGTCTCCGACTGGCGGGCCGGCTCGCCGCTGCTCTGGCAGGACACGCCGGACGCCGAGCCGCGCGACCTCGGTCAGCGGGTGCTCGTCGCCGAACCGTACCGACGGCTCGCGTACACCTGGCACGGCTTCCAGCCCGAGCACGCCGCGCACTTCGGGTGGTCCGACGAGGAACTGGCCGCCCGGCTCGGCGAGCGCCGGTCCACGGTCACGTTCGACCTCGTGCCGCAGGGCGGGACCGTCCGGCTGACCGTGATCCACGACGACTTCTCGCCGGACAGCGAGATGTACCGGGCGATCAGCGGACAACTCGACGGCAGCGGAGGCTGGCCGGAACTGCTGGCCAGCCTCAAGAGCCTGCTGGAGACCGGCGAGCCGCTGCCGGAGCCGGTCGCGGCCGGCTGACCCGCGCGGCCCGGGCCCGGAGCCGCCCGCCCCCGTCGCGGCGGTCCCGGGCCCGGCCGGTCAACGGCCGGCGGTACGCCGCAGCCCGGGCACCAGCACGGCGGCGGCCACCAGGTGCAGGGACACCAGCGTGACCGTCGCCGCCGACCCGACGCCCGCGCCCACCGGCCCGAGCAGCGACAGCGCCAGCACCAGCACGGCGACCACCGTCCAGACCGGCCGGGCCCGGGCGGTGAGCCGCTCCAGCAGGGCCAGCAACGCCCAACCGGCCAGCCCGGCGAGCAGCGTGCTGACGGCGACGGCCACCGGCGTGACCCGCTGCGCGGCGCCGCCACCACCACGCGCGGTCAGCTCCACCCCGGCGAGCGGCACCGCGACCGCCCAGCCGAGCAGCGTGGCGGCGGTGGCGGCGAGCACGGTGAGCAGCCGGTCGCGGCGGCGGGCCGGGCGGACGGCGGTGCTCGGAATCGTGGTCTCCATCGGCGCGTACCTCCGGTTCGGTGGGATCGACTGCGACGACGCTAGGGCCGGCGACGGGTCGGGCGGATCGCGCCGGCGACCGGTTCCGGTCTCCGTCCCGGGGACCACTGACGGCCGGGATCTCCGTCTCGCGGCCGATGAGGGCCGGCCGGCCGGCGGCCTAGCATCCGGGTCATGAGGTGTGCGTCTTCCCGGCCACGGTTCCTGCTGCTGCTCGACGGCGGCATCGCCGCCGCCTGCTTCGGCGTGTCCCTGCTCGTGCTGCTGACGTCCGACGCCGGCCCGACCACGGCGGGCGGGACCGCCGTCGCGGTCGGCCTCGCCGCGCTGCAGGCCAGCTGTCTGCTGTGGATCCGGCGCCGACCCGGGTACGCCCTTGCGGTCGCCGCGCTGGCCGGCGTCGGCCTGGAGGCGCTCTGCCCGCAGCTCGGCTGGCTCGGGTTGGTGGCGGCGCCGCTGTCCTACGTCGCCCGGCTGCGCCCGCCCCGGTTCTCCCTCGTGGCCCTCGCGCTGCTGGTGGCGCCCACGCCCTGGAAGCTGGTCACCGGTGGCTGGCGGGACATGCTGCTCGCCGTCACCGCGCTGGGGCTCAGCTGGGCGGTCGGCGAGCTGATGCGCGCCCGGGAGCAGCGCCGCTGCGCGTGGGAGCGGCAGGTACGCGCGGTCGAGCGGGAACGGATCTCCCGGGAGCTGCACGACGTGGTGGCCCACCACGTGGCGGTGATCGCGGTGCAGGCCGTCGCCGCCGAGGACGTCTTCGACCAGCAGCCGGAGCAGGCCCGCGCGGCGCTCGGGTCGATCCACGTGGCGGCCCGGTCGGCGCTGACCGAGCTGCGGGCCATGCTGCACGCGCTGACCGCCGACGAGGGGTCCGATCCGGACGCGCCGCAGCCGGGGCTGGCCCAGCTCGACGCGCTCGTCGACGCCGTGCGGGCGGTGGGCCTGCCGGTGACGTTGCGCCGCGAGGGAAACGGCGAGGCGCTGCCCGGCGGGGTGCAGCTGTCGGCGTACCGGATCGTGCAGGAGTCGCTGACCAACGCGCTGCGGCACGGGCACGCCACCCACGCCGACGTCGACGTCCGGTACGACGGCGGTGTGCTCCGCCTGGAGGTGGTCAACGACGGCTCGGCGCCGGCCCGCCGATCCGGGACGAGCGAGGGGCGCGGCATCGTCGGCATGCGGGAGCGGGCCCGGCTGCTCGGCGGCACGCTCGACGCCGGCCCGCTGCCCGCCGGCGGCTTCCGGGTACGGGCGCAGCTGCCGGTGGGGGCGGCCCGGTGAGCGCGAGGAGTGAGCCGGTGTTGCGAGCCCCGCAGTCGCGAACGGAAGGTGGCCGGTGAGCGCGAGGAGTGAGCCGGTGTTGCGAGCCCCGCAGTCGCGAACGGAAGGTGGCCGATGAGCGAGCCGGACGGAGGGCAGGCGCGCATCCGCGTGGTGGTGGCCGACGACCAGGAGCTGATCCGCGCCGGGTTACGGATGGTCCTCGACGCCCGGCCGGACCTGACCGTGGTCGGTGAGGCCGCGGACGGCGTCGAGGCGGTCACGGTGGCGACCCGTACCCGCCCGGACGTGGTGCTGATGGACGTGCGGATGCCCCGCCAGGACGGCATCGCCGCCACCCGGGAGCTGGTGGCCGCCGGCAGTCCCGCCCGGGTCGTCATGCTCACCACGTTCGACGTCGACGAACACGTCTACGCCGCGCTGCGCGCCGGGGCCAGCGCCTTCCTGCTCAAGGACACCCGACCGGCCGACCTGGCCGAGGCGGTACGGGTGGTGGCCCGGGGCGACGCCCTGCTGGCGCCGACCGTGACGCGGCGGCTGCTGGACCGGTTCGCCGGCCGGCTGCCCGGCCCGGCGCCCACCGCCGACCGCGCGCTCGCGGCGTTGACCGCCCGTGAGGTGGAGGTGCTCACGCTGACCGCCCGGGCGCTGTCCAACGCGGAGATCGCCGCCCGGCTGCACCTGAGCACCGCCACGGTGAAGACCCACGTCTCCGCGATCCTCACCAAGCTCGGCCTGCGGGACCGGATCCAGGCGGTGGTCCTCGCCTACGACACCGGACTGGTCCGGCCGGAACCGCCGGCCGGGTGAGCCGCACGCACACGACCACGGGGGACGACATGAGCGACATGACACTGCACCGCACCGGACGTCGACTCTGGACGCTGACCACGGCGGGCACACCGCGCGGCACGCTGCGCGCCGGTCGGGGCCTGGTCTGCGCCGACGCGACCACCGCCGAGGGCACCTGGTCGTTGCGGGCGCTGGGCCGGCGGCAGCTCCGGATCACCGCCGGGCCACCGGACGCGCCGGTACTCGTCCTGGAGCCGCCACTGGCCCGGTGGGCCGGCACGGACGCACCGGCCGGGTGGAGCACGCCGCGCGGCTTCCGGCGGTACGAGGGCGTCCTGACCCGTCCCGGCGGCCGGGTCGCCGCCCGCACCTCGACCCGTGCGGGCGCGCCGGTCGACGTCGACCTGATCGGGCGGCACCCCGATCTCGTCGTGCTCACGGTGTGCTTCGCGCTGCTGGCGAGGCGCCGGCGGGACCGGGCGAGGGCTCTGTTTGTCGCCGCGATGACCTCGCACGGCCCGACCTGACCCCGCCGACGAACTCCGCCGAAGCCGGCGGGAACGGACGGACGGTGACGAACGGGCACGCCGTACGCAGGTGCGGGCCGTCCTCGTCGGAGAGGCGGGAGGGTGGACACCGGACGGCAACGAAGATTTCTCAATTACCCCCAGTGACCGCCGCAACCCTCCTAGTGTTGGCCACACCGGTGCTAGTCACGGAGTTGGCCACCCGAACGACGTCCCACGCAGACAGCGGACGAAAAGTGAGGGAAGACGCGGATGAAGGCACAGTCATTTCTCGGACCGGCGGCGGTCGGCGTGGGCCTCGGCGCACTGCTGCTCCCGGCCGCCGCGCTGGCGGACACCAGAGTCTCACCCGCCACCACCCCGGTCGGTGGCACCGTCGTGCTCACCACGACGTGCAACCCGAACGCCGGTGACGCGATCTTCCGGGTCACCGGGCCCGACCGGGACCAGAACGTCCGGTCCACCACGGCGGCCGCGGGTGGCGGGCTGAGCGCCGAGCTGTTCACCGCCGGCTTCACGCTCGGCACGTACACGGTCGCCTCGACCTGTGGCGACGGCAGCGACGGCGGCAGCGCCACGTTCACCGTCACCCCGATCGGTGGCGCGCAGGCCGGCGCCGGCGGCCGGGACGGCGACACCGGCGTCCTGGTCGCGGGCGGCGCGCTGGCCGCCGGCGCGCTCGCCGGCGGGGCGTACGTGGTGTTCCGTCGCCGGCGCCGGGCGGGCGCCACCGCCTGACGGCTCGCCGCGGCATCGTCGAACGGGGCGCCCGCGCCGGCACGGCCGGCGCGGGCGCCCCGTCCACGTCGCACGGAGGTGGGATCTGTCCTCGTCAGAGCGCCGGACGGGCGGCCCGTCACGGGTCCGCACCGTCGCCGTCGTCACCGCCGTCACCCTCGCCGGCGCCACCGGCGCCGGGCTGGTCTCGGCCGGTCTCGGCAGCACCTCGGCGTCACCGCCCCAACCCGGCGCCTCCGCCGCGCCGACCACCGAACGCCCGGGCGCGGCCGGCCCGGCGCTCCCCCGGTCGACGCCGGTGCGGGTGGTCATCCCCCGCATCGGGGTGGACGCCGACATCGTCCCGGTCGCCACCGACGACGACGGCGCGCTGGAGGTGCCGCCGCTGGAGCGCCCGGAGGTGGCCGGCTGGTACCACCCGGCCCCGCGCCCGGCGAGTCCGGCAACGCCGTGCTGGTCGGGCACGTCGACTCGCAGCACGGCCCGGCGGTCTTCTTCGACCTCGGCCGGCTGCGCCCCGGCGACACCGTCCGGGTGGTCCGCGCCGACGGTCGCACCGCCGTGTTCACGGTGGACGGTGTCGGGGCGTACCCGAAGCAGCGGTTCCCCACCGAGCGGGTGTACGGCGGCGGCGCGGCGTCCCGGCTGCGCCTGATCACCTGCGGCGGGCGCTTCGACCCGCGTACCGGCAACTATCCCGACAACATCGTCGTCTTCGCCACCGCCGTCCGCTGACGCGGGCCGGACACCGCCGCCGCGCCGCGGGCCGTACGGTAGGCCGTCGGTTTCCCGGGCGGCGGAGGTGTGGGGTGGACCGGATCCGGTGGCGGCCACGGCTGCCCGGCGTGGTCGGACGGCTGCTCGGGCGCGTCGACCCGACCAGCGCGCGCCGGCCTCGGCGGGCCAACCCGGACGCGGTGGTCGACTGCGCGGTCTACGTCGGCGGGCGGCGGGAACCGGGCCGGCCGCACTACGCCGACGCGTACGCCCGGGCCAGCCACGGCCGGCGTACCTTCGTCTGGCTCGGGCTGCACGAGCCGGGCGCGGCGGTGATGGCAGCGGTCGGGCGGACGTTCGGGCTGGACGAGCCGGCGGTGGAGCAGGCGCTCGCCGACGGGCACCGGCCGACCCTGCGGCGCTACGGCGACGTGACGCTGCTGGTGCTGCGCAGCGCCGGCTACGTCGAGCACACCGAGCTGACCGCCACCTCCGAGGTGGTGGACACCGGGGACGTGCTGGTGTTCGTCGGTGACCGGTTCGCGGTGACCGTCCGGCACGGCGCCACCGGCGCGCTCGCGCCCGTACGCGAGGAGGTGCAACGCCGCCCGGAGGTGCTGGCCGAGGGGCCGTGGGCGGTGGCGTACGCGGTCTGCGCCCGGATGGTCGACCTCTACCTGGAGGTCGCCGAGCACCTGGAACGGGACCTGGAGCGGGTGGAGGAGAGCGTGTTCGCCCGTGAGCGCGGCGCCGACATCCAGCACCTCTACCAGCTCAAGCGCGAGGTGGTGGAGTTCAAGCGGGCGGTGCTGCCGCTGCCGGCGGCGCTGCGCGCGCTGCAGGACTCCCCCGACGGCGGCCCGCCGCCCGCGCTGCGCCACCGGTTCACCGCCGTGTCCGACGGGCTGGGCCGGGCGGTCGAGCGGATCGGCGCGTACGACGAACTGCTCACGTCGCTGGTCCAGTCGCGGCTGGCGCAGCTCGCGGTGGAGCAGAACCACGACATGCGCAAGATCGCGTCGTGGGCGGCGATCGCCGCCTCGCAGACCGCGGTGGCCGGCGTCTACGGGATGAACTTCGCGCACATGCCCGAGCTGCACTGGCGGTACGGCTACGCCGGCGCGCTGCTGCTCATGGCGACGGCGGCGGTGACGCTGCACCGGTTGTTCCGCCGCTCCGGCTGGCTCTGACCGGCCCGGCCAGGTCGGCCAGCTCCGCGTCGAGCAGCTCGGCCAGCAGCGCCACCCGGCCCGGGTCGGACTCCGCGGTGATGCCCCGGCTGGGCATCTCCACCGTCATCAGCAGGTAGAGGTGCAGCCGGTAGAGCCCGAGGCGTCGCCGCGCGCCCTCGTCCAGCGCGAACGGCGCGGCCGCCCGGTAGGCCCGGACCAGCGGGTCGTCCGGCTCGTCCTCGGCCCGGCGGAACAGCAACGGCGACACCAGGTCCAGCAGCGGGTCGCCGCACAGGTGCCGCTCGCCGTCGACCAGGCCGCTGAGCCGGGGCGTGCCGTCCGGCCCGTCCACCGCCAGCACGTTGCCGGCCCAGCCGTCGAAGTGCAGCAGCGCCGGGCGGCGCACCACGTCGAGGACGGCCGTGTGCCGGGCGACCAGCGCGCGGATCCGGGACGCGGGCACCGGCAGCGGCACCGCCCAGTCGGCCGCGTCGGCGAGCAGGTCGTCCACCATCGCGGTGTAGGCGCCCCGCCAGGTGGGGGCGGTGGCGCGGCCGCCGTCGTAGCCGTACCGGTCGCCGGTGACGGCGTGCAGCGCGGCCAGCGCCCGGCCGAACTCGGCGCGCAGCGGCCCGACGTCCGCGCCGGCCCGGGTCAGGTCCCACAGGGTACGGCCGGGCAGCCGCGCGGTGAGCAGCCAGTCGCCCAGCTCGGGGTGGCGGCCGTGGTGCAGCAGCGCCGGCACCGGCACCGCGGGCGCGCGAGCGGCCACCAGGCGCAGGTAGCGCGCCTCCGCGCCGATCATGTCCGCCTCGTAGCGCAGCAGCGGCACGTGCGGCGGTGGCCCGACCTTGAGCACCACGTCACGGCCGTCGGCCAGGCGCACCCACCACACCGCGGCGAAGCCGCCACCGCTCAACGGACCGCAGTCGACCACCTCGCCGGCCGGCCCGAGCGAGGCGGTCAGGTAACGGCGGACCCGTGCCGGGTCGAGGTCGCACCGCGTCGGGCTCGCGCTCATGGTCCTCGGAGAGTAGTGCGGCTTCCCCGCCGGCGCTGCCCCGCGCACGGATGGCGGCGCCTGGCGGGACCCGTCGCGGGCGCGGCCGGGCGGCGGGCGAGAATCGTCGGATGGGGAAGCAGAACACGGCCTGCCCGTGCGGGTCGGGCCGGCCGTACGAGGACTGCTGCGCGCCGGTCCACCGGGGCGTCGCGACGGCGGCCACCGCGGAGGCGCTGATGCGCTCGCGGTTCAGCGCGTTCGCCCGCGGCGACGCCGACTACCTGCGGCACAGCTGGCACTCGCGCACCCGGCCGGCCCGGCTGGAGCTGGAGCCGGGCACCCGGTGGACCCGCCTGGAGGTGCTGCAGACCGCACAGGGCGGTCTGTTCGACAGCACCGGGACGGTCCGTTTCCGGGCCCACTACACCGAGGGCGGCCGGGCCGGGACGCTCGCCGAGCACAGCCGCTTCGCCCGGGAGGACGGCCGCTGGGTCTACCTCGACGCGCTGCCGGAATGAGGCGGGCCGGCGCGCCGGCCTCCCCCGGCAGCAGGATCCGGCTTAGACTGGGGCACGGCGCGGTCCCGCGCCCCACCTCCGATCCGGTGCCCACGCCACCGGCACGCGGAGGCAAAGGGGGCTTCGAGCCCTCGGGACGCGACACCTGACCACCGCGCGGCAGCGCACGGCACGGTCGCCGGAAGCGTGGGTTCCCGACCGGGTCGTGACAGGGAGCGCGCGATGACCCGTCAGAAGTCCTTCAAGTCCCGGGTACGCACCCGGATGGACAAGACCGGCGAGAGCTACACCACCGCCCGCCGGCAGATGCTCGCCAAGGCCGAACCCGCCCCCACCCCGTCGGTGGCCCTGGCCGGGGGACGGACCCAACAGGACCGGATCTCCGACGCGCTGCTGCGCGAGCGGACCGGGCGGGACTGGGCCGGCTGGTTCGACCGGCTCGACGCGTGGGGCGCGGTCGAGCGGACCCACACCGAGACCGCCCGGTGGCTGGTCGACACGCACGGGGTGCCGGGCTGGTGGGCGCAGACCGTCACCGTCGGCTACGAGCAGGCGCGCGGCCTGCGCGCACCGGGTCAGCGGCGGGGCGGCGGATTCGAGGCCGGCGGCAGCCGGACCGTCGCCGTGCCGGTGCAGACGCTGTTCCACGCGTTCGCCGACGAGGCGACCCGCCGGCGCTGGCTGCCCGACGTCGAGGTGCGGGTGCGCACCGCGACGGCGCCGAAGACGTTCCGGGCGGACTGGGCGGATGGCCCGAGCCGGATCGTGGTCGGCCTGACCGCGGTCGGCGCGTCGAAGGCGCGGGTGGCGGTGCTGCACGAGAAGCTGGCCGACGCCGGCGAGGCGGAACGGTTCAGGGCGTACTGGCGGGACCGGTTGGGCGCGCTGAAGGCGCTGCTGGAGCGGGAGGCGGCCCGATGACCGGTGCGACGTTCGTCAACCTTCCGGTGCGCGACCTCGACGCCGCGGTGGCCTTCTTCACCGCCCTCGGCTTCGTCGCGGCGCCCCGGCCACCGGGCGCGCCGAGCGCGCAGCTCAGCTTCGGCGCGACCACGCACCTGGTCCTGCACCTCCCCGACGCCTTCGCCGCGTTCGCCGGCGCCGACGTCTGCGACACCGCGGCCGCCCGGGAGGTGATCGTGGGCCTCGGCGTGGACCGGCCCGAGCAGGTCGACGCGCTGGTCGAACGCGCGGTCGCCGCGGGTGGCACCGCGCTCGGGCCGGTCCAGGACCTCGGGCACCTCTCCATGCGCGGCTTCCGGGATCCCGACGGCCACCAGTGGTCGTTCCTGCACCTGGCCGGCTGATGCCCGGGCAGGTGCGTTAAGAGGGGGCCCCGCCTCTACCGGAGACGTTGAGCGGGGCCCCTTCCTTACATCCGTGGGGCGGGCTGGGCCAGTTCGCCGATCTCCCGGGGCAGCTGGGCCATCGCCCGGTTGAACTCCGCGGGTCCGACCACCCGGTGCAGCGCCTGCAGCACCGCACGCGCGCCGCGCTCGGCGTCGGCCGGGGTCGCGCCGGCCCGCTCGGCGATCCGGCGCAGGAACTCGTCGTACCCGAAGGCCTGCGGGTCCTCGACCCGCGCCCGGGCCAGCAGCGGGCGCAGCTCGTGTGCCACGTGCTCGCTCAGGTCGGCGGCCTCGCCGCCGCTGATCCGCTCGGCGAGTGTGCGCAGCGTCGCCTCGGTCAGCGCCCGCGCGGACTCCTCCGACACACCCGCGCGGGCGGACACCCGCGCGTAGAACTCCGGTTCGGCCATGGTCGGTCCTCCCGTCGGCGGCAGCGTGGCTACCCGCCGGGGGCCCGGCCAAACCCGGTCAGGCCAGGGCGCGGGCGGCCGAGACGACCGCGTGCACGCCGATCCCGGCGCGGTCGAGCTGCTGGGTGGGTGTGCCGGAGCCGGGCAGCCCGCGCACCGCGAGGTGGCGGACCCGCGCCGGCGCGTCCAGGTCGGCCAGTTCCTCCAGCACCGCGGAGCCCAGGCCGCCCTCCGGGTAGTGGTCCTCCACCACCACCAGCCGCCCCCCGGTGTCGCGGACGGCCTCCAGCAGGCGGTCCCGGTCCACCGGCTTGATCGAGTAGAGGTCCACCACCCGGGCGTCGATCCCCTCCCGGGTCAGCTCGTCGGCGGCGGCGAGGCAGACGTGCACGGTGACGCCGGTGCCGAGCAGCGCGACGTCACCGCCGTCGCGGACCACCCGGCTGCCGCCGACCGGGAACTCCTCGCCGTCGTCGTAGAGCACCGGGTAGGCGCCGCGGGTGGTGCGCAGGTAGCTGACGCCGGGGCGGTCGGGCAGCTGGGCGACCAGGGCCGCGCAGGAGACCGCGTCGGCGGGGCAGAGCACCGTCGAGCCGGGCACCGCGCGCAGCGCGGCGATGTCCTCCAGCCCCATCTGGGACGGGCCGTCCGGGCCGATCTCCACCCCGGCGTGCGAGCCGACCAGCGTGATGTCGGCACGGGAGACGCCGGCCATCCGGATGAAGTCGTAGGCGCGGGACCAGAACGCGGCGAACGTCGCCGCGAACGGCCGCCGGCCGCGTACCGCCAGGCCCACGGCCGCGGCGGCGAGCTGCTGCTCGGCGATGAACATCTGGAAGAACCGGTCCGGGTACGCCTCGGCGAAGCGGTCGGCCCGGGTGGAGTCGCTGACCTCGCCGTCGAGGGCCACCACGTCCGGCCGGACCGCGCCGAGCGCGCGCAACGCGTCCCCGTACGCGTCCCGGGTCGCGACCTTCGCGCCGCGCGACCAGCGGGGCAGCTCGGGTCGCCGGTGCTCGACCGGGGTGGCGCGCGGCGCGGCGGGCGGCTTCGGCCCGGCGACCCGGATCCGCCGGGGTCCGCCGAGCGCCCGCACCGCCCGGTCGGCCAGCTCGGGGTCGAGCGCCTTGCCGTGCCAGGACGGGTCGTTCTCGATCTCGGGCACCCCGCGGCCCTTGACCGCGCGGGCCAGCACCACGGTCGGTCCGGTGGCCTCCCGCGCCTGCCCGTACGCGTCGTCGATCGCACCGAGGTCGTGCCCGTCGACGACGATCGCCCGGCAGCCGAACGCCTCGACCCGCCGCCGGTAGCTGTCCAGGTCCCACTCCAGCTCGGTCGGGCCGCGCTGCCCCAGCCGGTTGACGTCGACGATCGCGGTCAGGGCGCGCAGCCCGTAGTGGCCGGCCTTGTCCAGGGCCTCCCAGATCGAGCCCTCAGCCATCTCGCTGTCGCCGCACAGCACCCAGACGTGGGCCGGCGAGCGGTCGAGGTACTGGGCGCCCAGGGCCACGCCGACGCCCACCGGCAGGCCCTGGCCGAGCGAGCCGGTGGCCACGTCCACCCAGGGCAGGACCGGGGTGGGGTGGCCCTGCAGGCGCGAGCCGGACCGGCGGTACGTCTCCAGCAGCTCCTGCTCGCTGATCGCGCCGGTGGCCCGGAACACCGCGTACAGCAGCGGCGAGGCGTGCCCCTTGGAGAAGATCAGGTGGTCGTTGCCGGGGTTGCCCGGGTAGGACCAGTCGTAGCGCAGGTGCCGGGCGACCAGCACCGCGAGCAGGTCGGCGGCGGAGAGGCTGGAGGTGGGGTGCCCGGAGCCGGCCATCGTCGTGCACCGGATCGCGTCCACCCGCAGTTGGGCGGCCAGCTCCGCCAGCCCGGTCAGGTCCTCGTCGCGCAGCGTGCGCTCTGCTTCCAACGTCACCGCTATCGTCTCCCCGCGGTCGGTCGTGTCCGGACCCACCGTAATCCTGAATGCGATGATTCATCCCTTTTCTGGCAACTCACCCCCGTCCGGCGAACAGCCAGAGCGCCACCAGCAGATAGGGCAGCACGGCCACCGCGAAGGCGACCGGATTGCCCACCGCGCCGGCGAGCAGCCCGTACGCGCCGTAGAAGGCGACGGTGGTCAGGTCGGTGGCCATCCCGGCCAGCGAGGTGACAGTGGCCCGCGCGGAACCGCTGATCCGGGCCTGGAGCCGGACGTCGGCCAGCACGGTGGCGAGCTGGAACGCGGCGAACGCCACCGCCAGCAGCAGGAAGCCCCCCGGGTGCCGCGCCAGCGCCCCGGCCGCCAGCGCCCCCGCCGCGACGAGCAGGAGGCCGGCGTACCCGCGACGGGACAGCCGCTCGCCCCACGGGGCGAGCAGTCCGCCCACGGACATCCCGGCCCACACCAGCAGGAGCAGCAGCGGCACGGTCACCTCGGCCACCCCGGTGTCCCGGGCCAGCAGCCCGGTGTACTCGTCCAGGCCACCCCAGATCGCGGCCACCGCGGCGACCAGCAGCACGGCCGCGCGGACGGCGCGGTCGGCCCGCACCTCGGCGAGGCCCCCGCGCAGGCTGTCCAGCCAACCGGGCTCGTCGTCGTCCGGCGCCTCCCCCGGGCCCGACGGTGGGGCGGCGAGCGGCGCGACGGCGGCCGGCGCGGTGGCGGCCGGCGCGGTGCGGTGCTCCGGGAAGCGGGCCGCGACCGCGGCGGCGAGCAGGCAGGTCGCCACGCTGGCCGCGCCGACGGCGAGGTAGCCGCCGACCGCGAACACCGGCCCGGCGAGCACCCCCGAGCCGACCGCGCCGAGCACCTCGGCGGTGCGGGTGCGGCCGATCAGCCGGGCGTAGCGGTCGGCCGCGCCGAGACGGTCCAGCTCGGTGAAGACCAGCGCCTCCAGCGCGCCGGAGCGCAACGCGCCGCCGGCGCCCCAGAGCAGGAACCCGACGGCGAACGCCGGATAGGACGGCAGCAGCACCCAGAGCGCGAAACCGGCGGCCGTGAGCAGCGGCGCCAGGCAGAGCAGCAGCCGGCGGGAGAGCGCGTCGGCCAGGGCCCCCGACGGCACCTCCAACAGGATGCCGGCGACCGCCCAGAGGACGAACAGCGTCGAGATCTGCCCGACCGACAGCCCGGTGTCGGCGAACAGCAGCACGTAGAGCGGGTAGAGCAGGACGAGGTAGGTGAGGAACGCGTAGCCGTAGAGCGTCGCCGCCAGGCGGCGGGTCGCGGGCACGCGGGGAGATGCGACGAGCATGAGGCCTTCCCACGGGACGTGACGGACACCGGGCGCAGTGCACGGCGTCCGCGGTGGCCCGCGGCCTCGTCGCTCAGGAAGGCATCAACATCGCCAGGTCATGCCGACGATCGTAGCCGGACCCGCGCCGGCGGGTGGTCCCGTGCGACACGCGACCGGGGCGGGACCCGACGTCGGATCCCGCCCCGGTGTCGCGCGACGAGGGGTCAGCGGCGGAACTTGTCCACGTCCGCCGGCGGGATGACCATCGTGGCCTCGCTGTCCGCGGCCTGCTCGGCCGTGGGCTGGCGGGGTGCGGTCGGCTGGGTGCGCTCGGAGTCGGAGAACGACGGGATCGCCTGGGTGACGTCCGTGGACGCCGTCGGGCTGGTCTCGGTGCCGGTCCGGGCCGGCACCGGCTGGGTCGGCTCGGAACCCGCGTACGCCGACACCGGCTGGGTGCGGTCGGCCTCGGCGTCGCGGGCCACCGGCTGGGTCAGCTCCGCCTCGCCGTACGGGTCCGACGTGGCCAGGCGGGCCGCCACGTCACGTCGACCGGCCTGGTAGGCGCGGGCGTGGGTGGCGATGGTCCGGGACTCTTCCTCGGCCCGGGTCAGCCAGGTCTCCCAGCGGCTCTGCATCGGCCGGACCAGCCCGCCGCCGACGCCGACGACCAGGATGCCGCCGACGGTGGCGAGCACCGCGATCAGCACCGGGGTGGTCACCGCGGTGGCGACGCCGATCTGGTTGAGCGCGGCGATCACGCCCAGGCCCAGGATGAACACCGAGGCGAGGTTGGCCAGCACCCGACCGTAGGAGAGACCGCCGAGCGCGCTGGAGATGATGTCCTTCACCGCGCGGGCGATGGCCGCGGCCACCACGACGATGACGATGGCGACGAACGCCCGGGGCAGCCAGGCGACGACGCCGGCGATCAGGTCGGAGATCGGGTTGGGACCCCAGATGCCGAACGCGAGCTGCAGCGTGACCAGCAGCACGCCGTAGTAGGCGAGCTTGGCGACGATGTCGCTGGCGTCGTACTTCGAGCGGGCCAGCGCGGTCTTGATGCCGCCGCGTTCGACCGCCCGGTCGAAGTGCACCCGCTCGAGGACCTTGTCCACCAGCTTGAGCACGGCCTTGGCGATCAGCCAGCCGACGACCAGGATGGCGACGAACGCGACCGCCTTGGGCAGGAACAGCATCACCGAACGGAACGCGTCGCCCACCGCGTCGCCGAAGTTGTCTCTCATCGAAGGGCCTCCACGCATGTGGTCAGGATCGTTCCGGAAGGCCTACCCGGGCCCACGCGCGCGGAAACGCGGTCAGCCCCCGGGGCAGCGGTAGCTGACCCGGGTGCCGGCCTGCACCGGCGCGGGCTCGATGATGTTCACGGTGGCCGTCCCGGTGGTCGCGCCGACCCCGCTGAACGTCCACCTGAGGGTGAGCGTGGCGGTCCGCTGCCCGCTGCCGACCCGCTCGCTGAGCAGCGCGCCGGGCGGCGCGTCGGAGCGGAACCACTGGTAGCGGATCGTGCCGGCGCGCCCGTTGGTGCGGACCGTGGCCACCACGTCGACGGTCACGTCGCACGCGATGCCGGGCGGCCGGGGCACCGCCACCGCGACCTGCTCGACCTCCAACGGCCGCAGCCGCTGCCACAGGTAGAGACCGACCGTCACCAGCAGCGCGGCGGTGAGCAGGGTGGACAGCACCGAGACGACCCGGCGCCAGAGCGGCCGCGGCGGCCGGATGGGCGGCGCGACCGGCCAGGCCGGCGGCGGTGGCGGGGTCGCCGGCACGCCCGGTCCGAACCGCAGCTCGCCGCCGGACGCCGGCGCGGGCACGCCGCTCACCGCCCGCGCGGTCGGATCCCGGTACGCGCCGGCGGTCGCCCCCGCCGTCGGGGCGGCCGGCCCGGTGGACGTCGGCCGGTACGCGGCGGTCGACGCCCCGGTGACCTGCTGCGGCGGGGCGAGGTGCACGGTCGGCTCGGCCCGAACCGCCCCGGCCACGCCCGTACCACCGAGGTCCACCGTCCCGTCGGCGTCGGGCCGGCCGGGCTGACGCGGGCCGGCGAGACGCGCCGTCGGATCGGCGTCGCCGGGCCGGGCCACCCCCGGGCCGGCGAGGTGCACCGTCGCATCGCTCTCGGCGGGCGGCGTCGCTCCCCGACCGGCGAGGCGCACCGTCGGATCGGCGTCGCCGGGCCGGGCCGCCCCCGGACCGGCGAGGTACACCGTCGCATCGCTCTCGGCGGGCGGCGTCGCTCCCGGACCGGCGAGGCGCACCGTCGCACCGGCGTCGGCGGGCGGGCTCGCTCCCTGGCCGGCGAGGTGCACGGTCGGTTCCGCCGCGCCCGCGGGGTCGACGGTCAGGGGCGCGGTCGCATCCGCGTCGGCCGGTGGTCGGGGCGGGACGAGGTGGACGGTGGGCGCGGCGGCCTGCGCGTCGCGGGCCGGGTCGGCGGGCAGGGCGCGGGTGGGCAGCGCCTCGGTGGGCTCCTCCGGCCGCGTCACGCCGGCCGTCCCCGGTCCGGACTGCGGTGCTGGGCAACGGGCACGTCGTACTCCTAGCCGGGGGTGCAGTAGGTGTAGAGCGTCACGTACACCGGTTTCGCCGAGGTGGTCGCGTTGCCGGCGGCGTCGACGGCGGTGACCTGGACCGGGATGCGGCTGCTCTGTTTCGGCGCCGCGAACGGACCGAGCGTGCCGGTGAACACGCCGCGCCCGGCGGCGGCCATCCGGACCGTTCCGGTGGCGCCCTCCAGGGTGTAGCGGAACGTGACCTTCAGGGCGGCCGGACCGCTGCGGTCGTCGGTGACGGAGACGGAGACGGCGCTGCTCTGGATCCCGAACGGGCAGCCCCTCGGTTCGAGCTGACCCGGATCGGCGCTGACGCCGCCGACGACCGGCGCGGTGACGTCCGGCGGGGGCGGCGGCGTGGTGCTGCGCGACGGGGTGGGGGTCGGTGCGCTGGTGCGGACCGGCGGGCGGGTCGGCGCCCGGGTTCCGTCCGGCGTGGCGGACGGCGTACCGGCCGGTGGGGTGGGCAGGACGGACGGCGTGGCCGGCGGCGACGCGGTCGGGGTGACGTCCGGGGGCGTGACGGCCGTCGGGTCCGGTGTCGGCGGGTCGGTCGGGGTGGGACCGGCGGGCGACGGGCCGGCGGGAACCTCGGCGGCGGCCGGGCTCTCGCGGGCGGCGTAGCTGTAGCCGGCGCCGCCGGCCAGCACGGCGGCGACCACGGCGCCGGCCGCCAGCATGGTGCGCTTGCGTCCCCGCCGGAACAGGCCGCCCCGGCCGGCCGAGGCGCCGAGCGCGGTGCTGGCCACCGCGGTGGCGCCCTCCGCCCGGTCGGGGAACGGCCACAGCGCGGCGAGCAGCGCGGCCCGGCGGGCCAGCTCGCGCAACCCGCGTTCCTCCCACTCGGGCCCGTACCCGGCACCGGCCACCCGGTCGAGCAGCTCCAGGAAGACCTGGGCCGGTTGCGGCCGGTCGTCGGGGCTCTTGGCCATCCCGTGCCGCAGCAGCTCGTGCACCGGGGCGGGCGCCGGGTCGGTGGGGATCGGCGCGGTGGCGTGCTGCTCGCGCAGGGAGAGCAGGTCCGGACCCTGGTACGGGGGCCGCCCGGTGAGGCACTCGAAGAACGTGGCGGTGGCGGCGTAGATGTCGCAGGCGGGGCTGGCCGGGGCGCCGGTCCACTGCTCGGGGGCCATGTAGCGGGGCGTGCCGGAGACGGTGGTGTCCGAGCCCCGGCCGATCGGCATGGCGATGCCGAAGTCGGCGAGCTTGCTCGACCCGGCACCGGTGACCAGCACGTTCTCCGGCTTGTAGTCCCGGTGCACGACCCCGTGCGCGTGCGCGGCGGCGAGCCCGGCGAGCGAGCCCTTCAACACGCAGAGCGCCGCCTCGGGGGTGGTCGGGCCGTGCGCGCGCAGCATCTGCCGCAGCGAGACACCGTCGACCAGTTCCATCACGATGGCGGCGCCGTGCGGAGACTCGACGTACTCGTAGAGCCGGCTGACGTGCCGGTCGTCGATCTCCCCGAGCAACCGGGCCTCGTCGCGGAAGGCGGTGCGGAACGAGGAGTCGGCCCCGAGGTCGCGGACCAGATACTTGATCGCGACCGGGGTGCCGGTGTCGTCGTGGGTGGCGAGCACGACACTGCCCGACGCCCCGGAGCCGAGCTCACGAACCGGCGTGTAGCCGGACAGCTGCCAGCCGCTCATGCGACGAACCCCACCGCGATCCAGGGACGGCTGCCGGTTGCCGCCTCGCTGGTCATTCTGGTCGCGCCGGCGCCGCCGGCCATCGGCGCAACGGACGCTTCCGTACGCCGGACGGCGGCCCCGGACCGGAGGTGTCCCGCCGGTCCGGGGCCGGGCGGCGGATGGTCGGTAACGGACACACCGCCACTGCAGCAGACCCGCGCAACCCTCAGCCGGTGGGTCGCTCCCGGTCGACGGCCCGCCCTTCACCGGTATATTCGCGGCGCGGTCGTCCCGGACCGGATCGTCCTTGATCGACTCCACCTCGGCGAAGTGGCGCCATCAGAGGCCCTCGGACGGCACCACTTCGGCGACATGGAGTCGATCAAGGACGGCCGACCGGTCAGATCCGGCGGGCGGGCGGGACGCCTCCGGGCGGAGGCTCGCGGAGCAGCCAGACCGGGTTGCTCGCCCCGACGATCGCGCCGTCGCGGTCCCGGACCTGGGTGCGCACGTACGCCCCGGCGCCCACCCGCACCGGCAGGTCGTGCCAGCCCTGTCGCAGCTCCCGCCACGGCACCCGACCGGTCCGGATCGCGGGGGTCGGGTCCGCCGCGCCGGCCCGGTCGACGTCGCCGGTGACCACCTCCAGGATGGACCCGGCCGGCAGGTCGGTGGCCCGCAGCCGCACCGTCACGGTGTCCTCGGCGACCGTCGGCAGCGCGCCCATGGCGCTGCGCCCGCCGAGTTCCAGGTCCAGGGCGCCCCGGTAGACGGCGAGGTCGGCGAACCACGCCTGCCCGGCGCGCAGCGCGGCGACGAGGTCCTCCCGGTCGGTCGAGGCCGCCCAGACGGAGGTGACGTACCGGTCCCGACCGGTCCGCCAGTCGGTGCCGTTGTGGTCGTCGGTGACGCCGACGGCGGTCAGCGGGATCGCGTTGCGGGCCGCCACGTCGTACGCCCAGAGGTGGTCAGCGACCGGGGCCCGTCCGATCTCGATCAGGTCGACGCCGAGCGCGTGCCGGGTCACCAGCAGCCGGGCCAGGGAGTCGCGGCGTTCCACGTCCAGCGGGTGGTTCCAGCAGACCACGCCGCCGTGGCCGTGCAGGAACTCCACCATCCGCTCGGTCGCCTCGACGTCGTCGTCGCGGTAGGGCGGGGACGGGAAGCGGGGCAGCGTGCCGTCGCCGCCGAACCAGTTGAGGTGCCGGACCATCGACACCTCGTAGGCCCGGTGGTGGGTCACGCCCGGGTAGGCGTCGGCGTAGCCGGCCAGCACCTCGGCGCGCAGCTCCTCGCCGGCCTGCCCGGCGCGGCGGGCCCGGTCGAAGACCAGCCGGTCGACCAGGTACGCGCCGCGCGCGCCGCCGGCCACCGTCACGCCGAGGCGCAGCCCGCGCAGCGAGTTGTCGCCGGCCACCAGGTCGGGCCAGAGCCGCCGCGCGTCGGCGAGCAGGTCCAGCGTGTGCCGCCGCCAGGCGCCGATCGGCGCGGGCAGGTCGACGGTGCCGTGCCGGCCGTCGGCGGTGTGCCGGACCGCGTCCGTCGCGCCCAGCCGGTAGCGCAGTACCAGTTGGCCGGCGGGTCGTCCCGGACCGGCCGGGTGGTGGGACAACGCGATCTCGACGGTCAGCGTGGCGTCCGGCCCGGCCGCCTCGGGCCGCACGTCGAGGTGCAGCGTGGTGTCGGAGATGTTCCCGGTGTGGGTCCAGTTCCAGGCCTTGCCGGCGTACCAGTGGGTGCCGGTGCCGGCGGCGCTGAGGCGCAGCGCGCGGCCGGGACCGTCGGCGGCGTCCGGCGCGGCCACGAACTCGGCGGCCGACCCGGTGAGCCGCCCCTCGGTGGCGGCCGTCCAGGTCCAGGCCAGACCGCCCTCCAGCTCCTGCGGGCCGTCGAAGTGGACGACCCGGCGGTGGTCGTGGGCGGCGACGCGGAAGTCGTGGTCGGTCCACCAGAGCACGTCGACGGCGTTGCGGCGGGCCTGGTCGAGGTGGGCGGCGTAGCTGGCGATGCCCTCGCTGAACGAGGCGTGCAGGTGCATCGCCATGCTGATCGGCCGCCGTCCGCGCGGCGCCGGCGGCCGGTCGGCGGTGGCGGCCAGCCCGACCGGAACGCCGATCCCGGCGAGCGCCAGCCCGCCGGCGGCGGCGAGCACGCTGCGCCGGTCCAGTCGCGCCCGACCACCCATGCCATTCCCCCGTCCCCGTGCCGGCCGGGCCAGCGTACGGGCGGCACGGGCCGGGGCGGCATCCGGCGATCGTGCCGGTGTTCGGGCGGGGCGGTCAGCGGGGCGGGACGGCGACCCGGGCGGCGAGCGGGCGGCCGGTCAGCCGACGGACCGCCAGGTAGGCCTCGCAGCCGAGGCAGAGCCCGAACGCCGCGTTGAGGAACGCGGCGGCCAGCGCCGCGGCGGTGGCGATCAGGCCGACCACGGGCGCGCCGGCGAGGAAGCCGGCGGCGCCGACGGTGGCGAAGACCAGCCCGACGATCTGGGCGAACCGCACCGGGGCGGCCGGTTCCCGCTCGGCCGGGGGGCCCAGCCGGGGCGCGACCAGGGCCCGGAAGAGCAGGCCGTACGGGCCGAGACGCGGGGCGGCGGCGGTGAGCGCGAAGACCACGGCCTGGGCGAGGACGAGCAGCCCCGAGCCGGTGACCAGGGCGACGGCGAGGACGACGGTGGTGAGGGCGGCGGCGAAGCGCGGCCCCCGGGGTCGAGCAGCATGGGGGTTCCGTTTCGGACGGCGGGGCGGGCGGTCAGGCGGGACGGGCCGACGCACAGAGGCTCGCCGCGAGCCGGCCGTGGTCCACCACCCGCCGCCGGGTCAGCCGCACGCCCGCCGAGCGCCGACCGGTCACCGGGCGGCGCCGGCGGTGAGCGGGGCGAGCGCCGCGAGCAGCTCGGCCCGGTCGGGCACGCCGGCGGCCCGGCGCACGACGCGTCCGGCCGCGTCCACCACCAGCACCGTCGGGGTACGCCAGACGTCCAGGTCGCGGGCCGCGTCGAGGTGCTCGTCCACGCCGACCTCCCGCAGCGCCACCCCGTCGAGGCGACCGGTGACGTCGTCGAGGACGCGGCGGGTGGCCCGGCACGGCGCGCAGACCGGGGCGGAGAACTGCACCAGCGTGACCACGCCGGGGCGTACCCCGAGGGCGGCGAGGGTGGCCCGGTGCGGGGCGTCGCCGGCGGCGGCCGACGCGTCGCGGTCCGCCGCGCCCGGCGGGCGTTCGCGGACAGCCCGCAGCCGACCGTCGTGGCGGCGGCGCCACCAGCCGAACGCGCCGGCGACCGCGAGCACGGCGACGAGCACGAGGACTCCGGTCAGGCTGGGCGGGCGCACCGCACCAGGCTGCCACGCCGGGCGGCGGCGCGACATGGTCCGTCCCGGTCAGCGGACGTGACATCGCCTACGTCGGTGGTAGGAGTCGCCGGCCGTCGGTGGCATTTGTCCTCTGGCGCGCCGCCCGTCCGTGGCAATATTCTCCAACTCGCGCGCAGCAGTTGGAGTTCCTTTACATCGCCCGGTCCGACCGGGCCATCGAGGAGATGCCATGCACTTCGACCACCCCGAGCTGGACCGCCGTACGCTGCTGCGGGCCGGCCTCGGCGCCGCCGCGGTCGCGGTCGTCGGGAGCGAGCTCGCCCTGCCCTCCGCCGCGCAGGCCGCGCCGGGCGCGGACCTCGACTGGATCATCAGCTGCGACGAGTGGGCGGCCCGGCCGCCGGCGGACCCGCTGTCGGTCAGCGCCATCCCGACCAACAAGATCATCGTGCACCACATGGCGTTCCCGAACGTCACCGACTACTCCGAGGAACACGCCAAGCAGCTCGCCCGCGACTGCCAGGACCTGCACATGGACGGCAACGGCTGGTCCGACACCGGGCAGCACTTCACGGTGAGCCGGGGCGGCCACGTCCTGGAGGGACGGCACGGCAGCCTGGAGCGGCTCCAGGCCGGCGACCGGCAGATGATCGCCGCGCACTGCCCGGGTGAGAACGGCCGGGCCATCGGCATCGAGAACGAGGGCACCTACGTCACCGAGACGCCGCCCGAGGAGCTGATCGCCGGGCTGGTGCGGCTGTGCACCGCGATCTGCCGACAGTACGGCCTGCACGCGCACGACATCTTCGGCCACTGGGACTTCCGCGCCACCCAGTGCCCGGGCGCGATGTTCTACCGCGAGTTCCCCGCGCTGCGCCGCCAGGTCTTCCACAGGCTCGGCACCCGCCTGGGCGACGTGCCGGCGCGACGGTGGCCGGACATCTGGCGCTTCGTCGGCGGTCCGGTGGTCCAGGTCGCGCAGCACCTGCTCACGTTCCGGGGCTACGCCGTGCCGGTCACCGGCGTGTTCGACGCCGCCACCGTGGCGGCGGTGCAGGACTGGCAGGCGCGCAACGGCATCCCGGTCGACGTCGACGCCACGCTCACCGCGCCGACCTGGGAGACGCTCGCGCCGGAGCTGGACCAGCGCGACAGCGGCGTCCCGGTGACCGCGGCGCAGTTCATGCTGAACTCCAAGGGCTACGCGGAGGTCCTCCCGACGGGCGAGTACGACCACGCCACCCGCACCGCGGTCAAGGACCTGCAGCGCCTGCACGGGCTGCCGCCCACCGGCAAGCTCAGCACCACCACCTGGTGCGCCCTGGTGGGGGGTGTGGTGCGCCAGTCGTTCCACAAGCACTGACGGCGCACCGGCGGGAGAGCGGTGGGGGGTGGCAACGGCGCCACCCCCCACCGCCGTGTCCGGCGTGGACAGCCGGCGGGCGAAACGTCGGCATTCGCGGGTAGTGAACGACGGGTATCCCGGGCGGCGGTCCTCCGCCGATCATTGCCCGGAGATAGATATGAGTCATTCTCACCTCCGGGTGGAACGCCCGGGCGCGGAGGGCGAGACGTCGGCACCGGAAGCCGGGCGTACCGTTCGGCCCGACTCCGCGTCCCCGGAGGATCGCCATGCCCCGTCCCGCTCTCCGTGCCCGCCTCGCGGCGTTCACCGCCGCCGCCCTGACCGCGAGCGTCCTGACCGTCACCCCGCCGTCACCGGCGCTGGCCGCCAGCACGTTCGCCCCCAACGACTACTGCCTCGGCCAGTGCGCCGACATCCTGCCCCCGGGCAGAACGGCAACGCCACACTGGTCGCCATCCTGGCGCACCAGGCGCTCGGCACCCGCCCGGCGCACTCCAGCGACCAGCTCGACGAGTACGCGAACCTGGTCTACAACTACGCCGGGCTGACCGACGAGCAGATCGCCCACTTCTACAACGACGCCTCGTTCGGCGTACCGGCCGCGCAGGTCGAGAGCACCGTCTCACCGCGCGCGGACGTCACCATCGTGCGGGACAGGGCCACCGGCGTCCCGCACATCACCGGCACCACCCGCGCCGGCACCATGTTCGGCGCCGGCTACGCCGGAGCCCAGGACCGGCTGTGGGTGATGGACCTGCTGCGGCACGTCGGCCGCGGCAACGTCACCTCGTTCGCCGGCGGCGCCCCCGGCAACCGGGAGCTGGAGCAGAGCGTCTGGGCCAACTCGCCCTACACCGAGGCGGACCTGCAGGCCCAGGTGGACGCGCTGCGCACCAGGGGCACCCGGGGCCAGCAGCTCTACACCGACGTGGTCGACTACATCGCCGGCATCAACGCCTACATCGACAAGTCGATCGCCGACGACAACTACCCGGGTGAGTACGTGCTCGCCGGCGCCGGCAAGCCGAAGCACTTCACCATGACCGACCTGATCGCCACCGCCGGCGTGATCGGCGGGCTGTTCGGCGGCGGCGGTGGCAGCGAGATCCAGTCCGCGCTGGTCCGGGTGGCCGCCCGGGCCAAGTACGGCGCCACCGAGGGCGACAAGGTGTGGGCGGCGTTCCGGTCGCAGAACGACCCGGAGACCGTGCTCACCCTGCACGACGGGCAGAGCTTCCCGTACGGGGCGACGCCGCCGGGCGCGACCAGCGCGGTGCTCCCCGACGCCGGCACGGTGGTCGCCGAGCCGCTCGCCTACGACGCCACCGGCGGGGCCGCCGCGCGCACCGGCGCCAGCACCGCCACCAAGGACCTGCTCGGCGGCCTGGCCAACCTGCGCGCGCACGGCATGTCCAACGCGGTCGTGGTCTCCGGTCGGCACACCACCACCGGCAACCCGGTCGCCGTGTTCGGCCCGCAGACCGGCTACTTCGCGCCGCAGCTGCTCATGCTCCAGGAGTTGCAGGGCCCGGGCATCAGCGCGCGCGGCGCCGCGTTCGCCGGGCTGAACCTCTACGTGCTGCTCGGCCGCGGCCAGGACTACGCGTGGAGCGCCACCTCCGCCTCCCAGGACCTCACCGACACGTACGCGGTGCCGCTGTGCACCACCGACGGCACCGCCCCGACGCTGCGGTCCAACCGCTACCTCTACCACGGGCAGTGCCTCGCCATGGAGGCGCTGGAGCAGCGCAACTCCTGGTCGCCCACGTTGGCCGACTCCACCCCGGCCGGTTCGTACACGCTGCGCGCGCTGCGTACGAAGTACGGACTGGTCGCGTACCGGGGGCTGGTGAACGGGCAGCCGACCGCGTTCACCAAGCTGCGCTCGACCTACCGGCACGAGGCCGACTCGGCGATCGGCTTCCAGGCGTTCAACGACCCGGCGGCGATGGGCAGCGCGGCGGCGTTCCAGGCGTCCGCGGCAAGCGTCGGCTACGCGTTCAACTGGTTCTACGTCAACTCCACCGAGGCGGCGTACTACAACTCCGGCGCGAACCCGGTCCGGTCGTCGGTCACCGACCCGAACCTGCCGGCGAAGGCCGAGCCGGCGTACGAGTGGGTCGGCTGGAACCCGGACACCAACGACGCCACCTACACCCCGGCGTCGGCCCACCCCCGGTCGGTCAACCAGGACTACTACGTCAGCTGGAACAACAAGCAGGCGCGGGACTTCGGCGCGGCCGACGGCAACTTCAGCTTCGGCTCGGTGCACCGGGGTCAGCTGCTCGACGGCCCGGTGCGCGCCGCGATCGCCCAGCGCAAGGTCGGCCGCGCCGACGTCGTCAAGATCATGGCGGACGCGGCGGTGACCGACCTGCGCGGCCAGCAGGTCCTCGGCGACCTGCTGCGGGTGCTCGACAGCACGCCGGTCACCGACCCGACGCTGGCCGACGCGGTGGGCAAGCTGCGGGCCTGGCAGCAGGCCGGCGCCCGCCGGGTGGAGACCTCCCCCGGCTCGAAGGTCTACCAGCACGCCGAGGCGATCCGGATCTTCGACGCCTGGTGGCCGCTGCTCGCCTCGGCCGAGTTCCGTCCCGGCCTCGGGCCCGACCTGTACGCGGCGCTGGTCGACGCCATCGAGGTGAACGAGGCGCCGTCGGGCGGCCAGAACGGCGGGCGCGACGGCGCGGCGAGCTGGGCCCTACAGGGTCAGGCACACAAGGGCTCGTCGTTCCAGTACGGCTGGTGGGGCTACGTCGACAAGGACGTCCGCACCGTGCTCGGCGACCCGGTGGCCGGCGGGCCGGGCCGCGCGTACTGCGGCAACGGCAACCTCGGCGCGTGCCGGCAGGCCCTGCTCGACACGCTGGGCCAGGCCGCCTCGGTGCCGGCCACCACGGTCTACCCCGGCGACAAGTCCTGCGGCGCCGGCGACCAGTGGTGCGCCGACTCGATCGCCCAGTCCGGCCTCGGCGGCATCACCCATCCGCTGATCGCCTGGCAGAACCGTCCCACCTACCAGCAGGTCGTCTCGTTCCCGGCGCGCCGGGGCGACGACGTCGCCAACCTGGCCCAGGGCCGCCCGGCCAGCGCGTCGAGCACCCAGTTCCTGACCAGCTACACCCCGGCCAAGGCGGTCGACGGCAGCCTGAGCAGCCGGTGGGCCAGCAGCTACAACGACAACCAGTGGCTGCGGGTGGACCTCGGGTCGGCCCGCACCGTCAGCCGGGCGGTGCTGCGCTGGGAGTCCGCCTACGCCACCTCGTACCGGATCGAGGTCTCCGGCGACGGCAGCTCCTGGACGCCGGTGTTCGCCACCACCACCGGCAACGGCGGCGTCGACAACGCCACCTTCGCCCCGGTCAGCGCCCGCTACGTGCGGGTGTACGGGGTCAAGCGGGCCACCTCGTACGGCTTCTCGCTCTACGAGTTCGAGGTCTACGGGCGGTGACGCCGACGGCCGGCCGGCGGGGTTTCCTCCGCCGGCCGGCCGCTGTCCGGGCAGGTCAGCCGCCACGAGTCGAACAGGTGTGCGAAGATGGGCCGGTGTCGAGCGAGGCCACCATCCTGCACGCCGACCTGGACGCGTTCTACGCCTCGGTCGAGCAGCGCGACGACCCCGCGCTGCGCGGCCGTCCGGTGATCGTCGGCGGCGGGGTGGTGCTCGCCTGCAGCTACGAGGCGAAGGCCCGGGGCGTGCGCAGCGCGATGGGTGGCCGGCAGGCGCGGCGGCTCTGCCCGGATGCGGTCGTGGTTCCGCCCCGGATGGCCGCGTACACGACGGCCAGCCGGGCGGTGTTCGAGATCTTCCGCGACACCACCCCCCTGGTCGAGGGCCTCAGCATCGACGAGGCGTTCCTCGACGTGGGCGGCCTGCGGCGTCTGGTCGGCCCGCCGGCCGACATCGCCGCCGCGCTGCGCCGCCGGGTCCGCCGGGAGGTCGGCCTGCCGATCACGGTCGGGGTGGCCCGCACGAAGTTCCTGGCCAAGGTGGCCAGCGGCGTGGCCAAGCCCGACGGTCTGCTGGTCGTCGAGCCGGGGCGGGAGCTGGCCTTCCTGCACCCGCTGCCGGTCGAGCGGCTGTGGGGCGTCGGCCCGGTCACCGCCGCCCGGCTGCGCGAGCGCGGCCTGCGCACCGTGGGCCAGGTGGCCCGCCTCGACGAACCGGCGCTGGTGTCGCTGCTCGGCGGCGGCGCCGGGCGGCACCTGCACGCTCTCGCGCACAACCGCGACCCGCGTGCCGTGCAGGTGGGGCGCCGCCGCTCCTCGATGGGCGCGCAGCACGCACTGGGCCGGGAGCCGCACTCCCCCGCCGAGCTCGACGCCGTGCTGGCCGGGCTGGTCGACCGGGTTACCGGGCGGATGCGCGCCGCCCGACGCACCGGCCGCACGGTGACGCTGCGGCTGCGCTTCGGCGACTACACCCGGGCCACCCGGTCGCACACCCTGGACGAGCCGACCGCGCAGACCGCGCCGCTGCGGGCCGCCGCCCGCACGCTGCTGCGCGCCGCGCTGCCGCAGATCGCGCTGCGCGGCATCACCCTGCTCGGCGTCTCGGTGGGCAACCTGGACGGCGGGCACACGCAGCTCACGCTGCCGTTCACCGCCGAACCGGGGCCCGCCCTGGACGCCGCGGTCGACGCCGTCCGGGACCGCTTCGGCTCCCGGGCGCTGACACGCGGGGTGCTGCTCGGCCGCGACCCCTGCGTCGAGATGCCCCGGTTGCCCGACTGAGCGTCTCCTACCCCGGTAGGAGGCGCGGGTCGGACCCGCGGCCGCGACCTCGGCCGCCGGTCGGGCGCGACGGGCGTCACCGGCCACCAGCATCTACAGGCATGACTACCGTGGTGAACCGGGCGGTCCGCTGGCACCGCCCCCTGATGCTCCTCGTGTCCGCGATGGCGGTGCTCACCGTCGTCGCCGCGATCGGTCTGGTGGCCGACCCCCGGGTGCTCACCGGCGCGCCCGCCTGGCTCAAGCCGCTGAAGTTCGCGATCTCGTTCGTGCTCTACGGCGTCACCCTCGCCTGGATGCTCTCGCTGCTGCCGCGACGCAGCCGCCTGGCCGAGCGGGCGGCCACGGTGATCGTGGCCATGTCGGTGCTGGAGATGGTCGTCATCGTCGGCCAGGTGCTGCGCGGCACGACCAGCCACTTCAACGGCACGACGCCGCTGAACGAGGCGCTGTTCGACGTCATGGGCGCGGCCATCATGGTGCTGTTCCTCGCTCAGGCGGTGCTCGCGGTGGTGCTGCTGCGCCGCGCCACGCCGGACCGGGCCGGCGGGTACGCCGTCCGCCTCGGCCTCGGTGTGTCCCTGCTCGGCATGCTCGTGGCGTTCCCGATGGTGGCGCAGCGCCCGGCCGGGGCGCCGGCCGGGATCACCGGCGCGCACAGCGTCGGCGTGCCCGACGGTGGCCCCGGGCTGCCTCTGGTCGGCTGGAGCACCACCGGCGGCGACCTGCGCGTCGGCCACTTCGTCGGGCTGCACGCGTTGCAGGCGCTGCCCCTGCTGGCGATCCTGCTGGACCGGTTCCTCGGCGCGCGGCTGGACGAGCTGACCCGGGCCCGGCTGGTGCTCGTCGGCGGCGTCGCGTACGCCGGGGTCACGCTGCTGCTCACCGGGCAGGCGTTGCGCGGGCAGCCGCTGCTGCGCCCGGACGCGCTGACCCTGACCGTGGCGGCGGTGCTGGCGCTCGCCACCGCGACGGCGGTCTGCCTAGTCCTGGGCCGCCGGTCCCGCCGCGCCGGGGTGGTGCTGGTCGGATGAGCGCCACGCTGTTCGGCCTGACCTTCGCCCTCGCCGCACCGTTCTGGGCGCTGATGATCCTGGCGCCCCGCTGGTCGTGGACCGCGCGGATCGTCGGCTCGCCGCTGATCGTGGCGCCGGTCCTGCTGGTCTACGCGGTCCTGGTGCTGCCGGCGCTCGGCGCGGTGCTGCCGGTGGTCACCGCGCCCACGCTGGACGGCCTGCGGGAGCTGCTCGGCACCGCCGACGGAGCGGCGGCCGCCTGGGCCCACATGATCGGCTTCGACCTGTTCGTGGGACGGTGGATCTGGCAGGACGCCCGGGACCGTGGCGTACCGGCGGCGGTGCTCGCGCCGGTGCTGGTGCTGACGGTCCTGCTGGGCCCGCTCGGCCTGGCCGTCCACCTCGGACTGCGCGCCCGGTGGCGGGCGTCGGTGGGCGTGGTGGCCCCGGCCGCGCCGGTTGCCTAGGCTGACGTCGTGGGCTGGGTCGGTCGGTTGTTCGACGCGCGCGACACGCTCGCGCGGATGCTGCTGCTGGATCTCAGCGGCGTCGGCTACCTGGTCGTCGGCGCGCACGGCCGGCCCGCCCCGACGGCGACGCAGTGGCTGCTCGCGCTCGCGGCGTTCACGGTGGCGCTGCTGTGCCACCGCCGGCCGCTGCTGAACCTGCTGCTCCAGTCCGCGCTGCTGGTCGCGGCGCTGCCGTTGGTCGACGACGTGACGATCAACCAGGTCGGCGCGAGCTGGGCGCTGCTGGAGCTGACCATGCGGGCCGCCCGACCCCGGACGTTCTGGCTCGCGGCCGGCCTGGTGGCCGCGATCGACCTGAGCCACGTGATCGGCGACCCGATCCGGCAGGCCCTCACCGGGGTGTTCGGGCTGGCCGTCACCGTCGGCCTGCCGCTGCTGCTCGGCCTGGTCGTGCGGACCACCCGGGAGCTGGCGCGGCAGGCCGAGGAGCGGGCGGCGGCGGAGCAGCGCCGGCACGAGTCGGAGAGCCGCGCCGCGCGCGCCGACGAACGCGCCGCCATCGCCCGGGAGCTGCACGACGTGCTCGCCCACCACGTCGCGTCGATGGTGCTGCGGGTCGGGGTGGCCCGGCACGTGCTGACCGACCTCGACCCGCGGGTCGGTGAGGTCTTCGACGACGTGCACCGCACCGGCACGGCGGCCCTGACCGACCTGCGGCGGCTGGTGGCGGTGCTGCGAGACCCCGACGGCGTCCGCGGCGACGCGGCGCTGACCGCGATCGAGCCGGCCGCGCTGCCGGCCGCGCTCGGCGCGGCGGTGGACCGGGCCCGTCAGGCCGGGGTCACCGTGGAGGCCGACGTGGACCCGGCCGTCGGCACGCTGGACGCGGTCCGGAGCCAGGCGGTGCTGCGACTGACCCAGGAGGCGTTGACCAACGTGGCCAAACACGCGGGCGCGGCGGCCCGGGCGCGGTTCACCGTCACCGTGGTCGACGGGGCGGTGCACTGGGCGGTCTCCGACGACGGGCGGGGCGCGGCGTCGGCCGTGGTGCCGGCCGGCGGCGGTCACGGCATCGTCGGCATGCGGGAGCGGGTCGAGGTGCTGGGCGGGCGGCTGGAGGCCGGTCCGACCGGCGAGGGCTGGCGGGTCCGCACGGTTCTGCCGCCGGCCGCGCCGGACCGGACGCCCGGCGCGGCGCCCCGGCCGCGTCCGGTCACGCCGGAGCCGGCGTGATCCGGGTGCTGCTGGTCGACGACCAGCACCTCATCCGGGCCGGGCTGCGGATGCTCTGCGACGCCCAGCCCGACCTCGAGGTGGTCGGCGAGGCCGACAACGGCCGGGAGGCGGTCGCCCTCGCCGCCCGGCTGCGACCGGACGTGGTGGTGATGGACCTGCGGATGCCCGGGGTCGACGGGATCACCGCGACCAGCCGGATCCTGGCCGACCGGCCGGCCACCCGGATCATGGTGCTCACCACGTTCGGCGACGACGACCACCTCTATCCGGCGTTGACCGCCGGCGCCTGCGGCTTCCTGCTCAAGGACGCGCCCCCGGCCGACCTGCTCGACGGGGTCCGCCGCGCCGCCGCCGGGGACAGCCCGTTCAGCCCCGAGGTGCTGCGGCGGCTGGTCCGGCGGGCGGTGCACGCCCGGGCCGGCGCGCCCCGGCACGCGGCCGACCTGACCGGCCGGGAGCGGGACGTGCTGGACCTGGTCGCCGAAGGGCTGTCCAACACCGAGATCGCCGACCGGCTGCACATCGGCGTGACCACGGTGAAGACCCACATCACCAGCCTGATGACGAAGACCGGCAGTCCCAACCGGGTACGCCTCGCGCTGTGGGCGCGCGGCGGCTGAGCCGGGTCACTCCTCGATCGCGCCGCCCACCGTTCGCAGGTGGGCCCGGAACGTCAGCGTCGGGTCGGCCGCCCGGGCGGTCAGGTAGTCGTCGAACCCGAGCTGCGTGCGCAGTGTCTCGCCGACCCGGATCCGGTCGGCCTGCCGCCGCTCGGTGTCCCGGATGGACCGGGCCAGGTCGGCCAGCTCGACGGCGCGGTCGGCGGGCACGAAGAGCACCCCGTCGTCGTCGGCCAGCACCAGGTCGCCCGGATCCACCGTCCACGGACCGACCCGGGCCGCGTCCAGCGCCCCGGTCGGTCGCGGGTCCAGCTCCAGCGGCCCGGTCGGGACGGCGCCCAGGCTGAACACGGGCAGCCCGACGGCCGCCAGGTCGCCGGCGTCCCGGTGCAGCCCCCACACCACCAGGCCGGCGAGGCCGGCGGCGTGTGCCTCCCGCACCACCAGGTCCCCGACGCAGGCCCGGTCGGTGCGCCCGCCGTCGTCCACCACCAGCACCTCCCCCGGCGACGCCCGGTCGATCGCCTCCAGGAACACGTCGACGCTGCCGGAGTGCCGGGCCGGGCGTACCGGGCCGGCCAGCCGCCGCCCGGGCAGCGCCGGCCGGAGCGCGGCCGGGGCGCAGCGGACGGCCACCCCGGCCCGCAGGCACGCGTCGGCGACGTGGGCGGTGGTCAACCCGGTGAGACGGTCGACCGGGGGGCGGTGATCGGTGTCCATGGCCCGACGCTAGCCAGCCGGACCGGCGCGGGCAGGCGCCAGTTCCCGTCCGGTGGCCTGCCCGACCGACGGGCCGGGAGCGTCAGGCGGCGCCCGAGGCCCGGCTCGGCGGACGGCGGGGCACGCCGGCGCGGCCGGGGACGCCCCGCCCGTCGGCCCGCACTCGCCGGCGCATCCGGGCCCGCGCCGGTGGGCGCACCTCGGCCTCTCCGGCGCCGGCCGCCCGGCGCACGGCCCGGTTCGCCTCCTCCGCGCCGCAACCGGTGGCGCGCAACAGCTCGCTGTCGGCCGTACGCAGGTCGCTGATCATCGCCTCGCCGAACGTGCGTACGCCCTGCCCCCACGCGCGCCCGGCCAGCGCGGCGCCCTCCTCCACCAGCTGCCGGGTGCGGGTGAAGTCGGCGCCGACCCGGCACGCCCGGTGCAGCTCGCGGACCGCGTCGCCGAGACGCCCCACGGCGTCCGGCAGCGCCGGCGGAACCGGCTCGTCGTACTGCAGGGCGGTGGCCGAGCGGCGGGCCACCGACCGCGCGTACAGGATCAGCCGTTCGAGATGCGCGACGGCGTCGGCATAGCGGTGGTACTGGGCCCGGCGGTGCCACCGGACCGGCGCGATGGTGACCACCTCCTCGGCCCCGCTGAGCGCCTCGTTGAGCCGCCCGACGTCGGGTTCCAACCCGCGCAGGTCCTCCAGGGCGCGCTGCGCGGCGTCGGCGTCCCGCCGGGTCAGGGCCCGGGCCACGGCGTCGAGCTGGGCGGTCAGCCGGGCGATCACCGGTTCGGTGGCCCGGTCCAGCACCCGGATCGGGTTGACCGGCAGCAGCAGCGCCACCACGAACAGGCCGACCAGACCGCCGACCAGGGCGTCGAAGATCCGGGGTAGTTCCAGACCGGGCTGGACCGGGGCGAGCGTGGCGATCAGCACCGCCGTACCGCCGGCCTGGCCGACCAACGCGCCACCGCGCCCGGCCACCAGCAACGCCGTCGCGATGGCCAGGGCGACGACCAGGCCGGTCTGCCAGGAACCGGAACCGAGCAGGTAGCGCAGCAGGTCGCCGACCACGATGCCGAGGCCGACGCCGACCAGCAGCTCGAAGGTGCGGCGGGCGCGCTGGCCGATGGCGGTGGCGATGGTGCCGACCGCGGCGGCGGGCGCGAAGACGTGCGCGCCGGGACCGAGCAGCCACTGGGCGAGCAGCGCGGCGAGCGCGGCGGCCAGCCCGGCCTGCACGGCGATCACCGCGGTGACCTCCAGCTGGCGCAGCCGGACCCGGCCGGCGCTGCCGCCCTCGGCGCGGGCCCGGGCCAGGGCGTGAGCGCTCCGCTCGACGGCCCGGTCCAGGGGCGAGCGCACGGTGTCCGCACGGCGGTCGGTCATGGCGGCGGTTACCCGCCGCCGGCCCTGCGAATCGTCGCGCGGGTGGGCCGGCGTGGATCAGGGGGCGCCGAGCGTGGCCGCCCCGTCGCCGGTGAGGTCGGCCAGCGCCGCCCGGCGGCCGGTCAGCGCCAGCAGGAGCGCCGCGCCGGTGCCGCGGACCACCGGTCCCTGCCCCGCCGACCAGCCGAGGTCGGTCGCCTCGAAGCGCAGCCCGGCGACCCGGCGACGGTCGACGAAACCGACCGCCCGGCCGCCGGTGAGGAAGTCCAGCGAGACCCGCAGGCGGTCCGGGTCCAGGTCGGCGGGGAGGCCGAGCGGGTGGCGGATGTCCTGCCCGTGCACCTGGAGGTCGGTGAGCTGGCCGAGCCAGCCGACCACGGGCGGACGGAACCGGTGCCCGGCGTGTTCGCGCAACGCGGCGGCCAGTTCGGCGGGCGGCCGACGCGCCACCCGCCGGGCCAGTCGGGCGTTGGCCACGTGCGGCCGGAAGCCGGCCCCGACCAGCACCGGCACCAGCCGCCACGGCTTCTCGACCAGCGGCGACACCAGGTGCCCGACGACCTCGCGTACGGTCCACGCGCCGCAGAGACTGGGCGTGTCCAGCTGGGCCGGGGTGAGCGCGTCGACCAGATCGGCCGTGCGGCGTCGCTCGGCCGCGATCATCGGCAGCAGGCGCGGGTCGGCGCCACCGTGGCCGGTCACCGCGGTCAGCCGCGGAACGTGCGGTCGAGCAGGTCGAACAGCGCGGCCCAGTGCCGGTCGGTGGCCCGCGCGTCGTACATCGGGGTGTCCGCCTGGGTGTAGCCGTGCCGGGCGCCCGGGTAGACCTCGGAACGGTAGGTGACACCGGCCGCGTCCAGGGCCTTCTCCAGCGTCTCGATCTGCTCGGCGGTCATCGAGGCGTCCTGGTCGGCGTGGCCGAAGTACAGCTCGCCGGTCACCGCGCCGACGCCCAGGTGCGGACTGTCCGGGGCGTCGGTGACCACCCGGCCGGCGTGGAAGGCGGCCACCGCGGCGATCCGGTCCGGGTGGGCCTCGATCGCGCGCAGCGCGTTCGTGCCGCCCATGCAGTAACCGGTGATCGCCGCCGGGCCGGGCGCGACGTCCGGCTGCGCGGCGAGGAAGTCGAGGTAGGCGGCGGTGTCCCGGGCCACGGCGTCCGGCGTCAGCGCGGCCATCATCGGGCCGAGCCGCTCGAACAGCTCGCCGCGGCGGCTGTCGTCGGCGAGGGCGGAGAGGTCGACCAGCGGGGATCGGCCGGAGCGGTGGAACAGGTTGGGCGCCAGCACCACGTAGCCGCGGGCGGCGATCGTGGCGGCCATCTCGGCCAGCCGGGGCCGCAACCCGAACGCGTCCATGAAGAGCAGGACGCCCGGGAAGGGGCCGCCGGAGTCCGGTCGGGCCAGGTAGGCGTCCGCCGTCCCGTCGGCGGTGGGCACGTCCACGTTCGTCGGCTGCACGGGCCGGACCTCCTCGCTGCGGGTTCCGCGACGCACGCTACTCCCGGCCGGGGAGCGCGGCACCTCGGGCCTTCCGGTCGCGGCGGCGCTCGGGCATGCTGGATCGATGGGAGAGGTGCGACCGATGCCCGGCTTCGGTGACCTGTTCACCGATCTGCGCGGCGAGGACCGGACGCTGCGGGTCAGCTACCACCCCGACCGCGGGGCGGTGGTGCTGTCGCTGTGGAGCGGTCCGCGGTGCCGCGGCTCGTTCCGGCTGGCCGAGGCCGACGTGGAGCGGTTCCTCGCGCTGCTCACCGCGATGCGGGACGACGCCGACGGGCGTCCCGGCGGCACCGCGCCGGCGGTGGACGCGCCCACCGACCCGGCCGTGGCGCGCACCGGTGAGATCACCGGCGCCGTCCGGCGGGAGGCCCTGCCGACCCTGCCCGTGCCCCGGGTCGCCTGAGCGCGCCCGCCGTTTGCGGCGCCCGAGCGCGGGAATCCCGCTGTCCCGGCAGAGGGAGGCGGCGAGATGGACCAGGACCAGTTCATCGGCGCGGTGGCGGAGCGTTGCGGGACGTCCGCGGAGCAGGCCACCGCGGTCACCCGGGCCACGTTGACCACGCTGGCCGAGCGGATCGACGGCGGGGAGGCCCGCGACCTCGCCGACCGGCTCCCGGAGGCGCTGCGGGCGTACGCGTTCGGACCGGCCGAGGCGGCGGAGCCGTTCGGGCTGGACGTGTTCGTGGAGCGGGTGAGCGAACGCGCGGACGTCGACGTGGACGCGGCCCGCGACGGCGTGACCGCCGTCTTCGACGTCCTGCGCGACGCCGTCGACCCGGCCGCCTACGCCCAGGCCGTGGCCCAGCTCCCCGCCGAGTACGGCGAGGTGGCCGACCAGAGCGCCCCGTACGTGCGGCGCACGGCGTGACGGGGGCGCGATGAGCGAGGACGCGCTGCGTCGCCCGCCCGAGGCCGACGCGCAGGAACAGCGGCAGGACGAGACGCTGGTCGGCCCGCCCGACCGGGTCGGGGACGCGGTGCCCGAGGCGACCGAGGCGGACCTGGCCGAGCAGGGCGTCCTGCGCCCGCCGAGCGACCGCGCCGGCCTGGGCGAGTCGGTGCGCGACGACCTCACCGCGGCCGACGCCGTGGAGCAGAACCAGGAGATCCCGCTGCCCGACGAGGAGCGCTGGGCCTGACCGGTCAGTGGTCCGGGCTGTCCGCCGCGGCCATCAGCCGCAGCGCGTTCGGGTCCAGCCCGATGCGGACCGGCGTCTGCCCGTACGGCTCGCCGTCCACCTCGATCCGGGCCGGCCGGTCGGTCTCCAGCCAGAGCTGGCGGACGGCCAGGAACGGCTCGTCGCCGAGCGTGCGGCGGTGGCCGGCGGCCGCGTTGCGCGCCGTCTCGCGCAGCAGCCCGCGCCGGCTCGGCCCACCGACCGGGTACGCGACCAGGAGCCGGTCGTCGGCGGTGGCGTCGGCGGTGATCGGCCGGCCGGCGTGGAACCCGCCGTTGGCCACGTACACCTGGTGGGTGCGGAACGTGTGGTCGCGCCCCTCGGCGCGGACGGTCACGCGCAGCGGCCGGTGCCGGGCCAGCAGCCCGAGCGCGGTCAGCGGGTAGGCGAGCCGGCCCACGGCGCGCTTGAGCCGGGGCGGCGCGGTCAGCATGATGTCGGCCGACAGTCCGATCCCGACATGGTTGGTGAACCGGGTGTCGCCGATCAGGCCCAGGTCGACGTCGATCACCTTGCCGCCGGTGAGCACGCCGATCGCCGCGTCCAGGTCGAGTGGGACGCCGACGGTGCGGGCGAAGTTGTTGGTGGTGCCCAGTGGCAGCAGGCCCAGCGCGATGTCGCGGTGGGCGAGCAGCCGGGCCGCCGCACCGACCGTGCCGTCGCCGCCGCCGGTGACGAGCAGGTCCGGGCCGAGGTCGGCCGCCTCGGCGAGCACCCGGTCCAGGTCACCCGGCCGGTCCACGGGGTACGCGCCGAGCAACTCGAAACCGGCCGCGCGCAGCCGCGCGTGGACGCCGTCGTAGAGCCGGCGACCCCGGCGGGAGTGGGCGTTGACGACCAGCGCCGCCCGCCGTCGTTCCCGGATCGCCGTGGACAGCTCCTGCTTGGTCCGCACGGTTGCGACCCTATCCGGCCGTCGGTGCCGGTGACCGGCGCCGGGCCCGACACGGATCGGCGACTCAGGACGGTGCGCCCGCGGCGGCGAGCTGGTCGAGGTGCGCGGCGAGCAGGTCGCGGATCCGGTGCGGCGGCATCCGGTCGGGGTGCAGCAGCGCGTGCAGCGTCAGGCCGTCGAGCAGGGCGTGCAGCCGGGCGGTCGCCGCGTCGTCGGCCGGCTGCCCGCCGCCGAGCAGCGTGACGGCCAGTTCGGCGGCGCGTCGTACGCCCTCGTCGGCCTCGGTCATCCGCTCCCGGGCGGCGGGGTCGACCTGGGCCCGCGCGGCGAGCAGGAGCCACACCTCGGCCTCCCGCACCCGCTGCCGGTCCAGCGGCAGCAACTCCTCCAGCATCCGCTGGGCGACCTCCCGGGGCGGGCCGGTGCGGGCCTCGGCGGTGAACCGTCCGGCCGCCTCGGCCATCACGTGTTCCATGGCGAAGACCAGCAGCTCGGTCTGGGTGGCGAAGTAGTGCCGCAGGGCGCTGGGTGACCAGCCGGCCTCGGCGGCGATGCTGCGGACGGTGGCCGCGCCGACGCCGTCGCGGTAGACGACCCGCCACATCGCCGCGGCCAGTTCGGCCCGGCGGGCGTGGTGGTCGACGATCTTGGGCACGGGCCCCTCCGGCGAATCGGTGGACGGCGGTTGCTACGGTTGTCGCACAGCGTACTAAAACAGGGAGGGCCCATGCTGGTCGGAGTGATCGTCGCCTGCGAGGTGGCGTTCTGGGTGGTCCTGGCCGCCGGGCTGGTCGCCCGCTACCCGCTGCGCCGGCCCCGCCTGGGCGCCGCCCTGCTCCTCGCGGTGCCCGCGGTCGACCTCGTGCTGCTCGCCGCCACGATGATCGACCTGCGCCGCGGGGGCACCGCCACCTTCGCGCACGGCCTCGCCGCCGCGTACCTCGGCTTCTCGGTCGCGTTCGGGCACAGCATGGTGCGCTGGGCCGACGAGCGCTTCGCCCACCGGTTCGCCGGCGGCCCGCCACCGCGCCGGGCCCCGCGCTACGGGATGGCCCGGGCCCGGCACGAGTGGCGGGAGTGGGGCAAGGGCATGCTCGGCTGGGCGGTCGCCTGCGCCGTGCTGCTGGGCGGCATCGCGCTGGTCGGCGACGCCGAGCGGACCGAGGAGCTGTGGGCCTGGGCCGGGCGGCTCACCCTGGCCATGGCCGCCTGGCTGGTGTTCTGGCCGGTGGCGTACACGGTGTTCCCCAAGCGGGCGCCGCGCGGCGCCTGAGCCTCACCCCGCGCGGCCGGCGGGCGCGCCGTCGAGCCGGTCCAGGCCGACGGCGGTCACCAGCAGCGCGGCCAGCACCAGCAGCGCCGCGGCCGGCGGCAGCACCACCCCGAGCGGTGACAGGAGCGCGGTCGCCACGGTGACGGCGACGCGCGCCGGCCCGACGGCCTGCCCGGTGAGGCGGCGGAAGAGCAGCCGCCCGGCCAGGTAGAGCGCCGCGCCGCCGTACAGGGCCACGGCCGCGGACCGGTTCAGCCGCGACCCGGGCTCGGCCTCGGCGACGTGCGCCAGGACCTGTTCGACGCCGAGCGCCAGGTAGATGACGCCGGCCACCAGCAGCAGGTGGGTCTGGCTGTAGGCGTCGGCGGCGATCCGGTCCCGGCGCTGCGCCGGCGCCTCGGCGAGCACGCGGGTCGCCGCCGGGGCGGTCCGGTGGAAGTAGAGCCACCACAGGGTCACGGTGACCACGAAGCCGACCAGTGCCACGCCCAGCACCGGCAGTTCGGTCGCCGTGGCGCCGGCCCCCATGCCGGCGGCGACCACCGACTCCCCCAGCGCGATGATCAGCACGAGGCTGTGCCGCTCGGCGAAGTGTGTCGGGCTGCGCAGCGGCCAACTGCCCCGGCGGGCGTAGGACAGGCGCTGCCCGGCCACCTCGACGACGAACCCCAGCACCCACAGGGCCGCGTGCGCGGCGCCCTCCAGCAGGGCGCCGAGCAGCAGCGGCACCCACCCGGCGACGCTGGCCAGGGCGAAGAACCGGATCCGCGCCCGCAGCGCCGGGTCGTCGGCCGCCGCCCAGTGGAACAGCGCCAGGTGCACCGCCCGCAGCAGCACGTAGGCGAGCGCGACGAGCAGCGGCCCGTCCAGACCCGGGCCGGACGTCCACGCCTGCGGCATGACCAGCGCGGCCAGGAACAGCGCGGCCATCGCGACCAGGAAGCCGCCGCGCACCACCCCGACGTCGGCCCGGGTGTGGTTGCCCAACCAGGTGTACGACGACCAGGCCAACCAGAGCAGCACGAGCAGGAGCAGCCCCTGCGCCATGCCGGCCGGTTCCGGGTGCGGCCCGACCAGCGCCATGATCCGGGTGAGCGCGAAGACGAAGACCAGGTCGAAGAAGATCTCGAACGGGGTGACCCGCCGGTCGCTCGCCGCCGGCCGGGGCGGACGCGGTCGGCCGGGGCGCCGTCGCGTCCCGTCCGGTCCCACCGTCCGCCCCCCTCGCCGCCGCGCCGTCCCCGCCGACGGTAGGCGGCCCGGCGCGGGCGACGACGGGATTCCGCCGATCGCACCGAGCCCCGACCCGCAACGGCACCGGGCCGCCGGGCCTGGGCGGGACCGATCCGGTCGACCCGGGACCGGCGGACCGTTCAGCGCCCGACGTCCCCCGGCCAGGCGGCGCGCACCAGCGCCGGCAGCACCTCGCCGGCCGGGCCGCGCAGGTTGACCGCGCAGACCGCGTCCAGTGGCGTCTCGACCGGGTTCACCTGCACCACCGGGGCGCCGAGGCGGGCCGCCACCAGCGGGACCTCGGCGGCGGGGTGCACCAGCGCGGAGGTGCCCACGGTGAGCAGCAGGTCGCACCGGGCGGCCGCCTCGACCGCCGCGGCCAGCGCCGCCTCGGGCAACGCCTCGCCGAACCACACCACCCCCGGACGGACCGGGGCGGCGCAGCGGGCACAGGCGGGCGGGTCCAGCCGCCCGGCCGGCGGCTCCGGGGCGTCGTCGGGCAGCGGCGCGGGGTGGTCGCAGGCCGCGCAGCGGGGCGCGAACAGGCTGCCGTGCAGGCGGACCGGGGCGGCGGCGCCACCGCGCTCGTGCAGGTCGTCGACGTTCTGCGTGATCACCACGGTCTCCGGCAGCCGCGCCTGGATCGCGGCCACCGCCCGGTGGCCGGCGTTCGGCTCGGCCCGGCGCACGCCGTGCCGGCGGCCCTCGTACCAGCCCCAGACCAGGGCCGGGTCGGCGCGGAACGCGGCGGGTGTGGCCAGCTCCGCCGGGTCGTACCGCTGCCAGAGGCCGGTCTGGGCGTCGCGGAACGTCGGGACGCCGCTCTCCGCGGACATGCCGGCACCGGTGAAGACCACCGGACGGGTCGCGGCGGCGAGCAGCCGGCCCGCCTCCGCCAGCTCCGGGCCGGTCACACGTCCACCGTCAACCGCACGTCCACCCGGTCGCCCACCTCGATGCCCTCGGCCCGGCGCGCCGCGACCCGCAGCGGCACCACGTACCGCCCGTCCTTCGGCCACAGCGAGGTCCGCCAGTCGGTGTCCCCGATCCGGACGGCCACCGGGATCATCCCCCAGCCGTAGGTGACCGACGCCGAGGCGGCCTCGATGGCCGCGCTCTGCTCGTCGGGCACGGTGACGAAGTGGTACGGCGCCGGGCCGCGCCAGAACCAGACCTCTCCGCTGAACGCCAGCTCCATCCGGTCAGGATAGGGGCCGACCCCGACCGTTCCGGTCATCCGTCGAGTCCAGCGCCGGCGCCGGTGCCCGCGCACGGGGTGTGCCGGGCCGGTCCGGGGTGGGTCTGGGCATACCCCGGACCGGGGGCCTGGACGGCTGGGCCGGGGCGACGCCGCCTGGCTAGCGTCACGGCATGACCGTGGACCGACCGTCGCACCTGGCCGGGGCCCTGCGCCGCCGGCGTTACCCGCTCTCCGCCTGGCCGTGGCGTGCCCTGTCGTACGCCCTGACGACCGTGCCGGTCGCCGGTGTCCTGGCGGTGGCGGCCGGCGTGCTCGCCGGACCGCTGCTCCTGGTGGTCGGCGCGCTACGACGGGACCGGCCGGTCGACGTCGCGGCGCTGACCGTGCTCGCCGCCGTGACGGTGGCCGGCCTGGGCGTGGCCCCGCTGGTCAGCGCGCCGGTGGCGGCGTTCGAGCGGTGGCGGCTCGGCCTGGTCGACGACCGGCCGGTGGTCGGGCCGCGGTGGCGTGGCCCGGCCGCCCGCTTCACCGGCGGCGCCGGGTGGCGGGAGGTCGCGTACGTCGCCTGGCTGGGCACCGTCGTGCCGCTGGCGTACGGGACGTACGCGCTGCTCGTGCTGCTCGACCTCGCGCTGGTCGCCGGACCCTGGCTGGCCGGCGGCCAGGAGCGGATCGTGCTGGTCCGGGTGACCATCGACTCGCCGACCGAGGCCGTCCCGTGGGCGGTCGCCGGTGTGCTCGCGGCCCCGGCGTTGCTCTACCTGGCCGGCCTGCTGGTCGCGGGCCAGGCGGCGGTGGCCCGGTGGTTGCTGGACGCCGCGCCCGACGGGGCGGCGCTGCGCGAGGTGACCCGGTCGCGGGCGCGCCTGGTGGGCGCCTACGAGGCCGAGCGCCGGCGGATCGGGCGGGACGTGCACGACGGGGCGCAGCCGCGGCTGACCGCCCTCACCCTGCAACTCGGGCTGGCCCGTCTCGACGTGCCGGAGGACTCCCCCGCCGCCGGACCGCTCGCCGTGGCGCACGAGCAGGCCAAGGAGCTGATGGTGACGCTACGCGGGATCGTGCAGGGCATCCGGCCGCCGCAGCTCACCGAACTCGGTCTGGCCGGCGCGGTGGGCGAGCTGGCGGCCCGGTCGGTCGTGCCGGTCGCCGTCCGGGCGGACCTGGCCCGCCCGGTGCCGGAGCCGGTCGAGACCACCGCCTGGTACGTGGTCTCCGAGGCGCTGGGCAACGTGGCACGGCACGCCGGGGCGACGCGCGCCGAGGTGCGGCTGACCCGCGACGACCGGGGGCTGGTGGTGGAGGTCGAGGACGACGGGCGCGGCGGCGCCGACCCGGACCGCGGCACCGGGTTGACCGGGCTGGCGGACCGGGTGGCCGCCGCGGACGGCAGGCTGCTGCTGGCCAGCCCGACCGGCGGACCTACCCTCGTGCGGGTGGAGCTGCCGTGCCGTCCGTGACCCGGGTCGTCCTGGCCGAGGACGAGGTCCTGCTCCGCGAGGGGCTGGTCGGGCTGCTGACCCGGTTCGACTTCGCGGTGGTGGCGGCCGTCGGTTCGGCCCCGGCACTGTTCGACGCGGCCCGCACCCACCGCCCGGACCTGCTGGTGACCGACATCCGGATGCCGCCGGAGCGCCGCGACGACGGCCTGCGCGCGGCCGTCACGCTCCGCGCCGAACGCCCCGACCTCGCCGTCGTGGTGCTCAGCCAGCACGTGCAGAGCGGGTACGCGGCCGCGCTGCTGGACAGCGGCGACGGCCGGCGCGTCGGCTACCTGCTCAAGGACCGGGTCGCCGACGTCGCCGAGTTCGCCGACACGCTGCGCCGGGTGGTGGCCGGCGGCACCGCCGTCGACCCGGACGTGGTGCGGCACCTGCTGCGCCGCCCGCGCGACCCGCTGGACGCGCTGTCCCGGCGGGAGCGCGAGGTGCTGGGGCTGGTCGCGGAGGGCCACTCCAACGCGGCGATCGCGGCCCGCCTGCACGTCACCGAGGCGGCGGTCGGCAAGCACGTCGGCAACATCCTGGCCAAGCTCGACCTGCCGCCGGACGAGGACACCAACCGCCGGGTGCTGGCCGTGCTCGCCTACCTGCGCGCCGGGAGCTGAGCGGCTCACAGGCCCATCGGGGTCGGGTCGGTGGCCAGCGCCCGGAACCGCTCGCGCGGGTCGGGCACCAGCCGCCGGGCGGTCAGGTCGAGCAGCCCGCCGACCCCGGTCACCGAGGCGACCGGGGTCTCGTCGGGGCGGGTGAAGTCCTGCACGATCTGGAACGTCTTGCCCTCGCCCCAGCGGAACTCGCAGGTCACGTCGACCTCGTCGCCGCCGCGCAGCTCCCGCAGGTAGCGCACGGTCACCTCCAGGGCGACCGGCCCGACGCCGCCGGCGATCAGCCGGTCCTGGGCGACGCCGGCGGCGCGCAGGCACTCCCACCGGGCGTGCTCGGCGTACTGCAGGTAGACGGCCTGGTTGAGGTGCCCCTGGGTGTCCAGCTCGTAGCCGCGCACGGTGACGCGGACCCGGAACGGATCTGCCATGGTCGGCAGCCTAGTCAGCGACCTCCGGCGCGGCGGTCTCGACCAGCGTGCCGTCGGCCAGCCGCAGCCAGCGGTCCACGCCGATGGCGGCGAGGAAGCGGGGGTCGTGGCTGACCACGAGCAGGGCCCCCCGGTACGCGCCGAGCGCGCTCTCCAGTTGCGCGACGCTGTCCAGGTCGAGGTTGTTGGTGGGCTCGTCGAGCAGCAGCAGTTGGGGCGCGGGCGAGGCGTTCAGCACGCAGGCCAGCGTGGCCCGCAGCAGCTCCCCGCCGGAGAGCACCCGCACCGGCAGGTGCGCCCGGTCACCGCGGAACAGGAACCGGGCCAACAGGTTCATCCGCTCGGCGTCGGCGAGCCCGGGCGCGAACACGGCCAGGTTCTCGGCGACCGTCCGCTCCGGGTCGAGCAGGTCCAGCCGCTGCGACAGGTAGGCCACCCGGCCCTCGACCCGGGTCGCGGTGCCGGAGACCGGCGGCTGGTCGCCGTGGACCAGGCGCAGCAGGGTGGACTTGCCGGCGCCGTTGGGTCCGGTGAGCGCGATCCGCTCCGGCCCCCGGATGCTCAGGTCGATCCCGTCGCCGCCGAACACCTGACGTCCGTCGTATCCGGCGCGCAGCCGCTCGCCGTGGAAGACGGTCCGGCCGGCGGGGACGGTGGTGTCAGGCAGGTCGATGACGATCCGGTCGTCCTGGCGGGCGGCCCGGCTGGCCTGGTCCAGCCGGCTCTGGGCGTCACCGACGCGCGCCGCGTGCGTCTCGGCGGCGCGGCCGGCCGACACCTGGGCGTCCCGCTTCAGGCCGCCGGCGACGATCCGGGCCAGCCCGGCGTCGGGCAGGTTCCGCGCGGCGGTGGAGGCGCGGCGGGCGGCCCGTTCCCGGGCCTGTTGCAGCTCCCGCTTCTGCCGCCTCAGGTCCTGCTCGGCGCTGCGGACCTGCCGCTCGGCGACCTCCCGCTCGGCGCGTACGGCCTGCTCGTAGGCGGTGTAGTTGCCGCCGTACCAGCGGATCTCGTCGGGTTCGAGCGCGGCGATCCGGTCCATCTCGTCGAGCAGCGCCCGGTCGTGGCTGACCACCAGCAGGCAACCGGACCAGCCGCGCAGCACCGAGGTCAGCCGGTCCCGGGCGTCCTCGTCGAGGTTGTTCGTCGGTTCGTCGAGCAGCAGCACGTCCGGGCGGCGCAGCAGCTGCGCGGCCAGGCCGAGCGAGATCACCTGACCGCCGCTGAGCGTGCCCAGGCGGCGGTCCAGCGCGATCTCGCCCAGGCCCAGCCGGTCCAGCTCGGCGTGGGTGCGTTCCTCCACGTCCCAGTCGTCGCCGACGGCGGTGAAGTGCTCCTCCCGGGCGTCGCCGCCCTCGATGGCGTGCAGCGCGGCGATGGCCCGGTCGACGCCGAGGACCTGGGCGACGGTCTGTTCGACGGCGAAGGGCAGGTGCTGGGGCAGGTAGCCGAGCACGCCCCGCACGGTGACCGTGCCGGCGCTCGGGCGCAGCTCGCCGGCGATCAGCCGCAGCAGCGTGGTCTTGCCGGTGCCGTTGGGCGCCACCAGGCCGGTGCGGCCGGCGGGCACGGAGAAGGACAGGTCGGTGAAGACCGGAGTCTGGTCCGGCCAGGAGAAGGAGAGCGCGGAGCTGACGACGTAGGCGTCGGACATGATCGACCTCGGAGGGAAGGAACGCCGGAGCGCGACACGGCGCTCGGCGGGAGACAGGGGGACGACGAAGGGGGCCGCGGCGACGGCGCGGGTTGCGCGTCGGCGGCCCTCCGGGGCTCTCACCCGGAGATGTCGTCGTCACCTGCCATGATCACTCCACTCCTCGACGGGACCCGACCACCATAGCCCACCAGCGGGAAACCGGCGTGCGAGTTCCGCCGCGACCGCCTACCGTGCCCGCCGTGACTCTGACGATCATGACCCTGGCCGAGCGTCCCGACCTCGCGCCGCTGCTCGACGACGGCTTCGACGGCGCCTGGCCGCCGTTCATGCTCTGGGACCCGATGGGCTCGGTCTACTACGCCGTCGCCGACGAGCTCTATCCCGAGTTCGTCTTCGCCGCCGTGGACCCGGCCGAGCCGGACCGCGTCGTCGCCCGGGCGTACGCGGTGCCGCTGCGCTGGACCGAGGACGAGCTGCCCGACGGCGGCTGGGACCGGATGATCCAGCGGGCCACGCTCGGCCGGCTCACCGGGTCCAGCCCCAACCTGGTCTCGGCGTTGGAGATCTGCGTCCGCCCGGACCGACGTGGCGAAGGCGTGTCCGCGCTGATGCTCGCCGCCATGCGGGCCACCGTCGCGCGGCACGGCTTCGACACGCTGGTGGCGCCGGTGCGACCCAGCGGCAAGGCAGCCGTCCCGGACGTGCCGATGGCCGAGTACGCGGCGCGCCGGCGCCCGGACGGGCTGCCGGAGGACCCGTGGCTGCGGGTGCACGTGCGGGCCGGCGGCGTCGTCGAGCGGGTCGCGCCGAGGTCGATGGCGGTCACCGGCACGCTGGCCGACTGGCGGCGCTGGACCGGCCTGCCGTTCGACACCAGCGGCCCGGTGCACGTGCCCGGCGCGCTGGCGCCGGTGCTGGTGGACGTCGCGCACGACCACGCGGCGTACGTGGAGGCCAACGTGTGGGTGCGGCACCGGCTCTGAGACCGGCCGCACCGCGCGGGCTCAGGCCGGCCAGGCGTGGCCGATGCCGTCGAGCAGGAGCACCACCCCCTCGGTGGCGGCCTCCCGGTCGCGGGAGATCGCGCGGTACTCCGGCGAGGTGGACCAGCGCTCGAAGTCCTCACGGTTGTCGAAGGACATGAGGACCACCTTGTCGTGCGGCCACTCGCCCTCCACCACCCGGGGGGCGGTGTCGGCGGCGAGCAGCCGGCCGCCGTGGCGGGCCAGCACCGGCAGGAAGGCGGCGACGTACCGGTCGTAGCGCGCCCGGTCGTGAACGGTGAGCTGCGCGAGGGCGTAGACGGTCACCGGGTCAGGCTACCGATCGGTAGACGTCGACGGTGTCCTCCGTGGGGACCGGGTCGACCGTCCGCGCACCGGCGTCAGATGTCCGAAGTGCTCTGGCCATCGTGGCCCTGACCTGCGGATACTGGTCGCAGGGGCCGCGCGGGCAGCCCGCGGCGTGGGGGAAGGTGGACGCGATGATCGACCAGGAGACCCAGCCCGAGGCCGTACCGGAGCAACCCGGGAAGGCGCCGGAGAGCCACCCGGTCGTCCCGCCGGGCGGCGGGGTGCCCACCGCGGTGTGGCAGGTCCGGGTCCGCACCAAGCTCGACGACCTGTACCAGCAGCTCACCGCGTTGGCGGCGCGCGATCCCGACCGGGCCGCCGCGCTGCGTGCCCAACTGTCCGGGGTGGAGGCGGTGCTCGGCCGCAGCGGCGTGGTCGAGTGGCTGCGCGGCGGCAACCTGGAGTACGCCTGGCAGACCGTCCACTCGGTCGAGCGGGCCATGGTGGAGCTGCGGACCCCGGAGGAGCTGGTCGGCCTGCTGGGCGCGTACCGGGGCGCGGCGGCGCAGTTCCTCGCCGCCGACGACAAGGTGCTCACCGACCTCGACCCGGTGGCCGACGCGGCGACGCCCGCCCTGATCCGGGCGAAGGCGCAGGCGTTGCTGCTGCGCTACCACTCGGTGTCGGACGAGTTCCACGAGTCGGTGCGCCGGCTGCGCAACCGGATGCTCGGGCTGTCCGTGTTCGCGCTGGTCGCGGAGGTCCTGGTGGTGCTGGTGCAGTGGCGCAGCCACGACGTGCGGCTGCTCAAGGCGCCGGTCGACGCCGCCGGCGTGCCGGCCTGGCGGTTGCTGTTCTTCGTGCTGATCGCCGGGGCGCTCGGCGCGTTCATCAGCGCCCTGCCCTCGATGATCACGTCCCGGTCCGGCGGGCTGCCCTACAAACTGCCGTTCCAGCAGGGCCTGTTGAAGCTCGCCATCGGCCCGCTGGTGGCGGTCGTCGGCATCATGCTGGTGATCGGCGGTCTGGTCGAGACGACCGTGAACAGCACCGCCGCGCTGCTCGGGGTGGCCATCGTGTTCGGCGCCGGGCAGCAGGCGGTCACCGCCTTCGCGGACCGCCGGGCGGCCGAGCTGCTGGGGTCGGCGACGAAGGGCTGACCCGCGCGTCGGCCGCCCGACCTGGGTAGCCTGAGGCCATGATCTTCATCACCGCCAAGTTCCGGGTCCGCCCGGAGGACGCCGACGCCTGGCCGCGGATCGCCGCCGACTTCACCGAGGCGACCCGGGCCGAGCCCGGCTGCCTGTGGTTCGACTGGTCCCGCAGTCTCGACGACCCGACCGAGTACGTGCTGGTCGAGGCGTTCCGCGACGACGCGGCCGGCGCGGCGCACGTGCAGTCGGCGCACTTCCGCGAGGCGCAGCGCACGCTGCCGCCGCACCTGGCCGAGACGCCGGGGATCGTCAACGCGACCGTGCCGCAGCAGGACTGGTCCCGCCTGGGCGAGATGGCCGTGCCCGGCGACGAGTGAGCCGCGCCGGTCAGGGGATGGTCAGGCCGTACGCGGCGAGGATCTCCAGAATGGGCTGGTAGTAGCTGGTCCCGCCGCTGGTGCAGTTGCCGCTGCCGCCGGAGAGGATCCCGAGGACCGTGCCGGTGGCGGCGACGTAGAGCGGGCCGCCGCTGTCGCCGGGCTCGGCGCAGATGTTCGTGCGGATCAGCCCGCTGACGCTGCCCTCGGCGTAGTTGACGGTCTGGTTCAGCCCGGTCACCGTGCCGCAGCGCACGCCGGTGGTGGTGCCGCTGCGGCAGACCGCCTGCCCGACGTACGCGGAGCCGGCGCCGTAGACGGTGACCTGGCCCGGGTGGGTGTACACGGCGCTCGGGTGCGCGACCGTGCCGGTGTAGCGCACCACGCCGTAGTCGTTGCCGGGGAAGCTGCTGCCGGCACGGCTGCCCAGCACCGTGGTGCGGGCGCTGTCGGCGTACCAGGTGCCGGCGAGGTTCGTGCAGTGCCCGGCGGTGACGAGGTACCACGTGCTGCCGCTGCGCACGTTCGCGCCGAGCGAGCAGCGTCCGCCGCCGCCGTAGATCGCCTGACCGCCGGCGATGAGCGTGCGCAGCCGGCCGGGCTCGTGGCGCAGCACCGCCCCGGCCCGCGCGGCGTCGCGGCGCACGGCGGCCAGCGCGGGCCCGCGTACCGTGTCGTCGACGGTGACGGCCGGGCGGCCGGTGGCGGGGTCGTGCCCCCAGGCGGTGCCGGCGGTCCGGATCGCGGCGAGCGCCCCCGGGTCGGGGTGCGGGGCCGCGGCGGCCCGGGTGGCGCCCGGGGTGGCGGCCAGCAGGGCGGTCAGGACGAGGGCGACGAGCGCGGGTCGGCGCATCCGGGACACCTCTTTCATCGTTGCCAGTCGATGTCACTCAGCATCGACCCTCAGCCGCATCCGTTCAAGCGCCGGTCGGCGAACGTACAGTGGGGCGGGTTCCGGCCCCACCGTCGACCCGGAAGGTGCACAGTGAACCGACGCATCCGCGCCGCCCTCGGCGTCGCCCTGACCGCCGCGCTCGTCAGCACCGTCGCCCCCACCCCCGCCGCCGCCCACGACCGCCGGCCGACCGTTCTCGCGCTGCCGGACGGCTTCCAGCCGGAGGGCATCGCGGCCGCCGGCCGGTACGCCTACCTCGGCTCGCGGGCCACCGGCGAGATCTACCGCGCCGACCTGGTCAGCGGCGCCGGCGCCCGACTCAGCCCGCCCACCGGCACCCCGTCGCTGGGCCTGAAGATCGACCCCCGGGGCCGGCTCTTCGTGGCCGGCGGCACCGCCGGGGACGCCCGGGTGGTCGACGCCCGGACCGGCGCCGTCCTCGCCCGCTACCAGTTCGCGAGCGCCCCCACGTTCGTCAACGACGTGGTGCTCACCCGGGACGCCGCCTGGTTCACCGACTCGAACCGACCGGTGCTCTACCGGCTGCCGCTGGGGCGCGGCGGCGCGCTGCCGCCGGCCGACGGGTTCACCACGCTCGAGCTCACCGGCGACTTCCAGCAGAGCGGCACCGGCGTCAACCTGAACGGCATCGCGCCCACCCCGGACGGGCGGGCGCTGATCGTGGTGCAGTCGAACACCGGCACCCTGTTCCGGGTCGACCCGGCCACCGGCGTCACCACCGCCGTCGACGTGCCGGGGCAGAGCTTCGCCAACGGCGACGGCCTGCTGCTGCTCGGCCGCGCGCTGGTCGTGGTGCAGAACCGGCTCAACCAGGTCGCGCTGGTCGAGCTGAACCGCGCCGGCACCGCCGGCACGCTGCGCCGGATCCTGACCGACCCGGACTTCGACGTGCCGACCACGGTCGCCGCCGCCCTGGGCCGGCTCTACCTGCCCAACGCCCGCTTCACCACGCCGCCGACGCCGACCACGCCGTACTCGGTGGTCGCGATCGACGGGCGCTGAGCCACCGGCGGCCGCGCCGGTCCGGCGCGGCCGTCCGGCTCAGTCCTCCACCTCGGGGCCGAGCAGCCGGATCTCCTCGATGTCGACGCCGGCCTGGAGTTGCCGTAGCACCGCGTCGTCGATCTGGTTGCTGTTGCGCAGCCGGGTGACCTCCCGCCGCTTGCGGTCCAGCAACTCCAGCTTCAACCTGCGGGTTGCCTCCCGCTCCTCCCCCGTCGCCTCGTCGGGCGGCCGCCGGACGTCGGCGAGGTGGTCCTCGTAGTCCGACCGGAGCCGGTCCACGGTGTCCGACGAGGCGCCCAGCTCGGCCGCGACCTGGGGCAGCGCCTCCAGGGCCGCCTCGGTGGCCCGGATCCGGGCCCACCGCACCTCGTGGTCGCGTTCCCGGTCGCCGATCAGCCCGGCCCAGGTGACGACCGCCGGCAGCGTGGTGCCCTGCACCACCATGATCAGCACGATCACCACCACGGTGACGAAGATGATCAGGTCACGTTCGCGCACCGAGGTCCCGTCGTGCATGGTGACCGGCACGGCCAGCGCCGCGGCGAGGGAGACCGCGCCGCGGAAGCCGGCCCAGCCGGCGGCGGTCCGCATCCGGGCGTCGAAGTGACGGGACCGCCGCGACTCCCGCCGGTCGAGGCGCTGCAGCGCGGTCACCGACAGGTGCACCCAGGCCAGCCTGGTGACCACCACGACCAGGGCGACCAGCACCGCGATGCCCAGCGAGGCCGTCGGCGAGTGGCTGGTGATGCTGCGCAACGAGCGGGGCACCTGCATGCCGAGCAGCACGAACAGACTGCCGTTGATCATGAAGGTGGAGAGGTCCCAGAACGCGTACGCGGTGACCCGGGAGCGGGCCCGGATCACCCGGGGACCGGCGTAGGACAGCAGCAGCCCGGAGACGACCACCGCGAGCACCCCGCTGGCGCGTACCGCGTCGGCGAGCAGGAACGCGACGAACGGGGTGAGGATGCTCAGGCCGCCCTCACGCATCGGGTCGTCGACGTGCTTGCGGATCAGCACCACCACCCCGCCGACGAGCAGCCCGGCGGCCACCCCGCCGAGCGACTTGCCGACGAACTCTCCGGTGAGCACCAGCGGGCCGGGCACCGTCCCGCCCGCGATCACCCCGACCGTCACCGCGAACAGGACCAGCGCCGTTCCGTCGTTGACCAGGCTCTCCGCGCGCAGCGTGGTGAGGATGCCGCGCGGCATGCGCTTGGCCAGGCCGGCGACGGCCGCGGCGTCGGTGGGTGCCAGCACCGCGCCGAGCACCCAGGCGGCGGCCGGCTCGACACCCAGGGCCTGCGCCACGTACGCGACCGCGACCATCGTGATGATCACCAGCGCGACGGCCAGCCCCACGATCACCGCGAGGTTGGCCCGGATCTCCCGGAGGCTGGTCACCAGGCTCTCCCGGTAGAGGATCGCCGGGAGGAACAGCACCAGCACGACCTCGGGCTCGAGGACCACGTTGTCGAACGGCGGCAGCAGCCCGAGCAGCGCGCCCATGGAGATGAGCAGCACGGGCGGCGCGACGCTGTAGCGGCCGCCGATGGTCGTGCCGACGAGCACGGTGACGCCGAGCACCGTGATCAGCACGAGTGCGTCCACGCCGTACCCCCGTCACCGTCCGCCGGGTCCACCGTGCCGCACGAGGCGGGTCCGGCGGGGCGGAACCGGCCGATCGCTACTCGAAGCGGGCGGGGTCGCCGGCGCCGCGGCGCAGGATCTCCGGCTCCGGGCCGGACAGGTCGACGACGGTGGTGGGTTCGAGCCCGCAGTCGCCGGCGTCGACCACGGCGTCGACCAGGTGGTCGAGCCGCTCCTTGATCTCCCAGCCCTGGGTCATCGGCTCCTCCTCACCGGGCAGCAGCAGGGTGCTGGAGAGCAGCGGCTCACCCAGTTCGGCGAGCAGCGCCTGGGTCACCGTGTGCCTCGGCACCCGGGCCCCGACCACCCGTCGGCGCGGGTCCTGCAACCGGCGGGGCACCTCCGCGGTCGCCGGGAGGATGAACGTGTAGCTGCCCGGGATGACGGACTTCACCTGCCGGAAGACGGCGTTGCTGAGCTTGACGAACTGGCCGAGCTGGGCGAAGTCGGCGCAGACCAGCGTGAACGGGTGCCGGTCGTCGAGCCGCCGGATCTCCCGGATCCGCTCCACGCCGGCCCGGTTGTCGAGCCGGCAGCCGAACGCGTAGCAGGAGTCGGTCGGGTAGACGATCACCCCGTCGTCGCGCAGCAGACTCACCACCTGCCGGATCACCCGGGGTTGGGGATTGTCCGGATGCAGGTCGTAGTACCTCGCCACGCCGGCCAGCCTATGCCCGCGGCGGACCGGGCGCAGGTTTGCCGGGGGCCGGTTCCGGAAACAGGTGGGGGCCGTTCACGACAGGGGGACCGATCATGTCCGAAGCCAGCACAGACCGCGTCACCGACCGTCCCGACGAGGTGACCGATCCGTTGCTGTGGGATCTGGCCGCCGCGGTGGCCGACGCGCACCAGCCCGACGCGGAGCGGGTGTGCGCCAGCCCGAGCTGCGCCGGCGCCGCGTGGCCCTGCGCCGCCTGGGAGGCCGCGCAGCTCGGCCTGACCGCCGCCCGCACGCCGCGGTCGGCCGTCGCGCCCGGGCCGCGCCGCACCGGCGGCGGCGAGCAGCCGGGCGTCGTCCCGGCGCCGGTGTCCGGTATGGACCGGCTCGCCGCGACCGCCGCCTGAGCGCCGCAACTCGCAAAAGCCGCGCACCGCCCTCCGCCGCCGCATCGGGTACGGCGGAGGGCGGTGCCGTGCTGTTCCCGTCGTCCCTGGTCAGAGGCGTTTCGGAGGTCCACCGGGGGGCGTCGGGGAAGGTCGAGAGAGCGCTCTCTTCGGTAACGAGACATTGACGGACGCGTAACCGGAACCTAATCTCGCTTCTCAAGAGAGCGCTCTCTCGACCATCGGACCACCACCCGTACCCCGCCTTCTCCTCTGAAGGGGACCTCCATGACACTCCCCCTGCGGGACTTCTCCCCCGGCGCCGCACCGCTGCCGGAACCGGTTCCGTCCCCCGCCCGCCGACGCCCCCGTCGGGTGGTCGCCCTCGCCGCCGTGTCCGTGCTCGCGGCCGGACTGCTCGGCGTCGTGGTCGGCGGCGGCGGCACCGCCGCCGCCGGCACCGTCGGCGCGGGCAGCTACACCGAGACGCTGCCGCCCGGCGCCGTGCTGCCCAAGGGCTGCGGCACCGTCAGCACCAACCCGCGGATCTTCGCCACCGCGGACGCCCCGGCCGGCGCGATCCCCACCAACGACTGGTGGTCGTCGCTGATCTGGAAGCGCAACAACTGCGGGACCAGCGAGAACCTCCAGGCCCACCCGCTGGCGTTCAAGGCCGAGAACAACGGGCTCGGGCTGTCGTACACCACCACGCCGGCGATCAGCGGCACCGCCACCGGGGTCGGCGAATTCCACTACCCGTACACCGAGGACGTCCGGGTCGGGGTGGCCGGCCTCGCCGCGCCCGTGGTCAAGGCCGCCGACTGGACCGACTGGACGGTCACCGCCGACTGGAGCGACGGCAACCGGAGCATGCGGGCCACCATCGGCCACGGGCTGCCGTTCAGCTACTACACCGTCACCGGTGGCGGCGCCGCGCAGCTCACCGCCACCGCGACGCCGACGGTCTGGCGCAACTCCGGCGCCACCATCGGCTTCACCGTCAACGGCCACGACTACGTCGCGTACGCGCCGACCGGCGCGACCTGGACCGTCAACGGCGCCGGCATCAGCTCGACGCTCGCCGGCAAGGGCTACTTCTCCGTGGCCGTGCTGCCCGGCGGCGCGGACAAGGCCGCCCTCGCCGACGAGTACGGCAGGTACGCCCACGCGCACGTCACCGGCACCCGGATGAGCTACGCGTACGACCAGGCCGCCGGCACGGTGCGCACCACGTACGCGTTCACCACCACGCCCCGCGAGGGCACCGAGACGAAGACGGTGGTGGCGCTCTACCCGCACCAGTGGCGCAGCCTCACCGGCGCCACCCCGATCACCGGCACGTACGTCTCCGCGCGCGGCGCCATGCGGGTGCTGGTCGGGGTGCCGTCCTTCACCACCTCGATGCGCTACACCGGCGTGCTGCCGGAGGTGCCGGCGGTGGGTGACGCGACGGGCGCGGACCTGACCACCGTCACCAACTACCTCAACGCCGAACTGGCCAACCCGGAGGGGATCAGCGGGCGGGACACCTACTGGGCCGGCAAGGGCCTCGGCCGGGCCGCCCGGATCGCCGAGATCGCCGACCAGCTCGGCCTCACCGCCGTGCGCGACGCGGCGGTGACCGCCATGAAGGCGCGCCTGACCAACTGGCTCACCGCGAGCTCCGGCGAGACCGGCCAGCTGTTCTACTACGACCGCAACTGGGGCACGCTGATCGGCTACCCCGCCTCGTACGGCTCCGACGAGGACCTCAACGACCACCACTTCCACTACGGCTACTTCGTCGCCGCCGCGGCCACGGTCGCCAAGTTCGACCCGGGCTGGGCCGACGACACCCGCTACGGCGGCATGGTGGACCTGCTCATCCGCGACGCCAACAACTACGACCGCGCCGACAACCGGTTCCCCTACCTGCGGGACTTCGACATCTACGCCGGCCACGACTGGGCCTCCGGCCTGGCGCCGTTCTTCGCCGGCAACAACCAGGAGTCCTCCTCGGAGGGCATGAACTTCGCCAACGCGCTCATCCAGTGGGGTCAGGCGACCGGAACACCGCCGTCCGCGACGCCGGCGTCTACCTGTGGACCACCCAGTCGGCGGCCATCTCCGAGTACTGGTTCGACGTGCACGACGAGAACTTCCCGGCCGCCTTCGGCCACAAGACCGTCGGCATGGTGTGGGGCGACGGCGGCGCGTACGCCACCTGGTTCTCCTCGGCCCCGGAGATGATCCAGGGCATCAACATGCTGCCGATCACCGGTGGTCACCTCTACCTCGGCGACCACCCGGAGTACGTCAAGGCCAACTACGCGGAGCTGCTCGCCAACAAGAACGGCCCACCGACGGTGTGGCAGGACATCATCTGGGAGTTCCTGGCCCTCGGCGACGGCGAGCAGGCGTTGCGCAACTTCCGGGCCAACAGCACCTTCGCCAGCGAGGAGGGCGAGAGCAAGGCGCACACGTTCCACTGGATCCGCAACCTCGCCGCGCTCGGCACGGTGGACACCTCGGTCACCGCGAACCACCCGCTGGCGAAGGTGTTCCGCACGGGCACCGAGCGCACGTACGTGGCGTCGAACATCACCGCGGCGCCGCTGACCGTCACGTTCTCCGACGGCACCACGCTGGCGGTGCCGGCCGGGAAGACGGTCACCTCCGGGGCGTACACCTGGAGCGGGGGCAGCGCCACCGGCGGCGTGACGGTGCCGACCGGTCCCCCGCCGACGTCGACGCCGACCCCGACGCCGAGCACCCCCACGCCGACGCCGACCACGCCCACCCCGACGCCGACCACGCCGAGCCCGACGCCGACCAGCCCGAGCCCGAGCCCGACCACCCCGCCGCCGGCGCTGGAGCCGACCCGCTACCTGGGCTCCGGCGGGGCGCTGGGCGCCGCCGCCGGCCCGGCCGGCACGGTCACGGTGGCCGCGGCAAACGGCAACCACGACGGCGCGCCGGCCAACGCGCAGGTCTTCACCGCCACCGGGCTGACCGGCACGTACACCGGCGGGAACACGGCGTTCGACCTGGCCGTCGACGCGGGCACCGCGGTCGGTAACGGGGTCCAGGCCCGGGTCTCGTACGACCTCACCGGCGACGGCAGCTTCGACCGGGTGGAGACCTACCGGTACTACGCCACCGACCCGGTCACCGGTGTGGAGCACTACCGCCAGACGCAGGGCCTCACCTCGGCCACCGGCACGCTGGGCGACCTGTCCGGCGGCACGGTCCGGATCGAGGTGTGGAACGCCATCGGCGCCGGGCCCACCACGCTCGGCATCGGTGACGCGTCCCGCCTGGTGCTGCCGTACGCCGGGAGCACCGCCACCACGACGCCGCCGGCGTCGGGCGGGTTCACCGCGGAACGTCACCTGGTCGGCCCGACCGGCCTGGCCGGCGCGGCCGGCGCCTCGGCCACGGTGACCGTCCCGGCGACCGGCGGGGAACCGCTGCGGTTCACCGCCTCCGGTCTGACGGCCCGCTACACCGGCGGGGCGACCCGGTTCGACCTGCTGCTGGACGCGGGCACGACGGTCGGCAACGGCACCCACGTCCGGGTCTCCTACGACCTGACCGGCGACGGCACCGCCGACCGGGTGGAGACGTACCAGTACTTCGCCACCGACCCGGTGCCCGGGTGGGAGCACTACACCCAGGCCCGGGGGTTGCTCTCCGGCGTCGGGACGCTCGGTGACCTGGCCGGCGGCACGGTGACCGTGGAGGTGTGGAACGCCATCGGCGCCGGCGCCACCACACTGGGCACCGGGGACCGCTCGACGGTCACCCTGCCCTACACCGCCTGACCGGCTCCGGCGCCCCGGCCCTCACCGGCCGGGGCGCCGGCCTCACGGCCAGCGGGTGGCGGTCGACGCGAACAGCTCCGGGTCGCTGGCCACCGGGATCACGCAGACCAGGTGACCCCCCGGCGCCCGCAACACGTGGCAGTCCTGCCACCGGGAGACCGGCGTGGCGCCCAACCCCCGCAACCGCTCGACCTCGGCCGGCACGTCGTCGGTCTCGATGTCGAGGTGGTGGCGGGGCGCGTCGTCCACCGCCTGCACGGCGGTGACCAGACCCGGCACCACGTCGGCCAGGCCGGTGAACTCGGGCTCGCTCGGGTCGGTGCGCACCTCGGCGCCGAGCGCGGCGGACCAGAACGCGGTGACCGCTCCCGCGGACTCCTGGGGCGCGTCGATGATCAGGGCGTACAGCCGGGATCGATGCATCGCCCGAGCCTAACCACGACCGCTCCCGCCGGCAGCCCCGGTTCCGGGCGGCGGAGGCGGCAGACTGGGGCGGTGACGGGAATTCGGGATCTGCTCGGGGTGGACCTGCCGGTGGTGGCGGCGCCGATGGCCGGCGGGCCGTCCACCACCCGGCTCGCGACGGCGGTGGGTACGGCCGGTGGCTTCGCCTTCCTCGCCGCCGGCTACCGCACCCCCGAGGCGGTGGCGGCGGAGATCGCCGAGCTGCGGGCCGGCGGCCACCCGTTCGGGGTGAACGTCTTCGTGCCCACCCCGGTGCCGGTCACGGAGGCGGAGTTCCGCCGCTACGCGGGCCGGATCGCGCCCGAGGGCGCGCCCTACGGCCTGGACCTGGCGACGGTCGACCGGGTCGCCGACGACGACCACTGGGACGCCAAGCTCGACCTGCTGCGCCGCGAACCGGTGCCGGTGGTCAGCTTCACGTTCGGCCCACCCCCGGCGGCCGTGGTCCGGGACCTGCGCCGGGCCGGCAGCCGGGTGCTGGTCACCGTGACCGGGCCGGAGGAGGCGGCGGTCGCGGCCAACCTCGGGGTGGACGGGCTGGTGGCGCAGAGCGGGGCGGCCGGCGGACACCTCGGCACGTTCACCCCGGCGGCCCCACCCGCGCCGCGTCCGCTGCCGGACCTGGTCCGGCAGGTGGCCGGGCGCACCGGGCTGCCGGTCCTCGCCGCGGGCGGGGTGGGCGGCGGGCGGGACGTCGCCGACGCGCTCGCCGCCGGCGCGGTCGGGGTGCTGGTCGGCACGCTGTTGCTGCTGGCGGACGAGAGCGGCACCGGGCGGACCCACCGGGACGCGCTCGTCGACCCGGCCCGGGACCGGACCGTGGTCACCCGCGCGTTCACCGGCCGTCCCGCGCGGGCGCTGCGCAACCGCTTCGTCGAGCGGCACGACGCGGCGGCCCCGCTCGGCTATCCGGCGCTGCACCACCTGACCCGGCCGTTGCGGGTCGCCGCCGCCGGGGCCGGTGACGCCGACCGGCTGCACCTGTGGGCCGGCACCGGCTGGCGCGGTGCCCGGGCGGCGCCGGCCGCCGACCTGGTCGCGGAGCTGACCCGCCCGCTCTGACCCGGCCGTCGGGCACCGGCCGGCCCCGCCGTCAGGCCCGGAGCCGCGCGCGCAGCCAGGCCGGGTCGGGGTTCACCACGGCCTGGTCCGGCAGGACCACCGTCGGGACGGTCTCGTCGCCGCCGGTGACCGCCCGGACCGCCGCCGCTGCCTCCGGGTCGCGCCAGATGTCCACCCAGTGCGCCCGCCCCGCGTGCCGGCCCAGTCGCAGGCGCAACCGGAGGCAGTAGGTGCAGCCGGGACGCCAGTGGACGACCGGGCGGCCGTCGCGCGCGCTGCGACGGCGTGCCTCCGCGGCGCTCAGCGACCGGGGGAAGGCCAGCGGCGAGAAGAGCACCGCCAGGACGGCGAAGCCCGCGAAGCCCAGCACCGACGGCGCCACACCCTCCTGGGCGACGCCCACCAGCACGCCGACGACGAGCATCAGGCCGGCGAGCCACCAGCTGCGCCCCATCAGGCGGTCACCTCGGCCAGCAGCTCCAGCAGGTGCCGGTACGGCTGCCCGGTGGCCCGGGCCAGCCCGATCTCGCAGGTGCGGTTCACCGAGGCGTACCCGTCGAAGGGGCGCGCGGTGACGGCGGCGGCCTCGGCGCGGGTGGCCGACGCGGTCAGCTCCGGGTGCAGCAGGCCCCGGTCGCCGGCGAAGCCGCAACACTGCCAGCCGTCCGGGACCACCACCTCGTCGGCGACCGCGCGGGCCACCGTGAGCAGCGCGTCGTCCAGGCCGAGCCGGGTGGACGAGCAGGTCGGGTGCAGCGCGAGCGAGCCCAGCCGGCGGCGCACGGTCAGCCGGGGCAGCAGCACCGTGGCGGTGTAGGCGACGGCGTCGACCACCCGCAGGTCCCCGGCGTCGGCGAGCAGCCGGTCGAAGCCCTCGGTGCAGGAGGCGGCGTCGCTGACCACCGGCAGCGTCCCGTCGCGGCTGGCCGCGCGCAGCACCGGCGGGACCCGGTCGCGCAGCGCGCGGTAGCCGTCGGTGAGGCCCTTGGACGACCAGGGGTGCCGCAGCAGAGGTCGCCGATCCCGTCCGGCACGAGCAGGCCGACGCCGGCCCGCTCGGCGAGCGTGAGCAGCGCGGCGGCCACGCCGACGCCGCCCTCGGCGGGGGCGAAGAGCGTGCCGAGGCAGGACGGCACGAAGACGGCGTCCGGTTCGTCCGCCGGCCGGGGGCGGCGGGGCTCGCCGCCGCGCGGCAGGTCCCGCCGCCACTGCGGCACCCGGTCGGCGCCGAGCACGGCGCGGGCGGCCCGGGTGGCCGCCTCGGGCAGCGCGGGCGGCAGCGCGCCGGCCAGGTCCAGCCCCCGGGCCATGCCCCGGGTGGTGGCGTCCCAGCGTCGGGCCGCGCCCCGCCAGCCGGCGCGCGTGGCCCGCCCGTGCTCCTCGGCGCGCAGCCGCTTGACCAGGTCACCCGTGTTGATCAGGACCGGGCAGGCGGTGGCGCACATGCCGTCCACGGCGCAGGTCTGCACCGCGTCGTAGTCGTACGCGTCGGTCAGCTCCCGGGCCAGCGCCCGGTCGCCGGCGGCCTCGGCGGCGGCGATCTCGCGGCGCAGCACGATCCGCTGTCGGGGCGTGGTGGTGAGGTCGCGGCTGGGGCAGACCGGCTCGCAGTAGCCGCACTCGACGCACCGGTCCACCTCCTCCTCCACCGTCGGCACGGTCTTCAGGTGCCGCAGGTGGATCTCCGGGTCGTCGCTGAGCAGCACGCCGGGGTTGAGTACGCCGTCCGGGTCGCAGAGCGTCTTCACCTGCCGCATCACGTCGTACAGCTCGTCGCCGAACTGGCGGCGCACGTAGGGGGCCATCACCCGGCCGGTGCCGTGCTCGGCCTTCAGCGTGCCGCCGTGGCCGAGGACCAGGTCGACCATCTCCTCGGTGAAGTCGGCGTAGCGGGTGGGGGCCTCGCCGTCGGCGAACCGCTCGTTGAGCATGAAGTGCAGGTTGCCGTCCTTGGCGTGGCCGAAGATCACGCTGTCGGCGTAGCGGTGCCGGTCGAACAGCTCGGCCAACGCGGCGCAGGTGCCCGCGAGGGCCTCGACCGGCACGGCGACGTCCTCCAGCAGCGCGGTGGTCCCGGACGGGCGGGCGCCGGCCACCGCGGCGTAGAGACCCTTGCGGATGTGCCAGAGCGCGGCGCGGGCGGCGGGCTCACCGCTGAGCCGGGCCGGGGCGGTCAGCGGTAGGCCGGCCAGCACCGGCTCGGCGGCGGCGACCCGCCCGGCCAGCGCCTCCGGGTCGGACTCCTGCCACTCGACCAGCAACGCGGCGTGCCCGCGCACGGCCAGGCCGCGCAGCGCGGCGTCCGCCTGCGGGTCCCGCTGGGCGACCCGCAGCGCGGCGGCGTCGAGCAGCTCGACCGCCGCCGGCCCGGCGGCCACCAGCTCCGGCATGGTGGCCATCGCCGCGCCGAGCGAGTCGAAGACCAGCAGACCGGTCGCGGCGTGCCGCTGCACCGGTACGGTGCGGAACGTGGCCGACGCGACGAACGCGAGCGTGCCCTCGCTGCCCACCACCAGCCGGGTGAGCAGGTCGACCGGGTCGTCGTGGTCGAGGAACGCGTTCACGCCGTACCCCATGGTGTTCTTCATGGCGTACTGGGCGCGGACCCGGCGGACCGAGTCGGGGTTGCCGCGCACCCGCTCGCGCAGCCGCAGCAGCCCGGCGTGCAGGTCCGGCTCGGCGGCGCGCAGCCGGGCGTCGGCGTCCGGGGCGCCGGTGTCCAGCACGGTGCCGCTGGGCAGCACCAGCACCAGCGACTCCAGCGTCCGGTAGGTGTTGAACTCGGTGCCGCAGGTCATGCCGCTGGAGTTGTTGGCGACCACGCCGCCGACGGTGCACGCGGACTCGCTGGCCGGGTCCGGGCCGAGCTTGCGGCCGTACGGCGCGAGCCGCGCGTTGACCTGGCGCAGCACCACGCCGGGCTGCACCCGGACCCGCCGCCCGTCGTCGAGCACGGTCAGGTCGCGGAAGTGCCGGCGGACGTCGACCAGCAGCCGGTCGGTGACCGCCTGGCCGCTGAGGCTGGTGCCGCCGGAGCGGAAGGTCAGCGGGAGGCCGCCGCGCCGGCTCTGCGCGAGCAGCGCGGCGACCTGGCCGGCGTCGGTCGGGGTGACCACCGCGCCGGGGTGCAGCAGGTAGTGCGACGCGTCGTGGGCCAGCCGCAGCCGGTCCGCCGCCCGGGTCGCCACCCCGCCGGGCACCACCGACTCCAGCCCGGCCCGGATCTCCGCGCTCAGCTCCATGATCACCGCACCTCCCCCGCCCACCCTAGTCACCGGCGGGGGCGGCCCGGCGGCGCGCCGGTCAGCCGCCCGCCCCGGCGTACGACCGCAGCGCCCGCCGCCACGCCCCGGTGGCCACCACCACCGCGCCGGCGGCCACCGCCACCGCGACCGGCAGCATCCGGGCGTCGAGCCGGCCCAGCAGGGCCGCACCCGGGTACGTGGTGAGGAACGCGACCGGGACGACGGTGAGCAGCGTGCGGGCCGGGTCGCGGTAGAGGTCGACCGGGAAGCGGGACAGTTCGACGAAGGCGAACGAGACCCGGTCCAGGTCCTCCGCCGCCACCAGCACCACGGTCGCCGCCATCAGCAGCACGGTCAGCGCGTACAGCAGCACCGCGGCGCAGCCCAACAGCAGCAGGAAGGCGGCCAGCCGGCCCGGCGAGACCCCGCGCCCGGACAGCACCACGCCCACCGTGACGAGCACCAGGCCCAGCGCCGGGTCGAGCAGGTTGGTCACCCGCACCCGTCCGAGGCTCACCAGCAGTTGGGCGTCGAACGGCTTGGTGAGCAGGAAGTCGAGGGTGCCGCGGCGGACGTGGTCGCTCATCAGTTCCAGGTTGGGTTGCAGCAGCGTCTGGCGCAGGCCGTTGAGCGTGAAGAACAGGCCGATGACGACCAGCACCTCGCCGTGCGTCCAACCGGCCACGGACCCGGCGAAGCGGAAGTAGACCGAGGCCCCGGCCACGGCCCACACCATCCAGAACGCGCTCAACGCGGCGGCGGAGAGGAACTGCAACCGGTACTCCAGGTCGGCGGCGACCGCCGCGCGCCAGCAGATCCGCAGCACCCGCAGCTGCCGGCGGATCACCCGGCCACCGCCTGGTGCCGGCGTACGGCCCGACGCCAGCCGATCCGGTAGAGCAGCGCGAACACCCCGAGCCAGCCGAGACCGACGGCGAAACCGAGCGCGGTCTCACCACCGTCCAGCCGGCCGGTCACCAGCTCCACCGGAAAGCCCATCATGCTGCGGAAGGGCAGCACCACCGCGGCGGTGCGCAGCCACGGCGGCAGCAGCTCCAGCGGGGCGACCCAGCCGGAGGCGAACGAGCCGAGCCCCCACCAGAGCAGCCACACGTTCGCGGTCTGGGTGCTCCAGAAGCCGAGCAACGCGAACGTGGACGCGGTCAGCAGACCCAACGCGTACGCCAGCGCCGTCGCGGCCGCGACGGCGGCCAGTCGGGCCGGGGTGACCGGGTAGTCCAGGTCGGGGCTGAGCACCGCGGCCAGCGCCAGGGCCGGCGCGAGCGCCACCAGGGTGACCAGGCGCTGCCCGAGGTCGGCGGCGGCGTACTGGTGGAACGGGTGCAGCGGGCGCAGCAGCCGCAGCGACAGGTCGCCGCTGCGCAGGTCGGCGTCCCACTGCCAGATCACGTGGTCGCCGGAGAGGTTCGCCATCAGCGTCGCGGCCGCGTAGTAGGCGAGGAAGTCGGCGCTGGTCCAGCCGGCCGGCGGGCCCGCCTCGGCGACCACGGTCAGCCAGACCGCCATCATGAGCAGCGGGAAGAAGCCGGTGAGCACGCGCAGCACCAGCCGCCCCCGGTAGGTGACGGCCACCAGCGTGCCGCCGCGCGCCAGCGCCCGGTAGGCGGTGAGGGTGTCACGCACCGGCGAAGACCGCCCGGATGATCTCCTCGACCGGCGGGTCCCCGATCGCCACGTCGTCGACCGGCAGGGTGGCCAGCAGTCGGGCGGCGACCGCCGCCGTCTCGGCCCGGGGCACCGCCAGCGTGACGACCGCGCCGTCGACGTCGACCGGCTCGCCGAGCCCGGCCCAGGCGCCGGCGGGGGCGGGCTCGCGCAGCGTGACCCGGACCAGCCGGTGCGGCGAGTGCGCCTCGACCAGCGCGGCGAGGTCGCCGTCGAACCGCAGGGCGCCCCGGTCGATGACCAGCACCCGGCGGGCCAGCGCGGTCACGTCGCCCATGTAGTGGCTGGTCAGCAGCACGGTCGCGCCGTGGCGGGCGTTGTAGTCGCGCAGGAAGGCGCGGACCGCGGCCTGCCCGTTGACGTCGAGGCCGAGGGTCGGCTCGTCGAGGAAGAGCACGTCCGGGCGGTGCAGCAACGCCCCGGCCAGCTCGCAGCGCATCCGCTCGCCGAGGCTCAGCACGCGCACCTGCCGACCGAGCAGCGGGGCGAGGCCGAGCAGGTCGACCAGCTCGTCGAGCGCGGCCCGGTACGGCCCCTCGGCGAGGCCGTAGACGGCCCGGTTGACCTCGAACGCGTCGGCCGCCGGCAGATCCCAGAACAGGCCGTTGCGCTGGCCCATCACCAGCGAGACGCGGCGCAGGAACGCCGCCTCCCGGCGGTGCGGGGTGTGCCCCAGCACCCGGACCGTGCCGGCGCTGGGGTGCAGCAGGCCGGTGAGGCACTTCAGCGTGGTGGTCTTGCCGGCGCCGTTGGGGCCGAGGAAGCCGACCACCTCACCGGCGGGGATGGTGAAGCCGACCCCGTCGACCGCGCGGACGGTGACGTGCTCGCGGTGGACCAGGGATCGCAGCGACGCCGCCAGGCCGGGCTGCCGCCGGTGCACCCGGAAGTGCTTGGCGAGGTCGCGCACCTCGATCATCGTCCGACCCTAGCCACCCGGCGGGCCCGGGCGACATCGAATTTCGTCAGCCACTCTCCAGCTGCGCCAGCACCCGTCGCTGGAACGCGCGGGCCGCCGGGCCGGACGGGGGCGGGCCGCCCCGGCGGGCGGCGACGCAGGCCCGGATCAGCGCTGCGTCCGGGTCGTCGCCCGCCACCCGCAGGCCGGCGTCGACCTTGCCCAGCCAGACGCCGTCGCGGCAGCGCACCAGCGCGCGACAGGCCCCGAGCACCGCGTCCTCGGCCCCCGGCGCGGGCGCGTCCCCGGGCGGCGTGGGCAGCGCCAGCCACCAGCGCAGCGCGTCGACGAGCAGCGCCCGCAGCGCGGCCGGCGGCGGGTCGGCGAAGACCTCGGCGGCGGGCGGGCCCAGCAGGGTCAGGCCGGACTGACGCAGGATGCTGCGGTCGAGCGCGTACCAGAACCGCCCGTCGGCGGCGGGCCGGTCGGCCGGGTCGTAGGTGGCCCGGAACGGCATGGTGGCGCCGGTGTTCAGCTCCACCTCGAAGCCGGGCTCCGGCGTGCCGGAGGCGGCCACGTCGCGGCGGTAGACGACCAGCTCCAGGCCACGCGCCGGGCAGGGCAGCGCCTCGTGCCGCAGCCGGTCCACCAGCGCCCGCCGGGCGGCCCCGGCCGGCGACGCGGCGACCAGCAGCGCCACGTCCACGTCGCTGCGGCCCGGCTGGTAGGCGCCCAACCCGACCGAACCGGCCGCGTACGCCCCGACCAGGTCGTCGCCGAGCACGTCCCGGGAGCGCCGCACCAGGTCGGCGAGGTAGTCGCGTACGTCGTCGCGCATGCCCGCATCCTGCCCGGCGCGTCCGGCCCGGCGCCGGCCGGGTCAGTCCACCGGGTCGGGGCAGCAGACCGTCAATCCGCCCGGGACCACCGTGACCTTCAGCCGTTTCGCCGTGCCCCGCGCGCCGCCGTCCAGCTCGTACGTCTTCGGCGCGGCGAACCGGACCCGGATCTTGCGGCCCCGGGTGATCCGCACGAACGGTGAGTCGTCGGAGCGGCCGGCGGCCATCCGGCCCAACGTGCGCGCCCAGTCCACGGCGCCGCTGGCGGTGGCGACGCCGACCTCGAGCACCCCGTCGTCGGGCCGGGCGTCGTCGAAGGCCGGAATGCCGCCGGTGATGGTGCCGACGTTGCCGAACAGCACGCAGCTCGCCTCGCCGTCGAACCAGTCCGCGCCGTCGACCCGGATCCGGGTGCGGACGCACTCGCCGCGCACGTGCCGCAGCGCGGTCCAGACGTACGCCACCCGGCCGAACCGGCCCTTGAGCTTGCGGTCGGCGTCGCGGATCAGGTCGCCGTCGAAGCCGGCGCCGGCCATCACCGCGAAGTGCTCCCCGTTGAGCCGGCCCAGGTCCAGCCGGCGCCGCCGGCCGTGCAGCGCGATGCGCACCGCCTCCGGCAGGTCGGCGGGGATGCCGAGGTTGGCGGCGAAGAGGTTGGCGGTGCCGGCGGGCAGGATGCCCATCGGCACGCCGGTGCCGGCCAGCGTGTCGGCGCACCGCTGCACCATGCCGTCCCCGCCCCAGACCAGCACCAGGTCGGCGCCCTCGTCGAGCGCCGCGCGGACCCGCTTCGGGGCCTTACGGCTTTTCGGCACCTCGTGCCAGATCAGCCGCCCGACGCCGGCGGTGGCCAGCCGGGCGCGCAGCTCGTCGAGGCCGCCGCCGAACGTCTTCTTCCGGTGGGCGACGACCGCCACCACGCCGGCGGGGGCGGCCACGGTGTCGGTGTCGGCGCGGTCCGCCGTGCTCGTACTCATGCCGACGGTGGTACCCGGACCGGCCGCGCGCCACGCCTGTCGGTGGTGGACGCGCCCGAAACCGATCAGCGGCATGCTGTGCCCGGACCGCCACGTTCGGTAGAGTTCGGGCAGTGACCGGCGTCGCTGCACGCGGGTCCCGGGGGTGCGGGGATGACGCGACGGGTCGGGCCGCCGGCACGCTGGGCGCTGCGCCTCGGCCTGCTGCTCGGCGGCGTCGTCGCGGTCTGGGCGGCGCACGAGGTCGCCGCCGCCGGCGCCGCCCACGCCGCCGAGCGCCCACCGCCCGCGTCGCCGCCCGGCGTCGTCCGGTTGCTCACCGGCGCGCTGGGTCCGGTGCTGGGCGTGTCACCGTCCGGATCCGACGAGGTCCGGGCGACCGATCCGGCGGCACCGCCACCGGCGCCCGGGCCGCCACCGCCGCCGATGGCTCGGACCACGTCGCCCGCGGTCCGGCCGGCGGCCGACCGACCGGCGCGCGCCCGTCCGGTGCGCGGGGCGCCGCGCCCGCGGGTGGACCCGGCGCGCGACCGGGCGCGCCCCCCGACCGCCGGCGCTCCGGGTCCGGGCCTCGAACCCGCGCCGGACCGGGTGCTCGACCCCGTCGCGGACGCCCTGCGTCCGGTCACCGAGCCGGTGCGGGCCCGCGTGCTCACCCCGGTCGCGGACGCGTTGCGCCCGGTCACCGACCCGGTGGCGGCGGACGTGCTCCCGCCGGTCGCCGACGCGCTCGCCCCCGTGGTCCGCCCGCTGCGCCCGGTCCTCGGTCCGGTCCGGCGTGTGCTGGAGCCGGTGCTGCGACCGCTGGACCCGGTGCTCGCCCCGCTCGACCCGATCACCGACCTGCTCGATCCCCCCGCGCCGTCGGCGCCCGCGTCCCCGCCCGCCGCTCCCGGGGCGCCCGGGGCACCGGGGGCACGACCACCGGACGCCGGCGCGCCGGCCGGCACGGCGACGGCTCCGCCCGGCCGGGCCCCCGGAGCCGGGCGGGGCGGGCCGATGGCCGTCCGGGTCGCGGCACCGGCCGCTGCTCCCGGCGGCGCGACCGTCGTCATGGTTCCGGCCCGCTCCGCGGCGGCGACCGTCGCCCGGCCCGGTCCGGTCGAGCTCGCGCCGACACCGGTCGTGCCGCTGCCGCCGGACGGCGCGGTGCACCCCGGCGGCGCCGGGCACGGCGACCCGGCGGACGCCGACGCCGCCGTCTGGGCCTGCCCGCCCCTGGCCGACCCGTCCGGACATCCGGCCGCCGACCGCCTGCCGGCGTCCCGTTCGTCGCGTCCGGGCACCCGCCCGGCCTGACCGGCACGCACCGGCAACACCCTCGATCCGGTGACCGGGCGTGCGCGCCCGGGGCCGCGCGACCGCGCGCGGCGGCGCCGTCGACCACACTCCGGCGCCCGGCATCCTTCCTCGATCACACTGGTGACCAGGAGTTCCACCATGACCGGAGCAATGCCCGTCATCCGGGCCAGATGGTGCGACGTCGGCCGGATCGCCGACCTCGTCGCCGAGGCCCTCTCCCCCACCGCCCTGGCGGCGTGGCTCGTCCCCGACGCGCCGCGCCGCTCCGCCGTCCTCGCCGCCGTGGCGCGGATCTGGACCGAACACGCGTTGCTCTTCGGCGACGCGTTCCTGCTGCCCGACGGCACCGCCGCCACGGTGTGGTTCCACCGCTACCGCCCGATCCCCCCGCCCCGCCGGTACGTCGACCGCCTCGGCGCGGCCGCCGGCCCGGACGTGGACCGGTTCCGCCGGCTCGACGACGAGCTGGCCGCGCGGCGGCCGGTCGAGCCGCACAACCACCTGGCGCTGCTCGCCGCGCCCGGTGGTGGGGCGGCGGAGGCGCTCGCCGGCGCGCAACGCCGGATGGACACGCTGAGCCTGCCCACGTACGCGCAGGTGGACGACGAGCCGTACGGGTCGTTGCTGCGCCGGCTCGGCTATCTCGACCGGGGGATCTTCCCGGCGCCGGACGGCACCGAACTGCGGTCGATGTGGCGGCCGACACCGGCGCATCCGGGCGGCAACGACCGCTGGCCGGTACGCCGGATCGGCCGGCGGGGGCGCAACGGCCGCGCGGCGGGACGGGCGACGCACTGACCGGCGGAGCGGGTCGGGGCGGCGGCGTGCCGCCCCGACCCGCGCGTCGCCGTGCCGCCCGGCGCGCGGTCCCGCGACGGGCCGCCGTCACACCGGTCGACGCCCGCAGGCCGGTGCCGTCGGCGCAGCTCGGTTAGCCTGCGAGCCGGGCAGGGACACGATTCGGCCGATCAGTTCGGAGGCGTCGCGTGCGGCACAACGGAGAGGTCCGGGGACCTGGCGGCGCCACACCGGCCCGGCCGGGACGCCGACGACGGCGGGTGGCGGTCTTCCTGGCGATCTGCACCCTGCTGGCCGGATGCGGCCTGGTCGCAGGCGGTTACTACTTCGACAGCGTCCCCACGCCCACCGACCTGAAGCTGCCGGAGTCGACCACCGTCTTCTACGCCGACGGGCGCACGCCGATGGCGAAGCTCGGCGCGCAGAACCGCACCATCGTCCCGTACGACGAGATGAACGACTCGGCCAAGCAGGCCATCGTGGCCGCCGAGGACCGCACGTTCTGGACCAACCAGGGCATCGACGTCAAGGGCGTGCTCCGGGCGGCCTGGGCCAACGTCACCGGCGGGCAGCGGCAGGGCGCCTCCACCCTCACCCAGCAGTACGCGCGGGTCGCCGCGGACCTGCGGGGGGTGACCTACTCGCGGAAGCTGCGCGAGGCCGTGATCGCCTGGAAGCTCGACGACACGTACAGCAAGGAGGAGATCCTCGGTTTCTACCTGAACACGGTGCCGTTCGGTCGGGGCGCGTACGGGATCGAGGCGGCCGCGCAGACGTTCTTCGGCAAGACCGTGCGCCGGGACGCGCCGGCGGCGCAGCAGCTCACCCAGGCCGAGGCGATGGTGTTGTGCGCGATGGTGAAGCAGCCGGAGGCGGACCCGACCGATCCGCAGGGCACGCCGGGCTACGACCCGGCCCGCAACGCGACCGCGAAGCAGAACTCGATCGACCGGTGGAACTACATCCGGGACGGCATGGTGAAGCTCGGCTATCTCACGCCGCGGCAGGCGGCGGATCTCGCGTACCCGGACACGGTGCGCCCGGTCGACCCGGACGCCGGCCGGTCCGACCTGGACCGACCGACCGGGCTGGTGGTCAACCACGTGCTGGCCGAGCTGCGGCGGACGGAGCCGTTCCGGGGCAAGCCGGACGAGGTGATCCGTGACGGTGGCTACCGGATCGTCACCACCGTCGACAAGCGGGTGCAGGACGCGGCGGAGGCGTCGGCGGACATCCGCCGGGACAGCGCGCCGGAGGCGGTGCGGGGGCAGCCGAAGAACTGGCAGGCGGCGCTGGTGGCGGTGGAGCCGGGCACCGGACGGGTGCTCGGCTACTACGGCGGTGACCGGGGCTCCGGCGCCGACTACGCGGGCTGGTACTACGACGAGAAGGGCCAGGCGCGCGGGTTCGGGCAGCACCCGCCGGGCTCCTCGTTCAAGGTCTACGACCTGGCCGCCGCCGTGCGGGACGGCATCTCGGTGAAGCAGCGGTTCGACTCGCCGGACACCAAGGAGTTCCCCGCCTCGGGTCGCACCCGGGGCAGCGCGGCCGGGCCGATCCGCAACGCCGAGCACGCGCCCTGCCAACCGGACTGCGCGCTCTGGGAGGCCACCGTCGCCTCGCTGAACGTCACCTACTTCGAGCTGACCGAGAAGCTGGGCACCGCCCGGGTGATCGACATGGCCCGGCGGGCCGGCGTCGAGTCGATGTGGGAGACCGTGCGCGGCAACCCGCAGCCGCAGCGCGTCGACCTGCGCGGCGACCCGGCCGACCAGGTGGCGAAGCGGTTCTCCACCGAGGTCGGCATCGGCCAGTACGGCATCACGGTGCAGGACCACGCCAACGGGATGGCCACCTTCGCCGCCGGCGGCAAGCGGGCCGACGCCCACTTCGTCCGCTCGGTGACCAAGGGCGACGAGGAGGTGTGGACGGAGCAGGTGCGCCAGACCGACCTCGGCCTGGACCGGGAGGCGATCGACCAGCTCGACTGGACGTTGCGTCGGGTCCGGGCGGCCCGACTGGACAACGGGTGGGACTCCGCCGGCAAGACCGGCACCTGGCAGGCGGGGCAGAGCACCACGCAGAACGTGCACACCTGGATGGTCGGCTGGACCGGCGCGTTGGCCTCGGCCGTCTGGCTGGGCACCACCGACGGCAAGCCGTTGCGGACCCGGGGCGGCAGCTACGAGGTGTACGGCTCGACCGGGGCCGCGCCGATCTGGCGGCAGTTCATGTCCCGGGCCACCGAGGCGATGAAGCTCGACCCGGACCGGTACCGGTTCCGGGAGCCGAGCTTCCCGGGGGATGCTCCGGAGCCCTCCCCGTCGACGCCGGCCCCGACCACCTCCGCGCCGAGCCCGTCGGCGTCGGCGTCGGCGACGCCCCGCCCGACGCCGTCGAGTCCGAGCCCGCGCCCGACCGGCCGGCCGACCGCGCGTCCGACGTCGTCGCCGTCGCCGTCGCCGACCGGATCGCCGACGCGCAGCCGGGGACCGCGCTGACCCCGGGGACGATCGAACCTATGTGCGCCATCCGCACACCACGGCAAAAGACGCATGACGCCTCCGCATCCATCCACTGCGGACGATATTCGGCCTGATCAGGGGCTATTGAAGATCATGGCTTCCTGAATTCCGGCCTACCGCCGGGTGTCCGGCGGAAGTCGGTTGCCCCGGTCACCCATTGATCCCGGCTCCGGCGGCGTGTGATCGTGCACCCACGAGTCGTCGACCCCCGGCGACCCGGACGGTCGATCTGTCGACCCGGAGCCACGCCGGCAGCTCCGGTGACCGACCGTCACCCCGCCTCGCATCACCGCGCCGCCCGTCCCCACCGGGCTCCGTGCTGCGCGCCTCAGAACAGGAGCGAACCCTCGTGAAGCTCTCACCTCGCCTCGCCGCGCTCTCCGGCGCGGTCGCGGCCGGCGTGATCGCCGCCGGCACCGCCGCAGCCGTGCAGGCCGCCCCACCGGGCCCCGCCGCCCCCAACCCGGCGCAGGCCCGCGCGGCCGCCGCCGACTCGGCCCGCGCGCTGGTCGCGAACCGCCCCGCCTACCTCCAGGCCGGTTCCGACGACGCCTTCGTCCAGAAGCCGGTCATCTCCTCCGAGGGCACCCAGTACGTGCCCTACGAGCGCACCTACAAGGGCCTGCCGGTGGTCGGCGGCGACTTCGTGCTGGCCACCGACGCCGCCGGCAACCTGAAGTACGCCTCCGTCGCCCAGCAGCGGCCCATCGGCGCCCTCGCCACCACCCCCACGCTGACCCCGGCCGCGGGCGCGAAGAAGGCGCGCGCCCAGCTCCGGACCGTCAGCTCGGTCGAGGGCACCACACTCGTCGTCTACACGCTCGGCGCCAGCCCGACGCTGGCCTGGGAGACCACCGTGCGCGGCACGGACGCCGAGGGCCCGAGCCGCCTGACCGTCGACGTCGACGCCCGCACCGGGGCGGTGCTGCGCACGCAGGAGCACATCGTGCACGGCACCGGCACCGGCGCCTGGAACGGCCCGAGTCCGCTCTCGCTCAACACCACCAAGTCGGGCACCACGTACTCCATGAAGGACCCGACCGTCACGAATCTGAGCTGCCAGGACGCGGCGAACAACACCACGTTCAGCGGCTCCGACGACGCCTGGGGCAACGGCACCGCCACCAACAAGGAGACCGGCTGCGTCGACGCGCTGTTCGCCGCGCAGACCGAGCACAAGATGCTCAGCCAGTGGCTGGGCCGCAACGGCGCCGACGGCAACGGCGGCTACTGGCCGATCCGGGTGGGCCTGAACGACCAGAACGCCTACTACGACGGCACCCAGGTGCAGATCGGCAAGAACACCGCCGGGCAGTGGATCGGCTCGCTCGACGTGGTGGCGCACGAGATCGGCCACGGCATCGACGACCACACCCCGGGCGGCATCTCCGGCGGCGGCACCCAGGAGTTCGTGGCGGACACGTTCGGCGCGGCCACCGAGTGGTTCGCCAACGAGCCGTCCAGCTACGACGCGCCGGACTTCCTGGTCGGCGAGAAGATCAACCTGGTCGGCTCCGGCCCGATCCGCAACATGTACAACCCGTCCGCGCTCGGCGACCCGAACTGCTACTCCAGCAGCGTCCCGGGCGGCGAGGTGCACGCCTCCGCCGGCCCCGGCAACCACTGGTTCTACCTGCTGGCCAACGGCAGCAGCCCGACCAACGGGCAGCCGTCCAGCTCGACCTGCAACGGCAGCAGCGTGACCGGCCTGGGGATCCAGAAGGCCATCAAGATCATGTACAACGCGATGCTGCTGAAGACCTCGTCCTCGTCGTACCTGAAGTACCGCACCTGGACGCTGCAGGCCGCGAAGAACCTCTACCCGGGCAGCTGCGCCGAGTTCGACGCGGTCAAGGCGGCCTGGAACGCGGTCAGCGTGCCGGCCCAGTCCGGTGACCCGACGTGCGCCGGCGGCACCCCGACGCCGACGCCGACCACCACGACCACCCCGCCGTCGGGCGGCTGCTCCGGCAACAAGCTGGCCAACCCCGGCTTCGAGTCGGGCACCGTGAACTGGACCGCCTCGTCCGGCGTCATCACCACGGACAGCGGCCAGGCCGCGCACGGCGGCTCGTACAAGGCGTGGCTCGACGGCTACGGCTCGTCGCACACCGACACCCTGAGCCAGTCGGTGACCGTTCCGGCCGGCTGCCGCGCGACGCTGAGCTTCTGGCTGCACATCGACAGCGCGGAGTCGACCACGACCACCGCGTACGACAAGCTCACCGTCAAGGCCGGCAGCACCACGCTGGCGACCTACTCCAACCTGAACAAGGCCACCGGCTACGTGCAGCGATCCTTCGACGTCTCGTCGCTGGCCGGCACCACGGCGACCATCTCGTTCAGCGGCGTGGAGGACAGCTCCCTGCAGACGTCCTTCGTCGTCGACGACACCGCGGTCACCCTGAGCTGACCGTAGGGCGAGCGGCCGGTCGTCGTCCTCCGGGCGGCCGGCCGCTTCGTCGCGTCGGCAGGCCGGTCAGGCCGGGCGGCCGGCCCGGGACGCGGCGCCCCGGTCACGTGGGATCCGCGCGGCCACCTCGTGCATCGCGCGGCTGAACAGCTCCGCCTGGTCGGGCAGGCCGCCGAGGCGGGCCGCCAGGGCGTCGGCGTCGGCCCGGGCCGAGTCGCTGACCCGGGCGTCCAGCTCGGCCAGCGCGGCGTTGACGGCGGCGACGACGTGTCCGCAGAGGACCTCCAGCGGCTCGCCGGCCAGGTCCGGGTCGACGGCGACCGAGTCCAGTCGGCCACCCTGGACGGCGACCGCCCGGACGCGGCCGTCGGCCGCGGCGCCCTCGGCCCGGAGCAACTCGCCCGGCTCGCCGTCGGGGTGCACGCCGGCCCGGGACCGCATCGCCGCGAGCGCCTGCTGCGTCCGGCTCAGGAGCTCGTCGAGGCTCGCGGCGGCCGAGAACGGGTCGATGGTCATATCCGCGCTTTCTTCACGTCTTAGCCGAGCATCGTGACCATAGCAACCGGCACCGACGGAGCACGGTCACCGGCCGGCCCCGCCCGCAAGCGAGCAGGTCGGGCGCCGCGCGTCCGGCGTGTCGCGCGACCGCGAACGCCCGGCCGGAGCCCCGGCCGGGCGTTCGGCGGCTCAGCGCAGGCGCAGTCGCTGACCCGGGAAGATCAGGCCCGGATCGTCGCCGACGACAGCGCGGTTGCGCTCGTGCAGCGCCCGCCAACCCCCGGCGACGTGCGCCGCGACGGCGATGCCGGAGAGCGTGTCGCCGGAGCGCACCCGGTAGGTGCCGGCGCCGCCCCGCCCGGCCGGTCGGCCCACAGTGGACCTCGTCGTGGTGGGCCGGTCGGTGGCCTTCCTCGGCGCGGGACGGTCCGCCTTCCTCGGCGCGGCACGGTCGGCCGCCTTCTTCGGGGACGAGCCCGATCCGCCCTTGCGGCCACAGACCGGCCAGGCGCCGATGCCCTGCCCGTCCAGGACCCGCTCGGCGACGGCGATCTGCTCCGACCGGCTGGCCAGGTCCGCCCGGGCGGCGTACTTCTTCCCGCCGTGGCCGCTCCAGGTGCCGCGCGAGAACTGGAGCCCGCCGTAGTAGCCGTTGCCGGTGTTGATGTGCCAGTTGCCGCCGGACTCGCACCGCGCGACGGCGTCCCAGTTGACACCGGAGGCGCTCGCCGGGACGGCCGGAGCGAACAGGACCGCGGCGCCGGCCAGGACCACACCGACGGCGGTACGACGGGCTGCGTATGCAGTTGCCATGGGGATTCCTCCACGCCGACGAGGTGAGCTGTCGGGTTCGGGCCGAGGAGCCCGGCCGCCGCTGGCGGCTTCACCCCGAGGTGACGTGCACCGAGGAACGTTGGGTCCCCCGCTCCCGCCGAGGTTCGGTTACCGCCGGGCCGGCGGCGGGATTAGGCGTTACCGGCCCGTGGTGTCCACGACTGCGGACGCCACCGACGCTAAGGACGAATCCGGGCGATCGCCCACTTCTTGGGATGTTCGTCACCCAGGCGGGCGACCGGGCACGCGGCACGCGGCGACGTGGTAGCGGGACGTCCGGGCCGGATCCGGACGCCCCGCCCGGACGCCCCGGCCCCGGGCTACCGTGGGCGGGACCGGCAAGATCGCACGAGGAGCGGCACGGATGACCGAGCACGGACACGAGCTGGCCTTCGGCGGCTTCCTCACCCCCACCGCCGGACGGCCGGACCAGGTGGTGGCCCTCGCCTCGCTCTGCGAGCAGGTCGGGCTGGACCTGGTCACCTTCCAGGACCACCCCTACCAGCCGGGTTTCCTGGACACGTGGACGCTGATGTCGTACGTGGCCGCCGCCACCGACCGGATCGGACTGGCCGGCAACGTGCTCAACCTGCCGCTGCGCCAACCGGTGGTGCTCGCCCGCAGCGTGGCCAGCCTGGACCTGCTCACCGGCGGCCGGGTCGAGCTGGGGTTGGGCGCGGGCGCGTTCTGGGACGCGATCGAGGCGGCCGGCGGGCGGCGACTCTCCCCCGGCGCGGCGGTCGACGCGCTCGACGAGGCGATCCAGGTCATCCGGGAGGTCTGGGGCACCGACCGACGCGGGATGATCCGCGTCGCCGGGGAGCACTACCGGGTGGTCGGCGCGAAGCGCGGACCGGCGCCGGCCCATCCGGTGGGCATCTGGGTGGGCGCGTACAAGCCGCGCATGCTGCGCCTGGTCGGTCGCGCCGCGGACGGCTGGCTGCCGTCGCTGGCCTACCTGCCGAAGGGGCCCGACGAGCTGCCCGCGCTCAACGCGCTGGTCGACGAGGGCGCGCGGGCCGCCGGGCGGGACCCCGGCGAGATCCGCCGGATGCTCAACGTGACCGGCAGTTTCACCCGCGCGTCCACGGGGTTCCTGGCCGGGCCGCCGCGGCGGTGGGTGGAGGACCTGGCCGGGCTGACCCTGGAGCACGGCATCACCACCTTCGTCCTGGGCAGTGACGAGCCGCGCGCCATCCAGCTCTTCGCCCAGGAGGTGGCGCCGGCGGTCCGGGAGCTGGTCGCGGCCGAGCGCACCACGCCGGGCAGCGGCGCCCGCGCCGTGGCGCGGGAGCAGGCCGCCGGCGGCGTCCCGACCACCCTCGCGGTCACCCCCACGCCCGACCCGGGGGTACGCCTGAGCGCCCGCCGCCTCTGGGACGAGTCGACCCGTCCGACCGCCCCGCCGGCGCCGGCCGGGCACGTCTACCCGGCCCACGCGCAGGCCGCGGGGCAACATCTGGTGGACGTGCACGACCACCTGCGCCGGGAGCTGGCCCAGGTGCGGGACCTGCTGGAACAGGTCACCCGGGGCGCGGTCTCGCCGGGCGGGGCGCGGGCCGCGCTGAACGAGATGACCCTGCGGCAGAACAACTGGACGCTGGGCGCGTACTGCGCGGCGTACTGCACCGTGGTGACCCAGCACCACGGCCTGGAGGACGCCTCGGTCTTCCCGCACCTGCGCCGCGCCGACGCCGGGCTGGCGGCGGTGCTGGACCGGCTGGAGGAGGAGCACGTGGTGATCCACGGCGTGGTGGAGGGTGTCGACCGGGCGCTGGTGGAGCTGATCGGCCGGCCGGGTGACTTCACCGGGCTCCAGGAGGCGGTGGACCTGCTCACCGACACGCTGCTGTCCCATCTGTCGTACGAGGAGCACCAGATCGTCGAGCCGCTGGCCCGGCACGGCTTCTACCCCGGTCAGCTGTGACCGGCGGATATTCCCGGGCCGCGACGTGAGATAGCTGGCTTTTGTTTTCCTAAGTCAGCTCGGTAGCGTCGGTCCCATGACGGACTTCCTCGCGCAGCGCGACTCCTGGTCCACCGCCAACTGCTCGATCGCCCGGGCGCTCGAGGTGGTCGGCAACCGCACCACGCTGCTCCTGCTGCGCGAGGCGTCGTTCGGCACCCGACGCTTCGACGACTTCGCCCGCCGGGTCGGCGTGAGCGAGCCGGTCGCCGCCGCCCGCCTCAAGCAGCTCGTCGCCGACGGCCTGCTCGACCGGCGGCCCTACCGGGAGCCCGGGCAGCGCACCCGCGACGAGTACGTGCTCACCGCCAAGGGCCGCGACCTGCTGCCCGTGCTCGTCGCTCTCCGCCAGTGGGGCGACGCGTACGCCGCCGACGAGGTCGGCCCGTCCGTCCTGGTCACCCACCACGACTGCGGGGCGGACGTGCACGCCCGGCTGCGCTGCGACGCCGGGCACGACGTGCCGGCCGACGAGCTGGCCGTGCTGCCCGGTCCGGGCCTGCGGACCTCCTGATCCACCCACCCTGAGCATCCTCGGAGCGAGACATGAAGATCGCTGGAAGCACCGCCCTGGTCACCGGCGCGAACCGCGGCTTCGGCCGACGCCTGGCCGCGGAACTCGTGGCGCGGGGCGCCACGGTCTGGGCCGGCGCGCGCAACCCGGACGGCGTCGACCTGCCCGGCGTCACCCCGCTACGCCTGGACGTCACCGACCCCGCCTCGGTGGCCGCCGCCGCGCAGCGCGCCGGCGACGTGACGCTGCTGGTCAACAACGCCGGCGTGAGCACCGGCGCCGACCTGCTCGACGGCGACCTCGACCAGATCCGGCTGGAGCTGGAGACGCACTACCTCGGCACGCTGTCGGTGGTGCGGGCGTTCGCGCCCCGGATCGCGGCGAACGGCGGCGGGACGATCCTGAACGTCCTGTCGGCCCTGTCCTGGTTCACGTTCCCCGGCGTCGGCGCGTACGGGGCGGCGAAGGCCGCCGAATGGTCTATGACCAACGCGCTGCGCGTCGAGCTGGCCGGCCGGGGCGTCCGGGTCGCCGGCCTGCACGTCGGCTACATGGACACCGAGATGGCCGCCCGGGTCACCGGGCCCAAGGCCGACCCGGTCGAGGTCGCCCGGATGGCTGCCGACGGCATCGAGTCCGACAGCTACGAGATCCTGGCCGACGACGTCGCCCGCCGGGTCCAGGCCGGACTGTCCGGCGGCGTGGCCGCCCTCTACCCCGCCCTCCCCTGAGCGTCCGGTGTTAAGAAGGGCCCCTTCCTCTGCACGAAGCGATAAGAAGGGGCCCTTCCTTACACCTACAGGCCGCGGGCGAGGCGGTCGGCGAGGATCCGGGTGAAGCGGGCCGGGTCGACGAGGTCGCCGCCCTCGGCCAGCAGCGCCATGCCGTACAGCAGCTCGGCGGTCTCGGTCAGCGCGGCGGTGTCGCCACCCTCGCCGTGCGCCTTGCGCAGCCCGGTGACCAGCGGGTGGGTCGGGTTCAGCTCCAGGATCCGCTTGACCCGGGGCACCTCCTGACCCATCGCCCGATACATCTTCTCCAGCGTCGGCGTCATGTCGTGCGCGTCGCCCACCACGCAGGCCGGCGAGGTGGTCAGCCGGGTGGACAGCCGCACCTCCTTGACGCTGTCGGTGAGCGCGCCGCCGAGGAAGGTGAGCAGGTCGGCGTACTCCTGCCGCTCGGCCTCGGCCTTCTCCTTCTCCTCCTCGGTCTCCAGGTCGACCTGGCCCTTGGCCACCGAGCGCAGCGTCTTCCCGTCGTACGCACCGACCCGCTCGACCCACACCTCGTCCACCGGGTCGGTGAGGATCAGCACCTCGTAACCCTTGGCCCGGAACGCCTCCAGGTGCGGCGAGTTCTCGATGGTGGCCCGGTTCTCGCCGGTGGCGTAGTAGATCTCGCTCTGGCCGTCCTTCATCCGCTCGACGTACGCGCGCAGCGTGGTCGGCTCGGCCGGGTCGTGGGTGCTGGCCGCGCGGACCAGGTCCAGCAGCGCCTCGGTGTTGTCCGGGTCCTCCAGCAGACCCTCCTTGACCACCGGCCCGAACTCGGTCCAGAACGTGCGGTACGACTCGGCCGACATGTCCTTGAGCGTGCCGAGCACCTTCTTGACCAGCCGCCGGCGCACCGCGCGGATCTGCCGGTCCTGCTGCAGGATCTCCCGGGAGATGTTCAGCGACAGGTCGTGTGCGTCCACCACGCCCTTGACGAAGCGCAGGTAATTGGGGATCAGCGCCTCGCAGTCGTCCATGATGAACACGCGCTTGACGTAGAGCTGCACGCCACGACGGCCCTGCGGGGCGAACAGGTCGAGCGGGGCGTGCGAGGGCAGGAAGAGCAGCGCCTCGTACTCGAACGTGCCCTCGCCGCGCATGTGGATGGTCTCGAGGGGGTCGGCCCAGTCGTGCGCGACGTGCCGGTAGAACTCCTTGTACTCGGCCTCGTCCACCTCGTCGCGCGAGCGCGCCCAGAGCGCCTTCATCGAGTTGAGCGTCTGCTCCTCGCGGGTGGCGGCGCCGTCCTCGCCGGGGACGTCCACGCTCATCCGGATCGGCCAGGCGATGAAGTCGGAGTAGCGCTTGACGATCTCGCGGATGGTCCGCTCGGCGGTGTAGTCGTGCAGGTTGTCGTCGGCGTCGACCGGCTTCAGGTGCAGGGTGACCGAGGTGCCCTGCGGCGCCTCGTCGACCGCCTCCACCGAGTAGGTGCCCTCGCCTGTGGACTCCCAACGGGTGCCGCCGGTCTCCCCGGCCCGCCGGGTCAGCAGCGTCACCCGGTCGGCGACCATGAAGGTGGCGTAGAAGCCGACCCCGAACTGCCCGATCAGGTCCTGGTCGGCGGCGGCGTCCTTGGACTCGCGCAGCGTGCGCAGCAGCTCGGCGGTGCCGGACTTGGCGATCGTGCCGATCAGGCCGACCACCTCGTCGCGGGACATGCCGATGCCGTTGTCCCGCACGGTCAGCGTGCGGGCCTCCCGGTCCACCTCGATCTCGATGTGCAGGTCGGACGCGTCGACCGACAGGTCCTTGTCGACCAGCGACGCCAGCCGCAGCTTGTCCAGCGCGTCGGACGCGTTCGAGATCAGTTCGCGCAGGAAGACGTCCTTGTTCGAGTAGATCGAGTGCACCATCAGCTGCAGCAGCTGACGCGCCTCGGCCTGGAACTCCAGCGTCTCGACCCGGTCGCTCACACCGACTCCCTTCCCGGTTGCGGGGCTACGGCGGAAAGGATACGAGGGGTGACCGGGACGGCACCCACCGGCCGGACCGGTACCGAAACCTGACTGGTCCAACCAGTTGACGGGTTGATGTGTGCGGGGCCACACTGCTGGCCATGGCCTTCGCCCCCGCCCCCCGCGCCTCGGTCTCCGACCACGTCTTCGGCCAGCTCCGCGACGCGATCGTGTCCGGTCGCTACCGCCCGGACGAGACCCTCCCGGGCGAGCGCGAGCTGGCCGCCGCCTTCGCGGTGAACCGGCACGCGGTCCGGGAGGCGTTGCGCCGGCTGCAACAGCTCGGCCTGGTCCGGGTCAGCCAGGGCGGCGCGACCCGGGTGCTGGACTGGCGGGTGCACGCCGGGCTCGACCTGGCGCTGTCGTTGGCCCGCTCCGGTGACGTGCTTCCGGTCGCGACGCTGGTGCGCGACATGCTGGAGATGCGGGCCTGCGTCGGCATCGACGCGGCCCGGCTCTGCGCCGAGCGCGGCGACACGGCGGTCGTCGCCGCCCTGGTCCGGGCCGCCGAGGAGTACGGCTCACTCGCCCCCGACCTGGACCGGATGGCCGAGGCGAACATCGCGATCTGGCGCCTGGTCGTGCGCGGCAGCGGCAACACCGCCTACCAGCTGGCCTTCAACAGCCTGGTCGCCGGCACGTTCGCGGTCGGCGACGTCCCCCCGGACACCCGTACCGCCGAACTGCTCGACGTCGCCGGCCACCGCCGCCTCGCCGCCGCGATCGCGTCCGGTCAGGGCGCGGCGGCCGCCCGGCACGCCCGGGCGCTCCTGACCGCCCCGGTCACCACCCCCACCACCCCCACCACCGGAAGGGAAGCGCGCGCATGATCCCCGCCGTGCTGTACGCCGTACCGGCGTTCCTGCTCCTGATCATCATCGAGGCGGTCTCCTACCGCTTCCTGCCCGACGACGAGGAACGCGGCTACGAGCTGCGCGACACCACCACCAGCCTGTCGATGGGGCTGGGCAGTCAGATCATCGGCTTTCCGTGGAAGCTGCTCACGGTCGGTGTCTTCGCGGCCCTGTGGACGGTCGCGCCGGTCCACCTCTCCCCCGGCGACTGGTGGACCTGGGTGATCCTCTTCTTCGCCGACGACCTGGCCTACTACTGGTTCCACCGCTCCCACCACGAGGTGCGCGTGCTCTGGGCGAGCCACGTCGTGCACCACTCCAGCGTCTACTACAACCTCTCCACCGCGCTGCGGCAGAGCTGGACGCCGATGACCTCGCTGCCGTTCTGGCTGGCGCTGGCGCTGCTCGGCATCCCGCCGTGGATGATCTTCCTCCAGCAGTCGGTCAGCCTGCTCTACCAGTTCTTCCTGCACACCGAGCGGATCAACGTACTGCCCCGGCCGATCGAGTGGATCTTCAACACGCCGTCGCACCACCGGGTGCACCACGGCTCGAACACCGAATACCTGGACCGCAACTACGGCGGCATTCTGATCATCTGGGACCGGCTGTTCGGCACCTTCGAGCCGGAGCGGGCCACCGCGCGCTACGGGCTGACCAAGAACATCGGCACCTACAACCCGCTGCGGGTGGCCACCCACGAGTTCGCCGCGATCTGGTCCGACGTGCGCCGGGCCACGTGCTGGCGGCACCGCCTCGGTTACCTGTTCGGCCGACCCGGCTGGCAGCCGGCCCGGTGAGGCGCTGCTGGCTGACCCTGTTCGGGCTGGTGGCCGCGGTCGAGCTGGTCGGCGTCGCGCTCGACTCGACGGCGCTCCAGTGGCTGGCCAAGCCACTGCTGGCGCCGGTGCTGCTGGCATACCTGTGGCAGCGGCGACGGCGGGCGGACGCGGTGGCCCTCGGTCTGGTCGCCGCCACCGCCGGGGACGTGGCCCTGCTCGTGCCGGGCCGGGCCGCGTTCCTGCTCGGCATGGGGTTCTTCCTGGTGGCGCAGCTGGCGTTCCTCACCGGATTCCTGCGGCGCGGACGCCCGCCGGCCCTGGCGTGGGTGGGCTACCTGCTCGCCTGGGCGACCGGCAACGCCCTGCTGTGGAGCGCGTTGGGGCCGCTGCGGCTGCCGGTGCTCGGCTACAGCCTGGCGCTGTGCCTGATGGCCGCTGCCGCAACCGGGGTGTCCGCGCGGACCGGAGCCGGCGGCGCGCTCTTCCTCGCCTCCGACCTGCTGATCGGCGTCGGCGCGGCCGGCGGGGACCTGCCCGGCGCCGGCCTGCTGGTGATGGGCACCTACAGCGCCGCGCTGCTGCTGATCACCACCGGCTGGGCGGCCGACCGCGCCGCCGCCGGCCCGGCCCGCGACCCGGCGCCGGTCCCGGCCTGACCCCGACGCGGGCGGCGGCGCGAGGGCGCGCCGCCGCCCACGGGATCCGTCAGCGCACCCGGACCGGGGTCGAGATCAGCTGGTTGTCCGCCGGGAGCGCGTCGCGGTGGTCCCGCACCGCGGCCACCGCGCGGAAGGTCACCTTGCCCATCGCCGCGTCCTCCGGCGTCACCGTGTACGTGAACGAGAACGAGGTGCGTCCACCGCCGCCCGTCACCGGGACCGGCTTCGTGGCGGCGTCCACCTGCTCGAATCCCCACGGGTTGCTGCGTTCGAGGCGGACCTCCACGTGCTCGTCGTAGCGGTTGTTGCGCACCTCGACGGTGACGCCGACACGCTGTCCGGCACGGGCGGTCGAGGGGGTGTTCACCTTGACCACCGCCACGTCGTGGGTGCGGACCACGGAGGTGCGGGTGGCCGAGGCGGTGCGCCCGTCGACAGTGCGCGCGGTCAGGCGCACCCGGTGGTCGCCGTCGGACGTGAAGCGGTGCCGGGGATACTGCTCGGTCGACGTGGTGCCGTCGCCGAAGTCCCAGACGAGCGAACCCAGGTCGATGCCGAGGCCGGCCGGGTCGTACAGCCGGGGCCAGAACGCGACCTCGTCGAAGACGCTCCACTCCACGTCGGCCACGTCGAAGTCGACCTCCGGGCCGGGTGCCACGTCCAGCCGGAACGTCGTCTGCTCGGCGTGGTCCGCGCCGATCCGGAGAAGGTACGTCGTGCCGGCCCGTGCCCGGAACGTCACGGGCGTGCCGCCGTAGGTGGGGCGACAGGTGACCTCGGCGAGGGTCCCGAGGGAGTCGCCGGTGTAGACCGCGACCCCGAGGTAGTCCGGTCCGGTGCCGGCGGTGACCAGCTGATCCGCGGCGGGCGTGTACGAGTACCAGACCGTCCGGCCGGCCTCGAAGCAGGACGACGGCTCGCCCTCCTGCACGGTGGCGGCGCTGAGATCCTGGCCGTCGACGAACGGCAGCGCGCCGACCGGCAGCGCGCCGGTCAGGTTGTCGTTGGCCGGCGCGTCGGTCGCGGCGGACGCGCCCGCCGCGTTGACGGCCAGCAGGGCGACCACGCCCGGAACCGCGACGGCGATCCGGGCGAGCTGTCGGTTGACCACTTCTCCTCCTGGGGGCCCCGTATCCCTTGTGGATGCGACCGGGCCACGGTAGGAGCCCGCGTCCCAGGGCCGGGCTAAGAGAAGCTCTCGCCGAGGTTAAGGTCGGCGGGTCGCGCCGGATCCGAGCACCCGGGTCACCACGGTCAGGTCGTCGTCGCCGAGGCCCTGGTCCACCGCGTGCCGCCACTCGGCCGCCAGCGCCTCGCCGGCCGGGAAGCTGCCCGGCGGCGCCTCCCGCAGCGCCAGCTCCACGTCCTTGAGCGCCAGCGCGAGCGCGTACTGCGCGCCGTGCTCGTCGCGGACGATCCGGCCCAGCTTCTCGGCCGCCCACGGCGACACCAGCGGGCTGCCGCCCAGCGCCTCCCGCACGGTGTCGCGGTCGAGGCCGAGCGTGTCGCCGAGGGCGACCGCCGCGGCGACGCCCTCGTTGACGAACGCGAGCAGCAGGTTGTTGACGAGTTTGAGCCGCGAGCCGGCGCCGGTCGGCCCGAGCCACAGCGTCCGCTGGCCGACCGCGTCGAAGACCGGCGCGACCCGCTCACGGGCCTGGTCCGGCCCGGAGGCGAGCACCACGAGCCTGCCCTGCTCGGCCGGGCCCCGGCTGCCGGCCACCGGCGCGTCGACCAGCGTGACGTCGGGGCGCTCGGCGGCGACCAGTTCGACCAGCCGTGCGGTCTCGGCGACCCCGATGGTGCTCATCTGCGCCCAGACCGCCCCGGCCGGCAGCGCGGCGAGCATGCCCTGGTCGACGGCGACGGCGCGCACCGCGGCGGCGTCGGTCACCATGGTCACCGCCACGTCCGCCCGCCGGGCCGCGTCGGCCGGGTCGGCGGCCACCTCGGCGCCCCGGTCCGCGAGCGCGCGGGCCGGCTCCGGGTGCCGGTTCCACACCACCGTGTCCAGGCCGGCGCCGACCAGGTTGGCCGCCATCGGCGTCCCCATGCCGCCGAGGCCGAGCACCGCCACCCGTGTCATCCACCGCTCCCGTCGTCACCCGTCCCGGCCAGCCTAGGCGCGGGACCGGGCGGCGGCGTCCCACACCCCGGATCGGACCGACGGGTCGGTCCGCAGCTCACCGGACCATCGTTCACTTTCGCAAGTTTCCGGAAATCCTTTCTTATCAAGACTGTCCACTTGCAAGCCTTGAAAGATTTTCCAAGCGCTCCTAGCGTGATGGCGTGCTTCGTCGCCTCGCCCTCCCGCTCGCGGTGGTCGTCCTCGCCACCGTCCCCGCGCCGGCCCCGGCGGTCGCCGGGCCCCCGCCGGCCGCTGCGCCCGCGTTCCTGGTGCGACCGGCCGCCGGCCCGGCCGCGCTCACCGACGACCTCGCCGCGGTGGGGCGGGCCGACGGCGTCCGGCTGGCCGTCCGGCGCACGCTCGCCACCGGTGACCTGCTGGTGCGCGCCGACCACGCCCTGCCCGCCCGCGGCGTGGCGGCGCTGCTCGACCGGCTGCGCGCCCGCGCCGACGTGGCCTGGGCCGGCCAGGAGACCCGACTGCGCGCCGACACCGACCCGGTCCCGCCCGTCGCGTGGGACCTGCACGACCCGGTCGGCGGCGTGTACGCGGACGCCGCCTGGGCCACCGGCGCGGACGGCGCCGGCGTGACCGTCGCGGTGCTCGACACCGGTGTCACCCGGCACCACGGCCTGGCCGGGCGGCTGCTCCCCGGCTACGACTTCGTCAGCGCGCCGGACGACGCCCGCGACGGCGACGGACGCGACCCGGACGCCACCGACCAGGGCGACTGGGCCGAGCCGGGCGACTGCGGCGCGGAGTTCCGCCCGAGCAGTTGGCACGGCACCCACGTCGCGGGCACCGTCGCGGCGCGCGACGAGAGTGGGGTGGCCGGGCTCGCCCCCGGTGCGCGGATCCAGCCGGTGCGCGTCCTGGGCCGGTGCGGTGGCACCACCGCCGACCTGGTCGACGCGATCGTCTGGGCCGCCGGCGGACGCGTGCCGGGGGTGCCGGACAACCCCACCCCCGCCCGGGTGCTCAACCTCAGCCTCGGTGCGCCCGGCTCGTGCGACCCGGCCACGCAGGCCGCGATCGACGACGCCGTGGCGCGGGGCGCGACAGTGGTGGTGTCCGCCGGCAACGCCGGCGCCGACGCCGCCCAGCAGACGCCGGCGAGCTGCGCCGGGGTGCTCACGGTCGCGGCCAGCACCGTCGACGGCGAACGGGCCGGCTACTCCAACCGGGGTACGGCGGTCGAGCTGGCCGCCCCCGGCGGCGACCGGGAGCACGGCGTACGGTCCACCGTCGACACCGGCCGCACCGTGCCCGAGGGCGACGGCTGGGCGGCGTACGCCGGCACGAGCATGGCCGCGCCGCACGTCAGCGCCGCCGTGGCGCTGCTGCTCGACCGCCGCCCCGACCTGCGTCCCGCCGAGGCGGCGGCGCTGCTCACCGCGACCGCCCGGCCCAGCGCCCGACCCGACGAGTGCCGCTGCGGCGCCGGGGTGCTCGACGTCGACCTGGCGCTGCGCGCCGCCACCGGCCGACCCGGCGCGACCACCCGCCTGCTGGTGCGGGCCGAGGTGCGCCCCGGCGAGCCGACGGTCGAGAGCGCCGGGGTACGCCTGGCCGGCACGCTGAGCCGGCTCGGCACCGGCCTGCCGGACTGGGATCCGTCCGGCGTGCCGCTGCGCCCGGTCGACCGGACCGGCCCGTACCGCACGGTGCTCACCGTGCCGGCCGGGACCGAGCTGGCCTACAAGTACACGCTCGGCGACTGGGCGCACGTGGAGCAGACCTGGACCGACAGCGACGCCGGCTGCGCCGACGTCGCCGACCGGACGGTCACCACCGGCGCGCCCGGCACCGTCCAGGTCGTCGCCGACCTCACCACCGGATTCCGGGGCGTCCCGCCCTGCGACCGCTGACCACCGCACCACCACCGCCTCACCCCGTGACCGGAAGGACGACCATGCGACGCACAGTGCGCGCACTGCTCACCACGCTGGCCCTGCTCGCCACCGCGCTCGGCGGACCCGCCGCGGCGCACGCCTCCCCGCCGCCCCCGCAGGAGCTGGGCGGCCTCGACCTCGGCGCGTACTGCCGGTCGCTCGGCGCGGCCGACGCGGTGCTGACCGGTCAGACCGCGTACGACTGGCACTGCCGGGCCGGCGACGGCCGCCTCGGCGACCTGACCTTCGAGGCGGCGTGCCGATGGACGTACCGGACCGACGCGGCGACGGACCGGATCGGCGACTTCTACGATCCGACCTCGGTGCGCTGCTGGCGGGTCCGCGCCGACGTGGTGACGCCGGACCTGACCCGCTGGTGCCAGGTCACCGGCAACTCCACCGCGGAGCTGCGCGGCGGCACGGTCTACGACTGGCGCTGCGTGCGCTACAGCCGGGCCGGCGTGACCTACTCCGACATCGACGTGCTGGCCGCCTGCCGGGAGACCACCCTCGGGTACGCGACCGTCGAGCGCTTCGTCCGCTTCGGCGACCCGTACTCCTGGCAGTGCCGGGTCTGATCCTCCCCACCACGCCCGCCGGCGTCGGCTCCGTGCCGGCGCCGGCGGGTATCCTGCCGGCGTGGCCAGGGAGAACGGGCGCAAGCTGATCGCCTCGAACAAGAAGGCGCGGCACGACTACGACGTGCTCAAGACCTACGAGGCGGGCATCGTGCTGGCCGGCACCGAGGTGAAGTCGTTGCGCGAGGGTCGGGTGTCGCTGGTCGACGCGTTCGCCCAGGAGCACGACGGCGAGATCATGCTGCACGGCCTGCACATCGCCGAGTACGGCTTCGGCACCTGGACCAACCACGCGCCCCGACGTACCCGCAAGCTGCTGCTGCACCGGGTGGAGATCGCCCGGATCCTGGAACGGCTGCGCGACGGCGGGATCACGCTGGTGCCGCTGTCGATGTACTTCGCGGACGGCTGGGCCAAGGTCGAGCTGGGGCTGGCCCGGGGCCGCCGCTCGTACGACAAGCGCCAGGTGCTCGCCGAGCGCGACGCCAACCGGGAGATCGCCCGGGAGATGGGCCGCCGCCTCAAGGGCCGTACGGTCGGCCGCCGCGCCTGATCGGTCCGCCCACGTGTTGCGGACAGTTCCTGTCCGCTGGCTCCGGCAAGCTGGACGGCGACCGATCACACGCGCCGCCGCCTCGCCGGCGGGCAGGACGGAAGGCGAGCTGAGATGGCCCGCGACGTGCAAATCACCTTCGACTGCGCCGACCCGGCGAAGCTGGCGGCGTTCTGGGCCGAGGCCCTCGGCTACCGGGTCCAGGGCCCGCCCGAGGGCTTCGACTCGTGGGAGCAGGCGCTGACCGCGATGGGTGTGCCGCCGGAGCGGCACAACGACGCGTCGGCGGTGGTCGACCCCGAGGGCTCCGGTCCGCGGCTGTTCTTCCAGCGGGTGCCGGAGCCGAAGCGGGCCAAGAACCGGCTGCACCTGGACGTGCGGGCCGCGCCGGGGCTCACCGGCGAGGCCCGGATGGCGGCGCTGGAGGCGGCGGCCGACCGGCTGGTCGCGCTCGGGGCGACCCGGGGGGACCGGCACGAGCCCGCTCCCCCGCTGGCCGCCGGCCACATCGTGATGGCGGACCCGGAGGGCAACGAGTTCTGCGTCGACTGATCGAGGCGGCGACATACAACACTCCTTGTACATCATTTCTTGTTGGTCTAGCGTGGCGGCATGGCGGACGATCCGAGCACCGTGCACCTGACCGACGCGCGGGCCATGCGGGCGCTGGCCCATCCCACCCGGCTGCGCCTGCTCGGCGAGCTGCGCCGGCGCGGTGCGCAGACCGTCGGCCTGCTGAGCGAACACACCGGCGAGGCGGTCGGCTCGGTCAGCTACCACCTGGGCAAGCTGGCCGAGCACGGCTTCGTGACGGAGGCGCCCGACCTGGCCCGCGACCGTCGCGAGCGGTGGTGGCAGGCGGCGCACGCCCGCACCCAGTGGGAACCGGTCGAGCTGCTCGACGACCCGGAGCGCCGGCTCGCCTCCGACCTGTTGCGCCGGGCCGCCATGCAGCGCTACGTGGACCGCTACCTGGCATACCTGGAGTCCGAGGCCGACCTCGACCGGGCCTGGGTGCGCGGCACCACCAGCAGCGACACGGTGCTGCACCTGACCCCGGACGAGCTGGTGGAGCTGCGCCGGGAGCTGTCCGAGCTGGGCGCCCGGTGGCAGGCACGCGGCGCGCCCGGGCGGCCGGGCGCGGAGATGGTGACGCTGATCTGGCAGGCCTACCGGGGCCCGCGGTGACGGGCGACCGCCGGCCGCTGGCCGGGCTGCTGATCGGGCACGCCGTCTCGCTGACCGGCAACGTGCTGACGTTGATCGCGCTGCCGCTCTACGTGCTGGCCGAGACCGGCTCGCCGGCGGCCACCGGGCTCGCCGGCGCGTTCGCCACCGCGCCGGTGGTGCTCGGCGGCGCGTTCGGCGGCGTGCTGGTCGACCGGATCGGCTACCGCCGGTCCAGCGTGCTGGCCGACGTGGTCTCCGGCGTGACGATCGCCGCCGTACCCCTGTTGCACGCCACCGTCGGCCTGCCGTTCCCGGCGTTGCTGGCGCTGGTCTTCGTCAGCGGGCTGCTGGACACCCCGGGCCAGACCGCCCGGACCGCGCTGATGCCGGAGGCCGCGGCCGCCGCCGGGGTGCCGATCGAGCGGGCGATCGGCTGGGAGGAGGCGACCTCGCGCGGCGCCCGCATGATCGGTGCGCCGGTCGCCGGGCTGCTGGTCGGCGTGCTGGGTGCGGTGCCGGTGCTGGCCATCGACGCGGTGACGTTCGCCGTGTCGGCGCTGGTCGTGGCGCTGCTGGTGCCGCGCGGCCTGCGCCCGGCCGCCGAGGAGCCGGAGCCCGACCGGCGCGGCTACTGGTCGGAGTTCGCGGCCGGGCTGCGGTTCCTGGTCCGCGAGCCGCTGCTGCGGGCGATGGTCCTGCTGGTGCTGGTGACCAACCTGTTCGACGCGGCCAAGAGCCAGGTGCTGCTGCCGGTGGTCGCCGACCGGGAACTCGGCGGGCCGGCCGCGTTCGGCCTGCTGGTGGGCACCATGGGCGGGGGCGCGTTGGTCGGCTCGCTGGTGTTCAGCGCCATCGGCCACCGGCTGCCCCGCCGGGCCACGTTCGTCACCGCCTTCGCGGTGTGCGGCGCGCCGCCGCTGTGGGCGCTCGCCGCCGCGCCGCCGCTGCCGGTGGTGGTCGCGGTGGTGGCGGTGGCCGGGCTGGCCGCCGGCGCGCTCAACCCGCTGATGGGCGCGGTGGAGGTGGAGCGGGTGCCGCCGGGCATGCGGGCCCGGGTGTTCGGGGTGATCGGCGCCGGCGCGTGGGCGGCCATGCCGGTCGGCGCGGTCGGCGCGGGCCTGGCGGCCGACCGGTTCGGTCCCACGTCCACGCTGGTCACCATCGGCGCCTGCTACCTGCTGGTGGTGCTGACGCCGCTGCTCGGCGGGCCGTGGCGGGAGATGCGCCGACCGCCGTCGGCGCGGGATCGACAGCCGGTGCCGGCCGACGCCGCCTGACGACCGGCACGCATCGACGGGGAGCGCTCTCTTGACAGGGGACGGCTTCGTTCATACCTTCATCGAAGCCTATCTTTATGGTTTGTTTACCGTTCGGCGGGCCCGGCCGCCGGCACGGGAACGACCCACCCCCACCACCGCAGGAGGCACCCCGTGCGCAGCATCCGTACCGTCGCCGCACTGGCGATGGCGGCGGTCGGCCTCACCGCCGCCCTCACCACCGTTCCGAGCACCCCCGCGATGGCCGCCCCCGGCGCGGTCACCTGGTCCGACGACTTCAACGGCCCGGCCGGCGCCGCACCCGACGCGAGCAGGTGGCGCTACGACGTCGGCGGCAGCGGTTGGGGCAACAACGAGTTGCAGTACTACACCACCAGCACCCGCAACGCCGCGCTCGACGGCAACGGCAACCTGGTCATCACCGCCCGCAAGGAGAACCCGGCCGGCTACAACTGCTGGTACGGCAGCTGCCAGTACACCTCGGCCCGCCTGCTCACCAACGGCACGTTCGCCCAGGCGTACGGGCGGTTCGAGGCCCGCATCAAGGTCCCGCGCGGGCAGGGCCTGTGGCCGGCGTTCTGGATGCTCGGCAACGACATCGGCACCAACCCGTGGCCCAACAGCGGCGAGATCGACATCATGGAGAACGTCGGCTACGCGCCGTCCACCGTGTGGGGCACCCTGCACGGCCCGGGCTACTCCGGCGGCAACGGCATCGGCGCGTCCACCTCACTGCCCGGCGGGCAGGCCCTCGCCGACGCGTTCCACACGTTCACCGTGGACTGGGCGCCCGACTCGATCACCTGGTACCTCGACGGCGTCGCGTACTCCCGCAAGACCCCGGCCGACGCGGGCGGCAACCGCTGGGTCTTCGACCACCCGTTCTTCATGATCATGAACGTGGCGGTGGGCGGCAACTGGCCCGGCTCGCCGGACGGCTCCACCACGTTCCCGCAGACCATGACGATCGACTACGTGCGGGTGCAGGCCTGGGACAACGGCGGCGGGGGCACCGGCGGCGGCCAGATCGTCGGCTACGGCGACAAGTGCGTCGACGTGGCCGGCGCCAACACCGCCAACGGCACCGCCGTGCAACTGTGGACCTGCAACGGCACCGCCGCCCAGCGCTGGACCTGGAACGCCGACGGCTCGGTGCGCGCGCTCGGCAAGTGCCTCGACGTCACCTCCGGCTCGACCGCCAACGGCGCCAAGGTGCAACTGTGGGACTGCAACGGCACCGGAGCGCAGAAGTGGGTGTTCAGCTCCGCCGGCGACATCGTCAACCCGCAGGCCAACAAGTGCCTGGACGCCACCGGCCCCAGCTCGGCCGACGGCACCCGGCTGCAGATCTGGGAGTGCGGCGGCACCGCCAACCAGAAGTGGCGGCGCTGACCGGATCCCCCGCCCGGACGGGCGGCGCTCACCGCCCGCCCCGGCGCCCCACCCAACCGACGAACGCCGGTAACGGTCGACCGCCTGCCCGCCCCGCGCCGGGGCGGGCAGGTCCGCCTCGGCCTGCGCGTACAGCGTGGCCAGAAGGACCAGCAGCGCGGGACGCGCCTCCCGGTAGGCCGCGAGCAGCCGCAGCTTCGCCGGCGAGCACGGCCAGGCGATCCCGCACGCCCGGCACCGCCAGGTCGGCCGCGACGGGACGTGCTCCCGGCGACCCCGGCTCACCGCAGCCTCAGCGCGACCGCGCGCGCCTCCTCGTCGGTCAACGGCAGGAACCACAGGAACCGCCGCACGATCTGCGGCGGTTGCGGCCCACCGGGACGGCCGCGCAGGTCACGGATCGCCCGCCGGGCCAGCCGGACGAACTCCGGCAGCAGCTCCGCCCGCCGCGCCGCGTCCGTGGGCGTCGCCGTCCACGCCGGACACGGCCAGTCCGCGCCGCAGGCGTCGCACACCCAGGCCGGACCGGTCGCCCGGTGCCGGCCCGGCGATCCGTCCCGCTCCCCCTCGGGTACGTCCGGCCCCACCACGCGGGCCCGCTCCTCCGGCATCGACCGTCCCCTCTCGTCGCGGCGACATGCCGTCGACCAGAACCCTGCCGAGCGTTGCGGGACAATCACACTGCGTTGCAGGATGGCTGCGGGATGCCCGGGATGTTCGAGGAGGACGTCAGGATGAACCGCGCCGTGGCGGCCGCGATGGCCGAGGCGGGCCACACCGCCGAGAGCCTCGCCGAGCGGGTCGGCGTCGACCCGAAGACCGCGGCCCGCTGGGCCAGCCAGGGCCGCATCCCGCAGACCAGGCACCGCGCCCAGGTCGCCGAACTGCTCGGCCGGGACGCGGCGGAGCTGTGGCCGGACGCGCTCAAGCGCAAGGAACCGGCCTGGTTCCGCCCCTGGGCCGACATCGAACGAGAAGCGACGTCGCTCCGAAGCTTTCAGCTCGCCTGGATTCCGGGTCTGTTGCAGACCGAGGCCTACGCACGGGCGACCCTGGCGGGAGAGGCGCTGTCCGAAGCCGAGATCGCCGGGCTGACCGCCGCGCGGATCGCCCGGCACGCGATCCTGCGCCGTGACCGCCCCCCGCTCCTGATCGCCGTCATCGACGAGTCCGTTCTCCGGCGCACCGCCGGCGGCGATCGGGCGATGATGGCCGAGCAGCTCGCTCACCTGGCCGAGTGCGCCACACTGCCCGCGGTCCAGGTCTACGTCGTGCCGCTGTCGGCCGGCATGTACCCGGGACTCGGCGGCCCCTTCACCCTGGCGGAACTGCCCGACGGTGGACGGGTCGCGCACGTGGACAGTCAGGCTCAGGCGCACATCATCGACAAAGCCGAGGACGTTGCTACCCTGGAACGGCGCTGGGAGCGGCTGCGCGGCGAGGCTCTGTCCAGAGCACACTCCCTCGACGTCATAAGGGAAGCGGCACGTTCATGGACCTGACCGGTGCGCGGTGGCGCACGAGCACGAAGAGCGGAAACAACGGCGGCGACTGCGTCGAGGTGGCCGACGGCGTGGCCGGGGTGGTCGGCGTGCGCGACTCGAAGGATCGGAGCGGACCGGTCCTCGTCTTCACGCCGCCGGCCTGGCGGGCGTTCGTCGCCCACCTCGCGCCCCGGCGCTGACGCCATGGGCGGGTTCACCCCCGGAACGATCCACACCGCGCGCCTGCTCCTGCTGCCGTTGTGCGCCGACCACGCCGAGGAGATGGCCGGCGTGCTCGCCGACCCGGCGCTGCACACCTTCATCGGCGGCGCGCCCGCCGCGGCGACGGCGCTGCGGGCCCGCTACGAACGGCTGGTCGCCGGCTCGCCCGACCCGGCCGAGTCGTGGTGCAACTGGGTGATCCGGGTACGCGACTCGGGCCACCTCGCCGGCACCGTGCAGGCCACCGTCACCGAGCCCCACGGGTCGGCACCGGACGGCGCGACGGGCGGCGCGCGGGCGGTCGGCCACCGGCACCTCACCGACGCGGACCCGGCCGCCGCCGGGCCGGTCGCGGAGATCGCCTGGGTGGTGGGCACCCCCTGGCAGGGGCGCGGGATCGCCACCGAGGCCGCCCGCGCGATGGCCGGCTGGCTGGGGCAGGGCGGGGTGCGTACCCTCGTGGCCCACATCCACCCCGACCACCGCGCGTCGGCGGCGGTGGCCACGGCCTGCGGCCTGGCCCCCACCTACGTGTGGCACGACGGCGAGGTCCGCTGGGTCGGCCCGGCATGATCGACACCAGGTCGCCGACGTGGCGGGGTCGAACGCGCCAGGACCCCGCCACCTCGCCGACCCGGAGTGGATCAAGCCCGGACCGTCGCGACCGGGGCCAGCGGGGTCAGAAGGGGGCGTCGATGGCCAGGCGGCGGACCTGGGTGAGGTAGGGGTCGAGTTCGCCGACCTCGAACCGGCAGGTGCCGATGACGTGCCAGAACTGGCCGCCCGGGTCACCGTCCAGCTTGTACCGGCCGTCCGGGCTGACCGCCGCCCAACCGTCCGGCAGGCCGATCAGCGTGGTCCGCAACTGGGCGTGCTCCGGGTCGGCCACGTCCCACAGTCGGATGGTGCCGTCGTCGCCGGCGCTGGCCAGGAGGCTGCTGTCCGGGCTGAAGTGCACCGACCAGACCCGCCGGGTGTGCGCCGCGAGGGTGCCGTGCAGCCGCCCGGTGCCCGGGTCCCAGAGGCGGATCACCAGGTCGTCGCCGGCGGTGGCGAGCAGGTTGCCGTCCGGGCTGAACGCGCAGGACCAGAGCCGACCGGTGTGCTCGGTGAGCACGGTGCGCGCCTCCCCGGTGGCCACGTCCCACACCACCGCGGCGCCGTCGTTCCCCGCGCTGGCCAGCAACGTGCCCTCGCTGTTGAAGCCCACCGAGTAGACCCGGTCGGTGTGGTGCTCCAACGTCATCCGGCAGGTGGCGGTGGCCGCGTCCCACAGCCGTACCGTCTGGTCGTCGCAGCCGGTGGCGATGGTCTCGCCGTCGGGGCTGAACGCCACGGTGCGCACGCGGCCCCGGTGCGGGGTGAGCGTGGCGAAGTGCCGGCCGGTGCGGCGGTACCAGAGGCGGACGGTGTCGTCGTCGTTCGCGGTGGCCAGGGCGTCGCCGTCGGGACTGAACGCGACCGCCCAGACGTGGTCGGTGTCGACGTTGAGTTCCCGCTCGTCCGCGCCGGTGTCGGTGTTCCACAGGTGCACGCCGCCGTCGCCGCTGGGCGTGGCGACCAGCGGCTCCTCCGGGCAGAACACCACCGACAGCAGGCGGTCCGCCGGGCTGGCGAGCTGCCGCAGCAACCGGCCGGTCCGCGGCTCCCAGAGCCGGATCACCCCGTCGTTGCCGCAGGCCGCCAGAACCTCGCCGTCGTCCCGGAACGACAGCGCGGTGACCCGCCGCCCGTGCCCGCGCAAGGTGTGCTGGAGCTGCCCGCTGCGCACGTCCCACAGCCGGGTGGTGCCGTCGTTGCTGCTGGTCGCCACCTGCGCCTGGTCGGGCCGCCAGACCACCGGCCAGACCGAGCCGCGGTGCCGGGTCAGCTCGTGCCGCACCTGACCGTCGTCGGTGTCCCAGATCTGGATCGCGCCGTCGCTGGCAGCGGTGGCGAGCAGGCTGCCGTCACCGTTGAAGCGGACGCTGTAGATCGCGCCGCGCTGCCGGCCGAGCACCCGGACCGGCCGCCCGGTCTCGGTCTCCCACAGGCGCAGCGCGCCGTGCGTGTCACCGGTGGCCATCAGCGTGCCGTCGGGGTGGATGTCGAGGGCGTACACGTCGGCCTCGTGGCCGCGCGGCTGGCGCACCGTCGCGCCGTCGGTGGCCCGCCGGACCCACACCCGGCCGTGCTGCCCCACGGCGACCAGCAGCCGGCCGTCCGGTGAGTGCACCACCCGGTAGACCACCTCCGGCTCGCGCACCTCGAACGCCAGCTTGCCGGTGTGGATGTCCCAGCCGCGCACCGCGCCGGCGCTGTCGGCGACCACCACCCGCCGGCCGTCCGGGCTGAACGAGGTGCCCCAGATCGGCGCGGCGTGCCCGGGCCACTCGTGGCGCATCCGTGCGGTACGGGTGTCGAAGAGCCGGACCACGCCGGCCGCGTCGCCGACCACCAGCCGGCCCCGGCGGCCGTCGGTGAGCAGCGGCCACACCCAGCCGGCGAAGACGTCCTCGATGACGTGCCGCACGTCGCCGTGGTCGGCGTCCCACAGCCGGACGGTGAGGTCGGCCGCGCCGGTGACGAGCTGGTGCGAGGCGGCGTCGTAGCGCACCGCGTAGACCCGGGACCGGTGCCCCGGCAACGTGCGCACCGGCAGCCCGGTGGCCGTGTCGCACAGCAGCACACCACCGTCGTCGCTGCCCACGGCGAGCACCGCGCCGTCCGGGCTGTACGCCACCGGCACCGGCAGCCGGCCCACCTCGAAGCCGTACCCGACGCCCACCGCGGGTGGCGCCAGGCCCGGCGCCACCGCACGGCCCGGCGCGACGACGGCGCCCCGCAGTTCCGGGGCCCGCAGCAGCGCCGCGTCCGCGCTGACGTCGATCAGCGCCGTCCGGTGCCACCTGCTGCCGGCGATCCGGGCCCCCCTCAGGTCGGCGCGGAACAGGCGGGCGCCGGCCAGCTCCGCGTCGCGCAGGTCCGCCCCGGCGAGGCGGGTCTGGTCCAGGCGGGCGCCGCGCAGCCGGGCGTGCTCCAGCCGCGCCTCGGTCAGGTTGGTGGCGACCAGCCGGGTGTCGGTCAGGTCGGCGCCGGTCAGGTCGGCCCCGGCCAGCTCCCGGTGGGACAGGTCCTCGCCGCGCAGCACCGCGCCGCGCAGGTCGGCCCGGTCGGGCAGGCGCAGCCGCGCGCTGAGCCGCAGCGCGTTGGCGCGCAGCGTCTCGCCGGCCGTCTCGTCGCCGAGCACCCGGGCGGTCCACGCGGTGCACCGGGCCGGGTCGGCGAGGTCGCCGAGGAACTCCACGGCCAGAGCGGACAACGACCGGACCGCCAGCGCGGCCGGCTCCTCGCCCCGGTTGAGCTGCTCGGCGACGCCCTCGGCGACCAGCCACTCCATCACCGAGGTGTGGATGAACCCGAACAGTCCGTCGTCGGTGCGCACCAGCAGGCTGCCGGCGCCGACCGCGTGCGCGGCCTGCGGCCCGGACAGCCGGGACTCGGCCCGCCCGGCGAGCTGGCCGGTGGCCTCGGTCAGCTCGGACAGCCGCAGGTAGGACTCGCCGCTCTCCCACAGCTGGAACGCCAGCCGGCTCACCGCCTGCCACAGCTCGGGCCGGCGCAGGTTCACCGGCGCCCCCGGGATGCCCTGGGTGCGCCGTTCCTCGAAGTCCAGCCAGGACTCCAGGATCTCCCGGTAGAGGGCGGCGGCGCTGAACGTGCCACCGGCCCCCGCGACGGCGGCCAGCCGGCCCTCGTCGAGGTTGGCGATGAAGCCGAGCATGCGCGGGTTACGGGAGAGGCCGAGCAGGTCCTTCACGCCGGCGAGCAGGTTCAGCCGCTCCCGGGCGGCCTGCTCGTCGCCGCCGTAGCGGTTGCGCAGGAACGCCTCGATCTGGCCGGGCGTGAAGTCTTCCACGGCCAGCACCCGGCGGTGCGGCAGCAGACCGACCCGCTCGCCCAACGCGGTCAGCACCTGCGAGTTGGTCTTGAAATGCTGGGTACGGCTGCTCACCACGATCTTCGCGTTGCCCTCGGCCGCCTGGAGCAGCGTCTCCAGGTGGTCGGCCGCCCGGTCGTAGGTCACCCGGGCCACCAGCTCGTCGAACCCGTCGAAGAGCAGCACGATCCGGCCCTGCCGCAACATGTAGCGGAACGCCTTGAGGTCGATCACCTGCTCGCCGTGGTTGGCCAGGTGCGCGGCGACCAGGCCGTCGACGGAGTGCGCCTTGTCCAGCGCGCGCAGCTCGACCAGGATCGGGATCAGGTCCGGCGCGGCGGTGGGCAGCCGGCGGGCCACCTCACGCAGCGCGAACGTCTTCCCGCGCCCGAAGTCACCGAGCACCAGCACGAACCGGCCGTCCGGGGCGGACACGGTCTCCAGCAGCTCGTCCACCACGTCGTCGCGGACCCGCTGGTCGGCGCCGACCAGGTGGCGGTAACGCTGCGGCACGTACTGCCCGGGCGGGTAGAGCCGGTCGGCCTGCAGCCGGGCGGTCTGCGCGGCGACGTAGTCGCGCAGGTCGAGCAGACCTTGGAACTCGGTCAGGTGCAGCAGCCGTACGCCGCGCCGCTGCGCCTCCTCGGCCAGCCCGCGCGGCGCCCGGTCGCCGTCGTAGACCAGCTCGGAGCCGAGGTCCGGGTCGGTGGCGTGGACCCGGCGGGCGAACCGGTCCACGTCGGCCGGCCCGGGGGTGCCCACGTGCGCGCCGACCCGCTGCTGCCGGACGACGCCGTCGGAGCGGTAGCTGACGTACAGGTGCGGCGGGTCGGCGTCGATCCGGCGCACCACCACCCGGTCGTAGCGGGCCTCGCAGACCTCGCCGAGGCGGTCGAGCAGCCGGTCCACCGGCGACCGCGGCGTCGCCACCGGGGCGGCGGGCTCGCTCTGGGTGGGCCCCTCCACGGCGGCCGGCCGGCGCGGGTCGGGCACCTGGGCCGGCCCGGCCGCGCCGAAGGTGGCCTCGGCGCGCGGCCAGCTCACCGCCGTCGACTCGCCGACCTCCAGCCGGTCGTCGCGGCCGAGCACCCACCGGGTCATCCCGTCCGCGCCGAGCCGCAGCACCTGCGCCCGGGCGTCACGGGGCGCGGTGGCCAGGGGCACCACCGGGTCGACCCGGGCGGCCGGCGCGGCGTCGGAGAGCAGCAGGTTGAGCATCGGGCCGACGAGCCGGTTGACCGAGCCCCGGTCGCGCAGCGACACCCCGTCCGGCGGGGCCTCGTCGGCGTACGGGCTGCGCGGGCCCGGGGCGTGCGCCATCGCGCCCAGCCGCAGCCACCCGGACTGCTGGTAGTGGCGCAGCCGCTGGGCGAACCAGCTGGACTGTGCCTCGCCGAGGAAGCCGTACCGGTCCTCCTCGCGGTGGGTGATGGCGATGGTGGAGTTCAGCCCGGCCACCACCACCCGCAGGTCGGGCACGCCGAACAGCGTCCACGGCTGTTCGCTGTCGAAGATCCGGTCGTCGAGACCCTGGTAGAGCTCGTCGAAGAGGCGCGCGTAGTGCCGCCACTTGGGCCAGTACGGCGGCTGCGGGTCGACGTCGTCGGCCTCGCAGGTGGCGAAGTAGGCCCGGCAGGCGGCCATCGTCACGTCCCGCGGGCCGGGCACCACGACGAGGCGGTGCGGCTCCAGCCCGAGCAGCACGCGCAGCCCGGTGAGGAAGCTCAACGCGTCGGAGAACTCGCGCGGGCTGCCGGACTCGGTCAGGTTGCCGGCCACCACGAGCAGGTCGGGCCGGGGCACCCCGTCGTTCATCAGCAGCGTCAGGTCACCCATCAGGTGCTCCTGGCGTTCGCCCGGGGTGACCGGGTCACCCGGGGAGATCACCCCCCGGCCGAAGCGGGGGCCGGCGACCTGGAGCACGGTGACCGTGTCGCGGGCCGTCGGCGGGGCGACCGAGGCCGGCGGGAACGGCGGCGGGTTGATCGGCGTACGCCGGGCGCGGCGCTGGGCGGGCGCGCCGCCGGCGGGGGCGGCGAGCACGCCGTGCGGGTCGTCGGGGTGGTGCGGGAAGGCCGGCTGCCGCATCGGCTTGGCCCGGCCGTCGAGCGCCTCCCGGATCCGGTCCAGCACCCGGGCGCGCGCCTGCGCCGGGTCGTCCACCCCGACCAGGTCGACGTAGGTGATGGTGGCGAGCAGGCCGTCGATGGGGCAGTCCTCCACCCGCACGGTGACCAGCTTGTTGCCGGTGCCGTCCGGGTCGGCGCGCAGCGCCGCCTGCCACTCCAGCTTGCCGTACGTCGAGTGCAGGTAGCGTTCGGACAGCACCGCCACCACCACCTCGGCCTCACGGACCCCCCGGTCCATGAAGTCGATGAAGTTGGTGCCGGCGACGAAGTCCCACGCCTGGAGCAGGGTGCGGTAACCGGCGGCCTCGAACTCCCAGGCCAGCCACGTCGCCCAGCGTTCGTCGGCGGGCGAGTAGCTGATGAAGAAGTCGATGGGGCGGTCGGACCGGGTGGGGTGCGCGCCTACAGCCACGTGGTCATTATGGCCACCGACGGTCAACAGATCGACACCCTCGGCTGCCCGGGCCGTGATCGCGTCGGGTCGGACCGGGCGCGGCCGGGTGTGCGAGGATCATCCCTCGTGGAGACCGTCGGCGATCCGCCGTCCGCCGCGCCGGACCGGCCCCGTCGGCGGCGCCTGCACACGCTGGACTGGATCGCGATCGGGCTGGCCGTGGTCGGTGTGGGCTGCGTGCTCACCGGGCTGCTCCCCCGCGCCGACGCCGAGGCCACCGTGCGGCGGATCGTCCCCATCCTGATCTTCCTCGGCACGGTGGTGGTGCTGGCCGAGCTGACCGCGGTGGCCGGGGTCTTCGACGCGCTCGCCGCCCGGGTGGCGATCACCGCCCGGGGCAGCTTCCGGGCGTTGTTCTGGCTCTGCGTCGCCGTCGCCTCGCTGACCACGATCGCGCTCAACCTGGACACCACGGCGGTGCTGCTGACGCCGGTGATGATCGCCCTGGCCCGCACCCTGAACGTGCCGCCGACCCCGCTGGCGATGACCACGGTGTGGCTGGCCAACACGGCGAGTCTGCTGCTGCCGGTGTCCAACCTGACCAACATCCTGGCCAGCGACCGGATCGGTCTCGACCCGCTGCCCTGGGCGGCCCGGATGTGGTGGCCGCAGCTGGTCGCCATCGCGATCACCATGCTGCTGCTCTGGTGGTGGTACTGGCGACCGGCCCGCGCCGGCGCTGATCCGTTCGTCCCGCCGCCGCCGTACGTGCCGCCGGACCGGACGCTCTACCGGACCGCGCTCGCCGCCTGCCTGCTGTTCGTCGCCGCCGTCCTGGCCGGGATCGAGATCGGGATCGCCTCCGGGGTGGCCGCCGCGATCCTGGTCGCCGGCTTCGCGGTGCGGGCCCGGCACCGGCTACGGCCGGCGCTGGTGCCGTGGCGGCTGCTGGTCTTCGTGACCGGGCTGTTCCTGGTGGTGCAGACCATCGGCCGGCACGGCCTGGACACGGTGATGGGCGCGTTGATCGGCGCCGACCCGGGGGCCGAGGGGGCGCTGCGGGCCGGCGCGGTCGGGGCGCTGTTCAGCAACGTGGTCAACAACCTGCCGGCCTACCTGGCCGGCGAGGCGGTCATCGCCGTCGACCGGCACACCCAGTTGCTGGCGTTGCTGGTCGGCACGAACGTCGGCCCGTTGGCCACGCCGTGGGCCTCGCTGGCGACCCTGATCTGGTACGAACGCTGCCGCGCCGCCGGCGTGGCGGTGCCGCTCGGCCGGTTCGTGGCGACCAGCGCCGCGTTGGCCGCGCTCGCCACGGCGGCCACGGTCGCGGCCCTGCTGGTCGGCCCCGGCGCCTGACCGGTCCCGTTCCTGTCCGACCCGCGCCCGTTTCCATCGTGACGTTCTCCCCTGCCCCGCCCGGCCCGCCAGCCGTCGCGGGCAGCTCCCGGACCACCGGCAGCCCGCGGCCGGCGCCCGGTGCCCGCGGCCGGCGCCCGGTGCCCGCGGCCGGCGCCCGCGGCCGGGGCCGATGACCGGTGGCCGTGGCCGGTGGCCGTGGCCGGTGGCCAGCTGCGGACTCCGACGCCGGCCCTCCATCGAGGAGGTCACGGAGCGTGACTCGGGGCGGGAAGGCCCTCGCTTTCACCGATATACCGGAGAGTCATAATTATGCCTATTCGGTATATCGGTCTCAGGAGGTCAACCGTCCTGGCTACGGGCGGGACAACGAGAGGCCGTCGGAACCGCCGAATACCGCCACGCCCCGGGGCGGCGGACGACGACGCATCTGCCCGCTGGTCGCGCCGTGAGCCGCGCGCCGTGAGCCGCGCCGCCCGCCGTGGGCCGCACGCCGCCCGCCGTGGGCCGCCCGCCGTGGGCCGCAACGTCGCACGGCAGGCCGTCGGAGGCTCGACCGCCACCCGCCGAGACGTCGCACGCCAGACCACCGCACGCCGGGCCATCGCACGCACGCCGGAGGGCGGGGTCACGGCGGTGGTGCGGGCGGACGGTGTCTGGTCCGGCGGAGCGCGTAGAGCAGTGCGCTGGCGGCGAAGAGCACGGCGGTGACCGCCAGCCAGCGGCCGAGCAGGGGCCGGGGCGCCAGGCCGGTGGCCGCCGTGTAGGTGCCGTCGCCCAGTCCGAGGATGCCGGGCAGGTAGACCAGGAACAGCAGCCCCGACCCGAGCGCCGGGACACGGACGTGGTTGCGCGGCGTCGGGCCGACCCGTCCCAGCAACCGGTCGACCGCCGCGTACGCCGGGAAGAGCACCAGGTCGTGCGCGACCACCGCGCCGAGGAACCACAGCAGCATCCGGCCGGCGGTCGGCTCGCCGGCCAGCCGCAACGCGATCCACCCGGTCACCGCGAAGCAGCCGACCAGGAGCAGCAGATGCCAGGGCGCCGCGCCGTACGCCCGCCGGAAGTCAGCCATCGAACACGATCTCCTCGACCCACTTGGTGCAGTGCACGCCGGGCAGCGCGGGCACCACGACCCGCGCCGGGAAGCCGTGGTCGGGGCTGAGGTCGACGCCGTTGACCCGCAGCGCGAGCAGCGCATCCGGGTCGGTGACCTGACCGCCGTGCAGGGTGGCCCGGTTGAACTGCCCGCTCCGCTCCAGCGACCGGACCCGGGCCACGGCGGGCGCGTCGGCCCCGACCAGCGCGGCCAGGTCCCGCAGGCGTACGCCGGTCCAGGTCTGCGACGTGGACCAGCCTTCCACGCAGGCGATCGGCAGGGTGGCGGTGTGCTGGGGCAGCGCGAGCAGCCGGGCCCGGTCCAGCGTCCGCGTCCGGTCTCCGGCGCGCAGCGTCAGCCGCCAGCCGGCGCCGGTCTGCTCGGGGGTGACGCCGGCCGCGGCGGCGGTGCGGTTGACCGGGAAACCGGTCGGCCCGTCGCCCACCCGCCGGCTGCGGGGCAGCAGCAACGCGGTCCGTCGCAGCGCGTCCACGCTCTGCCCGACGGTCAGCGCGGCCAGCAGCAGCGCGCCCCCACCGGCCAGCGCCAGCACGCCTCGGCGGCTCATCGTCGCCGGGCCCGGGTGGCGGGCCACCAGGCCGTCCGGATCGCGCGGCTCCGGCCGGGTCCGTGCCACCGGGGTACGCGCGAAGCCCGGCCCGCGCAGCGCGGTCACCAGCCGGGGCAGCTTGATCGTCACGTGGACCACCAGCGCGACGGTGAACACCCAGGCGCCGTACCAGTGTGCGGTGTAGAAGTCGAAGCCGAACAGGTACGCGTACTGGACGTTGAGCAGGCCGGTGGCGCTCTGGAACAGGATCCCGCCGACCAGCAGCAGCAACGACAGGCGTTCCAGCACCTGTGCGAGCGAGCGGGCCGGCGGCCAGGCGAACAGCTTCGGCACCACCGACCAGAGCTTGGTCAGCACCACCGGCACCAGCACGATCCCGAGCGTGACGTGCAGCCCCTGGGTGAGGCGGAACAGCCACACCGGGCGGGTCGGCCAGTCGAACACCGGTGGGTGCAGCCAGCCCACGTCCCGGGGAAACGCCTGCCCGAGGCGGGGGCCGTAGGCGATCCAGTCGAGCAGCCCGGTGACGATCACCAGCGGCAGCGTGACCAGCAGCGCGGCGCCCAGCACCGAGGTCAGCCACGGTCCGCGTACCGGACTGCGCCAGGACCGGTCCACCGCGTCGACGCCGGGCGGACGGCGCCGGTCCAGCGCGCGCCAGAGCCGGGCCGGAGCGGCGGGCCCGGGTCCGGGCGGCGGCGGGGCGTCGGACCCGCCGCCTCCCGCGGTCGCAGCATCGGTGGGCACGGCACCTCCCTGGGCGTCGGCGCCGGCCGGACGGCCGGCGCTCCCGGATTCGGACGCTAGACGTCGACGCCACCTCACGGCGGCTTTTGCCGCATTACCGAAGCCTTACCACCGCCGTCCCTTACGGACCGCTGACGTCCCCGGCGAACCGGCCCCCGGCCGCTCCCGGGTGCCCTAGCGTGGGCCGGTATGCGGGTACTGGTCACCGGCGCGGCCGGGTTCATCGGATCGCAGATCGCCGACCTGCTGGCCGCCGAGGGCCACCAGCCGGTCTGCCTGGACGCCCTGCTGCCGCAGGCGCACGGCGGGACGCTGCCGGAGTGGTCCCGCCGGCACGACCCGGTGGTCGGCGACGTGCGCGACGCCGCGCTGCTGGACCGCCTGCTGCCCGGCGTCGACGCGGTCTGCCACCAGGCGGCGATGGTCGGCCACGGGCTGGACCCGTCCGACGCTCCCGACTACGCGGGGCACAACGACCTCGGCACGGCGGTGCTGCTGGCCGCCATGCACCGGGCCGGGATACGGCGGCTGGTGCTGGCCAGCTCCATGGTGGTCTACGGCGAGGGGCGCTACACCTGCGCCCGGCACGGCGTGGTCCGTCCGGCCCCGCGCCGCACCGCCGACCTGGCCGCCGGCCGCTACGACCCGACCTGCCCCGCCTGCGGCGGCACGCTCGCCCCGGCCCTCGTGCCCGAGGACGCGCCGCTGGAGCCGCGCAGCACGTACGCCGCCAGCAAGCTGGCCCAGGAGCACTACGCCGCGGCGTGGGCCCGGCAGACCGGCGGCGGCGTGTGGGCGCTGCGCTACCACAACGTGTACGGGCCGCGGATGCCCCGCGACACCCCGTACGCCGGGGTGGCCTCGCTGTTCCGCTCGGCGCTGGCCGCCGGGCGGGCGCCGGTCGTGCTGGAGGACGGACGCCAGCGGCGGGACTTCGTGCACGTGACCGACGTGGCCCGGGCGAACCTGCTGGCGCTGACCGCGCCGCCGCCGGACGGTCTGGTCGCGGTGAACGTCTGCTCCGGCGAGCCGCACACGGTCGGCGACCTGGCGGTGGCGTTGGCCCGGGCGATGGACGGCCCGGCGCCGGAGGTGGTCGGCGGCGCGCGGGCGGCCGACGTGCGGCACGTGGTGGCCGATCCGGCCCGCGCCCGGGAGCTGCTCGGCTACACCGCGCGGGTCGGTTTCGTCGAGGGCGTCACCGCCTTCGCCACCGATCCCCTCCGCGCCCCCGCCGCCCTCTCCCCCGCCTGACTCCCCCGCTCCGCCGACGCGGGGGTCAGGAGACGGTGAGGAGGAGGTGGTTGACCAGGAGGGCGGTCAGGGCCTGGGCGGCGAGCCAGCGGCGGCGGGCCGGTGCCGGCAGGTGCGCGACGGCGACCAGCAGCCAGACCACGAACGGCAGCCAGATCCGCTCCACCTCGGCCTTGCTCATCCCGGACAGGTCGGCGGCGGCCACCACCAGCGCGGCGGCGGCCGGCAGCAGGACGGTCGGCCCGAGCGCCACGACCCGCCGGACGAGCCGGCCCGCCGACCGACCGGGTGACGAGGACGTGCCGACCGGGTCGGTCCCGCCGGCGTCCGCCACGGCGGTGGCCCGCGTGCTTCCGACCCGGTCGACGCCGGTCCGCCAGCCGGCCCGGGCGGCCACGGCGGCGCGACGCAGCGCCGGCCCGAGCACCGGCCCGGCGGAGATCAGCAACGCCGCCAGGTTCGCCCAGACCCAGTACGCGTACGGGCGGTCGGCCGCCCAGCCCTGGTAGTAGCGTTCGACCACCCGGTCGTACCCCTCCCACCAGCGGAAGCCGGCCAGCACGAAGAGCGTGGTGACGGCGGCGACACCGGCGGTCGCGGCGAGCAGCGCCGACCGGCGCCGGTCGGGTCGCAGCGCCAGCACGGTCACCGCCAGCGCGCCCACCAGCACGAACCCGTACGACAGGTGCAGCGCGAAGCCGAGCAGCAGCCCGCCGGCCAGCGCGGCCGTCGGTCCGCGTACCGCCAGCAGGGCCAGCCCGGCGGCGACCACGCCGGTGAACACCGCGTCGCCGGAGGCGCCCAGCCACACCGCCCCGGGCAGCAGCACCAGGAACGGCAGCACCGTCCGGGCGGCGTCGGCGGCGCCGAGCGCCCGCAGCGTGACCGGCACGGACACCGCGACGGTCGCGCCGACCAGCACGCAGCAGAGCGCGGCGGCGGCGCCGCCGCCGAGACCGACCCGGTCCAGCCAGACGAAGACCAGCAGCGCGCCCGGCGGGTGTCCGGCGGTGTGCGTGGACCAGGAGTCGGGTTGGAAGTCCAGGATCCGGTCGGTGAAGCCGGCCAGCATCCGGGGGATGTCGGTCACCCCGGGCACCTCGTGCAGATACTCGGCCTGGGGGGTGAGCCGCCGGGCCAGCCCGGTCGACCAGCCGTCCACGAGGGCCAGCGCCAGCGTCCAGGCCACCGCCGCCAGCCAGCCGGCGGCCAGCAACGGTCCCCAGCGTGCCGTGCGTGCCCAGCGCAGCCCGGGCCCGAGCACGACCAGCGCGACCAGGACCGCCAGCGGCGTACCCCAGCCGACGTGCGGACGCCAGGTGGCGTAGAGCGGCGCGGCGTCGGCGTGCAGCCCCACGCCGCGCCGGTTGAGCGCCAGGCCGACCACGACGGCGGCGGCGAGCAGCGCCGCCTCGACCGCGACCACGACCAGGTCGCCCCGGTGCGGGGCTCCGGTCCGGTCCGCGGCGGGGGCGCGGCGCAGCGTGGGTGCGGATCTCATGACGACCGCACGGTACGGCCCGCCGCCGCCCCGCGGGACACACGCCGCAGGCGTGTCACCGGATGGTAAGAAATCCCTGCTCGGTAAGGGTTCCGTAAGCCCGATCGGGGTACGGCGCGGCGGGTCCCGGCCTAGCGTCGGCGGCATGCGGACACAGATCGACGTGGTGCTGCCGTGCCTGGACGAGGCCGCCGCCCTGCCCGGGGTGCTGGGCGCGCTGCCGCCCGGCTACCGGGCGATCGTGGTGGACAACGGCTCCCGGGACGGCTCGCCCGAGGTGGCCGCCCGGCACGGCGCCCGGGTGGTACGCGAGCCCCGGCGCGGCTACGGCGCGGCCGTGCACACCGGGCTGGAACACGCCGAGACCGAGCTGGTCTGCGTGCTGGACGCGGACGGCTCGTTCGATCCCGGTGAGCTGCCGGCGCTGGTCGCCCCGGTGGCGGCCGGCACGGCCGACCTGTCGGTGGGCCGCCGGCGGCCGGTGTCCACCTCGGCCTGGCCGTGGCACGCCCGGGCCGGCACCGCGGTGGTCGCCGCGCTGCTGCGGCAGCGGGGGGTGCCGCTGCGCGACCTCAGCCCCATCCGGGTCGCGCGGCGGGAGGCGTTGCTCGCGCTCGGGGTCACCGACCGCGCGTTCGGCTACCCCCTGGAGCTGATGATCCGGGCGGCGGCGGCCGGTTGGCGGATCCACGAACACGACGTGCGCTACGCCCCGCGCGCCGCCGGCACCCGGTCCAAGGTGTCCGGCTCGGTACGCGGCACGGTCCGGGCCACCCGCGACTTCCTGACGGTCCTGCGCACCGTGGACGGCCGGCGGTGACCGTCCTGCTGGTGATGGCGAAGGCGCCGGTGCCCGGCGCGGTGAAGACCCGCCTCTGCCCACCGGCGTCCCCGGTGCGGGCGGCCCGGATCGCCGCCGCGGCGCTGCGCGACACGGTGGACGCGGTCGCCGCCACCCCGGGTGTCGTGCCGGTCCTGGCGCTGGCCGGGCGTCTCGCCGACGCCGAGGACGGGGCGGACCTGGCCGCCGCCGTGGCCGGGTGGGCGGTGCTGCCGCAGCGCGGTGACGGCCTGGCCGACCGGCTCGCGCACGCGCACGCCGACGCGGCCGACGCGTACCCGGATCGGCCGGTGCTCCAGATCGGCATGGACACCCCGCAGCTGACCCCGGCACGGTTGGCCGCCGCCGTGCGCCGGTTGGCCCTGCCCGGGACCGACGCGGTGCTCGGGCCGGCGGCGGACGGCGGCTGGTGGGCGCTGGGGCTGCGGGATCCGAGGCGCGCGGCGGCGCTGCGCGGCGTGCCGATGTCCACCGCCGACACCGGCCGGCTCACCCACGCGGCGCTGGTCGGCGCCGGCCTGCGGGTCGCGGCGCTGCCGACGCTGCGCGACGTGGACGACTGGGCCGACGCGCGGGCGGTGGCCCGCGCCGCGCCGGGCGGACGGTTCGCCCGCGAGGTGGCCGCGCTGCGGCCGGTCCTGGTGCCCGGCGGCGACCGGTGAGCCGGCTCAGCACCGCGGTGGAGCCGCGGGACGGCTTCGGGGCCGCGCTGCGGCGGCGGGCCGGCGCGCACTGGCTGGTGCAGGCCGACGGCGTGCGGCGCCGGCTGCCGGTGGAGCGGTGGCACGGCCGGGCGGAGCCGGCGATCGCCGCGGTCGTGGACCGCTGCCACGGGCCGACGCTGGACCTCGGCTGCGGCCCGGGCCGGCTCACCGCGGCGCTGACGCGCTCCGGCGTGACCACGCTCGGGGTCGACGTGTGCGCCCGGGCGGTGGCGCTGGCCCGGTCCCGGGGCGCGGTCGCGCTGCGGGCCGACCTGTTCGATCCGCTGCCCGCCGAGGGCCGGTGGCGGCACGTGGTGCTGCTGGACGGCAACATCGGCATCGGCGGCGATCCGGGGCGCCTGCTGCGCCGGTGCCGGGAGCTGCTGCACCCGGACGGCACGGTCCTGGTCGAGCTGGAGCCGCCGGGCAGCGGCGCCTGGCAGGGTCAGGCGTACGTGGTCTCCGGGCGGCGCCGGGGGCCCAGCTTCGGCTGGGCGCGGCTGGACACCCGGGCGGTGCACGGTCCCGCCGCGACGGCCGGCCTGGCCGTGCGCGACGTGCGACCGGCCGGCGGACGCTGGTTCGCGGAGCTGGCCGCCGGACGAGCCCTCGGGCCGGACGCCGCGGAAAAGGGTTTCGGCGCGGCGGCGGCCGGCCGCTAGCGTGCGTCCATGACCGCCGCCCCCACCCTCCACTTCCATGCCGATCCGGGCGAGTTCCTCGCCGTCGCCGGCGACCACCTGGCCGCGGACCCGGTGGTCGGCACCGTGGTCGCCAGCGTCACGAACCGGGCCGCCGTCCGCCGGGCCGACGGGGTCGCGACACCCGACGGCGACTGGTGGTTGGTGGTCCGGGACGCCCGCGGCGCGGTGGTCGGGGTGGGGATGCGGGCCGCCCCCTTCCCGCCGCGCCCGCCGTTCCTGCTGCCGATGCCGACGGAGGCGGCCGTCGCGCTGGCCCGGACGTGGCACGAGCGCGGCGAGGAGGTGACCGCGGTCAACGGGGCCCTGCCGGCGGCCCGCGAGTGCGCCGCCGAGGTGGCCCGTCTCGGTGGCGGCCGGGTCGAGGTCGCCCAGCACACCCGGCTGCACGAACTCGACGAGCTGGTGCCGCCCGCGTCGACCCCGGGCGCGCTGCGGGTCGCCGCGGAGGACGACGTCGACCTGGTCGCCGCGTGGTTCGACGCGTTCATGGCCGACGCCGACGAGCAGGCGGGCCGCGCGCGCGGCGCCAGCGCCCACGAGACGCCCGACCGCGAGGAGCTGCTCCGCCGCATCCGGGGCGGGCGGGTCTGGTTGTGGACCGACCCGGCAGGGCGGCCGGTGCACCTCACCGCCGCCAACCCGACGTCGTTCGGCGTGGCCCGGGTCGGCCCGGTCTACACGCCGCCGCAGCAGCGCGGCCGGGGCTGGGCCGCCGCCGCGGTCGCCGAGGTCAGCCGCCTGTTGCGGGCCGAGGGCGCCCGGGTGTGCCTCTACACCGACCAGGCGAACCCGACGTCGAACCGGCTCTACGCACGGCTCGGCTTCCGGCCGGTGGTCGACATGGCCAACCTGGTCGTCGTGCGCTGACACCGCTTCCGAGTCAGCCGGCGAGGCCGAGCGCGGCCAGCCGGCGTGGGTCGGCGATCACGTCCACGGCGGCGACGCGTCCGGCCACGATCGTGAACGCCATCACCGACAGCGTCCGCCCGCCGGTGCTCACCAGCACCCCGGCGGCGCCGTTGACCAGCACGGGTCGCGCGTACGGGGACAGCCGGCCGAACGTCGTCGCCTGCGCGGCCACCGTCGGCGCGCCGGTGAGCACGGTGGTGTGCCGGGCCCGCGCGGTCCCGCCGTCGGAGCGGAGCACGACGTCCGGGTGGAGCACCGCGACCAGCGCGTCGAAGTCGCCGTCGCGGGCGGCGGTCAGGAACGCGTCCACCACCGCGCGCTGACGGGCCAGGTCCGGGTCCGGGGCGGGCGCCTGCCCGCGTACCCGACGGCGGGCCCGGCTGGCGAGCTGCCGGGCCGCCGCCGGCGAGCGGTCGACCAGGGGGCCGATCTCGTCGAACGGCACCCCGAACATGTCGTGCAGCACGAACGCGAGCCGCTCGGTCGGGGTGAGCGTGTCCAGCACCACCAGCAGCGCCAGGCCCACCGTGTCGGCGAGCACCGCCGCGCGCGCGGGGTCGGCGTCCGGCTCCACCACCGGGTCGGGCAGGTGGCCGTCGAGCGGGTCCTCCCGGCGGGCGGCACGGGACCGCAACGTGTTCAGGCTGACCCGGGCGACCACAGTGGTCAGCCAGGCGTCCAGGTTGTCGATCGCGCCGGCGTCGGCGCGGGCCAGCCGCAGCCAGGTCTCCTGCACGGCGTCCTCGGCCTCGGACAGCGAACCGAGCAGCCGGTAGGCCACCGCCCGCAGCCGGGGCCGCTGCCGTTCGAACCGCTCCGCCAAGGTGTCACCCACCGTCACAGCCTCCCCTTCCGCCTACCGTCCCGACCCGCGCCGGCACCCGGACGTGACGACAGGTGACCGCGATCACATCGGTCACACCGGCCCACCGCCCCGGGTCGGGGAGGTGACACCACGACCCCGACGGGGAGGACACCATGGCGACACCCATTCTGGTCACCGGCGGCACCGGCACGCTCGGCCGGCACGTCGTACCGCTGCTGCGGGCGGCGGGGCACCCGGTCCGGGTGCTCAGCCGGCGCGGCGGCCGGGCCGGTGACGGCGTCACCCACGTCACCGCCGACCTGCTCACCGACGCGGACCTCGTCCCCGCGGTACGCGGCGTCGACACCGTGCTGCACCTGGCCGGCGGCGCCAGGGGCGACGACCGGGCCGCCGGCAACCTGGTCCGGGCGGCACGCCGGGCCGGTGTGACGCACCTGGTGCACGTCTCCGTCGTCGGTGCCGACCGGGTGCCGCTGGCCTGGATGCGGTCCAAGCTCGACGCCGAGCGCGCGGTGGTCGACTCGGGGCTGCCGTGGACGGTGCTGCGGGCCGCCCAGTTCCACGATCTGGTGCTGACCATGCTGGCGACGATGGCGAGGTTGCCGGTGGTCCCGGTCCCCGGCGGGCTGCGGCTGCAACCCGTCGACGCCGGCGAGGTGGCGGCGCGGCTGGTGGAGCTGGCGCTCGGCGCACCCGCCGGCCTGACGCCCGACCTGGCCGGCCCTGGTACGCACGGCGTCGACGAGCTGCTGACGGGCTACCTGACCGCCACCGGCCGGCGTCGGCTACGGGTGCCGGTGCGGATTCCCGGGCGGGCCGGCCGGGCGTACCGGGAGGGGGCCAACCTGGCCCGGCCGGGCGCGACGGTCGGCGTACGGACCTGGGACGACTTCCTGGCGCGGCGGGCTCAGCGCGCCGGTGCGCGCCGTGGCGACGGGGCTAGGCGAAGCTGAGCCCCTCCGCGCGGGCGCGTTTGAGTTCGGAGAAGGCTCCGCAGGTGGCCAGCAGGCGGGCGCCGTCGAAGACCCGCAGCGCCTCGTCGCCGCGAGGGATCGAGGTGAGCACCGGGCCGAAGAAGGCCACGTCGTCGACGACCACGGTCGGCGTCCCGAGGTCCTCACCGACGAGTTCCTGCGCGCGGGCGGTGCTCGCCCGCATCAGGGCATCGACGTCGCCGTGGTGGGCGGCGTCGGCCAGGTCGAGGGGAAGACCCGCCTCGGCCAGGGCTGCCGGAACGACGGTGTCCAGGTTCTTGTCGTCCTCGTCGTGGATCCGGCGACCGAGCGCCGGATAGAGACGCGTGAGGGCGGCGGAGCCGTGGTGCGCGGCTGCGGCCGCACACACCCGCGCCGGCCCCCAGGCGCGGTCGTTGAACTCGCGATACCACGGCTCCAGCTCGCGGTGCTCGTTGATCACGGCCAGGCTCATCACCTCGAAGCGCAGGGCGATCGGACGGAGGCGGGCCACCTCCAGGAGCCAGCGGGAGGTGATCCAGGCGAACGGGCAGGACGGGTCCACGTAGGCCGTGACCGTCGGCGACGACGCATCGACCAGAGCATCTTCCATGGAAGAGAACTTATCTTCCATGGAAGGTAAGATGCAATAGTGAACAGTGACCACATCGACGAGATCGTCGGCCAGTGGCGTCGCGAGCGGCCGGACCTCGATCCGAGCCCGATGCTGGTCGTCGGCCGGATCCAGTGGCTGGCGGACGCCCTCGACGCGGCCCTGCGTCCGCCGCTCGCCGCCGCGGGTCTCGGCAACGGCGAGTTCGACGTGCTCGCGGCACTGCGCCGGGCGGGCGCGCCGCACACGCTCACGCCCGGGCAGTTGAGCCACCGGATGCTCGTCACCACCGGAGCGGTCACCAAGCGGGTGGACCGGCTGATCGCCCGCGGGCTCGTGTCCCGGGCGACGCACGAGACCGACGCGCGCGCCCGGGTGGTCGGGTTGACCCCCGCCGGGCTGGCCCTGGTCGACCGGCTCGTGGAGGAGCATCTGGCCAACGAGGCGGCCCTCCTGCGTGGCCTCACCGACCGCGAGCGGGCGGACCTGGAGCGCCTGTTGGAGACGCTGGCGCGCACTGTGGACCGGTGAACCCGGTCAGGCGCGCGTCACCGGGTGGAACTGCTCGAACATCACCTCGTAGCCGTCCGGGTCGAGACCGTAGAAGATCCTCGCCCAGCCGACGTCCTCCGGTTCCAGCGTGACCGGCAGTCCCTCGTCGCGCCAGAGCGCGTACGTGGCGTCCAGGTCGGTCGTGGGGACGGTGAGCACCACGCCCAGTCCCGGCGGACCGGCCTTGACCACGCGCTCCCGGTCGTCGTTGTGGTGCCCGTGCCGATGCAGGTCGGACAGGATCAGCCAGGTGTGGCCCAAGGTCAGGTAGCGCAGGTGCGGTTGGCCTTCCTGGGGGATCTGTCGGAAGCCGAGGCGCAGGTAGAGCCGGTGGGAGCGGTCGAGGTCGCGCACCCGGAGCCCGAGCTTGAGCTGTCTGGCGGCCATCGGAGGAGGCTAGCGGATCCCGGTGGCGCCGAGGGCGCGCCGGATGGGATCCTGCCGGGCGTGCGGGACGACGAGCCGGTGGTGGTGCACGTCTACTGCCGTGTCGAGGTCGTGGTCGACGACCCGGGCGCGGTGACGGCGCTCGCCGAGCGGCAGCTGCGGCAGGCCGACATCGACTGGGCGGACGAGGCGGACACCCTCGACGAGGCCGCCACCGCGCTGCGGGCGGACCTGCCGCTGGCCCTGGCCGATCTGGTCGACCCGGAGCGCCTGCTCGCGGACGTGCCGGGGGTGCGGTTCCGGGGCGCCCACTGCTGGGCCGCCCCCGGCGCGGGTCAGCTCACCAACCGACCGAGCCGAGACCGACCGGGGTGAGCCGGCGCACCTGCGGCTCGATCCACTGAGCCGCGGTGACCAGCTTGACCAGCCGGTCGATCGTCTCCGGCGGGCCGGCCACGAAGCTGCGCCGCTCGGCCGGGCAGCCGTAGCGGTCGTCGAACGTGCCGCCGTCCAGAGCCCGCACCGCCATGCCGGCCTCGACGGCCAGCAGCATCCCGGCCGGCAGGTCGATCGACTCGGGGCGGTAGCCGATGATGCCGTCGATGTCGCCCCGGGCCAGCATCACCCAGGACAGCAGCGGCGCCCAGAGCTGGAGCACCCGGCGGGCGGTGGTGTCGAGGACCACCTTCAGCGCCCGGGCGGTGCTGTCGTCCCGGCGTACCTCGTGCCCCTGGGTCCAGGCCAGCACCGGCGCGGCCGGCACCGGCCGGTGGGCGGCGCGCAGCGGGCGGCCCACCGGGCCGGAGGCGTGCACGAACGCGCCCCGGCCCCGGACCGCGGACCAGGTGTGGCCGGCGACCGGGTCGTGCACCACGCCGAGCACCGGCGAGCCGCGCTCGCACAGGGCGATGCCCACCACGTACGCGGGTAGCCCGATCGCCACGTTGTTGGTGCCGTCGAGCGGATCCACCAGCCACGCCCAGGTGGTGTCCGGGGCGTACTCGCCACCCTCCTCGGCGATCACCCCGTGCTCCGGCCAGCGGGCCCGGATCCGGTCCACGATCAGCCGTTCGGCGGCCAGGTCGAGATCGGTGACCAGGTCACCGGAGTCGTTCTTGGCCCGGGCGTGCATCTCGCCCCGGGTGCCCCGGCGCAGCAGCCGGCCCGCCGCCCGGGCCACCTCCACCGCGAACCGGTGCGCGTCGCGCAGGTCGGGCCCGCCTCTGTTCGGCTCCACGTCCACGGCTCCTCCAGCCAGTCAGCCCCGTGCCACCAGTCGCGCGATCTCCCGCGCCATCCGCGCGGTCTCCGCCGCGTCGCAGCGGTCCCGGCGTACCCGGTGGCTGCGCCCGTCCACCGCGCCGAGGCTCAGGTCGCACGCGCCGGGAGTGGTCCGGCCGAGCGCCACGGTCACCGCCGGCGCGCCGGCGTCGACCTCCGAGGTGTGGAATCCGCCGGCGCGCAGCGCGTACGAGTCGCCGGCCGAGTGCGTCTCCACGGTGGCGGTCGTCGCGGTGACCAACCGGTCGGTGGCGGCCATCTCGTCCACCTCGCCGAAACTGTGCACCTCGTAGATCCGCCAGGCCGGGTCGGCGGCGGCGTCGTCGATGTCGATCAGCTCGTTGCGGACCGTGCCGTGCAGCACGTGACTGAGCAGGTCCCAGCTGTGCGAGTGCATGGTCGAGGTGGTCGGTCGCACCGGCGGCGGGTCGGCCGGCCAGGCGTGCACGCAGATCCCGTCCGGCCCGTCGCGCTCGACCGGCAGGCAGGTGAACCCGAGCGGGTGCCGGACGGCCCGCAGGGCCCGCCGCCCGTCGGCGACATCGGCGAGCACGTCCAGCACCCAGTCGCGCAGCAGGTCCGGCCGGGTGCCCCGGTCGATCTCCCGTTCGAGGTCGGCGTAGCTCGTCATGCGTACGGATTCCTCGCCTGGATGGCCTTGCCGACGATGTCGGCGACCTCGCGGTCGCCGAAGGACCGGGGCAGCGTCAGCCCGAGCGCGGCGAACAGCCGGCGTACCTGCTCGACCGACGGCTCGTCGTCGAGCTTGACCTGACCGGCCGCCTCGATCGGCACCCGCCGGCTCTGCTTGCGGCTGTAGTCGAGTTCGATGTTGAACCGGTTGTAGTAGAGCTCACCCCGGTCGATGCGCAGCGCCGGGGTCTGCGGGTTCTCCTGGGTGATCACCACGCAGGAGGAGGAGAGGTCGTAGCGGAACGTGGTCATCTGGGCGGAGAGCCGCACCTCGACCGTGAGCAGGCCGGAACGCTGCAGGTGCCAGCAGGCGGCGAGCACCGTCGCGTAGGACTCCTTGCGGGTCCGGTCGACCGTCCACCGCTCCCCCGGCGCGTCCGGGTCGAGGCTGCGGCGGAACCGCGCGTACCGCTCGCAGACGTCCTCGTCGGTCGGGTCGATGATCTCGACGGCGACGGTGAGGGTGGCGTTGCGGCGGCGCGCGTGCTCCAGGCACTCCGGCAACGTGACCGCGCGCAGGTAGGTGCCGGTGCCGCCCTTGAAGGTCCAGCGGTCGGTGTGCCGGCGGGCCTCGGCGAGCGTCTGGCCGACCTCGCTGCCGTGCAGCACCCGCACCATGGAGACGCTGTCGATGGCCTCCCGGGCCCGGTTCAGCGCGCCCTCGGGGCCGGTGATCTCGCGCATCTGCGGCACCAGGTCGGTGAGCCGGTCCCGGGTGTCCACCATGACCTGACGCACCTGCTGCTCGGCGGTCCGCCGGCGCAGCCGGTCCCGCAGCACCGCCTGCGCGAGCAGGCCGAGGACCAGCAGGATGGCGCTGTTGACCACGTCCTGGCTGACCGTGTTGGTCAGGCCCAGCACGGCCACCGTGACGGCCAGCAGCAGGCCGATGAACGCGTCGAGATTGGTGACGACCCAGGCGAACAGGCGCGTCATGACATCCCCCGGTCGACGACGGAGCCTCCATGATAGCCCTTTGTCAATGTCGCGATCACGGGGCGTTTCGGGGCGGTGGCGGTGCGCCGCCGCGACGGGCCGCGCAGATGAGCGATCCGCCGAGGCCGGGCGCGGCCCGGGCCAGCCACCGCGAGGCGAGCCACCGCCCGCCGGGCAGCCGCCAGCCGACCTCGTTGGAACGCATCGCCAGTGGCGTGAACCCGGCCCGGCGCAGCGTCCGCCGCAGCAGCGACGCGGTGAAGGGACGGATGTGCAGCCACAGGTAGGGGTGCAGGGGGTCGACCTGGCGTGGCGCGCGCCCGGCGAGGAACGCCAGCCGATCCTGCACCGGCGCCAGGTTCGGGGTGGTCAGCACCAGCAGGCCGTGCGGCGCCAGGACGCGGTGGCACTCGCGCAGCAGCGCCAGGGGGTCGTAGACGTGCTCGATCAGCTCGCCGGCGAGCAGCCCGGCGAAGCTGCCGGCCCGGAACGGCAGCCCCCGGGTGGCGTCCAGGCAGACCGGCAGCGCCCGGCCGCCGGCCGCCCGCCGGGCGGTGCCCAACGCGGCCTCGGCCGCGTCCGCGAGCACGAGCGGGCCGGCCAGCGCGGTGGGGTCGAGCATGCCGCGCGGTCCGCAGCCGAGTTCCAGCACCGGCCCGTCGCCGGTCACCCCGTCGGTCACCAGCCGGGCCGCGACCGCGCGACGCACCCGGTGGTACGGGTCGTCGACGTACCCGTCGACCTCCGCGCCGTCGTGGTAGCGGCGATGGTTGGCGTGCCGGCCGTGCGCCTGGGCGCGGTGCGACGACGTCCCGGTCGGCGGCTCGGCCATCATCCCTCCACGGCGGACCCGGCCCCGTCGGCGGCGTCCGCCCCCAAGCCTCGCACCGCCGCCGGCCGTCGGGCTGGAACTCCACCCCGGACACGGGGACGCGGCGGCCGGCACGCCGGCCGCCGCGTCCCGGCGGGTGTCAGATCGCCCGCGCCCAGTCCACTCGCATGCTGTCGTCGTACTCGTCGCCCGGGATCCACCACGGCTCGCCGAAGCCACTGGTGAAGACGATGATGTTGCCGCCGTCCGGGTACTCGTTCGTGGGCGGCACCGACAGCGCGGCGCAGTAGCGCCCGTCCGGGGAGAACACCGGCGACAGGAACACCCGGGGCTCGTCGGTCAGCCGCTTGAGGCCGGTGCCGCCGACGCGCACCGAGCCGAGGGACCCACCGACGATCTCCACGTCCCGGGTCCACCGGTTGGTGCTGAACACCACGCGGTTCGACCCGGGCGTGAACACCGGCCAGCCGAAGGTCTCGCCCGGCTCGGGCTGGTAGACCCGGCGCACCTTCCCGGTGGCCAGTTCCAGCGCGCGGAGCTGGTGCCCTTCCGAGCGGCTGATCCACTCCATCACGATCATCGAGCCGTCGCGGGACCAGTTGGGCCGCAACATGCGGTGGCCTTCGACGAGGATCCGCCGGGCGCCGGTGGCGACGTTCACCGCGACCAGCGTGGTGTCGCGGATGACCATGGCGATCTCGGTGCCGTCGGGTGACCAGGTCGGCCACCCGTAGTGGGCGCCGAAGGGATCGGTGATCAGGGTGCGGCTCTGCCCGGTCACCCGATCGTGCAGGTTGAGGACCGGGTCGAAGATGGGAGCGGGCTTCTGGTCGACCACGGCCAGGTAACGCCCGTCCGGCGAGACGGTCGCGTCGGTGCCGTCGGGCAGCAGAACCTGCGGGGTGGTGCGGCCCCGGTTGATCTGGAGCACACCCGGGCCGGTGACGATCCACGGCCCGTTCACGATCTCGGCGGCGGCGGCGGGCGAGCCGGCGATGCCGGTCGCGGCGGCCGCCCCGGTCAGGGCGGCGGCACGCAGCAGGGCGCGCCTGTTCATTGCGGTCATGAGGAACCCCCGTGGTAGAAGTCTCGTCCACCCTCCGGACAGGACAGTCGTTCCGGCATCAGACGAGTGGACCATTCACCTTCGGCTTCTCGGTCACCACGCACGGTGACCGGCCGGGCGGCGGGTACCCTCGCCCCGGTGACCTCCGACGCGTTGCACCGCGCCCTGACCGACCCGGGCGATCCGCCGCTGCTCCCGCTGCCCGGCGTGGCCACCGAACTGCTGGCCGCCCTGGCGGCGCCGCCGCGCCTCGGCGCGCACCTGCGGCTGGTGCACGACGTCGCGTGGCACCTCACCGCCGCGTTCGCCGATCGGTTCCCCGCGGTGCCGTTCGACCGGCAGGCGGTGCTGTTCGGCGCGGCCGTGCACGACCTCGGCAAGGTCGAACACCCGGCCGAGCTGACCGGCCCCGGCGCGGAGCACGAGGAGGCCGGCTACCAGTTGCTGCTGCGCTTCGGCGTACCCGAGGAGCGGGCCCGCTTCGCGGTCACCCACGCCGCCTGGCACTCCCCCGGGGTGCAGCTGGAGGACCTGCTGGTCAGCCTCGCCGACAAGGTGTGGAAGGGCCGCCGCGTCACCGACCTGGAGCAGCTCGTGGTGGACCGGCTCGCCGGCATCACCGGCCAGGAGCGCTGGCAGACGTTCCTGGAGCTGGACGACGTGCTCGCCGAACTGGCCGCCGACGCGGACCGCCGGCTCGCCTTCCAGGCCGAACACCCGGTGTACGGCTGAGCGCATCCCTATGGACCGATTGACTTTCGATAGCTTCCGCGCGATAGTCGATGCATGCTGACAGCGCAACGCGCGGTGACACCTCTCCGCGCCTTCCTCGTCCTGCTGTTCGGGATCCTGGTCCTGTTCCAGACCATGTCGCTGCCCGGGCAGTTCGCGCACATGGCCCGGGAGGACCCGGACATGGCGTACCTGAGGTGGGGCCACCGCCGTGACCATCTTCTGGGTGCTCTGCGTGCAGGTGGTGATCGTCTGCACCTGGCAGCTGCTCACCCTGGTCAAGAACGACCGGATCTTCACCCCGGCGTCCCTGGCCTGGGTCGACGGGATCGTCTGGGCGATCGCCGCCGCCTGGCTGGTGCTGGTGGGCGTCTTCCTCTACGTCGGCTTCCACGCCGACGACCCGGGGCTGCCGCTGCTGCTGTTCCTGCTGACCACCGGCGTCAGCGTGCTGGGGCTGCTGATGGTCGTGATGCGCGCGCTGCTGCGGCAGGCCACGACGTTGCGCACCGACATGGAAGCGGTGATCTGATGCCGATCGTGGTCCGCATCGACGTCGAGCTGGCCAAGCGCAAGATGAGCGTCGGCGAGTTCGCCGAGCGGGTCGGGTTGACCCCGGCCAACGTCGCGGTGCTGAAGAACGGCCGCGCCAAGGCGGTCCGGTTCAGCACGTTGGAGGCCATGTGCCGGGTGCTCGGCTGCCAGCCCGGCGACCTGCTCGAATACGTCGAGGACGGGGAGGAGCCGTGAGACCGCTGCTCGCCACCGCCGCGCTGCTCGCCGCCGCGCCCGGTAGGGCCGGCGCCCCCTCGACGCCGGCCCCGCCGCTCAGCCCTTCACGCAGACGACCTGCTTGAGGTGGGCGACCACCTCGACCAGGTCGTCCTGCTGGGCCATCACCTGGGTGATGTCCTTGTACGCGCCGGGGATCTCGTCGACCACCCCGGCGTCCTTGCGGCACTCCACCCCGGCCGTCTGCGCGGCCAGGTCCTCCGTGCTGTACGTCCGCTTCGCCTGCCCCCGCGACATCCGCCGGCCGGCGCCGTGCGACGCCGAGCAGTACGCGTCGGGGTTGCCCTTGCCGCGCACCACGTAGGAGCCGGTGCCCATGGAGCCGGGGATGATGCCCAGGTCCCCCGGCCGGCCCGGATCGCCCCCTTCCGCGTCACCAGCACGTCCACCCCGTCGTAGCTCTCCTCCGCCACGTAGTTGTGGTGGCAGGAGATCGGCTCGTCGTAACCCACCCGCGGGAACGCCTCCCGGACCACCTGGCAGAGCAGGGCGAGCATCACGGCCCGGTTGCGCCGGGCGTACTCCTGCGCCCACCACAGGTCCCGGCGGTAGGCCTCCATCTCCGACGTGCCGGCGAGGAACACGGCGAGGTCCCGGTCGGGCAGGTCGGTGTTGTGCGGCAGCCCGCGCGCCACCGCCATGTGCCGCTCGGCCAGCTCCTTGCCGATGTTGCGGGAACCGGAGTGCAGCATCAACCAGACCCGACCGTCGTCCGGGCCGCCCTGCTCCAGGCAGACCTCGATGAAGTGGTTGCCGCCGCCGAGCGTGCCCAGCTGACGCTGCGCCCGGGTCTGGAGCTGGGCCACCTTCCGGTCGAGCGTGCCGAACCGGCGCCAGAAGTCGTCCCAGCCGGCCTGCTCCAGCCCGCGGATCCGGCGCGGGTCCACCGCGTCCTCGCGCATCGCGAAGCCGACCGGGATCGCCGCCTCGATCGCCGACCGCAGCGACGCGAGGTCGTCGGGCAGGTCGACAGCGGTCAGCGAGGTACGCACCGCGGACATGCCGCAGCCGATGTCGACGCCGACCGCGGCCGGCGACACCGCCTGCCGCATGGCGATCACCGACCCGACCGTCGCGCCCTTGCCGAAGTGCACGTCCGGCATCACCGCGACGCCGTGCACCCAGGGCAGCGCGCCGATGTTACGCAGTTGCCGGGCCGCCTGCGCCTCGATCGTGTACGGGTCGGTCCAGACCCGGACCGGCGCCCGGGTACCGGCCAGCGGGGTGAAACCCATCGTCGTCTCCTTGCTCGTGTCCGTCTGACGTAGGCCGTACGGGACTCGAACCCGTAGCCTCCCGGCTGAGAACCGGGTGAGCTGCCAGTTGCTCCAACGGCCCCGGGACGGCCGACGCCGTCTCGAAGGTGCCCCGGACACGGAGAACCGCCCGGCTCCGGTCTGGGGGCGGGCGGTTCGCGCGGATCGTCGCGCCGGCGCTAGACGCGCCACCACCCTGGTTGCCGCTGCCGACGGCGGCGGCACGTGCCCGGTTCGGACAGCAGGGCACCACCGCGCGGCGCGGGCCGCTCGGCTCGGGTGCGATTCTGCTGCGACACGGTGGGCTCCCCCGGGTGGATCAGGTCGACGGTGCCCGCTCACGGTACGGGCGCGGCGGACGTGGCGGCAACCCGATATCCGCGCGGTCAGTCCCGCCGGAGACGGTCGCCCAGCGACTCGGCGAGCGCGGGGCCCAGCACCTCGTACGCGGGATCGACCCGGAGCCAGAGCAGTTTGTGGCGGCCACCGTCGCGCATCGTCAGCGCCAGCCGGTCACTGAGGACCCCCCGGTGCAGGCGGGCCCCGATCACGTCGTCCAGCGCCAGGACCTTGTTGGAGGGGTGGGCGGCGGCGACGGCGGCCAGGTCCAGGGTCGACGCCGGCACCTCGGGCAGCGGGTGCGGAACCGTCCGCCCGTTGGCGTGCGCGCGGGTCTCCCGAAGGCTCAGCCGACGGCGCACCAGCAGGTGCGGCAACAACCAGAGTTCACCGTGGATCCAGTCCGCCCAACCGGTGGTGCAGCTCCGGGTGATCAGTCGGGCCGTGTGCTCCACGGCGTCACGTCAGCCGACGCGAGCGGCGGGACCGGTCGCCCCTAGCCGGCGTGCGCCACCGGGTGGCGCCTCATCTCCTCCATGAACGGGTAGCGGGCGGTCAGCTCGGCGAGCGTGGTGCCGGCCCGCCAGGCGGCGGCCACCTGCGCGACCTGGAGCAGGTCGGTGGCGTCGCCCCGGCCTGGACCTCGCCGTCCACCCGCAGGTCGATCATGAAGTAGCGGGCCTGCGCGCCGAGGCTGACGCAGACGACGCCCCGGTCGGAGGTCGTCTCGGCGCAGGTGAACCGGCTGCGACCCTGCTCGGGGGCGGTGACCCGGCCGACGTCGAGCTGGTGGGCGGTCGCGGTCTGCGTCAGCGCGGGAGCCAGACCGCCGGGCTCGACCAGGTCCGGGTAGAGGCGCACACCCAGTGCCGCCGAGACGTCGCTCATGACTGACTCCCACTTCCTCGTGACAGAGACCAGCAGCGCGTGCAGGTTACGGTCATGTTTCCGGCACGCATGGCCATCCTGTCCCGACCGACCGCCCAGGGCAATAGGAACGGTCGATCCGAACTCCGTCGGGCCCTTCCGGTCCCTCGCCGGGGGTACGCTGCCGGCTCATGGCCCGGATCAGGTGTGACTTCTTCTCCTCCGCCCTCGGCATGGGCACCTCGATGACCGTGCTGCTGCCCGAGGCGGGCGCGGCCGGCATCGGCATGCCGGGCGCCGTGGCCGACGGCGACCCAGCGGTGCTCTACCTGCTGCACGGCCTGACCGACGACGACACGGTCTGGACCCGGCGCACCGCGATCGAGCGCTACGTCGCCCCGCTCGGCCTGGCCGTGGTGATGCCGCAGGTGCAGCGGAGCTTCTACTGCGACGAGACGCACGGCAACCGGTACTGGACGTTCCTCACCGAGGAGCTGCCCGAGGTGTGCCGGTCGTTCTTCCGTCTCTCCGCCCGGCGCGAGGACACGTTCGTCGCGGGCCTGTCCATGGGCGGCTACGGCGCGGTGAAGTGGGCGCTGCGCCACCCGGACCGGTTCGCCGCGGCGGCCAGTCTCTCCGGGGCGCTCGACGTGGTGCGCCGGCGGGACCACCCGACCCGGCCGGTCGACCCGGCGGTGTGGCACACCGTGTGGGGCGACCGGCCGGCGCCGGAGCACGACGACACGGTGGGCCTGCTGGAACGGGCCGGCGCCGACCTGCCGGCGCTCTACGTCGCCTGCGGCACCGAGGACTTCCTGCACGAGGACAACGTCCGGTTCGTCGACGCCGCCCGGCGACGCGGGGTGCCGCTCACCGTCGACTTCGGTCCCGGCGACCACGAGTGGGGTTACTGGGACGCCCGGATCCAGGACGTGCTGGCCTGGCTGCCGCTGCGCCGGCCCTGACCGGCGCGCCGCGCCCCCGGCGCGCGGCCGGGGACGCGGCACGGTGGGCTCACCGCCGGGCTGGTCGCGGTCGGCGCACCCGCACCGGGTACGCGACCACCGCCGCCACCGCCATGGCGGCCAGCCCGGCCAGGGTCCACCTGGTTCGTGGGGTCATCGGGCACCTCCCTCAGCGACGGGTCAGCACGACCTTGAGCGCGCCGGTCTCGGCCGGGCGGGAGAACACGTCGTACGCCTCGACGATCTGGTCGAGCGCGTACCGGTGGGTGACCATGTGCGCGGTGTCGAGCTGGCCGGCGACCAGCATGTCCAGCAGCTTCGGCGTGGTGCGGGTGTCGACCAGGCCGGTGGTGATGGTGACGTCGCGGATCCACAGCCGCTCCAGGTGCAGCGTGGCCGGCGCGCCGTGCACGCCGATGTTGGCCACCCGTCCGCCGGCGCGGACCAGCGTGGTGCACAGCTCGAATGTGGCCGGCACCCCGACCGCCTCGATGGCCACGTCCGCGCCGAGTCCGGCGGTGACCGAACGGACCACGTCGAGCGGGTCGTCGTCGACGAGGACGGTCAGGTCGGCGCCGAACCGCTTGGCCGCGTCGAGCCGACTCTGCGCCTTGTCCACGGCGATGACGTGGGTGGGCGAGAAGAGCCGGGCGGTCTGGATCGCGGCCAGGCCGATCGGGCCGGCGCCGACGACCACCACGGTGTCGCCGGGGCGCACACCGCCGTTGAGCACGCCGACCTCGTAGGAGGTGGGCAGGATGTCGGCGAGCAGCACGGCGGCCTCGTCGGAGACCGTCTCGGGCAGCCGGTAGGTGGACAGGTCGGCGAACGGGATACGCGCGTACTCGGCCTGCACGCCGTCGACGGTGTGCCCGAGGATCCATCCGCCGCCGCCGAGGCACTGCCCGTAGACGCCCTCGCGGCAGTAGCGGCACACGCCGCACGCGGAGATGCAGGAGGCGAGGACCCGGTCGCCCTCGGCGAGGTTGGCGACGCCGTCACCGACCGCCACGACCGTGCCGACCGCCTCGTGGCCGAGCACCCGGCCCGGCTGGACCTCGGGCACGTCACCGCCGAGGATGTGCAGGTCGGTCCCGCAGATGGTGACCGCGTCGACCCGGACGATCGCGTCGCGAGGGCCGGCGACGGTGGGGTCCGGGATCTCGGACCAGGACTTCTCGCCCGGCCCGCCGTACACGAGTGCCTTCATGGCTCCTCCTCACGCCGTTGTCACCTCCCACGCTTCTCCGCGGCGGTGGGCGGGGGCAGGGCCGGAGGGCCCGGTGCGCGGGACCTCGGTCCCGCGCACGGTGATCGACGTGTCAAGAGGGGGCCCCTCCTCTACCGGAGGCGTTAACCGGGGGCCCGGCCTTACGCGCCGACGGTGCCGTCGACGGCCTCGCGGATCAGGTCGGCGTGGCCGTTGTGCCGCGCGTACTCGTGCATCATGTGCAGCATCACCAGGCGCAGTGACACGTCCTCGCCCCACCGGGCCTGGTGGCCGGTCACGTCCAGCGACTCGGCCTCCCGCTCGATGCGGCGGGCGTGCGCGACCTCCCGCCGCCACGCCTCCCACGCCTGCGCGCCGTCGGCCTCCCGCGCGTCGTACGCCGCCTGGAAGTCGCCGGTCTCCGACCAGATCAGCGGCACGTCCTCGGCGGCGATGACGCGGCGGAACCAGGTGCGCTCCACCTCGGCCATGTGCCGCAGCAGCCCGAGCAGGGAGAGGGTGGACGGCGGCGACGCCGGCCGGCGCAGCTGCTCGTCGGTCAGCCCCTCGCACTTGAGGGCCAGGGTGGCGCGGTGGAAGTCGAGGAACGCGCGCAGCGTCTCCCGCTCACCGGCCCGCAGCGGCGGGCCGATCCGTTCGGTCGGCACGGTGGATCCTCTCCGGGCGGGCCGGCGGCCCGCCGATGGTGGACGGCGGCGGTCGCCGGCAGCCTAGCCGGTGTGGATCATGAGGTGCCGGCAATCACCGCAGCGAGGACCGGGCCACCGGGAAGTCGAACCAGGTGTCCGGGTACGGCTCGTCGACGTAGCGGTAGTGCCACCACTCCCGCGGGTAGTTCTCGAAGCCCTGCGCGCTCATCAGCTCCCGCAGCAGTTCCCGGTTGTCCCGGGCGGCGGCGGTGACCCGGGCGTCGTCCGTGTGGGCGCGCGGGTCGAAACAGTCGAACCCGGTGCCCATGTCGACCGAGTCGTCGGCGAAGCGACGGCCGGCAGGCGCGGTGCACGGCACCAGGGGCTGGCCGGGCACGTACCGGGCCGGCTCGGGGCCGGGCACCGGGACCAGGGTCAGGTCGAGCGTGCTGGCCCGGCTGTGCGCGGTCGGCGCGCCGATGTACCCGTCGGCGAAGAGCCGGTCCTTGGGCACGTCGGGATAGAACTCGCCCTTCATCCGCTGCTCGTCGGGGCGCTTGGCCCAGGCCACGAACTCGTCCACCGCCCGCTGCGGCCGGTAGCAGTCGTAGACCTTCAGGCTGTGGCCGCCGGCCAGCGCCGCGGTCTGCACCCGGTGCAACGCCTCGGCGGCCCGGCGGGTGAGCAGGCAGAGCGGCTCGGGGTAGCCGTCGATCGGCCGGCCGACGAAGTTGTGCGGGCCGGCGTACCGGATGTCGGTGCGGATCGTCGGGTCGACGGCGGCCAGGTCGACCACGTCGGCCGGGGCGCGCGGGCCGGTCGGGGTGGGCGACGGCGGGGCCGGACGCGGCGCCGGCCGTTGGCAGGCCGCGGCGAGCGCCACGGCGGCCACGGCCAGGACCGTCGCCGCGCGTCTGCCGGTGCCCACCCTGCCGTGTCTACCAGCCCGACCCGGCGCCCGGGCCGGCATCGACCGCCGGTCAGCCGTCCAGGGCGGCGCGGAGGAAGTCCAGCGCGGCCGCGTCGTCGTCGACGCCGCCCGCCTCGTGGCCGTTCCACCGCCACACCGCCAGTTCCTTGTCGCCGCGGTAGTCGTGGTAGGCGGCGTAGACCGTCGACGGCGGCACGATGTCGTCCATCAGCGCGACGGAGAAGCGGGCCGGCACGGTCGCGCGGCGGGCGAACGCCACCCCGTCGACGTAGCCGAGCGTGCGCAGCACCTGCTCCTCCCGGTCGCGGTGCACGGCCAGGTAGTCCCGGATCTCCCGGTAGGGCGCCGAGTCGGTGAGCGTCACGGCGCGCGGCACGTCGCAGAGGAACGGCACGTGGACCACCGCGGCACGGACCCGGGGCGCGAGCGCGGCGGCGGCCAGCGCGGCCGCGCCGCCCTGGCTGTGGCCGAGCACGGCGACCCGGTCCGGGTCGACGGCCGGCAGGCCGCGGGCGGCGTCCACCGCGCGGACGGCGTCGGTGAGGAAACGCCGGTAGTAGTACCGGCGCGGGTCCTCCACCCCGCGGGTGGCCATCCCGGGGGCCTGCGGTCCGGCCGCGGCCACGTCCGGGGTGTCGCCCCGGCTCCACCCGGAACCCTGCCCCCGGGTGTCCATCTGCAGGTGCACGAACCCGGCCGCGGACCAGAGCAGGTTCTCCAGCGGGTGGCCGCGCCCGCCGCCGTAGCCGACGTACTGCACGACCGCCGGCGCCGGGCCGGACGCGCCGCGGGGCACCCGCAGCCAGGCCCGCACCGGCTGACCGGCGAACCCGGGGAAGGTCACGTCGAACACGTCCACCCCGGCCAGCGGGGTGGGCACGGGTGTCACCTCGACGGGCTCGCCGCAGGAGCGGGCCTGCGCGAGCGTGTCGGCCCAGAAGGCGTCGAAGTCGGATGGTTCGCGCAGGTCGCTGCGGTGGCGGCGGAGTTCCGCCTCGGGCAGGTCGGTCAACACGCCTGACGTTTCCTCGTCGTCCGGTGGTGGGGAGGACGACGACGGGTCGCCGAAAGGCGCCCCGCCGCGTTCCGGAAGCTTTCCGCAACCCGTGCGAACGCTAGGACCGGCCCGACCTGTCGTCAAGACCACGCCGTACGGCAAGATGTCGGTGGGGCGGCACGGCTTGCCGGTCGGTTCCGGGCAGCCGGCGAAGGGGACTCGGGGTGAACGCGGACGACGAGCGCAGGGTGACCATCACCGCGATCGCACGGGAGGCCGGCGTCTCCGTGCCCACCGTGTCGCGGGTGCTCAACGGGCGGTCCGACGTCGCGCCGGACACCCGGGAACGCGTCGAGGAGCTGCTGCGTCACCACGGCTACCGGCGCCGCGGCAGCCGCACCGTACGCCGGGCGAACCTGGTCGACCTGGTCTTCAACGACCTGGACAGCCCGTGGGCCGTGGAGATCATCCGTGGGGTGGAGGACGTCAACCACGCCGCCGGAATCGGCACGGTGGTCTCGGCCGTGCACCGCGAGTCCAGCTCGACCCGGCAGTGGCTGCACAACCTGCGCGGGCGGGCCTCGGACGGCGTGATCATGGTGACCTCGCACCTGGGCCCGGCGGTCCAGGCGCAACTGCGCCGGCTCAACGTGCCGGTGGTGGTGGTCGACCCGGACGCCGGGGTGGCCGGGACGGACGTGCCGGCGATCGGCGCCACCAACTGGACCGGCGGCCTGGCCGCCACCGAACACCTGCTCACCCGGGGCCACCGCCGGATCGGCTTCGTCGCCGGCCCGCCGCACCTGCTGTGCAGCCGCGCCCGGCTCGACGGCTACCGCGCCGCGCTGGCGGCCGCCGGCGTGCCGGCCGACGACAGTCTGGTCCAGCCGGGCGACTTCTACCACGCCTCCGGCTTCGCCGCCGGTGGCGCCCTGCTCGACCTCGACGACCCGCCGACGGCGATCTTCGCGGCCAGCGACCAGATGGCCTTCGGCGTCTACGAGGCGGTACGCCGGCGCGGCCTGCGCGTCGCCGACGACGTGAGCGTGGTGGGCTTCGACGACCTGCCCGAGGCCCGGTGGGCCTCGCCGCCCCTGACCACCGTGCGCCAGCCGCTGGTGGAGATGGGCCGGCTCGCCGCCCGCACGGTGCTGCGCCTGGCCCAGGGCGAGGAGATCGAGTCGCCCCGGGTGGAGCTGGCCACCGAGCTGGTGGTGCGGGACAGCACCGCCGGGCCGGCCGGCCGCTGACCGGCCCGGGTCGTTTCAGTCGACTTCCGGAAGTTCGCCCTCCCGCGGCACCACGGCGGTCGACGCGGCGACCGTGGCGGCGTGCCGACGACGTCGGGCCAGCAGCACCGCTCCCCCGGCCACCAGCACCGCGCCCACCGCGACCGACAGTCCCGCGCCGGGCCGGTAGCCGGGGGCGGGGCGCCGCCGCGCAGGTCGGCGTGCCCGGCCAGGGCCGACGCCGCCCCCGTGGCGGGGGGCGTGGCGCGGTCCAACTCTCCCGGCTCCACCAGGCGGCCGACCGCGGCGTCTCGGGGCAGCCCGAAACCCCAGTCCAGCAGCGCGGCCCCCTGCTGCCAGCCGCGCTGCGTGGTGACCTCCGCGCCGAGCAGGGTGACCTCCAGGCGCCGCCCACCACGCTCGGCCGCACCGACGTACGTGTGCCGGGCCAGGTCGGTGAAGCCGGTCTTGCCGCCGATCGCCCCCGGATAGTGGTCCAGCAGCATGTTGTCGTTCTGGATCTGGAAGGCCTTCTCCCGCAACGCCGGCTGGGCGGGCACCTGCGCGGTGCGGGTGGCGGTGTAGCGGCGGAAGGCCGGCTCGGCGAAGCAGGCCCGGGCGATCAGCGCCAGGTCGTACGCGCTGGTGAACTGGCCCGGACCGTCCAGGCCGGACGGGGTGACGGCGTGGGTCTGCCGGGCGCCGAGACGGTGGGCCTCGGCGTTCATCGCCCGGACCCCGCCGGCCAGCCCGTCCGGGCCGCCACCGAGCCGGGCCAGCGCGTTGGCCGCCTCGTTGCCGGACTTCAACAGCAGGCCCAGCCAGATCGTCTCGATCCGGTAGTGCCCGCCCTCGGCCAGCCCCACCGCCGAGCTGCCCGGCTCGATCGCCACGTCGCCGGCGGTCACGGTGACCTCGCGGTTCGGGTCCAGCCGGGGCAGCATGGTGGCGGCCAGCAGCAACTTCTGCACGCTGGCCGGCACGCCGTACTCGTGCGGGCCGCAGGCGCCGAGCACCGCGCCGGTGTCCAGGTCCGCGACCACCCACGACGTCGCCGCCACCGCGGGCGGCACCGTCGCGACCGGCGGGACGACCAGGCCCGAGGTGTCCAGCGCGGCGCCACCCACGGCCCGGTCCGCCGGTCCGGGCGGGGGCGGCGGCTGCGGCGGCCGGGTCGACGGGGCGGGCACGTTCGGGCAGGGCGGCGCCGCGGCCGGCAGCCGGCGCGCCGGCGCGGCGCCCGGGCGGACCGCGGCCACGGCGGGCGTCGGCGGCGTGGACAGCGGCAGGAGCAGGGCGGCGGCGAGCGCCACGGACGGTCCCCAGGTCCTCATGACCCGCAGGCTAGCCACGCCGACCCGAACGGGTCGCCGGCTCCGGGATTCGCGTCCCCGGTCCGGGGTCGCGGGATAGGGTGCGCCGGTCAACGCGCGGGCAGCCGGTGCGCGCCCAGCGGGCCGACCCGCCACCCGCGGCGGTGGCACTCGGCCAGGATGTCGGGCAGCGCGGCCAGCCCGGCGCGCCACGCGCCCGGCACGGCGGCGCGGGACGAGTCGTGCAGCAGGATCGTGCCCCCACCGGCCAGCCCGGCCCGGACGGTCCGGGCGACCGTGTCGGCGGTCGCCGTGGCGGTCCAGTCCCGCCCCCAGCAACTCCACAGCACCGGCCGCAGGCGCAGCCGCCGGGCCGCCAGCAGGGTCGCGCCGGTGAGCACCCCGTACGGCGGGCGGAGGAACCGCGGTCGCCGTCCGGTCACGTCCGCCACCAGGTCGTACGCCCGGGTCAGGTCGCGGACGGTGCCGGCCGGTCCGCGCAGCAGCAGGTTGTCGTGCGTCCAACCGTGGACGGCGACCTCGTGGCCGGCGTCGACCAGCCGGCGGCCCAGGTCCGGGCGGCGCCGCAGCATCGCGCCGAGGACGAAGAACGTGGCCCGGACCCGGTGCGCCGCGAGCAGGTCCAGGAAGCACGGCGTGGACTCCGGGTCCGGGCCGTCGTCGAAGGTCAGCGCGACGCGGTCCGGCGGGCCGAGGCCGTGCAGACCGGGCAGCAGACGGCGGCGGAGGCCGGGCAGCACGGTCAGCGCCGGCGCCACCTGGACCGCCGGGAACGCCGCCGTCGCGAGCCCGGCGAGGGCGGCGGTCCTCATCGCAGTCCGCCGCCGGCCTGGAGCAGCGCGGCGACGACGGCGATCGCGTCGCCGACCGGTTCCAGCAGCGACCGGCGGCCCGCGGCGGCCGGTCCGGCGGGCGCGGCGGCGCGGGCGGCCTCGGCGACCAGCCCGGCCGGGTCCTCCAGGGACCGCGCGTCGCGGGCCGGGGACGCCGGGTCGGCCCCGGTGACCGCCGCGAGCACGGGTCCGAGCTGGTCGGGCGAGCCGGCCCACCGGGTCAGGCCGGACCGGGCCAGGATGGCGGCGTTGGCCCGTCCGTGGCCGGGAATGGGGCGGTAGGTGACCACCGGCACCCCGGCCGCGAGCGCCTCCTGGCAGGTGAGGCCGCCCGCGTTCTCCACCACCACGTCGACGGCCCGCATCAGCGCGGGCATGTCGTCCACCCAGCCCAGGACGTCCCGGCCGGCCCCGCTCAGCCGCCGGCGCAACGCCCGGTTCCGCCCGCACACCACCACCGGCCGCGCCCCGGTCGCGCCGACCTCCGCGACCGTGGCCGCCACCTCCCCCGCACCCCAGGAACCCGCGACGACCAGCGCGAGGACACCGTCGGGGGGCAGGCCGAACCGGTGCCGGGCCCGCCGGCGGTCGGTCCCGTCGCACGCGCCGAACGCCCGCGACACCAGCGGCTCGACCACCGTCACGTCGACGCCGTCCGAGGGCCGCAGCTCCGCGTGCCGGACCGTGCAGTACACGTCGACGCCCGGGGCGAGCCAGGACGGATGGACCACGAGGTCGGTCACGTACGTGATCACCGGCACCCGCAGCCGCCCGTGGCGGCGCAACGGCCCGAGGATCTGGTTCGCGAACGGATAGGTGGTCACCACCGCCCGGGTGTCCGGCGGGATGCGCCGCCGCATCGCCCGGCGGAACGGGCGCAGCAGCGCGCGTACGGCGCGCACCGGGACCGACGAGCGGCTGGTGAGCCGGAACAGCAGGTGGTAGCCCCCGGGCAGCCGGTGCAGCAGTCCCCGGTACGCCTCGCGCACGGCCCGGTGCAGCGGACCGGGCAGCAGGTGCAGAACGTTGAGCCGGTCCACAGCGAAGCCCCGGGCGCGCAGCCGCCCCGCCAGCTCGTCGGCGGCCCGGTCGTGCCCGGCGCCGATGTCCGCGGAGACCACCACGACGCGTCCCGGGTGCTCCATGCGCCGCGCATACCCACGACGGCGACGTCCACGCGACCGGAACCGGCGGACAGCCGGCGGGCCAGGCGCGGCGACGGCCGCGCCCGGGCGGTCAGGCGCGGCGGCGACCCGGTCGGCGGGAGCGGCCCCGGCGGGCGGCGAGCACGGCCGCCGTCCCGCCGACGACGAGCGCGAGCAGCCCGGCCAACGGCACGATCACCTGCCAGTCCCCGTCGGCCACCCGACGCAGCGCGGTCCCCGCCGGCCCGCGCCACGGTGACGGCTCCGGACGGGCCGCGGCGGCGGCCGGGGCCTGCCGCGGCTCGGCCTTCGCGGCGTCCAGCTCGCCGGGCTCGACCAGCCGGCCGACGGAGGCGTCGCGGGGCAGCGAGAAGCCCCAGTCGAGCAGTTGGGCGCCCTGCTGCCAGCCCCGCACCGGCCGGGCCTCGGCCCCGAGCAGGGTGACCACCAGCCGACGACCGCCGCGCTGGGCGGCGCCGACGTAGCTGTGCCGGGCCAGCTCGGTGAAGCCGGTCTTGCCGCCCAGCGCCCCCGGATAGCGATAGATCAACTGGTTCTCGTTCTGGATCTGGAATCCGCCCTTCTTCAGCGCCGGCTGGGCCGGGATCTGCGCCCGCTCGGTCAGCGCGTACCGGCGGAACCGCTCGTCGGCGAAGCAGGCCCGGGCGATCAGCGCCAGGTCGTACGCGCTGGTGAACTGGCCCGGACCGTCCAGGCCGGACGGGGTGACGGCGCGGGTCTGCAGCGCACCGAGCCGGCGGGCCTCGGCGTTCATCTCGGTGACCCCGGCCCGGGCGCTGCCCGCGCCCAGCCGGGCCAGCATGTTCGCCGCGTCGTTGCCGGACTGCAGCAGCAGGCCCAACCAGAGCGTCTCCACCGCGTACCGCCCGCCGACGAGCAGGCCGACGGCCGAGCTGCCCGGCTCGATGTCCAGGTCGGCGCGGGTGGCCACGGCCACCTGCTTCGGGTCGAGCCGGCTCAGCATGGTGGCGGCGAGCAGCAGCTTCTGGGTGCTGGCGGGGGTGCCGTACACGTGCGGCCCGCACGCGCCGAGCACGGCGCCGCTGTCCAGGTCGGCGACCAGCCAGGTGGTGGCGGTCACCGCCGGTGGCGCGGCGCTGCCGGGCGGGGCGACCAGCCCGGGAGCGGCCAGCGCGTCACCGCCGACGACCTGCTGGTCGGGCACCGGCTCCGGCGGGACGGGGCGCGGTGGCCGGGAGACCTTCGGCGCGGGCAGCCGGGGACAGGGCGCGGTGGCCACCGGCGCGGCGGCGACCACGGAAGCGCCCCGCGCCGGGACGGGCGCCCCGGCGACGAGCAGGGTGACGGCGGTGGCGACGGCCAGGACCCGGGCTCTCATGAGGAGGCACCCTACCCAGCCCGGGACCCGGACCGGCGCGGCTCACCCGGCCGGTGACGCTGCGCCCAACCCGCGGCTGCGTGCCGTGGTCAGTCGACGTGGCGCAGCCACCACCGCTGCCAGGGGGTCTCCACCGCGCGCGGGTGGTAGCGGGCACGCACCCACGCCACCGCCGGGCCCGGCGCGAGCCCGTCCAGCACCGCGAGGGCGGCCAGGGCGGTGCCGGTCCGACCGATCCCGCCGCGACAGGCGACCTCGACGCGCTCGCCCGCGTACGCGCGCCGCCGGCCCTCGCGCAGCGCGTCGAGGGCGTCCGCCCGGTCGCGCGGGACCCAGAAGTCGGGCCAGTCGATCCGTCGGGTCGGCCAGGCCGGGTCGGGGCCGGGCGCGAGCAGCAGGGCGAAGTCGGCGGGTGTGCCGGGCGCCGCGACGCGCCGCCCGCGCACGACGGCGCCGCCGGGGAGCGTGAGCAGGCCGGTCGGGTCGGCCCACGGTCGCGTCGGTGCCACGACGTCATTCTGCCTCGTGTTCCGGACGCGTGAGTGCCCGCCGGACCGGGTCCGGCGGGCACTCACGATCGGCCGGGTCCTCCCCCGGCGCGCCTCGGCTCAGCCGAGGCGACGGCGGCGCCAGGCCAGGGAGGCCAGCAGCAGGACCGCGCCGGCGGCGGCCAGGCCACCACCGAGCTTCAGCGGCGTGCCGATGCTGTCACCGGTGACCGGCAGACCGCCGTGGTGCGGCGGCCGGGTCGTCGGCCGTCCGTGCACGGGCAGGACGGTGCCGGTGGCGCTGGCGATCCGACCCGACGTCAGCCCGGTGGCGGTGAAGGTGTGCCGGCCGGTGCGGGTCGGCCGGTACTGCACGGTGAAGGCGCCGTCGCCGTCGGCCGTCACCGTGAAGGTGGTCGGCGCGGGCTGCGGCTGCGCGCGGTTGGGCGTGTAGGCGACCGGGGCCATGGCCACCGTGCTGCCGTCGCTGCGCCGTGCGGTCCCCTCGGCGGGGGCCGCGGCCGGGAGATTCGAGATGGCGACGTCGATCCGCACCGTCTCGCCGGCCTGGAAGCCGGTGCCCCGGAGCGTGAAGGTCTCGCCGAGACGGATCGTCGTGGGCGACACCGTCAGCGCCGCGCCCGGCGGCACGTACGGTGGCTGCGGCTGCGCCGCGCCGGCCGCGGTCGGCACGGCCGCCACGGCCAGGCCGACCGTGAGCGCCATGATGATGCGGGATAGCCGCATGATGGATTCCCTCCTACTGTTCACAGCTTGGTGCGTTGACTGTTCGGGTGGTCCATGGGGTGACGGTGGGTGTGTGCACCAGTTCGGCCGTGCCGGCGCCGGTCTGGCCGGTGAGCAGCGTGACGTCGAGGGTCCGGGTCTGCCCCGGCTTGGCCTCCACGGTCGCCACCGCCACCTGGCGGCGGCCGTGGGTTCCGCTACCCATCGCGGTGTCGCGTCCGTCCAGCCGTCCGGTGAGGACGGCGCCGCCGGTCGGCGTGAACACCGAGACGAAGGTGCGTGGTGTGTACTTGTCGCCGGACATGGCCAGGCCGGTGACCGACCGGCTCAGTCCCGACCGCGGGGCGGTGGAGCCCACCGTCACCCGGAGCCGCAGCTCGCGGCGCCCGTCCGGCTGACAGTCGCCGACCGTGAGGGCGGCCGAGAACCTCAGGTAGTAGCCGAGCTTCGCGCCGCTGCCGTCGTTGAGGAACACGCCGACCGTCGGCACCGTGTCCTTCTCCGGGAGCTGCCCGGCCAGTCGGCTGCCGGCGAGCGCGCGCTGCTCCTCAGGTCGGGCACTCCAGAACAATATCCGACTTTCACTGATTGAACGGTTGAAAACGGTCAAAAGTGACCGCGGATCCACCGTCTTGGTGAACATCGCATCGAAGACGCGGGCGGCCGCCGTGGCGAAGAACTCGTCCTGGGCATTCGTGTCCAGGTCCCGGTAGACGTCGCTCAGCAGGGTCCGCACCGCGGTGCTGCCGGCCAACGCCGGACCGCCGGGCACCGGCACCGGACCGATCGCGCCGAGCAGGTAGGACAACACCACCGGGTCGACGGCCAGCACCCCGTCCGCGGTGGTCCCGGTGCGGCGGCGCACCATCTCCCGGTAGAGCGCGGCGGCGGTTGGGAAGTCCGGGTCGAGGTTGACGTCGGCCGGATACATTCCCGGCAGGTCCGACCAGAGCCGGCGTGTCTCCGGAGCAACCTTGAGCGGCGGGTCGAAGAACCGCAACTCGCTCGACGTGCCCTGGGTGACCATCCGGATCCGCCCGTCCTCCGCGCGCAGCACGGCGTAGGCGCCGAACATGCCTCCGGTGGACCGCAACTCGGCCGGATTCTGCGAGACGAGCAGGTAGGTGCGCGGGCCGCCGGCGCCGAGCAGCGGCGGCAGCAGGCGGGCGCCGCGGTCCGCGGCCGAGGTGAGCTCGCCCAACTGCTCGAGCTCCGAACGCAGGGCGGTGACCGCGTCCCGCACCTGCGCCACCAGGTCCGCGGTCGGGACGGCCGCCAACCGCTGCGCCGTGCGCCGGACCGCCTGGTCGGCGGTGGAGACCTCCGCCGAGACCGCGCGCAGCCGGTTCAGGTCGAGCTTGCCCTGCTTCGGCACCAGCGAGGCGAGATCGACCCGGAGGAGGGTGGGAAAGGCGAGCCGGGCCAGGTCGTCCACCGCCACCGAGATCTCCCGCACCGCGGTGAGGTCGTCGCCGGCGTACGGCGTCCGCTGGCCGACCCACCAGGCCGGGTCCCCGGTCGCGCCGCGCGCCGCGGTGGCCTGCTCCTGCAGGGCGGCGAGGGTCCGCTGGGCGCGGGCCACGTCGCCGTCGAGCACCTGGGAGCTGAGTTCCTTGGCCAGCCCGGCGGCGTTCACCAGGTGGGCACGGGCCTGCCAGCCCCGGAACGCGACCCAGCCTCCGGTGGTCAGCAGCACCGAGACCACGACCAGGCCGACGAGCAGGATCCGGCGGACCCGGGCCCGGCTGCGCCGCCGCGAGCGCCGCCGCCGACCAGGCGAAGCACCGCGTTCCGTCACTGTTCCCCCTACGTGTCGAATCGGACACTGAACGCATTGACTGCTTTCTAGCACGAAAATGCAGGCGTTCGTCGGGTTTTGGGGGCTCCTGAGCTTTATCGCCCCACTGCGAGGTTTGTTCGCCTCGCCATGGCGGTGGACGCCTCGCGCAACAAGCCCTCGATCCGGTCCACCCCGGCCCGCAACGACATCTCCCGCAGGTAGGCGTCCCGACCGCGACGGCCCATCTCCACCCGTGCGGCCCGCGGGATGGCCGCGGCCAGCCAGAACCGGTCGGCCAGCGCGGCCCAGTCCTCCGGCGGGCAGGACAGGCCGGCGCGCGCCCGCTCCACCAGCTCGGCGGTGTCCCCGCCGGTCGAGGCGACCACCGGCGCGGCACAGGAGAAGGCGGCCTGCAGCTTGCCCGGCACGGTGCCGCGCAATTCGGGCACGTCGCGCTGCATGACGAGCTGGTAGTCGGCGGTCGCGTACAACTGCGGCATGTCCACCGGGGACCGCCACTCGACGAACCGGACGTTGTCGGCGCCGAGGTCGGCGGCGAGCCCCCGCACCCGCCGCTCCTGTGCACCGGAACCGACCAGGACCAGGTCCATCCGGTCGCCCAGCGCGGCCGCCGCGCGGACCGCGGTCTCCAGACCCTGCCGTACGCCGATCGTGCCGGCGTGCATCACCAGGCAGCGGTCGTCCCGGCGGATCAGGCGACGGGCCGCGGGACCGGGCTCGGCCGGGCGGAAGATGCGCTCGTCGGTCCAGTTGAGCACGGTACGCACCCGGTCCGGCCCCGCCCCGGCGGCGACCACCAGGTCGCGCATGGACGGCGCGGTGACCGCCACCGCGGCGGCCTCCCGGTAGAGCCGGCGCAGGCTCGTGTCGAACCGGTCCGCCCAGCGCCGGTTCTCCCCCGGCCGGGACGGCTCCTCCCCCGTCCAGACGTCCTGCACGTGCAGCACCGTGGGCACCCGGCCGAGCAGCCGCAGCAGACCCGCCGCGGCGAAGGTCACCGCCGGGTGCTGGAAGACGTAGAGCGCGTCGACGTCCCGCAGGTAGCGCCGCCCGGCGACCGCCACGCTGCCGGCGAAGGAGAGCCAGGCGGCCGTGCGCGCCCCGGGCGAGGCCTCACCGCGGGCGTACCGGGGCACCCGACGGACGGTCAGCCGCTCGCTGTGGGTCTGGTGCCGCCACCGCTGTCGCCAACCGGGATAGACGTGACCACCCGGGTAGTCCGGGAAGCCGGTGAGCACCCGCACCTCGTGGCCGCGGGCCGCCAACTCCTCGGCCAGGCTGCCCGGGATGAACGCCGGCTCCGGCGGGAAGTGGTAGGACAGGATGCCGATCTTCATGGCCGCGCTCCCGGCGCGGCCTGCGAGACCGCCGCCGTCCGCACCGCGTACGATGCCCGCATCCCCTCTGCGTCCGGCCGCGACCGCCGGAAGAACGCCGTCGCGGCACCGTGTCCCGCGACCGCGCCGACGAGAGGGGTGCAGATGGTCGACGGGGTGCTCTTCGTCTGCCACGCCAACATGTGCCGGTCCCCGATGGCCGAGTTCATCGCCCGCCGCCTGTTGGCCGACCTACCGGTGGTGGTGACCAGCGCCGGGACCGACGCGGTCGACGGCGCCGCCATGCATCCGTACGCCGTCGAGGTGGCGGCCGGCACCGGGGCCGACGCGGCGGCGTTCCGCACCCGCCGGCTCCGTCCGGAACACCTGGCCGGGGCGGCGCTGGTGTTGACCGCGACCCGGCGGCAGCGCTCGGCCTGCACCGCGCTGGCCCCGGCGGCGCTGACCCGGACCTTCACGCTGCGCCAGTTCGCCCGGCTCGCCGCCGCGGCCGAACCGGCCGGGGCGACGGCGGACACGCCGCTGCGGGCGGCGGTGGCGGCGGCCGTCCGCGCCCGGGGGCGGATGCAACCCGCCGCACCCGGCGCGGACGACCTGCGCGACCCGATCGGTGGCTCCCCGGCCGACTTCCGCCGCTGCGCCGAGGAGATCGAGCGGTCGATCCGGCCGGTGCTGGCGCTCATCGCGACAGCCGGGTGAGTTCCTGCGTCCGGTCGCCCACGGCCGGCTGCCCACCCCGCCGGGTGCCGGCCCGGTCCGTGGGCACGGACGGCGCGGCGGGCACGACCACCTTGTACGCCTCGTACTGGTAGGCGTCCGCCTTGGCCACCTTGGCCATGTTGAGCACGCAACCGAGCAGGCGCACCGAGACCGAGCTGAGCGCGTGCGCGGCCGCGGCCACCTGGCTGCGTGAGGTCCGCCCCTGCTGGGTGACCAGCAACGCGCCGTCGGCCTGCACCGCCACGACCACGCCGTCGGTAACCGCCAGCAGCGGCGCGGTGTCGATGACCACGATGTCCGCCGACTCGCGCAGCGCCACCAGCAGGTCGGCCATCGCCTTGGAGCCGAGCAGTTCGCTGGGGTTCGGCGGGGCGGCGCCACTGGGCAGCACCAGCAGCGACTTCTCGCCCCAACGCTGCACCACGTCACCGACCTGCACGTCGCCGACGAGCACGTCGGTGAGGCCGACGCCGCCGTCGAGGCCGAGGTAGTCGGCCACCTTGGGCCGGCGCAGGTCGGCGTCGATCAGCAGCACCCGCCACCCGGCCTCGGCCAGCGCGATGGCCGTGTTGCAGGCCATCGTGGTCTTCCCCTCGCCCTGCAACGCGCTGGTGACCGCGATGACCCGGGCCGGCTCGTGCACGTCCACGAACCGCAGGTTGGTGCGCAGCTTGCGGACCGCCTCAGCCCGCGGCGAGTTGGCCGCGTCGCCGACGATCAACGGGGCCGCCTTCGCGCCGGACTCGAAGGGGATCTCGCCCAGCAGCGGGCTGCCGGTGACCCGCTGCAACGCGGCGGCGTCGCGCATCCGCACGTCGGCCAGCCCGCGCAGCACGGCGAGCGCGGCACCGGCCAGCAGGCCGAGCAGGCCGCCGAGGACCAGGTTGCGCACCGGCTGGGGGGACACCGGGCTGGACGTCACCCGAGGGCCGCTCACCACCTCGATCTTGATCGGCGGCGACTTGCCGTCCGGCGGCGTCTCCACCTTTCGGACCAGCTCGGTGAACTTGGCCGCGAGCGCCTCGGTGGTCTTGAGCGCCCGGGTCTGGTCCGTGTCGGTGATGGTGGCGTTGAGCAGGACGGTATCGGGCTTGGCGGAGGTGGTGATCCGGCTGCGTACCTGGTCGGCGGTGAGGCCGAGCGGCGCATCGGCCACCACGCTCTGCGCCAGCCGGTCGCTGGTGAGCAGGTCGCCGTAGGACTTCACCCGCTGCTGGAGGAAGAGGCTGCCCTGGTAGGCGTCGGTGACCCCCTGGCTGGGTGTGGTGACGAAGAACGTCACCGAGGCCTCGTAGCGAGGCGCCGTCCGGACCGTCACCAGCGCGGCGGTGCCCAGCGCGAGCATCACCGTGACCAGCACGATCCACCAGTGGCGTCGGACCAGGCGCAGGTAGCCGAGAACGTCCATCACGCTCCCCCTCGCGACACGCCGGTCTGCCGATGAAACTGCACGAAAGCCCCCTAAAAACACCAGTAGCCGTGCCAGGATCGAATCGCCTATTCGCCACGTTAGGTGACTGGACGAATGTAAACGACCGAACAGGCACATACGGCCTAATTCCGTTCAATCTGGATAGGACACCGAGGCAGCCCATGGATCGTGAAACCACCGCCGACGTCGTGCGACCCCGCGGACGAACCACCCACCGCGCCGCCACCCTCTCCCTGTTAACGCTGGACACGGCCGCGTGGTGCGGAGGATTTCTCGGCGCGGCGTGGACCCGGTACGAGTTCGACCTGACCGCCGCCCTCAGCGGCCGGGTCCTCGGCGTGGCGCTCGCCTGCGCCACGCTGTACGCCCTGCTCACGCTGCTGCGCTCGCAGGTCTACGGCCGCTACCCGATCGGCAGCGCCGGCGATGCCCGGGGACTGGCCGCCACCGTCGCGCTGGCCGCCCTGATCACCGTCGCCGGGGTGCTCCCCTGGGCCGAGCGACCGGTCCCCGCGACCACGCCGCTGGTCGGCGGGGCCGTCGCGCTGGTGCTGATGGCGACCGCCCGCGGACTGTGGCGGGCCCACGCCGACCGGCACCGCCCGGCGGCGCGACACGCCGAACGCTGCCTGGTCTACGGCGTCGACGCGGCCAGCGAACGGCTGGTCCGGGCGTTGCTGCACGACCCGGACAGCAGCTACCGGCCGGTGGGGCTGCTCGACGACGCCCCGGAGAGCCGGGGGCTGCGGCTGGAGGGGCTGCGCGTGCTGGGCGGCCGCGAACAGGTCGGCGCCGTGATCCGCGCCACCCAGGCGCGCACCGTCATCTTCTCGATGAGCGGCTCGGACCCGCAGCTGCTGCGCGACGTGCGGACCCGCACCCTCGAAGCCGGGGCCGCGTTCAAGGTCCTGCCCCCGGTGCGGGAGCTGCTCGACCGACCGGTCGCCGCCACCGACGTCCGCGACCTCCAGCTCACCGACCTGCTGGGCCGGGCCCAGCGGGTGGCCGAGCTGACCGTCGAGCGGGGCGGGCTGGCCGGCCGCCGGGTGCTGGTCACCGGCGCGGGCGGCTCGATCGGCTCGGAGCTGTGCCGGCAGATCGCCCGCTGCGAGCCGGACGAGCTGATGATGCTCGACCGGGACGAGTCCGCGCTGCACGCGCTCCAGATGTCGCTGCACGGCCGCGCCCTGCTGGACGGCCCCGAACTGATCCTGGCCGACATCCGGGACGCCGAGGGGATCGCCCGGATCGTCGCCGACCGGCAGCCCGACGTGGTGTTCCACGCCGCCGCCCTGAAGCACCTGACCATGCTCCAGCGGCACCCGGGCGAGGCGATCAAGACCAACATCCTGGGCACGCTGAACGTGCTGGAGGCGTGCCGGGACGTCGCCGAGTTCGTCAACATCTCCACCGACAAGGCGGCCAACCCGACCAGTGTGCTGGGCTACTCGAAGCGGATCACCGAACGGCTCACCGCCCACCAGGCCGAGCGGATGGGCGGCACCTACCTCAGTGTCCGGTTCGGCAACGTGCTCAGCAGTCGGGGGTCGGTGCTGACCGCGTTCCAGGCCCAGATCCGGGCCGGGGTCCCGATCACGGTCACCCACCCCGACGTGACCCGCTACTTCATGACCGTGCAGGAGGCCGTGCACCTGGTCCTGCAGGCCGCGACGATCGGACGCGGCGGCGAGGCGCTGGTGCTCGACATGGGCGAGCCGGTGCGGATCGCCGACGTGGCCCGCCGGCTCGCCGCCGAGGCGGACCACCCGGTCGACATCGTCTACACCGGGCTGCGGCCGGGCGAGAAACTGCACGAGCACCTGTTCGGCGCCGACGAGGTGGACACCCGCCCGCTGCACCCGCTGATCTCGCACGTGCCGGTGCCGGCGCTCGACCCGGACGAGGTGCGCGCGCTCGACCCGTACGCCGACCAGGACGAGTTGATCAAACGGATGGCGGCGTTCTGCGAGACGATCGGCTCCTCCCTGCCGGCCCTGCCGGGACAGCGCTGAGCCACCGACGGTGGGACGCCCCGTTCACCTGATGAGAGGAGCGTCCCACCGGCTCGGCTCGCCGACGGCCGGACCCGCCGTTAGGGTTGACCATGGTGTGCCGGGAAGCCTGGTCGGCAATCACATTGTCGACCCCTGCTCCCGATCGGATGCCGCATGCCCGACCGCACTTCGCAGTCGTCCCGTCTGTTCTCCCGCCGATCCTGGCCCGAGGCCCGCTTCCTGGCCGACGTGCTGCGCACCGAGACGGTCGGTGGTGGGCTCCTGCTGCTCGGCGCGGTCATCGCCCTGGTCTGGGCCAACTCACCGTGGCGCTCGGCGTACGCGGCACTGGGCGACTGGGTGCCCTGGCCCGGCGGGACGTCGCTGCACCTGGACCTCAGCCTCGGCACCTGGGCCGCCGACGGCCTGCTGGCCATCTTCTTCTTCGTGGTGGGCCTGGAGCTCAAGCGGGAGTTCGTCGCCGGCGATCTGCGCGACCCGCGACGCGCCCTCCTGCCGGTGGTGGCCGCGATCGGCGGCATGGTGGCGCCGGCGCTGATCTACCTGGCGGTGACGCTGAGCGCTGGCGGCGCCGGCGCGCGGGGCTGGGCGATCCCCACCGCCACCGACATCGCGTTCGCGCTCGCCGTGCTGGCCGTGGTCAGCTCGCACCTGCCGCAGGGGCTGCGGGCCTTCCTGCTCACCCTCGCGGTGGTCGACGACCTCTTCGCGATCACCATCATCGCGATCTTCTACACCGCCGACTTCCACCCGCTGCCCCTGCTCGGCGCGCTGCTGCCGATCGCCGCGTTCGGGCTGCTGGTGCAGCGGCGGCGGACCTGGTGGTGGGCGCTGATCCCGCTCGCGGTGACGGCCTGGACGCTGGTGCACGCCTCCGGTGTGCACGCCACGGTAGCCGGGGTGCTGCTCGGCTTCACCGTCCCGGTCCTGCCCAGCCGGAGCGGGGCGCCCGGGCTGGCGGAGCGGCTGGAGCACCGATGGCGGCCCGTCTCCGCCGGCTTCGCGGTACCCGTCTTCGCCTTCTTCGCCGCGGGCGTGACCCTGGTCGGCGTGGACCTGGGCGAAACCCTCACCAACCCGGTGGTGGTGGCGGTGGCTGCCGGGCTGGTGCTGGGCAAGGTCGTGGGGGTGTTCGGTTCGACCTACCTGCTCGCCCGGTTCACCCGCGCGGAACTGGACGAGGAGATCACCTGGGCGGACCTGGTGGGCCTGGCGCTCCTCGCCGGCATCGGCTTCACCGTGTCACTGCTCATCGGTGAGCTGGCGTTCGGCGCGGGAAGCCCCGAGGAGGACGGCGTCAAGGTGGCCGTGCTGCTCGGCTCGGTGGTGTCCGCCGCTCTGGCCGCCCTGGTGCTGGTCCGGCGCAACCGGGTCTACCGGCGGATCAGCGAGCGGGAGAGCCGCGACGCCGACGGCGACGGCATTCCGGACGTCTACCAGCAGGAATCCGCCTGACGCGAAGGCGCCGGCCGCCGACCCCGGTGCGGGATCGGCGGCCGGCGGCCCGGGCGTCAGCGGCGGCGCTCGGCCGGACGGGCCTCGTGCTCGTCCTGGGTCTCCTCCTCGAGCGCGTCGGCGACCGGTTCGGTCAGATCGTCACCGGGCACCGCGACCTGCTCGGCGCGGTCCCGCTCGTCCGCGCGTCCGCCGGCCGGCGGCTCCGGGGCGGTCGCACCGCCTGCGAAGCCGTACTCGTTGGGCTCGTCGTGCCTGCTCATGCGCGGAACCTCCCGGTCGTCCGAATCCTGGCGGCGGCGCGCCACGGCGCCGCCTCCCGGACACTTACCCACCGGGACCGGGCCTGATCATCCGAACGCCACCGGCGTCAGTTCAGCTCCCTGATCGCCTCGAAGACCAGCCACAGGCCGCAGATGGCGAAGAGCACGGCGGCGCCGTAGCGGATCGCCCGCTCCGGCAGGTGCCGGCCGAGCATCCGGCCCACCAGGATCGCCAGCGCGTCCGCGGCGACCATGCCGAGCGTCGAACCGAGCCAGGTGCCGAACCAGCCGTACTTGGTCGCCAACGTGATGGTGGCGAGCATGGTCTTGTCACCCAGCTCGGCCAGGAAGAACGCCACACCGACCGCGACGATCGCCGACTTGGTGCTGCGCTCGGCCTTGCGCTTCTCCTCCTCGGTCAGCTTGTCGCCGCGCAGCGTCCAGGCGCCGAAGCCGAGGAACGCCAGGCCGGCGATGAGCGAGATCCACCCGGTGGGCAGGGCCGCGTTCAGGCCGTAGCCGATGGCCACCGAGGCGAGGTGGACGACCGCCGTGGCGATCGTGATGCCGATGAGCACCGGCACGGGCCGGAAACGCGTGGCGAACGTCAGGGCCATGAGCTGGGACTTGTCCCCCAGCTCGGCGACGAAGATGACGCCGAAGCTGACCACCAGCGCGACGAGGAAACCCTCCATGTGAACCTTCCCGATCAAGCCGGGAGGAGAGACAGGGGCGCCCTCGACCCGGCTGCGACAGCCTGAGTCGAAGGTCTCGCCCGCCTCGGGAACCGAGGCCGCGTGGCCGGATGCGGAACGCACCAGTGTGTCGACCACGACATTGGGGGCTACTCCCCTTCGCGCCGCCAGCCTAGCCGATCGCCCCCGGGCCCGGTCGCCGGGTGTGGCCGGGGCCTCAGTCGGCCCGGGCCAGGCTCACCCCGAACAGGCCCGCGCGGTCGGTCCAGAACGCCTGCCGGTCGAACCCGGCGGCGGTCAGCTCGGCCGCGATCCCCTCCGGGCGGAACTTCGCCGAGACCTCGGTGCGCAGCTCCTCACCCTCGGCGAACGCCACGTCCAGGTCGAGCACCCGCGCCCGGGTCGGACGCTCGGCGCGCAGCCGCATCTCGATCCACTCCCGCTCCGGGTCCCAGAGCGCCACGTGGCGGAACGCGCCGAGGTCGAAGTCCGCGCCCAGCTCCCGGTTGATCACGCGGAGCACGTTGCGGTTGAACTCGGCCGTCACGCCCGCCGCGTCGTCGTAGGCGGGCACCACCACGGCCGGGTCCTTGACCAGGTCGGTGCCGACCAGCAGCCAGTCGCCGGCCTCCAGCGCCGCCCGCATCGCGGTGAGGAACTCGGCCCGCTCCACCGGCATCAGGTTGCCGATCGTGCCGCCGAGGAACGCCACCAGGCGCCGGCCACCGGTCGGCAGCCGGTCCAGGTGGCGGGTGAAGTCACCGACGATCCCCCGCACCCGCAACCCCGGGTACGCGGCGGCGATCTGCTCGGTGGACTGCCGCAGGGCGCTGACCGAGACGTCCAACGGCACGAAGGTGCCCAGGTCGCCGTGCCGGGTGAACGCGTCCAACAGCAGTCGGGTCTTCTCCGACGAGCCCGACCCCAGCTCGATCAGCGTCTTCGCCCCGGTCATCGTGGCGACGTCGTCGGCGTGCGCGGCCAGGATCGCCCGCTCGGCCCGGGTCGGGTAGTACTCCGGCAGTCGGGTGATCTCCTCGAACAGCTCGCTGCCCCGGGCGTCGTAGAACCACTTCGGCGGCAGCCACTTCGGTGTGGCGGTCAGCCCGACCCGTACGTCCTCCCGCAGCCCCCGGTCGAGGTCCTGATCCTCCAGGTGGATCTCCAGCGGTTCCGCGCCCATCACGTGTCCTCTCTGTCCTACCGGTGGATTCGGCCGGTCAGGCGGTGGTCGGTTCCCGGATGTCGAGCCCGGCCGTGGTGGCCACCACGAGCCGCCGGTCCGGCACCGGCTGCCAGTCCGGGTGGTCGTCGAAGGGTTCGGAGGCCAGCAGGACCGAACCCGGCCCGCGTCGTACGGACAGCGCGTGCCCGGCCACGCTGGCGACGACCGTCGTGCCGTCGGTGAGCAGCAGGTTCAGCCGGGAGCCGGGCGCGGCCGCGGCGACCGCCGCGACGGTGTCGGCCACCGCCTCGTCGAGCGCCGCGCCGCCGCGGAGCCGGTGCCGGACCAGCGCCCAGAGCAGGGCCGAGTCGGTGGGCACCTCCAACGTGAGCAGGTCACGCACGGGCAGGCCCTCGGCCAACGGGACGAGGCTGTCCGGCCAGCCGCGCACCACGCCGTTGTGGCTGAACAGCCAGCGCCCCTCGGCGAACGGCGCGGCGGCCGTCTCGTGCAGCGGCATCCCCACCGTGGCGGAGCGGACGGCGGCCAACACCGCCCCGGTCGACGTCACGGCGGCCAGCTCCGGCAGAGTGGTGTCGCTCCACATCGGCTGGGCCCGCCGGTAGCGCACCGGGTCGCCGCCGCCCGGGTACCAGCCGACGCCGAAGCCGTCGGCGTTGATGGTGCCGCCGCCGCGCATGTCCCGCGGCGCCCAGGACTGGCGCAGCAGCCCGTACGGCGGGTCGAACAGGAGGCTCCCCAGGGGCACCGGTGGACCGAGGTACGCGAGGTGGCGGCACATCGGGCCGGCTCACTCCTCTCCGCCGGCGTCGCGGGCGCAGCGGAACCCGCTGAAGATCTGCCGCCGGATCGGGTAGTCCCAGTTGCGGAACGTGCCCCGGCAGGCGGCCCGGTCGGTGCCGAACGAGCCGCCGCGCAGCACCCGGTGGTCGTCGCCGAAGAAGACCTCCGAGTATTCCCGGTAGGGGAACGCGGTGAATCCCGGATGCCCCCGGAACGCGGACGACGTCCACTCCCACACGTCGCCGACGAGCTGGTGCACGCCGAGCGGCGAGGCGCCGTCCGGATACGCGCCGACCGGCGCCGGCCACAGGTGCCGCTGGCCGAGGTTCGCGTGGCCGGGGGTCGGGTCCTGGTCGCCCCACGGGTAGCGGCGGGAGCGGCCGGTCGCCGGGTCCCACCGGGCGGCCTTCTCCCACTCCGCCTCGGTGGGCAGCCGCCGGCCCGCCCAGGCCGCGTACGCCTGGGCCTCGTACCAGCAGACGTGCACCACCGGCTCGTCGTCGCGGACCGTGGACCAGCGGCCGAACCGGCGGTACGCCCACCCGTCGCCGTCGCGCCGCCAGTGCAGCGGCGCGCTCAGGTCCGCCTCGACCCGGTGCCGCCAGCCGGCCTCGCTCCACCAGCGCGGCTCGTCGTAGCCGCCGTCGGCGATGAACGCGCGGTACTGCCCGTTGGTGACCGGCGCGGCGTCGATGGCGTACGCGGGCAGGTCGACCGTGTGCGCGGGCCGCTCGTTGTCCAGCGCCCACGGGTCGGTCGAGGTGCCCATGGTGAACGGGCCGGCCGGCACCAGCACCTCCCCGCCGACCCGGGCCCGCGGCTCGGGTGGGGGCGGGGCGTCCAGCACCGGCGCTCCGGCGCGCAGTTGGTGGGTGGCGAGCATGGTCTCGTCGTGCTGCTGCTCGTGCTGCACGATCATGCCGAACGCGAAACCGTCCTCGACCAGCCGGCGGTCGGTGAAGCGGATGCCGTCGAGCAGGTCGTGGACCTTGTCCCGGACCGTGCGCACGTAGGCGCGCGCCTCGGCCGGGGGCAGCAGCGGCAGCGCGGGCCGGTCCTTGCGCGGTTGCTTGAAGGCGTCGTAGAGGTCGTCGATGTCGCGGCGCACCGGCTCACGGCCGCCGACGTCGCGGACGAGCCACAGCTCCTCCTGGTTGCCCACGTGCGCCAGGTCCCAGACCAGCGGCGACATGAGTGTGGAGTGCTGCCGGACCAGGTCGTCGTCGTCCACCGCGTCGGTCAGCAGGGCGGTACGGGCGCGGGTGCGCTCCAACTCCGCGGCGATCCGGCCGCGCAGCTGCTCGGCGTCCGTACCCGGGCGCTCGGTCGTGGTCACCGGTGTCCCCTCTCCGCGACGGCACGGCGCCGCCGGATCGCTCGGTCGATCTCGTCGTGCAGCCCGGCCGGCAGGTCGAGCCGGGGCAGGGCCGCGAGGGCCAGGTCGAACAGGGCCGCCGCGGCGGTCGCCAGCGGGCGCTCGGCCAACCCGCGCCGGGCCGCCGCGCTCCACCGGTCGGCCACCGGCCCGGCCGCGGCCAGCGCCTCCCTGGTGGTCGCCGGGTCGGCGAAGAGCGCGGCCAGCACCGCCAGCGGCACGGTCCACTCCCGCCCGGGCTGGGCGTCCAGATAGCGCAGCTCGAGGTAGCCGCGCGGGCGCACCGGCGGGAACAGCGTGCTGAGGTGGTAGTCGAGGTCGTCGGTGGTGGGTGGGCGGTCGAGCGCCCCGGCCAGCCAGTCGGCGAAGGTGACGCCCGGCGGCGTGGACCAGTCCGGGCCGTCGTCACGGACGCAGAGCAGCGGCGCGGCCAGCGCGTACTCGGTCCAGGCCGCCACCGGGTCACGGTCGGCGCGGCCCGGTGACCAGACCGGGCGGGTACGCGCCGGGTCGATGGCCAGCCAGGCGGCCATCCGGGCGGACGCCCAACCGGTGCGCCGGCCGGCGTGCCGGTCGGCGGTGGCGAAGGCGGCCAGCAGCGGTGGCCCGACGGCGTGCGCGGCGGCCCACCGCTCGGCCACCTGCCCGGGCTCGCCGACGTCCAGGCAGACCTGGAGCCCGGCCGTGCTGTACATCATGGCCCGCCCGGCCGGGCCCCGCCGGTCGAAGACGCGGCGCATGGCGCGGTAGCGCGGAGTTTCCACGACCGGTCGCGGGGACCGCCAGGGATCCATCCCGGTGCGTCCCAGCACCAGCCCGGCGGCGTCCAGCAGGGCGCGCAGCTCGGCGGCGTCGGCCTCGGTGGCCAGGATGAGCGCGGCGACCGACGGTCGCGCCGCGGCGGAGATCTCCACCTGCCCGCCCGGCTCCACGGTCACGGTTCCGCCGCGCCGGAGCTCGTCGGCCGGGCTGGTGGGGTCGACGGTGACGGGGCTGTGCCGTCCCAACGCCTCGCGCAGTCGCTCGCGGTCGACCCGACGGGCCGGGTCCGCGGCGTCGTGCACGGTCCATTCCAGTTCGACGCCGGTGAGCGTGGGTGGCCCGGTCTTGAAACAGATGCGGGCCAGATGCCCGCGGGCCGCGGCCTCGTCCCCCAGGACGGTGACCCGGTCCAGCTCCGGCGACATCACCACGTGACGGCTCCTCTCCCGGAGACGGACGACGTCGTTGTCGCCCGGGACCCGGCCGGGTACGGCACGGGTCCGCGCGTCCCCCCATCCTCTGTCTAGCAGACGGATTTCGCGCGCCCGGGAAGATGAAATTTTGTCCGGAATCCGATTGCGCCGGACGCTCAGTCCTGGTCGTCGTCCTCGTCGTCGGGCGGGCCCGGAGGCTTCGACTTCGACTTCGACTCCGGGGTGGGCTTGGGCTTGGGCGGCTTCCCGGCCGCCGACGGCACCAGCTCCCGGCAGTAGCCCTCGACCCGGTCGGCGCCACCGGCGGCGGCCACCAGGTCGGCGAAGCCCGGCGTGGTCAGGGCCTTGGCCCGCTGCCGCTCCGGCTTCGCCAGATAGGCGCGGCAGTGACCGGCGAGCCGGCCGTCGACCGGCGGCGCGGTGGCCGAGCGGGACGGCGGGGCGGCGGCGGGGACGTCGCCGCGCCGGACGCCTCACCGGTCGGGGTGCTGGGAGCCGGTCGCGACGGGCCGGCACCGGACGGGCCGGTACCGGACGGGCCCGCCGTGGTCGGCGCCGGCGGGGCCGTCGGTTCCTGGTTCCGGTCCAGACCCACGGCCGCGAAGGCCACCCCGGCGACCGCGGTGGCGGCGAGCCCGGACAGCGCGGCGGCGACCCGGAGACGCCGGCGCGCGCGTGGCGCGGGGACCGGCGGGGGCGCCGCGCGGGCGGCCCGGAACGCGGCGAGCGCCTGTTCCTCGCCGGCGAGTTCGTCGGCGGAGGCCGGGGCGGCCGCGGCGGCGAGCAGCCGGCTCAGGGGATCGCCGTCGTCGGGCGCCGGCGCGCCGAGGCGTGCCGCGTCGAGAAGGCGGTCGGATTCCGTCCGGTCGTCGGGCCGGCGCGGGTGCATGCCGTCTCTCCTCACGTCAGCCCTCCGCCGGCTCGGCCTCGGGCGCGTGCGGCGCGCGGCGGTCGGTGCGGGGGCGGGGCGCGGACGTCTCCCGGACACCGTTCGGGGCGCCCTCGGCCGAGCGCTCCAACAGCGCCGCCAGGCGGCGCAGCCCGCGGTGGGCGGCGGTACGCACCGCGCCGGCGCGCCGGCCCAGCACCCGCCCGGCGGTCTCCGCGTCGAGGCCGATGACGGCCCGCAGCATCACCGCCTCCGCCTCGGCCGGCGGCAACGTGCGGATCAGCGCCAGCGCGCTCTCGGTGCCGATCGCCTCCCCCGCCCGGTCGGCGGTGTCGGCGTCCGAGGCCAGGTCGTTGAGGGCCTGCACGGGCACCGGCACCGCGGGTCGCCGTCGTTGCCGGCGCAGGTGGTCCATGGCCCGGTTGCGGGCGACGGTCACCGCCCAGGCCCGGAACTCGCCGCCGGTGAACGACGGCAGGTCGCGCGAGATCTGCAGCCAGGTCTCCGACGCCACGTCCTCGGCGTCGGCGCCGACCAGGGCGGTCAGGTAGCGCAGCAGGGCCGGCTGGAGGCTGCGGTAGAGGTGACGGAACGCCTCCTCGTCGCCCGCCCGCGCGGCGGCGACCGCCTCGTTCAGGTCCGGGGTCACGGGCGCCGCCCCGGCGGGACCGGGCTCGCCGGCCGGGCGTCGGCCCGCGCGGGAGACCGCACCGTCATTCGCACCCCCGCCCCCCGCTGAGCTGATCGGCACCGGCCCGGGACCGGTGCGCATGGACACTGCCGCGCAGCGCGGCCGTCGGCGGACATACCGTACCGACGTCGTGGGGCGGCCGGGAGCCGGGCCAACGCTAGGAGGGGATCCCGCTGGCCGGCAAGCCACGAAGAGCCGGGAAAAGGGAGAGAAATGTCTACCGAGCGGATCGGCGTGTCGGTGTAACGAAGACCACCGCCCGGTCGCCGCCGAACCGGAGGAAACGGGCGGATCCCGACCGAACGAGCCGGACATCCGCCGCCGTCCGGACACATTATGGCCGATCGTACCCGGTCGGTCACGGTGCGCCCACGGCCGAAACCGGCCTCGGCCGTTCGGATGACCGGGCCGGAACCGCTCGCCGACCGCGACGGGAGAGATCGCGGGAAATACTCCGGGGCCGCGGTGGGTACGGTATGGGAATGCTCACCTCCGACGTCGTACTCAGCGGTCGGTACCGCCTGGAAGACCGTGTCGCCACCGGCGGCATGGGCGACGTCTGGCGTGCCACCGACCTGGTGCTCGGTCGGCCGGTCGCGGTGAAGGTGCTTCTTCCCGCGCTGGTCTCCGATCCCGACTTCATCGCCCGGTTCCGCTCCGAGGCGCGGATCATGGCGTCGTTGCGTCATCCGGGCGTGGTCCAGGTCTTCGACTGCGGCGAGGACGAACTGCCCGACGGCAGCCGGGCCGACTACCTGGTCATGGAGTTCGTCGCCGGTGAGCCGCTGTCCCGGCGGATCGAGGCGGCCGGGCAGCTCGAGGTCGCCGAGACCATGTCGATCGTGGCCCAGGTGGCCCAGGCGCTGCACGGGGCGCACGGCCGCGGCATCGTCCACCGCGACGTCAAGCCGAGCAACCTGCTGGTGCAGGAGGACGGCACCGTGGTCCTGGTCGACTTCGGGGTGGCCCGCTCGACCAACGTCACCAGCATCACCAGCACGAACGCGGTGCCCGGCACCGCCCTCTACATGGCCCCCGAGCAGGCCGCCGGCCGCCCCGTCTCGGGCGCCACGGACGTGTACGCGCTCGGCGCGGTCGCCTACTGCTGCCTCACCGGCAGCCCGCCGTTCACCGGGGACAACCCGCTCCAGGTCGCGGTGCGACACCTCGACGACGCGCCGCCGGAGCTGCCGGCGGAGATCCCGGCGGCGGTACGCGAGCTGGTCGCCCGGGCGCTGGCGAAGGACCCGGCCGACCGCTACCCGAGCGCCGCGGCGATGGCCGACGCGGCCCGGGCGGCGCGCACCGAGTCGCCCGCCGCGACGGTGCCGGTCGCCCTGCGCGGCGCGGCCGGGCCGGGGCGGACCCGCGACGACCAGCCGGTCGCCCGGCCGGCCGCCGCGGTCGCGCCGGCGCGCCGCCGCAGTCGTCGCGGCACCCTGGTCGGCGCACTGGGCGCCGTGCTGGTGGCGGTGACCGCGCTGGGCGCGCTGGTGGCCGCCGCCAAGGACGCGGAGGCGCCGGCCACCCAGCTCGATTCCACGGCGCCCGCGGTGGCGCCGAGCAACTCCGTCGCCGACACCGCCGTCACCGAGGGGCCGTCGACGGTCGAGGACGACTACACCTACCGCCCGGTCGGCCCGGGCGGCAAGCCCTCGGCGTCGACCTCGGTGACGCCGAGCGCCTCGCCGAGCGCCTCGGGCCAGCCCAGCCCGTCGAGCGCCCCGTCGACGCCGCCGACCGCGCCGAGCAGTCCGCCGGCCACCAGTTCGACGCCGACCGATCCCGCCACGCCGACCGAGACCACCACCACGACCGCCCCCGCCGAGGGCGGCGGCGGGGACGACGGTGGGACCGGCGGCCAACCCGTCTCCCGCCCCTGAGCGACCCCGGACCGGGCCCGTCCACGCGGCGGGACCGAACCGTCGCAGGCACGCACGGAGCCGGTCCCGCCGTCGAGGCGGGACCGGCTCGTCGGCGTCCGGACGACGGTGGCCGACGTCAGTCGGCGCCGAGCGACGCCACCACCGGCCGGGACAGCGCCCGCCGGGCCGGCAGGACCGAGGCGAGCAGGGCGGCGAGCACCGCCACCGCGACGATCAGACCGAGCCGTCCCCACGGCAGCACCAGCGTGAAGTCCCCGCCGATGCGGGCCACCACGGCCATCGCCCCGGCGGCGACCCCGACGCCCAGCGCGACACCGAGCAGCGTGCCGACCGCCGCGGTGAGCACGGCCTCGACCGCGAGCACCGCCCGCATCCCGCCCCGGCTCAGGCCGACCGCCCGCAGCACGGCGTTCTCCCGGGTCCGCTCCACCACCGAGAGGCTCAGCGTGTTGGCGACCCCCACCAGCGAGATCACCACGGCCAGGCCGAGCAGCGCCGTGACGAGACCGAGCACCATGTCGACGGTGCCGGTCAGCATCTTCTTGTAGGCGGCCTGGTCCATCAGGTTGACGGTCGGGTAGCGGGCGACCACCGACTCCACGGCGGCCCGGGCGACGTCCACGTCCACCCCGTCGGCGGGATCCACCTCGGCCAGATGACCGCGTTCGGTGGGGAAGAGCCGGGTGAAGTCCGCGTCGACGACGTCCACCACGTACCCGTCGGGCACCGGGCTGCCGGCCAGGGCAGGCCGGTCCTCGGCCACCACGGCGGCGACCCGGAACGGACGCCCGGCGACGGTGACGGTGTCCCCGACGGTCCAGCCCCGGGCGGCGGCCAGCTCGCGGTGCACCAGCACCGAGCCCGGCCCGAACGCGCCCGGGTCGCCGGCGTCCACCGCGGACAGCGTCCGCCGGACCAGGGCCGGGTGGGCGGCCCGCACCTGCACGCCGTCCGACACCCGGCTGCGCTGCTCGTGCACGACGCCCAGCTCCGGCCGGGCGGCCAGCTCACCGGCCAGCGGCGCCGGCAGCTCCCCACCGATGCCGGTGACCAGGAAGTCCACGCCGATCCGGGCGTCCACCGCGCGCTCGATGCCGGTCTTGACGCTGCCCGCGCCGACCACGAAGGCCGAGACCAGGCCGATCCCGATCACCATCGCGGTGGCGGTGGCCGCGACCCGGCGCGGGTTGCGCACCGCGTTCGCCACGGCCAGGGCGCCCGGCGCGCCGACCACCGCGCGCACCGGCGCGCCGAGCGCCCGGACCAGCGCCGGCACCAGCACCGGGCCGAAGGCCACGATGCCGCCGAAGGCCAGCAACCCGCCGGCCGCCACCAACGGCACCTGGCCGGTCGCCCCCGCGCCGAGCAACGCCGCCACCCCGGCGGTGAGGGCCAGCGCCCCGACGCCGAGCCGGATCCGGCCGGCCGGGCGGGCGGGCCGGGTCGCCGCGTCGGTCAGCGCGGCCACCGGCGCGATCCGGGTGCCCTGCCAGGCCGGCAACGCGGCCGCCAGCACGGTGAGCAGCGTGCCCAGTGCCAGGGAGAGCAGCACCGTCCGGGTCGTCACCGTGACCCCGCCGGCGGCCGTCGCTCCGGTCGCCCCGAGCAACGCGCCGAGACCGGCGGCCAGCGCCGTGCCCACCGCCACCCCGACCGTCGAGGCGACCAGCCCGGTCAGCGCCGCCTCGACCAGCGTGGCCCGGTAGACCTGCCCCCGGGTCGCGCCGACCAGGCGCAGCAACGCCGTGCGCCGGGACCGCTGCGCGAGCACGATGGCGAACGTGTTGGCGATCACGAAGCCGGCGACCACCACCGCCACCGCCGCGAAGGTGCCCAGCAGCAGCTCGAACTGCCGCAGGTCGCGAACGGCGTCGGCGACCGCCGCGTCGAGGACGGCCGCGCGGTCCCGGACCGTGACGCCCGGGCCGACCACCGCCCGGACCCGGTCGGCCAGCGCCCGGGTGTCCACCCCGGGGCGCGCGGCCACCATGATCCGCCCGTAACCACGGTCGCCGCCGACCGCGAGGGCGTCGGCGCCCACCAGGCCGATGAACGGCCCGCCGACGTCGCGCGACGTGCCGGCGACGTCGACCGCGCCGACCAGGGTGTACGCCCGGGCCGCCCCGCCGACCCCGCCGACCGACACCGGCCCGCCGAGGGTGAAGCGCTGCTCGGCGACGGTCTTCTCGTCCAGCACCAGCTCGCCCGCGCGCTGCGGTAGCCGGCCGGCGACCACGTCGTACGACTGCAGGGCCGGCTCGGTGGGGATCGCGGCGAGCACGGCGTAGCCGAGCACGGGCCGGCCGTCGGCGCCGACCACCCCGGCGCTGCCGGTCAGCTCCCCCGCGGCCGCGGCGACCCCGTCCACCGCGCGGACCCGGTCGACCAGGGCCGGCGACAGGGGCACCCGGCCGGCGTAGGCGGCCAGGTCGGTGTGCCGGTCGAACGCGCCGGCGCGCGCGTACGCCCCGGCCCGCATGCCGTCGGTGACCATCAGGGTGCCGGCGACGAAGGCGACGCCGAGCACGACCGCCAGCGACGACAGCAGCAGCCGCAGGCCGTCGGCGCGGATCTGGCGCAGGGTCAGGCGCAGCATCCCGGTCACCGCCCCACCGGCGTCGCGGCCGGTTCGAGCCGGCTCAGCGCCTCGCGGACCCGGGCGGTGGTCGGGGCGTGCACCTCGTCGACGAGCCGGCCGTCGGCCAGGAAGACCACCCGGTCGGCGTACGCGGCGGCGGCCGGGTCGTGGGTGACCATCACGACGGTCTGACCGAGGGTGTCCACGGCCTCGCGCAGCAGCCGCAGCACCTCGGCGCCGGAGCGGGAGTCCAGGTTGCCGGTCGGCTCGTCGGCGAAGACGACCCACGGCCGGGTGACCAGTGCGCGGGCCACGGCGACGCGCTGCTGCTGCCCGCCGCTGAGTTCGGCCGGCCGGTGGTCGAGGCGGTCGGTCAGGCCGACGGCGGCCACCACCTGCCGCAGCCAGGCCGGATCGGGTCGCCGGCCGGCGATGGCCAACGGGAGGACGATGTTCTCCTGCGCGGTGAGCGTGGGCAGCAGGTTGAACCTCTGGAAGACGAAGCCGATCCGGTCCCGGCGCAGCCGGGTCAGCCGGCGGTCGTCGAGGCGGGCCAGGTCGGCCTCGCCGATGCGGACGGTGCCGGCCGACGGCCGGTCCAGGCCGGCGAGGCAGTGCAGCAGGGTGGACTTGCCGGAGCCGGAGGGCCCATCACGGCGGTGAAGCGGGCGGCGCCCAGGTCGAGGTCGACGCCGTCGAGGGCGACGACCCGGTTCGGCCCGGCGCCGTACTCCATGTGCAGCGCACGGGCGGCGACGGCGACGCCGGTGGTCGGGGTTGCGGACAACGTGGTGCTCCTGTCGGAGACGGTCTGCTGACCCTTCCGACGCTATGGCCGGCACCCGGCCGGCCATCTCCACCTGCGCGCGCGACCTCGGTACTCCCCCGGTCGCCCCCGACCGGCGGACCCGTACGACCCGAGGCGTACGCCGGGTCATCCGCCGGGTGTGACCAGCCCGCTCTCGTACGCCAGCACCACGGCCTGGACCCGGTCGCGGAGCTGGAGTTTGGCCAGGATCCGGCCCACGTGCGTCTTCACCGTCGCCTCCGCGACGTGCACCCGCCCGGCGATCTCCGCGTTGGACAGCCCCTGCGCGACGAGCAGCAGCACCTCCCGCTCCCGCTCGGTCAGCTGGGCCAGTCGCGGGTCCTGGACCGGAGCGGGGCCGAGCTGGCCGGCGAAGCGGTCGAGCAGTCGCCGGGTGATCGACGGGGCGACCACCGAGTCACCCTCGGCGACCACCCGGATCGCGGCGAGCAGGTCCTCCGGCGGCACGTTCTTGAGCAGGAAGCCGCTCGCCCCGGCGCGCAGCGCGGCGAAGGCGTCGGCCTCGGTGTCGAACGTGGTGAGCACCAGCACCCGGGGACGCCCGCCGGTGGAACGGGCGCAGATCCGCCGGGTCGCCTCCACCCCGTCCATGGTGGGCATCCGCAGGTCCATCACCACCACGTCGGCCTCGACCCGGTCCAGGACCCGCAGCGCGTCCGCGCCGTCGATCGCCTCACCGACCACGGCCAGGTCGGGTTGGGAGTCGAGCACCATCCGGAATCCGGCACGGACCAGCGCCTGGTCGTCGACGATCATCACCCGCACGGTCACGCCGCCGCGCTCCCTTCCTCGGTGCCGGCCGGCGCGGGCAGCGGCAGTCGCGCCTCCACCCGCCAACCGCCGGCCAGCGTCGGTCCGGCGGCGAGGCTGCCGTCGTACACCCCGACCCGTTCCCGCATGCCGACCAGGCCGTGCCCGCCGGACGGCGCCGGCCGCACCACCGGGCGGCCGCGCCCGTCGTCGACGGCCCGGACCACGACGGCGTCGGCGTCCCAGTCGAGCGTCAGCTCGACCGACGCCCCCACGCCGGCGTGCTTGAGCGCGTTGGTCAGGCTCTCCTGCACCACCCGGTAGACGGTCAGTTCCAGGCCGGGCGGCAGCGCCACCGGGGTGCCGGCGCCGGCGCAGGCGATCCGCAGCCCGGCGGCGCGGAACCGGTCGAGCAACGCGGGCAGCTCCACCAGCGCGGGACGCCGGTGCGCCGGCTCGGCGGCCGGCTCGTCGGTCACCGCGGGCGGCTCCGGGCGGCTCGGCTCGCGCAGCACCCCGACCAGCCGCCGCATCTCCTCCAGCGCCTGCCGGCCGGTGTCCGCCACCACCTTCGCGGCCTCCCGCGCGGTCGCCGGGTCCCGGTCCAGGGTGAACCGCACGCCGTCGGCCTGCACGATCATCACGGCCATGCTGTGCGCGACCACGTCGTGCAGCTCCCGGGCGATGCGGGTGCGCTCCTCGGCCACCGCCGCCCGGGACTCCGCCTCCCGCTCCCGCTCCAGCGTCGCGGCCCGCTCCTCCAGGCTGAGCACGTAGAGCCGGCGGGTCCGCACGTTCAGCCCGACCAGCCAGACCGCGCCGGTGACCAGGCCGTAGTAGAGCGCCCCCGCCCACCAGGGCGCCGGCCCGGGCCAGGAGAGCGCGGAGAGCAGCACGCCGATCGCCGCGCCGATCCCGGCCAGGATGCCGTCGCGCGCCCGGTCGGCGTACTTGACCACGCTGTAGAGGGCGATCAGCACGCCGATGTCGTAGCCGAGCGGGCCCCAGCCGACGATCACCTGGGCCAGCGCGAGCGCGGCCACCGCCACGGCGACCAGGGACGGGTGGGTCCGCCGGAAGAACAGCACCGCCGCCATCGCCACGCCGACCGCGAACGCCGGCAGGCCGCCCTGCTCGGCCAGCAGGCCGAGCACGGCGACGAGGACGACCAGCCCGGAGACGGCGGCGTCGAAGGCGACACCGCGCAGCGGGCGGCCGAGGATCAGGCGGTCCACGGTCACCCAGCGTACGGGGTGGCGCGCGCGTCGATGCCCACCGCGTCAGCCGCCGACGCCGGCCGCCTCCGACACGGCCCAGGCCAGGTTCTCGGCGGCGAAGCTGCCGCGCAGCTGGGAGAACCTGGTCCACTCGCCCGCCGGAAGACCAGAACCCGTCACGGTCAACGTCCACCCGTCCTCGGCCCCGGCCGCCCAGTCACGGAGCCCGGCGGCCACCAGGTCGGCGTCGGACCGGGACCCGACCACGGCCCGGATCCGAGTGCCCTCGTCGGGCGTGACAGGCACGGCAGGAACCGTACGACGGAGGTGCGCGAGAAGGTCGGCCGTGGCGGACGGCAGCAGCTCGCTCCCGATCCCGACGGCGAGCCCCACCCACGGCGTCGCCGCAGGCTGCTCCCCGTCGCGCTTCCGCCACCTCCCGGGCAGACTGATCATGAGCGGTGAGAGTACCGACGCCCGGTCGCCCTCCGGAAGTACGCCGTCGACCATGAAGTTGACTGCCTTCACCGTCCGGCATGTCGCCGCCAACTTCATGATCGACGGGTGGGGTGGGTGGGTCAGGACGGGAGGAGGGCGCGCATGCGGGTGATCTCGGCGGACTGCTCGACCGCGACGGCGTTGGCGAATTCCTGCATGACCTGGTCGGCGCCCACCTTGAGCAGATCGGTGGACATCACCACCGCGCCCTGGTGATGGGCGGTCATCATCCGCACGAACAACGTGTCGAACGCCGCGCCCCGGGCGTCCGCGAGCTGCCGCATGGCCTCGGCGGACTGCATCCCGCGCATGGTGGCGTGGTCGTGGCCGGCCACCTCGGCCGGCAGGTCACGGGTGCTCAGCCAGGCGCGCAGCACGCCGACCTCGGGCCCCTGGGCGGCCCGGATCCGGTCGGCGACGGCTCGCACCCGGGGGTCTGCGGCCCGGTCCGGGGCGAGCTTCGCCATCTCCAGCGCCTGCTCGTGGTGCGGGATCATCATCCGCACGTACCAGACGTCCAGGCCGTTCCACCGCGGCGGGGCGGCGTCGCGGACCTCCGCGGCGGGGCGGGTGGCCGCCGACTCGCCCGGGCGGCCGGGGACCAGCACGGGCGGGGCGGAGACACTGCCCGTCGGGCTCGGGACGGCGCCGGCCGGGCTCGGCCGGGTCGCCGCCGGGCGGGTGTCGCCGCGCCCGGTCAGGGCCAGCCCGCCGATCACCAGGAGCGCTGCCAGCGCTGTGACGGCCCACCACACGCGTGCCTGCCGGCCGGTCATACGACCCTCCCTCCGGTCGAGGTGAAAGCGATCCTATCCATAGACGAAAGTTCCCGGATGTGACCGGGATCACATTGATGAACGTCATAAGTCGGTAAGGTGTGGCGAATCATCATCCCCCTTTCGAAGGGTGTTGCCGATGATCAGCATCCGCACGTCCCGTACCCGTATCGTCGGTCTCGCCGCCGCCGGCCTGCTGCTCGCCGGCGTGATCGCCGCGCCGCCGAGCAGCGCGCAGGAGGTCCCCCGGGCGGCCCCGGCCACCGTGGACAGCGCCGTCCCCGGTGTCGACGAGATCTCCAGCAGCCCCAACCTGCGGCAGGTGGCCAACCTGCCGAAGCAGGCGCCCTTCGACACCACGTCCGCCCTCGGCACCGACATCGCCTTCCAGGGCCGGTACGCGTTCGCCGGCAACTACGAGGGTTTCGTCATCTACGACGTCTCCCGGCCGAGCCGGCCGACCATCGTCTCGCAGGTGCTCTGCCCCGGCTCGCAGAACGACATCTCGGTCCACGGGAACCTGCTCTTCCTGTCGACCGACTCCTCCCGCAACGACGACTCGTGCGCCAGCACCAGCCAGCCGGCGTCGGTCAAGGAGTCGTGGGAGGGCATCAAGATCTTCGACATCCGCGACAAGCGCAACCCGCGCTACATCAAGTCGGTGGAGACGGCCTGCGGCTCGCACACCCACACGCTGGTGCCGGGCAAGGACCGGCGCAACGTCTACCTGTACGTCTCCTCGTACAGCCCGCGGGCCGAGTTCCCGGACTGCCAGCCGCCGCACGACTCGATCTCCATCGTCAAGGTCCCGGTGAAGAGCCCCACCTCGGCGTCCGTGGTCGCCACCCCCAACCTCTTCCCGGACGGCGGCTACCCGGGCATCCCGGGCCAGACGTCCGCGACCACCGGCTGCCACGACATCACCGCGTACCCGTCGAAGGACCTGGCGGCGGGCGCGTGCATGGGTGACGGCGTCCTGCTGGACATCAAGAACCGCGAGGCGCCCCGGGTGATCGAACGGGTCACCGACGCGGAGAACTTCGCGTTCTGGCACTCGGCCACGTTCAACAACGCCGGCACCAAGGTCGTCTTCACCGACGAGCTGGGCGGCGGCGGCGCGGCGACCTGCAACGAGGTGGTCGGGCCGAACCGCGGCGCGGACGCCATCTACGACATCACCGGCCGCGGCGACGCCCGCAAGCTGGAGTTCCGCAGCTACTACAAGATCCCGCGGGTCAACGCGGACACCGAGAACTGCGTGGCGCACAACGGCTCGCTGATCCCGGTGCCCGGCCGCGACATCATGGTCCAGGCCTGGTACCAGGGCGGCATCTCGGTGTGGGACTTCACCGACTCCCGCCAGCCGAAGGAGATCGCCTACTGGGAACGCGGGCCGCTGGACGCCACGCAGCTGCGCACCGGCGGGTCCTGGTCGGCCTACTGGTACAACGGCCACATCTACTCCAGCGACATCCAGAAGGGACTGGACGTGCTGGAGCTGCGTGACCCGCGTACCTGGCTGGCCCAGTTCCTCCTGGTGCCCGAGCTGAACGTGCAGACCCAGGCGGGCTACCTGAGCTGGTGACCCGCTGACCGTCGCCGGGCCCGGCACCCCCTCGGGGCGCCGGGCCCGGGTCAGCCCATCGGGGCGCCGGGCCCGGGTCAGCCCATCGGTAACCGGTAGTCCCGGATCCCGCCGCCCGCCGTGACCACCCGCACCTCGCCGCTGCGCAGCGCGTACGTCACCGACCAGCGGGTGTGCGGCTGCCGGACGGCGGCGAGCAGGCGCAGCGCCCCGGCGGCGTCCAGCGCGCCACCGACCCGGTCCAGCTCCGTCGCCAGCACCCCGTACCGGTGGTCGCGCCGCAGGTCCCGGTCGGTGACCCCGACGGTCGGCACGTTGGTCAGCGCCTGCCACGGACCCCGGCGGCGGTCGACGCGCATGCTCCCGTCGACGAACTCGACCACGGCGGACTCCCCGGTCGCGTCCGCGAGCAGGTAGTGCAGCGCCGGGCCGCCGGCGAAGTCCAGGTTGTGCCGCGCGAAGACGCCGACCGCCTCGTCCACGGTGGCGGCCGCGTCGAGCACCAGCCGCAGGATGCGCACCGAACCCACGGTGGGGCGTCCGGGCACCGGGTCGGCCCGCGCGCCGTCGTCGGCGGCCAACCCGACCGCCAGACCCCGCTCGTTCATCCCGTCGAAGGGCAGCAGCGGCGCGTCGAGCAGCCGCCGGTCCCCGGCCGGGTCGGCGGCGACCCCGAGGTAGGAGATGTCCACCAGCGAGATCGAGGCGTAGCCGTCCGGCGGGTCGGTGCGCAGCACCAGCGCCGGGTTCGGCTCCCAGTCGAAGTTGCGGGCGAACAACGGGCGGTCCCGGTCGGCCAGCGCGGCGAACAGCGAGCAGCCGAACGGGCTGGGCGGGGTGGCGCCCGGCACCCCCACGGTCGGGTCGTAGTCGCCGACGTAGGTCATCTCGTACAGCGGCAGGTCGTCGACCCGGCGCAGGCTGGCCAGGGTCCGCGCGACCTGGTCGGGATCCTGCCGGGAGGCGGTCGAGGTGCCGGGCCCGGGCGCGCCGCCCGCCCCACGGCCGTCGGCGCACGCCGTGGCGATCAGGAGCACCGCGAGCCCGGTGGCGACGAGCGTCCTCCGCATACCCGCGACGCTAGGAGAGACGGCGACCGGTGTCCATCGAGGAACCGGTCAGCCCCGGACGACCGCGAACATCCAGCAGCCGTACACCACGTTGCGGCTGTGCAGGACGTCCACCGCCGGGTCGGCGAACAGCTCGGCGACCACCGCCTCCGGCGCGTCGCCGTCGTGCCGGCGGCCGCCGACGATGCGGCCCCGCCGGTCGTACGCCCGCAGCACCTGCGGCCGTCCGCGCCAGCCCACCGGGTAGGCCGTCACCTCCGCCGGCCCGGCGCAGGCCGCGTCGTGCGCGAAGACCGGCCCGAGTTCCCGGTAGGGGCCGGGCGGCAGCGGCGGCGCGTAGCCGAACAGCAGCAGCGGTTCGCCCGCCTCGGCGTCGCGCAGGCAGCAGCGCAGCGGCTCGCCGCCGCCGGCCCGGTGCCGCTCCGGCGGCTGCCCGCCGGCGTCGCGGCCGGTGCGGCGCAGGTCGGCCAGGATTTCGGCCGGCAGCGGGCGGATCAGGAAGGCGGTACGGGTCGTCGTCACCCGTCCAGCGTGGCCCGGCGCCGGCCGTGGCGCTGGCGGCCATCGGACCTGGCGTTACCCGCCGGAGATTCCGGCCGCCCGGCCGCCGTCCGGGCACCCGTGGCGCGGTCGCGTGGGTCGACAATCGACTGATGGACTATCGGACCCACTCCCCGTACAGCGATCCCCGCCACCACGCCGCGCTGCTCGACGCGGTCCCCGGCGACGTCGCCGGCGCCTCGGCGGCCGCCCGCAACGTGATCGTCCACTACCGCGCCGGCGGCGTCGAGCTGTCCGACGCCCGGCGCGGCGAGGCCAACCTGCGCTGGCTGGACCGGATCCTCGACACCGACCAGTCCCGGTTCCCGCTGCCGCTGAGCGCGCCGCGACCCGTCGCGGAGCGGGTGGCCGGGTGTTGCCGCGACCACACGCTGCTCACCGTCGCCGCGTTGCGCCAGCACGGCGTGCCCGCCCGCAGCCGGGTCGGTTTCGCGAGCTACTTCGTGCCGGGCTGGCACCACGACCACGTGCTGGCGGAGTGGTGGAACGGCGAGCGCTGGGTCTGGGCGGATCCGGAGCTGGACCCCGCCGACCCCCGGCCGTTCGACGGCTACGACATCGACCCGGAGGCGGGGCACTTCGACTCGGCGGCCCGGGTCTGGACGGCGTACCGGGCGGGCCGGGTCGACCCGGACCGGTACGGGGTGGACCCGGCCCTGCCGATCCGGGGCGCCTGGTTCGTCCGCGTCTACGTGCTGCACGAGCTGGCCCACCGGCGCAAGGACGAGCTGCTGCTCTGGGACGGCTTCGGCACGATGAGTGACGACCCGACCGAGGCCGACCTCGCGCTCACCGACGAGATCGCCGCGCTGCTGCTCGCCGCCGACGCCGGTGACGCCGCCGCCGAGCGGGAGCTGGCCGACCGGTACGCGTCGGACACCCGGCTGCGCCCGGACGGGACGGTCCGCAGCGTCGACCCGGTCACCGGCACGGTCACCACCGTCGACCTGCGCCGCTGAGCCCCGGTCTACCCCGGCAGGGGCGCCTCGTCCCCGCCCCGCGTGCGGCGCGGGTTGACCAGCCGGCGCACCATCGGGGCGGCGTTCCACCGGGCGGCGCCGACGAGGTCGCGGGCGTGCTCCAGCACCGTGTAGTCGGGCCGGGCCAGGCCCTCGGCGATGGCCCGGTCGAGGTCGTTGCCGCACCGGGTGAGCACGCTGTCGAAGTCCCGCCGGACCGGTTCGAGCAGGTCGTAACCGAAGGAGCGGTGCAGCCGGGCGAAGAGCGGCTTGTACAGCCGGGCGCGCTCGTGCAGGCCCGACGAGTAGGACATCGGGTTCTTCGGCCGTCGCCGGACGTAGTCGGGCAGCAGGTCGGCGAAGGCCCGCCGGACGATCCACTTCTCCTGCCCGTCGCGCAGCTTGAGGTCCAGCGGCAGTCGCATCCCCAGTTCGACGACGCTGAGGTCGAGGAACGGCACCCGCGCCTCCACGCCGTGCCCCATGCTCGCCCGGTCCACCCGCTGCAACTCGGTCCGGCACAGGTTGCGGATCTTGTGCAGGAACAGCCGGCGGGAGCGTTCCGGCCCGACCCGGTGGTACATCGGGTAGCCGCCGAACACCTCGTCCGAGCCGTCGCCGGTGAGCACCACCTTCACGCCCAGCTCCCGCAGCCGCCGGAAGATCGGCACCGAGACCACGGCGTTGATGATGTCGCCGTACTCGGTCAGCTCGGAGATCCGGATCGCCTCGCGCACGTCGGCGAGCCGGATGTCGCGCGGGCGCAGCTCGATCACCTCGTGGGGCACGCCGAGGTCGGCGGCGAGCCGCCGCGCGTACGCGACGTCGGGGCTGTCCGGGACGCCGATGGTCACCGCCACGCAGTCGGGGTGCAACTCCCGGGCGTGCAGCAGCGCCAGCGAGCTGTCCAGGCCGCCGGAGAGCACCACCCCGACGGTGAGGTCGGTGTCCAACCGGATCCGCATGGCGTCGGTGAGCGCGACCCGGACGAGCAGGGCGGCCTCGTCCGGGTCGTCGATCACCGGCAGCCCGGCGCCGAGCGTGAGCAGGTCGACGTGCGGGCGCGGCCGGACCGGGCCGTCGGGTTCGACCCAGCCGTGGTGGCCGGGCGGCACCTCATTGATCGGGGCGCCGTGCCCGACCAGCGCCTTCACCTCGGAGGCGAGGTGCAGGCAGCCGGGCACGCGGGACCAGTAGAGCGGCTTCACCCCGAGCGGGTCACGGGCCAGGTACACCCGGCCGGCGTCGCGTTCGACCACGACGAACGCGTACTCGCCGCGCAGCCGGCGTACCGCGTCCCCGCCCCACTGGCGGTACGCGGCAAGCACCACCTCGGTGTCGCCGAGCGTGCGGAACTCGTGCCCGAGTCGGGTCAGCTCGGCGCGCAGCTCGTGGTGGTTGAAGATCTCGCCGTTGAAGCAGAGCAGGTGCCGTTCGTCCGGCGACACCCAGGGCTGCACGGCCCGGTCCCGGTCCACGATCCGCAGCCGGCGCACGCCGGCCAGCAGCCCGTTCTCCTGCCGGGTCTCGGTGACCTCCCCGCGCGGGGCGAGCGCGGCCAGCATCCGCCGGAAGGTGGCCGGGTCGGCCTCGGGGCCGATGCTCAGCGCGATCCCGCACACCGGGTCACACCCCCATCTCGGCCTCGTACGCCCGCCGGAACCGGCGGCGGGCCACGGGCGCGAGGCAGACGTGCCAGGCCTGTCCCTCGTCGATGACGTTGATCTCACCGGCCTCCTGGCGGGCCAGCAGCAGCCCGGCCAGGGTGGTGCGGGCCCCGAAGCGCTCGTACCACGCCAGCTCCACGTCGGCCGCCCAGCCGAGGCAGTGCCCACTGGGCACCATCGCGGCGTATCCCAGCCGGCGCAGCCGATACTGGTGCTCGGCGCTGCGGGCCAGACTGGTCACCCAGAGCGGCGGCGTGCCGGGCGGGCCGGCCGCGGCGAACTCCCGGCCCAGGTCGTTGAGGAACGCGATCATCTCGCGGCGGGCGCGGCGGAACAGCAGGCCCGCGGTGCGGGGCGTGGCGTCCGGGCGCAGCCGGCGGCGGACCGCCCGCAGGCCCCGCCCGAGCACCGTGGCGGGCTGCTCCTGGTAGCGGAAGTCGAGCAGGCCGCGGCGGCGCAGCCACTCCAGGTCGACCAGCTCGGTGCTGGTGCGGACCTGCTCGTCGGTGAGGAAGGTGGGGCTGTCCCGCCACCACAGCACGTCGATGCGGGAGAGCAGGTAGATCCGGACCAGCGCGGTGAGGTCGTGCGCCGAGCTGCGCGCGTTGGGCTGGTAGCGGGCCATCTCCAGCAGCAGCGTCTCCCGGGCGCCGACCAGCCCCTGGGGCGTGGCGTCGAGGACCGCCGCGACGGCCGGTTCGCGCAGCCGCTGGTCGAGCAGCACCTGTCGGGCGGTGGTCGACGGCGCGTCGGCCAGCGCGCCCACCTCGACCAGCAGCTCCGCCACGGCCGACCGGTACGCGGCCAGGTCGGGCGCGGCGGTGGTCCGCCGCCCTCCGGCGGGCAGCCGGCGGGCGGCGGGGGCGGTGGACGCGACGGCGGGACCGGGCTGGCGACCGGGGCTTCGGCTGGGCACTCGCATGGTCTCCGTCCCCTCTCGGGCAGGACACGGCGTGATGAAACCTGCACTCACCGTAATCACCAGAGAAGGTACCTCCGAGAACAATCCTCCTATCTCCTCCGAAGGTGCCCGATCAGGTGGCGAACCGCCGTGACAGCTGCTGCACCTCGGCGTACCCCGGCGCGGCCGGCTCGCCGGTGTCCGCCCCGGCGGCGACCGCGTCGACCCGACGCAACGCCGCACCCAGGGCCGCCCGGAACAGCAGCGAACCGGTGCTCACCCGGGCCACCCCGAGCCGGCCCAGGCGGTCCAGGTCCGGCCCGCCCGGCCGGTGCAGGACGTTCAGCGGCAGTCCGGCCTCCGCCACCAGCGTGCCGACCGTGTCGTCGGGCGCGCCGGGGACGAAGAAGCCGTCGGCGCCCGCCGCCCGGTACGCCGCCGCCCGGCGCCGCGCCTCGGCCAGCGGCGCCGGCACGTCCAGCCACCACGCGTCGGTGCGGGCGTTGACGAAGAGCCCCGGCGCCGCCGCGCGTACTGCCGCGATCTTCGCCGCGACGAGCGGCGCCGGGGTCAGGGTGCCGTCCGGACGGCCGTCCTCCAGGTTCACCCCCACCACTCCCAGGGCGGCCAGCTCGCCGACGTAGCGGGCAACGGCCGCGGGCTCCTCGTCGAAGCCGTCCTCCACGTCGACGGTGAGCAGCACCGGCAGGTGCCGCAGGCGACGGGCCAGGTCCAGGGTCTCGGCCCGGGTCGCCCCGGCGCCGTCCGGCCGACCGGCGGCCGCCGCGACACCGAGGCTGGTCGTGCCGATCGCGGCATGCCCCCGGGCGGTGAGCGCCGCCGCGGACGCGTGGTCCCAGGCGTTGGGCAGCAGCAGGGGGCGGCCGGGCCGGTGCAGCGCGCGGAAGGCCGCGTGGCGGTCGCTCATCGCAGGGTCACCTCGAGACGGGTCGGGACGCGCAGCGTCGGATGCGGGGCGTAGCTGACCGGAGCGTCGACCGGTGCGCAGCGGCGGCGCAGCACGTCGACCACACCGGCGGCCAGGGCGAACGCGTGCCACGACCCCGGGCAGCCCCGGGCGCCGGCGCCGAACGTCAGCGCCCCACCGGACCGGTCGACCACGAACCGGTCCGGCTCCGGATGGACGGCCGGGTCCCGGTTCGCCGCGTCGAAGCGGAGCAGCAGCGGCTCGCCGACCCGGATCGACCGGCCGCCCAGGTCGAGTGCGGCGGTGGTGATCCGGCGGGTGGCGCGTACCGGTGGGTCGAGCCGCAGCACCTCGGCGAGCAGCGCGGCGGTGGCGAGCCCGGCCGGCGCGGTGAGCCCGTGCCGGACCGCCGCGCCGATCAGCCCGGCCGTGGCGTCGGCGGCCTGCACCAGCAGCCCGATCCGGTTCGCGGTCACCTCGGCCGGCGCCGGTGGCGACATCGCCACCAACGCGGCCACCGCCCGGTCGGCCCGCGCGAGCGCGGCCGGCGCCGCGCCCGGATGGTAGGCGGCGGCCACCGCCGTCACCGCCGGGGCGGCCGCCGCCGGATCCGCCAGGCCGAGCCGCTCCCCCAGCACCACCAGCGGTACGCCCCGCGCCAGCGCCCCCATCACCTCCACCCGGGGTGCAAGGAAGGGCCCCCTGTTAACGCCTCCGGTAGTGCAAGGGACCCCTCTTAACAGGGGCGGCACGGGCGACGCCGACCGGTCGAGGATCTCGCCGGTCCGCCGTGCGGCGGCCAGGGACAGGTCCCGCGGGTCGAGCTCGTCCAGCGCCGCCACCGCGATCGCCCGCCGGCCGGGGTGACGCTCCGGTGGGCTGAAGCGGCTGACGGACGCGCGCAGCCAGGCCAGCGAGCCGGCGACGCCGGGCGGCCCGGCGGGCGGCACCACGCAGCGGGGATCGGTCAGGGCGGCGATGACGTCCGCGTGCCGGGTGACCAGCCAGCCGTCGTCGCCTCGGGTCGGCGGTCCGCAGGCCGGCGTGCCCGGGGCGGCCGTGATCGTCGGTAGGTCCACCACCCGACCGTAGGACGCCGATCGTTCGGTCCGGACCGAACGATCGCCGCGCCAGGTCGGCGAGCTGGCGGCGTCAGGGGCACGTCGACCCCACCAGCTCGCCGACCTGGCCTCGATCAGGCGGACCGGGCCGCCGGGGCGGACGGGACGGGCGGGCGGATCAGGCGCGGGCGGGGCCGGTGTCGCGGGAGGTGGGCGGGGCGAGCAGCCCCGGGTCGAGCGCGAGGGCGGCGGCGAGGCCGTCCCGCCCGGCCGGGGTGAGCCGCACCGCCCGACCGGTCCCCCGCGCGATCCAGCCGAGGTCGAGGAAGCGCCCGCACAACGCGGCGCCGAGCGCGCCGGCCAGGTGCGGCCGCCGTTCGGTCCAGTCCAGACAGTCGCGCACCAGCGGTCGACGGGCGGCGCGCAGCCGCTCGACCGGCACGCCCACCTCGGCCAGCCAGGACATCCCGGCCGGGGTGAGCGCGAGGCCGCCGGCCCGGTCCAGCACACCGCGGGCGAGCAGCGCGTCGTGCAGCAGCACGCCGAGTCGCCCGGCGAGGTGGTCGTAGCAGGTCCGGGCGTACGCCAGGGCGGCGCCGGCCGACGCGGCGCGCAACGTGCGGGGCGGCGTGGCCGGGGCGGGCGCCCGCGCGGTCAGGTCCTCGAGGAGCTGGGCGACCGACGGGTCGGCCAGGCGGACGTACCGGTGCCGGCCCTGCCGTTCCTCGGCCAGCAGGCCGCCGCGCACCAGCCGGGTGAGGTGATCGCTGGCGGTGGAGGCCGCGACCCCGGCGCGGCGGGCCAGCTCACCGGCGGTCCAGGCGCGTCCGTCGAGCAGGGCGAGACAGAACTCGGCCCGGGTGGGATCGGCGAGCAGGGCGGCGAGTCCGGCCAGCCCTCGGCCGTCGGCGCGGGTGGTCATCGGACCATGCTGGCACGGCCACGGTTCGGGCCGGACCGGAAGGTGGCGCGAGGCGGCTCTTTACATCGTTGTATCCAACGTTGTACAAACGGGTGCACCGCAGTGACCTCCGTCTACCTCCAAGGCAGGCCTGATGGGACACCTCCGCCGCGGCGGCGTGCTCGCCGCCGTCCTCACCCTTCTGCTCGCCGGCGCGTCACCCGCGCCCGCCGCCGGGCCCGACCGCTACCGCAACCCGGTCTCCGCCGGGTTCGCCGACACCTTCGCCGACCCGGTCGTGGTCCGCGGCGACGACGGGCTCTGGTACGCCTTCGGCACCTCCGACCCGCTGCGCGAGGGCGAGGGAACACCGCACCGGGTGCCGATCGCCCGCTCCGCCGACCTGGTCGACTGGAGCTACGTCGGCGACGCGTTCGCCCCCGACCACCGGCCCGCGTACGCCGCGCCGGGCGCCGCGTTCTGGGCGCCCGACGTCCGCCGGCTCGGCGGGCGGTGGGTCATGTACATGACCGTCACCGACACCACCGTCTCCGCCGACACCTTCGACACCGCGGTCGGGGTGGCCACCGCGCCGAGCCCGGCCGGACCGTGGACGTTCGCCGACGAGCCGGTGGTCGCCCCGCGTCCCGGCGCGGGCGGCGGCTACCTGTGGACCATCGACCCGAGCCAGCTCACCGGCGCCGACGGCCGGTCCTGGCTCTACTACGGCAGCTACTACGGCGGCATCGCGGTCACCGAACTGTCCCCCGACGGCCTGCGCGCGGTCGGCACGCCGACCCCGGTCGCCATCGACAACAAGTTCGAGGGCGCCTACGTGGTGCGCCGCGACGGCTGGTACTACCTCTTCGCCTCCACCGCCAACTGCTGCGCCGGCCCGGCCACCGGCTACTCCGTCCAGGTCGGCCGGGCCCGTGACCCGCGCGGCCCGTTCACCGACCGCGACGGCCAGCGCCTCGACGTCTCCCGCGCCGGCGGCACCCCGGTGCTGACCCAGAACGGCAACCGCTGGATCGGCACCGGCCACAACGCCGTGCTCACCGACCTGTCCGGGCAGGACTGGATCGCCTACCACGCGATCGACCGGGCCGACCCCTACCTGGACGAGCCCTTCGGCGTCAACGAGCGGCCGATGCTGCTGGACCGGCTCGACTGGATCGACGGCTGGCCGACGGTGAACGCCGGCGCCGGCCCCTCCGACGGCGCCCGCCCCGCGCCGGTCACCACGGGCCGCGTCGACGCCCGCTTCGCCACGTCCGACCTGCGCGACTGGCGGGTCGAGAGCGGCACGTGGCGGGCGGCCGGCGGGGTGCTGACCGGCACCGGGGCGCTGGCCTCGCGTACCGGGATCGGCGGCGACCTGCGGGCGGAGACCGACCTGCGGCTGACCGGCGCGGCCACCGCCGGGCTGCGGCTCGGCGGCGTGGACGTCCGGGTCGGCGGCGGCCGGCTGACCGCCGGCGCCGCCGCGACGGCGCTGCCCGCCGGGACCGACCTGACCCACCGGCACACCCTCGCGGTCGAGGTACGCGGCCGGCAGCTCGTCGCCACGCTCAGCCCGTCCCGCCTCGGCGACCCGGTCGCCCGGGTGTCGCTCCGGCTCCCCCGCCCCACGACCGGTGCGCTGGTCCTGCGGGCCCAGGGCGGGCCGGCCGAGTTCGACAACGTCAGCGCCGCCCGGTTGTACCGCCCGGTCCGGCACCCGGTCGCGCCGCCCCGGGTCGGCCCGGTGCTGCGCGGCTTCTCCGACGAGTTCACCGGTGGGCTCGACCCGGCCTGGCGCTGGGTACGCCCGGATCCGGCCGTCACCGTGGCCGGCGGCGCGCTGCGCTGGCCGGTGCAGGACGCCGACCTGTCCGGCACCGGCAACACCGCCGGGGTGCTGCTGCGCGACGCGCCCGCCGGGGACTACGTGGCCGAGACGAAGGTGACGCTCGACCTGGGCGAGGACACGGTCCGCAACTACCAGCAGGCGGGCCTGGTCGCGTACGTCGACGACGACCGGTTCGCCCGGCTGACCCAGGTGGCGATCTGGAACACCCGTCAGGTCGAGTACGGCTACGAGCTGCCCTTCGCCGGGCAGCCGGTGTACGGCGGCAGCATCGTCGGCACGCCGGGCACCACCACCTGGCTGCGGTTGGCCCACCACGTCGACCGGGTCACCGGGGAACACGAGTTCCGCGCCGGCTCCAGCCGCGACGGGAAGCACTGGACGTGGGGGGCGGTGTGGACGTTCCCGGCCGACACCACGCCCCGGATCGGGCTGGTCGCGCACGGCGGCGCCACGCCCGCCGTGACGGCCGAGTTCGACTACCTGCGTTTCCACCGCTGACCCGCCGGGGCCGCCCGCACCTCGCGGGCGGCCCCGCTCAGCGGTCCGGACGCGGGCAGGTCCCGGCCAGCTCGGAGACCGTGCGCGTGTCCCCGTCGTAGCTGCGGGCCGCCACGAACGCGCCGCCCGGGCGGTCCGCTCCGGCGACCGCCCGGGCGAGGCGGCGGTCCGCGCCCCGGAACCGCAGCGCCAGGCTCAGGTGCGGCACCCAGCGCCCGGGCAGGTGCCAGGGGTGCGGGCCGGACGCCTCGGCCAGCACGTCCCAGACCGCGCCGTGCAGCGCGACCAGCTGCGGTGTCGGGTGGACCAGCCAGACCAGCGGGGCGCTGCCGTCGAGGACGGCCAGCCGGTCCAGCCGCACCGGCAGCGGCAGCGCGGCGTCGCAGAGGTCGGCCAGGCGCTGCTCGGCGCCGGGCGGGAACTCGTCGACCGAGGCGAGCGTCAGGTGCGGCCGGTTCGTCGGGTGCGTGTTGCGGGCCAGGCTGGGCAGGCCGGCGGCGGCGAGCCGGTCCCAGGCCGCCCGCACCGCCGCGTCCAGCTCCGGCGAGCAGAGCAACTCGACCGTCCGCACATGATCAGGCTAGTCGCCGTCGGTCAGCCACGACGCCCCGAAGGGCCGGCCGACCGGGACGGATCAGAGCCATCCCGCCTCCCGGGCCCGCCGGACCGCCTCGGCCCGGTCGGCGGCGCCGAGCTTCTGCACGCACGCGCTCAGGTGGTTGCGGACCGTCCCGGCGGCCAGGTGGGTACGTCGGGCGATCACCGCGACCGGAGTGCCGAGTTCGGCCAGCCGGAGCGTCTCCAGCTCGCGCGGGGTCAGCGGGCACTCGGGCAGGGTCAGCGCGTCGGCGGCGAGGGCCGGGTCGACGTACCGCGCACCGGAGTGCACCCGGCGGATCACGTCGGCCAGCGCGCCGCCCGGAGCGCCCTTGGCGAGGAAGCCACGGGCGCCGGCGGCCAGCGCCGGTCGAAGCTGGGCGGGCCGGCCGTGCCCGGTGAGGATCACCGGCGCGCACGCGGGCAGCGCCCGGGCGAGTTCGGCGGCGACCGCCACGCCGCCGGGCGGCGGCATCTCCAGGTCGAGGACGGCGACGTCAGGGCGGTGGGCCAGCGCCGCGGCCAGGGCGGCGCGACCGTCGGCGGCGTGCGCGACCACCTCGATGTCCGGTTCCAGGTCGAGCAGGGCGGCCAGCGCCAGCCGGATCAGCTCCTCGTCGTCGGCCAGCAGGACCCGGATCACGACGTCACCGGCACGGTCGCCACCAGGCTGAACACGCCGTCCTCGGCGGACGCCCGCACGCGTCCGCCGGCCGGGGCCAGCCGGTCGGCCAGCCCGCGCAGGCCGCCGCTGAGCCGGTCCGGCCCGGCGTCACGGACCCCGTCGTTGCGTACGGTCAGGGTCACCAGGCCGTCCTCCCGGGTGATCTCGATCCGGCACCAGCCGGCCCGACTGTGCCGCAGCACGTTCGTCCCGGCCTCCCGCAGCACGGCGGCGAGGTCGGCGGCGACCGGGGCGGGCAGGTCGCCCGCCGGCGGCACCACGGTGCAGCGGACCCCGCTGGAGCGCAACACCTCCCCCACCGCGGCCACCTGCTCGGCCAGGTCGACGGTGCGGTAGCCGTGCACGGCCGCCCGTACCCGGGTCAGCGCCGACGCGGCGAGTCGCCGGGCCTCCGCCGCCTCCCGGCCGGCCCGCTCGCCGTCCACCGGCGCCAGCCGTTCCGCCAGCTCGGCCTTGAGCGCGATCACCGTGAGGTCGTGCCCGAGCAGGTCGTGCACGTCGCGGGCGAAGCGCAGCCGCTCCTCGGCCGCGGCCAGCCGGGCCCGGGCCGCCTGGCCCTGCCGGGCCTCCACGAGCACGTCCCAGAACCAGACCTGCACCCCGGTGAGCGCGGCGATGCCGGCGCCCACCCCGCCGGTGACCAGCAGAGCGGTGGGCACCGGTCCCCCGGTCGTCGCGGTGACCGCCGCCGAGACCGCGAGCACGCCCGCCGCGGCGAGGACCCCGGTAGCGGGCCGGAGCAGCAGCGGTGTCATGCCGACCAGGGAGGCGCCCAGCCAGGCCCAGGTGGGCCACGCGCCCGCCGCGACCGGGCCGACCAGGGGCAGGCTGAGCAGCGCGGCCGCCACCAGGGCGACGTGCCGGCGCCGCCGGGCGGCCGTGGCGAGCCACGGCGTCACCGCCGCGTGCAGCACCGCCACCTGCGCCGCCGTGAAGGCGAGCAGGCCGACGGCGCCGAGCGTCGCCCGCAGCGGATCCGGTTCCCGGGCCAGGCCGACGGCGGGCAGCAGCACCGTGGTCCACACGTTCGTGGCCAGCGACAGCAGGGTGACCCGCCGGGCCCGGCGCAGCCGGTGGTCCGCCGAATCGACTGTCATGCCCGCCGATCCTAGGTGGTGCCGGTCCCGGCGGACCGCTGCGAAATGTCACGGCCGACCCGTGCGTCCCGCACGGATTTCCGGTGACGGACGCGCCTGTCCCGGTGCGCCCGGCCCGGGCAGGGTCGGGGCATGACGGAGATGACGGTGGGCGTACCCCGGCGGTGGGCCGGGTGGGGACGGGCCCGGCACCTGGCCGGGATGGCCGTGGCGATGGTGGCCGGGATGGTGCTGCTCGGCCCGCTGTGGCGGGTGGGCGGGGTCCTGCTGGGCGGCGCGGGCATGCTGGCCCGGCCGGACGTGGGCGCGCTGGTGATGGCGACCGACATGGCGCTGGGCATGGTCGCCTGGATGTGGTACCGGGGCGACGCGTGGGCCGCCACCGGGGAGATGAGCGCGGCCATGTACGTGCCGTTCCTGCTGCTCCTGCCGCCCTGGTGGGCGGGGTGGGTCGGGGACGACGCGCTGCTGCTCGGCGGGCACCTGCTGATGGTGCCGGCGATGGCGCTGGTGGCGCTGCGGCACCGCCACCCGGTCGCCGCGCCGCCCCGCCGACACCCGGTGGCGGCGGCCGTGGCCCGTCGCTGGCCGGTCGGGCTGGCGCTGCTCATGACCGCCGACCTGTGGTTCGCCCCGACGGTGTTCTCGCCGTGGACGCTGCTCGTGCTGCCCGGCGGCTACCTGGTCCTCGGCGCCTGGCGACGGCGGTTCGGCGACCGGCGTCAGCTCGCCGTCCAGCTCCTGGGGTTGGCCGTCTGGGGTGGCCTGGCGGCCGTGGCGCTGGCCGCGCCGGCCGGGGTCGCCGGCACGCTCGTCGGCCTGGGCTGGCTCGGGCACGCCGGCTGGGACCTGTGGCACCACCGCGCCGACGGGGTGGTGCCACGCGGGTACGCGCAGTGGTGCATCGCGCTGGACGTGGCGGTGGGGGTGACCACCCTGCTGGCCGTCACGTCCGGGTGAGCCGGCCCGGTCACGGGGCCGGGCCGGCTCACCCGCACGGACGCCGGGGGTGGCGCGGCGAACGTTTACGCCGGTCGCCGCGACCACCGTCCGGCGGTGATGAAAGGCTTGCCACATGAGTTCCGCACCGACCCCGACCGACCCCGCCCTTCCCGCCGACGCCGAGGACGCCACCGCCTTCGCGGATCTCGGGCTGCGCACCGAACTGCTGGGCGCGCTGTCCGCCCTCGGCTACGAGGAGCCGACCCCGATCCAGCGCGAGGCCATCCCGCCGTTGCTGGCCGGTCGGGACCTGCTCGGGCAGGCGGCCACCGGCACCGGCAAGACCGCCGCGTTCGCCCTGCCGCTGCTGCAGCGCATGCCGGCGGACCGGCCGGGCGGCGACCCGGTGTCGCTGGTGCTGGTGCCGACGCGGGAACTGGCCGTGCAGGTCTCCGAGGCGTTCCACCGCTACGGCAAGGACCTCGGCGCCCGGGTGCTGCCGATCTACGGCGGGCAGCCGATCGGCCGGCAGTTGCGTGCGCTCGACCACGGGGTGGACGTGGTGGTGGCGACGCCCGGCCGGGCCCTCGACCACATCGCCCGGGGCACGCTGCGGCTGGGCTCGGTGGCCACGGTGGTGCTGGACGAGGCGGACGAGATGCTCGACATGGGCTTCGCCGAGGACATCGAGGCGATCCTGGAGCACGCCCCCGAGGGCCGCCAGACGGTGCTCTTCTCGGCCACCATGCCGGCCCGCATCGACGGGCTCGCCCGCCAGCACCTGACCGACCCGGTCCGGATCCGGATCGAGCGGGAGCAGGCGGTGGCCGGGGCGGCGCCGCGGGTGCGGCAGAGCGCGTACCTGGTGGCGCGGGCGCACAAGCCGGCCGCGCTGGGTCGCGTGCTGGACGTGGAGTCGCCGACCGCCGCCATCGTGTTCTGCCGCAGCCGGGAGGAGGTCGACCGGCTCACCGAGACGATGAACGGCCGCGGCTACCGGGCCGAGGCGCTGCACGGCGGGATGAGCCAGGAACAGCGGGACCGGGTGATGGGTCGGCTGCGCGCCGGCACCGCTGACCTGCTGGTCGCCACCGACGTGGCGGCCCGGGGGTTGGACGTCGAGCAGCTCACCCACGTGGTGAACTACGACGTGCCCTCGGCGCCGGAGTCGTACGTGCACCGCATCGGCCGGGTGGGCCGGGCCGGGCGGGAGGGTGTGGCGATCACCCTCGCCGAGCCGCGTGAGCACCGGATGCTCAAGACCATCGAGCGGGTCACCGGCCAGCGGATCTCGGTCGACAAGATCCCCACGGTGGCCGACCTGCGGACCCGGCGCTTCGAGCTGACCCAGGCCGCGGTACGGGAGTCGCTGCTGGAGGACGACCTGGAGCCGTTCCGGGCGGTCGTCGAGTCGCTGACCGACGAGTTCGACCTGATGGAGGTGGCGCTCGCCGCGGTCCGGCTGGCCCACGAGGCCACCCTGCCCGGCACGGCCGACGAGGAGGAGATCCCCCAGGTCGCCGTCCGTCCGAACCGGGAGGCGCGGCCCGGGTACGACAGCCGGGACCGGCGCGGTGGCACCCGGTCCCGGGGCGCGGGCACCACGCAGGTCTTCATCGGGCTGGGCCGGCGGGCCGGGGTACGGCCGCAGGACCTGGTCGGCGCGATCACCGGCGAGACCCGGATCAACGGGCGCGACATCGGCTCGATCGAGATCGCGGACCGGTTCTCGCTGGTCGAGGTGCCGCAGGCGATGGCCGACGAGGTGATCCGGGGCCTGCGGGGCAGCACCATCAAGGGGCGCAAAGCCACCGTCCGCCGCGACCGCGACGGCGACGACCACCGGTAAGGCGGTTAAGAGGGGCCCCCTGCCATGCACGAGGCGTTAACAGGGGGCCCTTCCTTTCACCTCAGGCGGCGACGGGCTGGCCGCCGAGCGTCTGCGCGTCGACGTCGGCCGGGCGCAGCGCCAGCGCGAGCACGTCCGCGACGTCGGCCAGGGTGTGCACGGTCAGCGCCTCGCGCACCTCGGCCGGCAGGTCGTCCAGGTCCGGCTCGTTGCGCTTCGGGATGATCACCTCGGTCAGGCCGGCCCGGTGCGCGGCGAGCAGCTTCTGCTTCACCCCGCCGATGGGCAGCACCCGGCCGGAGAGCGTCACCTCGCCGGTCATCCCGAACTCCGGCCGCACCGGGCGGCCGGTCACCAGGGAGGCCAGCGCGGTCACCATGGTGATGCCGGCGCTCGGCCCGTCCTTGGGCACCGCGCCCGCCGGGAAGTGCACGTGGATCCGCCGCCCGGCGAGCGCGTTCGGGTCGATGCCGAGCCGTCGACCGTTGGAGCGCAGGTACGACAGCGCGATGTGCGCCGACTCCTTCATCACGTCGCCGAGCTGACCGGTGAGGGTCAGCCCCGGCTCGCCCTCCATGCTGGTCGCCTCGATGAAGAGCACGTCGCCGCCGGCGCCGGTGACCGCCAGGCCGGTCGCCACGCCGGGCACCGCCGTCCGCTCGGCCGACTCCGGGGTGAACTTGGGCCGGCCCAGGTAGCGGGCCAGGTTGCCGGTGTCGACCCGGACCGGCGCCGGGTCGGACGCCAACGCCACGGTCACCTTGCGCAGGATCTTGGCGAGCGCCCGTTCGAGCTGCCGGACCCCGGCCTCCCGGGTGTACTCACCCGCGATCAGCGCCAGCGCCTCGTCGGCGACGGTCACCTCCTCGGCGGTGAGCCCGGCCCGCTCCCGCTGCCGGGGCAGCAGGTGGTCCCGCGCGATCGCCACCTTCTCGTCCTCGGTGTAACCGTCCAGGCCGACCAGCTCCATCCGGTCCAGCAGCGGGCCGGGGATCGACTCCACCACGTTGGCGGTGGCCAGGAACAACACGTCGGACAGGTCGAGGTCGACCTCGAGGTAGTGGTCGCGGAAGGTGTGGTTCTGCGCCGGGTCGAGCACCTCCAGCAGGGCCGCCGCCGGGTCGCCGGAGTAGCCCACGCCGAGCTTGTCGACCTCGTCGAGCAGCACTACCGGGTTCATCGAGCCGGCCTCCCGCAGGGCCCGCACGATCCGGCCGGGCAGCGCGCCGACGTAGGTGCGCCGGTGGCCCCGGATCTCCGCCTCGTCGCGGACGCCGCCGAGCGAGACCCGGACGAAGGTACGCCCGAGCGCCCGCGCGACCGACTCGCCGAGGCTGGTCTTGCCGACGCCGGGCGGGCCGGCGAGGGCGAGCACCGCGCCGGAGCCGCGACCGCCGACCACGCCGAGGTTGCGCTCCGCGCGGCGGTTGCGCACCGCGAGGTACTCCAGGATGCGGTCCTTCACGTCGGTCAGCCCGGCGTGGTCGGCGTCGAGCACCGCCCGCGCCGCGGCCAGGTCGGTGTTGTCCTCGGTACGCGTGTTCCACGGCATCTCGAGGACGGTGTCGAGCCAGGTACGGATCCAGCCCGCCTCCGGTGAGGCGTCACTGGCCCGCTCCAGCTTGCCGACCTCGCGCAGGGCGGCCTCGCGCACCTTCTCGGGCAGGTCCGCGGACTCGACCCGGGAGCGGTAGTCGGCGGAGCCGTCCGGCTCGTCCTCGCCCAGTTCCTTGCGGATCACGGCGAGCTGCTGGCGGAGCAGGAACTCGCGCTGGGACTTCTCCAGCCCCTCGCGGACGTCGCTGGTGATCTGCTCGGTGACCTCCTGCTCGGCCAGGTGCTCCTTCACCCAGCCGACCAGCAGCTCGAGGCGGGCGGTGACGTCCGGCGCGGCGAGCAGTTCGGTCTTCTGCGCCAGGCTGAGCCAGGGCGCGTAGCCGGCCGAGTCGGCCAGCTCGGAGAGGTCGGTCATCCGCTCCATGGCGTCGATGACCTGCCAGGCGCCGCGTTGCTGGAGCACCGAGGTCATCAGCGCCCGGTACTCGCGGGCCAGTTCCCGGGCCCGGCCGGCGGGGGCGGGCTCGTCGAGGGCGGTCGCCTCGACCCAGAGGGCCGCGCCGGGGCCGGGTACGCCGGAGCCGATGCGGGCACGGGCGAGACCGCGCACCACGGCGGCCGGCTCACCGTCGGGCAGCCGGCCGACCTTCTCGATGGTGGCGACCACGCCGACGGAGCCGTACTCGCCGTCGATGCGGGGCACGGCCAGGAGTTGCCTGTCGCCGGTGGCCCGGGCCGCGTCGACCGCGGCCTGGGTGGTCGGGTCGAGGGTCACCGGGACGACCATCCCGGGCAGCAGGACGGCGTCGGTCAGGGGAAGTACCGGAAGAGTTGCCATCGAACACCTGCCATCACGTTGGTTGAGCGTGTCTGGCTCAAGTAACAAACCGTGCCCCTTGTTCCGGCTTGTGACCCACGCCACGCCCACGCCCCGCCCGCGTCGCCCCTCCCGCCTGTCGACCCATTTGCCGCGCCGCCGTTTACGCGACCCGCCGAATGGAAGGAGTCGGGTATTGTTGCGAAATTACCGCTTGGTAGGTCAAACTCTTAGCCACACCCCGCCCGACACAGGGAGTAATGGCGATGGCAAGGAAAGTAATCACCGTTCTGACCGACGACCTCGACGGCGGAAAGGCCGATCGGACCGTCGAGTTCAGCCTGGACGGCGTGGCCTACACGATCGACGTCTCCGACGAGAACGCCGGCGTCCTGCGCAAGGCGCTGGACCCGTACATCAGCGCTGGCAGGCGGATCGGTCGCGGCCCGGCCGACACCGGCCGGGCGACCCGGCGCGCGACCCGGCCGAGCACCTCGGGAATGGACCGCGAGCAGAACCGCGCCATCCGCGAATGGGCCACCAAGAACGGCTACGAGATTTCCGAGCGGGGTCGCATCCCGGTCTCGGTCGTCGAGGCCTACAAGAACCGCTGAACCCTCCCGGTTCACCGTCGGGCATCCCGGGGTCACGCTGAGAAATCGGCGTGGCCCCGTCGACTTTTTCCAGGTCGACAATTTTCACACCCCCCGATCCCACCGGCACCAATTTTCCCGCCCACCCGCCCTACCGCCCCCCTCCGTTGATCAAGGAGTTCGCGTCGGGAGTCGGCGCGGGCCGGGACGCCAACTCCTTGATCGACGACTCGGACGCACCGACGGCCGGAGCCGCCCGGGAGGGGTCCCGGGCGGCTCCGGCCGTCGGTCGATCGGGTCAGTTGACCTGGATGCGCACCACGTCGATGGCGGGGGTCTGGTTGGCCCGCTCCATCATCGGGATGCGGTGCGAGCCGTCACCGGCCCAGACCGAGCACTGCGCCAGGCCGGACTCCGGCAGGCCCGGGATCTGGATCAGCACGTCGTCCGGCTGGGACCCGCCCCGGCCGTCCTCGGTCGCGACGAAGAACGCGGGCACGTCCTGCGGGTTCGGGGGCTGCCGGGTGCTGCCGAGCATCCGGCAGGCGGTGTGGAAGTGGCCGCGCACCAGACCCTGGCCGTTGAGCAGCGAGCTCTCCAGGTAGTAGCCACCCTGACCGGCGGCGAGGAAGCGGTCCCGCACCAGGTTCTTCGTGGTGACCCGGAGCGTGAACGGCTGGTTGCGCTGCACCTGGTTCGGGAACTGGGTGATGAGCAGCGAGGGGTTGTTCGCCGCGGCGCCGACCTCACCGAATGCGGTGCTCACGCACCGGTTGCCGTTCTGGAAACCGTTGTGCGCCTCCAGCTGGCTGCCGCTGCAGTCCTTGGCGAGCACCTCCAAGCCGTTGTTGCCGCCGTTGTTGTTGCCACCGTTCTGGCCGCCGTTGTTGCCGCCGTTCTGGCCGCCGTTGTTGTTCCCGCCGTTCTGGCCACCGTTCTGACCGCCGTTGTCGCCGCCGTTCTGACCGCCGCCGTTCTGACCGCCGCCGTTCTGGCCGCCGCCGTTCTGGGCGTTGTCGGCGAGGGCGCACGCGGCGAGCTGCTCCAGGCCCTGCGGACGCTGGCCGCCCCGGCCGATCGCGGTGGCGATCCGGTTGATCGTCGCGGTGCGCTTGTCGGCGAGCGGACGGAGGATGGCGTTGTTGATGAAGTCGCCACCGTTGCGGCCGTCCCGCGCGAGCCGCCGGTTCGCCTCGGCGATCTGGCTCTCCAGCAGTGCCAGGTTGCGGTCCACCTCGGCGCGGGCCCGGCCGGGCACCTGCGGCAGCTTGCCGCGGACGTCCGGGCAGGCCACGGTCGGGGTGCCGGCGCCCGCGCCGCCGCCCCGGGTCTGCTGACACTCGGCCGACGACATCTGCCCGTCACCCCAGTGGTTACGGACCCAGCGGCCGTTCTGCCAGGTGCGGGTGGTGCTGCCCTGGCCGCCCGGGGCGGTCGCCCCCGGGCTCGGGGCCACACAGGACGCCGAGGCGGCACGGGTGCTCGTCCGCCGGTCCTGGGCGGACGAGATCTGGGTGACGGCGACGATGCCGCCGAAGACCGCGAGCGTGCCGACCACGGCCAGCATCCGCTTGCTCCGTGCGCTACCGGATGACCGGCGCGCCCGTGTGGACCTGCGCATCGAATTGCTCTCCTTCTCGATCCGGTAGTTGACTGGTGATCCCGGCGGAACGACGAATCCTCGGGGTGAGATCACTGCGACGTACGGGTCGCGCGTCAATGGCCGACGGTGCCCTTTCCGCACCGTCTCCGCGCCGTCCGGGCGCGGCGGGAAGATCTGCGTCCATTCCCGCTTAGGTACGGAGAGCCGACGGCGAAGGTTCAACCGGAGATCGGAAAAAAATCGGCGGGTCGCGACGGCCCGGTTCAGTCGACCCAGAGGTGGTCGAACGCGAAACCGCCGTCGAACGAGTCCCGCCGCTCGGCGAGGCGTCGCACCTGCCCGCGCAGGTCGCCCCGGTCCACCAGGGACGGCGCCGCCGCGTCGAGGTCACGCAGCCGCTCCCCCAGCGCCGCCACGGCCAGGTCCTCGGCGAGCCGACCCGGCTCCACCCCGCACGCGAACCCCCGGGACGTCAGCCGGACCCGCTCGACGAGGCACCGGCCGGGCCGCACCTCGACCCAGCCCCAGCCCTCCGCCGGGCCGTCGGTCCAGCGCACGTGCAGGCCGCGCACGATCGGGTCGGCCAGCCGGCCCGCCACGTACGCCTCGACCGCGTCGACCCGGGCCAACGCGCCGAGGTCGTTGACCGGACCCCGCCGGCCGTCCGGGAGCCGGCCCTCGATGTCCCGGAACCCGATCGTGTCCCCGTCGTCCGGGTCGGTCCCCGCGGCGTAGGCCCGGGCGTCGACGACGTACTCGGCGAACCGGCGTGCCTGGTCCGCACCGCCGAGCGTCGGCGACTCGACCCGCACCAGCGGCAGTCCGACGGCGGCGCAGACCGCGTCGGTCAGCCGTTCCGCGCGGCGGGCCGGCGACCCGTCGGCCGCCGGCGTGGTGAACCTGACCGCGAAACGCGGAAGTCCCGTGTCGGCCGCGCACACCACCAGGTCGAGGCCGGCGCGGCCGGCGGTGCTCCACTGACTGCCGGTGACCCCCGGCGGGCGTCCCTGCACCAGCTCGCCGAGGCGCCGGTCGGCGTAGCCGACCTGGCCGGCCCGGGTGAACCGGGACGGCACGCCCGGCGGGACCGGCCGCAACCAGGACACGGCCACGCTGCCGGTGCTCGTCATCTCGCCACAATCCGTCCGTCGCTCGCCTCGACGCCCGAGTGTAGGGCGTCGATCATGGTGACCGCCTCGGCGGTGCGGGCGAATCCGGGCACCCGCCGGCCGGTGCGCCACCCGGTCCGGCCCTCTAGGCTCGGCGGGTGCACAGCGGACGGACCCCGGAGCGATTCACCAAACGCAGTCTCGTCGCCGTATCCCACGCCATCGAACGCGCCGCGCTGGCCGAGGCCGAGGACGGCCCACTCGTGGTGCTCGCGCTCTTCCAGCGGCTGCCGTACTTCGACCGGGAGCGCGAGGTCTACCGGCGGATCGCCGGTCGGGCCGCCACCACCGTGGTCGGCATGGTCGGTGGCCCCCCGCCCGACCTGCCCGACCGGACGTACGGGGTGGCGTTGGACGAGGCCGAGGATCTGGCCCGGGAGTGGAGCGTGGTGGCGCTGACCCCGCGCTTCGGCGCCACCCTGGTGGCGTACGACCGGGGCGAGGTCGGGCCGGCGCCGACGCTCGAGTCCGGCCGGCTCTTCGACGGGCGGTGGGGATTCCGCCGGGACGAGGCGCTGCACGAGGTGATCCGGCTGCGGGAGCGGCTCGCCGAACGGTTGCCCGCCGCGGCCCGGTCCGCGCTGGACGAGGCGGTCGCCCGGGTACGGGAGATCCCGGCCGGGCCGGGCGAGTCCCGGGCCGAGGCGGCGCTGCGGCTGCTGGCCCGGCGCGGCGACCGGGGCGTGCGCGCGGTCGAGCCGACCGACGGCATGCTCGACGAGCCGGGCCTGCGCCGGTGGACCGGCGCGGACGGGGTGACCGCCTCCGGCACGCTGCCGGTGGCCCTGGTCGGCCTGCGGGTGGACGAGCCGGCCGGCGCGCCGGAACGCTTCGGCCGGCGCAGCGTCGCCCGGGAGGGTCAGGCCGTCCTGGCCGCGGTCACCGGCGTGCTGCGCCCGGTCGACCGGGCGGTCCGCGTCGCCGACAACGAGTTCCAGCTCGTCCTGCCGGCGCTCGGCGAGCCGGAGGCGCTGGCCGTGGTCGCACGGCTGCACGAGGCCATCGGTGAGCTGGCCCGGTCGTACCCGTTCCTCGCGTACACCGTGCACGCGGCCGTGGCGGTGACCACCCGGCGGCCGCTGCCCACGGCGGACCTGCGGGCCGCGGTGGAGTGGGCGGTGCGGCAGGGCGTGCCGGTGGCGGGCCTGGAACCCGAGCCGGCGCCCGCCGTGCGCTGACCGGTCAGCGCCAGAGCACCACCTCGGTCGGCGGCTTCCGGTCGATGTCCGGCACCGTCGCGTCGGGCGCGGGATAGCCCACCGGGATGATCAGGTTGCCCCGCTCCTCGGCCGGCCGGTCGAGCAGCTCGTTGAGGAAGCGCATCGGGCTCGGCGTGTGGGTGAGCGTGGCCAGCCCGGCGTGGTGCAGCGCGGCGAGCAGGAACCCGACGGCGATCCCCACCGACTCCTTGACGTAGTAGGGCCGGGGCGACCCGGGCCCGCGGTGCACCTCGAACACCACGATCACCGCCGGCGCGGTCTCCAGGAACGGCTTGCTGGCGTCGGTGCCGAGCGGGGCCAGCGCGGCCAGCCACTCCTCCGGCGCACGCCGCTCGTAGAAGACGCGCTCCTCGGCCTCGGCGGCGGCCCGCAGGCGTCGCTTCAGCGCCGGGTCGGTCAGCACCACGAACCGCCACGGCTGCCGGTTCGCCCCGCTCGGCGCCGACGCGGCGGCCCGCAACGCCTCGGCCAGCACCCCGGGTGGGATCGGCCGGTCGCTGAAGTCGCGTACGGTGCGTCGGCGGACCAGCTGGTCGGCGAACTCACGGGCCCGGGGCAGCGCCTCGGCCGGTGGGACGCCGTAGTCGGGGGCCGGCAGGGCGGCGGGGCGCGGAGGCATCCGCTCATTGTCGACCGGTCCCCCGGCGTCGGCCACCCGACCGGCGGCCGTCGATGCGCCAGGATGGGCGGTACGAGGAGGACGACCGTGCGCGTGGTGTCACTGGTTCCCTCGCTGACCGAGGCGGTCGCGGCGACCCGCCCGGAGGTGCTGGTCGGCGCGACCGACTGGTGCACCCACCCGGACGGGCTGGACGTGACCCGGGTCGGCGGGACGAAATATCCCGACCTGGACCGGGTACTGGCGCTCGCGCCCGACCTGGTGCTGCTCAACGAGGAGGAGAACCGGCTGGCCGACGCGGAGGCGCTGCGCGCGGCCGGGGTGCCGGTGCGGGTCACCTTCCCGCGTACCGTGCCGGAGGCCCTCGACCAGCTCGGCGAGCTGGTCGCCGCGATCGGCGCGCCGGACGAGCCGCCGTGGTTGCGGGCGGCCCGCCGGGCCTGGGCCGCCCCGCCCGCGCCGGCGCGGGTCCGCACCGCGGTGGTGCCGGTGTGGCGGCGCCCCTGGGTGGTGCTGGGCCGGGACACGTTCGCCGGGGACGTGCTGCGCCGGCTCGGTGTGGTCAACGGCTGGGCCGGGGATCCGGAGCGCTATCCCCGACCGGCGCTGGACGTCCTGCGCGCCCGCGCGCCCGAGCTGGTGGTGCTGCCCGACGAGCCGTACCGGTTCACCGCCGACGACGGGCCGGAGGCGTTCCCCGGCGTGCCCTCGGTGCTGGTCTCGGGCCGGCACCTGACCTGGTACGGCCCCTCGCTGGCCGAGGCGCCGGCGCTGCTCGCCGCCCAGCTCGCCGCCCCGGTCTGACCCGTCGCCGCCGCGGGCGGGACGGACGGCCCGCCCGATCGGGTCCTTCGCGCCTGTCCGGGGTCGCCGCCGCGGGTGTGCACTGCGGGCAGGACGAAGGGAGTGGGCCATGAACCAGAACCGACTGATCGTGGTGGGCGTCGACGGGTCGGACGGCGGCCGGCGCGCCCTGGACTGGGCCGCCGACGAGGCGGCGGCGCGCGGCGGCACGGTGCAGGCGGTGGTCGCCTGGCGGTGGGACGGCATCGAGGCGGGGCCGACCACCGCGACGAACCCGACCGACGAGCGGCGACACGCGGAGGAGCTGCTCGACCGGGCGATCGCGGACCTCGTCCGGCGGCAGGGTGCCGGCCACCCGGTCGCCGGGGAGGTGGCCGAGGGCCGGCCGGCGGACGTGCTGACCGCCGCCGCCCGTACGGCCGACCTGCTGGTGCTGGGCAGCCACGGGCACAACCGGCTGCGGCACACCGTGCTCGGCTCGGTCAGTGAGGAGTGCGTCCGCAAGGCGAGCTGCCCGGTGGTCGTGGTCCCGGTGCCGGTCCCGGCGGCCCGGGCCTCCACCGAGCCGGCGCTGCGCGGCTGACCGTCGGCACGGCGACGGCCGCCCCAACTGTGGGGCGGCCGTCGCCGGTTGCGGGCTCGGACGCCCGACACGTCCCGGGCCCCACCGGCGTCGGCGGGGCCCGGAACGGGGACGGTCAGGCGATCGGGGTGGCGTGCACCGGGTCCAGCTCCATCAGGGTGGTGTCGTCCACGTCGTACCCGACGGCGTTGTGCACCGCGACCACGCCGGCGACCTGGCCCGCCAGGCGTCCGGCGAGGTCGACGGCGCTGCGCCGGTCCAGCCGTCCGTCCATGGTGACCTCCCCGCCGCGGACCTGGACCGTCACCAGGCCGTCCCGCACGGAGAGCACCCGACGCAGCACCTCGTGCACCACGTCCTCGCGGATCTCCGCGTCGGTGCGCAGGTGCACCCGGAGCAGGTCGCCCCGGGTCACGATGCCGGCCAGCCGGCCCAGGTCGTCGAGGACGGGCAGCCGCTTGACCGCCTCGCGGTCCATCAGCCGGGCCGTCGCGGCCAGCGACGCCCGCTCGTGCGTGGTGACCGCCGGCGCGGTCATCAGGTCGCGGGCCACCAGCGCGCCCGCCTTCTCCCGGGCGGTACGCCGGCGCCGCCCCTCGAAGACCCGCCGCTCGTCCGGGTGGCCGGAGCGCTCCACCTTGTGCAGCAGGTCCGCCTCGGAGACCACCCCGAGCACGCGGTGGAACGAGTCCACCACCGGAACCCCGCTGACCCGTTCCCGGACCAGCACGTCGACGACGTCGCGGTACGGGGTGTCCTCGCCCACCGTCGCGACGTCCCTGGTCATCACGTCGGCCACCTGCCACGTCCTCATCACGACCTCCTCGTGCCGGGCCTGCACCAGCGACGCTAGGCCGCCGCCCGGGCGCCCGGGCAGAGGCGGCGGACCGGTCCGCCGGGGGCCGTCCGGACCGGGTCGGGACGGGACCAAGGACCCGGTCACGGGGGCACCGTCGGCCCTGCTGCCGGCCCTCGCCGGGGAGTGGAATGAAGGTGCCACCGGGAACGCGGTGCGAGGCACAGAAGGGACGTGGAGACCATGACCGCGACAATCGAGCGGACCCCCGCCGCCACCATCGCTCCGGCGGCCGAGACCCCCCGCCAGAAGGCCACCCGGTACGTCTGGGCCGGGCTGCGGCTCGCCCTGGGCTGGACGTTCCTCTGGGCCTTCCTCGACAAGATGTTCGGCCTGGGGCACGAGACCCCGGCGAAGAACGCCTGGATCAACGGCGGCAGCCCGACCAAGGGCTTCCTGGGCAACGCGGTGGCCGGCCCGTTCGCGGACATCTACCACGACATCGCCGGCGCGGCCTGGGCGGACTGGCTGTTCATGCTCGGCCTGCTCGGCATCGGCGTGGCCCTGCTGCTCGGCATCGGCACCCGGATCGCCGCCGCCACCGGCGGGCTGCTCCTGGTCCTGATGTGGACGGCGGTGCTGCCTCCCGAGAACAACCCCTTCATGGACGACCACCTCATCTACGCGGGCCTGCTCGCCGGTCTGGCTCTGGTCGGCGCCGGCAACACCCTCGGCCTCGGCCGCGCCTGGGCGAAGCTCCCCCTGGTCCAGCGCCTCCCCTGGCTGAAGTGAGGTAACCGAGAGCAGGTCGCCCCGGGCGGGCGTCGCCGACAGGCGGCGCCCGCCCGGTCGTACGCCCCCGCCGCGCCCCGGCGGGGACCGGCGCGTATCGGCCGGTCGCGATCGGGCAGGATCGACGGTGACCACACCGTCAGCACCGAGGAGACCCGCTCATGGACAAGCCCGAGGTTGGCCCGATCGAGGGCGCGCCGCCCGCCGATCTCGTCATCGAGGACATCACGGTCGGCGACGGCCCGGAGGCCCGCCCGGGCCAGCTGGCCAGCGTGCACTACGTGGGCGTGGCGCACTCGACCGGCCGCGAGTTCGACGCCTCGTGGAACCGGGGCGAGACGTTCGAGTTCCCGCTCGGCGGCGGCCAGGTCATCGCCGGCTGGGACCAGGGCGTGATCGGCATGAAGGTGGGCGGCCGGCGCCGGCTCACCATCCCGCCGCACCTGGGCTACGGCGCCCGCGGCGCTGGCGGCGTCATCAAGCCGAACGAGACGCTCGTCTTCGTGGTGGACCTGCTCGGCGTGCGCTGAGCGCTCCCCGTCCCCCGGGCCGTCGGCATCGCGCCGGCGGCCCGGCGGCGTGTCGGCGGCCCGGCGGCGGTCAGGCCGCGCAGGCGAGCAGCTCCGACGGGCGGGTCGACTCGCGCACCGGGAGCACCCGGTGCAGCCCGGTCACCCGCAGCACCCGGGAGACCACCGGGTCGGGGTCGACCAGCACCAGCTCGCCGCCGCGTGCCCGCACCCGCAGGTGCGCGGCGACCAGCGCGCGCACCCCGGCCGCGGAGAGCAGCCTGACGCCGGACAGGTCGACCCGCAGCACCGGCCGCGCCGGCGCCGCCCAGAGCGCGGCCCGGAACGCCGTCACGGTGGCGATGTCGATCTCGCCGACCGGGCGCAGCACGACCACCTGGTCGTGCACCTCCGTCGCCACGTGGAAGCGGTCGCCGCTGTCTGCCATGCGGCAAACCTACCGGCGCCCACCGACAGTTCCGCCACGTCCGCGCGGGGGTTCCGGGTAGCGCCCGGGTGCCGACCCCGAGGCCGCTCAGGGTCATCCCGCAGCCGCCCGCCGGCTCCGCACCGGGCCCTCTCCGGACCGGCCCGCGCGAGGCCGCAGCCCACCCGCCCGCGCCGCCGGCAGCCCTCTGAGCGCGAGCAGCCGGCCCCACGGACCGGCCCGCCACGCGGACACGCCGGCCGGGACTGCCGTCGACGCGTCGGCCGGGCCACAATGAGCCGATGGCCGTGTCTGTGCCCCGCCCGCGTGCGCCCCTGCTGATCCGGCCGGTCCGTGAGCCGGCCACCGTGCCGCCGCCGCTGGACGGGCCCTGGGCCCCCGGCGACACCCGCCTCGATCGCGCCGACCTGCTGCCGCTGCCCGCCGGCGGGCACGGGCCGGAGGACGTGGTCGTCGACGCCGAGGGCCGGGCGATCAGCGGCGACGAGGACGGCCGGCTCTGGTGGTGGCCGGCGGACGCCCCGGCCGGCACCCGGCCCACGCTGCTCGCCGAGACCGGCGGCCGGCCGCTCGGCATCGAGCTGGACCCGGTCGACGGCGGGTTGCTGGTCTGCGACGCCTACCGGGGGCTGCTGCGGGTCGACCCGGCCGGCGCGGTGCACGAGCTGACCGGCAGCGGGCCGCCGGTGCACCTAGCCGACAACGCGGCGGTCGCCCGGGACGGCACCGTCTACTTCACCGACAGCTCCGACCGGTTCCCGCTGTCCCAGTGGAAACGCGACCTGCTGGAGCACCGACCCAACGGCCGGGTGCTGGCCTACGACCGGCGCAGCGGGCGCACCGACGTGGTGGCGGACGGGCTCTACTTCCCCAACGGGCTGGCCCTCACCCCGGACGAGTCGGCGCTGATGCTGGTCGAGACCGCCACCCACCGGCTGCTGCGGGTCGAGCTGCCGGGCGGGCGGGCCACCGTGCTGGCCGACCTGCCGGCCTACCCGGACAACGTCTCCGCGGTCGGCGACGGGACGTACTGGATCGCGCTGCCCAGCCCACGCCTGCCGATCATGGAGCGGCTGCTGCCCCATCCCCGGGTGCGGCAGATCGTCGCCCTGCTGCCGGGCGCGGTGCAGCCGCAGCCCCGCCGCTACGGGCTGGTCGCGCTGGTCGACGACGCGGGGCGGGTGCTGCGCACGCTGCACGGCCCGAGCGGGGCGTACCCGATGGTCACCGGCGTGCGGCAGCACGGCCGGCAGCTCTGGCTGGGCAGCCTGACCGCGACCGGCGTGGCCCGCGTCGACCTGGACTGAGACGGCGCCGGGCCGGCGCCGCGGACGCGACGCCGGCCCGGTGGCCGTTCCTCCCCCGGTTCAGCCGCCGCTGTTGCTCCGGCTCGGGGCCGGGGCGGGCGACGACCCGCCGGCCACCGCGCCCGGGTGCGGCGTCGGACTCTGCGTGGGCTTCAGGCCCGCCGGTACGGGCAGCGCGCTGCCCTTGGCGAACTCGTTCCACCCGACGTTCCAGGCGGTGAAGCCGTTGCCCTGCTGGAGCTGCACCTCGGTGCCCTTGACGGTCACCAGGTCGCCGACCTGGGTGATGCCCATCAGCCAGTCCGCGGCGGTGGCCGAGACGTTGGTGCAGCCGTGCGAGGTGTTGTTGAAGCCCTGCTCCCCCTCCGACCACGGCGCCGAGTGGATGAACTCGCCGCCCCAGGTCAGTCGCTGGGCGTCGTCCACGTCGACCACGTAGCCGCCGTCCGGCTCACCCCGGGTGTCGAACGTGGTGTGCTCGTGCTTTTCCATGATCACCATGGTGCCGCTGGAACTCGGCGTGCTCGGCTTGCCGAGACTGACCGGGACCTTCTTGAGCAGCTTGCCGTCCTGGTAGACGGCCATCTGCTTGGTGGTGTTGTCGATGTCCAGCGACACCTGCCGCCCCACCTTGGCCGACGCCACCCGGTCCGCGTCGCCCACCGCCTCCTTGCCGATGGGCAGCCCCTCCAGCGCGCTGCGCACGCTGATCTTCGTACCCGGCTTCCACCGGTCGGGCGCCCGGTACTCGGCCTGCTTGCCGTCGGCCACCCAGGACCAGGTGCCCGGCTGCGGCGGGTCGGTCTTGACGAACAGCCGGCGCTGCACGTCCGCGCGGGCCTGCTCCGGGATCGGCGGGTCGAAACCGAGCACCACCGGCATCGCCGTCCCGTACGTCTGGTTGTCCCGGAAATACAATTCACTGGTGATGGCCGGTTTGGTGGATTTGGCCATCGTCGTGAACGTCGTCTTGCGCGTGGTGGTCTTTCCGGAATCGCCGGTAACGGTCACCTCGGCCGTGTACGCCCGGGAATTCGCCAACGGGCGGTCCGGCACCCAGCCGGAACCGTCCTCGCGCGGTTGCGCCGGCACCGGGCGGCCCTTGTCGTCGGTGAGCTTCACAGCGGTCACCCTGCCGTTGCTGACCTTCGTGCCCACCTCCGCGCTGATCGGCACGTCCCGGGCCCGGTCGATCGGTGTCACGGTGACCGACGGCGGGGCCGCCTCGGCCTTGCGCGCCACCGACTTCGGGCCGGCGGTGCACGCGCCGACCGCCAGTGGCGCGACTGCGACAGTCATCGCGAATAGCGTCAGTCGTCGCCTCACAAACATATTTCGCCCCCCATTTCCGCGTCCCCTCGCCCACATTCTGTAGGCCCGGCGTCACGCTGTGGCACCTTCGGCGGAATTGCTCGGAAACGGCTGCGCGAATCGTGCCGGACAGGTAATTCCCGTCCCGGCTTGCGCCCCACGCCCCCTCCGCCCGATTCGCGCACCACCGCCCGCCCCGCGCCCCGCCCGCCCCTCATCCGTCGATCATGAAGTTGACGGCGCACGCCCCCGATTCGCCCCCGCCAACCTCATGATCGACGGGGGGCCGGCCCGGCGAGACGGGCAGCGCTGGACGTCGCACGCCGGTCGAGCCGGCTCACACCCACGCCACCCGCACCACTGCCGCGATCTTGCAGTTGCGGCCCTCGAGAAGGGTGCGAATCGGGCACATCGAGGGCAGCAAGTGCAAGATCGCGGGCGCGGCGGCGGGGACGCGAGCGGCCCCGGCCCCCTCGGTGGGGGCCGGGGCCGGGGGCGGGGGGTCAGACGTTGGCGACCAGCAGGGCCGGCTGCTCGACGCAGTCGGCCACGTGGCGCAGGAACCCGCCGGCCACCCCGCCGTCGCAGACCCGGTGGTCGAAGGTGAGGCTGAGCTGGGTCACCTTGCGGACGGCGAGCTGTCCGTCCACCACCCAGGGCTTGTCCACGATCCGGCCGACGCCGAGCAGCGCCGCCTCCGGGTGGTTGATGATCGGCGTGGAACCGTCCACCCCGAAGACGCCGTAGTTGTTGAGCGTGAACGTGCCGCCGCTCAGCCGCGCCGGGGGCAGCGTGCCCGCACGGGCCGACGCGGTGGTCTCGGCGAGCGCGGCGGCCAGCTCCCGGGTGGTCAGCCGCTGGGCGTCGCGCAGCACCGGCACCACCAGCCCGCGGTCGGTCTGCGCCGCGATGCCCAGGTGCACCCCGGCGGACTGGACGATCCGCTGCCCCTCGGTGTCGACCCGCGCGTTGAGCTGCGGGTACCGCCGCAGCCCGCTGAGGCAGATCCGGGCCAGCAGGGCGAGGATGCTCACCGGCGCGTCCGGGGAGGCGGCGTTGATCGCGGCCCGGGTCTCCAGCAGCCCGGTCGCGTCCACGTCCACCCAGATGGTCACCTCGGGGATCTCCCGCCGGCTGCGGGAGAGCTTGTCGGCGATCACCTTGCGGATGCCGGTGAGCGGGACGACCACGTCGCCGTCGCCGGTCGGGGCGAGCCCGACGTGCGCGTCCGGGGCGTCCGGCACGGCGGCCAGCCGGGCTGGCGGAGCGGTCCGGGCCGCCTCCACGTCGACCCGGCGGATCACGCCGCCCGGGCCGGTGCCGCGCACCGACGCCAGGTCGATCCCGTGCTCCTTCGCCAGCCGCCGCACGATCGGCGAGATGACCAGCGGCGCCGCCGCCGGTCCGGAGGCCCGCGCCGGTTCGGAGTCCCGGTCCGCGGCCGCGAGCGAGCCGGGCGGCGTCGACGAGCCACCCGGGACCGCGCGACCCGTCGGGGCCGCAGGACCGGCCGGGACGGCCGCGGGGGCCGTCGGGGCGGGCTCGGAAGCCACCGCGAGGCGGGGTCGACGTCGCCGCCGACCCGGACCGCCGTGGCCGGTGCCGTACCCGATCAGGACGTTGCCGGAGCCGGCCCGCTCCTCCTCGCGGTAGGTGGCATGCGGGTCCGGGGCGTCGTCGCCGTCGAGCGGCTCGATGGTGATCAGCGGCTGGCCGACCGGGCGGACCTCGCCCGCCGCGCCGTGCAGGGCCACCACCCGGCCGGGGTACGGGCAGGGCACGTCGACGACGGCCTTGGCGGTCTCCACCTCGACCACGCTCTGGTCCACGGTGACCACGTCACCGACGGCGACCCGCCACTCGACGATCTCCGCCTCGCTCAGCCCTTCCCCCAGGTCCGGCAGGAGGAAGTCGCGTGTACCGACAGCGGCGCTCATGCCGTGCCGGCCGGGCATGGCCTCACGGCCCTCGCTTCGCTCGGTGCGTTCGCTCATGCCGCCACCCACCGGGTGTCGGGCTGGTCGTCCCACTGCAGCCGGGCGACGGCGTCCAGCACCCGGTCGACCGAGGGCAGGTGGGTGTGCTCCAGCATCGGCGCCGGGTAGGGGATGTCCAGTCCGGAGACCCGCAGCACCGGGGCGTGCAGCGCGTGGAAGCATCGCTCCTGCACCCGGGCGGCGATCTCGGCGCCGACGCCGGCGAAGCCCTGCGCCTCCTGGATCACCACGCACCGTCCGGTGCGGCGTACCGAGGCGGTGACGGTGGCGTCGTCGAACGGCACGATGCTGCGCACGTCGACCACCTCCAGGTCCCAGCCCTCCTCCCGGGCCGCCTCGGCCGCGGCCAGCGCCACCGGCACCGCCGGCCCGTACGCGACGAGGGTGGCGTCGGTGCCGGGGCGGCGCACGACGGCGGTGCCGATCGGCGCGGTGCGCGCCGGCAGCTCCGCCTCGCCGCTTCCGAAGTAGAGCTTCTTCGGCTCCAGGAACACGACCGGGTCGGGGTCGTCGACAGCGGCGCGCAGCAGGGAGTACGCGTCCTCGACGGTGGCCGGGGTGACGACCTTCAACCCCGGGGTGTGCGCGTAGTAGGCCTCGGAGGAGTCGCAGTGGTGCTCGACGCCGCCGATGCCGCCGGCGTAGGGCACCCGGATCACCATCGGCACGCTGAGCGCGCCGCGGGTGCGGTTGCGCAGCTTCGCCACGTGCGAGGCGATCTGCTCGAACGCCGGGTACGCGAACGCGTCGAACTGCATCTCGACCACCGGCCGCAGCCCGGACATGGCCAGGCCGACGGCGAAGCCGACGATGCCCGCCTCGGCGAGCGGGGTGTCGAAGCAGCGCTTGTCGCCGAAGCGGGCCTGCAACCCGTCGGTGATCCGGAAGACGCCGCCGAGTTGGCCGACGTCCTCGCCGAAGACGACCACCCGCTCGTCGTCGAGCATCGCGTCGGCGAGCGCGGCGTTGAGCGCCTTCGCCATGGTCATGGTGGCCATCAGGCGTCCCCCTCCTCGTCGCGGGCCGCTTCCAGCTCGGCCCGGACCAGTTCACGCTGCTCGACCAGCTGCGGCGTCGGCTCGGCGTAGACGTGGTCGAACAGGCTCAGCGGGTCGACGGTGGGCTGGGAGTCCATCCGGCGGCGCAGCGCGGCGGCGTACTCCTCGGCCTCCTGTGCGACGGCCGCGACGGCCGCGTCGTCCAGCACGCCGCGGGCCCGCAGGTAGGCCTCCAGACGGGCGATCGGGTCGCGGTCGCGCCACGCCTCGACCTCCTCGGCGTCCCGGTAGCGGGTCTGGTCGTCGGCGTTGGTGTGCGGCTCCATCCGGTAGGTGTGCGCCTCGATCAGGTAGGGGCCCTTGCCGGCGCGGGCGTGCGCGACGGCGCGGTTCAGCACCGCGAGGACGGCCACCGGGTCGTTGCCGTCGACTTGCTCGCTGGGCACGCCGTAGCCGACGCCCTTGTAGGCCAGGGTCGGCGCGGCGGTCTGCCGGGACAGCGGCACGCTGATCGCGTACTTGTTGTTCTGCACCAGGTAGACCACCGGGGCCTTGAACACGGCGGCGAAGTTGACGCCCTCGTGGAAGTCGCCCTCGCTGGTGGCGCCGTCGCCGATGAACGTCAGCGCGACGGTGTCCCGCCCCTGGTAGGACTCGCCGTAGGCGAGGCCGGCGGCGTGCACGGACTGGGTCGCGAGGGGGGTGCACTGGGGCGCGGTGCGGGTGACGGCCGGGTCGTACCCGCAGTGCCAGTCGCCGCGCAGCAGGGTGAGCACCTCGACCGGGTCGAGGCCGCGGGCGGTCAGCGCCATCGACTCCCGGTAGGTCGGGAAGACCCAGTCGGTGTCGCGCAGCGCCAGCACGCCGCCGACCTGGCAGGCCTCCTGGCCCCGGGCGGACGGGTAGACGGCGAGCCGGCCCTGCTTGGTCAGCGCGGTGGCCTGGGTGTCGAAGCGGCGGCCGACGACCATCCGGCGGTACATCTCGCGCAGCGTCTCGACCGGCGGCTCGGGGTAGTCGTCGCGGGGCGGCAGCGGAGTGCCGTCCGGATTCAGCAGCCGGACCGGCTCGGACTGCGGCAGCAGGCCGGCCGTCGGGTCGGGAGCGGCCGGGGTGGCCGGCCGGCGGGTGCGCGGGGATGCCCTGCGGACCGCCTGGGGTGTGGTCGTCACGGCGGGGACCTCCTGGACGTGTGGTGGCCCTATGCTCCTGCTCAGGGATGATTGACTCAACATCCGGGATGAACGCGGGACGAATGGCACGGGGAGGCGGGCGGAGTGAGCCAGGAGACCGGCACCACACCGGGCGGGGCGGGCGGAACGGGACGTTCGGTCGGGCCGCTCGACGAGGTCGACCGGCGGATCCTGCGGGAGCTGGTCGCCGACGCCCGGCTGTCCATCCGGACGCTCGCCGAACGGGTGCACGTCTCGCGCACCAACGCGTACGCCCGGGTGGAGCGGCTGCTGCGCGACGGCGTGCTCACCGGCTTCACCGCGCGGGTCGCCCCGGAGCCGGCCGGCCTGGGCACGTCGGCCTACATCGCGTTGACCATCGAGCAGAACACCTGGCGGGAGGTCTCCGCCGAGCTGGCCCAGGTGCGCTACATCGAGCACGCGGCGCTGCTCAGCGGTGAGCACGACGTGCTCGCCCTGGTGCGCGCGCCGGACAACGCCACGCTGCGCGACGTGGTGCTGGACCGGGTCCAGAGCATCGCCGGGGTGCTCTCCACCCGCACCTGGCTGGTCTTCGAGGAGTTCGACGGCACGTTGAGCCCCTGGGCCTGAGCGCTCAACGCTCCGGCGGTGACTCCAGGCCCTCGCGGTCGGCCAGCTCCAGCAGGCGTTCCAGGGAATATCGCCGTGTGTCCAGGCCGGCGTGCGGGTCGCCGCGCTCGGCGAACCGGGCCGGCATGCTCACCACGTCGAAGTCCTCCGGGCGGGCGTCGTCCAGCTCGGCCCAGTCCAGCGGCGCCGAGACCAGCGCCCGCGGCGTCGGCCGGATCGAGTACGCCGAGGTCATGGTGTGGTCGCGGGCCATCTGGTTGTAGTCGACGAAGACCGGCCGGTCGCGTTGGTCCCGCCACCAGGTGGTGGTGACCAGGTCGGGCAGCCGGCGCTGCATCTGGAGGCCGAGCGCCAGCACCGCCCGCCGGCACTCCCCGAAGCTCCAGCGCGGCTCGATCGACAGGTAGACGTGGATGCCACGACCGCCGGTGGTCTTCGGGAAGCCCTCCATGCCCAGCTCGGCGAGGAACGCCCGCACCTCGTGGGCCACCGGCACCACCTGCGCGAAGTCCACCCCGGGCATCGGATCGAGGTCGATGCGCAGCTGGTCGGGGCGCTCGACGTCGGCCTTCGACACCGGCCAGGGGTGGAACCGCAGCGTGCCGAGGTTGGCCGCCCAGATCACCACGGCCAGCTCGCTCGGGGCCACCTCGTCGGCGGTCCGGCCGCTGGGGAAGGTGATGTGCGCGGTGCGGACCCAGTCGGGCGCGCCCGCCGGCAGCCGCTTCTGGTAGAACGCGTCGCCCTTGTTCGTCTGCCGGGTGGCCACCTTCGCGCCCTCGAACACCCCGCGCGGCCAGCGTTCCAGCATGGTCGGCCGGTCCCGCAGCGCGCGCAGGATGCCGTCACCGACGGCGAGGAAGTAGCGCACGACGTCCAGCTTGGTCAGCCCGCGCTCGGGAAAGTAGGGCTTGTCGGGGCTGGAGACGCGGACCAGCCGCTCCCCCACCCGGAGTTCCTCGGCCGCCGTGGTCGCCACGCCCCACACCGTACGACGTGGACCGGCCGCACGCGGGCATCTCGTCAGGTGATCAGCAGCGCCCCGACCACGATCAGCGGCACCGAGACGAAGAGGAAGACGCCGACACCGGTCAGGACCCGCCCGCCGCCGCCGTCGTCCCGCTCGGGCGGCAGGCCGAACGCCGACCGCGCGTCCAGCATGCCGATCCGGCTCAGCGTCAGGTCGCCGGTCACCCCGATCAGGAGGCCGGCCAGGATGAACGACGCGCCGAGCCGGTGCACGAAGTCACCACCGGCGACCGCGACCCAGATGCCGACCGCGACCGCGATCACCACCGCCGCGATCACGAAGAGCACCAGCGCCTCGCGCAGACCCCGGACCACCGTCGACATGCCCGCCCCCCGGCGACCGGGACCGCCCCGGCCTGCCGGACATCCTGCCGGATCGATGCGTACGGCGCTGTCCCTCGCCCGGGCACGCGTCGGCCGGGTGGGCGCACCCACCCGGCCGATCGGGAAGACGGTCAGCCGTTCTCCCGCTGCAGGCGCTCGGCCAGCAGCTTCTTGCCCTGGTCGCCGGCCTTGCGGTTGTTCTCCTGGATCTTGCGGAACCAGGTGGCGAGCTCGGAGTCGCCCCGGTCCTCCGCGTCCGCGATGTACGTCTCCAGTTGCCAGATGTGCTGGAGTGACATCTGCAGCGCGTGGATCAGGTCGTAGTTCTTGTCCTTCACCGGGCTCATCGGCTCACGGACCATGGTCGCCACGGCACACCTCCCTGTGTCGACTTCCGGAACCGCCCGCTTACCCCTTCCCGGCACGTTCACGCACGGTGGCGACCGGCACGGTTACCCGTCCCGGACCCCGGGTACCGGAGGCCGCATGGCGGAGTTGGCATCGCTCTGGATCGTCCGGCACGGCGAGAGCACGGCGAACGTGGCGGCCACCGCGGCCGAGACGTCCGGCGCCGAGCTGATCGACCTCACCCACCGGGACGCGGACGTGCCGCTGTCGTCGACCGGCGAGGAGCAGGCCCGGGCGACCGGCCGGTGGCTGGCCGGCCTGCCCGAGGGGCGCCGGCCGGACGTGGCGGTGGTGTCGCCGTACCTGCGGGCGGTGCGCACCGCCGAGCTGGCCCTGGCCGGGACCGGCGTGCCGATGAGCCGCGACGAACGGCTGCGCGACCGGGAGCTGGGCATCCTCGACGGGTTGACCGGCCACGGCGTGCGCCGGCGCCATCCCGAGGAGGCCGAGCGACGCGCCCGGCTCGGCAAGTTCTACTACCGCCCGCCGGGCGGCGAGTCCTGGACCGACGTGGCGCTGCGGCTGCGGGCCCTGCTGGGCGACCTGCGCCGCGACCACGAGGGCGGGCGGGTGCTGCTGTTCGGCCACGACGCGTTGGTGTTCCTGCTGCGCTACCTGGTGGAGGGGCTCACCGAGGAGGAGTTGATGGCGCTCACCCGTGACCACGTGATCGCCAACTGCTCGGTCACCGGCTGGCGCGCCGACGAGTCCGGCCGCCTCACGCCGGAGCTGTTCAACGACGTCACCCACCTGCACCGGCAGGGGGCGCAACCCACCAGGGAGGACGAGGTCCATGCCGAGCCGGTCTGACGTGATCACCCCCGCGCTGCTGCGGGACTGGGCGCTGCCCGTACCGACCGGCGGCAAGGAGGCCCGAGGCACGGTGCTGGTCGTCGGCGGCTCCCGGTTCACGCCCGGGGCGGTGCTGCTGGCCGGCGTGGCCGCGCTGCGCGCCGGCGCCGGCGTGCTGCAACTCGCCGCCGCCGAGTCCACCGCCGCCGCGCTCAGCATCCAGGTGCCCGAGGCGTTGGTGGTCGGCCTGCCGGAGAACCGCGACGGCGCGGTCCGGGGCGATCCCGGCGACCTGCTCGGCGGGCTGGTCGCCGACGCGGACGTGGTGACGGTCGGCCCGGGTTGAACGACATCGACACCACCGGGGAACTGCTGCGCCTGGTCCTCGACGCGGCCGGGCCGGAGACCGCGCTGGTGCTCGACGCGTACGCGCTCGGCGCGCTCAGCCACGAGCCGGACCTGCTGGTCGGCTCGGGCCGCAGGGTGGTGCTGACCCCCAACCTCACCGAGGCCCGCCACCTGCTCGACCGCGACCCCGGCGACGACCTGGACGCCGAGGCGATCGAGCTGGCCGGCCGCTACGACGCGGTGGTCTCGCTCTACGGCCACATCGCCACCCCGGACGGCCGGGCCTGGCGGGAGGAGAGCGGGGACGCCGGGCTGGGCACCTCCGGCAGCGGCGACGTGCGCGCCGGACTGCTCGCCGGGCTGCTCTCCCGGGGCGCCGACCCCGCGCAGGCCGCCTGCTGGGCCGCGTTCGCGCACGCGGTGAGCGGGCAGCGGCTGGTCCCCCGCTACGGCCGGATCGGTTTCCTCGCCCGCGAGCTGCTCGACGAGATCCCGTACACGCTGGCCACGGTGTGATCCGCACGGTTTGTGCCGATCCGGTCGGGGGTACGGGGGCCGACATCAGTCGACCCTAGGAGGCACCGGTGTCCACCGACGCGATCGTCCTGCTCAAGGAGGACCACAAGGAGATCCGCCGCCTGTTCAAGGCGTTCCAGGACGCCGAGGACGGCCCGGCGGGCGCGCACGGGAAGATCGTCACGCAGATCCTCGAGGCCCTGACGGTGCACACCTACCTGGAGAACGAGGTGATGTACCCCGAGGTCCGCAAGCTGGTGCCGGACGTCGAGGACGACATCCTCGAGTCGTACGAGGAGCACCACGTCGCGGACGTGCTCTGCTTCGAGCTGTTCACCATGGACGCCGACGACGAACGGTACGTGGCCAAGACGACGGTGCTGATCGAGAACGTGCTGCACCACGTCGAGGAGGAGGAGCAGGAGTGGTTCCCGAAGGTCCGCGAGGCGCTCGGGCGTAACCAGCTCCAGGAGATCGGCCAGCGGATGCTCGACCTGCGGCCGAAGGCCCCGACGACGCCGACCGCCCCGAAGGCGCTGAAGAAGGCGCGCGACGCCGTCGTCGCCTGAGCGGCCCAACCCCGCAGGTCCGGCGCGGGCCCACCCGGTAGGATCGGCGCGGGCCGTGACTGGCGCGTGGAGATGGAGCACCATCGGGGAGCGGCCTCGTCATGAGGACGCATGCCGAGCGCCTGGGCCTTCCGCACGTCACCAGGAGGTCGCATGTCGCGCAACGCCGAGTCCACCGCCTTCCGCAGCGCGCTGGAGGTGATCCGCGCCGTCGAGCCGCGGGTGGCCGACGCCATCGGCGCGGAGCTGGCCGACCAGCGCGAGTCGCTGAAGCTGATCGCCAGCGAGAACTACGCCTCCCCCGCGACCCTGCTGGCCATGGGCAACTGGTTCAGCGACAAGTACGCCGAGGGCACCGTCGGTCGGCGCTTCTACGCCGGCTGCCAGAACGTGGACACCGTCGAGGCGCTCGCCGCCGAACACGCCCGGGAGCTGTTCGGCGCCGCCCACGCATACGTGCAGCCGCACTCCGGCATCGACGCCAACCTGGTCGCCTTCTGGGCGATCCTGGCCGACCGGGTCGAGTCCCCCGCGCTGAAGAAGGCCCAGGCCCGCCACGTCAACGACCTCACCGAGGCGGACTGGTTCGCGCTGCGCCGGGAGCTGGGCGACCAGCGGATGCTCGGCATGTCGCTGGACGCCGGCGGCCACCTCACCCACGGCTTCCGGCCGAACATCTCCGGCAAGATGTTCGACCAGCGCAGCTACGGCACCGACCCGGCGACCGGGCTGATCGACTACGACCGGGTGGCCGAGGCGGCCCGCGAGTTCCGGCCGCTGATCCTGGTCGCCGGCTACTCGGCGTACCCCCGGAAGGTGAACTTCCGGATCATGCGGGAGATCGCCGACTCGGTCGGCGCCACCTTCATGGTCGACATGGCGCACTTCGCCGGGCTGGTCGCCGGCAAGGTCTTCACCGGCGACTTCGACCCGGTGCCGCACGCGCACATCGTCACCACCACCACGCACAAGTCGCTGCGCGGCCCGCGCGGCGGCATGGTGCTGTGCGGTCCGGAGCTGGCCGACCAGGTCGACCGGGGATGCCCGATGGTGCTCGGCGGCCCGCTGCCGCACGTGATGGCCGCCAAGGCGGTCGCGCTGGCCGAGGCCCGGCGCCCCGACTTCGCCGACTACGCCCAGCGGATCGTCGACAACGCCCAGGCCCTCGCCGACGGGCTGCTGCGCCGGGGCGCGACGCTGGTCACCGGCGGCACCGACAACCATTTGGTGCTCATCGACGTGTCCAACTACGGGCTGACCGGGCGGCAGGCCGAGCAGGCGCTGCTCGACTCCGGCATCGTGACCAACCGCAACGCGGTGCCGCAGGACCCGAACGGCGCCTGGTACACCTCCGGCATCCGGATCGGCACCCCGGCGCTGACCACCCGGGGGCTCGGCGCCACCGAGATGGACGCCACCGCCGAGCTGATCCACACCGTGCTCAGCCAGACCACGGCCGGCACCGGCCCGGACGGCGCCGCGTCCAAGGCGAAGTACGTCCTCGACCCGGCGGTCGCCGAGCAGGTCGGCAAGCAGGCCGCCGACCTGCTCACCCCCTTCCCCCTCTACCCCACCGTCGACCTGGCCTGACTCCGACCGGCTGCCGCCGCCGACCCGAACTCCCCGGTCACCGTGGGGAGGGCGGGTCGGCGGGGGCGCGGCGGGCGTGGAGGCGGTGCAGGAGGTCGGTGCCGCCCCGGCCGAAGTGGTCGTGCAGGGCGCGGTAGTCGGCGTACAGGTCGTCGTAGGCGTCGGCGCGGGCCGGGTCCGGATGGACCGTCTCGCGGTGTGCCGCGCCCATGGCCGCCGAGGCGCGCTCCACGTCCGGGTACACGCCGGCGGCGACCGCCGCGTGGATCGCCGCGCCCAGCGCGGCCGGGTGCGCGGCGGCCAGCACGTGCAGCGGGCGGCGCAGCACGTCGGCGTAGACGCGCAGCAGCAACCGGTTCGCGGTGAGACCGCCGGCCACGGTCAGCTCGTCCACGGCCAGGCCGGCGGACCCGAACGCCTCGAGCACGGTGCGGGCGCCGAACGCGGTCGCCTCCAGCAACGCCCGCCAGATGTCCTCCGGCCGGGTGGCCAGCGTGAGCCCGACCAGCACGCCGCTCAGCTCGTGGTCCATCAGCACCGAACGGTTGCCGCTGTGCCAGTCCAGCGCCAGCAGCCCGTGCCCGCCGACCGGCTGGTCGGCGGCGAGCGCGTCCAGCAGGTCCTGCGGCGACAGGCCGCGCCGGGCGGCCTCCTCGGCGTACGCGGCGGGCAGCCCGCGCTCGACGTACCAGGCGAAGATGTCGCCGACCCCGCTCTGCCCGGCCTCGTAGCCCCAGTGGCCGGCGGTCACCCCGTCCGCGACCACCCCGCAGACGCCGGGCACCTCGTGGCGGTGCTCCGCGTTCAGGATCAGGCAGGTGCTGGTGCCGAGCACGGCGAGCATCCGGCCGGGCGCGACCGTCCGGGCCGCCGCCGCGGTCACGTGCGCGTCGATGGCCCCGGCCGCGACCGGGACGCCGGCGGGCAGGCCGGTCCAGCCGGCCGCCTCCCCGGTCAGCAGGCCCGCGCGGGCGGCCGGCGGCAGCAGCGGGCCGTGGTCCAGCTTCGCCAGCAGGCCGGGCAGCTCCGGGTGCAGCGCGGCGAGGAAGCCGGCGTCCGGGTCACGGCCGTCCTGCCGCAGCCCCTTGAACCCGGCGGCGGAGGCGTTGCGGGTGGCCCGCCCGCACAGCCGTCGGACCAGCCAGTCCGCCGTCTCCACCCAGTGTCGGGCCCGGTGGAACACGACCGGGTCCTCCTCCAGCACCTCCAGTGCCTTGGCCAGCTGCCACTCGGCGGACACCCGGCTGCCGTAGCGGGCCAGCCAGCTCTCGCCGCGCGCCTCGGCCAGGGCGGTGATCCGCTCGGCCTGCCGCTGGGCGGCGTGGTGCTTCCAGAGCTTCGGCCAGGCGTGCGGCCGGTCCCGCAGGTCGGGCAGCTCGGCGAGCGGGGTGCCGTCGGCCAGGGTGGGCAGCACCGTGCACGAGGTGGCGTCCACCCCGACGCCGACCACCTCGGCCGGATCGATCCCGGCGGCACGGACGGCGGCGGGTACGGCGGTCCGCAGCACCTCCACGTGGTCGGCCGGGTCCTGCAGCGCCCAGCCGGGCGGCAGCGCCGGCCCGCCCGGGAGCCGCTCGGTCAGCACTCCGTGCCGGTAGGCGTGCACCGCGCTTCCCCGCTCGGCGCCGTCGACCACGTCGACCACCACGGCCCGCCCGGAGAGCGTGCCCAGGTCCACCCCGACCACGTAGCGACCCACCGCTGCTCCCCTCCCCTGCCGGCGGGGAGACGCTATCGGGTCAGCGCAGCGGGCGCTTGAGGTGGTAGCGGTGCACCTCGGTGCTGCCCTGCACGTTGTTCACGTCCTCGGCGGCGGAGACCAGCTCCCAGCCCTCGCGGCCGACCCGGTTGAGGTGGGCGATCGCGGTGTCGCCGTACGCGGTCACGTCGGAGCGCGAGCCGTCCGGGCCGTACCAGACGAACGTGACGTGGAAATTGCGGCCCTGCCCCTGATAGCGACGGACCAGCAACGCGTACTCCCAGGCAACCATCCGTCCATTATCAACGGAGCGCGCCGCGCCGGGGAACACGGGTGGTGCCGGAACGGCGACAGTGCGCCGTCACGCCGGCGCACCCACGCCGGCCGTCACGTCGCCGACCAGCGCGGCGAGCCGGTCCAGGCCCAGGTCGATCTGCGCCGGCGTGACCGCGCTCACCGACAGGCGCAGCGCGCGCACCGGCGTGCCGGCGTCGTAGAAGTGCGCCATCGGCGTCCAGAGCACGCCGTACTCGCGGGCCGAGCGGTGCAGCAGCGCGTCGTCCACCGGGAACGGCACGGTGACCACCACGAAGAAGCCGCCGGCCGGCACGGTCCAGCGCACCGGCCCGCCAGCCGGGAAGCGCCGCGCCAGGCCGTCGACCAGGTGACCCAGGTTGCGGGCGTACGCGGACCGCTCCCGCACGTTGGCGGCCACCAGCGAGCAGTCGTGCGCCAGCAGCGCGCCCCCGATCACCGCCTGGCTGATCGGCGAGGTGTTCACCGTGACCATGCTCTTGATCTTCGCGAGCTGGTCGGCGAGCGGGCCGACCGTGCCGTCGGAGCCGCCCACCCGCTGGTCGGCGACCACGTAGCCGACCCGCGCGCCGGGCAGCACGGTCTTGGCGAACGAGCCGAGGTAGACCACCCGCCGCGCGGTGTCCAGCGCCTTGAGCGTCGGCCGCCGGTCCGTGCCGGCCGCCGGGAACAGGCCGTACGGGTTGTCCTCGATCAGCAGCAGGTCCTCGGCGGCGGCCAGGTCCAGCAGCCGGTGGCGGTGCGCGGTGTCCATGCTGACCCCGGACGGGTTGGCGAAGTCCGGCATCACGTAGCAGGCCCGGGGCCGCAGCCCCTCGGCGCGGGCCCGGCGCACCCCGGCGCGCAGGTCGGCCAGGTCCACCCCGTCCGGCCCGCCGGCCACCGGGCGCACCGGCAGGTCGACCAGGCGGGCCGCGCCGGTGAGCCCGACGTACGTGGGCGCGACCGCGAACAGCACGTCGGCCGGGTCGGCCCGCAGCGCGCGCAGCACCAGGAACATGGCCTCCTGGCAGCCGACCGTCACCACGATCGTCTCCGGGTCGACGCTCATCCGCTCGTCCACGGCCAGGTGCCGGGCGATCAGGTGGTGCACGATCCCCTTGGTCCGCCCGTACTGCAACAGCGTGCGGTCGACCTGCGCCCGGTCCAGGCCGAGGTCGTCGGCGAGGTGCCGGCGGAACCGGTCCAGGTGCGCGTGCAGCAGCGCCGAGTCGAAGAACTCCTCGTAGGGCCGGCCGGCGGCCAGCGACACCGCCTCCGGGTAGTGCTGCGCCACCTCGTTAAGGAAGTTCATCGAGTTCAGCGCGGGGTCGTCGACGCTGCCGTGCAGCGCCGTGACGGCCAGGTCCACCGGCTCCACGTCAGCCTCCGATCCGGGTGCGCAGCCGCCGGGCCGCGGCCGGGTCCGGGCAGCCGCTGAGGATGAGGGGCGTCGCGCAGCTCGGCGGCGAGCAGCGCCAGGGCGGCCTCGGCGCCGGCCCGGCCGCCGGCTGCGAGCGCCCACAGCAGCGGCCGGCCGACCAGCACACCGGTGGCGCCGAGGGCGAGCGCCCGCAGCACGTCGGTGCCGCTGCGGATGCCGCTGTCCAGCATTACCGCGCACCGCTCCGCCACCGCGTCGACGACCTCCGCAGCACAGTGGCGGTGGCCGGGGGCGCGTCGAGCTGCCGGCCGCCGTGGTTGGAGACCACCACCGCGGTCCACGCCGGCGTCCGCCGCGCGGACCGCGTCGCGCGCGTCCAGGATGCCCTTGACCAGCAACGGCACCGGGGTACGCGCCCGCAGCCAGGCCAGGTCGGCCCAGCCCAGCGCCGGGGCGAAGACCGCGCCGGTGTGCGCCTGCACCGCGGACACGCCGGGAGTGCCCTGGTGGGCCAGGTCGTCCCGGTCGCCGGGCAGGTTGGCGGCGGTGACGTGCGGCGGCAGCGCGAAGCCGTTGCGTGCGTCGCGCAGCCGACGGCCGAGCACCGGCACGTCCACGGTCACCATCAGCGCGGCGCAGCCGGCGGCCGCCGCCCGGTCCAGCAGGTCGGCGACCAGGCCTCGGTCGCGCAGCCAGTAGAGCTGGAACCAGACCGTCGCGCCGGTGGCGGCGATCTCCTCGATCGGCGTGCTGGACAGCGTGCTGGCCACGTAGGGCACGCCGGCCACGCCGGCCGCCGCCGCGAGCGCCGGCTCGCCGTCGGGGTGCAGCAACCGCTGGTACGCCATCGGCGCGACCGCCACCGGCAGCGCGGCCGGGCCGCCCGGCAGCGCCGCCCCGGTGGACGGGTCGTCCACACCGGCCAGCATCCGGGGCAGCACCGCCACCCGGTCCAGCGCGGCCCGGTTCGCGGCCAGCGCGGTCTCGGTGCCGCTGCCGCCGTCGACGAAGTCCCACACGTCGGCCGGCAGCGCCGCCCGGCCAACGCGGCGAAGTCGGCCAGGCTGACCGGCGGCACGAACGAACCGGACTCAGCCATGCTCGGTCCCGACGCTCGCCGGGGCCGGTGCCGGGTCGAGGCCGAACCGCCGACGCAGGAACGCGGCGGCCCGCTCCTGGGCCTCGCGGCCGGCGTCGAACACGCCGGGCATGGCGAAGAAGCCGTGCACCATGCCCGGGTAGTCGGCCGTCTCGGTGGGCACGCCGGCCTCCCGCAGCCGCTCGGCGTACCGCCGGCCCTCGGCGCGCAGCGGATCGTGCCCGGCGGTGACCACGAGCGCCGGGGGCAGTCCGGACAGGTTCTCGGCGAGCAGCGGCGAGGCGAGCGGGTGGGCCGCGTCGCCGGGGTCGGCGAGGTAGTGGTCCCGGTACCACCGCACCGAGTGCCGGTTGAACAGCAGCGGGTCCTCGTCGTCGGTCGGGCGCTCGCCGGGGCGTTGGTCGGTGTTCGGGTAGACCAGCACCTGGGCGGCGAGCCGGGGACCGCCGTCGGCGCGGGCCAGCAGCGTCACCGCGGCGGCCAGGTTGCCGCCGGCGCTGTCGCCGCCGACCGCGAGCCGGCCCGGGTCGACGCGGAACTCGTCGGCCCGCGCGGCGACGTGGCGCAGCCCGGCGTGGCAGTCCTCCACCGCGGCCGGGAACGGGTGTTCCGGGCGAGCCGGTAGCCGACGGTCACGGTCTGGCAGCCGGCCAGGTTGACCAGGCGGCGGCAGATCCCGTCGGCGGTGTCCACGCTGCCGAGCGTCCAGCCACCACCGAAGAACCAGACCAGCGTGGGCAGCGGGCCGTCGCCGGGCGGCCGGTGGATCCGCACCGGCAGCGGCCCGCCCGGGCCGGGCACGTGCGTGTCGCGTACCTCGGCGACCGGCTCGACCGCGCCGGAGCCGGCGCGGATCGCGGCGAGGTCGGCGGCGCGGGCCTCGGCGAGGGTCTGGGTGTAGAGCGGCGCGGTGCCGGTGGCGGCGCGCGCGGCCCGCCACGCGAGGACCTGCGGGTCGAGCGTCATCCGGCCTCCCCGGTGGTGACGAAGAGCTTGTCGATGCCGCGCAGGAACAGGCTCCCGCTGTAGGTCCAGGGCTGGGTGACGGTGAGGCGGGGGAACCGGGCGAACAGCCGGGGCAGCGCGATCCGTCCCTCCAGCCGGGACACCGCCGAGCCGAGGCAGAAGTGCAGCCCGACGCCGAACGCCAGCGACGGCGGCCCGGCGCGGCGCGGATCGAAGCGGTCCGGGTCGGGGAACCGGGCCGGGTCCCGGTTGGCGGCGGCGATCAGCAGCAGCACGTTGTCGTCGCGCGCGACCGGAACGCCGTCCACGTCGGTGTCGGCGGGCGCGGAGCGGGCCAGGAAGTGCACCGGACTCTCCATCCGCAGCACCTCGTCCACGCAGCCGCGGGCCAGCGCGTCGTCGCCGGGCAGCGCGGCGGTCACCTCGGGGTGGTCCAGCAGCAGCGGCAGCCCGTTGCTGAACATGTAGACGGTGGTGACGAAGCTGGCGTTGAACAGCACGATCAGGTTGCTGATCAGCTCGTCCTCGGTGAGGTCGACGTCGCCCGCGTCGAGCACCTCGACCAGCCCGCTGATCAGGTCGGTGGCGGGTGAGCGGCGCCGGTGGGCGATCAGGTCCCGGTAGTAGACCCGCAGTTCCTCGGCGGCCTGGTTGGCCCGGGCCAGCCGCTCCGGCGTCTTGCCGGAGACGTCCATGTACTCGTCGATCCAGTCGACCCGCTGCCGGTACCAGGCCAGGTCCGCCGCCGGCAGGCCGACGAACTCGGCCATCACCAGGGCCGGGACCGGGTACGCGAAGTCGGCGACGAAGTCGACCTCGGCGCCGTGCCCGCCGGCCTCGGCCATCCGGTCCAGCCGCTCCTCCACGATCCGCACCACCACCGGCTCCAGCGCGCCGAGCCGGCGCGGCGTGAAGGTCCTCGCGAAGACGGCCCGCATCCGGGTGTGGTCCGGCGGGTTGACGAACATCATCGAGGTGAGGAAGGTACGCAGGATCTCCTGCTCCTCCCAGCCCGGCGGGAGGCCCTTGTACCAGTCGGGATCGCGCAGGATCCGGTCCACCACGTCGTAGCCGCCGGCGACGGCGGTCACGGTGCTGTGCTCGGCCCGGACGGGAATGTGGTTGATCGGCCCGTGCGCGTGCAGGGCGCGTAGAAGGGATAGGGGTTCTGCCGGCCCTGCTCGCTGTACAGGCCGGTGAGGATCTCGCTGACGTCCACGGCGGTCGTTCCTCCCCAGGAATGGCGGCGGGGGCGGCCGCCGTGCCGACGCCGCCCCCGCCCGGTGTCACAGCCCGAGCAGCCGCAACGGGACGGCGTTCGCCATCGCCCGCGCGCCCGCGTCGTTCGGGTGGATGTGGTCCCCGGCGTCGTACGCCGGCAGCAGCCGGCTCGGCCGTGCCGGGTCCCGCAGCACGGCGTCGAAGTCGAGCACGCCGTCGAACTCGGCCCGCCCGGCGCCACGCAGCCAGGTGTTGACCGCGTTGCGGGTGGCGTCCTTCTCCTCGGTCCACACCCCCGGCCCGCCGTTGCCCTCGTACGGCGTGATCGTGCCGACCAGGCTGGTCAGGCCGCGGGCCTTGACCTGCTGGTTGAGCTGCCGCAGCGAGGCGATGATCGCCTCCGCGCTGTCGCCGCTCATCCAGATGTCGTTGATGCCCAGGTGGGTGATGACGGTGCGCACCCCGGTCTGCGGGAACACGTCCTCGTTGAGCCGGGCCAACGCGTTCGGGCCCAGCTCGTAGTAGCCGGGGAAGCCGCCCGCGCCGGGCTCGGTGCCCTCGTGGTTGAGCCGGTTGCCGGCCAGGCTGAGGTTGAGCACCCCCGGGGTGCGGACCTCCGGACGCGCGTCGATCAGGCGCTCGGCGAGCAGGTCCGGCCACCGCTGGTCGGTGTTGACCGTGCTGCCGTTGCCGTCGCCGATGGAGTCGCCGAGCACCACCACCGAGCCCGGGGTGGCCCGCCGCTCGACGTCGATGCCGGAGAGGAACATCCAGCAGCAGTTGGGCTTGACGGTGAATCCGGCGCCGCCCGGGGTCGTGGTCAGGTCGGTCGCGCCGATGAAGTTGGTGACCCGGGACTGGCCGTGGAACGTGACCGGGCCGGTGAGCACCGGGAAGTACAGGGTGACCACCAGGTCCTCCTGCTCGGCCACCGGATAGGGCAGCGGGTCGCTGAGCAGTTCCGCGCCCTTGTTGATGGTCGCCGACGTGCCGCCGGAGAACCGCAGCTCGCGGACGCTGGCCGGGTCGACGTCGGACAGGTCGTCGGTGGTGGCGGTGTTCGGCCGGGCGATCGTCGCGTGGCCCACCTTCACCGCCTGCTCGCCGTAGAGGTTGGTGAGCCGGACCCGCAGCCGGGGACCGCCCACCGTGGTCTGCACGGTCATCCGGATGCTCTGGTCGTTCAGGCCGGTGTTGGTCAGCCCCACGGTGTTGCCGCGGGTCACCGCCGCGGCCCAGCTCCCGGCCCACTCCGCGCGCCCGTGCCCGGCGCGGTCGGTGTCGGTGGGGCCGGCGCTCGCGGTCACCGCCGGGGTGCCGGCGAGCAGCAGCGTTGCGGCGGAAGCTATGACGTGCCATCTCTTCGGGGTCGGCATCGATCCTCCATGGTCGGCAGCCCCGGGCGTGGCGCGGTCGGCGTCACCGCCCGGTCGATGGACGGGAAACTAGCCGTCTGCGATGACGAGCGTCAATCAACCTGATCGACCTGATCAAATGCCCGGGGGGCGCGAGCCGACGCCGATCGGCTCTGTCCGCCGTGGACCGCCGATGCCTAGGCTCGGAACCGGCGGCGGTGCGGTCGCCGACTTTGGCACCTGCCGTCGTATCCCGGCTCCGACCTGCCCGGACGCCGTTCGCGGACCACGATGGGGGCTGCCATGACCGACCGCCCGAACTACGTGCACGAGGCGCTGGACCTGTTCGCCGGATTCGGTGATCGGGAGGCGCTGGTGGCGGGCGACCGCCGGCTGACCTACACCCAGGTCGCCGCCGAGGTGCGCGCCCTGGCCGCCGCGCTGCGCCGGCACGGCGTACGGCCGGGCGCGGCGGTGCTGGTGATGCTCGGCAACACGCTCGAGGGGCCGCTGCTGCAACTCGCGCTGCACCTGCTCGGCTGCCGCAGCATGTGGATCGCCCCGGTCACCTCCCGCCGCGAGATCGACGAGTTCGTCGCGCTGGCCGAACCGGAGGTCTTCGTGCACGACCCGCGCGACCCGCTGGGCGGGCAGCTCGCCGCGGGCCTGGCCGGCGTACCGGTGCTCTGCCTCGGGCCGGGCGGCGCCGGGCCGGACCTGACCGCCGGCGGCGCGGAGCCGGCGCCGCCGCCGGCCGACGTGCCCGCGCCGGAGTCGTTCCTGCAGACCAGCGGCACCACCGGCACGCCGAAGCTGGTGCACCACCGGGAGAGCTTCTACCGGCAGGTGCTCGCGCTGGCCGCCGACTTCCGGGGCGCCGGGTTCCCGCTGCTGCGACACCTGTCGCACTCGCCGATGTGGCTGGCCAGCGGCCAGATCACCACGTTGTTCAACCTGTTCACCGGCGGGGTGCTGTTCCTGCGCGAGCGGTGGGACCCGGCCGCGTTCGTCGCCACCGTGGACGCCGAGCGGCTCACCTCCACGTTCGTCACCCCGCCGATGCTCTACGAGGTGCTCGACCACCCCGACCTGCCGGGCGCCGACTTCTCCGCGATGTTCATGTTCAACGTGGGCGCCGGGCCGGCCGCGCCGGCCCGGCTGCGTCAGGCGATCGCCCGGTTCGGCCCGTGCCTACGGATCGTCTACGGGCTCAGCGAGGCGGTGGTCATCTGCGCGCTGCCCGGGCTCACCGAGGACCCGGAGCATCCGGAGCGGCTGCGGTCCTGCGGCCGGCCGTACGGGGACGTGACGGTGCAGATCCGGGACGCCGACGGGCGGGTGCTGCCGGCCGGCGTCGACGGCGAGGTGTGGGTGCGCACGAAGCTCAGCTTCGCCGGCTACCACGGGCAGCCCGAGCTGACCGCCGAGTCGCTCGTCGACGGCTGGGTGCGCACCCGGGACATCGGCCACCTCGACGCCGACGGGTTCCTCTACCTGGTCGACCGGCTGCAGGACCGGATCCTCACCCGGCAGCGCAGCTGGCCGATCTACTCCCGCCCGATCGAGGACGTGCTCGCCGGCCACCCCGAGGTCCGCGCCGCCGCGGTGATCGGCGTGCCGGACCCGGTGGCCGGGGAACTGCCCCACGCGTACGTGGTGCCCGCGCCGGACGCGACCGTCACCGGCGACGAGCTGATCGCGTTGGTGACCCGGGAACTGAGCGGGACGTGGGCGCCGGGCGCGGTGGAGTTCGTCGACGCACTGCCGCTGAACCGGTCCGCGAAGGTCGACAAACGGGCGTTGCGGGCCCGGTACGCCGCCGCGCACCCGGCCGACACCGACTCGGTGGGGACCTCGGCGTGAACCCGCGCCGGGAGTTGTACACCCTGGTCGGCGCCGACCTGCTGTCCAACCTCGGCACCCGGATCTCGGTGGTCGCCATCCCCTGGCTGGTGCTGGAGACCACCGGCAGCCCCACCCGGATGGGCCTGGTCGCGGCCGCGGAGACGCTGCCGTACATGCTCTCCAGCGCGCTGGCCACCCCGTGGGCGGACCGGTTCGGGGTACGCCGTACCTCCGTCGTCGTGGACGCCGCGAGCGCCGCCGCGATGGCGGTGGTGGCGTTGGCGCCCTGGCTGGGGTTCGGCACGCTGCTGGTGCTGGTGGCCGTCGCGGGCGGGCTGCGCGGCATCGGCGACCGGGTCAAGCACGTGCTGTTCAAGCCGGCCGCGGAGCGGGCCGGGGTGCCGTTGATCCGACTCACCTCCGCCTACGACGGGCTGGCCCGGGGCATGACGCTGTTCGGCGCGGTGCTGGGCGGTCTGCTCATCGACTGGGTGGGGCTGACCCGGGCGATCTGGATCGACGCGGCCACGTTCGCGGTGTGCGCGCTGCTGATCGGGCTGCTGGTCCGGCCGCCGACGCCGGCGCACCCGGCGCCCCGGGAGCGTTATCTGCGGGCGCTGCGCGGCGGCTTCGCGTACCTGCGCACCGATCGGACGCTGCTGACCATGCTGATCGTGGTGTCGGCGTCCAACATGTTCGCCAACGCCAGCGTCGCGGTCTGGATTCCGCTCTGGGTGAGTGAGGTGCTCGGCGACCCGGCCGGGTTCGGGCTGCTGCTGGGTGTGTTCTCCGCCGGCGCGCTGCTGGGCAACCTGCTGTTCACCGTGCTCGGCACGCGGTTGCCGGGGCAGGCCGTGTTCGCGCTGGGGCTGGCGCTCAGCGGCACGCCCCGGCTGCTCGCCCTGGCGCTCAGCGACGACCTGGTCGTGGTGCTGGTGGTGACGTTCCTGTCCGGCATCGGGATCGCGGCGGTGAACCCGCTGCTCGGCGCGGCGCTCTACCAGCGGGTGCCGGAGGCGTTGCAGACCCGGGTGCTGGGCATCTCCGGCTCGGTGGCCTTCCTGGGCCTGCCGGTCGGCGCGTTGCTCGGCGGCTGGTCGGTGGCGGCGCTCGGGCTGCACCGGGCGCTGCTGGTGATGGCGGTGGCCTGCCTGGTGCTCACCGTGGTGCCGCTGCTGTTCGCCCGCTCGTCGACCGACCGCCCGGCGTCGGAGCCGGTCGCGGCCACGCCGGCCTGAGCGGCGGTGTCGGTGGGTGGGCGTAGGGTCGGCCCATGGCGAGCTGGGACGACGTCCGGCGGGTCGCGCTGGCCCTGCCCGAGACCACCGAGCGCGGGTCCTACGACGACCTGCCGGCGTGGCGGGTGCGTGACAAGATGTTCGCCTGGGAACGGCCGCTGCGCCGCGCCGACCTCGACGCGCTCGGCGACGCCGCCCCCGACGGGCCGATCCTCGCCGCCCGGGTGCCCGACCTGGGCGCCAAGGAGGCACTGCTCGCCGACGACCCGGCGGTCTACTTCACCGTGCCCCACCTCGACGGCTACCCGGCGGTGCTGGTGCGGCTCGACCGGATCGGGGCGGCCGAGCTGACCGAGCTGCTCACCGAGGCGTGGTATGCCCGCGCCCCGAAGCGGCTCGCCGCCGCGCACCGGGCCGGCGCCTGACGGTCTTCCTCCGGCGCGTCGGCTCGGCTAGCCTGCCGGGCATGCCATCGACGCTGACCGAGGCGACGGACCCGTGGTGCCTGCGCCCCGGTGAGGCGGGCGAGCTGTTGCGCGGGCATCCGTGGCACCGGTTCGTGGTGCTGGGCGACAGCGTCGCGGAGGGGCTCTGCGAGCCGGTCGACGGCTACCCGGACGTCCAGTGGGCCGACCGGATCGCGGCCGAGCTACGCGGGGTGCGGCCCGATCTGGCATACCTGAACCTGGGTCGGCGTGGGCTGCGCGCGCACGAGGTACGGGCCACCCAACTGACCGACGCGCTGGCCTTCGGCCCGGACCTGGCGCTGGTGGTGTGCGGCGGCAACGACGCGTTCCGGCCCGGCTACGACCCGGACGCGGTCGACGCCGAACTGTCCGCGATGGTCGCCGCGTTGCGCGACGCCGGGGCGGACGTGATCACGGTGGGCATGTTCGACGTGTCGCACAGCCCGGCCGTGCCGGACGCGCTGCGGGCCGGCCTGGGCGAGCGGATGCGCCGGCTGTCCACGCACACCCGCGCGGTGGCGCAGCGCCTCGGCACGTTGCACGTGCACCTGACCGACCATCCGCTGGTCGCGGACCCGTCGCTCTACAGCGGCGACGGCCGGCACGGCAGCGCCCGTAGCGACGCGGTCGCGACCGCCGAGACGCTGCGCGTCCTCGCCACCCGCGACACCTCCCGGCCACCCGCCGGCGACGATCTCCGGCACGGACCGACCCCCGCCACATAGCCGGCCCCACCGGCCCGCCCCGGCCCGACGCCGTCCGTGGCGCGGCTCTGCGCGCCGGTCGGGTCCGGACGTGAGCGGCTCAGGCGCGCCGCTCAGGCGGCGCGGCTCAGGCGGCGCGGCTCAGGCGGCGCGGCTCAGGCGACGCGCTCAGGCGGCGCGGCTCACGGCGCGGCTCAGGCGTGCGGCTCAGGCGTGCGGCTCAGGCGTGCGGCTCAGGCGTGCGGCTCAGGCGTGCGGCTCAGGCGTGCGGCTCAGGCGTGCGGCTCACGGCGCGGTCGGGCCGGCGACTCCGGCATGGGCCGGGTTCGCGCGAGCACACGCGCCGGGCCCGGCCGGGCTGGACGACTCCCGGAGCCTGTGGCGGAGGCCGATCACCTGCGAATGCCTTTCGAGCTGATATCACCAACGACTCACCGACGCCGTCGCCGGGATCCGCCCGTGGCCGGCACGCTCTGAGTCGTTTCTGATATCAGCTCGAAAGGCAGTGGAAACGCGTCGCGCTGCCCGACGCGAACGCCACCACCGAGACCGGACACGACCAGGCGCGGTCAGGCACGCCAGGAACCGCCCCTCGAAAGACAGTCGAAGACGCATCACGCCGCCCCACCCGAACGCCACCACCGAGACCGGACACGACCAGGCGCGGTCGGGCACACCAGGAACCGCCCGTCGGTGGCCGGCAGGGCACCTCAGGGCCGGTCGGCGGTCAGGAGGCCGGTGAGCAGCGCGCGCAGCGTGCGGGCGAACAGGTCGTCCCCGGGCGGCAGGGCCGGCGCGGGGGCGGCGAACGCCGCCGCCAGGTGCGGGTAGTCCGCCAGGTCGACGTGGTCGAACGTCACCGTGCCGGTGGCCGCCGCGCTGCGGGCGAAGAGCGAGACCACGCCGGTGACCATGGCGATCGCTTCGAACTTCGCGGCGACGCCGGCCGGCACCGGCGCCAGGATGCGCAGGCAGGCGTCGAAGTAGGCGAGCGTGTTCGGCCCGGGCACCGCCGGTCGGGCGAGCGCGTCCGGCAGCCACGGGTGGCGACGGTGCAGCGCGAGTTGGCGGCGGGCCAGCAGGAGGAACTGGTCGGTCCAGCTCCCGTCGTCGGTCGGGTACGGCCGCAACTCTCCCACGCACCGGTCGACCATCAGGTCCAGCAGGTCGTCGCGGGAGGACAGGTGCCGGTAGAGCGAGCCGGCGGCCATGCCCAGCGCGCCGGCCACCGCGCGCATCGACACGGCGTCCAGCCCGCCGGCGTCGGCCAGCGCGACCGCGGCGGCGGCGATCTCGTCCCGGCCGTGCGTCGGGGTCGGGCCGCGGGTGCCGCGCCGGGGCCGGGACCAGATCGACCCTCCGGTGGATGCGTCGCTCACCCTCCCACTGTAAACTGCAAACGACGTTCGCAGTTTGCCGGGCGGAGAGGGGACAGTCATGCACCGGATCACGGCGCCGGACGGCGCGGGCATCGTCGTGCACTCCACGGGCACCGGGCCGGGGCTCGTGGTGGTGCACGGCGGCGGGGTGACGATCGCGGAGTACCGTCGCCTCGCCGCCCGGCTCGCCGACCGGTTCACCGTGCACCTGTACAACCGGCGAGGTCGGGCGGACGCGCCGCCACGGCGCGAGCCGTACACGGTGGAGCAGGAGATCGACGACCTCGGCGCGGTGCTCGCGCACACCGGCACCCGCTGGGCGGTCGGGCACAGCTACGGCGCGTTCGTGGTGCTGCGCGCCGCGTTGCGGCTGCCGCTGGAGCGGATCGCGGTCTACGACGCCCCGCTGCGACTCGACGGCCACGGCATGTCGACGGCGTTCCTGGATCCGGCCGACGCCGCCGTCCGGGCCGGCGACACCGCCCGCGCCCTGGCGATCGTGGCCGCCGCCGTCAACCCGCAGTCCGCCGCGTCCCGGCTTCCGCTGGCGGTGCGCACGGCCCTCACCCGTGCGTTCCTGCGGACCGAGGTCGGCCGGACGATGGGTTCGCTGGTGGGCATGACGCTCGCCGAGTCACGCCAGATCGTGGCCCACGAGGGGCCGGCCGAGCAGTACGCCGGCATCACCGCCGAGACGCTGCTGATCAGCGGCGCCAAGGCCGCACCGTTCTTCACCGAGACCAACGACCTCCTGGCCACCGTCCTCCCCCGGGCCCGCACGCTGCGTGTCCCCGGCAGCCCGCACAACGGCATCGCCGTCGCCCCGCCGGCCCTCACCACCCCGCTGGCCGCCTTCTTCACCACCCCGGCCGTCGGCGGGATCAGTCGGTGAGGAGAACGCCGGTCATGAGGACACCCCGGGCCAGGTTGAGCACGCCCTCGCAACCGGGATAGCCGACCCGGGCCAGCGCACCGGAGCCGGTGCGCCCGAACAGGTAGGGGGCGAGGCTCCAGGGCACCTCGGCGGTGACCGTCTCCCCGGTCTCGATCTGCACGAAGTCCATCGCCACCCGGTCCGCCTCGTGATAGCGCTGCAGGATGTTGCCGCCCGCGTCGATCGCGGCGCGCACCCCGTCCTCCCAGGCCACCGCGCTCATCTCCCGGCCGATCAGCACCCCGTGCCCGGCCGAGCCGCCGGCCGGCTTGGCGACCAGGTCGGCCTGCCCGGCCAGCGCCCGGTCGAGCTGGTCGGCGGTGAGCGCGACGGTGTGCGGCACGTAACGGCGGATCAGCGCCCGGTCCGGCTCCGGCAGCAGGTCGAGGTCGGCCCAGAGCCAGGCGTAGTTGAGCTTGTTGCTGAGCAGCCAGGCCGCGCTGCTGACGAACATCGGCAGTGTCCCGGCGGCCAGCGCGCCGGCCACCGCGTCCAGGCCGGCGCTGGGCGTGACCCGGTTCGGCACGAACAACCGGAACAGCGCGTCCACCGGCGCGCCGCCGACGACGAGCCGACTCTCCTCGTCCAGCGTGGCGGTGGCGAGCGGGGCGATGACCAGGTCGATGCCGAACGGCCGGGCCTGGTCGACCAGCGGCGAGAGGATACGGATGAACGTCTCCGGGTCGTCCAGCCCGGGATAGTCCGCCTCGAAGTCCATCAGCAGCGCCACCCGGGCGCCCTCGGGCAGGCCGAGCGTGTCCCGGATCGCCACGAACCGCTGGTCCAGCAGGGACGGCGCGGGCCGCAGGCCGTCGAGCAGGTCGCGCGAGCGGTACAGCTCCGCGTAGCGCTGGATCACCGTGTCGGCGTCGAAGCCGCCGCCGAGGCTGCTGTCGATGTTGTACTCCACGATGCACGGCACGCCGCCGGAGAAGAGCACGTCCGGGCGGTACGCGGCGAGCAGCCCGTCGTGCAGCGCCTCGTCCGGGTCGAGCAGGCGGGTCTCCCCCTCCGGCACGTCGAGCAGCCGGCGCAGCTCACCGGCGGTGCCGGCGCGGCGCCGGCACGCCTCCAGGATGAGCTGGGCGATCCGGTCGCAGACCTCGTTCAGCTCGCCGAACGCGTCCGCGGTGAGCACCGGCGGGCGGGCCAGCCGCCACTGCCTGTTGTAGGTGGCCCGACCGTGGAAGATCTTCTCCCACGTCTCGGCGCCGGCCGCCACCATCGCCGCGCGGGTGGACTCGGGCAGGTCGGTCCACGCCTGGCCGAGCGGCGGCCACGGGTAGTTCGGGTCCATGGTTCATCCGTCCTTGAGGGTCAGTTGGATGGCGGCGGCGAGCTGGTCCCGGCCGGGCTGCACGGCCCGGTCCAGGGCCGGCGCGAACGGCAGCACGGCACCGTCGGGCCGGGTGACGCGCCGGGGTGGCGCGGCCAGTCGGACCCGCTCGACCACGGTCGCGATGATCTCCCCGGCGATGCCGCAGGACCGGTTGCCGTCGTCGACCACGACGAGTCGCCCGGTACGGGTCACCGAGTCCACCAGCCCGTCCCAGTCGAACGGGTACAGCGTGCGGGGGTCGAAGACCTCCACCGACGCCTGGTCGGCCAGCTCGTCGGCGACCGCGAGCGCGTCGTGCACCAGGTGCCCGACGGCGACCACGGTGACGTCGTCACCCGGCCGGCGGACCACGCCACGGCCCAACGGCACCGGCACGAGGTCGGTGACGTCCGCCCGCAGGTCGAGCGCGCCGGCCGGCGCGAAGACCACCACCGGGTCGTCGCAGCGGATCGCGGAGACCAGCAGCCCGTACGCGTCGGCCGGGGTGGCCGGCACCACGGTGGTCACCCCGACGTGGGCGAACAGCGCGTACGGGTGGTCGGAGTGCTGCCCGGCCCAGCCGGTGCGGGAGCCGGAGCCGGGCACCAGGTAGGTGACCGGCACCGCGCACTGGCCGCCGGTCATCAGCGGGAACTTGTGCGCGTGGTTGACGATCTGCTCGAAGACCAGGAACAGCAACGACGGGATCTGGAACTCCACCACCGGGCGGGCCCCGGCCAGCGCCGCGCCGGTGGCGAAGCTGGTGAACGCCTGCTCGGACAGCGGGGTGTCGCGGACCCGGTCCGGGCCGAACCTCTTGAGCAGGCCGGTGGTGACGTTGGCGGCGGCCACCCGGATGTCCTCGCCGAGCACCACGACCGACTCGTCGCGGGTCATCTCGTCGGCGAGCGCCCGGGTGAGCGCCCTGCGGTAGGAGAGCCGGGGCATCAGCCACCTCCGGTCCGGGCGGTGAGCCCGCTGGCGTACAGGTGGTCCAGGGCGGTCGCCGGGTCGGGGTGCGGTCCGGCCAGCGCGAAGTCGACGGCCGCGTCGAGGACCGCCTCGACGGCGGCGTCGACCTCGGCGCGTACCGCCGGGGGCAGCCGGGCGCCCTGGATGTCGACCGGGTCCCGGGAGCGCCCGGCCGCCACCTCCTCGGGCGGGCGGTAGTCGAGGCGTACCCGGTGTTCGAAGGTGTGGTGGGCGTCGAACCGGTGGGTGTGCGCCTCGATCAGCTCGGGGCCGCCGCCGGCGCGCATCCGCGCGACGGCGGCGGCGGTGACCTCGCGTACCGCCTCGGGGTCCTGCCCGTCGACGGCGGACGCCGGCATGCCGAACGCGGCGGCCCGGCCGCCGATCGTGCCGGCGACCGCGCCGGCGACCGGCATGGTGGTGGCCCAGCCGTTGTTCTCGCAGACGAACAGCACCGGCACCCGCCAGAGCGCGGCCAGGTTGAACGCCTCCAGCAGCATGCCCTCGTTGACCGCGCCGTCGCCGAAGAACGTCGCGCCGACGATGTCGGCGCCGCGCCGCCGGCGCTCCCACACCGCACCGGTGAGGATCGCGCCGGCGGCCCCGACGATGGCGTTGGCGCCGAGCACACCGACGCCGAAGTCGGCGGCGTGCATCGACCCGCCCCGGCCCCGGTTGAGCCCGGTGACCCGGCCGCACAGCTCGGCCAGCATCCGGGCCGGGTCGGCGCCCTTGGCCAGCACGTGCCCGTGCCCGCGGTGGGTACCGGTGACCAGGTCGTCGGCGGCGAGCTCCGCGCAGACCCCGGCGGCCACCCCCTCCTGCCCGAGGTACGGGTGGATGCCGCCGACGATCTCCCCGGAGTCGACCAGCTCGATCGCCCGCTCCTCGAAGCGGCGGATCAGCCGGACCGTCCGGTAGAGCCGGACCGGGTCGGAGTCGGTCACGCCGGACGGCCCTCCTTGATCGCGGCGAGGATGTCGTCCCAGAGGCGGGCGCGGGCGGTCAGCGCGGCGTTCACCGTGTCCGCGCACTCCTGCCACTTCGTGTCGTCGTCGCCGCACAGGTCGGCGAGCATCTGCATGGCCATCGGGGTGTGCTGCTCCCCGTCGACCTCGATGTGCCGCTCCAGGTAGTCGACGAACGTGTTCAGCCGGTTGCTGCGCTCGTTGACGGCGACGACCTGGGTGAACATCTCCGGGATGAGGTCCTCCCGGCCGAACGCGAACGCGGCCGCCTGGCAGTGCACCGGGGTGGTCTCGATGATCCGCCAGGTGGTGCCGGCGAACGCCGCCGACGGGGCCGGCACGCCGGCCGCGCCGAGCGCCTCGGTCACCGGCCGGCCGGCCCGCAGCAGGTCGACCAGCTTCTCCACCGCCGTGGTGTCCGCGCCGGCCTCGGTCATGCCCCGCACGTACAGCTCGAAGTGGCTGATGTAGCCCTCGCCCAGCTCGTCGCTCTCCTCGACCATGACGATATCGTTGATCAGGCGGCGGCTGCCGGTCGGGCCGGTCGGGATCCACGGCACGGTGACGCAGGTCAGCTGGCGCTGCAAGGACTTCAGCAGGGACATGAAGTCCCAGACCGCGAAGACGTGGTGCTCCATGAACGTGACGAGCGCGTCGTGGGTGTCCAGGTTGGCGTAGAGCGGGTGCTTGACCACCACGTCGCGGCGCTCGGTCACCGCCCGCTCCAGCCGCTCGATGCCCGGGTGCGTCCTACCCCAGTCGTACCGTGACATTGTCAGCCTCCCTGCTGGGCGCGGTCGCGCCAGATGACCGGGCAGTAATCGGGGTCCGCGTAGTCCGGCCGCCCCTCGTGGGTGCGGCGGACCAGCACGTCGTGGTTGTACGCGGCGAGCGTGCCGTCGGAGAGCGGATACTCCCGCCAGGCGTTGTCGCCGTCCTGCAGGTGCAGCGAGATCGCCCGCCGGGGCCGCCCGCTGACGTTCGCGCCGCTTCCGTGGTAGGTGCGGCAGTGGTGGAAGCTCATGTGTCCCTTGGGGATCACCATCGGGATCTTGCGGATCTCGGCGTGGTTGTGGGCCGCGTTCTCGGCGAGCATCGCCTCGAGCTGGCCGCGGTCCCGGTCGGCGAAGTGCCGGACCACGGTGTCGTCGGCGCCGATCTCCCGCCAGCGGTGCGAGCCGTCGACCATGGTGATGGTGCCCATCTCCTCGCCGCAGTCGTGGAACGGGATGAACGCGGTGAGCATGTGCTCCGACGACGAGGACGCCCAGTAGTGCTTGTCGAAGTGCCAGGGCACGATGTTGGACGGCTCGCCGGCGATCGGCGGCTTCCAGATCAGCGTCGACTGGAAGATCCGGATCTCGGAAGCCCGCGCGAGCCGGGCGGCGACCGCCCCGATCAGCGGCTTGCGCAGGATCCGGGCGATGCCGTCGTGCTCGTGGTGCACGTAGTCGTTGTGCCGTTGCACGTCGCCCTTCGACGGCTCCCAGTAGGCGAGCTTCGGCGGGCGCACCGGCAGCCGCCGGTCGCGTTCCCCGGCGTAGTAGCGGTCGGTGGCGGCGACCAGCTCGTCCACCTCGTCGTCGGTGAGCAGCTTCTTCGACAGGTACCAGCCGTGCTCGGCGTAGTGCCGGACGTCGTCGTCGGAGGGCAGCAACGCCTCCTCCTCGGCGGTCAACCCGGGATCGATGGTGGTCATGCTCCAACCCCTCCTCCGGCCGCGGCGGCGGGGATCGCCCCCGCCGCGGTCAGTTCGCGTTCCTTGGCCTCGTAGAGCGCCTTGATGTTGCCGCTGCCGAAGGTGCGCGCCCCGCGCCGCTCGATGAGTTCGAGGAAGAGGGTGCGGCGCACGTGCATCGACTCGGTGAAGATCTGCAGGAGCTGCCCGTCGTGGTCGGAGTCGACCAGGATGCTCAGCTCCCGCAGCCGGTCCACCGGCGCGTCCAGCCGACCGACCCGCTGTTCCAGGTGGTCGTAGTAGGCGCCGGGCGTGCGGGCGAACCGCACCCCCCGGCCGGCGAGCGCGCCGACCGCGGTGACGATGTCGTCGGTGCGCAGCCCCAGGTGCTGCACCCCGGCGCCGGCGTGCCAGCGCAGGAAGTCCTCGATCTGCCCGGCCCGGGCACCCGTGTCCGGCTCCAGCAGCACGAAGGTGACCTGCCCGGACGGGCTCTGCACCACCTTGGAGTTCATCGCCTGGCCGGCGACCTCGATGTGTTCGGTGAAGATCTCGGCGAAGCCGAACACCTTCTCGTAGTGCGCGACCGTCTCGTCGAGCTGCCCGGGTGGCACGCAGACCGCCAGGTGGTCGACCTCGGCCAGCAGCGCGTCGCCGTCCGGGGCGGCCACCGGCTCGATCGCGCCGGGCAGGAACACGTCGTGGTCACCGCGCCGCTCGACGAGCCGGTGCAGCACGTCGCCGAAGCCGCCGACCTCGGCGAGCACCACCTCGGCGTTCCCGTCGGTGAAGGTCCGCGGTGGCGTCACCCCGGTCGCACCCCGGGCCACCAGCTCCGCGTACGCCCCGGCGGCGTCGTCGACGGCCAGCGCGACCACCGCGATGCCGTCGCCGTGCCGGTGCACGTAGGTGGCGGCCGGGTGCTCGGCGGACAGGCCGGTGGTCAGCAGCAGCCGGATGCCGGCCTGGGCCAGCAGCAGCGAACGCTGCCCGGCCAGCCCGGTCTCCGGTCCGCCCTGACCGCGCAGCCGGAACCCGACCGCGGTGTCGAAGTAGAAGGCCGCCTGCCGGGCGTCCCCCACGTACAGTTCGAGATGGTCGATGCCGTTGATGTGCATGGACGGGTTTCCCCCTGTTCCCCCCGTGATCACGACCCGGGCGGACGCCCGGGATGGAGTACGGTCAGCCGGCGGCGACCGGGGTGGCGGCCCGGCGGGCCGGCTCCGGGAGCCGGCGCAGCAGCAGGCTGACGTTCTGGCCGCCGAACCCGAACGAGTTCGTCAGCGCGTGGTCGGTCCGGGTGGGCCGGGGCGCGGCGCGGACGTGGTCCGCCTCGCACTCCGGGTCCGGGTCGTCCAGGTGGTAGGTGGGCGGCAGCAGGCCGCGCCCGAGCGCCAGCGCGGTGACCGCGGCCTCCAGCACCCCGGAGGCGCCGAGCAGGTGTCCGGTGAGCGCCTTGGTGGAGCTGACCGCCACCGCGCCGACGCCGAACACCTCGGCCAGCGCGGTGGTCTCGGCGACGTCTCCGCGTTTCGTGCCGGTGCCGTGGGCGTTGACGTAACCGACGTCGTCCGGCCCGACACCGGCGCCGGCCAGCGCCCGACGCATGCACGCGGCGGCGCCCGCGCCGTCGGGCCGGGGCGCGGTCGGGTGGTAGGCGTCGGTGTTCACCCCGTAGCCGGCGACCTCGGCGTAGCCGGTCGCGCCCCGGGCGGCGGCGTGCCCGGCCCGTTCGAGCACCAGCAGCGCCGCGCCCTCGGCCAGCACGAACCCGTTGCGCCGCTTGTCGAACGGCCGGCTCGCCTCGGTGGGTTCGTCCCAGCCGCGGGCCAGCGCCCGGGCGTTGCCGAACGTGTCGGCGAACGTGCCGAACAGCGGCGCCTCGCTCGCCCCGCACACCACCACGTCGGCCTCGCCGGCGCGGATGAGGCGTACCCCGTCGGCGACGGCCTGGGCGCCGGAGGCGCAGGCCGTGCCCACCGCCGAGCTGTAGCCGCGGATGCCGTGCGCGATCGCGACGCGGGCCGAGGGCATGTTCGGCAGGATCCCGGTGAGCAGGTACGGGCTGACCGCCGCCCGGCCGCGCGCGGCCCGGGCCAGGACCTGGCTCTCCAGGGTGGACATCCCGCCGACACCGCCGATGATCACCCCGATCCGGTCCGGGTCGACGTCGCGCCCCACCTCGATGCCGGCGTCGGCGAGCGCCTCGGCCGCGGTGATCAGGGCGAGCAGCACGATCCGGTCGAGCACCCTGGTCTCCGGCCCGGACGCGACGGTGCGCGGGTCGATCTCCGGCAGCACCCCGGCGACCTCCAGGCTGTCCCGCGCCGGGTGGCCCTCGGGTGGGCGACGCAGCCCGGAGCGGCCGGACAGCAGCCCCGCGAACGTCTCCTCGACGCCCCGCCCGGCCGGGGTGAACAGCCCCATGCCGGTGATCAGCGCGGTCACGACGGGGCCTGGGTCAGGTAGCGCTCCCGCAGCGCCACCTTGCGGACCTTGCCGGTGACGGTGACCGGGATGTCGTCGGCGCGGACCGGCACCACCCGGCGCAGCGTGGCGGCCACGTCCGGGCCGAGCGCGGCGCGGATCCGCGCGGTGCGGTCCGCGTCCGGGTCGGCCCCGGCGGCCAACTCCAGCAGCACGTCGGTGGTGACCGTGCCGTCGTCCGCCTTGACGATCACCACCGTGCAGTCGGTGACGTCGGCGCAGGCGGCGAGGATCCGCTCCTCGGACAGCGCCGTGAAGAACCGTTTCCCGTCGCCGACCTCGACCGAGTCGACCGCCCGGTCCAGGTGGTAGTAGCGGCCGTCGTCGTCGGCGTACACCAGGTCGCCGGTGAGGTACCAGCCGCGCAGCCGGAACCGGTAGGTGGTGACCGAATCGTTCCAGTAGCCGCGGAACAGCGACGGCGAGTCGATGCCCAGCCAGCCGACCTGACCGGCGGGCAGTTCGTTGCCCTCGGCGTCGAGCACGGCCACCGTCGTGAACCGGTACGGCCGGCCGACGCAGCGCCCGTACCGGTTGGTGTCGACGGTGTGCGTGACGTGGAACATGGAGTGCCCCATCTCGCTGGAGCCGAGCCCGTCGATGAAGACCGACCCGGGCACCCGGGTCACGCCCTCGCGGGTGACCACGTCCCGCGAGCCGACCGCGACCAGCCGCCGTACGTGCGGCTCGTGCGAGCAGTCGCCGGTGTTGAACCACAGCCGCACCGAGTCCAGGTCGTAGCCGGACAGGTCGAAGCGGGCCAGCTCGGCCCAGGTGACGGAGAACCCGAACACGCCGTCGGGCCGCCAGCGTTGGATCGCGTCCAGCACCCGTTCGCCGCCCTGCTCGGACAGCAGGTACATCTGGGCCCGGTTGCCCAGCGCCTGGTTGACCATGAGCACGGTGGCGGTGTGCGGGGCGGGCAACGCGTTGAGGATGCGGGTGGTGCCCTGCGCCTGCGGCATGGACAGCAGGTGCCGGGTGGCGGCGAACAGGCTGGCGTGCGAGTGCAGCACCGCCTTCGGCACGCCGGTGGTGCCGGAGGTGTGGGTGATCACGATCGGGTCGTCCGGGTGGTGCCGGTAGTGCGCGGGCGCGGCGGCCGGGTCGCCGGCGCCGGCCCGCGCCGGCTCGCCGAGCATCGGTGCGCCCAGGTCGTGGCCGGCCAGGGCGGTGGCCCGTTCGGCGTCGGCGAGCACCCCGGCGGCCCGCAGCCGGCGGATGTACTCGGCGGCGATCTCCGGGCGCAGCCTGCCGTTCATCAGCGCGGGGATCGCGCCGAGACGGGTCAGCGCCAGGAACGACAGCACCATGTCGGCGGCGGTGCCGGCCCAGACGGCGACCGGGTCGCGTGGCGTCACCCCGCGCTCGTGCAGCCAGGCCGCCCGGGCGGCGACCATCCGGTCGAGCTGGCCCAGGGTCAGCGGGGTCTCGGCCGGGTGGCCGTCCACCTCGGTGTCGAACGTGAGCCCCGGGCCGTCCGGGTCGGCGCCGTGGGCCAGCACCCGGGCGAGCACGTTGCCCGCGCCCAGCTCGGCGTCGGCCGCGAGCGCGCCGCGCAGTCCCTTCGTCCTCATTGACGTGTCTCCTCCCCCAGCAGCACCGCGGTCGCCTCGCCCGACGTGCCGTCCGGTGCCAGTTCGATCAGGATCAGCAACGCCTGCGCGGCGTCGCCGTCGTGCAGCAGCAGGTCCGCCTCGGCCTCACCCGCGGCCCGTGGGTCCCCCGTGGGGCTCAGGCACACCACCGGCCCGTCCAGTCCCCGGCGCACCGCGACGTGCCCGGCCACGCTGTTCGGCACCGACTGGAAGAAGAACAGCGGCCCGACCCGCCCACCGGCGGCCACCGTGGCGCGCACGTGCGCCGCGCTGGCGGAGTCCCCGCCGGTGCTGACCAGCACCACCGCCGTCCGGTTGCCCGGTGGCAGCGGCCCGTCCCCGTACCGCCGCGCGAGGCACCGCTCGGCCACCGCCGCCACCAGCGGCGCGAACGGCGAGTGCACGAACCCCGGCACCCCCGCCGGCCCCGCACCCCCGTCCCCCGCCTCGGGCCACCGCGCCTCCGCGAGCACCACCACCCCGTCGTTGCGCGATCTTGCGGTTGGTGCCCCCTCGGCGGGCGTTGTGCCCGTTTCGCCGGGGCCGGAAGTGCAAGATCGCGGGGAGCCAGGGTGGGGGGTGGGAGTGGGGGCGGTCATGAGGTGCTCACCAGGAGGGCCGTGTTGGCGCCGCCGAAGGCGGCGTTGAGGGTCAGGGCGTGTGCGGTACGCGCGGGGCGGGGTGCGTCGCGGATGACGTCCAGCGGGCACTGCGGGTCGCGGCCGAGCCAGCCGGCGGTGACCGGCAGCTTGCCGTGCCGCAGGGCCAGCACGGTGACCAGCAGTTCCAGCAGACCGGACGCCTCCAGCGCGTGCCCGTGCACCGACTTGGTGGAGCTGACCGGCAGCCGGCCGGCGTCCGCGCCGAACACCCGGGTCAGCGCCGCCGCCTCGGAGGCGTCGCTGAACGGGGTGCCGGTGGCGTTGGCGTTGACGTAGCCGACCGCGTCCGGGGGCAGCCCGCCCCGGCGCAGCGCCGCCTCGACCGCCCGGGCCAGCCCGGTCCCGTCCGGATGCGGCTGGCACGGGTGGTACGCGTCCCCCGCCCGGCCCCACCCGGCCACCGTCGCGAGCGTCTCGGCGTCCCGCCGGGCCGCGGCGCCCGCCGACTCCAGCACCACCGCGGCCACCCCGTCGCCGAGCAGCAGCCCCGTGCGGCCGGCGCTGAACGGCCGGACCGCGCCGTCGGCGGCGAGCGCCCGGCCGGCGTCGAAGAGCGCGTACTGGTCGGGTTCGACCAGGTAGCCGGCCGCGACCACGACCCGGTCCAGGTCGCCGCGGTGGATCAGCGTGGCCGCGTCGGCGACCGCGGTGCTGGCCGAGACGCAGGCGGTGGTGTAGATCCGGGTGGGCCCGCCGAGCCCGCAGTGGGCGGCCAGGTGACCGGCGAGCGCCGGCACCGTCGGCTCGTCCCGCCCCAGGGGTACGGGCAGCGAGTGCGGCCCGCCGTGGGTGGCCAGGAACAGGGCGGACCCGGCCCGGTCGGCCCGGCCCAGCCCGGCGGCCCGGGCGGCGGCGTCGATCGCGTCGGTGAGTTCGGCGGCGAGCGTGCCGACCTCCGGCAGGGTGGCCGCCACGGTGACCCGGCGGCCGGTGGTGTCGAAGCGGCGCACCGGCCCGAACGCCGGGGCGCCGGAGAGCACCCCGGACAGCAGCGCGTCGGCGCCCCTGCCGAGGGCGCTGAGCGCGTGCGTGCCGGTGATCCGTACGGTCTCCCGCTCAGCCATCTGCGGGAGCGGTCAGCGAGCTGCGGAACATCGCCAACGCGTCGTCGACGGTGCGGATGCCGGCGAGCTGGTCGTCGCTCAGCTCCAGCCGGCGGTCGTAGCGCTGCTCGACGAGGTGGACCAGCCAGGCCAGCTCCATCGAGCCGATCCGGTCGGGCACCCGGTCGACGGGTTTCGCGGTCAGTTCGGCGAGCATGCTCACCAGGTCAGCTCGCCCCAGGTCGGGCCGACCGGACATCAGGAGTCGTCGCCGTCGGCGGCCGCGCGGTCGGCCACCATGGTGGTGAACTCGCCGACCGTCATCAGGGCCAGCTTCTCCGACTCGTCGTCGGCGAACTTCAGGCCGTAGCGGTCCTCGACCCGGACCGCGAGGTCGGCCAGGGCCAGCGACTCCAGGTCGACGCCGGAGGGGCCCAGGGTGGTGTCGTCGTCGAGGTCCTCGACGTCGTAGTTCATGTCGGCCAGTTGCTCGATGACGAAGGTGCGGACCTCGTCGCGCATGGGGTTAACCTCTTTCCGTGAACCAGCTACCGGTGCCCGGTCGGGACACCGTGTACGTGTGGACCGGCCGTGCCACCGGCGACCAGCGGGAGCTGACGCGGCGGCTGCTCAGGCGCGCGGGTGGCGCGTTGCTCGGCCGGCCCGAGGCGGGGATCGGGGTGGACCGGAGGCCCGGCGGGCGCCCGGAGGTGCGCGCCGACGACGGGCGGACGCTGCCGGTCAGCGTCAGCCACGTCGACGGGGTGGTCGTGGTGGCCGCCCGGGCGGCCGGCCCGGTCGGGGTGGACGTGGAGCGGCGCCGTCCGCTGCCCGCCACGTCCCTGGCCCGCCGCTGGTACGCCCCGGACGAGGCGGACTGGCTGGCGGCCCGTGACGAGACCGGGCGGGAGCTGGACTTCCTGCGCCTGTGGACGGCGAAGGAGGCGGTCGGCAAGGCGCTCGGTCGGGGGCTGCGCGGCGGCGGGCTGCGCCGCCGGATGCCGCCCCCGCACGGCGGCGGCGAGCTGTGGCCGGTCCCCGGGCGTCCGGACGCGCGCGTCGGTCATCCCGCCGGTGGGGACGATCTGGTGCTCGCGGTCGCGGTGCTCGGCGCCGCCGGGCCGGTCGGGGTGGTGCTCGCCTAGCGGGCCGGTCACGACGCCGCCTCCCGCAGGGCCGGCACCGCGCGGACCAGCTTCCCGGTGGTGGTGCGGGGCAGTTGTTCGAGCAGGTGCAGCGTGCGGGGCCGCTTGAACCCGGCCAGCCGCTCGGCGAGCAGGATGTCCAGCGTCTCCTCGGTGGGTGTGCCGTCGGTCTGCACGTAGGCGCTGATCCCGTCGTCCCAGACCACCACGGCGGCGGTGACGCCGGGCAGCCCGGCCACGGTGGCCTCCACCTCGGTGAGGTCGACCTTGAGGCCGCCGACCGACACCTGCGAGTCGAGCCGCCCCCGCACGGTGACCAGCCCGGTCCCGGGGTCGACCGCGCCGGCGTCGCGGGTGTGCAGCCAGCCGTCGGCCCAGCGGGTCGGGTCGGCGAGCCCGACGTACGGGTTGGCCGGGCAGCTGACCCACAGCTCGCCGTCGCGTTCCCGCACCTCGATGCCGGGGGCGGGGGCGACGGCGGGGCGGTGCGCGCCGTACAGGTCGGTGCCGATGACCCCGACCTCGGTCATCCCGTACATGTTGCCCAGGGGGACGCCGTACCGGTCGGTGAAGGCCCGGGCGACCGCGGCCGGGACCAGTTCGCCGCCGGTGGTCATGCGACGCAGCTGCGGCAGCGGGCCGGTGGGCACGGTGGAGGCGAGCAGTCCGATGTGGAACGGCACGCCGAGCACGGTGGCCGGGGTGTCCTGGGCGGCGACCGCGGCGAGGATCGCGTCGCCGCCGAGCCGCTCCGGCGGGCACAGCTCGACCCCGGCGTGCAGGCCGTAGAGCAGGCCGCCGACCAGGCCGAGCACGTGCACCATGGACGGCAGCAGGATGATCCGTTCGCCGGGCAGCGCGACGCCGTCGATCCGGGTGTAGCGGCGCACCTCGGCGACCAGGTCGGCGGCGGTGCGGCCGATCACCTTGGACGGGCCGGTGGAGCCGGAGCTGAGCTGGATCACCGCGTGCGGGCTGCCGGCGGGACGGTCGGAGTAGGACGTGACGCCGGCGGTGACGTCGACGAAGACGCGCAGCGCGCCGCCGCCGGTGCGGACCGGCGCGACCACCACCTGCGGGGTGAGCCGGCGCAGGGCCCGGTCGACCTCGTGGTCGGTGAGCCGGTGGTCGAGCAGCACAGCCTGGCCGCCGGCGCGCCAGGTGGCCAGCAGGTGCGCCACGTACGCCAGGGAGGGCGGCAGGCGCAGCGCCGCGGCGCCGCCCGGACGCAGCCCGGCCCCGGTCAGGCGGGCCTGCGCCTCGCCGACGAGGCGACGCAGCGTGCCCTTGTCGACCGGCTCCGGCAGGCGGAGACACACGTCGGTGTCGCGGCCGGTGAACAGGATGTCGTCCACCCAGTCCACCGTCGTCGACGCGGGATCGTCCGCCACGGGATGTGCACTCACGACCGGCCACCGCCCAGCCTCGATGTGGGCGGATCCGCCCACCGGGTACGTCTTTCGGGGTGCTGACGGAACCCTACGGCGGCCCTTCTCGGCATCGCCAGATGCAAATGGCTAGATCCAAAACAGCGGCTGGTGGATTGCCCAGGATCGATCGGACAGGCAGGATCGGACGCACGCCGGCAAGGTAGCCCGCCGGCCGCCCGACGCTGTGCTGCGCGCAGTGCGTCGCGGTCCGGCCGATGGCTACGCTCGGGGCATGTTCCGTGTGGCCCGGCACAGCGACTTCGCGCAGATCGTCCGCCTCTACCGGCAGTTGAACCCCGACGACCCGCACCTGACCGACGGCTCCGACGCGCGGGCCTTCGCGCGGATCCTGGCCACCGCGGGGCTGCACCTGTTCGTGCTCGACCTGGACGGTGCCGTCGTCGCCACCACGTACCTCAACGTGATCCCGAACATCAGCCGATCGGCGTCCCCCTACGCGGTCATCGAGAACGTCGTCGTCGACGAGTCGCGGCGCGGCACCGGTCTGGGCAAGCGGATCATGGCCGGCACGCTCCAGGCCGCCTGGGACGCCGGTTGTTACAAGGCGATGCTCATGACCGGGTCACGCCGGCCCGTGACCCACGCCTTCTACCGGGCCTGCGGGTTCTCCGGCGACGCCAAGACGGCCTACCTGGCGGCGCGGCCGTCGTGACCCGGCACACCGGACCGGACTGCCCGGTCAGCCCTCCCCGGTCGGCGGGGGCGCGGCGCCGCGCAGCACCAGCGCGCTGTTGAACCCGTCGAAGCCGCGCGCGCCGACCAGCGCGATCCGGCTGCGCGGCCGGCGGGGCTCGCGCAGGAAGGTCAGCTCGCACCCGGGCGCCGGGTCGTCCGGGCCGGCGGAGACGGGCAGCACGCCCCGCTGGAACGCCAGCAGCGCGGTGGCCGCGTCCAGCGCCGACCCGCCCTGGTGGGCCCGGCCGGTCAACGGCTTCTGCGTGGTCACCGGCGGGGTCCGGTCGCCGAACACGGCCCGCAGCGCGCTCGCCTCGGCCCGGTCGTACGCCGGCACACCGAGCGCGTCCGGCCAGATCACGTCCACGTCGTGCGGACGGACCGCGGCCCGGTCCAGGGCCAGGCGCAGCGCCCGGGCGTAGTGGGTCGGGTCGGGTCCGGCCTCCGGGTCGGTGGGGGCGGCATCGTGGGTGGCCGCCCAGCCGGTGATCTCCCCGTAGATCCGCGCGCCCCGGCCCAGCGCGTGCCCCAGCTCCTCCACCACGAACACCGCGCCGCCCTCGGCCGGCACGTACCCGCTGGCCGCGGCGTCGAACGGCCGGTACGCGCGCTCCGGGTCGGCGACGTCGCTGAGCAGGCCGGAGCGCAGTTGGCAGGCGAGCGCGTACGGGCTCAGCGGGCACTCGGTCGCCCCGGCGACGACCACCGGCGTGCCCCGGCGGATGGTGCGCACCGCGTGCGCCAGGCTGTCCAGCCCGCCGGCCGACTCGGACACGGTGACCCCGGACGGCCCCTTGAACTGGTGCCGGATCGACAGCTGCCCGACGCTGGCCGCGTAGAACCAGGCGATCGACTGGTACGCCCCGACCGTGCGGGTCGGGCCGCCCCAGAGCCGTTGCAGCTCCCGCTGCCCGAACAGGTTCCCGCCGGACGAGCTGGCCAGCGTGACCGCCCAGCCGTACGGGTCGGGTGACACCTCGGGCAGGCCGGCGTCGGCCAGCGCCAGCCGGGTGGCGGCGAAGCCGAGGTGGGTCCAGCGGTCGGTCTGCACCCGCTGCCGGGGGTCGGTGAACCCGGCCGGGTCGAAGTCGGCCACCTCGCCGGCCACCCGGGTCGGGTAGCGCGCCGGGTCGAACAGCGTGATCGGGCCGGTGCGCCGGGTGCCGGCCAGCACGGTGGACCAGTGCGCGTCCGTGCCGACGCCGCTCGGCGCAACCACGCCGATGCCGGTCACCACCGCCCGCGCCGTCATGACTGGGTCACCGCAAGCCGGCGGAACACCATCGCGGACTGGAAGCCGCCGAAGCCGCTGCCCACCGACAACGCCACGTCCACCGGCACCTCCCGGGCCTCGTTCGGCACGTAGTCCAGGTCGCACTCCGGGTCGCGGGTGGCCCAGTTGGCGGTCGGCGGAACCACGCCGTACTCGATGGCCAGCGCACAGGCGGCCATCTCGATCGAGCCGATCGCGCCGAGCGAGTGCCCGACCATCGACTTGATCGAGCTGATCGGCACCCGGTACGCGGCCGGGCCGAGCGCCCGCTTGAACGCCGCCGTCTCGTGCCGGTCGTTCTGCCGGGTGCCGGAGCCGTGCGCGCTGACGTACGACACGGCCGAGGGGGCGAGCCGGGCCTGGCGCAGCGCGTCGGTGATGGCCACCGCCATCTCGGCGCCGTCCGGACGCAGGCCGGTCATGTGGAAACCGTTGCTGCGGCTGGCGTAGCCGGCGACCTCGCAGTAGACGTGCGCGCCCCGGCGGCGGGCGTGCTCGGCCTCCTCCAGCACCAGCACCGCCGCGCCCTCGGCGAGGACGAACCCGTGCCGGTCGGCGTCGAACGGCCGGGACGCGTGCTCCGGGTCGTCGTTGTCCGGGCTGGTCGCGCCGATCGCGTCGAACGAGGCGACGGTGACCGGGGAGATCGGCGAGTCGGCGGCCCCGGCGAGCACCACGTCGGCCTCGCCGTCGGCGACGAGCTGGTGGGCGTACCCGATCGCGTCGATGCCGGAGGTGCAGCCGGTGGAGACCACCTGGGCCGGGCCGTGCAGCCCGTGCCGGCAGGCCACGTCGGCGGCCAGGCTGCTGGGCACCAGCGCCTGGTAGAGGTACGGCCCGCCGAGGGCGTGGTCGACCAGCCAGTGCCGGCCGGAGTCGCTGACCCGGACGTACTCCTGCTCCAGGGCCATGGTGCCGCCGACGGCGGTGCCGAGCACCACGCCGGCCCGCTCCCGCTCGGCGTCGGTGAGCGTCAACCCGCTGTCCGCGAGCGCCTCGGCGGAGCAGGCGAGCGCGAACTGCACGTACCGGTCGGCGCGCTGCCGCTCGGCCAGCGTGATCCCGGCGGCGTCCGGGTCGAAGTCGCACTCGGCGGCGATCTGCGAGCGGAACGGCGACGGGTCGAAGAAGCTGATCCGCCGGGTGGCGGTCCGCCCCTCGGTGATGGTCTTCCAGAAGCGGTCCCGGGTGGCGCCGCCGGGCGCGACCACGCCGACGCCGGTGACCACGGTACGCCGGCCGGTCACGACGGCTCCCGCGGTGGTGGGGGGGCGGCGCTCTCGGTGTCGACGTGGCCGAGTTCCGGTCGGGGCGCGAGCGGCCCCAGGTGGAAGACCACCTCGGCGGGCTCGTCGCCGGTGTTGCGCAGCCGGTGCCGCACGTACTTCGGCACGTAGAGCGCCTCCCCGGCGGCCAGCGGCACCTCGACGTCGTCCAGGTCGACGGTGATCGCGCCACGCGCCACGTAGAGGAACTCCTCGCTGTACGGATGGTAGTGCTCGGCGATCCGCTCCCCCGGCGCGAGCGCGGCCACGCCCATGAAGCCGGAGGTGCTGCCGACGGTCTTCGGGCCGAGCAGCACCCGCAGCTCCCCGCCGCGACGGCGGTCGGCGGACACGTCGTGGACGGATACCCGGGCGGTGGTGATGTCGGTCATCGCGCGCCTCCCGCGTGCGCCCGCTCGATCCGCTCCTTGATCACGGCGAGCTGGACCTTGCTGTTGGTGTTGATCCGTGCGGTCATGCCGGCGTTGTCGACCGGCGCGGTGGGCTTCATCGCGAAGTCCTGCACCCAGGTCATCCGGGTGCCGCCGTCGACCTCCTCGTACCGCCAGTGGATGCGCATGTACTCGAACGGCCCGGTCTCGACGCGGCGGGCGTGCACCTGCCGGGTCGCCGGGTCGGCGGTGCGCTCGCTGACCCAGCTCCACGCCACGCCGTTCTCGTCCGGGTGCATGGTGAGCCGGAAGCGGACCGTGTCCCCCTCCGCGTGCAGGATCTCCACCAGCGCGTACTCGGTGAACAGCTCGGTCCACCGGGCCACGTCGTTGGTGATGTCCCAGACCAACGGCAGCGGTGCGTCGATGTCGATCGCGTTCTCGGTGTGCCCGGGCGGGTCCGCCCTGCGGGCCACCAGGTCGGCGACGCCGGCGATGCTGAGCTGGCCGGCCTGTTCGGGGATCTTCACCCGCCACCGGTCGGCCACGACCGCGGAGAGCTCGAGCAGCGCCAGGGAGTCCATGCCCAGCTCCTCCAGGCTCGCGGCCGGGGTGCTGGCGGCGGCGTCGGGGTCCAGGCCGCAGTGCGTCACCAGGATGTCGGTGATCTCGCTGGCGAGCGGGCGGTCGGGGGCGACGGTCATCGGTTCCTCCAGGTGGTCGGGCCGGCGGCGGGCGCGGCGGGAACGGGGGTACGGCCGGCCGGGTCGGTCTCGGCGCGCGGGTCGGGCACCGCCGAGCGCAGCCTCGGCCGGGCGGCGTCGGCGTGGACGGCGCCGTCGGTCCGACCGACGGCCGGCGCGCTGTCGACCCCACCGGCGGCGTCGGCGCTCCCCACGGGCACGGCCTCGTCGGCGCTCCCGGCGGGCACGACGTCGGCGGCGGCGTCAGCGGCCGGGGCGAGCAGGCGTTCGACCAGGCCGGTGGTGTGCCGGGCGGCCCGGAACGCGGGATCGCGCAGCACCCGCCGGGCGAACGGGATGGTGGTGCGCACCCCCGGGCCGGCCACGTCGAACTCGGCCAGCGCCCGGTCGAGCCGGTCCAGCGCGGCGTCCCGGTCCGGCGCCCAGACCGCCACCTTGGCCAGCAGCGAGTCGTAGTGCGGGCTGACCAGGTAGCCGACGTGGCCGTGCGTGTCGACCCGGGTGAACGGGCCGCCCGGCGGCCGGAACCGCTCCAGCCGGCCGGGCGCGGGCGCGAAGTCGCGGTCCGGGTCCTCCACGTTGACCCGGCACTCGATCGCCACCCCGTGCGGCCGGACGTCGGACTGCCGCAGACGCAGCGGCGTGCCGGCGGCCACGTGCAACTGTTCCTGGACCAGGTCGACGCCGGTGATCATCTCGGTCACCGGATGCTCCACCTGGATCCGACAGTTGATCTCCAGGAAGTGGGCCCGTTCCGCCTCGTCCACCAGGAACTCGACCGTGCCGGCGCCGGTGAAGCCGACCGACAGCGCGCCGCGCAGGGCGACCTCGGCGAGCGTGTCCAGGGTGGCCGGTCGCAGCGCGGGCGCGGGTGCCTCCTCGATGAGCTTCTGGTGCCGGCGCTGCACCGAGCAGTCCCGGGTGCCCAGGTGGACGCCGTTGCCGTGGGCGTCGCAGAGCACCTGCACCTCCACGTGCCGGGCGTCGGCGAGGTACCGCTCGACGTACACCCGGTCGTCGCCGAACGCGACCTGCGCGGCGGCGCGGGTGCGGGCGTACGCGCGGGGCAGCTCGGCGGCCGTGCGCACCACCGTCATCCCGCGCCCGCCCCCGCCGGCGGCGGCCTTGACGATGACCGGGTAGCCGACCTCGGCGGCCACCTCCTGTGCCTCGGCGGCGGTCGGCAGCGTCCGCACGCTGCCCGGCGGCAGCGGCAGGCCGGCGCCGCTCATCAACGCGCGGGCGGTGGACTTGTCGGCCAGCGCGGCCATCACCTGCGGCGGCGGGCCGATGAAGACCAGCCCGTTCTCGGCGCAGATCTCGGCGAAGTCGGCGTCCTCGGAGAGGAAGCCGTAGCCGGGGTGGACGGCCTGCGCGCCGGTCTGCCGGGCGGCCTCGACGATCGCGGCGGCGTTGAGGTAGCTGCGCCGGCTGGCCGCCGGCCCGATCCGGACCGCCTCGTCGGCCAGCCGCACCGGCAGCGAGTCGGCATCGGCGCTGGAGTGCACCACCACCGTCCGGACGCCCATCTCCCGGCAGGCGCGCAGCACCCGCAACGCGATCTCGCCGCGGTTGGCGATCAGCACCTTGTCGAACATCAGGCGTCCCGTCCGGTGACCGGGTCCAGGGCGATCAGCGGCTGGTCGTACTCGACGGGCTTGCCGTCCTCCACCAGCACCTCGGCCACCCGTCCGGCCTGGCCGGCGGTCACCTCGTTCATCAGCTTCATGGCCTCGACGATGCCGATCACCTGGCCCGGCCGGACCAGGTCGCCGACCGCGACGAACGGCATCGCCCCGGGCTCGGGGGCGCGGTAGAACGTGCCGACCACCGGGGACCGTACCGTCGCCCGGTCGGTCGCCGGCGCCGCCTGCGCGGCCGGCCCCACGGGCGACGCGGCGGGGTCGGCGTCCGTCCTCGGCGGCGGCACCGGATCGTGCCACTCGACTTCCAGCAGCGCCTCGCCGCTGCGCAGCCGCACCCGGCGCACCGGTCCGTCGAGGTCGGCGACCAGCTTGCGGGCCTGCCGGCGCAGCCCGTCCAACACCTGCTCGGGTCCGGCGTCCGCCATCACGCCACCTCCGCCGGGCCGTCGACCGGCGGGGTCGCCGTGGAGCGGGCCGCGCCGAAGCGGCGGAAGCGCTGCCGGCGGCGGCGTACCAGCGTGGCCGGGGGCACCGAGAGCAGCGGGGCGAGGTTCGCCGCGACCGCCCGGCCCAGCAGCTCGGCCGCACCGACCGGGTCGCCGTGCGCGGCCGGGTACGGCTCGGGCACCAGCTCGTCGACCACGCCGAGGCGGCACAGGTCGGCGCCGGTGAGGCGCAGTGCCCGGGCGGCCTGCGGCGCGGCGGAGCTGTCCGGCCAGAGGATCGCGGCGCAGCCCTCCGGGCTGATCACCGAGTAGACGGCGTGCTCCAGCATGAGCACCCGGTCGGCGACCGCGAGCGCCAGCGCGCCGCCGCTGCCGCCCTCCCCGGTGACCACCGCGACCACCGGGGTGGGCAGGACGCTCAGCGCGAGGATGTTCTCCGCGATCGCCGCCGCCTGGCCCTGCTGCTCGGCGGTGACCCCCGGGTCGGCGCCCGGCGTGTCCACCAGCGTCACCACGGGCAGCCGGAGCCGGGCCGCCAGGCGCGCCAGCCGCAACGCCTTGCGGTGCCCGGCCGGGCTGGCCATGCCGAAGTTGCGGGCCACCAGCTCGGCGGTGGTGTGTCCCTTCTGGTGGCCGATCACCATCACCGGCCGGCCGTCCAGGCGGGCGATGCCGCCGACGATCGCCGGGCAGTCCGCGCCGAGCCGGTCGCCGTGCAGCTCGACGAAGCCGTCGAACGCGGTCTCCAGGTAGTCGAGGGTGGTCGGCCGGCCGGGGTGCCGGGCCACGCGTACCGTCTCCCAGGCGTCGCGGGGCGCCGGGGCGGCCGGGCGCGGCGGCGACGCCTGCGCCGGGCGGGTCACCGGCGGTCGCCGGCCGGCGTCGGCGGCGGCGAGCACCGCGGCCAGGCGTCCCCGCAGCGCGTGCCGGGGCACCACCATGTCGACCTGGCCGTGGCGCAGCAGATACTCCGCGGTCTGGAAGCCCTCGGGCAACGCGGCGCCGGTGACCTGGCGGATCACCCGCGGACCGGCGAAGCCCAACCGGGCGCCGCTCTCGGCGAGGACCAGGTCGGTGTTGGTGGCGAACGACGCGGCCACCCCGCCGTACGTGGGGTCGGTGACCACGCTGACCGTCAGCAGTCCCGCCTCGCGCAGGCCCGCGAGGGCCTGGCTGACCGTGGCCATCTGCATCAGCGACAGCGCGCCCTCCTGCATCCGCGCCCCGCCGGACGCGGTGACCAGCACCAGCGGGCAGCCGTCGGCCAGCGCCCGCTCGGCGGTGCGGGTGATCAGCTCGCCGACCGCGCAGCCGAGGCTGCCGCCGAGGAACCGGAAGTCCATCACCGCCAGCGCCACCGGGTGCCCGCCGAGCCGGGCGGTGCCGCAGAGCACCGCCTCGTCCAGGCCGGTGCCCGCGCGCGCCGCGCCGAGCCGGTGCGGGTACGGCACCGCGTCGACGAAGTCGATCGGGTCCACCCGTACCGCCCGGTCCGGCAGCGGGGTGAACGAGTCCGGGTCGACCAGCTGCGCCACCCGGTCCGGCGCGTCCAGCCGGGTGTGCGAGCCGCACTCCGGGCAGACGTCCAGGTTGCGGCGCAGCCGCTTGCGGTAGAGCAGCGAGGCGCAGCCGTCGCACCGCGACCAGAGCTGCTCGTCCCGGGGTGCCGTGGTGGTCACGGCCGCCGCCCGGCGGCGTCGTACCGGTGGGCCTGGTGACCCGGGGCGTCGTACCGGTAGAAGCAGTGCGCCATGGCGTCGCGCGGCGAGCGCCAGGTCGGCAGGTACGGCGAGATGTACGGCCGCAGCCGCTCGCTGATCCGGACGAACTCGGGATGCCCCCGCGCGTCCTCGACCGCGCCCTGCGCCGGCGACTCCGTCTCCAGCAGGTGGACGTAGAGGTCGTGCAGGCGGTAGAGGGAGCGGTGCCGCACGCCGACCAGGCCGGGCAGTTCGGTCGCGTCGGACTCGGCGAAGATCTCGGCGACCCGGTCCTCGGCGGTGGGCACCACCTTGGCGACGATGAGCGAGCGGTCCATTCGCGGCCTCCCCTGCGTACGTCCCGGTGCGCGGCGAACCGGTCGCGCCGCACGGATGGCTCACGGTGCCGCCGGGGGCGTCACCCGGGCGTCAACCGGGCACGAGCAGAGCGGAAACATGGTGACGCTGCGTTGACGCAAACTGTGCGTGGCCTATGGGAAGATCGAGTTCCGCTTCTCGTTGGCGACACTTTTTCGCAGATCACGGGCGACTTACGAGTCAGTTACGGACTGTCATCGATGTTGCGGGCCGTTGACTGAGAGTAACAGGCGTTGATATTCTTCGTCTCGGTCAGCCCGGCCGCGACGGACCTCTCCGGCCGAGGCGGAACGTTCCGACACCGGGGTCGCGGGCGAGCAGAGCCGGGCAACACACAGGACGGTCGGGACGAATGTTCCGGTGCAGGGGGGTGCGCCGTGTCCGGTGGTTCGAGGATGCCGACGGCGGGCGACCCCGCCCCCCGGGTGTCACTGCACCTGCTCGGCGGCTTCCAGCTGCTGCACGACGGCGTGCCCGTGGTGGTGCCCCGGGGCCTGCAACGGGTCATCGCCCTCATCGGGCTGCGCCCCGGCGCCACCCGCAGCCACCTCGCCGGGCTGCTCTGGCCCGAGACCTCCGAGGAACGGGCGCTCTCCTCCCTGCGGACCGCCCTGTGGCGGCTGCGCCAGGACCCGTGCTGCCCGCTGCGCACCGGCGGCGACACCGTACGCCTCGGACCCACCGTCCACCTCGACGTGGACGAGCTGGTGGTGACCGCCGCCCGGGTCCGCGACGGCGCGACCCCCCGGGGCGCCGCCGGCGCCGGCCGGCACGACCTGCTCCCCGGCTGGTACGACGACTGGGTCCTGCTGGAACGGGAACGGCTCCGCCAGCTCCGCCTGCACATGCTGGAGGAACTGGCCGGCAACCACCTCGCCGCCGGCCGCCACGGAGAGGCCCTGGAGGCCGCGCTGGAGGCGATGGCGGCCGAGCCGCTGCGGGAGACCCCGCACCGCCTGGTCGTCCGCATCCACCTGGCCGAGGGCAACGCGTTCGAGGCGGTGCACTCCTTCTACGTCTACCGGGACCTGCTCCTGCGCGAACTGCGCCTGGAACCCTCCCCGGCGATGACGGCCCTGCTGGACGACACCCTCGCCCCGATCCGTCGGGCCAGCCGGCCGGAACCGCCGCAACGGCGGGCCGACCGCGGCCGGCCCGCCGGCCCCGCCCGCCCGCAACGCGCCGCACCACCGCCATCAATACCCAGGGGTACGCCGTGACGGCGAGGTGACAGCCGGGCCGGCACCGTGGACGCAGCAGCAGCGCGGCGAGAGGGGTCCCGATGAGTCGACTGTTGGTGGTCAGCCGGATCGTGCCCGGGTCGCAGGGCCGGGTGGCACAGATCTTCGCCGAGTCCGACGCGACCGAGCTGCCCCACCTCACCGGGATCCGGCACCGGTCCCTCTACTACCTGCACGACCTGTGCGTGCACCTGATGGAGACCGGCGACGTCGCGCCCGACCTCGCCGCCGACCTGCGCGACCACCCGCTCTACGAACGCGTCAACGAGCGGCTCTCCGCGCACACCTCGCCGTACCTGCCGACCTGGCACTCCCCCCGGGACGCCGTGGCCGGCTGCTTCTACAGCTGGGACGCCGCCGACACCCCCACGCCCGACCGGATCCGCTGACCGGCCACGGGCGACGGACGGGGCGCCCCGGGACCCCGCACGGCACCAGGTCCCGGGGCGCCCTCCCCCATCGCCGACGGCACACGCTCGGTCATCCACCGACCACCGGCCGACACGGCCGATCCCACCGTCGACGCCCGACCCCCGGCCTGCCTGTCGCCCCGTGCGCGCGTGTGCGAAGCTGCCCCGAGTTTTCTCGTGACCGTCGTGCACGCACATAGAAGGAGGTAGGCCATGCCGTCGAGCTTCGGGCAGTGGCTGGTCGTGATCCTGGCCCTGCTCATCGGACTGGTCGTCGGCTGGGTGGTGAGCGGCCGTCGGGCCGGCGCCGGCAGCTCCGCGCCCACTGTGGACGCCGCCGCCACCCCGGCCCCCGAGGTGACCGCCGTCGTCGACGAGCCCCGTCCGGCCGCGGTGGTCGACGAGACGCCGGCTCCGGCCGCCGTGACCGACCAGCCCGCGCCGACCACCACGGAGCCGGCCGCCGCCTCGGAGCCGGCGGAAGCCTCGGAGCCCGTGACCGCCTCGGAGCCCGTGACCCCCGCTGCCGGGCCCGTGACTGTCGACGAGCCGGTCGCCGCGCCGGAACCGGTCGCCGCGCCGGAACCGGTCGCCGCGGCGGAACCGGACCGCGAGCCGGTCGGCATCAGCGCCGAGCCGTCCCCGGTCGCGCCCGAGCCGGTCGCGGAGTCCGCGCCCGTCGAGCCCGCGCCGGTGGGCGTCGACGCCGAACCCGCCGACCCGCGGTCGCCCGCCGTCACCGAGCCGGTCGGCGCCGAGCCGGAACCCGCCACCGTGGCCGCCGTGGAGCCGGTGGCCGGACCGACCGGATCGGACACCGCGCCGGCGGTGGTGCCGGCGCCGCGGGCCTCGGCCGAGAACGATCTGTCGGACGGTGCGACGCCGGACGACTTCCGGCGTATCCAGGGCATCGGGCCGAAGCTGGCCACCGCGTTGCAGGACGCGGGCATCCGCACCTACCGCCAGCTCGCCGAGCTGGACGAGGCGGCGCTGCGGGAGACCGTGAAGGCCGCCGGCCTGCGGGCCGCGCCCGGGCTGGCCACCTGGCCGCAGCAGGCGAAGGTGCTCGCCGGCGCCCGCGCCGAGGCCGACCAGGTCCTGCCCGCGGGCGAGTAGTCCGCGCCCGCACCGGGCCGGTGGTGACCGATGGTCGCCGCCGGCCCGACCTGTTCACCCGCGTCCCCGCCGGCCGTCCCGTTCCGGACGGGCCCGGCCACCTGCCCGGAATGGCGGAAAGCCGACCGGAGACGGACGGGCGTCGCTACGGTCGGTGAAGGGCCAGGACGGACGGCCCGCCGCGCCCGATCCCGCCCGCAGGAGCAGCTCGTGCCCACCGGAACACCGGAGCCCGCCGGCCGGCGGCCGCCGGTCCGCGATCCGGAGGCGCCGCGCCGGGTGACCCTGCTGGAGCTGTTCTTCGACCTGGTCTACGTGGTCGCGCTGGCCCTGATCTCGCGCAACCTGATGGGCGAGGTCAGTTGGGAGCGGGCCGCCCAGTCGCTGGTCATGCTGATGGCGATCTGGTGGACCTGGGCGATCACCACGCTGGTCACCGACCTCTACGATCCGCAGCGCGGTGAGATCAAGCTCCTCATCGTGGCGGTGATGTTCGGCGCGCTGCTGATGACCACCGCCATTCCGGAGGCGTTCGGCGCCCGTGGGCTGGTCTTCGCCGGCACGTACGTGGCGATCCATCTCGGACGCGGCCTGTTCCTCATGCCGGCGGTCCGCCGCCACCCGCAGACCCGGCGCCGCGCCATCCGCATCTTCATCTGGTTCGCCGTGTCGGCGGTGCCCTGGCTGATCGGGGCGGTGGCGGCACACGGCGCCGCACGGCTGTGGTTCTGGGCGCTGGCGCTGGCCATCGACTACCTCGGTTTCCGGCTGGCCTACCCGGTGCCCGGCCTGGGCTCGGTGCCGGACGCCCAGCGCAACGTCACCGCCGAGCACCTCTCCGAGCGCTACCAGCAGTTCTTCATCATCGCGCTGGGCGACGCGGTGCTGGTCTCCGGCACCGTGTTCAGCCTGCACCACTCGGAGGTGGAGAACCTCCTCGCGTTCAGCACCGCGTTCGCCACCACGCTGCTGCTCTGGCGCATCTACGTGCACAAGTCCGGTGAGCTGCTGCCGGAGGCCATCGCTCGGTCGACCCAGCCGAGCCGGTTCCTGAACACCGCCCCGTACACGCATCTGCTGATGGTGGCCGGGGTGGTGACCAGCGCGGCCGGCTTCGACCTGGTGCTGCTGGAGCCGACCGGGCACACCCCGCCGGCCTGGCTGGCGATCATCCTCGGCGGCCCGGCGCTGTTCCTGGCCGGTCGGGCCGCCTTCGAGTACGAGGTGTTCAGCCGAGTGTCGCTGTCGCGCCCCGGCGGGGTCCTGGTGCTGCTCTGCATCGCGCCGGCGGCGCTGTTCCTCGCGCCGCTCTACGCCGCCGTCGGGGCGATGCTGGTGCTCGCCGGGGTGGCCGTCGCCGACCACCGGCGCAGCCGCGGCCGTCCGCCCGAGGAGCCGGCGCCGCCGCACTGAGTCACCGCGCCGGTAGGTAATCGGAATCGGCCGTGCCGGCACCGGTGTTCCGTTTGGCGGATCACCCGCGCGGGGTACATGCCCTCCACCTCGAATCCACCACAACCCCAGTGGAGGCAACTGATGCGCGGCACCTCGATAGTCGGCGTTCTGGTCGTCATCTGGCTCATCATCGGCGCGATCGCCGCCGGGCAGCGCGGCTACTACGGCAACGACGACACCAACTGCGCGGAGGCGGGCACGATCCTGGTCACCATCGTGGCCGGCCCGCTGAACTACATCGGCGCCAACCCGAAGATCGACTGCAAGCTCCCGGAGCCGTCCAAGTAGGCCTCCACCCCGTACTTCCCCTCGGCCCGCGCCCGCCTGGCGAGCGCGGGCCGTTCCGTGCCCGGAGTCGCGCACCGCACCATCCGTCAGGCGTCCTAGGAGGCTGGGTTTGTGGGGTTTGCCGTCGGGCCAGGCGGGAACGGCAGCGGTCCGCTGACGACGGGACGGAGAACCCCGGCATGAAGATCGGCTACAAGCTCGCCTCGGAGGCGTTCGGGCCGCAGGAACTCATCCGGCAGGCGGTCCGCGCGGAGGAGGCCGGCTTCGACTTCGTCGAGATGAGCGACCACTACCACCCGTGGCTGGAGGTGCAGGGACACTCCTGCTTCACCTGGAGCGCACTGGGCGCGATCGCCGCCCGCACCAGCACGCTCGGCCTGGCCACCGGGGTCACCTGCCCCTCGGTCCGGTACCACCCGGCGATCGTCGCGCAGGCGGCGGCGACGCTGGCGCTGATCTCCGACGGCCGGTTCACGCTCGGGGTGGGCGCCGGCGAGCGGCTGAACGAGCACGTGGTCGGGCTGGGCTTCCCGAGCGTACGGGGCCGGCACGAGCGGCTGCGCGAGGCGCTGGAGATCATCCGGCTGCTCTGGCAGGGCGGTTACCAGTCCTACGAGGGCCGGCACCTCCAGCTGGAGGACGCCCGGGTGTGGGACCTGCCCGAGCAGCCGCCGGTGATCGCCGTCGCGGCCAGCGGCCGGGCGTCCGCGACGCTCGCCGCCGAACTGGGCAGCGGGCTGTTCGCCACCGAGCCGAAGGCGTCCATCGTCGGGCACTACCGGGAGGCCGGCGGTCAGGGCCCGCGCTACGCCGAGGTGCCGATGGCCTGGGCCACCGACGAGGAGCAGGCGGTACGCGCGGCGAAGGAGACCAGCCGCTGGGCGGTCACCGGGTGGAAGGTGATGAGCGAGCTGCCCAACCCGGTGAACTTCGACGCGGCCACCGCCTGGGTGGAGGACCACCACATCCGGCAGCAGTTCTCCGTCGGCCCGGCGCCGGAGCCGCATGTGGAGAAGGCGCGGGCGTACGTCGAGGCGGGCTACGACCACATCGTGCTGCAGAACGCCGGCCCGGATCCGGACGGCTTCCTCGACTTCTGCGCCGGCGACCTGCTCGCCCGCGTCCGCGCGCTCGGCTAGCCGATGCAAGGAGGGGCCCCTTATTAACAGACGTCTGTTAATAAGGGGCCCCTCCTTGCATCGCGGCTCAGCCGCCGACGTGGATGCCGGGGCGGCGGGTCGGGTCCGGCTCGGACTTGCGGATGATCTCCCGGACCACGGGCGGTGTGTCGCCGCGGCCCAGGATCAGGTAGCGCAGCAGGTGCGCGATGGGGTTGCCCTCGGACCACTCGAAGTGACAGTGCGGGCGGACCCCGGTGGCGTCGCGCAGCGCGAGCAGGATGGCGGCGATCGCGTTCGGCGCGGCCGGGCTGCTGGCCCGCAGGATGCGATAGTCGCCGACCTCCACCCCGTGCACCTTGAGCACCTGGCTGAACTGGGACGGGTCGCTCACGTCGATCTCCAGGAAGAGCACGTCGGCGGCGCCCGGCACCGGGTTCATGGACCGCTGCGCCCGCTCCTTGACCCGGTACTCCTTGACCGAGCCGCTCTGCCGCTTGTTCGCGATCAGGTGCAGCCGCCGGTCACGGGCGACGGACTCGTCGACGAACCGGCGGGCGGCGTCGTCGAACTCGATCCGCTCGGCGCGCAGCTCGGTGGTCCGGGTGACCCGGGAGATCAGCGAGACCGCGACGATGCCGGCGATGAAGAACCCGGAGATGGTGATGCCGTCGGGCTTCGCCACGACGTTCTCCGCGAGCGCGTACAGCAGCACGGCGGTGAGCACCGCGAACCCGACGCCGGCACCCCGGTGCCCGGCCCGCAGCGCCGAGATGGTCACCGCGATCGCGCCCGAGACCATCATGGCCAGGATGCCGGTGGCGTACGCGCCGGCCTGGGCGTTGACGTCGGCCCGGAAGGCGACGGTGATGGCGATGCTGATCGCGGTGTAGACGAGCACCACCGGGCGGACCGCACGTCCCCACTCCGGCGCCATGCCGTACGACGGCAGGTAGCGCGGCACGATGTTGATCAGCCCGGCCATCGCCGAGGCGCCGGCGAACCAGAGGATGAGGACGCTGCTGATGTCGTAGACGGTGCCGAACGCCTCGCCCAGGTGTTCGTGGGCGAGGAAGGCGAGCGCCCGGCCGTTGGCCCCGCCGCCGGGCTGGAACGCCGCCGGGGGGATCAGCACGGTGGTGACGAACGTGGTGGCGACCAGGTAGACCGACATGATCAGCGCGGCGGCGGTGAGCAGCCGCCGGGTGTTGCGGATCCGGGCCGCCAGCCGGCGCTCCGGGTCGTCGCCGTCGCCCCGGACCAGCGGCATCATGCTCACCCCGGTCTCGAAACCGGACAGGCCCAGCACCAGCAGCGGGAAGGCGAGCACGCTGGTGGTCAGCACGTCGCCCGCGCCACCGACCCGGGTGAGCCGTTCGGTCCAGTCGCCGAGCAGCCCGGGGTCGGCGACGATCTCGGCCACCCCGACGGCCACCACCACCGCGTTCAACGCCAGGAAGACCGCGACGAGCGGGATGGCCACCTGCACCGCCTCGCTGAAGCCGAGCAGGAACACGCCACCCAGCACCAGCAGCAGCACCACGGTCACCGCCACCGCGGCCGAGGCGCCGTGCGGGAACGACGCCGGCAGGACCGGGTTCTCCAGCAGGTGCACGCTGGCGTCGGCGGCGGAGAGCGTGATCGTGATGATCCACGAGGTGGCGACGAACCCGAGCAGCACCAGCACGAAGATCTTGCCGCGCCAGAACGGCAGCAGCCGCTCCAGCATGGCCACCGACCCCTGCCCGTGCGGGCTCTCCCGGGCCACCCGGCGGTACATCGGCAGCATCCCGAACAGCGTCAGCGCCACGATGAGCAGGGTGGCCAGCGGACTCAGCGCGCCGGCCGCCACCGCCGCGATGCCGGGCAGGTAGGACAGGGTGGAGAAGTAGTCGACGCCGGTCAGGCACATCACCTGCCACCACGGGTGGGCGCGTGCCTGGTGCTCCCGTATCTCCGGGCCGACCGGCTCGACGCGATGCTGGAACAGCCAGCGGTGCAGGCGGTCGGCCGGCGCCGTCGGCCGGGCCGGCGTCTCCACCCGCTCCGGCAGCGTGCCCGGGGCGCGGCCGGACCGGTCGCCGTGCTCGGCGTGCCGGCCCGCCCGGGCCGCGGCGGCGGCGTGTGCCTCGCGCCGTCGGTCCCGCGTACGCCGGGGCTGCTCCCCGTCCTCTGCCTGCGCCATCTGCTCCCCTCCGGCCTCCTGATCACGGTAGGCGGTGGCCGGGGCGCGGCCCGGCGGAACCGGTCAAGCGCCGCCGGAAGTGCCGGGAGCCAGCGCCTCGCGCAGCGCCGCCGGGTCGGCGACGGTCACGGTGAGCGCCGGGTGTCGCGGCCAGGGGCCGGGTGCCAGCGCCGGCACCGGCTCGGTGAACCGGAGGCAGAGGCCGCCGGCGACGCTGGTGCCGAATGTCGCGCCGCCGTCGGCCAGCGACAGGTGCGGGCCGATCGCCCGCCACCAGCGGTACGGGCCGCTCAGTTCGACTCCGGCGACGTTGCCCGGGGTGGTCCGCAGGCGCCACGGGCCGAACCGGACGACGAGCGCGTCCGGGGCGAGTTCCACCGCGGCGGTCTCGGGCCGCACGCCGAGCAGGGCCAGCGGCACCCGGAACGCGGGGTCGAAGCGGAACGGGAAACGGCGGACCGGGCCGGGCGGGCCGGTCGGGGCGGGATGCGGCACGGCCACGTCGTACCCGGCCGGACGGGCTCGACACCCCGACGGACGGTGTCCCCGCGTCCCGCGCCCGGACGGCGGGACGCGGGGACCCCCCGTCCCGGCTACTGCAGGAACGCCCCGAGGGGCGACAGCAGCAGCCGGCCGAGCAGCGCGGCGTTGTCGTCCAACCGCGTCCGCTCACACTCGCGGGCGTCCGGGTCGTGCCGGCAGCGCCAGATCTTCTGCGCGTTGCGCCAGGCCACGTTCCGGGTGTACTCCACCAGCTCGCCCTGGTACCAGTCGTCGATGTCGCCGTTGACCATGTCGATCATGAGCTGCCAGTGGTCCAGGTAGCCACGGCGCAGCTCCGGGATCCGCTCGGCGAAGATCTTGTTGATCTCCAGGTAGTCGCGGTGCTGGTCGCTGCCGTCGACCGGCTCGGACTCCAGGCTCTCCAGCGTGGTCACCAACGCGAACGGCAGGTCGTAGTTGATGTGCGCGTTGACCCCGGCGGCGGCCGAGGGCAGCGGGCGGGCGTCCGGGCCGCGCATCCGCTTGAACAGGCAGGACCAGGCCTTGGGCGTGCTCGGGCTGGCGTCGGTCCAGAACCGCAGCGCCTCGAAGTAGCGCGCCGCGAACTCCACGTCGAGCCGGGCCAGGAAGGCCGGGTCGACGAACCGGTCCTCGTAGAGACCGTCGAGCACGGTGCTGGTGATGACCAGGTAGAGCTTGTTGAAGTCGGCCAGCGGGCAGCTCGCCTCCAGCGGAGGAAGCCGGACCAGCATGTCCTGCAGCTTGGTGAGATGGTCGACGACCGCCGGCACGTCGGCGGGGTGGTCGGCGAGCAACCCGACGATGTCCTGGTGCACAGGACCCCAGACCGGTTCGGTCATCTCTCCTCCACGATGGTCGGCGCCCCCCACGACGCCACCCGATTCCGCGGCACAGCCTGCCAGCCGCCGCACACGCGCCGGATCAGTAGAACGACGTATTGCCGACGTACGTCTATTCCGGGCGGTTGCGCAGGAAGATCGCGCTGGCCTGCACCCGGGTGCGGACCTGGAGCTTGTCGAAGATGTGCGACACGTGCACGCCGATGGTCCGCTCGCTGATGAACAGCCGTTGACCGATCTCCTTGTTCGTCAACCCCTCGGCGACCGCGGCCAGCACCTCCCGTTCCCGCGCGGTCAGCACCGCCAGCTCGTCCACCGTCGGCGCGGTCGGGACGGTCGGCGCCGTGCGCGGCCGGGGCACCGGCGCGGGCGACGGCGCGTCGTCCAGGGTCACCCGGGCCCGACCGGCGAGGGTACGGATCTCGGCGCTCAGCGGCACCGCGCCGAGCGACTGCGCCATCGCGTGGGCCTGGCGGAGCAGCTTGCCGGCGGTGGCCACCCGGCTGCGCCGGGCCAGCAGCGCCTCGGCCTGCCGCAACCGCGAGTACGCCGCCGGATAGGGATGGTTGCGCCGGTCCCACTCGGTGGCCGACCGGCCCCACAGCTCGGGGTCGCCCCGGCCGTCGTCGAGCCGGCTCAGCTCGGCGTCGCAGAGCGCGAGGAAGCCGTCGGCGACGTAGCGCACCGGCGCGCCGGCCTTCTCGCTCTTGCGGGTCACCCGCTCGACCACCTCGCGCAACCGGCGCACCGCGGGCGGGTCCACCTCGACCGTGCGGCTGGCCGCCGCCTCGGCCTCGGCGCGCAGCCCGTGCCAGGCCAGCGTGGCCAGCACGATCACGTCGTCGGAGCGGCTCTCGGTCAGGCCCCGCTGGACGGCCTGCCGGGCCAGGTCGTGCCGGCCCTGCCACATGGCCAGCCCGGCGCGCAGGATGAGCATCGGCAGCACGTGCCGGGCGCCACCGCCGGCCAGCACCGTGGCGACCGCCTCCAGGTCGCGGTCGGAGGCCTCGACGTCGCCGTAGCCGACGGAGAGCCGGCACCGGGCCAGCAGCAGCTCGACCGCGTCGGCGCCGGACGGGCGGTGCCGCAACGCGGTGGCGACGACCTTCTCCGCCTCGGCCCACTGCCCCACCCGGAACAGCCCGTTGGTGGCGACGGCCAGCAGCCGGGTCTCCCAGGTGCGACCGAGACCCAGCTCGGCGACCCGTTCGGCGCCGCGGCGGGCCACCACCACCCCCTCCTCGAGGATGTTCAGCGGGCCGGTGAGCAGCTCGGCCAGGTGCAGGTAGGCGCAGGCCACGTCCTCCGGCCGGCCGGAGGACTCGGCGGTCTCCAGCGCCCGGCGCATCACCGCCAGGCCGGCGGTCTGATCCTCCAGGAACGCCTCGCTGAACCCGAGCGCGGCGCTGGCCAGCACCACCTCCGAGGTGGAGCCGGGCACGTCGGCGGCGAGGTCGAGCGCCTCCCGGGCCTGGTCGCCGGCCTCGGCGTAGCGGCCCAGGTGCAGCAGCAGCTCGGCCAGCCGGGCGGCGGCGGTGCACCGCTCGCGCGGGGTGCAGTCGGCCGACTCCAGCACCCGGCGGTATTCCTCCTCGGCCGGGGCGGAGCGGCCGGCGGCGGCCAGGTAGCGGGCCCGCCGGATGTGCAGCGCGCAGGCCGGTGGGCCGGACGCGTCGGCGGCCAGCTCCTCCAGCAGGGTCAACGCCCGGGCGTGCTCGCCGCTGTGGTGTGCGGCCTCGGCGGCGTGGCTGAGCAGCTCGGCGCGGTCCACCTCGACCGGTGCGGGCCGGCCGCCGTCCGGCGGGGCGGGGGTCGCGGCCAGCGCCAGCGCGACGGACCAGTGGCGGTGCGCCTCGGCGTACCCGTGCAGCCGCTCCGCCTCGCGGGCGGCGGCCATCGCGGCCGGCAGCGCGCGGGCCGGTTCGCCGGCCTGCCGCCAGTGGTGGGCCAGTCGGGCCTGGTGCAGCTCGGCCGGCGCGGCGGTGAGCGCCTCGGCGTAACGGCGGTGCAGCGCGGCCCGCTCGGCCGGCAGCAGCTCGTGGGCGAGGATCTCGGCGACCAGCCGGTGCCGCAGCCGGTAGCCGTCGTCGGCGCCGACCAGCAGCCGGTGCGCCACCGCCTCACGGACCGCGTCGAGCAGCTCGTCCTCCGGCAGCCGGACCACCTGGGCCAGCAGCCAGTGCTCGACCGGCTCCACCCCGGCGGCGACCGCGTGCACCACGGCGTGCGCCGGTTGGGGCAGCGCGTCGACCCGGTCCAGGAAGACCTCGCGCAGCGTGTCGGAGAGCCCGTCCCGGCCGTCGCGCCGGTCGCGGGCCAGCTCCTCCACCACGAACGGGTTGCCACCGCTGCGCTGCCACACCTGGTCGGCGGCCTCGGGGGGCAGCGGCGCGCCGACGATCGCGGCGGCCAGCTCGTCGGTGCCGGCGCGGTCCAGCGGCAGCAGGTCGATCACCCGCACCGACCGCAGCCGGCGCAGCTCGGTGAGCACCCGGCGCAGCGGGTGCGCGCCGCGCAGCGACTCGGCCCGGATCGCGGCGAGCACGGACAGTTGCAGGTCGCCCAGGCCGGCGAGCAGATAGAGCAGGAGCTGGCGGGTGCTCCGGTCGACCCACTGCAGGTCGTCCAGGACGAGCACCAGCGGCCGACCGCCGGCGACCAGGTGCAGGCCCTGCGAGACCCGCTCCAGCAGCGCGCCGGCGCCGTCCGGGCCCGGGGTCTCCTCGTCGAAGACCTGCAACAGCCCGCGGACCGCCGAGGTGGTGCGCGCCTCGGCCACGTCGGTGTCGAGCCGGCGCAGCGCCTGGCGCACCGGGTGCAACGGCGAGGCGTCGCCGATGTCCAGACAGGTGCCGGTGAGCACCAGGGCGCCCGACTGCCGCAGCCGCTCGCCGACCTCGGCCAGCAGCCGGGTCTTGCCCACGCCGCTCTCGCCGGTGAGGAACACCGCGGCCGTCTGCCCGGGGGCGACGTCGTCGAGCAGCGCCGACCGCAGCGTCGCCAGGGTCCCGACACGGCCGACGAGCGGTGCGGTGTCCACATCGCTGGCCATGGGACGCAGCCTAGTCACAGGTCCCCGCACCGTTCTACGGGCTTACGGGCGTACTCGTACTCCTCGCGTCGACAACACGACTAACGGTTGCGGGTGGTCGACATACGTCGTCCTACCGATCCCCCGAGGACCCGGTGGTGAAAGTCTCCGGTGGTCGTCAGGCACCGGACCAGGGAAAGGGTGGGTGCGATGTTGATCACCACGCCCGCGGCGAGTCGGGAAGCCGTCAGCGCGGCACGCTGGCCGGTGCCGGAGGAACGCCGCACCGTCACGGTGCTCTTCGTCGACATCGTCGGCTCGACCGGTCTGGTGGAGCGGCTCGACCCGGAGGACGTGCGGACGTTGCAGCGCGCCTACTTCGGCACCGTGTCCGGGGTGCTGCGCCGGTGGCGGGGCGTGGTGGAGAAGTACGTCGGCGACGCGGTGATGGCGCTGTTCGGCGCGCACGGCTGCGACGGCTTCGACGCGTACCGGGCGGTGCGGGCCGGGTTGGAGATCCAGGCGGCGCTCGACCGGCGGCCGGCGGGCGACATCAGGCTGCGGGTCCGCGTCGGTGTCGCGACCGGTGAGGTGCTCGTCGACCTGACCGGCGCGCACGACGGCGGCCACGGCGCGGCCAGCGGCGCGGTGATCACCACCGCCGCCCGGCTGCAGGAGTACGCCCCGCCCGGCGGGGTGGTGGTCTGCCCGAGCACCCGACGCGCGGTCGCGGGCCTGGTCGAGCAGCGTCCACTGGCGACGATGACCATGGCCGGCAAGGCCGGGCCGGTGGACGTGTGGCGGGTGACCGGGGTGTCCCGGCACCGGCCCACCCGGCACCACGGTCCCCTGGTGGGCCGCCGGCGCGAGCTGGCCGGCGCGGCCGACGAGGTCGTCCGGGCGCTGCGCGAGCGACGTCCCCGGTGGATCTCCCTGGCCGGCCCGCCGGGCAGCGGTCGCAGCCGGCTGCTGCACGAGCTGACCCGCGCGGTGTCCCGGGTGGACGGCACCGAGGTGCGCTGGTGCGTGGCGCACTGCCCGCCCTACCCGGACGGGGAGCTGGCGCCGCTGGCCGACCTGGTCCGCGCGCTGCTCACGCCGGACCCGGCGGTACGCCCGCTGCCCGGCTCCACCGCCGGTGACCCGGGGTGGGCCTCGGCGAGCCCCGCGCTGGCCGCGTTCCTCGCCACCCCGGACGATCCCGCCGCGGCGTCCCGGGCCGTGGCGGCCTGCCGCGAGCTGCTGCTCGACCGGGCCGCCGGAGCGCCGGTGGTGGTGGCGGTGGACGACCTGGACCGCGCGGCGCCCGCGCTGCACCGGTTCCTGCGTCACCTGCACGCGACGGCCGGCGAACGACGGCTGGCGCTCGCGGTGGTCACCACCCACAGCGCCGGACGGGCCGACCCGTCGCCCGGGCCGGGCGAGCGGTGGCGCCGGGTGTGGCTGGCGCCGCTGGGGGCCCGGGACAGCGGACGCCTGCTGCGGCACCTGCTCGACCGGGCCGACCGGCCCGCGGCGCTGGCCGCGCGGCTGCTGCCGCTGGTCGGGGGCAACCCGGCGGTCGCGACCGCGTACGCCGCCGAGGACTCCGGCGACGAGCCGGCCGGGGTGCCCGCCGCGGCGCGCCGGCTCGTGGACGCGCGACTGGACCGGCTCGACGGCGCCCAGCGCGCCGTGCTGATGGCCGGCGCCACGGCGGGCGGCACGCTCGCCCCCGCCACGGTCGAGCGGATGCTCGGCTGGGCGGCCGGCCGGGTCGGGCCGGTGCTGCGCACCCTGGCCGCGGCGGGCCTGCTCCGGCGTACCCGCGCGGGCGGCTGGACCATCGCCGAGCCGGTGGTCGCCCGGATGGCCGCGTACCGACTGCCCCGCGCGGCACGGGCCGACTTCGCCCGGCGACTTCGCGGCGACGGGACCAACGGCCGGTCGAGGGCTGTCCCCGCCACGCGCCGGCCGGGCGCCGCGTCGAGGCTCGACGTTCCCCGCGGGGACGTCGACGGGCGGGCGACCTGCCCGCTCGGGGTGGGGCGGTCGCGCCGGTCGGGTGGAGGGGCCCGACCGGCGCCCGTCCCGCCGATCCGGGCGGCGTCGCACCGCTCGGGGTACGCCGCGCCGGTCGCATCCGGCGCCGGGCCTCCGACGGCCGCCGCACCGCCGGCGGACGCCGCGATGCCACGGGGCACGGCCGCCGTGGCACCGTCCCGAGCAGCCGTGGCACCGTCCCGAGCAGCCGTGGCACCGTCCCGAGCAGCCGTGGCACCGTCCCGAGCAGGTGCCGGGGCGCCGTCCCGAGCAGGTGCCGGGGCGCCGTCCCGAGCAGGTGCCGGGGCGCCGTCCCGAGCAGGTGCCGGGGCGCCGTCCAGGGCGGGCGCCGGGGCGTCCGCCGGCGCGGGGAGCGTGCTCCGGCTCGGGGCGGGTTCGGCGGGGTCGACTACCGGGCCGCCGGAACGGGCGGGGCGGCGGCCGGGAACGGCGGGGTCGCAGCGGCCCGCCGCGCTCGGGCTCGCCGCCTGAGCGGGTGCGTCCGGGTCGGAGCGGGCACGGGGCCACTCCGGCCCGGGCGTCACCGGGGCCGGCGCAGGTACGTCACACCTCGGCGAGGAACGCGAGGACCCGGTCCCAGGCCAGGGCGGCGGCGAGCGCGTCGAAGTCGGGCGTGTCCGGGTCGGTGAACAGGTGCCCCGGTCCCGGGTAGCGGTGCACGACGACCTCCGCGCCGGCGTCGCCCATGGCGGCTCGCCACTCGTCCACCTCGGCGTCGGTCTCGTACTCGTCGGGATCGGCCAGGTGCAGCCGCACCGGCAGCCCGGCGCGGACCGACTCGGGCGCGCCGCCGGTGCCGTGCATCAGCAGCAGCGCCGCCGCCCGTGGCCGCTCGGCCAGCAGCGCCCCGGCGATGCCGGCGCCCATCGAGAACCCGGCCAGCACGGTCTCGTCGGGCATCGCGGCGACCGCCGCGCGAGCCCGGTCCAGCACCGCCTCGTGGCCGATCTCGCCGAACAACGCGAACCCGGCCTCCACCGTCCGCGCGGCCGGCACCCCGTACAGGTCGGGGGTGGTCACCCGGTGCCCGGCGGCCCGCAGCCGATCCGCGGCGGCCGGCACGGCGGGCCGCAGCCCGAAGACGGAGTGCAGGAGCAGGACGTCGGCCATCGACCCATCGTCGCGCAACCGGACACCCGTCCCGGTCGGGCGCGCCGGTCAGTCGCGGGCGATGGTCCGGCTGCGCCCCCGGAACTCGGCGACCACCTCGTCGCCGCGCCGGACGGTGACGTCGTAGATGCCGCTGCGGCCGTGGCGCACCCGCTCGCTGGCGTACGCCTGCAGCAGGTCGCCCTCGCGCACCGGGCGGAGGAAGGAGATCTCGCCGCCGGCGGCCACGGTGGCCGGTCCGTGGCTGTTGCAGGCCAGCGCGAACGCGGTGTCGGCGAGCAGGAACACGAAGCCGCCGTGGCCGATCGCGTGGCCGTTGAGCATCGCCGGGGTGACCCGCATCCGGGCCACCGCGGCGCCGTCGCCGGCCGAGACGAGTTCGATGCCGAGCCCCTTCGACGCCACGTCGGCGTCGAACATGTCGTGCGCGGCGGTGCGGCCGTCGTCGCCCGCCATCTCAGCGCTCCCGCCGCTGGTCGACGATGCGGCGCATCTTGCCCATCGAGCGTTCCACCCCGTCCGGCTCGATCACCCGCACCGCGACGGAGACCCCGATGGTGTTCTTGACCTGCTCGGCCAGGGCCGCACCGGCCCGCTCCGCCTCGTCCGGCGCCGTCCCGGCGCGCCGTTCCACGTGGACGGTGAGCGTGTCCAGCCGGTCCCGCCGGTCGAGCACGCACTGGAAGTGCGGTGACAGGGCGGGCGTACGCAGGATCAGCTCCTCGATCTGGGTCGGGAAGACGTTCACCCCCCGCACGATCATCATGTCGTCGGTACGCCCGGTGATCTTCTCGATCCGGCGCATCGGGCGGGCGGTGCCGGGCAGCAGGCGGGTCAGGTCGCGGGTGCGGTAACGGACCACCGGCATGGCCTCCTTGGTGAGCGAGGTCAGCACCAGCTCGCCCCGCTCGCCGTCGGGCAGCACCGCGCCGCTGACCGGGTCGATGATCTCCGGGTAGAAGTGGTCCTCCCACAGGTGCAGCCCGTCCTTGGTCTCCACGCACTCGACGGCCACGCCGGGACCCATCACCTCGGAGAGGCCGTAGATGTCCAGCGCGTGCATGTCCAGGCGCTGTTCCAGCTCACGGCGCATGTCCTCGGTCCACGGCTCGGCCCCGAAGACCCCCACCCGCAGGGACGTGGCGCGCGGGTCGAGGCCCTGCCGCTCCATCTCGTCGACGATGGCCAGCATGTAGCTGGGGGTGACCATGATGACCTCCGGCGCGAGGTCGCGGATCAGCATGACCTGGCGCTCTGTCATGCCACCGGACACCGGGATCACCGTGCAGCCCAGTTCCTCGGCGCCGTAGTGCGCGCCCAGGCCGCCGGTGAACAGTCCGTAGCCGTACGCGACGTGCACCCGGTCACCCCGGCGACCGCCGGCGGCGCGGATCGAGCGCGCCATCAGCGTCGCCCAGGTGTCCAGGTCGGCGCGGGTGTAGCCGACCACCGTCGGGCGTCCCGTGGTGCCCGACGAGGCGTGCAGCCGGGCGACCCGCTCGCGGGGCACCGCGAACATGCCGAACGGGTAGTTCTCCCGCAACTCCGCCTTGGTGGTGAACGGGAAGCGGGCCAGGTCGCTCAGGTCCCGCAGGTCGTCGGGGTGGGCGCCGGCGGCGTCGAACGCGCGTCGGTAGTGCGGCACGTGCGCGTAGGCGTGGCGCAGCGAGTGCCGCAGCCGGTCGCGTTGCAGGGCGCGCAGCTCGTCGACGCCGATCCGCTCGACGGGATCCAGCTCGTCCGGACGAGGGGTGCGGTCCTGCACGGGTGCCTCCTGCGCGACGGGCCCGGACGCCGCCGCGCCGGGCGATGCCGATCACCGTACGCCCGTACGGGCCGTCCTGCCAGGTCAGCGCCGTCGGGATCGGCGGGGCCGGGCGCGCTCAGCGGGCGGCCGGCAGCCGGTGCAGCGCGTCGACCAGCGGGGCCAGCTCGGGGGTGCGCCCACCCTCGGCCAGCGCGTCGGTGAGCACCCGGTCGTGGGTGGGTCGGGCCCGGGCCAGCAGCTCCGAGCCGGCCGGGGTCAGCTCGGTGTAGATGCCGCGCCGGTCGTCCGCGCAGAGGATCCGGGTGAGCAGCCCGCGCTCCTCCAGGCGGGTGACCAGGCGGGTGGTGGCGCTGCCGGAGAGCGCGGCGGCGCGGGCCAGCTGCCGCATGCGCATGTGCCAGCCGTCCTGCCGGGAGAGCGCGTCGAGCACCGTGTATTCCACGACGGAGAGGTCGTGCTCGGTCTGGAGGGCGCGTTCCAGGGCGGTCTCGATCAGGCCGTGCAGCGCGGCGAGCGTGCGCCACCCCTGGGCGCGGATCTCGACCGCGTCGTCACCGATGCCCATCCGGCCCTCCTCCGCTGTGACCTGGACGGCCCCCAGCCTAGCACGCTTGCGCCGATAGCAGGCGCGTGCAACTATTTCATTGCAGGCGCGGGTAATTGCACGCGCACTCTGTCTTCTCACGCAGGGAATGGACTGTCATGTCACCACGCACCTCCGCGCTCCCGGGCGGCCTGCTGGCCCTGGCGATCGGGGCGTTCGGCATCGGACTGACCGAGTTCGTGATCATGGGACTGCTCCCCCAGGTCGCCGCCGACTTCGCGGTCAGCGAGTCGGTCGCCGGCTGGTTGATCTCCGGGTACGCGCTCAGCGTCGCGGTCGGCGGGGTGGCACTCACCGCGGCGGTCACCCGGCTGCGCCGCAAGCCGGTGCTGCTCGGGCTGATGGTGCTCTTCATCGCCGGCAACCTGCTCTCCGCGCTCTCCGGCGACTACGCCACCATGCTCGCCGGCCGGATCGTCGCGGCGCTGTGCCACGGCGCGTTCTTCGGCATCGGCGCGGTGGTGGCCGCCGGCCTGGTCCCGCCGGCCCGCCGGGCGGGCGCGATCGCCATGATGTTCGCCGGCCTGACCGTCGCCAACGTCCTCGGCGTCCCGTTCGGCACCTTCCTCGGCCAGCACTTCGGCTGGCGGTCGACGTTCTGGGCGATCACCGGCATCGGCGTGCTGGCGTTGGCCGGGCTGGCGCTGCTGGTGCCCGGCCGTGGGCCGGCCACCGACGCCGCCACCGGCGGCGGGCTCCGGGGCGAGCTGCGGGCCTTCACCCGACCGCAGGTCTGGTTCTCGCTGGTGGTCACCGTGCTCGGCTTCGGCGGCATGTTCGGCGCGTTCACCTACATCGCCTACACGCTGACCGAGGTCAGCGGCTTCGCCACCGGCACCGTGCCGTGGCTGCTGGTGCTCTTCGGCGTCGGCCTGTTCGCCGGCAACCTGGCCGGCGGGCGCGCCGCCGACCGCTCGCTGTCGACCACTCTGGTCACCGTGCTCGCGGTGCTCACAGTGGTGCTGGTCGGCTTCGCGCTCACCGCCGCGAGCCCGGCCCTCACGGTCGTCGCGCTGGTGCTGATGGGCGCGTTCGGCTTCGCCACCGTGCCGCCGCTGCAGATGCGCATCATGCGGTACGCCCACGAGGCGCCCACGCTCGCCTCCGGCGCCAACATCGCGGCATTCAACCTGGGCAACGCGCTCGGGGCCTGGATCGGCGGCCTCACCATCGGCGCCGGGCTGGGGTTCACCGCACCGATCTGGGCCGGCGCCGTGCTGACGTTGCTCGGCCTGGCGGTGCTCCTGATCGCCGAACGCGCCGCCCGCCACACCCGGCACGAGCCCACGCCCGCCCCCCGCGACCTGGCCGACGCCACCCGCTGACCCACCCCACCCCGTCCGGGCCGGCCCGCCGATCTTGGACTTGTGGCGCCTCCGATGTCCGCCTACGCGACGTTCGCGCGGTGCCACAACTCCATGATCGACGACAGCAGGGGCCGCGATCGACGACACCAGGGACCGGACGCGGGCGGGTTATGCTCGGGAACGAAGCCGGCGGTGGGGCCCGCCGTCCCGGGAGGCGCCGGGAGAACCGCGGACACGCCAACGGTCCCTGCCAGTGATACCCGTCCTGGTGGGAGGCACCGTGTCACGACCGCCCGAGTCCCGCGTCGATCCGGATGTCGATCTCCGCGTACCCGCGGACCGGGGTGAACTGACCGCGCACCCGGCGGCGGTGCTCGCCGTGATCGCCGCCGGCGGCGTGCTCGGCGCACTGGCCCGCGCCGGCGTGCAGGCCGCCGTCCCGCACCCGCCCACCGGGTTCCCGTGGGCCACCTTCGGCGTCAACGTCACCGGCTGCCTGCTGATCGGCGTGCTGATGGCGGTGCTCACCGCCCGCCCGGCCGGCCCGCTGGCCCGCCCGTTCCTCGGCGTCGGGGTGCTCGGCGGGTTCACCACCTTCTCCGCGTACGCGGTGGACGCGCAACGGCTGGTCACCGCCGGCGCGGCCGGTACGGCGCTGGTCTACCTGGCCCTGACCGTGCTCGGGGCGCTGGTCGCGGTGGCGGTCGGGGACGCGGTGACCGCCCGGCTGCTCACCGCCCGGGACGAGGTGGCCCGGTGACCGTCCTGCTGATCGCGCTCGGGGCCGCGCTCGGGGCGCCGCTGCGCTACCTCACCGACCGGGCCGTGCAGTCCCGGCACGACTCGGCCTTCCCGTGGGGCACCCTGACCGTCAACGTGGCCGGGTCGCTGCTGCTCGGCGCGGTGCTCGCCGTGCCCGCCGACCCCGGCGTGACGGCGCTGGTCGGCACCGGCTTCTGCGGCGCGCTGACCACCTGGTCGACGCTGAGCTACGAGACACTGCGGCTGGCCCGCTCCGGTGCGCGCCGGCACGCGTACGCGAACGTGCTGGCCAGCGTGGTCGCCGGGCTCGGCGCGGCGTTCCTGGGCTACGCGGTGGTCGCGGCGTTCTGACCCGCCGGGGTCAGCGGGCGTGGCGTTCCGGGTGGGCCCGGTTCCACGCCCGCATCCGCTCCGGGTAGCCGGTGCGGGCCGCCTCGTAGAGCGGCACCGCGTACCGCTGCGCGATCTTGCCGGCGGCCCGGGGTGAGCCGGTGCGGCGGCGGATCCACTCGCCGTCGTGGGCGATGGCGACCACCGTGGTGTCCGTGGCGGTGGTCTCCGGTTCCAGATAGAACTCGACCCCGCTGCGGCTGGTGACGAACGCCTCCAGCTGGGCCAGGTCCTCCCGGTTCGCCTCGCGGTCGAGCTTCGTCGGGGTCGTCGGGTCGGCGGCCCGTCGGCTGAACCAGCCCATGCCCGCCTCCTCTCCTCGGCGTCCGTCCCAGTGCAGCACGCCGGCCTGGCAGCCGCCTGGGAGCGGGGTGGGAGTCGGCTGAGCCGTCAGCGGGCCGGCTGGCGGAGCACCGGGACCAGCGCGAGCGTGGGCAGCAGGAGCAGCGGCACCAGGCCGAGCGCCGGCAGCACCCCGAAGTGGTCGCCGAGGAAGCCGAGCAGCGGCGGGCCGGCGAGGAACGCCGTGTAACCGATCACCGCGACCACGCTGACCCGGGCCGGCGCCTTGTCCTCGTCGTCGGCGGCGGCGCTCATCCCGACCGGGAAGCCGAGCGACGCGCCGATCCCCCACAGCGCCACGCCGACCACGGCCAGCGGACCCGAGCCGGCCAGCACGGCCAGGGTGGCGCCGGCGGCGGCCAGCCCGATGGTGCCGAAGAGCACCGGCACCCGCCCCCACCGGTCGATGGCGATCGTGCCGACGGTGCGGCCCAGCGTCATGCCCACCACGAACACGCCGAACACGGCGGCGCCGACCGCCTCGCTGACCCCGTACCCGTCCACGAACGCCACCGCCAGCCAGTCGTTGGCGCTGCCCTCGGTGAACGCCATGACCAGCACCAGAAGGCCGACCAGCAGGGTGCGCGGCTCCCGCCAGGCGGCCAGCAACGCCCGCCGGCGGGCCGCCGGCTCGCCCGCGCCGGCCGCCTCGGCCGGCGCGGACAGGAACGCCCGGGCGCCGAGCAGGGTGCCGGCGAGGATCAGCGCCGCGAGCACCGGCAGGTGCACCTCGATGGGTACGCCGAGGCGGGCGGCGCCCGCGCCCAGCCCGGCCCCGGCCACCGAGCCGAGGCTCCAGGCGGCGTGGAACCGGGGCATGATGGTGCGGCCGATCCGCTTCTCCACCGCCGCGCCCTCGACGTTCATGGCCACGTCGCACAGGCCGGAGCCGAAGCCGAACGCGGCCAGCCCGAGCCCCACGCCGGGCACCCAGCCGGCCAGCCCGGTGGCCAGCCCGGCCACCGTCATGCCGAGCGCGACCAGCAGCGTCGCCACCGCCACCGTGCGGGCCGGGCCCAGCCGCTGGGTGACCAGACCGGCGGTCGGCATGGCCAGCAGCGCGCCCACCGACATGCAGAGCAGCAGCAGGCCGAGCCGGCCGGGGCTGAGCCCGAGCGCCTCCCGGACCGCGGGCACCCGGGAGAACCAGCTCGCCACCGCCAGCCCGTTGAGCGCGAACACGACGGCGACGCCGGTGCGGGCGGCCAGAACCGGCCGGGGCACCGGTGGCCGCTGCCCGGCCGGTGCGTCGAGGGTGCTGCTCACGGTGCGGTCGTCCCTTCCCCGAAGTGGTCCCGACGACCATCGCACACCTGAGAGCGCTACCACCACAAGCGCTCCCACCCCTTACCCCGGCCGGCCCCGACCGGGCATGATGCGGGCATGGGCACGCCGACCGCACGACCCGCCACGCTCGACGACGTGGCGCGGGCCGCCGGGGTGTCGCGGGCCACCGCCTCCCGGGTGCTCGGTGGCTACGGCTTCACCTCGGCGGACGCGCGGGCGCGGGTGGGCGCCGCCGCCGACCGGCTCGACTACGTCCCGGACGTCACGGCCCGGGCGCTGGTGCGCGGCGCCGGGGTACGGCTGGTGGTGGCCGTGATCGGCCGCGCCGGGACGGTCCTGGACGACCCGTACGTGCACCGGGTGGTGAGCGCCGCGTCGCGGGTGTGCGCGCCGCACGGCGTCGGGGTGGCGCTGGAGTGGCTGCCGCTGGGCGACCCGTCGGGGCTGGGCCGGCTCGGCGCCGACCGGGGCGTCTGCGGCGTGATCCTGGTCAACACCACCCCGGCGGCGCTGGCGGCGGTGCCGGCCCGGCTGAGCGGCCGGGTCGTCTCGATCGGCACCGGCTCGGCGACGGTGCCCTCGTTCGACGTGGACAACGCGGCCGGGGCCGAGGCGGTGCTGCGCCACCTCCACGCCACCGGCCGCCGCCGCATCGCCATGGTCACCGGTCCGCGCTGGCTGGTCTGCGCGGAGCGTTCGGTGACCGCGTACCGGGGGTTGATGCGCGCGGCGGGGCTGCCGGAACGCGTGGTGACCGGCGACTTCACCACGGCCCGGGGCGGCCGGGCGGCGCTGGAGGCGCTGCGCCGGTGGCCGGAGGTGGACGCGGTCTACGCGGCCAGCGACGCCACCGCGTTCGGGGTGATCGCGGCGCTGCGCGGGCGGGGCCTGCGGGTGCCGCACGACGTCGCGGTCGCCGGCTTCGACGACCTGCCGTACGCCGCGGTGAGCAGCCCGCCGCTGACCACCGCGACCCACCCGGTGGACCGGATCGCCGCCGCCGCGGCCACGGCCGTGCTGACCCGGGCGCCGGTCGCGCCGACGACCGCCTTCGCGTCCACGCTGGTGGCCCGGGAGAGCGCCTGACCGGTGCTCAGCGCTCCGGCCCGCCGACCGCCGTGTCGACCCGGCTGAGCACCGTGGCGTCGTCGTCCACGCCCACGCCGCGCAGCAGGTCGATGGCGGTGGCCCGGACCTGGCCGATGATCATCGCGAGCGGCAGTGTCGGGCCGGCGGTGAACAGCCGCCCGGCCGACCGGACCGCCTCCAACGCCGCGACGTCGACCCGGGCGGCGTGGCTGTCGGCGATCTGCTCCTGCCCGTCGAGGTCGGCGGCGAGCGCGTCGCCGGCCGAGCGGACGGCCTCGCCGAGCGTGCGTACCGCGGCGCCGAGGTCGGCCGGGACGGGCGACGGGCTGCGGGTCAGCGTGACCGCCGCGCGGGCCAGCACGCGCACGTTGCGGACCGCGTAGTCGATCTGCCGGATCGAGCCCTCCACCGAGCGCAGCCGGCCGAGGTGCCGGCGGCGGCGTACGTTGAGCCGCAGCGCCTCGCCGGCGGCCTGGACCGCGCCCCGCAGCCGCTCCACCCCGGCGTCGGCGTGCCGGGCCCGCTCCAGCGCGGCCAGGGCCGCCTCGTCGTCGGTGTCGTCGAGCGCGGCGGCGACGTCGTCGAGCACGCCGGCCAGCTCGGCGAAGGTGTGCCGGAACTCGGCGACGAGTGGGGCGAGCGGCCGGCGGGCGTCGACGAGCTGGCTGGCGACCACCGCCACCGCGCCGCCGATGAGCGCGTCGACGAACCGGAACGGGACCAGCGACTCGGTCGGCGGCGAGACCACCACCAGGTAGAGCGCGGAAACGGCGGCCTGCACCACGGTGACCGAGCTGGCCCCGACCGCCACCGCCAGCGCGACGGTGAGCAGGATGACGGTGAGCACGGTCCAGGTGGTCCGCGGCCCGAGCGCCTGCACCACCAGGTCGGCGACGAGCACGCCGGCGGCCACGCCGAGCACCACCTCCACCGCCCGGCGCATCCGCTGGCCCCGGGCCTGCCCGAGCACGATGAGGGCGGCGGCGGGCGCGAAGAACGGCTGCGGGTGCCCGACGATCCGGGTGGCGAGGACCCAGGCGACGGTGGCCGCCAGCGTCGCCTCGACCACCGGCACCCAGCCCCGCCGCAGCCGTCCGGCCGCCTCCCGGACCGCCGAAGCGGTCCGGCCCCCGGTTCCCGCTGCCATCGCCCACCTCCCGTGCCGTCGGCACCTATCCTCCGGTCTCGCGCTCCGGCCGGGTCGGGCGGGCGGTGCCCGTGCCTGGCGCGGCGGGCCGGCTCCGGCGCGCGGACGGCCAGGTCGGGCGGCCGGGAACGGGGGCGCGCCGGCCGGCTCAGGCGCCGGTGAAGGCGCGCAGCAGGGTGCGCACGGCGGCGCGCAGGTCGTCCCGGCTGGCCGGGGTGCCGGGCGGTGGTGCGCTGAGCGCGCCGGCGCCGACCAGGCGGTCGAAGAGCAACCCGTCGACGAACGCCACGAACTGGTCGCCCTGCCGCAGCGGGTCCGCGGCGCCGGCCCGGGCCAGCAGCTCACGGGCCTGGACGCGCAGGACGCTGCCGTGGTGCAGGATCGCGCGCAGCTCGGGCCGGTGGGTGGCCTCCAGCAGGCAGGCGTACCGGGCCAGGGTCCGGTCGCGCCCCACGGTCAGCCACCGGTCGAGCACGTCCGCCACCCCGGCGGCGAGGTGGTCGAGCCCCTCCGGCCCGAGCGGCGGCGCGGGCCCGGTCGGCGCGGTGGGCAGGTCGTGGTCGACCAGGTCCGCCCGGTCGAGGTCGGCCAGGCGTTGCACGACCGCCTCGATCAGCGCCCGCCGGGTCCGCAGGTAGGCCGACGTGGTGCCGGGCGGCATCCCGGCGGCGGCGTCGACCGCGCGGTGGGTCAGCGCCCGCATGCCGCCGGCCGCGAGCAGCCCCACCGCCGCGTCGGCGAGCGTCGCCACCCGGGTCGCTCGTGCGCTCACGTCCACTCTCCTCAGCCGGACCCGACGGGGGTAGTATCGCTTTCTACATCTGTAGAAGGGGGCGTGGGGTGGGCGAACCACACGCGGTGGTGGTCGGCGCCGGGATCGGTGGGCTGGCGGCGGCCCTCGCGCTGGGCCGGCACGGGTGGCGGGTCACCGTGCTGGAGCGCGCCGGCCGGCCCCGGGAACTCGGCACCGGCCTGACGCTGATGGCCAACGCGCTGCGCGGGCTCGACGCGCTCGGTCTCGGCGACGCCGTCCGGCGCGACGGTGTGCCGGACACCCCCGGCGGGCTGCGCCGCCGCTCCGGCCGGTGGCTGTCCCGGATCGAGAGCGCCGACCTGGAACGCGCGCTGGGCACCACGGCGCTCGGCATCCACCGGACCGCCCTGCACCGCCTGCTGCGGGGCGCGCTGCCGGCCGGGGCGCTGCGCACCGGCGTCGAGGTCGTCGACGTCGACGCCGACGCGCCGTCGGTGACCTGCCGGGTGGACGGCACGACCGAGGTCCTGGCGGCGGATCTGGTGGTGGGCGCGGACGGGTTGCACAGCACGCTGCGCCGCCGGCTGTGGCCGGAGCTACCGCCACCGGCCTACTCGGGCTCGACGGCCTGGCGGGCGGCGATCGCCTGGCCCGCGCCGGTGGCGACAGCCGTCACCTGGGGCGCCGGCCGCGAGTTCGGCACCGTTCCGCTGGGCGACGGCGGGCTCTACTGGTACGCGGCGGAGGTCGCCGCGCCCGGCGGGCACGAGCCGGACGAACTGGCCGCCGTGCGGGAGCGGTTCGGCGACTGGCACGAGCCGATCCCGGCGCTGCTGGCGGCCACACCACCGGAGGCGGTGCTCCGGACGGACCTGATGCACCTGGCCACCCCGCTGCCGTCGTACGTGCGGGGGCGGGTGGCGGTGCTGGGCGACGCCGCACACGCGATGACGCCGCACCTGGGCCAGGGGGCGGGGCAGGCGATCGAGGACGCGGTGGTGCTGGGCGTCGTCTGCGCGGACGGCCCGGCGGACCTCGCCGGCGCGCTGGCCGCGTACGACCGGCAGCGGCGACCGCGCAGCCAGGCCGTCGCCCGGGCGGCCCTGCGCACCGCGCGGTACGGCCAGCAGGTGCGCAACCCGGTGGCGCTCGCCCTGCGCGACACGGCGATCCGGTTGACCCCGTCCCGGACGGCGCTGCGCGGTATGGCCCGGTACGCCGACTGGCAGCCGCCGGGCTGACCGCCGGCGCACCGGGCCCCGCCGCTCAGCGGGCGACCAGCAGCAGCAGTCCCCGGCCGCGCAGCAGGTAGGTCGCGCCCTGGCCGCCCACCGCCACCTCGGTGCCCGGGCGGGCCACCTGGTCCGGCCCCTCCGCCCAGGTGGAGGTGTCGGTGACCCGGTACCACTGCCGGCCGGGGCCGGGCGCGGGCAGCGTGAAGCTCACGTCGCCGGACCAGCCGTTGTAGCCGACGTAGACCGCCGCCGCCGGGTCGCCGAACTCGGTGCCGTCGATCCGCCAGCCGAGCGCGTGGTTGTTCGGGTCGTCCCAGTACGCGGCGTCCGGCGCGGTCCCGGCCGGGGTGAACCAGCTCAGCTGCGCCATCCCGTTGCCGTTGCCGTCACCGGCGGAGTAGAAGGTCGCCGGGCGCAGCGCCGGGTGCGCGGCCCGGAACGCGGCCAGCCGCGAGGTGAAGGTGCGGAACGTGGTCTGGTTGCCGTCCGGGCTCCAGTTCAGCCAGTTCGCCGGCGAGTCCAGGTTGTACGGGTTGTTGTTGCAGCGCACCCCGCGCAGCACCTCGTCGCCGCCGGTCAGCATCGGGGTGCCGGCGGAGAGCAGCAGCAGCGCCTGCCCGGTGCGGGCGGCCCGACGCTGGTCGGCCGGGGCGCCGCCCTGGTCCCACGAACGGTTGTCGTCGCTGCCGCCGTCGGACGGGCCGTACGGCCAGGGCTGGGTGTTGTTCTTGGCGGTGCAGGCGTACAGGTCGCGCAGCGTGAACCCGTCGTGGGCGACCAGGAAGTTCACCGAGTTCCCCGGCCGGCGGCCGTCGTCGCCGTAGAGGTCGGCGGAGCCGGCGATCCGGGTGGCGAGCCGGCCCGGGGTGACCGGGTCGTAGCCCATCCGGTTCTGGTCGCTGCGCACGGTGTCCCGGTACTGGCCGTTCCACTCCGACCAGCCGGCCGGGAGGTTGCCGACCTGGTAGGTGCCGTCGCCGATCGCCCACGGCTCGCCGATCCAGTCGACCCCGGCGCCCCCGGTGGCCGGCCGGGGCGGCATCTCCCGCACGATGCGGTTGAGCGCGGTGCCCGGGTCGGTGCGGCTGTACCGGTAGCAGCCGTGCTGGCAGGTGTTGCCCAGGACGGTGGCGAGGTCGTGCCGGAACCCGTCGACGCCGAGCGTGTCCTTCCAGTACGCCAACGAGTCGACGATCAGATCCTGGGCGACCGGGTGGTAGGTGTTGTAGTTGCCGCCGACGCCGGTGTTGTCGTACGGCGCCTGCCGGTCGGCGGTCAGCGAGTAGTAGGTAGGGTTGTCCAGGCCGCGCCAGGACCACAGGTCGTAGACCGTCGCGCCGCCGGCGGTGCGCGCCCCGCCCTCGCCGGTGTGGTTGTAGACCACGTCGAGCAGCACCTTGATGCCGGCGTCGTGGAACGCCCTGACCATCGCCTGGAACTCCCGGGTCGGCCCGCCGGACGACCGGTCGGCGGCGTAGCGCCGGTCCGGGGCGAACCAGTTCAGGGTCATGTAACCCCAGTAGTTGTCCCCGGCGGTGCCGGTCGGGTCGACGTCGTTGGTGTCGTTCTGCGTCTCCTGCACCGGCAGGAACTCCACCGCGGTCACGCCGAGCGAGGCGAGGTAACCGGCCTTCGTCGCGGCGCCGCGGTAGGTGCCCTGCCAGGCCGCCGGCACGCTCGGGTCGTCGCGGGTGAGGCCGCGCACGTGCACCTCGTAGATCACGTCGTCCTTGAGCGGGCGGGTGGGCTTGACGCCGGTGGCGCCGGTCGGTGCGGCGGCGAGCACGGCGCCCTTCGGCGCGTACGGGCCACTGTCCACGGTCCGGTACGCCGGTCCGGAGGCGTACACCGAGTCGTCGGTCGCGCCCGGGCGCAGCGGGTCGTGGCTCAGTTCCCGCGCGTACGGGTCGACCAGCAGCTTGTTGGGGTTGAACCGGTTGCCGGCGGCGTCGACGTCGGCCACGAAACCGGCGGCCGAGCCCTTCGTCCAGGCGCTGCTGTAGGGCCAGTTCGGCCCCCAGGCGCGGTAGCCGTACCAGACGGTGCCGGTGATGCCGTGGGTGGTGCGCAGCGTGGCGACGTCGACGGTGACGGCGAAGACGCCGGAGGCGTCCCGGCTCAGCACGTGGCTGACCTTCTCGGCCGCGCCGGTGGGGGTGGCGTACAGGTAGACGGCGATGCGGGTGGCGGCGGTCGAGTGGACCCGGAACGTGATGGTCGAGCCGGTGGCGTCGTAGCGGGCGCCGAGCGCGCGGGCGTCGACGGCGGCGCCGGCGGGTGCGGCGGCGGTGAGGCCCACGGCGGCCAGCACCGTGGCGAGGAGGAGGGCGAGGACCGGACGGGGTCTGGACATGGCGGTCTCCGACGGGACGCGGGGGTGGATGGTGCGTACGGACGCCGGCCGACTTCCGGTTGCTGCAAGACCTTGCAAGTTTTGCCGGAAAGATAACAGTCGATTTCAATCCGGTAAAGGGCCCGGCACCCGGGGCCGAACGGCCCTGGCCGGCGCCACCCGGCCGGGTCCGTAATGGAGGGGACGGAGGGAGATCCCGATGGGTACGGGGCCGTGGCACCGACAGCTGAGGTGGATGTACCGGGGTGGCCGGCCGAACCGGCTCGCCCGGGCGATGAACGCCCTGACCGCGGCGCAGTACGCCGCCGGCCTGGGCCCGCGGAACTGGGTCACCCTGGAGGTGCCGGGCCGGCGCACCGGCCGGACCGTCGCCGTGCCGCTCGTGGTCGCCGACCACGAGGGCGAGCGCTACCTGGTGTCCATGCTGGGCGAACGGGTCAACTGGGTGGCCAACGTCCGCGCCGCCGGCGGACGCGCGGTGCTGCGACGGGGCCGCCGGGAACCGGTGCGGCTGGTCGAGGTGCCGGTGGCGCAGCGGCCGCCGATCCTGCGCCGCCACCTGGCGCTGGCCCCCGGCGCGCGTCCGCACGTCCCGGTGGACCGCGACGCCCCGCTCGCCGATTTCACCCGGGTCGCCGCCGACCTCCCGGTCTTTCGGATCATCGCGGCGGAATGATATTCGCGAACAACCTTCCAGAATATCGATCGCCGGGGAATCCGGGGTCGTCCGAATGGGAGAGCCGGCCGGTAAGATCGGCGACAAAGCGCTGGCTGATCGCTGACTGCCGACCGTGACGCGACCGCCCACACTGGGCGCATGAATACGAGACTCCGCCGCAGCCGGGCATTCCGCCTCGCGGTGTGTCTCGCCCTCGTGGCGACACTGAGCGGCTGCATGCAGCTCAACCTCGGGCTGACCGTGAACACCGACGACACGGTCTCCGGCCAGCTCCTGCTGACCGCCCAGAAGTCCGTGCTCAAGCAGCGGAACCCGGACGTCGCGGCGGCCTTCGCCGAACTGCGGCAGAACATTCCCACGCTTCCCGCCGGCGTCGAGAGCCGGTACGAGGACGCCACCTACTACGGCATTCAGATCGCGTACCGGAAAACACCGCTGTCGCAATTCACCAGCGAAAGTGTGAATCTTGTCCGCGACGGCGATCTCTACCGCTTCTCACTGCCGCTGGATCCGAAGAAATACGGCGGAAAGGTGGCCGAGCAGGATCCGCGCAACCAGCAGGCGTTCATGACGCTGATGTCGTTCGAGATATCCGTGACGTTCCCCGGCCGGGTGCTCGACACGAACGGCGCGATCAACGGGCGTTCGGTGAGCTGGAAGGTCGTCGCCAACCAGCCCAAGCCGGCCGAGCTGCGCGCCGTCGCCGAGGCGCCACCCGCGCCCGCCACCAGCGCGGCCGTCGCCGCGGTCACCGGCGGCTCCTTCCCCTGGCTGCTGGTCGTCGGCGGCGTGGTGGTGGTGCTGCTGCTCCTGGTCGCGGTGGCGGTCGTCGTCCTGCTGCGACGTCGCTCCCGCGACGGCGCCGCCCCCGCACCGGTCGCCGCCACGCCCGCACCCGCGGCCCCGGCAGCGCCGACGCCTCCCACCGGCCCACCCGCCTGAGTCCCGCCGCAGCGGCCCTCCCACCACCGGCGAGGCCTCGCCGGTCCCCCACCGCCGACCCGGGCGCGACCGTGGCGACGCCACGGACCGCCGCACCATCCCACCCCGACCGCACCACCGCACGATCGAAAAGGGGGATCGCCGTGAACGATCTCTTCACCTGGGCCGCCCTGGGCAGTCTCACCGGCGCCAGCGCCGCCACCCTGCTCGCCACCAACGTCATCGGCGGCCTGATCGGACCGAGCGGCGACAAGGCGCGCAAGTGGATCGCGTTGGGCTTCGCGCTCCTGCTGTCCTACCTGACCGCCGCGTTCGCCGCCGACGCCGGACCGGAGAAGTGGATCATCGCGTTCTTCAACGGCCTGGTCATCTTCTCCGCCGCGCTCGGCATCAACCAGCTGCCCCCGGGCAACCGGCAGGCGACACAGGCGTCGCCGACCCAGCTCGCCCAGGGGCACGAGCCCCGCTTCGTCCGCTCCTGGGTCTGAGAGAGGTGACCCCCATGGTCTTCGGCATCATCAGCGCCGCCGTCCAGATCGTCTTCGGCGCCGTGCTCGGGCAGGCCGCCGCCGGCACCGTCGGCCTGCTGGTCGGCGCGGTCGTCGGACTGCTCGTCGGCGCGCCCTTCGGCTGGGCGGTCGCCTCCGCCGGCACGTACGGCGCCGACCCGAAGGGGATCTTCCTCTTCGTGGTCGACCACACCTGGAGCCTGCTCAACACGTTCGCCGGCGCGCTCTACCTGGCGCTGCACCTGGTCTTCGGCCACCAGCTCGACCGGGTCGTCTCGGCCGCCAGCGGCCGGGTCAACGTGGTCGAGGGCGTCTCCCCGAGGTACGCCACCACCATCGGCACGGTCTGCGCCGGCTCCAGCCCGGGCATCCAGCGGCACGAGGACGTGCACGTGTTCCAGGCCCGGCTGCTCGGCCCGCTCTACCTGCCGCTGGTCGCGCTCAACTACGCGCTGTTCACCATCGCCCCGGTGTGGCTGCTCTGGCACGACCACACCAACGCGCCGATCAACCGCTTCACCCGCTACTTCGAGATCGGCGTCTACCCGCACGTCTGGAACGAGGCCATCGCGTACCGGATCCAGGGGACGCCGCCGCGATGACCGGTGCGATCGAGGCGGCCGTCGCGGACGTCGCGGCCTGGCTGACCGGGACGGCGGGCGCGCCCGTCCCGGTCGGCCCGCCGCGCGACGACCCGGACGGCGGCCTCACGGTCTGGCCGCTGGAGCTGCGGCCGGCCCGGCAGACCGCGACCGGCGGCGCGGCCCGCGAGCCGTACCGGTTCGTGGTCCGGCTGCTGGTCAGCGGCGGCGGGCCGGCGGCGCTGCCGGCGCTGGACCGGGTGCTCGCCGCGGCCACCGCGGCCGGGCAGCCGGAGCTGGTGCTGGCCGCCGGCGACCCGGCGCTGTGGCGGGCGCTCGGTGTGGCGCCCCGGCCGGCGCTGCTGCTCGACGTGCCGGCCCGCATCGACCGGCCGGCGCCCACCGCGCCGCCGGTGCGGCAGCCGCTGCGGCTGCGGCAGCTCGACATGCGCACCGTGGCCGGCCGGGTGGTCGGGCCGCAGGACCAGCCGCTGGCCGCCCTGAGGGTGGAGCTGGTCGGCACCGCCCAGGCCACCGAGACCGACGCCACCGGCCGGTTCCGGCTGGTCGGCGTGCCGCACGACCCCGACGCCCCGGACGCTCCGGTGCGGATCCGGCTGATCGGCCGGGGGCGCGTCCACACCGCCGAACTCGACCCGAACGGCGACGACCTGGTCGTCGTCCGCGCCCCCGACTGACGTCCCGAGGAGGACCGATGCCCACCTACTTCTCCCCCGGCATCTACGTCGAGGAGGTGCCCGGCGGGGCCCGCCCGATCGGCCCGGTCGGCATGAGCACCGCCGCGTTCGTCGGACTGGCGCCCAACCGTGGCGCCCACGTCGGCCAGGCGCTGGCGGTGAACAGCTGGACCGAGTTCCTGCGCCTGTACGCCGACGGCGAGCACCTGGAGAGCACCCCGCTGGCCCGGGCCGTGTTCGGCTTCCTGGACAACGGCGGCACCCGCTGCTGGGTGGTCAACGTCGGCGAGGGCGGCCAGCTCACCGGCACCGGCGGGCGGCGCGGCGGCCTGCAACTGCTGGAGGCGATCGACGAGATCTCCATCCTGGCCGCCCCCGGCTACCACGACCCGGTCTCGCACGAGGCCCTGATCAGCATGGCCGAACGGCTGCGCACGATGGTGGCGATCTGCGACCCGCCGCCCGAGGTGGCCGACGTCTCCCGACTCACCCGGGTCGCCACCCCCGGCAAGCCCGCCAAGCCGGCCGAGCCGTCTGCCGGCAAGCCCGCCGAGGACACGCCGAAGGACGGCGACGACGAGCCGCCCGGCACCGGCGGCGACCGGCCCCGGCAGTCGGACTTCGCCACGTTCTACTTCCCCTGGATCCGGGTCCGCGACCCGCTCAGCGGCGACCTCGTCCTCACCCCGCCCAGCGGGCACGTGGCCGGCATCTGGGCCCGCACCGACGCGCTGCGCGGCGTGCACAAGGCCCCGGCGAACGAGCCGGTGCGCGGCGCGGTCGACCTGGCGTACCGGGTCACCCGGCCGGAGCACGACGTGCTCAACCCCAAGGGCGTCAACGTGATCCGGTTCTTCGCCGGCGAGGGCATCCGACTCTGGGGCGCCCGCACGCTCGCCGCCGAGGCCAGCGAGTGGCGCTACCTGAACGTGCGGCGGCTCTCCATCTCCATCGAGCAGGCGATCGCCAACGGCACCCGGTGGATGGTGTTCGAGCCGAACGACTTCACGCTGTGGCGCTCGATCCGCCGCGACATCGGCGCGTTCCTCACCCGGGTGTGGCGCGACGGCGCGCTGCTGGGCCGCACCCCCGAGGAGGCGTTCTTCGTCAAGTGCGACGAGGAGACCAACCCGGCCGACGTACGCGACGCCGGGATGGTGGTGGCGCACATCGGCATCGCGGTGGTCAAGCCCGCGGAGTTCGTGGTGTTCAAGCTGAGCCAGTGGGCCGGCGGCACCGAGACCGAGACGATCGGAGGCTGACATGCCCACCACGGCCACGCCGCAGCCGGGCGCACCCGTCGACCCGTACCGCGCGTACCACTTCAAGCTGCTCATCAACGGCATCACCAACGGGCACTTCACCGAGGTCAGCGGCTTCGAGGTGGCGATACCGGCGCTGTCGTACCGGGAGGCCGGCAACGAGCGCATCCGGGCCGTGCCGGGTCAGGTCGAGTACGCCCCGGTGACCCTCCACTTCGGCCTGACCAGTTCACGCGAGCTGTGGGACTGGGTGAACGCGGCGGCGAAGGGCACGGTCAACCGGCGCAACGTCTCGGTGGTGCTGCTCGACCCGGCGGGCACCGCCGAGGTGCTGCGCTGGAACATGATCAACGCCTGGCCGACCCGGTGGCGGGGCGCGCACCTCAACACCCTGTCGCAGGAGATCGCCATCGAGGCGCTCACCCTGGCGTACGAGGGACTGGAGCTGGAGGCCGGCGGTGCCGCCGCCCCGACGACCGCGTGACCGGCTGGCCCGCGCCCTGCGGGCCGCCGCCGACCGCCTGTCCGGGCCGGGCTCACCGTCGTCACCGGAGGACGTGCCGCCCCCGCCCGGCCAGCCGCCCGAGCACTGGCGGCGTCTGGTGGCGGCGCACGCGCCCGGCCTGCTGCGCGACCTTCCCCCGCCCCGGGACCCGGCTCACGTCGACCGGCCGTCCGGCGCCTCCTCCCGTGCCGGTCGGCCGGTGAGCGGAGACGCGGACCGGTCTGCCCGCGGCAACGCGGACCGGTTTCCGGCGCGACGAGCTCGGGCGAGTCGGCTGCGGCGGAGCTGGAAGGCACTGTGGCGCGGCCTGCCCCGATCCCGGCAGCGCTCCCTCGCTCCCGATCCGTCGAGATCTTGGTACGAAAAGGCCCCTGGAGGGGCCGTTTCCTACCAAGATCTCCCGCAGCTCCCGGACGGCGAGACAGGGGTCTCGGGTGGTGGGAGCTCCGCGTCGTCGGGGGTGTGTGCCGACTGCGGCGGGACGGGTCGGCGCGGGGGCCGGGCACGGGAGGACATCGGTGGACGGGGTGCCGCACCGGCGGGCCCCATCGGTGGGCCGGAGACGGGGGTCGACGGCGGGCCGGCGCAACGGGGCACGGCACCACCCGACACGGGATCGCCGCGGCCGGGATCGGCGTCCACCTGGGCGGTGGTGGGGAACGAACCGGCCGGGACGGGATGTTCGGCGGCGGGTACCGGGTTCCCCGCCGGCGGTGACGAGCGGCCGGGCGACCCCGCGGCGCCTTCCATCGCGCCGGCGTACCGGTCGGTGCCCGGGTCAGGCGGCCCGAAGAGAACGCCGCGCATCGCCGACACGGCGCACACAGCCGGCGGCGCGGGCGCGACCGGCGGGACCCGTGCAGCCGGCGCGACCGGTCCAGCCGGCATGACCGGTGCAACCGGGCCGAATGGCTACGCGGGCTCGGCGGCCACGACCGGCACGGTCGGTTCGGCACGCATGGTCGACGCAGCCGGCGCTGTCGTGTCGCGCGGCGGTAGGCCGTTGCGCGCACCGGAGCGGACATCGTCACCCGCCCGACGGTCCGACCGCGAGGACCTCGCGCCGGCCAACCGTGGCCGCGGACCGCACCCGGGTGACGTCGCCGGTGCAGACCTCCCGTCCAGCAGGGGGGACGGACACCCGTTCGTGACCGCTGCCGCGCTACCGGCGCTGCGGCCGGCACCGGCCACCCGCGACGGCCGGCGTGTTCTCGCCGAGTCCGCCGGCCACCACCCAGGGCAGGTCACGGGCTCGCCGTACCCGGACGGACACGACGCGGCACCCGGCGGCGAGTTCCCGGCGCGACCGGGGCAGCGATCCGCCCGCCCCGCGTCCGCCGGCCCCTGGCCCGCCCTGCCGACCGACGCGGAGCCGACCCGCACCACTGCCCCGGCGCCGACCGGCGCGGGCCGGGCGACCGAGGGCGGCGCGGCAGACGCGGATCCGTGGCCGGCGCTGCCGGGCGAGCCGGTGCGGTGGACCCCGGCGACGCGGGCCGTGCCGTGGGGCGACACGGCGCGGCTGGACCGGGAACAGGCGGGTGGCTGATGGAACGCGTCGCCTTCCTCGTGGACGAGTCCGGAAACCGGGTCGACTGCCTGCTCAACCCGGAGACCGTGCAGGTGACCCGGCTGGCCGGAGTACGCCCGCGCGGCGGCCCCGACGGGCCGCTCGTCGGCGCCGGCCGGGCCGACGATCCACTGGTCTTCACCGGCGGCGGTCGGACCGAGCTGGTGCTGGACCTGCTCTTCGACATCGACTTCGTGGAGTCACCGACCCGCCCGGCGGACGTGCGCGCGCTGACCCGTCCGCTGTGGATGCTGGCGGAGAACTCGACCGTCGAGCACGGCTGGCCGCGCCCGCCGCTGGTCCGGCTGGTCTGGGGCAAGACCTGGAACGTGCCCGGCGTGATCACGGCGATCGCGGAGCGCTTCGACGCGTTCACCCTCACCGGCACGCCGCGGCGCTCCTGGCTGCGCCTGCGCCTGGTGCGGGTGGCGGAGACCGCCGACGCGGCCCGCGCCGGCTTCGAGGAGGAACTGGCCGCGGCGAGCACGCCGACCGTGGCGCCCGGGTCGGCGGTGGTCGCCGCCGCCGACGGCGCGGCCGAGCCGGGCTGGTCCGGGGTGCGCTTCGACCTGCTGGCCCACGACGCGCTGGGCTCGCCGCTGCGCTGGCGGCTGCTCGCCGAGCACAACCGGATCACCGACCCGCTCGCGGTGCCGGCCGGCACCGCGCTGGCGGTGCCGGCGACCGGCGTCGCCGGCCCACCGCCCGACGCCACCACCACCGGAGGCGCCCCGTGACCACACCACCACCCGCCCCGACCCGGGCCGGCGCCACCCTCGCCCCGGTCACCCTGCGCGCAGCGGACGAGAGGCACGCCGACCGGCGACCGCAGCCCCGCACGCCGAGAGCGGGCCGGCCGTGATCCGGGCCGTGGCGGTGACCGTCGACGGTCGGCCGCTCGCCGACCCGGCCCGGCTGCGCGGCATCCGGGTGGCCGCCCGGCTGGACCAGCCGACCCAGTGCGAGCTGGCCCTGGCCACCGCCCCCGGCGCGGGCGCCCTGGACCCGCCGGTACGCCCCGGCGGCGCCCTCGACGTCCGCCTGGACGGGCAACCGGAGACCCTGTTCGCCGGCGAGGTGACCGCCGTGGAGGTGGAGTACGCCGGCGACGGCGCCGCGCTGCTCCGGATCCGGGCGTACGACCCGCTGCACCGGCTGCGCAAGCGCCAGGAGCTGCGGGTGTTCGAGTCGGTGACGGCCGCCGAGCTGGCCGGGGAACTGTGCGCCGGGCTCGGGTTGAGCGTGGCCGCCGAGGACGACGGGCCGCGCCTGGACCGGCTGCTCCAGCACCGGCACACCGACCTGGAGCTGCTGCGCGAGGTGGCCGGTCGGGCCGGGCTGCGGCTGGCCGTGGACGGCGACCGGTTGCGGCTGTTCACCCTCGACGGCTACGGGGACCCGGTCGCGCTGACGCTCGGCGAGACCGTGCACGCGCTGCGGGTCACCGAGAACCTGGACCGCGCGGGCCGCGAGTGCGCCGCGCTGGGCTGGCACCCGCAACGCGCCGAGCCGCTGGCGCAGCGGGCCGACGAGGCCCGCAGCGGGCGGCGCATCCCGCTGCGCCCGGATCCGGGCGACGTGGGCGCGGACGGAGTGCGCACGGCGGTGGACCAGCCCGGGCGCAGCGACGACGAGCTGGCCGCGCTGGCCCAGGCCGGGCTGGACGCCCGGGTCGCCGCGCTGGTCACCGCCGAGGGCACGGCCGAGGGTGATCCCGCGCTGCGGCCGGGTCGACGGATCGCCCTGGCCGGCGTGCCCGAGCCGGTCGCCGGCGTGTACGTGCTGACCGAGGTGGTGCACACCGTGGACGCGGACGGACACCTGACCCGGTTCTCCACCGTCCCGCCCGCCCCGTCTTCGGCCGCCGCGCCGCCCCCGGCCACGGTCACCCTCGGCACGGTCACCGACGTGGACGACCCGGACGGGCTGGGCCGGGCCCGGGTGACGCTGCCCGCGTACGGGGACCTGGACGCCGGCTGGCTCGCCGTGCTCTGCCCGGGCGCGGGCCGGGGCAAGGGGATCGTCGCGCTGCCCGACCCGGAGGACACCGTGCTGGTGGCCCTGCCCGGGGGCGAGCCGGCCTCGGGCGTGGTGCTCGGCTCGCTGTTCGGCGCGGTCGAGCCGTACGACGCGGGCATCGTCTCCGGGCGGTCCCGCCGCTGGTCGATGCGGACCGGCACCGGCCAGTCGATCGTGATCGACGACGACGGGCGCACGCTGCGGCTGGCCACCGACGCCGGCAGCTTCGTCGAGCTGCGCCCCGAGCTGACCACCGTGCACGCCGCCGGCGACCTGGTGCTCTCCGCGCCCGGACGGGCCATGGTGGTGCGCGCCCGCACCGTGGACTTCCTGCACGCCCCGACGGCGGAGGACGCCGAGACCGCCGCCGCCCAGGCCCGTACGCTCGCCCGCGCCCACGGAGGTGGCTGATGCGCTGGATCCACCGCGACTCGCTGATCACCTGCGGACACGACGGGCGGGTGGCGAACCGCCCGTCGCAGCACTGGGTCACCGTGCGGGGTGTCCCGGTGCTGGTGCGACCCGACCCGGAGGAGCGCGACATCACCGCCTGTCCGAACTACGGCCCGACGATCAAACCCTGCCTGCACACCAAGACCGTCACCGTGGGTTACAGCACCTGGCTGCGGGTGGACCGCCAGCCGGTGGTGCTGTCGCACCTGGACGGCCTCACCGACGGCACCCCGCCGGGCACCGTGCACCACCAGGTCCGCGACCCGCGGCAGGCGTTCCTGGGGGCGGACGCATGAGGGCCTTCCGCTTCGTCGGCGCCGGCTTCGACGCGGGTCGCGCCGGTGGCCTGGCGCTGACCGCCGCCGGCGGTCTCGCCATGACCGAGGGCGACGAGACGGTACGCCAGGCGCTGTACCTGCTGCTGTCCACCACTCCCGGCGAGCGGCTGATGCGTCCCGGCTACGGCTCCCGGCTGCACCGCCTGGTGTTCGCGCCGAACGACGACACCACCGCCGGACTGGCCATCCACTATGTCCGGCAGGCGATCCGGCGGTGGGAGCCCCGGGTGGAGGTGCTCGACGTGGACGCCGGGCCGGACCCGGACGACCCGTGGCGCCTGGTGATCCGGCTGGACTACCGGGTGCGGGCCAGCCTCTCCCCCGGCCAGCTCGTGTTCTCCGTGGACCTGCTCCCCGCCGACGACGACATCCCTGACGAGGAGGGCACGTCATGACGCTGCCGGTGCCGCACCTGGACGACCGCGCCTTCCTCGACCTGGTCACCGAGGCTCGGGAACGGATCCGCCGGTCCTGCCCGGACTGGACCGACCTGTCCGCGCACGACCCGGGCGTGGCGCTGCTGGAGGCGTTCGCCTACCTGACCGAGGTGATGATCTACCGGCTGAACCAGTTGCCGGAGAAGGCGTACGTGGCGTTCCTGAACCTGCTCGGCGTGAGCCGGCACCCACCGGCGGCGGCCTGGGCGGACGTGCGCTTCACCCGCACCGGCGCGGACCGCGGCGCGGTCCGGGTGCCGGCCGGCACCCGGGTCGCCGCCGCCCGGGGCGCGGACCCCCGGCCGGTCGTCTTCGTGACCACCGAACCGGCGGTGCTGCCCGCCGGCGAGACCACGGTGACGGTTCGGGTGCACCACTGCGAACCGGTCGAGGCGGAGCTGCTGGGCACCGGCACCGGCCAGCCCGGTCAGGTGTTCCGGGCCGCCCGCGCGCCGCTGACCCGCACCACGGAGGCGCTGGACCTGCTGCTCGGCGTGGAGGTGCCGACCGGTTCGGTGGAACTGGGCGCCGCCGCCCGGGAGCACGAGGGGCGCACGTACGAGATCTGGCGGCCGGTGGACAGCTTCGCCGGTCTCGGCCCGCAGGCGAAGGTCTACCTGGTGGACCGGGCATCCGGGGTGCTCACGTTCGCCCCGGCGCTGGACCTGCGCCCGGCCCACGGGGACGACCCGGCCGTCGAGGGGGCGGCCGGGGTGACCACGGTGGCGGCGGTGCCGCCGGCCGGGCGGCAGGTGCGGCTCTGGTACCGGTGCGGCGGCGGGCCGGCCGGCAACGTCGCGGCGGGCGTGCTCACCAGCCTGCGCGACCCGCTGCCGGGGGTGAAGGTGGACAACCCGGAGCCGGCCACCGGCGGCCGCGAGCTGGAGTCGCTGGAGTCGGTGCTGGCGCGCGGGCCGTACGAGTTCTTCGCCCAGCAGCGCGCGGTCACCGCCCGGGACTTCGAGATCCTGGCCGCCGGGTCGGGCGCGGTGGCGCGGGCACGGGCGTTCACCCGCGCCGCCGTCTACAGCTTCGCCCGCCCCGGCGAGGTCGAGGTGGTGCTGGTGCCGTACGTGCCGCAGGCGACCCGGCCCGGTGGCCGGCTGCCGGTGGCGGTGCTGCGCGAGCACGAGGTGGAGGAGGCCCGCCGCCGGGTCGAGGCCGACCTGGAGCGGCGGCGCGCCCTGGGTACGGCGGTGCGCGCGAGCTGGGCGCGCTACAAGGCGGTCTCCATCCGGGCCCGGGTGGTGGTGCGCCGCGAGGAGGACGTCGACGCGGTCCGCCGCCGCATCCACGACCGGCTGCACCAGACGCTGAGCCCGCTGCCCACGCCGCTGAACCCGACCGGGTGGGCGTTCGGCGAGCCGCTGCGCGCCTCGAACGTCTACCGGATGCTGGAGCACGCCGAGCCGGGCGTGCGCTACGTCGAGTCGGTGCGGTTCGTGGTCGACGAGGCGCCGGACGCGCGGGTGCGCACCGTCGCGGTGGACCAGTACCAGCCCGACACCTGGTACGCCGGCGGCGGCCCGGTGCTGTTCCGCTCGACCAACGCCGGCGCGGGCTGGGAACCGGCCGGCCGGTTCGACGACGACGAGACCGTGGTCCGGGTGGTCCCCGCCCCCGCACCGGCCCGCCCCGGCGTGGTGCCCCGGGCCGGCTCGGTGGCGGTGGTGACCGCCCGCGACGCCGGCGGTTCCCGGGTACGGCTGAGCACCGACCTCGGCGAGACCTGGACGCTGCTCACCGACCTCGACTCGGGCGTACGCGACCTGGCCTGGATCGACCGGGACGGCACCGGCGCGCTGCTGCTGGCCACCGACGCCGGCCTCTACGAGGTGCCGTTGCTGCCCGGCGCGGTGCCGTTGCAGATCCTGGTCGACCCGGCCGACGCGGACCGGGGCTTCTACGCGGTCCGCTCGTTCGTCTCCGAGCGGGGCGCGCCCGGGGTGGCGGTGGCCGCGCAGGCCGGCTTCGGCGTCTACCTGTCCACCGCGGCCGGCCGGCCGGGCACGTTCGCCCACGTCGGCCTGGCCAACGTGGACAACCGGGTCCTCGCCGTGCAGTACGACGGCCCGGCCACGCTGCTGTGGTGCGGCGCGGGCGAACCGGACCCGAAGAAACCCGGCCAGGGCTGCCACCGCACCCGGCTGTTCGAGTCGGACGTCAAGTGGCAGTCGATGGCCGCCGGCTGGATCGGCGGCACCTGCCGGGACCTGGCGTTCAGCGGCCCGCTGGCGCTGGCGGCCACGCAGAGCGGCGGCGTGGTGCGGCTGGACACCCTGGCCGGGCAGCCGCAGTGGCAGTCGGTGATGGTCAACTGCGGCCTCCCGCTGCGCGACCGGACCCGCTTCGTGCCGGTGGACGCCATCGCCGCGACCGCGCCCTCCGGCGCGTCGGGCGCCGGGCGGCTGGTCCTGGCCGGCGGGGAGCGCGGCGTGTTCCGCAGCGGTGACGCCGAGGACTGGGCGGCCAGCGCCAACCAGGCCACCGCCGACGTGGTCACCGTTCCCGGCACCTGGCTGCTCTGCTCCGGCGAGCACGACATCGAGGTGGTGCGGCAGGATGCGTCGAACGGCGATTGAGCGGCTGCTGCCGGCCGCCTACCAGCGGGCCGCCGGCCCGGGCAGCGTGCTGGGCGCGCTGCTGGACGTGATGGAGGCGTTGCACGCCCCGGACGAGGCGGTGCTCGCCGACGTCGACGCGCTGTTCGGGCCGTACCGGACGCCGGACGGGTTCGTGGCGTACCTGACCCGGTGGGTGGCGATGGACCACGTGGTCGCCGCGCCCCGCGTCGACGCGCCGCTGCCGCTGCCGGTGGGCCGGTTGCGGGACCTGGTCGCGCACGGCGCGCTGCTGGCCCGGTGGCGGGGCACCCCGTACGGGATGCGCACCGCCCTGGAACTGGCCACCGGGGTGACCGGGTTCGTGCTGGACGAGCCGGCCGACCGGCCGTTCCACCTGGTGGTGCGGGTGCCGCCAGCCGCCGTGGACCGCATCGCGCTGGTCACCCGGATCGTCGAGGCGGAGAAACCGGCCGCGGTCACCGTCGAGGTGCTCGCCGCCACCGACGCGCCGCCCGGCGAACCGACGCCGCCCACGGACCCACCCCCGCCCGACGCCGCGCCGCCCGACCCCGCGCCGCCCGACCCCGCGCCGCCCGACCCCGCGCCGTCCGACCCCGCGCCGTCCGACCCCGCACCGTCCGACCCCGCGCCGCCGGACCCCGACCCGCCCGGTCCGGAGCCGGCCGACCCGGCGCCGACCGGTCCGGAGGCCGACGAGACCGCCCCGGACGGCGCGACCGGGGTGGCGTCGGTGCGCGCGGTCGGCCGGGCGCACGTGCCCCCACCCCCGCCCCACCAGCCGCCCGAGGAGCCGTCATGACCACCGAATGGACCGTCGTCGCCGCCGCCGAACAGTTCACCCTGGACGCCCGCAACGCCGGGGAGCTGACCTTCACCGTGTCGAACCCGGGCACCGCGCCGGACACCGTGGTGTTCGACGTCGCGCCCGGCGAGGGCAGCCAGCGCGCCTGGTTCACGGTCGCCGAGCCGCAGCGGGTGGTGCCCGGGCAGGGCTCGGTGTCGTTCCTGGTGCGGCTCGCCGTGCCGCCCGGCACGCCGCCGCGGCGCTACGACATGACCGGGTTCGCGTACTCGGCGAACACCGCTCCGGAGGAGAGTTCCCGCTCCAGCGGCCGGGTGACGTACGACGTGCGCGCGGTCGTACCGCCGAAGCGTTCCCCGTGGCCGTGGCTGGCGGCCGCGGCGGTGCTGCTGCTGGTGGTGACCGGCGTGGTGGTGTGGTTGGTGACCCGCGGCCCGGACACCGAGCCGCCGCCCCGGGCGGCGGTGACGGTGGAGGCGGAGACGCTCGTGGCCGGCGCCGCCGTGCAGTCGACGACCGCCGCGAAGGCGGAGGTGGTGGCGCAGGAGAACTGCTGCGACGTGGTCTGGTCCGGCGACGCGCAGTTGTTCTTCCTGGGCCGGGCGGTGGGCGACCGGGTGACCGTGCAGGTGGACCTGCCGACGGACGGCACCTGGCGGTTCTCCACCGTGCGCACCACCTCGTTCGACTACGCGAACACGATCTGGCTGGTCGACGGCCGGCAGGTCGGCGACACGTTCTTCGGATTCACCCCGACCGTGGTCCGCACCGACGAGGTGGACGTGGGCACGGTGGAGCTGGCCCGGGGGACGCACAAGCTGACGCTGGTGGCGGTGAGCAAGACCCAGGGCACCGACCGCTACTTCGCCGGGGTGGACCAGATCCGCTTCACCCCCGCCGGGCAGCCGTGAGCGCGAGGAGTGAGCCGGTGTTGCGAGCCCCGCAGCCGCGAACAGAGAAGGCACCGTGAGCGCGAGGAGTGAGCCGGTGTTGCGAGCCCCGCAGTCGCGAACCGAGGGAACACCGTGAGCGGGCGGCAGAAGGTGCTGCTGGTCGCGCTGGCCGTGGTGCTGGTGGCGCTCTACGTGGTGGCGGTCGCCGGTCGGGGCGACGACCGGGGCGACCCGGCCGCCGGGCCGGGGCCGCTGGGCCGGCTGGGGCGCGGCGCCGGGGCGGTGGACCCGGCGACGGTGGGCGTGGCGTGCCTGCCGCCGGCCGCCGACCCGGCCCCGACCGCCGACGGCGTGGTGGTCGCGTTCGGCGCCACCTGCCGGCTGCGCGTCGCCGATCCGGGCGCGCTGCGCACGCTGGTGCTGCGGGGCGCGGCGCCGTTCGAGGTGACCGCCCGCGCGCCCGGCGACGCGGACGTCACGGTCACCGACGAGGTGACGCCGGGGCCGGACGGCGCGGCGGTGGCGAAGGTGGCGGTGGACCGGGAGACCGAGGTGCTCCTGCGCTGTCCGGGAGGTGGCGGATGCGCGGTCACGCTGGCCCGGTCCTGACCGGGGTGGAGGCGCGAGATGGGTGAGCTGCGCAAGCCGTTCCTGTTGCTGGCGCTGTTCGCGGTGGCGCTGGTGGTCGCGGTGGAGCTGGGCGCCGCCGCGCTGACCGGCGGCGGGGACGCGGGCGGGGCGCTGCGGGACAGCGCCGGACAGCTCGGCGTCGAGCTGGGCGACGTGGGCGGGGTCAGCGAGCCGTCCGGGCGGGGCACCGGATATCTCGCGCTGATCGACGTGGTGGCGCTGTGGACCACCGGGCTGTTCTGCCTGAGCCTGGTGCTGCCGGACCGGGTCCAGGGCCGGGTGCAGGGCGCGGCCACGCTGGTCTTCTCGATCGTGCTGCTGCTGGTGTCGATCGTGCTGCTGGTCGTCGCGTTCGTCGAGCTGACGGTGATGGTCTCGCTGTTCCTGGCGCCGCCGTTCGGCACGCTGGCGTACCTGGCGGTGTGGGGGTTCTTCCCGGTCGGCGACGCGGCCGTGCTGCTCGGGCTGGCGCTGCTGCTCAAGCTGGTCTGGGCGGGCCTGCTGCTGGCCGCCCAGCCGCGTTTCCTGCGCAACAAGGGGCTGGTGCTGCTGGCGCTGACCACGCTGCTGTGCACGGTGGTGCTGCAGTTCCTGCACGGTCTGGTGCCGGTGATCCTGGTCAGCATCCTCGACGACCTGGGCGCGGTGGTCTTCGCCGTGGTGGCGCTGATCTGGGCGCTGGTGCTGCTGATCGGCTCGATCCCGGCGATCGTGAAGGCGGTGCGCACCACCGCGACCACGTCCGGCCGGACGGTCAGCTGACCGGGCCGGCGGTGGCCAACGCGGCCAGGCGGGGCAGCTGCGCCGGGTCGGTGAGCGCCGAGCCGACCGCCACCACGCGCACGCCGGCGGCCAGGAACTCGGCGGCGTTGCCGGCGTCGATGCCGCCGGTGGCCACGAAGCACGCCTCCGGCAGCGGGCCGGCGACGGCCCGGAACCAGGCCGGGCCGAGGCTGACCGCCGGGAACGCCTTGAGCCAGACCAGGCCGTGGTCGAGCGCCTGCTGCGCCTCGGTCGGGGTGGCCACGCCGGGCAGGTGCGGGATGCCGTAGCTGACCGCCGCGTCGGCGACCGCCAGGTCGAGGGCGGGGGCGACGGTGAAGGCCGCGCCCGCGCTCACCGCCTGGCGGACCTGCGCCGGGGTGCGGACCGTGCCGGCGCCGACGATCCGGTCCCGCCGCCGGCCGGCCGTCACGGCGGCGCGCAGCGCGGGCACCGCGCCGGGGGTCCGGATCGGCACCTCCACCACGGCGATGCCGAGGTCCCAGGCCAGTTCCGCCAGGCGGACCGTCTCCGGGGGCGGCAGGTCGCGCAGGATCACCATCACCCGCGCGTCGCCGAACACCGGCGTGAAGTCGTGCGCGGTCATCCGCCGCTCCCTCCGTCGTGCCGGTACGCCCCGGCCGCCCACTGCGTGTCCGACAGCGCCAGCGCCCGCGCGGTCCACATCGGGTCGGGCGGCGGGGCGGTGTCGCCGGGCACGGCCAGCACCCGGGCCGCGGTGAGGTGGCCGGTCCGCAGGCAGGATCCCAGGTCGAGCCCGCGCAGCGACCCGGAGAGGAAGCCGGCGGCGAACGCGTCCCCGGCGCCGACCGGCTCGACCACGTCCACCGACACCGCCGGCACGAACACCGCCGGTCCGGTTCGCGGCAGCGCTGTCGCACCGACCGGCCCGTCCTTGACCACCACCAGGTCCGGCCCGGGCAGCAGGTCGCGGACGGCCGCCGGCCCGGTGACGCCCCACAGCGTCACCGCCTCGTCCAGCCCGACGAGCACCACGTCGGCGTGGTCGGCCAGGTCGCGCAGGACCGGGGCGGCCCGGTCGGCGGGCCAGAGCGCCGGCCGGTGGTTGACGTCGAAGCTGACCCGGGCGCCGGGCAGCGCCCGCCCGGTCAGCGCCTGGACGAGCAGGTCCCGGCAGGAGTCGGAGAGCGCGGCGGTGATCCCGGACAGGTGCAGCAGCCGCGCCCCGGCCAGGCGCGGGTGGGCGAGGTCCCGGGCGTGCAGGCGGCTCGCGGCCGACCCGGCGCGGTGGTAGTGGACCCGGGTGCCCGACGGTCCGGGGTCCTTGAGGTAGACGCCGGTCGGGGCGTCCCGGTCGACCGCGACCAGGGAGACGTCGACCCCGGCGGCGGCGACCTCGGCGACCACGCGACGGCCGAACGGGTCGTCGCCGACCCGGCTGACCCAAGCGACGCGGTGGCCGAGCCGGGCCAGGCCGGTGGCCACGTTGGACTCCGCGCCGCCGACACCGACCGCGAGCAGCGCCGCGTGTTCCAGCGGCCCGCCGTCGGCGGGGGCGAGCACCGCCATGGTCTCGCCCGCGCAGACGACCTGCGGGCCGTTCACGCGCCGCCCACCGGGCCGAGCCGGGCCGGGACGTCCGCCGGGTCGAGGTGACCGTCGGCGACCAGCACCCGGTGCCGGTTGCGGCGGGGCCGCCCGGCGGCGACCACCGCCGGCCGGTCGAACGCGTACGCGACGCAGACGCCCGGGTACGCCGTGGTGCGGACGAACCACCGGTCGCCCGGCCCGAGGCCGGTGAAGACCAGGGTGTACGCGCCGCCGCCGGGCCCGGTGCCGAGCAGCGCCAGCCAGGGCGCGGCCGAGCCGTTGACGGCCTCCTCCCCGACCGCGTCGGCGGTGTGCACCCGGGGTTCCCCGGTCGCCGCCGCGCGCCAGAAGAACCCGCCGTAGCCGGCCCCGCCGGGGCGGCCGTTGGTGGCCGGGCTGCCCAGGTGGACGTCGGCGCCGGTGGCGGAGCTGAGGGTGGCGGACAGGTCGAGCCACCAGGCGTCGTCGCCGGCCGGTGCGGCGGTGACGGTGCGGTGCTCGCGCAGCAGCGTCCGACCGTCCCGGTCGCGCCAGTCGAGGTCGTGCTCGAGCCGGTCGGCGGCCCGTGCCCGCCAGCCGGTGTGGGCGATGACGCCGTGGTCGTCGCGCCAGGTGTAGCCGAGGTCGCGCACGTACGTCCGGCCGCCCCAGAGGTTGGCGCCGTCCACGTCCTGCACGGCGAGGGACGCGCCGAGGTGCCAGACGTGGTCGGCCGGGCGCGCGTCGGTGACCGGTGTGCCGGCCCGGGTCCGCACCGGGTGCAGGTGGGGCCGGGGCCCGTGCCGTGGGTCGAGGTCGGGCCGGACCACGTAGCGGGCCACCTCGACGCCGGCCACGACCAGCCGCTCATCGGCGTCGCGTGCCGCCTCGGCCGGGCCCGCATCCTGGGTCTCCCGGACGATCGCCGGAACGTCCTCCCGGCCGACCGCCGCGCGGTGCGGCGCGGCGGCCCGGCGGTCGGCGGTCACGACGGCTCCGGCGGGCGGCGGGCGTCGACGGCGTGCAGCGCCGCGAGGGCGTACCCGCCGAGGATCGGCACCGCGACCGGGGTGACGAGCACCGCCAGCAGCACGGCCAGCACGCAGACGCCGGAGGCGGCGGCCCACACGCCGGGGCGCTGCGGGCAGGCACGCGCCGCCCGCCGGGCGGCGGCCCGCCAACCCCGGCCACCGGTGCGCCCGACCGCGACGGCGACCAGGCCCGCGTACCCGAGCAGGACCGCCACCACGACGGCGGTGAGCGCCAGGGCGGGGCCGCCGCCGGGCACCCGGCCGCCGGCGAGCGCGAGCAGGTCGGCCGCGAGCACCGCGGCGGCGGCGAGCGCGGCGGCGCTCACCGCCAGCCCGGCGGGCAGCGCGCGGCCGAACCGGGTCAGGCTGGTCCGCGCGTCGGGCCACGACCCGGTGACGTTCCGGTCGTGCAGCGCGGCGCTGGCGGTGGCGACCGCCGGGGCGAGCGTGAGCACCGGCAGCGCGGCGACCGCCACGGCGAAGCCGAGCAGCGCCAGGTCGCTCGCCTCGCGCAGCGTGTCCCGCCAGTCGGTGCGGGCCGGCACGGCGTCGGTGGGGGCGGTCCCGGCGCTCATCCCTTCAACCCGCTGGTGTTGATGCCCTCGACCAGCATCCGCTGGAAGGCGAGGAAGAACAGGAACACCGGCAGCAGGGACAGCACCGACATGGCGAACATCGGGCCGACCGCGCTCTGGCTGGTCGAGTCGATGAACAGGGTCAGCGCCACCGGGACGGTGTAGTCCTCCAGGTTGGACAGGAAGACCAGTTGCCGGAAGAAGTCGTTCCAGGTCCAGATGAACGAGAAGATCGCGGTGGTGACCAGCGCGGGGCGGCTCAGCGGCAGGATGACGTGGCGGAACACGCCGTACGGGGAGGCGCCGTCGATCCGGGCCGCCTCGTCCAGCTCGCGTGGGATGCCGCGCATGAACTGCACCATGAGGAAGACGAAGAACGCCTCGGTCGCCAGGAAGTGCGGGATGAGCAGCGGCAGGTACGGCCAGTCGCCGCCGACCAGGCCGAGGGTGCGGAACAGGATGTACTGCGGGACGATCAGCACGTGCCCGGGCAGCAGCAGGGTGCCGATCATGACGGTGAACCACACCTTGCGCAGCCGGAACCGCAGCCGCCCCAGGGCGTACGCGGCGAGCAGGCAGGACAGCGCGTTGCCGACCACGGTCAGCAGGCTGACCAGGGCGCTGTTGAGGAAGAACCGGCCGAATCCGACGTCGAAGTTGGTCCAGCCGTCGACGTAGTTGCCGGGGGTGAACCGCTCCGGCAGCAGGCCGACGTTGTTGACGATCTCGGCCGGCGACTTGACCGAGGTGCCGAGCATCCAGATCAGCGGGTAGAGCACCACCGCCACGATCACCAGGAGCACCAGGAGGCGCAGCGCCTGCCGGTTGCCCGGGCGGCGGCGGACGGGCACGGCGGTCATGATTCGTCTCCGTCCGAGTAGTGCACCCAGAACCGGCCGGTGCTGAAGAAGACGGCCGTGATCACCGCGATGGCGAGCAGGAACACCCAGGCCATCGCCGAGGCGTAGCCCATCTCCAGGTCGGTGAAGCCGGAGATGTAGAGCTTGAGCGTGTACATCAGGGTGGAGTCGACCGGTCCGCCGGTGCCGTTGCTCAGCACGAACGCGGCGGTGAAGCCCTGGAAGCCGTGGATGGTCTCCAGCACCAGGTTGAAGAAGATCACCGGGGAGAGCATGGGCAGCGTGACGGCGCGGAACCGCCGCCACGTCCCGGCGCCGTCGACGGCCGCCGCCTCGTACAGCTCGGTGGGCACCTGCTTGAGCCCGGCCAGGAAGATCACCATGGGCGCGCCGAACTGCCAGATCGCCAGCACCATCAGCGTCTGCAACGCCCAGTCCGGGTCGGCGACCCAGGGCAGCCCCTCGACGCCGAACAGGGCGAGGAACGAGTTGAACGCACCGTCCCGGTTGAACATGTTGACCCAGACGATGGCCAGCGCGACGCTGCCGCCGAGCAGCGACGGCAGGTAGAACAGGCCGCGGAACAGCCCGACGCCGCGCCAGGCGCGGTTGAGCAGCAGCGCCACGCCGAGCGCGGCGGCCAGCTTCAGCGGCACCGCGACCAGCGCGAACGTCAGCGTGACCCGGACCGCGTGCCAGTACGACGGGTCGGCGGTGAACATCCGCTCGTAGTTGGCCAGCCCGACCCAGCGCACCTCGGACAGCGGGGTGAGGATGTCGTAGTCGGTGAAGCTCAGCCAGAGCGAGAGCAGCATCGGGATCGCCGTGACGCCCATCAGTCCGATGAGCCAGGGCGAGAGGAAGACGTATCCCGCCAGGCCCTCGCCGAGCCGGGCCCGGCCGGCCCCGCGCCGCGTGGGGCGGGGGCCGGCCGGTCCGGTTCGTGAGGTCCGGCCGGGCGCCGTGGTGAGGGCCACGGTCGGTTCCTTTCTTCTCGGCGGGGTCTCAGGCGATCGCGGCTCTGCAGGCGGTGACGAACTGCTCCGCCGCCTGGGCCGGGGTGGCACGGCCGTACTGGGCGTTCTCCGCGGCCTTGGTCAGCTCGGCCTTGACCTTGCTGTGTCCCTTGATCGGGACCTGCGGGGACGGGCCGAACTTCTGCGCCAGCTCGGACTCGACCTGGATGGACTGCTTCATGGCCGGGTCGGTGGCGGTCTCACTGACCTTCGCCCGCAGGTCCATGTTGGACGGCAGGCCGCGGTCGGTGCCGAGCAGCGCGACCGCCTCCGGGTCGTTGTTCAGAAAGTTGATCACGTCGACCGCCACGTCGCGGTGCTTGCTGCCCTTGAACACCGACCAGTACATCGACGCCCGGGCCCACTGGGCGCTCGGGTCACCCGGGTACGCGACCACGCCCAGCTCGTCAGTGGTGTTCTTCTTCAGGTCCGGCATCTGGTTGGCCCAGACCCAGGAGGTGGCCGCCTTGCCGGTGACCACGAGCTGCTTGGTGATGTCGGTGGCGTTGCCCTGGTGGATGACGTCGGCGGTCGGGGTGGCGCCCCGGTCGCGGGCGCCCTTCCACAGCTCGAACCACTTCGTCACGTCCTCGACCGTGAAGCCGAGTTCCTTGCCCTCGTAGAGGTCCTTGCCCTGCTGGCGCAGCCACACCCAGAGCGCCTTGTAGTCGGCGCTCGGGTCCTGCGTGCCGGGGACCTTCGTCTTCTTCGTCACCTGCTCGGCCCAGGCGATGTGCTCCTCCCAGCTCATCCCGGTGGTCGGCTCGGGCAGTCCGTTCTTCTGCAGCAGCGTCTTGTTGTAGACCAGGCCCTGGGTGTTCTCCCCCGCGGCCACCCCGGCGAGCTTGCCGTCGACCACGCCGTACTCCAGCAGGCTCTTCGGGAACTTCGACACGTCGAGCTTGCCGGAGTCGCGGTAGCTGCCCAGGTCGAGCGTGGTGCTGCGGCCGGCGTACTCGGCCAGGTAGTTGTCGTCGATCTGGAACAGGTCGGGCGGGTTGCCGCCGGCGGTCAGCGTGGCGAGCTTGTCGAAGTAGCCCTGGTTGGCCTGCCAGGTCTTCTCGAACGTCACGTCCGGGTGCTTCCTGGTGTAGAGGGCCAGGGCGTCCTCGGTGAGCTTGGCCCGGGCCTCGCCGCCCCACCAGAAGACGGAGAGTTTGACCGGGCCGCCGTCGCCGCCGCCGTCGTCGCCGCCGCAGGCCGCCGCGCCCAGGGCGAGCGGCGCGGCCAGCGCGACGGCGGCGAGGCCGCGGACGAATCGGCGTCGGGACAGGGGGGTACGGTGATTCCGCCCGGCGGGTGCGCCGGCGGTGGGGGACGTTGCGGGGTGCATCTGCGCTCACTCCTCGGATGTGGGAGGCGACGACGTCACCGGCGGCCGTCCACGGGCCGCCCGGGTCCGCAGTGCTGTGCGGGCCCGGGCCACCTGCTCAGGCCCCGGTGCCGTCCCGACCGGGCGCGGGGACGGGCCCGGTCGAGTCACGGACGACCAGTGCGGTCTGGAGCATTACCTGTGCGGTGGTGCGACGGTCGCCGGATGCCGCGCCCCGACCCCGGGCGCCGCGGGGCGCGTCGGAGTCGAGTTGCAGGAGCATGTCGACGGCCGTCCGGCCGGCGGCCGCGGTCGGCGTGGCCACCGTCGTCAACTTGGGGCGGGTGAGCCGGCTCAGCGCGATGTCGTCGACGCCGACCACGCTGACGTCCTGCGGCACCCGCAGCCCCAACGCGTCCAGCCCTTCGATCAGGCCGATCGCCATCAGGTCGTTGTAGGCGAGCACGGCGGTGACGCCGCTGCGGCGCACCTGCTCGGCGACCGCGCCGCCGCCGGTCTCGGTGGGCTGGTTGGGCCCGAGGAGGGTCAACTCCGCTCCCCCGCCGCGGGCGGCGGCGGACGCGGCGCGGCGCATCTCCCGGGCGGTCCACGAACCGCGCGGGCCACCGAGCAACGCGATCCGCCGGTGGCCGAGGCCGAGCAGGTGCTCGATCGCGGCCCGCGCGCCCTGCCCGACGTCCATCATCACGCAGGGCAGACCGGCGACCTGGCGGTTTATCACCACCACCGGCACCTCGCGGCTGACCTGTTCGATCAGGCTGTTGCTCATCCGGGGGCTGCAGAGCAGGACGCCGTCGACCTGCTTGGCGAGCGCGTGGACCAGGTCCTCCTCGGCGGCCGGGTCCTCGTTGGTGTCGGCCACGAAGACGTGGTAGTCGCGGTGCCGGGCCTGCCCCTCCGCCGCCTTGATCAGCGGCGGGAAGAACGGGTTGGCGATGTCGGCCACGATCAGGCCGATGTTGTGGGTGCGGCCGGTGATCAGGGCCCGGGCGGCCCGGTTGGGCCGGTAGCCGAGGTCCTCGGCGCAGGCCAGCACGCGGACCCGGGTCTCCGGGTTGACCAGATGCGGGGCGGAGAACGTGCGGGAGACGGTGGAGATGTGCACACCGGAGGCCCGGGCGACGTCCCGGATGGTGGCTGGCACGGTGGGCTCCCTCGTCCGATGTGGTGGGGGTCACGGGGTGTCGCCCATTAATGCAAACGGTTGCTCCCGTGTCAACGGTCCATTGTTGCGACTCGATTTCGGCACGACGCCGGCCGAGTGAACGAATGGGCATCAATGCGGATGGATGGGGCGGCTTCGTCGGGAAGCGTTGACGATGCATCCATCGCCATGGTTTCTTCGGCTGCAAACCTTTGCAGTCGATCGCCGGGGAGGCCGACGTCATGTCACCACCGGCCCGGGAACGGGTCCGTCACGCCCTGGTCGGCGCCGGGGCGCGCGCCGAGATGTTCGTCCGCGCGCTCGCGCTCGACCACGCCGACACCGCCGAGCTGGTCGCGCTCGCCGACGTCAACCGGACCCGGATGGACGCGCACAACCGCTGGCTGGCCGAGCTGGGCCACCCGCCGGTGCCCACGTACGACGCCGCCGACGTCGCCGCCATGCTGGCCAGGGAGCGGGTCGACGTGGTGCTGGTGACGAGCGTCGACGTCACCCACGACGAGTACGTGACGACGGCCCTGCGCGCCGGCTGTGACGTGGTCGTGGAGAAGCCGATGACCGTCGACGCAGAGCGGTGCCGGCGCATCCTGGACGCGGTCGCCGAGACCGGCCGGCACGTCACCGTTGCCTTCAACTACCGCTACAACCCCCTGCACGAGCAGGTCCGGCGGGTGCTCGCCGACGGCGCGGTCGGCGAGATCGGGTCGGTGCACTTCGAGTGGCTGCTCGACGTGCGCCACGGCGCCGACTACTTCCGCCGCTGGCACCGCGACAAGGCCACCTCCGGCGGCCTGCTGGTGCACAAGTCCGGCCACCACTTCGACCTGGTCAACTGGTGGCTGGACGCGCGTCCCGTCGAGGTGCACGCGTACGGCCGGCTGTTCTTCTACGGCGCGGACGGCCGCCGGCACGGCTACGCCCGCGACTACGACCGGGCGCACGGCTCCCCCGCCGCCGAGGGCGACCCGTTCGCGCTGCGGCTGGCCGAGCACCCGAGACTGCGCGAGTTGTACCTGGACGCCGAGGCCGAGGACGGCTACCACCGCGACCGCAACGTCTTCGCCCCCGGCGTGACCATCGAGGACGACCTGGCGGTGCTGGCCCGCTACGACACCGGCGCGACCATGACCTACCACCTCACCGCGTACGCCCCCTGGGAGGGCTACCGGGTGATGGTCAACGGCAGCCGGGGCCGCCTCGAACTGGAGGTGACCGAGAGCGACCACGTCAGCCCCGGCGGGGCGTCGGCGCTCAAGGGCGCCGCGCTGCACGGCGACGAGGCCGCCGTGGAACGCGGCGCCGCCCGGCTCACGCTGCGGCCGTTCTGGGCGCCCCCGGTGGAGATACCGGTGGACGGCTGGACCCGACGCGGGCACGGCGGCGCGGACGCCCGGATGACCCGGGTGCTGCTCGGCGGCGAAACCGACCCGCTCGGCCGGGCCGCCACCGCCCGGGACGGGGCGCTCGCCCTGCTCACCGGCCTGGCCGCGAACCGCTCGCTGGAGACCGGCGCGCCCGTCCGGGTCGCCGACCTGCTCACCCTCCCCTGACCGAGGAGCCCGACCCCGTGCCGATCATCTCCCCCAGCGACCTGCTCCTGCCCGCCGAACCGGGCCGACGCGCGCTGGCCCGCGAGCTGTACGCGCTCGCCGCCGAGCAGCCGATCATCTCCCCGCACGGGCACGTCGACCCGGCGCTGCTGGCCGAGGACCACCCGTTCCCCGACCCGGCCCGGCTGCTCGTCGTGCCCGACCACTACCTGACCCGGATGCTGCTCAGCCAGGGCGTGCCCCCGGCCGACCTGGGCGTGCCCAGCGTCGACGGCAGCCCGGTGGAGACCGACGGGCGGACCATCTGGCGGCGCTTCGCCGCGCACTGGCACCTGTTCCGGGGCACCCCGTCGCGGCTGTGGCTGGAGCAGACGTTCCGGGACGTGTTCGGCGTGACCACCCCGCTGGGCCCGGCCACCGCCGACGCGGTCTACGACGAACTGGCGACCCGGCTGACCGAGCCGGAGTTCCGGCCCCGGGCGCTGTTCGAGCGCTTCGGCATCGAGGTGCTGGCCACCACCGAGTCGCCCCTGGACGACCTGGGCCGCCACGCCAAGCTCGCCGCCGACGGGTGGGGCGGGCCGGGCGGGCGGGTGGTCACCACGTTCCGCCCGGACGACGTGGTGGACATGGAGTTCGACAACTGGTCGGCCAACGTGGACCGGCTCGCCGAGGTCTCCGGGGAGGACACCGGCACGTACGCCGGCTACCTGGCGGCGCTGCGGGCCCGGCGGGAGGCGTTCGCCGCCGCCGGTGCCACCTCGTCCGACCACGGCCACCCGACCGCCCGTACCCTCGATCTGGGCCCGGCGGAGGCGGCAGCGCTCTACGACCGGGGTCGGCGCGGGCTGGCCGACGCCGCCGACGCGGAGGCGTTCCGGGCCCACATGCTGCTGGAGTTCGCCCGGATGTCGCTCGACGACGGCCTGGTGATGCAGCTGCACCCGGGCGCGGTGCGCAACCACAACCGCTGGCTGCACGCCCGGCACGGCCGCGACGTGGGCGGCGACGTGCCGCAGGCCACCGACTACGTGCACGGCCTCGCCCCGCTGCTGGACGCGCACGGCAACGACCCCCGGCTCACGGTGGTGCTCTACACGCTCGACGAGGACACGTTCACCCGGGAACTCGCCCCCTCGCCGGCGGGTACGCGGCGCTGCGCCTCGGCGCGCCCTGGTGGTTCCTCGACTCGCCGGAGGTGCTGCGCCGGTTCCGCGAGGCGGTCACCGAGACCGCCGGCTTCTACAACACCGCCGGGTTCGTCGACGACACCCGCGCGTTCTGCTCCATCCCGGTACGCCACGACGTGGCCCGCCGGGTCGACGCCGGTTTCCTCGCCCGTCTCGTCGCCGAGCACCGGCTGGACGCCGACGAGGCCGCCGAGACCATCGTCGACCTAGCCTACCGGCTGCCGAAGCAGGTCTTCAAGTTCGGAGGTGGGCGTTCATGACCACGATCGTCGACGTCGAGGTGCACGACGTGCGCTTCCCCACCGCCGCCGGCGGTGACGGCTCGGACGCGATCAACCGGGGCGACTACTCGGCCACGTACGTGGAGCTGACCACCGACGGCGGGCCGACCGGCGCCGGGTTCACGTTCACCAACGGCCGGGGCAACGAGATCACCTGCGCGGCGGTGCGGGCCCTGGCGCACCACGTGCGCGGGCGCACCGTGGCCGAGATCGCCGCCGAGCCGGTCGCGTTCTGGCGCTCGCTCACCGCCGACGTGCAGCTGCGCTGGCTCGGCCCGGAGAAGGGCGTGATCCACATGGCCACCGGCGCGCTGGTCAACGCGGTCTGGGACCTGCGCGCCAAGCTGGCCGGCAAGCCGATGTGGCGGTTCCTCGCCGAGGCGCCCACCGACGAGCTGGTGGCCACCGTCGACTTCCACCACATCACCGACGCGCTCACCCCGGACGAGGCGGCGGCCATCCTCGACAAGGGACGCGACGGCATGGCCGACCGGCTGGCCGGGCTGGAGGCCGACGGGTTCCCCTCGTACACCACGTCGGTGGGCTGGCTCGGCTACCCCGACGAGCGGGTACGCGCGTTGACCCGCGAGGCGTACGCGGCGGGCTGGCGCGCGGTGAAGATGAAGGTCGGCGGGCGGCTCGAGGACGACCTGCGGCGGGCCCGGCTGATCCGGTCCGAGATCGGCCCGGACGCGTTGCTGATGATGGACGCCAACCAGGTCTGGGACGTGGACGAGGCGATCGCCGCGATGGGCGTGCTCGCCGAGGTCGATCCGTACTGGATCGAGGAGCCCACGCACGCCGACGACGTGCTCGGGCACGCCCGGATCGCCCGCGCGGTCACCGAGCTGACCGGCGGACGCTGCCGGGTCGCCACCGGCGAGGTCGCCGCCAACAAGGTGATCTTCAAGCAGCTGCTCCAGGCCGAGGCGATCGGCGTGATGCAGGTCGACGCGTGCCGCGTCGGCGGCGTGGACGAGGTGCTCGCCGAGCTGCTGCTGGCGGCGAAGTTCGGGGTGCCGGTCTGCCCGCACGCCGGCGGGGTCGGCCTCTGCGAGTACGTGCAGCACCTCGCGGTCTTCGACCACCTGCGGGTCGGCACCGGGCTGGACGGCCGGATGGTCGAGTACGTCGACCACCTGCACGAGCACTTCGTCGACCCGGTGCGCACCCGGGGCGGGCGCTACCTGCTGCCCACCGCACCCGGCTACAGCGCCACCATGCGGCCGGAGTCGATCGCGCGGTTCCGCTTCCCGGACGGCCCGGCATGGCGCTGACCGCCGACCGGCTCGGCCTGGCCACGCTGCGCCACCTGCCACCGGAGTCCCGGCCGCTGCTGCGCCCCGGCACCGTGCCGGCCGGCATCGTCCACCTCGGGCTCGGCGCGTTCCACCGCGCCCACCAGGCGGTGCACACCGAGGCGGCGGTCGGGGCGGCCGGCGGCGACTGGGGCATCATCGGGGTCGCGCCGCGCAGCACCGACGTGGTCGAGGCGCTGGCCGCGCAGGACGCGCTGTTCAGCGTCACCACGCTCGCCGCCGAAGGCCCGACGACCCGGGTGGTCGGCGCGCTGGCCGGCGTCCGGCACGCCGCCTCCGACCCGGACGCGGTGGTCCGGCTGCTCGCCGACCCGACGATCCGGGTGGTCACGCTGACCGTGACCGAGAAGGCGTACCGGCTCGACCCGGTGACCGCGGCGCTGACCGTCGACCCGGAGCTGACCGCCGACCTCACCACGGACCGGCCACCCCGTACGGTGCCCGGCCTGCTGGTGCGCGGACTGCTCGCCCGGGCCGCCGCCGACGCCGGGCCGGTCGCGCTGGTCAGCTGCGACAACCTGCCCGCGAACGGCCGCCGGCTGCGCGGGCTGGTGAAGCAGTGCCTGGTGCTGGCCCGGGTGTCCGACGCGACCGCCGACCGGGTGCTGGCGGCGGTGACCTGCCCCGGCACGATGGTCGACCGGATCGTGCCGGCCAGCACCGAGGCGACCCGGGACACCGCGCGGCGGGCGCTCGGCGTGACCGACCTGGCGGCGGTGGCGGCCGAGCCGTGGTCGCAGTGGGTGATCGAGGACGACTTCCCGGGCGGCCGACCGGCCTGGGAGCGGTCCGGGGCGGTGCTCACCGACGACGCCGGCCCGTGGGAGCGGCTGAAGCTGCGGGCGCTCAACGGTGTGCACTCCGCCACCGCCTACCTGGGCGCTCTGGCCGGCGCGGAGACGGTGGCCGAGGCGCTGGCGCTGCCGCACCTGGACGGGGTGCTGCGCCGACTGGTCGTCGAGGAGGTCGCCCCGAGCTTCGCACCCCCGCCCGGCGTCGACGTGACCGCCTACGGCGAACAGGTGCTCGCCCGCTTCGGCAACCCGGCGATCCGGCACCGCACCCTCCAGGTCGCCATGGACGGCTCGCAGAAGCTGCCGCAGCGGGTTCTGCACACCGTGGCCGACCTGCGGGCGGCCGGCCGGTCGGCGCGGTGGAGCGCGCTGGTGGTGGCCGCGTGGCTGCGGTTCCTGCTCGGGTACGCCGACGACGGCCGGCCGCTGCCGCTGGACGACCCGCTCGCCGGCCGGCTGCGCGCCGCGCTGGCCGCCGGCCGGCACACCCCGGCCGGGGTGGTGGACGCCGTCTTCGCGGTCCGCGAGGTGTTCCCGGCCGACCTGGCCGCCGACGACGAGGTGCGCGCCGACGTCACCGGCTGGCTGACCGCGCTGGAGCGGCACGGCGTCCGCGCCACGCTGGCGGGCGCCCGGTGACCGGCGGCGGGCCGCCCCGGGTGGCGCTGGTCGGCGCGAACGGGCACGGCCGGTGGCACCGCCGGACGATCGCGGAGCTGGAAGCGGCCGGGCGGCTGCGCCTGGTCGCGCTCGTCGACGTGCGCCCGCCGGCCGTCGAACCGGACGCGCCGGTCCCGCCGCGGGCGGCCGTCCTCACCAACCACCGGGCGATGCTCGCCACGACCCGGCCGGACGTGGTGGTGGTCTGCACGCCGCCGCACACCCACCTGCCGATCGCGCTGGACGCGCTCGACGCCGGCGCGGACCTGCTGCTGGAGAAGCCGCCGGTGCTCGACCTGGCCGAGCACCGCACGCTGCTGACCGCGTCCGCCGGGCGGGCCGTGCAGGTCAACTTCCAGGCCCTCGGCTCGGCGGCGCTGACCGAGCTGACCGACGCGCTGGCCGCCGGGCGGCTCGGCCCGGTCCACCGCATCGCCACCGTGGCGGCGTGGCAGCGCCCGGACGGCTACTACGCCCGCTCCCGCTGGGCCGGCCGGCGCTCCCTGGACGGCGCACCGGCGCTCGACGGCGCGCTGGCCAACCCGCTCGCGCACGCGCTCATGCAGTGCCTGGCCGTCGCCGAGGCGGTGACCGGCGCGCCGGCGCGCCCGGCGCGCGTCGAGGTGGAGCGCTACCGGGTCCGCCCGATCGAGGTCGACGACACCGCCGTGCTGCGACTGACCCCACACGCCGGGCCACCGGTGCTGGCCGCGCTCACCCTCGCCGCCGAGGCGTACCTCGCCGGCGACGTCCTGGTCGACGGCGAGCGGGGGCGGGCGGCGCTGGAGTACCCGAACGACCGGCTGCGGCTGCCCGGCGACCCCACCGCCCGCGCGGTGCCCGGCCGGCGAGGGCTGCTGGCGAACCTGCTCGACCACCGGGCGACGGGTGCGCCGCTGATCGCGCCGCTGGCGCGTACCGAGCCGTTCACCGCCGTGCTGGACGCGCTGCGGGACGCACCCGTTCCGACGCTGCTCGGCGGCGACCTGGTCCGGACGGTCGGCGACGGTCCCGAGCGGGTCCGGGTGATCCGGGGCGTCGAGGCGGTGCTGCGCACGGCCGCGGAGACCGGCGCGCTGCCCTCCGAGACGGGAGTCCCGTGGGCGGTCCGGCCGTACGTGGTGGATCTGCCGTGAACACCGTCGAGAGAACGGAACCAGTGATGCGAACCCGAACCGCCGCCGCCGCGCTCCTCGCCGCGGCGCTCACGATCACCGTCCCCGCGCCGGCGCCGGCCGCGCCCGCCGGGCTGTCCCGCGCCGCCGAGCTGCTCGGTCGCCAGACGCTCCCGGCGAACGACGGCTGGGCCGCCGAGGGCACCGGCACCACCGGCGGCGCGGCCGCCACCCCGGACCGGGTACGCGTCGTGCGCACCCGCGCCGAGCTGATCGCCGCCCTCGGCGGCGACAACGCCACCAACGCCGCCGACGCCACCCCCAAGATCGTGTACGTGGCCGGCACCGTCGACGGCTTCGAGGGACCCGACGGCACGACGCTCGACTGCGCCGACCTGGCCGACCCGGAGTACTCGCTGCCGGCGTACCTGGCCGCGTACGACCCGGCGGTCTGGGGCCGGGTGGACCCGAGCGGCCCGCTGGAGGCGGCCCGGGTGCGGTCGGTGGCCGCCCAGACCCGGCAGACGCAGATCAACGTCGGCTCGAACACCACGATCATCGGGCTGCGCGGCGCCCGGCTGACCGGGCTGACCCTGATGATCGACCGGGTCTCCAACGTCATCGTGCGCAACCTGGAGCTGGCCGACGCCCGGGACTGCTTCCCCGCCTGGTCCCCCACCGACGGCGACGCCGGCAACTGGAACTCCCAGTACGACCAGATCTCCGTACGGCGCAGCGAGCACGTCTGGGTCGACCACAACACGTTCACCGACGGCGACAACCCGGACCGCGGCCAGCCCGTCCACTTCGGCCGGCCCTACCAGGTGCACGACGGCTCACTCGACGTCACGCACACCGCCAGCCTGGTCACCGCCTCCTGGAACCGGTTCGTCGGCCGGGACAAGCTGATGCTGATCGGTTCCTCGAACACGGTCGGCCCGGACGTCGGGCGGCTCAAGGTCACCGTGCGTCACAACCTCTTCGACGGCGACCTCCAACGGCTGCCCCGGGTGCGGTTCGGCCAGGTGGACGTGCACGAGAACCACTACCGGCTCGGCGGGCCGGACTTCGCGTACGCCCTCGGCGTCGGCGTGCAGTCCGCCATCCACGCGGAGAACAACTTCTTCACCCTCGCCGACGACGTCGACCCGGCCGACCTGCTGTACGACTGGGGCGGCACCGCGCTCAGCGAGCGGGGCAGCTGGGTGCGGCAGGGCGAGCGCCGGCCCCGACCGGTGGACCTGCGCGCCGCGTACAACGCCGAGCACGACCCCGACCTCGGCGGCGACGCCGGCTGGACACCCACCCTGCGGGCCGCCCCGCCGCTGCCGACGCCGCTGGTCCCGCTGGTCGTCGGCGCCTGGTCCGGCGCCGGTCGACTGCCGCTCTGAGCCGCCCGCTGATCCCCGCACCGACCGGGCCGGCGTCTCCCCCGGGGCGCCGGCCCGGCGCCGTTCCCGGAGGGGTCGGCTGACATGCGGGCCCGGATGCGCGATGATCACCTTTGCGGATCGTCCGCCGGAGGATTGATTCGGCGGCGATCGGGGACAACAGGGTGAGAATCGGGCGGTGAGAGCGCGAGTGGGTGCCCAGGCCCGGCGGCGGGCGCGGGACGGAGGGCCGGACGTGGCGGGTGGGACAACCGGCGGGACCAGCCGGCTCCTCACCATCGACCTGCCGGCCGACCCCGGACGGCTCGCACCCACGCGGGAACGGCTGCGTGCCTGGTTGCAGGCCCAGGGCGTCGGCGAGTGGGACGTCGAGACGGTCCTGATCGCCACCGGGGAAGCCTGCGCCAACGCCATCGAGCACGGCTACCGCTTCGCCCCCGAGGGGATCACCACGCTGCGGGTGGAACTGCACGACGACCGGTTGGAGATCGAGGTACGCGACCACGGCGGCTGGCGGCCGACCGACGGCGACGACGGCAGCGACCGGGGCCGGGGGCGGCTGATCATGTCCCGGGTGATGGACGAGGCGACCATCGTCGGCACGCCGGAGGGCACCTGCGTACGCCTGGTCAAGCACCTCACCGGTCGATGATCCCGCCTCGCGTCGGCCAGCCGACGGCACCGGCTAGCGAAGATCAGCTATAAGGGACGCATGGAGTTCCCCGCGTACCTCGCCACGATGCCGATGCACGCGATCACCGAGATCCACGGTGAGCCCGGTCTGCTGGCCCGCTTCCGGCTGGAGATCGAGGCGTTCGACGAGGCCGCCCGCGACCGGCTGACCGAGGCTCTCGACCTCGCCGCCGACCTGCACCGCGACGACCGGCGGGTCCGCGAGCCGTACCTCAACCACCTGCTCCGGGTGGCGATCCGGATGATGCACCACTACCAGGTGCGCGACGTCGACGTGATCGTCGCGGGGCTGCTGCACGACGCCGTGGAGGACCACCCGACCGAGCTGGCCGGTGCCGCGGCGGACGATCCGACGGCGGCGGCACTGGCCACGCTCGCCGCCCGTTTCGGCCCGCGGGTGGCGCGGCTCGTCGCGGCGGTGACCAACCCGGCGTACGACCCGGGTCGGGATCGGCACGCGCAGTACCGGGAGCACGTGGCGGCCAGTCTCGACCGCGAGCCCTGGGCGCGGGTGATCAAGGTGTCGGACTTCACCGACAACGGCGTGGGCGTGATCCACACGGTCGGGCCCAAGGTGGCGACCTCGGCCGCCAAGTACCGGCCGCTGGTGCCGGTCTTCCGCGATCTGATCGCCCGGCCGGACACGCCGCTTTCGGCGCCGGTCAAGCGGCACATCTTCGCCCAGCTCGACCTCGCCGAGGAGCGGTTCAGCGCCATCCTCGACCAGCCGAACTGACCCGGCACCGCCGCACGGCAACGCGCTGCTGGGGAGGACGGACACCGCACGAAGACGGCACTCCGGGCCGAGCACTCACTGTCCGTAGCCTCGCAGCTGGACACACTCATCGAGAACGATATACCGCTGAGTCATAATTATGACTCAGCGGTATATCGACTGAAAGTCGGCCCATTCTCCCGGAGGGCTCTGGGGTGCGGGGCGACGGTCACCCGCAGGCGCGACCATGCCGCCCTCTCAGTTCCACCGAGCAGCCCCTCGGGCCGGTTCGGCAGCGGGCTGTGGCCGCAGTAGAACCAGGCATCGCCTCCGGACGCCGAGCCGGACCGGACCCCGGCCGCGGACGGCGGCGCAGCGGACGGCGTCGGCCGAGGCGGTCAGGTCGCGTCGGAGGGCGGGGCGCCGACGTGGCCGCCCAGGGCGGCGGCGATCCGGGCACGCAGGGCGGGCAGCCGGTCCGGCTGCTCACGCAACACCACCCGCAGCGTCTCGTGGCCACCGGCGGCGACCGCGCCGAGGACGTCGAGCAACGTGCCGAGCTGGGCGGGTGGCTCGTCGGCGAGCAGGTTCGCCGCGCCCGTGACGACCAGGGTGAGCGGCCCGGTGTCGAGCCGGTCGGCCAACGCGTCGGCGAGGGCGTCCCAGTTGTGGCCGTACCAGGAGGGCAGCGCCAGGGCGTCGGCGAGCGTCTCGTGCAGGGCCGCCCGGGTCCGGGTGGCCGGGCCGGGGACCGGCACGCCGGCCGGCGCGGACGCCGCCTGGCCGTCCAGGGTGAGCCAGGCCGGCGGCTGCGGGGGCGCGACACCCATGGGTCAGTCCTTTCCGGAGCCGGCGCCGGCCGGGAGGGCCGGCGCCGACGGAGCTCAGAGCCGGTAGAAGTTGGCGTAGTGGTCGGGCGAGAACCAGGTCGCCCCGGTGCTCTTGTTGACCACGATCCGGTACGCGTCGCGGGAGGCGTTGCAGGCGCGCGGGTAGACGTCGTACTCGTAGTAGGTGGCGTTGGTGGGCAGCTGCCCCTCGTAGTTGTAGAACCGGCCGCCGGCGAAGTTGCACCGGCCGCCGCTCCACGAGTACCAGCCCCGGCTGGTCGGGAAGCTCTTCGCCGACCAGCCGGAGCGGGCGGTGCGGGCGTCGGCGCAGCGGGACAGCGTGCACGAGCTGTAGACGGCGGCCCGGGCCGGCTCGGCCAGCCGGGTGGAGACGGTGGACGGGGCGACGAGCGCGGCGGCGGCCACGGCGGTGACCAGGGCGGACGCGGCCAGGGCCCGGCGGACGCGGGTGGCGACGGCGCGGAACGGGGTCAAGGGATCCTCCTTGAGCGAGCCGACGGGACATCGACCGACGTCGTTTGACGGTCGGCGCTCAGTCTGCCGAGGATCCTGCCCGGCGTACAGTCCCGGTCCGGCGTCCACGCCCCGAATCGCTGGTGAACACACGATGGCGGGTGCGGACGGAGACCGTCCGCACCCGCCGCGTGGTCAGCGCGCGAACGCCTGGAACTCGGCGATCCGCACGTTCTGCGCCTGCGGGCTGGCCGTGGCGCAGTCGGTCGCCGCCCGGGGGTCGGCGTCCTGCTCACCGGCGTAGTCCGGCGCGCCGGTGCACTGGTTGGTCAGCACCTCGACCCGCAGGTGGGTGGCCTTGGTGCGCGGGATGTCGAACGACCGCAGGATCAGCTCCGGCGCCCGGGGGCGCGGCGCCACGGCCGGGAAGGCATCCGGCCGGCTGGTCCAGACCGGCCGGAAGTCGGCCGCGTCGGCGCAGGTCACCGACCCCTTCGCGGTACACGCCAGGACCCGGAACTGGCGCAGCGCCGAGTACCGGTTCTGGGTGCCGGCGTCCGGGTCACCGGCGACCGGCGGGCGCAGCATCGCGCTGACCTGCACCCGGCGTACCTGCTGGAGGCCGCCGGCCAGGTCCACGGTGACCTGTCGGCCGGCGACCGGCGCGCCGAGCGACGCCCAGTTGGTGGCCTCGTCGTCGTCGGCGATCTGCGGCAGGTTGATCCCGTCGCCGCCGACCGTCGCGCCGGCGGTGACCGAGGCCAGGTTGGGCCGCAGCGGCACCGCCAGAGTGCGGGTCTTGCCGGCCTTGACCGTCACCGGGCCGATCCGGGTGTGCCCGTACCCGGGCGCCCGGACCACGAACTCGTAGGTGCCGGGGACCAGGTCCACCCGGTCGGTCAGCGGGGTGGCCGCGTCGGTGTCCGCGACCGGCACCGCACGCGCCTGGTAGCGCCCGACGAACAGTTGCGCGCCGGCCACCGGCCCGCGCTCGCCGATCGGCAGGAACCGCAGCGACCCCTCGCGGGCGTACGGCGAGGTGAAGCCCGGCGTGGGGTCGGGGTCGGTGTGGCCGACGCTGGCCGCGGTCTCGCCGAGGCCGCGCGTGGCGAAGGCGTTCCAGAGCAGGTCCTGGTTGTCCCCGCCGAAGCGGATCCGGTCGGCGGCGAGCATCGCGTCCCGGGCGTCGACCATGCTGACCTGGCTGACCGCCATCAGCAGGAACGAGTCGAAGACGAGCTGGATCCAGCGCCGGTTGCCCGGGCAGGCGGTCACCTCGCGCGCCCCGGTCGCGCAGGCCTTCTGCACGGCCGGCGTGCCGCTGCCCCAGCGGCGCATCATGGCCGCCCGGATGTCGGTGTTGGTGGCGCTCCACAACTCGCCGGAGGCGTGCACCTGAAGGCCGACGAGGTCGTAGTCGACCGCGCCGTAGTTGAGCGGGCTGGCGCTCATGTTGTAGTTGCGGATGCCCGCGTTCGGGTCTCCGGTGGTGTACTCGCCGATGGTGAAACCGCGCCGGCCGGGTGCGGCGTACCCGTGCTCGTAGAGGTATTCCATGGCGAGCTGGTCCGACCAGCTCTCGCTCATGCCCTGCGGCGAGCTGACGCCGGCGCTCGGGCCGGCGATCATGCGGTTGGTGACCGCGTGGCCGTACTCGTGGGCGATCACCGACATGTCGAAGTCGCCGTCGACGCAGGGCGCGTAGAACGCCCCGGCGATGGGCTGCCACAGGTACATGTTGGTGGTCGGCGCGACCCCGTCCGGCGGCGTGATCTGGTTGGCGTTGTTACGCGCCGCGAACGTCGGCGGGCCGCCGCTGACACCGCCGGCCTGGGCGTTGCCCTGCTCGGCGTCGCCGCCGAGGCCACCCCGGCCGAGGTTGTCCTGCTGGAGGTTCCAGGTCTCCTCGGTGAAGCCCAGGTGGTAGGTCCAGTCGTGCATCCGGTTGTGCATGGCGAACAGGTTGGCCCGGGCCGCGTCGATGTCGTTGGCCTGCGGCGTGGTGAACACCTCCGGGTCGCAGCGCCGCTCCTGCCACTGGTTGGTCCACGGGTACGCGTAGACCCGGTCCGGCCGGGGCGTGGCGGTCTCGGTGCCGACGCTGAACGGGTCGTTGCTGAACCAGTTCTGCACCGCGATCGCGTTGTTGCCCTTGGTCGTCGTGGTGGACGCCCCGGTCGCCGGGTCCACGTCCCACGCCGGGTGCCCCGGCACGCCCACCACCTCGCGGCAGCCGGGGGCCGGCGTGGCGCACCAGCGCACCCGGGTGTCGACCGAGGACCGGTCGACGCGCGGCGAGTTCGGGAAGACGTCCCAGGACGGATGGTCCGCGTCGTGGTCGATCAGGTCCTCGCGGACCAGCACGGCGCCGTCGCGGGCGTCCACGTAGGTGGAGTAGGCGGCCGGGTCCGCGCCGGTGGTGTCCGCGCCGAGCACCACCTCCCACGCCGCGCGCGGCCCCCGGTCGGCGGTGGGCACCGCGACCAGCGAGGTACGCATCACCCGCGCGTCGGCACGGCCGGCGTCGGCGACGGCAGCCGCGCGGGCCTGCTCGGCGCTGATCGTGGCGGGGGCTGGCGTACCGGCGTCGCGGGCCAGCGAGGAGCTGACGTGCCACACCGACCCGTCGCGTACGCCGATCGCCAGCATGCCGTCGACGGCGGCCGGCAGGTCCCCGAAGCGCTGCCGGAACAGCACGGTCGCACCCTTCCCCATCGGCGCGACGGTCAACTGCTCCAGTCCGGCGGCGCCCTCGGCGGTCAGCCCGAGCACGTCCCGGTTCGCCGTCACGTAGGCGCGGGCGGCGGCCGCCGGGTCGGCCGGCAGGCCGGTGGCGAGCGGCTTGCCGGTCGAGGTGAGCGTGGCCGGCGTACCGAAGTCGGTCCAGCGGACCCGGGCGCCCAGCGCGGCGGCCCGGTCCCGCTGCCGCTCGGTGGCGGCGACCCGGCCCTTCCGGTTGTCCTTGGCCTTGGTGTCGTGCCGGTCCCCCGGCAGGTGGTCGGGTGAGGCCTGGGTGGCGGTCTCCTCCCGGGGTGCCGCCTGGCCGCCGGCTGCGGCGGTCAGGACCATGCCGGCTGCCATGAGCAGCGCGGTGGTCCCCGTCAACGCACGGGATGGTGTGCGCACGGTCCCTCCTGTCATCGTCGAACGGCGATGTCCGTTGCGCCATCCGATCAGGACGATCGACGCACCGACACCAGCCGAACATCCATTAATGACAGTCTGTCTATGGCTGCCCCGAGCCCGCCGCTCTCCGGTCCGCCGGGCGTCGCCGCGCGATCGTCACCGGCTCCGCCCCACTGGATCCCGGGAGCAGCTGCCTCACCTGCGCCACCGAGCCCCCGCGGACGCCGAGGCTCCGCCGGGCCGCGTGGTAGAACCGGTCGCGCCCCACGTCGGCCCGATGGATCATCCCGGGCACGTCGGACGGCGGGCGGGGCAGGCCACGCGCCGCCGACTCGATGTCGCGGACCGCGTGCCGCCACTCGGCGGCGGCCTCGACGGTGGCCTCGTCACCGAGCAGGAGCACCGCCTCCCAGGCCAGCGTGTGCCGCACGTCCGCCTCGGCCAGCCGGGCCAGCCCCTCGGCCCGGTCGAGCGCCGGCCGTCGCGCCTCCGGACGATGCTCACCGAGCATCTGGGTGGCGACGGCGTGGATCTCCTTGACCGCTTTCGTCAGCTCCACGTACGCGTCGAGACGCCGCTCGTCCCAGCGGACGGTCTGACTCCGCCGCCACCGGGTCCGTTCGTTGAGGCTCGTGACGAGCATCGTGCCCGCCGTACCGACCAGGACGCCGAGCAGCGCGGGCAGTTGCGTCGCCAGGTTCCCCCACACGCTCACCGGCCCCGTCCTCCCACACGGTCACGCTATCCCGAACCCGAGGGCTCGCCGCTCACCTGTGGACAACGCGCGACGGCTCCTTCTACGGCGGAGGCGGTTCAGGCCGCCTTGAAAACGGTGTCCAGGTGCCATTCGAGAAACTCGGCGCCGGGCCGGTCGACCCGCCGCTCCGGGAGTTCGATGACCGAGCCGGCCTTGGCGTAGAACTGGTCCCCGTTGCCGAACTCGCTGCGCAGCCGCGGGCTGACCAACAACCGATACTTCGGATCGACGCCCAGGTATCCCCGATCGAAGAGGATGTGCACGTCCGACTTGAGGAGCATGCCGTTGTCGATCCGGTGCTCGCCGCCCGCCGGCAGGGGACGGATGTGGGCCGCCTGGAGGACCGGCTGGACCTTGTTCCCGGTGATCGCGCAACGCCGGCCGTAGGCGCCCAGGACCACGGCCTTGAAGGACTGCTGACCCAGGCGTTGTGGCGTGAGCCGCGGATCGCCGTAGACCGGGCCGGGGCGGTGCCACGGCTCGCGCGGGTCGAACTCTACGACACCGCCCAACAGACGGTGCAGCAGCAGGCCGAAATAGTCGGCCGCTACCGGATCCGCCAGGTCGTACGTCTTTCCCTGCACCACGTTCGGCGCGAAGGCCGGCGGCGGATCGGCGAAGGAGTCGTCGGGAAAGAAGACGCTGTCCCGCACGAAGATGCAACCGATGGAGGGGTCCTCCGCCGGCGCGATCGGCTCACGCCGGTAGCCGCCGACCACCCGGCGCATCTCGTCGAGGCTCGCGACGCCGTTGGCTTCGCCGAAGAGTTCCCACGCCTCGGAGATCGTCAACCGCTCGAAGCCACTGAAGAAGCCACCACCGATGACCCGGTTGAGCGGATAGTGCGCCTTGAAGAAGAAGGGCTCTCCAGGCGTCAACGCACGGAACGCGCCGCCGGAGGGCCGCCAGAAGTTGACCTCGGTCAGGTCGGGCCGGGCCGCCAGAAACCGATGCCATTTCGCGTCGGTCACGCCGACGAAGGCCTTCACATCGGACAGCCTGCACCAGACCGGATCTTGCCGCTACCTCCGACCGGGTCGCAGATCCGACCGGCCCGTCAGGGCGTGGTCAGGAACCCGGTCACTGCGCGACGGAAGCCCTGCGGATCCTCGACCCACGGCAGGTGGCCGGCCCCGACCAGGGTCACCCGCTCGGCGTTCGGCAACGCCCGGTGCAGTGAGTCGACGCCCCAGCGGGGACGGATGTCCTCGGTGCCGTCGACAATCAGCACCGGCACCTCCAGCATTCGACACCGCGCGGTCACGTCGGATTCGCTCAGCTCCCGCTTCACCTCGGCACCGAGAGCCCGGTTGCACTCTGCGTTCACCCCCAGCCACGGCGTGGCCATGTCGTCGGCGTGACGCAGCGCGGTGTCGGGGACGGCGAAGTCGGCCGACCATTGCAGGACCGCCCGTTCGCGTTCCTCGGCCGGGGTGCCGGCACGGGTGCCGAGCGCCTCCCACCGGGACAGGTGCGCACCGAGCCGCCGTCGCAGGTTCCGTTCGTAGTGCGGGTGCCAGCCGCGGTCAGAGTCGATGCCGGTTCCCGAGACGTAGATCAGGTGACTGACCCGCTCGGGGTGGTCGAGCGCGTACCGCAGCGCCAGGTGGGCACCCCACGAGTGGCCCAGCAGGGCCGTTCGCGGCCCGGCCAGGTGCTCGCGTACCGCGTCGAGGTCGGCGACGAAACGGTCGACCGTGTAGGGCCCGCGCCGCTCGGAGCGTCCGCACCCACGCTGGTCCCACCGGATGACGCGGGCATGGTCGTCGACCAGCCGGGCGACCTGACCGAGGTAGTCCCAGACGCCTGGACCACCGTGGCACAGCACCAGCGGCGACCCGGTGCCGGCTTGGTCGACCCACAGGCGACAACCGTCATCGGTACGCACCTCCGCAGTCATCGCGACAGTATGGCGACTCGTGTGCCGGCCGGCGGGGCCTGCGACGCGACGGTCGACGTGGCAGGTCTGGCGGATGAGCGCCGAGGAGATTCCGCTCCGGTCGCAGCCCCAGCGCGGTCCACGCCCGCGCGGCGACCCGCCACCGTCGGCCCCTGTTGTTAGCGTTGAACGCGGACCGCCGTGCGCGCCGGTCCGCACACCCCTCACCTGCCCGACCCACGCCGTCAGCTGGACGGCTGCCGCCTGGTGAGAGGGGGTGCGATGACCGGAGAGCCGGAGGATCCCGGCTCGCGGCCGATACCCGGCGTACCCGTCGCCGGCTGGCGACGGCGCTGGGCCGACCGGACCCGCGCCCTGGGCGGCGCGGCCCGTTCGCGGACCCGCCGGTTCTGGGCCGGCGCGCAGCCCACGCTGCGGCAACTGTGGTGGACCGAGGAGCCGGCGACGCCGGTGACCACCGTCGACCGGCGCTTCCCGGAGCCGCTGGTGGTGCCGGCGCAGGGCCAGGTCTACGTGTTCCTGGTGCGCGCCACGTTCACCTGGTCGTCGGAGACCGCGCGCCCGGAGCTGTTCGGCTGGTACGTCGACTACTTCCAGCCGCAGGCGACGCAGCGGTTGCTCCGGCTGGCGGTGCGGTGCTCGGTGGAGGTACCGCCGCACCGCCCGCGCGAGCTGCACGCCGCGCTGGCGGCGGCGCTGGCCGAGGACGACCCGCCCCCGTGGACGTACGCGCGGGGCGAGGTGGCGTTCACCTGCGAGCCGGACGTGACGGTGCACCTGGACGAGCGGGTCCGCCGGCTGCTCCAGCCGTACTGGGAACAGCGCATCGCGCTGGAGTGCGAGCGGGACCTGGCCCGCCGGCGCACCGAGTACGCGCGGGAGCGCGATCGGCGCGACCCGGCTCGTCCGGGTTCGCCGGGCGGGAAGCCGGACGGGGCGCCGGGACGGTCGACGCAGGGACCCGGGCCGGCGCGGCGCGGGCCACCGCCGGACGCGTCGGTGGAGCAGTTCACGCCGCTGGAACCGCTGCTGCCCCCGCCCGCCCCGCGCCCGGCTCCGGGCCAACGACCACGCCCGCATCCGCCGGACCATCCGAGCCCACCCGCGCCGTGACGCGTCGGCCCGCACCGCCGATGACGGAGACCCCCGTCGCTCGTCGCCCGTCGGCGGCTCGGCGAGGTGGCGGCATCGCCGGGTGACTGATACCGCCACCCAGGCGAAGTGGCGAGGCGGGCGGCGATCGAAGCGGCGAGGCAGGGGGCGGGGCCGGCGGGCCGGGCGTCAGCTCTGGGTGGCCGGTTCGGGGCGGGTGCGGCGGGCGCGCAGGTAGGCGGCGAGCCCGTCGTCCTCCTCGGTGGCCAGGAACACGCCGCGCGCGTTGAGCAGCGTCTCGTCGGCGTGGGCCAGGCAGCCCCAGACCGTGTCGCCCCAGGAGTCGGCGAGCTTCACCTCGGCCGGCTCGTCGCACGTCTCGCCGCGCGGGTCGCCGATGTGGCAGCGGGCCGGTGCGCCGCCACGGCGGGCGGCCGCCTCGGCGGCCTCGCGGATCAGCGAGAACCGGGCCTCGGCGCCGCCGTGTGGGACGCGGGTCTGGGCGGGCAGCACCCGCTGCTGGCCGAAGAGGACGGTGTTGCCGTCCGGGTCGACGGTGCGGCATTCGCCACCGGGCGCGTGCTCGGGCCGGCCGGCCGCCTCGACCGGGTGCCCGGCCGCGACCAGGCGGTCGGTCGTGGCGGCGAGGTCGTCGACGTAGAGGTAGACGATCAGCGGCAGCTCGACCGTGACCAGGCGAGGGGTGACCTCGGCCAGCAGCAGGGTCAGGTCGCCGCAGCGCAGGTACGACCAGCGGGAGTCCCCGTCGCCCCCGGTGCGCTGTTCGGTGTAGCCGAACAGCGCGTAGAACCGCCGGGCGGCGTCGGCGTCGCCGACGTACAGCACCGGCACCTGGGCCTGGACTCCGTTGCGCACCGCGCCACTCCACCCATCAACGATGCCGAAATCACGTCTTGTGGATCAGGTGTTCAGCCGACCAGGGTGGCGTAGCGGCCGCGCTGGTCCAGGAGCGTGTCGTGGGTGCCGGACTCGACGATCCGGCCGTGGTCGAGCACCGCGATCCGGTCGGCGTCGCGGACCGTGGACAGCCGGTGCGCGATGGTCACCACGGTCCGGCCCCGGGTCAGCTCGTCGAGGGCCCGCTGCACCGCGCGCTCGGTCTCGGTGTCCAGCGCGCTGGTCGCCTCGTCGAGCACCAGGATCCGCGGGTCGCGCAGCAGCGTCCGGGCGATGGCCAGGCGCTGCTGCTCGCCGCCGGAGAACCGGTGGCCGCGCGAGCCGACCATGGTGTCGTAGCCGTCGGGCAGCGCGGCGATCAGGTCGTGGATGCGCGCGGCGCGCGCGGCGGCCTCGATGTCGGCGTCGGTGGCGTCGGGCCGGGCGTACCGGAGGTTGTCGCGGACGGTGCCGTGCAGCAGGTAGGTCTCCTGGCTGACCACGCCCACGACGGCGGCCAGGTCGGCCAGGCGCAGGTCGCGCAGGTCGGTCCCGTCGATGGTGATCCGGCCGGCGTCCGGGTCGTGCAGCCGGCTGACCAGCGCGGCGAGGGTGCTCTTGCCGGAGCCGGTCTCGCCGACCAGGGCCAGGCTGGTGCCGGCGGGCACGTCCAGGCTGACCCCGGCGAGGGCGGCGGTGTCGCTGCCCGGGTAGCTGAACGTCACGTCCTCGACGCGCAGGTGGCCGCGGACCGTGGCCGGGTCCAGCGGCACCGGGCGGGCCGGCTCGGCGACCTCGACGGGCAGGTCGAGGTATTCGAAGATGCGGGCGAACAGCGCGAGGGAGGCGGTGAGCGTGACGCCCACGTTGAGCAGGCCCATCAGCGGCCGGAACAGGTTGCCCTGCAGCGCGGTGAAGGCGACCAGGGTGCCGATGGTGAGCGTGCCGGCGGTGCCGGGCAGGCCGGCGCCCAGGTAGATCACGGCGGGGATGGCGGCGAAGACGACGGTCATGGCGGCCATCCGCCAGCGGCCGGCCAGCTCGGAGCGCAGTTCCAGGTCGACCAGGCGGGCCGAGGAGGCGGTGAACCGGTCGACCAGCGCCGTGCCGGTGCCGAGGGTCTTGGCCAGGCGTACGCCGCTGACCGACAGCCCCTCCTCGATGGTCACGGTGAGGTCGGCCAGCTCACGCTGGCGTTGGGCGGTGATCTCCCGGCGCAGCCGGGCGACCCGGCGGGTGAGCCACAGCGCGGGCGGCAGCACGACTGCCGAGACGAGGGTGAGCCGCCAGCTCAGCGCCAGCATGGCGATGGTGGTGGCGACGACGGTGGTGAGGTTGGCGGCGATCGAGGTGGCGGTGGAGGTGACCACGGCCTGCATGCCGCCGATGTCGTTGGTGATGCGCGACTGCACCTCGCCGGTGCGGGTGCGCACGAAGAAGCCGATCGACTGCCGCTGGAGGTGGGCGAAGACGTCGGTGCGCAGCCGGTGCATGACCTCCTGACCGACGCGGGTGGAGATCCAGGTCTGGGCGACGCCGAGCACGGCGGTGACCGCGGCGACCGCCACCATGCCGGCGACCAGCCAGGCCAGCAGCGTGAGGTCGCGGTCGGGCAGCGCCCGGTCGATGACGGTTCGCAGCAGGAACGGCGAGGCCATCGCGATGACCGAGGACGCCACGATGATCGCCACCACGGCGGCGAGCGGGCGGCGGTGGGCGGTGAAGAGGCCGCCGATGCGGCGCAGAGAGACGTCGCGGGCCTGGGCCTTCTCGGCGGCGGACACGGTTCGGCCGGCTCCGCGGCCTTCGGGGATGCGATCCAAGGGGTGCTCCTCTGGTCCGGCGATAGTGCTGAGGTTACCTCATCATGAGGGAACAACAGGAGTTGCTGTTACCGTATTCCCGTGACCGGCACCGACGAGGAGAGCCTGGCCGAGACGTTCTGGGCGGTGGCCCGGCGACTGCGCCACCAGACCAAGGGCGCGCTGGAGCCCTGGGAGATCAGCCCCGGGCAGGCGCGGGCGCTCGGTGTCCTGCTGCGGCACGGCGCGTTGCGGCCCGGGGCGCTCGCCGAGCACCTGCGCATCGCGCCCCGTTCCGCCACCGAGGTGATCGACGGACTCCAGGAGCGGGGGCTGGTCGAGCGACGCCCCGACCCGGGCGACCGGCGGGCCACGCTGGTCGCGCCGACCGCCGAGGGCGACCGGGTCGGCGCCGCGATCCGGGCGGCCCGGGCCACCGAGGCGGAGCGCTTCTTCGGCGCGCTCGACCCGGACGACCGGGCGGAGCTGGCCCGGATCCTGCGCCGGCTGCGCGAGGAGTAGACCGCCGGGTCAGCCGCGGCCCGCGGTGAGCAGCGCGCGCAGCGTACGGGCCATGGCGGCGCGGGCGGCCTCGACGTCGAGCCCCATCGCGTCGCGCATCATCGACCAGGCGGCCCAGGTGCACGCCACCGTCACCGCGTCCAGCAACTGCCCCCGGCCCCGCCCGGCGTGCGCCAGCTCGGCGCCGAACACCACCTCGATCTCCTGCCGGACCCGGGCGATGGCCGCCTCCCGGTTGCGCCGCAGCTGCGGCGAGAACGGCTCCCGCAGCGCCGACGCGCGCGCCGACGGCGCCAGCACCTCCAGCATCCGGGCCCGCTGGCCGGTGAACTCGGCGATGCGGGTGTTCAGCGGCAGCCCCGGCGCGACCGGCCGCCAGATCGCCGCCTGCCGCTCGCCGATGCGCCGCCCGGTGGCCGCGAACAGCGTCTCCATGTCCTTGAAGTTGGTCCAGAGGGTGCGCAGCGACACCCCGGCCCGCTCGGCGATGCGCTCCCCGGTGGGTCGCAGGTCGCCGGCGTCGATCAGCGCCAGGTGCGCCTCGACGATCGCGGCCCGGGTCCGTTCCGCCCGCGCCGCCCGGCCGTCCACCCGGGCCGGCGGGTCGGTATCCACCTCGATCATGGGACGGCTCCCCCGTTCTCGACCGACGGCGGCCACTCTACGGGCGCGCCACCGGGCGGCCGTACCCGGCCGCCCGGCACACGTGCTGGTCAGGCGGTCGGGACGGCGTCCGCCGGCGGGGTGGTCGGCGGTTCGGTGAACTCGGTGACCGGGGCGTTGCCGTCGTCGGTGGTGTACGTGGGACCGAAGTACGTCTGCGCGCCGCCGGTCACCCGGCTCAGGCGTACCCCGCTGTAGCCGGCGTGCACGTTCTCGGCGTACCGGAAGGGGGTGAGGCCCGGCCCCCGGAAGCCGCCCTTGCGCACGGCCGCGACCAGCTTCTCCCGGGTGGGTTCGGGTCCGGCGGCGAGCAGCGCCTGGACGAAGGTGTACGCCATCGAGTAGCCGTAGATGGCGTTGCCGTCGACCGGGTTGCCCGCGTTGTACTTCTGGTGGATCTTGGTGAACTCCTGGATCCACGGGTTGGTGGTGTCGCCCACCATGGGCAGGTAGTTGTCGGCGACCATGCCCTCCAGGATCACCTTCTTGTCGCCGAGCTGGGCCGACAGCGTGGTGTAGTCGGCGCCCACGTTGGACACCACCCACTGCGCCTTGAAGCCCTGCCCGGCGGCCTGTCCCATGGCCAGCGCGGTGAAGCCGGGGATGCTGGCCGAGATGACCACCTGGCAACCGGCCGCCCGTAGCGCACCGATCGCCGGCCCGACCTGCTGGTTGGTGGTGGTGTACGTCTGCTTCGCCGCCACCGCGCCGAGGACCTGCTCCACCCCGGCCAGCGAGTCGCGGCCGAAGTCGTCGTTCTGCCCGAAGTGGCAGACCTTGGCCCCGGGGAACTCCCGCTTGACCCAACTGGCCAGGATCTTGCCCTCGACCGTGTAGTCGGGCTGCCAGCCGAACGTCGTCGGGTACTTCTCCGGCTGGTTCCAGTTGCGGCTGCCGGAGGAGACGAACAGGTCCGGCACCTTCTGCGTCTTGACGAACTCCAGCACGTTGGTGTGCGTCGGCGTGCCCAGGCCGCCGAGCAGCGCGAAGACCTTGTCGTCGAGGACCAGCTTGCGGACCACGTTCTCGGTGTTGGCCGGGTTGTAGCCGTCGTCCATGACCTTGTAGACGATCTTCCGGCCGTGCACCCCGCCCTTGCTGTTGACGTGCTCGAAGTAGGCCTTGGTGGCGGCGGAGATCTTCGAGTAGCCGGGCGCGGCGGGGCCGGTGAGCGGTTGGTGGGTGCCGATGACGACCTCGCCGTCGGTGACGCCGGGGACGTTCTCGGCGGCCTGCTTGGCGTCGTCGGCGCAGGCCGTCGACGCGGCCAGCAGGGCCAGGCCGGCGGCGGCCGCGAGAACGCGGCGGGTGGTGGGGCGCATGGTTCTCCAATCCGGTGCGGGTGGGTGGGACCGGTGGATCAGCGGTCCGGCGCACGCCGGACGGTGGCGCGCAGCCGGGTGGCGAGGGCGCGGACGCCGGCCTGCAGGCCGCCCGGGGCGGCGAGCATGACGACGATGAGGATCAGGCCGAACACGGCCAGCGCGAGGTTGCCCTCCAGCCGCTGGGCCAACGCGGCGGGCAGGTCGAGATGGTCGGTGAGCAGACCGGGCAGGTCCTGGAGGGCGACCAGCAGCAGCGCGCCCCAGACCGCCCCGGCCAGGCTGCCCAGGCCGCCGATCACGATGGCCATGAGCAGGAACAGCGACAGGTCGAGCGGGAACTTGCCCGGGGCGACGGTGGCGGTGAGCACCGCGTAGACGCCGCCGCCGAGCCCGGCGCAGGCGGCGCTGACCACGAACGCGAGCACCTGGGTGCGGGCCACCGGGATGCCGGCGAGCCGGGCCGCCACCTCGTCGTCGCGGACCGCGCGCAGCGACCGGCCGAACCGGCTGCGGACCAGGTTGGCCAGCAGCACCATGGTCAGCAGCGCGGCGGCCAGCGCGATCCAGGCCAGCCAGCGTTCCGGCTGGAAGTACGCGCCGAGCGCGGCCGGCGGCGTCTGCGCCGGGAAGCGCAGCCCCTGCTCGCCGTTGAACACGCCGGTGAAGATGGTGGTCACGGCCGGCACCAGCGTGGCCACGGCGAGCGTCACGCCGGCCAGGTACGGCCCGCGCAGCCGGGCCGCGGCCAGCCCGACGACCAGCCCGCCCAGCGCGGTCACCGCGACCGCGGCCAGCAGCGACCCGGGCAGGACCCACCACCCGCGCACGCCCCGGTCGTCGAACCCCTGCTGGACCAGGGCGACGGTGTAGGCGCCGGTGGCCATCAGCGCGCCGTGGCCGAGCGAGAGCTGCCCGTTGAGCCCGACCAGCACGGTGTAGCCGGCGGTGACGCAGAGGAACGCGCAGACCCGCGCCACCTGGAGGTTCTGATAGGGCGGGAGCTGATTGGTCAGCAGCACGACGAGCGTGCCGGCGAACACCGCCACGGCCAGGTGCCGCAGCAGCGTCGCCGAGCGCGGGGCGCCGGCCGGCGCGCCGGGCAGCAGCCGGCGCAACGCCGACGGCGGGGCCTCTTCGGTGCGGGTGGTGGTCACACGTGCCTCGCTCTCGCCGCGGAGAAGAGCCCGCCGGGACGAACCAGCAGGACGGCCAGCAGCAGCACCAGCACCGCCAGCGGCGTGGTGTCCGGTCCCAGGTAGCCGGTGACGTAGGACAGGATCAACCCGACCAGCAGCCCGCCGACCACCGCGCCGACCGGGCTGTCCAGGCCACCGACCACGGCGGCGGTGAACGCCACCACGAAGACCAGGTCCATGGCGTGCGGGTGCAGGCCCAGGCCGGTGGGGACGACCAGCATGCCGGCGAGCGCGCCGACGCCGGCGGCCAGCGCCCAGCCCAGGGTGAGCATCCGGCCGACGCTCACGCCGAGCAGCCGGGACACCTCGGGGGCGAACGCGGCGGCCCGCATCCGCAGGCCGACCGGCGTGCGGGTGAACAACAGCGCGAGCAGCACCACGACCGCCAGCGCCGCGCCGAGCACCCAGAGGTCGTACGGGGACAGCGCGGCGACCCCGCCGACGGTGAGCGCGTCGGTGTCGAACGGGGTGGCCGCCGGCCGGTAGCCGTTGCCGAAGACCATGCCGAGCACCGCCTGGATCAGCAGCACCAGCCCGAGCGCGACGATCACCTGGTTGAGCGGGCCGGCGGAGCCGACGAACCGCATCAGCACCCGTTCCACCAGCGCGCCCAGGGCCAGGCCGGACAGCACCGCGGCGGCCAGGCCCAGCCAGTAGGAGCCGGTGGCCCCGGCGACCGCGTAGCCGACGTACGCGCTGGCGACCGCCATCGCGCCCTGGGCGAAGTTGACCACCCGGGCGGCCCGCCAGATGAGCACCAGCGCGAGCGCGAACGCGGCGTAGACCGCGCCCGCGGCGAGCCCGTCGAAGGTGAGGAACCAGAACCGCTGCATCCGCGACCCTTCCCGCTCGCCGGTCAGAACCCGAGGTAGGCGTGCCGCAGCCGGTCGTCGTCGCGCAGCCGGTCCGCCGGGGCGGCGGTCACCACCCGGCCGAGCGACATGACGATCCCCTGGTCGGCGACGGAGAGCGCGGTGCGCACGTTCTGCTCGACCAGCAGGACGGTCATCCCCCGCTCGTCGCGCAGCCGCCGCAGCAGCGCCATGATCTGCGCGGTCACCCGGGGAGCCAGCCCGAGCGACGGCTCGTCGAGCAGCAGCAGGCGGGGGCGGGCGATCAACGCCCGGCCGATCGCGAGCATCTGCCGTTCCCCGCCGGAGAGCTGGTGTCCGAGGTGGTCACGCCGGTCGGCCAGGGCCGGGAAGAGCGCGTACACCTCGTCCAGGGCGCGCCGGGCGTCGGCCCGGTCCCGCCGCCACAGCCCGCCCAGGCGCAGGTTCTCCGCGACGGTCAGCTCGGTCACCACGCCGCGTCCCTCGGGCACGTGCGCCACCCCGCGCCGGACCAGGTGTTCCACCCGGACGCCGCGCAGGTCCTCCCCCGCGTACCGGATCCGGCCGCCGGTGGGCCGCAGCAGACCCGACAGCGTCCGCAGCAGCGTGGTCTTGCCGGCGCCGTTGGCGCCGAGCACGGCGGCGACGGTGCCGGCCGGCACGGTGAACGCCACGTCCCGCAGCACCGGCACCGGGCCGTAGCCGGCGCTGAGCGCCTCGACCTCCAGCACCGCGGTCATGCCGTGCCCCCGGCCGGCACGTCGGCGCCGAGGTAGGCCTCGGTGACCCGGGGGTCGTCGCGGATGCGCTCCGGCGGCCCGGCGGCGATCACCCGGCCGAAGTCGAGCACCACCAGCTCGTCGCAGACGGACATGACCAGGTCCATGTGGTGCTCGACGAGCAGCACGGCGCAGCCGTCGTCGCGCTCGGGCAGGGCCCGGACCAGGTCGGCCAGCTCGGCCACGTCGTCGGCGCCGAGCCCGCCGGCCGGCTCGTCGAGCAGCAGCAGGCGCGGTCGGGCGATCAGCGCGCGGGCCAGCGCGACCCGCTTGCGCACCGGATAGGGCAGGGTGGCCGGCGCGGCCCCCGCGTGGCGGTCGACGCCCAGCTCGGCGAGCAGGTCGAGGGCCCGGGCGCGCAGCCGCCGCTCGTCGCGGTCGCTGCGGGGCAGGCCGAACAGCGCGGCGGCGAAGCCGGCCCGGGCGTCGTGGCTGGCGCCGGTCACCACGTTCTCCAGCACGGTCAGGCCGGGGAACAGGCCGACGCCCTGGAGCGTGCGGGCGATGCCGAGTCGGGTGAGCCGGTGCGGGCGGGGTCGGAACGGCCGCCCGTCCAGGGTGAGCGTGCCGGTGCCCGGCCGCACGAAGCCGCAGACCACGTTGAACAGGGTCGTCTTGCCGGCGCCGTTGGGACCGATCACGCCGACCACCCGGCCGGGCGGCACCCGCAGCGAGACGTCGTCCAGCGCGACCAGGCCACCGAAGTGGACGCCGACGTGGTGCAGCGCCAGACCGGGACCGTCGCTGGGGGTGGCCGGTGGGCTCATCGTCACCTCGTCGGGTCGACGGCGCGGGGGCGATCTATTTACATCGGGAGTGTACTTTTCTCCGGACGTTCGTCAATGCCCCGGCAGCCGGTCCCGGGCGCGGCCGAGGAACGCCCGTTCCGCCTCGTTCGCCGTGCCGGCGATCGCCGCCTCGTACGCGGCCCTGGCCTGCACCGGCCGGCCCAGCCGGCGCAGCAGGTCGGCGCGGACGACGTGCCACACGTGGTAGCCGGCCAGGTCCAGTCGGTCCACAGCGGCCAGCGCGACCGCGGGTCCGCGTACCTCGGCCAGCGCGACCGCCCGGTTCAGCGCCACCACCGGCCCGGGCGCGCACGCCGCCAGCTGGTCGTAGAGGGCGAGGATCTGGGTCCAGTCGGTGCCGGCGGCGGTGGCCGCGTCGGCGTGCACCGCGTTGATCGCGGCCTGGATCTGGTAGGGACCGGGCCGACCCCGGCGCAGGCAACGCCGCACGAGGTCCTGCCCTTCGGCCACCAGCGCCCGGTCCCACCGGTCACGGTCCTGTTCGGGCAGCGGCACCGGCACCCCGTCCGGCCCGGTCCGGGCGGGACGCCGCGCCTCGACCAGCAGCATCAGCGCGAGCAGGCCGAGCGCCTCCGGCTCGTCCGGCATCAGCGCCACCAGCAACCGGCCCAGCCGGATCGCCTCGGCCCCCAGTTCGGCGCGACCGAGCCGCTCCCCCGCACTGGCGGTGTGCCCCTCGTTGAAGATCAGGTAGACCACGGCGAGCACCCCGCGCAGCCGGTCGGGCAGGTCGGCGTCGCGGGGCACCCGGTACGGGATCCCGGCGTCGCGGATCTTGGCCTTGGCCCGGACCAGGCGCTGGGCCATGGTCGGCTCCGGCACCAGGAACGCCCGGGCGATCTCGGCGGTGCTCAGGCCGCCGAGCAGGCGCAGCGTCAGCGCCACCCGGGCGGCGGCGCCGAGCGCCGGGTGGCAGCAGGTGAAGATCAGGCGCAGCCGGTCGTCGGTCACGGGCCCCTCCTCGGCGGGCGGGTCGGCGGCGTGCAGCAGGGCGGCCTCGGCGTGCCGGGCGGCCCGGGTGGACTCGCGCCGCAGCCGGTCGATCGCCCGGTTCCGGGCGGTGGTGACGATCCAGCCGGCCGGGCTGGGCGGCGGCCCGTCGACGGCCCACCGCCGCACCGCGACCGTGAACGCCTCCTGGACCGCCTCCTCGGCGAGGTCGATGTCGCCGAGGAGACGGACCAGGATCGCCACCGTGCGGCCGTACTCCGCGCGGAAGACCCGTTCGACAGCCGTCATCCCTCGCCCTGGAACGGGCGCACCTCGATCGGCAGCGTGGTGGCGCGGGCGTAGCGGCGACCCCAGTCGAGCGCGGCGTCCAGGTCGGGCGCCCGGATGATGGTGACGCCGCCCAGGTACTCCTTGCCCTCGGTGAACGGCCCGTCGGTGACCAGTACCGCGTCGCCGTCCGGGCGCAGCACGGTGGCGGTCTCCGGCGCGTGCAGCCCGTCGCCGAACACCCAGCTCCCGGCGTCCCGCAGGTCCCGGCCGATGGCCTCGACCTCGCGCATCACCCCGGCCAGGAACTCCGGGTCCGGCCGGCCCGCGCCGGTCGGCTGGTACATGCTGATCAGGTACTGCCTCATCGGCTCCTCCTCGTCCCGGGCGGCCCGGTGCCGCCCTTCACCCTTCACACGAACGACGGACGCCGGTTTCGACACGCCGGGCGCGGGAGAATCCGGCCGGGATCCGGGTATGCCGGGCCGTGCGCGGCGGCCGGGTGATCGTGGTGGGGGCGGGGTTCTCCGGCCTGGCCTGCGCGCTCGCCCTGGACGCGGCCGGCGTCGAGGTGTCGGTGCTGGAGGCCCGGGACCGGGTGGGCGGGCGGACGCTGAGCCGGCCGTTGCCCGGCGGCGGCTGGCTCGACCTGGGCGCCCAGTGGATCGGCCCCACCCAGGACCGGATGTACGCGCTGGCCGCCGCGTACGGCCTGGAGACGTTCCCGTCGCCCGCGCGGGGCGCGTCGACGCTGCTGCTGGCCGGGCGGCCGGCGGCCGGGGAGCCGGCCGGGCTGACCGGGCTGCTCGGCCGCCTCGACGCGCTGGCCGACGGGCTGGACCCGGCCGCGCCGTGGCGCGCGGACGGCGCGGCGGAGTGGGACCGGACCACGCTCGGCGGCTGGCTCGCCGCCACCGAGCCCGATCCGGTCACCGCCCGCTACGCCGGCCGGCTGCTGGCCGGTGGCCTGCTGGCCGCCTCGCCGGACGAGGTGTCGCTGTTGCAGCTGCTGTTCTACCTGCGCAGCGGCGGGGGACCGGGTCGTTGCTGGGCATGGCCGGCGGGGCGCAGCAGGACCGGATCGTCGGCGGCCCGGCCGTGCTGGCCGAGCGGATGGCCGCCGCGCTGCCGTCGGGGTCGGTGCGGTTGGCCGCCCCGGTCGACGCGATCGTCCAGGAAGCCTGCGGCGTGCGGGTCCGGGCCGGGGACGAGGCGCACCGCGCCGACGCGGCGGTGGTGGCGTTGGCGCCGGCGCTGGCCGGCCGGATCCGGTACGACCCGCCGCTGCCGGCGCTGCGCGACGGGTTGACCCAGCGGATGCCGATGGGCTCGGCGTTCAAGGTGCACGCGCTCTACCCGGAGCCGTTCTGGCGGGCCGACGGCCGCTCCGGCGTGGCCACCACGGACACCGGCCCGCTCACCGAGACGGTGGACAACTCGCTGCCCGGCCTCGCGGGCGGGGTGCTCACCGCGTTCAGCTACGGCGCGCAGGCCCGGGCGCTGCGCCGGCTGTCGGTCGGGCAGCGCCGGGACGCGCTGTGCGACGCGCTGGCGGCGCTGTTCGGGGCCGCCGCCGCCCGCCCCGACGACCTGGTGGAGTACGACTGGTCGGCCGACCCGTGGACCCGGGGCTGCTTCTGCGGCATCCTTCCGCCCGGCTCGTGGTGCGACTACGGCCCGCAGCTGCGGGCACCGGTGGGCCGGCTGCACTGGGCCGGCACGGAGACCGCGACCCGGTGGAGCGGTTACCTGGAGGGCGCGGTGACGGCCGGCGAGCGCGCCGCCGCCGAGGTGCTCGCCAGGTTCTGAACATCCCCCGTTCAGAGAAAATCTTCGATGCCTCTATTGAAAAGTTTCTCCGTCCTGTGACCTAATGTTGACAGTTCCTTTCGTCATACTCCCGCCGCCCGCGAGGCGGCAACCCCCAGGGAGGAAAGATGCACCGTTCGATGCGATCGGCGCTGCGCGCGGCCGGAGCCGCGCTGCTGGCCACCGCCACCGTCGTCGCCGCCGCCCTGCTCGGCGCGGCCCCCGCCCACGCCGCCCCGGCCGGACTGCCCGGGATGGACGTCTCCAGCTACCAGGGCAACGTGAACTGGTCCGGCGCCTGGGCCAACGGGGCCCGGTTCGCCTACGTCAAGGCCACCGAGGGCACCTACTACACCAACCCGTACTTCGCCCAGCAGTACAACGGCTCCTACAACGTCGGGATGATCCGCGGGTCGTACCACTTCGCCCGACCGGACACCACGAGCGGCGCCACCCAGGCCAACTACTTCGTCGACCACGGGGGCGGCTGGTCCAAGGACGGCCGGACGCTGCCCGGCGCGCTGGACATCGAGTACAACCCGTACGGCGCCACCTGCTACGGGCTGAGCCAGGCGTCCATGCGCAGCTGGATCGCCTCGTTCGTCAACCAGTACCACGCCCGCACCGGCCGGTGGGCCACCATCTACACCACCACCGACTGGTGGAGCACCTGCACCGGCAACACGTCGCAGTTCGCCGCCAACAACCCACTGTGGATCGCCCGCTACTCCAGCAGCGTCGGCACGCTGCCGGCCGGCTGGGGCACGTACTCGTTCTGGCAGTGGGCCTCCTCCGGCACCTTCCCCGGTGACCAGAACGTCTGGAACGGCACCCTGGACCGCCTCCGGGTGCTGGCCTGCAACGGACCCTGCTGACCCACGCCGGCGGGGCGGGCCGCACCGGTCCGCCCCGCCGTCCGTACCCGACGAGGAGGTCCCGATGTCCGTTCCCCTTCCCCGGCGGGCCGTGCTGCGCGGCGCGGTCCTGCTCGGCGCCGCCGCCGGCGCCGGCGCGCTGGTCCAGGCCGGACCCGGCCGCGACGCGCGGGCCGCCGCCGCCCGCGTCGACCAGCCGACCATCGCCAACTGCGCGACCTGGAGCGCCCGCCCGCCCTCGTCGCCGGTGAGCGTGGTGCAGAGCCGGCCCAACAAGATCATCGTGCACCACACCGCGTTCCCGAACACCACCGACTACAGCCTCGCCCAGGCGTACCGGAACTCCCGCGACATCCAGAACCTGCACATGGACACCAACGGCTGGCTCGACTCCGGCCAGCACTTCACCAACAGCCGGGGTGGCCACCTGACCGAGGGACGCCACGGCAGCCTGTACGCGCTGCTGCACGGGCAGACCATGGTGCAGGGCGCGCACTGCGTCGGGCAGAACAGCCAGGCCATCGGCATCGAGAACGACGGCATCTACCTGGACGTGCAACCGCCGCAGGCGCTCTGGGACAGCCTGGTGGCGTTCTGCGCGTTCACCTGCCAGCAGTACGGCATCGCGCCCGCCGAGATCTACGGGCACAAGGACTTCAACAGCACCCAGTGCCCCGGCCTGCTGCACGACCGGCTGCCGGAGCTGCGCCGCACCGTCGCCGCCCGGCTCGGCGGCTGAACCCGGCGTACGTGGGGCGCCCGGGTGCGACGGGCGCCCCACGTGGCCGCTCAGCCCACCGGCACCCGCGTCGCCTGGTCGGGCCGCCGGTCCGACCGGCCGGGCCGCCACCAGTTGGCCCGACCGAGCAGGGCCATGGTGGCCGGCACCAGCAGTCCCCGGACCACGGTGGCGTCCACCGCCACCGCCACCGCCATGCCGAGACCGAACATCTTGATCACCGGGTCGTCCTGGAGCACGAAGCCGGCGAAGACGGTCACCATGATCAGCGCGGCCGAGGTGATCACCGGACCGGTCCCGGCCAGCCCTTCCCGGACCGCGGTGCGGTTGTCGCCAGTGACCAGCCAGGACTCCCGCACGGCGGTCAACAGGAACACCTCGTAGTCCATCGAGAGCCCGAAGAGCAGGGCGAACAGCATCATCGGCAGATAGCTCTCCACCGGCACCGGACCGGACAGGCCGGTCAGCCCGACACCCCAGCCCCAGGCGAAGACCGCCGTCAGCACGCCGTACGCGGCTCCGATCGAGACCAGGTTCATCACCGCCGCCTTGATCGCGACGACCGGCGCCCGGAACGCCGCGTACAGCAGCACGGTGGCCAGGCCGACCACCACCGCGATGACCCACGGCATCCGCTGCCCCACCCGGTCGGCGAGGTCGACCCGGGTGGCGGTGGCGCCGCCCACGTGCGTCGTCACCCCCGGCGTGTCGACGGCCCGCAGCGTCCGCACCAGCGTGGCGGTGGCCGGATCGCTCGGCGCGGTCGTCGGGTACGCGGTCAGCACCACGACGCGCCCGCCGTCGGCGAGCCGGGCCGGGGTGACCCGGGCGACGCCGGGCGTGCCGGTCACCCGGGCGGTCAGGCCGTTCACCCGCGCGTCGCCGGCGTCGGCCGGCGGGTCCAGCTCGGCGACCACGGTGAGCGGCCCGTTCACCCCCGGCCCGAAGCCGGCCGCGAGACGGTCGTAGCTGGTCCGCCCGGCGGTGCCGACCGGCTCGTCGCCCGGGTCGACCTGGCCCAGTCGCAGGCCGAGGGCGGGCGCGGTGAGCACACCGAGCAGCAGCAGCGCCAGGATCGCCCAGCGCCACGGCGCGCCGGTGACCCGGTCGGCCTGCCGGGCCCAGCCGCTCCGGCGACCCGCCGCCGTCCCGTCGGGGACCGACGGCCGGCGGCGGATCCGCAACCGGTCCAACCGGTGCCCGAGCACTGCCAGCAACGCCGGCAGCAGGGTCACCGCGCCGGCCACCGCGACAACCACCACCAGACCGGTGGTCCACCCGAGCGTGCCGAGGACGGGCACGCCGGCCACCGCCAACCCGCCGAGCGCGACGACCACCGTCCCGCCGGCGAACACCACCGCGCTGCCCGAGCCGGCCACGCTGCGGGCGACCGCCTCGTCCACCGGCATGCCCTCGGCCAGCAATCGGCGGTGCCGGGTGACCAGGAACAACGCGTAGTCGATACCGACACCGAGACCGACCATGGTGGCCAGCGTCCCGGCCACCGACGGCACCGCGACCAGATGTCCGGCCAGTCCGACCGCGCTGACCGCGCAGGCCAACGTGAACAGCGCGGTGACCAGCGGCACCGCCGCGGCCACCAGGCCCCCGAACGCGAGCAGCAGCACCAGCGCGGCGACGGCCAGCCCGAGCACCTCGCTGTCCCGTGCCCCGCCGCGTTCCGCGGCCGAGGCGAGCACGCCGCCGGGCGTCACCTCGATGCCGGCCGCCTCGGCGGGAGCGGCCGCCTCGGTGACCGCGTCGGCGAGCGCCTTGTCCACCTGGCGCGGCGACACATCGAGCCGTACGGTCAGCCAGCCGGTGCGCCCGTCCGCGCTGAGCGTGCCGGAGGCGGCGGCGATCCCGTCGACCCCGGTCACGTGTGGCACCTCCGCGATCTCGCGGCTCACCTGCGCCAGGACGGCCTGCCGGGCAGAGTCGTCGAGCCGCCCGGAGTCGACGTGCAGCACCAGTTGGCTCCCGGTGCCACCACCCTGCCCGGCCCGGTCCAACAGGTCCCGCGCCACCTGGGCATCGCTGCCGGGCAGCGCCACGTCGTTGTCGACCGGCCGGCCGAGAGCCGCCGCGGCGCCGACCAGCAGCACGGCGAGGATCAGCCAGAGTCCCAGCACCGTCCGGGGCCGGCGGGCGCAGAGCCGGCCGAGGCCGCCCATCAGCCGGTGCACCCGGCTGCCGTCGTCGACCCGCATCATGCTCCTCCGCAGTGCGCGCCGGCCCGCCCGCCGGCCGCCGGCACTGTGAGTTCGTGCCCCTCGACCCGGACGAGGAGCCCGTCGCCGGTGGCCGTCACCGCCCGGTAGGACAGGCCGTCGGGCAGCGTCGGCAGCTCACGCCCGAGGTCCGCGCTCCCGCCGAGCCGGTCGAGCAGGGCGCCGGCCGGCCGCCGGATCCCGAACACCTCCACCTCGGTCGGAGTGAGGACGAGACGCCCGCCGGTCAAGGTGGGGCGGACCAGCAGCGTGATCGGGACGGCACGCGCCTGCGTCTCGATGCCCAGCTGACCCTCGGCGTAGCGGTACCGCAACGGACGCCCGGCCGCCTCGGTGGGCAGCGCCTCGTAGCCGACGAGCACCGACACCGCCGCGGCACCGATCCGTGCCGGTCCGTCGCCGGTGCGGACGTCGCGCAGCTCGGCGTCGGCCCGGGCGACCCGGAGACCGCCGGCCCGGACGTCGGCGACCGCGATCCGGAGCCGGTCCAGCCGGCCGCCGAGGATCTGCGGCAGCGCCGGGAAGCCGCCCAGCTCGACCGCGGGTCGGGGCACCCCGGCCGCGCAGGCCAGCCGGTCGGCGAGCCGGCCGGCGACCAGCCGGGCCACCACTCGGTCGGCGACCACCGCCGCCAGGACGAGGAACAGGACCGCCGCCGCGCTCACCAGCCGACGGCGTGTGGATTTCCGCATGGCGCGAGCACACCAGGGCCGGCTGGGTGTCCGACCGGAGGTGGATGAGAGAACGTCAAGAGTCCGCGCCGGGCAACCGGAACCGGACCGTCGTGCCCGCCCCCTCGCCCGTCTCCAGGCCCAGCTCGCCGTCGTGGGCGGCGACGATCTCGGCGACGATGGCGAGCCCCAGCCCGCTGCCGCCGGCGCCGCCGTGGCTGAACCGGTCGAACGCCCGGGCGGCCAGTTCCGGCGGCATCCCCGGCCCCTCGTCCCGGACCGCCACCTCGACCAGGTCGCCGCGGCGGCATACGTCCACGACCGCCGGGGTGCCCGCCGGGGTGTGGACGCGGACGTTGGCGAGCAGGTTCGCCAGCACCTGGCGCAGCGCGTCGGCGTCACCGCGCACCGTCGCGACCGGTGGGGCGGTGACCCGCAGCGGCCGGCCGGGCTGCACCGCCAGGGCGTCGGCGACGGACTCCCGAGCCACCTCGGCCAGGTCGACCGTCTCCCGGCCGAGCCGCGGCTCGGCGTCGAGCCGGGCCAGGTAGAGCAGGTCGTCGAGGATGCGGCTCATCCGGGTCGCCTCCTCGTCTCCCCGGCGCAGCACCTCGGGCCGGCGGGCCGGCTCGACCATGTCGTGGCGCAGCAGGTGCAGGTAGCCACGGATCGAGGTCAACGGCGTGCGCAGCTCGTGCGAGGCGTCCGCGACGAAGGTGCGCAGCCGCTCCTCCGAACGCGCCCGGGCGGCGATCGCCGACTGGAGCCGGGCGAGCATCCCGTCGACGGCGCGGGTCAACCGCCCCACCTCGGTCCGCTCGCTTCCCTCGACCGGCACCCTGCGGTCCAGGTCGCCGCCGGCGATCGCGGTCGCGGTGCCGGTGATCCGGTCCAGCGGACGCAGACCCCGAACCAGCAGCACGCGGGCGAAGCCGGCGAGCAGCAGCAGCACGGTCAGCCCGCCGGCCAGCTCGACCAGGACCAGCCGGCGCACCGTCTCGCGTACCGGCGCGAGCGGGAGCGCGATCAGCACGACCGCGTCGCCGGCCCGCACGGTGACCGCCCGCCACGTCCCCGCGTCGAGCGTCGTCGCCCGACCGGCGCTGCCGTCGGCGGGTGGGGTCGGGGCGCGGTCCAGCAGCGCAGCGGCCGGCGGCGACGCGCCGAGTCGGGTCAGCGTGCCGTCCGGGTGCCGGATCTCCACCAGGTAGTCGGAGGGCGCGACGACCGCGCGGGCCGCTCCGCCGGGCTCACGCAGCAACGACCCGACCCGCTGGGTGGCCAGCGCCGCGCCGGCGCGGAGCTGGTCGTCGGTCCGGTCCAGCAGGTACGCCCGCAGGCCGGCGGCGCTCACCACGCCGGCCACCAGCAGCGCCACGGCGGTCAGCGCCACCATGCCGGCGAGCAGGCTGCGCCGCAGCGGCACCCGGTTCATCCGCCGGCCCGCAGCGCATAGCCGAACCCGCGCTGGGTGACGATCAGCGGTGGTCCGAGCGGGTCGAGCTTGCGGCGCAGGTAACCGACGTAGGTGTCGACCACGTTCGAGGCGCCGCCGAAGTCGTAGCTCCACACCGCCTCGAGGATCTGGGTGCGTGACAGCACCCGACCGGGATTGAGCATCAGGTAGCGCAGCAGCTTGTACTCCGTCGGCGAGAGCGCGAGCACGTGCCCGCCCCGACGGGCCTGGCAGGTCTCCTCGTCCAGTTCCAGGTCGGCGTAGCGGAGCAGGCCGGCGGCGTCCCCGGCGTCGGGTCCGATCCGCCGCAGGACCGCCCGGACCCGGGCGACCAGTTCGTCGACCGAGAAGGGCTTGGTCACGTAGTCGTCGCCGCCCCACGTCAACCCGGCGATCTTGTCCCGGGGCGCGTCGCGGGCGGTGAGGAAGACGATGCCGAAGCGGTGCCCCGCGGCGCGCAGCCTCCGGCAGAGCGCGAACCCGTCGCCGTCGGGCAGCAGCACGTCCAGCACCACCAGCTGCGGTGACCGCTCGGCGGCCAGCCGCTCGGCGTCGCCGGCGGTGCCGGCGGCGACCACCTCGAATCCGTGGAACCGCAGCACCGTCGCCACCATGTCGACGATGTTCGGCTCGTCGTCGACCACCAGGACCGTCGTTGCCATCGGAGCCAGCACAGCACAGTTCGATGAGAGTTCGATGAGAATGCAGTGCTGGCTTATATAAGCCGGTCCTGATATAAACAGGTCGTGCACGCCTTCGACGTCCTCGGCGATCCGGTCCGCCGCCGCATCCTGGAGCTGCTCGCCGCCGGCGAGCAGCCGGCCGGAGCGCTGGGCGAGACCGTGCGGCGCGAGTTCGGCATCAGCCAGCCCGCGGTCTCGCAGCACCTCAAGGTGCTGCGCGAGCACGGGTTCACCACCGTGCGCGCCGTGGGCACCCGCCGGCTCTACGCGGTCGATCCCGCCCCGCTGCGCGAGATCGACGCGTGGCTGGACGGCTTCCGCCGGTTCTGGGCGCCGCCGTTGGCCGCTCTCGCCACCGAGCTGGCCCGGGGCCGCCGCGAACGCCGGCTGCGCGAGGACGAACCCGACGACAAGAGGACCAACCCATGATCGACGTGACCGGGCAGATCAGCGCCGTCGAGCGCCGGATCGGCGACCGTACGCTCCCCGCCGGGAAGGCGCGGGTGCTCACCATCAGCCAGACGTACGACGCGTCGGTGGAGGACGTCTTCGACGCCTGCACCAACCCGGAGCGGATCCCCCGCTGGTTCCTGCCGGTCTCCGGCGACCTGAGCCTCGGCGGCCGGTACCAGCTGGAGAGCAACGCCGCCGGCACCGTCGAGCGCTGCGACCCGCCGCACGGCTTCGCCGCCACCTGGGAGTTCGGCGGCGAGGTCAGCTGGATCGAGGTGCGGCTGCGCGAGGCCGGGCCGGGGCGTACCCGCTTCGAGCTGGAACACGTCGCCCACGTCGACGACCAGCGGTGGGCCGAGTACGGCCCGGGCGCGGTCGGCATCGGCTGGGACCTGGCCCTGCTCGGCCTGGCCTCCCACTTCGCGCCCGAGGGCGTCGGCGTGGACCCGTCCGCCGCGGCCGAGTGGATGGCCTCGCCGGACGGGCTCCGCTTCGTCACCGAGTCCGGCGAGAGGTGGACGACGGCGAGCGTCGACGCCGGCACCCCGGCAGACGCGGCACACGCCGCAGGCAAGCGGGTCACCGCGTTCTACACCGGCGCCCCCACCCCCTGACCATCGCCACCCTGGCCGATCGTGCAGTTTCGGCCCCCAGGATGTCCGGTTGGCGGAGCTTGCCGGGCCCCAAACTGCACGATCGGCGGGATGTCGGAGGGGTGGGGCAGACTGCGGGGCATGCCGATCCGTTCCGTCGCCGACCTGATCGCCACGCTCGACACCGGAGAGACGGTCAAATATCTGCACTTCTGGGGGCACCGGCCGCAGCGTGACGGCGGCGTCGGCGCCGGCTGTCTGAGCCAGTGGTGGCCGGCGGCGTTCACGGTGGACGGTCGAAGGTACGCCACTGCCGAGCACTGGATGATGTGGCACAAGGCCACGCTCTTCGGCGACCACGAGATCGCCGAGCGGGTGCTGACGGCCACCCACCCGCACCGGGCCAAGGCGCTCGGCCGGCAGGTCCGGGACTTCGACGAGGCCACCTGGACGGCCCGCCGCTTCGACATCGTGGTGGCCGGCAGCGTGGCCAAGTTCGGGCAGCACGACCAGCTGCGGCGGTTCCTGCTCGGCACCGGCGGCCGGGTGCTGGTGGAGGCCAGCCCGACGGACCGCATCTGGGGCATCGGCCTGGCCGCCGACGACCCGCGCGCGGATGACCCGGCCACCTGGCGGGGTGCCAACCTGCTCGGCTTCGCCCTGATGGAGGCGCGCGACGCGCTCGCGCGCGCGAGCAGCCGAGCGCCCGACCGGCCGGCCGGGTAACGTGCTGCGGCGTGACCGCGTACTCGCACTGTTCGTTCTGCGGCGCGGCCTACCCGGCCGACGCCGGCTGGCCGCGTGTCTGTTCGACCTGCGGCGAGACGGTGTGGCGCAACCCGCTGCCGGTCGCGGTGGCGGTGCTGCCGGTCCGCACCCCCGACGGGCTCGGCGTGGTGGTCGTACGCCGGGACATCGAACCGGCGCGCGGGCAACTCGCCCTCCCCGGCGGCTTCGTCGAACACGGCGAGGAGTGGTCCGAGGCGCTGGTCCGCGAGCTGCGTGAGGAGACCGGGCTGCTCGCCGAGGCCGACGAGGCGCGGCTGTTCGCGGTGCACGGCGCGCCGGCCGGCGGCACCATGATGGTCTTCGGCGTGCTGCCCGAGCGGCCGGTGGGCGACCTGCCGCCGTCGGCGCCCACCGAGGAGGCGACCGAGTGGCTGGTGCTCACCGAGCCGGTCGAGCTGGCCTTCTCCACGCACACCCGGGTGCTCGCCGACTTCCTCGCCGGGCAACGGTCGGACTGATTCCGACCTCGGGCGACCGGCCGCAAACTCCTATTGCTTGAATAGGAAAGGCAGCGTCGCCCAGCCCGGAGGTCACCCGTGAGCCGTTCCCCGTCACCCGCCGAAGCCGTCCATGACGCCGAACGGAGCCGGCAGTGGCTCGCCGGGCAGGCGCACGGCGCGGGCGTCGACCGCGCGCGGCTGCTGGAGCTGGGCGCCGCGATGGCCGCGGTGACCGCCGCCGCCGCGGAGCGCGAGCCGGTCGCGGTGGCGCCGGCCCCGGTCGGCGTCGACCCGGGTACGCCGATCGCCAAGCCGCTGCCGGCGGCGCTGCTGCGCCCGCTGGACACCAACGCCGAGATGCGCTGGTCGGCGATGGCCGGCCAGGGATACGTGGTGCCCAACGACCGCTTCTTCGTCCGCAACCACACCGTCACCCCCCACCTCGACCCGGCGACCTGGCGACTGCGCCTGTTCGGCGACGGGCTGCGCGGCGCGCCCACCCGGGACGCCCCGGTCGAGTTCGGCCTCGACGACCTGCGCCGGCTGCCCGCCGAGGAGAGCGCCGCGCTGCTGGAGTGCGCCGGCAACGGGCGACGGTTCTTCGCCGAGCAGCAGGACCAACCGACCCCCGGCGTGGCCTGGGGGCTGGGCGGCGTCGGCGTGGCCCGCTGGCGCGGCGTGCGGCTGGGCACGGTGCTGCGCCTGGCCGGGCTGCGCGACGAGGCGGTCGACGTGATGCCCGAGGGCCTCGACCCGCACTACGTGACCGGCGGGGTCGACCTCGGGCCGGTGCGCCGCCCGCTGCCGGTGGCCAAGGCCCTCGACGACGTGCTGCTGGCGTACGAGATGAACGGTGAGCCGCTGCCGGCCGACCACGGTTTCCCGGTGCGGGTGGTGGTGCCCGGCTGGATCGGCATCTCCTCGATCAAGTGGGTGGGACCGGTCGAGGTCTCCACCACTCCCCTGTTCTCACCGTGGAACACCCAGTTCTACCGGCTGTTCGGCCCCGGGCACCCGGCCGACGGCACGGTGCTCGGCGCGCAGCCGGTGAAGAGCGCGTTCGAGCTGGCGTGGGACGCCCGCGTCCCGGCCGGCGAGGACGTGCTGCTGCGCGGCCGGTCCTGGTCCGGCAACGGCCCGATCGAGCGGGTCGAGGTGGACACCGGCGACGGGTGGCGACCGGCCGACCTGGTCGCGACCGACCGGGGCGGCCCCTGGCAGCGCTGGACCGCGCGCTGGCGTCCGCCGGCCGCCGGCCGGCACGTGCTACGCGCCCGCGCCACCGACCGCACCGGCGCCGGTCAGCCCGACCGGGCCGCCCCGAACGACCTCGCGTACCTGTTCGACGCCGTGGTGGCGCACCCGGTCACGGCGTGCTGACCGTCAGGTAGCCGGGCGGCACGGTGTCGGTGAGCCACACCCCGTTCGCGGAGCGGTAGAACAGGTAGCCGTGCGCGGCCATGGTTCCGGCGTCGACCGCGAGCACGGCCACCGCGCCGCCCCGGCGCGCGCCGACCCGCCGGGCCGTCGCCACGTCCGGCGACAGGTGTACGTGGTGCCGGCGCCCCCGGCGCAGCCCCTCGGCCCGGATGGCGGGCAGCACGTCCTCGGCGGTGCCGTGGAAGAGTCGGCCCGGCGGCGTCGCCGGGGTCAGGCCGAGGTCGACCGGGACGGAGTGCCCCTGGTTGGCCCGGATACGGTCGGCGCCGTCCGGGCCGGCCTCGACGGCGAAACGCTGCTTGTCGTTGCCGGCCACCACGGCGTCGAGGTCGGCGCGGCTGATCCGCAGCGCGGCGAGCAGGTCGGCGACCGGCGTCCAGCCGGCCCGGTCGAGCGTCAGCTGGAACCGGTCGGGGCGGTGGCGCAGCGCCAGCGACATGCGTTTGCTCACCCGGACCAGGTCACGATGTTCCATCCGGACAGTGTGGGCGCCCGGCCCGGCCGCGTCGACCGGGTTCATCCGGCGACGGGCCGACGACCGCGCCCACCCGGAGGCGGCTCGCGGGGTGGTGTTCCGCTCAGCGGGTGGCGGCCGACGTCGGGGCGACCATCAGGCCGGCGGCGTCCACCACCTCGAAGTCGCCGCCGCGCAGGCGGTCCAGCGCGTGCAGGGCGTCGTTGTCCCAGCGCGGGTCCGGGGCTCCGGAGATGTACCAGGCGGAGCCGTGGTCGGCCACGATCAGTCCGTGGCGACGCATCGCCTCGGCCACGATCCGGGCCTGCCGTGGCAACCCGGACAGGTCGACCGAACGCTTGAGCCGCAGCCGCTGGCCGAGCTGCGGCAGCGCCGGGTCGGTGGCCGACGAGGCGGAGTGGCTGGCCGGCCACGTCCAGCCGGTGCGGGTGCGCGGCACGGTCACCCGGATCGCGTGGTCGATCCGACCGGCCGCCACCTCGTCGTAGCGCACCAGCCCGGCCAGCACGGACAGGCCGGCCGCGTCGGCGGAGGTCCAGCCGGCCCGGCGCATCCGGTTGGACCGCAGGTCGAAAACCGCGCCCGAGCCGGCCCGCCACCCGGCCCCGGAGCGGTGCGCGTCGAACAGTTCGTACGCCCGGCAGGCGCCGCGGTCCCAGACGATCACGTGCCGGTCGCCGGTGCCGGACGGGCCGCCCTCGACCTTCGCGTCGGGCGGGATCGGGTACGGCCCGCTGTCGCTCTCGTCGGCGTACCCGAACGTGATCGGCACCCGCCGTTGCCCGGCCGGGACGACGGTGACCGGGATGCCGATCGGCGCGCCCTCCCACGTCCCGGAGCCGAAGTCGGCGTGCACGGTGGCGTCGGCGCCGATCGCGCCGACCATCGCGGCCGACCGGGCGTGCACCGGCAGCCGGGTCACGTCGGCGTGCCACACGTTGTCGGCCGGGAAGACCGCGCACGGCCCGGCCGACGCGCTCGGCCGGGCCCCGATCCCGGTCCGCGCGGCCGGTGACGGCGCCACCGACGTCGTGCCAGCGGTACCGGGCGAGATGGTGGCGCCGCCTCTCGCCGCGCCCGGTGCGCCGGCGCCGGATGCGTCGGTGCTGGACGAGTTGCTGCCGGATGCGCTGGTGCCGGGTCCGGACGCGTCGGGATCGGCGCCGGAGGTGGAGCACCCGGCGGTGACCAGGGCCAGCACGGCGACGACAGCGGCGCGGCGAGGGCGGAGGCGGAGCATTCCGGCGATCCTGCCCCAGCCCGCTCGCCCCAGCAACCACCCACCCCTTCACCGCCCCCGCTCGACACGCCCTTCCTCCCCGCCGTGGCGACCGGCATCGCCGGTCCTCAGCACCACCACCCACTACCACCGGCCGATTCCGCTCCCGCATTCCAGGAGCTGTCTCCCACCACACAGGAACCGCGTAGATCTTGGTACGAAAGGGCCCCTATGGGGGCCGTTCGCTACCAAGATCTACGCACGGAGGCGGAGTCGACAGCGCGTGCGGGTTGCGCGGGGCACGGTGATGGGGTGGGGCGCTGACGACGGGCTGGTCTCTGCCGCGTGGCGACCGGGTGGGACGGGCCGGTGATGGGGTGGGGCGCTGACGACGGGCTGGTCTCTGCCGCGTGGCGACCGGGTGGGACGGGCCGGTGAGCGGTCAGGCTGTGGCACCCTCCGCGTAGGCAGCGCTGCGGGCGGTCAGGCGGCGGCGCGTTCGGCCGGCGGACGGCGACGCTGGGACGGGTCGGTGAGCGCGGGCGGGGACCAGACGCCGTCGGGCTGGTAGAGGTTCACCCCGGGCGGGACGATCTCGTCGATCCGGTCGAGCACCGCGTCGTCGAGCGTCAGCGCCGCCCCCGCGAGCAGCGCGTCCAGCTGGTCCATGGTGCGCGGCCCGATGATGGTCGAGGTGACCGCGGGGTGCGCCGCGGTGAACGCCACGGCGAGCTGCGGCAGCGTGCAGCCCACCTCGTCGGCGAGCGCGACGAGGTGCTCGACGGCGGCGTACTTGGCGGCGTTGCCGGGCAGCGCCGGGTCGAACCGGGCCGGGGTCCGCGCCGGGCGGCCCGAGGTGAGGTCCACCGGCTGGCCCTGTCGGTACCGGCCGGACAGGAAGCCGGAGGCCAGTGGGCTCCACACCAGCACGCCCATCCGGTGGCGGAGGCACACCGGCAGCACCGACGCCTCGATCCCCCGGGCCAGGATCGAGTACGGCGGCTGCTCGGTGCGGAACCGGCCGAGCGCGCGCCGTTCGGCGACGTGCTGCGCCTCGACGATCTCCTCCGCCGGGAACGTCGAGCAGCCGAACGCCCGGATCTTGCCGGCCCGGACCAGGTCGCTGAGCGCGGCGAGCGTCTCCTCGACGTCGGTGGTGTGATCGGGTCGGTGCACCTGGTAGAGGTCGATCCAGTCGGTGCCCAGCCGGCGCAGGCTGTCCTCGACGGCGCGGACGATCCACCGGCGTGAGTTGCCGCCCCGGTTGGGTCCCTCGCCCATCGGGAAGTGCACCTTCGTGGCGAGCACCACGTCGTCGCGCCGGCCCCGCAGGGCCTTGCCGACGATCACCTCCGACTCGCCCGCCGAGTACATGTCGGCGGTGTCCACCATGTTGACGCCGCGGTCGAGCGCGGCGTGCACGATGCGGGCGCAGTCGTCGTGGTCGGGGTTGCCGACGGCGCCGAACATCATCGTGCCGAGGCAGTGGACGCTGACCTCGATGCCGGTGCCGCCGAGGACGCGATAGCGCATGTGGACTCCATGGTGGGTGACGCCGCGCTGACCGGGCGGCGGCCGGTCCGGTCACCGTAGGAGTTCGAGTGCGCTGGAGGTCAACGGTCGGCGGCGGCCTCCCCGGCGCCGGCCAGGTAGCCGGCCGCCTGCAGCTCGAACAGCTCCCGGTAGGGCCCGGCCTGCGCCATCAACGCGTCGTGGTCGCCGTGCTGCACGAGCCTGCCGTGGTCCAGGACGAAGATCTGGTCGGCGTGCCGGACGTTGGCCAACCGGTGGGTGATCAGGACGACGGCCCGGTCCGGACGCCGCCGCAGGTGTTGGAAGAGCGCGTGCTCGGCCCGCGCGTCCAGCGCGGCGGAGGGTTCGTCGCAGATCAGCAGTCGGGCGTCGCGGTAGAGGCCCCGGGCGGCCACCAGTCGCTGCCACTGCCCGCCGGACAGGTCCTGCCCGTCCTTGAACTGCCGGTCCAGCAGCGTGTCGTACCCGAAGGGCAGTTCGCTGATCATGTCGTGCGCGGCCGCCTCCCGGGCGGCGGCCTCGACGCTCGGGCCGGGGCCGTCGGCCCGGTCGTGCCGGCCGACCCGGATGTTCTGCCGGGCGGTGAACGGGAACTTCCACCAGTCCTGGCTCATCACCGCCACCTGGGCGGCGACCTGGCGCGGGTCCAGCTCGGCGGCGTCCACCCCGTCCCAGCGGATGGCGCCGCCGGTGGGTCGGTAGAGCCCGGCGATCAGCTTCGCCAGCGTGGTCTTGCCGGACCCGTTCTCCCCCACCAACGCGACCACCTCGCCGCGCCGGATGGTGAGGCTGACCTCGTCGACGGCGGCGGCGTCGGTGTCCGGGTAGCGCAGGCTGACCCGGTCGAGGTCGATGCGCTCGAACCCGTCGACCGGCCGCTGCCCACCGGTCGGCACCCGCCGCCCGGCCCGGTCGAGGAAGTCCCGGTAGTCCTGGTAGTAGAGGGCGTCCTCGTAGAGCGAGTTGGTGGCGAAGATCGTGGTGCGCAGGCTGCTGCGGGCGGACTGGAGGGCGAGCAGCGCGGTGGCCGCCGCCGCGAGGACGACCACGCCGCCCATCAGCAGCGCGCCCAGCACCAGGTAGAGCCCGAACGTGGCGACTCCGGTGACGGACAGGCCGATCGCCCGGGTGACCGTCTGCGCGCGGGCCAGCCGCAGCTCGGCCCGGGTCTCCAGCCGGGTCATCAGGCGGTATTCCGAGAGCAGGAACTCGCGCATCTGGTAGGCGCGGATCTCGGCGGCGGTGTGGCGGTTCGCCATCAGGTCACCGAGCATCCACTTGCGGCGGCGGCGGGTGATCCGGGCGAGCCAGTCGATGTGCTGGCGGCGGGCCATCCGCACCGCCGTCACCGCCTCCGGGGCGGCGGCGACCAGCAGGCAGGGCAGCAGCAACGGGTGGATGATGGTCACCGCGGCGGCGGTGGCCACCACGCCGACCACGCCGGTGACCAGGTTGACCGTGTCGTTGACCAGCGCGCCCGCCTCGATCAGGCCGCGGTCGCGGGCGCGGTCCATCTCCTCGGCGAAGCCGGCGTCGTCGAACGCCGCCAGCTCCACCACGGAGGTGGTCTCGAAGAGCCGCCGCTCCACCGTGTAGTTGATCTGCGGGATGAGCCGGGCCTGCGCCCAGCCGGCGGCGATCGTCAGCGCACCCCGCGCGGTGACGGCCGCCGCGGCCAGCGCCAGGGCCGGCAGCGCCGCCCGGATCCGCCCCGGCGTCGGACCGGCCGCGAAGAGCTGCTGCAGCACGCCGGTGGTGGCGAGCAGCCCCAGGGTGGTGAGCAACCCGGCGGCGACGTTGAGACCGAGTGACGCCGCGGTGTCCCGTCGACTGGTCGCCCAGCCCAGGGCGATCGCCTCGCGGACCAGCGTGGGAAGCCGCCGCGCCACCGACCAGAAGCCGGTGTGGGCGAGTTCGGTGGCGCGGTGCATCCAGTGCGGGTCGGCCAGTTCCGGCAGCGCCGCCTCCGGGGGCGGTTCGTCCGGGTCGGACGGGGGACGAGGGTTGATCACCCCGGCCATGGCACCTCCTCCGCGCGGTCGAGCAGCAGGAGCCTACTGTGAGCGACCGCATCGTGTCAGCCTGTGATCGGCGTGTCGAACACGCGTCGCAACGGCGTGTCCCATCCCGCCCGGCGTGTGCCCACAGGGTGGGCGATGTCGCGTCGCGTCGCGCGTACCGGCCCCGGGTGGCAGGCTGGTGGGGTCGCGGGCGCGGGCCCGCCGACCGCCCCGTCGCGAAGGAGAAGATCGACCCGATGGCTGTGGACGTCACCACCACGGACGAATGGCAGGCGCTGCGCAAGCACGCCGAGGCGATGCGCGGCACGCACCTGCGCGACCTCTTCGCCGCCGACGGGCAGCGGGGCGAACGGCTCACCGGTGAGGTCGCCGACCTGCACGTGGACTACAGCAAGAACCTGGTCACCGACGAGACGGTCGCGTTGCTCGGCGCGCTCGCCGAGCGGGTCGGCCTGGCCGGGAAGATCGCGGCCATGTTCGCCGGGCGGCACATCAACGTCACCGAGGACCGGGCCGTGCTGCACACCGCGCTGCGCCTGCCCCGCGACGCCTCGCTCACCGTGGACGGCCAGGACGTCGTCGCCGACGTGCACGCCGTGCTGGACCGGATGTCCGCCTTCGCGCAGCGGGTGCGGTCCGGCTCGTGGCGCGGCCACACCGGCGAGCGGATCACCACCGTGGTGAACATCGGCATCGGCGGTTCGGACCTGGGCCCGGTGATGGCGTACGAGGCGCTCAAGGCGTACCGGGACGCGGGGATCAGCTGCCGGTTCGTGTCCAACATCGACCCGACCGACATCCACGACAAGACCGCCGACCTGGACCCCGCGCGCACCCTGTTCGTGGTGGTGTCGAAGACGTTCTCCACCCAGGAGACGCTGGCCAACGCCGACCAGGCGCGCCGCTGGCTGCTCGCCGGGCTGGACGCCGACGACGACGCGGTGGCCCGGCACTTCGTCGCGGTGAGCACCAACGAGCAGCGGGTCCGCGACTTCGGCATCGACCCGGAGAACATGTTCGGCTTCTGGGACTGGGTGGGCGGACGCTACTCGCTGCCCTCGGCGGTCGGTCTGTCGGTGATGCTGGCGATCGGGCCGGACCGGTTCCGGGAGATGCTCGCCGGCTACCACGCGGTCGACGAGCACTTCCGGTCCGCCCCGGTCGAGCGCAACGTGCCGGCGCTGCTCGGCCTGCTCAACGTCTGGTACACCGACTTCCTCGGCGCGGAGACCCACGCCGTGCTGCCGTACGCGCAGTACCTGCACCGGTTCCCGGCCTACCTGCAGCAGCTCACCATGGAGAGCAACGGCAAGTCGGTACGCGTCGACGGCTCCCCGGTCACCTACCCGACCGGGGAGATCTTCTGGGGTGAGCCCGGGACCAACGGGCAGCACGCGTTCTACCAGCTCATCCACCAGGGCACCCGGTTGATCCCGGCGGACTTCATCGCGTTCAGCCGGCCCAACCACGACCTGGGCGACATGCACGACCTGTTCATGTCGAACTTCTTCGCCCAGACCGCCGCGCTGGCCTTCGGGCGGACCCGCGAGCAGGTGGAGGCGGAGGGCACCGCGCCCGAGGTGGTGCCGCACCGGGTGATGGCGGGCAACCACCCGACCACCTCGATCCTGGCGCCGAAGCTCACCCCGGCGACGCTGGGCCAGCTGATCGCGCTCTACGAGCACATCGTCTTCACCGAGGCCGCGGTCTGGGACATCAACGCCTTCGACCAGTGGGGCGTGGAGTTGGGCAAGGTCATGGCCAACCAGCTCGCACCGAAGCTGACCGGCCCCGACCCGGACCTGGCCGACGTGGACACCTCCACCGCCGAACTGATCCGCCGCTACCGCGCCGAACGCGGCCGGAACTGACCCGACCGACGGCGCCCGGGCGGACTTCCGCCCGGGCGCCGTCGTGAGCTGCGGATACGCACGACCCCGTGATGGTTGCAGGGACATCGTCGGGTGCCCATTCCCCGACAGTGGACACAATTCCGCCGCGCCCGCCTTGACCCGCCCGGCGGGGCGCCGCAACCATGGACGAGCCGACATCGATTCGCATTCCGACGTCGGCGCGGCGGGCCGCCCCTCCGGTGGTCGCCGTTGACCACGGGGACCCAACGGGGAATGGTTTCCGCACGTCGTGCGCCTGTCGATGGCGCGCGCCGGCGGATCCGACGGCCGATCCGGACGGCATTCCAGGCGCTGACCGCGCCCATTTCCCGAATTGCGATCCGTTGTGGAGACGGCATTTCCCGCCGCCATTCACCAACGGATCACATCGGGGGAAGTCGTGGATCAGATCCTGTACTGGAACGAGGTCGCCCTGGAGGCGAACCGGGTCACCCACACCACGGGTGACGCCGGCGAGGCGCGGTCCCAGGGGCCGGTGGGCAGCGCCCGCGCGCTGGCCGTCGCGCACCTGGCCATGCACGACGCGCTCGTCGGGCTCACCGGCGCGTACGAGCCGTGGTTGGGTGACCGGCTGCCGCAGCCGCCGGCCGGGGCCGACCCGGACGCCGCCGTCGCCGCCGCGGCCCGGACCGCGCTGGCCGCCCTCCACCCGGCGCAGCGGGAGTTCCTGGAGGCACGTCACCTCGCCGCCGGGCTGGTCGCCGGGAAGCACGACGCGGCCGGGCACGACTACGGCCGGCGGGTCGCCGAGGAGGTGCTGCGCCGGCGCGCCGCCGACCCCGGCCTCGACGACGACGGGTACGTGCCGTCGCTCGCCCGGCAGCGCCACCGCGTCGACCCGGACAACCCGGGGCAGGGCTTCCACGCCCCCTTCTACGGCGCCCGGTCCCGCTGCTTCGCGGTCACCACCCGCCACGAGCTCGACGAGCCGCCGCGGCCGGGCGACCGGGCGTACGAGCGGTCGCTGCGCCAGGTGCGCGGCAAGGGCATCGCCCCGCACCTGGCCGGCACGCTGCCGGACCGGCTGCCGCGGCGCACGGCCGCCGAGACCGCCGTCGGGCTGTTCTGGGCGTACGACGGCGCGCGCGGCATCGGCACCCCGCCCCGGCTCTACAACCAGATCGTCCGGGCCGTGGCCCGGGCGCGGGGCAACGACGTGACCGCCAACGCGAGGCTCTTCGCGCTGGTCAACGTGGCCATGGCCGACGCCGGCATCCTCTGCTGGACGGAGAAGTATCGCCACGACCTGTGGCGCCCGGTGGTCGGCATCCGGGAGCACGACGGCGCGCTGGGCCCGACCGGCGTCGGCGACGCGGCGCTCGACGGGGCCGCGGACATCGGCTGGCTGCCGCTCGGCGCGCCGCACACCAACAGCGTCGGGCAGAAGAACCGGACGCCGAACTTCCCGGCGTACCCCTCCGGTCACGCCAGCTTCGGGGCCGCCGCGTTGCAGTCGGTCCGGCGCTTCTACGGCCAGGGCGACCACGGCCCGGACGACCTGGCCGACGGGCTGGAGTTCGTCTCCGACGAGCTGAACGGGGTCAGCGTGGACAACACCGGCACGGTCCGGCCGCGCTGGGCGCGCCGGTTCCCCGACGGCCTGTGGCAGATGATCGAGGAGAACGGCCTGAGCCGGGTCTACCTGGGCGTGCACTGGTCGTTCGACGCGTTCGCGCTGGACGACGACGGCCGGGTCGACCTCGGGCGCAACGTCGGCGGGGTCCGCCTCGGCCTGGAGGTCGCCGACGACATCGCCGCGCACGGGCTGCGCGCCGACGCCGCCGCGGGGCCGGTCGAGTCCTGAGCCGCAGCGGCCCGAACCCGGGCGTCGCCGCTCGCACGGGTCGCCGATCGGACGGTCGTCGTGCCGCGCGCCACGGGGGTGTGCGCGGCACGACGACGCCGGGTCAGGGGCGCAGGAGGTCGGCGTGGGCGGCGCGGAGCCGGGCCAGCGCCGGATCGCCGGCCGGCGCCCGCCGCTCCAGCTCGGCCCAGGCCTCGGCGAGCGCGTCGGTCAGCGCGCGCCGCTCGGCGGCGTGCCGTCGGCCGGACTGCCGGTGCAGCTCCTCCAGGCGGCGGGCCCATCCGGCGCTGACGGCGGTGACCCGGTCGGCGTCGGCGCGGGCCTGGGCCGCGGTGCGGGCCGCCGGCGCGGGCACGATCGCGGCGATCGGACGCGGGTCGCCGTCGCGGGTGACCACGGTGACGGTGTCGGTCAGCTCGGCGAGCGAGACGAGTTGGGTGAGCCGGGTGCGGACCTCGCGCAGCGGCAGGGCGCGCGGCTGGGGGGACCGGTCGGCCAGTGCGGGGACAGCCATGGACACATGTTGACGTCCGGGTACGACAAGAACTCGCGTCAGGCCGTCCACTCCGGTGCCAGCACGGACCAGACCTCCATGTCGGCCCGCCCCTCCGGCACCGGCGCGGCGCCCCGCAGCACCCCGTCGCGGCGCATGCCGAGCCGGCGGGCCACGGCGATGCTGCGCTCGTTGCCGGCCCGGGTCACCCACTCGACCCGGTGGATGCCGCGCTCCCGGACCGCCCAGTCGATGACGACCCGGGCGGCCCGGGTGACCAGACCCTGCCCCTCGGCGGCCGGCTCCAGCCAGCAGCCGGCCTCGCACACCCCGCGCGCGGTGCTCAGCGACACCAGCAGCACTCCCCCGACGAGGGTGCCGCGCTGCCAGATGCCCCAGATGCCGCCGTCGTCGCGGGCCCAGCGGTCGGCGTACGCCTGGAGGACCGTGCGGGCCGACGCGGCGTCGGTGGCGACGAAGGACGCGCCGACCCAGGGCGCGATGTGCTCGCGGCAGCGGTCGAGGTTGGCGAGGAACTCGTCGGCGTGCCAGGGCTGCAACGGGCGCAGCTCGGCGTCGTCGGTCAGGGCGAGCGCGAACATCCGTGCAACCTACCGGCCGGACCGGCCGGCGCGCGCCCGGATTCCGGCGGTCACTGTCGCATCTCGTACGCGCCGGCCAGGTCGACCACCCGCTGCCACACCCGGGCCGTGCGGTCGGCGTCGACCACCGGCCGGCGGACGTGGGCGAGCGCCCAGGCGGCCTGCTCGTCGGTGGTGGCCGCCTTGCCGTGCAGCTCGGTGGCGTATCCGGAGAAGTCCCGGACCAGCAGATCGAAGATCTCGTCGAGCAGGTCCGCGTCGAGACCGGTCAGCTCGGCCTGCTCCAGGATCAGCTGGCCGTAGACGACGAGCGCGAAGAGCTGGCCGATGGTGAGCAGGAAGTCCAGGTCACGCTGCTGCGTCTCGTCCGGCGCGTGGGCGGCGAGCAGCGCGACCAGCCCGTCGGCCTGCTCCCGGAAGCGGACCACGTTGGGCAGGTGGGCGTGCGCGTCGTACGCGGCACGCCAGTCGTGGAACCGGATCGCGCCGAGCCCCCGGGCCGGACCCTGGCGGAACAGGAACTCGTCGTCGGCCGCGTCGCGCCGGGTCGGCACCGCCGGGTGCGGCTGCGGCCGGAACAGGTAGTTCGGCATGAACTTGAGGATCAGGGCCAGGTTGACGTGCACCGTGCCCTCCAGCTTCGGCAGGCCGCGGATGTCCTTGGCGGCCTTGTCGAAGTAGGTGTCGGCCTCGAAGCCCTTCGCGGCGATCACGTCCCAGAGCAGGTCGATCACCTTCTCGCCCTCGGTGGTGACCTTCATCTTGGTCATCGGGTTGAACAGCAGGTAGCGACGGTCGTCCGGGCCGGCCGAGCGGAGGTAGTCCACCGCCCGGTCGCTGAACAGCTTCATCGCCACCAGGCGGGCGTACGCGTCGGTCAGCTCGCGGCGCACGTGCGGGAAGTCGGTGACCCGCCGGCCGTAGAGCACGCGGCCGTGGGCGTGGGTGACCGCCTCGTACATGGCGTGCTCGCAGATGCCGACGGACGCGGTGCAGAGGTTGAACTTGCCGATGTTCACCGTGTTCAGCGCGGCGTCGAACGCGGCCGGGCCGGTGTGCAGCACGTCCTCGGCGCGTACCGGGTAGTCCTCCAGCCGGAACTCGGAGACGTACATCTGGGCGTTGACCACGTTGCGGACCAGCCGGTACGCCGGGTGCCGGCTGTCGGCGGCGAAGAACACGTACCCCTCCGGGCCCTCGACGTCGGCGCGCCGGCCGAAGACCGAGACCAGGCCGGCGACGTTGCCGTTGCCGATGTAGTACTTGCCGCCGGTGGCCCGGAAACCGCCCTCGCCGTCGGGGGTGAGCAGCATGTCGGTGGCGTAGATGTCGGCGCCGTGCGACCGCTCGGAGAGCGCGAAGGCCATCACGTGGCCCTGGTCGAGCAGCTCGGCGGCGTGGGCCCGGGCGGCGGCGTTGCCGCTCTGCCACACCGGCCCGAGACCGAGCACGGTGACCTGCCAGGTGTACCAGTAGCCGAGGCCGTAGAAGCCGAGGATCTCGCTGAGCGCCGCGTTGCGGGCGGTGTCCCAGCGCTTGTCGGTGTCGTCGCCGCCGTCCGCGGACGGGGTGAGGAAGGTGGCGAAGAGCCCTTCCCGGGCGGCGAAGGCGAGGAAGTCGGCGTACCACTCGTGCGTGTTGTAGCTGTCGACCAGGGCGCGCTTGCCCCGGGTCTCGAACCAGTCGACGGTGGCGCGCAGCAGCCGGCGCGAGGTCTCGTCGAGGTCGGCGGGGTCGTAGTGGTGCGGGTGGAACAGCAGCGGGTCGCTCACGCGGGTGGCCTTTCCGGGTCGGGGTCGAGGGCGCGGAGGGTGGCCAGGACGTCGTCCAGCCAGGCCAGCACCATCCGCTCGTACGCGATGCCGCCGCGCAGCACGACGTGCTGCAGCGCCGCCCGGGCGTCGGGTGCGACGGCGTCCGGGAAGTCGCGGCGTTCGCCGGCCACATAGCCGGCGAGGACGGTCTCGTGGTCGGCGCGGTAGCGCTCGACCTCGGCGACCAGGGTGGCGCGCCCGGCGGCGTCGTCGAACGCGGCGCCGCGGATCTTGACGGCCAGCTCGTGCCGGACCGCCTCCGGTCGCACCGGGGCATGCAACCAGCCGAGCAGCGCGGCCCGGCCGGTCGGGGTGACCGACCAGACCTTCTTGTCCGGCAGGCCCTCCTGACCGACCTCCTCGCCGGTGATCCGGTCGTCCTCGGCCATCTGTTTGAGCACGCGGTAGATCTGCTGGTGGGTGGCGGTCCAGAAGCGGCCGATCGAGCGGTCGAAGCGCCGGGCCAGCTCGTAGCCGGAGGCCGGCCGCTCCAGCAGCGAGACGAGGATGGCGTGCTCCAGCGACATGCCGGCCATCTTGCTATGCACTTTGTTGCATAGCAAGCCCTGTCAGATGATCAGGTGGGTCCAGTAGGTGAGCCAGACCGCGAACAGCGCGCCCTGCACCAACGCCAGCACCGCGGTGAGCCAGGGGTCGAGGCCGGGGCGGCGCGCCCAGCGGGCCAGCACCAGCGCGACCGGGAACGCGGCGAGCAGGTAGCGCAGCAGGCTCCGGTACACCGGCGGACCCATCGACAGCGGCACCAGCACCACGACCAGCGTGTAGACCAGGTACGGCCAGTCGGCCCGGCGCCGCAGCCCGACCACGGCCACGACCAGCGCCGCCACCACGAGCCACACCCGCAGCGCGTCGGCCGAGTTGTCACCGGCCAGCGCCGATCCGGCCACCGTCAGCGGGTTCTGCAACCGGATCCCCCAGCCGGTCTCCTGGGCGTGCTGGTAGGCGAACCAGTCGCCGGCCTGCCAGCGGCAGAACGCCATGAACGTCAACCAGCCCGCCGGCACCAGCAGCAGCGGCCAGCCCTCGCGCAGCAGCCGGGGCCAGGCGCGGGGTCCCGCACGCCAGCCGTGCTCGCGCAGCAGCACCAGGGCCAGCGGCAGCACGACGAGGAAGCCGACGGACCGGCTCAGCGCCAGGACGTAGCCGACGATCCCGACCACCAGCCAGCGCCGCCGCTCGGCGTACCAGAAGGCGGCCAGGGCGAGGCAGAGGAAGAGCGACTCGGTCAGCGCCGCCTGGAAGAGGAACGCGGTCGGCAACAGCAGCAGGTAGCGCACCGCCCGCCGGCCGTCGCCGAGCAGCCGACCCCCGAGCCGGTACGCGTAGTAGAGCTGGACCACCAGCGCCACGTTGCTGACCAGCAGCAGCGCCCAGGCGGTGTGCCCGCCCAGCAGCGGCGCGAGGGGGCGGGCCAGGAACGGGTAGAGCAGCGGGAACCCGAAGTCCGGCCAGGGCCGGTCCAGCGGCAGCCGGGCCAGGTGGTCGTAGAGGAACGAGTCCCAGGCGAACCAGAGCGACACCCAGCGGTACGACGAGACGGCGTCCTGCTGGTCGCGCATCAGCGCCTCGGCGGCCGGCGGCGCGCCGGGCACCCCGTCCCACGCGGCCAGCACCAGCACGCCGACCAGGCTGAGCACCAGCTTGGAGCCGACGAAGACGGCGAACACGAAACCCCAGGGCTCGGGCACCCGACGGGCCGTCGCCGCCAGCCGGGCCGCCGCCCCGGGCCGGCCCGGTGCGGGCACGTCGGCCGGGCCGGCCCGCCGTTCGTCCGTCATCGCGCTCCCACCGGTCGCCCCGCGACCGACCCCCGGACCGGGAAACCCGACCCGCATCCCCGTTCCGGCCGGGTCCACACCATCCGGGCCGATGTGTCGGCCGGTGTGCCACGGCAGGTGAGGACGCCGGCAGGACGGGTAAGGGCGGTGCCGCATCGGCGGGCTGGGCGGGGGGCGCGGAGGGCATGGGTGAGGGTGGTTCAACGGTGGTCGTCGGGGCGGGGCCGGCGGGGCTGACCGCCGCGTACGAGCTGCGGCGGCACGGCCTGCCGGTCCGGGTCTACGAGGCCGACGACGTGGTGGGCGGGATCAGCCGCACGGTGGAGCGCGACGGATGGCGCTTCGACATCGGCGGGCACCGGTTCTTCACCAAGGTCTCCCGGGTCGAGGACTTCTGGCACGAGATCCTGCCGGACGAGGACTTCCTGCTGCGGCCACGGATGAGCCGGATCTACTACCGGGGCGCCCTCTACGACTACCCGCTCAACGCCGGCAACGCGCTGCGCAACCTGGGGGTGTGGGAGGCGCTGCGGTGTCTCGGCTCGTACGGCCGGGCCCGGCTGCGCCCGCCGAAGGACCAGTCGCACTTCGAGGGGTGGGTGTCGGCCCGGTTCGGCTGGCGGCTCTACTCGATCTTCTTCAAGACCTACACCGAGAAGGTCTGGGGGATGCCGGCGGACCACCTTCAGGCCGACTGGGCCGCCCAGCGGATCAAGAACCTGTCGCTGGCGACCGCGATGCGCAACGCGCTGCTGCCCGGCCGCCGTCGGACGGACGTGACCAGCCTGATCGAGGAGTTCCAGTATCCGAAGCACGGGCCGGGGATGATGTGGGAACGCTGCGCCGAGGAGGTCGTCCGGCGGGGCGGCACGGTCGCCACCGGCTCGTGGGTGAGCGAGGTGCACCGGGACCCGGCCGCCCGGCGGGCCACGGCCGTGACGGTGGTCGACGCGGACGGGGCACGCACCGAGCCCGCCGCGCACGTGATCTCCTCGATGCCGATCTCCGCGCTGGTGCACGCCATGCGTCCGGCCGCCCCGCCGGAGGTCCGGGCGGCCGCGGACGACCTGCGGTACCGGGACTTCCTCACCGTCGCGCTGGTGGTGCCGGCGGAGTTCTCGTTCCCGGACAACTGGATCTACGTGCACGACCCGGCGGCCCGGGTCGGGCGGATCCAGAACTTCGGCTCCTGGTCGCCGTACCTGGTCAAGGACGGCCGGACCTGCCTGGGGCTGGAGTACTTCGTCTTCGAGGGCGACGAGATGTGGCGGACCCCGGACGCGGAGCTGGTCCGGTTCGCCACCGCCGAGCTGGAGCGGCTGGGGCTGGTCCGGCCCGGCTGCGTCGAGGCGGGACACGTGGTGCGGATGCCCAAGGCGTACCCGGTGTACGACGAGCGGTACCAGCACAACGTGGATGTGATCCGGGGGTGGCTGGCCCGGGAGGCGCCGAACGTGCACCCGGTCGGGCGCAACGGCATGCACCGGTACAACAACGCGGACCACTCGATGCTCACCGCCATGCTGACCGCCGAGAACATCGCGCACGGCGCGGGCCACGACGTCTGGACGGTCAACGTCGAGCAGGACTACCACGAGCACCGCGGCCCGTCCCGGCACGGCACGGGCCGGGACGCCCCGGTGATGCCGGCACGGCGGTAAGGCCCGGCGCGTGAGAGGGGTCATAACGGCTGGACGACCCGCACGGCGGTGCTGCTAGCCTTTCGGGCAGGTCATGAGCGCCAGCGTCAAGCCCCGGCTCGCTGGCCGGCAACCCTCCACCACGGTGGGGTGCTCCGGGTGAGGACCAGGCGCCGGCAGCCGTCGGCGCAAGCGTGGCCTGGCACCCAGGTCAGCACCGACCGACCAGGGAGACCGATGTTCGCACCACCCTCCACCCGCACCGGCGACACCGCCGCGCACCCGGCCGGCGTCGCGCTGGTCAAGCGCCGCCACGTCGACCTGATGCGGGTGTGCAGCGACGCCTGTCGCGACGCGCGCTGAGCGAGCGCTTCCCCCTTCCCCGATCCACCCTTCCCGGCCCCGCCGTGCCCGGCGGCGCCGGTACCGGCACGCGCCCCGCGTGTCCGTCCACTCTGGAGATACATCGTGCGTATCCGTACCGTCCTGACCCGCGCCGCCGCCGTCGGCGCCGCCGCCGTGCTCGCCGCGACCGCGCTGACCGCGTGCGGCGGGAACGACTCCACCGACGAGGCCGCCAACCCGTACGGCCTGCTCCAGCCCGGGGTGATCCGGGCCGGCACGCTCACCGACGCGCCGCCGAACGTCTACCTGAAGGACGGGAAGTTCACCGGCTTCGACAACGACCTGCTCACCGCCGTCGCCGGCAAGGTCGGCCTGAAGGTCGAGTTCGTCGGCACCGACTTCTCCGCCCTGCTGTCCCAGGTCAACAACCGCAAGTTCGACGTGGGCAGCTCCTCGATCACCGTCACCGAGGCGCGGAAGAAGACCGTCGACTTCGGCAACGGCTACGACTTCGGCTACTTCGGCCTGGACGTGCCGGCCGGCTCCCCGATCACCGGGTTCGACCAGCTCGCCGGCAAGCGGGTGGTGGTGGTCCAGGGCACCGTGCAGGACGACTTCGCCACCCGGGAGAACCTCGACCCGGTGCGGGTGCCCGACTACAACGGCGCGGTCAACCAGCTCAAGGCCGGCACCGCCGACGCCTGGATCGCGCCCGCCGAGATCGGTGACAAGTCCGCCGCGGACAGCAACGGCAAGATCAAGGTCGCGGCGAAGCAGCTCAGCCCGGCCCCGACCGCGTATGCCGTGGCCAAGGGCAACGACAAGCTGCGCGAGGCGCTGGACAAGGGGCTCGACGAGGTGATCGCCGACGGCACCTGGAGCCGCCTGCAGGCGCAGTACTACCCGGGCCGGCCGATCCCGGCCGACTTCACCCCCGGCAGCGGCTCGGTCCCGGTGCCGTCGCCGTCGGCCGCCTCCTGAGCAGGTGACCGGGCCCGAGCAGAGCGGACGGAGGAACGATGGATCCACTGAGCACCCTCTGGGAGACCTTCTTCGACGGTGACTCGATGCGCGAGGCGCTGCCCGAGATGCTGACCGTCGGGCTGCCCAACACGCTGATCCTGGCGGTCTCCGCCGCCCTGCTCGGTTCGGTGCTGGGCATGCTGCTGGCCGTCGCGGGCATCTCGCGTACCCGGTGGTTGCGGTGGCCGGCCCGGGTCTACACCGACGTGTTCCGCGGCCTGCCGGCCGCGGCGACCATCCTGCTCATCGGCGTCGGCCTGGCGCCGCTGGGCATGGAGGTGTGGGGACCGAACCCCTACCCGCTGGGCGTGCTGGCGCTGTCCCTGATCGCCGCCGCCTACCTGGGCGAGATCTTCCGAGCCGGCATCCTGAGCGTGGAGGCGGCCCAGTTGGAGGGCGCGCGGGCGCTCGGCTTCTCCTGGGCCGAGTCGATGCGGCTGGTGATCATCCCGCAGGGTGTCCGCCGGGTGCTGCCCGCCTGGGTCAACCAGCTGATCGCGTTGATCAAGGACTCCAGCCTGGTCTACTTCCTCGGCCTGCTGGCCAGCCAGCGCGAGCTGTTCCGGATCGGCCAGGACTACGCGGCGAACACCGGCAACCAGTCCGCGCTGCTGCTCGCCGGCCTGTTCTACCTGGTCCTGACCGTGCCGCTGACGCACGCGGTCAACTGGCTGGACCGGCGGCTGCGGCAGGGCCGCCCGGCCGCGCCGCCCGAGCCCGAGCCCGACCTGACGCCGGCCGGCGTCAGCCCGACCGGAGGGAACCCTCGATGACCACCGGCACCGTCACCTCGGTCAGCCTCACCGTGCGCGACGTGCACCTGGCCTTCGGCGCGCACCGGGTGCTGCGCGGCGCGGACCTGGACGTGGCCCGCGGCGGCACGGCCTGCGTGATCGGACCGTCCGGCTCCGGCAAGTCCACGCTGCTGCGCACGATCAACCGGCTGATCGAGCCGGACCGGGGCGACGTCCTGCTGGACGGACGCAGCGTGCTGGGCGACGACCCGGACGCGTTGCGGCAGCGGATCGGCATGGTGTTCCAACAGTTCAACCTCTTCCCGCACCTGAGCGTGCTGCGCAACGTCACGCTCGCGCTGCGCAAGCTCAAGAAGCTCGACGAGGACGAGGCGGTGGCGCTCGCCCGCGCCCAGCTCGACCTGGTCGGGCTGGCCGCGAAGGCCGACGCCCGGCCGGCGCAGCTCTCCGGCGGCCAGCAGCAGCGCGTGGCCATCGCCCGGGCGCTCGCGCTGCGCCCGCAGGTGATGCTCTTCGACGAGGCCACCTCGGCGCTGGACCCGGAGCTGGTCAAGGGCGTGCTCGCGGTGATGGCGGACCTCGCCGCCGCCGGCATGACGATGGTGGTGGTCACGCACGAGATGGGCTTCGCCCGCACCGTGGCCGACACGGTCGCGTTCATGGACGCCGGTGTGGTGCTGGAGGCCGGGCCGCCGGCCGCCGTGTTCGAGGCGCCCGAGCACCCGCGGCTGCGGCGGTTCCTGTCCCAGGTGCTGTGAGCGCAGGCGTCAGCCCTTGACCGCGCCGATCAGCACGCCCTTGACGAAGTGCCGCTGGACGAACGGGTAGACCGCGACGATCGGCGCGACGGTCAGCACCACCACCGCCATCTTGATCGCCTCGGTCGGTGGCATGGTCACCCCGGTGGTGCCGCCCGAGGTGTGCGGCGCCTGCCCGGCCAGCAGGTAGCTCTGCAACACCCGCTGGATCGGGTACATGTCGTTGCGGTCGATGAACAGCAACGCGTCGAACCACACGTTCCAGTAACTGACCGCGTAGAAGAGGCCGACCACGGCGATCACCGCGCGGGACAGCGGCAGCACGATCCGCCCGAGGGTCCGGAAGTCGCTCGCGCCGTCGATGCGGGCGCTGTCCAGCAGCTCCTGCGGGATGCCCTGGAAGAAGCCGCGCACCACGACGAGGTTGAACACGCTGATCGCCGGCGGCAGGACCAGCGCCCAGACGGTGTCCTTCAGGCCCAGCCCGGTGACCACCAGGTAGCGCGGCACCAGCGGCGGGTAGACCAGGAACGGGATCAGGAAGTACGCGAGCAGCCAGCGGTGGCCCAGCGAGCCCGGCCGGGACAGCCCGTACGCGGCCAGCACGGTGACGGTCAGCGCGATCACCGTGCCGAGCACGGTGACCAGCGTGCTGATCCACAGCGCCCGGGTGACCGCCCCGCCGGCCAGGATGGTCCGGTACGCCGAGGTGTCGATGCCCTTCGGCACGACCACCAGGCCACCGGCGGCGGCGATCGTCTCGCGGGAGGAGAGGCTGGTCACCAGGATCACCCAGAGCGGAAAGAGCACCCCGGCCACCAGCAGGGTGAGCAGGACGGCCTTGAGCGCCTGGCCGACCGGGTTCGGTCGTTCCTCCCACACCGGACGGCGGGGGCGCGTGCCGGTCGACCGGCGGCTGGTCGCGGTCATGACTTCGCGTAGATCCCTCGTTCGCCGAGCAGGTGCGCCACCCGGTTCGCGGCGAGGATCAGCACGAGGCCGACGACGGCCTTGAACAGCCCGGCCGCCGCGCCGTAGCCGTAGTTTCCGGTGGCGATGGAGAAGTGGTAGACGAAGGTGTCGAGCACCTCGGCGGCCTGCCGGCCGACCGCGTCGCGTTGCAGCAGGAACTGCTCGAAGCCGACCGAGAGCGCGTCGCCGAGACGCAGGATGAGCAGCAGCACGATCACCGGGCGCAGGCCGGGCAGCGTGATGTGCCACAGCCGTCGCCACCGCCCGGCGCCGTCCGCGGCGGCCGCCTCGTAGAGGCTCTGGTCGATCGTGGACAGCGCGGCCAGGAAGACGATGGTGCCCCAGCCCACGTCCTTCCACACCGCCTCGGCGGTGACCAGGACGATGAACGTGTCCGGATCGGTCATCACGTTCCACGGTTGCATGCCGGCATCGCGCATGGTCTGCGCCAGCAGTCCCGCGCCGCCGAACATGGCCACGAAGAAGGTGACCACCAGCACCCAGCTGAAGAAGTGCGGCAGGTAGACGATCGTCTGGACGAGGCCGCGCAGCCGGTTGGAGAGCAGGTTGTGCAGCATGACCGCCAACACGATCGGCAGCGGGAAGAAGAACACCAACTGGAACGCCGTGATGGCGAGGGTGTTGCGGAACGCGTCCCAGAACGCCGGGTCGTCGAAGAGGAGCTGGAACTGACCGAAGCCGATCCAGTTGCTGTGCGTGAACGCCTGCCACGGGTTGTCGCCCAGGTAGGGGTTGTAGTCCTGGAACGCGATGACGTTGCCGGCGATCGGCAGGTAGCTGAAGACCAGCAGGATGCCGAAACCGGGCGCCACCATGGCCAGTAGTTGCCAGTCGCGGCGCAGCCGTGTGCCCAGCGGCACGCGGCGACGGCGCGGCGTGCGGGCCGGTGGGGCCGGGGCGTCGGGTCGGGCCCGCTCGGGCCCGACCACGACGGCCGGCTCGCTCACTTGGCCGTCTTCGGCAGCGAGTCGGCGAGCAGCTTGCGGGCTTCCTCCCCACCGCCCGCCTTCCACTCGGCGACGATGGCGTCCACGTCGCTCATCGGACGCCGGCCGCGCAGGAGGTCGGTGAACTTGTCCTCCGTCGGCACCTGGTTGGCCTTGTAGGCGGCCGGCATCTCCAGCTTCACCCCGTCCCAGGGGTCCTTCTCCAGGAACGGGACCATCTGGTTGGAGTAGTTCAGCACGTCCGGGACGTAGCGGGGGGTGTCCGGGAACGGCCCGATGGTGGGGTTGCGACCACTGATGAAGAAGTACTGGTTGGCGATCTCCTTGAACGCCAGGTCGGTCTTCACCGGCCCGTTCGGCGACCTGGTGTGGTGCCGGCCCTCGACGCCGAAGTCGCGGAGCTGGGCCTCCTGGCTGCCCAGCGGCGCGGAGCACCAGTTGATGATCCGCAGCAGCTCCCGGACCCGGTCCTTGCCGAGGCCCTTCCGGACGAAGGTGTAGGAGATCGGCTTGTCCGCCCGCCAGACCAGCGGGTCGCCACCAGTGGCGGAGAAGACCGGCACCGCCTGGATGTTCAACGCGGGGTTGGTCTTCTGGTGCTCGGCCTGGGCGCCCTGCCACATGCCCATGCCGTCCTGCTTGAACACGATGGCGCCGTTCTTGGCGAACAGTTGCTTGGCGTCCGCGCCCCGGCTGGCCACGACGTCCGGGTGGACCAGGCCGTCCTGGTAGATCCTGGCCATCACCTCGAGAGCCTGGCGGAACTCCGGCGTCTCGTACTTGAACTCCGGCGTCCCGTCGGAGCGCAGCCGCCATCCCTGCTTGGAGGCGGGGACCCGATGGAACATCTGGATCATGGCGAAGACGTCGTCGAACGCCCACACCTTGCGGGCCGGGTCGGTGACCTGCTTGGCGACGGTGAGCAGGTCGTCGAGGTTCGACGGCACGGCCAGGCCGCGCGCGTCGAGCAGGTCCTTGCGGGTGAACAGCACCCACGGGAACGGCGAGTCGGTGGGGTTGGGCACGGACACCAGCCGCTCGTTCCAGACCGCCTCGCGCCAGGCGCCGGTCGGAAAGCTGGCCAGCATCGGGTACGCGTCGACGGCGTCGCCCCTGAGGTGGTCGGTGAGGTCCTCGAAGAGCACCTTGATCGCCTCGGCGAAGCGCGGGATCTTCTCCACCTCCCACCCCGGTACGCAGAGCAGCTCCGGCACGTCCCGCGCGCTGAGCATGGCGTTGAGCTTGTCGGCGTAGGTGACGCCGTCCTGGATGGTGAAGGTGACCGGCGTGCCCAGTTCGGCGTTGACGGCCTGGAGGTAGGCGCTCTGCGCGGTGCCGGGCGGCGCCGCCCCCCAGGCGGGCGTCATCGCGGTGACCTGCTTGCCGCTGGTTCCCGGCTTGTCGGTGACGGCGTCGACCAGGGTGGCCGGATAGCTGGTGTATCCGTCGGCCACCGGCCGGGTGCCGACGATGTCGGGCTTGACGCCGCCGGCCAGGTCCTTGTGCGTCGGCAACACGCCGGAGACGGCGTCGAGCTGTTGGGCGCCGCCGGAGCCCGCCGGCTTCTCGGAGCAGCCGGCGAGCAGCGGGCCGGCGGTGGTCGCGGCCACGCCGAGGCCCACCAGGCCGAGGAAGCGGCGACGGGAGGAGCCCGGGTCGGGGTGGGTCATCGGTCCCCCTTCGGAAAGGGTCCACGGGACATTAGTTCGTATGGATTATCAACAAACTAATATCGACAGTGGTCTCGCACAAGGGCGGACCTTGACGGCGGGTCAGGCCAGGCAGCGATCGGAGAGCGCGTAGCGGGTGAGCACCACGTCGCCGATCTGGCGGACCTCGACGACCCGGGCGCGGCGCCCCGGGTGCCACGGGAACCGGCCGTCCCCGACGAAGCGGGGCGCCCGCCGGTCCCCCACGAAGAAGGGCGCGACCACCAGGTGCAGCTCGTCGGCCAGCCCGGCGGTGAGGAACTGGCAGTGCACCGAGCCGCCGCCCTCGACCATCAGCCGGCTCACCCCACGCCCGGCCAGGTCGGCGACGACCGCCTCCGGGGTGACCGGCTCCCCGGCGTCGACCACCGTGGCCACCGCGCCGACCTGCTCCCGGGCCTTGTCCACCACGCCGCTCGGGCAGTAGACGAGCTTCGCCCCGTCGCCCGCGGTGAAGAACCGGGCCGCCGGATCGAGGTCGCCGCTGCCGGTCACCGTGACCTTCACCGGCGACGGGGCCAACCCCCGCGCCACCCGATCGGCGCGCCGGCGCTCGCTGCGCACCAGCAGCCGCGGGTCGTCCCGGCGGACCGTCGCCGCGCCCACCATGATCGCGTCGCACCCGGCCCGGGTCGCGTCCACCCGGTCCAGGTCGTCGTCGTTGGAGAGCAGCAGCCGCTCGGTCGTCGCGTCGTCGATGTAGCCGTCGATCGACATGGCGCAGCTGAGCAGCACGTACGGTCGGCCGGTCACGGCACGAACGGCAGGTCGAGGGCGTGGTCGGCGCGGGTGACCTTGGCCGCCAGGTAGTCGGCGTTCGCCGGGGACAGGTGCACGCCGGTGGACACCCGGTCGGCCACCGTGACGCCGAGCCGCTCCAACTGGGCCGCCTTGTCCGGATTGTTGCTGAGCAGGGCCACCCGGTCCACCCCCAGCGCGGCGAGCATCTGCGCGGCCACGGTGTAGTCCCGCTCGTCGGCGCCCCGCCCGAGCGCCAGGTTCGCCTCGTACGTGTCGAGGCCGTCGTCCTGCAGCGCGTAGGCGTCGAGCTTGGCGTACAGGCCGATGCCCCGGCCCTCCTGCCGCAGGTAGAGCAGGTAGCCGCCGGCGTCGGCGATCCGCTCCACCGCCTCCCGCAACTGCGGGCCGCAGTCGCAGCGCTGGCTGCCGAACACGTCCCCGGTGAGGCACTCGCTGTGCGGACGGACCAACGGCGGGTCGGCGGCCTCGTGGTCGCCGAGCCCGAACGCCAGGTGCTCGCGGCCGTCCGCCAGGCCGTGGAAGGTGTGCACCGTGGCGGTGGTCACGTATCCGTCGGGGAACCTGAGCGGGACCGTGACCCGGGTCCGGACCGTCGCGTTGGGCAGGGTTTCGTCCATGGTTCTCCTCCGTCCGGTCGCCGGGCGGACCCGACGACGCACACCTCGCACCCTCACCGTAGGCGGGATCACCGACAGTTGCCGGGCTCCCGGCGCGGCAGGCGGCGCACCAGCAGCACCGCGGCGCCGGGCAGGCTGGCCACCAGGACCAGCGCGCCGTAGACCGTGCCGGTGGCGACGCCCTGCGCGGCGGTCAGCCCGGCCGACGCGAACGCCCACGCGGCCACCCCCTCCCGCGGGCCGAACCCGCCCACGTTCAGCGGCACCGCCATGGCGAGCAGCGCGAGCAGCGTCAGGGGCAGCAGGCGGGACAGCGGGGCGTCCGCGCCGGCCGTGCGGGCGGCCACCACGAAGGTGGCCAGGTGGCCGGCGAACACCACGGTCGAGGCCACCACCACGCCGGCCCAGGTCCGGCGGCCCAGCAGCCCGCAGCGCACGTCGGCGAGCGCGGTCCGCGCCGCCCGCGCCCAGCGGGACGCACCGGAGCGGGGCACCGCGCGGGCGGCCAGCACCAGCGCCAGCGCGACCACGGCCAGGCCGGCGGCCAGCGCCGGCAGGTACGGGCGGACCGGGGACGGGAACGCGGCCAGCAGCCCCACCGCGATGACCACCTGGACCACCTGCCCGGCGGTGCGCTCCCAGACCACCGCCCGGACGCCCCGGGCCACGTCCCCGGCGTCGCGGCCGTGCCGCACCGCCCGGTGCACGTCGCCGAGCACCCCGCCGGGCAGGGTGGAGTTGAGGAAGACCGCCCGGTAGCAGTGCGCCACCGCGGCCCGCATCGGCAGCCGTACGCCCAGCCCGCCGGCGACCAGGGACCAGCGCCAGGCGCAGCAGACCGTGGTGACCACGCCGATGCCGAGCGCGGCCGCGAGCGCCGGCGCGTCGATCAGCCGCAGTCCGGCCAGGAACGGACCGGTGCCCACGGAGGCGACCAGCACCGCCAGCACCGCCAGCCCGGCGAGCGGACGTACCCAGGCCCGGCCCACCCGGGCGAGGCGGGCCCGGGCCCGGCGCGACCGGACGGGCGCGGGCATGACGGCCGGTACGGACCCGGCGACGGCGACGTGTGACAAGCGGTCCTCCCTCGTTCCCACCGGATGTCACGTGTCGGCGGGCCGTACGGTTCAGCCGGCGAGCAGGTCGGCGTGGTGCAGCACGACCTCCACGCGGCCGACGGCGGCCTCGTCGAGCCGCCACTTCCTATACGTCGCGGCGGGCCCGGCCAGATGCGGTCGTTCCTCGACGGCCGCGTCGACCCAGCCGGCGAGCCACTCGGCGGCCAGCGCGGCCTGCTCCGGGCCGAGCCGCCACGGCGTGGACCGCACCGCCACCTCGACGCCGTGGCGGGCGAACGCGGCCACCGTCGCGTCCACCGCGTCCGGCCCGAGCAGCACCCGCCCGTCGACGGTGCGCCGCTGGTGGGCGTTGAACGCGGCGGTCAGCGCGGCGTCCAGCGGGTGCGGCGGGGTGAGCTCCGCCCGGCCGAGCACGGTGAGCGCGAACAGCGTCAGATGCCCGGCGCAGGCCGCCGCCATCCGGTCGATCTCCTCGGCGGTGAGCATGTCCAGCAGCGCCGACGCGGTGACCAGGTGGGCGTCGGCCAGGTCGGCGGCGGTCAACCGGGTGATGTCCGAGCCCCGCGTGGTCACGGTGACCGGGCCGCCGTCGGCGGCGGTGAGCCGCCCGGCGCCGGCCAGCGCCAGCAGGTCGGCGTCGCGTTCGTGCAGCACCCAGTGCTGCGGGCCGGGTAGTCGGGGGGCCAGCCAGCGAGCCATCGAGCCGGTGCCGCTGCCCAGGTCGTGCACGACCAGCGGCCGGTCGGCGGGGAGCCGGTCCCGGACCGCGTCGGCCAGCTCGGTCGAGCGGGCGGCGGCGTCGGCGGGCTCACGTAGCCGGAGCCAGTCCGCGAAGTCGGGCGGGAGTGAGGTGGTCATGCCGCGGTCGCCTCCTTGAGCGCGGTCGCCAGCCGGTCCACGGTGACCGGCCAGCCGGTGAGGGTGTGCCGCCGCTGCCGGGCGGCGCGGCGCAGCCGGTCCCGCAGGGCGGGGTCGGTGAGCCAGCGGCGCAGCGCGTCGGCGGTCGCGCCCGGGTCCTCCGGTGGCACCAGCAGGCCCGGCCGGTCGCCGTCGGGGGCGTGCCCGAGCGTGGCCGGCAGGCCGCCGGTGTCGCCGGCCAGCACCGGCACGCCCCGGGCCAGGGCCTCGGTGACCACCATGCCGTACGTCTCCCGCCGCGAGGGCAGGACCAGCAGATCGGCGGCGGCGTACGCGGCGGCCAGGTCGTCGCCGGTGCGGGGGCCGGTCAGGCGCACCCGGTCGGCGAGGCCGGTGTCGACCAGCCGTCGACGCGTCCGGTCGACGAACCGCGGGTCCCGGTCCAGCGGCCCCACCCAGTCGCACGTCCAGGCCAGGTCCGCGACCCGGGCCAGCGCCGCGGCGAGCACGTCGTGGCCCTTGATCGGGGTGACCGCCGCGACGCAGAGCAGCCGACCGCCGCCGGGCGTGCCGGGGGCGAGCGGCGCCGGGTCGACCCCGGGCTCGGCGACCACCACCCGGCTGCCGGCGAGCCCATGGTGGTCGAGCAGCCGCCGCCGGGTCCAGTCGCTGGTGGCGACCACCGCGGTCGCCGCCGCCAGCGCCCGGCCCTCGGCCTCGCCCTCGATCGGCAGGTGCACCAGCACCACCAGGCGCAGCCGGCCGGCGTGCGGGGTGAGCACGTCCGGCACGGTCGAGGCGACCAGGCCGTCGAGCAGCACGACCGCGTCGTCGGGCAGCCCGCCGAGCAGCCCGGCCAGCTCGGCCCGCTCGCGTTGCGCCGGGTGCGGCCAGCCGCCCGGCACCGGGTGCTCGCGCACGGCCCAGCCGAGCGCGGCCAGTCCCCGGCAGACGTGCCGGTCGTAGGCGTTGCCGCCGCTGGGGTTCGCCGGGTCGTCGATGTCGCCCGGCAGCACCACGTGGACGGCGGTCATCCGGTCACAGCGACCGTTCGTAGCTCGCCCAGGCGACGTGCGACTCGTGCAGGGTGACGGTGATCCCGGCCAGCCCCCGAGCCCCCTCCCCCAGCCGTCCGGCGTGCACCGCGTCGGCGAGCCGGTCGGCCACGGTGCGGGCCAGCACCTCGGTGGTGGTGTTCACCCCGGCGAAGGCCGGCTCGTCGTCGAGGTTGCGGTAGGTCAGCTCGCCGAGCACGGCCCTGAGCTGCTCGGTGGCCAGCCCGATGTCGACCACGATCCCGTCGGCGTCCAGGTCGGCGCGGCGGAACGTGGCGTCGACGACGAACGTCGCGCCGTGCAGCCGCTGGGCCGGGCCGAAGACCTCGCCGCGGAAGCTGTGGGCGACCATCATGTGGTCCCGGACGGTCACGCTGAACACGTTCACTCCTCGCCGTAGGTGATGAGATGGCACAGCGCCGGCAGCTCGCCCGAGGCGAGCCGGTCCAGCACGTCGGGCAGGTCGGTGAAGCGGGACCGGCCGGTGAGCAGCGCGTCGAACGCGGGGTCGGCCAGCAGGTCCAGGGCGAGGGCGAGCCGGTCGGCGTAGCTGCGGTCGGCGCGCCGGGGCGACACGGTGCCGACCTGGCTGCTGCGGATGCCGAGCCGCCGGGAGTGGAACGCGCCGCCGAGCGAGAGGGTGACGGGCCGGTCGCCGTACCAGCTCAGCTCCAGCACGGTGCCCTCCGGGCGGAGCAGCTCCAGGCCGCGTTGCAACCCGTCGGCGGTGGCGCTGGCGTGCACCACCAGATCGCGCTCGCCGGCCGCGTCGGCGGGCAGGGCGAAGTCGACGCCGAGCGCCGCGGCCACCGCGGCCCGCGCCGGGTCGGCGTCGACCAGCTCCACCCGGACGCCGGGGAAGCGGGCCAGCAGGGCGGCCACGCCGCACCCGACCATGCCACCGCCGATCACGGTGACCCGGTCGCCGACCAGCGGCGCGGCGTCCCAGAGCGCGTTCACCGCGGTCTCCACGGTGCCGGCCAGCACCGCGCGCGCCGCCGGCACCCCGTCCGGCACGACCACCACGGCGTCGGCCGGGACCACGTACGCGCTCTGGTGCGGGTGCAGGCAGAACACGGTACGACCGCACAGCTCCGCCGGGCCTTCCTCGACCGTGCCCACGCTGAGGTAGCCGTACTTGACCGGCGCGGGGAAGTCGCCGGACTGGAACGGGGCACGCATGGCGGCGTACTGGTCGACCGGGACCCGACCGCTGAAGACCAGCGTCTCGGTGCCCCGACTGACGCCGGAGAACCGGGCCCGGACCAGCACCTCGTCGGGGCCGGGCGGGGCGAGCCGGACCGGCCGGATCTCGCCCTGGCCGGGAGCGCGCAGCCAGAAGGCGTGGGCGTCGACCGTCACGAACTCTCCTCTTCCCCGCATTCCGACCGAGTTGTCGATCATAAACACGGAAGCGGGGCGTCCACGGTTCGAACCGCCCGGCCCCGCGACGCTCAGGCGGCGCGCCGCCGGTCGCGGGTCGGCCGGCCGGCGGACCCGTCGTATCCGGCGCGACGGCCGGCGTCCCCGGCCAGCCCCATGGCCTTGTGCGCCGCGGTGAACGGCGGGCAGGGCGCCGGGCGGCCGGCGCAGAGCAGGCTGGTGCAGCGGCCGGCCGGGTCCGGCCGGTGCGCGGCGGCCACGTCGTACGCGGCGCGCCACAGCAGCGGATCGGTGACGCCCTCGGGCAGGGCGGCGTCCTGACTGGACCTGGTCCGGATCGCGTCGGGCACCGGTGTCCCCCTTCCGTCGTGGCTCACCGTCCCAGTGACCGGAGGAGCCGACGTCAAACCTCCCACCTGCGCACATTCTCCGACCAGCGGGATATCTCACGCCCGGTAGGCGCGCGTCTCGGCGGCCTTCACCGCCGCCCAGACCGGTTGGCCGGGGCGCAGCCCGAGTTGCGCCGCCGCGGCGGGTGTGACGTCGGCGGCCACCTCGACCGGCCCGGCGAGCTGCACCCGCAGGTTGTCGCCGTGCCGCTGCACCCCGGTCACCGTGGCCGGCCAGACGTTGCGCGGGCTGCCCTCGGGACGCGTCGGGTGCAGCGCGACGGCGGCCGGCGGGAACGCGACGAACGCCTCCCCGTGCACGCTGTCGGCGGTGGTCAGGGCGAGGCCGCCGACGGTGACGCTGCGCCCGTCGGCCCGGCCGCGGTGCAGGTTGAGCCCGACCAGCCGGGCCACGTAGTCGGTGCGCGGCCGGGCCGTGACGGTCGCCGCGTCGCCCTCCTGCACCACCCGGCCGTGCTCGACGATGACCAGCCGGTCGGCCAGCACCAGGGCGTCCAGCGGATCGTGGGTGACCAGCAGCGTCGCGCCGGGATGGGCGGCGAGGTGGCGTTGCAGTTCGGCGCGGGTGTCCAGCCGGGTCCGGGCGTCGAGCGCGGCGAGCGGCTCGTCGAGCAGCAGCAGGGTCGGCTCGACGGCGAGCGCGCGGGCCAGCGCCACCCGCTGGGCCTGCCCGCCGGAGAGCTGCCGGGGCCGCCGTCGGGCCTGCTCGCCGAGGCCGACCCGGTCCAGCCAGCCCTGCGCCCGGGCCCGGGCGGCACGCCGGTCGGCACCCCGGCGGCGGGGTCCGAAGGCCACGTTGTCCAGCGCGCTCAGGTGCGGGAAGAGCAGGTAGTCCTGGAACACCACGCCGACCGGCCGCCGCTCCGGCGGCGTCCACACCCGCCGGTCGGGCCGGTCCAGGTCGACGCCGTCGAGGGTGAGGTGCCCGGCGGCGAGGGGGTGCAGCCCGGCCAGCACCCGCAGCGCCGTGGTCTTGCCGGCGCCGTTCGGGCCGAGCAGCGCCACCACCTCCCCGGCGGCGATGCGCAGCCGCACGTCCAGTCCGAACGTGTCCCGCTCGGCGACCAGGTGCGCGTCCAGCAGGGCACTGGCGCTCATGAGGCACCGACCCAGCGGTCGCGCAGGCCGGCGAGGATGGCCACGGAGACGACGAGCAGGATGAGGCTGAGCACGATGGCCGCCTGCGGGTCCGTCTCCAGGGCCAGGTAGACGGCGAGCGGCATGGTCTGGGTCCGGCCGGGATAGTTGCCGGCGAACGTGATGGTGGCGCCGAACTCGCCCAGCGCGCGGGCCCAGCAGAGCACCGCGCCGGCCGCCACGCCGGGGGCGACCAGCGGCAGGGTGACCCGGGTGAAGGTGGTCCAGCGGCCGGCGCCGAGCGTGGCCGCTGCCTCCTCGTAGCGGGGGTCGGCGGCGCGCAGCGCCCCCTCGACCGCGATGACCAGGAACGGCATGGCGACGAACGCCTCGGCCAGCACCACCCCGGCGGTGGTGAACGGCAGCGTCACGCCGAACGTGTCGTCCAGCCACGACCCGAGCAGCCCGCGCCGGCCGAAGACCAGCAGCAGCGCCACGCCGCCGACCACCGGCGGCAGCACCAGCGGCACCGTGACCAGCGCGCGAACCAGCCGCCGCCCGGGGAACTCCACCCGGGCCAGGAGCCAGGCCAGGGGTACGCCGAGCGCGACGCAGAGCAGGGTGGCGGCGGTGGCGGTCTCCAGGGACAGCCGCAGCGCGGTGAGCACACCCGGTTCGCCGAGCCGCCGGGGCAGCGTGGTCCAGGGCGCCCGGACCAGCAGGCCGACCAACGGCAGGACGAGGAAGACCAGCCCCAGCCCGGCGGGGACGAGCAGGGCGGCCGGGACCCGTTGCCGGCGTACCGCGCGGTTCACGACCCGGACGCGGCCTGGAAACCGGCGGCGGTGAGCACGGCCAGACCCGCGTCGGAGCGGACGAAGTCGACGAAGGTGCGGGCGCCCTCGGGGTTGCCGGCGCCGCGCAGCACCACGATCGGGTAGTCGTTGACCGCCCGGGCGGACTCGGGGAACTCGACCGCGTCCAGGTCGGCGGCGGCGGCGCGGACGTCGGTGCGGTAGACCAGCGCGGCGTCGACCTCACCGAGGCGCAGCTTGGCCAGCGCGCCCTTGACGTCCTGTTCCAGGGTGACCGGGGTGAGCCGGACGCCGCCGGCGTCCAACGCGGTCCGGGCCGCCGCGCCGCACGGCACCTGCTCCGCGCAGAGCGCCACCTTGACACCGGGCCGGGCGAGGTCGGCCAGGCCGGCGACCCGGCCCGGGTTGCCCTTCGGCACGGCGACGACAAGCTGGTTGCGGACCAGGACGGACGGGTCGCCGGCGGCGTCACCGGCGTCGGTGACCGTCCTCATCGTCGCCGGGGACGCCGCCACGAACACGTCGGCCGGCGCGCCCTGGGTGATCTGGGTGGCCAGCGCCGAACTGCCGGCGAAGTTGAACGTGACGGTGCTGCCCGGGTGGGCGGCCTCGAAGTCCGTGCCGAGCCGGGTGAAGGACTCGGTGAGCGAGGCGGCGGCGAACACGGTCACCGCATCGCCGCCGTCCCGCCCGGCCGCCGGTCCGTCCGTCCCGCCGCAACCGGCGAGGGCGAGCGCCGCCACGAGCGCGCCGGCGAGGGTGGCGCGGAGCCGTCGTACGGTCACGGGTTGGTCCTTCCCTTGGGCGCGGGGGCGCGCTCCACCACCACGGTGGTCGACTTGATCACGGCGACGGCGACGGAGCCGACCCGGAGGTCGAGGTCGTCGACGGCCTCGCGGCTCATCAGCGACACCACCCGGAACGGCCCGGCCTGGATGTCGACCTGGGCCATCACGGTGTCCTTGACGACGGCGGTGACGATGCCGCGCAGCCGGTTGCGGGCCGAGGTGAGCTCGGGGTGGCCGGGGGCGCGGACGAACGCGGCCAGGTCGGCGCCGTCGAGCACCCGGTGGCCGTGCTCGTCGCGGGCGGCCGGCAACCGGCCGGCGTCGATCCAGCGCCGGACCGTGTCCGCGCTGACCCCGAGCAGTTCGGCCGCCTCGCCGATCCGGAACACCGTCACGCCGGCCACCCTATCGGCACGCAGGTGCGGCCGGGAAGGGGCTTCGGACCTCGCATGCGCGAGGCGCTACGCCACCTGGACGCCGTACGTGCGTGCCGCCGGGGTGCGGCTCAGGACCGGTCGTAGACGGTCACCGGAATGTCGCGGGCGCACAGCGTGCGCAGCACCAGCGGCTCGATCCGCTGCCACGAGCCGCCGGCCAGCCCGCACCCGATGCGGGGCATGTGCACCGACGCGCCCAGCTCCTCGGCGTGGTCGGCCAGCGCGATGAGGCAGCGTTCCACCGCGTCGTAGCGGATGGGCGGCCCGCCGCTGCCGCGTCGCATGCCACGCTGGCCGACCATGTTGGCCACCCACAGGTCCGGCGCGACCCGCACCAGCCGGGTGGCGCCGAGGCCGAAGTCGTTGCCGGCCCGATGCCGGTGCCAGTCGCGGTAGTCACGCTCGGGCTCCGGCCAGCGCCGGGAGATCGCCAGGACGAAACCCTTCCCCCAGCCGCCCAGGTCGTTGCAGACGTGGGCGATCACCTTGGGGCCCTTCGCCTGCGGGCTGGTCGCGTCTCCCTGGATGATCCGCAGCGTGCGCACGGTCGTCATCCTGCCCCGGGGGTGCGACGGTCAGCGCTGCGGCCGGGCGCCCACGCTCGGCCGGCTCACCGGCGGGCGGCCCTGCCAGGGCCAGCGGCCGTCGAGCTCGACCTCCAGCGAGAAGCTGAGGAACGTCCGGACCAGCACGATCAGCGCGAGCACGCCGACGCTGGTGAAGGTGGGTGACACCGCGACCGTGCGGATGATGTCGCCGCCGACCAGGAACTCCAGGCCGAGCAGGATCGCCCGGCCGACGCCCTGCCGGTAGGCCCGGTAGTTCGCCACCACCTGCCGGGTGCGCCCGCAGCGCACCGCGAAGACCACCGTGGCGACCGCCACGCCGACCGCGATGACCAGCACCCCGGCCAGGTCCAGCAGCGCGCCGACGTGCTGGATGAGTTCCTTGGTCGGCACCCGACACCCCCGTACGGAATCGGGTCCAGCCTGACGCACGGACCGCGACCGACAGGGGGATTCGGCGCTCCCGCCACCCGGTGGCGGGAGCGCGCGTGAGGTGGCTCAGTCCTGGGCCTGCCAGCGGTAGAAGACCGTGGCCACCGAGTCCTGCGGGCCGTGCCACACCTCCGGCCGGTACGGCTCGATGTACGGGCCGAGGTCCTGCATCACCTTGCCGAACGACGGGGCGTCGCCGTGCTGGTCCCGGGTCGCCTCGGCGGCCGAGGACTCCTGCTCCAGCAGGTGCACGTAGACGTCGTCGATCGAGTAGAGCCAGCGCCCGGTCACGCCCAGGTCGGTCGGGAGCGACCCGGCGTCGGACTCGCCGAAGACCCGGGCCACATCCGGCTCGGCGCCGGGCTTGATCCGCCCGACGATCACGGTGAGCGTGGTGTCCGCCGGCGGCTCGCCCTCGGGCGCCCAGTGGTAGAACTCCTTGGCCACCGAGTCCGACGGGTTCTTCCAGTAGCGCGGGTACGGGGTCACGTACGGACCGATCGCCTCGGCGATCTTCTGGAACGCGGGCAGCCCGCGGGTCTGCCCGGAGATCCGCGGGTCCTGCTCCCGCTCGATCACGTGGATGTAGAGGTCGTGGTGCGACAGCAGGTACCGGCCGATGACGCCGAGGTCCTGCGGCCGGGTGACCTGGTCGTAGTGGCCGAAGACGTCGCCGACGATCTGCTCGCTGCCGGGGACCATGTGGCAGACGATCACGTTCCGGAAGACCATGACTGCTCCTCGAAGACGGGTGGGACGGGCTAGACGGTGAAGGTGACCGGTAGTTCCAGCAGGCCGCGGAACGGCGAGGCGGCCGGCAGCCGGCGCACCTCGGCGAGCGGGACGCCGAGCCGCAGCCCGGGCAGCCGGCGCAGCAGCGCGGACAGGGCGAGTTCCGCCTCCATCCGGGCCAGCGAGACGCCCAGGCAGTAGTGCACGCCGTGGCCGAAGCCGAGGTGGGGTCCCCGGACCCGGCGCACGTCGAGCCGGTCGGGGTCGGCGAAGTGGCCGGGGTCGTGGTTCGCGGCGTTGATCGCCACCCCGACGATCGACCCGCGCGGGATGCGTACCCCCTGGTAGTCGATGTCCTCGGTGGCGATGCGCGGGCTGGCCACCGGCAGCGGGCCGTCGAACCGGAGCAGTTCCTCGATCGCCGCCGGCAGCAGGCGGGGCGTGGCGCGCAGCAGTTCGAGCTGCTCGGGGTGGGTGAGCAGGGCCAGCACGGCGTTGCCGAGGAAGTCGGCGGTGGTCTGGTGCCCGGCGAAGAGCAGCAGGAACGTGGTGGTGACCAGTTCGGCCTCGGACAGCGTCCCGTCCTGGTCGACGGCCCGCACGAGCGCGCCGATGATGTCGTCGGCCGGGTCGTCGCGCTTGGCCCGGACCAGGTCGGCCAGGTAGTGGTGCAGCCGCAGCTGCGCCTCCTGGACCGCCGCGCGTTCCTCCGCCGGGGGCCGGCTGGTCGAGCCGGAGGTGCGGATGACCTGGGTCCAGTCGAGCACCCGCCCGTGGTCGGCGGGCGGCACCCCGAGCAGCTCGCAGATGACCGTCATCGGCAGCGGGATCGCGAAGTCGTGCATCAGGTCCGACTCGCCCTGCGGGATGATCTTGTCGATGAGCTGGTCGACGATCACCGCCACCCGGGGACGCAACGCCTCGATCCGCCGGGGCGCGAACGCCTGCGACACGACCCGGCGCAGCCGGGTGTGCTCGGGCGGGTCGGAGTTGAGCATGTTGCGGTTCAACCCCTCCGAGTTCGGGCCGAAGATCCGCAGGTAGTGCTGGTCCGGCCCGTACAGGTCCTTGGACAGTCGCGGGTCGGTCAGCGCGGCGCGCGCGTCGTCGAAGCCGGTGATCAGCCACGAGTCGAACCGCGGCGAGCCGACCGGGCAGACCGGCCGTTCGGTCCGCAGCCGGGCGAACGTGGGGTACGGGTCGGCCGCGAACGCCTCGGTGTACAACTCGGCGGCCGGCACCTTGTCGTCGTCGGTCATCGCCCCTCCCCCGGCTCGCCGGCCACGCTGTGCAGCACCTGGTAGGTGTGGCGCTGCGCGGACTCGCGCAGCTCGCGGATGATGGTCAGCAGCCGGTCCCGGTGCGCGCTGCGGCCGAACGCGTCCAGCCGCTCCCGGTCCGCCCAGTCGCTGATCACCAGATAGCTGCGCGGGTCGTCGGCGTCGCGGACCAGGTCCTGGTGCAGGCAGCCGTCCAGGGACCGGATCTCCTCGGCGACGGTGAGCCACGCCGCCTCGAACTGTGCCTCGCACCCCTGGCGGGTCCGCATCGCCAGCACCGTGCGCACCCGGCTCACCGCGCGCTCCCGAAGATCAGGTGCAGGTGCTTGCGCAGCGCGTCCGGGTCGACGGGCGCGCCCCGGAACCCGACGTGCCCGTCCGGGCGGATCAGGTAGAGCCCGGTGCCGGTCAGCCCGTACCCGGCCCGGAACCGGCGGTCGGCGTCGCGCACCACCGGCGGGTCGGCCAGGCGCGGTTCGTCGGCCTCCGGGTCGAGCAGCAGGTACGCGTCGAGTTCGCCACCGGCGAGGCGACGCGCGTCGGCGCACAGGTCGGTGAACCCCGCCAGCTGCGCCGGATCGGCCGTGGCGTCGGCGTAGAGCAGCAGCGTGTGCCGGGTGCCCCGGGTCAGGTCCCGCAACCGCAGCGGGTGGCCGACGCCGCGCCGGCGCAACCCGTCCACGTCGGGCGCGATGTCGCCGGGGCGGGGCGCGTCGCCGAGCGCGGCCGGGTCGGCGACGGTCTCCCCGACCAGCGGGCTGCCGGCGTAGCTGAGCAGCATGGACATCTCCTGGAGGAACTGCCGTTCCAGGTCGGCGCGGTCCACCTCCTCGGTGCCGGCCATCCGTACCGCCCGGCCGACGATCTCCTCGCCCTCCGGGCGCCGCTCGGTCTCGTAGCTGTCCAGCAGGCCGGGCGCGGCGAGCCCACGTACCGCCAGGGCCAGCTTCCAGGCCAGGTTCCAGGTGTCCTGGATGCCGGTGTTCATGCCCTGGCCGCCGGCGGGCGGGTGCAGGTGGGCCGCGTCCCCGGCGACGAAGACCCGTCCGTCGCGGTAGCGGTCGACGATGCCGTGGCTGATCCGGAACACCGACGACCAGCGCAGGTTGCTCGCCCGGGTGCCGGGCGGCGCGAGGCGGTCCAGCGCGGCCTGCACGTCGGAGATGGTCGGCTCGTCGAGTTCCTCGCTGAACCCGGGCGGGGCGTCCCGCCCGCCGGTCTGGGCGAAGAACCGGGGCGGGGCGAGCGTGGCGATGCGGTAGCGGTGCGCGCCGCGCAGCGGTACGCAGACCAGCATCCCGTCCATCTGCCCGTCGGTCATGTGCAGGAACCGCAGCAGGTGCCCGTCCGGCATGTCCCAGTTCACGTCGACGTCCACCAGCATGAACAGCTGCGGGAACCGGCCCAGACCGCCGGTGAAGGTGAGCCCGAGCCGCTCCCGTACCCGACTGTGCGCGCCGTCGGCGCCGACCAGGTACGCCGCGCGTACCGTCTCGGTGCCGCCGTCGGCGGTGCGGACGGTGGCGGTCACGCCGTCGGCGTCCTGGGTGAAGTCGACCAGTTCGGCGCCGCGCTGCGGGCGCACCCCGAGCGCGGCCAGCCGGGCGGTGAGGATCCGCTCGGTCTCGTACTGCGGCAGGCCGAGGTGGTCGTACGGCAGGCCGGGCAGCTCCCAGCTCATCCGGTGGGTCTGCTCGCCGTTGACGAAGACCATGTTGCCGGTGAGCCAGATGCCGGCGTCCATGGCCTCCCGGACGACGCCCTGCTCCTCCCAGATCTCCATGGTGCGGCAGTGCACGCCGATCGCCTTGTCCGCGTGGCCGGGCGGCGTGACCTGCTTGTCGATGACCCGGCAGGCGATGCCGCGCCGGGCCAGCTCGACGGCGGCGGTCAGCCCGGTGGGCCCCGCCCCGACGACCAGTACCTCCGTTGTCTGCTGCACGTCGGCCTCCCTGCCCGTGGTCGAGTGGCGGCCGGTCCCGTCGGGTACGACGTGGAACAGGCGGCGCCGGATGTCGAGAAGGAACGGTGCGATCGGGCCGGCCTGCACCGAGGCGTGGGCCGGGTCGCCGATCCAGGCGAGGAACGGCGCGGCGCCGTCCCACTCCGCGAAGATGTGGTGCGTGTCGGAGCCGGGCTCGCGGAGCAGCTGCTCACGCCGGTAGCCGGGGATGGCCGCCATCCGCCGCACCACCTCGGGGTAGCCCCGGTGGAACTCGGCGAGCCGGTCCCGTGGCACGGTCAGCTCCACGTCCACGTAGACCGGGCCCTCGCCGTCGCCGTCCTCCCGCATCGGCGGGTAGTCGGGCGGGTCGGCCGGCTCGGTCAGCGGCCGGAGCAGGTCGCCCAGGCGTGCCGCCACCGGCCCGTCCCGGTACGCGCGCAGCGCCGCCTCGTCGGTCCACTCGGTGACCACGACGAAGCCGTACGGGTCCAGGGCGTCGCGCAGCAGCTCGTGCCGGAGGCTGCCGGTGAGCGCGCCGACCTGCCCGGCGACGGTCTCCCAGGCCGGTCCGACCGCGGGCTCGCACCCCGGACGCGCGCGCAGCCGGAGCATCGTCCTGATCATGCCGCCCCCTCGAACCGTCCCGTCCTCGTGCCGCGACCCTGCCGGAGGTCGCGTCACCCGTTCGTCACCGCCGCATGCCGCGACGTCCCCCGCCGGTGACGCCGCCGGGACGCGGGACCGCTCCGATCTTGTTGCAAAAGATTGGCAACAAGCCTCGACAGGCACCTCCTCGGTAACTATCGTCAGCGGCGTGACTCCTTACGATGTGGATGTGCGGGCCTGGCAGGAGAGCTGGGACCGGCAGCAGGAGGCGTTCATGCCGGACCGGGAGCACCGGTTCGCCGCGATGCTCGACGCCGTCGAGGCGGTCGCCGGTGACCGGCCAGCGCGCGTGCTCGACCTGGCCGGCGGCACCGGGTCGATCAGCCTGCGCGCGTTGGCCCGCCGACCCGACGCCGAGGTCACCCTGCTCGACCTCGACCCGGTGCTGCTCACCCTCGCCGAGGCGGCCCTGGCCGGCCGGGCCACAGTGGTCACCGCCGACCTCGACCAGGCCGACTGGGCCACCGCCCTGCCCCACCGGGACTACGACGCGGTGCTCACCGCGACCGCCCTGCACTGGCTCGACGGGCCGCGCCTGGCCGAGCTGTACCGCGAGATCCGGGACGTGCTGCGCCCCGGCGGCGTGTTCGTCAACGCCGACCACATGCCCGACGACGCGTTGCCGACGCTGACCGCGCGGCTCGGCGAGCGGGCCCGGGAGCAGCGGCACGCCCGGCACCGCGCCGGCGCGGTGCTGTCCTGGGCGGGCTGGTGGGAGCAGGCGGCCGACGACCCGACGCTCGGGCCGCTGGTGGAGAAGCGGCGGCAGATCTATCCGACCGGGCACAGCCCGGAGTGGAACCCGCCCGCGGCGTGGCACCTCGACGCGCTGCGCGGGGCCGGCTTCACCGAGGCCGGCGTGCTCTGGCGGGGTGGCGCCGACGCGGCCGTGGCCGCGCTGCGCTGACCCGGCCGCGGGCGCTCCGGCCGGGTCGCCGCTCAGGGCAGCAGGCGGGCCAGCTCGGTGCGGGACCGCACGCCGAGCCGGTGGAAGACGTTGCGCAGGTGGTGGTCGACGGTCCGGGTGGACAGCGACATCCGGGTGGCGATCTCCCGGTTGGTCGCCCCCTGCGCGACCAGCCGGGCGATGTGCAGTTGCTGGCCGGTCAGCAACTGCTCCGGCCCGGGCCGGCCGGGTCCGACCGACTCCCCCGCCGCGCGCAGCTCCTCGCCCGCCCGCTCGGCCCAGGCGGTCGCGCCGAGCAGCGTGAACGCCTCCCGGGCCCGGTGCAGGTGCGCCCGGGCGTCCCGGGGCCGACGCCGACGGCGCAGCTCGCGACCGAACAGCAGCTCGGTGCGGGCGCGCTCGAACCGGTCGGTGTCGGCCGGGTGCAGCCGCAGCGCCGCGTGGAACTCCTGCTCGGCCTCCGGGCCGCCGCGCGGCGCGAGCAGCGCCCGGCAGCGGGCGGCCAGCGCCCGCCGCGACGGGCTGGCCGTGCTGCTGGCCCAGTGGTCGAAGACGGCGAGCGCGGCCGCCGGCCGCCCGCCCTCGTGGGCGGCGGCCTCCACCAGGTACGGGGTGGCCATGACCTGCACCAGCACCTGCCCCCGACCGGTGCGCGCCCGGGCCAGCGCGGCCAGCCGGGCGACGGCGTCGGCGTACCGGCCGTCGATGAGGTCCAGCACGCCGAGCGCCCACCGGGCGTACGCGTCCGGCCGGCTCCCGGGGGCGGCCCCGTCACCGATCTCGGCGATCCGCGCCAGCGCGCCGACCCGGTCGGCACGCACCGCCGCCAGCACCGCGAGGATGCCGAGGTGCACCTGGGCGCAGACGTGCTGACCGGCGGCGCGGGCCGCGCGCACGCCCTGCCGGGCGGTCTCCGCGGCGGCCTCGTGGCGGCCCAGCCAATACTCCGCGACGGCCCGCAGCTCCAGCGCCCGGGGCAGCAGGGACACCTCGCCGGACGAGCGGGCCACCTCCGCCGCCCGGTCGGCGAGCCGGTGCGCGGGGCCGTCCACGCCGACCAGCAGGGCGGCCGCGGCGGAGCAGGCCAGAGCAGCGGGGGTGGCTGCGGATCCGGCCAGCCGGCCGCCGAGGACGACGACCCGGCGCAGCGCCGGGCCACCGCGGGCGTGGTCACCGCGCAGGGTCGCCCCGACGCCCACCGCGAAGGTGGCCAGCAGGTCGACCTCGGGCGGGTCACCGGGGCGCCGCAGAGCCTCGGCCCGCCGCGCCACCTCGGCATAGCGGTAGTGGTCGCCGGTGACGCAGATGGCCTCGCCCGCGCGGACCAGCGCGAGCAGGGCGGAGCGGCGGTCGGTCGGCGCGACCGCGTCGGCGGCGGCCAGCAGCGTCGCCACCGCGGCGGCCGGGGCGTCGCACCGCAACTGCATGTCGCCCCGGACCAGGTCGGCCGGGCCGCGCACCGTCGGTCCGGGGGCGAGCCGGCGCAGCAGCTCCCGGGCCTGGTCCGGGTCGCCGGCGGTCCAGGCGCAGCGTGCCGCCGCGACCGTCAGCTCGGCCACCCGGGCGGGGTCGGCGGTCAGCTCGGCCGCACGGCGCAGTGCGACCGCCGCGGCGGCCCGGTCCGGTGCCCGGTCGACCGCCACCGCGAGCTCGGCGGCCAGCACGTCGGCCGGGCAGTCGGCGCCGGTGGCGTGGCGCAGCGCCCGGCCCAGTGGGCCTCCGGCGAGCGTGCCGGCCAGCAGCAGGTGCGCCGCGCGCAGGTCGGCCAGCGGCGCGACCGCGGTGATCATCGGCCGGGCGAGCGGGTCCGGGAACGTCACCCCGTGCGGCCCGGTACGCAGCAGGCCGGCCGCCTCGGCGGGGGCGAGCGCCTCGACGGTCAGGCCGCCGGCCCAGGCGGCGCGCACCAGGATGCCCGGGTCGTCGTGCGCGTCGAGCGCGGCGAGCAGCACCATCCGCCGGGTCGGCGCCGGCAACCGGTCGAGGCGGACGCGGTAGGCGGCGGCGAGCGCGCCGTCCACCGGCGGCGTGTCGGGCAACGGCTCCTCGCCCCGCCACTGAGCCGGGGTGAGCGTGTCGGCCAGGTCCGCGAGGGCCTGCGGACTGCCGCTGCTCAGCGCGGCCAACGCGCGGGCCACGGTTGCCGGTGGAGGGTCCCGGCGTCCGGCGAGCATGGCCTGGCACTCCCGGACGTGCAGCGGCCGCAGCCGGTGCGCCGGGACGCCGTCGACGGCCGTCGGGGACGTCGTGGTCAGCAGCAGCGCCACCGGCAGCCGGCGCAGCCGCCGCGCCACCACCGCCAGCGTGCACGCGCTCTGCCGGTCCCCGGTGTCGAGGTCGTCCACGGTGCACAGCAGCGGCCGGCGCTCGGCGGCGGCGGCGAGCAGGGAGCGCACCGCCGCGGCCAGGGCCAGGCGCTGGTCGGCCGGGCATCCGCCGCCGCCGAGCACGTGCCGGAGCAGCCGACGCTGCCGCACCGGCAGGGCCGCGTCCGCGTCCAGCACGGGATCGAGCAGACGGTGCAGCCCGGCGTAGGGCAGGGCGGCCTCGTCGGCCAGGCCGGCGCCGGTGAGCAGCGTCCGTTCCCCCGCCACCCGCCGGGCGTACGTCAGCAGGGTGGTGCGCCCGGATCCGGGCGGGCCGTGGAACAGCAGCGCGCCACCGGTGTCCCGGTCGAGGAGCCGACGGATCGCGTCGCACTCGTCGTCCCGGCCCCACAGGTTTATATGCACTGTCGATGCAGAAACCATGCATCCAGTGTCACCTATGGGTAACCCGTCGGAAAAGAGGCGGACACGCCAACGGGACGGCCGACGCGGCGACCGTCCCGTCCGCGTGCGGGTTCAGGAGCTGGGGCAGGTGTTGCGGTACTCCTCGATCGCGGACCCGCTCGGCCCCGGGCAGAGGAACTGCTCGTAGCGGGTGTCGTCGTCGACGAACCGCTTCAACCACGCGACCGCCTGCTTCGCCAGGGGGGTGTTGACGGTCTGCGGGAAGAAGTGGTTGGCGCCGTTCAACTCCAGGTACGCCTTCTCCGAGGACGACGGGATGCTGGTGTAGAACGGGATCGAGTGGGTCGCCACCGGTGCGATGCTGTCGGTCTCGCCGCCGATGATGAGCGTCGGCACCCGCACCTCGGACCAGGTCTTGTCCAGGTTCCACGGTGCGAGCGGGACGGCGGCCTGCAAGGACGGCCGGGACGCGGCGGCCTCCAGGCTGCCGCCACCGCCCATCGAGTGCCCGGCCACGGCGAGCCGGGAGGAGTCGATCCGGCCCCGCACCGAGCTGCGCTGGGTCAGGTAGTCCAGCGCGGCCAGGAGCTGCCGACCCCGGCTGTCCGGCTGGTCCAGCAGCGTGTTCGTCTCGATGCCGATCACCACGAAGCCGTGCGAGGCGATCCGCGGCCCGAGCCAGCTCAGGCTGGACCAGGTGGCGGTGTAGCCGGGCGAGATGGCCACCGCGCCGAAGGTGCCCTCGGCGGTGCTGGTCGGGTAGTAGATCACGCCGCCGCCGAAGCCGGTGACGCTCCACGAGGAGACGCTGATCGACGAGGTGGCGAACGGCCCGCGGCTGGCCTCCAGGATGGCGTTGGTGGGCGCCGGGCCGCGCTCGTAGGGGCTCGCGGCACTCGCCGCGGTCGGGACGGCCAGGGCGCCGCCGGTGGCGAGCAGGGCCGCCACGGCGAGTCGGGCCAGGACACGGACGGGGGTACGGGAACGGGTGGTGGGCACGTCGGTCACTCCTTGCGCCGGAAATACATCGACATGCGTAAGCATCGATGCCCCGAGGTGTGACGCGCATCGGCGAAATCACCGGTCCCGACGCCGGCGGGGGGAGCACGCCGGCCCGGGCCCGGCACTACTCGGTGAACTCGCAGAAGGACAGCGCCCTGCCGAACCGCCGGGCGGCGAGGTCCTCGTGCCGGATCAGGAACCGCGCGTTGACGAACTCCTCGTCCGGCACGCCGAACTGCGCCAGTGGCACCCACTCGCGCATCACCCGCTGCGCTTCCTCGTACAGGGCGACCATCCGCTCCGCGCGGGGCAGGGACCTCGCCCGCCGCTGCCGTTCCGGCCAGAGCTGCTCGACCAGCGCGCTCATCTCCTTGCGGTGCGGCATGTCGCGCAGGAGACGGATCTGGGTGTCGCACAGCCACTCCGCCGAGCGGTCCAGCCAGTCCGGCAGCTCCGCCTGGACGGCGGCGTACATCTCGTGCTCGGGGGTGAGGAAGGGCTCCCGGGCGATCCCGGCGGGTAGGACGTACTCACCCTCCACCGTCTCGACGCCGGCCGGGACGTACACGACCCGCGCGTACGCCTTCTCGTTCTCGATGCCGCAGACGTCCTGTGCGCCCTCCTGGCCGAGGAAGAACAGCAGCGTGCCGTCGGCCGGCAGGGCGAGGTCGGGCACCCGGGGCAGCACCGCGCAGTCGAGCCGGAGCAGGAACGGCGACGGAGAGCCCTCCGGGCACGTGGGCCACGGCATGCCGACCGGCAGCCGCGGCCGGCCGCCCCGCCGCCCGACGGGCACGCCCTCGTCGCGCTGCCACGCGTGGATCAGGGCCCGGCACGCGGCCGCATCGCCGGCGACCAGGTCACGTCGTAGCGCTTGCCGGCCACCGACTCGGCGAACGCCGTCGCCGCGACCGGCGAGGCGGCGATGCGCCAGTCCTGCTCCTTGTCCAGCTCGAACCAGATCAGCCCGATCAGGTTCCGGTAGCGGGGCAGCGAGCGGAAGGTCTCCCGGATCCACTGGGCCTTGCGCGTCGCCGTGTCGGCGGCGCCGGTCTCGGTGACGACCAGCGGCTTGTCCGTGACGGCACGGATCTCGTTGATGGTGGGCCCGAAGATCTGGTCGAAGGTCCAGTACGTCTTGGTGAAGGCGCCCGTGCCGTAGTAGCCGGTGACACCGACCCAGTCGACGTACTCGTCACCGGGGTAGAGCCCGGCCAACCCGGCGGTCGTCTTGTCCCACCTGGCGTTCGGACTCCACACCCAGGCCACGTTGGTCGCCCCGGCCGTGGTGAAGATGTCGTGCACGTGCCGCCACGCGCGCACGTAGTCACCGGGTCGGTTGCCGTTGGCGCGTTCGCACCACGGGTACCAGTCGCCGTTCATCTCGTGCGCGAAGCGGATGGCGATCGGGTAACCGAGCGACCGCACGCCCTCGGCCCAGGACCGCAGGTAACCGTCGAAGTCCCCGCTGGCGATGCGGGCCAGCCGGTAGTCCGGCTGGGTGGCCCGCAGCCGGTCGACCTGGCGGACCGGCAGTCCGGTGCGGCGGGCGGCCTCGTCGACGGTGTGGTCCCAGGGCTCCCAGCCCAACATCGGCATCATGCCCCGGTCGGCGATCCGGTCGAACAGGCTCCGGTCGAAGGTCGCCGACGCCCAGCCGGCGCCGAAGAGCATCACCTGCGGTGCCCGCCGCGCCGCCGCGGCGAACCGGTCGACGGCGGTGAAGTCGTACGGGCCCTTGTCGGTCATCACCCCGAAGAACGCCCGCCCGGCCGGGGGGAACGTGCCCGCGACCGGGCTCGGCCCGGCCACCGCCGGGGCGTCGGCCATCGCCACCGCCTCCGGCGTGGTCACGGCGCGTCCCTGGGTCGGGACGTCCGAGGCCGGGGCGCGCCACGCGCCGGGCGCCACGACGAAGGCGTACGCCAGCAGCAGCACACCGGCCAGTGCCAGGCCCACCCGGGGCAACGTCAGCCTCAGCACGGGGCACCACCACCGACCGCCGCCGGGACGGGCCGTTCCGTCGTGCCGGCCGGTTGCGGGGCGGGTTCCGACTCGTCGCGGCGGGCCCGCACGTTCTCCACCCAGGCGATCACCGGCGGCGCGAGCCCGGTGAGCAGCGTCAGCACCGGCCACACCCGCAGCAGGGGGTAGTCGTGGCCCAGTGCGAAGCTGGCCCCGAGCAGTCCGGCGGCCACCGCCGCCCAGCACAGGTGGAGACGGAAGGTGCGCAGCGACTCCACGGTGCGCAGCGTTCCCTTGGCGGTCACCACGAAGCCGAGCCGGCGGCGCAGCAGCGCGCCCACCGCGGCGGCCACGTAGACCGGCCCGGCGAACAGGGCGAGCGCCATCCCCACCATGCCCACCTCCTCCCGCTCGTGCGGAGCGATGTTGAAGCGGCGCAGCCAGAGCCAGAGCAGGAACCAGCTGCCGAGCGTCGAGCCCCACAGCGCCGCCCAGACCTGCGGGTCGAGCCGGCCCGCGTCGACGCCGGTGAGCAGGTACAGCGCGGTGGCGGCGTTGCCCAGCAGCAGGCTGACCGCGACGCTCGGGTAGTAGAACTGGAGCAGGCGGTACTGCCAGCGACGGCGGGCCGGCAGCTCGCGCGGCGCGCGCAGGTCGCGGCGGAACAGGATCTCGCAGATGCCGGCCGCCCAGCGCTTCTGCTGGTTGAAGTAGTCGGCCCAGGAGGTGGGCCCCTCCCCCAGCGCCACCACGTCCGGGGTGTAGACGCCCTTCCACCGCCGTCCGGTCGCCGGGTTGACCGCGGCGTGGATCCGGATGCTGGTGAGGTGGTCCTCGATGATCGAGTCCTGGTAACCGCCGATGGTCCGCCACGCCGCCGGGCGGTAGAGGTGGCCGGTGCCGGTGAGCAGCGGCGCGTCCAGGCCGTTGCCGCCCCGGGCGATCAGGCCGTTGTAGAGGTACTGCTGCACGGAGGCGCCGTGGGCGACGAAGTTCTGGTGCATGTTTCCGTAGACCTGGGGGGTCACCACGAACGCGACGTCCGGGTCGCGGAAGTAGCCGAGCGTGCGTTCCAGGAAGTTCGGCAGCGGCACGTGGTCCGGGTCGACGTTGGCCACCACGTCGTAGCGGTGCTCGTGCTCGGCCCGCCAGGCGTTGTGGTTGCCGGACTTGGTCCGGGCCCGGAACTCGCCGCGCGGCTGGTTGTACTCGGGCCGCCCCCTGCGGCTGAAGTGGTGGACGCCCAGTCGAGCCGCCATCGCCCGCACCTCGGGGTCGTCGCCCTCGTCGAGGATCCAGACGTCGACGCGTCCGCAGTAGACGATCTCGCGGAGCCGGCGCAGGGTCCGCTCCGCGACGTCGATCGGCTCCTTGCTGGGCACGATCGTGGTGAGCAGCGCGACCCGCAGGCCCACCGGGGGGTCGACCGGCACGGGGTCCTTGGCGTGGAAGGCGAACACCCACACCACCACGTTCTGCGCGAGGCGGATCAGCTCGACGCCGACGACCACGCAGAAGGCGAGCCGCGCGGCGATCGTCTGCCAGCCGCCGAGCCCGACCACACCCGGGCCGGGCACGTGCTGCGGCAACAGCAGCCAGCCGACGAAGAGCAGGCCGGTGGCGCTGTTGAGCAGCACGAGCAGGGTCAGCACCGACCGGGCGGCGACCGAGGCGGCGGGGCGCAGTTCGACCGGGGCGTCCGGACGGCGGGGCGGGCGCAGCGGCCCGGCGGTGGCGCCGCACCGGGCGTACGCCAGGCGGGCCCGGACGTTCAACTGCCCGCGGTCCGGGCCCCGCCGGCCCGGTCGCCCGGGCGGGACGGCCGGTGCCGGGCGGTCACCCGGAGTTCCCGGTCCCGCGGCCCGGGACGGGCGTGTATCGGCGGCGACGGCCACGTTTCCCCCATGGTCTGCATCGGGCTCGCCAGGAACCCCGACAGATGCTAAGCCGACAATCAACAAGAAAAGGCGTGAATCAGGCAGATGCCGGTCGTCCACCCACGAACAGCACCACCGTGAACCCGGTCGGCCGCCAGACCTGCGCCGGCCGGTACCCGGCCCGCAGCGCCCGCTCCGCCGGGCCGTCGCCGGGCGGCGCCACGGCGGTCCCGGACCGGATCAGCCACAGCCGGCGGTGACCGTCGGGGCAACCGGCACAGGCGAGCGGACCCGCGTCGGCGAGCACGTCGGCCGGCCGCCGGTCGGCGGGGACGTAGCGTGCCATCACCGTGCGCGCGGTCGGATCGGCGTAGAGCACGCCGTCCCCGCGCTGACGCAGACCGTCGACGATCGCCGCGACCCGGCGGGGGTCCTGGCCGTGGCCGTCGGGCGCCCGCGCCGCGGCCTGGGCCGGCGCGCCGACCAGGGCGACCGCCGCCAGCCCGGCCACCGCCCAGCCGGCGCGCATCCGCGACAGCGCGGCCGCGCCGAGCACCGCCCAGGCGGGCAGGGTGAACAGCAGGACGGCCGGCGACCAGACCGGCACGGTCCGGGCGACGAGCAGCAACCCGAGCGCCGGCACGAGCGCCCACGCGGTGCAGATCGCGGCGGCGTACCGCAGCGGAAGGCTGAACAGGGCCAGACCGGCCAGCAGCGCGCCGACGGCGGCGACCCCGAACAGGTCCCGGGGTGTCGCCACCAGCGCCGCCGGGTCGACCCGGACGCCGGGTGCGAGCCGCGCGCCGGCCCGGACCCCGGCCCAGAGCAGCGCGGCCACCGGGAGCGCCGCCAGGACCACTGTCGCCGACCAGCGGGCGGCGGCCGCCCGGCGGAAGGCGAGCACCACCCAGCCGTGGCCGGCGAGCAGCAGCAGCGCGGCCGGCTGGCACAGGCCCAGCAGGACCACGGCCCCGGCGTACGGCGCGAGCCGGCGCACGCCCGGCCGGTCCAGGGCCGCCGGCAGCAGCCAGGTGGCGAGCACGGCCGCGCACACGGCAAGCGCGTACGGCTGGGCCTCCTGCGCGTACCGGGTCGAGGTCGGTAGCGCCGCGAAGAGAAGGCCGGCCAGCACGCCCGTGCCGGGGGTGAACATCCGCGCCGCGAGCGCGCCGACAAGCGCCGCGGTCGCGGTCATGGCCAGCAGCGACGGTACGCGCAGCGTGGGATCCGCGGCGCCGAACAGCGCCGCCCAGGCCCGGATCAGCAGGTGGTACGGCACGAGCGTGGCCTCGTCCCCGGCCAGCGCCGACCGGAGGTCGCGCCACGGGGACGTGGCCGCGCGCCAGGTGTCCAGCTCCTCGGACCGCAGGCCCGGCCGGTCCAGCCCGACGACACCCAGCCCACCGGTCAGCAGCGCCGGCAGCAGCCACGCGGCGACCCGCCACCGGGCCGGGCGGCGCGCGACGCGGACGGGGGCCCGGCGGGGCCGGTCCTCGCCCCACGGGTCCTCGACGCCGACCTCCGCCGGCCCGAGCCGGGGCAGCACCATGGTGTCCGCGTCCATCATCTGACTCACGCATCCCTGTAGGGGGCCGGCGACCGGGGTCCAGCCGACCGGGCGCGGGGGCGCCGGGGACCCGAGGGGTCACGGGCTGGACAACACCCAGGAGCCTAGTGAGCCGAAATCGACAAAACACCCGATATGCCGCTAAAGCACCAACAAGGAAGACGGCGGGTGGCGGTGTCCGGCCCGGACACCGCCACCCGGCCGGGGTCGGCGCTCAGCCGACCTCGGTGACCGTCCAGCGCGGGGCGGCGGTGGTCACCGCGACGGTGTCACCGACCAGCCTGGTCGACCCCATCGCGTCCCGCCGGGCGCTCGTGCCGACCCACACCTCCACGTCACCGGGCTCCACGACCCGGGTCAGCGTGCGGTCGGAGAAGGCCAGGCGGCTGGTGGGCACGGTCAGCTCGACCGTGACCGCCTCGCCCGGCTCCAGGCGCACCCGGCGATATCCGAGCAGCTGCGCCACCGGCCGGGTCACCGACGCCACCAGGTCGCGGCCGTAGAGCTGGACCACCTCGTCGCCGGCCACCGCCCCGGTGTTGGTCACCCGGACCGTGACGCGCAATGCCCCGTCCGTCGGCACGGTGGCGGGCACGGTCAGGTCGGTGTAAGCGAACGTGGTGTAGGACAGGCCGTGGCCGAACGGCGCCACCGGCGTCGCGGGCAGGTTGGTGCCGTTCATGCCCTCCCCCAGCTCCGGGTGCAGGTACGAGTACGGCTGCGCGCCGGCCGAGCCGGGCAGGGTGACCGGCAGCCGGCCGGACGGGTTGACCCGCCCGGAGAGCACCCCCGCGATCGCCCCGGCGCCCTCCTCACCCGGGAAGAACGCCTGCACCACAGCCGCGCACCGGGACAGCGCCCAGCCCAGCGCGTACGGACGGCCGGTGAGCAGCACGAGGACCACGGGCGTGCCGGTGTCCAGCACCGCCTCGACGAGCTGCCGCTGCACGCCAGGCAGCTCCAGGTCGTCGCGGTCGCAGCCCTCACCGACGGTGCCGCGGCCGAACAGGCTGGCGTGGTCGCCGACCACGAGGACCGCCACGTCGGCGGCGGACGCGGCGGCGACCGCCTCGTCGAAGCCGGACCGGTCCGCCGAGTCCACCTCGCAGCCGGCCGCGAAGGTGACCCGGTCGGCGCCGAACTCGGCACGCACCGCCTCCAGCACGGTCGGCACCTCGAAGCCGGTCTCCACCCCCGGGTGGAGGGCCAGCACGTGGTTGAGGAACGAGTAGCAGCCGAACAAGGCGCCCTGCCGGTCGGCGTTCGGGCCGACCACCGCCACCCGCCGGCCCCCCGGCAGCGGGAGCACGCCCTCGTTGGCGACCAGGACGACCGACTCCTCGGCGAGCCGGCGGGCGATCGACCGGTGCTCGGGCGAGTCGAGGTCGACCGCGCCCGGCGGCTCGTCGTCGAACGTGGCGTCGAGCAGCCCGAGGTCCTGCTTCTGCCGCAGGACGCGCAGCACCGCCCGGTCGACCAGCGCCTCGTCCACAGTGCCGGCCCGCACCGTCCCGGTCAGGGTCAGGTAGGCGTCGCCGGTGGGTAGCTCGATGTCGAGGCCCGCGCTCAGCGCCTGCACGGCCGCGTCCGCGTGGTCGGCCGCGACGTGGTGCAGCAGGTGGAGGAAGGCGACGCCGTAGTAGTCGGCCACCACCGTGCCGTCGAAGCCCCACCGGTCCCGCAGCACGCCGGTCAGCAGCGTCGGGTCGGCGGCGACGGGCACGCCGTCGATCTCCGCGTACGAGTGCATGACGCTGCGCACGCCACCGTCGAGGACCGCCATCTCGAACGGCGGGAGCAGCACGTCGGCCAGCTCCCGGGGGCCGGCGTGCACCGGGGCGAAGTTGCGCCCGGCGCGGGAGGCGGAGTAGCCGGCGAAGTGCTTCACCGTGGCGTGCACCCCCTGTGACTGCAGGCCGCGCACGTACGACGTGCCGATGGTGCCGACCAGGTAGGGGTCCTCGGCGATGCACTCGTCGACCCGGCCCCAGCGCGGGTCCCGGATCACGTCGAGCACCGGCGCCAGCCCCTGGTGGATGCCGAGCGCCCGCATCGAGGACCCGATCGCCGCGGCCATCTCGGTGACGAGGTCCGGGTCGAACGCGGCGCCCCAGGCCAGCGGCGTGGGGAAGGTGGCGGCCTTCCACGCCGACAGCCCGGTGAGGCACTCCTCGTGCACGATCGCCGGGATGCCCAGGCGGGTACCGGTCACCAGGTCGCGCTGGAACCGCCACAGCCAGGCCGCGCGGGACGCGGCGTCGACCGGGCGGGTGCCGTAGACCCGGGTGAGGTGGCCGAGCCCGTGGCGGGAGAAGTCCTCCAGCCGGGCGGCGTCGGCGAACTCGCCCTGCAGGGGTGCGACCGCCTCACCGTCCTCCTTCTCCCAGAAGCCGACGAGCTGGGCGACCTTCTCCTCGATCGTCATCCGGGCGAGCAGCTCCCGGATGCGGGCCTCGCCGGCGTGCCCGTCCGGCCGGTCGTGGTCCGGGCCCGCCTGAGCCGGCGCCGGCCCGACCACCACCGTGTGGACCTCTGTCATGTTGTGCCTTTCGCTTGGTTGTGCGCGTACCGCTGCCGCTCAGCCCTTGACCGCGCCCTGCAGGCCGCCGACGATCTGCTTCTCGGCGAGCGTGAAGAAGAGCAGGGCCGGCAGCATCGCCAACGACGTGAACGCCAGGACGCCCGCGGTGTCGGTGGTGTACTGGCTGGAGAAGTTCTGCACGCCCAGCGGCAGGGTGTGCAGGCTGACGTCGCCGAGGACGAGCAGCGGCAGCAGGAACGCGTTCCAGCTCGCCACGAACGCGAGGATGCCGACCGTGACGACCGCGGGCCGCGACAGCGGCAGCACGATCCGCCAGAGGAAGCCGAGCCGCCCGGCGCCGTCGATCGCCGCGGCGTCCTCCAGCTCCCGCGGGATGGCGGACAGGAACGGGCGCAGGATGACGATCGTGAGCGGCAGCGAGAAGGCCACCTGCGGAAGGATCACCGCGTAGTAGGAGTTGATCAGATTCAGGTCACGCAGCAGAAGGTACAGCGGCAGGATCGCCGCGCCGGCCGGGAACAGCAGGCCGAGGGTGAAGAAGGTGTAGAGCGCCTCGCGTCCCCGGAACGTGTACCGGGCCAGCACGAACGCGGCGGCCATGCCGAGCACCACCACACCGAGCGTGGTGCCGAGCGCGACCACGGCGCTGTTGAACGCCTGCCGCCAGAAGTCGCTCTGGGTCAGCACCCGGGAGTAGTTCTCCCAGACCCACGGGTCCGGCAGGCCGGCCGGGTCGGCCACGATCTGCGGCGTGGTCCGGAAACCGCCGACGACGACGTACACGACGGGCGCGATCGACACGGCCGCGACCGCGAGCGCCAGCGCGTACGTCAGCGGCGTGTTCCACTGCACCGGCCGACGCCCGGCGGAGGGGGCGGGTACGGAGTTCACGGCCACTGTCACTTCCCCTTCCGGGTGATGGCGCCCTCGATGTCACGGCGGAGAAGGAACCGCTGGAACAGCAGCGCCGCGACGAAGGAGATGACGAACAGGATCACGGCCACCGCGTTTCCGTAGCCCCACAGTCGGGCGAAGAAGCCGTTGTCCACCATGTACGTGGCCATGGTGGCCGAGGCGCCCAGCGAGCGCACCGCGGGCACCGAGGTCACCCAGACCATGTCGAAGACCTGCAACGAGCCGATCATCGACAGGAACATCCAGATCCGGATGGTGGGGCCGAGCAGCGGCAGCGTGACGTGGCGCTGGATCTGCCACCAGCTCGCGCCGTCGATCTCGGCGGCCTCGTTCAGCTCCGGCGGCACGTTCGACAGGCCGGCGAGCAGGAGGATGATGGCGAAGCCGACGTACTTCCAGGTGAGGACGAACAGCAGCGTCCAGATGACCACGTCGAGGTCGGCCAGCCACGCCTGCACGAAGCCGCCCAGTCCGACCGACCGCAGCAGCGCGTCGAGCGTGCCGCCGTCGGTCAGGATCAGCTTCCACATGATGCCGACGGTGACCTCGGCGAGCACGTACGGCACGAAGACCAGCAGGCGGAACGCCGAGCGTCCGCGGAAGCGGCGGTTGAGCAGCAGGGCGATGCCGAGTGCGACGGGCCCCTGGATGAGCAGCGACCCGAACACGATGATCGCATTGTTTCGGAGCGCGTCGAGGAAGATCGGATCCTGGAACGCGAGCGTGTAGTTGCGGAAGCCGACGTACTCGGTGGGCGGGCCGACGCCGCGCCAGCGGAACAGGCTGTAGTAGAACGCGAAGCCCATCGGCACCAGCACGAACAGCACGTAGATGAGGACCGCCGGCGTGGTCAGCCCGATGATCTCGTACCACTTGCGGCGGGTCTCGGCGCGGCGCGAGGCGGCTCGTGCGCCGGGCCGGAGGCCCGCCGGTGGCGCGGTCACGCCGCCGGCGGGCATACGGGTCTGCGATGCGGACGTCACTTGCTTGCGGCCGCCTTCATGGCCGAGACGACCTTCTCAGGTGTCCCGTTGCCGGCGAAGATCGCGACGATCGCGTCGTTCATCGCGTTGCCGACCGTGCTGCCGTAGGCGGTGTCGAGCCAGAGCTGCACGTAGGTGGCGTCGGAGGTGGCCTGGAGGATGGACTTCAGGGCCGGGTCGGTGACGCCGTCGGCCGCGCCCTTGGCGACCGGCAGGCCGGTGCCGGTGGCGGCGTAGCCCTTCTGCACCTCAGGGCTGACGAGGTACTTGAGGAACTCGACGCACTCGGCCGGGGCGTTCTTGGCGCAGGCGAAGCCGTCGCCGCCGCCCAGGGCGGCCTTCGGGTCACCGGCGGAGCCGGAGATCGCCGGCACCGGGAACCAGCCGAGGAACTTGCCCAGGGCCGCCTTGTCGGTGGCGACGGTGTCCAGGGTGCCGCGGTTCCAGTCGCCCATCAGCTCCATCGCGGCCTTGCCGTTGGCGAGCAGGCCGTTGGCGCTGGTCGGGTCGTTCTGGCCCGGCGTGGCGATGAAGTTGTTCTGGAACGGCTTGGTGTCGATGAACGCCTTCAGGTCCTGGCCGGCCTTGACGAAGCACGGGTCGTCGAAGGTCCGGTCGGTGGTGGCCTTCTTCAGGGTGTCGACCGAGCAGGCACGCAGCGCGAAGTTGTACCACCAGTGCGCGGCGGGCCACTTGTCGCCGGCGCCGAGGGCGATCGGGACCACGTTGGTCGCCTTGAGCTTGGTGACCGCCGCGTTGAGTTCCTCGAAGGTGGTCGGCGGCGCCGTGATGCCCGCCTTGGCGAACATGTCCTTGTTGTACCAGACGCCCTCGATGCCCATCCGGTACGGCAGGCCGTACTGCTTGCCGTTCACCTGCCAGATCTCGGCGGCGCTACCGATGTCGGCCACCTCGCCCTTCACCTGGTCGGTGATGTCCTTGAGGTAGTCGGCCTCGACCTGCTCGCGCATCTCGCCGCCGCCCCAGGCCTGGAACACGTCCGGCGGGTCGTTGCTCAGCAGCGCGGCGGGCAGCCGGGTGCGCTGGAGCTGGTTGGTCTCGATCGCCTCGATCTCGATCTTGACGGTCGGGTGGAGCGCGGAGAAGTCCTTGGCGACCTTCTCCCAGTACGTCTTGCCGGGGCCGTCCTGGGAGGCGTTGTGCCACCAGGTGAGCGTCACCGGGTTCTTGTACAGCTCACTTCCCGCGTCCGTCTCGTCGTCGCCACCGCCGTTGCATCCGGTGGCGACCAGGGCGGTTGTCACAAGCAGTGCCAGCACGGCAGCCGCACGGCGCTTCATCGCCATGAATGTCTCCTCGACCACGTAGTCGGGTTACCTGCCGGGGAGTGTTACAGCCACGTAACTCGATGTCAATCGGTATCGATAACGTTTTCGAAACCGTAGCGACGCGGGCGGGCGAGCCCTCTATCATCGTCGGCGTGGTGTTCCCGGAGCGCGTCAAGATGTCGGACGTGGCACGTACCGCCGGCGTCTCGGTGGCAACGGTATCGAAGGTTGTGAATGGCAGGTACGGCGTCGCCCAGGCCACCGTCGAACGCGTGCAGCAGGTCATCCACGACCTCGGGTACGAGGCCGACCTCGGCGCGCAGAGCCTGCGCAGCCACCGCACCAACGTGCTGGGCATTCTGGTCGCCGAGTTCGAGCCGTTCTCGACCGAACTGCTCAAGGGCGCGTCCCGGGAGGTCGCCGGCAGCGGCTACCAACTGCTGGCCTATTCCAGCGGCGACGGCGAGGGCGCGGCCATCGGCTGGGAACGCCGGTCCCTGGCCCGCCTGTCCGGGACGCTCATCGACGGCGCGGTGATCGTGACACCGACCGTGGTGGAGACCAAGCACGGCTTCCACGTGGTGGCCGTCGACCCGCACACCGGGCCGTCCGGCCTGCCCACCGTCGACTCGGACAACTTCGCCGGCGCCGTCCTCGCCACGAACTACCTGCTCTCCCTCGGCCACCGCCGCATCGGGCACATCAGCGGACGCCCCGACCTGGAGTCGGCGCGGCTGCGGGAGGCCGGATTCCGCCGGGCCATGGCCGACGCCGGGGTGGCGGTGGACGAGCGGCTCGTGCGCGTCGGCGGCTTCCGCATCGAGAGCGCCGCGAGCACCGCGGCCGAGCTGCTGGCGCTCCCCGACCGGCCGACGGCGATCTTCGCGGGCAACGACCTCTCGGCGATCTCGACGCTGGACGTGGCCCGCGGCGCGGGCCTGACCGTGCCGGACGACCTGTCGGTGATCGGCTTCGACAACGTCCCGGAGTCCGCGTTGGTCGACCCGCCGCTGACGACGATCCGGCAACCGCTGCAACGCATGGGCGCGGAGTCGCTGCGCCTGCTGATCGACCTGATCGCGGGCGTGGAACGCGACACGCACATCCGGCTCCCCACCGAGCTGGTGGTCCGGGCGTCCTGCCGACCCCTGCGCTGAGGCCACCGCTGCTCACTCGGGCGGGCGGGCGGCGCTGTCGCGCACCACCAGCTCGGTGGTCAGCTCCACCCGCCGGCTCTCGGTCCGCTCACCCCGGGCCAGCCGCAGGACCGTGCGGGCGGCCAGCATCCCCATCTCGGCGAGCGGCTGGCGCACGGTGGTCAGCGGCGGGGAGCACCACCGCGCCTCCGGCAGGTCGTCGAAGCCCACCACGCTGACGTCGTCCGGCACCCGCAGGCCGCGCCGGCGTACCGCCTCGTAGGCGCCGAGGGCCATCTGGTCGCTGGCGGCGAAGATCGCGGTGGGCGGATCCGGCAGGGCCAGCAGCCGCTCGCCCCCGGTGAAACCGGCCTCGTGGTAGAAGTTGCCCGGGCGGATCAGCTCGTCGTCCACCCCGAGACCGGCGGCCTCCAGGGCCGCCCGGTAGCCGTCCAGGCGGGCCCGGCTGCACATCAGGTGCGCCGGTCCACCGATGAACCCGATCCGCCGGTGGCCGAGACCGAGCAGGTACTCGGTGGCCCGCAGGCTGCCGACCCAGTTGGTCGCGCCGATCGCCGGCGCCTCCTGCGGCGGCACGCCGGCCGGGTCGACGATGACGACCGGGAGGTTGAGCCGGCTCAGCTCCGCCTGCAGCGGCGCCTCCAGCGTCGAGGTCACGAAGATGACGCCCTCGGTCGAGCGGACCCGCAGGTTGTGCAGCCACTGCCGCGCCGACGAGGTACGCCGGTGGATGGCGGACACCACGGTGCCGATGCCGGCCGCGTGCGCGACGTCCTCGACCCCCCGGATGATCTCGACCGCCCACGGGCTGTCCAGGTCGTTGAAGACCAGGTCGATCAGGCCGGAGCTGGCCCGCATGCTCGGCGGACGGCGGCGGTAGCCGTGCCGCGCGAGCAGCTGCTCGATCCGCTCCCGCGTCTGCGGGGAGACGTCGGAGCGGCCGTTGACCACCCGCGAGACCGTCGGCACCGAGACGCCGGCCAGGCGTGCGATTGTCGCGATGGTGACCTTGTCGGACACGGGATCTCCGGAACTTTCAGCGATGGAGCGGAATGGTTTCCGGCATTGGCCGGTAGGTTACGACCCGTCTGTGCCCCGGTCAAGGCTCCCCCACAGCCGCGTCGAGCCGATACGGTGGGCCGCAACTCCGCACTGTCCGGAGCGGAAGTTCCGGAACGTCGTCAGTGGACCGAGCCCGAGGAGTCGCCGATGTCGACCGAGATCGCCCCCCTGCCCGCCGTCACCCGGTCGATCCGCAACCCGGTCCTCACCGGGTTCCACCCGGATCCCTCGATCCTGCGCGTGGGCGACGACTACTACCTGGCCACCTCGACCTTCGAGTGGTATCCGGGGGTCGGGATCCATCACTCCCGCGACCTGGTGCACTGGCGCCCGCTCGGCGGGATCGTCACCGAGCGCCGGCTGCTGGACCTGCGGGGCTGCGGGGACTCCAACGGGGTGTGGGCGCCGGACCTGACCTGGCACGACGGGTTGTTCCACCTCGTCTACAGCGACGTCGCCAGCTTCGCCAGCGGCTACTGGGACCCACAGAACTACCTGATCACCGCCCCGGACATCGGCGGGCCCTGGTCGGACCCGGTGAAGCTGCACGCGCACGGCTTCGACGCGGCGCTGTTCCACGACACCGACGGCAGCACCTGGCTGCTGAGCCTGAGCGCGGACTGGCGGCCGGGCCGGGACCGCTTCGGCGGGATCGAGATCCAGCGCTACGACCGCGAGCGACGACGGCTGGTCGGCGAGGCGAGGATCATCTTCCACGGCACCTCGGCCGGGCTGACCGAGGGTCCGCACCTCTACCGGCGCGACGGCTGGTACTGGCTGGTCACGGCCGAGGGCGGGACCAGTTGGGAGCACCAGGTCACGGTCGCCCGCTCCCGCCACCTGTTCGGCCCGTACCTGGCCGACCCGAGGGGACCGCTGCTCACCTCCGCCGGCCGGCCGGACCTGCGACTGCAGAAGGCGGGCCACGGGTGCCTGGTCGAGACGCAGCAGGGCGACTGGTACCTCGCCCACCTGGTGGCCCGCCCCTACTCCCCGCTGGGCAACTGCGTCCTCGGGCGGGAGACCGCGATCCAGCGGGTCGACTGGCCGGCCGGGCAGTGGCCGGCCGTGCCCGGTCGGGTGCCGGCCGACACCGTCCCGGCCCCGGAATTGCCCGCGCACCCCTGGCCGGACGAGCCGGCCACCGACCACTTCGACGGGCCCACGCTGTCCGCCCGCTGGTCGACGCTGCGCCGTCCGGCCGGCGAGGAGTGGCTGGACCTGACGGCGCGCCCGTCGTACCTGCGGCTGCACGGCGGGCAGTCCCCGGTGGGCCGGCAGACGCCGAGCCTGGTCGCCCGCCGGGTCGGCGCCGAGCGGTGCGTGCTGGAGACCGTCGTCGAGTTCGACCCGGCCGACCACCGGCAGCTGGCCGGCGTCACCGCGTACTACAACACGACCAACTGGCATCACCTCTACCTCACCCGGGCCGACGACGGCCGCCGGGTGCTCGAGCTGCTGAGCTGCGACCGGGGCCGGCGGACCGCGTATCCGGAGCTCACCGTGGACGCCGGCGACGGCGCGCGGGTCGGGCTGCGGGCGCGGTTCGACGGGCCGGTGGTCCACGTCGGGTACGACCTGGGTGACGGCTGGCGGGACCTGCCGGTCGACCTGGACGCGACGATCCTCTCCGACGAGCACGCCGCCCTCGTCGTCGACGGCGAGCCGGCCGCCTGGGGCTTCACCGGCGCGTTCCTCGGCCTCTGGGTGCAGGACCTCGGGGGCGACGGCGGGTACGCCGACTTCGACCACGCCACCTACCGGCAGGAGTGAGCGTCCCGGAGGGACGGTTGACGACCGACATCGACGTCCGTAGTGTTCCGGATCACTTTCGGAAGTATCCCGGAAGTTTCGGAACCGTCCCTCCGGAAGGAACGACCATGAAGCTGAGACGCTGGATCGTCGCCGGCGCGGTCGCCGTGGCCACCGTCGCCGCCCTCAACGTCGCCCCCGCCACCGCCGGCCGCCCCTACGATCCGGCCGCGCAGAGCCTGCGCGCGCTCGCCCAGCGGCACGGCCTGTACATCGGCACCGCGGTGGACATGGACGCGCTCGCCGACCCCGCCGACCCGCGCTACCGCGAGCTGGCCGGGTCCGAGTTCTCCACGGTCACCGCCGAGAACGCGATGAAGTGGGAGAGCCTGGAGCCGACCCGGGGAACCTACAACTGGACACCGGCCGACCAGCTGGTCGACTTCGCCCGCCAGCACGGCCAGCGGGTCCGCGGCCACGTGCTGGTCTGGCACAACCAGCTGCCGGCCTGGCTCACCGACGGGGTCGCGGACGGCTCGATCGACAAGGCCGAGCTGCGCCGGATCCTGCGCGACCACATCACCGCGGTGGTGCGCCACTTCAAGGGCCGGATCTGGCAGTGGGACGTGGTGAACGAGGCGGTCAGCGACCCCTGGGACACCCCGTCCACGCTGCACTACAAGGGCTTCTGGGCGGAGAACCTCGGTCCCGGCTACATCGCTGACGCGTTCCGCTGGGCCCGGGCCGCCGACCCGAAGGCGCTGCTGTTCTACAACGACTACAACATCGAGGCGTTCGGCTCCGGCAACCCGGCCGACGACAAGACGCAGTTCGTCTACGAGATGGCCCGTGACCTGCGGGCCCGAGGGGTGCCGATCGACGGGGTCGGCAGCCAGGGGCACCTGGGCACCCAGTACGGCAACTACGACACCCTCCAGGTCGCCGCAGCGCTGCGCAGGTTCGCCGGCCTGGGGCTGGCCACCGCGTTCACCGAGGTCGACGTGCGCAGCCAGCTCACCGCCGGGGTCCAGGCGGGTGACTCCGCCGAGATCAACCCGCGGTTGCAGGCGTCCGCGGCGAACTTCAGCACGTTGCTGCGCGCCTGCCTGGCCGAGCGGCACTGCCTGTCGTTCACGCTCTGGGGCTTCACCGACCGGCACTCCTGGGTGCCGGACTGGTTCGAGAACCCGCCGGAGGGGCTGGCCACCGCGTACGACGAGAACTACCGGCCCAAGCGCGCGTACCAGGAGATGAAGGCCGACCTCATCTTCTCCGGCCCGCCGTTCGTGCTGCCCCGCGTCCCGCAGCAGCCGCGCCGGTAGCGCATCCCGAGCGTCGCGGCGGGGCCGATCCTCCGGCGGGCCCCGCCGCGACCTTCCGGAAATCGTTGACGTTGTTGCGGCCCGATGCGGAGAATGACGGTCGCGAATGGAGCCCTCCCGCGGGAGCGGCCTCCGACCGACTCACGGTGGCGGGGAACGCACCCCGGCACGCGCGGCCCCGGGCAGCCGCGCCGCGCCGGCGCCGTGGCGGGCAAGTCGTCGGAGCGGGCTCCTCATCCACCACCCGTGAGAAAGGCTTCGTGATGGACAAGGTGCTCGCCCGCGGCAGCGGGAGCCCGACCGCCCGATACCGGCCGCGTGCCGCCCTGCTGTCGGCCGCCGTCGGCGCCGCGCTGGTCGCGGCCACGGTCGCGGTGGCGACCAGCGCCAGCGCCGGGACCACCCTGGGCGCGGCGGCGGCGGAACAGGGCCGCTACTTCGGCACCGCGGTGGCCGCGAACAAGCTGTCGGACGGCACATACGTCGGCATCCTGAACCGCGAGTTCACCATGGTCACCCCCGAGAACGAGATGAAGTGGGACGCCACCGAGCCGTCCCAGGGCCAGTTCAGCTACGCCAATGCCGACCGGATCGTCGCGCACGCCCAGGCCAACGGCATGCGGGTACGCGGCCACGCGCTGGCCTGGCACTCGCAGCAGCCCGGCTGGGCGCAGAACCTGTCCGGCAGCGCGCTGCGCCAGGCGATGGTCAACCACATCACCCAGGTCGCCACCCACTACAAGGGCAAGATCTACGCCTGGGACGTGGTCAACGAGGCGTTCGACGACGGCAGCGGCGGCCGCCGCGACTCCAATCTCCAGCGCACCGGCAACGACTGGATCGAGGTGGCGTTCCGCACCGCGCGCGCCGCCGACCCGGGCGCCAAGCTCTGCTACAACGACTACAACACCGACAACTGGAGCTGGGCCAAGACCCAGGGCGTCTACAACCTGGTCAAGGACTTCAAGGCCCGGGGCGTGCCGATCGACTGCGTCGGCCTGCAGTCGCACTTCAACAGCGGCTCGCCGTACCCGAGCAACTACCGCACCACGTTGCAGAACTTCGCCGCCCTCGGCGTCGACGTGCAGATCACCGAACTCGACATCGAGGGTTCGGGCAGCGCCCAGGCCACCACGTACGCCAACGTGGTCAAGGACTGCCTGGCGGTGTCGCGGTGCACCGGCATCACCGTCTGGGGGATCCGGGACAGCGACTCCTGGCGCGCCGGCGGCACCCCGCTGCTCTTCGACGGCAACGGCAACAAGAAGGCGGCCTACACCGCCGCGCTCGACGCGCTCAACGCCGGCGGCACCCCGCCGCCCACGACGACGCCGCCGACCACCACGCCCCCGAGCACGCCGCCGCCGACGACCACGCCGCCCACCACCGCGCCGCCCACGACTCCCCCGCCCACCGGCGGCGGGTGCACCGCGTCGCTCACCACGAACCAGTGGCCCGGCGGGTTCGTCACCACCGTCCGCGTCACCGCCGGCGCGAACGCGCTCAACGGGTGGACGGTGACGCTCACCGTGCCGTCGGGCTCGACGGTCACCAACACGTGGAGCGCCCAGGCCAGCGGCGCCAGCGGCGCGGTGACGTTCCGCAACGTCGCCTACAACGGCCAGGTCGGTGCCGGCGGCAGCACCGAGTTCGGCTTCCAGGGGACCGGTACGGCCCCCTCCGGCACGCCCACCTGCGCGGCGGGCTGACCGAGGTGGCCCGGCGCGGGGAGGCCGCGCCGGGCCACGCCGTCCTGCTCAGGCCGCGCGGCGCCGGCCGAGTTCCGACTCCAGGCGTCCGATCAGCGTCTTGCGGGCCTTGCCCCCGCGTTCCCGGCGCAACGCCGCGTTCAGCTGACGCGTGTCGAGGCCCCGCACGAGCTTGACCGCCTCGGCCACCGGCAGCTCGTTCACCTGCTCCGCCGCCGTCGCGTCCCGGCGGGCCCGCTTCGCCGGGCCGGTGTTCGACACGTACTGCCGGCCGGAGCGCGACGCCCGCCGCTTGCGGGTGTCGGTCGCCTGCCGCTCCTTCTCCGACAGCTCCTCCCAGGCCTGTTTCGGCAGGTAACGGCGAGTTTCGCCGTCCTTGCGCGCGCGGGTCTCCCCCGACCGGGTCTGCCACTGCTCGCCGCCCCAGCGTTGCAGCGAGCGCTGCCGCTCGTCCTTCGGTCCCTCGAAGCCCCCACCGCGCTTCTTGTACTCGTTCGTCAGCAGCTGCGACTTGCGGGCGGACCACTGCCCCGGCCGCCCACCCTTGTCGGAGGCCCTGATCTCATCCTTGAGCCGTTCCCGCAGCTCGGGCCTGGTGTACTTCGCCATGCCCGGGCGTTACCCGCGCCGGGCGCGACCATGCCCGGGTCAGCCGGCCGCGGAGCGGTAGGTGAGGTCCAGGGTGTCGACCCGGCCGGACCAGTCCAACCGCAGGTGCCAGCACCCGGGCGCCGGCAGGTCGAGAATGGACGGTCCGGGCCCGCCGGCCACCTCGCGCGTGACCCGGGTGGCGGTGCCGTCCCGGGTCGCGGTGATCACCAGGGTGGCGGACGTCGCCGGGTCGGTCGCGCCCGGCGCCGGGCGCGCCACCCAGAGGACCTTGTTTGCCGGCCCGTCGCCGCGGCCGTGGGTGAGCGGATGCCCGAACAGGACCGCGACGATGTCACCCCGGGCGCCGAGCACGTGCGGCACCCGGGTGTCGCCGGTGAAGCCGGCGTCCGCCCACTCCGGCAGCGGGCCGGTGTCCACCCGGGAGAAACAGCCCGTCGACGCGGAGGAGGCGACGGCCGACCGCGGCGGGTCCGGCGGCCCCGCGGTCGTGCAGCCGGCCAGCACCACCACCGACACCACCAGGACCCGGCCCGGACGCGACATCCCGCACCCCCGATCGACGACGAACCTCGCCAGCAGGACACCGGCCGCGCCCGGAAGGTTCCCGCCTCAGCCCAGCGAGCCCGCGATCCCGATCGCCTCGTCCCGCCCGAGGTCGCCCTCCAGCCGGTAGCTCACCCCGGCGTGCTGCCAGATCAGCGTCGCCGCGGACAGGCGCGCGGTGGCCACCCGCACCGTCCCGCCCCGGTCCACGTACGCGAGCGCGTGCGGGCCGCCGACCCAGATCGCGAAGTCGCCGCGCACCTGGGTGAACGTGACGTCCGCCCCGGCCGCCTGCTTGTGGAACACGGGGTCGAGCGCGCCGTCGAAGGCGTCCAGCCGCAGCGCGCCGCCCCGCCAGAGCAGGCTCGCGACCCGGTGGCCGCCGGCGTCGTCCGGGTCGGCCACCAGCACCCGCTCCGGTGCGCCGAGCCGGGCCGGCACCCGGATCGGGAAGCGGACCTGCCGCTGCGCCTCGACCAGCGTGACCGGGCGCTGCCCCGGCGGCGGCGACGGGGCGCCGCCGGGGGGCGGTGGCGTGGACGACGTGTCGACGACCACGCCGGCGAAGCGCAGCAGCCCGGCCACCGCGTCGGCCAGGGCGGCCCGCCCCGGCGGCAGCGCCACCACGAGCAGGACGGCGAGCGCGGCGGCCACCCGGTACCGCCACCGGCGTCGCGGCGCCGGCTCGGCGAGGCGGGCGCGGACCCGGGCGGTCACGTCCGGCGACCCGGCCGGCTCCAGCCACGCGGCCAGGTCGCGCAGCTCCCGCTCCAGGTCATCCACGACGCACCACCTCGCGGTCGAGCAGGCCGCGCAGCTTCGCCAGCGCCCGGTGGGTCCGCGACTTCACCGTGCCCCGGGGGAGCCCCAGCACGGTCACGGTCTCCTCCTCGCCGAGGTCGAGCAGGTAGCGGCAGACGATCACCTCGCGGTCGCGCGCCGGCAGGCGGCGCAGCGCGTCCACCAGCGCGGCCCGTCGCTCGGCGGCGAGCACCGCGTCGAGGCCGTCGTCGGTGGTGGTGTCCGTCGTCGGGCCGGCCGTCGCCGCGCGCAGCGTCAGCCCGTGCCGCCGGGTACGCGACCGGTGCAGGTTCCGGCTCTCGTTGGCCACGATGGCCAGCAGCCACGACCGGAACGACGCCTCGCCCCGGTACCGGGACAGCTTCCGGTACGCCTTCACGAACGCCTCCTGGACCACGTCCTCGGCGTCCGGACCGGCCCCGAGCAGCAGCGCGGTCCGGTACGCGGACGCGGTGTGCCGGGCGACCAGGAGGTCGTACGCCTCCCGGTCACCGGCGCGCACGCGGGTGACGATGTCGTCGTCCAGGGCGACCTCCACCTCGGTCCACCGTCATGACACCGCGCGCGCCGCCCGGGTTCCACGGAGTTTGACCGGTGGCCGTGGCGGAAAGAGTGGCGGGATGAGCTGGGCCAGGAGAGCCGTACCCGCCGCCGTCGCCGCCGTGGCCGCGATCGCCGCGCGCGACCTGCTGCAACGTGACCACGCGCTGCGGCGCAACTTCCCCGTCCTCGGGCACGCCCGCTACCTGATCGAGTCGATCGGGCCGGAGCTGCGCCAGTACGTCGTGGCCGGCAACGACGAGGAGCGGCCCTTCACCCGCGACCAGCGGCGCTGGGTGTACGCCTCGGCGAAGCAGGAGAACAACTACTTCGGGTTCGGCACCGACAACGACATCGAGCACACGGCCGGCTATCCGATCATCAAGCACCGGACGTTCGGCCGGGCCGTGCCACCGTCGGCCCCGGGCGCCGGGCACGACGTGACGTTGCCCTGCGCCAAGGTGCTGGGCGCGGCGCGCGGCCGGCCGGGCGCCTTCCGTCCGGAGTCGGTGGTCAACATCTCCGGGATGAGTTTCGGCTCACTCTCCGGCAACGCGGTGGAGGCGCTCAACCGGGGCGCCGCGCTGGCCGGCTGCCTGCAGAACACCGGCGAGGGTGGGCTGTCGCCCCACCACCGCAAGGGCGGCGAGCTGGTCTTCCAGCTGGGCACCGCCTACTTCGGCTGCCGGGACGAACGCGGCCGGTTCAGCCTGGACCGGCTCAAGGACCTGGTCGCCGGCGCGCCGGTGCGGGCGCTGGAGATCAAGCTCAGCCAGGGCGCGAAGCCCAGCCTCGGCGGCCTGCTGCCGGCGGCGAAGGTCTCCGCCGAGATCGCCGCCACCCGGGGCATCCCCCAGGGCCAGGACTGCGTCAGCCCGTCCCGGCACGCCGAGTTCTCCGACTGCGACAGCCTGCTGGACTGGGTGGAGCTGCTCGCCGCCGAGACCGGCCTGCCGGTGGGCATCAAGTCCGCCGTCGGTGACCTGGGCTTCTGGGAGGAGCTGGCCACGCTGATGCGGGACACCGGCCGGGGCGTGGACTTCGTGACCGTCGACGGCGGCGAGGGCGGCACCGGCGCCGCCCCGCTGATCTTCAGCGACTCGGTCTCGTTGCCGTTCCAGCAGGGCTTCTCCCGGGTCTACCGGACCTTCGCCGAGCGAGACCTGCACGAGCAGGTGGTGTTCGTCGGCGCCGGCAAGCTCGGCCTGCCGGACAACGCGGTGGTGGCGTTCGCGCTCGGCGCCGACATGGTCAACGTCGGCCGGGAGGCCATGCTGGCGATCGGCTGCATCCAGGCGCAGAAGTGCCACACCGACACCTGCCCCACCGGCGTCGCCACCCAGAACGCCTGGCTGGCGCGAGGGCTGGACCCGGCCCGCAAGTCGGTGCGGGCCGCCAACTACATCCGCACCCTGCGTCGCGACCTGGTCAAGGTCGCGGAGGCGTGCGGCGTCGAGCATCCCGGGCTGATCGGCACCGACGCCGTCGAGATCCTGGACGGCCGCACCGCCTCCACCCCGCTGGACCAGGTGTACGGCTACCGGCCGGAGTGGGGGCTGCCGTCGGCGGCCGACCGGGCGGAGATCGTCCGGCTGATGACCGCCGAGGGGCCGCGCGGCGGCAGCGCACCCCCCTCCCCCACCGCCGTCGGGTGATCGGGCGCGAGGTCAGAGCACGCCGGTGAGCCGCCCCCGCCAGTCGCCCAGGACCGCGCCCGGGTCGGTGTCCAGCACCCGCTCCAGCACGGTGGCGTAGACGTCCCGGAAGTCGGTGGTGTGCTTCAGGTCGCCGTCGTCGAGGTCGGTCAGGCTGGGCGGCTCGCCGTACAGGCCGCCGTCGACCGGCGCGCCGAGCAGCAGCACGTTCGAGGCGGTGCCGTGGTCGGTGCCGTCGGAGGCGTTGGCCCGTACCCGGCGGCCGAACTCCGAGTAGACCGCCACCACCACCTTCCGCCCCGCCTCGGTGCGGGCCATCCGGTCGGCGAAGCGGGTCAGGGCGCCGTCGAGCTGCCCGAGGAGCACCTGCTGGAGCTGCTTCTCGTCGGCGTGGGTGTCGAAGCCGCCGAGCGAGACGGAGAACACCCGCGTGGTCACGTCGGCCTCGACGCACCGGGCGACCAGGTCGAGCTGCGCGTCCAGGGAGACCCGGGCGCCACCGGTGGCGGTGGCCGGCGCGCTCTCCCCGTCGTCCTCGGCCTCCTCCCCCGCCGGCGCGGCACGCACCTGAGCGACCATCGCGTCCACCGCGCGCAGGTCGGCGAAGCAGGCCGCGGCGCGGGCCCGGGCGGGCGAGTCGTCCGGCGCGGCGGCGGCGAGCGCGGTGAGCGTCTCCGCGCCGAGCTGCGGGGCGGTCTCCCGGTCCGGCACCGGCACCGACGCCCCGGCCCCGCGTTCCCCGGCCAGCAGGGGCGGCAGGGCGGGCTCGAACGAGACGGCGAGCCGGGGATCGCCGCCGGCCCGGTCCAGCCAACGGCCGAGCCAGCCGGTGGTGCCGGGCCGGTCCGGCTGGGCGGTCTGCCAGATGTCCATGGACCGGAAGTGGCTGCGGTCGGGCTTCGGGTAGCCGACGCCCCGCACCACCGCGAGCCGGCCCGCGCCGTAGGCGCGGTGCAGGCCGGGAAGCGCCGGGTTGAGTCCGAAGCCGTCGTCGAGCCGCAGCACGTCCTCGGCGGCGTACGCCAGGTCGGGTCGCGCGTCCCGGTAGGCGGGGTCGGCGTACGGGACGACCGTGTTCAGGCCGTCGTTGCCGCCGTACAACGTCACCAGGACCAGCGTGCGGGCCTCGGGATCCCGGTCGCCGGCGGTGGCGAGCAGGTCGTTCAGGCGGTACGCGGCGGCGCCGCCGGCCAGGGCGGTCGCACCGACCACGCCGCTGGCCACCAGGAACCGCCGTCGGGTCAGGACGTCCATGGATCGCTCCTCTCAACTGACCGCGTACTCGGGGCTGACCAGACCGGCCACCAGCAGCCGGCGCGGTTGTCCGGCCAGCGGGGCCAGGGCGGACCGGGTGCGGTCGCTCCACCGGTCGACCACCAGCAGGCGGGCCATCGCCTCGGGCCGACCGGCCGGCGGCGCGGCGGTGAGCCGGGCCAGCACCGCCGGATCGGCGACGGCGGCCAGGTGGTCGGCCACCCGTAGCCGGGCCTGCAGGGACGATGTGGTCAGCCACGCCGTGCCGGCCGGCCAGCCACCGACGCTCGGCGGACGCAGCGGCACCTGGTCCAGGGCGTTCAGCCCGGCCAGGAGCCGGCGCCGCCCCGCCTCGGGCAGCGCCGACGGCCGGACACCGAGCTGCCGGGCCGCGCCGACCAACCACTCGACGGGCTGCTTGACCAGCGTGTCCCGGGTCTGCGCGAACGCCGGGGCGGTGAGGATCCGGCGCAGGGTGCCGACGGTGTCCGGGCCGGCGAGGTCCGCCGGGGCGGGCACCTGGGCGCCGGCGTAGCGGAACCAGAGCCGGCCGGCGACGAACCGGGCGGTCTCCGGGCGGCCGGCGAGCAGGGCGGCGTAGGAGCCGGCGTCGAAGGCGGCGCTGCGGCCGAGGATCGTCTTGCGGCCCGGGTCGTGCCGACGGGGCACGAAGCGGGCGACCCCGGTCCGCCGGTCGACCGTCCACCCGGTCAACGCCCGCGCGCCCTCCTTCACGTCGGTCTCCTCGTAGCCTCCGCCGATGCCGAGCGTGAACAGCTCCATCAGTTCCCGGGCCAGGTTCTCGTTCGGCGCCCGCCGGGTGTTCTGCTGCCCGTCGAGCCAGAGGATCAACGCCGGGTCGCGCACCATGGCGTCCACCAGCGGGCCGAGCGGACCACGGCCGAGCCGGCGCAGCGTGTCGAGCTGGCGCAGCATCAGCGGCGCGGAGCGCACCTTCTGCACGCTGGTCGCCCAGTGCCCGTGCCAGAAGAACAGCAGTTTCTCGTCGCACTGGTGCTCGGCGGCGACCATCCGCGCCAGCCACCAGTCGGTGAGCGCGGTCGCCTGTTCGCGGCGCCGGCGGTTGGCCTGCTGACGCTGCTCGCGCGTGGCTGCCTTGTCGAGCGCCGCCGCCGGGTCCGGGCCGAGATCGGGTGTCGGGGTGGCCGCCGCGCCCCGGTCCGCCCCGCCGGGGTCGAGCAGCCGGTCGAGCGTGGCGGCGAAGCCGGCCCGTTCAGCGGCGTCCACCTCGTCGGCGGTCGGCCCGAACGTCGCCCGCCGCAGCAGGTGTGCCACCGCTTCCCGTTCCGTCATGTGCGTCGACGCTAGCCGGGGCATGTTCGAGGACGGTAAGGGCGCCGTGCGGGTCGCGTGCGGAGAGGGCTGTCACCGGTGCGGCGTACAGTCCGCCGCATGGCTGTGGACACCAGGCCGGCGGCGCGCGCCGGCCGCCTCCGGCTGCTCCCGCTGGCGCTGATGTTCCTCAGCGTCGGCCTGTCCGTCGCCGTGGTGCTCCCATTCCTGTCGCTGTTCCTCGACAGCGAGGTCGGCGCGGATCCGCTGCGGGTGACCGTGTTCCTGGTCGTCGCGCCGCTCTCCGGCGTCACGATCTCCACGCTGGTCGGCCGCCTGTCGGACCGGCGGCCGATCCGTCGCCGGCTGCTCGTCGGCGCGGCGCTGGCCGGGATGGTGGGCGCCGGCCTGACCGCGGTCGTGCGGGACTACTGGGTCCTGCTGGGGCTGACCGCGACCGCCGTCGCGTTGGCCAACTCGCTGTTCCCGCAGTCGTTCGCCTACGCCCGCCAGCTCCTCGACCGGGACAGTCCGGGCCGGGCCGCCCTGGGCATCAGCGTGCTGCGTACCGTGTTCTCGCTGGCCTGGGTGGCCGGCCCGGCGTTGGCCGCGGTCCTGCTCTCCGTCGGCGGTTTCCGGCTGGTCTACGGCGTCGCGGCCGGCCTGTACGCGGCGGCGGCGCTGCTGGCCGCGTTCCGGTTGGAGGAGCTGCCCGTCCCGGCCCGACCGGCGGCCGACGTCCCCGGCGTCGCGGCGCCCGGCGCGTCGCGGTGGCGGCTGGCGTTCACCGTGGTCGCCTTCGTCCTGGTGCAGTGCCCGATGACGCTCGGTGTGCAGGCGATGCCGCTGTTCATCGGCCGGGACCTGGGCGGCGAGCCGGCTGACGCCGGGCTCGTGCTGGGCCTGTGCGCGGCGTTGGAGATCCCGCTGATGCTCGGGTTGGGCGTGCTGACCGCGCGGGTCCGGCTGCGGACGCTGATCCTGCTCGGCGCCGGTTGCGGCGTCGCCTACTACGCGGTCGCCGCCGCGGCCCCGACCGTCACGGTGCTGCTGCTGGCGCAGCCGGTCAACGCGATGTTCATCGCCGCGGTGTCGGGCGTCGCCATCACCTACGTGCAGGATCTGCTGCCCGGCCAACCCGGTCGGGCGACCACGCTGTTCACCAACTCGTTCCCGATCGGCGCCATGCTCGCCGGTCCGCTGCTCGGGATCGCGGCGCAGGTCGGCTACCGCTGGGCGTACGGGATGAGCACGGCATTGTGCGCCGGCGGCCTGCTGGTCCTGCTGCTGACCCGACCCCGTCCGCCGGCACGGGCGTGACGGTTCCCCGCCGGGACGGCGCGGCGTCGGGCCCGGCCGGACGGTCGGGCGGTCAGCGCCGACGGACCAGGACGACGTGGTCGACCAGCTCGCCCGTGTGACCGTCGTGGGTGGCGGTGCGGTGCGCCGCGCCCAGCCGCTCGATCTCCCAGCCGTCCGCGTCGAGGTCCACGGCGGCCAGGATCTCCTCCGGGGTGGCGAAGCGCGGGTCGTCCGGGTCGAGACCGGACCACGGCGGCGGCGCGCCGTGCTCGACGACGAGCAGCCGGCCACCGGGCGCGACCGCCGCCGCGGCCGGGGGCAGCACCTTCTCTCGGGGCAGGACCAGCGGCGACTGGAAGAACTGCGCCGACACCAGGTCGAACCGGCCGGGCGGAAAGCCCTGGGTCACGTCGTGCCGGAGGGTGGTGATCCGTTCCGCCACGCCGGCCCGCTCGGCCTCCGCCGCGAGGCGGTCCAGCGCGACGGACGAGACGTCCACGGCGGTGACCCGCCAGCCCCGCGCGGCCAGCCAGATCGCGTCGCCACCCTCGCCGGAGCCCAGGTCGAGCACGGTGCCGGGCGACAGGTCGGCGGCCACCTCGGCGAGGACCGGGTTCACCCGGCCGCTCCAGATCCGGTCCGACTGGCTGTAGCGCTCGTCCCAGAACCGGGCGGGGTCGGTGTCCGCCGGCGGGTTCTCGTGGTGCCCGTGCTGGTGCGCGGTCATGCGTGCCTCCTTCGCCGCCGGGCGCTCCCGTCCCGGCACCGCCATCGTGCGCCGGTCGGAGGCCCGCGGCAAGGTTCCTTGCCGTTTCGGCAAACGTCCTGGCCCGGGCCGCCAGAACATGACCAGCGCACGCGAAGACGGGCCACCGGTTACCCGGTGGCCCGTCCCGTGCGCGGTTCGGCTCAGACGAGGTCCACGCCGTAGACGCTCAGCGCCTCGGTGACCGGCTGGAAGTAGGTCGTTCCGCCCGACGAACAGTCACCGTTGCCGCCGGAGGTCAGGCCGACCGCGCTGCTGCCGCTGAACAGCGAGCCGCCGCTGTCGCCCGGCTCGGCGCAGACCGTGGTGCGGATCAGGCCGGAGACGCTGCCCTCGGCGTAGTTCACCGTGGCGTCGAGCGCCTCCACCGTGCCGCCGTGCAGGCCGGTGGTGCTGCCCGAGCGCTGCACCGACTGCCCGACGAAGGCGTCCGCCGCGCCGGTGATGGCCTGCTTGCCGCCGTTGTAGAGGGAGACGCTGCCCTCGGCCGCGCCGGCGTTCGTGTGCTGCACGATGCCGTAGTCGTTGCCCGGGAAGCTCCCGGTGCCGCCGGTGCCGAGCTGGCTGCTCTGCCCCGAGTCGGCGTACCAGGTGGCGGCGATGGCGGTGCAGTGCCCGGCGGTCAGGAAGTAGTACGTCGAGCCGCTGCGCACGTTGAAGCCGAGCGAGCAGCGTCCGCCGCCCTCGGCGTAGATGGCCTCGCCACCGGCGGCGCGGGTGCTCAGCGTGCCGGCCTCGCGCTCGATCCGGACGGTGCCGTCGAGCGCGCGGGCCACCGCGTTCACCCGGTCCAGCTTCGCGCCGGTGACGGTGCTGTCGACGGAGACGACGACCTGGTTGGTGGCCGGGTCGGTCCACCAGGCGGTGCCGGGGATGCGGGCGGACTTCTCGAGGGCGGTGGTGGCGCGGGCCAGGTCGTCCGCGCCTCGGGTGACGAGCTTGGGGGTGGCGCCGGCCGCGCGGACCTTCTGGGCCGCGGCGTCGTCGGTCACCGTGACCACCATCGCGCCGCCGGCTTCGGCGTACGTGCCGGCGGAGCGGTCGCCGAGTGCGGCGGCGAGCGCGGTGGCCTGTTCGGGGGACGCGGACGTCCCGGGTGCGGCGTGCGCCGGTGCGCCGGCCAGTGAGCCGACGACCAGCGCGCCGGCCACCGTGAGGGCGGTGGCGTGACGCCGCGGAGACCCGGAGAGTCGCATGTGGATACCTCCTGGAGCTGAGCACGGGCAGCCTTTCGGGCAGCCCCGGGCAGCCGTTCGGCCGGTGAGGCTCGGCCGATCGGGCTCGTCGAAGTTGTCACACGTTTGTCATTGATGGCAAGAGTGCCAGTTGCGCCGATCGGGCCTGATCTCAGAGCTTGGATCCCGAAGGCCCGATCGGCGGCAACTCAGGCGATTGGCGGTATTCAAGGGCGTCCTTACTGGTCAGTAACGCGATCGGCGCCGACCCTCGGTGAGCCGGAAATGGGACCGCCGACCAGATGGCGGGACAGGATCGACGACGGAGAAATTGCCGTCGATCGACGTACGGTGATTCCGCCCGGACCCTCCACGCCGGGCTCAAGGTCCCCCGATCGGGGCCGATCGGCACGTCGCCGGGCGCGCGTGCCGGATGTTGACTGGAATCGGCGCGAGACGAGGGGGCGACGAGGATGAGCGGGCAGGTCGGCACCGTGGACGTCGGCTGGACGGCCGGCGAGGCGTACGAGTTCGCGGTGCGGGGGCACCGGATGCGGGTGGACCAGCCGGCGGAGGCCGGCGGCGACGACACGGCGCCGACGCCGACGGAGCTGTTCGTGGCGTCGCTGGCCACCTGCGTGGCCTTCTACGCCGGGCGGTACCTCACCCGGCACGGCGTGGACCGGGACGGGCTGGGGGTGTCCGTCACCTACCGGATGGCCGAGGACCGGCCGGCCCGGGTCGAGGAGGTGCGGCTGTCGCTCCGACTGCCGAACGGGTTCCCGGCCGAGCGCACCCAGGCCCTGCTGGCGGTGGCCTCGCACTGCACGGTGCACAACACGCTGACCACCGGACCGACGGTGACCGTCGACGTGGCCCGAGCACCGGAGGACGCCGTCAGGCCAGGGTCCTGAGCATCCGGTGGCAGGCGGTGCGGCACCGGACTATCGTCGTTCCGGTATACCCCCAGGGGTATTTAACCGGAAGGAGCAATCATGCCCGAGGTCGACCTGACCACCTTCGCCGCCGCCCACGCCGACGGGGCCACGGTGATCGACGTACGGGAGCCCGTCGAGTATCTCGGCGGCCATGTCCCGGGTGCGCGCTGCGTCCCACTGGGTCACCTGGCCGCCAGCCTGCCGCAGGCGCCCCGCGAGGGAACCGTCTACGTGATCTGCGCCGGCGGCAACCGCAGCCAGGTCGGTGCGGAGGTGCTGGAACGCGCCGGCATCACCGCCCGTTCGGTTGCCGGCGGGACGTCGGCCTGGATCCGCTCGGGGCGCCCGGTGACCGAGGGCAGCCGGCCGTGACCGGGCGGACGCAAGGCACTGCCGGGCGGCCGCGGGGCGGTCTGCTGCGCCGCCTCCTCGGCGCCCGCGTCCCGTCGGTCGGCCCGACGGAGGCGGCGGCCGTCGTCGCCGCGGGAGGGCTGCTGATCGACGTACGCGAACCGGCCGAGTGGCGCGCGGGGCACGCGCCCCGGGCCCGGCACATCCCGCTGGGCCAGCTCGCCGACCGCCTGGCCGAGGTGCCGACGGACCGGCCCGTGGTGACCGTCTGCCGCTCGGGCGCGCGGTCGCGCCAGGCCGCGCGGATCCTGGCCGACGCCGGTCGCCAGGTTCACGACCTGTCGGGCGGGATGCGGGCCTGGGCGGACGCCGGGCTGGCGGTGCAGGCCAAGGGCGGCCGGCCGGGCCGGGTGGCCTGAGCGTGCCGCCCGGCGGGGGCCGATGGTCCCGGAGCGCGGGACCATCGGCCCGGGAATATACCCCCGGGGGTATACGCTACAGTCGTCGTATCGTCCGGCATCGCTGAAAAGGAGTGCGGCTCATGCTGTTCACCCAGTACTACCTCGACTGCCTGTCCCAGGCCTCGTACCTGATCGCCGACGACAGCACCGGGCGCGCGGTGCTCGTCGACCCGCGTCGGGACATCGACGAATACCTGGCCGACGCCCGCGCGCACGGCCTGACCGTCGAGGGGGTGATCAACACCCACTTCCACGCCGACTTCCTGGCCGGGCACCTCGAGGTGGCGGCCGCGACCGGCGCGTGGATCGGCTACGGACACCGGGCCGAGACCGAGTACGCGAGCCGCAAGCTCACCGACGGTGAACGGATCAGCCTCGGCGACGTCACCCTGGAGATCATGGAGACGCCCGGCCACACCCCGGAGTCGATCAGCGTCCTCGTGTACGAGCACGCGACCGATCCGACGCCGTACGGGGTGCTGACCGGGGACGCGCTGTTCATCGGCGACGTGGGCCGGCCCGACCTGCTCGCCTCCCTCGGTGTCACCGCCGACGAGCTCGGCCGGATGCTCTACGACAGCGTGCAGCGCAAGCTGATGGGCCTGCCCGACGAGGTGCGCGTCTTCCCCGCCCACGGCGCCGGCTCGGCCTGCGGCAAGAACCTGTCCACCGAGCGGCAGTCCACGATCGGCGAGCAGCGCCGCACCAACTACGCCTGCGCCCCGATGAGCGAGGAGCAGTTCCTCGCCCTGGTGACCGGCGGGCAGCCGGCCGCCCCGGGCTACTTCGCCTTCGACGCCGTGCTCAACCGCAAGGCCCGCGAGCTGTTCGACCACGCCCGGCCGGCCCGCCCGCTCACCCCGGCCGAGTTCCTGGCCGCCCGGGCCGACGGCGCCGTCGTGGTCGACGCCCGCGATCCGCAGGAGTACGCCGCCGGGCACCTGCGCGGCGCGCTCAACGTCCCGGCGGACGGTCGGTTCGCCGAGACCGCCGGCAGCGTCGTCGCACCGGACCGACCGGTGCTCGTGGTGGCCCCGCAGGACCGCGAGGAGGAGATCGTCGTCCGCCTCGCCCGGATCGGCTTCGACCGGGTGGCCGGCTACCTGCGCGAGCCCGAGGGCGCCTTCCTGGAGATGATCGGTGAGGTGACGCGGGCCAGCCGGGTCACCGCCACCGAGCTGCGCGCGGCGCTCGACCGTCCGGACGCGCCGGTGGTGCTGGACGTGCGCAACGCCGGCGAACGGGAGCAGGGTGCGGTGGACGGCTCGCTGCACATCCCGCTCGCCGAGCTGACCCGCCGCCTCGACGAGGTGCCCGCCGACCGGCCGGTCGTCGTGCACTGCGCCGGCGGGTACCGCTCCTCGGTCGCCGCCAGCCTGCTGCGCAACGCCGGCCGCGCCGACGTGTCCGACCTGCTCGGCGGCTACGGCGCCTGGCAGGGGCTGCACGCCGCCGCCTGAGCGGCCGTCCGACCGGGGCCGGGCGCGCGAGATCCTCGCGCGCCCGGCCCCGGGTCAGCCGATCGTGGCCAGCTTCGGCAGGACCTCGTCGGCGAGCCGCCGGGTGAACTCCACCGGGTGCCGGTCCGGCATGGTCTGCACCTCGGTCACCCCCAGCTCCGCGTACGCGGCCACGTCGGCGAGGAACGCGTCGACGTCGTCGAGCGGCGGACGCGTGACCAGCACCGTCTTCTCCACGGTGTCGTAGTCGCGCCCCTCGGCGGCGCAGTGCGCCCGCAGCACGTCGAGCTTGTGCGCGACGTCCTCCCGTCCGGTGCCGAACAGGTTGCAGGCGTCGGCGTACCGCGCCACCAGCAGCAGCGTCTTCTTCTCCCCGCCCCCGCCGACCATGATCGGCGGGTGTGGGCGACTCAGCGGCTGCGGCGAGTTGAGCGTCTCGGCGAGGTGGTGGTGCCGGCCCTCGAACGGCCCGTCGTCGTCGCTCCACATCTGCTTGCAGATCCGCAGCGTCTCCTCCAGCCGCTCGAACCGCTCCGCCACCGGCACCACGGGCACGCCCAGGCCGCGCTGTTCCCGCTCGTACCAGGACGCGCCGACGCCGAGGCGGGCCCGGCCGCCGGAGAGCACGTCGAGCGTGGACACGATCTTGGCGAGCAGCCCCGGGTAGCGGTACATCACGCCGGTCACCAGCACGCCGAGCGTCATCCGCCGGGTCAGGGCCGCCAGGTAGCCGAGCGTGGTGTAGGCCTCCAGCATCGGCTCACTCGCCGGCGCCATCGCCTCCATCTGGAAGTAGTGGTCCATCACCGTGAACGACGCGATCCCGGCCTGCTCGGCGAGGGTGGCCGTCTCGGCCAGCGTCGGGGCGATCGCCGCCGGGTCGGCCGGGGTGGAGTAGGTCCAGTAGTGCAGTCCGAGCTTCATCGTCGGCACCTCCCCGTCGAGCCTAGGACGCGACGGCAGGATTAGCGCGCCGCGCGCAGGGGCAGACATTTGTCATCGACCACGGATGCCGAGGGAGCTGACGACATGGCCAAGGGTGACATCGACACCTACCAGCAGGACGGGCAGTGGAAGAACCGCCCGGAGGGCAACGAGCGGGCGAGCAGCCGGCACGACACGAAGGCGGAGGCCGAGGCGGCCGGCCGGGAGATGGCGGCCGAGCGGGGCACCGAGCACGTGATCAAGAAGCAGGACGGCACGATCGGCGAGAAGAACACCTACCCCCGCAGCCGCGACCCCCGCGAGATCCCGGGCTGATCCCCGTCAAGGCGCCGGACGGCGCTGGATCCCCGTCAAGGCGCCGGACGGCGCTGGATCCCCCTGAACACGCCGCACGGCGCCGGACCCGCTCAGGTCCGGCGCCGTCCGCGCTGCCGGAAGGTCTCCTGGTTGTGGCCTGCTGGCTAAAAAGTTTTGTTCGGTTCCTACAACGGCCCCCGCTCAGGCTTCGGCGGTTACGACATGGCGCCGCCGGATGACAGACGGAAAGGTGAGGCAAGCCGGAGGCATCGCCGCCACCCGGCGCCACACCGTGGGTCAACCGAAGGGGACGGTCACGTGTTCACCCGTGTCGCCATCGTCAACCGTGGTGAGGCCGCCATGCGGCTCATCCACGCGGTCCGGGAACTGGCCGCGGAGACCGGCAGCCGGATCGAGACCGTCGCGCTGTACACCGACGTCGACCGCACCGCCACCTTCGTGCGTGAGGCGGACGTCGCCTACGACCTGGGGCCCGCGTCGGCCCGCCCGTACCTGGACCTGAAGGCGCTGGAACGCGCGCTGGTGGAGACCCGCGCGGACGCCGCGTGGGTCGGTTGGGGCTTCGTGGCCGAGGACCCGGCCTTCGCCGAGCTGTGCGAGAAGGTCGGTGTCACCTTCGTCGGGCCGAGCCCGGACGCCATGCGCCAACTCGGCGACAAGATCGGCGCGAAGCTGATCGCCGAGGAGGTCGGCGTGCCGGTCGCGCCGTGGAGCCGGGGCGCGGTGGAGAGCCTGGAGGCGGCCGTGGCCGCGGCGGCCGAGATCGGCTACCCGCTGATGCTCAAGGCGACCGCGGGCGGCGGCGGGCGTGGCATCCGGGTGGTCCGCAGTGACGCCGAGCTGGCCGACGCGTACGAGCGCACCAGCCAGGAGGCGGCCCGCGCGTTCGGCAGCGGCGTGGTGTTCCTGGAGCGCCTGGTCACCGGCGCGCGTCACGTCGAGGTGCAGGTGATCGCCGACGGGCAGGGCACCGCGTGGGCGCTCGGCGTACGGGACTGCTCGGTGCAGCGGCGCAACCAGAAGGTGATCGAGGAGTCGGCGTCGCCGGTGCTGGGCCCGGAGCAGGCCGCCGAGCTGAAGGGGGCGGCGGAGCGGCTGGCGGTCAAGGTCGGCTACCGGGGCGCGGCGACCGTCGAGTTCCTCTACCACCCCGGCGACCGGATGTTCGCCTTCCTGGAGGTCAACACCCGGCTCCAGGTGGAGCACCCGATCACCGAGGCGACCACCGGCTTCGACCTGGTCAAGGCGCAGCTGCACGTGGCCGGCGGCGGGCGGCTCACCGGCACGCCGCCGGCCGAGCGCGGGCACGCCATCGAGGCCCGGCTCAACGCCGAGGACCCGGACCGCGACTTCGCCCCCTCCCCCGGCCGGATCACCCGGCTGGACCTGCCCGCCGGGCCGGGCATCCGGGTCGACACCGGGGTCAGCGAGGGCGACACCATCCCCGCCGACTTCGACTCCATGATCGCCAAGATCATCGCGTACGGCCGGGACCGGGACGAGGCGCTGGGCCGGCTGCGCCGGGCGATGGCGGACACCACGGTGGTGATCGAGGGCGGAGCGACCAACAAGAGCTTCGTGCTCGACCTGCTCGACCAGCCCGAGGTGATCGACGCCAGCGCCGACACCGGCTGGATCGACCGGGTCCGGGGCGAGGGCCGGCTGGTCGCGCACCGGCACTCCGCGGTGGCGCTGGCCGCCGCCGCGATCGAGGCGTACGAGGAGGACGAGCGCGCCGAGCGGCAGCGGCTGCTCTCCACCGCGGCCGGCGGACGACCGCAGGTGCAGCACCGCAGCGGCCGGCCGCTTGACCTGAAGCTGCGCGGCGTCACCTACCGGATGCGGGTGGCCCGGGTCGGCGCGCACCGGTTCCGGGTCGGCGTCGAGGCCGGCGCCGACGCGCGTACCGCCGACGTGGAGCTGGACCGGTTCGACCGGCACACCGGGCAGATCGCCGTCAACGGCGTCCGCTACCGGTTGCTCACCGGCACCCACGGCCCGGTCCACCTGGTCGAGGTGGACGGCGTGACGCACCGGGTCAGCCGGGACGAGGGCGGCGTGGTCCGCTCCCCCATGCCCGCGCTGGTCGTCGCCACCCCGCTGGAGATCGGCGCGGAGGTCGAGGCCGGGGCGCCCGTCCTGGTGCTCGAGGCGATGAAGATGGAGACGGTGCTGCGGGCGCCGTTCCGGGCCCGCCTGAAGGAGTCCGCCGTCGCGGTGGGCACCCAGGTCGAGGCCGGCGCGCCGCTGCTGCGCCTGGAACCGGTCGCCGAGGAGGGCGCCGAGGCCGCCGCCGGGCCGGCCGAACCGGCGGTCGAGCTGGACCTGCCCGCCGCGCCCGCCGACGTCCCGGCGCGCAGCCGGGCCGAGCGCGGCCAGGAGGACCTGCGCGGCCTGCTGCTCGGCTTCGACGTCGACCCGCACGACGAGCGGCGGGTGCTCGACGACTACCTGGACGCGCGGCGCGCGGCCACCGAGGCCGGGCACCGTCCGCTGGCCGAGGAGCTGGATCTGGTCAACGTCTTCGCCGACCTGGCCGAGCTGAGCCGCAACCGGCCCAGCGGCGAGGACGGCCCGGGCGGTCACGTACACAGCGCCCGCGAGTACTTCCACACCTACCTGCAGAGCCTCGACGTGGAGCGGGCCGGGTCGCCGGAGCCGTTCCGGGCCCGCCTGGCCAAGGCGCTCGGCCACTACGGCGTCACCGAGCTGGACCGCTCCCCGGCCCTCGAGGCCGCGGTGTTCCGCATCTTCCTGGCCCAGCAGCGGGCCACCGTCGACGCCGGGGTGATCGCCGCGCTGCTGCGCTCGTGGCTGCGCGAGCCCCCGCCGGACGACGCGCTGCGCGAGCCCGCCGGCCTCGCGCTGGAGCGCCTGGTGGCGGCGACGCAGGTCCGCTTCCCGGTCGTCGCCGACCTGGCCCGGGGCGTGGTGTTCGCCTGGTTCGCGCAGCCGCTGCTGCGCCGCAACCGGGCCCGGGTCTACGCCCAGGTCCGCACGCACCTGCGGCACCTGGACACGCATCCGGACGCGCCGGACCGCACCGAGCGGATGGCCGAGATGGTGCGCAGCACCGAGCCGCTGGTGCGGCTGCTCGGCCAGCGGCTGGTCCGGGACAACCTGGACAACGCGACCATGCTGGAGGTGCTGACCCGCCGCTACTACGGCAACCGGGCGCTCACCGGCGTGTCCACCCGCGCGGCCGCGGGCTGCGTGTTCGTGGTGGCCGGACGCAACGGGTCGAGCGTGGTCTCCGCCGCGGTGCGGTTCGACGCGCTCGGCGACGCGCTGCGCGGGCTGGCCGAGGTGGCCGGCGCGGAGGAGGCGGTCGACGCCGACGTCTACCTGGCCTGGGAGAACCAGCCGGAGGACCTGGACGCCACCGCCGCCGCGCTGCTCGACGTGATCAACGCGCACCCGCTGCCTGACCGGGTCCGCCGGCTGACCACCACGGTCGCCGGGCGCGGCGGCGCGGTGATGCACCACCACTTCACCTTCCGCCCCACCGGTGCCGGCATGGTGGAGGAGCGGCTGATCCGGGGCCTGCACCCGTACATCGCGCAGCGGATGCAGCTGGAGCGGCTGCACCGGTTCGACCTGACCCGGCTGCCGTCGCTGGACGAGGAGGTCTACCTCTTCCAGGCGGTCGCCCAGGAGAACCCGTCCGACCAGCGGCTGGTGGCGTTCGCCCAGGTGCGTGACCTGGCGGAGCTGCGGGACCAGGACGGCCGGCTGGTCGCGCTGCCCACCACCGAGGACGCGGTCGCGGCCTGCATCGACTCGATCCGCCGGGCGCAGTCCCGGCGGCCGTCGAAGGTGCGGTTCCGGACCAACCGGATCGTCATCTACGTGTGGCCGCCGAGCGAGCTGACCCGCGAGGAGATGGAGCTGATCGCCGGGCGGATGCGCCCGACCACGGTCGGCGCCGACTTGGAGGAGATCCTGTTCATCGCGCGCCAGCGCGACCGCCGCACCGGCGAGCTGACCAAGGTCGGCGTGCGGATCACCTTCGACGTCACCGGTCGCGCCCAGCTCACCGTGGGCGAGCCACCGACCGAGCCGGTCGAGCCGCTGGACGACTACCGGCTCAAGGTGCTGCGGGCGGCCAGCCGCAACACGGTCTACCCGTACGAGCTGACCGGCCTGCTCGGCGAGTTCACCGAGCACGACCTGGACGCCGACCACGCGCTGGTGCCGGTGGACCGGCCGAAGGGGCGCAATGCCGCGGCGATCGTGGCCGGCGTGGTCACCACCCCGACGGCGCGGCACCCGCAGGGCGTCACCCGGGTGGTGCTGCTCGGCGACCCGACGAAGTCGCTCGGCGCGCTCTCCGAGCCGGAGTGCCGGCGGGTGATCGCGGCGCTCGACCTGGCGCAGCGGATGGGCGTGCCGCTGGAGTGGTACGCGCTCTCCGCCGGCGCCCGGATCTCGATGACCTCGGGCACCGAGAACATGGACTGGGTGGCCGCGGCGCTGAAGCGGATCGTCGAGTTCACCCAGGCCGGCGGCGAGATCAACATCGTGGTGGCGGGCATCAACGTCGGCGCCCAGCCGTACTGGAACGCCGAGGCGACCATGCTCATGCACACCAAGGGCGTGCTGGTCATGACGCCGGACTCGGCGATGGTGCTGACCGGCAAGCAGTCGCTGGACTTCTCCGGCGGCGTCTCCGCCGAGGACAACTTCGGCATCGGCGGCTACGACCGGGTGATGGGTCCGAACGGGCAGGCGCAGTACTGGGCGCCGGACCTGCCGGCGGCGCGCGACGTGCTGATGGCGCACTACGACCACACGTACGTGGCGCCGGGCGAGGACGCGCCGCGCCGGGCCAGCACCACCGACCCGGTGGACCGGGACGTCTCCACGTTCCCGCACGCGGTGCCCGGCAGCGACTTCGCCACGGTCGGCGAGATCTTCTCCGCGACGGCGAACCCGGACCGGAAGAAGCCGTTCGACATCCGGACCGTGATGCGGGCGCTCGCCGACCAGGACCACCCGGTGCTGGAGCGGTGGGCCGGCATGGCCGACGCGGAGACCGCTGTGGTGCAGGACGTGCACCTCGGCGGCATCCCGGTGTGCCTGCTGGGCATCGAGTCCCGGTCGGTGCCCCGGCACGGCTTCCCGCCCACCGACGGCCCGGACACCTACACGGCGGGCACGCTGTTCCCCCGCTCGTCGAAGAAGGCCGCGCGGGCGATCAACGCGGCCAGCGGCAACCGGCCGCTGGTGGTGCTGGCCAACCTCTCCGGCTTCGACGGCTCGCCGGAGTCGATGCGCAAGCTGCAACTGGAGTACGGGGCCGAGATCGGCCGGGCGATCGTCAACTTCCGGGGCCCGATCGTCTTCTGCGTCATCTCGCGCTATCACGGCGGCGCGTTCGTGGTGTTCTCCAAGGCGCTCAACCCGGCCATGACGGTGCTGGCCATCGAGGGGTCGTTCGCCTCGGTGCTCGGCGGCGCGCCGGCCGCCGCCGTGGTGTTCGCCGGCGAGGTCGCCACGCGCACCGCGGCCGACGCCCGGGTACGCGAACTGGAGGGCCGGGTGGCGGCCGCGTCCGGCACCGCACGCGCGACGCTGACCGCGGAGCTGGACGAACTCCGCTCGTCGGTGCGGGCGGAGAAGCTGGGCGAGGTGGCCGCCGAGTTCGACCGGGTGCACAGCATCCAGCGGGCGGTCGAGGTCGGGTCGGTGGACGCGGTCATCCGGGCCGCCGAGTTGCGTCCGCGGGTCATCGAGGCGATCGAGTCGCACCTGCGCTGACACGTTCCCCTGTCGGACGGCGGGCGGGCCTTCGGGCCCGTCCGCCGTTTCGCGTGCGCCGATGCTTGACGGGGCACCGACCACGTGATGTGCTCAGTCGGTAACGGAAACCGTGTTCGTTAGCGATCCGGAGGACACATGTCGCTCACCGTTCCGCCCGACCTGCTGCACGCCGCCGAGACCGGACCCGTGGACGAGGAGGCGTTCGTCGCCTGTGTCCGCGACTCCCTGCCGTACGCCTGGGAGACGGTCAGCCGGGTGGTGGCCGACCTGGAGACGTCGGACGCCGACTTCGCCGACAACGTCGTGCCACCGCCCACCGAGGCCGAGCGCGGACAGTTGCTGCGCGCGTTGGCCAGCGACGCGATCCGCGCCGGACTGGAGCGGCACTTCGGGGTCAGGCTGGCGTTCCAGAACTGCCACCGGGTGGCGGCGTTCCGGCTGGCCGCCGTCGGGTCGGAGACGCACCGTCGGTTCACCTCCAGCCGAGGCCAACTGCTGAACCAGTCCCCGACGCTGCGTGACTGCTGACCAGCCGCCCACCGAGCGGCCCGGCGAGCGGGTGCGGGCACACCTGTTCCTGCTCGCCGGGCAGCACCCCGGCCACGACCACGCCGGCGCGCTGGCCGACGCGCACGCGTACGGGCTGGCCGCCGAGGCGGCCGGGTACGCCGGGGTCTGGCTCGCCGAGCACCACTTCGTCCCGTACGGGGTCTGCCCGTCGGCGGTCGCCTTCGCGGCGCACCTGCTCGGCGCCACCCGCCGCATCACGGTCGGCACCGCCGCGTGCGTCCTGTCCGACCGGCACCCGGTGGCCCTGGCCGAGGAGACGGCACTGCTGGACGCGCTCTCCGGCGGCCGGTTCCGGCTCGGCGTCGGCCGCGGTGGCCCCTGGGTCGACCTGGAGGTCTTCGGCACCGGCCCGGACCGTTACGCGCACGGCTTCCCCGACGCCGTGGAGATGCTGCACCGCTGGCTGTCCGGCACCGCCGAGGTCGCCGGCGTCGGCCGGTTCCCGTTCCGCGCGGTGCGGGTGGTGCCCCGACCGCCGGCTCCGATCCCGTTCTGGGTCGCGGCCACCTCGCCCGGCACGGTGGACCTCGCCGCCCGGTACGGCCGGCCGGTGCTGCTCGGGCTGCACGCCGACCTGCCGGAGAAGGCCGCCCTACTGCGCCGCTACGCCCGGGTCGCGGCGGAACACGGCCACGACCCGGCGGCGGTTCCGCACGCCAGCGCGCACCTGGCCTGGGTGGCGGACAGCGACGCCGAGGCCGCCGGCACGGTGCGCGACCACCTCCCCGGGCTGCTCGCCGGCACCCGCCACCACGTCCGCCTCGACGGCGCGCCGGCCGGACCGGCCGATCCGCACGCGTACGCCGACCACCTGACCGCGATCCACCCGGTCGGTTCGCCGGACCGGTGCCGGGAGAGAGTCGCGGCGGCCGCGGCCCTGCCCGGGGTGCGGCACCTGCTGTTCCAGGTCGAGGTGACCGGGGACCGGCGGCGGACCCTGTCCACCGTCGACCGGTTCGCCGCCGAGGTGCTGGCCCTGCCCTGACCCGGACGGACGAAGCGGCCGGTCGGGTCGCCGTGTCGCCGCCCGCCGACCCCGGCGGGTCCGGTACGCTCCGGCTCATGGAAATCGTTTCCACTTACGACGGCGGGGTGTGGGTCCGGTGAAGGTGGCGTTCGTCGGCAAGGGCGGCAGCGGGAAGACGACCCTCGCCGCGCTCTTCGCGCGGCACCTGGCCGCACTGTCCCGCCCGGTGCTGGCCGTGGACGCGGACATCAACCAGCATCTCGCGGTCGCGCTCGGCGCCGATCCGCAGGCGCCCCCGCCGGTCGACCCGCTCGGTGCGCACCTGCCCGCCATCAAGGAGTACCTGCGCGGCGACAACCCCCGCATCCCGACCGCGGCGGAGATGGTGAAGACCACGCCGCCCGGGCGCGGCTCACGACTGCTGCGCATCGCCGAGGACAACCCGGTCTACGCCGCCTGCGTCCGGCCGGTCGGCGGCGTCCGGCTGGCGGTGACCGGCGAGTTCAGCGCCGAGGACCTCGGCGTGGCCTGCTACCACTCCAAGGTCGGGGCGGTCGAACTGCTGCTCAACCACCTGGTCGACGGCCCCGGCGAGTACGCGGTGGTGGACATGACCGCCGGCGCGGACTCCTTCGCCTCGGGCCTGTTCACCCGCTTCGACCGCACGCTGCTGGTCTGCGAGCCGACGGTGCGCAGCGTCGGCGTCTACCGGCAGTACGCCGGCTACGCCCGGGAGTACGGCGTGGCCCTCTCGGTGGTCGGCAACAAGGTCGAGGACGAGGGTGACGTCGCCTTCCTGCGCGAGCACGTCGGCGCCGACCTGCTCACCTGGTTCGGTCGGTCCGGCTACGTCCGGCGGGCCGAACGGGGCGAGATCGGCCCGTTGACGGGCCTGGAGGCCACGAACCGCGCCGCGCTGGACCGGCTGGTCGAGGCGGTGGACGGCACGCCGCAGGACTGGACGGCGTTCACCCACTGGGCGCAGGAGTTCCACCGCCGCAACGCGGTCGCCTGGGCGAACGAGCGCGCCGGCGTCAACCTCACCGCGCAGATCGACCCGGAGTTCCGGATGGGTCCGCGGGCGTTGGAGGCGTCGCTGGTGGCGGGCGGTTGACCGGCGCCGGGGGTCAGGCGGCGCAACGCTCGCAGGTGCCGAAGATCTCCAGGGTGTGGTCGACGTCGGTGAAGCCGTGCTCGCTGGCGACCTGGTCGGCCCACCGCTCCACCGCCGGGCCGGCGACCTCCACGGCCCGGCCGCACTGCCGGCAGACCAGGTGGTGGTGATGGCGACTCTGGCTGCACCGCCGGTAGAGATGCTCACCGCCGGGCAGCCGGGCGGAGTCGATCTCGCCGTTGTCCACCAGCATCTGCAGCGTCCGGTAGACGGTGGTCAGGCCGACCTTCGCCTGGCGCTGCACGAGCATCTGGTGCAGCTGCTGCGCGCTGTGGAAGCCCTCCAGCTCGCGCAGCAGGGCCAGCACCTCGGCGCGCTGCCGGGTGTTCCGGGTCGCCCCGGTCGTCGCCTGGGTCACCGTGCGCCGCCTTCCCTCGTGCGGGCGCCCTCCGGCACCCGGTCGCGCCCGCGGCCCGCCGACCACGTGACATCCGGAACCATTATGCCTTGCGCATATGTGCCTCTCACGCCCCCGCCCGGGCCGACACGAACCGGACAGGGACTCACAGTGACGGATACGTCACCGTAGGATGCCCCCGTCGACCCGAGAAGGTGATCCGACTGAGCACGACCGATCCCGCCGCTCCGGCGGCGCCCCGCTCCGGCGCGGCGGACACCGCCGCGCCACCACCCGGCCGGGACCGGGTGGTCGGCTCCACCGAGGTGCTCTGCGTCCTGCTCGTCCTGGTCGGCGTGCTGCACCGGCAGGTGGGTTCGCTCGTCTCCGACCCCCGCCTGCAGACCTGGCTGACCGTCTTCGTCTCGGTGCTGGTGCAGGCGATGCCGTTCCTGGTCTTCGGGGTGGCGCTGTCCGCGGTCATCGCGGTCTTCGTACCCCGCTCCTTCTGGGCCCGCGCCCTGCCCCGGCATCCGGCACTGGCGGTGCCGGTCGCCGGCGCCGCCGGGGTGGTGCTGCCCGGCTGCGAGTGCGGCTCGGTGCCGATCGCCGGTTCGCTGATCCGGCGCGGCGTCACCCCCGCCGCCGCGCTCGCGTTCCTGCTCGCCGCGCCGGCGATCAACCCGATCGTGCTCACCGCCACCGCGGTGGCGTTCCCGCGCAACCCGGAGATGGTGGTCGCCCGCGGCGGGGCGAGCCTGGTGGTGGCGCTGGCGATGGGCTGGCTGTGGCTGCGCCTGGGCCGGTCGGAATGGATCCGCCTGCCGCACCGGGCCCACCTCGACACGATGCCGCGCGCCACCGCGTTCTGGGCGGCGTGCCGCCAGGACGTCGTGCACGCCGGCGGTTTCCTCGTGCTCGGCGCGATGGCCGCGGCCACCATCAACGTCGTCGTGCCCCAGCAGGCCCTGCACGACCTGGCGGCCCGCCCGGTGCTGTCGGTGCTGGCGCTCGCCGCGCTGGCGGTGCTGCTGTCGATCTGTTCCGAGGCCGACGCGTTCGTCGCCGCGTCGCTGTCCCAGTTCTCGCTGACCGCCCGGTTGACCTTCCTCGTGGTCGGCCCGATGGTCGACCTCAAGCTGGTGTCCATGCAGGCGGGCATGTTCGGGCGCGCGTTCGCCCTGCGCTTCGCGCCGGCCACCTTCCTCCTCGCCGTGCTCGTCGCCGCCGTCGTCGGGACGGTGCTCTGGTGAACCGGGGCAGCCAGGCCGTGGTGCTGGTCCTCCTCGGGGGCGCGATCCTGCGGGCCAGCCTCACCGATCTCTACCTGCGCTACGTCAAGCAGGGGCTGCGCCCGTTCCTCATCGCCGCCGGCGCGGTGCTCGTCGTCGCCGCGGTGGTCGCCCTGGTGCAGGAACTGCGTCACCTCAACCGGGCGGACGACGCCGGCGACGGGGCGGACGACGGCCACGGTCACGGCCGCTCCGGGCCGGCGGTCGGCTGGTTGCTGCTGCTCCCGGCGCTCGCCCTGCTCTTCCTGGTGCCGCCGGCGCTCGGCGCGGACACCGCGTCGCGTGCCGGCTCCGCCCTGACCGAGGACCGGGACGTCGCCTACCCGCCCCTGCCACCCCGGGAACCGGCCGAGCTGACCCTCCTGGAGTACGGCTACCGCGCCGTCTACGACGACGGCCGCACCCTGCGGGGCCGGCAGCTCCAGCTCACCGGCTTCCTCGCGCCCGGGCCGGAGGGACGCCCCATGCTCGCCCGGATCGTGCTGTCCTGCTGCGCGGCCGACGGCGTGCCGATCAAGGTCGGGCTGCGGGGCGAGGTGCCCGCGCTGCCGGCCGACACCTGGATCCGCGCCACCGGCCGGTGGATCCCGCACACGGTGAAGGACCCGGTCAACGACGCGGACGTGCCCTCCTTCCAGGTGGACACGTGGGAGCGGATCGCGGCGCCCGCCGAGCCGTACGAGTGACCGGCCGGCGCGGTCGTCCCGAGCGGGACGCCGCGCCGCCCGGTCCCCCGGTCAGACGACGGACGATCCGGGGCTCTGTGTCACGCCCGGTGACACCGGATCACCAGGAGGCCTTGCGGATCCCGGGCAGCTCGCCGCGCAGAGCCAGTTCGCGGAACCGGAGCCGGGACAGCCCGAACCGGGTCAGCACCCCGCGCGGCCGACCGTCGATCTGGTCCCGGGACCGCAGCCGGACCGGGCTGGAGTCGCGGGGCAGCCGGGCGAGTCGACGGACGGCCTCCTCGCGGGCCGCCGGGTCGGTGTCCGGGTGCCTGATAGCCCGCTTCAGCCCGGCGCGGCGCTGCGCGTACCGGTCGACGAGCCCGACCCGGCGGGCCTGCCGGTTGCCGAGGCTGCGGCGCGCCATCAGCGGGCCTCGCGGAACTCGACGTGCCGGCGCACCACCGGGTCGTACTTGCGCAGGACGAGGCGGTCCGGGTCGTTGCGGCGGTTCTTGCGGGTCACGTACGTGTAGCCGGTGCCGGCGGCGCTGCGCAGCCGCACGATCGGACGCACGTCGGTCGGTCGGGCCATCAGACCTTGACCCCTCGGGCGCGCAGCTCCGCGACGACCGCCTCGACGCCCCTGCGGTCGACCGTGCGCAGTGCCTTGGCGGTGAGGGTCAACCGGACCCACCGCGCCTCCGACGGCAGCCAGTAGCGGTGGTTCTGGAGGTTGGGGTTCCACCGGCGCCGGGTGCGCCGGTGCGAGTGCGACACGGCGTTGCCGAAGCTGGGCTTCGCGCCGGTGACGTCACAACGTCGGGACACGGTGATCTCTCCTCGTGGTTGATCGAATCCTGATGACAATGGCTTTCCTTCTGCGGCCGCCGATCGGCCGATCCGGGGGGCCGGCGCGACGCCCGGAGGGCCCGAGGACGCCGCGCCGGCCGGCCCGCTCCGTGCGAGGTACCCCCTACCTCTCGCGGGCCGGGCCGATGGTATCGGAATTCGATTTCATAAGCCGGGCCGCTCCCCGCTTCGAACCGCTCGGCAGCCACCCTATACTGACAATGATTTTCAACAACACCCACCGGGAGGACCGACATGTCGACGTCACCGCTCGCACCGTCCGACGTGGTTGCCGCCAGGGCCGACGCCCGTCCGTCGTTGACGGTGCTCAGCGGCTTCTGGACGTCCACGACGTACGCCGCGGCCCGGGCGCTCCTCGCGGCGGACCCGTCACTGCTGCTGGTCCGGCACGACCTGGCCGACCTGCGCTCGGGCACCGTGCACCGGGTGGTCCGGGACGTCGGGGGCGTGCTGGAGGACGAACGGATCGCGCTGGCGCACGGGTGCGTGTCCTGCACCCTGCGCGAGGACGTGCTGCCCACGCTGGCCCGCCTGGCCCGCGCCCACCCCCGGCGGGACCTGCTGCTGATGCTGCCCGAGGTGGTCGAACCGGAGGCGGTCGCCGCCGTCTGCGCGCACTGCCTCGTCGACGGGCAGCCGATCACCGACCTGCTCACCGTCGACTCCTACGTGACCGTGGTCGACGCCGAACACCTGCTTGACGGGCTGGCCCGCACCGACGACCTCAGAAGCCTCGGCATCGCCGCCGCGGACAACGACGACCGGGCCCTCGCCGACGTGCTCGTCCGGCAGATCGAGTACGCCGACACCCTGGTGCTGTGGGGACACTCCCGCGAGGGCGCGTACGACACCGACCGGCTGGCCGTGCTGCTCGACCGGATGGCGCCCTGGGCGACGCGGATCCGGGTCGACGACGACACCGTCGACGCGAACCTGCTCACCCGGCAGCTGCGCGGCACCCTCCGCCACCGCCCCGAGACCCCGGCCGTGCTGACCCGTGGATTGGAGGGCCACATCCTCGGCGTGCACGAGCCGCACCCGGACTGCGGGATCGTCTCGGTGGTCTTCCGCGCCCGCCGCCCCTTCCACCCCCGCCGGTTGCACGACGTCCTGGAGGAGGTCAACGCCGAGGTGGTCCGCTCCCGCGGACACGTCTGGCTGGCCAGCCAGCCGGACACCGTCGTGGCGTGGGACTTCGCCGGCGGCGGTCTCGCCCTCGGCGGTCTGGGCCGGTGGCTCACCGCGCTGCCCGACCCGTACTGGGACGAGGTGTCCGACCACCGGCGGCTCACCGCAGCGCTGGACTGGGACCCGTACTACGGCGACCGGCACCAGCACCTGGTCCTCATCGGCGTCGACCTGGACCCGGCCCACCTGCACCGCACGCTCGCCGGCTGCCTGCTCACCGACGCCGAACTCGCCGACGGCGAGGACGGCTGGCGACGGTACGACGACCCGTTCGCCGGCTGTTTCCCGCTCGCCGACCTCGACCGCACCGACACCGAAGGAGAGCCCGCATGAAGCCCGACATCCACCCCGGGTACCGGCCCGTCGTCTTCCGCGACCGCGCCGTCGACTTCGCCTTCCTCACCCGGTCCACCGCCACCGGCGACCAGACGGTCGAGTGGACCGACGGCAACACGTACCCGGTGATCGACGTGCAGATCTCCTCGGCCAGTCACCCCTTCTGGACCGGCCGGCAACGCCTGCTCGACACGGAGGGGCGGGTGGAGAAGTTCCGCGCCAGGTACGCCAACCACGCGTCGTGGCAGACGCGCTGACTCCGACGTGGCGACCGGGCCGCCTGTGCCGGCCCGGTCGCCGTGGGGAACCACGTCCGGCGCCCCGGCGCCCGGCGTGACGGATCGCACCGCCCGGAACTATCCACCCCCTCGACCCGACCAACCGGACGAACACCGATCTTCGAGGGGACAACGTCATGCCCAGCACCACCAGCGGCCGGCTCCTGCGCCCGGCGGCCCTGATCGCCGCCGCCCTCCTGGCCGCGTCCGTCGCCGCCTGCGGGTCGTCCGACGACCCGACGACCGCCGCGCCGTCGGCGTCGACGACGGCCTCGGCATCCGCCGCCGCGTCGGCCGGCGTGCTCGGCATCCGCGACCCGTGGGTGAAGGCCGCCGACAAGGGCATGACCGCGGCGTTCGGCACCCTCGTCAACGACGGCGACGCGGACGTGACGATCACCGGGGCGACCACCGAGGTCTCCCCGATGGAACTGCACGAGATGACCATGAAGGACGGGAAGATGGTCATGCAGGCCAAGCCGGGCGGCATCGTGATCAAGGCGCGCTCCAGCGCCACGCTGGAGCCCGGCGGCGACCACCTGATGCTGATGAACCTCAAGCAGCCGGTGAAGGCCGGCGACGAACTCAGCTTCACGCTCACCTTCGCCGACGGTCGCACCCAGACGTTCACCGCCGTGGCGAAGCCGTTCACCGGCGCCCAGGAGTCCTACGCCCCCGGCCACGGCGAGTCTCCGATGCCGGAGATGAGCATGAGCCCGGCCTCATGACCGAGGGCTCCCCCACGGGCCGCCGGGTGAGCAGGCGCGGCCTGCTCACCGGCGGCGCCGTCGCCGCCGGGGGCGCGCTCGCCGGCGGCGCCGCGATCGCCGTCGCCCGTCCCGACGATCCCCGGGTACGCCCCGCCGAGCCCGTCCCGGTGGCCCAGGTCGGCAGCGCGGTGGAGCCGTTCCACGGCGCCCGGCAGTCCGGCGTGACCACCGAACCGCAGGCGCACGCGGCGTTCGTGGCGTTCACCCTGAAGCCCGGCGTCGACCGGGCCGCGCTCGGGCGGATGCTGCGGCTGCTCTCCGACGACGCGGCCCGGCTCACCCGGGGCCGCCCGGCGCTGGCCGACACCGAGCCGGAACTCGGCCTGCTGCCCGCCCGGCTGACCGTCACGTTCGGCTTCGGCCCCGGCCTCTACGCCGCCGCCGGGCGCGCCGACCGCCGGCCGCCGTCGGTGGCCGACCTGCCCGCGTTCCGCATCGACCGGCTGCAACCCCGCTGGTCCGGTGGGGACCTGCTGCTGCAGATCTGCGCCGACGACCCGCTCACCGTCGCCCACGCCCAGCGCGTCCTGGTCAAGGACAGCCGACCCTTCGCCACGGTGCGCTGGGTGCAGCAGGGCTTCCGCCGGGCCGCCGGGGCCGAACCGGGCCGCACCCAGCGCAACCTGTTCGGCCAGCTCGACGGCACCGCCAACCCGAGACCCGGCACCCCCGCCGACACCGCCGTGTGGGTCACCGACTGCCCGGACTGGTTGCGCGACTCCACCACGCTCGTCGTCCGGCGGATCAGCATGAACCTGGAGACCTGGGACCTGCTCGGTCGCACCGACCGGGAGATCGCCGTCGGGCGGCGCCTCGACACCGGCGCGCCGCTGACCGGCACCGCCGAGCACGACGAACCTGACTTCGCCGCGCTCGGGCCGGAAGGGCTCACCGTCATCCCCGACTTCTCCCACCTGACCCGGGCGCGGGTCACCGACGACCGGCAGAAGATCCTGCGCCGGCCCTACAACTACGACGGCGTGCCGACCGCCGAGGGGCACGCGGACAGCGGGCTGGTCTTCGCCGCGTACCAGGCCGACATCGCCCGGCAGTTCCTGCCCATCCAGCGCCGGCTCGCCGAACGGGACCTGCTCAACGAGTGGACCACACCGATCGGCTCCGCCGTGTTCGCCGTCCCGCCCGGCTGCCCGGAGGGCGGCTGGGTCGGCCAGCAGGTGCTCGGCTGACCACCACCAGGAAGGCTCCTCCCCCGATGCGTACCCGATCCGCCGTCGCGTTCCTCGCCGCGCTGCTCGCCGCCGCCGCGCTGCTGCTGGCGCCGGCCGCGCCGGCCGCCGCGCACAACACGCTCCAGGCGGCCACGCCGGCCCAGGACGCCCGGCTGACCGCCGCGCCGACGACGGTCACGCTGCGGTTCCTCCAGCAGCTCAACCCGCAGTTCACCACCATCGTGCTCAGCGACTCCGGCCAACGGAAGGTCCCCACCGGCGCCCCCGCCGTCGACGGTCCCACCGGCACGATCTCCGTCGACGAGCCGCTGGCCAACGGCACCTACACGGTCGCCTACCGGGTGGTCTCGGCCGACGGCCACCCGGTGCAGGGCTCGTACCGGTTCACCGTCGCCGACCCGGCGGCCCCGGCCGTGCCGGCACCGGCGGCTGCCACGACCGGCGGCGACGCGGGTCCGACATCGACCGCCGCGGGTCCGGCGTCCGCCGCGGCCGGTGGTGACGACGGCCCGCCGGCCGTCCTGCTCGCCGCCGGCGTGGTCGTCGTCGTGGCCGTGGCCGGCGCGGCCCTGCTGCTGTTCCGACGCCGCCGCGCCTCCTGAACCACGACGCCGGCCGAACCCGGCGTCCCGTCCGAAGTCAGGTCCGCACCGTGCACCAGCCCACGCCGTCCCCGACACCCCGTTCCCTGCCCGACACCGGCCGCCCGGAACAGGCCGGGCCAGGCCGCCCGGAACAGGCCGGGCCGGACCGCGCGGAGCGACCCGCGTCGGCGGCCGGTGGCTGGCTCGTCGGGCTGGTGGCGGCCGGTGCGGCGGTGGCCGTGCTGCTGCTCGCGCTGCGCCTCGGCGGCGCGCTCGCCGCCGCGATCCCCGGCCTGCCCGATCCCGGCCCGGTCACCACCTGGGCGCTGCCGCCGGTGCGACTGCTCGCCGACGCGCTCGCCACCCTCACCGTCGGCTTCGCGGTGACCGCCGCGTTCCTGCTGCCCGGCGACGGGACGAGCGTGTCCGCGCACGGCTGGCTGCTGCTGCGCCGCGCCGGCCTGACGGCGGCCGGCTGGGCCGTGACGAGCCTGACGCTGCTGGTGCTGACCGTCTCCGACCTGCTCGGCGTGCCACTGGACCGGCTCGGTGCGGCGAGCGTGGTCAGCTTCGGCGTCGACATCGCGCAGGGCCGCTCGTTGCTGGCGCAGGCGGGGCTGGCCGCGGTGGTGGCGGTGGCGGCCCGGGTCGGCGTGTCCCGGGGTACGGCGGCGCTCGCGTCGGCGGTCGCGCTGGTCGGGTTGCTGCCGCCGGCGCTGACCGGGCACGCGGCCGGGGCGGGCAACCACCAGATCGCCGTGTCGAGCCTCGCCCTGCACGTGCTCGCGGCGGCGTTGTGGGCCGGCGGTCTGGCCGCGCTGCTGAGCATCCGGCGCAGCCGGCACCTGCCCGGGGCCGCCGCGCGGTACAGCCGGCTCGCGCTGGCCTGCTTCGTCGCCGTCGCGGTCAGCGGCCTGGCCAACGCCGCGGTACGCCTCGGCGCGGTGGACCAGTTGTGGCAGTCCCGCTACGGGTGGCTGGTGCTGGGCAAACTCGCCGCGCTGGTGGCGCTGGGGCTGATCGGCGCGGCGCATCGCACGCGTACCCTGCCGGGTCTTCGTGCCGGGCGGCGCGGCGCGTTCGCGCGGTTGGCCGCCGGGGAGCTGATGGTCTTCGCCGCGACGGTCGGCCTGGCCGTGGCGCTGTCGCGCAGTCCGACGCCGGTCGCCGAGCCGGTCGACGCCGACCCGGTGACCGAGGTGCTGGGCTTCGGCATGCCGGCCGCGCCCACCGCGGCGCACCTGCTCGGGCAGCCGCTGCCCGACCTGTTCTTCCTCACCGTGACCGTGGTCGGGATCGCCGCCTACCTGGCCGGGGTGCGGCGGCTACGCCGGGCCGGGCACCGCTGGCCGGCGGCGCGCACCGCGAGCTGGGTCGGCGGCCTGCTGGTGCTGGCCGCCGCCACCGGCCTGGGTTTCGCCCGCTACGCGTACGTGTTGTTCAGCGCCCACATGGCCCAGCACATGGTGCTGTCCATGCTGGTGCCGATCCTGCTGGTCGGCGGCGCCCCGGTCACGCTCGCGTTACGGGCGCTGCGCCGCCCGGACGACCCGCAGGTGCGGGGCGCCCGGGAGTGGCTGCTGCGCGGCCTGCACAGCCGCCTCACCCGGCTGCTCACCCATCCGGTGGTGGCGCTCGGCATCTACACCGCCAGCCTCTTCGGCCTCTACTTCAGCGACCTGCTCGGCACGCTGATGCGCTCCCACCTCGGGCACCTGGCCATGCTGGGGCACTTCGTGGTCTCCGGCTACCTGCTGTTCTGGGTGCTCATCGGCATCGACCCGGGCCGACCCCGGGTGCCCCACCCGATCCTGGTGCTCATCCACCTGGCCGCGATGATGGCGCACGGCTTCTTCGGACTCGCGCTCATGCAGACCACGACCGTCATCGCACCGGACTGGTACCTCGGCGTCCATCCCGGATGGGCGTCGTCGCCGCTGGCGGACCAGAAGCTGGGCGCCGGCATCGCCTGGGCGTTCGGCGAGATCCCGGCCGCCGTGGTGATGGTCCTGCTGGTCCGGCAGTGGATCCGGGCCGACGAGCGCGAACAGCGCCGCCTCGACCGGGCCGCGGACCGGGCCGAGGCCACCGGCGAGGACGACGACCTGGCCCGCTACAACGCGTTCCTGGCCGCCACCGCGCGCCGCCCCGACCGGAACTGATCGGAGCATCGGCGGGAACTTCCGCGCGGTCCGGTCCGACCATTCACCCGGGAGACGGCAACCGCGCACACCGGCACGGCTCGACGGGCACGGGCCGGCCCGTTCCCCAATTCCTGTTTCCCGATCGGAGTTGCCCTGATGTCTGTGACCGAACTGCCCGGCGACCACGCGCCGGACTCCCCCGCCACACCGCCGGACGCCGCCCGACCGCCCCGCCGGCCCGCGCCGCTGACGGCCCTGCTGACCCGCCTGCACTTCTACGCCGGCGTCCTGGTCGCGCCGTTCCTGCTGGTCGCCGCGCTCACCGGGCTCGCGTACACGATCACGCCGCAGCTCGACGCCGCGCTCTACGGCGACAAGCTCACCGTCACCGCGGTCGGCGGGCAGCCGCGACCGCTCGCCGACCAGATCGCCGCCGCCCGCGCCGCGCATCCGGACGGCACGCTGACCTCGGTGCAGCCCGGCACCGGCGAGCGGACCACGCAGGTGGTGTTCGCGCAGGAGGACCTCGGCGACCGGCAGCACACCGTCTACGTCGACCCGTACACCGCCGAGGTGGCGGGACAGCTCACCACCTGGTTCGGGTCGACACCGGCCACCACCTGGCTGGACGACCTGCACCGCAACCTGCACCTGGGCGACGTCGGGCGGCACTACTCCGAGATCGCGGCGAGCTGGCTGTGGGTGCTGGCGCTGGGCGGCGTGGTGCTGTGGTGGCGCCGGCGCGCCGCCGGCCGCGCCCGCGCCCGGCACCTGCTCGTGCCCGACCTGTCCGCCGGGCGGGGCGTACGCCGCACCCGGGGCTGGCACGCCACCACCGGCGTCTGGCTCACCGTGGGTCTGCTCTTCCTCGCCGCAACCGGTCTGACCTGGTCCCGCTACGCGGGGGCGAACTTCGGCGCCGGGTTGGACGCGTTGCGCGCCGGCACCCCGGAGATCTCGACCACGCTCGACGGCGCGCCGCCCGCCACCGGCGGTGGGGAGCACCGGCACGGCGGGACGGCCACCGCGCCGGCGGCCGACCCGGCCACGTACGACCGGGTGCTGGGCGCCGCCCGCGCCGCCGGCCTGTCCGGCCCGGTCGAGATCGCACCGGCGGCGCACGACGGTGCCGCCTGGACGGTCGCGCAGACCGACGACACCTGGCCGGTCGCGTACGACCGGGTGGCCGTCGACCCGGCCGGCGGCACGGTGACCGCGCGCAGCGACTTCACCGACTGGCCGCTGCTGGCGAAGCTCAGCAAGCTCGGTATCCAGGCCCACATGGGCCGTCTCCTCGGGCCGGTCAACCAGGTCCTGCTCGCCGCGCTCGCGCTCGGCCTGCTCTGCGTCGTCGTCTGGGGCTACCGGATGTGGTGGCAGCGCCGGCCCACCCGCGCCGACCGCCGGGCGCCGCTGGGCGCACCGCCGGCCCGGGGCGCGTGGCGCGGCACGCCGTGGTCGGCGCTGTTGGTCGGCGTGCCGGTGGTGGCGGCGCTCGGCTGGGCGCTGCCCTGGTTCGGCGGCACGCTGCTCGGCTTCCTGGTGGTCGACGCCCTGACCGGGCTGCTCGGGCGCCGGCGCCGGCGCCGGAGCGTCCCGGTGTCACCCGCCCCGGCCGGCAGCTGACCGGCGTCCCGCCCGGCGACCCTCCACCCGGGGCCGCCGGGCGGGGCCCGGCGGCCCGAAGGTGCTGGGTTACGCTGCCGGCAGCGCTGGTTCACCCGGTCGGCCCCGGCCGGGTGTCGCAAGAGGGAACCCGGTGGAAGTCCGGGACTGCCCCGCAGCGGTGAGTGGGAACGACCGCCGTCAACGAAGCACTGGGCCACCCGGCCCGGGAAGCGACGGCCAGTAGGCGACCTCGTGTCGTGCCCGCGAGTCCGAAGACCTGCCCGCGCCGCGCGCACCGACCGGTGCGCGCTGCCGTCGACCTCGCGGGTGGGTCGGGCGGGTGACACGCCGCACGCGAACCGTCGGCGTGCCCTCGACGATGCGCCCCGCCCGGTCGGCGGTCCGCTTCGCGAGGACGGAACCACACGTGCCCGACACCAGCACGCTCACCGGCCGACCACCGTCGGCCTCGCACCTGACGCTGTCGCAGATCATGGACCAGCACCACACCAACCTGATGGGTACGGTGCACGGCGGTCGGATCCTCAACCTGATCGACTCGGTGGCCGGCGTGGTCGCCGCCCGCCACTCCGACGGACCGGCGGTCACCGCCGCCATCGACGAGACGGCCTTCCTGCGCGCGGTGCGGGTCGGCGACGTGGTCCACGTCGACGCCCGCATCACCTGGGCCGGGCGCAGCTCGATGGAGGTGGCGGTGAAGGTCAGCGCCGACCGCTGGGACCGGGCGGTGCCGCCGGTGGACGTGGCCACCGCGCACCTGGTGATGGTGGCCGTGGACGACCACGGCCACCCCCGCGCGGTGCCGCCGCTGCGCCCCGAGACCGACGGCGACCGGCGCCGCTACCGCGAGGCGCACATCCGCCGGGAGCACCGGCTGGCGCTGCGGCGGGCGCTGCTCGACGGCGGGGGCGAGGCGTGACGGCCGGACTGCCGCCGGCCGTGCTGGCGGGCTATTTCGCGGCGATCGTGCTGCTCATGCTCACCCCGGGACCGGACATGATGTTCGTGCTCGCCAACGCCGCCCGGTACGGCGCCCGGGCCGGCGCGGTGGCCGCGCTCGGGGTCGCCGCCGGCGAGGCGGTGCACGTCGCCGCCGTGGTGGCCGGGCTCGCCACCGTGGTCGCCGCGTCGCCGGTGCTGTTCACCGCTATCCGGTGGGCCGGCGCGGCCTACCTGGTCGTGCTGGGGGTGCGGGCGTTGCGCGGCGCCGGACGGCCCGGCGCGTCGGCGGACCGGGCCGACGGGCGGGCCGGCCGGGCGTTCCTGCGCGGTCTGCTGACCAACCTGCTCAACCCGAAGATGATCCTGTTCAGCGTGGCGTTCCTGCCGCAGTTCGTCCGGCCCGGCGAGGGACCGGTGACGGCGCAGCTGGTGCTGCTCGGCGCGCTCTTCGTCGCGGTCCAGCTCACCGTCGACCTGGCGCTGGGGCTGGGCGCCGGCCGGATCGCCGGCCGGTGGGGCGACAGCCGCTGGTCGCGGCGCATCGACCGGGTCTGTGCCGTGGCGTTCGTCGCGCTGGGGATCCGGCTGGCTGCCGGTTGACGTCCGGGGTGGCCGGTGGGCGCGGCGGCGCTCACCGGCCGGGCGTGGCGCCCAGCCCGTCGTCGACCCGCCGCGCCGCCGCGGCCGGGCCCGCCGGCACGTCGCCCGGCCGCTCCTGGTCGAGGTGCAGGCGCAGCAGCACCCAGCCCAGCGACACCCCGCCGATGAACAGGTAGGCGGCCTGGGTGCCGAACGTGTCCCAGCAGGTGTGCAGCGTGACGGCCGCGGCGAAGGTCAGCAGGAACGCCGCCAGCCGGCGCCCGCCCGGCGCGGCGGCGAGGGCGAACAGCGCGCCGGCGGTCAGGCCGGTCCAGGACAGGTGCGCGGCGGGCGCGGTCAGGCCCCGGATCAGCAGCGTCTGCTCGACCGTGCCGAGGTTGCCCTGGGACCCGACCAGCGCGGTGAACGCGTAGCCCATCGTCTCCAGCGCGGCGAAGCCGGCGCCGGAGGCCACCCCGATCACCAGACCCTCGCCCGGCGACCGGCGCCGGCGCCACAGCAGCAGGATCGCCACCGGCACGATCAGCTTCGCCGTCTCCTCGATCAGGCCGACGAACACCATCGGCAGCACGCCGAGGCGGTGCAGGGTGTCGTACTCCAGCCAGCCGGCCGCGACGACACCGACCACCCCGCCGACGAACGCGGCGAGGCCGACGACCGAACCGGGGACCCGCCACCGGCCGGTGCGGCCCTGCGCGAAGGTCAGGAACGTGGCCGGTGCGATGGCGGCGCCGAGCAGGATCAGCGCCGGCACGAAGTTGATGTTCCGGGTGCCGGCCAGTGTCTCCAGCACCAGCAGGAACAGCCCGACACCGACCAGCAGGACCGCGACCCACGCCCAGCGGCGCCCCAGATTCGCCATGCGCCGAGTATCGCCGTCGACACCGGCGTCCGCCATGGCGGGGGACCCGTCGACGCCACCGTGGACGCTGAGACGTTGCCGACACGCGGACGCGACATGTGGTGTTGCCTACGGGAGGCCACCGCCATATATGGTGTTCACCGCAGCTGGTTCACCCGGTCGGCCACGGCCGGGTGTCGCAAGAGGGAACCCGGTGAAAATCCGGGACTGCCCCGCAGCGGTGAGTGGGAACGACCGCCGTCAACGAAGCACTGGGCCACCCGGCCCGGGAAGCGACGGCCAGTAGGCGACCCCGTGTCGAGCCCGCGAGTCCGAAGACCTGCCAGCGCGCCGTGCGCTGCCGCGCGCGGCGGTCGGAGGTCGCGCGGGACGACCGACGCCAGCAGCCGGGCCGGCCCTGCGCCGTGCCCGTTGGCGTCCTCCCGCCGTCCGAGGCCATCGGTGACAGCGAGGAGAGGTCATGACGGTCGTGCAGGAGAGTCCACCGTCCGAGGTGGGCGGACCGGAGCAGCGCCGGCCCGTGATGCGGGTCCGCAAGCGCGACGGCGACGTCGAGCCGGTCGACGTCAACAAGATCGTCAAGGCGGTCGATCGGTGGGTCGCCGACCTGGACGAGGTGGACCCGCTGCGGGTGGCCACGAAGACGATCAGCGGGTTGTACGACGGCGCCACCACCGCCGAACTGGACCGGCTGTCCATCCAGACCGCCGCGGAGCTGATCGGCGAGGAGCCGCAGTACTCCCGGCTGGCGGCCCGCCTGCTCGCCGCGTTCGTGGACAAGGAGGTACGCGGGCAGCAGGTGGCGAGCTTCAGCCAGTCGATCGCGTACGGGCACGGGCTGGGGCTGATCGGCGACGGGACCGCCGCGTTCGTCGCGCGCCACGCCCGCAAGCTGGACGACGCCGTGGACCCGGCCGGTGACCTGCGGTTCGAGTACTTCGGGCTGCGCACGGTGGCGGACCGCTACCTGCTGCGGCACCCGGAGACCCGGCTGGTGGTGGAGACGCCGCAGTACTGGCTGCTGCGGGTGGCCTGCGGCCTGTCCCACACCCCGGACGAGGCGGTCGGCTTCTACCGGCTGATGTCCAGCCTGGCCTACCTGCCCAGCTCCCCCACGCTGTTCAACTCCGGCACCCGCCACACCCAGATGTCCTCGTGCTTCCTGGTCGACTCCCCCCGCGACGAGCTGGACTCGATCTACGAGCGCTACCACCAGGTGGCGAAGCTGTCGAAGTTCTCCGGCGGCATCGGCATCTCCTGGTCCCGGGTACGCGGCCGGGGCGCGCTGATCCGGGGCACCAACGGCCGCTCCAACGGCATCGTGCCGTTCCTCAAGACGCTCGACGCCGGGGTGGCGGCGGTCAACCAGGGCGGCCGGCGCAAGGGCGCGGCCTGTGTCTACCTGGAGCCGTGGCACCCGGACGTGGAGGAGTTCCTGGAACTGCGGGACAACACCGGCGAGGAGTCCCGCCGGACGCACAACCTCAACCTGGCCAACTGGGTGCCGGACGAGTTCATGCGCCGGGTCGAGGCCGACGGCGAGTGGTCGCTGATCGACCCGTCCGACGCGCCGGAGCTGCCCGACCTCTACGGCGAGGCGTTCGACGCCGCGTACCGGGCGGTCGAGAAGAAGGCGGTCCGCACGGTCCGGGCCCGGGACCTGTACGGGCGGATGATGCGCACGCTCGCGCAGACCGGCAACGGGTGGATGACGTTCAAGGACGCCGCGAACCGGCTGTCCAACCAGACCGGCGAGCCGGGGAACGTCGTGCACCTGTCCAACCTGTGCACCGAGATCCTGGAGGTCAACGACGACGCCGAGACCGCCGTGTGCAACCTCGGCTCGGTCAACCTCGGCGCGCACGTCACCGCCGACGGGGTGGACTGGGAACGGCTGCGCGCGACGGTGCGCACCGCGGTGGTGTTCCTCGACCGGGTGATCGACATCAACTACTACCCGGCCGCGCAGGCGGCGGCGTCGAACCCGCGCTGGCGGCCGGTCGGGCTGGGCCTGATGGGCCTGCAGGACGCGTTCTTCGCGCTGCGCCTGCCGTTCGACTCGGCCGAGGCGAAGGAGCTGTCCACCCGGGTGCAGGAGGAGATCTTCCTGACCGCGCTGGAGACCTCCGCCGGGCTGGCCGAACGGTTCGGCCCGCACCCGGCGTACGACCGGACCCGGGCGGCGAAGGGTGACCTGCACCCGGACCTGTGGGGCGCGGAGCCGACCCAGGTCGGGCGCTGGGCCGCGCTGCGGGCCCGGATCGCCGCGCACGGCCTGCGCAACTCGCTGCTGGTGGCGATCGCGCCGACCGCCACCATCGCGTCGATCGCCGGCTGCTACGAGTGCATCGAGCCGCAGGTGTCCAACCTGTTCAAGCGGGAGACCATGTCCGGGGAGTTCCTCCAGGTCAACACCTACCTGGTGCGGGAACTGAAGGCGCGTGGGCTGTGGACGCCGCAGATCCGGGACCGGATCAAGCGCGCGGAGGGCTCGGTGCAGGACGTCACCGAGCTGCCCGCCGAGGTGCGGGAGCTGTTCCGCACCGCGTGGGAGCTGCCGCAGCGGGCGCTGATCGACCTGGCCGCCGCCCGGGCGCCCTGGATCGACCAGTCCCAGTCGCTGAACCTGTTCCTGAGCGCGCCGACCATCGGCAAGCTCTCCTCGATGTACCTGTACGCCTGGAAGGCCGGGCTGAAGACCACCTACTACCTGCGGTCCCGTCCCGCCACCCGGATCCAGCAGGCCACCGTCGCCGTGACCCCGGCGATCGCACCGCTCGTCGTGGCCGACGACGAGGCGCTGGCCTGCTCCCTGGAGAACCCCGAGAGCTGCGAGGCCTGCCAGTGACCACCACCGACACCCGGCCCATGCTGCTCGACCCCGGCATGGACCTGACCCTGCGCCCGATGCGCTACCCGCACTTCTTCGACCGGTTCAAGGACGCCATCCGCAACACCTGGACGGTCGAGGAGGTGGACCTGCACGCCGACCTGGCCGACCTGGCGTCGCTGTCCCCGGCCGAACGGCACCTGGTGTCGCGGCTGGTGGCCTTCTTCGCCACCGGCGACACCATCGTCGCCAACAACCTCGTGCTCAACCTCTACCAGCACGTCAACTCCCCCGAGGGCCGGCTCTACCTGTCCCGGCAGCTGTTCGAGGAGGCGGTGCACGTCCAGTTCTACCTGAACCTGCTGGACACGTACGTGCCGGACGAGACGGAGCGGTTCGCCGCGTTCGCGGCGGTGGAGAACATCCCGTCGATCGCCCGCAAGGCCGAGTTCTGCTTCCGGTGGATCGACTCGATCCACGAGCTGCGGGAGCTACGGACGCGGGCGGACCGGCGGGCGTTCCTGCTCAACCTGATCTGCTTCGCCGCGTGCATCGAGGGGCTGTTCTTCTACGGCGCGTTCGCCTACGTCTACTTCCTGCGGTCCCGGGGCCTGCTCAACGGGCTGGCCTCCGGCACCAACTGGGTGTTCCGGGACGAGTCCATGCACATGGCGTTCGCCTTCGACGTGGTGGACACCGTGCGCGCCGAGGAGCCGGACCTGTTCGACGAGAAGATGGAGCGGCAGATCCGGGAGATGCTCGCCGAGGCGGTGGAGTGCGAGGCGCAGTTCGCCGAGGACCTGCTGGAGCAGGGCGTGTCCGGGATGTCGCCGGCCGACATGCGCGAGTACCTCCAGCACGTGGCCGACCGGCGCCTGGCCAGCCTCGGCATCGCGCCGATGTACGGCAGCCGCAACCCGTTCGCGTTCATGGAGCTTCAGGACGTGCAGGAGCTGTCGAACTTCTTCGAGCGGCGGGTGTCGGCGTACCAGGTCGGTGTCACCGGCAGCGTCACCTTCGACGACGACTTCTAGCGCGGTGGGCCCGCCCCGCGCCGGGACGGCCGGGGCGGGTCCGCAGTCCCGTCGACGACATTCCCGGTACGCGCATGCGCGTATCGCCCCTGCCTCCCCGATCCGCGACGTTGTCATCGCCGAACCCAGGGCGGGCGTCGGCGGACGAGGGGGGAACGCGCGTGAAACGGATACGTCAACGGCTGCGGCCGTTCCTGGCGGCGGCGCTGGCCATGGTGGTCGGCGCCGCCGTCACCACCGCGCTGCCGGCCACGCCGGCCGCGGCGAGCTACGGCTCGACGGTGACGGTCACCGTCGACGAGATGCACACCACCGAGTGCCTGGACCGGGTCTGGCTGGTCGTGTGCGACACCCCGGAACTCTTCGGCGTCGCGATCATCACGCAGGACGACGGCCAGCAGCTGCGGTGCGAGATGGCGCTGCCGGCGGCCGGCGGGACGGACATCGTCACCCCGAGCACGGTGTGCGCCGGGCGCTCGGTGACCGGCAACTTCCGGGTCAACTTCGAGCTGTGGGAGGACGACTCCACCGAGGGCGGCAGCCGGGACCAGGCCGACCTCAACGCCGGCACGGCCAAGGACTGGGCGACGACGAACCTGCTCGGCGGCCGGTCCGGCACGTCCCGGTGGACGACCAGCGGCGGCCCCTCCCGGGCGATCTTCACCGTGTCGGTGTCACCCCGGCCCACCGCCATCGCCATCTCGTCGCCGCCGCCCGGCGGCACGCCCCGCGAGTTCGACCCGCGACTGGGCGAGATCCTGACCGTCAGCGGCACCCTGTCGGTGCCCTCCGCGCTGCGGTTCACCGTCACCGCGCAGGCGACCGGGGCGTCGTTCGTGCTGTTCGAGGCGCCGTTCTACGGCGGTGTCTTCAACGTCACCTGGGACGGTCGCTGGTCCGACGGGTCGTACGCGGCGGTCGGCGGATACACGATCACCGTCGCCGACCCGGTCGACGGCGCGTCGGCGCGCACCACCCAGGCGCGGGTGATCCAGCGGGTCGGCCTGGCCTTCACCGGCATGACCAGCCAACCGGCCACCAACTGGCAGTACCGCAGCGGCCCGATCGTCATCGGCGCGGTCGCCTCGGCGGCCGGGACGTTCCGGATGCGGGTGCTGCGCGGCGCCACCGAGGTGTACCGCACCGCCGACCAGCGCCGCGCCGCCGGCCCGCTCTCGTTCTCCTGGAACGGCCGGCACGCCGACGGCTCCTGGGCCACCCCCGGCAGCTACACGTTCACGCTGGAGGGCACCGCCGACGACGGCCGGGCGTTCCCGGCCGCCTCGCGGGTCGTGCCGGTCAGCGACCCGCCGCCGGGCCTGGAGGTGTACGCGCTGGCCGAGCCGGGCGTCCCGGCGGTCAACCCGCAGGCCGTGCCGGGCACGTCGATCCGGGCCAAGGTGGTCGCCGCCGACCACACCGCGCGACCGGCGGCCCGGATCACCGTCGAGATGAGCCCGGCCGGCTGGATCGGCCGCCCGGTCACCCACGCGCCCCGGGTGGTGAAGACCTGCGTGCAGACGACCGAGTGCCAGGCGGTGATCCCGTCGGACATCCTCGCCGGGGAGGCGGTCGCGTACCGCGTCACCGCCAGCGAGGCGGACGGGGTGCCGGAGATGCGCACCGCGACCGCGGACTGGCGGATCACCGACCTGAACCCGCCGGATCCGTCGCAGGGTCCCGAGGTCACCCTGGTGCCGCTGTGGCGGGCCAGCGTGCCGGCGGTGGTGGGCTCGGACGGGCGGGTGAACACCCGGCCGCTCAACCAGACCATCGACGTGGCGTACGCGCCCGGCAGCGGCTACGACACGTCCACGCTGGACGGCGCGCGGCAGTTCGGCAACGCGGTCGACGACAACGCGTGGCAGCTGCTGGGGATCCGCTCGCGGGTGTTCCCCAGCTCGATCGGCACGCACTGGTCCCAGGTGGGCATCTGGGTGCAGAACGTGCCGGTCGAGGTGACGGTCAGCCCGGACGGTGACGCGCTGTGCCGGCGCGGGCCGTTCAGCCCGGTCAGCTTCGCCGAGACCAACGGCGTGCTGCACACCGTCAACTGCCGGGACAACGCCTCCGGCGCGGTGTTCAGCGCCGACTCGCCGATCGTGGGCTGGCACGAACTGCACCACAGCGCCTACCACGAGGGCGACGAGTACTGCTGCGACGGCGGCTACTCCTACGGCGACGGGCGCAACACCTACCCCTCGCTGTCGGCCTGCCAGCGCGGCGGGTCGGACGCGCGCACCTGCAACGAGATCACCGACGGGGTGAGCCCGACCGGTTGGTGGCGCAGCGACGGGCCGATGGCCGACGTCATGATCGACAACTCGGTCGAGCGGGCCGACGACATCCGGGCCGCCGAGGCGACCTTCGCACGATGCGGGAGAGGGCAATGCTGAACCGACGGATCCGGATCCTCCTCGCGGCGGCGCTCACGGTGCCGTTCCTGGGCGCCGCCGCGGTGGCCACCCGGACCGGGACCACCGCGGCCGGCGCGGCGCCGGTGGTGCCGGCGCCGACCGTCGACCCGGCGAACCCGACCACCGGCACCCACCTGCGGCTCGGGCTGCGCGTGTCGGCGCGCGCCGCGACGCCGAACCTGCTGGAGATCGACAGCGGGTTCGCCTCGTCGTTGCGCGGCACGGGCGGGCCGTTCCAGCTCGTGGTCCGGGACTCCGGCGGTTCCGTGCTGGACACGCTGTGGCTGGACGACCCGCTGGCGACGCGGGTCTACGGCAGCAAGGAGAAGGCCCACGACAACCCCCGGGCCAAGGAGGCGGACGTGGTGGTGGACCTGCCGGTCACCGACACCGCGTACGTGGTGGACGTGGTGCTGGCCGACCGGCGGATCGGTCAGGTCGAGGTGGCCTCGCTGATCGCGGCCTGCCGCAACGCGCCGCTGCCCTGCGCCACCATCTAGGCCCGCGGGCCGGGCACCTCCAGGATGCCGAGCGCCACCGCCCGCATGACGGTGGCGACCGGCCCGGAGGTGCCCAGCTTGCGGTGCACGTTCTCCAGGTGCTTGCGCACGGTGCCGGCGGCCAGGCCGAGCCGGCGCGCGGTGGCCGGCACGGTCAGGCCGTCGGCGATGCCGCGCAGCACCTCCACCTCCCGCCCGGTCAGGCCGGCGCCGCCGGGCGGCACCGGCCCGCCGGGCAGCCGCACGCACCGGTGCACGGCGATCAGCGCCGGCTGCAACCGGCCGAGCAGGTCCATCTCGCGCGCGTCGAAGACCCGGTCCCGGTTGAACTGGTACCAGCTCAACACCGGCGTCGGGCCGACCACCAGGGCGACCGTGTGCGCCCCGATGCCCCGCGGCGCCAACACCTCGCGGTAGAGCGCGTGCCGCCGCCACTGCCGCTCCGACAGCACGTCGGTGACCTGGAGCGGCCCCGCCGGGTACGGGTGCGACCGGCGTACGGTCGGCGCGAACAGCGGATGGTCGGTGAGCTGGTGGTGCATCCGCCGCACCAGCGGCCGGTCGACCGGCCGGTCCGCGGCGAGGTCGGGCAGGCGCAGCGTGGCCAGGTCCAGTTCCGCGTAGGTGGACAGCTCGCTGCGCAGGCGGTGGGCCACGGCGGCGAGCACGGTGTCGACGAGCGCGCGCCCCCGCAGGGCGCCGATCCCGGTCGCCACCTCGCGGACCCACGCCCGGTCCGCGGCGGTGGTGGAAAGCGTCACGAGCGGACCATAGGAGCCGGCGCACGCGCGGCCGGTCGGCAAGTGGACACTGATCACCTTCCAACACCGCCCGGTCTCGACCGCGGTTCGAGGCCGCCCCGAACCGCACCGGAGATCGTCGAGCCACCGACAGACAGGGGTGGCAGATGGTCAGGTTCGGCTACAAGGCCTCCGCCGAGCAGTTCGGCCCGCGGCAACTGCTGGAGTACGCGGTCCGGGCCGAGGAGCACGGGTTCGACTCGGTCTTCGTCAGCGACCACCTCCAGCCGTGGCGGCACGACGGCGGTCACGCCCCGGCCGCGCTGCCCTGGCTGGGGGCGCTGGTCGCCCGTACCCGGCGGATCGTCGTGGGCACCAGCGTGCTCACGCCGACGTTCCGCTACCACCCGGCGGTGGTCGCGCAGGCCTTCGCCACCCTCGGCTGCCTGGCGCCCGGGCGGGTGGTGCTCGGCGTCGGGTCCGGCGAGTCGCTCAACGAGGCGCCGCTGGGCGCCCCGTGGCCGCCGCCGGCGCAGCGACTGGCCCGGCTGACCGAGGCGGTCGAGCTGATCCGCAGGCTGTGGCGCGAGGACCGGGTCGACTTCGCCGGCCGGTTCTACCGCACCGACCGGGCCACCGTCTACGACCGGCCGGAGCAGCCGGTGCCGCTCTACGTCGCCGGCGGCGGCCCGGTGGCGGCCCGGCTCGCCGGGCGGCTCGGCGACGGCTTCATCTGCACCAGCGGCAAGGGCCGCGACCTGTACGCCGACCGGCTGCTCCCGGCGGTGGCCGAGGGCGCCACCGGCGCCGGGCGGGACCCGGACGCGCTCGACCTCACCGTCGAGGTGAAGGTCTCCTTCGACACCGATCCGGACCGCGCGCTGCGGGACACCGCCCACTGGGCGGCGCTGGCGCTGACGCCGGAGGAGAAGACCGGGGTGGACGACCCGATCGAGATGCAGCGCCGCTCCGACGCGCTGCCGCTGGCCCGGGCGGCCAGCCGCTGGATCGTCTCCGCCGACCCGGCCGAGCACGCGGCCCGCGTGCAGGAGTATCTCGACCTGGGCTTCCGGCATTTGGTGTTCCACGCTCCCGGCCCGGACCAGGCCCAGTTCCTCAGTCTCTACAGCACCAAGGTGCTGCCGCTGCTCTCCGTCCCGGACCCGCGGTGACGCTGCCGGAGTGGACGGTGCTGGTGCCGGTGAAGCGGCTCGACCGGGCGAAGAGCCGGCTGGCCCTGCCGGTCGGGCTGCGCCGCGCGGTCGCCGAGGCGATGCTCGTCGACGTGCTCGCCGCCGCCGCTGCGGTGGCGCGGGTGTGCCTGGTCACCGGCGAGCCGGTGGCCCGAGGTTGGGGCGTACCCGTGCTGCCGGACCCCGGTGGCGGGCTGTCGGCGGCGGTCCGGGCGGCCGCGGCGCGCATCGCCGGGCCGGTGGCGGTGCTCTCCGGGGACCTGCCGGCCGCCCGGCCGGCGGAACTGGCGGACGCGCTGGCCGCCGCGTCGGCGCACGAGGCGGCGGTGCTGGCCGACGCCCCCGGCACGGGCACCACGCTGCTCACCGCGCGCAGCGGCCGACGACTGCGGCCGGCGTACGGGCCGGGCTCGCGGGCCCGGCACGCGACGGCCGGGACGGTCGACCTGACCGGGTCGCTGTCGGTGCCCGGCCTGCGTCGCGACGTGGACACCGTGGCCGACCTGCGCGACGCCCTGCGGCTGGGCCTCGGCCCGGCGTCGGCGGGGGTGCTGGCCGCCGCCGGGCACGCGCCGAGCGGCCACCCCTGGCTGCCCTGGTGACTCCGGGTCGCGGGACCGCCGGGCGGGCACTGGCGGTCCCGCGCCGGCTCAGTCCCGGTACGCGGTCAGGCGCCGCACGTCCAGCCGCACGCCCTGGCCCCAGATCCGGTCGGCGAACAACGCCAGCCCGACCGTGAGCTGCCGGGGCGCTGCCGACTCGGCCGGCCGGCCGTTGTCCCGCAGCGCGTACCCCGGGTCGAGGACGCGGTGCCCGATCCGGTCGACGGTGAGCACCTCGTCGTCGCCGACGTACCAGTGCGCGGTGCGCCGGTCCGCGTCGTAGCGCAGGGCCAGGTCGTGGACGTCCCCCGGCTCGCGGTCGCGGACCGGCACCGCGAACGAGAACCCGCCGTAGGTGTGCGGCGGGAACGCCAGCCGCTCGTAGACGGCGAAGACGCACCGGTCGGTGACGATGAAGTCGAACACCATGCCGGTCTCCCGGTCCATGCAGATCAGCGCCGACGCGCCCAGCCGCAGGTCCCGGCGCGGGTCGGCGACGGCGTCGCCGTACGGGTGGCGGTCCAGACCGTACGCCCGCACGGCCAGCTCCGCCCGCAGCGTGAAGCCGCCGGCCGGCACCGCGAAGCCGGGCAGGCCCGCCGGGGTGTCCCGGTTGGCCATCAACGCCCAGCGCAGGTGGTCGGTCTCCGACAGCGGCTGCGGCGGGTCGGCGAACGCCGGCTCGCCGGTGCCCGGATCGGTCCCGGTCGGCACCACGGTCAGGCCGCCCTCCCCGGTGACCGGCGCCCCGTCCCCGGCCGGGAAGCCGGGCACCGGTCGCAGCCGCCACCGCGAGGTGGGCCCACCGACCGAGAGCGGACCGGTGAAGTCGTCGTGCAGCACCTCCTCCCCGCTGCGGTGCGGACGGGTCGTGGTCTCGGACTCGGCGCTCATCGCCACCTCCACTGTCGGGTCAGCCGTTGCGCGGCACACCGGCCGCCGGCGGGGCGCTGTGGGTGCTGCTCGGCGCCCAGCCGGTACGCGACAGCCAGCCGGCGAGGGTAAGCAGCTCGGGGTTCTGCCGGCGCAGGGCCGGGATGTCGGCGTGGTAGCCGATCCGGTTCAGCCAGCCGTAGGCGGTGGCCTGCCACTCGCTCTGCCGGCGCAGCTCCTCCATCGGCACCGGCTCGTAGCGGGTGGGCAGGCCGGTGTGCCGGGCGAACGTGGCGGCGATCTGCTCGCCGGTCAGCTCGTCCCCGGCGAGTTCGATCCGGGCGCCGACGGTCGCCGGATCGTCGAAGGCCGCGGCGGCGAAGAAGCCGATGTCACCGGAGGCGATCATCTGCAACGGGGTGTCCGGCGCCAGGCCCCGCCGGTAGACCAGCTCGTCGCCCTCCCGCAGCGGCGGGTACTGCGCGAAGTTGTCCATGAAGTAGGTGGGGCGCAGGAACGTGGCCGGCAGGTCGTGCTTGCGGATGCGGTCCTCGATGCGCAGCTTCGCCTCCCGCCAGAACACCCCCTCGGGGCGCTCCGCGCCCCCCACCGAGCTGTGCACGTAGTGCGCCACGCCCACCTCGCCGGCGACGTCGGCCACGGTCAGGCCGTGCCGTTCCTCGGCCGGCACGCCGCCCGGCCCGAGCGGGGTCTGCACGCTGAACACGCCGTACGCCCCGGTCATCGCGGCGCGCACCGACGCGGCGTCGTCGAGGTCGCCGACGACCAGGGTGGCGCCCCGCGCCGCCAGGTCCCGCGCCGCCGGGCGCCCCGGGTCCCGGACGAAGGCGCGCACCGCCCAGCCCCGCCGCAGCAGGTGCCGCGCGGTTCCGCCGCCCTGCTTCCCGGTCGCCCCGAACACCAGCACCCACCGGTCTGCCCGTGCTGTCACGGCCACCTCCTCGCCCTCGCGGCCACGGCGGGCGGCGTCCGGCCGTCCGCGTCCTGCCGACGAAGGCTCACCGGCGGGGATAGAGCCGGCGTCGAGAGCCGGTCGAGGCCGCCGGTTCGAGTCGCCCTCGACCCGGCCTCCAGTCCGGGGCGAGCCGGGGCCCCGACGATCGGGCCGCCGGGTGTGCCGCACACCCGGCGGGCCGCGCGCGGCGCGGGCCGGACGCCGACGAGGGGCAGGATGACGTGATCTTCACCGAGGACGAGCTGGAGTACCTGAGGTCGCAGCGGCTCGGCCGGCTGGCCACCGCGCAGCCCAACGGCACGCTCCAGAACAACCCGGTCGTCTACTGGTACAACGCCGAGCTGGACTGCATCGACATCGGCGGCCGGGCGATGGCCACCACGCAGAAGTTCCGCAACGTCGCGGCCAACGGCAAGGCGTCGTTCGTCATCGACGACGTGGTCTCCCGCCGCCCGTGGCGGGTGCGGGGCATCGAGATCCGCGGGCTCGCCGAGGCGCTGGTCGACCAGCCGGTCCCGCCGGAGCTGGAGTTCCTCAGCCCCGAGCTGATCCGCATTCACCCCCGGCGGCTGTTCACCTGGGGCCTGGACCCGAACCACCTGGCGATGGTGCGGCGCACCGTCACCCCGGCCACCACCGCCGGCTGACCGTCCACCGGCCATCCCCTGACACGCCGTGCCACGGCGTGCCGACGCCAGAAGGAGACAGATCGTGACGGACAACCTCCGCCGGCTCGTGGACGCGGGCCTGAGCGTGTGGCGGGACGATCCGGCGGCGGTCGCCGCCGACCCGCCGGCCGGAACCGGGCTGGTCCTCGGCGCCGACGCGGTCCGGGCCGCGCTCGCCGACCCGGCGGCCACCGAGGGCGACGACGGGGACGACGCGGTGCGGCGGATCACCACCGCGGTGGCGCGCCGGGCCGCCGACGCGTTGCTGCCCGCGTACCACGCCGCCGGCGGACGCGACGGCCTGGTCAGCGTGGAGGTCGACCCGCGGCTGGCCGACGACGTCGACGGCGCGGTGGCCGAGGCCCGCCGGGTCGTCGACCTGGCCGACCGGCCGAACGTGGTGGTCCGGGTGTTCGCCGCCGAGGCGGCCCGGGAGCTGCTGGCCGGCGGGATCGGCGTCGAGGTGGCGCTGGTCTCCGCGCCGGAGCTGATGCGCGCGGCGCTGGACACCGTCCGCGAAGGGCTGGACGCGGCCGAGGGCTTCCCGCCGGCGCTGGTGTCGGTGCCGGTGGCCGACGTGGACACCGAGGTCGACAAGCGGCTGTGGGCGATCGGCACCGACGACTCGGCCCGGCTGCGCGGCACGGCCGCCCTGGCCACCGCGCGGATGACCTACGCGGCCTACGAGAACGCGCTGCGCGCGCCGGCCTGGGGCCGGCTGACCGCCTCGGGCGCGCCGAAGCCCCGGCTGGTGTGGACCGCCACCCAGGTCCGCGACCCCTACTACCTGGAGACCCGCTACGTCGACGAGCTGGTCGTCTCCGGCGCGGCCACCGTGCTCTCCCCGGCCACCTGGCGGGCCGTCGTCGAGTACGGCGAGCCGCGCGGCGACACGGTGCACGGCACGTACGAGGAGGCCCGGCAGGCGCTGGACCGGCTCACCGACATCGGCGTGGACCTGCCCGACGTGCACCGGGTGATCCGGGCGCGGTCGGTGGCCCGCTCGGTGGCCGGCTGGCAGCGGGTCCGCGACGCGGTGGCCGCCACGCGCCGGCAGCCGGTGGGCTGAGCCGGACCGGCCGGCACGGCCCCCGGACGCCTCGGCGTCCGGGGGCCGTTCGCGCGTCGCTCAGTCGACGACGAGTGCCACCTTGCCGCGCACGTGGCCGGTCTCGACCAGGCAGTGCGCCTCCGCCGCCCGGCTCAGCGGCACGGTCTCGGCCACCTCCACCACGAGCTTGCCCTCGGACCAGAGCCGGGTGAGGTCGTCGAGCTTCTGCGCCGAGCGTTCGGTGCCGATGCGCCGGATGCCGAGCTGCGCGGACCGGGCCCAGTCGGCGATGGTGACGATCCGCTCGGTGCTGCCCAGCAGCTCCAGCGAGACGTCCAACGCCTCGCCGCCGATCGCGTCGAGGGCGCAGGTGATCCCCTGCGGCACGGCCGCCCGCACCCGGTCGGCCAGGCCCGGGCCGTAGGTCACCGGGACCGCGCCGAGCGACCGCAGGTAGTCGTGGTTGCGCTCGCTGGCGGTGCCGACGACCTGGGCGCCGCGCGCCTTGGCCAGCTGGACCGCGAACGAGCCGACCCCGCCGGCGGCGGCGTGGACCAGCAGCGTGTCCTGCGCGCCGACGCGCAGCTCGTCCAGGGCGGTGTACGCGGTCTGCCCGGACGCGGTCAGCACGCCCGCCTCGGCCCACGGCATCTTCGCCGGCTTGTGGCCCACCTGCTCGGCCGGGACCACCACGGTGTCGGCGTAGCCCTGCATGTCGAGGTAGGCGATGACCTCGTCGCCGTCGGCGAACCCGGTCACGCCGTCGCCGACCTGGTCGACGATGCCGGCCACCTCGTTGCCGAGCCGCACCGGAAAGGTCAGCGGGTTGTACGCGGCGAAGTCACCCCGCCGCGTGGCACAGTCGAACGGCTGGACCCCGGCCGCCTTGACCCGGATCCGCACCTGGCCGGCGCCGGCCTCCGGGTCGGGCGCGTCGACGAGGTGCAGCACCTCGGGCCCGCCGTACTCGTTGAACACCACGATCTTGGCCATTGTCATCCTTCCGCCGGCGCGGGTCGCCGGTGTCTAGTGTGGAGGTTGTCGGCTCGTCGGCGCGGCCGGTCAGGTCGCGGCCGTCGGTTCGGGAGGCGCGGCGGCGGCGCGCTCGCCGGTCCCGCCGCCGGGCTGCCAGCGACGGGCGAACGGCGGCAGCAGCATGGTCAGCAGGAACGCCGCCACCAGCAGCGCCGCGGAGACCCCGATGGTGCGGACCAGCGTGCCGGAGAAGCCGGCCCGGCCGGCGTCGCGGGCGGCGGCCTCCACCGCCTCGCCGACCGCGCGCGGGTCGGCGCTGGCCGCCGCGACCCGCGTGGTGCTCTCGCCCAGGCGGGCGCAGGCGGCCGGCACCCGGGCCGGGTCGCTCGCCTGGGCGCCGGCCCGACCGCAGGCGCGCACGTCGGCCACCAGCCGGTCCTGGTCGGACGCGGTCACGCCGACCGCGCCGAGCCGGGCCCGCAGGTCGGCCGCGCCGGTGTCGGCCGCGCCGGAGACCTGCCCGACGAGCACGCCGAAGAAGACCGTGCCGAGCACCGCGGCGCCGAGCGCGCCGCCGAACTGCTGGATCGCGGTCATCGTGCCGGAGGCGGAGCCGTATTCCTGCGGGCGTACGCCGGCGAGCACGATGTCGAAGAACGGGGACAGGAACAGGCCCAGGCCGGACCCGTAGACCAGCAGCGGTCCGGCGAGGTGCCAGGGCGAGACGCCGGCGCCGTCGGTCCGCAGCACCAGCGCCACCGCGGCGAGGCCGACCAGCATCAGCAGGATGCCGAGTTGCAGTGAGCGTCGACCCAGCCGGGCGGAGAGCCCGGCGCCGGCGAACGCGAAGCCGACCATGCTGCCGAGCGCCTGCGGCAGCACGGTCAGGCCCGCCCTGAGCGGCGAGTAGCCGAGCCCGACCTGGAGGAACACGGCGAGCACCAGGCCGAACCCGACCATCGAGGTGAAGATGGCCAACCCGGTGGCGAGGCCGCCGGTGAAGGCCCGGTTGCGGAACAGGGTCGGCACGATCAGCGGGTCGCCGCCACGGCGGTGCACCCGCGTCTCGATCCGGGCGAACACCACGAAGAGCACCAGGGACAGCGCGATCATGGCGAACGCCCAGGCCGGCCAGCCCAGTTCCCGCCCCTGCACCACCGGGTAGACCAGCAGCAGCGCGGCCACGGCGGCGAGCAGCGCGCCGGGCACGTCCAGCCGCCGCGCGCCGCTGGTCTGGCCGCCGGGCAGGAAGCGGGCGCCGGCGACCACGGCGAACAGCCCCAGCGGCAGGTTGATCAGGAAGATCATCCGCCAGCCGGTGCCCCAGACGTCGGCGCTCACCAGGGCGCCGGCGAGCACCGGGCCGGCCACCGAGGCCAGCCCCATCGCCGGGCCGAACACCCCGAACGCCTTGCCCAGCTCCTGCGCCGGGAACATCGCCCGGATCACGCCCAGGCCCTGGGGCAGCATCACGGCGCCGAACAGGCCCTGCACCACCCGCGCGCCGACCAGCGTGCCGGGGGACGTCGCGACCGCGCAGAGCAGCGAGGCCACGGTGAACCCGGCCGCGCCGACCAGGAAGACCCGCTTGCGGCCGTAGAGGTCGCCGAGCCGGCCACCGGTGATCAGGCCGGCGGCGAGGGCCAGGGTGTAGCCGGCGCCGAGCCACTGGATCAGCGCCGGCCCGCCGCCCAGCTCCGCCCGGATGGACGGCGCCGCGATGTTGGTGACCAGGGTGTCGAGCAGGTCCATGATCGAGGCCAGCAGTACGACGGCGAAGGCGGCCCAGCGCCACCGGTAGGCTCCGCCGGCCACCGTCGACGCGGGCGCGAGGGCCACGTTGTCGGTCATGTCGTCCCGTTCGTCGGAGCGCCCCGGCGGGTGCTGAACGCCCACCGGGAGGCAGTAGCGAAAAAGTTCGAAAGTCGATACCTTCTAAGTCCGAAGTATTCGGGGTTCGGAGTGACCATGTCAAGGAGAACGCGGGACGAGGTGGTCTACGCGTTGATGCGGACCTGGCGGGCGTCCCGCCTGCAGACCGATCTGCTGGACGACGCCGCCTTCCACAAGATCGGCATCAACCGCACCGACGGGCGGTGCCTCGACGCCCTGAGCGAGGGGCCGATGCCGGCCAGCGTCCTGGCCCAGGCCTGCGGCATCAGCCCCAACGCGCTGACCACCGTCGTCGACCGGCTCGCCGAGCGCGGGCTGGTCGAGCGGGTCAAGGACCCGGCCGACCGGCGTCGGGTGCTGGTCCGGCTCACCCCGCTGGCCGACCACGTCAGCCAGCAGCTCTACGGGCCGGTGGTGGCGTGGTCGCTGCGCAACTTCGAGAAGTACTCCACCGAGGAACTCGCACTCATCGAGGGCTTCATCGACGCCGGCCGGCGGTTCCAGGCCGAGCACATGAGGTACATCGCCGCGCTGGACCTGTCCTGGGAGGTCCCGGACAGCCCGGCCGGCGGAACCCCCGAGCCGGGCTGAGACACCGGCCCGGCCACCCACAAGCAGAGGGAGCAGAGCATGAGCAGCGCCATCGGAGAGGCCCGCCCCGCCCTGGGGCGCCGGGCCACCCGGGCCGTGGTCGTCGTGGCGGCGGTGGTCGCCGCGGTCGTGGTGTTCGCCGTCGCCGACGCCGTGGCCGGCGAGATCCGCGTACCGCAGCGGCCCGCCTCGTCCGAGACCGAACCGCTGACCCTCAGCGCGGTCACCTTCGCCGCCGCGCTGGCCTGCCTGGCCGGCTGGGCACTGCTGGCCGTGCTGGAACGCTTCACCGCCCCGGCCCGGGCCCGGGCGGTGTGGACCGGCGTCGCCCTGCTCGTGTTCCTGCTCAGCCTGCCCTACCTGCCGGGCTTCCGGCTGGCCGACCGGGTGGCGGTCGCGCTCGTGCACACCGCGCTGGCCGCCGTCCTCATCCCGGGGCTGCGCCGCACCGGCCGGGCCGCCTGAGCGGCCGGGCGAGGAGAGGAGGAACGCCGTGCTGGTGGAGGTCTGGGCCGACATCATGTGCCCCTGGTGCTGGATCGGGAAGCGGAGGTTGGCACGCGCGTTGGCCGACCACGGCGACCCGGACACCCGGATCACCTGGCGGGCCTTCGAACTGCGGCCGGGCCACCGGCGTACCCCCGACCTCACGCTGGGCGAGGTGATGGTGCGCTGGCGCGGCCGCACGGAGGCGGAGGTGACCAAGCTCTTCGGCTGGATCCGCACCCTCGGTGCGCAGGAGGGGCTGGAGCTGAACCTCGCCACCACCCGCCCGGTCAGCTCCTTCGACGCCCACCGGCTGTGCCACCTGGCCGACGCCGCCGGGTCGCGCGACGAGATGACCGAGCGGCTGTTCCGGGCCCACCTGACCGAGAACGTCAACGTGGCCGACCACGACGTGCTGGTCGGCCTCGCCACCGAGGTCGGCCTGGACCCGGCGGAGACCCGGCGGGTGCTCGACGGCGACCGGTACGCGGCGCAGGTCCGCGCCGAGGCCGGCGCGCCCGGGGTCACCGGTGTGCCGACCGTGGTGGTCGACCGACGGGAGCGGGCCGCCGGCGCGTTGTCGGTGGACGACTACCGGGCCCTGCTCGCCCGGGCCGCCACGCCCAGCCGGCCGTGACGGCGGCGCCGGCCCGGACACGGTCCGGGCCGGCGCCGTGCGGGCGCGGCGGCCGCTCACCCGTCCAGTGGGGACAGGGCGATCAGCGGCTCGTCGTACTCCACCGGGGCGCCGTCGGCGCGCAACACCTCGGTGACGGTGCCGTGCGCGTCGGCGTGCACCGGGATCATCAGCTTCATCGCCTCGACGATGCCCACCTGCTGGCCCGGTTGGACGATGTCCCCCTCGGTGACGAACGGCTTCGCCCCCGGCTCCGGCGCCCGGTAGAAGACCCCCACGGTCGGCGCGCGCACCAGGTGCCGGGCGGGCTCGTCGTCGGCCGCGGGGACCGGCGCCGCCACGCCCACCGGGTCGGCGGCCGGCGCCATCGCCACCGCCACCGGCGCGCCGACCGTCGCCCACTCCGCCTCCAGGGTCAGCGCACCGGCCCGGATCCGCAGCGCCGTCGGCGGCCGGGGCAGGTCGGCGAGCAGTCGCAGGGTGCTGCGCCGGACGGCGTCCAGGGCGGCGGTCAGGTCCGGCTCCCGGTCGGTGCCGTCGTCGTTCTCTGGGCTCATGCCAACCTCTTCCGGTCCGTCGCTCAGTAGTTGCCCAGACCGCCGCAGACGTTCAGCGCCTGCGCGGTCACCGCCGCCGCGTCGTCGTGCACCAGGTACGCGACCATCGCGGCGACCTCGTCGGGCCGGACGTAGCGGCCGATGGGCACCCGGGTGGTGATCCGGTCGAACGTCTCCTCCTCGGAGACCCCCCAGATGTCGGCGTAGTGCGCGCGCACGCGCTGCGCCATCGGCGTCTCCACGAACCCGGGGCAGACCGCGTTCACCGTGACGCCGGTGCGCGCCAGCTCCAGCCCGAGCGCCTTGGTGAAGCCGACCACGCCGTGCTTGGAGGCCGAGTACGGCGCGGCGTGCACCACGCCCTGCTTGCCCCCGGTCGACGCGATGTTGATCACGCGCCCCCGTCCCCGCGCCAGCATGCCGCCGGTGGTCAGCGCCGCCTTGGTCATCAGGAAGACGCTGTTCAGGTTGGTGTTGATCACGTCCAGCCACAGCTCGTCGTCGATCTCGGCCGTCGCGCCGCCGCCGCTGCGCCCGGCGTTGTTCACCAGGACGTCCAGCGGGCCGTACCGGGCCACCGCGGCGGCCACGAACCGGCGCACGTCGGCCGGCACCGACACGTCGCACACCTCGCCGTCGGCGTCGAATCCCTCCTCGACGAGGCTCTTGACCGTCGCGGCCAGCTCCCCCTCGTGACGTGAGCAGATGAAGACGCGGTGCCCGTCCCGGGCCAACCGCCGGGTGACGGACAGCCCGATGCCACTGGTCGCCCCGGTCACGACTGCGACCGGCTGGGTTCTCTCCACGGTCCCTCCACGGGCCACTCGGTTCGGCGGATGACCGTCCGACCTTCGCGCGGCGGCCTCGAGCCGGCGTCGAACCGGCCTGGAACGCCCGGCCGCTGGCCGCGTTCTCGAGGACGGTTCGAGCCGGGCCGGGCACCGTGGGGCCGTGGTCGGCCGGGCCACGGCGGCGACCCGCCGCCGCCCCCTCTCGATGGGACGAGGAGCACGATGATCGGTACGCAGAGCCTCACCGACCTGTACGTCGAGGTCCAGCACTTCCACGCCCGCCAGATGCAGCTGCTCGACGGCGGCGACTTCCCGGCGTACGCGGCGACGTTCACCGAGGACGGCGAGTTCACCCACACCCCGCAGCAGCCGCCGGCCCTCGGCCGGGACGGCATCGTCGCCGAGCTGAACCGGTTCCACCAGCGCTTCGCCGAGGACCCGGTGATCCGGCGGCACTGGTTCAACCAGCTCTGGCTGGAGCCGCGGGAGGACGGGTCGGTCCAGGCGACCTACTACGCCCTGGTGGTCACCACCCGGCCCGAGCGGAACGTGACGATCGCGCCGAGCTGCGTGGTGCGCGATGTGCTGGTGCGCGACGGCGAGGGCAACCTGCTCGTCCGCTCCCGCACGGTGGACCACGACCGGCTGGCCTGAACCGGGCCGGACCCCGGGGCGACGCGCCGTCGCCCCGGGACCGTCGGTCACCGGTCCGCCGCCACCGCCTCGGCGCCGAGGAGCCGGTCCACCAGGGCGGTGTCGTGCTCGGCGGCCCGGAACAGCGGATGGTCGACCACCCGACGCAGGAAGTCCCGGGTGGTGGCGATCCGGTGCCCGGTCACCCGGGTCTCGTCGAGGGCCCGCAGCATCCGCGCGATGGCCGCGTCCCGGTCCGGCGCCCACACGACCAGCTTCGCCAGCAGCGAGTCGTAGTTCGGTGGGACCCGGTAGCCGCTGTGGGCGTGCGTGTCGACGCGCACGAACGGGCCGGACGGGGCGACGAACTCCTCGATCAGCCCGGGGGTGGGGGCGAAGTCCCGCTCCGGGTCCTCGGCGTTGAGCCGGCACTCGACGGCCACGCCGCGGGGACGGATGTCGTCCTGGGTCAACCCGAGCCGCTCCCCCGCCGCCACCCGCAACTGCTGCTGCACCAGGTCCACCCCGGTGACCATCTCGGTCACCGGGTGTTCCACCTGGATGCGGCAGTTGACCTCCATGAAGTGAAACCCGCCGTCGGGGTCGACGAGGAACTCGAAGGTGCCCGCCCCCACGTAGCCGACCGCCCGCGCGCCGGCCACCGCCGCCGCGCCCATCCGCTCGGCCAGCCCCGCCGGCAGGCCCGGCGACGGCGTCTCCTCGACCAGCTTCTGGTGCCGGCGCTGCACGCTGCAGTCCCGCTCGCCGAGGTGGATCGCGTTGCCGTACGCGTCGCAGAGGACCTGGATCTCGACGTGCCGGGCGGAGCGCAGGTAGCGCTCGACGTAGACCCGGCCGTCACCGAAGAGCATCTGCGCGGTGGCGCTGGTCCGCCGGTGCACCTCGGGGAAGTCGGCCGAACGGGTCACCACCTGCATGCCCCGCCCGCCGCCGCCGGCCACCGCCTTGACGATCACCGGGTAGCCGATCCGGTCGGCCAGCGCGTGCGCCTCCTCCGGGCCGAGCGGGTCGAGGCTGCCCGGGAGCAGCGGCAGGCCCGCCGCCTTCATGATCGCCCGGGCCGAGCCCTTGTCACCGAGCTTCGCCATCACCTCCGGCGGCGGACCGACCAGCACGATCCCCTCGGCCGCGCAGGCCTCGGCGAAGTCCGGGTCCTCGGAGAGGAAGCCGTACCCGGGGTGGACGGCCTCCGCCCCGCAGCGCCGGGCCGCCTCCAGCACGGCCGAGGCGCACAGGTAGCTCTGCCGGGGCGGCGGTGGTCCGATGTGCACCGCCTCGTCGGCGAACCGGACCACTGCCGAGTCCCGGTCCGCGGTGGAGTGCACGGCGACCGTGCGGATGCCCAGCTCCCGGCAGGCGCGGGCGACCCGGAGGGCGATCTCGCCCCGGTTGGCGATCAGGACGGTACGGAACACGGCTCTCCCTCGTGCGCTCCACGCCGCCCGGTCGGGCGGCGACGGTGCCGACGGGCCCGGGTCGGGTCGGTCGGCGGCGATCCGGACGGTCAGCGGCGCGGGCCGGTCATCGACCGCAGCTCCGACTCCACGGTCAGCGCGGAGCCGTACTGGCGGAACCGGCCCCGCCGGTCGGCGCGCAGCTGCGCCGGCGTGAGGCCGTCGAGTTCGCGCAGCGCCTCCGCCACGGCCCGGCGCAGCGCGTCGGCGGCGGCCGACGGGTCGGCGCCGGTGCCGCCGTCGGGTTCGACCAGGACACCGTCGACCACGCCGAGGCGCAGCAGGTCCCGGGCGGTCACCCGGAGCGCGGCGGCGGCCCGGGGCGCGGCGGCCGGATCCTTCCAGAGGATCGCCGCGCACCCCTCGGCCGAGATCACCGAGTAGACCGCCGAACCGAACGCCAGCACCCGGTTGGCCACCGCCAGGCCGAGCGCGCCGCCGCTGCCGCCCTCGCCGATGACGACGGTGACGACCGCGACGGTGAGCGAGGACATCAGCCGCAGGTTCTCGGCGATCGCGACGGCCTGCCCGCGCTCCTCGGCGTCCGCGCCGGGGAACGCGCCGGGCGTGTCCACGAGCGTCACCACCGGCAGCCGCAGCTTCTCGGCCAGCCGCATCAGCCGGGCCGCCTTGCGGTAGCCCGACGGCATCGGCATGCCGAAGTTGCGGCGCGCCAGCTCGGCGGCGGTGTGGCCCTTCTGCTGGCCGATCACCACCACCGGCCGTCCGGCCAGCCGGGCGACGCCGCCGACCACGGACGGGCAGTCACCGGAGATCCGGTCGCCGTGCAGCTCCAGGAAGTCGGTGAACGCGGTGGCCAGGTAGTCGAGCGTGGTCGGCCGGCTCAGGTCGCGGGCCCGGCGGACCTGCTCCCACGCGTCCGCCTCGGGCAGCCGGTGGGGGTCGCGCACCGTCGCGGCGGCGTCCGGGGCGGGGGCCGGCTCCGGCGTGCCGGCGTCCGCCGCCGCCCGCAGCAGCCGCCCGATCTCGGTACGCAGCCGCGCGCGCGGCACGATCCGGTCCACCACGCCGCGCTCCCGCAGGAACTCGGCGGTCTGGAACTCCGGCGGCAGCTTCTCCCGGATGGTCTGCTCGATGACCCGGCGGCCGGCGAAGCCCAGCCGCGCGCCCGGCTCGGCCAGGATCACGTCGCAGAGCGTCGCGAAGGAGGCGGCCACCCCGCCGTACGTGGGGTCGGTGACCAGCGAGACGGTGAGCACGCCGGCCTCGTCGAGCTGGCCCAGCGCGGCGGCCGTCTTGGCCATCTGCATCAGCGACAGCACGCCCTCCTGCATCCGGGCGCCGCCGGAGGCGGAGACGATCACCAGCGGCGTCCGCTCGGCCAGCGCGACCTCGGCGGCCAGCGTGATCAGCTCCCCCACGGCGCTGCCCAGGCTGCCGCCGAGGAACCGGAAGTCCATCACCGCCAGCACCGCCGGGGCGCCGCCGATGCGACCCCGCGCGCAGAGCACCGCCTCGTGCAGGCCGGTGCGGGCCCGCGCCTCGGCCAGCCGGGCCGGGTACGGCACGGTGTCCACGAAGCCCAACGGGTCCTCGCTGCGGGCGTCCAGGTCGAGCGGCTCGTAGCGGCCGTCGTCGACCAGCAGCGCCAGGCGCTGGCGCGCGGTCAACGGCGTGTACCGGCCGCACTCCGGGCAGACGTACAGGTTGCGCTGCCAGCGCCGGCCGTACACCGGCGTGGCGCAGCCGGGGCAGAGCACCCAGCGGGGCTCCTCCAGCGTCCGCTCGACCGTCTGCGTCATCGCTCCCACCCTCCAGGCACGGCACCGGGTCACGGGCCATCCGACCCTGGCGCGCTCGAACACCGACCGAGGATCGCTGGTGCCGGAGCGTCCGACCCCGGTTCGACCCGCCTTCGAGCACCGGCGGCCAGCGTGGTGCGGGAGGTTCGCCGCACCCGACCGGAAGCAGAGGAACCAGGATGATCCCAGCGGATTCGCGTGAGCGGGCCGACGCCCGCCGGGAGGCGCTCGACCCCGCCGACTTCCGGGCCGCCATGGCGTCCTTCCCGACCGGCGTCACCGTCGTGACCACCCGGGACGCCGACGGCGTGCCGTACGGCTTCACGGCCAACTCGTTCTGCTCGGTGTCGCTGGAGCCGCCGCTGGTGCTGGTCTGCCTGGCCCGCTCGGCGCACTCGTACCCGGTCTTCGCCGGCTGCGAGCGGTTCGCGGTGAGCATCCTGCAGAGCCACCACACCGAGCTGGCGCGGCGGTTCGCCAGCAAGCGGGAGGACAAGTTCGCCCAGGGCCGGTTCCGGCGCACCGCCGGTGGGCTGACCGTGGTCGACGGCGCGGCGGCGGTGCTGGAGTGCGACCGCTACCGGCAGTACGAGGCCGGCGACCACGTGATCCTGCTCGGTCTGGTGCGGACGGCCCAGCTGGCGCCCACCCGCGACCCGGTGCTCTACGTGGAGCGCACGTTCGGCACGGTGGGACCCGCGATCCGGCGGTGAGTCCGGACGGACCGACGGGGAGCGGCCGGTGGACCGGCCGCTCCCCGTCGTCGACGTCGCCGTCAGTCCTCGGCCAGCCCGGCCCGGCGCAGCGCCTGCGCCGCGCGGCGCAGGATCGCCACCCGGCCGGCGGTGTCGGTCGCGGCGGCGGACACCATGACGCCCAGCGTGGTCACGCCGGCCTCGGCGTACTCGCGCATCCGTCCCGCCACCCGGTCCGGCGGCCCGACCAGCGCGGTCTGGAGCACGAAGCCCTCCGGCACCGCCGCGCCGGCGGCGACCCGGTCGCCGGCGAGGACCAGGTCGTGCACCTTCTCCACCTCGCCGACGTAGCCGAGGCGCCGGGCCAGCGCGACGTAGACGTTGCGTTCCGGGTCGCCGATGCCGAGCAGGTACGCGTACTGGCCGCGGACCAGGTCCACCGCCTCGGTCACGTCGTCCGCGATCGCGGTCGGCAGGCAGGGCAGCGTCTCGAACCCAACCATCGTCCGGCCGACGCGTTCCCGGCCGGCGCGCACCTGGCCGATCGCCTCGGCGGCGAGCGCCGGCGAGGTGAACACCCCGATCCACCCGTCGGCGATCTCCCCCGCCAGCCGCAGGTTCTTCGGACCGACGGCGGCCAGCCAGATCGGCAGGTCAGCACGGAGCGGGGTGGTGAGCAGGTGCAGCGGCGCGCTGCCCGCGCCGTCGCGGGGCAGCCGGAAGTGCCGGCCGGCGTACCGCACCGGGCCGCCGCGCAGCGCGGCGCGGACGATGTCGACGTACTCCCGGGTGCGGCGCAACGGCTCGTCGAAGGGCACGCCGTACCAGCCGTCGGAGACCTCGGCGTTGGAGACGCCCAGGCCGAGCCGGAACCGCCCGCCGCTGAGCGCGTCCAGTGTCGCCGCGGTCAGCGCGGCCAGTCCCGGTGTCCGCGCGGGGATCTGCATGACCCCGGAGGCCAGGCCGATGCGGTCGGTGCTCGCGGCCACCGCGCCGAGCAGGCTGGCCGCCTCGGAGCGGTATCCCTCGGGCGCGAGCGCGACCGCGTATCCCAGCTCCTCGGCGGTGCGGGCGAGCAGCGCGGCGTCCTGGTAGACGAGGTTCACGGCGAGCTTCATGCGTTGCCTCCGGCTTCAGATGAGGTGGGCGCCGCCGTCGACCAGGACGACCTGGCCGGTGACGTAGGTCGCGGCGACCAGGCCGGCCACCGCCTCGGCGACGTCCTCGGGCCGGCCGACCCGGCGCAGCGGGGTGCTCTCCCGGACCTTCTCGGCGATGGCGGTGAACGACTCCGTCCACGGCGTCTCGATCAGGCCGGGCGCGACGGCGTTCACCCGGACCCGGGGCCCGACCACGTTGGCCAGCAACCGGGTCAGGTGTTCCACAGCGGCCTTGCTGACCGCGTACGGGATGGAGCTTCCGGCGGGCCGGCTGCCCGCGACGGAGGACACGTTCACCACGGCGCCGGCGCCGGTCGCGGTGAGGTGCGGCATCGCGGCGACGGTGGTCTGCCAGGTGCCGATCAGGTTGAGGTCGAGGATCTCCCGCCACACCTCACCGGTGGCGGCGGCCAGGTCGGCGTGCGGGATCAGGCGGGTCCGGCCGGCGTTGTTGACCAGGACGTCGAGGCGGCCGTACGTCTGCACGGCGGCCTCGACCAGCCCGGCGGAACCGGCCGGGTCGGCGACGTCGGCGGCGAGGTAGACGGCGTCGGGCAGTTCGGCGGCGAGCTTCTCCCCCGCCTCCCGGGACCGGGCGGAGTTCACCACCACGCGGTAGCCGGCGCCGCCGAGCCGGCGGGCCACTGCGGCGCCGATCCCGGACGAGGACCCGGTGACCAGTGCGACGGGCTTGTCGGTCATGTCCTGCTTCCTTTCCGCGTACGGACGGTCGGACGACGCGGGCGCCGGACCAGGTCCGGCGCCCGCCGTGGTGCCGGTCGGTCATCCGATGGTGGTGCTGGTGAACACCACCGGGGCCGCCGGGTTGCAGTCGAACGGCCGCTCCACGCCCTCCAGGTCGGTGCGGACCCAGGTCCAGGACGGGTCGGTCAGGCTGGTCCCGCCGGTGGTGGTCCGGGCGGTGCCGCTCGGGCCGGAGAGCAGGTAGACGGTGACGGTCGGCAGGTCGAACGGCACGCTGGCGGGCAGCGGGCCGGTCTCGGTGATGGTGAGCACCCGGGTCGACCAGTCGTACTGCGCCTGCGGCGGCGTGGTCAGGTTCTTGCCGCCGGAGAGGGTGTGCCAGACGTACCAGGCGTTGTCCGGCAACTTGTACCTGACCTTGACGGTGCGCACCTGCTGGTTGAACTTCGGGTCCGGGGTCCACTCCTGCGGGTCGAGGGTGACCGCGAACGGCCGGTACGGCGCCACCTTCTGCGGCGCCGAGGCGGTGAAGGTGAGGCTGAACGGCACCGTCGTCGACCCGCCCGGGAAGGTGACGTAGCAGCTGTAGTCGACCGGAACGGTGCCGGTCACGGTCGGCGGGAGCAGGTTGTCGGCGGCCGCGCCGGTCGGGGCGACCGCACCGGTGGTGGCGGCGGCCGGAACCGGTGTGGCGGCGAGCCCCACCGCGCCCAGCGCCGCCACCGCCAGCAGCCGGCGCTTCCAGGTCGTGCGAGTGGTCATTGCGGTCCTCTCGATTCGGGGTGAACCCGGGCGGCGTCCGTGCGCCGCCGGGCGCGCAGCAACGGTCGCAGCGGCCGGTCGAGGCCGGCTCGACGTCGCGTCCACAGGGGACGTACGGATCAGGCGGGTTCGGTGACGGCGGCGGCCGGGATGCTGCGGGCCAGGGTGTAGCCGGTCATCTCGGGGCCCTGCACACCGGGGATCGCGGCCAGTGCCGCGCGCAGCGCGCCGGCGCGCGGGTTGCGCTTGAACGACTCCCGGTACGCCTCCTCGCTGGCCCACTGCGCGTAGTTGACCAGCCGGGTGCCGTCGGTACTGACGTGGTAGTTGGCGGAGATGAAGCCGGGACAGTGCCGGACCCACTCCTGCACGTCGGGGACGAGCAGGTCGAGCAGCTGGCGCTGCTGCTCCGGACCGTCGGTGCGGAGCGTGACGATGGCGATGAATCCGGCGTCCGGCCGGGCGGGGTCGACCACGGGGTCCTCCTTCGGTCAGGGGCGGTGCCAGGCCTGCGCGGCGTAGGCCGCGGCGGCGGGGTCGAACTGCAGGACGACGTGACTGGCCGCGGCGTTGGCGTCCCGCCAGGCGCGTTGCAGGGCGTTGCCGTCGGCCTGGGCGCGGGTGCCCGCGGCCCGGAACAACCGGTCGACGGCGCCGACCAGCAGGTCCACGGCGAACGCGCAGTCCCGGCCGTTGCGTGCGGTCTCCAGCGCGCCGACCGGCCCGCCGTCGACGACCGCCGCGACCCGGTCCAGCAGCAGGCGGGCGGCGTCGATCTCGGCCGCCGAGCGGGCCAGGACCGCGTCGTAGCCGGGGCCGCCGGTGATGCCGTTCGCCGGGGCGGTGCGCACCTTCTCGGCGATCCACGACGTCCACACCTTCAGCGCGCCGGTCGCCGTGCCGAGGATCGGCGCCGCGAACCCCAGGCCGTTGGCGGCCTTGAGCGGCACCCGGTGACAGGGCGCGTCCGCCTCGGCCGCCGTGCCGACGGTCAGCACGTCGCGGGTGAAGGACATCTCCGCGGACACCCGCACGTCGTCGAGGACGAGCGTGTTGCTCCCGGTGGCCCGCATGCCGACGGTGAACCAGGTGTCCTCGATCGTGTACGCCGCCCGGGGGACGGCGAAGAAGCGCGCCTGCGGCCCGCCGTCGGTCCGGACCATCGCGCAGACCAGCGCCCAGTCGGAGAACTCGATCGCACTCACGTACGGCCACCGGCCGGTGAGCCGCCAACCGCCGTCGGAGGGCGTCGCCTCACCCAGCGGCATCAGCGCGCCGACGATCAGCGGATCGGGACCGTCGCGCCACAGCTCGGCCTGGCCGGCGGCGGGCAGGTAGGCGGCCATCCGGCCCAGGCCGGCGGTGAGTGAGGCGTACCAGGCGGTGGAGGCGCAGCTCTCGCCGATCGCCGCCACCGCCCGGGACACCTCGGTGAACGTCCCGGCGTCGCCGCCCCAGCGGGCCGGCACGAAGTGCCGGGCGAACCCGGCGTCGAGGACGGCCCGGACCACCTCCGGGTGCAGTCGCCGCTCCGCCTCGGCGGCGCCGGCGCGCTTGCCGGCCAGATCGGCGACCTGCTCGGCGGCGGCCCGCAGACCGTCTCGTTCGGACAATTGATCGCGCACGTCCTGCCTCCTCCTGGTACGGACGACTGGCGGTCGCCCGTACCGTGTCAGGAGGGGCTCGAGGACAACTCGACGCCGGCTCGGTCCCGGTCGGCGGGCAGCGGCAGGTGACCGATGTTCAGCAGCTCCAGCTGGAGTTGCTGGACCTCCGGGGTGGGCAGGACCCCCAGTTCCTCGTCGAGGATGCGACGCAGGTCGTGGTAGGCCTGCAACGCCTCGGCCCGCCGGCCGGACCGGTTGAGCGCGGTGATGAGCTGCGCGTGGAACCACTCGTTGAGCGGGTAGGCGCAGACCAGCGCACGCAGCTCGGGGATCAGCTCCCGGTGGCGGCCCAGTCGCTGCTCGGCCTCCATCCGCAGCTCGATCGCCCGGATCTTCAGCTCCTCCAGGTGGGTGATCTGGCCGCGCAGCACGGTGCCGGCGGAGACGTTGGCGAGCGCCGCGCCGCGCCACAGGTCGAGCGCCTCCCGCAGCACCCGGGACGCCTCCTCCAGGCGACCGTCGTCGAGCAGCGTGCGGCCACGGCGGGTGAGCCGGGTGAACACGGCGGCGTCGACCTCGTCCTCGGTGACGTCGACCAGGTAGCCGGGCGGCCGCGTCACCAGCAGCTCCCGGTCCGGCCGCACCAGCTCCTGCTGCGCGAAGATGCGCCGGGCGTGGTAGACGTACGTCTGCAGCGTGGTCACCGCGCTGCGGGGCGGGTGGTCCGCCCAGAGTTCCTCGACCAGCGCGCCGACGCTGACGATCTCGTTGGGCCGGATGAGCAGCAGGGCGAGCACCTGGCACACCTTGGGTGTGCTCAGCGTCGCCGCCCTACCGTTGTCGGCGACGATTTCCAGCGGACCGAGCAGATTGAAGCGCACCTTGATTCCCCCGAGCCAGGCGTTGTTCACGGACAATTAAGGCCGATCGGCACTCGCACCTTCCCGTCGCACTCGCAATTCCCACGACGGGGGCCGAACCGGCATTCCCCCGGTGCATTCACACCTGTCGACAATCATAGATGGGGGATGGGACACCCAACGAGGCGTGACCGACGCCACAACCATTTCGGACAGTTGCGTTGACCTGGGAGTTCGGTCGAGGTCGGTGATTTGTGCCGGGCTCGCAACACACTATCCGACAGAAGTTCCAAACGAGCGCCGGCGAAAACCGGGCCGCCCGACACATCTGCCGACACAATTTTACCGACCGGAAATACTCTCCCCGACGAACGGGGCAGGCGAATGCCGGGGGCGGTCGTCGCGTTTCACGCGAACCGCCCCCGGCACCGCGGTCGGCCGGTCAGGCCCGGCACTCGGGCAACTGACCCCCGTTGAAGTCCACCATTTCCTGGAAAATCGCCACCACGTCCAACGGGCGACCACGGGCGCCGCCGCGCACCTCGTCGTACGCCCGGTGCAGGTTGCCCACGGTGCGCTCGGGGTCCAGCAGGTGGGCGAACTCGCCGGGGCCCGCCTCGCGCGCCGCGCGCAGCGGCGACCAGCCCTGCGCCACCCCGTGCCGGGCGACGTCGAGCACGAACCGCAGGTACCGCTCGGTCAGGTCGAACACCTCCGGTCCGGTCACCGCGCCGTGACCGCAGACCACCGTCGCCGGCCGCAGCTCGCGCAGCCGCCGCACCGCCGCCAGCGCCCCCTCGATGGAGCCCATCAGGTTGAACGGGGTGCAGCCGGAGAGCACCACGTCGCCGGCGAAGAGCACCCGCTCGGCCGGCAACCAGGCCACCACGTCGTTGGTGGTGTGCGCGGGCCCGACGTGGAGCAGGTCCACCCGCCGCTCCCCCTGGTGCAGGGTCAGCGCGTCACGGAAGGTCAGCGTGGGCAGCACCACCCGCACGTCGCCCCAGTCCACGTCCGGCCAGAGCCCGGTCAGGGCGAGCCCGGTCTCGGCCATCTCCACCCGGGCCCGCTCGTGGGCCACCACCGTCGTCCCCGGGCCGAAGGCGGCGTTGCCGAAGGTGTGGTCGCCGTGGTGGTGCGTGTTGACCACGACCCGGCCCGGGCCGGCGCCCAGGGCGTCCACCGCCTCGCGCAGGCGGGCCGCGCGCGCCTCGGTCGCCGCCGTGTCCACCACCACGGCGCCGTCGCCGCCCACCAGGACACCGGCGTTGTTCAGGCACCATCCGCCGTTGGGCTGGGTGAAGGCGTAGACGCCGTCGGCGACCTCGGTCAGCCGACCGGCCGGCGCGACCGGCGTGGTCGGGGCGCTCACCGCGCCGCCGCGTCGGCCGCTCGCCGGGCGGCGGCGAACTCGCCCGCCCGGGCCAACGTGGTCCGGCTGTTGGCGCCGAGCGCGTCGCGCACGTACGCCCGGGCGGCGGCCAGCGGGTCCGCGCCGCCGAACCGCGCGGTGGCCGCCTCCGGGTCGACGAGCACCAGGTGCCGGGCGGTGGCCTCGGTCGCGCCGTCCCGGTCGGCGAAGGTCCAGGTGCCGCTGTGTCCGAGCAGCAACTGCGGCACCTCCAACTGCTTGTAGGCGATCAGGTCGGTGGCGCGGCAGACCCGCACCGAGCGGGTGCGGTGGGTGGAGCCGTCCCCGGTGACCGTCTCCATCTCCAGCGTCTGCGACCCCGGCTCGTCCTCGGTGAGGCGGACCCGCCGCACGTGCGGCAGCCGTTCCGCCCACCGGTCCGCCCGGTCGACGAACTCGAAGGCGTCCGCCGGGGACCCGGGCAGGGTGACCGTGTCCGCGAACTCGACCACGAGCTCGCCCACCGGCCGGGCCAGGCCGGCGACGCGGGCCAGCGCCGCCAGCTCGGCCGGGCTGTTGCGGTCCACCGCCGTGCCGACCCAGTTCAACGCGTCGGGATCGTCGTCGACGACCGTGAACTCGTGGCTGAGCCGGACCTCGGTGCCGCCGCCGGACGCCGGGCGGAACAGCCACTCGCCCCGCATCGAGGCCACCGGCGCCTGGCTGCGGTCCTGCGCGAACCGGATCCGCAGGTCGACCGGGTCGAGCACGCGGCTCGACGTCCAGGTGCTCACCCGGTCGTTGACCATCGCCCAGATCCGGAACCGTTCCCGGTCCCCGTCCCGGCCGAAGTGCTCGACGTGGACGGTCGGCCCGAAGACCACCGGCCATCGACGCACCTCGGCGACCAGTTCGAAGACCTGATCGGGCGACCCCGGCACCACCGCGGTGTGCTCGGTGCGCCGGCTCCGGCTCGATCCACTCATGACGGTGACCTCCCTTCGTCGGCGGGTTCAGGCCGTGGCGGCGGCCGTGTTCACCGCGTCGAGGACGGCCTTCGGGGTCCCCAGGTCCATCACCTGCTCGTCCGGCAGGCGCACCCCGAAGCGCTGCTCGATCCGGGCCGCGGTCTCCATCAGGGCCAGCGAGTCGTATCCGAGGTCCTCGAACGGGACGTCGGCGATGTCGCCGCTGACGTCGTTCGAGTCGTCCTCGCCGGCGCACTCGACGAGGATGTCGCGGAGGTCGTCCAGAGTCATCAGGGGCATGTCGTCTCTCCTCGGTCGGCGAACCGGCGCCGGGCGGCGCCGGGTCGGAAATGCGGAGGTCAGGCCGCCGGGACCGGCGCGGCGGCGGCGCGTACCAGCACCGCGGCATTGAAGCCCCAGCGGCCGCGGGCGAGCACCAGGGCGGTCCGCACCGGCGCCTCCCGCGGCGCGTCCCGCACCAGGTCGATGCCGTAGTCGGCGGGCACGTCGCCGGTGTGCCAGGTCGGCGGGATCAGGCCGTCCCGGATGGCGAGCACGGCCGCGACCACGTCCAACGGCCCGCCGCCGGAGTAGAGCCGGCCGGTGAGCGTCTTCGGCGCGGTCACCGGCACCCCGGCCGGCCCGAACAGGTCGCGGATCGCCGCCGCCTCGACCCGGTCCAGCTCGGGCACGCCGGCCGCGTCGGCGAAGACCACGTCCACCTCGTCCGGGCGTACGCCCGCGTCGCGCAGCGCCGACTCGGCCGCCCGCCGCAGGCCCGGCGGACGGTCACTGCCGGCCGGCGGGTCGAAGGTGGCGGCGTAGCCGGCGATCTCCCCGTACACCCGGGGGGCGCCGCGGCGGGCGGCGGCGTCGGCCCGCTCCAGCACCAGGATGGCCCCGCCCTCGCCGGGCAGGTAGCCGCTGGCGGCGGTGTCGAACGGCAGGTAGGCCCGGCGGGGGTCGGCCACCGGGCTGACCCGGCCGCTGGCCAGGTGCGACACCCAGCCCCACGGGTCGAACGACGAGTCCACCCCGCCGCTGACCACCAGCGCGGTGCCCCTGCGGGCCGTACGCCGGGCGTGCCCGAGCGCGTCCAGCCCGCCGGCCTGCTCGGCCACCAGCACCGCGCCCGGGCCGCGCATGCCGTGCCGGATCGAGATCTGCCCGGTGTTGACCGCGTAGAACCAGGCGAACGACTCGTAGACGCTGACGAACTGCGGCCCCTGGGACCACAGCTTGCGGAACTCACCGTGGGTGAACTGGAAGCCACCCGAGGCGTTCGACGTGATCACGCCCATGTCGTAGTCCCGGACGTCGCCCGGGCCGACCGCCGCGTCGCGCAACGCCCACTCCGCGGCGGCCAGGGCCAGCCGGGTCGAGACGTCGGTCTGCGGCAGCAGCCGGTTGGGCAGGTGCGCGGCGGCGTCGAAGTCGGCGATCTGACCGGCGAGCGAGGCCGGGTACCGGCCGGCGTCGAACCGGTCCAGCGGCGCGATGCCGGACTGCCCGGCGAGCGTGGCCGACCAGAAGTCGTCCACTCCGAGCCCGTTCGGCGCGACCACGCCGAGACCGGTGACGAGGACGGGCGTGGTCATCGCCGACCACCCGCCGCGCGCAGCACCATGGCGCTCTGGAACCCGCCGAAGCCGCTGCCCACGGTGAGCACCGTGTCCAGCCGCCGCTCCCGCGCGGTGACCGGGACGTAGTCCAGGTCGCACTCGGGATCGGGGGTGGTGAGGTTGGCCGTCGGCGGCACCACGCCGTGCTCGATGGCCAGCGCGCACGCGGCCACCTCGATCGAGCCGATCGCGCCGAGCGAGTGGCCGACCATGGACTTGATCGAGCTGACCGGCACCCCGTACGCGTGCTGCCCGAGGCTGCGCTTGAAGGCGGCCGTCTCGTGCCGGTCGTTCTGCTTGGTGCCGGAGCCGTGCGCGTTGACGTAGTCGACGGCCGTCGGGTCCACCCGCGACTCGTCCAGGGCCACCCGGATCGCCTCGGCCATCTCCCGGCCGTCCTTCTTCAGACCCGTCATGTGGTACGCGTTGCAGCGGGTCGCGTAGCCGGTGACCTCGGCGTAGACGTGGGCGCCCCGGCGGCGGGCGTGCTCGTACTCCTCGACCACGAACATCGCCGCCCCCTCGGCCAGCACGAAGCCGTTGCGGGTGCCGTCGAACGGGCGGGAGGCCCGCTCCGGCTCGTCGTCGCGGGGGGTGGTGGCTTTGATCGCGTCGAAGCAGGCGACCACGATCGGAGTCACCGGGGTGTCCGCCGCACCGGTCAGCGCCACGTCGACGCTGCCCTCGCGGATCAGGTCGGCGGCATGGCTGACCGCGTCCAGGCCGGAGGTGCAGCCGTCGGAGACCATGGTGACCGGCCCCTCGGCGCCCACCGTCCAGGCCACCTCGGCCGGCATGACGCTGGGGATCAGGTAGTCGAACATGTGCGGCGACAGGTAGTCGTGGTCGACCAGCCACCGTCGCCCGCTGTCCGAGAGCACCAGGTACTCCCGTTCCAGGCTGGTCGCGGCGGCCACCGCGCTGCCGAGGCTCACCCCGATCCGGGTCGGGTCGACCTCGGACGGATCGAGCCCGCTGTCCTCCACCGCCTCCCGGGCGCAGACCACGGCGAACTGGCTCGCCCGGTCCATGCGGCGGATCTCCCGTGGGCTCAGCCCCTCCAGCTCGGGGTCGAAGTCGCACTCGCCGGCCACCCGGGAACGGAACGGCGCGGGATCGAAGAAGGAGATCCGCCGGGTCGCGGTGCGCCCGCTGGAGATCAGGTCCCAGAACTCCTTGGCACCGCGCCCCCCGGGGGTGCGGACACCGATGCCGGTGATGACGACTCGGCGGGTCATCGGCGGACCTCCCGGGCGGTCGGGCGGCCCGGGGCGGAAGCCGGACGGGATGGGCGATGCGTCACCGGTGGGTCCCTTCGCGACGGCGGGAACGGCGACGCCGGGTCAGGAACCGGCGTCGCGCCCCAGCGTCCGGCGCGGCGCTCGAACCGCGCTCGAGACCGGTTCGGTCTCCGGTCAGGTCCGCACGGCCCCCCCCGTTCCCGAGGGCCCTCGATCGCGGCGCTCGCCCGATGGCAACCCCTGAGCACGCCGGGGGCACCCCTGCCTCGGGTTGGGCCACCCCGGCCCACCCCTTCACCCTCGGTAGCAAACCGTGCCGTCCGACAGGCAGGTGAAGCGAATTGATACTGATTAGCGGCTCAGCGGCGGGAAAGTTTGCGCCCTCCGCTACCACCCCTTGGATCAAGGGGTTCAGCTCGACAAACCTTTGCCATAGATTGCCGTCCACGGCTCGCGGCGTGGATCACGAGCCGACGCGCGATACGAAGGGAAGGTGATCGCGATGTCCACCATGACCGACGCGGCCATCACGGAGAGTGCCGCGATCGAACTCACGGACGTCAACGAGGTCGAGGTGGTCGAGATCGAGTTCGACGAGCTCGGACGCTTCGAGTCGCTGTCGATGTGCTGCAACGTCGCGTTCTGACCGATCCGGCCTGAGCAGTACGGAACGCCGGCGGGACGTGGCGGCCAGCCGGTACGCCACGTCCCGCCCGGCACCCCGACGACCGGAGGAGAGCCCCCGTCGTGCACACCTCCCTGATCTTTCCCCCGGCCACCTACTACCACATGCCGTACCTCGCTCCGTACCTGCTCAAGGGGCACCTGCACGCCAGCAGCCCGGTGACCTGCCGGACCGACGACGCGAACATCCGGTTCTTCCACGCCCTGTGGACCGGCGGCGTCGAGCCGACGGAGCTGGCCCCCTCGACCCCGACGCGGGTCCGGCTCAGCCTGGAATATCTGGCGGCTCGCGGGTCGTCGGCCTGGGAGGCGCTGCGGGACCTGGCGACCTACCGGAGCACCCGCGCGGTCGCCCGGGCGTCCCGGACGCTGCGCTTCGCCGACCTGGCGCTCTCCTACGACCTGCGGCACCACGGCCTGACCCGGCCGGTGCCCACGCCGGAGCAGGACTGGCCCGCCCTGGTCGACCGCCTGCGGCACAGCGTCCTCGGCCGGTGGCTGGAGCGCGACGTCCGGGGCGGGCGCTACCGCGACTGCGCGGTGGTCTGCCTCAGCGCCGCCTACCTGGAACAACTCGCGCCGGCGCTGCTCATCGCCCGACTGGTCAAGGAACACCAGCCGGGCACCGTGGTGGTGATCGGGGGCAACGCCGTCACCCACGTCCGGCGGGAGGTGCTGGCGCACGACACCTCGTTCTGGCACGACGTCGACTACGCGGTGGCCTTCCAGGGCGAGGAGCCGCTCACCGCGTTGCTGACCGCGCTGGCGGCCGGGGCGACCGACGTCGACGTCGACGGCGTCGCCCGGATCCGGGACGGGGCCGTCACCTACCGGCGCGCCGCCCCGCAGACCGGCCCGCCGGCGGGGGCGCCCGACTTCACCGACCTGGACCACCTCTACCCCACCCCGGAGCCGATCTACCCGCTGCTGACCAGCAAGGGCTGCTACTGGGGCAAGTGCGCGTTCTGCACCCACCACGAGGGATACGGCGACGGCTACTTCCGGCTCGGCGCCGACGCCGTCGACGACGCCCTGAAGGCGATCAGCGCGGTCGACGGTTCCTACCTGTACTTCGTCGACGAGGCCATCCCGCCGCGGGAGATCAACGACCTGGCCCGCCGGCTCGCCGCGATCGCCGACGTTCCGGCGGAGACCGCGACGGCACGGCCGACCGCGGACCGGCGGTTCCGGTGGACCGCGGAGGCGCGCGTGGACAAGCCGATGCTCACCGAGGCGGCCGTGCGCAGCCTGGTCGACTCCGGCTGCGTGCTGCTGGTCAACGGCATCGAGGCCGGCTCCCAGCGGGTGGCCGACCTGATGCGCAAGGGCATCCGGCTCACCGACGTGGAGCGGCACGCCGAGCTGCTCAAGCGGGCCGGCATCCCGGTCGGCTGGATGTTCTTCATCGGCTTCCCCGGCGAGACCGACGAGGAGGCCCGCGCCACCTTCGAGATGATCCGGCGCAACCGGGACCACATCTCGTACGCCTCCGTCGGGACCTTCGCCCTGGAACGGGACTCGCCGGTCTGGAACGACCCCACCCGCTACCGGATCAATCTGCTCGAGGCGCACGTGCCGTACGCCCTGGCGCAGAACTACACCACCGCCGACGCCCAGGGCCCGGAGGCGGATCGGCAACGCGTGCGGCTGGACCGCCGGCTGGCGGAGCTGCACGCGGAGTTCGCCGACCTCGACCCGATCTTCGAACGGGCGGTGGACCGGTCCTTCGCGATGTTCATGGCGGTGGCGCAGGACGGGCGGCCGGACGTGCCGGAAGTCGCCGGCGAGCCGGTAGGCGAGTCGTTCCGGTCGCCGTCCCTGGGCCGCACCGTCACCGTCGACCTCGACCGCTGGAAGATGAGAGTGAACCCATGACCACACAGACCACCGGCGACCTGCCGGCCGAACTGGTGCTGGCGCCGTTCGTCAAGCTCACCGGCACCCGGCGGTACACCGAGGACACCCCCCGGGTCTACCGTCGGCTCGACCTCTGGCGCGGCGCGAAGCAGGGCGTGGCCGCCACCGACCGGATCACCCGCCTGCTCGGCCGGTTCGAACACCCGCAGTCCACCGCCGCGCTGGTGCTCGCCGCCGGTTCACACGCCGACGACCTGGCCCGCACGCTCGCCACGCTGGTCGAGGTGGGGCTGCTGGTCGACGTGTCGGCCATCCGTACGCCGCGACCGTCGCTGGAGTTGGAGATCACCAACCGGTGCAACGCGGACTGCATGATGTGCCCCCGCCAGGAACTGCGCCCGCTCGGCGACATGAGCGAGGAGACGTTCGACCGGTTCCTGGAGTTCGCCGCCGCGATCGAGGCGCCCGGGATCATCCTGCAGGGCATCGGCGAACCCACGCTGCACCGGCGGTTGGTGCCGTGGGTCCGGCGGATGCGGGAGGCCCTCGGCCCGGAGGAGCGGTTCCCGATCGTCGCGGTCACCAACGGCTTCCGGATGGACGTCGACACGGTGACGGCACTGCGCGACGCCGGCCTGTCGCTGCTGAAGTGGTCGATCCACAGCCTGCGTCGGGAGCGGTTCGCCACCATCTTCGGGCGGGACAAGCGGGACGCCTCGGTGGCGAACCTGGAGGCGGCGATCCGGGTGGCACCCGACCTGGTGGCGCTCAACTTCGTCAAGATGGACATCAACCAGGACGAGGTGGACGACTTCCACCGCTGGATCGAGGAACGGGGACTGTCCCGGGGCAGGTTCCGCCAGATCGAGGTCCAGGGCCGCGGCGGCACCCTGCCGATCATGCAGCTCACCTCGCGTCCCGGCGCGCCCGACCAGGCGCACTGCCTGTTCCGCAAGCAGTCCCTCTTCGTCGCCTGGGACGGCGACCTGCTGCCGTGCAGCAACGACGTCGGCAGCCGCCACCGCTACGCGAACCTGACCGTGGACGACACCGACACGATCATGAGCCGCTGGCGCACCGAGTTGCTCGGCCGGCCGGCCGAGTTCGCCATCTGCGACGGCTGCGACCACGGCAGCCGGGGCAACCTGCCGACCGACTGGCACGCGCTGGCGAGCGGGGCCCGTCTGGAACCCGCGTGACCGCGCCGGAGGCCGTGGACGTCGCAGGAGCGTGGCGGGACGTCGCCGCGACCTGCGACATCGTCAGCGTGGACGAACGGGGCGCCTCGGCCCTGCTCCGGCACGGGGCGCGGGGCTGGCGGCTGCGCTCCCCCGACCCGGCCGCGGTGCTCACCCAGGCGCGGCGTCTCGCCGGCGGCGCGCCGGTCCCGGGCGGAGAACCGCGGGAACCCACGGTCCCGTTGCCGGAGCACGTCCTGCTCGACGCGCCGGACGACGGTTGGCGGCTCGGCCGCTGGTGGACGGCCGACGACCTGGTCACGGCCTGCCGCAACGCGCCGGCCGCGGCGGTGCCGGTGGCGGCCTGCGCGTACCGGCCGGCACCGTGGGCGGCGGCGCTGGCCGCCCTCGCCGGCGCCGTGCCGCACCAACCCGTTCTCGTCCTCGGCCGCTGGCTGGTTGTGGGACCGGTGGTCCGCAACGGCACCGACCACCGCTGGCTCCGGTCGCTGCTGGGCCAGCTCGACCCGCAACTGTCGGCCCGGATCGACGGTGGCCACCGGCTCGCGCATCCCGCCGGCCGGGCACTGCCCGCCTCGGTGGTGTCGGCGGTCGTCGCCGCCCGCGAGGTGGACCCGGACGGCGTCGACATCCACCTGCGCGACCTGCGTGGTGGGTCGCGGCAGCGGGTCCGGCCACCCCGGTCGGTGCGGCGGGCGGCGCGGACCGATCCGCCGGACGGCCCGGTCTTCCAGCCGTGGGTGGACCACGAGGAGATCGACGCGGCGATCCCGCTGACCGTCGCGCTCGGCGCCGCGACCGATCCGGTACGCCCGGTCCGGTCCGCCGCGGTCTCCCCGCTGGCCGGCCTCGCCACCGCGCGGGCGGCACTGGAGGCCGCCGAACGCTTCGCGCTCAACCGCCGTCCCGCCCGGACGGTCACCTGCGCCCGCGAGGACCTGCCCGCCGGCCAGTCCGTCGTGGTGCCGGAGCCGTTCACCGACGCGCAGCGGGCCGCAGCGGACTTCCCCCACCCGGCCGTGGACCCGCGCGCCCCACGGCCGTGGACGTCGGCGACCTCGCTGGTGGACGGACGGCCGTGCTGGGTGCCGACCGAGGTGGCCTGCCTCGTTCCCGCCGTGGCCGGTGACCGCCCGTGCGTCCCGCGTACCAGCACGGGCACCGCGGCGCACACCAGCGCCCTGCTCGCCGAGCAGGGCGGGCTGCTCGAAGTGGCGGAGCGGGACCTGGTCGCGCGCCACTGGCCCGCCGGCCGGATGCACCGGTTGGACCCGGGCGTCTGGGCCCGGGAGCTGGACCAGGTCGCCCGGCAGCTCGGCCGGGACCCCTACCTGTACCTGTGCGCCGACCCGTTGGCGTCGGTCTGCGTGGTCACGCTGCACGACCCGGACACCGGAGCGGCGCACGTCGGCGGCTGCGCCGCCGCACCCACCGTCGCCGAGGCCGCCGCCCACGCCTTCGAGGAGGCCCTGATGCTGCACCACCGGGGCGTACCGGCCGGTGCGCCGGCGCCGCTGGCCGCACCGGTGGTGGCGGACCCGCTCAACCCGGCCGGCGTGGCCGCGTTCGAGGCGAACTTCCACTTCGACCGGCTACGCCGGCACTACCGGGCGGTGAGCGTGGACCTCGACACCCCCGGGCTGCGAGCCGACGGCATCGTGGTGCGCAAGGTGATCTCACCGGTCGCCGCCGACCTTCCGGTGCCCGGCGGGCCGCTGCCCGAGCGGCTGCTGGACGCTGCGGCGATCCGAGGCGCCGGACTGCTGCGACTGTTCCAGACCGGCTGAGGCGGCGCCGGTGCGAGACCGAGATCAGGCCCGTAGGGTCACCGACCGACGGTCGGCGGCCCTGGTGTTCCACGCCCTCACCGGGCTGCCACCGGAGGGACCGCCGGTGGCCACGCTGCGGGTGCCCCGACAGCAGCCCGGCCGACGTCCGGCGGTGGCGCGACCCGCGTCGGCGCGCCGCTTCGGCCCGGCCGGACCGGACGTCGACGCCGCGGCCCGTCAGGTGACCGGGGAGGTGTTCGGCCGGGACCGCGACGGCCGCCGGGCCTATCCCTCGGCCGGCGGGCTGTACGCGGTGCGTGGTCACCTCGTGCAGTCGCACGCCGGTGCGGTGCTGGCCTGTGCCGGCGACGAGCAGCCCACGGTCGGCGTGGTCGACGCCGGTGCGGTGCGGGAACACGCCTTCGCCCAGGTGGCCGGCGAGCCGAACTGGGTGGTGCTGACCGGCCGCCAGCCCCGCTACCAGGAGCGCTACGGCCTGCGCGGCTACCGCTACCTGCTGCTGGAGGCCGGGCACCTGGCGCAGTGCCTGCTCGACGCGGCCGCCCGGGCCGGCCTGCGCGCGTTGCCGGTCGGCGCCTTCGACGACGAGGGACTCGCCGAGACCCTCGGTCTGCGCGGAGCGGACCAACTGCCGCTGTACCTCATCGCGCTGGGCCGTTGAGGCGGGCCGCGCGACCACCCCGCACACACCGGAGGACCCGATGCGGCCGACCATCACGCACCGCTGGCTCGAACGCCCGCTGGCCAACACCTACCTCTGCCTGGCCACGGTGGGCGGGCCGGCGCTCGAACAGCTGGTGGGCGCGCCCACCGGCACCAGCCACCTGCTGGAGCACCTGCTGTTCCGGCGGGTCGAGACCGAGCCGCCGGACTCGCCGCTGCGCGGGGCCCGGCTGGGCATGTTCACCTCGCGGGAGACGATGCAGGTCGACGTCGTCTGCGCGCCCGAGGCAGCGCCGGGCATCGTCGCCCTGCTCGAGCGGTGGTGGCTCGACTTCCGGCTGACCGCCCGTCTGGTCGCCGAGGAGCTGCCGGTGATCCGGGAGGAGCTGGCGGAACGGCGCTTCGAGCTGATGCCCCGGCTCTGGCCCCTGGTGTTCGGCAGGTACGCGCCGGGAAGCTGGGCCGCCCGACCGCTCTCCGGCCCGGTCGAGGACCTCGCCGGGCTCGGCGTCGACCAGCTGCTCGACTGGCAACGGGCGGCGGTCGGGCTCGGCGCACACCTGAGCGCGGTCGGGCCCCGGGACCCGTGGCGGGGCTCCGGCCGGTACACGGAGCCGAAGCCGGGGGACGCGGTCTCGCTCCCCGACCTGCCCTGGACGTCGTTCACCTCGTCCCCGGTGCCGCGGGACGTCCCCGATGCCGACCGGGTGGTGGTGTGCTGCGCCCGGGAGGTGCCGGGGCGGCGGTCCCCGCACGCCGCCGCGGGCCACTGCCTCAACGGCGCGCTCGACCGGGGGCTGACCGTCGCGATCCAGCGGGAGCTCAAGCGCCGGCACGCCATCCGGTCGATCGAGTACCGCCAGGAGTTCCTCGCCGACCGGGCCGTCGTGGTCGCGGTCACCGAGTGCCGGGGCGAGGTCGCCGCGGACGTGTGCCGGCTGCTGGAAAGCTCCTTCGACGTGCTGCGGCACGACGTCGACGCGGCGAGCCTGGCCGCCGCCGGCGCCGGTTACCTGGGCGGGTACCTGGACGAGCCGAAGACGCTCGCGCAGTACGACGCGCGCGCCGGCCTGCTCGCCGTCGATGCCGCCGTGGACACACCCACGGCACTGCGGGACAGCCCACCGGAGACGATCCGGGCCCTGGTCCGCGACCACGTCGCGCCGGCCGGACCCGCGATCGTCGTCCGCCGGCGGTGACGGCCGTGCCCCGCGGCGGTGGCCGCGCCGGTCGGTTGATCCTCGCCGCCACCAGCTTCTCCGCGCTGGGCGACGGCTTCCGCTACACCGCGCTGCCGCTGCTGCTGCTGGCGGTGGGGGCGGGAACCGACACCCTGTCGACGGCGTACGTGGTCAACAGCGTTCCCGGCGTGCTCTTCGTGCTCTTCGGCGGCCTGCTCTCCGACCGTTACCCGGCCAAGCGCGTCGTGGTCCTGGTCGACCTCGTCCGGGCCGCCGCCGCGACCGTGTTCACCGTGGCCCTCGTCCTCGGCGCGGTCACGGTGTGGTGGGTCTACCTGCTGATCTTCGTCCTCGCGACGGCCGAGGTCGTCTACTTCAGCGCGGTCCAGGTGTTCCTCGCCGACGCGCTCGACCGGTCCGACCTGGGCGTGGTCAACGGCCGCGTCGCGTCGGTCACCACCACGGCCAACAGTCTCGCCGGACCCGGCGCCGGCGCCTTCCTGTTCGGGCTCGCACCGGTCCTGCCCTTCCTCGTCGACGCCGTCTCGTTCGTGGCGGCGGCGGTCTGCAACGGGCGGGTGCCCACCCCGAGGCGGCCCCCGGGCGGGGCGCCGGTCGGCCGGGCCGGACCGGCCGGCGCGGTGACGCTGCTCGCCGCCGGCTTCCGGACGACCTTCTCCGACCCGGTCCTGCGCGGGCTCTTCGCCTTCGCGGTGGCGCGGGCCTTCGCCGCGGCGGCGGTGCTCTCCGTGCTGGCGGTCTTCGTGGTCACCGAACGAGGGCTTCCGGTCAGCCACTACGGATACGTGCTCGCGGTCGGCGCGGTCGGCGGGGTGCTCGGCGGCTGGTCGGTGTCGCGGTACGGCGACCGCGTGCCGTTGTGGCGGAGCACCTGGGCGGCGAACATCGCCTTCGGTCTGTCCTTCGCGTCGCTCCCGCTGGGCGCCGGCGTGCCGGTGATCGGTGGCCTGCTCGCGGTGAACCTCGCCGCCGCGGTCTGGACCGCGGTGCTGGCCGCCACCCACCGGCAGCGGGTGGTGGCCCGCGACGAACTGGGCCGGACGAGCAGCGTGCTGCGGCTGGGCGTCGGCGTGGCGACCGTCCTGGGCGCGGCGGCGGCCGGCCTGCTCGGCGACGTGGTGCCGCTCGGCGGCTTCTTCGTCGCTCTCGGCCTCGGGGTGCTGGTCGTCTGCGCCCCGTTCCCCCGCCCACCCCGGCCGCGTGCCGAGCCGCCGGTCGGGCCCCCGGCGGCGCCCGCGCGGAGCGGGACGGCCCGGTCGACGTCACCGCCTGAGCCGGCGACGCGAACGGCCCGGAGCGTCGGGTCGACGTTCCGGGCCGTGGCGTGCGCGTGACGCGTTACTTGAGGAAGCGGTCGAGCGCGGCCTCGATGGTGCCGCTGTCCGGCGCGGCGTACGACTTCAACGTCACCTTGTTGTAGGAGATGAAGCTCGGGCAGCGGCTGGCCGGCGCGGTCACGGTGCCGCCGTCGCCGATCTTCTCACCGGTCTTGGCCGCGTGGAAGGTCAGCGTGTACCGCGACGAGATGTAGTTGACCGTGACGACCTTGCCGTCGGTGTTCTTGTACTGGCACTTCTTCGGCGTGCCCTCGCTGCCCTCGACCACCTTCAGGCAGCCGATCACCGACGCGGTCGCGAAGTCCGCCGACTTGGTGTAGTAGCTCTTGTCCGAGCTGAACGACTTCTGCGACCAGAACGTGGGCCGGTCCGGGGCGTTGGAGAAGACGAACGCCTTCGCGCTCGACGGCCCGGTGTACGCGGCGGCGTTGAGGATCGCGCCGCCCTCGCAGACCGCGGACATCTCGCTGGAGTACCGGGCGGTCAGCGCGTCGTTGTTGGACGGCTCGTCCGGCCCGGTCGACGCCGGCCCGGACTCGCTGGGGGCGGCGGTCGGCGTGCCCGGCCCGGGGGTCGCGCTCCCGGAGGCGACCGGCTTCGGGTCGTCCTCGTCCCCGCCGAAGGCGACGTAGGCGAGCCCACCGCCGCAGCAGAGCAGCGTCAGCGTGACCGCGCCGGCGACGAGGCCCACGATCAGGCCCTTCGTCATCCCGCGCTTCGGCGGGACCGGCGCGAACGGCGCGGGCTGTCCGGGATAGCCGCCCGGCGCGGCGGGCTGACCCGGGTACGGCGCCGCGGGCTGGGCGCCGTACGGCGCGCCGGAGCCCGGCGGGGTCCCGTAGGGGGCGCCGGACGCCGGTTGGGCGCCGTAGGGCGCGCCGGAGCCCGGCTGCGCGCCGTACGGGGCGTTCGGGTCGGGCTGGTTGCCCCACGCTCCGGCGTTCGGGTCCGGATAGCCTCCGTAGGGAGGGTGATTGTCACTCATCTGAGGTTCTTCCACCTGTCGTCCGTGGTTCCGGCGATCAACCACCCGCAGCGTAATGACGGCCGCAAATTCGCAGATCGCCGAAGTCTGATCGTTCTTCACCACCGGTGTCGGGGCCGTTCCGGTGTGTGCCGGCGCGACCCCCGACGACCGGCTGGCGACCCGGCCGCGCCGGGCGCGCAGTTGTTGCGGGACAAGGGATCGGCTGCTCGACGGCGCGCCCGCGTCCACTTCCCGGGACGCCGGAAAATGTGACGCAGACGACAGCCACGCCGCCGCCCGGAGCGTCCCTCAGCGCACCGCCGGCACGGCCTCCCGGGCCAGGGTGAGCGCGCCGAACAACGCGGCGTCGTCGGCGAAGCGGGAGCGCACCACGTCGGGCGGGTGCGGCAGCGCCTCGGTCAACCGGTCGACCAGCATCCGCCGGATCAGGTCGCTGCGGGTCACGCCGCCCACCAGCACGAGCCGCTGGGGGTCCAGGAGCAGGCAGCAGGTCGCCAGCGCCCGGGCCGCCTCGTCCACCCGGGCGGCCAGCGCGTCGCGGACCGGGCCGGGCCGCTCGGCCTCGGCGGCCAGCCCTGCGGCCCCGCCCGGCAGGTCGAGGTCGGCGGCGAGCCGGTCCAGCGCCAGCCCGGAGAAGTCCCGCTCCAGCATGGTCCCCGGCCAGGGACCGCCGGCCACCGCGTACCCGATCTCGCCGGCCGCGCCGCGGTGCCCGGACAGCACCGCGCCGCCGACGGTCACGGCCGCCGCGATCCCGGTGCCGATTCCCACCACGAGGCCGGGGTCGACCCCGCGCAGGGCGCCCAGCCGCAGCTCGGCCAGGGCGGCGGCGTTCAGGTCGTTGTCGACCGCGACCCGGGACACGTCCAGCGCGTCGCGGACCGCGTCGGCGAGGCGGAGCCGTTCCCAGCCGGGCACGTTGGGCGCCAGGTCGATGCCGTCCGGGCGGACCACGCCGGGCGAGGCGACCCCGGCCGCGGCGACCGGGCCGCCGACCTCACCGACCAGGTCGCCGGCGAGGTCCAGCGCCCGGGCCAGCGCCTGCGGGGCGCCCTGTTCGGCCAGGGTGGGCACCCGGCGGTGGGCCAGCAGCCGACCGTCGGCGTCGGAGACCCCGACGGCCATCTTGGTGCCGCCGAAGTCGATGCCGAGCAGCAGCCCGGTCCTCCGGGCACCGGCGGCGGGCGGGTCGGACAGTCGCACGCTCACCGCGCCCCCAGTTCGGCGGCCACGGCGTCCAGCGCCTCGTCCGCCGCGCGCAGCAGGTTCCGCACCGCGCCCAGCCGCTCCGCCACCGGGTCGAGGGCGGCGCGCAGCGCGCCCACCTGGGCGCGGACCGCCGCGGCGCCCGGCCCGTCCGCCTGCGCCCGCCGCAGCACCAGCTCCGGACGGACGGCGGCGGCGATCAGGTCGGCCACGGCCGCGTCGTCCAGCGCCCCGGCGATCGGGGCGGCGGCGGCCCGCACGCCCTCGGGCGTCCAGGTGTCCGGCCCGCCGGCGCGGACCAGCCGGCCGACCACCGAGTGGGCGGCCCGGAACGGTACGCCGTGGCGGGTCAGCGCGTCCGCGGCGGCGGTGGTGGTGGCGCCGGAGGCGACGATCTCCTCCCGGCTGGGCGGGTTGAGCGGCGCGATCTCGGCCAGGAAGCCACCGACCAGGGCGAAGAAGCGCTCGGCCCGGTCGTTGCTCTCCCAGAGCCGCACCTGCACGTCGGTGGTGGCGTTGTTGGAGTCCTCCCACCAGGCGGCGCCCACGTTGTTGAGCACCGAGGCGGCGTCCGCCGCGGCCTGCCCGGCGTACGAGACCAGGTGCTCCAGCACGACCGGGTTGCGCTTCTGCGGCATGATGCTGCTGCCCTGGGTGAAGTCGCCGGGGGTGGTGACCCAGTTCCAGCTCAGCCAGTCCATCAGCGTGCGGGCCAGCCGCGCGCCGGTGGCCAGGGCCCGCGCGTTGAGCGTGCCGACCCGGACCAGGTGGTCGGCGCCGGCCACCGCCTCGTACGAGTTGGTGACCAGGCCGGCGAAGCCGAGCAGCTCGGCCACCCGGGCCGGGGCGATGTCCAGGTCGGTGCCGGCGAAGGCGCAGGAGCCCAGCGGGGAGACGTTGAGCTGGTCGATCACGTCGGCGTAGGTGGCCGCCTGCTGGGTCAGCGCCTCGGCGTAGCCGGCCAGGGCGTGCCCGATCGTGGTGGGCTGCGCCGGCCGGCGGTGGGTGTAGCCGGTGATGACCACGTCGGCGTACCGGTCGGCCCGGTCGAGCGCGGTACGGCCGGTGTCGACCACCCGCTGGAGCACCTCGACGAGCTGGTCGCGCAGCAGCATCCGGAACACTCCGGCGTCCAGGTCGTTGCGGCTGCGGGCCAGCTGCACGTCCAGCTCGGAGGTGGGGATGCCGCACGCCTCGGCGAGCCGCTTCTCCAGCAGGTAGTAGGTGTCCTCGAAGCCGCCGTCGTACGCCGGTGGCGCGCTGGTGTCGGCGCGCAGCTCGGCCAGCCCGCGCAGCAGCCGGGCGCCCCGGTCGGCCGGGATCAGCCCCTGCTCGGTCAGCATCACCACGTGCGCCTGGCTGGCCCGCACCATCGCCGGGTAGAGGCGCCCGACGTGGTGGTCGTAGGTCGGCGCCAGGTGGTTGCGCTGGTAGGTGGTCAGCGTGCTCATCGGGTTTCCTTCCGGTCCGCGGTCAGGCCGAGCAGTCGCTCGGCGTTCCCGGCGAAGATCGCGCGCAGGTGCTCCTCGGGCATGCCCATCTCGTGGCAGATCCGGAGCTGGTCGTCGAGGTAGCGGGTGACGTAGCCGCGGGGGAACCAGGACGAGTCGCTGCCGAAGACGATGCGGTCCGGCCCGATCGTCTCGTAGCAGCGGCGGAACAGGTCCTCCAGCGTGAGCCGGTACGGCATCCAGCGCACCCACTGGTTCGAGCCGGACGTGTCGATGTGGACGTTCGGGCAGCCCCACGCGGTGAAGAACAGCTCCTGCACGTGCTGCACGCCGAAGTGCGGCACCACCACGGCCAGCTCGGGGAAGCGGCGGGCCATCCGGGCCAACTCGTCCGGTCCGCCGTGGCGGCCGACGCTGAGCCCGCCGGCGCTGCCGTAGTGCCCGATGTGGATCAGGACGGGCACGCCGAGGCGCTGGGCGGTGCCCCAGAGCGGGTCCAGGTCGGTGTGGTCGAGCGGGCCCCGCAGCAGCGGGGCGAACAGCTTCAGCCCGCGCAGGCCCCGCTCGGTGACCGCGCGTTCCAGCTCGGCCGCGGCGTCCGGTCCGTACGGGTCGTGGTGGGCGAAGCCGAGCAGCAGGTCCGGATGCCGGTCGACCACGTCGGCGACCGCGTCGTTGCCGCCGCCGGTGACGAACACGGCCCGCCGTACCCGCGCGGCGCGCAGCTCCTCGGCCCACCGGTCCGCCTCGTCCTGCCAGCGCTCGGCCGGCGGCTCGGGGTCCGGGAAGCCCCAGGCCCGACGCCACCCCGGGCGTACGGCGCGGACCCGGCGGCCCGCACGGCCCGTTCGCGCTCACCGCCCGGGTGCATCCCGGCGGCCTCCTCGCAGGCGTGCACCGTCTCGTCGGCGCCGATGCGGAAGTGCAGGTGGAAGTCGACGACGTCCAGTCCCCGGTCGACGGTCACGCGTCCTCCTCGGGCAGCGGGTCGGCGGTGGGCGGTTGCGGCAGCGGGTCGGCGGTGGGCGGGGCCGGTGGCGGGGCGGCCACCCAGGCGGCCACGATCTCGCGCAGCCGCGCGCCGGCGGTGGCGCGGACCGTCCGCCCGGCCTCCTCGGTGGCCAGCGAGACGTGCCCGGACCAGCCCTGCCACGGGTCGGGCCGGGACTCCACCAGCACGTACGGGTGGTCCACCGGCAGCTTGGGCCGGGGCGGCAGGTCGGCGACGGCGTCCAGGCGCACCGTCTCCGGCGCGAAGCCGAGCACGCCCGAGGTCTCGTACGCGCCGCCGTGACCGCGGGCGATCGCGTCGCCGTAGAGTTCGGCGGTCTCCGCCGGGGTGACCAGCTGGAACCAGTTGACCAGCAGCAGGCTGGCGGTGCGCCGGCCGGAGACCCACTCCATGGCGGCCCGGACGGTGGACATGTTGGCGTCGTGGCCGTTGACCACCAGCAGCCGGGGGAATCCGGCGGCGACGATGCCCTCGATCACGTCGGCGAGGTAGCCCACGGCGATCTCCGGCCGGATCGCCACCGTGCCCGGCCAGGGCCGGGTCTGCCCGGGGCAGGCCGCGTAGGCCACCGGCGGGAACAGCACGCCGCGCGGGCCGGGCCCGGGCGCGGCGCTCTCGGAGGCGAAGCCCTCGGCGAGGACGAGGTCCGCGCCCAGCGGGAGGTGCGGTCCGTGCCACTCCACCGCGCCGACCGGCAGCACCGCGAAGTCCGCCGCCGCGACCACGTCGGCCAGTTCGCCGCCGGGGATGCCGGCGGCGGGCAGCAGCCCGCCGCCGTCGGCCCAGCGTGCGGTCACGCCGTCCACTTGACCCCCTCCCGGGCTGCCCGGCCACCGTTCTGGAGCCGGCCGGAGACCACCATCACCACGAAGATCAAGACGACCTGGAGCATGCCGTACGCGGCGGCGGTGCCGACCTCGAACGAGTACATCCGGTTGTTGATCTCCACCGAGATCGGCGCGGTCTCCGAGGTGTAGATCAGCACCGAGGCGACGAACTCGCCGACGCCGTTGACGAACGCGAGCAGCGCGCCGGCCAGCACGCCGGGCAGCATGAGCCGCAGGGTGACCGTGCCGAACGCGCGCCACCAGGACGCGCCGAGGTTGCGGGCGGCCTCCTCCAGCGACGGGTCGAGCTGGGCCAGCGTCGCCGAGCTGGAGCGGAACACCAGCGGCAGGAACCGCACGAAGTAGGCCAGCGGCATGATCCAGAAGGTCCCGATCAGCACCTGGCCGAAGCTGAACGCGTTGCCGGTGCTGAACGCCGAGATCAGGTTGATCGCGACCACCGTGCCGGGCAGCGCCCAGGCGAGCATGACCGCCACGTCCAGCAGGCCGCGCCCGCGGAAGTCCAGCCGGCGCACCGCGTACGCGATGAGCACGCCGACCACGACGCAGCCGACGGTGGCGAGCAGGCTCATCTGCAGCGAGTTGAGGATCGGCCGGTACGCGTCCGGGTCGGAGAAGATGGTGACGAAGTTCTGCGTGGTGTAGCCGGACGGGATCACCTCGGTGGTCCACGACCCGTCCCGGGAGAACGCCACCAGGGCGATGGTCGCCACCGGCGCGAGGAGCACCACCACGGCGAGCAGCGAGGCGAGCAGCGCCAGCCAGCGGGCGAACGGGTTGGTCAGCTCGCGGCGGTGGCTGGCCACCCCCTTGGACTGGGAGCGGTAGCTGCGCCGACCCTCGTACCAGCGCATCCCGAGCAGGAACAGCACCGACACCACGGCCAGCACCGACGCGTAGGTCGAGGCCATCGGCAGGTCGCCGTTGGTGCGGTTGATGTAGATCTGCATGGTCATGGTCCGGTCCACGCCGAACAACAGCGGGGCGGTGTAGGAGGCCAGCGAGGTCATGAAGACCAGCAGCGAGGCGGAGACCAGCGCCGGGGTGAGCATCGGCAGCAGCACCGTCCGCCACACCCGGACCCGGCCCGCGCCGAGGTTGTAGGCGGCCTCCTCGACCGACGGGTCCATGCCGACGAGCGCGGCGGACGTGGCGAGGTAGAAGAACGGGTACATGGTGAACGTGTGCACCACCAGCACGCCGGCGATGCCGCTGAACGGCAGCACCGGGTTCTCCGTGCCGAACAGCTGTTGCAGCGCGCGCGGCAGGATGCCGGTCTCGCTGTAGAGCAGCTGGAACGAGATCGCCCCGATCAGCGGCGGCAGCGCCGCCGGCACCAGGATGATCGCCTCGATGATCCGGCGGCCGGGGAACGAGAACCGCTTGAGCAGGAACGCCATGGCCACGCCGACGACGCCGCAGAGCAGCACGCTCGCGGCCGAGATCAGCAGCGACGTGACCAGCGCGGAGCGGGCCACGCCGTCGCCGGTGAGGAAGCTGGCCCAGTTCGCCGGCCCGTCCACCCCGACGCTCTCGCCGAAGGTCGCGAGCATCGGCTGGACCACGTAGCCGAACAGGACCAGCGCCAGCGGGAACACCAGGACGTACGGGAACCAGCGCGAGTTGGCGTTGAGCCCGGGGCGGCGGGACCGCCGGCCCGACGGCGGGGTGGGGTCCTCGGTGATCGGCGGGACGGTGGCCGCGCTCGGGGTCGCGGGAATCGTGCTCACGGCGTCACCTCAGTTCGCGACTGCGGGGCTCGCAAAACCGGCTCACTCCTCGTGCTCACAGCGTCACCTCAGTTCGCGACTGCGGGGCTCGCAAAACCGGCTCACTCCTCGCGCTCACGCGCCCACCACCCACATCCGCTCCGGCGGCAGGCGCAGCCCGACCTGGTCACCCACGCCCAGCCCGGCCGGCACGTCGATCGCGGCCACCTGGACCGGTTCGCCGGCCACGTCGATGAGCAGGTTGGTGGCCATGCCGGTGAACTCCAGCTCGGTCACCCGGCCGGTGAGCGCGCCCTCGTCGGTGGCGGAGGTGAGCGTGATGTGCTCGGGCCGGACGCTGACCAGTGCGGTCGCGCCCGCGGTGAGCCCGTGGTCGGCGGGCGCGGCGACCGGGACCTCCGCGCCGCCGGGGAGCGCCACGGTGACGCGCTCCGGGCCGACCGTGACCACCGGCAGGTCGAGCACGTTGCTGCGGCCGATGAACCGGGCCACGAACGCGGTGGCGGGCCGGTGGTAGATCTCCTGCGGCGTGCCGACCTGGCGGACCCGGCCGGACTCCATCACCGCGATCCGGTCGGACATGGCCATCGCCTCGGCCTGGTCGTGGGTGACGTAGAGCGCGGTGGTGCCGCTCTCCTTCTGGATCCGGCGGATCTCCACCCGGGTCTCCTCGCGCAGCTTGGCGTCGAGGTTGGACAGCGGCTCGTCGAGCAGCAGCGTGCGGGGGCGGATCACCAGGGCCCGGGCCAGCGCGACGCGCTGCTGCTGGCCGCCGGAGAGCTGGTCGATGCGCCGGTCGCCGTACCCGGCGAGGTGGACCTGCCCGAGCGCCTCGTCGATGCGCCGGCGGGACTCGGCCCGGCCGACCTTGCGGATCTTCAGGCCGTACGCCACGTTCTGGGCGACGCTCAGGTGCGGGAAGAGCGCGTAGTTCTGGAACACCATGCCGGTGTCGCGCTTGTTCGGCGGCCGGTTGGTGACGTCCTCGGCGCCGAAGCGGATCCGGCCCGAGCTGGGGAAGTAGAAGCCGGCGACCATGCGCAGGGTGGTGGTCTTGCCGCAGCCGCTCGGGCCGAGCAGGGTGAAGAACTCCCCCGCGCCGATGCGGAGGTCGACGTCGTCGACCGCCGCGGTGTCGCCGGCACGCGGGAAGCGCTTGCTCACCGACTCCAGCGTGACATCGATCATGATGTCTCTCCTTGCGTCCGGTAACCGGGTCCGACCGGTGACGGGGTGGGTGGTGCGGAACGGCGACGGCGGGACGCCGGGTGCGCGGGGCACCCGGCGTCCCGTCCGGTCAGCCCTTGTTCTTGATCTGGCTGTTCCAGTGGTTGATCCACTCGGTCTCGTTCTTGCCGATCACGTCCCAGTCGACGTCCAGCGGCTTGAGGTCGAGCTGGGCCAGCCACTCCGGCTTCTCGGCGATGTCCACGGCCGGGATCTGGTAGTAGTCCTTGGCCAGCTCGGCGCGGAGCGAGTCGTCGAAGAGGAACTCGAGGAACTTCTGCGCGCCCGCACTGTTGCCGCCCTTGACCTGGGCCAGCCCGTCGACCAGGACCGGCGCGCCGGAGGCCGGCATCACGTAACCGAAGGGCATGTTGGCCTGGTTGGCCTGGAGCAGGATGTCCTGCAGGTTCCAGGCGCTCAGCGTGCCCTGCTGGCGGGACAGCTTGAGGTACAGGTCGGTCGGGTTGGCCGCGTACGCGCCGGTGTTGGCGTCGAGCCTCTTCAGCCAGTCGTAGCCCGGCTGCGGGTTGCTGCCGTCGGGCGACTGCCGCACGATCATCGCGGAGTAGATCGACCGCATGGTGCCGGAGGCGGCCACGTCGCGGATGATGATCTTGTCTTTCCACTCCGGCTTCAGCAGGTCGTCCCAGTCCTTCGGGGCCTGCTCCGGGGTGAGCGCCTTGTTGTTGTACATGATGACCTCGGGCAGCAGGATCTCGCCGAACCACCGGCCCTGCGGGTCCTTGTACGCCGCGTCCATCTTGCCGGCGAACGACGGCTGCCACGCCGCCAGCAGGTCCTCGGACGCACCGGCGGCCAGACCCTGCTGCGTGCCGCCCCACCAGACGTCGGCCTGCGGGTTGGCCTTCTCCGCGCGGACCCGCTCCAGGATCTCCTGGGCGCCCAGGTTGAGCACCTCGACCTTGCCCTTGTACTCGGGGTACTTGGCGGTGAACTTGTCGACGACGTAGGTGGTGACCTTCTTGTCGCGGGCCGTGTAGATGGTGAGCTTCTCGGCCGCGCCGCCGCCGGAGTCACCGGAGCCGCCGCCGCAGGCGGTGCCGGCGGCGAGGACGGTGGCGAGCGCTCCGGCGAGCAGGAGTCGACGTCTCATGGGGTACCTCCGAGGGGTGTGAGGGGGAACGGTCGATCAGGGAGCGGGTAGTAGGGCGGACAGGCCGGACGCGGCGGCCGAGAGCGCGTAGCTGATCGCGCCGTAGAGCACCGCCCGGTCACCGAGCACCGCGCGGCGGACCTCGGTGGGGCTGGGCGCGGCGGCGGACACCAGTGCCTGCAGCCGCGCCACGGCGGCGTCGTCGAGGTCGGCCGCGGCGCCGCTGAGCAGCACCCGGCCGGGGTCGATCACGCAGGCGCAGGAGACGATGAGCCGAGCCCAGGCGTCGAGCAGGTCGGCCAGGTAGGCGGCGGCGCGCTCGTCGGCGGCGGCCAGCTCCACCAGCGCCCGCACCGGCGCGGCCGGCCGGCGCCCCGGGGCCAGCGCCACCACCCGCTCGGCGACCGCGCTCTCCGACCAGCGGGCCTCGAACGGCCCGACCCCGTCGTGCCCCCGGTCGGCCCGGTCGAGCGGCAGGAAGCCGACCTCGCCGGCCGCGCCGCCGGAGCCCCGACGGACCTGCCCGTCCAGCACGAGACCGGCGCCGATGCCGTCGGCGACGTGCAGCAGGAGCAGGTCGGCCACGTCGGCCCCGGCGCCGGCGGCGTGCTCGCCGGCGGCCATCAGGTTCACGTCGTTGTCCACCACGACCGGCACGCCGAGCCGCCGCTGGACCGACTCCCCCACCGGGCGGGCCTCGACCAGCCCGACGGAGGGGGCGAGCCGGACCGCGCCGCCGGTCGAGACGCCGGGCGCGGCGATGGCCACCCCGCGCAGCGCCGGCAGGCCGGGGCCGGCCAGCTCGGGCACGGCCGTGCAGATCAGGTCGACGATGTCGCCGGTGCGGCGCACCGTGCGGTGGGCGATCACGGCGCCGTCGCTGTCGGCGATCTCGCAGCTGATCCGGGCCGGTTCCAGGGCGACCGCGGCGACCAGTTCGGCGCGCGGGTTGAACTCCAGGATGGCGCGGGGGCGGCCGGCCCGGGACGCGCCGGGGCCGCGCTCGATCAGGTAGCCCTCGGCGATCAGGTCCCGGACCAGCGGGGTGAGCGTGGCGGGGCTCAGCCCGGTCAGCTCGGTCAGCTCGGCCCGGGACAGCACCCGGGCCTGGCGGGCGGCGGAGATCACGCTACGGCGCTTGATCTCCTTCGACCGCTCCCGGCTCACCGGGCTCGTCGGTGGGGTCACCACGTCAGTCACAGTTCCTTCCTACGGCGAACGAAGTATTGAGTCAAGTAACGGTTGGGTCTCGCCGGCCTCGCGGCGACGGTCTTCACCTGGCCAGATGACCGAAACGGGCGCGTCGGAGCGCGGACCGGATCCGTCGGCGCGGGGGTCCGCCGACGCGGCAGAGGGCCCACTTGCTTCATTTCGCAAAGAATTGCGGGCGGCCCGCCCGGCGGGGACGACTTCAGCGCCGCCCGCCGAACTGCCAGTTGTGCACCTCGATGTCGGGGTAGCTCCGCTCAGTCAGGAGGGCGCGCGCCGCCCCCGGATGCGACGCCCGCACCAGCATCGCGGTGCCCAGCCAGGCGTCGCCGTCGTCCGACAGCAGCGGGCCGTACGCGATCAGCCGGTCCGCGTCCGGCGGCACGGCGAGATCGACCGCCCGCCCCACGCCGAGGGCCAGGACCAGGTAGCGGTTGCCGCCGACCGGACCACCGGGGAAGTCGCCCATGCTCCGCCCCAGCGTGTTGCGCCAGCGTCGGAGCAACACGTCGCGATACACGCCGGCCTGGTAGTTCGGCTCGTCGAAGGCGAACGCGCGGGCGGCGGCCGGGTCGGGCAGGTCGACGACGTGCAGGCTGCCGGTGGGCGTCTCACCGTCGTCGGCGAGGGTCGGCCCGCGGGCGATCATTCCGCTCGCGAACCGGTCCATGTAGGACCAGTGCTCCTCGCGCAACGCCTCGCGCAACGGGACGCTGTCGCGCCGATCACGGTGGAAACACAGAAACTCCATGCCGGACAGTCTCGACGCACGGCCGGCGGCACGGTGGCCGGCGTCGCCGGCGACCCGGCCGGAGACCCCGACCCGGGGCGCCCCCACATCCCCGACCACCCCTTAATGAGGTTCATCTATATTGACGAGCGTCATGGACGCGACCAGACTTCCGGAACCACCACCCCCACCATCCCGCTCCGGGAGGGCGCCATGAACCGTCCCCGCCTGCCGATACGACGTACGGCCGCACGACTGGCCGCGCTCGCCGCGGCCACCGCCGGTGTGCTGCTCGCCGTCGCCGCGCCCGCCAACGCCGCGGTGCCCACCGGGCGCTACGTGGCGCTCGGCGACTCGTACACCGCCGCCCCGCTCGTGCCCACCCAGGTCGACCTGAACTGCCTGCGGTCCAACCGCAACTACCCGTCCCTGGTCGCCGCGTCCGCCGGCTCGTCGTCGTTCGCGGACGTGAGCTGCTCCGGGGCCACCACCGACGACATCCTCTACGGCGGCGACGGGCAGCTCGGCATCACCGTGCCGCCGCAGCTCAACGCCGTCACCTCGACCACCGCGCTGGTGACGGTGCAGATCGGCGGCAACGACATCGGCTTCTCCGGGATCATCAGCGACTGCGCCGAGGCGAGCGTCAGCAGCCCGCTCGGCTCACCGTGCAAGGACCGGTTCACCGCCGGCGGCACCGACCAGCTCCGGGCCCGGATCACCGCCACCGTGCCGAAGGTGACGGCCGTGCTACGGGCGGTCCGCCAGGCCGCGCCGAACGCGCGGGTCGTGGTGCTCGGCTACCCGGCGATCCTGCCGGACAGCGGGTACGGCTGCTGGCCGGTGGTGCCGATCGCCTACCAGGACGTGCCGTACCTGCGCGGGGTGGAGAAGGCGCTCAACACCATGCTGGCCGACACCGCGGCGGCGAACGGCGCGAGCTACGCCGACGTCTACACCCCGTCGATCGGCCGGGACGCGTGCAAGGGCAGCGGCACCCGCTGGGTGGAGGGACTCATCCCGCAGAACGCGGCCGCGCCGTTCCACCCGAACGCCCGCGGCGAACAGGGCATGGCCACCGCCCTGCTGGCGCACCTGAACTGAGCGGCCGTCCTGGGCCGGTCCCGCCACGCGGCGGGACCGGCTCCGGCGCGTCCGTGCGCACTCCTCGGCAAAACCTTTCATCACCGACGGCGGCGATGAAGGGTATCGACATCGGGACCGATCCGGGATAGCGTGCCCGCACTCACATCCGTCGATCGGTTGGAAGCCGAGCGCCGTCCCCGAAGGAGCGCCATGCCCACGTCCCGATCCGTCCGTCTGCGACGCCGTGGCCTGCTCGGCGTCCCGGCCCTGGTGGCCGCCGCGCTGACCGTGGTGGCCCGCCCCGGCGCCGCCGTCGCCGCACCGAAGGCCGAGTGCCTGGCCGACCTGCTCGGGGAGCAGTGATGGCGACCATCCCCTGGCTGGTGGACGTGCTCCGGGCCGCCGGGGTCCAGGTCGTGGTCGAGGGCGACTGGCTCAACCGCGGGCGACCCGGCTCCTTCGACCCGATCGGGGTGCTCTGGCACCACACCGCGGCCACCTCCAGCGCGAGCAACCCGCACCCGGCGCTCAACATCTGCATCAACGGCCGGTCCGACCTGCCCGGCCCGCTCTGCCAGGCCCTGGTGGACTACCACGGGGTGTTCCACGTGATCTCCGCCGGCCGGTGCAACCACGCCGGCGTCAGCGGCGGCAGCGGGCCGATCCCGGCCGGCGACGGCAACACGCTGATGATCGGGTGGGAGATCGACTACAACGGCGTCGACCAGCGGATGACCACCGCCCAGTACGACGCCAGCATCGCGGCCACCGCCGCCGTGCTCACCCGGCTCGGCCGGGACTCCAGCTACGCCCGCGGGCACCGGGAGACCAGCACCACCGGCAAGATCGACCCGTCCTTCATCGACCTGAACACCATGCGCGCCGACGTGGCGGCGAAGATGGCCGGCGGTGGCGGCGGGTGGTCGTCGATCGTGGACAACGCGACCGCGGGCCGGTTCAGCGCCAGCGCCAACTGGGGGGTGTCGACCTACTCCGGGCAGCGGTACGGCGCCGACTACCGCTACGCGGACCCGGTCGCCGCCAGCGACGCCGCCTGGTACAAGTTCAACGTTCCCCGCACCGGCAACTACCGGGTCGAGGCGTGGTGGCCGGCGAACTCCGGCTACAACGCCTCGACTCCGTACGTCGTCGCCACCACCACCGGCAACCGGACCGTCTACGTCGACCAACGGGCGACCGGCGGGCAGTGGCGCACCCTGGGCACGTTCACGCTCCCGGCCGGTGACGCCGACCGGGTCGCGGTCAGCCGCTGGAGCTCCGCCTCCGGGCTCGTCATCGCCGACGCCGTCCGCCTCACCGAGGTCTGACCGGCGGTGCGGCCGGGTGACGCCACCCGGCCGCACCGCCCTCGTCCCTCAGCGCAGCGACCGGAAGGCCGCGCGCATCTCCTCGGCGAACAGTTGCGGCTGCTCCCAGGCCGCGAAGTGCCCGCCCCGGTCCAGCTTGCGGTAGTGGATCAGGTTCGGGTACGCCCGCTCCGCCCAGCTGCGCGGCGCCAGCAGGATCTCGTCCGGGAACTGGCTCACCGCCGCCGGCACCCGGACCCCCTTGGCCGCGAAGAACGACAGCTTGTTCTGCGCGTACAGCCGGGCCGACGACACACCGGTGTTGGTCAGCCAGTAGAGCGAGACGTTGTCCAGGATGTCGTCGCGGCTCAGGCCGACCTGCCGGCCGGCGAAGGCGGCGCAGATCAGCTCCAGGCTGGCCGCGTCGTGGTCGAGCATGAACGTCGCCAGCCCGACCGGCGAGTCGGCGAGCGCGGTCAGCGTCTGCGGCCGGGTGGTCATGATCAGCGCGTACGCCGAGTGCTTCCAGAAGAAGTCGAGCCGCTCGCAGGCCGCCCCTCTCCTCCGCGGAGAGCCCGGCCGGCAGCTCGGCCAGCGGGTTGTTGACGCCGGTGATGCCGCGCTGCATCAGCGCGTCGATCTCCGGCGGCACCACGCAGGGCATGTTCGTGTGGCTGCCGGCCAGCTCCGGTGGCGCCTGCACGCCGAGCATGTCGGTGATCAGCGCGCCCCAGTCGCCGCCCTGCGCCACGAACCGGTGGTAGCCCAGCCGCCGCATCAACTCGGTCCAGGCGCGGGCGATGTGCTCCGGGTCCCAGCCGGGCTTGTCCGGCTTGCCGGAGAAGCCGTAACCGGGCATCGACGGGATCACCAGGTGGAACGCGTCCGACGCGCTGCCGCCGTACGACGTCGGGTCGGTCAGTGGACCGATGACCTTCAGCTGCTCGATCACCGAACCCGGCCACCCGTGCGTGACGACCAGCGGCAGCGCGCCCTCGTGCCGGGACCGGACGTGGATGAAGTGGATGTCCAGCCCGTCGATCTCGGTGACGAAGTTCGGCAGGTCGTTCAGCCGGGCCTCGACCCTGCGCCAGTCGTACTCCTTCTCCCAGTAGCGGGCCAGCGCCTGGCTGGTCTCCAGCGGCACGCCCTGCGACTGGTCGTCGACGGTCTGCCGCTCGGGCCAGCGGGTGGCGGCGATCCGCCGCCGCAGGTCGCGCAGGTCCTCCTCGGGCACCTCGATCCGGAACGGTCGGATGTCGGTGGTGGTACGGGTCGGCGTCATGGTCTTGACGGCCACGGAGCTCTCCTCGTCGGTCGGGATCAGGGTCCGAACGTGAACACGTACGCGCGGAAGCCGGGGCGGTCGGTGACCAGGCTCAGCCGGTGCTCCCCCGACGTCGCGCCGGAGACCAGGCGGACCATCGCCGGCCGGTCGACGTGGGCCCGGCCCGCCGGGTCGACGTCTGCGCCGCGCGCGTCGCCGACCGGGTTCCCGTCCAGCAGCACCTGAAGCGGGACCGGTCCGCCGGGACCGGGGTCGGCCACCAGGTTCACCTCGCCGGCGGTGAAGGGCAGGACGAGTTCGCCGGCGCCGGCGGCGAGTTCGACGTACTCGCCGTCGACCCGCCAGTCGCCGGTGAGCGCGTACGTGCCCGGTACGCCCCGGTCGGCGCCGAGATAGGTCTCCGGGGTGATGCCGGCGTACGTCGGTGGCGTGGTCGTGACGAACGCCGTCACCTCGGGGCTGACCGGGGGCAGCGCCGCGCCGGGCGACGCCGCCTCGACCAGCCGTCGGATCTCCGCCTCGGTCCGGTCGTAGTCGCCCTCGCCGACCCACCGGTCCACGAGCCGGCCGTCGCTGTCGAAGAGGTACCGGGCCGGCCAGGCGTCGTTGCGCAGGGCACGCCAGAACGTGAAGTCGTCGTCGATCGCGATCGGGTGGGTCAGTCCGTGGTCCCGGATCGCCCGGTCGATGTTCTCCGGCCGCCGGCCGAACGCGAACTCGGGCGCGTGCGCGCCGACGACCGTCAGCCCCAGGTCCCGGTAGTCGCGGTGCCACGCCCGCACGTACGGGGCGGTGCGGATCCAGTTGACGCAGGTGTACTCCCAGATGTCGACCAGGACCACCCGCCCGCGCAACGCCTCGGGGGTCAGCGGCGGGGAGTTCACCCAGCGGCGCACCGTGATCGGCGGCAGCCGGGGCGCGACCGGGGCGCGGGTCATCACCGGCGCCCGTCGCCGAGGTCGACCGCGGCCGCGCCGACCACCGCCCGGTCGCCCTGCTGCACGTAGCCGACCACCGAGGCGCGACGGGGGTCGGGCGCCGTCGACACGTCGAGTTCCACCCGTCCCCGCTCCCCGTTCAGCTCGGCGGAGCGGAACGTGCGGACCACCGTGTCCTGGCGCAGCCGCCGCCCGGCGTTCTCGCCCCGGGGCACGTCGTTCTCCAGGCCGCGCTCGACCAGCGCCACGTTCAACCGGGCCTGTTCCGGCAGCGCTCCGGTGCCGTAGTCGAGCACCACCCGCCGGTCGCCCGCCTCGACGACGGTGAGCGTCAGCGGGGTGCCGGGCGGCGTGGCCAGGGCGGCGTCGATCGCCGAGGCGGCCTGGCGGCGGTCGGAGCCGACGAACTCGACGGTGCCGTTGACGATCATCTGCGGCGTGTACAGGCCGCCGGAGCCGAACGCCCGCGCGTACGCCTCCTGCCGCAGCGTGTGCGCGGCCGCGCCGTAGGGGTCGGCCCAGCCGAGATGGTCCCAGTAGTCGACGTGGAAGCCGAGCGTGTACACCCGCTCTCCCCGCTCGCGCGCGTCCCGGTCGATCCCGGACAGCACCTCCTCGGCCGGGGGGCAGCTGTCGCAGCCCTGGGAGGTGAACATCTCCACGACGGCGAAGCCGTCGCGCGTGGGCGAGGCGCCGGTCATGCGGGCTCCCTTCGGAACAGATGTCGACCTGCAAGCGTCGGGCGCTTACCCGGCCGGCGGGGCCGCACACGGCAGCCGGCGGCGTTTGTCGACGACCGGGGCGGGTAGGCCGATGCGCCCGGCGGGCCGTGCCGGCGGCGCGGCGTCTCGGAGGGTCGATGTCGGCTGGAGCAGCACCACCGGGCCGGCCGGTCGTGCCCGGCGGGGTGGTGGAGCTGCGGGTGCACGGCGTCTCCTCGGCCGGCGCCGCCCAGGTGCTGGAGCGGCCCCTGGTGCGGCAGGTGGCCGGCGACCGGAACGCGGGCTTCTACCGCCCCCGCCCGGGACACGCCGACGAGCACGGCGCGGACGGGGTGACGCTGGAGGCGTACCAGTGGAACGACCTGCCGTCGGGCACCGTGACACGGACCCTGTCGCTGCTGTTCCTGCTCCCGTTCATGCTGCTCAACGTGGCGGTGTGGATGCGGCCGGGCGACCGGTCCGCCGGCACGCTGGTCCGGCCGCTGTGCCGGGTGTTCGGCCTGAGCCTCACCGCGCTGTACGTGCTGGCCGTCGTGGGGGTGGCGCTGGACCTGGTCGCCTGGCAGTGCATGTCCGTGACGGCCTGCACGTCCGACCGCAACTGGCTGTCCTGGCTGGGTGGACGGCCGGTCGAGGTACGCCTGGTGGTCCTCGCGCTCGCCCCGGTCGCCGCGATCTGCCTGCTCTGGTGGGGCGCCACCCGGCCGGGGCGCTCCTTCAGCGCGCTCCGCGCGCCGGAACGCGCCGCCTCACGGCATCCGCTGAGCACGGTCGGCCAGTGGGACGCCGAGCCGTTGATGGGGCGGTTGCGCTCGATCCACGTCGCCGCGGCGTTCGCGACGCTGGACGTCAGCCTGCTCGCCGCCCGGGCCGCCCAGGGCGCGCCGGCCATGACCGTCGCGCTGCTGGTGGCCGCCGGCGCCGTCCTGACCGCCTGCGTGGTCCTGGTCTGCGCGCCCGCGCTGATCGACCGGGCACCCGCCGACCCGCGGCGGGACACGGTCGCCCGCGCGGTCAGGACGGTCGCGATCGGCCTGACCCTCGTGGTCGGCGGCCACCTGCTGCTCGCGCCCGCCCGCTGGCGGCCCGACGGCGGGCTGCCCGGCTACGGCTCCACCCTCACCTGGCTGTTCGTCGGCCACGCCGGGCTGCTGGCCGCCCTGGCCGCCGTGCTGCTGTGGCACCGGTTCCGCCGGCCGGGACGCCGGCCGCCGGCCGGGCTGGGCGTGCTGGCGGTCGCGGCCGCGGCGGGCGGGCTCGCGGTGGCGTACTCCGCCGAACTGGTCCACCGGGCGGCCGACGTGCTGGACCGGGACGCGACCACGGGCGACGCCGTGATCGCCGGCCCGGCCCGGGCGTACACCTGGGCGATCTACGGCTTCTTCCGGGCACTGCTGGTCACGCTGGTCGTCGCCGTCCTGGTGGCGCTGCTGTCCCGGCCGGGACGACGGCGGGCCGCGGCGGCGATCGTGGCCCGGGACTTCCCGTCGCCGCCGGCCGAGGCGGCGCCCCGGCTCCGGCAGGTCCGCACGGCGATCGTCCGGGCCCGGTTCACCGACCTGCTGGTGCCGCTCACGGTGCTCTTCGCCGTCCTCGCCGGGATCGGCGCGGCGACCACCGCGATGGCGTTGCTGCGGCCGGCGCCGGGCGAGGTCCTCGAACGCCACGCGCACGTGCCCGCCGGGCTGGTCGCGTTCGGCATCGGGGCCGGCGGCTACACCGTCTCGGCGGCCGTGCTCGGCCTCGTCGTCGCCGGGATCTTCGCCTACCGCAGCGCCGGGTTCCGGCACCACGTCGGGGTGCTCTGGGACCTCGCCACGTTCTGGCCCCGGGCCGCGCACCCCTTCGCCCCGCCCTGCTACGCCGAACGGGCGGTGCCGGAGCTGGCCCGGCGCATCACCTTCCTGGTGGAGAGCGGCAACGGCGTCCTGCTGGCCGGCTACAGCCACGGGTCGGTGCTGGTCGCCGCCACGGTCCTGCAACTGCCGCCCGAGGTCAGCGGCCGGGTCGCGCTGCTCACCTACAGCTCGCCATTGCGGCGGCTCTACGCCCGGCTCTTCCCGGCCTACGTCGACGACGCGGTGCTGCGGGAGATCGGGGACCGGGTCGACTGGCGGTGGCGCAACCTGTGGCGCGACACCGACCCGGTCGGCGGCTGGGTCTTCTCGGCCCACCGTCCGGACGCGTCGGGGGCGGTCACCGAAGCGCCGGCCGGGGTGGACCGTCGCCTCCGCGACCCCGACGGGCTGGTCGCGCCGCCCGGGGACAGCGTCCCGCCGCCGATCAAGGGACACTGGCCGTGCGAGTCCGAGCGGTCGTACACCGAGGCGGTGCGGGACCTGGCCGGGCTCCTCCGTGCCACGCCGGGACCGCCGTCGGGGCCGTGAGCCGGGGTCACCGGGCGAGGTGGCCCCGCTCCGGGTCTCGCCGGCCCAGCGAGTCGGAGGCCGCCACGGCGACGAGGACCAGCGTCGAGGCGGTGGTGCCGGCGAGCCTCGGCAGCGGCGCGGTGGCGACCGCGAGGAGCATCAGCGCCACCACGCCGAGCAGCCGGGAGCGCGGACCGTTGCCGGGCGCGTCGCGCAGGAAGAAGAACTGGGCCACCAGGAACAGCGCCGGCCCGCCGAACGCGAGCACGACGAAGCCGGGCGTGCCGACGTCGTCCGGGTGGGCGATCGCCAGTTCGTCACCGACCGCGACCCCGATCAGCGCGAGCACGGCGAGGGTCAGCGTCCAGGTGCCCCGCCAGCCGACCACGCCGGCGTCCTCCGCGGTCTCCGCGGCCTCGACCCCGATCCGCTCGACCCGTCGGAAGTAGCACCACCACAGCGCGACGGAGCCGGTGAAGCCGGCCACCAGGGCGAGCAGGCGCGCGACGGTGAACGGCGCGTCGCTGAACGCGCGGCCGGTGGTCAGCACCGTCTCGCCGAGGGCGATGAGGAAGAAGAGCCGGAAGCGCTCGATCAGGTGCGGGCCGGCGATCTCGGTGTGGCCGAGGTCGATGCGGCGGCCCGGACCCGGCAGCCAGTGCAGGCTCCACGCGCCGGCGTGCAGACCGAGCACGGCGACGCCCCAGAGCGCCAGGCGCGCGTCGTCACCGACGGCCGCGCCGGCCGCCAGGAGCACGCCGAGGAGCAGTTCCCAGACCGCGACGTTGACGAAGTGCCCACCGAGCGGCCGGCCGCGCAGGGCGACCATCAGGAAGGTGGTGCGGCCGAACTGCAGGAGCAGGTAACCGGTGACGAACAGCCAGGCGCGGCCGTCGAACGCGTCGGCGATCGCGCCGGACATGAGCAGGCTGGCGAACATCATGCCGACGAGCAGCAGCCGCACCGGCGGGCGCTCCGGCTCCAGCCAGTTGGTGCCCCAGGCCGTCATGTACCACGCGTAGACGACAGCGAGGCCCAGGACGACCGTCTCGGCGCCGGTGCGCAGGTCGACGTGGGCGAGCAGGTGGTGCGAGAGCTGCCCGATCGCGAAGACGTAGACGAGGTCGAAGAAGAGTTCGAGCGGGGTGACCACCCGCGCCGCGCCGGGCCGGCGCGACACCGCACCGGACCGGCTCACCACGGTTCACCCCGGGCCGCCGGGGTGGCGGTATCGGGCACGTGCCGATACCGCCACCTCGCCGGGACGGCGCCGATCAAACGGAGTCGTGCCGGGCGCCGATCCGGCGGCGCCGGGTCAGCAGCATCAGGGTGACGCCGGTCAGCAGCACCGCCGCGCCGCCGACGGCCAGCGGGAGCAGGAACGACGTCCCGGTGACCGGCAGCTTGCCGTGGCCGTGCCAGGGCCACGGGCCGGGCTTCGGACCGGGTCCGATCACCACCCGGACGCAGAGCGTGGCCTCCGGCGACACCGGAGCCGCACCCGCCGGCGGTGTGCCCGTCGCGGTGGCGGTGTCGGTGATGCACCGCTGCGAGGCGTCCGCCTTCGACACGGTGTACGTCGCCGTGCAGGTGACGCTCTCCCCCGGCGCGAGCGTGACCGCTCCGTTGGGCGTGCCGCCCGGACCACAGGTGATCGGCCCGAGGTTCGCCGGGTCGGCCGGTGGCGCGAGCGTGTCGGTCACCGTGACCCCGGTCAGCGGGACCGATCCGGTGTTGGTGACCTGGAACCGGTACCGCACCTGCTGGCCGACCTTGTGCACCTCGCCCGGGTCGGCGGACTTCTCCAGCGCGATCGCCGCGCCCCGGGTCGCGGTCACCGTGGCGGAGGCCGGCTCGGAGCGGACCGGCGCCGGCGGGTCCTGGCCGGGAACGCTCGGCGGGGTGCCGACCGCGACCGCCGTGTTGGTGACCCGCCCGGCTTGGACGTCGGCCTCGGTCACCGCGTAGGTCGCCGTGCAGGTCAGGCTCTGCCCCGGGGCGAGCGTGGCGCCGTCGCAGGTGATCGCCGAGGGCCGCCCGCTGCCGGAGAAGGCGGTCTCGTCCACGGCGACGCCGGTCAGCGTGGTGTTGCCGGTGTCGGTGACCACGTACCGGTAGGTGACGACCTCACCGGGGCGGGACACCACCTCCGGCGTCACGGTCTTGGTGAGCGCGATCCCCGGGTGCAGGATCGGGATGTCCTGCGTCGACGGCCCGGAGACGGCCGCGGGTCCGCGCGGCGGGGTGCCGGTGGCCGTCGCCACGTCGAGCAGCGACGCCTGGGCGAAGTCGGCCTCCGAGACCGTGTACGTGGCCCGGCACTCGACCGACGCTCCCGGCGCCAGCGTGACGGTGCCGTTCGGGACGTTGTCCGGGCCGCACGTGATGACCGTGAGGTTGTCCCGGCTGGCCGGCGGCAGGAGGGTGTCGTTCACCGTGACCCTGGTCAGCGTCAGGCCGCCGGTGTTGACCACCCGGTAGGTGTAGTTCACCTTCTGGCCGACCTGGGTGATCGCGACCGTGTCGGACGACTTGACCACCTCGATGTCGACCGCCGGGTCACCGGCCGGAACGGTCAGCGAGGCCGGGTCGGAGTCGATCGGCGTCTGGGCGCCGGCCGGGGTGCCGTGGGCGGTCGCGGTGTCGCTGACCGATCCGTGGTCGAGGTCGGCCTGGGTGACGGTGTACGTGGCGGTGCAGGTGGTCGACGCGCCCGGCGCCAACGTCGTGTCCGCACACGTGATCGGGCCGAGGTCGACGTTCGACGACGGTGGCGTCTGCACGTCGGTGACGGTGACGTTCGACAGTGTGAGCCCGCCGGTGTTGACCACGACGAACCGGTACGGCACCCGCTGGCCCGGTGCGGTGACCACCGTGGTGGTGGAGGTCTTGTCCACACTGATCCCGGCGGTCACCGGCGCCCGGGGGACGGTCAGATCCGACGGTTCGGAGTCGATCGGCGTCTCCCCGCCGACGGGAGTGCCGTGGGCGGTCGCCGTGTCGCCGAGCGAGCCGTTGTCGATGTCGGCCTGCGACACGGTGTACGTCGCCGTGCAGGTGGTCGACGCGCCCGGCGCCAACGTGGTCACCGGGCAGGTGATCGGGCCGAGGTTCGCGTTCGACGACGGCGGCGTCTGTACGTCCGTCACGTTCACGTCCGACAACGTGACCCCACCGGTGTTGGTCACGGCGAACCGGTACGGCACCTGCTGCCCGGCGGCCGTGATCGTGGTGGTGGTGGACGACTTCACCACGGTGATCTCCGGGGCCGCCGGCCTCGCCGCGATGGTCAGGTCCGACGGGTCCGAGTCGATCGGCGTCGCGCTCCCCGGCGGTGTGCCGTGCGCGGTCGCGGTGTCCGACACCCGCCCGATGTCGAGGTCCGCCTGCGACACGGTGTACGTCGCCGTGCAGGTGGTCGACGCGCCCGGCGCCAACGTGGTCACCGGGCAGGTGATCGGGCCCAGGTTCGCGTTCGACGACGGCGGCGTCTGCACGTCCGTCACGTTCACGTCCGACAACGTGACCCCACCGGTGTTGGTCACCGCGAACCGGTACTCGACCTGCTGTCCCTCGGCGGTGATGGTGGTGGTGGTCGAGGACTTCACCAGCGTGATGTCGGGAGTCACCGGCGTCGCCGCGATCGTCAGCTCGGACGGTTCCGAGTCGACCGGGGTGGTGCTGCCCGGTGGTGTGCCGTGCGCGGTCGCGGTGTCCGACACCGACCCGTGGTCGAGGTCGGCCTGGGTGACGGTGTACGTGGCGGTGCAGGTGGTGGACGCCCCGGGCGCCAACGTGGTCACCGGGCAGGTGATCGGGCCCAGGTTGGCGTTCGACGACGGCGGCGTCTGCGTGTCCGTCACGTTCACGTCGGACAGCGTCAGCCCACCGGTGTTCGTCACCGCGAACCGGTACGGCACCTGCTGCCCGGCGGTCGTGATGGTGGTGGTGGTCGATGACTTCAGCACCGAGATCGACGGGGTCAGGACCTCCGCCGGGATGGTGAGGTCGGTCGGGTCGGAGACCACCGGGGCGCCGCCACCGGCGGGCGTGCCCCGCGCGGTCGCCGTGTCCGACACCCCGCCGTGGTCGAGGTCGGCCTGGGTGACCGTGTACGTGGCGGTGCAGGTGGTGGACGCCCCCGGGTCGAGCGCGGTGACCGGGCAGGTGATCGGCCCCAGGTTCGCGTTCGACGACGGCGGCGTCTGCACGTCGTCGACGGTGACGTCGGTCAGGCGCACGCCGCCGGTGTTGACCACCCGGAAGGAGTAGGGCACCTGCTGGCCGACGGAGCCGATCAGCGCGGTGGTCGACGACTTGACCACCGCGATGCTGGCCGGGCCGCCGCCGTTGCAGGTCAGCGTCGTGCTGAACGGGAAGTAGTGGATCTCGCCGCCGCGGTGGTCGAGCGTCCGGGTGATCACGCTGCCCTCGGTGTTGCTGGCCGAGAGGTCGGTGAAGTCGGCGTTCGGCGCGTAGATGCTGCCCTCGACCGTGCGGGCTCCCGCGGTGAGCGAGAGCCGGGTCGCGGTCGGGAAGTTGATCAGGACGTACTGGGCCTGCTGGCCGCCGATGCCGGAGAAGTTCGGCGCGTTCCAGTCGAAGGTGTTCCCGACGCCGCTGGTGTCCACGTTGATCAGCAGCGGCGTGGTCGGCGTGGGCTGGTCCCGGAAGGTCAACGTGTCGATGTTGTTCAGGTCGGTGGCGCTGAGGTTCAACACGTTGGTGACACCGCTGGTCAGCGTGACGACCGCGTTGCTGCCGGGCGGGATCGGGCTGGGCAGGACGTCGCCGTTGGGGGTCCGGAGCACCACCGTGTTCGCGCAGCCGGCCAGACCGACCGAGGTGGACCGGAACGACTCGTACGCGGCGGCGAAGTTGATCGGCGAGGTGGGGCCGACGTTCGCGGGCGCCTGCCGGACGGTCAGCTCGACCCGTGGGAAGGCGTCGTAGTTGTTCGTCGGCAGGATCCGGGTGTTGACCGCGGCGCCGTTGTTGTCGGTGTCCCGCACCACGGTGCCGGTGAGGTTGCCGACCTTGGCGTAGCCCTGGGAGAGGACCTGGAGCCGGGTGCCGGGCACGCTGCCGGCGAAGTCGACCCGGCCGCCCACCACGAGCGCGCTCGGCCGACTGTCCCCGGGGACGACGAACGAACCGGCGGTGTTGTTGGCGAGCTGGTAGTTGCCGAAGGAGAGGTCTCCCCCGACAGCCATGGTGCCCTCGTTCTCGCTGGCGACCACGGTGGCGTTGCCCTCGGTCATCACCCCGAAGCTCAGCGCCGGCGCGACCGGGTTGACCGGTCCGACGGCCCGGCCCGCGGGCGCCGGCGGCGGTTGTCCGACCGGAGCCGCCGACGCGGTCACCGCCGGCAGCGGGGCGGCGAGTGCCGCGACGACGACGACCGCGGCGGCTCTGCGCCCGGCGCCTGTGAAGGTTCTGATCATCTTTCCCCCGTTGCCCGATTTCGGGGGAATCGTAGCTATGTGGGTGTTTCCGGACGGTCCTCTTCGGAAAAGATCGTCCGGAGGGCGGCGGTCACGCCGACGGGTGGTCCGCCTCGAACCGCTCCCGGGTCAGGAACGCGAGCTGCGCGCGCTTGTCCGGCATGTCGATTTCGGACGCGAACGTGAAACCCTCGATCCGGAGCCGGCGCAGCGCCGCCTCGTTGCGGACGTCCGGCTCCACCACGATGCGCCGGGCGGCCGGGTCCCGCAGCAGGAACCGGGCCAGGGCCGGCCCGACGGCCGTGGTGAGTCCGCGCGCCCGCCCCCGGGGCGGGTTGAGCAGCAGGTGCATCCCGACGTCCCCCGGCCGGACCGGGTACCGCTCGCCCACCGGGTCCGCCTCCGGGCGGTAGGTCTGGAACAGCCCGACCGGTTCCCCGTCCAGCAGGATCAGGTAGGCGTGGTGGGTCTCCAGCCCGTCGAGGAACGCGTAGACCTCGCGGACGTCGTCGAGCGTGTGCGAGCCCATCCCCCAGAACGCGTTGCGGGGCAAGGTGACCCAGCCGTGCAGCAGCGCGGCGTGCCGGTCGGGGCGCACCGGCTCCAGCGCCAGCTCGCCGAGGTCGGGGATCTGCTCCTGGTAGGTCACTGTCGTCTCGTCCTTCGTCGGGGACCCGGTGGGCGCCGGAGTCAGCGGTCCGGTGGGCAGCGGGATCAGGTCGCCGGCGGCCCAGTGGCGCAGTTGGTCGCAGAAGTGCGGGTCGCCGGGGACGCCGGAGGCGCCGAACGGGACGGCCCAGCCGCCGGCGGCCCGGTCGGTCAGGTCCCACACGTAGCGGGCCACCGGCCCGCGCCAGCAGGCGTCGGAGACGCCGGGGACGCTGGAGGTGGCCAGCACGCAGTCGGTGTCGCCGCCGAGCGCCACCGACCGCCGCATCGCCGCGACCGCGGCCGAGGTCTGCGCGGCGACGCCCAGGTGCACCGGGTGCAGCAGGTGCCGGCGGCCCCACGGCTCGGGTGTCGGACCGGCGGCCACCTCGGCCAGCGCGGCGGAAGCGAGCGGTACGACGTCGACGCCCAGGTCGACGTGCCGCTCGACCAGGAGGTCGAGTGCCAGGCCGATCCGTGCCGCCGGGTCGGTCCAGGGCGTGAACAGCTCGTCGAACCCGGACGGCTCGGCCAGCCGCCGCAACCGCGGGTGCGCGCGCAGCCGGCGGGCGAGCGCGGCGCGCCAGGCGGCGAACGCGCCGGCCTCGACCGAGTCGGCGGCCATCGCGCGGTCCCAGCCGGTCAACCGCCGGTGCAGCGTACGGGAGGATTCGTCGAGCCGGTCGGGGTCGAGCCGGTCGAGCAGCCGGTGCAGCGGTGTCGCCGGCAGCCGGGTGTCGGTGTGCACCGCGGACGCGTCGACGCCGTCGGCGAGCAGCGCCCGGATCCGCCGGGCCCGGTGCGGCGGTGCGAAGTCGACGCCGTGCGCGGCGACGTCGTCGCGGCGGTCGTTGGCGCAGACCGCGACGCCCTCGACCTTCTCGTCCACCATCGGCAGGTAGGCGCCGCGCCAGTGGTGTCGCGACCGCCAGCCGGGTACCGGCTCCCGGCGGCACCGGTCGTCGCGTACCGGGACCAGGCCGGCGACCAGGCGACGCACGGCGCCGCCGGTGTCGGCGGCGAGCACACTGTTGACCGGCTCCACCCAGTGGCGCAGCGCGTCCGCGACGTCGGCGGTGTCCCGGGCCCGCAGCAGCGGCAGCAGCGCCTCGAAGCCGAGGCGCGCCTCGACCCGGCTCGGGGTGCGCAGGCTGATCGCCTCACCGGTGCGCCGGTCGTGGTCGATCACCGGGCCGCGGGGCGTCTCGATCACCTCGACCGGTTCCGGCGCGTCGCCGCGGACCTCGATCTCCTCGACGTGGCGCGGGACCGGGATCCAGTCGTCCGCGTCCCGAACCAGCACCCGGTCGCCGTCGCGGCGCAGCTGCTCGCGGTAGAGGTCCTGGTAGTCGGCCATCGCGTTGGTGACGGCCCAGGCGACGTGGCCGGCGTGGCCGAAGTGCGGCAGCCCGGGCACCCCGGGGAAGGCCAGCCCGACCACGTCGAACTCGGGGCAGGCCAGGCGCACCTGCTGGTAGATGCCGGGCAGTTCGAGCAGCCGGTGCGGGTCGCCGGCGAGCACCGGGCCGCGCCCGGTGACCGGGTCGGCGGGCAGCGCCCAGGCGTTGCTGCCGGCCGACGCCGGCCCCTCGACCGCGAAGAGTCCGACCGCGTCGGGGCCGAGGGTGCGCGTGACGTGCGCCTGCCAGAGCTTGTTCGGGAAGGTGGAGAAGAGCACGTGCTGGACGAGGAAGACGCCCAGCGGCGACCAGGGCTGCCACGGCTCCGGCGCGGCGCCGGTCGCGGCGAACTCGGGCGCGACGGCCGCGCCCTCGGCGAGGCCGCCGTTGACGCCGTCGACGTACGCCTCGACCCACCGGCGCGTCGCCGGGTCGAGTCGCTCGTGGCAGCGACGGGCGGTGTCGTCCAGCCGGGCCCGCCGGGCGAACCGGTCCCAGGGCAGTTCCGCGGCGCCGACGCGGGCGGCCAGCCGGCCCTCGGCGCGCCACCGCTCGACGCTGATCTGCCAGGCCCGGTCCTGGGCGGCGACGCGGCCCTGGAGGCGGGCGAGCGCGTCGACGTCGCCGGCCCAGAGCTGGGGCACGCCCCACGGATCGCGATCGACGCGGGTCGTCGGGCGGCCGTTTCCTCGGATGGTCAACTTAGGTTACCCTCCCCTAACTGAGGCAGACCTTACCTGGAGGGGTTCGTGAAACGGAACTGGGAGGGCCTGGTGCTCAAGGCCATGGGGGGCCGGGACTTCCGGCTCACCGTGCGGGGCACCGAGTCGGTCGACGGGCACTACCAGCGTCTGCTCCTCGACGACGGTGGGCTGCTGGCCGCGTGCGGCGTGCACCCGACGATGTGGATCCGGCTCTGGTTCGACGACGGCGGGCGGGCGCACCAGCGGGCCTACACGCTCGTCGACCCGGATCCGGAGCACGGGCGGTTCACGCTGGAGTTCGCCCTGCACGACGGCGTCGCCGCCCGGTGGGCGACCACCGCCGAGGTCGGCGACACCATCGACGCCACCGTGCAGGGCAGCGCGTTCCAGCTGCCGGAACCGACGCCGGAGCACCTCTACCTGGTCGGCGACGCGGCCTCGCTGCCGGCGGTGAACAGCCTCCTCGACGCCGGCGCGGACATCCCGGCGACGGTGTGGCTGGAGTACGCCCACGAGGGCGAGAAGGCCCTCGCCCCGCGCGCCCGGGCGCACCACCAGGTGACCTGGGTGCCCCGCCGCGACGACGGCCGGCACCTGGTCGACACGGTCTGCGCGGCGCTGCCCGCCGCCGGGACCGCGCACTACTGGGTGGCGTGCGAGGCGGCCAGCACCCGCAGCATCACCCGGCACGTCCGGCGGACCCTCGGCGTCGGCAAGCACCAGCTCACCGCGCTCGGCTACTGGCGGGCCGTCTGATGGGCCGCCTCGGCACGCTGACCGCGCTCTACGTCACGCAGTACCTCGGCATCGGCTTCATCACCGTCGGGCTCACCGCCATCCTGCGTGACGGCGGCACCTCGCTGGACACCCTGGCGCTGCTCCAGGTGGTCGGCCTGATCTGGCCGATCAAGTTCCTCTGGGCGCCGGTCCTCGACCGCTACGGCTCCCGTCACCGCGGCCACTACCGGTCCTGGCTGCTGGTGTTGCAGGCCGCCCTGGTGCTGACGCTGCTGGCGCTGCTGCCGTTCTCCCGGCCCGCCGACCAGCTCGGCCCGGTCATCGCCATCTGCGCCGCGTTCGTGTTCTTCTCCGCCACCCAGGACATCGCCGCCGACGCGGTCGCGGTGCGACTGCTGGCCGCGTCCGACCGGGGCACCGGCAACGGCATCCAGGTGGCCGCGAGCTACCTGGGCAACCTGCTCGGCGGCGGCGCGTGCGTGCTGGTCTACGACCGCTTCGGCTGGGCGGCTGCGGTCGGCCTGCTGGCCGCGCTGACCGCGGTCGGGCTGCTCGTGGTGTGGCGGTTCCGGGAACCGGAGCGCACCGACCGGGTCGTGCGCATCGGGGCGGCCTACCGGGCGCTGGTGTCGGTGTTCGGCCAGCCCGGCTGCCGGTGGTGGACGTTCGGCGTGGTGCCGCTGGTCTACGTCGGGGCCGGCATGGCGTACGCGCTGGTGACGCCCGCGCTGGTGGACGCCGGCTGGTCGCTGGGCCGGATCGGCGTGGTGACCGGCGTGGTGACCAGCGTGCCGGCGATCGCGGCCGGCCTGGTCGCGGGCCTCGGCGTCGGCCGGTTCGGTCGGGCCGGCGTGCTGGTGGCCGGCGGGGTCACGCTGGCGCTGTCCACGGTGGCGTTGCTGCCGCTGATGAACGGCCGGGCGCCGCTCGGCGGCACGGTCGCCGCGCTCTGCTTCTTCCTGGCCGCGTACACGATCGCCAACGTGGTGCTCTACACGGTCAACATGGACTACTCCCGGCCGGGCAGCGGGGGCACCGACTTCACCGTGCTGTCGTCGTTCGGGCTGGTGTGCTCGTTCGTGGCCGCCTCGCTCGGGCTCGCCGCCGCCGGACGGTTCGGCTACCCGGCGGTGGCACTGGCCTCGCTCGGGCTGGTGGCCGCCGGGGTCGTGGTGGGCGTGGCGCACCAGCGGCGGTTCCCGCCGTCCGGAGCGCCCTCCCGCCCGACACCCGCCGCGACGGACTTGCTTGTTAGGTAAGCCTAACCTAATCTGATCTCCGCGCGGTCCGCCCGCGCTCCTGTCCGCACGACGACCGGGAAGTCACATGAGTGCGATCGACACCGCAGCGCGCGCCCACCTGTTCAACGCCGGCTCGCTCGGGCGGTACCGGGACGTGCTGGCGCGCGGCGTCGACCGCGTCGCCCGCCGGGTGGGCGCGGCCGACCGGCCGTTCACCGGCGTGACGCCGGAGGCGCTCGCCCCGGTGGTCGGCGCGATCGACCTGGACCGGCCGCTCGGCGACACCGACGCCGCCCTGGACGAGCTGCACGACGTCTGGCTGCGCGACGCGGTGTACTTCCACCACCCGCGCTACCTGGCCCACCTGAACTGCCCGGTGGTCATCCCGGCGCTGCTCGGCGAGGCCGTGCTCAGCGCGGTCAACTCCTCGCTGGACACCTGGGACCAGAGTGTCGGCGCCACGCTGATGGAGCGGCGCCTGATCGAGTGGACGGCCGGACGGATCGGTCTCGGCGCCACCGCCGACGGCGTGTTCACCAGCGGTGGCACCCAGTCGAACCTGCAGGCCATGCTGCTGGCCCGGGAGGAGACCCACCGCCGGGTGGTCGGCGGAGCGGCCACCCGCCCGGCCCGGCCGGAGGTGCTGGCCCAGCTGCGGATCATCACCTCCGCCGCCGGCCACTTCAGCGTGCAGAAGGCGGCCAAGCTGCTCGGCCTCTCCGCCGACGCGGTGCTCACCGTGCCCACCGACGCCGGCCGCCGGATGCGCACCGACGAACTCGCCCGCACCATCGACCGCTGCCGGCGCGACGGGCAGGTGGTGATGGCCGTCGTCGCCACCGCCGGCACCACGGACTTCGGCACCATCGACCCGCTGCCCGAGATCGCCGACATCTGCACCGCCGCCGGCGTCTGGATGCACGTCGACGCCGCGTACGGCTGCGGGCTGCTGGTCTCCCCCACCCGCCGGCACCTGCTCGACGGCATCGAGCGGGCGACCTCGGTCACCGTCGACTACCACAAGTCGTTCTTCCAGCCGGTCAGCTCCAGCGCGCTGCTGGTCCGCGACGGCCGGGTGCTGCGCCACGCCACCTGGCACGCCGACTACCTCAACCCGGCCCGCGCGGTCGAGCAGGGCATCCCGAACCAGGTCGACAAGAGCATCCAGACCACCCGCCGCTTCGACGCGTGCAAGCTCTGGCTGACCCTGCGGATCATGGGGCCGGACGCGATCGGCGCGCTCTTCGACCAGGTGGTCGACCTCGCGGCCGACGCCTGGCGGCTGTTCGACGCCGACCCCCGGTTCGAGGTCGCGGCCCGCTCCCCGCTGAGCACCGTGGTCTTCCGACACCTGCCGCCCGGCGCCGACCCGCACCTGGTCGACGAGGCCAACCTGCACGCCCGCGAGGCGCTGGCCACCTCCGGCGCGGCCCTGGTCGCCGGCACCAAGGTCGACGGCGCGCACTGGCTGAAGCTCACCCTGCTCAACCCCGAGACCACCGTCGACGACATCGCCCACGTGCGCGACCTGATCGCCGACCACGCCGCCTGGTACGCCCGGACCGCGGCCACCGCCGAGCTGTCCTGCCCGGTCGGCTGACCCCGGCCCCGAACGGAAGAACCCCATGTCGACCCACGACTTCATCGCCGTCGGGCTGGGCCCGTACAACCTCGGCCTGGCCTGCCTCAGCGCACCGATCGACGACCTCGACGGGCTGTTCCTGGAGGCGCGCGACGACTTCGACTGGCACCCCGGGATGCTGCTCGAATCGACCCGGTTGCAGACGCCGTTCATCGCCGACCTGGTCACGCTCGCGGACCCCACCTCGCCGTACTCGTTCCTCAGCTATCTCAAGGAGACCGGGCGGCTCTACCCGTTCTACATCCGGGAGAGCTTCTTCCCGCTGCGCGCCGAGTACAACGACTACTGCCGGTGGGCCGCGGCCAAGCTGCCGAACCTGCGCTTCCGGCACGTCGTCACCAGCGTCGAGCACGACGGGGCCGACGACCGCTACGTGGTACGCGCCGACACGCCGGACGGGCCGGTCACCCACCGGGCCCGGCACCTGGTGCTCGGCACCGGCACCCCGCCGTATCTGCCGCCCGCCTGCGCCGGCGTGGGCGGCGACCTGATCCACAACTCCCGCTACCTGGAGCACCGGGAGTCCTTGCGCGCCAAGCGGAGCATCACCGTCGTGGGCAGCGGCCAGAGCGCGGCCGAGATCTACCACGACCTGCTGAGCGACATCGACACGTACGGCTACCAGCTCACCTGGGTCACCCGCTCGCCCCGGTTCTTCCCGCTGGAGTACACCAAGCTGACGCTGGAGATGACCTCACCGGACTACGTGGACTACTTCCATGCGCTGCCCGAGCCGACCCGCTACCGGCTGGAAGCAGCGCAGAAGCCGCTGTTCAAGGGCATCAACGCCGATCTGATCAACGACATCTACGACACCCTCTACGCGAAGAGCCTGCACGCGCCCGCGCCGACCCGGCTGCTGACCAACACCGAACTGGTCGACGCCGCGTACGCCGACGGCCGCTACCGGCTCGGGCTGCGCCACACCGAACAGGACCACGCGTTCACGCTGGACACCGAGGGCCTGGTGCTGGCCACCGGCTACCACTACCGGGTGCCGGAGTTCCTCGCCCCGGTGCGCGACCGGCTCCGCTTCGACGGCCACGGCCGCTTCGACGTGGCCCGCAACTACAGCGTCGACCACACCGGCCGGGGCGTGTTCCTGCAGAACGCCGGCACGCACACGCACAGCATCACCTCGCCCGACCTGGGCATGGGGCCCTACCGCAACTCGTGGATCATCCGGGAGCTGACCGGCCGGGAGCACTACCCGATCGAGAAGTCGATCGCGTTCCAGGAGTTCGGGGTACCGGCATGAGCGAACGCACCGAGCGAAGCGAGGGCCGTGAGCGCATGCGCGATCAGTCCGGCGTGAACGTCTTCACCCGTCTCGACGAGCGGCTCGGCGAGTTCGCGCTGCGCCCGCTGGACGTCGACGCCGACGCGGCGCTGCTGCACCGTTGGGTCACCCATCCGAAGGCCGCGTTCTGGCTGATGCAGGACGCCGACGTGGCCGGCGTCGCCGAGGAGTACCGGCGCATCGCCGCCCACCCGCACCACGACGCGTACCTCGGCTCGTGGCGCGGCCGGCCCGCGTTCCTGGCCGAACGGTACGACCCGGCCCGGGTGGAGCTGGTCGGCCTCTACGAGCCGGAGCCCGGCGACGTGGGCATGCACTTCCTCTGCGCCCCCACCGACACGCCCGCGCACGGCTTCACCCGCGCCGTGCTCACCACGGTGATGGCCTGGCTCTTCGCCGACCCGGCGACCCGGCGGGTGATGGTGGAGCCGGACGTGCGCAACACCGCCGTGCACGCGCTCAACGCCGCCGTCGGCTTCACCGTCGTCGGCGAGATCCGCAAGCCGGAGAAGGACGCGCTGCTCAGCGTCTGCACCCGGGAACGATTCCGGGCCGCGGCCCGGGGAGAGGCGACCCCGTGAACCCCGCCGCGTCCGTGGACCACCTGACCCCCGAGGCGTGGGCGACGGCCAACCGGCTGCTGGTGCGCAAGGCGCTCGCCGAGTTCGCCCACGAGCGCCTGATCACCCCCGAGCCGGCCGGCCCCGGGCGGTGGGTCGTGCGCAGCGACGACGGCACGGTGCAGTACCGGTTCGCCGCGCGGCGGCTGGCGCTGGACCACTGGCAGGTCGACGCCGCCAGCATCACCCGGCGCCGCGACGACGCGGAGCTGCCGCTCGACGCGGTCGACCTCTGCCTGGAGCTGCGCGCCGCGCTCGGCCTCACCGACGCGATCCTGCCCGTCTACCTGGAGGAGATCACCTCCACCCTCGCGGGCACCGCGTACAAGCTGGGCAAGCCCGCGGTGACCGCCGCCGAGCTGGCCGCCGCCGACTTCCAGTCGATCGAGACGCAGATGACCGAGGGCCACCCCTGCTTCGTGGCCAACAACGGGCGGATCGGCTTCGGCGTGCACGAATACCACCGGTACGCCCCGGAGACCGCCGCGCCGGTACGGCTGCTCTGGCTGGCCGCGCACCGTGACCACACCACGTTCACCTGCGCCGCCGACCTGGACTACGACGCGCTGGTCCGCGCCGAACTGGGCGACGAGACGCTCGCCGGGTTCACCGCCACGCTCACCGGGCTCGGCCTCGACCCGGCCGACTACCTGCTGATCCCGGTGCACCCGTGGCAGTGGTGGAACAGGCTCGCGGTCACCTTCGCCGGCGACGTGGCCCGGCGCCGGCTGGTCTGCCTCGGCGAGGGGCCGGACGACTACCTGGCCCAGCAGTCCATCCGCACGTTCTTCAACGTCACCGACCCGGCGAAGCACTACGTCAAGACCGCGCTGTCGGTGCTGAACATGGGCTTCATGCGCGGGCTGTCCGCCGCGTACATGGAGGCCACGCCCGCGATCAACGACTGGCTGGCCGACCTGATCGAGAACGACCCGGTGCTCACGCGCACCGGCTTGTCGATCATCCGGGAGCGGGCCGCGATCGGCTACCGGCACCGGCAGTACGAGGCGGCGACCGCCCCCGGCTCGCCGTACCGGAAGATGCTGGCCGCGCTCTGGCGGGAGAGCCCGGTGCCCGGCCTGGAACCCGGGCGACGACTGGCCACGATGGCCTCGCTGCTGCACCTCGACCGGGACGGCCGCTCGCTGGCGGCGGCGCTGATCACCCGGTCCGGCCTGCCGCCGGCGCGCTGGGTGCGCCGCTACCTGGACGCCTACCTGGTGCCGTTGCTGCACAGCCTGTACGCCCACGACCTGGCCTTCATGCCGCACGGCGAGAACGTCATCCTGGTGCTGGACGGCGACGTGGTGGAGCGGGTGGTCTTCAAGGACATCGCCGAGGAGATCGTGGTGATGGACCCGGAGGCCGACCTGCCGGAGCGGGTGCGGCGGATCCGGGCCGCGATCGGAGAGGACGAGAAGATCCTGTCCATCTTCACCGACGTCTTCGACTGCTTCCTGCGGCACCTGAGCGCCGCCCTGCACACCGAGGGCGTGCTCGACCAGGACGACTTCTGGCGCACCGTGGCCGGGTGCGCCACCGGCTACGCGACCACGGTGCCGCACCTGGCCGAGCGGATGCGCCGGTACGACCTGTTCGCGCCGGAGTTCACCCTCTCCTGCCTCAACCGGCTCCAGCTGCGCAACAACCAGCAGATGGTGGACCTGACCGACCCGTCCGCCGCGTTGCAGTTCGCCGGCACGCTGGTCAACCCGCTCGCCCGCTTCGCGCCGACACCGTGAGCGCCGAGCCGACGAGCGCCGACCCGACGACGGTGCACGCCGACCGGGCGACCCCGGCCCCGGTACCGCACCGCTGGCTGATCCTGGCCGTGCTCTGCCTGGCCCAGCTCGTGGTGGTGCTGGACAACACCGTGCTGACCGTTGCCGTGCCGGTGCTCACGGTCGAGTTGGACGCCGGCACCGCCGACGTGCAGTGGATGATCAACGCGTACGCGCTGGTGCTGTCCGGTCTGCTGCTGAGCGCCGGCAGCGCGGCCGACCGGTACGGGCGGCGGCGGATGCTGCTGGTCGGGCTGGCGCTGTTCGGGCTCGGCTCGACGGCGGCCGGGCTCGCCCGCACCGCCGAGCAGCTGATCGCCGCCCGGGCCGGCATGGGCGTGGGCGGCGCGCTGCTGGCCACCGCGACGCTGGCCGTCGCCATGCAGGTCTTCGACGCCGCCGAGCGGTCCCGCGCGATCGGCGTCTGGGCGGCCACCAGCGCGCTGGGCTTCGCCGCCGGGCCGCCGATCGGCGGGTTCGTCCTGGCGCACCTGCCGTGGGGCGCGATCTTCCTGCTCAACGTGCCGGTCGTGCTGGTCTGCCTGCTCGCCGCCCGGGCGCTGGTCCCGGAGTCGCGGGACCCGGCCGGCGGGCCGCTCGACCTGGGCGGCGTGGCGCTGTCCACGGGCGGCCTGACCGCGGTCGTCTGGGCGATCATCTCCGGTCCCGAACACGGCTGGGCGTCGGCGCCGGTGCTCGGCGCGGGCGCGGCCGGCGTGCTGCTGCTGGCGTCGTTCGTCGGCTGGGAGCGGCGGGTCGCCCACCCGATGCTGGACATGCGCTTCTTCCGGGACCGACGCTTCGTCGGCGCGGTCTGCGGCGTCGTGCTGATCACGTTCGGCGCCACCGGCGCGCTGTTCCTGCTCACCCAGCACCTGCAGTTCGTCCGGGGCTATCCGGCCTGGGAGGCGGGGCTGCGGATGGCGCCGTTCGCGTTGTCCATCGTGGTGCTCACCGCCGGCGGGGTGGCCGCGTCGGTGATCCGCCGGCTCGGGCGGCCGGCCGCCATCGCGCTCGGGATGACCCTGCTGGCCGGCGGTCTGGCGCTGGTCACGCACGGCCCGTCCGAGGGTTACGGCACGCTGCTGGCCGGGCTGCTGGTGATGGGCGCCGGGTGCGCGCTGGCGAACCCGGCGATCGTCGAGGCGGTGATGAGCGCGATCCCCACCGACAAGGCGGGCGCCGGGGCCGGCGTGGACGGCACCATGACCGAGGTAGGCAGCAGCCTCGGCGTCGCGGTGCTGGGCGCGGTGCTCAACGCCCGGTTCGGCGCGCTGCTGCCGGCCGCGCTGGCCGGCGCCGGCTCGTTCCCGGCGGCGCTGGCCGCCGCCGGCCCGGACCGGGAGGCGGTCACCGCCGCCTTCGCCGAGGCGTTGCGGACCGGCCAGACGGTGGGCGCGGTGGCGGTCCTGGTGGGCGGCCTGGCCGCGGCCGCCCTGCTGCACCGGGCCGACCGACTGTCGGCCTGAGGCCCGGTCGGACCGGCGGGCGGCCTGCGGCCGGTTCGGACCGGCAGGCGGCCTGCGGCCGGGCCGACCGGGCTCAGGACTCGGCGCGGCCGGCCCGCCAGTAGCCCATGAACGCCACCGCCCGGCGGTCGACGCCCCGGTCGGCGACCAGGTGCCGGCGCAGACCGCGGATCACCGCGGCCTCGCCGGCCAGCCAGGCGTAGAGCGGGGCCCCGTCGGGGCGCTGCGGCACCTCCCAGAGGATCTCCCGGTCCACGTCCACCTCGGCCGGCGGCACGGCGGCGACGGGCGCGGCGGGGACCGGCAGCAGCCGGTCGGCAAGGCCGGTCACGGCCGGGGTGAGCCGGCTGCCGTGCGGCGCCCCGGCGCGGGGCAACCAGGTCACGGTGACGCCGGCCGGGGCACGGCAGGGCAGTTCGTCACCCGGCTCCGGCACCTCCACCACCGCGTGCCCGCACGCGTCAGCGGGCAGCCGCTCCAGGATCGCGCAGATCGCCGGGGCGGCGGTCTCGTCGCCGGCCAGCAGCAGCGTCGCCCCGACCGGCGCGGCGAACTCGACGCCGCCGTGCACACCTGGCCAGCCGGCGTCCGGGCCGACCATGGCGAGCCGGTCCCCGAGTCGGGCCCGCCGCGCCCAGCGGGTGGCCGGGCCGCCGTCGCCGTGCAGCGCCATGTCGACGTCCACCTCGGACGCCTCCGGGCGGACCGCCCGCACCGTGTAGGTGCGGATCGGGCTGCGCCGCCCCGCCGGCAGCTCCCGCCACCGCTGGTACCAGTCGGGTCCGGCGGGCAGCTCGGCCGACGCCCCCTCGACCACCGGCAGGGCCAGCTTGATCCGCTGGTCGTAGCCGTTGTCGGCGAACCGGTCCAGGTCCGGCCCGGCGAACGTCACCCGGAGGAACGACGGGCCGAGCCGGCGCAGCGCGCGTACCTCGACGGTGAACACGCGCCAGGGGGCGGCGGCCAGGGTGCTCGTCATCGACAGATGTCCTCTCGCGATCGCGGGGTGTGCTCAACGGGCGGCGCGGGAGCGCCACAGCAGCCAGACGAAGTAGGGGGTGCCGACCAGCGCGGTGACCAGGCCGGCGGGGATCTGCGCGGGCGCGATGACGGTGCGGCCGAGCGTGTCGGCGAGGCTGACCAGCGTCGCGCCGAGCAGCACCGCCACCGGCAGCACGCGGGTGTGCCGGCCGCCGACCAGTGCCCGGGCGGCGTGCGGCGCGACCAGGCCGACGAAGCCGATCACGCCGACCGCCGACACGGCGGTGGCGGTGAGCAGCGCGGCCAGGCCGAGCGCGACCAGCCGGGCGCGCTCCAGCCGGACGCCGAGCACCCGGGGCGTGTCGTCGTCCAGCGCGAGCAGGTCGAGTTCGCGGCGGATCCCGGCCACCACCGGGACGGCGACCAGCAGCGCGACCGCCACCGGCAGCACCTGCGGCGCGGTGCGCCCGTAGGTGGAGCCGGACAGCCAGGTCAGCGCCTTGCCGGTGTTCCACGGGTCGGAGGACACCACGATGAACGTGATCACCGCGGCGCCGCCCTGCCAGACCGCGAAGCCGATCAGCACCAGCCGGTCGGAGTCGAGGCCGCGGTGCCGGGCCAGCCCGTAGACCAGCGCGAACGCGGCGACCGCGCCGAGACCGGCGGCACCGGAGAGCGCGGCCACCCCGGCCGTCGGGGCGAACGTCAGCAGCGACACCGCGCCGATGCCGGCCCCGCCGGTGATGCCGAGGATGCCCGGCTCGGCCAACGGGTTGCGGCACACCGCCTGCACGGTGGTGCCGGCCAGCGCGAGCGCGGCGCCGGCCAGCAGCGCCGCCGCGACGCGCGGCCACCGGGCGTCCAGCACGAAGGTGTACGCCGGCCCGGTGCGGCCCCGCACCCAGTTGACGATGTCGCCGAGCAGCACCCCGGTGTCCCCGGCCAGCATGCCCACCACCAGGGCCGTGCCGGCCGCCACCGCGCAGACGGTGACGACGGCGACGTGGAAGGCACGGGAGCGCACGGCCGCGTGGCCGCCCGGAGGTTGCCGGGTGGGGCCGGCGTCGCGGTGCCGGCGGGCCAGCCAGACCAGCAGCACCGCGCCGAAGAGCGTGGTGACCACGCCGGTCGGCACGTCGACGCCGGCCTGCCCGCCGAGCACGGCCCGCAGCAGCACGTCGGAGCCGAGCACCACGGCCACGCCGACCATGCCGGACAGCGGCAGCAGCACCCGGTGCCGGTGCACCTCGGGCACCCACCGGCCGAGCAGCCGGACGATCACCGGCGCGCCGAGCCCGACGAACCCGATCGGCCCGGCCAGGGTGACCGCGGCGGCGGAGAGCAGGACGGCGAGCAGCACCACGGTGAGCCGGGTCCGGCGCACGTCGAGCCCGAGCACGGTGGCGGTGTCGTCGCCGAGGGCGAGCAGGTCCAGCCGGCGGCCGAGCGCCACGAGCACCAGCGCGGCGCCGCCGACCACCGGGGCGAGCTGGGTGAACGCGACCAGGTCGCCCTGCACGAGGGAGCCGTTGCCCCAGGCGAACAAACCGATGGTGGCCTGCTCGAAGAGCAGCAGGAGCAGCATGGTGAGCGAGGCGAGGGCCATCGCGGTGGCCGAGCCGGCGAGGATCAGCCGGGTGGTCGCGGACCGGCCGCCGGCGGACAGCAGCATCACCAGGCCGGCGGCGGCGAGGCCACCGCAGAACGCGAGCCCGCCGGCGGGCAGCGCCGGAAGGGTGATCCCGAACGCTGCGGTGGCGACGATCGCCAGGTGCGCGCCGGCGTTGACGGCGAGCGTGTCGGGTGAGGCGAGCGGGTTGCGGGTGGTCGACTGCAACGCCGCGCCGGCGAAGCCCAGCGCGACGCCGACGGCCAGGCCGGTGAGCAGGCGGGGCAGCCGGGAGGCGACCAGCACCCGGGCGGTCTCGTCGTCGGCGCCGGTGAGCAGCCGGAGCAGGTCGGCCGCCCCCACCGAGGAGGTGCCCTGGGTGAGGTGCACGGCGGTGACGGCGACGAGCAGCGCGGCGGCGAGCAGGAACGCGCCGGCGACCCGGCGGCGGGCGGGCGGTGGCCCGAGCGGGGCCGGCCGGGTGGCCGGCCCCGGCGGGGCGATCGTCTGGCTCAAGCCGTGTAGACCGTGACGAGCTGGTCGACGTACTGCTTGGCGGAGAGCGGGCCGCCGAAGGTCCAGATGCCGTCGGGCATCTTGTGCAGCTTGTTCTGCTGCACGAACGGCAGCGAGCGCCAGATCGCGTTGCCGGCCAGCCCGTCGGCGAAGACGTCCTGCCCGTCCGAGGCGTTGTAGAAGAAGTGCAGGTCCTGGCCCTTGAGGACGGTCAGTCCCTCGACGTCGGTCTGGCCCAGGCCCCACATCGCGTCGGTCTTACCGGTCCAGGCGTTCTTCAGGCCGAGCTGGATGCCGAGCTGGGAGACGAGCGCTCCCTGGCCGAACATCCGGATGGAGACGGTGCTGCCCTCCTTCCAGCCGTCGGCGAAGGCGAACTGCCGGCCGGCCGCGCCGGCGTCGGCGATCTTCTTGCGGCCGTCGGCGAGGGCGGCGTCGAAGTCGGCGAGCAGCTTCTCGGCCTGGGCGGTACGGCCGGTGGCGGTGGCGATCATGGTGAGGTCGGCGCGCATCCGGCCGATGTTGTCGGTCGCGTCGCTGCCCTCGGTGACCAGCACCGGCACGTACTTCTCCAACTGGGTGACGATCGCGGAGCCGCGCTCGGCCTCCATCACCACCAGGTCGGGCTGGAGCGCGACGACCGCGTCGACGCTCGGCTCACCCCGGGTGCCGACGTCCTTGACGCTCGCGTCGAGCGGGGCGGCGGTGACCCAGGTGGCGTACCCCTTGGGGTCGGCCACGCCGACCGGCATCACGCCGAGGCCGACCAGCATCTCGACCTCACCCCACTCCAGGCCGACGACCTTGGTGGCCGGGCCCTTCAGGGTGACGGTCTTGCCCCGGCTGTCGGTGACGGTGACCGGGCCGGTGGCGGCGTCGGAGGTGGACGGGGCGGCGGCGGGCGTCTCGGTGGTGCCGCAGCCGGTGATCAGCAGCGCGGTCGCGGTGGCGGCCAGCAGGGTCAGGCGGGTACGCAACATCTGTTTCTCTTCTGTGGCAGGAACGGGTTCAGGCGGTGGCGCGGCGGGTGTGCCGGCCGACGGGACGGGTGGAGAGCAGGCCGGTGGCCGGGTCGACGGTCACCTCGACGCGGATGCCGTACGCCTCGGTGAGCGCCGCCTCGGTGAGCACCTCGCGCGGGGCGCCGCTGCCGCGGACCCGGCCGGAGTGCAGGAGCACGACGTGGTCGGCGACGGCGGCGGCCTGGTTGAGGTCGTGCAGCACCACGCCGACGGCGACGTCGGCGGTGTCGGCGAGGTCGCGCACCAGGTCGAGGATCTCCACCTGGTAGCGCAGGTCGAGGAACGTGGTCGGCTCGTCCAGCAGCAGGACCGAGGTGTCCTGGGCCAGGCAGGTGGCCAGCCAGACGCGTTGCAGCTCGCCGCCGGACAGCTCGTCGACCGGTCGGGCGGCCATCGCCTCGACGCCGGTGACCGCCATGGCGCGCTCGACCGCCGCCGGGCCGTCCGGGTCGCCGGCCCGCCACCGCCCGCGGTACGGGTGCCGGCCGTAGCCGACCACGTCCCGGACGGTGACCCCGCTCGGGGTGGGGCGGCTCTGCGCCAGCAGCGTGACCCGGCGGGCGAAGTCCCGGGGGGACAGCGCCCGGGCCGGGGTGCCGTCGGTGAGCACGACCTCGCCGTGCTCCAGCGGGTGCAGGCGGGCCAGCCCGCGCAGCAGCGTGGACTTGCCGCTGCCGTTCGGACCGACGAGCGCGGTCACGGCGGCCGGCCGCAGCGCGATGGCGGCGTCGTGCACCACCGTGGCGCCGTGGTAGCCCAGCCGCAACCGGCTGCCCGACAGGCCGTCGGCCCGGACCGTTCTGCTCGTCACAAAGGTTAGGCTAACCTAACCCGCGATCGGGTTGTCAAGCCGGTCCCCCGTTCCCACCTCGGTGAACGCGGCGCGACGATAGGCCGTTCGTGGTGGCGGACTCCTCAGCGCGGCGCTATGCCGTGCCGAGCCGGAACTCGCGCAGCGGGTGCCAGGAGTCGGGTGCCGGCGCCCCGGCGATGAGCTGGACCGCGTCGACGGTGGCGCGGATGGGCAGGTGACCGGCGACAGCCTCGGCGGCTTCGGCAAGGACGTGCTTCGGGGCGTCATGGCCGATGGTCAGGTGCGGTACGACGTCGGCATGGGCCCCGGCATACGGCGGAGCCTCGGGGAACCGCTGCCACACGGCCGCGGTGAGGCGGCGCAACCCGTCATCCGGCTGCGGCGAGAGCCAGACCACGGTGTCTCCGAACCACTTGACCTCCGGGAACGAGATGTCGAACCGCGGTGTGGCTTCGAAGATCCGGCCCAGGGTGGCGAGCACGTCGTCGGTGATCCGGTCCGGGGTCAGGAACGGGTAGAGCACGGTCACATGAGCGGGCACTCCCCAGCCGGCCGCGCGGTCCAGGGCGGATCGAAAGTGTCCCACGGCCCGCTCGGTCTCGGGCACGGCGACGATCAGCGCGGTCTCGGTCGGTTCCATCGCCACAGTCTCTGACCGTCGCTCCCGCCAGTCCACCGGGATTCATGACAGCAGAGCTGCGAGGCGGTTCATCCGCCCACCCCGCGCCCCGCGGGCGATCAAGGAGTTTGCGTCGGTCGGGACGCCGACCCGAGACGCGAACTCCTTGGTCAACGCCGACGGCGGGGGCGGCGGGGAGGGCGGGTCAGGGGGTCAGGTCGCGGTAGGCGGTGGCCAGGCCGGCCAGGCCGCGGCCGAGGTCGGAGCCGCGCACACCGGTATAGCCGAGCACCAGCGCGGGCGGGCGGTCGTCGTGGCGCAGGGCGTAGAACCGGCCGCCGCGGACCAGCACGGACCGGCGGCGGGCGGCCTCCACCATCGACTCCTCGGCGCACCACCGGGGCAGCACCAGGTAGGTCTGCAGGCCGCCGTCGCCACTGAGCGGTGACGCGCCGGGCAGGTGGCGGGCGACGTGCTGGTGCACCGCCTGGCGACGGCGCTGGAACTCGGCCCGTAGCCGGCGCAGGTGCCGGTCGAACGCGCCGGTGTCGACCAGCCGGGCGAACGCGAGCTGGTCCAGCCCGGAGCAGCCGATGTCCCAGCCGGCGCGGACGCGCTCGATCGAGGCGGCCAGCCCGGGCGGGGCGGCCAGCCAACCGAGCCGCAGCGCGGGGGCGAGGACCTTGCTGGCGCTGCCCGCGTAGACCACCCGGTCCGGGGCGAGGCTCTGCAGCGCGGGCATGCGCTGCGCCGGGGCCACGAACGCGGCGTCGAAGTCGTCCTCGACCACGTAGCCGTCGACCGCGCGGGCCCAGGCGAGCAGGTGCTCGCGGCGCTGCGGGCTGAGCGCCGCCCCGGTCGGGAACTGACTGGCCGGGGTGGTCAGCACCGCCCGGACGCCGGTGGCGGCGAGGTCGTCGACGCGGATGCCGTGCCGGTCCACCGGCACGGCCACCGGGCGCAGCCCGGCGTCGGCGATGAACGCCCACTCCCCCGGGTGGCCCGGGTCCTCCACGCCCACCGCGTCGTGCCCCTGGTCGCGCAGCACCCGGCAGAGCAGGGCGAGTCCCTGGGCGAACCCGGAGGTGACCATGAGGTGTTCGGGCCGGACGCGCACGCCGCGGACCCGGCCGAGGTAGCCGGCGAGCGTGCGGCGCACCGGCGGCAGGCCGGACGGCGGGGCGTAGCCCAGCTCGCGGGGACCGGCGGCGCGGACCACCGCGCTGACGCTGCGGATCCAGTCCTGGCGCGGGAACGCGGAGACGTCGGTGCCGCCGGCGCGCAGGTCCCACACCTCGGGCGCGGGCGTCTCGTCGCTGGTGAGCGCGGAGCCGACCTCGGCGGGCGCGGCGTCCGCGACGGAGGTGCCGGAGCCGCGCTGGGAGGTCAGGTATCCCTCGGCGCAGAGCTGCTCGTACGCCTCGACGACCACGGTACGGGACACGCCGAGGTCCTTGGCGAGCTGCCGGCTGGACGGAACCCGGGTGCCGGGGCGCAGCGCGCCCTGGTCGATCTGCCGGCGCAAAGCGTTGCGGAGCTGCGCCGCCAATGTTTCGCGCGTATCACTTTCCATTGACAGACTCAGATGCCACACCGAGTGGTCCCCTCCCGGTCAGCCGAAGTGGTATGGACAGCGGGATCCGCACTTGGCGAAAGTGTTTCCCGGGCCCGCAACCGTTTCCCCCGCAGGGGGCGGGGGTGGTCGCGCGCCCTTTCCAACGGGGGAAGTCCGATCTGTCACGAACGCCACCCTGCCCGGCAGGCGTTGCGGGGAGCGGGCTGCTCAGAGGGGGGTTCCACAGTGTCCTCATTGTCGACCACGGTGAGCGCACAAACCGCGCATCACCGAACAATGGCGGAGAGACGTACGCCACCATCGGACACCATTCCGATTTCCGTGACCTCTATCACACTGCCGTCCGTCGATCCGTTATCCCTTTACACCGTCTTGACGGAAAAGCACACCCCGGAGGACGTGTACCTCTTCGAAAGCCTCGACGGCCCGGCGCGCGACCGGCAGGCGGCGGCCGTGGGCTGGGGCCGACTCGCCGAACTGCGGTTCCTGGCCGACCGGTGCGAGCTGACCGCCACCGGCCCGCTCGGCGGCGCGTTGCGCGCGGTGGTCACCGCGGCCCTCGGCCCGCCCGTGCCGCGCGACGCCACGACGTACACCTGGGTCGTGCCCGGCCCGGCGCGGCTGTGGGCCGTGGTCCGCGCCGTGCAGCGGGCGTTCGCGGTCTCCACGTCGGTGCCGACCGACCGCTTCGCCTTCGGTTTCCTGACCACGCTGGCCTACGAGGCGGCCCGCGACATGGACGAACTCTCCCTCGACCGGACGGTCGACGACCTCCCCCGGTGCGCGCTGACGCTGTTCCGGCACACCGTCTGGTGGGACCTGCGCGCCGGCACCGTCGACCAGCTCTCCGCCGCCGGCCCGCACCTGCCGCCGGAGGACACACCGCCGGTGGCGCGACTGCTCGCCGGGCGGCCCGACCGGAACCCGGAGGTGCCGGCCGCGCCGGCGCCGGCCCGGGTCCGCGACAACCTCGACGAGGAGACGTTCGCCCGGCGGGTACGGCAGTGCCTGCGGCACATCGAGGTGGGCGACAGCTACCAGATCCAGATCGGCCACCGCATCGAGGTGGAGACCGACCTCACCCCGGCGCAGGTCTACCGGCGGCTGCGGCACCGCAACCCGTCGCCGTACATGTACCTGGCGCCCTGGGCCGGGCGGACCGTGATCGGGGCCAGCCCGGAGCTGTTCCTGCGCATCGACGGCGACCGGCTGTCGATGCGTCCGATCGCCGGCACCGCCGCGCGCGCGGCCGACCCGGAGACCGACCGTCGCCGGGTCGACGAGCTGCTCGCCAGCGAGAAGGAGCGGGCCGAGCACGTGATGCTGGTCGACCTGTGCCGCAACGACATCGGCCGGGTCTGCGAGCCGGGCACGCTGTCGGTCGACGCGATGCTCGACGTCGAGCCGTTCGCCTACGTGCACCACCTGGTCTCCACCGTCTCCGGCCGACTCGACGACGGCGCGGACGTGTGGGCGGCCGTCTGCGCCGCGTTCCCGGCCGGCACCATGACCGGCGCGCCCAAGCTACGGGCCATGGAGATCATCGACGGGCTGGAGGACGAGCCCCGGGGCATCTACGCCGGAGCGATCGGGCTGGTCGACGTGCGCGGGTTCGCGGTGCTGGCGCTCTGCATCCGCACCGCCGTGCACGACGGGCACCGCTACCACACCCAGGCCTCCGCCGGCGTCGTCGCCGACTCCACGCCGGCCGCCGAGTGGCGGGAGACGCTGGCCAAGATGAGCGCCGCCTACTGGGCGCTGACCGGCGAGGAGCTGCTGCCGTGAAGGTCCTGCTCGTCGACGCGTACGACAGCTTCACCCACATCATCGACCAGTACCTGCGGACGCTCGGCGCGGCGACCGTGGTGGTCCGGTCCCGTTCCCGCACCCACGAGCAGCTCGTCGCGCTGCGCCCGGACGCGGTGGTCCTCGGCCCCGGCCCGGGCCATCCGGCCGACTCCGGGCACGTCGAGCTGGTGCACACGTTCGCCGGCCGGGTGCCGCTGCTCGGCGTCTGCCTCGGCCACCAGGCGATCGGCCTGGCCTACGGCGGCACGGTCGCGGTGGCCCGGCATCTCATGCACGGCAAGACCAGCGAGGTCACGCACGACGGCCGGGGTGTGTTCGCCGGGGCGCCGGCGCCGCTGACCGTCACCCGCTACCACTCGCTGATCGTCGCCGACCCGGCGCCGCCGGCGCTGGAGGTCACCGCGCGCGCCGCCGACGACGGCTACGTGATGGGGGTGCGCCACCGCACCCTGGCCGTCGAGGGGGTGCAGTTCCACCCGGAGAGCGTGATGACCCAGGACGGGCTGCGGCTGTTCGACACCTTCCTGCGCGGCGCGCCGGCGCCGGTCGCGGGCTGAGCGGCGGAGGACCGTGATGACCGACTCCCCGACCCCGCTCGCCGTGGTCACCGGCGGCGCCGGCGGCATCGGCCGGGCCGTCACCGCCGCGCTGACCCGCGCCGGGCACCGGGTGGTCAGCGTCGACCGCGAACCGGCAGCCGACCCGTCGGCGTACGCGACGGTGGTCGCCGACCTGGCCGTGCCGGAGCGGGTGGAGCGGGTCGTCGCCGACGTGCGCGACCGCCACGGCCTGCCCGACGTGCTGGTCAACAACGCCGGCGTCTACCTGGCCCGCGACTTCCTCGACTACGACGCGAAGACGTACGCCGAGGTGCTCGACGTCAACCTCGGCGCGACGTTCTTCGGCACCCTGGCGTACGCGCGGGCGCTGGTCGCCGCCGGCCGCCCCGGCACGGTGGTGAACGTCGCGTCGATCAGCGGCCGGTCCGGCAGCCCGGACGCCGCGTACGGCGCCTCCAAGGGCGCGGTGATCGCGCTGACCCGCAGCCTCGGCCGGGCGCTCGCCGCGCACCGGATCCGGGTCAACGCGGTGGCGCCAGGGCTGGTCGAGACACCGATGGCCGACCGCGTCCCGGCCGACCGCCGCGACGACTACCGGGCCCGGATCCCGGCCGGCCGCTTCGGCACGCCGGACGAGATCGCCGCGGCCGTCGCCTGGCTGGCCGACCCGGCCAGCAGCTACGTGACGGCCGCCGTGCTGGACGTCGACGGCGGCCTGCACTGACCCGCGCCACACCCGAAAGGACCCCGACCATGTGGCTCCCGACCACCGGCCCGGCGGCCGGCTTCGCCGCCGACTACCTGACCCTGCACCGCGCCTTCTTCGACCGCACGCTCACCGCCGAGCAGCTCGACTCCTGGCGGCGCCGGCAACTGCGGCGGGTGCTCGACCAGGTCGCCACCGGCTCGCCGTTCTACGCCCGGCACCTGGCCGGCATCGACCTGGCCGCGGTCACGCCGGCCACCCTCGACACGTTGCCGTTCACCACGAAGGCGCACCTGCGCGAGGAGATGCTGGACGTGCTCAGCCGGCCGCTGGCCGAGGCCGTCTTCTTCTACGAGACCACCGGCACGACCGGGCCCGCCACCCCGTGCCCCCGCGACGGCCGGGAGGTGGTGGCCAGCAACGCCCACGTCACCGAGTCCTGGGCGTCGATCTTCCGGCACCACTTCGGCGACCACGCGCCCCGGGTGGGGCTGATGGGCCCGACCGAGGTGCACTCGTTCGGCGACACGCTCGGCGACGTCGCCCGCAACGTCGGCGCGATGAACGCCAAGATCTGGCCGTACTCGCCGGTGATCGGCTTCGCCAAGGCGCTGCAACTGATGAAGGACCTGGCCCTGGAGGTGATCTGCTGCACGCCCGGGGTGGCGCTGACGCTGGCCAAGGCCGCCGAGCACCACGGCTACCGGCTGCGCGAGGACTTCGGGGTCAAGCTGCTGTTCGTCACCGGGGAGATGTGCACGCCGGCGCTGGCACACAACCTGGAGTCGGTCTGGGGCGCGGACGTCTACAACATCCTCTACGGGTCGCAGGAGGCGTTCGTCATCGCCACCGCCTGCCGCAACAAGCGGATGCACCTGTCCCAGACCAACTACCTGATCGAGGTGGTCGATCCGGAGACCGGCGCGTCGCACGGCCCGCGCGGCAGCGGCGAGCTGACCGTCACCATGCTCGTCGACGGGGTGAAGCCGCTGATCCGCTACCGCACCGGCGACGCGGTGGTGGTCGGCGCGTCGGACTGCGACTGCGAGCTGCCCGGCGACCTGGTGCAGATCGTCGGCCGGACGCTGGACCGGATCGAGCTGGGTGGCCGGCGGCGCACCGCCGGCCAGATCGAGAGCGCGGTGCTCACCGGCGTCACCGGCTCGGCCGGCTACCAGGTGGTGATCGACCACGACCCGGCCACCGGCGGCGATCGCCTGACGATCCGGCTGGAACTGCTCAAGGACCTGGTCGACGATCCGGCCCGGGTGGCCGCCGGGGTGCGGGAGCGCGCCGCCGACGCGCTCGGCGTGCCGGTCGAGGTGGAGCTGAGCGACGGGTTGGACCCGATCGTCAGCACCGGCGCGTTCGTGAGCTGGAAGGCGGCCCGGATCGTGGACCGGCGGGTCGCCGACGACCACGAGACCCGGGTGGCGCAGCGGATGGCGGGCAGGCGTGGCTACGACACCTGACACCGCCGCCGCCGGGCCGGTCCCCGCGTTGCCCGGGCCGCTCGCCGGGGCGTACGGGCGGCGGTGGCGGACGGTGGTGGACCGCTGGGCGCGCCACCCCGGCACGGCGGTGGCGACGCTCGGTCCGCCCGGCACGTCCAGCCACCTGACCGCCGCGTTCCTCGCCGAGCGGCACGCGCTGCGGATCGAGCTGTGCGACACGTTCGACGCGGTGCTCGGCGCGCTGGTAAACCGGCGGGTCGACCAGGCGCTGGTACCCAGCGCCTACCAGGGCGCGACCCGCTTCCACTGGCACCGGGACCTGCGGCTGGACGCGTACTTCGCGCAGGCCACCCCGGAGTACGGCATCGCCGCCCGCGCGGACGGCGCGCCCGACGGCGCCGGCGAGGTGACGGTGGCCGCGCTCTGGGAGGTCCGGCGGATCTTCGGCGACCTGGCGCCGCCCGCGCTGGCGGACCGCCCGGTGCGGTGGGTCGACGCGGACTCCACCCAGCACGCCGCCGAACTGCTCGCCGCCGGCGACGCCGACCTCGCCGTGACCAACGCCCCGGGGGTACGCCGGCACGCGCTGCGCTGGGTGGTCCGCCGCCCCGGCGCGGAGATCGTCTGGCTGCTCTTCGGCCACCGCTGAACCCCTTCGAGAATCGGAGTGACCACCGTGTCCCGACGAACGTTGCTGCACCGCGCCACCGTCCAGGAGGGACTGGGCGTGGCGTCCCGCCCGCACCACAGCGTGCTGCTCGACGGCGAGCGGATCGTCGCGGTGCTGCCCGAGGCGCAGGCGCCGCTGCACGACCCGGATGTGGACGTGCTCGACCTGGACGGCCGGACGGTGATGCCGGGCATGACGCTCGGCCACACCCACATCGCCTACCTGAACGTGCTCGACGGCCGGGAGACGCTGTTCAAGTACACCGTCCCGGAGGTGACGCTCGGCGCGGCGGCGAACGCGGCGGCGATGCTCCGGCTGGGCTACACCGCGTTCGTCGGCGCCGGCTCGGTGGCCGGCATCGACATGGCGCTGCGCCGGGCGATCGAGTCCGGCCGGCTGCCCGGCCCGCGGATCACCCCGTGCAGCCGGGACCTGATGGTGTCCGGCCCGCCGGAGCGGCGGAACCCGGCGGTCAAGCAGCGGATCCCGACCGACCTGATGCGACTGGCCGACACCCCGGAGGAACTGGTCGACTACGTCAACGCCGAGGTCGACCAGGGCGCGGAGATCATCAAGGTGTTCTCCACCGGGGACGACACGTTCCCCAACGGGCGCTCGCACGAGCTGCTCTTCACCGCCGAGGAGCTGGTGGTCGCGGCCCGCGCGGCGCACGAGCGCGGGGTGCGGATCCGGGCGCACTCGCGCGGGCTGGGCGGCATCCGCAACGCCATCGCCGCCGGGGTGGACGTCATCGACCACGCCACGTACGCCGACGACGCGGCGCTGGAGGCGATCGCCGAGCGCGGCATCTTCGTGGTGCCGAGCCTGCACCAGCCGCACCGGTTGCTCACCACCGGCACCGCGCACGGCAAGACGCCGGAATACCTGGAGACGCTGGAGTTCGAGGCCGAGGTGGAGAACACGCTGCGGATCCTGCCGCTGATGGTCCAGATGGGCATCCCGATCGTGGCCGGCGACGACTTCGGCTTCGCCTGGACGCCGCACGGCCGCTACGCCGAGGAACTGGAGACCTACGTGAGCATGGCCGGCATCCCGGCGCCCACGGTGCTCACCTGGGCCACCGCCAACGGCGCGCGGCTGGCCGGGCGGGGCGACGAGGCCGGCACGGTGCAGCCGGGCCGGCTGGCCGACCTGGTGGTCACCGACGGCGACCCGGCGCAGGACATCACCGTGCTGGGCCGGCCGGAGGCGATCGAACTGGTGCTGCTGGGCGGTGCGGTGGTCGCCGGGGACGCCGCCGCGTACCGGGACCGGCAGCCGGCGGGGGTGGCCTGATGCGGCGGGTCGTCCCGGTGGTCCCGCTGCTGGCGGTCGGCGCGTTCGCCATCGGCACGGACACGTTCGTGGTCGCCGGGGTGCTGCCCGAGGTGGCCCGGGACCTGGACGTCAGCGTCGCCTCGGCCGGCTGGGTGAGCACCGTGTTCGCGCTGGCGTACGCGGTCGCCGCGCCGGTGCTCGGCGCGGTCACCGGCCGCTGGGAGCGCCGTACCGTGCTGCTGCTCTCGCTGGCCGGGTTCACAGTGGGCAACGTCGCGTCGGCGCTCGCCCCCGACCTGCCGCTGCTGCTCGGCGCGCGGGTGCTGACCGCGGTGAGCGCGGCGCTGTACGTGCCCGCCGCGTCCGCCTCGGCCGCCGCGCTGGCCGCGCCGGAGCGGCGTGGCCGGGCCATGGCGGTGGTGCTCGGCGGTCTGTCCGCGGCCACCGTGGCGGGCGTTCCGTTCGGCACCTGGCTCGCCGCCGACCTGCGCTGGCAGGCCACGTTCTGGCTGCTCGCCGCGCTCGGCGCCGGCTGCGCGGCGGCGGTGTCGGTCGGGCTGCCGGCGATGCGGCTGCCGGCCGGCCCCGGGCTGGCCGCCCGGCTCGCGCCGCTGCGCCAGGGCCGGGTCGGCGCGGCGGTGCTCACCACCGCGCTGTTCATGACCGGGGGCTACCTGGCGCTGACCTACGTCGGGGCGTTGCTCGCCCCGGCCACCGACGGCGACGGGACACTGCTGGCGGTGCTGCTGCTGGTCTTCGGCGTGCCGGGGGTCGTCGGCACGGTGCTCGGCGGGCGGGCCACCGACCGGTGGGGCGCCCGGCCGGTCCTGCTGGCCTCGGTGGCCGGGCTGGCGCTGGTGCTGGCCACGCTGCCGCTGACCCGGCAGGCGCTGCTGCCGGCCACGCTGGCCATGGCGGCGTGGGGGCTCAGCGCGATGGCGACCCAGCCGGCCCAGCAGCACCGGCTCTTCACGGTCGCGCCGGGCTCCGGGCCGCTGCTGCTGTCGCTCAACTCGTCGGCCACGTTCCTCGGCATCGCGCTGGGCGGCTTCCTCGGCAACCGGGTGCTGCGGCACGGCGGCGAGCACGCCGTCGACCTGCTCGGTCCGGTCGGCGCGGCGCTGTGCGTGCTGGCGCTGGGCGCCGCGCTGCTCGGCGCGCGTCCGGGCCGCGCCGGGGACGACCGGGAACCGCCCGTTCAGGGCGGAACCGGACGTGAGCCGGGCCGGCCCGCGCCGAGGGCCGCCGTGCGCCGGTGAGCGCCCCGATTGGCCTCACCGGATCCGCCGGGATTGGCCACAACCGGTGGCTGGTCCGCTCCGTACGGTCGGGGCGACCGTGTGAACCGAACCGACGAGGATGACGATGACCCAGCTCGACGACGGCGCCGACCGGTTGGCCGTCCGCATCGACGACCGGGTGCTGAGCAGCGTGCCGGACTACGTCCTCGGCCTGATCGCCGTGCCGGCGGTCGAGGTCGGGCCGGCCTCCCCGGCCGTGGCGGCGCTGCTGGCCGCCGCCGAGGACGCGCTGCACCGGGCCGACCTGGACAAGGCCGGGGTGGCGGAGCTGCCGGGCGTCGCCGCGTGGCGGGCCGCGTACCGGGCGGTGGGGGTGAACCCGAACCGGTTCCCGTGCGCCGCCGAGTCGATCGCCCGCCGGGTGGCCCGGGGCGACCGGCTGCCCCGGATCAACGCGCTCGTCGACCTCTGCAACGCGGTCTCGCTGGACACCGCGCTGCCGGTGGCCTCGTGCGCGGTCGACGGCATCGCCGAGCTGTTCGTCCGGCCGGCCGACGGCGCCGAGACCTACCTGCCGCTGGGCGCGCCGGACGCGCCGGAGCGACCCGAGCCGGGTGAGATCGTCTACGCCGACGGGGACGGGCGAGCGCACTCCCGGCGCTGGAACTGGCGCCAGGGCCACCTGGTCCGCACCGACCTGGGCCGCCGCCGGCTGCTGCTCACCGTCGAGGCGGCCCACCCGGGCGGCCGGGCGGAGGTGGAGGCGGCGCTGGCCCGCCTCGACGACGCGCTCGGCGAGCTGACCGGCTCGCCCCGGCCCCGGGCGGTGCTGGACCGGGACGGCCGGGACGCGGTGTTCGCCCTCGACGCCCCGCTCAGCCCGGCCGGCGGCACCACGGGGAGCCGGTCGTGAACCGGGCGGTCCTGGTCGTCTACCGGCCCGCCGCCGGGCGCTACCTCGCCCAGTTCCGCGCCGTGGTCGCCGCCGCCGCCGACCTGGGCGTGGACACGCTGGTGCTGCTGCCGGCCGACCAGCCGGCCCCGGAGGCCGCCGGCCTGCCCTGTCACCGGGCCGACCTGGACGACCCGGAGGCCGTCCGCGCGGCGGTCGCGGGGATCGTGGCCGCGCGTCCGGTCGAGCGGATCTTCCCGCTGTTCGAGGGCGACGTGCTCACCGCGGCGCGGTGCCGGCGCGACCACGGCATCCCGGGCCTGGACCCGGAGCAGGCGCTGACGTTCCGGGACAAGAACGTGATGCACCGCCGCGCCACCGAGCTGGGCGTGCCGGTGGCCCGGTCCTGCCGGCCCGACACCGTCGGGGCGGTCGCCGAGTTCGCCGCCGAGGTGGGCTGGCCCGTGGTGGTCAAGCCGTACGCGGGCTGGGCCTGCGGCGACACCCACCGGGTCGACTCGGCCGACGACCTGGCCCGGGTCTGGCCGCTGGTCGCCGACGCGCGGCACGACTACCGGGTGGAGGAGTACGTGCGCGGCGCGGAGTTCCACGTCGACTCGCTGCTGCGCGACGGCGAGGTGGTCTTCGAGCAGCTGTCCCGCTACACCTACTCGGTGCTGGAGTTCCGCGACGAGCCGGGCGGCACCGTCTCCCGCAAGCACGACCTCGCCCCGGCCGAGCGGCGCATCCTGGCCGCCAACGCGGAGATCCTGCGCGGCTTCGGCATGCGTACCGGGGTCGCGCACGTCGAGTTCTTCCTCCGCGACGACGACGAGGTGGTCTTCGGCGAGGCGGCCGCCCGGGCCGGCGGTGGCTCGATCGTCCCGGCGATCGAGGCCGGGCGCGGCATCAACCTGGCCGGCGAGTGGTGCCGGCTGGAACTGGACCCGACGCACGTGCCGGCCACCGTGCTGGGCCCGGAGACCGGCACGGAATATCTCTGCTCCGATCGGTACGGCCGGATCACCGCGATCACCACCGCCGAGGAGCTGCGGGCGCTGGACTCGGTGCTCGACGCGGACGTGTGGAAGAGCGTCGGCGACGTGCTCGCCCCGCCCACCGCCTCCAACGACGTCCTGGGCTGGTACGTCTGCGAGGGCCGGGACTTCGACGACGTGCGGGCCCGGTTCAAGACCATCCGGGACGCGTTCGAGGTACGCACCGAGCCGGCCGGGGAGTCGCCATGTGGCTGAGCCGGTTCCGCGCCCTGCCGCGCCCGCTGCGGATGCTGGTGCTGGCGTCGTTCATCAACCGCGCCGGCATGTTCGTCTTCCCGCTGCTCGCGGTCTACCTGGTGCGCAGCCGGGAGCTGAGCACCGGCGAGGCCGGGGTGCTGATCTCGGTGGGCAGCACCGGCCTGCTCGCCGGAAGCCTGCTCAGCGGCCCGGTCTGCGCCCGCGCCGGCCGGCGCGCCGCGCTGGTGTCCAGTCTGCTGCTCAACGCGGTCGGCTACCTCGGCCTGGCGGTGCTGGACGGTCCGCCCTGGACGTACGCGGCGCTGCTGTTCGTGGCGCTGGTCGGGATGGGCATGTTCGCGCCGGCGGCCAACACGCTGATCGCCGACCTCGCCGAGCCGGAGCAGCGGCCGTTCGCCTACACCGTCAGCTACATCGCCAACAACCTCGGCATGGGCGTCGGGCCGCTGCTGGGCGGTCTGGCCGCGGCCTACTCGTACGGGCTGATGTTCGCCGGCAACATCGCGCTCGGGCTGCTCGCCGCGCTCACCATCCGGCTGTTCGTGCCGGCCGACACCGGTCGGGACGCGGCGACGGTGCCCGCGCCGACCGGCGCGCGGCGGGCCGAGCTGCGGCGGGACCTGGACGTGGCGGTGCTGGTGGTGGTGTCGTTCTGCTACGTCGCGCCGCTGATCGGCCTGGAGTACACGCTGCCGCTCGCGGTCACCGAGGTGCTGGCGTCGTCGGTGGCGGTGGTCGGCGCGGTCTACACCGTCAACAGCGTGGTCGTGGTGGGCGCCGGCCTGCTGATCGAGAAGCGGATCAAGGCGTACCCGACGCGGACGCTGCTGATCGTCGCCGGCCTGCTGTGGTCGGCGGGGATGGCGGTGCTGGTGTTCGCGTTCTCGCTGCCGGCCGTGCTGCTGTCCACCGTGGTCTGGACGCTCGGCGAGATCATCGCGTCGGTGGTGGTGCCCACCTACATCGCCGACCACGTGGAGCCCCGCCGCGTCAGCGGGTTCATGGCGCTCAACGGCTTCGTGCTCAGCTCCGCCCGGCTCGTGGTGCCGATGGGGCTGGGCTTCGTCTGGCAGGCCGGCGGGCACCGCCCGGTCCTGCTCCTGCTCCTGCTGACCCCGGTGGTCGGCGTGGTCGCGTTCGCAGTGCTGCGGGTGCGACCCCGGGCCCGGCCCGTGCCGGAACCCGCCGCGCCGGCCACCGCCCGTCCGTGATCCACCCGACCCCTCACCGGAAGAGGCCATGACCACGACGAAGTTCGTCCTCCCCGAGAGCGACATCCCCACGACCTGGTACAACGTGGTCCCCGACCTGCCCAAGGGACTGCCCCCGATGCTGCATCCCGGCACTCGGGAGCCGATCACCCCGGCCGACCTGGCGCCGCTGTTCGCCTCCGAGCTGATCGCCCAGGAGTTCGCCACCGACCGGGACGTGGACATCCCCGGCCCGGTGCTCGACATCTACCGGCAGTGGCGGCCCAGCCCGCTGATCCGCGCCCGCCGACTGGAGCGCGACCTGGACACCCCGGCCCGGATCTACTTCAAGTACGAGGGGGTCAGCCCGGCCGGCAGCCACAAGCCGAACACGGCCGTGCCGCAGGCGTACTACAGCAAGCTCGACGGCGTGCGGCGGCTGACCACGGAGACCGGCGCGGGCCAGTGGGGCAGCTCGCTGTCGATGGCGTGCGCCTACTTCGACCTCGAGTGCGACGTCTTCATGGTCCGGGTCAGCTATGACCAGAAGCCCTACCGGCGGGGCCTGATGGAGACGTTCGGCGCCACGGTCACCGCCAGCCCGAGCGACCGCACCGAGGCCGGCCGGGCGGTGCTCGCCGCCGACCCGGACGCCACCGGCAGCCTCGGCCTGGCCATCTCCGAGGCGGTGGAGGCGGCGATGGGCAGCGGCGGCTCGGCCCGCTACGCGCTCGGCTCGGTGCTCAACCTGGTGCTGATGCACCAGACGATCATCGGCCAGGAGGCGTTGCTCCAGCTCGAACTGGCCGACGACTACCCGGACGTGGTGGTCGGGGCGGCCGGCGGCGGCTCCAACTTCGCCGGGCTGGCGCTGCCGTTCCTGCGCCGGCAGTTCGAGGGCGGCCGGACGGTCCGCTTCCTGGCCGCCGAGCCGTCCTCCTGCCCGTCGTTGACCGAGGGCAGCTACGACTACGACTTCGGCGACACCGCCGGGCTCACCCCGCTGGCCAAGATGCACACGCTGGGCCACGACTTCCGCCCGCCGGCCATCCACGCGGGTGGGCTGCGCTACCACGGCATGGCGCCGATCGTGAGCGCGCTGCGCGAGGTGGACCTGATCGAGGCGCGGGCGGTGCCGCAGACCGCCTGCTTCGAGGCGGGCGTGCGGTTCGCCCGCAGCGAGGGGATCGTGCCGGCGCCGGAGTCCAGCCACGCCGTCCGGGTGGCCATCGACGAGGCGCTGCGTTGCCGGGAGACCGGCGAGGAGAAGGCGATCCTGTTCTCGCTGTCCGGTCACGGCCACTTCGACATGCAGGCCTACATCGACTACTTCGCCGGAAAGCTGACGGACTGAACCCGGCCGGGACGCGGCGCGGTGCGGCGCCGCGTCCCGGTCGACGAGCCCTCGGGGGTGCGATTGCCCAGCGAAGCAGCCACCATCCTGGCCATCAACGGATCCGAACGGGCCGGCGGCAACACCGACCTCGCGGTCGCGCACGCCGGGCGTCTGATCGCCGAGCGCGGCGCGGTCCTGCGCACCGTGCGGCTGCGCGAGCACCGGATCTCGCCATGCAGCCCGTGCGGCGACTGCAACAGCCGTACGCTGCCCTGCCAGCTGGACGACGACGTCCCGGCGCTGGTGGAGCAGATGGTCAGCGCCGACGGGCTGATCTATGCCGCGCCGGTGCACGGGTTCGGCCTGGCCCACCTGATGCAGATCTTCATCGAGCGGGCCGGCGTCGGCTACCTGCGTTTCACCCGCCCGCTGGCGGACAAGGTGGGCGGCATCATCGTCACCGGACGCCGTTACAGCGACTCGTCCGTGCACAACCAGATCGTCAACAACCTGCTGCTCAACCGCATGATCCTGGTGGGCAGCGGCTTCCCCGTCCTGCTGCGCAACACCACGGGCACGCCCGGGCTGACCGATCCCGAGGGCGTCGACGCGCTGGAGCGGATGGTGCACCGGATGGTCGACATGGTGCAGCTGCTCCAGCAGCACCGGCGGTCCACCGGCGGCCCGGTCCTGCCCCGGCGGGACCGCAACGAACGCGTGCCGCGGCAGCGCCGCGCCGAATCCGTCCCGAACAGAGGAGACACCGAGAATGTCCACTGAGCAGGCGACCGTGCCGGTCGGCATCGACTTCCCGGCGACCGAGTGGGAGAGGTGGGACAAGCCCGGCGCGGAAGGGCGCGTCAAGATCGCGTACGTCGGGGGGCAGCGGCTGCGGCTGCTGGAGCTGCCGGCCGGTTTCGACGAGCACCACTGGTGCCTGCGCGGCCACACCGGCTACGTGCTGCGGGGCGAGTTCACCATCCACTTCCGGGACCGCTCGGTGCCCTGCCGCCCCGGCATGGGCTTCGTCATCCCCGACGACGAGGAGCACCGCTCGCAGGGCAGCGACGACGAGCCGACCGTCGTGTTCGTGATCGACCGGGTCCCGCAGCCGTGACCGACCCGTACGACGCGGGGGCGTCGGCCGGCCTGCCGCCGGTCGACGCCGTCGACGGTCCCGCCCGGATCGCCGAGCTGCGGGCCGCCGTGGACCGGCTCGACCAGCGGATCGTCGAGCTGCTGGCGGTCCGTACCCGGGTGGTCCGGGAGTTGACCGTGCACAAGTCGGACGAGGCGGCGGTCCGGTCGCCGGACCGGGTCCGGCAGGTCCTGGACCGGGTCCGGGAGCTGGCCGACCGGCACGCAATGCCGCCGGAGGTCGCGGTGGCCACCTATCGTGCGCTGATCGAGGAGCTGACCCGGATGCAACTGGAGATGCTGGCGGCCCGGCGGGCCGCCCCGGCCCCGACGGACCGGCGATGACCGGGCTGCGCGCGCCGGTGGACCTGCGGCACGCGCTGGCCACGCTCGACCCGCTGCCGGGCGAGCTGGTGCGGGTGGCCGAGGAGCTGCCCGCCCGCTACGGCGTCTCGGCGCACTACGCCCGCTGGGCCGGCGCGCCCGCCGCCCCGCCCACCGGCCCCGGCCCGGCCGTGCTCTTCGACCGGGTACGCCCCGACCACGGCCCCACCCGGGCCGTGCTGATGGGGCTCTACGGCACCCGCCGGCGGGCCGCCGGCCTGCTCGGCGTCACCCCGACCGAGCTGCCGCACCGGCTGCTCGACGCGGTGGCCGCACCCCGCCCGCCGGTGCCCGCGCCCGACCCGGCGCGGTGGCCCCGCCGACGCCTGCCGACGGACCTCACCGCGCTGCCGGTGCCGGTGCTCACCGACGAGGACGCCGGTCCCTACCTGACGCTCGGCGCGGTGCTCGCCACCGACCCGGACACCGGCGTCCGCAACCTGTCCGTGCACCGGATGTGCGTGCAGGGCCCGGACACGCTGACCATCTGGATGGTGCCGGGTCGGGATCTCGAACTGGCCCACCGGGCAGCCCTGCGCCGGGGTGTCCCGCTGCCGGTGGCGATCCACCTCGGACTGGGCCCGGCGGTGCTGCTCTCCTCCTGCTGCCCGACCTCGCTGGTGCCGCCGGAGGTCGACGAGCTGGCGGTCGCCGGGGCGCTCGGCGGGCGGCCGGTCGAGCTGCTGCCGTGCGCCACCGTGGACGCCGAGTTCGTCGCGCACGCCGAGTACGTGATCGAGGGCGAGCTGCTGGCCGAGCAGGCGCCGGAGAGCCGGCACGGCGCCGTCGCCACCCCGGAGTTCCTCGGCTACCAGGGCCGGGCGCACCCGTCGCTGCCGCTGATCCGGGTCACCGCGATCACCGCCCGGGAGAGCCCGATCCTGCAGGCCGTCTCCGGCCCCGGCCACGAGCAGTCGGTGCTGCTCGGCTTCGGGATGGAGGCCGCCGTGCTGGACCTGCTGCGCCGCCGGGGCACACCGGCGCGGGCCGCGCACTGCCACACCGCCGGCGGCGGTCAGCTCATGGTGGTGCTCCAGTGGCCGGCCAAGCGCGACCCGGCCGACGACGCGGCGGTCCGGGCCGCCGGGGAGGCGGTGCTGGACGCGTTCCGGATGGCCAAGCTGGTGCTCTGCGTCGACGAGGACGTCGACGTCGAGTCCGACCAGGACCTGTGGTGGGCGATGGTGACCCGCTTCCAGGCCGACCAGGACCTGCGGGTGCTGCCGGACCGGGAGGGCTTCCCGCTGGATCCGAGCCAGCACACCGGCTACTCCCGCTCGCTGTCGGCCGACGGGCGGACCGCGAAGGCGGTCTTCGACTGCACCGTGCCGTACGCCCAGCGCGACCGGTTCCGCCGGCCCCGGTTCACCGAGCCGTCGCGTCCCGCACCGCGGCGGCCAGCAGCGCCACTCCCTCGGTGATCCGGGCGGTGGGCAGCGCCGCGTACCCGATCAGGAACGTCGGCTCGGACGGCGGCTGGGTGACGAAGTAGCCGGAGGCCGGATAGACCCGTACGCCGCGCACCGCGGCGGCGCGCACGATCGCCGTCTCGTCGGCGCCGGGCGCGCCGCCGAGCGTGACCAGCACGTGCAGCCCGGCGGCCGCGCCGGAGACGCGGACGCCGGCGCCGAAGTGTTCGTAGAGCGCCTCCAGCAGCCGGGCCCGGCGCTGCCGGTAGAGCCGGTCCATCCGGCCGATGTGCCGGGCGTACGCGCCGGAGCCGACGAACTCGGCCAGTGCCTCCTGGGTGAGCGTCGGGGTCAACCGGTCGGTGATCCACTTGATGCCGAGGAACGGCCGGACCAGGTGCGGCGGCAGGACCGCGTAGCCGATGCGCAGTGAGGGGAACAGCGTCTTGCTGAAGCTGCCGACGTAGGCCACGTCGGCGCCCTGCGGGTCGGCGGCCAGCGACGGCAGCCGCTCGGCGGCGAAGCTGAACTCGTTGTGGTAGTCGTCCTCCAGCACCGTGACGCCGTGCTCGCGGGCCCAGCGCAGCAGCGCCCGCCGACGCCGCTCCGACATGACGAACCCGGTCGGGAACTGGTGCGACGGGGTGACGTAGACCAGGCGTACCCGGGCCGGGTCGAGGCCGTGGCCGCGGACCCGGTCGGCGATCTCGTCGACCCGCAGCCCCTCGGCGTCGACCGGGACCGGCACCACGGCCGCCCGGGAGTAGCCGAAGATCTGCCGCAGCACGGTGTGGCTCGGGTCCTCGATCACCACCACGTCGTCGGGGCCGACGAGCTGCCGGACCAGGATGTCCATGGCCTGGGTGGCGCCGCTGGTCACGATCGTGTGCTCGCGGGAGACGTCCAGCGCCCGACTGCGCCGCAGCAACGCGGTGATCTGGTCGCGCAACGCCGGCGAGCCCTCGGCCGGGCCGTAGCCCAGGGCCACCGCGTCGGCCCGGCTCACCGCCTCGGCGAGCGACTGCCGCCACCGGGCCACCGGGAAGCTGGCCAGCGCCGGCGTGCCGTGCCGGAAGTCGTACGCGCCGTCGGGCCGGTGCATGGGCGCCGGCTCCCACGGCCGCCACAGCGGGCTGCCCGCGTCGGTGGGCAGCGGAGGCTCCGGCCGCAGCGGCGCCCGGGCCGGCGGGTCGCGGTGCGGCAGGTCGGGCACCGCGCCGCTGACCCGGGTGCCGGAGCCGCGGCGGGAGGTGAGCACCCCGTTGGCCCGCAGCAGCTCGTACGCGCGGGTCACCACGGTGCGGGAGACACCGAGCTGGTGGGCCAGCTCCCGGCTGGGCGGCACCGGGTCACCGGCGCGCAGTCGGCCGCTGCGCACGGATCCGCTGATCTGGTCGCAGAGCTGCTGCTGCAACGGCACCGAGCTGTCCCGGTCCAGCACGACAAGCAGCTGCGACCCACCCACCCGACCCGCTCCCCCGCCCGTGATCCCCCGCCCCGATCCTAGTGCGCCCATCCCCCTCCACCGGTCGATCATGAAGTTGGCGGCATGATCCGAGAGACTTCGCCGCCACTTTCATGATCGACGGGGTTCAGCGGGGGTTGTTCGCGCACCCGGGCCACGACCTGTCGTCACAGGGGGCCCAGCACGTCGGCCGGGTCGGCGTCCAGCGCCAGCGTCTCCAGCACGGTGAGCAGTCGCCGCTCCTCGTACCGGAAGTGCGACTCCATGATCGCGGCCACTCCCTCCAGGTGCCGGCCCAGCTCCTCCGGCGGGGCGTCCCGGGTCACCGCGGCGCTCAGGCCGGCGAGCAGGTGCCCGATCATCGAGTGGTCCTGCCGCAACTGCTGCAGGGTTTCCCGCAGCTCGGGGTGGTGCCGCGCGATCGCCGGGAACAGCTCCCGGTCCTCGCCCTCGTGGTGCGCGGTCAGCGCGGCACAGAACCCGTGACAGAACAGCAGCAGATCACGCGTCGCCGGTTCCGCCGGCGTGCCGTCGGCCAACGCCTGCCGCGTCACCCGCAGCGCCTCGCGCAGCCGCTCGTGGACGGCGCGCATCTCCTGACTCCAGGCCACCAGCCTGGTCTGCTCACCCTCACCCACGGGGAGAGGGCGAAGGGACGGCGATCATCATCGTCGTGCTCCCTCCGGTCCGGCGCCTCCATGCCTGACACGGCCTGCCACCGACACGCGACGCTGCGCCGAGTCTAGGGCACGACGCGGGCGGCCCGGCCCCCGGCTCGACCGCCGGGGACCGGGCGCGGATCCGTCGTCAGCGACCCTCGTCCGCCCGGGCCGTCGCCGCCGCGGAGGCGCCCCGGGTGGTCACCAGGCTCCATCCGATGGAGACGGCGAGGGTGACCACGATGACGCCGAGGGTCAGCGGGATGGGCAGCTTGCCGACCGGGGTCTCGGAGAGGATCAGCTTCACCCCGGCGAAGGCGAGCAGGAACGCCAGTCCGTAGTGCAGGTGCACGAAACGACGCAGCAGGCCGGCGAGGCAGAAGTAGAGGCTGCGCAGACCGAGCACGGCGAACGCGTTGGCGGTCCAGACGATGAACGTGCTGGTGGTGATCGCCAGGATGGCGGCGACCGAGTCGATCGCGAAGATCAGGTCGGTGGCCTCGACGGCGACGAGCACCACGAACAGCAGCGTCGCGACGCGCCTGCCGTCGAGGCGGGTGAAGAACCTGTCGCCGTGGTAGCGGGCGTCGGTGGGGATGACCCGGCGCACGACGCGGACGACGAGGTTGCGCTCGGGACGCATCTCGGCGTCGTGCCGGAAGGCCATCTTCCAGCCGGTCCAGACGAGGAAGAGGCCGAACACGTAGGCGGTCCAGAAGAACGTCTCGAGCAGCCCGGCGCCGACGAAGATGAACACCAGCCGGAACAGCAGCGCGCCGATGACGCCCCAGAACAGCACCTTGTGCTGGTACGCGGCCGGGACCGCGAAGTAGGTGAAGACCAGCGCGAAGACGAAGACGTTGTCCACCGACAGCGCCTTCTCGATCAGGTAGCCGGCGTAGTAGGCGCCGGCGGCCTCGTCGCCCTGCCACAGCCACAACACGACACCGAACGCCAGGCCGGCGGCGATCCAGACCGCCGACCACACGGCCGCCTCACGGAAGCCGATGACGTGGTTGTCGCGGTGCAGGAACAGGTCGACCGCCAGCATCACGGCGATCGCCGCGGTCAGGGCCAACCAGGCCCACAGGGGTACGGACACGCGCGGCGCTCCCTCCGACCGGGCCGGCTGGTCGCCGGCGAACGGGTCGAAGGTCTCCCCGGACCGCCGCGCGGGCGGCCCGCGCGGCCGGGACCCGTGGTGGGTCCGTCCTGACGACCGCGCGTCCGGTGGCGGGTACTCCCCCTCGAACTACGCTCCATTATTCACGAAGCGCAGTTCGTGTGTCAATCTCCGTCAGTAGCGGTCCCGGGTGCCGAGCAGGGCGTGGTGGACGGCCCGGCGCCACGGCGCCAGCTCCCGGTCCAGCTCGGCCCAACGGCCCTCTACCACTAAGGGAGGCGGTGAACCTCCGGCGCCGGGTGCAGCCGGCCGTCGCGCATCTCGACCGTCCGGTCCGCGGCGGCGAGGTGATCCCGGTCGTGGGTGACCAGGACGGTGGCCGTGCCCCGCTCGCGGGTGAGCCGGGCGATCAGGTCGACGACGGCGGCGCCCCGCTCGTGGTCGAGCGCGCTGGTCGGCTCGTCGACCAGCAGCAGCACCGGGTCGTTCACCAGCGCGCGGGCGATGTTCACCCGTTGGCGCTGACCGCCGGAGAGCTGGTGCGGCCGCCGTCCCGCCTGCGCGCCGAGACCGACCGCGTCGAGCAGGTCGTCCGCCCGCCGCCGGACCCGGGCCGGTGACCGTCCGTTCAACGTGGCCATCACCTGGAGCTGCTCGGCGGCGGTGAGCGAGGGCAGCAGATTGGGTTGCTGGAAGACGATGCCGATCGCGCGTCGGCGCAGAGTGGCGAGCGCGCCCCGGGTCAGGCCGGTGGTGACGACGCCGTCGACGGCGACGCCCCCGGTGTCCGGGGTGACGAGCGTGGCGGCGACCGCCAGCAGGCTCGACTTGCCGGAGCCGGAGGGGCCGACCACGGCGGTGAGGCTTCCCCTCGGCACCGACAGGGTGACGTGGTCGAGGGCGGTGAGCCGGCTGTCCCCGTCCGGATAGGTGAGGGTGACATCGGTCAGGTCGAGGCTCATCGGGCGCTCCCCAGGGCGGTCAGCGGGTCGACGGAGGTGATGCGGCGCACCGACAGGGCGGCCCCGAGCGTGCCGAGCAGCACCATCACCGCCGCCGGGAGCGCGACGGTGGCCGGGGTCAGCACGAACGGCACGTCCGAGCCGGAGAGGGCGGCGCCGAGCCCGGCGGCGACGGCGGTGCCCACGACGGTCCCGCCGACCAGCAGGATCCCGGCCTGGCCGAACGCGTCGACCAGCAGCGCGGTGGTGGAGGCGCCGAGCGCCTTGAGGATCGCGACGTCGCCGCTGCGCTGGATCGTCCAGACCGTGAAGAAGGCGCCGACGACCAGCGCGGAGATGGCGAACAGGAAGCCACGCATGAGTTGCAGCGACCCGTTCTCCGAGCGGTAGGAGCCGATCGCGGTCACCGATTCGTCGGTGCCGACGGTCCGGGTGCCGGCGGCCCGGTCGGCGGCGGCCACGTCCACGTCGGGACCGGTCCGCAACGCGATCACGGTGGCGGTGTCCGCGCCGGCGGCCACGGTGCGCCGCCACGAGTCCAGGCTGGTCCAGACCACCGGGGTGTGACTGAAGGAGGCGTCGCCGCGTACCCCCGCCACCGTCAGCTCCCGTCCGGCCAGGGTGAGGCGGTCACCGGTGCGCAGGCCCAGGTCGGCGGCGGCAGTGGTGGTGAGCACCGCCGTACCGTCGTCGAGGTCGACGCCGGGCGGGCCGAGGCGGGAGCCGGGCCGGACGCCGAAGACGGAGACGGCGGCGCCCCGGCCGCCGGCGGTCACCCGGGTGGTGCTGATGCCGAGCGGCTCGGCGGCGGTCACGCCGGGCGTGGCGGCCCACTGGCGCCACTGCCGTTCGGTGACGGTCGAGTCCCCGTACGACGCCTGCCCGGCGCCGAAGGCGATCCGGTCGGCGGGCAGGCCGGTGATCGCGGACGTGTTCTGCCGGTCCAACCCGGCGGTCAGCCCGGACAGCAGGCCGACCAGCAGCGTGATCAGCACGATGACGGTGCCCATCAGGGCGAAGCGCCCCTTGGCGAATCTCAGGTCTCTCCAGGCGACGAACACGGCGGCGGCGGTCCCTTCCGGCGACGGATGCGGTCGCCCTCCACGGTCGCCGTCGGCCGGGCGGCCGGCATCCGGCGACGGACGGCAGCTTCGGGGCGGAACGGCGGGGTACCGGTTACGACTTTCGACAGAGGCCCGCCGACCTGCGGTTCCTCTACGCTGAGAGGGCTGTGACCACCGCCGTTCCCACCCTGACGCCGACCGCCCGCGTGCTGGCCTGGTGCCTGCACCTGCTCGTGGCGGGCCTGTTCGCCCTGGCCGGGCTCCGGGCCGTCGCCACCGGCCGCCCGCACCCGGCGGCCGTGGTCGCGGTCGCGGCGGCGGGCCTGCTGGCGTACGCGGGTGGGGCGCTCCTGCCCGGTGTCCGCCGCTCGCGGCGGGTTGCCGGCTGGTGGCTGGCGGCGGTGACCGCGCTCTGGCTGGGGTTGACCGCGCTGACCGCCGACGGGCTGTGGGTCGCCTTCCCGCTGTACGTCCTCCAGCTGCACCTGCTCCCCCGCCGCGCCGGTGCGGTGGCGGTCGGCGTGACCGCCCTGGCGGCGATCGTCGCGTTCGCCGCCCACCGGGGGGCGGTCACCGTGCCGGGCGTGGTCGGGCCGGCCCTCGGCGCCGCCGTCGCGGTGGCCGTGGTTCGGGGCTACCAGGCGCTCTACCGGGAGAGCGAACGCCGTCGGCGGCTGATCGAGGAGCTGACCGCCACCCGCGCCGACCTGGCGCGGGCGCAGCACGAGGCCGGGGTGGCGGCCGAACGGGAACGGCTCGCCCGGGAGATCCACGACACGCTCGCCCAGGGCCTGACCAGCATCCAGCTGCTGCTGAGCGCCGCCGAGCGGGTGCTGCCCGACCGGCCGGACGCGGCCGCCCGCCACGTCGGGCAGGCCCGCCGGGCCGCCGTCGACAACCTGGCCGAGGCCCGCCGCTTCGTCGCCGCGCTCGCCCCGCCCGCGCTGGACGACACCACGCTGGCCGGCGCGCTGGAGCGCCTGTGCGCCACCACCGGCGCCCGGCACCCGCTCGCCGCGCGCCTGCGGGTGACCGGGGTGCCCGCTCCGCTGCCGACCGCGTACGAGGTGACGCTGCTGCGCATCGCCCAGGCCGGTCTGGCCAACACCGTCCGGCACGCCGGCGCGACCACCGCCGAGGTGACGCTCGGCTACCACGCCGACCGGGTCACCGTCGACGTGGTCGACGACGGTGTCGGCTTCGACCCCGACCGGCTGCCCGTTGCCGATCCGGAGGCCGGTGGCTTCGGCCTGGCGTCCATGCGCGCCCGGGTGGGCGCGCTCGGCGGCGACCTGACCGTCGCCTCCGCGCCCGGCCGGGGCACCACGCTGTCCGCCCGGCTCCCCCGCACGCCGCCCGGGAATCGGCCGTGACCGGAGACCCGATCCGGCTGCTGCTGGCCGACGACCATCCCGTCGTCCGGGCCGGGCTGCGCGCCGTGCTGGAGACCGAGCCGGGCCTGGTCGTGGTGGCCGAGGCCGCCACCGCCGAGGACGCGGTGGCACGCGCCGCCGGAGGCGACGTCGACGTGGTCCTGATGGACCTGCGCTTCGGCGCCGGCATGAGCGGGGTGGAGGCCACCGCCGCCATCACCGCCCGGCCGGACGGGCCCCGGGTGCTGGTGGTGACCACCTACGACACGGACGCCGACACCCTGCCCGCGATCGAGGCCGGCGCCGCCGGCTACCTGCTCAAGGACGCCGCGCCGGAGGAGCTGGCCGCCGCCGTGCGGACCGCCGCCGCCGGCCGGACCGCGCTCGCGCCGGCCGTCGCGGACCGCCTGGTGAACCGGCTCCGCACCCCCGACACCGCGTTGACCCGGCGGGAGACCGAGGTCCTCGGGCTGGTCGCCGACGGCCTGTCCAACCAGGCGATCGGCCGCCGCCTGCACCTCACCGAGGGCACGGTCAAGTCGCACCTGTCGCGCATCTACACCAAGTTGCGGGTGCAGTCGCGGACGGCTGCCGTCGCCGCCGCGGTCGACCTGGGCGTCATCCGCCGCTGACCGCGTTCGCCCTCGTCGCCCCGGCGGCGGATGGTACGACTGGTGCGACGGGCCGGGCGTACGGAAGGGACGGGATGCGGGGTGGGATGCCGGGGCAGCTGTTGCGCCCACGCGAGGCCTCCCGCCGGGCGTCGTTCCTGGAACTCTTCTTCGACCTGGCCTTCATCCTCGCGCTGAACCGGGTCTCCCTGGCGCTGGAGCAGGACCTCACCCTGGGCGGGGCGTTCCGGGCCGCGCTGCTGTTGGCGGCCATCTGGTGGGTGTGGTTCGTGACCGCCTGGTCGACGGACTGGTTCGACCCGGGCACGCCCCTGATCATCGGGCTGCTGCTCTGGGTCATGTTCGGCGGGCTGATGATGGCGGCCGCCGCGCCGAGCGCGTACTCCGGGCACGGGCTGGTGTTCGCCGGTGCCTACGTGGCGATCCACCTGGGCCGTCCGGCGTTCCTGCTGCCGGCGCTGCGCGGCAACCCGCTGCGGGTGCGGACGCTGCGGGTCGCGGTCTGGTTCGCGCTCTCCGCGGTACTGTGGCTGACCGGCGCGCTGGTCGAGCCGGCCCAGGTGGCGCTCTGGACCGTGGCGGTGGTCCTGGACCTGTCGCTGGCGCGGCTGCGCTGGCCGACGCCCGGACTCGGCCGCAGCAGTTGGGCGGATCTCCAGGTGATCGGCGAGCACCTGGCGGAGCGCTACCAGCAGATCTACATCATCGCGCTGGGTGAGCTGATCCTGACCGCCGGGATCGTCTACAGCACCACCGGGTTCGACCTCTCCCGCACCGCCGCGTTCGCGCTGGCGTTCGTCAACGCGGTCAGCCTGGGCCGGCTCTACCTGGTGCCCGGCGGCGTACGGCTCGGCGCGGCGATCGACGCGCTGGGGCCGTCCGGCAGCCGGCTCGGCCTGCTCGCCGGCTACCTGCACCTGGTGATGGTGGCCGGGGTGGTGGCCGCCGCGGTCGGCGCCCAGGTGATGATCGCCGAACCGCTGTCGCGGGATCCGGCCGCGCTGATGGTGGCGCTCAGCGGCCCGGCGCTGTTCCTGATCGGCTGGATCCTGCTCGCGGCGGCGGTCCACCACCGGGTGTCCTGGCACCGGCCGGTCGGGCTGGTCGCGATCGTGGCGCTGGCCGCCGCCGGTCGGGGCCTGCCGCTGCTGGCCGGGTCGGCGATCCTCAGCGTGCTGCTCATCCTGATCGCGCACGCGGAGAGGCTGACGCCGGCCCGGACCGGCGGCACCGGCCGCCGGCCCGGGTGACCCCGGCTCAGGCGTCGCGCCGGAGCAGCCTGGTCAGAGCGGCGCCGACGAGGGCGATCAGCCAGCCGACGAACACGGCCGCGCCGGCCTGCGGGGAGAGCAGGTTCGGGTCGCCGCCGAGGCTCATGAACGCCTGCCCGGCGTTCGACGGCAGGTACGGGGAGATCGTCTCCGACCAGCTCTCCGGCAGCAGCGACACCACCCCGGGCACGACCAGCAGGAGCGCGACCACGCTGGTCAGCGCGCCGGCGGTGGTACGCAGCAGCGAGCCCAGCGCCGCGCCGAGCACGCCGATCCCGGCGAGGTACGCGGCCGTGCCCAGCACCGCGCGCAGCACCCCGTCGTCGCCGAGCGCGATGCCCTTGTCCCCCAGGACGGCCTGTCCGCCGAGGAAGGTGAGCAGCACCGTGGGCAGCAGCACGGCGAGCGACACGCCGGCCAGGACGGTGATCTTGGCGGTGAGCACGGGCCAGCGCCGGGGCACCGCGGCCAGGGAGGTGCGGATCATGCCGGTGGCGTACTCCCCGGCGGTCAGCAGCACGCCGAGCGTGGCGATCAGCAGTTGGGCGAGGTTGACGCCGCCGAGGCTGGCGCCGAGCGGGTCGAGTGACGAGGGCCCGCCGGGTGGCGCCGGGGTGCCCGGTTCGATGGTGGCGTCGGCCAGGAACGCCGAGAAGCCGAGCCCGAGGGCGGCGAACACCACGAGGGTGGCGGCCAGAAGAATCAACGAGGAACGCAGCGAGCGGAACTTGATCCACTCCGCGCGGACCACGCGCGGGCCGGTGATCCGGGCGTCGGTCGGGACGGTGGTGGGCACGGTGGTGGTCATCGGGTCTCTCCTGCGGTGGCGCCGGCGTACTCGACGGCGTCGCGGGTCATGGTCATGAAGGCCTCCTCCAGGGACGCCTCGGTGGCGGTCAGCTCGTGCAGGGTGAGCCCCGCCGCCGCGGCCCGGTCACCGATCACCTCGCGCCGCAGACCGCTGACCTCGAGCAGGCCCGGCTCACCACCGGTGATGGTGACGTCCGGTCCGGCCAGCAGGTCGCGCAACGCGGCGGCCTGGGGCGAGCGCACCCGCACCGTGGTGCGCGACGCCCGGCGGGTGAACTCGGCGAGGGACACGTCGGCGAGCAGCCGACCCCGGCCGACCACGATCAGGTGGTCGGCGGTCTGCGCCATCTCGCTCATCAGGTGCGAGGAGACGAACACCGTGCGGCCCTCGGCGGCGAGGCCGCGGAGCAGGCCGCGGATCCAGCGGATGCCGTCCGGGTCCAGGCCGTTGACCGGCTCGTCGAGCATCACCACGGCGGGGTCACCGAGCAGCGCGGCGGCGATGCCGAGCCGCTGGCCCATGCCGAGGGAGAACCCACCGGCCCGCTTGCCGGCCACCTCCCGCAGGCCGACCAGGTCGATCACCTCGTCGACCCGGCGGCGGCCGATGCCGTGGGTGGCGCCCAGCGCGAGCAGGTGGTCGCGGGCGGAGCGGCCGGTGTGCACCGCCTTCGCCTCCAGCAGGGCGCCGATCTGGCGCAGCGGGTCCCGGTGGTCGGCGTACCGGCGGCCGTTGACCCGCACGGTGCCCCCGGTCGGCGCGTCGAGGCCGAGGATCATGCGCATGGTGGTGGACTTGCCGGCGCCGTTCGGACCGAGGAATCCGGTCACCACGCCCGGCGCGACGGTGAAGGTCAGGGAGTCGACGGCGAGCCGGTCGCCGTAGCGCTTGCTGAGGTCGCGGGCTTCGATCATGTGCTCAACCCTGGCCCGCGTACCCCGGCCGCCGCGTCGGCCGGGCGCGGACACCTGCGCGTACCGCGGTCGCGGTATCCGGGCGGCCCGGCTACCGCGCCGGCGGGTCGGCCCGGACCAGCCCGCTCTGGTAGGCGATCACCACGAGCTGGGCCCGGTCCCGGGCGTCGAGCTTGGCCATCGCCCGGTTGACGTGGGTCTTCGCGGTCAGCGGGGACACCACCAGCCGCTGGGCGATCTGCTCGTTGCTCAGCCCGGCGGCGACCAGCGCCACCACCTCGCGTTCCCGTTCGGTGAGCACCCGCAGCCGTTCCGGGGTGGCCCGGGGCTCCGGGTCGGGCTGGGCGAGGAACCGGGCGATCAGCCCACGGGTGGCCTTCGGCGACAGCAGCGCCTCCCCGGCGGCGACGGTGCGGATCGCGTCGAGCAGCTCGACCGGCTCCACGCCCTTGCCGAGGAAGCCGCTGGCGCCGGCCCGCAGGGCCTCGAAGACGTACTCGTCGACCTCGAACGTGGTCAGGATGAGCACCCGCACGCCGGCCAGGTCCTCGTCGGCGGTGATCTGCCGGGTGGCGGCCAGGCCGTCGAGGTCGGGCATCCGGATGTCCATCAGCACCACGTCGGCCCGGGTGGCGCGGGCCTGGACGACCGCCTCCCGGCCGGTGGCCGCCTCGCCCACCACGGACAGGTCCGGCGCCGAGTCGATCAGCGCGCGGAAGCCGGCGCGGATGAGCGTCTGGTCGTCGGCGAGCAGGACCCGGACGGTCATGTCACCTCCTGGGGGATCGGGGCGGGCAGCTCCGCGCGGACCACGAAGCCACCCTCCGGACGGGGACCGGCGTGGAACGCGCCGCCGACCGCCTCGGCCCGCTCCCGCATCCCGAGCAGGCCGAGACCGGTTCCGGAGTCACCCGGACCGCCCGGTCCCGGCCCGTCGTCGCGGACCTCCACGGCGACCGCGGTGTCGGTGTAGCGGACCTCGACCGTGACGGTGGCGTCGGGCGCGTGCCGGTGCGCATTGGTCAGCGACTCCTGGACGATGCGGTAGGCGGCCACGTCCACCGCGCCCGGCAGCGGGCGGGGGCGGCCGGACAGGATCCACCGGACCGGCTGGCCGGCGGCGAAGCCGTCGACGAGGGCGTCGAGCCGACCCAGTCCGGGCGCCGGCTCGGTCGGGGCCTCCGGCTCCCCCCGGCGCAGCAGGCCGAGCAGGACGGCCATCTCGTCCAGCACGGTGCGCGCAGCGGACCGGACGTGCCCGAGCGCCTCCTCGGCCGCGTCCGGCCGGTCGCGCAGCAGGTGTCCGGCCACGCCGGCCTGCACGTTGATCAGCGCGATGTGGTGCGCCACCACGTCGTGCAGCTCCCGGGCGATGCGCAGCCGCTCCTCGGCCACCCGCCGGCGCGCCTCCTCCTCCCGGGTCCGCTCGGCCCGCCGGGCCCGTTCCTCCAGCACGGCCACGTACGCCCGCCGGCTGCGCACCGCGTCGCCGGCGGCCACCGCGACGCCGAACCAGAGCAGGAGGACCACGACCGCCGGATCGAGCCAGCCCACGCCCAGCGCGACGACCGCCGAGCCGCCGAGGAGCAGACCGCTCGCCGCACCGGCCGCCACGGCGGTCCGCCGGTCGGTGCGGGTGGCCACGGTGTAGGCGGCCACCGCCACGGTCAGCACGAACGGCCCCCGCGCCTGCTGGGCGAGCAACGACGTGGCCGCCGCGACGGTCACCACGGCCAGCACCGGCAACGGGAACCGGCGCCGGAGGACGAGCGCGGCGCAGCCGGCCGCCGCGAGCAGCACCGCGCCGGCGGTCAACGGGTCCCGGGGTGGCCCTCCGGGCGGGTTCACCGGAAGCAGGCTGACCGTGAAGAGCACCGCGGCCAGCAGCGCGTCGGCCACGGTCGGATGCTCCCGGGCCACCCGACGCCACCGGGCGAGGCGTCCCATGCCGTCACCGTACGCCACGGGTGACGGCGGGGCGGGGTGGCCGGCGGTCGCCGCCCCGCCCCGACGCGACTGTCGCTCCGTCAGGTCACCGGGCCCGCCGGCCGGTCGGCGCCGAAGTACTCGGGCCGACTCACCCAGGCGTCGCTGACGAACATGACGCCGGGCCGGTGGGCCAGGATGTCCCGCAGACCGGTGACGACCGGCTCGGCCCGCTCCGGCGGCAGCACGGCGATCACCATGACGAGTCCGGCCCGGTCGTTGAAGAGCAGCCGACCCTCGTGCGTGCCGTGGTGGCCGAAGCCGGAGACGCCGCTGAGGCTGGTCCAGCCGCTCACGCCGGAGGCGTGCAGCAGCGTCCGGACGGCGTCGGCGTCGTCGGCGCGGGTGACGACCTCCACCTTGACCATGCGGGTCAGTCCGAGCTCGTTCATGCGCTGTACTCCTTCTCTGGGTCGGGGGCCGGGAGCGGCGTGGTGTGCCGGGATCCGCCCGGCTCACTCCATTCGCCGGTGTGGGGGTCGACGACGGTCAGGGACATCCAGCCGCCGTTGACCAGCTGGCGCAGGCCCGGGTTGCGGCCGAGCACGGTGTCGACGAGGTGGTGCGGGGCGTGGACCACGGCGAGCAGGCGCAGCGGGTCGTGCGCCGGCCGGGTCCCGTCGCCGACGGACTGCAGCGGCAGCCCGACGCGCAGGTCGCCACCGGAGCCGGAGAGGACGCCGAGGGCGTCGCCGAGGACGGTGTGCACGGTCTTGGTGCCGGCGCCGAGGCGGTACGGGTCCACGGTGGAGAAGTAGTACTGGAGGTTGATCCAGGACGCGACCACGAGCGGGCCGGTCATGATCGTCTCCAGCGCGACCGCGTCCGGGTCCGCGGTCCAGTCGTAGGAGTGCAGGAACGTGCGGCAGCCGAGGTCGCGCCCGGCGGTCAGCTCGCGCGGCGCGGCGATGAACGCGGCGTTGCCCGCCAGCGCCCACTCCGGTCGCACCTGGGCCCAGTCCGACGCGCGCCGGGGCAGGTGGCGGGGGCCCGGCCGGCCGGGCAGCCGGGTGGCCCGTTCCGCGCGCAGCCCCGCTCCCGCCTGGGCGAGCCGGTGGGTCAGGTCGTCGACGTGCGGGCGCAGCCGGGCGGGGACGGCGTCGACGTCGAACAGGCGCACCTCGTCGGTGACGGTGTCGTGCTCGCCGGCCAGGACGTGGGTGTCGGCGGGCAGGTGGATGCCCCGGGCGACCAGCGCCTCGCGGATCTCGGGCCGGTTGAGCAGCGTGGCGACCAGCCGGGCGCTGACCCCGCCCCGGTTGCCGCCGCAGGCGCCGCAGTCGAGCGCGGCGGCGTAGGGGTTGTTGGTGCTGGTGGCCCCGTGCCCGCAGAGCAGCACCAGCGGGGCGAAGTCGGCCGTCAGCCCGACCGTGCGCAGCGTCGCCTCCGCGTAGTAGACCTGCTCGTCGAGGGTCAGGGCGGCGTCGAGGTCGGCCACCGTCGGCGCGGTGTCGTCGGCGGCCGGGGCGAAGCGGCCCGGTGCGACGGCGCGTACCGCGAGGGCGGCGGTGGCGAGCACGCCGGCCACCTCGACGAAGGCGAACGCGCCGACCGGGTCGGCCTTGGCCGAGGCGAACGCCCGGCGCCACGCCTGCCGGGCCCGCCGGCGGCGCACCCGCGTGGCGTCGGCGGTCTCCGCGACGGTCGCCACCGGGCGCATGAGCACCGGGCAGCGGTCCCGGCCCCGGCCGGCGTCGGTCGCCGCGGTGCGCACGGGCAGGCCGAAGAAGCCGGCGAAGCCGTACGTGTCCACCGGCCCGGCCGCCTCCAGGTGCCGGCGCAGGCCCTCGCTGCGCACGTCGATGCAGAACACCGCCTGGGCGAGCGCGGTGGCGCGGGCGGCGCGGCGCGGGCGCGGGCGTGCCCCGTGGTCCAGCCGGTCCCGCAGCCGACGCCGGTACGCGTGTTCCGCGGCGGCGAGCCACACCTCGGCCTGCCGCGCCGGGGACAGCTCGACCACCACGTCACGCAGCACCGACACCGTCTCCTCCGGCAGCAGCGCCAGGGTCGGCCCGTCGACGCCGAGCGCGGCGACCAGCCGGGCGAGAGCCGCCGGCTCGTCCGCGCCCGGCGCCCCGGCGGTCGGCGCGGTCCCCGGGGTCCCGACGGTCGGCACCGGCCCGGCGACGGCGCCGGTCGGCGTCGTCGCAGCGGTCGGCGTCGTCGTGGCGGTGACCGCGTCGACCGTCGGCGGGAGCCCGAGGCGGCGGTGGGCGACGTCGCCGGCCAGCACCAGCTCGTAGCTGAGCCGCACCGCGAGCAGGTCCAGCGGGGTCAGGTCCGGCCGCTCACCCGGGTGGGTCTGCGACCAGCGGGCGTAGCCGGCCCAGCCGGGCAGCCGGAGCAGGGACCGGGACAGGTAGGCCGACCAGTTCGCGGGCGCCACCCCGAGGGCACGCAGGAGCGCGGCGACGGCCCGGTCGGGTGCGGCCGGCAGCGCGGCGACGAGCGCCCGCAGGCCGCCGACGCCCGCGGGGCCCGGGTTCCGGTCGGCGCCGGCCATCCGCCGCCAGCGCGTCCAGCAGCTCTCGTCGGCCGCACCGGGCACCGGCCAGCGGGCGGCCGGGCGGCCGCAGTGCGCCGCGCACCAGCCGGCCACCAGCTCGTCGACGTCCGCGCCGATCCGGGTGCCCAGGATCCGGTCGAGCAGTTCGGCGACGGTGAGCGGGTCCGGGTCGTCCGGGACGGCGGGCCGGGGCCCGGCGAGCCGGCGTCGCGCCACGGCGAGCAGGTCGGGCGGTGGTGGCGGTCCGTCGTGCACCGGGTGGGACAGCGTGGCGACCCGGAGGTCCGCGGTCGTGAGCGACCGCCCGGCGAGCGTGACCGGTTCCGAGGTCGCCGGGGGAAGCGCGGCGGTCAGGTCGGCCGGCTCGATCTCGCCGTCGCGCAGCCGCCGCCGGTACTCGACAGCCGGCAGGTGGGTCCGCGCGCCGCCCAGCGCCCGCAGCTCGGCGGTGGCCCGGGCGAACGGCACCCGCTCCCGGCCGGCGAGCGGGTTCACCGCGACGAACGTGTCCAGCGGCCAGACCGCGGCGACGTGGTCGCCGGCGGCGGCCAGCGCGGCGACGACCCGGGCGGCGTCCGACCGGTCGGACACGTCGCGGCGGCGCACCGCGGTCACGGCCCAGGCGGCCGGCTCCCCCGTCGCCGGGCCGGCGGACCGGCGCCACCACGCGCCGACGGCGCCGTCGCGCCAGGCCCACCACCACAGCGCGGCGCGGTGCCGGCGCAGCAGGACCGTCCCGGCGACGGCCGCCACGGCCAGCGTGGCCGCCGCGACGCCCACCCCTGCGTCCGTCACCGAGGTCGGCAGACCCAGCCACCGGGCGACGGCCCGCCCGGCGACCAGGTAGCCGCCGGCCAGCGCGCCCGTCGCGAGGGTGATCGCGACGGCGGTCCGCGCCGGCACCTCGCGGTCGGCGAGCGCCGACCGCACCGCGGCCAGCGCGGCGGCGCCGGCCAGGGCGGTGCTGAGCAGGCCGCTCGGGCTGGCGCCGAGTGCCAGCTCGGTGAGCGCCACGGCGGCGAGCACCGCCGCGCCGGCCAGGACCACGGTCCGGGTCCGGGGCGGGCCGACCGGTCGAGGCGCGGCCGCGGCCCGCGCCTGGGCCTGGAGCGCGCCGCCGGCGGACAGGAACGCGTACGCCTTGTAGACGGCGTGCCCGACCAGGTGCACGGCGGCCAGGCCGAACGCGCCGAGACCGCACTGGGCGAGCATGAACCCCATCTGCGCGACGGTGGACCGGGCGAGGGTGCCCTTGACGTCGGTGCGCACCGCGGCGAACACCGTCCCGGACACCGCGGTGACGAGTCCGACCAGCACCATCGCCGGCATCAGGCCGGGTGCGGCGACCACCACCGGCGCCAGCGTGATCATCAGGAAGCCGGCGACGTTGACCATGCCCGCGTGCAGGAAGGCGGAGACCGGGGTCGGCGCGTCCAGGGTGGACGGCAGCCAGCGGTGCGCCGGCACCTGGGCCGAGCGCACCGCGCCGGCCACCAGCAGCAGCCCACCGGCGGCGGCCAGGAGCCAACCGGGCCGGTCGCCGGCGGCCGCCCGGACCGCGTCGAGGTCCGCGTCGCCGGCCGGGACGACCAGCAGCGCCAGGCCGGCGACCAGGGCCACGTCGCCGAGGAGGAACACCTTCCGGGTACGGCGCACCGCCGCCCGCACCCGGGGCTGCTCCCGGTAGTGGCCGATGAGCCCGATCAGCAGGTGCCCGGCCGCGATCCAGCCGACGGCCAGTTGCACGAGGCTCGGCGCGGTGGCCATCACCAGGGTCGCCGCCGTGGCGGCCGCGACCCGGGCCTGCAACGCGCGGGCGCCCGGCTCGCCGTCGAGATAGCGGCGCGCGTAGCCGGCGACGACGGCGGCCAGCCCGCAGACCAGCAGCGCGAACAGCGCGGTGAACCGGTCGATCCGGATCCCGACGGAGAACGCCGGCCCGGGTGGGTCGAGCCGGAGCAGGAGCGCCGGAACAACCGGGTCGTACGCGACCCGGGTCACCAGCGCGGCTGCTGCGGCGGCGGTGAGAGCGAGCAGCGCCCCCACCACCCGGGCGGCTCGACGGGGGTCGGGTACCGCCAGCGCGTACAGCGCCGCCGATGCGGGCCCGGCGAGGACTCCCAGAACCAGTGCGACGGACATCGCCACCTCCCTCAGACATCCGCACTGTATTACACGATTTAGAATTCGTGTATCGTGAGACGCACGACAGCGGCTCGGCACGAGGAGGAGCGATGGACGCGACCGGATCTCCGCGCCAGGGGTGGCAGACCAGCCCGAGCTTCGCCCTCGCCCGGCTACGCGCCGGGCACCACCGCTTCCGGGTGGGCGGCGCGCCCGTCCCACCGGGCGACGCGGACCCGGTGGCCGCAATCCTCTCGTGCGCCGACCCGCAACCCGAGGCCGTCACCGTGTTCGGCGGCGCCGACGTCTACGCCGTCCGCACCGCCGGCCTGGAGGTCGGCCCGGCCGCGCTGGGCAGCCTGGAGTACGCGGTCACGCACCTCGGCGCGCCGCTGCTGGTCGTGCTGGGCCACGCCACCTGCTCCCTGCCGCGGGGCAGCGGACCGGACCGGGTGCGCGCCACCCTCGCCGCGCTGCGCCGCCGCTCACCGCTGCTCGACCAGGCCGTCCGAGCCGGCCGCTGCGGCCTCCACGGCATGGTCTGGCACGACGCGGACCGGCTCCTCAACGAGGTACGACCGCTCCTGTCACCGCCGGCCCGGCGGGCCTGCCGCCTACGCCCGCCGAACCGCGCGTCGACGCGGTTGCCGTGAGCCCGGCGGCGCCGTCAGGGGTTGCACGCCGGGCACGATCCGGGGTCGGCGGCGCCCGCCACCGGGCGAGACGAGCGGTACGGACACCGGCCGCAGCCCGAGATGAGCGACGCGTCCCGCGGGGTCGGTGTGCCGCAGTCGCGACAGGGCAGCCCCGGCTCGGCGCCGACCGGGCCGAAACCGGGCGCCGCGCAGGCGGGACAGGGTGTGGCGAGACGCCGGACCAGTCGCCGCCCGGCCGCGGCGATGACCCGCATCCGGGTCGGGTTGACGTGGGCCCGCAGGTCCGCGCCGAGCACGGCGGTGCCGTCGTCGGAGTCGACGGCGGCCCGCCGGACGGCCGCGAGCACGTCGGCGAGCCGACGGAGTCCCTTGACCGGCCGACCGGGCCCGCTCGCGGGCCGGACGACGACCGCGTGGTGCGGAAACCCGACCCGGCGCAGGAACGCGAGCACGGCGGCCAGGTCCCGGCCGTCGGTGACGACGTGACAGTGGTTGGTCTCGACGCTCAGGGCGCTCTCCACCACCGTCAGGCCCGACCGGTCGTCGACCAGCGCCACGTACTCCACGTCGGCGGGCGTCCAGGGGGCCGCCGGATGCGGGCCGAACGCCCCTTCGCTGGCCAGCCCCACCGGGGATCCGGTGGCGGCCATCCCGAGCCGGGCCTTGCGCACCACGGTCTCCCGCGCCGACCCGACCCGCCGCACCTCACCGGTGAACGTGCCGAGCGCGTCGGTGTCCACCGACGCCACGCGCACGCTCATCCCGAGCCGACGACGCAGCAGCGGACGCAACGCCCACTGCTTGCCGTGCATGGTCGCCAGGCAGGCCACCACGCCCCGGAACGGTGACGCCTCCACGCCACCGATCCTACCCAATACAGGAAGGGTGATTCAGGAATTTGACTACGTGCCGGCGCGGTCACCCGATCCGACCGCGTCGATCAGGCCGGCCAGCAGCGCCACCCGGGGCACCACCGAGTCGAGGTCGAGCCACTCCCCCGGGCTGTGGTCGGCGCCGCCGATCGGGCCGAGCCCGTCGAGCACGGCGGCACCGGCCTCGGCCAGCAGGTTCGCGTCCGCGCAGCCGCCGGTCGCGGTGTGCGAGACCGGTACGCCGAGCCCCGCGCCCACCTTCGCCGCCAGCTCGGCCAACCGGCGCCCGGCCGGCCCCGGCTCCCACGGCGGGGTGGGTGCGTGCACGGTCAGGTCGGCGTGCACGCCGGACACCACCGGCTCGGCGACCAGCCGACGGATCTCGGCCAGCGCCGCCTCGTACTCGCCGGTGCGCCAGGCGCGCAGGTCGACCAGCATCCGGGCCCGGTCGGCGACCACGTTGGGCCGGCCGCCCGCCTCCAGCGCGCCCACGTTCACCGTCACCCCGGGCCAACGGCCGTTGAGCTGGTCCAACGCGATGGTCAGCCGGGCGGCGGCGAGCAACGCGTTGGCGCCCCGCTCCGGCTCGATGCCGGCGTGCGCGGCCCGCCCGCGCAGCGTCACGGCGAGGTCGGCGACGCCCTTGCGGGCCGACACCAGGTCGCCGTTGTCGCGGGCACACTCCAGGCAGAGCGCCACGTCGGCCTCCGACCCGAGGGTACGCAGCAGCGGCCGGCTGCCGACCGAGCCGATCTCCTCGTCCGGCGTGCAGACCAGCACCAGCTCGCCGTACCGGTGCCGGTCCAGCGCGGCGAGCACCTCGACGGCGGCCAGCCCGGCGAGCACGCCGCCCTTGTCGTCGCTGACCCCCGGGCCGTACGCCCGGCCGTCCTGCACCCGGAACGGGCGGGCGGCGGCCGTGCCGGGCGGGAAGACGGTGTCCAGGTGGCCGGCGAGCAGGATCCGCCGGGTCCCCGCGCCGCGGCGGCGGGCGATCAGCACGTCCCCGAGCGCCTGGCCGGCCGCGTCGGCGACCGGCACCCGCTCGACGGCCAGCCCGGCGCCGAGGCACCAGCCCTGCACCAGGTCACCGACCTCCCGCAGACCGTCGACCTGGCCGGAGCCGGAGTCGACGGCGACCAGCCGGGCGAGCCGGTCGTGGTACGCGGACAGCCGGTCGCCGGCCGCGCCGAGCAGCGGGTCCATCAGAGCACCTTGTCGAGGAAGGCGCGGGTGCGCTCGTGCCGGGGGCGGCCGAGCACCTCGTCCGGTGGGCCGACCTCGACCACCACGCCGTCGTCGAGGAACGCGACCTGGTCGGCCACCTCGCGGGCGAAGCCCATCTCGTGGGTCACCACCACCATGGTCATGCCGTCGGCGGCGAGGCCCTTCATCACGTCCAGCACCTCCCCGACCAGCTCCGGGTCGAGCGCCGAGGTGGGCTCGTCGAAGAGCATCAGCTTCGGGCGCATGGCCAGCGCCCGGGCGATCGCCACCCGCTGCTGCTGCCCGCCGGAGAGCTGGCCCGGGTAGTGGTGCGCGCGGTCGGCCAGGCCGACGCGGTCGAGCAGCCGCAGCGCCTCCTCCCGGGCGCGCCCGCGCGGGGTGCGCAGCACCCGCACCGGCGCCTCGGTCACGTTGCCGAGTGCGGTGAGGTGCGGGAAGAGGTTGAACCGCTGGAAGACCATGCCGATGTCGCGGCGACGCACGGCCACCTCGCGGGCCTTCAGCTCGTACAGCCGGTCGCCGTGGCGGCGGTAGCCGACCAGTTCGCCGTCGACCGAGAGCTGGCCGCCGTCGATGCGCTCGAGGTGGTTGACGCAGCGCAGGAACGTGGACTTGCCGGAGCCGGACGGGCCGAGCAGGCAGGCCACCTCGCCGGGGGCCACGGTCAGGTCGATGCCCCTGAGCACCTCGACCGGGCCGAACCGCTTGGTGACACCCTCGGCACGGACCATCGCCGTCATCGCACGCCTCCCCGGGCGAAGCCGCGGCCGAACCGGCGCTCCACCAGCCACTGGCCGGCGGAGAGGAGGCTGACCAGGGCGAGGTACCAGATCGCCGCCACCACGAGCAGCGGGATCACCTTGTAGTTGTTCTGGTAGACGCTCTGCACGGCGGTCATCAGGTCCCGCCCGGCGATGATCGACACCAGCGCGGTGGACTTGAGCATGGTGATGGTCTCGTTGCCCATCGGCGGGATGATCACGCGCATGGCCTGGGGCAGCACCACCCGGCGCAGGGTGAGCGTGGGGCCCATGCCGAGGGCGGCGGCGGCCTCGGTCTGGCCGCCGTCGACGGCCAGGATGCCGCCGCGGATCACCTCGGCGGCGTACGCCATCTCGTTGAGCGACAGCGCGAGCACGGCGGCGACGGTGCCGGTGACCACCACGCTGGTGGGCCGGTCGAACAGGACGGTGTCGGTGAACGGCACGGTCACTGTGAGCCGGGGGAAGAGCGCGCCGAGGAAGCCGAAGAAGATGATCTGCACCAGCAGCGGGGTGCCGCGGAAGACCCAGATGAACGTCCAGGACACGCCGCGCAGCACCGGGTTGTCCGACAGCCGCAGCACGGCCAGCAGGATGCCGCCGGCGGTGCCGAGGACCATGGCGAGCAGGGTGAGCCAGAGCGTGGTGAGCACGCCGTCGAGCACGTAGTCCTGGAACAGGTAGTGGGCGACCGTGCCGGGTTCGAGGTTGGGGCTGCTCAGCAGCGCCCGCAGGAACAGGGCGGCCAAGCCGGCCACGACCAGCGCGGTCAGCCAGCGGCCGTAGTGGCGGACGGGGACGACCCGTACCGCCGGGGTGTCGGGGGTGGTCATCGCGGGGGTGCCTCCGGCAGGGGGTGCGGCGGTCGCCGGGCGCCTCCGGGCCCGCCCTCACGGAATCAGAGGGCGCCCGGCGACCGCGGATCGGGGGGCGGTGGTCCGCCGGGTCAGTCGATGGCCTGGTCGATCGTGGCCTTCTCGACGGCGATCGGGGTCTGCTTCCAGTGGGCCAGGATCTTGCCGTAGGTACCGTCGTCGATCAGCGACTGCACGGCGGCGCGGTACGCCTCGGCCAGCTCCTTCTGCGCCTTCAGGAAGCCGAAGCCGTTCGGGCTGGCCAGCCAGCCGTTGGGCGAGGACGGGTCGGCGACCAGCTCGGCCTTGCCGGCCAGCGCGCCGGCGGTGTCCACCAGGTTCACCCGGGTGGCGGCGACGACCTGCACGTTGCCGGCGATCAGCGCCTGCACCGCCTGCGGGTTCTCCGGGTACTCCTTGACCTGCAACGGCCGGCCGGCGCAGCTCTCCTTGGCGTACGTGGCCAGGTTCTTCGCCTGGTTGCTGGCCTTCTGCACGGCGACCGTGCGGCCGCAGAGGTCGGCCACCGTCTTCACGCCGAGCGGGTTGCCGGCGGCGACCAGGAAGCCGGTGCCGGAGGCGGAGTAGTCGACGAACGTGGCGACCTGCTGGCGTTCCTTCTTGTCGGTGATGCCGCCGGCGATCGCGTCGTACTTCGCGGCCTGCAGGCCGGGCACCAGCCCGTCGAACGGCTGCTGGGTGAAGGTGGCCTTCAGGCCGAGCCGGGCCGAGGCGGCCTGGAACAGGTCGTGGTCGAGGCCGACGAACTCGTCGGTGCGGCCCTCGACCTTGAAGTCGATGAACGGCTGGTAGGGGGCGTTGGTGGCGACCGTGACGCCACCTCGGCCGCGCACGTCGGCGGGGACCTTGGCGGCGAGGGCCTTGTCGGTCTCGACGGCGCCGACGCCGTCGATGGTGACCGAGACGGGTGTGATCTCGTCGGTGGAGCCACCGGCCGAGGAGGAGCCGCAGGCGGCGGTGGCGGCGAGCAGCGCCGAGGTCACGCCGAGCAGGGCGAGGGAACGGATGCGCATGGGGAGTCCTTCCGGGGGCCGGAACAGCCAGCCCCCGGACTGTAACTCACGTTACGATCTCGGTGGGGTTACAGTTTTCTGTAACGTACGTTTCAGCGGACGCCGAACGCCTGCTGCGCCCCCTCCATCGCCTTGAGGCGGGCGCCGGCCACCGGGCCGAGCCGGTCGATCAGCGCCGCGACCAGCGTCTCCACCAGCGCCAGCGTGGGCACGAAGCTGTCGTAGGGCGAGGGCGAGTCGACCCGGCTGGGCAGCACCACCTCGGCCAGACCGGCCACCGGGGAGAGCCACCGGTCGGTGAACAGCACCACCCGGGCGCCCCGGCCGGTCACCTCCCGGGCCAGGGCCAGGGTCGACTCCTCGTACCGCCGGAAGTCGAAGAGCACCACCAGGTCACGTCTGCCGACGTCCACCAGCATGTCGGCCCGCTCCACCGGACCGGCGGGCAGCAGCCGGCTGTTGCCCCGCACCTGCATCAGGTGCAGCACGAGGTAGTTGGCGAACAGCGCGGAGAACCGGCCACCGGCCGCGGTGACCCGGTACTGCTGGTCGGCGAAGAGGCGCACGGCCGCGTCCAGCTCACCCTGCGGAAGGTCGGCCAGCGTGCCGCCCACCGCCTCGGGCAGCGCCGCGGCGGCCCGGGACAGCGCCCCGCGCGGCGGCGCCCCACTGCGCTCGGTCGCCCGGTAGGCGGTCAGGGGCGAGGTCTCCCGCTCGGCCAGCTCGTCACGCAGCGCCCGCTGGAACTCCGGGTAACCGCCGAAGCCGAGCCGGGACAGGAAGCGCAGCACCGTCGGGGCGCTCACCTCGGCCCGCTCGGCCAACGCCGCGACCGTGCCCAGGCCGGCGGACGGATAGGAGGCGAGCAGGGCGCGGGCCACCCGGCGCTCGGCCGGGCTGCACTCGCCGAGCCGCTGGCGGATCAGCGCCGCGACCCCCACGGCGTGGGTCTCGTCGGCAGGTACGGGGTTCGACACGAGCAGAGCGTAGCGGCCCGCCACTCCGCTCCCGGCTACGGCGGCGGGTCCGCGGGCGGGGCGTCGCCGCCCGCCCGCGGACCCTTCGGGGGGTGCCGGGTCAGGACTTCGCGACGGTGCAGGAGTAGTCGGCCGTGCCGGAGCCGGCGTACGCCTCCAGGTCGAGGTAGTAGGTGGCCGAGCCGGACGCGGTCCGGGTCAGGGTGACCGACTCGTCCGCCCCGGCGCCGTCGTTCACCGAGCGGGTCAGCGTGCTCCCGCTCGCGCTGAGCAGGTAGAGGTCGGCGTCGTACGCGGACGGGACCGCGCAGTTCACGGTCAGCGTCTGTCCACTGCCGAGCGTGAGGGAGAAGTAGTCCCGGTCGGAGGTGCTCTTCATGTCGCCGGTCACGGTGGCCGGGAAGGTCAGCCCGGAGATGTCGTTCGCGGCCGTACGGCTGTCGTTCGACTCCGCCTCGGCGAACGTGGACCCGCCCGAGGGCGGCGGGGTGGTCGAGCAGTCGGTGATCGGGGTGCCGCTGTAGAGACTGGCGTCCGGCACTCCGGCGCGGACGCTGCGCAGGTAGTAGCCGCAGGTGGGCCGGTTGGCGAAGTCGTAGCTCTGCCCGTTGGTCAGTTTCCAGATCTTGAAATTGGTGTAGGTGAGCGGCTGACCGGAGACGGCCACCTCGGGCTGGTGGTCGCCGAGCACGACGTAGGCGCTCGGGCCGCTGAGCGTCGCCCGGCCGGCGCGGTCGAGGTAGAGCGACGCGCCCTCCTCGACCCCGACGCCCCACGCCTTGCCGCCGGACACCAGCCCGTCCTTGACCGCGCGGGCCACGAACGCCATGGTCCGTCCCATCCGGTCGCGGGTGACGAAGTGCGAGTCGTTGATCGTGCCGGCGTAGTTCGGCCAGCGGAACATGCCGGTGGTGAACGTCAGCGACCGGTCGTACGGGTTGGCCAGCGCGCCCGAGGAGGTGGCGCTGGCGGTGCAGGCGTCGTAGACGACGTCGCTGTTGACGTGGTGCCCGGCGCTGCCGCCGCCCACGCCGCCGCCCTTGGCCACCACCGACTCGACCGACGCCTCCAGCGCGGTGCCCTTCCAGGCCACGTAGCGGCACTGGTCGCCGCCGGCGAAGTAGACGAACTCGGCGTTGCGGATGTCGGTGTTGACCTGGCTGTTGTTGCCGTCGTTGGCCGCGGTGAGAGTGAGCGTGGTGCACGAGTTGACGCCGGCCAACGGGGTGATCACGTCGCACTCCGGGGTGCCTGAGCCGGAGCCGGCGATCACCACCACGTCGATCGCGCCGGTGCCGCCCCGGATGGCGTCGACCGCCTTCGTCATGGTGGCGGTGACGATGCCGCCGGAACCGTTCATCGTGTACGCCGGGCCGGACCAGCTCGCCCGGCTGGCGTCGGTGGCGCTGCCCTGGCGTACCCGGGTGACCTGGGCGTGGGCGGCGGTGACGCCGAGCGGGGCGACGGTGAGCAGCGCGGCGGCGGCGGCCGTCACGGCGAGTCGACGGGAGTTGCGGGAAGGGGACATGGGCACCTCCGAGGGGCCACGAAGCGATGAAACAGAAGTTACATCCATTAAGTTCACTGCTCAATACGTAACTTCTGTTACATCTTCGTGACGGCGGCGCCGGGCGCCCGGCCCGACGCCGCCGCACCCACGTCAGGCCGGTCGGATGCCGACCACCACGTCGGTGAACGTGGTCGCCGTCGTGCCCCGGAAGGCCGCGAACCCGGAGCCTCGGGTCAACCGCGCCGCCCACTGCGGGTCCTTCTCGTACGACGTGCCGCCGACCGCCACGCAGCCGGTGCGGGCGGCGAGCCCCTCCTCGACCAGGCCGACCATGGCGTAGTCGTAGAAGACGTCCTCCGACGGGGTCGCCGTGCACGGTCCCACCGCCGGCCGCACGCGCGGCTTGCCGGCAGCCGGCACCACCGTCCAGCGCGACGCGAGGTAGGCGTCGCCGGCGGTCAGCCGGCTCCACCGCACGCCCTCGATCCCCCACACCCCGGCGTGGTCGGTGACCCGCGCCCGGCGCAGGTCGAGCACGCTGACCCCACGCTGGCCGAGCACCCGCAGCGAGGTGCGGCGGCCACCCACCCCGGTGACCTCCAGCGCGGTGTTCTCGTCCAGGCCGAAGACCCGGGTGTGCCGGGTGTCCGAGGCGAGCCGGATCGAGCGCGCCTCCCGCCCGCGACGGGAGAAGTGGGTGTCCACGAGCCCGGCGGTGAAGAACCCGAACCCGCCCCGGGGCAGGTAGCCGAGCACCGCCGGGTCGTCGAAGTAGCCCGGCTTCGCACCGTCGCGCAGCCCCGGCTCGGTCGAACCACCGGTGATCATGTCGCGGCCGGCCATGATCTGCGCGCCGGCGCTGGTGCCGGCGACCACCGCGCCACCGCGCAGCTTGCGCCGGACGGCGGCCAGCGCGGCGCTGTCCCGCTGCGCCGTCCCCCGCGTCATGGTGGTGACGTAGCGGTACTGGTCGCCGCCGCCGAAGAAGAAGCCGGTCATCGACTCGATCTGCCGCACCACCGCCGGGTCGTCGGCGGCGGCCGGGTGGTCCAGGTCGATCGGGATCCACTGCGCGTCGGCCACCCCGTAGGACCGGAACAGCTCGGCGTAGTAGTCACCGTTGCAGACGCTGTTGTTGCAGTCCGGGGTGCCGGCGTCGGGGTCCTCGGCCGGCACCGGGGCACCGGCGGTGACGATGCCGATCCGGGCCCGGCCGGGGCCGCCGGCCAGCCGGACGATGTCGTCGTAGATCTCCCGGTTGTCGTCGGCGAGCGCGCCGCCGACCAGCACCAGACTGCCGCCGGTGCGGTGGTGGGACGCCGAGGCCGAGGCCGGGACCGCGGCGACCGGCACGCTGAGCGCGACCGCCGCACAGGCGCCGACCCCGAGGGTCAGCAGGCGGTTCAGGGGCATGGTTGCTCCTCACAGGACCGTGAGGGCGGGCCGCGACCAGAGCGTACGGCACCCCCGTCCCGCCCACAATCACCCGGGGAGTCAGCCGGTGACGCGGAAGCTGCGCGTCGCGAACGGGCCGAGGGTGATCCCGTCGCCGACCACCGCAGCGCCCACCGGCCGCTCCGCGAGGTCGCACTCGACGGGCGTGCCGGCGAGCCCCGACACCGTCGCCACGACCGACGCGGACGTCGGGTTGACCAGCCGCAGCACCGCGCCGTCGCCGTCCTCGGCCGGCTTGTACGCCGACACCTGCGCGCCGTCCACGCCCAGGCCCGGGGTCGCGACCGGCGCCACCGCACCGGGGCGCAGCTGCCAGGCCCGCAGCGGGGCGCGCCGGTGCGCCGCCGCCGTGGTGACCGTGGACTCGCCGTCGTCGAGGCGTACCCCGATCGCGGCGGTGATCCGCCGCCGGCACTGCGCCTCCGGTGTGGGCAGCTGGGGTCCGGCGCCGGCGGTGCGGGCCCGCAGGTCGGGCCGGGACAACCAGCCGACCGCGCGCAGCACCGTCACGGCCAGGGACGGCCGCTCCCCCGCGATGCCCTGCACCTCGGGCAGCCCCGGCGCGAGGACCGCCAGACCCGGCAGGGTGGCCAGCGAGCGGACCGGCGCGACGCCCGCGTCGGCCTCGTACCCGCGCTGTTCGGGCAGCGGGCCGAGCGCCGCCTTGAGCGGGCGGGTGAGCAGGCTGAAGTGGGCGTCCGCGGTCCAGTCGGTGGCCGGCGCGTCGGTCGGGAAGTGGGCCTGGAGCCGGTGGTCGTCGGCGGTGTTGTCGAACTCCAGCCGCCAGTCCAGCTCCGGCACCCCGGCCCAGAGCGTGGCGGTGACGGTCAGCGACAGCACCACCCGCTCGGTCGACCGGGCGCTCCGGTCGGCGGTGAGGCCGGCCGGGACGTCCAGGTCGGCGCGGACCACGAGGCGGGAGGCGGCCGGACCGTCGTGCACCCACGCCTCGCGCACGACCGGCGTGACCGTCTCGTCGCGGCGGGGCGGGTCGTAGGTGTAGGTGTCGCCGGCGTCGCCGACGTCGACGAGGCGGCCCAGCCCGGGCAGGGTGCGGCCGGTGGCCGAGTCGGTCAGGGTGAACGACGCGTCCTCGGCGACGGTCAACGTCCAGTCGCCCCGGGTCACCGAACGGCCCGGGACGCCGGCCGGCACGGCGGCCGGAGCACCGGGGACGACCGTCGCGGTGTAGCCGGTCCAGCCGCCGGCCGGGGCGTCGGCGACGAACGCGACGCGGTGCCGCAGCGTGTCCCGGGTGTCCGGCAGGATGTCCAGGTCGGCGCAGAACAACGGCGTCGGCTCGGTCTCCCGCAGCTCGAACGGCACCGGCGCGCCGTCGGCGTCGACCAGCCCGGCCAGGGTGTGCCCGGGCGCGGTGTGCACGTCCACCACGACCGGGCCGGTCACCGGTGCGGCGTGCGGGTTCACCACCACCAGGGCGGCGGCCTCGGTCACCGGGTCACCGGCGAGCCGGGTGTCCAGCCCGAGGTCCAGCAGGGCGCGTTCGACCAGGTGCTCGCCGGCCTGTCGGGCCCGGTCGAAGCGCACCTCGTTCTCCCGGTGCACCTCGTCCACCGAGCAGCCGCAGATCGAGTCGTGCGGGGCGTTCTGGAGCAGCTCGTCCCAGGCGTGCCGGAGCAGGCCGACCGCGTGGGCGCGGCCGGCGCGTACGGTCAGCGGCTCCGCCCACGCCTCCAGCAGCGTCTCGGCGGCGGCGTTGGCCTGCTTGAGATAGAGCCGGGTGGACAGCGTGCCGGCCAGCACGAACGTCAACCAGTCGCCCGGGTGGCGCAGCTCACCGGTGACCACCCGTTCCGCCGGCACCGCGTCGCGGATCGCGGCGAAGTACCCGGCCAGCGTGCTCTCCACCGCCGCGCCGTCGGCCAGGCCCGCGGGCAACGGCCGCGGCGCCAGGTGGTCGCCGCCGTTGAGCAGCAGGTACGGCCCGTCGGCGTCCCGGCCGGCCTGCCTGTCGCGGAACGCAGCGAGCCGGTCGGCGGCGGAGGCCGCGTCCCACAGCACCTCCGGCTCGTAGTAGCCCTGGTTGACCGCGAGCACCTCGGAGCCGTCCGGGGCGCGCCAGCGGAACCGGGCCAGGTGCGGGGGCGCGCCCCGCCAGACCAGCGCGGTGTCCAGACCGAAGCCGCGCAGCACCCGGGGCAGGTCGGCGGGGTGGCCGAAGGCGTCCGGGCAGTAGCCGACGTCGGCGAGCGTCAGCCCCAGGTCGGCGGCGACCCGGCGGGCCGCGAGCAGGTTGCGGACCAGGTTCTCGCCGGAGACGAGCTGGTTGTCCGCGAGCACGTGCCACGGCCCCACGTGCAGCCGGCCGGCGGCGGCGTGGGCCCGGATCCGGTCGGCGAGGTCCGGGCGGACGGCGAGCGCGTCCAGGGCGGTGACGGTCTGCCCGTCGAGGTGGAACCGGCGCAGCTCGCCGGCGTCGAGCTGGTCGCACACCCGGGCGACGAGTTCGGCGAGGCGGGCCCGGAAGGACTCCATCGGCCGGTACCACTCGCGGTCCCAGTGGGTGTGGCTGACGACGTGCACGGTCATGACATCTCCCGGCTGGTGACGAGCGCGGCGGCGAAGCGGGCGGTGACGACGGCGGGCCGGGTGATGGCGGTGCCGACCACCACGGCGTGTGCGCCGTGGTGCAGGGCGGCGGCGGCCTCGTCGGGGGTGTTGATCCGGCCCTCGGCGACGACCGGCACCGGGAGCGTGGCGACGAGCGTGCCGATCAGCTCCAGGTCCGGGTCGTGCGGCACCGCGCCGCCGGTGTAGCCGGAGAGCGTGGTGCCGACCAGGTCCACCCCGGCGGCGACGGCGGCGTGACCGTCGGCGGCGTCCGCCACGTCCGCCATCACCAGCACCCGGGGGTGCCGCCGCCGCAGCCCGGCCACGGTCTCGGCCAGCGTGAGCCCGTCCGGGCGGGGCCGCCGGGTGCCGTCGAGCGCGACGATCTGCACACCGGTGGCGGCCACCGCCTCGGCATGCGCCAACGTCGGGGTGATGTAGACGCCCTCGACGCCGTCCTTGACCAGCCCGATCAAGGGGGTGTCGGGCAGCGCCGCGCGCAGCGCCCGCAGGTCACGCAGCCCTTGGGCGCGGATGCCGACCGCGCCGCCGTGCAACGCGGAACGGGCCAGCGCCACCATGTGCGCCGGGTCGTCGAGCGGTTCACCGGGATCGGCCTGGCAGGAGACGACCAGCCGGCCACGGATCGCGTCGAGCACGGTCATCGGACGATGTCCTCCATCAGGGCGCCGAGGGCGCGATCGGGGTCCACGAGGGACGGGTCGGCGCCCAGCGACCGGGCGGCCCGGCGCAGCGCGGCCAGGTCCTCCGGTCCGGGCGGCCGGTCGGGTTCCACCGCCAGGTCGGCGGCCCGCTCCCCCTCCACCGCCCCGTGGGCGGCGGCCAGGTGCACGGCGGCGAAGCGCGGGTCGTCCGGTGGCACGTCGGCCACCCAGGCCAGCGGTACGCCGGCGGCGACCAGGTCGCGCTGCACCGCGAGCAGGAACGCCGGGTCGTCGCGGACGACGCCCACCGGCCGGGCGTCCAGGGCGGCCCGGGCGGCGAGGGCCCCGGCCGCCTCACCGACCGCCCACTCACCGTGGTGCACCCGGTACGCGGCGGCGGCGACCTGGGTGGCGCCGAGGTTCTTGGCGGCGGCCAGCAGGTTGACCGCGCCGCGGGGGACGAGCGCGTCGGCCGGAACGGTGAACGGCGCGGTCTCCCGGTAGACCGGATCCGGGTGGCCGGTGCGTTCGTGCAGGTCGACGTGGTACCAGGTGACGCCGAGTGAGCCGGCCAGGTGCCGCGCCCGGGCCCGTCCGGGCACGGGGGCGAGGTCGTGCCCGGTGACCGGCCGCTCGACCACGATCCGCCGTGACTCGCGCAGGTACGGCGCCTCGGCGAAGCCGTCGGCCGTGCCGGCGGCCTCCGGGGCCAGGCGCAGCCCGGGGAAGCCCCGGCCACCGTCCTCGCGGGGCGCCTCGGTGCGTAGCCAGTGCACGAACGCGGCGGTCAGCTCACGGCCGGCCCGCTCGGCGCCCGCCGGGTCACCGATCGGGTCGTACCCGGCGCAGTCGTTGGACGCCCAGTTGAGCACCGCGAGCTCCGGCGCGGTGGCGCGCAGCCGGCGGTAGGTCCAGAACGGCGGCCGTCCGTCCGGGCCGTCGGTGAACATCCGGTACCGGTGCACGCCGCCGTCCCAGCCGGCGATGTCGAAGGAGAGCCGGTGCCGCAGCTCGGCGTAGCGGGCGGGCGCGGGGCCGGTGAAGTCCGCGCCGGGGTGGTGCTCCACCAGCGCGCACCAGGTGAACGACTGTTGGGCGGCGGGGTCGGGGCCGCCGGGCACGGCATCCGGCTCACCGTGCGCGTCGCGGCCCTCCGAGCCGGTGACGGTGGCGAACCCGGCGAGCGGGGCCAGGTCGCCACGCTCGGTGGCGTCGCAGAAGACGGCGGCGGCCAGCACGGTGCCGTCGGTCAGCGTCACGTCGTGGATCCGGCCGCCCTCGGCCCGCGCCGCGACCGGGGACCGGCCGGTCAGCACCGTCACCTTCGCCTCGGCCAGGGTCGCGTCCAGCACCCGCCCGGCGACGGCCGGCTCGAAGCAGAGCCGGCTCACCCAGCCGCCGCCCGGGTTCGCCGTGCCGCCGTAGTGGGCGCGGACGGCGTCGCGGAACGCCCGGTAGCCGGCGGAGGCGCCGAAGCTCTCGATGTGCGGGTGTTCGTCCAACGCGGGCAGCGCCTGGGTGGTGACCTGACCGCCGACCCGGGAGAACTCCTCGACGAGGACCACCGTGGCGCCGGCGCGGGCGGCGGCGAGCGCGGCGGCCACCCCGCCGAGCCCGCCGCCGACCACGGCCACGTCGGCGGTCACTGTCGGTTCGGGAGTGCTCACCGGTCTTCCTCCACAGTGAAGTCGATCTCGTAGGTGCGGTGCCACGGCAGGCTCACCGAGCCGGCGGCGACGGCGAAGCCCGGCACCGCGTCGAGGTGCCGCCACCGTTCGCGCAGCAGCTGTTCGATCCGGTCGGTCACCCGCGCGGTCTCCTCGTCCGGCACGTGGTCGTGCCGGGTCGGGTCGGTGCCGCGTTCGCGGCGCAGCCGGGGCCGGGCGTACGACATCCACACGTGGTCGTCGACCAGGCGGTGGGCGAGCAGCCGGCGGGAGGCGGACCGGTCGAGGGTGCCGGCGGCCCGTCCGACCTCATACGCCACCAGCGTGGCGAGCGCGCTGCCGACGGTGTTGCCGGCGGTGTTCCAGCCGGCGAAGCCGGCCAGCCGGGCATACGTGCCGTCGGCGGCCAACTCGGCCACCAGCCGGGGATCGGCGCCGTTGCCCACCGCGCAGTCGGCCAGGGCGACCGGCCGGCCCTCGGCGAGCAGCCGGCGGACCAGGGCGGCGGTGCGCGCGGCCGGCCCGGGGTCGGTGTCGGCCGGCGGGGCGGTCGCCCAGTCGGCGTCGCCGGGTTGCGGCGGGTGCACCACGAGCACCGCGTCGGCGGCGGCGTGGTCCGCCACGGCGGCCCCGGCCGCTGCGGCCTGGCTGGCGATCCCGACGCCGACCGGCACCGGTTCGTAGCGGGCCACCCGGTCCAGCCCGTCCGGATCGGCGCAGGCGACCGCGATCCGGGGCGCGTGACCGGCGGCCGTGGCGAGCGCGCGGGCCACGAGCACCGCGCCGATCTCGTCGGCGCCCGGGTGCGCGAGCACCCGGTCGGTCAGCTCCAGCCAGGACGTCCAGGTCCGCAGCCACTGCCACTCGGCGGTGCCGACCGCGGCGACGGCGGTGTCGTCCGCGCCGACGACGAGGGTGTCCAGCACGCCCTCGGCGGCGAGCCCGAGCGCGGCCTGGTTGAGCACGTGGTTGCGCTGCCGGCGGCGCAGGAAGTCGCGGCGGATCGCCGCCGGCACGGCGGTGACGGGCAGCTCGGCGCCGCCGATCCCCCGGTGCAGCGCGGCCGAGTACGCGTGCAACGCGCGGCCGTGCCGGGCCCAGTAGTCGGGTTCCTCGCCGGCGTCGTCCGCGTCGGGGGTGCGTTGCACGACGGTGGCGGCGTAGACCGGCGCGGGGCCCTGGCGCAGGGCGGCCCAGCGGCCGAGCACGGCGGTGACCGGGTCGTCGCGCAGCCGGGAGGCGATCAGCCCGCCGAGGCCCAGCGTCTCCAGCGCGACCACCGTGGCGTCGGCCCGGCGGCCGGCGAGCCAGCGCGCCAACCCGTCCGGGTCGCCGGGCCGCCGCTGGGCCGGCAGCAGGTCGGCCGGTGGAACCTGGACGCGCGCGCCGGCGACGGCGGCGACCAGGGCGGGCAGCGACCGGCAGACCGGCCGGTCGTCCAGCGGTACGAGCGCGATGTCGATCATCGGCGGACCCTGCCCTCCTCGATCGTCCGCAGGGCGGCCTCGGCGGCGCCGACCAGCGCGGCGTCCGCGCCGAGCGCGGCCGGAACGAGCGGCACCGGGCCGAGCACCGGCATGCAGGCGGCGACGAAGGCCGGGCCGGCGGCGGCCAGGACCTCGGGTACGGCGGCGCCACCGCCGACCACGATCCGGTCCGGGTCGAGGGCGTTGGCCAGGCCGGCGAGGGCGGTGCCGAGCGCGGCGCCCGCCTCGGCCAGGACGGCCCGTGCCGCGTCGTCGCCGGCCCGGGCCCGTCGCACCACCTCGGGCAGGTCGACCTGGTCGCCGGTGCGCTCGGCGTACCGCGCGGCGACGGCCGGGCCGGCGGCGACCGCCTCGACGTGCCCGGTCGCGCCGCACGGGCAGGGGCGGCCGACCGCCTGCGGCACGGGCAGGTGGCCGAGGTGCCCGGCGGCGCCCGATCGACCGCTGAGCAGCATCCCGGCGACGTGCACGCCGCCGCCGATGCCGGTGCCGACCGCCACCCCGATCACGGTGGGCAGCCCGCGGCCGGCGCCGTGCACGGCCTCGCCGAGCGTGAACGCCTGGACGTCGTTGAGCACCGCGCCGGGCAGGCCGAGGCGGTCCCGGACGGCGCCCGGCACGTCCACCCGGGACCAGTCGCTGATCGACGAGGTGGCGGCGGTGAGCAGGCCGGTCGCCGGGTCGACCAGGCCGGGGGCGCCGACGCCCACGGCCACCGGCGCGGCGCCGAGCGAGCGGACCAGCGCGGCGGCCCGGTCCAGGACGGCGGCGGCGCCGTCGCGGGCCGGCGTCGGGGCCTGGGTACGGGCCAGCACGGCGCCGGCCCGCACCAGCGCGGCGGCGGTCTTGGTGCCGCCGATGTCCACGGCGGCCAGGAGCGGGGCGGTCACGACGTCCTTCGGGTCACGGTGATGCGGAAGTCGTACCGGTCCGCGCGGTAGATGCTCTCGGCCCGCTCGACCGCGACGCCGGTGCCGTCGTAGGTGGTCCGGTCCACCCGCAGCGCGGGCGAGTAGGGCGCCACACCGAGCAGCGCGGCCTGGTCGGCGTCGACCACCGTCGCGGAGATCACCTGGTCGGCGTGGTGCGGCCGGACACCGCGCTCGGCGAGCACGTCGTAGAGGGAGCCGGAGACCAGCCCGGCGTCGAGGTCACCGACCCGCTCGGTCGGCAGCCACACCTCCTCGACGCACATGGGCAGGCCGTCGGCGAGCCGGAGCCGGCGTACGTGGGCCACCTCGGCGCCGGGGGACAGCGACAGCTCCCGGGCCACGGCCACGCCGGCCGGGACGAGCGTGAGGTCGAGCAGGCGGGAGTCCGGGGTGAGCCGGCGGCTGCGCATGTCCTCGCTGAACGAGGTCAGGGCGAGGGACTTGGAGATGGTGGCCGGGTCGGCCACGAACGTGCCGGCGCCCTGGGCGCGGTAGACCAGGCCCTCCTCCTCCAGCCGGCCGACGGCCTGCCGGACGGTCGCCCGGCTGACCCCGAACCGGGCGACGAGTTCCCGCTCGCTGGGCAGCGGGTCGTGCGGACGCAACGCCTCGCCGATCTCGGCGCGCAACGCGGTGTACAGCGCCTCGTGCTTCCAGGCGGTCTTGTTGCCGCTGGTGGTGGTCACCCCTTCACCCCTCCCTCTCCGATGCCACGGAAGAACATCCGCTGCAGGGCGAAGAAGACCGCGAGCAGCGGAACGACCGCGATCATCGTGCCAGCGGCGACCACCCGCTGGTCGTTGGTGAAGGTGCCGGACAGGTACTGCAGGCCCACGGTGAGGGTGAAGTTGTCGGGGTTCTTCAGCACGATGAGCGGCCAGAGGAAGTCGTCCCAGGCGAACAGGAAGCTGAACACGCCGACCACCGCCAACGAGCCGCGCACGCTGGGCAGCGCGACCCGCCAGAACCGGGCCCACTCCCCCGCGCCGTCGATCGCGGCGGCCTCCTCGGTCTCCCGCGGCAGGGCCAGGAACGCGGTGCGCATGACCAGGATGGACAGGCCGCTGACCGCGCCGGGCAGCAGCACACCGAGCAGGGTGTCGACCAGGCCGAGGCTGCGCACGGTGAGGAAGACGTTCACCATGATCACCTCGAACGGTACGACCAGCGAGGCGAGCAGGGCGGCGAAGACCGCGCCCCGTCCGCGGAAGCGCATCCGGGCCAGCGCGTAGCCGGCCATGGCGCCGAGCAGGCAGTTGGTCACGACGCTGGCGAACGCCACGATCGCCGAGTTGCCGATGTAGCGCCAGACCGGGATGACCTCGGTGACCTTGCCGAAGTTGCCCAGCGTGGGGTGGGCCGGCAGCAGCGTGGTGTCCGGGCCGTAGATCGGTTCGCCGGTGCTCTTGAGCGCGGTGGAGAGCTGCCAGAGGAACGGCCCGACCAGCAGCACGGTCATCAGCAGCAGGAGGAGGTACCGCAGGGCCGGCCCGGCGAACCGGCCCGCTCCGGCGGATCGCCGGGTGGGCCGTGCGGCCCGCGGCCCGGCCGTGGCGCGCCGCTCGGTGCGTTCGCTCATGCCGAGCCGACCGGGCATGCCCTCACGGCCCTCGCTCCGCTCGGTGCGTTCGCTCATGCCGAGCCGACCGGGCATGCCCTCACGGCCCTCGCTCCGCTCGGTGCGTTCGCTCATGCCGAGCCGACCGGGCATGCCCTCACGGCCCTCGCTCCGCTCGGTGCGTTCGCTCATGCCGAGCCGACCGGGCATGCCCTCACGGCCCTCGCTCCGCTCGGTGCGTTCGCTCATGCCTCGTTCCTCTCGCTGCGTCGGCGCAGCACCAGCGCCAGGACGGAGAGGCCGAGGGTGCCGACGAAGAGCGTCAGGCTCATCGCGGAGGCGTACCCGATCTCACCGTCGACGCCGAGACCGACCTCGCGGATGTAGTAGACGATCGACTTGGCCTGCCCACCGGGTCCGGCGGTGCCGGAGGACATCACGTAGATCTCGGCGAAGACCTTGGTCGCGGAGATCGCCGCGAGCGTGCCGACCAGCAACATGGTGGGGCGGACGGTCGGCACGGTGACCGAGCGGAACCGGCGGACCGCGCCGGCGCCGTCGACCCGGGCCGCCTCGTAGAGCTCGTTCGGCACGTTGGACAGGGCGGCCAGGTAGATGACCATGTAGTAGCCGAGGCCCTTCCAGACCGTCACCAGCATGCAGGCGAACAGCAGCAGGGTGGCGTCGGTGAGGAAGGGCAGCGGCTCGGCGACCACCCGCAGCTTCACGAGTACGGCGTTGACCAGGCCGTCGGAGGAGAGCAGCCAGCTCCAGATCAGGCCGACCACGACCATCGAGGCGATGACGGGGGTGTAGAACACCGCCCGGAACGCACCGATGCCGGGCAGCTTGGCGTGCACCAGCTGGGCGAGCAGCAGCGGCAGCAGCACCAGCGCGGGCACCACGACGACCAGGTAGAGCGCGGTGTTGCCGAGCGCCCGGAAGAACTCGGTGTCGTCGGCCAGCCGGGTGAAGTTGGCCAGCCCGGTGAACTGCCCCCCGCCGAGCGCCTGCGCGTCGGTGAACGCCAGCACGCCGGTGTTGGCGAGCGGCCCCCACGTCATCAGTGCGGTGACGAGCAGCGCGGGAGTGAGGAACAGCCAGGGCACGTACCAGCGACGGCCGATCACGTCGGTGAGCTCCTGTCGTGGAGGGGAGGGTGGCGCCGCCCGGCCGGAGCCGGGCGGCGCCGGCGGGTCAGCGGGCGAGCAGCTTGTTGGCCTCGTCCACGGCCTGGTCCAGAGCGGCCTTCGGGTCGAGGTCGCCCTTGACGGCGAGCTGCACCTTGCCGATCACCAGGGCCTTGGTGCGGTCGTCCCACTGCACCGGGGTGAGGTTCTGCGCCTTGGCGATCTGCTCGGCCGAGATCCGGCGGGCCTGCGCGGTCGGGTCGGCGGCGTCCACCTGGGTGAAGTACGGGTCCTTGAGCGAGTCCGAGGTGGACGGCAGGATCGTCACGATCTTGGCGAAGGCGAGCTGGTTCTCCGCGTTGCTGACGAACTTGGCGAACTCCAGCGCGGTGGCCGGATTCTTGCTCTTCTTCGGCACGAGCAGGCCCATCACCGACATGTTGGTGGTGCCGTCGGCGCTGGCGATCTGCGGCGCGACCCCGGTGGCCTTGGCGACGGCCGGGGCGTTCTGGCCGACGACCTTGAGGAAGTTCGGCCCGGACGGGAACAGCGCCACCCGTCCGGCCGAGTACGCCTCGGTCTCCTTGGCGTGGTCCTGGGTCAGCCAGTCCGGCGCGATCGCCTTGCTGGCGTAGAGGTCACGCAGCCGGGTGACGTACTGGACCGCCTCGGGGGTGTTGAAGGTCCACTTGCTGGCGTCGTCGTTGAGCAGCGGGACGCCCAGCTTCGCCAGGTTCGGCACGAACGTGTTCTCCAGCGCCGGGTGCCAGCCGTAGAAGCGGCCCTTGCCGGCGGTGGAGATCTTCTCGGCCTGGGTGAGCAGTTCGTCGATGGTCTTCGGCGGGGCGGCGTCGGGCATCCCGGCCTGAGCGAAGAGGTCCTTGTTGTACATGGTGATCTCGCTGGTGAGATACCACGGCAGGCCGTACGAGCCGGCCTGCCCGGGGACCTTGAACGCGTCCCACGCGCCGGGGACGAAGGAGTCCTTGACGTCGGCGGCGTTGGTCTCCATGTCCACGAAGACGCCCTGCTTCTCCAGCTTCTGGGCGAAGTTCGGGTTCAGGTTGACCACGTCGGGCAGGGTGCCCGCCTGGGCGTCGTTGGTGATCTTCTCCTGGGCGCCCTGGAACGGCAGGTCGACCCAGGTCACGTTGGTGCCCGGGTGCTGCGCCTCGAACTTCTCGATCAGACCGTTGATGTAGTCGTCGAAGGTGGGCTTCAGGGCCAGCGTGGCGAACGTGATGTCGCCCTTGACCTCACCGTTGATCGGGTCGTTCGAGCCGCCGGCGCCGGCGTCGTCGCCGCTGGACAGGCCGCAGCCGCTGAGGAAGAACGCGGCGGCCACTGCGGCCGCGGCGAAGGCGCGGGTACGCCTCATGAGGGTCCTCCATGCGTGGGGGATGAGTGGTACGGACCAGTTGCCGGAGACACTGGACCACGATCACCGCCGCGTCAAGCCCCAGCTCGCCTTTTGCGCCCCGTGTCCGGTTTGTTTATCCGATTGAAGCCTTGACTTGTCCGTACCAGTGACCACACGATGGGCCGCATGCCTACCCCCACTCCCCTACGCCGGGCCACCGCCGGCGGGGCGGCCGGCGTGGTCCTGCTCGGGCTGCTGACCGCTCCCGCCACCGCCGCCCCGCCCACCGCCGAGTCCGGCGCGCCCACCGTCGTGGCCGCCGACGGCGCCACCGCCACGATCGACGCCATCGATCCGTCGTCGCGCGCCGCCGGCGTGCTCGCCCTCTACACCCCCGACTCGGGGGCCGAGACGAAGACCAACGCCTTCGGCGGCGAGGCGGTGCTGCGCGCCGCCGGCGGCGGGGCGTACGACGTGGTCAGCGTCTGCACCGCGCTCGACTCCTGCCCGAAGCCCGGCAACAACGCCATCCCGGCCGACGGCGCCGTGCTGTCCGCCTCGCCACCCGAGGCCGGTGGCGCCGACGACCGACGGTGGCTGCGCGACCGGCTGCGCCCCGGTGACCGGGTGCAGCTGCGCAACCTGCTGATCCGGCGGGCCACGACCACCGCCGACGCCACCGACCCGACCGCCACCACCAACCCGGCCGGCGTCGACCCGGCCAAGGGCGAGTGCTTCCCGGGGTGCCGCGGCGCGGAGCAACTCGTCGTCTACACCCCCGCCGCCGGTCGGGAGCGCACCGGAACCAACGACTTCGGCTACGAGATCACCGTCCGCGACGGCCGGGTGGTCGCCCGTCAGGGCGGCGACAGCGCGGTGCCCGCCGACGGCTACGTGCTGTCCGGGCACGGCTCCCGGGGTTCCTGGCTGGAGGGGAACGCCCCGCTCGGCGCCCGCGTGGCCGTCGACGGCGACACCGTCACGGTGGACGTCGACGCGGAGAGCTTCCTGCTCGGCGCGGAACGCGCCGTGTCCGCGGCGCGCCAGGCCGGCCAGGCCGCGCGGACGAGCTGCCTGGAGTTCGACCCGGCCGCCGTGGACACCGCGCTCGCCGAGGCCGCGGGCCTGCTGGGCCGGGCCCGCGACGCCGCCGCCGCCGAGCCGGAACGCGCCGCGGAACTGGCCCGCGACGCCGCCCGCCGCGCCGACGTGGCCGGTTACCGGGCCCGCGAGTCCCGTCCGGTGGAGGGCCGTGGCCTCTGGGTCCGCCCGATCGAGACCAGCCCGGAGCAGATCCGCGCCACGGTGGAGCGGATCTCCGCGGCCGGGTTCAACATGGTGTTCCTCGAGACGGTCTGGGGTGGCTACACCATCTACCCGAGCCCGGTCGCCGAGCGGGCCGGCATGCCCGCGCAGCGGCCCGAGATGCGCGGCTTCGACCCGCTGAAGGTCTGGATCGCCGAGGCGCACGCCCGGGGCATCGAGCTGCACGCCTGGACGCACACCTTCTTCGTCGGCGTCGAGTCCGGCGGTGGACCGGTGCTCACCGCGCACCCCGAGTGGGCGGCGGTGGAGCGCGAGGACGTCGGCAAGGCCGGCCCGCAGCCGTCCCGGATGGAGCCCGGTTACTACTGGATGGACGCGGCGGTCCCGGCGGTACGCGCGCACGTGCTCGCCACGTTCGAGGAGATCCTGCGCGGCTACGGCGTGGACGGTCTGCACCTGGACTACATCCGCTACCCGGTCTCCCTGCCCTACGGCGCGGACTTCTCCTACTCCGCGTACAGCCGCGCGACGTTCGCGGCGGAGCACGGCGTGGACCCGTACACGCTGAACCCCGAATCACCGCAGTGGCCCACCTGGAACGCCTGGCGGGAGAAGCAGGTCACCACGTTCGTCGACCAGGTCCGCACGATGCAGCGGCGGGTCGCCGGCGACCGGAAGCTCTCCGCCGCCGTGTTCGCCGACCCGACCGACGGGCTGGCCAAGAAGTTCCAGAACTGGGGCGCCTGGGTCGACGCCGGCACGCTGGACTTCCTCACCGGCATGTCCTTCGGCACCTCCGCGGACTCGGTGGGGCACGACACCGCCGTGATGCGCCGCCGGGTCGGCGACGTGCCGCTCTACACCGCCACCTACGGCCCGCTGCGGGGGTCGTCCCCCGATCTGATGCTCGACCAGGTGCAGGCGGTGAACGACGCGGACTCCGACGGCGCGGCGCTGTTCGCGTACAACCAACTCAACGCCCGGCAGCAGGAGGCCCTGCGGGAAGGCACGTTCCGGACCGCGGCGACGGTCCCGCACGCCGACTACCGGGCCGCCGCCCGCGCCGGGACGGCGTCGCTGCGGGAGGCGCTACGGCTGGCCACGGCCTGCGCGCCGGGCGCCACCACGGCCGGGGTCCGGCTCCGGCTCGCCACTGCCGAACGGCTGCTGGCCGACGGGTTGTCCGCCCGTTCGGCCGACGCCGCCGCGCGGCAGCTGCGCAGGGCGGCGACCGTCGCCGCCGGTTGGGGGGACGGCGTTCCGCCGGAGCTGACCCGGCGCACCGTCCGTGACCTGACCATGTACGCCCGCTGGGCGGAGCTCGCCTGAGCCGCGGGCGGCGCGGGACGACCTGTCCAGGGTCGCCCGCGCCGCCCCGGCCCCCGTCAGTAGGTGCAGCCGGTCGACGGGAGGGTGCCCGGGGCCGGCACGGCCGACCCGTCGTAGAGGGCCAGCAGGAGATTCTGCGGGCAGCGGTTCGCGCCGCCGACCCGTACCTCCAGGTGCAGGTGCGGGCCGGTGGAGTTGCCGGTGGAGCCGGTGTAGCCGATGACCTGGCCGGCGACGACCCGCGCCCCGTCGGCCACCGCCCGGGAGGACAGGTGGCAGTACAGGTAGTAGGTGCCGTCGTCGGCGGTGATGCCGATGCCGTAGCCGCACCCACCGCCGGCGTGGCCGACCGTGCCGGCGGTGATCGCGTACGTCGTCACGCCGCTGTTGGTGGGCAGGTCGATCGCCGGATAGTCGTGGTGCGGGTCGTCGTACTCGGTGCGCGGCAGCACCGAGCGCCCGATGACCAGGGCGTAGGTGCCTCCACCACCACCGTCCCCGAGGAGCCACTGCCAGGTGGTCGCGCCGACGGTGGCGCCGCCGGTGAGCCCTCTGGTGGTCTTGAAGCTGGTGACGGCATTGGTGGTGGCCGCGCCCCAGGCGCCGTCGACGGTGAGGCCGTAGCCGTACTTGTTGAGCGCGGTCTGCAGTGCCCGTACGGCGTTGTTGTTGGCGCCGGCGTCCAGGGTCACCACGAGGCGGGCCCAGGTCAGGGAACCGACGATCCCGTCGGCGGTGAGCCCGTTGGCGGCCTGGAACGTCCGTACCGCGGTGGTGGTCCCGGCCGTGAAGGCGCCGTCCACGGTCAGGGTCCCGCCGTGGTGGCGGAGCAGGAACTGGGCCGACGCGACATTCGGACCGGACGTGCCGCCGCTCAACGTCGGCCAGGCGGGCGTGGCCGCCTGCGCGGCGGTCGGGCCCGTCAGCACCCCGGCGATGGTCAACGCCAGGGCGGCGAGCACTCCGGCCACGCGTCGAAGGGGAATCCTCATCTGCACTCCTCACACCTGGGCCACCCGGGGAACCGCCGCGAACTCATCGATACGCGTCAGTCGATGTGAAGGATATGCTCATCGATGGGAGTCAGTTCCGCAAGTATTCTTCACGACCCTGCGGCGACGTCCACCACGCGCACCGGCACGCCGGCCCCGGATCGGGCCTGTCGCCGCGCCCCCGCCGGTCGGTAGGGTCGCTCACGTGGATCTCGACGACACCGCGGCGCGGCTCGGGGTTCCGGTCGACGAGGTCGACCGCGTGCACCGGCTCGCCGCCGACCACCCGTCGGCGCCGTTGCCCGCGCGGGCCGACGCGCCCGCCCTGCTGGACCGCCTCGCGGTGCCGCCGGACGACGCCGCCGAGATCCTGGCCGGCTGGCCCGACCCGGGTTCCCCACTGTGGACCCCGGAGCTGCGCTGGCTGCTCGACCGCTCGACCGCGATGGTCCGCGCCGACCTCGGTGGCCACGAGTGGCTGCCGCCCGGTCCGGCGCTACCGCGCGACCGGGGCCCGGCCTGGCGGCACCTCTACGTCTACGCGTACCTGGCCCTGGTGGAGGTCGTGCGCGGCTACCACCGGGACCACGGCCTGCCCGACGCCGTGTCCTGGGCGACACTGGCCGACCTGGGCCGCAACCTGGCCGTCGACCGGCGGATGGACGGCGAGGGCTGGCCGGTCATGCAGAGCTGGCTGACGCTGCACACCCGCGGCGGTCTCTACGAGCTGGGCCGGCTCCAGCACCAGCGCGGCGAGACCATCGGCCTGCACATCCCCGACGCGGGGCCGCTGACCCCGCAGGCGGTCACGGCGTCGCTCGACGAGGCCCGCGCGTTCTTCCCGCGCCACTTCCCGGACGAGCGGCACACGGAGTTCTCCTGCGGCTCGTGGCTGCTCGACCCGCAACTGCGCGAATACCTGCCGGACGACTCGAACATCATCCGCTTCCAGCGGCGGTTCGAGCTGGAGCCCTACGAGGAGCCGGAAGGGCTGGACGGCGACGTCGAGGTGCTGCGGTTCGTGTTCCGCACGCTGAGCACGCCGCTCGACGAACTGCCGCGCCGCACCGTGCTCCAGCGCGCGGTCGTCGAGCACCTCCGCGCCGGCCGCCACTGGCAGTGGCGGCGTGGCCGCTTCCCGATCTGACCCGGCTCAGCGTCGCGGCGGTGGACCCACGCTGCGTCGCGGGATCAGCGTCGGCGCGATGGTCTGGCGCAACGGGCCGACGCCGGCCGACTCGATCTGCGCCAGCAGCAGGTCGAGGCTGGCCCCGGCGACCGCGGCGAAGTCGGGGCGCACGGTGGTCAGCGGCGGGATGAAGTAGGCCGCCTCGGGCACGTCGTCGAACCCGACCACGCTGATGTCGTCCGGCACCCGCCGGCCGTGCTCGTGCAGCGCGCGGAGCACCCCGAGCGCGAGGTGGTCGTTGGCGGTGAAGACGGCGGTGACCTCGGGCATGCGGGCCAGCATCTGCCCGGACCGGTAGCCGGCGGCGGCGGACCAGTCGGCCGGGACCAGCGGCGGTATCTCGGCGCCGGCCAACTGCAGGGCCTCGCGCCAGCCCTCGATCCGGCCGGCGCTGTCGAACCAGTCCGACGGGCCGGAGACGTGCCAGACCGTGCGGTGCCCGGCGTCGAGGAGGTGCTGGGTGGCGGCCCGGGCGCCGGCGACCTGGTCGACCGTCACCAGCGGGATCGGTCGACGCGGGTCGCCGTCGACGGTCACCAGCGGCACGTCCTGGGGAAGCCGCTCCAGCGCCTCCCCGGCCGACTCGACCGGCGCGATCACCACGATGCCCGCCACCCGGTGGGCCAGGTGCCGTTCCACCGCCGCGGAGATGGAGCGGTGGTCCAGGTCGCTCACGCTGCCGACGCTGACCGCGAAACCGGCCTCGGCGGCGGTCTGCTCCAGCGCGGCCAGCAGGGAGGCCGGCCCGTAGAGGGTGGTGTTCTGCGCGACCACGCCGATCACCTGGGACCGGCCGGTGACCAGCGCGCGGGCGGCGCGGTTGGGCCGGTAGCCGAGTTCGGTGATGGCCGCCTGGACCCGGAGCCGGGTCTGCTCGCGCACGTTGGGATGCCCGTTGAGGACCCGGGACACCGTCTGGTGCGACACCCCGGCGAGGCGAGCCACGTCCGTCATCGCAGGACCGCGCACGGCCACCTCACTTTCCGACAGCCCGCGGTGGCCGAACCCGGTCGATCTCGACCGGACCGGCCCGGGTGGCGACAGTCTACGCCAGCCGTTCCCGCCGGAACGGCACCGTCGGGCCCGCGTCCGGGCGCCGGCCACCGAATGCCACGGAATCGTCCACGGCCCCATTCCCCTCCTCCGGTCGGGACCGCGAAATCCCAGCTCCGCGCCGGTGCATTGGGCCCGGGGTGAGGCTTTTCCGATGATTACCGGAACCCCACCCCGGGCAATTCGCAGATATGTCAACGGTCGTAAATGGTGACCGTTGTCACGGGGTCGTCAACGAGAACTGGCGTACGGTCACCGCGCCACCGAGTGATTGCGTGGCGTAGTTGAAGATGCCGAAGCGGTATCCCATGAAGAACTGCCACGCGTTGTTGAGCGTCAACGCGTTGCCCAACGGGACGAAGGTGACCCCGTCGGTGCTGTAGGAGAACCGTGCCTGCCGGCCGGAGCCGGGCCGGATGTCGGCGTTGGCCCGCAACCAGATCCGCCCGCCGGAGACCGGGGCGCCGGCGATCTCGGTCCCGGTGGAGGTGGTGTTCCAGTTGTCGGATCCCATGGTCAGGCCGTTGGTCATCACCACCCGGGTGGCGCCGTTGTCCCGCCGGACCCCGATCCACGCCGAGCTGTCGCGCAGCATCGCGAGCCCGGCCCGGTCGCCGTCGCGCATGCCCGAGTAGTCCAGCTCCACGGTCCCGGTGGAGGTCGGGCCCTGGATCCGGTGGGTCAGCGTGTTGCGGGCCCGGTAGAGGTCGGTGGTCACGGTGGCGGTCTGCAACCGCAGGCCGTTGTTCACCGACCAGCGGCTGTTGTCCGGGTTGTGGTTCCACTCGTACTGCACGCCGAGCGTGCTGCCGGCGAAGGTGTCGGTGCCGGTGAGCGGCTTGACCGGGCGCAGCGGCAGCGGGTTGGGATAGCTCGCGCCCCAGGCCCCGTTGACGGTCTGCACCTGCGGCCACCCGTCGGCGGTCCAGGTGATCGGCGCCAGCGTCGGCATCCGGCCGCCCGGGTACGCGTCGGTGAAGGCCATGTAGTACCAGGAGCCGTTCTGCGTCTGCACGAGCCCGCCCTGGTGCGGCACGCCCCCGCCGGAGATCGGACCGGGCAGGTTGAGCAGCACCTGCCGCTGCTCGTAGGGGCCGAACGGGCCGTTGGTGGACTTGAGCACGTACTGGCCGTTGGCCGGCCGGGTGAGCCAGATGTAGTAGGCGCCGTTGCGCTTGTAGAAGCGGGCCCCCTCCAGCGTGCCGATGCTCGACGGCGTCTGGTAGACCTGCTGGGCCCGCACCTGGCTGCGCCCGTCGGCGGACAGCTGCGCCACGCTGATCGTGCCGTTGCCGTACGCCACGTACATCGTGTCGTTGTCGTCGATCAGCATCCCGGCGTCGTAGTAGCAGTTCGGGATGGTGGTCAGCCGACTCCAGGCGCCGTCGACCGCGTCGGCGGTGTAGATGTGGGTCTGGGCGAAGTCGACGCACCCGGCCCAGTAGTAGGTCCGGTTGCTCGGCCGGTAGTTCAACGTCGACGCCCAGATGCCGTCCACGTACGCGTGCGCGCCGTTGGTCAGGTCGTACTTCGCGCCGAAGTCGAGCCGGGGGACGGAGTGCCCGGCGAACTCCCAGTTCACCAGGTCCCAGGAGCGCAGCACGGGCGCGCCCGGCGAGTAGTGCATGGTCGAGGCGGACATGTAGTAGACGTCCCCGACCCGGATGATGTCGACGTCGGCGAAGTCCTGCCAGACGGCCGGGTTGGTGAACGTGCCGCCCGGGTTCGGGTTGCCGCCGTCCCCGACACGCACCAGCTGCCACTGCTGGTTCGCGCCGTTCCAGTCGTCGTACTGCACGATGTTGCCGCCGTCGGTCGTGGCGGCGTTCTGCACCTCCACGACCTTGTTCGAGTTGCGGTTGACCAGCCGCACGTAGCCGCTGTCCGAGTCCGCCAGCCGGAACTGCTGGTTGGTCCCGTTGTGGTCGGACCACTGCACCACGGCCGTACCGTTGGCGGTCGAGGCGCCGGTCACGTCCAGCACCTTGCCCGAGTGCCGCGACCGGATCCGGTACCAGCCGCCACCGGAGTCCACGAACTGCCACTGCTGCCAGGCCCCGTCGTTGCGCGACCACTGGGTGATCCGCGCCCCGTCGTTCGTGGCCTGGTTGTACAGGTCCAGCGCCTTGCCGCTGTTGCGGTTCACCAGCACGTACCACGCGCCGGTGTCCACCGTCGCGGCCGACGCCGGCACCGGCGCCACCGTCACCAGCGCGCCGCCGACCAGCATCGCCGCCAACCCCGCCAGGAGCCGGGCCAACCGACCTCTGCTCACCATGACTCTCCTTCGTCGACCGGTTCCGGGGCGGGACGACGCACGGCGGCACCGCCCATGTGATCGCTAACAGCCGTCCGCGCCGGAAGGGAGTCGGATCTCCGCACAGCTGCGGCGCGGTCTCGGCCCGGAACGGTCCGCGCGCGACGTCGACGACCCGACACATCGACTGTGAGCGATAACATGACGTTCGTCAAGGCGTGACCCGGCGGACACATCCGGGTGGCGGGCCCCGGCCCGGGACCCGCCACCCGGCGTGCCGCCGGCGCGCCTCAGAACCCCCGGGCTAGCCGGTAGTACGCCTGGTTCCAGCGCAGCTCGTCGGCGAACCGGTGCGGCGCCGTGTCGGCGTCGATGACGACCAGCTCGGTGCGGGCCATCGCCGCCAGGTCGCGCAGCTCCTCCACCCCCACGGCCTGGGAGAGCACGGTGTGGTGCGGGGCGCCCGCGGTGATCCACGCCTCCGCCGAGCCGGCCAGGTCGGGGCGCGGCCGCCAGACCGCCCGGGCCACCGGCAACCGGCGCAGCGGGTGCGGCGGCGGCACCACGTCCACCTCGTTGGCGACCAGCCGGAACCGCTCCCCCATGTCGGCCATGCCGAGCACGACGGCCGGGCCGGACGCCGCGTCGAACACCAACCGGACCGGATCCTCCCGCCCGCCGATGCTCAGCGGGTGCACCTCCGCCGTGGGCACGTCGGCGGCGATGCTGGGACAGACCTCCAGCATGTGCGCGCCGAGGACCAGTTCCTGGCCGAACGTCAGGTCGTAGGTGTAGTCCTCCATGAACGACGTGCCGCCGTCGACGCCGACGGCCATCGCCTTCAGCGTCCGCACCAGCACGGAGGTCTTCCAGTCGCCCTCGCCGCCGAAGCCGTACCCGTCGGCCATCAGCCGCTGCACCGCGATGCCCGGGAGCTGACGCAGCCCGCCCAGGTCCTCGAAGTTGGTGGTGAAGGCGCGGAACCCGCCCTCGTCGAGGAACGCCCGCAGGCCCAGCTCCTGACGGGCGGCATAGCGCAGCGAGTCGTGCCGGGCGCCGCCGGGCCGCAGGTCGGCGTCCACCCGGTAGGTGTCGTCGTACTCCTTGACCAGGTCGTCCACCTGCGCGTCGGCGACCTGGTCGACGGCCGCGACCAGGTCGTTCACCCCGTAGGTGTTGACCGAGACGCCGAACCGCAGCTCCGCCTCGACCTTGTCCCCCTCGGTCACCGCGACGTCGCGCATGTTGTCGCCGAAGCGGGCCAACCGCAACGACCGCACCGCCGACCAGCCGACGGCGGCGCGGGCCCAGGCCGCGACCCGTCCGACCACCCGCGGGTCGGTGACGTGCCCGGCGACGGTCTTGCGGGCCACCCCGAGCCGGGTCTGGATGTAGCCGAACTCGCGGTCGCCGTGCGCGGCCTGGTTCAGGTTCATGAAGTCCATGTCGATGGTGTCCCAGGGCAGCGCCACGTTCGCCTGGGTGTGCAGGTGCAGCAGCGGCGTCCGCAGCGCGTCCAGGCCGGCGATCCACATCTTCGCCGGGGAGAACGTGTGCATCCAGGCGATCACCCCGACCGCGCCCCGCACGGCCGCGTCCCGGCAGACGGCGAGGATGTCCGTGCCGGAGGTCAGGACCGGCTTCCAGACCACGCGTACGGGGATGTCCGGCGACTCGTCCAGGCACGCGGCGATCTGCCGGGACTGCTCGGCGACCTGCCGCAGGGTGTCCTCGCCGTAGAGGCCCTGGCTGCCGGTGAGGAACCAGACCTCGGGCTGGGGGTGAGTTGCCATGTTGTTGCCTTCCGCGCTAGGAACCGTCACTTGAACCGGATGCCGATGAGGCGCTGGAGGAGGATGAACGCGAACAGCAGGCCGCCGATCACGATCTTGGTCCACCAGGAGTTGAGGCTGCCGTCGAACGTGATCAGGGTCTGGATCACGCCCAGCACCAGCACGCCGAGGACGGTGCCGAAGACGTATCCGGAGCCGCCGGTGAGCACGGTGCCGCCGATCACGACGGCGGCGATCACGTCCAGTTCCATGCCGACGGCGATCAGCGGCGCGCCGGACAGCGTGTAGAACGACAGCAGGATGCCGCCGATGGCCGAGCAGAGCCCGCTGATGGTGTAGACGGCGATCCGGGTCCGCGCCACCGGCAGGCCCATCAGCAGCGCCGACTGCGCGTTGCCGCCGACGGCGTACACGTTGCGGCCGAACCGGGTGTAGGCCAGCACGTACGCCGCCACCAGGACCACCGCGAACGCGATCAGCACGCTGATCGACACGAAGTTGCCGGCCGGGTTCCCGATGCGCTGCTGCGACATGCCGGTCCAGAAGCCGTCGGTGATGGAGATCGAGGCGCCGCTGATGAACGTGCACATGCCCCGGGCGAAGAACATCCCGGCGAGCGTGACGATGAACGGTTGGATGTCGAAGAAGTGGATCGCGCAGCCCATCAGGAAGCCCAGCGTCGGTCCGATCAGCAGCGCGATGACCAGGACCAGGGCCGCCGGCATGCCGTCGCGCAGCAGGGCGGCCGACACCATGGCGGTCATGGCGACCACCGAGCCGACGGAGAGGTCGATGCCGCCGGTGAGGATCACGAAGGTCATGCCGACCGCGACGACGAGCACGAAGCCGTTGTCGATGAAGACGTTGAAGACGACCTGGACGTTGGAGAAGGCGCGGTACTGGGACACCCCGATGCCGTACATGACCAGCAGCAGGGCCAGCGTGGCCAGGACCGGGACGTGCCGCCGGGGCAGGCCGGGCCGCCAGGACCGGGCGACGGTCGACGACGTGCTGCTCATGCCGGCACCTGCTCCTTCTCCCGTTGGGGCGCCGTCGGGCCGGGTTCGACGCCACGGCGTCGGCGACGGAACCGGGCCCGGAACGCCGGGGCCTGCACGAGGCAGACCGCGATGACGACGACGGCCTTGAACAGCAGCGACGTCTGGGGTGAGATGTTCATGGCGTACACCGTGGTGGTCAGGGTCTGGATGATCAGCGCGCCCAGGACGGTGCCGCCGAGCGAGAACCGGCCGCCGGCCAGCGAGGTGCCGCCGATCACCACCGCGAGGATCGCGTCGAGTTCGATCCACAGGCCGGCGGCGTTGCCGTCCGCGCTGGACACGTTCGCGGTGACCATGAAGCCGGCGAGCGCGGCGCAGGCGGCGCTGACCACGTAGACCAGGAAGATGATCCGCCGGGACCGGATGCCGGCGAGCCGGCTCGCCTCGGCGTTGCCGCCCACCGACTCGACGATCAGCCCGAGCGCGGTGCGCCGGGTGAACGCGGCCACCAGCAGCGCCGCGGCCAGGGCGATCAGGACGGCCAGCGGCAGGGTGAGGAGGTGTCCGAGCCCGATCGCCCGGTACGGGCCGGAGTTGATCGTGATGATCTGCCCCTCGGTGACCAGCTGGGCGATCCCCCGCCCGGCCACCATGAGGATCAGCGTGGCGATGATGGGTTGGATGCCGATGACGGCGACCAGCACCCCGTTCCAGGCGCCGAGCACCAACGCGGCCCCGAAGGCCAGGGCCAGCGCGGTGAGCACTGTGGACGGGCTGTCCGGGTCGGCCGCCCGGCTGATGTGCAGGCAGGCGATCGCCCCGCTGATGGCGCAGAGCGAGCCGACGGACAGGTCGATGCCGCCGGTGGCGATGACGAGGGTCATGCCGAGCGCGACCAGGATCAGCGGCGCGCTCAACCGGAGGATGTCGACCGGCGTGCCGTACAGGTGGCCGTTCTTGACCTCCACGGCGAGGAAGCCGGGTCGGTAGACGGTGTTCGCGGCGATCATGACCACGAGCACGAGGGCCGGCCAGAACAGACGGTGGCCGGTCACCGGGCGGAGGCGGTCGGCGACGGTGGTCATCGGGTCACCTCCTCCCTCGGGGTTCCGCTGGCGATGGTGCGCATGACGCGGTCGGCGTCGAGCGAGTCGTCGTTGGTGAGCTGGGCGACCATCTCGCGGTCCCGCATGACCGCGACCCGGTGGCTCAGGCGCAGCACCTCCTCCAGCTCGGCGGAGATGAACAGCACCGCCATGCCGCCGTCGGAGAGCTGCACCACCAACTTCTGGATCTCGGCCTTGGCCCCGACGTCGATGCCGCGGGTGGGCTCGTCCAGGATGAGCAGGCGCGGCTCGGTGATCAGCCAGCGCGCCAGCAGCACCTTCTGCTGGTTGCCGCCGGAGAGGTTGCGCACCGGCAGCTCCGGGTTCGCCGGCCGGATGCTGAGCGCCTCGACGTACCGGCGGACCAGCTCGTCCTGCCGGCGGCGCGGAACCGGACGCAGCCAGCCACGCGCGGCCTGCATCGCCAGGATCATGTTCTCCCGGACCGACAGCTCCGGCACGATGCCCTCCGCGCGGCGGTTCTCCGAGCAGAAGCCGATGCCCTGTTCGATGGCCTGGACCGGGGTACGCAGCGGCGAGCGGCCCCCGTCGAGGCGGACCTGGCCGTGGTCGGCGCGGTCGGCGCCGAAGAGCAGGCGGGCGACCTCGGTGCGGCCGGAGCCGAGCAGGCCGGCCAGGCCGACCACCTCACCGGCCTCGATGCGCAGGCTGAACGGGGCGACCGCGCCCCGCCGCCCCAGCTCCACGGCGTCCACCAGCGGGTCCGCCCCGGCGGGGGCGACGGTGGCGCGCTTCTGCTGCTCGTCGAGCCGTTCCAGCACGTCGAGTTCCTGGCCGATCATCTTCTCGACCAGGCTGAACTGGGGCAGCTCCTCGGTGCGGTACTCCCCCACCAGGGTCCCGTTGCGCAGCACGGTGATCCGGTCGGCGATGCCGTAGACCTGGTCCAGGAAGTGGGTGACGAACAGGATGGCGATCCCCTCGTCGCGCAGCTGTCGCATGATCCGGAACAGTTGCGCGACCTCGCCCGCGTCGAGGCTGGAGGTCGGCTCGTCGAGGATGAGCACCCGCGCCCGCACGTCGATCGCCCGGGCGATCGCCACCATCTGCTGCACGGCCAGCGAGTACGTGCCGAGCTGCGCGGTGACGTCGAGGTCGAGGTCGAGCCGGGCCAGCAGCTCGCGGGCGCGCCGGCGCATCTCGCCCCAGCGCACGGCGCCGAGGCGGCGCGGCTCCCGGCCGATGAAGACGTTCTCCGCCACCGACAGGTTCGTGCAGAGGTTGACCTCCTGGTAGACGGTGCTCACGCCGGCCGCGGCGGCCTGCATCGGCCCGCTGAAGGAGACCTGCTCACCGGCGAGCGTGACGACGCCCGCGTCGGTGCCGTAGACGCCGGTCAACACCTTGATCAGGGTCGACTTGCCGGCGCCGTTCTCGCCCATCAGGGCGTGGACCTCGCCCGGGAACAGCCGGAAGTCGACGTCGTGCAGCGCGCGAACCCCGGGGAAGGTCTTGCTGATGCCGGTCATGGTCAGGACCGGACGGTCACCCGTACCCATCGGACCTCTTCTTCGACGGTGGTGGCGCGGGGGTCGCCGTCGGCGCGACGGCGACCCCCGCGGGTGGGTCAGTACTTGCGGTTGGGCAGCGCCTCCTTGGCCTGCTCCTGGGTGAAGGTGGTCTCCTCGGTCTCGATCCGGGCCGGGACCTCCTCGCCGGCCTTGACCTTCTTGACCAGGTCCATCAGCTGCGGGCCGAGCAGCGGGCTGCACTCGGCGATGAAGTTGAACTTGCCGTCCGCGAGCGCCTGCATGCCGTCCTTCACCGCGTCGACGGTGATGATGGTGATGTCCTTGCCGGGCACCTTGCCCGCCGCGGTGATCGCCTCCAGCGCGCCCAGACCCATGTCGTCGTTGTGGGCGAAGAGCACGTCGATCTTCGGGTTGGCCTTGAGGAACTGCTCCATCACCTGCTTGCCGCCGGCGCGGGTGAAGTCACCGGACTGCGAGGCGATGATCTTCAGGTTGGGGTTGGCCGCGATCGCGCCGGCGAAGCCCTCCTTGCGGTCGTTCGCCGGCGCCGAGCCGGTGGTGCCCTGCAGCTCGACGATGTTGACCGGGCCGGACGCCGACTTCTTCTGCTCCACCAGCCACTCGCCGGCGAGCCGTCCCTCCTTCTTGAAGTCCGAGCCGAGGAACGTCTTGTAGAGCGACTTGTCGGCCGAGTCGACCGCGCGGTCGGTCAGGATCACCGGGATCTTGGCGTCCTTGGCCTCCTTCAGCACGGTGTCCCAGCCGGACTCGACGACCGGCGAGAAGGCGATGACGTCGACCTTCTGCTGGATGAAGTTGCGGATCGCCTTGATCTGGTTCTCCTGCTTCTGCTGCGCGTCGTCGAACTTCAGCTCGATGCCGGCCTCGCCCGCCGCCTCCTTGATCGAGGTGGTGTTCGCGGTGCGCCAGCCGCTCTCCGCGCCGACCTGGGAGAAGCCCAGGACGATCTTGTCGTCGCCGCCGGACCCGCCGCCGGTGTCGCTGTTGCCGCAGGCGACCATGCCGCCGGCGAGCAGCACGCCGGCGAGGGCCGCGATGACGGTGCGTGCCGTGCTCCTGGTTCTCATCGGTTCTCCTCGTGGTGGGGTGAGCCGGACGCGCGGCCGGCAGGGCCGGCACGACCGGGTGTGGTGGTGGGGTCGGTGGTCGGGCGTTGGCCGTAGACGTTCTGGTAGCGGTCGTGCAGCGCGTCGACGTCGGCCGCCGCGATCGGCAGCGGCGGCCCGAGCGCGCGGGCCAGGTGGGCGGTGCGGGCCACGTCCTCGCACATCACCGCGGCCTTGACCGCCGCCCGGGCGTCCCGGCCGATGGTGAAGACGCCGTGGTTGCGCATGAGCACCGCGGGCGAGCGGTGCCCGGCCAGGGTGCTGACGATCCCCTTGCCGATGTCGTCGCCGCCGATCAGGGCGAACGGCCCGACCGGGATCTCGCCGCCGAACTCGTCGGCCTGGGCGGTCAGCCAGCACGGGATCGCCTCGCCCCGCGCCGCCCACGCGGTGGCGTAGCCGCTGTGGGTGTGCACCACACCGCCGACCTCGGGCATCGCCCGGTAGACGTACGCGTGCGCGGCGGTGTCGCTCGACGGCGAGCCGCCGCCGTCCACGACGGTGCCGCCGAGGTCGCAGACCACCATCGTGTCGGCGGTCAGATCGTCGTAGTCCACCCCGCTGGGCTTGATGACCATCAGCTCCTGCCCGGGAACGCGGGCCGAGACGTTGCCGGCGGTCCAGGCCACCAGGTCGTAGCGGGTCAGCTCGCGGTGCAGCCGGGCCACGGTCTCGCGCACCGCGGCGACCTGCCGGGCGACGTCGGCGTTCATCCGATCACCTCCAGAACCGGGTCGGTCCGCGCGGCGGCGTCCCGCGCCGCGTTCCGGATCGCCCGCAGGCGGAGCATCACGTCGTCACCGCCGCGGCCGAAGTGGTCGTGCAGCGCGCGGTACTCGGCGTAGAGCGCGTCGTAGGCCCGGACGTTCTCCGGTACGGGCCGGTAGACGCCCTCGTCCACCCGCCCCATCGCGGCCGACGCCTCGTGGATCGTCGGGTACGCGCCGGCGGCGACCGCCGCGTGGATCGCGGACCCGAGCGCCGGCCCCTGGGCGGAGCCGATGATGCCGAGCGGACGGTTGGTGACGTCGGCGTAGATCTGCATCAGCAGCCGGTTCGAGGTGAGCCCGCCGGCGACCACCAGGTCGTCGACCGGCACGCCCGCCTCGGCGAACGCCTCGATGATCATCCGGGTGCCGTACGCGGTGGCCTCCAGCAGGGCGCGGTAGACGTCCGGCGGCCGGGTGGCCAGCGTCAGCCCGACGACCAGCCCGCTGAGGTCGTGGTTGACCAGCAACGACCGGTTGCCGTTCCACCAGTCCAGCGCGACCAGACCGTGCGCGCCGACCGGTTGGGCGGCGGCCAGCTCGGTGAGCCGCTCGTGCGAGTCCAGACCCGCCGGGGCGGCGTTGCTGACGAACCAGCCGAAGATGTCACCCACGCCGCTCTGCCCGGCCTCGAAGCCCCAGGCGCCGGGGCTGATGCCGCCGTCGACCACACCGCACATGCCCGGCACCTCGGCCGGGTGGGTGCCGTTGAGCACGTGGCAGGTGGACGTCCCCATGATCGCCACCAGCCGACCCGGGCGCAGTGCCTGCGCGGCGGCGGCGGTGACGTGCGCGTCGACGTTGCCCACGGCGACCGCGATGCCCTCGGGCAGCCCGGTCCAGGCCGCCGCCCGGGCGCCGAGCGTGCCCGCCCGCGCGCCCAGCGGCAGCAGCGGACCGTCCAGTTTGGCGACGAAGTCGGTGAAGCCGGGGTCGAGCGCGCCGAGGTAGTCCGCCGACGGGTACCGGCCGTCCTGCCGGATGCCCTTGTAGCCCGCGGTGCAGGCGTTGCGGGTCTCCACCCCGCACAGCTCCCAGACGATCCAGTCGGCGGCCTCGACGAAGCGCTCGGCCCGGCGATAGACCTCGGGATCCTCGGTGCGGATCTGCAACCCCTTGGCGAACTGCCACTCGGCGGAGATCTTGCCGCCGTAGCGGCCGATCCACGGCTCGCCCCGCTCGTGGGCGAGGGCGTTGATCCGGTCGGCCTGCGGCTGGGCGGCGTGGTGCTTCCACAGCTTCACCCAGGCGTGCGGCCGGTGCCGCAGCTCCGGCACCTCGCACAGCGGGGTGCCGTCGGCGAGGGTCGGCAGGACGGTGCAGGCGGTGAAGTCGGTGCCGATGCCGACGACCAGGGCCGGATCCACGCCGGCGACGGCCAGCGCGGCGGGCACCGCCTCGCGCAGCACGTCGCGGTAGTCGTCGGGGTCCTGGAGCGCCCAGTCCGGCGGCAGCGCCGGGCCGCCGTCGGGCAGGGCCGACTCGATGACCCCGTGACGGTAGTCGTGCACCGCCGTGCCGACCTCCGCGCCGTCGCGCACCCGCACCACGAGCGCCCGCCCGGACAGCGTGCCGAAATCGACCCCGACCACGTACCGGTCGGCCGCGTCCACTTCGCTCATCTGCACCTCCGCCGCATCACGGAGGTTAGTGTTAGCGCTCACATATACATCCGTCAAGACACCTCTGCGCAACAGCTACGTAACGGGGAGCGCGATCGGGTGAGCGATCACTACGGTGGGCACCGGACCGGCGGGGCCGCCGTGCGGACGAGATCCCCGACACTCCGCGGCGACGGTCGGTCCAGGTGCGGAATCGCACCGGTGTTAGCGAAAACATCGTGCGTCTCTGGTGATCACTGCAAGGGTTCGGTCGACAACCCTCGGGATCCGCCCGTCGACGCCCCCGGCGAGCCGACAGAGGGCCTTTCAGCGGCCATTTCCCCGTCCACACCCACTCCGGCGAGGTGCCGGCCACCCCGCCGGGCGGAGCCCTTTGCTATTTACAGGCTTTTATGTCAGCGATAACATCCGCGGCATCACCGCACCGGCGTGGCACTCCGTGGACGACCCCGCACCGCAGCGCGGCGGCGACGGACGACGACCCGGGTGACCGCCGGACCCACCACCCGGAGCGGCCGACCGCGATCCGCCGACCCGTCCCGAACGCCGCGCCGTCTCGTCCCGGGCCGGCGCGCTGGCCGGCGACAGGCGGGCCGCTCCGCCGCGGCCGTCGGCACGGCCGGCGTCCGCCCAGCGAGGAGGATCAGTGCGCAGACGGACACGATGGATGCTGGCCGCCCTGGGCGTCACGGCGGTGACGCTCGCGGCCACCGTCACCGACGGGGTCATGGCCCCACGCCCGGCCCGGGCGCTCGACAACGGCGTCGCGCGCACCCCGCCGATGGGGTGGAACACCTGGAACACCTTCGGCTGCAACATCAACGAAACCCTCATCCGGCAGACCGCCGACGCGATCGTCGCGAACGGGCTGCGCGACCTCGGGTACAGGTACGTCGTGGTCGACGACTGCTGGTTCGACCCCAACCGGGACGCCCAGGGCAACCTGCAGGCCCACCCGCAGCGGTTCCCGAGCGGGATGAAGGCGCTCGGCGACTACCTGCACGCCCGGGGACTGCTGTTCGGCATCTACCAGGTGCCGCTGGACAAGACCTGCGCCCAGGTCGGCGGCGCCTTTCCCGGCGCCACCGGCAGCCTCAACCACGAGTACCAGGACGCGCGGCAGTTCGCCGCGTGGGGCGTGGACTACCTCAAGTACGACTGGTGCTCCTCCACCGGGACGATCAACGACCAGGTGGCCAGGTTCGGCATCATGCGCGACGCGCTGGCGTCCACCGGCCGGCAGATCGTCTACAGCATCAACCCGAACAGCTACCACGCCAAGACCGGGCCGCAGCGCAACTGGAGCGACGTGGCGAACCTCTGGCGCACCACCGAGGACATCACCAACGCGTGGAACACCGGCCAGACCAACGGCTACCCGATGGGGATCCAGAACATCGTCGACGTCACCGTGCCCCTGGCCGGCTACGCCGCCCCCGGCGGGTTCAACGACCCCGACATGCTGGAGGTCGGCCGGGGCGGCATGACCGACACCGAGATGCGCAGCCACTTCGCGCTCTGGTCGGTCCTGGCCGCGCCGCTGATGATGGGCCACGACGCGCGGTCGACGAACGCGGCCACGCTGGCCATCCTGCGCAACCAGAACCTGGTCGCGATCAACCAGGACACGCTCGGCCGTCAGGCGGTCCAGATCGCCAACGACGGCACCCGGCGGGTGCTGGCCAAGCCGCTGGCCAACGGCGACGTCGCGGTCGCCCTGTTCAACCAGGGCAGCAGCACCACGACCGTCTCCACCACGGCCGCGGCGGTGGGCAAGAACGGCAGCTCGTTCACCCTGCGCGACGCCTGGACCGACGCCACCACCAGCACCTCGGGCGCGATCTCCGCCAGCGTGCCGGCCCACGGCACGGTGGTCTACCGGGTCAGCGGCGGCACCACCACCCCGCCGCCCACCCCGACCACGTTCCGGCTGCGCAGCGAGTCGGCCGGGCGCTGCCTCGACGTCGACAACTCCGGTACCGCCAACGGCACCGGCACGCTGGTCTGGGACTGTCACGGCAACCCGAACCAGCAGTTCACCGCCACCGGGCAGGCGTTGCAGGTGCTGGGCAAGTGCCTGGACGTGCCGACGAGCGCGAGCGCCGGCACGCGGGTGCAGATCTGGGACTGCAACGGCGGCACGAACCAGCAGTGGACGTTCAACGGCAACGGCACGGTGAGCAACGTCCGCTTCCCGTCGCTGTGCCTGGACGTGGAGAACGGCGGCACCGCCAACGGCAGCCGGGTGATCGTCTGGACCTGTCACGGCAACACCAACCAGCGGTGGAGCCGGGCCTGACCGACGCCGGTAGGTGACCGAACGGCCGGCCGGACGGCACGTGACCGTCCGGCCGGTCGTCACCGGGCGCCCGCGGCGCGGCGCTTGTTCCAGATGTCGAACGCCACCGCGACGAGCAGGACCAGGCCCTTCACCACCGACTGCACGGACTGGTCGACGCCCATGAGCTGCATGCCGTTGCTCATCACCGCCATGATCAGGCCACCGACCATGGCGCCGACCACGGTGCCGACCCCGCCGGTGACCGCCGCGCCGCCGATAAACGCCGCCGCGATCGCGTCCAGCTCGAACATGTTGCCCGCCGCCGGCTGGGCCCCGTTGGAGCGGGAGGAGTAGATCACCCCGGCCACGGCGGAGAGGAAGCCCATGTTGACGAAGACCCAGAAGTTGACGGTCTTCACCCGCACGCCGGACAGCGTCGCCGCCGGCAGGTTGCCGCCGATCGCGTACACCTGCCGGCCGAACACCGTGCGGCGGGTGAGCAGGCCGTAGACCAGCACCAGCACGGCCAGGACGATCAGCACGATCGGCAGGCCCCGGGCGTGGGCGAGCTGCCAGGCGAACCACATGACGACCGCGCCGACCACCGCCACCCGGAGGACGAACAGCGGGAACGACTCGACCGGCTGTTCGTGCCGCACCCGGGCCACCCGGGTGCGGAAGACGCTGGCGGCGTAACCGACCACCGCGAAGGCGCCGATGAACAGCGTGAACGCGTCGAACCCCTGCCCGCCGAGAAGCCCGTTGAGGAACCCGGCGGCCACCCGCTGGTATTCCTCCGGGAAGGGCGAGAGCGAGATGTTGTCCAGCACCCGCAGCGTCAGCCCGCGGAACAGCAGCATGCCGGCCAGGGTGACGATGAAGGCCGGGATCCCGGCGTACGCGACCCAGAGGCCGTGCCACGCGCCCACCGCGACGCCCACGGCGAGCGCGGCGAGGACGCCCGCCCACCAGGGCAGGCCCTCCCGGATGACGAGCACCGCCGAGACCGCGCCGGTGAGCGCCACCACCGACCCCACGGACAGGTCGATGTGCCCGCCGATGATCACGATGACCATGCCGATCGCGAGCACCAGGATGTAGGAGTACTGGAGCACGATGTTGGTGATGTTGCCCGGGCTGAGCGAGACGCCGTCGGTGAGGACCGCGAACAGCGCGACGATCACCACCAGGGCGATGTAGATGCCGCTCTGGCGCAGGTTGCCGAGGATCAGCGTGCGGGGGTCGCTGGTCCCGGTGTGCAGGGTGGCGGTCGCCCCGGCGTCGGGCGCGGCCACCTTCGGGGAGCTGGAGGGCTTCGTGCTGGTCATCCGACGCGATCCCTGTCCTTGGTCATGAGTTCCATCAGGTTCTCCTGGGTGGCCTCGCCCACCGGCAGCTCGCCGGTGATCCGACCGGCCGCCAGGGTGTAGATGCGGTCGCACATGCCCAGCAGCTCGGGCAGCTCGGAGGAGATGACGACGACGGCCTTCCCGTCCGCCACCAGGCGGTTGACGATCGTGTAGATCTCGAACTTCGCTCCCACGTCGATGCCCCGGGTCGGTTCGTCCAGGATCAACACGTCGGGGTCGGTGAACAGCCACTTCGCCAGCACGACCTTCTGCTGGTTGCCACCGGAGAGCTTGCCCACCGACGCCATCACCGTCGGCGTCTTGATGTTCATGTCGCGCCGCCCCCGCTCGGCGACGTCGATCTCCCGGTTGCCGTCGATCCAGCCGTGCCGGGCCAGCTTGCCGAGAGCGGCGGCCGAGATGTTGCCGCGCACGTCGTCGATCAGGTTCAGGCCGTAGTGCTTGCGGTCCTCGGTGGCGTAGGCGATGCCGTTCGCGATGGCCTCGGCCACCGTCCGGACCCGCACCTGGCGGCCGTTGACGTAGAGCCGTCCGCTGATCTCCCGCCCGTACGCGCGGCCGAACACGCTCATCGCCAGTTCGGTGCGGCCGGCGCCCATCAGGCCGGCGATGCCGACCACCTCGCCGGCGCGCACGGAGAGCGAGGCCCGGTCGACCACCAGCCGGTCCTGGGTCGGATGACGCACCGTCCAGTCCTCGATCCGCAGCACCTCGGCCCCGGGCGTCACCGACCGGGGTGGGTAGAACGCGGACAGGTCGCGCCCGACCATGCCGCGGATGATCCGCTCCTGCGTCACGGCGCCGTCGCGCATGTCGAGCGTCTCGACCGTCCGACCGTCCCGGATCACCGTGGTGGAGTCGGCGACCGCCGTGATCTCACCCAGCTTGTGCGAGATCATGATGCAGGTGATGCCCTGGTCGCGGAGCCGGCGCATCAGGTCCAGCAGGTGTGCCGAGTCGACGTCGTTGAGTGCCGCGGTCGGCTCGTCCAGGATGAGCAGTCGCACCTTCTTGGACAGCGCCTTGGCGATCTCGACCAGTTGCTGCTTGCCCACCCCGAGCTGGACCACCGGGGTGACCGGGTTCTCGTGCAACCCGACCTCGCGCAGCAGCGCCGCCGCCTCGGCGTTGGTCCGGTGCCAGTCGATGAGCCCGCCGCGGCCCCGGCGCTCGTTGCCGAGGAAGATGTTCTCGGCGATCGACAGGTACGGCACCAGCGCCAGTTCCTGGTGGATGATCACGATGCCGCAGGACTCGCTGTCCCGGATCCCGCGGAAGTCGACCGGCTCGCCGTCGAAGACGATCTCCCCGTCGTAGCTGCCGGTCGGGTACACCCCGGACAGCACCTTCATCAGGGTGGACTTGCCGGCGCCGTTCTCGCCGCAGATCGCGTGGATCTCGCCGCGCCGCACGGCGAGCGAGACGTCCTGGAGCGCCGCCACCCCGGGAAAGGTCTTCGTGATGTTCCGCATGTCGAGGATGTGATCGCTCATGGCAACCGTCCTGGTCGTGGCCGTCGGGTCCGCTGCTGGCGGGCCCGGCGGCGGCGTCCGCCCCGGGCCCGCCGGGCGGTCACCCGGCTCGTCCGGCGGCGACCTCCTGGGCCGTCAGGTAGCCGGAGTCGATCAGCACCGACTGGATGTCGTCCTTGTAGACGGTCTGCACCGGCAGCAGGAACGACGGCACGACCTTGACCCCGTTGTCGTACGTCTTGGTGTCGTTCGCCTTGGGCTGCTCCTTCTTGAGGAACGCCTCGGCGGCGACCACGGCCTGGTCGGCCAGCAGGCGGGTGTCCTTGAAGACGGTCGAGCTCTGCACGCCGTCGTTGATCAGCTTGACCGAGGCGACCTCGGCGTCCTGGCCGGTGACGACCGGCATCTTCTTGGCGCCGCCGCGGTAGCCGGCGTTCTGCAGGGCGGTGATGATGCCCCGGGACAGGCCGTCGAACGGCGACAGCACCCCGTCGACCTTGCCGCCGTCGTTGTAGCTGGAGGTGAGCAGATCCTCCATCCGTTTCTGCGCGGTCTCCTGCTGCCAGCGCAGGATGGCCACCTGCTCGATCTTCGTCTGGCCGGACTTCACCTTCAGCGTGCCGGCGTCCAGGTACGGCTTGAGCGTGTCCATGGCGCCGCTGAAGAAGAAGTGGGCGTTGTTGTCGTCCAGGGAGCCGGCGAACAGCTCGATGTTGAACGGACCGGCGGCGGAGCCCTTCGAGCCGTCCTTGTTCTGCAGCCCGAGACCGACCAGCAGCGCGTTGGCCTGCGCCACGCCGACCTTGTAGTTGTCGAAGCTGACGTAGAAGTCGACGTTCGGGCTGTTGCGGATGAGCCGGTCGTAGGAGATGACCGGGATCTTCGCGTTGGCCGCCGCCTGGAGCTGGCCGCTGAGCGCGGTGCCGTCGATCGCGGCGATGACCAGCACGTCCGCGCCCTGGGTGATCATCTGATCGATCTGCTGCGACTGGGTGGGGATCTCGTCCCCGGCGTACTGCAGGTCCACTTTGTAGCCCTTGGCCTGCAACTTCTCCTTCACCGAGTTGCCGTCGGCGATCCACCGCTCGGAGGTCTGCGTCGGCATCGACACGCCGATGGTGAGGTCACCGGGCTCGGCCCCCTTGGTGTCCCCGCCGCCTCCCGCGCCCTCTCCACTGCACGCGGCCAGGCTGACCGCGATCGCCACGCCGCCCAGAGCGGCCAGAAAACGTCTGCGCACGAGCCTCATCTCCCCTCCACTGCCGGAACCGCACCGGTATCCCCTCCGGAGTGTTAACGCTCACAAGTTGCAGCGTCAACCGATCGGACGAAACGCATATGTCTCGGTCTCGTAACAGGAGTCGACGCGGGCGGCGGCGAGCGGCACCGCGAAGGGGCGGCGCGAGGGTCGTCGCGCCGCCCCTTCGGCGGGTGGTCAGGCGGCGGCGCAGGTGGGCGTCATGCCCGAACCGCTGCCGTTGCCCTGGAACCCGAACTCCGTGCTCTGCCCGGCGCCGAGCTGGCCGTTGTAGTCCACATTGGCGAACCGGACCGTGCCCGTGCTGCCGCTGGCCGTGGCGCTCCACGTGTTGGTGACGCTCGCGCTACCGGGCAGCGTCATGGTGACCGTCCAGCCCCGGGTGCCACCCGAACCGGCGGTCACCCGGACCGTGGCCACGAACCCGCCGGTCCACGAGTTCAGCGACACCGACGCCGAGCACCCGCCCTGCGTCGGCGGCGGCGAGGTGGTGGTGGGCGGCGGCGACGTGGTGTTCGGCGGCGGGGTGGTGGTCCCGCCGGCGTTGAGCGCGTTGAGCACCGAGGTGTACGCGGCCTTCTTGTTCCCGGCACAGTCGAACAGCAGCGCGTTGTCCGAACCGCGCCACGAGTCGCAGTCACGCACTCCCCACACCGTGATGCCGGTGCACCGCGACACGGCGAGGCAGGCGCGGGTGACCGTGCCGTAGATGTTCGCCTGGTTGCCGCCGGTCGTCACGTCCAGCTCGGTGATCTGCACGTCCACGCCCAGGTCGGCGAAGCGCTGGAGGTTGGCCTGGTAGTCACCCGGGATCGTGGTGCCCAGGTGCGACTGGAAGCCGACGCAGTCGATCGGCACGCCCCGGGACCTGAAGTCGCGGACCATGTTGTAGACGCCTGTCGACTTCGCGTTGATCCCGTCGGTGTTGTAGTCGTTGTAGCAGAGCTTCGCGCCCGGGTCGGCGGCCCGCGCGGCCCGGAAGGCCGCCTCGATCCAGTCGTTGCCGGTGCGCTGGAGGTTGGAGTCCCGGCGCCCGCCGGAGCCGCCGTCGGCGAACGCCTCGTTCACCACGTCCCAGGCGTAGATCTGGCCCCGGAAGTGGGTGGCCACCTGGGTGACGTGGTTGATCGCCGCGTTGCGCAACGCGCTGCCGGACAGCCCCTGCGCCCAGCTCGGCTGCTGCGCGTGCCAGAGCAGCGTGTGACCGCGCACGCTCATGCCGTTGGCCCGGGCGTGGCTGACCAGCCGGTCACCGCCGGTGTAGCTGAACCGCCCCTGCTGGGGCTCGGTGGCGTCCCACTTCATCTCGTTCTCGGCCACCACGGAGTTGAACTCGCGGTTCAGGACGGTCGAGTACGTGCTGTCGGACAGTTTGCCGGTGGCGACCGCGGCGCCGAAGTAGCGGCCCTTCTCGGCCGCCGCCGCGCGCAGCGTCGTGCCGGCGTCGGCGGCGGGGGCCAGCGCCACCGCCATGCCGGCCGCCAGCGCGCCGGCCAGCAGGCCGGTGGACAGCAGGGCTCTCGTTGGTCTCATACGGATTCCTCTTCCGGGATTGCGACGGTGGTGATGCGACGCCTCGACCCGTTTCCGGCGGTGGTGTCGAGGTCCGACCAGCACGGCTCGCCCGGTGAGCCCTGCGGTGCTCCTGCCCTGCCATCGACTGTGAGCGATAACATCCGCCCCGTCAAGCCCGGCGGGCTAGGGATACACGTCCTCGTGCGCCTTGCGGTAGTCCGCGATCTCCGCCAGGCGGCCGGTCGCCGCGAGTGTCGCCCAGGCCGGGTTGCCGAGCAGCGCGCGACCCACGGCGACCAGGTCGAACTCCCCGCCGACCAGCCGGCTCGCGAGGCCGGAGACCGATTCCGGGCCACCCGGACGCAGGAACTCGCGGGTCAGTCCCACCGAGCCCACGGTGATCGACGGCAGGCCGGTGAGCCGTTTCGCCCAACCGGCCAGGTTCAGCGCCGAGCCGGCGAACGCCGGCTGCCAGAACCGGCGCTGCGAGGCGTGCAGGACGCCCGCGCCCGCGTCCGCGAACGCGGTGAGGATCTCCGCCAGCTCGGCCGGGGTCTCGGCGATGCGGGCGTCGAAGGCGCGCTCCTTGAACTGCGAGAACCGCACGATCACCGGACGGTCCGCCGAAAACTGTTCGCGCACCGCGCGCACGACCTCGGCCGGGAAGGCCGCCCGCCGCGCCGGTGAGCCGCCGTACCGGTCGGTCCGCCGGTTGGTGTACGGCCAGAGGAACTCGTCCAGCAGGTACCCGTGCGCGGCGTGGATCTCCACGGCGTCGAAGCCGACCCGGCCGGCCGCCCGCGCCGCGGCCGCGTACGCCGCCAGCAGCTCGTCGGCGTCGGAGAGCGTCATCGCGCAGGCGGCCGGCCGCCCCGGTTCCGGCACGCCGGACGGCGTCCACGCCGGGCGGCCGTCCACCGGCTCGCGCAGGCTGCCCAGGTGCCACAGCTGGGCGGCGATCCGGCCGCCGGCGGCGTGGACCGCCTCGACCACGCGCCGCCAGCCGGCCTCGGCCGGGCCGGGCGTCAGCCTCGGCACCGTGTCCTCGTGGCCGGCGCTGGGGTGGTCCACCAGGACGCCCTCGGTGACGATCAGCCCGATGCCCTGCTCGGCGCGCCGCCGGTAGTAGTCGGCCGCCTCCGGGGCGGGCACCCCGCCGGGCGCGCGGTTGCGGGTCATCGGGGCCATGACGATTCGCGATCTCAGCGGCATCCCGGCGACGGTGGCGGGTTCGAGCAGGGCGGCCACCGGTGAAACGGTGTCGACGGTTGCGGTCATGGCCCGACCGTAGGAGGTGACACCGGTGTCAGGGGCAAGCCCGTTCAGGCGGCCGGTGTCGCGGCCTCCCCGGGGACGGTCATGTCGGCGACCACGTCGTCGAGCACCGACACGGCGTGCGCGAGACGGGCCATCTCGGCGACCATCCGGGACCGCTCCTCGCGCAGCCGGTCGGTGAGCCACCCGGTGCGGATGTCGGGATTGGTGACGCAGGGCAGCAGCTCGGACATCCGCCGGCTGCTCAACCCGGCGTCGAAGAGCCGCCGGATGAGGTCGACCCGCTCGACCGCCGACTCCGCGAACACCCGCTGTCCGCCGGCGTTGCGTACGGCCGCGAGCAGGCCCTGCTGCTCGTAGTACCGGATCGACCGGGCACTGACCCCGGTGCGTGCCGACAGCTCCCCGATGCGCATCACGCCTCCCGTCCGTTCCGACCTGTGCCTCGAGCATGCCAGCCGCCGCCGTGGTGTTCGACTGCCGATCGGGTACGTCTACTCGACGCCGCTCGAATCGCGCGACGTCTTCGCCGGCGGGGTGCGGGAACGCATCCCCGCCGGGTGGTCGACGCCCGGACCGTCCGGGCCGGTCAGGGCAGCAGCTCGACGTAGCCGCCGGAGCCGTGCACCCGGATCCGCTGCCCGTCCCGGATCAGGCGGGTGGCGTCCGGCACGTTCACCACGGCCGGCAGGCCGTACTCGCGGGCGATCACCGCACCGTGGGTCATCTGGCCGCCGACCTCCGTCACCAGGCCGGCGACGGCGACGAACAGGGGTGTCCAGCTGGGATCCGTGTGCGTGGTGACCAGGATGTCGCCCGGTTCGAGCTCGGCGCGGGCCAGGTCCAGGACGACCCGGGCCCGCCCCTCGACGGTCCCGTGCGAGACCGGCAGCCCGACCAGCGCTCCGGCGGGCACGTCGTCGCGCCGGTACGCCCCGGTGAGCGCCTCGCCGTCGGAGGTGAGCACCCGGGGCGGCGTCAGGGTCCGGTGCCACCGGTAGGCGTCCCGGCGCTCGCGGACGAGTCGCCCGTCGATCCGGTGCGTGCGCACCACGTCGCGGAACTCCGCGAGCGTGAGGAAGAAGACGTCCTCCGGGTCGGTGAGCACCCCGTCCCGGACGAGCCGGTCGGCCTCCGCCGTCAACGCCTGCTTGTAGAGGAAGTAGCGGCTGACGATGTCGTACTTCGGGTACTCCCGGTAACCGATGAAGGTCCGGACCCGGTCGATCATGCGGCGGGTCTCGTCGGCCCTGGCCTCCCCGTCCGGCCGGGCCCGCAGCCGGGTCAGCACCTCCCGGGCCTTGCGATCCGCCGCCTGCCGCCCCTGCTCGAAGCGCCGCGCGGCCTCACCCGGGGCGAAGTTCCGCACGTGGTCGAGGATCAGCGGCACGAGGGTGGCCGGACGCTCGCTCCACCGTGGCCGGGTGATGTCGATCTCGCCGACGCACCGCATGCCGTACCGGTCGAGGTACGCCCCGATCGCCTCGCGCGCCTCCGTGCCGCCCGGCAGTCCCGGCAGTTCGTCCAGGAAGTCGTCGTCACCGTCGACTCCCCGCAGGAACGCCACCACCTCGGGATGCGGGCGGATCACGTCGGCGACGTCGAGCAGCGCCAGCCCCATCTCCGAGGTGACGTTCCCGGGCGCGGAGAGGGTCAGCGTGTCGGCCGCGTTCGTCTCGCCCAGCCACTCCCCCAGCTTGTCGTTGAGCCACCAGGTGGCCTCCATGCCCGCCATGATCGCCTGCACGTTCACCGGATCGGCGAGGACCCGCTTGTGCTCGACGAACGCCTCCTCCTCCAGGAAGTCGAACAGCTCCGGCCCGGACCGGGCGCGGATGTCGCGGCGCAGCGCGGCGATGCTGGCGCGGCTGCGCTCGACGAGCGCGGTGACGACGGCCGGGTCGGTCTCCACCGCCGCCGGCGGACCGCCGAACGGCGGCCCGGCGGGGCTGTCCTCCGGCGACGTCGACCCGATGTCCCCGCGCTCCAGGACCGTCTCCAGCGCGTCCCGGGTCAGCGGGTCGGACCGGCTCATCAGGCCGAGGAAGGCGGCCCGGCCCGCCGGCGTGGCCAGGTGCCGGGTGGCGTCGACGAACAGCCGACCGCCGGCCTCGTGCATCGGTGCCATGGCGGTGCGCCGCCACATCGACAGGCCCAGCGGCTTCATCGCGTCGGTCATCATCTGCTGATGGCCGACCGACAGGTAGACGTGGCTCTCGCCGTCGTCGACGGCCGGTAGCGGGAACAGCGTCGTGATCGGTCGGCTCTGGAGGATGTGGAAGTCGTCGTCGACCAGCCCCCACTCGATGTCCTGAGGACGCCCGAAGCCGGCCTCGATCCGCCGGCCCAGCCGCACGAGCCGGACGACCTGCTCGTCGGTGAGCGCGGGCTGCTCCTGCCGCGCCGGGTCGACCTCCTCCTCCCGGGTCCCGCCGCCGGGCAGGGCGTGGACGGCGCGCCGCTTGGCGGCGATCCTGCGGGCCACGATCTGGTCGTCGCGGACGGTGAACACGTCCGGGTCCACCAGCCCCGAGACCAGCGCCTCGCCGAGGCCGAACCCGGCGTCCACGGTGGCGACCCGGCGGTTGCCGGTGACCGGGTCGGCCGTGAACATGATGCCGGCGGCGTCGGGGAACACCATCCGCTGCACGACCACGGCCATCCGCACGCTCCGGTCGTCGACGCCGTTGCGCCGGCGGTAGGTCACCGCCCGCTCGCTGAACAGCGAGGCCCAGCACCGGCTGACGTGCCGGAGGATGTCGGCCGGACCCCGCACGTTCAGGTAGGTGTCCTGCTGGCCCGCGAACGAGGCCGTCGCCCGGTCCTCCGCCGTGGCGCTGGAACGTACGGCGTAGGCGGCGTCGGAGCCGAGGCCGGCCAGCGCCCGGGTGATCTCCGCGGCGACGTCCCCGGGCACGGCGACGTCCTCGATCGCGCGACGGATCTCCGCGCTGAGCGACCGGATCGCCTCCCGGTCCTCCGGCCGCAGCCGGGTGAGCCGGTCGAGCCGGTCGGTGAGGGACGGCGTCTCGGCCGTCACCCGCCGGAAGGCGTCCGTCGTCACGCAGAAACCGGCGGGCACCCGCACGCCGTCGACGCGCGACAAGGCGCCCAGGTGCGCGCCCTTTCCGCCGACGACGGCGACCTGCGTCCCGTCGACCGCGTCGAGGCCCACCACAAACTGTCCGGTCATCGCCGCTCCCCCGTTTTCCCAGCTCAGCCGCGTCCGGCCGACGATTCTGCGGCATGACCGGGGTCTTGCGGCAAGCCCCCGGGTGCGATATACGTTAGAAGTGGCAGGGAGTTGTCTCCCTGCCTTTGCCATGTCCGGCTGCCTCCGGTCGTGTCCGGCTCGGGACGCGCCCGGCCGGTCAGGTGCCACACGCGGCTCGGCTGCCGGTCGGGAGCCGCACGCGCGCCCCGACCCTGCTCTCGGCCGCGGCCGACACGTCCCCGCCGACTCCGTCGGCTCGAACCGTCCCGATATCCCCTATTTGTCGGTAAAGCGATGGTGCGTGAACTCGCTCTCGTTTCCGCGTGGGCGGAATGGCGGGGACCGTGCCGGGGCAAGAGCGGATCACGGGGGCCGCGGCGAGGCGACCCGGACGAGCAGGATCACGCGTAGTGAGGGAGACTCGGGCGATGACCGGCGCTGACACCGACCCGCGTACGCGTGCCGACGTGTTCGCCGTCGACGGCGAGATCGGTCCCGACCTGGCCCGGGTCGACTGGTCGGCGCACCCGCTCGGGCCGCCGGAGGAGTGGCCGCAGAGCCTGCGCACCGCGGTGCGGATCCTGCTGTCCTCCCGCTTCCCGATGTGGATGGCCTGGGGCCCCGAGCTGACCTTCTTCTGCAACGCCGCCTACCGCCGGGACACGCTGGGCCGCAAGTACCCGTGGGCGTTGGGCCGACCGGCCGACGAGGTGTGGGCGGAGATCTGGGACGACATCGGCCCCCGCATCGACACCGTGCTGCGCACCGGCGCGGCGACCTGGGACGAGGGGCTCCTGCTGTTCCTGGAGCGCGCCGGCTACCGCGAGGAGACCTACCACACGTTCTCCTACAGCCCCCTGCGCAACGACGACGGCACCCTGGTCGGCATGCTCTGCGTGGTCAGCGAGGACACCGAGCGGGTGATCGGCGAACGCCGGATGGCCACGCTGCGCGACCTCGGCTCCGACCCGAGCGTGGTCCGCACCGAGCAGGAGACGCTGGCCTTCGCCAACCGCCAGTTGGGGCGCAACCGGCAGGACCTGCCGTTCGCGCTGACGTACCTGTTCGGTGCCGACGGTGACGCGCGGCTGGTGGAGGCGACCGGCCTGGCCGCGGGCCACCCGGCGGCGCCGGCGGCGCTGTCGCCGGCCGACCCGGCGTCGGTCTGGCCGGTGCGGGCCCTGACCGAGGGTGAGGCGGTACGGGTACCGCTCGACGGCCCCGCCTTCGCCGACCTGCCCGCGGGCGCGTGGCCCGATCCGCCGACCGAGGCGCTGCTGGTGCCGCTGCGGCAGCAGGGCGCGGCGCCCTACGGGTTCCTCGTGGCCGGGCTGAACCGCTACCGGGCCCTGGACGACGGCTACCGCGGGTTCGTGGAGCTGGCCGCCGGCCACGTGGCGACCGGCATCGCCAGCGCCCGCAGCTACCAGGCGCAGCAGCGTCGGGCCGAGGAGCTGGCCGAGCTGGACCGGGCCAAGACCGCCTTCTTCTCCAACATCAGCCACGAGTTCCGCACCCCGCTGACCCTGATCATGGGGCCGGTGGACGAGCTGCGCGGCCTCATGCAGGACGCCGACCCGCGGATCCGCGAGGAGCTGGAGGTCGTCCGCCGCAACGGGCTGCGCCTGGGCCGGCTGGTCAACAGCCTGCTCGACTTCTCCCGGATCGAGGCCGGCCGGATGCAGGCCCGCTACGAACCGGTGGACCTGGCCGCGGTCACCGCCGACCTGGCCAGCGTCTTCCGCTCGGCGATCGAACGTGCCGGCCTGACCTTCGAGGTCGACTGCCCGCCCCTGCCCGGCCCGGTGCACATCGACCCGGGCATGTGGGAGAAGGTCGTGCTCAACCTGCTCAGCAACGCCCTGAAGTTCACCTTCGACGGCAGCGTGCGGGTGGAGCTGCGGGCGGAGGACGGGCAGGCCGTCCTGCGCGTGTCCGACACCGGCATCGGCGTCGCGGAGGACGAGCTTCCGCGCCTGTTCGAGCGCTTCCACCGGATCGAGAACGCCCGCTCCCGCTCCGACGAGGGCAGTGGAATCGGGTTGGCCCTGGTCAAGGAGCTGGTCGGGCTGCACGGTGGCACCATCACCGCCAGCAGCACCGTGCGGCAGGGCACCTGCTTCACGGTCCGACTGCCGTTCGGGGTCACCCACCTGCCCGCCGACGCGCTCGCGCCCGCGGGCACCGGCCGGGTCGCGGCGTCGGCCGAGCCGTTCGTGCAGGAGGCGTTGCGCTGGCTGCCCGGTGACCTCTCCGACATGACCCCGGGCGACGCGGCCCCGGTCGACGGGCCGGTCACGCCGCTGCCCGGCGGCGCGCCGGCCCGGATCCTGGTCGCCGACGACAACGCCGACATGCGTGAGTACCTGACCCGCCTGCTGCGCTCCGCCGGGCACCGGGTGGAGGCCGTCGCCGACGGTCAGGCGGCGCTGGAGGCCGCGCGTACCCGGACGCCGGACCTGGTGGTCAGCGACGTCATGATGCCCCGCCTCGACGGTCTGCAACTGGTCGCCGCGCTGCGTACCGATCCGCGCACCGCCGGCACTCCGGTGCTGCTGCTCTCCGCCCGCGCCGGGCAGGAGGCCTCCATCGAGGGGCTGGAGGCCGGCGCCGACGACTACCTGGTCAAGCCCTTCCCGGCGGCCGAGCTGCTGGCCCGGGTCCGGGCCAACGTGGAGCTGGCCCGGCTGCGCAACCACCACGCGCGCTGGCGCACCGCCCTGGTCGACTCGTTGCAGGAGGCGTTCTTCGTCTGCGACGAGGACGGCGCGGTGGTGGAGATCAACGCCGCGTTCACCGACATCCTCGGCTATGGACCCGAGGGACTCCCCTACCCCCCGGTGCAGCCGTGGTGGCCGGACCCGGAGGCCGAGCCGGAGGCGCACCGCCAGGTGGCGGCGGCGTTCTCGGTGCTGATCGGCCAGAACCAGGGCACCTACACCGTGCCGGTGACCCACCGTAACGGGCACCGGCTCTGGATCGCCGCCTCGTTCAACCAGGTCGACGACCCCGACACCGGCCGGCGGATGATCGTGGGCACGTTCCGCGACGTCACCGCCGAGCACTACGCGGTGCAGCGGGAGACCGCCCTCGCCGGGCTGGGCATGCGGCTGTCCCAGGCGGAGGACCTGCCCGACGCCCTGCACAGCGTCCTGGACGAGCTGCGCCGACTGTGGCGCGCCACCGGCGTGGTCACGGCCGTGTTCGGCGAGGCCCCGACCCCGGTCGTCACCGCCACCGACGCGGCGCTGCGCTGGGACTCGCTGCCGGACGCGCGTCGACAGGCTCTGGTCGCGCTGCGGGACACACCGCTGCTGACCCCGGTGGCGACACGGACGCACGGCGCCGGCATCGCGGTCGAGCACCCGGACGGCACCATGGCGATCTGGATCGACCTGGGCGAGAAGCGGCCCTTCACCGAACAGGACCAGACGCTGCTGGCGCTACTCGCCGGCCACATCGGTCAGGGCCTGCACCGGGTGCACCAGATCGACCAGCAGCGTGAGACCGCACTGGCCCTGCAGCGGGCGATCCTCGGCCCGGCGCAACTGCCGGCCGGCTTCGCCGTGCGCTACTCCCCCGCCACGCTCCCGCTCAAGGTCGGCGGCGACTGGTACGACACCGTCGAACTGCCGGACGGCCGGATCGCGATCGTGGTCGGCGACTGCGTCGGCCACGGCCTGCGGGCCGCCACGGTGATGGGGCAGTTGCGCAGCGCCTGCCGGGCCCTGCTGCTGCAGGACGCCAGCCCCGCCCAGGCGCTGGCGGCCCTGGACCGGTTCGCCGCGCTGCTGCCCGGGGCGTCCTGCGCCACGGTCTTCTGCGGCGTGCTCGACCCGGCCACCGGGCGGTTGCGCTACTCCAGCGCGGGGCACCCGCCGGCCATCGTGGTGCGCCCCGACGGCACCTCACAACTGCTCGACCAGGGCCGGTCCCGGCCGCTGGCCGTCCGCCCGGGACTCGAACGCCCCGAGGCCGAGGCCACCGTGCCGGCCCGGGCCACCCTCATGCTCTACACCGACGGCCTGGTGGAGCGCCGGCGCCAGCCGCTGACCGTCGGCATCGCCCATGCCACCGCCGCGATCCAGCAGGGCCGCGGCACCCCGGTCGAGGACCTCGCCACCGAGGTGATGGACCAGCTCACCCCGGAAGGCGGGTACGCCGACGACGTGGCTCTGCTGCTCTACCGTCACCCCGGCCCACTGGAGCTGGACTTCCCGGCCGAGTCGTCCCGGCTGGCCGAGGTGCGCACCGCGTTGCGCGGGTGGCTGGACCGGTGCGGGCTGGCCCCCGCCAGCGCCTACAACGTGCTGGTGGCCGCCGGCGAGGCATGCGCCAACGCCATCGAACACGGCCACCGGGACAGCCCCGGCGGCCGGATCCGGTTGCGCGCCGCCGCCACCGCGGACGCCCTGCGCCTGAGCGTCACCGACAGCGGCCACTGGCGCGACCAGAACCGGCCGGCCGACCCGCACCGTGGGCGGGGTCTCGTGCTCATGCGCGCGTTGATGGACACCATCACGGTCACCCCCGGAGCCGGCGGCACCACCGTCCACATGCAGGCAAGGATCATCCGATGAGCACGGCCCTCACCCTCACCACCGGCAGCCGGCCCGACGGCACCCGCGTGCTGACCGCCGTGGGCGAGATCGACATGAGCAACGCGGCCTCGTTCGCCGACGCGCTCGGCGACGCGGTTCGGCCCGACGGGGATCCCCTCGTCGTGGACCTCACCGGCGTGGAGTATCTCGACAGCGCGGGGCTGGCCGCGCTGTTCCCCCACGCGGAGCGGATCGCGCTGATCGCCGGCCCGCTGCTGGAGCCCCTCCTGACCATCTCCGGGCTGGCCGACCTCACCACCGTCAAGAGCGGCTGACCGAGCCGCCCACCTGGGCCGGGCGGGCGGCGTACCGGCGCGTCCGGCGCCGCCGTCCCGGCGAGGTGGAGCGGCCCCGTGCCCGGCTCGGCGGTCAGCGGGACGAGCGCAGCCAGTCCGCGTAGTGGGTGGGCGCGAGTCGGGCGTCCGGGCCCGGGACGAGGACGTCGCCGTCGACGGCGGCGAACATGCCGGCCGAGTCGTCGACCACCACGTTCCGGTCGTCGTGCCGCGCGGCCAGGGTGACCCGGCCCAGCTCGTCGAGGGTGAAGGCGTCCGGGCCGCCGACGTTGCGGATGGCGTTGAGCGGCGCGCCGGTGGCGACGTCGACGACCGCGGCGACCACGTCGGCGGCGGCCATCGGCTGCACCGGGGTGGCCGGCAGCCGCACCGTGCTGTCGTCGGAGGTCCAGGACAGGATCGCGTCGACGAACTCGAAGAACTGGGTGGCGCGCACGACCGACCAGGGGGTTCCGCTGTCCCGGAGCAGTTCCTCCTGCAGCGTCTTCGCCCGGTAGTAGTCCAGCTGCGGCACCTGGTCGACGCCGACGATCGACAGCACCACCTGGTGACCGACGCCGGCGCGCTGCCCGGCGGCGAGCAGGTTGCCCATCGAGGTGCGGAAGAACTCCAGCGACGCCTCGTCGAAGGTCGGCGAGTTCGCCACGTTGACCACGACCTCCGCCCCGGACAGCACCTCGTCCAGCCCCTTGCCGCTGATCAGGTCGACGCCGGTCGAGAGCGCCGCGGGCACGGCGTCGTGCCCGGCCTCGGACAGTTCGCGGACCACCTGCGACCCGATCAGACCGGTGCCACCGATGACGACGATCTTCATGGTTCCCGCCTTTCCCGACGTGGCTCAAGCACGACGGATTCCCGTTCGAGGAGGCCTCAAACTCGGACACGTTATATCCGGGATATTAGTCGGATAGAGTTTGTCCGAGTCAAGGGGGTGGGCGGGTGAAGCTGTCCGGTGGGGTCGAGTGGGCCCTGCACTGCTGCGTGGTGCTGACCACGGCCGCGCAGCCGGTGCCGGCCGCGCGGCTGGCGGAGCTGCACGACGTCTCCGGCAGCTACCTGGCCAAGCAGTTGCAGGCGCTCTCCCGCGCCGGCCTGGTGACCTCCGTGCAGGGCAAGGCCGGCGGATACGTGCTCACCCGGGCGGCGGAGCAGATCACCGTGCTCGACGTGGTGACCGCCGTCGACGGCGCCCAGCCCGCGTTCGTCTGCACCGAGATCCGCCAGCGCGGGCCGCTGGCGAGCCCACCCGAGGCCTGCACCCGGCCGTGCGCCATCGCCCGGGCCATGGCCGACGCCGACGCCGCCTGGCGCGACGCGCTGCGCGCGGTGTCCGTGGCCGACCTGGCCCGCAGCGTGGACGAGGACTACGGGCCGGCCACGCTCGCCGGCGTACGCGCCTGGCTGGGCGGGCCGGACGACGCCGGCCGGGGCTGACCGCGTACCTCGGATCGCCTGGCCGGCGACCACCGCGAGCAGGCGCAGCTTCCCGTGGCGATGCGGCGCTGAGATCCCCCGTCGAGGCGGCTACCCGGCGTGCCGCGCGATCACCAACGGGGCGTGCGCGTGGTGCAGCACCGCGTGGCTGACCGAACCGAGCAGCAGCCCGGCCAACGCGCCCCGACCGTGCGCGCCGACCACCACCAGCTGCGCCGAGGCCGACTGCTCCACCAGCACCCGCGCCGGGGCGCCGCGCACCGACCGCTGCCGCACCTCGACGTCCGGGTAACGCTCCGACCAGCCGGCGACGGCCTCGGCGAGGATCCGCCGCGACTCCTCGGCCAGCGCCTCGGGGTCGTAGACCAGGGGCACGATGTCGCCCGGCCCGATCGGGGTCGGGTACAGCCAGGCGTGCACCACGACCAGCGGCGCGCCCCGGCGGGCGGCCTCCTCGTACGCGAACCCCACCGCGACGCCGGAGTGCGCCGAACCGTCCACGCCCACCACGACCGGGCCGTCCGCCCGCGCCTCGCCGCGCGTCACCAGCACCGGACAGTGGGCGCGGGCGGACACCTGGAGGGTGACCGACCCGATCAGCAGGCCGGCGAAACCGCCCAGGCCACGATGGCCGAGCACCATCAGCGTCGCGCGCCGTGACTCCGCCACCAGCACCGCCGCCGGCGCGCCGTCGACCACCACGCCGGTGACCGGCACGTCCGGCGCGACCTTGCCGGCCTCGGCGACCGCCTCGGCGACGCACCGCTCGGCCTGGTTGCGCAGCCCGGCTCCGGCGGGCGCACCGGGCGCCGGGGTGAGCGGCGCCCGGGTCAGCGGCCAGATGAACGCGTGCACCACCCGCAGCGGCCGGTGCCGGAAGGCCGCCTCGCGGGCGGCCACCCGCACCGCGTCCAGGGCGGTGGCGGAGCCGTCCACCCCGACCACGACGGGGTCCGCGGAATGGATCGTCATGACAACCTCCTTCACGATCGTCAACCGGACCGGCGGGTCAGCCGCAGCAGCAGCCCGGGCAGGACACCCACCGCGGCGCAGCCGAGCAGGTCGGGGAGGGCCAGCGGCGCGGTGCCGAGCAGATCGCGCAGCGGCGGCAGCAGCACGCCGGCCACCTGGAGCGCGGCGGAGACGGCGACCGCGAGCGGCAGCGCGCGGTTGCGGTCCGACGAACCCGGCGAGCGGGTCGCGCGGACGGCCAGCGCCACGCCGAGCTGGGACAGGCCGAGCACCACGAAGACCACCGACTGCCACGGCCGGTCCGCGTACGCGGCCGCCACCCCGGCGCCGAGCGCCGCCGCGGCGATCAGCGCGCCGGTGACGAGCACGTCACGGCCCAGCCCGCCGCCGAGCACCGACTCCTGGGGCGAGCGCGGGTGGCGTCGCAACGTGCCCGGCTCCGCCGGCTCGGCACCCAGCGCCACCCCGGGCACACCGTGGGTGAGCAGGTTGATCCAGAGAATCTGCGCCGGCAGCAACGGCACGGGCAGTCCCAGAAGCGGGCCGAGAAGCATCACCGCGATCTCGGCCACTCCGCCGGCGAGGGCGTAGCGCAGGAACCGACGGATGTTGTCGTAGATCCGGCGGCCCTCGCCGATCGCCGTCGCCACCGTGGTCAGGTCGTCGTCGACCAGCACCAGGTCGGCGGCCTGTCGGGCCACCTCGGTGCCGCCCCCCATCGCCACGCCGATGTCCGCGCGCCGCAGCGCCGGGGCGTCGTTGACGCCGTCACCGGTCATCGCCACGACGTGTCCGCGCGACTGCAGACCGGCGATGATGTCGAGCTTCTGCTCCGGCTGGGTCCGCGCGTACACCCGGGTGTCGGGATGGGCCCGGCCCGGGTCGCCGTCGTCGCCGTTGGCCAGCGGGTCGCCGTCGGTCCAGAGCCCGAGCCGGCCGCCGATCGCCGCGGCGGTCGCCGGGTGGTCTCCGGTGATCAGCACCAGCCGGATCCCGGCCTCCTCGAAGCCCGCGGCGATGCCCGGCGCCTGGACACGCAGTGGGTCACCCACCCCGACCAGGCCCAGCGGTCGCAGGCCGGTCGGGCGGGCCGGGTCGGGAGGGGTGTCGACCACGGCGGAGGCCACCGCCAGCACCCGCAGCCCCTCGGCGGCGAGCCGGCGCGCGGACTCCGTCAGCTCGGCCAGCTCCTCGGCGTCGGCGTCGGTCAACGGCGTGGTCAGCACGTTCTCGGGCGCACCCTTGCACACCACCAGGTACCGCCCGTCGCCGCGGCGGTGCACCGTGGTCATCCGGCGCAGCTCCTGGTCGAAGGGGTGCTCCGCCACCCGGGGCCACGCGTCGCGGGTGGTCTCCGGGTCGACCCCGCACCGGGCCGCGAACGCGACCAGCGCCGCCTCCAGCGGGTCGCCGATCGCGGACCACTCCGGCCGGTCGTCGGTCGGTGGCGTCAGCGTGGCGTCGTTGCAGAGCAGCCCCGCGCGGGCCAGCCGGCGCAGCTCGTCCGGCGCGTCCACCGGCTCGTCCCGGTGGCGCACCTCGCCGTGGGGGGCGTAGCCGGTGCCGGTGACGGCGTACCGGGCACGACCGGCGGTGACCGCCTGCTGCACCGCCATCCGGCCCTCGGTGAGCGTGCCGGTCTTGTCCGAGGCGATCACGGTGACCGAGCCGAGCGTCTCCACCGCGTGCAGGCGTCGCGGGATGGCCCGGCTGCCGGCCATCCGGCGGGCGCCCAGGGCGAGCGCGAGCGTGACCACGGCGGGCAGCGACTCCGGGACGGCCGCCACCACGAGACTCACCGCGGTGACCGCCATCTGCGCGACCGGCCGCCCGTCGAGCACGCCGAGGGCGAAGACCAACGCGGAGAGGACCACCGCGGTCAGGCCGAGGACCCGTCCGAGCGAGGCCAGCCGGCGTTGCAGCGGGGTGGGCGCCGGCCGGGTGGCGGCGACCAGTGCGCTGATCCGGCCCAGCGCGCTGGACGCGCCCGTCCGCAGCACGGTGCCGGTGGCCCGGCCGGTGGTCACCACGGTGCCCGCGCTCGCCTCCTCGCCGGCCGACCGCCCGACCGGCACCGACTCGCCGGTCAGCGCCGACTCGTCCAGGCTGAGCCGGGCCGCGTCGGTGAGGCGCAGGTCGGCGGGCACGACGTCACCGGCCTCCAGCCGGACGAGATCGTCGCGGACCAGCGCCGCGGCGGGCAGCACGAGGTCACGGCCGTCGCGGACCACCCGCGCGGTCGGCGCGGCGAGCCGGTCCAGGGCCGCCACCGCCCGGTCGGCGCGGATCTCCTGAACCACGCCGATCGCGGTGTTGATCAGGACGACCAGCACGATCACCGCGGTGTCGGGGTAGTCGCGAAGCAGGGTGGTCACCACGGCGGCGGCCAGCAGGAGCGCCACCAGCGGGTCGGTGAGTTGGCGCAACACGCGGCCGGCCGGTCCACGACGGCGCGGCGGGGCGACCGTGTTCGGCCCCTCGGCGCGCAGCCGGGCCGCGGCCCGGGTGGAGGTGAGCCCGGCCGCCGGCGGCGGGATCGGGGAGGTCGCGGTGGTCGTCACTGTGCCCGGCCCGCCGTTGCTCACCCGCATCACCCTCACGTCGTTCCGTGCCCCGCGCGTCGGCGCCCTCCCAGCCTGGCCCTCGCGGCGTCGGACCGTCAGGGGCCGAGCGCCCCGGGACCCGGGACCAATGGCCCCCGAGCGATGAACCCCGGCCGGCCCGGGCCGGTTTGTGCCGGCGCACCGGGGGCACTGGGCGGTCATGACGGAACCCGAGCAGTTCGGACGGCAGCAGGAGGACCCGCTGGAGACCGGGCGGGTGTTCCAGGACGCCGAGGGACGGCGCACCACCGACCCGGCCGAGGGGGAGGCGAACGCCACCCACGACGCCGACCGCAACGCCGCACACCTGGCCCACGGCGAGGTCGGCCCGGGCGTACCGGAGGAGTAGCGGCGGCGGTCACCTGTCAATGTACTGTTGACAGGTGACTCCGGAGCTGACCCGCCTGTCCGAGGTCGCCGCGGCCCGGGCCCGGCTCGACGAGCGGGAGCTGGAGTTGATCGACCGGGCCCGGCACGACGGGGCCACCTGGGCCGAGATCGCCGGCGCGTTGGGCCTGAGCAGCCGGCAGGCCGCCGAGCAGCGCCGGCAGCGTCTCGTGGCGGCGCGCCGGTCGCGGCAGGCGCGGCGGGACCGGGCCTGCGCCCCCGACGTCGCGGCGGTGCGGGCCGCCGTGTCCGACCTGCACCGGTGGATCGAGGCGGACCGGGGGTGGGACGGCCGTTTCCGCCGAGCGCCGCTGGTCCGGCGCACCACCGTCACGGCCCTCGACGCCGCCGCCCCGGGTTCGCTGTACGCGCTCGCCGCGTACCTCGTCGGCGACCTGACCGACGTCGGGCCGCGACTGCCGGCCCCGCCCGTGAGGCGACCCGCCGCCTCGCGGCGGCGCTGTCAACGCATCGTTGACGTTGCTCCACAGCATTGCCAGTGGATGACTCAACGCCGGACGATATGAGCCTTCTCCGCTCAACCCTGGAGGGCTCGTGCGTCGCAACGCCGTCCTGTTCGTGGCCATCTCCCTGCTGTCCGGCCTCGGCAGCAGCGCCATGGCCCTGGTCGCCGGCATCTGGATCCTCGACCTGACCGGCTCCACCGGCCTGGCCGCGCTCGCCGGGCTCTGCGTCTACGCCCCGGTGCTGGCCGGGCCGTGGCTCGGCGGGCTGCTCGACCGGGCGCCCCGGCGACCGCTGGTCATCGGGGTGAACCTCGCGCTGGCCGCCGTCCTGCTCAGCCTGCTCACCGTCCGAAGCCCGGACCAGGCCTGGCTGATCTTCGTCGTCTCGCTCGCGTACGGCGTCGGGTACGTGCTGATCGACGCCGGTGAGACCGCGCTGCTGCCGGCGGCGCTGGACCCCGCGCGCCTGGCCGACGTCAACGGCTGGCGCTCCAGCGCCCAGGAGGGCACGAAGCTGATCGCGCCGCTGCTGGGGGCCGGGCTGTACGCCTGGCGGGGCGGGCACCCGGTCGCCGTGTTCAGCGCCGCGACGCCGGTGCTCGTCGCCGCGCTCTACGCGGCCCTGCGGTTGCGCCGGACGCCGGCGCCCGCACGGACGGGCGAGCCCCGGCCCGGCCTGCGGGCCGGGCTCGCCGTTCTTCTCCGGCGGCGGGCGGTACGCGTACCGGTCGCGCTCGCCGCGGTGTCGATCGCGATGTCCGGCTTCACCACCGCGCCGCTCTACGCCGTGGTCGTGACCGAGCTGGCCCTGCCGTCGACGTTCCTCGGCGTGCTGGCCGGCGCCCAGGGCGCCGGTTCCGTGCTCGCCGGGCTGGCCGTCGGCCGGCTCGTCTGCCGTTGGGGCGAGGTCGGGGTGGGGATCGCCGGCACCGCCCTCTTCGCCGCCGGCTGCCTGGGTCGGTGCCTGCCCTGGTGGCCGGCCACGGTCGCCGCCTCGGTGGCGATCGGCGTGGGTCTGCCCTGGACGCTGGTCGCCGCCGTCACCGCCGTGCAGACGCACACTCCGGCGGCGGTGCTCGGGCGGGTGTCCGGCACCGCGAACACGGCGATGTTCGGACCGATCACGCTGGCCATCCCGCTCGGCTCGGCGGCCGTCCACGTCGGCGGTCGTCCCCCGCTGCTCGCCGCCGCGGCGGCCTGCCTGACCGCCGCGCTGGTGGCGACGGTCCGTCGTCAGTCCGGTTCGGACGTCGACCGGCGGGACAGGTGGCGGATCAGCTCCGGACGCGAGCGCAGCCGCAGCTTCCGGTAGACGTTGCCGAGGTGGTACTCGACGGTCTTGGGAGACAGGAAGATCCGGGTCGCGATCTCCCGGTTGGTCAGCCCCTCCGCGACGTGCAGGGCGATCTGCCGCTCCTGGCTGGTCAACCGGTCGACGGTCCGGTCGTCGCGGGCCGGCGCGCCCCGGCCGGTCGCGTCGATCTCCACGCGGCACCGCCGGGCCCACCCCTGCGCGCCGGCCGCCTCGAACAGCCGCAGCGCGGCGTGCAGCTGGACCCGGGCGTCCCGTCGCCGCTTCGCCCGGCGCAGCCGCTGGCCGTAGCAGAGCAGCGTGCGGGCCCGCTCCAGCGGGACGACCGTCGGGTCGCACCGCGCCAGCACCGCCGGGAAGACGACGTCCAGGTCCGGCTCGGCGGCGAGCAGGCCGGCGACCCGGGCCGTGGCGGCCGGGCCGCCGTCCGGCAGGTCCCGAAGCCGTTCCGGGCGGGACAACCAGGCGTACGCCTCGGCCAGCTCGCCGGCGACCGGCAGCCAGCCCGGCGCGGTGATCCCGCCCCGCGCCTGGGCGGACCGGATCCACTCCAGGTCGGTCACGGCCTCCTCCCACCGCGCCGCGACGACCGACATCATCGCGGCGGCGTACCGGAGCCGGGCCTCGACCTCCCCGAACTCCGCCGGCAGCAACCGCCGCGCGTCGTCGATGTGCGTCCGCGCCTCCGACTCGTCCCCGAGCAGCGCCTCCACCAGGGCGAGGGTGGCCAGCGCCTCCGCCCGCAGCAGCGGCAGGGCCACCTGCTCGGCGATGCCGACCGCCTCGGTCGCGGCCCGGTACGCGTCGTGCAACGCGCCGGCGCGCCAGCGGAGTTCGGCGAGCCGCGGCAGGGCGTAGGCCAGCAGGAACACGTCGTCGGCCGCGCGCGCCCGGTCGATCTCCGGCTCCAGCAGCGCCCGCGCGGCGTCCAGGTCACCGAGCCAGCAGAACACCTGCGCGAGTTCCGCGGCCGAGCAGTCGGCGTGGCCCGCGCAGGCCGCGACGCAGTCGCGGGCCGACCCGGCCCCCTCCGGCCGGCCGGCCAGCACCTGCGCGGCGGCCAGCCGGATCGCCCCCTTCGGCCAGGGCGTGCCCGGCGCGGTTCCGGCCAGTTCCACGATGCGCTCGCAGAACGGCAGCATGCCGGTGACGTCGAGTCGCGCCCAGAACTGGTTGACCCCGGCGCTCATCATCTTGGCCGCGCCGAGCGGGTCGGTGCGCGCGCACTCCTCCGCCTCGGCCAGGTACGCGTCGTCCACCACGGTCAGGTCGCCGTGCTGCTGGGCGAGATGGGCGAGCAACGGCGTCATCCGGCACCGCAGGTCGACCCGCCGGGTGAGTCCGAGCGCCTCCTCCCCGAGCGCCACGGCGTGCCGGCTCGCGCCCGCGTTCGTCCAGGCCCGGGCGGCCCCGATCAGGCGCCCCGCCCGGACGTCCGGGTCCGGGGTGAGGCGGGCCGAGCGCTCGTACGCCCGCGCCTCGGCCACCACACCACCGCGACGCTGTGCCCGCTCGGCCGACCCGGCCAGCAGCGCGGCGACCCGCTCGTCCGGGCCGGTCGTCGCGGCGGCGAGGTGCCAGGCCCGGCGGTCGGCCGTCTCCGGGCCGGTCAGCACCGAGGCGATCGCCAGGTGCGCCGACCGGCGTCGCCCGGGTCCGGCCGCCGAGTGCACCGCCGCCCGCATCAGGGGGTGGCGGAACGTCACCTCCCGGGTCGTGACCCGGATCAGACCGGCGTCCACGGCGCGGTCGAGCGCGTCCAGGCCCAGCCCGTCCACCGTCAGCACCTGGTCCAGCAGCGCCAGCCCGGGGGTCTCGGCCACGGCGCAGACGACCAGGGCCCGCCACGTCGCCTCGGGCAGGTCGCGGGCGTGCGCCAGGACGCTCGTCCGGATCCGGTCGGCCAGCACCAGCGGTTGCTCCAGCGGCAGCCAGCCGTGCCGGCGTTCCTCGGCCAGCGTCACCGGCAGCTCGACCAGGGCGAGCGGGTTGCCGGCGGTGGCGACCGCGAGTTCGGTGGCGACCCGCCGGTCCAGCCCCGCGCGCATGGCGAGCCGCACGGCGGCCTCCGGCGCCAGGCCGGTCAGCGGCAGCTCCGGCACGCCGCGCCCGTCGAACCCGGGCACGTCGCGGGTGGCGAAGACGATCGCGACGCGGTCCGCGAGCAGCCGCCGCGCGGTGAACAGCAGCGCCTCGGCCGAGGCCGGGTCGATCCAGTGCGCGTCGTCGACCAGGCAGAGCACGGGCGTCGCCTCGGCGGCCGCGGTGAGCAGGGTCAGCGTCGCCACGTACGCGGCCAGCCGGTTGACCGCGCGGGACCCGCCGTCGACGGCGAACACGGTACGCAGCGCGTCGGCCTGCTGGGCCGGCAGGCCGTCCAGCCGGTCGAGCAGCGGGCGGGCGAGTTCGTGCAGCGCGGAGAACGGCAGGTCGGCCTCGAACGGCACCCCGGTGGCGCGCAGCACCCGCATCCCGTCGGCCCGCTCGGCGCAGTGGTCCAGCAGGGCCGTCTTGCCGACGCCCGCCGCGCCCCGGACGACCAGCGCTCCCCCACGACCGTCGCTCGCGTCGGCCAGCAACGCGGCCAGGCGGCGGCACTCGTCGGTCCGCCCGAGAAGGCCCTCCCGCCCGTCCCGGGCCGTGCCGTCGGCGAGGGTCGGAACCGTCGCACCACCCATGGAGGCACGCTAACGCTGATCCGTTCCGGACCGGCGGGGCCGACGCGAACCCGACATCCCCGTGCCGGGACCCGCGTCGACTAGGAGGTTCCCGGATCCGGGCGCGTCCCGCGCTCCCTAGCGTCTGCACCAGCCGGGGACGAGCACCGACGGGGACCGTCCCGGGGTGCGCCGGTCCCGGCGAGGGAAGGCGAGGTCCGATCCGATGGGAGACGCAACGATGATCAGAAACAGAGTCGGCGGGGCGGTGGCGGCGAGCCTGCTGGCCGCCGGGCTGGGCGCCGCGGCGCTCGGGCAGCCGGCGCAGGCGGCGGGCGGCCACTACCAGATCGTCAACTACGGCAGCGGGAAGTGCCTGGAGGTGGACCGGTACGGCGCCCCGTCGTCGCTGGGCGGGCTCGTCGTGCAGCGGACCTGCGACGGGCAGGCCGTGCAGCGCTGGTCCCCGGTGGGTCAGAGCACCTACACGTTCGTCAACCAGTCCAGCGGCATGTGCCTCGACGTCCGCAACGGCGTGAACGCCGACGGCACGCCGTTGCAGCAGTGGGCCTGCACCGGGACGACCAGCATGAAGTGGACGGTCAACCCGAACTCGTTCAGCGGGGTGCACCAGGTCAGGTCGCAGATCGGCGGCCGGTGCCTGGACGTGCGCGGCGGCTCCTCCGCCGACGGCGCGACCGTCCAGATCTACCACTGCACCGGGTTCGGCAACCCGGCCCAGGTCTGGTCGTTCGTGCCGGCGTGACCGCCGGACGCGGCCCGTCCCCGGGAGTCGGGGACGGGCCGCCGTCGGCGCTCAGCGCCAGGTGTCGGTGGCGGTGCGCGTGCCGCCGCCCGGTGTGGTGAAGGTCCGGTTCGCGCCGGACTCCCAGGTCACCGAACCGTCCGGGTTCCGCTTCACGTACTTGTACTCGACCGCCGTGTTCGGCGGCAGCTCGACCGTCGCCCGCCACACCGGGTAGGCGGCCGGGGAGAGCGGGACCGCCGCGGCCGGGTTCCACCCGCCCAGCGCCGGGACGTTGCCGACGACGAAGACGTTCTGGCCGTACGCGGTGGTGGCGGTGACGGCGAACGTGGCGGCCACCGTCGAGGTGACGGTGTCACCCCGGAACGTCTCGGTCACCGCGTAGGTGCCGGCGGCCGGGGTGGTGAGGGTCCGGTTGGAGCCGGACTCCCAGGTGACCGCCCCACCGGTGGTCACCTTGACGAACTTGTACTCCACGGTGGCCGACCGGGGCAGGTCGACGCTGGCGCGGTAGCTGCCGCCGCCCTGCGCGGCCAGCTTCACGGCGTTCGCCGGCGACCACGAGCCCAGCTCGGGGACGTTGCCCACGACGTACACGTCCTGGCCGGCCGCCGGGGTCGCGGCGACCGTGAACGTGGTGGCGACCCGGTCGGTGGGGTTGCCGGTCGGCGAGGCGGTCGGGGACGCGGTCGGCGACGGGTTCGTGCCCGGCCGGGCCCCCACGTGGATCGCGACGGCGTCGTTGGCCGGGACGGTCACGGTGGCCCGGCCGCCGGAGACGGTCACCGTGCCTCCGGTGCAGCCGGTGGCGGTGGCGACGCCCGAGATGACGTCGCAGTACCGGCCGTCGGCCAGGCCGGTGGTGAAGGTGGCGGTGGTGGCGGAACCGGAGTCGTTGATGCCGATCCAGGCCCGGTCACCCCGGTGGAAGCCGATCACGTTGCTGGTCACCGTGGTGAAGTCGGAGACGGTCTTCACCGGGCGGGCGGCGTTCGCCCAGCCGACCATGCCCTTGATGCCGGTGGTGCGGCTCAGGCAGGTCCAGGCGGCGCCGCAGACCGTGTCGGTGACCCGGCCGGTGCCGTCGTGCGGCGGTGACTGGTTGCGGTCGGTCCAGGTGAAGCTGTCGTAGACCGAGGGCCTGCCGTGCGGGTGGGCCAGCCCGAAGTAGGTGGCGAGCACGTAGTCGGTGCCGTTCTTGTAGGACAGCACCACCCCGTCGCGCTCCAGGTCGTGGTTGGTGACCATGGCGAAGACGTTGGCGCTCGGCGCGTCGAGGTTCCAGTTGGCCACGTTGGCCAGCGCGGCGATGGAGCCCTGGAAGGCCGAGCGGATGCCCTTGGCGTACGCGAAGTCCAGCACGTCGCCGTTGCCGGTGAACGCCCGGGCCTGCAGGGCCGGGTTGCTGGCGCCGTCGAAGATCTCCTGGGCCACGTACGGGCGTCTGCCCTCGGCGACGGTGTTGTTCAGCTTGCCGAGGATCGCGGCGAAGTCATCCTTGCGGACGTGTTTGACCGCGTCGACCCGGAAGCCGTCGACGCCGAGCCCGATCAGGTCGTTCAGGTAGCCGGCGATCGTGTTCCGGACCGCTTCCTTCTCGGTGTAGAGGTCGGACAGGGACAGCAGCTCGCAGCTGGTCACCTGGGCCTCGTTGTTCCAGTCGCTGATGCCCCCGCCGGTCGGGCAGTTGTCCCCGGGGCGGTGGAAGTCGCCGCTGCCGTAGGGCACGGCCGGGTAGCTGTAGCCGGAGAACTCGGTCCCGGCGTACCCGCGCGTGCCGGCCGGGTTGTTGGTGCCGGCCATGTGGTTGACCACGGCGTCGACGTAGACCCGCACGCCGGCGGCGTGGCAGGCGCTGACCATGGCGGCGAACTGCTGTCGGTTGCCGAACCGGCTGTCCAACCTGTACGACACCGGCTGGTAGACCTCGAACCAGGGGTGCACGCCGTCGGGGCTGCTCGGCAGGCTGACCGACTCCTGCGGCGGCGCCACCTGGACCGCGCCGTAACCGGCGGGGCCGAGGTGGTCGGTGCAGGCGGCGGAGACCGAGGCCCAGTTCCATTCCCAGAGGTTGGCGGTCACCTCACTGTCGTTGAGGACGGTGGCGGCGCGGGCGGGGGCGGCGGTGGTGGCAGCCGTGACGACCGCCGAGCCGCCGGCCGCGACCAGCGCGGCGGCGAGCATCAGGCGGCCGGCACGGCCACGGGGGTGTGGCCTGGCGGATTCCATGGCAGGGGGACCTCTTCCGTGCTCGACGGGGGTGCGCGGAGGTGGACGGCCGTCCGGGTAGCGAACACCATGCGGGATCCATGAAAGTCTTTGCAATACCTTGCGGCAAAGTTTTCGAAACCGGCTGGCAACACCTATGCCGCAACATCCCCCTCGACCAGCGGAGATCCCTTCTCGACGGACGCCGACGACGCGGGCAGCGCTCCCACGGCGCGGGACGACCGGACACTCTTCCTGGGAAGACCGGTCAGGTCGAGCAAGAACTTCCAGGGTCAGCGGTCGATCCGATTGCCCGCATCCGTTGCGGTCCCCCAGCCCGGGTGGCGCGACGTCGCAGGGCGACGGCGCCGACCGCGTTGAGGGACACGCCCCACAGCAGCGCCGCGGTCACCCACCACGCCCATCGCGGGCCACCCGGCGCCGCGCCGAGCAGCCCCTGCAGAGCCCCGTACGGCGTGAGCCGGTCGCGGGCCGTGCCCAGCGGCGTGAGCAACGCGTACGCCCCGAGCGGCAGCACGATCGTGGCCGGGCAGGCCCACCCCGGCCGGGCGATCAGCAGTCCCAGCCCGGTGCCGACGAGCTGCGCGAGCACCTGCACCAGCACGCCCGCCACGGCGAGCCCGCCGACGTGCGCCCACGGGTCGGACGCGGTGGACCCGGACGTGGCCAGTGCGGCGACGAAGAGCGCGTCGCCGGCCAGCCCCGCGGCCACCGCGATCAGCGTCGCCGCGGCGAGCGTGGGCAGCACCGGGGCGCCGGGCGCCCGGCGGAGGTCGTGGGCGAGCAGGACACCGACGAACGGCAGCGGGACGGAGACGAACGCGTGCACCGTCTCGGCGAACGTCGCGGCGGTGCGCTCGGCGGGCGGGAGCCCGGCCAGAAGCGCGGCGGTGGCGAGGATCCCGGTTCCGACCGTCACCAGCAGAAGGAGCCGGCGTCCCCGGCTGCCGGCTGCACGCCGCAGCGCACCGGTGGTCGTCTCGTGCAGGTCCACGTGGGCCTCCCCCTCGTCCGGTCGACCCGACCGAGGATCGCCGTCGCACGGGTGCCCGGGCACGAGCCGGAGGACCGACCCGCACCCCTACTTTGGTAGCTGGCGTCGCCACCCGTACCGCCTAGGCTGCCGGCATGGCCGCCGCGCTGTTCGCCCTGCTCGTGCCGGACCCGACCGGCGACCGGGTGACCGCGCGGCACCGCCTCGCCGACACCGTGGCGGTCACCGTGGCGCTGGGTTACGGCCTGACCATGCTGCGGATCGGTGACGCGACCGCGCCCGGCGCGGCGATCCCGTGGCCGGTCGACGTGCTGATCGGCGTGCTCTGCGCCGTCCCGCTGCTGCTCCGGCGACGCCGGCCGGTGCCCGTGCTGCTCGCGCTGCTGCCGTTCGGCGCGATCTCGGTGACCGCGACCGGGCCGATCCTGGTCGCGCTGTTCACCGCGGCGGTCCGCCACCGGGCCCGGCTGCTGTTCACCCTGGGCGCGGCGCACGTCGGCACCGGTGTGGTCTACTTCCTGCTCCAGCACGACCCGCCGTACCCGGTCTGGGTGGACGTGGTGATGCGCGCGGTGACCGGCGTCGCGGCGATCGGCTGGGGCCAGTTCGTGCAGGCCTACCGGCGGCTGACCGAGTCGCTGCGCGCGCACGCCGCGCGGTTGCAGGCCGAGCAGCACCTGCGCGTCGACCAGGCGCGGCTGACCGAACGGGCCCGGATCGCCCGGGAGATGCACGACGTGCTGGCGCACCGGATGTCGTTGATCAGCCTGCACGCGGGCGCGCTGGAGGTACGCACCGACGCCCGGCCCGAGGAGATCGCGATCGCGGCCGGCGCGATCCGGTCCAGCGCCCACGAGGCCCTCGAGGAACTGCGGGCCGTGGTCGGCGTCGCGGACCGGCCGGAGCCGCCGCAGCCCGGCTTCGCCGACGTGCCGGACCTGGTGGCCGGCGCCCGCGCGGCGGGGATGCGGGTCGACTACGCCGACGAGGTGACGGGTGACGAGCCGCCGACGGCGCTGGGACGGACGGTCTACCGGATCACGCAGGAGGCGCTGACCAACGCCCGCCGGCACGGCAGCGACGCCAGCGCGGCGGTCCGGCTGGCCGGCCGACCGGGCGACGGACTGCGCGTCGTGGTGGTCAATCCGTCGTCGCCGACGGGCGGACGCGCCGGCCGGCCGGGTGGGATGGGACTGGTCGGCATCGGCGAGCGGGTGGCGCTGGCCGGCGGGCGGGTGAGCCACGGCGCGGAGGGCGGGCAGTACCGGCTGGAGGCGTGGCTGCCGTGGCCGACGTGAAGGGACCGCCCGCCGCCGGGCCGGATCGCGGCCGGCGGCCGATCCGGCTGGCCGTGGTCGACGACGACCCGCTGGTCCGGGCCGGGTTGCGCATCCTGGTCGGCGGGTCGCCCGACATCGAGGTGGTCGCGGAAGCGGCCGATGGCGCGCAGGCCGTGTCGATGGTCCACGCGCACTGGCCGGACGTGATCCTCATGGACGTCCGGATGCCCCGCGTCGACGGGCTGGTCGCCACCCGCCGGATCCGCTCCCGGCCGGGCGCACCGGAGATCATCGTGCTGACCACGTTCAACGCCGACGAGTACGTGCTCGACGCGCTCCGCGGCGGCGCGTGCGGCTTCCTGCTCAAGGACACCCCGCCGCGGGAGATCCTCGCCGCCGTCCGTACCGTCGCCGCGGGTGCGGCGATCCTGTCGCCCGCGGTCGTCCGTCGGCTGATCGACCACGTCGCGGACCCGGTCGCGGGAACCCGCCGGGCACGCGCGCGGGAGCGGCTGGCCGCCCTCACCGACCGGGAACGGGACGTGGCGGTGCTCGTCGGTCAGGGCGGGTCGAACGCCGAGATCGCCGCCGGGCTGGGCATGGGCGTGCCGACGGTGAAGGGGCACGTGTCGCGGCTGCTGGCCAAGCTGGGCCTGAACAACCGGGTGCAGATCGCCCTGCTCGTGCACGACGCCGAGCTGCTCTGAGCGTCGTCCGGCCGCACGGGTCGACGGTCGCCGGGCAACCACGGCGGCCGGTGGTCAGTAGCGGCTCCGGGGCAGCCAGCCCAGGAAGCGCGCCCGGGCCTCGGCGACCGGCATGGTGGGCAGGTCCTCGGCGGCGGCGACCAGACACGTGCCGAGGTAGACGGCCAGACCCGCGGTGGTCCCGCCGAACTCGACCAGCAACTGGCTCTGCTTGGTCGGACAGGGCCACTCCGCCGCGCACCCGGTGCACCGCCAGTCCGGCGGCAGCGGCAGGTGCGCGGGCGGCGCGGCGACCACATAGCGGCGGGACGCGTCGTTGCGACTGCGCGGTTCCCGGTGCGGCGTGTGCGGACCGGCGGGAGGGGTGTGCGACAGCCGGGGACGGGCCCGGGTGAGCATCGCGCCGACACGGACCAGCACGTCCGGTCCCAGCCGCTGCGCGAGCACCGCGGTCAGCAGGTGGTGCCCGAGCGCGTCGAACTCCTCCGGTGTCCACCCCAGTCGCCGGCACAGTTCGGCCAGCGGTCGGCCGTCCGCGGCGGCAGTCCCGCGCAGGGCCTCGTGCAGCGTCTCCCGCAGCGCCACCCCGAGGGCCGTCTCGTGGCCGTCGAACCGACCGCCACCGCCGGCGGCGCCGTCGAGACGCCGCATTGACTCCGCGGCCACCACCCACGCCACTCTTCGTGCCTCGGACCCGTCCACCCGCGCCCCCTGTCGACCGCACCCGGTACGCCCCAGGCACCGACCCTTCCCGATCACGCGGGCCGGGACTACGTCCGACAGCGAAAGGACGTGACGACACCTGGTCGCTGAACGAAAGTCCTATCAATGGGATCTGCGTTAGGCGCAATTCCCGTTGGGGAAATGGCATCGGGAGAACGCGAAGCGCAGTACCATCCAGGACTCACAAAGGACATTCGGCGGCGGCGCAGTTCGGTCGCAATCCCGCATTCCCTCCATCGCGGGTGAAGGACTCCCACTTACGGCATCGAGTTCGCCAAGGGGACGCTGTGAGGCTCGAATCGACCGTCAGCCACCACTTCGACAGCCGGGACCCGGAGCACATCCACCGCTATCTCACCGAGGCGTACGGCACCCGGGGCATGCGCATCGACAGCGACGAGCGCCGCTACCGGCTGAGCCACCGCCGGCTGCACGCCGGGCCGATCCGCGTCGACCGGGTCGTGCAGTCCACCGACCTCCGGGTGGAGGTCGCGGAGATCGAGTCCCTGGTCGTCTGCGAGAGCACGACGAGCACGGTCACCCGTAGCTGCGACGGGGAGGAGAGCCGTTACCGGCCCGGTGACGTGTTCCTGAACGCCCGGCCCGGTCGCCCGTACCGGGTCCGGTGGCAGCCCGGCGAGGTGGTGCTGTGCCAGCTCGACCGGCAACTGTTCGACCAGATCGCGTCCCCCGCCCCGGGACGGCGGCCGTCGCCGGTCCGGTTCACCGGGCTGGAGCCGGGCTCGGCCGTCCTCGCCGACCACTGGCGGGCCACCGCCCACTACGTTCGTCTCGCGGTGTTGAGCAATCCCGAGGCCAGTCGCCAGCCGCTGGTCCTCGGGGCGGCGGCACGGACCCTCGCCGCCGCCGCCCTCGCCGTCTTTCCCAACACCGCGCTGACCGAGCCGACCGGCCCGGACCGGCGCGACGCCGTCGCGCCGGTCCTGCGCCGCGCGATCTCCTTCATGGAGGAACACGCCCACCGGGACATCGGTCCCGCCGACGTGGCGGCGGCCGCGGCGGTGTCCGTCCGATCGCTGCAACTGGCCTTCCGGCGGCACCTGGACAGCACCCCGATGGCCCACCTGCGGCAGATCCGGCTGGAACGTGCCCATCATGACCTGCGGCTCGGCGACCCGCAGCACGACACGGTGAATCGGATCGCCACCCGGTGGGGCTTCCTCAGCCACAGCCGGTTCACCGCCCACTACCGGTCCGTCTTCGGCATCCCGCCGAGCCGGACGCTGCACAGCTGAGGGTCAGCCCCCGAACTGCCAGCTCAGCCCGTCACCACCGAGCCGGACGAGCAGCAGGACGATCCAGACCAGCAGGTCGAGCACGCCCAGGGTGACGCCGAGGCGCCCACCGATCCGGCCGAAGCGTCCGCCGGCGGGATTCCGCGCCGCCCGCAGGCCCAGCACGATGGCGATCGGGCCGAAGAGCACGTTGAACACGAACAGGCCGGCGCCGCCCAGCATGAGGGCGGCCGAGGCACGGCCGTCGAGACGCGGCGTGTTCCCGGCGGAGCGGCGGGGCGCGGTGTGGATCGGCCGTTCCCGGCTGGCGACGGACATGGGTGTCTCCCTTCGCGGAGGAGCGGGGTTCGCCCGGTGCGGCCCGATCAGCCCTCGCGGGCGCGGCGGCGGGCCAGCAGGCCGCTGCCGCGGGTCAGGACCCCGACACCGCCCGCCACCAGCGCGGCCGCGACCAGGCAGAGCAGCGGCCGGTCGGAGAAGGCGGCGGTGCCGAGCGTCAGGGCGGCCAGCCAGAGCGCGGCCATCAGGGCGAGCATCGGATCGACCTCCACATCGGATTGGTGAACACTTGTTCACTCGGTGCCCAGGCTAGGGGAACGAAAACGTCGGTGCACAGGTGTTTACTGAGTGACGTGTCCCATAGCCGATCCGCGCGCAAGGAACTCACCCGGCAGGCGCTCCTGGACGCCGCCGTGCACCTCCTCGCCGACCAGGGCCTGAGCAGCCTCAGCCTGCGCGAGGTGACCCGGGCGGCGGGCATCGTGCCGGCCGCGTTCTACCGCCACTTCGCCGACATCGGGCAGCTCGGGGTCGCCCTGGTGGAGCAGTCCCTGGGCGGCACGCGCGACGCCGAGCGGATGGTCCGCATCGGACTGACCGGCAGCGATGAGCTGATCGAGCAGTCGATGGCCGTCCTGTTCGAGGAGGTCCGGCGCCACCCGGAGCGGCACCGGTTCATCGCCCGGGAGCGGTACGGCGGCGTCGCCGTGGTGCGCCGCGCCATCGAGGAGCAGCTTCGGCGCGGCGCCGACGAACTCGCCGCCGACCTCGTCTCCGGCGACCTGGACGCCGCCGCCTACCTGCGCGACTGGCCGGCCGAGGACGTCCGGATGGCCACCACGCTCTTCGTCGACCACATGTGGCAGACCGCCGCCGCCCTGCTCGACGTGGTGGACGACCCGCGGGCCATGGCGGACCTGCGCGACCGCGCGACCCGGCAACTCCGCCTCGTCGTGGCCGGGTGCGAACACTGGCGCGGCTGACCGCGCCCGACCACGACCCCGGGCACGGGCGAGCCCCGGTCGATCCGGGGACGGATCGACCGGGGCTCGCCGGACTGACTGCGGATCAGGCCAGGTCGAAGCGGTCCAGCTCCATGACCTTGGTCCAGGCGGCGACGAAGTCGGTCACGAACTTCTCCCGCGCGTCCTCGCTGGCGTAGACCTCGGCGAGGGCGCGCAGCTGGGAGTTGGATCCGAAGACGAGGTCGACCGCGGTGGCGGTCCACTTCACCTGGTCGGTGGCCAGGTCCCGGATCTCGTACACGTGCTCGTCGGACTCCGACGCCTTCCACCGGGTGCCCGGCGAGAGCAGGTTGGCGAAGAAGTCGTTGGTGAGCACGCCCGGCCGGTCGGTGAGCACGCCGTGCGACGTGCCGCCGACGTTGTTCCCGAGCGCCCGCAGACCGCCGACGAGGACGGTCATCTCCGGCGCGGTCAGGTCGAGCATGTAGGCACGGTCGACGAGCAGCACCTCCGGCTGGGTCTTCTCCCCCGGCCGCAGGTAGTTGCGGAACCCGTCGGCGCGCGGCTCCATGACCCGGAACGACTCGACGTCGGTCTGCTCCTGGGTGGCGTCGGTGCGGCCCGGCCGGAACGGCACGGTCACCTCGACGCCGGCGTCCCGCGCCGCCTTTTCGACCGCGGCCGAGCCGGCGAGCACGATCAGGTCGGCGAGCGAGATCTGGGCGCCGCCGGCGGCGTTGAACTCCCGCTGGACGCCCTCCAGGGTCGCCAGCACCGAGGCGAGCTGCTCCGGCTGGTTGACCTCCCAGTTGCGCTGCGGCTCCAGCCGGATCCGGGCGCCGTTGGCGCCACCGCGCTTGTCGGTGGAGCGGTAGCTCGCGGCCGACGCCCAGGCGGTGGAGACCAGCTGGGCGGTGGTGAGTCCGGAGTCGAGCACCTTCGCCTTGAGCGCGGCGACGTCGGCGTCACCCACCAGCTGGTCCTCGGCGGCCGGCACCGGGTCCTGCCAGAGCTGGGCCTCCGGGACCCACGGCCCGAGGAAGCGGCTGACCGGGCCCATGTCGCGGTGCAACAGCTTGTACCAGGCCTTGGCGAAGGCCAGCGCGAACTCGTCCGGGTTCTCCAGGAAGCGCCGCGAGATCTTCTCGTACGCCGGGTCGACACGCAGCGACAGGTCGGTCGTGAGCATCGTCGGCCTGTGCTTCTTCGACGGGTCGTGGGCGTCCGGGATGATCGCCTCGGCGTCCTTGGCGACCCACTGCTTCGCCCCGCCCGGGCTGGTGGTCAGCTCCCACTCGTAGCCGAAGAGGATCTCGAAGAAGCGGTTGCTCCACTGCGTTGGCCGGTCGGTCCACGTCACCTCGAGACCGCTGGTGATCGTGTCGCCGCCCTTGCCGCTGCCGTGGGTGCTCAGCCAGCCCAGGCCCTGCGCCTCCAGCGGCGCGCCCTCGGGCTCCGGACCCACGTGGTCGTCGGCGACGCCCGCGCCGTGGGTCTTGCCGAACGTGTGGCCGCCGGCGATCAGCGCGACGGTCTCCTCGTCGTTCATCGCCATCCGGCGGAAGGTCTCCCGGATGAAGTGCGCCGCCGCCAGCGGGTCGGCGTTGCCGCGCGGACCCTCCGGGTTGACGTAGATCAGGCCCATCTCGGTCGCGCCGACACCGGCCGCCATCTCCTTCTCGGAGGCGTAGCGCTCGTCGCCGAGCCAGGTGTCCTCCGGGCCCCAGAAGATCTCCTCGGGCTCCCAGACGTCCTCCCGGCCGAAGCCGAACCCGAAGGTCTTGAAGCCCATCGACTCCAGGGCCACGTTGCCGGCGAGCACCAGCAGGTCGGCCCAGGAGATCTTCTGGCCGTACTTCTGCTTGACCGGCCAGAGCAGCCGGCGGGCCTTGTCCAGGTTGGCGTTGTCCGGCCAGCTGTTGAGCGGGGCGAAGCGCTGCCCGCCGTCACCGGCGCCACCGCGACCGTCCTCGATGCGGTAGGTGCCCGCCGCGTGCCAGCTCATCCGGATCATCAGGCCGCCGTAGTGCCCGAAGTCGGCCGGCCACCAGTCCTGCGAGGTGGTCAGCACCTGGGTGATGTCGCGCTTGAGCGCCTCGACGTCGAGCTTGGCGAACTCCTTGGCGTAGCTGAAGTCCGCACCCAGCGGGTTGCCCTTGTCGGAGTGGGCGTGCAGCACCGACAGGTCGAGCTGGTTGGGCCACCAGTCCCGGTTGGTGCGCGGACGACCGCCGGTCTTCGGGGTCGGCGAGTCGATCGCGGGGTTCTCGCTCTCGCTGCCGTGCGCGGTCACGGAGTCGTGCGCGACCGGGCAGCCGGCCGCCTCCTTGGCGTCCACGCCCTGAGCGCTGACGGGCGCGTTGTCCTGGGTGTCGCTCATCTGCTTCCTTCCGAACAACTGGCGGATCACTGGGCGGTACGGGCGGTCGCGCACCCGGGGCAGGTGCCCCAGTAGACGACCTCCGCCTCGTCGACCACGAAGCCGTGGTCGTCCGAGGCGGTGAGACAGGGGGCGTCGCCGACGGCGCAGTCGACGTCGGCGATCGCGCCGCACGAGCGGCACACGACGTGGTGGTGGTTGTCCCCCACCCGCATCTCGTAGCGGGCGGTGGCGCCGGCCGGCTGGATGCGGCGCACCAGGCCGGCGTCGGTGAGCGCCCGCAGCACGTCGTAGACCGCCTGGTGGGAGACCGTGGGCTGGTCCGCCCGGACCAGCGCGATCACGGTGTCGGTGTCGACGTGCGGGTGGTCCCGCAGCGCGGCGAGCACCGCCAGCCGGGGGCGGGTCACGCGCAACGAGACCGCTCGGAGCTGGGTCTCGAAGTCGGCCGTCACCCGACGAACACTAGTCCAGTCTTTTGGAATGAATCAAGTTTTTGCCCGGGTGTGTCCGCCGGCACACACGAACGGTGGGGGCGCCGCGTGACCGCGGCGCCCCCACCCCTGGGGACCGGCTCAGCCGGCCGAGCAGCTCGCCGTCGGCGTGTTGCTGTTGCCGTTCTTGTAGAGCGTGATGCCGAAGGAGTTGCCGTTGCCGTTGGGACGGGCGGTGAGCGTGCCACTGGTGCCGCTCACCGAGGCGTTCCAGCTGTTCTGCAGGCTCTGGCCGCCCTGGGTCTGGATGCTGACCACCCAGTTGCTGGACCCGCTGACCGAGAAGGTCACGTTGAACCGGTCGCCCCACTCCTCGGCCCGGCTGACGCTGACCGTGCACCCGCCGCCGTTCGGCGGCGGGGTGGTCGGGTTGGACCCGCCGGAGCCGCCCACGGTGATGTTGGAGTTGCCGCTGCTCTGGTAGCCCTCCGTGGCCATGATCTGGTAGTCGTGGCTGCCCAGGTTCATGCCGTAGCGGGACCAGGCGTCGAAGTGGTTGCCCGCGGTGATCGTGCCGCCGACCCGCTTCGACTGCCGGACGCTCCAGTACTGGTAGAACGTGCGCGTGCCCTCGATGGAGGGCGCGTTGACCCGCTGGGTCCGGTAGATGTCGTACGTGCCGCCGTCGGTGGAGACCGAACCCATGTAGCCGCTGCCCGGGGGCCGCCAGCTGCCCCAGCTGTCGACGATGTAGTACTCGACCAGCGGGTTGCGGGTCCACCCGTAGAGCGTCAGGTAGGCGTTGCCGGAGGGGTTGAAGCTGCCGGAGTAGGTGACCGTGCGACGGGCCCCCGGGTTCCAGCCCTTGCCGGCGACGAAGTTGTTGATGCCGCTCCACTGGGTGCTGTACTGACCGCCGTTGCCCATGGTCATGGAGACGTTGCCACTGTCCTTCCAGAAGGAATAGAAGTAGCCGTTGTGCGTGCCGGTCGAGTTCGAGGTCACTGTCTGGTCGGCGTAGGCCGGGCCGGACAGGACCGCGGCCGCGCCGGCGGCGACCAGCGCCACGGCGCAGGCCCCGCCGAGGACTGTCCTGAGGCGTCCGCGTCGGCGGCTGCCCGAGCGGACGGGGGCGTCGTTCATGGGCGTGTTTCCTCCCTGGGACGGCTGGCACGAAGGCCAGCGGGATGACACGGACCGCGCGGTGTGGGCGGACATCGACGGCTATAGAGGTGCGTCGATGGCGCCAGTATTGAAGTCGTCCGTTCGTCGTGTCAACGACTTCCGGAAACGTTCTGGAAACACGAACCGGCGTCCATGAGGGATCCCGCCCCGGCAGCGCGGTCGCCGACCGGGGCCGGCCACCCATCGGGAACCGAAACTTTCGACCCCGTTCCGGTGTCGGACCGGGATGCGCGCGCCCGGTACCGTGAGCGGTCCGAGGCCAGACGGTTGGAGGTCGGGATGCCGGACGAGCTGCTGCCCTACGTCGAGGTCACCGACCCCGGGTACGCGCAGCGGGCGGCGGGCACGTTCACCGCGCGTCCGCACGGCCCGGCGGTGCTGCTCCACGGCCCGTGTCCCCGCTGCGGCCACGCGACCACCAGCGCGCTGGTCGACGAGCTGTACCGGCGGGAACCCGCGACGGTCGGGCCGGACCCCGGCTACCGGACGGTGCTGTGCGAGTGCGCCGCCGAGCATCCGCAGCGGCCCGCCGCGATGGTGGGCTGCGGCGCCTACTGGACGCTGGTGCTGGAGGACGAGGCGTGATCCGGCTACGCCCCGGCCCGCCGCCGACCGCGACCGACCTGCGCCGCGCCCAACAGCTGTCCGGCCTGCTGCGCGGCGAGCTGGACCGGGTACGCGGGGCGGCGCTGGCCTGGCGCAACGGCCTCGGCGGGCTGCTGGTCGCGCTGCTCGGCTTCGGTCTCGTCCGGGGCCGCACCGACGTCACCACGCTGCGGCCGGGCTGGGCGGCGGCGGTCGGGCTGCTGCTGCTCGGCGCCGTCGTCGTCGGCGCGGTCGGCGCCCTCGCGCTGCTGCGCGCCGCGCACGGCCGGCTCACCGTCACGCCGGTGTCCGCGCTCGCGCCGTCACCGCTGGCCGACCACCAGGAGGCGGTGGCCGCCGCCCGCGCGCTGCGCGCCGGCGTGGTGCTGGTGCTGGTCTGCGCCGGCCTGCTGGTCGCCGCGGTCGGCGTGACCTGGTACGCCCCGGCCCGTCCCGCCCCGGCCGCCGTCACCACCCGCTGAGCCGGTCACGGGCCCAGGTGCGCGTACGCGGCCCACAGCTCGGCCCGGCCGGGCAGCGCGGCGCGCAGCCCGCGAACGGCGTGGTGCAACGCGACCGCCGCCCGGTCCGGGTCGACCCCGCCGGGCACGGCCAGCGCGTCGTAGAGGTCGGCGCAGAGCTGGACGGTCACCGGGTCCGAGATGGACCAGAGCGCGCCGACCACCTGCCGGAACCCGGCGAGCTGGAACGCGGTGCCGAGGGTCAGCACCTCGTCGGGCAGGGCCGCCCCGCCCTGCGCCGTCTCGCAGGCCGACAGCACGGCCAGCGCGGCGGCCCCGCCCGACGGACGCCACAGGTCACGCACCCGGAGCGGCCCACCGCTGAGCGCGAGGTGACCGGCCAGCGGGTCGCCCAGGTCCTGCCGGCCGTGGCAGGACAGGTGCACCAACGGCTGCCCGGGCAACGCCGCGACGACCGCGTCCGCAGTGGCGCTCGCGCCGCTGAGCGTGCCGCCGTAGGGCAGGTGACCCCGGACGATCCGCGCCTCGTGTGCGGCGCCGGGCAGGTCGGGCAGGCCCGGTGTGTGCGGCAGGCTGACCACCAGCGCCCGGTCGACCGGCGTCGGCACGTCCGGCACGGCCCGCCGGGCGCGGTCGAGCGCGCGCAGGGACGCGGTGTAGGAGGGGACCACTCGGTCCAGGACGCCGGGCCCGCCGTCGAGCGGCGCGGCGGCGTGCAGCGGCAGCAGCGTCAGCAGGCCCGTCGGGCACCACCAGAACCGCTGCCACTCCCCCGGCTCCCCGGGCGGCGCGGCGACGTCGAGGACCGGCGCGGCCACCGCCCGCCAGAGCCAGTCCAGCGTGCGACCCACCGTGGCGCGGGCGGCCACCACGCGGCGGCTCGCCGCCGGCTCCGTCACCGGCGGCGCCTGCCCGGTGAGCACCGCCACCGCCACGACGAACTGGGCGGTGCGGGCCGCCACCTCGGCCGGGGTCACCTCGGGCAGCGGCACGACGGTGACGTCACCGGCGGCGACGACCAGCGCGTCGCTGCGGCGCTCCCCCACGTTGACCAGCGCCACCGGTCCGCAGCCGGCGGCCAGGTCGGCGAACTCCGGCGGGCGCAGGAAGCGGTCGAGCCCCGGCAGGGCGCGGATCTCGGCCAGTAGCCGCCGTCGGCGTTCGGCCAGCGCGTGGCGGCGCTCCGGGGGCGGCCCGCCGGCCGGGCGCGGGGTAGTGTCGGCCCCGGCCGGGCGGAAGCCGTCCAGTTCGGTCTGTACGGCGGTGAACGCGGCGGCGAGGTCGGGTGCGCCGGCCCGCAAGGCGGTGAGGTCGGCGGTCGCGTCGTGTGCCCGGGTCAGCAGGACGCCGCGCCCGTACTCGAGCACCTCCACCGCGCGGCGCGGATCGCCGAGCGCGACGGCGACCGCCGCGGCGTCGGTGGCCAGCCCCCGGAAGCGGGCGAGCAGCCGGGCCTGGTCGTCGGGGTCCATGCCGTGCCAGGCGACCAGGTCGAGCAGCTCGATCGCGGCGGCGTAGCCGTCGAGGGCCGCCGGCAGGTCGTCGGCCAGGTCGGCCAGGCGCGCCGCGCGGTGGGCGGCGACCGCGCGCAGCGACGACGGCGCGGCCGGCACCGACGCGGCCTCCCGCAGCGCCGCCCGGGCCCGCGCGTCCGGCACGGCGCCGGGCGCGGTGGTCGCCTCCAGCGCGGTGGCCAGGTTGCTCAGGCACATGGTCCGGTCCGGGTGCTCCGGCGGCAGCACGTCGACCGCGCCCCGGTACGCGGCCAGCATCGCCTCGGCGTCGTCGGCGGTGGCGGTGGCGCGGTGGCGCACCAGCAGCGCGTTGCCGAGGTTGGTCAGCGCCCGGTGCCGGTCGGCCGGGCGCAGCGGGCCGGCCCGGGTCAGCCCGTCCAGCAGGTCGATCGTCTCGTCCAGGGCGGCGGTGTCCCCGGTCGTCCGGTGCCGCAGGAACAGGGCGGTCGCGAGGCTGCCGCCGCTCTGGGCGTACCCCTGGGGGTCGGTCGGGTCGGCGAGGGCGACCGCCTCGCGCAGCGCGGCGACGGCGGCGTCGGTGTCGCGCCGGGCGGCCCCGGCCGCGGCGGGACCGGTGCCGTCGACGGCGAGTTCGGCGCGGCGGTTGAGCGCCGCGCCGTAGTTCGTCAGCGCCGCCGCCCGGGCGGGGTGGCCGGGCGGGGCCGCCTCGACGGCGTCGGCGAGCACGGCGACCGCCTCGGCGAGCGTGGCGAGATCCTGGGTGACGGCGAACCGGGCCTGGAGCACCAGGCCCAGGTTCGACAGGTAGTCGGCCGGCGTCCGGGGATCCGTCTCCGCCACCGCGGCGCGCAGCGCCTCCGCGGCCGGCTCCAGCAGGTCCGGGTCGTCACCCTGGTCGGCCCGCTCGCGCAGGGAGTTCCCGAGGTTGTTCAGCGACCGGTGGCGGGCCGGGTCACCGGGGGCAGCAGCGCGACGGCCTCGCTCAGCGCGTCGCAGGCGGCCCGCCACGCGTCGACGGCGCCGTGCTCGGGACGGCCCCGGGCCAGGGCGTACCCGAGGTCGGCCAGGCGACGCCCGCGCACGACCGGGTCGTCGGCGGCGGCCACCCCGGCGCGCAGCAGCCGCACCGCCTCGGCCAGGTCCCCGGCGTCGCCGCCGCGCTCGTAGCGGTGGGTGAGCAGAATGCCGACCTGGTGGCGCAGCGCGTCGTCCCCGGTGGCCCCGGCCGCCGCGCGGTAGGCCGCGAGGGCCGCGTCGAGGTCGGCGCCGGCGGCCGGGGCGCGCTCGTCGGCGCGGTAGCGGTCCTCCAGCAACGCGGCGAGGCCGCCCCACGTGGGTCCGGCCAGTTCCGCGTCGAGAGGGGGTGTCGGCGCCCACGGCCGCCCGGAGCGCGTCGATGCCGGCGTCCCGGTCGGCCGGGGAGCCGTCGCGCAGGAAGCGTTCGGACAGGACGATGCCGTGCAGCGCGGCGAGGCGGGGGTCACCGGTCGGCCGGCCGCGGCCGAAGGCGTCGACGGCCTCGTCCAGGTCGGCCGGGCGGCCGTGGATCCGCCACCGGTGCCGGAGCACCTGGCCCAGGACGGCCGAGGCGAGGGCGCGGACCGTCGGGTCGGTCGCCGACGCCGCCGCCTCGCGCAGCAGGCCCCTCGACTCGTCCAGCGTGGCCGGATCGCCGTCGACCTCGAACCGGTCGGACAACACGTTGCCCAGGTTGAACAGGCGGGTGGGGCGCTGCGCGTCATCGGCCCGGGTGGACTCCAGGCTCTCCCGGTGCGCGTCGATCGCGGCCGGGAGGGCACGCGACCGGCCCAGGTGCCGGAACTGGTCCCGGTGCACGCGACCGAGCATGGACAGGTAGGTCGCCCGCTCGGGGCCGGGCGGGGTGGCGTCGATCGCCTGCCGCAGCAGCGCCTCGGCCCGGTCGGCGGCCGCGTACCGCCCGGTGCGTTCCGCGTCGCCCATCAGCAGCACCGCCTGCATGGCGAGCGCGGCCGGCGCGTCGGTCGACGTCGCGCGACCGGTCTCCGGGGCCCGGCTGCGGGGCACCCGGGCCGGGTCGGCGACGGGGGCGTGCGCGCGGTAGAGGGCGAGCAGCGACGGCGGCACCCGGTCCGGGGCGGCGTGCAGCAGCAGCCGGGTCAGCGTCACGGCCTGGGCGAGGTCGTCGGCGTCCCGACCGGCCGGCAGCACCTGGTAGCGGTACCAGTGCAGGCAGGCGAGCAGGAACAGCGCCTCGGCGGTCCGTTCCGGCAGCGGCGCGGTCGGTTCGGTGGCGCTGACCAGGTCGACCACCGCCTCGGCGTCCCGGGCGGCGCCGGCGTCGAGGAGGTGACGCGGATCGTGGCCGGCGCCGAAGCGGTCCAGGCGCTCGCGGAGCCGGCGTACCGGATCGGACCGGAACCGCTGCCACATCGGACCTCCCGGGGATCGGTCCACAATGCGTAGCAGGAGGGACGCGGACCGTGCCAGGGGGTTGTCCGCTTCTGTTCAGCCTCCGGTGCGGTGCGGGGCGCCGGTCTCCGCGTCGAGGACGGCGCCGCTGACCTCGCCCACGAACGCGACGACCTCGTCGGCCCGGCCCGGATCCGTGTCCGGGCCGTGGTCGTACCACCAGTCGTGCGCCCAGGTGATGAGGTCCGCCCACCGGGGCAGGTCGACGACGCTCCGCTCGGCGGCCCGCCGCTTGGACAACTGCCGACCGTGCCGCAGCCGCTGGAACGCCCGGCAGAGGGTGAGCACGGCGTAGGACTGGGCGCCGGGGGTCGTCATCCCGGTCACCCAGTCCGGCCAGTCCCGGACGTGGTCCAGCAGGGCCGCCCGGACGCGGTCCGGGTCGACGGCGGGCAGCAGCTCGGCTGCCGGCGGCCCGAGCAGGCTGCGGCCGTGGTCGTGGACGGCGGCCCAGGTGACGATCCGGTGGGTGGTGGCGGGCAACAGGTGCAGCAGTTCGCCGGGGCTGACCCGGGCGATGAGGTGGTCGCGGTCGACCCGCCCGCGCGCCGCGTCGTGGACGGCGTCGCGGGACACGTACTCGACCTCGATCCGCCCGGCCCAACCCGGGTGCCGCCGGTCGAGGCCGCGGTGCAGCCCGGCGAGCACGGCGAGCAGGTGCTCGTCCGGGTCGTGGTCGAGCACGGCGAGCAGGTCCAGGTCGCTGCGGTCCGGGGCGAAGTCGCCGGCCACCAGCGAGCCGTGCAGACAGAGCCCCAGCAGGTGGTCGCCGAGACCCGCGCCCCACGCGGCGCGGAGGTCGGACAGGACGGCTTCGGGAGACGGCATCGGATTCCTTCCGGTACGCAGACGGCCTGGCAACCGGTCAGGGCGAGGCGGAGAAAGCGGCGGTCAAGCCGAACAGCCCGCAGCAGAGCAGCCCGCCGACGGCCAGGACGACGAGCAGGATGCTGTAGTTCGACCACATGCCGAAGCGGGTCACGTCGGTGCCGTACCCGTCGTGGACGCGGTTGCGCCAGCCGCCGAAGCGGAACGACAGGTGGTGCGCGGCCCCGGGCTGGGCGACCAGCGAGGTGGTGATGACCGGGATGCCCATGAAGTCGGTGTACCGGACGTCGCGCGGCCCGGCCGGGACCGCGACGTGCCAGGTCCCCTCCCCCGGGATGGCGACCACCCGACCGTCGACCTTGAAGCGGCTGGTAGCCGGCGCGGGCACCAGGTAGGGGCCCCGGTTGACCGTGACGACGAGCACCGCGCAGCCGGGCGGCGGCGTGATCGGGTGCGGGTAGGCGATCAGCGGCGTGACGGCGCCGGGCATCGGCGGGTACGGCTGGGCGGGGTGATAGGACACGGCCCGGATTCTGGCACGGCAGCGCACCCGCACCGCGGCGGGTCGGCCAAATCGTTGAACCAGTAAGTTCAGTGTTATACGGTGAACCACATGGTTCAGCAAGAAGTCCTGAATCGGGTGTTCGCCAGCCTGGCCGACCCCACCCGACGCGACATCCTGATCCGGCTCGGCGCCGGCCCGGCCACCATCAGCGAGCTCACCGCGCCGACCGGGATGAGCCTCACCGGCATGAAGAAACACGTCCAGGCGCTGGAGAACGCCGGCCTCGTGGTCACCGAGAAGGTCGGCCGGTCGCGACAGTGCCGGCTCGGCGACGCCCCGCTGGACGACGCGATGGCCTGGATCAGCTTCTACCAACGGCTCTGGGCGCGCCGCCTGGACGGCCTGGACGCCTATCTCACTCTCCACAACGGCCCGAAGGAACGTGACCGATGACGCTCGACATGCGAATGACCCGGCAGCTTCCCGGCACCCCGGAGGACGCCTTCGACGCCTACACCGACGCCGAGAAGCAGAAGATCTGGTTCAGCATCCTCGACGAGGAGCCCGGCGTGGTCGAGATCGAGGTGGACCTGCGGGTCGGCGGGCGGCAGACGGCCGTGTGGGGCCCCTCCCCCGAGATGCTGTTCCGGGAGACGCAGACGTTCCTGGAGATCGACCGGCCGCACCGGCTGGTCACCGAGTCCACCGGCAGCAGCCCCGACGGCACCACCATGACCACCCGCATCGAGGTCACCTTCGAGGAGCACGACGGCGGCACGCTGATGACCGTCGTGCAGAGCGGCTTCCCGACGCCCGAGCTGCGTGACTTCTTCGTCGGCGAGGTCATGCCCGGGGCGTTCGACCGGATCGAGGCGTACCTGATCCGCGAGCGGTCGCATGGCTGACCTGTCCCGCGCCGCCATCGTCGCGCTCGCCGTCGTGGGCGCGGTGGTCGTCAACCTCGTCGTGTACGCCGTGGGCCGGGCGGCCGGCGGCACGTTCCGGTTCACCGCCGCCGGCGGACCGGCCGAGGTCGACGCGGTGACCGTGGCGGCCTTCAGCGCACTGCCCCTGCTGGTCGGGCTCACCGCCGTGGCCCTGCTGGCGCCGCGCGCCGGCTGGGTCGTCCGGGCCGCGTCGGTCGTCGGCCCGGCGCTCGCCGTCCTGACGATCATCCTGATGACCCTGCCCACGGACCTGGACGCCACCAGCAAGACGACGCTGGCGCTGTGCCACCTGACCCTCGTCCCGATCGTCGTCGTCGCGGTCGCCGCCCTCGGCCGGCGCACCCGGGTCGTCGCGGACCGGCTCGCGACCTGAGCGACCGGCCCCCGGGGCCGCCCGCCGCCTCACTCGGCGGCGCAGGCGACCCCGTCCGTGCCGGCGAGCAGCTCCGTGGTGGTGTGTGCCCGGATGCCGTCCGGGACGTCGTCGGTGAACCGCGCCACGACGTCCCGGACGTGCCGCTCGGCCGGTCCGGCCAACCCGTCGTAGACCGCCGTGAACAACTCCCGCGCGGCCTGCCGGGGCCAGTCCGCCGGCAGGAGTTCCAGCGGCAGCCGCGGGTCGAGCGTGGGAAAGCGCCGGAACGTGTCCATCACCTCGGTGCGCGCCCGCACCGCCTCCGCGCCACCCGGCGACGCCGATCGGCCCGCCAGCGGGGTCCACCGGCGCAGGAACGTCTCGTACTGCCGGCGGATCGCGGCGAGGTCCCAGGCCTCGATGGGCGCCCGCTGGCCGAGCAGGTCCGAGGCGGCCTGCCGGCCCCGGAACACGGTCACGGCGCCGTCGGCGAGCGGAGCGAGACGCGAGCGGGCCGCCGGACCCAGCTCGTACGGCGAGATCCACAGCCCGTCGTACAGCGGCGCGCAGCCCAGCCAGCGGAGCTGGCCGCGCAGGGCCCGGCGCTGCGCGGCCCGGTCCTGCGGCAGCGAGAAGGCGACGACGGTCCAGCACCCGTCCCACGGGGTGGCGGTGGTGGCGGTGAGGATCCACCGGCCTCCCGCGCAGAGGTTGGCGGCGGCGGCCGGGCTGAGCCGGTAGGCGCTGGTCCGCCCCCGCCGACTGCCCTCCAGCACGCCGCGACGGGCGAGCCGGCTGATCGCGGTCCGAGCGCCCGCGCTGGTCACGCCCGATTCGCCGAGCAGCGCGACCACGGCGGCGGACGGCAGGGCCGCCCGGCTGTGCACGGTGTAGTCCGCCAGGAGGGTGACCGCGAGCCCCTGCGGCGACGCGCCGGCCTGCCGCCGGGGCAGTCGCGGCGGGGCCTCCCCGTCGTCGGGGTAGATCTCCTCGATGTCGAAGGGGCTTGCCACAGACGCTCCGGGCTCGGCTCGGGGACGGTGGGTCGACTGTAGACGGCCGCGGCGCGCACCCCCGTCGCGCATCGGACTTCGTCGATTGACACTTCGACGCTCGGCAGGAACACTAACTGACACGCGACAGGGAGCCGGGCCCAGCGAGGCCATTCGTCGTGGGCGACGCGCCGTCGTGGTCGACCGGGCCGACCGCGAGCCGAGGGCGTCCGCCCGACCTGCGCCTCAGACAGGCGCGCGAAGGAGTCCCCGTGCGAATCAGAAACACCGCGCTGCTCGCCCTGGCCGCGGCCCTGGCGGCCGTCGCCCTGGTCGTCCCCACCGTCCGACCCGCGTACGCGGCCACGCTGACCGAGGTGACCAGCTTCGGTGACAACCCCGGCCGGATGCGCATGCACGTCTACGTGCCCGACTCCCGTCCGGCCCGGCCGGCGACCGTGGTGGCCATGCACGGCTGCGGCGGCTCCGGCCCCGGCTTCTACTCGGGCAGCGAGTTCGCCACCCTGGCCGACCGGTACGGGTTCATCGTGATCTATCCCACCGCCACCCAGCAGGCCGGGTTCGGCAACTGCTTCGACACCTGGTCCGATGCCGCCAAGCGCCGCGGCGGCGGCAGCGACCCGGTGTCGATCATCTCGATGATCCGGCACGTTCAGCAGCAGTACGCCGCGGACCCGGACCGGGTCTACGCCACCGGCAGCTCCTCCGGCGGCATGATGACCAACCACATGCTGGCCCTCTACCCCGACGTGTTCAAGGCCGGGGCCGCGTTCATGGGCGTGCCGTTCACCTGCTTCGCCAACGCGGCGGACTACCCGCCCGGGACCAGCCGGTGCACCGGTGGCGCGATGGACCGCACCCCGCAACAGTGGGGGGACGCGGTCCGCCAGGCCTATCCCGGCTGGTCCGGCCCCCGCCCCCGGGTGCAGCTGTGGCACGGCACCAGCGACACGCTCGTGCCCTACCAGCTGCTCCAGGAGACGATCGAGCAGTGGACGAACGTGTTCGGGCTCGGTCAGACGCCGACCTCCACCGACACGCCGCAGGCGAACTGGAACCGGCGCCGGTACGCCGACGGCACCGGCACCGTGCAGGTCGAGGCCTACAGCATCCAGGGAGCCGGGCACAGCCTGCCCGCTAGCGGCATGGCCGCGGCGGCCGTCCAGTTCTTCGGCCTGACCACGCCGCCGAGCCCGACCACCTCGCCCAGCCCGACCGGCTCGCCGACGCCCACCACGTCACCGAGCCCCACCACGTCACCGACCCCGACCACGCCCCCGGGCGCCGGCGCCTGCACGGTGGCCGTGGAGCTCAACGCGTGGAACTCCGGGCTGACCGCGAACGTCACCGTCCGCAACACCTCCACCGTCGCGGTGAACGGTTGGTCCCTGGCGTTCACGCTGCCCGCCGGCCAGACCATCACCTCGGGGTGGAACGCCACCTACTCCCCCACCTCCGGCCAGGTGACCGCCCGCAACGTCGCCTACAACGCGGTCATCCCGCCGAACGGGTCGACCAGCATCGGCTTCCAGGCCACGCACACCGGCAACACCGCCCGACCGACCGCCTTCACCCTCAACGGCGCGGCCTGCGCCGCCGCCTGAGCGCCACGCTGCGGGGACGGCCGCGTCGCCGTCCCCGCAGCGTCGGCCCGGTCAGGGCAGCGGCTCGCCCCGGGCGGCGAGCCACAGCTCGTACCACTCCTCGCGGGTCAGCTCCGGCTCGCGCGCGACGGCGTCCCGGCACGCCCGGATGCGGTCGGGACGCGCCGTGCCGATCACCGGCGCCACACCGGCCGGATGCCGCTGCACCCACCACAGGACGACGGCCTCCGGGGTGGTCCCCCTCCGCTCGGCGAGCGCGGCGACCACGTCCGCCGTGGCGCGGTCGCCCGGCGTCCGGGGAGCGCCGGTGAAGCGTCCCCCGGCGAGCGGGCCCCACGCCTGCAGACCGATCCGGTTCGCCCGGCAGTACTCGACGGTGCCCAGCGGGAAGCCGGTCGCGGTGGACGCCGGCGTGTTCACCAGGACCCCCGCCTCCACCCAGTCCCGGCGGGCCAGGCTCATCTCCAACTGGTTCACGACGAGGGGAACCTCCAGCGGCTCCTGGAGGTGGGCGATCTGCGCCGCCGCCATGTTCGACACGCCGAACTGCCGCACCAGCCCCTGCCGGTGCAGGGAGGTCAGCGCCGCCGCCACGTCCTCCGGGTCGGCCAGCGGATCCGGGCGGTGCAGCAGCAGCACGTCGATCACGTCGGTGCGCAGCCGGGCCAGGCTCTCCTCGACGCTGCGCACGATGTGCGTCCCGCGCAGGTCGTACCGGCCCGGCCCGGCGTCGCCGTCCAGCCGGATGCCGCACTTGGTCTGCAGCAGGATGCGCGCCCGCAGGTCCGGCGCGCGGGCGAGCACCTCGCCGAAGACGGCCTCGGACTTGCCGTGGCGGTAGATGTCGGCATGGTCGAACGCGGTGACGCCGATCTCCAGGGCGGCCTCGACCGCCGCCTCCGCCGCCGCGATCTCCCGCGCGCCGTACGGTTCGGTGTTCCAGTCGCCGCCCAGGCCCATGCAGCCGTAGAGCAGTCGGTGATCGCGGATGTCGGCCATGAGACCTGGATAGCACAGGGCCGGAGGCGGCCGACGTCGCACCGGGACCGGCGGGGCAGGCGTGATCGCCGGTGGAACGGGTAGGCGCGCCCCGCCACGCGGACGACCGGACGCCGGCCGGCCGGCGCCGGCGTCGACCTGGGAGGGGCCATGGCGGACACGCCGAGACCGCCGCGCCCGCCCTCCGGCTCCGGCGGCGTGGTCGAGCTGCGGGTGCACGGCGTCTCGGGCGCCGACGCGCGGCGGATCCTGGACCGGCCGAACACGCGCCAGGTCGCCGGCGACCGCAGCGGCGGCTTCCACCGTCCCCCGCCCGGTTACCCCGACACCCGCGGGCCGGGCGGGGTGCTCCTGGAGGCGTACCGGTGGAGCGAGCTGCCCTCGGGCACCGCGGTCCGGACCGTGTCCCTGGTCTTCCTGCTGCCGTTCATGCTCGGCAACGTGGCGCTCTGGATGCGGCCGGACGGTCAGGGCCCGACCGCCACGACGGTGACGAAGGCGCTGTGCCGGGTGCTGGCGCTCACCCTGACCGCGCTGTACGTGCTCACCGTCGCCGGCGTGGCGCTGGACCAGGTCGGCTGGAAGTGCATGGCGATGCCGAGCTGCCTGTCCGGGCGGGCCTGGTTGTCCTGGCTCGGCGGCCGGCCGCTCGGCGTGCGGCTGGCCGTGCTCGCGCTGGTGCCGGCCGGCGCCGTCGTCCTGGTCTGGCGACTCGGCGCGGGCGCGAGCTGGAGCCGACAGGCGTTCCAGGGCGTACCCCGACCCTCGGGTACGCACCGGCTCAGCGACGTCGGGCAGTGGGACGCCATGCCGGTGGTCGAGCGGCTGCGCGCGATCCACGTCGCCGCCGCGTTCGCCGTCCTGGACCTCGTCCTCCTGCTCGCCCGCGCCGGCGGCGGAGCCTCCCCCGGCACCGTCGCCCTGACGGTGACTGCCGGAGCCGTGCTCGTCGGCTGCTTCGGGCTGGTCTGCGCCCATCCGCTGGTCGACCGGCCCGAGCGGGTGCCGGGGCTCGACCGGGTCACCCGTGTCCTGCGCGTCACGTCCGGCGGGCTCACCGCGGTCGTCCTCGTCGCGGTGGCCGTGGACCCGGCGCCGTGGTCGTCGGCAGACGCGCTGCCCGGCTACGCCGCGACGGTGTCCTGGCTGTTCTTCGCGCAGACCCTGCTGTTGACCGCGCTCTGGGTGGTGGTGGTACGCGGGCGCGGCCGCACCCGGGAGGACGCGCCGCTGCGAGGGCTCGGCGCGCCGGTCCTCGCCGCCGTGGCCACCGGGGTGGCGGTGGCGTTCTCCGCCGAACTGGTCTACCGGGTCGGCGACCTGCTCGACCGGGGCGCGTCGACCGGGCTGTACTCACCCACCGGTCCGCCGCTGGCGTACAAGTGGGCGCTCTTCGCGTTCTTCCTCGCCGTGCTGGCCGCGGTGACGGTCGGCGTCGTGGTGCTGCTGGCCTCCCGGCCGGGGCGACGCCGCGCCGCCCGCGCCGCGGTCGCCCGCGACTTCCCGGACGCCCCGCCCGAGGCCGCGCCGCGGCTCGACCAGGTCCGCAAGGTCGTCGCCCGGGCCCGGTTCACCGACCGGCTGGCGCCGCTCGCCGTGGTCTACGCCGGGCTCGCCGGGTTCGGCATGGCCACCAGCACGCTCGGCCTGCTGGGGCTCTACCCGGGAACCGTGCTCGAACGGTGGACCGGGATACCGGAGGGACTGGTCAACTTCGGCATCGAGATGGGCAGCTACGCGATCACGGCGCTCGTGCTCGGGCTCGTGTTCGGCGGCCTGTTCGCATACCGGACGGCGGAGTTCCGCCGCTACGTCGGGGTGCTGTGGGACCTGGGCACGTTCTGGCCCCGGATCGCGCACCCCTTCGCGCCCCGCTGCTACGCCGAGCGGGCCGTGCCGGAGCTGACCCGACGCATCTGCCACCTGACCTCGCGCGGCGACCGGGTGCTGCTCGCCGGGCACAGCCACGGCTCGGTGCTGCTCGCCGCGACCGTGCTCCAACTGCCGCCCGGCGTCGGCGACCGGGTGGCGTTGCTGACGTACGGCTCGCCGCTGCGCCGCCTCTACGCCGAACTCTTCCCCGCCTACGTCGACGACGCCGCGCTGTGCGAGGTGGGCGACCGGGTCGGCTGGCGGTGGCTCAACCTCTGGCGGGACACCGACCCGGTGGGCAGTTGGATCTTCTCGCCGCACCGCGATGGCGAGCCGCCGACCGTCGCCGGACCGGTCGGCGCGGTGGACCGGCGGCTGCGCGACCCGTGCGGCGTCGTGGTGCCCACGACCGACACCGTCTCGCCGCCCATCGTCGGACACTGGCCCGGCGAGAACGATCCCCGATTCGACGACGCGGTCCGGGACCTCGCGGAGCGGCTGCGCCGGACCTGACGTCGCGACCCGTCACGTCAGCGGCGCGTACCACCGGGCGCCGCTGACCCGGATCCGGGTGGACCGCCGCCGGTTCCACTCCACCCGCATGCCGTGCCGGTGGAGCACCGGGAACACCTCCCCGTCCAGGAGCCGTTCCAGGTCCGCCTGGTAGCGGGCCCGCTGGTCGGCCTCGCTGAGAGCGTCGTAGGCGGCCTCGTCGAAGTCGGCCGGCGGGTAGACGCCGTAGCCGAGGTAGACCCCGCCGTCCTCGCTCGCGAGCAACGCCTCCGTGTCCTGCTGGTGGAACCAGAGGTAGCCCCGCCAGTGGCGCGAGTCGTCCCGCTCGTCGTGGATCTCGGCCGCCGCGCAGGTGCCGCAGCAGCTGAAGTTCTCTCGGGCCAGCACGCCGATCCCGTTCAGCTCGGCGAAGGCGCGGGTCAGGTTGCCGCGCACCTCGCCCCAACCGCGCTGCTGCTCCCGCCGCGCGGTCACCGCCCGCTCGAAGGCGGCCCGCAGCTCGTCGTCGGTGGCGCCGTGCCGCTCGTCGTCGTCGAAGAAGTCCACGAAGTCGTCCGGGTCGACCTCGCCGCGGACCACCCGGCCCCAGATCTCGGCCTCGATCTCGCCGCGGCCGGGCTCGCCGATCCGCTCGGTCAGGAAGGCCACGCCCGCCGGGCGCTCGTTGTAGATCCATCCGGTCACGGCGACGATCGTTCCACGCGCCTCCGACAGACCGCCGCTTCCCAGGCGTCAGGTCCTCGGGGACGGGTGGTGGTTCGGCGCGGCGGGCGGCGCCGGGGTGCGCAGGATGTCACGGGCCTGCTCGGCGGCACGGGTGATGCTCTCGCTGATGAAGTCCATGAAGCGGGCGATGTTCTCCAGCCGGGCGGCGGCCGCGGTGCCGGGCCCCAGGACGACGACGCCCTGGCGGGCGATCTCGACGAGCTGCTGGTTGGCCCGGGCGCTGGCGATCGTCGCCTGGTAGAACAGCTCGTCGTCCACCGTGTACCGGTCGCGGCGGCGTTCGTCGCGTTCCCGGCGCACGAGGCTCTGGCTCTCCAGGAAGGCGATCGCCTTGGAGATGGACGCCGGGCTGACCCCGAGACGCTGGGCGAGCCGGGACGCGGTCAGACTGCCCGGATCGGTGGTGAACAGGCAGGTGAGCACCCGCGCCGCCATCCGGGGCAGGCCGGAGGCCATCAGCACGGTGGTGAGCGTCTCCTCGTACTCGGCCAGGGCCTCGACGTCGCGGCCCGACGGTCGCGGCGTCGGCGCGGCGGCGGGTCGACGCCGGCGGGCGCGCAGCTCGGCGGAGCGGTGCGCCAACCCCGGACGGTAGGCGGTGGGACCGCCGTTGCGCATCACCTCACGAGTGACGGTCGACGTCGGGCGGTCGAGGCGTCGGGCGATCTCGGCGTAGGGCAGGCTGTCCGCCAGCCCCGCTGCGATCTGCTGACGGTCCTGCTGCGTGAGCCTGCCTCCCGGCATCGCGTTCCCCCTCGGCGCTGACGCGTGGTCCGGCCCCGACGATAGCGTTCACCTCTGCCCATTGCAACGATCTGATGGCCCGAGCGTTGCATTGCGTTTGAGCCTATTGCAACGATTAATCGGCTCTGAGCTGCATGTATTGACACTCAACGCAACACAGTCGTTGCCCGGATACTGAAGGCAACGTAGCGTTTCTCATATCGGAAAACACCTGTGACACCGGGAGAACGCGATGCGCACCTTCGACACCCCCACCCCGATCACCGCCGTCCTGACCGTCCCCGCCGGTCGGGTCCAACTCGTCGCCGCCGACCGGCCCGACACCACCGTCGACATCCGTGCCGCCGACCCGGCCAACGACCGCGACGTGCGAGCCGCCGAACGGACCACCGCCGACTACGCGAACGGGATCCTGCGGATCGACAGCTCGTCGGTGGCGAACCGGCTCCTGGGCCCCACCGGCGCCGTGGAGGTCACCGTCCAACTGCCCGCCGGGTCGCGGGTCGACGCCACCTGCTCGGGCGCCGAGTTCCGCGGCGTCGGCCGCCTCGGCGACATCGCCGTGACCGGCGCATACCGGCAGATCAAGATCGACGAGGCGGCCGGCCTGCGGCTCGACGCACTCGACGGCGACGTCGAGATCGGCCGGCTGGACGGCCCCGGCGAGGTCAGCACCGGCCGGGGCGACATCCGCGTCGCCGAGGCACGGCGCGGCACGCTCGTGCTGCGTACCGGGTCGGGCGACATCACCGTGGGCGCCGCCGACGGCGTCTCCGCCGCCCTGGACGCCGACACCGGACACGGCCGGATCGGCAACGCCCTGCGCAACGACGGTCGCACCGAACTCGACATCCGCGCCACCACCGGCCGGGGCGACATCAACGCCCGCAGCAACTGACCGCCCGACGAACGAACCGACGAGGAGACGACCATGACGGCACCCCGCACCCCTTCCCTTCCCCGCTGGACCGGCACGGTGGCGGTTGACGACACCGCCCTGGCCGCCACCGACACCGGCGGGTCCGGCGTCCCGGTGGTCTACCTCAACGGGCAGTTCGCCACCCAGGGCTACTGGCGGCGCGTCGTGGCCGACCTCGGGCCCGGGTGGCGGCACATCACCTACGACGAGAGAGCGCGCGGCAGGTCGAAACGGTCGGCTGACTACTCGTTCGCAGCCGCCGTCCGGGACGTCGACGCCGTGCTCGCGCACCGGGGCGTGAAGCGGGCGGTGGTGGTGGGCTGGTCCTACGGCGCGGTCGTCGCGGCACACTGGGTCAGCCGGAACCCGGACCGCGCCATCGGCGCCGTGATGGTCGACGGGGCGTTCCCGTACGACTGGCTCGACGACGCGATGGAGCAGCGGATCCGCACGCTGTTCAAGCGGATGAGCTGGTTCACGCCGCTGCTGCGCCCGACCGGACTCACCCCGCGGATGAGCGCGGCACAACAGGCGGAGAGCAACATCGAACTCGGCCGACTCTCCCGGGAACGCGAGCTGGGCCCGGTGCTGGACTCCGTCACCGTGCCGACCCGGTACGTGGTCGCCTCCGGCACGTCCCTCGGCAGTCGGGGCGACGAGCAGGAACGCATCCGCACCGCACTCGACGCGGTGACCGCGCGCAACCCGCGGATCCGGATCGCCGCGAAGGTCGCCAGCAACCACGGCGCGTTGCTCCGCAAGGATGCGCCGGCCATCGCCGCGGCCGTACGGGAGGTCACCGCGCTCGACCGCGAGCGGCCGGCGCGGTGACGACACGGTCGGCCGGGGCGCGCGGGCGCCCCGGCCGCCCGGCGCCGTCGTACCGTGGATCGATGACGGACATCGTGGCGACCATCCGGCGGACCTGCCTGGCTCTGCCCGAGGTGACGGAGCGGCTCAGTCACGGCACCCCCAGCTGGTTCGTCCGCGGCCGGACGTCGTTCGCCACGGTCTGGCCCGACGGCCACCACCGGGACGAGTTCCCGCACCTGTGGTGCGCCGCGCCGGCCGGGGCGGCCGTCGAGCTGGTCGCGGTCGACCCGCGCACGTTCTTCCGTCCGCCCTACGTCGGGCACCGCGGCTGGATCGGCGTACGCCTCGACACCGGCATCGGCGAGGCCGAGCTGGCCGAGATCGTCCGGGACGGCTACCTGTCGGTGGCGCCGCCCGCCCTGCGGGCCCGGCTCGATCAACCCTGACCTGCGTCGATACGCTGAGTCACCATCGCGACACACCTCTGGCCCGCCGTCGGCACCCGGGTGAACACTGCGCCCATGGACAACGGCGAGCGTGAGCGCACCAACGAACGTTTCGAGAAGGTGGCCGGCGAGACCTCCGAGACCGTCACCCACGCGGCCTCGGTGCTGGAGGAGGAACTCGCGGCGGGGCTGGCCGGCGCCCGGCGGCTCGAGGAGAAGCTGAGCGCGGACCGCAGGGTGGACCCGGAGGCGTTCGACGAACTCGTCGCGCGGGTCCGCACCGACGGGCACGCACTCATCGACACCGTGGTCGCGCAACTGAAGATGTCCGACGACCAGCGCGGCGAGGTCGTCCGCCGCTACACCTCGGACGCGCACGACGCGCTGGACACCGTCCTCAATCTCGCGCGGCTGGCCCCGGACGTGGCCAACGGGCTCGCGGACCGGCTGGCGACGCCGGCCCCGCGCAGCCGGCCGCGGTCGGAGAAGTAGCCGGGCGATGGCGCCGACCACCGGGGTGGCCGGCGGGCACGTGGAACGGGTGCTGGAGCGCTATCGCGGGCTCGCCCTCGGCGCGCTGCTCGACGACCTGCCGTCGGGCGGTCCGCGATACCTCTACGACCTGGTCGCGGAGTATCCGCGCCGGTGGGGCAAGGGGCTGCGGGCCGCGCTCTGCCTCGCCACGTGCCGGGCGTTCGGCGGCGCGGAGGCGGTGGGGCTCAACGCCGCCGTCACCGTGGAGCTGTTCCACAACGCCTTCCTCATTCACGACGACATCCAGGACGAGAGCGAGCAGCGGCGCGGGGCGGCGACCCTGCACGCCGAGTACGGCGTCGGCGTGGCCCTGAACGTGGGCAACATGACCAACCTGCTGGCGTTGCAGCGGCTCGCCGCGAACCGGGCGGCGCTCGGTTCCGGGATCGCCTGGCGGCTGTTCGAGGAGACCGAGCTCATGCTGCGCCACTCCCTGGAGGGGCAGGCGATCGAGATCGGCTGGATCCGCGACAACGTGTCCGACCTGGACGCGGACGACTACTACCGGATGTGCCTGAAGAAGACCTCCTGGTACACGTGCATCTACCCGTGCCGGGCCGGGATCCTCGTCGCCACCGGCCGGCAGAACGCGGTCGACGTGCTGGACCGCTACGGGTGGTACCTGGGCGCGGCGTTCCAGATCCAGGACGACGCGCTCAACCTCGTCGGCGACTACGCCCGCTACGGCAAGGAGATCGCCGGCGACCTCTGGGAGGGCAAGCGGACGCTCATCCTCATCGACTTCATGCGACGGTGCACCGCCGACGAACGCGTGCGGACGCTCGACTTCCTGAGCCGGCGGCGCGGGCAGCGCACCGCGTCCGAGGTGCGCTGGCTGCACGGGCGGCTGCTCGCGTACGACTGCGTGGAGTCGGCGCGGCGCAGCGCCCGGGACCTCGCGGAGGCCGCCCGGCGCGAGGGGCAGCGGGCGTTGGGAGCGGCGGCCGACACCGAGGACGGCCGCTTCCTGCTCGACCTGACGGACTACGTGGTCGAGCGCCACCGTTAGGGCGCGACCGGCCCGTCGACCGCCGTGCCACCGACCGTCAGCACCGCGAGCAGCGCCGGATGGTCGGTGGTCCCCCGCATGCCCACCGCCCGGTGGCAGCAGATCGTGACGCCACGGGTGGTCACGATCTGCTGCCGGGCGCCGTCGTCGACGCGCACGTGGTCCGGCGGCACGCACGACCGCACGTCCGGGGCGCCGCCCCGGCTCAGGTTGAGGTCGCCGCCGAGCACGGCCGACGCGTACCCGGCGCCCCGGCGGATCTCCGGCAGCACCGAGTCGAGCAGGTGGGCGCACTGGGCCAGCGCGACCGCGCCGCTGGTGTTCGCCAGGTGGGTCGTGCAGGCGTGCAACGCGTCCCCGACCCGCAGGCAGAGCCAGGCCCGCTCCTCGGGATCGGCGAGATCCTGCGTCGGGTGGATCCCACCGCGGACGTCGGGGCGGGCGTCGCGGGTGTCGAGCCGGGCGACCAGCCCGATGCCGAACGGCTGCCCGTTGCGGCAGCGGGTGACGGAGCGGCTGGGCCGGTCCCCGGCGGCCTGGAACGCCGACCGGACCGTCCCACGGGGATGGACGGCGGCGAGCGCGCGCTCCAGCACGGGCAGGTCGTCCCGGCAGATCTCGTTGACGGTGACCACGTCCGGCGTCTCGGCGGCGATCACCTCGACGGCCTCGGGCACGGCTCGGCCGGTGTAGCAGCCGGCGCGTCCGCTGTTGCACAGGTTCATCTGGAGCATCCGCAGCGTCGTCGGACCGGTCGCCCCGGCCGTCGACGAGCCGGCGGGCAGGGCGGCCACCACGAGCAGGCCCACGACGGCGAGCACCCGGCGGGCCCGCCGGGTGACGCGGGTGGGTGACGGCTCGGAAACGCGGAACTCCGGGGGTGGCGGACTCGGGCGGGGTGAGCCGTGATCCTACCGCCGGTCCGGGGCGCGTCGTCGCCGCCGCGCCCCGGACCGCGGTCAGCCGCCGGGGTGCAGCAGCACCTTGGTCCAGCCCTGGTCGCGCCGGTCGAAGTGCCCGTACGCCTCGGGCGCCTGGGCCAGCGGCAGTTCGCGGGAGACCAGGAACGATGGTCGCGCCCGGCCGGCGATGATGAGGTCGCGCAGTTGCCGGTTGTAGCGCATCACCGGGCACTGCCCGGTGCCCATCCGCTGGCCCTTGCTGAAGAAGGTGCCGTACTGCCAGCCGATGCGCCCCTGCTGCGCCTTCTTGTCGGGCGCGCCGGGGTCCTGCGGGACGTAGACGCCGACCACGCCGATCCCGCCGGTGGAGCGGACCACGTCGACGAGGTTGTCCAGCACCAGTTCGGGGTGCTCGTCGCCGGAGGGGTCGTGGGCCTGGAAGCCGACGGCCTCCACGCCGCAGTCGGCGCCGACGCCGTCGGTGGCGTCCATGATCTGCTGCACCGGGTCGCCGTCGGCGAAGTTGACCGGGATGCCGCCGATCTTCTCGGCCATGGCGAGGCGGTCGGGCTCCTTGTCCACCACGAAGACGCGGTCGGCGCCCTTGATCAGCGCGCTGTGCGCGGCCATCAGGCCGACCGGGCCGGCGCCGAAGACCGCGACCGTGTCGCCGGGGGCCTGCCCGGCGAGTTCGGTGCCGTGCCAGCCGGTCGGGAAGATGTCCGACAGCATGGTGAAGTCGTTCTCGTGCTCCGTGCCGGGCGGCAGGTGCAGCAGGTTGACGTCGGCGTACGGCACCCGCAGGTACTCGGCCTGGCCGCCGTCGTACGGGCCCATGTTGGCGTAGCCGTAGGCGGCGCCGTCCATTCCCTCGGTCGGGTTGGTGCGCAGGCAGAAGCTGGTCCAGCCGCGCACGCAGTTGCGGCAGGTGCCGCAGGCGATGTTGAACGGCACCGAGACGCGGTCGCCGACCCGGATCCGGGTGACGGCGTCGCCGACGGCCTCGACGACGCCCATGTTCTCGTGGCCGAGGATCTTGCCCTCCTCGACCGAGGTGCGTCCCTCGTACATGTGCAGGTCGGAGCCGCAGATGTTGGTGGTGGTGATGCGGATGACCGCGTCGGTCGGGGCCTGGACCGTGGGGTCGGGCCGGTCCTCGACGGCGACCTCGTGCGGGCCCCGGTACACGAGAGCCTTCATGGCGTACTCCTGGAGGATCGGTGGGTTCGCGGGCGTCCTCCTGTCACCTTTCCACCGTGTCGCCCCGGAAACCGTGGGTCGCGAAAAAGCTGCCGAATAGCGCGTTCGACCTCGACCCGATCGGGCGGTCGGGTTGGATCGGGTGATGGGTGCACGCCGCCCCGGGGTCGGGGTCGGGATGTTGCGGGGCCCGGGCAGCGGCCCGCACGCGACGTTCGCCGAACTGTTCTTCGACCTGGTCGTGGTGTTCGCGCTGACCCGGCTCGCGGCACAGGCGGTCCCCGGGCTGTCGGCGCCGGCGCCCGCGGACCGGTGGATGGCGGCGGCTCGGACGCTGCTGTTGTTCCTGCCCCTGACCTGGGCGTGGACCATCACGTCGTACGTGACGGCCCGGTTCGAACCCCGCCTCGTCGGGGTCCGCCTCGCGGTCGTGGTCAGCGCGTTCGGGCTGTTCATGATGGCCTCGGCCGTCCCCGCCGCGTTCGACGCCCGTGGCATGACCTTCGCCCTGTCGTACGTCCTGCTCCAGGTCGGCCGCACCGTGGGCTTCGGCCTCCTGCTGAGCGGCCTTCCGCTGCAACGCCTCTACTTCCGGTCCGGCGCCTGGTACTGCCTGAGCGCGATCCCCTGGTTGTGGGGCGCCACGGTGTCGGAGACCGCTCGCACCGTGCTCTGGACCGTCGCCATCGCCATCGACCTCGGCGCGGCCCGGCTCGGTTGGCCGCTTCCCCGACTCGGCCGCGGGCGGGCGGCGGCCTGGGAGACCGGGGGCGCGCATCTGAGCGACCGGTACCGGCAGTTCCTGATGATCGCGCTCGGGGAGGGTGTGATCTCCGTCGGCATCGCCTACACGAACGAGGGGACGCCGGAGGCGGCGCACACGTGCGGGGTGGTCGTGTCGTTCGTGACCACGGTGCTGCTGTGGCGGATCTACTTCTTCCGCTCCGGCGAGCTGCTCGGCGAGGCGGTGGACGCGGCCGACGACCGCGCCGCGTTCGGCCGCTCGGTGGCCTTCGCCCACACCGTCATGATCTTCGGCATCGTGGTGGTCGCGGTCGGCTACGGGCTGGTGCTGGACCACCCGTTCGCGCGGCCCTATCCGGTCTGGCTGGCGGTGGTGCTCGGCGGACCGATGATCTACCTGCTGGGCCGGGCCCGCCTGGAACGCCTCGTGTTCGACCGCGTGTCCCCGCGCCGGCTCCTCGGCGTGGCCTGCCTCGCCCTGCTGGCGGTGCCGGGTCACGCGGCCGGCCTGCTGGCCGCCTCGATCGGCGCGGCCCTGGTCCTGCTGCTCGTGGCGGTGCTCGACGCGCGCGCGGCGGTGCGCGTCCCGGAGGAGCACCCCACCCCCGCCCGCTGAGGGCGGAGCAACGCAAGACATCGAGGCACACCTATTGACAAAGGTTGTTTCCGAATTCAGGCTCAGAGAGCGCTCTCTCCCGTCCCCGCCACCACCCGAGGTGTTCCTATGCGTCTCCGAAGAAGACTGCTCGCTGCCGCGTCCGCCCTGCTCGTCGGCGTGGCCGGTGGCCTGCCCCTCGCCCTGCCCGCGCACGCGGTCGGCCCGTCCCTGCTACCGGTCACGGTCACCAACACCACCGGACGCGCCGACGCGGTGCACCTCTACGTCATCGGCACCAACCTGACCACCGGCCGGCTCGGGTACGTCACCTCGGCCGGCACGTTCGTGCCCTGGACCGGCGGCCAGATCCCGCCGGCGCCCGCGCCCGACGTCTCCATCCCCGGCCCCGCCAACGGCGGCAGCACCACCATCCGGTTCCCGCGCGGATTCTCCGGTCGGGTCTACTTCGCCCTCGGGCAGAAGCTGACGTTCCTCCTCACCCCCGACGGGCTCGTCCAACCCGCCCCCTGGGCGGCCGGCGACGCCAACCGCGACGTCCTCTTCGACTGGAGCGAGTTCACCTACAACGACGCCGGCCTGTGGCTGAACAGCTCGCAGGTCGACATGTTCGCCGTGCCGCACGCGGTCACCGTGACCGGCGCCGGCGGCGTCACCCGCCGTACCGGCGACGTGGTGGCGAACGGACGCGACGCGGTCATCGACGGGATCCGGGCGCAGTCGGGCTGGGCCAACACCGTCCAGACCCGCTCGGACGGCACCGTGCTGCGCGTGCTGGCCCCGGGCAAGGCGGCCGGCGCCGGGCTGCTCAGCGCCACCTACCTCGACTCGTACATCGCCGCCGCGTGGAACGCGTACACCACGAGGACCCTGACCGTGGCGCCCTTCACCGACCAGCCGTCCGTCCGCTACCACGGCCGGACCTCCGGCACCACCATGACCTTCACCAACGGCGGCGGCCAGGTGGTCGCCTCGTTCCGCCGGCCCTCCTCGGCCAGCGTCTGGGGCTGCGACGGCGACCTGCCCGCGCCGAACGACCAGGTCGTCGGCCCGATCTCGCGGACGCTCTGCGCCGCGCTCAACCGCGGCACCCTCGGCACCGTCGACACCCAGCCCAGCACCGACGCGGCCGCCTTCTACCGCACCAGCCCGACCAACCAGTACGCCCGCCTGATCCACGCCAACATGGCCGACGGCAGGGCGTACGCGTTCGCCTTCGACGACGTCGGCGGCTTCGAGTCGCTGGTGCACGACGGTGATCCCCGCTCCGCCGGACTGATCCTCAGCCCGTTCGGGGCGGGCGGGACCGGCACCCCGACCAGCGCACTCATCAGCAGCCTGAACGACAAGTGCGTCGACGTGCCCGGCTCGAACTTCGTCGACCGCGCCCCGCTGCAGATGTGGACCTGCAACAACACCAACGCGCAGCGGTGGACGTTCAGCGGCGCCGCCCTGCGCAGCCAGAACGGCAAGTGCATGGACGTCGACGGTGGCTCGACCGCCAACGGCGCCACGGTGCAGCTCTACACCTGCAACGGCACCGGCGCCCAGCAGTTCACCCTCACCGCGGCCGGCGACCTGGTCAACCCCCAGGCGAACAAGTGCGTCGACATCAAGGACCGCAACGCGGGCGACGGCGCGCGTCTGCAGCTGTGGGACTGCTCGGGCACCCCCAACCAGAAGTGGCGCCGGGGGTGAGCGCCGGCCGCCCGCACTACCGGACCTGACCCCTCGGGCCGGACGCGCCGAGCCGCCGGGACGTACGATCGATGAGGTTCGACGTGTCGGCGGCGGCGAAGGGCGGTTTCCGGGATGGGGCCGGACGAGCGGGAACGACTCTTCGACCGGGCGCGCGAGTGCTCGACCACGCCCGCGTCCTGGCCGGAGGCGGACCGGTTGTGGACCGACGTCGTCGCCGCCTACCGGGACGCGGTACGCGGTCCCGGTCGGGTGGATCCGCACGACCGGCGGCAACTGGCCCGGGCGCTCTGGCGACACGGCATGCTCCTGGCCGCGCGCGGCCGAGCGGCCGAGGGGCTGACGCCGGGCCGCGAGGCGGTCGCCCTCTTCGAGGAGCTGAACGACGCCGCCCGCGCCGCGACCGGCCCGCAGCGGGACGAGGCGCTGGCCGAGCTGATCACGGCGGTGCTGGACCTCGCCGAGACCGCCTACGCCGCCGGTCAGCCCACCCTGCGGATGGAGCTGCTCGACCGGGCGGTGCAGGTGGGGTTGCACACCGCCGGCCCGCCCCCGAACGCCGGACCCCGCACGCGCGAGGCGATGGGGACGGCGTACCACAACCAGGCGACCGCGTTGCTGGAGCGGGCCCGGACCGGCCGGTCGTCCGAGGCCGACGCCCGGGCGGCGGCGCTCGCCGCGTCGCGGGCCTGCGAGCTGCGGCAGCGCCTGCTCGACCCGAGCCGCCCGCTCAGCCTGTGGGAGATGGCCAACACCTACGGCATCTACGCCCAGTGCCTGGTCGCCATCGGTGACGTCGACCGCGCCCGGATGGTGCTCGATCTGGGCAACCGGTTCGCGGCGGTGCTCGGGCCGGCGGGTGAGCAACCGGCAGCCAAGCTGCGCGCCGCGGCCGAGATGCTCGCCCGACGGCAGGCGTCGTCCCGCGGCGGCCGCCGGCGGTTCAGTCCACCCTGGTGAGCAGCGGCTTGCCCTTCTCCACCACGTAGGTGGCCAGCTCGACCGCGATGCCGCGCCCGACGTTGCGGGCCTGGTGGTGCACGCCGTACCCGACGGTGAGGGCGTCACCCGCGTGGCACACCACCGGTGGCCGGCCGTCGAGCCGATACTCCAGCGACCCCTGGAGCACGTAGATGATCTCTTCACCGGGGTGGAAGTGCGTGAACGGCGGCGAGTCCGGCGTGAACTCCACCCGGGTCTGCACGACCTCACGCCCCGGCACGCTCAGGTCGTGGCGTTGCAGGTCGACGCGCCACAGTCCCGGCGCCGCCTCGACCGCGGCCGGACTGATGCCGTCCGGTCGAACCGTCCCACCCATCGTGCCCTCCCGACCGTGCCCCGCCGCGCCGACCGTCGTCCTGGTCGAACGATAGGCGGCCCGGGGCGGCCCGGGACGGGAACGACGGAACCGCCGGACGCTCCGTCAGTGCACGACCACGACCGCCGGCGCCGGCTCCAGGTCGGCCAGCCGGGCCGGTCGGACGACCAGCAGCAGCACCGCCAGCGCCGCCACCATGCCACCGGCCACCACCAGGGCCATCGCCACCGCGCCGGTGCCCAGCACGCCCACCAGCGGCGCGGCCACCGCACCCACGCCGAACTGCACGGCGCCGAGCAGGGCGGAGGCGGTGCCGGCCGCCTCGCCGTGCCGGGACAGCGCCAACGCCGGGGCGTTCGGCATCGCCAGACCCGCCGCCGCCAGCACCACCCACAACGACACCAGCAGGGCGGGCAGCCCACCGAGGCCGGTCGCCGCGAAGGCCACCAGGGCCAGCCCTGCCAGGGTCCCCACGCCCAGCGAGGCGACGAGGATCCGCTGCGGTGGGTAGCGGCGCAGCAGCCGAACGTTGTACTGGGTCGCGCCGATCAGGCCCACCGCGCCCGCCCCGAATGCCAGCCCGAACTGCTGCTCGTCGAGCCCGTACCCCTGTTGCAGGACGAACGACGAGCCGGCCACGTAGGCGAACAGCGCCGCCATGGCCAGGCCGGCGACCAGGACCAGGCCCACGAAGACACGGTCGCGCAGCAACGAGCCGTACAGGCCCACGGTGGCGACGACGCCGCCGCGACGACGGCGCGCGGGTGGCAGCGTCTCCGGCAGGCCGAGCGCGGCCACCGCGACGAGCAGCACGCCGAAGACGGCCAGGGTCACGAAGACGCCGCGCCAGTCCGTCCACCGCAGCACGCCACCGCCGAGGGTCGGGGCGAGAACCGGCGCCGCCCCCATCACCAGCAGCAGCCGGGAGAGCAGGGTGGCGAAGGCCCGGCCGCTGAACAGGTCCCGGACCACCGCCATCGCCACCACCGTGGTGGCGGCGACGCCGAGGCCCTGCACCACCCGCAGGACGCCGAGGACGACGATGTCGGGCGCCACGACGCAGAGCGCCGACGCCACGACGTGCAGCGCCAGGCCGGCGACCAGCGGACCCCGCCGGCCGACGGCGTCCGAGAGCGGCCCGATCAGGAGCTGGCCGAGGGCGAGGCCGGCGAGCGTGCCGGTGAGCGTCAGCTGGACCGCCGCCGAGGAGGTCGCGAAGTCGGCGACGATCGCGGGCAGCGCGGGCAGGTACATGTCGATCGTCAGCGGACCGATCGCGATCAGCGAGCCGAGGACCAGCACGAGCCGCAGCCGCTGCCCCCGGCTCATCAGGTCACCGGGCGTGGAGGCGGGAGTCGTCCCGGCGGGGAGGACATCGGTCATCGGAGGACCTCCACCCGGTCAGGACACGACGAGGCGGAGGACGGTGCGACAGTCACACCTGGGTTCAAATCCTCGTCACCCGGGCTGATTCCCCCTCCGCCCAGAGGTAACGGGCGTCACACCCGGTGGAGCTGACAGCGCCGGCGCGGTTTCCGAGAACGCGCATCTCCGACGTGTCACAACGCCGTCACAACGGGTGATCGTCCCCCGTATCGATGGTTGCCTTTTCCTGTCCGGCGACATGGCTGCCGGCTAGTGAACGGAGCGGCGATGGGGCTCTTTGCTCGAACACGCGGGGTGACCCGCAGACTGACCGGCGTCACGGCGCTGGCGGTGCTGATCGCGGTGGGCGGATCCGCCGCGACGGCGAACGCGGCACCCTCGGCCACGAGCCTGAAGGCATGGCAGACGGAGATCACCGCCGTCCCGCACCCGTCGGCGAAGGGATGCTTCACCGCCGACTATCCCCGACTGGCGTGGCAGCGGGCCACCTGTGTTTCCGCGCCGGCGATCCCGATGACGCCCAAGCGCAGCATCCGCCCACTGGTGGTGGGCAACGGCAACGACATCTCCGCCCAGGCGCCGAGCGGGTTCATCTCCGAGTCGTCCGGCACGTTCGAGAACATCGTCAACGTGACGAGCGAGAGTTCGCCCATCGCCAACGCCGGGCCGCCCGTCGCGAACGCCTACACCCTCCAGATCAACACCGACTTCTTCGCCAGCACGGCCTGCGCCGGCTCGCCCAACGCCGGGTGCCGGGGCTGGCAGCAGTTCGTCTACGCCAACAACGGCTCCAGCGGCCAGGTGTTCATCCAGTACTGGCTCCTCCAGTACAACGCGGCCTGCCCGGCCGGCGGCTGGACCCAGTTCTCGTTCACCGGCGACCCCGACATCTACTGCTACCGCAACAGCCCGGGCGCGGCCGCCGTGCCCAACCAGCCGATCACCAACCTCGGGTCGCTGCGGTTGACCGGCACGGTGAACGCGACCAGTGACAGCGCCACCCTGTTCGTGGGCGCCACCGCCTACACCGCGGCGGGTTCCAACTCCGTCAACGCGGCGGCCGGCTGGACCACGTCCGAGTTCAACGTGTTCGGCTACGGCGGCAACAGCGACGGCGGAGGCGCGGCAACCTTCAACGCCGGCGCGTCGCTGAACGTCCGGACGAGGATCACCTACGGGGGCACCGCCGCCCCGATCTGCGTGGCCCAGGGCTTCACCGGCGAGACCAACAACCTGAACTTCGGCTCGCCCGCGCCGGCCGCCACCGCGCCCGGCCCGGCCGTGGTCTTCGTGGAGAACACCGCCGGCGGCGCGGCGACCAACTGCGCGGCGGCCTCCGTCATCGGCGACACCCACCAGCACACGTTCGCCGGCCTGCTGTACGACTTCCAGGCCTCCGGCGACTTCGTCGAGGCGCAGGCCGGCAGCGGCTTCGAGGTGCAGACCCGCAAGGCGTCCGGCGCGCCCACCTGGCCGAACGCCTCGGTCGACCGCTCGGTCGCCACGCGGATGGGCAGCACCAAGGTGGCGCTCTGCGACGGCAAGAGCCTCGTCGTGGACGGCCGGACCAGGGACCTCCCGTCCGACGGCGCGCTGCATCTGCCCTCGGGCGTGGACATCCACCGGATCGGCAACGTGTACGTGGTGACCGACTCCAGCGGCAACAGCATCCGGGTGACGGTCAACAGCGGCTACATCGACGTGGCGGTCGGCCTCGGCACGTACCCGACCCCGGTGGTCGGCCTGCTGGGCAACCCCGACGGCGATCCGAAGCGCCTCGCCGCCAAGGACGGCACCCAGTTCGCCGTCCCGCTCTCCTTCGAGGACCTCTACCAGCGCTTCGGCGCGAGTTGGCGGGTCGCCCCGATCCGGACCCTGCTGGCGCCCTGCGGCGCGGTCGCCTCCGGCAATCCGTCCGCACCGTTCTTCGCCCGGGACCTCGACGAGGAGCTCCGCAAGCGGGCCGAGGCCACCTGCCTCCAGTACAAGGTGCGGCAGGAGTGGCTCGACGCCTGCACCCTGGACGTCGCGGTGGTCGGCGGCCGGGCCGCCCTGACGTACGTCGGTCTGGTGCCGCCGGTCGTCAACGGCAACCGGTGACAGTGACGCCGGGAGCGGTCCGCACGCGACGGTCCGCTTCCGGCGCCCTCCAGGAGGTCGGTGATCGTCCCGTCCCCGCCGGTCGGCTCAGACGATCCGGAGGTTGGCCATCATGCCCATCGCGCTGTGGTCGACCATGTGGCAGTGGTACGGGTAGACGCCGCGCCAGGTGTCGAAGGTGGCCTGGAGCCGGACGCTCTGCCCGGGCCAGACGATCACGGTGTCCTTCAGGCCGGACTCGGTGGGGTCGGCCGGCGCGCCGTTGCGGTCGAGCACCCGGAACTGCACCAGGTGCAGGTGGAAGTTGTGCGGCATGAGGGTGTTGGCGTTCGTCACCGTCCACTCCTCGGTGCTGCCCCAGGCCACGGTCGTGTCGATCCGGGCCGGGTCGAAGACCTTCCCGTCGATGTACGCCCGGTGCCCGCCGGACCCCGCCTCGTCCATCCGCAGCTCGATGCTGCGGCGCACGGTCGGCGTCGGCGGCGCCGGCAGGGTACGCAGCCGCTGCGGCACCGAGGTGCGGTCCCGTCCCCGCGCCGGTACGACGTCGAAGCGCATCACCTGGCCCACCTGCTCGGCCGGGCCCGGCCCCAGCATGTTCTGCAGCACCACCGAGGTGCCCGGCTGGTAGCGGGCGAAGTCGACCACCACGTCGAGCCGCTCGCCGGGCGAGAACAGCAGGTACGGCATGGTCACCGGCGCCTCCAGCAGCCCGCCGTCGGAGCCGATCACGGTGATGTCCCCGCCGTCGGCCAGGCGGAGCAGGAAGAACCGCAGGTTGCTGGCGTTGACCAGGCGGAAGCGGTATCGCCGGGCCTGCACCTCGAAGCGCGGCCACGGTCGCCCGTTGACCAACAGGGTGGTCCGGTTGTCGGCGTCGTCCATGGTCCAGACCAGCTGGGCGTTCGCGTCCAGATGGGCGTCGCGCAGCACCAGCGGCACGTCGAACTGGCCGGCGGGCAGCGGAAGCGCCGCCTCGGTGCGGTCGGTGAGCAGGTAGAGGCTGGACAGGCCCCGGTAGAGGTGCTCGGCCTCCATGTGGTGGGTGTGGTCGTGCATCCAGAGCGTGGCGTGCGGCTGCCGGTTCGGATAGGTGTAGACGCGCTCGCCGCCGGGCGGGATCGTGGCGTCGCCCGAGCCGTCGTCGCCGGGGGCGGTGGCGCCGCCGTGCAGGTGCACCGCCGTGGGCATGGCGAGCCGGTTGCGCTGGCGTACCACCACCCGGCGGCCGGACCGGGCGCGGATGGTCGGGCCGGGCAGGTCGCCGTTGTAGGTGAGGACCTCGGTGCGGGTGCCCGGCACGATCTCCAGTCGCCTCCGGTGCATGGTGACCGAGTAGTAGTCCGTGGTGGCGGTCCGCAGCACGGGACGCAGCGTCTGCGGCACGGTCAGCGGGACGGTGAACGGCGTGACGGGCGTGGCGGTCGGCGCGGCGACCTCCGCCGTGGCGGGGGTCGCGGCCAGCTGTCCGGCGAGGCCGGCCAGGCCGCCGGTCGCCCCGACGATGCCCGACGCCGCGCCGAGGCGCAGCAGTTGACGACGAGTCGACACGGCAGTTCCTTCCACCGACGGTGAGTGTGAGAGATCCGGCAGCCGCCACCGGGCGGTCGTCGCAGGCCGATGATGCCGGGTGTCCCGACGCCGGAGGACCCCTATCGACCGCACAATCGACCAGGCATTCCCCCTGTCCGGAGGCGTCGGAGCAGGTGTGGCGGGGTAGGTACGGTCGGTATGGCCGACGCTGCGCTGCTGGACCTCGACGCCGACTACCAGGTACGTGACGGATACGACGACGATCCGGTGCTGCTGCTGCCCGACGGCCGCCCGGTGGAGACCTGGCGCGACGGCTACCCCTACGACGAGCGTCTCGACCGGGAGGCGTACGACCGGGAGAAGCGCCTGCTGCAGATCGAGCTGCTCAAGCTCCAGGACTGGGTGAAGGACACCGGCGAGCGGATGGTGATCCTCTTCGAGGGCCGCGACGCCGCCGGCAAGGGCGGCACGATCAAACGCTTCATGGAGCACCTCAACCCGCGGGGCGCCGGTGTCGTCGCCCTGGAGAAGCCGGACGAGCGGGAGGCCGGCCAGTGGTACTTCCAGCGTTGGCTGGCGCACCTGCCGGCGGCCGGGGAGATCGTGCTGTTCGACCGGTCCTGGTACAACCGGGCCGGCGTGGAGCGGGTGATGGGCTTCTGCTCCCGCAAGGAGTATCTGGAGTTCCTGCGGCAGGCCCCGGACCTGGAGCGGATGCTGGTCCGCTCCGGCATCCGGCTGGTCAAGTTCTGGTTCTCGGTCTCCCGCAACGAGCAACGCACCCGCTTCGTCATCCGCAAGGTCGACCCGGTACGCCAGTGGAAGCTCTCCCCGATGGACCTCGCCTCGCTGGACCGCTGGGACGACTACACCGAGGCCAAGGAGGCGATGTTCTTCTGGACCGACACCGCCGACGCCCCGTGGACCGTGGTGAAGAGCAACGACAAGAAGCGGGCCCGGCTGGAGGCGATGCGCCACGTGCTGCACCGCTTCGACTACACCGGCAAGGACGCCTCGGTCGTCGGCGTACCCGATCCGCGGATCATCGGGCCCGCGGGGCTCGACCTCGACCCGGAGGACCAGCCGGTGCCGATCTTCCCCCGCCCCTGACCGCCGTGCGGGCGGCGCGGTGGCCACCTGGGACGACAGCTCGGGGCTGATCAGATCGGTGTCCGGGCGCGGCCAGGTCGCCAGGTGCACCGACTCCGCGGCCGACCCGTCCCCCGGGGCGGACGACCTGCTGCCACACCTCCTCGGTGAGAAACGGGATGAACGGGGCGAGCAGCCGCCCGGCCCGGGCCGTGTCGTAGTTCTCCATCCGGATCAGCGCGAAGTGCACGACCCAGGCGTGCCGGACTCCACCCCGCAAGCCCATCGCCGCGCCGCGCCGGCACTCCTGGCGCAACGGCGCGACCGTCGCGCCAGTACCGGGGCCCCCGGTTCTGCCGCGGGTCCCGCCCGGGCGGGACCCGCGGTGACAGGTGACCCGGCCGACGCGGGGCGCTCCGGGTCACCTGTTCCGGGCGGTGACCAACTCGGTACGGCGGCGGTGTCGCCAGTACATCTGCCGGTACACGCCGTCGGGGAACTCCGGCTGCCACAGCTTCACCGGGCCGGCGAAGTGGATGACGGACGCGTCGGTGACGTTCCCGCCGACGCGCGGATCGAGTCGCCACGCCATCATGTGGTTCCAGCGCTTGGGCATCCGTGTCCACCGCCCGTAGACGGCGTGGTTGAGGGCGTCCTGGTCCGGGAAGCGCGACTCGTCCGCGTGGCGGGCGACGTAGTCGAGCGCCTTGGCGGTGACATCGAGCGCCTTCCACCGCGGCACGTCGATGAGCAGCACTCCGGAGTTCAGGTACGGGGCCTGGGCGTCGAGGTCGTGGTACCGGCCGTAGATGCCCGGCAGGCCGCCGGTGTCGATGAGCCGGCGGGTGAACGCGTCCCGGACCGCGCCCAGTGGCGCGCCGGCCAGGTCGAGATCACGCAGTTCCGCGAGCGAGCCGGTGCAGAGCACGTCCGAGTCGAGATAGACCAGGCGGTGGACGTCCGGCGGCAGGGCGTGCGGGATCAGCAGCCGCAGGTACATGGCGGCCGACAGGTAGCTCAGGTGGGGTTCGCGGGAGCCGGGCAGGCGGATCGGGGGTGGGTCCACCGTCAGGAAGGAGACGGTGGCGTGCCCGGCCGCCCGGGTCAGGGCGGCCCGGCTCCGCTCGGTGACGTCGTCGCCCGCGGCGAACCAGAACCGCAACGGTTCGGCCGGCATGTGGGCGACCACAGTGGACACAACGACGGCGGCGTGGGGGGCGTAGGTGGCATCGAAGGCCAGTGCGCAGTCCAGAACTACCTCCTTCGTCGAACATGGACGCACGCCAATTTACAACGATGCAGAAGGGGATGACAACCAACCCGGTCACCGGCCCGCACACCTCGACGTGGCCGCTTCCGCCCCGCCCGTCCGGGAGTGAGATGCACCGTTCGTCCCTCCGGGCGATGTTCGCCCCGACCTCCCGGGCCGGCGGGCCGACGCGGGATGCGTCGGCGGCCCTGCGGTGCGTACAGTTCCGGGTCGGACGTGGGGCGGGCCGGGTGGATCCGGTGCGGGAACGGAATGAGACAGCGGCGGCATGACGGCGGACAAGAGCACCGAGAACGGCCAGAACGGCATTGACCGCGATCGGCTGGAGACCTGCCTCAGCGTCTTCGAGGCGTTGGAGGATCTGCCTCCCGACCACCCCGACGTGGTGCGGGTGCAACGGGCCACCGCGAGGCTCTACAAGGTGATCAAGCAGCGGCGACGCGAGGAACGCCGGAACGCCGTCGTGGCGGCCGACCGTGCGGTGACGGCGGCCACCGCCACCGGCGCCCCGGGCCGGATCGACGACGAGACCCAGGGCATCCCGCTGGCCTCCCCTACCGTCGGTGCCACGGCCGGCTTCCTGCACAATCCGCGCGGCTGCTACGTCTGCAAGCAGCGTTACCGCGAGGTGGACGCCTTCTACCACCAGCTCTGCCCGCCCTGCGCCGCGCTCAACCGGGAGCGCCGGGACGCCCGCACCGACCTGACCGGCCGGCGCGCGCTGCTCACCGGCGGCCGAGCCAAGATCGGCATGTACATCGCGCTGCGGCTGCTGCGCGACGGCGCGCACACCACGGTGACCACGCGGTTCCCGCACGACGCGGTCCGCCGATTCGCCGCGATGCCCGACAGCGCGGACTGGCTGCACCGCCTGCGGGTCGTCGGGATCGACCTGCGCGACCCCGCCCAGGTGATCGCCCTCGCGGATTCGGTCAGCGCCCAGGGACCACTCGACATCCTGATCAACAACGCCGCGCAGACCGTCCGCCGCACGCCCGGGGCGTACGCGCCGCTCCTGGCCGCGGAGGCGGCGGCGCTGCCGGACGGTCCGCTGCCGGAGATCGTCACGTTCGCCTCGTCGACCGGCCGGAGCGACCCGGCGGGCAGCCTGACCGCCGGGCCGCGCCCGGCGCTCACCCCGCACGCGCTCACCGCGCTGGCGCTGACCGGCGGCTCCGCCTCACCGGAGCGGATCGCGGCGGCGACCGCCATCGACGCCGGCGGTCTGGTGCCGGACCTCGATCCGGTCAACAGCTGGGTGCAGCGGGTGCACGAGGTGGACCCGGTCGAGCTGCTCGAAGTGCAGCTGTGCAACGTGACCGCGCCGTTCGTGCTGGTCAGCCGACTGCGACCGGCGATGGCCGCAGCGACCGCCCGCCGCAAGTACGTGGTGAACGTGTCGGCGATGGAGGGCCAGTTCGCCCGCGGCTACAAAGGGCCGGGGCACCCGCACACCAACATGGCCAAGGCCGCGCTGAACATGCTCACCCGAACCAGCGCCCAGGAGATGCTGGCCGACGGCATCCTCATGACCAGCGTCGACACCGGCTGGATCACCGATGAGCGGCCCCACCCGACGAAGATGCGGCTGGCGGACGCCGGCTTCCACGCCCCGCTGGACCTGGTCGACGGCGCGGCCCGGGTCTACGACCCGATCGTCCGCGGCGAACAGGGCGAAGACCTGTACGGCTGCTTCCTGAAGGACTACGCGCCCTGCGCCTGGTGACCGGTCCGCGCGACGTCACCGTCAGCCGCGGCGGCCCCCGGACCGCAGTGCCGGCCCGCCAGTCGCGACCGGCGACGGCGGTCACCCGGATCTCGACGCGCATCTTCGGCGCGGCGAGAGCCGCGACGCCCGTCATGGTCCAGATGGGCGACCGGTCACCCGTCCGCGTGCGGAACTGCTCCACCATCAGCTCTCCATGAGCCCCGACCTGGTCGGGGGCGTCCGGGACGTGGAAGGAGTCCACCGACACGGCGTCGCGCCAGTGGGGTGGCCCCGGCCGTGGCCGGCGCACTGAGGCGCATCGCCACCAAGCTCAGGGGGCGGCCACGGCCGGGGCCAGGAGTCGACCGAACCCGGTAGGCGCGGTGGGACCACCGCGTTCCGCACCTAGCTCCGAGGCAGCACGGTGACGGCCACGATGGTGCTGTTGACGACCGTGGCCGTGACGGTACGGGTCACCGCCTCGGCCGCGGCGTCGGCACCCCAGTCACCGCGCTCGAGCGCCTTGGCCCGCGTGATCACTTCTGACGTCCACGGGATCTCGCGGTGGAACTGCGGCAGTGTTCCGCTGGCCGAGAGCAGCGCCGCGAGCGCGGCGACACGGGCTCGGGGCTTCGCACCCTCCACGAGAACCTGCCGAACGTCGGCGATCAGGCGGGCCCGTCGTTCGGTCCTGCCGTCGCGCAGGGCCGTCGTCCGGAACAGGCCGAGCACCTTGCGCGGCACCTCGTCGATGTCGCCACGGGCGACGAGCCGCTCCAACACCGGCTTGCGCAGGGCGGGACCGATGGCCGCGAGTGCGGTCTGCACTCCCCTCGGTTTCTCGGCGAGGTAGGTCCACGCCGGGCGGAGGAGGTCGTCCGACGGTGGGTGACCCGCCACGCCGCTGACCCGCCCACGGTCCGCCGTGGTCAGGTGGTCGCCGAGCGCCAGGTCCGCCAGGACCGCGCCACCGAGGACGTAGAAGAGGGTGTTCTCACCCGCGATGGTCCCGGATGCGGGCTGGAACAGGAGCAGGAGGAGGTCTTCGACGAGGGTCGGGGCGTCCGACCGGGGTGGGGTGGTCATCGGCGGGGCTCCCAGCGGAAGAGGCGCGCGGCGAGGGCGACGGAGATGACGACCCAGCCGAGCGTGGGCGCGAGCAGGACCAGGGAGTCGGTCACCGCGACCCCGCCGTTCCAGGCGTTCATGGTCAGTTCGGTGGCCGCGCCGCCGGGCAGCAGCCGCTTGAGCCAGGCGAGGTTCTCCGTGCCGGAGATGCCGACCCAGGTGGCCATGGCGATCACACCGAGGGTGACGGGCAGGGTGGTGACCTGAGCGTGTTCCGGGGAGTTCGTCAGCCCAGCCGTGGCCAGGGCCAGGCCGACCATCATGGCCAGGGTCGCGAGGAACGCCACGACCAGCAGAGCGACGTCGGCCGGTCCGCCGGCGACCACGGCCAGGACGGTCAGGATGGCGGTCGCCTGCACCACGGCGAGGACGAGGACGGGCAGCAGCAGGCCGGCGAGGATGCCGGCGTCCCCCTCGGCGGTGGAGCGCAGTCTCTTGAGGAAGAGGTTCTGCCGCCGGGAGGCCAGCGTGGTGACCGCGGTGGCGTAGAGCCCGAACGCGGTGATCGTGAACATCACGATCGCGGCGATGTAGCCGAGGCTGCCGAGGGCGGCGTAGGTCTCGTGCTGGCGGACGAAGAACGCGCTGACGACCACCGGGACGATGAGGCTGGTGATCAGTACCAGCCGGTTGCGGAAGATCTGGATCAGCTCGCTTGCGGCGATGGACAACACGGGGGAACTCCTGTCGAGGTCGCGGTTCAGTTGCTGATGGCGCGGAAGACGTCGTCGAGGCGGGTCGGCCCGGCCTCCAGACCCTGCAGTTCGACGGCGTGGTCCTGGGCCCACCCGAGCAGGACGTGCAGGTCCTTCTGCAGTCCGAAGGTCTCGACGACGACCTTCCCCTCGGCGTCGACCGCAGCCTGCAGCGGCAGCGCCGGCGCCCCGGCCAGGAGGGAGAAGCGGATGACCGCCGGCAGGGTGCGGGTCAGTTCCGCCACGGTGCCCTCGCGGTGCAGGGTGCCCTGGTGCATCAGTCCGATCCGGTCGGCGCGCTGCTGCGCCTCCTCCAGGTAGTGGGTGGTGAGCACGATGGTGGCGCCGTTCTCGCGGAGCCGGTCCACAGTCGCCCAGACGGCGTCGCGGGACTGGATGTCCAGCCCCGTGGTCGGCTCGTCCAGGAAGATCAGCTCTGGGGTGCCGTAGACGGCGGTGGCGAAGTCCAGCCGCCGCTTCTCGCCGCCGGAGAGCTGCGAGACCTTGCGGCCGGCCCGCCCGGTGAGGTCGACCAGGTCGAGCACCCGGTCGACGTCGTCGCCGCGCCGGGTGAGCCGGCCGATGAGCCGGACGGACTCGCGAACCGTGAGGTCCGGGGAGAAACCGCTTTCCTGGAGCATGACGCCCATCCGGGGACGGACCAGACGGCGGTCCTGCGGGCTGTGCCCGAAAACGCGGACGGTCCCGGAGGTCGGCCTCCGGTGTCCCTCGACGACTTCCAGGGTCGAGGTCTTCCCGGCGCCGTTGGTGCCCAACAGCGCGTACAGCTCTCCGGGCCGTACCTCGAAGGAAAGGTCCTTGACGGCGTGGAAGTCACCGTACGTGAGGTTCAGCCGGTCGACTTCGATGACGGGTGAGGTGGACATGCACCCATGACAGCGCGGGCGCCGCCGACCCGTCAGTGGCGCGGTGTCATCACCGCATGTGACGTGGTGTCACTGGTCGCGACCCGTGGCTGCCGGATACTGGTGTGGTGACCGCGAGATCACCACGCTTCACCGAGTCGACGCAGGGAAGGCTGCGCCGGCTCAATCTCGTCACGTCACTACCGCCCGTGGTGTTCGCCGCCGCGGTCCTCCTCTACATCGACGCGCGTACCTGGTGGCACATCGTCATCCTGGCGCCGGGGGCGGTGGCGGCCGTGGTGGCCTTTGAACGATGGACGGCCAACGACCTGGCCCGGGTGGCGGTGCCCTGCCTGGTCGTCGGGGCAGCGGTGTGGCCGCTGGGGGTCCTGGTGACCGGCAGTCCCAACGCCTACTGGGGGTTCTGCGCCGTGGGTTCCCTCGCCCTGCGGGAGGTTCGGCGGCACCGCGGGCCGGCGGTGGCCGGGCTGTTCTCCTACGTCGCCGTCGTCGGCGCGGCGCGGCTGCTGGTGCAGCGGGACGACGTCGCTCACGTCCTGGTCACCTACGTCCTCGTCCCGACCGCCCTCACCGTCGTCGTGACGGTCTTCACGATCGTGGGCGAGCGGTTCTACGACCTCATCCGGGAACTCGAACAGACCCGGGAACGCGAGGCGGAGCTGGCCGTCGTCCGGGAGCGCGTGCGATTCGCCAGCGACCTGCACGACATCCAGGGCCACACCCTGCACGTGGTCAAGTTGAAGATCGCCCTGGCCCAGCGACTGCTGCTCCGCGACACCGCGCGGGCCGAGGAGGAACTGCGCGAGACGTACGCGTTGGTCAGCGACACCATCACCCAGACCAAGGAACTCGCGTACGCCCAACGGCGGCTCAACCTGACCGCGGAGATCGAGAACGCGAAGAACCTGTTCGAGGCCGCCGGCATCCGGGTGCGGGTGACCCGGGAGGCCGAGGTCGACGCCCACGTCAGCGAACTGCTCGGGCAGGTGCTGCGCGAGACCACCACCAACATCCTGCGCCACGCGCAGGCCACCCAGGTGCAGATCACGCTCGCCGGGTCGGGCATCACCATCGTCAACGACGGCGTGACCGCCGACACCCCACCCGAGCTCAGGGGACTGTCCGCGCTGCGGCAACGGCTGGCGGATGACGGCGGTCAGCTGATCGTGGAGCAGCACGAGGGGCGCTTCCGGACGGCCGCGACGTTCCCGCCCGCCCGTGGCGCGGTGCAGCCACCGGCCCTGAAGGAGGACGGTCGATGACCACAATCGTGCTCGCCGACGACGAGGTGCTGCTCCGGACGGCCCTTGCCGCGCTGCTGCCCCTGGAGGGTGACATCACCGTTCTCGCCGAGGCGCAGGACGGTGAGACAGCCATCGAGGCCACCCTGCGGCACCGGCCCGACGTCCTGGTCATCGACCTGGAGATGCCCGGCGTGGACGGCCTCGGCGCGGTCGCCGAGATCCGCCGAACGCGACCCGAGCAGGTGATCCTCATGCTGACCCGGCACGCCCGCCCCGGCGTGCTCCGCAAGGCCCTGAAACTCGGCGTCCAGGGCTTCATCAGCAAGTCCGCCGAGCCGGCCCACATCACCTCCGTCATCGCCACCCTGGACTCCGGTAAGCGCTGGATCGACCCGGACGTCTCGGCACTCGCCGTCACCGACGACTCCCCCCTCACCGACCGCGAAGCCGACGTCCTCCGGGTCACCGGCGAGGGCTACTCGGTCACCGACATCGCCGCCCGACTGCACCTCGCGCCGGGCACCGTCCGCAACTACCTCTCCAACGCCATGCGCAAGACCCAGACCCGGACCCGCCACGAGGCCGCCCGGTACGCCCGCGAACACGACTGGTTGTAGCGGACGATCCTCGTCCGGCCTCCGGTCGTCGGTTCCATGCGTTCCAGGTATAGGTTCGGCAGGTGGATGTGGTCGCCGCCTGCCGGGCCTTCGTCGCCGTCAGCGGGCACGGCAGTTTCACCTCCGGCGCCGCCGCGGCGGGCATCCCCCAGTCGGTCGCCAGTCGCCGCATCGCCGCCCTGGAGGAGCACTTCGGGGCGCGGTTGTTCGACAGGTCCTCCCGGGCGGTCCGGTTGACGTCGTTCGGGCGGGACATGCTGCCGACGGCCCGTCGCCTGGTCGATCTCGCCGACGCGATGACCGACGACGCCGAGCGCGCCCGGCTGCGCCCCCTACAGGTCGCCGTCCCCGAGACCTGTCCCGCACCCCGCCTCGCCGCCCTGGTGGTCGCGAGCCGGCGTCACCGCCTCCAGCTGGAGGTACGGCCGGCCGGCCCGCAGGAACGCGACCGGCTCTGTCAGGCCCTGGAGGTCGGCGCGGGGATCCTGGCGGTCCCCGAGGCGGCGGCGTCCTGGCGGGTTCCGCTCGGGCTGGCCGCCCGGACCCCGTTTCCGGCGGCGACGGTGTTCCTGGAGACGCTGCGCCGCGGCCGAGCCCGCACCCAGGCACGACGGCGGATCCTCATCCAGCCCGAGGACGACCTCGCCCACCTGCGGGATCCGCTGACCCGCGCCGGCCAGTCGGCCGGACTGGCGCCGGCCCAGGTCACCGTCGCGCCGTCGCTCGTCGACGCCGCGGCGAAGGCGCTCAGCTCACCCGACCTGCTGCTCTGCTCCCGCCAGCAGGCCGAGGACTTCGGGCTGCACTGGTGTCCCCTCGCCGAGCCTCGACTCGTACGCGGCTACGACATCGCCGCCGGCCTCCGCGAGGACCTCGAACAGCTGCGAACGGTTCTGCATTCGGACATAGCGCGATGCCTGGGCGCGACGACGTGAGTGCCACCACCGTCGTGCGCGACGCGTGCGGGCTCCTCGACGAGGCCGGGCTGCGCGGCGCCTTCCTGGTCCGCAACCTCGACAGCGGCGCGGAGATCGGCTTCGACGCGGACGCCCGCTACCCGTCGGCGTCGCTGGTGAAGGTGCCGTTGGCGGTCGCCGTGCTGGAACGGATCGCCCGTGGCGAAATAGACCCGGCGCTGCCGGTCGACGTCGCGCCCGGTCGGATCACCACCCCCGGCCCGACCGGTCTGAGCCGATTCCGGCATCCGGCACGGATCGCCGTGGACGACCTGCTGTACCTGAGCACGTCCGTCAGCGACTCGGTCGCCGCCGACGCGTTGTTCGACCTCGTTCCGCCGGCCGCGGTCGCCGCCGAACTGCGGCGACTGCGCGTCGACGGCATCGCCGTCCGGCACCGGGCGGGCGACCTCGCCGACACGCCGGCGGAACGGCTCGGGCCCGACGACGCGCATCTGGCCCACTCACTCGCCATCGGTGCGGCGACTCCCGGGCAGGGCCATCCGGTCGCCCAGCTCGACGTCACCCGTGCCAACACGGGATCGGCGCGGGCCTACGTCGACCTGCTGCAGGCCCTCTGGCGACCGTCGGTGATCCACCCGACCACCGCCGCGCGGGTGCGCGCCCTGATGGGCGACAACCTGCACCGGCAGCGGCTCGCCCCCGACTTCACCTCCGACGCCTCCCGCTGGTCGTCCAAGACCGGCACCCTGCTGCACCTGCGCCACGAGGTCGGGGTGGTGGACCACGGCGACGGGCAGTCGTACGCGGTCGCCGCACTCACCGCCTCCCGGGTGCCCGCCGTCGCCCAGCCCGGCAGCGAGGCGACGATGGCCCAGGTCGCCCGTTCCCTGCACGACCACCTGCGCACGGGCGCGCTGCCCTGGTGGGGTTAGCCGGCGGTCGTGGACCGGGTCCGCCGCTCACGCGACCAGACCAGCACCACCATGGCGACGTTGACGGCCGCCAGGATCAGCAGGGACGCGTCGCCGGAGTCGGTGGCGCGGTCGATCGCGTAGGGCTCGCCGTCGGCCATCACCGTGCTGACGACCCCGAACAGGACGTTGTTGGCGACGTGGAAGGCGACCGGCGCCTCGATGCCGCCGCTGATGATCGCCATCAGGCCGGTGCAGAGGCCGATGAAGGTGAAGTAACCGAACAGCCAGGGGTCGCTCGACCCGTGGAGCACGGCGAAGCCCAGACTCGACACGACGAGCCCGACGGCCAGCGCCGGCCGGACCGCACGCACCCAGGACGCGGCGGCGGGCAGCACGGCGCTGCGCCACAACAACTCCTCGCCGGTGGACTGCAGCGGCGTACTGAGCACGGTGACCGCCAGCAGGCCGATCGTCGTGCCGCTGACACCGAAGGTGGTCCAGCCCGGCGAGTCCGGCGCCACCAGCGCCACGACGCCGATCCCCGCGCCCACGAGCACCGCGGCCATCACGAGGTGGTACGTCAGGCGGCGGGCGTCGACGGCCCGGGGTGAGCTGATCAGCCTGCGCCACGGCACCTTGGCGATCCGCGCCAGGAGCAGGACCGCCACCACGCCCGACGTGCCGATGCTGATGTTGACGGCCAGGGACTTCAGCGGCGTCATGACGGGGGACATCGGGTCGTCGCTGCCCTCGATGGCGCCCACGACCTGATAGAGCAGGACCTGGAGGACCAGCATCACCACCGGTGGGACACCGATGACCACGAGCGGCTTCCACCAGCTCATCCGCAGGTGGGCCCCGAAGGGCCGGGAGCTGTCGACGGCCGGCCGGTGACGCTGCGTCGGTTCGTCGGTTCGTGTGGCGTCCATGGGGTTCCTTCCAAGCGGCGCGGCATTCCCATTGCAGCGCTCGCCGGACGGCGCGGGCAGTGTCACCGCGTCACCGTCGCACCGTGACATTCGTGGTTCTCGGCGTCGGTGGTGTCGGTCCTGCCGGCGACCGGCGCGTTCACCGCGGCCTCCATCCGCGCTGCCGGACGGCTGGCGCCGCACCGGCTGGTGGAGCCGTCACAACGCGGCGATCGCGACCTCGGCCGCCCGGGCGATCAGGGCGTTGTCGTAGTCGGCGTCCTTCTGGTCGCGGCTGGACAGCACCGCGAGCACGATCGGCGCCCGGTCCGGTGGCCAGACCACCGCGATGTCGTTGCGGGTCCCGTAGCCGCCGGAACCGGTCTTGTCCCCGACGACCCAGCCGTCGGGCACACCGGCGCGGATCAACTCGCCGCCCGTGGTATTGCCCCGCAGCCAGCCGTTGAGGATGTCGCGGTCCGCGGGGTCGAGGGAGTCGCCGACGGCGTACGCCCGCAGGTCCTGAGCCAGGGCCCGCGCGGTGCTGGTGTCCCTACGGTCCCCCGGGCGCGCCTCGTTGAGCGCGGTCTCGTACCGTGCGGGGGCGGTGACCTTGTCGCCGACCCCGCGCAGTTCCTTCTCGAACCTCTGCGGTCCGCCGAGCCGGCGCAGCAGCAGGTTACCGGCGGTGTTGTCGCTGTAGCGCACGGCCGCGTCGGCGAGCGCGCGCAGCGTCATGCCGTCGGCGACGTGCTTCTCGGTGATCGGCGAGTAGGTGACCAGGTCGTCCGCCGAGTACCGCACCACCCGGTCCAGCTCGGCATCCGTGGTCTCGTCGAGAACCTCCGCGGCGGCCAACGCCTTGAACGTCGAGGCGTACGCGAACCGCTCGTCGGCCCGGTAGCCCACCGTCGTGCCGGTGCCGGTGTCAATCGCGTACACCCCCAGCCGCGCGTCGAACGTCTCCTCCAGTTGCCGGAACGCGCGATCCCGGTCGGCCGCGGCGGACGCGGTGGCCGTCACCGGGCGGTCCGGCGTCGGCCGTTCGGCGGCATCGCCGGCATCGGCGGGACCGCAGGCGGCGAGGGCCACCGCTGACACCGCGGCCACCAGACGGTGTGGGGCGAACATCATGATCACTCCTTGTCGGTGTCGTGCGTCCGGCGCCGGACAGCGCCGGTTGGGCAGGACTCGACCATGACAGCGATCGGGCATGCGGTCGAAGACGGAATCGGCGGTGTTCATGCCGATCCGGCATCGCCGTGGTTGCGGGGCGGTTCCTGCCGGCCGCTCCCCCGCCAGGTGAGCGCGATCCCTGCTCGACGGGAGGACAGACGAAGCGTCGCGACGTCTGCTGGACAGCGTCGGGGCGCGCGGCGCGGTCACGCCGATCCCGCTCGCGACTGGAGCGCCTGCCGGGGAGATCGGGCGCGACCAGCCGCCAACGGTCGCCGAGTCGTCCCGGCATCAGGTCGCGGAGCTGGAAGGACGAGGACGGGTGGCCGTGCGGCAGCGGCACCACCGGGCGTCCGGAGGTCCGGCCTCTCGACAGAACGTACGGATGCCGTCGGCGGCGCAAACGGTCCTCGCGTAGGAGCGTCTGTCGTACGGACGTGGCAGCATCACGGTCGTGGCGACATCAAGGCAGCCGGTGACGGTTCCCACCGATGCGAGCGTCGACGATTTCCTGGCGGCGGTTGCGGACGAGCGCCGGCGTGCCGACGCCCTGCGCCTGTGCGCGATCCTGCGCGACGTGACGGGTGAGCCGCCGGTGATGTGGGGCCCGAGCATCGTGGGCTTCGGCAGCTACCACGGCCCCACGGGCGCCTGGCCCCTGGCCGGGTTCTCGCCCCGCAAGCAGCAGCTCGTCCTCTATCTGGTCGGCGGTTACGAGGAGCGCTACCCGACGTTGCTCGCCCGGCTCGGCCCGCACAGGACCGGCAAGGGCTGCCTCTACCTCAAGCGGCTCGACGACGTCGACGAGGGCACGCTGCGTGAGCTCGTGGAGCGCACGGTCCGCGTGCACAGGGGCGTGGACCGATCCCACCGACCCGCGTGACCCGGGGGCGGTCGACGCACGCCGCACCGCGCCCGCCAGGTCATTCGCTGAGCCGAACGACGGCGGCGCGGCGTCGATGGGTCCCGGGGGTGTGGTGACCTCCCGGCGCAGCCGGGTGCTCCGCCTTCGGCACCACCGCGATCCGAGCTGAGGATGGACCACGCCTCGGTGCTCCACAGCGACTGGGCGCTGTCGGAGGTGAACGGGCGGGGCGAGCTGACGTGCACCACGGCCAGGCCTCGCGGCCGGTGCGCGGTCCGGTCCTCCTGAGGGGTGCCCGACCGAGGGGTGTCGACGAGGTTGTGGGGTGGATGCCGTGCGGGGCGGGGAGGAGTCCGGGCCGCCGCCCGTACTCCTCCCCGGCTCCACCGCCCTGGTGGAACAGCTCTCAGAAGCCGGCGGAGATCCGGCTGAACTCCCAGTCGCTCTGGGCGATGCCGCTGCAGTTGGACACCACACCGCCGCCGGCGCAGCCGCGATCCCGGTTCACCGCCCAGAACGTGAATCGAGCGAGCCCGTTGCTCCTGGCGTAGTCACGGATCCGCGTCCAGGTCTCCGGCGTGGTGACCTCCTGCTGGTCGGACAGTCCGTTCATGCCGGAGATGCCCATGTGGGCGTAGGCGGTCTGGTCGTTCCAGCCGAACGTGGACTTCAGCTGATTCTTCAGGCCTTCCGCGGCGTTGCGGGTGCTGGTGTACATGTCCGCGCCGCCGCCGAAGTCGAACGGCATGATGGTGAAGACATCCACGTTGGCGTTCAGCGCCCGGGCCTGGTTGATCAGCCGGACGCCGTGCACGTTGGGTCCGCTCGTGGTCGTACCGAAGGTCAGGATCGTGGTGACGCCCGGGTTGTTGCGCTTGATGATGCCCAGGGCGCTCACGATGCGGTCGGCGACCGTGTAGTTCTCGAACTCGTCGTAGTTCTCGATGTCGATGTCGATGGCCTTGAGCCCGAAGGTGTTGATGACCTTCTGGTACGCCCCGGCGAGGGCCTCCGGGGTGGCGCAGTTCGGGCCGAGCTTGTTGCCCTGCCAGCCGCCGATCGACGGGACGATGGTGGCGCCGGCGGCCTTGGCCTGGTTGATCCAGGACTCGTGGACGCCGCCGGTCAGGCCGCCCTCGCCGTCCCAGACCGGGTTGCAGCCGTTCGCCAGCACGAACGCGACGGTGAACGCGCGGACGCCCTGGCCGGTGATCGTCGAGGGCGCCGGCGGGTTGCCCCAGCCGGGATAGACGTACGGCGCCGCCGCCATCCTGCCGGCCGGGGGCGGGTTGGTCGGGCCGGTGGGTGGCGGGGTGGTCGGGGTGGTGCCGCCGCAGGTGCCCTGGTTGGCCCAGACGTCCCACTGGCCGCTGTGGGTGGCCGGGTTCTCGTTCTGGGTCCACCACTTGGCCTGGTAGTTGACGCCCTGGTACGACGCCTGGCCGCCGCCGACGTACACGGCGGACGACGACCAGGCCGGGTAGCAGGCCGCGGCCGCGCTCGACGTGGTCATCGGGGCGACGGCGACGGCGGTGGCGGTGACCGTGACGGCGGTCAGGGCCAGGATCTTCTGCCTGAGTTTCATGACACTCTCCTGCGGGGGTTCAGGGAAGGGTGTTGAGGTGGGGGCGGACGGTGTTGGCGAATCCGTTGCCGTTGGTGACGTCCCAGTTGACCGACCACGTCATGGCGCCACGGATCCCCGGGTAGGTGCGCGGCGGTTTCACGGAGCCGCAGTTGATGCCCTTGGCGAGGCAGTCGAGGGCCTGGTTGACCACCGAGGGGTTGACGTAGCCCCCACCGGCGGCGCTCGGCGCGGCCGGCAGTCCGAGGGACACCTGGTCCGGCCGGAGCCCGTTCTCCAGCTGGATGCAGGCGAGCGCCACGAGGAAGTTGACCGTTCCCTGGCCGTACGCGGCGTTGTTGTCGCAGCCGAGCATCGCACCGGAGTTGTAGAACTGGGTGTGGACGACGGTCAGGATGTCCTTGATGCTCAGCGCCAACTGGAAGTACTGACTGCCGGTGCTCTGCATGTCGATGGTCTGCGGCGCCATCGTGATGATCAGGTTCGGGTTCGTCCGGTTGCGGATGTCACGCAGCGCCTGACCCATGTACGTCGCGTTGACGCCGTTCTCCAGGTCGATGTCGACGCCGTCGAACCCGTAGCTGGCGATGAGGCCGACGATCGAGTTGGCGAAGTTCGTGGCGGCGCTGGAACTGGCGACCGAGATCGTGCCGCGCTCGCCACCGACCGAGATGATCACCTTCTTGCCCCGCGAGTGCAGGGTGGCGACGTCGTTCCTGAAGTCGGCGTCGGTGTAGCCGCCGAGTGAGGCGCTCAGGCCCGCGTCGATGCTGAAGGACACCGTGCCGGGCGTGTTCGTCGCATCGGCGAACGCGACCGCGATCAGGTCGTAGGTGGCCGGTACGTCACGGAGCCGGATCTCCCGGGCCGGGTTGTCGAAGTTCTGCCAGTAACCGGTGAGGAAGTGCTTCGGCAGCTGACCGTTGCCGGTCGGCGGGGGCGTGGTCGGCGGTGGGGTGGTCGTCGGGGGCGGGGTGGGCGGTGGCGTCGTGGTCGGGGGTGGCGTGGTCGGCGGGGTGGAGCCGCCGCAGGCGCCCTGGTTGGCCCAGACGTCCCACTGGCCGCTGTGCGTGGCCGGGCTCTCGTTCTGGGTCCACCACTTGGCCTGGTAGTTGACGCCCTGGTACGACGCCTGGCCGCCGCCGACGTACACGGCGGACGACGACCAGGTGGGATAGCAGGCGGCGGCCGCGGAGGCGGACGACGCCAGGTAGACGGTGGCAGCACCGGCGGCCAGGACGGCGGCCAGGGCGAGGATGGCGGGGCGGCGCATGGGGGTGGCCCTTCCGGATCGGGGCGGAACCGAGAGCCTTATTATTAGGACTGTTAACAGTAAAGGTCCAGAGTTAGACCACCTTGAATTTGCTATGACGAATGAGACGGGCCGGCGGCGCTCTCACCACCACGGGGTCGCCCGGTGGACCGGAGGCGGCCGCTCGGCGTGGTCAGAGGCCGGCGGCGGCGTCGTACCGGCGCCGCAGGTCGGCCATCTCCGGTGCGGGCAACGCTTCCCTGAGTGCCAGGTCCTCGTACTTGTCGGGGAACATCTCCCGTAGCCGGTCGACGAACCTGACGTCGGCGGTCGCCTCGACCACCTCGATGCCGGGAGGTCGGGTGGTCATGTCCATGATCAGCGGGCCGACGAGTTTGACCGCTCCGTCCCAATGGCGCTTCTGTTCGGCGACGCCACAGAGGTGGAAGCCGTAGACCGTCCGGACGTCGGCCAGCGTGGTGGCCCCGGTGGGCTCGTGGCCGTAGACATGCACTCCGCAGACGACCGCCGGCGCGGCCTGCTCTCCGGCCGGTCCCTGCGGGGCGGTGTGCCCGGCGTGGCCGTGATGTGTCGGGTCCACCTGCTCGAGGGTCGTACGCATCAGGGCCAGGATCTCTTGGCGGAGAACCGCCGGGTCCGTCCTCGGGGTCGTCGAGGTGACCAGGGCGGCGACACCGATCGACGCGGCCAGCAGGCACACCTCGATCCACACGAAGCCGCTTCGGCACCAGCCGCTGACGCGTACCCGGGAAATCATGGTCGTTCCTCACCTCGTCGCGGTTCCTGATGGTGGCGGAGAGCAGCGCACGGACCTCTGCCTGGAAGTCGGGTCCGTCCGCACCGCCGCCCCCGGCGCACGGCCCTGCCGGCAGTGGGGTGGCGCGTGCCGCGCCACCCCACCGCCGATGCTGTTACCGGGCGGTGCAGGTGAGGGTGGGTGCGGAGTTGGTGCCGTTCCAGGAGGCGTTGAAGCCGAAGCTGGCGGTGGCGTTGGCGCTCAGGGAGCCGTTGTAAGCGACGTTCGACGCGGTGACCGAAGAACCGCTCGAGGTGACTGTCGCGTTCCAGGAGTTGGTGATGCTCTGGCCGTTGGGCCAGGTCCATGCCACCGTCCATCCGGAGATGGCGGCGTTGCCGGCCCGGACGGTGACCTCGGCGCCGAACCCACCGGACCACTCGCTGGTCTTGCGGAACGTGGCGGTGCAGGCACCGTTTCCGGCCGGCGGCGGCGTGGTGGGCGGCGGAGTCGTCGGCGGCGGGGTCGACGGCGGCGGCGTGGTGGGCGGCGGGGTCGTCGGCGGCGGGGTGCCGCCACCGCCGAAGATCACGTCACTGCAGAGGTAGTACGGCTGGTCGAGGTGGGACGCCTGCCAGATGGTGTAGACGACGTGCCGCCCGGTGCGGTTGCCCGCGTTCACCTGCGCCTCGTAGAGCCCGGTGGTCGGGTAGCTGCCGGTGCGGAGTACCAGCTCGAGGCTGTTCCAGGTGAGGGGCTGGGTGGTCGGGTCGAAACCCTGCCTGGTGATGTAGATCAACATGTAGTCGGCGCCGTGCCGAGCGCCGTCGGTCAGCGTCAGGGTGAAGTTGTTCGGCATCGGCTTCGCGGTCCACGCGCCGACCGCGTCGAGCGATGCGTACAGGCCGCCCTGGGTGCGACCGCCGCTGCACAGTTGTCCGTCCGGCACGGCGGCCTGGTGGTTGCCGCCGACGTTCTCGCGGTACAGGCCGTTCCAGTTCCACATGGTGTTCGGGTTGGCCTGCCACGCCTGCCAGCACATCGGGTCGGTCTGGGCCATCGTGGGGTTGAGGTGGTCGGAACCCCAGCGCTCGTAACATCCGTAGTTGCGTGACGGCGGGTTGGTGACCGATCCGTGCGCCGAGGCCGGACCGGCCTGGTTGACGGCGACCATCGTGAACGAGGCTACGAGAACCGCGACCGCGCCCAGTCCCAGACGGCGTGCTGTCCGTGAGATTTTCATGATGCTCCAGTGGATGCGCCGGCGCCCAGTGGCCCTCGCTGGGTGCCCACCCCGGAGAAGGTGACGCCGATCGATTCAAGCCGTCCCAGAGGTGGACGACACTGCTGCCCAGCAGCGCTTGGCGACTCCCAGCCACGATGTTAGTAGAGACCACCGTCAATGTAAATCGATACCGACGCACCGGCCGGCGGGCGCGACGCGACCCGGATCAGACCGCGAGGGCCGCGCGCACCTCCCGCTCCGCCGTGACTCCCCCGTCGCCGTGCGAGGTGACCCGGCCGGATTCGAGGACGTGGTAGCGGTTCGCCACCCGCAGCGCGAACCCGAGGTGCTGCTCGACGAGCAGCACACTGAAGCCGGACTGCCGGGTCAGCTCGACGATCCGCTCCTGGATCTCGGCGACCACCGACGGCTGGATGCCCTCGGTCGGCTCGTCGAGCATGAGCAGCCGCGGCCGGGTGATCAGCGCGCGGGCGATGGCGAGTTGCTGACGCTGACCACCGGAGAGCAGCCCGGCCCGCCGCCGCAGCAGCGGGCGCAGCGCCGGGAACAGGTCCAGCGCCTCCGCCGTCGCCACCGCGCCGTCGCGCCGGCCGTCGGCGACGAGGCGCAGGTTCTCCGCCGCCGTCAGGTGCGGGAAGCACTGCTGGCCCTGCGGGACGTACGCCATGCCGCGCGCCACCCGCTCGTGCGGCGCGAGACGGGCGACGTCCTCGCCGTCCAGCTCGACGGTGCCGGCGGTCGGGCGCAGCAGGCCTGCCGCGACCCGCAGCAGGGTGCTCTTGCCGGCGCCGTTGTGCCCGAGCACCGCGGCCACCCCGTCGGGCGGGACGGCGAGGTCCACGCCGTGCAGCACCCGGGAACGCCCGTATCCGGCGTGCACCCCACGCAGGGTCAGCATCATGCCTCCAGACCGCTGGGGACCGACCCGGCGTCGACCGGGTGGCCGAGGTAGACCTCCTGCACGCGCGGGTCCGCCTGGACCTGCGCCACCGTGCCCTCGCTGAGCACCTTCCCCGCGTGCAGCACGGTGACGCTGCGCGCGAAGCGACGCAGGAAGTCCATGTCGTGCTCGATCACCACCACCGTGCGGTCACGGCTCACCGTCTCCAGCAGGGCGCCCGTGGCGTCGCGCTCCTCGTGGCTCATCCCGGCGACCGGCTCGTCGAGCAGCAGCAGCCGCGCGTCCTGCACCAGCAGCATGCCGATCTCCAGCCACTGCTTCTGGCCGTGCGCGAGCGTGCCGGCGAGCTGGTCGGCCCGGCCGGTCAGCCCGATGGTCTCCAGCGCGGCGGCCACCTCGTCGGGGATGCCCCGCCGACGCCGGGCCAGGGTGGCCCAGCTCCGGCGGGCGCCCGCGGCGATGTCGAGGTTCTGCACGACCGACAGCTCCTCGAAGACCGTCGACGTCTGGAACGTCCGGCCGATGCCGAGCCGGCTGATCCGGTGCACCGGGCGCCCCAGCAGCTCCTGGTCGCCGAAGCACACCGAGCCGGTGGCCCGCACCAGACCGGTGATCGCGTCGACCAGTGTGGTCTTGCCGGCACCGTTCGGCCCGATCAGGAACCGGATGTCACCGGCGGGCACCTCCAGCGAGACGCCGTCGACGGCGGTGAAGCCGTCGAAGCTGACCCGCACGTCACGGACGGACAGCCCGTCCAGCCGGTCGTCGCTCATTGGCGCACCTCCGCCCGCTCGGCGCGGCGGCGGGCCAGCGTCCACAGCGACGCCAGGCCGCCGGGAAGGAACGCCACCACCACCACGAAGAGCAGACCCTGCAGGTACGTCCAGGTGCCCGGGAAACGTTCGGAGAGGGCGGTACGCGCCCAGGCGACCGCCACCGCGCCGAGCACCGGCCCGAGCAGCGTGGCCCGGCCGCCCACCGCCACACCGATGACGAACTCGATCGACGGGACGATGCCGATGAGGGCGGGCGAGATGATGCCCACCGCCGGCACGAACAGCGCGCCGGCGAGGCCCGCCATACCCGCCGCCACCACGTAGGCGACGAGCTTGACCGACGCCGGGTCGTAGCCGAGGAAACGGACCCGCTCCTCGCTGTCCCGCACCGCCACCAGCAGTTCCCCGTAGCGGCTGTGGATGAGCTGGCGGGCCAGCGCGAGCAGCGCGAGCAGGACGCCGGCGATGATGAAGTAGACCATCCGCTGGTTGACCGGGTCGTCCAGGTCGTAACCGAAGAAGCCCTGGATGTCGGTGAGCCCGTTGGTGCCGCCAGTGGTCCCCTGCTGGCCGATCAACAGGATCACCATGGCGGCGGCGAGCGCCTGGCTGAGGATGGCGAAGTACGCGCCCCGCACGCGGCGGCGGAACACCAGTGAGCCGAGCCCGAGGGCGACGGCCATCGGCAGCAGCACCGTGGCCGGCAGCGCGAACCACGGGCTGGCGAACGGCCGCCACCAGACCGGTAGTTCGTCGAGCTGCCCGTACAGCTGCATGAAGTCGGGCATCCCACCGGGACCCGCGTCGGCGAGCTTGAGGTGCATGGCCATCGCGTAGCCGCCCAGGCCGAAGAAGACGCCCTGGCCGAGGGTGAGCATGCCGCCGCGCCCCCAGGCGATGCCGATGCCGACGGCCACCATGGCGACGCAGAGGTACTTGGCGAGCAGGGCCAGCCGGAAGTCCGACAGCGCCAGCGGCGCGACGGCGAACAGCAGCGCCGCGCCGAACGCGAACCCCGCCGCCGCGCGCATGCGGGACCGGCCACCGGACCGGCTCTCAGGCGCGATGTCGGCCGGCGCCGGTGCGCCGGCGGTGTTCGGCGGCGCGGGTGTCACGGCGGTCATGCCAGGCTCCTGGTCCGCAGGGTGAACAGGCCCTGTGGCCGCCACTGGAGGAACGCGACGATCGCCACGAAGACGATCACCTTGGCGACGCTGAGGGTCGTGAGGTACTCCCCGGTGGCCTGGAGGACCCCGAGGGCGAAGGCGACGATCACGCTGCCCTTGAGCTGACCGATCCCGCCGACCACGACGACCAGGAAGGCGTCGATGATCAGGTTGGTGCCCATGGTCGGGCCGATCGGGCCGAGGAGGGTGAGCGCCACCCCGGCGAGCCCGGCCAGGCCCGAGCCGAGAAAGAAGGTCGTCCGGTCGACCCGGGCGGTGGGGACGCCGGACACCGCGGCGAGGTCGCGGTTCTGCACGACCGCGCGGATCCGACGCCCCAACGGGGTGAGCCGCAGCGCCAGGGTGAGGGCGGCGACGGCGGCGAGGGCCAGGGCCAGGATGAACAGCCGGTTGTTGGCGACCGTCAGCCCGCCGGGCAGGGCCACGTTGCCGGTGAGCAGGTCGGGCGCGCGGGTCTGCACGTTCGGACTGCCGAAGACGTCCCGGGCGAGCTGTTGCAGCATCAGGGACACGCCCCAGGTGACCAGCAGCGTGTCCAGGGGCCGGGCGTAGAGCCGACGGATCAGCAGGAACTCCAGCAGCACCCCCATCGTGCCGGCGACCACGAACGCCACCGGCAGCGCGATCAGCAGCGACAGGCCGGCGCCGGTGATGCTCTGTTGCAGCACGTACGTGGTGTAGGCGCCGGCCATGATGAACTCGCCGTGCGCCATGTTGATGACGTTCATCTGGCCGAAGGTCAGCGCCAGCCCGAGCGCGACGAGCAGCAGCACCGCGCCGATGCTGATGCCGGTGAAGAGTTGACCGAAGAGGACTGTCACGGTGGGTACTCCCGTACTGCTGGTCGGGGGGCCCGGGCGGGACGCGTCGTCGCGGTGCCCGCCCGGGGCCGGCGTCGTCAGCTCAGGCCGCTCGCCCACGGATAGGTCTTGAGGTACGGGTCCGGCGCGACCGGCTTGCCGGAGTTCCACACCTCGGTGATCAGGCCGTCCGCGCCGACCTTGCCGATGCGGGCGGTCTTGGCGATGTGCTGGGTCTTGCCGTCGACGGTGACCAGGCCCTCCGGCGCGTCGAAGGTGATTCCGTCGGAGGCGCCGCGGACCTTCTCGACGTCGAACGCGCCGGCCTTCTCGACCATCGCCTTCCACAGGTAGACGCTGACGTAGGCGGCCTCCATCGGGTCGCTCGTCGGCTTGTCCGCGCCGTACTTCGCCTTGTACGCGGCCACGAACTTGTCGTTCGCCGCGCCGGGCGTGGTCTGGTAGTAGTTCCAGGCGGTCAGCTGGCCCTCCAGGTACTGGGTGCCGATGCTCTTGACCTCCTCCTCGGCGATGGACACCGACACCACCGGCATCGCGGCGGCGGTCAGCCCGGCCGACTTGTACTCCTTGAAGAACGCCACGTTGCTGTCGCCGTTGAGGGTGTTGAAGACCGCCTTCGCGCCGGACGACTTGACCTTGTTGACGATCGTGCCGAATTCGGTGGACCCGAGCGGCGCGTAATCCTCGCCGACCACTGTCATCCCGTTCGCCGCCGCGTACGCCTTGATGATTTTGTTGGCCGTGCGCGGGAAGACGTAGTCGCTGCCGACCAGGTAGACCGTCTTCGTGCCCTGGGCCTTGAGGTAGTCGAGCCCGGGGACGATCTGCTGGTTGGTCGTCGCGCCCGTGTAGAAGATGTAGGGCGACTGTTCCAGGCCCTCGTACTGCACCGGGTAGAACAGCAGCGCCTTGTTCTTCTCGAACACCGGCTTGACCGCCTTGCGGCTGGCCGACGTCCAGCAGCCGAAAACGGCGGCGACCCGGTCCTCGGAGATGAGCTTCTCGGCCTTCTCCGCGAAGGTGGGCCAGTCCGAGGCGCCGTCCTCCCCGACCGGCTGGATCTTCCTACCGAGGACGCCGCCGGCCGCGTTGATCTCCTCGACGGCGAGCATGATCGAGTCGCGGACGGTGACCTCGCTGATCGCCATGGTGCCGGAGAGCGAGTTGAGCAGGCCCACCTTGACGGTGTCGCCGGAGACGTCGGCGGCGACGCCGGCCGCGCCGCCCTCGTCGCTGGTCCTGCTGCCGCACGCGGTCATGGCCGCCGCGGCGACGAGGGTCATGGCACCCGCCAGGATGCGGCGGCGGAAAAGAAGTGACATCTAATCTCCTGCGGTGTGCAGTGAAGTAGCGAAAGGACGGTCGGTGCGGTCCGGTGGAGTTGGCGATACCGAGGCCGACGGGTGGACGTCGCCTGTCGTCATCGCATCGAACACGGGCACGCAAAGCGTCGACCGGCATGATTGCGCGGACGTTTCCCAGCCCTTAATTGACTGTTTCCCGCGCACCTGGAGAGAACGCATGCCACAAAGGCCGGCATTGTCTGAGGCGAGACGGTGCCGGCCGTGACGAACTCGGTGAAGAATTGCCACCACAATGGTCGACGGGCAGATTCCGCCGACGGTGGACAGACATTCGTGGTATCCACCCCGCGGGCAGATCCTTCACGCAGGAAGCATCTTAGGGCCGGGCCGGGTGGACGTGTCAAGGGTCCGGACCGGACGGTCAGATCTGGGCGAGCACGGTGAAGTCGAGACCGTCGGCCTCGGCGAGGTAGATCCGCTGACGCACGTGCCGCCGACGCAGCTGCAGCCGACCGCGCGGCCCGTGGTACGCCACCGTGTCGGCAGCCGTCTCGATCGCCCGCACGTCGAGGGTGCGGGCCTGCCCGATCAGGGCGGCGAGCAGCATCACGCCCTCGTAGCAGGACTCCCCCAGGCTGCCCAGCGGCGGCGCCTCCACCCCGAACCGGCGGGCGAACTCGCCGTGGAAGTCGAGGTTCTCCTGCGTCACCAGACCGGCGAAGAAGCCCGCCGCGCTGTAGAGGCGCCGGGTCGCGCCCGCCCCGCTGGCCAGCAGCATGTTCTCGTCCATCAGGGTGCTCAGCCGCAGGCAGCGCTGGTCCATCGCGGCACGCGCGAACGCCCGGTTGAACCGCACCGCGTCCGCGCCGACGAGCAGCATCACCACCGCGTCGGCCTCGCTACGCTCGATCCGGCGCAACACGTCGTCGAAGTCGTGCGTCTCCAACGGCAGGAACGCCTGGCCCACCACGCGGCCACCGCCGCGCAACGCGTACCGCTGGGCCGCCCGCGCGGTGCGCCGGGGCCACACGTAGTCGTTGCCGACGACGAACCAGCGGCGCACGCCCTGCTCCCCCGCGAGCAGCCGCATCGCGGGCCACAGCTGGGCGTCCGGCGTCTCGCTGGTCAGATAGACCCCCTCGGTACGCTCACCGCCCTCGTACAGGGCGGTGTAGACGTACGGCACGCGGCCCGCGACCCGGGGCGCGAGCGCCTGTCGCACCGAGGAGATGTGCCAACCGGTCACGCCCTGCACGGCGCCCACCGACACCAGCGCCTCCACCTGGGCGGCCACCTCGGTCGGCGGGGCGCCACCGTCGACCGGCACCAGCCGCACCTCGCGGCCCAGCACCCCACCACCGGCGTTGATCTCCTCGACCGCGAGCTGGGCACAGAGTTCGCAGGTCGGGCCGAACATTCCCGCCGGCCCGCGCATCGGGTACACCAGCGCGATGCTGACCACGGTCCGATCGACGGTGAGCCACGGCGGTGCCGGCGCGGACATGAGCCCATGATTGTCCGGCCGACGTGGGAAAACCACAGCTCTCCACGGACCGGGACGAGTCGCTACGATGACAGGGCCACCGGCCCAGGGGGTTCCATGTCAGACGTGCCCGGGGCGCCAGCCGATCTGCTGCGCTCGCTCACCCGCGCCGAACGGCTGCTCTCCCGCCGGTTGGCCGCCGTTCTGGCCGACGACGACCTGACCACCGAGGCGTGGCGGGTGCTCTGCCTGCTCGCCGACGGTCAGGGCCATCCGATGAGCGAGGTGTCCGCCGAGGCGTCGTTGCCGCCGGGGACCCTCACCAAGCTGGTCGACCAACTCGTCGACCGTAACCTGGTGTTCCGGCGGATCGACCCGCTGGACCGCCGACGGATCCGGGCCTACCTGACGACGCGGGGCCGCCGCGAGCACGCCCGCCTCGACCAGCGGGCCCGGGCCAGCCTCGCCGAGGCGGGCGTACCGGCCGATACCGCCCTGCTCGACCACATCGCCGACCTGATCGCCCGACTCGACCCTGCGGGTCGCCGCGACAACGCCGAGGCGGCCGGCCCTCGCCGCTGACCCCGCTTCACTCCACCTCGGTGAGCAGCGGCTCGACCTCTACGTCGAGGTGGGCGCGCAGCGTGTGCGCGTCGGGGGCGGTGGCGGTCCACAGTGTCGCCGGACCACCTGCCAGAGGCAGCCGGGCGAGGGTGCCCTCGACCGTCGCGGGCTCGTGGGGCAGCGACGGGTCCACCACCAGCAGCGACCCGGTGGCCGACGCGCCGCCGAGCACCGCGGGGCCGGCCCAGCCGGGCGCGTCCGGTCCCACGGCCAGCGACTGGCGCAGCAGCGGCCGGCCGTCGTAGTCGACCCGGGTGTGGACGACCGCACCGCCCGGCGCCTCGCCGTACCGGCCGCAGATCACCTCGTCGCGCCAGATCAGCCTCGCCCCGGCGGCCAGCTCGACCCGGGACTCGGCGAGGTGGGCGCAGCCGGCCGCGGCGACCAGTTGCTCGGGCAGCCAGTGCAGGGCGCCGCCGTCGTGCACCACGGCGCGGACCGCCATCCGCGACACGGCGTCGGGCCGGCCGGGCAGGGCGACCGAGGCGGCGACGGTGTGTATCCGCACCGCCGCCCCCGGTCCCACGTCGATCTCCAGCCGCAGGTCGTCGCCGGCGAGCGGGCCGGCCGCCCCGCCGACGACGTACACGGTCGCGACACGACCGCTGCCGGGCGTCTGTCGCAGCAGCAGCGGCGTCTCACCGCGCAGCTCGGCGAGGACCGTGCCGCCCCGGCCGTCGGCCCGAGCCACCAGCCGGGCGTCCGCGCGCATCAGGCCGGGGCGATCGGGTGCCGGGCCGCGTGGTGGGCCAGTTCGTGGCGGATCCAGTCGGCGACCCGCCCCGCCGTCGGGTCGCCGACGATCGACAGGAACACGGTCGGCAGGTCGCCGCGCCGGGCCCGCGCGTCCCGGTCCATGACGGCCAGGTCCGCGCCCACCATCGGGGCCAGGTCGGTCTTGTTGATCACGAGCAGGTCGGCGGACGTCACCCCCGGTCCGCCCTTGCGCGGCACCTTGTCCCCGCCGGCCACGTCGACCACGAATATCTGCCGGTCCACCAGGCCCCGGCTGAACGTGGCGGTCAGGTTGTCGCCGCCGCTCTCGACCAGCACCAGGTCCAGCGGGCCGACCGCCTCGGCCAGCTCGTCCACGGCGTCGAGGTTGGCCCCGATGTCGTCCCGGATGGCGGTGTGCGGACAGCAACCGGTCTCCACGGCGCGGATCCGGGTCGGGTCCAGCACGCCGGCCCGCTTGAGGAAGTCGGCGTCCTCGGTCGTGTAGATGTCGTTGGTGACCACGCCGAGCCGCAGCTCGCCGGCGAACGCCCGGCACAGGGCCGCCACCAGGGCGGTCTTGCCGGACCCGACCGGCCCGCCGATGCCGACGCGCAGCGCCCGGCCGGCTCGGGCCAGCGGCGGATGCGGGTCCACCCCCGGTTCGGGGTGGGTGTGCGGAACGGTCTCGTCGTGCGGGGCAGTGTTCCGGTCGGCCTCGGGCGCAACGGTGTCAGGACGCAAAGAGACGCACCTCCCAGGTGGCATGAGCTTCGGCATGGATGTCGGCAAGGGGGGCGGCCGCCGCGGGCAGCCGCTCGGGTGGGTCGTCGGCGGCCCGCGCCGCCGCGGCGGCGACGCCGTCGCACCGGTCGGCGAGACCGACCAGCAGGGCCTGGACCTGGTACGGGTCGAGGCCGAGCAGGCGTACGCCCGCACTGGCCGCGCCGGTCACCGTCCCGTGGGTGGCGACCGTGGCGGTCTCGGCGCGGCTCAGGCCGGCGGCGGCGCAGAGCAGCCCGAGCACCAACGGCTGGTGCGCTCCGCCGGGTGTGCCGGGCAGGTCGGCGAAGGACGCCTCCGGCCAGATGGCCCGGCCCGCGCGCAGCAGAGCCCGCCCCTGGCGACGGGACACCGTGCGCAGCGCCGGTGCCGCCGTCCGGGCGTCCAGCTCCGCGTCGAGCAACGCCAGCGTGGACCCGCGAACGGCGGAATTCGCCGAGGTCACGGCCCGGTGCGCCGCCGCCGCAAACGCCGCGCCGACCAGCCCGGCGGTGGCCAGCCGGCCGGCCACGAACGCCTCCAACGTGGCCAGGTCGGTGACCCGGCCGGCGGCGACGGCGGCCTCCAGGCCGCCGGAGTGGGCGTGCGCGCCGGCCGGGAAGCGACCGTCGGCCAGCAGCAGGAGCAGGCTCGACGTCGCCATCAGAACAGGAAGTACCGCTGGGCCATCGGCAGGCGTGGCACCGGGTCCGGCTCCACCACCTGACCGTCGATCCGCACCGTGAAGGTGTCCGGGTCCACCTCGATCCGGGGCATCGCGTCGTTCTCCGGCAGGTCGGCCTTGCCCCGCGAGCGCACGTCCGCGACGGGTACCACCCGTCGCCGCACGTCGAGGCGCAGCCCGGCGTCGAGAGCGGCCGGCGCGACGAACGCCAGGCTGGTGGCCGACGCCGCGGCGCCGTACGCCCCGAACATCGGGCGCGGCAGCATCGGCTGCGGCGTGGGGATGGACGCGTTGGCGTCACCCATCTGGGCGTACGCGATCATGCCGCCCTTGAGCACCAGGTGCGGTCGTACGCCGAAGAACGCCGGATCCCACAGCACCAGGTCGGCCAGCTTGCCCGGCTCGACCGAGCCGATCTCGCGGTCCAGCCCGTTCGCCATCGCCGCGCAGATGGTGTACTTCGCCACGTACCGGCGGGCCCGGTGGTTGTCGGCCGCGCCGTCGCCGGGCAGCGCGCCGACCCGCTCCTTCATGACGTGCGCGCTCTGCCAGGTTCGCAGGATCACCTCGCCCACCCGGCCCATCGCCTGGGCGTCGGAGCCGATGATGGAGATCGCGCCGAGGTCGTGCAGCAGGTCCTCGGCGGCCATGGTGGACGGTCGGATGCGGCTCTCGGCGAAGGCCAGGTCCTCCGGCACGGACGGGTTGAGATGGTGGCAGACCATCAGCATGTCCAGGTGTTCGGCGAGGGTGTTGGCGGTGTACGGCCGGGTCGGGTTGGTCGACGACGGCAGCACGTTGGGCTCGCCGGCCACCGTGATGATGTCCGGCGCGTGCCCGCCTCCCGCGCCCTCGGTGTGGTACGAGTGGATGGCCCGGCCGGCGATCGCCCGGAGCGTGTCGGCCACGAAACCGGCCTCGTTGAGGGTGTCGGTGTGGATCGACACCTGCACCCCGGAGGCGTCCGCCACCCGCAGGCAGGCGTCGATCGCCGCCGGTGTGGTGCCCCAGTCCTCGTGCAGCTTGAAGCCGCCCGCGCCGGCGCGCAACTGCTCCCACAGCGCCTCCGGCGAGACGGTGTTGCCCTTGCCCAGCAGCAGCACGTTGACCGGCAGCGTGTCCAGCGCCTCGTGCATGCGGGCCAGGTGCCAGGCGTTCGGGGTGACCGTGGTGGCCCGGGTGCCCTCGGCGGGGCCGGTGCCGCCGCCGACGAGTGTGGTGACGCCGCTGGCGAGCGCCTCGGCGACGATCTCCGGGCAGATGAAGTGCACGTGGGTGTCGACGGCGCCGGCCGTGAGGATCCGGCCGTTGCCGGCGATGACCTCGGTGGCCGGGCCGATGACCAGCTCGGGGTGGACGCCGGGCATGGTGTCCGGGTTGCCGGCCCGGCCGAGGGCGACGATCCGCCCGTCGCGCAGACCCACGTCGGCCTTGACCACGCCCCAGTGGTCGAGCACCACCGCGCCGGTGACGACGGTGTCGAGGGCGCCCTCGGCGCGGGTCGCCCGCGACTGGCCCATCGACTCGCGGATCACCTTCCCGCCGCCGAAGACCGCCTCGTCGCCGCCCACGCAGTGGTCGGTCTCCACCTCGATCAGCAGGCTCGTGTCGGCCAGCCGGATGCGGTCACCGGTGGTCGGCCCGTACAGGTCGATGTAGCGGTCCCGCCGCACGGCACTCACCGCGCCGGCCCGTCGGTCGTCGGTGCGGCTGTTCCCGGCGCGGCCGGTGACGCTTCGTCCAGCGGCCCGGCGCACTCGCCGCGCAGGCCGGGCACGACGCGTGCGCCGCCGAGCGGGACCAGCTCGACGGTGCGGCTCACGCCCGGCTCGAACCGGACCGAGGTTCCCGCCGGAACGGCGAGACGCTGGCCCCAGGCGACGGCCCGGTCGAACATCAGGGCCGGGTTGGCCTCGGCGAAGTGGTAGTGCGAGCCGACCTGCACCGGACGGTCGGCGGTGTTGACCACGACCAGTGTGGTCACCGGCCGACCTACGTTGATCTCGACCGGGCCGGCCGCCGGCAGGATCTCCCCGGGGATCACGGGATCGGGTGGTGCACCGTCACCAGCTTGGTACCGTCCGGGAACGTCGCCTCCACCTGCACCTCCCTCAGCAGCTCGGGGATGCCGTCCTGGACGTCCTCGCGGCCGAGCACCGTCCGGCCGGCGGCCATGAGGTCGACCACCGACCGCCCGTCGCGGGCCCCTTCGAGCAGGAAGGCAGTGATGATCGCGACGGCTTCGGGATAGTTGAGTCGCAGGCCGCGCTCGCGGCGGCGGCGAGCGACGTCGGCCGCGACGTGGACGAGCAGGCGATCCTGCTCGTGCGGGCTGAGGAACACGGGATTCTCCGGTGGGGATCGGCGTGGCCCGCTCGCCGTCGGCTCCGCGCGGAGCCGCGCCGGGCAGCACCACCCGGAGGACGAGCTGGAGTCACACGACCGCCGCGACGACCGCCGACGGGGTGGCCCGGGACTCCACCATCCCGGCCCGCGCGACGGGCACCCGGCGGTGTCGGTCGGATGCGGACCGCACCGCCCACCGCTTCAGCAGAACGTAGAGGATCGCCACCGGCGCGGGCAACCGGGTGCTCGGGATGAGGGATCGAGCCGCGCCGGCGCCAACCGCTCACCGACCCTTGACGCATAGAAGGCCGATTATTAAGGTCCTGACCGTAATGTTGTCGACGAACGGAGACTCCCATGCCCCTCAGCCGTCGCACACTGCTCGCAGGTAGCGCAGCCGCCGGAGCATCGCTGGCAGTCGGGCATGCTGGGCTCTCGTCCCCCGCCTCCGCAGCCGAAAAGCCCCTCACGCCGATTAGTTTCGGCCCCGCCTCTTTGACCGCCGCCGTGCGCGGGGCCGCCGTCATCGGCGACAGCGTCTTCATCACCTCACGGTTCAACACGCCGGAGGGCCGGATGCGGCTCGGCGAGTTCGACGTGCACACCGGCGAGCAGCGGAGGATCGCGGACCTGGCGATCCCGAGCAATGGCGGGCAGAAGCTCGCCGCCGACGGTCGGTACATCTACATCGGTCCCGCCGGCAGCGCGGACGTGTACCGGTACGACCCGCAGACCGGCGACGTCGTCGCGTGGTCCCGGGCCGGTGCCGCCACCACCTGGTACTACGACATGGTGGTGCACGGCGAGCACCTGTACATCGGCACGTACCCGGACTGCACGGTCAAGCGGATCCGGTTGGCCGACGCCACCGTCGAGACGTACGGTCGCATCTCGACCTCGCAGTACGCGGCGGCCGTCGCGGTCGACGACGAGTACGTCTACGGCGGTTCGGCCGCCCCCGGCACGCTGCTGATGTGGCCGAAGGGCGGCGGCGCGCCGACCAGCCTGACGTCGTACCTCAGCGCCTCACCGGTGGGGATCCTCGACCTGGTCGTCAGCGACGGGATGCTCCACGTCGCCTGCGGCCGGCAACTGATCTCCTTCCGCCGGGACGGCTCGCAGCGGGTGTCCCGGGACATTCCCGCCGAGGACCGCTACATCGACCAGCTCACCGTGGGCAGCGACGGCAAGGTGTACGCGTTGTGCCGGCTGACCACCAACCTGTACGAGGTCACCGCCGACGGCCTGACCAAGGTGGGCCGGCCCTTGGCCGACGTGGAGAACCAGCTGCTCGCTCCGCTGCCCGGCGGCGCGCTGCTCGGGGTGAGCGGGCTCGGCCACCTGTGGAGGGCGACGCCCGGCGGCACCGCCAGCGTGTGGCAGACCGCCGACCGGGGCTTCGGGTACCCGGAGACCATCCAGTCGATGATGCGGCACAGCCGGAACCGGATCTGGGTGGGCGGCCACTACGCGATGACCGTCCACCGGCCGAAGGCCGGCACCAGCGAGCGCTTCGACATCAACGGCGAGGTCAAGGCGATGGCCGAGGGCCGGCGCGGGGTGGTGTACGCCGGCCTCTACCCGAGCGCCCAGATCGTCGCGATCGATCCGGACAGCTACGAGATCACCCCGCTCGGACTGCTCGGCAACGAGCAGCTGCGCACCAAGCGGATCCACCACGACCGGGCACGCAACCAGCTCGTCGTGGCGTCCAGCCCGCAGACCACCAAACACACCGGCGCGCTCACCTTCATCGACCTGAGCGACAACACCTTCGACTCCCACCGGGAGTTCCTGCCCGAGCAGAGCGTGATGGACGTGGTGGTGCGGGGCACCACGGCCTACCTCGCCGGCGACACCTACGGCGAGGGCACCAGCGGCCCGATCCGCAAGGTGGCGCAGGTGGCGGCGGTGGACATCGTCACCCGGACCCTGCTGTGGCGGGAGGAGATCAAGCCGGACTGGCTGTCGTACGAGAGCCTGTTCGTCGTGGGCAACCTGCTCTACGCGATGGGCCGCCGTCCGCGCGGGGCCTGGTTCGCCTACGACCTGCACAGCCGGCAGATCGTGATGGAGGGCGACCTCGGCGGGTACGGCCAGTTCAACGGGATCGACGGCCGGGTCTTCTCCTGGGTGCACTGGACCAACGACATCTCCGAGCTGCCGACCGTTCCCGGCGGCGAGGTGACCACCCTGTACGACAACGTGCCGCGGGGCTGGTACAACAACCCGTCGTTCCACTTCACCCCGGACGGCAAGGCCACCTGGGGGATGCTCGGCAACGACCTGGCGCTGTTCCCACTGCCGGAGAAGAAGAGGAAGAAGTAGACGGCGGTCGTGGGGCCGTCCTTCCAGGTCGGGAGGGCGGCCCCACGCCGTGTCCGCGGTCAGCCGGTGACGTCGAGGCGGAACAGTTCGGCGGCGTTGCGCCAGGCGACCCGCTCGGCCAGCGCCGGCGGCAGGTCGGCGGCGAGCACCGCGCCGTACGCGGCGGCCGGGTCGATCAGGGTGGCGTCGGTGCCGAACAGCAGCCGTCCGGGGTCGACCGCAGCCGCGACGGCGGCGAAGCGGCCCGCCTCCGTGTGCGAGAAGCACGGTTCGAGCCAGAGCCGGTCCACCGCGTTCGCCGCCTCGACCGCGTGCCGCCAGCCGTTGGCGCCCATGTGCCCGGCGATGGCCCGTAGGCCGGGGATGTCCACACAGGCCTGGGCGAGCTCCAGCGGCGTGGCGTCCCAGGTGTGCACCAGGGCGGGCAGGTCGTGGGCGGCAACCAGCTCCAGCGCCGCCCGGGTCTGCGGAGAGCGCACCGGTGAGCCGGTGTAGTCGGTGTGGATCTTCACCCCGACGAACCGGCCGGTGGGCAGCAGCTCCCGCAGGTCGCGTTCGGCGTCGTCGAGCCGGCGCGGGTTGACCGTCAGGTAGCCCCGCAGCCGGTCGCTGTGCTCAAGCGTCCGCGCCATGGCCCGGTTTCCGGCGGTCACGTCGTAGATCACCGCCTCGGTGGCCGAGGCGATCGCGAGGTCGATGCCGTACCGGTCCATCACGGCGAGGTTGGTGGCCAGCGCGCCGACCTCCATGCTGAAGAACCACGGGCCCCAGTGGGCGTGCACGTCGATGATCATTCGGTCGGCTCCAGGATGCGGCGGGCGTTGCCGCCGGCCACGGCGGCCACCTCGGCCGGCGTGAGGCCACCCCGGGCCAGCCGGAGCCGGGGTACGACGGCCTCGTAGAACGGCGTACGGGAGCCGTAGAGCAGCCGGCCGATACCCACGTGCTCCGCGACGGTCTCTATCGCGTCCGGCGAGTTGAGCAGCCGGGTGGAGGTGTGGAAGCCCGGTTCGTCGCGGGCGGCGACGACGAAGTCGCCCAGGTGGTAGAAGTGCGTGTCGAGAAAGACCACGGTCGCCCCGCGAAGTGGACGCCAGAACCGGCGGACGTCGCCGCCGGTGAGGACGACCAGGCCGGCCGCGGCGGCTCGGCGGGCCACGTGCCGGACGGCCGGGAAGTCCGCCTCCACCCGCTGTTCGTCGGGGAAGAGCCGGATCGCGTGGACGCCCCGCTCAGCCAGCCGGTCCACCTCCCGCTCGGCCCCGAGCGGGTCACGCAGGTCGACCCCGCCGACTGGAAGCACGCGCGGGCCGGCGAGTGCGGCGCACTCGTCGTTGCCGGTGGGCACGTCGAACAGGGCCGCCCGCAGGTTGGCCACCGCCGCCCGGCCGATCCCGTTCGTGGTGAGCGCGTCAACCACCTGGCGCGGGTCACCGACCGGCCCCGGGCGGTCGGCGTACCGGCCGACGAGCACGTCGACGTCGAGTGTGACGGGCGGCAGGTCGCCGGCGGTGAACGGAGAGGTCACCGTGACCCCGCCACCGCGAGCACCCGCGCCCGGTCGTCCGCGGACAGGGCCGGCCCGTACCTGTCGTCGGCGTACGACTGCGGGATGCGTCCCTCGGCGGCGGCGATCCAGAGCATCCGGCGGACGTACCCCTCGATCGGTTCGGTGAAGGTCACCTCGGCGAGCCGGTCCAGGCGCGCCGAGGCGGTGACGAAGTCGGCGTACCGCCGCTCGGCGAAGGCCCGGAGCACGGCGGCGGTTACCGGCACCGCGGCGGCGGCGAGGCCGACGAGCGCGGCCTGCGCACCCCACATCAGCGACGGCCCGAACATCCGGTCCTCGCCGGTGACGGCGAGCCGGTCGGCGGCGTGGGCGGCGGCGAGCGCGGCCTGGCAGGCCATCGCGTCGTGCAACCGCGCCACCTTGACGCCGGCCACGCCGGGGTGGTCCAGCAGGTCCACGAGCCGCTCCGGTGGATAGGGCCGGACGTAGAGGTCGAAGGCGAGCATCGGCAGGCCGGCGGCCCGCCAGATGGCGTCGTGGTGGGCCGGCGCGTCACCGTCGACCGGGAAGACGAGCACCCCGGCGGCGCCGAGGGCGGCGGCGGCCGTCGCCTGGTCGGCGACATCGCCGGTCCGTTCCCCTGGCCGGCCGCCCACCCCGACGATCACCGGTACGCCGGTCGCGACGGCCCGCCGGACCACCCGGTCCCGGGTGGCGTCGTCGAGGAACGGGCCGCGACCGGTGTGGGCGAGCACCGCCAGGGCGTCGGCGCCGTCGGCGACCAGGCCCCGCAGGTAGCGGTCGAGGATCGCCCCGTCCGTCGCGCCGCCGCCGTCGACCGGGGTGGCGGTGGCCGCGATGAGGGTCCACCGCAGCCGGTCCCGCAGCGCGGCGGCGGCCGGGGCGATCACGCCGTCACCGCGGCCCGGACGGCGCGGGCGATCTCGTCGACGTGGTCGTCGGTGTAGCGCTCGTTCCAGTCGATCACCAGCAGGGTCTCGTCGATGAGCCGCTCGGCCACCGGGCAGGTGCCCGGCCCGTAGGTGGGTTTCCGATCGGCGGGCGGGACGGTGAGCGGGAAGCGGGAGGTGCCGTAGACCGGGGCGTCGGTGAGCGCGGGCGCGTGGTGCAGCGGCTGGTCGAGGTAGCCGGCGCGGGCCGGGATCCCGGCCGCGGCGAGCGTCGCGGCGACCTGACGGTTGGTCAGGGGTGGGTCCAGCACCACCGGGAAGAGCCACCAGGCGTGCGCGTCGACGTCGGCGGGCAGGCGTACGCCGGGCAGGTCGGCCAGGGCGGCGTGCAGCCGGGCGGCGGTGCGGCGGCGGTCGGCGAGCACGCCGGGCAGCTTGGTGAGCTGGGCGCGGGCGACCGCGCCGGCCAGTTCGGTCATCCGGTAGTTCAGACCGAGGCCGACGTGCCGGCGGGCCTCGTCGCGCGGCCAGCCCTTGTCGGCGAAGAGCCGCATCCGCCGGGCCAGCGCCGGGTCGTCGGTGACCGCCAGGCCGCCGTCGCCGCAGGTGATGTGCTTCCACTGCTGGAGGCTGAAGCAGCCGACCGCGCCGGCGGTGCCGACCAGGGAGCCGTCCGGATAGGCCGCGAGCCAGGCCTGGGCGCAGTCCTCGATCAGTGCGACGCCGGCGGCGTCGGCCACCGCCCGCAGGTCGACCGCCGCGCCGAACAGGTGCACCGCGAGGATCGCCCGGGTACGGGGTCCGATCGCGGCGGCGACAGCGTCCGGATCCAGGTTCCCGGTGTACGGGTCGACGTCGGCGAAGACCGGCACGGCGTTCTGCGCCAGGATCGGTGCGACGGTGCCGAAGTCGCTGATCGGAGACGTGATGATCTCGTCGCCCGGGTCGGGCGCGACGGCGGCGACCGCACAGTGCAGGGCCGCCGTCCCCGAACTGGTGGCCACGGCGTGGGAGACTCCATGCCGGTCGGCCATCTCGCGTTCCAGGGCCCGGACCTCGGTGCCCCACACGGAGCTCAGCATCCCCGAGTGGAGCACCCGGGCGACGGCGTCCAGTTCCTCGGCGCCGAGGGTCCGGCCACCGGCATCCGCCATGCTGGGAAACGACACGTACCCTCCCGACTTCCGGAAATACCGGGCCTGACCGTAATCTTGAGCTACGGAACATGCAACCCTTCGACCGGAGGCAGCCGTGACCATCGAGATAGGGGTCGTCGGGCCGCACGACCTTGTCGACGACGTGGCGGCCGTCTGCGAAGAGCAGCCCGGCGTCACCGCGCGGCGGCTGCACTACGACCACGAGTCGCAGACCCCGGCACTCGTCGACGCGCACGCGACACAGGTCGACGCGTGGCTGTTCACCGGTGTGGTGCCGTACACCCTGGCCCGGGACGCCAACGCGCTGACCCGGCCGGCGGGTTTCGTCGACTACACCGGAGCGACACTGCTCCAGGCCACCGTGCGACTGCTGCGCGACGGGCACGACGTCACCCGGATCTCCATCGACACGATCACCGGCGCGGACATCGCGACGACGTTCACCGAGGCCGGACTGCCGGTCGACCGGGTCCGCACCCTGCCGTACCGGGGCAGCCTCAGCTCCGACGACGTGGTGGCCTTCCACCGGCGGCAGCACAGCTCCGGCGCCCAGGTGGCGGTCACCTGCATCAGGTCGGTCTACGAGGCACTGCGGCACGAGATGCCGACGTTCCGGCTCGCCCCGTCGATCCACTCGGTGCGCACCGCGCTGCGCCAGGTGCTGCTGTCGGTCAACAGCCAGGCCCAGGAGGACGCACAGATCGCCCTCGGCCTGGCCAGGCTCCCGGACGGTGACGACGGCCTGCTCAAGGAGGTCGCCACGCTCGGCGGGACGCTTGCCCGGTTCGCTCCCGACACGTACCTGATCGTCACCACCCGCGGTCCGCTGCACGACGCGACCGGCGGCTTCACCGCGCTGCCGATGCTGCGTCGCCTGGCCGAGCGGCACGGCACCGTCCAGATCGGCTTCGGGCTGGGGCGCAGCGCCGCGGAGGCGGAGAACCTGGCGCGCCGGGCGTTGAGCCGGGCCCGTCGGGTCGGGTCGACGACCGCGGTGCTGTCGCTGCGCGGCGAGACCGACATCGTGCTGGAGTCGACCAGCCCGACCCCGCCACCGGCGGAGGCGAACCTGGCCGTCATCGCCCAGCGGGTCGGCCTGTCGGTACCCACCCTGCTGCGCCTGCGCGAGGTCCGCGCCGCGGCCGGCGACGAGCCGCTGACCAGCCGCGAGGTCGCCGCGCAGCTCCACATCCAGCAGCGCACCGCCCGCCGCATGCTGCACCGCCTGGAACTGGCCGGCCTGGCCGAGCGCCTGGGCAACCTCGCCTCCGGCAGCAGCGGCCGTCCGCTGACGCTCTACCGGCTGACGGTGTGACCCCGACCCGGTCCGTGCCCCGTGGCACGGACCGGGGTGAGCGGGGATCAGGCCAGCCAGGTGTCGAGATGCTCGGCGACGAACGCGTCGTCGCGCAGGTGCGGGTAGGCGGCGTGGACGCGGTCCAGCTCGGCGAGCTGCCCGGGCGACAGCTCCTCGGCCGGGTCCAGGCACCAGCGGCCGGCCAGCAGGCCCTGGCGGCGCAGCACCTCGTGGATCCCGGGGATGCAGCCGTGGTAGCCGTTCGCGGCGTCGAAGATGGCGGCGTTGGCGTCGGTCAGGTGACCGTCGAGGGTGAGCAGCCGGCGCAGCGCGATGTCGTCACCGCCGCGCGCGCCACGGGCGTCCTCCAGCAGGCCCACGGCGGTACGCGCCCACACCGCCCACTGGCCGAGCAGTCCGCCGACGAACTCGACCTCGACCGGCCGCCCGTCGACAGTGATCCGGTGCGGGGCCACCAGGTCGGCCAGGATGTGGTCGTCGTTGCCCGTGTAGAGCGCCAGGTCGCCGGTGCGCCCGGCAGCGCAGACGCCGTGCAGCACGTCGAGGGTGCGGTAGCGGTCGAAGGGCGCGACCTTTATCCCGACCACCGACTCCAACGCGGCCAGCCGGGCCCAGAACTCACGGGACAGGTGCCGGCCACCGACGGCGGGCTGGAGGTAGAAGCCGATCACCGGCAGCACCTCGCCGACCGCCCGGGCCCGCTCGATCAAGGCGTCCTCGTCCAGCGGCGCGTACGGCGACAGCAGCACCAGGTCGTAGCCGAGCGACGCGGCGAGTTCCGCCTCACGCACCGCCTGCGCGGTGTCTCCGCAGACGCCGGCGACCAGGATGGCCCCCGAGCCGGCGGCGGTCTCGGCGGCCAGCTCGAGCACCGGGGCGAGCAGCCCGACCGCCGGGTCGTGGATGGCGAACTGGGTGGTGTGCACGCCGACGGCGATGCCACCGGCACCGGAGGCGAGGTAGTAGCGGGTCAGGGCCCGCTGCCGGCGCTCGTCGAGCCGCCGGCCGGCGTCGAGGGCGAGCGGGTGTGCGGGGATGACGCAGCCCTGCTTGAATCGGGCCAGGGCCGTGGTCTGTCGGGTGTCCGGTGCGGTCAACACGGTCTCTCCTAGAAGTTGCCGTCGCGGCGCTGGAATCCGGTCGGCTTGCCGAGCAGGGGAAGCCCGTCGCCGACCCAGTCCGCCGTCAGCTCGATCAGCTCGGCGACCGGCACGTCCGGGTAGCCGAACAGCCGGTGGCAGAGCTGCGCGTTGGACAGCAGCGCAGTCGGCGCCTCGGTGCCGGTGAAGCGCGCCTCCCGCCCCAGCCGGTCGGCGAGCGCGGTGGCGACCTGACGGACCGAGACCAGCTCCGGGCCCGTCAGGTTCAACACGAGCGGCGGTGTCCGTGCGTGGTGCAGGGCACGCAGTGTCACCTCGTTGGCGTAGCCCTGCCAGACGATGTTGGCGTGCCCCATCGTCAGGTCGACGGGCTTGTCGGCCAGCACTGAGGAGGCGATGTCGACGAGGACGCCGTAGCGCATCTCGACGGCGTAGTTGAGCCGGATCAGCGCCAGCGGAGTGTCGTGGCGCTCGGAGAAGTGGGTGAGCACGCGTTCCCGGCCCAGGCAGGACATCGCGTACTCGCCGACCGGCTGCACCGGGGTCGCCTCGACGCAGCCGCCGGAGGTGACCGGCACCAGCGGGTAGACGTTGCCGGTGCTCAGCGCGACGATCCGCGAGCCGGCGAAGCGCTGCCCCACCCGGCCGGGAAGGTAGGCGTTCGTCGCCCAGGTGGCGTGTTCCCGGCCGCTGGTGCCGAACTTGGCACCGACCAGGAAGACCACGTTCGGCGCGTCGGGCAGGGCGGCCAGGGCGGCGTCGTCGGTGATGTCGGCCTCGACCACCACCGCGCCCTCGTCCCGCAGCGCGTCGGCGAGGCCGGCCTCGGAGAAGCGGGACACCGCGATCACCCGGGCGCCGGTGCCCGCCTCGGCGACGCCGCGCAGCGCCAGCCGGACCAGGCTCGGCCCCAACTTGCCGCCCGCACCGAGGATCAGCAGGTCACCGTCGATCTTGCGCAGGTCGTCCACCAGGACGCCGCGCGGCCGGGCCAGGCGCTCCTCCAGGTCCGCCACGGTACGCATACCACCACACCCTTCCGGATTAACGGTCATGACCGTAACTTCCGTCCCAGAGGGCGTCAAGGTGTCGCGGCGACCGGATCGGCCGCGGCGGTCAGGTCAGGTCGCGGGCCGCGGCGAGGATCTCCAGCACCGCCCGGGTCTGCTCCCACGGCACCGGGGCCGGCGCGCCGGCCACCATGTCCAGGAAGGCGTCCACCGTGGCCCGGTAGCCCAGCTCGTCGGCGCCGCCGCGCAGCGCCACCCGCCGTTCCCCGGCGGCGGTGTACACCGTCACCTCGTACGACTCGCCTTGGCTCACCCCGAGCACCTCGACCGTTCCGGGCACGCCGTCGTCCCACTGCACGGTCAGCAGGCCGGTGTCCTCGGAGCGCAGGCCGTGGTGCCGGCGTACGGTCGCGGCCGCCCCGACCAGCCGGACCGCCGGCCCGAGCAGCGCGACAAGCAGCTCGACTCCGTGCAGGCCCATCATGACCAGGGTGCCGCCGCCCACGCCGGGATCGTCCTGCCAAGGGTTGTAGCCGGTGGCCCAGAGGCCGACGTCGTGCCGGACGGTGACCCGTACCGCGAGCACCTCCTCGCGCGCCACGTCGAACGCGGCGAACGCCGGGGCGAACCGCAGCACCGAGGAGGTGAGCACCAGCTCGGGTGCCCGGCGGACCACCGGTTCCAGCCGGTCCAACTGGTCGCGGGTGGCCGCGGCCGGCTTGTTGACGAAGCACGGCAGCTTCCGGTCGAGGATCCGCGCCAGCGCCTCCGGCACCCCCGAGGTGGGCACGGTGAGCACCACCCCGTCCGGGGCGGTGGCCAGCAGCGCGGTCAGGTCCGGCACCACGACGGCGTCGGGCTGTTCGGCCCGGAACCGCTCCAGCCGCTGCGGATCCGGCTCCCACACCACCAGCTCGGGAGCTGCCGCGCCGGCACGCAGAGTTCGGGCGTCGGTGTACGGGTGACTGGTGGCGAGTCCGGCGATGGCGATGCGCATGACCGCAGAGGCTACTTCTCCCCCTGGCCCGTCGCGACGCAGGTCAGCCGGTGGTGTCGAGCAGTTCCACTGTCACTTCGTGGCGCAGTGGCTCGCCGCGCAGGAACCGGTCGATCTCGGCGCACACGATCGCGGCGGCCCGCCGCCGCGACTGCACGGTCCCGGCTGACTCGTGCGGTGTCAGCAGGACGTTCGGTAGCGCGCGGAGCGGGTGGCCGGTGGGCAACGGCTCGGCGTCGAAGACGTCCAGCGCGGCATCCAGCCGTCCGCCGCGCAGCGCCGCCAGCAGCGCTGTCTCGTCCACCAACGCCGCCCGTGCGGTGTTGACCAGGAGGGCGCCGTCGGGCATCAGGGCGAGCTCCCGGGCGGAGATCATACCGGTCGTCTCCGGCAGCACCGGGGCGTGCAGCGATACCACCAGTGACCGGGTGAGCAGGTCGTCCAGGTCGACCCGCTCGACGCCGAGGGCGGCGGCCTCGCCGACGTCCAGGTACGGGTCGGCGACCAGCACCCGCGCGCCGAGCGCCCGGACCAGCGCCAGGTACGCCCGGCCGGTACGGGACGCGCCGACCACCCCGACCGTGGCGCCGCGCAACTCGCGCCGGGGCGGGGCCGCCTTGGCCGTCGCCCAGTCGACCCCGGTACGCATCGCGTGGTCGAAGCGGTGCAGCCGGTGCAGCAGCGCCAGGGTCAGGGCGAGCGCCTGCTCCCCCACCGCGTACGCCATGGCGTCGCCGGCCTGGGTGACGCGCACGCCAGCGGCGAAGCTGGCCGGCGTGACGAACGGCTTCACGCTGGCCCCGGTGTGTGCGAGCAGCCGCAGCCGGGGCGCGGCGGCCAGCACCCGGGCGGTCAGCGGCGCGGTGTCCCAGCCGGTGACCACCACGTCGGCGTCGGCGAGCAGCCGGGCCAGGACGTCCTCGTCGCCGACGTCGTCCCCGGCGGGCAGCCGCACCTCGCCCAGCCGGCGCAGCGCCGCCCACGCGTCGGCGTCGAAGAAGAGGGATCGGACCCCTGGGGTCACCGCCACCGCGACGATCGGCCCACTCATCCCTTGATGCCCGTGCTCGCGACGCCCTCCTGGAAGTAGCGCTGGCCGATCAGGTACGCCATGAAGATCGGCACGAACGCCACCACCGAACCGGCGAGCAGCATGTTCAACGCCACGTTCTCCTGCTGGAGGGAGGCGATGCCGGTGGTGAGGGTGCGCATGTCCAGGCTCTGCCCGACGATCAGCGGCCAGAGGAAGTCGTTCCAGTGCCAGAGGAAGACGAACACGCCGAGCGTGGCCAGGATCGGCTTGATCAGCGGCAGCACGATCGACACGTAGACCCGCCACTCGGAGCAGCCGTCGAGCCGGGCGGCCTCGAACAGCGAGTCCGGCAGCGAGGCGATGAACTGTCGCATGAGGAACACCGCCTGCGCGTTGGCCAGCGTCGGCACGATCATGCCCCAGTAGGTGTCCACGCCGCCCAGCTCGGAGATGATGATGAAGGTCGGGATCATCGTGACGTGGTACGGCACCATCAGCATCGCCAGGAACGACCAGAACATCGCCTCCTTGCCGGGGAAGCGGCGCTTGGCGAAGGCGTATCCGGCCATCGAGGCGAACAGCAGCACCCCGACCACCGACACGACCGAGTAGACGATGGTGTTCCACATCCACCGCAGCACGCTCTTGGCGCCGATCACCTGGTCGTACGCCTCGGTGGAGAACGGCCACGGCAGCAGGCTGTCCGGGAAGGTCACCGGGCCGGTCGGTTTGAACGACAGCACGACCATCGCGTAGAAGGGGAACAGCGTGATCGCGGCGCCGACGAGCAGCAGCAGGCTGCGACCGACGAGCCAGCGCCGGCTGGTCCGGCCGACCCGGTAGGGCCGGCGCGGCCGATCCAGGGCGGGCGTCGGTTCGGCCACGGCGGGCGTGGCCGCCAGGGTGTCGGTCATTCTTCCCTCCCGAGGGTCAGCCGCTGCACCAGCGCGACCACGATCGTCATCACGAACAGCGCGACGCCGATGGCGCTGGCGTAACCCAGATCGAAGTACTTGAAGCCCTGGTCGTAGAGCAGGTAGACGAGGCTGTAGCTGGCGCGCACCGGGCCGCCGCCGGTCATCACGTAGATCATGTCGAAGACCTGGACCGCCACCGTGGTCTCGATGACGGCCACGAAGAACAGCGCCGGGCGCAGCTGCGGCAGCGTGACGTAGCGGAAGCGCTGCCAGGCCGATGCGCCGTCGGTCAGCGCCGCCTCCTCGAGTTCGGCGGGGATCTCCTGGAGCCGGGCGAGCAGGATGAGCATGCCGTAGCCGAAGCGGGACCAGACCGCGACCAGCACCAGCGCCGGGATCACCAGCACGCTGTCGGCCAGCCAGGACTGTGCCGGCAGGCCGAGCGCGCCCATCGTCCGCGACCACGGGCCGCCGTCGCCGAAGACCCAGCTGAACACCACCCCGGCGAGGACCAGGCTGGTCACCACCGGCAGGAAGAACACCGACCGGAAGACCTTCGCGCCGCGGAAGGCCCGCCGGGTCAACAGCGCCATGCCGAGCGAGGCCAGCATCGACAGCGGTACCGACAGCGCGGTGAAGATGACCGTCACCCGCAGCGCCGACCAGAACGTCGGATCGTCGGCGAGGCGCCGGAAGTTCTCCACGCCGACGAAGGAGGTGTCACCGCCGATCGTGTAGTCGGTGAAACCCAGGACCACCCCGGCGATCGCCGGTCCGAAGCGGAACAGGGCGAACAGCACCAGGAACGGCAGGACGAACAGCAACGCCGTCCCGGCCTCCCGGGCGGACGGGCGGCGGACGCGCCGACGGCGGATCGTCGGTAGTGCAACCATCTGACAACCTTTCCGGCGGCCCGCGGTGGACGGTGTGCGCCGTCCACCGCGAGCCCTGTCCGAGCTAGCCGAGCAGCGGGTCGGCGGCCTTGGCCGCGTCGTCGAGGGCCTGCTCGACCGACTTCTTGCCGAGCAGCGCGGCCTGGATCTCCGGGGCGAGCACGCCCTGGACGTCGCGGGCCTTCTCGTTCAGCGGGCCGACGGTGCTGACGGCGACCTGCTTCTCCTGCTCACCGAGGACAGGGTCGTCGGCGTAGAGCGCGCCGACGGACTTCTTGGCCGAGAAGAAGCTGGCCGCGAGGTCGTACTTCTTGGAGTTCTCGGCGTTCGAGGCGAACGCGATCCACTTGCCGGCGGCCTGCTTGGCGTCGGAGTTCTTCAGCATCGACAGCGAGCCGACGGTGCCGTAGCCGATCTGCTTGGTCTCGGTGAAGTGCGGCAGCGCCTGCATGTTCTCCTTGCCCCAGAACTTCTCGATCTCGGCCGGCAGCACGTGCCAGACGCAACCGACCTTGTTCTGGGCGATGCGGGTCTGCTCGATCGGGGGGAACGAGGTGAGGAGGTTCTTGTCGACGAAGCCACCGTCGACGAGCTGCTTGACGAAGCTCAGCGCCTTGCGGCCCTCGGGGCCGTTGAAGGCCACCGACTTACCGTCCGGGCTGAACACGTCGCCGCCGGCCTGCCACAGCAGCGGGTAGAAGGTCTGGTTGAGCGTGTGCTTGACGTCGCCGCCGTACGCGGCCACGTCGTAGCCCTTGGCCTTGAACGCCGGCGCCATGGCCAGCAGGTCGTTCCAGGTCTTCGGGTAGGTGGTCTGACCGACGGCGGCGAAGACCTTCTTGTTGCACAGCGGGGTGACGGCGCTGGTCAGCACCGGGGCGCCCATCATCTTGCCGTCGATCGTGACGGAGTTGACCACGTTGGGCAGGTAGTCGGCTCTGGCGGCGTCGTCGAGGTACTTGTCGACCGGCTCGATGTTGCGGACGTACTTGGGCAGCTGGTCCGGGATGAGGTAGACGACGTCCGGCCCCTTGTTCCCGGCGATGGCCGTGGCCAGCGCCTGGTCGCGGTTGGCCCAGGGGAAGATTTCGGTCTTGACCTCGATGTCCGGGTTCTCCGCCTGGAAGGCCTTGGCGGTCTCCTCCCAGTAGGCGCGGTGCTTGGCCTCGTCGAAGATCACCGGGTAGATCCACATCGTAACGGTCTTCTTGCCGGAGTCACCGGAGCCGGAACCACCACAAGCCGTGGCCGCGAGCGCGGCGACGAGCGCCACCGCCACGGCCGACAGGCTCTTGCGAACACGCATCTCGCATCCTTCCAGGGGAGGTCAGGTGGGCAGTACAGTAACTTACGGTCCGGGCCGATACTAGAGTCGAGAAGGATCGAGATCACATCATGACTGCTGGTAAGCCAGGCGAGTCAAATCGAACCTGCCCGTAATGCCGTCAGCGCAGATCGACGCGGATCAGGTCGGTGCCCCGGGTGGTGAACAGCGTCCGCACGCCGTCGGTGACCACCTCCGGAGCGCCGAACCAGGACTGCGCAAGCCCGTCGGCCAGCACGGTCAGTGCCGGTTCGCGGCGGCCCACCCGCACCGACCACAACCGGCCGCCGTCGGTGCCGAAGACCCGCTCGTCGATGACCGCCAGCTTGCCTCCGACCGGGCCGACGTCCACGCGCCACAACACCGAGCGGGTACGTGGGTCCAGCGCGAACAGCTCACCGTCGCGGGTCACCCCGACCAGCACCCGCCCGATCAGCTTCAGGTCCACGATTACCCCGCCGTCGGTTGGCTCGACGAGCCAGGCCAGCTTCCGGGCGCGGTGGTCGAAGTAGCCGAGCTTGGCGCGTGTCGTGGTCGGGGTGGTGCCGTAGCCGTTGATGACGCTGCCGCCGAGGAACACGCCGTGCGGATCCGGGCACAGCGACTGGACGGTCTGGTCCGGCAGGATGCCCCGCCAGGTGTGCGACCGCCGTCCGTCGAAGATGGTGAGCGCGCCCTCCCACCGGCCGTAGTCCGGTTCGGTGGACATCAGCACCACGCCGCGGCGCCGGTCGACGACCAGCGACGTGGGCCGGGTCTGCTCCTCGGCGGGGTCGACCCGGGCCACCTCGGTGGCCACCCGGTCACCATTCCGCAGGGTCAGGTGGCGGGCCAGCGTGTAGACGCCCATGTGGGTCACACCCCGCCAGTGGTCCATGTCCTTGGCCTCGCCACCGAAGGGCACCCGGTAGGTCTCGAACGCGGGCGTGGGCTGGGTGGAGACGACCTGGACGCCGAGCGTGCCGCCGACCACGATCCGGTCGCCGGCGTGGCAGAGCGACATCGGGCGCTCCGGCGTGGGCGCCAGGTTCGGCGAACTCATGTCCAGCGCCTCGGTGGTGCGGGAGTCCAGGTCGTAGAGGATGCCGCCGGCACCCTGCACCGCCCAGAGCCGGCCGTCGTCCAGGAAGCCGATGCGTACGTTGGACGCCTCGGCCACCGGCACACCGACCAGCGTGGGCGAGGTGTCGCCCAACGTGAAGCGGTACAGCGACCCGCTGGGCCGGGTGGTGTAGAAGACCTCGTCGCCCCGGCTGGTGATGCCGACGACGAACGAGTCGTTCGGCGTGCCGAGGATCTGGTACCGGCTGTGGTCGCGGGTGTCGACGACCAGGATCTCGGCGGTGGGCGAGATGCCGACCACGAGGTGGTCACCCACCAGGTGACAGACCGCGCCGAAGGTCCGCCCCCGCAGCTCGGCCGGAAGGATGTCGGTGCGCGTGCCGGTGTCCCGGTCGTAGGCGACGAGGCCGGCGCGGGAGCCGATGCCGCAGTACACCGTCGTCTCCGTCGCGACCAGGTCGCGGACGTAGGTGTCGTCGGGATCCATCCGCCCGTGGTCGGTGGCGTGCCCGGTGGCCGGGTCGTACTCCCAGATCCGGGCCGAGGGGTACGTGCCGACGAAGACCCTGCCGTCCGGCGACGCCTTGACGCTCCAGCCGACCTCCTGGTCGAGGTCGAGCACCTGCGTGACCGCGAGGGTCACGGTGTCCACCTTGAACAGCAGACCCGGGGTGTACGAGCTGACGAACAGGTCGGTGCCGACCGCGTCGATTCCCCACAAGCCGGGCACCCCAGGGATCAGCGCGGTCTTGGTGATCCGGCGTTCGGTCAGGTCGTACGCGGCGACCCGGGTGGGCATGATCTGCCGGGTCGCGAACCAGATCTCGTTGCCGACGCGGAGACCGTTGCCGAAGTTCAGCACCCGGGAGGCAGGTCCGAGGTCGGTGATCACCACGTCGGACGGCTCGGGCGCACCGGAACCCGGGGCGGCGTGGGCGGCTCGTGGAAATACGGCTCCTGCCGTTACCGCACCGAGACCGGCAAGCATCGCTCGCCGCGATACAACTTTCGACATGATGTGCCCCTTCAGCGCAGACAGTTGCAGGCCGGGCCATTTACGGTCAGGCCCGATACTGGCCTCGACCCTAAAGTTGGGCATCAGCCCCCGTCAACGGGCCGCCCGGACCGGATGTCACGCGGCGTCCACCACGTCCCGGCCCACGACCGGAGAGAGCTCCATCGCGGCCGGGCCGGACAATCCGTCACCGATCGACCCGCACACCCCGGCGGGGAGCTTCCTCGCCACGACAGCAGAGATCCCCGCCCAACGGGACGGGGATCACAAGCAACGTGCCCGGTGCTCGACGCAATCCGGTGCACGCTCATGTCGATGAGCGGGCGTCGGGTCGCTGTGGCACTGAAGTGAGTTCACCGGCAAATGGCCGTCGAGTACCGGCCTGGCCGCGCAGGTCTTGGAGGGCGACCGTACTGCCCCGCGATGTACGGACCTGCTGGCGGATGCCGGTTGTCGGCGGGCTACAGGTTGTTGATCCGGGCCAGCAGCTCTGCCTCGGTCAGGTTCTCCAGGACCGCGTCCTGCTTGCGGCCCAGGACCGCCAGCAGCTTCTCCTTCTCCAGCTTCTTGGCCGCCGCCGCCTTCGCCGCCTGCTCCTCCGCGAGGCGGACGGCGATGACGTGCTTGACGACCTCCAACTTGGCCTCCCAGATCGCCTTGGCCGGATTGGCCTCGGTGGCCACGAACGACTCGGTGTCGACGGCCTTGAGCTCGGCGTTGACCGCCTTGGCCACGTCGTCGAGGCTGAAGCCGGACTTGGCGGTCAGCGGAAGCTCCCACAACTGTTCGGTAGTCAGCTGTCCCTTGGCCGACGGATAGCGGAACTTCTCCCGCGTGGCCTTCTCGAAAACGGTCACGATGGTCTCTCTCCGATATCTGGTAGGGAATCAGAACTGGATGCCGATGAGGCGGCGTCGGCCGCCGGTCATGGTCACCTTGGCGACCACAGAGCTGCGGACCGTGGAGCTGAAGCCGAGACCGGACAGCTGATCCGGAGACGGCTCGCACTTGGTGCGGTCGCCGAGAACCTCGAACACCTTGCGGTGCGGTTGCAGGTCGCCGCGGAGGAACTCGTTGTAGATCCCGCGCGCCGGCTGGTCGTTCACGCACCCCTTCAGGATGAAGAAGTAGTGCCGGTTGCCGACCTCGTTGTCGTCGAAGTGGTTCGGCGAGTACATGATGGTGGACACCGGTACGAACTGTTCGGTGGTGATACCCCACACCTCCTTGCTCGCACTGCCCGACTGCACGTCTCTGCCCGGCCGGAAAGCGGTGATGACCCCGCCGGTGACCGTCATCCGGCCCACCTCGACGGTCTCCTTGTGGCCGACCGCGCGCTCGTGGCGGTAGTGCTCGATCTTGCCGTTGCTCTCGGTCTCGATCACGAAGCCGCCCTGGGCGCTGTCCCGCCTGCGGTACTGGTTCACCTCGATCCGGTACTCACCGTCGGGGACCCGGTCGGTCCAGGTGACGTTCTCCACCGGCTCACGGGAGAGCGTCCCGCCGGCGTTCATGTCGACGTCCAGCTTGTTGCGCTTCTCCTGGTACCAGATGTGGTCGCCGTTGGGCTCGAACACGTGCAGGTCGAGGTCGTCGTGGTTGAACCAGGACAGGCTCACCCGCAGTTTGCCGGTGACGTTGCCGCCGGCTCGCTTGACCTTCTCCCGGATCGAGTCGGTGACGTTGCCGCCGTACGACCAGGCGAAATCGTTGTCCCACTTGAACAATCGCGGAGCGGCCGGGTGCCGGCCGGTCGTGAGACTGACGAAGTGCGGCTCGTGGGCGTTGCCGACCCACAGGTCGATGCTGGTGGCGCCGGGCAGGATGTCCTTCATGAAGGAGACCACCGGAATCTCCTCCGGCTCCGCGTCCCGAAGGCGCGCACCTGTCGACCTCACGGTGGTCGCCTGCATGAGCAGCCCTGCGATGCCGTCCTTCATTCGCGGCTGCGTGTCGTTGTCGACCCACAGCACGTTGGTGACCGACACATCGGACAGCCGGGCGAACCGCCGCTGCAACGACTCCTCGATGCCCAACTCGTCAATGGTCTTCATGGCCGCCTTGACCATGGCCGGGGTGATCAACGCCGTGGGGCGCTGGTAGTTCTGCGGCGCCACCTTCGTCTCGAACGACCGGACGGCCTGCTCCAGGTCGACGCCCGCGGAGAGATCCTGAACGAGGGTGCCGATCACCGTGTTGCGGATGCGTGCCGCCGGGTTCATGGCGTTGGCGAAGACGAAGGCCCGTCCGTCGGTCGCCGTCGTCCACCGGCTCTGCAGCGACCGAAACTCGGTCACCGCCCGACGGTGCTCCGCGCCGCGGTAGAGGGCGTTGCCGTCGATCAGGTCGACGACGGTGTCCAGAGCGTGCGGGGCAAGCTCGGCCAGGCCACGCTGGAAGACCTGCACCGCGGCGTCGAAGTTGCCCTGTGCCGCGCCGACGTCCGCGACGCGATGCCGCTCCTCCACCCGGCCGTGCAGGTGGTGCCACGCCTCGACCTGGCCGTCGCGCAGCGTCCGGGTGGTCTTCGTCCCGTACTGCGCCTGAGTGGACCGGAAGACGGTGGACAACGGCAACGACAGAACGAACTCGTCCAGAGCGGCGGCAACGACGGAGAAGACCGGGTCGGATGCCGACACCCCGGACCAGACGGTACGGACCAGCCCGTCGTGGATCTCGACGACGGTGCCGAAGTGCTTGATGAAACCGCGGCACGTCGAGCAGTCGTACTCGGACCGCTCACGGAACCGCAGATTGGTGCCGGCGGGGAAGGAATCGAGGAACGTGAGCCAGAGTGAGTCCCGGTCGAGACCGTCGCCGACGACGTACAACTCGCCCCTGGACATGGTGGACAGACGCGAAGTCACATCCGTCACGAACTGCTGGAAATCGCCCACCGTTTCATCCCCCTTGATCGCCGGAGATCCTACGGAGCGGACACCGACCGGAGGAAACGCGTTTCCGACTCTCCGCACGGTCGTAGACGCCCTGCCGAAGGCCGTCGGGTGTCACTGGTTCACGCGCGTGCACCCGGTCGAGGTCGGCAGCCCGCCGCGACCCGCCGGATCGCGCCAGGCCGGGCTCAGCTCGTCGCGCGAGTGCGTCGCGCCGCGACGTAGCGGCGCATCTTCTCGGAGGTTCCGCAGTCGTCCATGCTGCACCAGCGGCGACTGCGGTTCTTGCTCTCGTCGTGGAAGAGGAAGCGACAGCCGCCGCATCCCTTGATCCGGTCCAGTGCGCCTGTGGTGAGGAGTTGGACCGCCGCGTGCACCACCGGCCGCAGCGGCCGGGCAAGTGTCTGGTCGTCTCGCCAGGTCCATCCGAACGTACGCCCTTGATCGAGTCGTGCGTGACCGAGCGCGTCCGCTTCGTCGTCTCGCAGACGGGCCAGCACGGACGTGTCCGGGCTGCGATCAGCGGCGACCGCCCGGAACACATCGTCGAGATCGTCGCGGATGCGCAGCGATCGGGCGAAGGCGGTCCGGGAGCCAGCCGGATCATCGTGTGACAGCCGGCGCAACACCTCCGCCTCCGGCTCGCTGAGCGCACCCGCGTACACGCTCCAGGCAAGGAGCTCGGGGTAGCCGGTCAGCACGTCGTCGTCCGGAGATCCGACGGGCGGACCGGAACGGGTGTTGATGAAGTCCAGCGCGAGATTGCCGCCTACCAGGCGCATCCGCGTCACGCCCTCGAGTGTTTCCATCGAAACTCACTTTACCAGTTGACCCGCATCGAAGGACGCCACTAGCATGTTTCCATCGTAAGCGCTTTTGCCGGAAACTGGGGGTCTGATGAAACGCGGACGGGCAGCGGGGGCGCTGATCGGCTTGTCCGGTGGGACGTTCCTCTACACCACCGCCGAGGCGCTGCCCATCGGGCTGCTGCTGCCGATGGCGGGGGACCTGGCCGTCTCGCCGCCGCAGGTGGGCATGCTCGTCACCGCCTACGGCGCGGTGGTGATGGTCGCCTCGGTCCCGTTGACGGCGCTGGTCCGCAGGGTCCCTCGCCGCCGGCTGCTGTCGGCGCTCCTGGCCGGCTTCGTCCTCAGCACCGCCGTCACGGCGCTGACGAGCACCTTCGCGCTGCTCCTGGTCGCCAGGATGGTCACCGCGACGACCCATGCGCTGTTCTGGGCCGTGGTGGTGCCGGCTGCGGCTGAGCTGTTCCGGCCCGCACTACGCGGGCGGGTCGTCGCGGTCGTGTTCGCCGGCGGCACCGTCGCGTTGGCCCTGGGCGTGCCCGCAGGCACCTGGCTGGGCGACCGCGCCGGGTGGCGCGCATCGTTCCTGGCGGTAGCTGGGCTCGGCGCGGTGGTGTTCGTCGTGGTGGCCGCGCTGCTGCCCTCGACGCGGCCGGAAGACGGACACGCCGCCCGAGGTGCGACGCCCGACGCCCGACGCTTCTGGCTGCTGGTGGCGATGGCCGTCCTGGCGACCGCCGGTGCCATTGCCGCCTACACCTACGTCGCCCTCTTCGTCACCGAGGTCAGCGGATTCTCCGCCGCGTCGGTCGGGGCCGTCCTGTTCGCACGTGGCATCGCCAGCGTGCTCGGCATCCTCGCCATCGGCGCGCTGCTGGACCGCAGCCCGTGGCTCGCTCTCCTCACGACCGTCGCACTGCAATCGTCAGCACTGCTCGGCCTGTACAGGTTCGGCCAACGGCCGTCGGTGTCCGTCGGCCTGATCGCTCTGGCCGGACTGGCATTCGCCGCGTTCACCGCGACGCTCGGCGGCCTCGTTCTCCAGGTGGCCCCCGGGCGCTCCGACCTCGCCGCCGCCACAGTCTCCGCCGCGGTCAACGTCGGCATCACCGCCGGCGCGTTCGTGGGCGGCCTGGCCCTGCCGAGCCACGGTGTGCGCGCTACGGTGCTGATCGGCGCCCTGCTCGGCGTAGCCGCCCTGGTGCTGGCCCTCGGCGAACGACTCATCCGGCCCGCGCGCCACCCCAGCCGCGGTGCGGACTCTCGTCACGCAAGCGCCGGTGGCGGCACATCCAGCTCCCCGGTCACCCTGCGGACCCGCGTCTAGACAGGGCCACCGGCACCGCCGCCGGGCGGGCCAGGGCGGTCCACGCCAGCGCGACCGCGATGCCCCCGGTCGCTCCGACAAACCCTTCCCCGATGGTTCAACCCCTGGGTCAGCAGTTGCTCCCGCAGGCCGGTACCGGAGATCGGACGCGCCGGTACCGGCGTGCGACGCCCGAGACCCACGTCGCCGTCGACCCGGCGGTCGACGAGGTCGCCACCTACCGCTCGGTCCGGCCGCGACCGGGTGCCGGGCGCAGAACCTAGCCTTCGGCTGCGGAACCTCCGAGTCGGGTGAGGCGGCCGGCGACGTCAGCGGGAAGACCCCTGGTGTCGCCGTGTGTCGTCAGTACGAGTCTCAGCGACCCGGCGTGCGTGACGACGCCGAGGATCCGCTCGTCGCGGACCTGCGTCGTCATCGTCGGTCCCCAGATCGCGACGGCGGAGGACGTGTCGGGCTCGGATGTCCCCAGATTGGTGATCTCCAGGTCGGCAGCCGTGGCGGCGAGCATCGCCGCCTCCGCCTCCGAGGCGTCGGCGGGGTTGAGCGAGCCCAGCATCAGTGCCGCATGCCGGGCACCGTCCCGCGCGACTCGCAGTTGCGCCGTCGCGTCCTTCGCGAGAGACCAGAGCGTGTTCTGCGCAGGTGCGCGCAGCACCACGCTCGTCGCCGTGAAGCGGTTCACCACGTCGTCCTCGAGGCCCAGCGCCGAGCGGAGATCGATGGGAACGTTGACGCGGATGCTCTCGGCCCCGGTGAGCGCGGCCAGCGCCTGCGCGGCGGCGGCACAGATCGCGCCCTGGACGGTCGACCCGTTGGCACGGGCGGTGGAGCGAAGATGTGCGGTCGTCGCGGGGTCGAGTTCGGCGATCTCGATGCTCGGTGCCGTGGCGTCGAACGGACGGATCGTGCCGACAGCCGGCTCCGCCGGAGGGCCCGGGATGTGATCGGTCGGCCGCTCCGTCCGGGGCAGACGTTCGAGCAGGCTCTCCTGGTCCAGGGGCGCCGGCCGGGCCGGGAGCGTCCGCCCGTCGAGGATCACGAGGAGGTCGTGCGCTGCGCGGAGCGCGCCGCGTCCGTCGGTGATCTGGTGGGAGAACGTCAGGACGACGGCGCTCCCCCGGTCGCCGGGTGCGCCGCCCACGAGCGTCGCGCGCGCCAGCGGGCTTCCGTCGGCGTCGACGGGACGGGCCTGCTCCTGCGCCGCCACGTCGCGCCAGCTTCCCCCAACGTGTCGGACCTCGATGGGTTCGGTCGACTTCCGGAAGGTCGGGCGGTCGCCGCTGCGGTCGATGCCGACGGCGAGCAGTGGGTGCGTCCGCTGCAGCTGCGCGAGCGCGCGCTCCAGTTGGTGTGCCGAGACGGGCGAGGCGAGTTCGACGACGAGCGAGAACTGTACGGGGTTGCGACCGATGTAGAGGTCGATGATGTGCTCGAACGCCCCCAGGGGACGCACGATCGGGTGTGCTGGAGAGTGGCGCATGTCTTCCTTCGTGTCGACGTGCCGATCGGTGGGCCGCGTTCGTTGCTCGGACTGCTCGGCCGGTGCCCCCGCCGCCGGCGGGCGACGGCGGCTCCGATGAGACACCCGGCCGTAGCGGCACACTCAACCCCGCCCGGGTGTGATCTGTTCGACGACGTCCGCAGACGCGGACCGACGTCTGCCGTGCCGCATTTGACTGTGCCCCGAGGGCACAGGTTCGCATGGGTGCCAACCCGCTGAACGTGGGTCGGACAGGAGATGCGAATGTCGCGAGGACGTGCAATGGCCCTGGTGGGGACGCTGGGACTGGTTGGGGCCCTGGTCTCGGTGATTCCGGCGACCGCCGGCGGGGCGCCGGCGGGACCGGCCGCGGCGGGTCCACGCTGGACCGCGTGCCCCAAGGACGTGGTGGTGCCCCCGACGGTTCAACTGCCGGTGCAGTGCGCGACGGTGCCGGTTCCGTTGGACTACCAGGACCCGGACGGCACCCAGATCGAGCTGATGGTGTCGCGGATCGCGAGCACGAAACCGGAGAAGCGACGCGGCGTGCTGATGTTCAACCCGGGCGGGCCGGGCGGCACCGGGCTCGACCAGCCGGCCTTCCTGGTCTCGAAGGGGCTGCCGACCGGCGTCACGGACGCCTACGACCTGATCGGCATGGACACCCGGGGCGTCGGGCACTCGTCGCCGGTGAGCTGCGGCTTCACCGCCGATGACGCCTACTGGGCAAACATCCCGCCGTACGCGCCGGACGACGCCGCGGTGGGCCGCCAGGCGGAAATCGCCGAGGACGTCGCCGAACGCTGTGCGGCCAACGACACCGAGGGCCGGCTGCGCCACCTCACGACCGCGAACATGGCCCGCGACCTGGACCGGATCCGCGCCGCGCTCGGCGAGAAGACGGCCAGCTTCTACGGGGCGTCCTACGGCTCGGCGCTCGGTGCCGCGTACACCTCGATGTTCCCGGCCACCACCGACCGGGTGGTGCTGGACAGCATCGTCGGCGACACCCACCTCGACCGGGCCGGACTGCGCCGGTTCGCGCTCGGCATGGAGCAGACGTTCCCCGACTTCGCGGCGTGGGCGGCGAAGCGGCACGAGTCCTACGGCCTCGGCCGCACCCCGCGGCAGGTACGCCGGACCTACCTCACGCTCGCCGAGCGGCTCGACGAGACGCCCGCCGCCGACGGGCTCACCGGTGCCGTCTTCCGGCAGATCACCTTCGGCTCCCTCTACAACCAGATCCAGTACCCGAGCCTCGCGCGGATCTGGCAGACCTACCTGAACCCCGGCGAGGCGCCGCGGGCGAAGGCGGCGACCGCCCCCAACCCGCAGGACAACGCGCTTACCGTGTTCCTCGCCGTCACCTGCAACGACGTCGCGTGGCCCGAGGACGTGGACACCTACCGGCGGGCCGTCGCGCAGGACCGCAAGCGGTTCCCGCTGTTCGGCGCGGCCAGCGCCAACATCACCCCCTGCGCCTTCTGGACGCACGAGCCGGCGCAGCCGCCGGTCGCGGTGGACGACGAGGGGCCACGCAACGTGCTGATCCTGCAGAACCGGCACGACCCGGTCACCCCGCTCGCCGGTGGCAGGCTGCTGCGGGAGAAGTTCGAGAAGCGCTCCCGGCTGGTCACCGTCGACGGGAGCGGGCACGGCGTCTACGTACTCGGTGGTAACGCCTGCGCGCTGAACCTCGCCACGTCGTACCTGGTGGATGGCACGATGCCGGCCGGCGACCGGACCTGCCGGCACGGCTGACGTCGGCCGTGCCCCTGGGGCACGGTGTGCAGTGGCAAACAGTACGGGATCCTGCATCTCCTCCGGCTGCTGCGGATCCGTCGCCTGGTGGACCTGGGCGTGTCGCTTGCGACATCGCCGTGGCGCGGGAATCGGTCGAGGGCGCGGAACAGACGTTCCGCGCCCTCGACGTCGAACTCGAGGCCGGCATCGAGTGCCGGCAGCGGTCGCGCCGCCGGTCGTGAGGTCGGACACAGCGTGCCGCGCGTGCTTGAGTGTGCCGCTGCGGCACACCGGCTAATTGTCCAATGCCGAACGAGGTCGACCCAGATGTGATGTCGGAGCGGGACCGTGGGCCCACTCCTCCCGACGGCACCGCCCAGCCCGCCGACACCGTCCTGCGGCAGATGGGCGGCCCGGCCGGGTTCGTCTACTCCACGGTCCCGGTGATCGTGTTCGTCACGGCCGACGCGTTCCTGTCGCTTCCGGTGGCTGTCGGTGTCGCGGTCGCGACCGGGCTGGCGTTGTTCCTCCTTCGGTGGCTGCGCGGCGAGCGTCTCGTCTCGGCGGTGGGCAGCCTGCTCGGTGTGGCGGTGGCCGCCGGGATCGTCGCCTGGACCGGCTCCGCGCGAGACTTCTTCGTGATCGGGATCTGGGCCTCGCTGGCCGGATTCGTCGTCACGTCCGGGTCGGTGCTGGCTCGCCGGCCGCTGACCGGTGTCATCTGGAACGCCCTGCACGGCGGCACGCACGCATGGCGATCCGATCGAGCCGTACGGGTGGCACACGATGTCGCGACCCTCGCCGCGGCGTCGGTGTTCGGGTCCCGGTTCGCGGTCCAGCAGTGGCTCTACCTGGCCGACAGCACCGGTGGGCTGGGCCTTGCCCGAGTCGTCATGGGCACTCCGCTCACCGTACTGGCCGCGCTGGTCGTCGTGTGGAGCTTCCGGCGCAGCACCAGACGTCTCGTCGCGGCCCGCCGCTGACCACGTGCGGTCCACCGGCACCCGTCCCCGGCCCGCTCGCCGCGCGCCGGTCGGTGCCGTCGATCAGTCCCGCGGTTCGGACAGCAGGCGGTGGGTGCGCCGCAGGACGTCCAGCTGCGCCGGGTTGTAGAGCTCCGCCAGGGCCTTGCCGACGGCTTGTTCGACGTAGCGTGCGCTGTACCGGGTGCCGGCGTTCGTGATCCGCACTCCGGGGTTCTCGGCGAGCAGCGTGCGTACGTAGGGGGCCAGGTCCCGGGCCACGGCCGCGCGAGCCTGCGCGTCGGCGTCCGCGGGAAGGGTGTCGAACCGCTCGGCCACCGGGTCGGTGACGGGCTTGCGCAGCATGTCCCCCCAGGCCCGCATCGTGTCGGCGCCGAGTATCCGGGTCAGCACGACGACGAACGAACGGTCGGCCGGCGGCATCGTCGACACGACATCGGGTGTGACGACACCGGGTGGCAGTTCCGCCGGTGTGGGCTGTCGCAGGATGACGCCGAGTTCGAGGCGGGCCCGCTGGAGCCGTTCGATGGTGGCCGCGAGCTCGGCGTCCAGGGTGCGCAGGGCCTCCACGGGCTGATCGTCGGTGTCCTGCATGGTCGCGATCTGCGACAGCGAGAAACCCAACTCCGTCAGGCGCCTGATGCGCAGGATCCGGACGAGGTGGGCAACCCCGTACTGCTTGTAGCCGTTGGTGCGCCGGGGTGGTTCGGTCAGCAGCCCGATGTCGTGGTAGTGGCGTACCGCCCGCAGCGTGGTGCCGGCGAGTTGGGCGATCTCCCGGGTGCTCCAGCCCACTGCGCACCTCCGTTCGATGGTGGATCCTCGGCGCCGGCCGTCAGAGCCTTCCCGGCGCGTGGAACACCAGTTCGGGGTCGTACCGCTTCTTGGCGGAGAGCAGGCGCTCGGCGTTCGGCCCGAAGGCTGCGGCGGTGCGCTCGGCGTCGCCCGGACCGAGCAGGTTGGGATAGCCGCCCGGAAGCCGGTCGGTCTTGCGGACCCAGGCCCGGTGTCGATCCTCGGCGGGGTCTCCGGGTTCCCACACCGCGATGGTCTCGACCATCAGGTGCGGCGTCCGGTTGCGGAACGCGGTGGCGTCGGCGGGGACGCGAGCGGCCGCGCCGTGGAGGCTGTGCAGCGAGATCGCCGACAGCGGCGAGGTCTTGGCGTCGGCGGCGTCGAGCAGGATCTCCTGGACCGTACGGTCGAGTCCGGTCACCGTGCGCGCCCCGATCTCGACGTGGCGACCCCCCGGGAACATCGCGTCGATCTGTGCGAGCTGGTCGGTCATCGTGGTCGGGCCGAACTGCGCCGTCAGCGGCTCGCCGAGCTCGGTGAGCCGCTGAAGCACCTTGGTCCCGGCCTCGGGCTCGCCGCACCAGGTCGGCGCGACGAACAGCGCCGACCCACCGGTCGGGGCGGTGATGAAGCCGGCCTGCACGGTCAGCTCGTCCGGCCCGCGTAGCAGCGACTCCTCCAGCTCCGGCAGCACGTCGGAGCCGAACATGATCATGCCGGCCAGGATCGTCGGCACCGCGTGCAGCCGGATCCGCATCGAGGTGACGACGCCGAAGTTGCCGCCACCGCCGCGCAGGGCCCAGAGCAACTCGGGGTCGCGCTCCTCGTCCGCGGTGACCGACGTGCCGTCGGCGAGCACCACGTCGGCCGACAGCAGGTTGTCGGCGGCAAGGCCGAACCGGCCGCTCAGTGGACCGTACCCACCGCCGAGCGTCAGGCCCGCCATGCCGACCGAACCGGCCGTCCCGGTGACCGCGACCAGACCGGCCCGTTGCGCGGCCGCGGCCACGTCGGCCGACGTGGCACCGCCGGCCACGGTGGCGACCGCGGTTGCCGGGTCCACGCTCACCCGCCGCATCGGGCTCAGGTCCAGCGTCAGCCCGCCGTCGGTCAGCGCGCGACCGGCCCAGTCGTGCCCGCCGCCGCGCACCGACAGCGGGAGGCCCTTCTCCCGGGCGGTCCGCACCCCGGCCTGGATGTCAGCCGTGGTGGCGCACCGAAGGACGGCGCGCGGACGTCTGGTCACCGCACCGTTCCAGATCGTCCGCGCTGCTTCGTACTCCGTGCCGGACGTCAGCATGTCACCCATTTGATCAGAGTAGCCACTCACTCGTCAGAGACCAACTCTGACAAATGGCGGGGGCTATGCTCACACGACCATGACCGAAGCACCGAGGAGCCGTCGGGCCGAGTACGCCGCGGCCACCCGCGCCGCCATCATCGAGGCGGCGCGCTCACTCTTCGCCCGCAACGGCTACTTCGCCACGAAGATCGAGGACATCGCCGCGGAGGCTCGCGTCGCACCGGCCACGGTGTACGCGGTGACCGGCGGCAAGCAGGGGCTGGTCCGGACGCTCGTCGACCTGTGGAGCCAGGCGCCGATCGTGGCGCAGACCCTCTCCCGGCAGGAGACGCTCACCGACCCGGACGAGATCCTGCGGGACACGGCAGCCACGGTCCGGGCCATGCGCGAGACGTACGGCGACATCATGCGGCTGATGCTGACGACCGCGCCGCACCACGCCGAGGTCGCCGACAGCCTGCGGGTGGCCACCGGACGCTACCGCGACGCCGTCGAAGCCGTCGCCGTGCGACTCCGCGACGTCGGCGGGCTGAGGGCGGGAACGACAGTCGCGGAGGCGACCGACATCCTCTGGTTCTACTTCGGATACTCCGGTTACTTCACCCTGCTCGACGACAACGGCTGGACCTACGAGCAGGCGGAACGCTGGCTGGTCGCCCAGGCCACGGCCGCTCTTCGCTGAGACCGGGAGGTCTCCGACACCGTCGGCCGGTGCCACCGGGGTGCGGCGCGGCGATACGATACGGCCCTGCCGCGACCGAGAGGCGAACCGAGGCGCCGTGCCGTTCACCGCCAGTCATCCCGCTGTGGTCCTGCCCCTGCTGCGACCGCTGGGCCGCCTGGGCGTGCCCCCGTCGGCCCTCGTCGTCGGCAGTCTCGCTCCCGACCTGCCGTTCTACGTGACGGTCACGTCGCTGACCACATGGACCCACTCGCTGGCCGGGGCGGTCTCGCTCGACGTCCTGGTGGGCGCGGTGGCGTTCGTCGGGTGGCGGACGATCGGCCGGCCCGCGGCCGGCGTGCTGCTGCCCGGCCTATTCACCCCGTCCACCGGAACCGTCGGCGGCACCCGGACCGGAAAGGCCCGGCTGAATCCCCTGGCCGTCGTCGCGGGGCTCGCCGTCGGCGCGCTCACGCACGTGGTGTGGGACAGCTTCACCCACTCCGGCACTTGGGGCGTCCGACACCTGCCCTGGTTGGCCGCGGCACACGGGCCGCTTCCCGGCTACGAGTGGGCCCAGTACGCGAGCACCGTCGTCGGACTGGCCGTCCTCGCCGTGTGGTGCGCCAGGCGCGCACGCCCAGGCCCGGCCCTCGGCGGGCCGGAGCCGGCGTCGCGCCGCGCCCGTCGGGCGTGGGCCCTGGTGGGCGGGGCGCTCGTCGTCGGAGCGTCGCTGGGGGTGTGGATCGGGATCGGGAGCGAGGCCGACCCGGTCCGCGGTGCCGTGTTCCTCGCCGCGACGCGAGGCGGGCTCGCGGCACTCCTCGCGGTGGCGGCGATCGGGGTGACGGTCGTCGCCTCCAGCCGTTCGTCTCCGGCCGGCGCCGACGCGCCCCTCACCGAGGACCCGCATGCTGCGGACAGGGGCAGCCGACCGGCTCGCTGACCCCCGGCGGGCTCTCGCCCTGCGACCCTCTCCGCGCCAGCCGCCGGAAGGCCAGCCGGAAGAGCACCGGGATGCCACCACGCAGTTTGAGGATGCTGTTGTGCCTCAGTTCACCGGTCAGCAGCGTTGGCACGATGCGCAGCAGGGTCAGGGCCGACCGGAGGTAGTGGCGGCGTTTGACCTGGATCGTGAACAGGAACCCGAGGCAGAGGAGCTCGCCGCGCCGGAACTTGATCCGCCGGCAGTGCCGCAACGCCTCCCGGCCCCTCCGCTGCGCCTCGGCCAGCCGTCCCTGCTTGGCCGTCAGCACGGCGTAGCCGACCTCGACCTGGACGGCGGCGGAGCTGCGGTTCGCACCCACCTGCGCCAGCCGCTCCGCCTGGCGCAGATGGTCGGACGCCAGCTCGTACAGATGGGCGTTGGCCAGTGGCTCGGAGAGCCGCAGGTGCAGGAACGCGGACGCCTCGATCTCCTCCGGACACAGCTCCTGGTACTTCTGGCCACGGACGTAGTAGCGGAGGCACTCCTCGTCACGGCCCCGCACCTCGGCGATCCGGCCCAGGTAGTGGAAGGCGGTCGCGATCCAGCGCGCGACCCGGACGTCGTCAGTGGCGGCGGGGGCGAACGTCACGGCACGCCGCAACAAGCGTTCGGCCTCCGCCAGGTCCTGAAACGACGTGAACAGCGCGGTCGCCTCATGGGTGAGCGCGCCGCACTCGAAATGGGGATCAAGACCCCGACCCAGCCACGCCCGCAGGTCGTGCGCGGTCCGCACGGCGGTGGTGTACCGGCTGATCGACACCTCGTACTCGCACTTCGCGATCATGGCCCGCCCCCAGTCGTCGGTGCCGGGCTCGGCGCTCGCCACGGCAGCGGCGATGGCCCTGCTGCGCTCCCGAGTCTCGAACGCGCGTGTGCCCAGGTAGGACGCCAACGCGAGGTAGAGGCCCGAGACCGGGCCGCCCACCGCCGACTGGGCCGCGATCGCCTCCCGCAGGGCGGTCTCCACGTCGTCCATCCGGGCCGGCTGCCCGAGGTTGCTGGCGAGGCGCCCCAGCTCCGCGACGAACGCCGACAGCACGTCCGGCGAGACGTTCGTGGGCGACGCCGCCAGCCGCCGCATCCAGTAGACGAACGCGGCGTACTCCTCGCCGAGGTCGGCCATCGGTCGGGTACGGGCCTGCGTGATCCGAAACGTCGTCTGCCTCTCCCAGCCCTCCGGATCGCCGGCCACCGCCCGGACGCCGCACTGCCACTCGTCGAGCTCGGCCCGGGCGTCCGGCGTCATCGGGCGGCCGGAGCAGCCGCGTCGGTGCCGTCGACGTTGCCGCAGAAGTGCTCGCGCAGAAGTGAGTGCACGGTGAATCGCGTGTTGCCCTCGAGGGCACGCACCAGGGTCAGCCGGCAGGCGAGCTCGCGGACGCGCAGGAACTGTTCCCGGTCGGCGATCCGGCTCTGCGCGAAGAACTCCTGGTCGGTCACCGAGCGTCCGGCCGGGACGAAGCAGAAGACGCCCATCAGACGTATCGCGTCCTGCGTCGAGCCCACGCCGTCGGCCAGTGCCTGCATCGACTGCGCATAGCAGTACCGCCACACGTTGTTTCCGAGCTGGCCGCCCCGATCGCGCAACCGCCGCACCACCTCAGCGATCGTCAGCGTCTTCTCCGCGGCGTACCGCACGATGATCTGGATCAGCAGCGGTGCGCACTCGGCCGCCTCCACCACGTCGTCGAGATCCGCGTCAGTGGGGTCGAGGGCCGTGTCGTGGCGGGCGAGGTGGTCGGCGTACCGCTTCGCGTCCGCCGCCGACGGGCCGTTCCACCTGCGTTCGGTCACCCACCGACCGCCGATCGCGGCGACCGACTCGCGAGTGGTCAGCAGGAACCGGTGCGGCGACTCGGCGAAGCGCGCGACCAGGTAGTCGACCGCCTGCCGGGCCTCCGGCACGGTCTCCAGGTTGTCGACGACCACCAGGCAGGGGGCGGCGGGGAACAGGCCCGGCAGCGCCTCCTCCACTGTGGTCGCGTCGACGTCCGCCGTCGGGTCGACCTGCTTGGCGAGCTCGACGAGGATGTCCCGCCACTCGCTCGTGATGCGCGCCCGCTGAGGCTTCATCAGGCCGGCCGGACCGATGTGGGTGAACTTGGCCGAGATGCCGAACAGGCGCGCGAAACCGGCTTCCCCCGTATGCCGGCGCGCCGCCTCGTACACCAGGGTGGTCTTGCCGTAACCCGCTCCACCCCAGACGGACAGGATCCGCGGACTCGCCGGGTTCTTCAGGATCTCGCCCACCTGGTCGACCATGTCGTCGACCCCGAACAACTGGTCGTACGCGACCGCCAGCGCCACCCGGAGCCGGTCGATGTCGGCGTCGATCCGGCCGGCGGCCGGCACCGCGGACGCGGACGCGGCATCGGGGAGGGTCTCACCCTCGTCCTGCGTCGACCGCGCCGCCCTGAGCTGCAACCTGCCGAGAACGACCGAGACCACGAGCCCGACGAGCGCGAGCGCGGCGCCGATCACCCCCGTCACGCCGCCGATGACCCCGAACAGTTGGTCAGCCCGCTCGAGATCGCCCCGGGCCTCCCGCGCGGCCACCGCGGTCAGCACCACACAGGCGCCGACCAGGACGCAGCCGGAAGCGGCGGCAATCTTCCCCAGTCGCTGCACGGGCTCATGATGGCAGAGCACGGCAAGTGACAGTTCTCAATTTTTTCGATCCTTCACGCATGGGACCGGCCGGTCGGGCCGGGACCGATGCGTCTGTCTGGCAGGCCGATCCGCTCCGCAGTCGTCGCTCCCCCGACGCTCGGCGAAGGGCTACTCAGACGCCAGCCGACGAAGCTCGCTGTCGCTGCGGCGATCGCGCCCATGGTGAGGTTCACGAGCACCACCATGGCCATCCTGTCGGCACCCCGAGCACGGCGAACACCGTTCGCTGGAGCGCCGTGATCGTAGCGCTGGCAGCTCATGATCACCCTACCCCCCAACCAGCGAGCGAAGCGACCTACGTGGCAATGGTCCCCCGAACTCCCGGAAGGACTTTGTTCGCCGGTGGCAGTCATTCCGGTCTATGTGGAGGCATCGTGGCGATCTTCTCGAAGATCGGTCCCAGCGCCATGCGCCCAGTCCGTAGGCAGCGCCCACCGATCAGCTCGGCGGTGCCGCGACACTGGCCCGGCTGATGAGGGTCGGCACGACGGTGCGCTGCCGGACGCCGCCGTCCCCGGATCCGGGCTGCGCACCCAAGAGCTCGAAACTGGCTCGCGCGACCGCGTCGAAGTGTGGTCGCACCGTGGTCAGTGGTGGCATGAAGTACGCGGCCTCCGGCACGTCGTCGAAGCCGATGACGCTGACGTCCTCCGGGACTCGCCTGCCGTGCTCCTGAAGCGCGCGTAGTACGCCGAGAGCGACATGATCGTTGGCGGCGAAGATCGCGGTCGCTTCGGGCATCCGGGCCAACAGTTCCGCACACTCGTATCCGGACGCCGCGGACCAGCCGGCCGGCAGCGGTGGTGGCACATCGGCCCCCGCCGCGACGAGTGCCTCCTGCCATCCTTTCTGACGGGCAGCGCTGCCGAACCGGTCCGGTGGTCCGGCGACGTGCCAGACGGTGCGATGTCCCGCGTCGAGCAGGTGTCGGGTTGCCTCGCGGGCAGCGCTCACCTGGTCGATCGTGACCACGGCCGTCGATCGCTGGATGTCGCCGTCGATGGTGACGACGGGAACGTCCGGGGGAAGGCGGTACCGGGCCACGTCGGCCACCTCGATCGGGGCGATGACGATGATGCCGGCGACCCGGTGCGCGAGAAGCCGGTCGACCGCTTCGGAGATGGAGTGCTGGTCGGGGCGCGGCACGCAGCTGACACTGACGGCCAGCCCGTCCTGCGCCGCGATCCGTTCGACCTCGGTGAGCAGGGATGCCGGACCGTAGAGGCTGGTGCTCTGCGCGATCACCCCGATCATCTGCGACCGGCCGGTGACCAGCGCTCGGGCTGCCCGATTGGGTCGGTAGCCGAGTTGCGCGATGGCCGCCTGAACCCGCAGGCGGGTCTGTTCGCGGACGGTGGGGTGCCCGTTGAGGACGCGGGAGACCGTCATGTGGGAGACGCCGGCGAGTCGAGCCACGTCCGTCATCGCTGGACCGCGCACGGCACCCACCTTTCCGCCTGCCCGTGGGTGCCCACCCACGGGCCTTGACCGATCCGAGCGGTCAGCACTGGCGCTCCGGTGGAGGCGTACCGGAGCAGCCTTCGCCGCTGGTCGGGAAGGGTGGAGCAGAGTCTACGCAGCCAGCCCGCGTACCTGAACAGCTGAATGAGATGTGCGGTGAGCATCTTGCGCACGGAGCGGGGAGGGGTGCGGCCCGACGGGGTGGGGTCCCGCCGGGCCGCGTCCTGATCGGGTCGGCACGTCTCTGCCGACCCCGCATCAGAGACAGCTCGTCCTTCGTGAAGGTGAGTGTCCTGATCCGTGGCGATGAGTCACCGGAATCGGTGGACCCGGAGGCCGCGATGGCGTCCGGCCGGCGGGTCCACTCCTGCGCGAGTCGGTCCGACGACGTCCTGGCCGGTGGCCTCCGTGTTCAACCGTGAGCTGTCGACGCCCGCGGCAGGCGCAGGGACGGCCTGCCGCGTACCCGCCGCGTCGTCGCGCCGCAGCGGGCCGCTCATGACGCGACGCAGCTGAGGTCGGACGGTGCGGACCCGGCGCCGGTGCCCGTGAAGCCGAAGCTGGTGCTGGCCTGCGCGGCCACCTTGCCGTTGTACGGCTCGTTGCTGACCGTGTTCTTGCCACCGGTGGTGCTCAGCTTGCCGTTCCAGACCGAGGAGATGGCGGTGCCCGTCGGGTTGGTCCAGGTCACCGTCCAGCTGTTGATCTGTGCGGTGCCGGTGTTCTTCACCTGGATCTCGCCCTGGAATCCGCCCTGCCAGGCGTTGGTCACCTGGTATGTCGCGGCACACCCGCCCTCACCGCTGCCGCCGGCCGGGGTGGTGACGGTCGCGGCCGGCGACAGCGCCGACACGTTGCCGGCGGCGTCGCGGGCCCGCACGGTGAAGGTGTACGTCGTGTCGCCGCTGAGGTTCCCGGCCCGGTAGCTGGTGCCGGAGACGGTGCCGACCACGGTCGCGGGCGCGGTGCCCGCGGCGCGCAACACCTCGTACGACGTGACTCCGACGTTGTCGGTGGAGGCGGCCCAGGTGAGGGTGGCGGCGTTGGCGGTGACCGCGCTGGCGGCTGGCCGGCCCGGAGCGGTCGGCGCGACGGTGTCGTCCTCGCTGCCGCCGGCGTAGCGTTCGGTGAGGCTGATGCCGGTGGTGGCGGTGTTGCCGCCCAGGCGGACCTGGTGGTCCAGGCTGACGAACTTGCCGTTGTGCTGCCAGAGCACCGGCTTGAGGATCTGGTTGTACTTCGTCTCGTCCCAGGTCTTCCAGTCGTCGAGCAGGAGCCCGCCGGTGTCGCCCGAGTTGGGGTTCAGGCACCAGAAGGTGTGGTGCAGCTTGTACTCGCCGATCAGGTCGCGCAGCGCCTTGAGCCACTTGTCCTGCCGGGCGTCCTGGCCGAGGCGTCCGCCCCACTCACCGATCAGCAGGGGCGCGGTGTTGCCCTCGTGCAGGTAGAGCCAGTTCGGGCGCCACACGTCGTCGGTCAGGCTGGCCTTGTCGAACGCGCCCTGGAACCAGGGCTGCTCGTAGACCAGCGGGCCGTAGTCGTGCGGGGAGTACACGAGCTGGTCCTGGTTGGCGCCGAGGTCGACCGGGAAGTCCTTCGCGCCGCGCAGGTTGCCGCCCCACCAGTTGTTGTAGTAGTTCGGGCTCAGGTCGGGGTTGGTCTTCGGCGAGTCCCAGTTCTTGCCCGGCCGGGGGTACGCCTCGATCCCCTCGCACATGATCAGGACCTTGGGGTTGATCGCGAGGATCCGTCGACCGGCCGTCTGGCAGGCGTTCTTCCAGTTGTCGGCGTCCGTGCTGCCGTCCCACTTCGCCCGGGGGGACTCGCCCGGCTGGCCGTGCGGCTCGTTCTTGATGTCCATCGCGACGATGGTGTCGTTGTCCTTGTACCGCGCGGTGACCCACTCCCAGCCCTGGTAGAACTGCTCGGGAGTGACCGTGCCCTTGTACCAGACCGGATAGACGTGGCCGGCGTTGTCGGCCTCGGCGCTGTGCACGTCGAGCACGACCTTGAGGCCGTACTTCTCGCACAGGTCGAGCCAGTGGTCGAAGATCTGCAGGTTGTTCATCCCGGCCAGTTCCGGGTTGGCCGCCAGGTTGACGTTGGGCATGACCGTCTGCCCGGCCTTCCACTCCAACAGCAGCTGGGTGGAGATCGGGACCCGAACGGTGTTGATGCCGCGTTCGGCCATCTGCCGGGTGATGGTCTCGAGGTTGCCGCCCCACAGGCCGTGGAAGACCCGCTCGGTGGCGTTGAAGCCGAACCAGTTGACTCCGGTGAGCCAGACCTGGTTGCCGGCCTCGTCGACGATCTTGTTGCCCTCGGTGTGCAGCCAGTCCGCGGCGGGTGCCGCGCTGTCGGCCGCCGGCGGCAGCGCCGCTCGGGGTGGCGGGGCCGCCGTGGCGGTCGCCGGCGTCGACAGCCCGACGACCACGCAGGCCGCGAGCGCGAGGCCGCGCACGGATCTCTTCACAGACATGCTCTGTCCTTCGACGGTGGTGGTGGCGGTGCGGATGGGAGCGCTTCCATCGGCGAGCATAAGCAGCTCGGGGTCCACTGTTGTCCAGCCGAGCCACCCGACCGTCGCGCCGCACCCGTGCGCCGGATCGGACAAACGTCGGTTCACCTGCGAGGACGGATCCCGATGATTCCCGTGCCGCACCCAGGGTCTTCGGCTTGACCGCTGAAAGACGTTTCAGGCAAAGCCGCAGGTCGTCGCCGAATCCCTGCATACGAGGTGGCACCCGGGACGCGCGGCATGTTGGCTTCTGGCACCGAGCGGCAGGCTCCGCGGAAGCGGGCCAGGTGGCCGGGGCGCCCCGCCGCTCGCCGGACGAGCGACCGCGGCATGGGCAGCGGCGGCGCCACCGCCGGACCCACTCACGATCCACCACCCCGACCCGTCCCGGTCGGCGAAAGCGGTCCCGCTGAGGGCCGCGAGGAGGAGACATGCAACTGGCGGCAACGCCTACCCGGCGCATGCTGGCCGTCTTCGGCGTCCTGGCCCTCACGGCCGGCGTCGTGACGGTCCTGAGCGCGCCCCGGCCGGCACAGGCGCACGGCGCGCTCCAGGCCCCGGCCAGCCGAACGTACGCCTGCTACACCGACGGCATCGTCGGCAGCGGCGAGATCGTGCCCGAGAACCCGGCCTGCCAGGCCGCCGTGGCCGCCGGCGGCACCCAGCCGCTCTACGACTGGTACGGCGTCCTGCGCTCCGACGGCGGCGGTCGCACCCGGGGCTACATTCCGGACGGCCAACTGTGCAGCGGCGGCAATCCGAAGTACGCCGCGTACGACGCTCCCCGGGCGGACTGGCCGGCCACCCCGGTGCGGGCCGATGGCACGTACGACTTCTCCTACGGCGCCTGGGTGCCGCACCCCGGTGGAATCCGGCTGTACATCACCAAGGACGGCTACGACCCCACCAAGCCGCTCACCTGGGACGATCTGGAGGCGCAGCCGTTCCTGACGGCAGATCCGCAGCCCCCGGTCAGCGACGGCGCCTACCGCTTCAGCGGCCAGCTGCCGCACCGCTCCGGCCGACACGTCATCTACTCGGTCTGGTCGCGGACCGACAGCCAGGAGACGTTCTACGGCTGCTCCGACGTCGACTTCAGCGGACCTGGTGGCCCGACCCCGACCCCGACCCCGACGCCGACCGGGCCCACGCCCACGCCCAGCACCTCCCCCACCGCCCCACCGGCCGTGGCCTGCCGGGCGAGCCTGCACACCGACAACAGTTGGAGCGGCGGCTTCCAGGCCACCCTGACCATCACCAACACCGGCACGACGACCATGACCAACTGGTATGCCAGCTGGACGTTCCCGACCGGAGTACGGCTCGACCAGGTCTGGAACGGCACTCCGATGCAGAGCGGCACCACCGCCATGATCCACGCGGCGAGCTGGAACCGGGTCCTGGCACCGGGCGCCTCGACCACCGCCGGACTGCTCGGCAGCGGCACCACCGCTCCCACCTTCAGTGACGTGACCTGCGGCTGAGTCCAGCCGTACCCGCCCCACCACCGGGTGCGGTCCACGTCCCCGACGTGGACCGCACCCCCACCACCGCAGGAGCACCGATGACCCGTCCCCTCCGGCTGCCGACCAGACGGTCGGCACCGACCGCAACCATCGCCGCGGTCCTGGTCACCGCCGCGGCGGTCCCCGTGCCGTTCTCCCCACCGGCCGCCGGCGCGGCGGCCGCCTCGTGTGCCGCGACCTACCGGATCGTCAACCAGTGGTCCGGTGGTTTCCAGGCCGACATCCAGGTGACCAACACCGGCACCGTGCCACTGACCGGCTGGCGGCTTTCGTGGTCCTACCACAACGGTGAGCGGGTCAGCCAGGGGTGGAACGTCACCGTGACCCAGGACGGGTCGACGGTGACCGCCGCCAACGCCACCTTCAACGGCAACGTGACGCCGGCCGGGTCCACGACCATCGGGCTGCTGGGCACCGGTCAGCCGGACAGCCAGGCACCGGCGGTCGCGTGCGCGGACCCCGCTGGCGCGGGCTCTCCCACCCCGTCGGTCCCGCCGGTCAGCCCCACCCCCTCGACCACCCCGAGCGGCCCGCCGGACGCCGCCTGCGGAACCGCGACGTTCTGCGACGGCTTCGAGGCCCAGGGTGGCACCGTGCCCGACGGCGCCTGGACCGTGAGCCGGCCCCACTGCCAGGGATCCGGTACGGCCACCGTCGACACCGCCGTCGCGCACTCCGGCACCCGATCCGTGCGGGTGGACGGCCGCGCCGGCTACTGCAACCACGTCTTCGTCCGACCGGCCGCCGACCTCACGCCGGTGGGCCGGACCTGGCACGTCCGGTTCTACGTCCGCCACAGCACGCCGCTACCCGACGGCCACGTGGCGCTGGCGGCGCTGCGGGACGACGCCGACGGCGGCAAGGACCTGCGCCTCGGCGGACAGAGCGGTGCGCTGCAGTGGAACCGGGAGTCGGACGACGCCACCGTGCCGGTGCAGAGTCCGGCGGGCGTGGCGCAGAGCCGTCCGCTGCCGACCGGCACGTGGAACTGCGTGGCGTTCACCGTGGACGGTGATCGCGGCACGATGTCCACGAGCGTGAACGGGACCCAGGTGCCGGGCCTGCTCGTCGACGCCGTACCCACCGCCGACGTCGACGCGCAATGGATGGGCCGGACCTGGCGTCCGCACCTCACCGACCTCCGGCTCGGCTGGGAGAGCTACGGCGGTGGCGACGACACCCTCTGGTTCGACGACGTCGCCGTGTCGGCGTACCCGCTCGCCTGCTGACCGGTGGCCCCCCGGGGTCGTCTCCCCACGACCGGCCCGCGCCGCCGGCGGGGAGACGTCCCCGGGACCGGCGACGCCGGCTGCCTGAAACGCGTTTCACGGCCTGGTCCGGCCCGGCCGGGGCCCGGCTCGTCACCGCCGCTGGCTCACCGACGGCGGCAACGGTCCGTGACGCGCCGACACCGGTCACCACCGTCGATGCCCGGACGGTGGTGACCGGGGCGGATGCCGTGGACCGGACGCCGCCTCCCGGCAGTGGCCCCGGCCCGAACGACGGGGCACCGCCGGCCGGGGTGCGGCCCTGTCCGGCACGCCGGCCTTGCCAGGTCCTCCCGGCCGTGCCACGCTTCGGTCATTCCGGCGCAGTCGGGCCACGCCCCGCCACTCGGAAGCAGGTCCCCGCGACGAGACCTGCTTCCAGCGACCTCAGCCGGGCTCGTCGCGCCGCGGACGCGCCTGCCTGTCCACAGAACGGCGGCCGGCCGCTCGGTACCCGACCTCGAGCCGGAGCATGATGCGCGCGCAGCCGACCGTCCAACAGATCGCCGCCGCGGCGCAGGTGTCACCGGCCACGGTGTCACGGGTGCTCACCGGCTCCGTCCGCGTGACGACGGGAGTCCGGCAGCGCGTGTACGCGGCGATGGCGCAGCTCGGCTACGTACGGCGAGACGCCCGGCACCCGGGTCTGCGGAAGCCCCCGGTGGTGGCCCTGGTGATCTGCGAGCCGACCGCACGGGTGTTCGCCGACCCGTTCTTCGCGCGGCTCGCCGCCGGCGCGGAGGCCGAACTGTCGATCCACGGCTCTCCCATGCCGATCCTGACGGCGGCACGGGACAACCTGGCCGGGATCGAACGCTACCTGCTCACCGGCGGCGCCGACGGTGTCCTCCTGGTCAGCGCATACCACCAGCATCCGGTTGCCCGGGCGGTCGCCACGTCCCCGGTGCCGGTACGCGGCGTCGGCCGCCCGGCCGAGCTGGACATTCCGTTCGTCGACGTGGACAACCGCGGGGGCGCCCGCGCGGCGGTGCGGCACCTGCTGCGCAGCGGGCGTCGCCGGGTGGCCATGATCGCCGGGCCGCCGGACCTGCCAGCCGCCGCCGACCGCCTCGCCGGGTACCGCGATGCGATGGCCGAGGCCGGGGCCGAGCCGGCGGCCACGGCCTACGGAGACTTCACCCAGGCGTCCGGAACGCACGCCATGCAGTGGCTGATCAGCCGTGCACCGACGATCGACGGCGTCTTCGTCGCCTCGGACGCGATGGCGGTCGGTGCTCTTCACGCGCTGCGCCGTGCCGGCCGCGCCGTACCCGACGAGGTGGCCCTGGTCGGGTTCGACGACGCACCCGTGGCCACCATGATCCAGCCGGCCCTGACCACCGTCCGCCAACCGGTCGAACAGTTGGGCAGGATCGCCTGCCGGCTGCTGCTGACCGACATCCTCGAGGACCGACCCACCAGTGACACCGTCGTACTTCCCACTGAACTCGTCCGTCGTGCGTCGGCCTGAGCCGGCGACACCCGGGCGCTGGCCTACGCCGGGTGTGACGCTCGCCGGCCGTTACCGACTGGTGGAACGCATCGGCGCGGGGGGCATGTCGGTCATCTGGCGGGCCTTGGACGTGGAGCTGGACCGTCTCGTCGCGGTCAAGCTTCCCGGCCCGGACCGCGACGTGCCGGTGGACCGGGACGCCCTGGCACGCACCGAGGCGCGCACCATGGCGGCCGTCTCGCATCCCGACGTGGTGGTCGTGCACGACGTCGGACAGGTCATGGCACCCGACGGCACCACGGTCACCTTCCTGGTCCTGCAGATGCTGGCCGGGGAATCGCTGCTCGACGTCCTGGCCTCCGGGGCGCTCGGGTGGCGCCAGGCCGTCAGGATCGCCGCGCGGCTGGCCGCGGTGCTGGCGGCCGTCCACGCACACGGCGTCGTCCATCGGGACGTCACCCCGGACAACGTGATGGTGGCCGACGGCGAGGTCAAGCTGCTCGACTTCGGAATCGCCGCGAGGATCGGGGACCGCCCGCAGCGGAGCTGGACCTTCGGCACTCCCCCGTACCTCGCGCCGGAGCGGCTCGCCGATGCTCCGGCTGATCCGGCGGCAGACGTGTACTCCCTCGGCGCGTTGCTCGTCGAGATGCTCACCGGCAGACCGCCGGACGATGCCATCCGCATGCCCGCCGCGGTCCCGACCGAGGTGGTGCGACTGTGCGACAGGTGTCTGGGGCGGGAGCCGAGCCGGCGCCCGTCGGCAGCGGAGGTCGCCGCCGAGCTGCACGCGCTCACCGATCCGATGTCCGCCGGACACCAGCCGCCCCGGACGCCTGCACCGGCCGCCGCGCCGGCCGGCCGGGTGGTGACCGCGGTGCTCGAACCGGCGGCCGACCGTCGTGGGCGAGGACCGGTGATCGCCGGGGTGGCCACGGTGGTCGCGGGCGCTCTGGCTGCCGCCGTGACCATCGTCGCGCTCACCCGCTCGCCGACGCCGCCGCCCGAGGCCCAACTGCCCACGCCTGAGCTCTCCTGGCCACCCCTGATCCGGTCGACGCGGCCGGTCACGACGCCCGGGCCATCACGGAGCAACAAGCCGACCCGTGTGCCGAGCGCGATCCGCTCATCCGCGCCCTCGACCGGCGGGCCTGCTTCCGCCACGACGGGACCGTCCGCCAGTCCGACCGTGTCTCTCGCCGTCGCCGCGGCCGAGCTTCGCGAGTTGCTCCGCCGGGATCTCGCCGAGGGCACCGTGACCTCCGGCGCGGCGCAGAAGATCGACGCTCAGGTGGTGAACGTGGTGAACAACCAGAACGCCCGGGCGGACAACCTGGCCCAGCTGATGTCTGACCTGCGCCGGAGCCTCGCCGACGAGATCCGCGACGGCGGGGTGTCAGCGGCGGCGGCCCCGGCGCTCACCGACGCCGTCGACCGCGTCGGCGACGCCGTGTCCCGTGCCACACCCGCCGCCTGATCCTGTGCCACGCCCCGCCCGGGTCGACCGAGGCTCGGCGTGTCGCGCGAGCCCGCACGACGGGGGGACCGGCCGGGAGCGCCGGCCCGCCCGCCGAACGGCTCAGTTCAGATGGGTGCGCAGATGGTCGAAGATGGCCGGCGCCGCCACACAGAGCTGCTGGAAGCCCTTGGTGAAGTTCGCGTCGTCGGTCCCGTCGTCGACGTAGCTCTCCAGGCCGCCGGTCACCAGCAGCAGGAACGTCGCCCCGTCGGACATGTCCGGGGTGCCGGTGTCCTTGGTGACGTTGAGCAGGGCACCCAGCCCGTTGTTCGGGACGCTGGTGTCCGCGGCGCACCGGTCGTCGGCCTCGTCGACGAATCGCTGGCCCGAGCCGCCGAGTTCCACCAGCGAGATCCGGTTGGCGGCGCGTCGGGCAGCCTGGTGCAGGTAGTCGCAGGCGGACTGGTCCTTCGCGCAGTTGTACGCCTGTCCGCGGCTCGGGTAGCCGGGGCTGGGGTCCGTCCAGTGGCTGATGATCCGGACCTTGGCCAGGTCGGCCGGCGCGTGGTGCTCCAGCCAACACACCGCACCTGCGATCTCCGACATCGGCCCCCAGTTGAGCACCGTGAGCCCGCCGGCCCGGATCGAGGCGACGAGCGCCTCGACGGTCGCCGGTGGCTGCCGCAGCCACGGGTTCGCGGCGGTGCAGGTGGTGAAGCCGTCGCCGTCGGCGCAGGTGGAGGCCAAGGTGATGCCTGGCAGGTGCGCGCCGAAGGACGTTCTCGCGTAGTCGAGAGCCTTGGCGCAGTTGATGCCGACGGTGGTCGCGCCGACGACGACCCTCTCGACGGCGAACTTGTCGGCATACGCGCTCAGCGTCGCGAGGGTCACGATGTCGTCGCGGTCGGTGCCGCCACCGGGGATGCTCATGTCGCTGAGCACCCACACCGAGGGCCGGCCGGCGGCGTCGGTCGGGTCGGGCGTCGGGGTGGCGGATCCGTTGTCGACGGTGAAGGTTACCGTCCGGGTCGTGGCGGCGGAGCCCTTGGCGGCCCGCACCGTCAGGGTGTAGCGCCCGTCGGCGATCCGGTTGGTGTCCCAGCCCGTGGCGGCTCCGTTGTGGTCGCCGTGGAAGAAGTACGGTGCGGCCCGTTCGGTCCAGACGTCGCTCGACGGGCCGGACAGGGTGAAGGTGACGGCGTCGGTTGCTCCCCGGACCTTCGCCTGGACCACCGTGACGCCTCGTACCGTGCCGCCGTCCGTCGCGCCGGTGACGGCGGTGATGGTCGGTGCCGCCGCCGCGGAGGCACTCGGCGCGGTCCCCCACGCCGCCGCGGCGGCGAGCACCAGCACACCGGCGGTACTCAGCAGACCAACTCTCGCACCACGACTGCTCATCCTCGGGCCTCCTCCGTGTCGACCGGCGGCGCTTCGCGAGCGCCGGCGGTGGGATCTGCGCAGGAACACCCCGCGGGGACGGCGCGGGTTTCATGTCGAACGGCGGCCGGGCTCAGAACTCGAGGCGGGCCAGTGCCGCGACGGTCAGTTCGTCACGCAGCACGTCCTGTAGCTGCTGGCGTCCTCGCCGCAGCCACGTCTTGACGGTGTTCTCCGGTACGCCGAGTTCCTCGGCCACGTCCCGAACGGGGAGGTCGACGAGGTAGTGCAGGACCAGTGCCTGTCGGTGGCGTACGGGCACCTTCCGCAGCGCGTCCACGACGGCGGTGTGGTCACCGTCGTCGGGCTGCCCGCGACGACCGGCGCCGAGGCGCAGCATGGCGGCCGTCGCGCGAAGTGCCTGCCGGCGTCGGGAGAACGCGAGGTTGAAGGCCACTCTGCGTACCCACGCCTCGGGCAGGTCGTACTCTCTGATCTTCGCCCATCGGACGAGCGCGCGGGAGAACGCCTCCTGCGCCAGCTCCTCGGCATCGTGGCGGTTCCCGGTCAACGCGTACAGCTGACCGACCAGTCGACGATAGGTGGCGAGGTAAAATTCGGTGAACTCCCGGTCCGTCGACATCGAACCTCTCAGCCAGGGATCGCCCGTGACTGTGGCGGCCGTCCGACAGCAACGAGGCCCACTCACCCGCCATCCGCTACCGCACGCTATGTGACGGCCGGTTCAGCGTCAAACGTTACAGTGGCCTCGACGACGCTTCGAGGAGACAGCGGTGACGGACGGTGGGCGCGACGACGGCGCGACGCGGGACGCCCTGCGCCGCCTGGCCGGCACCGCCGCGGACACCGCCCGGCCACCGGACCTGGCGGATCTGCACCGCCGGACCCGCCGACGGCGCGCTCGTACCGCCGGTGCCGTCGGAATGGTCACCGCAGCCGTGCTGGCCGTGCCGATCGGGATCGGGGCCCTGAGCCCGGCGGGGCAACGCGGACAGGCGGTCACCGGCCCGGCGGTGGGGCCTTCAACCACGACATCTGTCGCGCCGACGGCCCGGCCGAGTGACGGGCAGGAGCCGCTGCAGCCGACCGTGGAGCCCTCCACCGGCACCCGCAGGGTCAAGCTGTTCCTGCTGCGTGAGCGCGCCGGTCAACCCTGTCCGCAGATCGTGCCGGTGACTCGCGAGTTGCCCGCCGAGGGGGTGGCCAAGCGGGCGCTGGCCGCGCTGCTGGACGGGCCGACACCGGCGGAGCAGTCGGCGGGGCTGACAAGCGTCTTTCGCGACGACGCCTACCGGTTCCGGTATCTCAAGCTGGACGGGCCGATGGCCCGCGCCGACTTCACCGACCTGGACGGCATCCTGGCCCCCGACGACAGGTGCGAGAAGACCAAGCTGCTGGAGCCGATGCGGCGGACCCTGGAGCAGTTCGGCTGGATCCGGGAGGCCCGCTTCTCCATCCGCGGTGACCAGCGGGCCTTCTATGTGGACGTGCTGCACGACCAGGTGCCGAAATGACGGCACGAGCCGGAGCCCGGCCGACGGGGTCCGGCTCGGCCGCGTTCCGTCCAGCGCACTGGATCGGCCCCGTCCAGGACGAAGTCCACCCGGTCCACGCGGCCATCCGTTCGGCCTCCTGACAGATGCCTTCTGTCTGGACCAAGAGGGCGCTCGCGACAGGACACTCCGCAGGCGACGACGGGGTTCAGCACGTGCGGTAGACGTAGCCGGGGCTGTTCGGGCGGCTGAGCCGCCGGTCACGCTGCACCACCGACAGTCGGGCCCCGACCGTGCGGCACGCCTGCGCGAAGCCGGCGTCGGTGTACTCGATGACCATGACATGGTCGCCGTAGACGGAGGTGTAGTCGTCGCAGTCGGCGTACCGGCCGCACTCCTCGGCGATGGCGAAGTCGAGACCGACGTCGCGTCCGGCCCGGCCGAGGTCGACGGCATTCTTCTGCGCCACGGCCAGGGAGACCCGGTCGGCGCGGGCGGCGAGCATCCCGACGTACTCGATCGCCTGCACTTCGGTGAGTCGGCCCTGGGACCGGTGGTACGAGTCGAGGTTGTCCGGCTCGACGGCCGGGAAACCGTCGGCGGCGCATCGTTCGAGCCAACCGCCGACGATGGCGGCGAGACGGGCCCGCTTGTCCGGCGTGGAGATGTCGAGCAGGATCTCCTGCCGCGGCGCGTCGACCACGTACCGTCCAATGGCGTCGCGCAGCAGCAGGTCGTCGTGGTAGGCCCGCCACCAGCCGATCTCCTGGGGCTGGGCCTGGAAGGCGTTGACGCGGCAGATGGTGTAGGCGCCGAGGGCCGGGCTGTCCGCCCAGTCGCGGCTGACCACCCGCGCCGGCAGCGGTAGCGGGTAGGCGCCGCCGAGCTGGTAGTCGATCGAGACGTTGGGGGGTGGCCGCCGAACGGTGCGCCGCGCGAAGCCGGGGCGCTGGGAGGCTGCGGTGACACCGCCGCTGCTCGACGAGAGGTAGGCGGTGGTAACCGGCGGCGGGACGGCGGTGGGGGCGTCGGACGTGATCCCAAGGGGATCACCGGGCAGCAGGACGAGCAGGACGGCGATGATGCCGCTCGGCCAGGCGCGAGTTGAGGGTTTCATGGCGCTCCTCGGGTCGGTCACCACCGGGACGGCGGCGTCGACCGGGAACACTCCGGCGGCGCAGCCGGAGTTTCAGCGGGAGGTGGGGGCGGCCCCGGGGCCTGCCGGAGAACCGGAGCGACCGTGCGTCGGCACGGTGGCGCCGACGGCCCGCGCAGCCGCTCTCGGCCCGACACTGGGTACGCCCGCCCGCCCGCCCGCTCAGCGGGGCGCGGCGGTGCTGTCTCGCACGACCATCTCGGGCACGATCAGACCTGCCGAGGGCGGGCTCGTGCCGTCGATCCGAGCGACGATCTCGGCGATGCAGCGTCGACCGACCTCGGCGAAGTCCTGCCGGACGGTGGTCAACGGCGGGTGGAAGAACTCCGACTCGGGCAGGTCGTCGAAACCCACCACGCTGATGTCGCCTGGTACCGAGCGCCCGGCCTCTTCGAATGCGCGGAGCAGGCCCAGCGCCATCTGGTCGTTGGCGGCGAAGACGGCGGTGACGTCGGACCGCTCGAGGATGCGCCGGCCCGCCTCGTAGCCGGAGCGGGGGACCAGTCGCCCACAAGCACTTCGGGCACGGGAGCATGAGCGGCCATCAGCTCGGTCAGCCAGCCGCTGACCCGGGCGTCCGCCTCGAACCAGTTGATCGGGCCCCGGACGTGAGCCACCGTCCGATGCCCGAGATCGAGCAGGTGACGGGTGGCCGTCCGGGCCCCGCCGACCTGGTCGATGCCGGCGACGGACTGCTCGCCGTCGCGTGCCTCGACCATCACGAGCGGCACTGTGCGTGCGACACCGGCCACCGCCTCGACCACGGAGCCGACCGGCGCGATGACGATCACCCCGTCCACCGCAGCCGCCAGCAGGTGGTCGATCGCGGACCGCATCGACTGGCGATCGACCGCGTCGAGCACGGTGACGCTGACGAAGTACCCGGCCCGCCGCGCCGCCTCGGAGATGCCGGTCAGCGTGCCCGCCGGACCGTACTGCTGCGTGGACACGCTGACCACACCCAGCGTCATCGTCCGCTTCGTGATCAGGGCCCGGGCGCTGACATTCGGGCGGTATCCGAGCTGGGCGACGGCCCGCTCCACCCGCTCCCGCACGGAGTCGCTGACGTTGGGCAGCCCGTTGAGGACCCGGGAGACGGTCTGGTGCGAGACGCCGGCGAGCCGGGCGACATCGCGCATGACTGGTGTCCGGGCCCTGCCCGCGTCCTCGCCTTGAGCGGGCGCGCGTGAGGTCATGACCCGTACGGTAACAGGCCGCGCCGCCCGACCGCGACTCTCGAAAACGTTTAACAGAGCGGTCACAAAGCGATCATCAACCAACTCTCAGGAGAGCTTCTAGAGCGGACGTTATTGCCGCTCTCAGCCGTGATTTGCCCTTGATCAAGGGTTGACGGCGCCTGTTGTGACCGTTAACAATGGCCGCCAGCAGCGAGGTGCCCGCCGGCACCGTCGGGATCATGGGAGTCGGGGACATGAGCACGCAGCCAGGACCGCGCTACGTCGTGGGGGTCGACTTCGGCACACTTTCCGGCCGAGCGCTGGTCGTCCGGGTGAGTGACGGCGCGGAACTCGCGTCCGCGGTCTGCGAGTACCCGCACGGCGTCATCGACACCCTGCTGCCCGGCACCGGGCGACGGCTGCCCCGCGACTGGGCCCTCCAGGTCCCCGCCGACTACCTCACGGTGCTGCGCACCGCCGTGCCCCGGGCGGTACGGGCCGCGAAGATCGACCCGGCCGACGTCATCGGCATCGGCACCGACTTCACCGCCTGCACCATGGTGCCCACGCTGGCCGACGGCACGCCGCTCTGCGAGCTGCCCCGCTTCGCCCATGAGCCGCACGCCTACGTGAAGCTCTGGAAACACCACGCCGCCCAGCGCCACGCCGACCGGATCAACGCTCTGGCCGCCGAACGGAACGAGCCCTGGCTCGGCCGCTACGGCGGGTTGATCTCCTCGGAATGGGAGTTCGCCAAGGGTCTGCAACTGCTGGAGGAGGCACCCGAGGCGTACGCCGCCATGGACCGGTGGGTGGAGGCGGCGGACTGGATCGTCTGGCAGCTCACCGGCACCTACATCCGCAACGCCTGCACCGCCGGCTACAAGGGCATCCTCCAGGACGGCCGATACCCGGACGAGGAGTTCCTCGCCGCGCTCAACCCCGACTTCCGCGACTTCGTCCGGGACAAGCTCGACCAGCGCATCGGTGAACTGGGCGCCGCCGCCGGCCGGCTCACCGCCCGGGCCGCCCGCTGGACCGGGCTGCCCGAGGCAACGGTGGTGGCCGTCGGCAACGTGGACGCACACGTCACCGCCGCCGCCGCGCAGGCGGTCGAGCCCGGTCAGTTGGTGGCGATCATGGGCACCTCGACCTGCCATGTGATGAGCGGCGACCGGCTCGTGGAGGTGCCGGGGATGTGCGGTGTCGTGGACGGCGGCATCGTCGCCGGGCTTCCCGGCTACGAAGCCGGCCAGTCCGGGGTCGGCGACATGTTCGGCTGGTTCGTCGCGAACCAGGTCCCCCCGGCGTACGTCGCGGACGCCCGCACCCAGGGCATCTCCGTGCACGAATACCTGACCAACCTCGCGGCCCGGGACCCCGTGGGCGCGCACGGACTGGTCGCCCTCGACTGGTGGAGCGGCAACCGTTCGGTACTCGTCGACCACGAGCTGTCCGGTCTCCTGATCGGCCTGGACCTCACCACCCGGCCCGAGGAGATCTACCGCGCCCTGCTGGAGTCGACCGCCTTCGGCACCCGCGTGATCGTGGAGACCTTCGCCCGCGCCGGGGTGCCGGTGCGGGAGTTCATCGTCGCCGGTGGGCTGCCGAAGAACCGGTTCCTCATGCAGATCTACAGCGACGTGCTGAACCTGCCGCTGTCCACCGTCGTCTCGGAGCAGGGTCCCGCCCTCGGCTCCGCGATCCACGCGGCCGTGGCGGCCGGCGCCTACCCGGACGTGCCCACCGCCGCCGCGGCAATGGGTGGCCGGGTGGTCGAGTCGTACCGGCCGATCACGGCCAACGTCATGGCCTACCAGCGGCTCTACGACATCTACCGGGAACTGCACGACCAGTTCGGCCGCGGCGGCACCGACGCCATGCGGCGCCTCAAGGCGATTCGACGGGAGACCACCGCATGACGATCGACACCGCCTCCGCCGTACGGTCCGCCGTGGCGCAGCTACGCGACACCGTCTGCGCGCTGCACGCCGAGCTGACCCGCTACGAACTGGTCGTCTGGACCGCTGGCAACGTGTCGGCCCGGGTGCCCGGCGAGGAGCTGATGGTCATCAAGCCCTCCGGGCTGCCGTATCACGAGCTCACCCCCGCGGCGATGGTCGTCACCGACCTGCACGGTCGGCTGGTCGACGGCCACCGCGCCCCGTCCTCGGACACCGCGGCGCACGCCTACGTCTACCGGCACCTGCCGGAGGTCGGCGGGATCGTGCACTCGCACTCCACGTACGCCACCGCCTGGTCGGCCCGACGGGAGCCGATCCCGTGCGTGCTCACGATGGTCGCCGACGAGTTCGGCGGGGACATCCCGGTCGGCCCGTTCGCGCTGATCGGAGACGACTCCATCGGCCGCGGCATCGTCGAGACGCTGCGCGGGTCGCGCAGCCGGGCGGTGCTCATGGGCGGCCACGGTCCGTTCACCATCGGCCGCGACGCGCGGGACGCGGTCAAGGCCGCGGTGATGCTCGAGGACGTCGCTCGCACGGTGCACGTCGCCCACCAGCTCGGCCGGCCACCGCGCCTGGAGCAGGAGCACATCGACAGCCTCTTCCACCGTTACCAGAACGTCTACGGACAGCAGGGAGAACCGACTTCATGAGGCAGCAGCAGATCTGGTTCCTCACCGGCAGCCAGGGGCTGTACGGGCCGGAGGTGCTCGACCAGGTCGCCCGCCAGTCCGGCGAGATCTGCGTGGCGCTGGCCCGGCATCCCGGGATCGTGGCAGAGGTGGTGGCCAAGCCGGTGCTCACCGATGCCACCGCCATCCGTCAGGTGATGCGCGCGGCGAACGCCGACGACCGGGTGGTCGGAGTCGTCGCCTGGATGCACACCTTCTCCCCCGCCAAGATGTGGATCACCGGCCTCGACGCGCTGCGCAAGCCCCTGCTGCACCTGCACACACAGGTCAACCGGGACCTGCCGTGGAGCTCCATCGACATGGACTTCATGAACCTGAACCAGGCAGCGCATGGCGACCGCGAGTTCGGCTACGTGCAGACCCGGCTCGGCAGGACCCGCAAGACGGTCTCCGGCCACCTGTCCAACCCGACCGTACTGGCCCGGATCAGCGACTGGTCCCGGGTGGCCGTGGGGGTGCAGGCGCTGCGCACCATGCGACTGGCCCGCTTCGGCGACAACATGCGCGACGTCGCGGTGACCGAGGGGGACAAGGTCGAGGCCGAGCTGCGCTTCGGCGTCTCGGTCAACACCTACGGGGTCAACGACCTCGTCGCCGTGGTCGACGCCGTCGACGACGGCCCGGTGAAGGAACTGGTCGGCGAGTACGAGCAGCGCTACGCCGTCGCGCCGGAGCTGCGCGCCGGCGGTGAGCGCCACGAGTCGCTGCGCTACGCCGCCCGGATCGAGCTGGCGCTGCGGCACTTCCTCGACGACGGCGGCTTCACCGCGTTCACCACCAACTTCGAGGACCTCGGCGGCCTGCGCCAACTGCCCGGCCTGGCCGTGCAACGGCTGATGGCCGACGGCTACGGATTCGGCGGCGAGGGCGACTGGAAGACCTCGGTGCTGCTGCGCGCGCTCAAGGTCACGGCGACGGGACTGCCGGGCGGCACCTCGTTCATGGAGGACTACACCTACCACCTGGAGCCCGACCGGGAGCTGGTACTCGGCGCGCACATGCTGGAGGTCTGCCCGACGATCACCGCCCGCACCCCGCGCGTGGAGATCCATCCGCTGTCGATCGGCGGCCGGGAGGACCCGGTCCGGATGGTGTTCGACGCCGACCCGGGCGAGGGCCTGGTGGTCGGCATGTGCGACCTGGGCGACCGGTTCCGCCTGGTGGCCAACGAGGTGACGGTGGTGGAGCCGCTGGCCGACATGCCCCGGCTGCCCGTCGCCAGGGCCGTCTGGCGCCCGCACCCCGACTTCGCCACCTCCGCCGACTCCTGGCTGACCGCCGGCGGCCCGCACCACACCGTGCTCTCCACCGCGCTGACCCGGGAGCACCTGTACGACTTCGCCGAGATCCTCGGTGTCGAACTCGCACTCATCGAGGCGGAGACCACGTCCCGGCGCTTCGCCCACGAGCTGCGCTGGACCAGCGCCTACCACCGGCTCGCCCGCGGGCTGTGACACCACCGGCACCCTCGGACCGCACGACTGGCACACGCCACCGCCGCGGTTCCTGGGCCGTCCTCGGCGCCGGCCCGCCGGACCGGGTCCGACCGGTGCCGGCCGGCGCCACCTCGAACGACCGCTCGTGACCGACGACCAGGAAGCGCAGGACAAGAACATGACCGTGGCCGCCATTCCCCCGATGGGCTGGAACAGCTGGGACACCTACGGCGCCAGCGTGACCGAGGCGGAGATCCTCGCCAACGCCGAGGTGCTGGCCGGGGAGCTGCTCCCCTTCGGCTGGGACACCCTGGTCGTCGACATCCAGTGGTACGAGCCGGACGCGCACAGCTCCGCCTACCGGCCGTTCGTACCGCTGACCGTGGACGGGCACTCGCGGCTGGTGCCGGCGGCGAACCGGTTCCCGTCGGCGGCCGACGGCCGGGGCTTCGCGCCGCTGGCCGAACGGATCCACGCGATGGGCCTGAAGTTCGGCATCCACATCATGCGCGGCGTGCCCCGCCAGGCCGTGCACGCGGCCACCCCGATCCTGGGCAGCGACGTGACGGCCCGGGACATCGCGCAGACCAACTCCATCTGCCCGTGGAACACCGACATGTACGGCGTGGACGCCACCCGCTCCGGGGCCCAGGAGTACTACGACTCCCTGTTCGCGCTCTACGCCTCGTGGGGGGTGGACTTCGTCAAGGCCGACGACATGCTGCTGCCGTACCACCGGGGCGAGATCAACCTGATGCGCAACGCGCTGGACGCCTGCGGCCGGGAGATGGTGCTGAGCCTCTCCTGCGGCCCGACCCCGGTGGCGGAGGCCGGTCACCTGAGTTCCCGGGCGCACATGTGGCGTACCACGGCCGACTTCTGGGACCGGTGGAGCGACCTGCGTGCGGCGTTCGACATCTGCGCCGCCTGGGCCCCGTACGCCGGCCCGGGACACTGGCCGGACGCCGACATGCTGCCGCTGGGCCGGATCGCCCTGCGCTCCGGCGAAACCGGGGTGCGCGACCGGTACACCCGGTTCACCAGGCCGGAGCAGACGACCCTGATGACCCTGTGGTGCGTGGCCCGCTCGCCGTTGATGCTCGGCACCGACCTGACCCGGCTCGACGACGAGACCCGGGACCTGCTGACCAACCCCGAGGTGCTGGCCGTCCTGCGCGACGGCGACGGGGCCCGGGAGGTGTACCGCGAGCACGACGTCATCGTCTGGACCTCCCGGCTCGACGAGTCGAGCACCGCGCTGGCGGTGTTCAACGTCGGCAAGGACGACCGGGACGTACAGCTGGACCTGCGGGCGGTGGGCATCGACGGTGAGGTGACGCTGCGCGACCTGTGGAGTCGGTCGGATCAGGGCAAGGCCTCCGGCACCACCGGCATGCACGTCGAGGCGCACGGCGCCCGGCTCTTTCGCGTCCAGCACCTCGGCTGACCGGTACACCGGCCGGGTCCCCGACCCCGCGTCGCCTCGAGACCCGGCCGGCCGCTCGGCGGTGTGGTCCCCCGCCGAGCGGCCGGCGGGCCCGGCTCAGCAGGCCACGCGGAAGCCGGTGTGGCCGGCCGAGGTGTCGGGCGTGTTACGGGTCCGCGCCGAGGTGCGGTAGCGGTTGCAGTACGACGCGTGGCAGAGGTAGGACCCGCCTCGGACCACGCGGGCCGCGTCGCGCCCTGGCCCGCCACCGACCGGGTCGCCCGACCACCAGTCCGCCGTCCACTCCCAGACGTTGCCGCAGGCGTTGAAGAGCCCGTACCCGTTGGGCTGGTAGGACCGGGCCGGCGCGGTGGCACGGTGGCCGTCCTCGGCGGTGTTACGGAACGGGAACTCCCCCTGCCAGACGTTCATCCGGTGCTCGCCGCCGGGCAGCAGCTGGTCGCCCCACGGGTAGGTGGCCTGGTCCAGGCCGCCCCGCGCGGCTTTCTCCCACTCCGCCTCGGTCGGTAGCCGGGTGCCGGTCCAGCGCGCGTAGGCGGAGGCGTCGTACCAGGACACGTGCACCACCGGGTGGTCGGCGAGTTCGTCGACGGACGACCCGGGACCGAAGGGGTGCCGCCAGTTCGCGCCGCGCACGGCGAACCACCAGGGCGCCGCCGCGACGGTGCCCGGCAGCACGCCGGCCCAGGCCTCGGGGCCGACGAGGCCGGCGAAGACGAAGGACCACCCGTAGCGCTCTGCGTCCGTGACGTATCCGGTGGCGTCGACGAACTCGGCGTACGCGGCGTTCGTGACCGTCGTGACGCCGATCCGGTACTCGTCGACGTGGACCTGGCGGACCGGGCCCTCGGCGTCACCGGGGACGGTGCCGGGGCCGTCCGCGCCCATCCAGAACGAACCGGCCGGAACAGTGACCATCTCGGCCAGGGCGGCGGCTGGTTCGGGACGGGCAGGATCGGACGTGAATCCGGGAACGGGGTGCGGCGGGCCGACCGCCGCAGGGGATCCTCCCGCTGTGCCGGGCTGGCAGCAGGCGGAGGACGCAACCTCTGGCGACTTCATGTTTGAGAACGGTAACAATGAGCGGCCTTGATCAATAGTCGGACGAGCATGTGCGCGTGAACATACTGGTAGAAGGCCGCTCGTGACCCAACCGTAACTAGAAGGACGCTTGACTTGCCGGTTTTCAGTCGACCAGACTCACGCTCAATGTGAGCGGTCACAATGGCCCGCTGACAGCACACCGCACCGCGGTGGGCACACCACCGCACGGCACGGCGACGATCCCGCCCACCCGGGTGTCGCCTGCCTCGGCACCGCCCAGCGCCCGGCCCCCCGGCCGGCGATCCACTCCGAACCCCACCCGGCGCGCACCGAACCCGACCCGACCCGACCCGGTGCCGCGCCTGCCGGTGGGCCCGCCGGCCCACCCCCTGGAAAGGACACACCCATGAGACGACGCCTCGTCCTCACCGCGGCGATCTCCGCACTCACAATCGCCCTGACCGGCTGCACCGGCGGTGGCACCGACTCCGGCGGCGGGAAGGGCGGGCAGTTGGAGTTCCTCACCGGCACCGCGGTGGACTCGCCGCTCTACGGGCAGTACCAGGACCTGGTCAAGAAGTTCGAGGCCGACCACTCCGGCGTCAAGGTCAACCTGGTGCCGTCGAGCACCGACCACGAGGGCGACCTCAAGGTGCGGCTGGCCTCGGGCAACATCCCCGACATCTGGATGACCCACGGGTGGTCGCTGCTGCGCTACGGCAAGTTCCTGATGCCGCTGCAGAACGAGCCCTGGGCCAAGGACCTCGCGCCCGCGCTCAAGCCGGCGATGCTCGGCCAGGGCGGCGAGCTGTACGCCATGCCGGTCGACACCGACATCGCGGGCCTGCTCTACAACGCCGACGTGCTGGCCGAGGCCGGCGTCAAGCCCGACGACATCAAGACCTGGGACGACTTCAACCGGGCCGCCGCCGCGATCAAGGCCAAGGGCAAGACCCCGATCTACGCGGCCGGCAAGGACCAGTGGCCGACCGGCCTGTTCGTCGACTGGATCGCGCCGGGCGTCTTCAGCGAGGCCGAGCTGAAGAGCATGAAGGAAGGCACGTTCGCCGAGGGCAGCTACACCAAGGTGCTCGACACCGTCGGCGCGTTCCGCGAGGCCGGCCTGTTCAACAAGGACTACAGCTCGGCGACCACGGACAACGTCGCCCGCGCCCTCGCCGAGGGTAAGACCGGGTTCAGCTTCCTGATGAACTTCGTCGCCACCTCGGCGTTCGAGTACAAGAAGGACGCCAGGATCGGCTTCATGCCGGTGCCCACCGCCAACGGCGGCAAGCCCTACCTGATCAGCGGCGAGAAGAACGCGCTGGGCATCAACAAGGACACCAAGCACCCGAAGGAGGCCAAGGAGCTGCTCGCGTTCCTGGCCCAGCCGGAGAACCTGACCAAGCTGGCCAAGGCCTCCGGGTCCGCGCCGGGCCTGACCAGCGCCCAGTCCGACCTGGGCGGCCTGCAGAGCAGCTACGACACGTACGTCAAGTCGGGCGCGGTGCCGACCGTCCCCTACTTCGACCGGGTCTACATGCCCAACGGCGCCTGGGACACCATGGTCAAGACCACCGACGGCGTGGTGACCAAGCAGTCGACCGTCGCCGACAGCGTGGCCAAGGTCAAGACCGACTTCACCAAGCTGTACGCGCAGGCGAAGTGACCGACATGGTCGACAGCGGCATCGACACGGCGGTGCGTCGCAGCGCGGACGCGACGTACCGCCCGACGGCCGGCCCCCGACATCGGCCTCGGCAGGGGCTGGTGAACGTCCTCTACCTGCCGGCGCTGGCGCTGCTGGCCATGTTCACGGCGTACCCGCTGGTCAACGGGGTCGGGCTGTCGTTCACCGACTGGGACGGCTACAGTCCCGGCCACCACCTGGTGGGCCTGGAGAACTACCAGCGGCTGCTCAACGACGGCACCTTCCGCACCGTCTTCGTCAACACCCTGGTGTACGCCCTCGGCAGCACCGTCCTGCAGCAGGTGCTCGGCCTGGGCCTGGCGCTCGCGCTGGACCGGCCGATGCGGGGACGGGCCCTGCTGCGCGCGATCATCTACCTGCCGGTGCTGGTCTCCCCGGTCATCATGGGCACCATTTACTACCTGCTGCTGCAGTACGACAACGGCGCCCTCAACGACGTCGTGGTCGCGCTCGGGGGTGAGCAGCAGGCGTGGCTGAGCACCACCACCGGCTCGGTGGCCATCATCGTGGCCGTCAACACGATCCAGTTCGTCGGCCTGTCGATGATCATCTACCTGGCCGGGCTGCAGTCGATCCCGACGATGTACTACGAGGCGGCCCGGCTCGACGGCGCGTCGGGCTGGTCGCTGTTCCGCCGGATCACCGTGCCCCTGCTGCAGCCGGCCTTCGCCACCAGCATCGTGCTCAACCTGATCGGCGGCATGAAGCTCTTCGACGTGATCAAGGTGCTCACCGGCGGCGGCCCCGGTTACTCGACCAACTCGGTGTCCACCTTCATCGGCCTGACCTACTTCAACGCGCAGAGCGCCGGGTACGCGGCCGCGATGGGCGTCGCGCTCTTCGCCGTCATCATGATCATGACCTTGGTGCTCAACGCGGCACTCAACAAGCGCCGGCTGGAGGCGTGAGCAATGCTGATCGGACACCGTCTGTTCCGGCTGGCCTCGGTGGGTTTCCTGCTCACCTTCGCGGTCATCCAGCTCGTCCCGTTCTACGTCGCGCTCACCACGGCGCTCAAGCCCAAGAGTGACCTGAGCTCCCAGTGGATGCCGCCGACCGGGCGTCTCTACCTGGACAACTTCCGCATCGCCATCGAACAGGGCGGCATCCTGCGGGCGATCGTCAACAGCCTCGTCGTCACCTCGGTCGCCACCGTCCTGGTCTGCCTGCTCGGAGCGCTCGCCGCTTATCCGCTGGCCCGGCGCGGCACCTGGGTGAACCGGGTGGTGATGCTGCTGATGCTGGGCTCGATCATGGTGCCGCCGCTGAGCGTGCTCGTGCCGCTGTACTCGCTGATGAACCAACTCGGTGGGGTCAACACCTACTGGGGCATCATCCTGATCCTGGTGACGGGCCAGTTGCCGCTGAGCGTGTTCCTCTACGCCGCGTTCATCCGGACGGTGCCGACCGCCCTTGAGGAGGCCGCCCGGGTCGACGGCGCGGGCACCTTCCGGGTGTTCTTCCGGATCGTGCTGCCGCTGCTCAAGCCGGTCACCGCGACCGTGGCGATCCTGACCGGCGTGTTCATCTGGAACGACTACCAGATGTCGGTCTACATGCTGACCACCCAGGACGTCCGCACCATCGCCCCCGCGATCGGGTCCTTCTTCTCCCAGCAGAGCAGCAACCTCGGCGCCGCCGCCGCGGCGTCGCTGACCGCGATGGCGCCGATCCTGCTGGCGTACCTGTTCCTGCAGCGGCACTTCATCAAGGGCATGCTCGCCGGCGCCGAGAAGTAGCCGGCGAGTCCTGAAACCTCCCACCGTCCCGCGGAGTGTCCCCACCCGCACCACCCTCGCCACGCCTGCCCGGGGCGCGACCGCGGCACCACACACCCCCCACCCCCACCACACCGAAGGAGCAAGGCTATGGCAGGAAAGACCCGACGCCTCGGGGCACTCGCCCTGGGCGTAACCGTCGCCGCAGGCCTGGCCGTCGCCGGCGTCACCAGCGCGTATGCCGGGCAGCAACCAGCCCTTCCCCCGACCGCCGCAGCCGTCGCCGCGGTGACCGTCGCGAAGACCCCTGGGCTGCCCGCGGGCGACAAGTCGTCGATCTACGCGGTGTCGGTGGAGGGGAAGACCCCGTCGGTCTACCGCACCGCACCGAAGGCACGGACCTGCTCGAGCACCAACTGCGACGGCGGCGACTACGCCCGCGCGGACAACCGGTCGTTCAACTGGTCCTCGTTCTGGTTCCCGGTCGGCACCACCCCGACCGTCACGGTGACCCGGACGGCCGCCGCCGGAGCCGTGACCGACATCAAGGTCCGCGGCACCGGCGACTACACCATCGTCAGCAAGGACCTCGCCGCCCGGCAGATCAAGATCCGGGTCAACCGGCCGAAGGCCAAGCTGTCGGTGGAGTTCATCGACAACCGCTACGACAGCCTCCGACAGTTGCCGCTGGACGGGATGCTGCTGTTCGCCGACGACTCGCGCGCCGCCGTGGCGGACCCGTCACGCACGGCCCCCGACACCTACGTGGTCAACCCCGGCGCCACCTTCGACCGCTCCCGGGCCGCCCGCTCCACCACGGTGATCTTCACCCGCGGCGTGCACGACCTCGGCTACTGGCCGGTGCCGGATTCCGTGCAGCGCGTGCACCTGGCCGGCGGCGCGTACGTCAAGGGCGCGATCGACTCCGCCACGGTGAGCAAGTCGACCCAGCAGGGCTTCACCGTCACCGGCCGGGGCGTGCTCTCCGGTGAGGACTTCGACTGGCGGGCCGACAAACGCACCAACGGCACCACCTCGTGCAGCTACGACTGCTGGGAGTACACCGTCAAGATGGTGCAGCTCGGCACCGACAAGTTCCGCTTCCACGACGTCACCGTGGTCAACGCCCCGCACTGGGTGGTCACCGGCCACCGCGACAACGAGATCACCGCCAAGCAGGGCGACGACGAGTCCCGGTTCACCGGCACCATCTCCGACGTCAAGGTGCTCGGCAACTGGGGCTGGAACGGCGACGGCATCCCCGCCCTGACCGGCACCACCATCAGCGACTCGTTCGTCTCCGCCTTCGACGACGCCTTCAAGCTCTACAGCTCCAACGCCACCATCAAGAACAACACCCTGTGGCAGATGGACAACGGTGCCGTGTTCCAGCTCGGCTGGTTCGCCAAGACCATCTCCAACATCACCGCCACCAACAACACCCTGCTGCACACCGAGTGGACCGGCACCAACTCGAACTGGGGCCTGCTGAACTATCAGGAGGCCGGCGGCTCCGGCGCCATCTCGAACGTCAGCGTCACCGGCACCCGGATCATGGGACCCACCACCCGGGTCGTGGCCCTCTCCAACACCTCCGCCAGCCAGGCGTTCCGCGACATCACGCTGGCCGATACCAGGGTGGACAGGCTCTACAGCCTTGCGGAGATCAACTCGCTGCGTGGCAACGGCAGCAAGGACCTGCCCCGCAACCTGGTCAAGCAGGCGAAGGCACCGCTGGAGCTGACGATCACGAACCTCACCATCGGTGGCACCAGGATCACCTCCGCCAACGCCAGGACCGACGGTGGCTTCGACATCACGGGCAGCCCTACGTTGGCCTTCAACTGACCCGTCTTCGTGTTTCCTGAAATTCTGTGACAAAAACTGAACGATCCTGCTGAACACCCCGTACTCCTCATCGACAGAGGACATCGTCCGGAACCGCGATGCCGGAGCGGGCACGAGCACGATTCCTGAGTCCTCACTTCGCACCGCACCGGGTCGCCGCGACATCCCGTCACGTCGGCCCGGTGCGGTCGACCAAAGGAGAGGTGCATGACCAGGGGTACGCGCAACAACGCCGTCCTGAAGCTCGGCGGTGTGGGAGCCGTCGCCGCGTTGCTGATCGGCGCGGGACTGCAACTGGCGTCCGCCGACGAGAACGCCAACGCGACGCCGGTGTCGGTGGTCTGCCCGTCGGTCGCCGACAAGCTCGGCGCGGTGCCGGCCGCGGCGCAGGACGGGGTGAACCGCGAGCTGCAGAATCTGCAGAAGCAGATCGCGAACGTCAACGAGCGGCTGGCCCGCGAGCCCAAGGCGGCACAGAACCAGCTCAACGACATCGCCGGCAAGCGCCGCGCGGTGCTGGACCGGATCAGCCAGGACATCACCCGCGTCGGCGGCGCCGCGCCGGCCGGGCTGCAGGGCCTGGCGAACTGCACGCTCGAAGGTGCGGCCGGCGGCGCCGGGGACGGCGGGGTGGCCGCTCCGCCGGCCAACGCGCAGACGGTCGACTGCCCGACCGTACGCGACAAGCTCCCCGAGGTGCCGGCCGAGGCGGTCGCCGGGGTGGAGAAGGAGTTGGCGAACCTGGACGAGGAGATCGCCCGGCAGAACGAGCGCCTGGCGAAGCTCGCCGTCAAACCCGAGGGCGGCCCGAACTTCATCCAGAACGCCATCCTGGGCCCGCTGCGCAACAAGCGGGTGGCCGTCCTGAACCGCATCGCCACGAACATCGGCCGGGTCAACGGCAACCGTCCGGACGACCTGGTCGACCTCGCCACCTGCACGCTCAACTCCCCCGGCACGCCGAGCGCCGTCAACGGCAACGCCGGCCAGGGCGAGGCGGCCGGGTCGGAGAACGGCGGGGCCGCGCAGGCCCGTACGGTGAACTGCCCCCGCGTCGAGTTGCCGGCGGTGCCGGCCGCGGCCGCCGGGCAGGTCCAGTCCGAGCTGGCCACCCTCGACAAGCAGATCGACGAGGCCAACTCTCGGCTTGCCCGGATCGCCGTCAAGCCGGAAGGCGGGCCGAACTTCATCGCCAACGCCATCCTCAACCCGCTGAAGAGCAAGCGCGGGGCGGCGCTCGACCGGATCGAGATCGCCTTCAACCGCGTCGGCGCGCAGCGCCCCGAACTCGACAGCCTCGCGGTCTGCACCCTCAACTGACCGCACACCGGGGAAGGTCGCGGCCCGGCGGAGTGTCCTCTGCCGGGCCGCGGCGCGTCCGCGCCGCCCGACGACCACCCGGTCGGGCGCAGCTCACGGCGGTGCGACGACAGACACAGGATCGGGCTGCGGACGTCACGGAGCGGGGCGAGGGATGCGAACCGGCACGTGGGACATGGTGGTTCTCGGCGGCGGTGTCGCCGGGCTCGCCGCCGCGCGGACGGCCCGTCGACTCGACGCGCAGGTGTTGCTCGTCGACGACGGCACGAGCGGGTACGCCGCGTCCGCGGCGGCCACCGCCCTCATCGCGGCCGCGCACGCCGCGCACACGCTGGCGACCGCCGGCCGTTTCGGGCTGCGCTGCGGCGCGCCTCGGGTGGACGACGTCGCGGTGCTCGCCGCCGTGCGGGCCGCGGCTCGCACGGAGTCGGGTCAACTGCGCGACGGCACGATCGCCGGCGGTCCGTACGTGCTGGACGGCCGGGCCGAGTTCACCGGCCCGGACTCACTGCGGGTCACCGGCACCGACGCGGTCCGCGAGGTGCGCTTCCGTCGCGCGGTGATCGCCACCGGATGTGCTCCCGCCGTGCCCCTGATCCCGGGCCTCGCCGACGCGCAACCGCTGACCGCCGACGACCTGTCGCGGCTCAACCGGCTACCGGAACGGATCGCGGTGCTCGGCGGCGGCTCGACGGGCTGCGAACTAGGTCAGGCCCTGGCCCGGCTGGGCGTGCGAGTGACCCTGATCGAGGTGGCCGACCGCCTGTTGCCGAACGAGGAACCGGCCGCGGGCGCCGTGATCAGCGAGCGGCTCCGCGCCGAAGGCGTCGCGGTGCGTACGGGCCAGCTGGTCGACCGCGTCGGCGTGGGGACGGTGCATCTGGCCGACGGGGCGATCGTGCCGGCCGACCGGATCCTGCTCGCCGTCGGGCGCCGGCCGCGCACCGATCGGCTCGGGCTGACCGCCACCGGCGTGCGGCGCGACGTGCGGGGGCACGTCGTGGTGGACCAGCGGCTGCGCAGCGCGAACCATCGGGTCTTCGCCGCCGGCCCGGTCACCGGTTCCGCGCCGCTGGCCCGGGCCGCCGAACTGCAGGGCGTCCAGGCGGCCGAGAACGCGCTACTCGGACCGGTCGGGCGGGTCGACCGGATCCCGGTGCCCCGCGTGACGCGTACCGATCCCGAGGTGGCGCAGGTCGGCGTCACGCTGGAGCAGGCACAGCGGCTCCACGGCGACCGGGCGCGGGCCCGCTGGTGGGTCGACGACGACCTCGACCGGGATGAGCTCGGCGAGCGGGTCGGCGGCTTCTGCCACCTGGTCGTCGGGCCGGGCGGCCAGCTGCTCGGGGCCACGGTGGTGTCGCCCCGGGTCGGGCAGTGGATCGGCGAGCTGGCCGCCGCGGTGCGTCAGGGCATCAGCGTTTCGGAGCTCGCCCGGGCGCTACCTGGGCAGCCCACGTACGCGGACGGCTGGCCACGGGTGACTGGCGACCTTGACAACGACCTCGGGGCCCCGCTACCCGCCCGCCTCGTCGGCGCCTGGCGCGGACTGCGCCGGATCACCCGACCCTCCGCACGCCACAGCGGGTGATCGCCTCCGCCCGGCCGGAAAGCGCGAACCGGGGGCCGCGGATCCGTCCGGACAGCCGAGGCCGGCCCGTCCGGGCACGAGGATCATCGAGGGAACGAGCGCGCCCGCGGTCGCCCGAGCCGCGGCGAACAGATCAAGGAGCGATCGTGCCCGTGCTCACGCACCACTTCTCGGGTCCACGCGGCCTGCACGACTTCCGCCGTGCGGTCCGCCGGAGCCTGGTCAGCCAAGCGGTCGAGGCCCGGGACCCGGCCGGCTTCCGTGCCCGGCTGAGCACCGCCGACGTCGGTCCGACTCGGCTGGTGTCCGTCACCGTCGCCGCGCTGCATGCGCGGCAGACCGGACAACGTTCGCCCGGGGGCGTGTTCCTGCTGCTGGGCGCGAAGGCCGACGGTCGGATTCGGCACCGCTTCGGCGTCGAGCCGGTGGTGCCGGGCCGGCTCGTGGTCGTACCGGGCGGAGAGCCCTTCGAGGTCGACTATCCCGCCGTCGCCAAGCTGTTGTTCGTCGTGCTTCCGCCGGTTCTGGTCGAGGCCCGGTACGCGGCACTGGACGCAGCGATCCGCTCGGCACCCCTCGACCCGGCCGGGCGCGCCCTGGGCAGACAGCTGCCCCACCTGATGACGGCGGCGGGCGCCACCGAGGACCCCGCCCGCCGGCGAGACCTTGCCTCGGTGTTCGCCGTGGTGCTGGATCTGCTGCTCGACGGCACGCTCGGTGACACACGGGGCGGCCCTCACCTCGCTCTGCGTCTCGCCGCGGAGCGACTCGTCGAGGACCACCTCACCGAACCTGACCTCTCCGTCGCCTGGCTGGCCAGCCAGCTCGCCGTGTCGGTGCGCCAGCTGCACCGCGCCTTCGCCGACAACGGCCACGGCCACGGCCCGGCCGGCTACATCCGGCTACGGCGGCTGCAGGCGTGCGCTCGGGACCTGATCGGGTCGCCGATGAGCGCATCCGAGTTGGCATACCGCTACCAGTTCGCCTCCGCCTCCCACTTCGGCGCCGCCTTCCGGGCCCACTTCGGCTCGAGCCCGGGCCGCTGGCGAGCGGAGGCGGCGGCAGATGGGCACGGCTTCGACAGTGTTGCGGCGCGTCTGTGATATCGGTGCCGCGCCGGCGCCTCGTAGCGTGGTCCGGGCCGGATGCGAGTCGCGGCGGACTGCGTCAATCATCACCGGACGGACAACAGGTGGAAGTCAGCGAACACGGCCCACTGGACGCACCACCGCTGCTCCTGTTGCACGGCCTGCTCATCGACCGCACGATGTGGCAACCCGTCGTGGAGACACTCGGCCACTCGTTCCGCCTGCTGATCCCCGATCTGCCCGGGCACGGCACGGCCCGGAACCGGCGATGGACTTCGATGAGCCGAGTGGTGCACGACCTGACCGACCTGATCGACAGCAGGGTCCCCGACGCCCGGGTCGGTGTGGTGGGGCTGTCGCTCGGCGGGTATCTGGCCTTGGAACTGGCCCGCGCGGCGCCGGATCGGATCGCGGGTGCGGTCGCCAGCGGAGTCAACGCCGTCCCGTTGCCGTTCTGGTCTCCACCGCGGCTGCTCGGTCCGGTGCTGGCGCCGTTCATCGTCACCCGGCCGATGCTGAGCGCCAACGCCCGGGTGCTACGGATACCGGCCGACCTTCACCCGTGGTACCGGTCGGCGGCCCGGCGGACCCATCCCCGGGCGTTCGCCCGCATCAACCGGGAACTGACCGGATATCGACCTCCGGTGGACAACGCATTCGTCCGACCGGTCCTGGTGCTGTGCGGCAGCGACGAACCGCCCAGCATCCGGCGCTCCGCGCCACTGCTCGCCGCGGCCTTCGCACGCGGAGAGCACCGGACGGTACCCGGCGTCGGGCACGGCTGGATCATCGAGCGACCGGCGTTGTTCACCGAGACGGTGTCGAACTTCATCACCCCCCTGTTCCCCTGAATGCCCGGCTGGAGAGTCACGGTGACGGATCGCCCGCCATTGACCCACGTCCGTTCCGGTTCGGAGTTGCGCCGCTGGTACTGGACGCTCGCCGAGCTGACGGAACTGGCCCGGACAATGGGCGTCCCGCGCGGGGGCGGCAAGCTGGCACTGATCGAGCGGTTGGCCGCCGCGTTGGACGGCACGGCAGCGCCGGAGCATGCTCGGCGGGCAGGGTCGGCGCGACAACTGGGTCCGCCGGTGACGGTCGACACCGTCATTCCCGCCGGGCAGCGGTGCAGCCAGGTGCTGCGGGCATTCTTCCGCGATCAGGTCGGCAAGGGGTTCGTCTTCGACGAGTTCATGCGGGCGTTCATCCGTGACGGTGCGGGACGGACCCTGGGTGATGCCGTCTCGCACTGGTACGACACCCGGGCCGAAGCCGCCCGCGAACGGCCGGTGGCAGCACAGTTCGAGTTCAACGCGTTCCTGCGGCAGTGGCGGAGGGCGCACCCTCAGGCGGACCGGGCGGCTGCGCTGGCCGCGTGGCAGGAGCACCGGTCGCGGCCGGTGGAGGACCGTCCCGGACCGTCCCGGACCGACACGCCGCCGACCGACGAGGGGCGAACGACGGTGCGGTGAGCGCCCCCGGCGGCCGGTGCGGGCGATCCGCTACCTCGCGGAGTCCTCGGTGTCCGTCCGGTGGGTCGCCGCGTGCGCTCCAGGGGTGCCTGCGGAACCCGCCGCAGGCTCCGAGGGCAGCCGCTTCGGCATGGTGGTCCGCCGCACCCGCCGGCCGGTGGTCGTCCGCCTCGCATGCGCCCCGGAGCCGGCTCGTTCCGACTGCCAGACGCGCAGCGCCCGCTTGATCCGCTGACCCTCCGCCCAGGCGATCTCCAGTTCCCGCCCTCGCTCACCGAGCTCGTACGCGAGCCGGTGCAGCAGCGCGTCGACCTCGTCGCGACGGTAGCCGCGCTGGTACCAGGGCGCCAGCGGCAGCCGTACCCGGGTGACGTCCTCGGGGGTGAGTCTCCCGGCGAGCGGGCTTCCGCTGCGGTACGTCCCCATGTCAGCCTCCGCCCCCGCCACGACCCATACGGTCAGGAGTACGGCGGATGCCCGGTGACCGGTTCACTACTCGTGCGGGGCCCGGGCAGTCGTGGCGCACCCGCGTCGCCTGGCCGGGCCGCCGCACCGGGTGCCCGCGGAGACGGCCACCCGGGTGCGACGCGGACCGGGACGCGGACCGGAGCCGGGCGACCATCAGGTGGCCTCCGCTCCCGGCACGTACACCGCACCGGTGCGAATGTTCGGCACGGCCGCGCGGATGTGCCCGCGGGCCAGTTCCTCGGCCCGGTCGGCGTCGCCCGCCGCCAGCGCCTCGATGATCGCCAGGTGCTCGGGATGTGTCTCGTGCGGGTCGCGGTAGAGCCCGGGGGCGAGGCTCGTCGTGAGTATGTGGTGCACCTCGGCGGTACGGCTGAGCAGCGGCTCGCCGGCCAGCTCCAGCAGCGCCCGGTGGAACACCACATCCGCCTGGTAGTACGCCTCGGCCGAACCGGTGGTGGTGAGCTGCTCGTAGGCGTCCTGGAACAGCACCCGCAGCCGGGCCAGCTCGGCCCGGCCGGCCCGACCCGCGGCGAGCCGGCACGCGAGCCCTTCGAGCACCGCGCGGATCTCGAACACGGCGGTCATCCGATCGGCGTCGAAGCCCACCGCGTGCCAGCCCCGCGGGCCGGCGGTGACCAGGCCCTCGCCCTCCAGCCGGGAGAGAGCGCGGCGGACCGGTGTGCGACTGACCCCGAGGGCTACGGCGACCTCGCTCTGGTTGACCGGCTGGCCCGTCGGGATCTCACCGCTGAGCAGCATCGCGCGCACCCGCTGGTAGGTGCTCTCCTCCAGCGGAAGATAGGTCGTCTCAGTGCTCACGGCAGCCTCTCACCCGCGGGTTCCGGCACGCCTGTCACCCGCTCGGACCGGATCCGGACCGCCTGCCCCGATGCGGCCGACTGGTAACAGGCCTCCACCACCCGCATCGTACGGACATAGTCCGCGGCGGGCGTCTCCGCCTCGGCGCGACCTCGCAGGGCATCGACGAAGTTCTGCTGGGCGGCGGTCGCGCAGCCGCCCTTCCAGCCGTCCGGGATCCGGTAGTCGTGCCGGACCGTCCGCCCGTCGCGGCGCAGCACGGTCATCGTGCCGTCGTCGGCCACCTCCAGGGTGGCGTCCGTGCCCTCCACCGACATCGTCCCGTACGCCAGGCTGCGGACCGTCCGAGCCACCGCCGAGCGGTCGGCGTCGTACACCACGATGCCGCCGCCGGAGGTGTGCAGCACCGCGATGACGAGGTCCTCACCGGTGACGGCCGGGTTGACGGTTGCGGTCGTGCACCGGACCTCGTCGATCTCACCGAAGAGGTATCGGGTCGTGTCGACGTAGTGCACGCCCGTCTCGAACAGCACCAGGCGGGGCATGGTGGCGAAGTAGGGCTGGTCCGGATAGGGCCGCTCCCCCCAGCCGTCGCCGGGCCGCATCCGCATGGTGGTGTGGAACGGTCGGCCGAGCACGCCGTCGTCGATCAGCCGCTTCGCCTCCCGGTACCACGGCTGCCAGCGCCAGTTCTCGTTGACCACGAGCGGCACGCCGCGCCGGTGCGCCAGGTCTGCCAGCTCGGCGGCGTCCGCCACGGTCGGCGCGAGCGGCTTCTGGCAGAGCACCGGTAGTCCGCGGTCGACCGCGAGCCGGATCAGTTCGGCGTGGGTGGCCGGAGGCGTGCAGATGTCCAGGAAGTCGGGCCGGACCTCCGCGATCGCCGCCTTGAGATCGACCCCCGACCAGCTCACGCCGGCCTCCCGGGCCACCGCGGCCACCCGCCTCGGATCACGGTGCCCGACCAGGCCGTGGATCTCGGCACCGGACACCGCTCGCCAGGCGGCGAGCTGGATCGGCGCGAAGTAGCCGGCACCGACCATCAGGCCCCGCAACGGCCGTTCCATCCCCGTTCCTCCCCTACCCACTTACCGCCTCCGCCCCGCCGCCGCGACGATCGCCGCACCGACCTCGACGGTGCTCGCGGTCCCACCCAGGTCCGGCGTGCGGACCCGTCCTTCGGCGAGCACGTCGCCGACGGCGTCCTCGATCAACCTGGCCACCTCGGCCGCGGCCGGATCCGCGTGCCGGTCCGCCAGCCAGTCGAGCATCATGGCCGCCGACAGCACGGTGGCGATCGGATTGGCCACGCCCTTGCCGGCGATGGTGGGCGCGGAGCCGTGCGCGGGCTGGAACAGCGCGTGCCGGTCACCGACGTCGCCGGAGGCGGCCAGGCCCAACCCACCGACCGTGGCTGCCGCCAGGTCGGAGATGATGTCGCCGAACATGTTCTCGGCGACCACCACGTCGAACATGTCGGGCTGCTGCACCTGGTACGCGGTCATCGCGTCGACGTAGACGTGCTCGGCGCCGATGTCGGGGTGGCCCTCGGCCACCCGGTCGAAGACCCGCCGGAAGAACGCGTACGAGGCGAGCACGTTCGCCTTGTCCACACAGGTGACCGTCCGGCGGCCGTCGCGGGGTCGGCCGGCGCGCTTGCCTGCCAGGCGGAACGCCTGTTCGGTCACCTTCCGGGTACCGGTCGCGGTGATCACGATGGTGTCCGTGGCGACCTCCTCCCGTACGTTGCAGCCGCCGGTCCGGGAGGCGTACAGGCCTTCCACGTTCTCCCGCACCACCACGTAGTCGACGGGCGGCGCGGCCGACAGCGGGCTGGTCAGTCCCGGCCAGGACCGGACCGGCCTGATTCCGGCGTACAGGTCCAGGTCGAAGCGGAGCCGGAAGATGACGTCGCCGTTGACCTCCCGACCGTCCGGGTGACGCGCCTCGGGCAGACCGATCGCGCCCATCAGGATGGCGTCGGCCCGCACGCAGGCGTCGTACGTCTCGTCGGTCAGCACGGTGCCCTCGCGCAACCAGCGGGTGGCGCCCGCGTCGTGTGTGTCGAGATGGAGCGAGATCCCGCCGTGCGCGGCGGTGAGCCGTTGCAGCACCTCGGTGGCGACGGCGGTGATCTCGGGACCGATGCCGTCTCCGGGCAGCACGGCGATGCGGTAGTCGGTCATGCGGAAACCTCCGGTCGGGGGGTGGCGGGGGCGGACGGGTCGAGGGAGAAGACGCTGGCGGCGGTGCCGGCGTAGACGAGGCGTCGTTCCCCGGGGGTCAGACCGACGGCGTCGAACTTCGCCAGTTCCACCGGGATGTTGTCGATGTGGTCGCTGCCGAACATGACCCGGTGGGCGCCGAGCCGGCGCACCATCTGCCGGACGCTGAAGGCCGGGCACCAGGACGGCTCGAGGTGGACGTTCGACTGCGTCACCGCCACCTCGATCGCCTCGGCACAGAACGCGCCGAATCCGGCGTGGCAGAGCACCACCGGCCGCTCGGCGTACCGGCGGGCCGGGTCGACCACCCGGTGCGGCAGGGTGTGCGGCCCGCCCAGGCCGGTGTGCACCATCACCGGTACGTCGTAGTCGGCGGCGATTCGGAACGCCTTGTCGCAGACCGGGTCGTCGGGCGCCACCGCGAACCCCGCGGTGTGGATCTTCACCGCGACGAACCCCGGCCGGTCGAGCAGGGTTGCGGCCCGTCGCCGGTACTCCGCGTCGGGCAGGCGCGGGTCGAGGTTGACGATGCCGTACAGCCGTCCGGGATGGCGAGCGACCGCCTCCCCGATCTCGGCGTGCACCTCGTCGGCGGTCTCCCGGTCGGTCGACGGCTGCGGCATGACGAGCGTGGTGTCGATGCCGTGGTGGTCCATCGCCGCGAGCAGCTCGGGCGCGCCCGCCGAGTATCCGGTGGCGGCGGAGCGACCGAAGTGGCCGTGCACGTCGACCAGCGGCGACCGGCGGCTCGCCGGCCGGATCGTGTGTACGTCGTATCCATTCAACGGCTCAGGCATGTGTCGACTCCTGCCAATCGGCTCCACCGAGCCTCGCCACCACCGCCAGCAGATCGTCGGGACCGCCGACGTTGCCGGGAAAGACCACATAGGTGAGGCCCGGGAACCGGCTGTTCATGCCAGCCCGCCACACCGGCACACCCGGCACCACCTGCCCGAGCACCTCGGCCCGGTTGATGCCCAGCCCGTCCGCGGCGACGTCGCTGGACGTGATGCCGCCCTTGGCCACCACGAAGGCGGGCCGGCCCGGGATACGGCCGACGATCCGCACCAGCCCGGTCGAGATCCGTACGCTGCGGGCGAGGGCCCGCGCCGCGGTCGCCGCGGTCAACACCCGCCGGCTGGTGTGCACCACCGCGGTCCGGCCCTCCGCCATCGCCTCCTCGGCCAGCGCGGCCGCCCGCTCGACCTCGGCGGCCGCCTGCCGGTCGGACCCGGCGAGCAGCGCCGCGTCGACCTGCACGCCCGCCACCGCGGGGTCGGCGAGCAGTCGGCCGAGCTGGGCGGTGGTGGTGGGCACGTGGGAGCCCACCACCACCAGACCTCCCCCACCGGTGCGCCGCCGCAGACCCAACTCACCGACGGTGAGCAGGTGCCGTGGCGGCAGCCCGGCCCGGACCCGGACGAAGGACGCCGCCGTGCGGTAGAGCAGTCGCGCCCCGGCCGCCTCGGCTGCCAGGACCCCGGCGACCAGCACGTCGAGGTCGGCCTGCTCGGCCGCGTCACAGGCGCAGACGGCGCCGTCGCGCAACCTGGACAGCCGGCGGAAGACGGCCGCCGGGCCGCCCGTGCGCAACTCCCGCAGCGTCAGCAGCTGCACGGCCTCGCGCGGGATCCGGCCGCCGCTGCGCTCGGCCACCCAGTCGGGCAGGTCGGACGAGCCGAACCCGAACGTGGCGTCCCGGGCGTACGGCGTCCGGCCCACCGGCGTCCAGCCGTCGGCATCGGCCACCCAGTGCCGGCCGTCGACGGTCACCCGCCCGCCCTCGATGAAGGCGGGCACCAGCAGGACGCCGTCGAACCCGCCACCGAGACCGTCCGCCAAGGCCATGGTCTCGTCCGGGAAGTGTCCGCGCAGGGTCGAGTCACCCCGACTGACCACGACGACCCGACTCCGCACCGACTCGGCCGCGGCACGGATCTGCCGGCCGGTCCTGGTGTTGATCTCCGCGGCCCGGGCCGGATCGAGCGACCGCGAGTTGGTCAGCAGGAACAACGCCGGCGGTCTGGAGGAGAGTTCCCCGGCGATGGCGGCGGCGTCCCATCGGGTGAGCACCGGCACCCCGTGCACCGTCTGCGTGCCGGTCGGGTCGTCGTCGAGGACGACGACCGTGCGCCGTTCGGCGGCGATGCGCTGTGCCAGTGGCGGTACGAAGGGCTCCGCCCACGGGGCGGGCAGCCCGGCCAGGTCCGGCGCGGTCGACAGGTGACTCATGAGCCGGTCAGCTCCACCTGGACGCCGCCGGAGCGGCGCGGATCGAGGAAGACCGAGCGCCGGCCGCGGATCCCCTGGTGCGGCGCCGGCTGGTCGGGCGGGACGCCGACGCCGTCGCCGTGCCAGGCCACGTCGACCGAGTCCACCGCGAAGCAGAGGTGGTGCAGGCCGGCACCGTGCCGGTCCAGCCACTCGTGCAGCGGGTGCGGCCGGACCAGCGGCTGCACCAGTTGCAGGTGGACGTTGCCGAGGTCGAGGTGGGTGAGCAGGACCGTGTCGTCGTTGACCACCTCGGCGTGCGTGACGGCGAAGCCCAACCGGTCCCGCCACAGCGCCAGCGCCTGCTCCGTGTCGGGCACCACCAGCCCGACGTGGTCGAGCCCGCGAACCTGCTCGCGCATGCTCATCCCTTCACCGCTCCCGCGGTCAGGCCGGACAGGTAGTAGTCCATGAGGAAGGAAAAGATGATCACCACGGGCAGCGCGCCGAGCAGCGCACCGCCCATCAGTTGGCCCCAGGCGAACACGTCGCCGACCTGCAGTGCGTTGACCAGGCCCACCGCGACGGGCTGCTTGTCGGTCGAGCGCACGAAGGTCAACGCGTACAGGTATTCCTGCCAGCAGAGGGTGAAGGCAAAGAAGAACACCGAGACCACGCCCGGCAGCACCAACGGCAGGTCGATCACCATCATCGCCCGCAGCCGGCTGGCGCCGTCGATCCGGGCGGCCTCCGCCAGTTCGACCGGCAGACTCTGGAAGTAGCTGGAGAGCATCCAGGCGATGAAGGGCACCAGGAAGGTCAGGTACACCAGGATCAGCGCGCCGAGGGTGTTGCCCAGGTGCAGCCGGTTGACCACGACGTTCATCGGGATGAACAGCAACGCCGGCGGGAGGAGGTAGGTGGAGAAGACGATCACGCCCACCACGGCGCCGCCGCGGTACCGCAACCGACCCAGGCTGTACGCCGCCGGCACCCCGATGACCAGGGCGATCGCCGAGGCCGACAGCGCCACGATCAGGCTGTTCAGCGTCCAGGTGAGGAACTTCGTCTCGGTGAGCAGCTCCCGGAAGTGTTCCAGGGTGAGCCCACTGACCGAGAACGGCCGGTCGGCGACCCGGTAGAGGTCCGATCCGGTGCGCAGCGAGGTCAGCGCCATCCAGACGAACGGGAACAGCGTGAAGACGGTGAACAACGTCATCGTGACGGTGATCAGCAGTCGGCGGCCCAGTTTCAGGCGGCGCAGAACCCGTCCGGTACGCGGCGGAGGCGCGGGCAGGGGTGGCCGGGCGGCCCGGCCGGACACGGTGGTCATGGTCATTTCGCCTTTCGTCGCATCACGGTCAGTTGCAGCGCGATGATCGCGGCGAGCGCGGGGAACACGAAGAACGAGATCGCCGAACCGGAAGCGATGTCCGCGCCCCGGATGCCGGTGCGGAACGCCAGCGTGCTGATCAGGTGGGTGCTGTTGACCGGGCCGCCGTTCGTGAGGATCCAGACGATCTGGAAGTCGCCGAGCGTCTGCACGAACGAGAAGAGGGTGACCACCACCAGGATCGGGGTCAGGTGCGGAAGGATGACGTACCGCAACCGCTGCCACGCGCTCGCGCCGTCGACGACGGCCGCCTCGACGAGTTCCTTGGGTACGGTGGCCAGCCCGGCGAGGATGATGATCCCGAAGAACGGGGCGCCACGCCAGATGTTGACCGTCTGCACGGCGGCCATCGCCCAGCCCGCCTCGCCCAACCACGGGATGTTGCCGTCCACCAGCCCGGCCTGCCGGCCGAGGTAGGTCAGCACGCTGAAGTCCGCCTGGAACATCCACATCCAGGCCAGCACGCTCAACGACGAGGGCACGACCCAGGGCAGCAGGAACGCGGCCCGGAAGAACCGGCGGAACCGACGGACCTCGTTGAGCGCCAGCGCCATCACCAGGCCCAACACCAGCTTCGCGAGCACGGCGGTGACGGTGTAGTTGAACGTGTTCCACATGGTCCGGGCGAAGACCGGGTCGTCGAGCAGCTCCAGGTAGTTGGTCAGCCCGACGAAGGAGACCGAATCGCTGCCGAGTGACTTGTCCGTCAGGCTGAACCACACGGTGAGCACCAGCGGATAGCCCACCAGCCCGAGGACCACCACCGCCATCGGCAGGACGAGCAGGTAGCCCAGCGGGGTCTCGCGGTCCAGGAAGGACCACCGCTCACGGGCGGCCGGAGGGCCCGGCCGGGCCGGGTGTCGCGGCCCCGCGGCCCGGTCCACTGTGCGTACGGTCATCGACGTCAGCCCCCGTACACCTTCTTGAGCTCACCCTCGGCGACCCGGATGGATTCCTCCGCGCTGGCCTTGCCGCTGATCACCCGGGCGAACATGTTGACGATCGTCTGGTTGTTGTACGCCTGGGCCGACTGCCGGGAGGCCGGCCCCGGCCAGCCCGGCATGTGCCCGCCGGCGGCCAGACCCTTGAGTCCCTTGAGCTTGGCCTCGGAGTTCCACGGCATGGTGGGCAGGTCGTCGTAGCCCTTCAGCAACGGGGTGTAGTAGGTGAGCGCGATCTCGGCCAGCTTGCCGAGCTGCGCCTTGTCCATCAGGTGGCCGAAGAGGTCCTTGGCCGGTTCGATCCGCTTGCTGTGCGAGAAGATCGCCAGCGAGTTCATCTCGACGAGCTGTTGGTGACCGGCGGGGCCCTCGGGGTAGCGCGCGTGGCTCATGTTCTTCGCGACGTCCGGAGCCTGCTTCTGCGCGGTGTACCAGATGCTGGTGGCGTTCTGGGTCACCGCGATCTTGCCGGCGAGGAAGCTGGTGTTGTTGCCGCCCTCGTCGTAGGAGGAGATCTCCGGGGCGCTCGCGGCGGCCAGGTCCTGCATCACCTTGATGGCGGCGCGCGTCTCGGCGCTGTTGATGGCGACGGTCTTGCCGTCCTTCTCCACCTCGGCGGCCCCGTAGGACCACAGCAGGGAGTAGGCGACGCTGGCCGAGTCGTTCGGCCCCGCCTGACTCATGGTGAGTGCGACCCGGGGAAGCTTCGCGTCCCGCAGCCGGGTCGCGGCCTCGACGAGACCGGTCCAGGTCTTCGGAAACTCGGTGATCCCCACCTGCGCGAACAGGTCGGTGCGCCAGTTCATCACGTGCGCGGTGTAGGCGCGCGGAACGGCCCGCCACCGGCCGTCGACGACGCAGGCGTCCCGGGCGACGTCGTACCAGCCGCCGTTGCGTTCACCGATGGATTCGCACAGGTCGGTGAGGTCGACCAGGCGATCCGCGTAGATGTGCGCCTGGTTGGCGAAGAGCTCACCGAGGTCCTCGCCGGCGCGGGACTCGACGACCGCGGCGATCTGCTCCCGCCATTCCTTGGCGAAGGTCAGCTCGACGGCCCCGTCGTGGGAGTCCGCCCAGGCGGTGGCCTGCTTCTGCTGGAGTTCGTGGATGGCGGGGATGAAGCTGGCGCGCATCAGGCCGGTGAGGCTGGCTCCGCCGAGCGACGTCCCGCCGGCGGTCGAGGTGCCGTCCTCGCCACAGGCGGCGAGGGCGACGGTGAGGCCGGCGCCGAGGCCGAGGCTCAGCGCGTGGCGGCGGGTCAGGCCGGTGCGGCTCAGGTGTGCCATGGCTCCTCCAAAGAGGGGGCGAGAAGGTGTGGTGGGGGTGCGGAGGTCGATCGCGTCGGCCCGTTCCGATGTCTCGGGGAGAGCCGTCGTCGGGGCCGACTGTCGGGCGGTGACGGACGAGGGCGCCACTGTCAGTCAGCCCGGTGGCTCGGGAGCAGCCCGCGGCACTGCCCGGGCGGTGGGCGGGGCGGCGTGACCGCGGGTGTCGCCAGCGGGCGCCACCCCGTCCACCCTCACTGCAGGAAGTTGCGCAGCTTGGTCGCGTTGCCGGAGTCGTCACCGGTGATCAGGTAGTACATCATTCCGGCGTCGGAGACATCGCCGTTCTTGTTCATCACGTTGTTGACCACGTCGTGCACGTAGCGCAGACCCGGGTCTGCCGAGTTGGCCATCCAGGACCACCTGGCCTCGCCGCCGTTCGTACCCAGGCCGGCGTTCTGGTCCGGGATGCGGGTGTACCGCACCTGGGGGAAGTCGCGGCGGATGTCCGCGAGGTTCCAGATGTTGTCGTCGTCGTCGTGGTTGTTGTTCCAGTCGGAGTGGGAGATCAGCGTGACGTGCGGGTGGACCGCAGGGTTAGAGGCGTCCAGCGCCCGGTGTACGACACCCATCGGCCCGGCGCCGATCAGGCAGAGCCGGCTGCTGGCCGTCGAGGCATCGATCTTGTTCTTCAGGTGGGTGACCGCCCGGCCGAGATCGGCCTGGCTGTTGCGGAAGATGACGCCCGTGTCGTAGCCGAACCGGCTCGCGGTGCCCTCGGTCGCGGTGACCATGTCCCGCTCCCAGCTCGCGGTCGAGCTGCCCAGGTGCGAGTTGTAGTCCCAGTGCACCAGGCGGGACTGCTGGCCCTTCTCCGCGAGCAGCGCGAGCGCCATCGCGGAGGCGCCGATGTCGTCGCGGTCGTGGTAGTTGCCGTCGGAGCTGACCGCGATCCGCTCACACGGGTAGTTGAGCGCGGGTGCGGCCGCGTGGGCGGCCACCGCGCCGGGACCGAGCAGCGTGACGGCCGCGACCGCCGTCGCGGCGACGCGCCACCCCCTGCTGAACGCCTTGTTCATTCGACCTCCGTTCGTCGATGCGAACCTGACGGATACGTTGTATACAGTGAACACGGACAACGTCAATGGAAACTTTGTGGCAATACCTCGGTAACACTGCGCAACCGAGGTGGCGACCAGAACCGAGGACGGGCCACGAGGGTCAGCGCGATACGACGCCCGAACTGCAACACGGTTGTTCCATGGGCGGTCGGTCCGCCCGTCGACGAACTCCGCCCGGCGGGCCCGGACGCCGGTGAACACCCCGACCCGCCCCCGGGGGTTTCATGTCACCGCCACCCCGGCGCCGTCGATGAATCATTTCAGCCTTCGCTCGGCCCGGACGATCGCCGGCGAGATCCGCGACCGCCTACGGATACGCTGCTCAACCGACCTTCCGCGGAGTGACGGCTCCGGCACTGTCATCGGTGATCATCGCGCCAGAATTGAGATGCGTGGATGAGCATGGCAGCCTCGGGCCCACCGCCCGACTCCGTCCGACCGAACGGGTGCCGCACGCACCACCGGCCTGCGACCCGCTCCACACGGCGGTGGTGACACGTACCGGCCCTCGGTTGGGCGAGCCGGGGGCCGGTACCCCCGCGTGCCGGCGAGATCGGGCGGGTGGCATCGAGCAAGCCCGTCGTCGTGCGCGGCCCACGGTGCGGAAACCGGCGTTGCCCATCGACGAGTCGGGCGGTTTGGACGACCGCGCGGAGGCCCAGCCTTCTGGCGCGGTCGGCCAGCAGCCGGTGGTGGACGGGGGCCTGGCCGGTGAGCAGGCTGGCCCAGGCGGGGCGCCGGCGCGGTCAGCTTGCCGGCCTGGACGACGTTCTCGTTCGCACCGGTCACCCCAAGCGTCCCTGACCCCGGCCGGGCGGCCGGGATCAGGGACGCGGGAACTACCGCGAGTGGTGACGTGCCGGGTTCGAGCGACCGACGCGCACCGGAATCAGGACAGCGCCGGGTAGGCGTTCTGCATGAGCTGCGCGAACTGCGCCGGGAACCAGGCACCGGAGATCGGTGCGTTGGGCAGGGCCCCGGTCATGCTGTAACCGTTGCGGGCGTTGCCGGTGTAGGTCGGGTCGCACATCCGGTCGAAGCCCTTGCCCTCGTCGTTCGGGATGGCGGTGCTGGAGCCGTCCGACTCGCCCGGCGGCTTCACCCAGACGTAGGCGTCGATGCCCGGCTCGGGGTTCGCCCGAGGCCGCTCACCGAGACCCGCCCCGGCCTGGTTGCACCAGTTGCCGGCGTGGATCCGGCGGTCGATGCGGCCACCGTTGACGTAGGCGTCGACGTTGGTCATCGGGCCCGGGCCGGTCGGCCGAGCGGAGCCGCCCCAGCCGTTGCGGGAGGTGTCGATCAGCATGCCGATGTTGTTCCGGAAGCCCTTGGAGATCAGCTCCTGCCGGAACGCCTGGGCGAACGAGAGCTCGTCGACGTAGAAGTTCCAGTCCACCCACTTGGACTGCCGCACCATCTGCCCATTCACCGTGTCCGTGACCTTGAAGTACGGCTCCTTGAGGGCGGAGTAGTTCGCCGTGTTGACGATGAAGCCGGTGACGTTGTCCACCGTGCTGCCCGAGGCGATCGCCGCCTGGTGCAGCAGGGTCGCGACGGGGCTGAAGTTGCTGTCCCAGCCGATCCAGCCGTGGTGGGCGGCGTCGATGTAGTTGTAGACGTTGCCGATCGCGCCGAGCTTGGCCAGCGCGTAGCCGACGCCGTTGATGTACGCGCCGTTGGCCTTGACCGTGTCGCACATCGCGGTCGCGCCCGGGCTGCCGCCGGTGTTGGTGTGCAGGTTCGGGATCGAGTCGATCTCGATGATGTTGACGATCCGGAGGTCCTTGTACTTCGGGTCGGCCTGGATCGCGGCGATCGGGTCGATGTAGTCGGACTTGTACTTGGGCAGCTCGTTCGGACCGAGCTCACCGTTGGAGGCGAGCGCGGCGCAGTCGCGGCCGGGCAGGTTGTAGATGACGAACTGGATGTAACCGGCACCCTGCCGCAGCGCCTCGTCCAAGTGGTCCCGCACGCCCATCGCGCCGTTGGAGCTGCTGTCCGGGGTGCCGTTGATGGCGGCGATGCGGTCGAGCCAGACCGCGGTCGGGTTGTTCGACACCCGGTTGCCGCCCGCGACCGACTCGGCCTTGGCCTTCCACTCCGGGTTCACGTAGCCCCTCACCCCGGCGTACGGGTTGTCCACCTTCGGTCCGGGCGGGGTCGTCGGGCCGGTCGGCGACGGGGTCGGGCTAGTCGTCGGCGACGGACCGGTGGTCGGGCTCGTGGTCGGCGACGGGCTGCTGGTGGGCGGTGTGGTCGGAGTGCCGCCGTTGCAGACCGTGCCGTTCAGCGTGAACGACGTCGGTTTCGGATTGCTGCCACTCCACGAGCCGTTGAAGCCGAGGCTCAGCGTCGCGCCGCTGGCGACGGCGCCGTTCCAGGACTCGTTCTGGGCACTGACCTCCCGGCCGGACTGCGCCCACCGTGCGGCCCAGCCCTGCCCCACGCGCTGACCGCCGTCCGGGAAGGTGAATCCCAACGTCCAGCCGTTGAGGGCGTCGCCGACATTCTTGATGGTGACCGAGGCGGTGAACCCACCCGGCCAGTCGTTGGTCGAGTAGGACACCTCGCACTGGGTGGCGGCCTGGGCTGCGGTGACGGGCAGCGCTACCAGCCCTCCCGCGACCAGGACGCCTGCTCCGGAGAGCGCGACCGCCCGGCGTGAGCCGGAAAGCCTTCTCCACACGTTCATTTGCACAGATCTCCTTCGGGACGGTACCGGGCCGTGGGAGGCCCGGTCGATCGACCCGGCGGGCAGCCGAACGAACGGCCCACCGGTGTCATCGACGTTGTTCCTGAGGTGCCCGACCCGGACGGGCGGTGGTGGTGCGATGGCGTCGACAGTGACGCGATGAGCAGGTCGGCGGGTAGGCCATCCGGAGAACCGGTGCCCTTGACCTCCCGCCGATGTGCCGTTTACGAGCGGCCCCTAAGCCCCACAACTGTCACACGAGCGCGCTTCCATTGCAATAATCCAAGAGAGTAATTTTTCTCGGTCACATCTGGCATCAAAATAAGCGCGGAGCCGGGCACTCATGCAAAGCGAAGAAAGCCGCGCGCAGTCCACTGCCGACCGTCGCTTCGCCCAAAGTTAGCAGCTCAGGGCAGCCACAACGCTCGTCGAAAAGCGAGCAGCCTCCAACCCGAAAACTGTCACCGACTCGTCACGTCACCGGTAAGACTTAATGCGCACCGAAGACTCAGGTCAAAGTCCCCCATCCCCTGCTTTTGGTGCACGAGATTCGAGCGACGAAAGCGACGCCGTCGCCGTGAGCGGTTTTTTCTGCTGACGTCGAGATCCCGCGCCGCGCCACACCGGCGGGAACCGGGGACTGTGCGGGAGTGTCTTCGCCAGAGGCCGGCGGCAGGACACCCGCGCCGACACGTCGACGCACCTTCGAGACAACCGGAACGGTTGGGCCGAGGTGGTCACTCGGCACGCCGGGACCGATCGACGATCGGCGGCTTTCTCCGGACCGCGATGGGGCTCGCCGCGGCGCCCGTCGACCCCGGGCCTCTGCAGCGCGACCACACTGAATGCCTGATCGGGGCACCTGATCGCCATGTTCAGCCAGATTGCTCCGGCGGCGGTCGGACCAGGTGGATCGAGTGCCGGCAGGCGGCACCCTGCCGATCGGTGCTCGCCGGCGCGTCGCAGCCATGGTCCATCACTGCGGCACCCCGGCGTAGTCGCCGTCGCACGAGGTCGGTACGGCCCTCCCCGGGATGCGCTCACCCGGGCAGCAGCAACGACGACGGTGGTCACCGTCGTTGCCAGCCAGCTGCCGATATACACGGCCCAAGCATCGTCAGAGCACGTACATACGGGCCACATCTTCGATCCCCTCACCCCACCCCACCGCCCCTGACCTGCGACGGCGTAGATCGAGGCTCTGAAACGTCCACGCAATCGAGCGACTCCCCGACCGACGTCGGGTGTCCGGCCGAGCGGGATCCCGTCGAAGGCAGCCGGGTAGCCACCGCCGGCGACGGCGTTCCGCCCGGCCGTCCTGCCCGGGCGGAACGCCTGGTGCACGTCGCCGTCAGCGCTGGACCACGTCGAAGAGATCCAGGTTGAGCAGGTAGTCGCCGGCGCCCTCGAAGGTGAGGGTGAGGCGCTGCTTCGTGCCGGCCCTGAGGTCGACGTCGGCGGCGACGACCTGCCAGGCCGTCCAGCCACCGGTGCCGCGGACGGTCGTCCCCCCGACCTGCGCCTGGCCCTGCTTGACGCTGATCCGGGCGCCCGTCGCCGCCGACGCGTAGCGGAAGGTCAGCCGGTGGCGGCCGGAGGCGGCGACGTCCACCTCGTACGTGACCGAGGAGCCGTCGGTGACGTACCCGATGCTGCGCCCGTCGGCACCGGCGGTGGTCTCGATGCGAACGCCGCCCGTCTGCGCGGTGAAGTCCTCCGCCTGGATGCGGCCGGGGACACCTGGCGGGTTGGCGCCGCCCGGCGAGGCCACCTGCCTCACCCCCGTCGTGGTGTGCACGACCTTCTTCAGGCCACCGTCGGCGCGGAAGTGCAGGTAGTCCACCGAGGCGTTGCGGCGGTATCCGGCACCGGGCTCACCGGCGGCGTTGGTGTAGTTGCCCACGTGGTAGAAGTAGTACCACCTGTCGGCGTACCGGATGATCGAATGGTGTGGTCCTGCGCCCCGGCCGGGCTCGGCCCGACCGCTCCCTTGAGCTGGCCCGCGCCGCCGAACGGGCCGTACGGTGAGCTGCCGGTGGCCCAGAAACCCTGATCGCTCTCGCCCTGCCAGTCGGTGTAGGTGAAGTAGTAGGTGCCGGCCTTCTTGAAGACGAAGATGCCCTCCTTGTGGTTGGTCGCGCCGTAGCTGACCACCCTCGGGCTCTCGGCGAGTTCAGCCATGTTGCTCTTGAGTTTGGCCACGTACGGGACGTGCCTGGTCTGCCCGCCCTCGTTCTTCCAGCCGCTCCAGTACAGGTAGTAGTCGCTGCCGTCCTGCAGGACCATCGGGTCGATCCCGGAGATGTTCGGGATGTGACGGCCGCTGTCGGCGAACGGCCCCGCCGGGCTGTTCGCGGTGGCCACACCGATCCGCCAGATCCCGCTCCTGTCCTTGTGCGGGTAGAACAGGTAGTTCGTCGTGCCCCTGCGGGCCGCGCCCGGCGCCCACATGTAGCCGCGGGATCCCCAGCTGACGTCGCGGGAGTGCAGGATCTCGCCGTGGTCGGTCCAGTTGACCATGTCGGTGGAGGAGAAGACGTGGTAGCCGTCCATCCCCGAGTAGTTCGTCGAGGTGTCGATCGGCGGCCGGTCCTGGGAGGTGTACATCCACACCCTGCCGTCCCACACGTGGACGTCCGGATCGGCCCCTCGGATGTTCGTCACGATCGGGTTGCCGGAGGCCACCTCGGCGGTCGCCATCGCGGCCTGCTGTTGTTCGGCGTCGGCGGAGGTGATGCCGGCGACCGCCATCCCGAACACGGTGACGGCGCTGACGGCTGCGGTGAGCAGCCTCCCTCTTCTGTGCACCACGGAACTCCTTCTCGGCCACCGGCCTCGTCGACCCGACGGCCGGCACGGGGTTGCTGCTGACGGTGCAGAACACTCCGCGCTGCCGTGGACGGTTTCGTCGCAGCAGCACCGAATCCGGCGTTCCCCCGGTGAAACCTGGGCCGCTGGCGCGACGTGTCCTCCTGCGATCGGTGCTTCCGCCGATCGACGGAAGCCGAACGAGTACTGAGGAGACACGACGATGTCACGACGATCCTGGCGTCAGCTGGCGATTGCCGGCCTGCTGGTGGCCGCGGGTGGTGGGGCCTGGGCGGTGGCCCCGACCGCCTCCGCCGACGACGCCCCCCGCATCACCCAGCTCGCCGGTGTCACCGAGGGCGCCACGCTGAGCGGCACCGCCCGGATCGAGGCGCGCACCAGCGGCACGGTCGACCGGGTGGAGTTCTCGCTCTCGGGCGCGAGCACGGCGACCTGGACCGAACGGGATGCGCCCTACTACTTCCTGGGCAACAACGGCACGGTCGTGCCGGGCTGGAACGCGGCCGCCGCCCCGGACGGCGCGTACACGCTGGCGGTGCGGGCGATCGGCCCCGGTGGCACCGCCCAGCAGACGGTACGGTTCACGGTCGGTCAGCGGGTCGGCGCGCCGGGCGCGACGCCGGCGACCGGCGGCGACGTGAGTGCGGCGAACCCATCGGTCAGCAACGGGGTGGCGACGTTCACCGCGAACAAGGCCATCGGCAAGCTGTCCGTACCGGACTCCTGGACGGAGATCGTGATCGGCGCAGGGGTGACGCTGAAGGGCAACTTCTTCATCCCGGCCAACCGCACGAAGGCGCTGACGATCACCGCCGGGACAAGCAGACGTCCCAGTGACC